>NZ_CP031748.1:5914560-5914775 GCF_003429245.1 Bacillus sp. CR71 | reverse complement strand
GAGAAACAGCAAAACTCTAAGCAAGATGACTCTTCTCAAGAGAAACAGCAAAACTCTAAGCAAGATGACTCTTCTCAGGAGAAACAACAAAACTCTAAGCAAGATGACTCTTCTCAAGAGAAACAGCAAAACTCTAAACAAGATGACTCTTCTCAAGAGAAACAGCAAAACTCTAAGCAAGATGACTCTTCTCAAGATAAACAGCAAAACTCTAA
>NZ_CP031748.1:5914289-5914510 GCF_003429245.1 Bacillus sp. CR71 | reverse complement strand
CAAGGTAACACAGGCGCTACCGGCAATACAGGCGCTCAAGGACCTGCGGGTGCTACCGGCGCTACTGGACCTCAGGGGCCTCAAGGTAACACAGGCGCTACCGGCAATACAGGCGCTCAAGGACCTGCGGGTGCTACCGGCGCTACTGGACCTCAGGGGCCTCAAGGTAACACAGGCGCTACCGGCAATACAGGCGCTCAAGGACCTGCGGGTGCTACCGG
>NZ_CP031748.1:5913928-5914239 GCF_003429245.1 Bacillus sp. CR71 | reverse complement strand
AAACTACATAGCCTTATCTTGGCTATAAACTCTTATTTGAAACTATATAGCTTTATCGGGGCTATTACTTCTTATTTGAAACTACATAGCCTTATCATGGCTATAAACTCTTATTTGAAACTATATAGCCTTATCACGGCTATAAGCTCTTACTTGAAACTATGTAGTCTTATCATGGCTATAAACTCTTATTTGAAACTGCATAGCTTTATCTTGGCTATTACTTCTTATTTAAAACTACATAGCCTTATCTTGGCTATAAACTCTTATTTGAAACTATATAGCTTTATCGGGGCTATTACTTCTTATTT
>NZ_CP031748.1:5913543-5913878 GCF_003429245.1 Bacillus sp. CR71 | reverse complement strand
TCATAGAAATAACGTGTTACTTGACCATTTACACTCTTTTCAATACGACGATTATCCTCGTCATACTTATAAGTTGCAAATGCATTGCTTTCACCTTGTTTTGTAATCGCTACAAGTTGGTCATCTTCATTCCATGTATACTTGTACTTTCCATCAGATGTACGATTGCCATTCGCATCATACGTTAACGATTCGTTTCCGAATTTTACAAGCTGATTTCCTTCATTGAATGTTGCCGCTATAGACTTTGTTTCTTTACCATTCTCTACAACTTTCACACTTGTACGGTTTCCAAATCCATCATATGTGTATGATTTAGTTGTTCCGTTTGGTAG
>NZ_CP031748.1:5912915-5913493 GCF_003429245.1 Bacillus sp. CR71 | reverse complement strand
ATTCCCAATGTAGAGGTATATGTATTAAATGAAGCTAAAAAACTTGTCCCTATTGGGACAGTAGGTGAACTTTATATAGGAGGTATCGCATTAGCACGAGGATATTTGAATCAACCTGAATTAACAAAGGCCTCATTTATCCCACACCCATTCAAGAATAGCTCTAATGATAGATTATATCGGACTGGTGATTTAGTTAAATATTTACCTGATGGAAATATAGAATATATAGGAAGAGCTGATAAACAAGTTAAGATTAGAGGATTTCGAATTGAGTTAGGTGAAATTGAAACAATATTAGGAAATCATCCAGACATTAAAGAAGTTACTGTGGTAGCGCAAGAAGATTCATTTGGAGATAACATCTTAGTAGCCTATATTGTGGGCGAAGGAGATACACAAGAGTGGAGAAAACATGTAGGGGTACATCTTCCAAATTATATGGTCCCGGCTCATTTTATCAAGATAGAATCATTGCCATTAACTGTTAATGGGAAGGTAGATAAAGATGCTTTACCTGCATGGGCCTCTATTATACAAACGAACGAGGGATATATAGCACCTCGGAATAGAGTAGA
>NZ_CP031748.1:5912233-5912865 GCF_003429245.1 Bacillus sp. CR71 | reverse complement strand
CATGAAATGAATATTTCGAGAGAAAAAAATATAAATCCTACAATTGAAGTTAAACCAGATAATTTGGCATATGTAATTTATACATCTGGATCCACAGGAAATCCAAAGGGTGTCCTTTATGAACAAAAAGGTCTATGTAATTTTATTAATGCCAGCATTAATTTTACAAAATTAAATACGGGTAGTAAGGTAGTTCAGTTTTCTTCAATTGCATTTGATGTTTCACTATATGATATCTTCGCAACTCTGGTGTCTGGTGGAACTTTATATGTATGTGGTCAACAAGATATTATGCCAGTCGAGCCACTTACCCAGTTTTTGCTAGAAAAAAAAATTACGCATGCATTTTTACCACCTACGGTACTAAATCTGTTAGATGAATCTAAATTTGAGGAATTACAAACTGTTATTTCTGCGGGTTCAGTCTGTAGTGAACAAGTGGCAAAACGATGGGTGAAAAATCACCTCTTTATAAATGCATATGGTCCAACAGAAGCATCGGTTGCTACTATAGACATTTATAGCGGCAAAGGGACACCACCTATTGGTCGATCTATTCCCAATGTAGAGGTATATGTATTAAATGAAGCTAAAAAACTTGTCCCTATTGGGACAGTAGGTGAACTTTATAT
>NZ_CP031748.1:5910944-5912183 GCF_003429245.1 Bacillus sp. CR71 | reverse complement strand
AATTTTTTCCCGTTTGAATCTACTTGATCTATTACTACTGCTTGTTGAACATTCTTATGCTCTAATAGTTGATTAGACACTTCACCTAATTCTACTCGGTATCCTCTTATCTTAATTTGTTGATCTTTTCGACCTAAAAATTCAATATATCCTTCTTTTCTTAACACTCCATGGTCCCCTGTTTTATACAAGCGGCCCAATGTAGGATGTTCTATAAATGCATTTTTTGTTTTTGTATCATCATTTTTATATCCTTGTGCTAGACCTATTCCTCCAATATAGAGTTCTCCTTCTACCTCTACTGGACAAACCTGTCCTGCATAATTTAAAACATAAAATTTTTGATTCGCTAATGGCATTCCGTATGGAATGCTCTTCCACTCAGGGTTTATTTCATTAATTGGATAATAAATAGACCATATTGAAGCTTCTGTGGCTCCTCCTAATGAATTAATTTGTGCTTTTCCAAAATATTTCCTAATTTTCTCTGGTAATATCAATGGAATCCAATCCCCACTTAACAATACAAGACGTAATTCGTTATCTTGATATTCTTTCATAGATTCTATAAATTCAATTGTTAAATCCATAATAGCCGGAACCGAACTCCAAATGGTAATACCATACTTGTCGATTGTTTCTATGACTTCTTGAATATCCCTTTGATCCTTAATCTGAACAATTGAAGCTCCACTACTCAAAGCACCAAAAATGTCATATACGGATAAATCAAAACAAATAGATGAGAGACCAATAAAACGATCATCTTCATTTACTTGGAATTTTTGATTTATATCTAAAATGGTATTAACTGCTGATTCATGAGTAATTATTACCCCTTTAGGCTTCCCTGTGCTTCCAGAAGTGTAAATAATGTAAGCTATATCATCTGGACTACTTTCATTTTCCACATCTTCTATAGAACAAGAATGTAGATCCTCTTTTGAATACACATCCGGTGTCAATAATAAATCACATTGGCTATTATTTAAGATGTAGTCAATACGTTCTTGTGGATATTCTGGATCTACTGGCACATATGCCGCTCCTGTTTTTAAAATCCCTAAAATATTTACAATCGTATCTGGGCAACGTTGTGCAAGCACCCCAACTAGTGAACCCTTTCCTACTCCTTTTTCTTGTAAATACCTTGCGACTTGATTAGATTTTTCATGTAATTCTTGGTATGTCAAGCTCTCTTCTTCCATAATAACCGCTGTATAATCTGGTGTTTTCTGT
>NZ_CP031748.1:5909587-5910894 GCF_003429245.1 Bacillus sp. CR71 | reverse complement strand
ACTCCAGATAAGCCCTAATATCTTTAGATAATCTACTGAATATCTTCATATAAACTCCAGATAGTGTATTTAGAATAACAACTATCAAGGAGGTTAGGAAAAATGAATTTTATAAAACGTGCAATTCTCAGTATGAAAAAAAGAATAGGAACATCATTAATTTTGGTGGCGGTCTTTCTGATTGTTACAAACTTAGTGCTGGCAGGATTTGCAATCCAAAATGCATCAAAAAAAGCTGCGGATGCAGCAAGAAAAAAATTAGGTGCAGATGTCACTTTAGGTCTTGATTTTGATAAATTAGGTCAACAAGCTAGGGAAACTGGAGAGATGCCTAAACCACCAAAGCTTAACACAAAAGAAGCAGATCAATTAGCTAAGTCCAAGTTTGTAAAAGATTATAATTACATAACCAATACTTTCGGAATTTCGGATGGATTTAAACTAGTAGGTGCTTCAGAAGGAGAAGACGAAGGAAAAGGTAGAGTTGGAATGGTGGCAGCAGCGGGTGGATCAGGTTCGGGCTCAGAAATAGATATGAATTCTTCTCTTTTAATAGAAGGAGTTCGTAAAACTGTATTACAAGAAACTTTTAAAAATGGAAAAAGTAAAATCATTGATGGGAAACCAATTACAGAACAGATGAAAGATCAGAATGTAACTTTAATGGAAAAACGATTAGCGGAACAAAACAATTTGAAAGTAGGAGATAAGATTAAAATTCAATCAGGGGATAAGAAGCAAACTCTTGAATTTGAAATTATTGGTATTTATGAAACGAATGAGCAACCAATGGGTCAGCATGCTCCTCCTATGATGGATCCAGCTAATAAGCTATATATGCCTTACTCTACTTTAAAAAAATTAGAAACCGATGACGGTATGGGTAATAGTATTCAAGCCGTGTACTTCTTGAACGATCCACAATACATTGATGGATTTAAAAAAGAAGCAAAAAAATCTGATATTGATTTTAATTATTTTAAGTTAGATGCACATGATTCATTGTACAAACAAATGATTGGTCCTATCGAAAATATCGCTTCTACTTCTCAAATGATTATCTATATGGTATCTATTGCAGGTGCAATTATCTTAGGATTAATTATTATGTTATCGATTAAAGCACGTCGTAAGGAAATGGGAATTTTATTGTCCATTGGAGAGAAAAAATGGAAACTGATGGCACAGTTCGTAGTAGAAGTAGTATGTATCGCTATTTTAGCATTTGGATTATCTCTAACAACAGGAGCTAAAGTTTCTCAATTCGTAGGGGATAATTTACTTTCGAGTGAAGTTGCTACAGCAGG
>NZ_CP031748.1:5907720-5909537 GCF_003429245.1 Bacillus sp. CR71 | reverse complement strand
GATAAAGATGCTTTACCTGCATGGGCCTCTATTATACAAACGAACGAGGGATATATAGCACCTCGGAATAGAGTAGATCAAAAAATGGTAGAAATTTGGTCAGAGGTATTAGGGATTGACTCCTCTGCCATTGGAATAAACGATAATTTTTTTGAGTTAGGTGGACACTCTCTCCTAGCAACTAAAATAACTTCACGTTTAGGTGTTGATTTTTCGATTCTAGTACAAATACGTGATATATTTGAATACCCTACCATTAAACATTTCTCAAAACGTTTAACATTTTTATTGGGAAAAACGGGGGAGATCGATGTTTTTACACCATTACAATCAGTTAAACGTGAACAATACGAACCATTATCTTTCGCTCAACAGCGTTTATGGATAATGGATAAAATTGTAACAAATAGTGCGCTTTACAATGTCCCGATTGCATGGCGTTTAAAAGGAAAATGGAACATTGAGATGTTAAAAAAAGGATATAATGCAATAATACATCGCCATGAAATTCTACGGACAGTATTTCATGAAGTTGACGGAAAACCAGTGCAAATTGTTCAACAAGATATAACAGTTCCCTTATCAGTAATTGATTTGCGTTATCTTTCTCCTGAAGATAAAACATCTAAAATAGAAAATATATCAAAAATAGAAGCTAAAAAGCCATTTGATTTAAGCCAAGGACCTTTATTACGTACTCATTTAATAATAATGGACAATAAAGAGTTAGTACTTCTTTGTACCATCCATCATATTATTTTTGATCGCTGGTCATTAGATACCTTTATCAATGAATGGATGAGTTTTTATCAGGCATTTTTAGAAAACGAAACTGAAAAGCTTCCCCCTTTACCTGTTCAGTATATTGATTTTACAAAATGGCAAAAAAGTTGGTTAACAGAAGATATTATACAAAAACAAATAGCATATTGGGGGAAAGAATTACGCGGTTTACTTCCTATATTGGAACTCCCATTGGATTATCCTCGTCCAATAATACAAAGCTATAATGGAGATACGTATCAAATTGTCATACCCAATAAATTGTTAGAAAAAATAAAAGTATTCAATTCTAAGGAAGGCGTTACATTATTCGCCACATTATTAGCAAGTTATCAAGGGTTTCTTTCTCGTTATACCAATCAAAAAGATATTTTAGTAGGCAGCCCGATTGCAAATAGGAATTATCCAGGAGTTGAAGATCTTATTGGATTCTTTGCAAATACTGTAGTCTATCGTGCAGATTGCTCAAATAATATAACATTTAAAGAATTGGTCCAACAAATAAAGAAAAAAATGTTAGATGCACAAGAAAACCAGGACGTTCCTTTTGAAAAAGTTATAGAAGCTATACAACCAGAACGTGATATGAGTTATTCTCCATTATTTCAGACAATGTTTGTTTTTCACAATCAATTAAAAGAGTTACCAAAATTATTAGATCATAGCGTAGAAAAAATCCCTAGACATATGAATGGTGCAAAGTTTGATATAACTATAGCAATGGAAGAGATACCAACAGGATTACAAGTGGATTTTGAATATAATACAGACTTATTTAAGGTTTCTACAATAAAAAGAATGGCTCAATCTTTTGAAATTTGGCTAGATGAAATTTTACAATTTCCGGAGGAACCTATTGAGAATCTAAGAATACTCACTAAGAACGAAGAAAAGCAATTATTACATGAATGGACTAACATAGAGGGCAATTATCAAAAAGATGTGGTGATTCAAGAGTTATTTGAACAGCAAGTAATTCAGAATCCAGATTCTGTTGCGTTGGTATATAAAGATCAACAGTTAACTTATAAGGA
>NZ_CP031748.1:5905632-5907670 GCF_003429245.1 Bacillus sp. CR71 | reverse complement strand
TCTAATCAACTATTAGAGCATAAGAATGTTCAACAAGCAGTAGTAATAGATCAAGTAGATTCAAACGGGAAAAAATTTTTATGTGCGTATATTGTTGTAGATGATGAGAAAGTCATGGAAACTATTCGAGAGTATCTAGCACAAAAGTTGCCAGAATATATGATTCCGCAATATTTTGTAAAATTAGAGAAATTGCCACTGACTCCGAATGGAAAGATCGATCGTAAAGTGTTGCCAGAACCTAAGTTGATAGAAGATGATAAGAGTTTAAATATCGAGTATCCAAATACAGAGATAGAGAAAAAAATCGGTAGAATATGGGAAGGTGTATTAGGTATATCCCCTATTGATATACACAGTGATTTTCTAAAATTAGGCGGTAATTCTATTGCTATGATACAAGTGGTGAATTCCATAAATAAAGAATTTAAAATAAACGTGGGAATTAAAAAGTTTATTGAATTGAGAACGATTTTTAAACTGTCAAAAGAAATTGAATCCTGCAAACAAGAAGAAATAATACATGAAGAACATGATAGTAAGACAGCAGACTGGGAAAATTTATATAATCCTTTTCCATTAACAGAAGTACAAACAGCCTATTGGCTAGGAAGAGAGAATACGTTTGAAATGGGAGGGGTGTCTACACATAGTTATGTAGAAATAGAGACACCAGTTAATATAGAAAGGTTGAATAAAGCTTTACAAGAAATGATTCAACGACATCCAATGTTAAGAGGTATAATTTTACCATCTGGAGAACAAAAAATACTAGAAACTGTTCCAGATTATCTCATAAAGGTAGTTGATTTATCTTATCTTGACGATAAATCAAGACAAGAGGAAATTATTAAGGAACGAAATAAAATGTCACATCATGTTTTTGATAGTAGTCAATGGCCTTTATTTGAATTCCGTGCATTAAAAATAGCAGAGAATCTACATATTCTTTGTGTTAGCTTTGATTTATTGATAATGGATGGAGCTAGTATGATTCATATCTTTTCCAAAGAATTGTTAGAACTGTATTTGAATCCAAATAAGAAGCTTCCTAAATTAGAATTTACGTTTAGAGACTACATTACAGAACATATAAAGTTTAAAAATACAAAAAAATATAGTACGGATAAAGCCTATTGGTTGTCTAAATTGAAGGGTTTTCCTTTTGCACCGGAACTACCAATGAAGCAGGAACCAAATGTAATAAAAAATCCAAAGTTTAAAAGATTGGAATATAAAATATCTCGAAATATTTGGAGTAAACTCAAAAAGATTGCACAAAGTTATAGTATAACGCCTTCAGTTTTATTGTGTACGTCTTATGCAGAAATACTTGCAAAATGGAGTAATCAACCTAAATTAGCTATTAATACAACATTATTTAACAGGGAGCCTTTTCATGAACATGTTAATAGAATTATAGGTGATTTCACAATGATTTCCTTACTAGATGTTGATTTTAGTCAGGGAGAACTTTCTTTTGCTAATCGTGCACAACAGTTGCAAGAGGTATTAATAGAAGCTTTAGAGCATAAATCGTATGATGGCATAGACTTTGTAAGGGAGTTCTCAAATTTTCATAACTTAAATGGAAAAGCAGTGATGCCAATTGTATTTACTAGTATGCTATTTCCAGAAAAAGAAGAGGTAGATTGGACAGACTTAGGAGAAGTTAAATTGGGAGTCAGTCAAACTTCTCAAGTATATTTGGATTATCAAGTTATGGAGATAAAGGGAGATTTACAGATTACATGGGATTATGTGGAGGACTTATTTGATGAACAGGTTATTGGATTGATGTTTTCTCAATACATCGACATGTTACATCATTTAGTGGAATCGAAAGATTTAATACAATTAACTCTCCCTAAGGTTGATGAAAATATAGTTATTAAACAGTACAACCAAACCGAGAAAGAAATTGAAAAAACAACATTACACAATTTATTTGTTAGACAAGTACAGAAAACACCAGATTATACAGCGGTTATTATGGAAGAAGAGAGCTTGACATACCAAGAATTACATGAAAAATCTA
>NZ_CP031748.1:5902980-5905582 GCF_003429245.1 Bacillus sp. CR71 | reverse complement strand
GCAACTTATAAGTATGACGAGGATAATCGTCGTATTGAAAAGAGTGTAAATGGTCAAGTAACACGTTATTTCTATGATGGAGATAGTATTAATCCGTTGTACGAGACGGATGGTAGTGGAAATGTTCTTCGTCAATATGTATACTCAACAAGTGGCACGCGCCTAGCGATGAAAGCAAAAGGACAAACGCTATACTATCACTACAACCCTCGTGGTGATGTAGTTGCGATGACAGATCAAAATAGAGAAGTAGTAGCAACGTATGAATATGATTCATGGGATAACGTATTAAAGAGTGATACGAAGGGCATCGCAGCAGATAATCCATTTGGATATGCTGGATACATGTATGATAAAGAAATTGGTATGTATTATCTGATTGCACGTTATTATAACCCAGATCATGGTGTGTTCTTATCGGTAGATCCTGATCCAGGTGATGAAGATGATCCGGTTACGCAAAATGCTTACACATATGCTCATAATAACCCTGTCATGAAAATTGATGCAGATGGGAATCATCCAGTCGTCGTAGGAGGAGTACTCCTTTATAGAGGGTACAAAGCCTATAAGGCGTATAAGAATATTAAAAATGTTCAAAAAGTAGCAGGTGCGACAAAAAAAGCGAAAAAAGTTCATGGGAATAGTAAAAATAGTACAAAAAGACAGCATGGATATGAAATATACAATAAATCAACAGGTAATGTAGTAAAAGTGGGGATTAGTGGCCAAAAATTACATAAGAATGGCACATCGCCTCGGGCAAATCAACAAGTTCGAGATTGGAATAAGCAAGCTAAATCCGATAAGTATGCTGCGAGAATAGTTGTTAAAAATGTGAAAAATAGACGAATGGCCTTGAATTGGGAGAAAAATTGGGTTAATAAAAGGTTTAATCAGGGGAATAACTTGTATAAACATACAAATCCAAAACCTAAAAGATTTTAAACTGGGTACTCTGGAGGGATGATATGATTTTAAGAGATATTAAATTTGTATTAGAATTTAATCCGAATAAATACATTTCGGAAATTCGAAAGGTTATGAAAGAAAAAAAATTAAATGAAGAACATGCTACACAGTTTTATTATAAAGATAAATTTCAAGATAAGGCTGTACAAATTCGCGATGAATCTAGATGTATATCAGATTTATATATTAGTTGTTTAGGGAAATATCATACATCTGAAACTAAAGAAATAATAATTCATTTAGTGGATGAATTATCTGAGGCTAGTTTGATAAATGTTGATGGCTTTATGGAAGTTCAAATTATTTTCAACTTAGAACAATATATTTCTTTGACCAATCACCAAAAGAATCAAATGCTTCTCAATATAATACAGAGAGCTACTAAAAGTGTCGGAGATATCTTTGAGTGGGAATATCAACCATTCCAAGAAGCTTATAATAAAGTAATTGAAAAAAATTATGAAAATAATTATGTATGGAAAAAGAAAGTAAGTCCTGGTAGGAAATATATAGCGGAGGTATTTTGCATGCATGAGATTAATGAATATCTTATTTATATGATTGTAAAAGATTACCGTGATAAGAATGAGTTAAAGAGGGAACTACTGCACAGAGTTAGTCCACATGAGTTTATGTTCGCGCCATATTTAGGAGATTTAAAATGGCTCTCTGATGATAGTGTTGCATTAATTGGGGAGAATCCTCGTAGACAATGGGCTGTAAATGTATAAATAAAAAGAAGGTGTCCATATGATTAAACTGATTAAGCAAGAAAAGGATAAACTGTTGTACTGGGAAGTATGGGAAGAAGATAAGAAAACTTTAATTGTACATTGCGGCTGTGTTGGTGATACAGGTGAAATGTATGAAATAGAACTGTATCCATTTCAACGTGTTGAAAAAGAAATGAAAGAGTTAGCAGATGAACATTTGGCGGATGGTTATAAGGAACTCGATGAGGACGAATTGATAGAATTTGTTTTACAATATGATTATAAAGACAATCAGTTGGAAGCAGCGTTGGAAAAACGACAGCAAGTTCAAGAGATTATGGATGAAGCACTAGGGTGGTCTGGAAATGGACATTGTGATGGTGGAGATATTGGTAGCGGGACAATTAACGTGTTTACATTTGTAATTGATGTTGATAAAGCATTACAAACAACTCTAGATGAATTAGAAAATCAGCAGTTGTTAGATGGTGTGAAAATTGCCTATGTAAACGATGAAGAAAATTATATACAGGTGTATCCTAGTGAAGGTGAATTTAATTTAATATAAAGCATTAATTAAATTTAAAAAGTGTATGAATTCATGTAGAAAAATAGAGAGAAGATTGATATAAGATAGACTTGATATGGAAGTGCATCTCTAATTGTTGAGAAATCAACAGTTAGGGGTGCATTTTCTTTTTAAATGTAGTATCTGGCCAAACACGTATCACTCACAAAACAAGGTGAAAGCAATGCATTCGCAATTTATAAGTATGACGAGGATAATCGTCGTATTGAAAAGAGTGTAAATGGTCAAGTAACACGTTATTTCTATGATGGAGACAGCATTAACCCATTATATGAGACAGATGGTAGTGGAAATGTTCTTCGTCAATATGTATACTCGACAAGTGGCG
>NZ_CP031748.1:5900293-5902930 GCF_003429245.1 Bacillus sp. CR71 | reverse complement strand
TATTCTAAATACACTATCTGGAGTTTATATGAAGATATTCAGTAGATTATCTAAAGATATTAGGGCTTATCTGGAGTGCATATGTAGTGATTCGTTAATATAGTCAAGAAAAGCTGGAACACAAATTAAAATATGTAATCGATTTTGAACATTGGTAAAGAGTCAGTCCATTTAATGTGGAATGAGGACAAACGGAATAATAATAGGTATAAAATATTAGTCACCAACCAATTAACTTGAGGAAGGAATACAAACACGGGATAACTCCCTTTATTTATGACCCCTACAGTACAAGATGAGATACTATCGTTAGAAAAATTAGCCTCCTCCATGGAATACCAATGTAGACATTCTTTTTGCTTCATGACGTTTACCACCTCTGATATATCTAGTACCCAAACAAAAAGCACATATAAAAAAACCACCGAAAGGTGGCTATATTTTTAAGCGGCACTTGTTTAATCCGCTAATTTCACGTTTTTTATTAGTTTTTCACCATTTCGATAAACTGTTACTTTAATTGTATCCCCCAATTTTTTCTTTTTATATAAATATTTTCGGAATTGAACGACATTTTCTATTTTTTGTCCATCTAATGCAATCACAACATCATATTGTTGCAATCCACCTTTTTCTGCTGGTGATTGGTATGAGATATTCCTCAATACTGCACCATTTGATATCTCTTTTGGTAATTTTAATTGATTGCGTGCAGACTCTGTCATTTTCTCTACATCTAATAACTGTACACCCACCATCGGACGTTTAACTGTTCCATCTTTCTCAAGAGACTCTAGGATCGTTTTGGCTATATGAATTGGAATTGCAAATCCAATTCCTTCAACAGCTTGTTGTGCAATTTTACTTGAATTAATTCCAATGACTTCACCCTGTTCATTAAACAAAGCTCCTCCACTATTCCCAGGATTAATAGCTGCATCTGTTTGAATTACCTGTGCTTGCCAATCAACTTGTTGATCTCCAAGAGTACTAACAGGTATTTCTCGTTCCTTACTACTAATAATCCCCTTTGTTACACTACCTTCTAACCCCAATGGATTCCCAATAGCTATTACCGTTTCCCCTGTACGAATTTTTTCTGAGTCTCCAAGTGTTGCGACTCTTTTTACATCTGCCCCGTCAATTTCTAATACTGCTAAATCTAATAATGGATCTGTCCCTACTACTTTAGCTTGAACCTTTTTACCATTATTCAATTTCACTTCTACTTTATTCGCACCGTCTATCACATGATTATTTGTAACAATGAAAGCCTTATTGCCGTTTTTTTTATATATGACCCCTGATCCCGAACCAGCTTCTTCTGATTGATTTTGCGTATTAAATGAACCTGCATTTTTTTTATAGTTAATGACACCTACGACAACTTCTTTTGCAGATTCCATCATATTTTGAGGATTGCTCACATCTTCTGGTTTGTAAGAGATTGGCGTAGCCTGATTTACTTCGTTATGCTTAGAAGATTGACCTGCACTTCCTTTGATTTCATTTATATAAGGAGTGGTCAATCCAATGGTAATTGCACCAATCACTGCACTAATTATTCCTGTGAAAAAATACCCTGTTTTTTTATAGACTTTATTCCTATTGCTTTCTGTTTGATTTGTATCATCGTGTCCCATTGTGAACATCCCTTTCTCCTTTAATTTACAATTGAATGTTTTTATCTTAATATTTGAAATACGATGTATGAATGTAACATTTAAGAATCACCATTTCAAAAAAAGAAAATTTCACCTTTAGGCATGTTTAAACATAAATCAACTGTTTTTTCGTAGGGGTAACATTATATTTGAAATTTCCTATGAATATATGTATGACGATATTCAAACCCACTTCGAGCTTGTCTCTAAAAAAAGAGCCTATTCGGCTCTCAACAAATAGAGTATTCAATGTACAAAGTAGGATACGTGTTTATACAGGTGTTTTGCAAAAAGTGGAAACAAGGGACAATAAACATCCATTAGCTTATTTATTCTTTTGTTATAAACTTAGATTCTAGCATTCTCGTGAGAATGGATGGTAATAGGTTTGTGTGTAAATAAGAAGGAAGGGATAAAATTTGATAGATTGTGTAAGTCGTCAACATCATGTATCATTCCTTTCTATTTGGTACATGTATCATACAAACTTAATCTGTATTCTATATGGAGCTAATCTAGAGTTATAGTAAAGATTTTCAGTACCTAATTATGGAATACAAAAATAGAGAGAATCAATTTAATCCTCCCTATTTTTGTTCACTAGACTTATATAGTTTTCTTTTATTTACACTTGTGTATTTGTTTAAGCCCGGTGCCGGTTTCAATTTTTGTTTTTTCTCTTTTATGCGTCTATTATTCGAATGAGGGGCCATCCACAGTTGTACATCTAATAAAGAAAGAATGATGTTTGCTTCTAGTGACATCTTAATTACCTCCCTCTGTCTTGCTATGTATATAAACTATCTCATGCATCTGGAGCTAATTTGAAATACATGTAGTTTTCTTATGAAGTTTTTATAGTATTTCTAATATGTCTCCACATCAACTCCAGTTTGGAAGGTTATAATGACTACAAGAGGTGATATTATGAAGAACTATCACATTCTGGTGGTAGAAGATGATCAAGAAATAC
>NZ_CP031748.1:5889591-5900243 GCF_003429245.1 Bacillus sp. CR71 | reverse complement strand
GCATGGCTATAGCCATGCCGTTGCGAAGACAAGTGGATTCGCTAAGGAAAACGTGGATATAACAGTTGCTCTCCACGCTAAATATGGAGCGACAGGCGTAGGCTTAAATTGAAGTTTTACAGATACATATGGAGTAGCGGATTGACACCTTATGGTGTGCGGCGTATTTGCCGCGCACCATAAGGTGGATTATGCCCGTTTGAGCGTGAGCGAAAACGGGCCGACCGAAGGGCGGCGAAAATATGGGAAGACGAAGAGGATCTTCTAAGGTATCGCTTGTAAGACAAATCGAAAATGCGGTAAAGGAAATTATTTGTGTTGGACAATCAAAATATGAAGCAAAAAAGGAAGGGCGACATACGGAAGGGTTATATTCTTTTAAACATATTCAAAATACGATGTCTGTTTCAATTGATTTTGCTCGTTTTTGTAGAGAACAATTTGAAATTACACGGATTATTCACTTTAAACAAGAACACTATCATGCTTATTTACAGCATAAAGAACAGGAAGGAGTGTCCAACGGACACTTGATGAATATTGAAACCGGATTAAGGAAGTTGCAAATAGCAATGCATAGACAAGCTGAGAAGCTTCAGAAAGAGCCTATAAGCTTTTGTTCTGAAAAAAGAGTGTGCAACTATCAAAAAAGTAAGGAAGCCCCTGAGAATCGCTCTATGAGCTTGAGAGATGCTAATAGATTGATAGAAAGTGTATCTTCTGTTCATGTTCGAAATGCATTCCAATTACAATTACATTTAGGTCTTCGTGCGCGAGAGGTTATTAACTTAACTCCGGAACATTTTGATTTAAAAAATAATGTTTTGAAGATTGAACAAGGAAAAGGAATTACAAAGGGTGGGCGGAGACGTGAAGTTCAGATTCCGGAACATGTAAAAGATAAGATCCGTCAGATGATTGGAGATAAACAATTACATGAAAAAATTATTCCGGTTAAAGATAATACTTTGAGAGCCGCGTTACTTAAAGCTAGTAAAATAACAGGAATTCAAACAAATGGAACCCATATGTTTCGCCATACATTTGCTAGAGAACGTTTTAAAGAATTATTAGGGGATTCCTATGAGCGAGGACAGGAAGTCTTGGTTTATATCTTGAAAAATCATGAACAAGGAAAACGTGCGGATTATGGGGTTAGCCAAGAGTTTAAAGGTATATATCAGAAAGTACAGGGTGTAATGAATATAGTTCATGAAGAATTAGGGCATGGAAAAGGAAGGTTAGATTTAGCACAGATATATTTAAAATAGATTTTTATAGGTTTAGTTGATTTTTTAGTTGGATAGGTGGATACTAACCTTAGTAAATCGAGTTAATAAAAACCTAGGTTTTTTACCCAGGTATTAAGGTGGATATTTTTCAAAATAACCATGGGTATTTTGAAAAGCTTGGTTTTTATCTAGGTATTGGAGGTAGGTAAAAAGGTGGATAAAAGTGAATACTTAGGTGAAGAAAATCCAGGTTATAAGGACATGACGGTTAAAGAAGTAGCATTATATTTAGACGAATCCCCAAACATTGTTCGAAATTGGATGAAAGAATTAAGAGCCCATATTCCTTTAGAAAAAAATGAATCTGGTTATAATGTTTTTAATGAAAAAGCACTTGAGGCTATGAAAATAATTAAACAATTGCATAGGGAGCAAAATTATTCGATACGACAAATCGAACATTATTTTGCTACAGGTGGAGAGAGTATAAAACCTGTTCCTAGTAAAGAAGTTGGGGAAATTTTAGCTGAAGAATTAAAAGCATTGAAAAATGAAGTTAGTAGATTAAGAGAATATAGTGAGAAACAAGAAGGGTTTAATAAGTTGTTAATTGAACAATTACAAAAACAACAAGATTATATTGATAATAAGTTAGAAAAACGTGATCAACAGTTACTTGAAACAATTAGAGAACTGCAGGAATCAAAAGCATTAACAGCATCTACGGAATCAAAAGGATTTTTTGCGAGGTTATTTGGAAAATAACTATTATGCGATTTATAAACTGAGTCCTGGCGTTTATGCCGCGAAAGTTCCTTGACGATGAGGGGAACCCTCATGCAAACTCGCCAGGGGTGGCCCCAGAAGGGCGGTTTTTGCCCGCTGGGGTTAGCTTTGGGAGTTTGAGGGTTCGGAGGCTCGTGGTCAAGGGAACCGTGGAATAAAAAGCGAGGACGGACCCCAGGACAGGGCAAAAACCAAGGTCTTCGCCAAGATTCGTGGTTCTACTGTTAGAAAAAGGTGAATAAGAATATAGCATAAATACAATAAAGGAATGCAATATAGATTAATTTATATGCATTCCTTTATTGTATTTATATGTTTTTTATTGAATAAAAGTAATTATTTAATTTTTGAACCTATCCATTGGCCTAATTTTTTACCCCATTCTCGTGGATAATGTCCTGCATCAGTTCCAATTACTTTTCCTCCGCCATTAGTGTTTAATAATTCTTTTTTAGATAAAGTTTCAAATTTGTTATTTTTCATTTTTAAACTTCCTTTCTTTTTATATTTATTAATTATTCTAAATAGATTATACAATAAAATATATTTATATTGCAATTTTATAATTTTTAAATTTTGAGTATATTCTTTTTTTATTAAAAATTAACCCTTTAGATATCAAGTTTTGTTAGGTCTTTTCTAACCTGTCACTTTTGTTGACAGAAAACAATTATGTTTTTTTTAATCTTTTTATTTAGATTAGAGTGGAGATGTCTTAGGACAGGGGAATAGTCAATGTTTTTGGCAAGATTCGTGGTTCTACTGTTAGAAAAAGGCGAATAAGAATATAGCATACATACAATAAGGGAATGCAGTATAGATCAGTTTACAAGCATTCCCTTGCTATAAGCATGTTATTTAAATTTTAGTATCTTATACGATTTAAAGAGTTTATGTAAGGTGTTTTGTTATTAGATCTAATGTATTAAAAATACAGATTTTGTATTGTAAGAGAAATTATGTTATCTATCTCGTGTATCCAAAACACAATCCCAAATGCTGATACTGTAACACGTGCTTTTTCATTTTTTTTATAATAAATCAAATAAGCATAATTATAAAGAATTCCTGTTACTGTAATACATATTACATAAGTTATCCCAAATGGATGATATAAACCAAACATTAATGCTGCAATTAAAACTATTAATAAATCATGTTCACGAATCCAGGGAATACAACGAAGAATCCAGAATAAAAAAACCTGGAAAATTAAAGTTTCTACTATAGGGGCTATAATTAAAACGGATAAAATTTGCTGATATATAGGTTCATTCTCAGCGGGGTTACTTTGTATCTCTGGTAAAAATAACATAAATGGTCTGGTAATTAAATAGCTTAAAACTACCATAATCAATATAAATGATATTGGATGTAAATTCACAAAAAATTGATGTATTTTTTTTATCATTTATTATCTTTCCTTTTCAATTAAAATATAAAAATACTTAATATGAATCCTTTCTTTATTTTAAACTATTCATCATTATAAATATATAATTAATAATACAAAGAGGATTCATAAAAAATAATGAATCCTCTTTGTATTATTTGAATATTACCATTTTCCGTATGGAGCACCATGTTTATATCGACTATCTGTTCGACCGTAAGTACCATATGTTTTTTCGCGGCAATAATCATTATCCCAACATTGTTTTCCAGCTTTGATAATAGGACCGAAAATTCCTCTTGCTCCACCATTTGTTTGAAGTTCTTTTTCATTAAGTTCAGCAAATTTTGTGTTATTTAAATTCATGCTGTAAACCTCCCTTTAATATTTTAATATTTAGAAATATTCATTTCATAAACTTATTCTAATACAAAATATGTAATTCCAAATATGCAATTTTGCATATTTGGAATTTTTTTATAATTTTTACTATAAATTTATTTTATTTTATATAATGAATTATAGATGGATATAAAATAGTGAAAGAAGGATTGAATTTGTTTAAAAAGTTTAAATGTATTCAACAGCATGATTTAAAAGATTGTGGACCTGCATGTCTTGCAATGATATCAAGACATTACGGAATTTCTATTTCAATTGCTAAAATTCGTCAAATTGCAGGGACAGATTTAGAGGGTACAAATGTACAAGGGATATTGGAAGCTGGAGAAAGACTTGGTTTTGATGTGAAAGGAGTAAAATCAACAGATCCTACACTTTTAAATGAAATTCCTTTGCCTGCAATTGCTCATTTAGTAGTAGATGGTGAATTACTGCATTATGTAGTAATTCATAAAGTAAAGAATAATAAAGTATATGTTGCAGATCCTGATAGTGGGTCTGTTAAATATAAATTGGAAGACTTTTTAAAGGTTTGGACAGGGATTTTAATTTTGATGAGTCCAAAACAAAATTTTGAGAAGGTAGAAGTATCTAAAGGGGTATTTTCTCGTTTTTTGTTTTTATTGAAGCTGCAGACTAATTTGTTATTTCCAATTTTTATTGCTTCTATATTTTTTAATCTGTTTGGTTTTGCTGGAGCATTTTATTTTAAGTTGTTAATTGATGATATAGTTGTAAACCAATTAATGGAAACGCTTCATATTGTGTCTATAGGAATTATTGTTTTGTATATTTTTAAAATTTTGCTCTCTTATTTTAGAACGCATTTAATTTTATATTTGAGTAGACGTATAGATATTCAGTTAATGCTTGGATACTATCGTCATGTAGTTGGTTTGCCGCTGCATTTTTTTGAAACAAGAAAAGTTGGAGAGATTATTTCGCGGTTTATGGATGCTGGAAAAATAAGAGATGCATTATCAACGATAACTGTTACATTAATGATTGATACAATAATGGTAATGCTAGGGGCAGTATTGTTATATGTGCATAGCTCAATTTTATTTGGAGTTACATTGCTATTAGTTCCCTTTTATATAGGTATTATTTGGGGATTTCATAAACCTTATCAAAACATTAATCGTAAAGAAATGGAGAGTAATGCTAAATTAACATCTTATTTGGTGGAATCTTTAAACGGTATTGCAACAGTAAAATCATATAATGCTGAAAAAGAAGTCTTTTTTCAAACAGAAAGTCGTTTTGTTAATCTTTTGAGATATGTATTTAAAAGTGGAATTTTAGCTAATTTACAAAGTTCTATTAAAATGGGACTTGAATTAATTGGTGGGACAATTATTTTATGGGTTGGTGCGATGGAAGTGTTAAAAGGGAATATGACAATTGGGGAATTAATTTCTTATAATGCGCTTTTGGTTTATTTTTTGAATCCAATTGAAAATTTAATAGGAATTCAGCCTACAATGCAATCTGCATTAATTGCGGGAGAACGATTAAATGAAATCTTTGATTTAGATTTAGAACAAAATGAAAAAGAATATAATAAAGTTTCCCCTAAAAAGTTATCTGGAAAAATTGAATTTGTGGATGCTACATTTCGTTATGGGACACGTAAGAATGTATTAAATAATATAAGTTTTTCTATTGATCCAGGTAGTCAAATTGCGTTTGTTGGGGAAAGTGGTTCTGGAAAAACTACTATTTCTAAATTATTAATGAATTATTATGATCTTAATCAAGGTGATATATATTATGATGATTATCAAATTAAAGAGATAAATAGAGTAGCATTGAGGAATCGTATTGCATATGTTTCACAAGAATCGTTTTTCTTTAGTGGATCTATTTATGAAAACTTGATATTTGGATTGAATCGTGTAGTTTCACTAGAAGAAGTTATTCAAGTATGTAAGCAAGTTTGTGCACATGATTTTATTAGTGAATTACCATTACGTTATGAAACGATTTTAGAAGAAAATGCTTCAAATTTATCTGGAGGACAAAGACAAAGATTAGCCATTGTAAGGGCATTGTTAAAGAAACCAGATATTTTAATTTTAGATGAAGCTACTAGTAATTTAGATTCCACAACAGAAAAATTAATTACAGATATGCTAAAAGAATTAGGTTTACTAGGAATAACGGTAATTATGATTGCACATAGATTAAGTACGATTCAGCATGCAAATAAAATTTTTGTAATGAAAAATGGAAATATTATAGAACAAGGTTCTCATGAAGAATTATTATTTATGAAGGCTGAATATTTTCGTCTTTGGAAGAATCAAACGATTCATGTAGAACATATAGAAGAAAAATCTTATGTAATGAGTGGTGGTCAATATGAATAAGATTTATTCTTTTGATCAATTAACGGATAGTGTAGAACTGCTAGAAAGAAAGCCACCTCGTTTTATTATGGGATTGCTATGTTTTTTATTTATGAGTTTATTACTTTTTATGATTTGGGCATATATAGGAAAAGTAGATATTGTAAGCAAAGGGACTGCAATGATACAAGGTAAATATGATGTGAGCGTATCGAGAACGCAAATTGGAGGAATTGTAGATACTGTTTCTGTTAAATCAGGTGATGAGGTAAAAAAAGGAGACGTTTTAATTCAATTAAAAAATCAGGAATTAATAGATAAACAGAATCAATTGGATCAAATTATTAAACATTTAGAAAAGAAAAAAGGAATGTTAGAACAATTAAAACAGAGTATTCAAGCTCATAAATTGCTCTTTCTGGGTGATACAGATAAAAAGATTATAGAAGAATATAAATCATATGAACAAACTTATCAATCTTTACAAAATGAAAAAGATAATGAAATAAAAGTTATAGATAATAATAAAATTATTGGTGAGCAAGATGAAGTATTACAAGGTTTAATTATAGATAAAGAAAATATACAAAAAGAAATAAATTCCATTAAAAAACAAAAAGAGACTATATTAGATGATTATAAAAAATCTCTGGATGATAAAATAGAATCTTTAGATTCTCAACGGAATGGTATTGAAAAAAGGATTCAATTAAGAAAAGAAACCTTACAAAATGAAGGGAAAAAAGTTGATATTGTTAAAAAAGGAAAGCAAGAAGAAAAGAAAAATGTTTTAAATCAATATAAAGAAAGTACAATTGTTTTAGTTAATCAGCGAATTGAACCTTTAGAGCAAGAAATTTTCATGAAAAAGCAAGAATTGGATGTGTTACATAATCAAAATGATATGACAAGTATAAGGGCGCAAAGAGATGGAGTTGTACAATTTCCCTCTGCTATACAAAAAGGTGATCTAGTTGATTCTGGTCAAGAGATAGTTTCAATTATCCCTAAAAATACTGAGAAAAAGATTAGAATTTTATTACCGGCTCAAGATATAAAAGGCATTAAAAAAGGGGATAAAGTACAATATTCGTTTAAACTAAAGAAATCTGATAAACAAACAGGAATAGTAACTTATTTATCAGCACATCCTATTTTTGATAAGGATTCTAAAGGGTATGTGTATGAATTAGAAGCAACAATTGATATACAGGATTCACATGAGTTGTATACAGGGATGGTAGGTAGGGCTTCTGTAATAATCGGAGAAGAACGAATTTGGAAATTTATATTAAAGAAATTCGATTTTATTTCTAATTAATATTGAAAGAGGCTAATCTTTTAAATAATAAGGATTGGCCTCTTTTATTTTTCACTAAAATTGGTAGTTCAAATATAAAATGTATCAAGTATGTTATCTTTTTCTTCTTTATTGATACAAATATATTTTAAAGTGATTTGTGGTGTACTATGATTTAAAATTTCTTGTAACATAGCAACATCTTTTGTTTGTTTATAGAACCAATAACCGAAGGTTTTGCGCATGGTATGAGTTCCGATGGATTCTATATCGGCAAAATCTCCGGCTTTTTGCAATTGTCGATAAGCCTGGATCTTACTAATAGGTTTGTCTCCTTTTCGGGAAGGAAATAACCAGGTATTATCTAGAGTTTGAGCATAAGAGTGTACCTCATCAAAAATGGAAGTAAGGTTAATCATCCGTTCTTTCTTTGTTTTTCCTTCTTTGATTTTGAATTCTTTTCTCTTTTTCTGTTTTAATTTTAGTATGGTTTGTGTTTCGAGTTGGAGTAGATCACTCACTCGTAATCCAGTATGGATTCCGATAAGAAACAGAATATAGTCTCGTTCGGAGCAATGACGTTTAAGAGCCCATTTCATATCTTCAATCTGTTCTTTGCTACGGATGGGTTGGACATCAATGAGATGTGGTTTTTTGTTCATGATTTTTAACCTCTTTATTTATAGTGTTTTGAATGTATACTTTTGTTGTGTATTTTGAGGATATCAGGAAATTTGATGTGAAGTCAATGTTTAAGGGAAATGAATGTAAACTAATATTTAAAAGTTTACATTTGATAAAAGTAAAAAAAGTCCTATGTTTATGGGATTCTTTTTTATTTTTTGGATAATATTGTATCAATTGAATATAGATGATAATTTAGTAAAGGTTTGTTTTATTTTGTTGAGGATTAATATCTTAATAATCATTGATAAATAAAGGGTTTAAACAATGTATAAAGCTTTTTGACATATTAAAATCAGCTTTTATAAAGATATTTGCTACTATAAATAATTACCTTGAACTATTTTTGATGTAGAAGGAGCGAACGAAATGAATCTTAGTAAACAAATTAAAAAATATCGAGATAGGGAAGGATTTTCTCAAGAAGATTTAGCTGAAAAAATTTATGTTTCTCGTCAAACCATTTCAAATTGGGAAAATGAAAGAAGTTATCCTGATATTCATAATTTATTGCTTTTAAGTGTTCTTTTCGATGTTTCTCTAGACGATTTAGTTAAAGGGGACGTGGAAATGATGAAAAATAATCTTCAGCAAGTTAAATTTAATAAGTTAGGACAGGTAATGGCTATATTTTTGATTTTAGCTGTAGGATCCATGGGATTAGTAATTAAATATTTTGGTAACGTAGGTTTAATTATTCCATTTGTTTTTTGGGTAATTGCTATGGCAGCAGCTATTAAAATTGACATAATTAAGAAGCGTGAAAATATAAAAACATACTCTGAAATTGTTGCTTTCATGGAAAATAAAGATGTGAAAGCGGAAAGAGACAAGCGAGATAAGAAAAAATACATCATTCAAAAAACGTTGATTGTTGTAGGGGTTTCGTTGGTTTCGGGAATTATTGCCCTTTTGAGTTTTTCGATATTTTTATAAAGTGGAAAAAGAAAAAGAGTTCTATATACAGAACTCTTTTTCTTTTAGTTATAACAAAAAAAGCCAATCATGATATAATTGAATTGTCGAGAAACAACTATAATGAGAGGCTTTTTTTATTCTTATAAAATTCTAATTACATAATAGCACAAAAAGAGTCTCTGTACTAGTTGTAAATACTAGGAACGAGGAGAAAAGTTATGACAAATACTATCAATTTAAAACAAGCTGAAAAAAATGCAAGATTGAGAGAAATCGGGGATTCAAAGATCTTGTCAGAAGAAGAGATGTATTTAGCAAATGAACTTCAAGCAAAAGCTAATTCGCATGGTATGAAGTTAGTACCTGAACGGAAGATAAAAAACAAAGCTAAATTCGCTCAAATTATTCAAGAGAATTGGTTATATCTTATTCAAAATAATTATTTAAAAAACGAAGAAATTATGTTTTTAAACAAAATCATTGGATTTATAGGTTTTCGTTCTAATTGTATTGTTCATGATATTAATGCAAAAGAACAATTACCTATGACTCAAACAGAAATTGCAGACAAAATAGGATCTAGTAAAAATACAGTTAGTAGATTAGTAAAGCAATTAATTGAAAAAGGTCTAATTGGACGTTTTGAATCGGGTAGAGATGGGATTAATGCTAGAATGTATGCATTGTACATAAATCCTAATGTAATTCTTTGTGGAGATCGTGACAATATCAATCAAACACTACAAACTATGTTTATAAGAAAGCCCAAAGAATTAAAAAATTTACCAATAAAATTAGTGTAACCTGTATGAATCACATACAGGTTTTTTTATGTTTTTATAGTTATCGAATTCGATAACTAAAGTTATCGAATTCGATAACTATAAAAACTCCCAAACCCCTTGATATTACTGGGTTTTTTATACTTTTGTATGCTTGTCCCTTCTCACTCTCTATATAGAGAGCTAAAAGTTCCGCAAGGAACGGGTTGTATTTTCTTTCGCTTTGCTACAGAAAATCTCCACCCTTTACGCTTTGCTACATCCTTGCAAAACTTTTTTCGGCTCGGTTTTTGGCGGCACCAAGCCGATACATCCAAAAGCAACTATTTAGGTTTATCGGCTTGAATTTGCTATTATACGAGCCGAACCGCTAGTGCACTCGAATCATAATTTCATTTACCATATGGATAGATACGTAATACGTGGGGTTTCGCCCCCACACGACGAACCAGCCTCTACTCCAAAAGTCAACGAAAACCATTGATGGAAATACCCAATTTATGTTAAATTAAATATAGATTTACTTTTTTCTTTTTATTTCGTTTAAACATTCAAGAGCCGTTTCGCGGTTCAGATTCAGACACTTATTTTGTGTCTATGACTCTGAGTCCGGAACGGCTCTTTTTATATATAATTATTTATTTTTAATAAGATCATGAAAATGAACAAATGTGTTTTGGGATGAAACAATATAAAAAAGGAGTGAGGACCGGAAGGTACGAGAGAAGCATGGCTATAGCCATGCCGTTGCGAAGACAAGTGGATTCGCTAAGGAAAACGTGGATATAACAGTTGCTCTCCACG
>NZ_CP031748.1:5876785-5889541 GCF_003429245.1 Bacillus sp. CR71 | reverse complement strand
CCTTTTCCATACCGATCACACACCTTTTTCAGAGTAATGGTATCAGTATATCCAAGAATAAGAGATTACTTGCAAGTACATTTAAAGCCTTTTGCACCAGAACCCCTTTTTGTATATGCTTCAAAAGGAGGACTTTAATAAATCTAATAATTTATTCCTGTGACTCATCCTCATATCTGACACATTAGTTCATAGCTACATCTAGGGATCTATATACCCCTTTCAAATAAATGTAATATTTGCACCAGAACCTTATCTATTAAATATATACTTCCAAACGGCCTTAATCACTCCTACATTTGGCATATTATCCCTCCTTTGTATAAAATAAGTGTATCATTGTTGAGTTAATAAGAACAGTTTATTATTTAAATAGTATAAAAAATAAAAATACTTTATGTTTTTTGCTACATATATGATTTAGTCATATCATGTTTATATTTTAAATCTGTATCCCTTTGCTCCAAGTGCCCTTCAGTAAATTCATAAACCACGAAATTATTAATATACAATTTCAGGAAAATAACACTAAAACAAACTAAAAAGTCATATATATTAACCACTTCTCATTTAAAGTATTTTTCACAATCCGATAAATTCAAAAAAATCGAAATATATAAATATAACTAAACTAGTTTAACAGAAAAATTAATTTTTTAAAACCCTTTTTTTTCCATGGTTAATAATGTTAAAATTTAAATGTAGATAAACGTTAGTTAATATGAATATTCGAAGAGCGCAATTTATTTTATATTACTATAAAAAATGCTTTAAACATGTTTTTAATTTGCGATCAGTATTTGTTAAATAATAGTTTAGTATGAACCTGCATTTAACACTCTTACATATAGCTATACGGATATCTACACAAATAAATATTATAAAAATAAGAAATGAGGGATTATTGTGCTTGATATTATTAAAAACAGAAAAAAAGTTAAAGAAAACTTAGAATTACCTGATACTTTATTAGAAGAAGTTGAAGAACACTCAGCTATGGGTGGTATAAACACATGGAATACTACAGCTACTTCAACTTCTATCATTATCAGTGAAACATTTGGTAATAAAGGAAAGGTTTGTACTTACACAGTTGAATGTGTGAATAATTGTAGAGGTTAATTAAAAAATGAGAGTAATAATTTTTATTACTCTCATTATCTACTAAGAAAGGTTTCTATTAAAATAAAATGAAAAAAATTCCAGTTGTTTTACAACTCCAACAAACTGAATGTGGATTATGCTGTAGTAACATGATATTAAATTATTATGGCAGTCGAGAAACTATTTTCAACTTAAGAAATGAATTTGAGGTTGGAAGAGATGGGTTAAGCCTTAGTCAATTAAAACACTTGTTTTTGAAGAAAGGTTTTATCTCAAAAATTTACAAAGCTGATATTAGGGGACTTAAAAAACTTCAACTCCCTGCAATAATCTTTTGGGAAAACAAACATTTTGTCGTTTTAGAAGAGATTTCGGACAAAAAGATCAAAATTATTGATCCCGCTGAAGGTAAACGAAAACTTACCACCGATGAGTTTTTAAATAGTTTTTCACATTTGGTTCTAGAGGTAGTCCCAAGTAATGACTTTAAGCCACAATTTGCTGAAGAAGTAAAGCCTTGGGAGGGAATAAAACAATTAGTCATAAACAAACTATCTTTAACTATATTCATTATTTTAACAACAATAACCGTTTTACTACTCAATTTAATTATTCCATACCTCACGCAAAAAATTATAGATGGTGCTTTACTCGGGTCAGTATTTAATGATTTTTCTAGGATTATTTTAAGTCTCATACTTATATCTATATTGCACCTAACCCTATCAATTACAAGAGGATCTCTTATTATTAAACTGAACATCTTTTTAAGTGAAAAGCTTATGGGGAACACATTCCGTCATTTATTACGATTACCATTTAAATTTTTCGATTTAAGGTCTCCAGGTGATTTATTGTATAGACTGAATAGTCTTATTGGAGTAAGGGATTTAATTTCTAGTAGTTTAATACCAGGAATCGTTGATTTAGGTATGATGTTTGTTATTCTAATTTATTTGTCTTCAAAATCATACACAATTACACTTATCAGTTTAGGATTATTATTTTTTAACTTTTTAATTTTAAGTTTAAGTAGAGCCAAAGTTGCTGCAGCAGTAGACAATGAACTCGTTGAGCAAAGTAAAAGTCAGGCTATCCTGACTGAAATTCTATTTTCTAGTTTATTTATTAAAATTGCAGGGTTAGAAAATAAATTTTTTTCTAAGTGGGAACTTAGCTATAAGAAAAGTTTAGAGAAATTTAAATACCGTTCTCAGTTGCAAAATATAATAAACTCTTTATCTGGTAACTTTCAACTTATAGCTCCTGTCATAATCTTAGTAACAGGTATAATTTTATACCAAAATAATGCATTGACACTAGGTGAAATTGTGGCTATTCAAACTATTACAACAATGCTATTTAATCAATCTAGTTCGGTATTTTCTGCCTATACACAGCTTATTTTGACTTCATCTTATTTAAGAAGAGTGAGTGACATTACCGGAACCAAAATAGAGTCTTCTAATAATCTCATTAAAAATTTCGAAGTTAATGGAAATATAGAGTTAGAAGATGTTTATTTCTCATATACAAATATGAGCAATGATATTATCAAAAATATTAACTTATCTATTAATAGTGGTGAAAAAATTGCCATTGTTGGGAAATCCGGTTCTGGAAAAAGTACATTAGCAAAAATCATAGTTGGACTATATAAACATACCAAAGGAAATATCTACATAGATGGTCTGAATATCAATTCCATTGATCAAAGCATATTACATAAACAAATAGGTATTGTTCCACAAGATATTATGTTATTCAATAAAAGCATCTTTGAAAATATAACAATGGGAAATGAAAAATTCACATTAGAGGATGTGCAAGAGGCAGCAAAACTTGCAATGATTGATAAAGAAATCGAAAACATGCCTATGCAGTATAACACGGTAATAAGCGATATGGGCTTGAACTTATCAGGTGGTCAACGTCAGCGTATTTCTTTAGCTAGAGCTCTCATTAATAAACCACGAATATTAATTTTAGATGAGGCAACAAGCTCATTGGATCAAGAGAATGAGTTTAATATTATGGAGTATTTTAAAAAGATTAAGTGTACAGTAATTATTATAGCTCATCGACTTTCAACTATTATAGACGCCGACAAAATATATGTTATTGATGGTGGGAATATCATAGAGACTGGGACTCATCATGAATTAATGAATCAAGGTGGCTTCTATTATCACTTATATAATAAAAAAGGAGTAAGTGATTATGCCTATAATCAATAAACAAAACGAATTGAACAATTGTATGCAGTTGTATCCTGAATTACAAAGTAAAGAAGAACTAGAAGATTTAATTTATAGGGTTTCATCTACTACTATAGATGAACTCTATAAGCAAAGTAAAAATGATAGTGAAAATAAATTTAAATTTAAATCTCATAAACTAAATACTGAAGATGTAATTGATATAGGTATTTCATCAGATTTACCTTTTGGTTCATTTTGTAAATCTATCGTTATCGATCCTTTAAATCTCTTTTTCAAAGATTTAAAGAAAATTAAGATTATAAATGATTATACCTATTTCACAACAAATGTTGCCGATCAGCTAATCTCAAGAATATGGGAACTGTCATATAAAACTTTAATTGATGAATTAAAAACATTAAAAAATGAACAATTATTAATTGGAAAAACAGAAGAAGCGCGGTTCGCATACTTTCATGATGTTTTATTAAAAAATGATGAATATATAGAATATTTATTGGACGATAATCAACAATTATCAAGCACCTTACGTATCATCATAAACAGAACTTTAAAAAATATTTTAGCCATTTTACATAGAACACAAGCTGAATGGAATAACCTATTAAATCAATTTCATATAAATAATGATGCAAAACTTACTCTTATTGATGTAGGAATGGGAGATACTCATCAAGATGGAAAAACAGTTTGTACACTTCATTTTTCAGATGGTTCACGAATTATGTATAAGCCAAGAAATTTAGAGGTGGATCAAGCATTCCAAGATTTTTTGAAGTTTCTAAATACAAAGAGAATAACTGAATTTAATACTGTTAACTTTTTTTCTAGTAGTTCAGATGGGTGGATGGAATTCATTTCACAAAAAGAATGTACTGAAGAAAAGCAAATTAATGAATTTTACAAAAAGACTGGGCAGTACCTAGCCATACTATATATTTTAAATGCAAATGATATCCATTATGAAAATATTATTGCACACGGGGAAAATCCAATATTAA
This sequence comes from Bacillus sp. CR71, assembly GCF_003429245.1. Lineage (NCBI taxonomy): Bacteria > Bacillati > Bacillota > Bacilli > Caryophanales > Bacillaceae > Bacillus > Bacillus sp. CR71. The sequence continues at coordinate 5,885,214 of NZ_CP031748.1, read as the reverse complement.
TCGATTTAGAGTCTTTATTTGTTCCAAAACCTAATCATTATTTTGAGGAATTTGACAGCAGTTTTCAAAAGGCTCAAGAATTTTTAAACACATCTGTAAATAGTATTGCACTTCTGCCAACAGAAATAACCAGATCCATTGATGGTACTGATTTATATGCAGATTTAGGCGGTGTGAGTTTTAATAAGAAACAAATATCTCCCTATAAATCAGTGATATTAAACAACAAAAATTTAGAAAGCATGGATTTCTCTTTAAAAAATTTAGAATTAGAACCAAAACATAATAATCCTGTTTTAAATGGTACAACATTAGAAGCTTATGATTATATTCAAGACATTCAAGATGGATTCAAAAGCATGTATGAATGGGCTATTGAAAATAAAGAAGAATTAGTAAGTAAAATTCAACAATTATTTACTGGTAAAAGAATTCGATTCATCAATAAGAGCACTATGTTTTATTCAAAATTATTAGACATGTCAACATACCCTATCTTTAGTAAAAATTCTTTTTATAAGAAATTACTATTCCACAGAGTTGGTTTAGATGGATTTAAATCGGGACACCCTTTCTTAAAACACGAATATAATGATTTATTAAATATGGATGTTCCATATTTTTCTGCAATAACTAACACAAAAAACATCTATAATTCTAATGGTGATGATATCGGGGACATATTAAATGATACTCCTTTAGAACGTTGTTTAACAAAGATAAACAATTTATCCTTAACGGATCTTTCCAAACAACTAAAATTAATTGAAACGTCATTTTTAAATAAACGTAAAGGGCACGAAGATTGTACTAAAATCTCATTTGTACAAGAAAAATCTAATCACCCAAAATATACGATAAATTATCATTCCTATCTGAAAAGTGCTAAGAATATCGGCGATCATTTAATTAATGAAATGATTACCGCGGATGAAAATGGATATTGGATTGCTCCCTCTCTGGAAGGAGAACAAGAAAACATCTGGTCTCCAGGTCTCGTAAGTTTAGATTTATATAGTGGAAACGCTGGAATTTCAATATTTCTAGCTCAATTATATTCATGTACAGGTGAAATGAAATACAAGGATGCCGCTTATAAGGCAATTGAACCCATAAGAAAATTTATAACAGAATTAGAAGAAAATAGCCAACTACCTTTCCCTTTAGGAGTATTCTCTGGAACCTCCGGTTATCTTTATGCTCTTTATAAGACCGGTATTTTACTAGGAAATACTGAACTTGAAAATTTATTTTTTGATAATATTGATAAATTGAAAAGTTTTGTCATAAAGGATAAAACTTTTGATGTTATAGGTGGCGTAACAGGTACAATTCACATGTTATTAAATATTGCAGCTAATTGTCATGTTACTAAGAATAAAAATCACTTAATTCGCCTTTCTATCGAACTAGAAAAACATTTACATCAACATCCCGTATTTAAAGATCAAGGGAAAATTTACGCTGGTTTCTCTCATGGTATAGCAGGAATTATGTCATGCTATGCATTATTATACAAGAATACAAAAAAACCAATATACAAAAATATCGCTGTAGAATTAAGAGATAAATTAAATAATTTCTATTCTCCAGTTCAACAAAACTGGTATAACAGCAATCAAAATAATGATATTAGTAATGGTTGGTGTCATGGAGCTCCTGGTATACTACTCTCTTTCTTAATTTGTATGGAGTGCGGAATAGAAATAGATGATACTTATGTCAGAATTGCTATAAATAGTACAAAAGATAAAGCCTTAGGTAATAACATCACTTATTGTCATGGTGATTTGGGTACTTTATCTATACTTGAGAGATGCGCCAATCAATTAAATGATTCTGTTCTCTCTTCACAGGTCGAATTAACATTTGAATGTTTACACCAACAATATCTAAAAGAAATAGTTAGTAAAAATACAATTAGGCATTCATATTCGTTTAGCTTAATGATTGGTATTACCGGTGCTGGTCTAGCTTTAATTAATAAAGTGAATAAAATAAAAACTAATATTCTATGGATTAATTAATCCTCTCGTACTTGAAAGGAGGTGAAACATATGTTAAAAGAACAAAAATTAGAAAAAATCACAGGGCTTATCCCTGAATCAGAACTTGAAGAACATCTTTCAGGAGAAAGTAGCGGTGCAGGAACTCCAGCAATTGTTACTGCTATCAGTGCCGTCACTGCTGTAACTGCTCAATCTCCATGTCCAACATCTGCATGTTCAAAATCATGCAATAAATAGCTTAGATACATAAAAATTGTACCGATAATTTATGTATTAACCTATTCTATTTTAACTTTGAAAGGAAATGATGAATAATGCTAAAAGAACAAAAATTAGAAAAAATTACAGGGCTTATTCCTGAATCAGAACTTGAAGAACATCTTTCAGGAGAAAGTAGCGGTGCAGGAACTCCAGCAATTGTTACTGCTATCAGTGCCGTCACTGCTGTAACTGCTCAATCTCCATGTCCAACATCTGCATGTTCAAAATCATGCAATAAATAGCTTAGATACATAAAAATTGTACCGATAATTTATGTATTAACCTATTCTATTTTAACTTTGAAAGGAAATGATGAATAATGCTAAAAGAACAAAAATTAGAAAAAATTACAGGGCTTATTCCTGAATCAGAACTTGAAGAACATCTTTCAGGAGAAAGTAGCGGTGCAGGAACTCCAGCAATTGTTACTGCTATCAGTGCCGTCACTGCTGTAACTGCTCAATCTCCATGTCCAACATCTGCATGTTCAAAATCATGCAATAAGTAATAAGTAATAAAATAGATTGTTTCGATTCAAAAATCGAAACAATCTATTTATTAGGAGGAAAAACTGTGTACAAAAGAACCGTGGAAAAACACATAAAAGAATACGAGACTACTTTTGGAGATTTTTATAGACCAATATTATTGAATCTCGAAGATACAATTGAAGACTTACTCAATACATACAGTGAACAAATAAATGAAAAAGAAATAATTCTAAACGATATCATAAAATCTTTATTATATGAATTGAATAGAATTTCATTCAGAACTTTATTATATGAATTCCATTTAACTAAGGAGAGCACTGAAACAAATACCCAAGACCACCACTTCAAAAATTATATACAATTATTAAAGGATTCTAATTATATTACAATGATATTAGATAAATACGAACATTTAAACAAATTAATAAACAAAAAAATCAACTTCAAAATACAATTAATTAAAAATATTTTTGAAAGCTTTTCAAATGACAAATCTAAATTACAACAACATATAGACAATCAAATTCACACTATACATGGTATTGAGTTTAGCCATGGAGATTCGCATAATCAAGGTAAATCAGTAACCATTCTTCAAACTAATAGTGGAAAATTAGTATATAAACCTCATAATTTATATACTGACCAATGGTTTTATGATATTTTAAACGTTTTGAAAGAGGATATTAATATTGATATACCAGAAATCCCGCTATTTACTGTAGATGATTATGGATGGCAAGGTTTCATATCTCACAAACCATGTACTAACAAAGAAGAAATTTCAAATTATTATTATAGAATGGGAATATACTTATCCGTTTTTTATCTTCTTAAAACTGATGATATCCATTATGAAAATATTATGGCCTCTGGAGAATATCCTTTTATACTTGATTTGGAAACTATAGTCGCTAATAAAAAAATTCACTCCGATGAAGAAAAAGAATCTTTAATGTATACTTTCTTAGAATCTATAACTGACTCCGTCTTAGGAACAATGATTCTACCAGTAAACTATAAATTTTCACCATTTGACGTAGATATTTCTGCATTATCTACTAAAGAAGCCGAATCAAACATTTGGTTATCTTATGTTATAGAAGATGCAGGGACAGATAATATTCGACTAATAAAGCAGCCATCTCCACTAAATAAAAAAAATAATAAAGTCATGTTACATAATAAAGTAGCTAATCCTTTTGATTTTCTCAACAGTATTGAGAATGGATTTTCACATGGATATGATAGTATTTTAAAAAATAAACATAAAATTACAGAAATATGCCACTCAAATTTAGTAAATAAAATTCATGTAAGACATATCCCAAGGGCTACAAGTGTATATGCAAAGTTTTTAGATGCTTCTACGCATCCTACTTACCTTCGCAAAACAGAAACAGTAAATATGCTATTTAACAAATTCAAAAGAGGTACTTCCTTTACAGAAATAAAACAAGCTGAATCAGAAATATTAGCTTTATTTAACCATGATATTCCTTATTTTACTCAGCCGCTAATAAGTAAAAATCTTCACTGCAATGAAGTGAGTGTGATAAAAGATTATTTTCAAGACAGACCTATCGATTTAGTTCTTAACAGATTGAAAAATATGGATAAAAAAGATAAAGAAAAGCAAGTATACTACATAAAAATGTCAATGGTCACTGATGGAGGTGGTAGTCTTGCAAATATTCACGGAAATCAAGTTCTAGGTTTTCAAAATACAGAAATTGATAGTATTTTAAAAGAAGTTGGAAATGAATTAATTGATACAGCTATTATCTATAAAGATACTTGTACATGGATGATACATGAAGTAACAGATAACGAAAAAGTTTATATAGGTCCTCTTAATTATTCCCTATATGATGGTGCAGGATTACTTATTTTCTTACTGGAATTAGCTTCTTATAGTGATAATAAGAAATATTTACAATATGCTGAAATGGGCCTTAAAGGATTGGTTACTGACGTAGATCTAAGTAAAATAGATTCTTACTCAATCTTTCATGGACTTGGATCCTACCTTTATTTATATGCGAGATTTTATAATACTACACAAAAATCTGAGTACTACAATAAATTACTAGATGGTGTAAAAAATTTAAATATAACATACAAAAAAGATCTAAACATAGATTTTATTGGTGGGTTATCTGGAATGATAGTATTTCTAACAAATTGTTACAGAGCATATGGGGATGAAATTTTCTATAAAAAAGCACATGAGTTCGCTGAATTAATGATTTCCATTTATAAAGAGAAAACAGAATTCTTAAATGGCCTTGCTCACGGGCGTGCTGGCATTTCATTATCCTTGGCATCATTATATGAAATAAATAATGATGCCAAAATTAGTACTGAAGTTTATAAAGTCCTTAAACAAGAAAATCTTCATTTTAATTCTACTGATAATAACTGGACAGACTTAAGAGAATTTATTAATACTGAATCAGTATACTGGTGTCATGGAGCCCCAGGCATTTCATTAGCTAGAATGAAAACAATACAATACCTAGGCATAAATAATTTATTAAACAAAGATTTAACATGTGGCATTCGTAAGACCCTTCAAGATGGATTTTCTGATTATCATGATAGTAGCTTATGTCATGGAGTATTTGGTAACTTAGATATTTTAATAGAAATCAACAAATATAAAAAATGCGAAACTTTAAGACATTTTATTGATTCCACATTTTCTAATTATATCGATAACCTTACTAAGTTTGGATATCAATCTGGGATAAAAAACTCTTTACCTATTAACAACTTTATGCTCGGGAAATTTGGAATCGCTTATACTTTACTCAGATATAAGAATAATAAAATCCCATGTATATTATCTTTAGACATTTAAGTAATTATTATATGAAGGGAAGATATCTTGTGAGCATTGAAATTACTAATCTATCAAAAAGCTTTAATAAAAGAGAAAGAGTCTTAGACTCTATAAACATGAACATTAAAAATGGTGAAATAGTTGGGTTAGTTGGCCCTAACGGGGCAGGGAAAACTACATTAATGAAAATCATCTCAGGGCTCATTGTACAATATAGTGGTGAAATTAAGTTTTCTCAAGAAGAATATACTCAATTAGGTAGCTTAATTGAAAAACCAAAATATTTTCCTAATAAAAATGGTTACTATAATTTGAAATACTTTAGTGAGCTATATAGTGATAAAGATAATAATATTGAAGAAATTATACATTCTCTTCAAATGGAGAATTATTTATCTAAAAAGGTAAAGGATTATTCCTTAGGAATGAAGCAAAGACTGGGAATTGCTTTAGCATTGTTAAACAATCCAAATTATTTAATATTAGATGAACCAACTAATGGAATGGATCCTAATGGTATTAAAAGTATCTTAAAATATATAAAAGGGGTAACAAAGAAAAAAAATATAGGAGTTCTCTTATCTAGTCATATTTTAGATGATGTAGCGGATATTAGCGATCGGGTTTATCTAATTAACAAGGGGCAGATTATAGATGAATATTCTAGCTCAATTACTCCTGAAAAGACTATTAAATTTACTTTTAATCAAGAAACAATTATCGAGGCAAATAAGATTTTATCCTATTTCGGATTAGTAGAAAAGACATTAAATACAGTTTCATTGACTACCGATAAAGATTTAAACATATTGTTAGAAAAGTTAGGAGAAAAAAGCATTTATCCTCAAGGTATAAATGTAAAAAAAGATACTTTAGAAGACTTTTACTTTAAAAATATAGGAGCTGAGTAATATGAACTTTTCAAGCTATATTAGGCTGGAACTACTTAGGAATATAAGTACTGTATACCTTTATCTAGCTATTATTGCATCTTTTATTTTCGGGGGGGGAATAGTCTATTCTATTTATTCCTTAGATGGTCCATTTCATGCCCATAATGTTTCTGGTCTCTACTCAACCATCGCTGTTCTTGCATTAGCTATATTTTGTGTAAAAATCGTTTCTATAGATTTATATTATGGAACTATACAATTAATTTTTACGAATAAACAGAATAGACATCTGTTCCTTTATACAAGGTTAATCATTATAACTGTTATATCAATTCTATTTGGCATCGGATGTATATCCTTGCTCTGGATAAATGATATATTAAATCATCAAGGATTCAATTTACAAATCGTTTGCAACACATTATTCCATTATTTTTTATTCGGGATTTTTTACACACTTTTATTTTTATTAATTTCTATTTTCTATAAAAAGCCTATGAATCTTCTTATAATTGCATTCTTTACAATTGTACTTATACCAAGTATCATAGGAGCGATTTTAAATATTCCTGGCCTGTCTTCTATATTAAAAGAGGCAATTATGGCGTTGCCCATATATAGCTTGCCTACAAAGATAGCTAGCTTATCGTTAAGCATAACCGATATATTTGTAATTATCGGATTGAGTATTTGTTTGTTTGTCTGGATATTCTATACTCTTCCTAAAACTGATTATTAAAATTTATCCTTTTCAATCAAATCGCAACTATAAATGAGGGAATTTTATGAAAAAAGTAGTAGCTTACGTTGCTTCAAGGAATAACAGCAGTCGTTCTGTTACAATTACAGAAAACTTATTAACTGAACTAAAAAGGAGTTTGAATCATCGAATTAATACAACACTCATTACACCTCTCACACATAATGTGCACCCTCCAACGGGATGTAAAAATTGTTTCAATCAAGGGATTTGTCCCTCTGATTTTTTAACAAATGACGATACTAATTTAATAAAAAATGAGTTACTAGAAGCAGATCTTATTTTTCTAGTTAGTCCTGTTTATTCACATAATGTTTCTGGAGACATGAAAAATCTAATTGACAGAATCTCTTATTGGGCTCATATTTTTAAATTATCGGGCAAACCAATTATACTTTTGGCTTCTGCGGAAAGTAATGGGGCAAAATACGTTATTAATTATATGAACAGAGTATTTACTGCTATGGGAGCTACAATAATTGGGCAAGAAACGTTTTTAAATACAGTGGAAGATTCATACAAAGGGAAGGTTGATATTATTATAAATCTGTCAAAAAAAATCCTTTTAAAAAATGTTTTCTTATCCCCTACCGAGCAACAAGAAAATTTGTTTCAATACCTTAAACAAACTATTTCCACTTACAATAATGAACATTTCGAATATAAATATTGGTTACAAAATGGATTATTTAAAAAGAATAGTTTAGAGGAATACTTTATAGAACAACAAAAAAATTAATAATAAAATAGCCCTTTTGGGCTATTTTATTATTAATTACTTTTATTTTTTAAAATATTTTCCGACCACAAATCCTGCTGCTCCTCCAATTATAGCAGCTACGACACTGGAATATAATAATCCAAACACTACAGCAATTCCTAACGCAAACGCAAACGACTCTGACTTCATTAAAATCACCTTTCATATTTTAATTTATTCGAATAAAATGTTAAAATAGAATCAAATTATTTAACAAAGTTAACAACCTCTTATTTATTATTCTAATTCTAAATTACAAATTTTTCAAGGTTGCTTTCAAAATATTAATCTACTAAAAAATTGGGTTCTGGTGCAAAAGGCTTTAAATGCACTTGCAAGTAATCTCTTATTCTTGGATATACTGATACCATTACTCTGAAAAAGGTGTGTGATCGGTATGGAAAAGG
>NZ_CP031748.1:5415836-5876735 GCF_003429245.1 Bacillus sp. CR71 | reverse complement strand
AGCCCCGGTTTCCCGGAGTTATCCCAGTCTTATGGGCAGGTTACCCACGTGTTACTCACCCGTCCGCCGCTAACTTCATAAGAGCAAGCTCTTAATCCATTCGCTCGACTTGCATGTATTAGGCACGCCGCCAGCGTTCATCCTGAGCCAGGATCAAACTCTCCAATAAAGTTAGTTTGTCTAGCATCTAAAAATAAAAATTGACGTTTCACGTTGTTTGTTTCGTTTAGTTTTCAAAGTTCAATATCGCGTTTCAGCGACTTTTATAATATATCATAGTATATTATTTTCGTCAACAAGTTTTTCAAGATAATTTGTATCTCTCATTTGCTGACTCTGCCTATTATATAGATTTTGCTATCACTATGCAAGTATTATTATAAAAAAATAAGAGGGGGGGAAAATCCACCCTCTTATTCTTCAGAAGAAACCTCTTCATTAGATTCTTCTTCTTCATCTTTCTGTGCTTTTGCTACTGTCGCTACCTCTTGCTCATCCTCTAAACGAATTAGACGAACACCTTGTGTATTACGTCCCATTTGAGAGATTTGATCAACCGGCATACGAATAATAACGCCTGCGGCTGTAATTAGCATGATGTCTTCTTCACCTGTTACAGACTTAACCGCTACTAACTTACCGTTTTTATCTGTAATGTTACAAGTTTTAAGACCTTTACCACCACGGCTTTGTAGTCGATACTCTTCAACTGGAGTACGCTTACCATACCCGTTTTTCGTTACAATTAAGACATTCGTATCTTCTTCAACAATTTCCATACCTACTACTTGGTCCTCTTCGCCTAATGTAATAGCTTTTACACCAGCTGCATTACGGCCCATAGAACGTACATCTTGTTCATTGAAGCGAATTAACATACCGTTGCTTGTCCCTACGATAATATCTTTATCGCCAGATGTTAAACGTACAGAAATCACTTCATCTTCTTCACGAAGCGAAATTGCAATTAAACCGTTCGTACGTATATTTGCAAATGATGAAAGTGGCGTTCTCTTAGAAATACCTTGTTTCGTTGTAAAGAATAAGAACTGGTCGTCACCAAATTCACGAATTGGAATAATGGCATTGATCCACTCACCCTTATCTACCCCTAATAGGTTAATAATTGGTAGCCCTTTTGCAGTACGACTATACTCTGGGATTTCATATCCTTTCGTACGGTATACTTTACCCTTGTTTGTAAAGAATAAAATATGATCATGAGTAGACGTTGTTAATAAGTGTTCAACAAAGTCATCATCATTCGTACCCATTCCTTGTACACCACGTCCCCCACGGTTCTGTGTTTTGTACGTAGAAGCTGGTAACCTCTTAATATAACCGTTATGAGTTAACGTAATTGCAATATTTTGCTCAGGAATTAAATCTTCATCTTCAATAAATTCCATACCGCCAATTGTAATTTCTGTTCGTCTCTTATCATTGAAACGCTCTTTTACTTCTGTTAATTCTTCACGAATAATCTCAAGAACTTTCTCTTCATCTGCTAAAATCGCTTTTAATTCAGCAATTAAATTCATTAAATCTTGATATTCTTGCTCGATTTTTTCACGTTCTAATCCAGTTAAACGTTGCAGACGCATATCTAAAATCGCTTGCGCTTGTTTCTCACTTAAACCGAAACGTTCCATTAAGCCTTGCTTTGCAATATCAGCCGTTTTTGAACTACGAATTAACGTAATAACTTCATCAAGATGATCTAAAGCAATTCGTAATCCTTCTAAAATATGAGCACGTGCCTCTGCTTTTTCTAATTCATACGCAGTACGTCTACGGATTACTACCTTCTGGTGCTCCAAATAATGATATAAGTTTTGTTTTAAATTTAGTACTTGAGGCTCTCCATTTACAAGAGACAACATATTAATACCGAAACTTGTCTGAAGTGCTGTATGTTTATATAGATTGTTTAATAGTACGTTTGCATTGGCGTCACGACGTACTTCCATGACAATACGCATACCATTTCGGTCTGATTCATCACGTAAATCTGTAATACCTTCAATTTTCTTATCGCGAACTAATTCTGCGATTTTTTCAATTAATCGTGCCTTATTAACTTGATAAGGTAGTTCCGTTACGATAATAGATTGTTTACCATTTGATTTCTCTTCAATTTCAACTTTGGCACGAAGCATAATAGAACCGCGCCCTGTTTCATAAGCTCTACGGATGCCACTTCGACCTAAGATTAAACCTGATGTCGGGAAGTCTGGTCCAGGAATATATTCCATTAACTCCGCTATAGTAATATCCGGGTTATGACTTAATGCCAACACACCATCAATTACTTCGCCAAGTTGATGCGGCGGAATATTTGTTGCCATACCAACTGCAATACCTGTCGTACCGTTTACTAATAAATTAGGAAAACGCGCTGGTAATACAATCGGCTCTCTTTCCGAACCATCGTAGTTATCTTGATAATCAATTGTATTTTTTGAAATATCACGTATTAATTCCATAGAAATCTTAGACATTCTTGCCTCTGTATAACGCATTGCCGCTGCTGAATCTCCATCTACAGAACCGAAGTTACCATGCCCATCTACAAGCATATAACGTTGACTGAAATCTTGCGCCATACGTACCATTGTTTCATAAACGGCTGAATCACCATGAGGGTGATACTTCCCGATTACTTCACCGACAATACGTGCTGATTTCTTATACGCTTTATCAGCTGTAATTCCTAAATCATTCATCGCATATAAAACCCTACGATGCACAGGTTTTAATCCATCACGAACATCTGGTAATGCACGAGATACGATAACACTCATTGCGTAATCTAAAAATGAGGTACGCATTTCATGACTAATATTAATTTCTCGAATTCGTGCTTGTTGTTGATTGTCTGACATCAACGAGCACCTCCTCTTACGTTTCCGTTATACATACATTGATTTATATGTAGAAGACAGGAATACTTAGATTCCTGTCATTACTCATTTAAATATCAAGGTTTTTCACGTATTTTGCATTCTCTTGGATAAAGTTACGACGTGGTTCCACTTTATCACCCATTAAAATTTCAAATGTTTCATCTGCTTCTATTGCATCTTGAAGAGAAACTTGAAGTAACGAACGTACTTCTGGATCCATTGTCGTCTCCCATAGCTGAGTTGGATTCATCTCTCCAAGACCTTTATAACGTTGAATTCCTGGTTTCGGCTGGGCTGGTAACTCAGCTAATATTTTTTCAAGTTCTTTATCATTATAAGCATATTGAATTTTTTTACCTTGTTGCACCTTAAACAACGGTGGCTGTGCGATATATATATATCCACACTCAATTATTTGACGCATATAACGATAGAAGAACGTTAATAATAGGGTACGAATATGCGCACCATCAACATCGGCATCGGTCATAATAATAACTTTATGATAGCGTGCTTTTTCGATATCGAAGTCCCCACCAATATTTGTACCAATCGCCGTAATAATTGTACGAACTTCATCATTTGATAAAATCTTATCTAAGCGTGCCTTTTCAACATTAATAATTTTACCCTTCAGCGGTAAAATTGCTTGAAAATGACGATCGCGTCCTTGTTTTGCAGATCCACCCGCAGAGTCACCCTCTACGATATAAATTTCACTAATTGCTGGATCTTTAGAAGAACAATCTGCCAATTTCCCTGGTAAACTTGAAACTTCTAAAGCACTCTTTCGGCGAGTTAGCTCACGAGCTTTTTTAGCTGCTACACGCGCACGTGCTGCCATCGTTCCTTTATCTACAATCTTACGTGCAACATTGGGATTTTCCAGTAAGAATTTTTCAAAAGCCTCAGAGAATACTGACTCCGTAATCGTCCTCGCTTCACTATTTCCAAGTTTCGTCTTCGTTTGCCCTTCAAATTGTGGATTTGGATGTTTAATTGACACAATTGCTGTTAAACCTTCACGAACATCTTCACCAGTCAAATTACTATCCGCATCTTTTAAAATGTTATTTTTACGACCATAATCGTTAATCACACGTGTTAAGGCAGTTTTAAATCCTACCTCATGTGTACCACCTTCATACGTATGAATATTATTTGTAAATGAGTAAATATGATTTGTATATCCTTCGTTATATTGAAGCGCAACTTCAACTTGAATACCATCTTTTGAACCTTCTACATATACAGGCTCTTCATGAATTGGTTGTTTTGAACGATTTAAATGTTCAACATATGATTTAATTCCACCTTCATAGTGGAACTCTTTCTTTTGCTTATGTTCACGTTTATCTTCAATTGTTAATTTAATATTACGATTTAAAAACGCCAACTCACGCATACGAGTCGCTAGCGTATCGAATTCATATTCTGTCGTCTCTTTAAAAATTTCTGGATCCGGTTTAAAGCGAGTTATTGTTCCAGTCTTATCTGTATCACCGATGACTTTTAAATCTGCAACCGGAATACCTCTTTCGTATTTTTGGTAATGGATTTTACCATCACGATGTACAAATACTTCTAATTCTGTTGATAAGGCATTTACAACAGATGCACCAACACCGTGCAAACCACCAGAAACTTTGTAACCGCCACCGCCAAATTTACCACCAGCGTGGAGGACAGTCATAATAACCTCTACTGCAGGACGTCCCATTTTTTCTTGTATACCAACTGGAATACCACGTCCATTATCCGTTACAAGAATACTATTATCTTCTTCGATACTAACGTTAATTTCATCACAATATCCTGCTAACGCTTCATCGATACTATTATCGACAATCTCCCATACAAGGTGGTGAAGTCCCTTTCCACTCGTAGATCCAATATACATACCCGGACGTTTCCGAACTGCCTCTAGTCCTTCAAGTACCTGTATCTGACTTTCATCATATGCATTTTCTTGCATTTGTTTTTGTTCCATTGACACAAAGATCACCTACTTTTCCATTTAAACAGGGGTTTATGCCCTATCTATTTCACAATCTACCGTGCCGTTCGTTACATGAATTGTTTTCGCATCTTTTAATGTTTCGTGTTCAATTCCGTCGACACTCGTCGTTGTAACAAATGTTTGCACCTTTCCTTGAATTGTATTTAACAGATGTGATTGACGATAATCGTCTAATTCTGATAAAACATCATCCAGCAAAAGGATTGGATATTCTTTAACCTCTGAATAAATTAATTCAATTTCAGCTAATTTTAGGGATAGTGCGGTCGTTCGTTGTTGCCCTTGCGAACCAAAGACTTGAACATTTTTACTATTAACGAAGAATTGTAAATCATCACGATGAGGACCAATTAAAGTCGTACCACGGAAAATTTCACGTTGTTTCACAGATTGAAAACTTTCATAGTATACTTCTTTTATTTTCGACAAATCCATTGATTCTGATACATCTACACTTGGTTTATAGACAATTTCTAACTCTTCTAATCCACGGCTTATACCGCGATGAATTGGAGCTGCCCATTCCTGTAGCAAATGCAAAAATTCAAAACGTTTTTGCAGTATTTTCGCACCATGCTCAATTAGTTGAAGTGTAAATACATCCAACATCGTTTCCTCATTCTTACTATTCCCTTGCATTTTTTTCAACAAGTGATTTCGTTGCGTGAGCACCTTTTGATATTGACTTAATTCATACAAATATATAGGAGCTATTTGTCCTAATTCCATATCTAAAAAGCGTCTTCTTACTTGAGGGCTTCCTTTTACAAGATTTAAATCTTCTGGGGCAAACATGACAACGTTCATCACGCCAATATATTGACTTAACTTTTGTTGTTCAAGTTGATTTAATTTTGCCTTTTTACCTTTTTTCGAAATATTTAATTCCAAAGACAAAGAACTGTTTCTTTTTTGTAATTTCCCTTTTATTTGACCAAACTCTTCATCCCAGCGGATAAGTTCGCGATCATTAGAGGTTCTATGAGATTTCGCCATCGCTAAAACATAAATAGCTTCCATCAAGTTTGTTTTCCCTTGTGCATTTTCGCCGATAATTACATTTACCTTATCTTCAAAGGAAAGCTCTAATTTTTCATAATTGCGATAGTTTTTTAATTGTATTTCTGAAATAAACAAAGGGCTCCCCCTTTATGCCTGAACTTGGAAAGTTCCGCTTCCTGGAATTTCAATAACATCATTCGCATATAGTTTGCGACCTCTTCTATTTTCAAGTTCGTTGTTCACGTACACTTCATATTCTTGTAAAAACCATTTTACAGCGCCACCTGTATCAATTACATCAGCTAACTTTAAAAATTGTCCTAGTGTAATATACTCTGTTGAAATTTTAATATGTTTCATAAAATCGCTCACTTTCTGAAAGTGTTCATTCTTTCATTGTACTAAATAAACTAACATTAGGAAAGTAATACCCAAAAATCAAATAAGGGCCACTAGCATCTTTAAACTAGCAACCCTTATTCCTTACCTAGTAAGTACGAACCGGTAAAATTAATTGAATAATTGAATCATCATTTACTGTACGAATTAAGAACGGTCTCATCGCCCCAGTAAAGCTAACTTTAATCTCTGTACTATCTAGAGCTTTCAATGCATCCATCATATATTTTGCACTAAAAGATATTTTTAACTCTTCTCCATCTACTTTTTCACATTGTACTTCTTCGACAACTTTTCCAATTTCTGGTGAATTCGAGGAAATCTCTAGCATTTCTTGCTCTAAAGTTGATAATTTGACAACGTTATTGCGGCCATCTCTCGCTAATAGTGAAGCACGATCAATTGCTTGTAGGAATTCTTTTGTATTTACAAAAATATCCGTTTTACTCTCTGCTGGAATTAAACGTGTCGTATCTGGATAATTTCCTTCTAACAATCTTGAGAAGAATAATAAATGCTTTGTACGGAATAATACTTGATACTCAGTTATTACAATATCTACCATCTCTTCAGACTCATCCAGAATTTTACTTAATTCGTTTAAGCTCTTACCTGGAATAACAACATTAGCTTGAAATTCATCTGCAATATTATGTCCTTCGATTTTCGCTTTTCGAAGTGCCAGTCTATGACTATCTGTTGCAATACAAGTTAACTCGCTGTTATATACCTTCCAGTTTACACCTGTCAAGATTGGTCTTGTTTCAGAAGTAGAAACTGCAAATACAGTTTGTCTAATCATATGCTTAAGTAAATCTGTTGGTATCTTAAATACATGATGTTCTTCAATCTGTGGTAATAACGGATATTCTGCAGAATCTAAACCATTTAAGTTAAACTCTGATTTTCCAGATTTTATTTTTGTCATAAAATGATTTTCCACAGAAATTTCGACAGTATCCTTAGGTAGTTTTTTTACAATCTCACTAAAATATTTTGCTTGTAAAACAATGCTTCCTGATTGAGCTATTTCTACGATTTCTTTTCCATCTTCTTCGACTGGAATAAACGATTCAATAGAAATATCAGCATCGCTTCCTGTTAATGTAACCCCTTCTTCAGTAGCTACAACTTTAATTCCCGTAAGGATGGGGATTGTTGTACGAGAAGAAACTGCCTTCATTACATCTTGTACACCTCTTACAAGATAGTCTTTTTGTATTGTAAAACGCATAAAGAAAAACCTCCGGTAAGTATAAGATTTTATTTAATTAATAAAGATAAAAAATAGTAGTAATAGTAATAGGGCTTGTGGATATGTGGATAACCCCTTTGAAGGATGTAAAAACAGTCTATCTACATGTGGATAGACTGTGCGTAAAACAAGGTAAGTTATTCACACTATTCAGCTACTACTTTAAAATACCATTAATTTCTTCAACTTGCTTTTGTAATTGCGTATCGGTTTTTAGTAGTTTAGAAATTTTTTCATGGGCATGGATAACTGTTGTATGATCACGTCCACCAAATTCTTCACCTATTTTTGGTAAAGAGGAATCCGTAAGTTCGCGTGATAAATACATTGCAATTTGGCGAGGAAACGCAACTGATTTTGTACGTTTTTTCGCTTTAAAATCTTCTAATTTTACTTGATAAACGTCTCCGACAGCTTTTTGAATATCATAAATAGAGATAATTTTCGGCTTAGAATTTGGAATAATATCTTTAAGTGCTTCAGCTGCTAAATCAGCATTAATATCTTTATTAATTAAAGATGAATAAGCTACAACTCGGATAAGTGCACCTTCTAATTCGCGAATATTTGAATCAATTTGATTTGCGATATAAAGCATAACTTCATTTGGTATATCAAGCCCTTCAGCTTTTGCTTTTTTGCGTAAAATTGCAATTCGTGTCTCTAAATCTGGCGGCGTAATATCTGTAATAAGTCCCCATTCAAAGCGAGAACGAAGACGATCTTCTAAAGTTGGAATTTCTTTTGGTGGTCGATCACTAGAAATTACAATTTGTTTACTTTCTTCGTGTAATGCATTAAATGTATGGAAAAACTCTTCTTGAGTTTGTTCTTTTCCAGCAAGAAATTGAATATCATCTATCAATAAAACATCTACATTGCGATATTTATTACGAAAATCAACAGCTTTATTATCACGAATAGAGTTAATAAATTCATTCGTGAATTTTTCTGATGATAAATATACAACTTTTGCATTTGGATTATGTTCAATTACATAATGGCCAATCGCGTGCATTAAATGCGTCTTTCCAAGCCCAACTCCCCCGTAAATAAAGAGTGGATTATACGCTTTAGCTGGCGCCTCGGCTACAGCTAATGAAGCTGCATGGGCAAAACGGTTACCAGAGCCGATAACAAATGTATCAAATGTATATTTTGGATTTAACATGCTCTGTGGTAAATGAGCTGAATCATCTTGTGCTGGATTCCGCTTAACTGGAGGAAGATCAATGTCCTCTTCCGCTTGACTTTGGGGAATAATAAAGCGAATTGCTAATTTTGCCCCTGTTAAATCGTATAGTGTTTCTGAAATTAGTTCTGAGTAATGAGATTCTAGCCAGTCACGAGCAAATTCATTTGGAGCTGTAATCGTTAATACGTCTTTCTTCAAGTTATGAGCCGTTGTTGATTTTAACCATGTCTCATAACTAGGCTTGCTTACCTTTTTTTCTAATTCTTTTAAGGCACTATTCCATAAATCAGAGATATTTTCCAAAGGTGTCCCTCCTTTACTAAGATGGTAAAAGAATAAGGCTGCGCAACAAATGTACAACCTAATAAATATAAAATGTATATTTATACGAAACGTATTTTAAAACCTAAAAACGTCGTTTGTATATGAGATAGGGTTTTCGACAAAAAAACCAAATGTGGACAACTGTTTACCCACATGTGATTAAAACTGTCCACATGTTATACACAAATTGTGGATAAGATAAAGATGTGGAAAACTTATTCAAAGTGAAAACACAACTATAATATCAAAAAAAAGTGGCTATAGCAATGAATTTAAGAAAGTTATCCACAAAATCAATACCTTGTGGAATAAACTTGTCCACAACACGATATACTGTGTAAAAGTGGGAAAAAAGTTTGTGGATATAAAAAACGTGAAAAAACATTTATCCACAAGGAAATATAGATGCTGTGAAAAAGTATGTGAATAGGTTCAAAATGAATATTTAATGAAAATTTCTAGAACCATTGACATTTTCCTAGTTGATTAACTATAATTTATAGGACTGTCTTTAACAGATATTCCTCAGGGAGGTGTCATATAATGAAAAGAACTTACCAACCAAATAAACGTAAGCGCAGCAAAGTACATGGTTTCCGCAGCCGTATGAGCACAGCGAACGGACGTAAAGTGCTAGCAGCTCGTCGTCGTAAAGGAAGAAAAGTATTATCTGCGTAGACCACTGATCGTTCAGTGGTCTTTTTTTCTAATAATAGTGAATTTCCGCTGATGAAATACAGGAGTGTCAATTGATATGAAGAAAAAACATCGTATAAAGAAGAATGATGAATTCCAGGCGGTTTTTCAAAAAGGAAAATCAAATGCGAATCGTCAGTTTGTTGTATACCAATTAGATAAAGAAGAACAGCCAAACTTTCGCATCGGCCTTTCTGTTAGCAAGAAAATAGGAAATGCAGTAGTTCGTAATCGAATTAAGCGCATGGTCCGTCAAGCTATTACAGAGTTAAAAGATGAGATAGATTCTGGAAAAGATTTTGTTATAATAGCAAGGAAGCCTTGTGCAGAGATGACATATGAAGAAGTAAAGAAAAGCTTAATTCATGTCTTTAAACGCTCTGGTATGAAAAGAATAAAAAAGTAGCGTAAGGAAATGAATTACACTATATACATACCGATACAAGGAGGAGTAGGCTTTGAAAAAGAAATTAGGTTTACTAGCCATGGTCGTTGCATTAATGGCGATTGCCACCGGTTGTAGTGAAACGGGTCAGCCGATTACATCGAAAAGTACTGGGATTTGGAATGAATATTTCGTATATCCGCTTTCTCAGTTAATCACGTATTTTGCCGACTTATTTAACAGTAATTACGGTTTAGCAATTGTTATTACAACTCTTATCATTCGTTTTGCATTATTACCATTAATGATTAAACAAACAAAGAGTACAAAAGCAATGCAAGCGTTACAACCAGAAATGGTGAAGTTAAAAGAGAAATATAGTTCTAAAGATCAAGCAACACAGCAAAAACTACAACAAGAAATGATGCAGTTATATCAAAAGAATGGTGTAAATCCATTGGCAGGATGTTTACCGATATTTGTTCAGATGCCTATTTTATTCGCGTTTTATCATGCGATTATGAGAACAACAGCAATTAGTGAACATACATTTTTATGGTTTGATTTAGGACAGGCAGATCCGTTCTATATCTTACCGGTTGTTGCAGCAATTACGACATTTATTCAGCAAAAGCTTGCAATGGCAGGAACAGCTGGTCAAAATCCGCAAATGGCAATGATGCTTTGGCTTATGCCGATTATGATTTTAATCTTTGCAATTAACTTCCCAGCTGCATTATCACTTTACTGGGTTGTTGGTAATATCTTTGGTATTGCTCAAATGTACTTTATCAAAGGGCCAGAGATTAAGGCTAGCAAAGCTGGAGGCTCAAGCAAGTGAGTATAATTACTGCTAAAGGACAAACAGTCGAGCTGGCAGTAGAGGATGCTTTAAGGCAATTAAATACATCAAAAGATCGAGTAGATATAAATATTGTCGATGAGGGTAAAAGAGGATTCTTAGGTTTATTTGGGAATCGTCCTGCAGTAGTAGAAGTTGTATTGAAGAAAGATCCAATTCAGGAATGTGAAGAATATTTAAGAAATGTTATTCACAATATGGGTGTGGAAGTTGAAATTAGTAAAGTTGTAAAAGGACGCGAGATCGAATTTACAATTTCTGGTGATGATGTAGGAGTTTTAATTGGAAAAAGAGGTAATACACTAAACTCTTTACAGTATTTAACAAAACTTGTTGCGAATCGTAACACGAAGCAGTATATAGGTATTACACTAGATGCTGAAAATTATCGTAGTAAAAGAAAAAGTACGCTAGAATCACTTTCTTATCGATTAGCGAAACAAGTATCTAATACGAAAAAAAGAGTTATTTTAGAACCGATGCCATCTTTTGAACGAAAAATTATTCATCAGGCATTATCAAATCATCAAGGTATCAAAACAACTTCTGAAGGAAATGAACCACATCGGCATGTTGTAATATCTCCTAAATGACCGGTTGCTCAAATGAGTGCCGGTTTTTTTGAGCGAAAAATAGATGTGGATAACTAAAAAACACTAAACTTATCCACTGTGAATAAGTTTAGTGTTTTTTACATGGGGATATAATAAAATGAGTTATTCTTCTTTTGTAGATAGGTTCGTTATGGTATCCTAATAATTTAGTGAAAGAAATAATCATGTTGAAATAGAGATAAATAAGCAAGTGAGGTGAAAGGACATGGAATTTGATACAATTGCTGCGATTTCCACAGCGCTTGGAGAGGGTGCAATTGCCATTGTTCGAGTAAGTGGGGATGATGCGGTTGAGAAAGTTGACCGTATTTTTAAAGGGAAGGATTTAACAGAGGTTCCTTCTCACACTATTCATTATGGTCATATCGTTGATTTAGATACAAATCAAGTTATTGAAGAAGTTATGGTGTCTATTATGCGCGCACCAAGGACTTTTACACGTGAAAATATAGTGGAAATTAACTGTCATGGCGGACTTGTTTCAGTAAATAAAGTATTGCAACTTATTCTAGCGCAAGGAGTACGATTGGCAGAACCGGGCGAATTTACAAAACGTGCTTTTTTAAATGGACGTATCGATTTATCACAAGCAGAAGCTGTTATGGATTTGATTCGAGCAAAAACAGATCGTGCGATGAATGTAGCAATTAATCAAATGGAAGGGCGATTATCTAAATTAATTGGTCGCCTACGTCAAGAAATATTAGAAACATTAGCTCATGTTGAGGTAAATATAGATTATCCAGAATACGATGATGTAGAAGAGATGACACATAATATTTTAATTGAGAAAGCGACGCATGTTCGTTCGGAAATCGAAAAAATATTAGAAACATCAAAACAAGGGAAAATTTTACGTGAAGGTATTGCTACAGCAATTATCGGTAGACCTAATGTTGGGAAATCATCGTTATTAAATAGTCTTGTTCAGGAGAAAAAAGCAATTGTAACTGATATTGCAGGAACAACTCGTGATGTTATTGAAGAGTACGTTAATGTGCGTGGTGTACCTCTTAAACTTATAGATACAGCCGGTATTCGTGAGACAGAAGATGTTGTTGAACGAATTGGTGTGGAGCGATCAAAAGAAATGATGAGCCAAGCAGATTTAGTATTAGTTGTTGTCAACTATAGCGAGGCTTTAACAAATGAGGATGAAGATCTATTCCATGCGGTACAAGGAAAAGACTTTATTGTTATTGTGAATAAGACTGATTTACCGCAAGCGATTGATATGGAACGTGTTACAGAGTTAGCTGCGGGAAATCGTGTTATTACAACATCCTTAATTGAGGAACAAGGAATAGATGAACTCGAAAAGGCAATAGCTGATTTATTCTTTGAAGGAACAATCGATTCTGCAGATATGACATATGTTTCTAATGCGAGACATATTGGATTATTAACACAAGCGGGACAAACAATCGGTGATGCAATTGAGGCAATAGAAAATGGTGTACCAATTGATATGGTGCAAATTGATTTAACAAGAACGTGGGAAATACTTGGTGAAATTACTGGTGACACAGTCCATGAAAGCCTAATTGACCAGTTGTTCTCTCAATTTTGTTTAGGAAAATAATATAGTGATGTTTTAGAAAGATAGAGATTATTAGGAGGAATAAACAATGGGATACAATGCCGGTTCATACGATGTCATAGTAATCGGTGCAGGTCATGCAGGATGTGAAGCTGGTCTTGCGGCAGCACGAATGGGCTCAAAAACATTAATGTTAACAATTAACTTAGATATGGTAGCTTTCATGCCATGTAACCCTTCTGTTGGTGGACCAGCAAAAGGGATTGTTGTTCGTGAAATTGATGCATTAGGCGGAGAAATGGGACGTAATATTGATAAAACTCATATTCAAATGCGTATGCTAAATACAGGTAAGGGGCCAGCTGTACGTGCACTTCGAGCGCAAGCTGATAAATTCTCTTACCAACATGAATTGAAGAAAACAATTGAAGAAACACCAAACTTAACGTTATTCCAAGGAATGGTAGAGCGTTTAATCGTTGAAGATGGTATGTGTAAAGGGGTAGTTACACAAGCTGGTGCAGAATATACAGCAAAAACCGTTGTAATTACGACTGGGACATTTTTACGTGGCGAGATTATCATGGGCGACTTAAAATATTCAAGCGGTCCAAATAATCAGCAACCGTCTATTACATTATCTGAGCATTTAGAGGAACTTGGGTTTGATCTTGTTAGATTTAAAACAGGGACACCTCCGCGTGTAAACAGTAATACAATTGACTACAGTAAAACAGAAATTCAACCGGGTGATGATAAGCCACGTTCGTTCTCTTTTGAAACAACGAAATTTATTATGGATCAAATTCCATGTTGGTTGACATATACAAGTACAGAAACACACCGTTTAATAGATGAAAATTTACATCGTTCAGCTATGTATTCTGGTATGATTAAAGGAACAGGCCCTAGATACTGTCCTTCTATTGAAGACAAAGTAGTAAGATTTAATGATAAACCACGTCATCAAATTTTCTTAGAGCCAGAAGGGCGTAATACACAAGAAGTATATGTGCAAGGTTTATCCACAAGCCTACCAGAAGATGTACAACGTGACATGCTTAGAACAATTCCAGGCCTAGAAAATGTTGAAATGATGCGCACAGGTTATGCAATTGAATATGATGCAATTGTGCCAACACAACTATGGCCAACACTTGAAACGAAAAAGATTAAAAATTTATATACAGCAGGACAAATTAATGGAACTTCTGGTTACGAAGAGGCGGCAGGACAAGGGCTTATGGCTGGGATTAATGCAGCATGCCGTTCTTTAGGTAAAAAAGAAGTTGTTTTAGGTCGTGAGGATGCTTATATTGGTGTCTTAATTGATGATCTTGTTACGAAAGGTACAAATGAACCATATCGTTTATTAACATCTCGTGCAGAATACCGTCTATTATTACGCCATGATAATGCTGATCTTCGTTTAACTGAAGTTGGTCGTGAAATTGGATTAATTAAAGAAGAGCGCTATGAGCGATTTACAAATAAAAAACTACAAATTGAACAGGAAAAGGAACGTTTAAGCAGCATTATTATTAAACCACGTCCTGAGGTTCAAGAATTAATTCGCAATATTGGCGGAAGTGAATTGAAAGATGGAATACGTGCGAGTGACTTATTACGTCGTCCAGAGATGACATATGAGCATATTCATCTTTTAGTACCAAGTGAAGTAGAATTAAGTGATGAAGTTACAGAACAAGTTGAAATTCAGATTAAGTACGAAGGATACATTGAAAAATCTTTACAGCAAGTAGAGCGTATGAAGAAAATGGAGAGTAAAAAAATACCTGTAGATATTGATTATGATGCGATTTCTAGCCTTGCCTCAGAAGCTAGACAGAAATTGAAAGATGTTCGTCCACTTTCAATGGGGCAGGCTTCACGTATTTCTGGCGTAAATCCAGCGGATATTTCCATTTTACTTGTTTATATAGAACAAGGAAAAATTGCGCGCGTATCGAACCAATAAATAGTAAGGAGATATTGCTAGATGAACATAGAACAATTTCAATCTATGCTAGAAGAGAAGGGGATCACCCTCTCTTCTAGACAGTTAGAGCAGTTCAAAATCTACTTTGAAACATTAGTAGAGTGGAATGAGAAAATGAACTTAACGGCTATTACAGAAAAAGAAGAAGTATACTTAAAACACTTTTTTGATTCTATTACAGCTGCTTTTTATTATGATTTTTCAAAACCGTTCTCAATTTGTGATGTTGGTGCAGGGGCTGGATTCCCAAGTATTCCTTTAAAAATCTGTTTCCCGCACTTAAAAGTAACAATTGTAGATTCATTGCAAAAACGTATTAATTTCTTAAATCACTTAGCACAAAAGTTAGAATTAAGTGATGTTGCATTTTGTCATGATCGTGCTGAAACATTTGGGAAAAAAGAAGGTGTACGTGAATCATACGATATTGTAATGGCACGTGCAGTTGCACGTCTTTCTGTATTAAGTGAGCTATGTTTACCACTTGTAAAAGTTGGAGGAACATTCATTGCAATGAAAGGTGCAGCAGCAAATGAAGAAATCGAAAATGGTAAGTATGCTTTAGAGGTGCTAGGCGGAGAGTTAAAAGAGATGTCTACGTTCCAATTACCGTTTGAAGAGAGTGAACGTAATATTTTATTAATCGAGAAAAAGCGCAAGACACCAAAGAAATATCCACGCAAACCGGGAACGCCCAATAAATTACCTATTGAAAAATAAATCTTATTAGACGTAAGATTAAATTATATAAATGAAAACGTAAATGTTTCATAGGAAACATTTTATGGAGAATAGTCAATAGGCCTAAAAGGTGGTGGAATATGTATGAAAAATACGTTTTCTCGTTTATTTGGCTTTGGAGATAAAGAGAGCGAATTCGAATTACAAGACGAAAGCCATGAAGAAATAGATAAAAAGGTATATGAAGAAATACAAGAAATTCCGATAGTAAATATTACCCCTAACCGTTATCAACCAAGAACAGTTTTTGATGATGCACGTATTGATGAGCTAGCATTAACGATTCGTACACATGGACTTATTCAACCGATTGTTGTAAGGCAATATGAGGATGATAAGTACGAGATTATCGCTGGAGAAAGACGCTTTCGTGCGGCAACAAAGTTAGGTTGGGAAAAGGTTCCTGCAATTATAAAGAACTTAAATGATACAGAGACAGCTTCTGTAGCTTTAATTGAAAACTTGCAACGTGAGGAACTAACGGCAATCGAGGAAGCTGTGGCATATCAAAAGCTGATTGAGTTACATAATTTAACACAAGAAGCATTGGCACAACGACTTGGAAAAGGACAATCTACAATCGCAAATAAGTTGCGATTGTTAAAGTTGCCTGAAGAAATAAAAAGTGCATTATTAGAAAAAAGCATTACAGAACGTCACGCCCGCGCTCTCATTCCTTTAAAAAATGAGGAATTACAACTGAAGGTTTTACAGGAAATTGTGGAGAAACAACTGAATGTAAAGCAAACAGAAGAACGAATTGCGAAGTTACTAGAGGAAGCAAAACCGAAGCGTAAGGCAAAGCAAAAAGCAGTAAGTCGAGATACGAGGATTGCTATGAATACAATTAGACAATCTTTACAAATGGTTACTGAAAGTGGTTTGAATGTTAATTCTGAGGAAGAAGAATTTGATGAGTACTATCAAATTACAATTAAAATTCCAAAGAAAAAATAATAACGACGTGTTAGAGACCTTATCCTATTGGAGAGGTCTCTTTTACTATATTTTCTTGTTAAATGAAGAAGGAGTTTAGAAATAAATTTTGAAGTTTAATAAAGGACGTAAAAGAAAAAGTTTTATTTCATGTTACAATAAACGTAATTGTTATTAGAATAAGATAGAAAGGTTGAAAGTAGGTGACATCATGGGAAAAATCATTGCTATTGCTAATCAAAAAGGCGGTGTTGGAAAAACCACAACATCTGTTAATTTAGGGGCTGGATTGGCGCAAGTAGGTAAAAAAGTCCTTCTTGTAGATATTGATGCTCAAGGAAATGCAACGACTGGTGTGGGAATTGAAAAATCTGAATTAGATCAATGTATTTACAACGTTCTTGTGGAAGATGCAGATGTTCAAGGGGTTATACAGAAAACCGCAACGGAAAACTTAGATGTTCTACCCGCTACAATTCAATTGGCTGGTGCTGAAATTGAATTGGTACCGACTATTTCCCGGGAAGTACGTTTACAAAGAGCATTACAGCCAGTTCGTGATGAATATGATTATATTATTATCGACTGTCCCCCATCTTTAGGGTTATTAACAATTAATGCATTAACAGCAGCAGATTCTGTTATTATTCCTGTACAGTGTGAATATTACGCACTAGAAGGGTTAAGTCAGCTATTAAATACAGTTCGACTTGTACAAAAACATTTAAATAAAAATTTAGCAATTCAAGGTGTATTGTTAACGATGTTGGATGCCCGTACAAATTTAGGGATCCAAGTTATAGATGAAGTGAAAAAGTATTTTAGGGATAAAGTATATCGCTCGATTATTCCGCGTAATGTACGCTTGAGTGAGGCTCCAAGTCATGGGAAACCTATTATGCAGTATGACGCTAAATCAAGAGGAGCAGAAGTATATATAGATTTAGCAGAGGAAGTGATTGCAGGTGGCTAAGGGATTAGGAAGAGGAATTAATGTGTTTTTTCCTGATTTAGATGTGAAAGAAGAGGAAACAATTCAGGAGATTCTTGTAACTGAATTAAGGCCAAATCCATATCAACCGCGTAAACACTTTAATAAAGAGGCTATTCAGGAATTAGCAATTTCGATTAAGGAACACGGTATTCTACAACCATTAATTGCTAGGAAGAGTATTAAAGGATATGAAATCGTTGCAGGTGAAAGACGATTTCGTGCTGCAAAAGAGGCTGGTTTAGAAAAGGTACCTGCGGTTGTAAGACAATTAACTGAACAGCAAATGATGGAATTTGCTTTGTTAGAAAACTTACAACGAGAAGATTTAAATCCTATGGAAGAGGCAATGGCATACCAGATGTTAATGAATGAGCTAAATGTAACGCAAGAACAATTAGCGAAACGTCTTGGCAAAAGCAGACCTTACATTGCAAATTATACTCGGTTATTAAGCCTCCCTTCGTTCGTCCAAGATATGATTGCAAATGGTCAACTTTCAATGGCTCATGGGAGAACTTTACTTACGATAAAAGATGAAGAACAATTGAAGTCCTTATTGAAACGCATTGAAAAAGAAGGATTAAATGTTCGTCAATTAGAGAAAATCGTCCAAGAGATTAATCAACACGTTTCACGTGAAACAAAAAAAGTGAAAAAAGAGCGAAATATATTTTTCGTAGAACGTGAAACGTTCTTAAGAGAAAAGTTTGGCACAGATGTGAAAATTAAAGAGACGAAAAAAGAAAAAGGTAAAATCGAAATTGAATTTTTTAATAAAGAAGATTTGAATCGTATTTTAGAACTATTATCACAAAAAAAATAAAGAGCAAACCATCTTATTATTTATAGATGGTTTGCTTTTTTTAGTGCGGATAATTTTTGATCCGTCTCTTTTATACTTTGTGCGATTACATCGGCCATTTTCATAACTAAACTTAATCTTGTATTTTGAAGAACGAAAAACTCCATAAACCCATTTAGATTGACGATACCGTGTATATGCAGATCACCAACTGCAGGTAATTTCTTATTCATAGCAGCTCCAGGCTTACTAGGGCCCTTTCCAGTAGTGATTGACCCGATATTTTGAGACTTTCCTAAACATGCATCAACAGCAATTATAAATGCAGCAGGATATTCTTTCTGTATATTTTGAATTTTTTCTTCTAAATTTAGCGCATGTACTGGCTCATCTAGTGTACCGAATACTTGGAGGTTTTTGATGTCTATTTGTTCAAGTTTTGTACCAACTAACGGGCCGAGTGCGTCACCTGTAGAACGATCTGTTCCGATACAAACGAGAATGAGTGGTATATTAGTTTTAATAGGAATGTGGGTAAGTAAGAAATTACTGATTATCTCAGAGGCTTCTAGATCCTGGTGCATAACGTTTTGAGTTTCTTTCTCAAAAAATGGTAAGCGAAAACTTCCAATATTCATGAAGCACCCATCCTTTTAATAAATTTTCAATATATGTTATATGGTGAGAAAAATGGAAATCTATAAGTGCGTAATTTTTGCAAAATGTGAATGAAAACGGAAATAATAGTACTAGTATATATATATTCGTTCCATTTTATACCTGAATGGCGGGGGTAAAATAGGATTAAAATCATAAAATTTTTTCAGCAATTAGAGGACTTCTGATACAATAATAAGGATAACTAAAAAGAAATTTTAGCTAGAGAGGTAGAGGTACATGGATTTATTAACGAAGTGGTTTAATTCTACGAAACAGTATTTATTAGATGCTGATCGTTGGGCTCATATTGGAGTTGCGACATTAAAAATATGTATTATTTTAATAATCGGTGCAGTTGTTGTGCGAATTGCAAGAGCGGTTGTACGAAATGCGTTTCGTATGGGGAGTCGTTCTCCAATTCAAATTTCAGAACGTCGTACAGTTACAGTAGCGAAATTACTTGAAAATATTGTAGCGTACGTTGTTATGTTTATTATGCTGATTGCGATTTTAGGTGTGTTTAATATTAATGCATCAGGTTTATTAGCGGGTGCCGGGGTAATTGGTTTAGCAGTCGGATTTGGTGCTCAAAGTTTAGTGAAGGACGTTATTACAGGTTTATTTATTTTGCTAGAAGATCAGTTTTCAGTTGGCGATTATGTTAAAATCGGTCAATTTGAAGGAGTCGTTTTAGAAATTGGACTTCGTACAACGAAAGTAAAGAGTTGGACAGGTGAAATTCATACTTTACCAAACGGAAGTATTATTCAAGTTACTAACTACTCAGTTAGTAATAGTGTAGCATTTGTTGATGTATCTATTTCATATGAGGCTGATATTGCGAAAGCAGAGCAGGTTATTGAAGATTTATTAGTAGAGTTACCTTCAAAGTACGAAAAAATGGTAACAACACCTCAATTATTAGGTGTGCAAACGTTAGCTGCATCAGAAGTTATATTACGCGTTATTGCTGAAGTAGAGCCGATGCAACATGCAGTTATTGCAAGGGCACTTCGTAAAGAGATTAAAAATCGTCTTGATTTACATGGAATTGAAATTCCATATCCACGTATGGTTTTATATAATCGTGAAGAATTGGTTAGTGGAAAAGCAATTTAGTATGGAGAGGAGGAGTTTGAAGAGTGGAGCAAAAGGAATATAACTTGTACGATGTTGTGGAAATGAAGAAAGCACATCCATGTGGCGAGAATCGTTGGAAAATTATTCGTATGGGAATGGATATCCGCATTAAGTGCGAGGGATGTGACCATTCAGTAATGATTACTCGAAGAGAGTTTGATCGTAAGGTGAAAAAAATACTTGTGAAGCACGAAGAATAGAGAGAGAGTAACAGTTACAGTAGGTAACTGTTACTTTTTTTCGTTTGGCGGAAACTTGTCATTTTTTTCGTTACTATCTATAATGATGAAAGATTGAGACATAGGAGTGAAAAATATGGGATTAACGGCTGGGATTGTTGGATTACCTAACGTAGGGAAGTCCACTTTATTTAATGCAATTACACAAGCAGGAGCAGAATCTGCGAACTATCCATTCTGTACAATTGATCCAAACGTAGGGATTGTAGAAGTACCAGATGAGCGTTTAAATAAATTAACGGAATTAGTAGAACCGAAAAAGACTGTTCCGACTGTATTTGAGTTTACTGATATTGCAGGTATCGTAAAAGGTGCTAGTAAAGGTGAAGGTTTAGGAAATAAATTCTTATCTCACATTCGTCAAGTAGATGCAATTTGCCAAGTTGTTCGTTGTTTTGAAGACGAAAATATTACGCACGTTTCAGGGAAAGTAGATCCAATTGATGATATCGAAACAATCAACTTAGAGCTAATTTTAGCGGACTTAGAGTCTGTTGATAAGCGTATCGAGCGTGTTGCGAAATTAGCAAGACAAAAAGATAAAGAAGCTGTATATGAGCATGAAATTTTAGTTCGTTTAAAAGAGGCTTTTGAAGAGGGGAAACCGGCTCGTACTGTTGAATTTACAGAAGAGCAGATGAAGATTGTTAAAGGCCTTCATTTACTTACAACAAAAGAAATGTTATACGTAGCGAACGTAAGTGAAGACGATATTATCGATCCTTCGGAAAATAAATACGTACAAATGGTAAAAGAATTTGCAGAAAATGAAAATTCTCAAGTAATCGTTGTATGTGCAAAAATCGAATCAGAAATCGCTGAATTAGACGAGGAAGAGAAAAAAGTATTCCTTGAAGAACTAGGTATTGAAGAGTCTGGTTTAGATCAATTAATTCGTGCAGCATATGACCTATTAGGACTTGCTACTTACTTTACAGCTGGCGTTCAAGAAGTACGTGCTTGGACATTTAAACAAGGTATGAAGGCACCACAATGTGCTGGTGTTATTCATACAGACTTTGAGCGTGGATTTATTCGTGCAGAAACAGTTTCTTACGATGACTTAATGACAAACGGTTCTATGACAGCTGCAAAAGAAGCTGGAAAAGTACGTTTAGAAGGAAAAGAGTATATCGTAAAAGATGGAGATGTTATGCACTTCCGTTTTAACGTTTAATTTAATATTTCCTAGGAAAAATAAAGATATGAGCTTGGCGAATATATTATATGTTTGCCAAGTTTTTTATGTATTGGTGAGTTGATTCATATAACTTACTATGATATAATCTAAACTCGTGAGTAATTACTATAAATTAATTGCTCCTTGCCCATTATGGGCCGTTTAGACCAAAAGGAGGTGAAAGTGTAATGAGAAAGTACGAAATTATGTACATCATTCGTCCTGGCGTTGAAGAAGAAGCTCAAAAAGCTTTAGTTGAACGTTTTGCAGGTGTTTTAACAAACAATGGTGCAGAAATCATTAACACGAAAGAGTGGGGTAAGCGTCGTTTAGCTTACGAAATCAACGACTTACGTGAAGGTTTCTACATGATCTTAAACGTGAACTCTAACGCAGAAGCGATTAACGAATTCGACCGTTTAGCTAAGATCAACGAAGATATCCTTCGTCATATCGTTGTTAAAGAAGAAGAAAAATAATTGATATATAAGGGAGAGTGGTTCGATTGATGAATCGTGTTATCCTCGTTGGTCGTTTAACTAAGGACCCTGACTTACGTTACACGCCCAATGGTGTTGCAGTAGCTACTTTTACGTTAGCTGTGAATCGCGCATTTGCGAATCAACAAGGTGAGCGTGAAGCTGACTTTATTAATTGTGTAATATGGCGTAAACAAGCAGAAAACGTAGCAAATTATTTGAAAAAAGGAAGCTTAGCAGGCGTAGATGGACGTCTTCAAACTCGTAATTACGATGGACAAGACGGTAAACGTGTGTATGTAACAGAAGTTCTTGCGGAAAGCGTACAATTTTTAGAGCCGCGTAATGGCGGTGGGGAGCAACGTGGTTCATTCAATCAGCAACCATCAGGAGCTGGTTTCGGTAACCAAAGCTCTAACCCATTTGGTCAATCTAGTAATTCAGGTAACCAAGGTAATCAAGGGAACTCTGGATTTACGAAGAATGACGATCCATTTTCAAATGTAGGTCAACCGATCGACATTTCCGACGACGATTTACCGTTCTAATACAGTAAATTTGTTAGTTTTAACAAAGAATGGAGGGAAATAGACATGGCAGGACGCAAAGGTGGACGTGCGAAACGTCGTAAGGTGTGTTTCTTCACAGCTAACGGCATCACTCGCATTGACTATAAAGATGTTGATTTATTAAAACGTTTCGTTTCTGAGCGTGGTAAAATTTTACCTCGTCGTGTAACAGGGACAAGCGCAAAATACCAACGCAAACTTACAGTTGCAATTAAACGTGCTCGTCAAATGGCACTTTTACCATATGTTGGTGAATAATAGCGTATGAAATGCACAGTAGAGTCGGACTCTACTGTGCATTTTGCTATGCTTTTCTTTTTGAAAGAGAGGTTAAAATGTGAAACAAACAAAGTTTATTACAGAAGGTGCAGCGTTATTAGCTATATATGCAATTTTATTGCTTATATCTATGTATGTTCCGATTTTGGGTACTGTTGTAACTTTTGCTTTGCCGTTACCATTTATACTATTAACGATAAGACATAAACTATCTAATGTGCTCATGATTTTTGTAGCATCACTTTTTGTTACTATTATTGTGAGTCAACCTATGAATTTAGTGAAGACAATTATGTTTGGATTGATAGGGATTGTTTTAGGATATATGTATAAAACAAGAAAAAAGTCAGTAGAAATCTTAATAGCGGGGACGCTTGCATACTTAATTGGTTTTGTACTTATTTATGTTGCGAGTATAAAGTTTTTCAACATAGATATAATGAAGCAAATGCAAAGTATGTTTAGTGAAAGTATGGTGCAAAGTGAAAAGATAGTAAGTGCTACAGGTATGCCGATTAGTAAGGAACAAAAAGAGTTACTTACACAAATGAATGATATATTACAATCGTTATTTCCAAGTATACTTGTTCTAGTTTCAGTATGTTTTTCTTGGATTACAGTGATAATATCAGGTAGTGTTTTGAAAAAGTTAAAACATGACATTATACCTTGGCCTAAATTTAAAGATATACAATTACCAAAGAGTATTGTTTGGTATTACGTTATATTTATTTTGTTAGCAACTTTTATAAAAGTAGAACCAACATCATATTTACATATGGTATTTTCTAACCTAAATGTCATATTTACACTATTGCTTGTACTGCAAGGTCTGACATTTATCGCCTTTTTAGCGTATAGAAAAGGTTTTACTAAAGGGATTCCTATTATTAGTTTTATTGCATGCATGTTTATTCCGATGCTGTTTCCTCTTGTGACAATCTTAGGTATAATTGACTTAGGGATTTCATTGCGTTCTAAAATAGGGGGATAAAACAATATTCCTTATACTATTTTAATCTGTTTAACTAACTGGAAGGTGAGTTAGTTTTACTTTATAGGAGTTGTATACATGCCTGAATTTGATAAGAAACAGTGGTTTTTATATCCTGTTTATGTATTGGCATTTTTTGTGTTTGTGCTCATTTCAATTCTCTGTTATTTTCATTTAATTATGGGAATAGCTGCTTTTGTCATTTTTTGTATCGTATTTTTTATCGTTATACGATTTGAACTTAATTTTCAAAGGAATTTCGAAAAGCATACGACAGATATGATTACAAGAGTAAAGAAAGTAAGTAATGAAGCATTTAACCAAATGCCGATTGGTATTTTGTTATACAATAAGGATTATGGGATTGATTGGGCAAATCCTTATTTATCTTCATGTCTGGGACAGCATGCATTAGCTGGATGGCACCT
Organism: Bacillus sp. CR71; assembly: GCF_003429245.1. Lineage (NCBI taxonomy): Bacteria > Bacillati > Bacillota > Bacilli > Caryophanales > Bacillaceae > Bacillus > Bacillus sp. CR71. The sequence continues at coordinate 5,852,097 of NZ_CP031748.1, read as the reverse complement.
TTACGATGTATCAGAAACATTACTTCTTTTCATTAAAGGAGAAACTTCTGATGATATAGTCTCTTTAAATAATCGAAAGTTTCGCGTTTTTGTAAGGAAAGAAGAAAAGTTAATTTATTTCTTTGATGTAACGGAACAAACAGAAATCGAAAAGATGTATGAGGATCAACGTACTGTTTTAGCTGTAATTTATTTGGATAATTATGATGAAGTTACACAAGGATTAGATGATCAATTACGTACGAATATAACAAGTCTTGTGACATCGCGACTAAATGAATGGGCACTTAAGTATGGTGCGTATTTAAAACGTGCATCTTCAGAAAGATTCTTCGTTGTGCTAAATGAAAGTATTCTGACGCAAATGGAGAAAGGGAAATTTAGTATTTTAGATCAGGTGCGTGAAGAAACATCTAAAAGGAATATACCACTTACATTAAGTGTAGGTGTCGGATCAGGTGATTTACCTTTGTCAGAGCTTGGGGCAATGGCTCAATCTGGTTTAGACCTTGCGCTTGGACGCGGGGGAGATCAAGTAGCTATTAAACAAGCGACAGGTAAAGTTAAGTTCTATGGAGGCAAGACAAATCCGGTTGAAAAGCGTACCCGTGTACGTGCTAGGGTCATTTCGCATGCGTTAAAGGATTTAGTATTAGAAAGTAGTAATGTCATTATCATGGGGCATAGGGCTCCTGATATGGACGCAATTGGTGCTGCGATTGGTATTTTAAAAGTGGCTCAATTAAACGAGCGTAAAGGATATATTGTATTAGATGAAAATGATTCTGATAAGGGAATTAAACGCTTGATGGACAAAGTGAAACAAAATGAGGAATTATGGTCTCACTTTATTACTCCAGAGCAAGCGATGGAATTTGCGAATGATGAGTCATTACTTGTTGTTGTTGATACACATAAACCTTCTATGGTGATGGAACAAAAATTGTTACATAAAATTGAAAATGTAGTAGTTATCGATCATCATCGCCGTGGAGAAGATTTTATTGAAGATCCATTGCTAGTTTATATGGAACCATATGCTTCTTCAACGGCAGAACTGGTTACAGAATTACTTGAGTATCAACCGAAAAATTTAAAGATGACAATGTTAGAAGCAACGGCATTGTTAGCGGGGATTATTGTCGACACGAAAAGTTTCACATTCCGGACGGGGGCTCGTACGTTTGATGCTGCTTCCTATTTACGCTCACATGGTGCAGATACTGTACTTGTACAAGAACTTTTAAAGGAAGATATGGATCAGTATTTACGGGTTGCAAAAGCTATAAAAAATGCGTACATTTATAAAAATGGAATTGCGATTGCTAAAGTTGATAGTGATGATTACTACGATCAAGTGCTTATTGCGCAATCAGCTGACACGTTATTAACAATGACAGGAATTATTGCATCATTTGTTGTTGCGAAACGTGGCGAGAATCTCATTGGAATTAGCAGCAGGTCTTTAGGTGAAGTGAATGTGCAGCTAATTATGGAAAACTTAGGTGGTGGCGGGCATTTGACGAATGCAGCCACACAAATGAAAAATGTTACAGTAGATGAAGCCGAGGAGAAGCTTCGATTTGTTATTGATGACTATTTACAGGGAGGCACACAATCATGAAAGTAATTTTTCTAAAAGACGTAAAAGGTAAAGGTAAAAAAGGAGAAGTAAAAAACGTACCAGATGGCTATGCAAATAACTTCTTACTAAAACAGGGATTGGCTGCTGAAGCAACAAATAGCAGTATGAAAACTTTAGAAGCTCAAAAGCGTAAAGAAGAAAAAGATGCAGCAGCAGAAGTTGAGAATGCAAAAGAGCTGAAAGAAACATTAGAGAAATTAACTGTAGAAGTAAAAGCGAAATCTGGAGAAGGTGGCCGTTTATTCGGTTCTATTACGAGCAAACAAATCGTAGATGCGATGCAAAAATCACATAAAATTAAACTTGATAAACGTAAATTTGAAATGGATGATGCAATCCGTGCATTAGGCTACACAAATGTAACAGTGAAATTGCATCCGCAAGTAACAGCGACAGTAAAAGTTCATGTTAGTGAACAATAAAAATAAATTAAGCAAGGAGGATTGCGTATGAGTGATGTACTTGCTGATCGTACCCCTCCGCATAATATAGAAGCCGAGCAGGCGGTTTTAGGGGCCATATTAATTGATCAAGATGCGTTAACATCAGCATCAGAGTTATTGGTACCTGACTCATTCTATCGAACGAAACATCAAAAGATTTTTGAGGTAATGCTTGGGTTATCTGACAAAGGAGAACCTATCGATTTAGTAATAATGACATCAGCGATGGCTGATCAAGGATTACTAGAAGAAGTTGGTGGAGTGTCTTATCTAGCAGAGTTAGCAGAAGTTGTTCCAACAGCTGCTAACGTTGAATATTATGCACGTATCATCGCTGAAAAGGCACTTTTACGTCGTTTAATTCGAACAGCGACTCATATTGTGTCGGATGGATACGAGAGAGAAGATGACGTAGACGGCCTTTTAAATGAGGCCGAGAAAAAAATATTAGAAGTATCCCATCAAACGAATGCAAAAGCATTTCAAAATATTAAAGATGTTCTTGTAGATGCTTATGATAAAATTGAACTTTTGCATAATCAAAAAGGTGAAGTTACTGGGATACCAACTGGATTTACTGAATTAGATAAGATGACGGCAGGTTTCCAGCGAAATGATTTAATCATCGTAGCAGCACGTCCGTCAGTAGGGAAAACTGCATTTTCATTAAATATTGCACAAAACGTAGCGACGAAAACGGATGAAAATGTAGCGATTTTTAGTTTGGAGATGGGCTCCGATCAGCTTGTTATGCGTATGCTTTGTGCAGAAGGAAATATCGATGCGCAAAGACTTCGTACCGGGTCATTAACTTCTGATGATTGGGCGAAATTAACAATGGCGATGGGTAGTCTTTCAAATGCCGGTATATATATTGATGATACACCAGGAATTAAGGTAAATGAGATTCGAGCGAAATGTCGTAGACTAAAGCAAGAACAAGGTCTTGGTATGGTTTTAATTGACTACTTACAGCTTATTCAAGGAAGTGGGAAATCAGGTGAGAACCGTCAGCAGGAGGTATCTGAGATTTCTCGTACTTTAAAAGGGATTGCGCGTGAATTGCAAGTGCCTGTTATTGCCTTATCACAGTTATCTCGTGGTGTAGAATCTCGTCAGGATAAACGCCCGATGATGTCTGATATTCGTGAATCTGGTAGTATTGAGCAGGATGCTGATATTGTAGCTTTCCTATATCGTGAAGATTACTATGACCGTGAAACGGAAAATAAAAATACGATTGAAATTATCATTGCAAAACAACGTAATGGTCCGGTAGGTTCAGTAGAGCTTGCGTTTGTTAAAGAATTTAATAAATTCGTTAATTTAGAACGACGCTTTGAGGATGGGGCATAAAGGCAGTATAAAAAAGAAACACATTTCTTATAATAAGATGTGTTTCTTTTTTTATGGGATAAAGATAAGGCTTTCATAAGGTGAAAATATAATTCTTACGAACGAAAATGATTTTTAATAAAAAAATGTTCGCTTTTTGGTTGACTTCTTTTTCGGTTTTGGTACAATTATATTGTTTGAATAGATCGTTTGAAAATTGCGGAGGTGCTTTAATAATGTCTTCAGTAGTAGTTGTAGGAACACAATGGGGCGACGAAGGAAAAGGTAAAATCACTGATTTTCTTTCTGAGCATGCGGAAGTAGTTGCAAGATATCAAGGTGGAAATAACGCGGGACATACAATTGTTTTCGGCGGAGTTAAATATAAGTTACACTTAATTCCATCTGGTATTTTCTATAAAGAGAAAATTTGTGTAATCGGAAATGGCTTAGTAGTAGATCCGAAAGCATTACTTGAAGAGTTAAAATACTTACACGACCGTGGTGTAAGTACTGATAATTTACGTGTAAGTAACCGTGCACACGTTATTTTACCTTATCACTTAAAACAAGATGAGTTAGAAGAGGCTAGTAAAGGTGATAACAAAATCGGTACAACGAAAAAAGGTATCGGTCCTGCATATATGGATAAAGCTGCTCGTATTGGTATCCGTATGGCTGATCTTTTAGACCGTGAAGCATTTAAAGAGAAGCTTGAGCGCAATTTAGTAGAGAAAAATCGTTTGTTTGAAAAAATGTACGATACAGAAGGTTTCAGCGTAGAGGAAATCTTTGAAGAGTACTTCGAATATGGACAACAAATCGCACAATATGTATGCGACACATCTGTTGTATTAAATGATGCACTAGATAACAATCACCGTGTATTATTTGAAGGTGCACAAGGTGTTATGCTTGATATTGACCACGGTACGTACCCGTTCGTTACATCTTCTAACCCGATTGCGGGTGGTGTAACAGTTGGAACTGGAGTTGGCCCTGCGAAAGTTACTCGCGTTGTAGGTGTATGTAAAGCATATACAAGCCGTGTTGGTGACGGTCCATTCCCTACTGAACTTAATGATGAAATTGGTCATCAAATTCGTGAAGTTGGTCGTGAGTACGGAACAACAACTGGTCGTCCGCGCCGCGTAGGTTGGTTCGATAGCGTTGTTGTAAGACATGCGCGTCGTGTTAGTGGTTTAACGGATCTATCATTAAATTCTATCGACGTTCTAACAGATATTCCAACTCTTAAAATTTGTGTTGCTTACAAATACAATGGCGAAGTTATCGATGAAGTTCCAGCAAACTTAAACATTTTAGCGAAATGTGAGCCTGTATATGAAGAGCTTCCAGGTTGGACAGAAGATATTACTGGTGTAAAATCATTAGACGAGCTTCCTGAAAATGCAAGAAAATACGTAGAACGTGTTTCTGAGTTAACAGGAATTCAATTATCTATGTTCTCAGTTGGACCAGATCGTAACCAAACGAATATTGTTCGTAATGTATACGAAGCTTAATTGATATTTTTAGAAAAAACTCATGTCCGCATGAGTTTTTTCTTATCTTTTATAAAAAAATGAAAAAAAGTATTGCGAAGAATACAGAATACATGTTATGATACATCTTGTCGTCACGAAAATATGACGTTGGTGAGTATGAGCCATTAGCTCAGTTGGTAGAGCATCTGACTTTTAATCAGAGGGTCGAAGGTTCGAATCCTTCATGGCTCACCATTTTATTTTTCGTGGCCCGTTGGTCAAGTGGTTAAGACACCGCCCTTTCACGGCGGTAACACGGGTTCGAATCCCGTACGGGTCATGTTTTTTTTATGCTTATTTTTGGTCCCGTGGTGTAGTGGTTAACATGCCTGCCTGTCACGCAGGAGATCGCCGGTTCGACCCCGGTCGGGACCGCCACTTTTGTTTATACCACCATTAGTGGTTTTATATATAGTTTTGGCTCGGTAGCTCAGTCGGTAGAGCAGAGGACTGAAAATCCTCGTGTCGGCGGTTCGATTCCGTCCCGAGCCACTCTCAGGATATTAAGTGGGCCCACTTAATATCCTTTTTATTTATGTAATTTTACAAAACTGAGTAGTTATTTTAAAATAGAACGAGGAGCCTCTAGCAGTTGAAGCTAGAGGTTTTTCTATAGATCGTATAGGATGCCGTGTAAAAGTGGATCATACATGAGTCTATGAGAATAGAGGAGAAAATACTTAAACAAAGGATGCGGTCATATAGGACATACTATGTAAACATCGATATGTTTAGGGATTATTGACCATATTTTTATAAGGAGGAAATAGACGATGATGGGAAAGAAAATTTTAGTAGTTGATGATGAAAAGCCGATTGCAGATATTTTGAAGTTTAATCTAGAAAAAGAAGGTTTTGAAATAGTAATGGCGCATGATGGTGATGAAGCAATTGAAAAAGCTAATGAAGAACAACCAGATATGGTTTTATTAGATATTATGCTACCGGGTAAAGATGGATTAGAGGTTTGCCGTGAAATACGTAAAAGTTCAGAAATGCCGATTATTATGCTTACAGCAAAGGACTCTGAGATTGATAAAGTATTAGGGCTTGAGCTTGGGGCAGATGATTATGTAACGAAGCCATTTAGTACGAGGGAATTACTTGCTCGTGTGAAGGCGAATTTACGCCGTCATCAACAAGGTGGTTCTGCAGAAAAAGAAGAAAATACAGAAATGGTTATTGGACCAATTGTTATTAATCCAAATGCATATAGTGTAACGAAGCGCGAGGAAAATATCGAGCTTACACATCGTGAATTTGAGTTGCTACATTATTTAGCGAAACATTTAGGACAAGTTATGACACGCGAACATTTATTACAAACAGTTTGGGGTTATGACTATTTTGGAGATGTGCGCACAGTAGACGTAACAGTACGTCGTTTGCGTGAAAAAATTGAAGATAATCCAAGCCATCCTACTTTAATTGTAACTAGACGTGGAGTAGGGTATTACTTGCGTGACCCAGAGCAGGAATAGTATATGAAGAAAGTTGGTTTTTTTCAATCTATTCATTTAAAATTTGTGCTTATATATATGCTATTAATATTAATAGCGATGCAAGTTATTGGGGTTTATTTCGTAAGGGAATTAGAGAAGAGCCTAGTACAAGGTTTTAGGGATTCTTTAACGCAGCAAACAAACTTATTATCATATAACTTGAAACAAGAGTTTAAAAAAAGTTATACAAAAGCAGAAACAGAGTCAACAGATGAAACCATTAAAACTTCTATTCGAAAATTTGCCTCTGATCAAAAGAAAGTTATCCAAGAGGTAAGTGTATTTGATTCGCATAGAAAGTTATTGGCTATTTCAGATGAATCAAAGCAGAATAAGGTGAATAGAACATCAACTGATATAGCTGTTCAGCGAGTGTTAGTACAAAAAAAGCCAGAAGTGAAAATTGAGAAGGATGGTAGTACAGGCCATCGTGTTCAAGTTATGCTTACTCCGATTCTAGATGATAATGGCAAGGATGCGCTTGGTGTTATATACATCGTTGCATCTATGGAAGATGTATATAAACAAATGAAGGATATAAATCAAATTTTTGCTACGGGAACAGTAATTGCCTTATTAGTAACGGCCGTACTTGGGATTTTATTGGCTCAAACAATTACAAGACCAATTTCAGATATGCGGAGACAAGCAATTGAAATGGCAAAAGGAAATTATTCGAGAAAAGTAAAAGTGCATAGCCATGATGAAATTGGACAACTGGCATTATCCTTCAATAATTTATCAAAAAAATTACAACAAGCTCGTTCTTCTACAGAAAGTGAAAGGCGTAAATTATCATCCGTTTTATCACATATGACAGATGGAGTAATTGCTACTGACCGAAAAGGGGATATTATTTTACTAAATGACCCTGCGGAAAAGATGTTAAATGTTTCTCGTGAAACAGCGCTCGATCAATCTGTTTTAGAGGTATTAGGGATACAGGAAGAATTTACGCTCGATCATTTATATGAAGAGCCAGATTCTGTGTTATTAGATTTTAGTACGAGAAACGAACCATATATTTTACGTGCTAGTTTCTCTGTTATTCAAAAAGAAACAGGGAAGGCCAATGGCTTAATTGCTGTACTATATGATGTAACAGAGCAGGAGCGTATAGAAGGGGAACGCCGTGAGTTTGTGGCGAATGTCTCTCATGAATTAAGGACGCCATTAACGACGATGCGCAGTTATTTAGAGGCACTTACAGATGGAGCGTGGCAGGATCCGAATATTGCACCACAATTTTTAACGGTTACACAAGAAGAAACAGAAAGAATGATTAGACTTGTAAATGCGTTGTTACAGCTATCTAAACTTGATAGTACAGAGCACCGTTTAATGAAAGAATGGGTCGACTTTACTGATTTCTTTAATAATGTTATTGATCGCTTTGAAATGTCTAAAGAGCAAAATGTAAGTTTCAAACGATCTTTCTCTAAAAAATCTAGGTTTATTGATATGGATACTGACAAAATTACTCAAGTGCTGTATAACATTATTTCTAACGCATTAAAGTATTCACCAGAAGGTGGAACAGTAACATATCGCTTACGTGATCGCGGTGATTTATTAGAAATTAGCGTAAGTGACCAAGGAATGGGTATTCCAAAAGAAAACGTTGATAAAATCTTTGAACGTTTTTATCGCGTAGATAAAGCTCGTTCAAGACAAATGGGTGGTACGGGACTTGGATTAGCAATTGCAAAAGAAATGATTGAGGCACATGGTGGCTCTATTTGGGCGAAGAGTGAAGAAGGAAAAGGGACAACTATTTATTTCACGTTACCAATGGCAGCAGATGAAGAGGACGATTGGGAATGAGTATGGAAAACTTTAAAACAATAGTTTTAATTAACCTAGTCGTAATTAGCCTATTTCTTACTTTTAACCTATGGACGTATGTGCCAGATTCTACATCCATGCAAAACGCGAAATTTGTACAGGGCAATGAAGGAACGAATCAAACTAAAATTGCCGATGTTGTCCGTCCTACTTCTATCATCGTGCATAAAGATAAAAATCATTATGGGAGCAGAAGAGAGGCAGATATAGAATCAATCTATAAGCCTCTGGAAGTAGGGGAACTACATGAGTTTAGAGAGATATCAATCACTAAGGGTGATTTCCTGTCCTATGTGCATGGTGAAGGGAAAATTGAACTTGTTTTCCCTACCGATATCCCATTTGATGCAGTTAAATCCATGTTTAACATGAAAGAGAAAGGTACAGATAAGCCTAAACATTTTAATCGTATTCTTCTTGATCCTTCTAGAAGTAAGGATCAAGAAATTAAAATTAACTTTGTTTCTGATGGTGATAACTTTAAAATATATGAGGCAAAATTAAGTGGCGTGTATTTAAAAGATATTGTAAATGCCCAAAATCAATTTATAGTATCAGCAAAGCCTTATTTTGATTATCAAATCAATGATATGAAAAAGTTATTTTTACCAGATGGAACGACAGAGTTAAACAATATAACATATATCTCATCTAATTTAGCAGTGGATACGTTTAAGAATGCTCTGTTTAGTGATCCTCGTTATTTAAGTCCAATTACTGAGATATCGAAAGAAACATTTACAGATGGTATTAGATCTATGGAAATTGAAGACGATCGTCACATGCTAAAGTATAAAAACTCTTCTGTCTTAACTGAGAAAACGATAGATAATTTAATGCTGTTACAAAAAAGCTTTGAATTCGTAAGTGGTCACAGTGGAAGTTTGGATTCATATCGTTTGGACTATATGAATAAAGGAGAGACAGTGTTTCGCTTACATGAAGATGGATATTCCGTATTCAATACAGATGGATTAGCTGAATTGAGACAAAAATGGGGATCAGAAGAAGTAATGGAATATGAAAGACCGTTGCTGTCTTTAAATACTAAAGGCATAGAACAGAAGGTTACTCTTCCGTCAGGGCATGTTGTAATAGCATCTCTAGAAAATAATCCAGAGATAAAGAAACAAGTAATTAAGGATATTGGTATTGGATACAAGTTATCACTAGATGGACAAGTAGTTCGACTACAACCAATTTGGTATGTAAAGCTTGTTGAAGGTGAAACAGGTAAACAGAAAATCTATGAGTGGAGTGAGGGAGGACTAAATGGATTGGGATCGGATTAAAACCATATTTATTGTGACCTTTTTTGTTTTGGACCTCTTTCTCATTTTTCAATTCATTCAAAAGCAAGATAGTAATCAATTGGAGCTTATTGCAGAAACAAAGATAGATCAAGAATTAAAGGCAAACAAAATTACTATAGGGAATATCCCTAAGGAACCGAAAAAAGAGTCGTTTATTAGAGCGGAAAATAAAGCCTTTAAAGAAGATGATATACAGTCTTTGAAAAATCAAACGGCGCATATACAAAATATGTACAAGATAGAAAGTAAGCTAAAAGAGCCTTTTTTAAATACGAAATCATTATCAAAAGATAAGTATAATGAATTTTTGAAGAACTATGTATTGGATGGACAAAAGTATGAATTTGGAGCGGTGAAAGACTCTAAAATTTATTTCTTCCAAAAATATAAAGATAAGCCTATTTTCTATAATAATCAGGCGATGATTGTTGTGGAATTAAATGAAAAAAATGAACTTGTTTCATATACGCAGACAATGCTAACTGATTTAAAAGAAATGGGCGAAGGTGAAAAAACGAAAGAGCAAGAAATTATTACGGCTCAAACAGCTTTAGAAAATTTGTATTTAAAAAATAAAATTCATGGAAATACGCATGTTAAAGAAGCACAAATTGGCTATGCCACTCTTACCGCATCTACTTCTAATAACCAAGTACTTGCTCCAACGTGGAATTTAAAAACGGAGCAGAAACAGGACTTCTTTGTGAATGCAATTGAAGGACAAGTTATGGAATTAGGGGAAAAGGAAAATCAAGTGGTTGATGAACATACTGGAGTGAGAAAGAATGGGGTTGCATTTTAGCGTACTTGCAAGTGGAAGTACAGGAAATATGCTATACGTAGGAACCGATGAAAAAAAATTACTAGTCGATGCAGGTTTAAGTGGTAAAGCGACAGAGGCTTTATTTAAACAAGCAGAACTGAATATAAATGATGTATCAGGTATTCTTGTAACACATGAGCATAGTGATCATATTAAAGGGTTAGGTGTATTGGCGCGTAAATATGATTTACCCGTTTATGCGAATGAAAAAACATGGAATGCAATGGAACATTTAATAGGAAATATCCCAACTGAGCAAAAATTCATTTTCTCAGTTGGGGATGTGAAAACATTTGGTGATATTGAAGTCGAATCATTTGGAGTTTCTCATGATGCGGCAGAACCGATGTTTTATGCTTTCCATAACAATAATAGGAAATTAGCACTTATTACAGATACGGGATACGTAAGCGACCGTATGAAGGGCGTTATTAAGGGAGCTAATGCTTTCGTATTTGAAAGTAATCATGATGTGGAAATGCTTCGTATGGGACGTTACCCATGGAGCATTAAACGACGTATTTTAAGCGACGTTGGGCATGTTTGTAATGAAGATGCTGCATTAGCAATGGCAGATGTAATTACAGATGAGACAAAGCATATTTATTTAGCCCATTTAAGCTTAGATAATAACATGAAAGAACTAGCTCGTATGTCAGTATCACAAGTACTAGAGGAAAAAGGATTTGGAGTGGGTGAATCCTTTGAAATTCACGATACAGATCCAAAAATGCCTACAAAAATTCAATACGTATAATTCTTCATTTTAGTAAACAATAAAGGTGAATATAGTTGTTTTCAGGAAGATGGGTGAACAAATATGTCCTTTATTGATGAAGAAAATTATCGTATGAAACGTGCAGGGAAAAAGAAGCATAAAGGTATAGTTCTTTCTAGTATAGCGGGAACAATTGTAGGAGCTTCTTTATTTGCGTTTGGAGCTCCTTTATTTTCAAATTCTGCTGATACGCTTCCGCAAGCTGAAGCAAGCGGAAGTAATATGGCCGAAGCTCAAGGAATTAAACAGATTAGCTTTGTAGATGCTGTTGACCGTGCATCTGAAGCTGTTGTGGGCGTTATTAACATTCAACGAGATAACTTTTCAGAGGCAGATTCAGAGGCTGGTACAGGATCAGGAGTAATTTATAAAAAGACAAATGGTCAAGCTTATATTGTAACGAATAATCATGTTGTAGCTGGAGCGAATCGTATTGAAGTAAGTTTAAGTGACGGTAAGAAGGTTCCTGGAAAAGTATTAGGAACCGATGTAGTCACAGATTTAGCTGTATTAGAAATAGATGCAAAGCATGTGAAAAAAATAATTGAAATCGGCGATTCTAATACTGTTCGCAGAGGAGAGCCAGTCATTGCGATTGGAAATCCACTCGGACTGCAATTCTCTGGAACTGTTACACAAGGTATTATTTCAGCTAATGAACGTATTGTCCCTGTAGATTTAGATCAAGATGGACACTATGATTGGCAAGTAGAAGTGTTACAAACGGATGCGGCGATTAATCCGGGGAATAGTGGCGGTGCGCTTGTAAATGCAGCAGGACAATTAATTGGTATTAATTCAATGAAAATTGCTGCAAAAGAAGTAGAAGGAATCGGACTTGCTATTCCGGTGACTAGGGCTGTTCCGATTATGAATGAACTTGAGAAGTATGGAAAAGTAAGAAGGCCGTATGTTGGGATTGAACTTAGGTCATTAAATGAAATTCCAAACTATTATTGGTCAAAAACATTACATTTACCAGGTACTGTAACAGAAGGAGTTTGTATTTTGGATGTGAAAAGTCCTTCGCCAGGCGCAGATGCTGGTTTAAGAGAACATGATGTTATTGTGGCAGTAGATGGAAAACCGATTCGCGATATTATTGGATTCCGCACGGCCTTATATGATAAGGAAATTAATGATAAAATGACTCTTACGTTTTATCGTGGTACAAAAAGAGTAACAACAACAGTGAAATTAGGCATTCAAAAGTATTAAAAACAGGAGGGCCTACCTCCTGTTTTCTATTGTAGAAAAGTGAGGTGAAGAAAATGAATTTACCTTGTTGTTTAGAACATGTTGAATTAGCGTTAGATATTATTGTGGATGAGTGTGAAGTTGCGCCGGTTATCAACAATGTGGATAACTCAGAAAAAGAGAAAAAAACATGTGAATTTTGTCAAAATGAGGCGACATATGTTGTATCGAACACAGATTCTCACACAATATGTGGGTAGTGTTTGTGGATATGTGGATAAGTTTTGTGGATAACATGTTTGTAAGGTGGATGATACGTGTGAATATCTCGATTATTTCAATTGGGAAATTAAAAGAAAAATATTTGAAACAAGGTATAGCAGAATACTTAAAACGATTATCAGCATACGCAAAAGTAGAAGTAATTGAATTGCCCGATGAAAAGGCGCCAGAAAATTTAAGTGAAGCAGAAATGTTAATTGTAAAGGAAAAAGAAGGTATACGTATACTGGATAAAATTTCTGATGACACGCATGTGATTGCATTAGCTATAGAAGGAAAGCAAAAGTCATCAGAAGAATTTGCGGTAAGTCTAGATCGCCTTGCTACATACGGAAAGAGTAAAGTCGCATTTGTAATTGGTGGATCACTCGGACTAAGTTCAGAAGTGATGAAGCGTTCAAACGAATCACTTTCTTTTTCAAAGATGACATTACCACACCAATTAATGCGATTAGTATTGCTTGAACAAGTGTATAGAGCGTTTCGGATTAATCGTGGGGAACCGTATCATAAGTAAGATATTCTATGTAAAATAAAGGTAAGACACTGATATTATCATATTTATTTTATTATGCCTATAACTGGAGGCTATGTGAATGGTAAGTGATCAGACGAGATATTCTAGGCTCGCGAATATAACAAAAATAATAAATACGAAATTAGAACTACGTGAAGTATTGCAGCGTGTGACAATGGCGATATCAGAGGAGATTGTTAGGTGCGATGCTGTTGGAATTTATTTACCACAGGAAGATGGAACATTTAGAGGGTTTGCAGGAAAACCAGAGACCATAAATGGCGTAACGCTCGATACTCAGGTAATTGATCCTGAAATAGACTTACTGGCAAAAGAAGTTATTGAAACGAAAAAAACCATCTATATTCCTGATACCTCAAAGGATCATCGACCAGATCCGAGACCAGTTGATGCGTTTAAAATTAAGTCCTTATTAGCTCTGCCTATCTCATTTAGGCAAGAGTTATTTGGTCTGGTTTTTTTATTTGATTATGGGATTCCGATGAACTTAACAGATTCAGAAATTCAAAGTGTTGAAGCTTATGTAAATATGGCCGCGGTCGCAATTCAAAACGCAAATAATTTAACACAAAAGGAAAACCTTATTGCTGAGAAGCAGCTGTTACTAAATGTTACCCGTGATTTATCAATGTGTTCTTCGATACAGGAGAGTTTTGATAAATGCTTTTTTTACTTAGAACAGATTTTAGAGAGTAAAAATATGACTGCCCATCTTCTAGATCCGCTAGACAAAACAACGATTAAAACAACGAAATTAAGTAAGGGCTGTGATTGGACAGAAGCGGATCGGACAGAGAAAAGCTATGAAGCCAAGATCCAAGAGGTTATTCAAACAAAAAATATAGATAGTAAGGATCTATTGATGATTCCATTGGTTTCAGTGGGAGAAGTATTAGGGGTAATCGTCGTTGGCAAAGAAGGAAAAGCTCACAATTACGATAATTCTCAAATTCAACTAGCAAAATCTATCGTTGATGCCACAGCCCCTACGTTTTCAAATTTGTTATATATGGATCAACTAGAAAGCATAGTGAAAGAGCGAACGGGAGAGCTAGCTGCTGCTAATGAAAAAGTTACAAGTGTGATTGAATGTATTACGGATGGATTCTTTACTTTAAATAATAAATGGGAATTTACGTACGTAAATAAGCACCAATATTTTCCGCAAAGAAAAACAGCAAAAGATGTATTAGGAAAGAATATATGGGATGTTTTCCCGAGTGACATCGACACAGTTATGTATAAGGAATTTCATCGTGCGATGTCAGAGCGAACTACAGTTCATTTCGAATTTCTTTCTACTGCAGATGAATATTGGCACGAAGTTATTGCATACCCGTATGATGATGGTATTTGCTGTATTTTTAAAAACATAACGGAAAAAAAGAAATATGAACAGGAATTGAAAAGATTATCTAACATTGATTTAATAGGGCAAATGGCAGCAGGTATCAGCCATGAAATTAGAAATCCAATGACAACGGTACTAGGATTTTTGCAGTTATTAAAAGAAGAGAATACCTATGAGAAACATAATAAGTACTTTCATTTAATGATTGAAGAACTTAACCGTGCCAATTCTATTATTACTGAATTTCTCTCAATGGGTAATACAAGGAAATTAGATTTGCAGATGTTAGATTTAAATTCAATTATCCGCGATATTATCCCTTTAATAAAGATTGATACGTATAATCAAAATAAATATATTCAAGTCGATACAAATGACATTCCGGAATTACTTTTAAATCGTAATGAGATACGGCAATTATTAATGAATCTATATCGTAATGGCTTAGAAGCGATGAATACAGGGAAAGTTCTAACCATTAGCACCTACAAGGAAGGTCAAAATTGTGTGGTGCTTGCAGTGCACGATCAAGGAAAAGGTATCAGGCCTGAAGTCTTAGAGAAACTGGGTACGCCATTTTACACGACCAAAGATAATGGAACTGGATTGGGGTTAGGTGTATGTTATGCCATTGCTGCCCGCCATAATGCAAAAATAGAAATTCAAACAGGATCGGAAGGCACTACCTTTTTTGTTAAATTTAATTATAAAGATAATAAAAATTAAACTTATTTAGATTAGTTACGGTGAACTGTATCATAAATATTGATCCGAAATTAATCATGCCTTGTGTACCAACATGAAGTATTATTGGCTGTATATTGAATAAAATGCGTATAAAAAAGCACTTATCTTTACAAGATAGAGTGCTTTTTTATACGCATTTTATTATTTTAGATTTAACCGATATGTAATGAAGATGTACAGTAAATATGGGGGTATGCAAGTGCCTGGTGAAATCAAGTATACTCAATATAGGAAAAAAGAAGTATTAGATGTAATTAGGGGGGATTAACATATTTAAGGAAGATATGAAAAAAATATTGGCATCATTACTAAAAAATCCATTAGTAATAATCGTATACTGGATTTTTTGTTATGAGTTAGCTTTATTATGTATGTATGGGAGAATGAATAATAATATTTATATTTGGTTATTATCTATAGCATTTCTAATACTTATCATTATATTTACTACAATTAAAATTGTGAAAAATAGGGAACGCGAATCATCCAAATTATTAAATGTAAAGGGATGGAAATACATTTCTGTTCTAATACTTATCCTTATAACGTCTTTTTATGGGATAAAAATTTATAAAAGTGCAACGAATTATGGCGGTAAACTAGCATGGTTTATAGAAAGCGTAAAAAACGAAAGATCAGTTAAACTTGAGCGTGATAATATATATAAGTATGGTGTAGAGGGCATTTTTGAAGATATAAATAAGAAATATACTTTGCCAAAGAAGTTATATATGTCGGATGATTTTACTTTGGAATTTAAATCAGATGGAACAATTACATCATTTGATACTTTTCTTTATGGGAAAAATGCTGCTGGAAAAGAGGAAAGCTACTTAATATCTTATAATAAAAATAAATCAAAAGATATTTTTGTAGGATTAAATGGGTATGTTAACGCTGATTATAATGAAGATAAATTAGTAAAACCTTTAATTAAAACAGTTCAAGCCATTCCAGTTAAACAAACTGTAAGTAAGTGGAATGAAGATAAGTATGGGCTGGTCTATTATGGGAAAAGGAACTGGGGTTACAACAGAGAAGGAATTATTAATATTAATAAAGATGGGAAATTAGAGAAGCTTGAAGAAGCAAAGTCCGAAATAATTGGATATACGGTATCTATATTTATCCCTGGAAAAGAGAAAGAGGTAGTACCTGCTAGATATAATTTACTAGGTGACCCAAATTGGAGTAAGGAAAGTAGTTCTAAAAAGAAAAAGAAGAATTTAACTAATAATAATGAGCAATTTTACTTTTCAAAAGAAGTTGGTTATAAACTAGATGTCACAGATAAAGCATTAGGGAGCACCTTTTATTCACTAAGCAAGACAATTGATGGAGGGGAAACATGGGGAGTTATAAATGAAGACCCGTTCAATGAAGCGGTAGGTAGTGCATCAGGAATCATCTTTTTTAATGAAAAGCTCGGATTTTTAAGGGCAGCCAGACCCTCTGGAAATGAAGGGAGGTTATACCGTACAGATGATGGGGGTATAACTTTTAAAAAGTTGAGCTATACAAATTATGAAGTGAAACTAGAAAGTGGACAGGCAATAAATCCGTTTGATTTTCCTAATATGCCTTATGAGAAGGATGGAGTTTTTAACATGCTAGTAGGGCAAGGAGCAGATGGAGACTACAATGGTAATAGTAGTATACTTTATCAATCAAAAGATCAAGGTGAAACATGGGAGTATGTAAAAGAGGTTAAAGATAATTAATAGTGGGAAAGACCATTGGACAAAAATTACCGATGGTCTTTTAAACATTATTAGATGGTATGTACATTTCCTAAAATAAGTATGTTTCTATTTCTATAAAAATATGCTGTAATATGAAGAGGAAAAAGTATAAGTAGTTAGAGAAGTGAGGAATTAAAGGTGAAGAAGTTTAAGAAGTTTTACTTGGAGATTACGAGTGTGTGTAATCTTGCGTGTAGCTTTTGTCCGCCGACGGAAAGGCAGAAGCAATTCATTTCTGTAGAGGATTTTGCTAAAAGATTAGACCAAATTAAACCTCACACAGACTACATTTATTTGCACGTGAAGGGTGAGCCGTTGCTCCATCCGAAAATAGATCAGCTATTAGACTTAAGCCATGAAAAAGGGTTTAAAGTTAATATTACAACGAACGGAACGTTAATTAATAAGAGAAGGCATAGGCTGTTAAATAAGCCCGCGTTAAGACAAATGAATTTTTCACTGCATAGTTTTGATGGACACCCAGGTTCGCAAGATAAAGAGGGCTATGTAAGGAGTATACTTTCCTTCATTAGGGAAGCGACAAGTCAATCAGATTTAATTGTATCGTTAAGGTTATGGAATTTAACTCAGGATAATAAAACAAATGCTGAAATCCAGAAAAATAGAGAGTTATTATCCATAATTGAAAATGAATTTGATCTATCTTATCAGATTGAAGAGAAGCTTACACCAGGAAAAGGTATAAAAATTGCAGAACGTGTCTTTATTAATCAAGACTATGAATTCCAGTGGCCAGCATTACATGAAGAAGAGGATGATGGGAAAGGATTTTGTCATGGACTTCGTAATCAGGCAGGGATTTTAGCGAATGGGACGGTTATTCCTTGTTGTTTAGATGGTGAAGGGATTATTAACCTTGGAAATATTAATAATGATTCATTTTCTAACATTATAGAAGGTGAAAGAGCAACAAACATTGTCGATGGATTTTCAAAAAGAGTTGCGGTTGAAGAGCTTTGTAGGAAATGTGGATATCGTAAAAGGTTTGGGAAGTAAATATGAAATAAGCCCTCATAAAGCGAGGGCTTATTTTTTATTCTTGATAAGAATGCTCTAATTCATCAATTAATGAACCAACGTAAGAAACAGCTTTACGGATTGCATCTGATTTTGACATATCTACTCCGGCATGTTTCATTAGTTCAAGTGGTTTCATTGTACCACCAGCGCGAAGCACATTTAACCAGCGATCAATAGCAGGTTGTCCTTCCGCTTTAATCATTTGAGCTATTGCAGTAGCTGTAGTGAGGCCTGCGGAATATGTGTAAGAATATAGACCCATATAATAATGAGGCTGACGCATCCAAGTTAAGCCCGCACCTTCATCGATTTCTACAGAATCTCCCCAGAATGTCGAAAGGACATTTGTTTTAATTTCAGTTAAAGTTGTAGCTGTAAGGGCCTGTCCTTCTTCTGCTAGAGCATATACCCTACGTTGATATTCACCCTCAAGTAAATGAGTAACAAAGTTGTGATAATATGTGCCGAGTAGTTGTAGAATGACCCATCTGCGCATTCTCTTATCGTCAGTAGTCGCTAGTAAATGCTGAGCTAATAGTAATTCATTCATAGTTGATGGTGCTTCAACAAAGTACATAGATGGGCGTACGTTCATGATACGTTGGTTTTTATTTGCTAAATAGAAATGACCAGCATGTCCAAATTCATGTGCTAATGTGAAGCATCCACGCATCGTATTTTGCCATGTAATTAAAATATAGGGATGAGAGCCGTATGGACTTGAGCAAAATGCCCCGGTTGATTTGCCTACGTTATCTGCAAGATCTACCCATCTTTCTTTGAATCCTTTTTGGATTATTGAACTATATTCATCGCCTAATACTTTTAAAGAATCTTGAATGAGCGTGCCTGCTTCTTCATAAGTAATAGCTGGATTAAATTCGGGATCTAAAGGTGCATGTAAGTCGCAGAAAAGCATTTGATCGAGTCCTAATACTTTCTTTTTTAAATCTGCAAAACGGCGCATATGAGGTGCTAATTCTTTATAAATAATATCAAGTTGGTTGTTATACATTTCAAGTGGAACTCTTTGTGGTTCTAATAGCATATGGGTAACGGATTCATATTTACGTAAACGAGAAAGTGTTACTTGTTTTTTAACTTCAGTAGCATATGTTGTGGCAATTGTATTTTTATATTGTTTTAGTGTGGAAACAAATGATGAATATGCTTTTCGACGTATATATGTGCTTGGAGAAAATTCATATTTGCTTTCAAATAATGAGAATGAAACAGGGAGTTCGTTTCCTTGTTCGTCTTGTATAGAAGTGAAATCCATATCGGCCAATTTAGTCATGCCGTAAATTTTGTATGGAGAACTATGAACTTCGCCAAGTGCAGCAAGTGCTTCTTCTGTTTCAGGAGAGAGAGTGTGCTGCCTTTTTTTGAGTATCTCTAGTAACGACTTACGGAAAGGTTCAAGTTTTGTTTCGTCAGTTAAATATTTTTCAATTGTTCCTTCTTCAAGTGAGAGAATTTCATTATGGATAAAGGATAGTGCAGTATGTACTTTCGTCCATAAAGCAGAAATTTTGGAAGAGTTCGCTTGAATAACTGGATTTGTACGATCAGTAGATTCTTTTAAATTTGCATATGAATACAGTTTTGTTAACTTCATTAAAAGCTCTTCTTCTAAAAGTAGGCAATTTAATAAAGTTGTGGAGTTGGTATGTAAACGTCCTTTAAATGTATCAAGTTTCTGTATATCATTTTCTAATACGTTTAATGCGGTATGCCATTCGGCATCAGAATTATACAAATCGGATAAATCCCATGTTAGTTCAGCAGGCACCTCTGCGCGATTAAGGCGATTTTCCATTACATTTTTCAAGTCTATCTCCTCCTCATTAAGACTATTTAAAAACATGATACTAGAAAATTCAGTAAAATAAAAATATTTTATGTTTTTATATATTAAAAAGAAGGACAAGCACTTTTATGCTTGTCCTTCTTTTTAAATTTAAGAATTAATATACTTTATCGCCGTTGAAAATCGAGTTTTTCACGACAACATAATCTACAGTACGAATAGCATCTAATTTTGTTCCGCCAGCGTAAGAGATAGAAGATTGAAGATCTTGTTCCATTTCGATTAACGTATCTTCTAAAGAACCTTTATGCTCAACGAACATTTTCTTACCTTCAACGTTTTTCTTCTCACCCTTTTGGAATTCAGAAGCAGAACCGAAGTATTCTTTATAAAGTTTGCCATCTCTTTCGATTGTTTCCCCTGGAGACTCTTCGTGACCAGCGAATAGAGAACCGATCATGACCATAGTTGCCCCAAATCGAATAGATTTAGCTACGTCGCCGTGTGTACGAATACCACCATCAGCGATAATTGGCTTACTTGCAGCTTTTGCACACCAGCGAAGTGCAGCTAGCTGCCAACCACCAGTTCCGAAGCCTGTTTTAATTTTAGTAATACAAACTTTACCAGGTCCAATACCAACTTTTGTTGCATCAGCACCAGCATTTTCTAATTCTCTTACCGCTTCTGGAGTTCCAACGTTTCCAGCGATAACGAAGCTCCCTGGTAAATGTTTTTTTATATGTTGAATCATGTTGATCACAGCATTAGAATGACCGTGTGCGATATCAATCGTGATATATTCAGGTGTAATTTGCTCAGCAGCTAATTGTTGTACGAATTCATATTCGTCCTCTTTTACACCAACGCTGATAGAAGCGATTAATCCACGTGATTGCATATCTCTAATGAATGAGATTCGTTTCTCTGGTTGGAAACGATGCATGATATAGAAGTAATTGTTTTCAGCTAAATAAGTTGCGATTCTTTCATCAATAATCGTTTGCATATTTGCAGGCACGACAGGTAATTTAAATTTATGTTTTCCTAAAGTGACAGTTGTATCACATTCAGAGCGGCTATTTACAATACATTTTGCAGGAATTAATTGAATATCTTCATAGTCGAATACGTTTTCCATCATTTACACCCCTAAAATACGAATATTTTATTTTTATTAATCAAAAATGTTCGTCCATAGGATAATTTACATTATTTTTATTAAGAAGTCAAAGGATTTCTTAACATTTTTTGAAAAACTAGATGTTACATCTGAAAAATAACGTTAAAAACGAATTTAAAATGTATTTTTATTTATATTGTTCGTTTATGGTAAAGATTGAAAAATTGAGATAATTATATAAGGTTGTATGTATTCTTTTTATTTTTTTGGAGTGGAATGGAGGATACCATGAAAGAGTCAATGCTAACAATACGAGCAAAAGATGTTATCAATTAGTTGAACAATATATGAAATGATAAGGTTTATTTCTATATAAAAAGAGGAATCTGGTATGAACCACCTTTTTATGTAAGGTTTCAAGTATAATAAGTAGGGTAATAGTAACGTATACAAAAGATAAAAAAGAAAATAATACATAATAAAATGAGGTTAATATATGAGTAAAAAAAGTTTTTCTGATTATAAATTAAGTAAGGAAATTGTAAGGGCACTTACTGGGTTAGGATATGATCATCCAACAGAAGTACAAGGTGAGGTTATTCCAGTCGCATTACAAAAGAAGGATCTTGTTGTGAAGTCTCAGACTGGAAGTGGAAAAACAGCTTCATTTGGTATTCCACTTTGTGAAATGGTGGAGTGGGAAGAGAATAAACCACAAGCATTAGTTTTAACACCAACGAGAGAGCTTGCGGTGCAGGTAAAAGAAGATATTACAAATATAGGTCGATTCAAAAGGATTAAGGCTGCGGCAGTTTATGGGAAATCTCCATTTGCACGTCAAAAATTAGAATTAAAGCAAAAGACACACATTGTAGTTGGGACTCCTGGTCGTGTATTGGATCATATTGAGAAGGGTACCCTTTCTTTAGAGTGTTTGAAGTATTTAGTTATTGATGAAGCAGATGAGATGCTAAATATGGGCTTTATCGATCAAGTAGAGGCAATTATTGATGAATTACCTACAAAAAGAATGACAATGTTATTTTCAGCAACACTTCCAGAAGATGTTGAAAAATTGTCTCGTACATATATGAATTCACCAACTCATATTGAAATTAAAGCAGCTGGGATTACAACGGATAAAATTGAACATACTCTTTTTGAGGCGATAGAAGACGAGAAGTTTTCACTACTTAAAGATGTAACAATGATTGAGAATCCTGATAGTTGTATTATTTTCTGCCGTACACAAGAAAATGTAGATCATGTATATAGACAGCTAAAACGAGCTAATTATCCTTGTGACAAAATACATGGTGGTATGGTACAAGAAGATCGTTTTGAAGTCATGGATGATTTTAGAAAAGGAAAATTCCGTTATTTAGTAGCAACAGACGTAGCTGCGAGAGGAATTGATATTGATAATATTACACATGTTATTAATTATGATATTCCACTTGAAAAAGAAAGCTATGTACATCGTACTGGAAGAACGGGACGAGCTGGAAATAGTGGAAAAGCTATTACATTTATAACACCATATGAAAATAGATTTTTAGAAGAGATTGAGGATTATATTGGTTTTGAAATTCCAAAGGCAATTGGACCTTCAAAAGAAGAAGTTATGAAAGAGAAAGCTGCATTTGAAGAAAAGATACATGCTAAACCAATTATTAAGAAAGATAAAAATGCGGACATAAACAAAGGCATTATGAAGCTGTACTTTAATGGCGGGAAGAAAAAGAAAATTAGAGCGGTAGATTTCGTCGGTACAATTGCTAAAATTAAAGGTGTTACAGCAGAAGATATAGGCATTATTACGATACAAGATAACGTTTCTTA
This sequence comes from Bacillus sp. CR71, assembly GCF_003429245.1. Classification (NCBI taxonomy): domain Bacteria; kingdom Bacillati; phylum Bacillota; class Bacilli; order Caryophanales; family Bacillaceae; genus Bacillus; species Bacillus sp. CR71. The sequence continues at coordinate 5,829,193 of NZ_CP031748.1, read as the reverse complement.
CGTTGAAATATTAAATGGAAAAGGACCACTTGTCTTGAAAGTCATGAAGACTACAACGATTAAAGGGAAACAATTAAAAGTTCATGAGGCAATTAAGTAAATAAAAAACTATCCACTTTAATAGGTGGATAGTTTTTTATTTATGATTTTTTCAAATCATCAACTAGTTGCTCTGCTAAACGTCTATACATATTACTCATAGTCACGAAGGATGTTAATAGTAGAAATTTTTCTAGCTTTGTACCTTCTAAGGAAGAAATCTTATTTACTTCTGTAACACGTTTATTTACGTCTTGTTTAAAGTTTTCGACATTGCTTGCAGTAAGAGCAAGATAATTTTTATATAACGCATTTAATTCAAATGAATCATCGTTTAATAAGGAGTCATTTATATTTTCTAATGAACTTTTTATGTCGTTAATGGAGAGAGCTCCCTTTAATTGGTAAATCAGGCTAATTAAAATCATATGCTCTTTTGAATACTTTTTATTTTTGATAGGGATGAATAGTTTCCCTTTTGCGTAATTATTAATCATCGTTTTTGTTAATACTTTTTCATCATCAGTTCTCGTTGTATCTGCATAAGTATTCTCAAATAGTTGGACAACTTGGTCTACATATAAGTCAACATTTGGAATATCCTCAAGTTTAATATTTTTTTCTAAATGTAATGTCTCAAGTAATTCATTTATATTTTCCACGTAGAATCCCTCACTTTTATAACTTAGTGGAACTTAATGTTTAATATATCTTTAAATATGGTATTACGAAACAAATGAATTGTAAATGTTGACCTTAAAAAGAAATGTGTATATAATTACATGTAGTTATCAAAACTACATGTAATTATATGAGGGGTGTTATTATGAATACTTATGTAAGGGAACCAGTTAACGCATTTACTCACTTAGGTGGAGCGATCTTATCATTTATTGCCTTATTAGCTATGCTTGTGAAAGTTTCTATTAAGATGCCATCATTTGCTGCAATTACAGCTGTTATTTTGTTTGGTATTGGAATGATGGTCCTTTATGCGGCGTCAGCTGTGTATCATAGTGTTGTGGCCAATGAACGTGTTATTTACTTCTTTAGGAAGCTAGATCATTCTATGATTTTTATATTAATTGCAGGTACATATGCACCCTTTTGCTTAATTACATTAAATTCAGCAAGTGGTTTGCTATTATTTTGTTTAGTCTATGCAACTGCGATTTGTGGTATTGTGTTTAAAATGTTTTGGTTTAATTGTCCAAGATGGTTATCGACAGCAATTTATATTACGATGGGTTGGTTAATTGTTTTGTTCTTTGCACCGTTAGCTGAGAATTTAAGTACAGGAGGTATTGTTTTCTTAGTACTTGGGGGCATTTTTTATACAATTGGTGGATTTATTTATGGCACAAAGCCAAAATGGCTAGAGTTTAAATATATGGGACATCATGAAATTTTTCATGTTTTTGTATTATTAGGTAGTCTTGCGCATTTTCTAAGTGTATATTGTTACGTAATTTAATAAAAAGACGCCACATAATTTTTATTATGTGGCGTTTTTTTTATTACCTGATTAGAATCGTATATGTTATAAAATTATTATGGGATAAAATGTAAGTTTCTGTGTTCGCATGTTAAACATAGGATAAGAAATATGTGATATACTTTGAGAAGTTTATAATGAATGAAATATGGAGGACTATAATTATGGCAATACTTGTAACAGGTGGAGCAGGATATATTGGTAGTCATACATGTGTAGAATTACTAAATAGCGGTTACGAAGTTATAGTAGTGGATAATCTTTCGAATAGCTCGGTAGAATCCATAAATCGAGTGAAAGAAATAACAGGAAAACAATTTAAGTTTTATAAAGAAGATGTTTTAAATCGCGAAGCGCTTGACGCAATTTTTGAAGAAAATGTAATTGAAGCAGTTATTCACTTTGCAGGATTTAAAGCTGTAGGGGAGTCAGTAGCGATTCCATTAACATATTATCATAACAACATTACAAGCACGTTAGTGCTATGTGAAGTAATGCAGAAACATAATGTAAAGAAGATGATCTTTAGTTCATCTGCAACTGTATATGGTATCCCGGAAACGTCACCGATTACGGAGGAGTTTCCATTAAGTGCAACAAATCCATATGGTCAAACGAAATTAATGATTGAGCAAATTATGCGTGATGTAGCATTTGCAGATGCAGAATGGGGTATCGCATTACTTCGCTATTTCAATCCATTTGGTGCACACGAAAGTGGGCGTATCGGAGAAGATCCAAATGGAATCCCAAATAACTTAATGCCATATGTAACGCAAGTAGCAGTAGGTAAGTTAAAAGAATTAAGTGTATTCGGAAATGACTATCCAACGAAAGATGGAACAGGAGTCCGTGATTACATCCATGTTGTGGACTTAGCAAATGGTCACGTAAAGGCGCTTGAGAAAGTAATGAGTACAACAGGAGTAGATGCTTATAACCTGGGCACAGGCATGGGCTATAGTGTACTAGAGATGGTTGAAGCATTTGAAAAAGTTTCGGGCAAGAAAGTTCCTTATAAAATCACAGAGCGTCGCCCAGGTGATGTGGCAGTATGTTTTGCTGATGCATCGAAAGCAAAGCGTGAATTAGGCTGGGAGGCAACACGCGGATTAGAAGAGATGTGTGCAGATTCTTGGAAATGGCAATCAAATAATAAAAATGGCTATTTAGAAGTTTAATGATGAATAAAAAAATGACCTTTGCTTAAAAGCAAGAGGTCATTTTTTATATTCATTTTTTATTAAGTTTATTACCTAACCTAGAAAAGAACGTTCCCTGTTTTATAGGAATATTTGACTGGCAACACGTGTAGGAATCGATACTTTCAATATTAGTAAAGGTATTGATTATTAAGTATGCGCTCTATTTCTCGTCTTAGAACGAAAGTGTATTTAATATAGCCTAGTAGTAAGTGAATAAAGATTGAAAAGTGCTACAAAGGTATTGTTATAAATAAGGAAAATTATCGGAAAGGATATAGATGAGGGATCAACTGCCTGTAAAACCCCAACTGATTAAAGTTTTATTTTATGATCAGCCAGCAACACAAGAGCAATTTCAGCGAGCATATGTAAATTTATTAAAAGAAATTAAAGGTTTTGATTCAAGCCTATTCCTTATACAAAATTGAGGATTTGAAACAATCAAAAACTGTTAAGGGTTACTATCGCGTTTTAGGTCCGTAATACAATTTTCTCATAAGAAAGAATGTATTACGGACCACCACCTATTACATAATAGGAGGAATTAATGAATTCGAACAAGTTGTTTGTGATATACTGTGTTTCCCTCTTGACTTGTATATGGTGGGAGACTTCGTCCGAAACAATTTGCAATAATATTGGAGTGAGCGGGATAAGAAATACGTATTTCATACAAATCAATAGTTTCATCTAAATTAGCATAAAAGACTGCGAGATGATTGCCTTGTAAAACATATGGGAATTCTACTTCTGCATTTTCACCAATTAATACAGGTAACTTTACAGGATTAGAATAATTAGACCAATCCCACACTTCTATATTTACATAGTGAGCGTAATATGCATCTAAATTTACAATGTTTATGACCGCTGAAATAGTTGCAGGTTCTCTTGTTAATACACCTGTAGAGTGAAAAACAGAATGATTTGGATAATGAAGAGGCATAAATATCAAACCTTTCTTAAAATGATAGGATTTTACAATATCTTATGCTAGAAGGTAGTAGAATGAGATAGAGGAATGTATTATTTTATTCATTTTTTATGGAAATTGAAAGCGTATTATTGAAATGTATTCCAACACTTGTATCATCGCTAGAGTCCGTTTATAATCAAGGAATCCTAGTTCATGTTTTGATAGGATTATTTATTATTGAAAGCGTTTTAAGTTCGCTCCTTTTTAAGGTAGGAGGTCTGACTTATACAGATGAAAAATTATGTATGTAGTTTTAAATGGGAAGAAAAATAATATAAGTATCACTTTATAGTGTGGGGAGGTTAAAAGTGTGAAAGGTAAAGATTTTCACACGAGTATATATGGGTTATGTAGGATTATTACTTTCAGGGGCAGCTTTATTTTTAAATAGTCTTGTTATATTAGGGAAAGCAGAGATGAAAAGTGCGGGTGTTTTTAATTTATTTGTGGGTGCACTACAAATTATTATTCCGTTTTATTTGATCATGATTTCTGACCAAAGCAATTGGACAGTGTATTCATATGCGGCTACTTTCTTATTTGGATTAACCTATTTATATGTAGGTGTTACTTTTATAAAGGGAATGGATAGTAGTGGTCTAGGATGGTTTTGTATTTGGGTAGCAATTATAGCCTTATTCTATATGGTTGTTTCATTTGTTCAATTTCATGATGTTGTTAATGCGTTAACATGGTTTATGTGGGCATTACTTTGGTACTTATTCTTTGTGCTAAATACACAAAAAAAGAATATTAATCAATATCTCGGACGAATCGCCTTCGTACAATCATGGGTAACATTGACTTTACCTTCACTATTTTATTTTATGGGAGTGTGGGGAGAGGGATTTGTATATGAACTATGGGTTTATGTATCAGTAATTTCTATTTTGTACTTTTGTTATTGTATTTTTAAATATAGAGTCCGTTAATATATTATCTGCATAAAAGCATGGAATCGTTAAACTGATTTCATGCTTTTTTTTATAATAGCCTTTTATAATAAAAGAAGTAGTATTTTATAAATTGCAAAAATGGGGATGATGAAATTGAAGAAAGTGTTGGTGCTAGGAGGAACAAGATTTTTTGGTAAACATTTAGTAGAGTACCTTTTGCAAGCTGGACACGATGTAACAATTGCCACGAGGGGAGTTACTGAAGATTCTTTTGGTAATGCAGTAAAAAGAATAATTGTCGATAGAGAAGATGGAAAACTACTAGAAGAGCGTCTAGAAGGAAAAAGTTATGATATTGTATACGATAATTTATGCTATAGTTCAAATGCAGCGAAAATGGTATGTGAAGTTTTGAAAGGAAAAACGAAGAAGTATATTATGACATCTTCAATGGCTGTCTATGAACCTGCATTAAGCTTGTTAGAAGAGGACTTTAATCCATACGAATATGCAATTACATATGGAGATAGGAATGATTTTAATTATAGTGAAGGAAAGCGATTAGCCGAAGCGGTTTTATTTCAATATGCAACATTCCCAGTCGTTGCAGTGCGTTTTCCAGTTGTTATTGGAGAAAATGATTATACGAAAAGGTTACAATTTTACGTTGAATGTGTTGTGAACCAAAACCCTATCGTTGTGGATCATGTAGATGGAAATTTGTCATTTATACATGAAAAAGAGGCAGGAGAGTTTCTAGCTTGGTGCGGAATGGAAAATGTGAAAGGACCAATTAACGCCTGTAGTAACGGGGTAGTTTCTACGGAAGAAATTATTCATTTCATAGAAGAGAAGACGGGAATAAAAGCACTTATCCAGGAAGCTGGGGAAAATATAGCTCCTTATAATGAGGTAACTAACTGTACGTTACATAATGGAAAGGCTCGTGAATTTGGATTTTTGTTCCGAGAGCTGAAAATAGAAATAAAAAATGTTTTAAAACATTATATAAATACAATGAAGTAATCATAAATCCCCCGGTGGCAATCCGGGGGATTCTGGAGGATTTCGACAATACTGATTTTACATTACCAAATTTACCTTATACGTACGACTAATGTTTTTGCGATTGAATTGCTTGTAAATACTTCTCGTTTACTTGGTCCCAGTTTACTGTATGCCACCAGTTGGTAACAAACTCGGGGCGCCGATTTTGATACTTTAAATAATAAGCATGTTCCCATACATCAATTACGAGTAAGGGGATTTTTCCTTCTTGCAAAGGCGTATCTTGATTTGGTGTACTCATAACAGAGAGTTCCTCACCGTCAAGAACAAGCCATCCATAGCCACTTCCAAAACGACTAATAGCTGCTTTGGAAAGTTGATCTTTTAAGTTGTCAAAGGTATTGAAATAATAATCAATTACTTTTGCAACGTCTCCATTAGGCTCACCGCCACCTCGTGGGCTCATCACTTCCCAAAAAAGACTATGACAATAGTGACCACCACCGTTATTTCGTACAGCTGTAACAATTTCCTTCGGTAAAGCATCTAAATTACATAGCAATTCTTCTAAAGATTTATTATGTAATTCAGTATAATTTTCTAAAGTAGCATTTAAATTGTTTACGTATGTCGCATGGTGCTTTCCATGATGAATGGAAAGTGTATTGCTATCGATATGTGGCTCTAGTTCATCATAGTCATATGAAAGCTTTGGCAATTGAAATGAAGACATAACATTCCCTCCTTTCTATTCAAAAGTTGGTCTAGGTAAAAATACTTTACCTGAGTCAAAAATACACTCATTTTCTATGGAAGTCAATAGTAAGTTCGTTAATTTTCTGAAAAATATTACAATAAAAGTAACACTCTCGCTTTCATTTGTGACTCCTATCCTTTTTGCTTATACTGTAAAGTATCAGGGTTTTGTTGAAATAGAAGGAGATTGTTTATGAGTGAAACGAAACAATTAATAGAGGAAGCAAGTAATTTTATTACGATTTGTTATAAAGAGCTTCATAAAGAACAATTGATAGAAGAACGTATAAAAGAAATTCAAATTGAGGTAGAGAAGACAGGGACATATGAGCATACATTTGAAGAACTTGTTCATGGTTCACGAATGGCATGGCGTAACAGTAATAGATGTATTGGAAGACTATTTTGGAGTAAGATGCACATATTAGATGCGCGCGAAGTAAATGATGAAGAGGGTGTATATAATGCATTAATTCATCATATTAAATATGCAACGAACGACGGGAAAGTTAAACCAACCATTACGATTTTTAAGCAATATCAAGGTGAGGAAAATAATATACGAATTTATAATCACCAATTGATTCGATATGCAGGATATAAAACAGAAATGGGAGTGATCGGTGACTCTCATTCCGCTACATTTACGGACTTTTGTCAGGAGCTTGGCTGGCAAGGAGAAGGTACGAATTTCGATGTATTGCCACTTGTGTTTTCTATAAACGGGAAGGCGCCTACATATAAAGAAATTCCGAGGAAAGAAGTAAAAGAAGTGCCAATTGAACACCCAGAATACCCTATTTCATCACTTGGAGCAAAATGGTATGGGGTTCCAATGATCTCGGATATGTGCTTAGAAATTGGCGGTATTTCTTATACAGCTGCTCCGTTCAATGGATGGTATATGGGAACAGAAATTGGGGCGCGCAACTTAGCGGATCATGATCGTTATAATTTACTTCCGGCTGTTGCGGAGATGATGGATTTAGATACATCGAGAAACGGTACGTTATGGAAGGATAAGGCGCTAATTGAGTTGAATATTGCCGTACTACACTCTTTTAAAAAACAAGGAGTTAGTATTGTTGATCATCATACTGCTGCACAACAATTTCAGCAATTTGAGAAGCAAGAAGCTGCTTGTGGTCGTGTTGTAACAGGTAATTGGGTGTGGCTTATTCCACCATTATCTCCAGCTACCACTCATATTTATCACAAACCGTATCCGAATGAAATTTTGAAGCCAAATTTCTTTCATAAATAATATTTAGTGCAGTTTTTTCTGCAAAATATAATTTTTTTAATTACTGTTATGTAGCAAATGGAAGCCTTTACTCTCGGTTATTTTTGGAAGAGGATTTTTGAACCAAGGAGTTCCTTATGTTATAATCAAATTTCTGTTTCGAAGACCTTATAGAAATATAAGGTCTTTTGTTTTGCTTTTTTATGTAAGAGAAAGAGATTTTTTCTTTTTAATAAGGGATTTGGCATATTTTTAGGGACAACATAAGTATGTGGGAAGTCGATAAAATGTTATGCATATATAATTATTGTGTTTTGGGTTTAAACAATAAAACATAATAAAGTTGTTTTTTTAGATTGCTGAGGAAGGAGGAATTGTAAATGAGGATGAAGAGTCGAAAAACTGATTGGCCTGTATTTATTATTAGCGGTGGTTCACTTTTATTATTTGTAATTGCAGTTTTTTTGAACAAGGATTATGTAGAGAGTGCGATTAATAACAGTTTCGCTTTTTCAATTAAATATTTTGGTGCCTTCTGGCAAGTTTTATTATTAGGTACATTTATTGTTGCGATGTGTATGGCGTTCTCCAAATATGGGAGAGTTAAACTTGGGGGATTAGAAAAACCTGAGATTAGTACGGCAAAATGGCTTGCTATTATTATGTCTACATTACTTGCCGGAGGTGGCGTTTTTTGGGCAGCAGCAGAGCCAATGTACCATTTGATGACGGTGCCACCAATACATGATGGTATATCTGCTGGAACGAAAGAAGCAGTCATGCCTGCTTTAGCACAAAGTTATATGCATTGGGGATTTTTAGCATGGACGATTTTAGGTACAATTAGTGCGGTAGTTATGATGTATGGACATTATCATAAAGGTATGCCGCTAAAACCTCGAACGCTTTTATATCCTATTTTTGGGGAAAAATTAAGAAAGAGCCTGCTTGGAACGATAATTGATGCAGCTGCAATTATTGCAGTAGCTGCAGGTACAATTGGCCCCATTGGATTTTTAGGTTTACAAGCAAGTTATGGGTTACAAGAATTATTTGGAATTTCTGATGTGTTTACTACTCAATTGGCAATTATTGTTTGTGTAGTGGCCGTGTCTACCATATCGGCAGTAACAGGTATTGATAAAGGGATTCAAATTATAAGTAATTTAAATGTTAGATTAGCAATTTTGTTAATGGCATTCATATTACTATTTGGGCCAGGTGGATTTATTATTGATTCGTTTGTTTCTTCGTTTGGATTTTATGTAAGTGAGTTTATACCGATGAGCACATACCGTGGTGATACAAGTTGGTTAGGATCTTGGACAATCTTTTTCTGGGGATGGTTTATTGGATACGGACCAATGATGGCAATTTTAGTGAGTCGAATTTCAAGAGGGAGAACGATTCGAGAAATCATCGTTGCAATTGGAATTATCGCACCTATTATTACAACGTTTTGGTTTACTATATTAGGTGGATCAGGTGTGTTTTATGAGTTAATGAATCCTGGTTCTATCTCGGACGCATTAAGTGAATCTGGTATGCCGGCAGCTATGATTGCAATTACAGGGCAATTGCCACTTTCTAATATTATTGGACCAGCATTTCTTTTATTAACAATTTTATTTGTAGTGACAACAGGAGATTCAATGGCGTATTCCATTTCAATGGCAGTGACTGGAGACGGAGATCCTAGAATTAGTTTGCGAATTTTTTGGTCGCTTATTATGGGAGCAGTTGCAGCAATTCTTTTATATATGGGTGAAGGAAGTATTAATGCGCTACAATCGTTTATCGTAGTGACGGCAGTTCCGGTATCAATTTTATTATTCCCAATGCTATGGTTAGCGCCTAAAGTTGCGGGAGAATTAGCATTAAAACAAGGTATTGTAAAAGAAGAAGATAAAACTGCATTCTTATTTCAGAAGGCTAGTAAATCAAAATAAATAAAAACGTAAAAGAGGAAGCATCTTATTTAAGATGCTTCCTCTTTTACGTTTAATCTAATACTTTTCCCTTTGTTTCTGGTACACATATTAGCATTGTAATTAACCCGATTGGGTAGATGATAAAAATCAAGGACAATGCTCCAAGCAGGTTGCCGCCTGTAGCGAGTAAGCCGATAATAACAGGCCCAAATCCAGCTAACCCACGTCCTGTACCGAAAATAAAGTTTTCTGCGGTAGAGCGAGCTTCAGCAGGGTAGTTTTCAGCTAAAATTGCCCCAAACCCTCCCATCATTCCATTTGCAAAGAATCCAAGCAATGCACTTCCCCATAATAATAATGTTGAATCTGTGAATAAGAAGAAGTAAATGAGACAGTATACTGTACCACCAATATAATAAATTGCAAAAGTTTTACGACGACCAATTTTATCAGCCAGAATACCAAAGATTGCAATTCCAATTAGCATACCGATGGTAGAAATGAACATCCAGCCACTCGCTTTTGCTAATGTATAGTTATATTTATTTGCTAAAATAGTTGGCATCCATGTGAAGATGCCGTAATATCCGAAGTTCTGGATAAACGACATAATAATAAGACCGATTGTTGTGATTGTTACTTTTTTATTGGCAAATAATTTTCGAAGTGGGAATTTTTTTATATGTTTTAGTTGTTCTGCTTCAGTAGTTGTTAATTTACCTGTAGCTTCTTTTTGCAATAGTTCCTTTTTGTAGCGTTGTTTTTGCTCCCATATTTTCGGTTCACTTAAACTTTTACGGACATAGACAGCTAGTAAAGCTGGAATTAATCCAAATAAGAAAACGGCTCTCCATCCAAAGTGTGGGACAATAAATGCTGGAAGGAGTGAAGCAATCAGTACACCAAATTGCCATCCAAGTGCAACAACAGATGTCGCTTTAGCGCGCATTTCTTTAGACCATGTTTCTGTTACAATGGCCATTCCGATTCCGAATTCACCACCAACTCCCATTCCAACTAAAAAGCGAAGAATTAATAATTGCCAGTAGTCTGTTGCGAAATAAATGAGTGCGGTTGCTAGTGAAAACAGTAAGATTGTGAAGGCCATTGTACGAATACGGCCAAATAAATCAGCAATAAATCCAAATAAATAAGAACCAATTAACATCCCTATTGTGGTAGCTAATGTTAAGTTTCCACCTTCAACAGGACTTAAGTGAAACTCTTTTAAAATATAGACAAGTACGAAAGATAATAGCAACATATCTAAACCTTCTGCTGCATATCCTAGCGCAGAACCAAATAATGTTTTATACCTTTTCGCTTTCGTCTCCTCTGTTGTTTGTTGTACATCAGTAGTGACGTTCATTATTACTCCTCCTTATTTTCTACAGTCGCTATGGAAGAATAACAAAAGGCCTTCTCACCTGATATGATGAGAAGGCCAAAAAAGCATACGTATCCCCAAAAAAGAACATACGTATATTGTATTCCGGCTTCCTTCTCAACCTCACAGGGTTGGGTTAAAGGACTGTATTATATTACTTTATTTTTAGCACTCTTCTATTGGATTGTCAAATAAAGAGGAAGTTATTATGTGTGAAATATTTCAAAAAACATTTCGTTCTTCTTGACGTCGGCTTCATTATTTTCCCATAATAAAACTAACTAAATAAAAAGGAATGAATCAAAGATGCTAAATTTAGTACTCATGATGATTGAACGAGTCGGACTTATAGTTATTTTAGGATTTTTACTCTCTCATATCAAAACTTTCAGGCGCCTCCTTCATAAACAGGATGGCTATGTAGATAAGCTTAAGCTTATTTGTATTTTTTCGGTATTTACAATTGTAAGCAATTACACTGGGATTGAAATAGCAGGAAATACGATTATGAATGAAAATTGGTTACAAGGTGTTTCTTCGTCAAGTACAATTGCGAATACGCGTATTATGGGTGTTGGTATTAGTGGCTTACTTGGTGGCCCTATCGTAGGGGTTGGAGTAGGGTTTATTGCTGGTATTCATCGTTATATGCTTGGTGGTACGACAGCGCTAAGCTGCGCAATCTCTTCTATTTTAGCGGGGATTATAACTGGTTATATCGGATATATTTTCAAAAAATATAATCGTACAATTACTCCTAAGTTTTCAGCAGTTTTAAGTGTTTTTATCGTATCTTTAGAAATGCTTATGATTTTATTAATTATAGAGGATGGAATTAGCGTTGTGAAAACAATAGCGATACCGATGATTCTTGTAAATAGTTTTGGAAGTTTTATTTTACTTTCTATGATACAAGCTATTTTGCGTCAGGAGGAGAATGCAAAAGCACTTCAGACTCATAAAGTATTGCGTATTGCTGATAAAACGTTACCGTATTTTCGTCAAGGCTTAACAGAAGAATCGTGTAAGCATGTGGCACAAATTATTCACCGCTTTACAGGAACAGATGCGGTATCTTTAACAGATACAGAGAAAATATTAGCGCACGTTGGATTAGCATCAGATCACCATATTCCTTCACATAGTTTAATAACTGGTTTATCAAAAGAAGTTTTACATACAGGGCAAATAATGAAGGCGAAATCACGTGAGGTTATTAATTGCCAACATGAAGGCTGTCCCTTACAAGCCGCTATTGTTATTCCACTAACTTCACATGGAAATACGATAGGGACATTAAAACTGTATTTCAAAAATTCTAACCAGTTAAGTCGCGTTGAAGAAGAATTAGCAGAAGGGTTAGCAAAAATATTCTCCACGCAGTTAGAGTTAGGAGAAGCTGAGTTGCAAAGTAAATTACTTCAAGATGCGGAGATAAAAGCATTACAAGCGCAAATTAACCCGCACTTTTTATTTAATGCGATTAATACAGTATCAGCTTTATGCCGAACAGATGTAGAAAAAGCAAGGAAGTTATTATTACAGCTTAGCGTGTATTTCCGTTGTAATTTGCAAGGAGCACGTCAGTTATTGATTCCACTGGAACAAGAATTAAACCATGTACAGGCATACTTATCACTAGAACAAGCAAGGTTCCCAAATAAGTATGAGGTAAAGATGTATATTGAGGATGAGCTAAAGACAACTTTAGTACCACCATTTGTTCTTCAACTATTGGTTGAAAATGCATTGCGACATGCTTTTCCGAAGAAGCAACCAGTGTGTGAAGTGGAAGTGCATGTTTTTGAAAAAGAGGGTATGGTTCACTTTGAAGTAAAAGATAATGGACAGGGAATTGAGGAAGAACGTTTAGAACAATTAGGAAAGATGGTAGTTTCGTCAAAGAAAGGGACTGGAACAGCTTTATATAATATTAATGAACGTCTTATTGGGTTATTTGGGAAAGAAACGATGCTTCATATCGAAAGTGAATTAAATAAAGGGACGGAGATTACCTTTATTATTCCAAAAAAAGTAGGGGAGGAAGAGCCAGGTGTTAAAAGTATTAGTAGTTGACGATGAAATGTTAGCACGTGATGAACTAAAGTATTTATTAGAGAGAACGAAAGAAGTTGAGATAGTTGGTGAGGCTGATTGTGTGGAAGACGCATTAGAAGAACTAATGCAATGTAGACCAGATATTGTATTTTTAGATATTCAATTATCTGATGATAACGGATTTGAAATCGCGAATATATTAAAGAAGATGAAAAATCCACCTGCAATTGTATTTGCTACTGCCTATGATCAATATGCGTTGCAAGCATTTGAAGTAGATGCGTTAGACTACATTTTAAAACCATTTGATGAAGAGCGTATTGTGCAAACATTAAAGAAGTATAAAAAACAAAAACAAGCGCAAATAGAAACGAAGCACGAAATAAAGGGGACAGATGTAACAGCAGAGATGCATAAATTAGCATTACCAATTGAAGAATCAATCGTACTTGTGAATATTGAAGATATTATATATGTAGGGCTTGTAGATGGGAAAGTAACAGTAAAAACAATGAGGGAAACATATGTAACACATGATACACTTGTAATTTTAGAGAAGAAGTTACCACAAGCAAACTTCATGCGCGTCCATCGTAGCTTTATTGCAAATATTAATCATATTACTGAAATTCAGCCATGGTTCAATTCTACTTATAATTTAATCATGAAAGAAGGATCGAAAGTACCTGTTAGCCGTACATATGCCAAAGAACTCAAGAAGCTGCTTCGTATTTAAGAAGCAGCTTTTGTATTTCATCCTTTTATATTTGTAACTGATTCTGTATATTTGACGTTCTGTTATGTAAACGCTTACCTCGTTACTTACATCTTATACAATAAAGGTACCAAATCGAAAGAGGTGGCCAAAATGAGCACGAAAAAAGTATACAGTTTCTTATCACAAGCATTCATATTCTCAGCTATTATGTTAATTTCTAATATTATTGCAACACATTTACCAATTCCGATGCCTTCATCGGTAATCGGGTTAGTTATTTTATTTAGTCTATTATGTTTAAAAGTTATTAAATTGGAGCAAGTTGAATCACTTGGAACAGCTTTAACAGGTATTATCGGATTCCTTTTCGTCCCATCAGGTATTTCAGTTATTAATTCTCTTGGTGTAATGGGACAATATTTTGTACAAATTTTAACTGTAATTGTTGTAGCAACAGTTATTTTACTAGCTGTAACAGGATTATTTGCACAATTTATTTTAGGAAAAGATGAAAAAGAAACAGAAGATACAAAAGAATTGAAAGTAGTAAATAAAGGACGCAAGCACGGAAAGGTTGCGTAACCATTGCATTTATATATTGTTAGGAGGTAATGAATATGGCAAGCACAATGACTCCATATTTCGGAATCGTCGTTTCATTAATCGCATACGGGATCGGAACGTTATTATTCAAGCATTCAAAAGGATTCTTCTTATTTACACCATTATTTGTAGCGATGGTATTAGGGATTGTCTTTCTAAAGGTAGGTAACTTTACTTTTGAAGAATATAATACTGGCGGAAAAATGATTAGTTTCTTCTTAGAACCAGCAACAATTGCATTCGCTATCCCACTATACAAGCAAGTGGATAAGTTGAAAAAATATTGGTGGCAAATTTTATCGGCTATCGTGGTGGGATCTATTTGCTCAGTAATTGTCGTGTTTATTGTTGCAAAAGCAATCGGTTTAGATACAGCAGTAATGAATTCAATGCTACCACAAGCAGCAACAACAGCAATTGCGTTACCAATCTCAGAAAGTATTGGTGGTATTCCAGCAATTACATCGTTTGCAGTTATTTTCAACGCAGTTATCGTATACGCATTAGGGGCATTATTCTTAAAAACATTTAGAGTTAAGCATCCGATTGCAAAAGGTTTAGCACTTGGAACAGCGGGCCATGCATTAGGAGTTGCAGTAGGAATTGAAATGGGTGAGGTAGAGGCAGCGATGGCAAGTATTGCTGTAACGGTAGTTGGGGTTGTAACAGTAGTTGTCATCCCAATGTTTATGCCATTCATTGGATAGTAAAACTTACTTAAAAAATAAGAAAAGCAAGCTATTTGTAGGACAGATTTCTACTGATAGCTTGCTTTTTATGTTACAGTAGTGGTAAGACCTATTTAAAAAAATGTAAGTTTCCTTAAATCTTCATTAATACTATGTAGAATACGTTTTGAATTAGGTCATTGTATTGTAAAATAAGAAGTAATCTACTATATACCTGTTAAGATAGGCATATAATGAGTTTATAAAAATCTTAATATGAATGAATAATTTAAAAGTAGAAAAGAGAGAAATCTACTTATTAACGTTTTAGTTTATAGGACAGGAGAGAGTATTCGTCGATTATGCAAATAAAAAACCTGTTTCAAAGCAAAGGATTTCAGAGGTTACTCGTATTAGTAATACTTGCTCTCGTGTTATACGGGCTGCAAAGTATGTTGAATTTAATATTAATTACGTTTATTCTCACGTATTTAATGGATCGATTCCAAAAGTTTATTTCCCGCAAATTAGATCATTTCATGCCTATTAATCGAAAAATTATTATAGCATTTCTATATGTAATGTTAATTGGTGGAATTGCTATTACGCTATTTAAATATTTACCAGTATTAACGATACAAATTTCACAATTGATTTACCAATTCAATGTATTTTTAAGAAACCCACCAGATAGTGAACTAATTAAGTATGCAGTTAATGCTGTCAATCATATGGAGCTTTCTAAATATGTAGGACAAGGCGTAGACATTTTGTATAAATCGATTACGAATGTTGGTAAATTTGGCCTTCAAGTTTTACTTTCTTTAATTTTGAGTTTGTTTTTCTTACTAGAAAAATCTCGTATTGTTGGTTTTACTGTAAAGTTTAAAGAAAGCAGGCTTGCAATTTTCTATACTGAAATTGAGTACTTCGGAAAGAAATTTGCACGTTCATTTGGAAAGGTAATCGAAGCGCAATTTTTAATTGCTGTTGTTAACTGTGTTCTTTCAGTTATCGCATTATGGATATTAGGATTCCCACAATTATTAGGTTTAGCGTTAATGATTTTCTTGCTTGGCTTAATTCCAGTAGCGGGGGTTATCATTTCGTTATTCCCACTTTGTATGATTGCTTACAATATTGGCGGTATTATGTACGTTGTTTATATTTTAGTTATCGTAACAGTTATTCATGCGCTTGAAAGTTACGTATTAAATCCGAAGTTTATGTCGCAAAAAACAAATTTACCGATTTTCTATACTTTTATGGTATTAATTTTCTCAGAGCACTTCTTAGGTGTATGGGGACTGATTATCGGTATTCCAATTTTCATTTTCTTATTAGATGTCTTAGATGTGACAAGTGATGAAATGGAGAAGGATGTTGGAACAAAATAAAGTGAAGTAGAGAAAAAGCATCGATGTTCGATGCTTTTTCTTTTATAACATTATGTTTCTTATGCCATACTGTAAGGAGAATATAGAATAGGGGTGAAGTAATGGCTGTAAATGAAAAGGTAGAATTGGCTACATTTGCTGGAGGGTGTTTTTGGTGTATGGTTTCTCCATTTGAAGAGATGGAGGGAATTATACAGGTTATTTCAGGTTATACAGGCGGTCATAAAGAGGACCCAACGTATAAAGAAGTGTGCTCGGAAACAACAGGACATTATGAAGCGGTACAAATTACATTTGATGCAAATAAAATGCCGTATGAGGAATTGTTAAATATATATTGGAGACAAATTGATCCGACCGATATTGGGGGACAATTCCATGACCGCGGACAGTCTTATGAAACGGTGATTTTTTATCATAATGAAGAACAACATAAAAAAGCAGAAGCTTCAAAAGAAGAGCTTGAGCAGAGTGGGCGCTTTTCGAAACCAATTGCGACAAAAATACTACCAGCAGCTACATTTTATCCAGCTGAAGAATATCACCAAGGATATCATAAGAAAAACACATTCCGCTATGAGTTATATCGTAAAGGCTCAGGACGAGATGCTTTTATTAAGGAACATTGGCCAAAGGATAATGCTCATTTAAAAGAAAAACTCAATGAGATGCAGTTTTATGTAACACAGGAAAATGGTACAGAACCACCATTTCGAAATGAGTATTGGAACCATAAAGAGGAAGGTCTTTATGTAGATATCGTTTCAGGTGAGCCGTTGTTTACTTCTCTAGATAAATTTGATAGTGGATGTGGATGGCCTAGTTTTACAAAACCAGTTATGTCAGCAAGTGTGAAAGAAAAGATGGATGTGAGTCATAATATGACACGTACAGAAGTGAGAAGTAAAGAGGGAGATTCGCATCTTGGGCATGTATTTCCAGACGGTCCAGGACCGAATGGGCTTCGTTACTGCATTAATTCCGCAGCTCTTAGATTTATTCCAAAAGAGGAATTAGAGAAAGAAGGTTATGGCGATTTCTTAATCTTGTTTGGAAATAAAAAATAACCTCGCAGTTAGCGAGGTTATTTTTTTGCTATTTTGTTTTTTTCTTTTTAAATTTGCTTAATACTTCATAAACAATTGGAACAATAAGAAGTGTTAATAACGTTGAACTTGTTAATCCACCAATTACTGTTACACCAAGTCCTTTAGAAATTAAGCCGCTACCTTCAAATCCTAATGCAAGCGGGATAAGAGCTCCGATTGTTGCAATTGCAGTCATTAAAATTGGACGCAAGCGTGTTGCACCAGCTTCTAATAAAGCTTCACGTGTTGATAAACCTTCATTTTCTTTATGAATAACGCGGTCGATAAGCACGATTGCGTTTGTTACAACGATACCGATTAACATAAGCGCCCCAATCATTGCAGATACACTTAATGTTTCACCAGAGATTAATAAGGCAACAAGGGCCCCAATAATTGTGAATGGTAGCGAGAATAAAATTGCGAATGGTGCAAGGGCACCGCCAAATGTAACGACAAGAACGAAGTATACAATGGCAATCGCAGCTAACATCGCTAGGCCAAGTTGCTTGAATGATTCTTGAATATCTTTAGTAACACCGCCCATAGAAACATCTACACCAGAAGGAAGATCCATTTTATCTACTTCTTTTTGGACTGCAGCAGATGCTTTTGAAACGTCATCAGATGTTAATTTTGCACTAACCTCTGCATAAACACGGCCATCTCGGTGTGTTACTGTATTCGATGTTTCACCTTCTTTTACAGTCATAACATCTTTTACAGCTACTTCATTACCAAGTGGTGTTGTAATTTTGCGATTTGTTAAGTCATCGATTGTTTCATAATTTTGTTTTTCAGCTTCTACATATACATTGATATCTTTACCGTCTTTTTTAATTGTTGTCAGAACAGGGCGATCATGTTGATTAGAAAGTCCCATTCCAATTTGAGCAGCCGTTAAGCCCATTTTACTCAGCTTTTCTTGATCTGCGACTAAAGTGTACTCTGCATATGTTTTTGCAATACTAGAATCTATATCTTTTAAGTCTTTATTTTTCTTCATGATATTTTGAATATCTTTTACGACAGGCTTAATGTCTTCTGAGCTATCTCCGTAAACGTATAGTTTAATTTCGTTACTACCGCCACTTGCTCCGAAGTCTTGGTTTTTCCATTCACCTTTTCCAGACATTTTTTGTAAATCTTTCACGACTTCTTCTTTTTCTTTTTCGAAGTTTTTCGTGTCGTTATCATATTGAACGAAGAACATAGCTTGATTTGTTTGACCAGGGCTCATTGGATTCTCTCCACCTAATGAGAACTGAATTGTTTTCACGTCTTTATTATCTTGGAAGTGCTTCTCAGCTTTCGTTGCAATTTTTTCAACGTCTTCTAATGTTTGACCTGGTTCAGGTTTGTATGTTGCGATAATCATTTTTTCTTCTTCAGAAGGTAAGAAACTTACACCGATAACCGGTACAAGTGCGAGACTACCAACTAATAGAAGGACAGCAATACTAGATGTAATAATTTTGTGATTTAAAGCCCATTCAAGTATACGTTTATACCCATTTGCTAATTTGCTTGGTTTCTCTTCATGATGTACCTCTTTTTCCCTCGTGCTTTCTTTCTTAAATAAGGAATGGGCAAGCATTGGTACGATTGTAACAGCCACTAGTAACGATGCTAATAAAGCGAAGACAATAGTTAAGGCGAATGGTAAGAACATTTCACCAATCATACCTTTTACAAGTCCTAGCGGTAAGAATACAGCGATTGTCACAATGGTAGAAGACATAATCGGAATAAACATTTCTTTCGTAGCTTCACGAATTAAATCTCTTCCGCGCAATTTCTCTTCTGATAACGACATACGTCGGTAAATATTTTCAATAACAACAATTGAGTCATCAACAACACGGCCTATAGCAACTGTCATTGCTCCAAGCGTCATAATGTTAAGCGTAATATCCATTTGCTTTATGACTAAAACAGCAATTAATAACGAAAGTGGTATTGAAACGACAGAGATTAACGTTGTTCGAATATTTCGTAGGAACAGCATAATAATAACAATCGCAAAGATAGCACCGAAAATTGCTTTGCTTAGCATTGTTTCAACTGACTTTTCAATAGGTGCACCTTGGTCGAATGTTGAAATGATCTCTAAATCTTTATATTTTTTCTCAAGATCTTTTACTTTATCTTTTACTGCATTTACAACATCAACTGTATTTGCATCAGAGGCCTTCACAATTTGAATTCCAATTGCTTCTTTTCCATTTGTTCGAGAAATGGATTCTGCTTTCCCAACTTCTTTAATTTCAGCAATTTCGTCTAATGTAACTGTTGGAATTCCGTTCATAGCAGCTGGATTCATTTGCGGCGTTTGTGCACCAGCGCCAGCATTTTGACTACCTTGACCGTTAGGTGATGAAGGTATAGCTGGGATTTTGAGTTCTTTTAATGCTTTAATCGTTGTAATATTGCCATCTACAACAACTGATTTTTCCGTGTCTTTAAACGTATATAGGCCAAGTGGTAAAGATACATCCGATCCTTTAATTACATTTTTTACAGTATCTTCACTTAGTCCTAGTTCTTTCATTTTATCTTTCTTGAAGACGAGCTGTACTTCATCTACTTGTTGGCCTGCAATTTGAACAGATGCAACACCATCAAGTCCTTTTAAGCCCGGTACAATATTTTTCTCTACATTTTCAGTTAAGATAGCTAAAGATTCATTCTTGCTTGCTACGCTTAACGAAATAACAGGAAAAGCATTGAAGTTTACTCGTGAAACCTTAGGGTCTTTAACACCGTCAGGGAGCTTTACATTTGTGAGAGCTTCTTTAATTTCTGTTTCTGCTTTTTCCATATTTTTATCAAAATCGTATTCTACTTGAATAGAAGATGCGTTTTGAAAAGATGATGAGCTAACAACGTTAACACCACTTAAATTTTGTAGTTGTTCTTCCATCGGCTTTGAAACTTTATCGGCTACTTCTTCTGGTGTAGCACCAGGATAGACCGTAGTTACTGTCACAATCGGTGTTGTAATATCAGGAATTGTTTCCAGCTTCATATTGAGGCCAGAGTAAATTCCCGCAATAGTAACAATAATGGTTAGTAGCCAAACTGCGAACTTATTTTTTAACGAGAAATTGATGATTTTGTTCATGTTTGCGCTCCCTTTGTATTATATTGACCAACTGGTCAGTCTAATACATAATATAACTGACCAGTTGGTCAATCGTCAATAAAAAGAGATGGTATAATAAATCCATAATAAGATGCGAGATTAAATTTAGGAGAGAAGATATGAAAGAAAAAGAGCGTTTAATTATAGAATCGGCTATGAAGTTATTTGCTACTAAGGGTGTAAATGCGACATCAGTGCAGGAAATTGTGACAGCTAGTGGTATATCTAAGGGAGCTTTTTACTTATATTTTAAATCAAAAGATGAGCTTTTATTAGCGACACTTCGATATTATTATGACAAAATTCAAAAGAAAATGCTGGATATTGAGCAAGAGTCTTTGTTACCACGTGAAAAATTTGCAAAACAATTACATTGTCAGTTTAATGATATACAAAAGCATAAAGAGTTTATTATTATGCATGCGAGAGAAAATGCGATTCCGTTTAATAAAGAAGTGGAAGAATTTATGATGCGGATGAAGTTAGAGTCTCATGCATTTTATCGAAATAGTTTATTGTCCATTTATGATGAAAAGATTATGCCATATTTATTGGATTTAGTAATTATGGTGGAAGGCATATGCCGTGGGTATTTAGAATTAATTATTTTACAAGCAACAGAAATTGATTTATCTTACATCTCTGCTTTTATTTTAAAAAGAGTAGATAATTTAGTAGATGGCTTGGTAGAATCTTCGGAAGAACCTATTTTACACGAAGAAAAGCTTGGAGAATTTCTTTGTAAATCAGAGCTCATTAAGGAACAGGTTAAAGAGCATTTTTTAAAAGAAATTATTGGATTTAAGCGTACTCTAGCTGATCAATTAGAGGACGATGAGCTGCTAGTAACATTAGATGTTTTAGAGGCGGAAATGCGATTGCTTAATCCAAGAATTCCGGTAATTAGAGGTATGTTAGCAAATTTAGAGGTTTATCCGGAATTAAAAGAATTTCGCTTACGCCTTATAGGATACTACAATATAAAAAATTCTTAATAAAAAACTCCTTGTCTACACAAGGAGTTTTTTATTAAAGATTACTTACTATTTTGAGACCATTTTTCTACATCCCAAACCTTTGTGATCCAATCTTCATAGAATTCCGGTTCGTGACATACAAGGAGAATTGTTCCTTTATATGCTTTCATAGCCTTCTTAAGTTCTTCTTTTGCTGTAACATCAAGATGGTTTGTCGGCTCATCAAATAGTAGCCAGTTACTTTCTTCACCCATTAGCTTACATAAACGAACTTTTGCTTGTTCTCCACCACTTAATTGACTTAATGGACGAGAAATATGTTCATTTTTTAATCCGCATTTCGCTAACATCGCACGAATTTGATGCTGGTCTAGGCCAGGGAATGTATTCCATACATCATCAATTGGTGTTATATTATCAGCTTTAACTTCTTGCTCAAAGTATGCAGGCTCTAAGAAGTCACCAAGACTTGTTTTACCGTTTAAAGGTTTAATTTTACCTAAGATTGTTTTTAGTAGCGTTGATTTACCAACACCATTACATCCAACAATAGCAATTTTTTCACCACGCTCAATTGTCATTGATAACTTTGGTAGTAGCGGATGTGTATATCCGATTTCTACATTTTCACCTTCAAAGACGAAGCGACTACTTGCACGACTTTCTTTAAATGAGAATTCAGGTTTGATTGCTGTTTCCGGA
Organism: Bacillus sp. CR71; assembly: GCF_003429245.1. NCBI lineage: Bacteria > Bacillati > Bacillota > Bacilli > Caryophanales > Bacillaceae > Bacillus > Bacillus sp. CR71. The sequence continues at coordinate 5,806,901 of NZ_CP031748.1, read as the reverse complement.
CGATCAATAAGTTCCATGCGATCAAGTTGTTTTTGACGACTCTTTGCACGACCTGTCGTTGAATAACGAGCCTTGTTCTTTGCAATGAAGTCTTCTTGCTTTTTGATAAACTCGCGCTGCTTTTCATAAGCGTTTATATGTTGATTTTTATTGATTTCTGCTAGTTCTAGGAATTTTTCATATGTCGCTGTATAGCGTGTCATTTTTGTGAATTCTAGATGGAAAATAACATCAACACATTTGTTCATAAATTCCGTATCATGAGAAATCAATAAGAATGCATGTGGGTATTCTTTTAAATAAGTTGTTAACCAATGAATATGTTCAACGTCTAAATAGTTAGTAGGTTCATCAAGCAATAACACTTCTGGTTGTTCAAGTAATAGCTTTGCAAGCAATACTTTTGTACGTTGTCCACCACTTAGTGCTGAAACATCACGATCTAAACCAATAGCATCAATTCCAAGACCACGTGCAGCCTCTTCAATTTTCATATCTAGTAAATAGAAACCACCTGCTTCAAGTGCATCTTGTATTTCTGCCATTTGCTCAAGAAGTTCTTCTAGTTCTTCTGGTGTAGCAGTTCCCATTTTTTCTGTAACTTCATTTAAAGCTGTTTCCTTTTCGAATAACGGTAAAAATGCATCCGCTAGTACGTCACGAATTGTACGTCCAGGCGTTAAAACCGTATGCTGATCTAAGTAACCGTAATGTGTGCCTGGTGTCCATTCTACACGACCTTCGTCATGAATAAGCTGACCAGTAATGATATTCATAAATGTTGATTTACCAACACCGTTTGCACCAACTAATCCAACGTGCTCACCTGCTAATAATCGCATAGATACATCTTTAAATAATGTACGATCGCCAAATGTATGTCCTAATTTTTCAACTGTTAATAAGCTCATAGTATCCTCCGTCCAACTTGAAATAGTACCTTGAATCATGATACTAAATTCTTTCATATAATGCCATCATTTCAAAATGTATATTTTTTCAAAAAAATAGTTGCATTAATTTTCTGAAAATATATAATATAATTGAACAGTGGTTAATTATATGTGTGAGGTATGAAATATGTCGCCAAGGAAAGCAGTTAAACAAGAACTAACAAGAGAAATGATTATGAATGTAGCTAGGGAGCTATTTATAGCACAAGGATATCAACATACTTCAATGCGCAAAATTGCAACAGAACTTGGATATAGCCATGGTTCGATTTATTATCATTTTAAAAACAAAGCAGAGCTATTTTACGCAATGGTGGAACAGGATTTTCAATTATTAAACAAAAAGTTAGATGAAATTTGTAATCAAAAGTTATCGAGAGAAGAGCAACTAAGAGCAGTTTTATTCGGTTTTATTGAATTTGGTCTAAGAAATCAGAGTCATTATGAAATTATGTTTTTAATTAAAGATGCCGAATTAAAAGAGTGTTTGGCAAATAGTCCTAATGTTAGTTATGAAAAATTTGCGAAGGTTATTTCTTTTTTATGTGATGGGGAATTAAATGCGATGATAATATGGTCTGTTTTTTTATCATTACATGGATTTGTAGCACATTATTGCAGAAGTGGCCAAACGTTTGAAGAACTACAAGGTTTGGCTAAGGTACATGTAGAGTTTATTTCAAAATCGCTTCTTATGTAAGTGATTTTCTTTTTAATATTAATTGAACAGTGGTTAATTAATTTAGGAGGGGATTTATAATGAAAAAGGCTTTAGTATTAGGTGCTTCTGGTTCAATGGGTTATGCAATTGTAAACGAATTATGTGGCCGAGGGATTCATGTGGTTGCTTTTGCAAGAAATAAGGAGAGATTAGGTGCATTATTTTCTGGGAACAAACATGTAGAAGTTGTAGCCGGCGATGTATTTGTAAAAGAGGATATAATGAATGCTGCTAAAGATGTTGATATTATATTTCATGTTGTAAATATTCCGTATTCAGATTGGGAGAAACAGCAAGAGAAATTATTAATAAACATATTAGAGGTATCGAAACATTACGGTATCAAACTAGGGATAGTTGATAATATTTATGCGTATGGAAGGCAAGGGGAAGGGCTTGTAAAAGAAGAGGCTAAAAAAAGACCACACACAAAGAAAGGGAAGATTCGTTTACAACTTGAAGAGATGGCAAAACAAGCTAATGTACGAATGTTTATTGCTCATTTCCCAGACTTTTATGGTCCAAATGCAGAAAGCACACTTGTTCATCATACATTAAAGGGAATACTTGCAAATAAAATGTCTAGCTTTGTTGGAGATAAAAAGATTGCCCGTGAATATATTTTTACACCAGATGGTGCAAAAGCAATGGTTGAATTAGCTTTACATGATGAGGCCTATGGACAAAATTGGAACATACCAGGTTATGGTGTTATTACAGGTGAGGAAATGATTCAACACATACGGGAATTAACGGGATATACGAAACGAGTAATAACTGTAAAAAGAGGAATGATCCAGTTTATTGGTCTGTTTGATAAGCAGATGAAAGAATTTATGGAAATGCTATATTTGACGGAAAAACCAGTTGTATTAAGCGGGGAGAAATATGAGAGGTATATCGGGGATATACCAAAAACTTCGTATTATAATGGGCTAAAAGAAATGATTATATCTATGCAAAAAAAGGGTGTGTAAATGTTAGTATATAAAAAAGTTACTTCTACCTACAGAAGTAACTTTTTTGTTATGCCTTTTGTTTAACTTCACTAACTTTCTTTTCAGCTACAATAAAATGCGGTCTACGTTTTGTTTCATAATAAATACGACCGATATATTCACCAATAACACCTAGGAATATGAGTTGAATACCGCCAATAAATAGTATAGCGGAAATGAGAGTAAAGTAACCAGGAACTTCCACACCACCAAGGATAATTTGAACGAACGTAGTGATTACATATAAAAGTCCAAAAATGGTTGTTAGTAATCCAAGATATATAGATAGGCGTAACGGTTTATTATTGAATGAAATTACACCATCAATTCCGTAATTTAATAATTTCGAGAAGGTCCATTTACTTTCTCCATCAGAACGTAATACATTTTCATATTCAATAATTAATTCGTTATAACCAATCCAAGAGAATAAGCCCTTTGAAAATCGGTTGTACTCACTTAAGGATACTAATGAATCCACTGCTCTTCGACTTAAAAGTCTAAAGTCACCAATACCATCTACTAATTCAATATCTACAAACTTATTCATCACCTTATAGTAAAGACGAGAGACGAAAGAGCGAACGGGTGAATCACCAGTTCTTGTCCTTTTTGCAATGACTTGGTCGTAGCCATCGTTATATCCTTCTAACAGTTCTTTTATTAACGTAGGAGGGTGTTGTAAGTCAGCATCCATAATAACAATGGCATCGCCTGTAGCGTATTTTAAGCCAGCTAACATTGCAGCTTCTTTTCCGAAGTTTCGACTAAACGATATATAGTGTACCGATGAATCTGAACTAGCTAAATCACGTAAAATATTTAATGTATCATCTTTACTACCATCATTAACAAAAACAAATTCATAATCGGTAGTTAATTTATGAATTTCAAGAGAAGTCTCTGAATAAAAGGCTCGAAGCACCTTTTCTTCATTGTAGCATGGTACTACTATTGAAAGGGTCATGTTAGGACCTCCTTAGGTGTAATTTTAAACTGGGCATGAAGTAAAAGTGAAGCAATGATCTTCAACTTTTACTTCACTTTACTTTAATAACTTTTTTTAAAACGATTTTTTAATTTTGAATATCTTTTCGGATCTCCAAGAACTAGAAGCGAGATGCAAATGATAAATGAAATGATAGAAATAACGAGACCCATTTTGAAATAAGGTGTGACGTATTTCATTTCAACTATATGTTGCCCTTTGGAAATAGGAACGCCAATAAAGGCGGAATTAGCCTTCGTAAATTCTGTTTCTTTACCGTCAACTTTTATTGACCATCCTTTACTATACGGTACCGATAAATATAGCAATCCATCCTTAGTAGAATTAATATCACCTTTTAAGGAGTTACCTTCATAGTAAATATTTTGTAGACTATTTTCTTTTAAAGTATTTACTTTTTTCGGGATAGTCTGATAGTTAGTACTGTTGATTTGTAAGTCTTTCAACTCATATTGACCAGGAGTAGGAATAGAAATGATTAGCTCGGTTGGCTTCGCATCTTTTCCTAAGTTGTAAACAAATCTTTCTAAAGGATAAGCATAAGCTCCATCTTCATTACCTTTTATCATAGATTTGTCATTCACGGTAACCCCAAATGATTCCTTGTTTATATTTCTAATTTTAATTTCAACAAGAAGATCACCTAACATATCGTTATTATCAATAGGTACTATTATACGCCCATTTTCATGAACAGTGAGTATATCTTTCTCTTTCTCTATATTTTCCCACTTCATTTTATTTGGATTAATCTTAATTTGTTTTGAATCTAGCTGTTTTGTATTAAATTGTTTTAGTGGAAGACTTCCAACATCATTTACAACTACAGCATCTAATAAAAGTTGATCTTTCTCGGCAAAATTAAGTTTTGAAAATTCTTCATCACTTATTCCAGCTTCGTATACATAGCCTAATGGTAGTGCAAATTCATTTTTATAAATGTTGTAAGGACCTACTTGTTGTAAATGCTTATAGCCATAAGGAATTTCGGTTTTATTAGCACCGTCACTTAGTACATAATATTTTACCCCTAGCATGTTCTCAAGGAATAATCGTTTATCTAACTGGAAGAACATAGATGGGCTATCATATCCTTGGAAAACATTGTACTTATTCTTCATAAAGTCATGAATATGATAATTGACTAAGCTTTGATAAGTACTTGTACCATGATAACCTTGCAACATAGGCGTATTTTTATAATTATTGTTTGGATTGATAATTCGATAAAAATCTTTATCTTGATTTTGTATATAACGAATTGCTTCAATTTCATCCTTATTATCAAGACCTGGTCCATGTAATGATTCTTTTGTCACGCCTGCTTGATTAAAGTGTTTACTAAGAGCAAAATCTGAATAGAAGTAATTAATAAATATTACATTGACGAGTACATTTAATACAATGAAACATTGTAGGGCTACTTTTGATAAATAGCGCCATAGTAATATTGTAATAATGGATAATACAGTAGTGCAAATTAAAATTTTATCAATCGTTTGTAGCGGCTGTGCGTTTATATTTACTTTTCTATAGAATGCGTAAATAAATAGTGCTGTTGCTAGCAAAGGACCTATTAAAGAATTGACCTTCTTTTTGTGAAGCAGCATCCAATCTAAAATGTAGGCGACAGTTTGCGCAACCACAAATGCAAATAAGTAAAACCATCTGTATTGCATAGCAGAAAAGCCATTAAATATGGAATACGTATATGGAAGCATATATAGCACTAACATAAACCCAGTAAAGAGTAATTTATTTGTGACAAGTTTATTGCGTATTAGAAGCGCGCTAGTAATAAGGAAGAGGATGAAAACAGGGAATGCAAGCTGATAATCCTCTGTATTATTAATGAAAAAGATACTTTCCATTAAGTTTTTATAAAACGTATCTTCAAAAAATAACGGTATAGTAAATTTTGTAGCGAGTCGATCGGAACTAAATACACCATTTACAGATGGTATAAAGCAAACAGCAGATAAACCTAGTGATAAAGCATACAGAAAAGCAATTCTAATATAATAAATTATAAATGTTTTAATTGTTTTGTTCTGCTGTGTAGCGAAATATTGGAAAAAGGCATAAATATAGATAAAAATACTAGTAATGAAAGCGAAATAGAAATTTGATGCAAGCATAAGTGCTGTTGCAAACAGGAATAATCCCTTTTTTCGCTCTAAAATATATTTATCTAATCCCCATAGTACTAAAGGTAAAAACACTATAGCATCTGCCATGAAATCCCATAATAAAGAATGGCGAATGAAAGTTACACATCCTCCATATATAATGGCAGAAATGAGAGAAGAAAAAATAGTTTTATTGTGATAACGTAAAGAACCATACATGAATAACATAGCTAATGTACTTTTTAAAATGCTCATATATAGTTTCATCTCAAAGATTTGGTCAAAATTTAGTTTAGGAAGTAGAAGCGTAAGCCAGAAAAATGGTGCTGTACTATAGTAATAACTAAATTCTCCGAATAAATCCCCACCTAAGCCATAATCCCAAGACCAAAATAAATTTCCATCTTTAAATGCGTGTTGTAAAAGGAATGTAAAGAAACTGAATTGTGATAATGCATCTCCCGTACTAGAAAATACACTGTCTGATTTTAGGAAAAAGTAATGAAAAGCAAATGCACATATTATTAATAATGGAATAATAATAAGTGTGCTTTTAGTGAAAAATGTTCTTTTATTTACTTCTGAAGTCATTAAATAAATAAGCCTCCTTAAATGCAATTGCCACATTCTTCACCTCTGGATATCGTTTTATGATGAAGAAAAACTATGTATGAATCGGCGATTTTTAATAGTATTAATAAAGTGTTCATTTGTGCAATTTGTGGAAAATTTAGGGCGTGAATAGTTAATATTTACATGAAGAATTAACTATGAATTACCTTAATAATAGGTGTTAGACATCTAGTGCTGTTCGTTTCCAAGTATAATCATTCCAGAAAGGCAAGTCAATTTAAGATATAGATTGAAAAAGGGCTCATTTTCTAAGTGAAGAAGATAAAAATAAAAACTTCAAATTTGATTTGAAGTTTTTATTTTTATTTATTTTCGAGCCAGCTTTTTATTTATAAATCCTAAAATCAATACGCGTATTTGTGGATCGATTGCAAGACCGATAATACCGTATAATATACCAGTAATTGTTAAAGCAACTAGTGGCGGTAAGGCAATTAATATTGTGCGGTATAAAATATGGCTGATTATAAAGGCTAAGGTATTGAATATAATCCCTTTAAATAGTAACGAGAAGCCTTTACGAACAAATAGAGTGAATCCGATTAGTAACGTAATCTCGGTAAGGATAGCAGCAATAGCGGCTCCCATCATTCCGAACTGACTACCTAAGGCGATGTAACTTATAACGGCAACAGCTAGTCCGATTCCCATTGTTGTTGCACGTTTCCATTGTTGACCAATGGTCGTTAAATTATCAGCAAGTGGGTAGTTAATAGATTGTAGAATGACCATAAAGGCTAAAATGGCAAGAGCATCACCAGCTGGCGCATATTCTTCACCTAATAAAGTAACAATCCAAAAGCTTGGATTAGCGATAAATGGAATGGAGATCCCCATTCCTAAGAAAGACATCAGTTTTAATTCAAACTGAGATAGTTTTCTATGTTCATCAATATTTTTTTCATTTCCAAACGCAAATAACTTTGGATAGAAGGCTGCTGCAATTACACCAGGTATTTGATAAAGGACTGCAGGTATTTTCGATGCAGCTCCAAAGAATCCAACTTGCTCATATGTCGAAACTTTTTCTAATATAATAGGGCCTAACTGCGGTAAAAGCATAATGATAATGCCATTGATTGTGAAAATCAGCAGTTGATCTAAAATCCCTTTGTCCCAGCCCTTATGAACTGTCGTATGGCGGAGTACCATTATGAAGGCAATGACTCCTGTTACAAGACTAGATATCCCGTACATGGCAGCGACTGTCATAAGTGACCATTTCAATGACATTCCTAGTAGAAGCGCAGCAGCGGCTGTTACACCTTGTAGTACAGAAATAATCGCTGTAAATTGCATACGTTCTGTTACTTGGAAATAAGCCATTCCAACGCCTTGTAAAGTTGCTCCAAACATTGTTGGTAATACAACCCAATATACCATGGCGCGTAAGTAGGCATCCGTATAGAAGAACTGAGCAAAAATAGCGAAGAGTACAGAAATTACGACAGCTAATACGAAACGAATGCGTAAATAACTACTGATTAGTACGCTAATATTTGCATCCTTTCTCGTTCCTTCACGCATAAACGTATGTGTCAAACCCGCATCTGTGAAATAACAAATAACAGCGGAAACTGCTAATGCAGTTGTAAACATTCCATACTCACCGGGAGACACGTATCTTGCAAAGAGAATCGTCGCGATAGCAAGTACAAATCGAACAGTAATATTTCCTACAAATAGGTAGGAGGCATTTTTAAGAATCTTATTTGTTTTCATGGGAAAAAACCTTTCTATTCTTTAGGACCTTTTTTGTCTGTCCTATTTGTAAATTTGATTTGTTTACGGAAAGAGAGGTGAGTACTATATTTTCAGTTTAAGAAAACAGAAATTTAATTCGTACAAACCAAAGCATTGCATATAGTTTTTTACTACGCTTTCCGTTTTTTGAATAGATTTTACGGCAATATTTCTTTATATCTTTTTTGATTAATTGAACTTGGGCATTATTTAATTGAGAGTTTTCTTTAATGTATATACAAGCATTATTGATAACCGTATAAGGGAATAAATAAGTCTCAAGAATCTCAATAAGTGACTGAGGGTCTTTCGTAATGAAGTCTTGAGATTTATTATGTACCCAGTCTTTCATACGATTGAATACTTCCAGTTCTTTAGTTGTTTTTAATTCGTAATCTTTATATTTAGAAGAAAGATTTCCTTCTGATAAGATTCTATAATATGTTAAATATTCATCGACATAGCATACATTTGTCACACTCATTAGTTTAAATAAAAACTCCAAGTCTTCTCCCCAGCTACATCCTGGTGTAAAACGGATATTATGATTCATTGCGATAGAGCGTTTGAAAATCCAAGTACTTGTTTGAGCAACAACTTGGTGTGTTAAGAATGCTTTTGCCATATCACCTTTAATAAAGTTTGTTGTATGCTCAACCTTTTCGCCTGTTTCTTCGTAGAAATTCATATAACCACAATAGCACGCGTCCATGTTGTTTTTATGCATACTCTCGATTTGTTTCTCAATTTTAGTTGGATGCCATAAGTCGTCACTATCAAGGAAAGCGACGTATTCTCCGCTAGCATTTTCAATCCCTGTATTACGAGCTACTGAAACACCTTGGTTTTTTTGGTGAACGTACTTTACTTGACCCGGATATTTTTCTGCAAGGTTTTTTACGATAGAAGGTGATTGATCTTTACTTCCATCATCTACAATTACAATTTCAATGTTTTTATATGTTTGATCCAGTATCGAATGCATCGTTTCTTCAATATATTTTTCTGTGTTATACAGGGGTATGACAACAGAAACAAGTTGTTTTTGTTCCATCATAGAATTTTTATCTCCTCAAATTTTTTATGTCTTGCACCATATATACAAGCCTTTTGAAAGGAAGAAGATTACAAGAACATCTGTATCAGTTTAACGCATATAAACTTTGTAAATCAACTTTCTATTATTGTACTTTGTATAAAAAGTATTTATTATAGAATATATTGTCTTGTAAAAATATAGAAATATAATTTGAAAATTATGTATTTGAAGGGAGAAGATGAGATGTTAAGGCGATTTACTCGCAAATCTAATGTAATCCTTTTAGGGATTATTATGATAGTCGGTTTTGCGCTTCGTTTTGCAACTTTACAAACACATGGTGCAGATTTGACTCTAGCTAGCGATGATCTAGGTTATCAAAAAACGGCAACTATTTTATTGGAAACAGGAATGTTAACATATCATGAGCCGGATAAACCAACTATTCATATTATGCCAGGTTTTCCAGCGTTTTTAGCTACTGTATTTTACTTTTTTGGAAATGGCAATGAAGGCCTTTTTGTAGCTAAATTAATTATTATCCTATTAGGGGTACTTAGTATTTTACTAACTTATAAGATTGGTACTTATTTATTGAATCCCGCTGCAGGATTAATAGGTGCTTTCTTATTAGCTGTGTATCCTCCAGAGATTGTTGTGGAAAATTTAACTTTAACTGAAGGACCGTTTCTATTCTTTTCATTAGGATTATTATATTGGAGTTTAAAATTAGCTGATACTCATAAAACGAAACATTTCCTAATTGTATTAATTTTCTACTTTTTAGCATTGTACTTACGCGTACAAGTTGCTTTATATCCAATACCATTATTTATATATCTCTTAATGAAGCGCTATCCATTCCGCATTATGATGAAGCAAGCGATTATAAGTGTAGGAATAGGACTTATCGTACTTGGACCATGGTGGGCCCGCAATTATATTCAATTTGATAAGTTTATTCCACTAACTGCTGGGGCAGGGAATCCGTTATTACTGGGAACGTATCAAGGGAAAGGTTACCCAGAAGGTAAGAATATGGCAGAACTTGAAGTAGAATTACACGCAAAGTACCCTAACCTAGAAGCACATGAATTTATGGAATTAGAAGAAAAAATAGCGAAAGATAAAATGAAAGAATGGTGGAACAGAGATAGGAATTCCATGATAGAGAGTTATTTAATCTTGAAGCCAGAAATTATGTGGAAAAAACCGTATTATTCTATAGAGCATAATATTGAAGTATTCAATGTTTCTGCAAAGGATATGAATGAAATACATAATTTTATTAAGACGATGTTTTTAATATGTACAATACTTTCATTTATCTTCCTTTTAAAAAGGTGGAGAGAGACTACATTTTTATGGTCAATCCTTTTACTGCAAACAGCTTTAACTTGTTTTTATGCCGCATATGAAAGATATGCATTACCATTAATTCCATTTTTATTTATTATAATTGGAGTAGGAACTGTAGCAACGGTTATGAAAATTAGTAAATTATTAATTAGAAACAAATAGTTTGCAATGAAAAAGCACCTTGATTCGTAGAAGAATCAAGGTGCTTTTTTGTATAATATAATATTTGAATGTAAAAAAATTATTCGCTATCTGTTTTAGTTTGCGTTCCTTTTAATTTTTGCTTTAATAATGCATAATCTTGCGTTAATGTTACAAGTTGATGGTGTAGCTTAGAAATTTTTCTTGTTAGGTCAAAAATTAAGATGAAACAGAATAATAATCCAAATAAGAATAAGATGGATGGTGGATATTCTACTTTTAATAGTTTTCCAATCCAATTTATAATTTTATCAGTAGAACTTAAAATAGCCATTGCAACACAAACAAAAATCCACAAAATAGCATATTTTGTTTCTAAAGCCCCGCGACGAATAGAATTAATAATTAAGAAGAATAATAACAAAATAAAGATGAATGAAAAGGTAATTATATGCATTCACTATCAACCTTTCACGATTTTTTGCATCAATATAGCAAGGCTTACTTTAATCATGTAATATGCAGATTTAAGAGGTGTGATGGAAGATTGTCCACCTTGTCGCTCTTGCATATTTACAGATATCTCATTAATGCGAAGTTTTTTCTTTTTTAAATGAATAAGAACTTCTGGTTCTGGATAATCTTTTGGATAATTGTGTGCAAAAATTGTAATTACTTCTCGATTGATAGCACGATATCCAGAAGTTGGATCCATAAATGTTTGTTTCGTTAACACTTTCAGTAGGGCAGTAAAATAAAAAATACCGATTCTTCTTGAAATACTACCTTTATAAGCTGTTTTTTCTGTAAAACGTGAACCTAGCACCATATCGCATTGGCCTTCAGCAATAGGCTGTATAATTTTGTATAAATCATCCGGATTATGTTGTCCATCAGCATCGAACTGAATTGCAATATCATATCCATTCTCATATGCGTATTTATAGCCAGTTTGTACAGCTGAACCGATGCCCAGATTATATGGTAGATTAATAAGATGAACAGGGAAATTTTTTACGATTTGAGCTGTTTTATCTTGTGAGCCATCATTAATAACGCAAATGCTTAACGCTGTAAAATGTTGTTTTAGTTCTAGTAATCTTGTTAATGTATCTGCAATTGCTTCTTCCTCATTATAGGCTGGAATAATAATCAAAGTTTTTGGTATTGAAATTGGTACCTCGATAGACATTACCGCACCACCCCTTACATATTTAACTATATTATGGTTATTTATAAACAACTTTACTTAATATACCATTAAAAGTATAAGAAAATAAAGGAAAAACTGATGGGTGATTTTAAGAGGAAGCCACTGATACAAAGGCAAGCGATAGTATTTTTTATAATAAAAAATACATGCAAGGAAGGACCTGTGCATGTATGATGAGAAGATTATGTTAAATATTCCAAGGCTTACTTAAAGTTAAAACTTCAGCCATCTCTTTACTTTTTAAACGTCCCTTTTTTCGGTTTTCCGCGCGTTCTAAACCGGTTGTGTGTAACCAATGTTCTTCCTGAGTTTCAGGGAGTACTTGTGGTACGGACGAAGGTTTTCCATCTTTTATCGCCACAAATGTAATGAAGCAAGTAGCAGCAATTCTACGCTCGCCTGCTAATAAATTTTCTGCGATTACTTTTACGAAAACTTCCATTGAAGATTTCCCTGTATAACATACAAATGCTTCATAACAAACAGAATCAGCTTGGTGAATTGGAGTTAAAAAATCAACTGAATCAATAGATGCTGTTACGCAATGTTTACGACTATGTCTTGCAGCCGCAATTGAAGCAATACTATCAATTTCTGCTAATAATTTCCCTCCAAAAAGTGTTTGGTGATTATTTAAATCGTTAGGAAAAACACGTGTTGTCTTAATTGCTTTAGATTCTCGCATGAATTTCTTTTCCATATATTCAGCCCCTATAGTCTGTTTTCAATCAGAATAATATGTGTAAGCGGAGTACTCATATTAGATATTTAATGAAGTAAAGTGTATTCCAAAAGAGAATGATTTAAACTTCTGTATTTGTATTCATATAACTGAAAGAAAATTTATTTTATCTAAAATGTAGTGTAAAAGAGGATTCGCTTACATTGCAAGTAAAAAAGTAATGACTATGTATTTATCATAGAAATTCCCTATCAGCCATGTACCCATTCATGATAGAATCGTTTTGTTATGAATGGAAATAGAGGTGCAATGGACATATGAATCATATACAAACAAATTTTTCATCTTTCTTCAATAAAATTACGATCGGTGCGATGCTCGCATTTTTTGTTTATAGTTGTTGGGCAGCATTTGAGACAAGTAAGCAATTTTTTGGAGGAAGTACAACAAGTGTAACAATCATACTGGCAATTTTCGTCATACTCATTTTGTTAGTGGCATCAATCCTACAATATCGTTTTACAGATAAACAATTTCTTATTTTTCTTATAAGTATATCTATAGTTGTGAGATTTAGTATGCTGTTATTTGTAGATGCTCCAATAATTGGTGATATGAAAGTGATGTATGAGTCTGCAAAGCAGATTGCAATTGGTAATAATATAGGGACTGTAACTCATTTGCCTTTTATTATATATGAGTCAGTAATTATTCGTATATTTGGTGATACATTATTCGCTTTACAACTATTTAATGTGTTATTTTGCGCAGGAACCGCATTTTTTATTTATCGTATTGCGGCAATGGTTTTTGGAGAAGAATGCGGGCGTATTGCTTCTATATTTTATGCTCTGTATATTCCAAATATATTCATGAGTTCCGTATTAACTCCTGAGTCACTTGCAATATTTTTATTTTATTTTGCTTGTTACATACTTTTATATAACGGATTAGATCATCCTTATATGTGGTTGTTTTCAGCGATTTTATTTGCATTTAGTAATATGATTTTCCCAATGGGATTATTTCTTCCTATTTTTATCACGGTATATATATTATTAATTGAAGTGTTTCAATCAGCAACGAAACAAAAAGTGTTACTAAAGATGATAGGGATACTTATTCTATTTTATAGTGCTCATTTTAGTGTGAATTATGGAATTAAGACAATGGGACTGTCACAATATACGATTGCGAATGAGACGTATGTTCAATCTGTCTTAATTGGAAAAACGCAACATGAGGAAAAAATATCGAAAAATCAAAGTGTAACAGAGCATATTGATCAAAAGTTAAAAGAGATTGAGGGAGAAAGATTTAAACTTTTAGAACCTATGATAAATCAGTTTTCAGAGGAGGGGATAAATTCTATTCTTTTCAAATGTGAAAAACTGATATATATAGCCGTAACATTGTTTATGACTATAGCTCTATTACACTTCCTAATTAAGAAACAACAAAATGAGGGATATATGTTGTTCTTATTTTTAATTAGTGGCTACGTATTGTTAAAGCTCTTCCAAGTAGATATGGCATATTACAATGTAATTATGCCGGCATTGTTTATTTTGCAGAGCTTTGGTGTTTATATGAGTTATGTGTATTGTCAAAAAATATTTTTCAGAAAGTAAAAAGAATCCATTCTGGATTCTTTTTTTGATGGAAGATGAAATTTAGTAGTCAGTGCAGATGAAAAGTATGCCTGACCTGAATTTTGTCTTATCGATTTAGTTCTAGTTGCAAATTATCGGCTGTTAGAGCCATTTGTGAGGAATCATCTTGAATTCCTTTCATGACTTGTGAAATAGCTTGTAGCTCATGTTCAATTTTCTTATTCTGTTCTTTTGAGTTAGACATATCTTTTACAATTTCTTGGAAGTATCGATCTGTTGCCGACATACTATCCGTTCCTTCCGATACGAGAGAGCTAATTTGTTTCACGGAAGACGAGACACGGGTAATTTGTTCATTTGTTTTTTCGACGAGCTTTGTAACGTTAAATATCGATTCTTTCGTTTGCTCTGATAATTTTCGGATTTCACCAGCAACAACAGAAAACCCCTTCCCAAATTCTCCAGCACGTGCAGACTCGATAGCAGCATTTAGTGCGAGTAAATTTGTTTGCTCCGCGATCGATTTAACGATATCTATGATTTCGTTAATTTTGTTAGAAATATCGAGAAGTTCATGAGTATCTGTAATAATCGTTTCCATATTCATTTGAATAGATCCCATTCGTTTGTTTTGCTGGTTTAATTGTTCTTTCCCTTTATTCGCTTTTTCTTCAGATGTTGTAGCTAATGATGTACCTGTTTTAGCAATCTCTACAATAGTTTCAGACTTAGCGGTTAGTTTTTGAATAGAAGAGCTTGTCTTTTCAGATACAGCAGCTAGTTCTGTTGCGATATGCGTAATTGTCATAGCAGTTAGTTCTTTTTCTTTCTCATGCTCTTTTTGCATTCTTTCATATTCAGATTCATAAGCTGCAAGAACAAGTTCTTGTTCAAGAGTGAATAATTTATTTATGACATTTATAGAATAGGAAAAATCATCGATTGTTGTTATTTTTGTTTGCAAAATCTTCATAATAGAGCGGAATAATTCTTGATAAGCAGCAGTATACCATTTTCGATGTAAGCCAATTTGTACATGTCGTTTGGCAATCCTAACACGCTGTTCAATAAAATCTTCATGCATATTGCCGCTGAATAATTCTTTAATATGTGTTTTTAAAGTTTGCTTTAGTTTTGGAATAGAGCTGTAACGTTCAATAATAGTAATTAAATTAGGTTGTTTTGTAATGTTGGCATAGAATTTTTCAGTAATCCAATCAATTTCTGCATAAATAAAAGGCTGTAGTACTTTTACAACTTGTAAATCTTCTTTTGAAATGTGTAGCATATCCATTTGAATTTTCAGTTCAGAATTAGTAGGTACATTAAAAGTTATTTGTTGGTCCTTACTTAATTCGATTATACTGGTGTTTGTTTTATTAATATTTTTTTTGAAAACCCCAAGCATCATTCTTCCCCCTGTGTATAAAACGTTTTCAATTTTAAAACTAATATAGAGTAATTATATATGCTTATATATAATTACTCTATATTAGTTCGTAGAATAGTATATAAATTAAGAGAATTCTAGATAGAATTCTCTTAATGGCCTTTATTAATTTTAGCATGTGTTTTAAAGAAAACAGGGAAATGCACATTATATATTACAGTGACGACACGAATAACGAATGTTACTAATAAACAAACATAGAAAGCTAATACGTGCGCGCCCATAGCGTGTGTGATTAGGAAGCTAATTGCTCCTAAGATAGAAGCGATTGCGTAAATCTCTTTTCGGAATACGTAAGGGATATCTTGAGCACAAATGTCACGCAAAATACCGCCTCCAATACCTGTAATGACTCCCATTGAAACAACTAGAAATGAGGCGTCAACATGATGTGACATTGCCGCATTTGCACCAATAGCTGTAAAAACGCCTAAGCCAACAGCATCAGAAAGCATAATAACGACTTGAAGTTTATTGATGCGCTCAAAAAACATACAAGTAAATAATGCTGATAATACACTTACGAAAAAGTAAATGGGTTTTACAAATGCGACAGGGGGCAGGTTACCAATCATGATATCACGAATAATACCGCCGCCGAGCGCAGTAGCTACAGCTAAACAAAGGACACCAAATAAATCTAAATCTTTTTTTAAACCAACTAATGTACCAGAAATGGCAGCGGCGATAATGCCAAGAAACGTAAATATATCGATTAATAACATGGCCTTAATCCCTTCCTCTTAAAGATGTTCCAGAGAAAAAATATACACTAAAGTATTGGAAATAACAATTACTTTTCGTTACATGTAGAAAAACGGATAAAATACATAAAGAAAGCGTTTGAAAATGTTTAGGGGAAAACGAAGCAAGGTTAATTTTTAGTTGTAGGGTAGCCGAGTGAATGTCATTTTTTAACCGTTAAATTTTATATATTAATAAAAGGATTAATAAATGTTTGCTATAATGCTGATAATAAGTGAAAGAGTGTTAGATAGTTTTTATAGAGATAGGGAAGGATAGCTAAAGGATAATATTTTCTAGTTACTACTTACGATGGATTGGCTAGTTTCGGTATAAAAATAGTTCTCAATTTAAATATGAGTTATGTTATAATTGCTAGGTGTGTTTTAACGATAATAAATTATGATTAAAAGATAATGTTAAGATTTTGTATGGAGGTCTTGGAATGTTAGCAAATCAAGCTAGGGTTAGATTTGAGCATTTTTTGCTCTTTTTTATTATTTTACAGCCTGTTTTAGATTTATTAACGTCTCTTAGCATCACTTTATTAAAGTCAAATGCTACCGTTGGAATTTTAGTAAGATTCCTTATTATGGCTGTTGGTGGTATTTACATTTTAATTCAGGCAAAAGAGAAGGAAAATAGAAAGTTTTTAATTTATCTTATATTATTAGCCGGAGTTTTAGGGGTAGGATTTATTAATAATAAACTAGTTAAGGATCCTATTGTACTTAGTGAAGAAGTTAAATTCGTTGCGAAAGCATTATATATATATATTATGCTGGGGTCATACATTTTAGCTTTAAAATCATTGAAAAAGACAGTTAATATTAGTGATAAGGTTCGAAATAGTATTGTATATTCTACATTAATCATTAATGCAATTATGGTTATTTCTATTTCAACATCTACTGACTTTGGTAGTTATGAATGGATGAAGGTTGGTTCTCGAGGTTGGTTCTATGCAGGGAATGAACTAGGTTCAATCTTAGCTATTATTTTCCCTATTGTGGTACTATATTCTATTCAAAAAACAAAAAGCGTGAAGCACGTTTTATATTGGATTCCATCAATTTTAATGATTTATTCTTTAATTCAAGTTGGTACGAAAGTAGGAATGGGTTCAATTGGTGTTACGTTAGCGGCAGCAATCGGAATCATTGTACTACAATTATTATTTGATAGAAAAAACCCGAATAAAAAAGCTCTTGCGCTTAACGCGTTAATTGCTATTATCCTATTAGCCGGTGTAGTTGGGACGTTTAAACAAACACCATTAGCGCAAAATATGGGTATTCACAATAACTATTTAACAGAGCAAAATGTAGCACAACAAGATCAAAAAGAACAAGAAATTAAAGATAAGCTGAAAAAAGAACAAGAACTTAAAGAAAAAGAAGAAAAGCACCATAAGGCTGAAAAACCAGAAGAAAAAGCGAAGATAGAAGTAGAAGTTAAGAAAGAACTTGAGAAAGAGCAAAAGAAAGAAAATCAAGAAAACCTTATTTTCAGTGGACGTCAAGTATATGAAGAAAGACATAAGCAGTTCTTTAAAGAAGCGCCAGTGTCACAAAAGTTATTAGGAATGGGTTATGCAGGTAACTTTAAATACAATGAACAAAAGCAACCAGATCCAAAATTAATTGAAATGGACTTCCATGATTGGTTTTATGATTTCGGGATTATTGGCTTTGTATTACTAATGATTCCATTTATTTATTACGGGCTAAGAATTCTACTAGCATTTGCTAAGAGATTTAAGGACATATTTAATATAAAATATGGAATGATTTCAGCAAGCTTATTGTTAGCGTTAGGTATTGCTTATATTGCAGGACATATTTTAACAGCACCAGGAGTTGGGATTTACTTTGTAGTGGTGCTAGCTTATCTAATAGTAGACCTAGAAATTGAATGATAAAAATAAAAGCTAACTTTTGTTAGCTTTTATTTTTTAGTACAGTAAAATAAAAATAGCTGGAAACGTAGCAAGGATTTAAAGGAGGAAAAAACATGAGAATATTGCATATGAATGCAGGAGCAGAAGATGGGGGAGGGAAAACACATATTATTTCACTTCTCGATCAGTTTCCAACTGGTGAAGTAGAATTAGCAGTATTTGAAGATGGAATTGTTGCGAAGGAAGCAAGGGAATTAGGGATAAAAGTCCATGTGTTTTCACAAAAATCGCGCTATGATTTATCCATTTTAAAGAATATAAGTGAATTTATTAATAAAGAAAAATTTGATGTAGTTCATACGCATGGTCCTAGGGCTAATTTCTATGTTTCTTTAATGAAAAAGAGAATAAAGGCAAAATGGGTAACGACTATTCATAGTGATCCATTTCAAGACTTTACTAAACAGGGCTTAAAAGGTTGGATTTTTACGAAATTAAATTTGAAAGCCTTAAAAAATATAGACTTATTTTTCGTAGTAACAAATAGATTGAAAAAAAGCCTGGCAGCATTAGGGATTTCAAATGAAAAGATGCATGTTATTTATAATGGAATTGAATACGATAAGGAAAAAGCAGAAGGCTATAATAAAAAAGAAATGTTCAATATTGCTGAAGATGTATTTACGGCAATCCAAGTAGCGCGATTACATCCTGTCAAAGGACATGAAGTTTTATTCGATGCGTTACAACAAACAAAATTGGAGAAAATTAAAGTATTATTAGTTGGCGATGGCCCATTAGAAGAAAATCTAAAGTCATTAGCTACTGAAAAAGGGATTAACGATAAAGTAGAGTTTTTAGGACATCGTCAAGATGTAAAACAATTATTTGCGTCGTCACATGTAAATTTATTAACTTCTCATAGTGAAGGGTTCCCACTAGTTTTATTAGAAGCGGCAAATCAACGCGTACCATCAATTGTGACTAGGGCTGGAGAAATTGAACCATTAATCGTAGATGAAACTTACGGATGGATTGTGCCAACAGATGATGGAAAGGCATTAGCATTAGCTTTAGAAGAAGCGTATGATAAGTGGAAAACTGGAGAATTAGCAGCAATGGGTAAACATATTTATGAGCATGCTACTATGAATTTCTCACTTCAAAAACTATATGAAGATACAAAGGAAACATATAAGCAATTAATAGCGAAAAACTTGTAATGATAGAGAGGATAGTTAACTATGGCAGTACAAACAGTTGATATTCTAGGCGTTCCTTTTTCTACAATGACAATGGATGAAACGGTCAAATATTTAAAAGAACAACTAGAAGCGGAGCGAACTCATACGTTTCAGGTAGTAACAGCAAACCCTGAAATTGTTATGTGCGCAAAAAAGGATGAAAAGTTCTATCAAACATTATTGAATACAGATTTAATTACACCTGATGGTATTGGGGTTGTAAAGGCAAGCGGCATGCTTGGTACACCTTTAAAAGAACGTGTAGCAGGTTTTGATTTAATGTGTAATTTACTTGCGAAGTTATCAGAAGATAGTAAACCAGTATCTGTTTTCTTATTAGGTGCAAAGCCGCATGTTGTACAAGCTGCAGCAGATCATTTAACAAAGACATATTCAGCTGTATCCATCGCCGGTACACAAGATGGTTATTTCAAACAAGAAGACGAAGAGAATATTATTTCTCGCATTCAAGAAGCAAAACCAGATTTATTACTTGTTGCACTCGGTTTCCCGAGACAAGAGAACTTTATCCAAAACAATAAGCATCGTTTAGAAACGAAAATGGCTGTTGGAGTGGGTGGAAGTTTAGACGTATGGGCTGGAGAGGTAAAACGTGCACCAAAATGGATTCAAGCGATTCATTTAGAGTGGTTTTATAGATTATGCAGTAATCCAACACGCTGGCGTCGTCAGTTAGTATTAGCGGAATTTTTAAAAGAAGTAATGCGTTCGAAAAAGTAGCGAAATATCGCTACTTTTTTTTATTTATTCATTTTTAATGAAGTGAAACTTTAATCAGTGAGTCATCCCTACTGATTATTAGCCCTCACCAATCGGGATAGACGTTTTACTTTTTGGGAATGATGAAGGAGAATTTTTTACACAAAAGTATTTTACTTATACAATTCACACATGTAAAATGATGTGTAAAGACACCTGTGTGAGGAGGACTTCTAGTGGGCAAGGTAAAAGAAATTTCGAAGCGCAAACTACTTGGTATAGCTGGACTTGGATGGCTATTTGATGCAATGGATGTTGGAATGCTTTCATTTGTAATGGTAGCCTTGCAAAAGGATTGGGGATTAACGAGCCAGGAAATGGGCTGGATAGGCAGTATTAACTCAATCGGTATGGCAGTAGGAGCGCTTATTTTTGGGATACTATCAGATAGAATAGGCCGAAAATCAGTCTTTATTATTACATTATTATTATTTTCTATCGGTAGTGGTTTAACTGCATTAACAACGACACTCGCGATGTTTCTCGTTTTACGCTTTTTAATTGGTATGGGGCTTGGCGGAGAGCTTCCGGTTGCCTCTACACTAGTATCAGAGAGTGTTGAAGCGCATGAGCGTGGGAAAATTGTTGTGTTATTAGAAAGTTTTTGGGCAGGTGGATGGCTAATTGCAGCCCTTATCTCGTATTTTGTTATTCCTAAATATGGTTGGGAAATTGCGATGGTATTGAGTGCAGTTCCAGCACTATATGCTTTATATTTAAGATGGAATTTACCGGATTCCCCAAGGTTCCAAAAAGTTGAAAAAAGACCATCTGTTATTGAAAATATAAAATCAGTTTGGTCTGGGGAATATCGTAAAGCAACAATTATGCTATGGATTCTATGGTTTTGTGTTGTCTTTTCTTATTATGGAATGTTCCTTTGGTTACCGAGTGTAATGGTGCTAAAAGGATTTAGTTTAATAAAAAGTTTCCAATACGTACTTATTATGACATTAGCTCAACTTCCAGGATATTTCACCGCTGCTTGGTTTATTGAACGTCTCGGTCGTAAATTTGTGTTGGTTACGTATTTAATCGGGACAGCTTGCAGTGCCTATTTGTTTGGGGTTGCGGATTCATTAACAGTATTAATCGTGGCAGGTATGTTACTATCCTTCTT
The DNA here is from genome assembly GCF_003429245.1 of Bacillus sp. CR71. Classification (NCBI taxonomy): domain Bacteria; kingdom Bacillati; phylum Bacillota; class Bacilli; order Caryophanales; family Bacillaceae; genus Bacillus; species Bacillus sp. CR71. Next base: position 5,785,430 of record NZ_CP031748.1, on the reverse strand, counting down.
TAACTTAGGTGCTTGGGGAGCATTATACGCCTATACACCTGAACAGTATCCGACGGTTATTCGTGGTACTGGTGCAGGAATGGCAGCAGCATTTGGGCGTATTGGTGGTATTCTTGGGCCACTATTAGTGGGGTATTTAGTTGCCTCAGAAGCTTCACTATCACTAATATTTACGATTTTCTGCGGATCAATTTTAATTGGTGTATTCGCTGTAGTAATACTTGGACAGGAAACGAAGCAACGAGAATTAGTATAAAGTGAAATTTTAAACGTAGCCCTGACCGTTTATTACCCTACACTACTCCGCTCTTTCTAGGCAGTTAATGTAGGATAAAGGGGGAGAGGAAACCGAAGTGGTTTCCTTTTTTCTGTTTTTTTAGATAAATAATGGTATAGTAAGAAAAAGGGATTATTTCTTATAAAAGCGAATGTATACAGCAGGACATATGGACAAAGAATTAGGTGGTTGAAGAAATGAAAATTTTACTGATCATGGAAGAGGCAGAAGAGAGAAGAGAGTTAGCTGAAAATTTCACTGAAAATATGAGAAATGTAGAATGTTTTGAAGCAAAGACAGGAACAGAATCTTTATTTATGATGAAAAAACATATACCAGACTTTGTTTTTTTAAGTTCCAAATTACTAGATGGTACTGGTTTTGAATATGCAAGTTTATTACGAGAAATAAATTGCTATACAAAATTTATTTTTGTAGGTGAAAACATAGAGGAATCTATTACAGCTTTTCGTTTCCAAGCATTTTATTATTTATTACGACCATTTCGTGAAGAAGATTTACAATTTCTTTTATATAAAATAGGTAAAGAACAAGGTGAGAAAGCAAAGAGTTATTTGCGGAAACTACCGATAGAAAGTCAAGAGGGTATACGATATATTCTTCCAGAAGATATCGTATATGTAAGTAAAAATAAAGAAAATAAAACTGTTTCAATTTACACAACGAATAATCAGTATATTTCAACATATACACTTCAGGAATTAGAAAATAAGCTAAATGCATATGATTTTTTACGTGTGCATAAAAGCTATTTAATTAATATGTCATATGTAAAAGAACTGAAACCTTATTATAATGGCACGTATAATTTGTATTTAGATAGGTATGATGAGCAACCGATTCCAGTCAGTCGTAATTATGTAAAACGCCTTCGAAATAACATTGAATTATAGTAGGTAATGAGAGTATTTTAACATGATAAACTGAAAATCCTTCATGATAGGGAGGATTCAAGTTAAATATTCAGAAAATTTAGTACAATCTCCACTAAGAAATAGTATTGGGGGAATTGTATGTGAAGACATTGAAATCGATTTTACTTTGGGGCGTTATTACAGCAGTAGGAGCAGGGGCTTTTGGGGTAATAGCTTTATCACAAGGTGAAACCATTAATGCTGTATGGCTCTTAGTAGCTGCTGTATGTGTATATGCAGTTGCTTATCGCTTTTATAGTAGATTTATAGCGAGAAAGGTTTTTAATTTAGATGATAATCGTCAAACACCAGCCCATACATTAAACGATGGGAAAGACTATGTTCCAACAAATAAGTGGGTATTGTTTGGACATCACTTTGCAGCGATTGCTGGGGCGGGACCTTTAGTAGGACCGATTTTAGCAGCACAAATGGGATATTTACCAGGGACCATTTGGATTATTGTTGGGGTAGTTGTTGCGGGGGCTGTCCAAGATTTTGTCATTTTATTTGCTTCGATGAGACGTAATGGTAAATCGTTAGGAGAAATGATTAAGGATGAGATTGGGCCTGTTACAGGACTAATTGCAATGATAGGTATTTTAGGAATTATGATTATTTTATTAGCAGTATTAGCGTTAGTCGTAGTAAAGGCACTGATTGGAAGTCCTTGGGGAATGTTTACGATAGCAGCAACGATTCCCATCGCTATTTTAATGGGAGTTTACATGCGCTATATTAGGCCTGGTCGTGTTGGAGAAGGGTCAGTAATTGGTATTATCCTACTTATTTTATCTCTTATTGGAGGACAGTATGTAGCAGAAAATCCAACACTTGCAAGTATGTTCACATTTAGTGGCGAAACAATTGCTATTATGCTTATTGTATATGGATTTATTGCATCTGCATTACCAGTTTGGATGTTATTAGCACCACGTGATTATTTAAGTACATTTTTAAAAGTTGGAACAATTGTTGGATTGGCGATTGGTATTTTAATTGTAGCACCTGATTTACAAATGCCAGCAGTTTCGCAATTTATTGATGGAACAGGTCCTGTTTTCTCCGGTAATTTATTCCCGTTCTTATTTATTACGATTGCCTGTGGTGCAGTCTCTGGATTCCATGCTCTTGTTTCATCAGGTACGACGCCAAAAATGATTGAACAAGAGGGACATGCACAGCCAATTGGTTACGGAGCAATGTTAATGGAGTCGTTTGTAGCTGCGATGGCAATGATTGCAGCTTGTGTATTAACACCAGGAACTTATTTTGCGATTAATAGTCCGGCAGCACTTATTGGTACGGATGTATCGCAGGCAGCTCAAGTTATTTCTTCATGGGGATTTGCTATTACACCAAATGAACTAAAAGAACTTGCTGTAAATGTTGGAGAGCAAACAATTTTATCACGTACAGGTGGCGCACCAACGTTAGCGATAGGTATGGCATATATTTTCTCACAAGTAATAGGTGGAACGGCGATGATGGCATTCTGGTATCATTTTGCTATTCTCTTTGAAGCCCTATTTATTTTAACAACGATTGACGCAGGAACGCGTGTAGGACGATTTATGATTCAAGATATTTTAGGGCATGTATATAAGCCGTTTGCGAAAACAGATTCTACATTAGCAAATGTAATAGCTACAACGTTATGTGTATTAGGATGGGGTTATTTTTTGTACCAAGGGGTAGTAGATCCGCTTGGTGGAATTAATACATTATGGCCACTTTTCGGTATTGCAAATCAAATGTTAGCAGGTATTGCATTATTACTTGGAACGACAATTTTGTTCAAAATGGGGAAAAAGGCATATGTTTGGGTGACACTTATTCCAACTGTTGGATTGCTTATTGTAACGATGACGGCGGGTTATCAAAAGCTATTTCATGAAAACCCTAAAATAGGATTTCTATCTCATGCAAAGGTGTTCCAGGGAGCATTAGATGAGGGGAAAGTGTTAGCACCAGCTAAAAATGTTGCTCAAATGAAGCAAATTATTTTCAATGATTATATTGATGCAGCGCTTTGCGGGATTTTTATGATAGTTGTAATCGCTGTATTAATTTCTGCAATTCGAATTTGGATTCAAGTATTAAGAAATAAGCCGATGCTGCTAAAAGAGGCAGCATATATTTCTAGAGATGAAAGTGAGTCGAGGAACTATTATGCTTAAACGACTACGGAAAGTATGGGGGGAAAGAAAACGCTTTATTAGTTTGCTCGTTGGGGTACCAAGTTATGAAGTATATGTGGAGCATATGAAAAAGCATCATCCTGAAGAAGAGGTTGTATGTCAAAAGCAATTTTTTGCTGAGGCACAAGAAGCAAGATTTAATGCAAAGGGTGGAAAAATATCACGCTGTTGTTAATGAAGAAGGGCGAGTTTTCGCCCTTTTTATTTTTTTGCTGTTTCACGTGGAACAGCAAAAAATAAACAAAAAACTTTGGGAATTATAGGGATTTCGTATACAATAAAGTGGGGAAGGGGATAGATGGAAAAGTAGGGAGATTATTTTATGTTAAGGGACTTATTTGTAAATACAACAATTATTCTTTCCTTTATTTTTGTTGGAGGTCAGCTTTTAAGAGATAGGCCGTTAAAAGAAGAGTTTTCTCTTTGGCAGAAATGTGTAGTAGGTATTCTTACTGGAATATTAGGTATATTACTAATGTATTTCGGTGTTCATGTTGGTACCATCCTATTGGATTTGCGCTACTTAGCTGTTATTTTAGCTGTTATAATTGGAGGCCCGATAGCGAGTACTATAGCTGTTAGTATGATTTTAGTAACTAGGTTATTATTTATGGATTATTCATTAGCTTCTCAAGTAGCTTTTTATACAATTATTGCGATAGGAGTAGGTAGTATCTTTATTTCGCGTCTAAATATCTCTCTAGGAGAAAAGTGGGCATGGTTACATACATATATTTTATCTATTCTAATCCCCTCACTATATATATGGTTAATTAAAGATATTAACATAGTAGGATTATATTTAATTTCTAGTATTATTACAGGCTACATAACATTCATAAGTGCAAATTACGTTTTACAATCCAATGAGTTATTCCAAACGATGAAGCAATACGCAACGGTAGACGCATTGACAGGTCTAGGAAACGTAAGACAGTTTGATTTAGAAATGAATCGTCATATTAGTAATAAGAACATGAAAAATGATTTGCTTTGTTTACTACTTATAGATATTGACCACTTTAAGTATGTAAATGATACGTACGGGCATCCTGCAGGGGACGAAGTGTTAAAACAAGTAGGATGTATTTTACGAGAAACTTCACAATTTCCAGATTTGGCTTTTCGAAAGGGTGGAGAGGAGTTTGCGCTTTTGATACCGAATAAGGGATTAGCTTACGGAATTCGTATGGGCGAGCAAATTCGTATAGCTGTTGAAAGTCACCCATTTCAATTGTTAGATGGAACAAAAATAAAAATTACGGTTTCGGTAGGGGTTTCAGAGTATGAAGGGTCATCAGAGCAATTTATTCAAGCGGCGGATGATGCGTTATACTACTCGAAACGAAATGGTAGAAATAAGGTCAGCTCTGCATCTTAAAGATAAGATGACCAGAAGACATAAAGCTTATAAAAAACACTCACAGAGGCAATGTATGAACCTTGTGAGTGTTTTTATTTATATATTAGACAAGTTCTTTTGATACAACGAATTTACGATATGCACCATGGTGAGTCGGACCTACGTATTCGTTAATTTTGAATGAGTAACGAATAGCAGCTGTGATGAATTCTTTAGCAGTTTTTACTGCTTCTTTCACAGGTTTTCCTTTTGCAAGTTCTGCTGTAATTGCAGCAGAATATGTACAACCTGCACCGTGTGTATTGGTTGTATCGATTTTTTCTGATTCTAGAAGATCGAATGTTTCTCCATCATATAGGACGTCGATTGCAGTTTCCGTACCAAGCTTGCTTCCGCCTTTAATTAGGACATATTTCGCACCTAAAGCATGGATTTTCTTCGCTGCTTCTTTCATGTCCTCAAGAGAATTAATTTTCACACCGCTTAATTGGTAAGCTTCAAATAAGTTTGGCGTTACAACTAATGCTTTTGGCACAAGAACGTCACGTAAGCAGTCATTTGTTTCAGGATGTAATGCTTCATCAGCACCTTTACATACCATAACAGGGTCAACTACTACATTTTTGAAATTGTGCTTTTCGATTGTTTCTGCAACCATTTCAATAATTTCTACTGATCCAAGCATACCTGTTTTTAAAGCGTCTACGCCAACACCTTCAATTGTTGTTTCTAATTGTGGTTTTAATGTAGAAGCTGGGATTGGAAATACGTTATGTGCCCAACCGTTATGTGGATCCATCGTTACGATTGTTGTAAGAGATGTCATTCCGTATACGCCAAGTTCTTGGAATGTTTTTAAATCTGCTTGTATACCAGCACCGCCACTTGTGTCAGAACCAGCGATAGTAAGTGCTTTATTTAATGTCATTATGAAAGCCCCCTCAAGTGATATAATGAAAACTATGTTTTCACCATTATATCAATGTTACGAATAAGTACAAAGTGAAAAGTAGATGATTTATTTTAAGAGCTATTTAAAATCTTGTATGCAGGAGACTGAGTATGTTTCGAGATAATCGTACAAATGAATTAGTTATATTAAAGGAAATTGCAGAAACATTAAATACATCAAATGATACATATCATGTATTGCAAGCAGTACTAGAAAAATTGCTCAGTGTAACAGGTTTAACGACAGGCTGGATTTTTCTTGCGGATGAAAATGGGAAGTATACGAAGGTGATCGATTACCAGTTACCAGAGGCACTTAAATATGAAAATAAACGCCCGATGTGTGAAGGTGAGTGTTGGTGTTTACGCGGCTTCGTAGATGGGAAATTAGAGAGAGCCGTTAATATTATTGAATGTAAAAGAATTAATAATGCAATTGAATATAATTGGGGAGATACAGAAGGAATTCTTCATCATGCTACGGTTCCTTTAAAGGCTGGAGGAGAGAAATTTGGTGTTTTAAATGTAGCTAGCCCCGGTAAAACACATTTTTCGGAAGAAGAATTAGTATTGCTCCAATCAGTTGCTTTCCAAATCGGGACAGCTTTAAAGCGAACAAAATTATATGAAAATGAAAAGCGAAGAGCACATTACTATGTGAAATTGGAGCGGTTTATTCAAGCTTTAAAAACGATTCATAAGTTTAATGTATTATCTGAAAAGGTGGTAAATCACGTAGGTGAAGTATTTCAGTGGAATCAAGTGGCGTTTTTTATTAGGGAAGAAATAGAGTTATCTTTGCGAGCTTCTTATGGGCAGGAAGAGTTACAAGAGGATGTAAAAGAAGCGGCAAAGAAGGCGTTAGAACAAGGTGAGCTAGCTCTATTAAAACGTGTAAATGGAGTTGTTATTGCTACGCCAATACATATTCAAAATCATATATTTGGTGTTTTATGTGTTAGTTTAAATAATGGAGAATTTGATGTTAATACAATAGATATAATTCAAGCATTATCGAATCACGTTTCATTAATAATAGAGAATCTAAGGTTAAACGAACAGCGCCGTGAACTCGTACGACTGGAAGAAAGAAACCGATTAGCAAGGGATTTACATGATTCTGTTTCGCAAAAATTATTTTCATTAACCTTTATGACAAAAGGGGCTGAGGCCGTTTTAAAAGGTCAAAATGAAAAGGTTGACCAATCTTTGCATGAGATGCGGGAACTAGCGCAAGGAGCTTTAAAGGAAATGAGAACATTAATTTGGCAGCTTCGTCCGGCAGGATTAGAAAAAGGTTTATTACCAGCTTTAAAGCAGTACGGTGAAAACTTGGGACTGAAAATTCGGGAACAAGTTACAGGTGTTCGTGATTTACCGCGTGTAGTAGAGGAAGCGTTATGGAGAATTGGACAAGAAGCTTTGAATAACGTAAGTAAACATGCGAATGTCAGAGAATCAACGATTTATTTCAAAGTGACAGAGAAGAATGTATCATTAGAAATAGTCGATCAAGGAAACGGCTTTGTAGAAAAGGATATAAAAGAGAAGAAATCACTCGGCATGACTACGATGCGTGAAAGAGTAGAATTAGTTGGTGGAACAATTAAAATTGTAAGTAGTAAGAAGCGAACGAGCGTAAAAGTAAATGTACCATTATGATGTGAAAATGAGGGAAGTTTGTGAAAATAAAAGTATTGTTAGTCGATGATCATACAGTCGTTTTAAAAGGATTAGCATTTTTCTTAAGTACACAGGAAGATTTAACGTTAGTTGGAGAAGCAAATAATGGGAAAGAAGCGTTAGTGAAAGTAGGGGAGACGAATCCAGATGTTGTATTAATGGATTTATATATGCCCGAAATGGATGGTGTCGAGGCGACGGCGTGCATCAAAAAAGAATATCCGAATGTGAAAGTAATTGTATTAACTAGCTTTTCTGATCAGGCGCATGTTTTACCAGCGTTAAGGGCGGGGGCAAGTGGGTATATTTTAAAAGATGTAGAACCGGATCAGCTTGTTGAAGCTATTCGAAGCGCATATAAAGGTAATATTCAATTACATCCGGATATAGCAAATACTCTTCTCTCTCAAACACTACCTGTGGAAGAAAAGGAAGAAGAACCTTCTATTCAAGTGGATGTGCTAACGGCGAGAGAAAATGAAGTGCTGCAGCTATTAGCGAAAGGGATGAGTAATAAAGAGATCGCTTCTGTTTTAGTTATTACAGAAAAAACGGTAAAAGCTCATGTAAGTAGTATTTTGAGTAAGTTGAATTTATCTGATCGCACGCAAGCGGCGTTATATGCAGTGAAAAATGGAATTGTATAAGACAAAAGTCGTAAGACCTAGTTCACCTTTAGAAGGTGGACTTTTTTTATGGAAAAATACGTCTATGTGAGGACGAAAATGTATTGATATAAAGATAAAATATGTTTGTAAGCAACAAAACAACAATTACAAGGGATACCTTTTTTGAAAGCATATAACAACATAAGAGTGAGTACTAGGAGGAAGAAATAATGGCAACAGTTTTATTTGTTAAAGCAAACAACCGTCCAGCGGAACAAGCAGTTAGTGTAAAATTATATGAGGCATTTTTAGCGAACTATAAAGAAGCACACCCAAATGATACAGTAGTAGAACTTGATTTATATAAAGAAGAATTACCATATGTAGGTGTAGACATGATCAATGGTACATTTAAGGCAGGTAAAGGATTTGATTTAACAGAAGAAGAGGCAAAAGCAGTAGCAGTTGCTGATAAGTATTTAAATCAATTTCTAGAAGCTGATAAAATTGTTTTCGGCTTCCCATTATGGAACTTAACGATTCCAGCAGTGTTACACACATATATTGATTATTTAAACCGTGCTGGTAAAACGTTCAAATATACACCAGAAGGTCCAGTTGGTTTAATTGGAGATAAGAAGATTGCATTATTAAACGCGCGCGGCGGCGTATATTCTGAAGGTCCAGCAGCTGAAGTAGAAATGGCTGTTAAATATGTAGCAAGCATGATGGGCTTCTTCGGTGCAACAAATATGGAAACAGTAGTTATTGAAGGACATAACCAATTCCCAGATAAAGCAGAAGAGATCATTACAGCTGGTCTTGAAGCAGCAGCTAAAGTAGCAAGCAAATTTTAATTGAAAATAGAATCGTCACTCGAAAAAAAGTAGCATTAACAGGTAAACGTTAATGCTACTTTTTTTATATTTTAAGTTCATCAGCCAGTTTTTCTAATTGAATTCGATCTTGTATGTAATAGGTTCTTCCGTCTTTTTTTAAGTAATTTTGTTGGCAAAATTGGTTTAATACATATAAAAGATGACGATAGCTGACATTTAAGTATTCTGCAGCCTCAGTATGCTTTTCTATATAACAATTATTTTGTTCTGTTAATAAAATAAAAGCAGCTAATCGATTTTCGAAAGGATAACTATAGTTTTTTGCGTAATTTTCAGTGCGAGTAATTGTCTTTTCTCCAATAAATTTGCATAAGTGCTGTAAAAACGTTGCATCTTGTAATAAAAGTTGCTGACAATCTTTAAGAGGAAGTGCTAAACAAACACAATCTTCTAGTACTTCAACGGACTTGGTGATATTTTCTACTCCTATTAATCCTAATTCCCCGATAAAAGATGGTGGTTGAATAAAATTAATTAATGAAACTTTCCCGTTTTTATGATTCATATATATTTTTGCTTTCCCAGAAATTAAGTAATAGAGATAAGGGAGGGCGTTTCCTTCGCTACATATCATCTCTTTCGTTTGAAAAGAATGCAGCTCTACATATGGCAAGACATGAAATGAAAATAGGGTATGGAATTGATGGATTCGCATGTATTGATAAATTTCTTCTTCATTTTTGCTGATTTTCATATTTTCACCCCTATTTATAGTATGAGATATCTCCTATTATCTTTACAAGAAGGAATGATACGATTTATGTAAATTTGTTTTTGTAGAAAAGAGGGTGTGATGAATTTATGAAAAAATATAAAACATTGCTATTTGATGTAGATGATACATTATTAGATTTCCAAAAGGCTGAAAAAGTAGCTTTACAGGTGCTTTTTGAAGAGAAGGGAATCCCTTTAACAGAGGAGATAGAGGCTCGTTATAAAAAAATAAATAAAGGTCTTTGGAATGCTTTTGAAAAAGGTGAACTATCACGTAATGAAGTTGTAAATAAACGATTCTCTATGTTGTTTAAAGAGTATGGAGAAGAAGTAGACGGTATATTATTCGAAAATAATTATCGTAGCTACTTAGAAGAAGGAAATCAACTCATGCAAGGTGCGTTTGAATTTATAAATCAAATTCAAGGGGAGTATGAGTTGTATATAGTGACAAATGGTGTTTCTAAGACGCAAGATAAACGTTTGCGTAATGCAGGGTTACATTCATTATTTAAAGGTGTTTTTGTTTCGGAAGATACAGGTTTTCAAAAGCCGATGAAAGAGTATTTTGATTATGTTTTTGAACGGATTCCTAACTTTGCACCTGAAGAAGGGCTGATTATTGGGGATTCATTAAGTGCCGATATTAAAGGTGGATATGTAGCGGGAATTGATACTTGTTGGTTTAATCCAGAAAGGAAATTAAATGATAGTGGGATTATACCGACATATGAAGTGCATAATTTTGAAGAATTATACGCTCTATTAAAACAGTTTGTTTAATGAAAATAGATGATTGGGGTTTATTTTACATGAATCATTTTTTCTAAAGGTCTTTTTCGAGTTAGTATGGAATATATTTCTTTTGTTGCTTTATATGAAATTGTTAATGTTTATTTTAGAACATTCAGAAAAAACTGTTTGACATTAGGAAATTATTGCTATAAAATCAACGGTAATTGCATAGTCTTATCAAGAAAAGGTGGAGGGACAGGCCCGATGAAACCTTGGCAACAGCCGTATAACGGAATTGTGCCAAATCCTGCAGGTAGTAATCCTGAGAGATAAGAAAGAGCCTTTAGAGCGTGTTTTCAAACTGCTCCTTTCTTGTTTTCAGGAAAGGGGCAGTTTTTTATTTTGTATAAAAGAAAGGAGAATGAGAGATGGGAGAATCATGGGGAAAAGGAACGATTTGTGTGCAAGGTGGCTATACGCCAAAGAATGGTGAACCACGTGTTTTACCACTTTATCAAAGTACAACGTATAAATACGATACTTCGGATGATTTAGCAGCCCTATTTAACTTAGAGGCAGAAGGATATATTTATACGCGTATTGGAAACCCTACTCTAGCTGCATTTGAGCAGAAGTTATCAGATTTAGAAGGCGGGGTAGGAGCTGTTGCAACGGCTTCTGGGCAAGCGGCTATTATGCTCGCAGTTTTAAATATTTGTAGTAGTGGAGACCATTTACTTTGCTCTTCAACTGTTTACGGGGGAACGTTTAATTTATTTGGGGTGAGTTTACGTAAGCTTGGCATTGATGTTACGTTCTTTAATCCCAATTTAACGGCAGATGAAATTGCGGCACTTGCTAACGATAAGACGAAGCTCATTTATGCAGAATCATTAGGAAATCCAGCGATGAACGTTTTGAATTTTAAAGAATTTTCAGATGCAGCGAAAGAGTTAGAAGTGCCTTTTATCGTGGATAATACATTAGCAACTCCTTATTTATGCCAAGCATTTGAGCACGGAGCAAATATTATCGTTCATTCTACGACGAAATATATTGATGGTCATGCAAGCTCTTTAGGCGGCATTGTCATTGACGGAGGGAACTTCGATTGGACAAATGGGAAATATCCTGAACTTGTTGAACCGGATCCAAGTTATCACGGCGTAAGTTACGTTCAAAATTTTGGTGCAGCAGCTTATATTGTGAAGGCGCGTGTTCAATTATTAAGGGACTACGGAAACTGTATGAGCCCATTCAATGCGTATATTAGCAATATCGGCTTAGAAACGCTGCATTTAAGAATGGAGCGTCATAGTGAAAATGCTCTCGTAGTTGCTAAGTGGCTTGCTAACCATGAACGTATTGAATGGGTGAATTATCCTGGATTAGATAGCAATGAAAATTACTCGTTAGCACAAACGTATTTGAAAAAAGGTGCTAGTGGTGTTTTAACATTCGGCATTAAGGGCGGATTAGAAGCGGCGAAAGAATTTATCGCAAATGTAAAACTAGCAACTCTTGTAACGCATGTAGCGGATGCACGAACTTGCGTTATACATCCTGCTAGCACAACGCATAGACAATTAAGTGCTGAAGATCAGCGTCTAGCTGGCGTTACATCAGATTTAATTCGTTTATCTGTTGGCATAGAAGATGTTTCTGATATTATTGCAGATTTAGAAGCGGCGCTAGTCGGAGGCAAAGAACATGCCGATCATAATTGATAAAGATTTACCAGCTCGCAAAGTGTTGCAGAAGGAAAATATATTTGTAATGACGAAGGAGCGAGCAGAAACACAAGATATTCGGGCATTGAAAATTGCTATCTTAAATTTAATGCCTACAAAGCAAGAAACAGAAGCGCAATTACTTCGTTTAATTGGCAACACACCGTTGCAATTAGATGTTCATTTGCTTCATATGGAATCACATTTCTCTCGCAATGTAGCGCAGGACCATTTAATGAGCTTTTATAAAACATTTCGTGATATTGAAAATGAAAAATTTGACGGGCTCATTATAACAGGAGCACCAGTTGAAACTCTTTCTTTTGAAGAGGTAGATTATTGGGAAGAGCTTAAACGTATTATGGAGTATTCAAAAACGAATGTAACATCTACGCTCCATATTTGCTGGGGGGCACAGGCTGGCTTGTATTATCATTATGGTGTTCCAAAGTATCCTCTTAAGGAAAAAATGTTCGGTGTATTTGAACATGAAGTTTGCGAGCAACATGTGAAATTGTTACAAGGGTTTGATGAATTGTTTTTTGCTCCCCATTCTCGTCATACAGAAGTACGAGAGAGTGATATTAGAGAGGTGACAGACTTAACATTATTAGCAAATTCTGAGGAAGCGGGTGTTCACCTGGTCATTGGGCAAGAAGGAAGGCAAGTGTTTGCCCTTGGGCATAGTGAATATAGTTGTGATACGTTAAAGCAAGAATACGAACGAGATCGTGACAAGGGATTAAATATTGATGTGCCAAAAAACTATTTTAAACATAATAATCCAGATGAAAAGCCCCTTGTTAGGTGGAGGAGTCATGGGAATTTATTGTTTTCTAATTGGTTGAATTATTACGTGTATCAAGAAACCCCTTATATATTGTAAAGAAAGATTGTGTAACACGTGGCAACGTTTTCCTTGTAAAGATTAACCTTTATTTTTCCGAATGTTCGAAATACATTGTTTTTCAGATTTTTTATTCATATAATTTCATCTAAACACAATTTTTGAGGGGTGGACAGTACTATGAAAGAAATTCAAGTTGGTTTATTAGGTCTTGGGACAGTTGGGAGTGGTGTAGTTCGTATTATTACGGATCATCAAGAAAGACTCATACACCAAGTAGGTTGTCCAGTGAAGGTAACGAAAGTATTAGTGCAAAACATTGAGAAAGAGAGAGAAGTAGAGGTACCTTCTACTCTATTAACACAAGATGCAAATGAAATTTTAGATAATCCAAATATTGATGTTGTCATCGAAGTAATGGGTGGCATTGATGATGCAAAATTATATATTTTACAAGCTTTAAAAAGCGGAAAGCATGTTGTAACTGCAAATAAAGACTTAATGGCATTACATGGAGCTGAATTATTAGCGACAGCAAAAGATAATAAAACTGATCTCTTCTATGAAGCGAGTGTGGCAGGGGGAATTCCAATTCTACGCAGTATTGTAGAAGGACTCTCTTCAGATCTTATTACGAAAGTCATGGGAATTGTAAATGGAACGACAAATTTTATTTTGACGAAAATGTCAGACGAAGGGAGAGCATATAACGACGTGTTAAAAGAAGCCCAACAACTTGGATTTGCAGAAGCAGATCCAACATCAGATGTAGAAGGTTTAGATGCAGCAAGAAAAATGACGATTTTAGCTACTCTCGGTTTCTCTACAAATGTAGAGCTTGGAGATGTGAACGTAAAAGGAATTACCTCTATTACAGAGGAAGATATTGAATACAGTAAGAGCTTAGGTTATACAATTAAATTAATCGGTCTTGCAAAACGAGATGGTGAAAAATTGGAGGTTACGGTTGAACCAACTTTACTTCCAAATACACACCCTCTTGCGGCAGTACAAAATGAATATAACGCTGTGTATGTGTACGGTGAAGCAGTTGGGGAAACGATGTTTTATGGACCAGGGGCAGGAAGTTTACCGACAGCGACAGCTGTTGTTTCGGATTTAGTTGCTGTAATGCAAAATATTAGATTAGGGGTAACAGGAAATAGTGCTGTAGTCCCACAGTATCAAAAAGTATTAAAAGAGCCAGACGAAATAGTCGTGAAAAAGTTTTTAAGACTGCATGTAAAAGACGAAATTGGTGTATTTGCAAAAATTACTTCATTGTTCTCTGAGCGCGGAGTTAGCTTTGAGAAAATTATTCAAATGCCGCTTGAAGAGAAAGGAAAGGCTGAAATTGTAATTGTAACGCATCGTGCGTCTCTTGCTGATTATGATTATATTCTACATACGTTGCAAGGGTATGAAGAAATAGATTGTTTGAAAGCGAACTATCGAATTGAAGGGGATGCTAAGTAGTATCTCTTACCATAAAACAGAAAGAGCCTATTAAGCAGCTTGCTTAATAGGTTCTTTTCTATTTAAAATCTGTGTACCAACTTGAATAAATGCTTGGATAATCCAGCCTGTTGTAAAGGATAAGATGATGGTTCCAAAATAGATAGGTCCATCTAATAAAAAGCTTAAAGTTAAAAATAAAAAGGCTAATGAAATCTCTGTTCTTCTAAACGTCCATTTTTTCTTCTCAGCAACGGTTAAAACGAAAGCTTCTTGAGGCGCTGCGCAAAGGTTTGTAGAGACGTAAAGACCAATTCCAGCTCCAACGAATAGATTTCCGCAAATAAGTGTTATATATTTTGGAAGAGAGCGGATAGCGTCCATAATAGTTATAATGGAACCAATCCAATCAACAAAAAGAGAAATAAGAACCATCGTTACAATTGTACCGATTGTAATTTGTTTTTTATTCCAAAAGAGTACGATAAGTGTAAAGGCAAAGTTAATCATGAAAATCCAAAAACCAATACTTATCCCAAAATTTTGATATAGTGCAATAAAGAAGGAATCATAAGGGCTAAGTCCAAAGGAAGTAATTGTCGTCATCATATTAATACCGATGGCAAGAATGAGTAAACCGCCAATGAAAAATATATATTCTAATTTGAATCGAAGCATAGTTGTATATCCTTTCTAAATGTATTTGCTAGGAAAGGATATATTGTGGAAAGCTTACCAGGTCAAGAGAGAATTTTTGTGAGAAGGGGAAAGTGAGATGACAAATATAAGAAAGATTGCTGAACTTGCTGGAGTATCTGTTTCAACTGTTTCACGTGTACTAAATAATCATCCGTACGTAAATGAACAGAAACGAAAAGAAATTTTAGCGATTATAGAAGAATTAAATTACACGCAAAACGTGAATGCAATTCATTTAGTGAAAGGAAAAACGAATGTAATTGGCGTTTTATTGCCACACGTAAATGATCAATATTATAGCGCTATTATTGAGGGGATATCAAAAGAAACGGCAAAGAATAATTATAATATGATGCTTTGCCAGACAAATTATAGCGAAGAAAGAGAACTAGAAATTTTAAATATGTTAAAAATGAAAAAGCTTGATGGAGTTATTATTTGTTCTCGGGCAAATAGTAAGGAGAAGCTTGAAGAATATACGAAATTCGGCCCGATTGTTATGTGTGAAGAAATAGATTCAAAATGCATTTCAAGTGTCCATATTGATTACTACAAAGTATTTTCACGTGGGATGAAAAGCTTAATAGATGCCGGTCATACAAGTATTGGATATTGTATTGGAAGAAGTAATAGCGTTAATAGCCAAAGACGAAAGAGGGCGTATGAAGATTCGCTTCAACAGAGTATCGTAACACCGTTAGAGACCTGGAAATTTGAGGGGTGTTTTACAGTGGAAGATGGACGCAATGTAATTAGAGAATGGGCTCATATGTCAGTAAAACCGACGGCGTTCCTTGTATCTTGTAACCATATTGCAGCGGGGATGGTTACAGAAGCAAAAAAACAAGGAATTCGTATTCCAGAGGATATTACGATTATTGGGTGTGATGATCAAGAGGTGGCAGATATATTGGGTATAACGACGATTTCGCATTCTAGTAAAAACGTTGGATTGAAAGCGTTTGAATTATTATATGAAAAGATTAATGAAGAGAAATTAGATGTGAAGCATATAGAGTTATTACCAGAGTTAGTAGATAGAGAAACGACATAATTGAGAAGGTGTGAAAATCGCTTTTCAAAATTTCGTTTGGTATAATTATGGACAATCTATGAGGGCTAAAAGGGGTTTTGATATGAGATCAAAAGTAGTAAAAGTAATTCTACTCATTACAATTGCATCTTTCTGTTTATTTGCATATGGCTTTGTTTCAGGTGTAAATGATGTATTAAATCCGAAAGCTTCAAATTTAATTAAAAAGACCGATGTAGTGGCAAAAGAGAAAAAGAAAACGGGAACGTTACAAATCGTTAGTTTAGGTGATTCATTAACGCGTGGCGTTGGTGATAAAGAAGGAATTGGCTATGTTGGGCGAATGAAAGAGGATTTACAAAAAGATTATAAGCAAAAAATTGCATTAACAAATTTAGCAGTTAGTGGTGCAAAAATGCCCGATTTATTAAAACAAATTGAAAGTAATGGCGCTCAATATTCAATTAAGCAAGCAGATGTAATCGTGTTAACGATTGGTGGGAATGATTTGTTCCCAGGCTGGGAATCGCTTGGGAAGATAGATTTAGATACGTATCGTCCTGACACAGAAACGTTTCAAAATGAAGCAAAGAAAATTATAGAAGAAATTCGTAAATTAAATACAGATAGTCCAATTTTTTGGCTTGGTTTATACAATCCTTTTGAAGATGTAGAAGATTTAAAAGGGTCTTCAAACATTGTTGTGGACTGGAATGCATCTTTAGAGAAGTTAGCGCTAAACGATAAAAATGTGTATATTACACCGACATTTGATTTATTCCAAAACCGCGGAAAAGATTTATTATACTCTGATCATTTTCATCCGAACGAAGTAGGTTATACGTATATGGCAGAACGTTTAGTTCAAAATGTTGTAAGTAAATTAAAACTAGAACAAGGAGGGGTAAAATGACGACGATACTTTCCGTACGAGACTTGAAGAAGGTAATTGGAAAGAAGACTCTTGTAGAGGACATTTCCTTTGATGTAAAGCAAGGAGAAGTGTTCGGGTTCTTAGGACCAAATGGTGCTGGAAAGACGACTACCATTCGAATGTTAGTCGGATTGATTACGGCGACAGAAGGTACGATTTCTATCGGTGGTTATTCGATTAAGGACAATTTCAGAGAGGCGATGCGTCAAATTGGGAGTATCGTTGAAAACCCAGAGTTGTATACATATTTAACAGGATGGGAAAATTTAAAGCAATTTGCTCGTATGTTAGGTGATATATCAGATGAACGTATTATTGAAATTGCTGAAATGGTTCATTTAGATGAAAGAATTCATGACAAGGTAAAAACGTACTCACTTGGTATGAAACAACGCCTTGGAATTGCGCAGGCGCTCCTTGGGAATCCAAAATTGCTCATATTAGATGAGCCAACGAATGGTTTAGATCCAGCAGGGATTAGAGAACTTAGGGAATTTATACATAAGCTTGTAAAAGAAGAAAATATGAGCGTGTTTATTTCAAGTCACTTGCTAAGTGAAGTGCAAATGATATGCGATCGCGTTGCTATTATTCATAAAGGAAAGATGATAACAGTTGCCAAGGTTGAAGAATTAATTAAAACAGCAAGTGATCGTGTAGAATGGATTGTTACACCAATTTCTAAGGCGAAAGATATGTTAGAAGCAGCCGAAGAAGTAAGAGAAGTGAGTGTAGAAGGCGAGCGATTATTATGCCGCATGGATATTGCATCTATAAGTAGTTGGAATAAACACTTGGTAGAAAATGAAATAGATGTACATAGTGTTAAGGAGCTTGTATTTACGCTAGAAGATTTATTTATTGAACTCACAAGGGGTGAGCAGCATGCGTGAATTTGCGAATCTAGTTTTAAATGAATCAGAAAAGATTTACCGTAAGAAACGTATTTTTGTTGTTATGCTTATTTTAGCAATCTTAATCCCGCTTTTTGTGTATGCGCAGTATCGCGAAATAGAAACGACACAAAAAAGACTCGGTACAACTGATTGGAAGGTTTCATTGCAACAGCAAATTGTTGATTCTCAGAACCGGTTGAATAATTCTAGATTGCCAGAAGAATGGCGTGATTGGTTAAAGGTAAGAGTTGAACAACAACAATATTATTTAGATCATGATATTAATCCGATGGCGCCAGGTGCACCGACTTTTGTCAGAGCATTTATTGAACAAGGAATTACATTGTTTATTCCGCTTCTCGTAATGATTGTCGCCATTGATATCGTTTCTGGAGAACGAAGTGATGGGACGATGAAGATGTTACTTACGCGGCCGATTCGGCGCTGGAAAATACTCCTTAGTAAATACGTGACGATGTTATTTTTCATTTCGCTCATACTGCTCCTTGTAAGTTTGTTTGCTTACATATTATCAGGGCTTGTATTTGGATACTCGGGATGGAATTTACCTGTTTTAACAGGATTCGTCATTGATAAGGAAACGTTAAATACGAACTTTGTGCACCTTATTCCGCAGTGGCAATACATCTTAATGGCGTATGGACTAGCCTGGTTTGTTGCTATCGTTGTCGGAACTATATCATTTATGGTCTCTGTTTTAATTCGTAATACACCAGCTGGTATGGGCGTTATGCTAGCTGCATTAATTGCAGGCGGTATCTTAAGCTCATTCGCAACATCTTGGGAAGGCGCGAAATATATTTTTAGCGTGAATTTATCATTAACGGATTATTTATCAGGAAAATTACCTGCATTACAAGGCTTATCAATGGGATTTTCTTTGATGAATTTAACTGTTTGGGCAGTTGTTTCTCTTATTATTTCGTTCTTAGTATTTACAAAACAGGATATGTTGAATTAATTGGACAGGAAGTGAAAGCATGGAAAATGTTTTAAGAAATGATTGGGGACCATTACTGGCACCAGAATTTGAGAAAGAGTATTATCTTACTCTATCCAGTTTTTTGACAGAAGAATACAGCACGCATGTTGTTTATCCGAAGGTGGAAGATATTTTTAACGCTCTTCAGTATACAAGTTATGAAAATACAAAGGTTGTTATTTTAGGACAAGATCCGTATCATGGACCGAATCAAGCGCATGGTTTAAGCTTTTCTGTACAACCTGGTGTTAAAACACCACCATCATTGTTAAACATGTATAAAGAGCTTCGAGATGAATATGGTTATGAAATTCCGAATAACGGTTATTTAGTAAAATGGGCGGAGCAAGGAGTATTACTACTAAATACCGTATTAACAGTTCGTCAAAGTGAAGCAAATTCTCATAAGGGAAAAGGATGGGAGCACTTCACAGATCGTGTGATTCAACTGTTGAATGAACGTGAAAAGCCAGTTATTTTCATATTGTGGGGGCGCCATGCGCAGGCGAAGAAGAAGTTAATTACGAATCCGAATCATCATATTATCGAGTCTGTACATCCAAGTCCATTATCAGCAAGACGTGGTTTCTTTGGTAGTAAGCCATACTCTAAAGTAAATACGATTTTAGCTAATATGGGCGAAAGAGAAATTGATTGGGAAATTCCAAATTTATAAATAGAAAAGGTAGTTAACAGTCGTTAACTACCTTTTTATTATTATTGCTCGTTCTTTAATTTTGCATCTAGTACAAAAGTACCAAATGGGATAACTGATGAAACGAATGCTCCAAGTGCCCATAAAATTGATTTACGGTGTACGATTGTTACTTGAATTACTGCAAAGATGAATAGAATAAATAGAACACCATGAGCCATGCCTGTAATTTTAACAGCTGTTGCAAATCCTGCGAAATATTTCAATGGCATTGCTACAAATAATAGTAATAGGAAAGAAATACCCTCAACTAGTCCAATTGCTCTTAATCGTCCGATTGGTGTAGATAACATAAAGTAGCCTCCTTTAACGTATGCTTGTATATAGTAAATTTGTATTCTTTTTCAAAATAAAATAGTCTATTTTGTTTCATTATATACAAAAAGAAAGTTTACACTACGAGAATAGTGCAAAGTTCAAAATATAGTCACAAAAGCATGAGAATTTAAATAAAAACCTATTTGAAGTATTTGACTTCAAATAGGTTTTGTGAATGAAAATATTAAACAAGTACATCCGTTTTTAAAACAAATTTCTCTACAACTTTTGCAACACCATCGTTCATATTTGTATCTGTTACGTAATTTGCAATTTCTTTAATATCATCAGGTGCATTGCCCATTGCAACGCCAAGACCAGCAAATTCAATCATTGCTTGGTCGTTATAGCTATCGCCCATTGCGATAACTTCTTCACGCTTAATGCCAAGCTTTTGAATCAGTTTGTTTAAGCTCGTTCCTTTTGTAACACCGGCTTCAGTAAATTCTAAGAAGAATGGTTTCGAACGCATCACGCTTAATTGGCCTTCTAGTTGTTTTTGTAGTTTCTTTTCAACTTCAACAAGGCGTTCAGCTTCTTTATTCATTAATACTTTTACTACAGGCTCTTTAACTGCGGCTTTAAAGTCATCTACTACAACAATTGGCATACCAGTAATATCGCCCTCAATTTCAGTATAAGGATTATTTTCTTCCGTTACGATATCATCGCCCATATAAGTATGAATCCATACATCTTCAGTTTTACTAATTTCAAATAGGTTGTGAACGATTTCAGGAGATAGTGTACTACTAAAGATTTCTTCGTTTGTTTTACAGTTAATAATTTTTGCGCCATTAAAAGATAGAATGAAACTGCCGTATTCTTCTAAGCGAAGTTCTTTGGCTACATTGCGCATACCAAACGTTGGACGTCCAGAAGCAAGTACAACCTTTACCCCTTGCTCTTGTGCAGTCATTAACGCTTCTTTCGTACGAGGTGAAATAGTATGGTCATCACGTAATAAAGTATCATCTAAATCTAAAACAATCATTTTATAAGTCATATAGAAAATTCCTTTCTTTAATTGAAATCAAAATACATGTTCATGAAGATGTTGAGGAATAATAGTAAGACATCAAACCTCTTTGAAAAGAAGTAGATAAATCATTATGAGTGTGTTGCTCATAATATCGGTTAATAATCATTGGGGATGGATAAAACCCCAATGATTCAAGTTTGATTTTATCGTAACAACTCTAAAGGTAGAGTGCAATAATGGAAGTTTTCCAATTTACGATATTTGTTTTGCTGTGGAACGAGAAAATAGTATTTCTAGCAAAATGGCCATTACAGATCCAAGAACGAGACCGTTACTTAAAAACGATGCTAGAAATGGTGGAAGTGTGGAATATGCTCCTGCTGGAACAAACATAACTCCGACTCCTGTGAAGATTGAAAGACCGGCTACTTTAAATAATCGTTCTTTATCCTGGACAGTTTCGTATTCTCGAAAGGCAAGGCCAATCATGCTTGCGAATACAGGATAAATAGCGGCATAACCAACTGCAACAGGGATTGCTGCAAA
Organism: Bacillus sp. CR71; assembly: GCF_003429245.1. Classification (NCBI taxonomy): domain Bacteria; kingdom Bacillati; phylum Bacillota; class Bacilli; order Caryophanales; family Bacillaceae; genus Bacillus; species Bacillus sp. CR71. The sequence continues at coordinate 5,763,906 of NZ_CP031748.1, read as the reverse complement.
GAATGAAGTGATCTTTGGAAATATACTAACGACAATAATAAAGCTTGACCCTAATATAAACGGGAGACGTTTATAAATATTAGTCGTTGCAATAAAACCTGCTGATCCAGAAATAGCGACAGGCCCAATAGCTGAAAATAGGCCGCCTAGCAATTGGTTGATTCCTGTTATAATGCCAGCTTGTTTAAAACGATCTGGTGCTGCATTCTTTTCATACTTAGAGACAATCCTTTGCACAACACGAATACTTGCTAACATATTTGTTAGAAGTAATAGTGTAACGAAAACGACCGTAATTGCCATGTTCCATTCAATACGAGGCATTCCGAAAACAAATAGAGACGGAAAACGGATTATATCTGTCACAGGCGTTACTGGATTTGATAACCCGAAGCATGCGAATAATATCCAGCCGCATACGATACTGAAAAGAACAGAATATTGTCCAATAATAGGTAGCTTCATGATGAAAAAGGATAGTAAAATAACAATGAGTGAAAGAATAAATACGTTAGGTTGTACTTCTGTATGTTTTCCATCAAGGCCAAACATTCCCTTTAAGAAGGAGCCACTAAGCTGCGCAACAAGAAGAAATAAATATGTTCCAATGACTGTCGGTGTAAAATAGCGAACGAGTTTATCAATAAGTCCAAAAGCGCTAAGAATAATGCAAATAATACCGCTTAATAGGAAAGCATATTGAAGAACTTTAAGTGTCTCATTGTTTGATCCAAATAATACGACGCCTAAACTTGCGTAAAGGGAGAAAATTCCCCACCAAAGTCCAGCAGGACCTTCTTGAATAGGAAGTTTATGCCCAAATATAGCTTGCAAGAGACCAGCAAAGCCTAGAACAAATAATGTTCTTTGTACGAATGCGATAGCTTCAGCGCCATCAAGACCATAACTAGTTGCGACACTAATTGGTACAATAAGGCTTCCAGCTAAAATAAATAGTGCCCATTGTAAGGCGGAAAGAAATGTCTTCATTATATCAACCTCTTTCATAGATTCCGTATCTAGTATATACGTATTTTATTTCCACTGGCAAAGATTGTAGATAGAGAAAAGAGTTGAAATACGGTATGAATGCACGTAAGCAATTATGGATCGCAGTTATATGTATGACTTTTGTTGTAATTCTAGGAACGATAGGATTTATGACAATTGAAGAGATTAGTTTGTTTCAAGCATTTTGGATGACGATGATTACTGTATTGACTGTTGGATACGGAGATGCTGTTCCTGTAACGCAAGCGGGGAAAGTATTTGCGCTCCTTATTATTCCTGTTGGCGTAGGTATTGTTACGTATGCAATTGGGGTAGTGGCAGCTATGATTATTGAAGGGAATTTATTTCATGCAGTGCGGAGGAAGAAGATGGATAAACAAATAGCGCAGTTGAAAAATCATATTATAGTATGTGGTTGCGGTAGAGTGGGGCTTCAAGTTGTACATGAATTGCAAGAAAAGAAAATTCCATTTGTTGTTGTCGATAAAGATGAAAGTGTATTAGAGAAGGGAAAGCTTTTGTATATACATGGAGATGCGACGGAGGATCAAGTTTTACATCATGCTGGAATTTCAAAAGCGGCTGGTTTAGTTGCTATCGTAGCAAATGATGCTGAAAATGTATTTATTACATTAACAGCAAGAGGATTAAACGATGCAATTAAAATTGTGGCGAGATCTGAAAAGCCAGAAACTGAAGAGAAATTAAGGCGTGCGGGTGCAAATAAAGTTATTAATCCATCCAGTATGGCAGGAATTCATATTGCAAAAGGTATTGCGAATCCATTAACAGTTCATTATATTGATACAGTGCTGTATGGGATAGAACAGTCATTTGTCATTGAAGAAATTTTAGTTGGAAAAGATTCAATATTAGTTGGTAAATCGTTACTAGAGAGTGATGTGAGGAATCAGTTTGATGTAACGATATTAGCGATTTTGAGAAATGGGGATATTATACATAATCCAACGGGGCAGGAAAAACTGCAAGAACATGATATGATAATAGTATTTGGTTTAGTAGAGAAGCTGAAGCAATTTGAGAAAGAACTACAAAGTACGAGGTGATAAGGAATGCAAATATCGAGCGATAAGATTTTAAATAAAATGGCGAATGAAATTGCAAAGGCAAAAAGTAGTGAAGGACAAAAATCAAAAGATCATTTATTAGTTGTGCGTGCTTTATGCGATTTACTATTAGATGAACAGGTTGAATCTTCTACGTATAGGGAGCCGCAAATTCAATCGCAAGTAATTGGATCGCAGCCTATAAAGACAGTTCAACCAGTTATGCCAGTTTCTGGAGAACCTGTGTATATTAAAGAAGAAGGTGCAAATGGTAATTCTTTATTTGATTTTTAAGGATTAAATCGTTTGGCTTATATGAAAAAATTGCTTATGATAAAAGTAAAAAAGGGGAATTAAGATGAAAATTTTCTTTTTACTAGGTTGTATTGCAGCGGGGCTATCTGTTGCGTTAGGAGCCTTTGGAGCACACGGTTTAGAAAATAAAATTTCTGCGAAAATGTTAGAAGTTTGGAAAACAGGTGTTACATATCAAATGTTTCATGCAGGTGGACTATTCGTAGTTGCTTTATTGATGGATAAGGTTCAATCATCACTTTTAACTACTGCTGGTTGGCTTATGGTAGCTGGGATTATTATGTTTTCAGGCAGTTTGTATGCATTAAGTACGACAGGTATTAAGTTCTTTGGCCCAATTACACCTCTTGGTGGCGTAGCGTTTATTGTAGCATGGATTTTAGTCGGAACTGCAGTTGTAAAAGGTTTATAAAAAAACAAAAGCTGGCATATGCCAGCTTTTTTTATGGTCTTGGAGCATAAGTTGCTTGTTGACTAGGTAAGTACGTAATTTCTTCGGGGAATTCCACATAATCTAAGTAAATCATTAATAGTAAAAAACGTTTCCCTGATTGTGGCTCACTAATTACAATATGATCGCGACCAGCTGCTTCGATAATACCTGTATACGATTGGGTACCGAGTGAGCTACCACGTTCATAAGTCATTACAACCGTAGCTTGCTTACCCTTGTTTAAACGAAGGATATTTTCAATATAGGATTGTTCTAATGGTAACATGCCTTGAGAAACGGCATATTGAGCTTGCGCCGCTTGTTGTTGCATTGCTTGCTGTTGTTGCTGTTGTTGTGGAGTCATTTGCTGCGGTTGTACATAAGTTCCAGATGGTTGATAAAATCCAGTTCCGTAATACGGGTTTTGTTGCTGTGCCATTCAAAAATCCCTCCTTATTATCAATCCTTAATAAACGCTAGGACAATCTTCGCCAGATGGCTGGAAGAAGCAGTGCTTTTTGAAGCGACCAGAGTTTTGTTGATTATACCAAGTTGACGGACAAGGGCCTTCAGGTCTAAAAAACCATAAGGAAAAATTTGCAGGCCAAAAGCGTTGTCCCTGAATCGTTCGCCTTGCTAAAGCAATATCTTGTTCCCTTGCACGTTGATAAAAATACCCTTTTTGTGTTGCCTCAAAACCACCAGGATTTTGATACACCATTTGACGTAAATTACGTATTTTTTTAAAATCTAAACAATTTCCACGGACACGATTTACCCCAACGTTCCCGACCATCAACATCCCCTGTTGTCCTTCTCCTTCGGCTTCAGCACGCATCAGTCTAGCTAATAACTTTACATCTTCTTCGTTATAAGCAATAACGCCCATTATGTGTCACCTCTCTTTTTGGAATACCTTGTGGAAAGAGGTTTATCCCGCATTAACGGGCAGTAAGACTCCCACCTTAAAATTGGGCTGGAGCAAAGAAGGTGGGTGGGAGATCAAACTGCCCGTAAAAGCCCGATTAGTTCAACTAATAATCAGTGGGGATGAACAAAACCCCCACTGATTAAAGTTTCACTTTATCTCTAGATGAAGTGTGTAACAATTACTAGTTCATACGTATGAGGAAAAGGACTCAGATATGACAACCAAACGAAGTTTTACATGGAGAGAAGAAAATAAAAAAAGCTAGCGTGAGCTAGCTTTTCATCATTATTAAAATACTTTAGACCATAAGTTTGAGAAGAAATCTCCAATAGAGCGCATTGATAATACAAACCAATTTGCTTTTTCAACTTCTTCTGTCGTTTTTGCAGTAGCTTTCATACTTTTACTACCGTCTAAGAAACCATATTTATCAGTTGATTCTAAAGTAATTGAGCCTACTTTGGTATCTTTCTTAACAGGAGCAACTAAATGTCCATCTTCAGCAAGGGATTTATCTAATTCAGTCCCAATTTTATAAGGCTCTTTGCTACCTTTTTTCGCAATTACTGTTATTTCTTTTTCGGGTGCAACAGTTACTTGGTCTTCTTTCCCTTTTACTACAGAGATTGTATTGTTTTTATTAACTTTTAATTTTTGTTTTTCAAAGTTATTAAATCCATGTTCGATTAATTCACGAGATTCTGTGAAGCGTTCATCCATTGATTTTGTTTTAATAATAACCGAGATAAGACGAACATCACCACGTTTCGCTGTAATAGTGAACCCATATCCAGCGGTATCAGAACTACCAGTTTTTAAACCGTCCGTTCCATCATAAGAGAAGGCAGCGCCTGGTAACATCCAGTTCCAGTTTTCCATACGAATTGGTTTTGGATGATTGTCTGGGAAGTTTCTAAATCTTTGTTTTGTATCCTCTAGCATTTCTGGATACTTTGTAATAATCGTTTTTGCAAGAATACCCATATCGCGAGCTGACATGGAGTTTTCTCCGGTCGGATCTGTTCCTTCAGGATGTTTTCCTTTTAAATCAGCATTATTTAACCCGGTAGAGTTTACAAATTTATATTTCTTTAACCCTAGCTTTTTTGCATGTTCATTTGCAAGATTTAAGAAGTTTTTCTCACTTCCTGCAAGAAGTTCTGCTAAAGCAATACTAGATCCATTTGCAGAGAATATAACAATAGAATGATATAATTCTCTTACAGTATATTGACGTCCTTTTTCGAACGGTACATTAGAGAATTCATTATTACGAGAGACTTCATAAGCGTAATCAGAAATATTTACTTTCGTATCCCAAGTGATTTTTCCTTCTTTAATTGCTTCTAAAACAGCGTAAACAACAATTAATTTTGACATACTAGCAATAGCTAGCAATTCATCTGGATTTTGCTCGTGAAGTATTTTTCCTGTATCTGCATCAAATAAAAGTGCAGCAGCAGCCTCAATATGTATTTTTTCTTCCGCATGGGATGTTGTTACTCCTAAGGAAGAAATTGACAATACAAGCAATGGTAAAATAGACAAGATTTTTTTCATATAGATTATCACCTTCGCATCGTTATTTAGCATATAGCTCGTATCATTTTAGCATAAATTTGGATATAGAAAGGTTACAATTTTGTAAGGTATTTGAAAGAGATTTGTCGATTTTTGTTCAAATTTGCGGAGAAAAGCAGTTTTTTGAGGAGAAATATGGAGGGTAATAAAAAAAGGAACGAATTTCGTTCCTTTTTTTACGATTTTATATGTGTAAAAATTTCTCTACCTTGTCGTCTGGTAAAATGTTTCCAACGAAAAATGTTCCGAATTCACCATAACGAGCACTTACTTCATCGAAGCGCATTTCATATATAAGTTTTTTAAATTGAAGAACATCGTCAGCGAATAATGTTACGCCCCACTCAAAATCGTCGAATCCAACTGACCCTGAAATAACTTGGCGTACTTTACCTGCGTATTGACGACCAATTTTACTATGACTGTACATCATTTTTTTACGCTCTTCCATAGGAAGCATGTACCAGTTGTCATCACCTTGGCGACGCTTATCCATTGGATAGAAGCAAATGTGATTTGCTTTTGGTAGTTCTGGATATAAGCGAGCTAAGATTTGTGGGTTTTGATATGGATCTTCATCAGCTGGAAGGTAGTTGCTTAGTTCAACAACAGATACGTAAGAGTATGCAGGAACCATATATTCAGCTAATGTTGTTTTATTCAATTCTGTCTCAATTTCATTTAACTCTTCCATTGTTGGACGTAAAATCATAAGCATAATATCAGCTTTTTGGCCAACAACTGTATACATTGCATGACTACCTTTTTTCGCAGTAGATACTTCGTTCCATTTTTCAACGACATTTAAAAATTCAGACACAGCTTGTCCGCGTTCGTCGCTAGATAATGTTTTCCATGCAGCCCAATCAATAGAACGTAAATCATGTAAACAATACCAGCCATCTAACGTTGTTGTTGCTTCACTCATTCTATTCACCTCAGTTAATGATAGTTTTACACGTTAACTATAGCATATATAGTTTTAAAATCATCTATATAAAGCTTTGGCGCATAAAATTGTCACATTTAAATTTACTTGAAAATAGGAGGAGATAAGGATTAAAGGGGATTTATTTTTAGGCTGAATTTTATGAAAATATAATCATTTTCATTTTATCTATTTTTTGGGAGCTATAAGTTTAAAATATAGAAGAAAAGCAGTATTCTTAAAGATAGAGTTTTTTTAACATATGTAGGAGGGTTTATTCGTGAGCAACTTATTTACAACAGTAAAAGAAAAAGTTCAAGGAAAAGGCATTTCTATCGTACTTCCTGAAGGAACTGATGAAAGAATTTTAGGCGCTGCAGAGCGTTTAGCAAAAGAAGAGTTAGTAAAACCAATCTTAGTTGGTAATAAGGAAGAAATTAGCGCAAAAGCTGCTAGCATGAATTTAACATTAGCAGGCGTTGATATTTATGACCCAGCTACATATGAAGAAATGGATGCAATGGTAGCATCTTTCGTTGAACGCCGTAAAGGTAAAGCAACTGAAGAAGACGCTCGCAAAATCCTTAAAGACGAAAACTACTTCGGTACAATGCTTGTATACATGGGCAAAGCACACGGTTTAGTAAGTGGTGCAGCTCACTCTACAGCTGATACAGTTCGTCCAGCACTTCAAATCATTAAAACAAAACCAGGCGTTACAAAAACTTCTGGCGTATTCATCATGGTACGTGAAGAAGAGAAATATGTATTCGCTGATTGCGCAATTAACATTGCACCAAACAGCCAAGATTTAGCTGAAATTGGTATCGAGAGTGCAAAAACTGCTGAATTATTCGGTATTGACCCACGCGTTGCTATGTTAAGCTTCTCTACAAAAGGTTCTGCGAAATCTCCAGAAACAGAAAAAGTTGTAGAAGCAACTCGCATTGCAAAAGAAATGGCTCCTGAATTAACTTTAGATGGAGAATTCCAATTCGATGCTGCATTCGTACCATCTGTAGCTGAGAAAAAAGCTCCAGGTTCTACAATTAAAGGTGATGCTAACGTATTCGTATTCCCAAGCTTAGAAGCTGGTAATATCGGTTACAAAATCGCTCAACGTTTAGGTAACTTCGAAGCAGTAGGACCAATCTTACAAGGTTTAAACATGCCTGTAAATGACCTATCTCGTGGATGTAACGAAGAAGAAGTGTACAAGTTAGCTTTAATTACAGCAGCTCAAGCACTTTAATTCTATAATGAATTGAAATAAAGACCGTCGCTATAATAGCGACGGTCTTTATTTTTCTAAGCCAAGTGCTTTATTGTTACGATCAATAATCCGTTGTAAATTCGTCTCATATAAAGGTATTTCATCTATTGTTAATTGAGATGGTGTTAACTTCGGAGCGAATTGCTGCAATGTTTTTAAAAGGCGCATCATTAAATCTTGTACTGTAATGGTTTCGCCAAGTAATTCTGAAAGTGAAGCCATCGTACTCGGTACAATTTCAGGATACGTAAAGCGTGTTTCTTCTCCTTGAATGGCTAGGTTATAGAAATCACGAACGAGTGCGGCACGCTCAGAGCCACTTCCTGTAGCACAAAGATAAATTTGGACAGCGACACCCCCGCGAATACGGCGCTGTGAAATGCCAGCGAATTTTTGATCGCGAATACTTAAGTCATAGCTACCAGGACAGTAAGAACCTACAATTTCTTTTGCCTCGATAGTAACGTCGTAATCCTTTAACATCTCCTTAATTAAATGCCACATCGTATCGTATCCAAGATCAATATCGATACCTTTTTCTGTTTCTTGGAATAAAAGTGATACGTTTAAAACACCTTCATCAAGCACGACTGCAAGCCCGCCAGAATTACGAACAATAACATTGAAGTTGTTCTTTTTTAACAAGGAAATGCCTTCTTCTAAGTGTGGTAGGCGTGAATCTTGAATGCCAAGAACAATTGTATTGTGATGAACCCAAGAACGCATTGTTGCAGCTGATTGACCATTTCCAATGCTTGTGCACAGTGTGTCATCCATTGCGAATGACTGCAATGCATGGAATGTTGGTCCCAAACTAGATTGATCTACAATACGCCACTCTGGCTGAGATAAAATGGAACGGGAATTGCTCATATAACTAACCCCTTATCTTTAAAATGACAATCTCTATTATAGCAAAAAAATGAAGAATAGAGTTTTCTCATATATAAAGGGGAAGTTTAGATGTGAAAGAATAAAAAGGATGCATTATATGCATCCTTTTTATTCTGCAATTTTTTCTAAATTACCGTTTCGATCCATTCGGAAAGATGTTTGAGAACGTTCTTCGTCATCCATGACTGCCAACTTACGAGCTCGGTTCATAATGTTCATAAGTGTTTCGTAATCTTCTTGTACAGTATGAGATTGCTTTTCTAATTTTTCTAGTTTCTTTTCTAGTTCTTCATTTCGAAGGATTTGTGCTTTAATTTCTTGTTTCAATCTCGTATTCTCGTTTTCAAGAGCTGTTACTTTTATATTTGAGGATCCAACTGTTTGTAAGAAATAAATAACATCTTGCATTGTCATAGAGCTTTTTGCAACAGGAACGGTAGATTCTTGATATGGAATAGCTTCTTTATATTGTACAATTGATTCCTCTTGTACGAATTCTTCATAATCAGTTATCGAATCTGAAGCTGGTGGTGTATAAAGTAAACGTTTTTTCGCTTGCTCACCGCTTGCAGCGCGCATTTTATCTTTACGATGTTTTTTTGCTAGTTGAAGAGCTTGTTCATAGCTATAGCGAACGACAGCATTCCAGCGGAAACCACAAGCAGCGGATGTACGATTTAACTGATCCCCTACTTCCTCAAATGCATTTAATTGCGTACTTCCTTCTCGAACATGACGAAGTACCGTTTCAGCAAGTAATAAATCATCCTCATCTGTCCAAGCATCTTGTCTTACTTTCATAGATTCAACTCCCTTTCTTTTTATGAACTTCCTATTTTTATAATGGGCAAAAAAATAAACTTTTATACAAAGCTTTTAAAAATATGGTAGATTTCGATGAAAGGTAAAAATTTTCCCATGAATGGTGAGCGCTTCTGTAGGAGAGCATATAAATATGTAGCATTATGTAGAGAATAGGCCCTGTAGGGAAACTTGCAACGAGCTTCAAAGAACGGTAAAATACCATTTAGTGTTTATTTTTAAATGTACTTGAGAAAAGTTTAAAATAGAGGAAGTGTTATATAATGGGAAACGAATTTCGCGTGTGCGATGACTGTCAGGCAACGAACGTTAAAACGTTAGTTCCGAAGTTAAAAAAAGTAGATTCATGTGCAACGATTGAAGTTGGATGTCAGTCTTACTGTGGTCCTGGTCGTAAAAAATCATTCGCATTTGTAAATAACCGTCCAGTTGCGGCTCCAACAGAAGATGAGTTAATCGTAAAAATTGAAGCAAAGTTAAATAAGTAAGAAAAAGAAGAGTGAAAAGATTACTCTTCTTTTTTATGCCCATAAGAGGAACGATTTATTCTGCGAAAGTGCTCTTGTGTGGACGAACGTTTTCTAAAGGATGGATATAACTTTTGTATTAAAGTTCTAATTTATATAAATTTGTATTTCAAAATAATGGTTGACAGTCTTTTAAAGCGATAGGTAGAATAGAAGTGTCTGATTCTGAGAATCATTATCAGGAAAATAACAATTCACCTAATTTTTTTATTACTATTTGAGAATAAATTTCATTTTAATAAATATATGTTGTTGGTTAGGATGGTTGAGGGATGGAAGCGAGCGCAAGCAGTATAGAACAGCAAGAAGAGAATGTTAAAGAGATTAAGAGCAGACCGCTCATTGCTTCTATTATTTTAGTAGCGGGTACAGTTTTGTTAGCTTTAAGCATGGCAGTTTCTATTTCTTTTGGGGCTGCAGATATTAGTTTAAAGACTGTATGGCAAGCTGTATTTCAGTTTGATGGATCTATTACACATCATAACGTAATTCAAGAGCTTCGCATGCCTAGAGCAATAGGGGGCGTAGTTGCAGGTGCCTTTTTAGCGGTATCAGGAGCAATTATGCAAGGCATGACGCGAAATCCACTTGCTTCACCATCGTTAATGGGGATTACAGATGGTGCAGTATTTGGAATTGCAATTATGTATGCATTTTTTCCTAATTCACCTTATTTGATGTTTGTTATTGCATCTTTTATTGGAGCTGCGTTTGGTGCAAGCATTGTATATGGAATTGGGTCTTCTTCACCAGGTGGATTAACACCTGTGAAATTAGCTTTAGCAGGTGCAGCTATTAGTGCTTTATTAGGGGCAATTTCATCTGGAATTGCATTGTATTTTAATCTTGCTCAAGAGGTGAGCATGTGGAATGCAGGCGGAGTTGCTGGAGTGAAATGGCAAAGTATTAATATGTTAGTGCCAATTGGCCTTGTTTGTCTTTTTATCGCAATTATGATGTCGAGATATATTACAATTTTGAGCTTCGGTGAAGAAATTGCGATTGGACTTGGTCAAAATACGACATTAATTAAATTTATCGGAACAGTACTTGTTCTTGTTTTAACGGGTTCCGCAGTTTCCATGGCAGGATCAGTTGGATTTGTTGGTCTTGTAATCCCGCATATGACTCGTTTCCTTGTAGGCTCGGACTATAGATGGGTTATTCCATGTTCTGCGGTCTTAGGCGGGCTGTTAATTGAATGTGCAGATATGTTATCTCGCGTTATTAACCCGCCATTTGAAACGCCAATTGGAGCAATTACAGCGCTAATTGGGGTTCCATTCTTCCTCTACTTAGCACGTAATGAAGGGAGAGGAAAGATGTGAGGACGAGTGTCTTAACAAAAAAGAACATTTCTATATTAACGATTTTAGTAGGACTAATCGTTTCTATATTTCTTATTAGTTTAAATACAGGAACTTTTAAAATACCGCCAATGGACGTATTAAAGTCATTGGTTGGAATAGGGGCTGAAGATCAGTCTGTTATTTTATTTGAATTCCGCATGCCGCGTATGGTGATTGCTATACTAGTCGGATCTGCTTTAGCGATGTCAGGTGCGATTTTGCAAGGATTATCACGAAATCCACTTGCTGATCCAGGTATTATCGGTATTAACGCTGGAGCGGGATTAACAGTTGTTATATTCGTCTACTTTTTCTTTGGAAAAGTTGGGACTGGTACATTTTTATCTGTATTTATCCTTCCATTCTTCGCGTTGGTTGGTGCAATATTAGCGGCGGTTATTATTTATTTACTAGCATGGAAAGACGGCGTTTCATCAACGAGATTAATACTAGTTGGTATCGCTGTTGCAGCCGGGTTTGGTGCTGTTAGTTTAATTTTTTCTATGAAGATGACATCTAACGATTTTCGTTTTGCTACGATTTGGTTAGCAGGAAGTTTATGGGGAACAGATTGGAAGTTCGTGCTAAGTGTACTTCCATGGATGGTTATTTTCTTGCCACTTGCTATTAGTAAGGCGCACATATTAAATGTAATGAACCTAGGCGATTCTACAGCAGTTGGTCTTGGTTTAAATGTAGAAAAGGAAAGACGTAAATTATTATTTATTGCAGTTTGCTTAGCTGGTGCATCTGTCGCTGTTGCCGGAGGAATTGGTTTTATCGGTTTAATGGCTCCGCATTTAGCGAGGCGCCTTGTTGGTGGTAAACATCAAATTATGCTGCCTACTGCTGCACTAATAGGGACGTTTTTACTCTTATTCGCAGACGTAATTTCAAGAAGCGTGTTAACAACTTCAGAAATACCGGTCGGTCTTGTTATTTCTGTAATTGGTGCACCATATTTTATATACTTACTTATGAGGACAAAATAAAGGGAGGCTTTTTGTATGGCAACTTTAGCAGTTGATGCGGTATCTGTTGGCTATAATGAAGGGTTAATTATTGATGGATTAACAGTTGAAATTCCGGAAGGGAAAATTACAACAATTATTGGACCAAATGGTTGTGGGAAGTCCACATTATTAAAAACGGCTTCTCGTATTTTGAAGGCGAAAAAAGGTACTGTTTATCTTGACGGAAAAGCAATCGAGAAACAACCAACAAAAGAAATCGCAAAGAAAATGGCGATTTTACCACAGACTGCAGAAGTGCCAACTGGCCTTACTGTGTTTGAACTTGTTTCATATGGACGTTTTCCTCATCAAAAAGGATTTGGAACGTTGAAAGAAGAGGATTATCGTTACATTCATTGGGCACTTGAAGTGACGGGAATGACAGAATTCGCAAATCGTTCAGCAGAGGCGTTATCAGGCGGGCAACGTCAACGTGTATGGATTGCGATGGCCCTTGCACAAGGAACAGAATTACTTGTATTGGATGAACCAACAACGTACTTAGATATGGCTCATCAATTAGAAGTATTAAACTTATTGAAAAAATTAAATGAAGAAGAAGGTAGAACGATTGTTATGGTTATCCATGACTTAAACCACGCTTCTCGTTTCTCAGATCATATGATTGCATTAAAAGCAGGTAAGTTAATGAAACAAGGAACGCCAGATGAAGTTATGACAAGTGAAACACTTCGCAGTGTATTTGAGATTGAAGCTCAAATCGTTCCTTGTCCAGTAAACTGTAAGCCAATTTGTTTAACATATGATTTAGCGATGATTAGTAATCAATTGCGTAAAAAAGCATAAGTAGAACCCCCTCGTGAAGAGGGGGGACTTCTAATGGACGTTGAGCTTCTTATATAAGAATGGGAAGTTGAACGCCCGTTAGAATGGGTTATTAACAACAATTAATAAATATATATAAATTAATTGTTATATTTGTTTCTTATAATTCATTGTAACTTATAAGATAAATACAGCTAGAAGGAGTGGGAACATGAAGAATTTTAAAATGGCACTATTAGCAATGGTACTAGTTGTGACTTCTGTACTATTTGCAGCTTGTTCTAACAAAGAAGAAGAAAAGAAAGCAGATGCAAAGACTGAAGAGCGCACTGTAAAACATGCAAAAGGGGAAATTAAAATTCCTGCAAATCCAAAGAAAATTGCTGACCTTAGTGGTTCAACAGAAGAATTATTAATTTTCGGTATGAAACCGGTTATTACTGCTAATACATCTCAAGAAAAAATTGATGCACATATTGAAAAGAAACTAAAAGACGTTAAACCAGTTGGTTCTGCTTGGGGCGATAAAATTAACATCGAAGCAGTAGCTGCTGCAAAACCAGATTTAATTCTTGTAAATAATCGTCAAGAAAAGATTTATGATCAATTATCTAAAATTGCACCAACAGTTATGTTAAACACTCCATTAGATCAATGGCGTCCAAAATTCCAAGAAGTAGGTCAAATCTTCGGTAAAGAAAAAGAAACAAAAGAATGGTTCAAAAAGTATGATGAAAAAGCAAGCAAATTACATGACAAAATCGTCGCTAAAACTGGTGAAGCAACATTTATGAAAATGGCTGCATATCCAAATGCTTTCCGCGTATACGGTGACTACGGTTACGGTAGCGTAATCTTTAATGATTTAAAACTACCAGCAGTTAAAGGTACACCAACTGATAAACCGTTAGTACAAGTACAAAAAGAAGCTTTAATCGATTACAACCCAGATTACTTATTCGTATTTACAACTGGTGACGGTTCTCAGCGCTTAAAAGAATTCCAAGAAGAATCAATTTGGAAAAACATGAACGCTGTTAAAAACAACCACGTATTTACAATTAAAAATGAAGACTTAAACAAAGGTTACTTCCCACTAGGGAAAGATATGATCTTAGACGAAGTTGCTGAATTCGTTTTAGGTAAATAATGTATAAAGGAAATCACTTTTACTTCGGTAAAGGTGATTTTTTCTTTTTATAAAGGGAATTAATACAGTCTTTCATTTCTTTCTGTTTCTCATTTCGTTTATAATATAAAGTAAGAATGTAGTAAAGAAAGGGGGATGTCGGAAAGTGGTATATTTAAACGACAAACTCAGCGAAACAAAAGTGTTTAAAGACCCAGTACATAAATATGTGCACGTGCGTGATCGTGTTATTTGGGATTTAATCGGAACGAAAGAATTTCAACGCTTGCGCCGTATTAAGCAGCTTGGAACGACATTTTTTACATTTCACGGTGCAGAGCATAGTCGCTTTACTCATTCGTTAGGTGTATACGAAATTATTCGTCGTATGATTGATGATGTGTTTGATGGCAGACCAAATTGGAATGCTGAAGATAGATTGTTATGTTTATGTGCGGCATTACTTCATGATGTCGGCCACGGCCCATTTTCTCACTCGTTTGAAAAAGTATTTTCATTAGATCATGAGAAATTTACGCAAAAGATTATCGTTGGCAATACGGAGATTAATGATGTATTAAGTCGTGTTGATAAGGAGTTTCCACAAAAGGTAGCAGATGTAATTGCAAAAACGTCTACTAATAAATTAGCGATTAGTATGATTTCGAGTCAAATTGATGCGGATCGTATGGATTATTTATTAAGAGATGCTTATTTTACAGGCGTAAAGTACGGAAACTTCGATATGGAACGTATACTGCGTGTAATGCGTCCGTATGGGAATCAAGTAGTCATTAAAAATAGTGGTATGCATGCTGTTGAGCATTACATTATGAGTCGTTATCAAATGTATTGGCAAGTATATTTCCATCCGGTAACGCGAAGTGCAGAAGTTATTTTAACGAAGATTTTACACCGTGCGAAATCACTGCACGAGAAGTATTACACATTTAAAAATCATCCTGTTCATTTCTATTCTTTATTTGAAGAAGAAGTAACAGTAGAGGATTATTTAAAGTTAGACGAGAACGTTATGTATTACTACTTCCAAGTATGGCAGGAAGAAGAAGATCCAATTTTAAGCGATTTATGTCGCCGTTTTATGAATCGAAATCTATTTAAATATGTAGAGTTTACAGATAAACACGGTTTAGATAATTGGATGGAGTTAAGTAGTTTATTTAAAAAGATTGGACTTGATCCGGAGTATTATTTAGTAGTTGATTCAACATCGGACTTACCGTATGACTTTTATCGTGCAGGAGAAGAAGAAGAGCGTCTGCCAATCCTGCTTCTTATGCCAAACGGAGAGCTTAGAGAGCTTTCACGTGAATCGGATATTGTTGAGGCGATTACAGGTAAGAAAAGAACGGATCAAAAGTTATTCTATCCACATGATTTAATCTATGAAGATGGAAGAAAAGGAAAATATAAAGAGAGAATTATTGAGTTGTTAGAAGGAAAGAAATAAGAAGCAGCTAATGGCTACTTCTTATGAAAAAACTTGAAATTATTTGTCGCTTAATCGTTTTCCGCCAACTGCATAATGGTTTTTAGACATTTCTTCGATGAAAACAACGATGTTTTCTTCAGGAGCACCAGTTGTTTCGCTTACTGCTGCTGTTACTTTCTCAGCAAGAGCTTTCTTTTGTTCTTCTGTGCGTCCTTCTAGCATTTTCACTGTTACGTATGGCATGTACAATCGCTCCTTTTATGTAAGTTACACTCTTATTATAGCGGATTATGGGGAAGAACAATCGAAAAAACAAATAATTTCTTTTTTTGACATATGGAAGAGGAGATGAAGTATGGATCAGTTATTTAGATATCCATTGCACGAAATTCCGTTGGTAGCAATGGCGATTATTATTGCATTATCCGTTCATGAATTTGCACATGCATATGTTGCATATAAATTTGGGGACGATACAGCAAAGAGACAAGGGCGTTTAACGTTATCACCGATGGCTCATTTAGACCCTATCGGTTTGATTGCAGTATTAATTCTTGGATTCGGTTGGGCAAGACCGGTTCCTGTTAACCCATATAACTTTAAAAGACCGCGTCTTGCAGGCATATTAGTTTCAATTGCAGGGCCGATTAGTAACTTAATTTTAAGTGCAATTGGTTTAATTATTTGGTATAGCTTATTAAAATTTGGTGTATTATACTCAATTCCATCTGCAGTAGCAGATACGTTAGCTCAATTTTTCCAGATTTTTATTATGCTGAATATCGTTTTACTTGTATTTAACTTATTACCGATCCCACCACTTGATGGGTATCGCGTAGTGGAAGATTTAGCACCAGCAAATATTCGCGCGAAAATGACACAGTATGAAAAATACGGGGCAATTGCGTTATTAATTCTCGTTATTACACCGCTTAGTAATTACACAATTCAACCTATTTTTCAGGTAGTTATTCCGCATGTATTTGTATTTTTAGATAGCATCATTGCGCCTATTTTTGGCCTTTTATAATTTTTAAGTGAGGAGGATTTTACATATGACAGAGAAAAAGAAAAAAATCGGTTTTAATATCGTGAAAAATGATTCAACAGATGGACATGGTGGATTTGGTGTTGGGGCATTAAGCTTAGAAAATATTTCACCTGTATTTGTTGATGTACTAGAGAAGACTGCATTCGTTGATATCGGTGCGATGCATGCGCGTAGTACAGTAGAAAAAGGTATTAAGTTTTTAACAAATAAAGATGAAGTTCCAAACGGAAAGCCATTTTGGCTTGTTTGGGTAACGATTGAAAGAACTGCGACAGGTGCGTATTACGCAGGTGTAACAGCTTGTGAAATGACAGTTGACCGTGAGATTCGCCGCGGATATAAATCACTTCCAGAACACGTAAACAAAATGGATAAATCAATGAAGCGTCACATTATGGTTGACCATATGGATGAATCATCTAAAAAAGTACTTGGTACGTTCTTGAAAGAACATAATGAAGCGATTTGGAACGAATCTGGTGAAGAATTGCGCCGTGCATTATTAAGTGAATAAAAAATAGCTGACGGATGCCCGTCAGCTATTTTTTTTACCAAGGAAGATATTTTTTCCACCAACTTGTTTTTTTCTTTTCTTCAGTCGTTTTTTCAAATTCTTCTTTATCATCGACGTGATCCATACAATATTCAGTCGGTTCGGTACCTTTAGCGAAGTACATTTTCACAGAAATAGGACAATTTTTTGTAGCAATTTTACCGTT
Source organism: Bacillus sp. CR71 (assembly GCF_003429245.1). Lineage (NCBI taxonomy): Bacteria > Bacillati > Bacillota > Bacilli > Caryophanales > Bacillaceae > Bacillus > Bacillus sp. CR71. The sequence continues at coordinate 5,746,624 of NZ_CP031748.1, read as the reverse complement.
CTCTGGGTTGATATTAACCGCTACGACGTCACCTGGTTGTTTAAATTCTTTTTTTGGCTGTCCATCTAAGCCTTTCTCCATCGTATCAGTCCATATTTTCTTCGCATATCCTTGTTCTGCTACGTTTGAAATAGATTTAGGTTGATCGTATCCGACCCATACACCAGTTACGATTTGCGGAGTAAATCCGATCATCCAACTATCCGTTTCAGTAGAACCAGATTTTCCGGCATATGTTCTTGATAATTTTGATAACATCGATTGGCCAGTTACAGCAGCATAACTGCTTAGTTTCTTATTAAACATACCAGTCATCATTTCTTCCATTACAAACGCTTTGCTCTTGTCGAGAACTTGTTTACTCTCTAAATGAGCATCGTATAATATATTTCCTTCATGATCCATAATGCGGCGAATGAAAGTAGGTTTTACTTCTTTTCCACCGTTTGCGAACATGCTATAAGCGTTGACCATTTCAATTGGTTTTACTGGTGATGTACCGAGAGCTAGAGAAGGCACATCTTTTAATGCACTTGTAATTCCAAATTGTTTCGCTGTTTTTGCAAGCGCGTCATCTCCTAAAAATAAATTCGTTTTCACAGCATATATGTTATCAGAGACTGCGAGAGCTTGTGCCATCGTTACGAAATCATCGGCATAATAATCTTTATAGTTCTTCGGTTTATACTTTGAAACACCGTCACCTAAGGTGAATACAGTATATTCGCTTTTTAAGCGCGTAGCAGGTGTGAATCCTCGTTCTAATGCCGCATAATATAGAAATGGCTTAAATGTAGAACCAGGCTGACGGATGGCTTGTGTAGCCCTGTTAAATTGACTCGTAGTATAATCAGTTCCGCCAACAAGAGCAGCCACTTCACCTGTCGTTGGATTCATAGAGACGAGAGCAGTTTGTATGTTTGTTGTGTCAGGTATATGATCTTTTACAGCTTGTTCTGCTACAGCTTGTAGTTTAGGGTCTAGCGTTGTATAAATTCGCAAGCCACCTCGTTGTAAAGCTTGTTCGTCTAATCCAACATCACGAAGAAGTGAAGCTTGTACAGCATCTTGGAAATATGGTGCGACCTCTGCTACTTTTTTCGTATCTAATGAGGCAAAAGTTAGTGGCTCTTTCTTCGCTAAGGCTGCTTGTTGCTTCGTAATATATCCTTGTTCTACCATTTCATCTAATATGAGGGCTTGTCGTCCTTTAGCACGATCCTCTTTCAAAAAGGGAGAATAGACACTTGGTCCTTTTGGGATACCTGCGAGCATACTAGCTTCTGCTAATGTTAACTCTTTTGCTGTTTTATCGAAATATAGACGGGACGCAGCTTCGATGCCATAAGCTCCATGTCCGTAATAAATTGTATTTAAATATCCTTCTAAAATATGATTTTTATTATAGTTTACTTCAAGGCGGACAGTGTACATTGCCTCTAATAATTTCCGTTTCCACGTTTTATCATGATCTAAATACAGATTACGCGCGTATTGTTGTGTAATTGTACTAGCTCCTTGTACCTTTGCCATTGCTTTTAAATCAGCAACAATTGCACCTGCAATCCGTTTTAAATCGAAGCCGTGATGTTTATAAAATCTTTGATCTTCAATAGAAAGGGTCGCTTCTTTTACATAAGGTGAAATTTCATTAAGAGAGACATTGTAACGTTTTTGAATTTCGTTACTTTGTCCAATAACGGTATCATCGTTTGCGTAAAAGACGCTTGTTTGCGGGACCGCAACAGGAGGAGGTCCCATAATTTTTGCAACTATAATAATAACAAAAAAAGAAAAAACGAAGAAAAGGACGCAAGAAAACATTGCGGTGAAGAAAAGACGTTTATATTTTTTAAGTTTTGGATTCATAGTTTGATCCATCTTTTTTCAGCCCCTCATTAATACAAGCGTTATTGTATTAGTATTGAGGGTTTTCGTTTATTTTAAACAATGAAATTTCGAAAATAAAAAAGCCCCTTCCATTAAGAAAGGAGCTCAAAGGCACGTGTTGGCCAATCGGTAATGATGACATCTACACCATAATCAATCATAGTTTGTAAATCTTTGTATTCGTTAATTGTATATGGACGGAAAACATATCCTTGCTCTTGTGCTAACTGCACAAATTCTTTCGTTAATAGCTGGAAGTTTGGATGTAATCCACTTGCTTCTCTATGTTTTGCTTCGGCAATTGGATCAGCAATCGGTGTATCATATAAAATTGCTCTTGGAATTTCAGGAGCAATTTCTGCTAATAATGAAACAGAGTCATGGTTAAATGATGAAAATACAATTTGATTTGAAAGATGATATTCACGCACAAGTGCAACAACTTTTTCCTCAATATTTGGGTAATGAATAACATCTGTTTTTAATTCAATATTTAGTTGTAAGTTCGTTGTGGAAAGCCAAATGAAAACCTCGCGCAACGTTGGAATTTTTGCTTCTTGGAAAGAAGGGGCTTTATGGCTACCAGCGTCCAATGATTGTAATTCCTCTACCGTTTTTTCAGAAACAAGTCCAACGCCATTTGTTGTACGATCGACGGTTTCATCGTGAATTACGACAAGTTCACCATCTTTTGATAGGTGGACATCGAGTTCAATTCCGTGAGCGCCAATGCGTTCAGCTTCTTGGAAGGCAATCATCGTATTTTCGGGATGTGTTCCTTTTACTCCGCGGTGAGCAAAAATAAGTGGTTTACTCATATGAAAATCTCCTTATTATCTCTTTTCTTTCATTATGAAACTGCTTTAGGGAAAATACAATTGAATATGACAAACATTTACAAAAGTCTAACAGTTGCAGAAAAGTTAACGTTAACGTAAAATGTAATAATTGAGTGAAGGGAGGAATAAACATGTATAAAATTGATGAAGTAACAAAGCAAGTCGGTTTAACAAAACGTACACTTCGTTATTATGAGGAAATTGGTTTAATTCATCCCCCAGAACGTAGTGAGGGGAATATTCGTCTGTATACGGATGAGGATATTGCCAGAATTAAAAGAATTGTAGAAGCGAAAGAAGTGCTAGGAATCACACTTCAAGAAATGCAACATTTCTTATCACTAAAAGAAAGAATGGAGCAAAGAAGAAATAGCGAGAACCCTCGTGATCGTGAAGTGATTCAAGAAATTAAAGATATGCTTGAAAAACAAGTGCAAACGTTAGACGAAAAAATGGAGCAAATGCAACGTGTAAAGGCAGAACTCGAAGATAGTTTACATCGTGCAGTAACATTTTTAGAGAGCACAAAAGGAGAGTAATCAAAATGGAGAGCAAACAAAAACTAGGGAGATTGATTACAGTGGTAGCTACCTTTCTTGCCTTTTCGGGTATAGGGGTAGTTGACCCAATCTTGCCGATTATTGCTGAGAAAATTGGTGCAACGCATTGGCAAGTTGAAATGTTATTTACCGCTTATATTTTAACGATGGCAATCATGATGTTACCAGCTGGTATATTTGCATCGAGATTTGGTGATAAACGAATGATGACAATCGGTCTTGCAATTGTGACTGTATTTGCGTTTATATGCGGTATATCGCAAACGATTGCTCAATTATCTCTTTTCCGTGCTGGATGGGGATTAGGAAATGCGATGTTTTTTGCGACAGCAATGACACTGTTAATAGCATTAAGTAAAGAAGTTCATGAAGCAGTAGGATTATACGAAGCAGCTATCGGCTTAGGTATGGCTGGGGGGCCGTTATTGGGTGGAATACTAGGTGGACATTCTTGGCGTTATCCGTTTTTCGCGACGAGTATTTTAATTTTCTTAGCATTTATTTTAGTATTCTTTTTTGTAAAAGAACCAGAGCGAAAGGTGAAGCGTAAGGCTGCTGGCGTAGGGGAATTACTTAATTTGGTGAAGTATAAACCATTTATGCAAGGTGCTATTTCAGGGATGCTATACTACTACGGATTTTTTGTTGTGTTAGCATATTCACCACTTATTATGCATTTATCAGCTATTCAATTAGGATTTGTATTTTGCGGATGGGGACTGGCGTTAGCTTACGGTTCTGCAATTTTAGCACATAAGCTAGAAGGGAAATATGAACCAAAAACATTATTGAAGGGGAGTTTACTCGTATTTGCGATTTTCTTAATTGCACTATTCTTTGTGAAAATTATGTGGTTACAAATTACTCTTATCGTTTTATCAGGATTGGCATCTGGCTTAAACAATGCATTATATACAAGTTATGTAATGGATATTTCACCTTATGAAAGATCTGTTACGTCAGGTGTTTATAACTTTGTTCGTTGGTTAGGTGGTGCGATTGCTCCAATTTTATCAGGAGTTATCGGGCACACAGTTTCACCACAAAGCCCATTTTTAGTTGGGGGAATTGTTGTGTTAGTTGGTTGTATTATGATCTTAATTCCAATTCGTAAACCAGTAGAACTAGAGAAGAAAACCCTTTCTTAAGAAAGGGTTTTCTTTATACACATATGTTAGAACCCTCTGACTAAAATATATTTTCGGTATTTTTGTACTTTTAACTATACATTTTGGATGTTTTGTTTTATTTTTGTTAGGGGACATTAATGATGTCCCTATTATAAATTTGCATTGAAAGGCGTGATTGTACGATGGAACTATGGTTCACTGAAAAACAAACAAAACATTTTGGGATTACGGCGCGTATTAACCGCACATTACATACGGAGCAAACAGAATTCCAGAAACTTGATATGGTTGAAACGGAAGAGTTCGGAAACATGCTTATTTTAGACGGCATGGTTATGACAACAGAAAAGGACGAGTTCGTTTATCACGAAATGGTAGCGCACGTACCTTTATTTACACATCCAAACCCTGAAAACGTATTAGTTGTTGGCGGCGGCGATGGCGGTGTTATTCGCGAAGTGTTAAAACACCCAAGTGTAAAGAAAGCAACTCTTGTTGAAATCGATGGAAAAGTAATTGAGTACTCTAAACAATACTTACCATCAATTGCAGGCGCATTAGATAATGAGCGTGTAGAAGTAAAAGTAGGAGACGGTTTCCTACACATCGCAGAAAGCGAAAATGAATACGACGTAATTATGGTAGATTCTACTGAGCCAGTAGGCCCAGCAGTAAACTTATTTACGAAAGGTTTCTACGCTGGAATCTCTAAAGCGTTAAAAGAAGATGGTATTTTCGTTGCACAAACGGACAATCCTTGGTTCACACCAGAACTAATTACAACTGTGTTTAAAGACGTAAAAGAGATTTTCCCAATTACTCGTTTATACACAGCGAACATCCCAACTTACCCAAGTGGTCTTTGGACGTTCACAATTGGATCTAAAAAACATGATCCATTAGAAGTAAGTGAAGAGCGTTTCCACGAAATCGAAACGAAATACTACACAAAAGAATTACACAATGCAGCATTCGCATTACCGAAATTTGTTGGCGATTTAATTAAGTAAGAAATCGAGTTTGAACAAATAAAGTGTAGGTAGCTCATTTAAGGTGTTTGTCCAGAAGACTTGAACATGCTAGCTACTTACACTCCTGTAAAGAAAATCGTCTTCTTATTGTTAAAAAAGAAGACACCGGTAAATCGAGAAAGAGGAGCAGTTCGCTCCAAATTTGAGAAATAATGAAAGGTTGGGATACCTTAAGTTCCACATAAGGAGGAAAAGAATATGCGTTTTGATGAAGCTTATTCAGGTAAAGTATTTATTAAAAGTCATCCAAGTTTTGAAGAGTCAAAGGTAGTTATTTACGGGATGCCTATGGATTGGACAGTAAGTTACCGTCCAGGTTCTCGCTTTGGTCCTGCACGTATTCGTGAAGTATCAATCGGTCTTGAAGAATATAGCCCATATTTAGATCGTGAATTAGAAGAGGTAAAATATTTTGATGCGGGTGATATCCCATTACCATTCGGAAACGCACAACGCAGTTTAGACATGATTGAAGAGTATGTATCAAAACTTTTAGATGCCGATAAGTTTCCACTAGGTCTCGGCGGTGAGCACCTAGTGTCTTGGCCAATTTTTAAGGCAATGGCAAAAAAATATCCGGATTTAGCAATCATCCACATGGATGCTCATACTGATTTACGTGAATCGTATGAAGGGGAGCCTTTATCCCACTCTACACCAATTCGTAAAGTGTGTGATTTAATTGGTCCGGAAAACGTATATTCTTTCGGAATTCGTTCTGGAATGAAGGAAGAATTTGAATGGGCGAAAGAAGTAGGTATGAACTTATATAAATTTGACGTATTAGAACCGTTAAAAGAAGTATTACCGAAACTTGCTGGACGCCCAGTCTATGTCACAATCGACATTGATGTATTAGACCCAGCTCACGCTCCAGGAACAGGAACGTTAGAAGCTGGCGGTATTACATCTAAAGAATTATTAGATTCCATCGTAGCAATTGCAAATTCAAATATAAATGTAGTTGGAGCAGACTTAGTAGAAGTAGCTCCGGTCTACGACCATAGTGATCAAACACCAGTCGCAGCAAGCAAATTCGTGCGGGAAATGCTGCTCGGTTGGGTGAAGTAAAAGTGAAGCCGACTGTTTAGACCCGGTGAATAAGGTTCTTCCCTGCAAAAGGTGCTTTTTACCTTTTAGCAGGGAAGGTTCTTAGACGCAAGGGTCTAGGAGGCGTAACTGGATAGAAATAAAAGCGGAAGCGGCTCGCTCAGAATGTGTCGGTAAGTCGATATATAAAAAAATCGTCGATATAATCTTATTTACCATGGCAAGACATGAAAAAAAGAGTTATTCTCAAAAGGTGAGAATAACTCTTTTTCTTATGCAACTTTCTCTTCCGAATTAACGCCGCGAATTTCATCAGCAGAGCGGATCGGATATTTGTGGAACACAATAGATCCGATGTATCCGATAATAGTGGTAACGATTCCACATAGTACAGCAGCAATCGTTACTTTTATAACGTCATTAAATCCGAATAGGACGAGAAGACCTGGAATCGGTGATGCTGTTCCTGGTGCATTATTAACAAGCTGGAATAGCGATGTAATAATACCGGCAAGTGCACCGCCAACGAAATTTGTCATATAAATTGGAATTGGATTTGCTGAGACAACATCGGCTTGTGTTAAAGGCTCGATTGCTACAGCAATTGTATCTTTCTTTGAACAAATTTTTAATCGTTTAAAGAAAATAAAGTTCATCGGGGCTGAAGCTGCTACGGCAAGACTACCAATTGCCATTGGTAAACCTGTTAATCCAAGCATTGCAGTTAGTGCCATAGAACTCAGTGGAGAGGTAGAAATAACTGTTATTAATCCACCAAGCATAATACCCATAATGATAGGACTCTCTGTAGTTGCAACTGAAATCATAGAACCGATTTTACCAAGTGTTGCGTTAACGAGCGGATCCATAAGCATTGCCATTCCACGTGAGATTGGTGCAGCGATGAATAGGATTGCTAAAAATTCCACACCAGCTGGTAATTTCTTTTCGAGAAATTTCACGACGAAGGCACAAACGTATCCAGCGAAAAATCCTGGTAAAATACCGAATCCACTAGTAGCGATACCAATTAAAACAGCGTATACGGGGGAAACACCGATTGCTAATGCGACTAAAATCGCTGCTGCAACACCGCTCATACTACCAGAAGCTTCTCCTACTGATTGTAAAAAGTCATTGTGAAACATTTCTCCACCTATATAACGGTGAAATGCTTCAATAAGAAAACTTGCGATTGCTGCATTAGCTAAAGCACCCATCGCCTTCATTCCGTAAGGCGCACGGTAACTGAAAAGTGTAAATAGACAAAGTACAACAAGTAATAGTGCTAAACCTTGCAAGATAGCCATTTGAAAACTGTCTCCTTTGATTTTTGTAATAAAAATTCGTATCATTCAATAATAATATAAAAGTGTATGAAACGGAAAAATTTTTTCTTGGGAACTTGCTGTAAGAAAAAATCCCTTACAATAATGTAAGGATTGTGTAAGACTTTTCGATAGAGTATAGTATACCCTTTTCCGTATAATACAGGTATAGACATAACATTAGTGAGAAAGAAGTGTAAAACAGGAGGCGCATGTATGAAATTGGTCATTAAAGTTTTAGCTGTATTCGCCATTATTTTAGGGGGAACAGCGTATTATTTGAATACAAAAACAGAAGGTGTACATGCTTTTGTAGACAACTTCTTTTCAAATAAAGAAATACAAGATTATTATGCGGTTGTAGATAAAGGTGAGAAAAAAGACGGTGAGTATTTGTATACATTTAAAGGGTATACAGAGGACGGAAATCAACAAATTATTAAAAGAATGGTAAATCGTGAATTGCATGCAGGTGCTTTTATAAAAATTTATGCAAAAGGTATGCAAGGAAAAGGATGGGCTGAAATAACGAAAGAGTCAATCCCGCAAAAAGCGTTGCAAAAAATAGAAAAACCATAAAAGGAGCGACTCATTCGCTCCTTTTTTAGTACGCTAAAATAGTGATAGATGTCTTTTCTTTGTTAGAAATAATTTTTGCACGTCCACCAATTGGGAAAGTGAAAATCGGGGTTGTATGCCCGAAACTTGCGTTTGCAATAATAGGAATATGTGCAAGTTCAGGTTTTGAAGCAATCATTTCTTGAATGTCCGCTATCGTACATTCTGCTTCTTTTTGCATTCTTCCTATTACAATACCTGTTATATGTTCAAAATTAGGTTGCTGCATAAGGGAATGTAGATAGCGATCAAAAGTTTTAAGTGTCGATTTTCCTGTTAAACTGTCTTCTTCAAGGAATAAAATTTTGCCCTTTAAGTTTGGCATATATGGTGTGCCTTGTAGTAAATTAAGTGTGCTCATATTGCCACCGATAATTTCTCCTGTCGCTTCCCCCTTTTGAATTGGAACATACCCTTCATTTTTAATAAATTCTCGATTTTCCTGATCCATATACCAAGAATCATCGCTCCACGTTTCCGCCGGAATGATTTCAATAGGCTCATTAGCGGTTAAGCATTGTAAAAAGTAATCAGCCGTGTAATGGAGTCCTTTTTCCATTCCAAATGAAGAGAAGTGGGGACCTGAATATGTAACGAGACCCGTTTTTGCGTAAATTGCATTATTTAAGGCAGTAATATCAGAATAACCACAGAAAAATTTTGGGTTTTCACGAATTAAATCAAAATCGAGATATTTCAATAAACCATTCGAGTTGTATCCGCCAAGTGTAGTTAAAATAGCTTTTACATTAGGGTCTCTAAATGCTTCATGGAGGTCTTGGACGCGGGAAGAAATAGAAGAGGAAGCAAATCGATCTATCTCATCGGCATATTTTGAGAATGTCACTTGAAAGCCCATGTCAGTTAATCTTTTTATAGCAAGTTTTCTATTTTCATTTGAAACAATACTTAAACTACAGGATGGTGAAATCACGCGTATTTCATCACCCTTTTTTAACTTTGTTGGTATCATTGAATTCACCTCTATAATTAAAAGAATATTTAGATTTAAAAAATATTTTATCATATGAAATAAAGTAGGAGGGAATTATTTTTTGAAATGGAGTTTTCCTGATTTTTCAGCAGACAGACAGCGTCTTTTTTTGATATGATAGGAAAAGTGATTTATTATAAGTAGTATTTAATATCTATAACATTTGAAAGGTGTGCAAGACGTGAAGAAACAACTTGCAGGCTTGCCGGTACACGTTCATTTCGTAACAGAAATCCGTGAAGGGGCGAGGAAGGAAACCGTTGCTTTTGAAGCAAATGGTCAATACTATGTAAAAGGTCAAGGTACATATGTAACATTCCAGGAGCCGAACGAACAAGGCGAAGTGAAAACAATTATTAAAATTCAAGATGAACAAGTTCTCATTATGCGTTCAGGTGCTATTTCTATGCGTCAGACGCATGTGAAAGGTGAATGGACAACGGGTACGTATACGAGTGAACTTGGTACGTTTGCACTGCAAACGAAAACTGATAACGTTCTTTTTAAATGGTCGGATGAAAAGAAAAAAGGACAACTCTTCTTAACGTACGCATTGCTTCTAAGTGAACAAGAAGCTGGCAGATATACAATTACAATTAATTTGAAGGAGGCAAAATAATGAATTCCTTAGAACAGGTAAAAGGATTGATTAAAGAAGAAATTCAAGCTGCTGTATTAAAGGCAGAATTAGCGACAGAAGAACAGATTCCAAACGTTGTATTAGAATCTCCAAAAGATAAAACAAATGGTGACTTCTCTACAAACATGGCAATGCAACTTGCACGCGTTGCGAAAAAAGCACCTCGTATGATTGCAGAAGAACTAGTTGCAAACTTCGATAAAGCAAAAGCTTCTATTGAAAAAATCGAAATCGCTGGTCCTGGTTTTATTAACTTCTATATGGATAATAGCTACTTAACAGATTTAATTCCAACAATCGTAAACGCTGGTGAAGCTTACGGTGAAACGAACACTGGTAAAGGTGAAAAAGTACAAGTTGAGTTCGTATCTGCGAATCCAACAGGTGACCTTCACTTAGGACATGCACGTGGTGCGGCAGTGGGTGACACTTTATGTAACGTATTAGCAAAAGCAGGATACGATGTATCTCGTGAGTACTACATTAATGATGCCGGTAACCAAATTCATAATTTAGCTCTTTCTGTTGAAGCTCGTTACATGCAAGCTTTAGGTTTAGATAAAGAAATGCCAGAAGACGGTTACCATGGTGCGGATATCATTGGAATCGGTAAACGTTTAGCTGAAGAGTTTGGCGATCGTTATGCAAAAGCTGATGCTGAAGAAAGCTATGAATTCTACCGTTCATACGGTTTGAAATATGAGTTAGCAAAACTTCAAAAAGACTTAGAGAGCTTCCGTGTTAAATTTGATGTATGGTTCTCAGAAACATCATTATACAAAAACGGAAAAATCGATGCTGCACTTACTGTATTAAAAGAGCGTGACGAAATCTTTGAAGAAGGCGGAGCAACTTGGTTCCGTTCAATGACTTACGGTGATGACAAAAACCGTGTATTAATTAAAAATGACGGTTCTTACACATACTTAACGCCAGATATTGCTTACCATCGCGATAAATTAGAGCGTGGTTTCGATAAGCTAATCAACATTTGGGGTGCTGACCACCACGGTTACATTCCTCGTATGAAAGCTGCTATTCAAGCGCTAGGTTACGATAAAGAAACACTTGAAGTAGAAATCATCCAAATGGTACAACTATACCAAAATGGTGAAAAAATGAAAATGAGTAAGCGTACAGGTAAAGCAGTTACACTTCGTGAGCTTATGGAAGAAGTAGGCGTGGACGCAATGCGATACTTCTTCGCAATGCGTAGTGGTGATTCTCATTTGGACTTCGATATGGACTTAGCTGTATCAAAATCTAATGAAAACCCAGTATACTATGCACAATATGCTCATGCTCGTGTATGCAGTATCCTTCGTCAAGGTGAAGAGTTAGGATTAGCTGCAGATGGAGACGTGAATTACAAACTTGTTACTTCTGAGAAAGAAGTAGAGTTACTGAAAAAGCTTGGTGAATTCCCAGCTGTAGTTGCGGATGCAGCACAAAAACGTCTGCCACACCGCATTACAAGCTATGCATTTGAATTAGCAGCAGCATTACACAGCTTCTACAATGCAGAAAAAGTATTAAACCAAGATAACTTAGAATTAAGTAAAGCTCGTTACGAGTTAATGAAAGCAGTACGCACTACGCTTCAAAATGCATTAGCAATCGTAGGAGTATCTGCACCAGAAAAAATGTAATGAAGAAAAGCGGAGCCGACTGTTTAGTCCCGAAGGCTAAGGTTCTTTCCCACAGAAGATGCATTTTATCTTCTCGTGGGGAAGGTTCTTAGACAGAAGGGGCTAGGAGGCAGAGCTGGACATAAAGAAAAGCGGAAGCGGACTTTCGTTTTTAAATAAAAGGCAATCACATGATGTTGTGATTGCCTTTTTGTATGGAGATAATAAAAAAATAAAATTTTATCAAACAAAAGGATAATTTGCGTCGTCTTATATAAATGACAGGAGGCTTATGATGGAAGAAAAGGTAGAAGAATTAATTGATATATATAAGCAGCAAATATATTCCTTATGCTATAAGTTAGCGAAAACGAAAGAAGATGCGGAAGATATTTTTCAAGAGACGTGGATAAAGGTTTTTTCATCAAGGCATCAACTTTCCTATGTGGATAATTATAAAAAATGGATTGCTACAATTTGTGTTCGTACGTTTTATGATTTTTATCGTAAGAAAAAAAGGTGGAAAGATCGAATATTGGATTTGTTTCATAAAGAAGATGGTGGAGAAATAGATTTCGCAGATGAAGTAAATATATCAGAAGAATGTATTCAAAAAGTGGAAGCGGAAATGATACGGGAAGTTATACAGTTATTGAATGAAAAGTATAAAACTGTGCTCGTACTCTACTATTATGAACAATATTCTTATAAAGAAATGAGTGAAATATTAAATATACCGATTGGTACAGTGAAATACCGCCTTAATTATGCGAAGAAGCAAATTCGAGAACATTTGGAGGGGTTCGTTTATGACGGAAGATAAGTTTGATCAGAAGATAAAAAGTAGCTTAGCGGGAGAGATGGTTCCTAACGAAGAGCTAATAAACCATACGAAACAGAGCGTGCGAAATGCTCGAAAATTAGAAAAGAGATGGGTTGTTTTCATTCATGCTATTTGGATGATTGTATTAACAGTCACCCTAGAGCAGTTTGTTAGTCATTTGGATCATAAAATATCTGTCATTATAACGATAGTTATTATGATGCACATATACATTCCTATATATGTTGTCATACAGGCATTTTTAAAGAAGGAGTATAAATTACATGATAGGGTTCGCTAATCCATTTGTAGTATTTGAGATAGCTGGGATTACAATGTTTTTGGCTTTTATAGCACTTTTAGTATGTGTAGCATCATGGGTATATACAGATGCGAAAACGCGTGGAATAAGTAAGTGGTGGAGTGTTATAGCGATTATATTGCCATTTTTTATTGGAGTTTTGTTATATATGACACGCAGAAATAGCCGGAAAGTAGAAGGAGAATATACGATGAAGGGTATGAAAAAGCAAAAGGTAACATTAGTTGTTATATTTGCAAGTGCGATGTTTGTATTACTTAGCGGCTTTGCTTTCGTTCAAACGTTAGATGATATGTGGAGAGCTGGTGATATATATTTAGAAAATGAGAAGAAAGGGGAGACAAGTTACGAGGCAAAATTCTCATCATGGGATATTGCTGGGAAAGATATTGAACTGGAGTATGCAAAAGATACAGAAGTAACATTTTCTTATGAAACAGATGCAAAGCGTGGTAACTTATGCTTTAGCTTGTATGAAAGACAAGGAGAAGGGATAAAGGAATTAAAGGAGATTTGTGAATCGAAAAAAGGTACTTTTAAAGCTACATTAAAAGCAAATGAAAAGTATGTATTCAATATAAGTGGTTTAATGGTGAAAGATGGTTTTGTAAAAGTGAATTGGGAAGCAAAATAAAGGGCCCCTGAGAAAGGCCCCTTATTTTATTGGATTGTATAAGTAACAGAAAAACTAACAGGACTATAGTAAACGTAAGGTGCATGAAATTGAACATACATATTTCCATCTGTTTTTGCAGTGAAAATTCGGCCGTAACCATCAGAATAACGCCCAATAAGGTTATGATTTGAGTCATAAACACTGTAACTAGGAGTTTTGCTGTTAGGATGAATTGTTAGTTCTTGTCCTTTTTGAAGGAAAATAGGTTCTTGTTCAGAACTACCTCCAGTTTGCAAAGAATAAAATTTTGTAAAGCTTTGTTCTTGAGCGGCAGCAGCGACTTTTGTTTCAGGAATAAACGCGGTAGCTCCGGTAATTCCTGCTAAAGTTAACGCACCTACTAAAATCATTTTTTTCATAATAGAAAAAGCCTCCTTATTAGTTGTAATCGGTGTTGTTACAGTTAATATTGTATACGATAATGAGTAGGATAAAATATGCTTTTATGCATATATATTTTTTCTCAATAAAAGACCACTGATAAAAATCAGTGGTCTTTTATTGATTAAGCAGCTTTCTGCTCAGTTTGAGTAATAGGTTTTTGAAGCGAGTTATAAACTCCTGTTCCGATAACGTCTAATGCCATTTTCATTCGTTCAGGTGAAATGTTTTCTAATACGTTATCTTGGGGTGTATGGTATACCTTCTCGATATGATAGATTAATGGATTCCAACTATCGACACCCATCCAAATAAATAGAGCAGCAGGAATACCAGCTTCAGCAAACGGTACGTGATCACTGGATCCAAATTTCCCTTGAAGAACGAGGTCATTATTTAATTGTTTACCTGCTTGCAAGGCAGCATCTGTTACAAAGTTTGTAGAGCCATCAGGTGTCATAGCGTATAAATTCTTTGCTTTATCATAATTTGTTGCAACCATATCAGCATTAAAGACGCCTAAAATACGGTCACGTTCTTTTTGGGATAGACTATTAACGTAATAATCCGAACCAAGTAATCCAGTTTCTTCAGAACCAAAGGTAATAAAGCGAATTTCTTTATCAGTTTCTACATTTTGAAAAGCACGAGCTAGTTCTAATACTAATCCAGTTCCAGAAGCATTATCATTTGCGCCAGGTGCTCCAACAACACTATCATAGTGCGAGCTTACAACGACTGCTTTTTCATTACCTGTACTCTTTTTTGGTTTCTTTTTTGCGATAACATTTAGAGATTTTAATTTAGATTCATGTCTCGCTTTTAGGGAAAGAATTGTTGTCTCTTTTTTAGTGATTTCTTCTTTAAATGCATTTCCTTGCGCATAAGCAAGACCAAAGACAGGGATAGATTGCTTTTTCGTTAGGCGGGGATTGAAGGTTTGTCCATAATTTCCGCGTCCGCCAATTAAACTGTATAAAAGAACACCTTTTGCACCTTTGCTAACAGCATTTTCAACTTGTTTATTATAATCTGTAACTGTCGTTCCTCTTTCAAATAAAACAATTTTACCTTTTACTTCATTTGGAATATCTTCTAATTTTGTCCCACCTTGAACAAAGATAAGGGGAGCTGTAATAGCTTCTGTAGATATTAGTGCATTAGGAGCAGCACCAGCTTGCCAATTACGTTTTGTTGATAGTGGTGATTCAATGAATCCAACGTATTGATCGGGCACCTGAAATGGCTGATATTCTACGTCATAACCCATTGATTTAAGCTGCATACCAATGTAACGAGAAGCCCATTCTTCGGATTTTGTTCCACCGGGTCGAGGCCCAATTGTTTCAGATAAGAAACGAACATGTTCAATGGCGCGGTTTGGATCAATTTGTTTTGTAATAGATGGAGTTTGTGGAACTTCTGAAGTGGAATCCGCTTTTGCTTGCCCAATTGGAGCTAAGCTAACAGCAAGTGATATAGCAAGCAAAGAGCTTACTATTTTTTGTTTCAATGATTTGCTCATTTTTTCCTCTCCTATTCTTCTATTCTCTCTGACTGACAAAAGAAGACGGATAATGACTTTATTTTACCTTTGTGTCTTTTATTTTTCAATATTCTGACATTGAGAAATAAAAACAATATATGCATATTTGCATATTTTTGAGGGAGATATGTATGCTATCATTTTAAACGAAGGTTCGCTTTCTACTCTGAAAGCCCCTACATTGCATGAATCTAGTGTACCCAAACTTTAGATTATGTAGAGGAATGGAACCACTGTAGGGTTTCATTCCTCATGTTTGAATCAGTTGATGGTAATTATGTTTCCGCATTTCATAATTATTATCAGTGATATATGTAAGGCATCCATATGAAAATACGAGGCTGTTCAAAGGTTTTCCGTACTTTTGGGCAGCCTCACCCCGTTAAAAGGACGATACTTTATGTATCGTCCTTTTTGTATAAAAAAACACCCAATCAATTGAGAGATTGATTGGGTGTGAAAAAATTATTAATAATTTTTTTTGCGTTTTTTAGCTAAAATACTTAATAATCCAGCTAGTAGAAGAACGATACCTACTGTTTGTGTAGGATCTTCTTTATGACCTGTATTTGGAAGGTGCTTATCCGTATTTCGATCATCTTGCTGTTTGTTATCTGTTTCATTTGATGTTTCTTCGGAAGTTCCGTTTTTGTGTTTCTCAGATGTTTCATTGCCTTTGTTTTCTTCTTTATTTGGAGGAGTAACTGGCTTGTCATCTCCACCTGACGAAGATTCAATCTTTTTATTTGAAACTGTAATTTGTAGTGGTGTAGCTTGGGCTTTATCAATTGTAAAGTTTATTGGTGATGCATCTAATTGATAGCCTTTAGGAGCCTGTGTTTCTACTAATTGATAATTACCAGGTTTCAAATCATTTACGATTACTTTTCCGTGTTGGTCTGTTTTTAAACCTTCTCGGATGATTTTTCCATCTTGGTCTAAAATATTGAAAATGGCACCTTCAAGTGTTCCATGGTGATCAATATCAACTTTAGTTAACTCAATTGAACCTGTTGTTAAACTATTTAAAGCTGTAACAGAGGTAATCTGAGATTGTCCTTTCGTAATTGTGAAAGGAATTGGTTTAATGTTTAAATCATAGCCAGTTGGAGCTTTCGTTTCAATGAACTGATAATCTCCTGGACGTAAATCAGAAACAGAAATCTTACCATCTTTATCAGTAGTTAAATCAGAATGAACATCCTTACCGTTCATATCTACAATTTTAAAGATAGCCTCTGCAAGAGTAGTACCATCGATGTCATCAACTTTAGTTAATTCAACTGCGCCTTTAGTTAAGCTGTTAGTAGCAGTAACAGAAGCTTTAGCAGTTTGACTCTTTTCAATAGTAAACTTGATAGGATTTTGATTTAAGTCATAATGCTTAGGAGCTTTCATTTCAATGAACTGATAATCTCCCGGACGTAAATCAGAAACAGAAATCTTCCCATCTTTATCAGTAGTTAAATCAGAACGAACATCCTTGCCGTCCATATCTACAATTTTAAAGATTGCTCCTTCAAGAGTAGTACCATCGATGTCATCAACTTTAGTTAATTCAACTGCGCCTTTAGTTAAGCTATTCGTAGCAGTAACAGAGGCGATTTTTTCTTGGCCTTTTTTAACTGTGAACTTAATAGGTGTTTTGTTTAAGTCATAGTGTTCAGGAGCTTTTGTTTCGATAAACTCATAGTCTCCTGGCGGTAATTCATCCACAACTAAACGGCCGTTTTTATCAGTAGTTAAATCGGTACGAACATCGTGTCCATCCTTATTAACAATTTTAAATACTGCACCTTCAAGTGTTGTGTTTTGCTTGGCATCATCAACTTTAATTAACTCAACACTACCTTTCGTTAAGCTATTAATAGCTGTAACGAAGACATGCTTTGTTGGACTTCTTTCGATTGTGAACTTAATTGGTTCTTCATTTAAGTCGTAATGTTTAGGAGCTTTTGTTTCAATAAATTGATAGTCTCCTGGTTGTAAGTCTTTAGCGATGATTTTTCCATCTTTATTGGTAACTAAATTCGTACGAATGTCGTTACCGTTCAGATCAGTAATTTTAAATACCGCACCTTCTAGCATTTCTTTCTTATCTATAGAGTCAACTTTCGTTAATTCCACGCCACCTTTTGTTAGGCCATTCTTAGCAGTAACAGAAGCGTGAGTTAGTTGACTTTTTTCGATAGTGAAGCTAATAGGTGTTTTATTTAAATCGTAATGCTTAGGAGCTTTCATTTCAATGAATTGATAGTCTCCTGGGCGTAAGTTCGTAGCAGTAATCTTACCATCTTTATCAGTAGTTAAATCAGTGCGAACAATTTTACCTTTCGCATCGATGATGTTAAACACTGCATCAGAAAGTTTTGTATCTGGATTTATATCATCCACTTTTATTAATTCTACAGCACCCTCAGTTAAGCTATTTGTAGTAGTAACTTGGAGCTTTTCTTTTTGGCTTTTCTTAATTGTAAACTTAATAGGTGTACTATCTAATTTATAGTGTTCAGGAGCTTTCGTTTCAACAAACTGATAGTCCCCAGGACGTAAATCAGAAACAGAAATTTTTCCATGTACATCTGTTGTAAGCTCAGTGCGAATGTCATTACCATTCAGATCAGTAATTTTAAATATCGCATCTTTAAGAGCGGTACCATCAACATCATCCACTTTAGAAAGCTCCACAGTGCCTTTCGTTAAGCTATTTGTAGCTGTAACAGAGACAGGCTCAGCTTGGCTCTGTGTGATTGTGAATGGAATTGGCTCTTTGTTTAAATTGTAGTGTTTCGGAGCCGTTGTCTCGATGAATTGATAATCACCAGGACGTAGGTCAGAAACGCTAATTTTACCTTGTTGATTCGTAACAAGATCTTTGCGAATTACAGTACCATTCATATCTGAAATTTTAAATACTGCGCCTTCAAGAGTAGTGCCATCAACGTCATCTACTTTAGAAAGTTCCACGCCGCCTTTTGTTAAACTATTTTTCATAGTAACGGTAGCGATATCTTTTTGGCTTTTTTCAATTGTAAATATAATTGGTTTTTTGTCTAAATCATAGTGTTCAGGAGCCGTTGTTTCAACGAATTGATACGTACCAGGACGTAAGTTTTCGACAACGATTTTACCTTCACTGTTTGTTTTTAAATCTGTTTTAAGTACCTTGCCATTTTGATCTAGTAAATTAAATACCGCATCGGCAAGTTTTGTTTGATCGTTTAAATCATCAACTTTAAGTAATTCGATACTACCTTGTTTTAAGCTATTTGTAGTAGTTAAAGAAATAGATTTCTTCTGTCCTTTTTCAATAGTGAATTTGATTGGTGTTTCATCTAAAACATAATCCTTAGGAGCTTTCGTTTCGATGAATTGGTAATCACCAGGACGTAGGTCGTTAATTTCGATTAGTCCTTGTTCATTTGTAACAAGGTCTTTATGAACTACATCACCGTTCATATTAACAATTTTAAATACTGCATCTTTAAGAACAGTGGCATCAACATCATCTACTTTAGAAAGTTTAACAGCACCCTTTGTTAAAGCATTTGTAGCAGTGACATGAAGAGCTTCAGTTTGGCTCTTTTTAATTGTAAATACGATAGGTTTTTTATCTAAAACGTAATGTTCAGGAGCAATTGTTTCAACGAATTGATACGTACCAGGACGTAGATTTTCAACAACAATTTTACCTTCATCATTTGTTTTTAAGCCTTCTTCAACTAGCTCTCCGTCTGCATCTAATAAATTAAATACGGCGTTAGCAAGTTTTGTATTTATATCAATATCGTCAATCTTTGTTAGTTCAACGCTACCTTTTTTCAAAGCATTTTTACCTGTAACATTGATCTCTTTCGTTTGACTTCTTTCAATTGTAAACGGAATTTGTGTTTCTTCTAATACATAGTGCTCAGGAGCTTTTGTTTCAATGAACTGATAGTCTCCAGGGCGTAAATCAGAAACAGAAATTTTTCCGTTTTTATCTGTAACAAGATTCGTATGAACTTCCTTACCGTTCATATCAACAATCTTAAAGATTGCACCTTCGAGCATCGTACGATCGATGTCATCGATTTTTGTTAATGTTACTGCACCTTTCTTTAAACTGTTAGTAGCAGTAACAGTAATATTCTCTTTTTGACTTTTTTCGATAGTGAACGGAATAGGCTCTTTGCTTAAGGTATAGTCTTTTGGAGCTTTTACTTCAACAAATTGATAGTCTCCAGGACGTAAATCAGAAGCAGTAATTTTACCGTTTTTATCAGTCGTTAAACCTTTGCGAATTACCTTTTTAGTATCATGAGCGTCAACGATTATAAATTCTGCACCTTCAAGAGTAGTGCCATCAACATCATCAACTTTTGTTAAAGTGACGCCACCTGTAAGTAAACTGTTTTTTACAGTAACAGGGATAGGAAGATCTTCCTTACTACCTTTTTTAATTGTGAACTTAATAGGTGTTTGATCTAATTTATAATGTTCAGGAGCTTTCACTTCAATAAATTGATAATCGCCTGGTGCTAAATCAGGGATGACTAATACTCCGTGTGCATCTGTTATTAAATCTTTCATAATTTCTTTGCCAGTTGCGTCTTGTAATGTGAATACAGCGCCAGCAAGAGCTTTCGCGCTTTCCACGTCATCTTCTTTAATTAATTTGACCTTTCCTTTCGTCAAACTATTTTTGAAAGTAATAGGGATGAGTTTTTGTTGACTCTTTTCAATTATAAATTCAATTGGTTCTTCATTTACATCGTAATAAGTAGGAGCCTTCGTCTCGATTAGCTTATAGTTACCAGGACGTAAGTCATCTACAACTAGCATTCCTTTACTATTCGTAACAAGGTCCGTACGAACATCTTCATTAGTATCTCTATTAACGATTTTAAATACTGCACCTTCAAGTGTTTCCTTTTCATCTGCAGCATTCACTTTTGTTAACTCAATACCGCCTTTTGTTAAGCTGTTTTTAGCGGTAACAGTAGCCTGAGTTGTTTGACTTTCTGTAATCGTAAATTTAATTGGTTTTGTATTTTTGTCGTAATACTTCGGTGCTGTTACTTCGATAAATTTATAATCGCCAGGGCGTAAGCCAGTAGCGATAGCTTTACCATCCGCACCAGTTTTTACATTTTCGCGAATAACTTTCTTTTCATCATTTGCATCAACAATTTTAAATACAGCACCTTCAAGAGCTGTACCATCGATATCATCAACTTTTGTTAATTCAACATCTCCTGGTTTTAAAGCATTTTCAGCTTTCACAAGTAGAGTTTCTTTCTGACTTCTATCGATTGTAAATTCAATAGGTTCTGCTCGTAAAACGTAATGTTCAGGAGCAGCTATTTCAATAAATTTATACGTACCAGGACGTAGGTTACTAACTTTAACTTTACCGTGTTTATCAGTAGTTAAGTTAGTGTGAGGGGAAACGTCATTATTATTTGTATCGACAAGTTTGAATACAGCACCTTCTAGTGGTTTTTTCTCACCAAACTCATCAACTTTTAATAATTCAACCTCGCCCGTTTTTAAGCTGTTATTTGCCGTAACAGTAGCAAGAGTTTGTTGGCTTTTATCAATTGTAAACTCGATAGGGTTTGTACTTAACGTATAATCCTTAGGAGCTTCTGTTTCGATAAATTTATAAGCACCAGGCTCTAGATCTTTAACGGTAACTTTTCCATCTGAACCTGTTTTTATATTTTCACGAATTACTTGTTTCTCGTCATTCGCATCGACAATTTTAAATATAGCACCTTCAAGGGCAGTGCCATCGACATCATCGACTTTCGTTAAAGTGACACCACCTTTAATGAGGTGATTTGTCGCTGTAACAGTAAGTGCTTTCTGTTGGCTCTTTTCAACTGTAAATTTAAGCGGTTTTTTATCTATTTCATAATGTTCAGGTGCTTTTTCTTCAACAAATTGGTACTCTCCAGGAAGTAAATTTTTCGCTTCGATTTGTCCGTTACCATTTGTCGTTAATTTGGTATAACCAGGGATTTTTTTGTTATTTCGGTCCCGTACACTAAATACTGCACCTTCTAAAGTATTACCCTCTTTATCAACTTTTTTTAGGATAGCTGAGCCTCTAATTAAGCTGTTTTGGGCCTCTTTATTAATTACTGTTGTTTGATCTTCCTCGATTTTAAATTCAATAAGTCGATCATCTAATTGATAATGCTCAGGAGCCTTTATTTCTTTTAAGTAGTAAGTTCCTGGTTTTAAATTATCTACAGTAATTTGTCCTTTATCATTTGTTATTAATTCTTTATGTTCAGGAATGACATTATGGTTTTGATCAAGCAGAGAGAAAACTGCATTTTTAAGCTTTTCTTTGTTATGAGCATCGGTCTTTGTAAGTACTACTTTTCCAACAAATTTCTCGTTTTTAAGAGTATATGTTGTAGTTTCTTCTGCACCAAGCTTAACAAGTTTACCTGCTTTTAATTCTTTACTAATGACATAGCCATCAAGAGTTTTCATTTCTCTAAGCAGATATTCATCGCGTTTTAAGTTGTTAAACTGAGCGATACCATTGTCGTCTGTTGTAATTGTTCGAATAGCAGTTGTACCTGTGCGATCGAATAAAGTAAATACTACGCCAGATAAAATTTTATTTGGATCTGCATTATCTACTTTTTTAATTTGAAGGTTTCCGCGTCCCTTAGTAGCAGAACCGCCTCCAGATCCAGAAGATACTTTAACTACTATTTCTTCAATTTTTTCAGTTTCTGTTAATTTCAAACTATTACCAGTAATCTTCGCTTTATTGCTTACCTTTTCATTATTGTCTGCATTAATGAGTGAACGGTATTCTAAAATATAAGCTCGATCAATAGTATGAAGAAATTCAATTGTAAATTGTTGTTTCCCCGTATTGTTGTCTGTTGTTATTTTGAGTTTATAGTCTTTTCCTTCTTTTAATTCGTTTGTTGTATCTTTCGTTAAAGTGCCATCCACGGCTACTGTTGTCCCATATAGGTGGAATGACTTTTCATCGAGAATTTGATTGTCTGTCGGATCGTCTGTTACGACAGCATTTTCAATCGTTGATTGACTTGCATTAATAGAAACGCTCCAATCAATGTACTTGTCATTTTGTTTTGCTTTTTTCGTAACGCCGCTACCACCATTTTTGATCTCGAATGCACCATGAATATTGGCGATAGTTTCCGATCCATCTTTTAATTTGGCGTAATTATCATAGCGCTTATTAATTTCTTCACCTGCAAGTGAAGTTTTAAAGCTGATATGGTACGCTGTTTTAATTTCATTTTTAAAATGAATCGTTAATGTATTTTTATTATCTTTCGTTGCATTTTCTACCGTATATTCGTCAGGGGAAACAAGTGCCCCTAATTTATAACCGTCTGCACCACCAGTTAATTCCATATGATGAATCTCAATGGAGTCTGGTATAAGTTTTTGATTGTTTTCTAGTACGTCAACGATAGAAGGGTCTTTAATAGTCCTGTTATTATAGTTAAACCCTATGTCCCATTTGATTTCTTTCGTTTGGGCATTGTAAGAACCGTATTTAAATCCGTTTCCTTTTGTATAGCCGTCAGGATTGAATCTATCATGAGATTTACTATTTTTATCGTTCCCATTTATATCTTTCCATGATAACTCAGCTGTATTTTTGAATGATTTATTATCATCCTTTTTAGATAGAGTCTCGTAATTAAAGTCTGTTGTGTACGTGATGGTTAAAGTTTTATCCATATTAGACTTATAAATACCAGCTAGTGTTACTTTGAATCCGTCAGCTGTTACATCAAGTGTGTAATCAGAGTCTAATTTCAGTTCAGTTGATCCATCAGTAATTTTGAAACTATCTTTTTGTAATGTAAGTCCACTATAGTCAAACGTATCAGTGATAACAGCATCATTTAACACGTAATTGTTATCATTTACAATAATTGTCCATTTCGTTGTTTTCTTATTGTAATCTGTATCGTTTGCATTTTTATTATGTTTTTTTATGATGTTTTGTTGTTGTAATGTAACTTTGTTTGTTTTACTCCATTTTCCATCTGCAATAATTTTATTTTCGATTTCGCCATCTTGTATAACATCATTCTTGGCTTTCGATGTATAAGTAATCACATAGGCACTATTAATATCTTCATTAAATTGTAAATCAAATCCCTCATCGGTTTCTTTTACAGTAAAGTTTGTAGCGTTGTCACCTGTAACAAGTTTTCCGTTATTATCATAAGAAGCATTTTTAACCACGATAGAACTTGCATCAACTTTATGAGATTTGTCCAAGATGTCTTTTAAAAGCGCATCAGATTGTTTAATCTCTCTCTGGTCACCGTTGAAAGTAATTGTCCATTCAATTGTTTGTGTTTTTGGATTATATTTACTAGTTTTCTCTAGATGTGTACCGCGTGAAACAGTTACAGTTGCATTTGCGGATACATCTCCTTGATTCTTGCTGGATACTTTTGCTTCATTTTTGAAACTAGTAACACTTTCGTCAGTAATTTTTGTCGCATATTCAATTTGATATGCTTTTTTCGTTTCATTTTTAAAAGCGATATTTAATTTATCGGAGGATGAAGTGAGTGTATATTCTTCTTTACTAACTTCGGCTCCACGAGTCGTTTTCCCGTTAATATCTACTTCTAACTCATAAACCTTAATAGAATCTTCATTGAGATTGGCTCCATTTGGAATATTGTCTTGGAAGACAGCGTTTGTAAGAATGTCTTTTGTTTTGTTCATTTCGACTGTCCAATTGATTTGATTCGTATTAATCGGTCTATCAGGTATACCTTTTTTATTCATAGATTTCTTTACATTAGGTTTGAAATCAAGCTCGATAATAACGTCTTGTTCTTTAATTGGGAAAGGAATTTTTTGTTCCGTAGTCCCTTTAATTTTTGTTTTATTGAATTCCGTACCAACTTTTAAATGACCATCTATATTAGGATTGTCTTCAACGTACTCGTTAAAAGTCATAGTTACTTTTCCGTTTAAGTCAACAACGAACGTCCCAATTTCATGTCCAGTTCCATCAACTAAAGGCTGTGTAATGGTGTTATGGACGATAAAATACTCCGGTAGTTGGAAAATATAGTAATCTCCCTTTTTTACTTTTAATGATTCTAAAACTTCCCATGTAAAATCGATATTGGCAGCAGAATCAGGATTTGGACGATTATCTGTATCATTAAATGGTTTTCCGTCTTTATCTGTTAATTTTACGCTTGTTAAAATATTTTCTTTAATTTGCTTAGGTGATGGGTCTGGATTTTCAACAGGTTGCCCTGTTGTGTTATCACCAGGGTTCTCAGTAGGTTGCTGTGTCCCGCCATCTTTTGGCTGTTCAGTAGGCTGCTGAGGATTCCCGTTTTTCGGCTGTTCCGCAGGTTGCTGAGTGTTCCCGTCTTTTGGTTGTTCCGCAGGTTTCTGCTGTGTCTCACCATCTTTTGAATGTTTCGCAGGCTGCTGAGGATTCCCGTCTTTTGGTTGTTCCGCAGGTTTCTGCTGTGTTTCACCATCTTTTGGCTGTTCAGTAGGTTGCTGTGCGTCACCGTTCTTTTGCTCTTCGGTAGTCTGCTTAGCATCATCACTATTAATAGTAGGTGAAGTAGGGTTATCTACTTGAACAGGAACTGAGATAGTCTTAGCTACTGTACCTAGAGGGAAAGTGAGTGGGACGGCTTTTATGCCAGGTTTTAAATCTGGATTGAATACAGTGTCAAATTTAATTTTTCCCTTAACACCTTTTGAATCTTTTACTGAATCGTTAAAGACTATTTTCATTTTGTTATCGTTTGCCGTAACAAAATATTGACCAATAATTTGTTGATCTGCCATCAAGTTTCCTTGTTGGTCATTTTTTACTTTTAATGCGTTAGGTATCTGAAGAACTGTTGAATCTTTTTCTTGTGCAACTTGTTGATCCTTTATTGACCAAGCGTATTCTACTTGAATGGTTGATCCTATCTTTATTAAGTTGTTAGGATTTTTTGCTTCGTCAATAATATGATTCGTTGCATCTTTCATTTCAACAGTGTCAAATAAGGAATCTCCTGTTAAGGTTTCCGCTTTTACTTGATTGTATGGAAAACTAGCAAGCTGCGAAAATAGTACGAATACAATTAAACATACATTGAAAAGTTTTTTCATTTTTCCTCCTCTGAACATTCATTTGTCCATTGGGGACTTATTCCACATGAACAAATGGAATATTAAAAGTATTTGTTATAAGCTATTTGTTTTTGCTATCCCTCCGTTTCTATACGCGTTCTCAGACAAACTGGGTTATGTTCAAAGTAATATTATTTAACGTAAAACAAAATGTATATTTACACAGTTATTTGGAAATATACACAATTCGACAAAAAATGTCGAAAAAAATACTGATATAAAGAATGATATCAGACCTTTATATGTGAGATAGTTTTCATGTATATCTAGTAAAAAAGAATGGTTATAAAGGTAAGTTTTACGATACATACTAACCAAGGTAGTGTATCCCCTTGTGAAGGCTTATTTTTGCCTTAAAGTTATGTGGAAATAAAAATCTAGATAGGGTTGTTTTTGGTCAGAATGAAGACAATATGTACTTTGAAAATAGTCATCTATTTTGTCTAAAGAGAGTTGTACGATTAGTGGACCGAAGTTGAAAGACGATAGTTTCTTACATTGTTAGAGGAATATAAGGATTACAGAATATTCGACTAACCCGTTACTACGGTCATTTTTGAGACTGTTTAAACAATAAAAAAGAAGGTGTTTTCCTCCTTAGCTACAATATCTTTTTAGTAAAGATAAGCTTAAGTAACCTCCGCTAAAGATTATATACTTAAATGATAAAGAGTTCAACAATAGTTCACATATTTTCCCAAAATTAAAAAACGGCTGTTTTATGTGGAATAAATCTACAAAACAGCCGTTTTTTTATATTAGATTTCTGTTAAGATTATTGGTTCGCCGCGTGTTACGACAACGGTATGTTCACATTGTGCAACAAGACTTTTATCAGGTGTAATGAATGTCCAACCGTCGTCACCACGCTCAATAATATGATCAGCTTTCATAGATATGAACGGTTCTACAGCGATAACAAGACCGTCTTTTAGAAGCGTATTATCCATTGGATCATAGTAGCTTAAAATGTGATTTGGTGCTTCATGTAAGCTAAGACCAATGCCGTGACCAGTTAAGTTTTGAATAACATTGTATCCACTTTTATGTGCGAAGTTTGAAACAGCACGACCAATTTGATTTTGTTTTGAGCCAGCTTTAACCTTTTTCATTGCTGCCCAAAATGCATCAACCGCTGCTTGGCAAAGCTTTTCTTTTGCCTCGTCTTCTCCAAGTACAAATGAAATACCTGTATCAGCATAATAGCCATCAAGTGCAGCAGATACATCGACGTTTACTAAATCGCCTTCTTTTAATACACGATCTCCTGGAATACCATGAGCAACTTCTTCATTTACACTAATGCAAGTTACACCTGGAAAATCATATTCTTTTTCAGGTGCAGAAATAGCACCATGCTCATCTAATACTTTTTTACCGATCAAATCAAGCTCTTTCGTTGTCATACCTGGCTTCGCTTGTTTTTTCATTTCTTCACGTGCAAGCGCAACGATGCGGCCGATTTTTCGTAAGCCTTCTAAATCTTGTTCATTACGAATAATCATGAAAACCACTGTCCTTCCTCGAATATATATCTTATCCGATTGTATCATGTTTATTTTCGTCCTGCTACTTGCTTGCGGTATGCGGGCTGATTCCTCTCACAAGGAATATATGACAATTGTCATATCGATGTCATGACGTATCATACTGTTTCCTAAGTTTTCCAGGTAATACAATGTAAATATAAGAAACAGTGGGGGTGGAGAGATGGAAAAGATTATTGAAGTAAATGGTGTTTCTAAAACATTTAAACATAAAAACGCAGTAAATAACGTTTCATTTCACGTGGATAAAGGAGAAATAGTAGCATTACTTGGACCAAATGGTGCGGGGAAGACGACGATAATTTCGATGATGCTTGGATTAAAAGATCCTACAGAAGGTACGGTTTCTATATTTGGAAAGAGTCCAAAGCAGAGAGGCGTTCGTAATAATCTTGGGGCAATGTTACAAGAAGTAAGTGTGATTGATAGCATTACAGTGGAAGAGGCAATAGAGCTATTCCGCAGTTATTATAAGAATCCTGTAGCGAAAGAAACGTTACTGCAGTTATCAAATTTAGAATCAGAGCGAAAGCAAAGATGTGAGAAATTATCAGGTGGGCAAAAAAGAAGGTTAAACTTTGCGCTTGCACTTGCGGGAAATCCGGATTTGTTATTTTTAGATGAGCCGACAGTCGGAATGGATATTACGTCTCGAAGAACGTTTTGGGAAACGATTCGAAAGTTAGCAAGTGAAGGGAAAACGATTATTTTAACGACGCATTATTTAGAAGAAGCAGATGCTTTAGCAAATCGTATCTTATTATTTGCGAACGGAAAGATTATCGCAGATGGTACACCAGACGAAATGAAAGCAACGATTTCGAGAAAAACAATCACATTTTATTCGAAGGAAAGCATTCCTACAAAATTACTAAAGGAATTACCAAATGTAACAGAAGTAAAGTCAAACGAAGGACGCTTCATTTTAACAACGGAGGATACGGATGCAACTTTAAAAGCCATTTATCAAAGGAATTTACCTGTAACAGATGTTTCAGTTGAACGTGGAAGCCTTGATGAAGCATTTGAACAGTTTGTCGCAAATCAGAAGGAGGAAATCGCATGAGAGCGTTATGGATGCAATGCAAAATAGAAATTTTACGTACATTCCGCAATAAATTATTTATTTTTTTCTCATTATTAATGCCTGTTATGTTTTACTACATTTTTACAAATGTTGTTCAAGTACCACAAAACGGAGATGCGTGGAAGGCACACTATTTAATTTCGATGGCAACTTTCAGCATTGTAGGGACTGCACTCTTTAGTTTCGGTGTGAGACTTTCTCAGGAAAGAGGGCAAGGGTGGACACATCTTCTAAAAATTACACCGCTTCCAGAGGGAGCATATTTAACAGCAAAAATTATCGCTCAAACAGTAGTAAATGCTTTTTCAATATTAGTTATCTTTATTGCAGGGATACTAATTAATCATGTTGAGTTAACGGTAGGGCAATGGATTGGTGCGGGGCTATGGTTATTGTTAGGGGTAACACCATTTTTAGCATTAGGAACAGTAATAGGTTCCATTAAGAAGGCGGACGCAGCTGCTGGCTTAGCAAATATTTTAAATATGAGTTTAGCTATAGTTGGCGGGTTATGGATGCCGATTGAAGTATTCCCCAAAATATTAAGAACGATTGGTGAGTGGACACCGACATACCATTTCGGAAGTGGTGCGTGGGATATTGTAGCTGGAAAATCAATTGGATGGGAAAATATCGCGGTATTAGGAGGTTATTTCCTTATATTTGTTGTAGTATCAATATATATAAGAAAAAGACAGGAAGCGGTATAAATGATAGAGAAAAAGAGGATTGAGGTTTTTCCGAAACATATGGGGTTCTTTCCGTATATGTGGTTTGTTTATCTATTATTTCCAATTTATCACTTAGCGCAGGCATCAGGATGGAAGCTTGTAATAGGAAGCTGTATGTTGATAATTTTTATCGTCACATACCGTCAGCTTTATTTTGTTCAGAGAACGTTTGTTTTTTGGGCTTGTATTCAAATGGTACTCATCTTTTTATTTGCTTTATTTTATAATCCTTTTATGATATTTTTTGGCTTTTTCACAGCAAGTGCGATGGGATTTGCGCCAAATAAGAAAGTATTTCGAGTGCTGTTATGTTCGTTAGTTATAATGCTTGGAGCATTTTTATTTGTAAATATGAATCAACTAACAACTACAAGTTTAGTAAATATCGTTCCGATGTTTATTTTAATGCTTCTTACGCCATTTGGTATGCGCAATTTTAATCAGAAAAAGATGTTAAAGAACCAACTGAATGAAGCAAACGAGCAAATTAAAGACTTAGTAAAGCGTGAAGAACGGCAGCGGATTGCGAGAGATCTTCATGACACATTAGGGCATACGTTATCTCTTATTACTTTGAAAAGCCAGCTTGTAGAGAAGTTAATTGTGAAAAATCCAGAGCGTGCAAGTGTGGAAGCGAAGGAAATTACACAAACGTCTCGTACAGCCTTAAAGCAGCTGAGAGAATTAATTTCTGATATGCGTATGATTACGGTAGAAGAAGAGCTAGAGCAAATAAAGGCAATCTTACAAGCAGCTAATATTGAATTAGAAGTGAGGCAAGAAGCAAGCTCGAGCTCGTTATCACCAATTGAACAAAATATTGTCGGGATGTGTTTACGTGAGGCCGTTACAAATGTTGTAAAACATAGTAAGGCAAAGCGGTGTGCAGTTTCTGTATTAGAATCGCAAGGTGAGCTGATTTTGAAAGTAGAAGATAACGGAATTGGTTTAACAGATCAAAATCATGATGGAAATGGTATCCGCGGCATGAAAGAACGAATTGCTCTTATTGATGGATTTGTTGAACTAGGTACAATCAATCCAGGGACGTTGTTAACAGTAAAAGTTCCAGTTGTTATTAGAACAGGAAAAGATGAGGTGAGGGCATGATTCGAATTATTATTGCAGAAGATCAACGGATGCTTCGTGGTGCATTAGGTGCCTTACTTGATCTAGAAGATGATATCGAAGTAATTGGGCAAGCGGCAAACGGGGAAGAGGCGCTAAAATTAATTGAATCGTTAAAACCGGATATCAGTATTATGGATATTGAAATGCCAATTCAAAGTGGATTAGATGTTGCTGAAGCGTTAAAGAAAGAAAAATCACCATGTAAAGTTATGATTTTAACAACATTTGCACGGCCAGGATATTTTGAAAGAGCAATGAAAGCTGGCGTGCACGGCTATTTATTAAAAGATAGCCCAAGTGAAGATTTAGCAGCAGCAATTCGTAATGTAATGAAGGGGAAACGAGAGGTCTCCCAAGAGTTAATGTTCGGTCTATGGCAGGAGCAAAATCCGTTGTCAGATCGCGAAAAGGAAGTATTGTTGCTTGCGAAAGAAGGAAAGACGGCAAACGAAATTGCGAAGGCACTTTATCTTTCACCGGGTACAGTACGTAATTATATTTCTGAAGTATTAACGAAGCTCGATGCGAAAAATAGAATTGAGGCAATTACAATTGCGGAAGAAAAGGGTTGGATATAAGAAGAAGTTTACCTAAGAGGAGTAAACTTCTTCTTCTTTGTTATTGTACTTCTATTACCTTATTTACTTTTTGTAACGACTTGTAACCATGTGCTTCAAATGCCTTTGCAAATTCATTTGATACGGCAGTGCCATATAAATCTTTTGCAGCTTGTACGATGTGAGATTGAAGTGATTCAAAGTCTTCAGCGGAAGTTGCATAATTTTGCAATGCACGCATAACAACTTTGCTTACTTTTTCATTGCCTTGTTTTTGAACAGCAACACCGTTATATGTTTTACCTTCAGCTAATTGATATAATACGTGACTGATAATACCAGAATTCACGTGTGATTCTTGATTATTACCATCATTATAGAAATCTTTTAAATTTGTATATAATTTATGACCGCCGTCACCAATTTCCCTTGGGATATCACGAATTGTTAGGCCACCTAATGTATCGCCCATAATCCAGTTTCCTTTATCTTTCTTTACGTAATATTCGATTTGTGTACCCCAGAAATCCGCTAATCCCTCGTTTAGTGCAGATGTTTCAGCGTTTGGATATCTCACGACTTTATTTTTCGTCGTGCCACTGAATACAGCATGTCCAAATTCATGAGCTGTTACATCAAGAGCTGATGTTAGTTTGCCGTCTAAACCATCACCAAATACCATTTGGTTCCAAGCGGGATGCCAAAACGCATTTACATAGTCTTCTTTTATACCATCACTAACTTCAGTAGAATCAAAACCGTGTACACTAGCAACAACTTTTGAATCTTTATTATCGTAACTTTTTAGATTATGTTCTTTCTTAAAGTAATCATAAATATCACTCATGTTCTTCATAGCGCCCGCGGCTTCTTTATCTGCAAAATTAGGAGTGCTACTTGAAATTAGTGTCCCTGGATAACCAGCTTGACTATATCCCCCGAGGGAATCGGCGTAGTTTGCATTATAAATATAAATACCATTTCCGCGTGATAAATCCGCTAAATAAAATTTCCCATCAGTTCCTTTGGCAATATTGAAAGAGATGTTTTCTTGAAGTGCATTTTTCCCAGTTCCTTGCTCACTTGCAGTGGATAATCTAGGTGATGTTACTTGATTTATAGTCTTATTCTCTTTGTTTTTAATGAATTTTTCTTGGAAAAGTACTTCACCAGTTTTTAGATCAACGATAGCATTGCCATTTATAATTTGTTCATTGTTTTCATAAGTAAATGTAATAACAGTTGCGAATGTATAATAGCCATCTTTTTTCTTATAAACAACGGTTTCGCTAGAGAATTCTGTCTCAACCGCATCACTTGGAATTTGAACTATATCGCGTAATTTAGATTTCACTTCATTTTTCGACAAAAAATTTGTTATAGTAAGATTAGGTTGTTGATTTAAATTTTGAACAACTTTACCACTAACAGTTGTGATCACTCCATTTTTATCTACTTTTACAATGAGATCTTGGCCATATACTTTATAGTTTTTATATGTTTGTGCAAGGCGAACTTCGGTTTGATTTTCTTTGGTTTCTTTATTTGTAGGTTGGAAATCTACATTTTTTTCAGTAGTGACTTGTTCTTGTTGAGCTTTAGCCCCATCTACCTCACCTTTTAAATACTTTTTAGCAATATTTTCTTTCGTATCATTTTGAGGTTGTGTTAATTTCCCGATTGTTAAACCAGGCTGAGCAATTTCAACTTTGACTGCACTTTTGTCTAATTCTTGAGCATGAATAGCTTCTGTTGATAAAGGGTAAAGAAGACCGAATGTAACGAAAGCACTGGCAAGTTTTCTATAATTCATCTATAACACTCCTAATCTATTATTGTATGTGAGATGAATTGTATGAAAAATTTGCCGAATTTTATATATATTATGCATTATTTCATATCAAAAATTGTCGAATGCACATTATTGTAGTGGTATGACAACTTAAAAAATTAGATTGTTATAATGGGATGGTGAGTAAGTATGCAAGCAGAGAAATTAGGAAGTGAAATTAAAAAAATTAGAGTGTTAAGAGGACTAACACAAAAACAGTTATCCGAGAACATATGTCATCAATCGGAAGTAAGCAGAATTGAATCGGGTGCAGTATACCCAAGTATGGATATATTGCAAGGTATTGCAGCGAAATTACAAATTCCCATTATTCATTTTTATGAGGTACTCATTTATTCGGATATTGAAAGAAAAAAACAGTTTAAAGATCAAGTCATTATGCTTTGTAAGCAAAAAAGATATAAAGAAATTTATAATAAAGTATGGAATGAGCTGAAAAAGGAAGAATATCATCCTGAATTCCAGCAATTTCTTCAATGGCAATATTATGTAGCTGCTTACGTGTTGAAAAAAGTCGATTACGAATATTGTATTTTAGAATTAAAGAAATTGCTCAATCAACAATTGACAGGAATTGATGTATATCAGAATCTTTATATTGAAAACGCAATTGCAAACATTTATGCTGAAAATGGCTATTTGAAGAAGGGTATTGATTTATTTGAACAAATATTAAAACAATTAGAGGCATTGCATGATAATGAAGAATTTGACGTGAAGGTAAGGTATAATCATGCAAAAGCATTATACTTAGATAGTCGATATGAAGAATCACTTTATCAAGTAAATAAAGCGATTGAAATATCATGCCGAATTAATAGTATGGCATTAATTGGACAGCTATATTATCAAAGAGGTGAATGCCTAAGGAAGTTGGAGTATGAAGAGGCAGAGATTGAAGATGCATATAAGAAGGCAAGTTTCTTTTTTGATATATTAGAAATGCATGCATATAAAGAAGCGCTCGTAAATAAAATCAGCAGATAAACAACCTAAAAAGTGGATATGCATAATTGCATACAATGTGAATAAATTTTCATGATATATTAAAAGTAAAAAATGTGGGTGATGGAATATGAAGAAATTACTTATTGGTAGTTTATTAACGTTAGCAATGGCATGGGGTATTTCATTAGGTGATACAACATTAGAGAAAAGTCAAATAATTTCTCATAATGATCAAGAGGTACAAGTAGCTGCAGATTTACCTTTTGAGTTTTAAAAAACAACCGCCTTATTTAGACGGTTGTTTTTTTATGGAGTAACATCCAAACGTCTTTACTAGAAACAGGTTTGCTAATAAAGAATCCTTGAATGTGATCACAATTTTGTCTATGTAAAAATTCCCATTCTTCTTCCGTTTCTACACCTTCTGCAATCACTTCTAAATTTAGTTCTTTTGATAGTGTAATAATGGAAGAGACAATTGCTTCTTCTAAAGGACTATTTGTAATTCCACAAATAAACTCTCGAGCAATTTTTAATGTGTTGATTGGATATTTTGTTAAATAAGCTAAAGAACTATAACCAGTTCCAAAGTCATCGATTGAAATTTGAATGCCGAGATTTTGAAGCTGTTCTAGTTTTGCAACTACAGATTGATTTTGATTAATTGCGATGCTTTCCGTAATTTCAATATCTAGTGCTTCTGGTTTCAGTTCTGTTTCTTCTAACACCTTTGAAATAGTTGGGATTAAATCAGCATGGTTAAATTGAACAACAGATAAATTCACACCAACTTTTAAGTGAGAAAAACCTTGATTATGCCATCTTTTTGCCTCTAAACATGCAGTACGTAAAATCCAATTACCAAGTTCAATAATAAAACCAGTTTCCTCTGCTAGAGGAATAAATTGGGCAGGAGATACGATACCGAGTTTTGGATGCTTCCAACGTATTAATGCTTCAAAACCGATAATTTCTTTTGTTTTTGTGCTTACTTGTGGTTGGTATTCAAGGAAAAATTCATTTTGTTGTAATGCTTTTGAAAGTTCACCTTCTAAGAATTGAATTTCATTTTGAGCGATACTCATTTCTTTTGAGAAGAAAACAAATCTGTTTTTTCCATTTGCCTTCGCACGGTACATAGCCATATCAGCATTTTTCATTAACTCATTTACATCAGTTCCATAATCAGGATACATCGCAATTCCGATACTCGGTGTAATAGAGAGTTCTTCGCCTTGAATGAAGAATGGTTTGTTTAAAATAGTTAAAATCTGTTCAGCTATAAAAATTGCACTTTTTTCTGAGTACATTTCTGGTAATAGAATGGTAAACTCATCTCCACCTTGGCGAGCGACGACATCTTTTGAACGCAAGCAACCGCGTAGTCTGTTTGCTACTTCAATTAATAATAAATCTCCGACGTCATGACCAAGTCTATCGTTAATTTTTTTAAATCGATCTAAATCAAGGAACATGACGGCGACATCATTTGCGTTAGTTTGGGCTGTATTCAAAATGGCTTTTAAATCTTTTTCGAACTTTCGGCGATTTGGTAATCCAGTAAGTGCATCGTGAAAGGCTAAATGTTCTACTTGTTTTTGTTTTTCATATAAAGTGGTAATATCACGCGCTATCCCAAACATTCCGACCACTTCTTTGTTTATAAAAGTAGGGATAAGTGTAATATGGAGA
Organism: Bacillus sp. CR71; assembly: GCF_003429245.1. Taxonomy (NCBI): domain Bacteria; kingdom Bacillati; phylum Bacillota; class Bacilli; order Caryophanales; family Bacillaceae; genus Bacillus; species Bacillus sp. CR71. Next base: position 5,711,453 of record NZ_CP031748.1, on the reverse strand, counting down.
TAATAATAATAGCCTTCTTGTTCTTTTGTACGAACTTCTAACGTTTGTGGCTTACCTTCCTTTGTAATTTGTAAAGCCTTCTTAAGTAGTTCGTGGTCTTTTGAATCAATGAAGTGTACCAGAGAATAGCTTGCCACTTCGCAATAATAGGCAGTAAATAAGCTTTCGCATGCCTTATTAGATTGTTGAAAAATGCCATTCATATTTAAAGAGAAAACGGCATCGGGATGATCTTCGAATAAAGATTTATAGCGTTGTTCACTTTTTGATAATGCAAATGCACCTTCTTCAACTTCGCCCTCTAGTTGTGTAGTCAACTGTTCATATGTATGGATTAGTGCTTGATTATCTTTCCACATGTAAAGTTGCCGCAAGAATAACAAAATAAGTGATAACACGAGGCCGATTAACATGAATTTATCATCCCAAGGTTGAATGATAATAAAAGAAAAAGTAATAATTATACTAAAATAAGGTAGTATAAAACGTATATAATCGAATCGATAATATTTTGCTTTCGTTTCATGCTGCATTGGTTTATCCAAAATATATAGTATGGAAGAAAGTCCAATTAATAAAATAGAAGCAGTGTGTATTAAATAATTAATTTCAGCGGAAGTTTTCATCCCAAAATTCAATTGAAACAGATGAATATAACCGTATACGAGTATAATAGTGAAACCGATAATTAATGCGATTCTACTAGAAGAATATTGTTCTCTTCTATATAGGCTAATAACGGCGTAAATTACTAATGATTGTGCAATAAAATACCCAATTAAAATCCAAGTGTCCTTTGTTAACATGCGGAAGCTTGAAATATCTAAGATAAAAGTTAAGGTGAAATAAATGTTCATAATAATAATAAAGATGCTATCGAATGAGAATTGAGAAAGTCCCTTAATAGAGTAATTTTTTATAAACTTTATAGCAAATCCAACAAAGAGCAAAATATATTGTATGATAAAAAAAGGTAATGCTTTATATGAAAATATAGATTGATTATGCATGGAAATCGAACTAAGAAATAGGGTTATCTCCATAACTAATCCACATAGGCAAGTGCATAGTAATAAAATCCAAAATAGTTTATCACTGCGTTTCATTTTTTTAATAGCTTTATATAAACAGTGGCAAGAAAAAAGTGCAGCAAAACAGAATAAGAAAAGAATCCCAATTTCCTTTATATGCGACTCATTTGGAATAAAGAGTATCCAAAGAGCAAATATAGATATGTATATTATGACAAATTGTACATACTTTTTTTGATTAATCATATTATGACTCCGTTTCAATAAAGTTGAATCTCGGGGGAATGCTAATTTAAATAATAGCATATAAAATAGGATGTTTTTTACTATAAAAATTACTTTTTTGAAAAAATGGTGCAAAGTTACAATTTACCACTGTAACATTGCACCACTTATTCTTTTAATGCCTCTTATAGCAGAAAGTTCATCTATTAATCGGAATAGTGCTAAGTCTTTTTGTTTACTTTCAATCATAATATCGAAATTATGATTGTTTTTTTTTGCAACGTGTAAGAAGGGCTTAATAAACTCTAAATCGATATATTCAGCATGAGCCCTAAATTCTTTTTCCGATCTTGGGGAGGAAATGTGAACTTTAGGAGAGATATTTGTATGTGACCAAGTTTCAAAAATTGCAGGAAGCAACTCTTCTAGTGGTTGCTCGCAAAGATTGGCCATATGATGATGATAATCAAATACAAATGGGATATTTTCTTTTTGGCAAATTGATAAAGTTTCAGAAGTTGTATACGTTTTATCATCGTTTTCAAGGGTCATTTGTTTTTTTATATGTGCAGGAAGTTTTTTTATGTTTTCATGGAAGCGCTCAATTGCCTTTTCTTTATTTCCATAGGCTCCACCTACATGAATATTAATGTAAGAAGAATCTGCAATGCCTATAGCATCCAATATTTTATAATGATAAGTCATATCCGTAATAGCGTTAGTAGTAATATGTGGCTTGTCACTTGTAAATAAAGTAAATTGATTTGGATGAAAACTTATTCGTAAATTGTGTTCTTTAATTAAAGCCCCTATTTTACGCCAAAGTGGTGTGAATACCCCAATATAGTCAAACTCGACTTCGGGATGTGTTGCAAGTGGGACGATGGAAGACGATAGGCGATATAGCGGGATTTCATGCGCTATATTGTAATGAAGGATACGTATTGTGTGCTCTAAATTTTGCCTTATAACATGGTACAATTTGTCTTCTCGCTCTTGTTTGCTGAGTTTCTTAAAGCTTGTAAACGTCATTGTTTTGGCAGGAGAACAGTCCCAGAGTGCCATTGCATGTGAGACATATCCAAACCGCATAATCATATGAGATACACCTCTTTTATTCATTGTCTTTCCTATAAAAAGAAAGCAAGCATTGTTCCAATCCATTCTTTTCCTCTATCGATAAGAGAAGGTGGGTTTACATCGCTATAGGAAAGTACGGATGCATTCTCTAGATCTTCATGGAATTTATTTTTTACTGTTCGAATGAAATGTTTATTATATAACAGGCAGTTTATTTCATGGTTAATATATAAACTTCTCATATCAAAGTTTGCTGTTCCAATATCACAAATATCATCATCCACTATAATAATTTTGGCGTGAAAAAAACCTTGTTGAAATGCGTAAATATTGCAACCAGCCTGTATTAATTTTCGGCAGTACGGGAATTTTGCTTCTCGAACGAGAGGGTGATCAGCTTTTTCTGGAACGAGAATTGTGATTTGAACCCCTCTCTCTCTTGCTTTTAATAAGGCATTCATAATTTTTTTTCCAGGAATGAAATATGGTGTACCAATACAGATTTCTTTTTTTGCTCCGTTAATTAAATGTAAAAAAGTATGCTGTAAATAAGCACCATCAGTCGGAATAAATTGATGCATTATGGTACCTGGGTTTTGTTTTGGAAAATAAAGAGAAACATCCAATAAATTCTGTTTCGTATCATCAAACCAGTCATGCAAAAATTGCTTTTGTAAATCTTGAACCCCTTCTCCTGTAAGACGTAAATGATAGTCTCGCCATAATCCTAAATATTCATTATGCCCTAGATACTCTTCGCCGATATTAAAGCCCCCGATATAGCCAGTTTTCCCATCAATCACTGTAATTTTTCTATGATTTCTTTGATTGGCAGAAAAGAAAAGTAGAGGAAATTTTATCTTATGACAAAATGAAAAAGATACACCATGTTTTCGCAGGGAGCGAATAGCTTCGTTTGATAAATAATGGCTGCCAAATCGATCAAGTAAAAGTCGTACTTCAATTCCTTCCTGAGCCTTATCAATCAGCAACTTTAAAAATTCACGACTGATTTTATCGTTTTTTACAATGAAGAATAAAATATGAATGTGGTGCTGTGCTTGTTTTATATCAGTAAATAAGGCGTCATACAAATCTTTCCCGTATGTATAAAGGTGAAAATCACTTTGACGTAAAGGGAAAGTGCGAGAGCTTACCCGCTTTAAATGAAGAAGTCTCCCGTATGAAAGGTCAATTGTAATCCAAAGAGCAACGGATATTAACAAAAGAGATAAGTAGAGCATCAGTGAATTCCCTCCTTCGCATTCTTTTCACCTTCAGTGTGTTACAAATGATACGGGTAGCACGGTTGTTATTATAAATTTCATCAGAGGATAGTATGTCGCACTGATTAAAGTTTCACTTTATCCCGCTTTAACGGGCAGTAAGCTTCCTACTTCAAAAACTGATGAATAAGTAGAAGTTAGTTTGGAAATCAACTGCCCGTAAAAGCCCGATTGGTTCAACTAATAATCAGTGGGGGATGAACCACCCCTACAGATTAAAGTTTCACTTTATAGTTTCACCGAAATAAACAGCTTTATGAAAAAATGTGTTGTTCTATAACAAAAAACTGTTGACTGAATGCTCACTCATTATATAATGGGGGTAGGGGATATAATTCAGAAAATTATATATTTTTGAAGATTCTAAAAAGAAAGAGGGCTTACAAAGAGAGGGGTAGCATAAAAATGAATAGCTTACTGATCATTAATTGGCTGGCTGCCATTGCTGTTATTGCTTATGCAGGATATTTGTTTGTATATCTTATACGGACGAGAATAGCCTACATACAATTAGGAAAAAAAATTGAATTTGACCGTCGTTTTAAAGAGCGTTGGGATCTTCTTAAGGTCAATGTTTTCGGTCAGAAAAAGCTGCTGAAAGATAAGAAAAGCGGCATCATTCACGTTATGTTCTTTTACGGATTTATTCTTGTCCAATTTGGAGCAATTGACTTCGTTTGGAAAGGACTCGCACCAGGATCACATCTTCCACTTGGACCACTATACCCTGCATTTACATTCTTCCAGGAAATTGTCACACTTGTTATTTTAATTGCAGTATTTTGGGCTTTTCATAGACGTTATGTAGAAAAGCTTGTTCGTTTAAAACGTAACTTCAAATCAGGTCTTGTTCTTATCTTTATCGGTGGTTTAATGATCTCTGTGCTACTTGGTAACGGTATGGGACTTATATGGCATGGCGAGGAGCTTTCATGGAGTGAACCAATTGCTTCTGCAATCGCTTACGTTTTTAGCGGGATAAATGAAACCGTAGCCATTTCAGTGTTCTATTTCTCTTGGTGGGTGCATTTACTAATTTTGTTAACGTTTTTAGTGTATGTTCCACAATCAAAACATGCGCATTTAATTGCGGGACCAGCTAATGTATTTTTCGGTCGTATTTCAAATCCAGGGAAGCTTGAAAAGATTGATTTTGAAGATGAAACACAAGAAACATTTGGTGTTGGTAAAATTGAAGACTTTAGACAAAATCAACTTATTGACTTATACGCTTGTGTAGAGTGTGGCCGTTGTACAAATATGTGTCCAGCAACAGGCACAGGGAAAATGTTATCGCCGATGGACTTAATATTAAAACTTCGCGATCATTTAACTGATAAAGGGGCTGCGGTAACATCAAAAGCACCGTGGGTTCCAGTAGTTGCCTTCAATAATACACAAGGAAATCAGTTAGCGATGATGGCAGCTGGAAAAGGACAACAAGAATCAGCGGCTACAACGCTCGCTTACGATCCGAGTTTAATCGGAGATGTTATTACAGAAGAAGAGATTTGGGCATGTACAACGTGTCGTAACTGTGAAGATCAATGTCCAGTTATGAATGAGCATGTTGACAAAATTATTGATTTACGTCGATATCTCGTTTTAACAGAAGGAAAAATGGACGCGGAAGCACAACGCGCGATGACAAACATCGAGCGTCAAGGAAATCCGTGGGGTCTGAACCGTAAAGAGCGTGAAACATGGCGCCAAGGTGATGACGAAGTAACAGTTCCAACTGTAAAAGAAAAATCAAAAGCTGGTGAGGAATTCGAGTATTTATTCTGGGTTGGTTCAATGGGATCATACGACAACCGTAGTCAGAAGATTGCAATATCATTTGCGAAGTTAATGAACGAAGCAGGCATTTCATTCGCAATTCTCGGTAATAAAGAAAAGAATTCTGGAGATACACCACGTCGCCTCGGAAATGAATTTGTATTCCAAGAGATGGCGACAAAGAATATCGAAGAATTTGAAAAGGCAGGAGTGAAGAAAATCGTTACGATTGATCCTCATGCTTATAACACATTTAAAAATGAGTATCCGGACTTTGGCTTGCAAGCAGAAGTCTATCATCATACAGAATTGTTAGCCCAGTGGGTGAAAGAAGGGCGTTTAAAGCCTGTTCATGCTATTGAAGAAACAGTTACGTACCATGATTCCTGTTATTTAGGAAGATACAACGAAGTGTACGAAGCGCCACGTGACATTTTGAAAGCGATTCCTGGAGTGAATCTTGTAGAAATGGCACGTAACCGTGAGACTGGAATGTGTTGTGGCGCAGGTGGTGGCTTAATGTGGATGGAAGAAACAACAGGCTCTCGTATTAACGTTGCTCGTACAGAACAAGCATTAGCTGTACAGCCATCCATTATCGGTACAGGTTGTCCATATTGCTTAACGATGATCAGTGATGGCACGAAAGCGAAAGAGGTAGAAGAAAAAGTTCAAACTCTTGATGTGACAGAGATTTTAGAACGATCTGTTATCGGACAGAAAAAAGAAGCGATGTAGTTTATAAGAATGTATACAACTTTAGAAAGAGGTGCAATGATTGCACCTCTTCTCAACGTAGGGATACCGAGCGAGCGCTCAGTGTTAAAAAATGAAATGGGGGAAAGAAACATGAGTAAAACAGTTATTTTAAGTGCTGCAAGAACACCAGTTGGAAAATTCGGAGGATCTTTAAAAGATGTAAAAGCGACGGAACTTGGAGGAATTGCAATTAAAGCAGCGCTTGAAAGAGCAAATGTTGCAGCTAGTGATGTTGAAGAAGTTATATTTGGAACGGTTATTCAAGGTGGACAGGGACAAATTCCATCGCGCCAAGCTGCAAGGGCTGCAGGAATCCCTTGGGAAGTGCAGACGGAAACAGTCAATAAAGTTTGTGCATCAGGCCTTCGTGCGGTTACGTTAGCGGATCAGATTATTCGTACTGGCGATCAATCACTGATTGTAGCTGGTGGTATGGAGTCGATGAGTAACAGTCCTTACATTTTACGCGGAGCAAGATGGGGATACAGAATGGGCAACAACGAAGTTATTGATTTAAACGTTGCTGACGGTTTAACATGCGCATTTTCAGGTACACACATGGGTGTTTATGGCGGAGAAGTTGCGAAGGAAGATGGAATTTCTCGCGAAGCGCAAGATGAATGGGCATATCGTAGCCATCAGCGTGCGGTTTCAGCGCATAAAGAAGGACGTTTTGAAGAGGAGATCGTTCCAGTAACGATCCCGCAAAGAAAAGGCGATTCTATTGTCGTTGCAAAGGATGAGGCGCCACGTGAAGATACAACGATTGAAAAGTTAGCAAAGTTAAAACCTGTATTTGATAAGACAGCGGCGGTGACAGCTGGTAATGCGCCAGGCTTGAACGATGGTGGTGCCGCACTTGTATTAATGAGCGAAGACAGAGCGAAGCAAGAAGGAAGAAAGCCATTAGCGACAATTTTGGCGCATACAGCAATTGCAGTGGAATCTAAAGATTTCCCAAGAACGCCAGGTTATGCAATTAACGCATTGCTTGAAAAAACAGGCAAGACAATTGAAGATATCGATTTATTCGAGATTAATGAAGCATTTGCAGCGGTAGCAATTGCAAGTACAGAAATCGCAGGAATTGATCCAGAAAAATTGAATGTAAATGGCGGCGCAGTAGCGATGGGACATCCAATTGGAGCAAGCGGAGCGCGCATTATCGTTACACTAATCCATGCGCTTAAGCAGCGCGGCGGCGGAATTGGAATTGCTTCGATTTGTAGCGGTGGCGGTCAAGGGGACGCAGTGATGATTGAAGTTCACTAATTAAAGTTCGAGGGTATAAAATTTATTAACAATTAAGGGGGAAGAAAAAATGGGTGTACAAAACATTGTTGTAATTGGTGCAGGGCAAATGGGATCAGGAATTGCACAAGTATGTGCAATGGCAGGATATGACGTGAAGGTACAAGATTTAAAACAAGAGCAATTAGATAGAGGTTTGGCTATCATTACGAAAAACTTAGCGCGCCAAGTAGAAAAAGGACGCATGAAGGAAGAAGAGAAGGAAGCGACATTAAATCGTCTTACAGTAACGCTTGATTTAGATTGTGTGAAAGAAGCGGATCTTATTATTGAAGCAGCTGTTGAGAAAATGGATATTAAAAAGAAAATCTTTGCGAATCTAGATGAAATTGCTCCAGAACACGCAATTTTAGCGACGAATACGTCATCTCTGCCAATTACAGAAATTGCAGCGGTAACGAAGCGTCCGGAAAAAGTAATCGGTATGCACTTTATGAATCCAGTTCCAGTTATGAAGCTTGTTGAGATTATTCGTGGTTTGGCTACAGATGATGCGGTATATGAAGCAATTGAAGATATTACGAAAAAAATTGGGAAAGTACCAGTTGAAGTAAATGATTTCCCAGGTTTTGTATCAAACCGCATTTTGTTACCGATGATTAACGAAGCAATTTATACGTTATATGAAGGTGTAGCGACGAAAGAAGCAATTGATGAAGTAATGAAGCTGGGTATGAACCATCCGATGGGGCCTTTGACGCTCGCTGATTTTATCGGTTTAGATACGTGTTTATACATTATGGAAGTGTTGCATGAAGGATTAGGAGATAGTAAATATCGCCCATGTCCGTTATTACGTAAGTATGTGAATGCAGGATGGTTAGGTCGTAAAACAGGTCGTGGATTCTACGTTTACGAATAAATTCCCCCTTTGTTACAAAATAGTGGTCTTACCAAATTGTTAAAAGGATATATAGCAAATGGAGGCGGAGTATATGAACTTTCGTTTTAATGAAGAGCAGCAAATGATGAGGAAAATGGTTCGGGATTTTGCACAGAAGGAAATAGCTCCCTTTGTTCCTAGTATGGAACAAGGGGTGTTCCCAAAAGAGGTTTTACAAAAGATGGGTAATCTTGGATTAATGGGGATTCCAGCGCCTGCAAAATACGGCGGGGCAGAAATGGATTTTATTTCTTACATTCTAGCAATTGAGGAAATCTCAAAGGTAAGTGCAACAGTTGGTGTAATTTTAGCTGTACATACGTCAGTTGGAATGAATCCGATTTTATATTTCGGAACAGAAGAACAGAAGAAAAAATATGTTTCTAAACTTGCAACCGGGGAATATTTAGGCGCATTTGCTTTAACAGAGCCAAATGCAGGATCGGATGCAGGGAGTTTGAAATCAAGAGCTGTAAAAAAAGGCGATCATTATATTATTAATGGATCGAAAGTGTTTATTACAAATGGTGGTGAAGCAAGTACGTACATTGTATTCGCTTCTACAAATCCAGATGCAGGAAAAAGTGGTATTTCTGCATTTATAGTAGAGAAAGATACACCTGGTTTAATCATCGGAAAAGATGAACATAAGATGGGGCTTCTCGGTTCTCGTACGGTACAACTTACTTTTGAAGATATGAAAGTGCCAGCTGAGAATTTACTTGGGGAAGAAGGACAAGGATTCAAGGTGGCAATGGCGAATTTAGATGTTGGGCGAATTGGAATCGGTGCACAGGCGTTAGGAATTGCTGAAGCGGCGCTTGCATGTGCGATTGATTATGCAAAAGAACGAGAGCAATTTGGGAAACCAATTGCGGCGCAGCAAGGGATTGGCTTCAAACTTGCAGATATGGCAACAAGTGTCGAAGCAGCAAGGTTACTCGTATATAGAGCGGCGTCTCTTAGGGCACAAGGATTACCATGCGGTAAAGAAGCATCTATTGCGAAATTATTTGCTTCTAAGACAGCGGTTGAAGTCGCGATTGAGGCGGTGCAAGTATTTGGTGGTTACGGTTATACGAAAGACTATCCAGTAGAACGATTTTTCCGTGATGCGAAAATCACGCAAATATATGAAGGAACAAGTGAAATACAGAAACTTGTTATTAGCCGTGCTTTATAAAAGGGCGAGGGGGAGACGGAGATGCATTTTAAACTATCAGAAGAACATGAAATGATAAGAAAAATGGTTCGAGATTTTGCTAAAAATGAAGTAGCACCAACAGCAGCTGAGCGTGATGAGGAAGAGAGATTTGATCGAGAGTTATTTGATCAAATGGCAGAGCTTGGTTTAACCGGTATTCCGTGGCCTGAAGAATACGGAGGAATTGGAAGCGATTACTTAGCATACGTAATTGCTATTGAAGAATTATCTCGAGTTTGTGCTTCAACAGGTGTAACACTATCTGCACATACTTCACTTGCGGGATGGCCAATTTTTAAATTTGGGACAGAAGAACAAAAGCAAAAGTTTTTACGACCGATGGCTGAAGGGAAGAAAATTGGTGCATACGGCTTAACGGAGCCAGGATCTGGATCGGATGCTGGTGGAATGAAGACAATCGCAAAGAGAGATGGCGACCATTATATTTTAAATGGATCAAAAATTTTCATTACAAATGGCGGTATTGCTGATATTTATGTTGTTTTTGCGCTAACTAATCCTGAATCGAAGCAGCGCGGTACGAGTGCATTTATTGTAGAAAGTGATACACCGGGATTTTCAGTTGGGAAGAAGGAGAGCAAGCTAGGGATTCGCTCTTCACCAACGACTGAAATTATGTTTGAAGATTGCCGTATTCCTGTAGAGAATCTACTTGGAGAAGAGGGGCAAGGATTTAAAGTTGCGATGCAAACATTAGATGGAGGTCGTAACGGTATTGCGGCGCAAGCTGTTGGTATTGCACAAGGGGCTTTAGATGCTTCTGTAGAATATGCAAGGGAGCGCCATCAATTTGGAAAGCCAATTGCGGCGCAGCAAGGGATTGGCTTTAAACTTGCGGATATGGCAACAGATGTAGAAGCGGCACGCCTTTTAACATATCAAGCGGCTTGGCTTGAATCAGAAGGGCTTCCGTATGGAAAAGAATCAGCGATGTCAAAAGTATTTGCGGGGGATACAGCGATGAAGGTGACGACTGAAGCGGTGCAAGTATTTGGTGGTTACGGTTATACGAAAGATTATCCAGTAGAGCGTTATATGCGAGATGCAAAGATTACACAAATATATGAAGGAACACAAGAGATTCAGAGGCTTGTAATTTCTCGTATGTTAACGAAGTAGGAACGAAAGCGTAGGTATTTTCCTACGCTTTTTCCTTCCAAAAAATAATAGAGAGAGGTGAAGGTAATGGTTAAACATAATGTACATGCATCGGTGAAAGATGAAAAATTAGTTGCGTTAAGACGTGAACAAATGATTAAAGGTGCGGTGCAACTGTTTAAACAAAAAGGATTTCCGCGTACAACAACGAGAGAGATTGCAAAAGCGGCGGGATTTAGTATAGGGACACTTTATGAGTACATTCGTACAAAAGATGATGTTTTGTATTTAGTTTGTGATAGTATATATGAACATGTAAAAGAACGATTAGAGGAAGTAGTATGTACAGAAAAAGGGAGTATAGAAAGTTTAAAGATAGCGATAACGAATTACTTTAAAGTGATGGACGAATTACAAGAAGAAGTATTAATTATGTATCAAGAAGTACGTTTTTTACCGAAAGAATCTCTCCCATATGTATTAGAAAAAGAGTTTCAAATGGTAGGAATGTTTGAGGATATTTTAGAACAGTGTACGGAAAATGGAACGTTTATATTAAATAAAAAAGAAATACAGCTTCTTGCACATAATATTTTTATACAAGGACAAATGTGGGGGTTTAGACGCTGGGCGCTGCAAAAACTGTATACGCTTGAAGAATATACAGAAATGCAAATTAGGTATGTGTTGCAAGGTGCCCATATGCTTCCGAAATAAGGAACAGACAAATTATTAATTTTATTACCATATAAAAGTTTCCCGTTTTTTTTGTAGCATATTTGTGCGACTTTTGTTTATAATGAATAGTATGGATTTTTTTAAGCAGACCGTTATATATAAGGTTATATTTGATGAAAGGAAGTGCCGCATAAGTGAATTTTAAGCAATATTCACCAGAAGAGCTAAAAGAATGTTCAATGATTGAAGTTGTACATAGCGTTTTAGGGGATAAAAGACAAGCAACGACATTCAACGAGTTGGTTCAAGAAATCGCTCAAGTGCTGGGACTATCTCAAGAGCAAGTTAATGCGAAACTCGCACAATTTTATACAGACTTAAACATCGATGGACGTTTCATTAATTTAGGAGAAAATCGTTGGGGACTACGCAGCTGGTACCCATATGAGCAAATTGATGAAGAAATCTTACCGCAGCCAAAACCGAAGAAGAAACGTAAAGTTGAAGAAGACGGTTTTGACGACTACATTGAAGAAGATGAAGATGACTTTGACGATGCAGACGGAAATGCAGACGAAGAAGATGATGTAGAAGATTTGGACAAGGTTCTTGAAGAAGAAGACGGAGATGACGACGATCTTGATGATTTAGAAGAAGATGAAGAAGACGACTTCGCTGAAGAAGAACTTGAGTATGATGAAACTGAAGAAGAAGAGGAAGAACTGTAGTTCTTGACTTTTCATTATCGTCCATGTAGAATCATTTTTGGGCTCTTTAAAAAAGGACGATAATACTTTTAAAGTGTAAATATAAAAGAAAATTGCTCCCTACTTATTACTTTATGTGATGAGGGGAGCAATTTTCTTTTTTGTTTTTTGTTTAGAAAATAAAAAGAGTCTAACAATAAGATGGATACAGTGTTATCTACATACGTTGCGCTTTGCAACGGTGATTATATAACAGCAAAATAGAAGGGAGCTTTTTCATGACTAAGTATATTTTTGTAACAGGCGGTGTAGTATCGTCTTTAGGAAAAGGTATTACAGCAGCATCTCTTGGAAGACTTTTAAAAAATCGTGGTTTAAATGTAACGATTCAAAAGTTTGATCCATACATTAACGTAGACCCAGGGACTATGAGCCCATACCAACACGGTGAGGTATTCGTAACAGATGATGGCGCAGAAACTGACTTAGACCTTGGTCACTATGAGCGTTTTATCGACATTAACTTAAACAAATACAGCAACGTAACAACAGGTAAAATTTACTCTTCAGTTCTTCAAAAAGAGCGTCGCGGTGAATATTTAGGAGGAACAGTTCAAGTTATTCCTCACATTACTAACGAAATTAAAGAGCGCGTATATCGTTCTGGCCGTGAAACAAATGCGGATGTTGTTATTACAGAAATCGGTGGAACTGTTGGTGATATCGAGTCTCTACCATTCTTAGAAGCAATCCGTCAAATTAAGAGCGACATCGGTCGTGACAATGTAATGTACATTCACTGTACGTTAATCCCGTACTTAAAAGCAGCGGGTGAAATGAAAACAAAACCAACACAACATAGTGTTAAAGAACTTCGTAGCTTAGGTATTCAACCAAATATTATCGTTGTTCGTACAGAACTTCCTGTTTCTCAAGATATGAAAGACAAGCTTGCATTATTCTGTGACATCGATACAAAAGCAGTTATCGAAGCTCGCGATGCAGATACTTTATATGCGGTTCCATTATCTCTTCAAGAACAAAACATGGACCAAATCGTTTGTGATCACTTAAAATTAGACAATCCAGCTGCAGATATGACAGAGTGGACTGCGCTAGTTAACAAGGTACGTAACCTTTCTAAGAAAACAAAAATCGCTCTTGTTGGTAAATATGTAGAACTTCAAGATGCATATATTTCTGTTGTAGAAGCACTTCGTCATGCTGGTTACTCATTCGATACAGATGTAGAAGTAAAATGGGTAAATGCTGAGCACGTAACAGCAGAAAATGTACAAGAATTAGTAGGAGACACAGATGGTATCCTTGTACCAGGTGGCTTCGGCGATCGTGGTGTAGAAGGTAAAATCGTTGCGATTCAATATGCTCGTGAAAACAAAGTTCCATTCTTAGGAATTTGCTTAGGTATGCAACTTGCATCAATCGAATTCGCACGTAATGTATTAGGTTTAGAAGGTGCTAACTCTTCTGAGATTAACCCTGATACACCATACGCAATCATTGACCTATTACCAGAACAAAAAGATGTAGAGGACCTAGGTGGTACACTTCGTCTTGGTCTATACCCATGTAAGCTTTCTGAAGAAACAAATGCTTACAATGCTTATAATGAGCCGGTTGTATATGAGCGTCATCGTCATCGTTATGAGTTCAACAACCAGTTCCGTCCGGATATGGAAAAAGAAGGATTCGTATTCTCTGGTACAAGCCCAGACGGTCGTCTAGTTGAAATCATTGAATTAAAAGACCACCCTTGGTTCGTAGCAGCACAGTTCCACCCAGAACTTGTTTCTCGTCCAAACCGTCCACAACCATTGTTCCATGACTTCGTAAGAGCTTCTATTACGAATAAAGAGAGCAAGTAATAAAAAAAGCGCCGTCACTTTAAAGTGACGGCGCTTTTTTTTAATATTCGTTTAACATTTCATCGATTGTAAATTTGATTCCGTGATAAGCAAATAAAGCTACTATTAAGCTTGGGAACCCGTAGCGATTACCTTCATCGTCTGGAATAAGGCCTTTTAACAGTTTTGTATCAATATGTACGTCTGTATATTGTTCCAGTGATTTCGTACCTTCTTGAAGAGCAGAAATGCCGACAATAGAGTGTCCCTCTTCTTGTAGTTTTTTTGCAATTTCTACAACTGCTTCATCTGTTGAAAAACGGCTAATAAGAAGTACACGATCCGCAGAGGTTACTTCTGCTTCTTTACCATTTTCAAATAAGCGTTTTGCTTGCTTCATTGGTTCAGCACCGAATAGTGCTTCGGTAACAACACCATCCATTTCATTTGTACCATATAAATAAATGAAACCATCGCCAATTAGTGCTTGAGCAAGTAAACGAGCGCTATCTTCTATATTCATTTCTTCTTTTTGAGAAACTCTGGAGAAATAACCACTTAATTGAGTTGAAAAAATTTTTAACATAATGTTACTCCCTTCGTACGTGTTTGCCGGCTTTCATTATAGTTTATTTTTTTAGAAAGGTGAAATCGTAGGGTAGCATAACAAAATAGGAAACGGTAAAATAAGAAAGAATAGGAAGGAATTTGCCAAAGAATAGCGAAAATAAATCGTTAAGATATAAGAAGCTTTAAATCTTGTACTTACACAGAAAGGTTGGGAATTATGGAAGGTAAAATTTTAATCGTTGATGATCAATATGGGATTCGTGTGTTATTACATGAAGTGTTCCAAAAAGAAGGTTATCAGACATTCCAAGCAGCGAATGGATTTCAAGCTTTAGATATCGTGAAAAAAGATAATCCGGATTTAGTAGTATTAGATATGAAAATTCCAGGCATGGATGGTATAGAGATTTTAAAGCATGTAAAAGAAATTGATGAGAGTATTAAAGTCATTTTAATGACTGCTTATGGAGAGCTTGATATGATCCAAGAAGCAAAAGATTTAGGTGCTTTAATGCATTTTGCTAAACCATTTGATATTGATGAAATTCGTCAAGCTGTGAGAAATGAGCTCGCTGTAGAGGCGTAAAAATGAATTTTTTATAAAAAATATGGAAAAAAGCGTTTACATGGACTATTGTGCAGGTGAATACGGTTGAGTTTTTGAGTACAAGTTGTTATCCTATTGAGTGTAGAAAAAAGTCCGGTATGTAGATATACATATTTTACCTTATTCTGGTCATACTACCAGCGATAAGAACTTATCGGATACAAAAAACGTTTTTTAGGAGGATTCACCATGCCTTTAGTTTCTATGAAAGAAATGCTAAACAAAGCACTAGAAGGAAAATACGCAGTTGGTCAATTCAACATGAACAACTTAGAGTGGACTCAAGCTATCTTAGCTGCTGCGGAAGAAGAAAAATCTCCTGTAATCCTAGGTGTATCTGAGGGTGCAGCTCGTCATATGACTGGTTTCAAAACAGTTGTAGCTATGGTTAAAGCTTTAATCGAAGAAATGAACATCACTGTTCCTGTAGCGATTCACCTTGACCATGGTTCAAGCTTCGAAAAATGTAAAGAAGCAATTGATGCAGGTTTCACATCTGTAATGATCGACGCTTCTCACCACCCATTCGAAGAAAACGTTGAAACTACTAAACAAGTAGTAGAATACGCACACGCTCGTAACGTATCTGTTGAAGCTGAGCTTGGAACAGTTGGCGGACAAGAAGACGACGTAATCGCTGAAGGCGTAATTTACGCTGATCCAGCAGAGTGTAAGCACCTTGTTGAAGCAACAGGTATCGATTGCCTAGCTCCAGCTTTAGGTTCTGTACACGGTCCTTACAAAGGTGAGCCTAACTTAGGATTCGCTGAAATGGAACAAGTTCGTGACTTCACTGGCGTACCTTTAGTATTACACGGTGGTACTGGTATCCCAACTGCTGATATCGTAAAAGCTATCTCTTTAGGTACTTCAAAAATCAACGTAAACACTGAGAACCAAATCGAGTTTACAAAAGCTGTTCGTGAAGTATTAAACAAAGACCAAGAAGTTTACGATCCTCGTAAATTTATCGGACCTGGCCGCGACGCTATTAAAGCAACTGTTGCTGGTAAAATGCGTGAGTTCGGTTCTAACGGTAAAGCGTAAGAATAAAATTCCGTTTTGGAAACCGTCTAGTCTTTTAGACGGTTTCCTTTCGTTGTATAATGAAAGCGTGAACAAGTCGAAAGATTTTATCATTTTTGGTTTTTAAATAGAAAATAATGTGCATAGTCCTATTAATAAATGTGATAACGTATCTAAATTGATAAAGTGAATTCGATGAATAGTTGATCTTTATCTATTCGTGCTACAGGAGAAATGAAGATAATGGTTTCCTATTTATCCCGCATTAAAGGGCAGTAAGACCCCCACCTCAAAATTTAGTGGAAGCAAAAAAGTTAGGTGGGGGTCAACTGCCCGTAAAAGCCCGATTGGTTCAACTAATAACCAGTGGGGGATAAACACCCCCGACTAATTAAAGTTTCACTTTATTGAGTTTTGGGATGGAAAGAGTAATTGAGATTCTTAAGGGGAGCTTTCTATAAAAATATAGAAAGTAAATACATTCACAAGAAGGGAGCTCAATATGGAAAAATTGCTAATTGAAGGCGGAAGAGCTTTAAATGGAACAATTCGAGTAAGCGGTGCAAAGAACAGTGCCGTTGCATTAATTCCAGCGACAATTTTAGCAGATACTCCAGTAACTATTGGTGGTGTCCCTAATATTTCGGACGTGAAAATGTTAGGAGACTTACTAGAGGAAATTGGAGGGAAAGTAACTTATGGACAGGAGGAAGAGATGGTAGTCGATCCTTCTAACATGGTTGCAATGCCTTTGCCAAATGGAAAAGTGAAAAAGTTGCGCGCTTCTTATTATTTAATGGGTGCGATGCTTGGCCGTTTTAAAAAAGCTGTTATTGGGCTTCCGGGTGGATGTCATTTAGGACCGAGGCCAATTGATCAGCATATTAAAGGGTTTGAAGCGCTGGGTGCACATGTTACAAATGAACAAGGTGCCATCTATTTAAGGGCAGATGAACTACATGGAGCACGTATTTATTTAGATGTTGTTAGTGTGGGAGCTACGATTAATATTATGCTAGCAGCTGTACGAGCGAAAGGTAGAACTGTTATTGAAAATGCAGCGAAAGAGCCCGAGATTATTGATGTAGCTACATTGTTAACAAGCATGGGAGCACGTATTAAAGGTGCTGGTACAGATGTAATCCGAATAGATGGTGTGGACTCTTTACATGGTTGTCACCATACTATCATCCCAGATCGTATCGAAGCTGGTACGTATATGATTCTAGGAGCTGCATCAGGAGGAGAAGTAACGGTTGATAACGTTATTCCTCAGCACTTAGAATCAGTTACTGCAAAGCTAAGAGAAGCTGGTGTTCAAGTTGAAACGAACGATGATCAAATTACGGTGAACGGTAATAGAAAGTTAAAAGTAGTTGATATCAAAACGCTTGTATATCCAGGTTTTCCAACAGATTTACAACAGCCGTTTACGACGCTTTTAACAAAAGCGCACGGGACGGGAGTTGTAACAGATACAATTTACGGTGCCCGTTTCAAACACATTGATGAATTACGTCGTATGAATGCTCAAATTAAAGTAGAAGGTCGTTCGGCAATTGTAACTGGTCCTGTGTTACTGCAAGGTGCAAAAGTGAAGGCGAGTGATTTACGAGCGGGAGCGGCACTTGTTATTGCAGGGTTAATGGCAGATGGAATTACAGAAGTAACAGGACTTGAGCATATTGATCGAGGTTATGAGAATATAGTGGACAAGCTTAAAGGGCTTGGAGCAAACATTTGGCGAGAACAAATGACAAAACAAGAAATTGAAGAGATGAAGAACGCATAAGTGATACTTCCGCAAGGGGGAAGCGAAGGATCACTACTTGCGGAAGTACACTTTATAGAAAAACACGGTTCACAAAATACGGCAGAAATATAAAGACTTAAAGGAGAGGGATTATTGTGGAAAGAAGTTTATCTATGGAGTTAGTACGTGTAACAGAGGCTGCAGCATTATCATCAGCGCGTTGGATGGGGCGCGGGAAAAAAGATGAAGCAGACGGTGCAGCAACATCAGCTATGCGTGATGTATTTGATACAATTCCGATGAAAGGTACAGTTGTAATTGGTGAAGGTGAGATGGATGAAGCACCAATGCTATATATCGGAGAGAAATTAGGTACAGGATATGGACCACGTGTAGACGTTGCAGTTGATCCTTTAGAAGGGACAAACATCGTAGCAGCTGGTGGCTGGAATGCTCTTGCTGTTATTGCAATTGCAGACCATGGTAATTTGTTACATGCTCCTGACATGTACATGGATAAAATCGCGGTTGGCCCAGAAGCAGTTGGGGCGGTCGACATTGATGCGCCTATTATTGATAACTTACGTGCAGTTGCGAAAGCGAAAAATAAAGATATTGAAGATGTTGTAGCGACAGTTTTAAATCGCCCACGTCATCAAGAAATTATCGAAGAAATTCGTAAAGCTGGTGCTCGTATTAAATTAATTAATGATGGAGATGTAGCTGGAGCGATTAATACAGCGTTTGATCGTACAGGTGTAGATATTTTATTTGGATCTGGTGGAGCACCTGAAGGTGTATTAGCAGCAGTTGCTTTAAAATGTTTAGGTGGAGAAATTCACGGAAAACTATTGCCACAAAACGAAGCTGAATTAGCGCGTTGTAAAAAAATGGGCATAGAAGACATTAATCGTATCCTTCGTATGGAGGACTTAGTAAAAGGTGACGATGCAATCTTTGCAGCAACAGGTGTAACAGATGGAGAACTATTACGCGGTGTTCAATTTAAAGGTAGCGTAGGAACAACGCAATCTCTTGTTATGCGTGCGAAATCAGGCACAGTTCGCTTCGTAGATGGTCGTCATAGCTTAAATAAAAAACCGAACTTGGTTATTAAGTAAAAGGTGGAAGTGGCTCGCTCAGAATCGCAGGACATTGGAACTCTCGACCTTGAAGCGCTCTTTGCTTCGAGTGAGAGAGTGAAATGACCGGAGATTCTAGCCGCTGGAACTGGATTTAAGTAAAAAGCGTAAGCAGCTTGCTCAGAAGGGGAAGGCATTGGAACTCCTGACGAAGAGGCGTTTTGTGCCTCGCAGGAAGGGGTGAAATGACTGACCCTTCTAGCCACCGGAGCTGGATTAAATAAAAAGCGTAAGCGGCTCGTTCAGAATGGGAGGGGGATGGAGCTTCTGACGTAGAGGCGCTTTTTGCCTCGCAGGAAGAAGTGAAGCCACCGACCATTCTAGCTGCTGAAGCTGGATTAAATAAAAAGCGTAAGCGGCTCCTTCAGAAAGGTTAAAATGGTCGATCTTTTTAACTATCGGAGCTGGAACTAAACTAAATAAGAAGCGAAGACAAATTTTCTTGTCTTCGCTTCTTGTATTTGTGTTCCAACGTATTGATTAAAACTAGATAAAAGGGTTACAATAGTGAATATTACCCTACTTGAACTTATTGCCTTTCATTATTAATTATTTGCCTTCCGTATTTTTCCCTTTACCCATGAAAAAAGAGAATAACGTTAAAGTGTGGTGTCTGAATGAATTTGTCAATTGCAGCATTAGAAAACATGAAATTAAAAGAGTTATACGAGCTTGCGAAAGAATTTAAGATTTCGTATTATAGCAAGTTAACGAAAAAAGAGTTAATCTTTTCTATTTTGAAAGCTCGAGCAGAAAAAGAAGGTTTCTTTTTCATGGAAGGCGTATTAGAAATTATTCAATCAGAAGGATTTGGATTCCTACGTCCTATCAACTATTCTCCAAGCTCAGAAGATATTTATATCTCAGCTTCGCAAATTCGTCGTTTCGATTTACGTAATGGAGACAAAGTTTCTGGTAAAGTACGACCTCCGAAAGAAAATGAACGCTATTTTGGGTTATTACAAGTTGAAGCTGTAAACGGAGATGATCCAGATTCAGCAAAAGAGCGTGTGCATTTCCCTGCATTAACACCATTATACCCAGATCGCCAAATGAAATTGGAAACGGAACCGAAAAAGTTACCGACACGTATCATGGATTTAATCGCACCAGTTGGATTTGGACAACGTGGTTTAATTGTTGCGCCTCCAAAGGCTGGTAAAACAAGTCTATTAAAAGAAATTGCACACAGTGTTACAACAAATCATCCAGAAGCAGAATTAATTGTTCTTTTAATTGATGAGCGTCCAGAGGAAGTAACAGACATTGAACGTTCTGTTAAGGGTGACGTTGTAAGTTCTACTTTTGATGAAGTACCAGAAAATCATATTAAAGTAGCTGAACTTGTGTTAGAACGTGCAATGCGTCTTGTAGAGCACAAAAAAGATGTTATCATTTTAATGGATAGTATTACCCGTTTAGCGCGAGCTTACAACCTCGTTATTCCGCCAAGTGGTAGAACATTATCGGGTGGTATCGACCCAGCGGCTTTCCATAGACCGAAGCGTTTCTTTGGAGCTGCACGTAATATTGAAGAAGGCGGTAGCTTAACGATTTTAGCAACAGCCCTTGTTGATACAGGATCTCGTATGGACGATGTTATTTACGAGGAATTTAAAGGAACTGGAAATATGGAACTTCACTTAGATCGTTCGTTAGCTGAACGTCGTATCTTCCCAGCGATTGATATTCGTCGTTCTGGTACACGTAAAGAAGATCTATTAATTCCAAAAGAGCATTTAGACAAGTTATGGGGCATTCGTAAAACAATGCGTGATACACCAGACTTTGTTGAAAGTTTCTTACGTAAGCTTCGTCAAACGAAGACAAACGAAGAATTTTTACAAAACATTGTTGCAGACTCTAAAAGGTATGTAACAACTAAGTAAAGGGAAAAGATTGGGACTCGCTTATTTTATAGTAAGCGAGTTTTCTTATGCCTTTTAGGTGATATTAAAGAGAGAAATAAGTGGGAGAACCTTAGCTGGTCAGAGCTGATCGAGCCCAAGCCACTTTAAATTTCAAAAGACAAAAACAGGTAGTTGCAAAATGAAGTTAGCCTTGTTATAATTTCATCATATGTGTTTCATCAATATAGTTGTGTATGCAGCTGAAGATGAAAAACTCTGTTTCGAAAATGATTCAGGGCGGAAGGAGATGAAAAGAATGAAAGCAGGAATTCACCCAGATTACAAGAAAGTTGTATTCATGGACACAAACACAGGCTTCAAATTCTTAAGCGGGTCTACTAAAGGCTCTAGCGAAACTGTTGAGTGGGAAGATGGTAACACTTATCCATTACTAAAAGTTGAGATCAGTTCTGATTCTCACCCATTCTACACTGGACGTCAGAAGTTTGCTACTGCAGACGGACGCGTTGATCGCTTCAATAAGAAATACGGTATCAAGTAATAAAAACATAAAACAGGCAAGTGTATGTATTCGCTTGTCTGTTTTTTTTGTGAAAATATTATACCTTTACCCTACTTTTAACTAAAAAGTAGATGAAAGGAGAGCTTCATGTACTTAATAAATCAAAATGGCTGGATTGAAGTGATTTGCGGTAGTATGTTTTCTGGTAAATCAGAAGAGTTAATCCGCCGTGTGCGCCGTACGCAATTTGCAAAACAACATGCAATTGTATTTAAACCATGTATTGATAATCGCTATAGTGAAGAAGACGTTGTATCACATAACGGATTAAAGGTAAAAGCAGTTCCTGTTTCAGCTTCAAAAGATATATTTGAACATATCACTGAAGATATGGATGTAATTGCAATCGATGAGGTACAATTCTTTGATGGGGACATTGTGGAAGTGGTGCAAGTATTGGCAAATCGTGGCTATCGTGTCATTGTAGCTGGTTTAGACCAAGATTTCCGTGGTCTACCATTTGGACAAGTTCCTCAGCTGATGGCAATTGCTGAACATGTAACAAAGCTACAAGCAGTATGTTCTGCATGTGGATCTCCGGCAAGTCGTACACAACGATTAATTGATGGAGAACCAGCGGCATTTGATGATCCGATTATTTTAGTTGGGGCTTCAGAATCGTATGAACCACGATGTCGTCATTGTCATGCAGTTCCTACAAACAAAGACAAGTAAAACTCGCTGCGCAAGGCGGGTTTTTTTCAGAATGGAGAGTGTGGGTGGTGTGAGCCGCTTATGCTTTTAAATATTATCTAGCTCCAGCGGCTAGAATCTCCGGCCATTTCACTCTCTCGCTTGAAGCAAAAAGCGCTTCAAGGTCGAGAGCTCCAATGGCCTGCGATTCTGAGCAAGCCGCTTACGCTTTTAAATATAATTTGCGTTTTTTTGAGTAAGTACCATATACTATTTGTATTAGATACTAGGATGTAGAGGTGAATGATGTGTTAGATCGTTTGCAAGCTGTAGAAAATCGTTATGAGAAGTTAAATGAATTGTTAAGTGACCCAGAGGTTATTAGCGATACAAATAAGCTTCGTGAATATTCAAAGGAACAGTCTGATATACAGGAAACGGTAGAGGTGTATCGTGAGTATAAGGATGTTCGTGAGCAATTAAAAGATGCGAAAGCAATGTTAGAAGAGAAGTTAGACGCAGAAATGCGTGACATGGTAAAAGAAGAGGTTTCTGAGTTAGAATCACAAGAAAAAACGTTATCAGAACGTCTGAAAATTTTACTAGTTCCAAAGGACCCTAATGATGATAAGAACGTTATCGTTGAGGTTCGTGGGGCTGCTGGTGGCGACGAGGCCGCTTTATTTGCTGGTGACTTATACCGCATGTATAGCCGTTATGCTGAGGTTCAAGGTTGGAAAACAGAAATTATCGAGGCTAGCTATACAGAGTTAGGTGGATATAAAGAGATTATCTTTATGATTAACGGTAAAGGTGCTTTCGCGAAGCTGAAATTCGAGAATGGTGCTCACCGTGTACAACGTGTTCCTGAAACGGAATCTGGTGGACGTATTCATACATCTACAGCAACTGTAGCTGTATTACCAGAGGCAGAAGAAGTAGAAATCGACATTCACGAGAAAGATGTTCGTGTTGATACATTCGCTTCTAGTGGTCCTGGTGGACAAAGTGTTAATACAACGATGTCAGCGGTACGTTTAACGCATTTACCGACTGGTGTAGTTGTATCTTGTCAGGATGAGAAATCACAAATTAAGAATAAAGAAAAAGCGATGAAAGTATTACGCGCACGTGTTTATGATAAGTTTAGACAAGAAGCACAAGCTGAATATGATCAAAACCGTAAACAAGCTGTTGGTACGGGTGATCGTTCAGAGCGTATTCGTACGTATAACTTCCCGCAAAACCGTGTTACAGACCATCGAATCGGTTTAACGATTCAAAAGCTAGATCAAATCTTACAAGGTAAGTTAGATGATTTCATCAATGCCTTAGTGATGGAAGATCAGGCTCAAAGGATGGAGGCAGCTGAGTAATGCGTGTCTATGAAGCCCTGAAATGGGCTTCTTCTTTTTTACAGGAAAATGGACGAGATGAAAATGCGGGAGAAATTGTCCTTTGTCATGTATTAAAGATGAACAGAACAGGATTACTTATGAATATGCGTGAAGAAATAAATGAGGAACAAGAGGCAAGCTTTACGGAGTTTATCCACAAGCACGTAGAAGGTATTCCTATTCAATATATGATTGGTTATGAAATGTTTTATGGCCGGTCGTTCTTTGTGAATGAAGAAGTATTAATACCAAGACCGGAAACAGAAGAGCTTATAGTAGGAGTATTAGAAAGAATTGAGCGCCATTTTGGCGACAAGGAACTACATGTAGCAGATATAGGCACAGGTAGTGGAGCGATTTCTATTACGCTTGCTTTAGAAAATAAAAATCTCCACGTGTATACAGTAGATATTGCACAAGAGTCGATTGAAGTTGCAAAAGAAAATGCAAAAGCTTTAGGTGCAGAAGTAACGTTCTATCACGGTGATTTATTGTCACCATTTCATAAAACGGGTCAAAAGCTAGATGTTGTTGTTTCAAATCCTCCATATATACCGGAAGAGGATTGGCGTGGTCTTTCTCCTGTTGTGAAAGAGCATGAGCCGAAGAGAGCGCTTGTTGGTGGAGAAGACGGATTAGATTTTTATCGCCGTTTTATGGAAGAATTGCCGAATGTGTTGCAGGAGAAAGCAATTGTAGCGTTTGAAATTGGAGTAGGACAAGGTGAGGATGTAAAAAGATTGTTACAACAAGCTTTTCCACATGCCCATGTTGAGGTTGTTTTTGATATTAACGGAAAAGACCGTATGGTATTTGCAGAGATGGAGTAAGGTTCACACCTTACTCCATTTTTTTGTGGGAAAATTCATATAGATTTTGAATTTAATAGTTTAGAAATATGAAAGTCTGTCCACACTGTTTGTAGAGGGGACGGTGGAGGAAATGAAAAAACAAGTTATTGCTTATCTTCTTATATTATTAATTGGTGCACAGTTACTTGTGCAGTTTGGATATATGAAAGCTGATGCAAAAGGGCCTTCAGTTATTCCGAAAGAGGCCGTTCGATTACGAATTTTAGCAAATAGTGATTCAGATAAAGACCAGGCATTAAAGCGTAAAGTGCGTGATGAAGTAAAAGCACAAATTGATGGATGGGTAGCGGATTTAACTTCATTTGAAGAGGCGCGCAAAGTAATTCAAAGTCATATTCCAGAAATCGAGAAAACGGTGGAAAATACGTTAAAAAGAGAAGGAAGTAAAGAATCATTTCAAGTGAAATTTAGTAAGAATGTAAAGTTTCCTACAAAGGTATATGGGAATTTTATTTATCCAGCAGGAGAATATGAAGCGGTATTGATTACAATTGGAGAAGGTGAAGGGGCGAACTGGTGGTGTGTATTATTTCCACCAATGTGTTTCTTAGATTTTTCGAGTGGGACAGCTGTAAGAAAAGAAGAGCACGTTGTGAAGGCGGAATCCCCTGAAGAGGAGCAGGTGAAACAACTAGATGAGGAAGTAGTAAATACAGAAGAGAAGAAAGTGGATAAGGTTAAAGAAACGAAAGTTGTAAAACAGGAAGTAGTAAAAGAAGTAACAGCTTCTGAAAAGAAAGTAGTAAAAAATGAAACAAAAGTCGAAGAGCAGCCTGTAAGTAAAGAAGAAACAAAAACGGTGGAAAAAGTGGAGAAACCTGTGGAGAAAAAACAAGAAAAGCAAAATGAGTATGTAAAAGTAGAAGAGGAAGAAAAAAAGCCAGAAGTTAAATTGTTTATTGTAGAAGCTTTTACATCTTTATTCTCTAAATAGTACTATTAATAAATCCCTCCTCATATATAAAAATGAGGAGGGATTTATTATGAAGAAAGTGTATTTTGCTACGAAAGCAGATGTGGAAAGATTACATTCTTTTTTCGGACAAGCTAATAAAAAAGATGATAAAATAAATGAGTTGTACGCACAATTTATGATTTTGGAAGAGGCGGAAGAAATAAGAGCTGTAATTGGTTATGAACAAAGTGGGGAAGATGTACTTATTCGTTCTTGTTTATTCACACCTCATGTGGATAAACAGACTTTCTTATATTTTTTTGAAATGTTTTTGCAGTATATGAAAGAAAAAAGTGTTCAACAATTGTACTTACTAACAAACCATCCACAATCTGTACCGATCTTTCAGTTCTTTGACTTTTTTACTATAGAAAAGGATGAGGTTCCAGAGGGTATTCAACAGTTAGAACATTTTTGTAAAAATATAAAAGAGCAGAATGCAATAATACTAAATTGTCAGCTATTCACAAAGTTATCCACGGATTAATTGGGTTTATCCACATTTTGTGGATAAACCTTGTTTGTCTTTTGGATAAATCTCATAGTAAACTAAAAATAGACAAGTATTTAAGGGTAGAAAAGGACGTGGAAAAAAATGCATACAAATATGTGGGTTGTGGATAATGTTGTGGAAAGAAAAAAATATTATCCACAGTTACAAGAAGCAGCAAAATTATTAAGAGAAAATGAGGCGGTTGCTTTCCCTACGGAAACAGTATATGGGTTAGGTGCAAATGCGATGGATGATGAAGCAATCGCGAAAATTTTCGAAGCGAAAGGAAGACCGAGTGATAATCCACTCATTGTCCACATAGGTACAAAATCTCAGTTAGATGGGATTGTGAAAGAAATCCCACCAGTTGCAGAGAAGTTAATGGCGCATTTTTGGCCAGGACCATTAACAATTATTTTGCCGAGAAAAGAAGGGATTTCAGAGAGGGTGACGGCGGGACTTAATACGGTTGGGGTAAGAATGCCTGATCATCCAGTTGCACTTGCTCTTATTGAAGAGGCGAATGTACCTGTTGCGGCACCAAGTGCGAATCGTTCAGGGCGTCCAAGTCCAACACTAGCTTCTCACGTATATGAAGATTTGAATGGGAAGATTGCAGGTATTGTTGATGGTGGTGCAACTGGAGTAGGCGTTGAATCAACTGTAATTGATTGTACAAGCACGGTTCCAACAATATTACGTCCAGGTGGGATTACGAAAGAACAATTAGAAGCGGTGATAGGTACCGTTTCTTTAGATCCAGCTTTAAAGGATGAGAAGGAAAAACCGAAATCACCTGGAATGAAATACACACATTATGCGCCGAAAGCACCACTTAGTATTGTTGAGGGCTCGCGTGAGTTTATTCAGCAACTTGTGGATGAGAAAAAGGAAGAAGGATTTAAAGTAGGCGTATTAACGACGGAAGAGTATCAGCATGTATATAACGCAGATGTTATATTGTCTTGTGGTGTTAGAAGTGACTTAGCTAGCGTTGCGACTAAATTATATGATGTACTTAGAACATTTGATGCAAGTGAAGTGGATGTTATTTTTAGTGAGTCGTTCCCTAATGAAGGAATAGGAAATGCTATTATGAATCGTTTAACAAAAGCGGCAGGACATCATATTATTATTGAATGATAAGGTAAGGTTAGCAAACAGAATATTTCTCCTTGGATAAGCATATTGTGAAGTAGCACGTCCAAGGAGGGGCATGAATGACGTTTGAACAGCTAATACCTTTAATAATTATGGCATTCGCCTTAGGGATGGATGCGTTCTCGGTGAGTCTTGGTATGGGGATGATGCCCCTAAAGTTAAGACAAATCCTGTATATTGGTATGACGATAGGGATATTTCATATTATTATGCCATTTATAGGGATGGTACTAGGTCGTTTTTTATCAGAGAAGTATGGAGATATTGCACATTTTGCGGGTGCTATTTTATTAATCGGACTAGGTTTTTATATCGTATATTCGACCATTTTACAAAATGGAGAGACTAGAACTGTCCCTATTGGAATTAGCTTATTCGTATTTGCATTTGGCGTTAGTATAGATAGTTTCTCAGTAGGGCTTAGTCTTGGTATTTATGGGGCACAAACAATCATTACGATATTACTTTTTGGATTTGTTAGCATGTTGTTAGCGTGGATTGGTTTATTAATTGGTAGACATGCGAAAGATATGCTCGGTACATATGGCGAGATAGTAGGTGGCATCATTCTAGTTGGATTTGGATTATATATCCTTTTTCCTATATAATTTTATGTAGGAGGGAATTATGAACAAGCTATTGGGATGGTATGTTAAGTTTTTAACCTTCTTTCCTCGATGGCTAAGAAGGCTTATAATTTGGGGTATTATTTTGCAAATTGCAATTTTAGGTTGGATTAAGTTAATTCGCGAATAGTAAGATAGCTCCTTTCTGTGCATAGTTTTGTTTGTACTATATTGATTGCGCTAAAAAATTACACATATAGAAAGGATGAGATGAATGACAAGATTGAAGCAAGTTTTTGGTATTATTATTAGTTTTTTTGTTTTTTGGTTTAGTATGCTCGGTGTACAAATGTTTGCTGAGTTTTTAGATATTGAGTCATTGAAATTTGTTGCGGGAAAGACTGAGGCGGCGCGTGCTTTTTACTCTCCGTACCCGTTTTTAATTGTTTTTCTTATTACACTGCTTTCCCTATACTTCTTCGTAATTAAGCTAGGGAAACCGAAAAAAGAAAAACTCCCTACTTTAGAGGAAAAGAAGGAAGAATTACAATGATAAAAATCCCCTGCTAAAAAGCAGGGGATTTTTATGTTTGAGTGATGGCAGGGATCGATTCTGAGCGAGCCGCTTCCGCTTTTAGATATTATCCAGTTCCAGCGGCTAGAATGGTCGGTGGCTTCGCGTCTTCCTATGAGGCAAAAAGCGCCTCTACGTCAGAAGCTCCATCCCCCTCTCATTCTGAGCGAGCCGCTTCTGCTTTTAAACTGGCCTAACCAGTTCAAATTGTT
Organism: Bacillus sp. CR71; assembly: GCF_003429245.1. Taxonomy (NCBI): domain Bacteria; kingdom Bacillati; phylum Bacillota; class Bacilli; order Caryophanales; family Bacillaceae; genus Bacillus; species Bacillus sp. CR71. The sequence continues at coordinate 5,683,132 of NZ_CP031748.1, read as the reverse complement.
CTCCTAATTTTGCATAGTTGTGTCCTGCTAGGCGGCTTATTGGTTTGAGTCCTTCTGCGTGAATGCGCCCTTTTTCATATAGATGCTCGGCAACGTGGAAACGAACGACGCGTCCAATTAGTAGATCACAAGCTGGTGAGTCTTCTGTTCCACCAAGTGGAATTGCACGTTCTAATATACATTCCATTCGAATATTTGCTTCTTTTACACCTGGAACAGAGATGACTTCACTTTCAATTGGTGTTAGTTTTGCTAGTTCAATTTCACTTTCATTTGGCGGGAGATTAGCTGCTGTTTCGTTAATTGCTGCTACATATGATTCGTCAGAAATATGTACGACAAATTCACCTTTTTCAATTGCGTTTCGGGAAGTGTCCTTTCTTTCTCCGGCTTTTCGTTGTACAGAAACAGAGATAAGTGGTGGATTAGCAGCGACAATATTGAAATAACTATATGGTGCGCCGTTTAATACACCGTCTTTTGTTACAGAAGTAACGAATGCGACAGGGCGAGGGATGATACTTCCAGTAAGTAATTTGTAATTATCTTTTTCAGTTTGTTCATTTGGATTAATGGATAACATGCTTGTAATCCCCTTTCTAAATATGAATACTTATTGTTTGTTTACAAGATATCGGTGAGAAAATCCTGCTGGAAATAATATTTTGTTTCATAAAAAGAACTTACTTCAATTGTAATGAAGTAAGTTCTTTTTCAAGAATCTCAAGATTGAGATGAAAATTAAAGTAAAACGTATGCGCCAGGTCCGATTAAAGCTACACCAACAGCAACAGCGATTAACATTAAATTATATTCATATCCGTTTTGTGTCACCCAGTAACCATTTTTCCCGTGAACAGTGAAGATAGCCATTAACATTGTTCCAACGATAAATAATGAGCCAACTATAATGAAAATACCTGATGCGAATAAGAAACCACCTAGTAATTCAGTTGCACCAGCCATAAATGCCATAAATACACCAGGACGTAAACCGATTGATTCCATCCAGCCACCTGTTCCTTTTAAACCGTAACCGCCGAACCAACCAAATAATTTTTGAGCACCATGACCCATGAATGTAATTCCTATAATAAGACGAATAATAAGAAGACCGAAATCCATCATTTTTAAAAACCTCCTAAAAGTTATTAACTTACCTTATGTAAGTAATAATAAAATAGTTACTTACTTTAGTCAAGCGGATTTTAAAAAAAGTTTGAATTAAATTTTACAAATTAACAACAAAAAACAAAATGTAGTAAAGACCTCTAGACAAGTTGGGCAAAAAAAGAGAAAATATAAATAGAAGTTAACTTCTTATTGTTATTCAGACAATCAGAATTGACTGGAATTTTGTGAAGCGCTACAATAAGAGTCTATTAGTAATGACGTAATTTATTTCGAAAGCGTTTTTACAGTATAATATTCGAAGTATGAAGTCTTACATGTATCCCGAGCTTTACTAGGGATTGCCCTATAAACTTTTAGGTAAATTATAAGGAGGACTATCCTATGTTTAAAAAATTATTTGGTCTTGGTTCAAAAACAAATGAAGAAACAATCGTAGCTCCATTAACTGGAGCAGTGAAAAATATTGAAGAAGTACCAGATCCAGTATTCGCTGGTCGTATGATGGGTGACGGTGTTGCAATCGATCCTACTGAAGGTGTAGTTGTATCTCCAGTTGATGGTGAAATCGTACAATTATTCCACACAAAACATGCTATCGGAATTAAAGCGAAAAACGGCACAGAAATTTTAATCCACGTTGGATTAGAAACTGTAAAAATGGAAGGCGAAGGTTTCGAAGCTCACGTTTCTGAAGGCCAAGCTGTAAAAGCTGGAGATAAATTAATCTCATTCGACTTAGAATTAATCCGTGAAAAAGCGAAAAGTACAATTACTCCAATCGTTATTACAAACACAGATGCAGCTGAGTCTATTAAGACAACTGTAGGCGTAACAGCTACAAAAGGTTCAACAGAAGTAATGAAAGTTACAATGAAATAATTGCTGTATAAGAGGAATCCGTTTCGTATGAAATGGATTCCTTATTTTTGTTGCATATTCAGTAGGTATGTTAAAATACTCTGGGCACTTGGAAATAGGGTTTCACATATATGTGGATAAGGCGCATTTTTCTTAGAAAAAATATAAGAGAACTGCGCTTTTTGTATATTCACATTTCTTTTGTTCTATTCTAATGTAAGTTATGATGAGTGGTAAGAAATCGAATATAGGGGTGGGGTTGGATGAAACGAGTGTTATTTGTTTGTACTGGCAATACATGTCGTAGTCCGATGGCTGAGGCGTTGCTTCGTCATCACGGAGGAGATAGGTTTGAAGTGCAATCTGCCGGTGTTTTCGCCTATCCTGGGAGCGATGCATCGGTATATGCGAAGGAAGCTTTAGCTGAAAAAGGGATTTCAATTAATCATGCCGCGCAGCAAGTAAACGAAACTTTGCTTGATTGGGCTGATATTGTCGTAACGATGACAGAAAATCATAAACACATTGTACTTGGGCATTATCCGAGTGTTGAAAAGAAATTGAATACGTTATATGGATTAACTGAAGGTATAGGTAAGGACATTTCAGATCCATTTGGAGGCTCGCTTTCTATTTATAAAAAAACGTTAGATGAGATGGAAAAACTTGTACAAACTTTACTGAAAAAACATTCAGTAGGTTGATGTTTCGTGTATAATACGATATTGGAGATCACTTCGTCCTATTGAGGTAGCGAGTGTGAAATGAAGATAATTGATTGAAACTTTGGAGGGGTAAAAATGAAAGTAGTAATAGCATCTGATCACGGCGGTATGAATATCCGCAAAGAACTTGTAAGTTTATTAGAAGAGTTAAATATTGAATATATTGATTTAGGTTGTGAATGTGAAGCTGGTTCTGTTGATTACCCTGACTTTGCGTTTCCGGCAGCTGAAATGGTAGCGAACGGTGAAGTAGATCGTGGTATTTTAGTTTGTGGGACAGGCATTGGTATGTCAATCGCAGCAAACAAAGTAAATGGTATCCGTTGTGCGTTAGTTCATGATACTTTCAGTGCGAAAGCAACGAGAGAGCATAATGACACTAACATGCTAGCAATGGGCGAGCGTGTAATTGGTGCTGGTCTAGCGCGTGATATCGCAAAAATCTGGTTAACAACTGACTATGAAGGTGGTCGTCACGAAAACCGCGTAGGAAAAATTAAAACATACGAAACAAAGTAATAGATTCTAACTATTGGTAGTGTGAAATATAATTTGGTGAACCAACCTGTGAAAGGAAGAGGCGTAATGACAGAAATCGTAAAAGTAAGAGAACAGCTACAAATGTCGCTTTCTGATTTCCAAGAACAAGCTTCATTACAAAGCGGTCAAATTTTTGTAGTGGGTTGTAGCACGAGCGAAGTGCTAGGCGAAAGAATTGGAACATCAGGAACGATGGAAGTAGCAGAGGCGATTTTTTCTGAGTTAAAACAATTTCAAGAGCGAACAGGTATTGAATTAGCGTTTCAATGTTGTGAGCATTTAAACCGTGCTTTAGTAGTTGAGAGAGAAGTAGCGATAAAATATCAATTTGAAATTGTAACAGTTACGCCTGTTAGATCAGCAGGTGGTGCATTGGGGACATATGCGTATCACAATTTGAAAGATCCGGTAGTAGTTGAGTTTATTAAAGCAGATGCAGGAATGGATATTGGTGATACATTTATTGGTATGCATTTAAAACATGTAGCTGTTCCGGTTCGTACAAGTGTGAAGGCAATTGGAAGTGCGCATGTAACGATGGCCAAAACACGTGGAAAACTAATTGGCGGAGCACGTGCTGTTTACGCGGTGACGGAAGAGACTACCACTTGCCGTTAAATATGAGAAATTAGGAAGTCATATAGTAGCTGTTTATCATAAGATAAAAGGTATGTTGTCTGACTTTATAGTAGAAGAAAGAAAAGACCGATTTTCGGTCTTTTTTTTCTTTTATGATATAGAAAGTCATGTTAGAATGTAGTTGAAAACATGAAGGTTCGAAAGAATTACAACCTGAATTTTCGTTTTTTCTGAATAAATGAGAAAAAACTGTTGGGAATCGATGTAATTCGTTCAGAAAAGGGGGATTTTGGTGGATCATTTAAAACGTCAAGATGAAAAGGTATTTGCTGCAATTGAGGCAGAACTAGGAAGACAGCGTTCAAAGATTGAGTTAATTGCTTCGGAAAACTTTGTAAGTGAAGCGGTAATGGAGGCGCAAGGTTCTGTTTTAACAAATAAGTATGCTGAAGGATATCCTGGAAAACGTTACTATGGTGGCTGTGAACACGTAGACGTAGTAGAAGATATCGCACGTGATCGCGTAAAAGAAATTTTTGGCGCAGAGCACGTAAACGTTCAACCACACTCTGGTGCACAAGCGAACATGGCAGTATACTTCACAATTTTAGAGCAAGGCGATACAGTACTTGGTATGAATTTATCTCATGGTGGTCACTTAACACACGGAAGCCCTGTTAACTTCAGTGGAGTACAATATAATTTCGTAGAATATGGCGTGGATGCTGACTCTCACCGTATTAATTACGATGATGTATTAGCAAAAGCGAAAGAACATAAACCAAAATTAATCGTTGCAGGTGCAAGTGCATACCCTCGTGTTATCGATTTCAAACGATTCCGTGAGATTGCAGATGAAGTGGGTGCATACTTAATGGTGGATATGGCACATATCGCTGGTTTAGTAGCTGCTGGCTTACATCCAAATCCAGTACCACATGCACATTTCGTTACAACGACAACACATAAAACGTTACGTGGTCCGCGCGGTGGTATGATTTTATGTGAAGAGAAGTTTGCAAAACAAATTGATAAATCAATCTTCCCTGGTATTCAAGGTGGTCCACTTATGCACGTAATCGCTGCAAAAGCTGTTGCGTTTGGTGAGACACTTCAAGAGGATTTCAAAACGTATGCACAAAATATCATTAACAATGCGAACCGCTTAGCTGAAGGTCTTCAAAAAGAAGGACTTACACTTGTTTCTGGCGGAACAGACAATCACTTAATCTTGATTGATGTTCGTAACCTAGAAATCACAGGTAAAGTAGCAGAGCACGTATTAGATGAAGTTGGTATTACAGTGAACAAAAATACAATTCCATTTGAAACAGCAAGCCCATTTGTAACAAGTGGTGTACGTATCGGTACAGCAGCTGTAACATCTCGTGGTTTCGGTTTAGAAGAAATGGATGAAATTGCGTCACTTATTGCTTATACATTAAAAAATCATGAGAATGAAGCTGCATTAGAAGAAGCACGTAAGCGTGTAGAAGCGTTAACGAGCAAATTCTCAATGTATCCAAATCTATAATAGATTGAAGAAGACTGCTGAAACGTAATTGTTTTGGCAGTCTTTTTTGTGGACATATATTATTTTTAAAGTATGTATACAAATGATGAATAAATTTTGGCGATATAATGAAGGATACAGCTCCCATAATTGGTAAAGATACTAGATAGATTCATCGTAAAATCATGATTTTGCCAAATTTGCCCTTGAATATTAGTAGCGTTTTCTTTACAATCGTAAATAGTGTAAAAAAGCGTGCAAACGCATGAATATCATCTAAAGGAGAGATTCACATGGGAAAACTGTATGTATTTGATCACCCGTTAATTCAACATAAGATTACATATATTCGCGATAAGAATACAGGTACGAAAGATTTTCGTGAATTAGTGGACGAAGTAGCAAGCTTAATGGCTTTCGAAATTACTCGCGACCTTCCGCTTAAGGATATTGAAATTGAAACGCCTGTAAGCAAAGCGACAACAAAAGTGATCGCTGGTAAAAAACTTGGTTTAATTCCGATTTTACGTGCAGGTTTAGGAATGGTTGATGGAATTCTGAAATTAATTCCAGCAGCAAAAGTAGGACACGTTGGTTTATACCGTGACCCTAAAACATTGCAACCGGTAGAATACTATGTGAAACTTCCAACGGATGTAGAAGAGCGTGACTTTATCGTACTAGATCCGATGCTAGCAACAGGTGGTTCTGCGGCTGAAGCAATTAACTCTCTGAAAAAGCGCGGTGCGAAACAAATTAAATTAATGTGTATCGTTGCAGCTCCAGAAGGGGTAAAAGTAGTACAAGAAGAACATCCCGATGTTGATATTTATGTAGCAGCATTAGATGAGAAATTAAATGACCACGGATATGTAGTACCAGGTCTTGGTGATGCTGGTGACCGTTTATTCGGAACGAAGTAAGACAACTGACGAGCAGGGGAGATTCCCCTGCTCGTTTTTTTTTGCTGTAAGCAAGTAGGGGAGAGGAGAGGATAAATATACATCGTATATACAACATAAGTTGCATACACATCACATATAATATAGAAGTCTTACGTCTGAGGAACACTATATTATGGAAGAAAAGCGTTATATCTCGAAAATATAATAGTGACAAACTTGTGAACATTTCCTTCTATTATAAAGAGAAAACTGTTAGAAATTGCATATATGTAACCAGTATTTAGAAGGGGAACGTTTTCATTTTTGGGAGGAAATGCCTAATACTCAAATTTTTAGATTTTTTACGATTTCTCGTTGACACTGTTAATACCCTATTGTATGCTAACAACGGGGATAGATGGTAGGGCTTTCAGTGACAAAAATACATCTATTCCGTGACGAAAATGTAAACTTTTTGTTTTGTATAGGATTTATGCAAAAAAATGAGTTATTATTAACACATCGTGAATGAGGGTTACATATTGGAGGGATGAATCCTTGCAAAAAAACGATCGCAGCCATATAAAAGCATATGCTTTAATGTCAGGAATTCTTGCTCAATTAGTCGGTTCTATACTTGTTGGAATCTTTGGTGGGCAGTGGATTGATAATAAGGTTGGAACGTTTCCATTGTTTCTTATTATAGGGTTATTACTCGGGTTAGGAACAGGGGTATACGCAATGATTCGACTCATTCGACATTACTATTCGGGAGAGCAATGATGATAGACGTACATGGACTTGTCCAAAGACAAAAGAAATATATGTACTACTTGCTTGCGCTTCTAGTGCTAGGATGGGGATTTACCTCTTACAAGGATGTATTTCTTGGGCTGATTATCGGAACGATTTTCAGTTTTCTTAGTTTGCGCATCATTGCACGTAGAACAGACAAGCTGTTAGATCGCGTAACAAATGGAGAAAACGTGAAGTTTAAGGCGACAGCTGTAAGTACATATTCAAGATTCGCCACGATTGGGTTATTAATTTTATTTGCAGCCAAATATCAAGAGTTAATTGCGATGTGGGGCTTAGGTGTAGGATTGCTGACAGGATACCTTGTCATGATCATAGATTTTCTTTATTTAGAGTATAAGAGCAGGGAAGAGAGGTGAATTACTAGTGGAACACGGTAAATTAGTTAAATTTCTAGGTTTAACGTTCGATTTGTCATCAGTTATGATGGTTACTGTAGCAGCAGTTATTGTTTTCTTAATCGCTGTTATCGGAACTCGCAGCTTAGCCCTTCGCCCAACCGGGATGCAAAACTTCATGGAATGGGTGTTTGACTTCGTGAAAGGGATTATCAATAGTACGATGGACTGGAAAACAGGTGGACGTTTCTTAACACTTGGCGTTACGCTTATCATGTTTATCATCGTATCGAACTTCCTTGGTTTACCATTCATGTATTCAGCAACTGAAGCTGGCGAACATATTGCATGGTGGAGGTCACCAACGTCTGATCCAGCAGTTACATTAACATTAGCCGTGATGGTAGTTACCCTCACCCATTATTATGGAATTAAGATGAAGGGTACGAAAGAGTATGTTAAAGGTTATTTCCAACCTATGAAATTCTTATTCCCATTAAAGGTTATTGAGGAGTTTGCTAACACATTAACGTTAGGTCTTCGTTTATTCGGTAACATTTATGCAGGTGAGATCTTATTAGGATTACTTGCTAAGTTAGGCGGGGCATCATTCCTTGGAGCATTAGGTGCGCTTGTACCGATGTTAGCATGGATGGGATTCAGTGTATTCGTTGGATCAATCCAAGCATTTATTTTCGTTATGTTAACGATGGTTTATATGGCTCATAAAGTAAGTCATGACCATTAATATAATTTAAGTAAGAAAAAATTTATTTTTTTATAATACAAAGGAGGACAAATTAAATGAGTTTAGGTGTAATCGCAGCTGCAATTGCAATTGGTTTATCAGCATTAGGTGCAGGTATTGGTAACGGTCTTATCGTATCACGTACAATCGAAGGTGTTGCTCGTCAACCAGAATTAAAAGGCGCACTTCAAACAATTATGTTCATCGGGGTTGCTTTAGTTGAGGCACTTCCAATCATCGGTGTAGTTATTGCATTCATCGTAATGAACAAATAAGGGAGACTCCCCTTACATAGATGGCGAAGAGTGTTTTTCCGAACTTTCTTCGCCATTGCTTTATGAACGAAACGTATGTCTTTTTTTTTCATATGATCAATTTAGATATTTTGAAGGGAGTGAATCCTTGTGCCAACTTTATTATTAGGAGCTGCCATTCCATTTGGAACGATTGCTTATACATTGTTCATTTTCTTAATTCTATTAATAATGCTACGCAAATTTGCGTGGGGTCCTTTAATGGGAATTATGAAAGAACGTGAAGAGCATGTTACTAATGAAATCGACGCTGCAGAAAGAAGTAACGCTGAAGCGAAGAAGTTAGTAGAAGAACAACGTGAAATGTTAAAACAATCGCGTGTTGAAGCACAAGAGTTAATCGAAAGAGCGAAAAAACAAGCTGTAGATCAAAAAGATGTGATTGTTGCTGCTGCGAAAGAAGAAGCAGAATCAATTAAAGCATCTGCTGTACAAGAAATTCAACGCGAAAAAGAGCAAGCAATTGCTGCTTTACAAGAACAAGTCGCTTCTTTATCTGTTCAAATTGCTTCTAAAGTAATTGAAAAAGAATTAAAAGAAGAAGATCAAGTTAAGTTAATTCGCGATTATATTAAAGAAGTAGGAGAAGCGCGATGAGCAATGGGATTGTAGCAAAACGTTATGCTGTCGCTCTTTTTAAAATTGCAAAAGAAAAACACGTATTAGAAATGTTTGAAGAAGAATTACGCCTTGTACAAAACGTTTATGTAAAGAACGGGGAACTACATAGCTTTTTAACGCAACCAAACATTTCAAAAGAGCAGAAGAAAACGTTTCTTGCAAACGTATTCGGATCTGTTTCTGAATCAATTTTAAATACGTTATATATTTTAATTGATAACAAGCGTATTGATATCTTACCTGAAATTGCAGATGAATATGTTGTTCTTGCTAATGAAGAACGTAACGTAGCGGATGCAACTGTATATTCTATTCGTCTTCTATCTGAAGAAGAGAAGCTTAACATTGCAGAAGCATTTGCAAAGAGAACGGGAAAAGATGCAATTCGCGTGAAAAATGTTGTAGATGAAGATTTACTAGGCGGAATTAAAGTACGTATTGGAAATCGCATTTATGACGGAAGTTTACAAGGAAAATTAGCACGTATTCAGCGTGAATTAATGAAGAATAGATAGGGGTGAAGCACATGAGCATCAGAGCTGAAGAAATTAGCGCACTGATAAAGCAACAAATCGAGAACTATCAGTCTGAAATCGAAGTTAGTGATGTTGGTACAGTTATCCAAGTTGGTGACGGTATTGCGCGTGCTCATGGTCTTGATAACGTTATGGCTGGTGAACTTGTAGAGTTCTCTAACGGCGTTATGGGACTAGCACAAAACTTAGAGGAAAACAACGTAGGTATTATCATTTTAGGACCTTACACAGAAATCCGTGAAGGTGACGAAGTTCGTCGTACTGGTCGCATCATGCAAGTACCAGTAGGAAAAGAACTAATTGGTCGTGTTGTAAACCCATTAGGTCAACCAGTTGATGGTTTAGGCCCAATCAATACAACAAACACTCGTCCAATCGAAAGTCCAGCACCAGGTGTAATGGATCGTAAATCTGTTCATGAGCCACTTCAAACAGGTATTAAAGCGATCGATGCTCTTGTACCAATTGGCCGTGGTCAACGTGAGTTAATCATCGGTGACCGTCAAACTGGTAAAACAGCAGTTGCACTTGATACAATCATTAACCAAAAAGATGAAGATATGATTTGTATCTATGTAGCTATCGGACAAAAAGAATCAACTGTACGTAACGTAGTAGAAACACTACGTAAGCACGGTGCATTAGAGTACACAATCGTTGTAACTGCATCTGCTTCTCAACCAGCTCCATTATTATACTTAGCTCCTTATGCTGGTGTAACAATGGGTGAAGAGTTCATGTACAATGGTAAACACGTATTAGTAGTATATGATGACTTATCAAAACAAGCAGCGGCTTACCGTGAGCTGTCATTACTATTACGTCGTCCTCCAGGTCGTGAAGCTTATCCAGGGGATGTATTCTACTTACATTCTCGCTTATTAGAGCGTGCAGCAAAATTAAGTGATGCAAGAGGCGGCGGTTCTTTAACTGCACTACCTTTCATCGAAACACAAGCAGGGGACGTATCAGCTTACATCCCAACAAACGTAATTTCTATTACGGATGGACAAATCTTCTTACAATCTGACCTATTCTTCTCTGGCGTACGTCCAGCGATCGATGCGGGTACTTCTGTATCTCGTGTTGGTGGATCTGCTCAGATTAAAGCAATGAGTAAAGTATCAGGTACACTTCGTCTTGACCTTGCATCTTACCGTGAGTTAGAAGCGTTCGCTCAGTTCGGCTCTGACCTTGATAAAGCAACTCAAGCGAAACTAAACCGTGGTGCTCGTACTGTTGAGGTATTAAAACAAGGATTACACAAACCGTTACGTGTAGAGAAACAAGTTATCATTCTTTACGCTTTAACACGTGGATTCCTAGATGATATCCCAGTAGTAGATATCACTCGTTTCGAAGAAGAATTCCATGCTTGGTTAGATTCTAATGCGACTGACTTATTAGAAGAAATCCGCACAACTAAGAAACTTGCGGATGACGACAAATTTGCAGCAGCAATTAACGGATTTAAAAAAGTATTCGTAGCTTCTGAGTAATAAAAGCGGAAGCGGCTCGTCCTGAATGTGAGGGGGAAGAAGTGAAGCCACCGAACATTCAAGCTGCTGGAGCTAGATAATAATATATATAGGCATCTCAATCTTTGAGATTGCTGACGGTTATGTAAAGGAAAAGAGTAGGTGCACCTATTCTTTTCCTTCAATCATGAGCAAGAATATCTTGCAACGTAGATTAGGAAGAGGATTCTTACTAATCGTGCCAACTTCCGGAAAAAAGGTGGTGAAAACCTGTGGCATCTTTACGCGATATAAAAGCGAAGATTACCTCGACAAAGAAAACGAGTCAAATTACGAAAGCGATGGAGATGGTATCTGCATCTAAGTTAAACCGTGCAGAACAAAATGCTAAATCTTTCGTTCCGTATATGGAAAAGATTCAAGAAGTAGTAGCGAGCATTGCGCAAGGAAGTAAAGGAATTAATCATCCGATGCTAAATGCGCGTCCTGTAAAGCGTACAGGATACATCGTTATTACATCTGATCGCGGACTAGCAGGTGGTTATAACAGTAACGTATTACGTACAGTGAGTAACGTAATTCGTGAACGTCATAATATGGATTCAAACCAATATTCAATTATTGTGCTTGGACGACTAGGACGTGATTATTTAAAACGTCGCGGCTTTAACATCATTGATGAAGTAGTTGGATTATCTGACCACCCATCATTTACTGATATTAAAGATCTTGCTTCTCGAGCAATTGCGATGTTTGCAGATGGTGCTTATGATGAGCTGTATATTTACTACAACCATTACGTAAGTAAAATTTCACAAGAAGTAACGGAAAATAAAATTTTACCGCTTACTGATGTGGCGTCTGATAAACCGACGACAGCTTATGAATTCGAACCTTCTGAAGAAGAGATTTTAAAAGTACTATTGCCACAATACGCAGAAAGCTTAGTGTACGGTGCATTACTAGATGGTAAAGCAAGTGAGCACGCAGCGCGTATGACAGCAATGAAGAGTGCTACAGACAACGCAATGGAAGTTATCGATTCACTTACACTTTCATTCAACCGTGCGCGTCAGGCAGCGATTACGCAAGAAATTACGGAAATCGTTGGTGGAGCAGCAGCGTTAGAATAGTATTAAAAAGCGTAGGCGGTTCGTTCAGAATGAGAGGGAGATGGAGCTTTTGACGTAGAGGCGATTTGTGCCTCGTAGGAAAAAGCGAAGCCACCGAACATTCTAACCGCCGGAGCTAGATTCAATAAAAAGCGTAGGTGACTTGCTCAGAAGGGAAGGGCATTGGAACTCCTGACAAAGAGGCGTTCTTTGCCTCGTAGGAAGGGGTGAAATGACCGACCCTTCTAGCCACCGGAGCTAGATTCAATAAAAAGCGGAAGCGGCTCTTTCAAAAGAGTCGCGTAAGCTAAACTAATAAAAAATTAAAAGCCAACTTCTCTTAGAAAGCTGGCTAATTAAAAGAAAGCTAGGAGGGAACCCGATGAATAAAGGGCGCGTTACGCAAATCATGGGTCCGGTTGTAGACGTTAAGTTTGATGGCGGAAAGCTACCAGAAATCTACAACGCCCTTACGGTAAAACAAAGCAACGAAAACGGAAGCATGAACTTAACATTTGAAGTTGCACTTCATTTAGGTGATGATACAGTTCGTACAGTTGCGATGTCTTCCACAGATGGACTTGTTCGTGGCACAGAAGTAGAAGATACTGGTAAAGCAATTTCTGTACCAGTTGGTGATGTAACACTTGGACGTGTATTCAACGTATTAGGTGATGCAATTGACTTAGATGGTGAACTTCCTGCGGATGTACACCGTGATCCAATTCACCGTCAAGCACCTGCATTCGAAGAATTATCTACTAAAGTAGAAATTCTTGAAACTGGTATTAAAGTAGTAGACTTACTTGCTCCTTACATTAAGGGTGGTAAGATCGGCCTATTCGGTGGTGCCGGTGTAGGTAAAACAGTATTAATTCAGGAATTAATTAACAACATCGCACAAGAGCACGGTGGTATCTCTGTATTCGCTGGTGTAGGTGAGCGTACTCGTGAGGGTAATGACTTATACCACGAAATGAGCGATTCTGGCGTAATCAAGAAAACTGCGATGGTATTCGGACAAATGAACGAGCCACCTGGAGCACGTCAACGTGTTGCATTAACAGGTTTAACAATGGCTGAGCATTTCCGTGATGAGCAAGGACAAGACGTACTTCTGTTCATCGATAACATCTTCCGTTTCACGCAAGCGGGTTCTGAAGTATCTGCCCTTCTTGGTCGTATGCCATCTGCGGTAGGTTACCAACCAACACTTGCAACAGAAATGGGTCAATTACAAGAGCGTATTACATCTACAAATAAAGGGTCTATCACGTCTATCCAAGCGGTATATGTACCAGCCGATGACTATACTGACCCAGCACCAGCTACAACGTTCGCTCACTTAGATGCAACAACAAACTTAGAGCGTCGTTTAACACAAATGGGTATTTACCCAGCCGTAGATCCATTAGCATCTACATCTCGTGCACTGTCTCCAGAAATCGTAGGAGAAGAACATTATGAAGTAGCTCGTCAAGTACAACAAACTTTACAACGTTATAAAGAACTTCAAGATATCATCGCTATCTTAGGTATGGATGAGTTATCTGAAGAAGATAAGTTAGTTGTACATCGTGCTCGTCGTATTCAATTCTTCTTATCTCAAAACTTCCACGTAGCTGAGCAGTTTACAGGTCAAAAAGGTTCTTACGTACCTGTAAAAAATACAGTTAGTGGTTTCAAAGAAATTCTAGAAGGAAAATATGATGACCTTCCAGAAGATGCATTCCGCTTAGTAGGTGGCATTGAAGAAGTTATTGAAAACGCAAAGAAAATGATGGCGTAAGGCCTTAGGAGGGACGAAGTATGAAGACATTTCCAGTCAGTATTGTAACTCCTGATGGACCGGTTTACGAAAAAGAAGTAGAAATGGTAAGTGTAAAAGCAGAGAGTGGGGAAATGGGGATCTTACCAGGTCACATTCCAACTGTTGCACCATTAAAAATTAGTGCAGTTCGTCTGAAAAATGGTGGACACACTGATTATGTAGCAGTAAGCGGTGGCTTTATCGAAGTTCGTCCAGATAAAGTGACTGTATTATCATCATCTGCTGAAGAAGCAAACCATATCGATATCCATCGTGCAAATGAAGCGAAGCGTCGCGCTGAGCAACGTATGCAAGATAAACAAGCACATGTTGACTTTAAACGTGCAGAAATGGCCTTGCAACGTGCCGTGAACCGTTTAAACGTTTCTGATATGAAGTAAAAAAAATCCGTAAGGGCCCTTGCCTTTACGGATTTTTTGTCTATTTTATGGAGAATTTTACAAAACTGGTATAATTATATTGATGCTTGTATAAGTAGAAGTGTACAACAATTTATATTTTATGAAGGGGATGAATCAATGATTGGTGAAATGAAACGAGAAGCATTGTACTCTTTAAAGGGAAAATGGGGACTAGGTGTTGGGTCAACAATTTTATATTTTATTTTAAGTTATGTCGTTTCGATGGCTGCAATGCTTATACTATTAATTCCAGGAATTATTATATTTCTCTCAGTTGTAAGTTTAACTGGATCATTTGAAGAGGAAACGATGTCAATTGGAGCAGGTATTACCTTTGGGATTTTTTATTGCATTATGATAATTTTGAGTAACGCATCGTATGGGATTACATCATATGGTTATACAAATGTATTTTTACAGATTAGTAAACGAGAAGATGCTAAAGTAGATCACTTATTTGAAGGATTTCGCGGTTTTAAAAGAATGATGAAAACAATGTGGGCAATGCTTGCAATTTTGTTATATACAGGTACATGGATTCCGATGCTGTTAATAGGCTTATTTGCATTGTTAGGTGAAGAAGGGAATACGTCATTTGCAATAGCTTTCTTCGTGCTATTAGCGATTTCAATTGTTGGTATGATTGTGATGTATTTTTCTTATGCGCTGACGTACTATGTAATGATTGAAAATCCAGAATATAGTGTTTCGCAGGCGATGAAGGAATGTAAGAATCTTATGAAGGGGCATAAGTTAGATTTGTTTCTTTTATGGCTGAGCTTCATAGGATGGGCTATTTTAGCGCTTCTTACTTTTGGAATAGGCTTTCTTTGGCTTAGTCCGTATATGAGTACAACGACAGCACACTTTTATCGCTACATCTCAAAAGGTGAATTGCAATAGAAACATGCTATACTAATAGAATTATTGTGTATAGGAGGCTAAATATGATTAGTGATCTAAAAGGAGAAGCACTAGATTCATTAGAAGGGAAATGGGGATTAGCAGTCGGAGCCACATTACTTATTTCTGTTATAATGATCACTTTTAACTTTATTGTTGATTTTTCGTTTACACAAATTTTGGGTTGGGAAGATATGAAAAACTCCATGATAGTAGATATTATTACAACTTTTATGGTAGGTCCATTAACGTTAGGTGGCTATTATTTAGCGCTACATATAATTCGAGAAAAAGACGCGCGTATTGGGCATATATTTAGATGGTTTACAGCAGGAAGTAAGTTTATAAAGTCATTTTTATTATATATAGTAGTGAACATTTATATTTTCTTATGGTTTTTACTATTTATTATTCCAGGCATCATTAAATCATTCTCTTATGCGATGACGTACTTTATAATAAATGATCATCCTGAGTATTCCATAAATCAAGCTATTACAGAAAGCCGTCGTATGATGGATGGGCATAAGATGGAGTATTTCATTTTATGTTTAAGTTTTATCGGTTGGTTTATATTGAGTTGTATTACGTTAGGGATTGGATTCTTATGGTTAATTCCATATTTCTACACAACATCTGCGGCTTTTTACGAAGAAATCGCAGAAGAATATTATGAGAAAAAAATTTAGCACTATAAAACCCCCAGTATGAATTATTTGTTCATACTGGGGGTTTTTTGTAGAAACTTTATAAATTGATTACTAGTAAGTGGTTTACTGAAATAGTAACCTTGCATATATTTACAGTTATGTTTTTGCAGAAACTTAAGCTGTTTTTCGGTTTCAATTCCTTCGGCAACGACTGAAAGATTTAAAGTATTTGCGAGGGAAAGGATTGTAGAAACGATGGCTCGTTCTTCAGGACGATGATCGGCTAATTGTGTGAATTCTCTCGGTACTTTTAATGTGTCGATTGGAAAAATTGATAAATAAGCAAGAGAAGAATACCCAGTACCGAAGTCATCAATGGAAGTTTGGATACCGTATTCTTTTAATTGCTTCAGTCTTAATAACGTTTCTTTCTCGTCAATCATTGCAATTCTTTCTGTTAACTCAAGTGTGACATATTTTGGGTCGACGCTTACGTTGTTTAATATTTGTGAAATATTTTCGATTAATTGATCTTGCCGGAACTCTTTTGCGGATAAATTAACACTTATTTTTAAATTTTGGTAGCCAAGGATATGCCATATTTTTAATTGGAGACAAGCTTCTTGTAATACCCAATGTCCAAGTGGGACTACTTGTGGCGTCTCTTCTACAATTGGAATAAACTCACATGGTGAAATATCACCTAATAGTGGGTGTTTCCAACGTATTAAAGCTTCAGCGCCGATGATTTTATTTGTTGTCGTATCAATTTGTGGTTGATAGACGAGATGAAATTCTTTGTTTACTAAAGCAATTGGCAGATCTTTTTCAATTCGAGCTTTTCGTTCCATTTTTTTATATAGTTCTTTCGTGTAAAGAGAGCTACCGTTTTTTCCTCTATTTTTTGCTTCGTACATGGCCATATCAGCATGCTGCAAAATGGATAGCGGATCTTCACCTGCTTCAGGATATATTGCAATTCCGATACTCGGTGAGATTTGTAAATGTTGATTTTCGATTTCAAATGGCTCATTCATGGCCGCTACAATTATATCAGCCATTTTTTGGACATCTGGCTTTTTTTTGTAATTTTCGATAAGGATTGTGAACTCATCTCCAGCTAGCCGCGCGAGTTTCATATTTGATGTTGATATTCTTTCGAGCCTTTTTGCTACTGCGATGAGCAATAGGTCTCCTACTCGATGACCGAGGGTATCATTAATAACTTTAAAACGGTCTAGGTCGAGAAACATAACAGCAAAAGGCTTTTTCGATATTTTTGCTCGTGCAATTGCCTGTTCCAAATGTTGATGAAATGCACGACGATTTGCAAGCTCTGTTAAAGTATCATGGTATGCTAGAAAATTAATCTGTTCTTGCTGTTGTTTGCTTTCCGTAATATCTTTAATCATTAAATAAACCCCAGAAATTTTCTCTTTTAAAAAGATCGGTACGGCGGTAACGTGCAAGTAGTAAATATCTCTGTTTTTATGATACGCCCGTATTTCTAAAGAGATAGAATGTCCCTTTTTTACACGATGAAAGGAGTTAATCATTTCTTCTAAATCTTCTTCGTATATGAGTGAATAGTAAGGCTGGTTTAATAATTCATTCGTTTGATAACCGAGTAAAGTAGTACCAGCGTTATTTACTTTGAGAAAATTGCCGTATAAATCTAATGTGAAGATTGGATCTGGATGATGCTCGTATAAAGATTTAAACATTTGTTGATTATGATAGAGTTCATTCTTCTGTTCTACTAAATCTTCTGTACGTAGTTTAATTTGTTTCTCGAGTTCTGAGTTGAATTGCATTTGAGCTAGCAATAATATTTTATTTTGTTTTCGAACTAAACTATGACGTATGAGAACGAAAGAGAAAGTTATTATAAGACCAATTACTATAATAGGCCCAAAGACGTATTCAACTAATATAAAAAGAATAAGTGTTATTACTGAAATATAAGGCAATGATAATCGGATTGATTCACCAATTTTAGGTGTTAGTAGTACTTGCTCTTGTTTTTCAGGTTCTTTTGTATGGAGAATACAGGCGATTGCTACTAGTACTAAGGTTACTTGATAGAAAGGAGTAACTGTAAACATAGAATACTCTGGTATGAAGTATTTTATATAAGCATAAATCGCATCTGTAGTAGCATATAAAATTAAAGCACTGCTAAGAAGCGCACCAACCTTTTTAGGTAATAAGGATAGTGGTTTGAATAAAAGATTGATTCCTATTAAGAGAAAGAGTAAATCAACCATTGGATAGGTAAGTTGAACAAATATGTCGATATAGGATGTTGTGAAAAAGTGAATGGTTCGTTCAATAAGTAAGTAGTAACTTAAAGTAAATTGGGCTGTAACGATAATACAAATATCACATAGCATAAAAAGTTTTTCTAATAAATCTCGGTTATAAATGATTTCGTATAGAAAGGCAAATGCAAAAGTAACTAAAAAAAGTAAGTAAAAAAAGTCAGATGGATCAACGAACGTATAGAAGTCCTTTACAATTAAACGCTGATAGGCAACGACTATATCACCGATAAAATAAGAGAGAGCTCCAACGGATAATATAATCCAAAATAAACGAGATAGCCCTTCTTTCATGTTTGAAAAGTAAAGTATATAACTACAAGCGATAATATCAATTAATAGGGTACTCATTCCGATTAATAGCTGAAAAGGAAATGAATATTCATATAGAAAAGGCATCGCTACGTAGTGAATCGTTATAGACAGCAATACAATGCTTATAAGAATACTTACATGTGTTTGTTTTTTCATTTATATCACCTACGGTTTCTTGAAAAGCGTATATAAGTTTTATATTTATTTTGCACAGTTATAGCGAGTTGTAAAAATAGATTTTAATAATTCTTGTTTCTGTCTCCCAACATATCGACATAGGAATTTGAAGTTTGCTATAATGATTAGAATAGTTGCATTATTTAGAAAAATTTAAAAATAATAATTACTGCAACTAGGACATATTGTTTACTATGTGAACTTGTTCTTAATTTAGGGGGGAGGGTTTCACAATGGCAAGTGTATATGAAAATAGTTATATGATCGTTTTGATTTTCTTGCTATTAGGTATATTGCTGCCGGTAGTGGCTCTTACATTAGGAAGGATGCTGCGCCCAAATAAGCCAAGTGCAGCAAAGGCGACGACGTATGAGAGTGGAATTGAGCCGTTTCATGATGCAAATATTCGGTTTCATGCTCGTTATTATATTTTCGCTTTATTGTTTGTGATCTTTGATGTAGAAACTTTATTTTTATATCCTTGGGCTGTTGCGTATGACAAGCTAGGTTTATTTGCATTAATTGAAATGCTCATCTTTGTTGTAATGTTGCTAGTTGGATTAGCGTATGCTTGGAAAAAGAAGGTGTTACAATGGTTATAAATTTTGAGGAATTACATCCAAATGAGCGAGCAGAATTAGAACGAAATATCTTTTTTTCTACATTGGAGCAGTTGAAAGGATGGGCGAGGAGCAATTCTTTATGGCCAATGACATTCGGACTGGCGTGCTGTGCAATTGAAATGATGGGAGTAGGCTCATCACATTACGATTTAGATCGATTTGGGTCATTTTTTCGGACTTCACCAAGACAATCGGACGTCATGATTGTATCGGGAACAGTAACGAAGAAGATGGCTCCTATTGTTCGGCGCTTATATGATCAAATGCCCGAACCGAAATGGGTTATTGCGATGGGATCTTGTGCGACAGCAGGTGGTCCGTATGTAAATTCATATGCTGTTGTGAAAGGTGTAGACCAAATCGTACCAGTTGATGTGTATATTCCTGGTTGTCCCCCAAATCCGGCTGCATTAATTTATGGAATTAATAAATTAAAAGAAAAAATTCGTTACGAAGCAAAGACCGGGAAGCAGGTGACGAATAAATGAGTAATCCAAACAAAGACTTAGAGGATCTGAAAAAAGAAGCAGCTAGGCGTGCAAAAGAAGAAGCGAGAAAACGCCTTGTAGCGAAACACGAGGCGGAAATAAGTGAGCTTGAGGCAGAAAATCAAGAAAAAGAGAAAGCGCTACCAAAAAATAATGATATTACTATAGAAGAAGCAAAACGACGTGCAGAAGCGGCTGCAAAAGCAAAAGCGGCGGTGTTAGCGAAGCAGAAAAGAGAAGGAACAGAAGAAGTAACGGAAGAAGAAAAAGCGAAAGCGAAGGCGAAGGCAGAAGCGGCTGCAAAAGCAAAAGCGGCGGCGTTAGCGAAGCAGAAAAGAGAAGGAACAGAAGAGGTAACGGAAGAAGAAAAAGCGAAAGCAAAGGCAAAGGTAGCGGCAGCAGCAAAAGCAAAAGCGGCGGCGTTAGCGAAGCAGAAAAGAGAAGGAACAGAAGAAGTAACGGAAGAAGAAAAAGCGAAAGCAAAGGCAAAGGCGGTGGCAGCAGCCAAGGCAAAAGCGGCAGCATTAGCGAAGCAGAAAGCTTCGCAAGGTGATGGGGATTCGGGAGATGAAAAGGCAAAGGCAATTGCAGCAGCAAAAGCGAAAGCAGCAGCGGCTGCAAGAGCGAAGACAAAGGGAGCTGAAGGTAAGAAAGAGGATGAGCCGAAGCGGGAAGAAACGTCCGTAAATCAGCCGTATTTAAATCAGTATGTTGAGGCTATTAGGGAGAAGGTAGGAGAGGGTGCATTAGTAGATTCCTACATTAATAAACTGTCAAAGGATGTGCCGACTCTTGTGGTGGATCCCGAAAAATATTATGAAGTGATGGAGTCACTGCGATTCCATGAAGGACTTGCTTTTGATTATATGTCAGAGCTACATGCGACGGATTTTGTGACACATATGGAAGTATATGTTCATTTGTTTTCATATGGTAAGAAACAATCGGTAGCGGTGAAGGTAAAGCTAGACCGGGAAGAACCGCAAGTTGAATCTGTGACAGCGCTTTGGAAAGGGGCTGACTGGCCGGAGCGAGAAGCATACGATTTGCTCGGCATTGTATTTAAAGGGCATCCGAATTTAACGCGTATTTTAATGCCAGATGATTGGGTAGGACATCCGCTTAGAAAAGACTATGAACCGTATGATGTGGAGGTGTAGCTATGATCCGTACGGAAGAGATGCTTTTGAATGTAGGACCTCAGCATCCGAGTACACATGGTGTGTTCAGGCTCGTAATTAAGATTGACGGGGAAATTATTAGAGAAGCTACACCGGTTATTGGGTATTTGCATCGCGGGACGGAAAAAATCGCTGAGAGCTTACAGTATACGCAAATTATCCCTTATACAGATCGAATGGACTATTTATCAGCCATGACGAATAATTACGTCATTTGCCATGCTGTAGAGACGATGATGGGACTTGAAATTCCGGAGCGTGCCGAATACTTGCGAGTACTTGCGATGGAGCTAGGGAGAATTGCAAGCCATCTCGTTTGGTGGGGGACGAATCTTCTTGATATAGGAGCGGTCAGCCCGTTTTTGTACGCGTTTCGTGAACGAGAGATGATTATAAATTTATTAAATGAATTATGCGGGGCACGGCTTACTTTTAACTATATGAGAGTTGGCGGTGTGAAGTGGGATGCGCCAGATGGTTGGATTGAAAAGGTGGAAGAGTTTGTTCCGTATATGAGAGAGCAATTGGCAGGTTATCATGATCTTGTTAGCGGTAATGAGATTTTCTTAAATCGTGTGAAAGGCGTTGGTATATATAGCGCGGAAGAAGCGATCTCGTATTCTTTAAGCGGAGCAAATTTGCGGTGCACTGGAGTAAACTGGGATCTTCGCAAAGACGAGCCGTATTCGATTTATGATCGTTTTGATTTTGATATTCCTGTTGGAAGCGTGGGAGATGCTTGGGATCGCTACGTTTGCCGAATGCAAGAAATCGAGGAGTCTTTAAAGATTGTTGAGCAAGCAGTTCAGCAGTTCCCAAAAGATGGAGCAGTGCTGGCAAAAGTACCGAAAATTATTAAGGCACCTAAGGGAGAAGCGTTTGTACGTATCGAATCGCCGCGCGGAGAGATTGGTTGTTACATCGCTAGTGACGGAAAGAAAGAGCCGTACCGTTTGAAGTTTCGTAGGCCATCTTTTTATAACTTGCAAATTTTACCGAAGTTATTGAAAGGTGAAAACATCGCTAATTTAATTACGATTTTAGGTGGAGTTGATATTGTACTTGGGGAGGTTGATGGCTAATGATTGAGACGCTCTTACAATCACCTTCAAGCTGGACGAATTTCTTCATTTTTTTCGGATTAGCGGTGCTTCTACTATTTGCAGTCCTTGGCTTCGTTACATATGGAATTTTGGCAGAACGGAAAGTGATGGGATTTATGCAAGGGCGGATTGGACCAAACCAGGTTGGAGGCCGATTCGGTTTACTGCAAACGGTAGCTGATGTTTTAAAACTATTATTGAAAGAAGATAGTATTCCGAAAGCAGCAGATAAACCACTGTTTATATTAGCACCTGTCATTGCATTTGCGCCAGCATTTATGGTGCTGGCAGTTATACCGTTCACTGATAAATTTCAATTTGCCGATATTGGAGTCGGGCTACTTTATTATATCGCTGTTTCCGGTATTACGACGATAGGTGTTGTAACTGGGGGATGGGCATCGAATAATAAATATTCCCTTTTAGGAGGGATGCGTGCGGCGGCGCAAATGATTTCTTATGAGATTCCGCTCGTAATGAGTGTAATTGGTATCGTGTTGTTGGCTGGTAGCCTGAATTTAAATGAGATTGTAGCGGCGCAGGAGAAGGTTTGGTACATTTTCGTGCAGCCAATTGGCTTCGTCGTTTTCTTAATTGCAGCAGTTGCAGAGTTAAATCGGACGCCATTCGATTTGCCAGAAGCGGAGTCAGAACTTGTTTCTGGATATCATACGGAATACTCAGGTTTTCGCTGGGCGTTTTTCATGCTTTCAGAGTACGTATATTTCTTCGGGATGGCATCGTTAATTACAGTGCTCTTTTTAGGCGGATGGAATCCAGTCATGTTTCTTGGATTTATCCCAGGTGCCGTATGGTTTGCTTTGAAATTTAGCAGTGTAGTCTTTCTATTAATTTGGTTCCGCGTTACGTTCCCGCGTATAAGAGGTGACCAGTTAATGGAGTTTGGATGGAAAGTATTATTGCCGATTGCACTTGCAAATATTTTCTTAACGGCATTGATTAAGGAGTTATTCTTCTAATCTATGAGGGGGGTGCCAGTAAGAGATGAAGGGACTATTTAAAGGATTAAAATATACACTAAGTAATTTGAGCAAGAAGAAGGTAACGTATGATTATCCAAATCAACCGTTGCCGTTGCCAGACCGTTTTCGGGGGATTCAAAAATTCTATCCGGAGAAATGTATTGTTTGTAATCAATGCTCTAACATTTGTCCGACAGACTGTATTCAGTTAACAGGAAAGAAACATCCGGATCCTACGAAAAAAGGAAAAATTATCGACACGTATGATATTAATTTTGAAATTTGTATTCTTTGTGATTTATGTACAGAAGTTTGTCCGACAGAGGCGATTGTCATGACAAATAACTTTGAGCTCGCGGAATATTCACGTGATGACTTATTTAAAAATTTGCAGTGGCTTGACGAAAACGACGAAAACGTCAGGAAGGAGAATAAGGCATGAATGGCGAGTTTGTAGCATTCTTTATACTATCCTTGTCTGCAATTATCGGCGGTGTTCTTATGTTGAACTTAACGAAAGTTATGCACATGATGCTAGCTCTCGTTCTAACATTTCTCAGCATTGCAGGTTTGTATTTTCTTTTATCAGCCGAATTTATAGGCGTTGCACAAATTTTACTTTACTCTGGTGCAATCACAATTATTATGATTTTCGGCATTATGTTAACGAAACATAACGCGGAAAATGAATCGCGTCTTACTCTTCGAAAATGGATTATCTTCTTTGCGGTTGTAGCATTTGGAGCGGTTATGTATTTCGCTGTTAATAATATTGATTTTGCAAATGAGAGCACACAAGGAAGTTTACTTCTCCATGAAAACAACACACTTCAAATCGGTACGCTTCTCTATTCAAAATATATTATCCCATTTGAACTAACTTCAGTTATTTTACTTGTAGCACTCGTTGGCGCGATTATACTTGCGAAAAAGGACGAGAAAGAGGAGGATTCCAATGAGTAGCGTTCCGGCTTCTGCATATTTAACACTTGCGATTATTTTGTTTTGCATCGGCCTATTTGGAGCTTTAACAAAGCGGAATACAGTAATCGTATTAGTTTGTATCGAATTAATGCTAAATGCTGCCAATTTAAACTTAGTGGCGTTTAGTAAATTAGGCTTATTTCCGAATTTAACAGGTCAAATTTTCTCACTGTTTACGATGGCTGTAGCGGC
Source organism: Bacillus sp. CR71 (assembly GCF_003429245.1). Taxonomy (NCBI): domain Bacteria; kingdom Bacillati; phylum Bacillota; class Bacilli; order Caryophanales; family Bacillaceae; genus Bacillus; species Bacillus sp. CR71. Next base: position 5,658,784 of record NZ_CP031748.1, on the reverse strand, counting down.
AGCGGAAGCGGCGGTAGGACTCGCTATTTTAATTGCTTTATATCGTAATCGTACGACAGTTCAGGTGGATGAAATGGATACGCTCAAAGGATAGCATTGTGACCGAAAAAGGGGGAAGGAAACAATGATCGATTATGCATGGCTCATACCGCTTTTCCCACTCGTTTCGTTTTTGTTACTTATTATATTCGGGAAGAAAATTAGAGAAGGAAGCAGTGTACTTAGTATTTTTTTCGTCTTTCTCTCCTTTATACTTGCGGTACTTGTGTTAATAGAAAGATTTTCAGAAGCAAGCGTGAAGCATAAGTGGGTGTGGCTTAGAGCTGGAGATGTGGATATATCATTTGGCTTTGAAGTGACTGCATTAGGAGCTTTAATGTTGTTTATCGTTACGCTTGTGAGTCTGCTTGTACATGTGTATTCGAAAGGTTATATGAAAGGTGATGAACGATTACCAACCTTTTACGCATATTTAGGACTCTTTACATTTGCGATGTTAGGGCTTGTTATATCAACGAATTTATTACAGCTTTATATATTTTGGGAATTAGTTGGCCTTGGCTCATTTTTACTTATCGGTTTTTATTTCTTTAAAGAAGAAGCGAAGGCTGCTGCAAAAAAGGCTTTTATTATGACCCGTATTGGGGATGTTGGTTTATTTATCGGGATGATTTTAATTTTTTGGTACGCAGGTAGTTTTGAATATGACGCAATATTTAGGGCGATTTATACAGGGGATCTACCTCCTTACATGATTACAATAACGGCGATATTAATTTTTATCGGGGCGATGGGGAAATCAGGTCAGTTCCCGCTTCACACGTGGTTGCCAGATGCAATGGAGGGGCCAACGCCCGTGTCGGCACTTATTCACGCGGCGACGATGGTTGCAGCGGGCGTATATTTAGTAGCGACGATGTTTCCATTATTTTCGGCAAGTGCGGTAGCGATGCAGACAGTGGCAATTGTCGGAGCTTTCACTGCAATCTTTGCGGCCTCTATCGGCCTTGTACAAACAGATATAAAGAGAATACTTGCTTATTCTACAGTTAGCCAGCTCGGGTATATGATGCTCGCGTTAGGTTCTGCTGGTTATGTAGCTGGTATATTCCATTTGACGACACATGCTTTTTTTAAAGCACTACTATTTTTGGCAGCAGGAAGTGTAATTCATGCCGTGCATACGCAAAACATTAACAAAATGGGCGGTTTACAGAAGAAGATGAAAGTAACTGGTACGCTATTTTTGATAGGTACACTTGCAATTAGTGGGGTTCCACTCCTTTCTGGGTTCTTTAGTAAAGATGAAATTTTGGCTGCGACTTGGATGAATGGTAATTACTTTTTATTCGTATTAGCAGTACTTGCGGCATTCTTAACGGCATTTTACATGTTTCGTCTATACTTCCTTGTCTTTACTGGGGAAGCGAAGACGAAGGAAGATGTGCATGAGTCGCCCCGCATTATGACGTATCCAATGATTGTTCTCGGCGTTCTCGCAGTAGTGGCAGGATATATAAATACACCATGGTTTGGGACGTTTCTCGGAGATTGGTTGACGAAAGATGTAGGGTTTAAGGTTGAAGAAGCGCATGGACCAGTTTGGATTATGATTGTTGCGACGCTCGTTTCATTTGCGGGAATCGCTCTTGCATATTTCATATATGGCAAGAAATCAATTTCTAGAGAGTGGGCTGGGGGTACGGGAACCTCGCTTTATAATCTTTTGAAAGAAAAATATTATGTGGATGAACTATACAACATGACGGTGATCCCTATTACGAAAGGAATCGCTCGTGTGCTTCGCTTATTTGAAGTGTATGTAGTCGAAGGAATTGCAGTTTTAATTGCAAGTGTAGTTAAAGGCACAAGTAACCTTGGCTCGAAACTTCAAAACGGGAATGTACAAGTGTACGGTACTGTAACGGCGGTTTCGCTCGCTGTACTCGTCATTATTTTGCTCTATACGGGAGGGGATTTACGATGAATGATTTGTTGTTAACGTTCTTCATTTTTTCCCCGTTTTTAGGAATTTTATTGCTTGTATTAACACCGAAAAAGGAATTGCGTACAGTGCGGGCGCTTGGCTTATTTGGGACGGCACTTCCATTTGGAATCGCCATCGTCCTCGCTTGTACATATGCTTCTGGAAAGAGCTTGTCACTATTTGATGAAAAGGTGAAATGGATTAAGTTCGGAGATTTTACAGCGGTGGATAAAAGGTGGTTTTCTATTTATTACGAGCTCGGTATTGATGGTTTGTCGCTTGTCATGATGGTACTGACGGCTCTTCTAGCGATGCTTGCAGCAATTGCAGCCTTTTCTATTAAAAGCAATTTAAAAGCATTTTATATGCTGTTACTCATGCTAGAAATAGGGATGCTCGGCGTCTTTGCTGCTCAAAATTTAATGTTGTTTTTTATCTTCTTTGAAATTACGTTGCCACCCATGTTCTTATTAATTGGGAAGTGGGGAAAATTGTCGAGTGAAAAGGCTGCTTATAGTTATTTAATATATAACGGTATTGGCTCAGCTATTTTGCTCATTGTTTTCTCAATTTTGTTCGCGAAAACAGGTACAACAAATATTGTGGAGCTGAAAGAGATATTAAGAAGCGTAAGCGCAGGGGGAGAACTCGTCATCCCAAGTAGCTTGCAGCTTGGTGTATTTATTGCCATAATGATTGCCTTTGCAATTAAACTACCTGTTTTTCCGTTGCACCGCTGGATGGTCAATGTACACATAGAAGCGCATCCAGCTGTAGTTATGCTTCATGCGGGTGTTTTGTTAAAGATTGGAGCGTACGGTATTATTCGCTTCGGGAAAGGGTTATTCCCGGAATATTTTCACGATGTTGCAACGCTAATTGCGATATTAGGCGTAATTAATTTATTATACGGTGCCTTTTTAGCGCTCATCCAAACGGACTTTAGGAAAGTACTCGCTTACTCTAGTATTTCGCATATGGGAATTGTATTAATGGGACTTGCGTCACTTAATGCACCTGGTACACAAGGAGCGCTATTCCAAGTTGTATCACATGGTTTAATTGCAGCCTTGCTCTTCTTCTTGCTAGGTGTTATAGAACAACGATTTGGAACTTCGGATATTACGGTGCTAGGCGGACTTGCGAAAAGTGTACCGATACTTAGCGGATTCTTTTTAGCAGGAGGAATGGCATCACTTGGATTACCAGGGATGTCTGGGTTTGTTAGTGAATTTCTTGCCTTTCTCGGTTTATTTCAAGGAGAGCCCGTCATTGCTGCAGTCGGTGTGATTGGCATCATTTTAACCGCTGTATACGTATTAAGAGCGACACTTCAAGTGACATTTGGAAAGAAAGAATGGGAAGCAAAATCTGATATACACGGATGGGAGTACGTCCCTGTTTTACTACTTATCTTTTGTATTATTGCAATTGGGGTTATGCCAGAGATACTAGGGGATCCGCTTCAAAATACATTGAAAACATTGGGGGTGAAGTAGGATGGATATGAATACGTTACTTAGCTTATCGTGGCATCTAATGGTGCCAGAATTCATTATTCTCGGGGCCGCCATCCTTCTTTCCATATGTGATTTGTTTTTTAAGCTGAACCATAGATATGTAGCTCTTGGTGCGATTGCTGCCATCGTATTAGCAATTGTTTCATTAATTACGCTATATAGCGAACCAGCTGGAGATATTTTAAATGGATCGTTTGTGTTAGATGGATTTTCAAAAGGGTTTAAAACGTTGTTATTAGGCGCCTCAGCTCTCATTTTATGCATCGCAATGAGCGATGATAAGAAGAATCCGATTGAAGATAAGGGCGAATATTATTACTTATTTTTAATGGCACTCCTTGGCGCGATGTTCATGGCTTCTAGTGTTGACTTTATCACCCTTTTCGTTGGTTTAGAGTTACTTTCACTTTCTTCTTATATTTTAGTCGGAATACGAAAAAAGAACCGTGCATCAAATGAAGCGGCAATGAAATATGTCATTAGCGGAGGAATTGGAACGGCGATCACGCTCTTCGGAATGAGTTATTTATACGGTATTACAGGTTCAACTAACATTGTAGATATGCAAAAGGTACTCACTGGGGAGCTCGCTAGTGGTATTCAGTTATTGCTAGCTCTCGCATTTCTTTTATTGCTAGTCGGTCTCTCATTTAAAATTGCCACAGTGCCGTTTCATATGTGGGCACCTGATGTGTATGAAGGAGCGACTACACCTGTTACCGCTTTTCTTGGAACGATTTCTAAAATTGCTGGGTTCCTACTCATTATTCGTTTGTTCCTTATGGTTTTTGCAAGTGTATTAATACAAGGAGATATGCAATCTTTATATGGGCATATGAGTATATATATTGCGGTGCTAGCAAGTATAACGATGATTGTTGGGAATGTAGTCGCGTTAAAACAATACAACATAAAACGTTTATTTGCTTATTCAGGTATTGCGCATGCTGGGTATTTGCTCGTTCCACTTGTGGCATTATCACCATTTACGCTGGATAGCATGTGGTTTTATATGCTGGCATACATGCTTATGAATATAGGCGCGTTTGCCATTATCCACGGCTTAATCTTACAAAACGATAAGGAAAATATAACGATTTTCACCGGATTATATAAGAAATCACCATTTGCAGCGATCATGATGACAATCTTTATTTTATCGCTGGCCGGGATACCAGGGACGGCTGGCTTCATTGGAAAGATTAACATCTTTTTAGGCGCGCTTCATGTAGAGCCAGCACATTACGTAATAGCTTCGATTATGATGGGTACGACAGTTGTTTCATTCGTATATTATTTCCGTATTTTACAACAAATGTTTTTCCGCACCGGAGAGACAGAAGAGAGGATACGGTTACCGTTAAATATAAAGGTTGTTATGAGTCTTTGTGCAATTTCGATTGTAATACTAGGGATTATGCCGATGATTGGGTACAATTTCTTTTATGAATATTTTCCATTAATGAAAGATTTCTTCTTCTTAGGGAACGTGGTACAATAGTGAAAATAAAAGGTGTGGAGTCAGTACTCTGCGCTTTTTATTTTGTGTTAACTTGTAATGTAGATATACGTTTTTTGAAAGAAAATCACGATGTAAAATGTAAGATGTCTATGTGCATTTGAAAAAGTGTGGCTCCTACTTATTATGGTATCGTTTTTATATTCTTTCATAAGTAGTAGCTGAGTAAAAAGGGGTCGATTTTTTGGCACAACTTTTAGGGCAACAAGCACTGATTGCCATTGTTTCGCATTTATTGTTTATTACCATTACGTGGTGGGCTTTGCAAGGCATTCACATTGAGCGTTTAATGAAGTCCGGAAAAGTGCTGCAGACGCGAGTATTACTCATCTTAATTACAATTGCAATTGGGACATCTGTAAGTAACTTTTTCCTTGATTATTTAGGCTATTCGAAGAGTTTAACGTATTTAGTAAAGTAAGTGTATAGAACCTCAAATCTCCGTTAACAATGGGGATAGGAGGGGATGAAATTGAAGCTTAAAGCCATTCTTATTGTTGCACTTAGTGTTGTTTTATTTTTGGTTGGATATAGAGAGATGAAACCGATAAGCGATGAACAGAAAATGGAGAGCATGATTAAGGCTTTAGAGAAAAATGATGCTAAAGTAGAAAAATGGTCATGGTTAGCTAGAGAAACAAAAACAATTTCTAATATACATACGTTTCAAAAGTTGTTAAACGATGTGAAGGACAAGGCAAATATTCAAAAGTGGGAAGTAGAGCAATCTCCAGATGGATATAAAGCTACATCCTATAAAAAGTTTGCTTCTCATGAAGAACGAGTAGTAGTAACTTGGAGTAAAGAAAATACTAAAGAAAACACTTTCATTATCTTTGAAGTAAGTGGGGCGAAATGGGACCCGAAGTATGTTCAAAAAGTGAATAAAATTTTTAGTGAAAAACCTATAATTTACACTTGTGTTCAAGGTGTACTGAATGATAAGATTGAAGGTGTTTTGCAAAATAAAACCAATCAGGTTTTGAAAGATCTTTCAGCAAGAGCGATCGAACAAGTAGAAGAAAGAGCATTTGTGTCAGTCTCCGCATACAATAAAAAGTGGGATGACGCTCTTTCAACAAATAGAGAGAAAATAAATGTGCAAATAGCAATACGTTCTACAGACAACAAAGATACAATTGTGGTTGGCACACCGATCATAACTTCTGAGTATTGAGTGAATAGATACTGAAAAAAGGACACGGAGGGGAATAATTTGGAAAAGATCATCGTCCGTGGCGGAAAGCGGTTAAACGGCACAGTGCGTGTTGAGGGCGCAAAAAATGCTGTATTACCTATAATCGCTGCAGCCCTATTAGCGAGTGATGGAAAGAATGTACTATCTGAAGTACCAGTTTTGTCTGATGTATACACAATTAATGAGGTATTACGTCATTTAAATGCTGAAGTCGTATTTGAAAATAATCAAGTAACAATCGATTCTTCTAAAGAACTAAACATTGAAGCACCATTTGAATATGTACGTAAAATGCGTGCATCTGTTCAAGTAATGGGACCATTATTAGCACGTAATGGTCGTGCTCGTATTGCACTTCCTGGTGGATGTGCAATCGGTTCACGTCCAATTGACCAACATTTAAAAGGCTTCGAAGCAATGGGAGCAAAAGTACAGGTTGGTAACGGTTTTGTTGAGGCATATGTTGAGGGAGAACTAAAAGGAGCTAAAATCTACTTAGACTTCCCAAGCGTAGGCGCGACAGAAAACATTATGTCTGCAGCTACATTAGCAAAAGGGACAACAATTCTTGAAAACGCAGCGAAAGAACCAGAAATCGTTGACTTAGCTAACTTCTTAAATGCAATGGGAGCGAAAGTACGCGGAGCTGGAACTGGAACGATTCGTATCGAAGGCGTTGATAAATTATATGGTGCAAACCACTCTATTATTCCTGACCGTATTGAAGCGGGAACATTCATGGTTGCAGCAGCAATTACTGGTGGAGACATCTTAATTGAAAATGCTGTACCTGAACATTTACGCTCAATTACAGCGAAAATGGAAGAAATGGGTGTTAAAATTATTGAGGAAAACGAAGGTGTACGTGTTATCGGCCCAGATAAGTTAAAAGCGGTTGATATTAAAACTATGCCTCACCCAGGTTTCCCAACAGACATGCAATCACAAATGATGGCATTATTACTACAAGCTGATGGAACAAGCATGATTACAGAAACGGTATTCGAAAACCGCTTTATGCACGTTGAAGAATTCCGTCGTATGAATGCTGATATTAAAATTGAAGGTCGTTCTGTTATTATGAACGGTCCAAACAGCTTACAAGGTGCTGAAGTAGGCGCAACTGATTTACGTGCTGCAGCTGCATTAATCTTAGCTGGTTTAGTATCAGAAGGTTATACTCGTGTAACTGAGTTAAAACATCTTGACCGTGGTTATGTAGATTTCCATAAGAAATTAGCTGCATTAGGTGCAACTATTGAACGTGTAAACGAAAAAGTAGAAGAAGTGAAAGAACAAGAAGTTTCTGATCTTCACGCTTAATTGAAATAGTCTCTATGTCTTTTGACATAGGGGCTATTTTTTTTTGGGTTATTACTGTTATAGTCAATAAATTCTATACTTATGCACGTACCAGTAAAAATATTTAGAAAATTTCCGTTTTATGCTCTTCCTCCTTAAGTATGTTCTAAAAGAAAGAGTTGTTCCATAAGAATGAATGGAGTAAAGCTTTTATATTGGGGGAAAATAGGATGAAATTTTCAAAGCCACTTTTTATTACAGTAGCGCTCTTAATAGCGCTCGTTATCATTGTACCTGCAGCCCTTGTTATCCCATTTGCGAAAGCAAAAGTAGGGGAAGAAACGGCCTCTAAAACTCCTCCAGCGATAGAAAGTATACCAGCTCCAGGAAAAGTAGATACAGCGGTTCAAGTTGCTGTATATCGTGAGAAACAGAAGAAGGTAGAATCATTGCCTATGGAGGAGTATGTGACCGGTGTAGTAGCTTCTGAGATGAATGCCAGTTTTGAAATAGAGGCACTAAAGGCACAGGCATTAGCAGCGAGAACATTTGTAGTACAACGTATGCTAAGCGGAGGAAAGAAAAATAATGCGGACGTGACAGATACGGTGAAAGATCAAGTGTACAAAAGTAAAGAAGAATTGAAGAAACAATGGGGTAATAACTACGAAAATAATTTGAAGAAAATCGAAGAAGCCGTTTCGAAAACAGCAGGACAAGTTTTAACATATGATGGAAAACCAATTTCAGCATCCTTCTTCTCAACGAGTAATGGCCGGACAGAAAATGCAGCTGACTATTGGGGAAATGATTATCCGTACTTGAAAAGTGTAGATAGTCCGTGGGATCAAGCCTCTCCAAAGTTTACGAGCGAGCAAACATTTACAGTAGCTGATTTTCAAAAACGTCTCGGTGTGAAAGTACTAGCAGACGGGAAGGTTGGAAATATTAAAGACCTTACGGAAGGAAAGCGCGTAAAGGATGTAGCTTTTCAAGGAAAAACATTAACAGGAAAAGAAGTTCGTGAAAAGTTAGATTTACGTTCTTCTGATTTTACGTGGAAACAACAAGGAGATAAAATCATCGTTACGACGAAAGGCTTTGGTCACGGCGTTGGTATGAGTCAATACGGAGCGAACGGTATGGCAGCGGAAGGAAAGAAATATACAGATATCGTCGCTCATTACTATAAAGGCGTTGAAATAAAGACGATGAATGATTATGAAGGAAAATTGATGGTGAAGAAATAGGTGTCAGAACTCTGGCACTTATTTTTTTGTTTAAAATATCATAATTTTCCATTAACTGTTTGATATAATAGGATAAAAAGGCATTTGGGGGAGATGAAATGGTGCTACTGGAGTTGAAACAGTTAGGGAAAACGAACCAATTACCGGTAATTGACCTAAAAGTCGCGAAAGGACAATGTGTTGTTTTGCAATGCAATAATCATACAGCTAAAGTGTTGCACCGCATCATTATAGGCGAAGAAGAAGCGTCGACTGGCAATGTACTGTTTGAAGGGGGAGCAATTGGAAAGAAAAATTATCCACGCATCGGCTTTTGTTTTTTGAAAGATGAGGCATATGATCGTTTGAAGGTGAAGGAATACTTTAAGTTTTTAATAGGGCTTTATGAATCAAAGATAAGCATAGAAGAAGTTGTGCAGTCTGTTGGTCTCCTAGATAAACTAAACGTTAAAATAGAAAAACTATCGTTTTCAGAGAAGCGTCGTCTTCATATTGGACGAGTGATGATTCATAATCCGGATTTAGTTATTTTGGAAGAACCGGAGCAAAATGTAGATATAGAGAGTACGATCATTATTCGAAAAGCAATCATGAAAATGAAAGAGCAAGGAAAGGCAATCTTTATTACGTCATCATTTCTATCAGATGCCCTCTCGTTAACAGAGGATGTATACATATTAAACAACGATGGTGTGAAAAAGATAGAAATTGAGCAAGAGGAAGTGGAAGAAGTCGATGAAGAAAAAGTCATTCAAATGATCCCGCAAATGAAATTAGAAAGAATACCAGCGAAAGTGAACGATAAAATCATTTTACTTGATCCGATGGAAATTCATTTCATTGAAACGCAAAACGGAGTAACACATATTCACGTTCGTGAAGGGGATTTCGTATGCGCTTTAACATTAGGTGAACTAGAAGCAAGGTTAACAGGTTTTGGTTTCTTTAGATGTCATCGCTCGTACCTTGTAAATTTACAAAGAGTACGAGAAGTGATTACTTGGACTCGTAACAGTTTTAGTTTAATTTTAGACGACGAAAGAAAAAGTTCAATTCCGCTTTCAAAAGGACGCATGGATGAATTAAAAGGCGTGATTGGGCTATAAAAAGTGCTCCAATAAGCTCAACATGCGATTCATTCACCGGTAAAAATACTCCTTTTACCGGTATTTTACTGTGTAAACCCTTTGTTTTTCATATGATTGAGTCAAGAAAAGCGAAACAAACAAACGAAAAGCGCTAAAGCGACTTTCATCTATAAAGAAGAAAAACAAAGGGGATGACGAAATGACATTGGCAATTGAAATGAAAGATGTAATGAAAAATTTCAGTGGAAAAACGGCACTTCGAAATGTAAATATTGAGGTGAAGCAAGGAGAGATATTCGGATTCCTCGGACCGAGTGGATCTGGTAAGACGACAACGGTAAAAATTTTAACTTCTCAATTGCTTCATAGTGTTGGAACGGTAAGAGTATTAGGGAAAGATATTACAGGACCAAGTAGCATCGATTACAAACAAATTGGTATTTTAACAGATAACAGCGGCTTATATGAAAGACTTAGCATTTATGATAACTTACTATTATTTTGTGACTTATACGATTGCAAAAAAGAACGAATCGATGAAGTACTAGCACAAGTGAATCTATTAGATGATAAAAAAACGCAAGTAAAAAAATTATCAAAGGGAATGAAGCAACGCGTCACACTAGCAAGAGCAATCCTTCATAAACCAGATATCCTCTTCTTAGACGAACCAACATCTGCACTCGATCCAGTAAACGTCCAAAACATTCATAAAATCTTAAAGGACTTAAATGAAGAAGGAACGACGATTTTCTTAACGACTCACAACATGGATGAAGCAGAAACGCTTTGTAACCGCATTGCCTTCCTTTGTGGCGGAGAAATTGTAGCACTCGATACGCCAGAGAACCTGCGCTTGCAATACGCTAAGGATCAAATAGAGGTCGTATTAAAAGATAAACAAAAAGAAGTAGTGCAAAAAGATGAATTAGGCGCAAAACGTATTTCAGAATGGATGAACAAAGGAGAATTAATATCCATTCATTCACACGAACCAACTTTAGGCGATATCTTTATTGAAGTTACTGGGAGGGGATTATAATGACATTTTCAATGAGACGTGTATCAGCTATTTTTAGAAAAGAAGTACAAGATTTTAAGACAAATTCACAAGTGTTGTTAATGGCATTTTTACCAATTATACTTTCATTTTTGTTTAGCAGATTTGGAGTGGGAAAGGAAATGTTAGGCATTACTACTATAACGGCCTTCCTATTTGTCGCAGGCTTTGTTCAATCTATGGTAATTGCAGAAGAAAAAGAAAAACATACATTGCGTGTATTAATGCTATCACCGGCATCTTCGGTTGAAGTTCTACTTGGAAAAAGTATATTAACAGCAGGTTTGACATTGGGCATTTGTATTGTGAACTTATTTATTTTGGATCAATTCAGTGGAAATCTATTATTGCTAGGATTTATTTTCTTATGTGGAACAATTCTATTTATTGTGATTGGAACAATGATTGGATTGTTAGCTGCATCTGTACCACAAACATCAATAATTGGAATGCCGATATTAATGACGATGTATTTGGCTGTACAGTTTGAGCCAATGGTTGAAAATAAAGTAATTAAGACGATGATTGGATATCTTCCAACATCTCATATTGTAAAAGCGCTTAACAGCTCAGTAGGTGGGGCGGGATTTAGTAGTATTAGTGGGCATGTATTAAATGTTGCAGTTTGGCTTATTATATCGCTCGTTGTATGTTTAATCGTATATAAAAAGAAACAATTAGACTAAAAACTGAGCCGAAACGCTCAGTTTTTTCTTTTTTCTATCATTTCCTCGGAAATTTTACAATTATTATACATATTTTTACATATTTTGTCGAAAAGTAATTAGTTATACGTTGTATAGGATACATGAATATTGTTCAAAATGATTGCTGAGGTGATGATGGAATGCGAGGAAGAAATAATAAAAAGTCGCAAAAGGTAGTACATTTATTTCAGAAAAGATGGGTGTTTCCGGCACTATACATTGCTTGTGCAGCGGTAATCTTAATGGTTGCGCTATGGTTCCAAGGAGCTAATCCGAAGAAGACTCCAAACCACGATCAAGCAACACCGTATACACAATCGGAAGATCCAGCAGTACCAGTAACGAAATCTTCAGAAGTAGTGAAAATGCCAGCAGCCGCGAATGCGGAAGTAGTCGTACAGAAGAAATTCTATGAAGATGCAGCAACTGAGGCGGAACAAGAAAAAGCACTTGTCTTTTATAACAACACATATTCCCCGAACAAAGGAATTGACATTGCTGCGAAGAATGGGAAAGAGTTCAATGTTGCTGCTGCTTTAAGTGGTACAGTAACGAAAGCTGAAAAAGATTCACTTCTTGGTTATGTTGTAACAGTTGATAGTGGAAATGGTGTAGCGGTATCTTATCAAAGCTTAGGCAGTGTGAAAGTAGAAAAAGGTGCAAGAGTTGCACAAGGTGAAGTATTAGGAACATCCGGTCTAAGTGCAATGAATAAAGAGGCAGGCTCTCACGTTCACTTTGAAGTACGTAAAGACAATGTGGCTGTGAATCCTGAACGTTACTTAAATAAATCAGTAACAGAAATTAAAGCTGATGCAGGTGCTGCAAAAGCTACGAATGCTTCTGGTAAAAAAGCTGACGACAAATCTCAAAAAGAAGAGAAGTCAACGAGCACGAAACCAGAAAATAAAACAGAAGACAAGTCTCAAAAAGAAGAGAAATCAACAAGCGGTTCAACTAGTGACAAAAAAGAAGAACCGAAGAAAGAAGAAAAATCAACAAATGGTTCTACAAAATCATCTAACGATTCTTCTTCACAAGAATAAGAAAGTAAAAAAATCAGTTCTCACTAGGAGAGCTGATTTTTTTATTTCTATATAAAAATAATCAATTTCGAGAAAAAAGTTGCAAAAACAAGGAAAAATGACGAGATTCTCGAATATATATTACAAAAGGGAGGGGATACTGTGTCATTTTTATTTGTTCTGTCGACTGCTATTATTTTATTGTTTGTTTTATTCACTTTATATTATTATATTGCCGGTAAGAAAGAGGTTCCCCACCATCAGTTGTTAGAAGAAGAATTGGAACGAGAAGAATGACGCCTTTTATACAAGGTGTCATTTTTTTTGGCCATAATAGTCAGTTTTAACGTATTTCTCACAAAAAAATGTAATTTTTCTTAACTTAGTCCGCAAAAATAGTGAACATGTAGCATATATCAGTAGTGCGGGCAATACAATGGTATAAACCAAAGCAAAGAGAGTGTTTGAGGTGAGAAATCGTGAATCATTTCATTATAAATCCAAGAATGTTTAACGCTTACAAACAGCACTCACACTTACTTCTTAGTCGTATGCAGCGAGGCTCATTTCACCCTTCTCACATCCAAATTAGGGAGGCGAGTGGTGTGCACGATTACATCAAAGAGAGAACTATCAAGATTGGTAAGTATATCGTGGAGACAAGAAAGACAGTGCGTGTCATTGCAAAGGAATTTGGGGTATCAAAGAGTACAGTTCATAAAGATTTAACAGAACGTCTACCAGAGATTAATCCAGAGCTCGCAAATGAAGTAAAAGAAATTCTTGATTATCATAAGTCTATTCGTCATTTAAGAGGTGGAGAAGCAACAAAACAAAAGTATAGAAAAGAAGATGTAGAGAAGCCTGTACGTCAATAATGTTACAGTAGCAAACATTCCGTTCACATTCGGTAATATTTTTCAGAAGAATTCTTTTTGCGAATATTACGTTTCTGTTAAATTTATGATAAAATCAGAAATTAGGTGAAAAGAATTCGGGTGTAACCTGATTTTGAATATCGAGGAGGAAAAAACGGGAATGTTTGCGCGAGATATCGGAATTGACCTAGGTACGGCTAATGTATTAATTCATGTTAAAGGTAAGGGTATTGTATTAAACGAGCCATCTGTTGTGGCAATTGATCGTAATAGTGGTAAAGTATTAGCAGTCGGTGAAGAAGCGAGAAGTATGGTGGGACGTACGCCTGGTAATATTGTAGCAATTCGTCCGCTTAAAGATGGTGTAATAGCAGATTTCGAAATTACAGAAGCAATGTTAAAGTATTTCATTAACAAATTGGACGTAAAGAGCTTCTTTTCAAAACCTCGTATTTTAATTTGTTGTCCAACAAATATTACATCAGTAGAACAAAAAGCAATTCGTGAAGCTGCTGAACGTTCAGGTGGTAAAACAGTATTTTTAGAAGAAGAACCAAAAGTAGCCGCAGTTGGTGCTGGTATGGAAATCTTCCAACCAAGCGGTAACATGGTTGTTGATATTGGTGGAGGTACAACAGATATCGCTGTACTATCTATGGGTGATATTGTTACCTCTTCCTCTATCAAAATGGCTGGCGATAAGTTTGATATGGAGATCTTAAACTATATTAAACGTAAGTATAAGCTATTAATTGGAGAACGTACTTCAGAAGATATTAAAATTAAAGTTGGTACAGTATTCCCAGGTGCACGTAGCGAAGAACTTGAAATTCGCGGACGTGACATGGTAACAGGCTTACCACGTACAATTACAGTATGCTCTGAAGAAATTACAGAAGCATTAAAAGAAAATGCAGCTGTTATTGTACAAGCTGCAAAAGGCGTATTAGAGCGCACACCACCAGAATTATCTGCAGATATCATCGACCGCGGTGTTATTCTAACAGGCGGTGGAGCTTTACTACACGGTATTGACATGCTTCTAGCAGAAGAACTAAAAGTACCGGTATTAATTGCTGAAAACCCAATGCACTGCGTTGCGGTTGGTACAGGTATTATGTTAGAGAATATCGACAGATTACCAAAGCGTGCTTTGAGATAATTTGAAAGAACTAAGGCTGACGCCTTAGTTCTTTTTTTCGTTTTTATATTTTTTTATTTTGATTTTTTGCGAAAATGGAAGGAAAATAGAGAAATATGAAGGAAACAGGTAAAATATTCATATATATGGTTAAATTTAATATTTCCTTATTTGAAAACGTTTATAATATAATGAGTCGAATACGACATTAAGGCAAATAATGTTTCAATACATATTGCCTTTCCCTAATTTGGGCATACACTCTTTTCTACCTCCGTGTCAGTTGCAAAAATGTGCAACTATTTTAATGGAATAGAGTGTGTGCATTTTTTTTTAGGAAGTTGTGCTAAATATAAAATGTTACTTTGTAATGACAAATAATAAACAAAATGGGATAATAGCAATATGTCCAAGTGGTAAGACCAATATTACAAAAGGGGCGATTGTTACATGCTAAATATAGAACAAATTAAAGAAATCATTCCTCACCGCTATCCATTTTTACTTGTTGATAAAATATTAGAAGTAGATGAAGGAAAAAGAGCGGTTGGGATTAAAAATGTATCCGCAAACGAAGAATTCTTTAACGGACACTTCCCTGACTATGCAGTTATGCCTGGTGTACTTATTGTAGAAGCATTAGCGCAAGTTGGAGCAGTTGCAGTATTAAAGAAAGAAGAAAACCGCGGAAGACTTGCTTTCTTTGCAGGTATCGACAATTGCCGTTTCAAAAAACAAGTACGACCAGGTGATCAGCTTCGTCTAGAAGTAGAAATGACACGCGTACGCGGCCCGATTGGAAAAGGAAAAGCAATCGCAACAGTAGATGGTGAAGTTGCATGTGAGGCAGAAATTACATTTGCGATTGGTGATAAAAAAGAATAGAAATTAAAAAATCTCCTTGTGAAAAGACAAGGAGATTTTTTAATTTCTGCTATATAACGATGAAACGATAATTTACAAACTAATCAGAAAATAACTTGTAAATAGATGGCAATTACCATATACTTACTTTATTATTTATCTAGAAAACAGGATAAGTGATAAAGGTAATAAAGAAATAAGGGCATTGTCATATTGTTAAGGTACTTAAATAAGACAAAGTAGAATGTTATTGATTATGATGAAATGTGGGGAACTCAGCAAGAATATTAATTAGACGTATGAAATCGAGCATAAAAGAGAGAAAAGGGAAATGTCGCATTTCACAAAAGGAGATTATGAATATGTTCGGGAGAAAGAAAAGAAAACCATTACGACAATTAATTACACATAAAGAGCCTAAATCGCGTATTACAGAACAATACCGTAACATTCGTACAAACATTGAGTTTACATCTGTAGATAATCATGTTCGTTCTATCATTGTTACTTCAGCGGATCCAGGTGATGGGAAAACAACAACAATCGCAAACTTAGCAGTCGTTTTCGGACAACAAGGAAAGAAAGTTTTATTAATTGGAGCTGACTTGCGTAAGCCGACGATACAAAACTTATTTGCCATTCATAGTTCAAATGGGTTAACGAACTTATTATCAGGACAAGCGAAACTTATGCAATGCATTCAAAAAACAGATATAGAGAACGTATACTTAATGGCAGCAGGTCCAATCCCGCCAAACCCAGCAGAATTATTAGGGAGCCGGGCAATGGACGAGGCGTTGCTAGAAGCATATAACATGTTTGATATTATATTAATTGATACACCACCTGTCCTTGCGGTTACGGATGCACAAATACTTGCGAATAAATGTGATGGAATCGTACTCGTTGTACGAAGTGAAAAGACGGAAAAAGATAAAATCGTAAAAGCGAAACAAATATTAGATAAAGCATCTGGAAAAATACTTGGAATCGTTTTAAACGATAAAAGAGAAGAAAAAGAACAGTATGGTTATTACTAAAATATGAAAGAGCCAACAAAAAAATGTTGGCTTTTTTGTTTTCTGAAAATTATTTATCAAGTTATACAGTGCAAAAAGCATGATATGATAAAATTTTTGGGAAATGATTGGAATGTGTTGTCATATTTAAGATTATTTTGTAAGATTAAACTTGTTTCTTGTGAACAAATATAGAACTGAATTATTAAAAATAAAAAATGTAAGATTTATATGTTATAATTTTTCCTATGTGTAAATTTTAGAAAGTTGGAGGAACTTATGGAAGAAACAATTAGTCTAAAAGAGTTATTTCATATCTTAAAAAAACGTTTAGCAATGATCCTCGTAATCGCATTTGGTACAGCTATTGTAAGTGCTATCATTAGCTTTTTCTTTATGACACCAATCTATCAATCTTCGACGCAAATTCTTGTTAATCAGAAGAAGCAAGAAGGGGCAATGATTCAAGCTGGTGAAATTCAAACGAATATTCAATTAACGAATACATATAAGGTTATTATTAAAAGTCCAGTAATCTTAGATCAAGTAAATGAAAAATTAAATTTAAATATGACAGCTCAAGCGCTAACAGGAAAGATTAATGTTGCGAATGAAAAGGATTCACAAGTAATCTCTGTAACAGCTGAAGATAAAGATCCAAAACTAGCTCGTGATATTGCAAATGCAACAGCTGATGTATTTAAAGGTGAAGTTGCAAAAATTATGAGCGTTGATAACGTAACAGTATTATCTAAAGCAGAAGTTGCAGAAAATCTATCTCCAATTAAACCACGTCCAATGCTAAATGTAGCAATCGCTTTCGTCGTTGGTTTAATGGCTTCGATTGGTCTTGCATTCTTACTAGAATACTTAGATAACACAGTGAAAAAGGAAGAAGATGTAGAAAACTTACTTGGCTTACCGGTATTAGGGATTGTAGCTCGTATGGATGAAGAAACAATGAACGTGAAATCACACGCTCCATCATCAAGAAAAGTGAGGGGACAAACAATTGGCTCTTAATTTATTTAAAAAGAAAAAGAATCATCGTCAACGCCGTCAATTAATTGCTCATCAACAACCGAAATCACCAATTTCAGAACAATATCGTAATATTCGAACGAATATTGAATTTGCAGCTGTTGATACGAATTTACATTCATTAATGGTAACATCTGCGAATCCAAGTGAAGGGAAAACGACAACGACAGCTAATATGGCAGTTGTGTTTGCTCAACAAGGAAAAAAAGTATTATTAATTGATGCAGATATGCGTAAACCAGCAATGCATCAAATGTTCCAAGTAGATAACATTTTTGGACTTACGAACGTACTAACACAGAGTGAACGTTTAGAAAAATGTGTGCAAACAACATCTGTAGACAATCTACACTTTTTAGCTTGTGGTCCAATCCCGCCAAACCCGGCCGAATTGTTAGGTTCGAAATCAATGAAAGAACTTCTTGGACAAGCATACAGCATGTACGATCTAGTTATTTTTGATATGCCGCCAATTTTAGCCGTAACCGATGCGCAAATTATGGCAAATGTATGTGATGCTTCTATTCTTGTTGTTCGTAGTGAATCAACAGAGAAAGAAACAGCAGTAAAAGCAAAAGGTTTGTTAGAATCGGCTAAAGGTAAATTGTTAGGTGTTGTTCTGAACGATCGTGAACGTGAAGAGGGCTTATATTATTATTACGGTGCAAACTAATTAAAAGAGTGAGATATGGTAAAAACATATCTCCTTTTTTCCCTTGAATATGAGATATATCTCATATTCAAGGGAAAAAAGATCTTTATAGGAGAGAGGGAGGATGAAACAAATGATAGATTTACATTGTCACATTTTACCTGGTATCGATGACGGTGCACAAACAGTAACAGATAGTTTAGCGATGGCACAACAAGCCGTTTCAGAAGGAATACATACAATTGTCGCAACGCCGCACCATCAAAATGGAAAATATGTAAATGAACGTACCTCAATTATTCATCACGTAAAACAACTAAATGATGAACTACAACAATATAATATTCCACTTACTATTTTACCGGGACAAGAAGTCAGATTATATGGTGATTTATTAGAAGACTATGAAGCTGGTAAAATCGTTACTTTAAATGAAACAAATAAATATATATTCATTGAATTTCCATCAAATCACGTACCACGTTATGCCGAACAATTATTATACGAATTACGTGTAAAGGGAATGATTCCAATTATCGTTCACCCAGAACGTAATGCCGAGTTAATCGAGCGGCCAGATAAGTTATATAACATTGTAAATAAAGGTGCATTAACACAAGTGACAGCAGGTAGTTTGCTTGGAAAGTTTGGTAAAAAGATTAAAAAATTCTCACTACAGCTTGTAGAACATAATTTAACACATATGGTCGCTTCAGATGCACATAACACGACATCAAGAGGATTTCATTTAGCGGAAAGCTATGAACTAATTGGGAAAGAATTTGGAATGAATGTTATGAGTGATTTGAAAGAAAATCCGTACTTATTAATTAGCGGGAAGGCAATTTACAAAGAAGATCCAGAACAAATTCGTCGTAAAAAATTGTTCGGTATTTTTTAAATAAGAATTGGTGATGTCTCCTAACCGTTATCAATGGAGGCACTCGGTCGTGCTGTGGGTAGAAAATTTATTATCGAACCTACCTTAGACGCTTGTCGTCGGGAGTATGACGTGAGGATGGGTTGGATGCCCATAATTTATTTATGTTAGAAGCTCTACTTATGGAGTTGTAAAGACGACCCTATAAGTAGGGTTTTTGTTATTGTTACATATGGATATAATAATATGTTTGGGGGACTAGATTTGAAAAAAGTAAGAAAAGCAATTATTCCAGCTGCGGGACTGGGAACAAGGTTTTTACCGGTAACAAAGGCAATGCCAAAAGAAATGTTACCAATTGTTGATAAACCAACAATTCAATACATAGTAGAAGAAGCGATAGAATCAGGAATTGAAGATATTATTATTGTTACTGGAAAAGGTAAACGTGCCATTGAAGATCATTTTGATCATTCCTTTGAATTAGAGCAAAGCCTACTAGAAAAAGGGAAGCATGAGATGCTAGAAAAAGTACAAGCTTCTTCAAAAATTAATATTCATTACATACGACAAAAGGAACCAAAAGGGCTAGGACACGCAGTGTGGTGTGCACGTAAGTTTATTGGAAATGAACCATTTGCAGTATTACTTGGTGATGATATTGTACAAGCAGAAACGCCATGTTTACGTCAATTAATGGATCAATATGAAGGAACACAATCTCCTGTTATTGGTGTACAAACAGTGCCAGAAAATGAAACGCATCGTTACGGCATTATCGATCCAGTTGAACGAAATGATCGCCGTTATCAAGTACGTCAATTTGTGGAGAAGCCATCTCAAGGAACTGCACCATCAAATTTAGCAATTATGGGACGTTACGTATTAACGCCAGAAATCTTTATGTTCCTTGAAAATCAACAAACAGGTGCGGGTGGGGAAATTCAATTGACAGATGCGATTCAACGATTAAATGAAGTTCAACGTGTATTTGCTTATAATTTTGAAGGCACGCGTTATGATGTTGGAGAAAAGTTTGGATTTATTAAGACAACGATTGAGATGGCGCTACAAAATGAGGAATTAAATGTAGAGTTAATGAAGTATATGAAAGAACTTGTAAAAAAGGAAGATGTACATTCATAAGAGAATGTCCTTTTTATTATTAATAAGGTGCAAATTATATAAAGAAGGGAACAGATATATTGAGTTATCGAAAACGGCTCTCATTATTGATTTTATTAGATTCATTTATAGTATTAACTGCCGTGTATTTAAGTTATTGGTTTATACATCCCAATGTATTAAACAAAATTCCTATGACAGTAGTTATTAGTTCTATTACATTATTGTGTAGTCATCATATCTTTGCTGCTATTTATAAGCTTTATAACAAGGCGTGGGAATATGCAAGTATTGGAGAGTTAAAGCAAATATTTAAGGCGGTTACGCTATCAATTATAGTAACGGCCATTGTTCAACAAATTATAAATCACGATATTTATGTTCGTATTTTAGCAATTGCATGGATGTTACATTTATTGTTAATAGGTGGTTCTCGCTTCATATGGCGTATGTTCCGTGATACATATATTACAAAAGCTACAGATAAAAAACGAACATTAATTATTGGTGCCGGTTCAGCGGGGACAATGGTAGTGCGTCAGTTGCAACATAATAAAGAAGCAGATTTATATCCAATTGCGTTTGTCGACGATGATAGAAATAAACAAAAATTGGAAATTTATAATGTGCCAGTTGTTGGTACAACAAATCACATTCAAGAAATTGTAGAAGATAATGATATAGAACATATTATTATCGCAATTCCTTCATTAAATAGAAGTCAAATAAACGAGATTTTTGAGAAGTGTAGAAAAACGAAGGCGAAAACGCAAATTGTGCCGATGCTAGAAGACCTTTTAGATGGTAAACTCTCTGTCAATGAATTCCGTGATGTACAAGTAGAGGATTTATTAGGAAGAGAACCAATAAAGCTAGATGATGCTGGAATTGGGGAAAAGATTACAGGTAAAACGATTTTAGTAACGGGCGCTGGTGGATCAATTGGATCAGAAATTTGTCGTCAAGTGATGAAATACAAACCAGCTAAAATTGTTCTTTTAGGACATGGTGAAAACAGTATTTATAATATTGAGATGGAAATGAGAGTTACTTATAAAGATTCTGTGGAAATAACAACAGAAATCGCTGATATTCAAGATCGTCATAAAATCTTTGAAATAATGAAAAAGCATCAACCGTATATTGTGTATCATGCAGCTGCACATAAGCATGTTCCTTTAATGGAACGTAATCCTGAAGAGGCTGTGAAAAATAATATTTTTGGTACAAAAAATGTTGCAGAAGCAGCGGATACATTTAAAGTAAATACGTTTGTAATGGTTTCTACAGATAAAGCTGTAAATCCGACAAATGTAATGGGAGCTACAAAACGATTTGCAGAAATGATTGTGCAGCATATGGCATCGGTTAGTACTGGTACACGTTTTGTTGCGGTTAGATTTGGTAATGTTCTTGGAAGTAGGGGAAGTGTAATTCCTCTATTTAAGAAACAAATTCAAAAGGGTGGACCTGTAACAGTTACTCACCCTGATATGATTCGTTACTTTATGACAATACCAGAAGCTTCAAGATTAGTTATTCAGGCAGGCACACTGGCTAGGGGTGGAGAATTGTTCGTGCTAGATATGGGGGCCCCAGTAAAGATTGTAGATTTAGCTAAAAATTTAATTACTCTTTCAGGTTTTTCTATTGAAGAAATCGGAATTGAATTTACTGGATTAAGACCAGGTGAAAAAATGTATGAAGAGTTATTAAATGAAGGTGAAATTCATCCAGAGCAAATTTTCCCTAAAATTCATATAGGAAAGGCTGTTTTGATAGATCAAGTAATTCTAAGACAGTTTATGAATGATTTTGGTGGGATGAGTAAAGAGGAAATACGAGAACGATTATTAGGTATTGCTAATAATAAAGTTAGTATTGAAAATTAATTTTTGGAAGGAAGTTTTTGTAATGGGAGATAGAATATTGCTGTCATCACCGCATATGAGTGATGAAGGTTATGAAATGCAGTATGTTAAGGAAGCTTTTGATACAAATTGGATCGCACCACTTGGGGAAAATGTGAATGGATTTGAAAGAGAACTAGCAGTGAAGGTGGGCTCTAAAGCAGCTGCGGCACTATCTTCTGGGACAGCAGCAATTCATTTGGCTTTAAAATCGGCTGGAGTAGGAGAGGGAGATATCGTTTTCTGCCAAACACTTACCTTCTCAGCCACTGCAAATCCTATTATTTATCAAAATGCTACTCCTGTTTTCATAGATAGTGATTATGAAACTTGGAATATGTGTCCTAAAGCATTGGAAGAGGCTTTTAAAAAGTATCCTAATGTAAAGGCGGTTATCGTGGTTCACCTTTATGGTCTTTCGGCAGATATGGATAAGATTGTTGAACTTTGTAAAAAATACGATGTTACTTTAATTGAAGATGCTGCTGAATCTTTGGGAACTTATTATAAAGGTAAACATACAGGTAGTTTTGGAGATTATGGTATCTTTTCTTTTAATGGTAATAAGATTATTACTACTTCTGGTGGTGGTATGCTCGTTTCTAATGATGAAGAAAGAGTTTCAAAAGTAAGATTTTGGGCTACTCAAAGTAGAGACCAAGCAAGACATTATCAACATAGTGAATTAGGTTTTAACTATCGCATGAGTAATGTAGTTGCTGGAATTGGAAGAGGGCAACTTAAAGTATTAGATCAAAGGGTTCAGAAGAAACGATACATATTTAATTTTTATAAGAGGGAACTAGAAAATCTTGAAGGCATTGAATTTATGCCTAGTAATGAATGGAATGAACCGAATTATTGGTTAAGTTCTATGACACTAAACGGTAAGGTCCGTCCAATAGATGTGATGGAGGCACTTGAAAAAGAAAATATTGAATCTAGACCGGTTTGGAAGCCGATGCATCTACAACCGTTCTTTGGAAAATATGATTTTGTTGGTACAAATGTATCGGAGAGCCTTTTTGAGAACGGTGTTTGCTTACCAAGTGATACGAAAATGACAGATGAAAATTTAAATAAAGTTGTGAAAATTATTAAAGGGTTGTGGCTAGCATAATGAGGGGATCTAAAGTTAGCATTTATAGATTGCTTATAAAAAGACCAATGGATTTTATACTGTCTTTAATCGCTATTATAATGCTTAGTCCGGTACTTCTTATAGTTGCCTTTCTTGTGAAAACTAAATTGGGTAGCCCAGTATTATTTAAACAAGAGCGACCAGGGTTGCATGGAACTGTTTTTAAAATGTATAAATTTAGAACTATGACAGATGAAAAGAATGAAAACGGTGAGCTATTACCCGATAGTGTAAGACTTACTAAGTTCGGAGAATTTTTACGTTCGACATCACTTGATGAGTTACCAGGTCTATTCAATATCTTTAAAGGGGATATGTCAATTATAGGACCAAGGCCTTTATTAGTTCAGTATTTACCACTATATAATGAACATCAAAAGCGTCGCCATGAAGTTAGACCTGGGTTGTCAGGGTTAGCGCAGGTTAATGGGCGAAATGCTATTAGTTGGGAAGAGAAATTTAATTATGATGTAGAGTATGTAGATAATGTAAGTTTTACTACGGATTGGAAGATTATTCTTTTGACAATTAAGAAGGTTTTCATTAGAGAAGGGATTAATTCAGAAACTGCTACTACAATGGAACCATTTAAAGGGAATGGAAAAGGAAGTATAAAATTATGAAAGAAAAACTTCTTATAATAGGAGCTAGTGGTCACGGAAAAGTCATAGCTGATATCGCACTGAAAATGAATAAATGGCAGAGCATTGCTTTTTTAGATGATAATGAAAATGTAGGATCTTCAATGGGAATAGAAATAATTGATAAATCAGCAAGTGTCTCAAAGTATATAGATGATTACGATTTTTTCGTTGGAATTGGTAATAATGTTATACGAGAGAAGATACAGAGACAACTTGAAGCTGAAGAGGCGAGTATCCCGGTCTTAATTCATCCGAGTGCAATTATTGGAGAACAGGTTTATTTGGAAGCAGGAACTGTAGTTATGGCAGGAGCTGTAATTAACTGTTGTACTAAAATCGGAAAAGGATGCATTATTAATACTGCCTCCACGGTAGATCATGACAATGTAATTGAGGACTATGTTCATATATCACCGGGGGCACATTTAGCTGGGACAGTGAAAATTGGAAGAGGTACTTGGTTGGGAACTGGTAGTGTAGTAAGTAATAATATAAATATTACACATAGTTGTAAAATTGGTGCAGGTGCCGTGGTAATTAGAGATATAACTGAATCTAGAACTTATGTAGGGGTTCCGGTGAGGAGAATTTAATTTATGAATGTCTTATTTTTAACACTTCTAGATTTTTCAACAATTAAAGAAAGAGGCATATACACTGATTTGATGCGGGAGTTTACAAATAAAGGAGATAATGTCTATATTATTTCCCCAACTGAAAAGAGAAAACAGGAAGAAACAAAGTTGATTGATACGGGGAATTGTAAGATATTAAAACTGCAAATCGGTAATATTCAAAAAACTAACATGATTGAAAAGGGCATTTCAACTTTAACCTTGGAATCTAAATTTCTAAAAGGTATTAAAAATTACTTTTTAGATGTTAAATTTGATTTAGTGTTATATTCAACACCACCAATAACGCTTCAAAAGGCGGTTGAATACGTACAAAAAAGAGACAATGCAAAAACATATTTATTGCTAAAAGATATTTTCCCTCAAAATGCAGTAGATTTAGGTATGATAAAGAAAAAAGGAATTGGGAGTTTACTTTATAAATATTTTAGGACTAAGGAAAAAAATTGTATAGCATCTCAAATTATATTGGATGCATGTCACAAGCTAATGTAAATTTTTTATTACAAAATAATCCAGAAATATCTCCAGATATTGTTGAAGTATGTCCAAATAGCATAGAACCTTTAATTGTAAAAAAGGATGTAAGGAAGAGTAATGAGGTTAAGGCTAAATATAGGATACCAATTGATAAAACGGTTTTTATTTACGGAGGAAATCTTGGGAAGCCACAAGGAATTGACTTTTTAATAGAGTGTCTCAAAACTAACAAGAATAATAATCAAGTGCACTTTGTTATAGTTGGAGCGGGGACGGAGTTCACTAAACTAAAAACATGCATTAATAAAGAGAATTTAACTAATACACAATTATTTTCTCAACTACCAAAGGATGAGTATGATATTCTAGCAAATTCCTGTGATGTTGGGTTAATATTTCTTGATAAAAGATTTACGATACCTAACTTCCCTTCAAGAATTCTATCATATATGCAAGCTTCGATGCCTATTTTAGCAGCAACTGATATAAATACGGATATTGGAGAGATTATTGAAGATGGTGGATTTGGTCTGTGGTGCGAGAGTAGTAATAGTGAGAGCTTTAATGAAAAGCTAAATCAAATGTGTAACAGAGAATCGAGAGAATCTATGGGGATTAATGCTAGGAGATACTTAGAGGCTAATTATACAGCAAGAAACTCATATGAAATAATAATGAATCATTTTAAATAATATGAAAAGAGGCAACTAATATGTTTAAGGATAAAACTTTATTAATAACAGGTGGTACAGGTTCTTTTGGTAATGCAGTAATGAAAAGATTTTTAGATACTGATATAAAAGAAATTCGTATTTTCTCACGCGATGAAAAAAAACAGGATGATATGCGAAAACTTTATAGCAATGACAAACTGAAATTTTACTTAGGCGATGTAAGAGATCTAGCAAGCGTTAAAAATGCCATGCATGGTGTAGATTATGTTTTTCATGCAGCTGCATTAAAACAGGTTCCTTCATGTGAATTTTTCCCATTAGAAGCAGTAAAGACTAATATTATAGGTACGGATAATGTACTGACGGCTTCTATAGAATATGATGTGAAGAAAGTTATCTGTTTATCTACGGATAAAGCGGCTTATCCAATCAATGCTATGGGTATTTCGAAAGCGATGATGGAAAAAGTGTTTGTGGCAAAATCAAAAACAGTATCTCCAGAGAGCTCACTTATTTGCGGTACACGATATGGTAATGTTATGGCTTCACGTGGATCAGTTATTCCACTATTCATAGAGCAAATTAAAGCGGGTCAACCTTTAACTGTAACTGATCCTAATATGACAAGATTCCTTATGAGCTTAGAAGAGGCAGTAGAATTAGTAGTATTTGCATTTCAAAATGCTGCAGCTGGGGATATTATGGTTCAAAAATCTCCTGCAAGTACCATTGGTGATCTTGCTCAAGCTGTAAAGGAATTATTTAATGTTGATAATGAAATTAAAGTAATTGGTACACGCCACGGAGAGAAGCGTTATGAGACATTATTAACGAAGGAAGAGTACGTGGTAGCGGAAGATTTAGGGGGGTTCTTTAGGGTTCCTGCGGATCGAAGGGATCTTAACTATGACAAGTATTTTGCTGAAGGAAATCAAAAACTTACTACTGTTGGAGAATATAATTCAGATAATACACAAATCCTTGATATTGAGCAAATTAAAGAGAAATTATTAGAGTTAGATTATGTAAAGCAAGAACTTGAGGAATGGAATAAGACGAATATTTATTCAATGAATTAGAGGGCGGGATAACTAATGAAAATTCTTGTTACAGGTGCAAAGGGCTTCCTTGGAAAAAACCTTGTTGCGGAACTTAAAAATCAGGGGTATAAAGATATATTCGAATTTTCTAGAGAAGACGATATTACATTACTTGAAAGGTATACGAAAGAATGTAATTTTGTTTTTCATTTAGCTGGTGTGAATAGGCCTAAGGATGAAAATGAATTTATGGAAGGAAATGCTGGTTTTACATCTCAAATGCTAAATTTATTAAAAGAGCATGGTAATAAGGCCCCTGTACTTATTACTTCTTCTATTCAGGCAGAAAATAATAATCCTTATGGAAAAAGTAAAAAAGCTGGTGAAGAGGCGTTATTCAATTACTCTAAAGAAACTGGTGCTACAGCTTATGTATATAGACTTCCTAACTTATTTGGAAAGTGGAGTAAACCTAATTACAATACGGTGGTAGCTACATTTTGTCATAATATTGCTAGAGGATTAGATATTCAAGTGAATGATCCAGATGTAGAACTGAATCTTTGCTATATAGATGATGTGTTGGAGGAATTTTTCAAAGCTTTAAATCATACCCCAACTATACAGGGTGATTATTGTTTTGTGCCTGTAACGCATAACATTAAACTTGGTGAGTTAGCTAATGTTATTAAAAGCTTTAAAGAGGGTAGAGAGAATCTAAGTATCTCAAATATGGGAGATGCTTTAACTAAAAAACTTTATAGTACATATTTAAGTTTTTTACCAGAAGATAAATTTGCTTATGATTTAAAAATGCATAGCGATCATAGAGGATCATTTACAGAGTTTATTAGAACACCAGAGCGCGGACAAGTTTCTATAAATATATCAAAACCAGGAATTACTAAAGGAAATCATTGGCATCACACTAAAAATGAGAAGTTTTTAGTAGTGAGTGGTGAAGGTTTAATTCGATTTAGAAAAATAGATTTAGATGATATTATTGAATATCGAGTGAGTGGAGAAAATTTACAAGTTGTTGATATACCGGTTGGATATACACATTCGATTGTAAATATAGGGGAAAACGACCTAGTTACAGTAATGTGGGTAAACGAATGTTTTGATCCAGGAAAACCAGACACTTATTTTTTGGAGGTATAACTGATGAAAAAATTAAAAGTTATGACAGTTGTAGGTACTAGACCGGAGATTATAAGGTTATCAGCTGTGATAAATAAACTAGAAGCATCAAAATCGATAGAACATATTCTCGTTCATACGGGACAAAATTATGATTATGAACTAAATGAAGTGTTTTTTAATGATTTTAATTTAAAGAAACCAGATTATTTTTTAAATGCGGCAACTGGGACTGCTGTAGAAACCATTGGAAATATATTGGTGAAAATTGACCCTATTATGGAGGAAGTTAAACCAGATACACTTTTAGTTTTAGGTGATACAAATAGTTGTTTATGTGCTATTGCGGCTAAAAGGAGACATATTCCAATTTTCCATATGGAAGCAGGGAATAGATGTTTTGATCAAAGAGTACCTGAAGAAACAAATAGAAAAATCGTAGATCACACGGCGGATATTAATTTAACTTACAGTGATATAGCAAGGGAGTATTTATTACGAGAAGGAATGTCAGCAGATAGGATTATTAAAACAGGAAGTCCAATGTTTGAAGTTTTAAATTCAAGGAAAGATGATATTGAGAACTCAGATGTATTAGAAAGATTAGGGCTAGAAGAGGATAAATATTTTGTAGTATCCACTCATAGGGAAGAAAATATCAATTCGGAAACTAATTTCTTCGATTTAGTAGATAGTCTAAATGCAATTGCAGAAAAGTATAATATGCCTGTAATTGTAAGTACACATCCAAGGACTAAAAATATGATTGATATGAAAGGAGTTAAATTTAATTCGTTAGTAAGAACCTTGAAACCATTAGGATTCAATGATTATGTGAAACTTCAAATCAAATCAAAAACAGTTCTTAGCGATAGTGGTACTATTAGTGAGGAGTCCTCGATTCTTAACTTTAAGGCGCTCAATATTAGACAAGCTCATGAAAGACCAGAAGCAATGGAAGAAGCATCTGTTATGATGGTTGGTTTAGGAAAAGAGCGTATACTTCAAGGGTTAGAAGTACTAGAAACTCAAGAAAAAAATACATTAAGACTTGTAGGCGATTACAGTATGCCGAATGTATCGGATAAAGTGCTTAGAATAATTCTCTCATATACAGACTACGTTAATAGAGTTGTCTGGGGAAAATAAAACAATTGTGACTTGTTATGATGGTACCAAATCATTACTAATTAATTAGTATAATGGGATTACTTATAGTATTTGTGGTTTGCCTGGGGGAGATGTTTTGAAAAGGATTGATCCCCCAAATGTCCATATATTTAAAAATTATAATCATTTTCATAAGTGTTTTTGGTTTTGTGAATAAAGTACACTAATTTTTTATAATTTATTTGTAATGTTAATATGTTAGTAGGAAATTGAATTTTATACACTAGTCATTCTTATCATTAATAGTATGTCTGAATATCCCTATATATTTGAATTAACATTCCCTTAGTTATAGAATTGATTAGGAATGTTTCAAGAAATAGTGGCAAGCTTTATTTAGTAGGTAATTTTTGGGGTTAAATATATAAATGAAATTTATAAAAGTTATTTTAGATTATTAATGCACCTGTTTGGAGAAAGGAATATAGATATGAATATTATGGTTTTTGATGTTCCGGCGGAAAGAGGTGGAGCATTAGCTATCTTAAATGATTTTTATAATGAGGTGGTTGGAAGTAATGACAAAAATATTAACTGGTTTTTTATATTAAGTACGCCTCAATTAGAAGAAACAGATAATATAAAAGTGCTAAATTTCCCATGGATAAAAAAAAGTTGGGGACATCGTTTTTATTTTGACAATTTTATAGCACCAAATTTAGTGAGAAAATATAGAATTGATAGAATACTGTCGTTTCAAAATGTCATAATTCCACACATAAAATGTAACCAAATTCTTTATGTGCATCAATCTTTACCATTTGTGGAGCATAAATTTTCAATTAAAGAGAATAAACTATTTTGGGTATATCAAAATATAATAGGTCGTAAAATTATTGATTCAATAAAAAAAACAGATCATATTATTGTACAAACGCAATGGATGAAACAAGCTTGTATAGATAAAGGTCAGGTCCAGGACAATAAAATTGAGGTTATACCACCAACTATTAATGCTAAGATAGAGAAGTATTTTGAACCTAATTCAAAATCATTATCAACCTTTTTCTATCCTGCTAATGAAAGTGTATATAAAAATCATAAAGTTATTGTAGAAGCTTGTGCAATTTTGAAAAGTTTAACAGATTTGAAGTATGAAGTGATTTTTACATTAAGAGGAGATGAAAATCAGCACATTGCAGATTTGTATAGACAGGTAGAAACTCAACAATTGCCTATTTATTTTGTGGGTCAAAAAACAAGAGAAGAGGTATTTGAAGCGTATGCTAACTCCATCTTACTATTTCCTTCTTATATTGAGACCTTTGGTATGCCGATGCTTGAAGCAAGAAAGTGTAAGGGAGTTATAATTGCAGCGGATGAACCATTTGCAAGAGAAGTACTTGCTGGTTACAAGAATGCAAAATTCTTTGATACGTTTAATTCAAAAGAGCTGAGTGTGTTAATGTGCAATTATTTACAAGGGCAGGAAGAATACCATAACTCTTGTGAAATTGAATACAGAGGGGATAAGCCTAAAAAAATAATTAGTACTGTAACAAACTCCTGTTAAAAGACGATTGCTAATTGAATTATGAAGCATAAAATTAAAAATTATAAATGTATAGGTGTAGAAAATGAAAATTTTATATTTTGGTAGTCTTTGTGATGAAGAGTGGTTTGAGTCTATATCTAATACTACAGGACTTCCCTCACGTGTCGCGCAATATTCCTTTGAAAAAGCATTAGTAAATGGATTTTCAGAGATCAAAGATATTAATATGGAAATATATTATCTTTACCAAGAGCAATATTATCCTAAGGGGAAATTTTTAAAGTTCAAAAAGAGAAAAAAGCAGTTAAACAATAAAAATATGGTACGCTATTTATCTAATATTAATTTACCACTTATTAAGGAGATATACTCGGTGGTTCAGGGAATGTATATAACCTTAAAGTGGGGTCTGAAGAACTTTAAAAGCAAAGAAAAGGTTATTTTGACACCATTTAATTACACACCTTTATCCTTTGGAATTTATATAGCCTCAAAGTTATTGGGAATAAAGCGAGTAAATATTTTTACAGATCTTTCGAGTGATATAATAAATGCTAATCGACAAAAAGAAATGCACTGGATTAAGAGAAACTGCCTTTCTTACTATATGAAATTAGTTAATTATATTGAGCATAATTATGATGGCTATATTCTATTTGCTGAACCAATGAACAAAAAGGTGAATTTATTAGATAGACCATATATAGTGATGGAAGGCATTTTTAATAATGATTTAGATTTATCGCCAGTAACAAGGAGTAAAGCTATTATGTATGCAGGTACATTAGCTTTTGAGTATGGAGTGAAAAATATTTTAGATGCTTTTGAACGAATAGAAGATAATGAACTTGAACTTTGGCTTTTTGGTGATGGAGACATGAAAGAATATATTGAGAATTTATCGATTAAAGATAAAAGGATAAAATATTTTGGCTTTAAATCAAGGGCTGAAGTTTTTGAGTATGAAAAAAGGGCTAAATTATTAATTAATGCAAGAAATCCAGCAGATGAATATACGATGTATTCTTTTCCGTCAAAAACATTTGAATATATGGTTTCTGGAACGCCATTTTTAACTACAAGGTTAAAGGGGATACCACAGGAATATGATAAATACATATATTCAATAAATGATAGTGATATTAATTCAATTAAACAAGAAATTGAAAGGATATTTTCAATTCCTGATGAAGAAATAAATAAATTTACCCAAGACGCGAGATTATTTATTCTGGAAAATAAGAATAGCGCAGTTCAAGCGAAGAAGGTTTTGGACTTTTTAGATGTTATTATAGATTAAAGCGTTCGAAGTACATGGTATTTTTGATTACAATTATGACTTAAAGTGAATTTTTTTAAAGGGTGGGAATTTTGAGTTTTTATATTTGGTTAACGATAATTTGTGTCAGTCTGTCTTATATTTCAACACTACTTAGTGCAAGGAAAATTAGTATTAGGATAGTTAATGCTATTGATTTTACACCATACCTTATACTAATTTTTATTACAGGATTTAGATATAATGTTGGAACTGATTATAATGGGTATGCTTTAAACTTTGATTATTTAATGAATAATGATATACCTCGAATTGAATATTCATTTAAGGCTATCGTTAAGATAGCCCATTTGATTGGATTTAATCAACAATTTATATTTTTTGTTTATGCCGTAATAACTTATGTATTTATTTTTCTTAGTATTAAATATTTTGACAGCAAGGCTAAATATAGACATATCATAACGTTGCTTGTTTTACAGTATTTTTTATTTACCGGTTTTAATACAGTAAGACAAATGGTAGCTGTAGCTATTTTTTTCTATGCAATAAGATTTATTGTAAATAAAAACTTCGTTCGATACATTATTTGGATAATTATAGCTAGTTTTTTCCATAAATCGGCAATAATTTGTTTGATATTTTATTTTGTATTAAATTTAAATATTAAAAAATTTATAATGATTTTAATAGTATCACCTATATTCTTGATAATGGATTTAGGCAATAAATTGTTATCTTTATACGTTTTAATATCTGGTAATTCTTGGTACGATCCTTATCTAACGGATTTTAACTCTAGTGTGGATGTATCTGGGGGGAAAGTGATGTTTGTTTTATATGCAATTGCACTTATCCTTGCAATTACCTCAAATAAGATAGAGCTTGAAAAGAACGAAAAAATAATTATTAATCTCTTTATTTGTTATATTATGATATTATTTGCTACGCTATCTTCTGTTATAGCTACAAGGGCCTTGTACTATCCGATGGTATCTTTAATATTGGTTTTCCCAATGATAACTAAATATTTTCATGGTAAGTATGGCGCTATGTTCTCAAGGTATATAGTATTTATTTTTGTCGCTGCATTGTGGTTCAATTCTTTAATTGGCTATAAGGAATTATTTAAAGAAAATAGATTACTTGATTATTCTTTTAAAATATTTTTTAACTAATTATAATACTCACAAATTTTTAGGTTATATACAGTGATTTTAGGAGTAAGTCTCGTTCTTAAATTATGATGAGTAAGTAGCCTTCAGTAAATATAAGGCTGTTGTAGTGTTAAGAAAGTCAAAGCGCTGAATAAAACATTAAAAATAGGATGATTTTCTTTAGGGATGCATTAGCATAATTAATCTTACGGTTGATTTCTCTAATTTAAAGTTGTTGAGAAGTAATTTTTATGCGAGGGAATTAATTGGGGGTATATGTAGAAATTACTTGCAATATGATATTCTGTTCAGATAATTATCTCAGGAGAGTTTTAAGGAGAGTTTTCCCATGAAAATACTATGGCTTACAAACATTGCTTTACCAGAGGCGAGCTTACTTCTAAAAGAGGAAGTGCTGCCTTTTGGAGGATGGTTAGTTAATGCCTCTGAAGCATTGTCAATACATAGTGATGTATCACTATGTATTGCATCTCCAAACAATAGATTTAATGATATTCAGCTATTACAAGGAGAAAAAATTAAATACTATACTTTCCCATCTGTAAATAAAAATCATCCAATGAGTATAGTTGAAAATCCGTACCTTGAACAAACTATAGAACAATTCGATCCCGATATTGTTCATATTTTTGGCACGGAGTTTGCTCATACACTTTCGATGGTGAATATTTGTAAAAAGAAAAATATTAAGGTTGTAGTTTCTATTCAGGGGTTAGTATCTATTATTGCTAAACATTATATGTCATCTTTACCCATTGCTGTTCAAAAACGATATACGTTTAGAGATTTAATAAAACAAAATAATATAAAAAGACAACAGCGGGAGTTTATTAAACGTGGGGAATTTGAAATTGAAGCACTAAAAAAAGTAAAGCATGTTATTGGTAGAACTACATGGGATAGGGCATGCTCTACTCAGATCAATCCAAATGTGATTTACCATCATTGTAATGAAACATTAAGAAAAGAATTCTATAACTATAAGTGGGATATAAAAAAAACGGAGAGATATTCTATCTTCTTAAGTCAAGGATCATACCCTATAAAGGGGTTACATTTTATGATTGAAGCTATGCCTTTAATACTAAAAGTGTTTCCTCAGGCGAAGTTATACATTGGTGGTGTGGATATAACGAGGTCTAAAACCTTAAAAGAAAAAATAAAACTTTCATCATATGGAAAGTATATTAATCAGCTTATTAAAAATTATAATATCCAAGAAAAGGTTATTTTTACTGGGATATTAAATGAGCAGCAAATGTGTGAAAGGTATTTAGAGTCACATGTATTTGTCTGTCCCTCATCTATTGAAAATAGTCCTAATTCTTTAGGAGAAGCGATGCTATTAGGAGTTCCTTGTGTTGCATCAGATGTGGGAGGGGTGTCTGATATGCTAAAGCATAAAGAGGAAGGATTTGTGTATCAAGTAGATGCTCCTTATATGCTGGCGCATTATGTGTGTGAAATATTTAAAAATGATGAACTAGCGCTAAGATTTTCTGAAAATGCAAGAGTACATGCTTTACAAACGCATGATTCTAAAAAAAATACCAAACGCCTATTAGAAATATATAAAGATATCTTATAAAAGAAGGTATAAACATTGAAATTGAAAAATAGTTCTAAATTATTTTTAAACCGTATGAAGGGTAATGAAATTGCTGCCAAAATCGTGAGCAATGCGGGTTGGTTGGTTGGGGATAAAGTTGTCACTATGATCATAGGTGTGTTTGTTATGGCCCTAGTAGCTAGGTATTTAGGGCCAGAAAAATATGGCATATATAATTATGCTTTAGCTTATGTAACTTTGTTTACAGCTTTATCGACATTAGGTCTAGAAACGTTATCTGTTAAATCAATTGTGCATAAGGAGGAAGAAGAAGGGACCATACTTTTTACCTCTTTAGTTTTAAGGGTCATAGGTGGTATAGTTTTAACGTTGTTTACTAGTATAATTATTCGATTTGTTGCACCAAATGAGCCACTTGTTCATTTACTAGTAATGATTATGTCATTTACGATGGTTATTAAATCATTTGAAGTTATTGAATATTGGATACAAGCATATCAGAAGTCTAAAATATCTTCCTTGATTCGTATAAGTGCATATATTTTTTCTGCACTATTAAAAGTTATTTTTGTATTTTGCGAGGGGGATTTATTCCATTTATCTCTTATATATATGTTGGATTCGTTGATTATAGGGATAGCGTTGGTTATTGCGTACTTTAAAAATAGAAAATCTTATACGAAATGGAAATTTAAATTTCAGTATGCAAAGAAAATATTATCTAAAAGTTGGTATTTAATTCTCTCAGGTCTGATGGTTACAATATACATGCAAATTGATAAAGTAATGTTAGGTTCTATGTTAACGGATAAGAAAGAATTGGGTATGTACTCAGCTGCGACTCAAATTGCTAGCATGTGGTATTTTGTTCCTTTAGCTATTATTACATCATTTCAGCCTATTATCATGAAAAAAAAATTAGATACGCATGAGAACTATATAGGTACTATACAACTTCTGTATTCAATAATCGCTTGGATTGGAATCTTATTTGGTTTACTCGTAATTGTATTTTCAGATTTTATAGTTTCTATTTTATACGGACAAGAATATAAAAATGCAGCGGATGTAATTACTATAAGTGTGTGGGCAGGTACTTTTGCAACACTAGGGTCCGCTAGGTCCATTTGGTTACTAGTTGAAAATCTGCAAAAGTACACGCTGGTTTATACTTTTGTTGGCCTTATAATAAATGTAGGATTAAATTATTTGTTAATACCTATTTATGGTGGCTTTGGTGCAGCTTTTGCGACTCTTATAGCGCAAGTCTTTACCAATGTAGTTACACTGGCTTTGTTTAAAAAAACAAGAATTTCCAGCATTATGATTTTAAAAGCATTTTCTCCAAAATATCTATTTAAGTTAAGAAAGTTATAAATATCATATAATAATGGAGGGCGCTAAATGTTAGCTCCAGTAATAATTTTTGTGTACAACCGACCTGAACATACCATAAAAACAATAGAAGCTTTATCTGAAAATGAACTAGCAAGGGAGTCCGATGTCTTTATTTTTTCTGATGCGGCAAAAAATGAGGCCTCATTTGAAAAGGTAAAGGCAGTACGTGATTATATAGATACTATAGAAGAAAAAAAGTATTTTAAATCACTTACAATTAAGAAGGCTCAGGAAAATAAAGGATTGGCGAAATCGGTAATGAACGGTGTCAGTGAAATTATTAATAAATATGGAAAAGTAATAGTTTTAGAAGATGACTTGATAACCACACCCGATTTTCTAACATATATGAACGAAGGATTAAATTATTATGATGCTTTAGAGAAGGTCTGGTCTATCAGTGGATATAATATACCAATTAGATTCCCTAAGAGTTATAAGAGTGACATTTATTATTCTTATAGAGGATGTAGTTGGGGTTGGGCGACATGGAAGAATAGATGGGATCAAGTTGATTGGGATGTAAAAGATTATATAGAGTTTAAAAAAAATAGACGTTTAAGAAATCAGTTCAACCGCGGTGGAAGAGATATGTCAAATATGCTCGATGCCCAAATGGAAGGAAAGATAGATTCTTGGGCAATTCGTTGGTGTTATACTCAATCGAAAAAAAATATGTTTACGGTTTATCCAGTTAAGTCTCGAGTAAGAAACATTGGGCTGGATGGATCTGGAACACATAGTGGAATTACATCACATTATAATGTGGAAATTGATCAATCTTTAAGAAAATGTATTTTTAATAATCCAGAGTTAAATCAAGAGATATTAAGGGGTTTTCAGAATCATTATGGTTCTCGTTTAAATTATTATTTAATTAAACCAAAAATTTACATCAAAAAGTTATTAAGGATGTGATTAAAGTGAAAATCACAATAGCAGGAACAGGATATGTAGGCTTATCTAATGCAATATTACTTGCCCAACATAATGAAGTTATAGCACTTGATATTATTCAAGAAAAAGTAGATATGATTAATAACAGAAAATCTCCTATTATAGATAATGAAATTGAAGAATTTTTGGCGATAAAAGAACTAAACTTAGTGGCTACTACCGATAATTATAAAGCATTTAAGGATGCAGAATATGTTATTATTGCAACGCCGACAAATTACGATCCAGATAAAAATTATTTTAATACAAGAACTGTTGAGGCTGTAATTGCTAATGTTTTATCTATTAATCCAGAAGCTATAATGGTAATAAAATCAACTGTTCCAGTAGGATATGTAGAGAAAATAAAGGAGAAATTTGAAACGAATAATATTATTTTCTCGCCAGAATTTTTAAGAGAAGGTAGAGCTTTATACGATAACCTATATCCGTCACGTATAATTGTAGGGGAAAAATCGGATAGGGCAAAGAAATTAGCTGAATTATTAGTTCAAGGTGCGATAAAAAAAGATATTCCGGTATTATTTACAAATTCGACTGAGGCTGAAGCGATTAAATTATTTGCCAATACATATTTAGCCATGAGGGTTGCCTTTTTCAATGAACTAGATTCATATGCAGAAGTACGAGAACTAGATACAAAACAAATTATTGATGGAGTTGGACTGGATCCTAGAATTGGTGATCATTATAATAATCCATCCTTTGGTTATGGGGGATATTGTTTACCTAAAGATACAAAACAATTATTGGCAAATTATACAGATGTTCCGAATAATATAATGACAGCAATTGTTGATGCAAACAGAACAAGAAAAGATCATATTGCAGAAATGATTATAAAGAGAGAACCTAAAGTTGTCGGTATTTATAGGTTAACCATGAAAATGGATTCAGATAATTTTAGACAATCGGCTATTCAAGGAGTTATGAAGCGAATTAAAGCAAAAGGGATTGAAGTCGTTGTATATGAACCAACTCTTCATGAAGAGACATTTTATAATTCTAAGGTAATTAATAACTTTGAAGAATTTAAAAAGATAAGTGATGTAGTGGTAGCTAATAGATTAACCAGTGAACTATATGATATAGAAGATAAGGTTTATACAAGGGACTTATTTAGTAGAGATTAAAAGATATATTGATTGCCAAAAATGGAATTGGAATATATAGAGGACTAAGGCCTAATTAAAAGCAAGGAAACGCTTATATGTTTTACCTTGCTTTTAAATTTTTAAATGATATTTTGAAGGATTGAACTAAATTGTTTGTTAGAAGGGTGCAGACAATTTGTATGGATTTAAAAAATATATATGATGAATTGTTGTAGAGGTAGGAGAAGTTGACTAGTTAAAGAAAATAAGATACTTTAATTTAAGAATTACATTCCTAGAAAATCTATTAAGAATGATTGATGGAAGAAGGGTATATTAATGAAAAAGAAAATCCTATTTTGGATATTAGGGATCATAGGGGTATTAATTATAGGTGGAGGAGTTTACGCTTATAATATATATTCTTCTGTTTCAAAAACATTAGATGAAGTTCATAAACCATTAAAACGTGATCAAGGGAATAAACAAGAAGAAAAAATTAATAAATCTGAGCCTGTTTCAATCTTATTGCTAGGAGCCGATGAACGTGGTGAAGACAAAGGTCGTTCGGATTCTTTAATGGTCATCACATTAAATCCTAAAAATAATTCTATGAAAACGGTAAGTATCCCTCGTGATACATATACAGAAATCGTTGGAAAAGGAAAAAGTGATAAAATCAACCATGCGTATGCATTTGGTGGCGTAGATATGTCTGTTGCAACAGTAGAAAAATTCTTAAATGTTCCTATTAATTACTATATTGAAGTGAACATGGAAGGCTTTAAAGACATCGTTGATGCAGTTGGTGGTGTTGATGTGAATAATGATTTAGAATTTTCTCTTGGAGAACATCATTTCCAAAAGGGAAATATCCATTTAACAGGTGACCAAGCTCTAGCATTCACACGTATGCGTAAAGAAGACCCACGAGGTGACTTTGGTCGCCAAATGCGTCAACGTCAAGTGATGCAGGCTGTTATTAAGAAGGGTGCAAGCTTCTCTTCTTTATCAAGCTATGGAGATGTACTTACAGCAATTCAAAAGAATGTGAAGACAAACTTAACGCAAGATCAAATGTTTGATATGCAAAAGAATTATAAAGATTGTCTGCAGAATAGTGAAGATATTCAAATCCCAGGTGACGGTCACAAAGCTGCTGATGGTATTTGGTACTACTATGTTCCAGATGCTGCAAAACAAGATTTAACGAATAAATTAAGAGCGCATCTTGAAGTGACTAAGTAGTATGTAATAACCCAACTCCTTTGGAAGGAGTTGGGTTTATTTTTGCCTGGATTTATATTAGTATTATATATTGTGAGATTAATAGATGAGGTGAATCGATGAATAAGAAAGCAGTACTTGTCCTTGTTATTTTTGTATTGTTTGTTGCTTCGGTTGTGAGTGGTAAGCTTTACTGGAATAAGAAGATTGCGAATGCAACAGGACAAACACAAACGAGTGAAGTAACGAAAACAAAGGCTGAAGTGAAAGATAGCGGAGCGAAGAAAGAAGAGAAAAAGGAAGAGAAGAAACAAGATACGAAGTCATCTTTTAATGAAGCATACGCGAAGAATTTGCCAGATGCAGTGAAAGAGAAGTTAAAGAAAGCTGCTGAGGATAAAAAGGCAGTAAATCTTGTTATTGTTGGTGATGAAGGTTCTTCATCTGAAAAAGGTGCTTGGGCAGCTAAGTTAACGGCTAATTTAGAAGCTGCTTACGGTAAAGGTTTATGGAATGTGACTGTAAAGGAATATAAGGGTGAAAGCACAGAAGAGTTAATCGCGAATAAGCGTGATAAAGAGATTGCGAAAGAGAATCCAGATGTGATTTTATTTGAGCCACCATTTATTACTGATAACGGTAAAACTGGTAATGGGAATTCTGTTGCGAGTACACAGAAGTTTGTTCAAGCACTTTCTACTAGTGCAAAGGGCGCTACGATTATGATTCAGCCATCAAATCCAGTGTATGGTGCGAAAAATTATCCGAAAGCGATTGAAGCATTAAAACAATTTGCGACGCAAAATAATTATACATACATTGATCATTGGGGAGCATGGCCGGATGCATCGACAAAGGCTATCCTACCATATTTAAAAGAAGAATTTGGTTTCCCAACTGCTAAAGGTCATGAAGTTTGGGCACAATATGTAACGGATTATTTTGTAGCTAAATAATAAAAGGGTAGAGGGTATCGTCGACAAAATATGTTCGACAATACCCTCTCTTTTTTTATAGGATTTTTGCTATACTAAACTGTACTATAATACATGATGGAAGGAGGAGAGTAATGAAAATACTTGTGGTTGATGATGAATCGAGTATTCGTAATTTGATTCGGATGCAGTTGGAGATGGAAGGTTATGAAGTATTGGCAGCGGCTGATGGGAGAGAAGCTTTAGAGCGATGGAATGAAGGGCCGGATGTATTGATTTTGGATGTTATGCTTCCGGATACGGATGGGTATGAGTTGCTTCGTTTGTTCCGTGAGAGGGATAGGGATATTCCGGTGCTTATGTTAACGGCAAAGAGTCAGATGAATGATAAGTTGCTTGGCTTGCAGCTTGGTGCTGATGATTATGTGACGAAGCCGTTTAATTATGCGGAGCTTATTCTTCGGGTTAAGAATATGGCGCGGCGTGTAAAGAAGACGGAGACCGCTGTAAGTCATGAAGTAATTGAGGCTGGAGAGATAGTGATTTGTCCTAAGGAAAGAAAGGTACATGTGAGTGGACAAGAGATTCAGTTAACGTACCGAGAGTTTAATTTATGTCAGTTATTTGTTTCAAATCCGCAGCGTGTGTTTATGAGGGACGAGTTACTTGAGAAAGTATGGGGGTTTGAGTATATCGGAAATACGAGAGCAGTTGATATTATGGTGCAGAGACTTCGAAAGAAGCTTGGTACGAGCGGAGAATATATTAAGACAATTTATGGCGTTGGCTATAAACTGGATTGTTGAGTGGTGATGGTATGTCTTTAAAGCGAAATATGGTGTTTGGAATAGTTGGGCTGTTAATTCCGATTTTTGTTCTTTTATATGCAGTTGTTTATATTACGTTAGAAAAGAATATGTATCATAACGCAGCAGATTCTTTAGAAAAGTTAAGTGTAGAAGCACAAATTTATACGATGAATTATTTAGAGAAGGAAGCAGAAGTGGATACGCTTGGTCCTAATTCACTTTTAATTGCGTCGTATTTAGCGAAGCGTATGGATGTCCGTGTGCAGATGATCGGGAAGAATGGCGATGTTGTTGCAGATACACAAAAAGGAGCATTGCTTCACCGTAACATCGACATTGAGAGTTCCTTGAA
The DNA here is from genome assembly GCF_003429245.1 of Bacillus sp. CR71. NCBI lineage: Bacteria > Bacillati > Bacillota > Bacilli > Caryophanales > Bacillaceae > Bacillus > Bacillus sp. CR71. The sequence goes on along the minus strand of NZ_CP031748.1, from coordinate 5,617,397 downwards.
GGGAAAGAAGTCTTACGTTTTTGAGGAGGCGGATCCAGCTCCTATTCTTTTGTTTTCAAGCCCGGTTTATTATGGAAACGATGTCATTGGAAGTATTCGTTTTATAAATGAGTTAACGGGTGAGAAGGAAGTTTTAACGAATGTGAGCTGGACGTTCTTAATGACATCTCTTTGCCTAGTAGCAACCGGTATTTTCTTTGCGATTCGTTTGGCGAAGTCTCTTCATAAACCAATTGATCAGTTGAGACAAATGGCACAGCGGCTCGCGAATGGTGATTATAAGAGTAAGATCGAGTTAAATGAGTACGTGGAAATCGCTCAGCTTTCAGCATCTTTTAACGCGATGGCCGATGGAATTGAGCTGCATATTAAGCAACTGCAGGAGGAGAAAGAGAAGCAGAAAGATTTCCTAGACCGCATTACGCATGAGCTAAAAACACCGCTAACGGCAATTATCGGCTATGTGGATTTAATTCCGAAGTTACAATCGAAAGAAGATGTACAGGAAAGTCTTCGTTATGTGGCGGTGGAAAGTGAGCGTTTATTATCACTTGTAGAGGAACTGCTTAAGTCTTCGAAATATGGGACGAGTACGTTTGAAGTGTCACCTACAGTTGTGAATATAAAGGAATTGGCAGAAGAAGCAGTTTCAATTGTGAAACCTCGCCTAAATCAGTTTGAAATTGAAGTAATAAATGAGTTAACGGATGTACATGTTGTTGCGGATTTTGATAAGACGAAGCAAATTTTCTTAAATGTGCTTGATAATGCAATTAAGTATAGTGATGCTTCGCATATTCGTATGAATGTAATTGTAAATGAGCATGAGGCGAAGGTTTTTGTTCATGATGATGGGATCGGTATAGATGAAATGGTGCTTGCAGAGTGGAATGAGTCTCCGAAAGGAAAGGCACTTCCTTCTAGTTATGGGAATGGTTATGGTTTGTATATTTGTCAGGAGATTATGAATAAGCAGGGCGGAAGCATGCGGATTGAGAGTAGTGAAGAAATAGGTACTACAATATTCATTACATTTTTGCTTCCGAGAAGGATGGAAGACATAAAAAACTTGAAAGCGGTTAAATGATACATTTATGAAACAATTATGCGGTATTTTCGAAACAACGTTTTTTTATCTTGGAGGTAGGCAGAAATGAAAAGGCTATCATTTCAAATTCTTATGTTTGTCATTTGTATAATTGTTTCTCTTGTTTTGTTTTATGTAATGGAGAAGCAAATATATAATCGAATCAACATTGTAAATGATAAACAAGCCGTTTTACAAAGGGTGAATGAATCTCTTCCAATTGAAGTGAAAGTAAGACATGAAAAGTGGGGAGAAATTGTTGTAACGGATGAAGTTCGTTTGCATACGATTGTTTCATTCTTTGACCGAATTCGAATAGAGCCAGGTGACGTTAAGAGCAAAGAACAAGTATTTACTGGAGAAGTAACGTACTTGAATGGACATAAGCGTACTTTTGCAGTAGGTGACTTGTTCCAGTATGGGGAAAATGTATACGGAAAGAATGGCATGGATCCGATGATTTCAGCACTTCAAACGTATTTATTAAGCCTGTATTACACACCAGAGCGTATTAGTGATTTCTTTGCTTCAGCAAAGGATGTCGTAGTACGTCAAGGTGATGTGGTACGTACTATCAATCTTACGCACATACTTGATTCTATTCGGTACGCAAAGCAAATTACAGATTACGGAGAAATTCAGAAGTTATTACAATCACAGAATGAACCGATTGCTTATATTACAGCTTATAAAACAGGTAAGCGTGTAAAGAATGATCGTGAAGATATTCTTACGATTTCTGTGTATCCATCGTACTTTGTTGTGCAATATCTCGGTGATAATAACGGTAATGTCATGTATATGAAAGGCTCTCTAGCAGAGTTATTCGTAAAGGAGAATGCGTCATGAGAAAGATAGCCTTTTTCTTCTTTTTGCTAGTAATTGGAGGAGCGATGTCTAGTTGCTCTCGAGATACAACCTCTATTAAATATAGTAAAAATGGTCTCCCTATTTTGGATGATCGTCATATTGTTGCGTATGTAGCGGCTCGTGAGGAAGTTGGTGAAGCGTTACTTTCGTCATTTTGTAAGCCGCGCGGATGTACGTATGAATTTATTCGTCTTTCGACAGAAGAACTTCTTCGTAGAGTGGAAGAAGAAGCTGGAAATCCGAAGGCGGATATTATTATTGGCGGTACAGTAGATGCGCATCAAATGATGAAGCAAAAAAATCTTTCTATTCCTGTGATAAGCCAACATGCAAATCGTATTTCAAAGACTGTTAAAGATAAAGATGGTTATTGGTACGGTTATGAAGTGGAGAAGCTAGCAATTGCGATTAATAAAGAGCGGTGGAACGAGGAAATAGCGCCGCTCGGTCTCTCGTATCCGTTAAGATGGAAAGATTTATTGAATCCAGTATATAAAGGAAAGATTGTCATGCCCGATCCAAATGTTTCAGGTACAGCATATACGTTTTTTCAATCACTTATTGATACGTTAGGTGAAGAGGAAGCGAAGGAATATGTGAAGAATCTGGCAGAACAAGTTGGAGAAGTAACAGTGAATGGTTATATCCCAGCAGAACTTGTTGCGAGCGGTGAATATATGATAGGCATCAACTTTATGGGAGATCAGAGAATGCTTCAAAAACAAGGCTTTCCTATTTTAAGTAACGAACCTGAGCAAACAGGGTTATCCGTTAATGCGATTTCTAAACTAAAACGTGCACCGAGTGGTATTATTGCGGATTTATTTATTGATTATTGTTTATCAGAAGAAGCGGGTCACATTTTAGAAAAAGTGTCGTTTGGCGTACCAACGATGTTTGCGAAGAATGAGAAAGAAATAGAAGGACAGCCGGTTAGAAGGACGAACCAAAATATATCAAATAGCGGGATAATCGAGATATGGAATAGACAGCGTCTCTCTCTGAAGTGAGAAAAGGAGACGAAAATATATGTTTAAATGGCTCAAGCCAGCACCTGCAATTGAAAGATTGCCAGCGGATATGATCGACCGTGTATATCGATTACTACGTATTCGTGTGTTAATCGGGATTTCAGTTGGATATGCTGCTTATTATTTAGTTCGTAGTAACTTTACGTTATCAAGTACGTACTTAGTACAAGAATATGGTTTTAGTACAGCTGAAATTGGTCTACTAGGTTCAGTAATGGCAATTGTTTATGGATTTAGTAAGTTCTTTATGGGGAATTTATCAGATAAAGCTTTCGCCCAGCGCTTTATCGCAGTCGGTTTATTCTTATCAGGGCTTGTAAATATTTGTTTTGGCTTTGCATCATCATTTGGGATGATTGTTACATTACTTGTTGTTAACGGTATTGTACAAGGTATGGGAGCACCACCTTGTAGTATTGTTATGACGAAATGGTTCTCAAAGAAAGAACGTGGTACGAAAACAGGTCTTTGGAATATTTCACATAACGTTGGTGGAATGCTTGTGCCACCACTTGTCGGAATTGGTGTAGGTATTTTTGGTGAAAACCATTGGCAAGGCGGCGTGTTTATTTTCCCTGCAATTATCGCAATGGTAATTTCAGTTCTTGTTTGGATTAATGCGAAGGATACACCAGAATCTGAAGGTCTTCCTCCAATTGATGAGTATCGTAATGACTATGAAAATCTTGAAAAAGCAGATAATGCTAACAAGATGTCACCAAAAGAAATTTTAATGAAGTATGTAGTGAAAAATAAATTTGTATGGTTCTTATGTATTGCGAATGCTTTTGTTTATTTAATTCGTTTCGGTGTTATTAACTGGGTTCCGCTTTATTTAACGACAGTTAAAGGATTTTCAAAAGCAGAAGCGCATGCGGCATATGCAATCTTTGAAGGTATGGCAATTCCAAGTTCATTAATCGTTGGTTTTTTAAGTGATAAATTATTTAAAGGAAAACGTATGCCATTATGTATTATTAGTATGGTTGGGGTTGTTATTGGTACGTTTATATATTGGCAAGCAACTAGCGTACTTGTTGTAAGTATTGCAGTTTCTATTATCGGTTGTTTAATTTATGTACCACAGTTCTTAATCGGTTTAAGTGCGATGGAATTAGTACCGAAATTTGCAGTAGGTACGACAGTTGGTATGTGTGGTTTATTCGGTTATGTAGGCGGAAGTCTTGTAGCTAACGCAGCAATTGGTGTTATTGTTGATCGTTCTGGCTGGGATGGTTGTTTCATCTTACTATTAACAGGAGCGGTTTTATCAACAATCTTCTTATTTATTGTTCAACGTGGACATGAGAGAAAAGATCCTAAAGTAGCGTAATGTTTTGTTTGAAAAGCTATCCAATTATTATTTTGGATGGCTTTTTCTATATAATATAATCTTTCCTTAAATCTATCTTAAAAGATATAATGTCATATTTCTAATCATTGGAATTTTTGTTACAATATAAATGGATGTGTAAAACTTTGTAAAAATAATGTAATAATATGTAATCTATTTTCAGAAAGTTTTATACAATTTTTATATTAAACTATTAAGTTATAAAAGGGAGCGAGAATATGTTACCAAATACGGTTCGTACTCCAAACAAGAAGAAGAAATGGATTATTATTGGGGTTATTGCACTAATTGTTATTGTAGCAGCAATTAATATTTTTGTTATGCAAGGGAAGAAGAAGGGTGCATCAACAAATGCTGATGCTGTAAGTTTTGAGAAAGTGACAGAGCGTAAGCTGAATAATACGAAGTTAATTTCTGGTCAGGTGAAGCCTGGTAATATTGAAAGCTTCTATGCAGATCCGGCCAAAGGGAAAGTGAAAGATATTGAGGTAAAAGAAGGGCAAGAGGTAGAGAAAGGCACGAAGTTATTCTCTTATGATAATGAAGAGATTAATCTTCAAATGAAGCAAGCTGAGCTTGATCAGAAGATGGCGGATATGCGTTATGATCAAGGGAAAAAGAAGATTGATTCATTGAAGAAAGAAATTAAGAAGGCGAAAGATAGCGGAGCTGGGAAAGAAGTAACGGATCCGATGGACGAGCAAGTAAGTGAGCTGGAGATTGCTCAAAAGACAACTGATCTTGAGAAAGAAAAAGGGAAGTTGCAGAAAGAAGAGTTAAGTAAGAAGCAGAAAGAGCTTACGATTTATAGTAATTTCGCTGGTGTTGTTCAAAAGTTAGATAAAGATGCGGCACAAAGTTCATCTCAAGCGTTAGGTGGTCAAGGAAAATCGTTTTTACAAGTAGCTTCTAAAGACCCATTCCAAGTTCAAGGTACGTTAACTGAGCTTCAGAAGTCACAAATTCAAAAGGATCAAACATTCAATGTAACAGCGAAAGCAAATAATAAGAAGAAGTGGACAGGTAAGATTACAGAGGTAAGTGAGTTCCCAACGAGTGCAGAGATGGCGCAAGCTGGCGGCATGGGTGAAGCAACTCAAAATATGTCTCAGTATACATATAAAGCAAGTCTTGATAGTCAAGACGGTTTATCTCCAGGTTACCACGTTTCTCTGCAAGTAAACTTAGAGAATAAGACGATGATTGCTGTTCCAAGTAAAAGCATTGTAGAAAAAGGCGAGGATGCATTTGTTTATGTTGAGGAAAAAGGGAAGCTTCGTAAACAAAATGTGAAAAAAGGTTCTACTGATGGAGACTGGACAGAGGTTGTAGAAGGCGTAACAGTGGGGCAAAAGGTGGTTAAAAATCCTTCCGACGATGTGTATGACGGAATGGAAGTGAAAGAGAAATGATTACGTTAAATAATATTGCTAAAACATATTATCAAGGAAAATTGGCGGTGCCGATTTTGCATGGTATTAGTTTAACGATTCAGAGCGGTGAGTTCGTTTCGATTATGGGACCGTCTGGTTCTGGTAAGTCAACGCTTATGAATATTATTGGTTGCTTAGATCGTCCAACAGAAGGCGAATATAAGCTGAATGACGTGAATATCTTAACAGCAGACGAGTCAAAGCTTGCTTTAATTCGTAATGAATATATTGGGTTTGTATTTCAGCACTTTAATTTACTGCCTCGTCTTTCCGCGGTGGAAAATGTTGAGCTTCCGCTCGTATATGGTGGTGTGAAGAAAGCGGAGCGTCGTAAGCGCGCTTTGGAGGCGTTAGGTAAAGTTGGATTGGCAGATCGCGTGCATCATTTACCGAATGAGTTATCAGGTGGACAGAAGCAGCGTGTAGCGATTGCAAGAGCGATTGCAAATAATCCAACGTTCATTATGGCCGATGAACCGACTGGTGCACTTGATACGAAGTCTGGTGAACAAGTTATGGATATTTTCACGAAGCTTAATGCAGAAGGCACGACGATTGTTATGGTTACGCATGAAGAGGAAGTAGCAGCGTATTCTTCCCGCCGCATTGTACTGCGGGACGGGAAAGTTACAGAAGATAGAAGGTGTGCGGTATGAGTTTACTAGATAGTATAAAAATTGCCCTCTCTTCTATTTTAGCTCATAAATTGCGTTCAGCTCTTACGATGCTCGGTATTATTATCGGGGTAGGTTCAATTATTACTGTCGTTGCGATTGGGCAAGGCGGGGAAGCGATGCTGAAGTCGAAATTCGCAGGTTCTGGTGGTAATAACCTTATGCCAATTCAATTTAAACCAGATATTAATGATGAGTTTGCTATAGGTGGATTTGAAATGCCGAAGTTAACGGAAGAGGATATTTTGGAAGTAAAACAAGTGAAAGATGTTTCACATGTTATTACGACAAACCAGAATTCAGAGGTGCTTGATGTAAATGATAAAAAAGCAAATCTGAATGTTATTGGTCTTGATAATGAATATTTTGCGGTTAATAAAGTAAAGGTCGTAAAGGGACGTACTTTAAATGAATCAGATATTTCTCATGCAAATAACGTCGTGATGATTAGTACAAAAACAGAAGAGACGTTATTTAAGGGCGTAAATCCAGTAGGACAAATTATTGAGATGAAAGGACAACCGATGCAAATTGTCGGTGTGTATACATCTGATAATGAATTTATGGGATTTGAAATGGAAGAAGCGTTAATCCCTCTTACGTTATGGCCTGTTTTATACGGAACAGATGAAATTCAAAGTATCGCAATTCAAGCTAAAAATGTAGACGATTTAGAAGCAGCAGGGAAACAAGCTGTTGATGTATTAAATAGTCGTAAGCCAAGTGAAATTCCGGGTAAATATGAACTGGTTAATTTAAAAGAATTCCAAGAAAATGTTTCTAAAGTTACTAACATTATGACGATGATCATCGGTGGTATCGCTGGTATTTCATTAGTCGTTGGTGGTATTGGTGTTATGAACATCATGCTCGTATCTGTAACAGAGCGTACGCGCGAAATTGGGATACGTAAAGCACTTGGAGCAACGCGTAGTAAAATTTTATTACAGTTTTTAATTGAAGCCGTTATGTTAACACTTCTAGGTGGTTTAATCGGAATTGGTCTTGGGTATGGCGGAGCATATATCGTTTCCACATTCGCAAAATGGCCACCGCTTGTTTCGTGGGAAGTTGTTGTTGGAGGCGTACTGTTCTCGATGACACTCGGTATTATTTTCGGATTAATTCCAGCAAATAAAGCTGCGAAATTAGATCCAATTGAAGCATTGCGTTATGAGTAATTAATAGTGTAGTAGAACTACACATTACCGTTCTAGTGGGCGGTTCGTAGCCTCTTGCATGAGGAAGTGAACCGCCCGTTAGAACGGGTTATATAAATAGAAGGAGGCGTTATAATGGAAGCAAATATTAATACGCAAAAAGTTGGTGGAGAAAAGCCATCATTGTTCGGAATAATCACTTCGCCTGGAGTGCAGTTCGAAAGAATGAAAACGAGTAATGCAGTTTGGGGAGCGTTTTGGCTACTTGTTTTATTAGGTGGACTTGTTGGGGGATTTGCTGCTTATGTATATTCTCTAACACCTGAAGCAATTGAGCTCAATAAGGAGTTAGGTGTTACTGTTTCAGCTGGAATGACATATGGTATGGGATTCGGTGTAGGTGCTCTTGGTATGGGATTTAGTTTCTTAATAAGTGCTGTAGTGTATAAAGTATTAATGGTGTTTATGAGCAATGATACTTCTTATAAAAAATTATTGGCGATTACTGTATATTCAAGTGTTATTTCATTAATTGGTGTATTAATAAATATAATTTTAGCTTATATTTTAGGTGGATCGGGTCAAGAAATGTACACTGGCCTAGGACCAATTTTCGCCTCGAGTAGTGGTGTTGTAAAAGGTATTGTAAGTAAATTTGAAGTGTTTACAATTTGGGGATATGTAGTTACATGGCTAGGTCTTCAAATTACAGCAGGCTTAACTAAAAAACAGGCAACAATTATTACTATTGTTTTCTTTGTTTTAACTCTCGGAATGGGTGCTTTACAAGGTATGTTCCAATAAGGAAATAAAATAGAAAAGGTGACTCTTCAAAGGAGTCACCCTTTTTTATTTTTACCCTTATTTCAAATACCAACAACAAAATTTCAAATACTCTCTAGTGTAATTTCAAATTCCGTCGGTAGTATTTGAAATTACTCACAGTGAAATCTTTTCTTTATTTTTATATTGTGAAGGTACCGCGGAATACTAGAAAGGTATACCTTTTAGAAACGGGTACTGTGTGAAGCCAGCGACTTTTAAAGAGGCAGTTGTTTTGTATGAAGGAATGATTGTAAATCAAATAAAGAAATTAGGTATTCGCCAAGATTATGAAGAGTATTATCAATGTGGTTTAATTGGTCTTTGGCATGCGTATGAAAGATTTGATGCAAAGAAAGGGTATTTCCCTGCATACGCACTTGTAACGGTGCGTGGTTATATATTAGAAAGATTGAAGAAAGAATCTACTGTACAAGAAAGATGTGTATGTGTAGGTGAGTATGAGGATATTTTTCATTTTGAAGATGTTGAAATAAGAGTGAAGGATTTTATGAGTGTGTTAGATGAGAAGGAGAAGTATATTATTTTTGAACGTTTTTTTGTAGGAAAGACGATGGGAGAAATCGCTTTAGAGACGGAAATGACATATTATCAAGTAAGATGGATGTATCGGCAAGCACTCGAGAAAATGCGAGATAGTGTAAGAGGATAAAAATAGCAAATAGAATGGAAGTTAAGGAAATACTACCTTCCATTCTATTTGCTATTAAGGTGATGAATCTTGCATGTTCATTTGGGATAATACATATCCAGCTTTCCATAATTGCTGACTTAGCTTATGGGAACTAATTTGTATCGTTACGGTAGCTCCGTTTGAAAAATGAATTTTAGCTTGTTTAGCTTTTTTGAAAAACTCTATTGTATGAACATGTTTGAAGAAAAGCCAAATACAATTTGGAGAAGCAGGAGATTCTGTTGGGAAAGCGCAAATATATTCTCTATGATTGATCGGAATTGGAACGTTTTGTTTAAATTTAAATTTTGTTTTTACGGCATTACGTCTCCCTTGATAGGTAGAATGAATATTTGTTAGACAAGATTTCTGTATAAGTTGGAGAGCAGTCTGACAGGAGTAAAGATGGTTTCCGCTACTGTCGATGATTTTTGTACGGTAATAAGGGTGTTTACATGGTTCAAGCATCATTGTAGAACTAGAAATAAAAATGTTGTTTTCATTATCCATAATTCTATATCCTCCCTTATAATTTTCATTCTGAATATAATTATATATAAATTAAGTAAATTGGTTGTTAATATTCTATTTCATATTGTAAATTTTGGCTATTCGTTTACAATCAATAGGTGATAGTCTTTCTAATTTGCATCGCTTGTACATATATATGAAAATAGAAAAGAGTAGGCGGTGATATAGTATGAAGAAAAAGTATATTATTATGGCTTTAGTTGTCATTCTCCTAGTATATTTAGCAAACAGCAATCCGAGTAAAGGAGAATATACAGAATGGGCAGCGAAGCAGTTTATGAAGCGAAATGATGTGAGTAAGAAGCTAGATGAAGTTCAAAAAGAGAATGAAGAGGGTCTTCTTGGCGACTTGGCATCGGCCGGTAAAAAGTTAGCGAAAAAGTATGTTGAGCCACAAGTTGGGTTATTAATTGATCATTATACGAAGCGAAATGATTATATATTCTTCTCAACATATACGACTGAGTTTGATATAGGTGAAGAACATTATAAGTACGTATGCGTCGGTTTTTCAAAGATTTTTATTCCGATTGAAATGCCGAAGAAAAAAGACGAATCTGCAAAATGATGCAGATTCGTCTTTTTCATTTTATAAAGTAATTGGAATTTCAGATACATTTTTTTCTACAAGGCGAGCTCCCTTTTTTCTTGTATTTTCATCAATGGATGAAAATACAGATGAGGAAAGGATTGTATCCATTACTTGATTTACGACTTTTGCATCGATTGGTGTGATGGGCGTATCGATAGAAAAAACGACTGTTTTTCCATCTTCTTTCGCGAAAATCAATTCCAGTACTTGCATGTGTTATTCCCTCCTTTGTATTTATCCCGCTATTTAAGGGATTCGGGTCTGCCGGTTAAATTGCGAGCTAATAATCAGCGGGGATGAATAAAATCCCTACTGATCTGAAGTTTTACTTTATAGTTTAGAAAGATCTGATGTGCTTACAAGTTGTACAGCGTGAAGTGGTGATGCCTGTAAGGAAGCAAGAGCATGAGCTACGTTGTGTACTTGATCTAAGCTCGCATTTGTTTTAACACGTTTAAATTGTTTGCTCTTGAAAACTGTTTTGCCGTTCTTATCTAATCCGTTGTTTAATACTAGACGTAAAGTTAAATCCATTACGATTGTTTCAATTGCCATGTGTATCACCTCCTTTCACTTTATAAATAGGTTGCAAATGTCATGTTTTGGCGTGAAATTTTTTCTTTTTTTTGGTACCCTTAAAAGATTAAGAGAGGAGAATTCTGGATAATGAATCGTAAATGGTTATTTTGGATTCCTGTATTACTATGGATGGGGCTGATTTTCTATTCTTCGGCACAACCATATAAAAAGCAGGATATGCGTTCAGATATTGAACAATATGTCAATGTTGAATTTGTAAAAGAGCATTTTTCATGGGTATCTATCGATTATGGTGGAGGAACCCCTGTTAGTATTGCGAATAAAGGTGTAGGCGGATTTATTGAGTTTTTCCTTCGTAAAGGTGCTCATTTTATGGTGTTCTTTATGCTAGGTTCATTGATTTATTACGCTTTTCATCGATCAGGTCATTCGAGGAAAAGGTGTTTTATATATGCCATTCTTTTCGTTGCGGGTTATGCAACATTTGATGAAATTCACCAATGGTATACGGGGGACCGTACACCAATGTGGCAAGATTCATTGCTTGATACGTGCGGCGGATTAACGGGAATTATAATAAGCAATTGGTTTTGGAATAGAAAAAAGCGCTAATCTCATTTCGAGATTAGCGCTTTTTTTGCGGGTAGTAAAACTTCCGGTAACCGACCTGATTCAAGTTTCACTTTATACACCAAGTAATTCTTTTAGTTCGTCTGTTGATAGTTCAGTCATCCAGCTATCACTTGTGATGACCGCATTGTTTAGAGATTGTTTTCTTTCTAGCATTTCATCGATTTTTTCTTCTAATGTTCCTGTTGTAATGAGTTTGTGAACATGAACAAATCGTTTTTGACCAATGCGATATGCGCGGTCTGTTGCTTGATTTTCCACAGCTGGATTCCACCAACGATCGTAGTGAATGACATGGTTGGCAGCAGTTAAGTTTAATCCTGTTCCCCCAGCTTTTAAGGATAAGATGAAAATGTCATACGTTCCGTTTTGGAACTCCTCAATCATCTTGTCACGATCTTTTTTCGGTACACTACCGTTTAAGAAGAGGACACGCTGGCCAAATTGTTCTTCTAGCACACGTTTTAGCATGTTTCCCATGCCGATGTACTGAGTGAAGATGAGGCAACTTTCATTTTGATCTTTTATATTTTCGATGAGCTCCATTAACGTTTTTGTTTTCATAGAGCGTTCAATGACATTTTGTGGTTCTTCTTCTTTTAAATAAAGAGCAGGATGATTACAAATTTGTTTTAGCTTGTTCAACATAAGTAATATAAAGCCGCGTCTTTCAATTCCGCTTAAACCTTCTACATTTTGCAGTGTATCTTGAACAAGTTGTTCATATAAGGAAGCTTGTTCACCAGTAAGAGGACAGTAAGCTTTTTGTTCTTGTTTATCTGGTAAATTTAATGCGACTGTTTGATCTTTCTTCGTTCGGCGCAGTAAAAATGGTGAGATAAACCGTTGAACTTGCTGGATTTTTCCTTCATCACGATCTTTTTCAATCGGTGTGACGAAGCGGCGTTGGAATTGTCCTAAGCTTCCGAGATATCCATGATTAATAAAGTCGAAAATGGACCAAAGTTCAGCGAGGCGATTTTCCATTGGTGTACCAGTTAAAGCGATTTTGTGATTTGCCTGCAAGTTTCGTACTGCTTTCGACTGTTTCGTATGTGGGTTCTTAATATTTTGTGCTTCATCCAAAATAACAGCATCCCAGCATAATGAAGTCAGTTCTTCCTCATCGAGTTGAGCCAATGCATAAGATGTTAATACAACATCTGCTGATTGAAGGAAATCTTCAAATGAATTGCCCTTCTCTCTATTACTTCCGTAATGTAATTGGACACATAAATTCGGTGCGAAACGCTCAAATTCTTTTTGCCAATTTCCAAGAACAGATGTCGGCGCTACGATTAATGCAGGGCCTGTTTTGAGATTGTTTTCTTTTATATATAGTAAGTAAGAGATTGTTTGAATACTTTTCCCGAGTCCCATATCGTCAGCTAGCAATGCTCCAAATCCAAGCTTTCGTAAATATAATAACCATTCAATACCATGTTGTTGATACGGACGAAGTGTTGCGTTTAGTGAAGTAGGGACATCTACCTTTGGAATATCTCCAATATGAAGCAGCTTTTGGAATAGTTCCTCATAATATCCATCTAGTTCGATTTCAATATCAGTAAACGGACTATCATCTTCTACAATTTCTGTTTCAGCCGTATTTGATAAATGTTGCTGCAGGACATCTTTCATCTCTAGTCCGTATTTATCGGCACGGTTCATGAGTTTCCTTACTTCTTCGATAAAGGCTGGATCTAGTCGCATCCATTGACCATTTATATTAAATAGACGTTTGTTTTGTTCAACGAGCTCGAAAAATTCGCTTTCTGATAAATCAATGCCGTTCGTCGAAATGCGCCAGTCAAAATTAACGAGCGTATTCATACCGAAGAACGATTGTGTTTGTGCTGTATTTTGCTTCAACTGGACACGTAATTTCGGTTTTGTTGCTTTTAAATTTTGCCACCATGATGGTAGTAAAATTGTAATGCCGGCTGCAAGTAATTCGTTGCTTGCATCTGTTAAGAAGTTCCAAGCTTCTGTTTCAAAGAGCTCATTTCGGAATGTATCTCCTTCTTTTAACCACGGTATGAGCTTACTAAAACCTTCTTGTGTTTCTGTAATCCGTTCTTCGTAATCGTGCCATCTTTTCGGTAAGGAATCGATGTTTTCATATACATATATGCGATGAGCCCCGCGCTTTGGTGTCACAATTGTTTCAAGCTTCCACATTTCAAATTCTTCTTGTGGTTCTTGTAGTCTTAGTCCGATTGTAAACGGAAGATCATCTTCAATATAACCGATTTTTCGAAGCCAATCTTCTTCATGTAGTGCTGTTTCCAATTGTCTTTTCGTAAAGTCGTAATGTTCATATAGCCTTTTAGCATCTTCCCAGCCGTCATTTGAGCGATTATCTTGTAATATGCTTTCATTAACTGCTGCTGAGAAAAGAGATGCTAATGTGTCATCTTCAATTGGTGTATTTTGAACTTTCCAAGATGGCTGTTTAGGCCAATGATTCATATCTGGTACGAAGCTACCACTCGTAAAGGTGTCCCATAATTCATTTGCATCTTTCGTAAGTGCTGTAATAGGTCCGTTTATTTGTATATGTGCAAAGGAATTCATCGGTTTGTTTGCAATGTATTCAAAGGCTTGTGCATTTGTTAGGAGCACACCTTGTTTTCCTTCGAAGGTTGCTTCTTTTAGAGAAGTACCGTAGAAAGAAGTGGAGTGCCATGTGAATGCATTTCGTTTCCAACTTTTTACGGATAATGGAGTACCGCTGTCATCTTCTCCCCAAAGGAACCAACCTTGACTAACATGCTGGAGCCTAATTGTTACTTCAGTTTGATTGATCATCGATTAATTTTCCTTTCCGTAATTCCTCTTGTAGTGCACGCAGACGTGAATGGAGATTGGCGATGTGAATAATGAAAGCATCCCATTCATCGGTGCGTTTTAATCGTTTATACAATGTACGTAATTTCTTTAAGTAACGAACTGCGCGTTTATATGATTTACGATTTCGTTCTTCAATCGCCTCTACAGCAGCAAGATGGTAAAGAGGAAGTGCCACTTCTGGCGCTTCTTTTTCAATATCTTTCAGTGGCTCTTTCAACAGCTCAATTGCTTCAAATCCATATAGGAGATGAAGCTCTGCCCATGTACGATACTGTTTTTTCGCGAGTACGTACTGTTCATAGTTTGTGAAACTATACGGTAATAGTTCTTGTAAGATCATTTCGAAACCAGCTTGTTCATTTGTATGTGTTGCATATGTTTCATACATGATTACAAATAGCCGAACGACATCTTTTATGAAAATCGTATTTTCGTGATCTTGGATCGTTTTCTTTACTTGTTTATACGTAAAGGAAAGCCAGTTTTTTGCACGATCCCAATGCATGGCACTTAATAGTTCTTCTAACCAATAGAAGTATAGACTCACAACAGAAGCAGGCTGTTTTTTTAGTAAGTCCATCGCTAGTAGATCTTCGTCATTTAAAAAGAGAAGATGAGAAGACGCTAACGCTTTAGATAGTGGATTGATTTTCGTATCGATTCGTTTTTCTTCTTCTTGTATTTTCTCTTTATTGTTTAAAAGTTCACTCCATATGTGACGATAAATGAAAAATCGCTCTTGCGTATAAGCGTCGGTAGAGAAGAATACTTCATGAACGAGACGAGCTGTTTCTTGTAAAATTATTTCAGACTCTGAAGGAATCGCTTCTGATTGTAAGTCCCGAACGATGGATTCCACTTTGTCTACAAATAGGCGAATGACATTAACAGGTTGGTGATAAGAATATGTTTTGTTTGCTTCGAATGCCTGAATTTCTTCTAATAATTTTTGAAAGCAGTAAAGTGCTGCGTGTAACCTGAATAATTCATGTATCGCAATGATACGCGGAGCTTTCCGCTCAAGTTTCGTATAGAAATCTGTAAAGATACTCATAAGAAAATACATTTGTTTATAAGTAAGCCGAGCTTGTTCTTTTTTAAATGAATCATATTCTTTTTCAAAATATGATTCCCAACTTTTATAGTCAGTTTCTTCAAAAGCTGATGATTGTAATACTTGTCTTGCAGTTCGAATAGGGGGAAGGGAAGGTTTAGTATTATTTTTAAATAAAGTTAATACATCTCCTACTTGCCCGAAACTAGACGCTGCAGATAGTAATACAGCGAGCATATGCTCACATTGTGTTGGTGCGAAGCAATCACAATAGCTTTCAGCGACGTTACGAATCGGAATATGAACGCTATATACGTTGCCTTCCGCATCTACAGTTCCTGATAGTGTATAACCATCAAAGTCAACGTTATAGACAACACCACTACGATATAGGTGCCGAGCTGTAGCGACATGTTCCTGATCAGCTGTTTGCTGTGGATCTAGTCCTTGAACGAACTCATTCGCAATCATCATAATTTCATCTTTCGTAATTGAGTGTTGCAGCATAATATTCCTCCGTACACATATTTCTTTCCTTTACCATTATAAACAAAAAATGCTCAAAACAGAAAAAATGAAATTTGGATTACATAACTTGAAAATCATGGTAATATATAAAATGTTAATTTCGTATATTACTATATATTTATAGGAGGGGAAGTTGTGTCAGATTTACAAGCGAAGTTTGGTAATGGTATGAACAAGTTGCAAGAGGGAATTGAGCAAGGAAAGATGAAGTTGCAAGTTGCACAAGAGGTTGCACAACTAAAGAAAATTACGCAGGAGAAGTTACAAGCGAAAACTGAAATTTTGTTGGAGCTTGGTCAAACTACATATATGCAACTGCGCAATGATGAAGTTCGAATAGAGGTATTGAAAGGAATTGTAGAACCGGTACAAGAGCTTGATATTGCTATTTATAACATGCGTAAGCAAATTGCTAATTTGCAGAATCAAGGTCAGAAAGGGCAGTGTAGCTGTGGTGGCTCATTATCATTAAATGATAAATTTTGTGGACAGTGCGGGAAAGAAAATGAGTTACTCCTTCAAACAAACAATGTTGAAAATGAATCATGTTCTTCATGTAGTGAACAAATCGCAACAGAAGCTATATTCTGTCCAGTTTGTGGTATGAAGCAAAGTAAGGAGTGAGGAACATGTATTGTAAAACTTGTGGTTTAGAACAGTCTGATGTATCAAATTATTGTACGCATGATGGGTCTAGTACAGGTGGTGTAGCAAGTCATATTATATTAGCGCCTAAAGACTCAAAATATTGCCGAACTTGTGGAGTGGAAAGTAAAGAAACTGCTACATATTGTGAGAAATGCGGCGATTCCTTACTAGTAGGTATTACGAAAAAAGAAATGAAAACGAAATTACCAGACCAGGGTGTACAACTAAATGTGGGTTCATCTGGAATTGCTTTGAAAAAAGGCTTACTTGGTGGTGGTCTGGCAATTATATGCATGTTTTTGGCTGGCTGGATTAGTAGTTTAATTATCGATGCAGCGATGAATGATTTAATGAGAACGATGGTTACAAATACGAACGGTATGCTGGATATGACTACCATTAATCAATCTTTCATTGGCATAGCGCCATTAATTTTAATGTATCATTTAGCGGGTCTTGAAGTCAGTGGAAGTGGTACATACATAATGTCATTTATTCTTCATGTCCCATTGTTCATTTTATTAACTATTCCAGCACTTATATTAGGTGGAATTGGCTTTTTTGTAGAGAAAAAAAACCCGTCTATTGTTTGGCGTGAGAAGCTAGTAACAGCATGTATTATCGGTATTGTATATGGAATTTTCTTATGTGTTATAAGTTTTGTAGCAAGTTCTTCTACGACGATTTCTCAATTCTATGAAACAATGACAATTAATGTTAGTTATTCTCATATTATTAGTTTGTTGTACGGTATTATATTTGGTTTATTATTTAGCTTTATTGGCATGAGTATTGCAGCGGGACCACATCGTATGCTTTCCGCAATTAGTCAAAGTGTTCCATATGCAGCATCTATTTATTATAGTGTAGTGACTGTTTTAAAAGGATTAATCATTACATTTGGTATTATACTTATTACGATTTTATTTAGTAGTTCAAAATCAATGGGACCAATTGATTTCCCTGAGAAAACATATAAAGCATTAATTTCATTAGAAGCAACACCGTATATGTGGAATATGGCTCACTTTGCTCCAACTGCAATTGAATGGGCGAACATGGAGAAAGAAATACAGAACTATCCAGGAGGAAAAGGGCCGTTACATTTATCATATACATCAGGCATATCATTAAATGGTACGTCTTTAAAAGATGTGGCAATTGCTAATGGTGCTTCTGCTAAAGAAATTAAATATATGGATGATTTCAATTCCTACATGCATTGGTGGGGTTTATTAATTTTAATACCATGTATCTTACTATTTAGAGCTGGAATGAAATTAGCTCAATATCCAATGAAAAATATATATGTAACAATTGCGATGTTTAGTGCGGTTTATACTGTGATGATGCTTTGTGTAAATGGATTAGCAAAAATCCAAATCGAAGCTTCAGGTAGTAAGGAAATTATGAAGGAATTTACGGGGATTTCTGGTCCGCTATTATCGATTCAAAGTAGCACGATGTATTTAATAGTAGGTAGCTTTATTCTTTCTTACGTATTAGTGTTTGCTGGGATGAAGTTGGTAAAAAAATAAGGGGGAGAATCGCTTGAAGTTTTGTGGAATATGTAATGAAAAAGTTGCAGACCATTTAAATTTTTGTCCAGAGTGTGGAAGTAAGATAGAAGAAATAGCTGATCAAACAGCTTCTTCTCGTTCAGAAATACAACGGGAAACAAAGCCGGTGAAAAGTAAGAAGAACATATTTTTACTGCTAGGTTTTCTTGTTATTTTTGCTATATTGTTCGGAGCATATAAATTTGGTGCAAGCAAGTTTTCAAAGGAAAAACAAGTAAACGTTATGATTGAGGCGTTTCAAAAGAAAGATGCGAATGCAATTGATGAGTTTGTAAAGGTAGATGATCCGAGCTTAAAGATTAAGGCAGAGGATATTAAGGCATATATCCGTTATTTAAAAGACAACCCTTCATATAATAAAGAGCTGCTGTCTTATTTACAAAGAGAGACAGTGGATCAAAAACTAGCAAGTGATAAAGCATCGTTTAAAGATGGACAAATTATAGAAGACGGAAAAGAATGGTTTTTATATCCGAAGTATAAATTTAGCATAAAATCGTATTATATGAATGTAAGTACAACTGCGAAGAATGCAGAAATATATGTGAATGATAAGAAAGAAGTAGAATTGTCTAATGACAAAACTTCAAAAGAAATTGGTCCATATTTTCCGGGTTCTTACGTTGTAAAGGCAAAAGCAAAGTCAGAGTTAACTGAGTTAGAAACAGAAAAAGAAGTAGATTTAGCAGATGAAAAAAGTGCGAAGGTAGATGTAAATTTATCATTAGAAGGCAATTATGTAACAATTTCCTCTGATGAAAATGATGCAAATGTAGTTGTGAATGGTAAGAAGCGTGGGAAGTTAAGCCGCGGAAGTTATAAACTTGGTCCTGTACCAACAGATGAAACGGTAGAAGTGCATTTAGAGAAAAATGCTGAGTTTGGCTTAATTAAATCAGAAAGCGTTAAAGTTGGAGACCAAAGCACCTATTACTTAAAATTCCCGAAAGAAACATCAAGTTCAGCAGTGGGCGAATTTGTAAAAAATCATATTTATGATAACGTACGTGCAATTTCATTAAATGATTTTAGTTTAATTGAAAATAATTATGATAAGAGCGGGAAATCGTATAAGGAAGACCGTGATTATATACAGTATTTACACAAAAAAGGAATTACAGAAGACTTATTAACGATGGAAGTTCGTAATGTAGAGCGTCAAAGTGATACGAAATATAAAGTAACGACATATGAAGAGTATCATATTCGTTACGGTGATGGATCTGTGAAGTTCAAAAGTTTTAACAACGAACATATTGTAACTGTGAATGGAAATGGAAAGATGTTGTATCATTCTCTTGGTGCAAATAATACGTTGAAATCAGAAGATGTATCTGGTCCAACTCGTTAATATGAGAGAGGCTGTTCAATATTTGAACAGCCTCTTTTTGTAGCTAAATCGATATTTCGTGTCAAACCGTTGATATATCGTAAGTTATGATAGATATAATTGAAAAATTGTTGATATATTGCGATTTATGATAGATATATTCGGAAAATCGTTGATATCTTTTTTTACAATTATGAGTGCGTTTCCTTTAATATCGCTTGTACATATGGATCATGTAATATTTGCTCTATAATTGGTAACATGTTTTGTTCAAATGGAATGTCGATAGGAAATGGCTTTTGAGAGCCTGGTTTTATTCCATATTGCACAATTTTGTAGTGTGTATTTTTTTCTGACTTGAGCACAATTAGCTTATAGCGATTATCATCGCCAGCGAGTGAGAAATCAATAGAAGTAGCGTTATATGTTACTTCATCTTTATATATGTACGGTTTTGGCGTACCAATCCAGTCTATTTTTGCTTGTACATTCATGGGCATAGCCTCCTTATATGTATTATAAATAAATAAAAGCCAGCTCTCAATAAAGAGAACCGGCTTGTAATTTAGCAGTCATTGGTTATTTTAAAATTTTCACTTTAACAGTTTTGCGGCCCCATTTTTGAGCAGCACTATCTGATCCAAGTAAGATATCGATACGGTTACCTTTAATTGCACCACCAGTATCTCCAGCGATAGCTTCTCCGTAACCTTCTACCCATACTTTAGATCCTAATGGGATTACTTTCGGATCAACAGCGATCATTTTCATGTTTGGATTCGCAGTTAAATCATGACCCATTGCAGTTAATACACGGCCGCCATATGTGCCACCGTTTTCGCTCGGATGAGCTGTATATGCTGTAGCTACAACTGTTAACTCACGACCACCAGATGGTTCGCTAGTTTCAGCAGCTTTCACAGCAGGCTTAGCAGCTGGTTTTGCTTGTGCTGCAGGTGTTTGATCCTTAGCTGGTGCTTCAACTTTAGCTTTAGCAGGAGCAGTTGTTTCTTGTTTCTCAATTACAGGTGCTGTACCTGTTAAGAAAGGAACATGAACATAAGCTGTTTTCCCGTTATATTCAAATTGTAACCACTCATTTTGTACTTGGTTCGTTGTTTCGATTACATCGTCTTTCTTCAACTTTCCAAGAATTTCTGAGTTTGTGTTCGCTTCAGCACGTACGTTTAATACGTTAGCTGTTACGTAGTAGATGCTTTTTGTGAACTCTGCACTTACGAATGCGTCTTTACCGTCTAAAGTAACTTTTGACCATCCGTTCTCTGTATTTTGAACATCTATTTTATTACCGTTTAGTAATTTACCGACAACTTTTGATTCAGTAGTAGGGTTTTCGCGTACGTTTAGTACGTCTGTTGTTACAACAGTTTCTGCATTAGCAGATGATGTGAAAATCCCAAGACCAAAAACTGCTGCTGTTGCTATTCCAATTAATTTTTTCATGATAGCCTCCATTGCGTTTGTTTTCGTGTCCTCATTATAGCAACAGATTTTTTCGGATTTGGGGAAAACACACAATTACAAACCATTCGTAATCAGTCGTTAACATCCTGTAATATAACAAAAAATATAGGAAAGCGTTTTTCATTCTATATGACTCATAGGTTGCTGGTTATATTCAAAATATTTAATACAACATATTTTTTTCGACGTAAATAAAAATATTACAGGAATGTTACATGATGTTTACTAAACGATTACATTCCTTGAGTATTTTACCGTTTTATGGGTAATATAGTTATATAAACATAAACATTTTGTTTGTGAAGCTATAAACACGTGCTATATACTAGCAAAAAAACCGCATAATTGTTACAAAACGAAAGGGTTGCAAGGAAGAAATTCGCCCTTTTTTACATATGTAACACATCCTTTTTTAGGAAAATACATTCCTATCCGCGTTTTTCTCACACAATTTGACAGCAGTATTTCTAACTTGTAGCTCTTGCAGAGTGAAAAGGTTATACGAAAGGTAAGGCTGTCTATAAGAATTCGAATTGGTGAAGGTGAAAGTAAGAAAATCACCGCAAAATTATAGTTTTCTATCCGATTTTACATATCGGAATTTATGTTATTTACAAAAGCGAAACCTACGAAGGGGGATTTGATGAGGAAACTGACAAAAACATTCATCGTTTCATTAACAT
This sequence comes from Bacillus sp. CR71, assembly GCF_003429245.1. NCBI lineage: Bacteria > Bacillati > Bacillota > Bacilli > Caryophanales > Bacillaceae > Bacillus > Bacillus sp. CR71. Next base: position 5,595,818 of record NZ_CP031748.1, on the reverse strand, counting down.
TATGTATTGCATTTACAATTTGGGGGATTATTCCCGAATCTATTATTGGAAAAGGTAGCTTAGGAAATGTAACAACTGCAATTCAAACTGCATTAGTTAGTAAGTTTGGGTGGTTTTATATTATTTCCGTTTCTATTATTTTAGGTGTGTCTATCTTTTTAATTGTTTCGAAATACGGTTCTATTCGTTTAGGTAAAGATGATGACGAACCTGATTATAGTTATATGACATGGTTTGCTATGCTATTTAGTGCTGGTATGGGTATCGGCTTAGTTTTCTGGGGCGTTGCTGAACCATTAAACCATTTGTACGCACCTCCGTTTGGAGAAGGTGCAACTGAGGAAAGTGCGCGCCTTGCATTGCGTTTTTCATTTTTCCATTGGGGATTACATCCTTGGGGACTATATGCGTTTGTAGCGTTATGTATTGCTTATTTTACCTTTAGAAAAGGAAAAGCAAGTACGATTAGTGCGACGGTAGGTCCGTTATTTAAGGGCGGGGAACACGGACGTATTGCTCATTCATTTGATGTGTTAGCTGTTTTCGCAACTGTGTTTGGTGTTGCAACTTCATTAGGTCTCGGTGCAAAACAAATTGCAGGTGGTGTTAGCTATTTAACATCTATTCCGAATTCATTAACGACACAGTTAGTTATTATTGCAATCGTAACAGTTCTTTTCATGTTATCTGCACAAACAGGTCTTGATAAAGGAATTAAATATTTAAGTAATACGAACATTATTTTTGCATTTGCACTTATGATCATTGTATTATTTGCAGGTCCAACAAACTTTATTATGAATTACTTCACTTCAACAATAGGTTCTTATATTCAGGAATTGCCAAGTATGAGTTTCCGTTTAAGTCCATTGGATGAAGGCGGAAATCAATGGATTCAGTCATGGACAATTTTCTATTGGGCATGGTGGATTGCGTGGTCACCGTTCGTAGGTACGTTTATTGCTCGTGTTTCACGAGGTCGTACAATTCGTGAGTTTGTTATCGGTGTGTTACTTGTACCGACCGTAATCGGTGCGCTTTGGTTCTCCGTTTTCGGCGGGACTGGTATTCACATGGAGCTGTTTGGTGATGCACATATCTTTGAAAAAATTAAAGAGATGGGAACAGAAGTAGGATTGTTTGCTATGTTCGATCAGATGGGAAGCTTTGGATCAGCTTTATCTGTTTTAGCGATTCTTCTTATTTCTACATTCTTTATTACATCGGCAGACTCTGCAACATTTGTTTTAGGAATGTTAACGACACATGGTAGTTTAAACCCACCAAATCGTATTAAAATGATTTGGGGTATCGTTCTAGCCGCGATAGCTTCTACCTTATTATATATTGGCGGATTAGAAGCCTTACAAACGGCAGCTATCATTGCAGCATTCCCATTCGTCTTTGTTATTTTCTTTATGATGGCAGCATTATTTAAAGAGTTACAAAAAGAAGGACGTATGAAGCGTCATTAATAATAGAAGGAAAAGAGCTGATTTTATATCAGCTCTTTTTTTATCCCTCTATTTGCTGAGCAGTAAGAACCCCACCTCAAAATTCAGCAAAAGCAAATAAATCGAGCTGCTTGTAAAAGCCCGATTGGTGATGGCTAATGAAAGTTTCACTTTATATAGAAGGAATTTGAAATGCAGGTAGGGGAAATAAAATACTTTACTATATAAGTAGTATGCCCTTTATATGAAGAAAAAACGATAGGTTTCGACAATATTCGATACCTTACGAATTCTATTCGTATTTTTGTCAAAAATATGTCGGAAATGTGTTGTCACTTTTATGTATATGTGCTATATTATTTCCTGTAAGCGATTTCAAATAGTTTTAAAGCGCATTCAAGGGGGACATCTAGAATAATGAAACGTTACGAAAGAAAGTGGAAGCATATTTGTTTGAAACGTGTGGCACATCGTAGTGTCCAAGAAAGCACGGAACCTAAGACTGAAACGCGCAAAGAACAGCAAGAGAAGCAATTGGTTCTACAAAAATAGCAATCACTTTTTCGTATATAAATGAAGGTCGATCGTTCGTTGGGGGATGGACGTGAAATTACTTTCAGCTAAGGGGTATTGTCTGATATATAATTTATACGGCAATAAATAAGCACAGAGCATACGGCGCTCTGTGCTTATTTTTATTTATCTTTTTTAAATCGAACTGTCTTATCCCAGCCGATGACTTGTTTCTTGCTCTTTGCACGTAAATATAAGATTAAGCTGCGAATAAATAAGTACGTAAAGAGCTGTGCATACGTAAAGTACATAATAACGCTAATAAAAATATTAGTCGGTGTAAAGGTTCGTTCGACACTCTGGGCACTAAATAATTGTGAAACATATGTAATATATGCTACATACCACATAAATAGTAGCGGAATGCTATATTGAATTTGGAATATCCCGAGTAGCCCAATTACAAACCAAACGTTTGAAATGATTAGGAATAGCCAAAATACAACATACACTAGAACTTGTTGTAAGGAATGAACGAGCAGTTTTCCTTTAAAGAAACTTAATGACGAGAACATTTTTTCTAAAATGTATAAATTTCCTTGGAGCCAACGTGTACGTTGTTTAATAAGAATTTTTAAATGCTCTGGTTCTTGTTCCCAAGTAACTGATTCTGGGACGATTGGTAAGAGATAACCTTTTTGTGTAATTCGTAATGTTAATTCAGCATCTTCTGCAATTGCATAAGGGTCATAGCCACCAAGCTCTTCTAGTGCAGAGCGACGAAGAAGCATGTTTGTTCCTGTCAGTGAACCCGTTTGGAATAGTAACCAGCGTCCAGATTGCATAAGGAGCTGGAAGATTTGAAATTCTAGCGAAATCATTCGCGTCAGCCAGTTTCTTTTTTCATTTACAGTACGAACGTGTCCAACTGCTCCAACCGCATCTTCAGTTGTTTCAGCGTGCTCTACAAGCATTCGCAGTGCGTGTGGTTCAGGTTGGTTATCTGCATCGTAAACACAGAAGTATTCACCATCTGAAATACTAAGCCCATAGTTTAGTACACGTGATTTACCCTTCGGTTCACCGGAGGGAACACGAATGTGGCGAATATGAGCATAAGCTTTGTCGAAATCATCGCCGATTTCAGGTGTTTCATCTTGAGAGTTATCATTTAATAAATAAATAGTTAGCTTTCCTGGATATTCAATCTTCGCCATCGCCTCTAAAGTATCTTTAATAACGACCCCCTCGTTATGGGCAGGTATGAAAATATCGACGCTAGGATAATGTTCTAGTGTACGATCTTTTCGTTTGCTATTTCGGTGAATTAAACCCGCGATTGTTAAGAAAGAGTAGTAAACGAGTAAGCCAGAGAATAGAAAGGCCGTAAAAATAAGTACATATTTAATTGAAAATGTGATACTGATCCAAAAAACGAGTACGCAAAACAGAAGAAATAAAAGAAGTATAACGAGAGTCATCATAACAATGTCTGTCCTTTGTTTCCAATTTGCTCGCGTGAAATTTTTATATCTTGGATTGCTTCAGCTGCAAGCCATTTTTCTAATTTTGGCTGTAGACGGTTCATTACTATATCTGCACCAGCCTCATTTGTGTTCTGTAATAAAATAACTAATGTACTCTCATCATATTCAGCAGCAAGGTCAAAATCATTCCTTACCGTTTCAACTAATAAGGAAGCTACACGATCCATAACACTTTCCTTCGTATATTTACTAAAGGAAGTGAAATCAAAGTAAACGATAACGCCTGTTTCATTACGACGATTCATTGCAGTCGTTAATAACGCTTGACGTCTCTCGAATTCTTGTCTAGTTAATAATTTTGATTCTCCAATATATTGTTCCAACGTTCTCACACGCTCAGTTAAAGTTTTATTTTCATGAATCACTTTTTTCAATAGGTGAGTTGTTATATATACAATGAAGAAGTTAGCTACCATCAGGAAGTGGGTAATCATATATTGCCATTGATCTGATGTACTCCATAAATGAAGCCATGCTTGATAAAATAAATAAAATACGGAAATAATGGTTCCTAGTATGAAGAAAATAAATGCTGTTTTATCAGCTAAAAATAAGAATAGTACATTTACGATTACGTATATTATTGTAAAAATGAGCGCATGCTCATAATTCGTCACATGTACAGTAGTAAAATAAAATACAATTTGTAGAATCCACATAGAGAGGATTTTATAGAACTTATCTTTCACAAAACTTTCCTCCTTAAAGCTATTTCATCCATAGATACTTGTAGTATGCGCAATTATTAAGAAATTGACTATGTCGTTAAATTCTTTTGAAGGGCAACAACAAGTAGTATCTCTATTTTCATAAGAAAAATAAAAAGACTTAAACATTATTGTATCATAATGTCCTCATATTTGGGGTAAGGTGATTGATAGATACATAAAAGGCGTTTGGAGTGCATGAAAAAAGTCTTCTCTTGGAGAAAGAGAAGACTCTATATAAGTTTATAGGAACATCATACCTGCAACTGCTGCATTTAAGAAGTTAGCTAATGTACCAGCGATAACTGCTTTAATCCCTAATTGTGCAATTTGTTTACGGCGAGTAGGAGCTAGCGTTCCTGTTACACCTAATTGAATTGCAATAGAAGAGAAGTTTGCGAATCCACAGATTGCGAATGTTAAAATTAGATTTGTTTTGTCAGAGAACTCTGCCATATGTGGTCCTAAGTTTGCGTATGCAACGAATTCGTTGATTGCAAGTTTTTGACCGATAAAGCTTGCTGCTTGTACAGCTTCACCTGGAGAAACCCCGATTAAGATTGCAAATGGTGATAATAAGTAACCGAAGATTAAATCAAGGCTAAGTTTAATGTGGAATAAAGACCCAACTAATCCTAATAGACCATTTAATAAAGCGATTAATGCAATGAAAGCCATTAACATTGCTGCTACGTTAATAACAAGTTGCATACCTTCAGATGCACCACGTGCAGCTGCGTCGATAACGTTTGCGTCTTCACGTTCTGTAGAAAGTTCAACGTTATTATCTACTTTTTCTGTCTCTGGCATGATTAGTTTCGCAATTAATAAGCTTGATGGAGCTGCCATAATTGCAGCTGCTAATAAGTGCTCTAACGGAATACCCATTGCTGCATAGCCGACAAGAACTGATCCGGCAACAGCTGTCATACCGCTTACCATAATAGTGAAGAATTCACTATTTGTTAAGCGTGCTAAGTAAGGTTTAATTAAGATTGGAGCTTCAGTTTGTCCTAAAAATACAGTCGTTACTGAGTTTAAGCTTTCTGCTTTAGAAGTTCCAAGAAGTTTACTTAATGCACCACCAACGACGCTAACAAATTTCTGCATAATACCGAAATGATATAAGATTGCTACTAATGAACTAATAAATACGATTGGAAGTAGTGCTTGAATAAAGAATACAAATCCCCAAGGTCCTTTTGCGTTGACTAAATCCCCAGCAACGAACTTAATTCCCTCGTAAGAAAAATTAATTAATCCTTGAACACCGTCAGCAGCGTGTTTTAAACCTGCTTTACCAGCATCCCATCGTAATACGATAAATGAAAATGACATTTGTAATGCTAGCGCAATTAAAATTGTGCGCCAATTAATAGCTTTGCGGTTGGAAGATAGTAAGAAAGCAATTGCTAATACTCCAATCACGCCGCCAATTCCCCATAAAAGATTCATGCAGTGTATGCTCCTTCCTCATAGTAAAAAACAGTGTATAAACCAGTTGTCTATACATTTACGAATATAACATCTTAAGTAACTTATCATAATGGACATCGGAGGTCAAACGTCTAATGAAAAGTTTAAATAAAAAGAAAATTCTTCAAAAAAACACATATAAAATAAATAGACATGAAATAGGTTATGTTTTTTATGAAAATATATACATTATGATAACGTTATGCATTGTTTTTGCAGAATAAAGTGTATGAAATAGAAGAATGGATACATTATTTTTGTAGAGAGAAACTAGGGGAAAGGGAGTAATGTGTTGAACTCGTAACAAAAAAGCCTTCTAGTAAACTAGAAGGCTTTGAAACTATTAATTAAGGTGCTTTCGTGTATCCTAAGAAGTGGCTCTTCCAATAAGAGTTACTTAATGAAGCGATTGCTACACCTTTATCTCCAGCTTGGATAAATGATCCGCCCCCAAGGTAAATACCCATGTGAGAAGGACCAGATTTATAAGTGTTTTGGAAATAAATTAAGTCACCAGGTTGTGGACTTGAAGTTTTTGGTAGGCTACTCCAATATCCCGCAACACTTTGACGGCTAATGTTATGACCAGATTTCTTAAATACATGGTAGATGTAGCCACTGCAGTCTACGCCGTTAGCAGAAGTTCCGCCCCAAACGTATGGTACACCTTGCATTGATTTTGCATATGCAAGTACGGAAGAACTGTCGCCACTATTATTGCCTGTATTATTATTGTTGTTATTGTTTTGATTGTTATTTTGGTTATTGTTAGGCTTATTATCTACTGCGCCTCCAACTGGTGTTTTAGATAGGTAACGTGTTCCGATATAACCAGTTTGACCGTTGTAGTTAATTTTGCTCCATCCAGAGTTTTCAGAGATTACTTGAACCTTCTGTCCTTGTGGAAGTGCACCTATGATTCTATAATTTGTACCTTCGCCGCTACGTACATTTAGTGCAGAAGCATTAATGTAGTAGTCGCCAATTGCACCTTGGTTAGGTTTTTCAGGTTGTTTTGGTTGCTCAGGAGTAGTAGTACCACCTTTAACGAATTTTACAAATTCGCTACTAACAAAGCCTGTTTTTCCTTGGTAATTTACTTTAAACCAACCGTTTTCAGATCCAACTACGTTTAATGTTGTACCGTTTAAAACACCACCAATTACACTATGGTAAGCAGCAGGGCCTGTACGAACACGTAAAGATGTAGCGTTAACCACGTAAGAACCGCCAGTTTGAATAGTTCCATTATTATTGTTTTGCTCTTGTTTGTTGCCTTCTGTAACGTTTTCGTTAGAACCGCCTTTTGTTACGTAGTCTTTGCTTATATAAGCAGTTTGTCCTGCGTAATTGATTTTGAACCAATCTTGAACTTCGCCAACAACTTGTACTACTTGTCCTTTTGTAACAGAACCTACAGTTGTGTGAGAAGTACTAGGACCTGTACGAACACGAAGGGAAGATACATTTACTGTATAGTTTCCGCTTGCTGGTTTTACTTCTTGGTTGTTATTGTTATTATTCGTATTGTTGTTTGAAGAACCCGCATTAGAAGAAACGCCAGATACGAATTCGCCACTTACATAACCTACTTGTCCATTATGGTTAATTTTCACCCAACCATTTTCTTGTCCAATTACGTTTAATGTTTGTCCTGCATATACACGTCCAGAAACAGAACTAGAAGTGTTAGGAGCTGTACGTACACGTAATACATCAGCAGTAACTTTATTGTTTCCGCCTGTGCTTACATTGTTGTTTGTTGCTCCACTTTTTGATACAAATTCGCCACTAACAAAGCCTGTTTTTCCGTTAATGTTAATTTTGAACCAACCATTTTCTTCGCCAATCACGTTTAGTGATTGACCGTTATAAACGCGTGAGATGATGTCGTGAGAAGTGCTTGATCCCGCACGAACATGTAATACGCTCGCGTTTACCTTATAAGATGAGTCGTTTGATGCAGAAGCTTGGACAGTTGTAGCAGCTTTTTGTGTATTTTGTTCAGGTGCAGCTTGAACACTATCAAGTGTAGGTGCTGCTCCTCCTGCTACAGACACTGCCGCAAGACCGGCAAGATACTTTTTCATAATTTGTCGATTCCTTTCTGTCTGTAATGTAGTGAAGAAATATTTACCAACTGTTAAAAATTCTAAAGAGCATGTCGATTACTGTCAAGACTTATGTAGGAATCTGAATATGACAAAAAGATTACAAAAAAAAATCAAGGCATAAATTTACACCTTGATTTCCATTTAAATGTATATATTGAATATGAAAGGACAGAAATTATTCGTGTTTAAGAAGATGCCATATTGGATTGTAACAAGATTTGATTAAAAGATTTTTGCAGTTTTTTGGTGATAGGCCCAACTTGCCCATCTTGAATCGCGGTTCCATCAAGGTGGGTCATTGGTAAAATTTCAATCGTTGTGCCTGTAAAAAAGCATTCATCTGCTTGATAAACGTCACGAACGCTGAAAAGTTCTTCCTGTACAGGAATGTGAAGAGTATTCGCTAAAGAAAGGACATATTGACGAATAATGCCATTTAGAATAAGGTGATTGGCTGGATGTGTGTAAAGAGTTCTGTTTTTAATTAAAAAGAAGTTGGAATGGCTTCCTTCCGTTACGATACCATTCCTTATGAGAAGTGCCTCTTTACAGCCTTTACGTTCAGCTTTCGTAGCAGCTAGTACGTTTGGTAATAAATTTAATGATTTAATGTCACAGCGTAGCCATCGAGTATCGGGTTCTGATATAGCGCGTATACCATATTCAATCCATAATGCTGGTCTTTCTTTTTTTGTAATATAGGCATAAATTGTCGGAGGGGTGTCATATGAAAATACATGTGTGCGAGCTTGTACACCGCGAGATACTTGCAAATAAATTGTGCCATCTTCGTGGAAATGGTTTCGTTCAATTAATTTGTAAAGTAAAGTGATGAGTTCAGCTTTTGAGAAAGGGAGCGATAATTCTACTTCTTCCATGGATCGATATAATCTTGTTATGTGCGGATCTAATAAGTGAAAGTTCCCTTTATATAGGCGAATAACCTCGTAGACACCATCTCCGAATTGCAAACCTCTTTCTTCAAGTTCTATGTACGTTTGTTGTTTTGTTGTATCAATAACTTCATCATTCCAAAGTACAAATTTTTCGTATGCCAATTTCCGTCCCATCCTTTCGTAAGTACGTAAATAACGTGAAACTTTCATTCCTGCGAGATAAAAATCACTATAGTAATTTTTATGTAAGCAATTCTCTATATATGACCGTATATGTATTTGTAAATCATAGAGAAGTAAGGACGATTTCCCCCGCATTAACGGGCTGATTAAAGTTTCACTTTACAGCATTTTGTATATACAAATTCGAAAATAAGAAATGAGAATCCTGCTTTTAAATAAAAAAAAGCAACATTCTTATGGAATGCTGCACAAGGAGGGTAGCTATCTTTCATAGGGACATTGTCTCGTTGAATGCTTTGTGTATGGAAACAAAACATGTTGAAAGACAATTATAAGAAAGTAGAAACAAGAGATTTACACATTTCTTTAAGGGATCTTACGAAAGATGAGAGGTAAGAAATATGTAGAACCTTGTTTACATATTTTATTATAGAGATTCTTCATTAACCCTATGTGAATATTTGGTAAAGGTTATGTAATTTTAAAGTTAATGAATATAAGCAGTTGTATGGAAGAAAATAAAAAAAGAGGCTGAGATTACTCAGCGCTCTTCTTTTCTTCTTTAATAGCTGTTTTTACTTCACCAGTTTTGATCTTATTACTTTCAGAGAAGCGAAGTAAGTCACCTTCAATGATTTTATCAGACATGTGCAATTCATTTTGGGCACGATCAATTAGTGGTTGAGATTCTTCTTTCGGTAATTGTACAACTTCGCCAGTAGCACGGTCGTAGAATGTACTGTTTGTGTACATGTATTTATCTGTAATGAAGCTACCGTCACGAAGAACAACAAATCCTTTATTATCAGGTGAGAATACATCATGACCGAATCGAACGTCATTTGTAGAATCTACACCAAGTAAGTTTAGAATAGTTGGTTTAATATCAATTTCACCAGTTGGTTTCGAAATTGTTTTACCTTCTTTTTGACCTGGAACGTGAATAAACATCGGTGTTTTTTGTAAGTTCATATGGTCAAATGCAGTGATTTCTTCTTTTCCTAAGAACTGTGCCATTGCACGGTTATGGTTTTCAGAAATACCGTAGTGATCACCGTAGAATACGATTACTGAGTTGTCGTAAATACCTTCTGCTTTTAGACGCTCAATAAAGTGTTTCATTGCTTCGTCTAAGTAACGAGCAGTTACCATGTAACGGTCAAATACTCCATCACCAGAATTATATTCGTCGATTAATTTTGTACTGTCATCGTAAGTGAATGGGTAATGATTCGTTAAAGTAAGGAAGCGAGTATAGAATGGTTGCTTCACTTCTTTCAACATATCAATAGATTGATCGAAGTATTCGATATCTTTTAATCCCCAGTTTAATTTTGTTTCCGGCGTAATCTTGTAATCAAGCTCGTTGTAGTAACGATCATAACCAAGTGCTGGATACATAATGTTACGGTTCCAGAATGTTGCGTTGTTTGCATGGAATACCGACGTGTGATACCCTTGCTGACGTAAAATTTCTGGAGTTGCTGTATATTCATTGTTACCGTGTGTGAAGAATACAGCACCGCGGTCTAGTGGATATAAAGAAGTATCTACTAGGAATTCAGCATCAGATGTTTTACCTTGCCCAGTTTGATGGAAGAAGTTATCAAAGTAATAACTTTCTTTCGTAAATTGGTTTAAGAACGGTGTAACTTCTTGTCCGTTAACTGTTGCGCCAATTAAGAATGTTTGTAATGACTCAAGAGAGACAACAATTACGTTTTTCCCTTTTGCAGTACCGAACATATTTGGATCTGGTTTACTTTGTGTTGTTTTCACGTAGTTTTCTGTTTCTTGTAATTTACTACCGTCAGCGAATGCTTTTTGTGAACTTGATTTCGCTTGTAAGCCAAGATCGTATACTTGGTGTACATATAATCCTAAGTTTTTAACAAGCATAACGCGGTCGAATGAACGTGTTAATAGTTCTGGGCGTTCAGCTTCTGCAAGTCCTAAGTTTGCGAAGAAAATAGCAACTGTTGATACGAAGTATAGAGAACGCATCGGGCGTGCTACACGCTCTGTAGGTGCAAAGTTTTTCATTTTCTTCAATAGAACGAAGAATACGATAATGTCTGCGAATGCAAGAATAATTTTGTAGTTAAATAATTCTTTCACACTAGAACCTAAACTTCCGAAGTTAGATGTTTGTCCGAGTACTGGTAAAGTAACGAAGTCATTGTAGAATCCGTAGAACATTACGTTACCAACAAGAACGATTGTTAAGACAAAGTTAATTCCAAGTGCTATATAGTTACGTTTTTTCCCTTTTGCAAATAATGCAAGACCAACAAGCAGTAATGATGCTGCTAATGGGCTAAGGAATAAAATGAATTCTTGCATGAAAGATTCAAGTTTTAAATCAAAGCTTGTGCGTGTAATAATGTAAGTTTTCAGCCATAAGGCTAAAGCTACGAATACAGTGAAACGCACATTTTGAAATTGCGATTTCAAGGTTTCTTTCATTCATTTCCACCCTTTCTCTATCAGGCTTGGTCGATTTTGGAGCGAAAAATGCTAAAATAAAAAATACATAGTTTTCTTGGCCATAATTAAAGGTTCTATATTCACCCATATACGACTATAACTATGCATACCCTTTTGGTTTCTTTTGTTGCTCATAAGCATAACGTCATTTCTGTATTATACAACAAAATTCATTTCTGAGAAACACTATAACATTTTACATTTTTTGTATAAGGTTTGTCACTACCAGAGAAAACTTTAACATTCGTTTATATGTCCGTCAACTAGAAAATATAACAAAGATAGAGCAGAATGTTAAGTGGAAGTGAAAATTTCTTTGTTGAGAAATAAGAAACGAAGGTGGATAAGGGTTATCTAGAAATCTATTATATGAAGGAAATTGTGTAAAAATTAACGAACACTTGTTCTTTTTTGGTTTATTTGTTACAATGAAAGTTCATTGATAGGTTTTGTGTAATTTCCATGAACTTTTACTGATAACATATTGTAGCTTATTTCTTTTTAAAAATAGGGAGGCTTTTACATGAAACAAAAATTTTCAGTTGAAGCGTTTTGGAAGAAAGTAAAACATGTTGCAAAGCAAGCAGGGCAGTCGGTCATTTATACAAGTTTATTACTGTTTTACGTTTTGCAAAGACCCGATGTTCCAAAACGAGTGAAAATTATTGTAATTGGAGCACTTGCTTATTTTATTGCACCGATTGATGCGATTCCAGATTTCATTGCTGGAATTGGCTATACGGATGATTTAGGGGCGTTAACGGCCGCACTAATACAGGTGTCGTTATACGTCAATGAAGATGTGAAAGATAAGGCACGAGTGAAGTTGGCAGAATGGTTTGGTTCGGATATAGACACAACATTTATCGATCAGAAATTAGGTCAATAGGTGAAATCTGTCATAAGGTGACAGGACGAACGTAAGCGAGGAAGTGCATTATGCCATCAGGAAGAACGCATACGAAAATAAACTTAATATCCCTTCCGGTTGTTTTGTTTTTGCTCTTTTCGTATGGATTAACAAATTTTGATTTTTTATTAACTTTTGCAATTGGTTTTTTAGTAGGTACTTCATTTTTAACACCAGATTTAGATACGTACAGTAATGCTTATAACAAATGGGGTTTCTTACGTATATTTTGGTATCCTTATAAGAAAGTAATGCCACATCGATCTTTCTTTACGCATACGATTATACTTGGTGATGTGATTCGTATTGCGTACATGTTAATCGTCTTTTCTCCATTTTTATTCCTATTAAATGTAATCGCACTGGATGGTAATTTAATAGAAATTGCGAAGAAACATGAGGTTGAAATTGTAACGTTCTTAATGGGAATTGTTGTGGCAAGTACGCTCCACATTATAGCGGATAAGGTGAATACGCGCCGAAAGAAAATGATGAGAAAAAAGAAGAAACGCAGAAGATAAAGTAACTAATCGGGAAAAGGACCCTTGCAATTTGCAAGGGTCCTTTTTTAAACAAACGTTTGTTTAAAATTAAGCTTTCAGTACTTTAATTCCTTTTACAATGTTCCAGATGAAGTAGTATAAGCTGATGATTCCGCAAATAGCTAAGACAATCATTGCTCCAATTCCAAGTGTTACATCTGGTTGGTCAGATCCTATGCCCATAATTCCTAAAATGGTTAAGCCGATAAATGTAGCGATACTTGGAATGATGTGTGTCCATAGAGCACGTTTTGCGTGTGGCTTTGTTTCAGCGTCTCCTACAATCCAAACGATAATAGGGAATAAGATAGGGGCAAATAGTACACTAAAGTATGATAACGCAGCTAATATTTTATTTCCGTTCATATATATCACCTCATGAATAATGTCTGTTGTTATACTATTATTATGCAATAATTTAGTTAAGCTTTCTATCGATGAACATTACAAGAACATGACGATTTTGTAAGATTTTTTTGTTAAATGATAAAATTTTCAAAAAAATCTTTTTTAATGGAAATTGTTATGGTACAGTATAAATGGAAGTTGTTGAAAACGTTTTCTTAAACGTTTTTTATTTTTAGGCTTAAAGGTATGATGACCTGATAGTCTATTGATAAGATTGTATTTATTTAAAAGGGGATTCTTTAGGGGGAGAGGACAATGAACACATGGACACAAGTTTATGATCCGTTCGGTAATATTTGGATTTCAGCAGCAGTAGCACTTATTCCGATTATCTTTTTTTTCTTAGCTTTAGCGGTTTTTCGCATGAAGGGGTATGTGGCAGGATTTATTACAGTTGTACTTACAGTTTTAGTAGCATTATTCGCTTATAAAATGCCGTTCACGATGGCAATGGCAGCAACCGGGTACGGTTTTTTGTACGGGTTATGGCCAATTGCTTGGATTATCATTATGTCGGTATTTTTATATAAAATTTCTGTAAAAACAGGTCAATTCGATGTGATTCGTGCATCGGTATTATCGATTACGAACGATCATCGTTTACTCGTTATTTTAATTGGATTTTCATTCGGAGCATTTTTAGAAGGAGCGGCAGGGTTTGGAGCGCCAGTAGCGATTACAGCAGCGCTTCTTGCTGGTCTTGGGTTAAATCCTTTATACGCAGCAGGTCTTTGTTTAATTGCAAATACTGCACCAGTGGCGTTCGGAGCGATGGGAATTCCGATTACAGTTGCTGGACAAGTAACAGGTATTGATCCACATAAAATTGGACAAATGGCTGGGCATCAATTACCGTTCCTATCATTATTTGTTCCATTCTTTATCGTATTTTTAATGGATGGATTTAAAGGGGTAAGACAAACGTGGCCTGCGTTACTTGTAGCAGGTAGTTCATTTGCGATTACGCAGTTCATTACAGCGACGTTCTTAGGACCGGAACTTCCGGATATTACGTCAGCACTTGTAAGTTTAGTGAGTTTAGCACTGTTCTTAAAAGTTTGGCAGCCGAAAGAAATTTATCAATCCGGGCAAGCAAATAATGAGGTAGCAGCAACAACGACAGCAGCATCGATGCCGAAATTAACGTTTGGAAAAGTAGTGAAGGCATGGTCCCCATTTATCGTATTAACGGTTATGGTAGTCATTTGGAGCCAAAATTTCTTTAAGGCATTATTTGCTCCAGGAGGGGCTTTAGAAAGTCTTGTATTTAAGTTTGAAATTCCAGGTCTGCATAATCTAGTAATGAAAGCAGAGCCAATTGTAAATAAACCAACGCCTTACGAGGCAATTCTAAAGTTTGATGTATTATCGGCAACTGGAACAGCGATTTTAATTGCTTGTATCATTTCCATGTTTATTTTGAAAATGAATGTAAAAGATGCAGTAGTGACATTTAAAGAAACGTTAAACGAATTAAAAATGCCAATTCTATCTATCGGATTTGTACTAGGGTTTGCATTTATCGCAAACTATTCTGGCCTATCTTCTACGTTAGCGTTAGCATTAGCTGGAACAGGCGGACTATTCCCGTTCTTCTCACCATTCTTAGGCTGGATTGGCGTATTCCTAACAGGGTCTGATACGTCTGCGAATGCACTGTTCTCGAATTTACAAGCCATTACAGCGCAGCAAGTCGGCGTATCTGAAGTGCTTCTCGTTGCAGCAAATACAACAGGCGGTGTAACAGGTAAAATGATTTCCCCGCAGTCGATTGCCATCGCTTGTGCAGCAGTTGGTCTTGCTGGAAAAGAATCGGATTTGTTCCGTTTTACAGTGAAGCATAGTTTATTCTTCGTAATTATTGTTGGTATTATGACGTATGTACAGGCATATTATTTAACGTGGATGATTCCATAAAAAACAAAAGAAATAAACTTTGAATTTTTCAGATTATAGTGTATGATGGGAAAGTATTGAAAATTAAATCAGTGATAAACTAGGGGTGCCTAACGTATGCGTAGGCTGAGAGAGAAGCGCGTGAACTTCTTAACCCTTTGGACCTGATCTGGCTCGTACCAGCGTAGGGAAGTTAACGGCTTTACATAATGATGTCTTTATGAGCCAGGTCCTTATTTTTTTATGGACCTGGCTCTTTTTATTTTGGCATGCGCTGGCCATATCTTGTCCTTGTCACGAACAGGGGGGCAACAAAATTTATGAAACAATCTGTTTCAGCTGAGCAAATTGAATTGAAATCGAGTTTACCAGGGAGTAAGAAAGTATATGTGGATGGACCACGAGAAGGTATGAAAGTGCCGATGCGTGAGATTGAACAAAGCGAAACGAATGGCGTCCCAAATCCACCAATCCGTGTGTATGATACGAGCGGTCCTTATACAGATCCTGCGTATAAGGTCGAGCTGGAAAAAGGCATTCCAACGCCGCGCCACTCCTGGATTATGGGGCGTGGTGATGTAGAAGCATACGAAGGGCGTGAAGTAAAACCAGAGGATGACGGTGTGAAAGTGGCTTCGAAACATACACCTGTTTTCCCGCAAATGGATCGTAAGCCGCTTAGAGCGAAGCAAGGTGCAAATGTTACGCAAATGCACTATGCGCGTAATGGCATTATTACGTCTGAGATGGAATACGTTGCGATTCGTGAAGGGGTAGAGCCGGAGTTTGTTCGTAAGGAAATCGCAGAAGGCCGTGCTATTTTACCAGCGAATATTAATCATCCAGAAGCTGAACCGATGATTATCGGGCGTAACTTCCATGTGAAGGTCAATGCAAATATCGGAAACTCTGCTGTATCTTCTTCTATTGCAGAAGAAGTAGAGAAGATGACGTGGGCTACTCGCTGGGGTGCAGATACGATTATGGATTTATCTACAGGTAAAAATATTCATACGACGCGTGAGTGGATTATTCGTAACGCGCCTGTACCAGTTGGAACTGTACCAATCTATCAAGCGCTGGAAAAAGTAAACGGAATTGCAGAAGATTTAACGTGGGAAGTATATCGTGATACGTTAATTGAGCAGGCGGAGCAAGGCGTTGATTACTTTACGATTCACGCTGGTGTATTGCTTCGTTACATTCCAAACACGGCAAAGCGTACGACAGGTATCGTTTCACGCGGTGGTTCGATTATGGCGCAGTGGTGTTTATTCCATCATAAAGAAAACTTCCTATATACTCATTTTGAAGAGATTTGTGAAATTATGAAACAGTACGATGTTTCGTTCTCTCTTGGAGATGGATTACGTCCAGGGTCTATTGCAGATGCAAATGATGAAGCACAGTTTTCTGAGCTTGAAACACTTGGTGAATTAACCAAAATTGCTTGGAAACATGATGTGCAAGTTATGATCGAAGGACCTGGACACGTACCGATGCACTTAATTAAAGAGAATATGGAGAAAGAGCTTGATATTTGTCAGGGCGCGCCGTTTTACACACTTGGGCCACTAACGACAGATATTGCACCAGGTTATGACCATATTACATCGGCGATTGGAGCTGCGATGATCGGTTGGTTTGGAACGGCGATGCTTTGTTATGTAACGCCGAAAGAACATTTAGGTTTACCGAATAAAGATGATGTACGCACGGGTGTTATTACGTACAAAATTGCAGCGCATGCGGCTGATCTTGCGAAAGGACATAAAACGGCTCATCAGCGTGATGATGCACTTTCAAAAGCACGCTTCGAATTCCGTTGGCGCGATCAATTTAATCTATCTTTAGATCCTGAACGTGCGATGGAATATCACGATGAAACGTTGCCTGCAGAAGGGGCAAAGACAGCTCACTTCTGTTCAATGTGTGGACCGAAGTTTTGTAGTATGAGAATTTCACATGATATTCGTGAATATGCAAAAGAAAATGATTTAGAAACGACAGAAGCAATTGAAAAAGGAATGAAAGAGAAAGCAGAAGAATTTAAAGAAGCTGGTAGTCATTTATATCAATAACACGTTACACCTCTTTACTTGATTGATCACACTGTAGTACCTAACTTTATTATAGAAGAATCCCCATTTGCTAAGACGGTAGCAAATGGGGATTCTGTTGTTTATCCCGCTATTTGTGGGCAGTAAGACCCCCACCTCAAAATTCAGCGGAAGCAAAGAAGTTAGGTCGGGGTCGGGCTGCCCGTAAAAGCCCGATTGGTTAGGGCTAATAATCAGTGGGGGATGAACAAAACCCCCACTGATTAAAGTTTCACTTTATAAGGCAAAGAAGAGGTGTACCCAGTAGAATAAGAGGAATAGTGTGACGACTGTTGTGAGCGGGATAACGATAAGGGATACACTTAAATAGTCTTTCCATTTTACTTTAATTTTGTTTTGTTTCAGAATATACATCCAAATGAGTGAAGCTAGCGTACCAATTGGTAGTAATAGTGAACCGATGTCACTACCAATGATGTTTGCGAGATAGATTGTTTTTAATGTGACTGGATCTAGTCCCATTTCTGTTAATGTGATCGTACCAATCATAAGGGCAGGATGGTTATTGAAGACGTTAGAGAGGATGGATACAAGTCCGCCCATCGCAAAGCTAGCATAGAGTAGATGCTGATTCACAACTGGCTCGAGCCATTGTACAAGTGCAGCTGTTAATCCTGCGTTGTGGAGTCCGTAAATAATGACGTACATAGAGAAGGCGAAAATTAAAATGTGCCACGGTGTCTTTTTCAAAATGTCGACAGGATTTGTTCGTAAGTAGTACCATCTCCAAATGAGAAGAACGAGTGAACCGAGTACCGCAACGATTTCAATTGGTATGGATAAGAAGGATGCAACGAATAGAAGACAGCGCATAAGGAAGACAAAACCTAATACTTTTAACATGAATCTTGTCCGTTTTTGTTTCGTATCAACAGAATTATTTCCTTTTAGTGGATGGAAGTTTTTCGTGAAAAAAATTTCTTCAATATCATATGAAGAAACAGGTAATTTTTTCGGAAGTTTTTTCTTCAAAACTGTATACATGAGCCATGACATAAATAATAAGCCTAATGTTGCAGGTACAAACATCATAGCAGTATGCATATAAAGAGTCATATTAACGATATTTAATGCAATTAAGTTTACGATATTACTTACACCAATTGGTGCACTAGACGCAGTAGCGATTAAAGCGCCACTTAATAAATAAGGAATTTGTTGATGTGGTTTTAATTGAAGGTTTTTTAGAAGAAGAATTAAAATTGGAGTTGTAATTAAAATACTGCCGTCGTTATTAAATAAAAGAGTCATAAGAAAACATAGTAATTGAATATACCAGTATAAACGGTGACCGGACCCTTTTGCTAAATTTGCTAGTTTCGCTGCGGACCAATGGAAGAAACCGAAGCTTTCTAATATAACTGCCATAACAATAGTCGCTAATATTGTTATGGAGGCTCCTCCTATTTTACTAACAATATCTATGACGTCTGGTTTTGACACAAGTCCAGTAATTAGGATAATGCCAGCACCGATTGCTGCTGGCCACGCCTCATTTAAACCTCGAGGCCGCCAAAAGATAACAATCATTGTTAAGAAGAATACAATAATAGTAATCCATATTTCAATGCTCATATTTTGCCTACCTTTCTATTTTCCCTTAAACAGATGTAGCTTGTCTCAAGTTTATATTGGTAGTATATTCAGCAAAAAATAAGAAGAACTAGACGTATAACGAGATGAAGCGAATATGTGTTTTTCATGCTAAAGGACAAGTGTCACTAGTAGTGAAATAACTATTGTGATAGGAGTCTATAAATCGATTGGGCAGTAAGGTAGGAAATGAGATTTATATCGGAAATTTTTAAAATATATCGACTTAACGACAAAATATAACAAGAGGAGTCTATCCCAAAATACCTTTTGGAACAGACTCCAAGGCTATATTATTTTTCCTTCAAAAAAGTACGATCCTTCAAGAATAAATTCCAGAAGAAAATAAATCCTGGTAATAAAATTGCAATCCCAATTGCGTATAGAATGAGCAGTGCATAGAACGTTTCTTTCGTTGTAAAGCTTGTAAATACAGTTACGTCAGGATAAATAATATACGGTAAATGCGCGACCCCGTAAGCATAGCTTGCAAATGCATATTGAGCGACGACAGCTAAAACAGCAATGCGAGGGAATCCTAGTGTGTTATACTTCTTGTTTGTCCACCAAAGGGACGAGTATCCGATAACGAATAGAACAATAGAAACTGTAAACCATGGGAATTGCTTTATTAATCCTTGCATAAGCCAATGTGTTTCTGGATCCATTACAACGAGAGCGATAATCGCCGTAACAAGTGTTGCAGGGCCAAGTATGATGGCATTCCTTCTATAAAGTTTGTATGCATCTTCTGAACCTTGCTCTCTCGCAAAATCAGCAAGAAAGAGAGAGGAGAGAAATAGTTCAGACGTTAGTCCGAAGAGCATATAACAATAGATAACCGGGCTAGAAAGAAGTTTTCCATACAGGAGTACTTCTCTTCCTTCAGACATTGTAATATACGCTCCCTCTGTAACGGGTAAAACGGTAATTAATAGTGCTGGAATTAAGAGACCAGTAATACCTGAAATAACCCGAAGAAGGTACTGATATTTTGGCAAGGAGTAAGCAAATACCATAAATGTACTACGTACTGCAACGAGTACTAAAATTAACATAACTGGTACGAACATAACGGTTGCAAGAGTAAAGGCCGCTTTCGGAAAGAAGCCGAGAAATGCGACAACGACGAAAACGAGAAACGTATTTGTTACTTCCCAAGTTGGTGATAAGTACCGATTGGCAAGTTTGGCAGCGAGCGTTGGATGTTTTGCGTATACCATGCCCCAAAAACCAGCTCCAAAATCGATGGACCCTAATATACTGTATACGAAAATAAGGGCCCATAAGATGATGATTGCAATACTTTCCTCATGCACGAGAATCGCCTCCTTGGTGTTGTAAATCATTCTTTAATGGATGTCTTCTAAAGAATGTCCGTAGAACAAAGACTGTTAAAATAGCGAGTCCAATATATAAAATGATGAATAAAACAAATAAAGGACCGACGAAATCAGCGCGAGTAGAAGCATCGACTGTACGTTGCATACCATAAATTGTCCATGGCTGACGACCGCTACAACTGAAAATCCATCCGAATTCAATACCGAGCATCATAATTGGTCCGCATGCGGCAGCCCCCCAAAGTAGCCACTTCGGTAGTTCTGTCCCCTTTTTTCGGTAAACGAAGTACCAATATAAGAGAGCAATTGCTGCAACTGCAAAGGTAAACGCAGCAGTGCCGACCATTAAGTTGAACAGTGTATGTGTATAAAATGGTGGCCATGTTTCTTGTGGGAATTCATTTAGACCTTTTACGACAGTGCTAGGGTCTAGTCCCACTAATAAGCTAAGCATGTTTGGAATTTCAAGTGCATAGTTTAGTTCAAGCGTATTAGGATCCACAATCCCGCCAATGGATAGCGGTGCGTGTGATGTCGTTTCAAATAAAGCTTCAGCAGATGCAAGTTTTTCAGGTGAGTGTTTATGTAGGGCGATTGCCGATTCGTGCCCTGAAAGCCACATCGTAGCGCCTGTAATAAATGTCACGACAAGCCCTAATAGTAGCCCCTTTTTATGATAAGCAATTTCACGTGTACTTAAATTTTTCTTCAATAATTTAAATCCAGCGATAGAAGCAATGACAGCCGCACCAGTTGCATAAGCCGTAATAACGACATGGAATGCACTTGTGCCAAAACTCGGATTAAAGAAAGCTTTCCAAGGATCAACGTTAAAAACAGATCCATCTGGATTCATTGAAAATCCTGCTGGTGTATTCATCCATGTATTTGCTGATGTAATAAGAACGGCGGATGCCGTGGCACCAAGCATGACGAAAAATAGCGAGATTAATCTCATAAATGGAGGAAGTTTATCGGCTGCATATACGTAAATCGACATGAATAAAGCCTCCAAAAAGAAGGCAAAAATCTCAATTTGGAAGGGAACAGAAATAACTTGCCCAACAATTTTGGCAAAACCAGGCCAAAGAAGTGAGATTTGCACACCGACAATTGTTCCAGTTGGAATTGCTACACCGAGAAGAATAGCAAACGCCTTTGTCCATCTTTTCGCCATAATGGCATAGTCGGAGTCTTTCTTCCAGTGATAGAGTATTTCGCTTATAAAAATCATCAATGAAAGTCCAACGCCAAGTGTTGCAAAGATAATGTGGAATGCTAATGAAGAACCAAAAAATGCTCTTGCTAATGTTACCGTATCCATATGTAAACTCCTCTTCTTTTTTGCCATTATTTTCTGATTGAATTGGAAGATTTATTCAAAAAAACTACCAAAAATATATATGTATTTAAAAAGTGAATATAATAATATAATGTTGTAATATTTTGAATAGAAAGAAATAAGTAGTTGCTTATATTTTGTTTGTTTTTTGCGCAGGAATCTTTTATAATCTTTTATGCGAACATAAGTTCTGTTTTTCGAAAAAGAAGTTTATGTGAAATGGAGAGGGTGTTTTATGTATCCTGAAGTCATTAAAAAGATGGCATTTTCAAAAGAGCATAGAGATTTATTATTGAAGCTATATAATAAAGAAATTACACGTCGTGAATATGATCGACTTGTACAATCGCTATATAAACCTTCTAAAGAGGTTTGTGGGTGATAGAAATGGGGGAGACAATCTAATAGATTGTCTTTTTTAAATTTATGTATGTTCTGATAAAATTAAGGTTAGCCTTACTAGGGAGGTGAAAAGATTGCGGAAACGTTTATATATAGGGATTGGAGTTATCTTCTTAATCGCTTTAGGTGGAATTGTATTTTGGTCAGCTTTACAAGGAAACCGTACAGAAAATTTTATTTTAAGACATATGGTGAATGAAAATGGAACGCTTGCCACGTATCGTTTAGTAGATACTAAGGCAGGTACGGGTGAAGCGAAGGGACGTGAAGCTTTATCAGAATCGGCGGGATTATGGTTACAATATACACTTGATAAAGATGACCAGGCGTTATTTGATGAGCAAGTAAAGGTTATTCAAGATAATTTCGTATATAAGAATCATATCGTTTTATGGAAACTCTCTGAAAAGGGAGAGAGGCAGTCAGCTACAAATGCACTTATAGATGATCTTCGTATTATAGAACAATTATATCGTGCTTATGAAATGTATAAGGAAGAGCGTTATAAAAACCTTGCCGATCAATTAAGTGATGCTGTACTTCGTTATAATAAAAAAGATAATTATTATGTTGATTATTATGATGCAGATGCAGGGAAACAAAATAATTTTGTAACAACATCATACATAAATCCGCGTGCATTCTCTTATATGAAGAAGTACGGTAAAGTTTCTGCTCAGCAATATCAGGAAATTGTTCAATTTTTAGCGGATTATCCAAGGCATGGCTGGGCATTCCCAAAAGAATATAAAGAAGATGGTACATTTAAGTACGATAAAGAAGTGAATCTTATTGACCAATCATACGTTGCATATCATCGAAGTTTAGGTGGTCTTTCATCAGCTGCTTATTTGGAATTTATAAAGAAGAGATTCCAGGAGGATGGAAAGCTATACGGTCGTTACAATTTAGAAACGGGAAAACAAACTGTGAATTATGAATCGCCAGCCGCGTATGGACTAACGATTTTGTACGTACTACAAACAGGTGATACAAAGTTTGCGAAGGAATTGTATGATCATATGTCCACATTCCGAAATGACAACGTATTTAGTAGATATTATGGTGGATATGTAACAGGTGAAAATAATAATACGCATATTTTTGATAATGTACTACCACTTTTAGCTGAAATGGAATTAAAAAAGAGTGACCAATAAAAGGTGCCACCATATGAGGGTGGCACCTTTTATTGGTTGATATAATTTTGCGTCCTAATATTAGAGAAGTAGTCAATCACGAATTCACGGAATTGCTGAGCTGTTTTTGATAAGTATCGCTTTTTTGACCAACTTAATCCGATGGTTCGCTTACAAGCGGGTTCAATAATACGCAACTTGTTTGCTGCTAAAGTAGAGTTTTTTAATAAAGTTAAATTTGGAACAAAAGCGATGCCGAGACCTTGCTTAATGAGGTCGCTAATCACTGTCGGTTCATCTACTTCAAAAGCAATATGCGGAGTGAAACCAGCTTCTTTACAAAATTCATCCGTTAAGTGCCGAAATCCATAGCCAGTATTCATACTAATAAACGGTTCGTCTTTTACTTCATGCAGGTGGATACTTTCGCGGTTTGATAACCGATGGCCTGAAGGAACGACTAAGAAAATTTCTTCTGTAATAAGTGGTTCCCAAACAATTTCTTCTCCTTCAACTGGTACAGAGGAAAGACAAAAGTCAATTTCCATATTTTCCAGTTGTCGTTTCATAGAAGGAGTAGACGCAAGAAATTGCTGGAATCGAACATTAGGATGTTCTCGTAAAAAAGAACCTAGTAGTTCTGGTAATATTCTTGGAATAGAAACGGCCATTGTAATAGAGCCTTGTTGTAATTCGGCTAAATCTTTAATTTCTCGTTCCCCTTCACTTAATTCATGAAAAATACATTCTACCCGTTTTAAAAATACTTTTCCGAAAGAATTTAAAGTAATCTGTCGGCCTTGGCGATCAAATAAAGGGACGCCTAAATCCTTTTCGAGTCTAGCGATTGTTTTGCTGAGTGAAGGTTGCGCGATATGCAATTCTTCAGCTGCCTTTGTCATATGTTCTAGTCGTGCAACTGTCTGAAAGTATTTTAACTGGAGCAGTTCCATTTCGAATCTCCTTTCTATAGACCAAAAGGAATGAATTGATAATTAAAGATGTATTATACAGTATGGAAAGTGACGTGTATAGTAAATCTGTTAAACCATTGTAATGGTGTGAAATTAGGAGAAGGAGTATGTTTCATGAAAGGAATTCAACTTATATTTAAAGATTGGAAAGCGATGTGGCACCATAAACATGGACGTATCGCTTTAATTTTTTTATTAATCGTTCCGTTAATTTATTCAGGATTCTTCTTGGCTGGATATTGGGATCCGTACGGAAAATTAGATAAATTACCTGTTGCAGTTGTGAATTTAGATAAGGGTGCTGTGATGGATGAAAAAACAATTCATGCAGGAGACGATTTTGTTAAAAATTTAAAAGAGAATAAGGAACTGGCTTTTCATTTCGTATCAGAAAAAAATGCTGATGAAGGGTTAAAAGAAGATAAATATTATATGGTTGTTACGATTCCAGAGAATTTCTCTAAAAAGGTAAGTACACTTATGGATGAGAAACCAGAGCCAGCAAAGTTACAGTACAAAGTAAATCCAGGTAAAAACTTTGTAGCAGCTCAAATTGGAACGACAGCTGTTGAAAATATGAAAACAAAAATCTCAAATAGTATTACGAAATCTTATACAGAGGGTGTCTTTTCAAAGTTTCAAGATTTGGCACAAGGATTGAGTGATGCAAGTAATGGGGCTGAGAAGTTACATGAAGGAACGACCGATGCAAAAAATGGAGCGAATCAGCTTGCGGATGGTATTGATCGTTTAAGTGATGGGACATCGAAATTGAAAGAGGGAAGTGAAAAGCTTGCATCCAGTCAATCTGCTTTAACCGGGGGGGCAAATGAGCTGAGTCAAGGAGTGACATCACTTCATAGTGGTATGGAGTTATTAGCACAAGGTGAAAAAACGTTACAATCAGGAGTTAGTGAATTAAGTGCTGGTACAAATGAATGGGTGAGTGGAAGTGAGAAGCTTGCTGAAGGCCAAGTAAAAGCGGATGGTGCAGCTAATAGTGTAAAACAACAATTAGAAGAGTACGTGAAAAATCATCCAGAAGTGCAGCAAGATCCCGCTTTTCAAAAAATTGTTGCTACGTCTAATGGACTAGCTAAAGCAACAAGTACTTTAAATAATAGCCAACAACAATTGACACAAGGAGCGAAGAAGCTTACTGAGGGTCAACATAAGATTGAAGAAGGCATGAATACATTCGGAGTTAAGTTAAATGAAGCTACTGCTGGAACGAAAAAGGTAGCAGATGGTGCATCGAATTTAGCTGATGGATTTACGAAGTGGGGAAATGGATTTACAACAGTACAAGAAGGTGTAAATCAGCTTGCGAGTGGTGGAACGGAGCTGAATAACGGTGCTAGTAAATTAACAAATGGACTTGTTAAACTTGATGATGGTGCGAAAGAACTTTCTACGAAATTGGGAGAGGGCGCAGAGAAGATAGCGGATGTCCGTAATGATGATGCACGCAATACGATGTTCTCAGAGCCAGTTCAGTTAGTGAAGTCAACAGTTTCTGACGTTCCTAACTACGGTTCAGGCATTGCACCATATTTCTTATCACTTGCATTTTATGTTGGCGGAATTATGGCATCGAATATTTTACCTCTTGGCCGCAGACAAAATATGAAGGTAAGCGGAACGGTACATTTTATTAATAAATTAGGATTGGTATATTTAATTGGACTTATTCAAGCGCTACTCGTAGATGTAGTTGTGCTAGGTGTTATGAAACTAGAAGTTGCCAGTGTGCCACTTTTTGTTTTATCAAGTATTGTTATTTCCTTTACGTTCATGACATTTATTCTTATGTTAGTAACAGTATTTGGTCTTGTTGGAAAGTTCTTAGCGGTAACGCTTCTTGTCCTGCAATTAGCGACGAGTGGAGGTACTTTCCCAGGAGAATTAAACATAGCTGTGCTTAGCAAAATTGGACAGTTTCTCCCAATGTCCCATTCTCTTAGAGGATTACAAGATGTTATCTCTTTAGGAGATTGGTCGCAATTACAAATGCAAATTTTAATATTGTTATGTTATCTCGTTGTTGCCGGTGGAATTGCTTGGATCACGAGCCATATACAGCATAAAGAAACGAATGCAGAACAAGTTTCTTAAAATGAAATAAGCTATCCGATTTTTTCGGATAGCTTATTTTTTATTTACGTTCCATTACTGCAAAGTAATTATTTTCATTATCAGCAAAGTTGAATGCTCTACCAGTAGGTAAATCTACAACTTGTCCAACTGTGACATTTTTCTCTGAAAGATCTTTATACAGTTGATCTAAGTTATTAGAGAAGAACATAAGTGAAGGAGTACCTAAGTTTAATTCAGGTTGCATCTTCGCGATTAACGCTTTATCGTGAAGGACGATGCTTGTTCCTGCTTCTTTCGCCGGTGCAATTTCAATCCAGCGGAATCCGTTTCCGTTATTCTCTTCCGCAATGATTTGGAACCCTACTTTTTCTGTCCAAAATTGTAATGTTTCGTCTTGGTTATTTACATATAGCATAATTTGTCCAACTTGATTAATCATAGGTGTCTCTCGCTTTCTTTTTATATGCGTATCATTATATCAAATATATGGCTTGAATAGTTTTTTATGATTTTTTCGGAATACAACCTTCGTCCATTTCATCTTTGTTGTAGGAGAAGGCCCTGTAATCCAAGTATGAAATGGTATTGTGCTACAAATGACCATTGTTGAAATAGAGATAATAGCCGTTAACACAAATAGTAATAGGCTATATAATATAGTATTTTCTTGCAGTGTGAATAAAGAAAGAAACTTTGTGCATAGTTGCAAGAAGAATAAGTGAGCTAAATAAGCACCATACGTGTAATTTCCAATGAAACGTAACGTTTTATATAAGAAACCACGACGCTGTACTATCATAATAGATAACATATACAGTATGATAATTTCGCATACGATATATAAAAACATAGATGGTTTTAAATAGGTAGAAACAGTTAAATGAATAGAGTTTGCTCCGTGAAAACTAAACAACTCATAATTGATGAATAAAAATAAGATGAAAAATAATATTGTTATAAGCGGGATATGTTTCATGACGAATAGACGCCAAGTTTTTAGTGCTACAGCGGCAATGCCACCCATAACGAAATAGAATGAGTAGAATAGAAATGATCGATCTGTATAATGTAAAATTGTTGAACTTGTTAATTTTTCTCCATTAAAAATATAGTGAGAAGAGAACCACATTAATAGAAAATATAGGCACGCGAAAAAGGTCATATATTTATATATGTCTTTTTTATTTTCTGTTCGTTTTTGAAACCAATAAAAAAGTGTGCATAGTAAAGGGAACAATAAGTGAATTTGGAACATCATAATAACGTACCAAAGATGGGGCGCGGCTGTTCCGAGTAATAAACTTTTTATTCCACTTTGTAACGTAATAAGATCGTTTGTTGTTAATAGGTAAAGAATAGACCAAAAGAAATAAGGAATGAGTAAGTGTGTCGCTTTTTCAGAAATATATTCTTTATATACTAATTGCTTCGTATAGTGCCGAATTAAGTGAAATCCAACGATAAATATGAATGCTGGTGCTGAGAATTTTGCAAGGTTGAATAGCATGCCCATAATGAGAGATTGCTCAAGTAAGACATTTCCTTGATTCATTGTATATAATAAGGAACTTTGCAAAACAACAGCGAGAAATGCAATGCTTTGCAAAACTTTAAATTCTGGTGCGCTTTGAGTCATTATTTCCATCTCCTTTTCCATACATGATTATAGTACGGAGAATGGATAATGGATGTGGAATATTTGTGAAGATTGTAACAAATTTGTGGCGAGAGGAGATATCAACTTATCAACAAATAACGACAAAAAGAGGATGCTCTAAACGAGCATCCTCTTTCTATCTATTAAGCAAATTTGTTTTTGATCCAATTCTTACCTTCTACAAGGCGAGCTGTCATTACCGCACAAGCGTTATCTGCTGTTACGTTTAACATCGTTGCAGGTGGATCAATGATTGTACTAATTGCTGCAATAATTGGCAATGCTTCTGGCGGGAAACCGTATAGAGATACGATTAACATTTCACCAATCATACCACCGCCTGGAATAGCACCCATTACTGTTCCTACTAATAAAGAAACAACAAGTGCGATTGCTAATGTTTTCGGTCCTTCGAATTCCATGTTGAAAATACCGAATAAGAAAGCAATTTTTAATACGCCGCCTAAAACAGATCCATCTTTATGAAGTGTAGATCCAAGAAGGACAACTGTTTCACGAACGTCTGAAGAAATACCCATTTTCTTCGTTGCTTCTAAGTTCGCTGGAATACTTGCGGCACTACTACAAGTTGCAAGTGATGTAACTGTAGGAGAGACCATGTTCTTCCAAAATACTTGTACACCTTGTTTGCGACCTGCAAGGTATGCATAGAACGTGAAGAATACAAAGAAGTAGATAAGAGAAGCTGGATAGTATACCATTGCTGCTCGGAAGTAAGTTCCAAGAAGTTGTGGTCCGAATTCACCAACTAATGCTGCGAAGTAAGCAGCAAGTCCGATTGGAGCGTAGTACATAATGAAAGATACAACTTTCATTGAAATTTCTGCACCAGCTTGTAGGAATGTAGCGAATGGCTTTCCTTTTTCGCCAACTGCTGAAGTTGCAATCCCCATTAAGATAGAGAAGAAAATAAGAGCTAACATATTTTCACGAGATAGTAACTTCGAGAAGTCAGATACTGTTAAAATACCGACGATTTGATCTGCAACACTAACAGCTTTGCCGGCTTTGTCAGGTTGTGTTAGTTCTAGTACAACACCTTGTGCTGGCGGGAATACTTTCACGACAATAATCATAAAAATAGCAGCTAAAATACTTGTAAATAAGAAAGTCCCAGCCATACTAGACATAATTTTACCGAAACGTTTTAATCCATCCATATTAGCAATAGACGATGCGATGCTAAAGAACACTAGAGGTACAACAATCGTAAACATTAAGTTTAAGAAAATATCACCAAGCGGCTTTAAAGCAACTGCATCGGCACCCATGAAATAACCAATGAAACCACCAATTAGGATAGAAGATAATAAAATAAGTGGAAAGCGATATGCCTTCATAAATATATCCTCCTATCAATTAAAAAATCATACTGAATCATTATAGCGAGTTAGAGTCCTCTTTACTAGGAGAATACGGATAAATGGAATAGCGTGAAAACCAAGAAATTTTTGTTTTTAAGCTCGGCATACAGCAGGAAATCTAGACATATATATTTGTAACCTAGTGGTGGCAAGGGATGCACCATAACTTAGGTTTAGAAAAAGGGGGAGGGAAGCGGAATGAATATTTTGCTTTGCTGTGCAGCGGGAATGTCTTCCAGTTTGATTGTTACAAAGATGGAGAAAGCAGCAGAGGCAAGAGGGATAGAAGTGAAAATCTGGGCAGTATCAGGTTCTGAAGTGAATAGTCATATTGATAAAGCTGATGTCCTTTTACTTGGACCGCAAGTACGTTATTTATTACCGAAAATGAAAGAATTATGTAAGGAGAAAGGGGTACCTGTTGATGTTATTCAATCCGTCCATTACGGACTTTGTAATGGAGAAGCTATCTTGCAAGCAGCTTTGTCAATGAAACCATGAGGAGAGTGGGATAGATGATACGGTTTTTAGAGAAGTATGTGATGCCGGTGGCAGGGAAGGTTGCAGAGCAGAGGCATTTACAAGCAATTCGAGATGGAATTATTTTAACGATGCCTTTCTTAATTATTGGATCGTTTTTCCTCATTATTAGTGCACTGCCGATACCGGGATATAACGAGTTTATGGCAGGTTTGTTTGGTGAGAATTGGCAGAGAGCTTTAGGGTATCCAGTTAGTGCAACTTTTAATATAATGGCTTTAATAGCTGTTTTTGGAATCGCTTACAGGCTTGGAGAGTATTATAAAGTGGATGCTTTAGCATCCGGGGCATTGTCGCTTGTGACGTTTTTACTTGCGACTCCATTTCAAGTTGCATATATTATACCAAGTACAAAAGAGAGTGTACTTGTAGAAGGCGCTATCCCAGCTGCATTAATGGGAAGCCAAGGGTTATTTGTAGCAATGATTATTGCACTTATATCTACTGAACTTTATCGGTTTATTGTACAAAAAAAGATAATTATAAAGATGCCAGAGACAGTTCCACCAGCTGTCACGCGTTCATTTGCGGCACTTGTTCCAGGTTTTATTGTTGTAACAGTTATTTGGATTTTACGCTTAATTATAGAAAATACTTCTTTTGGCAGTATCCATAATATTGTAGGACAAATTTTACAGGAACCGCTTAGTGTACTTGGTGCTAGTCTTTGGGGCGCAATAATAGCAGTTATTCTCGTTCATGTTCTTTGGTCGTGTGGAATTCATGGTGCTACTATTGTTGGTGGTGTAATGAGCCCTGTTTGGTTGTCGTTAATGGATCAAAATCGAGTTGCTTTTCAAGCTGGGCAAGATGTACCAAATACCATTACGGCACAGTTTTTTGACTTATGGATTTATATGGGCGGTTCTGGTGCAACGCTGGCTCTAGTTGTCGGAATGTTACTATTTGCACGAAGTCAACAATTAAAAAGTTTAGGGAGATTGTCAATCGCGCCTGGTATATTTAATATTAATGAGATGGTAACTTTTGGTATGCCAATTGTAATGAACCCAATTTTATTAATTCCATTTATATTGGTTCCAGTTGTGTTAACAATTGTTTCTTACTTTGCAATGGAATGGGGATGGGTCGCACGTCCGAGTGGGGCGGCTGTACCTTGGACGACACCTATTCTTTTCAGTGGATATTTAGGATCGGGTGGGAAAATTTCAGGTGTTGTTTTACAACTCGTCAACTTTGCGCTTGCATTCTTCATTTATTTACCGTTCTTAAAAATATGGGATAAACAAAAAGTAGCAGAAGAAAAGGGGGAGTGAAGAAGTAAAATGGATACGATAGAGACGAAAGCTTTTCATTTAATTTTGCATGGAGGAAACGCGAGAAGTTGTTCAATGGAAGCAATTGATTGTGCGAAGCGTGGGGAGTTTACAGAAGCAGAAGCTAAATTACAAGAAGCGCTAGAGGAATTAAAAGAGGCGCACCGTGTACAAACGGAGCTTATACAGAAAGAGGCTGGTGGCGAAAAGACCGAAGTTACTCTTTTAATGGTACACGCGCAAGATCATTTAATGAATGCAATTACAGTGAAAGAATTAGCAAGTGAGTTTGTAGAGTTATATAGGAAGATGTCGGTGGATGAATGAACCTTGCTTATGCAAGGTTTTTTTATCTAGAATTAACGGGCAGTAAAACTCCCACCTCAAAATGTGGCTGGAGCAAGGAAGTTAGGAGGGAGCTTAACTTTCCGTAAAGGCCCGATTGGTTCAACTAATAATTAGTGGGAGATGAACAAAACCCCCACTAATTAAAGTTTCACTTTATGTATATGCCTGTACCATCAGTGGAATGTTCATCCCACTGATGGTATTTACAATCCTCCTTTTTCCGGATGAGTAAGAGTTATAATTAATCGGCAGTAACAATTTCTCCTATACCACGAATTAATCTTTTTATATGCATCCGCTCCGGTTTTAATATATTTACGATATAATCAATCGCAATTTGTGGTTCAACGGTTGTACCGCAAGTATAACAGTCAATAGCTGCAAAATTTTGTTCCGGGTAAGTGTGAATGGAAAGATGGCTTTCTGATAATAACACTAATACAGTAACACCATATGGCTGGAATTCTTTTTTACTTACGTTTAAAACATGGGCACCAGAGCAATCTGCAGCTGTAACTAAATGATATTCTAAAAAGTGCGTATCATCTAGTAGAGAAAAATCTACTCCCCATAAATCTACTATTATATGCTTGCCAAAAGTAGAATATTCCATAGGCAACACTCCTTACTATAATATCGTCAAAACTTCATTTCCTGTTTGTAGCATTGATGTAGGATAAGGTTCGATTCTGAATTTAAAAGAGCGAGGTTGCGTTGTTCTAGATGTTCTTCTTTAAATTGAAATAAAGGAAAAAGAAGAGCAGGCAAGGTTCGAGGAGTTGGTACTACATATAATTGTTCAATTTGATCTAGTACATAGGCAGAATTAGCAGCGATATGAAATCCCCAGTCAGTTCCAAAAGAAGGAACGATTGTATGATAACTTTTCACAGTTAGTCCAGCATGTTCAATTGTATTACCGATGCTCCAGTATACTAGTGGTGCATCAGCAGGTGAATTAGATTGGCAGACGAATGCGCCATCTTCTGTTAAGAATGTAGCTATACGAGCAAAAAGTTCGCTTGTATATAAAGTACTTAACAACTCTGTCGCTGGGTCTGGGAAATCAATAATGATTACATCGTATAAAGAGGAAGGAGAGCTTAAAAACTCTTTTGCATCGCATACGTGTGTATTTACACGATTATCAAAAAATGCACTTTTGTTTAAAGAAACTAATTCTGGAACATTACGAGCCATATCAATCATCGATCCATCTAAGTCAACAAGGTCTACATGTAGTACAGTTTCATATTTTAAAACTTCTCGCAGGGCAAGACCATCGCCACCGCCTAATATGAGAACACGTTTTGGATCAATTACTTTTGACATAATTGGATGTACAAGTGCTTCATGATAAATTTGCTCATCGACGGAGCTGAATTGTAGTTGCTTGTCCAAGTATAAGCGAATATCGTTTACTTGGACTAAATTAATATTTTGATAATTACTCTTTTCTTTAAATAAATTTGTATGTTCACCAGCTTGTATTTCCTTTAGAGAAATTTCATCCCACACATCTAAGTTGTGTGAATCTGTGGGTACTATAATTACATTTTCTGATTGTACTTGTTTATCCTGTTTATCTTGTTTGTCTTGTGTATCGTGCTTGTCCTGCTGTTCTAGTTCAAATTTGTCAGAGTCTACTTCAGAACGCTTGTCTTTTTTATAGCTTTTTATTCTATAAATCTTTATTTTGCTTTGTTTTCTATGTTTTGGCATAGGAATCTCCTTTCGAATTGTGTTATTTTACTCTATTCTATGTAATCTAGTAGAATTTGCTTGGACAATAGATAGAAGAGTGTGTTCAAGAGCATGTTGTTTTTTTACTAGATTCTACGATGAAAGATTTTTTAGTGTTTTTTTATGTTAAGCATAACTAGACAACTAAACACTAATCTATTTTCATACAGTTATGTGTTAAAAGCGTGTTGTTTTATAACACACTGTGTGTTTTTTGAGTAACACACTAATTGAAAGCGTTAACACACAAAGAAAACAGTCGAAAAAGTGCTGATTTTAGTGGTTTTAAAAAGTTGGCACGCTAATTGCATTAATAAATAGCGTAAAGAAAAATAAATAAAACATAAATTTTTTATACTACACAAGGGGGATTTTCAAATGAATATTTTATTATGTTGCTCAGCAGGGATGTCTACAAGTTTACTAGTTACAAAAATGGAAGCGGCCGCAAAAGCTCGCGGTCTAGAAGGAAAGATTTGGGCTGTATCTGGGGATGCAGTAAAAACAAATATCGATCAAGCAGATGTATTATTACTAGGACCACAAGTTCGTTACATGCTTTCTTCAATGAAAACGCTTGCTGACGAGAGAAACGTTGGAATCGACGTTATCAATCCAATGCACTACGGCATGATGAATGGAGAAGCAGTTTTAGATCACGCATTAACACTTAAAAAATAATTAGGGGGGAAGCGAAATGCAAAAGTTTATTGCATTTATGGAGAAATATTTAGTTCCAGTCGCAGGTAGAATTGGATCGCAGCGCCACTTAGTTGCAATCCGTGACGGATTTATCGCAGTTATGCCTCTTATTTTAGTTGGATCATTTGCAGTACTTATAAATAACTTACCAATTGATGCTTTCCAAAACTTTATGAAGGGCACATTTGGTGACGCTTGGAAAGATGTCGGTGGCGGTATGTGGACTGGTTCCTTTGCTATACTCGCCCTCATAGTCGCAGTTGGGATAAGTTACAATTTAGCGAAATCTTACGGCGTCGATGCGTTGTCAGCAGCAATCATTACATTCGGTGCATTAATTATTATTTCTCCGACAACGCCAAAAGAAGGCGGTATTGATTTAGCGTGGACAGGGGCACAAGGTCTATTCGTTTCCATTATAGTGGCTCTTCTTGTAACAGAAGTGTTTAGATTCTTTGTTCAAAGGGATATTACAATTAAAATGCCAGATGGTGTTCCACCCGCAGTAATGAAATCATTCGCAGCGTTAGTTCCAGCATTCGTTATTTTGATTGTAACAGCAGGTATTCAATTAGCTGTGAAACTTGCGGGAACAAGCATTCATAAAATGGTATTTGAAACAATTCAATTACCATTACAAGGTTTAGCGGGTACATTACCAAGTGCAATTATTATCGCGTTACTTATTCACGTATTATGGTTCTTCGGATTACATGGTCCAAATATTATTGGGGGGATTATTGACCCAATCTATTTACCAGCATTAGAGAAAAATATGAAATTATTTAATGATGGTATGTCTGCATATGACGTACCGCATATCTTCACAAAACCATTCTTTGATGTATACGTATATATCGGGGGATCGGGTGCAACGTTAGCGTTCTTAGTGGCAGTAATGCTTGTAGCGAAAAGTGCGCAGCTTCGCGGTGTAGGCCGTGTATCTATCGGTCCTGGTTTCTTTAATATTAACGAACCAGTTATTTTCGGTACGCCAATTGTATTAAACCCAACGTTAATTATCCCATTCGTACTTACACCGGTTGTATTAGTTATTACTTCTTATACAGCAATCACTTTAGGATGGGTACCAAAAACAGTTGCGTTAGTTCCATGGACAATGCCACCAATCTTTAGTGGTTATCTTGTATCAGGCGGAAGCATCGCTGGTGCAGCACTACAAGTGGTGAACTTTGCTATTGCGGTAGTAATTTACTATCCATTTGTATTAATGTGTGACCGTACTTATGTACAGGCTGCAAAAGCTGAAACAAAAGGAAGCGACAATTCAGTATCACTTTAAAAAATATTATTCTGGCGAGTTCCTATAGCTCGTCAGAATAATTACCTTTATATCATGTTCAAAAAGATGAAAAACATCTATATGAACACTAAACTATCATTAATAAATTCATACTTTAATAGACATGTTCAAACTGAAGGGGTATTTAAATCGGTTGAACCTTATAGAGAGGGCGGTAATTATGATGACTACAGCAGAACAAATTCCATTCCAATTGATTTTAAATAGTGGTAACGCACGAAGCTTTGCGATGGAGGCACTTCAATTTGCCAAACAGGGGAAAATGGTAGAAGCAGATGAAGCGATGGTAAAGGCGAAAGAAGCGATTAATGAAGCGCATCATTTCCAAACAGAGCTCATACAATCAGAAGCAAGAGGAGAAAAAACAGAGGTTAGTGTTCTTTTAATTCACGCACAAGATCATTTAATGAATGCGATTACAGTGAAAGAATTAGCAGCAGAGTTTATCGATCTTTATAAAAAGCTTGAAGCGAAAGGGGAATAAAGCATGACTGGAATTAAAATTGCTACAATCGGCGGTGGATCTAGTTATACACCAGAGTTAATTGAAGGATTTATTAAACGTTATGATGAGCTTCCTGTTCGTGAAATTTGGTTAGTAGATATTGAGGCAGGAAAAGAAAAGTTAGAAATTGTTGGTAACTTAGCGAAACGTATGGTGAAAAAATCTGGTTTACCAATCGAGGTACATTTAACACTTGATCGCCGTGAGGCATTAAAAGATGCAGACTTCGTAACAACACAACTTCGCGTTGGTTTATTAGAAGCACGTGCAAAAGATGAAGCAATCCCATTAAAATATGATGTAATCGGTCAGGAAACGAATGGTCCTGGTGGTTTATTCAAAGCACTGAGAACGATTCCTGTTATTTTAGATATTTGTAAAGATATGGAGGAGCTTTGTCCGAATGCATGGCTAATTAACTTTGCGAACCCAGCTGGTATGGTAACAGAAGCTGTCCTTCGTTATACAAATATTCAAAGAGTAGTTGGTCTATGTAACGTTCCAATCGGAATCCGCATGGGTCTTGCAAGATTACTTGAAGTAGATGCAAGTCGTGTCCACGTTGATTTTGCAGGTTTAAATCATATGGTATACGGACTAGATGTATACTTAGATGGCGTAAGTGTAATGGATCGTGTGTTAGAGCTTGTAACAGATCCGGAAAAGCAAATTACGATGGAAAATATCGCAGCGCTTAACTGGGAACCAGACTTTATTCGCGGTCTTCGTGCAATTCCATGTCCATATCATCGTTATTACTACAAAACACGTGAAATGTTAGAAGAAGAAAAAGAAGCTTCTGTTGAAAAAGGTACACGTGCAGAAGTAGTAAAACAATTAGAAAATGATTTATTTGAGTTATATAAAGACCCGAATTTAGATATTAAACCACCACAATTAGAAAAACGTGGCGGCGCTTATTATAGTGACGCAGCATGTAGCTTAATTACGTCTATTTACAACAATAAAGGTGATATCCAGCCTGTTAATACACGAAACAACGGAACAATTGCAAGCTTACCAGATGATTCTGCTGTTGAAGTGAACTGTATTATTACGAAAGAAGGTCCAAAACCAATTGCGGTCGGAGATCTTCCAGTACCAGTTCGCGGTTTAGTACAGCAAATTAAATCATTTGAGCGCACAACAATTGAAGCTGCTGTTACAGGTGATTATCATAAAGCGCTGCTTGCTATGACAATTAATCCACTTGTACCATCAGATACAGTTGCAAAACAAATTTTAGATGAAATGTTGGAAGCACATAAAGAATATCTTCCGCAGTTCTTCAAAAAGGTAGAGAAGTAAAAGCGGCGCTATTTAGCCCGCTTTTTTTATTCTATCCCACTTTAATGGGCAGTAAGAAGTAAGACCACTACCTCAAAATTCAGCGAAAACAAAGAAATTAGGTGGGGGATCAACTGCCCATAAAAGTCCGATTGGTTCAACTAATAATCAGTGGGGGGGAGAAACCCCCCCACTGATTAAAGTTTCACTTTATTAGGAGGTATTACGATGATTAAGTTAATTGTAAACGCAGATGATTTCGGTCTTACAGAAGGTACAAATTGCGGCATTATTGATGGGCATATAAACGGACTTGTAAATTCAACGACGATGATGATGAATATGCCAGGAACAGAGCATGCGGTACGCTTAGCCAAAGAGTATGAAACGCTAGGAGTAGGAGTACATCTTGTATTAACGGCAGGAGAACCACTTCTTGGAGACGTACCATCACTTGTAAGTAGCGATGGATTGTTTCATAAACAAGGTGTCGTAAGGGAAGGAAATATAAATCCAGAAGAAGTTGAGAGAGAGTGGACTGCTCAAATTGAGAAATTCCTATCTTACGGATTAACACCAACTCATTTAGATAGTCATCATCATGTGCATGGTTTACCGATTTTACATGATGTTCTTGAGAGATTAGCGGCTACATATAATGTTCCGATTCGTCGTTGTGAGGAAGATAGAGCGGTGCGCCCATTTTCTGATGTGTTTTACAGTGACTTTTATGCGGATGGTGTGACGGAAGATTACTTTGTGAAGTTAAAAGAAAGAGTACAAGGTGAACAAACGGTAGAAATTATGGTTCATCCAGCTTATATTGATCCAGAGCTTGTGAAGCGTTCTTCTTACGTAATGGATCGTGTGAAGGAATTGCGTATTTTAACAGAGAGCGAATTACCAGAAGGAATAGAGCTTGTGAAGTTTTAATAGAAAAACGACGGCTACATCATGCCGTCGTTTTTTATTTATAAAATGGATAGAGCACATCCGCCAAATGCCCCGAGTATAACGATAACCCAAGGTGGTGTTTTCCAAAAAGCGAGCAAGCAAAATAGAAGAGATGCAAAAACAAAATCTACAGAGTTCATAATTGTGCTTGTCCAAATAGGATCATAAAAAGCTGCTAGTAAAATACCGACAACAGCTGCATTGACTCCAAGTAGTGCGCCTTGTATGAATGATATTTTTCTCACGCTGTTCCAAAATGGTAAAACACCAATAACGAGTAAGAAAGCAGGGAAGAAAATTGCAATTGTTGCGAGTAATGCCCCAAGCGTCCCGTTTAACACTGCTCCTATATAAGAGGCGAATGTAAACAGTGGTCCTGGTACTGCTTGTGTTAATCCGTATCCAGCTAGGAACTGTTCTTTCGTCATCATTCCGTTTTGTACGAACTCACCTTCAAGAAGAGGCAGCACGACATGTCCTCCTCCAAATACAAGTGCGCCAGAGCGATAGAAACTATCAAATAAAGCGATGTAATAAGAGAACGGTCTTAATATTGGTAGCAGTAGTAATAGTCCAAAGAATAAGACGAGACAAGAAACTGCTATCTTTTTTGAAATAGGTACTTTTATATGTTGAGATTGGCTAATTGGTTGGTTGCGATATAACAACCAGCCGATAAAGCCACATATTATGATGAGGGTGACTTGTGTCCAACTACTTGGCCATAATAAGGCGATTGCGGCAGTTACAATCGCAATCGTTGCACGATTTCGATCTGGAGTTAACTTCCGCGCCATTCCCCATATGGCATGAGCGACAATAGCGACTGCTACAAGTTTTAGTCCATGAATCCAGCCAGCACTTCCAAGATCGAACTGATTAAGGAATGAGGCGAAGAAAACCAAAACAAGCACAGACGGTAAAGTGAATCCAATCCATGAAATAATAGCTCCTAATAGCCCGCCCCGTAATAATCCAACCCCCATACCGACTTGACTGCTGGCAGGACCGGGAAGGAATTGACATAGTGCTACTAAATCTCCATAGCTTCGTTCATCCATCCATTTTCTTTTTTGCACGTATTCGTGGTGGAAATAGCCGAGATGAGCGACAGGACCGCCGAATGAAGTAAGTCCTAATTTAAATGAGACGAGAAAAATCTCTAATAATGTATGAAAAGTGTATTTGTTAGTTTTCAATGGAACCTCCTATAATGTTTTTCTATGTGCATTATACAAGAGACTTTCAATCTACAGGAACAATTACAATGTAAAGATTTTGTGAATCTTTTCTTTGTAATTAAAATTGAAAAAGTCATAAATGATTATGTCTAAACCATAAAGTAGTAGAAGTAGTGCTGGGAAATTTATATAAGGAGAATGCCTTATGACAACACATTTCTTTGCCAGGTTAACAGGTAAGAGGGAA
This sequence comes from Bacillus sp. CR71, assembly GCF_003429245.1. NCBI lineage: Bacteria > Bacillati > Bacillota > Bacilli > Caryophanales > Bacillaceae > Bacillus > Bacillus sp. CR71. The sequence continues at coordinate 5,556,525 of NZ_CP031748.1, read as the reverse complement.
GTGCCTCCTGTAAATACAGAAGCTTTTGGGGTAGCAGAGTTTATTTTTAGTGATGATTTAACGAAATTGCATTACAGAGTCATACTAAAAAATATAGAAAAGGTTACATCGTGTCAAATTCATTTAGGGAAGTCTACTCAAATTGGTCCTGTTGTTTTATATTTGTATGGTCCACTGGAGCAAGGTATTAGCTTGAACGAGGGAAGCATTACTGGTGTAGTGAATGTGGAGGATTTTGAGGGACCTTTACAAGGGAAATCATTTGTACATTTACTTCAAGAAATTATTCAAGCAAACGTATATGTTAATGTCCATACGAAATCACAAAAAAGAGGAGAAATAAGAGGGCGAGTTAGAAAAGTAAAGAAATAGAGGAAAAGGCTGTCCATATGTTGGAACAGCCTTTTCTTCTTAATATAAGGTGCTAGTTTTAGCGATTATTGTCGGTAAAGCGATATATTTTGAAAATCGCTGATATAACTCGCGTTACGGTCGATATTTTTAAAAACTGCCTCGATTAATTTTTCGCAGGCTGATTTTTAATAAAGAAGTCCATAACGTAAAATACTTCGTCATCAGGTATTTGTATTTCAAATGTATTTTCAATTGGTTGCAATGCTTTTTTTACTTTCATATACATCCAGTATTCATCTTGTCTTCTTTTCTCTTTATCAGGATGAGGAAGAAGGCTTTCTCCTTTTTGAAGACGGTCAACCATACAGCTCATATGCAGAATAACGCCCATTAAGCTATCAGGAGTTAGCTGTAAGGAAATTAATTCTTGAATTGTATTTAATGCGTAACGAATTGTTTTGATCAGTAATGCCCCATCGTTACGCTGCATTTGTTGTTCAAGAATATCCGCCATTTTTGCATATGTTTCTTCATACGTAATTAATTCTTGAATGGGCTGAATTACTGTGTAGTTTACGATGTCTTGGAAATGATATGTTAAGCACGGCACTTGCACATCGAAATTCGTGACGATACAAATGATGTTACGCTCTTTTTTTATGTTCTCAATCATTTTCGTTAAATCTTTTTCATGGACGATACTAATCGGAATAATTTCAATTAAGTCTTTATCAAATCTTAAATAGTTTTCTAACATTTTTTGAATAGCTAAAGCACTTCCTTCACCAGTTAAACAAGCTGTTAAAATAACAGATTTCATTGGAGAGAGAGGTTTTTTCTTTTCTTCTTGTACGTTTAAGTAAAATGGTGTTAAATTTTTTACTGTTTCATACAGCGCATCTAATGAATAACCGAGCTGAGCTTTTCGAGCTGCTTCTAGTGCATGTGGTGTGCTCGTCATCGAGAGAACACGTACAGGGATTTTGAACTCCGTTTCTAATATGTCACCGATATAAGCAAGTGACCCCATATCAACAAGTAAGAGAAGCCCATTTACATTTTGTAGTGTTTTCATATACACTTTCACACGTTCCAAGAAATCTTTCGGTGATTCGTGTAACGGCATATCAATACCGGTTACTTCCTCAATGCCGAGAAGTTCGTTTGCAACGTTTGCCATTTCAGTTGCGATGCCATTACCGTGTGCTAATATTAATACTTTTACTTCTGTTTGTGAGGCAGGAATTGGATCAACAACGAAGAACATTGTTAAAAAGCCAGCTTCATCAATAGGCATTGTTATTTGTAATTCTTCCTCCAGTAGTTGAATGCATTGCATAGCGACGGAAAAAGCTTCTTTATATTTCGTACGAATTTGATTTAATTGTGGGTGATGTATTTGTTTTCCGCTTTGTAAACGTTGTAGAGTTGTCTGTACATGTAAACTTAAAGCGAGAAATACTTTTTCATCAAACGTCTTAGATAAATGCTTTTCAGCAAGTTCCGCTATTTTTTCACATACGGAAACGATATTACGATCCACAATTTTAAAAACATTTTCATGGCTTGTTTTTTTGGATATTTGGTTAAAATATTGTACGAAAAAGCTTTGAACATCATTTTCTATTAGTAATTCTAATTCTTCCTCTTCGATACCACGGGCTTGAAGTTCTTCGTATTTATAGTCAATATAATCGTAAATAGAAGAGCGTTTTTCATCTTCTGTTTTATGATTACTCCAACCTTCCTCACCTGTAAATACAAATGTTTCATTTGGTATTTGGTATAAGTGACGGCTCTTCCTTTCAATGAACAACCCTTCTTTCATATACCAAGGTAAATCTGTACTTGAAACATAGACAGAATCACGTTTCTTTGTGACCAAATCAGAATAGGCTTTCGCACAGGCAATTTGAACATCTGTTTTTAATTGACCAATGTTATTGGGACAATTATAAAAGACGAAAGCACGCATTGCATTTGGGCTAACGTGAATGTCTTTTCGCAGACGAATTGCTTCATTTGTGAAAAATAGCTGTAGTAAAGCAAAGCGCTCTTTATGTGTACGCTCACGAAGTGGTGGCAGCGTAACAGTCATCGGTATACGTCTTGTAAATGTTTTTAATAAAAATGAATTTGGTTCTTCTGTTGTTGCAGTAATGATTAATACTTGTGCTTTACGTTCGTTCTCTGTTTCTCCAAGGCGGCGGTACACTCCGCGGTCAATAAAGGTGAAAAGCATTTCTTGTCCCTCTGGAGGTAGGCGATGTACTTCATCTAAGAAAAGAATTCCTTCATGTGCTTTTTCAATTAATCCTTTTTGATCACTTGCTCCTGTGTAAGCTCCTTTTTTAATCCCAAATAATTGCCCGAGTAGTAGCTGTGGATTATTTGCGTAATCAGCACAGTTAAAGACGATAAATGGTGCATTTTTAGGAAGCTGTTCAACTTCAATTGCATATTCGTGCATTAAAGAAGCAAACATAGACTTTCCGACCCCTGTTTCTCCCAGTAGTAAAGTATGCATACCGTTTGGAGGATAGAGCATAGAAGCTTTCGCTTTTTCAATTGCGATTTTAAGGCTCGTATTTTCAATTGCAAATGTATCTAATGAAGTTACTTCTTTTGAATGCGTTTCCAACGAAGTGTTCGTTTCTATGTAAAAACGAACAGGTCGCGTATTTGTTTTTAATAAACGTTTATCTTTTACAAGTTTGTTTAAGTCGCTACTTACATTGGCGCGATCTAGTTGCAACAGGGTAGCTAGTTCTGATGCGGTTACACCTTCTGTATAATTGCCTTCTTGTATTGCGTTAAAAATGAGATCTATTCGTTTCATTTCTATTCACCTCGAAACTTCATCACTATTTAAAATTTTACACAAAAATGGGAAGGGTGGGAAGAGAAAAATAAAACAGCTTTAGCACATAGGCACTAAAGCTGTTACAATCTTGTGTCTTTCCAAAAATTTACCTTGAGATGAGAAGAAGGATTATAGGGAAGAAGTTTGTATCCTTGTGACTGTAAATAATCAATTACTTTTGGCAGTATTTGTACGGTTACACTCGAATCATGCATTAAAATGACTTCTACTTGTTCATCACTTTGATTACGTACTCTTTCGAGTATGGCAGAAGGATTGTCATAGCTTTTCCAGTCGTATGTATCGATTGTCCAATCCCACATTTTATACTGGGCCGATACAAGTGCGTCACGGTAATTCTTTTTTAAGTAAGGCATACTACCATATGGAACGCGAACGAGATGTGTATTTAATTTCGTAACTTGCTGGACAATGCTTTGTGTTTGCTCCATTTCTGCAATTAAAGTGGAAGGGTCACCAGTGTAAAGGCGTTTTACATCATGTGACATGCTGTGGAGACCGATATAATGTCCTTCTTTAATTAATCTTTGCATCGTTTTTGTGTAATGTGGCACTTTTCCGCCAATAACAAAGAAAGTTGCTTTTCCGTTCTTTTCTTTTAAGATGTTTAAAATTTGTGTAGTATATTTGTTTGGCCCGTCATCAAATGTTAAGTACGCAATTTTTTGTGTAGGAGAGGTCGTTTCAGTATTTGGATGATATTCAGCAGGAATAACAGTTGTTGCTTCAGTATTAGATGATGCGTACATAGTAATGGTTAAAAATAAAATAATACATTGCAATACTCGCTTGATCATAACATTCACCCTCAGTTTGACAATCAAGATGTAAAAAGAAAACTTGATACGTTTCTTATTATGTATATCTTTCTCCAATAGAGGAACTCTCAAACAATCTATATTTTGGAAATGTAAAATAATGAATAAAAAAATAGCATCCTCTTATAAGAAAGAGGGTGCTATTTGAATATTTCATAATGGTAAAGGCTATACTACAATTAGTCTTCGCGTTTTTTCACTTTTTTATAAAAGGAAATAAGTGGTTTGTAACGTTCATGTACAAGCCCGATTATTTCAGCAATGATCTCTGTGAAGAAAATCAAAGCGAAAAGAAGAATAATGGATAACCATAACGTTGCACTAGTGAAAATAATGGCATTTACACTAAAGAAAATACCGAATGCGTATATTATTAGTACCGTTTTGCGATGAGAGAATCCCATTGCAAGTAAGCGGTGATGTAAATGCGATTTATCTGGTGCTGAAATAGGTTTTTTATTTACGATACGACGGATGATTGCAAATATCGTATCAAATATAGGTACACCTAAAATGATAATTGGAACAATAAAACTGAATAACGTTACACTTTTGTATAATCCAAGTAACGATATAACAGAAATACAGTATCCTAAAAATAGTGCTCCTGTATCTCCCATGAAAATTTTTGCTGGATGGAAGTTGTAGAATAAAAATCCAATTGTACTTGCTAATATAATTAATGCGAGTGGCAAGATAATCGCTGTTCCAGTACCCCATGGGCTAGTGAAGGCCATATATGCTAGCGTTGCAAGTACGATAGATGAAATCCCAGCAGATAATCCATCTAAGCCGTCAATTAAGTTGATTGCATTCGTAATACCTACAAGCCAAAATACTGTAATTGGATAAGCAAGCCATCCAAGTTCAGTATCCCCAAGGAATGGGATATATAATACTTGCACTAATAATCCACTTTTTACAATCATAATGGCAACTAACAGTTGTCCACCGAATTTTACTCTCGCAGATAACTCGTACATATCATCTAAAATTCCGATGATTACAATGATAATCGCACCTAGCGTTATCGATAACATTCTTTGCTCATATAAGCCGCCGACAACAAATCCTACAGCTACACCGATAAAGATTGCTAACCCGCCAAGACGTGGCATAATCTTTTGGTGCACTTTACGTGCGTTTGGCTTATCTGTCGCTCCTATTTTAAAAGCTAATTTAATAACTAAAGGAGTAACGACGAGTACAGTGATGAAAGATGCCAAAATGGCATAAATCACTTGTGAGTCCATTAATACCCCACCCTTTATAGTCTAACGTAATTTTTTTTTTGGAAATATATTTATCTGAAAATTATGATGTTTATTTACAGGCTCATAACATATGGTATCACAAAAAGATTAGAATTCAATCTTTTTTTCTTTTTACGGTTAATGGAAGCGGATAGAATATATGACAATTGTATATAGAATATTGAATCATATAAGAAGGTTAATCGTACTGGACTTTGGAATATGACATTTCCTCTTTTTCTTCGATAGTGAATACTTTTAGTTCAGTATTATAAGTGTTACACGTAGAAATGAGTAAGTCTCGTGTTAAAATGTGGGAATTTATCTGGAGTGAGCTGGTAACTGGATTCCCAATGATTAAGTTTCACTTTATATTATAGTGCATTTAATTTTACAAAAACTTTAAAAAGAATGAGGGAAGTAATTCATATAATGAAAAAGGAAAAGAGTTTTCTCATTTTTAATGTGAGAGGGGGAAGCGCAGGGAGAATTCTATATTTCATATCTTTTCTATTGTATATTCCTGTGCGAAAAGGAAATGAAAATTACGATAGTAGGTACTGGATATGTTGGATTGATTACAGGAGTAGGATTGGCAAAGTTGGGGCATTCAGTTACATGTTTTGATATAGATGATGAGAAAATTGAACGGATAAAACAAGGGGATTTACCTATTTATGAGGTTAGATTACATGAATTAATAAATCATGCATATGAGAATAATGCTTTAACTTTCACATCAAATAAAGAAGAGGCGTTTGAGGATGTAGAGTTTATATTTATTGCAGTTGGAACACCACCTTTATTAGATGGGACGGCGGATTTAACATATATTCAGAGTGCTTGTAATGATATTGGAGTATATGCGACGAACGATATTATTGTTGTTACGAAAAGTACAGTTCCAGTAGGTACAAATGATGTAATGAAAGGATGGATTGAGGAGGAGTTAAAGGGGAGATATACATTACATATCGTATCGAATCCAGAGTTTTTGCGTGAAGGTTCAGGTATTTATGATTTCTTTCATGGAGATCGTATTGTAATTGGAGCAGATAGTGAGGAAGTAGCAAGAAGAGTAAAGAGTTTGTATAGCGAATTACGCTTAGAAACGTATGTTACAGATATTAAAAGTGCAGAGATGATTAAATACGCGTCGAATGCCTTTTTAGCTACAAAGATTAGTTTCATTAATGAAATTTCAAATATATGTGAGAAGGTAGGCGCAAATGTATTGGATGTTGCTAAAGGGATGGGAATGGATAAGAGGATCGGTGCATCTTTTTTAAATGCAGGTATTGGATACGGGGGATCATGTTTTCCAAAAGATACGAAAGCGCTGGTGCAAATTGCGGGAAATGTTGCTCATGATTTTCGTTTGTTAAAAGCGGTTATTGAAGTAAATAATAAGCAACAACTGCTATTGATTGAAAAAGCGAAAAAAGTCATGAACATGAATAAAAAGCGGATTGCAGTTCTTGGCGCATCCTTTAAACCGAATACGGATGATATTAGAGAGGCATCATCTCTTATTATAATAGAAGCATTAATTAATATAGGTGCAGATATTGTTCTTTACGACCCAAAAGCAATTCAATATGTGAAAAATATATTTGGAGATGCTATACAATATAGTAGATGTATAGATGAATCGATTAGAGATGCGAGTGCGGTTTTTATCGTAACAGAATGGGAAGATATTCAAACTTATCCGTTAGAAAAGTACGTACAACTTATGAGGGAGCCTATTTTATTTGATGGGAGAAATTGTTATACTGATGAAGATGTTAAGAAACAAAAGATAGATTATTACTCGGTGGGAAGAAAAAGTATTTGTAATAGAAAAGTTTCTGTTATGCGTTAAAAAGGGATGTACTCATACATATTTTTATATGTCATAATAGAAGCTGTAATTAGTGAAAGAAAAGAGGCAATCACATGACTGAACGTTTAAAAGTAATGACAATTTTCGGGACACGTCCAGAAGCAATTAAAATGGCACCTCTTGTATTAGAGTTGCAAAAACACCCAGAAAAAATTGAATCGATTGTGACTGTAACAGCACAACATCGCCAGATGTTAGACCAAGTATTAAGTATCTTTGGAATTACGCCAGATTTCGATTTAAATATCATGAAAGACCGCCAAACTTTAATTGATGTTACAACGCGTGGCTTAGAAGGTTTGGATAAAGTAATGAAAGAAGCGAAGCCGGATATCGTACTTGTACATGGTGATACAACAACAACATTTATTGCAAGCTTAGCTGCTTTTTATAATCAAATTCCAGTAGGTCATGTTGAGGCGGGCCTTCGTACGTGGGATAAGTATTCTCCATACCCAGAAGAGATGAATCGTCAATTAACAGGTGTAATGGCGGATCTTCATTTCTCACCAACAGCAAAATCAGCAACGAACTTACAGAAGGAAAATAAAGATGAGTCACGTATTTTCATCACAGGAAATACAGCGATTGACGCGCTACAAACGACTGTAAAAGAAACATATAGTCATCCTGTACTAGAGAAACTTGGAAATGATCGTCTTATACTTATGACAGCTCACCGTCGTGAAAACTTAGGTGAACCGATGCGTAATATGTTCCGTGCAATTAAGCGTCTTGTTGATAAGCATGAAGATGTACAAGTTGTGTACCCTGTTCATATGAACCCTGTTGTTCGTGAAATAGCAAATGAAATTTTAGGTGAACATAACCGTATTCATTTAATTGAGCCGCTAGATGTAATTGATTTCCACAATGTTGCAGCTCGTTCATACTTAATGTTAACGGATTCTGGTGGTGTACAAGAAGAAGCTCCATCACTTGGGGTACCAGTTCTTGTTCTTCGTGATACAACAGAGCGCCCTGAAGGTATTGAAGCAGGTACGCTGAAATTAGCAGGAACAGACGAAGAGACAATCTTTGGTCTTGCTGATGAGTTGTTATCAGATAAAGAAGCTCATGATAAGATGGCGAAAGCATCTAATCCTTACGGTGATGGTCGTGCATCAGAGCGTATTGTAGAAGCAATTTTACAACACTTTAATAAGTAAATAAAAAAGGCCCAATCGGATAGATTGGGCCTTTTTGTTATGGCTGATTGCGCATAATCCACTCTGCATGAGCATTTGTAGAAGGTGGCGGATCAGTTGGTGTTTTATTTTGGTTTGTTTCTTTTTTTGTTTGTTCGTTAGAACTTGAATTTGAATCAGGATTTGAGTTGTTTTTTGTAGTTGGATTTTTTGCTTTTTCTCCTAATTCTTTTTCAATTTCGTTACGCACCGTTTCTACACTGATTGGATCTGGAAGGAAGTAATAAATACCGCCTATCTTTTTGTCTTCGCCTTCAAGCTTTAACGTTTGCATTGTAGAAGGATCAAATCCAGAAATTTTATTGTAAAGAGCAAGTCCGTCTGAAATAGGAATGTCGGTTTTTATATATTTTCCAACGACAGCCGTTAAATCTTTAATTTTAAATACAGTAGATGTGGAGTTTAGTTTATGAGCAACAGCGGCCAGTAATTGTCTTTGTCTAGCAGCTCGACCATAATCGCCATTTGGATCTTGCTTTCGCATACGGACGTAAGCAAGTGCTTCTTCACCGTTTAAGTTTTGTTGTCCTTGCTTAAATTGAATTTTTTTGTAGTAATCCACGTCAGAGCGCTCCCAGAAATCGAAGGGTACGTCAACAGTAACACCGCCAACAGCATCAACGATACCTTTAAAGCCTTGGAAATCAATTTTAAGATAATGGTCTACAGGAACTTTTAGAAAGCCTTCGACAGTTTTGATTGCCATTTCTTCTCCGCCGTAAGCATGGGCAGCGTTAATTTTGTCTTCTTTATTTTTACCAACAATTGTAACTCGAGAATCACGAGGAATACTCATAAGTGAAATCTTTTGCGTTTTCGGGTTGACTGTTGCAAACATTAATGAGTCTGTACGACCATTTTGACCGTCTGTCGCATAATCTTCTATACCCATAATGAGAATTGTAAAAGGTTCCTTTGTAATTTCTACATCTTTGTTTCTTAAATCCGATTTTTCACGAGTAAAACCACTATACATCCCCATAAGAGAAGAGTAAGAATTTAACACATAAACTCCTATACTGCCAAATAAAAATGCGAAAATAAGGAAGAAGAAAAGTTTCCTTCTTCGTTTCTTTTTTATTCTGCTATTTTGGAGATGATAATAACGTTCTTCCATATATAATCTCCTTAGTTCGTTAGTTCATTTGTAGGGAAGTAATTCACTACATTAATCTTTAAAGGTGATAAAAGAGTTATGCTTAGATAACATCTTGTTCTAAGTACAACATATCTCCTTCTGTAATTGTACATTTCCCGTTTGTTAATTCAATCATCCAATCTGTAAAGGCTTGTTTGCCGTCTTCTTCAACATACGTATCAAATGTGACATTTTCTAGATAATGTATATCTTTAATGGCATATTTTGAATTGCGTAATTCATTTTCCACTTTGCCAAGTAATGTGTAATCAATCTCGGTTTGCATCACACGCATTAGTTTTCGCTGGACAACACCGACATGATTAATGCCTTCGCTTGTACACTTTCCATATGCACGAATTAATCCACCTGCGCCAAGTTTAATGCCACCAAAATAGCGTGTTACGACAACAACGGTATCTTTTAGTCCACGTTTTTTAAGTACTTCTAGCATTGGTACGCCAGCTGTACCGCTAGGCTCGCCGTCATCATTTGCTTTTTGAATATGATCTTGTTCGCCAATTAAATAAGCGGAACAATTATGTGTTGCATTCCAATGTTGTTTTTTTATTTTTTGTATAAATTCTTGAGCCTCTTCCTCAGTCGTTGCTCGGCTAATATAACAAATAAATCTTGATTTTTGAATGACGATTTCGTGTTCGCCGTAGTCTTTGATTGTTAAATATTGTAATAGCACTTGTATACGCCCCTATCTATCAAAATGACTAGTACTTTCCATTTTAAAAGCGAGCCTTTTTATATTCAAACATTTTTTCTAAATACGTTGAAGTTTTTGGTGATTATTTTATCTTTTTGTTGTAATTTGTCGAGATGGTGAGTATAATTTCAACCGGCATTTCCCTGTATGGATGCACCATTTGTAGTTTTCGTGTAAAATTAGGAAATAAAACTTTTTATAAGGCAGGTACGAAAATGAAAATAGCTATTGTTACTGATAGTACAGCATATATACCGAAGCAAATTCGTGATGAACTCAATATATATATGATTCCATTAAACGTTGTGTTTGGAACAGAATCTTATCAAGAAGAAGCTGAAATTTCAGCAGATGATTTTTATGTGAAAGTACGTGAACAAGAGGAACTTCCAAAAACTTCTCAACCAGCAATCGGAAAGTTTGTTGAGCTATATGAAGAACTAGCTAAAGATTATGATGCAGTTATTAGTATTCACCTATCAAGTGGAATTAGTGGTACATATCAAACATCAACAACAGCTGGACAGATGGTAGAGGGTATTGATGTATATACGTATGACTCTGAAATTAGTTGTGAAGTACAAGGATTTTATGTGCGTGAAGGTGCAAAGTTAGCAAGTGAAGGAAAGAATCCAAAAGAGATTATCGCTCGTTTTGATGAAATGAAGAAAACGATGGACGCCTATTTTGTAGTTGATGATTTACATCATTTGCAACGTGGTGGTCGATTAAATAGCGCGCAAGCTTTCATCGGCAGTCTGTTACAAGTGAAGCCAGTTTTATATTTTAGAGATAAAATCATTATTCCGTTTGAAAAGATTCGTACACGTAAAAAAGCATTAAAACGTATCATTGAAATTTTTGATGAGCAAGCAAGTAAAGGTGTACCTATGGAAGCAGTTATCATTCATGCGCAACGTGAAGAGGAAGCGAATGAATGGAAGAAAGAATTAGAAGCAAAATATCCTCACGTCACAATTCGTACAGGTTATTTTGGAGCTGTAATTGGTACGCACTTAGGTGAAGGTGCATTAGGTCTTGGATGGTATACGAAGTAATAAAGATATAAAAAGCTCTCTTTTTAAGAGGGTTTTTTTACGGGTATGTTACGTTTAGTTGACAAGTTAATATTTGGAAATGGTAAAATGTACGTAAAATAAAATAATGAGGAAAGTTTTATAACTTACTTTTTACAAGAAACTATATTATAATAGAAGAGAGGTGAAACATATGGAGCATAATTCTTGTTTATGTCCAAAGTTTGAGTCAGCTTTTACTTTGCTTAGTAAGAAATGGACTGGCTTAATTATTAAATCTTTGCTTGAAGAGTCGAAACGTTTTAGAGAAATCGCAGATATTATCCCAAATATGAGCGATCGTATGTTGTCAGAGCGTTTGAAGGAATTGGAAAGCGAGGGCATTGTAGTTCGTAATGTTTATCCAGAAGTACCAGTTCGAATCGAGTATGGCTTAACTGACAAGGGAAAAGCGTTAGAAAGTGTTATGGATGAGGTCCAAAATTGGGCTGAGAAATGGATGAAGTAGCATTTCATTTGTATTCGTATATTTAATAAAACGTAAGGGATTCCTTACGTTTTTTCTTTGTTCACAGAAGTGAGAAAAGTATATAAATTTCTACACATACATACAAAAATATACGAATTTTGCGCTAGAGCTACAAATAATATTACATTTGTTTTACAAAAACGTAACATTAGCAAAAAAAATCCCGAATTATGGTATAAATTTTATAGGTTATATACGGAAAAAGAAAAAAGAAAGCGGTGTAAAAAATAAAATGAAAAAGCTAAAAATGGCATCTTGCGCATTAGTTGCAGGGTTAATGTTTTCAGGACTAACACCAAATGTATTTGCAGAAGATAAAATTTCTGACGTGAAATCACAAATTAATACACAAAATGACACTTTACATAAACAACAACAAGAACGTGATGAATTACAAAAACAAATGAATGACTTAAACAAAACAATTCAAGGTTTAGATAAGTCTGTTCAAGAGAATGCTGCAAAACTTGATGAAACAACGAAAAAAGTTTCTGATACTGAGCAATTGATTGAAAAGAAAAATAAAGATATTGCAGAATTACAAACAAAGATTGCAAAACGTGAAGAGTTATTAAGAAAGCGTTTAGTTGCACTTCAAGAACAACCAAATACGAACGTTGTAACAGAAGTTCTTGTAAACTCTAAAAACGTTGCAGATTTAGTTGATCGTTTAACTTCTGTTTCTAAAATTCTTGAGTCTGATGAAGATATCATGAAAACACAGCAAGAAGATCAAGCTAGTGTGAAAAAAGATGTTGCAACGGTAAAAGAGAAACAAAAAGAATTAAAAGAAGCACAAGCTCAAATTGAAACTGCTAAGAAAGAACTTGACGCTGAAAAAGAGAAAAAAGCAACAGCGGTAAACGATTTAAGTGGTAAAATGGATACAGTTGTAACTACAATGACAAGTACGGAAAGCCAATTAAAAGAGCTTGAGAAACAAGCGTTACAATTACAACGTATTGCAGAAGAAGAAGCACAAGCAAAAGCTGCACAAGAAGCTGCTGCTCAAAAACAAGCAGAGCAAGCTGCTAAAGCTGCGCAAGCTCAGCCAGCACAAGCACCTGCAGAGCAAGCTGCACCAGCAAACAATGGTGGACAAGCTCAAAAAGAAGAGCCTAAAAAAGAAGAACCTAAAAAGGAAGAACCTAAAAAAGAGGCACCTAAAGCAGAAAAGAAAACACCAGAGCAAAACCCAGCACCAACTCCACCGGATACTGGCGTAATTGGTAAAGCTAAGCAATATTTGGGTAAGCCATATGTTTGGGGAAGTGCATCTCCATCAAACGGTGGTTTTGATTGTAGTGGATTCATTTCTTACATTTTTGGTGTAGGTCGTCAAGATGTTAGGGGTTACTGGAACTCAGTTTCTAAAATAAGTAGTCCACAGCCGGGAGACTTAGTGTTCTTCCAAAACACTTATAAAGATGGTCCATCTCACATCGGTATTTACGTTGGTAATGGCCAAATGATCCATGCTAGTGATAAAGGAATTGCGTACGGTGATATTAACAGCTCATATAACCAAAAACATTTCTTAGGTTACGGTCGATTCTAGGATCTATAAAAGAATAAAAAACGTGTATAAAGTCGATAGCTTACTATTTTATAAGTAGGTTATCGGCTTTTTTGAGTTTTTACGGGATTTGAAGAAGGGTTTATAGTAGTGCTGGAGGTGATTGTTGATGCTGGCGGGGAAACAGTTGCTATTAGACGAACTTTCTTCAGATTTACAGAGGGAATTAAATGATTTGAAAAGGAAGGGAGAGGTCATATGTGTACAAGGTGTAAAAAAGAAGAATTCTAAATATAATATGTGCCAACGCTGCGGAAATGTAGATCAGCGGCTATTTGCGTCGTTTTTATGTAGAAGGTGCAGTAAAGTGTGCACATATTGCCGGAAGTGTATAACGATGGGGAGGGTAAGTGAATGTGCTGTACTTGTTCGCGGGATTGCTGAAAGAAAGAGAGAAAAGAAATTAAACTTGTTACAGTGGAACGGGAAGTTGTCTACTGGTCAGAATTTGGCGGCACAAGGTGTTGTAGAGGCTATTAAGCAAAAAGAATCATTTTTTATTTGGGCTGTATGCGGGGCTGGGAAAACAGAGATGTTGTTTTACGGTATTAACGAAGCGCTTCAAAAAGGAGAAAGAGTTTGTATCGCAACGCCGAGAACGGATGTTGTTCTGGAATTAGCACCGAGATTACAAGAAGTATTTCCATATATAAAGGTAGCGGCTTTATATGGAGGGAGTGTGGATAAAGAAAAAGATGCAGTATTAGTCGTTGCGACCACGCATCAATTATTGCGTTATTATAGGGCGTTTCATGTCATGGTTGTAGATGAGATAGATGCTTTTCCATATTGTGCAGATCAAATGTTACAGTACGCGGTAAAACAAGCGATGAAAGAAAGGGCGGCGCGTATTTATTTAACTGCGACTCCAGATGAAACGTGGAAGCGAAAATTTAGAAAAGGTGAACAAAAAGGTGTTATTGTTTCTGGACGATATCACCGTCATCCTTTACCAGTTCCTTTATTTTGTTGGTGCGGGAATTGGAAAAAAAGCCTCATTCATAAAAGAATTCCTCGAGTTTTACTACAGTGGTTACAAACATACTTAAATAAAAAACATCCTATTTTTTTATTTGTCCCCCATGTGCGATATATAGAAGAGATAAGCCTGTTGTTAAAATCATTAAACAAGCGAATTGAAGGTGTACATGCAGAAGATCCGGGGAGAAAAGAAAAAGTAGCGGCTTTCAGAAAAGGAGAAATCCCATTATTAGTTACAACGACAATTTTAGAGCGAGGCGTAACGGTGAAAAATTTGCAAGTAGCGGTTTTAGGGGCTGAAGAAGAAATATTCTCAGAAAGTGCACTCGTACAAATTGCGGGCCGAGCAGGGCGGAGCTTTGAAGCACCGTATGGAGAGGTCATTTATTTTCACTATGGTAAGACAGAGGCGATGGTGCGCGCGAAAAAACATATTCAAGGTATGAATAAAAATGCCAAAGAACAAGGATTGATCGATTAATGCATTGTTTACTTTGTGATGAGTGTTTTGTAGAAAAGGTTAGTTGGTACACTTTTTTTGTAAAGTGTCATAGAAAATATATATGTGATAGATGTGAGCAGAAACTTTCCTATATTATAGGAGAAATTTGCATGGAGTGCGGCCGACCTTTAGAATTTGTTCCTGCCTCATTTCAAGAAGACGGTATTTGCATAGATTGTATAAGGTGGATGAATGAGGAGAAGTATCGTCCTTTTAAAAACCGTTCGTTATACATGTACGATAATGAGATGAAAGAAATAGTAGCACAGTTTAAGTTTCGGGGTGATGCAGAGTTAGTGCGCATTTTTTATCGTCCTTTTCGAAGTTTATTTCAAAAGTATTTTGCTGATGTTTCAACCGTTATCGCTGTTCCGCTTAGTAAGGAAAGGGAAGTTGAACGTGGCTTTAATCAAGCGGAGTTATTAGCAACTTGTTTGCCTGTCCGTATTTCTGATTTTTCCTTAAGACGGCGAGAAACAGAAAAGCAAAGTAAGAAGACGCGTAAAGAAAGGATGTCAGGAAGCAATCCTTTTTATTTTCAGGGAGAAGAGATGTTTTGTGGGCAACATATTTTACTCGTTGATGACGTGTATACGACAGGAATTACAGTTAGGCAAATCGGAAGTTTGTTATATGAAAGAGGGGCAAGGGAAGTATCTAGTTTGACACTTTGTAGAAGTTAATATGGCAGTGTCGAAAGGGATAATAAAAAGGCGATAAGTCTTCTTTGACTTCATATGTTGTCATTCGTTATAGTCAAAATATGGGGCGAATGCCCTGATTTTTAGAGTGAAGGGAATGGAATGAACATGCAAGGACGAGTGAAATGGTTCAATGCAGAAAAGGGATTTGGATTTATTGAGCGCGAAGATGGTGACGATGTATTTGTCCATTTTTCTGCTATTCAACAAGATGGGTATAAGTCATTAGAAGAAGGGCAACAAGTAGAGTTTGACATTGTAGATGGAGCACGTGGACCACAAGCAGCTAATGTTGTAAAACTGTAGGAATATTGTTTTTGGGAAGAGAAAGCTGCATTTGTGGCAACGTTATATATATGGTAGAACCTCTTGTTTTTCGCAAGGGGTTTTTTGTTATAGGGTAAGTTGTCAAAAAGTTGTTTCTTTTCTGTAACGAATTGGCCACAGTTATATTCGTTATTCACGATGTTAATAGGATAAAATAAAGATAGAAACGATGCATCTTTTCATTTCAACAAAAAACGATAAAAAAATCGCAATTCCACTAATTTTTTTAAAAAAGTTAGAAGGAGTTTTTAAGCCAGTGTCGAAATTATAGTACATAGGCTTGAAAGGAGGAATTCATCTATGAAATTCAACATTCGTGGTGAAAATATTGAAGTAACTCCAGCATTAAAGGAATATGTAGAGAAAAAACTAAGTAAGTTAGAACGTTATTTTGATACATTCCCAGAGATTAAAGTTAATTTAAAAGTATACTCTGACAAGCAACGTGTCGAGGTAACAATACCATTTACTGATTTATTACTTCGTGCAGAAGAAACTAATAGCGATATGTACGCTGCTATCGATTTAGTAGTTGATAAAATTGAGCGACAAATTCGTAAACATAAAACAAAAGTAAATCGTAAGTTACGTGAGAAAGGTTCTATGAAAACAAACTTTATCCTTCCAGAAGCAGTAGCTGTTATGGATGAGGTAGAAGAGGATGAATTAGAACTTGTACGTACAAAACGATTCGATTTAAAACCGATGGACGTTGAAGAAGCGATTCTACAAATGGATATGCTAGGACATAATTTCTTCGTCTTCACAAATGCTGATACAAATGAAACTAATGTTGTATACGGCCGTAAAGATGGGAAATATGGTTTAATCGAAACTAAATAATAATTCAAAAGCGCAGCCGAATGAGGCTGCGCTTTTTTGTATTGAGATTTTGAATGTGATTATCTCCATAAGTATGTACTTGTTAGGAGTATACTAATTTTGTTTAATTTAACAATATTTTATAATTGTAAATAAAATATTAAGTTTTCTGGAATCAATTGATAGTGTATTTTGCTTTTGTTATCTTTAAATTGCATTATATAGATTCACTTTGTTTCTTTAGTAAAAAAATAAAATCAATATAATGCTACAAATTATCGGAGGTGCTTTTAGTGAGCATTAAGAAAAAAGTCGTTTTATGTTTGGATCTGTTTTATCGTTAGGTATTTTAGCTAGTACTTTTGCTTTAACCGAACCGGCTAAGGCTAATACTAAGGCTAATACTAAGGCTAACACAAGGGATGATCATGTGGAATTTACCTTTAGACTTTGGAGTCCATATGATTATACTAATGCACGTGCTAAAGAAAATACTTCTTCTATGTATATGCGTGTGAAGGATAGTGACAATGGCGGTGGCTCTTTCAAAGTTTGGGCAGAGGCGGATAAAAATAGAAATGCAAATAATAGGGATTGGAAAAATGTTTCAGGTGATCACGAAGGAGAAGTGAAACCATATAAAACTTATCTTTTCATGAATCATGCGGTAGAAAGCTATGGGAAAAATGTTCCGGTTAGATTTGGTGGTTATTCTAGAGAAAATAATGCTTATCCTACTGCTTGGAGTCCTGATAGTGTAAGACCTAGTGGACCTTACACTGAATATTGATTTAGAAATTATAAATTAAAATTATTTATTTTATAGTGCTAGAAAAAGTCGTATAGTTTCAAATCTAGATTATACGACTTTTCCTGCTATTTCATTTTAAAAATAGGAGGAGCTGTAATGAAACTTATTTTAAAATATATTGTATTCTGTTGTTTTATATTGAGTATTAGTTTCTTAGTTTCTTGTCAAAAGAAAGTAGATGAACCTATTGTAAATATTGAAGATACTTTAACGGAAAAATATAATTTGAAAAGTATTCAGTTGCAAGAAATTAAGAAAAATACTATTTATGAACAAGTATTTTCGGGGAATAAAAATGGTAATGATTTCTTTCAAGGTCAAATAGATAGAAATGATATTGCAATAGAAGATAGGCTTTCAGATAAAAATTTAAAGTCAGGAGTTATACCAGAAAATTATTATGTGTTTTTATCGGGTGTTACGAATAAGAAAAAACCAACGTATCTTTTGGGACGGATTGAACAAACTGATGGGAAAGTAATTGAGTGGAAACAAGAAGTTAAGAGTGTAAAAAGAAAAGGTACAAATGATGTTTATCAGTATGAAGTTGAGTTTCCTAAATTTGAAGGAGAGAGAGCAAATGTTGCTTTTCGTTACATCTGGTTAAATAAAGAAAATAAATGTTATGGTGTTGCAGATCAATTGTTCATATTAAAAAAGGTTTAAATTTAATTAATGGTTTATGGAGGAGCTGTAGATGAGTTACTTTTTAGGAAGGATTTTAAAAGGTAGGATGTTTTGGTTGTCTTTATTTATTATGTTAATAATTGTTACTGCTCAATATATTGCTATGTTTGTGACAACTAAAGGATTTAACGATGCTGGGATTATAAAGGTATCCCCATATTTATCTAATATTTTACATTTTAATAGATTGTCATTTTATAGTGAGTTTTATCTACTTATATTTCCTATGCTTTCCGCAATGGCTGTAGCAGGGATCTATAGAATTGATAAAAATTATGGATTTATTTATCCTGTTATTTCTAAAATGGGAACAGGTTATTATTTTAAGCTACTTTATTTTATTAACTTTAGTGTATCTTTTTTTATTATAAGTTTCCCTTTACTATTTAATTTTTATTTATATGCAATGACTTATCCAACAGTCGCTCCGCATCCAATATTAAATTATATGGCTGCTACTGTCTCACCAACAGCTCAATTTAATACAGTTTATTATGAGTACCCTACTTTATATTTTCTAATGTATGTATTTTTAAATGGTTTATACGGTGCGGTTTTTTCGAGTTTGGCTTTATCAGTTTCATTTTTTATAAAACGAGTTTATTTTATTTATTTAGTTCCATTTGTTTTACATATTTTTTGGCTTGGTATTGGAAAAGGGATTCTCAATCCTAAAGATTATGTAATTAAAGATTTCGGCTTTTTTGAATTACAAATTTTTCTTAGTGTCTTGTTATGTATTTGGTTTTGTTCTGTAGTTCTTTATTTACGGGGGAGTAGGAAGCATGTTCTTTTATAATGTAATGAAAGAAACTATAAGGATGAAGTACGTTTGGTTAAGTATTCTTTTTTTACTTAATGTTAGTATCATTGGTTGTTTGTTCAATTATTTTGAACCTGGAATTATAAAAGAGAAAATGAACGAATTGGAAACCTTGTATAAGGTTATGTCGTTTTATAATTTGTCGACTATATTTATTCCTTTAACCATCGTTTTTTCTGTATATTCTATGTCGAATTTTTTTAGTATTTATGTAGTTTCTCGAGTAAATAATGCATTGAAATTAGTTTCTATATATTATTTGAAACTATTCATTTTTGTTTGTTTTTTCGCTGGGAGTATGATTTTACAGTTATTTTTGATGTCAAATATGATGGCTGTAAATAGTGTTTCTGTAAATTATGAATTGTTATTTTGCATTCAATTATTTGCGAATATTTTTATATGCATGATAAGTGCTGTATTGCAATTATTTTTACCTAGTTTACTTGTAATAATATGTATGATTACTGCTGTTTTATTAGATAGATTTATATTACATGGATTTTTATTTACAAATGCTTTTTATATAAATGTTTTTGAAGATGCTACTGGTTTACTTATACGCTTATTTGGATGTTTTTTTATCTTTTTTATAAGTGTATGGATTTTATCTAAAAAAAGTTATATTGCTATGAATGATGAGACAGAGGTGATCTAGTTTACATTATGATTTTATATCATTTGTTAAAAAGAGATTTACATGTAAGGTTTAGAGATTCCATCAAGATAATGGCTTTTTTATTCTTAATTTACGCTATGATTGTAGTTACTTTTTTATACAATCAGCCTCTTAGTAATGGTAAAGAACCTGTATTGGTAGATGTTACCTTTTATCGATTTTTTCATGGAGTAGACTTTGTGGATTTATCTTATTTTTATAAGGAAGGGCGATTTTCTATTCCTTTTTATTGGATATTTTTTCAAATCGTTCCTTTGTTGCTAGTAGGGAAGTTTGCTTTTTCAGATATTCAGCAGAATGGTGTTTATTTATTTCCTCGTGTTAAGAAGAAGCATTTTCTTTGGTTAACGAAAATACTATCTTTGTTTTTTTACATAATTAGTATTTGGATTGTTATGTATTTGATTTGGTTTACTTTTTATTATTTGCTTACTTTTGGCGGGCATTCTTTTTCAAATGTATATAGTCAATTTTCTTATAAGATAGTAGGTACTATGCTAATTCAAATAATTATAAGCTTTTTATTAGCTTTAATTTTTGAGTTTTTAACGCTTTATATACCAATAACTATTGTTTTTATACTGATGTTGATGTACCTATTTTTGTCTATTTTCTTTCATAGTATTTATTTTTTAGGTTCTTTTATTATGCCAAATCGTTGGTATTTTGTTGATCACAGTTCAATGCAATTGACTTTAGGTAATAATCAATCTATTCAATGGCATGAGTTACTTTTAATCGGAGTAGTAATTGTTGTTGTAATGATTTTTTTAGGTAGTTTTTGTTTGAAAAAACTAGATGTGATAGGTGAATAATTTATGGACAATTATATTAAATGTGAATGTATGACGAAAAGATTAAAGGGAAATATTGTGTTAGATAATATTAGTTTGTCAGTAAAAAAAGGAGAGTTTTTAGTTTTGAAGGGGCATAATGGTTCTGGTAAAACAATGATTTTACGTGCTATATCAGGATTAATGCGTTTAAATTCTGGAGTTGTTTATGTAGATAATGAAATGATTGGAAAACAAAAGCAATTTCCTGATTCTATGGGGATATTGATTGAATATCCAAGTTTTATTCCGGGGTATACTGGTTTTCAGAACTTGAAGTTTTTATCATCGATTAACAATAAAATCTCTGATGAGGAAATTTATAATATTATTCAAAGGGTTGGACTTGATAAAACAGATAAGAGAAAGTATAAAAGATACTCTTTAGGTATGAAGCAACGTTTAGGGATAGCGCAAGCTTTAATGGAACAACCAAAATTATTGTTATTAGACGAGCCAACTAATGCTTTAGATAGTGATGGAATAAAAGATGTTTTGGATATTTTGAAAGTAGAAAAATCTAAAGGAACGACTATTATAGTAGCTAGTCATGATGTGCATGTTCTAGATAATGAAATAGTAGATCGCATTGTACATGTTAATAATGGAAAGTTGGTAGATTAAGAGTGACAAGAAATCATGTCTTAATAATCATTGGATTGTGTCTGTTGCTATGTATATTTGCTAGTTTCTTTAGATTTAAAACATTAAATCTAAAGAATGAATCTTATAAAGTGGTAAATGGTGAGTTTTTATCTGATAGAAATTTTGAAGATGGACAAGGAATTACGTTTCATGCACTTGATCCTCTTGATCCTACAAAAGTTTATGATCCTTATGAAGACCGTGAAGTAGTGACGTATGTGTTACCTTTAGATATTACAAATACAACGAATCGGGATATTAATTTGCTTAGTAACAAGTCTATTTCTAATACAATGTTTTATTCTAAAATAGGAGAGTTTTATAATTTAATTCCGTATGCAATGGAATTACCTAAACAATATCAGTTTGAGCCTGTAATACCTGCTGGTAAAACGGTACGAGGATATATTGGGGCAAATTATTTTATAGGAGATGACCCTGGTAAGAATTATAAAAACTTTTCAAATGAATCAACTAAGGTGAAATTCATTTCTTTTATGAAGGATCAGAAAGGGAAATATCATGAATTAGAAATACCAATAAATTAATAAAATTCATGATTGATACAGATATATTTTAAGGGTGTTTTTTGCTGTGGTTGAGTAGATCTTGCAACATAATAATATCTTTTAAAGTCGGAGTTGTTTCGCAGGTGTAAGTATCTATGGATGCTGCACTTGCGGAATTTCCGACTTTTTGTAATTGTTCATTTAAAACTAATAGATTTCCTTCGATTATCCTCTTTTAAAGGGGGATATTTAATACGAAATTTGCAATAGAGGGATAGAGAAAAGACATATTAGTTTGTTGGAACAAATGAAATGAAAACTTTTTTTGAATATAAGGCCTGACATTCGGCCGATTGTTGTCATAGTTATAAGACAAGTGTTACAATTATCATTAGGTATATACATTTTAGTTTTTTTAATTAGGAGAAAAATTGGCATAACATACATTTGATTTTTACAACGACTGATTGTAATAGAGAAAAAGAAAACAATCGGAAGTTTTATTTTAATAAAAGAGGAGCGTATTTCCTATGATCGGTATTTTAAAAAAGGTGTTTGATGTAAACCAACGCCAAATTAAACGTATGCAAAAGACAGTTGAGCAAATTGATGCATTAGAGTCATCTATTAAGCCACTAACTGATGAACAATTAAAAGGAAAGACGCTTGAATTTAAAGAACGTCTAACAAAAGGTGAAACAGTAGATGATCTACTACCGGAAGCTTTTGCAGTTGTTCGCGAGGCGGCAACTCGTGTTCTTGGAATGCGTCCATATGGCGTACAGTTAATGGGTGGTATTGCCTTACATGAAGGGAATATTTCTGAGATGAAAACGGGTGAAGGTAAAACGTTAACATCTACATTACCTGTATATTTAAATGCTTTAACAGGAAAAGGTGTTCACGTTGTTACAGTCAATGAATACTTAGCACAACGTGATGCGAACGAAATGGGACAACTTCATGAGTTCCTTGGCTTAACGGTAGGAATTAACTTAAATAGTATGTCACGCGAAGAGAAACAAGAGGCTTATGCTGCTGATATTACGTATAGCACAAATAATGAGCTTGGATTCGATTACTTACGTGACAACATGGTTTTATATAAAGAGCAGTGCGTTCAACGTCCACTTCATTTTGCTATTATCGATGAAGTCGATTCTATTTTAGTCGATGAAGCACGTACGCCGCTTATTATTTCGGGACAAGCTCAAAAATCAACAGAGCTATACATGTTTGCAAATGCATTCGTTCGTACGTTAGAAAATGAAAAAGAGTATTCATTTGATGTGAAAACGAAAAATGTAATGTTAACAGAAGATGGTATTACGAAAGCAGAGAAAGCTTTCCATATTGAAAACTTATTCGATTTAAAACATGTAGCACTTCTTCACCATATTAATCAGGGGCTTCGTGCACACGTTGTTATGCACCGTGATACAGATTATGTTGTACAAGAAGGCGAAATCGTAATTGTAGACCAATTCACTGGTCGTCTTATGAAAGGTCGTCGTTATAGCGAAGGATTACACCAAGCAATTGAAGCAAAAGAAGGTGTAGAAATTCAAAATGAAAGTATGACACTTGCGACAATTACATTCCAGAACTACTTCCGTATGTATGAAAAATTATCTGGTATGACTGGTACAGCGAAAACAGAGGAAGAGGAATTCCGTAACATTTACAATATGAACGTTATTGTAATTCCAACAAACAAACCGATTATTCGTGATGATCGTGCTGATTTAATCTTTAAATCAATGGAAGGTAAGTTCAATGCTGTTGTTGAGGATATTGTAAATCGTCATAAACAAGGGCAACCTGTTCTTGTAGGTACAGTTGCAATTGAAACTTCAGAGCTTATTTCAAAAATGTTAACGCGTAAAGGTGTACGTCATAACATTTTAAATGCGAAAAACCATGCACGTGAAGCAGATATTATTGCGGAAGCTGGTATGAAAGGTGCTGTAACGATTGCGACGAATATGGCTGGTCGTGGTACAGATATTAAGCTTGGAGATGATGTGAAAATCTTCGGTCTAGCAGTTATCGGTACAGAACGTCATGAAAGCCGTC
This sequence comes from Bacillus sp. CR71, assembly GCF_003429245.1. Lineage (NCBI taxonomy): Bacteria > Bacillati > Bacillota > Bacilli > Caryophanales > Bacillaceae > Bacillus > Bacillus sp. CR71. Next base: position 5,532,729 of record NZ_CP031748.1, on the reverse strand, counting down.
GTATTGATAATCAGTTACGTGGTCGTGCTGGTCGTCAAGGGGATCCTGGTGTGACGCAGTTCTACTTATCGATGGAAGATGAATTAATGCGCCGATTTGGTTCAGATAATATGAAAGCAATGATGGATCGTCTTGGTATGGATGATTCTCAGCCAATTGAAAGTAAAATGGTTTCTCGTGCGGTAGAGTCTGCACAAAAACGTGTTGAAGGAAATAACTATGATGCACGTAAGCAGTTATTACAATACGATGATGTACTTCGTCAGCAACGTGAAGTTATTTATAAGCAACGTCAAGAAGTAATGGAATCGGAAAACTTACGTGGCATTATTGAAGGTATGATGAAATCTACAGTAGAACGTGCTGTTGCGCTTCATACACAAGAGGAAATTGAAGAGGATTGGAACATTAAAGGTCTTGTTGACTACTTAAATACAAACCTTCTTCAAGAAGGAGACATAAAAGAAGAAGAATTACGTCGCCTTGCTCCTGAGGAAATGAGCGAACCGATTATCGCGAAATTAATAGAGCGTTACAATGACAAAGAAAAGCTTATGCCAGAAGAGCAAATGCGTGAGTTTGAGAAAGTTGTTGTATTCCGCGTTGTAGATACAAAATGGACGGAGCATATTGATGCGATGGATCACCTTCGTGAAGGTATTCATTTACGTGCTTACGGTCAAATTGATCCACTTCGTGAGTACCAAATGGAAGGATTTGCGATGTTCGAGTCAATGGTTGCTTCTATTGAAGAGGAAATTTCTCGTTACATTATGAAAGCTGAAATTGAACAAAACTTAGAACGTCAAGAAGTTGTTCAAGGTGAAGCTGTTCATCCATCTAGCGACGGCGAAGAAGCGAAGAAAAAGCCAGTTGTAAAAGGTGACCAAGTGGGCCGCAACGATTTATGTAAATGTGGTAGCGGTAAAAAATATAAAAACTGCTGTGGTATTGTTCAGTAATATAGGGCGGTAGCTTTGGCTGTTTTGCAAACTTTTATATCAAAAATGTATAATTAAGAAGGGTTAAACTCTCTCCGTAATAAGTGGAGAGAGTTTCCCTTGTTTTCATACGAAAGTAACAGCAATTACATAGAGGTGAAGGAAATGGAATTAGTAGAAATTAGACAGGAATTAGAGAAAATGGCTAAGCGATTAGCGGCTTTTAGGGGGTCTCTTTGACCTTCCTACTAAGGAGAAACAAATTGCAGAATTAGAAGAAAAAATGATGAGCGCAGGATTTTGGGATGACCAACAAGGCGCGCAAGCTGTAATTAATGAAGCGAATGCGTTAAAAGATATGGTTGGAAGTTTCCGTCAATTAGATGAAACGTTCGAAAATTTAGAAGTAACGCATGAGCTTTTAAAAGAAGAATACGATGAAGATTTACATGAGGAATTAGAGTCAGAAGTAAAAGGCTTAATTCAAGAAATGAATGAGTATGAGCTTCAGTTACTATTAAGTGATCCTTATGATAAAAATAATGCAATTTTAGAATTACATCCAGGTGCAGGTGGAACTGAGTCACAAGACTGGGGTTCTATGTTATTACGTATGTATACACGTTGGGCTGAAAAACGTGGATTTAAAGTAGAAACGGTTGACTATTTACCGGGTGATGAAGCTGGTATTAAGAGTGTAACTTTATTAATTAAAGGTCATAACGCTTACGGTTACTTAAAAGCAGAGAAAGGTGTACATCGTCTTGTACGTATTTCACCATTTGATTCTTCAGGTCGTCGTCATACATCGTTCGTATCTTGTGAAGTTGTACCAGAGTTCAATGATGAAGTTGAAATCGAAGTACGTACAGAAGATTTAAAAATTGATACGTACCGCGCAAGTGGAGCGGGTGGGCAGCACGTTAATACGACAGATTCAGCAGTTCGTATTACACATACACCGACAAATACAGTTGTAACGTGTCAGTCGGAACGTTCTCAAATTAAAAACCGTGAGCATGCGATGAAGATGTTAAAAGCGAAATTATATCAAAAGAAACTAGAAGAACAACAGGCACAATTAGATGAAATCCGCGGGGAACAAAAAGAAATCGGATGGGGTAGCCAAATCCGTTCTTACGTATTCCACCCGTATTCTCTTGTAAAAGACCACCGTACAAATACGGAGGTTGGTAACGTACAAGCAGTTATGGATGGAGAGATTGATCCATTTATTGATGCCTACTTACGTTCTCGCATCTAATAAGTGAAAAAAAGCCAACTAAATTGTTGGCCCACGCTGAGGATATAGAGGATATAAAGAATTTGATTTTATTTTTATAGATGAAGTAAAGAGGAAGAGAAGTTGGAAACGACAACTTCTCTTTTTGATGGGATTATATGTAGATTACAATGGTGTATATTGTTTTGTAAAAAGTAGAGAATAGTAAAATAGAGCGATAATAGGGTAAAGATTTATATAGAACATTTCTAATTTTCCTTTTAAAAAGGATTCTTTATAGAAGTTTTTTAAGCTGTTCACAGAATTGAAACAACTTATGAAAGCTTTATTTTATCAAGGTTCTCACTGTATTTTTGAGGAATATGAAATACACCTTAGTTTTTCTATATAAAGATAATGCTTATAATGAAAATGAGTGTGTTAGGAATAAAAAGAATATCAACAATGGGGAGCGATAGAAGTGAAAAAGAAATTGTTGGCTATTGCGCTAGGGACATCGGTTGTTTTTGCTTTAGGAGCATGCGGAAATAAAGAAGAGAGTAAGTCTTCGAAACAGTCTGCAAGCACAGACAGCGCAGAACAAATTTTCCAAAGAAGTTGTGCTGGATGTCACGCGACAGATTTATCAGGGGCAACTGGACCTGATTTAAGAAAAGTAGGCGGTAAGTACGACGCTGCAGATATCGAAGAGATTATTAAAAAAGGCCGCGGTTCAATGTCACCAGGACTTATTCAAGGTGAAGATGCGAAAAAAGTATCTGAATGGTTAGCTGAACATAAATAAAAAAGGTGAACTGGACGAGTTGATAATATAGGTCAACTCGTTTTCCTTTTCATTTATGTAACATAACTGTAACAAAAATGTATCCGAACTGGAAACCGTTTGATGTTACAATGGGGTTTGTAGAATTTTGCTGAAATATATTACATAGAGTGGTATTGCTTATGAGAAAGCATAAGTAAACTACCTTCAACAAGGATGACTAAGTGAAAATGAAGGATGTCTTTTATTTTCAGATGTACAGAAAAGTATTTCGAAAAAAATCATTAAGTATTGGGTGATAAATAATGATAAAAATGACGAATGTTTATAAGGAGTACCCGAATGGTATGAAAGCCATTGCTGGTCTTACAGTTAACATTAAACAAGGTGAATTCGTATACGTAGTTGGACCGAGTGGAGCCGGAAAATCTACATTTATTAAAATGATGTATCGTGAAGAGAAACCATCTACAGGATCTATTAATGTAAATGGACTTACTATCGAAACATTGGCAGAAAGAGACGTTCCGTATTTTCGTCGTCAATTAGGCGTAATTTTCCAAGATTTTAAATTGCTACCTAAATTAACGGTATATGAGAATGTTGCGTTTGCTTTAGAAGTAATTGAAGAAGAACCGGATGCAATTCGTGAGCGTGTAACAGAAGTTCTAGGTCTTGTAGGCCTTGAAGATCGTGCAGACGCACTTCCAAGTGAACTTTCAGGTGGAGAGCAACAGCGTGTGGCTATTGCAAGAGCAATTGTAAATCGACCAAAGGTTGTAATTGCCGATGAGCCAACAGGTAACTTAGATATTGAAACAGCTCTTGATATTATGAAGATTTTTACTCGCATTAATGAGCGTGGTACAACAATTGTTATGGCGACGCATAATGCAGATATCGTAAATACAATCCGTCATCGTGTAATCGCGATTGAAGGCGGAAAAATTGTTCGAGACGAGATTGAGGGAGGATACGGATATGAAGGCTAAGACCCTTAGTCGACATTTGCGAGAAGGTGTAAAGAATCTATCACGTAACGGATGGATGACGTTTGCTTCTGTTAGTGCAGTAACAGTTACATTATTACTTGTAGGTGTCTTTTTAACAGCGATTATGAATATGAACCATTTTGCGACAAAAGTAGAGCAAGATGTAGAGATTCGTGTACACATTGATCCAGCTGCGAAAGAAGCTGATCAAAAGAAATTAGAAGAAGATATGAGTAAGATTGCAAAAGTAGATTCTATTAAATATTCTTCTAAAGAAGAAGAGTTAAAACGTTTAATTAAAAGCTTAGGTGATAGCGGAAAAACGTTTGAGTTATTTGAACAAGATAACCCACTTAAAAACGTATTCGTTGTAAAAGCAAAAGAACCAACAGATACAGCGACAATCGCGAAGAAGGTTGAAAAAATGCAGTTTGTCAGTAATGTTCAGTACGGAAAAGGGCAAGTTGAACGATTATTTGATACTGTAAAAACTGGTCGTAACATTGGGATTGCGTTAATTGCTGGTCTTTTATTCACAGCAATGTTCTTAATCTCTAACACAATTAAAATTACAATTTATGCTCGTAGTACAGAAATTGAAATTATGAAACTTGTTGGTGCAACAAACTGGTTCATTCGTTGGCCATTCTTGCTAGAGGGGTTATTCTTAGGAGTATTAGGATCAATTATTCCAATTGGCCTAATTCTAGTTACGTATAATTCGTTGCAAGGTGTGTTTAACGAAAAACTTGGCGGAACAATTTTCGAGCTTCTACCATACAGTCCTTTCGTATTCCAATTAGCTGGTTTACTAGTGTTAATCGGTGCTTTAATCGGTATGTGGGGAAGTGTAATGTCAATTCGTCGCTTCTTAAAAGTATAAAAAGTTGCAAACATAATTCGTACAAGCTTATCATATAGTAGAAATAGGTAAAGGCATCACACACTGTGTGATGCCTTTTGCTACACCACCTGTGTGTTTTGGAAAGGGGAATTCCGCATTGAAACGTAGAGTTGCAATTATTGGAATGGTTGTTGCATTTTTAATTGGTGCTGGCGGAATGTTTGCAGGCATGTCTGTATTTGGGGTTAACCCAGCAGAAGTAACGCAAACAATTTCGAGTGGGAATGCTAGCACTGCGCAAGGGAATTTGGCAAAAATTAATGAGGCGTATGCACTAATTGATTCACGTTATGTGGAAGACGTGAAAGATGAAAAGTTAGTTGAAGGTGCAATACAAGGTATGTTGTCTACGCTGAAGGACCCTTATTCCACGTATATGGATAAAGAAACAGCCAAACAGTTTAGTGAATCGCTTGATCCTGAATTAGAGGGGATTGGGGCTGAGGTGAACAAGACGGACGATAAGCTTATTATCGTATCGCCAATTAAAGGTTCACCAGCAGAAAAGATAGGAATTAAACCGAATGACCAAATTTTATCTGTAGATGGAAACAGTGTGAAAGACTTATCACGTGAAGAAGCAGTATTAAAAATTCGTGGTAAAAAGGGAACGACTGTCGCAATTGAAATTAAACGTGCGGGAGTAACTGATCCGATTGTATTTAAAATTAAGCGTGAAAAGATTCCAATCTTTACAGTGTTTAGTTCTGTGAAGCAAGAGAGCGGAAAAGATATCGGTTATATGCAAATCACTTCTTTTGCTGAGAATACAGCGAAAGAATTTAAGGATCAGTTAAAAGAGTTGGAAAAGAAAAATATAAAAGGCTTAGTTATTGACGTGCGTGGTAATCCTGGTGGCTATTTAAATAGTGTAGAAGATATACTAGGGGAAATTATGACGAATAAAAAGCCAATGCTACAAGTAGAGCAGCGAAATGGTGAGAAGAAGAAATTCTCTACGGAACTGAAAGAGAGAAAACCATATCCAATTTCAGTATTAATTGATAATGGAAGTGCTTCTGCTTCAGAGATTTTAGCGGGTGCGCTGAAAGAAGGAGAAGGATATGATTTAATTGGTGAAAAAACATTTGGTAAAGGTACTGTGCAGCAAGCTGTTCCATTTAAAGACGGCAGCAACATTAAATTAACGATGTTTAAATGGTTAACGCCGGATGGGAACTGGATTCATAAAAAAGGAATCGCGCCAACAGTAGAAGTGAAGCAACCAAATTATTATCATGCGACACCAATTCAAATTGAAAAAACACTTTCATACAATTCAAATGATGTACAAGTAAAACATGCTCAAGAAATGCTTAAGAGCTTAGGGTATGTACCAGGTCGTGAAGATGGATACTTTAGTAAAGAGACAGAATCGGCGCTGAAAGCATTCCAAAATGCGAATGAAATGGAAGCGACAGGACAGCTTGATAAAAAGACAGCTGAAGCGATTCAAACTAAAATTATCGAAAAAATCCGTTCTGGAGAAAATGATCTACAATTACAGTCAGCATTAAAATTAATGGCAAAATAAGAAGAAATACAGGCAGTTTGCTGCCTGTATTTTTTTGTGTTAAACAAACGTTTGTTTAGTTATGATAATATAAAAAGAAAGAATGATATAAATGGTGGTGAATGAGTTCGTGGAGTCGTGGATTTTTGAAATAATGCGGGCAGTTGGACGTTTTTTCTTACACCCTGCTGTCTATATATTTGTAATAAGTAGTATCTTCGTTGGATACTTACGTATGTTAAGAGAACGAAAAGATTTTTCTTTTAAAGTTTATGATATTTGGTTTGAACTGCGAACCTCTCTATTTGCAGGGATTGGATACGGATTAGTAGTATCTATTATTACGATTGGGCTTGGACTTGTTGTTTCTAAAGCAAGCTTATGGGCCATTTTAATTTGGACATTACTATTTGGATTAACGGCTATGTATCGATATTTATCAGCGGCTTATACATTTAGCATTGCGATTGTATGTGTTCTATTATCTTCTAAGCTACCAGTTTCCTTCTTACAGCTTCGAGAAGGTGAAGAGAATACCATTGTATCCCTTGCTATTTTGCTAGGCGTTATGCTTATTGTAGAAGGCTTATTGATTTCTAAAAACGCAGTAGGATATTCTACACCGAAGATTAGGAAGGGGAAGCGTGGATTAAAGATTGGTTTACACGAATCAAAGCGTTTATGGATCGTTCCTATTTTTATTCTTGTACCGGGTGATGCGGTAACGCAGTTTATTTCATGGTGGCCTGTCGTTTCAATAGGTTCAAATACATATTCTCTATTTCTCGTTCCATTTTTAATTGGATTTATGAGAAAGATTAAAAGTTATGAGCCGACGGAAGCTTTATTATTTACAGGAAGACGTGTTTATGGGTTAGCAGGACTTGTGCTCGTTTTAGGAATCGCAAGTTACTGGTGGCATGTACTTGCAATTATCGCGATGGGAGTCGCAATGCTTGGGCGTTTCACAATTTCGATGCAAGAGAAAATTACTGATGAAACAAGACCAGCGTATTTTGCTGCACGCAATGATGGGCTCGTTGTACTAGATACAATCCCAAATACAATTGGAGCAGAGCTAAAATTACTACCTGGAGAAATTATTACGAAAGTAAATGGAGTCATTCCAAAAAGCGCCGAGGAATTTTATGATGCGCTTCAAACGAAGACGACAGGAGCATTTTGTAAATTAGAAGTATTAGATACAAATGGTGAGCTTCGTCTTGCACAAACTGCATTATATGCTGGTGGACATCACGAATTAGGTATTGTATTCGTTGAGCAGGAGCATGAGTGGGATTCGGAAGCGATGTAATAGAAGGAATGGTATCACCTTGTGGTGGTACCTTTTTTTGTTTTGGGGGAGGGTAGTTAGTAAATGAAATTTATATCGGCGATTATTTGAATATATCGACTCTCTGGAAAAAATGACAAATACCAAAAATCTTATTTTTAGTTTCATAGACGGATAACTTGAATAATTATTTGATAATGGTTATCATTTAGAGAGTCTTTTTAATTTTGGAAAATGGAGGTAAGATATGCTGCGTAAATTTTTTTCTTACTATAAACCGTATAAAGGTTTATTTATACTCGACTTTTCTTGTGCGGTTGTCGCAGGATTATTAGAACTCGGCTTCCCGCTTATCGTAAATCAATTTATTGATAAGTTATTGCCAGGGCAAAACTGGACGCTTATTTTATGGGCTTGTTTCGGTTTACTCGCAGTTTATATGTTAAATGCAGGCTTACAATATGTCGTTACATATTGGGGACATATGCTTGGTGTTAACATTGAAACGGATATGAGGCAGAAATTATTTGATCATATTCAAAAGCTATCATTTAGATTTTTTGACAATAATAAAACAGGTCATTTAATTTCACGTCTTACAAACGACTTAATGGAAATTGGGGAAATTGCTCACCATGGACCAGAAGATTTATTTATCGCTATTATGACTTTAGTTGGGGCATTTTCATTTATGATGATGATCAACTGGAAGTTAGCGCTATTAACGTTCTTCGTCATTCCATTCTTATTATGGTTAGCACTTTACTTCAACAAAAAAATGACAGGTACATTTAGACGTTTATTCTCAGACGTTGCTGACTTCAATGCATGTATTGAGAATAATGTTGGTGGTATTCGCGTAGTACAAGCATTCGGAAATGAAAAGTTTGAGAAAGAGCAATTTGCTGTTAACAACGCTCGTTTCCGCACAACGAAATTAATGGCGTATAAAATTATGGCATTAAATTCATCGATTAGTTATATGCTCATGCGTCTCGTAACACTCTTCGTCTTAATATGCGGTACATGGTTTGTTCTGCAAGGTGAATTAACGTACGGTGGATTTATTGGATTCGTTCTATTAACGAATATTTTCTTCCGCCCAATTGAAAAAATTAATGCGGTAATCGAAAGCTATCCGAAAGGGATCGCTGGTTTTAAGAGATATGTAGAGCTTCTTGAAACAGAGCCAGATATTGTAGACTCTAAAGGTGCGATGGAAGTTAAACATGTACATGGTGATATTCAATATAACAACATTACGTTCGGATATGAAAATAAAGAACCGATTTTAAATGACATTAGTTTGAACATACATGCAGGTGAAACGGTTGCGTTCGTTGGACCATCAGGAGCTGGAAAAACAACGTTATGTAGTTTACTCCCACGTTTTTATGAACAATCGTCTGGTTCAATCCGAATTGATGGTATTGATACGAAAGATATGACATTATCTTCACTTCGTAAACAAATTGGAATTGTGCAGCAAGATGTGTTCTTATTCTCAGGAACGATTCGTGAAAATATTGCTTACGGAAATTTAAAGGCGTCAGAAGCTGAAATTTGGCAGGCGGTAAAACGTGCGCAGTTAGAAGACTTAATTTACTCACAACCAGACGGTTTAGATACCGTTATCGGTGAGCGTGGTGTGAAACTTTCTGGTGGACAGAAACAGCGTCTAGCGATTGCTCGTATGTTCTTGAAAAACCCACCAATTTTAATATTAGATGAAGCGACTTCTGCATTAGATACAGAGACGGAACTAGCGATTCAAAAATCGCTTGCAGAACTATCTGTCGGCCGTACAACATTAGTTATCGCTCACAGGCTTGCAACGATTAAAAATGCAGATCGTATCGTCGTTGTAAATAAAGATGGTATTGCAGAACAAGGTTCGCATGAGGAACTAATTGAGCAAGGCGGAGGATACAGCCGATTATACGAAGCTCAGTTCAGTTCATAAATATAATTTCTGCTGAATTAGTGCACCATAAGTAAGTGAAAATCTTATATGGGAGGCTATAAAGCATGATTGTAACAACAACGTCTACAATTCAAGGAAAAGAAATTATTGAGTACATTGATATCGTCAATGGAGAAGCGATTATGGGCGCGAATATCGTTCGTGACCTTTTCGCTTCTGTTCGTGACGTTGTCGGCGGCCGCGCGGGTGCTTATGAAAGTAAATTAAAAGAAGCGCGCGACATCGCAATGGAAGAAATGAAAACTTTCGCAAGACAAAAAAATGCGAATGCAATTGTTGGTATCGACGTGGATTACGAAGTAGTTCGCGAAGGGATGTTAATGGTTGCGGTGAGCGGGACTGCTGTCCGTATATAAAAGTGAAAAAGCCGTGCTGATGCACGGTTTTTTCACTTTTATTAATGCTATTCTGTGTCGAAGTTCCAATATTTCTTGGGAAATGCGGAAGGCCTTGTCGATATATAGGGAAGACATTAGAGCGCTTCTTTACATTTTCGGATTTGAACTAATAATGTTTCGTATTCTTGTTCGAGAGATGTGATGTCATCGTGATGATTTGGTATGGAAATTCGGCCGATGATTTCTGTTAATTTTGTTTGTAATCGTAATAATTCTTGTTCAGTAACGTTTACAGAATCCCCGGTTGTTCTTTTTGTGTATTGCTCGTAATTACCTTGGAATATTCTTGGTTCACTCTCATCTACTTGTAGAATATGGTCTGCAACAGAGCGAATAAAGGCACGGTCATGGCTAATGAAAAGTATTGTGCCAGGGTATTCTTGTAACATAATTTCTAATTCTTCTTGCGTTGCTAAGTCTAACTAGTTTGTCAAACTTATTTCTGTTCGCTATTTTTGAATTTATTATTATACAATTGTGCTTTTGCCAGCGCCTCAGCATCGTTTTGGATTTCATCTAGTCCATTCGCATCCCCAATAATATATCCTTCAAATGATGAACCAACAAAATCAAAGATGTATTGAAACTGAGCGATAAGCGGCAATGCTTTCAGTTTTGGATTGTCTCCGCCAACGATGACAACATACATTTTTTTGCCTTTCATTTTTTCTTTGAAATGAAGAGATGTATCGCGCAAGCTTTGTGACCAACGATCGACGAAGTTTTTCATATGTCCGCTCATTCCGTACCAGTATAGCGGTGTAGCAAAGATAATTGTGTCGTGCTCTAACATGCGTTTCGTTAACTGCTCATAATCATCATTTACAGGTTGGAATCCTTCTGCATCATGACGCTTATCTGTAATAGGATAGACTGTGTGATCACGTAAATAAATTTGTTCTGTTTCAATTCCATCAATCATCATATGTGTTAAAGCTTCCGTATTTCCGTTTTTTCTTGAACTGCCATGTATAACAAACATGTAATCATCCCTTTTCTTTTGCTTGTTTTAGGAGTGAAACGTGTTTTTGCAAATTCGTTTGAATGTTGGAAAGTAATGTGATTTGCTTTGTTACTTCATTGAGTTTATCTTCGTAAAGCGTAAGGATACTGCTGCACGGATTGTCGTACAGGTGCGGTTCAATTTCAAGGCAGCGCAGCATCCTTGCCGTCTCTTCTAAATTTAAGCCAATTTGTAAGTACATTTGAATAAGCTCCACTTTTCCGATGGCACTTTCATCAAAATCACGGTAGCCATTTGCGAGGCGCTTAGAAGGGAGTAATCCCTTTTCTTCGTAATGTCTTAGTGATCTTTCACTAACGCCAGTTTCTTTTGATAATTCTCCAATTCGCAATGTGTTTCACTCCTTTTACATGTATTGTAAACCTTCACACTAATGTGAAGGTCAATGCTGTTTTTTCGCAAAAGAATTTACATGATTTAAGAACACTTGAATGGCTTTAGAGGGAATGAAATATTTGCCGCGCACGATGGAGAACGGACGGATTAGTTGTTCATTTGGAACCTCGATGTGGAATAGTTCTCTTGCTAGTAGCTCTTTCCGTACAGTCCAATCAGAAAGTATAGCGATGCCAAGACCGGCGGCGACGGCTTCCTTCACACTTTGAATACTGCTAAATGTAAAGAATCGCTTCATTTTTAAATGGTGTTGATGAATAAATCGATCGCTATAAGCACGTGTACCAGAACCACTTTCTCTTAATACCCATACTTGGTCTTGGAGTGTGCTTTCATTTATTTCCTTTGTGCGGAGCAATGGATGATTTGGCGGAACGACGAGCTTCATTTCATCTTGCATAAATGTTTCAACGTTAACATCAGCGTATACGACTTGCCCTTCCACTAAGCCGATATCAATTTGATTAGAGCGAAGACTTTGCAAAACTTCTTCTGTATTTGAGATAAAGGTATGCACTTCGACGCGTGGATTTTCATTCGCATAGTTAGCGAGTATTTTTGGAAGTAAGTATTCGCCAATTGTAAAACTAGCACCGATGCGAAGTGTTCCTGTTACAACGTTATGTAGTTCATTAATTTCTTGCTTAGCATCTTCGTAAAGAGAGAGCATTTGCTTTGCATGTATATATAGTATGTTTCCAGCCTCCGTCACTTGGACGTGCTTTGGGGAGCGCTGAATAAGAGTAGTGCCAAATTCGTTTTCTAAGTTGCGTATATGCATACTTACGCCAGGTTGTGAAAGGTTTAATAATTCTGCTGCACGTGAGAAGTGTTTCTGTTCAACGACAGTAACAAAAATTTTTAAAATGTCTACGTTCATGTAATGGGCTCCTTTCTTTTTCTATCATCTTATCATAAGTATTCCTGATGATAGAGATTTGGTATTGGTATTAAACTTATTATAGAAACTCTCTTATAATGTAAGTAGAAAGAACATGCATGTTCCAATACGATTATTGGAGTGGTTCAAAGTGGAACAAACACTTGTTATACAAAAGAAGAAGGGCTTTGGATTTTCGCAAGGAATTGGGATTACATTATTAATCGCAATTGCCGCGAAATATTTAGCTGGGCTTCCATTTTTAAATATTATGGGACAATTAGTAATTGCTATTCTAATTGGGATGGTTTGGCGCGCTGCAATTGGAGTTCCTCATGATGCGATTGCAGGAACGAACTTTGCGAGTAAGAAGTTACTGCGCTTTGGGATCATCTTACTTGGAATGCGATTAAATCTTGTTGATATTGCGAAGGCGGGGCCGAAAGTATTGGTCATCGCTGCGGTTGTTATTGCATTTACGATTTTCGTTGTATATGGACTAACGAAAGTATTTAAAGTAGAAAAGAAACTCGGAATTTTAACAGCGTGTGGAACAGCAATTTGCGGTGCGGCAGCGGTCGTGGCAATTGCACCGCAAGTGAAAGCAAAAGATGACGAAACAGCAGTTGGAGCAGCGATTATCGCAATTTTAGGTACTATATTTACGCTTATTTATACGTTATTATATCCAGTGCTTGGTTTATCTCCATACGGTTACGGTGTATTCTCAGGTGCGACGCTGCATGAGATCGCCCATGTCATCGCAGCTGCGGCACCAGGAGGAAGCACGGCTGTAGACATCGCAGTTATCGTGAAATTAACGCGCGTTGCAATGCTTGTGCCAGTAGCGATTTTAATTGGATTATGGTTTGGTAAGAGTGAAGGTAGCGAGGAAAAAAAATCGTGGCGCGATCTTCCAATTCCGTGGTTCATCTTCGGATTTTTAGCGATGAGTGCAGTGCATTCGCTCGGGGTTATACCAGAAGTTGTTGCCGGCTACATTGTTGTCATTGCTTACATGCTGATTGCAATGGCGATGGCGGGGCTTGGTTTAAATGTAGAGTTTAAAACGTTCCGTAAGTTAGGAAGTAAGGCATTCGTGGCGGGGCTGATCGGCTCGGTTTGCCTTTCTATTCTTGGATACGTTCTTGTATATGCGTTAGGATTTATGTAGTAGGACGAAGAAGCTGTTCCAAAAGATATTTTGGGACAGCTTCTTTCTTATGCTTATAGTGCTATCGATGTCGATATATTAAAAAAACGCTGATATAAATTGAACTATTCTTGTACTTTGTTAGAGTAGATGTTTAGTGAAATGTTTTTCTAAAATTTGTAAGGATATCTTTACTTGTTACTGGAAAATATTTATAATTTAAGTAAAGATATCTTTACTTTTGAAGGTGGATCCTATGGGTGTGAAAAATAAAATAAAAGAGTTAAGAAAGCAAAATCATATAACACAAGTTGAAATGGCAAAGGCGATGCAGGTGACGCGGCAGACGATTGTGGCGATTGAAAACCATCACTATAACCCGAGTCTAGAGTTATCCTTAAAAATCGCCAAATATTTTGGAGTGAAGGTGGAGGGAATCTTTACGCTGGAGTAAGGGGGAAAGAAAATAAATGATAAGTTTGAGAGATTTCAATTAGATTAAACGTTTAAATATATAAGGATTGATTTTGGTTTATTAATAAGTATGGCATCGACGAGTGTGTTAGCAACAAAGAATAATAGATAGAAAAAGGGGAACTGGGATGGAATTACCGGTGTTATGTGTCGCTACAGCTATATTTGCGCTTCTTTGGGGAATGCAAAACTTTTCTCGTAATCCAGTGCCAAGTATTTGTATTATGATTGGTACTGTAGGTTTAACGTATTATTTATTAGTATTAGCCCATTATCATAAAACGGCAACGAGTGTTGTTGTTGGAGCACTTATTTTATTTTGTGGGCGCGCCATACAAAAGGGGTTATTTCCATAAAAGCTGTTTATACACTTTGTATAAACAGCTTTTTGTATTTTTTTACAAATTACTTGAAAGTTACGTAACGTCATCTTTTATAATGAAGGGGAAGAGGTGATGGTAGTGATTTCAATACAACAATTGACGAAAGAAACAGGGATAACAGTACGTACATTACGTTATTATGATCAAATAGATTTATTAAAGCCGAGCGGGAAAACAGAAGGTGGGCATCGTTTATATAGTGAAGTTGACGTAATAAGGCTGCAACAAATTTTATTTTTAAAGGAAATGGGATTTTCATTAAAAGAGGCTGCGAATATGTTAGTAAAAGGTGAGCTTAACTTAAAGGATTCTCTTGAAAAACAACTTCGGTTTGTACAGGAAGAACAAAAGAAATTTAATCGAATGGAGCGTGTTTTACAAGCTGTTGTTTATTCGGTAGATGTGGAGGGAGATCTTGATTGGAAAGTTATGTTTGAACTTATTCAGCTTTCGAAACAGTCTCCTCGTATACGTGAAATATTCCAAAATGAAGTGTTTTCAAAGGAAGAACAAAAGTTGCTTCACAATTTGCCGAATATGAGTGAAGAAGATCCGAATGTTTTAGAATGGGTAGATTTATTAAAGCAATTCCGTACTTTTATGAAGGAAGGTAAAGAAGCTGCTAATGATGAGGTACAAGGGGCAACGAAAAAATTAATGCAGAAGTGTTTAGAAATGGCTAATGGTGACGAAGCATTTTTAGATAAGTTATGGGAAGTTAGAAAATCGAAGGAAGATTCACAGAAAATGAGCATGTATCCAATTGAAGAAGAACTTTTAATATATATGGATGAAGCTTTTCGTATTTATGATGAAAAGGAGAAGGATAAATGAGTATACTCGCAGAATATCGTTGGTATTTTTTAATTGGGGCAGAAATTGTATTTTGGTTATCAGCTATCGGTTTCTTTTTACTCCGTTACGGATTCCGTTTGAAAAAGGCGAGCTTTATTATGGGGATTGTACTCCTCGTAAATGAAGTGTTTATTTTAACATTAGGGGTAGTGGACTATTATCAAACAGGAAAGTTCTCTAATTTTCAAATCATTACTGTAATTATTTTATTGTATGCAGTTTTCTACGGGAAAAAGGATTTGAAGAAGCTGGATATATTTGCGCAAAAGCTAGTTGCGAAATGGCGTAATGAACCAGCGCCAATTATGGAAGAGCACGTAGAATTAACAGGTATGGCCTATGCGAAGCAGGAAATAAAAAATTGGGTATTACATCTTGTTTTATTCGTTGGTGTGCACATATTCTTTTTCTTTGCGTATGGATTTATTTCGTTTGAACAATGGGGTAATTGGTTAGAATCGGGAATCGTTTTAAATAAAGCTGCAAGTCGCGTGAGCCAAGTGTGGGCAATTATATTTTTAGTTGATACAGCGATTTCATTTTCATATGTGATTTTTCCGAAGAAGGAGAAAGGAAAAGAAAAGCTACTTTCATAGTTGAAAGTAGCTTTTGGGTATACAAATAATTTTTATAGGAGAGGATGACAATAGGAAAAAGAATCAGTTTTATATGTCTATTTCTCTTTAGTTTAGTAGCATGTGCACCATCTAACACTACAATTAACAAGAAGAATGATGTCATTGTAAAGGGAACCAGGATTTCCAATCTAGATAAATTCGAGCAGTTCGTTTGGAATGTGGAACAAGGGAAAGTTGATGAAATAAGAATTGTACAGTATACCGATGAAGGTGACCCGGTTTTTCAAACGTTAGAGCATAGTGGGAAAGATATCCTTTATGTGTTAGATAGTAGACAAGACAAATTTGCTGGTGAGGATAAAAGGTTATATAAAGATAGCTGTAAAAGGATTGTTAAAGAGCAGCGTGAATCGCAAACGGCTTATAGGTTAATAGACTGTGTGAATGAAAATGGGCGCAATGGATATGACTTAGTATATGTACCTAAAAAATAGAGTTAGTAGAGGAAGGAAGTATTTACTCCTTCCTTTTTCTATGTGTATATTGTCGAAAACTTTACCGAATATCTGTTCGTTTTTTTAGGTTTTTTATAGGTATTCGTGGTAAAATAATAATACAGATTTTTATGAGGAGGTCGGATTTTCTTGGAACGTCAATTTGAAATTGTCTCAGCGTATTCCCCGCAAGGTGATCAGCCGGTAGCTATAGAGAAGCTTGTAGAGGGAATTAATAGTGGAAAGAAAAAGCAAGTGTTGCTTGGAGCGACAGGAACGGGTAAGACATTTACGATTTCAAATGTCATTAAAGAAGTGCAAAAGCCAACACTTGTCATGGCTCACAATAAAACATTAGCAGGTCAGTTATATAGTGAGCTAAAAGACTTTTTCCCGAATAATGCAGTTGAATATTTTGTTAGTTATTACGATTATTATCAGCCAGAAGCGTATGTACCACAAACAGATACGTTTATTGAAAAGGACGCGCAGATTAATGATGAAATTGATAAATTGCGTCACTCGGCAACGTCTGCATTATTTGAACGGGACGATGTAATTATCGTTGCGAGTGTATCGTGTATATATGGTTTAGGTTCTCCTGAAGAATACCGCGAGTTAGTTGTGTCACTTCGAGTTGGTATGGAGAAGGACCGCAATCAATTGCTTCGTGAACTTGTTGATGTACAGTATGGACGTAATGATATTGATTTCAAGCGTGGTACATTCCGTGTGCGCGGAGATGTAGTTGAAATCTTCCCAGCATCACTTGATGAGCATTGTATTCGGATTGAATTTTTCGGCGATGAAATTGATCGTATTCGTGAAGTAAATGCGTTAACAGGTGAAGTATTAGCAGAACGTGATCATGTAGCAATCTTCCCAGCATCTCACTTCGTTACACGTGAAGAGAAAATGAAGGTCGCTATTGAAAATATCGAAAAAGAATTAGAAGAGCGTTTAAAGGAATTAAATGATAACGGTAAGTTGCTAGAAGCACAGCGTATAGAGCAACGTACACGTTATGATTTAGAAATGATGCGCGAGATGGGCTTTTGTTCAGGGATTGAAAACTATTCCCGTCATTTAACACTTCGTCCAGCGGGTGCAACGCCGTATACGTTATTAGATTATTTCCCGAAAGATTTCTTAATTGTTATGGATGAGTCGCACGTATCAGTGCCACAAGTAAGAGCGATGTATAACGGGGACCAAGCACGTAAGCAAGTGCTTGTGGATCATGGATTCCGTCTGCCGTCAGCTTTAGATAATAGACCGCTCATGTTTGATGAGTTTGAGGAGAAAACAAATCAAGTTATTTACGTTTCGGCGACGCCAGGACCGTATGAGTTAGAGCAGTCACCAGAAGTAATAGAACAAATTATTCGTCCAACAGGGCTTTTAGATCCACCAATCGATATACGACCTATTGAAGGTCAAATTGACGATCTATTAGGAGAAATTCAAGATCGTATTGCAAAAAATGAACGTGTACTAATTACGACTTTAACGAAGAAAATGTCAGAGGATTTAACGGATTACTTAAAAGATGTAGGAATTAAAGTGAACTATCTTCACTCTGAAATTAAAACGTTAGAACGTATTGAAATTATCCGTGACCTTCGCCTTGGTAAGTTTGATGTACTTGTCGGTATTAACTTATTACGAGAAGGATTAGATATTCCAGAAGTATCACTTGTAGCGATTTTAGATGCTGATAAGGAAGGGTTCTTGCGTTCAGAACGTTCGTTAATTCAAACGATTGGTCGTGCGGCGCGTAATGAAAACGGCCGCGTTATTATGTACGCAGATCGCATAACGAGATCGATGGGAATTGCAATTGAAGAAACGCAGCGTCGTCGTACTATACAAGAAGCTTACAATGAAGAGCATGGTATCACGCCGAAAACGATTCAAAAAGGTGTTCGTGATGTAATCCGTGCAACGACAGCGGCTGAAGAGACAGAAACATACGAAGCAACTCCTGCTAAGAAAATGACGAAAAAAGAGCGCGAAAAGACAATTGCGAAGATGGAAGCAGAGATGAAAGAAGCAGCAAAAGCGTTAGACTTCGAGCGTGCAGCTGAACTAAGAGATTTACTATTAGAATTAAAAGCGGAAGGGTGAAAAGAGTGAGTAAGAGCAAGGATTTTATCGTTGTAAAAGGTGCTAGAGCACATAACTTAAAAAATATTGATGTAACCATTCCGAGAAATCAGCTTGTCGTTGTAACGGGATTGTCTGGTTCGGGGAAATCATCATTAGCATTTGATACGATTTATGCAGAAGGGCAGCGCAGATATGTAGAATCGTTATCTGCGTATGCGCGCCAGTTTTTAGGACAAATGGATAAGCCGGATGTAGATACGATTGAAGGATTGTCACCGGCGATTTCAATCGATCAAAAAACGACGAGTCGTAATCCACGTTCAACTGTCGGAACAGTGACGGAGATTTATGATTATTTACGTTTATTATTTGCACGAATTGGTACGCCAATTTGTCCGAATCATGGGATTGAAATTACATCACAAACAGTCGAGCAGATGGTAGACCGTGTTCTTGAATATCCTGAGCGTACGAAATTGCAAGTGTTAGCGCCTATCGTGTCTGGGCGTAAAGGAGCGCATGTGAAAGTACTTGAAGATATTAAGAAGCAAGGGTATGTTCGTGTACGTGTTGATGGTGAAATGCTTGATGTGTCTGAAGAGATTACGTTAGATAAAAATAAGAAGCATTCCATTGAAGTTGTAATTGACCGTATTGTTGTAAAAGAAGGAATCGCAAGCCGTCTTGCTGATTCACTTGAAAGTGCATTAAAGCTTGGCGGAGGCCGAGTGTTAATCGATGTAATGGGAGAAGAGGAACTTCTATTTAGTGAACATCATGCTTGTCCGAATTGTGGTTTTTCAATCGGAGAATTAGAGCCGCGTATGTTCTCATTCAACAGTCCATTCGGAGCATGTCCTTCTTGTGATGGACTTGGTTCAAAGCTAGAGGTAGATTTAGAACTTGTTATTCCGAACTGGGATTTATCATTAAATGAACATGCGATTGCTCCATGGGAACCGACAAGCTCACAATATTACCCACAGCTTTTACAATCTGTATGTAATCATTACGGCGTTGATATGGATGTGCCTGTGAAAGATATACCAAAAGATTTATTTGATAAAGTGTTGTACGGAAGCGGTGAAGAGAAAGTTTATTTCCGCTATGTAAATGAATTTGGTCAAGTAAAGGAAAATGAGATTTTATTTGAAGGTGTTATTCCAAATATCGAACGTCGTTATCGTGAAACGAGTTCTGATTATGTCCGTGAGCAAATGGAAAAGTATATGGCAGAGCAAGCTTGTCCGAAGTGTAAAGGTGGACGCTTAAAGCCTGAGAGTTTAGCTGTTTTCGTTGGTGATAAAACGATTGCTGATGTAACGAAGTATTCTGTTCAAGAAGTACAGGAATTCTTCTCGAATGTGGAGCTAACGGAGAAACAACAAAAAATTGCTCATTTAATTTTAAGAGAAATCCAAGAGCGCGTTGGGTTCTTAGTGAACGTCGGTTTAGATTATTTAACGTTAAGTCGTGCCGCAGGAACTTTATCAGGTGGTGAGGCGCAGCGTATTCGTTTAGCGACGCAAATTGGTTCTCGTCTTACTGGCGTACTTTACATTCTTGATGAGCCTTCTATCGGTTTACATCAGCGCGATAACGATCGTCTTATTCGTACGTTGCAAGAAATGCGCGATTTAGGTAATACATTAATCGTTGTTGAGCATGATGAAGATACAATGATGGCTGCTGATTATTTACTTGATATCGGACCGGGTGCAGGTATTCACGGTGGGCAAGTTGTATCGGCAGGGACACCAGCTGAAGTGATGCAAGATGATAATTCGTTAACAGGAAAATATTTAAGTGGTAAAGAGTTTATTCCAGTTCCACTTGAAAGACGTAAAGGTGACGGACGTAAAGTGGAGATTGTCGGTGCAAAAGAGAATAACTTAAAGAATGCAAAAATGTCATTCCCGCTTGGTACGTTTGTAGCGGTAACAGGTGTATCTGGATCAGGTAAAAGTACGATGATTAATGAAGTACTATATAAATCGTTAGCGCAAAAGTTATATAAAGCGAAAGCGAAGCCAGGTACTCATAAAGAGATTAAAGGTCTTGAACATTTAGATAAAGTAATTGATATTGATCAATCGCCAATTGGTCGTACACCACGTTCTAATCCAGCGACGTACACAGGTGTATTCGATGATATTCGTGATGTGTTTGCACAAACGAACGAAGCTAAAGTGCGCGGATATCAAAAAGGACGTTTCAGCTTTAACGTAAAAGGTGGCCGTTGTGAAGCGTGCCGTGGAGATGGAATTATTAAAATC
The DNA here is from genome assembly GCF_003429245.1 of Bacillus sp. CR71. Taxonomy (NCBI): domain Bacteria; kingdom Bacillati; phylum Bacillota; class Bacilli; order Caryophanales; family Bacillaceae; genus Bacillus; species Bacillus sp. CR71. The sequence goes on along the minus strand of NZ_CP031748.1, from coordinate 5,512,075 downwards.
GAAATGCATTTCTTACCAGATGTGTATGTTCCGTGTGAAGTTTGTCACGGTAAACGATATAATCGTGAAACGTTAGAAGTGAAATATAAAGATAAGAATATTTCTGAAGTGTTAGGGATGACAATTGAAGATGGAGTAGAATTCTTCGCCAATATTCCTAAAATTAAGCGTAAACTTCAAACGCTTGTAGATGTTGGGCTTGGTTATATGAAATTAGGGCAACCAGCAACAACATTATCTGGTGGGGAAGCACAGCGTGTGAAATTAGCTTCTGAATTACACCGTCGTTCTACAGGTCGTACGTTATATATTTTAGATGAGCCAACGACTGGTTTACATGCGCATGATATTGCACGTCTTCTAGAAGTGCTGCAACGTCTTGTTGAGAGTGGTGAGACGGTACTTGTAATTGAACATAATTTAGATGTGATTAAAACAGCTGATTATATTGTTGACCTTGGACCAGAAGGCGGGGACAAAGGTGGACAAATCGTCGCTTCGGGAACGCCAGAGCAAGTAGTAAAAGAAGAGCGCTCGTATACTGGTAAGTATTTAAAAGAGATTTTAAATCGTGATAAAGCAAGAATGAAAGAGAAAATAAAAGAAGTAGAGTTATCGCAATAAGTTTATTGATGAAAACCGAGTGGAAATGACGCTCGGTTTTTATTGTATAGGGGGAGATGATGGAGTTTTTAGATGTGTTGCGAAAGAAGAATATGAAGGTAAGAAAGTTCCAAAAGTGGGGTGTATATTTTCGGAAGCGCTGGGAGAATAACTTTGCAAACCATTTAAGTGATGAAGAAAAAGAAGACATTTTCTTTTACGGAGATAAGTATGTATGTGGATATCTTTGGCACATATTTAGTTATGAGAAAAAGAAGTGCTTAGAAGGAATAGAAGCAGAGAGCGCGTTTCATAATGAAGTGAAAAAGGAGTGCTACATTTTCTACCAACACTGTGATGAGGTACTATTAATAAAGGATGCGAGTTTATTACATATGGATGATACATTGTGTGAGACAGATGATGCGTATAAAGGTGATATCTATATTGTAGATAAAGATTTCACTTGGACTTTTGTAAAAACTCATGAACATAGATGGTGTGGTCCCTATTTCACAAAGAAATGTTGGTAGGTATACAAGCGTGAAGAGTAGAATAAGTTGGTATAAGTATTTGTATGATACTTGCGTTTATTGTCTATTAGCGTATGATGAAATATATATGTTAAAAGGATGTGTAAGAAAATGAGATGGATTGTATCACTTCTTGTAAATAGCGTTGTGTTAATCGCTGTATCGGGACTTTTAAAAGGGATTGCACCAGACGCGTTTTACGTAGCAAATATACAAACTGCAATTATTGCGAGTATTATTTTGGCTGTTTTAAATGTGTTCGTAAAGCCGTTTTTAATTTTAATTACGCTACCAATTACTGTTGTAACTTTCGGCTTCTTCTTAATTGTTATTAATGCGATTACGTTAAAAATAGCAGATTCATTATTAGGAGATGCTTTTAATATATCAGGATTTGGTGTAGCGATTGTTGCGGCAATTTGTATTTCAATTTTTAATATGATTATTGAAAAGGCAATTGTGGAACCTCTATATGAAAAAAAGAGAAAATGACAAAAAGAAAAACATTTCATTATTCGTATGAAATGTTTTTTTCTATTTATCAGAAACCGTATTTCTTGTTTCCAGAAAAAAATGGTACAATATCCGGTAGAATGGAATTTTACATCAAACGAGACTGAACCCGCAGCGGAGTGGAGGTTTATACATATGCCAAAAGTAAGGACAAAAGATTTAATTGAACAATTTCAATTGGAGTTAATAAGTGGTGAGGAAGGAATTCATCGTCCGATTGATACAAGTGATTTATCACGACCTGGAATTGAAATGGCAGGATTCTTTACATATTATCCAGCTGATCGCGTGCAGCTTCTTGGAAAAACGGAGCTTACGTTCTTTGATACGTTAACGACAGAACAAAAACAAGAGAGAATGAAAGCGCTTTGTACCGAGGAGACGCCATGTATTATTATAACTCGTAATCAAGATGTACCAGATGAGTTATTACAAGCATCACGTGAATCAGGCATGCCTTTATTACGTTCTTCTCAAACGACAACGAGATTATCAAGTCGTTTAACCAATTATTTAGAAGGTAAGCTAGCACCAACAACTGCTGTTCATGGTGTATTAGTGGATATTTACGGTGTTGGTGTTTTAATTACAGGTCAAAGTGGTGTTGGTAAAAGTGAGACAGCTCTTGAACTTGTGAAGCGTGGCCATCGCCTTGTTGCGGATGATAGTGTAGAAATTCGCCAAGAAGATGAAGACACATTAGTAGGAAGCTCACCAGATTTAATTGAGCATTTATTAGAAATTCGTGGTCTAGGTATCATTAACGTTATGACGTTATTCGGTGCAGGGGCAGTGCGAAATTATAAGCGTATTACACTTGTTATTAATCTTGAAATTTGGGATCAAAAGAAAAATTATGATCGCTTAGGTCTTGATGAAGAGAAGATGAAAATTATTGATACAGAACTTACGAAGATTACACTTCCGGTTCGTCCTGGTCGAAACTTGGCTGTTATTATTGAAGTAGCAGCGATGAACTTCCGTTTAAAGCGTATGGGAGTCAATGCAGCACAGCAGTTCTCAGAACGATTAATGAGTGCGATTGAGTTAGGGAATCAGGAGTAAACATTGGAGAGGGAGGTCATACATATGCTGTTAGGTTCTGTACCGCAGCTTGACCGCGTAGCTGTCCAACTTGGGCCGTTTCCTGTTTATTGGTACGGGATTATTATCGGTACAGGTGTGCTATTAGGTCTTTGGCTAGCAACTCGCGAGGGAGAAAGGCTAGGTATTCCAAAAGATACATTTGTTGACCTTGTATTAATTGCAGTACCGATCGCTATTCTATTTGCGAGAATGTATTATGTTATTTTTGAATGGGAATATTACGCGCAAAACCCGAGTCAAATTATTAATATTCGTCAAGGTGGCTTGGCGATTCATGGTGGTTTAATCGGAGCGGTTATTACCGGAATTCTTTTTGCAAAGCGACGCGGGGTTTCATTCTGGAAGTTGGCGGATATTGCTGCGCCAAGTATTTTACTAGGACAAGCAATTGGCCGATGGGGAAACTTTATGAACCAAGAGGCACATGGTGATGAAGTAACGAGACAGTTTTTAGAAGGTCTTCATTTACCAGATTTCATTATTAATCAAATGTATATTGAGGGTGTGTACTATCATCCGACGTTTTTATATGAATCATTATGGAATTTTGTAGGTGTAATTTTACTACTTGCATTAAGAAAAGTGAATTTACGCCGCGGGGAATTATTCTTCACATATTTAATTTGGTATTCAGTAGGACGCTTCTTCGTAGAAGGCTTACGTACAGATAGTTTAATGCTAGGACCACTTCGCATTGCACAAGTAATGTCAATTGGACTTGTTGTTATTTCTATTATTTTCATTATTGTGAGACGAAAAATGGGGCAAGCTGATAAAAGATATTCGGAAAATTAGAGAAAAGTAGCATCTTATTGTAAGATGCTGCTTCTTTCATATTCAGGAAAGCGAAAGGACTAAGGCAATGAGAATAAATACAGTGTTATTTGATTTAGATGGAACTTTAATTAATACAAACGAACTTATTATTTCTTCTTTTTTACATACTTTAAATACATATTATCCAAATCAATATAAGCGTGAAGATGTGTTGCCATTTATCGGTCCATCTTTGCATGATACTTTCAGCAAGATTGATGAAAGTAAGGTTGAAGAGATGATTACAAGCTATCGCGAATTTAACCATGATCATCATGATGAATTAGTAGAAGAATATGAAACTGTATATGAAACAGTTCGAGAGTTGAAGAAGCAAGGTTATAAAGTTGGTATTGTTACAACGAAAGCGAGACAAACCGTTGAGATGGGATTACAGTTGTCAAAGCTTGATGAATTTTTTGATGTTGTCGTGACAATTGATGATGTAGAGCATGTGAAACCACATCCAGAGCCACTTCAAAAAGCGCTTGAATTATTAGATGCAAAACCAGAAGAGGCATTGATGGTTGGGGATAATCATCATGATATTGTCGGTGGTCAAAATGCGGGGACGAAAACAGCTGCGGTTTCATGGACGTTGAAAGGTAGAGCGTATTTAGAAGCTTACAAGCCGGACTTTATGCTAGATAAAATGAGTGATTTGCTACCGATTTTGTCTAATATGAACCGTTCATAAAGGTCCAAGTAAGTTAGTAGAGGAGCGAGCTCAGTGCGACGGACAACGCGCTATCCTGTTTCAGGAGGAAATTCATTATGGAATGTGTATAAAACAGTGTCTTTTTGGAAGGTAATGAAAAACTTTATTATTATCCAAATTGCGCGTTACACGCCATTTTTATCTGTGAAGAATTGGTTGTACCGTACTTTTTTACGGATGAAAGTAGGAAAGAAAACATCATTTGCACTTATGGTAATGCCGGATATTATGTTCCCAGAAAAGATAACTGTGGGAGAGAATTCGATTATTGGTTATAACACAACGCTTTTAGCACATGAATATTTAATTCGTGAATATCGACTTGGGGAAATCATCATTGGAAATGAAGTGATGATTGGAGCGAATGTAACAATATTACCAGGTGTGAAAATTGGAGATGGTGCGAATGTCTCAGCTGGCACACTTGTTCATAGAGATGTACCGAGCGGAGCTTTCGTAGGTGGAAATCCAATGCGTATTATTTATACGAAAGAGCAAATGACCGCAAGAGAAGGTTCATGGTGAAAATGTAACATTTCTCTTCTTTTTTTATGAATAAAAAGGAAATAATTGAGTAGAATATACTGTTTTGTTTTTTACGGAATCGTTTATACTTATAGATAGAAGAATGTGTGAACGAAGAAAACAAAAAACTGGAGGATATATGGGGAAAAATCAAAGAATATATAAGGAGAACGGACAAGTTATCTCTTTTAATCAGCTAGCGGACTTCTTTTATAAAAAAGGGATGAGAGCTTACAAAGGGCAAAAATTGCAAGATGCAATTAAATATTTTCGAAGAGCGGCACAAAGTGAGAAGGAGCCGTTTATTTTATGTCAATTAGCATCAGTATTATCTGAGGCTGGTGAATATCAAGAATCGAATCAAATCTTCTTAAAGTTAGTTAGATCTAATCCAGAACTTGAACAGTGCTATTATTTTATTGCAAATAATTATGCATATATGGGGTTATTTCAACAGGCGAAGAAATATGCGGATCGCTATTTAGAATTTGCAAAAGAGAAGGAATTCGTAGAAGATACATTAGAACTTCTTGAGATTATGGAAGAAGAAGCAATGGGTGCGGAAGAGATTGAAGATGAAGATGATTTAATTGTTATGCAGGAAGAAGCGAATCGTTATATTCGTAATGGACAATTGGAAGAAGCGATTGCTACATTAGAAATTGTTACGAAAGATTATCCGGAATTTTGGTCAGGTCATAATAATTTAGCCATTGCACATTTTCAATCTGGTAATGTAGACAAGGCACTGAAGTTAACAGAAATGATTTTAGAGAAAAATCCTGGTAATATACATGCGCTTTGTAATACGCTTATTTTTCTATATTCAATTGGAGAGCATAAACAAGTAGAAGCGTTAGCGGGACAGCTAGTTTCAGTATATCCGATTTCATTTGAACATCGTTTGAAACTGGGAACCACACTTGCAACGATTGGTTATTTCGAGCATGCATATAAATGGTTCAAATTATTAAAGCGTCAAGGATACGAGGGAGACGTTAGTTTTTATTATTGGTTTGCATATTCTGCTTATATGGTGAAAGATCAGCAACTAGCTGAAAAAATGTGGCAACATGTCGTGGAATTGCACCCTGATAAAAAAGGAAAAGAGCCCTGGAATGCGCTGAATTTAGCAGATGAAGGACAAAGTTTGCTATTTGAAGAATTACGAAAATCATTTCAGCAAAGTGCGACGTTAGAAGAACAAATGCTGGCTTTATATTTAATGAATGAATTGTCAACGCCGGAGAAGGTTGGATTCTTCTTTGATATAACGCAAGCGAAGAACGGTGTTCCCATCGTATCACAACTTGCAAATTACTTCTTTTTACTTAATAGTCATAAGAGTATTCCAGCTGATTTACAACAATTTGAGCAGTGCGTACGAATCGCGGATGCATTATACAATTATACGAAAAAAGATGATGAATTAATTGAAGAGTGTTTACACTTTTGGTTTTGTACGTTCATACGTTTATATACATCTGGAGATATATTTACAAATGTGTACGGCTGGTCAGCTGCGATTGAATACATTGTACGCGGCGAACAAGGAAATAAAATGACACAGTCGGAGCTTGGAGATGTATATAATGTATCTGTAGCGACTGTCCGAAAGTATGTGCAGGCTGTTAAGCGTACGCACACATAAGATAAGCAAATCATTGGGAAAAAAATGATGCTAACAGTATAATGAGGGTAACTTAATTGTGTAGGAATGGATAGGAGTGAATAGTGTGTCAGAAGAAAAAATTTATGATGTCGTTATTATTGGTGCAGGACCAGCTGGTATGACAGCTGCAGTATATACATCTCGTGCAAATTTAAGCACATTAATGCTTGAGCGTGGTATTCCAGGTGGCCAAATGGCAAACACAGAGGATGTAGAAAACTACCCAGGTTATGAGTCTATTTTAGGACCAGACTTATCAAATAAAATGTTTGAGCATGCGAAGAAATTTGGTGCTGAATATGCATACGGTGATGTGAAAGAAGTCATCGATGGTAAAGAATACAAAACAATTATTGCTGGTAAAAAAGAATATAAAGCACGTGCAATTATCGTTGCAAGCGGTGCAGAGTATAAAAAAATTGGTGTACCGGGTGAAACAGAACTTGGCGGCCGTGGTGTATCATATTGTGCAGTATGTGACGGGGCATTCTTTAAAGAAAAAGAACTTATCGTAATTGGCGGCGGAGATTCTGCTGTTGAAGAGGGTGTATTCTTAACGCGCTTTGCATCAAAAGTAACGATTGTTCACCGTCGTGACACGCTTCGTGCACAGAAAATTTTACAAGACCGTGCTTTCCAAAATGAAAAAGTAGATTTCATTTGGAACCATACTATAAAAGAAATCAACGAAGCAAGTGGTAAAGTAGGAAGTGTAACACTTGTCGACGTAAACAGTGGAGAAGAGAAAGAAGTCAAAACTGACGGCGTATTCGTATACATCGGTATGTTACCATTATCAAAACCATTTGTTGAACTAGGTATTACAAATGAAAATGGTTACCTTGAAACGAACGAACGTATGGAAACGAAAATTCCTGGTATTTTTGCAGCTGGTGATGTTCGTGAAAAAATGCTTCGTCAAATTGTAACTGCAACAGGTGACGGTAGTATTGCAGCACAAAGTGCTCAACATTACGTAGAAGAATTATTAGAGGAATTAAAAACTGTATCAGAAAAATAAGGGATAATATACCTTGTGAGAAGAAAGCTACCGACAGGAGCTTTCTTCTTTTTTTGTTTGAAAATGTCAAAGTTTTGTCAAAAAATATTAGGATTATAAGCTTTCTTATTGATATACTGGACTTTACGGAAAAAATCACTATAAGAAATGAGGAATTTATTCAGTATGGAATGGCGTAATATATATCGTGGATTTTGTATGGGCGTTAGTGATTTAATTCCTGGTGTGAGCGGCGGTACAATCGCTGTTGTGTTAGGGATTTATGAACAATTACTTGCGGCAATTAGTGGATTCTTTAGTCGTGAATGGAAAAAACATTTAGGATTTTTAATTCCCCTTGCAGCTGGTGTGGCAGCAGCATTTTTAACGTTAAGTCACGTTATTAAATATTTACTTGCAAATCATTATGAACCGACTCAATTTTTCTTCCTCGGTTTAATTATTAGTATATTACCGATGTTAATGAGAGAAGCTGATGCAAAGTCATCGTTTAAAGGTAAGCACATTGTTTTATTAATAGTTGCAGCAATTCTTGTTGCGATTACAGCTTTCTTTAAACCAGATAAGGCAGCAGATCCAATTACGACGTTAACAATTTTAAATGCAATTGGTTTATTTTTCGCAGGATGGATGGCTAGTATGGCCATGCTGCTTCCTGGGATTAGTGGATCGTTTATTTTATTAATTATTGGTGTGTATCCAACAGCAATTAACGCTTTAACTACACTTAATTTACCTTTAATCGTGGTTATCGGTGCTGGTGTTATGGTCGGATTTGTTGTAAGTAGTAAAGGCATTAGTTTTTTATTAGATCGTTATAAAAGTATGACATTTGCGGCAATTATTGGACTTGTAATCGGTTCGATTGTAATTGTGTTCCCTGGGATTCCGACTGGCGGATTTTCAATTATAAGTTCGATTATTACCTTTATTTTAGGATTTGCGATTGTTACTTATTTCGGTAAGAAATAAAGGCTTTAATCCCCCTTGGCGATAAAAATCGTTAAGGGGATTTTTTATGCTATTCATTGAAAGTCTAAGCATTTACATTGCTTGTTATAGAAAGCTTTTTTAAAATTGTTGAGTAGCATATGCTTAACGAAAGAGGACTGGCTCCTTCGTTGTAGCAAACTGTTTTTGATAGTATAATGAAAGAAGTATGCAGTGAGGAATTTTACTGCAAGTAGCTGAGGTGAAGAAACATGCAAAGAGTGACAAACTGTGTGTTAATTAGAGATAATGAAGTACTCTTACTCCAAAAACCTCGCCGAAATTGGTGGGTTGCACCAGGCGGGAAAATGGAGCGTGGTGAGACTGTAAGAGATTCCGTTGTTCGCGAGTATCGTGAAGAAACAGGTATTTATTTGAAAAACCCAGCGTTAAAGGGGGTCTTCACCTTTGTCATCCAAGAAGGTGATAAAGTTGTTTCTGAATGGATGATGTTCTCCTTTTTAGCGACAGATTTTGCAGGAGAAAACAAACTAGAGAGCGAAGAAGGCATCATTGGTTGGCATACATTTGACAAAATTGATGATTTAGCAATGGCGCCAGGAGATTATCACATTATTGATTACTTAATTAAAGGAAATGGCATAATCTACGGTACATTTGTATATACCCCAGATTTTGAGTTGCTTTCATATCGATTAGATCCGAGTTAAACCGTCAAGGAGAGGATACGATGACAGAGAATAATGATATAAAAATGGTAATTATTACAGGGATGTCTGGAGCTGGAAAAACAGTAGCTTTACAAAGTTTTGAAGATTTAGGATATTTTTGTGTAGATAATTTGCCACCGATGTTATTGCCAAAGTTTATTGAACTTATGGCGGATTCAAAAGGGAAAATGAATAAAGTGGCACTTGGTATTGATTTACGTGGCCGCGAGTTTTTCGAACATTTATGGGGAGCGCTTGATGATTTATCAGAACGTACATGGATTATTCCTCATATTTTATTTTTAGATGCGAAAGATAGTACGCTTGTAACTCGTTATAAAGAAACGAGACGTTCGCATCCACTTGCACCAACTGGTTTGCCGTTAAAGGGAATCGAAGCAGAGCGCGATTTATTAACAGATATGAAGGCACGAGCGAATATTGTGCTTGATACATCGGATTTAAAACCGAAAGAATTACGTGAAAAAATTGTTCACTTGTTCTCAACAGAAACTGAGCAAGCATTTCGTGTAAATGTTATGTCATTTGGATTTAAGTACGGTATTCCAATTGATGCAGATTTAGTATTTGATGTTCGTTTTTTACCAAATCCATATTACATTCCACATATGAAGCCATTAACAGGACTAGATGAAGAAGTTTCTTCGTATGTACTGAAATTTAATGAGACACATAAGTTTTTAGAGAAGTTGACGGATCTGATTACTTTCATGTTGCCTCATTATAAAAGAGAAGGCAAAAGTCAACTTGTAATTGCAATTGGATGTACAGGTGGACAGCATCGTTCTGTTACGCTTACAGAATACCTTGGGAAACATTTGAAACCAGAGTATAGTGTTCATGTATCTCATCGTGATGTGGAGAAGAGAAAGGGCCATTAAGGGATGAAAAAAGAGAGAAAGCCTAAAATTGTTATCATGGGAGGCGGAACTGGACTCTCTGTTTTATTAAGAGGATTAAAGCAATATCCTGTTGATATTACAGCAGTTGTTACAATCGCTGATGATGGTGGCAGTTCAGGTAGATTACGTGATGAGCTAGAAATTCCACCTCCAGGTGACATCCGTAACGTACTTGTTGCGTTATCGGATGTAGAGCCACTGGTGGAAGCTTTATTTCAGCACCGTTTCACAACAGGGGACGGACTGAAAGGTCATGCGTTAGGAAATCTATTGTTGGCAGGTATGACCTCAATTACAGGAGACTTTTTCCATGCAATTACGGAAACAAGTAAAGTATTAAATGTCAGAGGACGTGTATTACCAGCAGCGAATCAAAGTGCGGTACTTCATGCGGAACTTGAAGATGGAGAAATTGTAACAGGCGAATCAAAGATTCCTTATTACGGAAAGAAGATTAATCGTGTCTTTTTAACTCCAGAAGATGTAGAGCCATTGCATGAAACCTTGGCTGAGATTAAACGAGCTGATTTACTCGTTTTCGGTCCAGGAAGTTTGTATACAAGTATATTACCCAACTTAGTTGTTAATAAAATTGGGGATGCTGTTCTTGCTGCAAAGGCGAAGAAGGTGTATGTATGTAACGTTATGACACAAGCGGGTGAAACGATGGGATATACTGCTTTTGATCATGTGCAGGCGTTACACGATCATTTAGGGCAACCATTTATCAATACTGCAATTGTAAATAACCGTGATATTCCTTGTGAATTACGTAAGTTATATGAGGAAGAAATGTCTACACCAGTTGTAGTGGATGAAGAACGTTTTGCTGAAAATAATATTGATGTCATTCAAGGTGGATTAGCGAAGTATGATGATCGTGTTGTAAGGCATGATACGTTAAAGTTAGCTTCGATTTTATATTCATTGTTATAAATATGCGTTGCCTCGTTTGAGGTAGCGCTCCTCATTCATATAGGACAAGAATTTTGTTCCATAATAATCGTATAAGGAGGTGTTGACTGTGTCATTTGCATCAGAAACAAAGAAAGAGCTGACGAACCTTGAAATGAAGGAATGCTGTGAAAAAGCTGAATTATCAGCGTTACTTCGAATGAATGGATCGCTTTCTTTTTCAAACCGTCGTCTATCTATTGATATTCAAACAGAAAATGCGGCAATTGCAAGAAGAATTTATACGCTTTTGAAAAAGGGATATGACGTAACGGTAGAATTGCTTGTTCGTAAAAAAATGCGATTGAAGAAAAATAATGTATATATCGTAAGGCTTGTTGAGAAGTCTCGCGAAATATTAGCCGATCTTCATATCGTGCGAGATGACTTTTCATTTATTCGAAATATATCACAAGAATTGATTGAGAAGAAGTGTTGTAAACGATCGTATTTACGCGGTGCATTTTTAGCAGGTGGTTCAGTAAATAACCCAGAAACATCATCTTATCATTTAGAGATCTTTTCGTTATATAAGGAACATAATGATGCTATATGTGAACTGATGAACGGATTTGATTTAAATAGTAAGACGCTGGAAAGAAGAAAAGGGTACATTACGTATTTGAAAGAAGCGGAGAAAATTACGGAATTTTTAAATATTATTGGTGCTCATAATGCGCTTTTAAGATTTGAAGATATTAGAATCGTACGTGATATGCGTAATTCCGTAAATCGTTTAGTGAACTGCGAAACAGCTAATTTAAATAAAACAATTGGTGCAGCGCTAAGGCAAATTGAAAATATCCGCTATATTGATGAGACGGTTGGTCTTGATATATTGCCAGATAAACTACGAGAAATTGCGCAGCTACGAAGAGATTATCAAGATGTAACATTGAAAGAGTTAGGTGAGATGGTATCCGGGGGGAAAATTAGTAAATCGGGTATTAATCATCGTTTGCGTAAAATCGATGAAATTGCAGAGAAATTACGCGCGGGGGAAACGGTAGCAAAAAAATAAGAGGTTAAAGGGGAAATGGAGCTGTGGTTCAAAAACGAGTTCAGGTTTCATTAAAAAACGGTTTACAAGCACGTCCGGCTGCGTTGTTTGTACAAGAGGCAAATCGCTTTCATGCAGATATCTTCATTGAGAAAGATGGAAAGACAGTAAATGCAAAGAGCATAATGGGGATTATGAGCTTAGCAATTGGAACTGGAAGCATGATAACAATTACAACAGAAGGTTCAGATGCAGAAGAGGCTTTAGAAGCATTAGCTGCATATGTACAATAAAGAGCTATCGCGTATATGCGATAGTTTTTTTGTTTTGTTGCTTGTGCGGATTAGCGGGTAGGGGGTATGTAGTTGGTTTGTCCTTGTCGGAGATTGTCGGTAAATCGATATGTTGTGTCGAACCGTTGATATATTAAAAAAATCGTTGATATAATTTGAGTTTTGTTCGATATAATTGAAAAATCGTTGATATATTTAGAGGGATACTGGATAGGGTATACAGACGGAGGTATATGATAATAAAAAAGCGCCCAATTATAGGGCGCTTCCGCTTTTAGTTGTATCCAGCTCCAGCGGCTAGAATGGTCGGTGGCTTCGCTTCTTCCGCCGAGGTAAAAAGCACCTCTTTGTCAGAAGCTCCATCCTCCTCCCATTCTGAACGAGCCGCTTCCGCTTTTAGTTATTAACGATTTGTAAAGATCTTATCGATTAAACCGTATTCTAAAGCTTTTTCTGCTGTCATGAAGTTGTCGCGGTCTGTGTCGCGTTGTAGTACTTCAAGTGGTTGACCAGTGCGGTCAGCAAGAATTTGGTTTAGTTTTTCACGTAAGAATAGGATACGTTTTGCAGCGATTTCGATTTCAGTCGCTTGACCTTGTGCTCCACCAAGTGGTTGGTGAATCATTACTTCACTGTTTGGAAGTGCATAACGTTTTCCTTTTTCACCTGCTGCAAGTAAGAATGCACCCATAGATGCTGCCATACCGATACAGATTGTTGATACTTGTGGTTTAATAAACTGCATTGTATCATAGATTGCCATACCTGCTGTGATAGAACCACCAGGGCTGTTGATGTAGATGTGAATATCTTTTTCTGGATCTTGAGATTCCAAGAATAAAAGCTGGGAAACGATTGAGTTAGCTACGTTGTCATCAATTGCACTACCAAGCATAATGATGCGGTCTTTTAATAGTCGAGAGTAAATATCGTAAGCGCGTTCTCCACGATTTGTTTGTTCAATTACTGTAGGAATTAAATTCATCTGTTATTTCCTCCTTCTAAAGCTTTCTTAGTCTTATAATACAATTATGGTCAATAAAGGTCAAACGAAACCACTTTAAATCAAAAAAATATGTAGTTGTATCATGAAATATTCGCTATGTTTTCGAAATTCCCTGCTTATGTATCTTCAACATCATAACCGAATTCCATAAATTTAAACGTTATGAAAAGTGGAGAAAAAAAGAAAAGAACGCCTTTTAACTGAAGCGTTCTTTCGATAGTTAGTCTTTTAAAAGATAGGTAACTCTATTTAAAATCTTTTCGATTTGTTTCGCGTTTTTACTATACATTTCGCTTGCTGATTTCGACTTTGTTTCTAGGGAAAATAGTTCAAGATCAGCATGACATTTTTTTAAAGATGCTAATAATAAAGGTTTGTTTTGAGGAGAAGGCATTTGGAGTTTGTCATTGTAAATGTCGATAGTAAGTTGTCCGTATGAATCCACTTGACCGAGAAAGACATTTTCAATAACAACACCGAGCTTTTCTAGTTCAGAATGTAGCCAAGCGCGGTTATGTCCACTAGAGGATAAAGGTTCATCTAAGACATTGCCATCCATAATAACAGTTTGCGGTTCTTTTTCATTCGGTACTTTTAATCCAAGGTCTTTTGCAGTAATGGGCTGAGAATCTTTCTTTAATAATACATTTAATTCTCCGCTCGGTTCTAAGACAGCAAATTCGACTTCAGCTATACTGAATGCACCATTTCCTCTAAGAAGCTCAAGTAACTCATCACTTGTATATTTTTCTTTCTTTAAATTATCCTCAAGTACTTTTCCATCTTTTATTAACACTGTAGATTTTCCTTCAAAGAAATCTCTAGCAGTTTTGTTTTTCAAGGAAAGAATTCCAACGAAAAAAGGTACGGAGGCGAAAATAAGTATAGCAAAGACACCATGGAAAAACTTTTGGTCAAGCCCTGTAGATATTTGAGCGGCGATATCACCGATTGTCATTCCTGCTATGTATTCAAAAAAGGAAAGCTGAGAGATTTGCCTTTTTCCTAAGCACTTTGTAATAGTGAATAAAATGATTAATATGAATACAGAGCGAATAATGACAAGTGTCCATTCCGGCAGGTGAGACATAGTCATTTCCTCCAGTCTACTTAAAACCCTTTATATTGAGGTTCTTCACGTTCTAATACTGAAACTCTATCCTTTAAATCAGTGATGACACTGTCCATTTCTAACATACATTCATGAAATACGCGTTTTGCTTCGTCATCTGTGGAATTTAGCGAAAGAGAGCTTAAACTTGCTTGAGCGCCCCTTACACTAGCAAGGCAAGTTTTTACGCTAGCAATAACAGTCATACAAACACCCCCTTATCCTTTCGGTTTGAATAGCAATGCGCCAATGAAGCCGAAAATAATAGCTGCAGATACGCCGGCGCTCGTTACTTTAAACATGCCGGTAATAACGCCAACGATACCATGTTTTGCAGCTTCTTCCATTGCACCGTGAACGAGTGCATTTCCGAAGCTTGTAATAGGTACAGTTGCCCCGGCTCCAGCGAAATCAATTAATGGCTCATACAAATTAAATCCATCTAATATAGCTCCAGCAACAACGAGTGTTGCCATTGTATGAGCGGGTGTTAGTTTGCCGACATCAAACATAAGTTGGCCGATTACACATATGAGTCCGCCAATGACGAAAGCCCAGAAAAAAATCATTGCGTTGCACCTCCAAATTCAATCGAAACGGCATGAGCGATACACGGAATCGTTTCTTCTTGTTGGAATGTAAGTGGAGATAGTAAAGCGCCTGTCGCAACGACAAGTATTTTTTTGAACTCTCCTCTTTTCATTCGGTTTAATAAATGACCGTACACGACTGTTGCGGAACATCCTGGTCCACTAGCACCGGCTATGACAGGCTGTCCTTCTCTATAAATGAGGAGTCCGCAATCTTGAAACTGTTCGCTCATTACTTTTGTTCCGTGTTTATGTAGTAAGTCATAAGCAATTTCGCGTCCTACATGTCCGAGATCGCCTGTTACAATTAAATCGTAGTAAGAGGCATCAATTTGACGTTCGCGTAAGTGAGCTTCAATTGTGTCGACGGCAGCTGGAGCCATTGCACCTCCCATATTAAACGGATCCGTTAATCCCATATCAACGACTCGTCCGATTGTGGCAGATGTTACCCTAGGGCCGTGCCCAGTATCGCTTAAAATAGCGGCTCCTGCTCCGGTTACTGTCCACTGTGCAGTAGGCGGCTTTTGTCCACCGTATTCGGTAGGATAGCGGAACTGTTTTTCTACAGCGGTGTTATGACTTGAGGCACCAGTTAATAAATATTTTGCGCCCTTTGCGTTTACGATACTTGCCCCAAGTGCTAAACCTTCCATGGAAGTAGAACAAGCCCCGAATAATCCGAGATAAGGAGTGCCCAGTGTGCGGCAAGCAAAGCTTGTAGGGGTAATTTGATTAATTAAATCTCCTGCGAGTACGAATTGAATATCGTCTTTACGAAGTTCTGCTTTTTCAGTAGCCCGGCTACAAGCTTCTTCGAATAAAATTTTATGTGCTTTTTCATAGGAATCTTGTCCGAGCCATAAATCTTCATGAAGGATATCGAAGTCTTCTGGGATTTTCCCTTTTGCCTCAAAAGGTCCACCAACGACTCCTGTTGAAATAATAACGGGTTTGTTTTCAAATACCCACGTTCGGTGTCCTTGTAACATTTATAGCCCTCCCCATTGAACGAGAATCGTTTTAATAAGTGCGATGACAAAAGCCGAAAATACACCAAATAAAATAACAGAGCCAGCTAATTTAAACATGTTACCGCCAACACCAAGAACAAATCCTTCCGTTCGGTGTTCGATACAAGCTGCAATAACGGAGTTTCCAAATCCAGTAACAGGTACAGCTGTACCAGCACCAGCAAACTGCCCAAAACGATCGTATATACCAAATCCAGTTAGTAACATAGAAATGAAAATAAGAGTTGCGACGGTTGGATTTCCTGCCGAACGTTCAGTGAAATCAAAATATGTGATGTAAAAAGTAGAAATGAGTTGTCCGATGAAGCAAATAAAACCACCAACGAAAAAGGCTTTTATACAATTTTTTAAGACAGGTCGTTTCGGTTCGCGTTCTTGTTCGAATTTTTTATACTCCTGTTGTACAGGGGTTAAGTTTTTATCTTTACTAGACATTGCAATCCTTCCTTTTCTTTTAAAAAGCGTTAAGTGTTAGACTCCATTTTTTTACCAATGAGTTTTAATTGCTTATTAATCTCATCTTTAGATACTTTTTTTTCCTTAATCTTTCTTTCGAGCTTTTCGAGTAACATAAAGATTTTTTTATCTGTACTTACACGAACATCGAAAGTAGGGTGCTCATCACTTAGCTGCTTTTGAAGCTTTTTACGAAGCGGTTTTAATCCAAACCTTTCGTGATGCTCAGGTGTAACTGCTATGTAGAGATCTAAATTTGAATTCACTGCTGTGCTTTTTATAATTTCATCCATAGCGAGAGCTCTTTTCTTCGCTCCTTGTGATATAGATTGATTAAAGGATTCCGTACTCGTCTTTGTTAACTTTGGACCTTTTTCTTTCTCCGTTTGTTTTGCTTCTTCTTTCACTTTTTTATCTAAAGGACTATTATCACATCCGGTAAAAGAGCTAAATAGAAGTGCAAATAATGCGGTTATGAGGCCGAGTTTTCGCATAATTATCATTCCATTTCTATTGCAATATGTAATGTGATAGAAAAAGGATGACTGCATATCATCCTTTTTCTATTTCACAGCAAGATTGGTTCGTTATTGCTGTGAGTATTGTGGTTCTTCCTGTTGGACTTCTTCAACACGTGGGTTTAAAGAATCGATAATCGTTTGTGTTTGCTGCGCAGCTGTTTGAAAAAGTTGCTTAGCTTGTTGGTTATCCGTATCAAGAGCGAATCCCTCTAAGCTAGCTTGTGCACTTTTTAATCCAGAAACAGTTTGCTTTAGTTTCGTAATTACAGTCATTGAATGAAGCCCCCTTTGGAATATCAATTCATAGGTTATAATTTGTGAGTTGGGGAGAATTTATGATTGGAAAATTTAGGGGGCGCTTTTGGGAAAGGGAAAGAGTGTATAGAATGAAGGTGATTTCATAGGAAGGATAGAAGATAAGGAATTTAATACCAATATAAATTTCTTTATTTAGCATGGTATATCCGTTTATAATGGGCACTTATGTAATTTTAATACGGAGGTTGTACATGAATACTTTATTTTTATTAATGGCGATAGTAGGATTTGTTACTTTTCCAATCCTGTCTATTGTTTTTATTTTTTCTTTTTTTATGAAACGACTAAAACCATATAAGAAAAAAATATTAGGTGCTATGGTAATAGGCTTTCTTCTGTTGATTGTAGGAGCTGTTACTCATGAGCCTAGTCCGGGAGCAAAGGCTCAAGCGGCGAAACAAGCTGAGGAAGCAAAGAAAGAGAAGGAAGCAAAAGCGAGAGAACAAGCTGAAAAAGAAGAGAAGAAAAAGGCTGAGCAACAAGCTGAAAAAGAAAAGAAAGCAGAAGAAAAAGCGCAGAAAGAAGCGGAAGAAGAGAAAAAGAAGAAAGATAAAGAAGAGGCGGAGCGCTTAAAAGCACAAGAAGCTGAGAAGAAAAAAGTAGAAGAAGAACAGCGTAAAGCACAAGAGGCTGAGAAGAAAAAAGCAGAAGAAGAGCAGCGTAAAGCGCAAGAGGATGAAAAGAAAAAAGCAGAAGCGGAATTAACGAACTTGCCTTTCGAGGGATTTTTAAATAAATATTATGCGTTAAGCGCAGATGAAAATAGTAAGTTTTATGATGAAAATATTCATAAAAAAGTGTTTACATGGAGCGGTTATGTTGCGGATATGATTGGCTCTAAAGTTGTAGTGAATACGAAGCAAATTACTAAACCTTGGAGTGAGTTTACTGGCGAGGAACGTGCGCATACGTTTATTGTAAGATTTGATAATAAGAAAGAGATAGTGAATGTTAAACAAGGAGATAAGATCACGGTGTCGGGCTCTGTGGAAAGTAGAGGGGCATACATGCCAGAGAAAGAATTGTATTCTTATTGGAAAATGTATAACGGAAAGCTAATTAAATAGTTATAAGAGGAGCGAATTCGCTCCTTTTTTAATGGTTGAATTGATTGAAATTAGGTATTATTTCCTATATAATTAACAAAGCAGAATTGTTCGAGTAATTTATACTTAACAATTGGATCATGCGCCCATAGCTCAGTCGGATAGAGCGGTGGTTTCCGGTACCACGTCTGCCGGGGGTTCGAATCCCTCTGGGCGCGTTTTTTTATTACGAAGCTTAATATACTTACGTTCTTTCAAGAAATATTTTGGATAAATGTCATAATTTAACGCTATTGTGACACGTTCTATTCCAAGATGGAAAGGTTTAAGGTATTAAGTAAGCGGCACTCAACAGCGTGAAGAATGTGTTGAAAATTAATAGTAAATCTAGGGAAACCCCTTGTATGTGATTAGAAATAATCGTGTACAGGGGTTTTGTTATGAAAAGAATTAAAAAGCGTGCTGCTGGAAAGAGACGTGATGTGGATACAGATATTGTTCTATATAAGCCGTTAGAACGTGTTATGGGTATTTTAAATGAAGAAATAAATAAGCGAAGTATAGAATTATGAAATAACAAAAAAGCCATACAAGTAGTATGACTTTCTTTGCGAAACAATTAAGCTTTTGGTGCAGGTGGTCGTCCGTGGTCATAAGCAGGTGAACCAGTGTTACCATCAGCTATACCCCAAGGTTCTCCGTGTGTGTAAGATGGAGACCAACCTTCTCCATGTGTATATTCAGGAGAACCACCAGTATGACCGTGACTATACGCTAAGCCAGGCTTTTGTGGTGCAGGTGTATCACCCTCAGCCATTGCTAAGAAACTAAATGCCGTAACCGTTAAAAGTAGTGCTGTTTTAAGTTTTTTCATTACACTAACGCCCCTTTTTCTTCATATTTCTTTCTTGCTTCATTACTCATGTAAAAATACTTGCTTGCTTTCTTCTCGTTCTCTTCCTTATAAAATATAGTTGCTAATAGTTCCGTATATTCTTGTACGCAACGTGTTAAATTTTCTGCTTCGAAGTAAGAAATTCCTTCTAAAATAATACTTTCCAACGTTAGAGAATCAGAACCATTATTCATTTCCTTCAGGATATTAAAACGGTGCACGTATTCCTTATTTTCTATCTTAGTACAAGCTGCAAGTCCTTTTTCAATTAGTGTATTAACCTTGTTGTGTTCGCCCAATTTATAATATTCCCTAGCCTGTAAGAATATAGCTTTATAATGGTTTGGAAGATGTTCTGTAACTTCTGATAAATGACGAATAGCTAAATCTGAAAGGTTTTGATTTGCGTATAACCAACCTAAATTATTTCTAATACGTAACAGTAGTTCATTGTTATTAATCTCTTTAACAATGTCAATCGCTTTATTTAAATATTCTTCTGCTTGTTCAAATTGTCTTATCTGAATACACGTTAATCCTAGAACGTTTTCGCATAAAGCAATGTTAATGTTATAACAGTTAGTTTTGCTGAAAAAGTCTTTTGCTTTGTTAGCATATGAAATAGATGGTAGTGGTTTATAAGTTTGGTAATAGAAAGATGCCAACCTATAATTAAATTCTGCTTTTTCTACTTCGGCAGGCACATACATTAAAAGTTTCTCTGCTTTTCCAAAGTGTTCATTTGCTTCATTATAGTCTGCAAGAATTGTGCTGTGAATAGCTTTGAAGAAGTGATAATAATAGGATAAAAAACTACTATCAGGTATATCAAAGGAGTTAATTTCATTAAAGCTATCTTTTGTAATGTTAAGTCCATCGGTTAGTACTTTATATCTAAAGTCTAATAATGAATAGTATAATAATAAATTTTTATCTTCTTTTATACTGGAAAGCTTATCTTCAACTTCTTTTTTTAAGTTTGTTGCTTGTACATTTTGATGTTGTAGTATAGCTTGATACCAGTCATTAAGTAACTTTGTAACCTTTTCATTCCCCTTCACTGGAACATGCATATAATCCCTTCCTTTTCTGAATAGTCTTACATTAAATGATAGCAAGAATGGAATATAATGGAAATTGAAATTTGATATTTCTCAACATTTGTTTAACAATTTTATTTTAAAAGAAGAAATTCATTGTGTTTAGTAAATTCAAACATTTGGCAAAGTGGGGAATTTAACATGGTATAATTTTCTTATAAAATACTGTATAAAGTGAATGATTATGTGACCACTGAAGTATTGCATATAGGTAGTCATTCTAAAGAGTATATAAGAGAAGTAACAGAACGACTAAATAGTGTTATAGAAATGGGTGGTACTCAAGCTGATGTAGCTGAAGTTTTACACAAAATAAGACAAGATTTATTAGAAGGTAAGATAAGATTAAATGAACCAAAGAAATAATTATATATCAGTTAACAAATTGTATAGGAGAATATACATATGAAAATTTGGCGATTAAAAAGTTCAACTGATGATTATCAAACTTTTCAATTATTAAATTATGAAGAGGACAAGAAATATTTTAAAAATGATTTTAATTCCAAAGTAAGTTTGTCAGATTCATGGACAGTTAAATTTATTGAGATTATAGATGAAGGGTATCAAAGTGATTGTCCTATTTTTTGGGGGAAATCTGGTGTACAAATAATTAGTGAGAAAGCTAAAGGAGTATTAGAACCTTTAGTAGGCAATAATGTTGAATTTTTACCATTAATTCATAAAACAACAAACGAAAAGTACTATGCTATTCATGTTTTACGTGTATTAAATGCACTTGATATTAATAATACAATATTTGAAAAGTTAAGTTCAGGTTTAATAATAGGCTGTGAAAAATTTGTATTTATTCCTAGTGTTGTTCAAAATGAAACGATTTTTAAATTGTATATAAATGAAAAAATTCATCCGAACTATCTGTTGGTATCAGATGAATTTAGAAATGCAGTTTTAGAGAGTGATTTAAAAAGCTTTGAATTTGTAGAGGTATGGGATTCAGAAGCAAACATGTAAAAGAAAGTCCTAAAACAACTGATTGGGGTTAACCACATGGACGAAAAAGTTTCAGAAATTCTAAGAATGTTAAACAATTATGAGGGAAATGAAGAAGAAATTTTTGAACAGATTCAGGCTGAAGCAATGGTGAAATATAAGCAATGCGAAGAAATGGTAGATACGATACTTAATAATAAGTCTAGAACTGAAACAGAAAAACATGAAGCTATAATGAATATGATAGGGCATATCTTCACTTGTGGGGTGTCTTATGGAACTGTTCAAATTCCATTAGCAATGATTGAGAAACATCAATCGTCTACGCATTAATTTATATTTTAAAATAAAGGTGAAACAATAGAAGAAATGAAATTAATATTGAAAAAAGTACGTAAGCGATTTATAATCGAAATAGTTTAGCATACATAACGTTGTATGTTCATGTCAAAAAAATTCATTTCTAAATTACATGCAAGGTAAAACCTTGATTTTACTGATAATTTTACATAACCGTTACCGTGTGGTTTCCGGTACCACGTCTGCCGGGGGTTCGAATCCCTCTGGGCGCGTCAAAAAGTCCTAACTTACGTTTTGTAGGTTAGGACTTTTTATGTATTCCATTATTTGAGGGTTAAACAAAACAAACTGATGGAAGTTTCATTTTATATGTGTACTTTCAAAATGCCGTGTCTCATTGCTTCTGTTAAAGCTTCGGAGCGTGATCCTACTTTTAATTTTTTGAAGATTTTTGTTAGGTTGTATTCTACAGCTCTTGAACTCATGTACAGCTCATCAGCAATTTGTTTATTGCTACTTCCTTTAGAGACGGATTCTAAGATTTCTAATTCTTTTTGTGTAAGAAGAGCGGTTTTATTTTCAAGTTGTTGAGTTGTTATATCGTCTGTACGTAGTTGACGTAATAACGAAATAGGAAGTAAAGTATATCCGTTTACAGCTGCACGAATTGCCATTAATAGCTCTTGCTGAGAAGCTGATTTACTAATAATTCCGCTGATACCAGAGTTTATTAATAAATTAAATTGGGATACGTATTCAAAACCTGTATATAAAATGATTTTGGCATCTGTTTGAATATGTAATATTTTCTTGGCGAGTTCAATACCACTACAATTGGGCATATTCATATCCAAGAGGTAAACGTCAAAAGGTGTAGCTTCACTTTTTATAAGTGCTTCCTGTTCATTTAAAATATATTCTGCTTGCATATCTTCTTCTAATTCAATCATGCTCTTTGTTCCTTCGCCTACAATTTGATGATCATCTACGATTAATACTCGAATCATTATTTACCACCTCGGAACTGTAATGTTTATTTGAAGTCCTTTTTTAGCTTCGGATACTATATGTATTTCTCCACCAATTGATTGAAGCCTTCCTTTTATACCGGAAAGCCCCATATGCTGCTTAGGAGAGTAGGGAGTGTCTATATTAAAACCTTTGCCGTTGTCTCGGTAGTCTAGGAAAATACAGTTATTCTCTTCCCATAAAAAAATCGATACGATGGTTGCCTCGGAATGTTTATCTGCGTTTGTTAGTAGTTCTTGAATGATACGATATAAAGATAAAATTTTGTCAAAATCGTAATGATGTTCTTGAATTGATTCATGATCAAATTGAATTTGAAACTGCACACGTAATTGTGTTTGGGCTAGCAATTCTCTTAATGCACCAATTAAACCAGCATCTGATAAAAGTGATGGACGCAATTCATTACATGTGTCGCGAATTTGTTGTATTACATCATGCATACCGAAGTGGATTTTTTTTAGTTCATTTTTTAATTCTAGTGGAACGGATTTGTTTTTTAGTAAAGAGTCTAGTTTGCGGTACCATACGATTTGATCTTGTAATGCAGAGTCGTGTAAATCTGAAGCGAGTCGGCGCCTTTCTTGTTCAGAAATTTGAAAGAGGAGGCGCGATAAGCTTGCAGAATTTGTTTTGGATTCTAAACTCTCCTGCTCTAGAGAATGAATAATTTCATTAATGGTATACAAGTTTTCGTAAATAAGACGGACGTATGTCGTGACAGTGATGAACCATGATTTTTCATGCGTATTATATTTAATATTATTCACTTTTGTTCCAATCCAGATATAGTGTTTTATATGTTTAGTAGAGTATAAGTAAGTGCCGATGCATCCATCATCCTCTAATAAATCATTAATTAGTAATGCTGCCATACTCCATTTTTTCTTTTTAGAAAGTGTGAAATCTTTCGTTTGTCCATATCCGTTGCATTGTGTATATGTGTTGTCTTTCATATCATATTGAACAAATTGAATAAAAGAAGATTTCAACATCGAAACGATTTCATTAGTGAATTTTTTCTCTAACTCTTCTGTTTTCATAATAGATGATAGCTGTGCGGTAAACTGTTCAATGTTTACGTACAAGTTTGTTTTAGTCCGAAAGAGGTGATTACGGAATGTAAAATCTAATCTTTCTTTTAATATGAGAAATAGAATGTTTAACGGAAAAATAATAATAAAACTTTGCAGCAGTCGAGAGAGAAAATTGCCTTTGTAATAAATGCTCCAGCTCGTAATGATTGCAATTAATAGAGTTGGAATTAATGACAGAAATGCGTAATATCGTAAACGATCAAATACAAAATCTATATCAAAAATCTGCTTCGTCGCTACTAAATAAAAATAACCGATTGGAAGAGCGATTAGGAACATAGCTCCAATATCTGCTGAGAGAATCGGTGTACTGAATATTGCATCTGGAAGGGCATAGAGTGTAACGAACGGAAAGAAGGCAATGGAATGAATCGTGAGCATTAATTTTAAAAATGGTTTATGTACTGTATTGTGATATTTGATATAGGCACTGATTAAAAAGTATATGCAAAAGATAATATTTATTGAAAGGTAAATTAGTTCTAATCCATCGGTATTAACTACGGGAAATGGAATGAACATCATTAAAATAGAGAGTGATAATAAAATAATGCCAATTGCAATGTCGATTTTTAGAAATCTCATAGAAATGACGTATAGTTGCTTTTTCTTGAATAATTCATTCAACAATAAAATGAGAGACATAGGTGTACCTTGAAATACAATACTTAAAATAATGAGGGCGATAAAATCACCTTTACCAGATTCAACTGCAATTAGAAGACTTGAGGAAGTCATGAATAGAAACGTGATCAAAAAGAATGTTTCCCGGTTCAAAGGCTTCTTTGTATAAAGAAAAATAGATAACCCTAAACAAATAAAAGCGAGTAGGAAGGGGAAGTATACAGAAATGATTTTGTCACGATAATCAATGAAATGTTGTGTTCCTTTATAAGTTTGGGTGATATCGTCTTTTTTAACTTGTATTTCTGATGCATTTAGTGATTGGTTTTGATATCCAGGAAGTATTCCTAAATGAGGCTCTTCTTTATTGATCGAATAGATTATATCTCCTTCTTTTAAGTCCGTATGAAAAGCCCAACCGGAGGATTTAATTTTTGCTATTGTGTATGTAGCTGAGTCTGTTTTAGAAATAAGAACTCCACTATATGGTTGGTTTATTTTATATAAGATATAGCCTTGTAAACAAAAATACAGGATAGTTACACATGAAATGAAAACGAAGTTACGTTGTATCTGCAACGGTTTGGACACCTCTCTTTGTAGGTACATCATTTAATTTCTGAATATTTTTATAATAACATTTAAGAAGTTTTCATACAATCAACTGCATCTGTTGAAATTGCGGTGAACCACATAAGAGTGGTTCGCTTTTTTACGGTAAATACAGTACGGATTGCGGACAATAGCATCAGAAAGAAGTCTATGATAAAGATACGACTTAACAAGTAAATGAAAGGGGAAATAGTTATGAAAAAGTTTTTGTTGATGGTAGGCGGGATTGTATTAGGAATGGCGGTTATTTATTTCGTAAAAAGCTAAAAGGAGCTGTTATGGATGGCGTTTGAAATTCAAGGATTAAATAAAACATTTGGTGAATATAAAGCCGTTAATGATTTAAATATACGTGTAGAAGAAGGTGGGATTTTAGGGATGCTGGGCCGAAATGGTGCTGGTAAGACGACAACGATTCGTATGATCTTAGATTTAATCAAACCGGATAGCGGCCAAATTCTATGGAATAATCGCCCTTTTTCAAAGAAAGACCTATCTATTGGCTATTTACCAGAAGAGCGTGGATTATACCCGAAAATGAATGTAGTGGAGCAATTGGTGTATTTCGGCAAGTTAGAAGGAATGCCAGCTAATCTTGCAAAAAGGCATGCGTTACAATGGCTAGAAAAATTAGAAATGACACCACATTTAAAGAAGAAAACAGAGGAATTGTCAAAGGGAAATCAACAAAAAATCCAATTGATTTCAGCGATATTGCATAATCCGGAATTCATCATACTAGATGAGCCATTTAGTGGATTGGATCCTGTAAATGCAGAGATGTTAAAAAATGTTGTGCTCGAGTTAATCGCGCAAAGAAAAACGATTATCTTCTGTAGTCATCAAATGGACAGTGTAGAAACGTTCTGTGAGGAAATTTGTATTATGAAAAATGGTCAACTTGTATTATCGGGTGCCTTGTCAGATATTAAGAAAAGTTATCAATACAAATATATGACGTTGCAAACGGAAGGGGATATTGAACCTATTCTTAAGAATAAAAATTTCAATTTTGAAAAAGTTAATCGTACGTTCATGATTAAAGTTAATGATGGAGAGGATGCATTTTCGCTGCTTGAAGACATTAAAACTAAACAATATATCCGAGATGTTTCTATTAAAGAACCTTCTTTACATCAAATCTTTGTTGAAAAGGCGGGTGCATAAGTAATGAGGAATTTCTGGATTGTTTTAGGGCAAACGTATTGGGATCGTGTGAGGACGAAAATATTTATTGGGATGACATTGTTATTAATAGGGGGAGGGATATTCTTATTCTCCTTTCCAACTTTAGTACAAAAGTTTTCTGGAGAGAAAGAAAAAGCAAAAGTTGTATTTATTTCCGAAGCACCTAATGTTACTTTGGATCAATCTAATCTTAGTAAAGCTCTTCCAGAATGGGATTGGTCTTTAGGTGATAAAACAAAATTAAATCAATATAAGCAAGATTTGTTAGATAAGAAAGTCGAAGCGCTCTTTATATTAAAAGAGGGTGCGGGTGCTGAACCAGTATTAGATTACTTTATGAAGGTGGATAATCCTAAGTTGATTCAAAGTGCGCAGGTATTTGTACAAAATCAGTATTTTCAAAGTGCGGTAGTTAAACAACAGTTATCAGAAGAGGCTGTGAAATCACTGACGATGAACGTGCAAGCGAAAAAGCAAAACTTAAATAACGAAGAAACAAGCTCATTCTTACTGGTGTATTTATTAGTAGCGATTATGTACTTAGCAATTACTTCGTATGGAAATGCGATTGCTACAGCGGTAGCGTCAGAGAAGGCGTCGCGTGTTATGGAAGTGATGGTAACGAAGGTGTCGCCTGTTCACATGGTCTTTGGGAAGATATTAGGAGTCGGTCTTGCTAGTTTGACACAGTTATTTATTTTCTTCCTTAGTATGGCGCTATATATTAAATCTGGAATTTTTAAGGTATCGGATTCGTTTTTTGGAGTGAATATTGATGTAAATATGATTACAGGTGAGCATGCTGCATATTTCTTGTTATATTTTGTTCTCGGTTACTTCGTTTATGCGGCACTTTTCGCAGTGTTTGGTTCTATGGTAAGCAGGCCAGAAGAATTATCCGGAACAACGATGCCGATTACTCTTATATTGATGGGAAGCTTAGTGGTGGAGTTATTAGTAGTACTTGATAACCCTGAAGGGCTAGTATCAAGGGTGACATCATATGTTCCGTTTACAGCTCCAATTAGTATGGTAGTTAGGATTATTAATGGATCCGTTGGGAGTTTAGAAATTATTACATCTATGGTTGTATTACTAGCTAGCATTAGCTTAATTGCTATGTTTGCAGCGAAGGTCTATCCGAAAGGTGTATTAAGAAGTGGTAAGAGCCTTAAATTCATTCAATTGTTAAAAAATAATTAATTGCAGGGGGGAATAAATTATGGGATTTTTTTCGAAAAGAAAACAAAAAATGATGGATAGTAATAACGAGAGAAGCGTGAAAAAAATAGTTGAGTTGTCTGTGGAAGAGATGAGAGGAATTCAAGGAGCGTCTAGTGAATCGAACGATTATCTCTATGACTCCTATGTAATTAGGAATCAAAGTTCCTTAGCTTTAAATAAGAGGTTTCTTTCTTAATTAAGAATCGTAAAAGAGTAGTTAGGCATAGTGAAGTGTCACTATACCTAAACTGCTCTTTTTATTTTGGAATTGAACAGAGATAAATTTAATGTTGTTATATATAAAATTAAGGGTTACTATTAGTATGTGGTAACAAATAATTGAGTTTATTATTTTCTTTCAATATTATTCAAATTTCGGTTGTAAGTTGTAAATATCATTAATACATATAAATTAATAATATTTTGGAATGGGCGTCTGCGTGAGGATTCTCCTTTTACCAAACTTATTGTACAATAGAAACAAGGGGGAGATTAGTTTGAAGGCAAGTCTTTTACAAGAACAAAGCTTACGTTTGGCAATGACACAAGAGTTAAGGCAAGCGATTACAATGCTTCAGTATAATGTACAAGAATTATCGGAGTTTTTGTATGAGCAATCGTTAGAGAATCCCCTTATTGAGTTAGGTGGTTTTGAGAGGGAGAAGAAAAAGAGCTCTAACAACAGTAAAAGTACCAGCAAACAAGTCGAGAATCAGATGGAAATCTACAGTGTGGATTCTACAACGATTCAGCAACATTTATTAAATCAAATACAGTATTATAAAATAGATGAAGAAGAGCGGAAAGTGGCTTCTTTCATTATTATGAACATGGATGGAAACGGGTATTTACAAGAAACGAATGAAGAGTTAGCAGAGCTCCTTTCTGCGCATATTCATGTAGTTGACCGCTCTGTAGAGCTTGTCCAATCACTGGAGCCAGCAGGGGTAGGGGCGCGTAATATTCAGGAATGTTTAACCTTACAATTGAAGCGCTTACAAAGAAGGGATGGATTAGCGGAAGATATTGTAGAGGAGCACTTTGCTTATTTCGTGAAGAAGGATTGGCGAAAGCTCGTTCATGTGCTGAAGTGTAGTAATGAAGAATTACAATCGGCGGTGAACTGTATTACATCATTGCAGCCGAAACCGGGCCTTGCGTATTCTTCGGATAAACCACTGTATATTGTGCCTGACATGGCAGTGAAAAAAGAAGGCGATCGCCTCGTTTTACAGATGAATGAGAGAAATATGCCGAGAATTGAAATTCACTCTGAGTACAGTGCGCTTCTTAATAATAGTGAAAGTGAAGTAGCATCTTACGTTTCAGAAAAGTATCAGCATGTGCAATGGATTATGCGCAGTTTGAAACAGAGAAAACAAACACTTCTGCAAGTGATGACGATTATTATGGAAAAACAACGTGATTTCTTTTGGGAAGGTCCAGCGTATTTGAAGCCGCTCGCTTTAAAAGAGGTGGCGGAAGAGCTAAGTGTGCATGAGTCTACGATTAGTCGTGCAACAAGAAATAAGTATGTGCAAACGCCACACGGTTTATTTGAGATGAAATCGTTCTTTAGTAATGCAGTTTCGACGACAGAGGATGAGGCAGTTTCAACGAAGCGAGTGAAACAGTTTATTCAAACGCTTGTGGAAGCAGAGAATAAGAAAAAGCCACTCTCAGATCAAAAGATTTCAAAATTATTAGAAGAAGAGCATGAAATTGTTATTTCTCGAAGAACGGTGGCGAAGTATAGAGAACAAATGCATATCCCAGCTTCGTCATTGCGAAAAACAATCGGATAGGTGAAGAAGATGAAAGTTGTGCTGTATACAAAAAAGAATTGTGGTCTTTGCGTGCAGGCGAAACAAGTTTTGCAGGAAGTACAATGTGAATATTCTTTTCAAATCGAGGAAATAGATATATATGAAGATAATGACCTTTTAGAAAAATATCATTTAATGATTCCGGTTGTAGAAATAGACGGAAAACAAGTAGAATATGGTAACATTCACAAAGGTGTCATAATAAACTATATAAAGAATGCAGTTAAGAGTTGAATAAGTTTCTATCTCCTGTTACAATAATACACGTAGCAGGGATTATTTTTTTAACCTATGTGGGACACAAAATGTCACTACGGGACGTAAAGTGACCACCAAGGAAAAATGAACCAATGTAGTGAGGAGAAAAGATATGCGCTCATGGATTCAGAACACAAAAAAATTATTACCTGATCTGCTACCTGTTATGCAAACGAGAATGCAAATTCTTCAATACATTAGGCTCATGCAGCCGATTGGAAGAAGAAACTTATCAGCAAGCCTCGGTATGACAGAACGAGTATTGCGAAGTGAAGTTCAAGTTTTGAAAGAACAAAACTTAGTTCACGTCGCTTCTTCTGGAATGACTTTGACAGAAGAAGGAACAGCTTTAGTTCTTGCTTTGGAAGACTTTATGAAAGAAATTTCCGGGTTAAAGGTTTTAGAAAAGCAACTTAAGGAAACATTAGACTTGGATGAAGTTTTCGTTGTCCCTGGTGATAGTGATGAATCACCTTGGGTCAAACTGGAGATGGGCCGTGCTTGTGTGACTTGTATAAAAGACCGTCTGACAGCGAATAATATCGTTGCTGTGGCTGGAGGAACTACGCTAGCTGCTGCTGCGGACATGATGCAACTTGATTGTAAAGATTTACATATGCTATTTGTCCCAGCACGTGGTGGAATCGGAGAAGGTGTTGAATTAGAAGCCAATACCATTTGTGCCAAGATGGCGCAAAATACGATGAGTAATTATCGCTTATTGTATGTTCCAGACCATGTTAGTAGCGAAGCATATGCGTCTATTGTGACAGAGCCTTCCGTGAAAGAAGTTCTTGAGTTGATTCGATCTTCCAATATCGTCATTCATGGAATAGGTGATGCGTTAACAATGGCACGTCGCAGAAGTACTTCGGAAGCAGATTGGTTAAAGATTCAAGCAAGCGAAGCAGTTGGTGAAGCTTTCGGTTACTACTTTAATGAAGAAGGAAATGTTGTTCATAAAGTAAGAACAGTTGGTATGCAATTAGAGGATTTACAAAATGTATCTCACGTTGTTGCAGTCGCTGGAGGTTCTTCAAAGGCAAAAGCAATACAGGCTGTAATTAAACAAGGGCACACTTCAATTCTAATTACAGATGAAGGTGCAGCAAAACAGTTAACAAAGGGTTTTACCCTTTAATATAATCCCCCAAGGAGGAAATTCAAATGACTAAAATTGGTATTAATGGATTTGGACGTATCGGACGTAACGTATTCCGCGCAGCTCTTAACAACTCTGAGGTAGAAGTAGTAGCAATCAACGACTTAACAGATGCTAAAACATTAGCTCACCTTTTAAAATATGACACAGTTCACGGAACTTTAAATGCAGAAGTATCTGCTAACGAAAACAGCATCGTTGTTAACGGTAAAGAAATTAAAGTTATCGCTGAGCGTGACCCAGCTCAATTACCATGGAGCGACTACGGAGTAGAAGTAGTAGTAGAATCTACTGGCCGTTTCACTAAAAAATCAGACGCTGAAAAACACTTAGGTGGATCAGTTAAGAAAGTTATCATCTCAGCTCCAGCTTCTGACGAAGATATCACTGTAGTTATGGGTGTTAACCACGAACAATACGATGCAGCTAACCACAACGTAGTATCTAACGCTTCTTGTACTACAAACTGTCTAGCTCCATTCGCTAAAGTATTAAACGAAAAATTCGGCGTAAAACGCGGAATGATGACAACAATTCACTCTTACACTAACGACCAACAAATCTTAGACTTACCACACAAAGATTTACGTCGTGCTCGTGCAGCAGCTGAAAACATGATCCCAACATCTACTGGTGCAGCTAAAGCTGTAGCATTAGTATTACCAGAACTTAAAGGTAAATTAAACGGTGGCGCTGTACGTGTTCCAACTGCTAACGTTTCTCTTGTTGACTTAGTTGTTGAACTTGACAAAGAAGTAACAGTTGAAGATGTAAACGCAGCATTCAAAGCAGCAGCTGAAGGCGAATTAAAAGGTATCCTTGGATACAGCGAAGAGCCATTAGTATCTATCGACTATAACGGATGTACAGCTTCTTCTACAATCGATGCATTATCTACAATGGTAATGGAAGGTAACATGGTTAAAGTACTTTCTTGGTACGATAACGAAACTGGTTACTCTAACCGCGTAGTAGACTTAGCAGCTTACATGACTTCTAAAGGTCTTTAATTCTTAATTATATAAGCAATCAATGACAAAACGAGGGAGAGGGTTTGTTCCCTCTCTCTCTTCTTTCGTTTTAAAAGCAAATGTGTTAAGCTTTTGAATGGGTTTTGTCAATCCTAACTAGTAGTCGGAGGGAAATCCAATGAACAAAAAATCAATTCGTGACGTAGATTTAAAAGGTAAGCGTGTATTTTGCCGCGTTGATTTCAACGTACCTATGAAAGAAGGCAAAATTACAGATGAAACTCGTATCCGTGCAGCTCTTCCTACAATTCAATATTTAGTAGAGCAAGGTGCGAAAGTTATTTTAGCAAGCCACTTAGGCCGTCCAAAAGGTCAAGCGGTAGAAGAATTACGTCTTACTCCAGTAGCAGCACGTTTAGGTGAGCTTCTTGGTAAAGATGTTAAAAAAGCAGACGAAGCATTCGGACCAGTTGCACAAGAAATGGTTGCAGCAATGAACGAAGGCGACGTATTAGTTCTTGAAAACGTACGTTTCTATGCGGGCGAAGAAAAGAACGATGCAGAACTTGCGAAAGAATTTGCAGCACTTGCTGACATCTTCGTAAACGATGCATTCGGTGCAGCTCACCGTGCTCACGCTTCTACAGCAGGTGTCGCAGACTACCTACCAGCAGTATCTGGTCTATTAATGGAAAAAGAGTTAGATGTATTAGGTAAAGCACTTTCTAACCCAGAACGTCCATTTACAGCTATTATTGGTGGTGCGAAAGTAAAAGATAAAATCGGTGTAATTCGTCATCTATTAGACAAAGTAGATAACTTAATCATCGGTGGCGGACTTGCTTACACGTTCGTTAAAGCTTTAGGTCATGAAATTGGTCTATCTCTATGTGAAGACGACAAGATTGAACTAGCTAAAGAATTTATGCAACTTGCAAAAGAAAAAGGCGTAAACTTCTACATGCCAGTTGATGTTGTAATCACTGAGGAATTCTCTGAAACTGCAACAACTCAAATCGTTGGTATCGACTCTATCCCTTCTAACTGGGAAGGCGTAGACATCGGTCCTAAAACACGTGAAATTTATGCAGATGTAATTAAAAACTCTAAGCTTGTTGTATGGAATGGACCAATGGGTGTATTCGAAATGACTCCATTCGCAGAAGGTACAAAAGCAGTAGGACAAGCATTAGCAGATGCAGAAGATACATACTCTGTTATCGGCGGTGGTGACTCTGCAGCAGCTGTTGAAAAATTCGGTATGGCTGATAAAATGAGCCACATTTCTACTGGCGGCGGTGCGTCATTAGAATTCATGGAAGGTAAAGAGCTTCCAGGTGTAGTTTGTCTTAACGACAAATAAGTAGCAGCCAAAGAAAAAGGACGGTGCAAAGCATGCGTAAACCAATTATCGCAGGTAACTGGAAAATGAATAAAACTCTATCTGAAGCAGTTAGCTTCGTAGAGGAAGTTAAAGGTCAAATCCCAGCAGCTTCAGCTGTTGATGCAGTAGTTTGCTCTCCAGCTCTATTCTTAGAGCGCCTTGTAGCAGCAACTGAAGGAACTGATTTACAAGTAGGTGCACAAAACATGCACTTCGAAAAAAATGGTGCATTCACTGGCGAAATTAGCCCAGTAGCACTTAGCGACTTAAAAGTAGGCTACGTAGTACTTGGCCACTCTGAGCGTCGTGAAATGTTTGCTGAAACAGACGAATCAGTAAACAAAAAGACTCTAGCAGCATTTGAACATGGTTTAACACCAATCGTATGTTGTGGTGAGACTTTAGAAGAGCGCGAAAGCGGAAAAACATTTGATCTAGTAGCAGGTCAAGTGACAAAAGCACTTGCAGGTTTAACAGAAGAGCAAGTTAAAGCAACTGTTATCGCTTATGAGCCTATCTGGGCTATCGGTACAGGTAAATCTTCTTCTTCTGCAGATGCAAATGAAGTATGTGCGCACATCCGTAAAGTTGTTGCAGAAGCTGTTTCTCCAGAAGCTGCAGAAGCTGTTCGTATTCAATACGGCGGTAGCGTAAAACCAGAAAACATTAAAGAGTATATGGCACAATCTGACATCGACGGCGCTTTAGTTGGCGGTGCTAGCTTAGAGCCGGCTTCGTTCTTAGGTCTTCTGGGGGCGGTAAAATGAGAAAGCCAACAGCTTTAATCATCCTTGACGGTTTCGGACTTCGTGAAGAAACTCACGGGAATGCTGTAGCACAAGCTAAGAAACCTAATTTTGATGGTTACTGGAACAAATTCCCTCATACAACGCTTACAGCTTGTGGTGAGGAAGTAGGTCTTCCAGAAGGTCAAATGGGTAACTCTGAGGTTGGTCACTTAAATATTGGTGCTGGCCGCATAGTATATCAAAGCTTAACACGCGTAAACGTTGCAATTCGTGAAGGTGAGTTCGATCAGAACGAAACATTCCAAAATGCAATTAAAAGCGTAAAAGAAAAAGGTACTGCTCTTCATTTATTCGGTTTACTTTCTGATGGTGGTGTGCACAGTCACATGAACCATATGTTTGCTCTTCTTCGCTTAGCAGCAAAAGAAGGTGTGGAGAAAGTTTACATCCATGCGTTCTTAGACGGCCGCGATGTTGGACCACAAACAGCAAAAGGTTATATCGATGCAGCAAATGAAGTAATTAAAGAAACAGGAGTAGGACAATTCGCGACTATCTCTGGTCGTTATTACTCCATGGACCGTGACAAGCGTTGGGATCGCGTAGAAAAATGTTACAGTGCTATGGTGAATGGTGAAGGCCCTACTTATAAATCAGCAGAAGAGTGTGTAGAAGACTCTTATGCGAACGGTATCTATGATGAATTCGTATTGCCGTCTGTAATTGTTAACGAAGATAACACGCCAGTTGCAACAATCAATGATGATGATGCAGTTATCTTCTATAACTTCCGTCCAGACCGTGCAATTCAAATTGCTCGTGTATTTACAAACGAAGACTTCCGTGAGTTCGATCGTGGTGAAAAAGTACCTCACATTCCAGAATTCGTATGTATGACACACTTCAGTGAAACTGTGAATGGTTACGTGGCATTCAAGCCAATGAACCTTGATAACACTTTAGGTGAAGTTGTTGCGCAAGCGGGATTAAAGCAACTTCGCATCGCGGAAACCGAAAAGTATCCGCACGTTACATTCTTCTTTAGCGGTGGTCGTGAGGCTGAATTCCCAGGAGAAGAGCGTATCTTAATTAACTCACCGAAGGTTGCAACGTATGACTTGAAACCTGAAATGAGCATTTACGAAGTAACGGACGCTTTAGTAAATGAAATCGAAAATGATAAACATGATGTTATCATTCTTAACTTTGCAAACTGTGATATGGTTGGCCATTCTGGGATGATGGAACCAACAATTAAAGCAGTAGAAGCAACTGACGAATGTTTAGGAAAAGTTGTAGAAGCGATTCTTGCAAAAGATGGTGTAGCACTTATTACTGCTGACCATGGTAATGCCGATCAGGAGTTAACTGCTGATGGCGAGCCGATGACAGCTCATACAACTAACCCGGTTCCTTTCATCGTTACAAAAAATGATGTAGAGCTTCGTGAAGGTGGTATTTTAGGAGATATCGCTCCAACAATGCTTACACTTTTAAATGTGGAACAACCGAAAGAAATGACAGGTAAAACAATTATTAAATAATTTGCTTATATAAAAAGGAGAGAATTTATTATGTCAACAATTATTGATGTTTATGCTCGCGAAGTCCTTGACTCTCGTGGTAACCCAACTGTAGAAGTAGAAGTTTACACAGAAAGCGGTGCTTTCGGACGCGCTATCGTACCAAGTGGTGCATCTACTGGTGAGCACGAAGCAGTAGAATTACGTGACGGTGACAAATCTCGTTACCTTGGTAAAGGTGTTGTTAACGCAGTAAACAACGTTAACGAAATTATCGCTCCAGAAATCGCTGGTTTCGATGTAACTGACCAAGCTGGTATCGACCGTGCTATGATCGAATTAGACGGCACTCCAAACAAAGGTAAACTAGGCGCTAACGCTATCCTTGGTGTATCTATGGCAGTAGCTCACGCAGCAGCTGACTTCGTAGGTCTTCCATTATACCGTTACCTTGGTGGATTCAATGCAAAACAATTACCAACTCCAATGATGAACATCATCAACGGTGGTTCTCACGCTGATAACAACGTTGACTTCCAAGAGTTCATGATCTTACCAGTTGGTGCTCCAACATTCAAAGAATCAATCCGTATGGGTGCTGAAGTATTCCATGCACTTAAAGCTGTATTACATGACAAAGGTCTTAACACTGCAGTAGGTGACGAAGGTGGATTCGCTCCAAACCTTGGTTCTAACCGTGAAGCTTTAGAAGTAATCATCGAAGCTATCGAAAAAGCTGGTTACAAAGCTGGCGAGAACGTATTCTTAGGAATGGACGTTGCTTCTTCTGAGTTCTACAACAAAGAAACTGGTAAATATGACCTTGCAGGCGAAGGCCGTACTGGCTTAACTTCTGCAGAAATGGTTGATTTCTACGAAGAGCTTTGCAAAGACTTCCCAATCATCTCTATCGAAGAT
The DNA here is from genome assembly GCF_003429245.1 of Bacillus sp. CR71. Classification (NCBI taxonomy): domain Bacteria; kingdom Bacillati; phylum Bacillota; class Bacilli; order Caryophanales; family Bacillaceae; genus Bacillus; species Bacillus sp. CR71. Next base: position 5,475,840 of record NZ_CP031748.1, on the reverse strand, counting down.
GGTTTAGACGAAAACGACTGGGATGGTCACAAATTATTAACTGAGCGTATCGGTGATAAAGTACAATTAGTTGGTGACGATTTATTCGTAACTAACACTCAAAAACTTGCTGAAGGTATCGAAAAAGGTATCTCTAACTCAATCTTAATTAAAGTTAACCAAATCGGTACTTTAACTGAGACTTTCGAAGCTATCGAAATGGCTAAACGTGCTGGTTACACAGCAGTTGTATCTCACCGTTCTGGTGAAACTGAAGATGCTACAATTGCTGACATCGCAGTTGCAACTAACGCTGGCCAAATCAAAACTGGTTCTATGAGCCGTACTGACCGTATTGCTAAGTACAACCAATTATTACGCATCGAAGACGAACTAGGCGAAATCGCTGTTTACGATGGTATCAAATCTTTCTATAACATCAAACGATAATTGTAGAAAATAACGACAGACCGTGAGAAATCACGGTCTGTTTTTTTATGCTAAAATTGTTCGCCCGTCATAAGTGACATGAAATGTTTGAAGAAGCGGTTATAATCAAAATCAATTGCGATTTGATGACTCGGCCAATCAATAAATGGCTTAGATTCTCCTAAAGAGCGAAATTCTCCAATGCTTGCCCCCTGCGCATAAGATTCTGTCATGACAACGATAGGTGATTTGTGATAGGTAAACATAGAGTTATCAAGTAAAGCGAGTATTGGCATTGTGTCATGGAAGGGGCTACCCTTTAAATGTGGTAGGGCGTCTTTATAATATCCGTAGTAATAATGATCGAATAAAGGTTTGACAAGTGGGGCTTTTCCTTTTGTTTCAATATACTCCGCCATCTCGGGTGTAATGACGGAATATTGGGTGACGTTTAATGGGTATATGTACATGTTAGCTGTAGATTGGAGGACTATATTAGCAGCAGTAGGATCGCCATAAAAGTTTGCTTCGGAAATAGGGGTAACATTACCAGGGTGTAAAAAGGCACCGCCCATTACGTAGTAAGATTTAACTTGCTTCATTAACTGTTGACATACGATGAATAAAATTGCTAGGGAGGTAAGTCTTCCTAAACTTACAATGATTAATTCATCTTTATACTGCTCAATAAGAGGAATAACTTCAAAAAAATTCTCCATGTCTCCGTTAGTCACATTTACCTTTGGAATAATTGGCCCGAGCCCCTGTTTCCCATGTACATCCGTAAAAAACGCAGGTGGGGCACCAGTAAGAGGACGTTCTGAACCACCGAATATCTTGATATTTCTATTCTTTGTTTCGTTATTAAAAAAATGAGCATTTTGTACGGCCATTTTTTTCGGGACATTGCCGTAATCAGCAACAATACCGATAATTTCTATTTCATCAATAAAGAAAGCTAAGAGGAGAGCCATCGTATCATCAATCCCAGGATCACAAAAAATGAGAACTTTTTTTGGCATATGTTCACCACCTATCTTGTTTATCCCTTACAAACCCGCTTGATGAGGGCTAACAATCAGTATGGATGTGGGAATCCTCATGGATTAAAGTTTCACTTTATATATATGTAAGCTTAAGGATAAAAAGATTATTTTATTGAAATAATAGTCTTATAAATTCAGAAAATAAAAACTTTTTATATTAGGTCAAGGTTTTTGACGTAATTTTCGTTTGGAAATGCAGTCATATCAAGGTTGTAAGCGTATAACACAGGCTGTTTTTGCTGTCAAGTTGATAAATTGCAGCTTTTTACAATTTATACTATGATAAAGATATTAACAGAAGATCGTATAAACATGAGGGATGATGAACATGAAATTTACAAAGATTCTTGTCCAAATTGCTGCTCTTTACGTGTTTTATATGGTTGGAACTTGGGTGCAAGAAATGCTAAATATTCCAATTCCAGGAAGTTTGATTGGGATGTTCCTCTTACTTGTTTTACTTAGCCTAAAAGTTCTTCCAGTGAAATGGTTCGATTTAGGAGCAGAAACACTCGTTGCTATTATGCCGTTTTTATTAATTCCGCCAACGCTTGGCTTAATGAATTACGGTGCTTTTTTTATGAGTAAAGGAATTTCTCTTTTCATTACAGTTGTAGCGAGTACATTTTTAATTATTATTGTCGCAGGACATACAGGACAATATCTTGCGAATAGGAAGGAAAGAGAGTCGCGATGAGCCAAATATTAATCGGAATCGGTTGGGTTCTTTTTACGGTGCTATTATATCAATTATCTAAAAAAATCTATAAATTATTTCCAACACCATTCACCATTCCAATGCTTGTAGCAACAGGATTAATGGCTTTCCTATTTATCGTGCTTGATATACCATATCAACATTATATGGAAAGTGGTGGTGGCTGGATTGCAAAGCTACTTGGACCCGGTGTTGTAGCATTTGCAATTCCTCTTTATAAACAACGTCATGTTCTGCAAAAGTATGTTGTCCCGATTGCCGGCGGGGTATTAGTAGGTACAACAGTTGCAATCGCTAGTGATTTTGCCATTGCTTCACTTATGGGAACAGATAAAAGCTTAATCTTATCGTCTTTACCAAAATCGGTGACAATGCCAGTTGCGATGAGCGTTTCTGAACAAGTTGGTGGTGTACCTTCCTTAACAGCAGCTTTCGTTGTTATCGCAGGTATTACTGGAACGATTACAGGACCTCTCTTATTAAAATGGAGCCGTGTTACAAACTCAGTTGGTAAAGGTATCGGATTTGGATGTGCTTCTCATATTATGGGCGTTATGAGAGCGATGAAAAATAACGAACATGAAGGTGTTATTGGATCGGTAACAATGACATTAACAGCAATTTTGACATGTTTACTTGGACCGTTATTTGCAATGATGTTTATGTAATGGAAGAAAAGCGGGAGCGACTCTATAGCTCTCGCTTTTCTATAGGATTTATGCTACAGTTACAATAACTGAATCTTTGTAGGAGGTACGCCAAGTGCATACGTTATTATCCGTTTTACTTATTACTGTATCGATTTTAATGATTGTTATGGTACTTATGCAGTCTAGTAATAGCTCAGGCCTTTCAGGTGCAATTTCAGGCGGTGCAGAGCAATTATTTGGTAAGCAAAAAGCACGTGGAATTGAAGCAGTATTAAACCGTATCACAATTGTTTTAGCTGTATTGTTCTTTGTATTAACAATTGCTGTTACGTACTTAAACTTATAGAATTGAAAGAAGAAGCGTTAGTAAGATGTACTAATGGTTCTTCTTTTTTGTTTTGCCATTTGAAAGATGTTTCTAATTAGATTATAGAAATATAAATATGGTACACTAGATATAGAAAGAATACGACTAGATTACAGAAGAGAAAGAGGAGAAGTACATGATGAAATTAGCATCTCCGAAACCATTTACATTTGAGGGTGGAGACCGCGCTGTTTTATTACTACATGGATTCACAGGGAACTCAGCTGATGTACGTATGTTAGGGCGTTTCTTAGAGAAGAAAGGCTACACTTGTCATGCGCCAATTTATAAAGGGCACGGTGTACCACCAGAAGAGCTTGTTCATACAGGCCCTACAGATTGGTGGCAAGATGTAACGGAGGCATATCAGCTTTTAAAAGATAAAGGTTTTGAGAAAATTGCTGTTGTTGGATTGTCACTTGGCGGCGTATTTTCTTTAAAATTAGGTTATACAGTACCGGTTTTAGGTGTAGTACCAATGTGTGCACCGATGTATATTAAGAGCGAAGAAACGATGTACCAAGGTATATTGGCATATGCCCGCGAATATAAAAAGCGTGAGCAAAAGTCACCAGAGCAAATCGAACAAGAAATGTTGGAATTCCAAAAGACACCGATGAATACATTAAAAGCATTACAACAATTAATTGCTGACGTACGTAACAATGTGGATATGATTTATGCACCAACATTTGTTGTACAAGCACGTCATGACGAAATGATTAATACAGATAGTGCTAACATTATTTATAACGGTGTAGAATCTACGTTAAAAGACATTAAATGGTATGAAGACTCTACGCATGTCATTACACTTGATAAACAACGTGATGAGCTACATGAGGATGTATATAACTTCTTGGAGCAACTAGATTGGTAAGATCTAGTTGCCTCTTTTTTTCATAAGGAATTTTTTGTGAAAACTGTAAAAATCATAAGGGGAGTATTGAAGTTTCGCTTTATACATCCCCTATCTTTCGGATACACTAAATAATATAAGGTTTTAAAGGAGGTATTTTTGCTTGGAAGAAATCACACAAGAACATATTGATAAGTTGTTATTATTTATGAGAGAAGAAGCGTATAAACCGCTAACGATACAAGAGTTAGAAGAGGCATTTGGAATTGAAGGTTCTGAGGGCTTTAAAGATTTTGTAAAAGCACTTGTAATGATGGAAGAGAAGGGACTTGTTATTCGTACACGTAGTAATCGATACGGTCTTCCTGAAAAGATGAATTTAGTACGAGGTAAGTTAATTGGACATGCACGTGGCTTTGCTTTCGTTGTGCCAGAAGAGAAGAAAACTGGAGACGATGATCTTTTCATCCCTCCTACAGAATTAAACGGTGCACTTCATGGCGATACAGTATTAGCACGCCTTAGTTCTCAATCGAGCGGTTCACGTCAAGAAGGTTCAATTGTACGCATTTTAGAGCGTGGAACGAAAGAACTTGTTGGTACATATACAGAATCGAAAAACTTTGGATTTGTTATACCTGACAATAAGCGCTGGACGAGTGATATCTTTATCTTGAAAAGTGCATCAATGGGTGCTGTAGAAGGTCATAAAGTAGTTGTGAAAATTACGAGCTATCCAGAAAACCGTTTAAGCGCAGAAGGTGAAGTTATTCAAATTCTAGGTCATAAAAATGATCCAGGAGTAGATATTTTATCTGTCATTCATAAACATCATTTACCTTTAGCATTCCCTGAAGAAGTGATGGAGCATGCAAACAGTGTACCAGAAACGATTTCAGAAGAAGATTTAAAGGATCGTCGTGATTTACGTGATCAAATGATTGTAACGATTGATGGTGCAGACGCGAAAGACTTAGATGATGCTGTTACAGTAACGAAGCTTGAGAACGGTAACTACAAGCTTGGTGTTCACATTGCGGATGTAAGTCATTATGTTCAAGAAGGTTCTCCAATTGATGTAGAAGCAGCGGAAAGAGCGACGAGTGTGTATCTTGTTGACCGTGTAATTCCGATGATTCCACATCGTCTATCTAACGGTATTTGCTCATTAAATCCGAAAGTAGACCGTCTGACATTATCTTGTGAAATGGAAATCAACAACTTAGGTGATGTTGTTAAACACGAGATTTTCCAAAGTGTGATTAAAACGACAGAGCGTATGACGTATGCTGACGTAAGAAGCATTTTAGAAGATGAGGACGAAGAGTTAATTAAGCGTTATGAGCCATTAGTACCGATGTTTAAAGAGATGGGTCAATTGGCACAAATTCTACGTGAAAAACGTATGCGCCGTGGTGCAATTGACTTTGACTTTAAAGAAGCGAAAGTATTAGTAGATGAAGAAGGAAAACCGACTGATGTTGTTATGCGCGATCGTTCTGTATCAGAGAAGTTAATTGAAGAATTTATGCTTGTTGCGAATGAAACAGTAGCAGAGCACTTCCACTGGATGAACGTACCGTTTATGTACCGTGTCCATGAAGATCCGAAAGAAGATAAGCTTGAGCGTTTCTTCGAGTTTGTAACGAACTTCGGATATGCGGTAAAAGGACGTGCGAATGAAGTACACCCTCGTGCGCTGCAACAAATTCTTGAAATGGTTCAAGGACAGCCTGAAGAAGTAGTTATTTCAACGGTTATGCTTCGTTCTATGAAGCAAGCTCGTTACGATGCGGATAGTTTAGGGCATTTCGGTTTATCAACTGAGTTCTACACACATTTCACATCACCAATTCGTCGTTACCCAGATACAATCGTTCATAGATTAATTCGTGAATACATTATTAATGGTAAAGTCGACAATGAAACGCAAGCAAAATGGCGTGAAAAATTACCTGAGATTGCAGAGCACTCTTCTAATATGGAACGCCGTGCTGTTGAAGCAGAGCGTGAAACAGATGAGATGAAAAAAGCAGAGTATATGGTTGATAAGATCGGTGAAGAGTATGACGGTATGATTAGCTCTGTAACAAACTTCGGTTTATTCGTAGAGCTTCCAAATACAATTGAAGGTCTTGTACACGTTAGCTACTTAACGGATGATTACTACCGTTATGACGAGCAGCATTTCGCTATGATCGGAGAGCGTACAGGAAACGTATTCCGCATCGGTGACGAAATTACAATTCGTGTTATTAACGTAAATAAAGACGAGCGTGCAATCGACTTTGAAATCGTTGGCATGAAAGGTACACCTCGTCGTAAGTTCAAAGATCGTCCAGTCGTTATCGAGCAGCCAAGAACAGGCAGAAAGAAACGCGGTGGACGTAGCGAGCGCAGTAATGAGCGCGGCGGTGAACGTGGCACAGGTAGAAAGTTTGACCGTGGTGGCAAAGGTAAAAGCACAGGAAGAGGATCCGCATCAGCAACAGCATCCACGTCTGCTAGTCAGCCAGGGAAAAAAGATGGTAATGGCAAGAAGAAAAAAGGATTCTTCGAAAACGTACCAGGATTCAAGAAGAAAAAGAAAAAGCGTAAGTAAGAAAAGGATGGCTTCGCTTTGATGAAAAGCGAGGCTTTTTCTTTTTTTATTAGTGGCTTGAGAGCGAGCCACTTTCGCTTTCTAATGGAATCCAGCTACAGTGGCTAGAATGTTCGGCGGCTTCACTTCTTCCCGAGAGGCAAAGAGCGCCTCAAGGTCAGAAGCTCCATCCGTCTCACATTCTGAACGAGCCACTTTCGCTTTTTATTAACATTTGTTACAATAGTAAAAATAGAGGAGGGACGTTATATGCCAAAGGGTACAGGTAAGGTTATTGCACAAAATAAAAAAGCATTTCATGATTATTTCATCGAAGAAACATACGAGGCAGGGCTTGTCCTTCAAGGAACGGAAATTAAGTCGATTCGCGCTGGTCGCGTGAACTTGAAAGATGCGTTTGCACGTATACATAACGGTGAAGTATGGGTTCATAATATGCACATTAATACATACGAACAAGGGAATCGTTTCAACCATGATCCACTTCGTACGAGAAAATTACTTCTTCATAAAAAAGAAATTGATAAGCTAGCGGGCGCTGCAAAAGAAACAGGTTACGCATTAGTTCCACTTAGAATCTATTTGAAAAATGGATTTGCAAAAATGGCACTTGGTTTAGCAAAAGGTAAGAAACAATATGATAAACGTCACGATTTAAAAGAGAAAGAAGCGAAACGTGAAATTGCACGCGTGTTCCGTGATCGCCAAAAGATGTAATACAGATATTTACATTTGTAAAACGGCGCGCGTATGATATAATAACTTATGTAAGGTTGTTGCACATTGAAAAACAGCTCTTAGTAGCTATCACGATATTTTCTTCGTATGCTCCATTTTTATCATGGGGACGTTACGGATTCGACAGGGATAGTTCGAGCTTAGGTTGCGAGTCGAGGGGATCGGCCTCGTTAAAACGTCAAAGCCTATAATTGGCAAACAAAACAATCTTTCTTTAGCTGCTTAATTGCACTAAAGGTTCCTCCCTCCATCGTCCATGTGGTAGGGTAAGGGACTCAAACTAAGTGGACTACGCCGGAGTTCGCCGTCTGAGGGCGAAGGAAGAGAACAATCAGACTAGCAACTTGGAAGCCTGTCGATAGGCCGAAGAGTTCGCGAAATGCTAATATATCGACTACACTCGTAGAAGCTTAAGTGCCGATATTTTTGGACGTGGGTTCGACTCCCACCGTCTCCACCAATACATATTTGGTGGTTTTTTTATTTTGTGTGATTTGAACCATAAATTTGCCACTTTGGCAAGGTTATGGTTCTTTTTGTTTGCGGCAAAGATATGGTTCTAACAAACTCTTTTTATATTACTTATAAAAGGAGTAGCATCATGGAAATGGGTATATACAACGTTAAGAAAATTACAACATATAAAAAGGAAATTCCTAAGTGCAAAGGAATTTCCTTTTTATAACTGGCTCATGTTGCTAGCACCTTCTTTAATTTAATTACATTTACTCCCTCATTTTTCTAATAATGGAGCAAACTTTTCATGTTTATAAATTCCTTCAGATTCTGAAAATGCTTGAGAAAGAACAGTATCAATAGACTTAATTAATGAATTTAGGGCATATTGGACTGAACCATTCTCGAAATCCTCTAATTTCTCCGGTAATTCATCTTCGTCTAAAATAAAGTATTCACCATTTGGAAGTGCTAAAATATCAATAATTAAATCTTCAAAAGTCACCATTTTATCATTTATACATGTATTCTTTACAATGTTAAAATAGGAGCCTAGGTAATTCCCTTTATTGTCCCTCCAGAAATATAAATTATATGGACGATCTTTCCAATAATAAGCTATTGTATAACTTCCTCTAGGAATCGTTAATTTGTTTCGACCAGCCAACATTGTAAAGGAGTCTTCGATAATGTGAAATAGCACAAGGCTTTGATCTTGTGCATTTAAAAACTTACATTTATATTCTAGAACTTTAGAATCATATCGTATTTTCCTCTCTATAATTTCATCGCAGTGACATTGATGTGTATTTAAATTAAACAAAATTGTATTCACCCCTTCTTTAATCTACTAAATTAATTATAGTATAAGTTGGTAAAACTGTATGCCTCCTCTTGCGGTCAGCTTATGGGTTAATAATTAACTTACGGCCAAATTATGCTTCCCATTCTAGTGAATAATTAAATAATTATCTGCAAAAACAAGGGTTTTCTGGCAAACTTATGCTTCCTGTAGCGGCAACTTTATGGGTAAAGTCAAATTGTATGATATGAACCATAACTTTGCCAGGTTGGCGAGGTTATGGTTTTTTTGTTTGTGGTTTTATAGAATGCTGAAGTTGATGGGACGGTATCCTTGAAACAGAGAATAAAAAAATGGTTATTGATGATAAGTAGGGAGGTACTATAGCTGCTAGTAAACGCCCAACTGGTGAGTTTGTATTAAAATTTTAATTTATTACAATCTTCATATGTTTTGTGTTTTTAACCATACCTATTGTAAGATTATATAGAGTTCTCCTAATAAGCTGTTTTAATGGATTATTTAGGAATCTTAAATTTATAAATCTTAAATTGTTTTTTCGGGATAATTTTTTTATCTAAATAAGTTATATTGAAGTAGAGGTGAACCATCGGTGAGGCAGGTGTTAGTAATTAAGAATGAAAGGTCTTTAGCGAAGAAAATCGTAAGCGGTCTAACGCAAGAAGGCTATTTCATTTTAAAACTTCACAATGAAAACGAAGGTTTAAATATAATATATGAACAAGATTGGGATATTATCGTATTGGATTGGGATTCATTAAGTATATCGGGACCGGAAATTTGCAGACAAATACGACTTGTTAAAACGACACCGATAATTATTGTGACCGACAATATTTCTAGCGAGGATTGCGTGGCAGGGCTACAAGCAGGTGCAGATGATTATATAAGAAAACCATTTGTGAAAGAAGAATTAGTAGCAAGGGTTCAAGCTATTTTAAGGAGAAGTGATTGTAACCAGCAAAATGAGACGAATTTTTTTCAGTTTAAAGATCTCTTTGTTGATGCATCTAGCAATATTGTGAAAAAAGGTGGCGAAAACCTCTCGCTTACTAAGCGCGAGTACGACTTACTTGTATTTTTAATCAAGAATAAAAACACAATATTAAGCCGTGAAATGCTTTTGAATCAAGTTTGGGGATATAACGTAGTAGTAAATCCAAATGTAGTAGATTTATATATTGGGTATGTAAGAAAAAAGTTAAAGTGCGAGAAGAAAGACAGATATATTCAAACGATACATGGTAGAGGTTATTCAATGATTGAATGATAAAATAAGGTAATAGAAAAAAGAGTAAAACTGTTTCATTCAGTTTTACTCTTTTTTCTATTGAATCTAATAATCAAATAGTTTCTTAGAAGTATTAAAAGACGTAAAAAAATGGATTATAAAAATATTAGCTATTAATGAGCGTGTTTTGTAGAGGAAATCATGATTAATCAACACGCCTGACTTCACATATTACTTTTGGTGCCTGATTTTATGAATTCACACCATTCACAAGATTTTCACAGAATTAATGGCTATACTAATTAACAGGATGTTCAAATGAAAATGATTATCAATAGCGATTCAATTGAATAAAAATTAATTTCTAATTCAATCTATGGATGTCATCATTTTCGAAATAAATTACACTATAAGGAGTATACATATGAAAAAATCTATGCTTTTAAAATTAGTGAGTATTCTAGCAATTTTTACTTTAATGTTAGTAGCTTGCTCAAATCCAAGTAATGATACTAAAGAGTCAAAAGCTAATAAAGATAATGGTAGTGATAAGACAAAAACGGTTGAAATCACTGATGCTCATGGAACTGTTAAAGTCCCTGTAAACCCAAAGAATGTAGTTGCTTTGGATAACAGAACTTTTGAAACTTTATCTGATTGGGGAATTAAATTAGCGGCTGCTCCAAAGGATATCATGCCTGCAGATTCAGCATATAAAAAGGATGATTCAGTTCAAAACATTGGAAATCACCGTGAACCAAATCTTGAAATTATTGCAGCTGCAAATCCTGAACTTGTAATCGTTGGTCAAAGATTTGCTGGTCATTACGAAGAAATCAAAAAATTAGTACCAAATGCAGCTGTTATTGATCTTAATGTTGATGTATCTGAGAAGGCTACTAAGCCTGGCGAAAACTTAGTAAAAGGACTTAAAGATTCTACAGTTACTTTAGGGAAAATCTTTGATAAAGATAAAGAAGCTAAAAAATTAGTAGCTGATTTTGATAAATCTATTGAAAACGCAAAATCTGCTTATAACGGAAAAGATAAAGTTATGAGTGTTATCGTTACTGGTGGGAATATCGGTTTTGCTGCGCCGCACTCTGGTCGTGTTTGGGGACCAATGTATGAAATTTTCGGTTGGACTCCAGCATTAGAAGTTTCAAATTCTACTGCAGGTCATAAAGGTGACGACGTTTCTGTTGAAGCTATTGCACAAACAAATCCTGATTGGATTTTCGTATTAGATCGTGATGCTGCAACATCTGATGCAGCCACTTCAGCTCCAGCTAAGGATGTTATTTCTAAATCACCTGCTCTTCAAAACACAACTGCTGTTTCTAAAAACCAGGTTATTTATGCACCAGAAGATACTTACACAAATGAATCAATTCAAACTTATATAGAGTTATTTGGAAATATTTCAAAAACTTTAGCTAAGTAGTGTAAAGGAGTACGAAGCAGTGTCAAAAAATATAATTTCTAGGGTTGAGAATATTTCTCAACCCCAGTTTTATAATCACAATAAATTATGGACAAAACCTTTTATAATAGCGATTATAGTTGTTCTAATTTTAGGGATTATATCACTGTTTACTGGAGTTTATGATATACGTGGACAAGAGGACGGAATGGAGATGTTTTTCATCACTCGTGTTCCAAGAACAGTTGCATTAATGCTTACTGGAGCTGCAATGGCGATGGCAGGGCTCGTAATGCAACTCATTACACAGAATCGCTTTGTTGAACCTACTACAACAGGGACTATTGAATGGTCAGGCTTAGGCCTGCTTTTTGTGTATTTACTATTTCCTGCCCCAACTTTAGTTCAAAGAATGACTGGTGCAATCATTTTTTCTTTTATAGGAACTATGATTTTTTTTCTATTTTTAAGAAGAGTTAAGCTTCGTTCGTCTTTAATTGTCCCGATTATTGGATTGATGCTTGGAGCAGTTATTTCTGCAGTGTCTACTTTTTTGGGACTCCTTTTTCAAAAGACGCAAAGTATTGAAACTTGGTTCGTAGGTTCATTTGCGAACGTTCAGGTAGGAAGATATGAATATTTATGGCTGATTGTTATCATTACTTTTCTTATTTTTATGTATGCTAATAGATTGACTTTAGCTGGACTAGGAGAAGATGTCGCAACAAGCCTTGGAGTTAATTACAATAGAATTGTTCTTTTTGGGACTGCTCTTATATCTGTTGCAGTTGGAATTGTTGCAGCTGTTATTGGACACTTACCTTTCTTAGGATTAATTGTGCCAAATATCGTTTCAATGTTTAGAGGTGATGATCTTAGGAGTAATTTACCTTGGGTTTGTGTGATCGGAATGGGGTCAATAACTGCCTGTGACATCATTTCTCGAACAATTATACAGCCTTTTGAATTACCTGTTTCTTTAATACTTGCAACAGTGGGAGCAGTCGTGTTTATTACTATTTTATTGAGACAAAGAAAACCAAGGAGGCTACGATGATCACATTAGAATATAGAAAAAAAGAAAATGTCGAAATCGATTCTAGCCTTCATAATGAAAGTAGATCAGCTAGCGCTTTTCGGTCTAAGAAGGAAGCAAGACGTTATTGGATTTTACTGATTACATTGATTGCTTTAGGTCTCCTTTCTTCATATGGACTTTTAGTTTATAACAATCCAGTTCCGATAGATTCACCTTCTTTTATCCCAGTCGTTAAGAGAAGGATAGTAGCTATTGTTGCAATGATTATCGCTGCAGTTTGCCATAGCTTGTCGACAGTTGCTTTCCAATCTATTACGAATAATAAAATTATTACTCCATCGCTTTTAGGTTTCGAATCACTTTATTCAGCAATTCAAACGAGTACAATATTCTTCTTTGGTGCTAGTGCATTAATAAATTTTAATGGAATTGGATCATTTTTATTCCAAGTTGTTGTTATGGTCTTCATGAGTTTGATACTTTATGGATGGTTACTTTCCGGTAAATACGGGAATTTACAACTTATGCTTTTAGTTGGAATTATTATTGGTACCGGGCTAAATTCAGTGTCAACTTTCATGAGAAAACTACTTGCGCCTTCAGAATTTGATATTTTACAAGCAAGATTATTTGGTTCTGTTAATCATGCAGATCCTGCATATTTTCCTATTGTAATTCCTATGATCATAATTGTAGCAGTATTAATTTTGGTTCATTCTAAGAATTTGAATGTTTTGTCACTAGGAAAAGATGTTGCTACTTCTTTTGGTGTTAAATATCAACCTAGTGTAATTTATACGCTTGTATTAGTAGCTATTTTGATGTCCATTTCAACAGCTCTAATTGGACCACTTACTTTCTACGGCTTTTTAGTAGCAACTTTGAGTTATCAGGCAGCGTCAACTTATGATCATAGATACATTTTTCCGATGGCTTTTGCTATAGGATTTTTAATAATGACGAGTGCATACTTTTTAATGTATCATGTATTCCATGCTCAAGGTGTAGTTTCAGTTATTATTGAATTATTTGGTGGAATCATATTCTTAACTATAGTTTTAAGGAAGAGGGCTTTATGATAAAAATTGATAATGTTAAAAAGTTCTATACTGATAAGGTGAAGATAGGACCTTTGGATATTGAAATACCAAAAGCAGGCTTTACTTCTTTAATTGGACCAAATGGCGCTGGAAAGTCTACGACACTTTTGATGATTGGAAGACTTTTAGATATGGATGAAGGTCAAATTCAGGTAGCAAATATGGATGTTTCTGAATCCAAATCAAAAGACTTAGCAAAAATTTTGACTATATTGCGACAAGAAAATCATTTTGTAACTAGGCTTACTGTTAGACAATTAGTTGGATTTGGGCGCTTTCCTTATTCAAAGGGAAGATTGACTAAAGAAGATGAGGTTATCATTTCTAAATATATCGATTTCTTAGATTTAACTAGTTTAGAGAATAGATATTTAGATGAGCTTTCTGGTGGTCAAAGACAAAGGGCATATGTAGCGATGGTATTGTGCCAAGAGACGGAATATGTACTTTTGGACGAACCTTTGAACAACCTTGATGTTGCTCGTTCTGTTCAAATGATGGAGCATTTGAGACGTGCAGCTAATGAATTTGGACGAACAATTTTGACTGTCATGCATGACATAAATTTTGCGGCTAAATACTCTGATAAAATTTGTGCTATGAAAGATGGACAAATTGCTGCTTTTGGAACAGTAGAAGAGGTTATGGATCCAACACTTTTGACAGATATTTTTGAAACAAAAATAGAAATTATTAATGGTCCTTATGGGCCAATAGCAGTTTATTAGTTATAAAATGTCTTGCGTAGATTATGCAAGACACTCTAGTTGAAGTTGCTGTCTATATTTTATAGGCAGCAACTTTTTTTATGTGATTACTCATAAAATGCAAAAGAATGCTTCACCTTTTCAAGTATGTACCAAACGAAAAAAATATCTCTGTATAACTTTTTAAAAGAATTCAGTTTGTTTTTGATATGTAATATTGCATATCAGAGTGTATTGATAAAAGTGTAAGGTGTCACTATAATGAGGGCATAAAGATAAACCACATTATCGTAGCAAGAAAAAGGAGGAAATAATATGGAAATCGCAATGGCAGTTTTAAAATTTGTAGGTGGCGTAATCCCGTTAATTCAAGAACTTTTAAAAGCATTTATGTAAGTTTATTAATTAGCTATCATTTATCAATCATTATCATATTTTACTAAAAAAAGAACGGGGTTATTTTTCTGAATATTAAGAAAAACACTAAAAGAAGAAAGTTCCTTGCATGTTTATTAGTTAGTTTATGCACTATTAATTATTCATCTATTTCCTTCGCAGAAACACAAGCAAGCAATGTAACTGATGTAACTAAAAATGCTAGTGGCATTGATACTGGTATAGCAAATCTTAAATATAATAATCAAGAGGTTTTAGCTGTAAATGGTGATAAAGTAGAGAGTTTTGTTCCGAAAGAAAGTATCAATTCAAATGGTAAATTTGTAGTAGTGGAACGCGAGAAAAAATCACTTACAACGTCACCGGTCGATATTTCAATTATTGATTCTGTAGTGAATCGCACGTATCCAGGAGCTGTACAACTTGCAAATAAAGCTTTTGCAGACAATCAACCGAGTTTATTAGTGGCTAAGAGAAAGCCTTTGAATATTAGTATAGACTTACCTGGCATGAGAAAAGAAAATACAATCACTGTTCAAAATCCGACATATGGTAATGTAGCTGGAGCAGTAGACGATTTAGTATCTACTTGGAATGAAAAGTATTCTACAACACATACGTTACCTGCAAGAATGCAGTATACAGAATCTATGGTTTATAGTAAATCACAAATCGCAAGTGCTCTTAATGTTAACGCTAAATATCTTGATAACAGTCTAAACATTGATTTTAATGCGGTTGCAAATGGAGAGAAGAAAGTGATGGTAGCGGCATATAAGCAAATATTTTATACGGTAAGTGCTGAACTACCTAACAATCCATCCGATCTTTTTGATAATAGTGTTACTTTTGACGAGTTAACTCGTAAAGGTGTAAGTAATTCGGCTCCACCTGTTATGGTTTCAAATGTAGCTTATGGTAGAACCGTTTATGTAAAATTAGAAACAACATCTAAGAGTAAAGATGTACAAGCTGCTTTTAAAGCCTTACTTAAGAATAACAGCGTCGAAACGAGTGGACAGTATAAAGATATTTTTGAAGAAAGTACCTTTACTGCTGTAGTATTAGGCGGAGATGCGAAAGAGCATAACAAGGTTGTTACTAAAGATTTCAATGAAATCCGAAATATCATTAAAGATAATGCTGAATTAAGTCTTAAAAATCCAGCATATCCAATTTCATATACAAGCACTTTCTTAAAAGATAATGCAACTGCCGCTGTTCATAACAATACAGATTATATTGAGACGACAACTACAGAATATTCAAGTGCTAAAATGACACTTGATCATTACGGTGCTTACGTTGCTCAATTTGATGTATCTTGGGATGAATTCACATTTGACCAAAAGGGTAACGAAGTACTAACACATAAAACATGGGATGGTAGCGGAAAAGACAAAACGGCTCATTACTCTACAGTTATCCCTCTTCCACCGAACTCAAAAAATATAAAAATTGTAGCAAGAGAATGTACAGGTCTTGCATGGGAATGGTGGAGAACAATTATTAATGAACAAAACGTTCCATTAACAAATGAAATAAAAGTTTCAATTGGAGGAACAACATTATATCCAACTGCTAGTATTAGTCATTAGTTATAAAAAAAGCGCCCTATAAGTAGGGCGCTTTTTACTCTTTCCAAAATTGTTCTAATAGAATGACAAGCATGGTACCCACAAGTAAGCCATTACTTAAAACATATTGTAAGGAAGAAGGAACTCCGCTAAATGCACTTTCTGGAAGAAACAATATTCCCAAACTGATTAATAATGAAATTCCTAATATAGTTAATCGGCGTTGATTTAAATCTTCACGTAAAATGGATTGAAATGAAATGCCTATTACTTGGACAAATGTAGCTAAAAGTGCAGCATTAGCAATAGGTCCTGGTAGCAAGGATATAAAGTTTACAATTGAGGGAATAAAAGAAATTCCTGCTAATATAAGACTTGCTATAAGGAACGACTTCACTTTTCTTTGTCCTGTTAGTTGGATAAATCCTGCTGATGCAGGTAATGGTACAATTCCAATTGTAGAGAACAACGACGAGATAATATGTGATATACCTCCGACCCATACACCACGGTTCAGTGTTTGCTTTTCATTTTCTTTAGATAATGGAGCCACTTGTTTTACAGCCGAAATAGCAGCGATTGTATTTGCAACTAAAAGAAATGTAAATAAAGTTGCAGTTAGAGTCATTCCAATATCGAATCTAGGTGTGCCCCAAGCAAATATCTCTGGTAACTTAACTAGCGTTGTATGCGAAGGGATATGAGATGATTTTCCTAATACTGCATACAAAAGCCAACCACATGAAATTCCAAGTAACACAGCGTAACTTTTCATCCATCCTTTCCCTTTAATTGATAAGAAAGTAATAAGGGCAAAAACAAAGAGAGCAATAGTAGCTGTTGTATAGTCAGGATGGGTTGCAGATCCTTGTAATCCTATCATTCCTTTTAGTAACACACCACTAAGCTGAAGAGATAATATTAAAAGAAAGGTTCCTGTAACCAAGGGTGTAAATAAGCGTAAGATTCGATGAACAAGCCCTGTTATACCAAGAAAGAAGAGTAATATACCTGCAATAATTAATCCGCCTTCTAAAAGTTGCAATACGTCTTTTGCACTTTGTCCCTGATGCATAGCGACTTGTCCCAATATGACAAATATACTTACCCATGAACCGGCTGGCCCGTCCGCAATGGGGTAACGATGCCCAAACCACGCTTGTAGAAACGAACTTACTCCCACGACTAAAAAAGTTCGCTGCATTAATGTTGAGACATCCTCTATTTGTAAATGGAATATGCCACCAATAATGATAGGTAACGCAATTGCATTTGCTAATAGAAACACAAACCATTGTAGAATACTAAAACTCGTATCAAAGTGTTTTTTATTCATATTATTCTCCTTTGCCGAAAAAGAATCTCATAGTAAAAATCCATCCTTTCTACACAGTTAGATTAAAAAGGATGGATTTATTAAATCTATAAAATTATTTTAATTATATAGATAGATTTTTAATTAATTACCATGTACGGAATGGTAAGAATTTCCCATTAAGTGTAATCACGATACGAGGATCGCCACCTTTTGGATCTTCTTGTGTATCCACACCTAGGTTGAAGTTAATCGCACTCATTACACCTTCGCCGGCTTTTTCTAAGATTAACTCTCTAATAGTTGGTGCATATTGTAACATCATTTCATATAAACGATATGCAATCGGGTCCGTAGGAGGCATTTCCATCACTTGGCCGCGAAGTGGAACTACTGTTAATGCTTGAACTACTTTTTCATCTAATTCTAATAGTTTACCAATTTTTTCTGCTTCTGGACGTGTCATTGTAGCTTGTCCTAATAACGCTGTTACAACCCAAGTCTCAGAGTGTTCACTTACTTTTGCAATTTCTTCCCAAGTTAACCCTTTTTCAATTTTTGCCGCTAAAATTTTTTGCGTAGCTTCTTGTCTATTCATATCTAATACTTGTTTTTTCATATCTCATAACTTCCCTTCATATACGTGATAATTATTATTTTGTTTTACTATTTAACGCTTTATATCCATCAACCACTACATCTAATTTACCTGTGTGAGGGTCAATAACTAAACCATGTACAGGAACATCTTTTGGGATAAGTGGATGATTTCTTACTAAATCAACATTAGCTTGCGTTGAGTCGCAAACATCATCGAATCCGAATAACCATTTTTCAAGGTCAATACCAGCATATTCAATCGCTGATAAAATTTCTGATGAAGCTACTCCGCGATCTAATATTTTTTGAAGTGTTCCTTTTGGATTCGTTTGGCTCGCGCCACATCTATGGTGTCCAATAAGGAAGATTTCATCTGCATTTAAATCGTATACTGATGCTACAACACTTTGCATAACACTATCGAAAGCAGAAGCAATTTTACCACCTGCATTTCTGATAACCTTTGCATCACCATCGTGTATATCTAAAGCTTTTGGAAGTAGCTCAATTAAACGAGCATCCATGCAAGAAACAACAACCATACGTTTTTTAGGCATTTTTGTCGCTTCACGAGGAGCGTATTCCTTATTTTCTACAAAATGTTCATTGAACGATAGAATTTCTTGTAATAACATATTTGTAACCTCCTTTAAATCTAGATGTATTTTTTTGTTGTGTCCTCTGTGTTATAAGTAAATATAGCTGATAAATAATGTGATGTAAGAGGATAAACTAAGTATAGTGAATTGTATCGATAAGCAGAATAAGTTGGCGAAACACTTTCGGGCTTTCTACTTTCACGGTGAAAGGATTGGTTTATATCATTGATCAAACAGATTTTGAGATACTGAAATTATTAGGAGAAAACTCAAGAATACAATGGAAAGAACTTGGCCAAAAAATACATATGACGGGGCAAGCTGTAGGAAATCGAATTCGAAGATTAGAGGATTTAGGGATTATTGAACAGTATACAATTGCAATAAACCGAATCAAATTAGGACAAGTAGTGACTGCATTTGTTACTTTGTTCGTAACAACAGCTAATCACCAAGAGTTTATGAATTTCTTTCAAGGAGAAGAAGGGATTTCTGAAGTACACCGTATAAGTGGTGAGGGGTGTTATTTATTAAAAACACATTTTGCTTCCAACGAAGACTTAGATAACTTTCTAGGACGACTATTAAAATACGGGAACTATCGTGTTAACTTATCAATAGGAAAGTTGAAATAAGGTTTCTTTTCTTTGGAGGAGATAGTAACGTTATTTGCTAAACTTTATTTGTATAGAGATAATGAAGTCGTTTAATGTTTATCTTAAATAGTCAGAGCCTTACTACAATTTATGTGTAGTAAGGCTTTTTAAAGTTGTTATATTCAACAATTAAGCTGAAGTGTTGAGGGGGGATATGAGACGATTTCTTTCAAGAGAATCATAAATGATTTTGTCTTAAGGAAGATCTTGCAACTCAGTACAGGATCTTTAATTAAACGTTTTTAAAAGCTAAATTGTGGTTTCATATCCCCTTTATAAGGTTCATGTTCAACGAATATAGTTATATCCTTACCAGCTTGGTCTTTACCAGTTCTTTTATACGTAAATTTATTCTTATTTAGTTCAGTAAGTTCAAGAGCAGCACCATATTTATTATTTCCAATTGAAACATGGGCTCTTATTTTATTTTCATGTACAACATCGAAGTAGCCATAATCACCGCGGCTTTGACCTGTTTCGCTATTGAAGAACTCATATTTATTAGATTTGTCATCAAATTTTGCTAGACTTATAAAATTCGAATTAAATTGTGTTACATCGTTACCAGCTTCGTCTAATACCTTTGTTCCGTGCCAAAGGGTACCGCCTAAAATTTTATCTCCATCAACATTTTTAACAATATCTCCTGTAGTCGTGTTCAGCTGCTTGTCCGGATCAGTGAAAGAAAGTTCTTTTTCTTTATATGGAACATGTTCAACGAAAACTTCTACATCTTTACCGTTAGCGTCTTTCCCCATTCGTTTATAAGTAAATACATTTTTATTTAGTTTTGTCATGTCAACGACAGCATGATACTTCATTGATTCTGAAATTAATATTCTCTTCTTCCCATCATTTGTGACAAAGAAAGTTCCTTTATCGCCACGACTTGCACCTGTTTTAGCATCAAAAAATTCATATCTGCCTGACTTCGCATCATATTTTGCAAGACCAATGAAGTTTGCATTCTCTTTTGTTAAGTCATTCTTATCTTTGTCATACACTCGTGTACCTTGCCAATTTGTCTTGCTAAGAATATTAGCCATTTTTTGCCCTTTAGTTAATTTATTTTCCTTTTTTGTTTCTTTAGCAACTTGTTCTTGTTTTTGTTTCCCATGATTTTCTTCAGCTTTAGTACCAGCACACCCTGTTAATGCTAATGTGAATCCGAGCAGTATGGATGATAGTGCTTTTGTTTTTTTGTTCATGTTTTATCGTCTCCTTATTTTAGTACGGTTTGCGATTATAGTAGCAGTGCGTCATATATGAACTTAGTTGCTACGTTTCTTATGTTAATACCCGACTATAAACTGCCTCTAAATAAAACATTAAAAAAAGATAAACTAATTCCTAAAAAATGTTCATATTTATAAAAAATCGCTAGCTTGTTGTAGTGCCTACGAGTAATCCAAAAAATACATTGTAAAGAAGAAGGAAAGCCACTAACAATAATGTAATTGCTAATAGAGCTAATCGATTGTAGTGCAAAACTTTTGAGAAAAACTGTAGGGGAAATGAAGCTTTTATAGAATTCGTTTCGTATAGGAAGGGGGATGTCCATGTTTGATTCAACAGATTTTAAGATTATACAATTACTACAAGAAAACGCTAGAATGAACTGGAAGGAAATTGGGGAGATAGTACATTTGACTGGTCAGGCTGTTGGGAAGCGAATTAATAAATTAGAAGAGGCAGGTGTCATTCAAAAATATACGATAAATATTGACAGGGCTAAGCTAGAAGGATCTATTATGACCTTTGTTACACTATTTTTGCATGCACCGCATTATCATAATCAAATTCAAAATTTTTTTGAAAAAACGGACGTAATTACTGAAATGTATCGTATAAGCGGCGATGGGTGCTATGTCATGACTCTTCATACATCTTCGCATCAGCAATTAGAAGAGACTCTTGCAGATGTTTTACATTATGGTGATTATCGTATAAATACTGTCATTAAGATGATGGAAAAAAAGAAAGAATAAGATACTTATCCTTTCTTTTTTCATATGGAACTGTAATTCTTTATTTGCTTTTGGTTATAAAACAGTTTGCTGACATGACTGTTGCATAAATATCACCAAACTCTAATGCACTCATGAACGATTGATGAGCGTGTACTGCGGGGATTAGATTTCCTTGAAATTCTAAATCTTTTGTTGTACAAGCATCTTCAATTACAATACATTGAAATCCGAAGTCACTGGCAGCGCGTACTGTTGCATCAATACATACATGAGTCATCATACCGCAAATGACTAGTTGATCTATTTTTTCTGTCTTTAATGTTTCTAATAAATTTGTTCTTAAAAAACTGTTAGGGTGATGTTTTTGAATGACTCTTTCGTTAGCAATCGGTTGTACATCATCATAAATTTGAACACCTACTGTATCGGGTAAGAAGAAAGTAGCCCCTTCGTTGTTCGCAATATGTTGTACGTGAATAACTGTTTTATGCTTTTCGCGAAATACTCTCAAAACTTCTTTCGCTTTTTGTGCGGCTTTTTCAGGTTGATGTAATTCCATATTGCCACCTTCAAAGTAATCATTTTGTATGTCGACTAATAGTAACGCTTCGTTCATAGTTAATCCCCCCACATATATTTGTACAGTACGTTGTTTGTACTGTACCGTTATTATATAAAGTGTAGGTATGCGGAAGTAATAGCGTTATGAAACGATTTTAACGTATATAGTTTCATTGTGAAAAAGGTGAAAGTTGGTATAGGCACAAATGGATTTTGTGGAATTCACGGCAAAGTTATAGGTAGAGTGGCGTTGTAGGATAAAAACCATAACTTTGCTGGAGGATCGGGTTATGGTTTTTTTTATGAGGAAATGCGATTTTAAGTTTTTGCTGAAGATGTTTTTCTAGGATATGCTGTGAGTGATTGAAGTGAGGTAGTGTCGGATATTGTCGACCGATCGATATATTAGAAAAATCGTTGATATATTGTGAGTTATGATAGATATATTGGAAAAATCGTTGATATATTGCTAGTTGTGATAGATATATTGAAAAAATCGTTGATATATTTGTAAAGGGGTGTTTGAGGTGATTGTGAAAGAAAGAAAAATACCGATTTATATAAGACAGTTAGAAGCGCTTCTTAGAAGGTTACCTGTATATCATCCGAAACGAAATATAATTGGAGAAAACTTGGCAAAACACATGGCGGGGTATAAAGGGGAGCAAGCGATTGATTATCCACTTAGTTTTATTTCTGAGAAAGAGTACAGTGTTTTACATGATGTTCGCTTATCTAATCATGATCAATACTTTCAAATTGATACTATTATCATTTCCACAAAGTTTCTTCTGTTTCTTGAGATAAAAAATATAGCAGGTACATTAATATTTGATACAAAGTTTAATCAACTTATCCGAATAACAGAAGGAAATTCAGAGGGATTTCCAGACCCTGTTTTACAAATAAAAAGGCAGGAAATACAACTTAAAAAATGGTTAAGCTTACATGGATTTTCTTCTAGTCTTCCAATCGAGTCCCTCGTTGTTATTAGCTCGCCTCGTACCATTATAAAATCTTCAGATGACAATCTTCTTCATACAATTATTCATAGTGCAAATCTACCTCATAAAATAAAGTGGTTTGAAAGTAAATATAAGAAAAAAGTTATAGATAATGTAGATAGGCTCATTCATCAAATAATAGCGGAGCATTCTCCACTTCAACAAAATATACTTGAGCAATATAAAATAGAAAAAGAGGAGTTGCTAAATGGAGTACAATGTGAGAAATGCTTAGTTATTCCAATGGTTAAAGTTAAGAAGGGGTGGCGTTGTACAAGTTGTAAAGATTTTTCAAAAGTGGCACATGAGGGTGCTATACGAGATTATGCATTGCTCATTAGTAAGACATGTACGAACGGTAATTTGAAAGAGTTTCTCCATGTTTCGTCAGGTATGGTTGTAAACAGAATTCTCCACACACTAAATCTGGCCTATACTGGCAACAACAAAGGACGAATATATGATTTAACTTCTTTCCAATCGTAATTTTGCTATAATAAATAAGTACTTATACGAAGGGGAGTTTAAAGATAAAATGAAGTCGTTTAATATCGATCATGTTATAGCTAGTATTTTGCAATGGATATTAAATATAGCTTTAATTATATTATCCATTGTGTTATCGATTTTCTTAGTGAATGAGACGATCACGTTTGTGCAGTATATTTTTTCGTCAAAAGAGTATACGTCTTATAAATTGGTTGAAAGTATCATCGTCTATTTCTTATACTTCGAGTTCATTGCATTAATTATTAAGTATTTTAAATCGAATTATCATTTCCCGTTACGTTATTTTATTTATATCGGAATTACGGCTTTAATTCGGTTGATTATTGTGTCTCATGAGGAACCGATGGAGACGTTATTATACGCAGGAGCAATTCTTGTTTTAGTTATTGCTTTATACATATCGAATATGAGAGATTTGAGAAAAGAGTAGTAGTGCAGACGTAAGTTTGCACTACTTTTTTATGTGGAATTTTCCACCCTATGATTTTGGGGCTGTAATCAAATGAATAGTGTCAGGACATTCTAATTTATAAGTTACTTTGTTGTCTTCAATATCTTTCTTTATCTTTTGACATGTAGTATTCGAATATTGTATCTCTTGGTTTTCATTATGTTTCTCATTTGTTTTTGTGTAGTCGACATCATAATAGACGGAGGTAGATTCCTTTTCTTTTTTTACAGTTAAATCAATAATAATAGGCTCGTTCTTGTTATTAAATTTAGTAATTCTAACTGAATCGTCTTTATTTGAATTATAGTTTTTTACGAAAGTATCTAATTTCTCTATGTTATAAACTTCATCGTTTTTCTCAATAATATCACCACGTTTTTTGGAAGCCTCAAAAGTATATGTCTCGTTTTTATCGTTTTTTTGCTCATTATTAGTACAACCAATAAGAGTAAATAAGGCTAATGAGATTACAGATAACGCATATTTTCTATATTGTATTCTCATAGATTCAGCTCCTTTTCTTAATTTTTAACGATGATATATTTATAATTTTATTTTATCTTAATGAGCTTTTTGGAAAGCAAAAAGACTGTTCTTTTTTCGTTAAGTTACTGTAAATACCTACATTCTTTATTAATTAGTTATAAATTTCGGCATAATATTTTTACATTAGTTTTTACATCTTGACCTTCAAGTTGCTTGAAAGTTTACAATGAAATTAGGGCGTTTGAAATCGAAAAAAATTGAGAAATTAAGTGAAGAGGTTTCTTTTACTTGGAGGTTATAGGAATGAATCAGGAATTGAAGTTACGTCCATTAGAACGAGAAGATTTAAAGTTTGTACACGAACTGAATAATAATGCCCATATTATGTCGTATTGGTTTGAAGAGCCGTATGAGGCATTTGTGGAGCTGCAGGATTTATACGATAAACATATACATGATCAAAGTGAACGACGATTTATCGTTGAGAAAAATAATGAGATGGTTGGATTGGTCGAGTTAGTGGAAATCGATTATATTCACCGAAGAACTGAATTCCAAATTATTATTGATCCTAATTATCAAGGGCATGGCTACGCAGCAGAAGCGACGCGTTTAGCGATGGATTATGCTTTCGCTGTATTAAATATGCATAAGATTTATTTAGTTGTGGATAAAGAAAATGAGAAAGCAGTCCATGTGTATAAAAAGGTTGGATTTATAGTGGAAGGCGAGCTTTTAGACGAGTTTTTCGTTGATGGTAACTATCATAATGCGATAAGAATGTGTATGTTCCAGAAGGAATATTTTAAAAATAAGTAGTTGAATGATTTGGAGGTAATGTTGACGCTTCGTAAAACTGTATGCTAAAATCCCTTTTAAGTATTAAGGAAGGTGCAGAACATGCTTTATATAAAATTTGTAAAACTCATTAGAAAACTTTGCTCCGCACAAATGTATACGGTGAAGCGTTGTACGGAGCTTAATCAAGGGGCATAAATCCCTATATTCATCGACTGAATAACTTTTCTAAAAAAGTATAGTTTATCTATGCTTATTTGGTTATGGTTTTTCAGTTGATGTATAAAATAGATTAAGGGGCCATAGACAATGCTTTGTCTATGGCCCTTTGTGTATATTATTCCGATGAGTATTTACTGTAAATTGGAGTAGTATAGGAAAAACCACGAAGCAGAGGGCTAGTGTCGAATGACGCTATCTCTCTGCTTTTTTTAATTTCAGGAAAAGAGGAATAAAAATGAGTTTACTTAAAGTTGAAAGTTTATCACATAGTTTTATTGATAAAGTATTATATGAAAATGCTTCTTTTGATTTGCATAAAGGCGAGCATATGGGAATTGTTGGACAGAATGGTGCAGGGAAAAGCACATTAATGAAAATATTGGTGGGAGAAATTATTTCTGATAAGGGAGACATAAAGTGGCAACCCAATATTCAAATTGGACATCTTGATCAATACGCAGAAATTGATGAGGGTTATACCATTTCACAATATGTAAAGAGAGCCTTTTATGATTTGTATGAAATGGAAAAGAGAATGAACAAGTTATATGAAGAAAGTGCGATGACTGGAGGTGAGAATCAACTATTGAAAGCAGCTGAAATACAAGAACAGCTTGAGGCTCGTGATTTTTATTCAGTAGACAGCGTAATAAATAAGGTGGCAGCCGGTTTAGGTATTGATGCGATTGGGATGGATCGTGTTATTGGTGAATTAAGCGGAGGGCAGCGTGCAAAGGTAATTTTAGCAAAGCTTTTATTAGAAGAGCCTACTATTTTATTACTAGATGAACCGACGAATTTTCTCGATAAGGAGCATGTGGAGTGGCTTGCTAATTATTTAATGAATTTTGAAGGAGCGTTTATTGTCGTATCACATGATTTTGATTTTCTGGAAAAGGTAACTTCTTGCATATGTGATGTAGAGTTCGGAACGGTTAAGAAGTATTACGGAAAATACTCAGATTTTGTAAGACAAAAGGAGCATTTGCGAAAAGATTATATTCGCCAATATTATGCACAGCAAAAGAAAATTGAAAAAACGGAAGAGTATATTCGTAGAAATATTGCTGGGGTGAATTCAAAAATAGCGCAAGGTCGTCGAAAACAATTGGAGCGTATGGAAAGAATTGCGCCACCAAGTTTTACTCATAAACCGTCTATTCATTTTCAGGAACTTCCCATTTCAGTTCAGACAGTTTTTGAAGTAAATAACCTTGAAGTTGGTTACGACTTCGCTCTCTTACCAAAGTTGAATTTTTCAGTAATGGGTGGGCAAAAACTTGTTATTACAGGTTTCAATGGAGTAGGGAAATCTACTTTATTAAAAACAATCGTTGGAAATATTGCTAGTATTTCTGGAGAGTTTCACTTTTCAGAGCAACTAAAGATTGGATATTATGAGCAAGATTTAAATTGGAGCAATGATTCTTTAACGCCGCTTCAAATTATTTCAGAGCAGTTTCCTAAACTGAATATGAAGGAAATACGCCATCATTTAGCTGCGTGTGGTGTGAAGGATACGCACGTTTCGCAAGAAATTCGTACGTTAAGTGGTGGTGAACAATCGAAGGTGAAACTGTGCGGATTATTACTATCACCTTGTAACTTCTTAATTTTAGATGAGCCGACAAATCATTTAGATGCAGAAGCGAAGGAAGCTTTGCAAAAGGCGCTAATTCAGTTTAAGGGCAGCATTATACTCGTATCTCACGAAGCGAGTTTTTATCTTGATTGGGCAGATAGCATCTTTGATATAGAGACAGGATTAGTTAAGGGGGTGTGAAACATATGAGTGAAAACAATTGGAAAACGAAAATTATATTATTTTTGACCGCTCAAACTATTTCGTTGTTCGGTTCCTCTCTCGTGCAATACGCGATTATATGGTATATCACCCTTACAACATCATCAGGAGTGATGTTGACCATTTCAACTGTTTGCGGTTTCCTACCACAAATTGCGATATCTTTGTTTGCAGGTGTTTGGATTGATCGTTATGACCGTAAAAAGATGATTATGTTATCGGATGGGATTATAGCGATTGCGACGTTAGTTTTAGCAATTTTATTTTTAACAGGATATAAAAGTATTTGGTTACTTTTTATTGTGTTACTCATTCGTTCAGCTGGAACAGGAGTACAAACGCCAGCTGTGAATGCATTAATTCCGCAAATCGTTCCGAAAGAGTATCTTATGAAAGTAAATGGAATAAATAGCAGTATTACATCTTTAATTATGTTTCTTTCTCCAGCAGCAAGTGCTGCGATTCTTTCTATTGCCAGCATTGAAACAACATTTTTTATTGATGTTATTACGGCTATGATTGGAATTAGTATTATGCTTATCATTCAAGTAGAGGGACATGTGAATGCAGAGAATAAGCAAAAATCTAATCTACAAGGAATTAAAGAAGGATTCTCTTATTTAAAAGAAAATGTATTTATTAAAAGGCTAATCGTTTTATTGATTATCGTCATGATTTTAATAAGTCCAGCTGCTTTTTTAACACCTTTAATGGTAACTCGTTCTTTCGGGGCTGAAATGTGGAGACTTACTGCTAGTGAGATGACCTTTAGTGCGGGTGCGGCAGCTGGTGGCGTATTGATTGCGGCGTGGGGTGGCTTTCGTAATCGTATGTATACAACAGCGCTAGCTTGTGCATTATATGGACTGCTTATGATTGGACTCGGAATAGCACCGATATTTATTATGTATTTAGTATTTAATTTTTTAATTGGTATAACAATGCCGTGCTTCAATACACCAGTTACTGTGTTATTGCAGGAGAAAGTAGAACCATCGATGCACGGACGGATGTTCAGCCTTGTACAAATTGCGAATTCATGCGCGCTTCCTTTAGGAATGATAATATTTGGTCCGTTGTCGGATATGTTTAGTGTAGAGATTTTGTTAATTTATGCTGGGATATTCGTGTTATTTTGCGCAATGTATATTGTATTAAGCAAGAGGTTTGAAGTGTAAATATTTATAATTTAGAAGGTTTGTGAAGGAATTTAATATGCTTCGCAAACCTTTTTGTTATTAGTTTAGTCAATAATTATTTATTGTTTAACAATAAATAATTATTGACTGTTAATTTTATTTTAGATAATATGATGTTAACGATTTAAGGAGAATTACATAAGTAGAGGAGAATGTGAAATGAAAAATAAATACGTAGTAGCTATTTCTTTAATGATTTTAGCGATTATTTCTTTAACTATACATGCTTCAAACAGTAAAGTAGGAGCGGATGGATTCCTTGAAGAACCTTTCTTTTTCCTAGTACCGATAAGTTATGTATTGTTCCTTAGTGGTATAGGTATATTGCTATTTGGATTTATTACTTCAAAGCTGAAAAAGGGCAATAGATAGGGGGAACCCATAGGGACAAAACACTTACTATGAAATAGAAACATACCATATGGAAGAAAAAGAATAAGTGAGATGAATCATGATGAACCATCATTTTTATAATGGAAGACAAGTAGGAGCAGCTATTACACTGGCTGGGGCACAGGGGACAATTCATGCTGTGAATCAAGCTATTCAAATGCAACAACAAGCATATTTTGCACAAATAATGCAAAGTCAGTATATGCCGTATTCACAGCTTCCGATGCAAATTGTACATTACGATGTACATCCATCTGGTTTATTTTCCATTCCATATGGCGGGACATATTTCTTATGAAAGAAAGCGACTCAATAGAGTCGCTTTTTTTATATTCCACCTAGCTTCATCCCAAGGAATGCGAAGAGGATACCAATTATGTAAGTAGCACTTAAATATAAAAGGAAGATGTACGGTTTTTTAAGATTGAGAAGCTGAACAGATTCTAATTTAAACGTAGAAAATGTAGTGAATGCGCCCATAAATCCAGTCCCTAATAATAGTTGCCAGCCTGTATTGACCCCGTTTCCAATTATATATCCAAGTAAAAATGCTCCTGTTATATTAATAAGGAATGTAGCAATTGGAAATTGTGTTTTATTTCTTTTCTTAAACCAATTGCTAATTGCAAATCGTGTAATCGCACCGAAAAATCCTCCTGTTGCGACTAATAAAGCTTCTATCATGAGTAATCACCTTCCGTAAGAGAGTTCTTAATTAAGAAATCTCCAAGTATATAGCCAAGGCCAGACATAATGAGGCCACCAAGTATGCTACATGATACATATAAGAAGGCTATGCTCCACTCAGAATGATTGATCAATTGCACAGTTTCTACACTAAATGTTGAAAAAGTCGTAAAGGAACCGATGAATCCAGTTCCGATGCCTGTGATAACCTCTGAAGGTAAGATGTTTAGCCGAGCGATATAAGTAGTTAGCCACGCTAAGAAGAAGCAACCGATTAAGTTAATGAGTAATGTTGCCAATGGAAATGAATGATGCCAAAATGTGTTGATATTAAGACCTAAATAATAACGAGAAAGAGCTCCTAATATACCAGCAATGCCAACGATAATATAAATCAATTTCTTCACCTCTTTAAATAGCTTGCTCAAAAAAATAGACTCCTACCAGTAGTTATACTGGTAGGAGTCATTAGCTAAGCAGCAGTTATGGCGAACTCCATCGCCTTTGATTATTACATATAGTGTACTAAATATACCGTCTAATTTCTAGTGAGGAGGTGGGTGTAACTTTTCTTTTTTTGATGTCTGAAGGTTTTTTAGTAATTAAAATGAGATCGATTACTTATCAACTAAATATAGTGATATACAGTTTTAATTATGATAAAATGTTTCTTATGTGTGTCGTTTTATTTTATTTGACTGAAAATAAAGAAAAATAAATTCGCGTGAAAAGGAGTCATTTATTTGAAGAAATTTTTAAAAATCGTATTTATATGTGTTTTAGTATTAGCGGGCATTGTAGGAGGATTTCTAGCGTATATGACACTTACTAAAGAACAGCCTGCTGATGTTATAAGCTTGAAGGTGGAGAATAATAAGGAGCGCGTATTAGCGACTGGAAATGAATTTAAAGTTACAACATTTAATATTGGATATGCTGGGTTAGATAAGGATCAAGATTTCTTTATGGATGGTGGAAAGGGATCTGGTTCAAGTAGTAAAGAGCAAACGGAAATTAATTTAAAGAATATGCTTTCGTTTTTACAAAATGAGAATAGTGATTTTGCGCTATTACAAGAAGTTGATATAAAGTCACTTCGTTCATTTGATGTAAATGGACATGAATTTTTGAAAAAAGGATTACCTGATTATGTTTCGTCATTTGGCAAGAACTACGATACGAAATGGGTTCCAGTGCCAATAACAAATCCAATGGGATATGCGGAGGCTGGATTAAGTACGTTTTCTAAATACACTGTTCAAGAAGCGAAGAGGTTCCAGCTGCCTGGAATGGAGCCTTGGCCAAAGCGTTTGTTTGATTTAGATCGAGCAATTGTGGAATATAAAATTCCTGTTAATAATGGGAAACATGTTAGACTCGTAAATCTACATTTGTCTGCTTATGATGAAGGCGGGAAAATTAGAAAACAGCAAGTAGAGTATTTAAAAGAATATATGAACAAGCATTATGAAAATGGTGATTACGTAATAATGGGCGGAGATTGGAATCAATTAGTTTCGAACGCTCAATTAAGTGATCCGAAGTTTGTGAAAGAGCGTCCTGAGTGGTTAGTAGAGTTACCGAAGGATTTTACGGACGGTGGCTTTAAGTGGGCTGTAGATCCGTCTGTTATGACTGTGAGAGATGATGTAAAGAAATATGTCGAAGGTGAAAATTTCGTCACTATTATTGATGGCTTTATCGTTTCACCGAATGTAGAGATTGTAAATGTACAAGGGAAAGATTTAAAGTTTGAAAATAGCGATCATAACCCAGTGAGTGCGGTATTTAAACTGAAGTAATTGATATGTATAAGTAGAAGGTGGGGCTTCATATGGAGTGGTTAAAGAGGACTTGTTTTTCTAACCTTGAGAAAGAATCACAGAAAAATCATTTATTACTGTTTATAACGATTTGTAGTTTCTTCCTTGGGATAATCGCGATTGGGTATTATGGATATATTTTTACAGAGAGAGCAATGGCGTTTTGGATCTGTGGTATTTCTGTCGTTGTATTTGGAACGCTTTTTACTTTTATAAAAAGTATGGAATCAGCGTATAAATATATCATGACATTTATGTTGCTTACAATGTCTTACATTATGGTACAAGCTTTTAATGAAAGCCCGGCTGTATTTCAAATGGTCTATTTTACATTAGCTGTTTCACTTATTTACTTAAGTGAGCGCCTCATTTTAATTCTTGGCGGGGTAGCTGTTGTGATCACATTTATCCTTTGTAGCTATTGGCCGGAGCAATTTTTTGCTTATACAGCCTCATCTGAAGCTGCTAATTTCGCAAGTTTGTTAGCGATTGTAACAATCGCTATGTGGGGCGTCACGAAAATCGGTTCTAATCTGCTCCTTCGTTTAAGTGATGAGAAGCAAGAAGTAATGAGAAAAGCTCAGGAGTTAGAAGAGACCCAAAGACTTATTGAAGAAACAGTTGTGAAACTAGATAGTAATTTCAATCATTTAAGACAAAATATGAACACGTCGATGGAATCGATGAGTGAAATTAATTTTGCCTTTGAAGAGGTAGCAGTTGGTACGCAATCACAATCAGAAATGATGTATCGTTCGGTAGAAGTATTGAATGATATGGAGGGAAATATTGAACAAATTATATCTCAAGTAAGAACTGCATCGGCTCGTGTGGATGAAAGTTTAGACATTTCAAAAGGTAGTGTACATACTTTAAGAAATTTTGAAGCTAACATGAGAAGTTTAAATGATGTTGTTTCACAGTCTGGAATTATATTTAGAGATTTAATGATGCAATCGAAACAAATTAATGAAATTGTAGATGTAATAACGAATATTTCAAGTCAGACGAGTTTGCTAGCTTTAAATGCAAATATTGAAGCTGCGAGGGCAGGTGAGCATGGAAAAGGTTTTGCTATTGTAGCGAGTGAAGTGTTAAAGCTTGCTGAAGAATCAAATCGTTCTGCGGGAAGAATTCAAGGGATTTTGAAGGAGTTTAGTAATCAAGCAAGTAAGGTAGAAGTGCAGGTAGAGAAGTCAGAAAGAGTACAAGAAGAGTGTAACGAAATGTTAGCAAGCGTTTTAACAAACGTAACTGATTTAGGGAAGTTTATTGATGCGATTAATAAAGTAATGCGAGAGGTTGTTATTCATCAAGAAAGTTTCCAAGTTAAAACGACGAATATTGTAAAGGATGTTACGCATGCTTCTAACGTAATTCAGCAAACTTCTACAGCTACAGAAGAAGTGCTAGCGAGTGTGGAAGAAGAAAAACATCGAAATGATATATCGGTGAAGACGTTACATACTGTTAGCGAGCAAGTGAAGTTACTAGAAGATATTCTAGAAAAGTAATATTTCTTGAAAAGGGCACACCATGTGTGCTCTTTTTTCATTTAAATGAATACTTGATAGTAATTTAATTGCTTTTCTGCGCGTTTTCTGCCAAGCTTAAGGAGATAAAGTGAGACTAATACCTACTGATTATTAGTTGAACCTCGCAAATAGCGGGATAAAATACTTCAAAGAAAGAATTATATAGGTGACGAATATGATTGAAGTTAAGACTTCTGAACTTAGTGATGGAGAATTTAATAGAGGTGTATTTGCAACTCGTGATATTAAAAAGGGTGAGTTGATTCACTCAGCACCAGTTATCTCTTATCCGAATGAACAGCATGAACACATTGAAAAAACGTTACTTGCTGACTACGCATTTGAGTATGGGGTAAATCATACGGCATTCCTGTTAGGATACGGCATGTTATTTAATCATGCATATAATCCGAATGCAACGTATGAAATTGTCTTCGAGAATCATACTTTTAACTTCTTCGCGTATAAGGATATAAAAGCGGGAGAAGAAATTTTAATCAATTATAATGGTGAAGTGGATGACGATGAGCTATTATGGTTTGATAAGGAAAAAGAAGAGAACGAAAAATAATTTAATGAGTATAGAAAGAGCACATTCTGTGGAATGTGCTCTTTTTTCATTGATGTAAATAAAGTAAAAAGTACAAAAAAATACCACTTTCTTTTTGTATGGTATAGTAAGATACTGAGGGATAGTGTTTTGAAAAAGTCACATATTTTACAAATTGTTGTCTTTCTGATGACATGTCAAGTTTAGTAGTCCATTTGGGTTGCTTTATTATGCAATATATATTTTAATATGAGTGGCACCTCTTATAAATTAAGAGGTTTATAGGTGTCTCGAATTGATTTTGGGTACACTGTATCCACCACTTTAGGTTCTTTCATGTACGTGGGGATATTATGGGCCCGTATAACGGGATAAAATGAATATAGAAATAGAGGAATCGTAAAATGAATATGCAAGAGGTTTATAAATATTTAAGTACGGTATTGCCTGAAGGACATGTTAAACAAGATGAAATGTTAAAGAATCATACGCATATTAAAGTTGGCGGAAAAGCAGATGTTTTCGTTGCGCCTACAAATTATGATGAAATTCAAGAAGTTATCAAATATGCGAACGAATATAATATTCCAGTTACGTTTTTAGGAAATGGATCGAATGTCATTATTAAAGATGGTGGAATTCGCGGGATTACAGTAAGTTTAATTCATATTACAGGTGTTACTGTAACAGGAACGACGATTGTAGCACAGTGTGGTGCAGCAATTATTGACGTATCACGTATTGCTTTAGACCATAACTTAACGGGTCTTGAGTTTGCTTGTGGTATTCCAGGTTCAGTTGGCGGAGCGTTATATATGAATGCTGGTGCTTACGGTGGTGAAGTATCGTTTGTGTTAACAGAAGCTGTTGTAATGACAGGTGATGGAGAGCTACGTACTTTGACGAAAGAAGCATTTGAATTTGGATATCGTAAGAGTGTATTTGCTAACAACCATTACATTATTCTTGAAGCGAGATTTGAACTTGAAGAAGGTGTACGTGAAGAAATTAAAGCAAAAATGGATGATTTAACGTTTAAGCGTGAGTCAAAACAGCCTCTAGAATATCCTTCATGTGGTAGCGTATTTAAGCGTCCACCAAATAACTTTGCTGGTAAGTTAATTCAAGACTCAGGACTACAAGGTAAGCGAATTGGTGGAGTGGAAGTTTCTTTAAAACACGCTGGATTTATGGTGAATGTTGATAACGGAACAGCACAAGATTACATCGATTTAATTCACTTCGTACAAAAGACAGTTGAAGAGAAATTTGGCGTGAAGTTGGAGCGAGAAGTAAGGATTATTGGAGAAGATAAAGAATAACGAAATACGTATGAAGATATGAATTATTTTAAAATAATATTTGGGTATTGTTGACAATTTGTTTTCAATTCAATATAATGGCTAATAATTTAACAAATAACATACGTTGAAAGAGCCCAGTAGCAGTTTGTCACTGTTAACGAGAGAGCTAGGGGTTGCTGGAACCTAGCACAAACAAACTTGCGAATTACACTCTGGAGTATCTTAGGTAATGCTAAGCGGACTAGCAATCGATATTATTGCTAAGAGTGGTATGAGTAGCTATGCTATTTATGCAAACTGGGTGGTAACACGGTGAATAATCGTCCCTATGTCTATCGTAGACATAGGGGCTTTTTTGTTTTTTAAAAATAAAGGGGATGACAAAAGATGAATATTATTGATGAATTAGAATGGCGTGGCGCCGTTAATCAGCAGACTGACGAAGAAGGCTTACGTAAGCTAGTAGAAGAGAAAAAGATTTCACTATACTGCGGAGTTGATCCAACTGGTGATAGTATGCATATCGGACATTTGATTCCGTTTATGATGATGAAGAGATTCCAATTAGCTGGCCATCATCCTGTTATTTTAATTGGCGGGGCAACAGGAACAATTGGTGATCCGAGTGGACGACAATCAGAGCGTCAACTTCAAACGTTAGAAGTGGTTCAGCATAATGTAGATGCGTTAACAGCACAAATGAAAAAGCTATTTGATTTTGGTGGAAATAGCGAAGTGAAGATGGTAAATAACTATGATTGGACACATGAAATAAATATTATTGAGTTTTTACGTGATTACGGGAAAAACTTTAGCATCAATAGCATGTTAGCGAAGGATATTGTAGCAAGCCGCTTAGATACAGGTATTTCTTTCACAGAATTCACATATCAAATTTTGCAAGCGATGGATTTTCACCATTTATACACGAAAGAGGATGTTCAACTTCAAATTGGTGGTAGTGACCAATGGGGAAATATTACGAGTGGTTTAGATTTAATTCGTAAGTTAGAAGGTCATGAGGCTAAAGTATTCGGATTAACGATTCCGTTATTATTAAAATCGGACGGTACGAAGTTTGGTAAATCAGCAGGTGGTGCAGTTTGGCTTGATCCTGAAAAAACGACACCGTTTGAATTTTACCAGTTCTGGGTAAATACAGATGACCGTGACGTAATTAAATACTTGAAATACTTTACGTTCTTAACGAAAGAGCGTATTGATGAATTAGCAGCGAAGGTAGAAGTCGAGCCTCATAAACGTGAAGCGCAAAAAGTGCTAGCGGAAGAAATGACGAAATTCGTTCATGGAGAAGAGGCGTTATTACAAGCTGAGAAAATTACAGCAGCGTTATTTAGCGGAGATATTAAATCGTTAACAGCTGATGAAATTGAACAAGGTTTTAAAGAAATGCCAACATTCCATTCTTCAAAAGAGACAAAAAATATTGTAGAGTGGCTAGTTGATTTAGGAATTGAACCATCCAGACGACAAGCACGCGAGGACATTAATAATGGTGCGATTTCTATGAATGGTGAGAAAGTAACAGATGTGGGTACGGATGTTACTGTAGAAAATTCATTTGATGGAAGATTTATTATTATTCGTAAAGGGAAGAAGAACTACAGCCTTGTGAAGTTAGGCGAATAGTTTGTGTGAAAGGGGTGGGAGTAGGAAGAATACTTCCACCCCTTTCATATACACAATTTGGACATAAAATAATCAGTAAATTTAGATAATTAAAAGGGTTATATTATTCTTCTGCCGAATATATAAGTTAGAGAAAATTACGGATAAAGTGAAACTTTAATCAGTGGGGGGATTGTTCCTCCCCACTGATTATTAGTTGAACCAATCGGGCTTTTACGGGCAGTTAATCTTCCGACTTCATCCCTGCATTCACTGGATTTTAAGGTGGAGGTTTTACTGCCCGTTAATGCGGGATAAAAATAGCCCGAACCATGCTGGGCATGATTCGGGCTTATATTCAGATTAGTAAGCTAAGCTGAATAGACCTTTAATATGTGATAAGTAACGAACGTTACTTGCTTCTTTCATTAATGATGCTGGTAAGCCTTTAAGTGGAGTATTGCTTGCTCCAATTGTAGCAACCGCATCTTTACGTCCTAGACTAGCAAGTGTTCCAGAGTTTACAGGTGCGAACTCTTCGAATGCTTTGCCTTCTAGTGCTGCGTATAAGTTGTATCCAATTAACTCACCCATTTGCCAAGCGATTTGTGCAGTTGGTGGGTATGGACGACCGTCTGGAGAGAAGACAACAGCGCTGTCTCCAGCAACGAATACGTCTTTGTGAGAAGTAGATTGCAGGTATGCATCAACTGTTGCACGACCACGGTTAACTTCAAGACCTGATTCACCGATTAATGGGTTACCTTGTACGCCACCTGTCCAAACGAATGTGTTAGCAACAAGTTTTTGACCGTCTTTTAAGTCGATCTCATTGCCAGCAACGTTTGTTACAGGAAGACCTGTTAAGAATGTAACACCGCGTGCTTCTAGGCTAGTAGTTGCACGTTCGATTAAGTGGTCTGGTAATACTGGAAGGATTTTTGGACCTGCTTCAACAAGAAGAAGTTTAACTTCTTTTGGATTTACGCCGTGGCTTTTTGCAAGTTTAGGCATAATGTCAGCAAGCTCACCAACTAGCTCAACGCCAGTTAATCCGCCACCACCGATTACGATTGTAGCATCAGCTTCGTTTTTCGTTTTCGCGTATTCACGAATACGGTCTTCAACGTGTTTGTAGATTTTGTTTGCATCAGCAGCAGATTTTAATACCATGCTGTTTTCTTCTAGTCCTGGAATACCGAAGTAAGCAGTTTTACTTCCTAAAGCAACTACAAGTGCATCGTAAGATAAAGTAGTGCCGCCAGCTAGTTTGATTTCTTTGCTATCAACAGAGAATGACTCAACTGTTGCAATTTTAAGATCGATATCTTTGCCTTTGAAAAGCTTTGTAAGTGGCATTGCAATTGCTTGCTCAGACACGTTACCAGCTGCTAGGCGGTGTAATTCAGTGATGATTTGGTGTGTTGGGTATTGGTTAATCACTGTAACTTGTGCTTCTGATTTGCTGTAATATTTACGTACGTTTAAAGCGGCAAGAAGACCGCCATAACCAGCGCCTAAGATGACAA
The DNA here is from genome assembly GCF_003429245.1 of Bacillus sp. CR71. NCBI lineage: Bacteria > Bacillati > Bacillota > Bacilli > Caryophanales > Bacillaceae > Bacillus > Bacillus sp. CR71. The sequence continues at coordinate 5,438,075 of NZ_CP031748.1, read as the reverse complement.
TTTGTTTTGACATAGTATGATATCCCCCGTCTTTACTAATTGTTGTTATAAGTTAAATTATTTATTGTTACGTTCTGCACTAATTTGAAGATATGCGTTCACAAAGCGGAACATTTTTTGTGCTTGTGGATCTTTTAGTAATTTTAATAGACCGAATAGGCCGATAACTTCAGTACTTTCGTCAGCACGATCTTTCGCTTCGATTGCAGTTGCAGCCATGCTTTTCACTGTATCTTTTACAGGTTCTACAAGCTCTGTAATTGCACCAACAGTGTCGCTTTTTAATACTTCATCAGTAGCAACAGTTTGAGCGAAGTCATAAGACTTAGTTAAAATGTTAACAAGCTCAGTTAATTTTGGAAGCTGTTCTACTAGTGTTGTTAATGATTCTTGTACCTCAGGTTTTAACAACTGATCAAGTACATCAAGTTGTCCTTGGCTAGCAGAAATTTGTACAGTTTCTTGTTCTGGCTTTGTTTGAGTCATAGTTTCTGGCATCTCCAATTCTCCTTTACGATAGCAATACTCTTATTTTTTATAAGTAAGATAGTAAACGTTTACGAAACTTTATGCAAAGTTTCACAAAACACAATAAAATGCCTTTAAATATATGGCAGCAAACAAGCTGACATATATCTAAAACCACATTTTCTTACCTATTGTTTATGAACTGTCCGATACATGGCTTGTCCGCATAATGGAAAAGCTCCGCTACCGGAAAGTGTATATAATATATATCCTATATTATATACTATATGCACCTATGTTAACATAAAAATGATTCCTAATTATTTGATATTGAGTGTATAACCTAGTGCTGACAAGGTATGAAAGCGTATAAAATATTTTGTTTTAGTTAGAAATGTACATATATATATAGAAAAAAAGGAAAAAACGAACAAATTCATGTTCGTTTTTTCCTTTTTTCCTATTATTCACCTTCTGCAATTAGCATCGATGTATTACCTTCTTTTTCAAGATGACATTCGCCCCAAGTACAAAGAGAGTCAAGAATTGATTCTAAAGACCAACCGTAATCAGTAAGGGAGTATTCTACTTTTGGCGGGACTTGGTTGTAGACTTTTCTTTGAATGACCCCGTCGTCCTCTAATTCGCGTAATTGCTGAGTTAACATTTTTTGTGTAATACCAGGCATTAAACGTTTTAGTTCACTCGTTCTTTTTGTGCCTTTCGTTAGATGACAAAGGATAACAACCTTCCATTTTCCACCGATAACCTCTAAAGTCGCCTCTACAGGAATATTGTATTTCTTCATATGAAACCCTCCTTTTATGAGTAAAGTAAGCTTAATAATACAAATGTTACTTTTTAGTACCTATAGCACTTTAAAGTACGTACTTTTTATCATGTTAAATATGTTTCATAATAGCACATGTGAGAAGCAAGTGAATAGTACGGTACCAAAAAGTGACTATGTTACTTTTTAGTGCCTATCGTACTTTAAAGTGCGTTCTTCAAAAAAGGAATGAAACCATTCATAATAGCATTTGTAAGTATAAAATATATTTTTTAGAAGATAAAAGGGCCTTTTTATCACACTATTATGATTGGATTTCTTGTAATAAGGAGGAATTCAATTGAGTTCATATACAGTACCATCTTCAGAAGTTCAGACGAATCGAAGAAGTATGTTTGCTTTATTAGCACTAGCAATTAGTGCATTTGGGATTGGTACGACCGAGTTTATTAGTGTCGGTTTACTACCATCTATTTCGAAAGATTTAAATGTTTCGGTTACAACAGCTGGTTTAACCGTTTCTTTATATGCATTAGGAGTAGCGTTTGGTGCTCCAGTATTGACGTCATTAACAGCTAGTATGTCGCGAAAGACGTTGTTAATGTGGATTATGATTATTTTCATTATTGGCAATGGTATTGCGGCAGTAGCAACAAGTTTTACTGTGCTACTTATCGCGAGGGTTGTATCTGCGTTTGCGCATGGGGTTTTTATGTCAATTGGATCTACAATTGCGGCTGCGCTTGTACCTGAGAATAAACGTGCAAGTGCAATAGCATTTATGTTTACTGGTTTAACTGTTGCGACTATTACAGGTGTACCAATTGGAACATTTATCGGTCAACAATTTGGCTGGAGAGCATCGTTTATGGTTATTGTGGCAATTGGAGTCGTTGCTTTAATCGCCAACAGTATGCTAATTCCTTCTAACTTAAAAAAGGGTACGTCTGTATCATTTCACGATCAATTTAAGTTGATTACGAACGGAAGACTATTACTTGTATTTATCATTACTGCATTAGGATACGGGGGAACATTCGTAACATTTACGTATTTATCTCCGTTATTACAAGAAGTAACAGGATTTAAAGCAAGTACCGTTACAATTATTTTGTTAGTATACGGAATTGCAATTGCGATTGGGAATATGGTCGGCGGAAAATTATCAAATTATAATCCGATTCGAGCGTTATTTTACATGTTCTTTATTCAAGCGATTGTATTATTTGTTTTAACATTTACAGCGCCATTTAAAGTTGCTGGATTCATTACAATTATTTTTATGGGACTATTTGCGTTTATGAATGTCCCAGGGCTACAAGTGTATGTCGTTATCTTGGCTGAGAGGTTTGTACCTAGCGCTGTTGATGTAGCATCAGCGATTAACATTGCAGCATTTAACGCAGGAATTGCTCTTGGTGCTTACTTGGGCGGTATTGTAACGAACTCGTTAGGATTAATTCATACGGCTTGGGTAGGCGGAATTATGGTAGTAGGTGCTGTGATTTTAACAGCGTGGAGCATGACATTAGAAAAAAGAGATCAAGTAAAATAAAAGGAGAGAAAATAAAATGAAAAACTTACAAAGTAAAACAGTATTAAATAATGGTGTAGAAATGCCTTGGTTCGGTTTAGGTGTATTTAAAGTAGAAGAAGGACCAGAACTTGTAGAAGCTGTAAAATCAGCGATTAAAGCAGGATACCGTAGCATCGATACAGCTGCAATTTACGGAAATGAAAAAGCTGTAGGTGAAGGAATCCGTGCCGGTATTGAAGCGACTGGTATTTCAAGAGAAGAATTATTTATCACTTCAAAAGTATGGAACGCAGATCAAGGATACGAAGAAACAATTGCTGCATACGAAGAGAGCTTAAAGAAATTAGAACTAGATTATTTAGACCTATATCTTGTTCACTGGCCTGTAGAAGGAAAATATAAAGATACGTGGAGAGCGCTAGAAACACTTTATAAAGAAGATCGCGTACGTGCAATTGGCGTAAGTAACTTCCAAATTCACCACTTACAAGATGTAATGAAAGATGCAGAAATTAAGCCAATGATTAACCAAGTAGAATACCACCCTCGTTTAACACAAAAAGAATTACAAGCTTTCTGTAAAGAACAAGGTATTCAAATGGAAGCATGGTCACCACTTATGCAAGGTCAATTATTAGATAACGAAACATTACAAGCAATTGCTGAGAAACACGGTAAAACAACAGCACAAGTGATTTTACGTTGGGATCTTCAAAACGGAATAATCACAATTCCAAAATCAACGAAAGAACACCGCATTATTGCAAACGCGGATGTATTTAACTTTGAATTAACAAAAGAAGACATGGAAACAATCGATGCGTTAAACGAAAATCACCGCGTTGGTCCAGATCCTGATAACTTCGATTTCTAAGATTAAAGTAAGAAAGAAAAAAGAGTGCTTTTATGCACTCTTTTTTTGTGCATAAAAATATTTTCTAATTAAATACTACTTAGTATTAAGTTTGTTATTAAGGGGCTGTAAATATGAATATAAAGCAATCGTTCAAACTTTTAGCTATGTTTTTAAGTGTCTTATTTGTATTATTCCCACTTCAAAAAGCATTCGCAGAGGTTATGGACCATACAAAGTATGAAATGGATTGGAGTTATAGTAGGTCAAAGAAGAAACCAATCCGAACAGAACTTATTAAAACGGCAGATGGAAAAATTGCATTTTGCTTAAATGTAGACTTAAAATCTCCGAGCGGTCAAGACTTACCAGAAATGGGTAAAGTAGATATTAACGTGTACCGTGTACTGTTGAATGGATATCCACAAAAGAGCCCACAAGAATTAGGGGTATCTGATTGGAGAGAGGCGCATTACGCAACGCAACTGGCAGTGTGGAATGCGTTAAAACAAATTGATGTTAATGATTTAGATTTCCGCAATAAAAATGTAGAGAAAGTAACGAAAGACATCGTTGCAAAAGCAAACGCTAGTGAAGAGTTACAAGAAATTACGATGAGTGTAACTCCTACAGAAGAACAAGAAGCAGTATTAAAAAATGATTTCTTTGAAACAGGTTTATATACAGTAGAAACAAATGCAAAAAGCGGAACGTATAAAGTGCAAGCAACAGGTGCACCAGCGGGCGTGAAGTTTGCAAATGAAAAAGGCGAAACAAAAACAGAATTTAATGTAGGAGAGAAGTTCCGCATTTTAATTCCGAAACAAACACCAGCTGGTGGATTTAGCTTTAAAGTATCAGGAAATTTAACGAAATTACAAGGGATTGCGCATAAAGGTACACCGACTATTCAAAATGCAGTAGTATTACTTGAGCGTAGTGAAGAGAAAACGAGCCCTGAGTTAGCGGTAAGTTGGAAAAAGGCTGAGGCTCCAAATAAACCAAATAAGCCATATACTCCAAATGAACCGCATAAACCGAATCAATATAAAAGGTAAATAAAAGCATTGGCCTATGCCAATGCTTTTTGTATGCAAGGATTAAAGTTATATTAAGAAAATAATAAAATAGATAAAATAGTGTTTTTACAGAGTAAATTATATTTTAAAATAATATAAATATAATTAAATCCTAACGTTACGATTAATAGATTAAATTCACAAAATTGTAATATTATTCTTGGAGGGAGGCTATTAAATGAAGGTAAAAGCGTGTAAAATTCATTTGGAAAAACTACCTATAGATGGTCATATATGAAGAAAATGTAAGGTTTTATTTTTAGATGTATAGATGACGAGACTAAAATATATCTTTTACTATTTTCCTTTTATGTAAGAAGAGAACTCATCACAAGTAGAGCGAAGTGAGGAGGGCGTAATACATAAAAAAATTTACAATATAAGAAAGCGAATACATTTAGAGAAATGCGGTAGTAATTGATATAGGTGCGAGAGGTGTTAGTCTATTCAATAAATGTTTTTATAAAAATAATAGGATTTCTTATTAAATGAATATATAGGATGGTTTGTCTAAAAAAAGGACAGGGGACACAGATTATGTCAAAGCAGAAAAAGAGTAGGGTATTAGTAGCTGGTATTTGTATATCTACATTATTATCACCAGTAGCTTTCGAAGCATCGAAAGGATATGCGGCGCCTTTGGAAGAGAATAAGGGCGGGCAGTTGGAAGAGAGTAAAGAGAATCGTTTGGAGCAGAGAACGTTTCATTTGCCTGGGAAAGGTAGTGTTGAAGAAGAGCAAAAACGCTTAAAAGTACGTTATGTACTTTCAACAAATGAACCAACTGGAATTTATGCTGGTCCAAATGAAGAAATTAAAATTGAAATAAAAGGAACGCAATCTATTAAAGCGTTCATAGGAACGAAGTCATATGATGAAAAAGGGTTTGAAGAATTTGAGTTAAAACCTGGTGAAAATAATATTTCATCTTCAAGAGGTGGAATACTATATTTTTATAACATGAATAATGATGGCGAAGTAACAGCTTCAGTTATTCATGGAGGAAGTCATTTTCCATTATTTGTATTAGGGAAACACACAAAAAAAGATTGGGATGCAATGTTAAAAAAGTATAAAAATCCTTATGCAGTTGAATTGAAGGGTGAGAGAAGTTTAATTACTGCAAGTCCTGAAGCAGTGGCAAACTATATGGGAGAGACGGATCCAGTAGAATTAATGAGGCTACATGATAAGATTATTCGCTTTGAAAATTCTGTAGCAGGATTATCTGAAGATGGTATAGGGGTGTCAAAAGCTCCAAACCACTATATCCAATTTGTTGAAAAGAGAAAACCAGATAAAGATGATTGGATGTTTGCTACTCATTATCATACAGGGTATGTTCCAGAGACTATGGATAGGGTTTTAAATATAAAGAGATTACAAGGAGATGGCTGGGGACCGTGGCATGAAGTAGGGCATTTACATCAGCAAGCTCCTTGGTTTTGGTCAGGTGTAGGAGAAGTAACAGTAAATATATATTCATTATCGGTTCAAAGAATGTTAGGCAATAAATCAAGTCTAGAAGAAGATGGTCATTATAAAAAAGCTTTTGCTTACTTAGATAATCCTGATGCTCAAAAAAAGATGGAAGAATTCGAGAAACTAGTAATGTTTTGGCAACTTGATTTAGCTTATGGAGAGCATTTTTACCCTAATTTACATCAAATGTATCGCTTATTACCAGAATCTGAAATGCCTGCTTCAGATGAAGATAAAAAGCAAATGTTTATTTATATGGCATCGAAAGCGGCTAAACAAAACTTAGTGCCGTTTTTTGAGAAATGGGGATTAGGTCCAAATGATGAGGTTAGAGGGAAAATCGAAAATTTAAATTTACCTAAATTAGAAAAAGAAATATGGAAAGCATCAGATAGTAATATTATTCGTGAAAAACAAGTGAAACCATACGGCGGGCTTCCTTATGGTGAAGCGTCTACTGTGGTACAAGATCTCATCGTTGGTGCGAATTTTAATGAAAATCTAGCAAATAGTCTTGTTCAAAATTTAGGTGAAAATGTAAAAGTAACAGGTAGAATTATGTGGCCGTATTTAGAGGTTGGAAAAAGAGCGGTATTAGTAGAAATTGAGGATGAGAAAGGACAGAGAAATTTCATTTCTGTTCCAGTTAACAGTCTTTATGGAGATACTATGGTATTTAAAGGTTACGGTGATGAGGTAAATTCTGTTATAACGCTCCTTCATGATGAAAAGAAAATCAACGTTTCTTTCGTTGGTAATGAGTTTCATGAGCGCTTTAAAAATGAAAAGTATGTAGGGATTACCTTATATGATAAGGATGGAAATGAAAAGAAAAATATTTCTATAGAAGGGCAAGAAAATTCTAAAAAAGTTGCTTTGCAACTTGAAGGTGTTGAACTTCAATATGGCGATATTATGAAAGTATATCATGCAGAACCAAGTCGTTTCGATTGGTATCAAAGTAATAAACTTGTAGATCAAGGTGGAGCTAAGAATAAAAAAGAAAAGTTCTTTAAGATTACTCCACAAGGATATGAACTAATAGACGGTATACAGGAAGTAGAAGCAGTACCGCAAAAAGTATTAATCGGGGCAGACGCTGAAAAATTAGAAGCGAAAAACTTTGTTCAAGTAAAAGGTGGAGAAGTAATTGGATTTGTAGAAAAACCGAATACAATGAAAATCGGTGAACAAAAAGTAAAAGTAGAAACGAAAGATCGTTTCGGAAATAAGAAAGTGACGGAAGTGCCAGTAGAAGTAACTTATGGAGATAGCCTATTTGTATATGGATTAAGTTATGGTAGTGACGATATGAAATCGATTATAACGTTACATCATGATACGAAAAAAATGAGTGCGACAGATACGGATAATTTGATTCATGATTACTTTGGAGATGAGAAGTATTTTGAATTCACCTTGTACAATAAAGAGGGAAAAGAGAAGAAAAATATAGAGGTAAAAGGCTTGGAGAATACAGAAGCTTTTGCCAAGGAAGCAAATGGGTTAGCATTTGAATATGGAGATGTGGTGAAAGTATACCATGCAGAGTCTTCACGTTTACATTGGTATCAAAAAGGTTTATATGTGGGAGAAGGAAAAAATAAAGAAATAAAAGAATTATTCTTCGAAATTACTGAAAATGGATTTGAAAGATTAGAAGCTCTGCAAGAAGTAACAGCAGTACCACAAAAAGTAGTTATTGGAACTGACGTTGAAAAATTAGAAGCAAAAGATTTTGTGCAAGTCAAAGACGGAGAAGTAGTAGGATTTGTAGAAAAACCGAATACGACAAAGATTGGTGAACAAAAAGTAAAAGTAGAAACGAAAGATCGCTTTGGTAATAAGAAAGTGACGGAAGTTTCATTAGAAGTGGTTTATGGAGATAGCATTGCATATGCAGGAAATGGCGATGATATTGCTTCAATTGTAACTTTAAGGCACGAAGAGAAGAGATTCCATGCAACTGATATGGATAGCGAAATTCATGAGTATTTTAATAAAGAGCTATACATGGGGATCGCGTTATACGATGGAGAAGGAAAAGAGAAAAAACATGTAACAGCAGAGGGACAAGAAACATCAGAGAACTTTGCGAAGCAAGTGAATGGTATACAGTTCGAGTATGGAGATGTAGTGAAAGTATTCCACGCAGAACCGGATCGTTTGAAATGGTATCAAAATAATACACTTACTGGTCAAGGTGAGAAAAAAGGAACAAAAGAACTATTCTTCAAAGTGACAGAAAAAGGTTTTGAGAGAATGGACATGTTGCAAGAAGTCACAGCGAAACCTCAACAAGTAGTAATCGGAACAGATGTTGAAAAATTAGAAGCGAAAAATTTTGTTCAGGTGAAAGACGGAGAAGTAGTAGGATTTGTAGAAAAACCAACTACAGCAAAAGTTGGAAAACAAACAGTAAAAGTAGAAACGAAAGATCGCTTTGGTAATAAGCAAATAACAGAAGTGCCAGTAGAAGTGATTTACGGAGATAGCATTATGTTCTTCGGTACATGGCACGACGAAACGAATATTAAATCGATTGTTACATTAAATCATGAAGAAAAGAAATTCAGTACAACAGATTCAGAAGGTCCAATGCATACTTCATTTGCAGATGAGAAGTATATGGGAATGACTGTGTATGATAAGGATGGAAAAGAGAAGAAAGATTTATCAGTAAAAGCATCGGAGAATACGAAAGTATTTGCAGAACAATTTAATGGAATGACTTTTGAATACGGTGATGTAATAAAGGTATATCAAAGAGAGTTTGATAGATTTAAAGTGTATAAAAAGAATGAACTAATGAATGCGCAGTATGGTGTTCATGAAGTGCTCTTTAAAGTGACAGAGCAAGGTTTTGAGAGAATGGAAGCACAACAAGAAGTAACAGCTATACCGCAAAAAGTAGTAATCGCAACAAACGCTGATAAATTAGATGCAAAAAACTTTGTTCAAGTGAAAGATAGAGAAGTAATTGGATTTGTAGAAAAACCAAATACAACAAAAATCGGTAAACAAACAGTAAAAGTAGAAACGAAAGACCGTTTTGGAAATAAGAAAGTAACGGAAGTACCAGTAGAAGTAACATATGGAGATAGTCTTGTATACCAAGGGCTGGGTGATGATATTCGTTCTATTGTAACGTTAAATCATGATGATAAGAAACTACATGTAACGTCTACAAATGAACAAATTCATAGTTACTTTAACAATGAATTATATATGGGAATTACCCTATATGATCAAAATGGAACGGAGAAAAAACATGTAACAGCAGAAGGACAAGAAACTTCAAAGAATTTTGCTGAGCAAGTAAATGGTATGATGTTCGAGTATGGTGATGTAGTAAAAGTGTATCATGCAGAATCTGATCGTTTAAGTTGGTATAAAACTGGTGAGTTAATTGGAAAAGGGGATGCGAAAAAATTTAAAGAGATTTCCTTCAAGATTACTCAAAATGGCTTAGAGCAAGTACGATAATAAGAAAAAGCTCGTAAAACATTATGTTTTACGAGCTTTTTTATTATTCAGCTTCAGAAACAACTGTGAAGCGTTCGTTTACATGTTTTGGATTTTCGATTTCATCAAGTGCTGCAACTGCGAAGTCCTCGTAACTTACGTAGCTATCACCTTTTGAGTTAACAAGAAGATTGTCTTTGCCAGCTTTGTAAGAACCAGTGCGTTTTCCTAATGCGAATAGTGCAGAAGGGCTGATGAATGTCCAAGTGATATCATTTGTTTGTTGCAAGATTTCTAAGTTTTTACCTTGGTTTTGAGCTGTTGCAAGGTATTCGCCTGGGAAACCTGGTGTATCAAATACACGTGTTGTTTTTTCTTCGTCTACAAATAAGCTTCCTGCTCCGCCAACTACAAGTAATTTTGTATTTGGTGCACCTTTCACAGCTTCAATAAGTACGTTTCCTGCATCTACGTGAAGGTGTTCTTGCCCTGCTGGAGCGCCAAATGCATTTACAACTACGTCGAATGCTTGTAGGTCGTTAGATGTAAGAGAAAATACGTCTTTTTCTAAAACTTCTACGTTTTCTTCTGTAATTTTTGCAGCGTTTCTTACGATTGCAGTTACTTCATGTCCACGATCTAATGCTTCTTTTAAAATACGACTTCCTGCTTTACCAGTTGCTCCGATAATTCCGATTTTCATAATAAATCCCTCCAAAGTGTTTTGTTAAATTGTATATCTGAAAGTGAATGAATGTATTGTAATTAGGTTTGTTACAACCTGTTGTAATCATTATAGTTACAGGTAGGTGTTTTTGTCAATGGGGTAGTTTGTAGATTTATTTTTTGTTTTAGTATGCACAGTTAGAGGGAGGAGAGTCATAAAGATATTGTTACTTCGCGCTTGGCTAATATTTGGAAATTGCAAATTGTCGAAAAATGTTGATTTTTGAATGTTTTTTAAATATAATTCGTTTTATGGAGAAAAGGAGGGGTTAATTGTATGAATATTTTGGAACAATTCGTTTCATCAACGAATACGATTCTTTGGTCATATATTCTTATTGCAATGTTAATTGGTTTAGGGCTTTATTTTTCTATTAAATTGAAATTCGTACAGCTTACTCATTTAGGAGAAATGATTCGTTTAATGAGTGATGGACTAACTGGCAAGACACGTAAAAAGGGCAGTGTATCATCGTTCCAAGCATTTTGTATGAGTTCTGCAGCTCGTATTGGTATCGGGAACTTAGCTGGTGTAGCGTTAGCTATTTCTATGGGAGGACCTGGAGCTGTATTTTGGATGTGGGTTATTGCGATTATCGGTGCTTCTTCAAGTTTCGTAGAAAGTACGCTTGCGCAAATTTATAAAATAAAAGATGGCAGTGGCTTCCGTGGTGGTCCTGCTTATTATATGGAAAAAGGTTTAAATAAACGTTGGATGGGGATTTGGTTCTCTATTCTGATTACAATTAGTTACGGTTTAATTTTCAACTCAGTACAAGCAAATACAGTAACATTAGCATTTGAAAATGCATTTGGCTTAGAGCGTTATATTGTTGGTATTGTATTAGCTGCATTAGTTGCGGTTATTATTTTTGGTGGTGTAAAAAGTATTGCACGTATGTCGGAAATGATTGTTCCGCCAATGGCGCTTATTTATATTGCCGTAGCTATTTTTGTTGTCATTAAAAACTTCTATTTAATACCAGATGTGTTTACGGAAATCTTTAAAGGTGCATTTGGTTTAGATTCAGCTGTAGGTGGCGGTATCGGTGCTGCGATGAAATATGGTATTCAGCGCGGATTATTTGCGAACGAAGCAGGTATGGGTAGTGCGCCGAATGCGGCAGCAACAGCTGATGTAACGCATCCAGCGAAACAAGGTTTTATTCAAACGATTGGAGTATTAGTAGATACATTCTTAGTATGTACATCAACAGCATTTATCGTACTATGTTCTGGTGCATATAAAGCAACGAATTTAGAAGGTATTGAATTAACACAAAATGCATTAAGTTCACAAATTGGCCCATGGGCGAGCAGTTTCTTAGCGATTATTATTTTCTTATTTGCATTTAGTTCACTTCTAGGAAACTACTATTATGGTGAAACAAATATTGAATTCATTAAGCAAAGCAAAACGTGGTTAACAATTTATCGTATTGCGGTAGTTGGAATGGTATTATTCGGTTCTGTTGCGACGCTTCAAGTTGTATGGAATATGGCGGACTTATTTATGGGGCTAATGGTAATCACGAACTTAATTGCGATTACACTTCTCGGCCGATTTGCGTATGCTGCATTGGCAGACTATGTAAGGCAAAAGAAACAAGGAAAAGATCCAGTCTTCAGTGCAGATTCTATTCCTGGTTTAACGAATACAGAGTGTTGGGATAAGTCAGCGGTAACAGATAAAGAAAAAGCAGTGTAAATGAAAAGGCGAGCATCGAGGTGAATTCGATGCTCGCCTTTTTTGTTGTAGGAAATGATGAAAAGGGTGAGAGGTAATTATTAATATAATTTTTTTGTTTATTTCTCTCTCGTTATTTGTGGGGAACGTGCTGTATTAAAAGTATGACTGGTCGAAGAGGATAAGTGATTGAGTATTGGATAAATGTATGTAATGGCTATATTTTTATGTAAAAAAAACACGTATGTTAATTTTATTAACATATTCATGTTATAAAACCTTACATAAAGTTCTTGATTACTTAAAGTTTTTAGAATATAATTTTCTTATTGTTAGGAAGAGGGGGCAATGCAAATATGGATTTTTTAGCTAGGGTAATTGGGGATGTAAATAATATCCTTTGGTCATATGTCATTATTGCGATGTTAATTGGGTTAGGGCTCTATTTTTCATTTCGTGTGAAATTTGTCCAAGTTCGTTACTTCGGTGAAATGATTCGTTTGCTTGGGGATGGAGCAAGCTCGAAAACGAGAAAAGCGCAAAAAGAGAAGAGCGGCGTATCATCATTTCAAGCGTTTTGTATGAGTACAGCTTCTCGTGTAGGTACTGGTAACTTAGCTGGTGTAGCTATTGCAATCTCAGCAGGTGGTCCAGGAGCAGTATTTTGGATGTGGTTAATCGCGGTAATTGGGGGTGCTTCTGCATTTGTAGAGAGCACATTAGCGCAAATTTATAAAGTAAAAGATGGGAATGCATTCCGTGGGGGCCCAGCGTATTATATGGAAAAGGGTTTAAAGAAACGCTGGTTAGGTGTTGTGTTCTCTGTTCTAATAACAGTAAGTTTCGGATTGATTTTTAACGCTGTACAGTCTAATACTGTAGCGGCTGCCTTTGATGGGGCGTTCAAAACAGATAGTAGATTAGTAGGTCTTGTTATGGCTGGTTTACTTGCAGTTATTATTTTCGGCGGAGTAAAACGAATTGCTCGCGCGGTTGAAATGATTGTTCCAGTAATGGCAATTATTTATGTAGCAGTGGCATTATTCGTTGTTGTAACAAACATTACGGCAATTCCATATGTATTTAAAGAAATTTTCTTACATGCTTTCGGAATTAAAGAAGTAGTAGGTGGAGGATTAGGAGCTGCGATTTTATTAGGGGTAAAACGTGGATTATTCTCAAATGAAGCAGGTATGGGTAGTGCGCCGAACGCAGCAGCGACTGCAAACGTAACGCACCCAGTTAAACAAGGTTTCATTCAAACTTTAGGGGTATTTACAGATACATTATTAATTTGTAGTTGTACAGCATTTATTATTCTTTTATCAGATGTGCATAATGCAGCTGATTTAAATGGAATTCAATTAACGCAGCAGGCGTTAAGTCAACATATCGGTCCATGGGCTTCTATATTTGTAGCAGTTGCAATCTTCTTGTTTGCATTCAGTTCATTAGTAGGTAACTACTACTATGGTGAAACGAATATTGAGTTCTTAAATGGAAGTAAAGTGCTATTAAATGCATACCGCATTGCTGTACTTGGTATGGTTATGCTAGGGTCCGTGGCGACAATTCAAATCGTTTGGGATTTAGCAGATTTATTTATGGGAATTATGGCTGTTATTAACTTAGTAGCAATTGTATTCCTTTCTAAGTACGCTTTCGCAGCGTTATCAGATTATATTAAGCAAAAGAAACAAGGGAAAGATCCAGTCTTTTATGCGGAGTCTATTCCAGGTTTGAACAATACAGAGTGTTGGGATAAGCCAGAGGTAGCTGATAAAGAAAAAGCAGTATAATGAGGTGAGCATCAAGTGAAACTTGATGCTCATTTTTTGTTGGTTCAGCTATTTGTGTGAAGTGAAACTCCCGTTCATTAAAGTTTCGCTTTATAATGAAAAAGACGAACATTCATGAATGTTTCATAATAAAACGTATTTTTTTTAAGAAAAATGCGGATATGAATTATGATTTATGTTAGAATGGAAAATGCCTTTGAAATAAGAGGTTTTATGATCTTTCCTATCCGATTGAAGGTTTTGGAGGAGAAATGGAAAGTTCGGATTATTTCTTGTTTCGAATGGTCAGACGTTCAACGTTAATGAAGAGTTAAATGGAGGATTTTATTAATGAAGTTTGTTATGTTCCTTGTAGGATTACTCGTTGTATTTGTACTCGGTTTTCTTATAAGTGCCGATCGAAAGAAGATTAAGTATAAACCAATCGCAATTATGCTTATTATTCAGCTAGTATTATCTTATTTCTTATTAAATACGCAAGTTGGTTATATTTTAGTAAAAGGAATTTCAGATGGATTTGGCGCACTTCTTGGATATGCGGAAGCTGGAATCGTTTTCGTATTTGGTGGTCTTGTTAATAAAGGAGAGGTTTCATTCTTCTTAACAGCGCTATTACCAATCGTATTCTTTGCGGTTTTAATCGGAATTCTGCAACACTTTAAAATTTTACCAATATTTATTCGTGCTATTGGTACGTTGTTAAGTAAAGTAAATGGTCTAGGAAAACTAGAATCATATAACGCAGTAGCAGCTGCCATTGTTGGACAAGCAGAAGTATTTATTACAGTAAAAGATCAATTAAGTAAAATCCCAAAACATCGTTTATATACATTATGTGCATCTTCTATGTCGACAGTATCGATGTCAATTGTTGGTTCTTATATGAAAATGATTGAACCAAAATATGTAGTAACAGCACTTGTATTAAATTTATTTAGTGGTTTCATTATCATTCATATTATTAACCCGTACGATATTACAGAAGAAGAAGATACACTGAAATTAGAAAATAAGAAGAAACAATCATTCTTTGAAATGCTAAGCGAATATATTATGCTTGGTTTCACAATCGCGATCACAGTAGCGGCAATGTTACTTGGTTTCGTAGCATTAATTACAGCAATCAATAGCTTGTTTGATTCAATGTTCGGTATTACATTCCAAGCTATTTTAGGATATATTTTCTCACCATTAGCATTCGTAATGGGCATCCCGCAAGCAGAAATGGTAACAGCGGGACAAATTATGGCAACAAAATTAGTATCAAACGAGTTTGTTGCGATGCTTGATCTTGGAAAAGTAGCTGGTGATTTATCGGCTCGTACAGTTGGTATTCTTTCTGTATTCCTTGTATCATTTGCGAACTTCTCATCTATCGGAATTATCGCAGGTGCAACGAAAGGTATCGATGAAAATCAATCAAATGTTGTATCATCATTCGGCCTACGCCTTGTGTACGGTGCGACATTAGTAAGTATTTTATCAGCGATTATCGTTGGTGTTATGTTATAAAGTGAAACTTTAATTAGTGGGGGGAGCTTTATCCCCCGCTGATTATCAGCCCTCACCAATCGGGCTTTTATGGGCAGTTAATCACCCATCTAACTTCTTTGTTTTCGCTGAATGTTGAGATGGGGGTCTTACTGCCCGTTAAAGCGGGGTAAAAAAAGGATGGCTCTAGCTCATAGCTAGGGCTATTTTTTTATGGTAAATTTGCATGAAAAAACCAATTAATTAGGAATATATTAACATATAAAAATCTTTTAAAATTTATATTGCATTTCACCTAGATAACGCTTACAATTTGATTTGTAGGTGGTATCAATTTCAGACTTTCAAGTATGGTAGGAGAGAAGAAGCTACCTTTTATAAATTGCAATTTATGTAAACGCTTACTGATTTTAGATGACAGTTGAATAGTTTTTAGGGGTTTTAAATTTTTTTAACAACAATGGTCAGACGTCATTCGTTATACGTTATACGACCAATAACTCGTGGGAGAAGTGGGGGATTCACATATGAAAATAGTAATGTTTCTAGTCGGTTTACTTGTAGTGTTTGTACTAGGTTTCCTTATCAGTTCAGATCGTAAGAAAATTAAATATAAACCAATTGCACTTATGCTTGTCATTCAATTGGTACTTGCGTATTTCTTACTAAATACAAAGGTCGGATTTGTATTAGTAAAAGGGATCGCAGATGGATTTGGTTCTATTTTAAAATTTGCGGAAGCTGGGGTTAACTTCGTATTTGGTGGTCTAGCAAACGATGGACAAGCACCATTCTTCTTAACAGTATTATTACCGATTATTTTCTTAGCAGTATTAATCGGGATCCTGCAACATATTAAAGTTTTACCGATTATCATTCGTGCAGTCGGTTTCCTATTAAGTAAAGTTAACGGTTTAGGAAAACTAGAATCATATAATGCGGTAGCGGCTGCAATCGTTGGTCAAGGGGAAGTATTCATTACAGTAAAAGATCAACTAAGCAAATTACCGAAAAATCGTTTATACACACTTTGTGCATCTTCAATGTCTACAGTATCGATGTCAATCGTCGGTTCTTATATGAAAATGATTGATCCAAAATATGTAGTAACAGCACTTGTATTAAACTTATTCAGTGGATTCATTATCGTTCATATCATTAATCCATATGAAGTAAAAGAAGAAGACGATATTTTAGAATTACAAGAAGACAAGAAACAAACATTCTTTGAAATGTTAGGCGAATATATTATGCTTGGTTTCTCTATCGCTGTAACAGTAGCGGCGATGTTAATCGGTTTCGTAGCATTAATTACAGCAATTAACGGTGTATTCGATTCAATTTTCGGAATCACATTCCAAAGCATTTTAGGATACATTTTCTCACCATTAGCATTCGTAATGGGTATTCCAACATCAGAGATGCTACAAGCAGGACAAATTATGGCAACAAAATTAGTGACGAACGAATTCGTTGCAATGCTTGACCTTGGAAAAGTAGCTGGCGATTTATCAGCTCGTACAGTAGGTATTTTATCTATCTTCCTTGTATCATTTGCGAACTTCTCATCTATCGGAATTATCGCAGGTGCAACGAAGAGTATCGATGGCAAACAAGCAAACGTTGTATCATCATTCGGTTTAAAACTTGTATACGGTGCAACGTTAGTAAGTATATTATCAGCGATTATCGTTGGGGTTATGCTTTAATAAATTAAGAAAAGCAATGAGCGTAAGCTCATTGCTTTTTTGTTTAACTTGCTTTATCCAAATCTCTTTTAAAACGTGGTTTCTCTAAATAAGTTCCCAGTCTCCACACATATTCCACTGGACCCATCCGGTATTTCTGGAGCCAATAGGTGCTAACGAATAATTGAATCGTATAAATTCCGATGGTTAAAAGAATACCGAAGAAATAACCGATTTTACCGTATAGGCCAAATCCATATGCGTAAAAAATAGTTGTTGCAATAATAGATTGTGCTAAGTAATTACTAACGGACATTTTTCCCATGTTCGCCATGTATGTTAGTAGACGAGATGCTTTTTTGTAATGGAATAATAAAATAATCGTACTTCCGTAAAAGAAGGTCATAGTTACTGGTGTAAGGCCATCTTGTAACATAATTAACATCGGATGCTTTACGAACATAGCTAAGATTTTAATTGTAAAAGAGAAGAGACCGGTGGCAAACCATATTTTTTTGACAGCAGGTATATGTTTATTGACCTCAAATAGCCAGCCTTTTTTCCCTACATACATTCCGAGTAGGAACAGTGGAGACATAAAAATTATTGCGAAAACTGATATGAAAAATAATCCGAATGCACCGTCAATTCCCATGTAATCAAAAGGATTTTCAGTCAATCTAAAGTTGACGTGATCCATATAGCCTCCGGTTTGATGGACTTTATGTTCTTTTTCAGTATAAGGTGCGAAATCATTTATATTTGTAGATGGATCAGTTTGATAGGACATAAGTGTAATAAGTGCGAGTAGAATAATCGCCCAAATGAGCAAAGTTTTCGGTTTTCGATTGATGAATATCATTAAAAAAATCCCGATTATTCCGTATGCAAATAAAATATCTCCCTCCCAAACAAAAGTACCGTGAATGTAGCCGAGTAGTAAAAGAATGATAATACGTCTTATGTATGTAGGGAAGAATTTTTTTCCTTTTGCGATAATACTTTTTTGTAACAAAATAATGCTAAGCCCAAATAGAAAAGAAAATAGGGATATAAAGTTATGTGTGCCGAAAAATTGAATAAACCAATTAGCACCTTTATCAAGATCGCCAAATAGATAAGTGGGTTTTTCACTGGTGAAGAACCCAAATTGAATTAATGTCATATTGACTAGTAAAATGCCAAACAAAGCGAAACCACGAATTGCATCAACAGATTCTACACGTTGATTCATTTTTTCTCTCCTCGTATATTCGTTTTTATATTGAAAATAATACCATTTTATATCTGGCACTATGTTAAATATGAGGAAATTTAAGGTGATTTTAAGATAGAGAGCAAACAAAAAAATCACCTTAATACATGTATTAAGGTGATTGAAATATTACTCAGCTGGAGGCGTAAATGTACGTTTCTCTAATTCAGCATCTAGCATAAACAGTGCGTTTGAATCGCTTGTAATACGTTTTAGTTTTTGGATGATGCTATCGAATGAAGCTTCTTCTTCTACTTGCTCATCGACGAACCATTTTAAAAATGTAATTGTTGCATGTTCACGCTCATCCCAAGCGATATCAGATAAGTTGTAAATACGTTTCGTTACTTCACGCTCGTGCTCAAGTGCGACTTCAAAAGCGTTTAATACAGATTCGTATTCGTTATTCGGATTATCAAATCCAGTAATAATAGCGCGCTCTCCGCGGTCATTAATATAGTTGTAAAGCTTCATTGCGTGGAAACGTTCTTCTTCAGCTTGTACAAGGAAAAAGTTAGCGAATCCATCATAGCTCTCAGCTGTACAGTAAGCAGCCATTGCCATATAAGCATGGGCAGAGTAAAATTCAAAGTTCATTTGTTCATTTAATGCGTCGTGCAATTTTTTTGATAACATAAAATCCCCCTTAGTATTGTGACAATAATATTATACCATAATTGATAATATTCTCATTTAGATGCTTCGAATCTTTTCGAAAGCTTTGTGACGTGTGCGTCCATAATGTCTTGTAAATCTAAATCATATTTTTGCGAAAGAATAATAAGGTTAGATAGTACATCGCCAAGTTCTTCTTTTAGTTCTTGTTTTAGCTCTTCTTCTGTTTTCGCATCTTCATCAGGGCGATCGCGGCCGATTTCAATAGCGCGAACGACTCGTGAAATTTCCCCAACTTCCTCAGTTAAGAAATTTAAGCGAATAAAGGCATTATACTGTGACCAGCTTCGTTTTTCGTAAAATTCCTCAACCCATCTTTGGAATGCAACGATATCCATTTCTTCCTCATCTCCTCAATATGTTGTACAATATTCATTGTATCATAACAATATATAGTTCCGGGGTGTAGGGATGAGAAAGATTTGTGTGTTTGCAGGTTCTAATTTAGGGGAGAGACCAGAATTCAAAGAGCAGGCAATTCAGTTAGGTAAAATGTTTGTTGAGAACGACTATGAGCTCGTATACGGTGGTTCATGTGTCGGATTAATGGGAGAAGTAGCAAACGAAGTTCTTCGTTTAGGTGGACGTGTAACAGGGGTTATGCCGCGCGGTCTATTTCGAGGAGAAATTGTACATACAGGATTAACAGAATTAATTGAAGTAGAGACAATGCATGAACGTAAAGCGAAAATGGCAGAGCTTGCGGATGCTTTTATTGCGCTTCCAGGCGGATACGGAACGTTTGAAGAACTATTTGAAGTTGTATGTTGGTCACAAATTGGTATACACAATAAGCCAGTTGGTTTATTAAACATAAAAGGTTTTTATGGACCAATTCTGCAAATGGTTGAACGTGCAGCAGAAGAAGGATTTATGAATCCATCAAATAAAGAATTGATCGTTTCAGCTGAGACGGCAGATAAACTAATTCATGCAATCCAAAATTATGAGCGTCCTGTTTTGGGAACGAAGTGGAAGCAACTATCATAGCAAATACGGAAACACATGTCGTTTTAATTGAAAAAGGCATGTGTTTTTAATTTGGTTAAATATGTTAATGTTTAGATGTAATGTTTTTGGGAAAGGAGAAATAGATGGAGGAGTTTGTGTATTTACGTCCGGTTTTTAAAAGTATTTTAGCAGCGTCTATTCTTGTTATGCTAATTGTTTCAACACAGAAGAAAGAGCTAATTAATGAATTTTCGCTTTGGTTTATTTCGATATTGTGTATCGGTGTTTCGGCGATAACGCTCTTTATGATTGGTTTTATCGTTGATGAGTATAATCTAGGTGGAGATCCACAATCGTTTTGTATGTTTATTGCGATTGGTTGTATTAATGGTCTGAATTTCATTATTTATTACAGAAGGCAATAAAAGAGGCATTCCATATTACTTTGGAATGCCTTTATCATTTTGATTGCTTTGTTTTTTATACAGGTACCAGCCACCCCAGCCGCCACCAATTGCTACGACAACGAGGAAAGCATAGTCCTTAACCTCGACACGTATATTGAAAATATTAGCTATAAGTAAGAGAATCCCAACTGTTATTAACGCAAAAAACGCTCTAATTAAGTAGTCTTTCAACTGAACCACTCCCGTCATTTAAGTAGTAAATGATGAATTTGGAAAAGCCTTTTGGATCTATGATACTAAAGGGTGTTTCCTATATTTTAACATAAAAAGGATTGTAATATAGTGATAAAAGTGGGGGCGAATTGTGTGTTAATACTGTCGTGATTTGTCGGTAAATTGATATCCCTTGTCGAATCGTTGATATATTGAGGGTAATGATCGATATAATGAAAAAATCGTTGATATATTAAGGGGAATGATCGATATATTTGAAAAATCGTTGATATAATTTCGTGTACCGTTAAGTGCAACCATTACAGAAAAAAGCGACTCTGAGCGAGCCGCTTCTGCTTTTAATGATATCCAGCTCCAGTGACTAGAACAGTCGGTCATTTCGCGCCTTCCTGTGAGGCAAAAAACGCCTCTTCGTCAGGAGCTCCAATGCCCTCCTGTTCTGAGCAAGTCACCTCCGCTTTTAATTAATATCCAGCTCCAGCGGCTAGAATCTCCGGTCATTTCGCTTTCTCGCTCGAAGCAAAAAGCGCTTCAAGGTTGAGAGCTCCAATGCCCTGCGATTCTGAGCGAGCCGCTTCTGCTTTTAATGATATCCAGCTCCAGCGGCTAGAACAGTCGGTTGTTTCACTCCTTCATTCGAGGCAAAAAGCGCCTCGTAATCAGGAGTTCCAACACCCTCCTGTTCTGAGCGAGCCGCTTCCGCTTTTAATGATATCCAGCTCCGGTGACTAGAACAGTCGGTCATTTCGCGCCTTCCTGTGAGGCAAAAAGCGCCTCTTCGTCAGGAGCTCCAATGCCCTCTTGTTCTGAGCAAGTCACCTCCGCTTTAAAGTCTATTATTGATTCAAGAACGCGCGTAGCATCCAAGCGTGTTTTTCTAGTTCTGTGTAGATGCCTAGTAGTAGGTCAGATGTCATTTCGTCGTCAGAGTCTTGAGCGATTTCCATGCCTTTTTTCAGTTCGACTAGCATCATTTCGTAGTCTTTCATGATTGCTTCGACCATCCCTTCTGCAGTTTCTCCGTATGCTGCTTCTTGAATAGAAGATAGTTCTAAGTATTCTTTCATTGTTGCTACTGGTTTGCCGCCAATTGCTAAAATACGTTCTGCAATTTCATCGATGTGAGTAGCTGATTCTGTGTAAAGTTCTTCGAATTTCTCGTGTAATGTGAAGAATTGAGGCCCTTTTACGTACCAATGGAAGTTGTGAAGTTTTGTGAATAAAACGCTCCAGTCTGCTACTTGTTTGTTTAATACCTCGATTACTTGTTTGTTCATTATGATCAATCTCCTTTTGAGTTGTTATGTTATATCAATTACTAATTTATAATTATTATAATCTAGTAATTGATATAAAACAACCCTTTTGCTGAAATTAATTTGAACAAATTATGAACTGTTGTAAATAAAAATCCCTATTACGGTGAGGTAATAGGGATTTTGTTTGATATATAGCTCTAGTTCTAAATGAGCCGCTTGTGCTTTTAATGATATCCAGCTCCGGTGACTAGACCAGTCGGTCATTTCGCGCCTTCCTGTGAGGCAAAGAACGCCTCTTCGTCAGGAGCTCCAATGCCCTCCTGTTCTGAGCAAGTCACCTCCGCTTTTAATTAATATCCAGCTCCAGCGGCTAGAATCTCCGGTCATTTCGCT
>NZ_CP031748.1:5415581-5415786 GCF_003429245.1 Bacillus sp. CR71 | reverse complement strand
CAAAAGCGAAGTCGATTTTAGAGCAAAAGAAATCTGGAAAATTAACGCATGAGCAAGCAAAAGAGGAATTAACAAAGCTAGGCGTGAAAATGCCGGAGAAAGGTAAACATGGAGACATGTTTGCTAACTTAGATGATCAGGCGAAAGCAAAAGCGAAGTCGATTTTAGAGCAAAAGAAATCTGGAAAATTAACGCATGAGCAAGC
>NZ_CP031748.1:5295687-5415531 GCF_003429245.1 Bacillus sp. CR71 | reverse complement strand
CCTCCTGTTCTGAGCAAGTCACCTCCGCTTTTAATTAATATCCAGCTCCAGCGGCTAGAATCTCCGGTCATTTCGCTCTCTCGCTCGAAGCAAAAAGCGCTTCAAGGTCGAGAGCTTGAAGTGTCCTGCGATTCTGAACGAGCCGAATCCGCTTTTAATCATTACACAGCCTTCTGTTTTTCTTCTACATCCTGTCCATCCCAGCACTCTGTATTCTGTAAACCAGGGATAGAGCTTGCAACGAAAACTGGATCTTTTCCTTGTTTCTTTTGCTTCAAATAGTCTACTAATGCAGCGTAAGCAAATTTGCTAAGGAATGAGATGGCAATTAAGTTTGTGAATACCATTAGTCCCATGAATAAATCAGCTAAACTCCAAACTGTTTTAAGAGCAGCGATTGATCCGAAGAATACCATTCCGACAACTGCAACACGATAAATCATTAACCATGTTTTGCTTTCTTTAATGAATGCAATATTTGTTTCACCATAATAGTAGTTTCCTAGTAGAGAACTGAAAGCGAATAGGAAAATAATAATCGCTAAGAAAGTGCTTGCCCACGGTCCGATTTGTGAACTTAAAGCGTTTTGTGTTAATTCGATACCTTCTAAATTTGATCCTTTGTAAAGTCCAGAACATAATACGATAAATGCTGTTGATGTACATACTAAGAATGTATCTACGAAAACACCTAATGCTTGAACAAGTCCTTGTTTTACAGGGTGAGATACATCTGATGTTGCTGCTGCGTTAGGAGAGCTACCCATACCTGCTTCTGTCGCGAATAAACCGCGCTGAATTCCGAACTTGATTGCTGCTCCAATACCACCAGCGATGGCTTGGTCTAAACCGAATGCACCGTTAAAGATTTCCATGAAAATGCTTGGTAACATATTGAAGTTGTTAATAACGACAAAAATAGCCACGCCGATATAAACGATTGCCATTGGCGGAACAATCATTTCTGTAATACGTGAAATGCTCTTAATACCACCAAAAATAATGACTGCAACTAATAAGGCTAATAGAGCTCCTACGATTGTTCGCTCTAGTCCAAAAGCATTTTCAAACGCTATTGTTACTGTATTCGCTTGTACTGAATTGAAAATTAATCCGTACGCAACTGTAATAAGAAGTGAGAACCAAACACCCATCCAGCGTTTGTTTAATCCTTTTTCCATGTAATATGCCGGCCCACCACGGAACCTGCTACCATCTTTTACTTTATAAATTTGAGCGAGCGTACATTCTACGAAACTAGTAGCTGCTCCGATAATTGCGATAAACCACATCCAAAATATTGCGCCAGGTCCACCCATTGAAATTGCTAGTGCTACACCGGCTAAGTTCCCGATACCGATACGTGCTGCTGCACTTAAGCAAAATGCTTGGAATGGAGAGATGCTATCTTTCTTTTTTTCTTTTCGATTAAACCCTTTACTAATTAAGCTGACCATCTCACTGAAATGAGTAATTTGGACAAATTTTAATTTAAAAGAGAAGTAAAGACCGAAGCCGATTAGCATTGCAATAAGAATATATGACCATAAAATATTATTCGTTACCTCAAGGAATCTGCTAAAGATATCAACCATATAATACACTTCCTTTTTTTCGTAATAAGAAAATTATATGCAAAAAATATACGAGAATCAATTTTTCTAAAAAATTATGTTACTTAAATCAATTTTGTGTTATGATTATGTTACATCGTAATATTTTTAGAATTATTTACATTTTAAAAAACTAAATTTAAAGCGAGAAAGTGGGGATAATTTGAAAGAAGATTCTTTATTGAAAGTAAGCCTTGAGAGTTTGAAAATGAGAAGTAATATATTTTTTATCATTACATCTTTAAGTATCTTTTTAGGGGCAACTTATTATTACAATAAAAGATTTCCAAATCACAAATATCCTGAGTGGTTAGAATTTCTAAAGTTGATTGGATGAATAAAAGACAGAAAAACAGAAAATTAAAATAAATAAGTTATGGAGGAGCTAAAAATGAATATTAGAGAAAGTGAACTTCCGGGTATTGGTTATAAGTTTCAAATCGTTACGAAAGGTAACGAAAAGATGGTAATTGTCATTCATGATGATGGGCGTAGAGAAATGTATCATTTTGATTCAGACCATGAAGAAAGCATCTCAAGTATTTCACTACGTGACTCAGAGGCAAGGCAAATCGCAGCAATATTAGGTGGAATGGTATATAAGCCTAGGGCGTTAGAAAATGTTGAGATGGTTTTTGAAGGTTTAGCGATTGAGTGGTTCAAAGTGGAGAATACAGCTCCAGCAATCGGAAAAACAATTGGCGATCTTGAAATAAGAAAAACATATAGCGTAACGATAATCGCAGTTATGAAGAAGAACATGAAGAAGCTATTTAATCCAGGGCCAGAAACAGTAATTGAAGAAGGAGATATGCTTGTAGTTTCAGGTGAGAGAGAAGAAATTAAAAAAATCATTAATGAATTACTTTCAAATAGGGGGGACTGACTAGATGGATACGTTAATTTTTGAAGTTGGTACAGCTTTAGTTTTAGTGGCAATTGCAGCGGTAATTGCTGGAAAATTTAAATTCTCAGTAATTCCTTTTCTAATTGTTCTCGGAATGTTAGTAGGACCGCATGCACCGACAATAGGTGTTATCGATCTCAAATTTATTGAAAGTGCAAGTGTAATTTCCTTCCTTGGACGGATTGGGGTTCTATTCCTTCTATTCTATCTAGGATTAGAATTTTCAATGAAAAAACTAATTAAATCTGGACGCTCTATTGCGATTGGCGGAACGATTTATATTTTAATTAACTTTTCACTTGGTTTGTTATACGGATTTATAATGGGATTCCCATTACTAGAAATCTTAATTATTGCGGGTATTATTACGATTTCTTCTAGCGCTATCGTTGCTAAAGTGTTAGTGGACTTAAGAAGAACTGGTAATAATGAAACCGAATTAATTTTAGGAATTATTATGTTTGAAGATATATTCCTTGCTGTATATTTATCAGTTGTTTCTGGTTTAGTACTAGGAGATCACGCTTCCTTCTTAGGCGCCCTTACTTCAATTGGAATTGCTTTAGGATATATGCTTCTATTCTTTATAGTAGCTAGAAAGGCTACGCCGTTATTAAATAAATTGCTCAATATTAGCTCAGATGAAATCTTTATTATTGTAGTATTTGCTTCGTTATTCTTCATTGCTGGTTTTTCAGAAACAATTCACGTTGCAGAAGCGATTGGGGCACTTCTTCTAGGATTAGTTTTCTCTGAGACAGAGCATAGTGATCGAATTGAACATCTTGTTGTTCCATTTAGAGACTTTTTCGGAGCTATTTTCTTCTTCAGCTTCGGGTTAAGTATTGATCCGTTCTCATTAGGAGGAGCGATATGGTTAACGTTAGGTGCTGTCCTTCTTACAATAATCGGCAACTTTGTAGCAGGAATGATTGCAGGAAGACAAGCAGGGTTATCTCATAAAGCATCAACAAATATCGGATTAACAATCGTTTCACGAGGAGAGTTCTCCATCATTATGGCTAATATCGGTATCGCCGGTGGTTTAATGTCAGTACTGAAACCCTTCTCAGCACTATACGTGCTTATACTATCCATTTTAGGCCCACTTCTGACAAAGGAGTCGAAGAATGTATATAAATTCTTAAATAAAATCTTTAAGTGGGATACGAAGACTAACTAAATTTTAAAAAATAAAGTACAAGATATTTCCTGCTTGTACTTTTATTTTTGTAATGAAAACAGTAAAGAGAGGTAAATGATGTTAGGAGAGTTGATTCATTCGGTTTTAGTTTTTTTAGAAGGACTTGGTTATTGGGGAATTATGCTTGGATTAATGCTAGAGGTTATTCCAAGTGAAATCGTATTGTCTTATGCAGGTTATTTAGTATCAACAGGAAGCATTACATTTTGGGGCGCTGTCGCGTTTGGTACAATTGGTGGTGTAATTGCACAACTATTCATTTATTGGATCGGTCGATACGGAGGAAGACCTGTTCTTGAGTGATATGGAAAATATATTTTAATTCAGAAGAAACATATTGATTATGCTGAAGATTGGTTTAATCGTTACGGAACTGGCGTTATCTTTACCGCACGTTTTATTCCGGTTGTGCGTCATGCTATTTCGATACCGGCGGGTATTGCAAAAATGTCACATGCTAAGTTTATTACGCTAACTACATTAGCTGTTATTCCGTGGTCAATTGTGTTTGTATATTTAGGGTTTAAATTAGGAACAGAGTGGGAAAGCATTAATAAAGTTGCGGGGCCATATGTGAAATACTTTGCACTTGCTGCTATTGTTTGTGCAATTGGTTATTTTGTATTAAAAAAAGTGATGAAAAAAAAGTGATTACGGAAAAGGAATCTATGTCGACATAGGTTCTTTTTTTATTGGCATTTTTTCAAGGATGAAAGAATACGTTTAATATTTACCATATTGTGGCATACATATAGAAAAAGGGTGCTTGGAAAGGGGAATAAAGAGAAATGGAACTCCAGTTTCAAAATGTATATCAACAGGTAGAGAATTGGTATGTGTTGGATTCGGAGCTTCATTGGGATGTCAAAAAGCTGAGAGAGGATTTGTTCTCTCTTATTGAAGCATGTAAAACGCCCGTTATTTTTTGTGATACGTGTGATGCAAACGATGTGCTTCTATCATTAGGGGAAGAGGAAGAAGAATTCCTATTCCCAGTAGGTGGTTTTTATCATAAAGAAAGACAATTAATTTTTGTTTGTATGTGGGAAGAGTATGAGCAGGTGCTCAAAACACTACTGCATGAGTTTCGTCATGCGATGCAGCATAAGAGAGAAGTATTGTATGTTGGAAGTGAAGTGTACGAAGATAGATGGATTGAAAAAGATGCGAGGAAGTTCGCGGAGAGGAAATTGGATGAATATAAGAATAGAAAGTTAATGTAAAGCATAGTGGAGAAATAGCGCTGTGCTTTCTTTATACTTATTAAAAATAAGTATTTGACTTTTATAAAGTTTAGTTCTAAACTAATGATATGAAACGAGCGAGGTGATGAAATGAAAACAGAAGATAGACTCGGATTACTATTATGGTTTCGTTTATCACGCTTTTATAATAAGAGTATTCGTGAGACGAATCAGCATTTGAAAGAATGGAATGTATCTGCCGCTCAGTTTGATGTACTAGCTCAAGTTGGAGGGCATAATCGTCTAACGCAGCAAGAGCTTGGAAATAAGCTATTTGTTACGAAGGGAAATATCACGCAGCTTTTAAATAAAATGGAGCAGCTAGAGTGGATTCGTCGTGAACAAGAAGGTACTACAAAATATATTTCGTTAACAGAAAAGGGAAAAGTTTTATATGAAGAAATCGTCCCGCCTCAAGAAACATTCCAAGCGGAGCAGTTTCAAAAATTAAATGTAGAAGAACAACATCAATTATTACAATTACTAAAAAAATTACAGTGAGAAAAAATTTTAAAATAAATCTCGAATTCGATATAGTATGAGGTGAAGGATATGTTTAGAAAAGTTGATCATAAAAATATGGGCAGAGCAAATCATGGTTGGTTAAATACACATTTTCATTTTTCTTTTGCCAATTACTATAATCCAAATAACATGAACTTCGGAGCGTTACGTGTTATTAATGATGATCTAGTAGCGGCACAAACTGGTTTTGATATGCATCCGCATCGTGATATGGAAATCATTTCGTACGTTGTAGATGGTGCTTTAACACATGAGGATAGCATGGGGAACCGCGGAACAATTGAGCGAGGACATGTTCAATATATGAGTGCTGGCACAGGTGTATTTCATAGCGAGCATAATTTAGGAAATGAAACACTACGTTTATTACAAATTTGGATTTTACCAGATCGTGCGGATCATAAACCAAACTATGGTGAGTTTAAATTTGATTGGAGCGAGCGTGAAAACGAATGGTTCCATATGGTATCTCCAGTAGAAGGAGAGGCACCAATTCAAATTCACCAAGATGCAAATTTATATTCTTTATCGTTAGATGCCGGAAAAGAAATTCATTTTCCTGTGCGAGAAGGCCGTCAATTGTATCTTGTTCAAATTGAAGGAAGCAGTGTAATAAATGGTGAAACGTTTGTTATGCGTGATGCAGCAGAATCTGTAGAAGAAGATACTCACATTCAAGCGAAAGAGCAATCACACTATTTAGCAATTGAATTGAAAAAACAATAAAAGGCTTGTAGAAAAGAGGACATCTGATAGGATGTCCTCTTTTTTGATTGGAATTATCTGAAAAATGTTTCTCAAATTTTCGGTAGAGGTATCGGCTGTAAAAATCAGAATTTTATAAAAGTGTCAAAAATCTTTATGGGAATGGGGAATGTTATAGTGAAAAAGCAAGTCATTTCATCAGCATTAGCGTTAACTGTTATCGCCGGGGGATTTGGAGCGTTTGGGGCAACGACAACGAAAGCGGAAGAACAAAAAATTCAATATCATCAAGAATTTAAAACACCTGCATACATAGGTGAAGAATGGAAAGCACCGGAAGGACTAGATAAAAAAGAGACGGTCTTTCAATACTTAGAGAGTAAGAAAGATATGTTTAAATTAGCAGGAAATATTGAAAAGCATTTTAATATCGTTGGAGAAGAAAAAGACGCTGAATCTGACACGACACATGTGAAGCTAGTTGAGAAACATAATAACATTCCTGTGTACGGTTCTGATCAAACTGTTACACTTGATAAAGAGAATAATGTAAAAGCATTCTTCGGACAAGTTATTCCGAATTTAGATGATAAAAATATCCCTGCATCTGCAAGCATTAGTGCGGAACAAGCAGAAACAATTGCAAAGGCAGATATTGAGAAAGAAATTGGTAAAGTAAAGAATTATGATGGTGTGAAAAAAGATTTATTTGTATATGAAAAGGACGGTAATTACTACCTTGCATACTTAGTTAAGGCATCGATTTCAAAACCAGCTCCAGGGTATTGGCATTATTTTGTTGATGCAACAAATGGAAATGTTATTGAGAAATATAATGCTGTAGATCACGTTACAGGGTTTGGCTACGGAGTATTAGGTGCTAGACAATCATTTGAAATTGCCCAAGATGAAAAAACGGGAGTATTCAACTTATTTGACGGTAAACGAGGACAAGGTATTCACACATTTGATGCAGAAAATATGGATGAAAACTTGTTTAATTTATTCTCACAATGGCTTGGATATACAGGCGAAGAAGTTGAAAGTAAATCTAAGTTCTTCGAAGATAAAGCTGCAGTTGATGCGCATGTAAATGCAGGAAAAGTATATGATTACTACAAAAAAACATTTAATCGTAACTCTTTCGATGATAAAGGTGCGAAGCTTATTTCAACTGTTCACGTAGGAGAGAGCTGGAATAACGCAGCTTGGAACGGTGTGCAAATGATGTATGGTGATGGCGATGGAAAAACATTCATTCCATTATCTGCTGGACTTGATGTTATCGGTCACGAATTAACGCATGCTGTAACTGAACATACAGCAAACCTTGTTTATAAAAATGAGTCAGGGGCGTTAAATGAATCGTTATCCGATATTATGGGTGTTATGGTTGAGAAGAAGAGCTGGGATTTAGGTGCTGACATTTATACACCTGGTAAACCAGGCGATGCACTTCGTTCACTAAAAGATCCAGCGTCTATTCCAAACCCATTAAAACCAGGTGAAGGTTACCCAGATCACTATAGTAAACGTTATACTGGAACAGCTGATAATGGTGGCGTTCATATTAACAGTAGTATTAATAATAAAGCTGCTTATTTAGTATCTGAAGGCGGAGATCATTACGACGTGAAAGTAGCTGGAGTGGGCCGTGAAGCGACAGAAAAAATTTACTACCGCGCTCTTACGAAATATTTAACTGCAAACTCTGACTTCAAAATGATGCGTCAAGCTGCTCTTCAATCAGCCGAAGATTTATACGGTAAAGATTCTAAAGCTGTACAAGCTGTAACGAAAGCTTATGATGCAGTAGGCGTAAAATAATAGGAAAAAAACCTGACTAGAATGTCAGGTTTTTTTCTTTATCCCGCTATTTGCAGGGCAGTAAGACCCCCACCTCAAAATTCATCGGAAGCAAAGAAGTTAGGTGGGGGCCCTGCTGCCCGTAAAAGCCTGATTGGTGAGGGCTGATAATCAGTGGGGAATGAACAAAACCCCCACGGAATAAAGTTTCACTTTATTCCGCTAGTCGCGAATACCTAATGCGATTTTCGCCATACGTGACATACGTTCTTTCGACCACGGTGGATTCCAAACGACATTTACTTCTATTTCATTAACTTCAGGTACGTTTGTTGATAATACTTTTTTAACGTCTGATACGATTTGCCCAGCCATTGGACAACCGATAGAAGTCATAGTCATCGTAATGACAGCATTATTATTTTCATCTGCTGTAACATCATACACTAATCCAAGATTAACGATATCAACACCTAGTTCAGGGTCAATAACAGCTTCTAAATTATCCAATAATTTATTTTCAAATGCTTCTTGTGACATAAGCAGCCCCTCCTATATTTTAATGATATCGATTCTCATTATAACGGAAATGAGCATAATGTGCAGGAAATGAGCTCAAAAAAAATATCCCTCTTTGAAAGAGGGATATTTTTTGAAAATCTATTCTGTTTTAAAATGAGATACGAGTTGATCTAACTCTTCAACTGTTTGTTTCATTTTTCCAGCAGTTACTGTCATTTCATTCATAACGATAACTTTCTGTTCAGCAGATTGTGCCGTTGCGGCGGTTTCGCTGGATACTTCAGTCGAGATAGAAGCGATGTTATTAAGTGAAGCATTCATTTCTTCAGCACTTGCAGCCATCTCTTCAGCAGTTGCTGATATGTCTTGCATTTGAGTAGATACTTTATTTACTTGTTCTACAATTGTTGTGAAAGAAGTACCAGCTTCACGAATAACATGAATGCCTTCAAATGCTTCAAAACGGCCTTGAGACATCATAGAGCTAGCAGTTTCTGTATCATTTTGAATTTGATGTAGTAATTGATTAATGTCTGTTGCAGCTGTTTTAGATTGTTCAGCAAGCTTTCGAACTTCGTCAGCTACGACAGCAAATCCTTTTCCTTGCTCGCCAGCACGAGCTGCCTCAATAGAAGCATTTAAAGCAAGTAAGTTTGTTTGCTCAGCGATATTAGAAATAGATTGTACAGCAGTATCGATATATTTCGTATGAGTGATTAGACGTTCAACCACTTCTGACGTAGCATTTACAGCTTCGTGTATTGTTGTCATTTGTGAAACAGATTTTTGGATAACGGTACTTCCATCGCTAGCATGTTCAGATGTGGCAACAGCAAGTTCCGCTACAGATGAAGCAGATTCAGCAATACGCTGAACACTTACTGCCATATCGTCCATTGCAGTTGAACTTTCTTCCATACTAGAAGTTTGTGATTGAATACTTGCATTTAAGTTGGACATCGAGCTTTGGACTCTTACTGTCGCCTCACGTGATGTATTCGTTTTTTCTAGCATATTTTCAGAAGCAGTTTGTACTTCCACTGATGTTTTTTGAACACGATTAATGATATGTTGTAGGTTTTCTAACATTTTATTAAATGATGTTGCGATAGCACCGATTTCATCGTTGCTATTTACTTGTAGACGTGCCGTTAAGTCACCTTCTTGAGAGGCTAATTCTTTTAGTTTTGTGTCAATTTGTTGAATTGGTTTCACAAGTTTACCAGAGAACCACCATGCAAGAATAATTGCAGCGACAATACAAATAACAAGTGATAAGAAAATAACATATTCGATTAAGAGTGCAGATTGGTCAATTTTTTCAATAGATTGTTCACGTAATTTAGCTTGTTCATTACTGTAATTTGTGAAGTCACCAATTACTTTATAGACAGTTCCGTTCTCTGAAGAAGCTACTTGTAAAGCTTCTTCCCATTTTTGTTCTTTTGCAAGAGTAAATACTTTTTCTTCAACGAACTTTCTCCAAGTAGACCCTAATTCCATTGTACTTTTTACGGACGAAGAAGCATTTGGATTAGAAAGAAGTTTATCTTTTGAATCCTCAAGACGTTTACTCATCTCATTAAACTTGTCTAATTCGACTTGATCATGTTGTAGTAAATAACCTCTTAAAGCAGAGAGCTGTACTTGATAAGCGTCTCCACGTTCTTTTAATTCTGTTGCCAGTGGAGAAATTTCTTTTTGTAATGTTTCAGCTTTACGAGATTGGTCAATAGCAAAAAATAAAATAAATGCTAAGGCGATACCGAATAAAGCGCAAATCGTTCCCATCATGAACATAAGTTTTTTTCTGATACTTACAAAATTCATATAATAAAAAGCCTCCTTTGTGAAATCTTAGTATTAGAATTAATAAATGTAAAAAATTGAAAGAAAGCTTTACTCCAGTTGGAATAAAGCTTTCTTATTTCCTTTAGGAATTATAGCAGACGGAATGAGAGATAGAAAGAGATATTTTAAGGTAAAAAAAGTCCGCGACTCAATATACAATACATTTATGGACATGTCTTGCATCATTTCGTCACAATAGATGGTGGAGGTTCTGGTGAGGGAAAGTAGAGGAACTATTGGCCGGTGATAGGAACATATAAAAATAGCGTCGTAGAAAAAGAAAGAGTGGATTCCTTATGAGAGCTGGGATTCGCTTTTTGATTGCTATCGATAGTGAGACGTTAAGTAAACCTGATAGGAATGTTTATACAACATAAAAAGACGAGAATTCTCTCGTCTTTTTACACGGTTGAGCACGGATTAAGTGCAACAAAGTGTAGCTTTATTAATATCTTTTTCACGAATTTCTAAATTGCCTTTTTTATCAATTTTGTAAGGGATATCATTATTTTGTAGCTTTTTTAGTAAACTATTATTTTCTTGTACATTTTTCTCCCAAATAATATATCTTTCATTTTTGGTAGTATCATTAAAAAATATAAATCCGACTAAACATAAAAATAAAATTATTAATATTGAAATTAAAATATTAATTTTTTTCATGATGTACCTATTCCTAATCTGTTATTTATTGGTTAGTCCATAATAACCAGCCTTCGGGTTGTCTTATATATTTTAGTAAACCATTTCTTATATCCTGATTAAGATTATCTGCCAAACCTTGCGGCGTTAAAGCGTAACCATTAGCTGCCCGCCAATTATACATAATTCGGCCTCGTTCATTATTATAATAATCCATATCATGTAATTTCTTTTCTGTCATATTATATCTTTCATGATTATCTGCTACAATTTTAGCATTCGAACATCCTATACTTTTACACATAAGTGCATTCCAATATCCATGTCTAAATGCATCACCTTTTCCGTTATTTAGACTAGCTTTTGGATAATATGCTGTAGCCATATTAATTGCTGCGTTAGCATTTAGTCTAGCTTGACCACATTTATATGCACCTATTGACCTCAGACACGCTTGCATTTCTTCACTTTTTCCTAAAGCATTTGCAATGCTAGCACTACGTTGTACTCTTGTTTTAGGATTGTTTTCCTTTTCATTTACTAACTCATCAAATCTTTCATTACCTTCGTCTTCATTTTGAATCTGACCGTTCTCCATTTCTACAACCAACTGTTCAAAAGCAGCCATATACGCTTGTTCATTAACTGGAGCAGTTTCTGCTGCTGCGTTATTACCTACTGTCATCGTTAATAAGATACCAGATAGGATTCCGAATACTGTTTTCTTAAGCTTCAAATTCATTTACCCCCACGCTATTGTGTTTTTTATATATCTTGATATCACCCTACTTAGAAAATTTTAAATATTATTAATAGAAAATAAAAGACTGTTTACTAATGAATTTTTATGTTAAAATATGTAATTAAAGGTAATATAATTACATATTGTTAAATATTTACGTAGTAAAGTGAATGGTTATTTTAGAACCTGTCTAAAATCTTTTTAGTACAATCGTTACACCTGCCAATATAGTCAGCTTATTATATATTTTGCTTAGCGTGGTTTTCTCGAATGCTGGCGGTATCTCTGGTAAAGGGTTTTGAATAAACTAAGAAAGAGTAGAAAAGTATACATTTCTACTTTTCCATTGGATGTTGAGGTTCGTATTCCTGAACATTATCTTTCACGAGTGGTTCATGCAGCTGTAGAAACTATGGATCTCTCTCCTCTTATCTCGTTATCCAGGTGGTGGTAGACCACCTTACCATCCAAAAATAGATTGAAATGCGGTCTTATTTGTGTTGCTCATAATTTACGGAAGTGGGCAAGAACGGCTCAACTAAAAGGAGAAAATTCGAAATTTTAGGAGGGAATCAACAGTGTTCCTTTCCCTTAAAGTATTTTTTTACCCATATAAAGGAAAAACAAAGAGGTTGTCTACAAAAGGTAGTTTTTAGTGACCTTTTGAGACAGCCTCTTTCTAACAATTTGAAGCTCATAGAAGTATAAATGAAAGTTTCGTGTTAAATGTTTGTTTTGAAATGAGAAACGAGAATTTCAAGTTCTTGTACGATTGTTTTCATTTCAGATGATTTGTTAGCCACGATACTCATTTTGTTTACTTGATCACCAGCTGAATGTGCTGTTTGTGATGTTTCTGCAGCAACTTCGTTTGAAATAGAAGCGATATTATTTAAAGCTGCGTTCATTTCTTCAGAGCTTGCAGCCATCTCTTCAGCAGTTGCAGACATTTCTTGCATTTGCGTAGAGACTTTGTTAATGTGGTTAACAATTTCTGAGAATGAAGATCCAGCGGTACGAATAACCGTAATTCCTTCAGAAGCCTCTGCTTGACCTTGTGTCATCATGTCATTTGCTATTTTTGTATCGGCTTGAATTTGATGCAGTAAATGGTTAATGTCAGTTGCGGCTAGTTGAGATTGTTCAGCAAGTTTTCTAACTTCATCAGCAACAACAGCGAATCCTTTGCCGTGTTCACCAGCACGAGCTGCTTCAATAGAAGCATTTAAAGCGAGTAAATTTGTTTGCTCGGCGATATTAGAAATAGATTGAAGTGCAGTATCGATATGATTTGTATGTGTAATGAGTCGCTCAACTACTTGTGATGTAGCGTTAACAGCTTCGTTAATTGTATGCATTTGTGTAATAGATTTCTCAATGACTTTATTCCCATCATCTGCTTTTTCTGAGGTTGTGACAGCTAAACTAGTAACAGAAGAGGCGGCCTCAGCAATACGCTGAACACTCGTTGCCATGTCATCCATTGAGGTTGAACTTTCTTCAATGCTAGAAACTTGTGAACGAATATTGTGTTCAAGAGCATTCATAGTTTCTTGTGTCCTTGCGGTATTTTCCATAGAAGCGGTTGTTTCGATAAATACATTTTCGGAAGCTTCTTTTACACTTGTTGATGTTTGTTGAACTTGTTTTATTATATGCTGTAAGTTAGTGAGCATTTGATTAAAGGAATTTGCAATGTCACCAATTTCATCTTTACTCGTTACGTGTAATCTAGCCGTTAAATCTCCATCTTGAGAAGCTAATTCTTTCAACTTCTCATCAATTTGTCGAATTGGTTTAACGAGTTTACCAGAGAACCACCATGCTAATAAAATAGACGTTAATGTACATGTAATGAGTGAGAAGAAAATAATATATTGAATAAGTGATGAAGAAGACTCGACGTCAGCAATTAATGCGTCACGTTTCTCATTCTCTTCATTTGTATATTTATTAAAACGACCTAACAGATCATTTACATAATCTGTTTGTGCTAAAGCAATTTTAGATGCTTCGTCCCATTTTCCTTCATGCGCAAGAGGTAGTACCTCATTATCTATGACGCTACGCCATTTTCCTCCCATTAAAATGGCTTCTTTCATTCCTTCTGGGAGCTTCTTGTCACTTGTTACTTTCTCTCTAGTATCAGCTAATTTTTTCCCTTCTCGGTTGAACTTATCTAATCCTTTTTGATCATGTGATAGCAAATATTCTTGTAAACCAGCAACTTGTGCCTGGAACCAATCGCCACGTTCTTTTAAAATCGTCGCTCTTTTCGATACATCATTTTTTAACGTTTCGATTTCACTTGCTTGATTCATGGCGAATGAAAGAATAACAATAAGAGCAATGCTAAATAAAGAAGAAATGCTTAAGAGTGTGAACAGTAGTTTTTTTCGAATACTAACATATTTCATCGTTACCCCTACCCTCATTTAAATTGTTTATTATGATTTATAGATATTTGAAGCGGAATTAATAAAAACATTATTATGAAGTTATTAATCTGTTCAATGAAAATTATAGCAGATAATGGAAGGAGTCAGATTGGTATTAGAAAAAGTTCTTAAAATGTATACATTTGTATATCATAAAATCCATAAATAAATATTAGAAATGCTATTGAAATTTGAAATAACATCATGTATACTTCTAATTAGTTGATAACGATTATCAGTATCAACTAAAACATTACTCTTCGTTATGTTGGTCATACCCCTTTTTGACGACGTAAGTCAGAGACGAAATGTTGAAATATCTTGTGTCCTATTCTACAGAATTATGGTAATCTCCAACCTCAACTTATATGCGCGAGCATGCAAAAAGGATCCTATCCGTGAAGGGATCCTTTTTTGCATGCTCGCGCAATTATTGTATATAGACCGGGTATTTGTTCTTCAATTCCTTCTGGGGCAGTAGAAGGGAAGACCCACTTTTGATGAGGTCCCTGTTCTTCAATTAGTTTTTCAATCTTAAAATGTTCTTCGGCGAGTGTTGTAATAATTTCTCCTAATGTCCAGCGACGGATGGTTGTTTTCGGTAACGATTCTTTCTGCGCTTCTGTAAGAAGAATGCTATAAGCAACATCATCTTCAATCAATTCTTCATCGAAATAATTTCCACTTGCTCGAAACGATGGGTGGTCTACTCCTAATAGCTTTGTGTATATTGGATGGTAATCGCGAAGGATAAGTATTCCACCTGGCTTTAGTAGTTGAGAAATTTTTTTGAAAAGTGGTTTTAAATCTAGAAAGTAATGAAGTACACCAAGCTCCAGTAATACGATATCAAATGATTTGGAGAGATTTACATCTAGTACATCAGAAACGATGTAATGAATAGAGACGTCTGCGGCGGCAGCAAGTTCATTTGCATATTTTGCATTACTTGCTGAAATATCAACAACTGTTACGTCAGAGCCTAAAAGGGCGAGAGCAACGGCCTTATTCCCTTTTGATCCTAGTAAATTAATAATATGTTTTCCTTTCGGAGATTGTATGTAAGGTAAATAGTGATCTACCTCGCGCATAGGGTCTTCCATGATTTTTTTCGCATAATCCTCCGGTGCCCCATGGCGATTCGTCCAAGCTTCATAAGCAGCTGTATTCCAGCTTTTTTCATTAATAGTGCTTAGTTGTTTTTGGTTCAATGTTATCACTCCTTTTGTGAACGTATAGTTATTCGGCAGGGGGATGGGATTTCCTTTTCTTTCTGAATAAAAGTTTGATTTTTCTGTGATTAAGTCGTACAATACTTTTTATACGTAAAAGCGTTGAAAAGGAAAAGTAGGATGAACACATTCTTTCCAGAGAGCTTCGGTAGCTGAGAAGAAGCAAGAATATTCATTTGAACAATGGCCTTTGAGCTTCGTCCTGAACTTATCAAATGATAATAGTAGGCGGCGACGAGAGTTGGTACTCGTTATCAAAACCACAGTATAAGAGCATATAGCTCCGTACTTGTTAAGGCTAATTATGTGAGTAATTGGCGAAATAAGGTGGTACCGCGACTGTTTATACAGCCCCGCCCTTATCTTTTTTAAGATAAGGGCGGGGCTTTTTTATATTTAAAAGGAGGAATGTAAGATGAGTATTTTTATTGGAGGCGCTTGGCCGTATGCAAATGGCTCGTTACATCTTGGTCATATTGCGAGTTTGTTACCTGGAGATATTTTAGCACGTTATTACCGGGCAAAAGGTGAGAATGTGTTGTATGTTTCGGGCAGTGATTGTAATGGAACACCGATTGCAAT
This sequence comes from Bacillus sp. CR71, assembly GCF_003429245.1. Taxonomy (NCBI): domain Bacteria; kingdom Bacillati; phylum Bacillota; class Bacilli; order Caryophanales; family Bacillaceae; genus Bacillus; species Bacillus sp. CR71. The sequence continues at coordinate 5,399,518 of NZ_CP031748.1, read as the reverse complement.
TAGAGCAAAACAAGAAGGTGTGACAGCAAAAGAAATTGCTAATAAGTACCATGAAGAATTCCAGCGATGTTTTCGTGATCTCGGTTTTACGTATGATTGCTATACACGTACCGATAGCGAGCATCATCATGAAACTGTTCAAAAAGTTTTTTTACGTTTATTGGAAGAAGGCTATATTTATAAAAAAACAGTGGAACAAGCGTACTGTAAAACGTGTACGCAGTTTTTACCAGATCGTTATGTAGAAGGAATATGTCCACATTGCCATGAAGCAGCAAGAGGCGATCAATGCGATGCGTGTTCAGCTATTTTAGATCCACTCGATTTGTTAGAAAAGACATGCAAGTTATGTGGTAGTACACCATCTGTAGAGGAAACAGAGCATTTTTATTTTGCATTGCATACATTTCAGCAGCAAATTAAAAAAGTTGTAGAAATCGCAAAAGAAAAAGGAACATGGCGTGATAATGCAATTCAATTAACGGAAAGATATGTAAAGGAAGGCTTACAAGATAGGGCTGTATCAAGAGATTTACCAATCGGGGTACCAATTCCAGTGAAAGGGTATGAAGATAAGAAAATTTACGTATGGATAGAAGCAGTGGCAGGATATTATTCAGCGAGTAAATATTGGGCTGAAGAAACAGGAAAAGATGATCATGAGTTTTGGAATAGCGATGCGCAAACATATTATGTACACGGCAAGGATAATATTCCATTTCACTCCATCATTTGGCCAGCGGTTTTACTTGGAATAGGAGAGGAAGCAATCCCGCGTCATATCGTTTCGAATGAGTATTTAACAGTTGAAAAAAGAAAGTTATCTACGAGTAAAAACTGGGCAGTATGGGTGCCTGACATATTAGAACGTTACAATCCAGATTCTATTCGTTACTTTTTAACAGTAAATGCACCAGAAAATCGTGATACTGATTTTTCATGGCGTGAATTCATTTACAGTCATAATAGTGAACTGTTAGGTGCATACGGGAACTTCGTGAACCGGACATTAAAGTTTATTGAAAAATATTATGATGGCATTGTGCCGCAGGGAACTATCAATGTAGAACTGAAGGATAAAGTAGAAGGATTATATAAAAATGTAGGAGAGGCGATTGAGCAAACTACATTTAAGGTGGCGCTAGAAACAATATTCGATGCCGTACGTTTTGCAAATAAATACTTTGATGAGAGGCAGCCTTGGAAAGAAAGAGAAGATAATCCAGTTTCATGTGAAGAAACGATTTATAATTGTATTTATCTTATTGCTAATTTTGCAAATCTCCTTGAACCATTTTTACCATTTTCAAGTGAAAGAGTTCGAAGCACATTGTCGATTGTGAACCGAAATTGGGAACCGCAAAATACGTTGCCGAATAGAATTGATAGCGTGCAGCCATTATTTGAGCGAATCGATGTAAAACAAATTGAGCATGAGATAGAGAAGCTGTATGTAGCGGCAAAATGAGATAGAGAAAAAGACCTTTCAAGTAAATGAAAGGTCTTTTGTTATGCAGTATGATTCTCTTTCTTATCTTTCAAAAAGAAAAGTACAGCAAGGATTACAAGAATAATAGCTGCAATATCATACGTTATTTTAAATGTAGTATTAAAGTTTAAGTACTCTACGAAAGGAGTTTTCACTGCTCCTGCATATATACAAACGGGAATGAGAAGTAAATCGTAAAATTTCTTTTCTTTCATATATCTTATTAGGAAGAAGATACACATAATAGCAAAAAATACGATGCTTAAAATAGTCATTTATACCTCCCGATAAATTTACTTATTTTAATTGTAGTTATATTTTTATCCCGCATTAACGGGCAGTAAGACTCCACCTCAAAATTCAGCGAAAGCGAAGAAGTTAGGTGGGGATCAACTGCCCGTAAAAGCCCGATTGGTGAGGGCTGATAATCAGTGGGGGATGAACAAAACCCCCACTAATTAAAGTTTTACTTTATATAAATTCTGTATTTTTTTCAAGCGCTATGCACGCGATTATGTTTCCTTTCTTTCCTAGCCGTAAGCAGCTGGGGAGTGAAAATTCCAAGCAATATAAAAATAATTCCAATCCACTGCATGAAGGTTACGACTTCATGTACAAGTGTAATAGAAGCGATAATAGCAGTTGGTAATTCAGCTGCACCTAATATCGTGCTAAGTCCTGTTCCAACTTTTGGTACACCGATTGAAAAACAAATGACAGGTACAACAACGCCGAATAATCCGAGGAAGAAAGCATATTTCCATAGACCAGCTTGCAGGGCACCATCTGTTAAAAAGGTCGGCGGGAAGAATAGGCATACGATAAGAGTTGCACTTGTTGTCATAAGAAAGCTTTTCGTATAAGGGGGAACATCTGTAGCAACGCGTCCGCTTGCAAAAACATAGAATGAAAAAGAGACAGCAGCTAATAGTCCAAAGATAATCCCTTTCGTAGAAAAACTTTGTCCGAGGCCTTCAAATATACCACCTGCAAACAATGTACCAGCAAATAAAATAAGGATAGATATGATCTTATCGCGGCTTGGAAATGTTCGATTTGCAATTGCTTCGATAATGACACCAATCCAAGTGAACTGAAAGAGTAGGACGACAGCGATAGATGCGGGTAGCTCTTCTACAGAAATAGCGTAGAAAATTCCAGTCATACTCATTGTTGTTCCGACGGTTAGTAATGAAAAGAATTGTTTTTTTGTTACTTTATGACGTGAAAAGAAAAGAACGAGTAGAAATAGTCCAATCCATCCGAAGACATATTGTCCCCCTAATAGTTGATGTGCTGAAAATCCACTTAGGAATCCGAGTTTGAAAATAGTTGAAAGTATGCCGTAGCTGCAAGCACCGAATAAAACGAGCAATGAATATTTAAACTTATCCATAAAAAATCCTCCTTTTAAGTAATAAAAAACGCCCGCTATCCAAATAAGGATAACGGGCGAACGAAACAGAGTAAGACACTCTACAAAATTCCGCCACTCACACATAAAGTATGAGTTTGGGGTATGTAATTATAGTGAATGCTACATTGCTTTTGGGAATACAATGGAGCATTTTACACCTTGAGCTGTGTTTTGTATTCCGTAAGGAAATTGATGTTTATCTAATATTTGTTTCACGATATATAATCCAAGACCGCTACCTTGTACTAAACCGTGTTTATCAGGGTTTGCACGATAGAAAGGCTCAAATAAATGAGCAAGTTTATCTTCATCAATTTGTGAACCTGTATTTAATACTTCTAATGCGTAACCGTTTGTTTTTTCATAAAGCTTTATATATACGTGCTGGTGGTCAATTGTATAATGAATTGCATTTGAAATAATGTTAAAAATAGCAGTTTGAATAAATTTAGGATCAGCTAAAATTTGTACGTCGTGTTTAATATTAGATTGTACATTTAATTGTTTTACAGATACAAAGTAATCTACTTTCTTCATAACATCCTCAATAATATTAGATAAAGAAATGACTTCTAAATTCGGTTTAAATTGAGGGTTTTGTATTTTGGATAATTCCGACATTTTTTCCGTTAATATGTTAATATCTTGCATCATTTCATAGGAACGTTTTAAATATTTATCTCTATCTTTATAAGCTCCAATTCCGTGAATCATGCCATCTAGTTGTCCCATAACGGCTGCGATTGGTGTTTTTAATTCATGGGATACCATAGACATAAATTCTTTACGAGATTGCTCTAATTGTTGTTCCTTTTTGAGCTCATTTCTTAAATCTTGATTGCTTGCATGTAAATTCTTCACAATATTTGGTACTTGTGAAGCGGCTACTTGCAAATTAAAATCTGTTTGATCTGTATTTTTGTTAAGTAGTTTTTTATCTGAGAAATCAAGATTCATAATATCTTTTAAAGCATCGCTCATATATTGAAAAGGTTTGGCAATTAGTTTTGTATAAATTAAAGATCCGAGTAGTGATAATGCAAGCATTGTCGCGCCAATATGTGGAGCTAATTGCTGCAACGCATCTGCTAACTTTGGATTATCATTTATATCATTTATTTTACTTGCTGCATTTTGTGTATGTAAGGCATCATTATTAGCGGCTTTCTTTTCTGCTTCTGTAAGCGGATTAGAAGTGCTATTTTTCCCCGAAAGGTTTTGTGTATGTTCTTTTGCTTTTGCAGTTTGGCTAGGCTGCAAAAGGTGATTGATAGCTGTAGAAAGAGATTTATAATCTATAATAGAAGATTGGAAATTGGAAATACTTCCCTCTGACACAGCTTTATTTTGATTCGTTTTACTTTGATTGTTTTGCTTATCTAAATCCGCCTGTTCTGTAGTCGGCGTTCCATTTTCTTTCGCAAAATGTTCTTTATCGTAGTTTGAAGCTAGAAAGTAAATAATTTGATAAAGACAAAGTGATAAAAGAATACAAAATAATAAGGTTTTGATGAAAATATTTTTGGTGATGTTGTCTTTGCTACGATTCGATTTTGTAGCCAATGCCTTTCACCGTTTTAATATAAGTAATTCCTAATTTTTTTCTTAAGTTTTTAATATGTGTATCTATAACTCTTACATCACCATAATGTTCATAGCCCCATACCTTATTCAACAAATCACTTCTTGATAATACTTTTCCTCGATTTTGCAGTAAAGTATAAATAATTTCAAATTCTTTTGTTGTCAATTCAATTTGATTACCATGAACATAAGCTGCATATGCTGTAGAGTTTAACATCAATTCATGGAATTGTAGTATAGTTGCAGCTTCTGCTTCCTTCGTTGCTGCCCTTCTTAATACAGCCTCTACACGCTTAATAAATACAGTGTAATGGAACGGTTTCGTAATATAGTCATCAATACCTAACTCAAATCCTTTAATTTCACTTTCTTCATTATGTAAGCCTGTTAACATAATGATTGGTACATCAGATTGTCCTCGCATAATTTTACAAATACTATAGCCATCTATATCTGGTAACATTACATCGAGGAGGACAAGATCGTATGAATTTTTTTGGAAAAGAAGAATACCTTCTGTTCCAGCACCAACTACATCAACAGTAAAGTTTTGTGCCATTAGAAATTCACGAATTAGTTCTTGTATATCTGGGTTGTCTTCAATCACCAGTATATGCGTCATAGTAACACCTCCTAAATAACGCTTTTTACTGCAATATTCGAATTCATCATTTTTCGAGTGACTCAGATTGTTTATACATATAATAAGCCCCCGCTATAAAATAATCATGAAGGTAGCAAGGGGAATAGTTTAGTGTTACTGAATAGTTCAGAATTACAGTAGTTCTATTATAGTATGTATTATAAAATTTATAAAACATTATAACTGTATAATTTTAATATCTACGTTTATCAATGTTTAAATATCAGCTAATCAAATCTATTCCTATTATATATGTAAATACAGTTGTTTTGCTACTGTAAATGAATAAATAAAATAAGCCAAGACATAAAATTCTTGGCTACACATAAATCTTGTTTTTAGGCTATTTTACAGTGACAGTAGCTTGCTGCTGAACGCGCTCAAATAACCAGTGTATATCATTGTTATACATACGAATACAACCAAGTGTTGTTGCTTTGCCGATTGCTTGATTATTGTTAGTTCCGTGAATTGCATAAGTTGTTCCGTAAGTTCCTGCCATATTTAATCCGAGCCAACGGTCACCAAGTGGATTACGTGGATCGCCGCCTTTAATTTTGCCTGTATAATAAGGGCGGTTTTTAATTTTATTTACGATTTGAAAAGTTCCTTTAGGTGTAGGTGTTGCTGCTTTTCCAGTAGCGACAGTAAAACTTTTTATAAATTTTCCATCCTGATAATAATCCATTTTATTTAACTGAGTGTTTACGATTAATTGATCTTTCGTTGTAGCGGCCTCTGCGCTAGCGAATGGAAGAGTTAAAAATCCTAATGATAATAGTGCGCTTAATAATAATTTTTTCATTGTTATTCTCCTTTTACTATCGTAATAGTCTTACATACAATGAAGTTGTAATCCTCGTAAAGCTTTATTTACATTTTCATCTAATGTTTCAAAGAATGCAGTGATTTTGCTGTTGTGTTTGTTGTTTTTATCAATAAGTAATCTTTCATTTAATAAAAGCTCACCACGTAGTCCAAAACTTTGAACTTGAATATTTAGCTCATCTTCATTTTCAGAAATGATTGGTAAGAAATAATGAAAAGCTTTTGTTGGAATGATGTAGCTTTTGCCAATCATGCTTTCTTGATTTGAATTAATCCATTTTTTCGTGACAATTTTAATATTCTTTTTTGAAACGATAAAAGATAGTGTTGTAGATTTTGTTAAACTTACGTCAAATTCACTTGTTTCACACATGTGTAAATTAAAAACGGTTTCATTTTGATGAGATTCAACATTTGTATTAATAAAATCGTGCATTTTATATGCTTCCATTTCGTATTCACCCTTTTTTCAATTTCGAAAACGACTTATATTTATTCAAATTAATGCTTAGTCATATATTGGTTAAATTTTTCAACAAATTCCGATATAATCTTACAATACGTATATGAAGCTAATATGAAGTTAGGATGAGTTTGTGGTGGTTTTTTATTGAGAACAAAATTAGAGGGGTTTTTAAGTGTTAAAAAATGGATAAAACTTGCATGATATTAATGCGTCTTTTTGTTATTTCGAATTAAAAAATGATTTTTACTAATTAATAAAGAACGGAAATCATTAGTGTGACCCTTACAAAAATGTAATAAAAATGTAAGCTATTGTGATAGTTATTTCGACAATTTTTTTATACAATAATAGTAAGAAGTTGTACGTGATTGAAAGGAGAGATGACATGGAATGGATTCATGAATTATTTCAGCAATACGGGTACTATGTTGTACTTGTCGGCTTGCTGTTAGAATATATTGCACTTCCGTTTCCGGGAGAGCCCACATTAGCATATGCGGGATTTTTAGCGCAGAAGGGTGATTTAAGTTTACCGATTTTAATCATTCTATCCTTTATTGGGACAAGTGTAGGAATGACGATTCAATACTTTTTAGGAAATAAATTAGGTATGCCTTTCATTCAAAAGTATGGAAAATACGTATTTTTAACACAAAGAAAAATTGATTTAACGAGAATGTGGTTTGATAAGTATGGGTACTTCCTGATTTTTATTGGTTTCTTTATTCCTGGTGTACGTCATTTCACAGGATACTTTGCAGGAATTATTAATTTACCATTCCGTCGTTTTGCCATTACAATTTATTCAGGCGCTCTATTTTGGGTATCATTCTTCTTAATCGGTGGTTACTGGTTAGGTGGAAACTTACATGACATCTTTGGAGTGCTAGAAGATCATATCGGTAAAATCATTGTTGGAGTTATCGTTATCGTAGCAATTACGTTAGGTGTTCGTTTCCGCAAACAGTTAAAACGAGTATTACTACAAAACGCAAGCTAATATGAAATCCATTCTATGTCAGAATTTAGGAAGGCAGTGCAAAAGCACTGCCTTTTTTATTTTATTGTTAAGACTATGTTTAATGCACATTTTACATTCTTTATAGGAATTTGATACAGGATAAGAAATAAGTATCTTGTCAATTATTATAGTCGTAATGACAATTATAATTGACAAAAATAAGGATATTATTTACAATTTTAATTAAATAAATGAAAAAGAGGGAAGACATGAAGCTTCAAAATCGAGTGAGGGAATTGCGAGCAAAGCATCGTTTATCACAAGGGGATTTAGGGAAAGCGATTGGATCATCACGGCAAACGATTAGTTTAATTGAGCGCGGGGATTATGCACCATCTATTGTATTGTCGTTAAAAATCGCACAAATTTTCAATGTATCGGTGGAGGAAATATTCACGTTAGTGGAGGGGGAAGAGGATGATGAAGAGTAAACGAAAAAAACAATTTGATTCTGTGGGGAAAATAGCATTAAGTATGATGGGTGGCTTTTTAACGTCTTATATAGCTTTAAATTTACTCTCGGATGAACCGAGAAAATTATCATCCAATACATTTATAGGCATATGTACTATTTTTGGAATCTTAATGATGTACTACACTTGGAAGAATACGCGTATGTTAGCGGAGGCACGCGATGAAGAAGAGAGCGTACAAGGCAGAAAATTAGGCATTATAAGTATATATTTACGTGTAGGTGATATAGTGACGCAGGCATGGTTTGTATATGCAGTTATTACATGTAGACGTGCACTGTTGCAGGATACTAATGTTTCATTTGCGGTGTGGAATTTAGTAGCTTCTATTGTTTGTTTAACTACTGTAGTGATTATCGGGCTCATAACAAAAAATCGTTATAATAAGCTATACCCTGAACAAGGTGTAACGTATATGGAATCTATGAAAATGTGGACGAAAAACGCAGATGAAGGATTAAAGCACATTGTGCATGAGGCTGGATATAAAGCGTATGAATTTACGAATACAATATTGGCATATGTATGGTGGGCTGCCGTTATATATACAGCTGCTAGTGATATCGATTTTGTATTAATTGGCTTAATCTCATTTATTTGGATATTGCATCTCGGGAAGTTCATGTACGAAATGCAGAGAAAAATGATTTATTAAGGGGAGAAAAAGGTGGATATTTTAAGAAGGCCAGCTGGCTCAATGACAGTGGCGCTAATTCTGTCCATTTTATACGGAGTAATCCGAACTGGGAAATTAGAAGTAATTTTGAACCTATGGGCAATAGTTGGAATTTCATTGTTAGTGTTAGCCATTCATGAGCTAGGACATGTAGTATTTGGTGTAATAGGTGGTTTAACATTTAAATTTATGACAGTAGGACCCATTACTATTCAAAAAGAAAAGGGAAAATTATGCATTCGAGAAAATAAATTATGGGCGTACTTTGGAGGTGTTGCAACATTAGTACCACCTTCTATAGAGACACCGAATCTTTCGAAAAAGTGGGCGTGGCTCACTTTAGGTGGACCGATTACGAGTTTACTATTTGGTATTACTTCCGGTTACATATACATGGTGAGTTATTATCAATATCTTTTATATTTTTCCTTTTTCCATTTTGCAATCTTTGCGGTTACAATTGTGCCGATAAAAGGAATGCTTATGAGTGATGGGATGCAATTTCTTATTTTAATTAAAGATGATGAAAGAGCTAGAAATCACTTATATGAGATTCAAATATCGAGTGAGTTATTTAGTTATAAAAGACCGAAAGATTGGGATGAAAGATTAGTAGAACTTAGTGAGGAGAAAATAAAAGAGAATAAAGGGATAAGGGAGATAATGAGTAGACTTATGCTCGTCTTTTTTGCTCGTGCAGATCAAGAGGGAATGGAAAGAGCGATACCGTATATAGAACGAATTGTTCAATTACCTGTAACGAAAGAAAATAAGTTTTTCGTTAGTAGTTTTCATAGTTGGTACCTTTTATATAAAGCCCTTTATCAGATGGATAGTCTTTCTTTGCAAGAAGCAAAGGAACATGCAAAGGCTATTACAAAAATGGACCTAAGTGGATATTACCGTACACAAGGGATTATTAAATATGTAGAGGGCAATATGGAAGCGTCCCGTACTTATATGAAGAAAGCCGATCAAGAATTAAAGAGCGCCGAGAAGAGTGAGATGGGATATTTACAATTAGAAAGAGAATGGTTTAAGCAGCTGAAAGAGAGGGTATCTTACGATGGGTGAGGTATCCTCTTTTTTATATGTCATCTTATGCCGTTCCATAAACAGCCTAGGGCGAGTAAAATGAGATAAGAAGAGCAAAGCTTGGAGGAAGTAAATATGGAAATCTTATCAATTATTTTGATAGTCTTGCTCATTTATGTTGTTTTTAAAGTGGCATATGTAGCATTAAAGATACTCGCGATCCTATTAATTATCTTTTTAATCGTAGAGTTCGGCAGTAAGTTGCTTGGGGGATAGGGTATGTTGTGCGTTTTGAGTGTCGAAGGATGTCGGTAAATCGATATCCTGTGCCGAATCGTTGATATAATGAAAAAATCGTTGATATAAGTGGAGAAACAATCGATATATTTGAAAAATCGTTGATATATTTTAGTGAATACGAAGTGGGGTATATGGAAAAGAAGTTGCCGTGAGGGTAACTTCTTTTTATCGTGATGCGGGGATATGCAAACCAACATAAAAAAGCTGGAAGAGTATCTTCCAGCTTAAGAGTTACTTTCGATTTGGCGACCGCTATCTTCTTCATTGTCTTGTAATAGGTTGAATACGTCTGCTAGGCAGAATGCAATGAACCAAGTCCATAGACCGTGGAAGAAAGCTGAGCTTAATTGAAGTGGTAATGTATAGTTTGTCATTGAGTAGGAAATACATCCACCAACGATACCGATCATTGTTAATAACATTGTTTTCTGAGCATTTTCTTCTGGATTGAAGAGGAAGTAAATGTATCCGCCTAAAATTGAAGCGCTTACAAGTGTTTCGATTCCATTAAAAATGATATTCTCTCCAAGCTGTGTGTTTGTCCAGAAACAAATCGTACCGCCGATAATAGCAAACAGGACAGCTATTGTATATCGTATATATTGATTCATATGTTCATCTCCCTATGTAATAAGATGATTTGGAAGTCAAAAAGGTAGGTATAGTATATTGAAGTGAGTTTTAATTGTACGTATCTTTTTATAAAAAGATCATTGAAGAGTAACTAAGATGATCGGTTGTTTAAACCGTTACGTGTATGGTGTCTGAAATATACCCGACTGCTCGTTTCTTTTTGCTTGTAAAATAAGAGAAACTTCCAAGTCTATATACTCTTTTTTTGTGAGTCTGCTTTCATTATAACACATTTAGGGACATAATAATAGAATTATCTGATTTTGTAATAAGTGTAAAAAATAAAAAGCGTAAGGAAATACCATTAACAATGCAGTTTAGTGGAAGAAGGATTTTAATTTATTATGATGAAATATGTAATCAAGGTGAGATCTAAGAAGGAGGCTTAAATACAATAAAAAATGTTTTGTAGCATGAATGTAAGGGAGGGGAGCTAACTTGGAGATCACAACAGAAAGATTAATAATTAGACCTTTTAAGAGTACTGATTTACAGGATGTATTTGCTATTTATAATAATGATGATACATGTAAGTTCCTATTACATAATAAGTGGACTCATGAAGACATGCAGAAAAGATTTAATAAGAAGCTAGCAAACAATGCACTTACTGAAGAATCAATATTAAGTTTGGCAGTTATATACAAGACTAAAGTAGTTGGTGACTTATCCGTATGGTACACAAATATGAAGGATACTGTTGAGATTGGTTATAGTTTTTCAAATGAAGTAGTTGGAAGAGGTTTGGCAACAGAAGCAGTAAGTAGTTTGGTGTTTAAATTATTTAATGAATGTAATGTACATCGTATACAAGCTAATCTTGATGCACGTAATACAGCTTCAAAAAAATTGTGTGAACGAATAGGTATGAGAAAGGAAGCCCATTTCATACAAGATTTTTGGAATAAAAATGAATGGACAGATAGTTTTGTATATGGAATGTTATCCTCCGATTTGTAGTAATAAACTTCGTGATTTTATTATGCTAAAGGGTGCGTTAGTTGAATAACAAAGGGCATAACATAGTATATATGACTAATATGTTATGCCCTTTAATGTATTAACCTTTTTTATATACGTTTGAAACGGCCGACAATTTCAACTGTTTCAGTAATGTTCATAAATGCTTTGTTATCCACTTGACGGATAATACGTTTCATTTCGCCTAACTCATAGCGAGTCACGACAGTGTAAATCATTTTTTTCTTATGGTTTGTATAGCCGCCGACAGCGTCTACCATTGTCACCCCGCGTATGCCGTGATGTAGTAGTGCGCTTTTTATTTCCTCGCCTTTTTCTGTAATAGTCATTATCGTTAATTTAATATGTTTCGTATGCACAGCATCGATAACTTTGCTGACTACAAATCGACTAATTAACGTATAAAGTGTAATATCCCATCCGAAAATAAAACCTGCTGCGACAAGTAAGATTAAGTTGAATACAAATATGATTGCTCCAATTGAAACATCTCGATATTTTGCTACAATCAATCCAACAACATCAAAACCACCTGTTGAAGAAGCAAATCGGAATATAATTCCTGAAGCTGCTCCGCAGATAACACCACCGAATACAGAAGAAAGTAAAATATCGTCTGAAACTTGGTGTACCGGGATAATATTCATCGCTAAAGATGACACAGCTACAAAGTACGCTGTTAAAAAGGTTGTCTTCTTGCCTAAGTAAAAGTGACTTAAAATAAGAAGAGGAATGTTTAGTAAAAAGATAAGTGCACCGATATTGTAGTGCATTAAATAACCGATAATCATCCCTACACCAGCGAATCCACCGCTAATCATATTATGCGGGATAAAAAACATATTCATAGAAATTGCATACAAAATAGAAGCTATAAAAATAACAACCAACTGTATCATAAATTCTAAATGAAATGTTTTAGCTGCTGGGAAGGATAAAAAGGCGGTGTCGGGAACGTAATCGGCGTCTCCTAGTTGACCCATAGTATGTTTCATCTCCATATTCATTTTTGATTACAAGAAGAGAATAAAGGTTTTTTCAAAAACTGGCAATAGTTTTATTATAATGCAAAAATTTTATAAATTTCTAATAAATCAAGCCTATTCATTGATGTGCGTGAATATACTAAAGAAAGCGAATCCAACGTTTCTTAATTATTGTTTTCTTGAGAAAATATGCAAAATACTTTTTTTGAAAATAAAAGGAAATAGAGAATGTTTGCCTAATGTGCTAAAATGACCTTATTAAGGATGTGAAGCGATGGAATTTTTATTGCAGGATGCAATTTTATATATATCGTTTGTAACGACGGCACTTTGTTTATTAGAAGTTTTCTTCCTTGCTAATGTTTCTCGCTTTGTGCGTCAACAAGCATCAAGCGGTAGACAAAGAGCTTTTGCGTTAGTTGATACATGTGAAGATAGTGCGGGAAATGTACCGCTATTTTCTATTTTTTATAAATATGGAATGATTCGTTCTGTACGTAGACAAGAATCAAGTGAAGAGAATGATGAGGTCGGTCCGTATACACCAATGTTTCGCTAAATAATTACGAAACATTGGAGGAATGAACATGTTAAAATCATACCGAGCTGTGCTCGTTAGTTTATCATTATTACTTGTTTTTGTTTTATCTGGCTGCAGTAATGCAGCCCCAATTGATGCACATAGTACTGGGATTTGGGATCATTATTTCGTATATCCAATCTCGTTTATGATTCAATTTGTTGCTCATCATATACCTGGAGCTAGCTTTGGGATTGCAATCATTATTATGACGCTCGTTATTCGTTCAGCAATGATTCCATTAGCTGTTTCACAATATCGTAGCCAAGCGAAAATGAAGAAAATGCAACCTGAATTGCAGAAGCTAAAGAAAAAGTACGGTGATGTAGGCAAAGATCTTGAAAAACAAAAGCAGTATCAAAAAGAAATGTCAGAGCTAATGAAATCAGGCGGTTGGAATCCACTTGCTGGTTGCTGGCCAATTTTTATACAAATGCCGATTTTCTCTGCTTTGTATTATGCGATTAGCAGAACGGAAGAGATTCGCACATCTTCTTTTTTATGGGTGAACTTAGGACATGCAGATCCATATCATATATTACCGATTATTGCAGCGTTAACGACATTTATTCAGATGAAAGTTTTCCAATCTAATATTACACCTGGAGAACAAGTACAGATGCTAAAGATACAGCAAATTATGATGCCGGCAATGATTCTATTTATGGGGTTTGCGGCGCCATCAGGACTTGTATTGTACTGGATAACAGGTAACTTATTTACAATGACACAAACAATCGTATTAAGAAAAATAATGGAACGTGAAGAGTTACAATTACAAAAAGCATAGAGAAACACCGCTCATTATGAGCGGTGTTTTTTATTCGAAACGTTAAGGGAATTTTAAGAAACCAACATTACTATTGGCATTGTATACGAAAGTGTACATGCTTTAGAAATATGAAGGAGGAAATTTCCTATGAAGAAGAAAACAGTTGGGTATTTAGCGATTGCAGGTGCTTTATCATTCGGAATCATTGGAGGAGTCGGTATTCCGGCATTCGCGGCAACGAATACTCCAACAGCTGAACAGTCTACAAAAACGGCGAAAAAGGATTTGGATGACGCTACAAAACAAAAAGTAAAAACAATTATGGACGATACAAAGAAACAGTTAGAGAAACTAGGTGTAAAGCTTCCGGAGAAAGAGAAGCGTAAAGACATGTTTGCAGGATTAGATGATCAGGCGAAAGCAAAAGCGAAGTCGATTTTAGAGCAAAAGAAATCTGGAAAATTAACGCATGAGCAAGCAAAAGAGGAATTAACAAAGCTAGGCGTGAAAATGCCGGAGAAAGGTAAACATGGAGACATGTTTGCTAACTTAGATGAACAGGCGAAAGAGAAAGCGAAGTTGATTTTAGAGCAAAAGAAATCTGGAAAATTAACGCATGAGCAAGCAAAAGAAGAATTAACAAAATTAGGTGTGAAACTTCCAGAAAAAGAGAAGCGTGAAGACATCTTTGCGGGATTAGATGAAGCAACAAAAACAAAAGCAAAAGCGATTTTAGACAATGAAAAGAAACAATTAGAGGAATTAAATGTGGATCTTCCGCATCACAAGTTTTTTATGAAAAAAGAAGATAAATAATTGATTTATGTATCTTTCGTGGGGCAACCGGAAGGTACATGCGAGGACCGATTTCTACTTATAGAAATCGGTCTCTTTTAATGATTCAATAAGATTCTTTTCATTGTTAGTATGTATCCGAAGACGCAGTAGAAGATTGCAAAACCGATAAACACTTCCGTATATTGATATTTACCCAATACGTAGAAGGAAACAGCTGGTATAATAGCTACCGCTAAAATGCTATAACCAGGATACTTGTTTCGATACATGATAGCGAATAGAACAGAGAGAAACGTAGCGATGATACAAAAGACAGCAATCATTATTGGTACACCTCCTAAATGAATTATACCATTTTTAGGGAATTAGAGAAGTTTTGTATCTTCTGTTATAATATAAGAAGAGAAATATTTCCTATGTTATATAAAAAAATATATTGATTTTTTCTAACAATTCAATATAATGAACAATAACTACAAAATTCGACATCAAGAAGTGATGATGAGGACACGATTAATTTTTTACGATTCCCAGAGAGGGAAGCCTTTGGCTGTGAGCTTCCTAATACGGAAAAATAGATTACCACCTCTGAACTGCAGCAGTGAACGAACATCTAGTAATTGCTTGCCGGCAAAAACCGTTATTTAGACTTGAGAAATTGGTGAAGTGTGTTACTTTGCGAATTGAAACAAGGGTGGAACCACGAATACAACACTCGTCCCTTTTTTAGGGAGGAGTGTTTTTTTATTTCATTTTTGCATCACACTAGAATTGGAAGGAGGATACGCAGCATGCATCATGATGAGAAGAACAAAATTGGTTTAACAGTAGCACTTTCTATCGTAGTAGGAACGATTATCGGGTCTGGTGTATTTATGAAACCAGGAAGCGTATTAGATTACTCAGGGAGTTCTAATATGGCCATTCTTGCTTGGGTAATTGGTGGTCTGTTGACGTTAGCGAGTGGTTTAACAGTAGCTGAAATTGGAGCGCAAATCCCGAAAAATGGTGGGTTGTATACGTATTTAGAGGAGATTTACGGAAGTTTTTGGGGATATTTATCAGGCTGGATGCAAACAATTGTTTATGGACCAGCTATTATCGGAACATTAGGTTTATACTTTAGTTCTTTAATGATTAATTTTTTCTATTTAGATAAAGTGTGGAATTTACCAATCGCAATCGGAACAGTTGTGTTCCTTGGCTTTGTAAATAGTATGGGAACAAAATACGGAGGTATCGTTCAAACAATCACGACAATTGGGAAAATGATTCCGATTGTATTAATTGTCGTGTTAGGTTTTTGGAAAGGAAACAGTGATATTTTTAACGTAGTAGTGCCGATATCAGAAAATCAAAGTATCGGTATGGCAATTTTAGCAACGTTATTTGCTTATGACGGCTGGATTTTACTTGCTTCGATTGGTGGAGAAATGAAGAATCCAACAAAGTTATTACCGAAAGCAATGACAGTTGGGATTTTAATTGTAACAGCTGCATACGTATTAATTAACTTGGCGTTATTAAATGTATTACCAGCAGCGAAAATTGTAGACCTTGGAGAAAATGCAACAGCGACAGCTGCGGGCATGTTACTTGGAGAATATGGCGGGAAAATTATTAGTATCGGTATTATCGTTTCTATTTTCGGTTGTTTAAATGGAAAGATTTTAACATTCCCACGTATTCCAATGTCTATGGCGGAACGTGGACAACTTCCATTTTCTAAGTTTATTGCAAAGGAAAGTCCAAGATTTAAAACACCAGCAAATGCGATTACTGTTGAAATCATTTTAGGAATTATTTTAATGATTATTAGTGATCCAAATAAGCTATCTGAGATTTCCGTATTTATTATTTATATTTTCTATGTAATGACGTTTATTGGTGTCTTCATTTTAAGGAAACGTAATAAGAATAAAGAGCGTGCATATAGTGTACCGTTATTCCCAATCGTACCAATCGTTGCGATTTTAGGTTCGTTCTTTGTAATCGGTAGTGCGATTATTAATGATCCGGTAAGTTGTTTCTTATCAATTGGAATTGTCTTTACGGGACTTCCGGTGTATTGGTACTTGAATAAGAAGAAAGAAACAGAATGATGGAAGGGTAGGCGTATAATACGCCTACCTTTTTTACTGTAAAAAAATTGTACTTGCGTCCACTTTCTATTTTGGTTACTATAGTCGTAGTAACCAAAACAGAAAGCGTGGGGAAAGACTTGAATTTTCGTGTTTATATTTTAGCTATCGCGGCTTTCGTAGTCGGAACGGTTGAGCTAATTATAGGAGGAACGCTCGATTTAGTTGCCAATGATTTAGGAGTATCTATTAGCGCAGCTGGTCAGCTTATAACAATATTTTCGGTAGTATTTGCTTTGTCAGGTCCAGTTTTATTAGCTTTGACAGGGAAGTTTGAAAGAAAAACATTGTATGTTGGAGCATTATCGATTTTCTTAATCGGAAATATTATTTCGGCATTTAGTGTGAATTACGGAATGCTAATGTTCTCAAGGGTTATTTGTGCGGCGAGTGGTTCATTAATTATTGCACTATCGGTAACACTTGCTTCTAGTGTAGTAGAACCGCATTTTCGTGCGCGTGCAATTGGAATCATTTTTATGGGAATTAGTGGATCACTTGTACTTGGAGTACCGCTCGGTCTTGTACTCGGAAATGCATACGGATGGCGTGCGCCATTTGTATTGATTTCAGTATTAACAGTTATGGCAATTGCTTGTATTTCATTGTTCTTAACGAAAGTACCACCGACATCGGTATTATCAATAAAAGAACAACTTGCTACTTTAAAAGATAAAAAAATTGTAAGTGCACAGTTAACATCATTTTTGTTTTTAACGGGGCATTTAACATTGTATGCATATTTAACACCGTTTTTAAAAGATGTTATGCATGTTGAAGCAAATTGGATTAGTGTGTTTTACTTCATTTTCGGAATCGCAGCAGTAATCGGCGGTGGATTCGGTGGATGGCTTGCTGATAAATGGGGATCGAAGAAAAGTATTATCTCGATTATTATCGTATTTGCATGTGCAATCTTCATGTTGCCATTAATGACATTCTCATTCCCACTCTTCATCATTATGATGGGACTTTGGAGTATGCTGAGCTGGGCGATTTCACCAGCACAGCAAAATTATTTAATTGACATTGCACCGGAATCAGCTGGTATCCAGCAAGGTTTAAATAACTCTGCGATTCATTTAGGAATTGCACTCGGTTCAACAGTAGGCGGAGTTGTTATTGGAAAATCATCTGTTATATATAACGCTTGGGTAGGCGGTGGCTTTATTATATTAGCACTGCTTTGCGCGATTTTCTCGATTACGAGAGGACGCTCTACTCAGTTTGCGAAAGAAGAATCTATCGTTTGATAGGTTCTTTTTTTATTTGTAAAAAATTGCAGGTTTTAGTAGAGAAATGGAGAAAGGGTGTATAGCGAGGTGAGGTATATGTATACGAATTTTTCAATTATTGGTCTTCTAATTTCGATACTTCCGTTGTTTCTTATTATTCTTGCACTTAGATGGGTTCGTTTCATCTATAAAAATTCAGAGAAACAGGTAGAGCAAAATGAGAAAATCATTGAGCTGTTGATGGAGATAAAGGAACAAAACGAAAAGGAGTCTAAGTGAAAAACTAGACTCCTGTTTATTATTTAATTAGTATCTTAACTTCATCAACAAACTCTTAATTTCCTCATCTTCCATAAAGAGATCATGGTGTTTTTGAGTAATCTTTGCAAGTGCAACGTCGTGATAGAAAAATTCTGTAAAGAACTTTACGAAAGGTTGTGACATTGTTTTCATCGCTTGCCATGACTCTTGTTCTACGCCAGCAAATAAAATTTCACGATCGTCAACGATGAGTAGCAAGTAGCGCTCTAATGCATTAGGCTCTTCAGCTGGGATTAGAAAATGCATGTTTTCTAAGTCTGTTTCTACTTCTCCAACAATAAGGGATTCAATTTGAACACCTTGTTTTGCTTTTTGTTCTAGTAAAGGAAGATATTCTAAAAGAGTATCATTCCAAGCTGAAATACGGATTGATTCTTTTGCACTTTCAATGAGTTCTTTACTTTGAACTCGAATAGAAGATTGCATCTTTAAGCTCCAAACACGGTCATCTGTAAATGATTTTTTTGATATATTTGTTTCCAGTTCCTTAATATTTGATTGAAATTCTGTCGTTAATTTTTCAATTGCTAGCTTTAGTGGTAATGCTGTATACAATTTTTTCTTTTCTGAAACAGAATCCATTACCATTCCTTTATCGATTAGGCGTGCTAGTACTTCATATATTTTTGCTTTTGGAACACCTGAATGCTTCACAATTGTTGTAGCATCTAATGGTTCATTGCTTGATACGACAACTTCATAAGCTTGGCTTTCATATTGTGAGAAACCGAATTTTTGTAACATAGTTCCCTCCGAACGAATGAGATTATATTTTAAGGATAATGAACTATTTGTTTTTGCACAAGTGGTAGTCCGTTTTCTAATTGTATTAAGGTGAGAATTAATTTCAATTTTTTAATTTTATCTATTATACTTAATATAATGATTAATAATATTTCAATTTAATGCGAAGGGGATGCTGGGGGGAAGATGTTAAGAAGTTTACGTTTAAAAATTGCGGTAGTGTTTTCAGTACTTATTTCTATGATGTTCGTAATATTGGGTACAGCTGTGTATCAATTACAGAAAGAAAAGGAAGTGCGTTCCTTAGACGAGTATTCTCAAAATGCGATGGATCTTGTGACAGAGCAACTTACGACATTTGTTCAAAGAACGGATGAAGATATGGGGTATTACGCGAACAGTGAGATGATTCGTAATATGCTTCAAGGTGGGGTTACTCCAGAAGAGGAAGCGTTTTTAACGAAAGAGTTTGCGGAGTATAAAAAGAATCATCCTGGTATTTTAGATTTATATATTGGTACGAAAGATAAAAAAACATTAAGTGCCAATCTTGCTGAAGGTGGGCAAGTGCCAGAAGGATATGATCCAACGACAAGACCATGGTATAAAGATTCAGAGGCTGATGTAAAAAAGGTCCATTGGGGACAACCTTCTTATGAAATTGCAACAGGAAAGTTAAGTGTAGGTGTTTCTAAAGCAATTACAGCTCAAGATGGATCTGTATTAGGCGTTGTTGCGATGGATGTATCGCTTGGGACGATTCAGAAGTTGCTTCACAATATTCAATATAATAATGACGGAGAAATGTTTATTATAAATGATAAAAATATGGCTCTTGTTTATCCAGAAAAGATAGGGAAAGATGTTTCTAAAGAGCCACTTATAAAGAGCTTAAATAAAGAGGTAACAAAATATGCGGTCACTACAATAAAAGGTGAAGATGTAGTTGTTTATAGTCAATCATTTGATACGATGAAATGGACGATAGGAATCTTTTATCCGAAAGAAACGATCGATGGGCTATTAAATAGTACGAGAAATACAGTCATTATGATGGCGTGTATTAGTTTATTAGTTGGAATCGTAGCTTCCTACTTGTTCTCAAGAAGATTAGCAAGACCACTGCAATTATTAAAGAATCACGTTCAAAAAGTAGCAGAAGGGGATTTAACGCTGCGAATGAAGGTGACAAGTAAAGATGAAGTTGGAGAGTTGACGAAGCACTTTAATGATATGGTTGAACAAATGAATGAAATGGTAAGTAAAATTAAAAACAGCGTATCAACAGTGCAACAATCAACGAATAGTTTACATTATTTAACGAACGAAACAGTAGCGGCTAGTAGAGAAGTTTCCGGAGCAATGGATGATGTGAGCGGGGGAGCTTCTACTCTTGCGAATAGTGTGGATGAAGTTTCAGCTCAGCTCGAGAATATGGCAGAGTCAGTGGAACAAATGAATAGCTCCGTTGGTGAAATAAAAGGAGTGACTGGCAAAGCGGAAGAGGCATCTAAGCAAGGATTAAATACAATGAGGAACTTAGTCCGTACGAGGGGACAATCATCTTCGATTGTTGTTCATACAGAAGAAGCATCGGATAAGTTAGAACAAAGAGTTGGATCGATTCAAAATGTTGTTGAGCTTATAAAAGGTATTTCGGATCAAACAAATTTACTTGCTTTAAATGCCTCGATTGAAGCTGCCCGTGCAGGTGAGCAAGGTAAGGGATTTGCGGTTGTTGCTGAAGAGGTTCGGAAATTAGCGGAACAATCAAAAGAGGCAACAGGAGAAATCACAACGATGATTGGTGATGTGCAATTAGAAGTAAAAAGGGTTGTAGAAGTTGTAAGTAAATTGAAAGACATTGCAGATGTGCAAAATAAAGTGACGACAGAGGCAGAAATGGAGTTCCGCACAATTATGTCAGTTGTAAATACGATTAGTACTTCAGTTGAAAAAATTGTAGAAGAGGTACATAACATAGGTTACGAGCAAGGAGAAATTACAGCGGTAATGCATACAATTGCTGGTACGAGTCAAGAAAGTGCAGCTGTTTCTGAAGAGGTACATGCTGCAACGGAATCACAGGTTAATCATCTAGAAAAGGTAGCCCACACGATGGAAAGTTTGACAGAGCATATGAAAGATTTAGAAAGATTAGTTGAGCAGTTTAAAGTGGAAGAGTAACATATTAGTAAAATGATGAGGATTTCGGTAAAATAGACAATGGATATATAAGAAGCGATTATAGGAGGAAGACTACTATGGCAATTGTTGACGTATCGATTATTCCGGTAGGAACAGGTAATCCAAGTGTTAGTGAATATGTAGCAGAAGTACAAAAGGTGCTAGAGAAAAATGCGGATCGCGTGAAGTATCAATTAACACCGATGAATACAATTATTGAAGGAGATCTTCCTGTCATTCTAGAAGTAATTCAACAAATGCATGAAGTTCCATATACGAAAGGTGCACAGCGTGTTGCAACAACGATTCGTATTGATGATCGTCGTGATAAAGTAAGCACAATGGAGAAAAAATTAAACTCTGTCCGATCAAAATTATAAGAAAAAGCAGCGATCTTCGCTGCTTTTTTCATATAGGAGGTAAATAAAATGAGTGAAAAGTTTAACGAGCAGTTTGACGGTTTACTAGAGAAATACACTGAGCTGTTACTTGGCGAGAGTAATGAAGAGCGAAAAGAACAGGTAAAGAAGTGGGCACTTTATTCTTACATAGCGAAGACGATGCCAGCTTTAGTGAAGCATTGGAATGAAACTTATCCAGATGCGAAAGAAGAGATGGTGCAGTTAATTACGGATATTAAAAGGCTGAATGAAGAGAAGCGAAATGAGAATTAAAAAACTTAGGTGATGCTACTTTAAGTTTTTCTTATTAATATCCTTATATAATTTACATGGAATATTAAGGGTTTTATAGGCATGTCGAATATTTTCGGTATGCCTATTTTTGCCCTAGTAAACCCGTTTTTTCTAAATGTCGAAAAATATTCCCTTCATATTTGCATGCGAGAATATAGGTTTTTAAATGTTTTTATAGTATTTTATAAATTATCTAAATAATTATTTGTATCCAATAATTTTAAACAGTGATATAATTTTGAAGAGGGGTAAAAAACAGATAAATTACAGTCATAGGGGTGAATTACATGGAACAATTAATGCGAAATTCGTTTCTTTTCTTATCTAAAAATAAAGCGCTAACAAAACTGGCTAAAAAGTACGGTTTACGCTTTGGTGCAGGTCGCTTCGTCGCAGGGGAGACGATTGAATTAGCGACAGCTGCCATTCAGGCATTAAATAAGCAAGGTCTTTGTGTAACAATCGATTATTTAGGTGAATTCGTTGATAATGAAGCGGAAGCAAATGAAATGGCTAACCAATCGATTGAAGCGATCCGTGCAATTGGAAGAGAAGGTCTTGATTCGCAGCTTTCTTTAAAGATGACTTCTATGGGATTAGATATCTCTGATGAAATCGTAATGAACAATATGCGCCGTATTTTAGAAGCTGCAAAAGAAAATGGTGTGTTCGTTACCATTGATATGGAAGACTATACACGCTGTGGTAAAACAATTGATATCTTTAAACAATTAAAATCTGAATACGATAATATTGGTACTGTTATTCAAGCTTACCTATATCGTACAGAAAAAGATATTGAAGATTTAAATGCTTATAATCCTAATTTACGTCTTGTAAAAGGTGCTTATAAAGAACCTGAAGAAGTGGCGTTCCCGGATAAGAAAGATGTCGATGACAATTATAAAAAAATTATTAAAATGCACTTATTAAATGGAAATTATACTGCAATTGCTTCACATGATGAAGCGATTATTGAATATACAAAAAAACTTGCTGAAGAACACAACATTCCAAGGGATCAATTTGAATTCCAAATGTTATATGGTATTCGTAATGAGCGTCAACTTGAGCTAGTAAAAGAAGGTTACAAAATGCGTGTTTACGTACCTTATGGAAACGACTGGTATGGCTACTTCATGCGTCGTCTAGCAGAGCGTCCAGCAAACGTTGCGTTCGTATTAAAAGGTATGGTTAAAAAATAACCAAGGAGAAAATACTCCTTGGTTATTTTAATTGCTGAAATGCATAATGTGCCATTTTCTTCGTATCAGGATATAGTTGCGCGCGAGTAGAAGATAATACGACGTTAATGACGCGTTTACCGTCTTTTTCATCGACTGTTACGACTGTATATTTGCCAAGTGCTGATAGACCACTTTTACTTCCAATCGCATATGGATCGTCATATAGTTCTTCTCGTCCATAGTTTGCGATGTTTGGAGAGCGTTCTGAAGTATGTAGAGTTGTACGTGTTGAATTCATATATTCTAAAACAACTGGATACTTTAATGCTTCTTTCGTAATAATAGCAATGTCATATGGTGATACTTTATTCCCAATTGCATCAGCACCACTTGCATTCTTGAAAGTCGCATGCTTTGTACCAAGTTCCTTCGCTCTAGCATTCATCATCTTCACAAATTCATTTTTTGATCCTGCGATATGTTCTGCAATTGATTCAGCTATTGGATCTGCACTAATGATAAGCATAAGTTTTAATGCCTCATCACGCTTTAATTTTTCCCCAGCACGAAGTTTAATTTTCTTACTTTGACTTTCTGTTTTAATTGCGTTTTCTGTAACTGTAATTTCTTCATCTTCTTTTACATTCTCTAGTAAAAGAAGGGTTGTCATCATTTTGGCTATACTAGCCGGATAAGAACGTTCGTCTTCGCGTTTCCCATACAAAATTTCACCTGTGTCTGCATCGATTGTAACGCCATATTGCCCAGTAATCTTAGGTTGATCAGCTCTTACAGCTTGTTGCCTCTGTGCATAAGAGAAGAAAATCATCCCTGTAAATAGTGTAGCAATCATTACAATCATAACTATTGTTCGTTTCATCATCGTTCCCTCTTTTGTTTTCCATATGTACAAATAAATTGGGCAGAAAAAGCAGCCATTAATCATTATGCCACGTTCTCTGCCCAAAAATATAGCGTTATTTTTCGCCCATATTATGCTTCTTATATTGTTGATTATTACCTTGGCGTCCTTTTTCAACACCGTGATTATGCGGACCTGCATTTCCAGTTACACTAGCTGCACTAATTCCAGCCTTAGAGGGGTTCTTCTTAAGTTTTGCCATATATATTCCTCCAGTTTCGTCAGATTATAAAAAGGAAAAGTGCATTTAAACAAAGAAAATACACATGTATAGCATAGCCAAATGAAAGAAAAATATTTATTTCAGAAAATTTTATCAATAAATATATTGCGAAAATTTAAACAGTATCATATATTTATTAGTAGAGGCTCACTCATTGATTGCGACTTATGTCGAAAAATTGAATGAGCATTCATTCAAGAATAGGGGGAGAATTGGATGTTCCAAATTAAAAAGGCTGCTGTTCTAGGTTCAGGCGTAATGGGTTCAGGGATTGCGGCACACTTAGCTAATATTGGTATTCCGACATTATTGCTTGATATTGTACCACCTGCGCTAACAAAAGAAGAGGAAGCGAAGGGACTTACATTAGAACATAAAAGTGTGAGAAATCGTTTTAGTAATACGGCTGTGCAAAAATTATTAAAGCAAAAACCAGCTCCTCTGACAGTGAAAGGAAATTTAGCACTGATTGAAGCAGGTAACTTAGAAGATGATCTTGAGCGTCTAGCTGATGTAGATTGGATTATTGAAGTAGTAGTTGAAAACTTAGATATTAAAAAGAAATTATTTGAAAAAGTAGACGCTGTTCGTAAACCGGGTTCTATTGTAAGCTCGAATACGTCAGGCATCTCAGTTGAAAAAATGGCAGAAGGTCGTTCAGACGACTTCCAGAAACACTTCTTAGGCACACACTTTTTTAACCCACCACGATATTTAAAACTTCTAGAGGTAATACCGACGAAAGAAACAGATCCACAAGTATTAAGCTTCATGAAACTATTTGGCGAAGACGTTCTTGGAAAAGGCGTTGTTATCGCAAAAGACACACCAAACTTTATTGGAAACCGCATCGGTACGTACGGTTTATTAGTAACTCTTCAAGAGATGATAAAACGCGGCTATAGCATTGGGGAAGTTGATTCTGTAACAGGCCCACTTATTGGTCGTCCGAAGAGCGCGACGTTCCGTACATTAGATGTTGTCGGTTTAGATACATTCGTACACGTTGCAAATAACGTATATGAAAACGTACAAGAAGAAGAGCGTGATGTATTTAAAGTACCAGCTTTCATGCATGACATGCTTGAGAAAAAATGGCTTGGAAGTAAAACGGGTCAAGGCTTCTTCTTAAAACAAGGAAAAGAAATTTTAGAATTAAATCCTGAAACGATGGAATACGAAGCGCGTAAAAAATTAAAAGCTGCATCCGTAGAGTTAAGTAAACAAGAAAAAGGATTAGCGAATAAATTGAAAGCGCTTGTATACGCGAAAGACCGTGCAGGAGAGTTGTTATGGAACATCATTACACCAACTCTTTTATACTCTGCGAAACTTCATAAAGAGATTGCTGACGATATCGTTGCAATTGACCAAGCGATGAAGTGGGGCTTCGGCTGGGAGCAAGGGCCATTTGAAGTGTGGGATGCAATTGGTGTTGAAAAATCTGTTCAAAAGATGGAAGAAAACGGCGTAGTTGTTCCTACTTGGGTGAAAGAAATGTTAGAGAAAGGTTTCACTACTTTCTACAAACATGATAACGGAGATAGCTACTATTACGATAATGGCGAATATAAGCGAATCGAACGTAATAAAAAGGCAATTTCTCTTAAGCAATTAAAAGCGAAAAATGGTGTATTAAAGAAAAATAGCGGAGCGAGCTTAATTGATTTAGGTGACGGCATCCTTTGCTTAGAGTTCCATTCGAAGAGCAATGCAATCGGTATGGATATTACGCAAATGATTAACTACGCTGTTGATGAAGTAGAAAAGAATTATAAAGGTCTTGTTATCGGTAACCAATCGAAGAACTTCTGCGTTGGTGCGAACCTAGCAATGATCTTAATGGAAGCACAAGACGACAATTACTTTGAAATTGAGTTGGTTGTGAAAAACTTCCAAGATGCAATGACGAAAATTAAGTACTCTTCTAAGCCAGTTGTAGCAGCACCATACGGTATGACGCTTGGCGGAGGTACAGAAGTTTGCTTACCAGCAGCTAGCATTCAAGCTTCTAGTGAAACGTATATGGGCTTAGTAGAAGTTGGTGTTGGCTTAATCCCTGGCGGAGGCGGTAATAAAGAGCTATACATTAAACACTTAAATAAAATGCCAAACGGTGTAGAGTTTGATCTGCAAAAAGTTGCGAATAAAGTGTTCGAATCTGTAGCGATGGCGAAAGTTTCTACATCAGCACAAGAAGCTGTATCGAACAACTTCTTAGGCGATAAAGACGGTATTAGTGTGAATGGTGATCACTTACTATATGATGCGAAACAGAAAGCACTTGCTTTATATGAAGCTGGCTATAAAGCACCGATTCGTAAAAAGATACCAGTTGTTGGTGAAACAGGATATGCAACTCTTGTACTTGGTGCAGAAGCAATGCATTTATCAGGTTACATTTCTGAACATGATCTTCACATTGCGAAGAAACTTGCATATGTCATTGCGGGCGGAAAAGTGCCGTACGGAACAGAAGTTGATGAGCAGTATTTATTAGATGTAGAACGTGAAGCATTTATTAGCTTAGTAAGTGAGATGAAATCACAAGCAAGAATGCAGCACATGCTTGTAAAAGGAAAGCCATTACGTAACTAATAACGAGGGGAGATATCGTTCATGAGAGAAGCTGTCATTGTTGCGGGAGCAAGAACACCAATTGGAAAAGCAAAGAGGGGTTCATTAAAAACAGTTCGTCCTGACGATCTAGGGGCGTTAGTAGTAAAGGAAACGTTAAAGCGTGCAAATTATGAAGGACCAATCGATGATTTAATTTTCGGTTGTGCGATGCCAGAAGCAGAACAAGGTTTAAATATGGCTCGTAATATCGGCGGACTAGCAGGACTTTCTTACGATGTTCCAGCTATTACAATTAACCGTTACTGTTCTTCTGGTTTACAAAGTATCGCTTACGGAGCAGAGCGCATTATGCTTGGTCACTCTGAAGCTGTATTATCAGGCGGAGCGGAATCAATGAGTTTAGTTCCAATGATGGGACACGTTGTTCGTCCGAATAGTCGCCTTGTAGAAGCGGCTCCGGAATATTATATGGGTATGGGACATACAGCAGAGCAAGTTGCTGTGAAATATGGAATTTCTCGTGAAGAGCAAGATGCATTTGCAGTAAGAAGTCATCAACGTGCTGCCAAAGCATTAGCGGCAGGAAACTTCGCTGATGAAACAGTATCTGTAGATGTGACGTTACGCTCGGTTGGCTCAAACAATAAACTGCAAGAAGAAACAATCATTTTCGCACAAGATGAAGGTGTAAGAGCAGAAACGTCGCTAGACATTTTAGGTAAATTACGTCCAGCATTTAACGTTCGCGGTTCTGTAACAGCTGGTAACTCTTCACAAATGAGTGACGGTGCAGCATCTGTACTATTAATGGATCGTGAAAAAGCAGTGAGCGATGGCATGAAGCCGCTTGCGAAATTCCGTTCATTTGCAGTAGCTGGCGTACCACCAGAAGTAATGGGAATCGGCCCAATCGCTGCAATTCCAAAAGCATTAAAACTAGCTGGCTTAGAGCTATCTGATATTGGCTTATTCGAACTAAATGAAGCATTCGCTTCTCAATCAATTCAAGTTATTCGTGAACTTGGTTTAGATGAAGAAAAAGTAAACGTAAACGGTGGTGCAATCGCACTTGGACATCCACTTGGCTGTACAGGAGCAAAACTAACACTATCTCTTATTCACGAAATGAAACGCCGCAACGAACAATTCGGTATCGTAACAATGTGTATCGGCGGCGGAATGGGAGCAGCGGGAGTGTTTGAATTACTATAAAAAAAGTGGAAGCGGCTTGTTCAGAATGTGAGGGGGATGGAGCTTCAGACGTAGAGGCGCTCTTTGCCTCGTAGGAAGAAGCGAAGCCACCGAACATTCTAGCCGCTGGAACTGGATTATAAAAAAAGTGCAGGTGGCTCGCTCAGAACAGGAGGGCGTTGGAAGCCCTGACGAAGAGGCGCTTTTTGCCTCACAGGAAGGGGTGAAACGACCGACTGTTCTAGCCACTGGAACTGGATTATAAAAAAAGTGGAAGCGGTTCGCTCAGAACGAGACGACGCTAAAGCAAAGAATGGAAGCAACCAAGGTTTATAAAAAATAAAATTGAGAGCCAGCTTCTTTCAAAAAGAGAGAAGCGGCTCATGAAAATATGAAGGAGGAAATTTTCATGGAAAAAACAGTAGGAAATGCGGTTAAAGGCGGTAGCTTTTTAGTTGATGAGATTACGATTGATCAAGTGTTTACGCCAGAAGATTTTTCATCTGAGCATAAAATGATTGCAAAAACGACAGAGGACTTTATCGTAAATGAAGTTCTTCCAGAGCTTGAATATTTAGAACAACATGAGTTTGATCGTTCTGTTCGTCTTTTAAAAGAAGCTGGGGAGCTTGGTTTATTAGGCGCTGACGTACCAGAAGAGTACGGCGGAATTGGTCTTGATAAAGTAAGCTCAGCGTTAATCGCAGAGAAATTCTCTCGCGCTGGCGGCTTTGCAATTACTCACGGTGCTCACGTAGGTATCGGATCGTTACCAATCGTATTATTCGGTAACGAAGAGCAAAAGAAAAAGTATTTACCATTACTTGCAACTGGTGAGAAATTAGCTGCATACGCATTAACAGAGCCAGGTTCAGGATCTGACGCATTAGGTGCAAAAACAACTGCACGTTTAAATGCAGAAGGTACACATTATGTATTAAATGGTGAAAAACAATGGATTACAAACTCTGCATTCGCTGACGTATTTATCGTGTATGCAAAAATTGATGGAGAGCACTTCTCAGCATTTATCGTAGAGAAAGAATATGCTGGCGTATCTACAAGCCCAGAAGAAAAGAAAATGGGTATTAAATGTTCTTCAACTCGTACGTTAATTTTAGAAGATGCATTAGTACCGAAAGAAAACTTACTTGGTGAAATCGGTAAAGGTCATATTATCGCATTCAACATTTTAAATATCGGTCGTTATAAATTAGGTGTTGGTACAGTTGGATCTGCAAAACGTGCAGTAGAAATTTCAGCACAATATGCAAACCAACGTCAACAGTTCAAGCAACCAATCGCTCGCTTCCCATTAATTCAAGAGAAACTTGCGAATATGGCAGCAAAAACATATGCAGCTGAAAGTTCTGTATATCGTACAGTAGGTTTATTCGAAAGCCGCATGAGCACATTATCTGAAGAAGAAGTAAAAGACGGTAAAGCAGTAGCAGCTTCTATCGCTGAATATGCAATCGAGTGCTCTTTAAACAAAGTATTCGGTTCTGAAGTATTAGACTATACAGTAGATGAAGGTGTTCAAATTCACGGTGGTTACGGGTTTATGGCAGAGTACGAGATTGAAAGAATGTACCGTGATTCTCGTATTAACCGTATTTTCGAAGGAACGAACGAAATTAATCGCCTAATCGTACCAGGTACGTTCTTACGTAAAGCGATGAAAGGTGAATTACCACTTCTTCAAAAAGCACAAAAATTACAAGAAGAGTTAATGATGATGATGCCAGAAGAAGTAGGCGATGAGCCATTAGCACTTCAAAAATATTTAGTAACTAACGCGAAGAAAATCGGCTTAATGGTAGCTGGATTAGCTGCTCAAAAATACGGTAAAGCATTAGATAAAGAGCAAGAAATTCTTGTGAATATCGCTGACATTGTAAGCAATCTATACGCAATGGAATCAGCTGTTCTTCGTACAGAAAAAGCAATCAAAACAACTGGTCTTGAAAAGAATAAACAAAAAGTGTTATACACTGAAGTATTCTGCCAAGAAGCATTTAACGAAATCGAAGCAGATGCGAAAGAAACACTTATCGCAGTTGAAAACGGCGACATGCTGCGCATGATGTTATCATCATTACGTAAATTAACTCGCCACACACCATTTAACGTAATTCCGAAGAAACGTGAAATCGCTGCGAAAATTTTAGAAGATGAGCGTTACACAGTTTAAGTTTAATAGATGAGAGGGAACCGGTGGTCTTGTGCTACTGGTTTTTTATTTTTACCACGCTTTTCTTCTAGCCCTTTAATACCTTTAGCTTCAAAGTGTTTTACCCAATGCCTTACCATTGAGTGCTCAATTCCTAATTCTTTTGCGATTGTCTTATAGGTCATTCCTCCTTTAAAGTATAAATCTACTGCTTTTTTCTTAAATTCTATATCGTAAGTTACTCTAATTTTACCCATAGAAAAAACACCTTCAATTTGTCGTTTTACATCTACATACGACAGACGGGGTGTTTTATCCTTGTCTCACTTTATTGGGTCACTCCAGTTCACTTCAAAACAGATTAAGGTGCTTTCTTTTTACTATAAAGGGGATCATATCAAGGTGCCTTCCTCCGACTTGAATCATCTTAATTTTAATAATATGTATTGGACTCTCATTCGAATATTATTTTACTGTATTTATCCATATTTTTGATTGAGGAAAAATGAACAACATAGTATCTTATTACTGCTTGTTCATAGCTTTTATCTGTTCTTTATATACATAATTAGTAGTCATGAAGTCGCTGATTGCTTTCTTCATAACGTTTGGTTATTCCTGGGATTTGGGTTCGATACCATTGATTCTACAGAAAGAATAGCGTTTTTTTTATTTTAAGGGGATTTTGTTTTGCTAATTTGATATCGATTCAGCAGTCTCCCTATAGAAGGATATATTAAATTTTCTTTTTATTTATATATTTAGTTATTTTCTTAATTAGGAATCTATATTCATTGACAGGCGAACAGTATAAATTAGCAAATGCCTTTTTATTAGCAGGAGTACTTTGTTCATATGCTTTAACTATTGTGGTTTTGAAAAGAAGATATTAATTAGAGAAGAGCTGTTTTACACATGTATGTGTAAAACAGCTCTTTTTGAGGGAGCTAAAAAAGATGAATCTAATAAGCTTAGAAACAGTTCATCAAACCGTATTTTTGCCGCACATATTCCCGATTAACTTTAATTGATGCTGCGTTACCGTTTTGTGAAAAGAAGATTTTAGAATCAGCTCGGAAAATAGGAAAACCGATTACGAATAGCGTTATTACGCATGTTTATGATGACCGTATAGGAGCACTTGTTACTATAAAACAAGAACTACAAAATGTTACGTTCTATATTTCTGAAAGGGATGCTCGTTTATTTGAAGGTGATTAAGGGCCTGTTAGTGCATGTGAATGCAACAGGCGATTGAAGAAGAGGGGGAAGAATAAGGCTTATGCTGGTTGTACAGTGGTCACGGAAAACCTAGGCTTATTAAGGATTTAAAGGATATGTATTGATAGAGTATTTCCTATTGATTTGATGGCAGATACGCTAAGACAGTAGGGTTCAGTTAAACATACTGTCTTTTTTTGAGTGTCTATAAATAGTATTTCATCTATTCATCCTTAGTTTATTAGGTATATTACGTAAAACCTTAAAAATGCTTAGGTACTAAATATATAAATTTTGAGGCGCCTATCCTTGTACAATAAAGAAAATTCAAAGGACAATATATTGTATATAACTAATGTGAACTAGCCTTTATTTTTTAAAAAATTTATTATTTCTGTTCAGAAATATGCAGGAAGGATGGCATTTTCTATGAGTTTTTCTGCTTTAGATGAAATGGAGTTCTGTTCTAAAGAATTTCAAGCCTAATTATATCCCTATTTACTTCAACAAGCTTTAGCTAACCTTGTAAACTCAAAAATACGTTTGGAAAAAATACATCATCTTTACATTGCATTTTTAAAATATTCGAATTTTAGAGTATATAACGGTTTAATTTTTAGATAAATTAGTCTCACATTAGCAAGGGGCAAGATAGGAGGAGTCATACTGCAAATAGGGAACGATTTGTTAAGTTCTGAATTTTCCCCTTCTTATTTAGGTTAAGGAAGAAAAAGTGATAAACTCTTTGATTTAATTAGCTTATAAACTATTCAATAAAATAATTTGTACATAAGGAATTTAGATTATTTCAGCATGCATGTTTAAAGTAGTCTATAAAACTAGGAGATTAACAAATAAATACATATTTCCCTTTTAAAAGGTTATTAATTCTGAATATTTCACGTCTTTTAATAGCTATTGCCAAAAAAGGTAAAAATAATTTAAAATGGTAAATGAATCATACATAAACTTTTTTTTACATAATAGGAGGTAATTGGAATTATGAAAAAATGGCCAATTAATACAAAACAAATCGCTAGAACCTTAGTAGTAACATTATCTTTAATGGCGAGTAGTACTTTAATCACTGAAGCTAGTACTTTAGCAAACACAAATGAAAATACTAAAATAGAAAACACTCAAGTTTTTCATGAAGCTGAAAAAGTTTTAACGCAAAATAATTTAGAGTTAGCAAAAGAAATAACGAATCAAGCAATCACTAAAAATCCTGATGGAACAATTTCATTTGACACAAAAAAGGCAATTAAATTAGGTATGAATCCTCTATATGCTCAAGAAACGAAGAATTTCTTTGAATCTCTTACTCCAGAACAAAACGAGTTGTTTGAAAATAACGAAGTGGAAATTAATGTTCAAAATTCAAATGTACAATACATACCTATTGCTATTCCTTTTGCCATCCCAGCTATCGCTGGACTTTATGAAGTTGTAGTTGGACTAGCAATGGCTGGAGCGCTTTATATAGGTAAAAAATTCGTTGATGCTATTCTAAAATGGGGAGTAGTTGAAGCGTGTAAGAAATTTCAAAATAGTAATAAATTAATAAAAAGCTTCTGTAAGGCAAACGGATATATAAAATAAATCGAACATGCAAAATAACGTATAAAGGAGAGTTATAAATACTCTCCTTTATACGTTATTCATAAAATAAAAATTTTATATTAAGGTGATTTAAATTCATATGAAAAAATTAATTATTTTCAGTTCGCTCTTTTTAAGTGTTTTAATACTGTGTTATTCCTTCAATGTTTCTACTACAAAAACAAAAGAAATGTATTATCAGAAACAAATAACTCCTGATCAACTGCAATCTAAAATTCTAAATAAAGAACATAAAGTAGTTTATTTTTATCAAACAAACTGCCAGTACTGTAAAAATGTTACGCCAATAGTCATACCAATGGCAGAGAAAATGAATATTAATATGGAAGTTATAAATCTAGAAGAGAATCCAGAAGGATGGAAAGAATTTAACATTGAAGGCACACCAACTATTGTGAATTATAAAAATGGTAAAGAAATAAATAGAATAGAAGGTGAAGAAAGCGAAGAGATGTTTAAGGATTGGTTTAATAAATCAAAACATTAATGCATCATAAGAAAAGCTTAATTTAGCTTTTCTTATGATGCATTAAATAACTAGCTATAAAACCTGTTTATTTCTTTTCCGTAAAAGATTTCAAATAGGCGTAAATATTAGTTATAAAATAAATTATCGTTCCCCCAATTATCCCCACAATAAAAGAAAATAGCAATTTATTACCTGTACTTAAAGAGGAAGCCCAAATCATATAGAAACCAAACACTACTAAAATAAAAGTTAATACATTATCTAATTTTTCTTTTGACATAAACAAAACACCACCACAAAAATACATTTTTTACTTATTATAACATTTTATTAGAGTAAAAAAAAGAATTTTAATATAATTTATTAAATGATGGCATTTTAGGTATGAATTTATCGATTTTTGATGAACTAGAATTGATTTCTAAAGAGTTACGACGATATATGTCACCTAATGCTGTGGAGCGATTCGCTCGAAAAATTGAATTTGTCCAATCAAGAAGTAAATATGATGTACAAGAATTAATCACTCTATGCGTTTGACTAGGTTGATACATAGCTCATTCACGCAATTATGTAGTAGATTAGAATCTAATATAAATATTTTTATGTGGTCAGAAGGAAGTAATTTACGCTTTAATTCTCAGATTGCGCAATTTTCACACCGAATATTAATAGCTTTACTCCCCCTAATTTTATTTATCTAGCCAAATCTTAACATCGTGTACAAACTATTTCCTTCGGATTCGTGAGAGAGTTTGGCCAAATTGAACTTATCTTTAAAATATAGAAGGCGTTTTTGATATCCACTAATACAACTCTGCAAAATTAGAAAGATTAGAGTGCTATTGGGGAATTTAATTTATGTATACTATTGCCCCAAAAACAAATACTAATATTGAATGAAAGAAGAAAGGTAGGAGTATTCCATGCAAAACTTAACAGAGCTTGAAGTAGAAAACTTACGTCATTTAATTGGTGGACACGCAACAATTATTAACAAGTTGGAGCAGTATGCACAGACGTGTACAGATCCACAACTGAAACAAATGCTACAAAAAGATGCGCAAGATGCAAGAAATACGAAACAGCAATTAATGACTTTCCTAGGATAGGAGGAAGAGAAAGATGAATGAAAAAGATATGGTAAATGATTATTTAGCAGGATTAAATGCAAGTTTAACAAGTTATGCAAATTATATTTCTCAGTCTGATAATGAACAGTTACATCAAACGTTAATCCAAATTCGTAATCAAGATGAAATGCGTCAACGTAATATGTATGAGTACGCAAAGCAAAAGAGTTATTATAAACCAGCAGCACCTGCGAATCCGATGATTGTGCAGCAATTGAAAAGTCAGTTAAGTGCAGAATAATAGGATCAAAAAACGAGCGAAAATGAATTCGCTCGTTTTATTTTTTGTATGTCAATAAATACATAATAAATATTTTTCCAGTTGTAACAAATATGACGAAAATGGAATATAACAATTCACAAAAAGGACAAAAACTTTGTTCAATATTTCACAAAGTATCCATGGTTTCTATCGTGGGAACCTCTATAATTAAGAATGTAAAGAACAAAAGAAATAGATTATATGATCAATTAGGAGAGATTGCTATGAAAAGACATACAAGAAAAATTGCAATTATCGGTACTGGATTAGTTGGATCAAGTTGTGCGTATTCCATTGTAAATCAAGGGATTTGCGAAGAGCTATTATTAATTGATATAAATCATGAACGTGCAGTTGGGGAAGCAATGGATTTATCACATTGCATTAACTTTACAAATACAAGAACAAAAGTATATGCAGGAAGCTATGAAGACTGCAAAGATATGGACATTGTCATTATTACAGCAGGACCAGCACCAAAACCAGGGCAAAGTCGCTTAGATACTTTAGGAGCGAGTGCGAAGATTATGGAAAGTGTTGTTGGTGGCGTAATGGAAAGTGGATTTGATGGTATTTTCTTACTTGCATCGAACCCAGTTGATATTATTACATATGAAGTTTGGAAATTATCTGGATTACCTAGAAATCGCGTAATCGGTACTGGTACATCACTAGATTCTTCTCGCTTAAGAACAATTTTATCTGATATGCTACATGTAGACCCTCGTAGTATTCATGGGTATTCATTAGGAGAACATGGTGATTCTCAAATGGTTGCTTGGTCTCACGTAACTGTTGGTGGAAAGCCAATTCTGCAAATTTTAGAAGAACAAAAAGAACGATTTGGTGAAATAGATTTAGATGAAATCGTTGAGAAGACTGCAAAAGCCGGATGGGAAATTTATAAACGTAAAGGAACTACTTATTACGGAATCGGAAATTCTCTAGCATATATTGCAAGCTCAATCTTTAATGATGATCACCGTGTCATTGCTGTATCAGCCATTTTAGATGGTGAGTATGGTGAATATGATATTTGTACAGGAGTACCAGCTATTATTACTAGAGACGGTATAAGAGAAGTTGTAGAACTCAATTTAACAGAGGATGAAGAATCTCGATTCGCAAAATCAAACGATATTTTACGTGATTATATGAAAACAATTGGTTACTAACTTATAGAAGAAGGTGAAACAAATGAAGGAATATATAATGTCTCGTGTATTTAAAGCATCTGCTGGAATCGCACAAGGTATTTTCGTATCCCTCGGAATTGGTTTACTGATCGAAAATATAGGAAGAATTGTTGATATACCATTACTTATTACAATCGGAGTTGTTGCAAAATCACTTATGGCACCAGCAATTGGTGCCGGAATTGCTTTTATGCTCGGTGCAAATGGCCTTGTAATCTTCTCGGCTATGGTGGCTGGAGCAATTGGTGCCGGATCCATTTCAATTACTGAAGCAGGTCTAATTATTAAAACAGGTGAGCCAATCGGTGCTTTATTAACAGCAACTTTAGCTGTATATATTGGTAAACGTTTAAGCGGAAAAACTGCGTTAGATATGATGCTCGTTCCATTTGCGGCAATATTAGGTTCTGGTTTAGTAGGTATTTGGTTATCTCATAATATTACTCCTGTTTTAAATACAGTTGGAGCATTTATTAAAGATAGCTCAGCTGGTAGCCCGTTTATCGCTTCTATCGTCATTGCAGTAGTTTGGGGATTATTACTTATCTCTCCAGCTTCATCAGCTGCGTTAGCGATCGCACTTAGCTTAGACGGTGTTGCAGGTGGTGCTGCTCTTGCAGGCTGCGTTGCTCAGTTTATCGGATTCTCTGTTATCTCAGCGAAAGAAAACAATTTAGGTGGCATATTAGCTCAAGCACTTTGTACTCCGAAAGTACAGTTACCAAATATCACTAAAAATCCAATGATTCTCGTCCCAACTGTCGTCGCCAGTGCTATAGTTGGTCCAGTATCCGCATTAATTTTCCAACTGGAAGCAGGAAAGGAAATTGCAGGTCTTGGATTAAGTTCTCTTATCGCACCAATTAATTTAATTTCTAGCGAAGGATGGGAAGTTGTCCCAGCGATGGTAATCACTTATATCATCATTCCAGTAGCTGTTTCTTATATACTTTACATTGCTCTTAAAAAAGCAGGTCGTATTCACTCTGGTGATATGACTGTACCGCAATCTTAAATTGAAAATCTCCTTAATAATAGATAAAAGCAGACTGAGCCACAGTCTGCTTTTTTATGTTACATTTTATGATTTTGTTTTACTGGAACTTTTATTGGTTCTTTTGCTAATAAGAGCTGAACGCCGAAGTATAGTATGCTTGCAAGTGTCATTCCAGAAACGGCATCTAAAAAGGCATGCTGCTTCGTAAATAGCGTTGATAAAATAATAAGTGTACCGAAGAAAGTAAGGATGTAATATTCAAAAGCATGTTGTTCTCTACGCTTAAAGGCAGCTAACATAATTACAAATGTAGTAAGAACGTGAATGCTAGGGAAACAGTTTACCGGTTGATCGATACTATAAATATAGCGAACTAGTTCAGAAAATACATCTGTTCCAACGACAGTCGGACGCGGTACAGTTGTTTGCCAAAAATAATAAATAGAAAAACAAGCAAGCTTTCCAAAAATAACACTACTTAAAGTGACATAATATTGCTTTCGGTCAGCGAAGCAGTAATAAATAAGTGCGCCGTATAAGTATGGAAACCAAAGTAAATAAGGAATAATAAATGCTTTTACAAATGGAATCCAATCATCTACTACAGTTGTAACGTCTACTGCGTGAACAGTCGATTTATTTAATACGTCGTAAAGGGGACTTACGAGTACGAGTAGAAGTATATAACTTAACGGAAGAAAAGATGAAAGTTTAAATTTCTTCATGTTGATCTCCTATGTTTAGTAATGTAAGTAAATTCAATTGATTATAATATAGAAACGTGAATTGGGCTATCGATTTTACTTACATTTTCTTGAATTAACCTTACGTTTTTGTCACTTGACTAAAAAGAAGGGGGAGGGTGCTAAATGAAGCGTTTATCGTATTTCTTATTTTTTATATTGATATGCCTAGTCGGTGCTGGGTGTGCAAAGGATAAAGAAGGAGAGAAATTAGAATATAACGGAAGAGCACTCGTAATTGGAGTTGTTGGAGAAAAGCCGAAAGATACGTTTAGGAATGTAAAGTTTGAGGAAATGAAGTTAGAGGCACTGGAAAAGAAATCTAAGGAAGTGGATGGTTTTCTAATAATGAAAGATCACTTTCAAGAAGCCTCAACAGAGCAGTATAAAAATGTATTTTCATCGCTAAAGAAACCAGTATTTTTTATCGGTTTACAAGATAAATTATATTCAATTTTTATTACAAAAGGGATAGAGTATAACAGTGCACGAAAAGATGTAAATGCGATGTATACGCAAGGTTTTGCGAATATCGGAAGTGGTGAAGGGCAACAATGGGCAATTGGTTTATCAAATGGTGGAAACACAGAAGAAAGTATTCATAATATGTATATCGTAGTATTTCAAACAATTGCAGATTATTTGAATAGATGATGAAGGAGCCTGCAAAAGAGGCTTCTTATTTTTTTAAATAAACGTTTGTTTAAGCTGTATGTTCGGTAGGAAGAAACCGATGTAACTTAAGGGTTAAGAAAGAAAAATGGAGAATTAATCAAACGTTTGTTTAAGCTGTATGTTCGGTAGAAAGAAACTCATGTAGTTCAAAGGTTAACGAAGAAAAATGGAGAATTAATCAAACGCTTGTTTAAGATATATGTTTGGTGCAGAATCTAAAAAATTTATATATTTATTTTTTTCTTAACAAATGGCGGAAAAATAAGAAAAATTCGCAGGATTATTAAAAATTATCACGAAATAAGTAAAAGTTTAGCGAATAATGGTTTGAAATAATAAAACGTTTTCTATATGATAAAGGTAAAGGTTAGTAAAAAAGTAGGTGAATTTATGACAGTAACATTTTATTCATATCCAAAGTGTGGCACATGTCAAAAGGCAAAGAAATGGTTTGAGGCAAACGATGTAGCATATGAGATGATTCATATTGTTGAAAATCCACCATCAAAAGAAGATTTACGTAATTTACATGAAAAAAGTGAATTACCATTAAAAAAATTCTTTAATACAAGTGGAATGCGTTACCGTGAACTTGGTCTGAAAGATAAGTTGAAAGATGCAAGCGAAGACGAAATGTATGAGCTTTTAGCATCTGATGGCATGTTGATTAAACGTCCAATTGTAACAGATGGAACGAATGTAACACTTGGTTTTAACGAAGAGCAGTTTGAAAGTGTGTGGAAAAAGTACCAATAAGGTATTTTTACATAATTAATACATTCACTGGAGGTACAGTCATGAGCATTCCAAATAATTTACGTTACTCTGAAGAACACGAATGGGTAAAAACTGAAGGTAATGAAGTTGTTATCGGTATCACTCACTTTGCACAAGGTGAGCTAGGCGATATCGTATTCGTTGAACTTCCTGAAGTAGGTGCAACAATCGAAGCTGACGAGCCATTCGGAAGCGTAGAATCTGTTAAAACAGTTTCTGAGTTATACGCACCTGTAAGCGGTAAAGTTGTAGCAGTAAACGAAGAATTAAGTGACCAACCAGAACTTGTTAACGAATCTCCATACGAGGGTGCATGGATGGTTAAAGTTGAACTTTCTGATGCAAGCCAAGTTGAGAAGTTATTAACTGCAGAAAAATATGCAGAAATGACAAACCAAGACTAATTATAGTCGACTAAAGGACAGCCTTTGTGCTGTCCTTTTTTATTTTATGTAAAATAATGAATGTAGAATCATATACTAATTATCGTGTAGGAGAACGTTTTTTGAAAAAAATTTTCGTTTAATCTTTATGCAGGTTTAGCCGTTTTTGCTTTTCGTTGTCTAGCTCCAGCGACTAGATTGTTCGGTGGCTTCGCTTCTTCCTACAAGGCAAAAAGCGCCTCTACGTCAGAAGCTCCATCCCCCTCACAATCTAAACGAGCCGCTTCCGCTTTTCATTGTCCATCTCCAGCGGCTAGCCCTTCATGTCTAAGAACCTTCCGCACGAGAAGACAAAAAGCGTCTTCTGTACGGAAGAACCTTAGCCAACAGGGCTAAACA
Source organism: Bacillus sp. CR71 (assembly GCF_003429245.1). Lineage (NCBI taxonomy): Bacteria > Bacillati > Bacillota > Bacilli > Caryophanales > Bacillaceae > Bacillus > Bacillus sp. CR71. The sequence continues at coordinate 5,359,359 of NZ_CP031748.1, read as the reverse complement.
GTCGGTTTCGCTTTTCTTTTGCAAGAATAAACAGGAAACAACATGAAAATAACGAATATACTATATACTAAGTTCAAGGTTATATAGTATATGGTGATCGGGTGATGACATATGATTTATGTAGAAAAAGTCATTATTGTAGAAGGTACATCAGATAGAAGAAAGATTGAATCTATTATTCGTGAACCGGTGGAAATTGTTTGTACAAATGGTACAATTGGTTTATCGAAAATGGATGAGCTCGTTGATCAGTTTTTTGATAAGGAAGTGTATGTGCTAGTAGATGCTGATGATGCTGGAGAAAAGTTAAGGAAACAATTTCGAAAAGAATTTCCGCAAGCCGAGCATATCTATATTGATCGCTCGTACCGAGAAGTGGCAACTGCGCCATCTACACACTTAGCAAATGTATTATGGGGAGCCGACATTGACGTTTATACAGAATATTTACGGTAAGGAATGATAGAAGTGATTGATTGGACAGGAGCCGAAGCTACATCCCTAATAGAGAACGAAGAAAAAACAGTGTTATATGTATATACTCCAATGTGTGGAACATGCCAATTAGCAAAAAAGATGTTAACAGTCGTTGAGATGACAATTGAAGAGTTGAAAATTGGGATGTTAGATTTAAATTATGCTCCACATTTAGCAAAAGAGTATGGGATTGAAAGTGTACCTTGTTTACTTGTTTTTGAAAATGGGACACTGATGAAGAAGATATACGCATTTCATTCGGTTGAATATTTATATACGGAATTAAAGTAGGCGGCAAAATTTTTGCCGCCTCGACATATTTCTTGGGAAATATGTCGAGATGCAGGATGGATACAGTATTTGTCGAGCGAAAATAACAGGATTGCTCTTTAGTGAGAGGGAATGGTATGTAATAGAAAGTGATATGAAGGATGTGATTTAGGGTGAGATTATATTCTTTGCTTCAATCATTTGTAAATTACGCTAATGGTCAATATCATTTAGAGCCGCTTTTAAGACGAGAGGAAAAAACTGTTAATTTCCGTTTGGGAGATGAAAGTTGTTCGTTACAAATTTCAAGAGATTATATAGAGCTGGTACATGAGGAAAGAGGAACGGAACAAATCATTTGCTTAGACGAAAAGGATATAGAACAATTGGTTAATGGAAATGTACGATTGCAAATGTTAATGAACGATGGACGTGTACAATATTCGGGAACGTATCGAACGATGCTATTAGTCGAATCGATGTTTCATATATGTAAACCGATGTCAGTAGGTGCTTAAAATTCTGAAGGTTCATTTTTTGCGAAAATTTCTGTTGACATGGTGTTTGGATATTGATACAATTCAATTCATAAAATATAGACAATTTCATAAATTACAAATCAGACGAAAATTGAATCTGATTTCTCTTATCAAGAGAGGTGGAGGGACTGTGCCCTGTGAAGCCCGGCAACCGTCAACTTATGTTGAAATGGTGCCAATTCCTGCAAAGCAAATGCTTTGAGAGATGAGAGAGAGGGATAATGTTGTTATATACGCACATAAACCTTTCTGCTTCTCTAAAGCAGAAAGGTTTTTTTATTGTTTGAATGTGGAGGACATTCAAACAATAAAAGTAGTGATAACGGTGGACTACACGCATTAAACATAAAAAATTGCGGAGTCGACCTAAACAAAAAAAGGGGTGATACATCATGATTCTATTAGAGAATGTAAAGAAAATATATAAAGCAAAAAGCGGTGATGTCACTGCTGTAGATAACGCCAATTTAAAAATAGAAAAAGGCGAAATATTTGGTGTTATCGGATATAGCGGCGCTGGGAAAAGTTCTTTAATCAGATTGTTTAATCAGTTAGAAAAACCGACTTCTGGCCAAATTACAATTGCGAATCGTGTTATATCAACAATTACAGGAAGTGAACTTCGTAAGGCAAGGCAAGAAATCGGAATGATTTTTCAACACTTCAACTTACTTTGGTCACGAACTGTACGTGAAAATATTGAGTTTCCACTTGAAATTGCAGGTGTTGATAAAACGAAGAGAAGAAAACGTGTTGATGAATTAATTCATCTTGTCGGATTAGAAGGAAGAGGAGACGCGTACCCATCTCAGCTGAGCGGGGGACAAAAACAACGCGTTGGGATTGCAAGAGCATTAGCTAACAACCCACAAGTACTTTTATGTGATGAAGCAACGTCGGCTCTTGATCCAGAAACGACAGATCAAATTTTGGATTTACTATTAGACATCAATAAGCGCCTTGGTTTAACAATTGTACTCATTACACATGAGATGCACGTAATTCGAAAGATTTGTAATCGAGTGGCGGTAATGGAGAGAGGAAAGATTGTAGAAACGGGTCCAGTACTTGATGTATTCCGTAATCCGAAGCAAGATATTACGAAACGATTTGTACAGCAGTTAACAGATTCTGAAGATACAAATGAAACGATTGAAAGTTTAATTGAAAAATATCCAGATGGAAAAGTAATTCGTTTGCAGTTTATTGGTGAGGCTGTAGAAAGACCAGTGCTTCAACGATTGATGCAACGCAGTGATATAGAAGTTAGCATTTTGCAAGGAAATATCGCACAAACGAATAACGGTTCTTACGGTAGTTTAGTTGTTCATTTAAATGGTGAGGAAACAGCGATCCAGCAAGCAATAGAAGGAATTCATCAAGATCAAGTAGAGCTGGAGGTGATTGCACATGGATAAGTTACTCGCAAATGTTGATTGGAATCAAATGTTAGAAGCAACGGGTGAAACGTTATATATGACGGCAATCGCAGCTCTTGCGACATTTGTTTTAGGACTAATTTTAGGATTGTTACTCTTCATGACAGCGAAAGATAATTTATGGGAAAACAAATCAATTAATACGGTGATTGGAGCATTCGTAAATATATTCCGTTCTATACCGTTCATCATTTTAATTATTTTATTAATCCCATTCACAAAGATTCTTCTTGGAACAATTCTTGGAGCAAGTGCAGCGCTGCCGGCTTTAATTATTGGAGCGGCACCATTCTACGCGAGAATGGTTGAAATCGCACTTCGCGAAATTGATAAAGGTGTAATTGAAGCTTCAAAAGCAATGGGAGCAAAAACAAGCACAATTATTTTGAAAGTGTTAATTCCAGAATCGTTACCAGCATTAGTATCTGGTATTACGGTTACGACAATTGCTTTAGTAGGATATACAGCAATGGCGGGAGTTGTTGGTGCTGGTGGCCTTGGAACACTTGCTTACTTAGAAGGATTCCAAAGAGGAAATAACGATGTAACAATCGTTGCGACAATTTGTGTATTACTAGTTGTATTTTTAATTCAGTGGATTGGTGATAGTTTAACGACTCGAATAGATAAACGATAATAAAAAACGGGAGGATGTTTCAAATGAAAAAATTATTACTTACGGCACTTATTTCAACTTCAATTTTTGGCTTAGCTGCTTGTGGCGGGAAAGATAAAGATGAAAAGAAGCTTGTTGTTGGTGCTTCTAACGTACCGCACGCTGAAATTTTAGAAAAGGCAAAACCGTTACTTGAGAAAAAAGGAATTGAATTAGAAGTGAAAAAATTCCAAGATTACGTGTTGCCAAATAAATCGTTAGCGGATAAGGATTTAGATGCAAACTACTTCCAGCACATTCCGTATTTAGAAAAAGAAATTAAAGATAAAAAGTATGACTTTGAAGTAGCAGGGAAAATTCATTTAGAGCCAATTGGTGTATATTCTCAAAAATATAAGAGCTTAAAAGAACTTCCGGACGGAGCGACAATTATTATGAGTAATTCTGTTGCTGACCATGGACGTGGTTTAGCAATTTTACAAAAAGAAGGTATTTTAAAAGTTAAAGATGGGGTAGATCCAGTTAAAGCAACTCCAAAAGATATTGCAGATAATCCGAAAAATCTAAAATTCAAAACGGATATCGAGCCTGGTTTATTGCCACAAGTGTATAACAATAAAGAAGGCGACGCTGTTTTAATTAACTCTAACTATGCAATTGATGCAAAGTTAAATCCGGAAAAAGATGCAATTGCAATTGAAGGAAATGATTCACCGTACGCAAACATAGTAGCTGTTCGTAAAGGCGATAAAGATAAGAAAGAGATTAAAGCTCTTGTAGAAGTATTACATTCTAAAGAAATTGAAGACTTCATTAATAAAGAATATAAAGGGGCAGTTGTTCCTGTAAAAGAATAATTGCTGAAAAGGGCTGGTGTATGCCAGCCTTTTTTATAACTACATAACTATAGGGGAGAAGGGGACATCATATGAGAAAGATTCTATTGTCAGTTGTTACAGCGCTGTCTGTATTTACATTAGCTGCTTGCGGAGGGAAAGAAGAGAATAAGCTTGTTGTTGGAGCTTCTAACGTGCCGCACGCTGTTATTTTGGAGAAAGCACAGCCAATCTTAGAGAAAAAAGGCATTAAGTTAGAGATTAAAAAGTTCCAGGATTATGTACTGCCAAATAAAGCGTTAGCGGATAAGGAAATTGATGCGAACTACTTCCAACACATTCCTTACTTAGATAAAGAAATTCAAGAAAAGGGATATAAAATTGTAAACGCAGGAAAAATCCATTTAGAGCCAATGGGGATTTATTCTAAGAAATATAAAAGTTTAAAAGAATTGCCAGATGGCGGAACAGTTATTATGAGTAATAACGTAGCGGAGCGTGGCCGTATGCTCGCATTGTTACAAAAAGGCGGCGTTATTAAATTAAAAGACGGTGTAGATGTTGTTAAAGCGACAGTAAAAGATGTTGTAGAAAATCCGAAAAACTTAAAGTTTAAAACAGATGTAGAGCCTGGATTGTCACCAAAGCTGTATGAAAATAATGAGGGAGATGCTTTATTTATTAATTCGAACTATGCAATTGATGCAAAATTAAATCCAACGAAGGATGCAATTGCGATTGAAGGATCAGACTCTCCGTATGCAAACATCATTGCAGTTCGTAAAGGTGACGAGAAGAAAAAAGAAATTAAAGAATTAGTAGAAGTATTGCATTCAAAAGAAATTCAAGACTTTATTAATAAAGAATATAAAGGTGCTGTACTTCCGATAAGTGAATAATTATAAGGAAAGGACTGGGAATTTACCGGTCCTTTTTTCTTTATATAAATAAGAAGAAAGGTGTATCATATAAAGGTGAAAAGGAAATACTTATATACATTTGTGAAAAAACGGTTACTTTTTTTCGTCGTTTGCGATATCATTTTATTTGATATAAAATTAGAATGAGAATAAAATGAGAATATGAACGTTTTAGGAATTTTTAAAATGTATATATAGGATTAATGGAGGTATTGAGATGGCTGGTTCTACATTAACGGTTAAAGACTTACACGTATCAATTGACGGCAAAGAAATTTTAAAGGGTGTAAACCTTGAAGTAAAAGGTGGAGAAATCCACGCAATTATGGGACCTAACGGAACAGGTAAATCAACTTTATCTTCTGCAATTATGGGTCACCCAAAGTATGAAGTAACAGAAGGTAGCATCATCATCGACGGTGAAGATGTATTAGAAATGGAAGTAGACGAGCGCGCACAAGCGGGTCTATTCCTAGCAATGCAATATCCAAGTGAAATTAGCGGAGTAACAAACGCTGACTTCTTACGTTCTGCAATTAACGCACGTCGTGAAGAAGGCGATGAAATTTCTCTTATGAAATTTATCCGTACATTAGATAAAAACATGGAATTCCTAGAAATGGATCCAGAAATGGCACAACGTTACTTAAACGAAGGTTTCTCTGGTGGAGAGAAAAAACGTAACGAAATTCTTCAATTAATGATGATTGAGCCAAAAATCGCAATCTTAGACGAAATCGACTCAGGTCTTGATATCGATGCATTAAAAGTTGTATCTAAAGGTATTAACCAAATGCGCGGCGAAGAGTTCGGTTGCCTAATGATTACGCATTACCAACGTTTATTAAACTACATCACTCCAGACTTCGTTCACGTTATGATGAACGGTCGTATTGTTAAATCTGGTGGCCCTGAGCTTGCACAACGTCTAGAAGCTGAAGGTTACGACTGGATTAAAAAAGAATTAGGTATTGAAGACGAAACAGCAGAGCAAGAAGCGTAAGAGAGGAGCATAAACATGACAATCGGTACATTACCTTTCGATCAAGAAACAATCCGTCAGCGCGCAAGCGAAGTAAACGAAGCTGCTTGGTTGACTGAGTTCCGCTTACAAGCTCTTGCACAAGCAACAGAACTTCCAATGCCAACGCCTGATAAAACGAAAATTGAAAAATGGGACTTTATCGGAAAAGGCGACGCTGCTAAGCAAGAGCCTGTAAGTTCTTTAACAGAGCTTCCAGAAGCAGTGAAAAACTTAATCGATGAAAATAACAGTGTATTAGTACAACGTACTGGTACAACTGCGTTCGTTTCTTTAGCAGACGAAGCAAAAGAAAAAGGTGTTATTTTTACAGACATCGTAACAGCTGCAACAGAGCATGCTGAACTATTACAAAAGTATTTAATGAAAGATGGCGTGAAGGTAGACGAGCATCGTTTAACTGCACTTCATGCTGCATTAATCAACGGCGGTGCATTCGTATATGTTCCGAAAAACGTTGTTCTTGAAACTCCACTTCAAGCTGTATTCTTAGTAGACGGCGAAGAAGCTAACGTATATAACCATGTATTATTCGTAGCTGATGCGAACAGTACTGCAACTTATGTAGAAAACTATGTTGCAAATGAAAATGCTAAAGGTATTGCAAATATCGTAGCAGAAGTAATCGTGGAACAAGGCGCACAAGTTAAATTTGGTGCGGTTGATCTATTAGCAAAAGACGTAACAACTTACGTTAACCGCCGCGGTGTTGTTGGACGCGACGGCCGCATTGATTGGGCTCTAGGCCTTATGAATGACGGAAATACAATTTCCGAGAACGTTACAAACTTAATGGGCGACGGTTCATATGCTGATACGAAAACAGTAACAATTGGCCGTGGTAACCAAACACAAAACTTTACAACTAAAGTTGTTCACTTCGGTAAACACTCTGAAGGTTGGATTTTAAAACACGGTGTACAAAAAGATAGTGCAACATCTATCTTTAACGGAATTGGTAAGATTGAACACGGTGCATCTAAATCAAACGCACAACAATCTTCTCGCGTTCTTATGTTAGATGAGAAAGCTCGTGGGGATGCAAACCCAATTCTTTTAATCGACGAAGATGATGTAATGGCAGGTCACGCAGCTTCAGTAGGCCGCGTAGATCCGTACCAATTATACTACTTGATGAGCCGTGGTATTCCAAAACGCGAAGCAGAACGTTTAGTCATCCATGGATTCTTAGCACCTGTAGTAAATGAGCTTCCAATTGAAGGAGTAAAAGCACAGCTTGTTGAGGTAATTGAAAGGAAAGTTCGCTAATGAATATTCATGAAATACGCAAACAGTTTCCAATTCTTGATCAAAAAGTGAACGGCAAACAACTTGTATATTTCGATAGTGCAGCAACTTCTCAAAAACCAATTCAAGTCATTGAAACGTTAGAACGTTACTATAAAGAATATAATTCTAACGTGCATCGCGGTGTTCATACGCTCGGTACGAAAGCTACCGACGCGTATGAAGGTGCACGCGAGAAAGTTCGCAAGTTTATTAACGCGAAATCAATGGAAGAGATTATTTTCACGCGCGGAACGACAACTGCATTAAATACAGTAGCGGCTAGCTATGGTCTTGAAAATGTAAAAGAAGGCGATGAAATCGTTATTTCTTACATGGAGCACCATAGTAACATCATTCCGTGGCAACAAGTTGCGAAGAAAACTGGTGCAACTTTAAAATACCTTCCGCTTCAACCAGACGGTACAATTTCTTTAGAAGATGTTCGTCAAACAGTTACACCGAATACAAAAATCGTTTCTATTATGCAAGTTTCAAACGTGCTTGGAACGATTAACCCTGTAAAAGAAATCGGAGCGATCGCACACGAAAATGGCGCAATTATGGTCGTTGACGGTGCACAAAGTACACCTCACATGAAAGTAGATGTACAAGATTTAAACTGTGATTTCTACGCATTATCTGCTCATAAGATGTGCGGACCTACAGGCATCGGCGTATTATATGGTAAAAAAGAATTGCTGAACAATATGGAGCCAATTGAATTTGGCGGTGAAATGATTGATTTCGTAGATTTACAAGAATCTACTTGGAAAGAGCTTCCGTGGAAGTTTGAAGCAGGTACACCGATTATCGGTAATGCAATCGGACTTGGTGCGGCAATTGATTTCCTAGAAGAAATCGGTCTTGATAATATTGAAAAGCATGAACATGAATTAGCGCAATACGCTTTAGAAAGACTATCAGAAGTAGATGGCGTTACAATTTATGGTCCAAAGCATCGCGCTGGTCTTGTTACATTTAATATTGAAGACGTACATCCTCACGATGTAGCGACTGTATTAGATGTAGAAGGCATTGCAGTTCGCGCAGGACATCACTGTGCACAACCGCTTATGAAGTGGCTAAAAGCTTCTTCAACAGCACGTGCGAGCTTCTATTTATATAATACAAAAGAAGAAATTGATACATTTGTTGAATCGCTAATCAAGACAAAGGAGTATTTCACAAATGTCATTTAATAATTTAGATACGTTATATCGTCAAGTTATTATGGATCATTATAAGAATCCTCGTAACAATGGCGTGTTAGAAGATAGTGTTACTGTTAACTTGAACAATCCAACTTGCGGCGATCGTATTCAACTTACGATGAAAGTAGAAGAAGGTATTGTGCAAGAGGCGAAGTTTGAAGGCGAAGGATGTTCAATCTCAATGTCTTCAGCTTCAATGATGACACAAGCGGTAAAAGGTAAGAAAATTGAAGAAGCACTTCAGCTTTCGAAAATTTTCTCTGACATGATGCTAGGAAAAGAGTACGATGACAGCATCGATTTAGGAGATATTGAAGCATTACAAGGCGTATGCAAGTTCCCTGCACGTATTAAATGTGCAACATTAGCGTGGAAAGCGTTAGAAAAGGGCTTAAACGAAGATAAGTAATGTTAAAGGTTCCTAAAAATGAGGTTATCTAAGGAGGGACACACCAACATGGCGAAGCAACTGCCAGATATCGGCGATTACAAATATGGTTTCAAAGACAAAGACGTTTCGATTTTCCGTGCTGGACGCGGTTTAACAAAAGAGATCGTTGAAGAGATTTCACGTATGAAAGAAGAACCACAGTGGATGTTAGACTTCCGTTTAAAATCACTGGATAAGTTCTATGAAATGCCAATGCCACAATGGGGCGGCGACTTAAATGACTTAGATTTCGATGAAATTACGTACTACGTAAAACCATCTGAGAAATCTGAGAAGTCTTGGGATGAAGTACCTGATGAAATTAAAGCAACATTTGATAAATTAGGTATTCCAGAAGCTGAGCAAAAATATTTAGCTGGTGTATCTGCACAGTACGAATCTGAAGTTGTATACCACAACATGAAAGAAGACCTAGAAGCTCTAGGAATCGTCTTCAAAGATACAGATAGCGCATTAAAAGAGAACGAAGATATTTTCCGTGAGCATTTCGGAAAAGTAATCCCACCAACAGACAACAAATTCTCTGCATTAAACTCTGCAGTTTGGTCTGGTGGATCATTCATCTACGTTCCAAAAGGTATTAAAGTTGATACACCACTTCAAGCGTATTTCCGTATTAACTCTGAAAATATGGGACAATTCGAGCGTACGCTTATCATCGTAGACGAAGGTGCACACGTACACTACGTAGAAGGTTGTACAGCACCTGTTTACACTACTAACTCACTTCACAGTGCGGTAGTAGAAATCATCATTAAAAAAGATGCGTATTGCCGTTATACAACAATCCAAAACTGGGCGAACAACGTATACAACCTAGTTACAAAACGTGCGGTTTGTGAAGAAAACGCGACGATGGAATGGATTGATGGTAACATCGGATCTAAATTAACGATGAAATACCCAGCAGTTATCTTAAAAGGCGAAGGCGCTCGTGGTTTAACATTATCAATCGCGATTGCTGGTAAAGGCCAACACCAAGATGCTGGTGCGAAAATGATTCACTTAGCACCAAACACGTCTTCAACAATCGTTTCTAAATCGATTGCGAAGCATGGTGGTAAAGTAACTTACCGTGGTATCGTACACTTCGGACCAAAAGCGAAAAACTCTCGCTCTAACATCGAGTGTGACACGTTAATCATGGATAACCAATCTACATCTGATACAATTCCTTACAACGAAATCAAAAACGATTACGTTTCACTTGAGCACGAAGCGAAAGTATCGAAAGTATCAGAAGAACAATTATTCTACCTAATGAGCCGCGGTATTTCTGAGCAAGAAGCTACAGAAATGATCGTAATGGGCTTCATCGAGCCATTCACTCGCGAACTTCCAATGGAATACGCAGTTGAAATGAACCGCCTAATCAAGTTTGAGATGGAAGGTTCTATTGGTTAAATAGAAATGCGGAGCCGACTGTTCAGACCCGTTGGCTAAGGTTCTTTCGCACAGAAGATGCTTTTTATCTTCTCGTGCGGAAGGTTCTTAGACATGAGGGTTTAGGAGGCAAAGCTGGACAATATTTAAAGTGGAAGCGGCTTGTTCAGTATGTGAGGGGGATGGAGCTTCTGACGTAGAGGCGCTTTTTGCCTCATAGGAAGAAGTGAAGCCACCGAACATTCTAGCCGCTAGAACTGGATAATATATGTATGAAGAAAGCGCCCTGCTGTGCAGGGCGCTTTTTTGTTTTGCGGATTTGTCTTGGCTTGGGAGAGGATACCCGGGTGGGTGTTCAGCTAAATATATCAACGATTTTTCAAATATATCGATCATAAACGGGAAAATATCAACGATTATTTCAATATATCAACGTTTCGACAAGGAATATCGATTTGTCGACAAGATAAGACAAAAGAAAATTCTCACATACCCCAAACATTTTATAGGAACAGAGAACGACTAGGTTTAAGACAAAGAGACTGACAAATCCACTTGAACAATCAACCACTGAATTTTATATTAAACTTTTTGACAAATCCAACCCTCCCTCCACTATCTGGAATTCTTTCCTGCATTAGCAAAAATTTCTCATATAAAAAAGGGCAATCTTTTGCTTTTTCTCACAATGCGAGTACAATGTAAAATAGCAAGAAAAGACGAAAAGTATTTACAGGATTATTGTATGCGCATAGCGTAAATGGCAGTAAGGAACTGAGAGGAGGTTTTTTCTCTGAATATAAATAAGGAAACAATCATCCACCTTTATCATACAAACGATATACATAGTCATTTTGAAAATTGGCCGCAAATTTCTCGGTTTGTACAGGGAGAGAAAAAGCGAAGACAGGAAGCGGGAGAGACCGTTTTGACGGTTGATATCGGCGATCATGTGGATCGTTTTCATAGTATTTCGGAAGCGACGAATGGACTTGGTAATACGAAGCTTTTAAATGAGGCGTTATATGATTATGTAACGATCGGAAATAATGAAGGAATTACGTTAGCGAAGGAGCATTTGAATCGTCTATATGATGAGGCTGGATTTGAAGTGCTTGTCGCGAATTTATTTGAAAAAGAAGGTGTACGTCCGGAGTGGGCAAAGCCTTATAAATTACATACAACGACAGATGGGATTACGATTGCCTTTATCGGGTTAACGGTAGCTTATCCAGAGTTCTATCATATGCTCGATTGGCATATTGAAGATCCGCTTATCCATTTAGAGTCTATTTTAGAAGAAGTGCGAGATGAGGCTCATATTACAGTTGTCCTTTCTCACCTTGGAAAAAGCATGGATGAGTATATGGCAGAGCATTATGATATAGATGTGATTTTAGGTGCGCATACGCATCATTTATTTGAGCGTGGTGTTCTTATGAATAATACGTTACTTTGTTGTTGTGAAAAGTGGGGGCGTTACGTTGGTCACGTACAGCTTACTGTGGATATAGAGACGAAGAAACTACTGAAAAAAGACGGTAGAGCAATTAAGACGGAACGGTTAGGGGCTTATAGCGAGCCGTTATCCACAATTGAAATACTGCAGGAAGAAAGTAAGCATATAATGGCAGAGCCTGTCGTTCATTTAAAAGAGTCATTACCGGTTGATTGGTTTCATGAGGCGCCGTTTTCTCATATGTTAGCAAGTGCGCTGAAAACATGGTGCAGTGCAGAAGTTGGAATGGTGAATGCTGGTGTACTTCTTGAAGGATTAGAAGAGGGTGTTGTAACGCGCGGAGATATTCACAGAATTTGTCCACATCCAATTAATCCGTGTGCTTTGAAAGTTCCAGGAAAGATATTAAGAGAAGTTATTTTGAAAGCACGTAAACCGAATATGGAAAACCTTGAGGTAAAAGGATTCGGATTTCGTGGAAAAGTGATGGGGAAAATGATTTACGCTGGTGTAGAAGTAATTCCAGATACGATTCCTGGGAATAAAATTTTATTAGAAGATGTATTGATTAACGGCGAATCGCTGGAGTTAGACCGTATATATACAGTAGGAACAATTGATATGTTTACGTTTGGATACTTATACCCAGAGCTATCCACACTTTCTAGCAAACAATATTATATGCCAGAACTACTTAGAGATGTGTTAACAGATATGTTAATAACTTATACATCTTCCGTTAAACTATAGGCTAGTTAACTTGTAACACTCATTTTTCTCTTGTCATACAGATAAGAAAGAGAGGAGTGTGAACTATGGTTAATGTGGAGCCAATTATAATTGATAATTATACGTTTATTGCGGTTAGCGTCAAACTTCCAAAGACGAATTTGCTAGCTGTAATGAGCGATAAAGGATATATTATGTGTGGTGCATTAGATGTAGGTCTTTTAAATGAGAAGTTAGGTGATCGAGGAATTATTGCTGGCCGTGCGGTTGGTGTAAGAACGATTGAACAACTTCTTGAAGCGCCACTAGAATCGGTAACGACTGGAGCTGAAGCATTAGGCATTCCAGCAGGAACGATTGGAAAAGAAGCATTATTAAAAATGAGATAAGCATATATCGTCCCTCCTTCTTGCATAGAAATGATATAAGAAGGAGGTTTTTTTATGAGTATATTTCGCTCGAAAAACTCGCGGTTTCGAAAGGGACCTATCGCCTTTCGGTATATACTGCTTATGTCGTTTATTCTTTTTGTTATATTACTTACGCAAGGGCTGTGGATTGTGAATAATAGTATTCAGCCGACCTTAATTAAATATGGAGAAGTAGAGACAAAGAAAATGGCGACGGCAATTATGACGAAGGCGGTAAAGGATCGAATTAATGAAGGATTCGATGTCGATTCGTTAATGAAAGTACAAAATGATAAAAACGGGAAAGTATCCACAATTAATTTAAATACGAAGCAAGTAAATGAAATCGTAACGTCAACGACTACGTACATAGAAAAATATTTGCAGCAAGTAGAACAAGGGAAGTTGAAGGAGCTAGGTATTTCTGAAAAAAACGGGGCGACTATGGCAGTTCCTTTTGGGCGTGTAACTGATAATGCGCTTCTTGGTAATATAGGACCAGATATTCCGATTCAGTTCACGCCAATTGGGCATGTGAATACAGATATTAAACAAAAAATTGAGCCGCACGGGATCAACACTACAGCGATTCAAATTGTTATGGAAATGGAAGTAACGTTGCAAGTAATCATTCCATTTCATACGAAAGAGATAACGGTGAAACAAAATGTTCCGATTGCGACGCGTATCGTTCAAGGGGAAGTGCCTACGTATTATGGAAGCGGAAGTGTTGCTGTACCTGATAAAAAGAAAACAGATAGTTAATTGCATATAAAGTGAAACTTGAATCAATCGGGCTTTTACTGGATAAAAAATAACCGTAGCAATGCGCTACGGTTATCGTTTTGTATTTGCTCGTTCTTTGCGTTCCCAAAGGCTTAAATGCATATATGGATCGAAGGCCCATTCTGTATAGCCATTGTCTTTATATATGCCAAAATGTAAGTGGGGTGGGAATTTTCCGGCTGTACCAGGGGGGCCATAGCCAGTGCTACCAACAAACCCGATTACTTTTCCGGGCTCAACAATTTGTCCAAGCTGTATTTCTTTTGAGAACCCGCCTAAATGAGCGTAATAATGGTAATTGTTATGAAGGTCGCGAATACCAATGCGCCATCCACCAAGGCGGTTCCAACCTTTCGTTTCAATAATGCCATAGCAAGTCGATCTTACTGGCACGCCATATCCGGCAAAAATATCGGTTCCTTCATGAACTCGTCTGCCCCCAAAACTTCTTCCAGCACCGAAAGTACTACGGTAGCTATGGTCACTACGAATCGGAAGAGGAAAAGCATTTCCTTCTAAATTAATACGTCCATAATGTTTATAAATTTGGGCGTATTCGCTAATTAAATCAACTGTTTTTGCACGTCTATAATATTCCCAAAGCATAATTTTAATACGGTCTTCTGACGTTCCTTGTTTCCTTAAAATAGTCGCTGCGGTATGCAGAAGATCACGGTCGCTATTTGCATTTGCAAATCCATCTTTGTCACCATCTAAACCTATTCCGCCAAATAGAGAAATTGTATGGGGGAGAGTGTCGTTACTATTAACAGGTCCAGCCCATATTTCTGGTTTGAAATAAAGGGAAATGATGGCATCTGGTTTTTTTGGAATATCTTTTCTTACGCTCCGTATATTTCTTTCATATTGATCCATTGCAGCTAAGTAATACCATGGAATGCCTGAAGACTGCTCGGTTTCTTTATATAGTACCATGCGCTTTTCGTATATGCTTTGCTGATTATCTTCACCGTAGGCGATGTTTTGGTGGAGAAGAAAACAAATAGAAAGCAAAAGAGAAATTTTTCGAAGCATGAAATAGACTCCTTTCACAACATCACTCTTTTTAGTGTGGGATATACGGAGTATTTCATTATAGGGAACGATTGGAAAAAATCTTAGAATCTTCATTTGAGCAAATCGCTTTCATACGTTAGAATAGATATGTTACATTGAAAGAAGCGAACACGGTAAACTATTTCATATTGTGCGGAGTTGATAACCATGACAAAACAAACAGAATATAAGCGCAAGCCCGAATGGTTGAAAATTAAGTTAAACACGAATGAAAACTATACAGGCTTAAAGAAAATGATGCGTTCTAAGAATCTTCATACCGTTTGTGAAGAGGCAAAATGTCCGAATATTCATGAATGCTGGGCTGTAAGAAAAACAGCAACATTTATGATTTTAGGTGCGGTTTGTACACGCGCTTGTCGTTTTTGTGCGGTTAAAACAGGCTTACCAACTGAGCTTGATTTACAAGAACCAGAACGCGTAGCAGATTCAGTAGTACAAATGGGCTTAAAGCACGTTGTTATAACAGCGGTTGCACGTGATGATTTAAAGGACGGCGGAGCAGCTGTTTTTGCTGAAACAGTACGAGCAGTACGTCGTAAAAACCCATTCACGTCTATCGAAGTATTACCATCTGATATGGCTGGGGTAGAAGAAAACTTAAAAATGTTAATGGATGCAAAACCAGATATTTTAAACCATAACATTGAAACAGTACGTCGATTATCTAACCGAGTTCGCGCTAGAGCAAAATATGACCGTTCATTAGAGTTTTTACGTCGAGCAAAAGAAATGCAGCCTGATATTCCAACTAAATCGAGCATTATGGTCGGCTTAGGTGAAACAAGAGAAGATTTAATTGAAGCAATGGATGACTTACGTGCAAACAATGTGGATATTTTAACTCTTGGACAATATCTACAACCATCTAAGAAGCATTTACCAGTTATTAAATATTATCCACCAGCAGAATTTGCAGAGCTTAAAGAAATTGCACTTAGCAAAGGATTTAGCCACTGTGAAGCTGGCCCACTTGTGCGTTCTTCTTACCATGCGGACGAGCAAGTACGTTCTGCAAAAGAAAAAACAGCAGAAGCTAAATAATGAAAAAAGAGAGCTAACGATTAGCTCTCTTTTTGTTTGTACTCTAAAACGGTATTTGGACATGTTAATAAAATCTTTTTTAATTCTTCTGTGGATAATTCAATTGTAAATTCAGGAACACCAGGTGTAATTAAAATTTTATCGTACGTATAAACGGAACTGTCCACAATAATTGTTACATCTTGTGAATAACCAAAAGGAGCTACACATCCTGGAGTACAGCCAGTTTCCATTCTTAGTTCATCAGGAGAACAGAGCGATAAGCGTTCTCCAGTTATTTCTTTCATCTCTCCTCGGTTAAGCCGAGTTCCTTCTAACGTAAAAAACACGTAAAAATTTCCAGATGTTGATTTTAAAAATAAGCTTTTACTTGGAGTACCTTGTAAGCCAAGTCTCTCACGTACAATCCGATCTGTCTCATAATCGAGTACCGGTTCGTGTTCGAACTTTTCATAAGAAACATTTGTTTTATGTAGTAGAGCAAGTACGTCTTCGTACATATGAAATAATACCCCTTTCTATTGTTAGAACAGTCTCTTCTCGTGGCGTCAACTGAATATTTTTGAAAGGGATATTACTTGGACGATGCTTTCCATAAGCGTGTTATGATACATTGTTCGTCGATTGTAATTTCGTAAATATCAGGATTCGTTAAAGCTCTCCATTCATTAAAGCCAATCGTATGATCAAAATGCTTTAAAATGAGTGTAAGTAAATTGCCGTGTGTAACAAGTAGTGTTGTCGTATGGTTTAATTGTAAAACATCTTGAATAAGCGATATGGCACGGTCTGTTGCTTGTTTTGTTGACTCTCCGCCTGAAAAGGCAATATCTATGTTCGTAAAAGTGGATTCTAGTTTTTGCATCCAATCATCCATTGGAACGTTGCTCAATATGCGTTCAGTTAATCGTTCATCTTCTTGGATAGATAAGCTAGCTTGGAGCGCATAGGGCCGAATGGAATCGATAGCTCGGACAAATGGGCTTGAAATAATATGATCGATTTGTAGATGATTTTCTAAGAGGAATGTAGCAAGGTTATTTGCTTGATCTTTCCCATCGGTCGTTAATTCAGCATCACGTTTTTGCCCAGTTGCTGAACAATGTCGTATTACAATAATTTTCTTCATAATTCATCCCCATCTTTCAAGTTGACGCTATATACTTCGACAAATGTGGAAATAATTCCTTTTTATTGGAAACGGCATATGGATTTAAATATGTGGAAAAGTAATGTGGATAATAAAAAATTGAGGTGCAATGATGAAAAAAATGATATGTATCATATTCATTATTTGTTTTCTTACGCAATTGTCCACAACATATGCAGAATGCAACCAAAAACTAAATTATCCAAGCAATCGAAATAAGTCATTTGTGAGTGAGGATGTTTTTTATAAACAGTTAGATAAGAAAATCTATAAAGAATATAAAAATGCAGCATATAGTGTTCGGAAAAAAATCTTATTTAAAGAAGTGCCTGATGAAGAATTTTCTTTCCTAAAAAAAACAGCTGTCGGTTGTCGAAGTAGAGTGGTGCTTCAAGATTTTTTTGTTCACCCTGATCGCCAAGTTTATTTTTTCGCTTCTTTTACTCAAAATGAAGTAGAAGAGTTTCATAAGTACATCGTTATAGATGCAGAAACAAAGAGGGAGCTAAAGGAGGGTAAAAGTTATCATCATTGTGATAGTCCTTATAAAAAATAACCCACCAACCGGTGGGTTATTTTTTTACTCTGGTACACTCATTAATTTCTCTTTCATTTTGCGAATAAGAACGACAGCACCAATTGTACACAGAAGTGTAATTCCTTCGGCAACAAAGATATTGATTGTCTTTGTTTGGTAAAGTGCCGCAAAGAAGTCTACAAATGCGTGGAATAGTATAGCGTATACTAGGAAGATATATTTCTTCTGTTTTACTGCGTATAAAACAAGCATTGTAAAGGCGATTTGAAGCACGAGTGCCATAATTCTTTCTACGCTACCAAGGAAGTATAAGTAGGCAGGTTGCTGAATTAACATGTCTTGTAAAATGCTGAGTTCGGGTTTTTGTTCAATCAGTTGAGCGAAGCTACCATCGTTAATAGAATTAGCAAAGATTAATGCTTGTAATGCAGAAAAACCGCCAATTAAAATAGATTCAATTCCGCCGTGACCAATTCCATAAGCGAAGCCATCTTTATATTCTAGATATTTTTTTAGTAAGAAGAAGAAGGCAACGAAGCGTCCTAATTCTTCAAAAATACCAGCAGTCAATCCGCCATAAATTGCGAAGGCAAACGGATTTTCTAAAAATGGAGCGATTGTTGGATTACCGCGCATAAATAGGTGGAATGGTGTTTCAAGAATTTGGGTAAATCCGATAAAGATAAGAACACCAATGCCGACCACTTTCCAATTAATATTATATTTTTTACGGAAATAAACGAGTACGATAATTGGGACCAGAATCGAGACAATGAGTTGAAAGATGATGCTGGCAATTACAGTATTTGAAACCATACTTTCACCGCTTTCTAATATATGTACATATCTATTATGCATGAAATACGGGAGAGATGAAACTTTTAGAAAGAAAATGAATTTACTTATTGACTCTAACGTTGCGTCATACTTTATCGTATGTACTAAGGGGGAGATACACATGACAATGAAGGTAAAAGAAGTAGCTGATTTAGTTGGAATTAGTGTGCGCACACTGCATCATTACGATGAAATTGGGTTGTTAACCCCAGACGAGACGACAGAGTCTGGATATCGTCTGTATTCCAATGAAAATCTAGAGACATTGCAGCAAATTTTGTTTTTTAAAGAGCTTGGCTTCCCTTTGAAGAAAATTAAAGAAATTATCATGAGTCCATCATTTGATCGCGAAGAGGCACTACAGCTTCATAAGAAAATGCTTATTGAAAAGCGTGCCAGATTAGATAAGGTGATTGCGACGATTGATAAAACAATTCAGCATACAAAAGGAGAGATTGAAATGACGAACAAAGAGAAATTTGAAGGATTCGATTTCAGCCATAACCCATATGAAGAAGAAGCACGTGAAAAATGGGGAGACGCAGCTGTAGATAAAGCGAACGAATATGCAAAAGGTATGTCAAAAGAGAACCAAGAAGAGTTTAATACTATTTATAGAAATTTAGCGGTACTGAGACACGGTGCACCAGATTCTAAAGAGGCGCAGGGAGCAATCAAAGTATGGTACGATTACTTGCAAAACTTTAGTCACTATTCATTAGACGCTTTTAAGGGACTCGGTCAAATGTATGTCGCTGATGAGCGCTTCACGAAAAATATCGATAAGTTTGGCGAGGGGTTAGCGCAGTTTATGTGTGATGCGATGGAAGTTTATGCGGATCGTAATAAAAAGTAAAACAGGTGGAGATTTTCTCCACCTGTTTTACTTTTTAATCATATCATTCAAGGTCTGATCCCCCGTATTGTTCAAATGAGGATTTTTACTCATTTCACGTTTTAACATATCGAGGCTTTGCGTATATTCTGTATCATTTAATGCGCCAGATTGAAGGCCTTGAATTTGGGAAATCAACTTTTGGTCTGTTGATACATATGCTTTATAATAGCGAGGGACGATGGACAAGGCAGCTCTATATACTTGATCCGCTACAAGTTTCGGATCCGTTGTGTTTGCACGGTATACAACGAACACTTCATCATCAGTAACGAGTGTAGCAGCGTTTGTAACGTCAGGAAGTTTGACTGTCATGCTTGTAATCATTTCAGCGACTTTCTCGCGATTAATGGCCCCTACTTGTTTGTTAGATACTTCATGCTTTTGTTTAGAAGAATAACCGACTCTTGTGAGTCTTGTATTTGTATTTTCCGTATGATACATGTCGTTTTTATTGGAAACAAGAACACGGCTTCCTTCTTCACGTTCCATTTCAGCTTTGTTCGCTGATTGGCACCCTGCAAATAAGGAAATAGTGAGAAGGGAAAGTAAAATTTGTTTTTTCACGATGTATCACCTCCTTCTCCATAGCATGCACTAATTTTCAATTTTTTGTATTTGAAATTGTTGGTTGGTATGCTTTGTGATACGATAAAAAGAAGAATGCTTAGAGAGGAAGTTAATGATGGAGCAAAAGCAAGAGCAAGAGATTCATGCTACGGTGAGCATTAATAATGTTCAGTACGAAGTAATTAAAAACTTTCGTGACGGTTTTAGTGAAGAAGCATTTAAAGAGCGCTATGCAGAAATTTTAAATAAATATGATTATATCGTTGGAGACTGGGGATATGAGCAACTTAGACTGCGAGGATTCTTTGATGATAGTAACCAACGTGCGACATATGATACGAAAATTAGTACGTTAACGGAGTATTTATACGAGTACTGTAACTTCGGTTGTGCACACTTCGTATTACGAAAAGTGAAGAAATAAAAAAATCCTCTTACGATTGTAAGAGGATTTTTTGCATATTCTCATTTATAAACAAATCGAGATACGATCGCCTTCAGAAAGTATTGTATTTGGTTTCATTTGTTGCCGGGAAACATGATCATACTACAGATGCATTACGTTCCTTTTTGAGACTCCCAGGATTAAAGTCGCAAGCCTGAATCTTTGCGGAATGAAGGATGGGATTCTTGAATGACTAAACGTTCGCAGTCCATTTCTGTTTTGAACAGTCTTCAAGATGAGGGCATCTCATTGCCCCTCCTAAACCAGACCATATAGGTGCTTAGGCTGATTGACTGTTACCATCAATCACAGTTGCGTAGCGAATGTTCATCGCCCCAACGATATCACGATGTGTCTTAAATCCACATCGACACTTGTATTTTCTATCTCGCGCCTTGTTCTTTTCGGCACATTGCGGACAACTTTGACTTGTATAAGATGGATTCACATATTCAACTTGAATACCAGCTAGCATTGCTTTATACGCAATAAATCGTGATAAACGATAGAATGACCAAGTGTGTAGGTTTTTTTCGTTTTTACGGCTTGTTCTTGCCGTCTGTCTTATATTCGTTAGTTTTTCTAATCGAATGACAGAAATATGATTATCAACCGCAAAATTAATAATTTTACGACTTATTTTATGATCTTTGTCCTGCATCCATCTTTGCTCTTTATTATCTAATTGCTGAATGGCATTCAATTTTTTGTCTTTTCCTAACTTCTTACGAACACTACGAAACTGACGCTTCTTATATTTGTTTTGTCTACCATTCCCAAAGAAACGAACCTTATCATCATCTGTGATTGCTACCGCAGGGACCTTGAGGCCTAGGTCTATCCCTAAAATTTTCGTTCCTACTCCTTCATTCGTAGGAAGTGTGACAGATATTTGGGCCATCCACTTATTCGATTTCTTTGTGATACGAAGTGTGCCTAACTTATGTTTTAACAAATTTAAATTGCGATTGTTTTTATCGACTAATAAAGCGCGTACCTTTAAACGAGTTGACTTTCCATTTATCATTAACGGGATAGAAATATGATTGTAATCGAAGGAATAATTTTGATTGTTCCATACGCAAATAGGCTTCTTTAGAATCGGAATAGTTTTATAATTGCTCTTCTTTACTTTTGTAGCAAACAAACTTTTCGCATCTTTAATCGCTTGATTCTTCACCGCGCTTGGGATATTCGCTTTAATATCTTTTGTGCTTTTCTTTGTACTTTTCTTTGCTTCAACCATTTCTGATACAAGTGTATTTATAACTTTGATATATTCATGGCTACTTTGTTCCAATAAACGAATTTGTACTTTTGTTGGAATCAATTTCACTTTCACTGTCAGGGTCTGTGACATATGTTTCATCCCCTTATTTTTGGATTTCCGGCATCGGTTATTCGATAAGTTTTTAGCAACATGTTGAAATGTTCTTCTATCAATTACTTATTTCCGGAAAACTACAACAGGAAAAAGACAGAAGAAACTACTTATACTTTGGCGTTCCTTCTATCTATTTTTAATTATAATACATCAAATTGAATATTAAAAATATTTATAATAGAAAAACACCAGCTAAAAACTGGTGTTTGAGATAAATTATATAAGTTCAAATAAAAATGAGCGTAATTCTTCTGCAATTTCTTCAGTCATAGAAAATGCGTGCTCTAAGTAGCCTGGTTCGTTTAAATCGTCAGCACCGATAATTGCAAATTTATTACTTTGCATATCAAGTACAATTGTTTTACCGTAATGACGATCGGAATATAAAAGCGCTAAATCATGACGCTCATTTTCTCCCATAAAGCTAACGAAACGAGTTTTTGTAGCGACAGTGTCGTCGTACAGAAAGAAACGTTCTTCCATACACATGGCTCCTTTTATTAAATATCTAAGTTTAAGTGTGGCTTATGATCTAAATGGTGATGCGTTTTAATGAATCGTACTGTTCTTGTTTTGTAACGCATTACGATAGAGTATGTTTCAGCTAAATCTCCGCCTAGGAATTTCACGCCGTCTAATAACTCACCAGCAGATACACCAGTTGCTGAGAAGATTGCATCATCACCAGATACTAAATCGTCTAACATAAGAAGTTGACGAGGATCTTCTAATCCCATTTCACGACAACGAGCTTCTTCTTCTTCGTTCATTGGAACTAAGCGAGCTTGCATTTCACCTTCAAGGCACTTTAATGCTGCTGCAGAAATAACACCTTCTGGAGCTCCGCCAATACCTACGAATAAGTCGATGCCCGTTCCAGGTAGTGCTGTTGCGATTGACGCACCAACATCACCGTCACCAAATAATTTTACGCGTGCACCTTTTGCACGAACACGGTCAATAATATCTTGATGACGCTCACGTTCTTGAACGATAACTGTTAGATCACGAATCTTTTTATTGTTAGCTTCTGCTACAATTTCAATTGTTTTTTCAATTGGATCATCTAAGCTAATTTTACCAGCTGCTTTTGGACCAACCGCGATTTTTTCCATGTACATATCAGGAGCATGAAGAAGGTTCCCTTTGTCTGCGATTGCAATAACTGCCATTGCATTTGCAAGACCTTTTGCAACGATGTTTGTACCTTCTAATGGGTCAACGGCGATGTCTACTTCTGGACCGTTACCTGTTCCTAGTTCTTCACCAATATACAACATCGGTGCTTCATCAAGTTCTCCTTCACCGATTACAACTGTACCTGCCATGTTTACTGAATCAAACATATCACGCATTGCTGTAGTTGCTGCATCATCTGCTTCGTTCTTCTTTCCGCGGCCCATCCACTGTGCGGATGCTAATGCTGCTGCTTCTGTTACACGGACAATTTCTAGTGCGAGTTCACGTTCCAAGATTTCATTCCTCCAATTTCAAAAATCATACAAATATAACTATAACAAATAACGGAGAAAAGGTGAATTCGAAAAATTGTCGATTTTTTCAGAAGAAAGCGTTACAATTAAAATGTAAATGCTTTAATTTCCAGGTAGGTGACATTCATGTATTTTGTAGACAGAAAGAAAATAGAACAAATGCTAGTATGTTTAGAACGAGCAACAAGTACATTTCAAGAGAAAAAGATATATGAAACCGAGTTTGAATTTTACGCATTAGAGCGCATAGCCCATCTTATTATTGATACTGTATTAGATGTAGGAAATGCGATGATTGATGGATTTATTATGCGCGATCCAGGAAGCTATGAAGATATTATTGATATTTTAATGGATGAGCGAGTGATAAGTGAAGAAGATGGACAAGGGATGAAAGAAATTATCCTTCTTCGAAAAATGCTTACGCAAGATTATATTCAAATGAATCATGATGAATTATATAAGACGATTCAAAAACATATTGCAGCGGTAGAAAAATACCCAGCAAATATTCGCAGTTATTTAGAAAAGGAATTAGGACCTGTATCTGCATTTGTACCAGAATAATTATGCTTATAAGATCCCCAGAGAATGCCTTTTGGGGATCTTATATTGTATGTGAGAAAGAAAAGGGAGAAGGGTGAAGTATGGGGGAAGCACGTACTACGAAAGACGAGATTGTACAATTGTTGAAAGTAAAGGGAGAGCACACAGTAGCGGAACTAGCTGACGTTTTAGAGATTACAGAAATGGCAATCAGAAGACATTTAAGTAATCTTGAGAAAGATGGACTCATTTATTCTAAGATGGTAAGGCAACATGTCGGAAGACCAACTTATTTGTATGGATTAAGTGAAAAGGGAGAAGATACATTCCCGAAAGAGTATAAGCAATTTGCGATTGATATGCTAGAAGATTTAGCTCGGATGGGCGATGAAAAAATACTTCAATATGTTTTAAAAGAAAGAACGAAGCGTATGGAAGAACAGTTGCAAAAGCGAGTGAGTAATCAAAAGAATTTAGCATATAAAGTGCAAGAGATAGCAGCTATGCAAGAGAAAAATGGTTATATGGTTCAAATAAAGAGAGATGGAGAGAAATCTTTCGTAATTGAAAAACAAAACTGTCCGTTAAAAGAAATTGCAGAGAGATTCCCACAAGTATGTAAAGATGAAAAAGAGATGTATAAGCGTTTATTTACGAACGCAGATGTGAAAACGCTAGCAAACATGTGCGAGGGCGATTGTAGTTGTTCTTACCAAATAAAAGAGAAAAAATGAACGTTATGGGGCGCTTTAAGGTAAAGCGTTTTTTTCTTTGTAAAAAGCGGGTAATATAAGAGTGGTATGATAAGGTGAGAACGTTAGCATAAAAGGAGAGACATAATCGATGTATAAAGGTTACTTAATTGACTTAGACGGTACGATGTATCGCGGGGAAGAACAAATTGAAGAAGCAAGCGACTTCGTCAAAGCATTAGGAGAGCGCGGCATTCCATATTTATTCGTTACGAATAACTCAACTCGCAAACCAGAACAAGTGGCAGAAAAGCTTGTTCGTTTCGATATTCCAGCGAAAGCGGAGCAAGTATTCACAACGAGTATGGCGACTGCGAACTTCATTTATGAACGTAAACAAGATGCAACTGTATATATGATTGGTGAAGAAGGCTTACACGATGCACTTGTGGAAAAAGGATTTGAACTTGTGGATGAAAATCCTGATTTCGTTGTTGTTGGTTTAGATCGTGACATCACATATGAAAAATTAGCAAAAGCGTGTCTTGCTGTGCGTAACGGCGCAACATTTATTTCCACGAACGGAGACATTGCAATCCCAACTGAGCGAGGATTATTACCAGGTAACGGTTCATTAACATCAGTTGTAGCAGTATCAACAGGTGTGGATCCAATCTTTATCGGAAAACCAGAATCAATCATCATGGAACAAGCGTTAAAAGTTCTTGGTATAGGAAAAGATGAAGCATTAATGGTTGGGGATAACTATGATACAGACATTTTAGCGGGAGTAAATGCTGGCATGCATACGCTTCTTGTCCACACTGGAGTCACAACTGTGGAGAAGTTAACAGAATATGAAGTACAACCAACGCAAGTTGTGCATAACTTGACGGAGTGGATTGAGAAGATGTAATGAAAAACAGGTAACCGAAGAGGTTACCTGTTTTTTTTTATTAAAACGCACGATTCACAACATCTTTAACTTCTTCAAGATATTGTTTACGCACACCATCATCCACAGAAGGAACACTAGTATAGAATGTGTGCTCAATTGTTTCAATGCCTGTAAATTCAAAAATACCAACATCTGCTGTTTTCTTCATTGCGTCAAACATCCCGCCTGCTGTGTATGCTTCTTTCGTATTGCCCATTGTAGATAATAACAATCCTTTTTTACCGCTTAATAACTTTTCAATGCCGTTTTCACCGTAAGCATAAGCGAATCCATGGCTAAATACACGGTCAACGTATCCTTTTAAAATAGCAGGAAGTCCCGCCCACCAAACTGGATAAATGAATGTAATGCTATCAGCCCAAGAGATATGCTCTTGCTCTTCTTTAATATCTTCTGGTGTGTTTCCTTGAGAAAATGAGATGAAATCGGAAGCGCTTAATACTGGATTGAAGTTTAATTCGTATAGATCGCGAACGCGTACTTCATGACCTTTTTCTTCTAATTCACTTTTTACCGTTTCTAAAATTGCATGGTTGAAGCTTTCTGTATTTGGGTGTGCATAAACGATTACATGTTTCATTGTTCTTCCTCCTATTTTGTGGATATGTGAATAGTTATTTGTATATATGTAACCGTTATGGTTACTCCTTTTATGGAAGTCAAGTAATACATATGTATAAAAAGACGCTCAAAAATCGCCTTTTTATACCCCGCTCATACAAAGTACAAAGAAGACAAATAAAATAATGACAAGACCAATGCCGAAGTTAAATACGAGAGTGCTATCCATATATGTAGCCTCCTTGTTTGAAAGTAAAAAGCACTCTAGTTAAGAGTGCTTTTTTATTTTGAATCTACTTTATAACTTTTAGAAAGTGATTCATGCGTGTAATGATTTACATTATTTTATGTATTTATACTTTGAAATGAGTAAGTCCTTGTGGGATATAGAAAAAAAGACACTCTTTCGAGTGTCTTTTAAGATGACAAAATGTGCCAATTGCTTGAGGTTGATAAGACGCTAATTTCCGTGTTAGCGCCTTTTCTTTAATCAAGAAGTGTAGCAACAGCGATTCAAATAAATTGTACCATTTGTTTAATTGTGGTGCGTATGCAATTGTGCATATTTTAATCATGAGGTAGGTAATGAACTGTGAATAATTTGAAGTGATTTATTTACGATTTCTTCTGCGGCATATATGCCGATTGCGTCTGTTTTTAAAATATGGGATTGTAAGTTATCATGCATTGCTCCTAACTCACCATGAAGTGGTGCGAAGGCATGGTTCGCCTTTTCAAGCATGCATAAATCAAGTAAAGAATCCCCAGCTGTAATAATCGTATCTATTTGCAAAATTTCTTTTATATATTGCACGGCATCCCATTTGTTAATTGGTTTTGGTACAAAGTATAGCTTCCTACCTTGAAGTGAATGATTCCAGCCTTGTTTGTCTAACCAGGAAGTGAAGGATGATAATTCATCATAAGGAATGTTCTCCCGTTTAATGATGCAATAATGGAATAGATCATCGGCTGTTTTTTGTGATATAACCCAATCTTTATGAGCAATTTGTCCAAACTCCTTTAGTATGTCGTTTCTCTCTATACATTCAACCGATAGTCTTTCTTTTACTGTCCTGTTCCAAGTACCATCTTGTTTACCGTTATGAAGGATATTACCGCCGTTACTTGTAATGGCATATTCGGGAATGATTTCGTTTTGGAATAAAGTAATACGCTGAAACTGCTCAATAGTTCTTGTTGTAACTGGGATGAAATGTGAGTGCAGTTGTAATTTTTTTAGTAGTGAAATGGTTTTATGTGATATGAAAGAAATTTCTTTCCCATCTAAAGTTTCAATGAGTTGAATTGATTCATCTTCTATAGGGGCACGAAACGATTTCCGGGAATAAATAAGCGTTTGATCAAGATCACTGGCAAAAATCATAACGTTTCCCTCCTAAGAGGCTTAATGAGCCCGCAACATGAATAAGTCATATTCTCATAGATTTCAATAGGGACATTCTTTTCTTTAGCGAGAAGTAAAATATGCTTTAAATCGGGATTGTTTTGCTTACATATTAAAATTTTCCACGGTATTCTCCGGAGTAATACGCGAGTTGTTTCGCCGACTCCTGGTTTAATTAAGTTAATATCGTCAATTTCAAAGTGACTTTGGATAGACTGTATATCTTTTAATCCTTGCCAAGAGGGATCAGTGTAAGTTGAAGTAATATAACGTAATTGATTATCTATATGAGAATGAACAGAAGGGAATAAATCTGTCACCTCATCAACGAAGAAATTTGATAAGTCTTCTTGTTCTAGCTCTTTATAATATTTAACACCATGAAAATCATTTGGACCAATATAGGTATTATTTAGTACAGTGCGGCTAATGAGTCCAGAGACGGTTGCATTTAAGCAAGCGCTAGGAATAAGAAAATCTTCACGTGTACCGTAAATTGAAGTACAGTAACCGGGATCAGCAAGCACAGCCATACAATGAGAAATGTGTGTATTATTTCGTTCGTTAAATGTGTGTACTGCATATTCTA
Organism: Bacillus sp. CR71; assembly: GCF_003429245.1. Lineage (NCBI taxonomy): Bacteria > Bacillati > Bacillota > Bacilli > Caryophanales > Bacillaceae > Bacillus > Bacillus sp. CR71. The sequence continues at coordinate 5,331,314 of NZ_CP031748.1, read as the reverse complement.
ATTCTTTTTTTATTGCACCTTTCCCAGTCCATCCATCAATGAATTGAATTGTTTCTTTAGGGTGATGTTCCAAAATATAATGGAGTGCATTTTCATCAATACCGCGTCCGCGAACAATAGAAATACAATAGTGAGGTACATCAAGGTTGTATTGATAGCGTATGTAGCGTTTTATAAGAATGCCAATAGGTGTACCAGCACGAGCTAATGAAACGAGGACAAGGTTAGTTCCTTTAGTCTGTATAATTTGTTCGGCGACAACTCCAACAGCGATGGCTAGTTTGTGTTTGTATTGTTGCAGAGAAGAAAAGAATAAATCCATATACGCTTTAGATGGTTTATATTCCATTGGTAACATTTCAGAATAATGTGTGCCAGCTTGAATTGCTTGTTCTCTAGTTTCTGTGGAACTTTCTTTCATTAAATCACTAATATCTTTTAATAGAAAAATAGCATCATTTGGATCATAACTACTAATGTGAGAATTTACTTTTACCATAATTATCAACCTTCCTTTTCTATGCTATTTGAAAATGAGACGATATGAATAAAAGGAATAACTGTTTGTAACTGCTGTAGAAGAGGAGATAGGGCTTCTTCTCCTAAATCACGTTCAATAAAAACAAATACTTCATCGTAATCATGAGGTGAAATATTATAAAAGTAATTTGTAATAGTAGAATCTTCAGGACTTGGATATGAGAAATGATTATGAATGGCGTAGTTCACATCATTTGAAACAGGATGGATAGGGCTTCTTGTTGTAGATTGATATAAAATATTATCACCCATTTCAGCAGCAATTTTCATTGGGATATACATAAATTCACCCGTTCCGAGGCAGAGTGTTCGTTTTCCAATTCTTTCTCTTTTTAAAGTTTTTCCTGCTTCTTGAGCGAAAGAATGAATGTGCTGTTGTTCATATGCTGAAATGCCAAATCGCCCAGTATATTTTATATAATTTGATGTATAGGGTAATTTTGGGCAGGTAAGGGTATGTTTTTTGAAATCAGGTTTTGTTTCTTCAATTTGAATATCTGTTTTGGCAATATTCAATGGTTGGCCAGTTGTATGAATACTGCCTTCTAATAAAGAAATAACATGAATCTTAATTTGAAGTTCGTCTTCTAATTGTTTAAATTGTCTTCTATTAGTATGAGAACGCCAGTCTAATAAAGAAGCAATAATATATTCTTCTCGTGGGAATTTATTTTGAATCGATCTAATAATATTTAATGCTGTTTTTCCTGTTGTCATCTCATCATCTACGAGAACAATAGGATTGCTGTTTTGAAAAAAGCTTTCATCCACATAACAACGGTGCGATGTTGCATGAGAATGTTCTTCCTCAAATGTAATGACAGATTCTAGGTGGGGTATCGATTCCCTAGTTGTATGTACATACTTTGCATTTTGAAAGCATTGAAACATAGAATGACCAAGTGCTGTCGCTGTCTCAGCGAATCCGATGAACAAAACTTCTTCTTGCAGAGGATATTGATAACGAAATACTTCCTCTGGGATTTCATGAATTTCTAATGAAATGAGATTTAAAATTTCTTTTTGAAATGGATGAGAAGTATTATGTAGCATTTCCATATATCTTGCAGCGAGAGCAAATCCACTTGATAGAGAGACTGCAGGTTTAATAGGAAGATGCTTTCCAAGGATTGTACTCACAAATAAAAAACTACGTTTCTTATTTATTCTAGCAGCCATTTGAAAAAGATTGTCTAGCGCTAAGTTATATGGATTATCACGTACTTCTACATGAACTTGTATATTATTTAAAACGTTATACGTGTTGCTTTGCGTTTGTAATAAGGAGATCGGTGAATTGTTTGTTTTCATGTAGCACCCCATAAATATTAGATTTTAAAATGGTTTTGCGAGCCCAGCCATAATGCGGCTTTACTTCATTCATTTTGTTAGAAAAACTGCTTTTTAGCACTCCATTATACGTATCTGCATTTTGTAAAATTGACCTCGCATCTAAATAATCTTCCATTGTGACAATGTGCATTGCCTGTACAACTTTAATATGAGATGGGTGAATAACTGTCTTTCCGATTAAGCCATTTGCATGGTCAAGTGATACCTCTTGAATGAGCCCTTCTTCATGATCATTAGAAAAATATTCCCATACACATCCTGAAATAATATATTCATTTGTTGCCCTTGAGAAAACGTTAATAATGTCTGAAATACAATCACGGACAACAGTAATATGATAGATAGGTGTGTATTTATTGCGCCGAATACTAAATATACTTGAAAAATCAGTAGCACCAATACGTACATTTAAGATGTAATCGTGATAAGAATCTAGTAAATCTTTTATTTGTAATAATGATTCTGCCCGTGTTTCCTTATACATAATTTCTGGTGATTCTAAAATCGGCATGCCATATAGCGATAATGAGTATAACTCGTTTATACATGCAAGCTGATCGATATAAGTCTTTCCGTTAATCGGTGTGAATTTTGGAAAGACAAAACCACATAAACAATGAACAGCACTACCTAATTCAGTAACAATTGTCTTCATTTGACTTGGCTGTCGAACTCTAATAAAAAGAAGTGGGATGTCTGCTTGATTTAGTATGTTGGCACTGACTAAGTTGGCTATTTGCTGTATTTGAACGACGATGTTTTGCTCTGCAAGTTTTACTTCTTCATCGCTGATAGCGTCCTCTAGACAAAGAATAATTGAGGTAGCATCCACATGTTTCTTTCTAATTATATCTTCCGCAATCGTTTCTTTCGTGCCAGGAGTATATAGTGTAGCGCCTAGTGCGTAAGCTAGTTGTTCTTTTCCTATATTTTTTGAAAAACTAAGAGGTTCTTTATAGAAAAAATTTTGCCGTTCTTCTGAGGAGAGATAAGAAAAGTAATTCAAATTGTCACCACCTTATTTGTAATGATTCTGTTTAATCGTAACATAATAAGAAAAATCTTCCATAAAATGAAGCGAGAAATTAAAAAAATATATTGAGAAAGATGAATTATAAGATGAATATCGAATATTGTTAATAGAAATATAATAGGGGGAAAGAGAAAGTGGATATACATAAGTTAACAGAGGAAGAAGCAAATGAGATAAATACGTGGGCGTACGAGGAACCATATAATTTATATAGTTTTTCAGGCCAGAAAGAAGTAATAAGAGAATTATTAGATGGAACTTATTATGGCTGTTGTAACGATCAAGAAGAGTTCATCGGCTATTTTTGTTTTGGAGAAAATGCACAAGTACCAGGTGGAAGAGATGCTAATTTATATGGTGGAGAAGATGTGATTGATATCGGACTTGGCATGAAGCCAGATTTAACAGGGAAGGGAATGGGAGAAATGTTTTTTCAAGCTGGAATAGCGTTTGCTGCTAAGGAATTTAATTCGAAGATGTTTCGATTAAGTGTAGCAACATTTAATACAAGAGCGATTACGTTATATAAAAATATCGGATTTAAGCAAGGGTCTATTTTTTTGAGTCGTGGAAGAGAATTTATGCTTATGGAATACGAAAGACCGTCAGCATGAAACTGACGGTCTAGAAAACATTATTATTCCGAGTGATCAGCTCGGTGCGCTAAACGGCTTGAGGCAGCGGCAGCAATTCCGCCAACGATATCGTCAAGGAACGTGTGCACTTTTCCAGTTGATTTATCATTTAAGTATTCTAAAATACCAGGTTTTAATTTATCGATATATCCAAAGTTCGTGAAACCGATAGATCCGTATACATTCACGATAGAAAGTGCGATAACTTCATCAATTCCGTATAAGCCTTCATCACGTTTTACGATATCTTGTAACGGCTCACTTAGCATTCCTTTTTCAGCAAGAACATCGAGTTCGATACCTGTAATCAGTGCGTTTTGTACTTCACGTTTTGATAGTACACGTTCTACATTATAACGGCATTCTGACATCTCTAAATTTGGATGATATTTTTTTTGAAGAAAATGAACAAGTTCAGCAATATCGTCAATTGTTACACCGCGTTCTTGTAATAGTTGTAATGCTCTTTCTTGTAGTTGATTTGATTCTTTCATGTTTATCACCTTTTTTTCTTTTTAGTATTTGTATACGTTTCGTTGCTTTATCATGTGCATAGGAATGAAAGGCGAGCACAAGCTCATATATATAAAGAAAAACCATAGGTGGCGACTGCGATGATTCAGCATATTTATGAGCATTATCACATGCATGTTAAAGAATTAATCCCCCTTGGCCCCTATAAAAGCTTTTGGATTCGCAACAAAATTTATGTACTTGTTCCAATTGGAGAAATGGAGGAAGAAGTACTTGTAGAGATGAAAAAGCTCAGTGATTATATGAACCAGCAAGGGGATATAACTGTAGCGACTTTCGTTCCGACTATACACGGCTACTATGTAAGTGAGATAGAAGAACAAAATTACTGCTTATTAAAAGGTATGCGCACGTTAGAACGACATGCTATGTCATTAGGAAGTGAGCTTTCTATATTCCATAAACGAGGTGCATTCTTTCCAGAAGAAATTGAGCAATTAAGCCGTATTGGTGAATGGAAAGCGTTATGGGAAAAAAGGCTCGATCAATTAGAAAAGTTTTGGCAATCACAAGTGATGAACCACCCTTCAGATGTATTCGATCAATTGTTTATTGAATCCTTCCCGTATTACTTAGGAGTTGCAGAAAATGCAATTCAATATGTTGTCGATACAGAAATGGATGATACGCCGCAACTAACGGATGCAGCAACAATTTGCCAAGAACGATTCACACCTTTATTATGGCATCAAACGAAGCGGCTCAAACTTCCTTTTGATTGGGTGTATGATCACCCAACTCGAGATATGGCAGAATTAATTCGCTATATGATGATAGAAAAAAAGAAAGACTGGGAGCAAACAATAATTCAATTTGTTACAGATTATGAACGTAATTATTCGCTATCCTCATTTGGCTGGCGCTTATTATTTGCAAGGCTCTTGTTCCCGCTGCACTATTTTGAAACGGTCGAACGATATTACCAAACTGGAAACGAAGAACAAAAAAGCATATATAGAGATCGCTTAGAAGCCATTTTACACGATGTGAACCGCTCAGAGCAATTTATGAAGCATTTTTATGGCTCACTTCGTTTACCAGTAGATAAGCTTGGGATTAGAAAATTAGATTGGCTATCTTAAACGTATAAAAAAGAGACCGCTGGAGGTCTCTTTTTTATACCACAATTTTATGTAATACATTATGCCCCTACCTGTTGATCTGTACATATATTTAAAACGAATTGATGTTTTTCGAGTTTTTCATTTACTTTACCCAATAATTCTTGCTGGATTTCTTTAAATAAAAATTGATAGCTTGTATTCCATGTTGGTATAACGGATGAAAGGCCTAATAAATACTCTTTTTTCTTTTCTAGTTCTTGAATTGTTAAAAAAGTGTTCCCCATTTTTGGCATGTGTCATCCCCCTATGTTTTCTTACTGTATATGTGTGAACGATTCACTATATAGTATTAATTATCGCATTTTTTGAGAAGGATTTCCAATTTTGTTTTATGATGTTAACGGATAAATGTGATTTGAATAAAAAAAGGAGACCAAATTTGGTCTCCTTTTAGAAGGCGATTCTGAACGAGCCGCTTCCGCTTTTAGATTAAAATACTTGTTCTACTTCGATAACGCCTGGTACTTCTTCAAGTAACGCGCGCTCGATACCAGCTTTTAGTGTGATTGTAGAACTTGGGCAGCTTCCGCATGCACCCATAAGGCGTAGTTTTACGATACCTTCTTCAATGTCTACTAATTCAACGTCTCCGCCATCGCGAAGTAAGAATGGACGTAATTTATCTAATACTTCTAGTACTTGTTCTTGCATATGTGGGTTTTCCATTTTTATCGACTCCTTTCATCAGTTTTATTATAATCAAGATAGAGGGGAAAATCTATTTTTTCTCTTCTTGTTTTATTGTCGAAATATTGTATCGTGTTTTTTCAGTATAGGGGTATGGAATAAGTTTGTAAAATGATGTGCTTATGTAATAAGACATCTGAATATACTGTTGGAACAAGAAGTGGGGGAGAAGAAATGGTTAATGTGCAAGTGTATGGGACGAAAGTAATTTGTGCGAGCTGCGTCGGAATGCCATCTTCAACAGAAACGTTTGAATGGTTACAAGCGGCAATTGGTCGTAAATATGAAGGACAAGAAAATAAATTTAATTTCGAGTATATTGATTTTCAAGAAGAACAAGAAGATGAAGATAAGAAAGCATTCGCTGAGCGCGTAGTGGAAGAAGATTTATTTTATCCGGTCGTTCTTATAAATGGAGAAATTGTTGGAGAAGGAAATCCTCGCTTGAAGGATGTTTACGAAGAAATCGAGAAATATTTATAAAACAAGAAGTCTTTGCGAATTTGCAAAGGCTTTTTTTATTGGAGGGATAGATGTGAAAAAAGGAGTGAAGCATGCGTTACCAACGGAAGTACAACAGTTAATGGAGCGGTACACAGTAGAATTAAAAGAAATTTTTTTAGATGAAAAAATAGTCGGGGTATATATTTACGGATCCATCGCACTAGGTGCATTTCATAAGGAAACGAGCGATGTTGATTTTGTTACAGTGATAAGTGATTCCGTGAATGAAGCTGAAAAACAGCAGCTTGTGGAACTACATAAGAAACTTAGTGATAATACGCTAGGTAAAAGAATGGACGGTATGTATATTCCGCTTGTTGATTTAGGGAAATACAATGATGAAATAAACGAGTATGTGTATTGTGCAGATGGTAAAGCTAATGTTGGTCATTGGGACATTAATGCGGTCACATGGTGGACGTTGAAAAATCAAGGCATTACAGTTACCGGAAAAGAAGCAGAAGATCTTCCGTTGCAAATACAATGGAATGATGTAGTAAATACGATGAAATATAACGTAGAACAGTACTGGAGTGAAAAGGCGAAACAACCATATTTATTCTTTGTAGAAGAGTGGGTAGAATCAGCTGTCGTTACGATGGGACGTATTTTATATACACTAGATTATAAAACAATCGTTTCAAAAGATAGAGGATTGCAATACTTGTTAGAAAGTTCAGCGGAAGAATGGGAGCTTTTATTAAAAGAAGTAGAGCGAATACGGCACAATCCAAAAGAAAAGCGAATGCTCTCAAGGTGGAGAAGGACAGATATGACGAAGAGGTACTTACTGCATTTAATTGAGACGTGTAGAGAGAAATAGTAGGGACGAAAATGGACAATACAGTGGGGTGTATTGTCTTTTTTTATGTTGGATTTGGTATATAATGGTTCAAATGGTTTAATTATACTGGAGGGGATAGGATGAATATAGAATTAGCTACATATGAAGAAAAGAATGAACAAATGAGTATGCGCCAAGTAATTAGCATTCTATTAATTATTTTTGGGGTCATGCATGGAATTGGTTTTTTGAACCTTTTATATGATTCTTCCTTATACCCATGGTATGTAGATTATCTTATTCCACCTTTCACGTTTTGTATGATTATCGTAATGTATGCACCGGCAAGAAATTGCTGCTTACATTTAATAAAATCATTACAATTCAATAATATTAAATACTATGTAACGATAGTAATGACAGCGATTGTAATGCTTATATATCTTGCAATATTAAATTTAGTTCTACCACATGGGCTTGGGGTGGACGAATCTAATATAGTAATAGAGCCTACTAAAAGTGAAATCATTTTATACGTAGTTGTACTCACCGTTTTTGCACCGATTTGGGAAGAGCTTTTATTTCGAGGGATACTTTTTAAGAAATTATCTCAGCGTTTTTCTACACTTACTAGTATCGTTATAAGTGCTTGTATATTTACTTTAGGCCATCCCCTTACAGTGGGTAGTCTTTTATATATTTTTGGTATGGGTATATGTTTAGCATACACATATAAGAAAACGAAGAATTTACTCGTTCCAATTGGGATTCATTTATTAAATAATTCGTTTTATTTATTATTGAATTTTCAACTATAAAAAGACGCCTTTTTTATTTTGTAGTAGATAGAAAAGTATTTACAAGTATTGTGTAGAGGAAAGATAATAGAAAAAAATATGTGCATGGGGGAAGATAATGAGTAAATATAAATTACATATAGATAAAGAACAACTATGGAAAGGCTGCGTTTTAAATTCGATTGCCCATGCAATTAATGTAGCGCATTGTCCAGATTTCTCACATGAAAGTTCATGGGATGGATTTAACTATAGTATGCAAAATACTCAAGGCGGACAAGGGACAATTACGTTTCATCCGAATTACACGATCGTATGTCTTCAAGATGTGAATAGCGAGAGAATTGATGAGTGGATTGATGCGGAAAATTATTTTGAAGGGGCACCTTCGGAAGTAATGGATATTGCGAAAGAAGAAGCACTTCAATACGTATTAGAAGAAGTAGAAGGCGAAACAGTTCCTTTTATTACAACTGCATTTTGGATTGAGGATAGTGGTGCGTATTCAATTGATTCATTTGAAGAGATGGAAGAGCACGGCGGATTCTTATTAGAAATTCCATTACTTGATACAGAATCAGCAATGGAAAGACTGGAAGAAGAGTATGAACTGACAGAGGAACAAATAGAGCTTTTACAACTTGTGTATGAGAGAAAAATCAAAAATCCAAACGAGAAAATTATGTTGTCTAAAGAAGAAGTAGCGATGATTGGAACGGAAGATAGCGAAGGATTGGAAGTTAGTAAGGAGTCATTTGAAGAAATGAATATTACTTGGGAGTTGTAGGATAGGATATAAAATTGTGATAAAGCAAAATGTGAAATCATATTGCACTTTCTACTAGTTTTTTATATACATATCAACTTCATGAAAGAATACGAACTTTTTTTCCTCGGTATTCAGATGCACAGCGCAATGTAAATATTGCTGTAAATAACGATTAGCTTGTTCGTACTGTTTTAATTTGTAGAAAGAAAAACAAGTAAGAAGCAGAAACGCTTTTTCTCGTAATATTGAAACGACAGCTAGTACCGGAGTAATGGAATGTATATTCATTTCCACTAGATTTTCATAAGACGCTCACGTTTGAAACCAGTCGAAAATAGTAGAAAGGTAATTCGGAATAGCGATAGTTTCATGTGAAACATTATGCAATAACTGGTTCTGTTTGATATGCATAGGCTCTATTCTCGTTTGTAGAATGCAATCGAATATTGAAATGTTTTCTTTTAATTGTAATTGGTCCGTAATAAGCTGCGGGAGACCGATAGGGTGGACTCCTATATTTATATAGAATTCATCTCCAAACTGGCTTTTTTGTATGTTAATGAGCTTATAAAATCCGTTTTCAGCTTTGAAAAATGTATGTCTTTTTTTCTTAAAGCCGAGTGGTTTTAAAGTGGCGTGTAAATTTGTAATGAAATCTTGATCCTTTTTAGAGCGAGACTTATTCCTCGTCATATTCATACGTAGTTAAGTTTTGTAAGAAACTTTCAAAGTTAGGTGCTAATTCAATAATTTCCTCAAACTCATTATCGATAAATATAACTGGAGGATTTTCAGCTACATTTCGATAGTCTAATGCAATCCATGTATGTCCATCACCAGATAAAAGTACGATATTATCAGGCATTTCCCATTCTCGAATTAAATAGCGACTCTCTAAAATACTAGATTCATTTTCATCAAAAGAAATACCATATAAACCAGATACATTAACGTGATCGTCTGCCCAAGAATTTGGCTTTGAAGTAGGGTGAGTATCAAGACGAAGAGTTCCCCCATTTTGTTCTTTTAGAAGGTTTATGTATGATTCTGGAAGCTTTACGTTCAGTACCTCTTCTGCTTTTTTGATTAGTTCGTCGTTAATGGGTGCTAGTTTTAAATAGTCATCTTCTGCCCAAATTGTACTCTTCATATTCGGTCACCTCAAATAATAGTTTTAAGAATCTTATGTCATATATTATAGTTAGTTTAGATAACGCGCAATAGAGGGAGAAAATAATGAAAAAGTTTCAAATCGAACTAAATAAACTGCCAACAGAAAATGTCGGAGAAATAGTACTTAGTATAGATGAGAGTATTGTATTTCAAGAAAAGACGGACATAATAGACCCGATTTGTCAGTTGTTTGATGCTTGTATCGAGGTTTTTAAATATGATGACGCTACAATTTTCTTAAATGAATATGAAAAAAAGATGGAATTTAAGAAGAAAGATGGGGAGTTTCTCATTATTAATCAGAGAGGCAAGAAGTTAGCTAGTGTTGATAGCGAGCAATTTTTACGAGTACTCTTTTCGTTTCTTAAAAAGGAGATAGGGCAGATTTACATGAGTGGAGTTGATTCTTTTCGAATCAAAGATGCTTACCATAGAATGTTAGGAATTGATCCATTTGTTCCTAAACTTGTAAATGGAAATGATGAAATTATGTATCGAACTTATCATTCTACAAGTGACAAGTATGAATTAAAATGGAAGTATTTAAAAGGGAGAGAGGTTGACCCGATATTTACTCCGGTACTATCTCATGATAAGAAGAGTATCTTTTATGTAGAGGGAAATAACCACAGAATTCGTAAACTCGATAGTGAAACGAAAGAAGAAATTTGGCAGTGCCATATTCCAATAGTAGAAGATTGTAATTGCATAACTGTGAATGGTGTCACAATTATTTGGCATGCGAATCGATTTGGAGAAAGTATGGCGAAATTGTACGCTATTTCATCAAGTTGTGGGGAGCTTCTATGGGATTTAGAAATAGAAGGGCATATTATACAAGATGTAAAAACTACGGGAGAAGAGTTACCACGTTTACTAGTTATTACACAAGAAGGCTACAATGTTTTATTAGAGCTTGAAAGTGGAGTGAAATTATGGGAAAAGAATGTCCGAGTCGGGGGAGAAATGGCGCAGTGTCATCTTGGCTCAGATTACTATGTGTTAGCAGGAAATTCTTTTGATGAAGATGGGGAAGCTGATGTATATAGTAACGTTGCAATTGCCATTCAATTATTAGACGCTTCTACACTATGGAAACAAATGATGGAAGATTGTAATCCAAATGAACCAGTTACTTTAACTAATGAACATTTTATATGTGTAGCAATAGATTCATTACAAAAGTGGGAATATGGAAAAGAAGGTTGTAACTTAATTTTTGAAAAAGCCTTTGATGAGGTACAGTACTCTTACATTGCATCAATGGAATCAAAAATACTATTAACAAGAACTGAGTATGAATATGAAGATGTAAGTAGACAAATACAATGTTATGACCATAAGAGCGGTCAAAAATTATATGAAGTAAATATGCCTTTTGAAATTGAATTACCTCCATTTCTTACTGGAGAGATGATGGTATTGTCCTTAGGAGAAGGCAGAATTTGCGGTATTAATATTCAAACAGGTAAAGTGATTTGGAACAATACGACTCTACATGATGTTACAAAGGTTCTGTTATATAAAGATGGAGAAATTTACATTGCTACTTCAAATTTAGAATTAATCATACTTGATGCTGAATGTGGCGAAGTGAAAGATATAATTAAACTCCCTAAAAATGTTGTTGTAATAGATTTTATTGTATCAATTGAGGAAGTTAATAATGGACTATTCATTAGTTGTGTAAGTGGAAATATGTTTGAAATAGTAGAAGGCTAATTTGTGAGTTTTCTTAAGTCGAGATGTTTGTTTTAAAATAGTAGTATATATTCACTAAAAAAGATGTATAAAAATGATTTTGATGCATCCTTTTTAGTGAATATATAAAATAATTAACTTGGTGTATTAAAGGTATGATACATGATTATTTTAATATATTTAAAAGTAAAATGAAATAAGAAACAGATAATTGTCGGAATATATTCGATTTCCGTTCATTTTTATGAAATATGTGTACTTTTTGTTAGATTCCTTTATTTTGTACATATACAATAAATGTATATAGAAATAAGAAAAGGATGATGTACGTGAAGGACACTGTTTTACAAGAAACAATTTCTCAGCAAGAATTACATAAAGTTGTTCAAAAAAATACAGCTTATTATGATTTTAAGTGGGGTAAAGTAGAAAATCCTGCGCAAGGGAATACATGGAATTGGGTAGCCTTTTTCTTCCCAACCTTTTGGTTAGCTTATCGTAAAATGTATAAGTTATTTATTATATTTGCGTTATTGGCTATACCTAGTATAGTTATACCCCCTTTTATAGATATTCCAGATGGGATTTATGTAACATTTAGTTTAGCTCTTCAATTAGGAATGATGATATTTACTGGATGGCAAGGAAACCGTTTATATTATAAGCATGCTGTTCGTGTTTTTCGTAAGGGAGAAGATGCGTCTGATCATGAGAAGGCGTATTTCTTACAATCAAAGGGCGGCGTTAGTGTAGCTGGTATGATTGGTTTACAGATTATAGTCGGGATTGTGTTTGGTTTAGCTGCGTTAGGGCTGTCCTTTTTACCAACTGAGCCGAATATTAAAAACGTTGTTCGTTCAAGTGATGAAGGGGTTACTTTAGAGATTATGACTGATAATCCAACTTGGAAGTTTGTGAAGAAAGAAAAAGAGTATGACGTAGTAGAGTTTACTGGTTATGATTATACAGAGAAGAAAAATGTGAAAATTAAATTTGCTGTTTATTTCGATGAAGATTATTTCGAGTGGCAAGAGGTATATGAAAATAATAAGAAGTTAAGTGAAGAAGAAGTAGAAGAATATCAAATTTATATTGAAGAAAATAATTGGGGTTTCTAGAGGGAACTCGTTCATTTTGAAAAGAAGAATCTTGTGAAGATTCTTCTTTTGTTTATTAGGGGAGAGAGAAATGATTTCAGCATTAATAGAAGCTCTAATAGGATCTATTAGTTTAAGTACGGGTTTACACACGAAAAAGATTGATGCTAACATACTTTACTTGCAGCAGTATGAGTGGTTTTGAATGATGTATGAAGACGAGAAGTATCGAAAGTTATTTATTACGAACTACAAAGTTCGCTCATATTTACAAAGTAAGCTGAGAGTTCGATTGCTGGTAAAAAATAAAAATGCACAACGAAGATTTTTAAAATTAGTAGAAGAGCAAATGGAAAAAAGGCATACGAATTGAAATTTTGTAAAATACAATAAAAAATGAGAATTTGAGGTAGGGTTGTCAATAACGTGAGACTATGGCACTATAAAGAAATGCTATACAAATTTTATTTATCGAGATGTAAACATCAATTTTGATTTTTACGTATAAATAATGAACGGAGGAAATGAATTTATGGCTACTTTACCAAATTGTCCAAAATGTAATTCAGAATATACGTATGAGGATGGCGTTCTTTTCGTATGTCCAGAATGTGCTCATGAGTGGGGCCAAGACGCAGAAGCTGAAAATAATGATGGTGCAAAAGTTGTAAAAGATGCGAACGGAAACGTTCTTCAAGATGGCGACGCTGTTACTGTTATTAAAGATTTAAAAGTAAAAGGAACTTCTTCAGTTGTGAAGATCGGTACGAAAGTAAAGAGTATCCGTCTAGTTGATGGCGATCACGATATCGATTGTAAAATCGACGGTTTCGGAGCTATGAAGTTAAAATCACAGTTCGTTAAGAAGGCGTAAGACAATAAAAAGAGGGGGCGAATAGCCTCCTCTTTTTATTATGTCACTTTTTGTCGGTAAATCGATATTTCGTGCAAAATCGTTGATATATTCTAAGTTATGATAGATATATTTGAAAAATCGTTGATATATTGCAAGTTATGATAGATATATTGAAAAAATCGTTGATATAATTTCACTCACCGAGAACAGGGCATCATTTACTGAGCGAAAGTTACGATTCACTTCGCATCATAGTCAACCTCTTTCAACTGACATCGCTTATTAAAGAACGTTTTATATCCAAGCTGTAAAAAGATAATGACAGCGAAAGCGGTACTTCCTGAAATACCGAGTATGATAGCGATTTGATATTGAATGGCTGTGAATGGTGATACACCGGATAATATTTGACCAGTCATCATGCCTGGTAAGCTTATAATTCCCATTCCGACCATAGAATTAATTGTTGGTAAAATAGCAGAATCAAAAGCGTCTCGAATGAGCGGAGCAGCTGCTTCTTTCGGTGTTGCGCCGAGCATAAGTGCACCTTCAATTTGACCTCTTTGCGATTTCATATTGTTTAAGAACGTATTTGCGCCGAGAGAAACACCAGTCATGGCATTACCGACTAACATTCCCGTAATAGGGACGATATATTGCGGAGCATACCAAGGGTCATGACCGATAATAACAAAGATAAATAGTAGAAGTGGCCCAATTGATCCAGCGACCATGGAAAGGGCGGCTACTCGTTTTAATTCTTTAGACATTGGGATATTAACTCGTTTATAAATATTAAAAATTGCAAAGGTAGTAATAGAAGTAATGAGAGCAATTGTATAAAATGGATTACTGTTTTCAAATACGTATGTAAGGACATATGCAACAAGTACGAGCTGAATCGTCATACGGAATGTTGCGAGCGCGATTTGTTTTTCACGAGGTATTCCTTTTAATTTTACAAGTCCAATTAAGATAAGGATAAAAATATAGGCAGCCGCCAGTTGCCAAATTTGGAGTTCAATAACGCCCTTCAATAGAGAGCACTTCCTTTCTAGTTGCACCGTTTGTTTTACTAATTTCAATAATGTCGTCTGCAATTTCTTTTGGAAGTTGTTGCGAGTGTGTGATGAAGATAACTGTTTTTTTCTTTTTTCGTGCTAGTTCAGTAAATTGTTTCATAACGCGGCGTTCTGTATCATTGTCTAGTGCTGAAGTGGGTTCATCTAATAAATAGACAGGCGGATCCATAAGTACAATACGAGCAAAGGCAAGTCTTTGTTTTTCACCGCCGGATAATGAGGAGGCGCTATCTTCTAATTGCTTGTCTAAGCTAACGGTTTGTAATGCACTCCGCAGGGCATCATCATTTGGAAATGGTTTTTCAGAAAGACGAAGTCCCGTTAATAGGTTTTCTTTAACGGTTCCATCAAAAATAGGTGGAGTTTGCCCAAGCATAACTACGTCACGACGTAATTGAATAGGCGGATAATCAGAAATTAATTTTCCGTTATATTCAATTGTACCGGATGTTGGAGATTGTAAATCGTTTAACATGCGAAGCAATGTGCTTTTTCCACTTCCACTTTCACCGATAATGCAAGTGATTTTTTCATTTTGAATCTGTAAATAAGGAATGTGTAGGATATCTTTATATATAACGTCTTTTAATATAAACATAAATCGCTCCTTTCTAATTCTATTTATATCGTATCAAAAAAGGGAGGATAAGGGTTATAAAGAGCAACGTTTTTTCTTCATCTTGAGTTTTATTAATAAGTTAAGTAAACGATCTAATTCTTGGCTGAAAGAAATCACTTTATTATGAGTTAATCCGTATCGTTCAACGAGATAGATTAACTCTTTCTTTTTCGCTTCTATTCGATTGTTTAGTTTCGATAAGTTCATAAGTTGAATGTAATGCCTCCTACAAAAGTATTTATCACATAAAAAATAAGACCGAATGAATTCGGTCTTAAAGGAAATAATAAGACAACTTACAAATAGCATACACTGTTTATCAATAGTTTTTAATATAAAAATGAAAAATAAATCATTATACATATTGAGAAAGATGTGTCTGATAATTTTTAAAAACTGATGCAAAGAGGCTGTCTACATAGTAGACAGCCTGTAAGATATTAACCCTTATGATATTTGTACATCCAAAGTAGACCGGATTTTAATAATCTTGGTACACGTCCCATTAATGGTTGGTTTGCAAGTAAACCGAAGCCATGCTTCTTACCAAGAGAGCCGAGAACACCTTTTAATTTGATTACAGGTAGTTCGTCAGGAAGTGGTTCATTGTTCCAACGTTTTAATAATATTTGGACAATTTGCTCTCCTTGACCTTCAGCAAGTTGGGCAGATGGAGCGTGTGGAAGTGCTGCGCAATCTCCTACAACATACACGTGCTCGTTATTTGGAATATTATGATATTTAGTTAAGATAACCCGTCCGCTACCATCTTGTTCAACTGGAAGGTTTCGAACAACTTCATTTGCTTGAATACCAGCTGTCCAGACGATTGCATCACATTCAAGTGGTTCATCGTGGTTATACACAATATTTGGTTCCACTTTTGTAATGTTAGAGTTTCTTATAATAGTAACTTTATGTTTTACGAACCATTCTTCTACGTATCTACTTAATTTCTCTGGATACGGGAATAAAATTCTATCTTTTCGATCAAATAAATAGATTTTTAAATCAGAACGGCTTTCGCGAAGTTCACTGGCAACTTCCACACCACTTAAGCCAGCGCCAACGACAGCTACTGTTGCATTTGGTTCTAGACTATTTAATTGTTCATATGTCTTACGTGTTTGTTCAATCGATTGTAGGCTATGTGTATATTCTTTCGCCCCAGGAACGTTATGATATTTATCCTCACAGCCAAGACCGATAATTAAATCATCATATTGGATCGCTTCGCCGCCATCGAGATGAACAGCTTTTTCTTCGAGATCAATATTTGTTATTGTGCCGTATTGAATATTGAGTCGTGGGTGCTCGGGAAACGGTATACGAATATGTGTTTCTGAAATAGTACCCGCAACTAATGCATAATATTCAGTTTTGAAGCAATGATATGGTACTTTGTCGATTAATGTCACTTGTACATCATCTGGAAGTTGGTTGCTTGGAAGTAGCCTTTGTAGAATTCTCATTCCACCGTAGCCGCCACCTAGTATTACGAGGTGTTTCATGATGGATTACCCCTTTTCTGTTGAAATATCCCCTAATCATAAAATTTTATATTAATAAAATATTTTGACTTTACTCAATCAAATTATATCGAATTTGTGAACAAATAACAATGCATGAATGAATACTCTGTTGTACAATAAGAAGAAAAGTAAAGTAAACTGTTTTGCCTTTTTAGTTACTATTTTATTGCAAGTAGCATGTTATATAAAATAAAACCATCTACTTTGAAGTGAAATAGTGAAGTAACTAAATAGTTTAGGATGTATAACGAAAACAACAAGAGACAGCTTAGTTTTCTTCTTATAGATGGAGTCAGAAGGTAATTTGTTTTGTAGTACAGGGGGGAGAATTTTGATTAAACCATTAATTGAATTTTGTGTAGGTAACCTTGCAAGTGGTTCACAAGCAGCTTTAGAGAAATTAGAAAAAGATCCGAATTTAGATGTAATGGAGTATGGTTGTTTAGGATATTGTGGCATTTGTTTTGAAGGACCGTTTGCACTTGTAAATGGTGAAGTTGTACAAGGTGCTACAGTAGAAGAACTGGTCAATAATGTATATGATTATTTGGATGAAAATCCAATGTTTTAAGGTGTTGCAATCAGCAGCACCTTTTTCATTAGATAAAATGTTATTTCGTAGGGGAGTTTAATACTATAGATAAATAAAAAAAGGCCCTTTTTAGAAGGGCTTTTTTCTTACACAATGTGTGTAAGAGTGGCTCATCGCCAAACGTTGTCAAATATGAGAAACGGGGGACATTCATATTGTGTTCTAAAAGCATGCATTCTATACTTAAAATAACAAATTATTTTTGGAGTGAATATAAATGAGCCAATTTTCTTTTACAAAAATGCATGGTCTTGGCAATAGTTATATATATGTAAATATGTTTGAAGAACAAATTCCTGAAGAAGATTTAGTTCTTGTGGCGGAAAAGGTTTCAAATATTAATACTGGTATTGGAGCAGATGGGATGATTCTAATTTGTCCATCTGACGTAGCTCCGGTGAAAATGCGCATGTTTAATAATGATGGTTCAGAAGGAAAGAGTTGTGGTAACGGTTTACGATGCGTAGCGAAATATGCGTATGAGCATAAACTAGTAGAAGAAACAGTTTTCACAATTGAAACGTTAGCTGGTATTGTAACAGCGGAAGTAACGGTAGAAGAAGGGAAAGTTACATTAGCGAAAATCGATATGGGAGCACCGCGTTTAACACGTGCAGAAATACCGATGCTTGGTGAAGGTGAAACACCATTTATTCGTGAAAACTTCTTATACAATAATCATCGCTATGCATTTACAGCTGTTTCAATGGGTAATCCGCATGCGGTTATTTTTGTTGATGATGTAGAGCAAGCACCTCTTACAACACTTGGTCCAGTCCTGGAGACACATGAAATGTTCCCAGAGCGAGTAAATGTTGAATTCATCGAGATTTTGAATGATGCAGAGATGAATTTCCGCGTTTGGGAACGTGGATCTGGTGTAACGCAAGCTTGCGGAACAGGAGCGTGCGCTGCAGTTGTCGCTGCTATTTTAAATGGAAAGATGGAACGTGGTAAGGAAATTACAGTCCATTTAGCTGGCGGCGATTTAATGATTGCGTGGACTGAAGAAGGAAACGTGTTGATGAAAGGGCCTGCGGAAGTAATTTGCCGCGGAGTGTATGAGTACAAGATAGAAGCGTAAAGATGTATAATAGAATGAGAACAGAAAGGATGGTGTATTTCATGATTGAAGTAACAGAACAAGCAGCTTTTCAAATTAAAGATATGTTAAAAGATGCTGAAGATGGAGAGAAGTACGTGCGCCTTGCTGTACACGGCGGCGGATGTACTGGCCTTTCTTACGGCTTAGGATTTGAAGTAGAACCAAAAGAAGACGACACAGTTCTTGAGTTTTTCGGTGTTGAATTTGTTATCGATACAGAAAGTGCTCCAATTGTTAAAGGAGTAAAAATTGATTATAAACAATCGATGCTTGGCGGCGGATTCACAATCGACAATCCAAACGCAATCGCATCATGCGGATGCGGATCATCTTTCCGTACAGCGACGAATGCTGGTAAGCCAGAAGAGTGCTAAGTTTTTAGCCGAAATAGAAAAAGACCTTTTTAGCGATGGAATAAAATCGTTAAGGAGGTCTTTTCTTTTGCCGTAAAAGCCCGATTACCAAGGCTAATCAATATTTCACTTTATTTTTGCATAGATGCAAGTATCAGTTAGTTGTTTGCCGTCAGCTGAAAAATCTTCATTACGTAATATCCCTTCAAGTTCAAAGCCTAGTTTTTCAGGGAGTGCACGACTTTTCGTGTTATTACATTCACATCGTATTTCAATCCTTCTAAATTTGAATAACTGAAATCCAAGGTTTGTTAACGCACTTACTGTTTCTGTCATATATCCACTGCCACTAAATTGCGTGTTAATCCAGTATCCAATTTCACATTTAGAAACCTTCCAATCAATTCGATGAAGGCTAGCTGTTCCAACAAAATCATTCGTCTCTTTATGATAGATAAGATAGCGAAAGCTTTCTCTTTTCAAAAAATCTATATGCGCATTTCTCAGGAGAATTTCCGTTTCTTCAACAGTAGGAATGGACTGGAATAAAGACAACCATGGTTTTAATTCACGAATTGAATCTTTAATAGCTTCATGTACTACATTCCCTTCACCTGATTGAAGTGGTGCTCGAAGAATGAGTCTGTCTGTTTCTATTTGTAACGGAACATCTAATAAAATAGGGTTCATATCATTTCTCCTCTCGAAACCTTTAAATTATGACAGAATGAAACTTATATCATAAAAAAACTTTCACCCAAAAGAAATAATTCTGGAGGACGAGAGTTGCAATTTATAATAAATGAATTGAAAAATACTTTATCTCACTAATAGAAAATCACGTCACAGCATCACTATTAGTTATTATAGAACTGTGTGAAGTACAGGAATATAGTAAAGCTTATCTCCCATAAAGGAACCTCTCAAAAACGAGTAAACAATAAATATATATTCAATTCATCATTTAGAAATCCCTTTTCACATATTGAAAACTAAACTATCAGTTGGTACAGCAGCATTAGGTTGTTAAACTAATGCATATGTTAATTGAATAAGGAATTATTATTTTTTAAACTGCTTTAAATTGAACGCATAATTCAAGATTGATTATCTATACACAATCGCATCATGCAGATTTGGATCATCTTTCCGTACAGCGACGAATGCTGGTAAGCCAGAAGAGTGCTAAGTTTTTAGCCAAAATAGGAAAGACCTTTTTAGCGATAGAATAAAATCGTTAGGAAGGTCTTTTATTTTGGCGTTAAAACAGAAAATGCATGTAAAGTTACTTTAGAATTTAATTTAAATGTTATTATATATGGGATATATGATTAATCGAGTTTCATATTGTTCGTTTTAAGATAAGATTATGCAACAGAAATGTAAATGAATAGGAGAAATATACTATTTATTAGTTATATTTAATGTTAATATTTGTAACGAAGATGATTGGTGACCATGTTTGGATTAGCTGTAGCTGCATCGGTTATGACTAATAGGTAGATTTATTCCATAAAAGCCCGATTGGTGAGGGCTGATTAAAGTTTCACTTTATATAAAAAAGGTGCATGAGGGAGAAGGCTATAGCAAATTGTATAGAACTGAATAGTTCCGTATTAATTAAAATACGTTGATTACTAAATATTAAAAAATACCGGGGGGATTAGAGTGAAGTCATTTAAGAGAGTACTTATAGTAGGGATGGCGTTGACTACAGTATCGATTTTGGGAGCTTGTTCTAGCGATACAGACGTATTAACAAAAGTAGGAGTAAAGCAACCAGCGAAGGCGGAAGGTGACGTACTAAAAGAACAGAAGAAAACACCTATGACTACGAGTAAACGTGAAAGTATTAAAAATGAGGACGCTCCATCATCACAGAAGCGTTACATTTCTCATGATGAATCTAAAAAGATTGAGGAAGGTATGATGTATACGGATATTCTTAATACGATTGACTACGGTGGTGAGAACATAAAACATTATAATAACAATGAAAAACGCGTATTTTATACTGAAAAAGATACGGATGGTACATATGAAATTATGGTTGAATTAAATACATATGGTTACGTTGTGAATATTGAACGTACTGCTATAAAGGATACAGAGAAAGATACAGAGAAGGATACAGAGAAAGATACAGAGAAAGGTAAAGAGAATCGGGTATCTACGAAACGTATTGAAGAGCCTGTAAAGGAATATGAAGAAAAAAACGATCGTGTACCGTGGTATAAAGATGTAAATAACAATTCGGCAGCAGTAAGTTACAATCACTATTTGAAAATCAAAAAAGGTATGCCTGCGAATCAGGTAAAAGCTGCAATTGGACAGCCACATGTGATTGAGAAATATAAATCTTATTCAGTATATGACTATACTGGTTATGGTGGAGAAGGATCATTACGTGTAATCTTTGAACCGAATGGAACTGTTACGGATGTAGTGGAAGACGGTTTACCACGATAATAAATTAGTTACGGAAGAGTTGTAGTAAAGTTTTCGTTGATTTTATAAAGTTTTTGGGAGCATACCCGAATATAGATGGAAAGTGTTTTTATTAGCCATGTTAACTATAGTATCAGTATTTACCGAAGTTTCTTCCAAATTCAATAGCGTTATTGTGGATGTTGTTGTCGTATTATTCTTGTTGGTATATATCGCAGTAGGACAGCGGTTGTAACTGAACGTAAGAGGACGCGTAGTAGCAGCTTCCTTTTGAAAGAAGGAGGAAAATATGATGGAGGATATTCTTGAATTCATAGGGAGATACGTAATTAAACCTATTATTAGTTTAGTGAGATATCTTGTAATAGAGATTATAATTGAGGGCATAATAGAAGGCGTAATAAACGGTATAAGGAAATTACGTGATAAGTGGCGAAATTGGCGTGAAAGACGTTATTGGCGGTAGTGTAGGTGATGAGTGTGCGAAACAAAAACGTTATACAGAAGTTATGAAGAAGTTTAATGAAATAATAGAAAACGACTTGCATTTAGAATCTGTACTCGTTCCAATTGGTGATGGAATGACGATTTCTAAAGTGAAGAAATAATTATTATCTTACAAAAGTGTAATGTTCATGTCATGTTTTTGAATTTCTTCTTTAAGCTCTGCGCTTTAAGATAAGAATATAAGAAAAACATATGAGGTGAAGGAAATGAAAAGATACATTGCACTATTTAGTATTTTAGTTGTATTTGCAAGTCTGTTAGTTGGTTGTGATTTAAACCGTATGGGTAAAGATGAGTATTATGTTCAAATTACAGTAGATGGAAAAGAATTTGATAGTAAAGCTAGTGATGGGCAGAAATTTAAAGATTATGAATATAAGCTGACTGGCTTTGATAAAGACGGTAAAGAGAAAGAATTAGAATTCATAGCTCAAAAAAATCTTCGTAAAGAAGCATTCCTACGCGTATATCACTCAGATAAAAAAGGTGTAACAGCTTGGGAAGAAGTGAAGAAAGACGAGCTTCCAGCGAAAGTGAAAGAAAAATTAGGCGTGAAATAAGACAGATAGAAAAGGAATTGACGAACAGGGTCAATTCCTTTTTTTGCTTTCAAATTCTTCTTCTGAAATGACTTTAAATCCGTATCTTTTAAATAAAGCAGTAGTTACCCCGTAACCAGTTTGCTTATTACCGTTAAATTCTCCAGTATAAATCGTAGAACTACCACAAGATGGACTACGTTCCTTTAAAATAATATATTCTGGTTGTAAATTTTTAATTTGTTCTAATGCTTTATAAGCGCCATTTACGAAAGCTTCTGTGACATCTTCACCATCTTTTGTCATCACTTTCGCTTTTCCGTCCAAAACGTCGTCGCCATTCCCGCCAATAATTTCAGCGGAAGGACGAGGCGTTGGTAGTCCCCCTAATACTTCAGGACAAATGAGGACGGTATCTTCTTTTTGCAGAAGCTCCTCTATTTTTGAAACGAGATTGTCATTTCCGTCATATCGACAAGCGATACCACCTAAACAAGCGCTAATTACGATCATATTTTCATCTCCATTAAAAAAATATTAAATTCCACGCCAAATTCTCTTCCTGCCTCTTACTTATAAATGAGGTGATATAAATGGGAAGCTTATATAATTTAATGAAACCATATAGTGAATTTCGAAGTAAAGAAGAGTTTAATACATATCAAAAACAAGTTTTGAAGTGCTACCGATTTCAATTGAATAAAACTGATTCTATCATTATTCATTTTTTAGGAAAGTATGCGGTGAATGAGAAACAAAAAACAGTAGGAGTCGCCTGTCCGTTAATGGAGACGATTGCGAAGAATGTTGGAAAGAGTATTCGTACAGTACGCCGTTCAATTGCAAAGTTAGAGGGACTAGGAATTATAAAGCGTGTTGCAACAAAAGAAAGACATAAGCGCGGCGGGTATAGTGCGAATTTATATATTTTTCTTATATCTGCAATTGACCGCATGGATGACCGTATGAAAATGTCCGCTTGTAAAAGTGAGGATTATGCAGCTGGCTGTAGCGGAAAGGAACAAAAAAACGAGAGGGAAACAATTCTTTCTAAAAACATTCCACAAATAAAAGAGAAAAGAAAAATAACGTACGAGCTTGATGAGACGTATTGCCGTCATGATATACCGAAGCCTTTTATATACGCACTTCTGCCGATGACGAGTAATCCGAAGAAGATTAATATATTTTGGAGTAAGGTAGAACTTGCATATAAAAAGAGCGGATTGCTAGAGCAAGGTGTTTTACTAGAGCAAATATTAGCTGATGAAGAAGTGTATGGAAATTTCATTTGGCGAGTGAAGAGTGTCGTGAGGGCTTATAAATACGGGGAAATCCGTAAAAATGTGAAGGCACTTTTATATAGTACAGTGCGAGATTTATTTTTAGAGGTTGGATTAGAATGGGGAGCAGCACTGAGAAGAAGTAAGGGGATAGCGTTATTTGATCCATTTAAAAAGGAGCCATGCGTATAATACATGACTCCAAGTAGCTAGTCGAACTTTCTTACAACTGGAACACGAATCGCTACAAATAGTACGAAGACGATAACAGCAATTGCACCGCTTTTCATAACGGTTACGATTGGAATTCCCAGTGCAAGTGCGATTGATGTGAATGCATAAGAGAGCGGGATAAAGCCCATTGATGATAGCATAAGTAAGCTCATTACGCGTCCCATCATTTCCTCTTTTACTGTCGATTGAATCATCGCCATAAGCGGAACGATAGCCATTGCAATTGTAATACCATAAAACATGCCGGCTAATAGTGCTTGCCAAAGTACGGTGCTAAAGTTGATGGCTAAGAAGAATACACCAGACAATAGCATCATGATAATACAAAAAAGACCGCGCCTACGATTAATATTTCTTAAACCGACAATGACAGCACCGATTGCCATTCCGCCGCCTACAGATGCTTCTAAGTAACTAAACTGGAGTGAATCACCATGCAGCACGTTTTTAACAAAAAGCGGGAAACCAACTTGCATCGGGCCGATCAAAAATAAGTTTAAAAAGGCGCTACAAATAAGGAAAGTTGAAAGGAATGGTGATTCCTTTACATATAAGATTCCTTCTTTAATGGAAGTGAACATACCTTTATCCGTATCTTTTAGTTCTGGCATCGTAAATTGTATTTTTTGAACGAGTATGGCCGCGACAATCAGTAATAAAATTGTAATAGAAAATATTGTCTCGTAGTTTGTGAATTTGATAAGAATTCCGCCAAGTACAGGGCCTAAGATGACCGATGCTTGGTTCGTCATTTGTGTAAGTGAATTCGCTTGTGTTAACCGGCTTTTTTCTACCAATTCCGGTAAGATAGATCCATCTGCTGACCAGAAGAAAGCATCGGCAAGTCCAAAGAATAAAGCGAATAAAGCAAATGTATATAGTGTTACATCACCAACGATAAACCATGTGAGAATGGTTGCAACAAGAATCGCTCGAATAATATTGGAGTAAAACATAATGTTTTTTTTCGGGAATTTATCAGCTACAGCGCCGCCGATAATCATAAAAATAAGCCTTGGAACACTAAGAGCTACGAAAACAACACCGAGTGAAGCTTCAAGGTTTAATGTTTTTGCTATGTACCACGTTTGTGAAAAAGTAAAAAAGGCTAAAGCAAAGCTTGAAAAAAGAGTAGCTGCCCAAAGAAAAAGGAAATTCGTATTTTTTAATAACGGTTTTCCGCTTCCTTCTAAAGCAGTTTTATTTTGTTGTAGTTCCTCCATATTGCTTCCTTTCTATGTGACAAATTTAAACTAAAAAAACAGTAAACGCCCGATTGGTGAGGGCTAATACTCAATGAGAGATGTCCCTCGCTGATTATAGTTTCACTTTATACACTTTCTAATATTTCTATACTGCACTTTCTCATTGTAGACAATAATAATGAATTTGCACAGTGGCTATTTAACGACAAAAAAGAAGATACCAAATGGTATCTTCTTTTTTGTCGTTCAGGCTAATGCAATATAAATATCCAATTGTACGTTGGTTGGATCTGTTGCTTTTTCATCATAAAGCTCAAAGTCTGTTGTAAAAGCACGTTTATTTTCTTTCGACCATTTCCAAATATATTCCCAAGCTTCGCAAACGACTTCAGCAACTGGTCCCTTTCTCGTTGTAAATACCGCATACGTAGCGGCGGGTATTGTTAAAGTTGTCATATTTTCAGGAACTTCTTTTAGTGAAGAAACGGGCATACCGATTGTAAATGTATATGTACCAGTTTCATCTGATTCGTAGTTGGAGTAGAAAGCGAGTGTTTCTTTCGTTTGTTGATTTGGGATGTGATGCATCATTTGTTCTTGAAAGTATCGGTTCCAGAGCTCGGGAATTTTTCCTTCAGTAGATGCTTCTTTTTCATTAGTCGTCGTAACCGAAACGCCGATTGCTTGGAAAGCTTCTTTTTTTACGATAATAGGTTCTTTCATCTTTAAAATATCCCCCTTATTAAATAGAACGTTTGTTCTGTTTTATTGTAACATATTTTGGAAGGATACGGTAGCACAATAATAAAAAACTCCTTCGCGTAAAAGGAGTTCTTTTCATTGCTATATTAAAACATACTTGAGCTATGCATCGGTTGAAGTTTTGCATTTGGATCGAAGTAAGCTTTTGCATTGTTTACTGCTGTCGGTGCTTCGCCAAATCCACAAGCGATAAGTTTTACTTTTCCTTCATATGTACAAATGTCACCAGCAGCGTAAATGCCAGGAATATTCGTTTCCATTTTTGAATTCACAAGGATGCTATTTTTTTGTATATCTAAGCCCCAGTTTTTAATTGGACCAAGAGAAGAAACGAAGCCGTAGTTTACAATTACGTCATCAACATCGATGATAACTTTTTCTTCAGTTTTTACGTGCTGAAGAACGACTTGTTCAATTTTGTCATCACCAATGAGTTCAACTGGAACATACGGTGTACTTACTTCTGCACGAGAATTCATTAAGTTTTCGACGCTATGTTCATGTGCACGGAATTTATCACGGCGATGAACGATTGTAACTTTTTCAGCAATCGGTTCTAACATCATCGTCCAGTCTACTGCGGAGTCGCCACCGCCAAATACTACGACGCGCTTGCCAGCAAATTTATTCATATCATCAACGAAATAATGTAAGTTTTTCTTTTCGTATTTTGCTGTACCTTCTAATTCTAAGCGGCGTGGTTGGAAAGCACCATTGCCGGCAGTAATGATGACTGATTTAGAATAGTGAGTTTGTTTATTCGTAACAAGTTTAAATATACCATCAGCTTGTTTTTCAAGCGTATCAACCGCTTCTTCTAAGCAAACGGTTGGATCAAATTTCTTCATTTGCTCTTTTAAGTTATCGACTAATTCTTGTGCACGCACTTTTGGAAATCCAGCCACATCATAAATGTATTTTTCAGGGTAGAGTGCGGATAATTGTCCTCCAAGTTGAGGTAAGCTTTCAATGATTTTTACACTTGCTTGTCTCATACCGCCATAAAATGCTGTGAACAGTCCCGTTGGACCACCACCAATAATTGTTATGTCGTAAACTTTTTGATTTTCTGCCACTTTCATTCCCCCTATAGATGGAATTTTGATATTGATTTCATATATTGTTCATATGTACACGAAAATCCTGCAAATGATGACACTTTCAAATAAATGATAGCATATTTGAGTTCATAATACTTCTGAAAACGACTGAATTGTGTGTAAGTTTTCGCATAGGTTCTTTTTTATTGTATAAAATATACAGAAAGGAAAATACATGAAAAAAAGGCTGAAAAACCCTTGAAAACGCTATGTTATTTTAAAATATTGATAATTCGCCAGATGCTTGAATTCTGGAATAAAACCGACTAATATAGGGAAGTATTATGTTAAATTTCTATGACAAAATTCGTACGATTTTTTGACTGCGTTTTGTTATGATATAGAATGTGATAAATTCCACATTCTTGACAAATAGAGTTTTTAGTACTTGGTATTATTTCTCATTACTATTATATAAAGAAAAGGGTTGTGATTTGGTGAAGACTCCAAAAATCGTAGTTTTAGGTGCAGGTTATGGCGGGATGATTACGACTGTTCGTCTGCAAAAAGCATTATCTGTAAATGAAGCTGAAATTACGTTAGTAAACAACAACAGCTATCACTACCAAGCGACTTGGTTACACGAGAGCGCAGCTGGTACATTACAAGATGAAAAAATCTGTCTAGATATTCAAGACGTTATTGATACAAATAAAGTGAACTTTGTACAAGACACAGTAGTAGAAATTAAAGCTGCTGAAAAACGTATTATCTTAAAAGACGGCGAGTTAGAGTATGACTACTTAGTAATCGGTCTTGGTTTCGAATCAGAAACATTCGGAATTACAGGATTAAAAGAGCATGCATTCTCAATCGCTAACATTAATGCAACTCGTGAAATTCGTGAGCATATGGAAGCTAGTTTCGCTAAATATGCAGATGAGAAGCGCGATGAGTTAGTAACAATCGTTGTTGGTGGTGCTGGATTTACTGGTATCGAGTACGTAGGTGAGCTTGCAAACCGTGTTCCTGAACTTTGCAAACAGTACAATGTACCACGTGAAAAAGCACGTATCATTTGTGTAGAAGCGGCTCCAACAGCACTTCCAGGTTTCGATCCAGCATTAGTAGAATACGCTGTAAAACAACTTGAGAAAAAAGGCGTAGAATTCCGCATCGGTACAGCAATTAAAGAAGCAACTGAAGAAGGAATTATCGTTGCAAATGGCGATGATACGGAATTAATTAAGTCTGAAACAGTAGTTTGGGCTGCAGGTGTTCGTGGTAATGGTATTGTAGAAGAGTCTGGCTTTGAAGCAATGCGCGGACGTGTAAAAGTTGATGAGTACATGCACGCTCCAGGATACGAAGAGGTATTCATGGTTGGTGATGCCGCGTTAATTATTAACGAAGAAATTAACCGTCCATACCCACCAACAGCACAAATTGCAATTCAACAAGGTTACAACATTGCACACAACTTAACTGTATTAGTTCGTGGCAAGGGCGAAATGAAAAAATTCGCATTCGATAATAAAGGATCTGTATGTTCTTTAGGTCATGACGATGCAATGGGTGTTGTTATGGGTAAAAAGTTAACAGGTTGGAAAGCTTCCTTCATGAAGAAAGTAATCGATAACCGCTACCTGTTCTTATTAGGTGGACCTTTATTAGTTCTTAAAAAAGGTAAATTAAAGTTCTTTTAATATATAGTAGAAAAAGCAGAAACGGCTAAGCGCTGTTTCTGCTTTTTTCATATTAAAAATATAGTATAATATATAAAAAAGAAAGAATATTCTGTCCGTTATGATGGAGGAGGTTATTACATCATGGAGAAACGAGGGAAGGTATGGCTAGCTGTTAGCGGTCTAGTAGCTACAAAAGATGGCAGGTGGCTATTCGTTAAGAAGAAATACAGTGGATTAAAAGGGAAATGGTCTTTACCGGCTGGTTTTGTAAATGAAGGTGAGACAGTTGATGAAGCTGTGAAACGCGAAGTGTTAGAAGAGACAGGCATTGTCGCTCATGTGAAGGGGATCATTGGTGTTCGATCGGGTGTTATTCGTGATGAAATTAGTGATAATATGATTATTTTCCTTTTGGAGCCTGAAGGAGAAAATATTATTGTACAGGAGAAAGAATTGTCTGAAGTGGCGTTCTTACATCCAGATAAGATTGCGGACGATCCGAATACGTCTGTACTTATTAAATATTTGTTAGAAGGAAGATCAGAACTACATCTTGAAGTGGACAAAACATTAAATCCAGGAGAATCATTTGGTTATACAGCTTATCACGTATTTACGGCACGTGCGAAGGAGAGGGAAAAAGAGTGAGTATACCGGTACTACTTATTTCAATGATGTTATTCTTTATTTTGTTCTTTGGAATTGGATTTTTACTCAACATGATTTTGCGGGCTACATGGGTAATGGTTATTGTGTATCCGATTGTTTGTATGCTTATTATTAATAAAGCGAGTATGTGGGATTATTTTTCAAAGCCGAAAGAAACATTTTCTTCATTTGGGACAAGTGTATCGCACTTAGGACAAGCAGACTTATTTATTCTATCTACTGGATTAGTAGGGGCTGCTTTAGCAGGAGTCGTGATCAAGAAACTTCGGAAAAGCGGATATCAAATGTTTTAATCTCCAATTCATTTGGAGATTATTTTTTTTGCATATTCCTTCATCGTATAGGGAATGATTAACGATGAAGGAGTGTGGAATATAAAAATGTTAAAACGATATTGTATTCGCATTATGATGACTTGTTTACTTGCAATTGCATTATGCGTAACATGGAATGCTTTCACAGGAGTTTCTCTATTAGAGATTGTAAAGAAATATGAGGGAACGAGTGCAAAAGAAGTACATGCAGCAGAAGTTAAGAGAAATGTTGCTCCGAGTAAAGAAGTGATAAATGCTTTAGAGCAGGCAAACGACTGGTCTAAATATCGTTCAATTGAAATGACTGCAACAGGTTATACATCGGGGATTGAGTCAACTGGTAAGAGGCCAGGGCATCCAGAGTATGGTATTACATATTCAGGTGTTAAAGTGAAAAGGGATTTATATTCCACAATTGCTGCGGACTTACGCGTATTCCCGATTGGAACGATCCTCTTCGTGCCAGGTTACGGGTATGGTGTAGTAGCTGATAAGGGCGGTGCAATAAAAGGAAACCGTCTTGATCTATATTATGATACGGTGAAAGATGTTTATAGCCAATGGGGTAAGAAAAAAGTAAATGTGTATGTAGTAAAAGTAGGAAATGGTAAGTTTACAGAAGAAGAGTTAACGATGTTAAATCAAGACGAAACGATGCAAGTGTTTCGTGGTCAATATTTAAAACAAAGATAGTCTAGTTGTAATTACGCTAGACTTTTTTTCTTGGCTTATTTCATAATAGAGGAGATTTTACACGTCATATAACTGTAGTTGGAATTGTCGCATTTTATAGAAAATAAAGTTATAATGGTGGTAGAGAAATTTAGGGGGTCTGAACATGTTTCAAGTACAAAAAGAATTAGCAGGTCATGAAGTAGTGATTGTTGCTCTATTTGAAGAAGAGAAAATGAGTAGTTTTGTACAAGAACTGGACAAAGCGTTTGAAGGACAATTACAAGTTTTACTAGAAGAGAAAGAATTATCTACGAAGAAAAAGGCCATTTCGAAAGTACATAGCTTAGGAAAAACAAATGTGAAACGTTATTACTTTGTTGGTTTAGGCAAGAAAGAGTCTTACACGACAGAAACGTTACGTGCGGCTCTTGGAAAAGCGTTTAAAACATTACAAGTAGCAAAAGTACAAGATGCAGCAATCTTACTTGATTCTTTCGTAACAGAGAAATTAGATGCGATTGATGTAGCTCATATTGCAGCAGAAGTACAAAGCCTTGGTACATATGAGTTACAAACGTATAAATCAGATAAAAAGGATCGTGAAGAGTTAGAGAAGTTCACGGCTATTACAGCGGAAGATGCACAAGAAATTGAAGCCGCATTAACAGTTGGCTACGTACATGGACGTGCAACAAACTCGGCTCGTACACTTGTAAATATGCCGCCAAACGTATTAACAGCGACAAAGCTTGCTGAGTATGCTGTTGAGTTAGCGGAGAAGTATGATATGGACTATAAAGTTCTTGAGAAAGAAGAGATGGAAGATCTTGGTATGGGTGCATTACTTGCAGTAAACCAAGGTAGTGTAGAGCCACCAAAAATGATCGCTCTTATTTATAAAGGAAAAGAAGAGTGGACGGATGTCATTGGATTCGTTGGAAAAGGTATTACATACGATACAGGTGGTTATTCTTTAAAACCACGTGAAGGCATGGTTGGTATGAAAGGTGATATGGGCGGTGCAGCTGCTGTATTAGGTGCGATGGAAATTATCGGAGAACTGCGCCCAGAACAAAATGTGATCGCTGTTATTCCTTCAACTGATAACGTTGTAAGTGGTACGGCATTTAAGCCAGACGATGTAATCACATCTATGAGCGGAAAGACAATTGAAGTATTAAATACGGATGCAGAAGGTCGTCTAGCTTTAGCTGATGGTATTACGTATGCGAAAAAACTTGGTGCAAACTACCTTGTTGATGTTGCAACATTAACAGGCGGTGTAATTGTTGCACTTGGAAACTATACGACAGGCGCAATGACAAATAATGAAGAGTTATTTGAGCAAGTGCTAGAGGCTTCTATGGAAACAGATGAGCCAATTTGGCAACTACCGATTTTTGATCGTGATAAAGAACGTGTGAGAAACAGTAAGTTTGCTGATTTAAATAACTCACCAGGCCGTGAAGGACATGCGGTTATGGCAGGTACATTCCTAGGCGAATTCGCTGAAGATACACCGTGGGTACACTTAGATATCGCTGGAACATCAGAAACAAAAGGCGCGCACGACTTAGGTCCAGCTGGAGCAACTGGTGCAATGGTACGTACACTTGCAACACTTGTGGAGCGTTTCGGAGAAGAATAAGAGTATAAGTGAAGACTGTTCCAATATTTTGGAACAGTCTTCTTTTTTATAGGTTTGTTTATCTAGCTATTTGCCGGGCAGTAAGACCCTCACCTCAAAAATTCAGCGGAAGCAAAGAAGTTAAGTGTGGATCGAGCTGCTCGTAAACTCTTGATTGGTGAGGGGTGATTAAAGTTTCACTTTATAAAGAAATCGTATACAAAATCCCATTTAAGGCAAAAGAAGTACGGCCCGTTTCTTCAGAGACAACTAATATAAGTGCATCACTCTTTTCTGATAAGCCAATTGCAGCTCTGTGCCGTGTTCCCAGCTCAGGATCAACTTCTGTACTTTTCGTTAAAGGAAGAATATTAGCAGCTGAGACAATATGATTATTTTTTACGAGAACGGCACCGTCATGAAGAGGGTTACCTGGATAAAATATTGATTCGAGTAATGGTGCAGTTAAATGAGCGTTTAATGTCGTTCCAGTTTGAATGAAAGCTTCAAGCGTCTCGTTTCGTTCCACAACGATAAGAGCACCATGTTTTCTGGCGCTTAAATGTTGGATAGCTGTTGTAATAAAAGATGAACTTTCCGTATAAGGTGATAAATATGCCTGAATATAGTATGTAGCTGCCAATGTTTGTACATTTGCCAACATATGATGAATATCTTCCATTTTGCATAAAATGCAT
This sequence comes from Bacillus sp. CR71, assembly GCF_003429245.1. Classification (NCBI taxonomy): domain Bacteria; kingdom Bacillati; phylum Bacillota; class Bacilli; order Caryophanales; family Bacillaceae; genus Bacillus; species Bacillus sp. CR71. The sequence continues at coordinate 5,298,755 of NZ_CP031748.1, read as the reverse complement.
TCATCTTCTTTATCGATTGCATTCCTCATAATCGATAGTTCTCTTTCAGCAATTTCAATCATTTGCTTTGTTTGTATTTTGAGCTCTTCTGACAAGCCCCATTCGTGCATAATCCTCATTCCCTTTAGTGGAGTATTTAACAATAGTGTATACAAATATTCCTAGTAAAATCCTGCTAGATTTTATAAAATATTGAGATACGGCATGTTTTTTTCATATAATAAAGGTATGACGAGCGAGAGGAGAGAGAAGAATGAATTGGAAACAAGAATTTAGTCGCTGGCTTTCTTACGCACAATTAGATGCAGAATTAAAAGAACAGCTAGAAAACATGAAGCAAGATGAGAAGAAAATCGAGGATAGCTTTTATAAAAACCTAGAGTTCGGCACAGGTGGTATGCGTGGTGAACTTGGTGCTGGTACGAACCGTTTAAACGTATATACAGTTCGTAAAGCAACAAAAGGATTAGCAAGCTTTATTGAAAAGTTAGGTGAGGAAGCGAAAAAACGAGGTGTTGTTGTAGCCTATGATTCTCGTCATAAATCACCTGAGTTTGCAATGGAAGTCGCTGCTACACTTGGTGCACGTGGTATCACAACATATGTGTTTGAAAGCTTACGTCCAACGCCAGTACTTTCTTTCGCAGTTCGTCATTTACATACAGTAAGTGGAATCGTTCTTACGGCAAGCCATAATCCGCCTGAATATAACGGATACAAAGTATACGGTGAAGATGGTGGACAGTTGCCGCCAAAAGAAGCGGATGAGTTAATTAGCTACGTAGATGCAATAGAAGATGAATTAACAGTTGAAGTCGCTGATGTAGAGCAATTAAAAGCTGACGGTTTATTACATATTATTGGACAAGAAGTAGATGATGCATATGCTGCAGAATTGAACAATGTCATCATTAATAAAGAAATGGTGGAAAAGGCCGGCAAAGACTTAAAAATCGTCTTTACACCATTACACGGAACATCAAATATTTCTGTACGCCGTGGTTTAGAAGAAGTTGGATTTACAGATGTAACAGTTGTAAAAGAGCAAGAGTTACCAGATCCAAACTTCTCTACAGTAAAATCACCGAACCCAGAAGAGCACGCCGCGTTTGAGTATGCAATTCGTGACGGTGAAAAGGTAGGCGCAGATGTATTAATCGCAACTGATCCTGACGCAGATCGCCTTGGTGTAGCTGTTCGTAATCATAATGGTGAGTTCCAAGTATTAACAGGAAACCAAACAGGTGCATTAATGCTTGATTACTTACTATCTCAAAAGAAAGAAAACGGAATACTTCCAGAGAACGGTGTCGTATTAAAAACAATCGTAACGTCTGAAATTGGCCGTACAATTGCAAAAGCATACGGTTTAGATACAGTTGATACGTTAACTGGATTTAAATTTATCGGTGAGAGAATTAGACAGTATGAAGAAAGCGGACAATACGAATTCCAATTCGGTTATGAGGAAAGCTATGGTTATTTAATCCGTCCATTCTGCCGTGATAAAGATGCAGTACAATCTGTCCTATTTGCATGTGAAGTAGCTGCATACTACAAATCACAAGGGAAAACGTTATATGATGGTCTATTAGAAGTATTTGAGAAGTATGGTTTCTTCCGTGAAGACCTTGTATCGTTAACGTTAAAAGGAAAAGATGGAGCGGAACAAATCCAAGAGATGATGGCGACGTTCCGTGAGAATCCTCCGAAAGAAGTAGCAGGCTTAACAGTCGTAGCAGTTGAAGATTATAAAGCAAGCATCATTACATCTTTACAAGATGGACATAAAGAAGAGATTCACTTACCGAAATCAAATGTGTTAAAATATCAATTAGAGGATGGTTCATGGTTCTGCCTACGTCCATCTGGAACTGAACCGAAGATTAAGTTCTACTTCGGTGTACAAGATAGTTCTTTACAAAATAGTGAACAAAAGTTACTTACTATTAAAGAAGACATTATGAATCGTTTATAATACAAAGTAATTTTAAGTAGTAAGGAACAAAAGGGAGCGAAATCTCCCTTTTGTTTTATGTAGGAAATGATTGCTATTAATTCCGACAGGAGAGAGGGTATTTTGTGATGAAAAAAGTAAGAAAAGCGATAATCCCAGCAGCTGGATTAGGAACACGTTTTTTACCAGCAACGAAAGCAATGCCGAAAGAAATGTTACCGATAGTAGATAAACCAACGATTCAATACATTGTAGAAGAAGCAGTGAAATCGGGAATCGAAGATATTATTATCGTTACTGGTAAAACAAAGCGCTCTATCGAAGATCATTTTGATAACGCATTTGAACTAGAACAAAACTTATTAGAGAAGAAAAAATATGAGTTGCTTGAAAAAGTACAAGCTTCTTCAAAAATGGTAGATATTCATTACATCCGTCAAAAAGAGCCGAAGGGACTAGGACATGCTGTTTGGTGTGCACGTAAATTCATTGGTGATGAGCCATTTGCAGTGTTACTAGGTGATGATATTGTCCAAGCTGAGAAACCATGTTTACGTCAATTAATGGATGAGTATGAAAAAACACTTTCTTCTGTTATTGGTGTACAAACTGTTCCAGAAACAGAAACACACCGTTACGGAATTATCGATCCATTAGAACAAGAAGGTCGTCGTTACCAAGTTCGCAATTTCGTTGAGAAACCAGCACAAGGTACAGCACCTTCAAACTTAGCGATTATGGGCCGTTACATTTTAACGCCTGAAATCTTTATGTTCTTAGAACAGCAACATGTCGGTGCTGGCGGTGAAATTCAGTTAACAGATGCAATCCAAAGCTTAAATGAAATCCAACGTGTATTTGCTTACGATTTCGAAGGAAAGCGCTACGATGTAGGTGAAAAGCTAGGATTCGTTCAAACGACAATTGAAATGGCCCTGCAACACCCAGAATTACGTGATGACATGGTTGCGATGATGAAGAAAATTTTAGAAGAACAAGCGAATCAAGAGTCTTAATATAAAAAAGAGTTATTTTGAACTGCACCCCAATTGTTAGACACAGTCTAACAATTGGAGGTGCAGTTTTTCTATGGCTAAATTTACAGCTGATG
>NZ_CP031748.1:5275859-5295637 GCF_003429245.1 Bacillus sp. CR71 | reverse complement strand
GCCCGGTACAATACCGGACTCACTTTTATCAAGCTGCCTAATCAAATAACCGTGTCTAACTTTTAGGGGTCACTTCATTTCAGCTTGTTGAAATAACTCTTTTTTTATTATGAAATCGTCGAATGAGAATGCTGATAAGCAGAACGACGCACAGCATAGTATATGCGAGGTGCGATAATAGCACCGATAATTGTAAATGCAATATCTTTTACTGCGAACCACATCATAATCATCCAAGCAGCTTTATAACTCATATTACCGCCCATAAAGAGATTGACTGCCCCGTACATGTAAGTAGTACCGATTATATAAGTTAAAATAATTCCTGTGAAAGAGGCAATAGCAAATGTAATGAATGTTGGTCTTTCTTTTTGTTCTACTAGTTTTCCCGATACGTAAGCAACGATAATAAATGCGATAATAAAACCACCAGTAGGATCTAAAAGTGCTCCAAATCCAGCTTTGAAGTTAGCAAAGATTGGTGCGCCGGCTACGCCAACGAGCATATATACAGTCATGGATAAGGCACCAAGTCTACTTCCAAGAAGAAGACCTGCTAAAATTGCGAAAAATGGTTGCATAGATAATGGGATGCCCGCTACTTGCAGGAATGGTGCCCAAGATACAATATTTGCACCAATGGCCATAAGAGCGACGAACATGGCAGCTAATGCTAAATCTAAAACATGAAATCTCCTCATAATGTTAACCTCCTGTTGTTTTTAGGTTAACATTATCGTAGCGAAAATATTTACTTGTTGTCAATCAAAATATTTTGATAAGAAGGCTTTAAATAGTCTCTTAGCAATGTATATGGAATACGAAATTGCGGAATTCCACTTGAATACGGAGCAATTTCATATAAAGGGAAATAAATGACGAGATTGTCTGGCTCTAAAAAGAAGTGAAACTTTTTCATACTCATTACCTTTTCAGTTGCATCAGGAAAATAAATACTTTCATTTTGTTTAATTTGTCTTACAATCTCTGCACGGATTACATCTTTATATTTATCTTTTTGTTGAAATAAATCGTCTAAGTGCAGTAGCTTTTTTTCGTTTAAATCAAATGTATTTGCCTTCCACGTATAAAGACCATGTGCTCCGCCAGTATATTGATAGTAATTCACATATAGGCTAAGAAAAGGTGGTTTGTTTAATGAGACTTTATAATCGACATTTGCTACGTACGGATGAAATGGTGTACTAGATCCTTCTGTCTCTTTATAATATTTTTTTGCTTCTTTTTCTAATTTGTTTTTAAATTTGTCAGTGGATTTTTTGTAATATAAATTGAGCTTATTTTGAAATTTAGAGTCAGAAAAGTTGTGAAAAGAAGGCCTATTTATTTGATATTCTATATAAGGTTTCTTACCTTTTTGCGTTACAGTCTTAACATCGATTGTCAGGTTAGATGCTTTGGCTGTTATTGCACAATTTGGTACAATAGTCAGCAAGGAGAACATAAGCAGTAATATACAAAATTTCTGTTTCATTTAGGTGAAGCCTCCTTATATAAGTGTTATAAGTAGTTTGAAAATAAATAGGTAAAATTATACATTTAATTAAAGTAAGAGAAGGAGGAAGCGATATGGCAAAAACTTTAATGGATTCACTTGGAATTGAGTTGTTAGAGATGACAGAAGAAAAGGTGGTTGCTACGATGCCTGTTGATGAGCGTACGCATCAGCCGTTTGGATTTTTACATGGTGGTGCATCGGTTGCATTAGCAGAAACAGTGGCAAGTGTTGGTTCATACAATTTAATTGATCAAGAAAAATGTATTTGTTTCGGATTAGAAATTAATGCAAACCACATTCGCTCAAAGAAAGATGGAATTGTAACAGCGATTGGGACACCGATACATAGAGGACAATCGACAATGGTTTGGGATGTTCGCATTATTGATGAAAATGATGATTTACTATGTATATCAAGATGTACAGTAGCAATTAAAGAAAAACGTGAAAAGTAAAAAAGAGGCGCTCTTATGAGCAGCCTCTTTTTCTTATAATTAGAACTGGATTTTCTTCTCTAAGAAACCTTTTAGTTCGCTAATTGGCATACGAACTTGTTCCATTGTGTCACGGTCACGTACTGTAACAGCTTTGTCTTCAACTGAGTCGAAGTCGTATGTGATACAGAATGGTGTACCGATTTCGTCTTGACGACGGTAACGTTTACCGATAGAACCAGTTTCATCAAAGTCTACCATGAAGTCTTTAGCTAATTCTGCAAATACTTCAGTAGCACCTTCAGATAGCTTTTTAGATAATGGTAAGATAGCTGCTTTGTATGGTGCTAAAGCAGGGTGGAAACGAAGAACTGTACGAGAATCGTTTTCTAATTGTTCTTCTTCATATGCATCACATAAGAATGCTAATGTTACGCGGTCTGCGCCTAAAGATGGCTCGATGCAGTATGGTACGTAACGCTCATTCGTTTGTGGATCGATATAGTTAAAGTCTTCGTTTGAGTGTTCCATGTGACGTTTTAAGTCGAAGTCTGTACGAGATGCAACGCCCCAAAGTTCGCCCCAACCGAATGGGAATTTGAATTCAATGTCAGTTGTTGCATTACTGTAGTGAGATAACTCTTCTTCACCGTGGTCACGAAGACGCATGCTCTCTTCAGTCATACCAAGTGAAAGTAACCAGTTTTTACAAGTTTCACGCCAGAATGCGAACCACTCTAAATCTTCACCAGGCTTACAGAAGAATTCAAGTTCCATTTGTTCGAATTCACGTGTACGGAATGTGAAGTTACCAGGCGTGATTTCGTTACGGAAACTCTTACCGATTTGGCCAATACCAAATGGAAGCTTTTTACGCATAGAGCGTTGAACGTTTTTGAAGTTTACGAAAATACCTTGTGCTGTTTCAGGACGAAGGAAAATTTCGTTTGTGCTAGACTCTGTAACACCTTGGAATGTTTTGAACATTAAGTTGAACTGACGGATTTCAGTGAATTCTTCACTACCGCAATCAGGACATTTTACTTCATGTTCTTTCATTAAGTCAGCCATTTGGTCGAAAGTAAGACCGTCAACAACCATTTCAATGCCTTTTGCATCTAAAGCATCCTCAATTAATTTGTCAGCACGGTGACGAGCTTTACATTTTTTACAGTCGATCATTGGATCGTTGAAGTTACCAACGTGACCAGAAGCGATCCAAGTTTTAGGGTTCATTAAAATAGCTGCGTCTAAACCAACGTTGTGTGGAGATTCTTGAATGAATTTTTTCCACCAAGCTTTTTTAACGTTATTTTTTAATTCGATTCCAAGTGGACCGTAATCCCAAGTGTTTGCAAGACCACCGTAAATTTCAGAACCAGGGAAAACAAAACCGCGATGTTTCGCTAAGTTTACAACTTGTTCCATTGAATACATAAGAAAATCCTCCTTTTGAAAGTTAACGTATTGGCGATGATATACTCTGATACTTTAGAAACGAGCAGTATATGCTAAAAAGAACATAAAAAAACGCTCATCCCAAGGCTTATTTGCCTAGGGACGAGCGTTTGCCCGCGGTTCCACCCTAGTTGATACACAAAAGGTGCATCCACTTTATCATGTATTGCTCGGGACTGCCGTTTCCTTGCGGCTTCAGGCTTTCACTATCCCTGAATCGCTTTTTATGCAAGTACTTATAAGTCCGTCATCGCTACTTATATTAATAATAATGAACATATTCTAACACGTTCTTTTTTAAATCTCAATAGAGGAACGTGTCTATCTATGATAGAGTCTCGCCTATTTTTTCATTATTTATTCCGTAATTTTGTTTAATATGCTTAATTGCTTCACGCTTACTTAATGGAGCGAGTTCATTGTTTTGCACGTATTCCCAAACTACATCCGGATTTGTTTTTGCATATTCACGAAGGACCCAGCCAATCGCTTTTTGAATGAAAAATTCTTTTGAAGAATGTAGTTGCCCAATAATCCAGAAAAGAAGTTCTTCATCCATCTTTTGTTTATATTTCAGTTGGAATAAAATAGCGGCACGTTGTAACCATATGTTATCTGATGCAATCCATTTTGGAATATACGCAGAAATTAATTCTGGGTGTTTTAAAAAGATAGTACCTAAGAATGTAGGGACGATGCTATCGACAGAGTCCCACCAAGATTTTGTGACAATAAGTTCTTCTAAGAAGGGGATATGAGTTTCGTTTATATGCTTTTTATATTTTTGCATGATATCAAGTGCGGCCGCTTGGAATTCACGTTCTGGTAAGTCCCAAAGCTCGCGTACAATAATTTGGAAGTCTTTTTTATCTGGGAGAGTATGTATTTGAATGACGTCTTTTAATAATTGGCGCCTTTCCGGTGTTTGAATACCTAGAAATGGGAAGTGATTTTTCATATAACGAGTCATAGGTTCTGCTTTTTCAGGATTTTGATGAGCTGTAAAATGCTCTTGTAATGCTTTTACAAATGGATGCATACGTGTTTCTCCTCTCTTATTCTCTTTCTTCTCTTATTATACAAAGAGTTTGGATAAATTTTAAAACATAACTTGCAATGTAATGAAATATGTTGAAAGTAGAGAGGAGAGGATAAGATGGAGGATCAAGGCGTACTAGCAGGTTTCTTTGCTCTTAGTTTTGCGTTTATTCTTGTTGTATTGATTTGGGCAATTATTGCGTATTTATTAACGGCTTTTGCACTGTATACGATGGCGAAAAATGATGGTGCAACGGATGGTGCTCTTGCGTTTATTCCTTTTTTAAATAGTAAGATATGGGGTGATTTAGCAAAAGACAAATTACCGGATTTCTTAAAAGAAGAAGCGGGATGGAAAGTATTCGGCATATATGTCGCATGTTTCATTTTTAACTTCGTACCAATTCTATATTTATTAGCAACAGCTGTATCGATTGTGCTGTCTATTTATCTTATCTACGCAATTTTAGATAGATACGGAACGAATTCTATATTGTTTACGATTATTCATACAATCACATTTTCGGTTTTCTTACCGATTCATTTATTTATTATTCGAAATGAACCGGTGAGATATAAAGAGTAGATTTTTCGTTTCTGTTGATAAGTCGATATATTTTAGATATAAGTAAAAAAGCGCCCTGATTATCAGGGCGCTTTTTCTACTACATAAGGTAGCGTAAATAAATATAAATGTGAGAAATGATTAATGAAACGATCATAATTGGGAAACCGACTTTTAGGAATTCCATGTAACTAAATTTATGTCCTTCGCGGCTCGCGATACCTGCAACGATTACGTTAGCAGAAGCTCCGATTAATGTTCCGTTTCCGCCGAGACAAGCACCTAGTGCTAATGCCCACCATAATACATCGATTTGTGCGTCAGATGGTGATAAGCCTAGCCCAACTGCCATATCGTTAATAAGTGGAATCATTGTTGCGACAAATGGGATGTTATCAATTGTTGCAGAGGCGATACCAGATACCCATAAAATAAGGATGGATGCGTAAGAAATATCTCCGCCTGTTATACCAATTACTTTTTGAGCTAACATTTTGATAAGACCGATATCGATAAGCCCTCCAACAAGTACGAATAGCCCTGCGAAGAAGAAGATTGTTACCCACTCTACGCTTGCAAATACTTCTTCAATTTCATGCTCTTTCACACCAATTAACATAAGTACAGTAGCACCAGTTAAGGCAATGATAGCCGCATCAATATGGAAAATAGAATGAGTCATGAAACCTACAATTGTAAGTCCAAGTACCGTTAAAGATTTTTTCATTAATACTGGATCTTTAATGTATTGTTTTTCATCTAAGCTCATTAATTTTTTGACTTGTACAGGATCGGCAATTAATTGTTTGCGGTACATGAAGTAAAGTATTGTTGCTGTAACTCCAATAATAATAATTACGATTGGTGCTAGATTCAATAGGAAAGCATTGAAGTCTAAATGTTTATTGGCAGAACCAATCATAATGTTAGGTGGATCACCAATTAATGTTGCCGTTCCCCCAATGTTTGAAAAAATAATTTCAGAAAGTAAATAAGGAACAGGATTTACTTGCAGTATGCGCGTAATAGATAAAGTAACTGGAACAACAAGAAGTACAGTTGTAACGTTATCTAAAAATGCGGAGCCAAGCGCAGTAAGTAGGGAAAGGGAAATTAAAATTTTAATTGGATTTCCTTGTGCCCTTTTTGCTGCTTTAATGGCAACGTATTGGAAAACACCTGATTTACTCGTAATGTTCACCAAAATCATCATACCGATGAGTAGCGTAATCGTTCCCCATTCAATATGTTTCGTAAAGGCGTTATGTAAATCGACGACCCCCACAATTACCATGAGTGCTGCACCAAGAAGTGCGATGACAGCGCGATTAATTTTTTCAGAAATAATAATGGCATATGTAATTAAAAAGACTGCGATAGCAAAATAATACTGCCAGTTAGCGAGTTCTTGCGTTGTTTCGTGCAAAAATCTCATCTCCTTTCATTCATTTTTCTTAGTGTGTCAAATATTAACTAGATGAAACACACATAAAGTCATTATAAAGTAGAAAAACTGCGGATGTAAATGAAAGGAGGGATTTTGTCATATTTTCTGCATAGGTCATTTTTTCTTATTTTTTAAAATATTTGTGGGCATTTGACATATATATAAGATACATCCAATCTGAATATTTAAAATGGAATTAGCATTCGAGCTTGTTCGTGTAGGAGTGTCAAATAGAAAGGAATGACAAAAATGATAAGGAAGGGATCGTATGGATGAACAACGATTTTTATTTTTAGACTTTGAGTTTACGATGCCCCAGCATAGAAAAAAACCGAAAGGATTTTTTCCGGAAATTATTGAGGTAGGACTCGTTTCAGTTGCTGGCTGTAAGGTGGAAGATACGTATTCATCACATGTCAGGCCGAAAACATTTCCCTCCTTAACGGATCGATGTAAGAAGTTTTTAGGAATAAAACAAGAAGTCGTGGATAAAGGGATTTCATTTCCTGAACTCGTTAAGAAGCTTGCAGAATACGAAACGAAATGTAAACCGACAATTGTAACGTGGGGAAATATGGATATGAAAGTGCTGAAGCATAATTGTGAAATGGCAGGGATAGCTTTTCCATTCTTCGGGCAGTGTCGTGATTTATCGCTTGAGTATAAGAAGTTTTTTGGGGAAAGAAATCAAACAGGATTATGGAAAGCAATTGAGGCGTACGGAAAAGTAGGGACAGGGAAGCATCATTGTGCGCTTGATGATGCGATGACGACGTACAATATTTTTAAACTAGTAGAAAAAGATAAAGAGTATTTAGTAAAACCAGCACCACCAACATTAGGAGAACTCGTTGATTTTTCAAAAGTGTTAAAGAAAGTGAGCACACAGTAACGACCAAATTGCACATTATGTAATTTGGTCGTTTTGTTTTTTTAGAGTTTGTAGTCCTTCTTTAACTGTTCTAATGTTTCTAGACTACGCTCTGCAAAAGGTGAATCATCTTCAGAAAATGAATTCATTTGAGTTTCTAATGCTAATTTTAGTGACTCGGTATAATCAGGAATTTCTCCTTCATATTTCTTTACCATTTGCTGTGGAATGTTCGTTTGCTCACGAAAAGCTAAAGCGCGTCTTTCATGGAAAAATGGTACGTCAGCTTGTTTTACGTTATGTAAGTCACCTTGCACCGGATGTTTTAAAACAGCTAATACTTTTACGACATAACTACCAGGACGGCTATTTGTAATTTCGCCGATGTATTTTCCTGTTTTATAAATACCAGTAACGATTTCACCAATTTCAAATGTTTCTCTCATATTTTTCACCTCAAGTTTATAGTAAGGAAAGTAGGAGGAGGAGTCAAAGAAATCATTCACTTTCGGAACGCCTCTTGAGAATATGAACTGGTTCAACTATAATTTAAAGATATATAACAGAAAATTCTGATGTTTTTTTGAATCCTATAATTAAGGAGTGTTCGTTATGATGCCTTTATATTTTCCGGAAGATAAAACAGAATATATTATTCCAGGGATTGTGTGCGTTCTATTTATTATCGGTGCTATTGCCACGTGGCGCATGTTTATTCGTATATCAAAAAGAGAAGCAGAGCGATTACAGAAAGTTGAAGAAAAACTATTAGCTGAAAAGAAACAGTAACGCATTTTTGTATGTTTCCCTCTATGCTCGGACAATCTAAGGGCAGAATATATTTTGGAGGGAATGGAATGAAGAAACGGCTTTTTTTCAGTTGTTGTTTATTATTTCTGATGGCAGGTTGTGACCAAGGAAAGCCGAAAGAAATTGAAGTGAAATTACATAATGCTTCAGGAGATGAAGTAGGGACTGCGAAAGTAGTTCAGCAAACAAGTGGAGTGAAAATTACGATTAAAGGGGAAGGTTTCACGCCAGGACCACACGGACTACATGTACATGAAATCGGAGAGTGTAAGGCACCTCGTTTTGAATCATCCGGGAATCATTTTAATCCTGATGATAAAAAACATGGTCTTCTTAATCCGAAGGGTGCAGAAAACGGTGATTTACCGAACGTAATTGCAGACGGTTCTGGAAAGATCAAGGCAGAAATCGACGCGCCGCACATAACGCTTGAAGAAGGAAAAACAACGATTCATAGAAAAGATGGAGCGTCTATTATTATTACAGAAAACGCTGATGATGGTATGACACAACCAACAGGTAAATCAGGTGATCGAATTGCTTGTGGTGTCATTGTAAAAAAAGCATCGGATATGAAGAAAAAGTAAAAGCTACCGTGCATGGTAGCTTTTTTTGTGAAACGTAATTGAAAAGATATGGATAAAGGAGGTTGTCCTAAAATGATTTATGACAGCCTCTTTTCTTATTATGAAAACGTATGACGCAGTCTGTTCAAAATTTCTTCTAAAACAGATCTTGGACAGCCGATGTTAATTCGAATATGTTCTTCCCCACCTAACCCGTATTTCTCACCAGGTTCAACGATGATTTTTCCTTTTTCCTCAAGTAATGCAGTACGCTCGTTTTGAGAAAGCTTTAGACGAGAACAATCAATCCATAATAAAAAGCTACCTTCTGGCTTCGTTACGGAAAGAGCAGGTATGTGAGTTTTGATATATTCATAAGCAAATTGAGCATTATCTTCTATATATAATCGAATTTCGTTTAGCCAATCATTACATTCTGTATAGGCACTTTGCATCGCTGTGTAGGCGAAGATATTTAACCCGTGGAAGCCTTGTCTATATTGTATAGCTGTAAAGGCGTGACGGAGTTTTTCGTTTGGAATGATAATAATCGACGCTTGTAATCCAGCGATATTAAATGTTTTACTTGGAGCCATACAAGTGATAGTGCGTTCTGCTAATTCTTCAGATAAGGAAGCGAACGGTGTATGTGTATGGTCTGCATAAATGATATCGGAATGAATTTCATCCGCGACAACGATTACGTTATATTTAGTACATAACGATCCGAGCTGCACAAGTTCCTCTTTCGTCCAAACGCGTCCGATTGGATTATGAGGGCTACAAAGAAGCATGAGTTTGACGCCTTGCTGAAACTGCTTTTCTAAATGCTCGAAGTCTATCACATATGTATCATTTTGTTTCTGTAATGGACTCACGCATAACTGCCTATTATTTGTTGTGACCATTTCGAAAAATGGAGGATAAATAGGTGGTTGTACGAGAACGGATTCGTTTTCTTTTGTAAAAGCCTGTATGCTCGTACTAAGAGCTGGAACGATCCCTGCACTAAAGACGATCCATTCTTTTTGAATGTCCCAGTCGTATTGTTGTTTTGTCCAGTTACAAATAATATCCCCAATATTTTCAGGGGGAAGTGTGTAGCCAAAAATCGGATGTTCGATCCGTTGTTTTAAGGCAGTTTGAATTGGTTTTGGTACTTCAAAATCCATATCAGCAATCCAAGCATGGATAAGTTCTTCGTTTTTATATGTATCCCATTTTATACTATGCGTTCCACGTCGATTGATTGCTTTATGAAATAGTTGCATAAGTTTGCCCCCTTCTTCTGTAAAACCAATAAGTTATGAAAGTTCTCTCTCTTCTTATAGAATAGCTGATGTGATAGGATAAAGAAAAGTATTAAAAAGTGAAAAGGCGGGAAGCGAATGGGTACATATGAAAAGATGATAGAGGTTGTGAAGAATTGGGATCCGTTTCAAATGGGACCGGAGTTTTATGAAACAGAAGCGAGCGATGTTGTGAACGTCATAAGTGTGTTTGATGATCCAAAATACATCGCAAAGAAGATTCAACATATATACTTTATGTCTTTTGAGGAAGTACCTGCGCTTGAAAAATGTGAGAAGTTAGCTGTGGAATTACTTGTAATAAAAGAAGGCGGAAGTTGTTCATTATAGGCTGTCGGAATTTCCGACAGCCTTTTTTATATTATCCCGCTATTTGCTTGGTAGTAAGACCCCACCTCAAAATTCAGCGGAAGCAAAGAAGTTAGGTGGGGACTGATTAAAGTTTCACTTTATTGCGCAGAAAAAGCGATAATTTCTTCATAAACATGTTTAGGCTTTTCTTCAGGTAGTAAATGTCCTGTATTTTCGTAAGAAATAAATTTTGAATTCGGTAAATCTTTGTGTAGACGATGACCTACATGTACAGGGACGACGCGGTCTTTTTCACCCCAAATGAGCAAGATAGGTGTTTCGATTTTTTGTAATTCAGTTGAAGATAAGTCACCTTCACGGTCTCGTATCATGCGAGTTAAAGCGGGAAATATACGGTCGTCATAAAAAGGAGCGGAGTAACCTTTTTTCATTTCATCGTCAATTAATGAGTGATCATGAACGACATTCATTAAGTTATGAACAATACCGCGTCTAATAATCCAGTTCTTTACGTATAAATGAAAGAACGGTAAATAAGAAGAGTATAGTAAAGGTAAGGTTGCGCGTGCTAAATAGCTAGAGCTGCATAGTAAAATCGTTTTTGAAATGAGTTCAGGACGTATACGGTTTACATAGAGAGAAATTTGCCCACCCATAGAGTGCCCAACTAATACAATGTTTGAGAGAGATAAATGTTCAATTAAATCAATAATAATCGTTGCTAAATTGTGATAAGAATACTTAAACAGATGAGACTTATCACTTTTTCCGAACGGTGGTAAATCAAGAGCAATCACTGTTCCTGCTTTCGATAGTAAGGGAATGAGACGACGGTAACTAAATGAGGAAGATAAAAAGCCGTGAACGAGTACGAAAGTAGGACGTTCTGTTTTGTTATCGTGTTCATACAATTCGTAATGAATAGTAGTGCCGCGAGTGGAAAAAGTGAAATAAGGACAAGTATATTCGTGATTCATTTTTTGTCACTCCATTGATTTTTGTTCATATCATCTCCAAGGAAGAAGAAAATATGTTAACAAAAAAAGGCAAGATGACGATGTCATCTTGCCTTTCGTTTATTCAGTATTACCCGCGAACAATATTAGGCGGTGTTTTTCCTTGTAATCCTGCAACTAAATTTTCAGCGGCGGTCATAGCCATTTGCTGTCTAGTTTTTAATGTTGCAGATCCGATGTGTGGTAAAGTCACAACATTTTGTAATGATAAGAGTGGATTATCTTTTTGAATCGGCTCTTGTGTAAATGTATCGATACCTGCTGCAAAGATTTTCTTTTCTGTTAAAGCATGGATTAACGCTTCTTCATCTACTGTTTTCCCGCGAGAAGCATTAATGAAGATTGCTGTTTCTTTCATTAATGAAAATTCCTTTTCTCCGATAAGGTGATATGTTTCATCTGTTAATGGAGTAAGAAGAACAATAAAGTCAGACTGCTCCAGTAGCGTCTGTAAATCACAATATGTAGCATCGAATTTTTGTTCAGCTTCTTCTTTACGACGGCGGTTATAGTAAAGAACATTCATATCAAATCCGAATTTTGCTCGTTTTGCAACGGCTTCTCCAATTCGGCCCATACCGATAATACCAATTGTGCTATGGTGTACATCTAGTCCGAAGTGTTCTTTTCCAATTTCAGCGTTCCATTCACCATTTTTCACATAAGAATCGAGTTCGCAAACACGGCGCCCAGCAGATAACATAAGGGCGAAAACGAGATCAGCTACTGTATCATCTAATACGTATGGTGTATTCGTTCCGATAACATTTCGGTTTTTCATCGCTTGTAAATCAAAATTATCGTAACCGACAGAAATGTTGCTCACTACTTTTAAGTTAGGAGCCACTGTCAGTAATTCTTCATTAATAGCAGATCCGAAATTTAATAACCCATCTTTATCTTGTATTTTTTCTAATAGAACATCACGGGGTACTTTCTCATTTTGATCCCATTTTTCATAATCACAGTGTTCTGATAAATAGTTTTCTACAAATGTTGGAACTGGTTCAGCAATATAAACTTTTGGTTTCACGATTCCATCCCCTTTCGCTTTATCACGCATTTTTCCACTGATTAAAGTTTCACTTTACCCCGCATTAACGGACAGTAAGTCTCCCACCTCAAAAAGCAGCTCAAGCAAAGAGGTTAGGTGGGAGAGCAACTGTCCGTAAAAGCCCGATTGGTGTGGGCTGATAATCAGTGGGGTGAAGCATTTCGCTGATTAAAGTTTCACTTTATTTTGACATAATTCAATAGAAAAATCTTCTTTTCAAACTGGAAAGGGTATTTGTATAATTTAAACACAAACGAAAAGGAAGGATGATTTATATGGTGACAGAAAAAGAATTAGAATTATTAGCTTGTCTTGAAAAGAGTAGTCGATTATCTGTAGATACATTAGCGAAGCTGTTAAATATAGAGGTAGAAGAAGTAAAGAAGATGGTTGCGAGGTTAGAAAATGAAAAGATTATTGTGGATTATGTAACACATATTGATTGGACGAAGGTGAAAGAACATACAGGTTTAACGGCAATGATCGATGTGAAAGTTACGCCAAAGCATGGCGTTGGGTTTGATGCGGTTGCTGAACAAATTTATCGTTATTCAGAAGTGAAATCCGTTTATTTAATGTCAGGGACATATGATCTTTCTATTACATTAGAAGGGAAAACGATGGGAGAAGTAGCGATGTTTGTTTCTGAGAAATTAGCAACAATTGAATCTGTTGTTTCTACAACTACTCATTTCATTTTGAAGAAGTATAAACATGAGGGCGTTATTTATGAAAAAGACGATGATGATAAGCGAATTGTGGTGACACCATGAAGCAATTTGAACTATCTAGATCAGCAGAATCTTTAAAACCATCTGGTATTCGAAAATTTTTTGATTTAGCAGCAAATATGAAAGGTGTTATTTCCCTCGGGGTAGGAGAGCCGGATTTTGTTACACCTTGGAATGTAAGGCAAGCATGTATTCGTTCTTTGGAACAAGGGTATACGTCATATACAGCAAATGCAGGATTATTGGAGCTCCGTCAAGAAATAGCAAAGTATCTAAAAAAACAATTTGCAGTATCTTATGATCCAAGTGATGAAATCATTGTTACAGTTGGAGCGAGCCAGGCGTTAGATGTAGCGATGCGCGCCATTATAAATCCTGATGATGAAGTGCTCATTATTGAACCGAGCTTCGTTTCTTATGCACCACTTGTGACATTAGCTGGAGGAGTTCCGGTTCCTGTGGCGACTACGTTAGAAAACGAGTTTAAAGTACAACCAGAACAAATTGAAGCAGCTATTACAGCGAAAACAAAGGCAATTTTGCTTTGTTCACCAAATAACCCGACAGGTGCAATGCTAAATAAATCCGAGCTTGAAGAAATAGCAGTGATTGTTGAGAAGTACAATCTAATCGTATTATCTGATGAAATTTATGCAGAACTTGTATACGACGAAGTATATACAAGTTTCGCGAGTATTAAAAATATGCGTGAGCATACGATTTTAATTTCAGGATTTTCAAAAGGATTTGCGATGACAGGATGGCGCCTCGGTATGATTGCAGCTCCTGTTCAATTTTCAGAATTAATGCTCAAAATCCATCAGTATTCAATGATGTGTGCACCGACGATGTCTCAGTTTGCAGCACTTGAGGCGTTACGCGCAGGGAACGATGAAGTAATTCGAATGAGAGATAGCTATAAGAAGCGTCGTAACTTCATGACGACATCTTTCAATGAAATGGGCTTAACGTGTCATGTGCCGGGCGGAGCATTTTATGTTTTTCCTGCTATATCTTCAACCGGATTATCTTCAGCGGAATTTGCAGAACAGTTATTGTTGGAAGAGAAAGTGGCCGTTGTCCCTGGTAGCGTATTTGGCGAAAGTGGTGAAGGATTTATTCGTTGTTCATATGCAACGTCGCTTGAACAACTTATGGAAGCGATGAAGAGAATGGAACGGTTTGTAGAAAATAAAAAAAGGACAAAACGTAATACGTTTTGTCCATAAAAGGGGGGGAATACTAGAAAGCCATGTGTTAGTAGTCTATCCCAATATTGGAGAATTATACTTCTTTAAGGGAAATTTTTCATGAATTTTGAATGAGTTCTGTCATAGTGGTATAATTTACTAATATAAGGTATACGCATTCTAGATAACGTTATCTAGAATGCGTACTAACCAATCGGATATTTAAAATAAATATATCTGCTTTGCTCTTTATAATTGTAGAGAGAATGGTAAACGTATGGGAGTGTTTCATATGTCAGAACAATATACAACAGGAGTGGTTGTAACAGGGAAAGTGACTGGAATTCAAGATTACGGTGCATTTGTAGCGTTAGATGCAGAAACACAAGGACTTGTGCATATATCTGAAATTACAAATGGATATGTAAAGGATATTCATGACTTTTTAAAAGTCGGCGATACAGTAGAAGTAAAGGTACTTTCAATTGATGAAGAGCACAGAAAAATGAGTTTATCGTTAAAAGCGGCGAAAAGAAAACAAGGAAGGATTCTTATACCGAACCCATCTGAAAACGGATTTAATACGCTGCGAGAAAAGTTGGCAGAATGGATTGAAGAGTCCGAGTTAACAAAGTAAAAGAGGAACGCATATGAGCGTTCCTCTTTTACTTTATCTTATGATATATATTTGCAAATATGATTGCATGCAATCATATTCGTATGTCGGAGGTGAAAGGACATACTGACTATCGAATTTCGTTTGTTTCTGGGTGTGTACCAAGATTTTCAGATGGTTTAAACAGTAAACCAAGATTGATAAGCCCAGATATACCAACGATGCCGTAAATAATACGTGCAAGAGCTGAATTTTGTCCACCGAAAATGGCTGCTACTAAGTCAAACTGGAAAAATCCGATTAGTCCCCAGTTCACAGCGCCAATTACAGTAAAGACTAATGCGATACGTTGCAAAGTACTCATGAAAAAGCCCCCCTTAATTGTGAAGCATGAGCAAGCGATGAGTTAATTAACTCTTTTATAGAATGGGGTAGTTATGTTGTTTTTATACATAAAAAATGTTCGAAAGATGATGTATATACATCTATACCGAAAAATACGAATTTTTATGCAAAAAATGAACTTTTTCTAAAAAATATATATTGGTTACGTTTACAATGGTTGAATCGCTTGATTTACAACTTCAGTTTCGCTAAAGTGAATACAGAAATACATATCCATAATTGGAGGGAAAAAGATGAGTACACATGTAACGTTCGACTATTCTAAAGCGTTATCCTTCATCGGTGAACATGAAATCACTTATTTACGTGATGCAGTGAAAGTAACACATCACGCAATCCACGAAAAAACTGGAGCTGGGAACGATTTCCTTGGGTGGGTAGACCTTCCGCTTCAATATGACAAAGAAGAATTCGCTCGCATTCAAAAATGCGCAGAAAAAATTAAAAATGACTCTGACATTTTACTTGTTGTAGGTATTGGTGGTTCTTACTTAGGGGCACGCGCAGCAATCGAAATGTTAAACCATTCTTTCTACAACACGCTTTCTAAAGAACAACGTAAAACTCCACAAGTGCTATTTGTTGGACAAAACATTAGCTCCACTTACATGAAAGATTTAATGGACGTATTAGAAGGTAAAGACTTCTCTATTAACGTTATTTCCAAATCAGGTACAACAACAGAGCCAGCACTAGCATTCCGTATCTTCCGTAAGTTATTAGAAGAAAAGTATGGAAAAGAAGAAGCTCGCAAACGTATTTATGCAACTACAGATAAAGCACGTGGTGCATTAAAAACACTAGCTGATAACGAAGGTTACGAAACATTTGTTATTCCAGATGATGTTGGAGGACGTTTCTCTGTATTAACGCCAGTTGGTTTATTACCAATCGCAGTAAGTGGCTTAAATATTGAAGAGATGATGAAAGGTGCAGCTGCTGGTCATGATGACTTCGGAACGTCAGAACTAGAAGAAAACCCAGCTTACCAATATGCAGTAGTTCGTAACGCTTTATACAATAAAGGAAAAACAATTGAAATGCTTGTTAACTATGAGCCAGCACTTCAATACTTCGCTGAGTGGTGGAAACAGTTATTTGGTGAAAGTGAAGGAAAAGATCAAAAAGGTATTTTCCCATCTTCAGCAAACTTCTCAACTGACTTACACTCATTAGGTCAATACGTTCAAGAAGGTCGTCGTGACTTATTTGAAACAGTTCTTAAAGTAGGTAAATCTACACATGAACTAACAATCGAATCAGAAGAAAACGATTTAGACGGATTAAATTACCTTGCTGGTGAAACTGTAGACTTTGTAAACACAAAAGCATACGAAGGTACATTACTTGCACATAGCGACGGGGGAGTACCAAACTTAATCGTCAATATTCCTGAATTAAATGAGTACACATTCGGTTACCTTGTATACTTCTTCGAAAAAGCATGTGCGATGAGCGGCTACTTACTAGGGGTAAATCCATTTGACCAACCTGGCGTAGAAGCATACAAGAAGAACATGTTTGCTTTACTTGGTAAACCAGGATTTGAAGAATTAAAAGCAGAATTAGAAGAGCGTTTAAAATAATAAAAAGCGACCGGAATCCGGTCGCTTTTTATTATTTTATCGAAAAGTCCATCAGTATATTCAAGCTAGAGTGGGTATGCTAAAGGAAAAGTCTTGGAGGGATGGACTTGATTCCAATTCAATCAAATTTAGAAGGACGTACATATGCGCTATTTAAGTTAGAAGAGATTATGAAACCACTTGGATATAGCATTGGTGGTAATTGGGATTATGATAAAGGATGCTTCGATTACAAAATCGATGAAGAAGATGGGTATCAATTTTTACGAGTGCCGTTTACAGCAGTAGATGGTGAACTGGATGTACCTGGTGTAGTAGTCCGTCTTGAAACGCCGTATATTCTTTCGCACGTATATCAAGACGAACTAGATGATAATGTGAATACTTTAACCGCTGGAACGAGTGGGATGGATCAATTTGCTGAACCGAAAGATCCAGATGGAGATGTAAAAAGAAAATATATCAATATTGGGAAAGTGCTCATGCAAGAACTAGAGCGTCATTTTATTAATGGTGAATAACAATGAGTATGTCGCTTTCGATAAGAATGAAGGTATGGACTGGATTAATCATATATTGATCATCACGCTTTATACCTAGTAAGAGAATGTTTTGTTTTAGAAGGGTATAGCTACAATTTGCAAAGGTTTGTCCGGTGCAGGACGGAGAAAGCTCCATCAGTTGTAATTTGTTATCAGAGATTTCATCGTAAAGTGAGAATAGTACACCTGAAATAGAAGGGAATAAAAGAGAAGCGGTAAATACATAACTCGTTAATTTATTTCCTTCTATAATTTCTGACGCGCCCGCTCTCGTTGCATTTTGAATTTGTTCAGTAGTAAGTAGTTCGGCGATGCAGTGAATGTTTGGATTGAGTCCTTTCGCAGTTAAAATATTTAAAATGGACTGTGTATCTGCTAAGCTTTCGTTCTTTTCTTTATCCGCTGTTATTAATATGGTGTGTGCCGTTGCAATATTAGCCTTTAATAAAGTTTGATCGTGATGCGGACAACCTTTTATAAATTCTAAATGATGAAAGGGTTTTGGGAGTAAAGAAAGTGTTTCATCAATTAAAACGATATCAAGGTTTGGTTGTAGTACATGCATTTGCTTTACAACATGTTTTGCACGCTCATTCCAGCCAACGATAATCATATGACCGTTAGAGGTAGCGGCTTCTTCACCTTTAACTTTCATGTATTGTTTACTAATCATCTCAGTAGCGAATAGAACCATATAATAAGAACAAAAGCCAGTTCCTAATAAAATAATACTTATACCTATTAGTTTTCCTATCGTTGTATGGGGAGCAAAGTCGCCATATCCAACTGTAAAAATGGTAACAATTGACCACCAAATTCCGTCAAACCATGTAGTGAAATGAGAGGGTTCTAATCTATGTATAAGAAAACCAGAAAAAGCAGTGAGTACAATAATAAAACAAATTAAACGAAAAATAATGGAATCACGAAATGTATCTACTAAATTCGGACGGGATTTCAATAGTAAATTCCTCCTTGTTTTGCAGGACTACATTCATTGTTACCATTATAGAAAAAAGAAAAACTCTCTAATTAAAGAGAGTTTATTTTATGCTACATACTTTCCACTTCAGTTTGTTGGACACTTTCAAGATGCTGGAGAGTATAGTAAACATCAGCGGTATGTCTTTTTTGATCAATGGACAGTTTAAGATGTAAATAGTGAGAACCGTTTTCTAACGTTTTAAGCTTCATATTTTTAACGTTTATATCCATTTCTTTTATCTCCTCGATTACAACCGGGATATTGTCCATATTTCGCACAACAAGTTTCACTGCAATATCACGTTGACGAAATGATCTAGGACCTACAAACTTCATTGTCAATGGTATAAGTTCGACACTAATCATAAGAAAACACATTCCGAAAATTGCCTCGATATAGAAACCAGCTCCAACGGCAATACCAATACCAGAAGCACCCCAAATCATAGCGGCAGTCGTGAGTCCTGCAATGCTATCGTTGCCTCTTCTTAAAATTACGCCAGCACCTAAAAAACCAATTCCTGATACAATTTGAGCGGCAAGTCGAAGTGGATCCATATTCATATGATCGGTATGTGGTAAGTTATAAGCTGCTTTAATAGAAACAATCGTTAGGAGGCAACTAATAATAGAAATAACTAAACACGTTTTTAAACCAAGTGGTTTCCGTTTTAATTCGCGTTCTAAACCAATGGCAAATCCTAAAATAGCCGAGAGACCTAGTTTGATTAATAAATCGGTATAGTCCATATATATTCCTCCTTGTATGATATGGTATATGAATAAAACGCTTATTATAGAAAGAAACGTTTTTTGATAGAGTAACTTTATATAAAATATATGTAGGAATTAATCATACATGAAAGAGATATTTCGTTTAAGTATATGATATTAAAAAAGAAATGTGGGCAGTTTTTAAAAAAGTGTATAAAAGGTGTTGCATTTCATTTTTCACCATGATATATTAATAACCGTCGCTGATGCGGAAACGCAGAAAACGACAAAAAAGAAATTGAAAAACTTAGTTGACATCGAAAAACGAAGATGTTAACATAAGGAAGTCGCAAATGAGCGACCAAGTAGTTCTTTGAAAACTGAACGAAACAAACAACGTGAAACGTCAATTTTTATTTTTAGATGCTAGACAAACTAACTTTATTGGAGAGTTTGATCCTGGCTCAGGATGAACGCTGGCGGCGTGCCTAATACATGCAAGTCGAGCGAATGGATTAAGAGCTTGCTCTTATGAAGTTAGCGGCGGACGGGTGAGTAACACGTGGGTAACCTGCCCATAAGACTGGGATAACTCCGGGAAACCGGGGCT
>NZ_CP031748.1:5275564-5275809 GCF_003429245.1 Bacillus sp. CR71 | reverse complement strand
ATAGGTTCGAGGTGGAAGCATGGTGACATGTGGAGCTGACGAATACTAATAGATCGAGGACTTAACCATATAATATGAAGCAATGTTATCTAGTTTTGAAAGAATATAAAAAACTTGTTGACTTTAAAAGTTAAATGAGTTACAATGATTCTTGTCTTAAATGAATACAGTCTGGTAATGATGGCAGAGAGGTCACACCCGTTCCCATACCGAACACGGAAGTTAAGCTCTCTAGCGCCGATGGT
>NZ_CP031748.1:5128033-5275514 GCF_003429245.1 Bacillus sp. CR71 | reverse complement strand
AATATGCGGGTGTGGCGGAATTGGCAGACGCACTAGACTTAGGATCTAGCGCCTTTGGCGTGGGGGTTCGACTCCCTTCACCCGCACTTTTAATAAAATATCTCAAACATGTCTTGCGGAAGTAGTTCAGTGGTAGAATACAACCTTGCCAAGGTTGGGGTCGCGGGTTCGAATCCCGTCTTCCGCTCCAATTTTCAATATGACATGCCGGGGTGGCGGAACAGGCAGACGCACAGGACTTAAAATCCTGCGGTGGGTGACCACCGTGCGGGTTCGACCCCCGCCCTCGGCACCATATGCGCCCGTAGCTCAATTGGATAGAGCGTTTGACTACGGATCAAGAGGTTAGGGGTTCGACTCCTCTCGGGCGCGCTTTTATTAACGGGAAGTGGCTCAGCTTGGTAGAGCACCTGGTTTGGGACCAGGGGGTCGCAGGTTCAAATCCTGTCTTCCCGATATTCCCAAAAACATGGGGCCTTAGCTCAGCTGGGAGAGCGCCTGCCTTGCACGCAGGAGGTCAGCGGTTCGATCCCGCTAGGCTCCACTTATTTTAATATCATTTATGGCGGTGTAGCTCAGCTGGCTAGAGCGTACGGTTCATACCCGTGAGGTCGGGGGTTCGATCCCCTCCGCCGCTACCATAAAGGACCTTTAGCTCAGCTGGTTAGAGCAGACGGCTCATAACCGTCCGGTCGTAGGTTCGAGTCCTACAAGGTCCACCACTAAAGGTTTATATCTCGGAGGTATACCCAAGTTCGGCTGAAGGGATCGGTCTTGAAAACCGACAGGCGGCGAGAGTCGCGCGGGGGTTCGAATCCCTCTACCTCCTCCATTTTTTCTTAAATTACATATTATATCATCGCGGGGTGGAGCAGTACGGTAGCTCGTCGGGCTCATAACCCGAAGGTCGCAGGTTCAAATCCTGTCCCCGCAACCAAATGGTCCCGTGGTGTAGTGGTTAACATGCCTGCCTGTCACGCAGGAGATCGCCGGTTCGACCCCGGTCGGGACCGCCATTTTAATAAGGCTCGGTAGCTCAGTCGGTAGAGCAGAGGACTGAAAATCCTCGTGTCGGCGGTTCGATTCCGTCCCGAGCCACCATTTTGAAGTCGCAAGCCGGCTTAGCTCAATTGGTAGAGCAACTGACTTGTAATCAGTAGGTTGGGGGTTCAAGTCCTCTAGCCGGCACCACTTTCAAAATGAGCCATTAGCTCAGTTGGTAGAGCATCTGACTTTTAATCAGAGGGTCGAAGGTTCGAATCCTTCATGGCTCACCATTTTCAATTTTATGCGGGTGTAGTTTAGTGGTAAAACAAGAGCCTTCCAAGCTCTGGTCGAGAGTTCGATTCTCTTCACCCGCTTTTCAATTATGGGCCTATAGCTCAGCTGGTTAGAGCGCACGCCTGATAAGCGTGAGGTCGATGGTTCGAGTCCATTTAGGCCCACCATAATTGTTCCGCAGTAGCTCAGTGGTAGAGCTATCGGCTGTTAACCGATCGGTCGTAGGTTCGAGTCCTACCTGCGGAGCCATATTTATAGAGAAGTACCCAAGTGGCTCAAGGGGCTCCCCTGCTAAGGGAGTAGATCGCGAACGCGGTGCGAGGGTTCGAATCCCTTCTTCTCTGCCAGAACTGGCCCGTTGGTCAAGTGGTTAAGACACCGCCCTTTCACGGCGGTAACACGGGTTCGAATCCCGTACGGGTCATACTAAAAGAGATAGCATAATCTGCTATCTCTTTTTTGTTGTGTATAGATATAGAAGAAGCTATGACAAATTATAAATAATAAGTTTAAAATAGGATTACCTTTTCTCATACATAAGAAAAGGTAATCCTATTTTTTGAATATGTTTTAACTTTCTATTGAATGTTCATCTTGTTTAATAACAACATGACTATATGCGGAGTGAAGAGTTTTGTAGCCTAAAAGTGCAATAGTTAAGGCAAGGCCTCCTGCTATAATAGCCACATTAAATCCTACATGGGCTCCAAAGTTATCAATAACTAAACCAGCTATCGCTGATCCTAGGGAGACTCCAATTCCAAGTCCTGTAATTGCCCAAGTCATTCCTTCGGTTATCTTTGATTCAGGTACGATTTTTTCCACAAGCCCCATAGTAATAATCATAGTAGGAGCGACAGATAGCCCTGCAAAGAAAACAATAACTACTAGCCAAGTAATACTGTTTACAAAAACTAGTGGCAGCATTGTTATCATGGAAAGTGTGACCGCTATTAAAAACTGATTATAGGGTGGGGTATTGAGTTTAAGAGTACCGAAAATAAGGCCTGCCAGGCATGAACCGATTGCATAGACAGAAAGTACAAAGCTAGCAGCTACTGTGTTTCCTTGCTGCTCAGCAAAAGCTACACTAACGACATCTATTGTGCCGAAGATAGTACCTATAGCAATGAGTGTGAATACTAGTACTCGCAAAGAACCAATTTTAAATACTGTTCCGTTGTTTGTAATGTCGCGAGGGTGTACAGGCGGTTCTGTGCTTTTTTGCATAGTAAATAGGCATACCCCGATTGTAAGAAAAACAGATGATAAAAGTGGCGCTGCTTCTGGGAAGAACATAACACTTAAACTGACAGATAATACAGGACCAATTATGAAGCAAATTTCGTCGACGACCGATTCGAAGGAAAATGCTGTATGCAATTTATGGGATCCGCGGTATAGTTTAGTCCAACGTGCACGTACCATAGCTGACATATTTGGCATACAACCTGCACATAAAGCGGATAGAAATAGCGTCCAATAAGGAGCTTCATATTTCGTACATAGAAGTAAGAGGATTGTAAAGAAAACGCTAATACCTGTAGTCGGAAGAAGTATGCGAGATTGCCCTAATTGATCAGCCATCCGAGAAATATGAGGAGCTAGTAAAGCTGATGATAATGTAAAGGTAGCTGCAACAGCTCCAGCAAGCCAATAGTCACCACTTACTTGAGATAACATGGTAACAATACCAATACCCATCATTGATATGGGCATACGAGCTATAAATCCTGCTAATGAGAATCCTTTTGTACCAGGAGCACTGAAAATCTCACGGTAGGAATTAAACATGATAATCACCACAATATTTGACGTGTACATATACATTCTTCATTCTTTTAACTCCTCCTCTGTTTCATTAATACCTTCTATAAAAAGGGACAGTGAGTCAATGTAGGGTATAGGTAAGAAGTTATATTATCTTGTAAGCTAGAAATAATTGACATACGCACCGTATGCCAATATCATATTAACTACGGAGCGTATGTCAATTGAAATGTTTTATCTCTGGATAGAGCCGATGTTTAAAGGAGTTATTCTTTTATATAGAGAACGATACTATAGTGCAATTCATTTTGAATAAAGAGAATGAATAGAAGTAGGAGGAAAAGATGATTAAAAAAACGAGAGCAGAAATGATTACTGAAACACGTGCTAAATTGCTGTGGGCAGCAAGAGAGGCTTTTGGTACAGTTGGATATGTAAATACGTCTATGGATGATTTTACAGCATCTGTCGGTTTAACACGTGGTGCAATTTATCATCATTTTGGTGATAAAAAAGGATTGTTAGAAGCAGTTGTAAAAGAAATTGATATGGAAATGGATAATAAATTAGGGAAAGTATCAGATGAAGCGGAAGGAAAATGGGAAGGGTTTGTTGGGCGTTGTCGTGCATATTTAACGATGGCACTTAATCCAGAAATTCAGCGAATCGTACTTCGAGATGCACCAGCAGTATTAGGAACTAGTTATTATCAATCATCACAGTCACAATGTTTAGTGACGATGGCCGAGATGCTTCAGCAATTAATGAAGGACTGTATTATTGAAAAGACGGACTGTGAAGCTTTAGCAAGATTTATAAATGGCGGACTAGTGGACCTTGCTTGTTGGATTGCGAATTCTGAAGATGCAGAGGCACGGTTGTCTAAAGCTTTGCATAGCCTATCACTTATATTGAATGGTTTATTATTAGAAAAGAATGCATAATTTTAACGGATATTTTTTAATATATAGTAATGATTAAAAGGGAGGTGATAAAGTATAGGCTAATTCATTTATTTAACCGTATTCTATATAAGCTAATTGACGTCCATCTTGTAAGGGAATGATGTGATCAGTCAGTTTAATCTTATAATGTGATTACATTTTTTGTGAATGTTAGGATTTTTATTATAGAAAGTGAATTTAGTTACAGTGAGTAATTGAATCATACATTTTTATTCACAATCTAAAGAAAACACCTAATTTGGTATGGATTCCACACCTGATTTAACAACTTTACACTCTATGTGAAAAAGTTCACAAATAGGTCATAAATTGTGAAGTAATTCACAATAATACGTGCTACAATATGAATGTAAAGAAGTTAAACAACATTAAATTAGTATTTTAATTAATTACTTAAACAATCATAAAAAAATATATGTGAACAATAGAGAGGGGAAATTACCATGAAAAAAGGTATCAATCGTGTAGTATTAGTAGGAACAGGAGCTGTAGGTTGTAGTTACGCTTACTCAATGATCAACCAAGGTGTAGCTGAAGAATTCGTATTAGTAGATGTTAATGAAGCAAAAGCAGAAGGGGAAGCAATGGACTTAAGCCATGCGGTACCATTCTCTCCATCACCAACAAAAGTTTGGAGCGGTAGCTATGCAGATTGTAAAGATGCAGATCTAGTTGTTATCACTGCTGGGTTACCACAAAAGCCAGGTGAAACTCGTTTAGACTTAGTTGAGAAAAATACAAAGATCTTTAAACAAATCGTTCGCGGCATTATGGATAGCGGATTCGATGGAATCTTCTTAATCGCAACTAACCCGGTTGATATTTTAACTTACGTAACTTGGAAAGAATCTGGTTTACCGAAAGAGCGCGTAATCGGTTCTGGTACTACTTTAGACTCTGCTCGTTTCCGTTACATGTTAGGTGACTACTTAGATGTAGATCCACGTAACGTTCATGCTTACATCGTTGGTGAGCACGGTGACACTGAACTTCCAGTATGGAGCCACGCTACTATCGGTGTACAAAAACTAGAAACAATCTTAGCTAACAACGAACAGTACAAACAAGAAGACTTAGATAAAATCTTCGAAAATGTACGTGATGCAGCTTACCATATCATCGAACGTAAAGGTGCAACTTACTACGGAATCGGTATGTCACTACTTCGTGTAACTAAAGCGATCTTAAACAACGAGAACAGCGTATTAACTGTATCTGCATACCTTGAAGGTCAATACGGTGAGAAAGATGCTTACGTAGGTGTTCCAGCTGTTATTAACCGCGAAGGTGTACGTGAAATCGTAGAACTTGAGCTAAATGAAGAAGAAAAAGCGAAATTCGCTCATTCTGTAAAAGTATTAAAAGAAACTATGGCACCAGTACTATAATTAATTGCTAAATAATCCGGAAGTGGGGACCTGCTTCTTACTTCTGGATTTATATATAATTCAATATAAATTCCTTTTCCGGTTTCCCTTGTATATCCCCAATATACCCCTTTTGCTGGATAAGGGTCATTTATAGAAAAGAGCACTCTATTTTATATAGAGTGCTCTTTATGATTATTTTTTAGGTGTTAATCCTAACTTCTTTAAAATATCTGTCAGTGTACCGCTTTTTGATTTTTCTACAGGTGTTTGTGATTTAGATGCATCTGGACCTTTTTTCAAGAAGTTCTTTTCAACGAAGCGAATATCTTTTCCGTCGACAATTCCATCTTTATTAAGATCTCCGTCTTTTACAGTTAGTCCTTTTTTAATGTAGTTGCTAGCGATAATTTTAGCATCTTTAATATGGATTACTTTATCACCATTTACATCGCCGGCAAGGTTTTCGTCAGGTCTTGCATAATAATATTGGCCAAGCAGCTTACCGTCTTTTTCAGTACCAAGCTTCGTTGTTAGGCGGCTTGAAATGAGTTACTCGATG
This sequence comes from Bacillus sp. CR71, assembly GCF_003429245.1. Classification (NCBI taxonomy): domain Bacteria; kingdom Bacillati; phylum Bacillota; class Bacilli; order Caryophanales; family Bacillaceae; genus Bacillus; species Bacillus sp. CR71. The sequence goes on along the minus strand of NZ_CP031748.1, from coordinate 5,269,569 downwards.
TTTCTGAATCACTGAAATAGGCGAATACACCTCCGAATGTAAGGGATAAACCAAGTGAAGCGGTGACAACTCCCATTCCTATTTTTTGTTTTAATGACATAAGAAAGCCCTCCTAGTTAAATTTTCATAGTGACCGTTCGCAACAAGGATAAATAAGTAAACATAGTAGTCCACTATGAATTATAGTTACGGAAGATCTAAGTTCTTTATTGAGAGCGAGTATATGCTTATGAATTTTGCATTTCAATAAAATTGTGACAAAAAATGTTGAGAAACATTTTTTTATGACAGATTATTTTGTTTTGATTTTGAATGAAAAATAGCATGAAAAATAGGATAAATCTAATAAAATAAAGGTTGAGAAAAAATAATAGGTAAAAATATAGAAGAATAATAAAGCGTTTTCAATGAATATTCGTCAAAATTCGATATTTTACACGGAAATGTGAAGAAAAACTAACATTTTTAAGAAAAAAACGAATATTTTTTATAAATTAACAAGGATATTGCAGTTTTTCACAGAAATAGTTAAAGTATAAAAAATTCTGTCATCTAAGTGAGGTGAGCATATTGAGTGTAATAAATTGTGAAGAAGTGAAACGAGATGAGTTTCATACAGAAAAGTACTATGAAAGTTATAACATCTTTGGCGCACATGTTGTGACGGAAGATGAGATTCAAGGGGTACGATTTACAGTGTGGGCTCCTCATGCGAAAGCAATGAGTGTTGTTGGAGATTTTAATGAGTGGGATTATGAGCAACATAAGATGCTACAAGTGACAGAAGAAGGCATTTGGTCCTTGTTTATACCGCATATTAAAGAAGGAGAAATATATAAATATGCGATTGAAACGTTGGCTGGTGACGTCATTTTAAAGGCAGATCCGTATGCTGTATATGCAGAAGTAAGACCGAATACGGCATCTGTAGTTTTTGATATAAAGGGATATGAATGGAATGATAAAAACTGGACTCGTAAGAAAAAGAAAAAACCGATTTATAAAGAAGCGATGACAGTTTATGAATTACATTTTGGTTCTTGGAAAAAGAAAGAAGATGGAACGCTGTATTCTTACAGGGAAATGGTAGAAGAGCTCATCCCGTATGTGGTGGAACATCAATTTACACATATTGAAATTATGCCGCTTGTTGAGCATCCATATGATCGTTCTTGGGGATATCAAGGAACGGGATATTATGCAGCGACGAGTAGATTTGGTACGCCGCATGATTTAATGTATTTTGTCGACGAATGTCATAAATATGGAATCGGTGTCATTTTAGATTGGGTGCCGGGGCACTTTTGTAAAGATGCTCACGGTTTATATTTGTTTGATGGCACACCGACCTATGAATATAAAGATAAAGATGTACAAGAAAATCCAGTATGGGGAACTGTCAATTTTGATTTAGGGAAGAGAGAGGTACGTAATTTCTTAATTTCAAATGCGTTATTTTGGATGAGATATTTCCATATTGATGGTTTCAGAGTAGATGCAGTTGCGAACATGTTGTACTGGAATAAAGAAGGACAAGAGCAAAGTAATGAGCATGCTGTTTCATTTTTAAGAGAGTTAAATGAAGCAGTGTTTGCAGAGGATGAAGATTTTCTTATGACGGCAGAAGATTCAACAGCTTGGCCACTTGTAACAACTCCAACGTATGAAGGTGGGCTTGGATTCAATTACAAATGGAACATGGGCTGGATGAATGATGTACTGAAATATATGGAGTGTGCGCCTGAATATAGGAAACACATTCATGAGAAAATGACGTTTTCTTTACTATATGCGTACTCTGAAAACTTCATATTACCACTTTCTCATGATGAAGTCGTTCATGGGAAAAAGTCGTTATTAAATAAAATGCCAGGTGATTACTGGGATAAGTTTGCTCAGCTTCGTTTATTATATGGATATTTCTTTACTCACCCAGGAAAGAAGTTACTTTTCATGGGAGGAGAATTCGGACAGTTTGATGAGTGGAAAGACCTGGAAGATTTAGATTGGAATTTACATGATTTTGAAATGCATCGTTATATGCATGATTACTTTAAAGAGCTCATAGCATTGTATAAGCGCTCAAAACCACTTTGGCAGCTTGACCATTCACCTGAAGGCTTTCAGTGGATTGATGCTAATAATAATGAGCAAAGTATTTTCTCTTTTATCCGCCAAGGGGATAAACAAGAAGATGCGTTAGTTGTCGTATGTAATTTTACGAAAGCTACATATGAAAACTATAAAGTAGGTGTACCAGATTTCGAGTATTATAACGAGATTTTAAACAGTGATGCTGAGCAATATGGCGGTTCGGGGCAAGTGAATAAGAAACGTCTTAAGACGATTCTAGAACCGTACCATAATCAAGCAGCACATGTAGAGATTACAATTCCACCATTTGGCGTATCCATATTACGACCAGTGAAGACGAGAAAGGGGAGCAAAAAACAAGATGGCTCAAAAACAAAAGTGCGTAGCAATGTTACTAGCAGGGGGAAAAGGTAGTCGTTTAAGTGCATTAACAAAAAATTTAGCCAAGCCAGCTGTTCCATTTGGTGGTAAATATCGCATTATTGATTTTACGCTAAGTAACTGTGCGAATTCTGGTATTGAAACGGTTGGGATTTTAACACAATATCAACCACTTGAACTTCATAATTATATCGGAATTGGAAATGCGTGGGATTTAGACCGAGTAAACGGTGGAGTCACAGTATTACCTCCTTATGCGGAGTCTTCAGGGGTGAAGTGGTATACAGGTACGGCAAGTGCCATTTATCAAAACTTAAACTATTTAAGTCAGTATGAACCGGAGTATGTTCTTATTTTATCAGGCGACCATATTTATAAAATGGATTACAGTAAGATGCTAGATTACCATATTGAGAAAGAATCGGACGTATCCATTTCTGTTATTGAAGTACCTTGGGATGAAGCGAGTCGCTTTGGCATTATGAATACAAATGAAGAGATGGAGATTGTTGAGTTTGAAGAGAAACCACAATTTCCAAGAAGTAATCTTGCATCAATGGGAATTTATATTTTTAACTGGGCAATTTTGAAAGAGTATTTAGAGATGGATGCAAGAAATCCTGAATCTAGTAATGATTTCGGAAAAGATGTACTTCCACTTTTATTAGATGAAGGGAAGAAGCTAATGGCGTATCCATTTGAAGGATATTGGAAAGATGTTGGAACGGTGAAAAGCTTATGGGAAGCGAATATGGATTTACTTCGCGATGAAACATCGCTGAATTTAAACGATCGTAATTGGCGTATTTATTCTGTGAATCCAAATGAGCCACCTCAATATATTGCAGAAAAGGCAAAAGTAGAAGAATCACTTATTAACGAAGGATGCGTCATTGAAGGGGACGTGAAGCATTCTGTGTTATTCCAAGGGGTGACGGTGGAAGAAGGTAGTATGGTTATTGATTCTGTCGTTATGCCAGGAGCAAAGATTGGTAAAAATGTTGTGATTGAAAGAGCGATCGTTGGTTCGGAAATGGTTATTGAAGATGGAACAATTATTCGTCCAGAAAAAAATGTCGACGATGTAGTACTCATTGCTGAAGGGAAATAGAAAAGGGGGATGAAATGAATGGGAGAAAAAATGTTAGGAATTATTAATGCAACGGGAAGTTTTCCTTCCTTAAAGAAAGTAACAGGGCATCGTTCATTAGCGGCGTTACCGTTTGGGGGCCGTTACCGACTCATTGATTTCATGCTTTCAAATATGGTGAATTCTAATATTCATAGTGTAGCGGTTTTTACAAGTCATAAAAATCGCTCACTAATGGACCATGTTGGTTCAGGAAAACAGTGGGATTTAGATAGAAAACGAGACGGACTATTTTTATTCCCGCCAAATTGCCAATGTGACCAAGATGAGTTTGGGTCTTTTGCACACTTTAGAAGACATATTGATTATTTTCTAAGAAGCAGAGAAGAGTACGTTGTTATTACGAATAGCCATCTCGTAACAGCATTAAATTTCCAGGCGGTGTTAGAGCGACATATACATACGGCAGCTGATATTACGGAAGTTTGCCATGAAGGGGTTTCGCTTCAAACATACGTGTTAAAGAAACAATTATTGTTAGATTTATTTGAGACATATAAAGATGTGGAGCAATACAGTTTATTTGATGTAGTGAGAGAAAAGCGCGGAAAATCACTGCATATTGCTACGTATGAGCATACAGGATATGTAGCTATTATTGATTCGATTGAAAGTTACTATAAACATAGCTTAGAAATTTTGCAGCCTGCTATTTGGAAGCAATTATTTAAGAAAGAAGCGCCGATCTTTACGAAAGTAAAAGATGAGCCGCCAACTCGTTATCTAAAGGGTGCAGTCGTGAAAAATACAATGATTGCAAATGGCAGTATTATTGAAGGGGAAGTCGAAAACAGTGTTGTTTCCCGTTCGGTTAAAATTGGAAAAGGTTCAATTATTCGTAACAGTATTATTATGCAAAAGAGCCAAATTGGAGATAACTGTATAATAGATGGTGTTATTATTGATAAAGACGTGAAAATTGGCGACGGTGTCGTATTAAAAGGAAACATCGATGAGCCATATGTTGTAGAAAAAGGAAGCGTACAAAACAGTACGATTAATAGTTATTCCTAAAGAATCAGTGGGGGCTTTTTCTCCCACTGATTAAAGTTTTAATTTAAATGAAAACTCGAAGGGAGGAAGCTGCAAGAGGAGTATAAAAACTTTTCGCGCAGTGGGACAACAAGTGAATATTTTATTTGCAGTATCAGAATGTGTACCGTTTGTGAAATCGGGAGGATTAGCTGATGTAGCGGGTGCGCTCCCAAAAGAGCTGAAAAAATTAGGAGTGGACGTTCGTATTATACTTCCGAATTATAGTCTCATTCCGCAAAAGTTAAGAGATGGATGTACGTTACATAAAGTAATTAACGTCCCGCTTGGGTGGAGAAATCAATATTGCGGAATTTTAAAAGGTGAGCAAGACGGAATTACGTATTACTTAATAGATAATGAATATTATTTTAAGAGAGATTCTCTGTATGGTCATTATGATGACGGGGAGCGTTTTTCTTATTTCTCAAAAGCAATGTTAGAGTGTATTCCGCATCTTGATTTTGAAGTGGATGTTCTTCATAGCCACGATTGGCATACGGCTATGGTTAATTTCTTACTTCGTGAAAAGTATCAAGATAACCCGTTATATGAGCGTATTAAAACGGTATATACGATTCACAACTTGCAGTTCCAAGGAGTATTTCCTTCTGAAGTGATGTACGACTTGTTAGAGCTTGGTGATGAATATTTTCATAGTGAGCAGCTAGAGTTTTATGGAAACATAAACTTTATGAAAGGCGGTATTATCGCTTCGGATCAAATTACAGCGGTGAGCCCGACGTATAAAGAAGAAATTCAATATGAATTTTTCGGTGAGAAGTTAGATGGATTACTGAGAAAATATAATGATAAGCTTAGTGGCATTGTAAATGGTATTGATACGAGCGTATATAATCCAGAAACGGATTCATATATTAAGGCTCAGTATGATGCAGAGTCATTATATGAAAAGAGTGAAAATAAACGCGCTTTGCAGCGTTATTTTGGTTTGCCAGAAAAAGAGGATACACCAATTATTTCAATGGTAACGAGATTAACGAAGCAAAAAGGTCTTGATTTAGTACGCACTGTATTCCGCGAAATAATGGAAGAAGATGTACAATGTATTATTTTAGGTTCAGGTGATTCGGAATATGAGCAATTCTTTGAGTGGATGGCATATGAGTATCCGGAGAAGGTAAAAGTTTATATCGGATTTAATGAAGAATTAGCGCACCAAGTGTATGCGGGAAGCGATTTATTTTTAATGCCATCGCTGTTTGAACCGTGTGGACTTGGACAACTTATCGCATTGGCGTACGGTACGATTCCAATTGTAAGAGAAACAGGTGGATTAAACGATACGGTACATTCTTATGATGAAGAAACAGGCGAAGGAAATGGTTTCAGTTTCACGAACTTTAATGCACATGACATGCTGCATACGGTTCACCGTGCAATTGAATTTTATCACGATAAACCAGTGTGGGAGCAGCTTGTAAAACAAGCGATGACTGAAGATTATAGCTGGAGGCAATCGGCTCTTGCTTATAAGGAATTGTATAAAAGTCTCATGGAATAACATGTAGGTGGTGAAAAAATGTTTACTCATGTTGAAAGTTTTAAATCAACTTTTCTAGAAAAGTTAGAGACGATGTATGGGAAAAGTTTCAAAGATTCTACAAATCGTGATCAATATAATACGCTCGGCCATATGGTACGTGAGTATATGAATAGTCAATGGATTGCAACGAACGAGAGTTATCGATCAGGAGAGCAAAAGCAAATGTATTACTTGTCTATTGAGTTTTTGCTTGGACGTTTGCTTGGAAGTAACATCTTGAATTTAGGTATTAGAGATGTATGCGAGCAGGGGTTATCTGAACTAGGGATTTCGTTACAAGAGTTAGAAGAAGTGGAAGCAGATGCAGGCCTTGGTAACGGTGGACTTGGACGCTTAGCAGCCTGTTTTCTTGATTCACTTGCATCTTTAAACTTACCAGGACACGGCTGTGGAATTCGTTATAAACATGGTTTGTTTGATCAGAAAATTGTTGATGGTTATCAAGTTGAATTTCCAGAACAGTGGCTTCTTCATGAAAACGTATGGGAAGTAAGAAGACATGATCAAGCTGTAGAAGTAAGTTATTTTGGCAGTGTTGAACCGCTAGAAATTGACGGGCGTTTAGAGTTTAGGCATACAAATGCAGAAGTCATTATGGCGGTGCCATATGATGTGCCGGTAGTAGGCTATGAGACGAGTACTGTAAATACACTTAGACTTTGGAATGCTGAACCAGTTCCTTTCCCGCAAAACTGCAAAGATATTTTGAAATATAAGCGCGAAACAGAGGCTGTATCGGAGTTTTTATATCCAGATGATACGCATGATGAGGGAAAAATACTTCGTTTAAAACAACAGTATTTCCTCGTATCAGCAAGTTTGCAAAATATCGTTCGAATGCATAGAGAAAGATATGGTGACCTTCGTCAACTACATGAAAAAATTGCGATTCACATTAACGATACACATCCGGTTTTAGCAATTCCAGAACTGATGCGTATTTTACTAGACGAAGAAAAGTTAACATGGGAAGAAGCTTGGCACATAACGACGCAGACGATTTCTTATACGAATCATACGACGTTATCAGAAGCGCTCGAAAAGTGGCCAATTCACATTTTTAAACCATTATTACCGAGAATTTATATGATTATTGAAGAGATTAATGAACGTTTCTGTCATGAACTTTGGGAACGTTATCCTTATGAATGGCATCGCATTGAAGACATGGCAATTATTGCGCATGATCTTGTGAAAATGGCTCATTTAGCAATTGTCGGTAGCCATAGCGTAAACGGTGTAGCAAAAATTCATACGGAAATATTAAAGCAGCGGGAAATGCGATTGTTTTATGAATTTTATCCAGATAAGTTTAATAATAAGACGAATGGAATTGCTCATAGGCGCTGGCTTATGAAAGCAAATCCACAGTTAACAAATCTCATTTCAGAGGCGATTGGACCAGAGTGGAAGAAAGAACCGATTAAGCTTCAATCGTTGCAAACAGTTCAATATGATGCGAGTTTCCAAGAGAAGTTTGCAGAGGTAAAACAAGAGCGTAAAGAGATTTTAGCGGAGCGCATTCATAATACAATGGGGATTACGATTGATCCAAATTCTATTTTTGATGTGCAAGTGAAAAGATTACATGCTTACAAACGACAATTATTAAATGTTCTTCATATTTTATATTTGTATAACCGTTTGAAAGAGGATGCTAGTTTTACATTTTATCCGCGTACTTTTATTTTTGGAGCGAAAGCATCACCTGGTTATTATTACGCGAAAAAAATTATTAAATTAATAAATGAACTCGCAAGAAAAGTAAATAATGATCCGTATGTTAGTCAATATATGAAAGTTATCTTTCTAGAAAACTATCGAGTTTCTTTAGCTGAAGATATATTCCCGGCGGCGGATGTAAGTGAGCAAATTTCAACGGCGAGTAAAGAAGCATCGGGAACAGGCAATATGAAATTTATGATGAATGGTGCGATTACACTTGGAACGCTAGACGGAGCTAACGTTGAAATAAAAGACCGGGTCGGTGATGATAACTGTTTCATTTTCGGTTTAACAGCAGAAGAGGTTCTTCATTACCATCAAAATGGTGGATATCGTGCAAGTGACTATTATCACCACAATAGGCACATTAAAAAAATAGTAGATCAATTAACAAATGGTTTTTTTGCACAATCGGGTGCTGAATTTGAAGCGATCTATGATTCTCTCGTTATTCAAAATGATGAATATTTCGTTCTGCGAGATTTTGGTCCATATGCTGAAAGACAAGAAGCTGTTGGTAGAGCTTATGAGAACCGAACAAAGTGGCTAGAAATGTCGATTTTAAATATTGCACAGTCTGGTCATTTTGCGAGTGATCGAACGATTTTGCAGTACAGCAATGAAATTTGGGGTATTGGTAATGCAGTTAAACAGTTTTAAAGAGGTTGCTACGTTGGGGGATATATTATCTATTTACTTACAAAAATTAATATTAATAAATAAAACGAGCTTACTTTTTTTAAGCTCGTTTTATTTATTTTGCTTAAGAAAGAAATGGAATAGTGGTATATATTATACCTGCCCCATCATACTCTCCTGTCGCAAAGTATGAAAATGTAAAGAAACCTGTGACCGTAAAAATTACAATAAGAAAAAGTGTGAAGATAAATTTTAACATGTAAGGTCCCCTCATCCAAAAATAACTTCATAGAGTATTATAGTATATGAATATTTTATTTCCAATTGTTTACTGGTTAAAAATGAGAAGTCAGACATGTTTTGTATGTTGTAATGGAATGATTATTTGTAATGGATTTTGTGTTTTTTGTAAATGTCATATTGTGATGGACGTGTGCATACTCCCAATCATGATCATTAAAATTTATGTTTCGGGGAGGGAGAAGTGGAACGACATCGAACAAGTTGACGAAACGAAAGCTACTAGCTACTTGTAGTTTATAATAATTTCGAAAAGCGATATCTCCTACTTTTGGGGAAGCGAATGAATAAAGTCCATACTGTGCGAAGGCAGTATTTATACGTGCATCTAATATGTGTAATGTGGCAAGCGCGCCACCTAGACTATGCCCAGTAGCTAGCAGTTTTTTATGTGCTGGCAATGATACGAGCATATCCATAATAGAATCACGGCAAGACTCATAAATAGAGAGAAAGCCGTTATGGACATTTCCACCATTTAAAGCATAAGGATAAGGTTTTTGATTGACGAGAGAGTCAATAATCCAATCTGGGTCTGTTTGAGTGCCCCTAAAGGCAACGATAATTGTATCCTCAGATTCTAATATAAATCCGAACCATTCTGTTGTTTGAATGGCCTTTCCTTGAAACCCTTGTACATATTGAAAACCATCTGGTATTTCGAAAATACCATTTTGTTTATATTGTTCATACGTTAACTCACAACAAGAAGCTAACAGTATGGCAGTGTCTTTATCAAAGGATAAAGGAGTACGCATTAAGGAAGCCCTCCTTAAGAAAAGGTATAGTTTAATATATGCAGTGAGGAACTTGATTCATTCTTTTGGAAAAAAGCTTGAACCTACAGTTACGTGAGGGAGTATGATTTTTGTAAACATATTGTTAGGAGGAGTGTAAGATGAGCAAAAAGGAAGGCTGTTCAATTGGTGAGTTTTCAAAGAGAACAGGCACATCAATACGGACACTACAATATTACGATGAAATTGGACTACTTAAACCTGAAAAGAACGTTAGCTCTGGTCACCGTGTGTACAAAGGAAAAGATATATTAGAGCTACAGAAAATAGTCAGTCTTAAAGTATTAGGATATAGTTTAGAAGAAATACGCGTCATGCTTACAATTCCAAGTTTGAATGTAAGTTTAAAAGAAACGTTGGAACAACAAAGAAAAGCCTTTGAAGAAAAGAAAAAACACATTGAAGTTTCGATAAAGGCGCTTGAACGAACAAGGGTATGTCTTGAGGAAGATGAAGAGTTGGATAGTGACATATTAATGAGTCTAATTAACAGCATTCAAAAAGAAAACGAACAAAGTTTATGGCTTGAAGGATATGTATCAAAAGAATTGGCTAATGGATTATATAATAAGCCGGAAGAAGAAGGTATAGCACTTGATAAAGAGTTTGTGCGTTTAGCAAAAGAAGTGAAAAGGTTATTTGGAAGAGAAATTGAGGATTCAGAAGTGCAAAAATTGGTTGATGAACATATGAAGGCGACTCTTAAGTATGTTGGTGAAGAGACAATGTATTCTTTAGGTAAATTAGAGAATGTAGAAGAACAATATAATAATATGATGCCATCTCCTTACACGGAAGAAGAAGAGGCATGGCTTAATGACGCGATGGAGTATTATATGATTCGAAATGGTATGTATAGCCCTCCGCAGTAAAAATAAAATGCCATATTCATAAACTTTAGAGAAATGCCTCCAATGTTTTTTGCATTGGAGGCATTTTTTACTCTTTTCCATCTAAAAGGCGAACAAGGCCACCTAATATACTACTTTCACCAGTACTTTATAATGCTGGGCTTGTAAGAGGTTTGAAAAAATAGCCTGTATATATTTGAAAGATGAATAAATCACCTATTTTCTTGTGTTTGTTCGTACTATATACAGAAAATTTCGGGAAACAAAACATATTATTTATCTGTTTGTTTTTGCTTCTTTTTCAAATACTCCGCACGCAATTGTTCAAGTTGCTGCTTTTTATCAAATTTGGCAGGCTTCTGTTTTTCATGAAACTTTGCCACAGCTACCTGACTTTTGGAATCTAATTGATATTTTCCCACTTTGTTCACCTACTTTTCTTGTCTTGAAAGAGAATCTATTCAACAAATATAATATACCTTATTTTACTGAAGTAAACCTTATTACTTTATTTCATCTGTTTTTTCTCGTTTGTAGACGTAAATTAAAACACCCTTTCACTGCATTACTGCAAGCAAGGGTGTTTTAATTGTAGTATTTTATTAGTCGATGGCCATGCCAACATAAGGGCCCTTTTTACTCTTTCCCATCCAATAAACGACCAAGTCCACCTAATACACTACCTTCACCAGTACTTTGCGCTGCTGGGCTTGTAAGGCGTGCTGCTAATCGGCTAAGTGTTAAGGACTGAATCCAAACTGTTCCAGGACCTTCTAATGTTGCGAAGAATAAACCCTCACCGCCAAATAGAGCTGTTTTTACTTTTCCAACGAATTCGATATCATAGTTAATATCCTTTGTCATGGCAACGAGACAACCTGTATCAATGCGAAGTTTCTCACCAGGTTTTAATTCACGTTTATATACAGTTCCGCCTGCGTGCATGAAAGCGAGGCCGTCACCTTCAAGTTTCTGCATGATGAAACCTTCACCACCGAAGAAACCAGTTCCTATTTTTTTTGTAAATTCAATTCCAATAGAAACACCTTTTGCGGCACAAAGAAAGGCATCTTTTTGACAAACGATTTTCCCTTGGTATTCTGTTAAATCTACAGGAATAATTTTACCAGGATAAGGAGCAGCAAATGAGACGTGGCGTTTGCCGTGCCCTGTATTTGTAAATACAGTCATAAACATGCTTTCACCTGTAACGAGACGTTTACCTGCTCCCATTAATTTTCCGAATAGACCGTTAGATGGGCCAGAACCATCACCGAAGATTGTCTCCATTTCGATGTAGTCTTCCATCATCATCATTGCGCCCGCTTCTGCGACAACGCTTTCCTTTGGGTCTAATTCAATTTCAACAAATTGCATATCATCGCCATATAACTTATATTCGATTTCATGTGCTTGCATTTTTTCACCTCATAAATATGTAGTAATTATATTGTACAGAAGTTAAAAGAATTAGAACACTATAGTTTTGTTAATTTTCGAATAAAAGTAGAATGAAAATTTAAGGTTATACTAGGATTATAAAAAATGATGGAATGAAAGTGTTCTCATTTGACGTTTTCGACATAGCATGATATAGTGAAAACACTATTGAGCTACATAATGTGGTACGGAAATAAAGCACGTTGTATTAAAGGCTGTAAGCTTGTTATACATTCATGTCCTTTATATCCACCTTTTCATGTGGATTCATAGTTTCATTTTTATTTAGGAGGTACATGACATGCAAACAGGTAAAGTTAAATGGTTTAACGGCGAAAAAGGTTTTGGCTTCATCGAAGTTGAAGGCGGAGAAGACGTATTCGTACATTTCTCAGCTATCCAAGGCGACGGCTTCAAAACTTTAGAAGAAGGTCAAGAAGTTTCTTTCGAAATCGTTGAAGGAAACCGCGGACCACAAGCAGCTAACGTTACAAAAAACTAATTAGCTAGCGATAAAAAGCATTCCGATTTTCGGAATGCTTTTTTTTATTCTTTGGAACTAGATTCATTTGAAGATAATTCGCCCTTAAAGGTACGCTCTTCAAAGTCATCAAGCATTTGTTCATATTCTTCATGTTCCTCTGTAGCGAAAACTTGTGGGTTTTTCCCGTACATATCCGTACCGATAAAGTTTTCAAAATCCTCCACGTAGCCTACGTTTTCTTCACTATTTACATACATGCCATTATAGTTTTTTGAATCTTGTCTTTCTAAATCAGACGGCGTTTCAGATGTTCCGTAATTTGCGACATCTTGCCACGCATCTTCCGCATCGTACTCAACAGAATGGTCCTCATCATGCTTGTGGAAAGAAGGAGGCAACACTTCTTCTTCAACTGGTCGTGTATTCATATTTAACTTATTTGTCGCGTGCTGGATGCATGTTGTAGCAGTCGGCATTGCTTCTAATCTTTCAAATGGAATTTCTTCGCCAGACACTTCGCAAATGCCGTACGTACCCGCTTCGATTTTTTGCAGTGCATGTTTTGTATCATCTAGTTGTTTATGCCAAAATTCGATGAGTCCGAAATCTTTTTCTCGTTCGTATAATTCTGTAGCCATATCACCTGGATGGTTGTCATAGCTAGACAGTTCTCCTACTGAATCGCGTTCAGAAGCACGATCTGTATTTTCATGAGTTTGTATCGTTTGCTCTAGTTCTTGTTTTTGTTTTTCTAAAATGGATTTAAATTGACCTATTTGTTGTGGAGTTAACATAGTCGTCCACCTTCCTACAATTCAGTTTCTTTACATAGTATGAGCGTTGAGAGTAGGAATTATGAGGTGAATTTCAGATATGAAAAAGGAGCCGCATAAGCAGCTCCTTCTTACCCCGCTATTTGCCGGGCAGTAAAACTCCCACCTACAAATTCGGCTGGAGCAAAGAAGCTAGGTGAGAGATCAACTGCCCGTAAACGCCCGATTGGTGAGGGCTGATAATCAGTGGAAATGAACAAACCCTCCATTGATTAAAGTTTCACTTTATAGGAAATATCCAAGTAATAATCCGATTCCCATTAGGAAACCGAAGATTGTATTTGTTTTTGCTGTTGCAATCATCGCAGGTACCATTTCCATTGGAATGCTTTTGCCGATAAAGCCTTTCGTCGCTTTAAATGCTTTCGGTGCACTTAAAAATACGATAAGCATCCATGGTGATACGATGCCCACGATAATTAAAGCAATTGTCCAAATGTAGGAAACGATGAACATTGAAGCAAGTACACCGACAGCTCTTTCACGTCCAACGAGAATTGCTAATGTTTTACGACCGTTTTCTTTATCGCCATCCAAGTCACGAATATTATTAGCTAGTAAAATGGCACCAATTAAAATGGAGCTTGGAATAGATAGTAAAATGACTTCTGATGTTACAGTGCCAGTTTGAATAAAGAATGAAATCCCAATAATAATGACACCCATAAATAATCCGGCTGTCAACTCTCCAAATGGTGTATATGCAATTGGAAGTGGGCCACCTGTATAAAGGTAAGCAACGGCCATACAAACAAGACCGATTGCAGCAAGCCACCAGCTAGAATTCATACAAATATAAACACCTAATAGTATTGCGATGCCGAAAAATCCAAATGCTAAGTTAAGCACTGTTTTTGGCTGAATGCCATCGCGAACGATAGCGCCGCCGATACCAACTGAACCTTCGTGATCAAGTCCTCTTTTATAATCAAAGTATTCATTAAACATGTTTGTTGCTGCTTGAATGAGAAGACAAGCAAGAAGCATCATAAGGAAAAGAGGAAGATGTATTTGATTTATACCTCCGACCTGCATCGAATATGCTGTTCCGATGAAAACAGGTACGAAAGCGGCTGTTAATGTATGGGGACGTAGTAAACTCCACCAGATGCGCCAGCCTGTTTGCTTACTTGGCTTTGGCGCCGTAGGAGAGGAATTCGTTTTGACGTTCATTTCCATGTTGAATCCTCCTTTGGTCACATATTGTACACAACTAAGTGTAGAAAAAGCATCATTTAGTGTCAACGTTTATTTTCTAGGAAGAGAAGGTGAATTTCTCAGAAATGCTAAACGTTGACAGGCCTTTCGTTTGAGGTGTATCTTAAAATCAAGCGTAATTATGACTATTTTTCGCCCATAGGGGGGAGACAATTGTGATTCAAACGAAACAAATAGGCTTGCAAGAAGCTCTTAGTGCAGCCATTAAGCGTGCAACTGATGAAAAAATATTGGTTAGCTTCGTAAAACAAATAGACTGGATGGATCCGCTTCTGTTTTATGCAGCAGGAAAAAGGATTGCATTCGAAAATAGATGTTATTTTGCAGACCCGGCTCAGCATGTAATATTTGCTGGAATTGGCTCTGTTTTCACTATAGCAACTGCTTCTCACAAACGCTTTCAAACTGCTCGTGACGAGTGGGATAAAGTAAAAGAGAAAGCATTTGTACAAAGAGAAAAATACGAATTTGGAACAGGTCCTCTTTTATTTGGTGGATTTTCATTTGACCAAGAAAAAGAGAAAACGGACTTATGGAAAGAATTTGATGATACGACATTTTCACTACCAGCATTTTTATTAACTGTAAAAAATGAAAAAGCATGGTTAACGATGAATACATTTGTCTCAGCAACAGATTGTGCAGAGACTCTTTCTAACGAAATGATTTCTTTAGAAGAGAAAATTTTTTGGGAGAGTAAATGTGCATTAGAAGGATCGAAATTAACAGTTACTTCTAAAGTAGAAGTGGATCCGAAAGGCTGGATGGAGGCCATTGAGAAAGTACAAGATGAAATGAAGCTGGGGAACGTGCAGAAGGTTGTATTAGCGAGGGAGTTAAAAGTAGAGATGGATCATCATATTGATTCTGCTCTTGTCTTAGAAGCACTTCGCATTGGGCAACCGGATTGTTACGTATTTTCTTTTGATTATAAAGGAGCATGCTTCTTAGGAGCGACGCCAGAGAGGTTAATTCGCAAAGAAGATGAGAAGTTTACTTCGATGTGTCTTGCTGGTTCAACTGGTCATGGTCAATCTATAGAAGAAAGTAAGCGAAATAGTAATGCGCTTCTTCATGATGAAAAGAATTTAGCTGAACACGGTTATGTTGTGAATATGATTAGGTCGGTATTAAATGAGCACTGCGAATCCGTTAATATTCCGGAAAGTCCGGGCTTATTAACAACGAAAAACTTAATTCATTTATATACGCCTGTAGAGGCAAAAGGCGATGCGAGTCTTTTAACAATGGTAGAAGAATTACATCCAACACCAGCTCTTGGCGGGACACCTCGTTTGGAAGCGATGAAACTGATTCGTGATGTTGAATTGTTAGACAGAGGATTATATGGCGCACCGATTGGCTGGATAGATGATGAAGGAAATGGTGAGTTTGCGGTTGCACTCCGCTGCGGGTTATTAAATGGCGAGAAAGCATCCTTATTTGCCGGTTGCGGGATTGTAATTGATTCTGTACCGCAACTTGAATATGAAGAAACAAGTTTGAAGTTTAGACCGATGCTTGGTGCTTTGGAGGAATTAATGAAATGAACAATCATATAGAAGCATTATCATATTATTTAGGCGCGTTCGTGGATGAACTGACGCGTCTAAATGTATGTGATGTTGTCATTAGTCCAGGCTCACGGTCAACGCCGATAGCTCTACTAATGGAACAACACGAAGGAATGAACACATATTTACATGTAGATGAAAGATCTGCAGGATTTTTTGCGCTCGGTATCGCAAAAGCGAAAAAACGTCCTGTTGCATTATTGTGTACATCAGGAACGGCAGCAGCTAATTACTATCCAGCTGTATGTGAAGCTTTTCATTCACGAGTGCCGCTTATCGTCTTAACGGCAGATAGACCGCATGAATTAAGAGATGTCGGTGCACCACAAGCGATGAATCAATTCAATTTATACGGTACATTTGTGAAGCAATTTACAGAGATGGCTCTTCCAGAAGCGAGTGAAGCGATGTATCATTACGCTCGCATGACAACGCAGCGTATGATAGCGAATGCTTGTTTAGCGCCGCAAGGACCTGTTCATCTTAATTTTCCAGTACGCGAACCGCTTATCCCGGATTTCTCATTAGAAGGTTTATGGGATAAAGGACGCGGGGAATATACAGGAGTAGTTCAGCAAGGGAACGTGACGATGCCGAGTGAATATGTAGATTCGCTTGTAGGGCGCCTTTCACATATGGAGAAGGGGCTTATTATTTGTGGAGACGATAGTCATTCAGAACTCGCAGCATTTGCGGCAGAATTAGCTGAAAAAACTGGATATCCAATATTGGCAGATCCGCTTTCTAATATTCGTAGCGGACATCACGATAAAACGATGGTAATCGACTGTTATGATACATTTTTACGAAATGAACTGTTAAAAGAAACGTGGAAGCCAGAAGTTATGATTCGCTTTGGTGGTATGCCTGTTTCCAAATCATTAACGCAGTTCATAAAAAAACAAACGAAAGCAGTTCATATCGTTGTTGATGAATCTGGACAATGGAGAGATCCAGCTCTCGTTGCGACAGAAGTTGTCCAAGCAAATGATATTGTATTTTGCAGTGCATTAATAGAAAAAATGCCAGTTATGAAAAAGAATGATTGGTTCGGAATGTGGCAACATATAAACGAAAAAACGAAGGAAACGCTTCGTGAAATGGAAACATATGATACTGCATTTGAAGGGAAAGTTATTACGGATATTGTCCGCGTACTACCAGACGGGGCAACATTCTTTGCGAGTAATAGTATGCCAATTCGTGATACGGATTCATTCTTCTTCACATTGGATAAAAATATTCAAGTTATGGCAAACCGCGGTGTGAATGGGATTGATGGCATCATTTCGACAGCTTTAGGAGCGAGCATTATTTGCGATCCGCTCGTATTAGTGATCGGTGATTTATCCTTTTATCACGACTTAAATGGACTGTTAGCCGCGAAATTACATGAATTAAATATAACAATTGTCGTTGTAAATAATGACGGTGGCGGTATTTTCTCATTCTTACCACAGTATGAGAAAAAGGAACATTTCGAATCATTATTTGGAACACCAATTGGTCTTGATTATGAACACGTTGTTAAAATGTACGGTGGTTCATTTAGCCGTGTAAATGGTTGGGAAAGCTTCCGAGAAGAGGTACAAAAAGGAACGACTACAGAAGGTTTACACGTTGTGGAAATTTGTACGAACCGTGATGAAAACTTAATACTGCACCGGACATTATGGGCAAAAACGATGGACGTGATTACTACATCTTTACAAGGTGAATCGAAATGAACGTAACGCTGCAAGGTGTATCGTATGAATATGAAGTAGTCGGAAGCGGGGAACCACTTCTACTTCTTCATGGTTTTACGGGAAGCATGGAAACGTGGCGTTCTTTTATCCCTTCATGGAGCGAGCAGTTTCAAGTTATTGTAGTAGATCTTGTTGGGCATGGAAAAACAGAAAGTCCCGAAGATGTGAATCATTATGATATTCGAAATGCGGCATTGCAAATGAAAGAACTACTAGATTACCTTCATATTGAAAAAGCGCACGTACTTGGCTATTCAATGGGCGGTAGACTGGCGATTACTCTGGCATGTCTATATCCAGAGTATGTACATTCTCTTTTATTAGAAAATTGTACAGCTGGGCTTGAAAGTGAAGAGGACCAAAAAGAACGTTGTGAAAAGGATGAGCGACTTGCTGATAAAATTGAGCGAGAAGGCATCCGAAGTTTTGTATTAATGTGGGAAAATATTCCGCTATTTGAAACGCAAAAAAGTTTAGCAAAAAACGTACAAGAAGCAGTGCGAAAAGAACGACTTGCTAACAATCCCAAAGGACTTGCAAATAGTTTGCGCGGCATGGGAACAGGGGCTCAGCCTTCATGGTGGGATGAGCTACACAACTTGAAAATGCCTGTTCTTTTAATGAACGGGGAGCATGATGAAAAGTTCTTTCGCATATTAAAAAATATCGAAAAATGCGTCTCTGACGCGAAATTTGTCAAAATTGATGGTGCTGGCCATGCAATTCATGTGGAACAACCGGAAAAGTTTGATACAATAGTAAAGGGATTTCTAAAAACTATGCAGTGATGCTTTTTTATCTAAGAAGGAAGCTACACTTATAGAGGAGATCAGAAATATACAAGGAGGTAGTTGTAATGGCTATTGAATGGGTAAAAGAAGGCAATTACGAAGATATTATTTATTCAACATACAATGGTATCGCAAAGATTTCGATTAACCGTCCTGAAGTACATAACGCATTCCGTCCAAAAACGGTAATGGAGTTAATCAACGCTTTTGCACACGCTCGTGATGATGCAAATGTTGGCGTTATCATTTTAACAGGTGAAGGTGGACGTGCATTCTGTTCTGGCGGCGACCAAAAAGTTCGCGGTCATGGTGGATATGTAGGTGACGACCAAATCCCTCGTTTAAACGTATTAGATTTACAACGTCTAATTCGTGCAATTCCTAAACCAGTTATCGCAATGGTAGCAGGTTATGCAATCGGTGGTGGACACGTACTTCATATCGTATGTGACTTAACAATCGCTGCAGACAACGCTGTATTCGGACAAACAGGTCCTAAAGTAGGAAGCTTTGACGGTGGATACGGAGCTGGTTACCTAGCTCGTATGGTAGGCCACAAGAAAGCTCGCGAAATTTGGTACCTATGCCGTCAATATAGTGCACAAGAAGCGCTTGATATGGGCTTAGTAAACACAGTAGTACCATTAGAAGAACTTGAAGCAGAAACAGTACAATGGGCACAAGAAATCTTAGCAAACAGCCCAATGGCACTTCGTTTCCTAAAAGCTGCATTCAACGCAGACACAGACGGTCTAGCTGGTATTCAACAACTAGCTGGAGATGCAACGTTATTGTACTACACAACTGACGAAGCAAAAGAAGGTCGCGACGCGTTCAAAGAAAAACGCAGTCCGGACTTCGGTCAATTCCCTCGTTTCCCGTGATCAAAAGCGAAAGCGGCTCGCTTAGAATGTGAGGGGGATGGAGCTTCTGACGTAGAGGCGTTTTTTGCCTCGTAGGAAGAAGTGAAGCCACCGAACATTCTAGCCGATGTAGCTGGATGAAACCAAAAGCAGAAGCGGCTCGCATAGAACAAGAGGGCGTTGGAACTCCTGACATAGAGGCGCTTTTTGCCTCGTAGGAAGGCGTGAAACGACCGACTGTTCTAGCCGATGTAGCTGGATGAAATCAAAAGCGAAAGCAGCTCGTTCAGAATGTGAGGGGGATGGAGCTTCTGACGTAGAGGCGCTTTTTGCCTCGTAGGAAGAAGTGAAGCCACCAAACATTCTAGCTACTGTAGCTGGATGTTTTAAAAGCGGAGCCGACTGTTTAGCCTCGTAGGCTAAGGTTCTTTCGCACAGAAAGTGTACTTTACTTTCTCGTGCGGAAGGTTCTTAGACGGAAGGGGCTAGGAGGCGCAGCTAGATGAGATCAAACCGGAAACAAAACAACTAAGAGACTTGATGTCATATCAAGTCTCTTTCTTTCATGAAAGGAGAATGTATGATGGAGACGATGCCAAATTGGTTAAAGCAACGTGCATTTTTAACACCAGATCGCACTGCAATTGAAATAGAGGAAGAGAAAGTTACTTTCTTGCAGCTGCATGAAAAAGTAGTATCTGTTTGTGAACACCTCACGCATGTTGGAGTGAAGCGAGGGCAAAAGGTGGCTGTTCTGATGAAAAATGGTATGGAGATGATTACAGTTATTCACGCCCTATCTTACGTAGGTGCAGTAGCTGTACTTCTAAATACACGTCTTTCAAGAGAAGAGCTACTTTGGCAAATGGATGATGCTGAAGTTGTTTGTTTAGTGACGGATCAACAGTTTGATGCTAATGATGTTCCTGTCTATTCATTCGCTGAAGTGATGCATGGACTGAAGGTAGAAGCATCTATACAAGAAGAATTTTCTTTAGAAGAAGCGATGACAATTATTTATACGTCTGGGACGACTGGGAAACCGAAAGGCGTTATTTTAACGTACGGTAATCACTGGGCAAGCGCGGTAGGCTCTTCGCTTAATTTAGGGCTTCGTGATGATGATTGTTGGTTAGCCTGTATGCCGATGTTCCACGTTGGCGGGTTATCTCTTTTAATGAAAAATATTATGTACGGAATGCGCATTTTACTCGTTCCGAAATATGATGCTGACTTTATTCATAAAGCACTTCAAACGAGAGGCGTAACAATTATTTCTGTCGTTTCTAAAATGTTAACTGACTTATTAGAGAGACTTGGAGAAGAGACATATCCATCTTCTTTACGATGTATGTTACTTGGCGGAGGACCAGCGCCGAAACCGTTACTCGAAACATGTGTAGATAAAGGAATTCCTGTATATCAAACGTACGGTATGACAGAAACGTCGTCGCAAATTTGTACGTTATCCGCGGATTACATGTTAACGAAAGTAGGGTCTGCCGGGAAACCACTATTTCAGTGCCAACTTCGTATTGAAAAAGATGGTGTAGTAGTGCCGCCGTTAGTGGAAGGCGAGATCGTAGTAAAAGGACCGAACGTAACAGGCGGTTATTTTAACCGTGAAGATGCGACGCGCGAAACCATTCAAAATGGATGGCTTCATACTGGTGACCTCGGTTATTTAGACGAAGAAGGATTTTTATACGTATTAGATCGACGCAGTGATTTAATCATTTCTGGCGGAGAGAATATATATCCGGCCCAAATTGAAGAAGTGTTGCTTTCTCATCCGATGGTAGCAGAAGCAGGTGTCGTCGGTATGACTGACGATAAATGGGGACAAGTACCAGCTGCTTTTGTTGTAAAAAATGGGGAGGTAACAGAAGAAGAAATTATTCATTTTTGCGAGGAGAAATTAGCGAAATATAAAGTGCCGAAAAAAGCGTGTTTCTTAGAGGAATTACCACGAAATGCTTCGAAAAAATTGTTAAGACGAGAGCTAAGACAATTAGTGGAGGAGATGTAGTGGAAATAAAAAAAGCGACACTGTATATAACGGAAATGCCACTCGTAATCCCGTTTGCTGCGAGCTACGGGACTTACGAAAAGCGTGAGAGTATTGTTATTGAATTAGAGGATACAGACGGGTACATCGGATTTGGGGAAGTCGTTGCATTTTCTGAACCGTGGTATACGGAAGAAACGGTGAAGACAGCACTACATGTACTGCAAGACTTTTTGTTACCTGATTTATTAAAGGCTGAAATTTCTCATCCGAATGAGGTACCTGGTCTATTTCAACATATAAAAAGAAACCGAATGGCAAAAGCCGGAATAGAGGGGGCTATTTGGGATTTATATGCGAAGCGTCAAAAGAAATCGCTAGCGACAGTTCTTGGAGGAGCTAGCCCTGAAATTGAAGTCGGCGTTGTAATTGGGATCAATACGATTCCGGTTATGTTAAAACAAATCGAGAAGTACGCAGAAGAAGGGTACGAGCGTTTTAAAGTGAAAATAAAGCCAGAGCATGATTACGAATTATTGAAAGAGATTCGTAAAGAGTTCCCGCACATCCCGTTAATGGCTGATGCAAATTCAGCGTATACATTAGCGGATACAGAGAAACTGAAACGACTAGATGAATTTCAATTGATGATGATTGAGCAACCGCTAGCAGATTACGATTTTCTCGATCATGCACAGCTGCAGAAGAAGATTGAAACGCCAATTTGTCTAGACGAAAGTATCCATAGTTTAGAAGACGCACGCGTTGCGATTACACTTGGTAGTTGCCGCATCGTTAACATTAAACCAGGACGATTGGGTGGATTAACAGAGTCAATCCAAATCCATAATTATTGTATGGAGCATAACATACCAGTTTGGTGCGGCGGTATGGTAGAGATGGGGATTTCACGAGCGCAAAATGTGGCCCTTGCCTCATTGCCGAACTTTACGATTCCTGGCGATATATCTGCTTCTAGTAGACATTGGGAGAGGGATATTATTTCACCGGAAGTGATGCTTGAGGGCGGGAAAGTGACGGTACCACAAAGCGTTGAAGCTGAGTATGAAGTAGACCGCGGAAGGCTGGCGGAAATCACGAAGCAGCGGATTGTGTTTGAACGGTAAATGGAAGTTTCATTAGGATGCCCGCAAGTAGCGAGAGGATTTTGTCGTTCATTGTCGGTAAGTCGATATATTTCAATAATCGCTGATATAATTTTATTTACCAAGGTTACTGTAACGAGTAGCCTTTTCGTATTGTACAAATTGGATAGACTAGTTTACAATCGAGCGTATAAAAATGGAATGAAAAAGGGGGAGTAAAATGAAGCGCATTTCAATTTTAATAGCTGATGATGAGGCGGAAATTGCTGACTTAATTGAGATACATTTAGAAAAAGAAGGGTACCATGTTGTGAAAGCAGCGGATGGGGAAGAGGCGGTTCATATTATTGAAGCGCAGCCAATCGACTTGGTAGTTTTAGATATTATGATGCCGAAAATGGATGGTTATGAGGTGACGCGTCAAATTCGCGCGAAACATCATATGCCAATTATTTTTTTAAGCGCGAAAACTTCGGACTTTGATAAGGTGACAGGTCTTGTACTAGGTGCGGATGATTATATGACGAAGCCTTTCACACCGATAGAATTAGTTGCACGTGTAAATGCACAACTGCGTAGGTTTTTTACGTTAAATCAACCGAAAGTAGCGGAGAGTAAATCTGCTTTAGAAATAGGCGGAGTCGTAATTAATCCTGAGCGCAGGACGGTTGATGTGTATGGTGAGCAAATTGAATTAACGCCGAAAGAGTTCGATATTTTATATTTATTAGCGAGTCATCCGAAGAAAGTATACAATGTGGAAAATATTTTTCAGCACGTATGGGCGGATGATTATTATGAAGGTGGAAATACAGTAATGGTACATATTCGTACTTTGCGGAAGAAACTTGGAGAAGATAAAAGAAAGGATAAATTAATAAAAACAGTGTGGGGAGTAGGTTATACTTTCAATGGCTAATATGATGAAAAGTTTTCGATTTAAAATGATTGCCTTATTTGCGTTAAGTATGGTGCTTGCAGCAACTGTAACTTATATAATTTATAAAGGATTGCAGCTGTATTATAAAACAATGGTTCGCTACGAAGAGCCTTTAGCACAATTTAGGTCAATGGTAAGGGAATTTGGAGACATTAACTTCTTTTTAATTTTCTTTATTCCGTTGTCTATTATCTTTTTCTTCTTTTTGACAAAACCGTATTTAAAATACTTTGATGAAATTTCTAATGGGATTCATCATCTTGCGAACGGTAACTTTACGAATAAAGTTCAAGTTTCATCAAATGATGAGTTTGGAAATATCGCGCGTGAAATAAATGTTGCAAGTGAAAAGTTAAAAGAAGCTGTTGAAAGAGGAGATTTTGCTGAAAGTAGTAAAGATCAGCTTGTTGTAAATTTAGCTCATGATTTAAGAACGCCATTAACATCCGTGTTAGGATATTTAGATTTAATTCTTAAAGATGAAAATTTAACAAAAGAACAAATTAAACATTTCTCCACAATTGCATATACAAAATCGCAAAGACTGGAAAGTTTAATTGATGAGCTATTTGAAATTACACGTATGAATTATGGCATGCTAAAGCTGGATAAAAAGCCGATTGATATAAGTGAGTTACTTATACAGTTAGAGGAGGAATTGTATCCGTTATTAGAAAAACATCATTTAGAAGCTAGATTGAATGTGGACCCTCATTTACCGATGCACGGTGATGGAAAATTGTTAGCTAGAGTATTTGAAAACTTGTTAACAAATGCCGTTCGTTACGGATATGATGGGCAATTTGTTGATATGAATGGGTATGTTGATAATAGAGAAGTTGTCGTACAAATTATGAATTATGGAGATAGCATTCCAGAAGAAGATTTACCGTATCTTTTTGATATGTTTTACACAGGTGATAAAGCGAGAACTGAGAACCGTGGCGGGACAGGCCTTGGACTATTCATTGCGAAAAATATTGTCGAGCAGCATAATGGTACGATTTCTGCTGAAAGCAATGTAGTTAGAACGATATTTGAAGTACGATTGCCAAAAGACGAGAATGTAACAATTTAATAAAAATTTAAACTTTACCCCACTTTTTATTTTAATAGTTTTTTCTATTCTATACGTAAGTTACGTTAAGGAGGAACTAGAAATGAAAAAGTGGGTATTTATTTCTTTTTTTATAGCATGCACAGTATGTGTAGGCGTTTATATATCACCTTTATTTCAAAAGGAAATCGATGTTAAAATTGTCGGGAAAGATGAGCTAGTAAAGGCGGCAAACACTGAGAGGAAAGAGATTACGAAGGAACAAATTTATAAGGGTGATTTATTATTAGTTAACAGGGATTATCCAGTAAAAAAAGATAGTATTAGGTCTGATATTATAAATATAAATCATAATAGTGAATTAGTAAGAGGCTATGTAATATTTGATAGAAATCTTCGTTTATCAAAGGATGTTGTGAAAAAGTTTTTGAACGTTGTCGATGCGGCTGGAAAAGAAAGTGTTAACCATTTTTTGATTAGTAGTGGTTATAGAGATTTCCAAGAGCAAAAACAGCTATATGAAAAAATGGGATCTGATTATGCACTTCCAGCAGGATACAGTGAACATAATTTAGGATTATCACTGGACATTGGGTCTACTCAAAAAAAAATGGAGAAAGCGCCTGAAGGAAAATGGATTGAAGAGAACGTATGGAAGCATGGCTTTGTATTACGTTATCCGAAAAATAAAAGT
Source organism: Bacillus sp. CR71 (assembly GCF_003429245.1). NCBI lineage: Bacteria > Bacillati > Bacillota > Bacilli > Caryophanales > Bacillaceae > Bacillus > Bacillus sp. CR71. Next base: position 5,244,277 of record NZ_CP031748.1, on the reverse strand, counting down.
AACATTACTGGAATTCAATATGAGCCATGGCATATCCGTTATGTCGGCCTACCTCATAGCGCAATTATGCAAAAAAAGAATTTTACACTAGAGGAATATTTAGAGTTTTTAAAAGAGGAAAAAGAGGTTTCAACTGAAGTAGAAGGTAAGAAATATACTGTTTCTTATTATAAAGTTTCTGAGAATACGAAAGTGAACGTTCCAGCAAACAAGCAGTATGAAATTTCCGGTAACAATATGGATGGGGTTATTGTGACGGTTCAGGAATAGAGAAAAAGGCTGTGCCATTTGGGACAGCCTTTTCTTATATAAGAAAGGAATTGACGTTTTTTGTCGGTAAATCGATATTCCTTGTCGAATCGTTGATATATTTTGAGTTACGATAGATATAATTAAAAAATCGTTGATATATTGTAAGTTATGATAGATATATTCGAAAAATCGTTGATATAATTTCCTGTACTATCAACATTTTGGAGGAGCATCTTTTTATTTACTTTTAAACATTATAACGTTATATTTACTTCTCCCTTTTTTTGTGTTACGCTAAGCGTGTGAAAGAGATATAAAAAATGAAACTTAAATGTAAGCGTATTCTTATGGCTTCTTATAGAAAAGGGTGGAAATACAATGACAGAACGATTCGTACTACGTAATGTGAAACGTGTGAACGGGGAAGAGATTGACATTGTAATTGAAAATAACAAAATCGCACAGGTGACGAAAGCTGGTGCTGGCGAGGGTGGAAAGGTTCTTGATTACTCTGGTACTTACGTATCGAGTGGTTGGATTGATTTGCACGTTCATGCTTTTCCAGAGTTTGATCCGTATGGCGATGAGGTGGATGAAATTGGCGTTAAGCAAGGGGTAACGACAATTGTTGATGCGGGTAGTTGCGGTGCTGATCGCATTGCAGATTTAGTAAAAAGTAGAGAGCAGGCAAAGACAAATTTATTTGCCTTTTTAAATATTTCTCGCATCGGTTTGAAACGAATTGATGAATTATCCAATATGGAATGGATAGATAAAGAGAAAGCGATAGAAGCAGTAGAAAAGTATAAAGATGTAATCGTTGGGTTAAAGGCGAGAATGAGTAAAAGTGTCGTTTGTGATAGTGGAATTGAACCGCTGCATGTAGCGCGCGCTTTATCTCGAGAAACATCATTACCGATTATGGTACATATCGGTTCAGCGCCTCCTCGCATTGAGGAAGTTGTACCTCTTTTAGAAAAAGATGATGTCATTACACATTATTTAAACGGGAAAGAAAATAATTTATTTGATGAAGAAGGTAAACCACTACCTGTGTTACTAGATGCAGTGAATCGCGGTGTGCATTTAGATGTTGGTCACGGTAACGCTAGTTTTTCTTTTAAAGTAGCAGAAGCAGCGAAGCGTTACGGTATTGCCTTTCGTACAATTAGTACAGATATTTACCGGAAGAACCGTATACACGGTCCAGTTTACAGTATGGCTCACGTTCTTTCGAAATTCCTTTACTTAGGTTATCCGCTAGAAGAAGTGATTGATGCGGTTACGAAAAATGCAGCAGAATGGCTTAAGAAACCAGAGCTTGGCCGCATTCAAGAAGGAGATATTGCAAACTTAACTTTATTTACGGTGAAAGATGAGAAGGTTACGTTAATTGATTCAGAAGGGGATCAGCGCATTGCTGAAAGAAGAATTGATACGAAAGGGGTTGTAATCAATGGGTCATTCATTGAATGCTAAGTACGGATTAAAAAGAGTGATTAATGCGAGCGGTAGAATGAGTATTTTAGGTGTATCCGCTCCGGCAAATACAGTGATGGATGCGATGAAACATGGTGGACAAAATTATGTAGAAATTGCTGATTTAGTAGATAAAGCAGGAGACCATATTGCGAGAATTCTAGATTCAGAGGCAGCAGTTGTTGTAAATTCAGCATCAAGCGGAATTGCGCTTTCTATCGCTGGTATCGTTACGGAAGGAAATCGCCGTAAAAGTGAAAGACTTCATCAAGAAGTAATCGCGAAAAACGAAGTGATTATGTTAAAAGGTCATAACGTTCAATACGGTGCACCTGTTGAAACGATGATTTACTTAGGCGGCGGTAAACTCGTTGAAGTTGGCTATGCAAATGAAGGGAAAGCAGAGCATATTGAAGATGCAATTGGTGAAAATACAGCAGCGATTCTGTATGTGAAATCACATCATGCAGTGCAAAAAAATATGATTTCTGTTGAAGAAGCATGGGAAGTTGCGCAGCGAAATAACGTACCGCTTATCGTGGATGCAGCAGCTGAAGGAGATATTCAAAAATATGTGAAGTATTCAGATCTTGCCATTTATAGCGGTTCAAAGGCGATTGAAGGGCCTACTTCTGGTATTGTTGGCGGGAAACGAAAATACATCGAGTGGCTGAAAGTACAATTACATTGCATCGGAAGAAGTATGAAAGTTGGGAAAGAGACGACTTTCGGTTTACTTCAAGCGCTTGATGAGTACGGAGTAAAAGAAGATAAGAGCGAGCAAGAAAAAGAGCTATTACAAGTACTTATGCCGCTAAAAGAATTAAATGGTGTAAATGTAACGATCGTTCAAGATGAAGCAGGAAGAGCAATCTTTAGAGCTCGTATTCATATTAACGAGAAAGAGTTAAACAAATCAGCAAAAGAAGTTGTGACTGCATTACGCGAAGGGGAAATCGCCATTTATACACGTGATTACGGAGTAAGACAAGGATTCTTTGATATTGATCCACGTCCACTTCAAGGTGATGACATACATGTGATTGAAGAAAAATTGAGAGAAATCGTAGGGGGAAACTAAAATGACAAACATTCAAAAACGTTTTTATAAAGGCCACGTAGCATTAAATGTATTAGCAAACAATATAGAAAATGCAAAAGATATTTTTGAAGCAGCAGAAGGTTATGTAGTAGTGGGAGTGTTATCAAAAGACTACCCAACAGTAGAAGAAGCTGTTACAGCTATGAAAGCATACGGAAAAGAAATTGATGACGCTGTATCAATCGGACTAGGCGCAGGAGATAATCGCCAAGCAGCAGTTGTAGCTGAAATTGCGAAGCATTATCCTGGTAGCCATATTAACCAAGTGTTCCCTTCAGTTGGAGCAACGCGAGCAAATCTCGGCGAAAAGGATAGCTGGATTAATAGTTTAGTATCACCAACAGGAAAAGTAGGTTACGTAAATATTTCTACTGGCCCAATTAGTGCGGCTGGAGAAGAAAAAGCAATCGTTCCAATTAAAACAGCGATCGCACTTGTACGTGATATGGGCGGAAATTCATTGAAATACTTCCCGATGAAAGGGCTAGCTCACGAAGAAGAATATCGCGCAGTTGCGAAAGCTTGTGCAGAAGAAGGATTCGCATTAGAGCCAACAGGTGGAATTGATAAAGAAAACTTTGAAACAATTGTACGTATTGCGCTTGAGGCAAATGTAGAGCAAGTTATCCCGCACGTATACTCTTCTATTATTGATAAAGAAACTGGTAATACGAAAGTAGAAGATGTTCGTGAATTATTAGCAGTCGTGAAAAAGCTAGTTGATCAATATGCGTAAGAAAATTGCAGCGTTCGGCGAAGTAATGATGCGCCTGCAAGTACCTGGATATGAATTGTTGTCGCAAGCTAACACGTTAAATTACTCATTTTCAGGTACAGGTGTGAACGTTGTAGCGGCACTTTCTCACTTAGGGCATGAAGGGCTTCTTATTTCAACTTTACCGGAAAATTCGGTTGGAGATGCAGCTGTATCTTACATTCAAAAGTTAGGGATTCAAACTTCTCTTGTTTCAAGAGGTGGTAAATATGTAGGTATGTATTTTTTAGAAAATGGATTCGGTGCACGTGCAAGCCGCGTTACATATTCGAATCGATTAGAAAGTAGCTTCAATACGGCATGTGAAGAAATGTATCAATTTGAAGGAATCGCAAAGGAAATTGATATCGTTCATTTTTGCGGTATTACACTTGCGATGAATGATACTGTGCGTCATCATATGAAATCTTTAGCGAGAGCAGTTAAAGAAAACGGAGGAACCGTCGTTTTTGATTGTAATTATCGTCCCTCACTTTGGGGAGAAGACGGATATGAACAGGCAAAACCGCATTATGAAGAAATGCTAGGGCTTGCTAATATCGTTATGATGAATGAAAAAGATGCGATGTTCGTTCTTGGGATGAAAACAGAAGAGATGGAGCGTGAGGCGCAGCTGCTGGATCTCATTCCAAAGGTAGCTGAAACGTATCATATTGCTACAATCGCTGGTACTCATCGCTCTATTAACAGTGATAATACACATTCGCTTCGCGGGTTTATATGTAAAGATGGATCGTTCACTTTTGCAAAAACACTTACGTTTTCTGTATATGATAGAATAGGTGCTGGAGATGCTTATACGAGCGGAATTATTCATGGCGAGATAAAAGAGTTCGCACCAGAGAAAGCTGTTTCATTTGCGTCAGCAGCTGGAATGCTAGCACATACAATCGTCGGTGATACGCCAATGTCATCAGAGAAAGATATACTTCGGGCAATGACGGCATCAGTAGGTGATGTAGAAAGGTAGTGGGTGTAACAGTGAACGTAACGAGGAAAAAAGGACCATTATATTTACAAATAAAAAATATTATTCGTGATCGCATATTACATGGTGTATATGCGATTCATACGAATATTCCTTCAGAACCGCAATTAGAGGAAGAGTTCAAAGTTAGCAAGATTACAGTACGAAATGCCATTAAAGAACTCGCTCAAGAAGGATACTTGGAAAAAAAAAGCGGTAAAGGAACGAAAGTAATTCGTAATACTTCGGCGACAAAGTTGTCAAAGGGTAAGAAATTTACAGAAGTGTTAGTGGAAGAAGGATATAAAGTACAGAAGAAATTGCTAAAAGCAGAAGTCGTACATAATGAGGAAGGAACAGTGCCATTTCGATTATTCGGGAAAGAGAGTTTCCGTATCGAACGTTTATATACGTTAAATGATACACCGTACATTCATTATACGCACTATTTCTCAGCACACATGGCAAGTACAGATTTATCGGACTTTGATTTACAATCGCTTTATGATTTAGTTGAAGACCGAGGTATACATTTAGAAAACTTCAGAGATGAATTCGCTGTTGGGCTTGCGCCTAGCTTCGTTGCAGAAGCGCTAGGTGAAAAAGAGGGGACAGCGTTATTAAAACGTATGCGCTATTCTTATGATGAAGTTGGCGAAGTAATTGAATATAGCGAAGGCTACTACAATACAGAAATGCAGCATTATGTAGTGAATTATGACGTATAAAAAGAGGGGATGTTCCCTCTTTTTTTATAAAGTAAAACTTTAATTAGTGGAGGAGGGCATCACCCACTAATTATTAGCCCGCACCAATCGGGATAAAAGTAAGGAGAATGAGAGATGGATATATACTTATTAATCGTCACGTTACTTGCGATCACAATTGTTATTTTAGGGGTATCATGGTGGAAATGGCATGCATTTATTAGTTTAACAGTTGCGAGTTTGTTTTTAGCTATTATGTCTGGACTGAACTTAACGAAAATAGTGGCTGCCTATGAAACTGGTGTTGGTAGTGTACTAGGACATTTAGTTGGTATTTTGGCACTTGGAACTATATTAGGGAAAATGATGTCTGATTCAGGGGCAGGCATGCAAGTTGCAGATTTCTTTATTCGATTTTTCGGCGTAAAAAAATTACCTTGGGCTATGTTATTTGCAGGGTTTGTTATAGGGATTCCTGTCTTTTTTGAAGTAGGGATCGTCATTTTATTACCACTTGTTATTTCCATTCGAAAAACGACGAAGCAAAATATATTATTAATTGCGTTACCTGTTATTGCGGGATTATCTATCGTACATGGGCTAGTACCACCACATCCAGGTGCCATGACAGCAATCGGTATTTATAACGCGAACTTAGGAAAGGTACTTTTATATTCATTACTTATCGCGTTACCAACGGCTATTATAGCAGGGCCAATATTTGCAAAGTGGGTACATAAGAGGGTTATACCGGAAAATGAACCGGAGCTTGTTCGAGTTACGACAGTATCAACTGATTTGCCAAGTCGTAAAGTATCATTCTTTATTATTTTATTACCAGTTGTATTGATGATTTTATCAGTAGTTGCACCATATATTTCATTACCGAAAAAGTTAACTGAATTTTTTGTTTTTATAGGGAGTCCAGTAATCGCTTTACTTATTTCATGTTTCGCAGCATTTTATTTACTTGGAATAAGACAAGGAATTAATAAAAAGATAATTAAAAAATTAACGGATGAAAGTTTATTACCGGTCGGCTCCATTATCTTAATTATTGGTGCAGGCGGTGGATTTAAACAAATATTAATTGAAAGCGGCGTTGGAACGGCTATTGCACAAATGGCAGAACATATTTCGTTATCACCAATTGTATTAGCTTTCATGGTAGCTGGATTAATTCGAATTGCAACAGGTTCAGCGACAGTCGCACTAGCGACAGCAGCAGGAATTGTTTCACCGGTTATTCAGCACATGTCTGGTGTGAATTTAGAGCTTCTCGTTATTGCAACCGGTGCAGGTTCATTAATGTTTTCTCACGTAAATGATGCAGGCTTCTGGCTTGTAAAAGAGTATTTAGGATTAACGGTGAAGGAAACATTTAAAACGTGGACGGTGCTGGAAACATTGTTGTCATTTATTGCATTCGGTTTTGCCCTTTTGTTGAATATGTTTCTTTAAAAGATACCTGAATAGGTATCTTTTTTTTGATTAAGCCCAATTGCTAAAACAAGCCCGTTTTTAGGTAAGCCAAGCTTCCTATTCGCCCTGAAAACATAATATAAATGGAATCCCCTCATTTAGAACAAGAGGAACTTGTTATGAATGATACTAAAGGAGGAATAGGGTAATGAGCGAAAAGTGTGAACACAGACATGATGATTGTAACCGCAGAAATGGTTGCGGAGGCGGTTTTGCGCTTCTAATCGTATTGTTTATTTTATTAATTATCATCGGTGCTAGCTGCTTCGGCGGAGGCGGCTCTTGTGGATACGGTGGTTACGGCGGTTATGCTGGCGGCTATGGTGGATATTGCTGCTAATTAAAAACTATTGAAAATGGCCTTGTGCAATACGCACAAGGCCATTTTATTCATATTTTTATATGCTGTGATAATTTATTAATGTACAGAGAACGGATTAAGAAGAAGAAAATGATCTCGATAATCCCGAAAAAGGTGAGTACGATACATGTCTCTTTTAGTAAGGAGAAAGAAAACATGCTTTGTAAAAACTTAACCGCAAATAACGTGTGAACACCAGCAACGATGTAAGGAACAAAAAATAAAATTCCTAATTGAATGGTTGCAGAGCGAAACATTTCTAATTCAGTTAAGCCAAGTTTTGTAATCGTAATATACTTTTGTCTTTCAGTTGTTAAGTCATTATACATACGGAAATATAAGACACTAGCCGCACCGATAAAGAAGATAAAACCAAGAAATGCCCAAATAAAGAATTGAGCAACTGCATTTCCTTTACCGTAAATGAGTTCATCCGTAGCCGTATGTATGAAGAAAGGAACTTGAGCGTTCTCTTCTGTATGCTTTTTGTAGAACTCACGTGCATCACCACTAATAACACGTAACATATTTTTGGTTGGAACTATTGCATTTTCCCAGTTTTCTACGAAGTAGTTATAGATTACGGTTGTCTCAATATGAGGAATCATATTATCAAATACATAATCTTGTACGACAGCTAAATGTGGGAATGCAAAGGATGGTTCGATTCCCTTATTAATAAACCCTTTAATATGAAATTCTTTTTTATTAGACCCGAGTGTAATCGTATTTTGCTTTGCAAATGGATTAGATACGAGATCGAGAAGTTCTGGTGAGTGCCGAGAAATAATATAAACTTCTGTAGAATCGATTGTTATTTCCGGTCTTTTCAATTGTTTAGCAATTGCGTTATAATCACTCATCTTCATAAGCATAATATCTTCTTTGGAAGCTGTATCTTTTAATACTGTAAACTTATATTTTTTGTACTGAAAATTACTAGTTGTAAGCTCCGTTTCAATTGTAGAAATATGCTTTTGTTCAAGGGAATTGTCACCTTCTGATGTATAAGTGAAGGGGACGGGATATCGCTCTAGTACTGATGCCTTCGTATTGTTATTAGCGGCGAATAACCCAATAATAATTGTAAATGCAAGTGCAGATAGCATAGAAACGATAAAGAGTACGTTAATATTACTACGGGTACGAGCAACTAAGTCCGAAATCCATAACATATTTATTTGTTTCAAATAAAACTTTCTACGCTTCTTTAAAATATAGATAAAAAGAAGAAATGTTTGTGAAAAGAATAAATATGTCCCGACTACTACGAGCGGTAAAATAGATAACATAATAAAAAAGACAGATCCATTTTGCACATTTTTTTCCGTTACGTAGCCTCGCGGATAACCAGCGATATAATAGCATAGCCCTAAACAAATTAAAGCAAATAAAGAGATGAGTATAGATGGTCTTTTTTCAGCTGGTATTTTCTTGTTCCCTTTAATAAGGTGGGCTGTTTTTCGAGTACGAATAAACATTGGTGTAAACGTAGAAACGATTAAAAATAAAATGATAAACGTTACGGTTGTCACGATAATCGCTTCTGTTGGCCAATATAAATAGAGACCTTTAGCACTTGTTAATTTCGAAGTGACTAATAAGAAAAAGTTAGAAAATACAAGGCCACCTTGAATGCCGATAAAGATAGATAATATCCCGATTATCATATTTTCAGTAAATAACAGTCTTTTTAATTGTCGCTGTGAGATACCGAGAATTGTGAGTATCCCGAATTGCTGCTTCCGTACATTTAAAAATGTTCCAATTGAATATAAGAGAAAGAAGAACGAGAACATAACAATCACAAGCTGTGCTGTACTAGCTAAGTTCATTAGAGGATCACGTTCTTGAAAGTTTTGTACACTCTGTAACCGCGGGTGATACGCGTATACAGTAAATGAAAAGAAAACCATGATAGAAAAGGCACTACTGACAAAGTAGGCGAAATATGCTTTCGAATTACGCGAGACATTTTTAAATGCGAATTGCCAAAATGTCATCCACGTCTTCCTCCTAATAACGCTAGAACATCTAATATTTCTTGATAAAATTTCTCGCGATATAATCCGCGGTGTAGTTCGTTGTAAAGCTCGCCATCTTTAATGAAAATGACGCGGTTACAATAACTTGCTGCAAACGGATCGTGCGTAACCATTAAAATCGTTGCATCTTCTTCTTTATTTAATTTCGTAAATAGCTCCATTACGTCAATTGCTGCTTTTGAATCTAAGTTCCCTGTTGGTTCATCAGCAAGTAGAAGTGAGGGATGATGGATAACAGCACGTGCTACTGCGGTACGCTGTGCTTGTCCTCCAGAAACTTCAAAAATACGTTTGTCCAAAATATGATCAATTCCAAGCTTTTTTGAAATGTTATCAAGCTTTTCATCCATTTCTTTTAACGGAACATTATCTAATGTTAAAGGTAGTACGATATTTTCACCGATTGTTAGTGTATCTAGTAGATTAAAATTTTGGAAAACAAATCCTAACTCTTGGCGGCGGAAAATGGCTAACTTCTCTCTACGAAATGTGTGCGGTTTTTTTCCATTAATAACGACATCACCAGAAGTAGGGGAATCAATTGTAGAAATAACGTTTAAAAACGTAGATTTACCGCTACCAGATGGCCCCATGATAGCAACAAATTCACCTTTATCTACGTGTAAATTTATATTTTTTAAAGCGGTATGAGGTACTTTTCCCTCATACACTTTTGAGACGTTTTTTATGTGTAATACTTCTTCCATAATAATCACCTTTCTATTCTCTAAAACTTAATGTGTTGTGATAATTTTTGCATATAGAAGGAACGAATTAAAAGGAAAAATAGAATTTCAACCGTTCCAAAAATCATAAGTACGACTGTAATCTCAGCGAAAAACGAGAGATGTAATATTTCTTGTAGCATCTTTGTCGCAAACATCGTATGGATCGATGACATAATGTAAGGCACGAAGAAAAGAATCGCAAGCTGAATTGTCGCTGAACGTTTCATTTCAGTCTCAGTTAAGCCAATTTTCGTAATCGTTATATATTTTTCTTGCTCATTTGTTAAATCTGTATACATTCGGAAGTAAAGAACACTGCCAGCACCGATAAAGAAAATAACCCCTAGGAAAGTACCAATTAAGAAGAACGAAGCGACATTTAGTTTTGTTTTATATAGAGAATCGCTCGCTTCACTTGCATGGAACGGTGGATGCTCTGCTTGAATCGCTGCATTGTCGTTATCGATTTTTGTTATAAACGCTGAACCGATATTATGTGCTTTCTCCCAATCTGTAACCTTGAAGTTATATACACTCATTTGTTTGGAAACGGTGGATAAGGCTTCTACATTTTCATCAGATAGTATGAGTACTTGGTATATTAAGCTGTTTGGGAATGGGTTATAACTTTTATATTCTTTCACTTGTAGTTGTAAATTGTTTTGAGTAAGTGTAAGAGTATTTTTCTTGTCTTTATTGTGAAGTGTTCCAATAACTTGATCATCTAAGTCTTTCATAAGGATATAAGATTCATTCTTATTCACCGTGAGTTTTTCCCAATTTAACGCCTTAGCGAGTACATTATAGTCACTTTGTTTAATTGCGTAATAGAGCTGTGTGTTATCTTCAGCTGAAGATACTTCATATATATCTGTTTTAAATTTTGTATAAGTAAAGTGCTCTTCATTAAATTTCTGCTCTAACCAGTTTAAATGTTCATCAGCTAATGTATTTTCAGTATGTGATAAATAAGTAAACGGGAAAGGGTTTTGTCTAATCGCATCAAACTTTGTAAATTTCCCGAATCCATATAAGAATGTAATCATTGTAAAAGCGAGCGTCGATAGCATCGCCACAATAAAGAGCATATTAATATTCGTACGAATGCGTGATGCTAAATCAGAAATCCAAAGCATATTAATTCGTTTCATATAAAACGTTCTTCGCATTTTTAAAATACGAATAAGTAAAAAACTAATTTGTGAAAAGAAAAAGTATGTTCCAGCTGCAATAAGCGATGGGATGACAAATATACTAGAGATGGCATATAAAAGCCCAATGATGTCACCTAGCGACATAAAATACAGCGGATTTGCGGCTAACGCATATCCACATATTAAACACATCGCACCAAATAGAGAGATGAGAACGGATGCTTTTCTTTCTTTTTGTTTTGTTCCTTCTTTTAAAAGACGTACGGCTTTTCTCGTACGAATGAGCATGGGTGTAAAAGATGATACGAGAATGAAGAGCCCAAGAAAGATGATGATAGTTAAAACGATAGCACTTGTAGGCGGATATAAATATAAACCAGGTACGTGTGTAATTTTGGCGGTAACTAATAAAAAGAACTGTGAAAAGACGACTCCAAGTTGAATGCCAAAAAATATAGAAAGAGCACCAATTAACATATTTTCTATAAATATGAGTCGTTTTAATTGTTTTTGAGATATGCCAAGTACTGTTAAAATCCCGAACTGTTTTTTTCGTACTTTTAAAAACGTACCGATTGAATACAGTAAAAAGAAAAATGAAAAGAACACAATGACAACTTCTGAAATTGTCATTAATATGTTCAGAGAATAATTCACGTCTGTCATATGCAATTTAGGATGAAATAAATAAACTGCAAATGAGAAAAAGATTGCGATGGAGAACGCACTGCTTACAAAATAGGCGAAATAAGCTCTGGCGTTCCGCGTCACGTTTTTAAATGCAAACTGCCAAAATGTCATTCACCTAGCCTCCTAATGGGGTGAAGATGAGAAGAGCATAAGAAATACTCTTTTCATCAAGTTTGTTTTAAATATTTTGTCCACTCGTGTACTGTGATAATTTTTGCATATAAAGTGAACGAATAAATAAGAAAAATACGATTTCAACGAATCCAAAAATAATAAGAACGGCTGAAACTTCTTTGAACAGAGATAAACCAATTACATCTTGTAGCATTTTTGTTGCGAACATTGTATGAATGGATGCCATAATGTACGGAATGAAAAATAAAATACTAAGTTGAATGGTTGCAGATCGTTTCATCTCTGTATCTGTTACACCGATTTTAGAAATCGTTATATATTTCTCTTGTTCGTTCGTCAAATCCGTATACATTCTAAAGTAAAGAACGCTACCAGCTCCAATGAAGAAGATAACTCCTAAAAATGTCCCGATTAAGAAGAATGCGGCACTACCAGATGTTATTTTGTATAACGATCCTGCTGATTCAAAGGATCGAATAAGAGGTCCTTCATACTGGGATTTATTTCGATCTTTTTGCACCTTTTCTATAAAATTATCAGCAATTTCATATGTCTGTTCCCAGTTTTGAATTTTGTAATTGTATGCTGATATATGTTTTACGGTGTTAGGTAAGTTATTTACGATAATATCAGGCAACACTATCGTTTGATATGAAAAGTCAGATGGGATTGCGTTTACATGCTCATAGCCTTTCACTCGTAATTTCGTATTTGTACTAGAGAGTGTAATGTAATCTCTTTTGTAGCTTTGCTCAAATTCGTTGAATATGGTGATATAAGATGTCCCTGTTAGCACATATGCTTCGTTATCATCCATAAATAGTTGTTTCATTCGTAAAGAATCTGCAAGTTTGTTATAGTCACTTTGCTTAATTGCGTATACGTCATTATAAATGGCTATATCTTTATCTTCTTTTAGTGGTGTTTCATATATATCAGCTTCTATTTTTTGATAAGGGAAATGCTCTTTTTGTAATTGTTGCTCAAGCCAATTTAAATGCTCTGTAACAAAAGGGTTCGCATCATAAGAAAAATAAGAAATTGGGAAAGGAGAAGTTCTATTAACTTCTAGCTTAATAAATTTCCCGAATCCATATAGAAACGTAATCATTGTGAAAGCGATCGTAGATAGCATCGCTACAATAAAAAGCATATTAATATTCGTTCGAATACGGCTCGCTAAATCCGAAATCCAAAGCATATTAATCCGTTTCATATAAAACTTCCTTCTTTTCTTTAAAATATAAATCAGTAAGAAACTAATTTGTGAAAAGAAGAAATATGTTCCGATTGTAACAAGCATTGGGATAACGAAAATACTTGAAACCATATATATAACACCGATTTGCGGGCTTACTGATACGAAATATTTAGGATTTCCAGCTAACGCATAACCACCAAATAAACAAATCGCACCAAATAATGAAACAAGTATGGATGGTTTTCTTTCTTTTTGTTTTCCACCATTTGTTTTTAAAAGGTGTACCGCTTTTTTTGTACGAATAAGCATTGGTGTGAATGCAGATACAATGATAAAAAGACTAAGGAAAACAATGGTTGTTAAAATAAACGCGTTAGTAGGACCGTATAAATATATTCCTGGAACATGCGTAAGTTTGGATGTTACTAATAAAAAAAATTGAGAAAAAACAACTCCAAACTGCATGCCGAAAAATATAGATAAAATCCCGATTAACATATTCTCCATAAAAACAAGACGATGTAATTGTTTTCTCGATATCCCTAAAATGGTCAAAACACCAAATTGTTTTTTTCTAACTTTTAAAAAAGTACCAATGGAATATAGTAAAAAGAAGAAAGAGAAAAATACAATTACTACTTCTGAAAATATCATTAATCCTGAAATTTCAGAGGTCATGCTAAAATTTTGTAATTTCGGATGAAACAAATAAACAGCAAATGAAAAGAACACAGCAATGGAAAAGGAACTACTTACAAAGTAAGCAAAATAAGCTCTTGAATTACGCGTTACATTTTTAAATGCAAATTGCCAAAATGTCATAGATTATACCTCCGGCTAGAAGATATAGAAGTAGTTGTATTGCAAAAAATGTATGAGATTGAGTTCTCATACATTTTGCTTGCATATGTTACGATCATGCTTCGGTCACCTTCTCCGTATGTTCTGCTTGATTATTTGCAGCGTTGTGGAAGATGATTTTAATCGTCGTTCCTTTACCAACTTCAGAATCTAGTTTGACAGAGTGACCTAAATAATCACAAATTTTACTTACAATATAAAGTCCCATACCAGTAGATTCTCCGAATGCGCGACCGTTTTTCCCAGTGTAAAACGGTTCAAATACTCTTCGAATATCTTCTTGCGGAATACCAACACCTTCATCACGAACTTCTAAAATAATATCTTTTCCGTTTCGATAAGCAGATAAGAAAACTTTCTTTCCGCGTTCACCAGAGTAACGAACAGCATTTGTCATTAACTGATAGATGATAAATTTTAGCCATTTCGCATCAGAAGCAACTTTTAAATCAGAATGGACTTCTAAAACAGGGAAGACACCATTACGAATGAATAGTTCTTTTAATCCGTTAATATTTTTTGTTACCGTATCTTTTAATGAAATCGTCTCGACATGGAAATCTTCATGGAAGTTATTTAACCTAGCCATGTATAAAGCCATATCAAGCCCTTGGTTTAGACGCTCTAATTCTTTTTTAAACTTTGGAATTAAATGCTCGTCTTCCATTTCTAGCACCATAAGCTGCATAACAGAAACAGGTGTCTTCATTTGATGTACCCAATGGTTAATAAATAATTGATGTTCTTGTTGTTTTACTTCATACGATTGTAGTTCTTTTTGGAAGAGGCGGTACTGCGTACGCACGAGTTCATTGACACCGTGAGGCATCGGAGCAGTCGCTCTTTCAATAAACGCATCTTCCATTTTTTCTGGTTGCTCACTTAATCTATGGTACATTCTACGATTGCGAACGTAACGATAAGCGAGGAAACAAATAAATAAGTATAAACTTAAAACAACGAAGTAAAATTTATTGTTTTGAAATCCATCTACTGCATCATAAAGAACGAAGATGATACCGAAGTTTAATACGTACAGTAGGAAAAATGCAAAATGATCACGTAAAAATAGCTTCATGCTTATTCACTCCAAGTTGCGTTAAAGCGATATCCAAGTCCACGTACTGTTTCAATAGAGTTCTCAATACCAAGCTCATTAAACTTTTTACGAAGACGCGTAATGTTTACGTTCAATGTATTTTCCTCAACGAAACTTTCATCATCCCAAAGCGCAGCTAATAAATCTTCACGGCTCGCTGTACGAGGGAATTTTGATAATAACATTTCTGCTAAAATAGCTTCTTTCTTCGTTAAAAGAACTTGTTCAGATCCAAAATGAATTTCTGGACGTTCTGGAAATAGTTTTAACCCTTCTACTTCAACGATACGTTCAGAAATATTTGGTGCATAATCACCGTAAATACGGCGTAATTGTCCTTTGATTTTCGCCATTACAACGTCGTAGTGGAACGGCTTTGTAATGTAATCATCCGCACCGCTTTCAATCGCCATAATTTGTTCCATCTCACCAGCACGCGCTGAAATGAAAATAATTGGACAAGTAGATTCATGACGAATTTGACGGCACCAGTAGAAACCATCGAATTTCGGTAAGTTTACATCAAGTAAAACAAGATGTGGTTTCACAGCGTTAAACGATTCCATAATATCATCGAAATTCTCCGCTACAACAGCCTCATAACCGTACTTCTGAATGTGAGATTGCAGTAATGATGAAATATTTGGATCGTCTTCAACGATTAAAATTTTATACATATGTATATTCCTCCTCAAAAAAAACAATTGTAGCTATAGTGTATCATGTGTTTCAAGTCTTTTCATTATGTTGAAAGATAAGCTAGTAAACAGTATAGGTTAAAAGTTAGAAAAGTAAAAAGTATTATAGGAATAATTCAATATATTTTCCTTTTAAATATATGAATGAATAAAAAGTATTATATTTTTTATGAAATTTGGAACTTTATTTTGCTTACCGTCCAATATATAGTGAGAACATCGTTAAGGAGGGGGCACTACTTGGCAAGTAATGAAGATATACATATTTGGATAGAGCGTTTACTAAAAGGTGACGAGGAGGCTTTTGAATTTATATTTAACTTAACGAGTCAGAGAGTCTATGAAACCGTCTTTGCTATAGTTAAAAATCGGCATGATACAAATGAAATCGTAAATGAAATCTACTTTCAACTTTGGAAATCTATTTCAACATATGATCAATCTAGACCGTTTCTATTTTGGTTGAATGGAATTGTTTACAAACAGATTAGTCAATGGAGAAAACACATATGGAAGAGGCTGCGCTTATTTGAAAAACAACAACTAAGTGATGAGACAGTTGTAGAAGTTCCAGAAAAAGTATTATTAAGAAAAGAAACAGAAGAGCTGCTTTCCTTTTTAACCTGCGTAATCTTTAGATTTTATTCAATATAGAGTAATTGGCGTAGGGTACAAAATAAAAAGGGGCGTATAGATGATTGACAATTAACTAAAATCATTTTAACATTTAGATAAATATCTAAATGTCTAATTAATGAGGGGAAGAAAGACATTGAATCAAGCATTCAAAGCATTAGCAGATCCAACAAGGCGAAAAATTTTAGATTTATTAAAAGAAGGCGATCTAACCGCTGGTGAGATCGCTGAACATTTCAATATGACAAAACCAAGTATTTCACACCACTTAAACGCACTTAAAAATGCTGAACTTATTCAAGATGAAAAGAAAGGGCAATTCGTTGTGTACTCTTTAAACACAACGGTCTTTCAAGATTTGTTGACTTGGGTGTTTACATTTACGAATAAGGGGGAAGAGGGGAAATGAAAAAACATCTTTTTGCAATCTTATTAATCGTTATAACTTGTTTAGCTTGGGCGTTTGCTTGGCCGCATTTGCCGGATACAATTGCGACACATTGGAGCGGCGGTAAGGTAGATGGCTATTCGTCTAAATTTTATGGAATGGTTTCTATGGTCGGAATTATGATTGCATTATATATATTTCTAAATGTGATACCAAAGATTGATCCAAGGAAAGCAAATTACGAGAAATTTTCTAAAGCCTTTATGATGATGAATAATGGGGTACTATTGCTACTATTTGTAGGAAATATAGATATTATTACAAGTGGATTAGGATATAACTTATTCATTAATCGGGTGCCTGAATTATTAGTTGGTGTTTTATTTTTAGTAATGGGTAATTATTTACCACAGTGTAAGCCAAACTTTTTTGTCGGGATGCGTAATCCATGGACGTTAAGTAATGAAGAAGTATGGCGGAAAACACATCGGTTTAGCGGAAAAGTATTTGTGGCGTTAGGAGTTATTATGATTATAAGTGTTTTCGCTCCGGCTGATTGGAGAACTTATATAATGCTTGGGATTATAGTAGTTGCTGTCATTATAACGAATTTATATTCTTACGTTTTGTATAAAAAAGAAATACAAATGTGAGTTATATTAGTCAAATTTTATATTTATAGTTTCTATGTGTTAAGGGATTTTAATACTCAGTGGGAATAATGAAAAGCTCACTGAGTAAATTTTTCGTTTTAAGGTCTGAAAATTCAATCGAAAAGGTGATTTGGGGGGGATTTACATGTTAGAAATTATAAATTTTAGCAAGACATATAAAGACGGTAAGAAAGCAGTTGATCATTTGAATATTGCTGTTAAAGCAGGGGATATCTTTGGATTTATTGGACATAACGGTGCGGGGAAAAGTACAACAATTAAGTCGTTAGTAGGAGTTATAGATTTTGAAGAGGGTGAAATTTTTATTGATGGACATTCAGTAAAAAAGGATCCGATTGCATGTAAGAGAGTAATGGCGTATATTCCTGATAATCCAGATTTATATGAGCAATTAACAGGAATTCAATATTTGAACTTTGTTGCGGATGTGTTTAAAGTGCCTGCGAGGGATCGGGAAGAACAGATACAGAAGTATGGGGATGCTTTTGAGATTACACCGTACTTAGGGGACTTAATATCTTCTTATTCACACGGTATGAAACAAAAAGTAGCGATTATATCGGCGGTTTTACATAAACCAAAATTATTAGTTTTAGATGAACCTTTCGTTGGTCTTGATCCAAAGGCAGCCGTAGTATTGAAAGGTATTATGAAAGAGCTTTGTGAAAAAGGAAGTGCGATTTTCTTTTCTACGCACGTTTTAGATGTAGCTGAGAAGTTATGTAATAAAGTAGCGATGATTAATAGAGGGAAATTAGCACTTTCAGGAGAAGTAAATTCTTTAATTAAGGAAGGCTCATTGGAAGAGCTCTTTATGAAGGAGCTTGCTAATGAATACTAATAGTTTAGGTCTTTTGAAAATTCGGTTGATAACGCAGCTCGGTTTAAACACCTTTAAATACGAAAAAGATAAGAAAAAGAAGCAGAATAAGATTTTGCTGACAGCATCTATTGCTCTAGTTGGTGTCATGTTAATGTTATATTGCGGAGCTTCGGCATATGGGTTGGTAAAACTAGGAATGAGTGAAATTATTCCCGTCTATGCACTAGTTATTAGCAGTATATTAACGTTGTTTTTCACTATATTTAAGGCAAATGGAGAAATTTTTGCTTTTAAGGATTACGACTTTTTAATGTCATTGCCGATTCGCGTAAGTACTGTTATTGCAAGTAGATTTTTGTATTTATACCTGCTGAATACAATCTTTTCAATCATAATCATGCTACCAATGGGAGTTGTGTATTGTATACATGAAAATCCATCAGTTTCTTTTTACTTTATGTGGTTCATCAGTATGTTTATCGCATCTTTAATCCCAACAACAATCGCAGCAATCTTTGGAGCTTCGATTACGGCAATCGCTTCTAAATTTAAAAATACGAATAAAATAAATACGATTTTAAGTTTTATAGTAATTATTACATTCGGTTCCTTTATGCTAAAAAACGGAAATGCTCAATATAACCTTAATGATATGAACGGAATTGGTGCAATTGTTTCGGAGCAATTAACTAAAGTGTATCCATTAGCTAACATGTTTCAAAAAGCAATTGTTAATGCTGATATGGTAGCTTTCATCTTATTTGTGGGGATATCAGTGATTTGGTATTATCTTTTTATAAAAATACTTTCGTTAAAATATAAGCAAATAAACACAGGGATCACCACTTATCATATGCTTTCAAATTATGAGATTAATAGCATGAAAAAAGAGAGTGTATTGGTCGCATTGTATAAAAAAGAGCTGACACGTTTCTTCTCTTCTACAGTGTATGTTATAAATAGTGGAATGGGAGTCGTGATGGCGCTAGCTTTCTCGCTAGCTATAGTTGTAGTAGGACCAAGCCAATTAATAGCGTATCCTGGAATTGAGCCCCTGTTGCAAAAAATTGCCCCATTCGCTATTGCAGCAGCGATTTCGATGACATGTACAACATGTGTGTCATTGTCTTTAGAAGGAAAAAATGTATGGATTATTAAATCATTGCCTATAGCGCCAAAGGTGATTTATGATAGTAAAATTCTTATGAATCTTTCATTGAGTATACCTGCATCACTTATTAGTGCTGTATTACTAATAATCGGGTTAAAGCTAGATGTTTGGAGTTCTCTTTTTCATCGTCATAACACCGATAATATATTCATTATTTTCAGCAGTATGGGGGATTTTCATTAATAATCGATTTGGTTATTATGATTGGATATCAGAAACTCAAGTAGTAAAACAAAGTATAGGATCGTTTGTTGGTATGTTTGGCGGCTTAATTGTGGCGGTTATACCTGCCTTGTTAATTGGTACTGCTACTATCTCGAACTACAGAGTATTTACTTTTGCAGTTATTATAGTGCTTACGATTATTACTATTTTCTTGTATAAGAACGAGTCGAGAAGAAGTATAAAATAAAGGAGCTGCTTTTCCTTTAAAAAGGAAGAGTAGCTTCTTTATTTTGGAAAGGTTAGATTCTTATATTACTTTTTTAAAACAGGTACCCATATTTCACTTCTGAAATTCGGAGAGGATACGTCTTTACTTTCATTCCACAATATCTCTGGTCCTTCCGCTAGTTCATAGTTCGAAGAAGGGAACCATTCAGAATAAATACGTCCCCACACATTTTGTAATGCATCAGGAAATGGACCGACAGCTTCAAATATAGCCCATGTTGAAGCTGCGACTTCAAGTTGCGCGAATTGCTCTGGACAATCTTTCGTTGTGGCTACTCCAATATAGTGATCAAGTTCTCCTTTTTCCTCCATTCTCCCTTCAGAAAAATTAGTAGAGGCACTAATAATTCCAGTAGGTTCAATGTTTGAAAGTGACTTTAATGTTTGAATGGAGTCTGGGTTTAAACTTTTCCACATAGAAGCGATTTCTTCATTTACACCATTGAAAACGATTGATACTCGTTTTGTAATACCTATAATTCGAAATGGCTCTTTTTCTTCAATTCGATAATTCATTTCATTTCCTCCTTGAATGGATAACTGGAAGGTCATTGGTGAATAAGCCTTCAAAGAATGGCTACTATTTCGGGCCTCTGAAGGTGTTATACCGTGCAAGTTTTGAAATGCACGAGCGAATGAATCTGGTGAGTTGTAGCCATATTTTATAGCGACATCAATGACTTTTACATTGCTGTTTTTTAGTTCAAAGGCAGCGAGAGTAAGACGTCTACAGCGAATATAATCAGATAGTGATATGCCTGCTAAAAACGAAAACATTCTTTTAAAGTGATACTCAGAACAGAGAGCTAGCCTCGCAACTTCTTTAAAATCAATTTCATTCGTAAGGTTACCTTCAATATAGTGCATTGCATTATTCATATTTTTAAGTGAATCCATATTATGACCTCCTCTGTACATAGAATAACAGGAACGAAATAACCCCATCCGACATTTCGTGCACAACTTTGTAGGTGCATTTTTTACCTTACAAAATTGTAATGTTCCTGTAAGGAGAATGAATGGATGGTATGATATCCCAATGTTATAGTAGCAAAGTACTTTAATTCATTATGTTAACTTTTTGATGTCTTTACTTATGTGCCTTACATAACTGTCATGTTTGTGTAAGAAACATCGATAGTGGCAAGAGTAGAGAGTGTATATAGTTGAAAATAGAGAATAGAAGAAATGAGGGATGTCGAGATGAAAACAGTGTTAGAAGCAAAAAATATCGAAAAAGTGTATGACACGGGTGGTAATAAATTTGCAGCGTTAAAAGGTATTAACTTACAAGTAAAAGAAGGTGAATTCGTTGGAATTATGGGACCTTCTGGTTCTGGTAAGACGACTTTACTAAATGTTCTTTCTACAATTGATAATGCGACGAACGGTGAAATTTTAATTGATGGAAAAGATATTGTGAAGATGAATGATGATAAGTTAGCGTTATTCCGCCGCGATCATTTAGGTTTCATTTTCCAAGATTATAATTTATTAGATACGTTAACAGTGAAAGAGAATATCGCTTTACCACTTGCGTTATCAAAGGTGAAAGCGAGTGAGATTGATCGCCGCGTTCTTGAAATCTCAAAGAAATTCGGTATTGATCATATTTTAAGTCAGTTCCCATATCAAGTGTCGGGTGGACAGAAGCAGCGCTGCGCAGCATCACGTGCAATTGTTACGAATCCAAGTATGATTTTCGGAGACGAGCCAACTGGAGCGCTTGATTCTAAATCTGCAACAGATTTACTTGAAAGTATGAAGTCATTAAATGAATATGATAACTCAACAATTTTAATGGTAACGCATGATGCATTTGCAGCAAGTTATTGTAAACGAGTTATTTTCATTAAAGATGGTGAACTATATAAAGAATTGCACCGCGGTGAATCAACGCGTAAACAGTTCTTCCAAAAAGTCGTGGACGTAATGTCTTCTATTTCTGGAGGTATGGCTGATGACCTTATCTAGCATTGCCCTCCGCAACATACAGCGGAACTTTAAAGACTACTTTGTATATTTCGCATCTATGATTTTTAGTATTGTTATTTATTTTACATTTAAAGCACTGCAATATAATTCACAAATGGAAAAAGCAGCAGAAGCTTCTAAAAAGATTAGTGGTGCATTTCAAGTTTCCAGTGTGATGCTTATCATTTTCGTAGCAGTGTTTATTATATATTCGAACGGATTCTTTACACGTAAACGTAAAAAAGAAGTTGGCTTATATTCGTTATTAGGTATTCGAAAAAGACAAATTGGTAAAATGCTCTTTTATGAAAATATGTTAATGGGATTAATGTCATTAGTAATTGGGATTGCGATCGGTAGTGTCCTTTCGAAATTATTCCTTGAGTTATTAGTAAATATGATGGGATTAAATTTAAACGTTCATTTTGAAGTACCAATGGCAGCAATTATTGATACAGCAATTATTTTCTTTGTGATTATTTTATATACATCACTCCAAGGATATCGTTTAATTTATCGCTTTAAGTTAATTGAACTTTTCCGCGCAGAACGTGAAGGAGAAGCAATGCCAAAAGGATCTGTCATTATGGCGTTAATTTCAGTTTTCTTAATCGGCTCAGGTTATTTCTTAGCGTTAATGTTTATGAAAGCAGTTATGTATGCAAACTTTATGGCAGTCGCACTTTATATATTACTTGCGACAGTATTAGGTACGTATTTACTATTTATGTTCTTTACAGTATTCGTATTGAAACGTGCAAGAAATAATAAATCATCGTTTTATAACGGTATGAATATGGTAACGACGTCACAGTTACTATATCGTATTAAAGGAAATGCAAAGTCACTTGCGACGATTTCTATTTTAAGTGCGGTAACATTAACAGCGGTTGGTACGTCAGTTACGATGTATTACAACACATTTACACAATCAAAAGCAGCTATGCCATACAGTTATTCTTACGAGAAAAAAGATGCAGAGCTTGATAAGAAAGTAAATGCGATTTTTGCAGAAGAGAAGAAAGATCATCCGATCAAAGATCAAGTTGAAATTGAGACAGTTCCTGTAAAAGGGAAGTTTGAAGGAGATAAAGTTGATTTCATTCTTAATATGAATTACACGATTTCAGAGAAATATCAATTTATGTCTCAATCTGAATTTAACAAGCTTGCTAAAAAAATTGATGCGGAAACAGTGAATGTAGCTACTGGCGAAGCATTTATATATGATAGTTCTTATATGGAAGGGTATGAGTTTAGCCCCGAATATAAAGGAAATAAAGCGGTATTCCAAATTGAAAATGAAACGAAGACGTTGAAGATCCAAGGTGCAAATAATAATGCAATTACAAACTTAGGTGAACTAGTTGTTGTCGTTTCAGATGAAATGTATGAACAAGCGAAACAAGCATTTGGAACACGTATTGTAAAAAATATTGATGTAAAAGATGAAAGAAACAGTAAAGTGTTAACGGAAAAATTAGCAAAAGTGATGCCAACTGGTGTATCAGAAATGGCACCACCATTTAGAGACTTCTATACTGGTTTCCATATGGGACTGGAAGCAACTGGACTAATGATGTTCATCGGACTATTCTTAGGTTTAGTCTTCCTATTAGCGACAGGCTCAATCATTTACTTTAAGCAGCTTACAGAAGCAAGTGCTGACCGTGATCGTTACATTGTCCTTCATAAAGTCGGGGTAACGAAACAAGAAATGAAAAAAGCTATTGCAAAACAAGTGAGCTTTATCTTTGCAATTCCACTAGTAATCGGAATTCTGCACAGCTTGTTTGCATTAAAAGGTTTAGGGAACATACTGCCATTTGAAATTATGATTCCGCTTTTAATTAGTATTGGAGTATATAGTGTTATTTATATTGGATATTACTTCATCACAGTTCGTTCTTATTATAAAATCGTGAGTGCGAAGTAATAAAGGGACAGCTATCGTAATAGGGATAGCTGTTTTTTTATTCTTCATAAAATCTTAAGAAACTTCCTCAATTTTTATTAAGAAACGATAGTTATACTTAGAAACAAGTTAAAAACTATTGAACGAATGGGGAGAAGGTTACATGCAACTCATAACATTCTTACATGAATTTATTAAACATCCGAAACATACTGGTGCAATTGCGCCAAGTTCAAAAATATTAGCAAAGAAGATGGTAGATGTAATTGATTTTAATAGAGCGAAATGCATTGTAGAGCTAGGGCCGGGTACAGGAGCTTTTACGAAAGAAATTATGAAGAGAAAGAAGAAGGAGACATTATTTCTTCTTATTGAAATTAATGAAGTATTTTTCAAAGAGTTAAAGAGAAAATTTAAAGATGAGCAGAATGTGATTGTTATACATGGCTCAGCGGAAAATATAAAGAAGTATAGGGAACAATTGAATATAGAATGTATTGATTATATCTTATCAGGATTGCCTTTCACTTCTTTACCAGAAGAGGTTTCAAAGCGCATTTTAAACAGCGTAATGGAAACGATACATGAGAATGGAGAATTTATTACATTTCAATATTCACTTGTGAAAAAAGGATTTATACAGCATTTCTTCCCTGAAATTACACTAGAAAAAGTGTGGTTCAATTTCCCGCCAGCTTACGTCTTTAGCTGTAAAAAAGAGCTAAGGAGAGCATATGCATAATGGAGCTAAATGAATTAATGTCATACATTGAGCAGTATGGTTATTGGGCTTTATTTTTCTGTTTATGGTTAGGTATTATCGGTATGCCGATTCCAGATGAAATGATTGTAATGAGCGGTGGATTAGTATCATCGATGGGTATATTGGATTTGATTCCCGCCTTTTTACTAACGTATTTAGGCGTTGTATCCGGCCTTTCTTTAGGGTATATACTCGGGAAAATTTTTGGCATAAAAATACTTAATAAATTGATGAAAAAGAAAAAGACGAAGTATCTTTTAAAATCGCAAGAGATGATAGCAAAATATGGTCATTATACATTAGTTATAAGTTATTTTATACCTGTTGTGAGGCATATCGTACCGTATTTAGTAGGAATGAATAACATGTCTTTTAAAACGTATGCGATTTATTCATATGTAACAGGATTTGTATGGACGTTAGTTTATTTCTTACTAGGTTCTATATTTGGAAAGCATATAGAAGTAATAGTAACACTTGCGACCGAGTACGGTATATATTTTGGTGGCATTGTTATTGTAGTTTGTAGTATTTCTTATATGTATATGCATAAGAAGAATGCCGTAGTGAGTGAAATAAAGCAACATTCATAGTTTGGTAAATGATGCTGGAGGAGATTTTGTGAGTAAAGGAACGATACTTATCGTGGACGATGAGAAGGAAATTAGAAAACTTATCACTATCTATTTAAAGAATGAAGGTTATGAAGTATTACAAGCTGGAGATGGTGATGAAGGTTTAGAAATAGTAAAGAAAAGAGACGTGCATCTAATCGTCCTTGATATTATGATGCCGAAAATAGATGGTATTCATATGTGTATGAAAGTGAGAGAAATAGCGGAAATGCCTATTATTATGCTGTCGGCAAAAACGCAAGATATGGATAAGATTTTAGGATTAACAACTGGGGCAGATGATTACGTAGCTAAACCATTTAATCCACTGGAACTCATTGCTCGTATTAAATCACAACTTCGGAGATATATGAAAATGAGTGGGACAAGTGTACAAGATGAAAATGAAATAGAGATTGGAGATATGAAAGTTAATATAGTAACACGGCAGGTCATTATTGCAAATGAAGAGGTGAAATTGACACCGAGAGAGTTTGAGGTATTAGAATTGCTTGTACGAAATCAAGGAATGGTATTAAATGCAGCACAAATTTATGAAAGAGTATGGAAAGAGCAAGCTTTCCAATCTGATAATACTGTGATGGTACATATTCGGAAAATACGTGAAAAGATAGAGGCGATTCCAAGGAAGCCTCGGTACATTAAAACAGTATGGGGAGTTGGCTACAAGATTGAGAAAGATATTTGAACCGATAATATGGATGAATCAAGTTTTAAAAAAAATGACAGGTAAAATAGTGAGTTATTTGGAAAAGAGCATACGGATACAGCTAATGGCTACATTTACTTTTTGTACGTTACTCGGTTTATTAGTAGGATGGTCTTCATCTTCTTTTTTTGAGGATGCGAATAAAATTTCTATCATTGATTATGCATCAGGTATGGAAGCCATTGATGGACAGACACAAAGGCTTGTTGAAAGTATGACCGAGGAAGGTAAGGAAATTAATATACAAGAACTGCTTGATCAATTGAATGAACAAAATCAACTAAAGATTTTAATAATAGACGAGGATGGGAAAGTCGTTTATAAAACAAAGGGAGCGCCGGAAGAACAAATCAATCTTCATGAGACGATGCGTAATGTGATGGATTTTAAAATGGATCAAGTACGATATGTAGAGGCGCAAAATTTAATTCAAGATGGAACTGAACAAAAGCGTAAGGAGTTTACAACTTTTTATCCGGTTACTGTTAATACGAAAAATATGTATATTATTGCAAGTGGTATACCACAAGGAAATGTGAAGTATATAGTGAATGATAGCAGTCCATTTCCATCTTTACTAGGTTTTATCACTTTTATACTAGCTTTCTTTTATATAACGAAAAGGAAAATGAATCAGATTGAAGCGATGGCAGAAGGAGTAAGGGAATTTTCGAAAGGTAATTTACAATATAAAATCAAACAGGCAGGTCAAGACGAAATAGGTTTATTAACTTCTAATATTAATCAAATGGCAGAAAAGCTCTTGGCTAATATAGAAAAGGAAAAACAAATAGAGAAGCAAAAAAGTGAATTGATTACAAATGTATCACATGATTTAAGAACACCACTTACTTCTATTATGGGGTATTTACGTTTACTAGGTGATGCGAAATATGAAAATAAAGAACAGCATGATGAGTATATAAAAATTGCCTTTTCAAAATCAGAGCAGTTGAAGATGTTAATAGAAGATTTGTTTGAGTATACAAAACTAACAGATGAAAATATGGCGTTAGATTCGCAAGAAGTGTGTATAAATGAACTACTTGATCAATTAATAGAAGAGCTAGTACCACAAGCGGAGGAGCATAATCTTTTTTTTGTAAAAGAATTTCAGGAAGATCGTATATATGCTGTGGTGGACTCAGAAAAAATGGTGCGTGTGTTTGAAAATCTTTTAATAAATGCAATTAAATACAGTATAGATAAAGCAGAAATTCGGGTTTTACTTCAAAGAGAAGAGCAGCATATCAAAATTTCTATAGCTAATCATAGTGAAGAATTTACAAAAAAAGAATTAGAGAATTTGTTTGAGCGTTTTTATAAAAAAGATCAATCGAGAAGTAGAGCTGTAGAAGGTTCAGGTTTGGGGCTTGCAATTGCAAAAAGCATTGTTGAATTGCACAAAGGAGAAATTCGAGCAAAACATGAAAATGGGGTTATTCAATTTATTATATTATTGCCAATTTAATTAGAAGAGCATTAGGAAATTTGGTTACATTTTAATAAGTAATAGTGCCACAATTGATTTAGAGGAAGTCTTTTAAGTGGAAGTATCTGAGAAGAGGAGAATAGAAAGTTTCATGAAAAAAATAAGCGCGTTTATCGCATTGATTATAGTTGGAGTTACATTACTTATAGTGAAGGGTGGATCTATTGTAGATCAACTCAATCCATTTATTAAAGAAGGTATTTATTATGCTGTTGTTGATAATGATGGTAAATATGGAGCCGAAAACAAAGGTTTTGCTAGATGGGAATATAAATTCAAAGGATATAATGAATCTGGTCAAGAGCAAAAGATTGCGATGACTGCTTCAAAACATTTAAGAATAGGAGCATATTTAAAGATTAGATCTAAAGGAAGTTATGGTATGGAATGGGAAGAAGTGCAAGGTGATGAAATACCAGCTAAAGTGAAAGAAAAAGTAACAATAAAACATATTTAGTTATAGAAATGATAAGTTGAACGATCAAAATTTGAATGCAATGGCAGTATATGATAATTTCTAAATTTTTTATAAAGAAAATAAAGTTTATCTGAACTTTATCTAAACTGCATTTATTCTGTATACAATCACTAGTATCCTATAGTGTGTGGATAAAAATTGATAAGGAGTAGCAGGATAATTATGCAGGTTTCTAAGAAGAAAATATTATTATTTCTTTCAATTATTCTTTTGGCTTTATTGGCGGTGTATGTATGTACAAATAATAAGCATGTCCAAAATATTGTTCATAATATAGAAGACATTTATAAAGTATATAAAGAGAATCAAGCATTGAAAGGGAAAATTGAACATCAAGAATCATTAAAGGGTAAAGTGCAAATGTTAAGTGAGGAGAAAGAAAATCTTACTAAACTTATCAATAAAACGAAAGAATTAAAGGAACAAGGAAAATACAATCTAATTCAAGCTACAGTAGTAAGGCGTGAAGCAGAAGATTGGTATGGAAAAATCTCTCTTGAGAGAGGGGCACAACATGGTGTAAAGGTTGGTATGGCTGCTATTACAGTGAACGGTTTTATTGGAAAGGTAGATAGTGTAGATCAATATACATCTGTTGTGAAATTAATTACGAGTGATGAACGAACGAATCGTTTAGCAATCACCCTTCAAAATAATTCATCCATTTTAGGATTTGTTACAGGGTATGATAAGAAAAAACAGGCCCTTCGAATTGATAATATCCCATCAGATAAAGTGAAAGAAATAAAAATAGGTGATAGCATTATTACCTCTGAATTGAGTCAGAAAATACCACCAGGTCTTGAAGTAGCAGAGGTACTAGAACAAGAACAAGATCAATATGGTCTTACTTATACTATTTATGCAAAACCAAAGGCGAATTTATATGATTTAGAATATGTTATTTTAATACAACCTAAATAA
Source organism: Bacillus sp. CR71 (assembly GCF_003429245.1). Taxonomy (NCBI): domain Bacteria; kingdom Bacillati; phylum Bacillota; class Bacilli; order Caryophanales; family Bacillaceae; genus Bacillus; species Bacillus sp. CR71. The sequence goes on along the minus strand of NZ_CP031748.1, from coordinate 5,215,506 downwards.
TAGTTTTATATAGAGTCCATCAGAGGTGGATTAGAAACGAAGAGAATTAATGTAAAGTAAAGAGTGAGAGGGATAAGGAAAGGTAAAACGGTACTAAATTTAATAACATGTGGGTATATCTTTATATCGTTGTTATCTTATCTTTATCTCGGACAATTATAATGAAGAGGTAAACTGATGATAAGTGCAAAGTTATTAAGTATTACAGAGGGGCTTTTTTTGTCCATTTCTAATGTTAATGATTTATATAACTTTTTAAATAGACTAGAAAACCTATAAAATATCCTTCGAATTTATATTTATAAATATATTATTTAAGTGTGAGAATATTGATGTCATCTTCGTGAGAACAAAGTAAAGGTATATGAATCGGATTATGAAAATAATAATTTTAATATAATGATTTTAAGGTATTGTACATTACAAAAATGTAAGGATAATGTAAGAGGAATCAATATTGCTGTTTGTCGGGAAAAGATAAAATGATAGTTAGTGGCTATGAAAATAGCATGATCGTAGCACTAGCCACATGACAGGAGGCAATATGAAAACTTTAATATTTGAAGAGAACGTTGTACAAAGAGGGGATAGTAAAAAGGTGAATGTAGTATACCACGCTGTAGAGAATCGTGGGTGTAAAGTGTGTTATTAAAACTTTCTATTTCCAGTATGAAAAAAATGATAAAGGATTACATCGTTTTACTAATAGGTCTTGTAATCTCAATTTCTATTTTTTATATGTTTCAAACGCTTGCGTTAAATAAAGAGTTTACAATGAATAACAGTATTATTGGTTCAATTGTATTTGTATTTCAAATAGGCTCTGTTTTGGTAGCGTTTATTACATTCTTTTATATTTTTTATGCAAACTCTTTTCTACTTTCACTCCGGCAGAAAGAGCTTGGTATGTACCTTGTATTAGGGGCGAAAAAGAGTAAAATTAGTCAACTTTTATTTTTTGAGACGTTCATTATGGGAATGATTTCACTAGTGCTAGGTAGTGTATTCGGAGCCATTCTTTCTAATTTCGTTAGCAAATTTCTAACGAAACAATTGGAAATTTCAGCGGAAGGTTATCAAGCATTTTATGGTCCTGCATTCAAAATAACATTTATATTCTTTAGTGTGTTATTTCTACTTACATCCGTTGTGAATGTGATTCGTATAGCACTTAAAACAGAACTAGATTTAATTCGTACAGAGGAGCAAACGGAGCGCATACGAATGAAAGGACCAGCCACAATATTGTTACTTTTATGTAGTTTGCTAGGACTAGGTGTAGGGTATTATTTCGTACTCTTCGTAGGAATAAAGGGCGCTGGAGCCATTATGCTTCCACTATTCACGATTACAATCGGGACATATCTTATATTTATTTCGTTCTTACCTATGATTGTTAACAGGTTAAAGAAAACGCGCTATTTAAATGAGAAGAAATTAAATGCATTTACATTTGCACAATTGCAGTTTCGTGTAAGTAGTTTGGCGAAAATATTAGGCACGGTAACGATGCTAATTGGACTGGGTGTGGGGGCAATGGCTGGTGGCATGTCTTTACAGAAAAACGTAATCCTTACAGCAGAAAGAATGTCAGGTTATGATATTACAATTCATGATCCAGAAGCAGAGGATTATAAAGCTATGGAAAAAATGAAAATTGTAGATAAAAAACAATATAAATATAAAGTTAATAATGAGGCTGTTTACTATTTAAAAGAAGAATTATTGGCGAATCCTCCACTGTTGTTTGGAAAGAAAGAGACAACACATATTACTGAACAACTTCCATCTTCGAGCTATAGGATGTTTAAGGGGGAGGAAGTTGATCCATCTAGTTCTACGTTACCACTGAATTGGGATAAGAGTATGGATAGTGATTTTAGATCGAATATTTCTGTATATGATCGTAAACCTGTCTATATCGTCGATGAAAAACGTTATGAAGCAATTCAAGGGAATGAGCATACATTTTTTATTGCTAAAGTAGATAATATTTTAAGGTATAAAACAGAGTTAAAAGAGATGGATGATCGTCAAATCGAAAAAATAGCCGCTACTATTAATAAGCCTAAGGAAGATGTATATTTACCGACAAACTATAGTGATTATGAATCTATGCTTGCCTTTTCAAAAGGAACTTCCTTTATGGGATTCTTTTTAGGCCTTGCTTTTTTAGCTATGATGGCAAGTTGTTTAATGTTTAAGATCCTTTCTGGAGCTACGAAAGATATAGGGCGTTATGAGATGCTTCGGAAAATTGGGGTACGTAAAGAATTACTTATAAAATCTATGTATAAAGAATTAGGCATTGTATTTCTATTTCCAGCTATATTGGGTCTTATACACGTTTTGGTAGGAATGAATGTATTTACATTTGTTAAATTTTTTGTGAATCCATATGTGAATATTGGACTTCCGATTTGTATATTTTTAATTATTTACGTTGTTTACTATTTGATCACTATTCAATTATATAAGGGGATTGTCCTCCCAAAGAAAAAATAGAATATAGAATTCAAGGGTCTCAAACTTATTATAGTTTGGGACTTTTGAATATTATTAAGGAGAAATCAAGGAATCCCTCTACTATTTTTAAGGAAATACATCTATACATAGAGATTAGTGTAATTAATTACACTAATTGAATTTTTAAGTGAAATATATCGTATCTGCATCTTATATTTATATAGCTTGTTTAGTCTATAAATACCCCCAAGCTGGTATTTAAAAAAGTATACAGGGAGAAAATGAAATGAGAAAGAAAATTTTACCAATTTGTGCGATGGCACTTTTATCAATAGGATATTCATCGTTAGCTAGCGCATCTACTGGAACAACGTCAAAGGGAGAGGTATCAGCACAAGCATTAGAAAAAAAGGAAGCAGAATTTCATGCTTGGCAAAAAGAGGCGTTAGAGAAGAAGAAAGCAGCAATGCAGGAGTAAAAAAAATCATTAGAACGAGCAGAAGCCGTGATTCAGGATCAATAAAAAGAAATATTAGGGAAAAAGAAAGCAACGATTCAATCACAACAAAAGAATGATATAGAGAAAAAAGAAGTAGCGAAACAATGATGATACCAAGTGCATGTTTTGTGGTATTAGGATCTGTATTTGGATTTATTCGTCGTAAGATTAAAGTATAAAATTTGTATTAGCCTATAAAAAATGGATGAATTAAAAGTGAAACTTGTAAATTTTATTGGATTTCCTTTTATATTAATTTGGTTATTGAGCATATAGGTGAACAGTAATCATTTGGATAGGAACTATGGTTGGAATGAGTTTGAGATATTGAAAAAGCTTTGCGAGGATACGCAAAGCTTTTTGTATAGTTTATTTTCTTTCGATTCACATTGCAAATAAGGAGAAAGAGGATCCTCTATGTTTGAGTTTATAAAAGGTGAAGAGGAAAATTTATTATAACTTTTGTAATAAGCGTTCGCTGCTTTCCATATCTCCTTTACATAAAGGACATTGCGGCTCTTCTTCTAACGAAAAGTTTTTACGCATCCACCCACGGCAGTTTTCTTCTTGGCATTCCCATACAGCAATTGCTTCTGGTTCTTCTACAGGTTTATCATTTTTTCTCCAATACATGTGATCGCTCCCTTAAATTGAAAAGTTTTTCGGAAAAAACAAAAAAGGTTGTTAACGATTTTGTTAACAACCTTTTTATATTAGTTCATTATACTTTATTTTTTGAAAAAATGCGAAGTTTAGTAATTGTTAAAGTATAGCAAAATAAGGATTATAAATCACTGTTGAAAGCTTTGATAATAATTCAATTTGACACGGTGTATGCCCCGTCAACCTTCTCGATATTTTTCTAGCTCTTCTTCATGCTATTGTTTTGTTGACTTTGGAATTTCTATATCATCAATTAGGCGTCGCTGCTGTTGTGTCTTCCAGAATATGCTCGTTGTATGGAAGACTTTTTGTTTTGAAAACACTATGAAGTTTAATAAATTTATCCAGCATAAACGGGTAGTAGGGATCCCAGCTCAAAATTTGGTTGGAGCGAAGAAGTTAGGTGGAAATAAAGGTTTTGAATATACAGTTAAAGCTTATGATGAGAAGGGAGAAGAGAAAGAAGTAACAATTGATGGCGTAGATAAATTACAAAAAGGCTCGTACTGGCATGTCATTACAAGAGGGAAGTTTTTACATGATAAAGTAGAAATAGAAGTAGATAAAATTCCTGATGGTGCGAAGGCGAAGTTAGGATTATAAAGATAAAACCGATTCTCAATGTGGGAATCGGTTTTGTTATTTTATGGTAAAATATAGAAAGGAAGTGAGAGATATGCTGCTCGTTGTTAGCCTTATATTAATTGGGGTTATGTGCAGTATGAGAATAGTATCCTTACATATGATAGAACGAGAAAAGATAGAAGAGAGAGATGTATATTGTCCAAAACGTAATGCGAAAATTTGAAGAGGAAATTCTGCTCCTTTTTGTTCGAAATGTAATTTAATATTTTAACTATAGGAAATCCGAAATCATTTTGTATGGTTTCGGATTTTTTATGCTGAAAATAGAAGAAATAAAGAGCGGAAAAAAGTTTGAACAAGGGATTGAGTATATGAATATTATTGAAGGATATCCCATTATTATGAAGTATTTCGTAGAGATGGATCAAGAAGTTTTGAGGGTTTTATTACCTGATGAAAGAGGGATTCTTCCTACGAGGCCAGAGTGTGATGAATGTTATAAGACTCAATTGGATGGTATTGAGGAGAGTTGATAAAAAAAGAGCTTGAAACTATTCAAGCTCTTTTTTATGACTATTTATGTCCTAAAATATGCTCAATCTCATGCAAACTTAATTTACTTGCCTTAGCAATCGTTTCAAGTGGTATACCAAGATCATACATATTTTTAATCATTTGAATTTTTCCCTGTTGGACTCCTTCTTTTCGACCTTTTTCAATGCCCTGTTGAATGCCCTGTTGAATGCCTTTTTCAATGCCTTTTTCAATGCCTTTTTCAAGCCCTTTTTTTATCCCTTGTTCCATCCCTCTTTTTATTCCTTCTGTCTCTGCGTGGGCGAATTTTGCTGCTTCATCCATTAAAACTTTCTCCCTTGCGTCATAGGCTTGTCGGAAAGAAGAATCTTGACTCATACGTTCCCATTTATTTATCGCTTTTTGTAAAATAGGGTCTTGGTTCATAGCAATATCCTCCAATAGTTTAGTTAAGTGCTCATCCTCATTTGCTGAAAGCAATAAAAGCCAACGAACAAATGGATCTTTCCACGGATTTACTTTTTCTTCATACCATTGTTCAGTTAACTTTGGAATTTCTATAGTGTGGATTTCTATGTCGTCACTTAGGAGTTTTTTTTGTTGTGTATTCCATAATATGCTCGTTGTATGGAAGGCTGGGTGTTCCGAAAACATTACGAAGTTTAGTAAGTTTATGGTGATGGTTTTGTGAAGTGCACTGTAGGGCATCGCTTTTTGTAGTTGAGATGTGTATAGTCTTCCCCAATAATATAAACTGCGTTTAACCATATCGTGATTATTATTGAGTTGTATTTCTACATTGACTTTTGTTCCTGTGTTTAATGTCGCTGAAATGTCTAAAATAGATAACTTATCCTCTTCATATTCCCTGTGTAAATGTGGATCTTCTAGTTGTAGAGAAGCAATGGGCGACTCTAAAGAATCTTGTAACATAGCGTTTAAAAATGCAATTAGAATATCTTCACTACCATTCGTACCAAACAATTGTTTAAATGCAAAATCAATGCGTAAATTAACTAACTGTTGGTTGAACAAAGTTTGTCCTCTCCCTTATATGAAGGTGCTTCTTTCCTTCATTGTACATAAAAAGAACTAGAGTATGCAAACTAGTCATTCTACTATTTTTTAGTAATATTATTAGAAAATGAAAGGTAAGTATGTTTATGGTATACTCTAGTGAAATTGTAAATAAGGATGCTAATACGAACTGGGAAAATTGGGTGGAGTTTGGTTGTGACTGAAAAAGATAGGAGAAAGAATAATAAATGAAAAGAAGAAGAAAATCTGGAGAAAAAGTACAAATGAGTCATTTTACACTTCCTTTATGCTACGGAAGTGAAGCACCATATTATTATTACGAGGTAGCGCCCCATGAAAGAGAGGGACGCTTCCATTTAACATCAGAACTTTGCGTAATGGACGATGAACATTACTTTATTAGAGGTTGTTTAGAGATTCCTATCATTGATTACCACGAAAATTTCATATGGACTGTGTGGGTATCGCTTAGTAAAGAAAGTTATGATGAAGTATTAGAAAAGTGGGATGAGAGAGGCCGAGAAAATAGTGATCCTTATTTTGGGTGGTTATCTGTAGAAATACCAGTTTATCCAGAAACATTAAATTTAAAAACAAATGTACATATAAGAGAAGTTGGAATGGCACCGTATGTTGAATTAGAGCCAACCGACCATCCTTTAGCGATCGAACAAAGAAATGGAATTACTTTAGACAGAGTTAAAGAAATAGAGGAAATTATTCAACGACATAACTAGATTAGAAGAGAAAAAACGAGTGCTAGCACTCGTTTTTTTCTTTACACAACCGCAGGATTATAAATCATCGTAAAGTGTCCTGGTAATAATTCAATGTGACAAGGTGTATGAAGCGAACTTTCTCCATCTGTATCTACTTCTTTTTCTTCCTCTGTTTCGATATGAATGGATTTCGCTTTTACGTGGAAGATGTCATTTTCATTTGAGTCTTCAAATAATTTCTTTCCGATGTAATCTTTAAATGCTTGAATACCTGTTGATTTGACTACGAAAATATCAAGTGTTCCGTCATCACATTTTACGTTCGGAATAAAGGATGGAATACCGCCAAGATATTCACCATTTCCAACCATGACAAGGACAGCTTCGTCTTCATATACTTGTCCGTCATAAGTAATTTTTACCGGGAATGTTTCAGCATTTTTTACAGTTCGAATTGTACTTAAATAGTAACCGATTTTACCAAGCTTTGCTTTTTCTTCTGCATCGATATTGTTTGATACTTCAGATACGAGACCAATCCCCCAGAAGTTTAAGAAATGTTGTCCATTTGCTTTTGCAACGTCAACTGGTTTTATATGTTCTTTTGTAATAAGTTTTGCCGCTTCTGCAATGTTTTGCGGAACACCAAGTGTGCGAGAGAAGTCATTGCAAGTTCCACCTGGAATAATTGCAAGTGTAGGTCTAGTTTCGAGAGGTGCTAAGCCATTTGTGCATTCAAATACTGTTCCATCACCACCAAAGACGATAATTAAATCTACTTTACTAGCAAACTCTTGGCAATATTTTGTTGCATCACCTTGTTTTTTCGTATGAAGGATATGTAGATCAGGAAAAGCTGCGGCAAGAGGTGGTACGATTTTTGTTAAATTTGTATGTAAGTCACCTTGACCAGCTTTCGGATTTATGATGAGGAGTACTTTTTCAAATTTTGTCTTTGTCATTTTTATTCTCTCCCTTTGTCTTTTACGAATCGTGATAGAAAATAAACTTCCATCAGTAATTGATGGAAGCTTATTTTATTATATTATTCCGTTACAACTGAAGCAATAAATGGTAAGTTACGATATTTTTCCGCACAGTCGATACCGTATCCAACGATGAATTCATCTGGAATTTGGAAGCCAACATATTCAGCTGTTAAGTCTACTTTACGGCGTTCTGGCTTATCAAGTAATGTACAGAACTTGAGTGCCTTTGGTTTATGCATAAAGAAGTGGTCTTTTAGGAAATGAAGTGTTAAACCAGAATCGATAATATCTTCTACAACAATTACGTTTTTTCCAGTAATGTTTACGTCAATATCTTTTAGTAGTTTCACTTTTCCTGTTGTTTCTGTTTGATTTCCGTAGCTAGATGCAGAAATAAAGTCAATTGTTACATCATTTTTGATGTGACGAATTAAATCAGCAGCAAATACGAATGAACCTTTTAATACTGCGATAACTACGATTTCTTCTCCTTCAAAGTCACGTTCGATTTGAAGTGCTAATTCTTTCACTTTTGCTTGTAATTGTTCTTCAGAAATTAAAGTGTCTTTTATTTCAATATTCATTGTAATCCTCCTACAGTGTAAAACTTGCGAACATTTCGACTGTAAAGGATAGAATAGAAAAAGTCAAAGGAGATAGTAATTTTTTACAAAGATAAAGACAAAATCATCTGATGATATGATATACTAAGTACATTAAGAAAACGCTTCCAAAAAGGGTGAATATGATGAAGAAGAAACAGTACACAAGTGTAACATTTATAAAAGCATTACTTTTAACAATTGTTCTTGGCCTGTTGGCTTACGTAATTGATGTACCTGCGATTCGTATTTCATTAATTGGAATGACTTTAGTGTTAGGAGCAATTTCGCACGGTATGATGTCGCAGCTAAAAGAAGCTGGACTTGATGATATGAGAAATCATATAGATAAAAAGTAAGAAACCTTCATTATATAGAGTGAAGGTTTTTTGTTTCTTACAAAAATGTAAGGTAGTTGTAAGGCAAATCGATAGTTGCATAATAGCATTTTGGATAAACTATGGGTGTAAGGTAAAAGGCAAGCATATTTTAGGTAAATTAAGTTTTAGGCACTCTATATGTGAAAAAGGAGTAGGAGGGCATGGAGAAACGTTGGACGACCTTTTCTTTTTTAGCGACTAGTAATACCGTAATGCTAGATGGAAAAATGGATTTTTTGCACTTGTTTGATCGTGAAGATGATCATTCTTCTTCTAAATTTACAATGAAATGGAATAAATGGAGCGAAAGTTGTAGGTTTGAAGAAGAGGCCCCTAACGAAGAGCAAAAGATTATTTTGACAAACCCTATTAAAGCGTGGGTTGTTCAACGTCGTAAGTGTAACGTCAAAAATCACTTCAAGAAAACTGAGCCGAGACAATTAGTTATCGCTCCGGCCCGTTCTACTTCCAAATCGCGCGAAAGTAACATGTAAATATTGAGACACACACCCGAAAAAAACATCGTATATATTGCGATGTTTTTTTCTTTTTCTACAATGAAATCTTTAAATGAATTATATTTCATCTGCATCTTATATTTATATCTCTTGCTTATTCTAGTAATACATCCGATGCGAGTTGATGTGAATAAAATATAAGGAGAGAATGAAGATGAAAAAGAGACTATTACCAATTTGTGCAATGGCACTTTTAACAGTAGGATATTCTTCAGTAGCGAGTGCTTCAACAGGAACATTGACAAAGGAAGAAGCAGCGCAAATGCAGCAAGATAAAGCTAAAAAAGAAGAAGCAATTAAGGAACAGCAAAAAAGTGAAATAGAGAAAAAGGAAGCAGCACAAGTACAAGAAAAAAATGATATGGCTAAAGAAGAGGAAGCAATAAAAGCTGAGAAAAAAAGTGAAGAAGAGAAAAAGAGAATAGCGCAAGAACAGTTAAAAAACGATATGGCCAAAAAAGAAGCAGCTATAGAAGTTGGGCAAAAGAATGAAGTAGCTAAAAAAGAAGTAGCCAAGCCAGTTGTACAAGGTGAAAAATTGCCAAACACGGCATCAAATAACGTGGTAATGATGGGATTAAGTGCAGCCCTTGTAGCACTAGGTACATTATTTGGTTTGAATCGTCGCAGTAAGTTTAAAGCGTAAATAAAATATTGTCCTATAAAGAATGGGATAATTTCATATATTAAAAATGGTAGGTTACTCCTACCATTTTTGGCATGGAGGGATGAAACATGAAGTTACTCAATTATATCGGTATCATATTGATGGCTATAGGGCTATTCATGGGATCCTATTACGCTGTGGAATGGTATAAAGGAAAGAGCTCTGCCGGGCAATTAACAGCAGAAGAAATAAAGAGCCTTAAAAATATACAAGATACTCAACTTTCTCATGAAACACCTGTAACCACTCAAGTGCCTTCTTCTCAAACAGAACATAAAGAAGGAGAAAAGGTAGCGATGTTAAACATACCGAAAATAAAGAAGAAGTTTTCTATATATTGGGGAGCGGATGATACGACTCTGAAAAAAGGAGTTGGTATGTTTGTTAGTGATTTAACGACAACTCCATCTGGAGGGGGACATACTGTACTGAGTGGACATCGAGATACTGTATTTACAGATTTAGGAGAGTTGAAAGAAAAGGATACCCTTGTTTTAGAGTATGATAATAAAACGTACACATATGAAATTCAAAAGACATGGATTACTCATGCGGATGATCGTACTGTTATTATAAAAAAAGAAGAACCGATATTAACACTGACAACTTGTTATCCATTTGATTATATAGGGGATGCACCAGATAGATATATTATCGAGGCGAAGTTAACTGGCAGTTATTCAAAATGAAATTATAGTTTCTGAAAGCAGGAGGGGGATATATAAGTTATGTCAAAAAACATTTTAATTGTTGAAGATGAAGATATATTACGTGAAATATTAAAAGATTATTTTTTAAGTGAACAATATGTAGTGTTTGAAGCGAGGGACGGGAAAGAGGCTTTAGTTGTATTTGAGGAAGAAGAAGTTGATTTAGTTATTTTAGATATTATGTTGCCAGAACTCGATGGATGGTCTGTTTGCCGAAGAATTAGGAAGACGTCCGAGGTGCCTATTATTATGCTGACGGCGCGCGTAGATGAAGATGATACGTTACTTGGTTTTGAACTTGGGGCAGATGACTATGTGACGAAGCCGTATAGTCCACCCATTCTATTAGCAAGAGCGAAACGATTATTAGAAAGTAGAAAGGCATCGAAGAAACCTTTAGAGAATGAAGATGATACGTTATCGATTCATGGCATCCAAGTTCATTTTCCGTCACGTACTGTTACTGTTGATGAGGCAGATGTTAGTTTAACGCATACGGAGTTTGAAATATTAGTGTATTTCATGAAAAACCAAGGAATTGTACTAACAAGGGAACAATTAATTTCAAGAATTTGGGGATATGAATTTGCTGGTGATGATCGAACGGTTAATAGTCATATTCGTAATTTAAGAAATAAATTAGGAGAGAAGGCAAAGTACATTACAACTGTAGTACGAACAGGTTATAAATTTGAGGGAAATGTATGAAGAAAGGAATTGTACTAAAATTATTTACTCTTACAACAGCATTATGTATGTTGATTTTAGCGACGATATTTATTGGACAAACGATATTTTTTAAACAATATTATGCGAATCGAAAAGTGGAAGATATTAAAGTGAATTTAAATTCCTTTGAGAAGAATTATCTAAACTACACAGGAAATGCAGAAGGAATTCAGAAACTTGAGCAAGACTTTTTTAGGGAAAATAATACGTGGATTACGACACTAGATCAGAATGGGAATTTAAAACATGTGGATGATTTTTATTTTGAGGTAACGATAGATCGTAGGCAACAAAAGAGCTTTGGACAACAACTATTCAAGATACCCTTATACAATCTCGTCAATATAGAGGAGATTGATAATAAATCATTAGAGCAGTTTTTAGGACAAGAGATTTATTTTTCTGGAGTGAGAAAAGAAGATAGTTTTATTCCATTCTCTTTTTCTTTATCTAAGCAGAATTTAAGTGGATCTAATAAACCGTTAGAAAAAGCATTTCAGGAGAAAATAAAATTAGATGAGGAGAAAAAGAGAGCGGCTGGGGAGCAACTTGCTAAGGAAAAGAAACCAGCCGTACAGGAAGAAGCTGCTCAGGAATTAGGCGTTTACATAGGAGGACGTGTTACAAAAGTACAGTTACCAGATGTAAACGGTCCTGTGAATCCAATTTATAAAAATAGCATATTTTTAGATAATATTAAGGGTTTTCAAACCGATTTATTATTAAAAGAAAGCAATAAAATACGATATACAACACAAACAATAGATTATGAAAAGAATGATATAAAATATAAATTATTAATTAAGCCAATAAAAGAAAAAGACGGATCAGTAGCATATATATATGCAATGGCTTCTTTACAGCCTGTAGATGAAGCTGTACAAATGGTGCAAGATTATTACATATACATCATTGCATTTGTAGTCGTTCTTATTTTTTTAGCTTCGTTTTATTATTCAAAGCAAATTGCCAAACCGTTATTAAAAATAAATGATACGACGAAGAAAATAGCGCATTTAGATTTTACAGAAAAAATACCGATTACTTCAAAAGATGAAATTGGTGATTTATCGAAAAATATTAATATACTTTCTAACAAATTAAATTCTCATATCGGACAGCTTGAACAAGATATTGAAAAGGAAAGAAAGTTAGAAAATACACGGAAAGAATTCATTTCTGGTGTTTCGCATGAATTGAAAACACCGCTGAGTATTATGAAAAGTTGTATTTCCATTTTAAAAGACGGGGTAGCTGAGCATAAAAAAGAGTATTATTTTCAGGCGATGGAGAGAGAAGTAGACAAAATGGATACTTTAATTTTGGATATGCTTGAGTTAGCTAAATTTGAATCTGGTACATATAAAATGAAAAAGTCTTCGTTTTATATTGATACAGTAATTGAAGATATATGTGAACATCTATCTGTGGAAATAGAGAAAAAAGAACTTCATGTTCATAAAAATATACGTTCATTTGAAGTGATTGCAAATCAAGGCCGAATTGAACAAGTCATTGTGAACTTCATTACGAATGCAATACGTTATACACCAAATAAAGAGGATATTATTATTTCGACAATAGATGATAAAGATCGTATAAAAGTGTGCATTGAAAATAAAGGTACTCACATTGAAGAAGAACAATTAGATAAAATTTGGGATCGCTTTTATCGCGTGGATGCAGCTCGGCAGCGTTCACAAGGTGGGACGGGACTTGGGCTTGCTATTTCTAAAAATATTTTAGAATTACACGATGCTGAATATGGAGTAAAGAATACAGGAGACGGTGTATTATTTTACTTTTACTTACCGAAAAAAGCGTAGATAATGCATGCTACGCTTTTTTTAATTTATTTTCATACTATCTTTACCTAATCTTTATTTTTAAACGATATAATCTGGTTAGAAAACGAGGTTATGTAAGGAGTCGATGAACCGTGCATAGCAATTGGCTAAGTATAATGGTATTTATTTTCTTTTGTGCATTTATTGTATTTTTAATTGATATTACGATATGAAAAAAGAGCGCTCATTAAGCGCCCTTTTTTTGTGTATTCATTTGATAAGCACTGATGCTTTTGAATAAACGTGGTGAAGTGATAAATAAAAATATAAGTAAAACGGTACATAGAATATAGGAACCAATCATTGTACTACCGTTAAATATTAAAGAATATAGAGCTGCTGATTGTCCTTTTGGTGCATATTGTCCCCAGAAAATGATACCAGCGATAAAGTGACAGAAGTAACGAGCTAGACTACCGATAAAAGTAGCGACGATAATATATCCAATTACTTTCTTCCCTTGGTTTGGTTTTGATGAAGGTTTGTCTTTACGGCTACCTAAGTTTGATTGTTCTTCGTTATTTTCATTGGATGTTAAAAGCGCCTTTTGAATTGGACGATAGAATAAACCAGCAAACCCAATGAATGCGAAAGCAATGAAGTATTCAATTAATACTTGAATTGGTGTTACGATAATGGCATCGCCTACGACAATTTGTAATAATCCCCAAATTAAGCCTCCTAAGAAAGCCATTTTGAAACCCCAGCGATAAGCGATAATAAAAATAGGAATCATTGCAAAAGATATAGAACCGCCTGTAGCTGATATTTTTATTGAAAGTGGTAAAATGTCGATGACCATGGCGAAGGCTGCAAGAATAGCAGATTCAATCATCGCTTGTAAATTGGTGTTACGCATGTTGTCTCCCCCTAAATCCAAGTTGTACAAAAAAGAATAGATATCATAGGAGGATACGAAATACGTAAATGAAAAGAGGTATGTATTTCGGACGTTTGCACAATCCCTGCGTTAGCATTAACTAACAGGTTCGAAGGGTCGGAACGAAGTGTTCCCTCTCAGCGGCATGGCTCCCCCAGTGATAACGAGATTCTTTATTTGTTATTGTTTATTGTAAGCGAAATGGATGGGAATGGCAAACGAATCTGTTATGACAATTATTGAAATAGAATTGTAGCGAAATGTTAATAAATATGAAGCAAAAGGGTATAGTACAAGAGAAATAGAGTGTGCTATAATTCTTCTGAAAATAATTATCATTCTCTTCGGAGGGGGAAGGTTATGAGCTTAGTAGATATTAAAATCGGTGAGAAAGTGCTAGTGAAAAGTGTTCAGTCTTTAGATTATTTACTAAAGAGAAGATTGGCTGCTTTCGGTCTTTCTGAAGGAAGCGAACTTCGTATGAAGCAAAAGGCGATGTTCAAAGGTCCTTGTACATTGGAGTGTCGTGGACAGTTAATTAGTATTCGTCATTGTGACGCGAAAATGATAAAGGTGGAATTAGCGTGAATAAGGTTGCTTTGCTAGGGAATCCAAATACAGGAAAGACATCATTATTTAATGCACTTACTGGTTCTTATGAATACGTAGGAAACTGGAGCGGTGTAACAGTAGAAAAAAAGGTTGGTAAATTAAAAGATAGACAAGGAACATTAATTGATTTACCAGGTGTTTATGATTTAAATCCAGTTTCACGTGATGAAGGTGTTGTAACAAACTTTCTATTAACAGAAGAATTTCAGCATATGTTAAATATTGTGGATTCTTCGCAGTTTGAACGAAATATGCATTTAACGTTGCAGTTGCTCGAATTTGGCAAGCCAGTTTCAATTGGTCTAAATATGGTTGATGTGGCGAAGCAAAGAGGAATTGTGATCGATGTAAAACGTTTATCCGAATTATTAGGCGTAACAGTCGTTCCTGTCGTTGCAAGAAGTGGAAAAGGTTGTGAAGAACTACTTGCGACCCTTAAAGAAAATGACAAAAACGAGAAAAAACCATTCATTATTTCATATGGTGTACAAATGGATGAAGGAATTGAAGAGGTAATTTCTCTTTTAGAGAAAGCGAATTACGAGCATCCGAGATGGTTAGCACTTCAATTTTTAAGCAATAACGAAGTAGTAGAAAAAGAAATAAAAGCATTACCAATTTATAAGGAACTTGTAGCCATTCGATCTCGCCTAGAGGGAAAACTTGATTGTACGTTGGAAGAGCACATTTACAAAACTCGTGAAGCGTATATTGAAAAGTTAAAAACAAATGTTATGAAGCATGAGAAAGAAGGGAAAATTCCTTTTTCGGAAAAAATTGATAGACTAATTACGCATAAAATTTTAGGACTTCCAATCTTTTTAGCAGTTATGTTTTTTATTTTTCAGGTTACGTTTACGTGGATTGGGACACCTTTATCGGATATGTTAGATGAGTTTTTTGGTGGCCAGCTTACGGATTGGGTGACGGTTGGACTTACAAGTATTGGAGCTTCTCATTTTATTCAAGCGCTCGTTACAGAAGGTATTATTGCCGGTGTTGGTGCTGTATTAGTATTCGTACCACAAATCTTTGCACTATTCTTTTTCATTTCATTATTAGAAGACTCAGGATATATGGCGCGAATTGCAGTTGTTATGGATCGAATTATGGAGTTCTTCGGTTTAAACGGAAAAGCGTTTATTCCGATGATTATCGGTTTTGGATGTAACGTTCCAGGTATTATGGCAGCGAGAACGATTGAACAAGAAAAAGAACGTTTACTTACAGTTCTTGTAACACCATTTATGTCTTGTTCGGCACGTTTGCCTGTATACGCATTATTTGCGGGCGTATTCTTCCCTCATAGTCAGGCAACTGTTGTATTTTCTTTATATGTTGCAGGTATTGTTCTTGCATTACTAGTTACAAAAATTATGTCTCTTACAATTTTAAAAGCGGAAAAGTCTATTTTCGTAATTGAACTACCTCCTTACCGCGTGCCACAAGCGAAAACGTTATGGCTAAGCACGTGGGAGAAAGGGAAAGGATTTGTTCGTAAAGCAGGTACATTCATCTTTGGTGGTTCTGTTGTCATTTGGTTATTAAACTATGCAGGTCCATCAGGATTTGGTGTTGATATGGGAGACAGTTACTTAGCGATGATTGGTGGGTTTATCGCACCGTTATTTGCACCGCTCGGCTTCGGAACGTGGCAAGCTGCAGCATCCCTTTTAACAGGATTTTTAGCAAAAGAAGTTGTCGTTTCTACAATGGCAATTATTTATGCAGTTAAAGAAGATGTGCTTGGAAACGTAATGGGAGCACATTATACAGCATTATCAGCTTATGCATTTATGTTCTTTATTTTATTATATGTTCCATGTTTAGCGACGGTGGCTGTTATTAAACGTGAAACAGGATCAGCGAAATGGACGATTTTCTCAGTCGTTTATCCACTCGTTGTTGCTTATGTATTAACGCTTATTATATACCAAGTTGGATCTTTACTAGGATTCTAAAAGGAGATGTATAATGATGGTCAATATTATAATTGGAGCTATCATTTTTGGTTATGCAGCATACACGTTAGTTAATTTTGTAAAGAGAAGTAAAAAAGGAAAATGCGCAGCATGTTCTTTAAATAAGTCATGTCAGTCGAAAACTTGTAATCCGGATATGGAACAAATTGCTCATAATAAATAGAAAAAAGCTTTGCGAATTGCAAAGCTTTTTTGTTTTACTTTTTAATTTTTACAAGTTGAGAAGCTTCGACGCCTTTGTAACCAGGGAACTCTTTACTTGGGTCTTTATCAAATTTTAATACACCTACAGATTTTTCATCACCTTTTACACTGTTGTAAGTTGCGTCATCGACAATCGCATACATATCTGTATATGCACGGCCACTTCCGATAATTGTGTTGCCTTCATATTTTAATTTTGCCCCATCAAGTGTAGCATTTTCTACTTTTTCTTTTGCAAATAATAAACCTTGTTCTGTTGTTACAGCTGGTAATTTATCAAGTGGTTTCGTGTTGTCTTTTTCATCAACTTTGCTAAGTAACTCTTTTTTCACTAGTTCTTCACCAGTTTTCTTATCCATTACAAGAACTTTTTTACCATCTAATGTTGTCATTTTCATTTTATAGAAGTCTTTTTCTTTCACTTCTTTTTTGTTTTTATCTGTAATTTGCTGAACTTGTTCTTCTGAGCCGTACAGTACAAAACCGTTCGCTTTCTCTCCTAATAAAGAACAACCTGATAATGCACCAAATGAAATTGCTGCTGCTAATCCGATTCCTACTAATTTTTTCATGATGATTTCTCCTTTTATATGTTTTATAGTAAATACAATTTTTGTATTATTGCTTACATGTGAAGAAGCTTGTTTGTTGCTTCTGGTATTAGTGTATAAGAAATATCAGAATGCAACTATCGAGTTAGCTTACAGTAACATTACACTTATGTAATTTAGTGAAATCGCACAAAAGTAAGTTAATTTCAAAGAGGGATAATGAGAATATATTATAAATACAATATTGTATATAGAATGTCATATTATAATGGATGTATTTTGGAAATAACATGTAAGGACATATTAGTTTTGTTATAATAAACAAATAGGCTGTAAAATGAATATTCTTTACTGTAAAGGGAGATTTTTCAGTTTTCCAAGTAGTGAATTTGAAATATGAGGTTTATCATAGGAGGAATTTAGATGTCTGTATTTAAACGATTAAGAGATTTAACAATGTCAAATGTGTATTCATTAATTGAAAAAGCGGAAGATCCAGTTAAGATGACTGATCAATATTTACGCGATATGCAAGCCGATGTACAAGAAGCTGAGAAAAGTGTAGCAGCTCAAATCGCACTTGAGAAGAAATTCAAAATATTATTTGAAGAGCAAGAAGCACTTGTGAAAAAACGTGAAGAGCAAGCTCATATGGCTGTTCAAGCTAATAACTTAGATCTTGCGCGCCGTGCATTAGAAGAAAAACAAAATGCAGAGCAAAAAATGAATGAATATAAAGCAAGCTACGAGCAAAATAAAGCTGCTGCTGATAACCTGCGCCTTAAGCTAGAAGAAATGCGCAAGCAATTAACAGAGCTGAAAAATAAACGTGAAACACTTGTAGCACGTGTAAATGCAGCGAAAGCACAGAAAAATATTAATCAGGCAATGTCTGGATTTGATTCAAATTCAGCAAAAGCTGGTTTAAGCCGTATGGAAGAGAAAGCTCTTCAATTAGAGGCTGAAGCGGAAGCAAGCGGTGAAGTTTATAAGAAAGAAAAGTCATTAGATGATGAATTCGCAAGCTTAAACAAAAATGCTGCTGTTGACGATGAATTGGCTCGTATTATGAAGCAGTATGAGAAATAATATAGAATAAAGACAAATGAACCGACATGTCTAAACAAATTCATGTCGGTTTTCTATTATATTTTTGAGGAGGTTTTGCAATGACATGGATGAATGTAGTTGCCATGCTTGTATGGACTGGAGCGAGTGCAGTACTTTTATTTGCAATTATGTGGGTTGATTCAATTTTTACAAAATACAATGATTTAAAAGAAATCAAAAATGGAAATACAGCTGTAACAACTCGTTTTATTATGAAATTATTTGCACAAGGATACATTTTATCTCAATCAATCACGAAAGCAAATGACTTATGGCAGGCGCTTCTTGCTTCAGCAGTTTCTTTCGTTATTTTATTAGTTGTAGAAATGTTTATCGAATTTGTGTTAAAGAAAATGTCTGGCTTAGATTTAGAAGAAGGTACGAAAGAAGGTAGCGTTGCACATGCGATGTTAGCTGGATCATTACATATTGTTGGTGCACTAATTTTAGGTGCTTGTTTATAAAGAGAAAAGGAGGGGTAGATCATGAGTTTATTTAAACGAATTAAAAATATAATGAAAAGCCCAGAGCCACCGAAGCCGGAAAAGAGTCTTTTAACGTTAGCTCCTGGCGATATGATTGAAGTTTCATTAGTTATGTACGAATTGACTGGGAAAACGAGTATGCATTCTCGTAAAGAAATTGTTTTAACACTGCAAGATGGAAAAGATATTCGTTATTTAAAAATTGAAGATCGTGAAAATACGTATTACAAATTATATACTCCAATTGATGGTCGCTTAGATTCAATTGATGAAATTCCGACGACAATTGAAATGGATGATACTGAGTACCATATGGAAGAACAATATAACGGACGTGTTGTTGTGATGGGGAAAACACCATTCTCAGCTTCAGAGGAACAGTACGTATGGGAATTCCAATCAGATAATCGAAAATTATTGCGTATTGAATGGCAAAATGGTCGCACAATGATGTATGAGGGAGAAGCAATCATTCCTGCTGATGTACAAATTATAAGAGCAACGTAAGGGGGCGTAATCATGTCAAACCGATTGTTTACCATGATTAAATCGTTTGTGATCCCTATACTTGCTATCGTTATATTACTTGTTGTTGCTGGTTATGCCTTATCAGGTTGTCAAGGCGGGCAGACAAAGTCGATTCAAGACCGTTATCCACTTGAGTCTGTCGCAAAGGAAGGTAAACAAGAATCTTACGTGTATAGGGCCGCCAATCGGTCAGTTCCTGAAGTAGCGAAGGAACTCATTAACGAAAGAGAACCGAAGCAAGCATCTAAAGAAGACGAAAATCAAATGTTCCTCGTTTATTCTGACAAGATTTATAACTTGCAAAAGGATAAAGAGAAACCATCGGATACGTTAATTGAAATAAGTAATAAAGAATTTGTCCGTCAAAATTATCAACCGTCCTTCTTGCAAGGATATATTATGGGTAGCATATTAAACGATATATTTGGTTCACGAAAATCATCATACGGTGATTATCGAGGATATAACGACAGACAAAATCATAAACCAGTCATTCCAGAGAGACCACCTACGAAAGAAGAAAAGAAAACCCCACCTCCAATTACGAAGGAAGGGAAAGGGTCTATTATTAAGCGAGGCGATAATGTAGATTCGAAACCATCAGTAGGTGATAAGGGAAGTATTACTGAAAAAGGAAGTAATACGACGCCCCCACCCTCTACTGGAAGCAAGGGTAAAATTACAAAAACACCAGGCGGTTCAAGCGGATCAGATGTGAAGCCGAAATCATCTATTAAAACTCCGCCAAGGAATACATCTCCCCCGAAAACGAGGGTCGGTGGTTCAGGAAAGATTACGAAGAGAAGATAGTGTAGAGACCGAAAAGTGTAAATTACTTTTTGGTCTTTTTTTGTTATGGGAATTAATTCCTTATAACTGGTACAATTGAAGTATAAGGAGGGGATAGTATGACTACGTATAAAAGATTTAGTGTAATTATGTTCCTTGTATTATTCCTCAGCTTGTTTATTAGCACGACAATGAAATTTCATTTTGTAGTAGGTATTCTATGGATACTGTGTACATGCACTTTATTTTTGTATATCCCGCTGCGTTTTCAACATGAAGTGACGGCTTTTCAAAAGTATGTAGCGTGGATTAAACGTGGGAGTCGGTGGGGCGAGTAAAAATATATCTACGTACTGGGAAAAACTTACAACTATAGCGATTTAATAATAAGAAGAGGGTGTGCCAAATTGTTGGCCCACCCTCTTTTTCATAATGATTAATGAATATCACGTTTCTTGAAATTACCGCCTTTTACTTCTGCTACGTCATAAACTGTAATAAAGGCGTGTGGATCGATTTCATTAATAAGTTCTTTCATTTTACTTTCTTCTAAACGGTTAATTACACAAGAAATTTCTTTGAATTTCTCTCTTGAATAACCACCGTATACTTCGTTATATGTTGCACTTCGGCCTAAACGATCGCGAATTGTTTCTACCATTAATTCAGGCTCTTTTGTGATAATTTTAAATGCTTTTGAACCACTTAAACCAACTTCAACGATATGAATCACTTTCGAAGCGATAAAGTAAGCAATTGCCGAAAGGATAGCTCCTTGAAGGCCGAATACCGTTGATACGAAAATAAATACGAACATGTTTAAGAATAAAATAAGGTCACTCGTTCCAAATGGTAACTTACGAGAAAGCAATACAGCTAGCATATCGATTCCATCTAATGCCCCACCGTTACGTAATGCTAGTCCCATACCAAAACCGATAATAATACCACCAACAACTGTAACTAATAATGTATCGCCTTCGATAATAGCTGGTATTCCGTGCATGACAACGGTACCTATTGCTAATGAAGCGATTCCAATAATAGAATAAATTGCAAAGCTTTTACCGATTTGCTTATATCCTAACCAAACGAAAGGAATGTTAATAACTGCGATTAGAGCTCCTAATGGCAATCCAAATAATCTTGAACTAACGATACTTAAACCAGTCACACCACCGTCTGATACGTTATTTGGAATTAATACTGCTTCTAATCCGTACGCTGTGATAAATGCCCCAATAATAATCATCAAAGCTTTCGAAGCAATTTTTAGCTTATTGGGCTTGTTTTTGATAATTTTCTCCATATAATTTCCTCGTTTCAAACTAGTTTCTTGTTTGTTACATAATTCACACCTAAATTTTATTTTAACATTTAATTTGAAAAAATTCTCCTTTAATGGATGTATGCAGGGAATATTATGACCATATTATTATTTTAAATACAACTGTAGAAGATTAGAGAGTGGTCATAATTTTAATATGAAAAAGTAGAATGAATAGTATGGATATATACATTTGGGGCACTAACCTTAGGGAGGGGGTTATGTGGGATACTGTACGAAATGTGGAAATGAAACGAACGAGGGCAACAAGTTTTGCGGGCAGTGCGGGGAGAGTCTTAGCTATAAAACGGTAGGGGGAAGTTTTCCGAATAGCAGTTCTAATAGTAGTATAGAAATTTTTTCTTTAGTCGGTTTCATCACTGGATTAATATCTTGGTTTATAAACTTATGGGGGCTTATTGGTAGTGTAGCTATCGTATTTTCTATATTGGGTTTAAACAAAAAAGTGACGGGTACGAGTAAAACATTTGCTATTGTTGGAGTGATTTCTGGAATAATTAATGTGTTGTATGCTGTTACGTTATTTATTTAAATTTGATGAACAAAAAGGTATAAAAAAGTCCCCTGTGCATAAAGCATTCAGAGGAATTTTTATTTGATAGCTATTAAGAAACAATAAAACTAATTACTGTTAGGAATAAAGCGAAGCCTAAAATAGTTCCACATATTTTCATATGGCGCTTACGTCCCATAACAACAATTGCGACATATTCACGAATCATTGCGTTAGGCCAGTAATAAAATGCAGTTTTTGATCCGATTCCTTGGCTATTAAGGCCAGCTTGTCTTGCATATATACCAGCGCGGAAAAGGTGGAAATTATTCGTTGTAAAAATACTTCTATACTTACCTTCTGTTTTTAAAGAATCCATAATTTCTTTAGAGAACAACATATTTTGATATGTGTTTACAGAGCGATTTTCTTGCACTGTATGTTCAAGAGGAATTCCTTTTTCAACAGCATAATTTTGCATCGCTTCCGCTTCTGGAAGGCCTTCATCTGGACCTTGACCACCAGAGAAAATAATTGTTGGTGGTGTATTCACAGCTGCTTGTTTCCAATAAAAGTCGATAGCTTTATTAATACGACTTGCAAGTAAAGGTGGTACTTTATCATTAATTAAGCCGCTACCGAGAACGATGATGAAATCTTGATTACGTCTTGGTCTGTTGAATTGATATAAAAAATATGCGCTTAAGAAGTTAGATAAATGCACAAAGAAATACATAGTTATAAGAGAGATAGCAGCAAAGATAAATTGAAAATGCTCTGAGAATAAATTTGCTGGATTTATGATAGGGAGCATTATAAAGAATAAAATCCCTAAAGCAGCAATTAAAGTTAAAGAGTTTGTGAAGCGTCTTCCTTCACGTTGCATTAAAATTTTTGCATTAAGAAAGAGTCCGAACATTAAAGCGACTATAGCAAAAGGAATCATTACAAGTAGTGCTAACATGGGGATGATAACGATAAAATGTAAATCGTTATTACCAGACTCAAATGAGGCTATAGCGCAAAATAATAGAAATGAACAGATAAAGGCATTAAATAAAAAGCCGTTTATTATTTTCCGCGGATCTTTTAAATACGAGATAAGAAAAATAATAAACAATATAAGAGGAATAATTCCAAAATACAGCATAAATATAGTACACCTCAACTTGTATAAGAATTTGACATACCTTTTATATTACATGATTATATAAGTAAAAATGAAAGAAAAAGGATTTTGAATTTTCTCAATAAAATATATGGATACATATGTTACAATATATTCAAAGCGATATATTAAAAGTAAAATGGTTGAAGAGGCACTCAGTAGAGTGCTTTTTCTTTTTGTATGTAATTGTGCATATTATATTTTTTTTCAAATGAAGAGGATTACAATATAAGTTGTAGACAGACTTTATAAAGCAGAATTTAATACAAACATTTCCCTCTACTTTTTGTATCTAACAATCGTATAACAATAAATAATTCTGTTTTATAGTGTCTGTTTTTGAAAGGTGGCTTCTTTGAAGGCACTTTTTTTTTATTAGTATAGATAGTTTTCACTGTTAGCATAGTGTAAACTATCTATACTAAACATTAGCAATCTTCCGTATAAATATTATCAATTTACTATATATTCCAGTGGTGTTAACCTACATATGAAAGGCTTTCTTTTTCAAAATATTACCCCTAATAAAATTTTGAAGAAGTCAACTGTCTCCAAACTTGTCTTTATGCTTAAGGAAAAAGCACTCAATTTGAGTGCTTTTTCTTATTAAAACATGCTATTTTTCTAGGCGATTTTCATAAAATAAAAGTAAAGAAATGAAAGTGGGTGACAAAATGCCAGCAGTTGTGGAAGGTGTTATTATTGAAAACTGCAATGGAACAATTAATGTAGGTGATAAATATAACGTACAGCCGATTGAAAAGACGAAAGCTTACAATGGATCGGGATCATCAAATACAGGAATGAAAGTACAAACGTTTAGCGGAATTAGTACAGCTGATGTATGGGATAATGATGTGAATGACCAGGGGATACAGTTTACTTTATAGCACAATATGTAAAATTGCATAAAATGATGAAGTTGCCCTATGATACAATCTAGCTGTGAGCTGTTAATGATTCTTCTGTATTATAGTTGTTAGATTAGAAATATAACATCTTATTAAAAATCATACGTATAAAAAAGACACTTCAACCGAAGTGTCTTTTTTTATTTTAGTGATACCCTTTAGCAGAGTCTTTATGAATTTTATTTTTAAAGATACTGTAGCTCCAAAGCTGATATCCAATAACGATTGGTACCATGACCATTGCAACGAAGAACATAATCTTTAAGTTTAATTGACTACCAGCTGCGTTGTATAACGTTGTACTGTATGCATCGTTAATACGAGATGGTAACATTCTTGGGAACATACCTGCAAAGCCAGTTGTCATAAACATTGCGATTGTTAGGCAAACGAATGTGAATGCAAGGCCAATTTTATGTTTGTACACCATAATAAGTGCGAGTACACTCATTAACATTGCAAGTACTGGAAGAATGAATAGTACCGGATATTCCGTAAAGTTTTGGAACAAGTTTGTCCGATTAGCAGTTGCTACATAGAAGATAGCTAAAATAATAGCTGCTGCCATTGAAAACGGTCTCGCGATTTTATAAGCACGGTCGGATACTTCACCAGTCGTTTTAATCATGACCCAAAGGGCACCGGATACGACAAATATAGCAGTGAAGAACAATCCTCCTAAAATACCGTAATGGTTTAATAAGCTAAGTAAATTTCCTTCATAACCATTTTTTCCGATTTGTAGTCCGTAATAAAGATTAGCGAACGTAACACCGAATAGGAAAGCAATTAAAAAACTCCCAATTGCAAATGCCCATTTACAAGTTTTTTGCCAAATCGGTGAATCATCTTTATGCATGAATTCCAGCCCAGCGGCACGAGCAAATAGTGCAAGTAATACTAAGAATAACGGTGTATAGAGATAACTAAACATATTTGCATATGTGACTGGGAAGGCAGCAAATGTTGCGCCACCAGCTGTAATTAACCATACTTCATTACCGCCCCAGAATGGGCCAATTGCTTCTTGTAATTGATTTCGTTCTTGTCGATCTTTCGTAACGAAAGGGAAAATCATTCCGTTACCAAGTGCATACCCATCAAGAATGAAGTAAACTGTCCAAATCACGCCCCATAAACCAAACCAGATGATTGCAAGCATATCATGAGACATGAGCCACACCTCCCTCAGTAGCAGGTTCTTCTAATGCTGCAGGTCCTTTTTTCGCGAACTTCAGCATTAAGTATACGTCTGCAATTAAAAGTAAAGTGTAGAACAAAATTAAACTAATTAATGAGAACCAAATTTGTGGAACTGATATAGGCGATACAGATTCTGCTGTACGCATTAGTTTATATACTGTCCATGGTTGACGACCTACTTCAGCGACAATCCATCCTGCGTTAATCGCGATATAAGGAAGTAAGACAGACCATATTGTAATTTTTAAATAACGTTTTGAGTTTTCTAGTTTTCCTTTTCGGTTTAAATAGAAGCCGTACCAAGTTAATGCCATAAAGAACATACCAAGTGCAACCATTAAGCGGAAGCTATAATACACGAGGTTAACATTTGGACGTTCATCTTTCGGAATATCTTTTAAACCAACAATTTCGCCATCAAATGAGTTTGTATAGAAGAAGCTTCCGAGTTTTGGAATCGTAAGGAATTCAAAGTTCTTCTCATTTTTTACATCAGGAATTTGAACAATTGAGAAGCCTTGTCCTTTTCCAGTTTCCCAAACTGCTTCCATCGCAGCTCCTTTTGCTGGTTGATATTTAGCTGCTGATACACCAGATTGATGTCCCATAAACGGTGTAATTGTTGCGGCGAATAAACCTAGCATTAAACCAAACTTAAATGATTTTTTGAAGAATTCCACTTCGTTTTTACGTAATAAGTGATAGGCACTAATTGCCATAACGAAGAAAGCACCTACGATATAACAACCAATGACAGTATGGAAGAACATATTCCAAGCATATGGATTTGTAACGAGTGCCCAGAAGTCATTTAATTCAGCGCGGCCGTTACGTACTACGTAGCCAACAGGGTTTTGCATAAAGCCGTTTGCTGTAATAATCCAAAGTGCGGAAATATTTGTTCCAAGTGCAACCATCCACATACAGAAGGCACGGAACTTTGGTGAAATTTTGTCTTTACCGAATAACCATATTCCCATGAAAGTAGATTCTAAGAAGAAGGCAACAAGTGCTTCAATTGCGAGAGGTGATCCGAAAATATCTCCCATATATTTGGAGTACTCAGACCAGTTTGTTCCAAATTGGAATTCCATCGTAATCCCGGTTATAATCCCCATTACGAAGTTAATTGTAAATAATTTACCCCAGAAATTTGCCATTTTACGGTATGTTGGATTCAATGTGCGGGCGTATTGAGTTTCCATACATGCTA
The DNA here is from genome assembly GCF_003429245.1 of Bacillus sp. CR71. NCBI lineage: Bacteria > Bacillati > Bacillota > Bacilli > Caryophanales > Bacillaceae > Bacillus > Bacillus sp. CR71. Next base: position 5,189,083 of record NZ_CP031748.1, on the reverse strand, counting down.
CTAAAATGACAAGTCCGATTGTCAAAGGTACAAATAAAAAGTGATAAAAAATAGTAATTGCAAATTGAAAACGACTCAGTAACAGAACGTCGGACATAATGAATATTCACTCCTTTTTTACATTATCTACAATCAGTTTATAGTGAAAATACGTTTGAAATAGAGGGGACTTGTTACAAAGGTGTGTGTATATTTTGAAAGAATTATGTCGATTATCTGAAAATATCCTATTTTTACTATAAAGCGATATCCTTTTTGAGTTTTTCATATTTTGGTACACTATATAAGTAATGTAAATGAGAGAAAAGAGGGTTTTTTACTATGAAGTCATTAGAAGAGATTTTACAATACAATGAAAAATTTGTTGAAGAGAAAAGATACGAAGAGTATGAAACGGGAAAATTCCCGAATAAAAAAATGGTAATTATCTCTTGTATGGATACTCGTCTTGTTGAATTATTACCAAAAGCAATGAATATGCGTAACGGTGATGTGAAAATTATTAAAGTAGCAGGAGCTGTTATCTCACATCCATTCGGAAGTATTATGCGTAGTATTTTAGTTGCTGTATATGAACTTGGTGCTGATGAAGTTTGTGTAGTTGGTCACCACGATTGCGGTATGGCAAAAATTCAGGCAAGCAGTACAATTGAGAAGATGAAAGAGCGCGGTATAACAAATGAGAAATTAGATACACTTCGTTATTCTGGAATCGATTTAGAAAGATTCCTACAAGGGTTCTCTAGTGTAGAAGAAAGTGTAGAACATAGTGTATCAATACTTCGCAACCATCCATTACTTCCAGAAGAAGTACCTGTTCACGGTCTTGTTATAGATCCTGATACAGGAAAATTAGATTTAGTTGTGAATGGTTACGACAATTAAGAATTTACTTTGTCATCCTTTTTATCTGGGACAGGATCAAATCCTCCCGGGTGGAAAGGGTGACATTTTAATATACGCTTACAAGTAAGCCAAAAACCTTTGAGTGCACCATGTTTTTGAAACGCCTCTAATCCGTAATGAGAACAAGTTGGATAAAAGCGGCATGTTGGTGGTGTCATCGGAGAAATGAACTTTTGATAAAAGCGTATAATCCCAATAAAAATCTGTTTCATAATGGTCTCCTTTTCAGCATACTCTTAAAGTATTATAGCACGACTGTACATAATACTTTACTAATGTGCATTTCCGTTATATCATATTGGATATAACGGAATTAAATTAAAAGCGGGAGAGATGTTGTATGCCATCAGTAGAAAGCTTTGAATTAGATCATACGATTGTAAAGGCACCTTATGTAAGACATTGCGGAGTTCACAATGTAGGTAGTGACGGTATTGTAAATAAATTTGATATTCGTTTCTGCCAACCGAATAAACAAGCAATGAAACCAGATGTTATTCATACGTTAGAGCATTTATTAGCATTTAATTTACGTAAATATATTGATCGTTATCCGCATTTTGATATTATCGATATTTCACCGATGGGCTGCCAAACAGGATATTATCTTGTAGTGAGCGGAACACCGACAGTTCGAGAAATCATTGATTTATTAGAACTAACATTAAAAGATGCGGTTCAAATTACAGAAATTCCGGCTGCAAATGAAACGCAATGTGGTCAAGCGAAGCTTCATGACTTAGAAGGAGCACAACGCTTAATGAACTTCTGGTTAAGCCAAGATAAAGATGAACTTGAGAAAGTGTTTGGATAAAGAAAAACTGCCTGTTAAAGGGCAGTTTTTTATTTTATTAAGAGCGAACATGTTCTTTTTTTATGAAAGTATACTAGACACTCCAACATATAAAACAAAGGCAGAACAGAGAAAATAAACAAATGCTTTCGTTTTTTGCTGCTTCTTTATTTCATCGATTCCAAAAAGGATACACATAATACTTAAAAGGATAAACACGTAAGGTAAAAGAATAGTGAAGTTTGCAAAGAAGCTAAATAGGGCGAGAGAAAGAGCGATAGTGGCGATTATAATTTGAATGTTTTTTAACATGGAATCCCCCTTAAGTAGAAAGAAATAGTTACTGAGAGAAAATAATTATAAATGCTAAATTGGTCAAAATTTCATTCTACATATAACGAAAGTAGTTTGATATTAAAAAGAAGAATATGAGACTGGAAACGAAAAAATACGGGATACTCATTGATTTTCGTCCGGATTTCAATTCATTAATTCCTAGAAGAATAAAGAAACAACTGAGAATAAATTGTACGTATGGGAGAAGTGAAAAATTATCGGTAACATGGATATAAGTGCTTAGAATGAGTAAGAGAAGCATGAGAAATGCTAAAAAACTCCGTAATATAGTTAGAGTTAGCATTGTATAGCCTCCTTTAGACCATTTATCGGAATATTTCTGTGAAACCAATAAATAAAGCAGCGGCTCCTGCTAGTAGAGCGAGCACACTACCTCCTGTTTGCCTTTTTAATATTTCCTCTAAACTTATGGTGAGGGCCATAACTCCTAAAGAGATAAACATATACGGCATTATTTCTCTATTACTAGTAAAAAATCCATAGATTGCTATAGATAAAGCAATAAGTGATAAAGTAATCCGTACTCCTTTTAGCATGCATGTACCTCCTTTTATTTGATATAGCTAATGATGAGAACAATCCAAATGAAAGCACCGGAAATAATACAAATAAGCCCAGTTGCTGCCTCCTTTTTCTTTATTTGTTCAAATGCGATGAGAAACATTAAAGCCCCTAATAGAAATTGTGAAAGAGGTAGAAAATTATTTTGACCTGTATATAATCCAATTGCCGACATAACGAACACAGTGAGTGCTACTATGATGCGGAGTATACGAAGCATATTAGGAATTCTCCTTATTCTTTTTTGTATAAGGATTATCTTCTAGTTTATCGACGTAATGTTTATAAGCATAGCCTTTATTAATTGTCATGATGGAGAGTACGAGGATGATTAGGACGATGATAATACCGATAATTAATATTTTGAACATAAAACCCCTCCTTTTCTTTATTTTACATAATTTTGTAATTGATGAAAACAATAGAAAATAAAAGGATGAAAGAAGGGTGTTACATGGAAACGAAAAAAACATATTATATATCAATAGGAAATGGTCAAATTTCACAAGTGAAGACGGCGGATACGTATAATTTTGAAATTTATGCAAATGATGAGGAAATTACGGAATTAAGAGAGCACTTCGATCAAGCATATGTAGAAGATTTAGGTTCATTTGTACGCTCCCACGTTCCATTTGTTGAGTATCATCACGATTCAAATAATGACCGATATGATGAACAACTACAAAAAGCATATAAAATGATTTACGATTTAGGAAATCATGAGACGAAAGAATTAGTCGCGCAAATGGGAATAATCAATGGATTGTAATTGGATAATATTATGCAGAAAAGCGAGAATATGCTACAATTTGTGGTAGGAAAAACTTGTAACCATCAATAGGGGAGTAATGGCATGTACAAATTTAAAGATTATTACCACAACACTGTACAATTATCGTTTGAACGTTATCCATTTTCTCCTGAGCCAAAGCATGTTTGGGTTGTATGCCGGTACGGGGATCAATGGTTATTAACACATCATTTACGTCGTGGTCTTGAATTTCCAGGTGGTAAAGTAGAACTAGGGGAAACACCGGAAGAAGCGGCAGTTCGAGAGGTTCATGAAGAAACTGGCGGCATAGTTTCTGATTTAACTTACTTAGGACAATATAAAGTATCTGGAAAAGACAAAATAATCATTAAAAACATTTATTTTGCAACAATTAGTGCGGTAGAAGAACATACGCATTACGAAGAAACGAAAGGGTCTGTTTTATTAAAAGACATTCCTGACAACATTAAAACGAACAGAAAATTTAGCTTTATAATGCGCGATGACGTATTAGCGCGTACGATGAAACATATAGAAGAAATCGGCTGTTTTACGAAGTAAAGTAGCCGGTTTCTTTTTTTGTATGTAATAATAAATGTAAATATATCTTTATGTTATTTTTGGGTATATTATACAATTTTGCGAAGATATACTTACATTTTAGGAGGGGGAAGATGGATAAAAGAAAAGAAACGACTGTTACTGTTTCGATGGTTAAATTAAACTTTTCTTTATTTTTTATAATAATTGCTTTGTCGTTTGGAATAGGTTATTTGCATATATTTCTTTCAGGTGGGGTCCAAGTTGAAGTTACATTATTAACGATGTTTCTGTTTATTATTGCAATGATTGTTCTCGTCTGTATTCATGAAGCGATACATTTAATAGGATTTCGCTATATCGGAGGTATTCCGTGGAGTGAACTAAAATGGGGCGTTAATTGGAAATTAGGTGTTGCATATGCTCATTCTAAACAGGCGGTTACAGTAAAGCAAATGAAGAAAGTGTTAATGCTTCCGTTTTTACCAACTGGAATTTTGCCAATTGTATTGGGATTAGCTATGAATCTGGAGCCACTCTCATTTTTAGGAATTCTACTAACAGCAGGTTGTATCGGTGACATTGCCTTATATCAAAAAGTTTCAAAGTTTCCAGATGATGCGCTAGTAAAAGATCATCCGAGTAAACCACAGTTTACAGTATATGAATAAAGAAAGAGGAGGCGTTTTTGAGCAACGGCCTCCTCTTATTATGGTCACTTTTTGTTGGTAAATCGCTGATATAATTTATTTGCTATTATTGTATTTTTATCTCTACCTCTAAAAATGAAAGAACCTCTAATAAATCATCTACGATACGTGAATGCTTAAAATCACCCCAAAATGAATCTTTTTTCCAAACACCAAGAATCCCTACTTGTTCAGAACCAAGCACATCGTTTTCTGGATGATCTCCAACATAAAGACATTCTTCTGCCTTAACATCTAGTCTTTGCAAAGCACGTTCGAAAATTTCAGGGTGAGGTTTTTTAATTCCTTCAGTTTCTGAAACGAGAATGGTGTTTGTATACGTATGTATATGTAGTGCTCGAAGGTTGCTCATCTGAAATTCAGTAAAACCATTTGTGATAATACCAATTTTAATGTTTCGCTGTTTTAACTGTTGAAGTAGTTCATGCGTGTTTTTGAAAGAAATACAATGATGTTGGAAGTTTGTAATATAGTCGTGTAGCAGTTGCTCTTGCGTTAAAGTAGTAATGTTGTATTCGGAAAGGAGAGTAGCATACACTTTACCCTTCCACGTATAGCCATTATTATCAAGTTCAAGAAATCGAGAACAATACTCGGATTTTTCTATGCCCATCAAATGTGAGGCGAAGCGATTATATTGGTCACAAATAAATTGTTCTAAAGATTGGCGCCGATCTAATAGTGTGCCATCTAAGTCGAATAAGATTGCACGAATCATGGGAAACCTCCTTGCAGTTTTTATAATTAATTATCGCATAATCACAAAAAAATGATTATGATATTTTGTAGAATGGAATAATGGGGGATTGTATGAAGAAACTGTATGGCAAGTTAATGTGTTGTATGATAGCAAGCAGTTTAGTTGCAGGATGCGATAGTGCTATTGAGGTTACGAAAGAAAAAGAAATTTGTAAAACAGAAGAAGAGTGCACGCAAATAGGAGATAAAACATTACAAAAAGTATATAAAAAGATAGAGGGACTTTCAGAACTTGAAAAAGTAGAGGATTATGACATAGAAGAGTATGAAAGTATGAATATGAAAGAGGCGGAACAGAAAAAAGAAGAGGATGACAATTATTTCTTTTTAGCTTCTTATTATATCGATGATGATGAAATTGTAGATCCTTATTTTGAGAAATTGGATCGTAAGAGATTGAATAAAGCTTTTGCAGATGACGAAGTAGCAAAAGATGATTTGTTAAGCCAGCGGCAAGATAGAGAGTATCATGAAACTTTATGGGACATGTATCGCACTCTCATTCCAGTGAAATATCGTGAGAATATAACAGGGTTTGATCTAATAACGGATGGTTATGATGGCGTTGTTGCTCATGTCATGCCAAGTATGGATGACCCGAGAGATTGGTTGCTTAGTTTAGACGTGCTCGATTCTGGGGTGAATATAGATGAAGTGATGAAAACATTAATTCATGAAACGGCTCACGTATTAACGATTGGGCATAAACAAGTACCAGTGGATAGGAAATATTTAGAGGCGTTTGATGAAGAGAAAGACATTTCATCATATCGAAATAAATGTAAAACGGTGTTCTTGAAAAATGGATGTGCGAGAAAAACTTCGTATATTAACCAATTTTATAATGAATTTTGGAAACCAATTGAACAAGAGTGGACAGAAAAGCAAGTAGAAGAAAGTGAAGAGGCACAAATTAAATTTTATAAAGAAAAGCATGATGAGTTTGTATCGCTGTATGGAACAACAAATGTAACGGAAGATATCGCAGATACATTTACAGCGTTCATTTTACAAGATTCAAAAAAAGTGAAAGAAGGAACAGAGTTAAAATATAAGAAAATTGCTTTCTTCCATCAGTTCCCTGAGCTTGTAAAAATGAGAGCGGAAGTGCTGTCAGGATTATATGATGTTTCGAAAACGATAGAACAACAAAGTGGAGACTAATGTGAGTTATGCGTTCGATATAGTTTCGTTAAAGTAAAGCGTGAAGAATTTTTAATTCTTTACGTTTTTTCATGTTGATAAAATTGAAAATTCTGTATTTTTATCGAAAAGAAGAAGGAACTGGCGGTATAAAATAGAATTAGTATAAAAATGTCACAATTTAGACACAATTATAATGCGCGTGTTGTAGGGACTATAAGTTTACTCTCGAGGAGGTAATGAAACGTATGAAAACGATTCTTGCTGTTGCTGGTCTCATTTGGGTAATGTCTCACGGTTTTCCGATTTTTGAAGGGGAGCAAATTCGTAGTGCTTTGAATGAAAAGTTTAATGATTATCATGTGATAGATCGAAAAGATAATGTCGTTACAGTACGTGTGAAAGACTGTTTTCATACAGTTACGGTTGCGGATGGAAACATTACAAATGAAACGAAAATGTGTGATAAAAGGTAAAAGAAAGAAGCTGACTATAGCGCACTGTTTTGAGTCAGCTTCTTTTTCTTTTTCCAATTAGAATTTTTTCAAATGCCTCGACAAATACATACATAAGAGTTGCAAGAACACATGTGAGTAGTACGCTAAGTAAGACGAGTGTGAAGTTAAAGACTTGGAATCCGTAGCTAATTAAGTAGCCAAGTCCTTGTTTGGAAACGAGAAGTTCTCCGAAAATAACACCGACCCAGGATAAACCAACGTTTACTTTTAACGTTGAGATAATTGCTGGAAAGGATGCAGGGAGAACGACTTGCTTATAACATTGCCATTTATTTGCGCCAAATGTGTCCATCACTTTTATATAGTTAGAATCGACTTCTTGAAACGCACTGTAAATAACGAGAATGGTAATGATGATGGAAATGATTACTCCCATTGCGATAGAAGATGAAATGTTTGGACCGAAAATAACGATGATGATTGGACCGAGTGCAACTTTTGGCATTGCATTTAGGACGACGAGATAAGGATCAAGTACGCGGGCTAGAAGTGGCATCCACCAAAGAAACGTTGCAATAATAGCACCAAGTACTGTTCCGAGAATGAAGCCTACTCCCGTTTCCAGCAATGTCGTCCATATGTGGACCCAAAGTGAACCGTCGATCCATTTCGTTAAGAAGAGATCCCAAATACTTGAAGGAGAGCTAAAGAGTAAAGGATCAATCCATTCTCTTTTGCTAGATATTTCCCATAGTGCAAAGAAAAGAATAAGTAGTAAAAGTTGTAGAGAGCGAGCAATCCAAGCACGCCTACGTTCTTTCTTTCGAAACTGTTCATGTAGTTGTTTTATATTATCCAAGTCGTTCCAGCTCCTTCCATATATCTTGAAAGAGGGCTGGGAAATCGTAGTGATGGCGTGCTTCTAACGGTGATAAAGAACGGATACTTTCCGGGACGATAAAGGTTTTTGCGATTTTTCCAGGATTCGCTTGCAGTAAATAAATACGATCACTCATCGCGATCGCTTCTTCAATATCGTGAGTAACAAGTAGTGATGTTTTCTTATATTTATTTAGCAAGTTGAAAACGAGTTCTTCTAGTTTTAATTTCGTTTGATAATCGAGTGCGGAGAATGGTTCATCTAGTAATAAAATTTTTGGATCAGTCGCTAATGTTCGAACGAGAGCGGCACGTTGACGCATACCGCCGGATAGTTCACGAGGATATTGTCCTTCTACCCCATGTAGACCGACTTGTTTTAAAAGATTTAAAGTATGTTCTTTCATCTGTTCATCATAAATCTTTCGAATATGAAGTCCAAGCATAATATTTTCTTCAATCGTTTTCCAAGGGAATAAGTAATCTTGTTGCAACATATATCCCATAGATGAAGTTTTCGTTGTAATCGGTTCACCATCTAAAAAGACGATACCGTCAATTGGATCAAGTAGCCCAGCAATGATTGAGAGGAGTGTTGTTTTACCACAACCACTTGGACCGAGTATAGAAATAAATTCGCCTTCTTCCACTTGTAAGCTCATATCTTCGAGAATAAGTTTGGCATTCTCTTTTGCAAAAAAGCAGTGAGAAACGTTACGTATTTGTAAAAAACTCATACACTTCGCCTCTATTTCTTAATAACGCTTTCGGCAATTTTTGTATTGACGAGCGCTTCATGTGGAACTTCTTTTTGTAATTCGCCAGCGTCTTTCATAATAGTTTGGAGCTGTTTCCATTCTTCCGCATCTAGTAGTGGATTTGTCGCATAAGAATGCTGTTTTTTATACCGTTCAATTACTTGTATTGTTATGTCTTTTGAAGTGTCTTTAAATAGCGGAGAAACAGCATCAGCAATCTCTTCTGGGCTATGTGTATCAACCCATTGCTGTGCTTTATAGAGCGCACGTGTGAACTTTTCAGCAGCAGCTTTATCTTTCTTTAAGAAACTTTCTTTTGCCATGAACGTTGTATAAGGAACAGTACCAGATTCATTTCCGAATGAAGCGACGATATAACCTTTACCTTCTTTCTCAAGTATACTTGCAGTCGGTTCAAAGAGCTGCACAAACTCTCCAGTACCAGATGCAAAGGCATTTGCAATATTAGCAAACTCAATATTTTGAATTAAGTTTGTATCTTTATGAGGATCAATGCCATTTTTCTTTAAAACGTATTCCCCAACCATTTGCGGCATGCCGCCTTTACGCTGTCCTAAAAATGTAACACCTTTTACGTCATTCCAATTAAAAGAGTCTAGTTTTTTACGTGAAACTAAAAATGTCCCATCTGTTTGTGTAAGCTGTGCAAAGTTAATGATAGGGTCTTTCGCTCCTTGTTGATGAACGTAAATAGAAGTTTCAGAACCGACGAGAGCAATATCAATTCCGCCAGATAATAGGGCGGTCATCGTTTTATCGCCACCGGCTGTTGTTTGTAGGTCAATATCTAGTCCTTCATCTTTAAAAAATCCTTTTTCAATCCCGACATATAACGGGGCGTAGAAGAGAGAATGGGTAACTTCGCCGACACGAATGTTTTGAGTTTGTTCTTTCGTACCTTCTTTTTTATTACTACAAGCAGCAAAAGTAAAAACAGCTAGTAACATGATGCAAAAAATCGCGATTAATTTTTTCACTATATAACACCTCCTAGAAGTCACTCTACAAGCATGATATGTAGGTAAGTGCCTATATGTGAGTGTAGATAGCAGGAATTTTTTGGATGGTAAAGAAGTACAAATATAAGGGGTGATAAAATGGAGTACGAATACGATGATAGCGTACATTTACATCTTGATTATTTTGGGACAGAATGCGACATGGAATCGATTGCTTATAAGAGGAAGAATGAAGACGTATGGGATGTGTATTTTAATTTTGGAGTATACGGTATTCAGAAAGACGATGTAGAGTTAGGGAGGTTTATGGACGAATATGCTGGTCATTACGTTTTTTCTGTACATGCTCGCGATCTTAGCTGGGAATTTGGAAGTGCCCAGTTTGAAGAGTGGGTTTTGAAAAATCGGATAGTAGAAAAAACGCTACAAAAATAGGAGGAATTTTGTGATTGGATTTCTCATCTTATTATTTATTTTTGTGGCCGGATTTTTTATCATGCAAATGCTTATTTACCGATTTGCCAAGAAAAACATTCATAAATATATGAAAATAAAATGGTTTCATATGTGGCTACATATGAATATGAAAAAAGGTCCGAGATTAGATTTTTTTGATTTTGTAGTTATAGTACTCGTATGTATCGTATGGAAAATATGGCTGCTTCCTTTTATATAATACACATGCTAATCATTTTCTCTTTTATCATAAAATAACGAAAAGAACCTGTCTTGTGGCAGGTTCTTTTCGTTATAGTAATAGTTGTTAAAAATGAGCAACGCCTTTTTATTAATTTTTTCGTATTTTTATGTGAAATCTTTAATAGCATTAAGGATTTCTAAAAAGTAGTTATTATATCATAAAGTGGAATGCTGAAATTAAGCTTTTCAAGAATGAGTAATTTGTATGCCACAATTTAACTATTGATTAAGGAAGTATTAAGGAAATATATTTATAGTAGAAGCAAGTTTGCAGACGAAATATAGGATATATGTTATTTTAATAAAAATAGTTTTTTTGATGCGGGGTGAAATTAATACATAGAAAAGAGGGAATGAATTGAAGTATGGTTCTACACTTTTTCATCTTCCGAAAAGAAGTATATTAATTTCTAGCATTATAAGTAGTATGGTGACTTTATTAGTAATAACTATGCTGTTTATGATTTTAAAGGTTTTTAATTTAGACATGATGAAAGATCATTTAAATCAAAAGCTTGTTTTAAGTGTTATGATGATTTTCATATGGGGCATAACATTTTATATTACGCATTTCAATAAAAAAGAGATGTCTATACCTAGGGTATCCCTGCGAGTGCATTTTATATTATTTTTGCTAGCTCATGCAGTAGCATTATTTTATATTGTAATGCAAGTTAATATGAGTTTCATAGAGACAATGAATTGGATTTACATTTATAATATGCAGTTTATATTAAGTTTTGTAGTAATTTATGCAATATATATTCTTGTATATAATTTAATAGGTAAGGTTTTTCTAAGTATGGTTTTATCTAGCTGTACGTTAGTCATTTTAGGTATTGTGAATTATTTGAAGCTTATTTTCAGAGGGGATCCGTTATATCCTTCTGATTTCACACAAATTACGCATATGCAATCTGTTATACCGATGGTGATGGACTATTTTAGCTGGAGTTATATTTTAATCATTATTGTAAGTATCGTAGCTTGTATTGTAGCAGGGATATATATGAGAAGGTATATTCAAAATGTAAAGATTCATCTAGGAATAAGAGCCTTATTAGTAGTAGGATCTATTTTTGTTCTATATGCGTACGGTAATTTTGCGAATACATTTATGAATAAAGTATTTAAAAAATCAGGTGTAGATTTTGTTTTGTGGAATCAAAATGAGAACTATGCTTCAAATGGTTTTGTACTGGGGTTTATTAGCAATTTAGATACAACAGTTATGGAAAAACCAAAAAATTATTCTAAAGAAAATATGCTTCAAATAGCAAACGATATAAAAAAACAATATAGTGGAAATATAGGGAACGAAAAGAAAAAAGAGAAACCGAATATTATTTTTGTAATGAGTGAATCGTTTTGGGATCCGACGAAAGTAACCAACCTTTCTTTTAGTGAAGATCCTGTACCAAATTTACATCATTATATAGAAAACTTTCCTGGTGGACAAACTATTTCTCCTACATTTGGGGGAAATACGGCGAACGTTGAATTTGAGGCATTAACGAGTTATTCAATGAGTTTGTTAAAGCCAGGTTCTATACCATATCAGCAGGTTATTACAAATAAGAAAGAAATTCCATCAATCCCGACGGCTTTGAAAAAAGAAGGCTATTACACAAGTGCAATTCATTCATTTGGACGCACATTCTTTAAACGTGATGATGTATATAAGGTGTTAGGATTTGATAAGTTTAATGCAGAGGACACGATGGAAAATGTGGATATTGATGGAGATTATATTAGTGATTTAGCGATGAGTGAAGAGATAATTGCTGAGTTAGAGAAACAAAAACAACCTACATTTATTCATGCAGTTACGATGCAAAATCATTTTCCATTTACAGAGGGCCGATTTGGTGAAAATCTAATAGAAATTAGCGGGCTAGAAAATGAAGAATCAAAGGGAGAATTAGAGACGTATACAGAAGGGTTAAGACGTTCAGATGAGGCTCTTCAATATTTAATAGAGCAACTAGATAATTTAGATAGACCTACATTATTAGTATTCTTTGGAGATCACCTTCCATCATTAGGAACAAATAAATCTTTTTATAAAGAAAATGGGTATATAACGAATGAAAAAACACCGAGTGAACGTTTAGCAATGGCGCAAACGCCGCTATTAATGTATGCAAACTTTGATATGCCAAATGATAATTTAGGTTTAGTAAGCCCAATTCATTTTTCTAATCTTATTTTTGATTATGCAGGGTTAAATAAATCCTCATTTTATCAATTTTTATCGGGACTTTACAAGGAAATACCAGTGCTTAGAGATGAATTAAAAGTTGATAAAAATGGGGAAGTAATCAATGATTTAACAAAGAAACAAAAAGAAATGTTAGAGCAATATAAAATGCTTCAATATGATTTACTCGTTGGAAATCAATATAGCAAAGAAATCCTCTTTTAATAAAAGAAACAAAAAGAACTTGTATAACGATACAAGTTCTTTTTTCATAGTATTTAACGGGGTAACCAGACAAGCTGGGTTTAGGGAGTATTACTTGTACATTTAGTATATATGAAAATGTAATCGTTTTATTTGTATATTTGTGAGAAATGTGTGAATTTTATGTTTTGTAAAAAATCGATTATGTTAACTTTCAATCTTGTATTGCAGTTGTTATGCATGTAAAAATTTTATCAGTTCTTTATTTAATTCATCCGCTTGATCGATTGGTGAACCATGGCCACTATTTGTAAGAGCATGTAACTGAGAATTTTTAATTCGTTGTTGCGTAAGCTCAGCACTTTTGTAAGGAATTAGTTGGTCGTGAACGCCGTGGAAGATTTTTGTTGGGACGTTAATTTTATTTAAATCTTTCGTTACATCTTCATTTGCAGCTGCTTGTAAAATTTTGATAAGGGCATAAGAAGCGGACTGCATACCGAGATAAGAAAACCATTCAAGGGTTGCAGCTCCTAAGTTTCTATTGAAAAAGGATAAAGATACATCATTTAAAAATTTTGGTAAATTAGCATACATTTGATTAATGAGAGCATCTGCTTGTTCTTTCGGTACACCGTAAGGGGACTCTTGATTTTTAACGAAAGAGGGGGAGACAGCGTCAATTAATGCGAGCTTAGAAATGCGGCGCCCATTATAGCGAGACATATAGCGAATAGAAAGAGCACCACCAACTGAGAAACCGACTAATGTAGCGTTCTCTACTTGGAGTGCTTCTAGAACAATTGCGATATCATCGGCTAATCGATCATACGTGTAACCAGTCCATGGCTTATCAGATTGCCCATTCCCTCGTATATCCATGGCGATACAGCGAAAGCCATGCTCTGGTAAAACATTGAGTTGATATTGATACATTTGATGATTTAAAGGCCATCCGTGAACGAAGAAAACAGTCTTACTACCTGGACTAGGATTAACGTCTTGCACAAAAATATGCACATCTTTCTCGACAGTAACAAACATAAATGTCCCCCTATTTTATGAATATGCTCTATCCCAAAAGCGTTGTTTTGTCATAGCTTTAATAAATTCATTTGCTAGTCGCGTAGGGTCTTGTTCTATTAAAACACCAGGCTTTCCTTCTATATTTAAAGATTGAATAATAGAAGAGCCGTTTTGGAAGGAGCCAATCGGCTTAAAGTGATTATATGATTCTACGACAAAGGAACTTGCTTTGTTAAGAAAATGATCATCCATCTTTCCGCCGATAAGAAGTAATCCATCATAAAGGAGTGGTGAGCCTGTTAAGAAAGTATCATTTACTTCCCAATGTCCATTTGACGTCCCCTGCACTATGCCTAATCGTTCGGAAACGATCACTGGTTGAAGACCTACTTGTTTGAACTGATTTATTATATATTGTGCGCTTGGCCCATCATATCCATTTGCAACAATGACACCTACTCGTAATGTATTAGGACTAAAGGTCGTATTTGCCATACTGAGTGCTGGAGATGATTTTGTAACGTTGGATTCTTGCACATTTGGGACTTTTGCTCCGAGAGCTTCTGCAACTAAAGTAGCCAATTCTGTACTAATATGTCCAATCATATCAACGACTTGTTGGCGGACAGATTTACTTTTGACTTTTCCTAATTCAAAGGAGAAAGCTTGTATAATATGGATTTTTTCGACGTGACTCATACTATTCCAAAATAAACGAGCTTGAGAGAAGTGGTCTTTGAAGCTAGCAGCAGTTTCCCTTGTTTTATGACCAGATACAGTAGAAGGATATGTAACGACCCCCCCCTTTGTCCCAGGTACAGTATAAGGAGAATTATTTGCTAAGGAATTGTTATGGTAGGCAACGTTTCCTTTGTCGATTATATATTTAGATGCACCATCTCTTTGATTGTTATGAAATGGGCATATTGGACGGTTAATCGGTAGTTCTTGATAATTTGTACCAACGCGTGCTAATTGTGTGTCTGTATAAGAAAAGAGTCTACCTTGTAAGAGAGGGTCATTGGTAAAGTCAATACCACGAATGATACTTCCAGGGTGTAGTGCCACTTGTTCAGTTTCAGCGAATACATTATCTACATTGCGATTTAAGGTCATTTTCCCAATGATTTTAACGGGAAAATCTTCTTCAGGCCAAATTTTCGTTGCATCTAATATATCGAAGCCGTATTTAAATTCGTCCTCTTCTTCTAAAATTTGAATGCCAAGTTCGTACTCAGGATAGTTTCCAGCATTAATATTTTCCCACAAATCACGGCGATGGTAATCTGGATCAGCACCACCTAGTTTTTGTGCTTCATCCCAAATTAACGAATGAACGCCGAGCTTTGGCTTCCAGTGGAATTTCACGAATCGTGACTTTCCATTTTTATTAACGAAACGAAATGTATGAACGCCAAATCCTTGCATCATTCGAAAGCTTCTTGGAATTGTACGATCGGACATAATCCACATCATCATTGCAGCTGATTCTTGATTATTGGCGATGAAGTCCCAAAAAGTATCATGTGCTGTTTGTCCCTGTGGAATTTCATTATGCGGCTCTGGTTTAAGGGCGTGAATAAGATCAGGGAATTTAATGCCATCTTGAATAAAGAAAATGGGAATATTGTTTCCTACTAAATCAAAATTTCCTTCTTCTGTATAAAATTTAACGGCGAATCCTCTTACATCTCGATTCGTTTCATTTGCTCCTTTTGATCCAGCTACTTCAGAGAAACGAATGAAAAGCGGTGTTTTTTTTGAAGGGTCTTGTAGAAAATGGGCCATTGTTAGCTCTTCTAAAGATTCATATAACTCAAAAATGCCATGTGCTCCGTATCCTCGTGCGTGAACGACTCGTTCTGGAATTCGTTCACGGTCAAAGTGAGAAAGTTTTTCTCGCATAAGGAAATCTTCTAGAAGGGTAGGGCCACGATCTCCAGCTGTTAAAGAGTTTTCATCATTTGAAATTTTAACACCTGTATTTGTTGTCATCTCCTTTCCTTCATTTTCACGCGTGAAAGATTGGAGTTGTTCTATCTTTTTATTTTTTTTGCCGTCCATAAAAACACCTCCCATAATATACGTATTATTGTTTATGGTTTTTATGCTTGTATATAGCATGAAGATGTTGCATCGTTGGGATGATTTTCCTCAAATGTGCGATTTATCTTTGTTTGTCTATGAAAATCATTTATTATAATAAATGGTATTCTTCGAGATATTATTTTGAAGGGGTGTTGAAGTGAAAGAAAGTTTTCTATCATATAAAGAAGAAGAAAGGAATGCAAAAATCCTTTTATGGGTGTTATATGTTATTGTTATTGTATATCAAATTTTCTATGCAATTGTATTAGACAATAAATCAATAATGGATAAGGGATACAACATAGTATGGCAAGTTATTTGCGGAGTAGCAATACTGTGCGTGAATATATATTTAATGAAAAAAGAGAAGGCAAACCTTGTTAAATATGCATGGATATTTGCATACATAGGGATAGAAATCGCTAATATATTTTCGTATATTTTTTATAATAAGGCGGCGTTTGATGCGACAAATATAATAGAAATTATTCTCATTTTCTTTGTACCCATATTTTTAAATAAAAAATTTTATGTAATCTTACTTTCTTCTATTGTAGGAAAATATTTAATTTATTTATTTGTATTAGAGGAAATAAAAGCATTTATGTTCCTTATTATGTGTACACTTATGTTAATAGCTGCATATATCATTTTAAACCGATTTTTACAATATCTTTCAGCTGTAAAGGAAAGTATTGCGATTGCTAGTGAATCACAAAAATTAGCAGTAATCGGAAAAATGGCAGCGACGGTTGGACATGAAATTAAAAATCCACTCGCTTCATTAAAAGGATTTACGCAATTACAAAGAGAGAAGCATGAAGAGGATCCTGTTTATAAACGTATGATCTTTGAAATAGAAAATATGAATAATATGATAAGTGAGTTGATGGAAGTTGCTACATGCAAGCCTTCTATTTATAAGAAACATGATCTGGGAAAAATTGTATTGCAAGCAACAACAACTCTTCGCGAAAAAATGAATGAATTAAATGTGCAGCTTATTTCTAATGTGGGAGAACAAACAATAGAAGTTGAATGTGATGAACGAAGAATAAGAGGAGTCTTTCTATATACGATAAAAAATGCTTTAGAAGCAATGGAGCAAGGTGGCATATTACATTTACGGTTAGAAAATAAAGGGAAAGAGTATGTGATGATCAGCTTAATTGATAATGGTCATGGTATTAAGCAAGAAAACTTAACCCGTGTTACAGAGGCCTTTTATACAACGAAACAAGATAAAATTGGTCTGGGTCTTACAGTAGCGAATCGAATTGTCGCCGAGCACCTTGGTGAGTTACATATTTCAAGTGAAAGAAATACTGGAACGAGAATAGACATTATTCTGCCAAGGAAGTGTGGAAATACTGAAATTCAAGTGGAAGAAAAGCTAGGAGTTACCATATGAATAAAGGCTATATATTTAAAAATGAAGAAATAAAGGCGTTGAAAGTATTTTTAAGTTTATTTTTTATTATATTTTTTGTGTATGATCTTGCCTATGAATTTATCGTACCTTTAATCGCGGGAGAGCAAGAAGGCGTAGGAAAGTTTGAAGATGGTTTAGGTTTATGGCTTTACTTTTTGATGGTAGTATTGTTTTGCATTGGAATATACTTTATGAAATGGAAGAATGTTTTTGCGGTAAAGTATATTATTCTAATTGGCTATAATGTATTAGATTGTATCCACAACATTATGATTTATTATGGTAGCGATGCGGAATTTGACGGTGGAAATATAGTAGAAGTATTTTTTATTTTGTTTGCACCAATCTTTGTGAATAAAAGATATTTCTGGTTAGTTCCAGCGATACTTGTCGGGAAGTACGCTTTTACAGGAATCATTATTCAATCTTCTCTCGTTTTAATCCCAATGGCATTATATAGTGTATTTACTATTATATGTTGGATTATATTTTTGAGGGTTCAGTCTTACGTTCGTACGCTTGAGATGATGGACAAAGAAATAAAACAAACAGAAAAACTAGCAGCTGTTGGAAAGATGGCAACGGTTATTGGTTATAAGATTAGAAGACCTTTAGCAAACTTAAAAAAACTTGTGAATAAACAAGCAGACAAGCATCCAGAGGATAAAATTTATAGTGATATTATGAAACAAGAAGTAGATCGGATTCATATAATTGCTACAGAACTTAGTGGATTTGAGAAATCTAAATCACTAGAATCAGAAACTCATAACATACAAGAAATTATCTCTTATGTTATTCGAGTTATGGAAAAGCCTGCTTTAAAACAAGGAGTCCACATACAAGGTATTTACAGTAAAGACTTACCATCAATTACATGTGATGAAAAACGATTAAAACAGGTCTTTTTTAATTTAATTAAAAATGCAATTGAAGCAATGTCAGTTGGCGGAACAATTACGATTAAAGTTACTGTAAAAGAAGGAATCATCGTTCAAGTGAAAGATGAGGGATGCGGCATTCCGAAAGATAAAATTCCAAAGTTAAACGAAGCCTTTTATACAACGAAAGAAACAGGAACTGGTCTAGGTTTAGTAGTTACAGAAAAAATTATTAAAGATCACAACGGTAAAATGAGTTTTGAAAGTGAAGTTGGGGTTGGAACGACGGTTGAGGTTATGTTACCACTGCATTAACTACAAAAAACATCACTTATTTGGAAGTGATGTTTTTTTATTTTATCCCGCTATTTGCCGGGCAGCCCGATTGGTGAGGGCTGATTAAAGTTTCACTTTATCTATAAAGAATGTATGATGTGTTTTTAATATCAAAATGTTTTTTGAAAGTTTTCATTATGGATTTTCCGGGGGGAATTTAGACTATAAAAATTAATTATTTTTTTCTAAAAAAACTATTTTCTTTTTTGGGTTTTAATGGTATATTCAAAACACGATAAATAAATTCCTATATTTGGCACACTATTCGAAAGGATAGGTCGCAAAGCTAAGAGTCTAAAGTAATGAAAATTACTATGATAGTCTGGTTGCAGTTTGGATTTTCACACATAGTTGTATGTATGAAAATCGAAGAGGCAACTGGACTTTTTGTTTTCTTAAAAAAAAATAAATGGGCACACTGTTCGAAAGAATAGGTCGCAAAGCTAAGAGTCTAAGGTAATGAAAATTACTATGATAGTCTGGTTGCAGTTTGGATTTTCACACATAGTTGTGTGTATGAAAATCGAAGAGGCAACTGGACTTTTTGTTGTCTCAAAAAAAATAAATAGGCACACTGTTCGAAAGGATAGGTCGCAAAGCTAAGAGTCTAAGGTAATGAAAATTACTATGATAGTCTGGTTGCAGTTTGGATTTTCACACATGTTGTGATATATGAAAATCGAAAAGGCAACCAGGCTTTTTATTTTTTCAGAATACACATTATGATTGTAAATTTAGTCGATTAATACATTTAATGTTCGGAATATTCGGTGCATAAAAAGCGAGGGAGGGAAGTACATTGCAAAATCAAATAGGGAAATTTGGGCGTATACTTCTCGCTGGAGGAATATTATTTACACAAGTTGGTGTGCTAGACTACTCTGCAACGAAAGTTTATGCGGTTACAAATGACGAGCAAGGACGTTTTATCGTTCATATGGATAAACAAGAAATAAAAGTTGATGAAAATGTAGTATTAAAGATTACAAATACAAATAAACAAGATGCTAATATCGAGCTGAAATTATCTAATGAGCAGCTCTTTAATGAAGAAGAAACGAAAAAAATGAATGAAAATAATAAAGCGATTCAAAACATTTCAGTAACAGAAGATCACATTGTAAAAATTGAAAAGAATGAACAAAGTAATTTTATCGGTGACGTATATGTAGTCATTCAAATGAAAAAAGCTGGAGAGTACAAATTTGAACCGATAGTGAAGTTTGAAGGGAATGAAAAGAAAATTGAATCTCCTTCTCTACATGTTGTAGAGAAAAAAGAGGCTTTAAATGTAGCTATTTCTGATGAAAATCCAAAGGCTTCAGAGGAAGTTGTGAAAAAAGAAAAAAATGAAAAAGTAAAAGTATTGGAAGAAAATAAAAAACAAGAAATAAAGCCTACTAATGCTGAAGTTCCAAAAGAAACGAATACTTTAGAGAAAGAAAAGGTTAATGAAGAACTCGTATCAAAGGAAAATGAATTAAAAGAGAGCAATAAGGTAAACGAAAATAATCAGGAATTACCTGCTATTCAAGCTGAGAAGGTATTAAAGAGCCAATCTCTACTAGCTGCTAGTCCTGTTACAAGTATTCTTAGATATCCAAATGTAAAGGTAATAAATAATAGAACAGGTGAAGGGCCTTCTATCCCGGGTAAATATGCTTTTAGATTTGTTTGGAGCCCACAAGTAACATATGAGGTAAAGGGTAGTAGCAATGACAGAACTGGTCAAAGTCAATATACATTTAGAAATTCAAATAGAGAACAGTACGTATTAGTAAAAAAAGCTGGTGAATATCAAGGGAAATGGATTGATGTCCGTATTAATATTCACTCTATGACAGCTTCATCTGTAGATGTTAAAACACCAATAACTAAAGGTGATGCAAAAAACTTTTTACAATTATATGGGAACGGAAGGTCAGGACAAACTTATAATGCTTCCTTTGAATTTTATGAACACGGAACAAGTAAAAAAGTACCATTAACGGCAATGTGGAATTTCAAAAGGATAAATAGTTATAAAAATGTAACGTTACGTAATGATGGTAGTCATTTAACGAATTTATACGTGTATGATACGAGTTCAATTAGGTATCAAGACAAAGGGAATAATAAAATAGAGTTTTCTGGAACAGCAGGCCCAGTAGCTACTCCAGAAGCAGATATGACAATTACATTTGATAATTTAACAGAATTACCGCTAGAAGTTAGATTAAATGCTTCAGGTGTTAATGTATCATACGACCAATTAGCGATTGCACAAATTGAAATTCCAGCTCCAAGTGTAATAGGAGATATCGTGGAAGATAATTCCCGTCAACTTTCTTATAAGGTATATCAAAATATGCCTGCTCAATCGAAAGATATTCACTATGCGAAATCTTTTGTATTAGAAAGTGAAGTGAATAAGGATTTTACTGTGAATGATGTTTCCATTCAAGATGTGGAAAGTGGAGATGATGTAAGTAGCTTCTTTGATATTAGCAGGAAAAACAATAAGGTCACTGCGGTTGCGAAAGCAAATGCGCTAAAAACAGAAGAATTCAACGGGAAAATTTACGAGATGACAATTACAGGTTCTCCTGTAAAAGGTGCTGATGTAATGAAATATTATAAAGATGGTTATCTTGAAATACCGGTGTCAGCTAAAAACTATTTAGATGACGATAAGAATGGGCAAGATAGTAATCGAGATGGAATCGCAAAAATAAGGTATAAAGGTATTCCGACTGGGAAACCAGTCCCACAAAAAGTAGTGCAAGGAACAGATTTAACAAAAATGGATATTTCTAAATTTGTGACAGATTTATCTGTAGATACGAATTTGGATGTAGATAAACCAATATCAGTAATGAAGTTAATCAATATTCCGGATACAAAAACAATAGGGAATCATACTGTAACGGTTGTAATTGAAACGAAGCAAGGTGTACAAGCGGAGATTCAAGTACCGGTTACTGTCGTTGATGGGACTTTAAAGTTAGTAGACGTACCAAAAGAAATTACCTTTGGAGATGTAACAATTCCATCGAAAACAACGACATACACACCGAAGGCGATTTCAAATTCTTTAAAGGTAACCGATAATCGTGTTAAAAAGCAAAAATGGAGTGTATATGTAAAGGAAATTACACCATTAACTTCAGCGCAAAATGACACATTGACGGGAGCATTGATTTACAAACGAAATGGAAAGGATACACCTTTAAGTAATTCTAGTATAGAAGCATTCTCGTATACTTCTAAAAACGACGAGGAGGTTTCATTAAATTGGAAGGAAAACGAGGGAATTCATTTACAAGTAAAACCAGGGCCGAATGTCAAAGCAAATACAAAATATGCTGGACAGCTAGAATGGACATTAACCGATGCTCCTCTCTAAAAATATATGAAATATATAAATTTTAGAAAGGAGAGAGTAATGAAAAAAATAGTTGGTATTATCGTTTCCACAGTTATATGTGTGCCGTTTCTTATGGCAAATGTAGTAACGGCTACAAGTACGAATTCAAAAGCGGGTATTACATTTTCGAATAGCTATACACCAAATACATCAACTGATCTGACAAAGATAAATACAAAAAAAGAGACAGTTGATAAAAATAAAAATGGAGATAAATATTTACCGAAAACAGGAGGCCAGACACGGGACTTCAAACAATATATAGGATTGTTTTCGATTGTTTTATCTCTATATGTATTCAAAAGAATTAGGGGAAAGCAAGTGTATTCAAAATAAAAAATAGATGAAAACAGAGAAAAGGGGAAGGTACATATGAAACTAGCAAAATTAGCATTAATCGGTGCAGTATCATTAACATCAGTTGCAGCAGTAGGAACTTCAGCATTTGCGGAAGAGAAAGCAAATATGAAATCAAAAACCGATGTAACGTTTATTGAAGATACAAGCACAACAGATCCAAACAATCCAGAAAATCCAAATGAAAAAGTTACACCAGAGAACCCTGATGACCATGAAAAAGGAACAAAAGGTCCATTAAGTATTAACTACGTTTCTAACTTACACTTCGGCGAGCAAGTTATCTCTGGTAATGATCAAACGTACTTTGCAAAATTGGATAAAGTGAAACAAGGGAGCAAAACAGTTGAAGTACCTAACTTCGTATCTGTAACAGATAACCGTGGTACAAATGCAGGATGGAAATTGAAAGTAAAGCAAAATGCACAATTTAAAAGTGGTAATAGTGAGTTAACAAATGCAGCTTTAAGCTTAAGTAACCCAGCTGTAAATTCTGTAACTGATGCACAATATGCACCTACAACATTTAAAAATAAAGTAACGCTAGCTCCAGGTGGAGATGCGGTGGAAATTACTACTGCCGCAAAGAATAAAGGTATGGGTGATTGGACGACTGCATTTGGTAAAGGAACAGAACAAGGTAAACAGAGTGTGAGCTTATTCGTACCAGGTACGACGGCGAAAGAAAAAGGTGCGAAATATTCAGCTGAGTTAACTTGGACTTTAGAAGATACACCAAACTAAGCTTATACAAGATTGAAAATTAAGAATGACTGAATTTTAAAAAATGATTATAAAGGGGTATAAAACTATGAAACTAGCAAAAATAGCATTAATTGGAGCGGTAACATTATCATCAGTATCAGTAGGGACGTCTGCATTTGCAGCTGAGAAAGATGGCGGGAAATTAGACTCAAAAGCATTTATTAAATTCGAGAAAAATACAGATAAAATTGATGTTGTTAATCCAGAGAATCCAGATGAAACTGTAGATCCAGTTGATCCAGATAAAAAAGGTACAGATGGTCCACTAAGTATTGATTATGTATCTAACTTCAACTTTAAAACACAAAAAGCATCAGGGAATAACGAAATCTACTTTGCAGAATTAGATAAAGTAAAGAAAAAAGTAGACGGTTCTGTAATTGACGTGCCGAACTACGTTCAAGTAACAGATAATCGTGGTACAAATGCTGGATGGCATTTAACAGTAAAACAAAATGGTCAATTCAAAACTGCAGATGATAAAGCGTTGGATGGTGCAGCATTAACATTAAAAAATTCAGCTTTGAAATCAAACGCAGGTAGCGACGCACCAACAGCAGAACAATCTATCACATTAAATCCAAGTGGTGCAGCATCTGATTTAATCGATGCAAAAGAAAACCAAGGTATGGGTACATGGGTAAATACGTTTGGTAAAGATGCAACAGAAGCGAAACAAAGCGTAGAGTTATCTGTACCAGGTAAAACGAAAAAAGAACAAACACAATACACAACTTCACTAACTTGGGAACTAACAGACGCTCCTATGTAAGTAAGAGGAATTTTAAGATAAAAGAGGAAAATGAGAAGAGATAAGGGAATGGCTTTAACCTTATCTCTTTCTTGTCTATAAAATGGATATGAAGGGGACTACATAAGAGATGGTAAAAAAACTATTTACTAGCTTACTATTAATTACATTCTTCATGGTAAACGCTTTTTCAGTATATGCGGCTGAAATGAAATTCGCTGTGACAGCAGTTATACCAGAAAATCAAATTGATAAAAATCAAACGTATTTTGATTTGAAAATGCAACCTGGACAAAAGCAAACAATTCAAGTCCAAATGAAAAATGATACGAATAAAGAAGTTGTGGTAGAATCGTTTGCTAATACAGCAATTACGAATAGCAATGGTATTACAGATTATAGTACAGTAGAACCAAAAACGGATTCTACTTTGAAATATCCGTTTTCTAAAATTGCTAAAATGCCAAAAGAAACGAAAGTCCCAGCTAACAGCATAGTGACAGTTGATATAAACTTGGAAATGCCAAGTGAGTCGTTTGATGGTGTTATTTTAGGTGGTTTATACTTTAAAGAAAAAGAAGATGAGAATGCAAAGAAAAAAGATGAAGGTGTGCAAATTGAAAATAAATATGCATACGCAATTGGCGTTGTTTTAAAAGAGACGGATGCTGAAGTAAAACCAGACATGAAATTAAACGAAGTAAAGCCAACACAAATTAACGGGCGTAACGTTGTTACTGCAAATTTACAAAACGTAAAGCCAGCAATGTTAAAAAATTTAAGTGTTGATGCAAAGGTATATAAAGAAAAAGGTACAGACGT
This sequence comes from Bacillus sp. CR71, assembly GCF_003429245.1. Classification (NCBI taxonomy): domain Bacteria; kingdom Bacillati; phylum Bacillota; class Bacilli; order Caryophanales; family Bacillaceae; genus Bacillus; species Bacillus sp. CR71. Next base: position 5,164,497 of record NZ_CP031748.1, on the reverse strand, counting down.
TTTATTTGAAGCGAAAAAAGAAAATTTAAGAATGGCGCCAAACTCAAACTTTGATTACGCTATTAGCTGGGAAAACAAAGCGTTTGATCCAGGAATGTACCGAGTAGAAGTGAAAGCCACTGATGGCGATCAAAAGTGGGAATGGACGAAGAAATTTACAATTGAAGGAAAGACAGCCGATAAGTTAAATGATACAGCGGTAGAAGCGAAAAAAGACTACACGCTATATTACATTATCGGCGGAGTACTACTGGTAATTATATTATTAGTTCTTGTGTTCTTCTTAGGTAGACGTTCTAAAAAAGAGGACGATAACGAAAAATAATATATTGATAGTGTAAAAAGAAAATAATGGATGTTTTACTACGAAAAATATATAATGGCTTTGTCTGTTATTTGTTGTAGTTCATTTATATTTCTATTTGTTGACCCGAATCTCGGGTCTTTTTTTATGAAATGAATTGCTATATATCAGTAATGAGAAAAACAGAATATACAGCACTTGCAGCATGAATATAAAGAGGGGTTGTATACTCTCTCAAAAATAGGTTTCCAGCTGTAATACTGTTAGCACCAGTAAATTCGGTGCTAACAGTAGGTTCGTTTTCTGGCACAACGAAAGCATTTACGTTGGTACATGTACTTTCTCATTTATCTATTTTTCTGTGGTCAATTGTATTGTGTATATAAATTTAAAAATGATAGCGTTAGAGCCACCATTTCTCCTGCGGAAGTAAAATAACATCCACATCAAAATTCTCTTTAAACCAATCATACATCAATGTCTCTTTCACTAAATATTCAGAGGCAGAGTGTGACACCCCAATTAGAGACATATTTGTTTCTTTTACATAATCCATAATGAGCGAGTATTTATGTCGCCCGTAATCATTGTCGATATGGCAATGGATTTCTCCTGTAATATATGCTTCGGCACCTTTTTTTTCTGCTTCCTTCATTAAAGATACAACATCGCCACATCCAGCGATAATTGCGATTTTTTTGATGGAATCATGTCGTTTACCTTCGAAGTCTGTGTAAGGGATCTGGAAGAGTTGTTTTAGATGTTTTTGGAGTGCTTCTGTTGATGTTTCATCTATTTCACAAATAAGGCCAACTGGTTCTTGTTCTGGACCTCCATATGCAAAGTCGTCCACTACAGTAGCGTTTAATGCTTTTGCAATTGAAATACTCGTTCCATGCGTTTGATGAAAATCCATTGGTACGTGACATGTATATATAGAAAGTTGTTTTTCTTTTATTCCTTGCAAATATTTTTCAGGAATTGGTATGAAACCGCGGCCTGATCTTCCAATTGGATCACCGCACTCCATTACAAGGGGATGGTGCATAAAGAGTAAATCACCGGGTGTGGATTGTGAAATGAATGTTTCAAGAACGTCATCTGTAGGGAATACAGCTAAAAATACTTTGTTTACATTTTCAGATCCGTGCATCATAAGGCCGTTAAATAAATCTACAAAATTTGCTTCGAAAAATTGTTGCCAAGGAAATTTGATAGGATCATATACGGCTGGGATAAATCGACTAAAGGCACTATCTTTTCCGTATTTTTCAATTTGAAATAAGTGATCGAGTGATTGCTCTATTTTTTTTAAGGCTGGCATGTTTAATAATCCTCCTTAAGATGATTCTTGCTTTATGAGTTGTTTGTATTCTTCGTAGCGAAATAAGAAGCGATAGGAAACAAATAAAGCCTAGAATCCAGCCGATAGAAGGAGAATAGGGAAGTACATGCTGTAATAGCATTTCGCTAGAAATGAAGAAACTACCAAATAGACTTAATAAAATAGGATATCGTTGTAGTTTGAACACGGATAGCAAACCTCCTTTCTCCTGTATGAACTACTCATAAAAGCTCGATTGCTGAAACTTTATCACATACATTGTATATTAGTCTTAATTTTCTGTATATAAATTTTAAGAAAAATGGTGATACAATATATGAATGATAAGAGAAGAGAGGATGAAGATTAACATATGTACGTTACTGTAACAGAAGCAGCATATAAAAAGATTATGGATACGATTCCAAGTGAAGCGAAATATATAAAGTTATTTTACGATAATGAGGGTTGCGGTTGTGTCATGAGCGGAATCATCGATTTAGTAGCTGTAGCAGAGAAAGATGAGCGCGATGTGGATATTGAATCAAGCACAATGAATTTTATCGCTGATCGTACAAAGCTTGTATTTATGGACGATAAGTTAACGGTTGATTGGCATGAAGGTGGAGGAACTTTTCAGTTGAAGAGCCCAAGCCAGTTTTATAATCCAAATATGAAATTACACGTTCGAGTATAGTAAAGGAAAGGTGATTCCAAAATGTATTTTGGAATCACCTTTTTTTATTTTATAAGTCGATATATTTGGGAAGTCGCCGATATAAATGGAGTTGCGCCAATATAATTTCATTTACCAAAACGTTTCATATAATAAAAAGTTTTTTCACATAATGAAATGTACACATGATTGAATTTTCTGTATAATTTTCTTTGCGGAGGGGATACGCATGAGAAGATGGGGAATTGAGTTATTAATTTTAAGTGTTGTTATTATTTGGGGGATTAACTATACAATTGCGAAGTATGGACTTTTAGAATTTACAACAATTGAGTTTACCGCACTTCGTATGATGGCGGCGGCACCGCTCCTGTTACTTCTTACTTTTTTTATTGAAAAGTCGGTTTATATGGAGCGAAAGGATATACCTAGATTAATCATCGTTAGCGTTGTAGGTATTGTACTGTATCAAACGTTATTTATGGAAACTGTCAAATATACATCCGCTACAAATGCCTCTTTACTCATTTCTATTTCACCTATTTTTACAACTGTATTTGCGATTTTTCTGAAACAAGAAAAGTTTTCTTCTCGAAAGCTCATAGGTTCTATCATTGCCTTTAGTGGTGCAGCATTAGTTTTAGTAGCAGGACATTCACTTGCTAGTTCTTTTTATGGCAATGGAATTGGACTTATTACATCAATATGCTGGGGGCTTTATCCTGTTTTAGCAGGACCATTAATTAAAAAATATTCAGCACTACGTGTTACCGCATGGTCAGCCTTAGTTGGCGCGATTCCGCTTTTATTGTTAAGTGGACCATATGTATTTATAATGCCATTTCACATTACACACGGAATGACACTATTCGCCTTACTATATTCCATTTTCTTTGTAACAGTATTCGGCTTAGTCATGTGGTATGTTGGTGTTCAAAAAATTGGGGCGTCACATACGATGGTATATATGTATATAACGCCGCTTGTAGCTGTTTTATTTGCAGCTGTCTGGGCAAATGAATATGTATCGTTTCAACAAATCATCGGTGGAATTATTATTTTTTTCGGTCTATGGTTTGTGAAATCAGAGAAAGTAAAAGTTCATTCTACTGCGGGGGAACCTATATCAAAATAGGAAAACAGATCACCTATGATCTGCTTTCCTATTTTTTTATTTTTGGTAAGAAGATGAGAAATAAGATAGCAGTAATAAGTGGAATTAAGTTTAAAAATGGAATACGGAAGAGTGTAATAAGAATAATACCTGGAAGAAGAACACCGAGGACAGCGTAAAAAATGCTATGGTTTTTCGTGTACCAATACAATGAAAGTCCGATAAGTGCAGGGATAATGAGGTGAATGAGAGCCATTAAAAAATAAATCATTAGACGCCCCCTTTATTTGTGTGCTTATTACATCATATCCGTATGTTCATAGATTGATATCATTTTTTTCATAAATGGACGAAAAAAGTTTGGAAAACCGTCACAAAATATGAGAATATGATGTTCGAAATCTTGTATAATATTATTTCCTAAAAACATTTAAACAACATAAACATACGGTTTATGTTGTTTTTAATTTGAGTGAAATGGATGTAAGGAATATGAATTTGAAAGAAATTTTTTGTTGAATAGATAAGAACGAATGAAGAGAGGTACAGCATGATTAGTATGTCACTAAGATCATTTAAAATCCAATCGTATTATATACTAGGTATTTTGTTACTAGGTTGGATGTTAACACCGTTTTCAGCACACTTTTTAGGCGCTGGAATTGGACTTATTGTAAGTATGTATTGCGTTTGGCTTTTAGGGAGACGAATTGAGAAGCTTGGAGATAGTATCGTAAAGAAAACGAAAGCACCGACGCTCGGTATGTTTAACCGTTTTGCCGCTGCCATTTTGGGTGCTATTATTATGTACGAAATTGAGCACCACATGGTTATGTGGGCATTTGCAGTAGGGATTATGGGTGGTTATTTCTTAATCGTTGTGAATTTAGGATACTATAGCATGAAAGATGAGAAAGAATTAACGAAGAGCTAAAAAAGATAAAAAGATAAAAAACCTCTTTTGGATGGAATAGAGGATCCAGCGAGGGATAGAAGCGGTCAGAGCCTCTTTTAGCCTCATGCGATGTGAAACCAGAGAGATGTAATGAGTAGGGATATAATTTATATGTTCGAAACCGTGATTTGTCCCTGTGGAAATAGGTTTACTCTGGGATAAGTGATTCAGTGATGGATAGTACAACAGGAAGCGAAACTTTGCCTGAAATGCAGGTTTCTGCTTCTAATAAGTTAACATGAAATCACGTATTAGTAGGACTTTTATGTTCTTTAAAAAATTTGGATATAATACAACAAATTATTCCGATAATTAGAATAATATATTTTATCGTTTCACTTGTATGCTCAAATAAATTAACGTTAAGCATTACAAGTCCCCAAAAAATTTGGATCGCTCCGTAAATGAATAAAATTTTTCCTGCACGAGAAAAATTTTTCATAGGCTTCACCCTTTCCTGTATATGTAAATTGTATCATAAAAAACTAAAAATGAATGAGTATAAAATGAATTTTCTGTAATTTATTGAACTAAGTCACAGATGAAGAGATTAACGTTTCACTTTATATAAGATATAAAAAGAAGCTTACGTAAAAACGTAAGCTTCTTTTTTATGTAAGTGTGTGTAACCGTTAAGCCGCATTGGGTTTTGTCGGTGAGTACGCGAAACTTTACGGTTACACGACACTTATTCATATGAGTAAAGGGTTATTCCAACAGAAAGTGTTAATTTAAGCGATTGGGCCGCCTAAGTTAATAATATCTTCAGAAACGCTTTCGAACTTTTTGAAGTTCTCTTTGAATTCATTTGCAAGCTCGATTGCTTTTGCTTTGTAAGCAGCTTTATCAGCCCAAGTTTGTTCAGGCATTAACACTTCGTCAGGTACACCTGGTACGTGAAGTGGAACTTCAAGACCGAAGATGTCATGTTTAGCTGTTTCAGTTTTTGCAAGTTCACCGCTTAATGCTGCTTGAATCATTGCACGAGTATAACCTAAGTTCATACGTTTACCAACGCCGTATTCGCCGCCAGTCCAGCCAGTGTTTACTAAGAATACTTTCGCATCGTGTTTCTCGATTTTTTCACCAAGCATTTCAGCGTAGCGAGATGCATCAAGTGGTAAGAATGGTGAACCGAAGCAAGTTGAGAATGTAGCTTGCGGAGATGTAACACCGCGCTCTGTTCCTGCTAGTTTACTAGTGTAACCACTTAAGAAATGATACATAGCTTGCTCTTTTGATAACTTACTGATTGGAGGCAATACGCCAGATGCATCAGCAGTTAAGAAAATAATAGTATTTGGGTGTCCAGCAACACTTGGCAGTACGATATTGTCGATCGCATGCATAGGGTATGCAGCACGAGTATTTTCTGTTAAAGTAGTATCGTTGTAGTCTGCGATACGCGTTTGGTTATTAATGATAACGTTTTCTAAAACAGATCCGAATTTGATTGCATCGAAAATTTGTGGTTCTTTCTCGTGAGAAAGGTTTACACATTTTGCATAGCAACCGCCTTCAATATTGAATACACCGTTATCAGACCAACCGTGCTCATCATCACCGATTAATTTACGGTTTGGATCAGCAGATAAGGTTGTTTTACCTGTTCCAGATAAACCGAAGAATAGTGCTACGTCACCTTCTTCACCTACGTTTGCAGAGCAATGCATAGAAAGAATATCTTGTTCAGGTAGTAAGAAGTTCATAATAGAGAAGATTGATTTTTTCATTTCTCCAGCGTATTCTGTACCACCAATTAGTACAATACGTTTTTCGAATGAAACCATAATGAATGCTTCAGAGTTTGTACCGTCAACAGCTGGATCAGCTTTGAAATTCGGTGCAGAAACAATTGTGAACCCTGACTCATGAGTTGTTAATTCTTCTTCAGTTGGACGAATGAATAATTGATGTACAAATAAATTGTGCCATGCATATTCATTAATAACTTGAATTGGTAGGCGGTAATTGCGGTCAGCGCCTGCAAATCCTTTGAAGACGAATAACTCTTCTTTTTCTTTTAAGTATTCTAAAACTTTAGTATATAATTTATTAAAATGTTCTTCAGAAATCGGTTGGTTCACAGCTCCCCAAGCAATTTTGTCAGCAACCGATGCTTCTTTCACAATAAATTTATCTTTAGGAGAACGTCCTGTATATTTTCCTGTTGAAGCAGAAACGGCACCAGTAGAAGTTAATTTCCCTTCATTTCGCATTAATACTTTTTCCACTAATTGCGGAACACTTAGTTGAATCTGTGCATTGCTTCCGTTCAATAATTCGTGTAAACCAATTTGGACATTCACAGTACTCATATTTATATACCATCCTTTTCATTTAATGAAATATTTCTCGTAATCCCCAACAAGAGTATAACACAATTATATAAATAATGTATACTATTTATTTCTTTTTGTTTGTGTGAATGTATTATTTCCCTATTAATATTTCATTTTAGGCGTATTGAGAAAAACTTTCAGGAAAATGTGAATATTAATTGACAAATGAATATCATTTCTTTAGTATAGGTTGGGACGGATACTCTCTTATCCCGAGCTGGCGGAGGGACAGGCCCGATGAAGCCCAGCAACCTCACTTGTATTGATAAATGCAGGTGAATAGGTGCTAAAACCTGTGCGAGGCTACAGGTCTCGAACGATAAGAGCGAAGGGCAAAAAGCAGTATGCAAGTAGCAAATTAAACCTTTCCTCTATGTAAAGTAGGAAAGGTTTTTCTGTATGCTTGTGTGGGAGAATAAATGTATGTCGCAGTTTGTGGCAAATTAAGGATGAGTTCCGTACAATATATACAATTACTGTAGGGAGGTTTACCACATGACAAAAAAACGTCATCTGTTCACATCTGAGTCTGTAACTGAAGGACATCCAGATAAAATTTGTGACCAAATTTCTGATTCAATTTTAGATGCGATCTTATCAAAAGACGCAAATGCACGTGTAGCTTGTGAAACAACTGTAACAACTGGTTTAGTATTGGTAGCGGGGGAAATTACGACTTCTACTTACGTAGATATTCCGAAAATCGTTCGTGAAACAATTCAAGGCATTGGTTACACACGCGCAAAATACGGATTCGATGCAGAAACTTGTGCTGTTTTAACATCTATCGATGAGCAGTCTGCTGACATCGCTATGGGTGTTGACCAAGCGCTAGAAGCACGCGAAGGTCAAATGACTGACGCTGAGATTGAGGCAATTGGTGCAGGAGACCAAGGTTTAATGTTTGGTTTTGCATGTAATGAAACACAAGAATTAATGCCACTTCCAATCTCGCTTGCTCACAAATTAGCTCGCCGTTTAACTGAAGTACGTAAAGATGATACATTATCATACTTACGTCCAGATGGAAAAACGCAAGTTACAGTTGAGTATGATGAAAATGGTAAACCAGTACGTGTTGATACTATCGTAATTTCTACACAACATCACCCAGATGTTACATGGGAAGAAATCGATCGCGACTTAAAAGAGCACGTAATTAAAGCTGTAGTACCAGCAGAATTAATGGATGGAGAAACGAAATTCTTCATTAATCCAACTGGCCGCTTCGTAATTGGTGGACCACAAGGTGATGCTGGCTTAACAGGACGTAAAATCATCGTTGATACTTACGGTGGATACGCTCGCCACGGCGGCGGTGCATTCTCTGGTAAAGATGCAACAAAAGTTGACCGTTCTGCAGCATATGCAGCTCGTTATGTTGCGAAAAACATCGTAGCAGCTGGTCTTGCTGACAAAGCAGAAGTACAACTTGCATACGCAATCGGTGTAGCACAACCAGTATCAATTTCAGTTGATACATTCGGCACAGGTAAAGTATCTGAAGACGTACTAGTAGAACTAGTTCGTAACAACTTCGATCTTCGCCCAGCTGGTATTATTAAAATGCTAGACTTACGTCGCCCAATTTACAAACAAACAGCAGCTTACGGCCACTTCGGACGTACTGATGTAGATCTTTCATGGGAACGTACAGACAAAGCTGCAGCTTTAAAAGAGCAAGCTGGTCTATAATATATGAAAAAAAGCTTTGCGCGGTGAGCGCAAAGCTTTTTTTATTTCGTTTTACTTACAATTTGAATACATGAACTACAATATACTTCTCCATCTAGCTCAATATACTTTTTCATATTAGTCATGCCACTTGCTGGAAATGGCATATGAATCCAAGCCTTTTCATACGTTTGTATTTCCTTTTTACATGATTTACAAAGGGTGGGTTTCTTCTGGAACATATGTAATCAACCGTTCATTTGACGTGCTTTACCTGCGCAAAAGGCACTGCTTAGTAAAAATAGTGTCGCGAATATAATGCTTACTAATGTAGCGTATGGAATTGCGCCTTTTAAGGAAAAGCCGACAGTGATTGAAGCGACGAATAAGAGGATGAATGTTGTTGTTAATTTTTTATATAGTTCCATAATATGTAGACCTCCAATTTATTTTTTAGTACAAGTTTTAAAATTGAATTCTATTATGTAGAAAATATAAGGAGTAGCTAAAGATGTGTAGTCTAGGAGTATAAGAAAGTGCACTTTCCTTTTTGTGGATTAGTATACTTATATTGTATCATGCCGCATGATTGGCTTCATACATAATTGTGTAAAGATATGTATGATAAAATGAAGAAAAGTCTTTAAGAAAGGAAAGATAAAAAATGAGTGTAACTGAACATAAAAAACAAGCCCCAAAAGAAGTGCGTTGCAAGATTGTTACGATTTCCGATACACGTACGGAGGAAACGGATAAGAGCGGACAACTATTACATGAATTGTTAAAAGAAGCGGGCCATACAGTAACCTCTTATGAAATTGTAAAAGATGATAAAGAAAGTATTCAGCAAGCAGTGTTAGCTGGTTATCATAAGGAAGATGTAGATGTTGTATTAACAAATGGCGGTACTGGTATTACGAAGCGTGATGTAACAATTGAAGCAGTGTCAGCTCTATTAGATAAAGAGATTGTCGGGTTTGGTGAGTTGTTCCGCATGATTAGTTATTTAGAAGATATCGGAAGCAGCGCAATGTTAAGTAGAGCGATTGGGGGTACAATTGGGCGCAAAGTAGTTTTCTCGATGCCAGGATCGAGCGGGGCGGTTCGCCTTGCGATGAATAAATTAATTTTACCGGAATTAGGCCATATTACATTTGAGCTACATCGCCAATGAGTAGGTGGGCTGGAATTGTATTAGCGGGCGGTATGTCGAGTAGATTTGGTGAGCCGAAAGCGTTAGCGAGCTGGCAAGGTAGTACTTTTATTGAGCATATTTTGAAAGAGATGACAAGTGCGCTCCAAGAAGTTGTAGTCATTAGTCATTCTGATATAAAAGAGCGAGTAGAGCAATTCGTACAAGTTCCTGTTATAGAAGATATCCCGCACTATAAAGGGAATGGACCGCTGGCCGGTATTGTATCAGGAATGGAATACATAGAAGCAGATTGGTATGCTATTATGCCTTGCGATGCGCCAAATGTTTCGCATGAATGGTTTACCATTTTACTGGAGCAAACGAGCAATGAATATGATGCAGTTGTACCTATTATTAATGGAAGAAAACAGCCGCTACTTGCAGCGTATCATAACCGCGTGAAAGAAAAGATTTATGCTTTACTTCAGGAAGAGAAAAGAAGTATGGGGCAGCTTTTATCACAATGTAATGTGAAGTATGTTGCTGGAGAAGATGTACAAGCGAATACAGATTGGTTTATAAATGTAAATACAAAAGAAGAATATGTGCAGGCTCAAAAAGACCTTTCAAATGAATGAAAGGTTTTTTGATATACAGAATTGGGGAACAATTGCTGTATAAAGGTATGTGAGTAAGTTGATTTTAAGGGGAATTCTTAAAATCATTATACAGCAAAAACACTGTATAACCATATATTAATTTTTATGGGTTTTTATTACAAGTCTGTTTAGTTATGTTTATTTTTGCTATAATGAATATGGAAATAAATGATATTTCACCTTATGTATCATTCATTCAACTAAAATTTACAAGTGTGTAATAAACTCCCTTCGTTTTTTGAAGGGAGTTTTTCTGTTCAAGCAAGTAACTCTGATGCGGTATGCTGAAGGACTTCTTCATACTGGTTAAGTAAGCCGCGAAAGATCTCATCCCAGCTTTTTGATTTTGCAAAAGATGAAGCTGCTATTCCCATCTGCTCAAGTTTTTCTTCATTTTGCAATAAAGAATAAATGGATGATAGAAATGCATCCTCATTTTTAGGGGGACAAAGAATTCCCGTTTTTCCATCTGTAATAATATTTTTAACCCCGCCACTATTTGCACCAATGACAGGTGTGCCACATGCGAGTGATTCAAGTACGACATTTCCGAATGTTTCAGTAGCTGATGGAAATACCATTATGTTAGAACAAGCATATGCTTCAGCTAAATCTGCACTTTGTAAATAGCCAGTAAAAGTGACATTTGTTTGTGGAACAGCTTCACGCAAATTTGTTGCTAGAGGTCCGTCTCCTGCGATGAGCCAATGAATGTCGTTTCGAGTATGCGATGTTTTAACGATAAGGTTTTGCAACGTATCAATATCTTTTTCAGGAGCAATTCGTCCTACATAGGAAAGAACGTACTTCGCTGTAATATTATATTTTTTTCGGAATAGGTCTGTATTGTAAGCTGGATGAAAGAGTGTGCAATCTACACCACGTCCCCAAATGGAGAGGGCCTGAAAGCCTTTATTTTTTAATTGATGTAATGTTTCAGAGGAGGGAACAAAATTTTTTTGCATATGACTATGAAACCATTTTAAATAGTTCCAAAGCATATTGGAGAGAAATTCAATTTTGTAATAACGTAAATACGCATCGAAATCAGTATGATAAGAACCGACAACTGGGATGTTTAACTTTTTGGCGTAATACAGTCCACAAAGTCCCATGTTGAAAGGTGTGGCAATGTGAATAATGTCAGGTTTAAAGGAATGAAGTTCCCGTTTAATACGCGGAGTAGGAAAAGAAAAGCGACATTCTGGATATAATATTGTTAACGGGATACTTCTCATCTTGTTCACATTAGCTACGAAATTATCTTCAGCTGTATGCTGAGGGGCGAAAACAGAATAGGCGATCTGTTCTTTCTGAAAGTAACTTGTTAATCGTTCTAACGTTTTCGCAACCCCGTTAACTTGTGGCGTAAAAGTATCGGTAAAAATGGCGACTCTCATCATATCACTCCTTTATGTGAAAAGTGGGATGAATTGATAAAAAGAGATGATGCCAGAGCAAGTGCCAAGGCACATGCCGACGAACACATCTGACGGATAGTGAAGTCCTAAATAAATACGTGAAATACCGACGCATAATGCTAACGGTAATAGGAAAGCAAGTAAGCTTGGATTATAGCAAATAAATGGAATGAAGACAGAGAAAACGGCTGTTGTATGACCAGACGGGAAAGAGTGGTCTTTTAATGGATGGACTGGATATTTCGCATCCTGAATTGTTAAATAAGGACGTTTTCGTGGATACCACCTTTTTAATATTTGTACAGGAATATGGCTAATTGCTAAAGAAATAGCAGTAGCGATTGCTGCTTGGTGTAAAGTCCCTTTTGCAAAAATTAAAAAGAAAAGTGTAAGTGCAATGGAGAAAGTAGCACCACCGATATGGGTAATATTGCTGAAAAAGATGTTTAATGTTTTTTGATCAAAGTAGCGATTAATTCCTTTAAAAATGTAACATTCTATTTTATATAATCCACTGACCTTCATGAAAATTCTCCTCCCTCGTTTACATATATATGGAGATATTAGCTTTTATTTTAATAAGATTTTGTTGAGGGAGTAATAATATTTTGTAAAGAAAAAGTTAGATTTTATATAAAAAAAGCTGCCAATCTTATGGCAGCGGAAATTTACTTCTGTAATGATTTATAATATTGACCTTTTTCAACGTATTGCGTACGAATACGCTCCATATCTTTACGGTCTTCTTCTGTTAATTCACGAATGACTTTCGCGGGACGACCGAAAGCTAACGTGTTTGGTGGAATTTTCTTTCCTTGTGAAACGAGGCTTCCGGCACCGATAAAAGCTCCTTCGCCAATTTCAGCACCATCTAATATAATGGATCCCATTCCAATTAAAGCATCCTTTTTAATATGACAGCTATGTAAAATAACTTGATGCCCAACTGTAACATCATCTTCTAAAATAAGAGGATACTGAGGGCTTTGGTGGAGTGTACATTGGTCTTGTACATTTACTCGGTCTCCAATGATTGTTGCTGACACATCACCACGGATGACTGTATTAAACCAAATACTTGATTCCTCGCCAACGGAAACATCGCCTGTAATCGTAACATAGTCAGCGATAAAAGCACTACTCGCAATTTTCGGATTTTTTTCTTTGTAAGGATATATCATGTAAAGTCTTCCTTTCCTAGAGACTAGTTTTAGTGTATCAAATTATGAGAAAGAGTGAAATGGAGGAGGTCCATATGTGGAATTATGAAGCAGAGGAAGCGAAAGCTGTCATTGTTATCGTGCACGGCGCAATGGAATATCACGGACGTTACGAAGCCGTTGCGGAAATGTGGAATCACATCGGCTACCACGTCGTGATGGGGGACCTTCCGTCACATGGAACGACTTCAAGAAATAGAGGACATATTGATTCATTTGATGAATACATAGAGGAAGTTAAATTATGGGTGAAAGAAGCAAGAAAGTATAGGTTACCTATTTTTCTATTCGGTCATAGTATGGGTGGTCTTATCGTCATTCGTATGATGCAAGAAACGAAGAGAGAAGATGTAGAGGGTATTATTTTGAGTTCGCCTTGTTTAGGGGTAGTGACTGGACCCTCTGCTCCGCTTCAATTTGCTGCAAAAATATTAAATGTTGTGGCTCCAAAATTGCAATTTGCAACGAATCTTACGGTGGAAATGTCAACAAGGAATCATGAAGTGAGAGATGCAATGGAGAATGATTCATTGTTCTTGCGCAAAGTATCAGTACGTTGGTATAGTGAATTGATTAAGTCTATCGAAATTGCTCATAAAAAAATAGACGATTTTCCAGACGTTCCGCTCTTGCTAATGCAAGCATGTGAGGATAAACTTGTAGATAAAACACGTGTCCGCATGTGGTTTGATAATGTTAAAATAAGTGATAAGGCATATAAAGAATGGCCGAATTGTTATCATGAGTTATTAAATGAGTATGAGCGTGATGAAATTTTGAATTATATTCAGTCATTTACTGAAATGCATGTCAATAATATAGTAAAAACAAACAAATAAATCATTATTTGTACATTTAATAGAGGAGATGAAGGAAGAAGTGAACGTACCGAGTAATCCCATAACGCTCATGGCGAAAGTATACCGTGATGTGTTTCCGGTTGTACACCATGAGCTAGCGATGTGGAAAGAGCGTGCCTACCATATTCCGAATGATGAGCTTCATAGTCAGGCAATCGCAAGTATTGAGCATAAAACGTTTCATTGTGAGGGTGGTGGCATTTTATCGCTGCTAGCAAATGAACACCGAGAGGAATGTATTCGTTTTATCGTAGCGTATCAAACAATCAGTGACTATTTAGATAATTTATGTGATCGCAGTACATCACTTGATCCGAATGATTTTGCCGCTCTACATGAATCAATGTTAATGGCACTATCACCTGAAGTGGAAGGTGGCGGTAATTATTATCGTTATCGTGATGATCAAGATGATGGTGGTTATTTAGATGAACTTGTTGAAACGTGCCAAGATGTTTTAAAGAAAACGAAGCACTATGACAAAATCGCTCCTGTTCTGCATGAACTTGCTTGTTATTATTGTGATTTGCAAATTCATAAACACGTGAAGTTAGAAGAAAGAGAGCCGCGCCTGAAAACTTGGTTTGAAGCACATAAAGAAAACTTACCTGAGATGAGTTGGTTTGAGTTTTCAGCATGTGCCGGTTCTACACTTGGAATTTTCTGTCTTGTAGCATATGCATTTCATGATGAATTACATGATGAAGATATTGCGAAAATTAGACAAGGGTACTTCCCTTACGTACAAGGACTTCATATCTTACTTGATTATTTCATCGATCAAGAAGAAGACCGTATAGGCGGGGATTTGAATTTCTGTAGTTATTATGAAAACGAGCAAGCTATATTAGATCGTATGAAACACTTTGTAGAAGAAGCAGAGAAGAGCATTGGTGATTTACCTCATGCGAAGTTTCATCGTCTCATAAGCCGAGGATTACTTGGTATTTATTTATCAGATCAAAAAGTATCAGCACAAAAGAATATGCACAAAATGGCACGGCGCATTGTAAAGTACGGAGGCCTCACTTCACGATTCTTCTATTGGAACGGGAAGATGTACCGAAAGAAAATGGCGCAGTGATGAAGAAAACCACTCATGTAGAGTGGTTTTCTTTTTATTATGATCGTATTTTTGAAAATACATATATGAGAAGTTCAATCGCAAAAATAACTAAAACAGATAGTCCGAATAAAGGCATGACAGCGCCTAGTATAATCATCATGATAAAGAAAACGAGTACGCTTTTCTTATCTCTTTGCTTTGGAGGTGCTGCTAATTTTCCTTTTGGCTTTCTTGCTAACCACATTTTTACTCCGTAATAAATAAGAAGTAATAGAGATAATGTCGTTAGTAAGCATAATATTTTATTTGGCCATCCGAATAAATGTCCTTCGTGAAGTGGGATGCCGTAAGTGAACCATTGTGCAAGTAATCCATAATCACGATAGTCCGTTTTTGAAATGAGTTCCCCGCTATATTGATCAAAGTAAGCTGTTATCTCTTCACTTGGTGCAACATGCATACCTGTAATACCAGAACCGCTCGATTTCGAAACAGTGAATACACCTTTCGGATCAGCTGGTAGTGAAATAACATATGGCTTCTTTATTTCAATTCCTTTTTGTAATTCATCGACAGAAATTGCTTTCGGTTCATTTGAATTCGATTCAGGAGGAGCTTCTTTTCTTGTTGCCCACGGCAATTCTTTTACCTTTGATTCAGGCGGTGCCATGTACAATTTTGGATATCCGAGTGATTCATTAGAAGATGCAATTTTATAAATTTGGTTCCCCATAAATCCTGACCATGGCAATCCAGATGCGATTAGCAGAAAGAGAGGAATTGTAAATATAATACCGATAATAGAATGACGTCTTTTTGCCTTTTCTCGCTTATTGGATGATGGTGTGTTTTTGAATTGGCGTATACTCATGTACAATCCGGTTACAATTAAAAAGATTGTCCAGCATGCCGCAAGTTCTACAGTATAGTTGACGACAGTGCCACCAACTAAAAGAGAACTATGTAATTCCCGCATGATATTGGCAAACGTTTCACTTGCGTTTTGATCCCCAACAATTTGATTATTACTATCTAAATACACATATTTTTGTTGCCCAGTATACTCATTTGCAATCGTAAGTCTCGTATTATAATCCCCATTAAACTCACTAATTTTCGCCACGCTATAATGTGGATATTTTTTCTCTGTTAAGGAAATAGAATTAGCCATCGAAATAGATTCTGTTTGAGCGCTCTTTCCAAAATATAAATCTTTATAGATAAAATCTTCAACTTCCTCCCGAAATAAATACCCAATTCCGCTCAGTGACAAAGTAATAAGAAGCGGCGTAATAAAAAGTCCAGCATAAAAATGCCAACGCCAAAAAATGTAATGAAGCGAACGATTTACTTTCATACTTTCAGTTCCCCTAACCTTCCCTATATGAATAACTACTTATTTAATATAGCGAGATTAAGTGTGATTACTTTGAAAGAATTGTGAAGAAAGTTAAAAGTTTTTAGGGGTTTCAACATTTATAAATATTTCTTCTTATTTGATAAATACATCTCAACAACCGCTTTTGCAAGACATTGAGAGGAATCAACAAAATCCTCACTAGCCACTACATTCAAATCAGTGCATGCGATAATTGCAGTATCTATTTCATCTCTCAGTTGTAAAACGAGCGTATTCCACAATTCGCGAGCTTCTTCAATCTCTCCAGATTTAATGCAAGTAATAATTTGATTAATGCTTTCCTGCCATTTTTCATGATGAATGTATTCTATATTACGCTTTGCAATCCCATCTTGGTAAATCCTAGCTTGAACAGTTGCTTCTGTTGCGAGAAGAGCGACTCTTTTTGTATTTTCAGGAATTGCTTGTAACGTTTCATCGACTATATTTAAAATCGGGATAGAAAGCGAACGCTGTAATTCTTCAAAATAAAGATGCGCCGTATTACACGGCATGGCAATAAAGCTTACGCCAGTACTTTCAAGTTTTTGTGTTCCGTCAATAATCGCTTTTTTCATCGCTCCGTGATCAATAGGGCGATCCATGTAAAACGGTGTTGGACACGAGTAGATCATCATATGAGGAAAGTCCATATCATGCTTTGCTCCGTATATTGTTTGGCACCTTGCTACAACTGTATCGACGAATGGACCAGTTGATTTTGACCCCATTCCTGCTAGTATTCCGATCATTGGTTTATCTCCTTTAAGATTGTATATATCCATTATATAGGAGGATATCAAAAAGACGTGCAGTGAATGCACGTCTTTTTTTGTTATGTTTTGTCGAACAATCGATATATCCGAGAAATCGTTGATATATTGTAAGTTATGATAGATATATCGAAAAAATCGTTGATATATCCCGAGTTACGATAGATATAATTGAAAAATCGTTGATATATTCCCCCGCATTAACGGGCAGTAAAACTCCCACCTTAAAATTCGCCTGGAGCAAAGAGGTTAGGTGGGAGTTTTACTGCCCGATTGGTTCAACTAATAATCAGTGGGGATGCCCCCACTGATTAAAGTTTCACTTTATCGCTTTTCAATCGCCACAATAAATGGCGGGTTATTTTGCTGGTTAATGAAGCCATATCGTAGTACGTGAGCTTGTTTTTGGTCTAGTTTTTCAGCAAATGTAAGTACAGCGTCGCGTTCTACTTGTCCTTCTGGATGTCCGTGGTAAATGACAAGAACGATGATACCTTCAGGTGCCATTACTTCTAATAGTTGTTCGATCGCTGAGATTGTTGAGTTCGGTTTTGTAACGATATGCTTGTCTCCGCCTGGAAGGTAACCTAAGTTGAAAATTGCGCCTGTTACTTTTCCTTTTGCATCTTCTGGTAATACGGATAGAAGAGTATCGTGACTATCGTGAACTAAAACAGTACGTTCAAAAAGTTCTTTTTCTTTTAGATGAGTTGTTGAGCTTTCGATTGCCTCTTTTTGAATATCAAATCCAAATACTTTTCCGCTATCTCCAACGATTTCAGCTAGGAAGCAAGTGTCATGGCCGTTTCCTAAAGTTGCATCTACAGCGTAATCGCCTTCTTTTACTGCCGTTTGCAGAAGCGAGCGAGCAAACGGTAATACACGTTCTAATTTCATTTTTGTTTCTCCTCATTTGCATATTTTCCTTGCCAGCTTCCGCGGCGTACAAATTCTGCATCGATGGAATTTAATACTTC
The DNA here is from genome assembly GCF_003429245.1 of Bacillus sp. CR71. Taxonomy (NCBI): domain Bacteria; kingdom Bacillati; phylum Bacillota; class Bacilli; order Caryophanales; family Bacillaceae; genus Bacillus; species Bacillus sp. CR71. Next base: position 5,146,598 of record NZ_CP031748.1, on the reverse strand, counting down.
CCATTTATTTAAGCTCCACATTGGGCCAATCATTAAATCAGGCGGACCGTCACCTGTGATGCGGTGTACAATTACGTCTTCTGGAATCATTTCAAGTTGGTCAACAACGAGACTTACGTAATCTTCAAGAGAAAGGAACTCGAGTTGTCCTTTTTCATATTGCTTCACCATTGGCGTTCCTTTTAATAAGTGAAGTAAATGAATTTTAATTCCTTGTACGTCAAGCTTTGCTACTTCACGAGCTGTTTCCATCATCATGTCGTAATCTTCAAGTGGAAGACCATTAATAATATGAGAGCAAACTCTAATGCCATGCTTACGTAATTTATTTACACCTTCCACGTAAGATGGGTAATCATGAGCGCGATTAATAAGGTTTGCAGTTCGTTCGTGAACAGTTTGTAAACCGAGTTCAACCCAAAGGTATGTGCGTTTATTTAAGTCCGCTAAATATTCAACGACATCGTCTGGTAAGCAATCTGGACGAGTCGCGATAGAAAGACCGACAACGTCTTTTTCTGCTAGAAGCGGTTCGAATTTTTCTTTTAAAACTTCAAGTGGTGCATGTGTATTTGTGTACGCTTGGAAATAAGCGATACATTTTCCGTCTTTCCACTTTGAGCGCATTTTTTCTTTCATTTCATGATATTGCGTTATAACATCATCGCGGCGATCACCAGCGAAGTCACCAGATCCGGCAGCACTGCAAAATGTACAACCGCCGTAAGCAACTGTACCGTCCCGGTTCGGGCAATCGAAGCCAGCATCTAATGAAACTTTAAAGATTTTTTCACCAAATTCATTTCGTAAATGGTAATTCCATGTATGATAACGTTTATTGTCGTTTGTATATGGAAAAGGGTTTTGAACCTTCATTACTTTCCCTCCTAAGCCGAGTCAAAATGAAACAAAATCCATTATAACATACTCATAAGGTAGAGATGGAAGGGACACACTAAAGGGGAATTGAAGCAAGGAGGGACAATTATGGCAGAGCGTCAATCACTTGAATCGTATATTACACAAGCGGAACAAGCGGTGGAATATGCGAAAGAACAATTAGACCAAGGTATGAGACAAGAGCATTACAATACGATGGAGTATTCGGATGCGCAGTTACAATTAGAACAAGCATATAACGATTTACAAACGATGCAACAACATGCGAATGATGAGCAACGTGAGCAGTTAAATAGAGCACGTATGGCAATTCGCCAATTGCAACATCAAATGATTATTACACCGCACTAATAAGGAGTGAATGTAATGGCGAAACGTTCAGATCAAAATAATCCAGAGCAAAAAACGCAAAATGGACATAACGCTGAATTTTCGAATGAGCTTGATCCGATTGTTCAAGTAAAACAGCGTAATAGTAAAAAAGGACAACCGCAAAAATCGAAACAATCAGAGTAAACCAGGTCGAAATATGACCTGGTTTTATTTTGTTATATGACAATAATGTAAGATTACTGTAAGGTTTGTCGATAGTTGTGAGCAACTTTCTCCAGTAGAGTAAGGAAGGATTAAATTTTATACAAGGAGTTGCTTTATGGGGAACAATATTACAAACAAGCGAATTGATGAGTTAGATTACATTCGTGGCTTTGCACTACTAGGGATTATTTTAGTAAATATTCTCGCACTACTTAACATTAAAATTCCAGATCCTAATACAGTGGATGCTAGCTATCAAAGATTTTTATATTTATTTGTAGAAGGTCGTTTCTTCTCAATCTTCTCATTCTTATTTGGAGTGGGATTCTATATCTTTATTTCAAGAGCGATTGCGAAAGGGAAAAATGGCTATGTTTTATTTTTACGTCGCTTAGTAGCATTATTTATTTTTGGTTTAATTCATCACATGTTTCAGCCTGGAGAAGCATTAGCGTTATACGCAATTTGCGGGTTAATCGTTTTACCGTTTTATAAAGCGAAAAAAGAAGTGAACTTAGTACTAGGAATTATTTTGACAATTGCCTTCAGTGTAATGGGAGTTAAAGAGTTATTACCACTTGGCTTAATTTTATTAGGGCTTGCTGCAGGACAATATCGTGTATTTGAAAATCTCACGCAAAATATAAAGAAAGTCGCTATTTTTACAGGTGTTATGTTTGTTTTAAGTGTCGTAGCTGTATGGTATCAATACGGGCACGTTCCTGCTGAACCATTTATAAATATGATACTTGAGAATGAGGATGGAACAATGAATGCTGCAGGCCAATTTTTAAAAATTGGTGTTACAGTAGGACCTATTATTTCAGCTTTCTATGTTGGAGCTTTAATTTTATTACTTCAATTAAAACCGGTTCAAACATTGTTAGCACCACTGAAATATTATGGACGAATGGCTTTAACAAATTATATTGGACAAACTGCAATGATTTTAATTGCGGGCAGTGTATTTAACTTTGCAGAAAACTTAACGTACATGCAGACGTTATATGTGTGTATTGCAATTTATGCAATTCAAATTTTGTTTAGCGTAATTTGTATGAAGGTCTTTAAAATGGGTCCACTAGAATGGATTTGGCGAGTTGTTACTTACTGGACGGTAACACCTTTAAAGAAATAAAGAGAGAAGTGGGTTGTTCCTTTTGTGGAACAGCCCATTTTTATTGTCATCTTTTTCGGAAAGTCGATATTACTTGTCGAATCGCTAATAAAATTTTCATTTATCAACGAACCTTACACACTCATCTTTTTTATATTACAAAAGTGTAAGGTAAATGTAATGTTAACAAATAGCAGTTCACTTCCAAAAAGCGCAAAATAGGTAATGGAAAAACAAGCGTAGGAGGATATATATGACGAAACCAGTTGTAGACGTGAAAAACGTCCAAAAAGTGTACGGTAAAAAAGGTGAGAACCAATCACATGCGTTAAAAGGTGTTTCATTCTCAATTCAAGAGGGTGAGTTTGTTGGAATTATGGGGCCATCTGGTTCTGGTAAAACGACATTGTTAAATGTAATTTCAACGCTTGATAAAGCAACGGGCGGCGTTGTTGAAATTGCGGGTACGGACATTACGAAAATGAAGCAAGGTGAACTTTCTGATTTTCGTTCACAAAAGTTAGGATTCATTTTCCAAGACTTCAACTTATTAGAGAACTTATCTATTTATGAAAACATTGCACTTCCACTTTCTCTTCAAGGTGTTTCATCACGTAACATTGGACCAAAAGTAGAAAAAGTAGCGGGTATGCTAGGGATTACAGAAATTCTTCAAAAGTATCCATCTGAAGTATCTGGTGGGCAGAAACAACGTTCAGCAGCAGCGCGCGCACTTGTGCATGAGCCAGCAATTATTTTAGGGGACGAGCCAACAGGAGCGCTTGATTCTAAAAATGCAGCGAGTTTACTTGATGCGATGACAAACTTAAATGAAGAACAAGGCGTATCTATTATGATGGTTACACATGATCCGTATAGTGCAAGTTATTGTCAGCGAATTTTATTCATTCAAGATGGTGAGCTGTATAAAGAAATTCATCGCGGTGGTACGCGTGAAGAGTTCTACAAAGAAATTTTAGATGTACTTGCAGATTTAGGTACACAAAAAGCGTAAGAAAGGAGGTTCCAGTATGTTATTTAAACTTTCCATGTCGGGGCTGAAAAGTAAGCTGAAAGATTATATCGTCTTACTTGTCGGTCTTGTCATGTCGATTTCAATTTTTTACATGTTCCAAACGTTAGCGCTGAATAAAGCGTTTATCGAATCTAACTCAGTTATTCAATCAATTGGATTCGTATTCCAAGCAGGTTCATTTTTACTAGCTATTATAACGTTCTTCTATATTTTATATGCGAACTCTTTCTTATTATCTCTTCGTCAAAAAGAGTTCGGTATGTATATGATGCTAGGAGCAAAAAAGCATAAAGTTACATTACTTATGTTTATTGAAACGATCGTATTAGGCGCTGCGTCTCTTGCCATTGGTATTACAGTTGGTGTAGGACTTGCAGAGGGTATCGGACAATTATTAATGAAACAATTAGAATTTGCTGGTGAAGGCTATAAAGCATTTTACCTGCCATCTATGACTGTTACTTGCATCTTCTTCTTTGCGCTATTTGTATTATCAGCAATTATGAACAGTATTAAATTATCACGTATTTCTGTACTGCAACTTGTACATGCAGATGCACAAACAGAACGTGTTGTGGTAAAAGGAAAAATGACAGGTTTAGTTGCATTCCTAGCGGTTATTTTATTAGGTATTGGTTATGCAGCTATGATTAATATGGAAACATTAAGAGAAATGGGAATCCTTATTGCATTAGTTACAACAACAGCAGGTACTTATATGCTATTTGGATCACTCCTTCCAGTTATTATTAAAAAGTTAAAGAGTAATAAAAAGCGTAGTGAAAAAGGACTTAATGCTTTTACATTTGCACAATTAAATTTCCGTATTAATAGCTTAACAAAGGTACTTGCAACAGTAGCGATGTTAGTTGCTCTTGGAGCTGGTGCAATTTCAGGTGGTATGGCATTTAAAAATAACGTTATAAAAACGGTTGATGGATTTGAAATTTACGATTCAATTGTTCATAATCCTACAGCTGAAGAGAAGAAAATTTTAGATGGTATATCATTTAAAAATAAAGCTGAGTACCGTTATAAAGTAGACGACAAATATATTTATTATGTAAAAGAAGATTTAGAGAAACATAAGCCATTTATTCGAGATGGTGTAGGTAAAGAAAGTTTCGGTAAATATAAAGAAGTTTCAGGAGAAGCTCCAGTAGGTACAGTAGCAGGAGTGAGGTCAGAACAAGATAAAAATGAAAAAACAATGCCGGAAGAATGGGATGAGGCATTTAGAACAATCCAACCATATTATATATACCAAGATCGTGCCATTAAAGTTGTAGATCAAAAAATGTACGATACTGTAAATGGTAAAGAAGGAATCGTATTTACTGGAAAAACAGACGATTTCGTAGCATACACAAAAGAATGGAAAAAAATTGACGAGTTGCAGCTAGCTAAATATAAAAATGTAAAAGCTGAGCAAATGAGTAGTAAATATCAAGTGTATGACATGTTCTACGGTGTTGCGAGCGGAACAGTGTTTATGGGCTTCTTCCTTGGAATTGCTTTCTTAGCAATGATGGCAAGCTGTCTTATGTTCAAAATTCTTTCTGGTGCATCAAAAGATATTACGCGTTATCAAATGCTTCGTAAAATCGGTGTACGCCGTGAATTATTAACGAAATCAATTTATAAAGAGTTATTCTTAGTATTCTTATTCCCAGCAATTGTGGGTATCGCTCACGTATTAGTTGGTATGAATATTTTCGGATTTATTTTAGTCGATCCGTACTTCCGTATTTGGATACCAATCGTAATTTTCGTAGTTATTTACACGATTTATTACCTTATTACAGTTCAATTGTATAAAGGAATTGTTCTTCCGAAAGAAGATTAATAAAAAACCGAGCGAAATTGCTCGGTTTTTATTATTTTCAGAAAAAATGCTTTAATGTTACTGAAATATATAATATAATGTAAATAAGTAACGTAATATAAAAGTAGAAGCAGCTGGATAAGGAAAGGAGGAATCCAATCTATAGAAAGAAGCTGAACTTTTATCCCCTATTTCTTTTCTAACCACAACGTATTTGTACAATCGTAAATTTCCAAATTGAAAATTGCTTGGATCACAAAAGTATATTGTGAAAATAATGGATAATACATGGAAATCTCATAGCATGATAAGGTAAAATGGACAACATGATGAGAAAATTACCGTTCATAAGATGAGGAGAATACATGTATGGAAGTTGTAGAGGCATTAAAAGATATAAGCCAAATTGAGGCTATGAAAAAATATTTAAAAGAGCACTCCCAGCGAGACTATCTTTTATTTGTTATTGGAATTAACACAGGATTAAAAATTACAGAACTACTTGGCATGAAATTTGAAGATGTATTAAATGAAGACGGGACTGTTAAAGAGTTTTATTCTCTTCCTGTGAAAGATGAAAAATTTAAACAAGATATTTATTTAAATACAAAAGTAAAAGAAGCGCTTTTAGATTACGTACAATCTATTGGCGTTAAAAGAGAAAATTACGTATTTCAATCTAATAAAACGCCAAATTCAATTACGCGCCAACAAGCGTATCGTGTAATTCATAATGCTGCAGAAGCAGTTGGAGTTGTTGGTAAGATCGGAACGAATTCAATGCGAAAAACGTTTGGATTTCATGCGTACAAAAGAGGGATAGCGATTGCGCTATTGCAAAAACATTTTCATCACGCGACTCCATCAGAGACGCTAAAGTATTTAGGTATCTCAAAGGATGAGACCTTTAAAACGGAGATTGATGTCGATTTATAAAAGCCGTAACTAAAAAAATTAGGAGGCGGAAAATATGAATATTAGAGAGAGTGAACTGCCAGGTATTGGATGTAAGTTTGAAGTGATTACAAAAGGTAATGAAAAGATGGTTATCGTTATTCATGATGATGGCCGAAGAGAAATGTACCATTTTGATGCTGATCATGAGGAGAGTATTTCAAGCGTCTCTCTTCGTGATTCCGAAGCGAGACAAATTGCAGCTATATTGGGCGGAATGGTGTATAGGCCACAAGCTTTAGATACGATTGAAATGGCCTTTGAAGGATTATCAATTGAGTGGTTTAAGGTGGAAAATAATGCACCAGTCGTACAAAAAACAATTGGTAGTTTACATGTCCGAAACACATATAATGTAACGATTATTGCCATTTTGAAAAAGAATATGAAGAAGTTCTTTAATCCAGGCCCAGATTCTATCATTGAAGCTGGCGATATGCTTGTATTATCAGGTGAAAGACATGAAGTAAAAAGAATTATTAATGAGTTGCTTTCAGTAGGAGGGGATTCATAATCGATGGATACTTTAATCTTTGAAGTTGGGACTGCGTTAGTATTAGTCGCTTTTGCAGCTATTCTCGCTGCAAAGTTAAAGTTCTCGATTATTCCGTTTCTCATTATACTCGGTATGCTAGTGGGGCCTCATGCCCCAGATTTAGGGCTTATCGATTTAAGATTTATTGAAAGCGGAGAAGTTATTTCCTTCCTTGGCCGTGTTGGCGTTATATTCCTCTTATTCTATTTAGGCTTAGAATTCTCAATTAAAAAATTAATTAAATCAGGAAAATCAATTGCTTTTGGGGGAACTGTTCATATATCGCTTAATTTTATATTGGGTTTACTTTACGGATATATAATGGGTTTCCCCTTATTAGAAACATTAATTATTGCTGGGATCATAACAATTTCATCGAGTGCAATTGTTGCGAAAGTAATTGTTGATTTAAGAAGATCTGGTAATAAAGAGACGGAACTAATTTTAGGAATCATTATGTTTGACGATATCTTTTTAGCGGTATATTTATCAGTCGTTTCAGGATTAGTACTCGGAGGGGCAACGTCATTTGTAGGTGCTCTCACATCCATTTTAATCGCAGTAGGGTATATGTTACTATTCTTTGTAGTTGCTAGAAAAGCTACAAGGTTTTTAAATAAAATGTTAGATATTTCGTCCAATGAAATTTTTATTATTGTAATATTCGCTATTTTGTTCTTTGTAGCAGGATTTTCAGAAACGATTCATGTTGCAGAGGCGATTGGAGCATTATTACTAGGACTCGTCTTTTCAGAAACGGAGCATAGTGATCGAATTGAACAGCTCGTTGTTCCGTTTCGTGATTTCTTTGGAGCTATATTCTTTTTCAGCTTCGGTTTAAGTATAGATCCATTTTCACTTGGAGGAGCAGTGTGGTTGGCATTAGGAGCAGTTTTTATTACTCTTATCGGTAATTTTACCGCTGGAATGGTTGCGGGGCGTAAAGCGGGATTATCGCATAAGGCTTCTACGAATATTGGTTTAACACTTGTATCACGCGGAGAGTTTTCCATTATCGTCGCGAATATTGGAATTGCGGGCGGCTTAATGGCAACGATTAAACCATTCTCAGCCCTGTATGTTTTAATATTGGCATCGTTAGGACCTTTGTTAACGAAAGAATCTGGGAGAATATATTCCGTATTAGATAAAATATTTAAATGGAGCGCTAAAGAACGTGCGAAGCGAGAAAAAGAAGTTGGATAATATAAATAAGGGGAGACTGTATGAAGTTCATACAGTCTCCCCTTATTTATATATTGTTACTGATGTCGTTTTTGTCGGTAAGTCAATATATTTTCAAACAGGGATCAGTATAATTTCATTTACCGATGAACCATTATCTGAATTTCATCAACTATTAATCAGTTGCCTTCCTATTTAAAAACGACTACAATTTTACTGTTATATATATGAACGAAAAAAATAGAATAGGAGGGGAAACTATGCCAAGGAAAGTATGGCTATTAGTAGCTGGGATGATTATTAATGTCACGGGTGCTTCTTTTTTATGGCCTTTTAATACAATTTATTTGCATGATCACCTAGGAAAATCTTTATCTGTGGCCGGAATGGTATTAATGATCAACTCGCTTACTGGTGTAATCGGAAACTTGCTCGGCGGTGTTTTATTTGATAAATGGGGCGGTTATAAATCAACTTTAGTAGGAATTGTTATTACACTTGTATCAATTTTAGGTCTTGTGTTCTTCCATGGTTGGCCGTTATATGTTGTGTGGCTAGCGTTAATCGGCTTCGGTTCTGGAATGGTCTTCCCATCGATGTATGCGATGGTTGGTACGGTTTGGCCAGAGGGCGGAAGACGGGCATTTAATGCGATGTACGTTGGACAAAATGTTGGTATTGCGATTGGAACAGCGTGTGGTGGATTAGTTGCATCATATCGTTTTGATTATATTTTCTTAGCGAATTTTATTTTATATTTTGTTTTCTTCTTAATTGCTTTTATTGGATTCCGTGGTATGGAAGACAAGAAAGAGCCAGGAGTGCAAAAGGAAATCGAAACGAAAAAAGGTTGGTCACTTACACCTGGATTTAAAGCACTTCTGATCGTGTGTGTAGCATATGCTTTATGCTGGGTTACATACGTACAGTGGCAAGGAGCGATTGCAACACATATGCAAGAATTGAATATTAGCCTTCGTCATTATAGTTTATTATGGACGATAAATGGAGCTATGATTGTTTGTGCGCAGCCACTTGTTAGTATGCTAATTCGCTGGATGAAGCGTTCTTTAAAACAGCAAATTATGATTGGAATCTTCATTTTTGCGGCGTCATTCATTGTGTTAAGTCAAGCGCAGCAATTTACGATGTTCCTCGTTGCGATGGTAACATTAACAATCGGTGAATTATTTGTGTGGCCAGCAGTTCCGACGATTGCAAATATACTTGCACCAAAAGATAAACTAGGTTTTTATCAAGGTGTTGTAAATAGCGCGGCGACTGTAGGGAAAATGTTCGGGCCGGTCGTTGGCGGAGCGATTGTTGATTTATACAATATGGAAGTATTGTTTATAGCAATCATGGTAATGCTTGTAGTAGCGCTTATAGCAACGAGCATGTATGATAAACGAGTAAAAGTAGAAGAAACAGTTGAAGAAAAAATTGCAGTTTAGTTTGACGGAACATGTAACATGTTTTAGAATATATTTAAATAAAACAACCTTTAGAACAAGGGAGATAGCTCGGCTGTCTTAAGACGAATTCGTTAGTTATTAAAAGTAACGATTAACCGAGAAGCCCCGCTTTAAGTAAGCTTTTTAGAGATACTAAGTGGAGGGTAGTTCACATTAACTCATATGTGTAATAACAGTGAGAAGGAGTAGTAGTAATAGAAGCTGGTTTAGAGAGTTGACGGTCGGTGCAAGTCAATCCACGTTTCGTTATGAACTCGCCTTTGAGTTGCAGTTGTGAAACTAATAGTAGCAATTGCCGTTAATCCACGTTACGGATCTAAGCGAATGTATATTTTTACATTAATTTAGGGTGGTACCGCGGGAATCTATAACCTCTCGTCCCTTTCTAGGGATGAGAGGTTTTTTGTATTTTGGGCGGTGAAAATAAATAGAATTTCAAGGAGGGTATCTCATGAGCTTTAATCATCAAGATATTGAGAAGAAGTGGCAAGGGTACTGGGAAGAGAATAAAACATTCCGTACGCCAGATGAGACAGAAAAACCAAAATTTTATGCACTAGATATGTTCCCATATCCATCAGGTGCAGGCCTACACGTAGGACATCCAGAAGGTTATACAGCGACAGATATTTTATCTCGTATGAAGCGTATGCAAGGGTATAACGTTCTTCATCCAATGGGATGGGATGCATTTGGTCTTCCAGCAGAGCAATATGCACTTGATACTGGAAATAGCCCAGCTGAATTTACAGAGCATAATATTAATACGTTCCGTAACCAAATTAAATCACTAGGTTTCTCTTATGATTGGGACCGTGAAGTAAATACAACAGATCCAAACTACTATAAGTGGACACAATGGATCTTCTTAAAACTATTTGAAAAAGGCTTAGCTTACGTTGATGAAGTACCTGTAAACTGGTGTCCAGCACTTGGTACAGTACTTGCAAATGAAGAAATCATTGACGGTAAGAGTGAGCGTGGTGGACATCCAGTTGAGCGTCGTCCGATGAGACAGTGGATGTTAAAAATTACAGCTTACGGAGATCGTCTATTAGAAGATCTAGATGAGCTTGATTGGCCAGAAAGCTTAAAAGATATGCAACGTAACTGGATCGGTCGTTCTGAAGGTGCAGAAGTACACTTCAATATCGATGGTACAGACGAGAAGTTCACAGTATTCACAACGCGCCCTGATACACTATTTGGTGCAACATACTGTGTACTAGCTCCGGAACATGCACTTGTTGCAGAAATTACAACAGCAGAACAAAAAGAAGCGGTAGAAGCTTACATTAACGCTGTAAAAATGAAGAGTGACCTAGAGCGTACAGAACTTGCGAAAGAGAAAACTGGTGTATTCACTGGTGCTTACGCAGTTAACCCAGTAAACGGTGAGAAATTACCAATCTGGATTGCTGACTATGTTCTTGCAACTTACGGAACAGGTGCCGTAATGGCAGTTCCAGCTCATGATGAGCGTGACTATGAATTCGCATCAGTATTCAATCTTCCGATGAAGGAAGTTGTAAAAGGCGGAGATATTACGAAAGAAGTGTACACAGGTGATGGTGCACACGTAAACTCAGCATTCCTTGATGGATTAAATAAAGAAGAAGCAATCGCAAAAATGATTGAATGGCTTGAAGTAACGAGCGCAGGAAATCAAAAAGTAACGTACCGTCTGCGTGACTGGTTATTCAGCCGTCAACGTTACTGGGGTGAGCCAATTCCGGTAATTCACTGGGAAGATGGGACAATGACAGCTGTGAAGGAAGAAGAATTACCATTAGTTCTTCCGAAAACAGAAAACATCCGTCCTTCAGGTACAGGTGAATCACCACTTGCTAACATTGACGAGTGGGTAAATGTTGTTGATCCTGAGACTGGTAAAAAAGGTCGTCGTGAAACAAATACAATGCCACAATGGGCTGGTAGCTGCTGGTATTACCTACGTTACATCGATCCAAACAATAGCGAAGCACTTGTAGATCCTGAAAAAGTAAAACAATGGCTTCCAGTTGATATTTATATCGGCGGAGCAGAGCATGCTGTACTTCACCTACTATATGCTCGTTTCTGGCATAAAGTATTATACGATATCGGTGTAGTTCCAACGAAAGAGCCGTTCCAACAATTATTCAACCAAGGTATGATTTTAGGTGAAAACAACGAGAAAATGAGTAAATCAAAAGGTAACGTTGTAAACCCTGATGATATCGTAGCAAGCCACGGTGCAGATACACTTCGTCTATACGAAATGTTCATGGGACCATTAGATGCTTCAATCGCTTGGTCTGAAAATGGTCTTGACGGAGCTCGTCGTTTCCTAGACCGCGTATGGCGTCTATTCGTTCAAGATAACGGTGAATTAAGTGAGAAAATTACTGACGCACCAAATAAAGAGCTTGAAAAAGCTTACCACCAAACAGTGAAGAAAGTAACAGAAGACTATGCAGAGCTTCGCTTCAACACAGCGATTTCTCAAATGATGGTATTCATCAATGATGCATACAAAGCTGAAACACTTCCGAAAGAATATGTAGAAGGTTTCGTAAAAATGATCGCACCAGTTGCACCTCACATCGGGGAAGAGCTATGGAGCAAACTTGGATATAATGAAACAATCACATATGCAAGCTGGCCAATATTTGATGAGTCTAAACTTGTAGAAGATGAAGTTGAAATCGTTGTTCAAGTTATGGGTAAAGTTCGCGCAAAACTAACAATGAGTAAAGACGCATCAAAAGAAGAAATGGAACAACTTGCACTTGAAGCAATTCAAGACCAAATTGAAGGGAAAACAGTTCGTAAAGTAATTGTTGTTCCTGGAAAACTTGTTAACGTTGTTGCAAACTAATTCATTCTAAATAAAAGCTCAGAGCATTTATGCTCTGAGCTTTTTTGTGTAGAAAATAATCTCTGGATCACTTTAGTCTAAGTTTTCAATTATTCCACTACGTATAAATAAAAGAGCGGAATTCCCATACAGACAAACACCTATTTTTCTATAGGAAATATGATAAAAAAGGTAGGCTAAATTGAGTAGAAGAGGTGAAAGGAATGAAAGGGATGGACAATAATGCACCACATGGCTTCTTCGGAGGTGAATCGGATAGTTATGAACAAATGATGTTAATGGGAGGGGCTGGCCAACAAGGATACGGTGGAATTCCGAGCTGGATGGGTGGAGCAGCAGGAGGGTTCCAAACATCGGTAGCTGGCATGCAAACTGGAATGCCTACATCAATGGGGGGCTTTTCGACATCAGGGGGTGGAATGCCTACAGTAACAGGAGGATTTCCGACATCAGTAGCTGGCGTACAGACAGGATTTCCAGTAGGAGCACCAACTACATTTCCTTCTTTCGTTGGAGGAGTGCAGGCAGGATTCCCGGTACCGGGAGTGGGTGTTGTAGCTGGAGGAATAGGTGGGTATCCGCAAGTTGTTCACGGTCATCATGGACATCACCATCATCAAGGCCAACATGGTCATCATGGACACCATCATCACCAAGGTCACCACGGTCATCATGGACATCATCATCACCAAGGTCACCACGGTCATCATGGACATCATCATGACCAAGGTCACCACGGTCATCAACAACAAGTACATCACCACGGTCACCACCACATTCATCCGCAAGCTGTTCTTTATCAAACTCACCAAGGCCATCAAGGCCATCAAGGCCATCAAGGCCATCAAGGCCATCAAGGCCATCAAGGCCATCAAGGCCATCAAGGCCATCACGGCCACCAAGGTCACCACGGTCACCAAGGTCACCAAGGTCACCAAGGTCACCAAGGTCACCAAGGTCACCAAGGTCACCACGGTCACCACGGTCACCACGGTCAACACGGTCATCAAGGCCAACATGGTCAACAGCACCAACAGCACCAACAATATCAACAATATCAACAGCAACAATCTTCTCCTTGGGCAGGTGGAATTGGAGCAGGAGCAGCAGGGGCAGCGGCAGGAGCAGCTAGCATTAGTGGAGCAGCAGGACACGCGGGACACGTGGGTCATTAATGAATTGCAGAAAAAAGACATAATAAAAAACTGCTAGGAAATCCTAGCAGTTTTTTTCAGCTTCTTTGCGCTGACGTTCGATTTCAGCACGAAGTTGTGGTTCTGGTGCTTGCCAGCCTTCTGGTTTTAGAATTTTGCCATCGCCTTCACGGAATCGGGGTTTTCCATCAGGGAATAGTTTTGCCATGTTTGCGTTATTTACAATTTCAAATCCTTTATCAGGACGTACGCCCATTTCGGCAAACGTTCCGAATGCAAAGTAAATAAGGTCAATCAGTGCATCGTATTGATCTTCAACAGTCGTTGCTTCTAGAAATTCTTCTAGCTCTTCTTGCATAAAACTTGCACGAATTTTTGCACGCTCTTCTGTTAGTTTTGTTGGAGTATTTTTCACAGGATGTCCGAACTCTTCATGCATTTTTGCAACAAGTTCGAATCCTTTATCTAAACCTTTTTCGTTTGCCATGTTGTTTCATCCTTTCTCGTTTTCTGCCGAATTTCATTGTAACATAAGGTGATTATGAAATGAAAAGAACATCTTATCGAAATAAGATGTTCGCTTGTTATTCTTCTTTTTTTATTAAAAGGGATAAAATAAGATCGATGCCAAAAATACCGACGAGTAACATTGGTATAACGACAAGTAAATAACGTGTGAAGGAAACATTTTTTAAGTATGTATGAGCAAATAAAAAGACGCCGAGAAATAAAATACCATTTAAAATAGGCTTTACTAATTTTTTAGACATAAGCTCCCCCATAAATATCTTCTCTCTCTATTTGATAATAAAAAACTCCTCTCTCCGTTGTATCATGCTGGAGAGAGGAGTTCAATCATTTCTCATTCAATTACACCAGAATTTGTAATGTCTACGGTGTATTTTATAGTAACTGGAACATCTTTGTACATTTGTTTCCACTCCTCTAATTTGAATGGGCGATAATGTTGCTTATATTTAGCTCCTAGCCCAAGAGGATCGACATCTAAAGATTTAAACTGCTTAATTAATTTCTTACCTTGTGTCTCCAATTGTTTTTGAACGACCTTCTCAATCTTTTTTGTGTTCTTAGCATTCTCTAAGTTAATCTGTTTCGATACTTCTTGAATACGAGCCTCAAGTTTAACATGAATGGAAAAGGAAGGCTTACCATTTTTTATTTTTATATCGTATGTTGGAATAGAACGAATATTATTAATCATTACGTACCCAGGATCTGCTTTAAATTCATGTGAATCTAACTTATGTTTTTCTAAAAGTCCTTTGAATATAAACATATCTTTTTCCGCGATTTTACCAACATATTTATCCTTTTTAAAAAGACCAATTCCCGTGATTTTTATTTTATCACCATGTTTCTTTAAAATTGGAATATAGTAGTCTTGCCCTTCTTGATAATAACGGAAAGCTCCTACATGCAGATTATCTGTTGGTAAAGGACCGGTCTCCATATTATGTTCTAGCATTTTTTTTATATAAATTGCAACGTTGGATGAAGTCGTGTACTTTCCTTTTAAGAGTTCAGTACCATTACCTTCAAGTAAAGCAACATATAAGGCATTCCCAATGTTTACATCACGAATTAATGTATCGAAGGAAGCAACCATTCCTTTCTTAGCAATTCGGGTGGTAAATAGAGCAACCCGCATTTGTCCGCTCGCAAATGGTTGAGAAGACTCTAAAGATGTGTCAGCTTTTACTTGTTTTACCGCATTTGCTGTTCCTTCAAAAACTTGAACTTTGTTCCCTTTTTGCTGAATAGGACAAACAAATGTTACCTTTATTTTATTATCTTTTGCTACATCGAAGACAGTTCCTTGGATAAGGTGTACGTCATCGATAATATTTTTTTGTAAACATCCAGTTAGACTAAAGAGTGTTATACAAGAGATAAGTATTAATTTATTTTTGATTTTTTCCATTTTCTTTTCACCCACACAATAATAAATAGAATTGGGATGTATACATAAATGAGCCAAAAGCTTCCTTTTGATGCATTACTAATAAAATTATTAATATCGTGTCTGTTTGTTAAAAGTTGTGAAACAATGAGGGTGATAAACATAAAAGCGATTAAAACACCTCTTTGTTTTACACGGAATATTTCGTGCGTTGCTCTCGTTGCCGCCCACAAAGGTAGAATGAAACTTGTAATAATAACGAGGGCATAAGCTGAAATTGCGATATATTCTAGCCTTTCTATGAATGGTAATTGAATAACTTGGGTCATAGAAAGTTGGGCCCATATCGTTTTTAATAATTGTTTTTCACTAAAAAACGAAAAGGCTAAAAGGGTGCTAAATAAATATAGAAGGTTTGAAAATAGTGCCCCATATTGAGCAAATTTATGAGATTGTTTAGGGTTTTTCACAAATGGATAAACCATGAGGTAAATCTCAAAACCAGTCATACTGTAGATTGACAGTTGAGCGGATTTTAAAATATCTGAAAAAGAATGTGTGAAAATAGGTAGTAAATTCTCCCAATGTGAGTATTTCAAAACAAATAAGCTTAGAAATAAATACCCTAGCGTACCACCAACAGAGATGACGCAAATGCCAGTAATGACACGAAATCCAGAAGAAATGATGTAATAGCTAACTAGGCATAAAAAGAGTGTTAACATAAAGGTGGAGGCAGTTGGGAACATCCATACTTGAATAATTTCAACGTATGTTCGAATAACCGAAATACTGACGATTAAAAAATAAGTTGCAAAGATGATATTAAAGACGTTTCCTATCCACTTTCCAAAGGTTTGTCGTTGTAAATCAATTAAATTCCCGTTTGTTTCTTTTAATAAAAAATACATCATCCATATAAGAATTTGGATACAGAGTCCTGTGATTAGAACGCCCATCCAGCCGTCGTATCCAGCGGCCTTTGCGGTGATTCGAGCAAATCCGAGAACGCCAGCTCCAAACTGTGCACCGTGAATTAAGAAGAAAACAAAGGTAGGAGATATTTGATATTTTTCTTGAACTTTACTCATCAATGCACCTCATCTCTTAATCATCAAAGTCTGATCTATGTTTTGTTGAAATTCCTTTAGCAGCTTTTTTTACATGTTGTGGTCTTGCCTGCACATCTCTTGTATCAATCATTGTTAATGGGAAACGAATCCAAGAATCTTTAACCGATTGTTGTCTTGTCGGATAAAACAAAGCGTACGGCTTGCGTAAGGAAGTAAGTCTAAATAGATGAGTAAATAAAAAGATAAATCCAAGAGAAATACCGAAAAGTCCACCTATTTCTGCAAATATGAGAAACGGGAAGCGTAGTAATCGAACAGCATTCCCCATTTTATAAATAGGTGTAATAAAGGAAGCAAGTGCTGATAAGGCAACGATAATTAATAAAATGTTACTCGTTAAACCAGCTTGTACAGATGCTTGTCCGATTACGATACCGCCTACAATACCGAGCGTTTGACCAACTTTCATCGGTAACCTCGCGCCAGCCTCTCTTAATAAATCGATTGCGAGTTCTAAAAAGAGTGCTTCAATTAAAGGTGGGAATGGTACTTGCGCCCTTGATAAAATCAAAGTTTCAAGTAAATCACTTGGAATAAGTTCATAATGATAATTTAAAACTGCAACGTATAACGGTGTAGCACAGATAGAAAATAGAACAGCGATAAGGCGTAAAATGCGTGAAAATGTAGCGTATAACCAAGAGACGTTATAGTCTTCTGGTGAAATGAAAAAATCGAAATAGGATACAGGTGTTAGTAAAACACTTGGAGAACCATCCACAAAAATAGCAATTTTCCCATCAATGAGTGCTTTTGTCACCCTATCAGTACGTTCTGTATTGATATAGAGAGGGAAAATCGACTTTTCACCCATAAGTTCTTGTATATAAGCGCTATCATTAATTTGATCATATTCAAGAGCACGTAATGACTCCTCGAGAAAATCTATATTATCTTTTTCGGCGAGGTTGTCTAAATACATCATGACAACTTTCGTTTTGGAAAATTCGCCGACAATCATTTCTTTTGTTTGTAAATCTAAAACAGGAAGGCGTTTTCGTACTAAATTAATATTCGTATCAATAGCTTCTACAAAGCCTTCTTGTGGACCGATAACTGTTGATTCATTTAATGGAGGGCTTGGTGCCCGGTAAGTATCAATTGCAATGTTTGCAAGCATACACTTTTGATCTTGCTGATTCAATTGAATAATCGCATGTCCCTTTAAAACCATGTCCTCAATTTTTTGTAAGTCGTTCGTAATTGTAATGCCGCTCATCGGAATATGTTCTTTTAGTTGTTCTAGAGAAGCACAGGGTTTCTCTAAAAGAGTGGGCATTAAATATTTCTGTAATTTCTCTCCATCAAGTGAAGGGCGATAGTAAGAAATCCAATAAGGCATCGTTTCATCGTCAGATGTATGGTAATTAATAAAATCACTAGACTTTTTAAGTTTCTCTATTAAATCTTGTAGAGAATGAATACGGTCTTTTTCTGGTTTGGTAAAGTCATAAATACTATTACCTCCAGAGCTTTGTTGCTTACTTTGAGAAGAATCATCTTGTTTAGAGCTTTGTTGTTTATTCTGAGAAGAATCATTTTGTTTAGAGCTTTGTTGTTTATTCTGAGAAGAATCATTTTGTTTAGAGCTTTGTTGTTTATTCTGAGAAGAATCATTTTGTTTAGAGTTTTGCTGTTTATCTTGAGAAGAATCATCTTGCTTAGAGTTTTGCTGTTTATCTTGAGAAGAATCATCTTGCTTAGAGTTTAGTTGTTTCTCCTGAGAAGGGTCATCTTGCTTAGAGTTTTGCTGTTTCTCTTGAGAAGAGTCATCTTGCTTAGAGTTTTGCTGTTTCTCTTGAGAAGAGTCATCTTGCTTAGAGTTTTGCTGTTTCTCTTGAGAAGAGTCATCTTGCTTAGAGTTTTGCTGTTTATCTTGAGAAGAGTCATCTTGCTTAGAGTTTTGCTGTTTCTCTTGAGAAGAGTCATCTTG
>NZ_CP031748.1:4981858-5127983 GCF_003429245.1 Bacillus sp. CR71 | reverse complement strand
TGAGAAGAGTCATCTTGCTTAGAGTTTTGCTGTTTCTCTTGAGAAGAGTCATCTTGCTTAGAGTTTTGCTGTTTCTCTTGAGAAGAGTCATCTTGCTCGTTATTTTTACCTTTAGTATGTTTCATACTTCTAGTCTGTTCTTTGTTATCGTCATCTGGATTGTTAGACTGCTGCTCCCAGTTATCGGCTTCTTTTGCCTCTGTTGTATTTGATTTTTTTTTCTTACGAAACCAATTCCAAATCATATGTATGCCCTCTTTAATTGTGTAATATAGTGCTATTTTGTGGCTAATTTTGTATATTATTCATTTATTTATGAAAAGAAGGAGGAGATTGGTTTACATAGAAAAAAACCTTTAGTAAGCATTTCATACTATAACGGGGAGAGGGAGAGTCTGTGCAAATTGTAAAAAAGGAGAAGTTTGTTTTAAAAGAATTTACGTTTGAAAATGGTAGGGAAATTCCTGTTCAAATGGGGTACGAGACATATGGTACGTTAAATAGAGAAAGGTCAAATGCAATTTTGATTTGTCATTACTTTAGTGCAACAAGTCACGCAGCGGGGAAATATACAGTGCATGATGAGGAGCTTGGTTGGTGGGATGGGCTCATCGGACCTGGAAAAGCAATTGATACAAATAAGTATTTTGTTATATGTACAGATAATCTTTGTAATGTGCAGGTGAAGAATCCATATGTGATTACAACGGGACCGAAATCAATTAATACAGAAACTGGAGAAGAATATGCAATGGATTTTCCGGTTTTTACATTTCTTGATGTAGCTCGTATGCAATATGAGTTAATAAAAGGTATGGGAATTTCAAGGTTACACGCTGTAATGGGACCTTCAGCAGGAGGAATGATTGCGCAGCAATGGGCTATTCACTATCCTCATATGGTAGAGCGGATGATTGGCGTTATTACGAACCCACAAAATCCAATTATTACGTCTGTAAACGTAGCACAAAATGCGATTGAGGCAATTCAACTGGATCCAAGTTGGAAAGATGGAAAATACGGAGAAGAGCAGCCGATAAAGGGGCTTCATTTAGCAAATAGAATGATGTTTATGAATGCGTTTGATGAGCATTTTTATGAAATGGCATTTCCTCGTAATAGTATAGAGATAGAACCTTATGAAAAGTTTTCTACATTAACATCATTTGAAAAAGAGATAAATAAAGCGACATATAGAAGTATAGAGTTAGTAGATGCAAATTCATGGATGTATACTGCGAAGGCAGTTTTATTGCATGATATTGCACATGGGTTTTCTTCACTAGAAGAATCTCTTTCTAACATAGAAGCGAATGTACTTATGATTCCGTGCAAACAAGATTTGCTTCAGCCGCCACGTTATAATTATAAAATGGTAGACATTTTGCAAAAACAAGGAAAATATGCGGAAGTGTATGAGATAGAAAGTATAAATGGGCATATGGCAGGAGCATTTGATATTCATTTATTTGAAAAGAAAGTTTATGAATTTTTAAATCGGAAAGTATCTAGTTTTGTGTAGGAAATAAATTATGTGAAAAAGGTGCAATATGTGTAGTAGGCACCTTTTTTTACATGATTTGTAGACGGAATATATATGTAGCGATTGCTATGCCGAAGAACGCTATACTAAGTAATAGAAATAAGAATGACATTTCTTGGGGAGATTTTATCTTTTTATTATTTTGCATACTAAGTGCAATAATTGCAGCGATTAAGAACACAATGCCCATAATGAAAAGAAAAAGCGACATTTTAATCGACTCCTTTCATAAAACAAGTATATTGAGGATACAATGTGCTAGTTATGTTTGTAAAGAATAAGTTTTGCGAGAAAATTGAGAAATAGCTTTTCGATTCTTTGCGTTCTTTCTTTTGCATGCTAAAATTGGTAGAGAATGTTTGTGGAAAAGAAACTAAAGGTTTTATTGTATATAAGGAGGAACTACATATGACAGAAGTTAAAACAATTACTACAGAAGAGGTACAAGTGCGTTTAGAAAATGGAGAAACGTTATTTCTAGTAGACGTAAGAGAAGATGAAGAAGTAGCGGCAGGAAAGATTCCAGAAGCTGTACATATTAAAATGGGCGATATCCCACATAAAGTAGACTTCTTTAATAAAGAGAATGAATATATCTTTATTTGTCGTTCAGGAATGCGCAGTGAAAATGTATGTCATTATTTAAATGAGCAAGGATTTAAAACAGTGAACATGGTTGGCGGTATGCTTCAATATGAAGGTGAAACGAAATAGTTAATAGTTAAAAACTTGAAACGAGTCTGTTTCAAGTTTTTTTCTTTTGCATACAGTATAAAAAAGGAGGAGGAGTAAATGGGGGTTAATTTGCGTAAAGTAAAAATTATTAATAATACAGGAGCTGTTAATGTTGGTGACTGTTATGATATCTCGCCTTTAGCTGTGGCGAAAGTATATGCAGGAGCTGGAGGATCGAGTGCGGCTATTTTTTTAAATGGAAAAAGACAGCCAGAAGCGGTGATTAGAACATCGGTATTTCTTCCGCCTTTGGCAACGAGTACACGTACGTTAGGTTCATAAAGGAAAGGTAGAGTGTAATTATGCCTGCGCATATAAAAGAGTTTGTTATTGTTAATAATACTGGGAATATATTTACAGGTGATAATTTGAGTGATACTTCATTTACTGCTACGAAATCGTATAGTGGTTCAATGGGGTGTACTTGGATTGATGTTGTTACAGTAATAGGGACAGAAACGAAGCTTTGTTTACAGCCGGGAGATTCGGTGACGACGACATATACAAGGGGCACCCCTGCTGGTACTGTAACAGGAACAAATATGGGGCAAAGTGTAAATACATCGGGTATAGCGCAAGCTGTCCCTAATACAGATAATATGGATTCAATTGCAGGACTCCCTTAAGGAATTAAGGGAGTTTTATTTATTTGAAATAAAAATAGTCTTGGAGATTATTTTTGTAAATAGATTAAGAAGAGGTTTATTTATTATGAAAAAGACGGTTTGTAGGTGGTGAAAGTGTGAAGAATCGTGATAATAAAGGGAAACAACAATCTAATTTTAGAATTCCACCAGAACTTATTGGTCCTACTTTTCCTCCTGTTCCAACTGGATTTACGGGTATAGGGATTACTGGTCCAACAGGTCCACAAGGTCCGACTGGACCGCAAGGACCGAGAGGATTTCAAGGTCCAATGGGAGAGATGGGTCCGACTGGACCTCAAGGTGTGCAAGGGATTCAAGGTCCAGTTGGACCAATAGGTGCAACTGGACCAGAAGGGCAGCAGGGAGCACAAGGATTGAGAGGACCACAAGGAGAAACTGGAGCGACAGGACCTCAAGGTGTGCAAGGGTTACAAGGTCCGATTGGTCCAACGGGAGCGACTGGGGCACAAGGTATACAAGGGATACAGGGATTGCAAGGGCCAATTGGAGCGACAGGACCTGAGGGACCTCAAGGAATTCAAGGCGTCCAAGGGTTACCGGGTGCAACTGGTCCACAAGGAATACAAGGAGCACAAGGGATACAAGGAACACAAGGACCGAGTGGAAATACAGGTGCAACCGGAGCAACGGGTCAGGGGCTAACAGGTCCGACTGGAATAACAGGCCCAACTGGGATAACTGGACCATCTGGAGGACCTCCTGGCCCGACGGGGCCAACTGGTGCGACAGGTCCGGGTGGCGGACCGAGTGGGAGTACAGGTGCGACTGGAGCAACGGGGGATACTGGGACTACAGGAAGTACAGGTGTAACAGGAGCAACGGGAACTACAGGTCCGACTGGAAGTACGGGAGCACAGGGCTTGCAAGGAATACAAGGTATTCAAGGGCCAATTGGCCCAACAGGTCCAGAAGGACCGCAGGGGATTCAAGGTATTCCTGGTCCGACAGGAATAACTGGTGAACAAGGAATCCAAGGGGTTCAGGGGATTCAAGGAGTAACAGGAGCAACAGGAGATCAAGGTCCACAAGGTATACAGGGGACTATAGGACCTCAAGGAGCGACAGGGGCAACAGGAGATCAAGGTCCACAAGGTATTCAAGGAGTACCAGGTCCATCAGGAGCAACAGGACCACAAGGTGTTCAAGGGATACAAGGTCCGATGGGTGATATAGGACCAACAGGTCCAGAAGGCCCAGAGGGACTTCTGGGCCCGCAAGGAATACAAGGAGTGCCAGGACCAGTTGGAGCAACGGGTCCAGAGGGTCCTCAGGGGATACAAGGTATTCAAGGACCGGTAGGAACAACAGGCCCACAAGGTCCACAAGGAATACAGGGAATACAAGGTGTGCAAGGGATAACGGGAGCAACTGGAGTACAAGGAGCAACTGGAATTCAAGGGATACAAGGGGAAATAGGAGCAACGGGTCCAGAGGGTCCCCAAGGAGTGCAAGGTGCTCAAGGGGAGATTGGTCCAACAGGTCCGATGGGTCCCCAAGGTGTGCAAGGAGTACAAGGAATTCAAGGAGCGACGGGCGCACAAGGAGTGCAAGGTCCACAGGGAATTCAAGGAATCCAAGGTCCGACGGGGGCAACAGGAGATACAGGAGCAACAGGTGCGACAGGGGAAGGAACTACAGGCCCAACTGGAATAACGGGAGCAACAGGGGTAACGGGACCTTCTGGAGGACCAGCAGGACCGTCCGGCCCAACAGGGCCATCAGGTCCGACGGGAGTAACTGGTCCATCGGGTGGACCACCTGGCCCGACAGGAGCAACTGGTGCGACAGGAGTAACAGGGGATACTGGTGCGACAGGCTCAACTGGAGTGACAGGAGCGACAGGAGAAACGGGAGCAACCGGAGTGACAGGGTTACAAGGTCCTCAAGGAATACAAGGTGTGCAAGGAGATATTGGTCCAACTGGTCCGCAAGGGATACAAGGTCCGCAAGGGATACAAGGAGTAACTGGTGCGACAGGAGATCAAGGACCACAGGGAATCCAAGGCCCGCAAGGAATCCAAGGTCCAACCGGTCCCCAAGGAATTCAAGGGGAACAAGGCCCTCAAGGGATTCAAGGAGCAACCGGAGCCACGGGAGCACAAGGCCCACAGGGGATTCAAGGAATTCAAGGGATCCAAGGTCCGACCGGTCCTCAAGGCCCAACAGGAATACAAGGGGTACAAGGAGAGATAGGTCCAACCGGTCCTCAAGGTGTGCAAGGATTGCAAGGTCCCCAAGGTCCTACAGGGGACACAGGGGCAACGGGAGCGCAAGGTCCCCAAGGAGTTCAAGGGATACAAGGCCCAACGGGAGCTACAGGAGCAACAGGAGCGACAGGTCCACAAGGAATTCAAGGCCCGCAAGGAATCCAAGGCCCAACAGGGGCTACAGGAGCAACAGGTTCCCAAGGACCAACTGGAAATACAGGTCCAACAGGTTCACAAGGAATACAAGGTCCAACTGGTCCAACAGGAGCTGGAGCAACCGGAGCAACAGGAGCGACCGGGGCGACTGGAGTCAGTACAACTGCAACATATGCATTTGCGAATAATACATCAGGAAGTATTATTTCTGTTTTGTTAGGTGGCACGAATATTCCGTTACCAAACAATCAAAATATTGGACCAGGAATAACCGTTAGTGGTGGAAATACTGTATTTACAGTTGCGAATGCAGGAAACTATTATATAGCCTATACAATTAATTTAACGGCAGGATTACTTGTAAGTTCCCGTATAACTGTAAATGGCAGTCCGCTTGCGGGAACGATAAACTCTCCGGCAGTGGCTGCAGGTTCATTTAGTGCAACAATAATCGCTAACTTGCCTGCTGGAGCTGCAGTTAGTTTACAATTATTTGGAGTAATTGCGTTGGCTACATTATCTACGGCAACGCCAGGGGCTACTCTAACGATTATTAGATTAAGTTAATAAGCAGAAAACCTTGAAACTTTTATGTTTCAAGGTTTTTTTATCCTTGTATCTGGAAGTAAACCTCATTAACCAGGGGGAGTGGATACCCTCTAATTATTTAAAGTTTCACTTTATTCCCTTGAGCAAAAACATCGCAGTTCGAAAATATATTATAATAGAATGAAAAGAAAGAAATTTGGCAGAAAGGGAGGGTGGCGATGCAGGAGATGGTTAAAGATTTTTTTGGACGCCCACTTCAAGATTTACGTATATCTGTCATTGATCGTTGCAATTTTAGATGTACATATTGTATGCCGGCGGAAATATTTGGGCCAGATTATGCTTTTTTGAAAGATGAGTTTTTACTAACTTTTGATGAAATTGAGCGTTTGGCAAAATTATTTGTTAACATCGGTGTACGAAAAATTAGAATTACTGGCGGTGAGCCACTGCTTCGTAAAGATTTAACAAAACTGATTGCACGTCTCGTGAAAATTGATGGGCTAATAGATATAGGGTTAACGACAAATGCTATCCATTTAACGAAACAAGCGAAGGCATTAAAAGAAGCTGGATTACATAGAGTGAATGTTAGTTTAGATGCGATAGATGACGACATATTTAGGAATATTAATGGTCGAAATATTAATACGAAACCGGTGATTAAGGGAATTATAGCAGCTAAAGAGGCGGGGCTGGAAGTAAAGGTAAATATGGTTGTGAAAAAAGGGATGAACGATCATCAAGTACTTCCGATGGCTGCGTATTTTAAAGAGCAAGGAATCACGCTTAGGTTTATTGAGTTTATGGATGTTGGTAGTACAAATGGGTGGAATTTTGATCAAGTGGTTACAAAACGAGAATTGATTGAGATGATTCATAAGGTGTATCCGCTTGAGCCAGCTGAAGTCCATTACTTTGGTGAAGTTGCGAAGCGATATCGGTACGTTGGAACAAATGTTGAAGTTGGTTTTATTACATCTGTTTCTGAGTCATTTTGTGCCTCTTGTACGAGGGCAAGAATTTCGGCAGATGGAAAGTTTTATACGTGCTTATTTGCGACAGAGGGTTTGAATGTAAGAGAACTTCTTAGAGGAAATCTTTCGGATGAGGAGTTATTAAGTGTTATACAAGATGTATGGATGAATAGAAAAGATAGGTATTCGGATGAACGGACAGAAGAAAGTGCAAAAAATCGTCCGAAAATCGAAATGTCTTATATAGGAGGATAAGAAAGGGGGCTATCGCATGCAGGAGCGATATTCAAGACAAATATTATTTTCTGGTGTTAGAGAAGAAGGACAGAGAAAAATAAGAGAGAAGCATGTGCTTATTATTGGTGCTGGTGCTCTCGGTGCGGCAAATGCAGAAGCGATTGTTAGAGCAGGTGTTGGAAAAGTAACGATTGCTGATCGTGATTATGTAGAATGGAGTAATTTACAAAGACAACAACTATATACGGAAGAAGATGCAAAGCAGTATAAACCGAAGGCGATAGCGGCTGCAGAACATTTACAAGCGATTAATTCTGAGGTGGAAATAAATCCAGTTGTGACGGATGTAACGGTGCAAGAAATGGAAGAGCTAGTGCGTGATGTAGATTTAATATTAGATGCGACAGATAATTTTGAAACGCGTCTTCTTATTAATGATATTTCACAAAAGTATAATATTCCGTGGATATATGGTGGGTGTGTCGGAAGTTACGGAGTAACGTATACAATTTTACCAGGGAAAACACCGTGTTTTCGCTGTTTAATGGAGCATCCGGCGAGCGGAGCAACATGTGACACAGCTGGTATTATACAACCGGCAGTACAATTAGTAGTTGCGCATCAAATTACGGAAGCGCTGAAAATATTAGTAGAAGACTTTGGGGCGCTTCGTGAAACGATGTTATCATTTGATCTTTGGAATAATCAACAGATGGCATTTAAAGTGAATAGGCAGAAAAAAGATACTTGTTTATCTTGCGGAAGGTTACGTACATATCCGAGTTTAACATTTGAAGCACAAACAAAAACAGAAGTGTTATGTGGGCGAAATACAGTACAAATTCGCCCGGGTGTGCGGAAGAATTTTAATTTAGAAGAAATTAAAAAGCGCTTACAAAGAAGTGTAGAGATAAAGGCGACACCTTATCTATTATCATTTCCGGTAGAAGAATATCGTTTTGTTTTATTTACAGATGGCAGGGCGTTCATTCATGGGACGAATGATATGAATGTAGCGAAAAGTTTATATGCAAGATATATAGGTTGAACCTAAAGGAAATCCTTTAGGTTCAACGGAGAGAGGATTATGAATTTCTCGTATAATCTCCACTTTTTCCACCTGTTTTTTCAAGTAAGTATGTTTCGCCGATAATCATACCTTTATCGACAGCTTTACACATATCATACACAGTAAGAGCGGTAGCGGAAGCAGCTGTTAAAGCTTCCATTTCAACACCGGTGCTACCTTCTGTTTTAACTTTTACTTCAATGAGTAAACGATATTGTTCTTCTGATTGTTTCCAATCAAAAGAAACGTCAACACCTTTTAATAATAAAGGATGGCACATTGGGATAATATCAGAAGTTCGTTTCGCAGCCATAATGCCTGCGATTTGCGCAACTGCTAATACGTCACCTTTCCCAATTTCATTGTGAGAGATTTTATCGTAAATTTCTTTCGTAACGACAATGCTAGAGCACGCAATTGCTGTTCGAACGGTTGCTTTTTTGTCGCTTATATCAACCATTTTTGCGCGTCCTTGGTCATTAAAATGTGTAAATGAAGACATGGAATTCCTCCTTGAAGTAATTTCTATTGAATACATAAAGTTTAATCGAGATAAAAAAAATTGCAAATATGAGGTGAGAAACGATGGTAGAAAAACGAATTCCAATTCAAGTTGCTGAAGCAGTAGAACGGGTAATGAAATATGCGAAGCATGGTGAAGTAGAAGAAATTTCTATTACGGAAAGTTACGGGAGAATTCTCGGGGAAGATGTTGTCTCAGATCATGACGTTCCTCATTTTGATCGTTCCCCTTACGACGGTTTCGCCATTCGAGCAGAAGATACGAAAGGAGCAACCCAAGAGAATCCAGTTGAATTTGAAGTAATAGGAGAGATCGGGGCGGGTTCTGTTTTTTTAGAAGAAGTAGGAGATTTTGAAGCGATTCGAATTATGACAGGAGCAGCTATTCCAGAAGATTGCAATGCAGTTGTAATGCTAGAGCTGACAGAAGGATTTGAGAAGAACGGAAAAACATATATGAAGTTAAAACGCCCTTTTAATAACGGTGACAATGTGTCGTTTAAAGGAGAAGATATAAAACAAAATCAAGTTCTCGTTAAGAAAGGTGTGGCAATTAATCCAGGAGTTGCGGCCTTACTAGCAACGTTTGGATATAGCACTGTGAAAGTTATAAAACAGCCTGTTGTCGGTATTGTAACGACAGGGAGTGAATTATTAGAAGTACATGAGCCGTTAGAACCGGGGAAAATTAGAAATAGTAACTCGTATATGATCGCAGCTCAAATTATGAAAGCTGGCGGGAAAGTTCGTTATTATGGTCAACTCGCGGATGAGTTAGATGCATGTTTTACAGCTATTCAATTAGCGATGGATGAGGTCGACATTTTAATTACAACTGGCGGTGTATCGGTAGGAGATTATGACTACTTACCAGCTATTTATGAAAGGTTACAGGCGAATGTACTCTTTAATAAAATAGCCATGAGACCTGGAAGTGTAACGACAGTAGCTGAATTTGATGGGAAGTTACTTTTCGGTTTATCAGGAAATCCGTCTGCTTGTTATGTAGGCTTTGAATTATTTGTGCAACCAATTATAAAAACGTATTTGTATGCGAAGGAACCTCACGTATATAGAGCGGATGCTATTTTACAAAAAGATTTTCCAAAGCCAAATCCATTTACTCGTTTCGTAAGAGCAAACGTAACGATTGTGGACGGGGCGTTACAAGCGATGCCGGTCGGTTTAGATAAATCGAGTGCAGTATCTTCACTTGCAGATGCGAATGCTTTTATTGTGTTACCTGGAGGAACGAGAGGATTTGAGACCGGGATGAAAGTATCTGTATTATTGTTAGAGCACTCTGAGGGATGTGATTGGCCATGGGCAAAGCCACTTCAATCTTACAAATAGTAGGATATCAAAATAGCGGAAAAACAACGCTTGTGGAGAAAATAGTGCATGCATTAGCTGAACGGGAAATGAAGGTTGCTACCATTAAACATCACGGGCACGGAGGTTTTCCAGAAGTAGCGCAAAAAGATAGCGAAAGACACCGTAAAGCTGGTGCTGTCGTAAGTAGTGTAGAAGGTGCTGGATTGCTTTCACTTTCTTCACTAAGAAAGAAATGGTCCTTGCAAGAAATTATTCGCTTATATGAGTTTTTTGAAGTGGATACAATTTTAATAGAGGGCTATAAAAAAGAGAACTACCCGAAAGTAGTGTTACTTCGTTCTGCGGAAGACGTTGAGCTTTTACATAAAGTAGAAAATATAGTAGCGATTATTACGTGGTATGATGCCCCGGCAAATATACGAGAAGAATATAAAGTATTTCATATAACAGAAGAAGAGTTGTACATAGACTGGTTTTTACAAACGGTTAGGAGTGCGAAATGACAAATACATATTATGAAGTAATTAATACAGAAATCTCGATTGAAGAGGTAACGAAGAAAGTGATTCGACGTGAATGCGGTGCTGTTACAACATTTATTGGAACCGTTAGAGAGTTTACGAAAGGGCGTCGTACATTATACTTAGAGTATGTTGCTTATAAGACGATGGCAGAAAAGATGCTAGAGAAAATTGGCCTGGAAGTGAAAGAGAAATGGCCGGATACATATGTTGCGATTACACATCGCATCGGTACGTTGCAAATTTCTGATATAGCGGTTGTTGTTGCTGTTTCAACACCACACCGTAAAGCGGCTTATGAAGCGAACGAATATATTATGGAACGCATAAAACAAATTGTTCCGATTTGGAAAAAGGAGTTTTGGGAAGATGGTGACTCATGGATTGGTGATCAATTAGAAAAAACACCATATCCGGCGGGAGAGCCTGGGAAGGAGCTATAAGTATGATTCGAGTATTGTTATTTGCGCACTTGCAAGAAGAAGCAGGGACAAGTGAATTACAAATAGAGAAAGAAAATATTACGGTTGCAGAGTTAAAAGATGTTGTTGCGAAAGAATATAATGTACCAGTTTCAGAGCCAATTATGGTTGCGATTAATGAAGAATACGCAAATGAAGATGACAGGGTCCAATCTGGTGATGTTGTTGCACTAATTCCACCAGTGAGTGGTGGTTAATATTGGATTCATTAAAACGACTTTCCTAAGTAGGGGAAGTCGTTTTTTTATGGCGTTTTTGAGAACACTAACTTATAGGATAAGGAGGACGTTATGAAAAAAATATGTGTAATTATTACAGTGATATGTTCTATCTTTTTCTCTTCTCCAAGTGATTCTTTCGCGAAAGAATCAAGGGAACAGCTTTTAGAGAGTGCTTTATTGAATAGGTACTATTCGGTTATTAGACAAGTGACAAAAGATCAATATGAATGTGATTCAGTTATAAATATAAAGCGTCTCGGCAGGAAAGATGAATTTGTTCCTAGATTTGAAGTGACGCTACAATTTCTTACTTTTCAAGGGGCGCATAATCCCCCAAATGACAAAGTTACACTTACTTTGGAGGATTATTTAGATCATATAAAGGTAAAAAATGTGGAGCGAGAAAAGAATGTTTCTAATGATGTTGTAGAAAAGATTTGTGCTCGCAAAAAAGAAAAAATGAAAGCTCATTCTAATGATTGAGAGTGGTAACTTATTCCGCTATTTTGCGGGATGATTAAAGTTTCAATTTATGACATTTTACAGAGAAAGGTAATGGGCGATGGATATATTTTTAGCAATTTTACCAGCTATATTTTGGGGAAGTATTGTGCTATTTAATGTAAAACTGGGCGGGGGACCGTATAGTCAAACGCTCGGAACAACGTTTGGAGCACTTATTTTCTCAATTGTTGTTTATATTTTTATGAAGCCAGTATTAACACCTACCGTTATTGGAGTTGGAGTTGTTTCAGGTTTATTTTGGGCGCTTGGTCAGGCGAATCAATTAAAAAGTATTGATTTAATGGGTGTTTCGAGGACGATGCCAATTTCAACAGGACTTCAATTAGTTGCGACGACTTTATTTGGCGTTATCGTATTTCATGAATGGTCCACGACAATATCGGTCGTCCTTGGGATTTTAGCGCTCGTTTGTATTATTATCGGTGTTATTTTAACATCGCTTCAAAGTGAAGAAGAAAAAAATGCAGAGCAAGCAGCAAACTTTAAAAGAGGTATCGTAATTTTATTAATTTCAACAGTCGGTTATTTAGTTTACGTAGTAGTGATTAGACTATTTAACGTAGATGGTTGGTCAGCTTTGTTGCCACAAGCAGTTGGTATGGTGTTAGGTGGGATTTTGCTTACCTTTAAACATCAGCCATTTAATAAATATGCAATCCGAAATATTATTCCAGGATTAATTTGGGCAGCTGGAAATATGTTTTTATTCATTTCGCAGCCGCGTGTTGGAGTCGCAACAAGTTTCTCGCTATCGCAAATGGGAATTATTATTTCCACGCTTGGTGGGATTCTTATATTAGGTGAAAAGAAAACGAAACGCCAATTAACGGGTATCGTTGTCGGTATCGTTTTTATTATTGCAGCCGGAATTATGTTAGGTATAGCCAAAAGTTAAAGGAGGTATAGAAATGTATAGTGATTTAGCAGGGAAAGTTGTCGTTATTACAGGATCAGCAACTGGTCTCGGAAGAGCGATGGGAGTGAGGTTTGCTAAGGAAAAAGCGAAAGTGGTTATTAATTATCGCTCACGAGAATCAGAAGCAAATGGTGTGTTAGAAGAAATTAAAAAGGTAGGCGGCGAAGCGATTGCTGTAAAAGGTGATGTAACGGTCGAATCAGATGTTGTGAATCTCATTCAATCTGCTGTGAAAGAGTTTGGTACGCTTGACGTTATGATTAATAATGCAGGGATAGAAAACGCGGTACCGTCGCATGAAATGCCGCTTGAAGATTGGAATAGGGTAATTAATACAAATTTAACAGGTGCTTTTTTAGGAAGTCGTGAAGCGATTAAATATTTTGTAGAACATGATATTAAAGGGTCTGTCATTAATATGTCTAGTGTTCATGAGAAAATTCCGTGGCCACTATTTGTGCACTATGCAGCAAGTAAGGGTGGTATTAAACTGATGACAGAAACGTTAGCGCTAGAATATGCGTCAAAAGGTATTCGAGTAAATAATATTGGGCCAGGTGCAATTAATACGCCGATAAATGCAGAAAAATTTGCTGATCCAAAGCAGCGTGCTGACGTAGAAAGTATGATACCGATGGGCTATATTGGAAAACCTGAAGAAATTGCAGCGGTAGCAACTTGGCTTGCTTCTTCAGAGGCGAGTTATGTAACGGGAATTACGCTATTTGCAGATGGTGGAATGACGTTATATCCATCGTTTCAAGCTGGGCGTGGGTAATATGAAAAGGACAAAGAGTTTTATCTCTTTGTCCTTTTTACAAAAAAAATAGCGTTCAGCTATTTTAAATTTAATGATTAATTGTATCTTGAAGAAATTCTGTTGCTTGATGTTCAGTAACATTTTGTACGAGCGCGACTTCGCTAATCATCATTTTTCGGGCATTATCTAGCATTTGTTTTTCGCTCGCATTTAATGTTCTCTCTTTATTACGGCGAAGTAAATCCCGAACCACTTCTGCGCTATCTTGTAAATTGCCATTTTTCATTTTTTCCATATTCATTGTATATCTTTGTTTCCATGAGAGTGATGGGTCTGACTCCCCGTTTTGAAATTCAAGAAGTATATCATCTAACGTACCTCGATCAACGATATAACGAATACCTGATTTTTTTAATTGTTCCATCGGAAGCATTACTTGCATATCTTTACTAATGATGCGTATCACACAATATTGACGTGAAGTACCTAATATTTCTTTCTCTTCAATTGCTTCGATAATTCCTGCACCGTGCATTGGATAAACGATTTTATCACCAATTTGAAACAAATCATCCACCTCCATATGTGGTAACCACTTTTAATGATAGCATACGTATGTAAAAATGTCAAATTTTATATAATAACATAATATTTATATTCGAGTCAATAAGGTAAAGTGCTTTTTTTATGTTTTTTTGGGGATTTTATTTATAGTGATTTTTTTAGAAAAATAGTACAGGTGAAGAAAGAAGGCATATCCACTTATTTTTAAGCATAAAATGTAAAAGCGCTAATACAATATACCTAAATCCGTTCTTTGCAAAGGAGGGAGAGAAGGTGGGGCGCACAATAAAAATTGATATTACAAATAAAGTTGTAGCTAAATTTAGACCAAATTATTTGGAATTATATACGAGTAAATTTATGATAGGTAAGTTTTATGTCTATACTGAAGATAAAAAATATGTGTTAGAAGACGGATATATATATGAGAATGGAAAGTTTTATCGCATCATAGATACGCACCGTGGCAATAATCAAGCGGCGGAGGGCTGCGATCTAGGATGGTGTTAACATGATTCGTGTGAAAGTGTTTGATGAAAGTCACGAAAAAGACTTAGAAGACGCTGTGAATGTTTTTTTGAAAAAGATTGATGATAGCAACTTTGTAGATATTAAGTACCAAGTTGGTGTTTCCATTAACGACGATGAAAACCAAATTTATTGTTTTTCAGCAATGATCGTTTATAAAGCATAAAAAAGAGCTGGCTCATCCAGCTCTTTTTTATGTTTTATGTTGGGACAACATGTGTCGGTAATACGTTCATAATAGATTGGGTTGTGCCTGATTTCTTTGTCGTTAAAAGAGGCTCCACTGTTTCATGGTTTTGGGCATCTTTACACATACCAAGGTGATAACGATCACCTAAAAATGGATCAATATAAAAACCGTTTTTGAATACTTTATCATTCGGATGTTTTTCATGATGAATATCAGAGCAGTTAATGCAATAGAACATAGCGTTCAACCCCTTTTTATTTTGTTTGAAAAAAGTGAGTCGGTAGTCATTTCGCTCCTAAGGAAATGTTGAGGAGAAGAGAAATAACTACCTACTCAAATGGTGGGCATATTCCTTCTGATTTGTCATATCTCGCGTATTGTCCCTGAGGGAAGGAGGAGAGACGAAGTACGCATGATATAAGTAAGGCACTTCTTTCAATATGAATGATGGAGTTTCATGTTGAGAGAAGTTTTTATTTTGTATTGCCTTTGTGAGTATATTATGAGGAAATGCTAAGAGGGTGTTTGTCCTGTTGAAAAAATGTTGAGAATTTCTCAACAGTAAAAGAATTAGCGTTGACATGAAACCAAAAGGTGTTATATCATCAAAGTACAACCAAAAGGTGTTATGTTATAACGCGGAGTAAAGGAGAATGAAAATGGAACAACAAAATACATTAAATGATATTAAACAAACAATCGTTTTTAACGCGTCTATTCAAAAGGTATGGAGTGTAGTATCAACTGCAGAAGGGATTGCGTCATGGTTTATGCCAAATGATTTTGTATTAGAGGTAGGACATGAATTTCATGTGCAATCACCATTTGGGCCATCACCATGTAAAGTGTTAGAAATTGATGAGCCAAACCATTTATCTTTCTCATGGGATACAGATGGCTGGATTGTTTCATTTAATTTGAAAGACTTAGGAGATAACAAAACAGAATTTACGTTAATTCACGGCGGCTGGAAACATCCTGATGAAATTCTTCCGAAAGCAAATGCGAAGAGCTCTATTATTCGCGATAGAATGAGCGGTGGTTGGGTAGCGATTGTAAATGAAAAACTGAAAAAGGTTGTCGAAGGCTAAGTGTCCTCGTCAGCAGCGAAATATGATGTATTTCAAGCAATTGCTGATCCAACCCGCCGAGAAGTAATACGGTTATTAAGTGACAAAGAGTTACCGATTTCCAAAATAACGGATCATTTCCCGATGAGTCGTACTGCGGTTGTAAAGCACCTTCATATTCTTTCGGAAGCGAATTTAGTAAGTGGAAGAAAAAGCGGAAGAGAGAAGATATATCGTTTGCATCCAGAACCATTAGAAGAATTACAACAGTGGCTCTCGTATTATGAGCGTTTTTGGGATAATAAATTATCCATGCTGAAACATATTGTGGAGAATGAAGAGTAGATGTTATGTAAAAAGGATGACCAAAATGGTCATCCTTTTTATTGTTGCTCACTTGTTTGTGTAGCTGGCTTTAATAAAATCCAAGCGATAATTAATGTACATACTGCTAATACGAAAGTGCTCATATAAATGACGTGTACGCTTGATGCTAATGCGGATTGTGATTCGGTTACTACGTTTGCTGTAGTACCGCCATGTCCACCAGATACAAGATCAAGATTTTTAATACCACGTGCGTGAATCATCGTATTGAAGATTGTACCGAATATTGCAGCACCTAACGTTTGACTAAATGTATTAATAAATGTGTTTAAACCAACAGCTGTTCCGCGTGTATGAGCTGGGACTGCTGCTTGAATTGTTACCATATAAATCGGTGTCACAAGCCCCATTCCTAAGCCGAATAATCCAACTGCTACATAAATAAGGAACGATGGTGAATTGGTTGATAGTGTAAATAATAAGAACGTAGCGACTGATAAAATGCTAGCCCCAAGTAAAATGATTTGTTTCGTTTTTAATTTGCCTACTAAGTTACCAGAGAAAATAGCGCCAAATGTCCACATAACAGGGATTGGCATTAAAATAAGTCCAGCTTCTGTAGCGTTTTTTCCTAATACACCTTGGCTCCAGATTGGTAGGTACATTGTAATACTAATAATCATTGCGCCAGCAATAAGAGTTAATATATTTATCGTAGATAATGTACGGTTAGAGAAAAGTGTTAAAGGAATTAATGGTTCCGGAGATTTTTTCTCGATGAACAAGAAAATAATGAATGAAATAGCGGCAAAGATTAATAGGCCGATAATTGTCATGTCTCCCCAGTTTTGCTTACTGCTACCTGTTAATAATGCATATAGTAGAGCGATTGTACTTAATGAAAAAACTGTTGCACCAAGATAATCGATATGGTGTTTAGCGGGCTTAATAGATTCTTTGTAGTAAATTGCAATCATTAAGCAAGCGATAATTCCAAATGGAACGTTTAAGAAGAAAATATAGCGCCAAGAAAGGGAATCAACTAAAAATCCACCTACTAACGGTCCGATAACACCGGATACACCCCAAACGGCACTC
Source organism: Bacillus sp. CR71 (assembly GCF_003429245.1). Taxonomy (NCBI): domain Bacteria; kingdom Bacillati; phylum Bacillota; class Bacilli; order Caryophanales; family Bacillaceae; genus Bacillus; species Bacillus sp. CR71. Next base: position 5,110,783 of record NZ_CP031748.1, on the reverse strand, counting down.
ATCCAACCTTGTGCTTTCGCGCGGTCTTTCGCTTCGCTATATAAGTCTCCAATTATCGTCATTGTGATTGGCATAACAGCACCAGCACCGATACCTTGAAGAGCGCGGAAGAAAATTAATTGTTCCATCGATGTAACGACTCCGCAAAGTGCAGAACCGACTAAAAAGATTGTAGCTCCGATCAGTAAAACTTTTTTACGGCCGAATAAATCAGCGAGCTTTCCGTATATTGGAGTCGAAACAGCTGTTGCAAGCATATAAATTGCATATACCCAACTAACAAGTTCGACGCCTGACAAATCACTCGTTATACGAGGGATTGCTGTACTAACAATCGTTCCTTCTACCGCAGAAAGAAACGTCATTAACATTAAAGACATCATGACTTTTTTTCTCATTTGTTTTCCCCTTACCCTTTTTTAAATATTCAACAATATAAAATATAAAGGTACTAAGGTATATAAAGCAACAAAAAAGCAATGGAAAGTTACATGGAGCAGATGTTTGTCGCTTCTTGTCGGTAAGTCGATATATTTGAGAAATCGCCGATAATGATTTCATGGCAATATTAAAAAAAGAAACAGGAATCCCTGTTTCTTTTTTAATATTGCATTTTCGCGTTTTCTCCAGCTGTCGTTCCAGCAATTCTACCAGTAACGAGGGCTGATGTAATATTATAGCCACCAGTATAACCGTGGATATCAAGAACTTCTCCGCAGAAATATAAGCCGTTCGTGAATTTAGAAGACATTTCTTTCGGATTAATTTCTTTCACGGATACACCTCCGCCAGTAACGAATGCTTTTTCAATTGACTGCGTACCATTTACATTCACAGTAAACTCTTTAAAGTCTTTCACAAGTGCACGAATCTTTTCGTGAGAAACTTGTCCAGCTTGTTCACTACCGTCAATTTCATTTTTTTCTAATAAGAATAGGAAGTAACGTTCAGGGACATAACCTTTTAAAACGTTTTTAATTCCTTTTTTCGGATCTTCTTTCATTTGTTTCAGCATGCGCTGAAATAGTTGCTCACTATTTTCCTCTGGCAATGCATCAATACTCATTTGTATTGTGTTCGTTTTAAACTTTTTCAGTGCTTTCACGACGAATTGACTACAGCGAAGAGCAGCAGGACCAGATAGGCCGAAATGAGTGAAGAGCATGTCCATTTTGTGAGAAATGATAGCTTTTCCTTTCGGGTTTAATACGCTTAAGTTTATATCACGTAAAGCAAGACCTTGTAATGAGCGATCACGTATAAACGGCTCGTTTGACAGGATAGGTACTTCTGTTGGGAATAATTCTGTAATTGTATGACCTGCTTTTTCAGCCCAAGCGTATCCGTCTCCAGTGGAACCAGTTTGAGGAACGGATTTTCCGCCAACAGCGATAACGACATGATTTGTTTCTAACACTTCGCCTGTTTGCAGTACAACTGCCTTCGTTTGACCATTTTCATATTCAATCGTTTCAACAGGCGTATTTGTACGGATTTTTACACCTAAGTCTTTTAATCGTGTTAAAAGTGCATCTACAACAGATTGCGCTTTGTTTGACACGGGGAACATGCGACCGTGGTCTTCTTCTTTCAATTTAACACCAAGATTTTCGAAGAATGTAATAATATCTTCATTATTAAAAAGAGAAAAAGCGCTGTATAAGAAGCGACCGTTTCCTGGTATATGTTTAACAATTTCATCAAGTGGTAGACGGTTCGTTACGTTGCAGCGTCCGCCACCAGAAATCGCAAGTTTACGCCCAAGTTTATTTCCTTTATCAAGAAGCAGGACATTTGCGCCTTCTTCTGCAGCACCAATTGCAGCCATTAGCCCAGAAGGACCGCCGCCGATGACAATAACATCATAATGCATAATATATCGACCTCATTTTCTACATTTCCTGCCTAAAAGAATAGCATGTTTTCCGTTAAAAGAAAAATAGAGTGAAGTACTGCTTAATGAGAGAATTGTGGTACAATACAAAAGTTAGAGTTCAGCACTATCCTGCTATTTGTAGGCGATAAGACTAAAACCTCAAGATTTAGGAGAAGTAAATAGGGAGTCTGTTAGCCTGTAAATGCTCGAATGGTTCAACTAATAATCAGTGGAGAAGAACACCCCACTGATTAAAGTTTCATTTTATGTAGATGTAGGAGGATTTTTGTATGTCCGATTCGAAATTTCTGCGCGGAACGCTTATTGTTACGCTAGGGACATTTTTAGTAAAGTTCTTAGGCATGATTTACGTCTTCCCGTTTCATGCATTAGTAGGTACAGAAGGCGGAACGCTCTATACATATGGATACATTCCATATACGATCTTTTTAAGTATCGCAACGGCAGGTGTGCCGCTTGCTGTTTCAAAATTTGTTTCCAAATATAATGCGCTTGGCGATTATAAAACGAGCCGGAGAATGTTCCGCTCGGGAATGGTTATGATGATAGTAACAGGAGTTCTTTCGTTCCTAGTACTGTACATGACGGCACCGTTGTTTGCAGAAGCGATGCTTGGTAAACAAAGTATACACAATAATGTAGGAGAAGTTACGACCATCATTCGTCTTGTAAGTTTCGCACTTATTGTTGTACCAGCAGCGAGTTTAATTCGTGGTTATTTCCAAGGTCACCAGTCTATGGGACCAACTACCGTTTCACAAATTATTGAACAAATTATTCGTATCGTCTTTTTATTAGCAGGTAGTTTTATCGTTATTAAAGTACTTGGCGGTACAGTTGCAACAGCAGTTGGAGTAGCGACATTTGCTGCGTTCGTTTCAGCGGTTGGAGCACTCGGTGTGTTAATTTGGTACTGGTTAAAACGTAAAAAATATTTGGATCAATATTTAATTGAACAAACTGTACCAGAATCAACAGTAAGTACTGTTCAATTGTTTAAAGAGTTATTCGCATATGCGATTCCTTACGTTGTAATTGGGTTAACAATTCCTTTATATCAACAAATTGATACATTGACATTTAACTCAATTATGCAGGCGATTGGTCAAGGTGATATCGCAGAGCGAGCGCTGGGTATTTTCACAATGTGGACGCATAAGTTAATTATGATTCCTGTATCACTTGCAACAGCGTTTAGTTTAACGCTTGTACCAGCAATTACAAAATCATTTACTGAAAAACAATACCGCTATTTGAAATTACAAATTACACAAACATTCCAGGCAAATATGTTTTTAACATTGCCAGCAGTTATCGGTATTTCAACACTTGCATATCCAATTTACACGGCTTTCTATGACTCAGATCCATTAGGTGGACAAGTATTAATGTGGTATGCACCAGTTGCATTGTTATTTGCTTTATTTACAGTAACAGCGGCAATTCTTCAAGGGATTAATCAGCAAAAGCATGCAATTGTCGCGCTTATTATGGGTGTTATTTTGAAATTTGTATGTAACGTAATCTTTATTCGTTATTTCGGTACAGTAGGAGCAATTCTAGCGACCGCAGTTGGTTTCTTAGCTTCTGTTTGGTATACAAATCGACAAATTAAAAAATACGCACACTATTCATTCGGTGTTGTATATAAAAGAACATTCCAAATTGCAGTACTGACACTTATAATGGTCGTTGCTGTAAAACTATCACAATGGCTTCTATCCTTCATGATTTCGCCTGATGGCCGTATTGGTGCTCTTATAACAGTTGCGATTTGTGCAGGTATTGGTGGTCTTGTTTACGGATTGTTAGCAATTCGCACAGGAGTACTTGAAAGAGTATTTGGCGGAGAAGCATTAGATAAAATTCAACGTAAACTTGGTAGTAGATTTAAAATAAAGTTGAAATCAAGAGGGGCGTAATTACGTCCCCTTTTCTATGATAAATAAAGAAGGTGAAAAGCGTGAGATTAGATAAATTATTAGCGAATATGGGATATGGAAGTAGAAAAGAAGTAAAGAAATTATTGAAAGATGGCGTTGTGAAAATTGATGGAACGCCAGTAAAAGATGCGAAAGTTCATGTAAATGTAGAAGAGCAAGAAGTTATGATTCACGGTGAAGTTGTGGAATACAAAGAGTTTGTTTACTTAATGATGCATAAACCACAAGGTGTTATTTCAGCGACGGAAGATGATAATCATGAAACAGTAATAGATTTATTAGAATTAGAAGATGCAATCTTTGATCCGTTCCCAGTTGGACGACTTGATATCGATACGGAAGGTTTCTTATTGATAACAAATGATGGGAAGTTATCACATCAATTATTATCTCCGAAAAAGCATGTGCCGAAAAAATATTATGCACACGTTGCAGGAGTAGTAACAGAAGAGGATGTAAAAGAGTTTGCTAAAGGTGTTATCTTAGACGATGGCTATGAAACAAAACCAGGTACGCTTACAATATTGAAAAGCGATGATATTTCCGAAATTGAGCTTGTGATTACAGAAGGGAAATTCCATCAAGTGAAGCGTATGTTTGAAGCGGTAGGGAAAAAAGTAGTCTACCTAAAGAGAACGGAGATGGGTCCGTTAGTATTAGATGAAGAACTAGAACTTGGACAATACCGAGAGCTAACAGATGAAGAAGTAGAAATGTTAAAAACATATCAAGTAGATACTGAAAAGTAGTACCTTTATAGGTACAGAAAAAACCCCTTTCTAATAGTTAGAAAGGGGTATGTATTTATTTACATACAATTATTTTTTGTTATGAGGTCATTCTCACTTTCTTTCCTGTTGTTGTCCACTTACCGCGGCAAGGGCTATACACGAGTTCATTAAACTGCAACACATTTAGATCACGTTGTATCGTTCGCGGTGTGATCCCGAACTCATCTACAAGGTCTTTCGTCGTTACCGTTCCGTTTTCATTGATGTACATATAAATTGATTTAATGCGTGTTAGCATACGAGTAGTTGTAGGTTTCAAGAGAAAACCACTCCTCTACTAGTTTTTTTGACCCCATTCAGGAAAGAAGGTCGTTACTACCATTGTACTCTACATGATAAAATTCATGCTTTAATCTACTTAAATTTTACAAAAGTTTAACAAAAATTCATATAGAAAAATATTGGTAGTTGACATTGTATATATGGTCAGTCAACTAACACATAAAATTCTACGTAAAACGCCAAATTCCTGCAAATTTTTTTGAAAAAATAAAAGAAAAACTAATAAGAAATGTCTGAAATATTACAATTGTTCGGTATTTAGTTTTCGTGTATGGCATAAGGGATTTCGGTTTGCTATGATGAAAGAGATAATATAGTGAAGGATGGATGCGTGATGTCAGCGATTAATTGGACAGAAGAAGTTGCAAAACGAAAAGATGATTTAATTCGTGATACACAACAATTTTTACAAATTAAAAGTGTATGGGAAGAAGAATCGGCGAAAGAGGGCGCACCATTCGGTGAAGGGGTAGAAAAAGCGCTATCTTTCATGTTACATAAAGGAGAAGCTGAAGGTTTTGCTTCTAAAAATTTAGAAGGATATGCAGGTCATCTTGAAATGGGACAAGGAGAAGAATTAGTAGGTATTCTTTGTCACGTTGATGTTGTACCAGAAGGAGATGGCTGGACGACTCCCGCATATAGTGCGGATATTCGCGATGGAAAGATTTTTGCACGTGGTGCAATTGACGATAAAGGCCCAACGATGGCAGCATATTATGCGATGAAAATTGTGAAAGAATTAGGCTTACCTCTTTCAAAACGTGTTCGTATGATTATAGGAACAGATGAAGAAAGCAATTGGAAATGTGTAGATCACTACTTTAAAAACGAAGAAATGCCAACAATCGGTTTTGCACCAGATGCAGATTTTCCAATTATTAATGCAGAAAAAGGAATTTCTGATATACAAGTTGTGCAAAATGGTAGTGAAGAGAAAAAAGGTACATATGAACTTGTTTCATTTGATTCAGGGCGACGTTTAAATATGGTTCCTGATTTTGCAGAAGCGGTTATTACAGGAGAAGATGTAAATGCACTTACAGTAGCATATGAAGAGTATTTACAAACTGCTAAAAAAATAGGGGAATCGACTATAGAAGGTAATACAGTGACGTTGCAAATAAAAGGAATTTCAGCGCACGGATCTACTCCTGAAAAAGGAGAAAATGCAGGTTTATTATTAGCAAACTTCTTGACTACAGTTTCACTTGATGGAAAAGCAACTGCATTTGCGACATTTGCAACAGAAACATTTACTGGTGATATTTTGGGTGAAAAAGCTACTATTGCTTATAAAGATGAAATTAGCGGTCCGTTAACAGTGAATGTTGGTCGCCTTTCTTATACGAAAGAAAACGGTGGTAACTTAGGGCTAAACGTACGTTACCCAGTTACAACTAACTTTGAAGAAACAATTGCGAAGTTGAAAGAGTATGTTGGTACGCATGGATTTGAAGTAGCTGACTATTCTAATTCACGCCCGCATCACGTTGATAAAGACCACGTATTAATTCGTACGTTACAACGTGTATATGAAGAACAAACAGGTGAAAAAGCAGAACTATTAGCAATTGGCGGAGGTACTTATGCTCGTTCATTAAAAGCTGGTGTGGCATTTGGACCGCTATTCCCTGGAAAGGAAGAACTTGCGCATCAAAAAGATGAGTACATTGAAATTGAAGACTTATTAAAAGCAACAGCAATTTATGCGCAAGCAATTCATGAATTAGCGAAGTAAAGTGAAACTTTAATCGCCGATATATGAATAATGACCGCTCTCTACTTTAGAGGGCGGCTTCTTTTTAATTGAATGAGATAAGAAAGAAAAGCAACAATAGAAAGAAGGAGACGGTGTACATGGATAGGCATTATTTTGTCGCAATTACGTTACCAAATCATATAAAAGAAGTGCTGTCTAACTATAAAGAGGATACGAATGAGAAATTACCATTTCGCTCGTGGGTACATAAGGAAGATTATCATATTACCCTTTCCTTTTTAGGAGGTGCGACAGAAGAACAGTTAAAAGGGATAAAGAATGGATTACAAACACTTATAAAAACAAAAGAACTATCGTTCACGTTACAAGGTTTTTCAACGTTTGGTAGGGAAGATCAGCCCCGTATTCTTTGGGCGAAGGTAAGTGAGAATCATGATTTGTTTCAGTTACAAAAGCAAGTACATGCCATTTGTGAAGAAAATGGTTTTTCTCTAGAAACACGCCCGTATCATCCACATATTACTGTTGCTCGTAAATGGATAGGAGAAGAAAAGTTTCATTTAGAAAGTATAAAAGAAGTGCCTGAAATATCATTTCAAGCAGATACAATTACTTTATACGAATCCCACGTGAAAGAAACCCCGAAGTATAAATCGATTGCTGAAATAAAATTACAAAAATAGAATGTTGAAAACGTTTTTTATGCAGGTGAATATACTATAGAGAAGAATGGAGTTACTGTATAGAGTCTTGTTGATAAGAAAAGCCTTATCATTTGCAGCTCATTTTATCTCGCCTGATTGGTGAAGGCTAATAATAAGTGAGGATGGGAAAATTTTCTCGCTCATTAAAGTTTCACTTTATTTTAACTTTGAGAATGATGGTGATTTTTTTATGTTGAAAGTAAAACGTCCATTTGATGCCTATTTAGATGAAATGAATAAAATTACAATTTTGCTCCCACATGCGTATGGAACAAGTCGGACATTTCGTTTGCAAGAAGGAAGTAATGTGAAAGATTTACCGATTGCTCATACTATTGCACTTCCAGATGCAACGAAGTATGAGTGCTTTATAGAAGAGCCGCTAGATGTGGGGAAGTATTATACAGTACGAGATGAACGGAATGAAGAAACGGATTTACAAATAGGTGCTGTTATTCGAACAACAATTTTCGATGAAAAGTATTATTACGAAGGTACAGATTTAGGTGCTGTGTATCAAAAAGAAGAAACGACATTTAAAGTATGGGCTCCAACCGCAAGGCTTGCGAAAGTAAGAATTTATAAGAGTGATAAAGAATATACCGATCATGAAATGTACAGAGAAGAAAACGGAGTTTGGATTCAAACATTACAAGGGGATTTAGACGGAGCATGCTATACATTTCTTGTTTGTATTAATTTAATATGGAACGAAGCTGTGGATCCTTATGCAAAGTCGGTGACGGTAAACGGCAAACACGGTGTTGTTATCGATTTAGAAAAAACGAGTGTAACAAGACGAGAGGGATTACCACCATTACAATCAATGACAGATGCCATATTGTATGAACTGCATATTCGTGATGCGACTATACATCAAAATAGTGGAGTGAGTCAAAAGGGAACATATAAAGGATTGATGGAAGAGGGAACAACGGGACGGAACGGGACGTTAACAGGGTTGTCTCATATAAAAGATTTAGGTGTTACACATGTTGAACTATTACCTTTATATTGTTTCGGTGGTGTAGATGAGGCGAATCCTTCGTCCGCCTATAATTGGGGGTATAATCCATTATATTACAATGCACCAACAGGATTTTATGCTACAAATCCCTCTGATCCGTATAACAGGATAGTTGAGTGCAAACAACTAATTGAAACATTTCATGAACAAGGTATTAGGGTGATCATAGATGTTGTATATAATCATGTTTATGAAAGAGAGCTATCATCATTTGAAAAGCTTGTTCCAGGCTATTATTTTCGTCATGGTGAAGATGGTATGCCTTCTAATGGGACGGGAGTCGGAAATGATATAGCGTCTGAACGGAAAATGATGAGGAAATTCATTGTAGAGTCTATTTTATATTGGCTTACTGAATACAATGTCGATGGATTCCGATTCGACTTAATGGGAATTTTAGATGTTGATACAATGAATGTGATAGAAAAAGAAGTACGAAACATAAAACGAGATGCTTTATTATTAGGAGAAGGATGGGATTTACAAACACCACTTCCTGCCAAAGAAAAAGCAACGTTAAATAATGCGAAGAACATGCCGCATATTGCGCAGTTTAATGATCAATTTCGTGATGGGATAAAAGGGAGTACATTTCATATAAACAAGCGTGGTTTTGCATTTGGTGGGTCTGTAGACTGTAATCATTTGCAGTATATTGCAGCAGGAAGTCTTTTAAGTATGAAAGAAACAGGGCTGTTTCTAGAGCCGGCGCAAAGCATTAATTATGTAGAATGTCATGATAATATGACGATGTGGGATAAACTAGTGCGCAGTAATGAAGAATCAGAAGCGATTTTGAAAAAACGTCACCTGCTAGCGAGCGCAATGGTTATTCTTTCACAAGGCATTCCTTTCTTACATGCAGGACAAGAGTTTTATCGTACGAAGAAAGGAAATGAAAATAGTTATAATGCAAATGATGAGATCAATCAATTAGATTGGGATCAAAAAGAGAAAGAGATAGAGACTGTTAACTATATAAAAGGTTTAATTGCGATTCGTAAAGAGCATGGGGCATTCCGATTACAAAACGCAGACCTTATAAAAAAACATATGACTTTTTTACAAACATCTACAGAAGTACTTGCATACCACCTGCAAAATGTAAAATCGTTTGGACCGTGGAAAGAGATTGTCGTTTTATTTAATAGCGGTTTAGAAGCTAAAACGGTGCAACTTCCGAAAGAAGAAACGTGGCATGTGTTAGTAAACGAAAACGAAGCGAAAATAGATCCAATTTCTTCATTTAGAGGAAAGGAACTTAGGCTCGCTCCAATTAGCACGTATATATTGACGATAATGTGACAAATCGCTACTTGACGATGAGAATGTAATAAATGTAGAATTGACAAAGGTGACGATTTTGATAAGTTGTCATTCTATGACAGGTTTTGTAAAATAAAATAGAGGATTTTTGGCCTAGGCTAATTTTTCTTTTCATTTACAGTAAAATATATGAATCCACAACATGTGTAGAAATGTTGCGGTTTTTCTTTTCATAACTATAAAAGATAAGGATTTGTTAACGGGTAATGAATATGGAATGGTTGGAACAATTATTAGGAAAAGAGTGGAGTCTTGTACCGGCTGGTGGAGTAACGGGCGATGCATATATTGCGCAAAACGGACAACAGAAGTTATTTTTAAAGCGGAATACATCGCCCTTTTTAGCGGTATTGTCAGCAGAAGGAATTGTTCCAAAATTACTTTGGACAAGAAGGGTAACGAATGGTGATGTAATTTCTGCTCAAAAATGGCTTCCGGGACAGAAGCTAGAGCCAGAGGATATGAAACTAGAACGTGTTGCGAAACTTTTGAAGAAAATACACTCCTCTAAAGCGCTTGTACAGATGATTCAAAGACTTGGGAAGCAGCCGCTTCACGCACAAGAGTTATTACAACAACTGCAACTCGTTTTAAGAGGAGATATAAGGGATGATGCAACAATTCAGCAAGGCCTTCAATATTTAATGGGTTCATTAAAAGCTATTGAATACAATGAATTTGTTGTATGCCATTGTGATGTAAACCATAACAATTGGATATTGTCGGATGAAGATGAGTTGTTTTTAATTGATTGGGATGGAGCTGTAATTGCTGACCCGGCTCTAGACCTTGGTATGTTATTATATTGGTACATTCCGCGCCAGGAGTGGAGTGAGTGGCTCGGTTTTTATGATATTGAAATGGATGAATCGCTGCTTAGGCGTATGAGATGGTATGTGATAGCACAAACGATTTTGTCTATTCAATGGCATACAACAAAAAAACAGCAAGCAGAAGCTGAATATTGGCATCAATATTTACAGCAACTACTTGCTTCAGAATAATACTTAAGAAAAATTGTCCATTCCAGCAATCCACTGAGTAAGTTGTTCTTGATTATTGGAAATATGGTTGTCCAAATTAGAGGAAGATTTACCCGATTGACTATAAGAATATACATCGTTTAGCATTGTTTTAGCGTCACTACTTATATTATCGTTTGCGAGTAACGATTGAATGAGGCGCTCTAATTGCTCGCATTCTGAAACTGTCCCGCAGCAATCACTTTGGTGGTTGACTAAAATATCTTTCAGCACTTCTAATTGATGTTGTTGATTAATTGGCATGAACGGATCATCCTTTCGATTGTTTTTCTCTTCAAATGTAAGAGAAAAAGCTGTTTCGTCATGGAATGTTTAATGCTGTATGTAGTTTTTATCAAAATGGTACATCTTATACTTGAAAGAAACGGACCGAGTGCTCGTACGTACTTGGTTTTTTGTTTGGTAGATTAATTAAAAAAAGAAAGAAGGAATTATTCCTTTAAAATAGTTTTGTAAAGAGAGGGAGACATCTATGCGTTTAAGACATAAACCATATGCAATGGATCGAATTAACGAGTATTCACATATCGTAATCGGAAACCCAGAGGAGCGCGCTGGTAACTGGAAAGAAGTATTTGGAAATGAACAACCAATTCATATTGAAGTAGGTACAGGTCGTGGCCGCTTTATGTATGATATGGCAAAAGCGAATCCACATATTAATTATATTGGAATTGAAAAATTCACAAGTGTTGTTGTAGATGCACTTGATAAATTAATTGAAGAAGAAGTGCCGAACTTAAAGTTAATTAATAAAGATGCTGAAGATTTAACAGTTTTCTTTGCAAAAGGTGAGATTGATCGCGTTTATTTAAACTTCTCAGATCCATGGCCAAAGAAGCGTCATACGAAGCGTCGTTTAACGTATAAAACGTTTTTACGTAATTATGAAGAAGTGTTAGTAGAAGGCGGAGAAATTCATTTTAAAACAGATAACCAAGGTTTATTTGAATATTCTCTTATGAGTATGGCTGAGTATGGTATGTTACTAACGTACTTAAGCTTAGATCTTCATAACAGCGACTTTGAAGGTAACATCATGACTGAATACGAAGAGAAATTCTCTAGTAAGGGTCATCGTATTTACCGAGTTGAAGCAAAATATCGTACAGAGCCTATGCAGTAATGCATAGGTTTTTTTATGCCTAAAATAATCAGAATTTTATGTTAAGATTAATTAAAAGGGGGATGTGTAATGGAACAGTTACAAATTGGAGATATAAAAGTAACGTGGTTAAAAGGCGGAAATACACATTTAGATGGAGGCGCAATGTTTGGTGTTGTGCCGAAAGTACTTTGGTCACGTAAATATAAACATAATGACACAAATCATATTTACTTACGAACAGATCCGTTACTTTTACAAACGAAAGATGGAAATATGCTCATTGATTCAGGAATAGGAAACGGTAAGTTGAATGAGAAGATGAAACGAAATCAAGGTGTAACAGAAGAATCATCGGTTTATGAATCGTTAGAAAAACAGGGATTAAAGCCTGAAGATATTCAATATGTTTTAATGACACACCTTCATTTTGATCATGCATCTGGTCTAACAAAATGGGAAGATGATCACCTTGTACCGGCATTTCCAAATGCGAAAGTTTACGTAAGTGAAACAGAGTGGAATGAAATGAGGAATCCAAACATTAGATCACGTAATACATATTGGAAGGAAAATTGGGAGCCAATTGTAGATCAAGTTGTTACGTTCCAGCAAGAAATAGAAATTACAGATGAAATCAAGATGACGCATACCGGTGGTCATAGCGATGGACATGCAGTTATCGCTTTGGAGAGTCAAGGAGAAACGATGCTACATTTAGCAGACCTATTGCCGACACACGCGCATCAAAATGTATTATGGGTAATGGCATACGATGATTATCCGATGACTTCGATTGAAAATAAGCAAAAGTGGATGAAGTATGGTGCTGAAAAAGAGGCGTGGTTTACGTTTTATCATGACGCATATTATCGTGCTGTGAAGTGGAATGAGGAAGGACATATTGTAGAAAAAATAGAACGGAAAACGAGTATAGAAGCTTAAAAAGAGGAGATTGTTCCATCATATTTGTTGGAGCAGCTTCTTTTTTATTATCGGATTTTGTCGGTAAGTCGATATATTCGGAAAATCGCTGATATAATTTTAATCAATACCCACAATTTCAAAAAAATAAGAGGTTCACCTAATGGGAACCCTCCTTTTTATGCTGCTATAACTTCTAAAACAGTACCTGTTTTAGCATCAACTAAAAATTCAAATCGTTCTTGTATATCATCTAACATTGTTGTAAGACCGCCGCGATAAACTTCATATGCGACATCATATTTTTCAAATGTCTCTGGAACCATATGTACCCAAGAGCCAGTAATTTCACCTTTATGACTTAATGCTTGTTTCACCATTTTCAATGCTTTTTCTGAAGAAATATGGGATTGTTCTTGTACTTTGTTTGCAACGAGATAACCAGCTGCGAACCCAACGCCAAGACCTGCTACTAAACCTTTCCAACTCATATATTCACCTCAATTCTATAAAATAAAAATAGTGTACCAATAATAATTATAAAGCAAATACAGTTAAAAAAGAAGAAACTAGAAACATTTCGAAAATTTCGTTACAATAAAAGAGGTATTCTACTAAGGTTTGAAAGAAGGGGACTTCGTGAATAAAGAGACATTACAATTATTTCGTACGTTAACAGAATTACAGGGGGCATCAGGTTTTGAACATGATGTACGCCGTTTTATGAAACAAGAATTAAGCAAATATGCGGATGAAATTGTACAAGACGGTTTAGGTAGCGTATTTGGTCTGAAAAAAGGGGACGAAACTGGCCCGCGTGTTCTTGTAGCAGGTCATATGGATGAAGTAGGTTTCATGGTTACGCAAATTACGAAAAACGGAATGCTTCGTTTTCAAACGTTAGGCGGCTGGTGGAGCCAAGTTTTATTAGCACAGCGTGTACAAGTTATGACGAAGAATGGTCCTGTTATTGGAGTTGTTGGTTCTATTCCTCCTCATTTATTAAGTGACGCGCAACGTGCAAAACCGATGGATATAAAAAATATGTTAATTGATATAGGTGCAGATAGTTATGAAGATGCGATTGAAATTGGTGTAAAACCAGGACAACAAATCGTGCCGATTTGCCCATTCACACCGATGGCAAATGAGAAGAAAATTATGGCGAAAGCTTGGGACAATCGTTACGGATGTGGTCTTGCAATCGAATTGTTAAAAGAATTAAAAGATGAAACATTACCAAATACATTATATTCTGGTGCTACTGTACAAGAAGAAGTAGGCCTTCGCGGAGCGCAAACAGCTGCAAATATGATTCAACCAGACATTTTCTATGCGCTTGATGCAAGTCCAGCAAACGATGCATCTGGTGACAAAACGCAGTTCGGTCAATTAGGAAAAGGTGCTCTTCTTCGTATTTACGATCGCACGATGGTAACACATAGAGGAATGCGCGAATTCATTTTAGATACAGCAGAAACAAACAATATTCCGTACCAATACTTTATTTCACAAGGTGGTACAGATGCGGGCCGTGTACATACAAGTAACTCTGGTATCCCATCAGCAGTAATTGGTGTTTGTGCACGCTACATTCATACACATGCTTCAATTTTACATGTTGATGATTATGCAGCGGCGAAAGAATTAATTACGAAGCTTGTAAGAACAACAGATAAAACGACGTTAGAGACAATTAAGAATAACGCGTAGAGAAGAAGGGCGAAAAACCCTTCTTTTTTTAGGTTGAATAGATGACCCAGCGATGATTGGGAGCGGTCAGTGCTTAATTGGTGTTCGAATGATGTATGAAGACTCCAAGTAGGAAGTGAGAGGAAGGCTGTTTTTGTTTTCGAAGACGGTAATGTTGCTAGAAAAAACCTTCTTTTTTAGGCTGAATAGATGACTTGGTGATATGTGGTAGTGGTTGATACTTAATTCGTATCTGATGCGGATATTAGAATAGAATGATGAATTTTTATAGAGGTGAACGAAATGAAAGTAGTAGTTGGATCGAAGAATAAAACGAAAGTTGGTGCTGTGGAGAAGGTTTGGAAAGATGCTACAATTACATCTCTCTCTGTTCCTTCAGGAGTAGCAAATCAGCCGTTTTCAGATGAAGAGACGATGCAAGGAGCGATTAATAGAGCGAAGCGAGCGCTAGAGGAAGGAGAAGCTCCAATTGGTATTGGGCTAGAAGGCGGTGTGATGAAAACGGAGCACGGTTTATTTATGTGTAACTGGGGCGCGCTAGCAACAAGTGATGGGAAAGTATTTGTGGCCGGAGGAGCGCGTATTACGTTACCAGACGATTTTTTAGCACCTCTTGAAGATGGTAAAGAATTAAGCGAAGTGATGGAAGAGTTTGTACATAGAAAAGATATTCGTAGTCACGAAGGAGCGATTGGTATTTTTACAGATGATTATGTCGACCGCACGGAATTATTTGTACACGTTGTTAAGTTACTTGTTGGGCAATATAAGTATGACAAAAAGCAAGCATAAACCTTGCACCATGCGCGATGTATGGTAGTATAAAAGAAAGATTATAACATGAAAAATGCACTCGTTAGAGGAGGAAATATAGATGAAGTCATTAGAAAGCATGGAGCAATTCCAACAATTAAAAAATGAAGAGAATGTAGTCTTTATGTTCTCAGCAGAATGGTGCCCAGACTGCCGTTTTGTAGACCCATTTATGCCAGAAGTAGAAGAGAAATATAGTGATTTCTCATTTTACTATGTAGATCGTGATGAGTTTATTGATCTATGTGTAAAATTAGACGTATTTGGCATTCCGAGCTTTGTAGCGTACAATAAAGGTGAAGAAACTGGTCGCTATGTAAACAAAGATCGTAAAACACAAGAACAAATCGAAGAGTTCATTGAAGGTTTAAAATAAGGCAATTTGCCAATTGAATTGTAAAACAACCTCTACCTTCGCGGGGGAGGTTATTTTTTTGGAAGGGAGGAAAAAGAGATGAAGATGACAAGTAAAAAGATGAAAGACGAGTTAATGAAGAAATTATCTCGTCCAGAGTGGGACTTTCAGTATGATAGCGAGAAAGAGGTTCTACGTATAGAACAGAAAGACTCGAAAAAAGGTATTAACGTATCACTTCCAGGAGTTGTAGCAAAATGGGAAGTGAACAAAGAAAAGGCAATTGAAGAAGTTGCTTATTACGTACAAGAAGCGCTAATTGCGATGCATAAAGAAGAAAATAGCGGAGCAAAAATTTTACCTGTTATTCGTTCTACTTCTTTCCCGAAACAAGCAGAAGAAGGAAATCCGTTTATTATGACGGATCATACGGCGGAAACACGTATTTACTATGCGTTAGATTCGAATAAAACGTATCGACTAATTGATGAACGTCTGTTACAAAAATTAGAACTTACAGAACAGCAAGTGCGTGAAATGGCATTATTCAACGCACGCTCATTAGGTTATGAATTTAAACAAGACACAGTAGCGGGTAATACATTCTACTTTTTAAACACAAATGATGGGTATGACGCGACTCGTATTTTAAACGAATCGTTACTACAATCGATGCGTGAAAAGATTTCTGGTGACATGGTTGTTGCTGTTCCTCACCAAGATGTATTAATTATTGCTGATATCGTCAACGAAATCGGTTATGATATTATTGCACAAATGACAATGAAATTTTTTGCCGAAGGGCATGTTCCGATTACATCACTTTCATTCGTATATGAAGATGGAGAATTTGAACCAATCTTTATTTTAGCGAAAAATCGGAAGAAGACAGATGGAAAAGAGAAAGGATGAACGAAGTGAACGTTTTTTACAACCTTGAAGGAATTGGTGACACTTTAATTGTTGCCTTACAAGATATTACTTTAGAGAACCGTACTTTTGATCGCAAAGGAGATGTTGCACGCGTATACGATCGTGAAAGCAATATAACAGCAGGATTCAACATCTTTAATGCATCTTCTTATTTAGAAGTAACAGAAACAGGAAACCTTACATTAACGAAAGAGCTTGTAGAGAAAATCAACGAAGTTTTAGCGAAGAATGGCTTTGAAGAAACAGTAGAAGCAGATCTTTCTCCGAAATTTGTTGTAGGCTATGTAGCTGAAAAAGAGAAACATCCAAATGCTGATAAGCTAAACATCTGTAAAGTAGAAATCGGTACAGAAACATTACAAATCGTATGTGGTGCACCAAACGTTGATGCAGGACAAAAAGTTGTCGTTGCGAAAATCGGCGCTGTAATGCCAAGCGGTATGTTAATTAAACCGGCTGAACTTCGCGGTGTTCCTTCTTCTGGAATGATCTGCTCTGCACGTGAATTAGAGCTTCCAGACGCTCCACAAGAAAAAGGTATTCTTGTATTAGAAAATAGCTTTGAAGTTGGACAAGAGTTTAAATTTTAATTGATATAAGAAAAGAGAGGTTGTCCTTTTGGACAGCCTCTCTTTTCTTTTTGTCATTCTTTATCGGTAAGTCGAAATTTCTTGTTGAATCGTTGATATATTGAGAGTTGTGATAGATATACTCAAAAAATCGTAAATATGATAAGAATGTCACCTTTTTTCTTAAAATCTATATTGTATTTTATAAACAAACTAGTTAAAATTTAGAAAAATAGAAGGGGATAGACGTATGAAACAACAACCAAAAATCGCAGAACTTCTAAAACGAATTGAAACTTCAAAACAGCAAGATGTTGAGCTAGGTACTTATGAAATATATGTGTTTAGTGAAAGTGAATTAGAAAAAGGACAAATCGGTTACCGATATGATAAACATAAAAATTCATTAATAAGTGAAGAAAACGGAAAGTGGCAAGAAGGATGGATTGCAATTGGATATGAAACGGATATGGGTGATCCAGTTTTCGTAAATATAGATGATAACGCTTATCCGGTTTATACTGCAGAGCGTGGTACAGAAACGTGGCATCCTGTTTATATTGGAAATATGGATGAGATTATAGGGCAATTATAAGAAAAACTTTGAATCCGGTGCAAAGTGATGGGAGAGAAGTATGAAGTATATAAAAATAATGAGCATGATTGCATTCATTGGAATATATATGGCTGGTTGTTCACAAGAGCAGCCGAAAAAAGAAACTACATCTTCTATACAAGAGAAAAGAAAAGATACCAAAGAAGACGCACCGGTAGAAAAGCAGCAAGAACAAGAAAAGAACGAAGAATCGCAAGCAATTAAAACGAATGAGCAAGTGGAGCATAAGCAGGAGGAAGTGCCGACTGAAGAAAAGATAGAGGAAACTACACCGGTGCTGCCAACTGAGCAACCAATGCAAAATAATGAACAAAAAGTAGAGAGTAATGAAAAACAAGAGAAGTTTCTCGTCGTTATTGATCCAGGGCATCAACAAAAAGCGAATTTAAATTTAGAGCCGATTGGGCCAGGGGCAACAACACAAAAATATAAAGTCACAGATGGTACAACTGGTGTTGTGACGAAAAAAAGAGAGGCCGTACTTGTATTAGAAATGGCTTTCGTATTAAAAGAAAAGTTAGAAGCGAAGGGAATGCAAGTATTAATGACGAGAACGTCACAAGACGTTGATATAAGTAATAAAGAACGGGCGACATTCGCAAACAATCATAAGGCAAATTTATTTTTACGTCTTCATGCAGATGGTTCTGAAAATCCAAACCAAAGTGGATTTGCTGTATTGACGCCAGCAGAAGACAGTCCGCATACGAAAGAGATTTATGCGGAAATCCTTCAAATCTCTCAAATGATTGTAAATAAAATGAGGGAGAACCAGCAAGTGAAAGTAAATGGAATTAAATTCAGGGATGATCTTTCTGGATTTAATTGGTCCAAAGTACCTGGTGTACTATTAGAACTTGGGTTTATGTCAAATCTTGAAGAAGATAAAAAATTATCTGACCCGCAGTATGTAAATTCTTTATTGCAAAGTGTAACGGATAGTATAGATGCATATCGGAAGCGTAAAGCTTAAGCGCAGTCTTACATGAAAGGCTGCGTTTTTCCATATGAAACACTCGTAAATTAGAATATTGTGGATAAATATGACATGCTTAATTTTACCTGCACTTTTTGCCGAATGCTGATACAATAAAGGATGTTACTATTTAGTAGAAAGAGTGGTAAGCATGTTAGATTGGATGAAAAAGTTGTTTAACAAAGAGGAAGAACAAACAGCGTTGAATAAAGAAGTACAAAAGCAAATTGAAAGTCAGCCGAAAATTCCTCGTGTAAACCACTACACTGAAGCAAGAGAAGCACAAATGGCAAGTAGGAATGCAGGTAAATGCCGTTTTCCTTTAGTACCGGATAATGGGTTCGATGAAGAGGATGAAAGAGAAGTAGATCACTTCGAAGAACAACCTGTTCAAGGAGTAACATATGAAGAACCGACTGCTCAAAGAGGAATACAGGTGGAAAGAAGCAGACGACCGTATGTGGAAAAGGTAGTTTCTACATATGAAGAACCGGAAGTACAATATGAACCGGTGCGAGAGGCTGTCGTTAAAAAGGCATCTGCACCTTCGCAAGAGAGTAACCGTAGACCATTTCGTCCAACAGAAATGATTTCGCCAATTTATGGATATAATCGTCCTTCAGTAGAGAAAAAGGTTGAAAAGCAGGAGGAAGTAAAAGAAAGAGAAGATCTTGAAATATCTGTAGAGGGCAAAGCAGTTGTTGATGCATGGTTAGAGAAAAAAGGATATACATTATCAGATTTCTCAGAAGGGCAAGCAACGTCTTCTTCGCCTAGTCATGAATCGGTTGGTCAACAGGATAAAAAGCAAGAAAAATCAGTTGTTGATCAATGGCTAGAGAAAAACGGTTATGAAATCGAACGCCAAGAGCCTTTAGTAGAAGAAAAAGAAGTAGTGGTGTTAAACGAAAACAATCTACAAGAAGAATTAGTGGCTTCTAAAGTAGAGCACGAGGATACAATATTATCAGAAGAAATTAAACGTAATACAGAAATAAAACAACCTACTATTGAAGTGGAAAAGCAAGCTCCAGAAGAATCAGTGATTGTCAAAGCAGAAGAAAAACTTGCAGAAACAATCATTGTGGAAATACCAGAAGAGCCAGAAGAAGTGGAAGTAATTACAGAAACAGAAGAGCCAGAAGAAGTGGAAGTAATTACAGAAACAGAAGAGCTAGAAGAAGTAGAAGTAATTACAGAAACAGAAGAGCTAGAAGAAGTAGAAGTGATTGCAGAATCAGAAGAAGTGGAAGTAATTGCAGAAGCAGAAGAGTCAGAAGAAGTAGAAGTAATCGCAGAAGCAGAAGAGTCAGAAGAAGTGGAAGTAATTACAGAAACAGAAGAGCCAGAAGAAGTGGAAGTAATCGCAGAAGCAGAAGAGTCAGAAGAAGTGGAAGTAATTGCAGAAACAGCAGAGCCAGAAGAAGTGGAAGTAATTGCGGAAACAGAAGAGCTAGAAGAAGTAGAAGTAATTGCAGAAACAGAAGAGCCAGAAGAAGTGGAAGTAATTGCGGAAACAGAAGAGCTAGAAGAAGTAGAAGTAATTGCAGAAACAGAAGCACAAGAAGAAGTGGAAGTAATTGCGGAAACGGAAGAGTCAGAAGAAGTAGAAGTAATTGCAGAAATAAAAGCGCCTGTAGTAGAGACATTTGTAGCACTTGAGGAAATTCAGCAAGAAGATGAAGCGATTGAACAAAAGAGTGAATTCATACATGTAGCTGAGGCTGATGAACAGACAAAGAACGACGTTCAAAGCTTTGCGAATGTTTTACTTGCAGAAACAGAAGAAAATAAACGAGTTGTAGAAGAAGCGCCAGTCGCAGAAGAACAACGAGTTGTAGAAGAAACACCAGTCGCAGAAGAACAACGAGTTGTAGAAGAAGCGCCGGTCGCAGAAGAACAACCAGTTGTAAAAAAAGAAGAACCAAAACGTGAGAAAAAGCGTCATGTACCATTTAATGTTGTTATGTTGAAACAAGATAGAACACGATTAATGGAAAGACATGCAGCTAGGGCAAATGCAATGCAGCATTCTGTTAATGTACGAGTAGAGAATAGACCAGTGCAACAAGTAGTAGCAGAACCACAAGTGGAAGAACAACCAATGCAGCAGGTGGTAGCAGAACCACAAGTGGAAGAACAACCAATGCAGCAGGTGGTAGTAGAATCACAAGTGGAAGAACAACCAATGCAGCAGGTGGTAGTAGAATCACAAGTGGAAGAACAATCAGTGCAGCAAGTAGTAGCAGAGCCACAAATGGAAGAACGCCCAGTGCAGCAAGTAGTGGAAGAGCAAGTACAAAAGCCAATTTCAAGTACGGAAGTACAAGAGAAAGCATATGTTGTAAATCAAAGAGAGAACGATATGCGAAATGTATTGCACACACCACCGACATACACTGTTCCGCCATTAGCGCTGTTGTCGATTCCGCAGCAATCAGCGCTAGATAATACAGAATGGTTAGATGAGCAAAAAGAATTATTAGATACAACGTTTAATAATTTTCATGTTGGAGCACATGTTATTAATGTATCGCAAGGGCCAGCAGTAACTCGTTTTGAAGTGCAACCAGACCCAGGCGTGAAAGTAAATAAAATTACCAATTTAAGTGATGATATTAAGTTAAGTTTAGCTGCGAAAGATATTCGTATTGAAGCGCCGATTCCAGGGAAGAGTGCGATTGGAATTGAGGTTCCAAATAAAGAAAGTAAGCCAGTATTTCTTCGTGAAATTTTAAGAAGTCCTGTATTCACAAAGAGTGAATCACCGCTTACTGTTGCGCTTGGACTTGATATTTCAGGTGATCCAATTGTAACAGATATTCGAAAAATGCCGCACGGACTTATTGCGGGTGCAACGGGTTCAGGTAAAAGTGTGTGTATTAACGCGATTTTAACGAGTATTTTATATAAAGCGAAACCGCATGAAGTGAAGTTAATGTTAATTGATCCGAAGATGGTTGAGCTTGCACCATACAATTCTGTTCCACATCTTGTAGCACCTGTTATTACGGATGTAAAAGCAGCGACAGCGGCTTTAAAGTGGGCAGTCGAAGAGATGGAACGCCGTTATGAATTGTTTGCGCACGCTGGTGCTCGTGATTTAACTCGTTACAATACGATTGTAAGTGAGCGAGAAATTCCAGGAGAAACATTACCTTATATCGTTATTGTCATTGACGAGTTAGCCGACTTAATGATGGTAGCACCTGGTGATGTTGAGGAAGCGATTTGTCGTATTGCGCAAAAAGCACGTGCTTGTGGTATTCATTTATTAGTAGCGACGCAGCGTCCATCTGTAGATGTTATTACAGGTTTAATTAAGTCAAACATTCCAACGCGTATTGCGTTTACTGTATCATCTCAAGTTGATTCGCGTACGATTATTGATATTGGAGGCGCGGAGAAATTACTTGGCCGTGGTGATATGTTATTTTTAGGGAACGGTACATCTAAGCCAGTTCGTGTACAAGGTGTATATGTATCGGATGATGAGATTGAAAAGACAGTTGATCATGTGAGAAAGCAAATGAAGCCGAATTACTTATTTAAGCAAGAGGATTTATTAGCGAAAACAGAACAGGCTGAGTCGGAAGACGAATTGTTCTTTGAAGCATGTCAATTTGTTGTAGAACAAGGGGGAGCGTCCACATCTTCTGTACAGCGAAAATTCCGCATCGGTTATAATCGCGCGGCACGTCTCATTGAGGAGATGCAATCGCAAGGAATTATTTCTGAAGCAAGAGGGACGAAGCCAAGAGATGTCCTTATTTCTGAGGATGAATTCGCTGCTATGCAGGAAACGAATGTATAGTCCACGGTTTTGCTGTATACTAATAGAAAATGTTGGATAGTAAAGTAGGGAGTAAAGCGACATGAAAGAAATTGAATTAAAATTAAAAGGTGAAATAAATCGACTAACAAATAAAACATTTAAATTTGACGAACGAGTTGGAGAAGGTTGGTTCTCCGCGGTTTACTTTTTAAAAACTAGAGAAATTATTGAAGAATTTCGCCCGAAAAGTGTTGTAACGATGCAATTTTTCCAAAAAGAAAATGCAGTTCTTTGCGGAACAGATGAAGTAATTGCATTGCTACAAACATTCGCTAAAAATCCTGAGGAACTTGAAATTAACTCTTTAAAAGATGGCGATAAAATTAGTCCATTTGAAACAGTGTTAACAATTCATGGTCCTTATGAGAATTTCGGATTTTTAGAAGGTGTTATTGATGGGATTTTAGCTCGTCGTACATCGGTTGCAACAAACGTATATAATGTTGTCCAAGCTGCGCGTAGTGTAGATAAAGAAAAACCAGTTATTTTCATGGGAGATCGTGACGATCATTATACACAACAAGCTGGTGACGGTTATGCAGCATACATCGGAGGTATGAGCGCACAAGCGACGCATGCAATGAATGAATGGTGGGGCAGAAGTGGTATGGGAACAATGCCTCACGCATTAATTCAAATGTTTAATGGTGATGTTGTAGAAGCGGCAAAAGCATATCATAAGAAATTTCCAGAAGATGAATTAGTTGTACTAATTGATTACAATAATGATGTTATTACAGATGCACTTCGTGTAGCGCGTGAATTTGGATCAACATTAAAAGGTGTGCGTGTAGATACGTCTCGCACAATGATTGATCAATACTTTATTCGCCACCCAGAAGTACTTGGAACATTTGATCCACGTGGTGTAAATCCATCTCTTGTATTTGCACTTCGCAAGGCGCTTGATGAAGAAGGATTCCAGCATGTAGACATCGTTGTAACTGGTGGATTTGATGAAAAGCGTATTCGTGAATTTGAAGCTCAAAAGGTACCTGTTGACATATATGGGGTAGGGAGTAGCTTGTTAAAAATGAATATTGGCTTTACTGGTGATAATGTAGAATTAAATGGGAAACCAGAAGCAAAAGCTGGTCGTAAATATCGTCCAAACCCACGTTTAGAGCGTGTTCAATTAGAAAAAAGAGAAGATATGTAAAAGAGAGAAAAACTGATAGGTGATTGACCCTATCAGTTTTTCTGTTATCATAGTATAGCGGCTTCTTTTTTGCTATAATGGACTTGTTATGGACATATAAAGAAGTACGTACGAGTTTATCCTGATAAGTGAAGGGAAAGAATAACCTCACTACATCAAAAATGTATGATGATTACCAAAATAAGAAAAGATTCATATACTGTCTTATAGATAGGCCGTTGTATTAGTTCGAAATGTTGGAGGTTCTTTAAGATGACAGTTTACCATTTTGTAGGAATTAAAGGAACAGGAATGAGTTCATTAGCGCAAATTCTTCATGATATGAAGCATACTGTTCAAGGGTCTGATTATGAAAAGCGTTTCTTTACACAAACAGCGTTAGAAAAGCGTAGTATCTCGATCCTTCCTTTTGATAAGAATAATGTAGAAGAAGGACAAGTGATTATTGCAGGAAATGCATTTCCTGATACGCATGAAGAAATCGTAGCAGCAAAAGAATTAAACATCCCAGTACATCGTTACCATCACTTCTTAGGTGACCTTATGAGCCAATACACAAGTGTTGCTGTAACTGGTGCACACGGAAAGACATCAACAACAGGTTTGTTAGCCCATGTAATGCAAGGTGCACATCCTACATCTTACCTTATTGGAGATGGAACAGGGCATGGGGTAGAAAATAGTAAGTATTTTGTATTTGAAGCTTGTGAGTATCGTCGTCATTTCTTGTCTTACAATCCAGACTATGCAATTATGACGAATATTGATTTTGATCATCCAGATTATTTTGCAGACATCAATGATGTATTCAGTGCATTCCAAGAGATGGCATTGCAAGTGAAAAAAGGCATTATTGCATGTGGAGATGATGAAGAACTTCAAAAAATTCAAGCGAAAGTACCTGTTATTTTCTATGGATTTGGAGAAGATAATGATTTCCAAGCACGTAACATCCAAAAGAGAACAGATGGCACGATATTCGATGTATTCGTTCGTAATACGTACTATGACACGTTCAAAATTACAGGATACGGCAATCACAGCGTATTAAATGCGTTAGCAGTAATCGCACTTTGCCATTATGAAAACGTTGATGTAGAAGCAGTAAAACATCAATTAACAACTTTTGAAGGCGTAAAACGTCGCTTTAATGAAAAGCCGATGGGAGAGCAAGTTATTATCGATGACTACGCACACCATCCGACAGAAATTAATGCAACGATTGAAGCAGCTCGTCAAAAACATCCAGAGCGTGAAGTTGTCGCTGTATTCCAGCCGCATACATTCTCACGTACAGAAAAGTTCTTAGATGAGTTCGCTGAAAGCTTAAGCAAAGCTGATCAAGTATACTTATGTGATATTTTCGGATCAGCACGCGAAAACAAAGGTGAATTAACAATTGAAGATCTGCAAAAGCGTATTGATGGTGCAGAACTAATTACAGATACAACAACGGATGTATTAAAGAAACATAAAAACGGCGTTCTAATTTTCATGGGCGCAGGTGACATCCAAAAATTCGAAGCAGCTTACGTAAAAGAAGTTCAAGTTGCAGAGAAATAATAGAAAAGACGCATAGCTGTGGCTGTGCGTCTTTTTTTGTTGTGTTCAACTTTTATCCCGCATTAACGTGCAATAAGACCCCCACTGATTAAAGTTTCACTTTATTTATGTATTGACCTAGAGCTAACTCTAGGTTGTAAGATGAAAATGTAAAAACAAGGGGGAGAGAACATGTATAAAATCGGCGAAGTAGCAGAATTAACAGGGATGAGCATTCACACTTTGCGCTACTATGAGAAATTAGGTTTATTACCACCACCAACGCGAAATAGCGGTATTCGTCAATATACAGAAGGCGATGTACGTTTATTAAAATTTTTATATTCATTAAAACAAACTGGGATGTCATTAGAAGAGATAGCTGAGTTTGCAAGTGATGGGTGCATTATAGAGGAAATTAGGCAGAAGAAAGAGGAAGTACCAGCGAAAGTAAAAAAGAGAATTTCCATTTTAACAACTCACTTGGAGCGATTAAAAGAACAGCAGGAACAATTGCAAAAAGTTGTTCAGCTAACGGAGGAGAAGTTAGAAATTTATTACGGTTTTCTAGAAGAAAAAGACTTGGAGGCCGGCAATGAAAAATAAAGTATATACGCAGTTATTAGGTTTTGCGATATTTACTGGTGGGACATTTAATGCTTCGAAATATGCGGTGCAGTATTTCGAAGCAATTCATATAGCAGCATGGCGTTTTGGGATTGCTGCATTTGTGATGTTATGTTTGTTAAAAATACGAAAAGATTTTGATTTGGAAGTATGGATGCAGAATAGGACCTATTATCTTTTGCTAGGTATTGTTGGTGTATTCGGCTTTAACTTCTTTTTCTTTTTAGGAATGAAATATACAGAAGCTGTTAATGGTGCACTTATTATGGCGACAAATCCTCTCGTTACGACGCTGTTAGCAAGTGTCATTTTACGAGAGAAAATTGTGAAGCGCCAAGCAATTGGAATGTTACTTGCACTAATTGGCGTTGTTTTTGTACTTACACAAGGTTCGTTTACAATACTACAACATTTATCATTTTCAAAAGGGGATTTTTATATTTTATTAGGGAATATTTGCTGGGCGTTATACGGCGTGCTAGGCAGAAGGTTTATTAAAACTGGTAATCCAATACAAACGACGACATATACGATGACTATTGGTGCACTTGCCTTTATTATCATATCTTCTACACAAAAAAGTATAGTACCAGTTTTAGAAATTCCTTGGTTGGCATGGGGAGCGATTCTCTTTATGGCAATTGGAATGAGTGTGCTTGGTTACTTATGGTGGAATAATGGAATTGCTCAAATTGGGGCAGCAAGGACATCTTTATTTTTTAATCTAGTGCCTGTTGTTACAATACTTATTTCTTTTATTGAAGGAGTCAATATAACATCTGCACAATCTGTAGGAATGATATTAGTTATTACGGGAATATTGTATTCTTCTGGTTTTATACAAAGAAAATCAAAAGAAAGTGTTAATATTTAACTTTTTACATCTAAAAATGTTAGAATAATAAGAAAAATAAAAAGGGGACTAAAAAACATGTTCACACTTCGAGTAGATGACGAAATCGAACTACAATTACTAGAAAAACATCATAAAGAAGAATTATATCAATTAATAGACCAAAACCGTAATCATTTACGAAAATGGCTTCCTTGGGTAGATGGGACAAAATCTGCTGATGCTTATGATGAGATTTTTCCGATGTGGTTAAAGAAATTTGCAGAGGGAGACGGTTTTGAAAGTGGTATACGTTACAAAGGAAAGCTCGTTGGGATGGTAGGTATTCATCCAGTGAGCTGGGGGAAGAAAGCCGCGAGTCTTGGGTATTACCTTGCAGAAGATACTGGAGGAAAAGGCGTTATGACGCGTAGCGTGAAGGCTGTGCTTCAATATGCATTTGAGAATTTAAAATTAAATAAAATGGAAATCCGATGCGGTGTTGAAAATGTGAAAAGTCGCGCTATTCCAGAGCGTTTAGGGTTTAAGTTAGATGGTATTTTACGAGATGAAGAATGGTTATATGATCATTTCCATGATGTCGCTGTATATAGTTTATTAGCTTCAGAGTGGAAAGAAATTCGATGAACGAGAAAATTCGTATTGTTCCGTATGAAAGTACGTTTCAAGAGGAAGTAGTAGATCTTATCGTTCATATTCAGCAAAAAGAGTATAATGTTCCCATTACGAAAGAAGAGCAATCTGATTTACTTGAAATAGAAACATTCTATCAAAAGGATCACGGAAACTTTTGGGTAGCAATTCATGATGGTAAAGTAGTTGGAACAGTAGCTTTATTAGATATTGAGAATCATCAAGTAGCGCTAAGAAAAATGTTCGTACAAAAAGAGTTTCGCGGAAAAGAATGGGGCGCATCACATATGTTGCTTCAAACAGCAATTTCATGGGCTGAGGATAAAAAATTGAAAGATATTTACTTAGGAACAACAATAAAATTTTTAGCGGCACATCGTTTTTATGAAAAGAATGGTTTTCAAAGTGTGAGTATAGATCAGTTGCCGAAAAATTTTCCAGTGTTACAGGTAGATAAGAAATTTTATAGGTACATTGTGAAAAAGGTCATTTAGAAATGGCCTTTTTCTATGAACTAAAATGGAAATAGTGGTATAATTTGGATTAGGGGGTGTAGGTATGAACTTTCCAATTCAAAGAAGTAAGTCAGTAGTCATTTTTGTTTGTCTTACGTTAGCTTTTATGTGTATATATCCAATTGTCATGCTTTTCACTAATAAAGCGCATTGGATGTCAGCGTTGATTGGGATGGGTTTATGCTTCATTGTAAATGTACCACTCGTTTGGGAAGTATTTATTAAAAAACATAAAGTAGAAAATGGCGTATTAAAGTACGGTATTCTAAATGATGATGTTGTATTAAAAGATATAAGAGTTGTTCGTCAAGTTGGAAAGTATCTTGAAATTACGACGAATGCATATAAAGTACATATGGTTGCGATGCCGCAAGATATGAATGAATTTTTGGCGCTTATCGAGAAAGAAAATCCACATGTGAAAATAGAAATGGTAGGGAAGAAATAAAAAAACGCTCGGAGAAAATTCCGAGCGTTTTTATTATTTTAAGTTCTCTGGGTTTAAAGCTTCTAATTCAGGTACAACGAAGCGTCCGTCTTTACGGATTAGTACGTCGTCAAAGTAAATTTCGCCGCCGCCGTATTCAGGGCGTTGGATGCATACTAAATCCCAGTGGATGTTCGAGTTGTTGCCGTTCCATGCATCGTCGTAAGCTTGTCCAGGAGTGAAGTGGAAGCTGCCATCGATTTTTTCATCGAATAGGATGTCTCCCATTGGATGTAAGATGTATGGGTTTACGCCGATTGCGAATTCACCAACGTAGCGTGCGCCTTCGTCTGTATCAAAGATTTTGTTAATGCGTTCTGAATCGTTTGCAGTTGCTTCAACGATTTGACCGTTCTCGAACTTAAGTTGTACATTTTCAAATGTATAACCGTTGTAAGGAGATGGTGTGTTGTAAGAAACTGTACCGTTAACAGAGTCACGAACTGGTGCAGAGTATACTTCACCATCTGGAATGTTTAAATGACCTGAGCATTTAATTGCTGGAATGTCTTTAATAGAGAATGTTAAGTCAGTTCCAGGACCAGTTAAACGAACTTTATCTGTTTTATTCATTAATGTAACAAGGCTATCCATCGCCTTATCCATTTTACCGTAGTCTAAGTTACAAACTTCGAAGTAGAAGTCTTCGAAAGCTTCTGTGCTCATTTTAGCAAGCTGTGCCATAGAAGCATTTGGGTAGCGAAGAACAACCCAACGTGTTTTTGGAACGCGAATATCTCTATGAACTTTTTTCCCAACTGTTTGGCCATGAACTTTCATGCGCTCACTTGGAACGTCAGCCTGTTCATTAATATTATCGCCAGAGCGAAGACCGATATAAGCGTCCATGTCTTTCATTACGCTTGCTTCATATGCAGCGATTTGTTCGAAATGTTCTTCAGTAGCACCCATTAATAAAGAGCGATCTACTTGATGATCTTTTAAAGAGACGAATGGGAAACCACCAGCTGCATATGCTTCTTTTACAAGTGCAGTTACAAGTTCTTTTTGTAAGCCAAAGTTTTCAATTAATACTTTTTCACCTTTTTGTAAGCGGATAGAGTAGTTAATTAAATTGTATGCTAACTTTTCAATACGTGGATCTTTCATATGTAAAGCCTCCCTACTAATTATGTATCCTCTCCTATTGTAACCTACTTAGTGGAATTTGTTGAATGATTTATGTTACAGTTAACGAATAAGTATGAAAATTCTAATGATGAGATAGGGATTAGAATGAAACGGAAAATGATTGTATAATAGGGGAAAGTATGAAAAAGATAAAGGAAGTGATGAAATGCAAGTTCTTTTATATGTAAGTGCGGCTATTATCGCGGTTGCTTTCGCAGTATTAGTAGTGTATGTATGCAGAACGTTGTTATCGGTTCAGAAGACGTTAGAAAACGTTGCAAGCACGTTAGAAGGTTTAGAAAAACAAATGCAAGGAATTAGCGTAGAGACAGAGCAATTATTACATAAAACGAATGCGTTAGCTGATGATATTCAACAGAAGTCACAGTCATTAAATAAAGTGGTAGCGGGTGTAGATGGGATTGGAACGACAATCCAATCCTTAAATACGAAGCTTCGTAATGTATCAGACTCTGTAACGGACGAAATTGAAAATAACGCTGATAAAGTAGCGCAAGTTGTACAGTGGAGCAGTGCGGCGATTGAAGTATACAATCATTACCGTGCGTCGAGACAAGAGAAGAAGGTTGAAAAAGAAGAGCGTAAATTAGAAAGAATTGAGAAAAACGCTGAAAAGAAAGAGAAGCGCTCTAGATTTCGTATGAGAGGTGAATCGTGATGAATATGACAAAGCTTGAAACAATTGAAGAGCTTGAAGTCTTAGTAGAAAAGAATGAGCCGTATGTTCTTTTTAAACATAGTACGACATGCCCGATTAGTCACGGTGCATACACAGAATTTCAAGCGTATTGCAGTGAAGAAAGAGAAGTGCCAGCGTATTACTTATACGTACAAGATGCAAGAGATGTGTCAAATCGTGTTGCAGAACAATACAGTATTAGACATGAATCCCCGCAAGTGTTATACATAAAAGATGGGATGGTAGTATGGAATACATCTCATTGGAATATTAAAAAAGATGCTTTAGAAGAGAATATAAAGTAAAAAGAAGCAAGCTAAAGGTGCTTGCTTCTTTTTTTTTGTTTTTGTTGAAATATATTTAGTGGTACACTATTAATAGTTCAAACTAAATAACTAGATTGTTGAAAGTAGGTTTTAAGTAATGAAGAAAATGGCATTATCCTTCGCAGTCGTAAGTTTATTACTGGGAGCTTGTAGTAACAATAGTAATACGATTAGTAAGAAGGATGAAGTTATACAAAAAGATACAAAAGAAAAAAGTATGATTCCGAGAACTGCTGTTTCTAAAGATTATTATAGAACTGTTATTCCTTTAAAAGAACAAAAGGTTATTAATACAGCTAATATAAAAACAAATTCTAAATTAGATTTAGCAGAGTATGAAAATGGTTTAATAAATATTGCAACGCAGCAATTTGATACAGAGAGTCACGTACTGCAATTAAATCAGTATATTCCAGAGAAACTAGTTGATGAACTAGTTGCGAAAGTAGAAGCGCCAGTTTTGACGAATATTATAGAACAAGACTATTTTGGAAAACAGAATTCAAATGAATTAAGTTTATCTGGTGTTATGATTGGCTTAGCTATGTCTTCAAGTGTATCGAATGAAGAAGCTATGTCTAAAGGGTCTGAAGTTGCTAAACAACTTATTGAAGCTATTAACAAAAATGATAAATATAACAAATCTCCAATTACGTTTGCTATCTTTAAGCAAGAAAGTACAAGTTCTTTAAAAAATGGTACGTATATTGCTAGTGCTACTGTTCAAAAGAATGATATGAACCTTGGAAATTGGAGTACAATTGATGAAAAGTCGTATTCATATCCTTCTGATGAATTTACACAAGCACATGGAGAAGATAATACAAAAATAAATAACTTTGCTAAGGAAATAAAAGGTTTTTCTAATGGAGATTTTATTCCAGTCAATGCAAAAGTTTCTTATAAGAAAGATCAAATGGATACATTAAATATGAATATTGTTATTAAATATAACGGTAAAACAGAATTAATGGCTCTTACCCAATTGGCTGTTCAAGGTATGTTAGACAAATTGCCTAAAGATGCGAAAGTACAATTACAGATCAAGTCCGAGAGTAAAATTGAGGCCGTTATTATAAAAGAGAAAAATAGTGATAAACCGTTTGTTTCCTTCTTGTAAAAAAGACAGTATGTAAACTGTCTTTTTTTATTTTAAATGAAAATATAAAAGGTTTTTTGATGGTAATTCATTGCTGTATATCGTGTGACAATCGTATATGTATCAACTATAATAAGTTATCTTAAAAAAGTAATATATAGGGATTTGAAAGAGATGGCTTTCTTATGGCATCACAACAATTAGGTCGTTTACGTTCTGAAATTGATCAACTTAATTTACAAATATTAGAGTTACTAAACGAAAGAGGTCGTCTCGTACAAGAAGTTGGTAATTTAAAAGAAGTATAAGGTGTGAAACGTTTTGATCCTGTACGTGAAAGTAATATACTGGATTTAATTGCAGAGAATAATAATGGTCCATTTGAAACTTCGACTTTATAACATATTTTCAAACAAATTTTTCAAGTTGGTTTAAAGTTACAAGAAGAGGATCATCGTAAAGCACTACTTGTTTCTTGTAAGAAAAAAACAGAAGATACGATTGTTGAAATTAATGGTGAAAAAATTGGTAACGGAAATTAGCATTTTATTATGGGACCGTGTGCAGTGGAAAGTTATGAACAAGTACGCCAAGTTGCTGAAGCAATGAAAGAGCAACGCGTAATACGCTTGATATTTCCGCTGTACCGATTTTAAAGAAAGAGACACATTTACCTGTCGTTTTTGATGTAACGCATTCTACAGAGAGACGTGACCTTCTCTTACTAACTGCAAAAGCAGCGATGGCAATTGGTGCAAACGCAATTATGGCTGAAGTACATCCAAATCCAGCTGTAGCTTTATCAGATGCGGCGCAGCAAATGAATATCCCGCAGTTCAATGATTTTATGAATGAATTAAAATCATTTGGAAGTAAATTATAAAAACTTTTAATGAGCTGTTCCAAAAAGGCATTTTGGGACAGCTGTATAGCGACTGTCATTGTCGATTTTTGTTGGGAAGTTGGTATATTAAAAAAATCGCTGATATAATTAGAGTTGTGGTCGATATATTTGGGAAATCGCCGATATATTTCGAGTTACGGTTCATATATTCGAAAAATCGCCGATATAAATTTCATTTACTATCGTACTGCTTAAAATAAGATTTCTACTTAGGAAATATCTATTTTTTTACAAAAAATGCCCTTTTTTCATAAAAAATACGAAAATACGAGAAAAGAAGCGAATTTTTTCGAAACTTTTGCGGGAAAATATTGTATGAGCCTGCGTTTATATCGTATCATTAGTAAAAGGAAGAACTCGGGACGATTGGTGGCATCTGCAAATAGAGTTGATGTCTTTTTTTCATTCAAGTAACCGATACATAAAAATAGATAACAAAAATAGAAGGAGTGTGCGATGAGATGAACGTAACAATCTATGATGTAGCGCGCGAAGCGAACGTTTCAATGGCTACCGTATCACGCGTTGTGAACGGTAACCCAAATGTAAAGCCTACAACAAGAAAGAAAGTATTAGAAGCAATTGATCGTTTAGGATACCGTCCAAATGCGGTAGCACGTGGACTAGCAAGTAAGAAGACAACTACGGTAGGTGTTATTATTCCTGATATCTCAAATACGTTTTATGCAGAACTTGCACGTGGAATTGAAGATATCGCAACAATGTACAAATATAACATCATTTTAAGTAACTCTGATCAAAACAAAGAGAAAGAGTTCCATCTATTAAATACGATGCTTGGAAAACAAGTGGACGGAATTGTTTTCATGGGTGAAGATATTACAGACATTCACATTGAAGAATTTAAAAAATCTCCAGTACCAATTGTATTAGCAGCGTCATTTGATGAGCAAAATGAAACGCCATCAGTAAATATTGATTATACACAAGCAGCTTACGATGCAATGAAGCACTTTATCGAGCAAGGACATAAGCGTATCGGTTTCGTCTCTGGTCCATTCATTGATAAAGCGGGAAGCGCGAAGAAGTTACAAGGTTATAAAAAAGCTTTAGAAGAAGAAGGTATTTCATATGATGAAAATCTTGTAATCGATGGAGATTACACATATGACTCAGGTATCGAAGCATTCGAAAAGCTTTGGAGCAATGATGAAAAGCCAACAGCAATCTTCGTGTCTTCTGATGAAATGGCACTAGGTGTAATCCATGCAGCACAAGATGCTGGATTAAACGTACCAACTGACGTAGAAGTACTTGGTTTCGATAATACACGCCTTGCATTAATGGTTCGTCCGCAGCTTTCAACAGTTGTACAACCGATGTATGATATCGGTGCAGTAGCAATGCGTCTATTAACAAAGTATATGAACAAAGAAAAAGTGGAAGATCACACTGTTATCTTACCTCACCGTATCCAATTTAGAGATTCAACGAAATAAGTATAAAAAAGCTCACAGCGATTGCTGTGAGCTTTTATTCATATTCAGGATAATATTTTTCAATTACTGTATCTACAGTTTCATTTTTCTTAACGTGTAAAAATCTTGCGTACAATTCTTTTCCAGTTTCAAATGGCGTATCGTCTAATTCAAACACATGTAACACTTTTCGGAACGTCCATGTGATTTGCTCATCATACATATTATCGTATGTGTGCTCCGATTGTATAGCTATCTTTTCACCTAGTTCATGAGCTTCTTCTAAACTGTTTGCTTTAACAAGAATAATACTTTCTTCAAAAAGTGTATCGTGATTCTCTTCATAATGCTCATCCATTTTCATAGGATGAGGCTCACCAGAATGAACAGACTCAAACAATAATTTTACAGCGTACATATTATGCTGCATGTTTCACCTTATAAATAATACTTGCGACAAGCGAAGCAGGTATTGTAAATACGTTACTTTGATAATGGTAATGCACTTGGGATTCTTCATAAGACATGTTGTCATATAGTTCGTTTTGTGAGACACTCATTTTTTTCTGTTTTTCTTTGAGTATTTTAATGTAGTTGTACTGTATTGGGACGAGAATGATGAAATAAGCTAATACGATTAGTGAAATCCAAATCATTATGAACACTCCCTTACAAAGAATATTTGTATATGGTAATTATATCAATTTATATGAGGGATATCCATATTTTTCTAGTGGTCAATTTCTTTTCCAAAATGCAAAAAGTTCTTCAGCGCTTCGTAAATTATGTTCAAGGCATGTTTGTGCAGTACGTTTAAAATTTTGTATTAAATGCTCTAGCCTAGAAGAATCATAGTGCTTTGCTTTTCCATCTACAATCGTTTTATCTTTTTTTTAAGTTAAGTGATATTTTTAGCAAAGTTACATTTGTTTCTATTTGTACAACTTCCATGTAAAAAAAATTTTGTCTAAGTCGATTGTAATATAATCAAATCGCTCTACTTGTTTAAAATATCCTACAATATCATCTTCCAATTGAAATCCTCCCTAGTATATAGCTTACCTGGAAGAGTTCTCTATAGATTATATGATTCCTTGTTATATGTCACATAAGTGTAAAAATAACTATTATAGGGCAATGTCATGTATAATAGAAAGAAAAGGCTTGTGAGGGGGGAAAAGAGATGATCGTTCTTTGGATAATTACGCTTTGTATGACTGCTATTTTTGCATATATGACGTTAAAACAAAATGGTTTAAAGCGATTTGTTCCAGGAAGTATTCTTGCAGGAATTGCCCTTATCACGTATGTAATTTCTATTTTTATTGAAAGTGTATCAGTAGATATGAGCAAAAGTTTAATGTTTATTGGTATTACACTATTTGCAGGTAGCATTATGGTACTTATGGTTGCTGGTATTATTTTATTTATTCATATGAATTCGGAAACGTTATAGCATATAGAAAAGGCATGTCCCGAGGGACATGCCTTTTTATCCGTTCAATTATGCTCTATCTTTAGAAGAATTTTGTTGTTTTAATAAGTCGCGAATTTCGCCAAGAAGAACTTCTTCTTTTGTTGGTTCTGGAATTTCTTCCTCTTTTTCGTCTTCTTTTTTAGATGTTAGTTTGTTGAAAACTTTAATAAACATAAAGATAGAAGCTGCGATAATTAAGAAATCAAAAATTGTTTGGATGAAGTTACCATACATAACAGCTGATTTACCGTATCCAAAGTGCAAATCTGTAAAGTTAACGCCACCTAATACCATACCAAGTAATGGTGTAATAATGTCTTTTACTAAAGAACTAACGATTTTACCGAATGCAGCACCGATTACAACCCCGACAGCTAAATCAACGACATTCCCTTTGAAAGCGAACTTTTTAAACTCGTTCCACATGTGTCAATCCCATCCTTTCCACGATTCATTATGAAATTTATAATTCCTATCAACATATTTTATAGAAATTTACGAGAGAAATAAAGGGGAAATGGGAATGAAAGTAAATTCTGAAAAATGTATCCGTTTTAATTTTTGTTTACATCATCTAGTAAAGATTGTAGCATTTGCTGCGTTTTTAATCCTTCTAATCCATCTACAACAGGCTTTGTATCTCCGTGTACACATTCAATAAAATGATGAACAGCATCTTCAAAACCACGTTGTTTTAACGTCGTATCCCATGATGGAGAACCGCTTTGTGAAACTGAGTTTTCCTGTTCAATTTCAAATGTATTCATATTTTTTACGCGAATGATTTTCCCTGGCGTTACAAGTTCAATTTGTTCTAAATTTGTACCGGCATGGCGATGCATTGCAGTAGAAAGTAACAGTCCACTTGGAGTTGTATATGTATGATGTCCGTAAAGAAGTTCATTCTTTTCATTGATTTGCATCATATTGTGAACGACGTTAAGGTCATCATTAGCGAACCAGCGAGCAGTATCTACAATGTGTAAATAATCATCTAACATAGTGAAGTCGTACGTATATGGCCCGACTTTATTTGTGCGATGCTTTTCAATTCGAATCCATGAAATATCATGAGCCTGTTCTTTGGCAGCAACATACATAGGAACGAATCTGCGATTAAATCCGACCATTAACTTTCGGTTATACTTCTCGCTCAACTCGACTAGTTGCTCAGCTTGTTCCACAGTAGCTGCTAACGGCTTATCAACATAAACGTCGATTCCTTTTTTCAAAAGCTCAGAAACGATTTCATAATGCGATGCAGTTGAACTATGAACGAAGATTGCATCACATTCCGAAGCTAACGTTTCAATAGAATGAAAGTCTTGAATTCGGTATTGCTGGCAAACTTGTTTTCTTTTCTCTGCGTTAGGTGTAAACGCCCCGACAAAGTTCCAATCTGTTTCTTTTGTAAGTGTTGGAAGATAGGCCTTTTGCGCAATGCTACCAAGTCCAATCATCCCAATTTTAGGTTTATTCATATGTATTCCCACCCTATTAATATTGATGTAACGGCTTAAATGTAGCATAGGATGGGGGAGGAAGGCAAAGATAAGCTTTTTACTTATTTCCTTCTAACAAAATTTTCTCTATCTCTGCAAAATTATGAGCGCGAGCATGCTCTAACGGGGTAACACCATCATTATCTGGAATATTTACATCTGCACCGTGCTCAATAAGAAGGCGAATGACTTGTTGCTGTGTTTCGTTTCCGTTACTTAGTACGATAGCTTCCATTAAAGCTGTCCATCCTAGGTTATTTACATGATTTACATCAATATTTGTTCGAGTGAGGAGTTCTTTTATAACGTCAATATAGCCATGTTCTGAGGCTGGGATAAGAGCTGTTCCGCCGTAACGATTTGTAATCGTAGGATCTGCACCAGCATTAATTGTTAGCTTTAAAATGTCTAAGTAACCTTCCGCACCGGCGTATAGAAAGGGATTGTTTTTCATGTCATCTTGGATATTTACGTCAGCACCAGCTTTGATAAGTGCTTTTGCGGTTTTTACATCATTTTTGTATGTAGCAATCATAAGAGGGGTACGTCCTTGATTATCCGTCGCATTTATATTTGCACCTTGTTTTAGTAAAGATATAACAGTATTCGTTTCATTTTTTTCAGTAGCTGCTAGTAGTGCAGTCTCCATGTTTGTCATCTCCTTTTTGACTTCTTGTTCTTGCGAGCATCCTTGTAAAAAAATTACGCAACATATCATACTGAATGTTTTTTTGAACATGGAATTTCAACCTCCTAATTTCAACTGTAAAATAGGAACATTAAATTTTTATAAACTGACGCTAAAATTACTATAAAATCGCTTGAGTATTTGAACATATATTTTTATGCTTATGAATATGAAGGATGGGTAAAGTGAGGATGTAACATATGTCTATTAAAACAAGGTTTTTATTTTCTTATATTGCTGTAATTCTCGTTTCTATTACGCTCATATTAGTCGCGGGATTTTTAATTGTTTTTTCAATAACAGGTGATTTGGAAGCAGTGAAAAATTTCTATAAAAGTTCTTACATTCAAAAGCCGCTTACACCAGAAGAAGAAAATGCCTATCTTGAATTAAAATTAGCGGCAAAGCAACATCAATCTCAATTATTAGATAAATCGTTCGTTTCATCAATTGAAAAAGAAGGTGTGAAAATAATTGTAAGAAAGGGAGAAAACATTTCTTATGCTAATAAGGGATTTGAAAGTTCGACTTTAACAGAAGCCCTTCCGAAATTTGAAGCGGCAAATATTAATAGTCGTGGTACAACGGAACTAGGCGAGACATTTTATCGATATGTAAAGTTTGATTTTTATTTTCCAGAGAAAGAAGAAGGGAGTATATTTGTACTAAAAAAGCAAAGTTCATTTGTAGATCTTACACAAAAATTATTTCCAATCTTATTCGTATCGCTTTTACTATTAGCCATTTTACTCATTGGTTTATTAAGTTATCTTGTTTCAAGAAGTGTAATAAAACCAATTTTTGTATTGAAAGGTGCAACGGAGAAAATTAAAGAAGGAAATTTAGATTTTCAAATGCCAGTTACATCGCACGATGAAATAGGTCAATTAAATCAAGGATTTGAGGAAATGAGGAAGAAGTTAAAGGAATCGATTGAAGTACAAACGCAGTATGAAGAAAATCGAAAAGAACTTATTTCAAACATATCGCATGATTTAAAAACACCGATTACATCTATTATCGGATATGTAGAAGGAATAAAGGACGGGGTAGCAAATACGCCAGAAAAAATGGATAAGTATTTAACGACAATTCATACGAAGGCAAAACATATGGACACACTCATTGATGAACTCTTTTTGTTTTCGAAGCTCGATTTAAATCGAGTTCCATTCCAATTTGAGACAGTTGAATTAAATACGTTTATGCAAGAATTAATAGAAGAGATGCAGATGGATTTAAGTGAAGAAGGTATAGAAATTAACTTACAATTACATTCATCGCCATTATATGTAACGGCTGATTGCGAAAAGATAAATAGAGTTATATCAAATTTAATTCATAATAGTGTGAAGTACATGGATAAAGAAGAGAAGAAAATTACCGTAACAGTATCGAGTGATAACAATAAAGTTATTGTGAAGGTGATAGACAATGGATCAGGTATAGAATCTGATACGCTACCGTATATCTTTGAACGTTTTTATCGTGCAGAACAATCGCGAAATTCTAGCACAGGTGGAAGTGGACTTGGTTTAGCAATAGCGAAGCAAATTGTTGAAGAACATGGCGGGGAAATTTGGGCGGAAAGCGAGCTTGGTAAAGGCACAAGCATTTTCTTCTCATTGGAAAAAGTAGAGGAATGTGGTGAGTAAATTGAAAAGAATTTTACTAATAGAAGATGAAGTAAGTATTGCAGAATTACAGCGAGATTATTTAGAAATTAATGATTTCCAAGTTGATGTAGAGCATTCAGGAGAAACAGGTTTACAAATAGCCCTGCAAGAAGACTATGATTTAATTATTTTAGATATTATGCTTCCGAAAATGAACGGATTCGAAATTTGTAAACAAATACGTGCTGTAAAAGATATTCCGATTCTACTTGTTTCAGCAAAAAAAGAAGATATAGATAAAATTCGCGGGCTCGGATTAGGAGCGGATGATTATATAACGAAACCGTTTAGCCCAAGCGAATTAGTCGCAAGAGTAAAAGCGCATATTGCTCGTTATGAAAGATTATCAGGAAATGTAAGTAAGCAACGTGATACGCTATACATTCACGGAATTTCTATCGATCAACGAGCGAGGAAAGTTTTTATAAACAATGAAGAAGTGGCATTTACAACGAAGGAATTTGATTTATTAACATTCTTTGTCACACATCCAAACCAAGTATTAAATAAAGAACAGTTATTTGAACGCATTTGGGGATTAGATTCCGCTGGTGATTTAGCCACTGTTGTCGTCCACATTAGAAAGCTACGTGAAAAAATTGAAAGAGATCCTGCCCACCCGCAATATATTGAAACAGTATGGGGAGCTGGTTATCGTTTTAATGTGTAGGGAACCTGTCAAAGTTTTGGCAGGTTTTTTTGTATGTGATCAAAAGGGGATAATAGGTAATTTATGTTAAAATATAAAGAGAGATAAAACATAGGAGAGTGTGAGAGGGCGTGCTACATTTTGGGGGATACATTAAAAGATAATAAATCAAACAAGGTTTTAAAGATTGGAACTAATATTGTACTTATCTTATTAATTATTGGTGCAATACAAATGTTTTATGATGAAGATTCTAAGAATGATCATTTGGGTTGGTTATTTATGATGGTCTTTTTTGCAATTAAAATAATTTCTAGTTTTATGATAAGTTTAAAAGAAGGAGATAAAAAGTCAGTATTTATTGATTTAGGTTTAATGATTTTTTCTGTTCTTCTTTTGGTTGTTACTAGTGTGAAATATTTCTTTTGAAAAACCTCATAGTCTTATAGAGGCTGTGAGGTTTTTGTTGGAAAATTAACTTGCGACCTTAATATGCTATTTTAGAGTTCCTTGTTGCAATGATTTATAAAATATTTGAGTAGTAGAAGTAAACTGAGCAGCTTCTTCTAAAAAAGGATAATGGTTGCTCTCCTCAAATGTCACAAAAGTAGAATCGCATATACCCTCATGTATCTCGATGGAATATTGAATAGGACACTGCACATCGTGTCTTCCACACATAATTAGTGTTTTTGTTTTTATAGAAGGTAAATACTCCCTTAAATCAAATGAAGGATATTCATTGGCGAAAGCATTCATCCGGCTAACGGACATTGTTTTTTTGATTGGTTTACAAAAATAAGAGTTGTAGTTTTCTGGTTTATACAATGATAATTTTGTTCTCTTAGTAGATAGTTCTTTCCGTTCTTCACTTGTAAGGTGAGGGCTTTTTAAGTTTTCGATGAGCTCTTGCATATAATGAAACTGTGAATGTTCTGGATGATAAATACAAAATGGTGTTTCGGTATAGTTACTTGCTGCAGCGCCTGCTACGACTAATGATTGTAAGGAATTTGGATATGTAATCGCATATAAAAGTCCAAGCATACCACCTGTTGAATGACCAGTGAAATGCCATGTTGGGAGTTGTAAAGCTTCCCGTATTGCTTCTAAATCGTGAACCGTTTCAATCATACTTAATTCGTTTTCTGACTGGGCGGTTACAGAGCTACCAGCATCTCGTAAATTAATGAGAAATACACGATGCGTAGCAGTGAAAACATCTGCAAAGTAATCACCAGTTTCATTAAATTGTGAATAGTGATGTGTAATACAAAGCGGTTCGCCATTTCCTTTTGTAAAGAGTTCAAATGTGCCGCGTTTTGTGGGGATCATTTGTTGTGTCCACATAATATCACGTCCTTTTTTCATAAAAGTTGGACCGGTTAATTATTAAATAAAATATATCGGCGCAACTCGAAACATATCGACTTACCGACAGTAGTCGACAATAAATAAAAGGAGGCTATTCAAAAACGAGCCTCCTTTTCGTTTAGTACAAAGATTTTGTCATATTATTCCGAATAATTTCAAGGGATTTCGCTACAGTTAATGCATTCTTTTCTTCAATTTCTGGTTTACGGGGGATAGGTTTATACATGTTGTCTGGATCTTCCCATGTGAGGGGAAGTTCTGTTTCGGCTTGTCCTTTCCAAGCGTCAATCCATTCTGGAGGGAGATAACCCGAGATGTTTTGGATGTTGTTCATTTCGAGCCAAATAAGTGCCCAAGCTCTTGGTACGACGCGCCAATGGTCATAGCCACCGCCGCCGACAGCGATCCAGCGACCGTCGCAATATTCATTAGCAATTTCACGAGCGAGCTTCGGTATTTCGCGGTAAATATTCATGGTTGCACAAAGGTGTGTAAGTGGGTCGTAGTAATGTGCGTCGGCACCATTTTGCGTTAAAATAATATCCGGTTTAAAGTACGCTGCAACTTCTTTTACAACTGTTCGATATGATTTTAGAAAGGATTCATCTTCTGTAAAAGCATCCAGTGGAACGTTAAAAGAATAACTATAACCATTACCTTGTCCACGTTCGTTTACAGCGCCAGTTCCAGGGAATAAATAGCGACCAGTTTCATGTAATGAAATGGTGCATACGTTAGGATCATCATAAAACGACCACTGCACGCCATCACCGTGATGAGCGTCTGTATCAATATATAAGACGCGTAAACCGTATTTCTTCTGAATATACTTCATTGCGATGGAGCTATCGTTATAAATACAAAAACCAGATGCCTTGCCACGGAAGCCGTGATGTAAGCCTCCACCTAAGTTAAGTGCGTGTTTTACTTTTCCGGAAAGAACAGCATCGACAGCTGTTAACGTACCGCCAACGAGCAATGCGCTTGCTTCGTGCATATTTGGGAACATCGGTGTATCTTCTGTTCCTAGTCCATATGTCATCGCAATTGATTTTTCTAACTTTCCTTCTCCAGCACGTTTTACCGCATTTATGTACTCCTCTGTATGAACGTAGGCAATCTCTTCATCTGTAGCCATCCGTGGTGAGATGATTTGAGAGGGAGAGATGAAACCACCCTTTTGTAATAAATCATACGTAAGTGTGACGCGCAGTTGGTTAAAAGGATGATCAGGGCTAAATGAATAGCCCCGAAAGTCATCCGAATAAATAAACGCGCTACTCATGCTTGCATCCCCATGATGTTCGGCCATAATACGCGATAGCCTTCTGCTTCAAGTGCATCAATCACTTTTAGAGGATTCATCGTTTGAATGCGGAAAACAAGTACTTTATCATTCTCATCTTTTGCTGGGTAGACGAGAACGCTCACGATATTTATTTGTAAATCACTAAAAATAGCAACGACTTTTCCAAGAATACCAGGTTCATTTTTTACTTGAATTTCAATTTGTGAACTCGGTTGATGTGCTCCTGTTAATTTTACTAACGTGTGCAGTACTGTAGATTCTGAGATTATTCCAACTAACTTCCCAGCTTTTGTAACAGGAAGACAGCCAATTTTATTTTCAAAAAATAAAGTAGCAATTTCCTCAACGAAATCGAGAGGGTGGCAAGTCATTACAGGATGTTTCATAATAAGTTCAAGCGGTTGCTGTAGCATATCGAGTGAAACTTGTTCATCTAGAATAGACGGACTTGCATCTCTTACATCCCGATCAGAAATAATGCCTACGACGTGAT
Source organism: Bacillus sp. CR71 (assembly GCF_003429245.1). NCBI lineage: Bacteria > Bacillati > Bacillota > Bacilli > Caryophanales > Bacillaceae > Bacillus > Bacillus sp. CR71. The sequence continues at coordinate 5,067,625 of NZ_CP031748.1, read as the reverse complement.
TATTTTGATCGACAATTGGAATGTGCCGAATTCCTTTCGTGCGAATCGTTCGGATTGCTGTTTCGATTGTATCGTTTGGATGTAGTGTAACTACATTTTGATTCATAATTTCTTCTACAATCATTCCAGTTGCCCCCTTTATTAATACATAAAACGATTGTGAAAACGTAGACGATCAAAAGCTTGAATAGAATCCGTATCAACGCGTTTACCGATGCGGACCATTAAACAGTTGGCGGGATGTGAACAAATTTCAGGATCGTCTGTAGCCATCCATTGTAACCCGCCGGCATTCATCATCTTTTCCATTACTTTTCGGTATTCCCAAACATTTAATCCTGTTTGTTTCAAATCCCAGTGCCAATAATATTCAGTCGTCAATATAATGTAATCTTCCATATAATCGTCCATCATAGAAACCTCTAGTAAGTTCTTTCCGACAGAACTCCCGCGGAAGGCTGGAACTACTTCAATTGCCCCAAGCTCAATTAAGTTTTCTATTTTTCCTTCTGACCATCGTTCAAGTGGATCAGGATATAAATATGTAACATATCCAACAATCATCTGGTCATGTCTAGCAATAATGAGTCGAGCTTCTGGTAATTTAGAAATTTCGACAATTGCTTTATATTGCTGTTCAGCAGGACGAAATGCAACTAAATCTGGATGAAATTCATACATTTCAAGATTATGTGTAGAGACAGGACCTTCAATAATTAAAGTGCCTTTCGCTGTTTTTAAGTTTCTAGCATTGTATATTTTTTTATGAATCAATGTATTGCTCACCACCTTGAGGGTTTGTGAATCTATTAATATCGTACTTTATAATATATGCGATGTGAATCGAATTTTGTCATTAAAAATTTGTCTAAAAACCAACAAATATACTGAAAATTTTAAATAATATCATTATAATAGATAATAGAATACATAGGAGGGGGATGTAAAGTATGAAAGTAGAAACGCTTCCTGTCATTAAAGGAGAAAATAATTTGCCGAATTATGATGAGGCATACGCGAATTTTAACTGGGAAGAGGTTAATAAAAACTTTACTTGGAATGAAACAGGCCGAGTAAATATGGCGTATGAGGCAATTGATAAGCATGCGAAATCCGATCGAAAGAATAAAGTAGCTCTTTATTATCAAGATGGATCGCGAAAAGAGAAATATACATTTAAGGAAATGAAGGATTTTTCTAATAAAGCAGGAAATGTCCTGAAAAATTATGGCGATGTAGAAAAAGGCGATCGCGTTTTTATTTTTATGCCACGTTCTCCAGAATTATATTTCGCACTTTTAGGTGCAGTGAAATTAGGAGCAATTGTTGGACCGTTATTTGAAGCATTTATGGAAGGTGCGGTTCGCGATCGTTTAGAAGATAGTGAAGCGAAGGTGTTAATTACAACGCCTGAGTTATTAGAGCGTGTACCATTAAATGATTTACCTGCTTTAAAAACAGTTTTTCTTGTTGGAGATAATGTAGAAGAAGGCGGTAAAACGGTAGCGTTCAATCCTTTATTTGAACAAGCTTCAAAAGAATTACATATTGAATGGTTAGGCCGTGAAGATGGTTTAATTCTTCACTATACGTCTGGTTCTACTGGTAAGCCAAAAGGTGTGCTTCATGCGCAAAATGCAATGGTTCAGCACTATCAAACGGCGAAATGGGTATTAGATTTAAAAGAAGACGATGTATATTGGTGCACAGCTGATCCAGGCTGGGTAACGGGAACTGCTTACGGTATTTTCGCACCGTGGTTAGTTGGAGCGTCAAATGTTATTTTAGGTGGGCGATTTAGTCCGGAAGCTTGGTATGAAGCACTGCAAGATTACGGTGTAACAGTTTGGTATAGTGCACCGACAGCGTTCCGTATGTTAATGGGAGCTGGACAAGACGCAATTAAAAAATATGACTTATCACAAGTTCGTCACGTATTAAGCGTTGGTGAGCCGTTAAATCCAGAAGTAATTCGCTGGGGTATGAATGCATTTGGACTTCGTATTCATGATACGTGGTGGATGACAGAAACAGGTGGACAAGTTATTTGTAACTACCCTTGTATGGAAATCCGTCCAGGTTCAATGGGTAAACCCATTCCAGGTGTAAAAGCAGCGATTGTTGATAATGAAGGAAATGAAGTTCCTCCATACACAATGGGTAACTTAGCAATTGCGAAAGGTTGGCCATCTATGATGCGCGGGATCTGGAATAACCAGCAAAAGTATGAATCTTATTTCATGCCGGGAGATTGGTACGTATCAGGTGACTCTGCCTATATGGATGAAGATGGATACTTCTGGTTCCAAGGACGTATTGACGATGTAATTATGACGTCAGGTGAGCGCGTTGGTCCGTTTGAAGTAGAAAGTAAATTAATCGAGCATGCTGCTGTTGCAGAAGCAGGTGTAATTGGTATTCCTGATCCAGTGCGTGGCGAAATTATTAAAGCATTTATCGCACTTCGAGCAGGATACGAACCATCTGATGAATTAAAAGAAGAAATTCGTCAATTTGTAAAGAAAGGCCTAGCAGCTCATGCAGCGCCACGACAAATTGAATTTAGAGATAAATTACCGAAAACGAGAAGTGGTAAAATTATGCGCCGCGTATTAAAAGCGTGGGAGCTGAATTTACCAACAGGTGACTTATCAACGATGGAAGATTAAGAGAGGAAGGTCTGAACGAAAAAATGTTCAGGCCTTTTTTATGTTATTGTTAACTTATATATATAAGTTAACGGGGGTAGTATGATGAAAACAGAAAAAGAAAAGATGATACTAGGAGAAATGTATATACCGGCTGATCCAGTTTTAGTACAAGAAAGAGAGCAAGCACGTATATTAACGAGAAAATTAAATGATACGCCAGAAGAGCAATTGAAAGAGCGTAGCGAAATCATAAAAGAATTATTCGGAACGACAGGAGATAATATTCATCTTGAATCTTCTTTTAGATGTGATTACGGCTATAACATTCACGTTGGCGAAAAGTTTTACGCGAACTTTGACTGTACAATTTTAGACGTATGCCCGGTGACGATCGGAGTGAATTGTATGTTAGCTCCAGGTGTTCACATTTATACAGCAACGCACCCACTCAATCCAATTGAGCGTATAAGCGGATCAGAATACGGAAAACCAGTTACAATTGGCGATAACGTATGGATTGGCGGAAGAGCAATTATTAATCCAGGTGTAACAATTGGAGACAATGCGGTGATCGCATCTGGTGCTGTCGTAACGAAAGATGTGCCTAATAATGTAGTAGTTGGCGGGAATCCTGCAAAGATTATAAAAAAACTAAAATAATATTTGAACGAAGTGCCTTCCTCGTCTGTATACATTTATGAAAGAATAGATGAGGGAGGCTTTTTTATATCTAATAAATTACTCTTTGCGACGTTGTAAAGGATTGACAAGAAGGGAAACCTGACCTCTATTTGACACGCCTATATAAATGATGGTATAAAGAAAAGTATATGAATAATTGAGCGTGGAAAGGGAGAAGTAGTGATCATTTCCCTGTTTTAGAGAGCTGATGGCCGGTGAAAATCAGCACATAGATGATCGCGAATTACGCCCCTAGAGCATCTTTTTTCGATTGAATTGTATTCAAAAGGGAAGAGACGGTGCTAAGCCGTTATGTAAATAAGGTGGTAGGCTTTTTTTGGTCTGCAACTAGGGTGGTAACGCGATAATCAAAATCGTCCCTTATTTGAAGGGGCGATTTTTTTATGTTTTTAACCTTCACGCCAGTAATGAACTTAAAGGAGAGTATGTAGGATATGGGTATTTTACAAGATCTTGAATTTCGCGGTCTAATTAATCAGCAAACAGACGCTGAGGGCCTTGAGCAATTATTAGAAAAAGAAAGCGTTAAATTATACTGTGGTTTCGACCCGACAGCGGATAGCTTACACATCGGTCATATGTTACCAGTATTAATGTTACGTCGTTTCCAATTAGCTGGTCACCAACCAATCGCACTTGTTGGCGGTGGTACTGGTATGATCGGTGACCCAAGTGGTAAAAAAGCAGAGCGTACATTAAATACGAAAGATACAGTTGCTTACTACACAGAAAGCATTAAAAACCAACTTTCAAACTTCTTAGAGTTCGAAAACGTGGACAACCCAGCAACAATGGCTAACAACTATGACTGGCTTGGTAACTTAGATGTCATTTCATTCTTACGCGATATCGGTAAAAACTTCGGTTTAAACTATATGTTAGCAAAAGATACAGTAGCATCTCGTTTAGAAACTGGTATTTCATTTACTGAGTTTAGTTATATGATTTTACAATCATACGACTTCCTAAACTTATACCAACACCATAAGTGCCGCCTACAAATCGGTGGTAGTGACCAATGGGGTAACATTACAGCTGGTCTTGAATTAATCCGTAAATCAGAAGAAGATGCGAAAGCATTCGGTTTAACAATTCCACTTGTTACTAAATCTGACGGTACGAAGTTTGGTAAAACAGAAGGCGGCGCAATTTGGTTAGACCCAGAGAAAACGACTCCTTACGAGTTCTACCAATTCTGGATTAACACAGATGACCGCGACGTTGTTAAATACTTAAAATACTTCACATTCTTATCTCATGAAGAAATTCTTGAGCTTGAAAAGCAAGTAGCTGAAGCGCCAGAAAAACGTGCAGCACAAAAAGCATTAGGTGCAGAAATGACAAAACTTGTTCACGGCGAAGAAGCATTAGAGCAAGCGATTAAAATTTCAGCTGCATTATTCAGTGGTTCTGTAGCAGAACTAACTGCAAGCGAAATCGAACAAGGATTCAAAGACGTACCATCTGTAGAACGTACTGCAGAAGATACAGTATTAATCGACTTACTTGTAGAAAGCAAAATCTCTCCATCAAAACGTCAAGCACGTGAAGATGTAACGAATGGCGCAATCTACGTAAACGGTGAGCGTACACAAGCATTAGACTACGTTGTAACAGAAAACGACCGCATCGAAGGTAAATTCACAATCATTCGCCGCGGTAAGAAGAAATATTTCTTAATTCGTTACTAATAAATAAAAAGCTTTGAGGAAATTCCTCAAAGCTTTTTTGTTTTAATCTCCTTTTCGAGTTCATACGGAAATCACATGTAAGCGGTATGATAAACGTATAACAATTAGAAAGGAGTGGTAAAACGAAATGTCACTAGAAGCGTTGATTATTTTTTCTTTGCTAAACGCGGGTCAACTTGCAGAGAATTCGAAGGTTGATATACATAAAGAGCAGAAAGATGCTTATGTATATGTTCAAAAAGAGGAAAATAAATAACTTTAATATATATAAATAAAAGCTACTCGAAGTAACTGTTTTGGTGTCTTCGGTAGCTTTTTACATACATTATGAATAAATAGGAATCAATTCTCGCTTAAAATCTTCGTACATTTCAAAGGCAATTTTCATGATTTCTTTGAGTTCATCGTAACTGTGGAAGCATGGACGAAGTATTTTTTCTGTATCATTGGATAATACGTCTACAAACATAGCCCAAGATGTTCCAGTTCTAACTTCACCAGTGTGCCATGCCTCCCAAATAAATTCAACGAGTCCATATTTCAAGCTAATATTGAACCTGAAAGTATAGATATCTTTGTTTTTTACTTCTCCTACTCTAAAAAAGTTTTCTTTTTTCATAAAACGAGCTTTATAGCCAAGAGACTCAAATACTTCAATTGCTTTTTCATTTTCATAGTTTTCAAATGTATTTTCTCTATCTGGAAATTGTTTTGATAAGGACTTGTATCTCTCGGTAAAATTAATTTTCTCAAGTACTTCCTGTATTTCTGGTTTCAATGAATATGTCATTAATTATTCCTCCCTAAATCTAATCTCGATATCATATTTGTCTTTTGCTCGCTTTATATATTCATCTATTTTTCTGAAATTTTTATTAGATACTGGAATTTCTAAAATATGTTTTCCTTTTAGTAATTGCCCATCTATTTCTCTATACTTATTTGAACGAATCTTAGTGCCAATAGCATATTTATCCTTCATTTCTTTTAAATACTTCTCAAAAGTTTTAATATCAATATCTTCTAAATCTGTTGCTTTTCTAGAAATGATTTCCCCTTTACGTGGATTATATGAATCTAATCTTTTACCGTTACTTAGTTGAATCTCATCATGTGGATACCATTCGTTTTTTTGAGCAGTTTTATTAAACTTATTTCCTCTTGCCATAGGTGAATCTTTTGTCCAATAATCACTTGCTTCTTTCCAGTTCAATCTATCTTTAGGTACTTTACCGTCTTTTGCTTTTCTAACGCAATATTCCGCATATTTTAATTCTAAATCAGATTCGACAAACTTACCATCTTTTAAAAGATTTTTAGAGGAACCCCCAGAAGAAGACTGAAACCTTTGCAAAGTATCGATACTATTTTGAACGGTATTATACCATACAAATGCACCATGTGTAGCAACACCTGCTCCAGCGGTTGTAAGAGCTAAATCAGCTGGGATAACAATTGGTGATGCTGCCCCGAAAGTTACTCCTTCTAACAATACGGTTCCAACATTTGATCCTGTTACAATAGCTATACCGCCCAAAATTTCAAAAATAGATCCTACCCCTGATACAAAATTCCCCACAAGATTTCCGACTTGAAAGGTTGTTTTGTTTTCTAATTCATTGCCCATTGGTAATTCTACGCCTGTAAAGTTTTCAGCAGCTGAATTACAAATTCCTTGGAAGAATTCCCAAGCGCCAATAGCTGTTTTTTGGTACCACGGTCTATTAGCTTCTTGTTCCTGCAAAGCCATTTTTTCTTCAATTTCTTTTTTTATTTCGGCTTCTTGGACTCTTTCCTCTGCAATTTTTTGAATAGAGGTTATCCATTCCATATTCAACCCTTGTGTACTAAATGCACCACTGACGGGACTAAAACCTTTTCCGCTTTGTACTTCAGCTAAACCTGTCGTGATACTAGCGGCTAATTGAATCGCTGTATTATAGTTATCACTAGATGTTTGATTAAATTCATATAGGTGCTCTAGCTTTTCTTGAAGTTTACGCCTCATGTCAGCAAATAGATTTACTATAGCGTCCATGCCCGAGATAGGCATAGCTTGATTGATTGCTTCCGTACTTGCTATCATTCGGTCAATTTCTCGAATTTGTTCTAATATCTCCTGTTCGATAACATCTGTAGAAGCTACCTGTGATTGAAAGTCTCTTGGAAAAGCATCATTTTGACGGATTAATTCTTCGCATAAGTAAATGATTCCTTGTGCTAACGGACGAAAGGTTTGTAAGAAATATGCTTTTGCACTGCTATATGTTTGTCCTTGTAGAACAGTATCCAATGCAAAAGCGTCAATAGAATGAATAATTTGTTCCATTCCTTGAATAGTAGCGTTACAGAAAGCGTTCATACTTTCTGTTTGAGCTTGAACGGAGAGAATTAATCCAAAAGATTAACGGTGCTTGAAAATGATGTTTTTGATGGTAATAGCATTTTGGAAGAACTGTCAAGTGAGTATCAATTAAGCTTACGTGAAGATATGTTTGAAGCATTGACTGGTTTAGAAGAAGGTACGCTGGCTAACTTTAGAAATGATAGATCTAATGTTGTGTTAGCACTGAAAAGAAATACTAAATCGAATAGAACAGTATAAATAAAAAAAGAAACACTGAATGGGTATATATTTCATTCGGTGTTCTTTTTTTATTTTCAATTAGTATTTTGAACCCCCCTATCAAAAACTAAAATTTCCTCTCTGGAGAGGATAGGTAGCGTAGGGGCATCTCTATCGTTAGGCAACACAAAAAAAGGGGGGTGTGAAATGTCTACGAAAATCTATAAATTATTACATAATAAAAGCCACAACTCATATGAGTGTGACTTAAATGTTTTTATTCAGCCTCAGCCTCGAAGCGTAAAGTGATGAAAACTCAAATGAAACCATAAGATATCTAGCAGGATTTATTTTCCTAGATTTGAAATTGTTATATCAATTTCGTTTCTTTTTGCAGTGTTTAAAGCGTTGCTTAGTAAATCTAAAAAAGTTGTACCTGTTGGAGTAGCGTGATAATTGGCTAAACTAGTTGTTTTATTAGGGATTTTATTTCCCCAAGGTGGCTGTTTCTCTATGTGCTCAATATCCCAGATGACTTCTGTAGGAGGGAATTCACTTAAAATTTTTCTTATCTCTTCTACATTTTGAAGTGCTTCTTCTGTGTCCTCCCAACGTAACTTGTCGAAATATAAATTCTTCATTAATAGTGGGTACTTAGTGCCCCAACCTTCAGACTCTGTATGATAAGACATGGTTGAAAAAAAGCTATGTAAAAAATCAGGGTGTCCTGTTTCATAGAAAAATATATCTACTTTAAATCCTACTGCCATTAATATCAATCCTCGCGCTTAAATATTACGTTTTTAATGAATAATTACATAAATCAATAAAAAGAAGAACGTTTATCCTCACTACAAGGCGTTCTTCTTTTTTTATTTTATTCGTCGTCTTCAAAATCGCGTAAGCTATCTAGCAATTCTGTAAAAGATGAACAAACAGGGTAAATTGCTTCTTCCATCTCTTCTTCCTCATGATCCCAAAATACAACGGTTGGGGCTTCGGGATTATTTCGGTAATCAAAGCATAGAAGGTTACCAAACGGGTCCCTAGCAAAAGGGTATACTTTATCAACTAATCTATCTTTTATACCTTCATAGTTTTGGACAATCGAATATTTATCTTCTATATGAAGAGTTAAGAGGTCACTGAATACATTTTCATCTTGTCCTGGTACATCAAATACTTTTGGATTAGGGTATCCCCCGTCATATTTCTTCACGCACGCAACAAAATCGTTGGGTAATTTAATATTAAAATATTGTTCTGCCTTTTGGATTTCTTCGTCTGTAACTGGTGTTTTACTCATAAAGGACCATGTAATATTGTTCATTTTTGCCACTCCTTATTTATCGCTATCTTTTCCCCAAATTCTATAGCCACCTGTATGGCCAGTATCGTGATGTATCTGATAATCTACAAGTTGCATTCTACCAGTATCTTGATGGTGATGCCATGTGTAATGCTTTGGTGTTTCGCCTTGTTTAAACATTTGAATTTCTTCTTTCGTAAATCTTGAAGCTAAATCAGGGTCTTTTATTATTTGTTCGTATAATGCTTTACTACATTTTCTAAAATGTGTTGTTCTAGATTTTTTTAAGTCTGCCTCTTTTAGGATTACCTCACCCTTAGATTTAAAAATAGGGAACCCATCTGCATCATACGGAATACCTGTAACAGGGTGTTTGTCTCCTGCCAACTCACCTTTTCTTAATCTTATTGTCTTAGGGCCATTTGGACCTTCATAAGTATATGGAGCTGCTTTCTGCAAATACTGTTGGATACTTCCAACTCCTGCATATGAGAAAGAATTTCCAGGTTTTAATTCATAGTTGTTTAATATATGCAATGCATTTCTGTATGCAGGGGAATTAGTTATAAGGGATTTCCCTTTAATAAGACTTGTCATAGCAGATGCTTTACCTACTTGTCCAATTTTATCTAGACCTTTGCTACCAATAAACCCTGTGAGTAGCGAGGTGATTGCATAAGCTGCATAATGTTCTCTACTTTTCATATCCCCATTCCAGAATTCATTCATGAATGAATCGGATAGGGCATTCCATGCCGCAGGTAGAGTTTCTTCATAATTTACGATTGTATCTTTCATGTTTAACCAGGTCTCTTTATCTCCTAAAGCAACAAATCCGTCCCATGCATCTACAACCCCATCTACAACCCCAGTAGAAATCCCAGTCCACGCATCATTCAAGTCCTTTTTATTTTTATCCCAAAAGGTCTCTTCTGATTTTGGCGGAATTTTGCCGCACATTGCCCCTTCTGCAATTGAATTATCAGCCTGACGCGTCCTATCTTCTGCAATCGCTTGAATAGAAGCTACCCAATCCATATTCAATCCTTGTGTACTAAATGTACCACTAGCAGGACTAAAACCTCTCTCACTTTGGACTTCAGCAAGACCCGTCGCAATGCTAGCGGCTAATTGAATTGCTGTATTATAGTTATTACTAGATGTTTGGTTGAACTGATACAAATGATCTAACTTTTCTTGAAGTTTGCGCCTCATGGCAATAAAAAGATTTACCATAGCGTCCATGCCCGAAATTGGCATAGTTTGATGGAGTGCTTCTGTACTTGCTATCATTCGGTCAATTTCTCGAATTTGTTCTAATATTTCTTGTTCAATAACATCTGTTGAAGCTACCTGTGATTGAAATTGACTTGGAAAAGCATCGTTCTGATGAATTAATTCCTCACATAAGTAAATGATTCCTTGTGCCAAAGGACGAAAAGTTTCTGCAAAGAATGCTTTTGCGCTATCGTATGTTTGCCCTTGTAGAACAGTATCGCTTGTAAAAGCATCAATCGACTGAATAGCTTGTTCCATACCTTGAATAGTAGCGGTACAGAAAGCATTCATACTTTGTGTTTGAGCCTGTACTTCCCCTAAATACATATTTAAACTCAAAAATCTCCCTCCTTTAATAAGTAAATTATACCGATTTAAGGAGATAACTGTAAATATTACATTGTAATGAGTTTATTAGAGGTATTAATATTCCTAAAAGCGAGCTTATCCATATTCCAATGGAAAGGGGAGTAAAGAACTAGTGGTATTAAATAATTTAAAAAATAAAAAAGTGAACGAGTATGAAAAAATTCGTTCGCTTTTTTTACCCTTTATAAATGTAATTCATAATCTCCGTTAATAATATTTGGTTTTCAAAACATTTCTTCGTACAGACTAACATGTTTTGAAAAGCCATTTTTTAATGCTTTATTTTGCATTATTAGTGACAAATAAAAAAAGCCCAGGCCCCTTGATAAACAAGGTTCCTAAGGCTTTTAATACTACTCTTTGCAGAGTACCGAGATTAACGAGAGTAGAACTCTACGATTAATGCTTCGTTGATTTCAGCTGGTAACTCAGCACGCTCAGCGTGACGAGTGTAAGTAGCTTCTAATTTGTCAGCATCGAAAGTTAAGTATTCTGGTACGAAGTTGTTAACTTCGATCGCTTCTTTAACAACAACAAGGCTGTTAGATTTTTCGCGAACGCTGATAGTTTGGTTAGGTTTTACACGGTAAGATGGGATATCTACGCGAGCGCCATCAACCATGATGTGACCGTGGTTTACTAATTGGCGAGCTGCACGACGAGTGCGAGCTAAGCCCATACGGTAAACTAAGTTGTCAAGACGAGCTTCAAGAAGGATCATGAAGTTTTCGCCGTGCTTACCAGGCATTTTACCTGCTTGGTCAAATGTGCGACGGAATTGACGCTCAGTCATGCCGTACATGTGACGAAGTTTTTGTTTCTCTTGTAATTGTAAACCGTATTCTGAAAGTTTCTTACGTTGGTTAGGACCGTGAGGACCTGGTGCGTAAGGGCGTTTTTCTAATTCTTTTCCTGTGCCGCTTAGAGAGATTCCAAGACGACGAGACAGTTTCCAAGCTGGACCTGTATAACGAGCCATAGTTGACTCCTCCTTTAAAAATGTTTTTATTTACGTAAAATAAAAACAGACGTAATCGATATTTACGGGCATTTTGTTTTCATGTACCTTCGCTCCAGCAGCAGGGAGTTACGAGATACACCTCCGTAGAGGAACAAAATACAAACGATAAACTCACATTACAAGGCTGCCTTTTTATTTTACACAAACGCTATTATATCTTTTACCCAGAGTTTCGTCAAGCGAGTACGTTTTTGTTTTATGCATATAAATTTTGGAAATTAATATAAGAAGGAATTTAAAACAATATAAAAGAAGAGATAGAAACACAAATAAAACGCTTACATAAAATGTAGTAAAAACGTTCATCAGTTTTTATTGGTGAATATGCGGGATAAAAACATAAAGGGGATGTTTTTATGAAAAAGAAGCATATGGAGACAGCGTTAATTCATCACGGTTATACACCTGAGGAACATAAAGGAAGTTTAACACCACCTTTATTTCAAACTTCTACATTTACATTTGAGACTGCGCAGCAAGGAGAGGCGAGTTTTGCGGGAGTGGATCCATCTTATATTTACTCACGGCTTGGAAATCCAACTGTGAAATTATTTGAAGAACGTATGGCGGTGTTAGAAGGAGGAGAAGAGGCACTTGCCTTCGGATCTGGTATGGCAGCTATTTCAGCAACTTTAATTGGTTTTTTAAAGGCTGGAGATCATATTATTTGTTCAAACGGATTATATGGGTGTACGTACGGTTTTTTAGAAGTGTTAGAAGAAAAATTTATGATTACGCATTCGTTTTGTGACATGGAGACAGAGGCTAATATTGAAAATAAAATTCGTTCGAATACAAAGCTTATTTTCGTTGAAACACCGATTAATCCAACAATGAAATTAATCGATTTAAAACAAGTGATTCAGGTTGCGAAGCAAAATGGCTTACTTGTCATTGTTGATAATACGTTTTGTTCGCCTTATTTACAAAGACCGCTTGAGCTTGGCTGTGACGCTGTTGTGCATAGTGCGACAAAATATATTGGTGGCCATGGTGACGTTGTAGCGGGTATAACGATTTGTAAAACGAAAGCGTTAGCTGAAAAGATTCGCCCGATGCGAAAAGATATCGGCGGTATTATGGCGCCGTTTGATGCGTGGTTATTATTACGCGGGTTAAAGACTTTAGCAGTAAGAATGGATCGTCATTGTGATAATGCAGAAAAAATTGTATCGTTCTTAAGAAAACATGATGTGGTAGAAGAAGTTTGGTATCCAGAAGGGGAGTTAGCATCTCGTCAAATGAAACGCGGGGGCGGTGTTATTTCTTTTTCAGTAAAAGGCGGAAAAGAAGAGACGCAAGCGTTTATTAATGATCTTCACTTTATTACAATTGCGGTAAGTTTAGGCGATACAGAAACGTTAATTCAGCATCCAGCAACGATGACGCACGCTGCGATTCCGGCTGAACTAAGAAAAGAAATGGGCATTTTCGATAATTTAATACGCTTATCGGTCGGTTTAGAATCGTGGGAGGATATCGTTTCTGATTTAGAGCAGGCATTAAAGAAAATATCTACTGTTAATCAATAAAAAAAGAGTGAGCTATCGGTTTTGTACAGGACGTACTAAGTCGATAACTCGCTCTTTTCTTTTTACATATGTTTTAGGAGTGTCTCCACAAACTTTTCTAAATAGCGCTGATCTACTTCATCAAAACGATTTTTTTCAGGACTATCAATGTCAAGTACACCAATGACAGCTCCTTCTTTCACAATCGGTACAACGATTTCCGAATTAGAAGCACTATCGCAAGCGATGTGACCTGGGAATTGGTGAACGTCCGCTACAAGCTGAGTTGTTTTCGTTTCAGCTGCTACGCCGCAAACGCCTCGTCCAAATGGAATGCGTACGCAAGCAGGCATTCCTTGGAACGGTCCAAGGACAAGCTGATTTCCTTCTGTTACATAAAAGCCAACCCAATTAACGCGATCTAAAAATTGGTTTAATAATGCGGACGCATTTGATAAGTTTGCGACTACGTTTGATTCGCCAGTTAATAACGCATCCAGTTGTTTAATTACTGTCTCATATTGCTGCACGCGAGATCCTGCATAACTTTCTTTAGTAAACATGGAAACAGCTCCTTTTTTATCGAGATGTGTAAAATATTAGCAAAATACGATGTATTTCACATGACTTTGTCGATAGAAAATTAAAGGAATTTGTCTTAAAAGTCAAGAAATTTAAACTATAGCTGTTCATTGAGAGGAAGTGAGCGCATGAAGCAGACGAAACAAAAAGTAATTGATGCGGCAATATCGTTGTTTAATACGAAAGGTTATGATGGAACGTCGGTGCGAGACATTGCAAAGCGAGCGGATGTGAATGTAGCGAATATTTCATATTATTTTGCTGGGAAGCAAGGTTTATTAGAACAGCTTATTACTGATTTTTTAGAAGGTTATATTCATGTGATTGAAATTTCGTTTGAACAGAGAGAGTATTTGTCGACTAAAGATGTGATGGTGCAAATGGTGCGTGGGATGTTACGATATCAATTTGAAAATAGAGAACTAACACGTTTCTTCTACCGAGAGCTTTCGCTTGATACGACATTAATTCGTGAAGTGATGACCGTTTATTTTTCTAAAGAAAGATATTATATAGAGCAAATTATTAGGCAAGGACAAATAAAACAAGAATTTCAGAAAGTATCATTTACAATGTTTATGACGCAATTAAAAGGCATGATAAATATGCCGTTTTTATATCCACAATATATATCAGAAGTACTGCATTCTTTCCCGTCTGAGACATTTTTCATAGAAATGTACACGAAAGAGATTGAGCAATGGATGGAACAAGCATTATGTAAAGCGAATATGTACCATGAATGGCCAAGAGCTGTTCATATGTGAAGAATCCCCACCTAACGAACTGAGGTGGGGAGTTTTATGTTTATTTTTCTTTGCCATAAATTGTTACATAATAGCGCGATAATTGTTAACGTTGCTCCAGCGATTTCAATTTTATCGACTGTATAACCTCGAAAGATAGAACCGATCAGTGCAAGAATAGGAACTAAATTCATAAATAATATGCCGTTAATAGATGAAATATAGCGATTTCCCATATTCCAGCAAAATACAGCGATAACTCCTGCGATAATCGACATATAAAAGAGCTCAAAACGAACGCTCACAACTTTACGCAGTGACGGCATAGTAACTATATTTGTGTACGTTAAGAAAGTAACAATAACGATGAGTGAAATGGAGCCAAATAAACAAGTTAATGTCGTGTACCTAAGTGGTGACCAGGATTGAAAACGAGCACCTCCGTTTGTATAAATGACCCAGCAAGTAACGCCGCATAGCATTAATATGTTTGTCGATAAGTGGCTTGCAGCTCCAAATAATAAGTGAATATTTCCTTTTGAAATGACAAGCATCACACCAAGTAATGCAACGAACATACAAAGAAATGTGTAGTTTTGTGGGCGACGATTTTTCGTTACCCATTGCAGTGATAAGGCGATCAGTGGCATAAGAGACTGAATCATAGCTGCATGAATTGCTCCGGAAGGTCCAGCAAGTTGTTGTCCGTAGAAAACGAGAAAACCATATCCTGCGAAACCGACTGTCCCGTAAAAGAACAGAGAAAGTGTTCTTTTTTCTAAGCGGAGTGAAGTCTTCCCTTCAGTAATTAATAGCAAAATAAGAAAAATAATAGCTGCTGATCCATAGCGAATCGTTGTGAAGAAGAACGGATCGATAAATTGCAGAGCATTTGCCATTACAGGAAACATAAATCCCCAGGCAGTGACGGCGAGTAAGCATAGAAAGGATCCGAGTAGCATTTGTTTTTTGTTCAAGAGTATCTTTCCCCTTTGCATTTCGTTATAGTAAGTTGATGAAATAAGTATAAAGAGTAATTGTTTATAGGAGGAAATATCGATTTCTTATAACGGTTATAACTTTTTGTTAGAGGTGTGTACGATGGATTTGGAGGCAGTACGATCGTTTATCGAAGTGAAGCATACGCGAAGTTTATCAAAGGCAAGTAAAATTTTACATATATCTCAACCAGCGCTTAGTAAGCAAATTCGAAAGTTAGAAGCGGATTTAGAGGTTACTTTACTTAAGCGTTCTGCGCAAGGAGTGGAGTTAACGGAGGCAGGAGAGTTATTTATAAAAAGAATGCTACCGATTTTGGAACAAATAAATGAAGTGAAAACAGAAATGAGGGGGTATCAAGAGAACCGAAAGTTTTCAATTGGTATACTACCGAGTTTAGCAGAGCATTACATATTAGAGTGTAAAGATGTATTAGGTGATGAGCTCGAAGTAGAGTGGCAAATCGGACATACGGAAGTATTAAGAGATTTATTTAAAGCGCGGGAGATCGACGCGATGTTCATCGATTCAGTAGTAGAAGGTGCTACGTATATAAAAGAAGTGCAACAAGAGAAAATTGTTTGTGTCATTTCAAATAATCATCCGTATAAAGAGAAGAAAGTCATTCAAATAGAAGAGCTGCAAAATGAAAAATTAATTGTATATCCAGAAATATGCGATGTAAGGAAAATGATTATGAACATGTTTCATGAGATAGGTGTAAAACCAACTATAGCTGTGGAAACATCTTACGCAGAACCGATGCTTGCAATGGTAAAAGCTGGCCTTGGCATTACTTTACTTCCAGAAAGGGCAGTAGAGCAGTCTGTAAGGCAGGGAAATGTACATGGAATTTCTGTTGAACCACCACTCATGCGGAAAATTTATTTCGTATCTCATACGAAAGATTGTTTGTTATTACAATCATTTGAGGATAGGTAGTGAGGTAGGCGGAATATTGAGAAAGATTACAATCGCATTGAAAGAAACATGAAATTTTAAAAAAAACTAGGTCAAAAACAAGCCATTACATGGTATGATTAGTACATTGTTAGTTGTTAAATATAGGGGAATTCCCTTTTTATACATAATGCCTTCCATTTCATAAACGGAACGGACAAAAAAAGAGATATAACTAGGAGGCTTTTTTGCATGGATTCTATCCTGACGATCGTTATCATTGTAGTAAGCTCTATTCTAGTGCTGCTCATGATAGAGCTTGTGATAAGAAATCGTTCATATAAAGATATTGAAGCACTGGAGCAGTGGAAACAAGAGATAAAAGATAAACCTGTGGCAGATGAACTAAAACGGGTAAAAGATTTAAACATGACGGGTCAAACAGAAGAACTGTTTGGTAAATGGCGTGAAGAATGGGATGAAATTGTATCAACAACCCTTCCGAAAGCTGACAAAGATTTAGCGCAAGCGCGAAAATTCGCCTCGCAATTCTCCTTCCGAAAAGCAAAGCATGCGATGAACGAATCCATAAGTGGTTTAGATGACGCTGATAATCGTATTACAGGTGTTTTAAATGAATTACAGCAATTGTTAGAAAGCCATGAGAAAAATAGCTCGGAAATTGAAGGGTTACGTGATACATATCGTAGTATGAAAAAGAGTGTTCTTGCTCATAGACATATGTATGGGGCAGCAGAGCAGAAAATCGAAGAGATGCTAGACGCTGAATCTAATAAATTTAAAAGTTTTGAAGAAGCAACAGATAATGGTGACTACTTAAAAGCGAGAGAAATTGTTATTAGTTTAGAAGAAGGTTTAGCTGGTTTAGAAATCATTATTCACCAAATTCCAGATTTATTAGTAGAGTGTCAAGCGACGCTACCAGTTCAACTGGAAGATTTATTACAGGGTCATAATGATATGGTAAGACAAGGTTATGTATTAGAGTATTTGGAAGTCCCTAAAGAAGTTCGTGATATGACGACACAACTAAACACATGTTTAATGGATATACAGGAGCTTCATATAACAGAAGCGGCTGAAAAAGTGGAAGACTTAAAAACTCGTTTAGATGGTTTCTATGATCAACTTGAGCAAGAGGTGCATGCGAGACATTATGTGGAGCAAAAAACACTTTCTGTTTATGAAGACTTAGAAGAAATACGTATCGAAACGATTGAAACGAAAACAGAAACACAACTTGTGAAACAAAGCTATCAATTGCAAGATAAGGATATTGAATCTCAAAAAGTAATTGAAAAGCAAATGCACATTTTAACGAAACGTTTTGAAATGCTACAATTACGCGTTGCTGAACAAGATATTGCCTTCTCTATTATTCGTGAGGAACTAGAAGAGGTTTATGAGCAATGTGAAACGTTAAAAATACTTCATGCAGAATATAAAGAGATGCTGCAAACGATGCGTAAAGAAGAGTTTGAAGCGCGTGAGAAGTTACAAGAAATGCGAAATACTATTTTCGAAACGAAACGCTTTATGCAAAAGTCGAATTTGCCAGGTCTTCCAGAGAGTATTATGGAAGATTTAAAAAGAGGGCAAATGGCAATGCAAGCTGTATATGAACAATTAGAAGTGAAGCCGTTAAATATGAACGCTGTAAATAGCAGTTTAGAAGAAGCATACACAACTGTGAACGGTGTAGCTGAAATGACAGAAGAGTTAATTGGACAAGCGTATTTAGTTGAAAAATTAATTCAATACGGTAACCGTTACCGCAGTCATGATGAAAGCCTTGCAGAAAGCTTAAATTATGCGGAGAAATTATTCCGTGAATATCAATACGATGCAGCTTTAGAACAAGCAGCTTCTGTACTAGAGCAACTTGAACCTGGTGTTGTTCAAAAAATAGCTGAATATGTAGACAATGAACAAACCCTTTCATAAAGGGTTTGTTTTTTTGTGTAATTTTGCAGGCGATGTTGCTATAATGAATAGCGGAATACAGTAAGGTTATTCGTTTCAAAATAAAGTGAAACTGTAATCAGTGGGGGGGATTCATCCCCCACTGATTACTAGTTGAACCAATCGGGCATTTACGGGCAGTTGATCTCCTACCTAACTTCTTTGCTCTAGTTGAACTTTGAGGTGAGAGTCTTACTGCCCGTTAATGCGGGGTAAAGTGAAACTGTAATCAGTGGGGGGATCTCACTAATTATTATTATTCACTAATCGGGATAAAACGGAACCTTTGCGTAGTCTTAGCATAATGACACGTATTTATGATATGATTATATGATGTGATAGCGCTGAAAGGGGAAGAACCATGATCTATTTTGATAATAGTGCGACGACGAAGCCATATCCAGAAGCCCTTCAATCGTACGTGACGGTTGCTGGGAAATATTTTGGTAATCCTTCTTCTATTCATTCGCTTGGAGGAGAGGCAGAGCGTCTATTAACACAATCAAGAACGATTGCAGCGCAGCTTCTTCACGTTAAACCTTCTGAAATTATTTTCACATCAGGTGGAACGGAAGGAAACAACCTTGCGATTAAAGGGATAGCAATGAGGAATCGTTCGCGCGGCAAACATATCATTACAACAAATATTGAACACGCGTCTGTGTTTGAGGCATATAAGCAATTAGAAGAACTCGGATTTGATGTAACATATTTACCGGTTAACGAGCACGGTGTTGTATCGGTAGAGGATGTAAAACGAGCAATTCGTGAAGACACGATTCTTGTATCAATTATTCATGTGAACAACGAAACTGGAGCAATTCAGCCCGTTGCTGAAATTGGAACTTTATTATCGAATCATCCGAAAATAAGATTCCATGTAGATCATGTACAAGGGATAGGAAAAGTACCGCTTGATTTATATGCTTCTCATATTGATCTTTGCTCAATATCTGGACATAAATTCCACAGTGTAAAAGGAACGGGTCTTCTTTATATACGTGATGGCGTAAGATTAGATCCGATTTTATCAGGTGGTCAACAAGAGCTTAAGTATCGCTCTGGTACAGAGAATTTACCTGGCATTGTAGCGATGGTGAAAGCACTTCGCATGACAATGGAACAAGTGAAAGAAAAGGTAGCTCATTTGCAAGGTTTACAAGCGGAGCTTGTCAGCTTCTTTAAAGAGATGGAAGATGTGACGATTAATACATCGCTTGCATATGCAGCACCGCACATTTTAAATGTATCATTTGTTGGTTTAAAACCAGAAGTAGTCGTTCATGCTTTAGAAGAACACGGTGTATATGTGTCAACGAAATCAGCTTGTTCTTCAAAAGCAAATGAAGTAAGCAGAGTGTTAGTGTCGATGGGAGTGCCGCATGCAGCAGCTGCAAGCGCTATTCGTATTAGTTTGGCACCAGATAACACGATGGAAGAAGTAAAACAATTTGAAGGTATTGTAAAAGAGACAATGCCAAAATTATATGAAGTGATGAGGTAAAGAAATATGATGACATATGAATATATTTTAGTGCGTTACGGAGAAATGACGACAAAAGGTAAGAACCGTTCTAAATTTGTAAGCACATTAAAAGATAACGTGAAGTTCAAACTGAAAAAGTTCCCAAACATTAAAATTGATGCAACGCATGACCGTATGTACATCCAGTTAAACGGTGAAGATCATGAGGCAATCTCTGAAAGATTGAAAGACGTATTTGGTATTCATAAGTTTAACTTAGCGATGAAAGTACCATCAGAATTAGAAGACATTAAAAAAGGTGCATTAGCAGCTTTCTTACAAGTAAAAGATGATGTGAAAACATTTAAAATTACAGTGCATCGTTCTGATAAGCGCTTCCCAATGAAGACGATGGAGTTACTTCCAGAAATCGGTGGGCACATTTTAGAAAATACAGAGGATATAACAGTAGATGTTCATAATCCAGATGTGAATGTACGTATAGAAATTCGCAGTGGTTATAGTTATATTATGTGTGGTGAGCACATGGGAGCTGGCGGTTTACCAGTTGGCGTTGGTGGAAAAGTAATGGTACTTCTTTCTGGTGGTATTGATAGCCCGGTAGCAGCGTACTTAACGATGAAACGCGGCGTATCTGTGGAAGCAGTTCACTTCCATAGCCCACCTTTCACAAGTGAGCGTGCAAAACAAAAAGTAATCGATTTAGCACAAGGGTTAACGAAATACTGTAAACGTGTAACGCTGCACCTTGTTCCGTTTACAGAAGTGCAAAAAACGATTAATAAAGAAATCCCATCTAGCTATTCAATGACGGTTATGCGCCGTATGATGATGCGTATTACAGAGCAGATTGCTGAGGAGCGTAACGCACTTGCAATTACGACTGGTGAAAGTCTTGGACAAGTAGCAAGCCAAACATTAGATAGCATGCATACGATTAACGAAGTAACAAACTACCCAGTTATTCGTCCGCTTATTACGATGGATAAATTAGAAATTATTAAAATTGCTGAAGAAATCGGCACGTATGATATTTCAATTCGTCCATACGAAGATTGCTGTACAGTATTCACACCAGCTAGCCCGGCGACGAAGCCGAAGCGTGAAAAAGCAAATCGATTTGAAGCGAAATACGATTTCACACCGTTAATCGAAGAAGCTGTAGCGAACAAAGAAACAATGGTATTACAAACGGTTGAAGTAGTGGCGGAAGAAGAAAAATTTGAAGAACTTTTCTAAAACCATAAATTACCATATCTAAAACGTGTATGAAGTCATGTTGTTTATCACACTCTATACTCACAAGGAGGTGATACAACATGTCACGTAGCACAAATAAATTAGCGGTTCCTGGTGCTGAATCAGCATTAGACCAAATGAAATACGAAATCGCTCAAGAGTTTGGTGTTCAACTTGGAGCTGATGCAACAGCTCGCGCTAACGGTTCTGTTGGTGGTGAAATCACTAAACGTCTAGTTTCACTAGCTGAGCAACAATTAGGCGGTTACCAAAAATAATCCCATATGATGGCTTAGAAAGAGCGGGTTCTCTCGCTCTTTCTTTTTGTTGTTCATATTAGTATAAATTCATTTCGACAAAAGCATAAAAAAATTGTCAAAAGAAGAGGGTTCAAAATTTACTGAAAATTCTTTATTATATAAGGGAGGCATAAAGAAAAAGGAGGATGTTTATGAAGAGAGAGGAATTGTTGGCACCACCATCTTATAATTTAGTTTCAGAAATAGAGAAATATACAGACGATAAAGAGAAGCTTGCTTTAATTTGGCAAGATGATAAAGGGAATAGACGAGAAGTTACATATTTTGAATTAATGCAAGGTGCAAATAAAATTGGAAACGCTTTTATAAAAAGTGGCTTACAAAAAGGGGACAAGCTCCTTATTATGATGCCGCGTTTAATTGAAGCGTACATGACGTATATCGCTGCGATTAAAGCAGGATTTGTCGTAATTCCAAGTTCGGAAATGTTGCGTAAAAAAGATATCGAATATCGAATTGGACATGGCGAAGTAAAAGCGATAGTAAGCTATGAGCCGTACATTGGACAGTTTGATGATATAGAAGCAATGGAATCTCTTCAAAAATTCGTCCTGAGCGAGCAGTCAGTAGACGGATGGATCAATTTAAAAACAGCATTAGAAACAGAAAGTGACATGTTAGAAATGGCGAAAACAGATAAAGAAGATATGGTCTTTTTATCTTACACGTCAGGGACGACAGGAAACCCGAAAGGTGTCGTTCATACTCACGCGTGGGCATACGCTCATTTACGTACAAGCGCCCCGAATTGGCTCGGAATTGAAGAGAATGATGTTGTATGGGCAACGGCTAGTCCAGGGTGGCAAAAGTGGATTTGGAGCCCGTTTTTAGCAACTCTCGGTTCAGGGGCAACAGGATTTGTGTACAACGGCAAGTTTGAACCGAAAACGTATTTAAATTTATTAGACGATAATAAGGTGAATGTGCTTTGTTGTACACCGACTGAGTATAGATTAATGGCAAAGGTAGAAGATTTAAGCCAGTACAATTTAGAGGCGTTACATAGCGCTGTATCCGCAGGTGAGCCGTTAAATAGAGAAGTTATTGGAACGTTCCAAAAGCACTTTGATATTACAGTAAGAGACGGCTATGGGCAAACGGAAAATACACTACTTGTTGGTGTAATGAAAGGGATGGATATTAGACCAGGATCAATGGGGAAACCAACGCCAGGTAACCACGTCGATATCGTAAATGAGGAAGGTATTCCAGTTAAAGTAGGCGAAGTTGGTGATATTGCAGTTCACATTGAAACGCCGGCACTCTTTAAACAATATTATAAAGACGATGAGCGTACAGCGATGCAATTCCGCGGTGATTATTATATTACAGGTGATAAAGCGAAGAAAGATGAAGATGGCTACTTCTGGTTTGAAGGGCGTGGTGATGATATCATTATTAGCTCTGGTTATACAATCGGGCCGTTTGAAGTAGAGGATGCGCTTGTAAAACATCCTTACGTAAGAGAATGTGCGGTTGTCGCAAGTCCTGATGAAATTCGAGGAAGTGTCGTGAAGGCATTTATCGTATTAAGAGAGAATATAGAAAAGAACGAAGAAACATTAATTCCAACACTCCAACAACACGTCAAAGAACTCACTGCACCATATAAATACCCTCGCAAAATTGAATTTGTAGATGAACTACCAAAAACGATTTCTGGAAAAATTCGCCGTATTGAACTTAGAAAACAAGAGATGGAGATTCCGTCAAAATAATTTTGAAAACAGTGAAGTAAATAGTTGAATGAAATGCAAAACAATGATAATATAAAAACGAACACAAGTTCGATTTTATAAACTTAAAAAAGAGGTGTCCGTATGATTTTAGGTATTAATCCGTACTTAGTTTTAGATGGTAGTGGGCAAGAAGCTGTACAGTTTTATAAAGAGGCTTTAGATGCAAAAGTAGAAGTCATGCAAACTTTTGGTGACATGCCTGAAAATCCAGAATACCCGATTCCAGCTGAAGCGAAAGAGCGCGTTTTACACGCTACTTTAAAAGTTGGTAATACGGATCTTATGATTTCTGATACATTCCCAGGTCAAGGGCATGCAATCGGATCTCAAGTAACAATCGCAATTCAAATTAGTAATGCAGAAAAAGCAAAAGAAGTATTCGATAAGTTACAAGAAGGTGGAGAGGTTATCATGCCACTTCAAGAAACATTCTGGAGCCCAGCATACGGACAAGTAAAAGATAAATTTAATATTGAATGGCAAGTTACAACGTCTACTACTGAACAAAAGTAATTTTTAGAAAAGCACCATGTTTTGAAATGGTGCTTTTTTTTATACAATAAAATAAAGGAGATGGGATATATGAGAGAAATTTGGTATGGCGGCATCATTTACACAATGCGAGAAAAGAATGAAAAAGTAGAAGCTATTTATGTTGAAAATGGCATAATCGTTGATGCTGGGAGTAAGGAAGAATTAGAAAGTAGATATTCAAACGTTAAGTTGCAGGACCTAAAAGGAAAAACAATGATTCCGGGTCTCGTTGATAGCCATATGCATCTTATTGGGCATGGGGAGAGATTACTCCGTCTAGATTTATCAAATTGTACATCTTATGGTGAAGTGCTTACTCTTGTTCAGAAGCGAGTGGAAGAAGCACCAAAGGGATCTTGGGTTATTGGAGAAGGATGGAATGAAAATAACTTTACAGATACGAAAGATGTTCATGCGCGTGATTTAGATGAAATTTCGAAAGAACATCCCATTTTATTAAAGCGAGTTTGTCGTCACGTTACATGGGTGAATTCATACATATTGCAAGAAGCGAACATAACAGAAGCGACGCAAAATCCAAAAGGCGGGAAAATTGGCAGGGATTCATCAAATAAGTTAACAGGACTTTTATATGAACAAGGGCAAGAATTAATTAAACACGTTCAGCCAGAAATTGATGAAGCTTATTTACAAAGAGCTCTGCAAACAGCGATTAAAGATTGTTGGCAATATGGACTTGTTGGCGGGCATACGGAAGATTTAAATTACTATGGTGGCTTTAGAAAAACGCATAATGCGTTTTCTCACGTTATAAAAGAAATGCCATTTAAAGCACATTTGCTCGTTCATCATGAAGTAGCACAAGAACGAAAAGAATATGAAAATGAACATTATATTGAATTTGGGGCAATGAAAATTTTTTCTGACGGTTCTTTTGGCGGAAGAACAGCATTATTAAGTGAACCGTATGAAGATGCGAAGGAAACGAATGGGGTTGCAATTTTCTCACGTGAAGAACTTGCAGAATTAGTGAAGAAAGCACGAGACTTACATATGCCAGTTGCGATTCATACTATCGGTGACTTATCGCTTGAATATGTCATTAATGCACTCGAATTATATCCACCAGCAAAAGGGTTACGTGACCGTATTATTCATTGTCAGCTTGCTCGTGAAGAGTTGATTGAAAGAATGAAAAACTTGTCGGCTATTATCGATATACAGCCGGTCTTTCTTTCCTCAGATTTCCCGTCAGTCATTGAAAAACTAGGCGAGCGTCGTCTTCGTTATGCATACGCTTGGAAGACGTTACTGGAAGCAGGATTACGCTGCAACGGTGGGTCTGACGCACCAATTGAACAAGTGAATCCATTTTTAGGCATATATAGCGCTGTTACACGTAGAAGTTTTATTGACGATGTATGCTATATGCCTGAGGAAAGATTAACGGTATATGAGGCTGTTTCTCTATTTACAACAGGAAGTGCCTATGCAATCGGAAAAGAAGCGAAGCGAGGGCAAATTATAAAAGGATATGAAGCAGACTTTACGATATTAGACCGTAATATTTTTGAAATTGAGGCAGAAGAAATGAAAGAAGTACAAGCAGAAATGACCGTAATAGATGGCCAAGTTGTCTATAGAAAAGGTATGTAAAAATATATGAGCGATTATTGAAATATATCGACTTACCGACAAAAATAGTAACTAATAGTTAGAGAAATAAACAACCGCAGAATTATGGAATTCCATAATTCTGCGGTTATTTTAATTCTATAAAAACGTTCTTTGTACTTTTTCCCAGAAAGAGTTGTTTTTTAATTTAACTGTTTTAATTTGTTTATCGCTTAAGCGTACAACAGCTTTTTCCACTTGTTTAATGCTAAGCGCTTCGTTATCCATGCCGATAACAGGATAATCGTTACCGTCTGGTCTTAGTTTTAAAGTTAATGTACGTTCGTGATTTAAAATGAACGGTGAACCGAGCGTACGGTAAGTGTTGTTGTTTAAAGATGCTAGTTCGCTTACTTGGAAACATGGAATAAGTGGGTCAACAACTGCACCATGCAATGATTTATTGTAAGCTGTACTTCCTGTTGGGGTAGAAACTACTAAACCGTCCCCTCTAAATGTTTCGAAGTATAAATCATCAACGTGAACATCTACAACGAATGTTTTAATAATGCTAGAACGTAATGAGAACTCATTTAAACAATAGAAAGATGTACCATGATCTACATCTACCTGAATTGTTGGATATTTGCGCACTTCAATTTCATTTTTTGTAATTTCTTGAAGGGCTGTATCAATGTGATCAATGTGAAAATCGCAGTAGAACGAAGTTTCATCTTTCGTAGAAATCCCTGCGTATAAGCAATCTTCTCTAAAACCAGTTTTACGAACGGCTTGTAAGAAGGTTGCATCATCTCCAACACTGACGATAGCGTTTGCATTTTTTGGATGATCTAATATGGTAAATCCATTCTCTTCTAAAATACGATAGATTGGTTTCATTTTTTCAACGAGCGTTGCTTTGTCATCACCATAAAAGAAAAATAAATTGCGACGATCTGCCATTATGTATCCCTCCACTGCAGTTAAATTTTCTGTTTTTCGTGCTGCATATCATTAGAGTCCGTTCCCTGATGATATGTTCAAATAATATATTTCGATATAAATTGTCAAAATACCTTTTTATTTTTAGAAAAATTTTTATATTCAATCTTATAAAACTCTGTTTAACGATGAATAAACTTGTCGATAATGGGTATGGAGTGAAAGGATGATACGTATGAAGTGGCTCGTAATTGGAATAATAATTCTTCTCCTTTTTATTTTGCTTATACTATTGTCGAAAATATCGCTTAAGGTGACATTTTTATATTCAGAAATGGAAAAGCAATGTTTATTTCAAGTGAAAATATGGATGATTCGATATACATTTGATGTGTTGGAAAGAATTGAAAAACAGCAGAAAAAGACAGGACAGAAAATCGAAAAAGCTGAAGAGGACGGCGGACTAGATAATAAAATTATGGCGCAACTTGACAGTATTGGGGAACTGATAAAAAGGCTTCAAAAAGTTCATACTATCGTTAAAGATTTTCTCAAACGA
Source organism: Bacillus sp. CR71 (assembly GCF_003429245.1). Taxonomy (NCBI): domain Bacteria; kingdom Bacillati; phylum Bacillota; class Bacilli; order Caryophanales; family Bacillaceae; genus Bacillus; species Bacillus sp. CR71. The sequence goes on along the minus strand of NZ_CP031748.1, from coordinate 5,040,923 downwards.
GTGAAAATCAATGGTTGGAAATGGCATACGCAAATTGGAGCAGGCGACGCAGCTAGTACTGGAATTGTCACTGGATATGCATGGGGGACAAAAGGTATGGCTGCTGGAGTTGTCGGACAATATATGCATATTGTCGATGTACCAGAATTTGAAATTACTCCTGTTTTTCAAGGGAAGGGATTTGCATCAAGATGCGAGTTAACAGCATCTTTTCGTATATTCCGCACTATAAAAACAGCGATGAAATTGCTCATATTTATGAGGCAGCAAAAATCTGGTATGACAGAAAAATCTGTTCAAGCATAGGGGGGATATAGAATGGACCATCCAATTCAAGGTTTAATGACAACAGCAATGCAGCATTTAAAACAAATGACTGATGTAAATACAATTGTTGGTGACCCAATTAAAGCGGCAGATGGAAGTGTAATTCTTACTGTTTCGAAAGTAAGTTTCGGATTTGCTGCTGGTGGAAGTGAATTTGGTAGAGTAGAACATTCAGGCCGTCATCCATTTGGCGGGGGAAGTGGTGGAGGAGTTTCTATTAATCCTGTTGCCTTTCTTGTTATAAATGGAGATGGTGTGAAAGTATTGCACTTAGATAAACAAACACACGTCATCGATAAAATAATTGAATTAGCGCCACAAGCTGTTGATAAAGTGAAAGAAATGATGGATAAACGAAAAGAAGATGATCCTGAATTTCAAATTTAACGAATAAAGAAGCTAATCAATAGGTTAGCTTCTTTTATTTTTTTGTAAATAAAGCGATTTTATTTGCATTATCGATAGGGACAAACTATCATTTACATTGTACATATTTTGTTTAAATAAGGGAGGATTTTCAAGTGGCAAACGTAACTTTTAAAGGTAATCCAATGACTTTAGTTGGAACAGAAGTTAAAGTTGGCGATCAAGCGCCAAACTTCCAAGTATTAGCAAACGACTTATCTCCAGTAAGTTTAGAAACATACAAAGGCGAAGTAAAATTAATTAGTGTTGTACCTTCAATCGACACAGGTGTGTGTGATGCACAAACACGTCGTTTTAACCAAGATGCAGCAGGTATTGAAAACGCAAAAGTATTAACAATTAGCGCTGATTTACCATTCGCTCAAAAACGCTGGTGTGCAGCAAACGGTTTAGAAAATGTTGTAACACTTTCTGACCACCGTGACCTTTCATTCGGTGAAGCTTACGGCTTAGTAATGAAAGAACTTCGTTTACTTGCTCGTGCAGTATTCGTAGTAGATAGCAATGACAAAGTAGTTTACGTAGAATACGTAGGCGAAGGTACAAGCCATCCAAACTATGAAGCAGCATTAGAAGCAGCTAAATCTGCAAAGTAATGTGAAGGAAATGACCTCTTATAAAGAGGTCGTTTTTTCTCATATATCGCTACGTAACGGTGCCGATATATGAGAAAAAACGTTATATCATATATAACTTGAGAGGGAGCTCTTTACAGGAGGTCGCTTTTTCTTTTTGGAAAAAATCACTTTGTGGTATGATATAAGTTATGTGTAAAAGAGAGAAGGAGGAATGTACGTGAGTCAGACAGTGGAAACATTATTTTCTATTTTTGATTCTTCTGCGGTAGTTTTACGTAAAGAATTAGATGTGACATATTTAGAGGCGCTTGTAGAAACAGGTGATAACTTGTTTGAGGGAGCGATTTTACAAGAGGAATTATCCGAATCAGCAATTGAAAGGCTGAATCGTGAATATAGTACGTTTAATGAAGAAACATATAAAGGTGAAGAAATTCGTAAAGCATTTCAGTTAGCCATCTTAAAAGGAATGAAAGAAGGCGTACAAGCGAATCATGAAATGACGCCTGATGCAGTTGGGATGTTCATGAGTTACTTATTCCATAAATTTATGCAAGGTCAAAACGAAATTACAGTTTTAGATCCTGCAATTGGAACAGGAAATTTAATGACTACAGTGTTTAATAGCGCCAAAGAAGGACTAACAATGAGTGGATTTGGTGTAGAAGTGGATGAAGTGCTAATTAAACTTGCTTTAGTAAATGCAAATTTACAGAAGCATGCAATCGAATTCTTCCATCAAGATGGACTAGCACCACTTTATATCGATCCAGTTGATGCAGTCGTTTCAGACTTACCGATTGGTTACTATCCAAACGAAATCGGTGCCAGTGAATATAAATTAAAAGCAGATGAAGGAATGTCGTATGCTCATCACTTATTTATTGAACAAAGTGTGAAACATACGAAAGAGGGCGGGTACTTATTCTTCTTAGTACCAAACTTCATTTTTGAAAGTGACCAGGCACCGAAATTACATGCATTTATTAAAGAAACATGCTTTATTCAAGGGTTATTACAGCTTCCTGTTTCCATGTTTAAAAACGAGAAAAATGCAAAAAGTATATTTGTTCTCCAAAAGAAAGGCTCTAATGTAACAATGCCAAAACAGGCGTTATTAGTGGAGTTGCCTAAATTCTCTAACATGAAGGCGATGGAGAACATTATGGATCAATTAAATACTTGGTTTGCAACACATAAATAAAGCTGGGTATATGTAACAGAGTTAGTGATTCATGTAGTACAGTTTTATATAATATGTCATATTTTTAAATATATACTAGATTTAACTGAATTTTTTTGAAATCTGTAATATATATTTTTTCTTGGTGTTACAATTTTTTCACTTGAAATATATGTCGGACGATGTTTAAATTAAAATCGTGAGTATAAAATTTGCTAATGATGAAACGTTTTCATATTTAGTAAATTTGATTAGATAAAATCGAGCGGTTTGTGGAAACATCCACACAACTACCAAGAGAAAAAGGGGCGAAAGACTAGATGTCAAAAATCATCGCGATTAACGCAGGAAGCTCTTCCTTAAAATTCCAATTATTTGAAATGCCAAGTGAAACAGTATTAACAAAAGGTTTAGTAGAACGTATCGGTTTAGAAGATAGTATCTTCACTATTACTGTAGATGGCGAAAAACAAAAAGAAATTACAAACATCCCAGATCACGCAGTAGCAGTTAATATGCTTCTTAAAAAATTAACTGAAAACGGAATCGTTAAATCTCTAGATGAGATTGGCGGTATCGGTCACCGTGTTGTTCACGGCGGCGAAAAATTTGCTGACTCTGTTTTAATTACTGATGAAGTATTAGCTGATATCGAAGAATTAAGCGATTTAGCACCACTTCATAACCCAGCAAACGTTGTTGGTATTAAAGCATTCCGAGAAGTATTACCAAACGTACCAGCAGTAGCAGTATTCGATACAGCATTCCACCAAACAATGCCGGAATCTGCATTCCTATACAGCTTACCATATGAGTACTATGAAAAATTCGGCATCCGTAAATACGGTTTCCACGGAACTTCTCATAAATATGTAACTGAGCGTGCGGCTGAATTATTAGGTCGTCCAATTGAAAGCTTAAGCTTACTTTCTTGTCACTTAGGTAACGGTGCAAGTATCGCAGCAGTAGAAGGCGGTAAATCTATCGATACTTCTATGGGCTTCACTCCACTTGCTGGTGTAACAATGGGTACACGTTCTGGTAACCTTGACCCTGCGTTAATTCCATACATCATGGAAAAAACAGGCCAAACAGTAGAAGAAGTAGTTAACGTATTAAACAAGAAGAGTGGTATGTTAGGTCTTACTGGTTACTCTAGTGACCTACGTGACATCATTGCGAAAGAAGAAGAAGGCGACCACCGTGCGAAAGTAGCACTTGATGTATTCGTAAGCCGTATCCACAAATACATCGGTTCTTACACAGCTCGTATGAAAGGTGTAGACGCAATCATCTTTACAGCTGGTGTAGGTGAAAACAGTGCGATTATTCGTGAGCGCGTATTAGAAGGCCTTGAGTACATGGGCGTATACTTCGATGTAAAACGTAATAACGTATTCGGTGAAGAAGCATTCATCAGCTTCCCACACTCTCCAGTAAAAATTATCGTAATTCCAACTGACGAAGAAGTTATGATTGCTCGTGACGTACTACGTCTTGGAGATATTGGTTAATATATAAAAAGAAAGACGAGATCCTATAGGATTTCGTCTTTTTTCTTTTGGATGTATTTTAAAATTCCATCCGGATATAATATTTTTTCTTTCTGAATGAATGCCTTAATAGGAATCCATTTCGCATATGTTACTGCTTGCTCATCTTGTATATTTAATATTTCCATTTCATATAGTGAGGTGTCTAATAAACGCAAAGAATATAGTTGAATGATTTCATGACCAATGCCCCCATCTAGATGAAAGACATTTTCTAAGCAACCTAAATAATTGGTGATTTCTATCTCCGTATGAAGCTCTTCTGTAAACTCCCGAATAACAGTATGTGCTGATTTTTCACCAAGTTCAATGGAACCGCCAAGAGGACGATAATATGTTTCGCCTTCTGTATAATATTCTTGTACGAGAAGGCGATCTTGATGTACAGCAAGACCGAAAGCTTTTGCACGTGGATACATAATAGAATCACTCCTTATTTGTTTTGTATAAGGAAGATTATAATGTATGGTGTGATAAAAGTATTCTGTATTTAAGTGTGCGGTCTAACTGTAATTTCATCAAATAAGTCTTTCCAAAATGCTTCATTGTATTGGTATACATCCATAATCGGGCATTTCATAACGCAAGTATGTTGTAATCCCCAATCTTCTTGAGTGATAGTTGGTATATCGGCAGGAATTAGTAACAGGACAGAGAATGTATGTGTAATTATTTGAGATGAAATTTGTTCTAGGGAACATGCTTCTTCGTATGTTCCTCCAGTTCGAATAAATAATATGGATTCTGCCGTTTCAATTGTAGTTAGAAAACGATTAGTTCGATGTTCGTAGTTTAACTTAATTTCTGTATAAGAAGGCCAAGTAGTTGGTGTGTTTACATCTGTTTTAAAGTCATGACAGGAGTCAATTTCATAAAGGTTGCCCCTTCATCTTAATTTTGCATCATCATCCCAAAATGAGATGAAGGATAAATTTTCTTAATTTAAAAAGCGGTCAAATCGATTTTGGAATAATAAATTTACTTTCGCTAATGAAGGACTTAGCATAAAATCAATAACGCCAAAAAATGGTGATAATTCTAATTGATATAATGCCCAAGTAGGCCAGCAGTTTTTTCCTAAGCTGAATTCTGCGTTATAATTTTGTTTTAGATTGGATAGATTCATGTGAAGCATCTCATCCTTTTTGCTATTATTTTATGTCACTCATAAAGGGTATATAAAAAGAGATATACAAGCATATTTGTAAAGAATAAGCAGAAATATGTTACAATAGAAAAAAATCGAACGAGGTGGTTGTTACGATGCGATCGAAGCGAGAACAAGCCATTTTAGACAATATAAAAGAATGGGAAGCGCAATTAGTTGAGCAAGAAGCGACCGATTTTCAAAAAGTGTTTGATAAATGGTTACATACTACAGTTGCGAAATTACCTGAGAAAAAGCGAAAAGAATTCTTCACGAAAGCAGATGGATGGCTCTTTCATTTGCATGCATTTATTCAAAGTTCACAAGCACAGTTAGATGCACGTAATCGGATTTTAGGAACATCGAGATTATTTGATGAATCGATTGAACAGCTTGAAGATTTGAAAGCATTATCTATTGATCAGTTAACATACATAGCAGAGCAGCAAACAGCACGTCATCGTCTATATTCGTTTGTGCAAGGCGGGGCGACAGGTGCTGGAGGTTTATTATTATTAACGGCAGATTTTCCGGTTATGATCGCGTTAAATGTGAAGGCAGTCCAACTTATTGCAACATCATTTGGGCATGATGTGAACAAGCCTTATGAAATGATGCTTGCGTTAAAGGTGTTTCATGCGTCATTACTACCAGGAAGACTTCAGCAATACGCATGGTACAATTTATTGCAAGAGCTGGAGCAAGAAGATTCGTTCTTTTATGAAGGAGACGAAGCAGTGTTGCAAACAGCTTCTACTGAAGTTGTGTTAAAACAAATTTTGAAGACATTTTCGATTTATGCTCTTCGTCGTAAATTATTCCAAGGTATTCCGGTAATTGGAATGGCAATTGGATCTACAGTGAACTATCGTTTAACAAGAAACGTTACTGAATTTGCAAATAGATTTTATCAAGTGCGCCATATAGTCGAGAAAGAAAAAAGAGCATAAAAAAAGCGAGAGGCCGAAGCCTTTCGCTTTTTTAATTTGTTGCATGTTTTTTGGACATTGGAACAGATACTGGCTGCTTTTCTGCTGTTTTTTCTGTTTTTGGATAATAAATTAAATCCAATGTTTTTGCCTGTACGGCAATCGAAAGAATAGTAAAAGCAATTTCTGTCCAATTTAAATAATATAATGAAAGCGCAAGAACAATCGCATCAAAGACGAAGAAAATTTGCCCAATTGTAAAACGAGTTCGTTTACTTAATACAATTGTTAAAATATCGTCTCCACCGGTTGCACCGCCAAATCGCAATATAAAACCGAGTCCAATACCAGCTAACGCACCGCCAACTATTGCAGCTATAAATAAATTATTTGATAAATCTACCGTAAATGGAGAATAATTTTCCATTAAGGAATAAAATAATCCGAATGAAATAGAACCTAAGAATGAATAGCCAACCATTTTTCTACCCAAAAATGAAGCACACAGTAAAATAATTGGGATATCCATTAATACAGTTGAAATAGATGGTGAAATATCATAAAAGTTTTGAATGAATAGTGCAATTCCTACAAAGCCACCTTCTGTTAAGTGGTTTTGGAAGTGAATGTGATATAGCGCTGCTGCTAAAATAAATGAACCGATTAAAACCATAAAAATTTCTTTAATAATTTGCCGACTTTGGATGTTCCTCATCGTTATTCCTTCTTTCCGTAGTTAGTAGTCCTTTTTGTGTTGTAAACTAACTACGAGCTCACATGTAGCTTTCAGTTAGTTTACGAAAAAACTAACTACGCTATATGTCGCTGAAGAAATAACGAATAATCCTCTCGTCCATCAATTCTCCCTACCTTCGTTTTAGTTTAAGTCTTAAAACGACTAAACAAAACGTGGAGTAGGATTCGTCATTTAGCAATCCTGCTCTTCTTTGTTTTGTTTAGTTAGTAACAATTAAGTCCTAAACAAAACGCTATGTGTAAGAAGAGTCTTTTTTTTGCCAAATTATCCTTCGGGCAATCATAATTTCCCCACTCTCGTATTTTTTTCGCTAGACTAAAGTATCTGAGCTGAAAAATACGCTACGTGTATGATTCGTCAATACGATGCCACATGCTCCTTCGAGCGATCATGATATCAAAATCCCTTCCTTCAAGATTTATACTATTATATCATACTTTTAAAAAATGTATGCGGATGGAAACCGACAATAAACGGAGGGAATCTACAAAAAATGTTATGTTTAAATATTTTTGTAGCAAAGCCTAAGTTATTTCAGAGGATTGGACAGTTTGTAACGGTTTGTCCAATAAGCAAGAAAAAAAGGGTTTTATTCCGTTGTGTTCTTTTCATCACTTTTATCTTTAAAAAACGAATCCCAACTAATTACACTTAAAAAAGTTAAAGCGATAATAACGAAAGCACGCATAAGCTTTAGACCTCCTTTTGTACATAGTATATGAATCATTCGATTCGAAATGTGTCATTTTTTTACAACTCTTAACTATTATGAGAGCATATTAATATAGATAGATGAAGGGGAGAGTGAAGATATGCTAAAAGACATGTTCAAAAGAAAAGAATTAATATGCGTTTCATGTCAGAAAAAAATTCAATATGAAGAAGAACTTGTTGCTTTTGTAAAGTTGCCGAAAGAAAGAAGTATATTAGTTGGTCCATTTGATGTGTGTTTGGCGAAAACAGCACAAGAGATATATTGTAAATCATGTTACGACAAAAAAGCATGACCCAAAGTAATTGAGGGGCATGCTTTTTTCATTGGTGTGCTTTCCCCTCAGATACATTTTGAGTGAGTCGATACCAAAGCCAAAGGTCATTAATGATGGAAGCAAGATCGGCAATTTCTGAATTTAGTTTACAAGAAACTTCGAAGTCTTCTTCGTTATTTAAATGATGTTGTTTTGTATTAATATAGTGCTCAAGTTCTTTTATACGATCAGGAATTTTCCCGCGAATTTGTTCCCATTTTAGTAAAATAGCATGCTGCATTTTTTCGGGGATATCTTCCCAATCTTCTTGTAAATGCGGAATTTCAATTCCTAGATGATTATCGTATAAGAAATACTTTTCCATAAGTTCACCCCCGTTTTCCTGCTTATATTGTACAGAAAAACAGAAAAAAGTTCGACGAAATTGTTTGAAAAAATTTGAAAATGACTCTTGATACATTTTGTAAAAGGTGTTAAAGTTTGAATTATTATAAAAGAAAATGAATATTTATTCTTTAGGGGGATGCAAAATGGAGAAGAAAAAAGTTGTATTAGCATATTCCGGAGGTCTTGATACTTCCGTTGCAATTAAATGGTTACAAGAGAAGAATTATGATGTTATCGCACTTTGTTTAGATTTAGGGGAAGGAAAAGACTTAGGGTTTGTGAAAGAAAAGGCACTTTCAGTTGGTGCAATTAAATCATATATGGTGGATGTCCAAGAAGAATTTGCGAATGAATATGCATTGATGGCGATGCAAGCACACACATTATACGAAGGGAAATACCCTCTTGTCTCTGCATTATCTCGTCCGCTTATTGCGAAGAAATTAGTAGAAATCGCAGAACAAGAAGGTGCAACTGCAGTTGCACATGGATGTACAGGAAAGGGAAATGACCAAGTTCGTTTTGAAGTTTCTATCCAAGCATTAAATCCTTACTTAGAAGTGATTGCGCCTGTACGTGAATGGAAGTGGTCACGTGAAGAAGAAATTGCATATGCAAAAGAAAACGATGTACCAATTCCGATTCATTTAGATAGCCCGTTTTCAATCGATCAAAACTTATGGGGACGCAGCAACGAATGTGGAATTTTAGAAGATCCATGGGCAGCACCACCAGAAGAGGCATATGAGATGACATTAGCATTAGAAGATACACCGAATAAACCAGAGTTTGTAGAAATCGGATTTGAAGCAGGTGTACCGACGACTTTGAATGGTACTGCATATTCACTTGCAGAATTAATTAAAACGTTAAATGCACTTGCTGGAAAACATGGCGTTGGACGTATCGATCACGTAGAAAATCGTCTTGTCGGTATTAAATCTCGTGAAGTATACGAATGCCCAGCAGCAATGACGTTAATCACTGCACATAAAGAGTTGGAAGATTTAACACACGTAAAAGAAGTAGCGCATTTTAAACCAGTGATTGAACAGAAAATAACAGAACTTATTTATAACGGTTTATGGTTCTCTCCTTTAAAACAAGCGCTTCATGCATTTTTACAAGAAACGCAAAAGAATGTAACAGGTACAGTGCGTGTAAAATTATTTAAAGGTCATGCGATTGTAGAAGGACGTAAATCTGAATACTCTTTATACGATGAAAAATTAGCAACATATACTGCTCAAGATGAATTTAATCATGATGCAGCAGTTGGATTTATTTCATTATTTGGTTTACCGACGAAAGTATACAGCCAAGTGAATCAAAAGAAGGTGGAAGCGTGAGCAAACTTTGGGGCGGACGTTTTACGGAAGAAGCGGAAGCGTGGGTTGAAGAGTTTGGAGCATCCATCTCCTTCGATCAACAATTAGTAAATCAAGATATAAAAGGGAGTATTGCACACGTAACGATGCTAGCAAAGCAAGGCATCGTTACGAAAGAAGAGGCAGAGAAAATAAAGATAGGTCTTCAATATTTATTAGAAGAAGCGAAACAAAATAAATTGCATTTTTCGGTTGAAGCTGAAGATATTCATTTAAATATTGAAAAGATGTTAATTGAAAAAATCGGTGAAGTAGGAGGGAAACTTCATACAGGCCGAAGTCGTAACGATCAAGTGGCGACAGATATGCATTTGTATTTAAAAGAAAAGGTAGAACATATTATAAAAGCTACAAAACAATTGCAAACTGTTCTTGTTCATCAAGCAGAAAATAACATTGAGACAATTATGCCTGGCTATACGCATTTACAGCGTGCCCAGCCGATTTCATTTGCTCATCATATTCTTGCTTACTTTTGGATGTTAGAGCGTGATGTGAATCGTTATGAAGATTCATTAAAGCGTATTAATATCTCCCCATTAGGAGCAGGAGCGCTAGCTGGGACGACATTCCCGATCGACCGAGAATATAGTGCGGAACTTCTTGGGTTTAATGGAATCTATGAAAATAGTTTAGATGCAGTAAGTGATCGTGATTTCATACTGGAGTTTTTAAGTAATTCATCTATGCTCATGATGCACTTATCACGTTTTTGTGAGGAACTTATTTTATGGAGTAGCCAAGAGTTTCAATTTATTGAAATGAGCGATCAATATGCGACAGGTAGCAGCATTATGCCGCAAAAGAAAAATCCGGATATGGCGGAACTAATCCGTGGTAAAACAGGCAGAGTATACGGTAATTTATTCAGTTTACTTACAGTAATGAAAGGATTACCACTCGCTTACAATAAAGACTTACAAGAAGATAAAGAAGGAATGTTTGATACAGTCAAAACAGTAGAAGGATGCCTTCATATTATGGCGGGCATGCTTGAAACGATGACTGTAAACAAAGAAAAAATGGGGCAAGCTGTGACGCAAGATTTCTCCAACGCAACAGAAATTGCCGACTACTTAGCAAACAAAGGACTACCATTCCGTCAAGCTCATGAAATTGTTGGGAAGTTAGTGCTACATTGCACACAAAAAGGAATTTATTTATTAGATGTCCCGCTTGAAACATATCAAGAAATGAGCTCTTTATTTGAAGAAGATTTGTATGAAGTTCTTTCACCATATGCGGCTGTAAAGCGTCGTAATAGTGCTGGTGGGACAGGGTTTGAACAAATCAAAAACGCTTTGGAAAAGGCGAAGGGGTTAACGAAAGAAGTTATTAAGAATTGAGTTGGGAAGTACGCCAGTCTAGTAAAGTCTGGCGTACTTTATTTTTTACTAGCATTTAAGTTACAATGTAGTAAAAAATAACAATTTAGGGGAAGTCTATGAAAAAAATAGTGTTTATCATTGTACTGGTAATTAGTTTAATTGCAAATGCTAAAGTGTTTCTTTTGGACAAATATATGTATGTTGGTGAAAAAGAAAAGCGAGAAGAAGCGATTATCGCAACGATGTGGCATTTGCAAGATAAAGGATATAAAGAAAGTGATATTGCATACATAAAACCGGCCTTTTATAGCAAAATGGATTCGTATGGAATGAATGTGCAGTTTAAAGATGAACCAAATGAATCATATACATATAGAGTTTTAAAAGATGCGAAAACAAATAAACTAACTGTACACCAAGATAGCAATGAGCAAGGTGGTATGGGCGAGAAGCATCAAGAGCTTAAATAAAGAAAGAAAACGACTGATGGCATTCGCCTGCAGTCGTTTTTCTTTTAATCATACTTATGTCGATCTTCTGTAATTCGAATATACTCAATATCCATCAAATCACGAAGTAATGCACCATTACTTAGTTCAACGCCATGTTTTTCTTTAAAATGAGTGCGAATCTTATCTAGCATTTCAATTTCTTTGCCGTTCACGTCTAAAATAATGCGTTCAGAATCATCCATATAGCATCCTCCTTTTTTACACATATATATTTTGTCCGTCTATTTCTAAAAAATGTATGTTAACGTAATGTTAGGAAATAAGAAAGGGATGGAAAATGAGACGTATTTATCCCGCATTAACGGGCAGTAAGACCCCCACCTCAAAATTTAGCGAGAGCAAAGAAGTTAGGTGGGGATCAACTGCCCGTAAAAGCCCGATTGGTTCAACTAATAATCAGTGGGGGATGAACAAAACCCCCCACTGATTAAAGTTTCACTTTATTTTATAGGGCTAATTTTGTACACGCTAATTGTATTGTATGTTGCATTCCCAAACGTATTTTCATTTGGAAATGTAGAAACAGTACACGTTGCGATATTTATTTTTTCTCTATTTGTAGTAGATTGCTGTATTTCAATATGGCTTTCGAAAAGAAAACATGTACAAGATAAAAAAGAAATGGAACGGAAAAAGAGAAAACGTTCATTTTGGATGATGACGTACTGTTTGTCTTTAGTGCTTACTGCTGCTTTTTTTAGTGAGCATATTCCATTAGAAAGATTAAATATTGGGTTTGGAGCGTTCGTATTCGCATACTATTTTTTTATGCACTTTCTTCCTTATATGAAAGAAAAGCGAGGAGAAGAGGAAGACCCGCTTGTAGAAGAGGCGAGAGAACAAGAGCATAAGAGAATAGAAGGGGATATAAAGAAACTTGGAGAACAAAAATGGTATTTAAAATCAAAAATCATATATGTTCTTTGCTTCATTACGCCGCCAATTGGCTATTTGTACGTCTTCTTACTTCGTAAAAAAATGACAGAAGATGCAAAGTAAGCATACTTAACGGTTGCGACGATTATGATGGCATTATGGTCTTTGAAGTTTCTTCCTCCCTATGTATTAGCAATTACTGTTGTTATTGTGGCTTGTCTTGTATTTATAGTGAAATATGTGAAATGAAAAACACCAAGCCCATGTGGACTTGGTGTTTTATCTATAAATTAAAGATCACCTTGCTCCTCATCACCACGAACAACAAGGACATCGCATTTCGCATAGCGAATAATATGTTCAGAGACGCTACCGATTAGGAAGCGTTCAACAGCATTTAAACCAGTCGCACCACACATAATTAAATCTACTTTATGGTTTGGAGCGATTTCTTTTGAAATTTTAGATTTAGGGTTACCAAATTCTAATACAGTTTCAATTTTTTCAAGACCAGCTTCAAGCGCAGTTTTTTTGTAGTCTTCTAATAAGTCTTCTGCAAATAGATTTGCACGTTCAGCAATTGCACGGCTATAAGCCTCTACTGCTGAGTACGCTTTTACATCAACGATATGAGCGATTGTTAATGTTGCATTGTTGCGCTTTGCGACTTGAATTGCTTTTTTAAAGGCTTTTTCTGCTTCTTTAGAACCATCCACCGCGATTAAAATATTTGTATATGTATTATTCATAGTAAATTCCTCCCAATCTGTTTTATAACTGTTTACAACTTAATTATAAAACAAATTTTGGTAACGTGCTTGCCAGAAACGTTACAGAATTTTGAAAACTCTGTTTCAATTCATTTTAGTTGTAATTGGAGCGAGAACTTGTTACATATGAAGTATAGCAATTTAAAAGGAGGCATGTTTGTGAGACACGCGCTCATTACAGCCGGTACGAAAGGTTTAGGAAAGCAAGTAACAGAAAAGTTATTGGCTAAAGGATATTCAGTAACAGTAACGTATCATAGCGATATCACGGCTATGGAAAAGTTGAAAGAAACATATAAAAATATGGAAGAGCGTCTACAATTCGTGCAAGCGGATGTCACGAAAAAGGAAGATTTACATAAAATGGTAGAAGAAGCGATAAGCCGTTTTGGCAAAATTGATTTCTTAATTAATAATGCTGGTCCATATGTATTTGAACGAAAAAAGTTAGTTGATTATGAAGAAGATGAATGGAATGAAATGATTCAGGGAAATTTAACAGCGGTATTTCATTTATTAAAACTTGTCGTTCCGGTCATGAGAAAACAGAGCTTTGGCCGTATTATTAATTACGGATTTCAAGGGGCGGATAGTGCACCGGGATGGATTTATCGTTCAGCTTTTGCAGCGGCCAAAGTAGGACTTGTTTCATTAACGAAAACAGTTGCTTATGAAGAAGCGGAGTATGGTATTACTGCGAACATGGTATGTCCTGGTGATATTATAGGCGATATGAAAGAGGCAACTATTCAAGAAGCACGTCAGCTGAAAGAGCATAACACACCGATTGGTAGATCTGGAACAGGTGAAGATATTGCAAGAACCATTTCGTTTTTATGTGAGGACGATTCCGATATGATTACCGGTACAATTATTGAAGTGACTGGTGCAGTGGATGTTATTCATAGACATCGATAGAATAAAATAAGATGAAGTTTCAAATAATTGGACAGTTTATCCATTGTGCTGAGAGGTGCGGATAATACTGTCTTTTAATATAAAATTAAATCTATCGGAAAACTTGTATTATTTTTTGTCAAATATTGAGATATTATGTTAAAATATAAGAGCGTAGAAAGCGCTTTAAAAAATGATTCAGGGGTCATTTCATAACTCAAGGGGGAACTAATCATGCGTATCGGTATTCCAACAGAAATTAAAAACAATGAAAACCGTGTGGCAATGACGCCAGCGGGAGCAGTACATTTAGTACAAAATGGTCATGAAGTTTTTGTTCAAAAAGGAGCAGGTTTAGGATCTGGTTTTACGGATGAAGAATACGTACAAGCTGGTGCGAAACTTGTAGAAACTGCTGAAGAAGCATGGAATCAAGATATGGTTATGAAGGTAAAAGAGCCAGTAGCAAGTGAATACGGCTATTTCCGTGAAGGTTTAATTTTATTCACATACTTACACTTAGCTCCAGAACCAGAATTAACGAAAGCATTAATCGATAACAAAGTTGCATCAATCGCATACGAAACAGTACAATTAGACAATCGTTCTTTACCATTACTTGCACCTATGAGTGAAGTAGCTGGTCGTATGTCCGCACAAATCGGTGCACAATTCCTTGAGAAAAACAAAGGCGGTAAAGGTATTTTACTTGCAGGCGTTCCAGGGGTAAAACGCGGCAAAGTAACAATCATCGGCGGTGGTCAAGCTGGTACAAACGCAGCTAAGATTGCAGTAGGTTTAGGTGCGGATGTAACAATCATCGACTTAAGTGCAGAACGTCTTCGTCAACTAGATGACATTTTCGGTAACCAAGTAAAAACGTTAATGTCTAATCCATACAACATTGCAGAAGCTGTTAAAGAATCTGACCTTGTTATTGGAGCAGTATTAATTCCAGGTGCAAAAGCGCCAAAACTTGTAACTGAAGAAATGATTCAATCAATGGAACCAGGTTCTGTCGTTGTAGATATTGCGATTGACCAAGGTGGTATTTTCGAAACAACTGATCGTATTACAACTCATGACAACCCAACTTACGAAAAACATGGCGTTGTTCATTATGCAGTTGCTAATATGCCAGGTGCGGTTCCACGTACGTCAACTCTTGCATTAACAAACGTAACAGTACCATATGCAGTACAAATTGCTAACAAAGGCTATAAAGATGCTTGCCTAGGCAACTCTGCATTATTAAAAGGTATTAACACATTAGATGGATATGTAACATTCGAAGCAGTTGCAGAAGCTCACGGCTTACAATACGCTGATGCGAAAGAGCTACTTGAAAAAGCTCCTGCTTTATCATAATAGAAATACATTTGAGACCTTCCTTTTCATAAGGAGGGTCTTTTTTATATGGGGAAATAACATGTGAATAATTGTTATTTATCCCGCATTAACGGGCAGTAAGACCCCCACCCAAAAATTCAGCGGAAGCAAAGAAGTTAGGTGGGGGATGAATAAAACCCCCACTGATCAAAGTTTCACTTTATTGGTGTAAATCGATTTTTATTATGATAATTTAGAATTATATAATAAAAGAGGGGATTCAATGGGGAGTAAAAAAAGGAAGCAAAAGCAAGCTAAAAGACAAAAGTACATAAAGAAAAAACAGGAACAGAACATACCTTTTTCACAGAAAGTAGTCATTACGATAGAGAAATCATTTCGGTATATTTGTATGGCTCTGTATGTAATTTTGTGTATGTATTCATTTGGAGTGTTTTACAGTTTTGAGATAACTCCTAATATTATTGAGAGTATTTTAGTATTTATCCTTGTTGCAATAGAATTAGTCTTATTCGTTATATTTTTTGATACAGTATGGCCTAGTCATGAAAGTAAAAAAGATAGAAAAAGAAGCAAAAAATCTTCATACACTTCAAGCACATCAAGTGGATTCGGTCACTACAGTAGTAGTGATTGTAGTAGCTCAAGTGATGGTGGAGGTTAAGTTAATTTTTCAGAAGAACGACTAACGAAAGGATGGGATGAAATATGGAAACTGTGAACTTAATAGAATTAACAAAAGACATTCAAGATCAACATAAAAACTTCGTCGTTTCAAATATAAACAGTCATTGTTTACGAATCGCTGTATTTACTGGTGAATATGATTGGCACTATCATTCTAATTCGGATGAATTATTTATTGTGCTAGAGGGAGAATTACTTATTGATTTTGAAGATGGAGAAACAGCGGTTTTAAAGCCAAAGGATTCTATTTTAATTCCAGCATGTACGATTCATAGAACGAGAGCATTAAAGAGAACGGTAAATCTTTGTTTTGAACATATAGAGGCTGATACGATTAAAGTGGAGCAATTATGAAAAAATTATCTGTAGCTGAGTATGGAAAAGTTCTTCCGGTTTTAGAAGGTAATACAAGAACGACGACGTTTGCTTATGCCGTATGTGATCGAATGATAGATGGTGAGGTTTTTATAAACGGGCAATTAACAGCAGGATTAATTATTACAGCTAACGGTATCTATTATTTATTTGGTGATACGGATGATCACAAGTATAACGAAGATTTATTTTCGTATATCAAAAAGGCTATTGAAAAAACAGAGAAGAGATTTACACTGTTCACTTCGAGCGAAGAATGGGAAATGATGATAGAAGAGCGTTTTAGTAATGTACTTCGGAACATCCCGCGAATGAAATTTCAAAGCGTAACCTTTGAAGAGAAACAACGAGATTTTAACAAAAATACATATGAAGTGAAGCGTATTGATATAAGAGATATAGAGCGAAGCAGTGAATTTAAAGAGGAGTACTACAAAGAGTATTGGGGATCAAAAGAAACGTTTTTGAACAGTGGTTTTGGATTTTGTATAGAACAAGATGGGATAATTGTAGCTGAATGTGTCTCAATATTTAACGGGAATGGTTTTGCTGAAATAGATATTGCAACACATGAAGCGCATCAAGGGAAAGGATTAGCTCAAGCTGTTGCGACAAGGTTCATTGAACATTGCATGCAAAATGACATTATACCGAGCTGGGATTGTTATGTAGACAATATTCCTTCGCGAAAATTAGCTAGTAAATTAAGTTTTTATCATCCAATAGAATATAGTTTGTTTGTACGTAAGAAAACGGGGGAATAAAAATGAATGTAGAATTAACAAGATTTAAAGTTAAGCCTGGTAAGAGTCATCGAGTAGATGAATGGATGCAGCTTCTTAATGACAATTTGAAAGAAGTGCTTTTGACATTAAACGACGAAAAAATGTACGTTGAGACAATTTTCCGGGAAATAAGAGATGGAGAAGAGTACTTATATTGGTATTCTGTGCAAGGAAAAGGTGGGACTCATGTCGAAAATTCGCATCATGAAATTGATAAAAAGCACTTAGCATTTTGGTATGAATGTATCGATGAAGAAGCACCGTCTATTGATATGAAAACAGAAGTTGTTATGATTCAAGATGTTGTGAAGGAAGCGATGAAATAATAGATTGTTATTTTATAACCGTAAAATGATCTTCTTTTTTGTTGGAATATATATTATTGGAGATGCTGTAGGATGAAAATTAGTAATAAATATATCACTCTCGGTGAAATAGAAATAATAAGAGAACCTTTAAATAAATTACATGAATATCATAATAATAAATCAAAACATTTTTCTGGTGATTATCCAAGAATGACATTTGAGGAACGTATTGAAAATTATAAACAGAATTCAAATTACGGAGAATATAGAATTGAATTATTAGTTGAGGCGGAAACAGATGATATATTAGGGTTTTGTATAGCGTATAGTAAAAGTGTAAGCGGAAAGATTGAAGTTTTATTCGTTGATGAAAAATACCGAAGAAACGGATTTGGCTTAAAATTAATGAATACTGCAGTGGAATGGTTTAAAGCGAAGAAGATAGATGAAATTGAATTAACAGTAGTGTATGGAAATGAAGCTGTATCGTTTTATGAAAAGTTGGAGTTCTATCCTCGTTCAATTATTATGGCAACTAAGTCATAACGATAGTATGGGGAGAGAGGAGTGGGAGTTTTTGCTTCAAAAAAATGATTCATATTTTACTAAAATATATGTGAAAAGCGCATCAAAATGGATGTGCTTTTTATTATGAAAAAATTTATAAAAGCTGCATTTGAATATCTTTAAGTGAAAATAAAGAGGGATATCGAGAATATTTTAGGATAAACTATAAAGTGAAACTTTAATCAGTGGAGTGGTTCATCCCCCACTGATTATCAGCCCTCACCAATCGGGCTTTTACGGGCAGTCCGCCCCCCACCTAATTTCTTTGCTTCCGCTGAATTTTGATGTGAGGTCTTACTGCCCGTTAATGCGGGATAAAGAAATAAAAAACACCAAACCAAAAGACTTACCAATATACGGTATAGTCGTAACAGGAAAAACAGAGGATTTACAAAGTTTACAAGGGTCACCGTATATTAAGGCTGCTGTAAGAGGTGTAACAGTTGAGAAATATTGATTACAAGTAATTAATGTGAATAATCAGAAAATTTATGTTATAATATGGGAAAAGGAGGTTTATATGAGGCAAATACATGGAGCAATTTATATTTACATAACAATGTTTTTCGTGGCGATATCCTATGGATTGGGGCACGTGTATTCGCATCCTATACTAACTTTTTTAAGTGGAGCATGTATGGCGTTTGCGCTTCTTGTCCACCTTTTCTCAGTTTGGATCGTGAAATTTCAATTAAATATTAGTGAAATAGAAGAAGGCACTTTTTGAGTGGCCTTCTTTTTTAATAATATTTTGGAAGCTCTTGTAGCAATTTTTCAATTTCGTATTCAGTTTCTTTACATATAGACATTGTACGTAATCTGAAAAATAAGCTACGTAAGAAAGATTTTGTATTTCCATATAAAAACTCGTACGATTCAATAGGTAGTGCTTGTTTTTGGACCAGTAATTGAGCTACTAAGTCACGAAGGGCTAATATGAGTATTTCTTCTTTTAGGCCATTTTGCAGCATTGCGACAATCGGATAAACGAGACGCTCGTCTTCTTCATATTTGTAGTAAATAGAATGGACACAAACTTTGTTTAACAAAGTTTTTAATATCTCTTCGTAATGTAAAGTTTCTAGTTTAGGACTATGAACAAGCGCCTCAAATGTATCGGAAGTATGTGCGATACTATGTGCCCAGCCGTGGTCTGGAACATATCCGCGGAAATCATGTTCATTGTTCATATATAGAATTAATTGATCTTTTACATTTTAAATATCAGTTTGTGATAAGAAATTATGATTTGTATCTGCATCTATAATGAGCGCAATTAATAAGGTGGTAAATGCGCGAGTAAATACAGCATCTTCGTCATCTGAATGAATTTTATACAATAAATATTTTTCACCGATGCTTTCTAATAATAGTTTCTGTAATTGTGTGTGTGAAAGGTAGTCCTTCTTGATGAGATGATAAAAAGTAGAGTAGATGAGTTTGTCCCTTAAATAGCTTCAGTATCGCCAATATGTTCAAGCATATTAGAACTTAAAGAATCAATGTTAAGTGTGTTATCCAGTATGTAATTATTATTACGAATTTCTTCTAATTGTTGTTGTAACATATAAACCCTCCTTTTTTAGAAAATTCTGTATTTAAATAGTATAATAAAAGGAAGGAATAGGCAATGAAGTGAAACTTTAATCAGTGGGGGGATTCCCCACCTAACTTCTTTGCTTTCACCGAATTTTGATGTGGGGATCTTACTGTCCGTTAACGGGATAAATAAGTGTTTTTGAATGGAGGAGGCATTATGAAGAGAGCATTATTCTTTTTCATTAGTATTTTCTTTTTAGGGAGTTGTTCGATTTGGTATGTTACTTTTTCTAGCGAGAGCAAAAGTTGGACGGGACAATATAAGGGCCATATTAAGGACGACAGTGAAGATGGAGTGTTTACGTTTCAGTACAAAGGCGGAGATGGGAATACAGAATTTAAAAATTTAGAGATTGCTATTAATGGAGCCTTTAGCACAATGACACAAACGTCAGAAAATCATAAAGGAGCAAAGATTGAAATGAAATTATCTTGTGTAAGTTGTGCGCCTTTATCTAAAGATGAACCGATAGAGGTTTTGATTAAATGGGATGATAAGTATGAGGAGAAGATGGTGTTAAATTTGAAATAGCCTAGAGTAAGGAGTTAAAAATGAATAGGCATATGAAAAAATTAATGTTTATAAGTGTATTTCTAATCATATTATCAGCGTGCACTACAAAACAAGTAGAGGTAAAAAAAGTACCTAAAGAAGGGTATATCATATTAAGAAATGACACGGTGTTTTTTGCCGATGATAAAACGTTTGAAACAAAAGTAGAGTTGCAACATTATATAGAACAACAAATGAATAAAGAGCATCCATCACATATAGTCTTGAGCTTTAAGGACAAAGACGCATATAAACAGTTAAAAACAGGGGATAAAATAAAAGTATGGTTTTCTCAAATACTTGAAAGTTATCCAGCAAAAATGATTGTAGAGAAATTTGAAATAGTAGAGAAATAGAAAAAGGCAGCAACCAAGCTGCCTTTTTTGTTATTTTACAAATTGTAATTCTTTCGGGAACTTCGTTAAAATTTCTGATCCGTCTTTTGTGATGTAAATATCATCTTCAATACGAACGCCACCTACGTTTGGTACGTAAATACCTGGCTCGATTGTGAAGACCATACCTTCTTTTAATGGAGACTCGTTGCCAGCTTTTACATCTGGATATTCGTGTACGCTAATTCCAAGTCCGTGACCAAGGCGGTGCGGGAAGAAGTCACCGTAACCTGCATCTGCGATAACAGAACGAGCAGCGTTGTCGATTGCGCCAAGTGTAACACCTGGTTTACATGCTTCAACTGCTTGTAGTTGTCCAGCAAGTACAGTGTTGTAAATGCGAGTTTGTTCTTCAGAAATCTCGCCGAATGCTACTGTACGTGTAATATCAGAGCAATAACCTTCAATGATTACACCTAAATCAAATAGTACGAAATCACCGCGCTTCATTTTGTTTGCACCAGGAATACCGTGTGGAAGAGCAGAGTTTGCACCCGCTAATACCATCGTATCAAATGACATTTTATGTATGCCTTTTGTTTTTAATTCGTGTTCAATAATTGCTAATACTTCTAGCTCGCTACGGTTTTCTTTAATTGCATTTACACCAACTTCAACAGCGTAGTCCGCCATTTTAGCTGCTTCGCGTAAAATAGAAAGTTCTTTTTCATCTTTAATTAAACGAAGTTCGCGAACTTTTTCCTCAGCTGATTTGAAAGCTGCATTTGGGAATAATTTCGTTAATTCTTCGTAGCGCTCTACGTTTAAATGTTCTTTTTCAATTGCAACTGCATTTGCATTGATGCCGCGGTCTTTAATTGCTTTTGCAATCATATCCCATGGTCTGTCAGTATCAGTAAATCCGATAATTTCATGTGCCCAGCCAGCGTTACGTGCTTGACCTTCTTCCATTTTAGGACAAATTAAAATAGGTTCTTTTTCTTGGAATACAAACATACCAAGTAATCTTTCATGCGGTTCACAGTGGAAGTTCGTCATGTAGAAGACGTTCGGTGTAGAAGTTAAGAACGCAGCTTCTACGTTTTTTTCTTTTAGCCATTGCATTAAATTTTCTAATCTAGCATTCATCGATTGGCACCCCCGAGATATTTAATTACAAATATAACTTTAACTCGGAAGAAAGCGTTATGACAAGTAAATAGATGTTAGAAAAGACAGGGAATAGAGAAATCATGTAGAATAAAAAGTGAGAATGTGAATAGGGGAGGAATGTAATAATGAAAGTATCTTATCATGGACATTCAGTTGTGAAAATTGAGGCGAATGGAAAAGTTATTTTAATTGACCCGTTTTTAACAGGTAATCCGAAAACAGATTTAAAAGCTGAAGATGTAAAAGTGGATGCAATCCTTTTATCGCATGGACACGGTGATCATGTTGGAGATACAGTAGAACTTGCGAAGAAAAATAATGCAGTTGTTGTAGCGCCATTTGAACTAGCAACATTTTTAAGTTGGCAAGGTGTAAATACACATCCGATGCATATTGGTGGTTCACATGAATTTGACTTTGGAAAAGTGAAGTTTACACAAGCATTCCACGGCTCTAGTTATATTGATGAAGCAAATAAGACGATTACATATACAGGTATGCCAGCAGGTATTTTATTTACAGCAGAAGAGAAAACAGTGTACCACGCAGGAGATACTGCACTATTCTCTGATATGAAGTTAATTGGGGAATTAAATAAAGTTGATCTAGCATTTTTACCAATTGGTGATAATTTCACAATGGGACCAGAAGATGCTGTACTAGCGGCAAAATGGATTAATTCGAAAACTGTTGTACCGATGCATTACAATACGTTCCCAGTTATTGAACAAGATCCATATCAATTTGTAGAAAAGCTACAAAATTGTACAGGGAAAGTATTAGAAGCTGGAGAAAGTATTACACTATAGAAAAGAAACCCTTCATTTGAAAAGAAAAGTGAAGGGTTTTTTACGTGTGTAGGACAGCTTTTAATGCTTGTATTTGTTTTGGTGATTCTTTTCTTTTTGTACGTGGTTGTTCAGGTGTTTCATTCAATTCCATTGCAACTTTTTTCCCATCTACGAAAGCTAAAAATATAGCACCTACAACCTCTAAAAATTTTTTCATCATGTGTACGCTCCTTTGTTTTATTTCTTGTCTTCATTGTATAGGGAATCAAGTGGGCGAACTATCGAATGAGATGACAATAGCATTACATTGTTGTAATAGAATGACTGGTGGAATGTAAGGGTCATTTTGTTATAAAAAAAATAGTACAGGTATGCAAAGAGAGAGTGTAACAGTTTTGAAAATATAGTATACTGAAAGTACAACACATGAAGAATTTAGGGAAAAGAAAGTATGGTGAAACCATTTGGCTACCAAGCATAACCAAATTTTAGAACATATTAATAGCCTGCCAGTAGGCCATAAAATTTCTGTAAGACAAATTGCGAAAGATTTGAGTGTAAGTGAAGGGACAGCTTACCGTGCAATTAAAGATGCAGAAAATAAAGGATATGTTAGTACAATTGAACGTGTCGGAACAATTCGAATTGAACAAAAGAAGAAAGAAAATATCGAAAAACTGACATATGCAGAAGTCGTTAACATTGTCGACGGTCAAGTACTTGGAGGCAGAGAAGGACTACATAAAACATTAAATAAATTTGTAATCGGAGCTATGAAATTAGAAGCGATGATGCGCTATACAGAAGCTGGGAATTTACTCATTATTGGTAACCGTACGAATGCACATCAATTAGCGCTAGAAACTGGAGCCGCTGTATTAATTACGGGTGGATTTGATACGGAAGATCATGTGAAGAAATTAGCAGACGAATTAAAGCTGCCGATTATTTCAAGTAGCTACGATACATTTACGGTCGCAACGTTAATTAACCGTGCAATTTATGATCAACTGATTAAGAAAGAAATTGTACTTGTTGAGGATATTTTAACACCAATTGAAGAAACGTTATATTTAAAGCCACATGATACAGTACAGCAATGGCATGCATATAACGAAGAGACAATGCACGGAAGATATCCAATTGTCGATGAAAATAAAAAAGTGCTAGGAATCGTAACTTCAAAAGACATGATCGGTGTAGCGAAAGAAACACCAATTGATAAAGTAATGACAAAACACCCAATTACAGTGAATGGTAAAATGTCTGTCGCAGCTGCGGCACGTATGATGGTGTGGGAAGGAATTGAATTACTTCCTGTCGTTGAGGAAGGAAATAAACTGCAAGGTATCATTAGCCGTCAAGATGTACTTCAGGCACTGCAAATGATTCAACGTCAGCCACAAGTTGGAGAAACAATTGATGATATCGTAACGAATCAATTTATGACGCCAAAAGAAGCGAAAAATGAGCATCTATATCAATTTTCGGTGACGCCGCAAATGACGAATTCAATCGGAACGTTATCGTACGGTGTATTTGCAACAATTGTGACAGAAGCGACAAATCGCGTCATTCGTGCGCAAAAGAAAAGCGATTTAATTGTTGAAAACTTAACAATTTATTTCGTGAAGCCGGTTCAAATTGATAATGTTGTATCCGTTCATCCGAAAGTATTAGAAATCGGGCGTAAATTTGGTAAGGTCGATGTAGAGGTGCATCATGAAGGTAATGTCGTTGGAAAAGCATTACTTATGGTTCAGTTAATTGATAAATAAAAAGATGGAACAAATCGTTTTGATTTGTTCCATTTTTTTTGTTGTTTTAAATTTGAAAGGCATGATTTTAGATGAGAGTTTTAGTGAAATATGTATGGGATGGAGTGGAAAAGTAACACGATAAAAGACAGAATAGTAATTTAATTTTGGTATATATTGTGTTATGATTATATTGTAAGAAAATGGATTTCTGGAAGGTGGTATACATTATGTCGTCAGCCGTACTCTTTTTTGGTAGTATCGCACTATTTTACTTTCTTGTAATGATACCGATCCAATATTTATATTTACAAGGTTTACATGAAAAAAAGGAAAAGACAGGATTATCTCAGCGAGAGCTATATGAAAAAATGTCTTTTGGAGAAGAACAATTACATTTTCACGTACAAGGTAACCCATTTAATATACCATCTGCGTTTGTTGCATATATGATTTTGAAAGTTAAGGGTCGTAAAAAAGCATCACAATATTGATGCTTTTTTTATGTTGCTTCATAGACTTCGGCTTCTTTAACTGCTAATGGTAAGAAGTGTTTGTATTGGCGAAACCCATTAAATACACTTGCACTACCAAATAGAACGAATAAAATACCAACGATAATACGAGCGGTTGAAAGTTCTAAAAAGAATTGGTTTACCCCGAAAAATAAAACGAATGAACCGAGTGCCATTGCGGATTTTCCTGAGAGCCAACCTTTTTCCATTGGGCGATTTGTACGAAAGTATTTTGTTTTGTAAAAGAGGTACAACATAAATGAGACGATAATACAGAAGACTAATACTGGCATAATGAACACTCCCATCGCTTTGTGAAAAATAATAGAAAAGAAATATCTAAACTTTCTAACTTCTATTATAAAGCAATTGTTCGCATGTATGAAATACTTTCCGTTATAATGGAGGATAAAGCGAAGAAGTTGATTAAAAAGGAGATTATACATATGCATGAGCAAATTTTAGGAGCAATTAAAGAGTTTGATACAATTATTATTCATCGCCACGTGCGTCCGGACCCAGATGCATTAGGTTCACAGGGTGGCCTTGGTACAATTCTACAAGAATCGTTTCCAGAGAAAAATATTTATACGGTTGGGTACAATGAACCGTCGTTAGCGTACTTAAGAGTAATGGATGATATTGAAGATAGTGTATACGAAAATGCGCTTGTTATCGTTTGTGATACTGCGAATCAAGAACGTGTTGACGATCAACGCTATACAAAAGGGAAGATGTTAATTAAAATTGATCATCATCCAAATGAAGACCCATATGGAGATATTACGTGGGTAGATACGGCAGCGAGTTCTACAAGTGAAATGATTTATGAGTTTTACACGTATGGAAAAGATAAAGGATTAAAAATAACAAAAGAAGCAGCTCGCCTTATTTTAGCTGGAATTGTTGGGGACACAGGTCGTTTCTTATTCCCGAATACAACAGCAAAAACACTTCGTTACGTAAGTGAGCTTGTTGATATGGGTGTGAAATTCACAGATTTATACAATGAAATGTATAAGACAAAAGAAAAAATTGCTCGTTTAAACGGTTATATTTTACAAAACTTTACGATGGTAGAAGAAGGAGCAGCTTACATTAAATTAACGAAAGAAGTATTAGAAGAGTTTGATGTACTTTCTTCTGAAGCATCTGGTGTTGTTGGAGCACTTGGCAATATTGATGGATTAAAGGCGTGGGTTCTATTTTTAGAGGAAGACGACGTAATTCGTGTTCGTCTTCGTTCAAAAGGACCAGTTATAAACAAATTAGCAATGCAATATAACGGTGGAGGACACCCGATGGCTTCTGGTGCGAAGGCATCTTCTTGGGAAGAAGCGGATCGTCTTTTTGCTGATTTACGTGAGATTTGTAAATAAGAGAGTATATGTTAGAACGAAAAGAAGGAGCAGCGCTAAAGCCCTCCTTCTTTATTTTTCTTTCTCTATAGTAATGCTAATTTCAAGCACTGTATCAAAAGATATTGTATCGACTTTAAAACGGTATAGCCGATCGTAATGTTTGTACGTCTTGTTTTCGATTACCTTTTTGAGTAGGTCTTTATTTTTTGCGATACTTTGAATGTTTTTCGTTAAAAGATGCTGGAGATCATTATGGATAGATGTAGTCATATTTTCGAGTGTAAGATTGTCTAAATCGTATTTTTCTCGATTGATAAGTTTTATTTTAATCTCTTGAATGGTTAAGAGCCGTTTATTTTCAGTGTTCAATTTTTCTTGATCTTCGAGAAGGACGTGGAGTTTTGCTTCTTGTTTTTCTATAATTTCTCTTTGTTCTGCTATTTTACTAGCCTGTTCTTCTTGAAAAACACCGTATATGTACAAAAAAATAAACCAGCTCAACACGCCTCCAACAGCAGCACCAGCTAATACTAAGTACCATCTTTTTGCTGTATTGGCACTTGGTACTCTCATACATGTTCCTGCGTTAGCCATTTAATAATAATGAGACCTGTTTGCATACCACCAGTTGCGAAAAAAATAAGGAGAATTTGTTTTACGATATCTTTCATATCTCCGCCAAAGAAACTTCTTTCAAAGCTATAAAAGGTATCGAATGTTCCGCCGATTGCTGCAACGAGTGCCCAAATTCTTAAATTTTGGGCGAATTGATTAATGTAAGTTAGAGCTGGTTTTCCGATAAGAAACGCACCAAATCCACCAATTAATGAACCGCCAAGTATAACCCCAAAGGCAATAAAATAACTAATAATAAGCAGAGAGAAAAAAGTATGTTCTCTTACATCCATCGTCATTCCCCTTTCTTCTTCATATATATGGACAAAGTATAAGAAGTATGTTTTGATTTCCGCTTTCCTCATCACCTATAATAAAAGTAGTCAAATAGGTAAAGAGAGGGTACAACAGTGAAGTTTGTGCATTTACAATGTCAAACCGTTTTTAGTTTATTAAAAAGTGCTTGTAAAATTGATGAGCTTGTAGTCAGGGCGAAAGAACTTGGTTTCTCATCGCTGGCTATTACGGATGAAAATGTTATGTATGGCGTTATTCCGTTTTATAAAGCATGTAAGAAACATGGTATACAGCCTGTTATTGGATTAACCGCTTCTATTTTTAGTGAAGAAGAAGAAAGGTCTTATCCGCTTGTATTACTTGCTGAGAATGAAATAGGCTACCAAAATTTATTAAAGATTTCTAGCAGTATTATGACAAAGTCCAAAGAAGGTATCCCTAAGAAGTGGCTTGCGCATTATGCGAAAGGATTAATTGCTATTTCACCAGGTAAAGATGGCGAAATTGAGCAATTATTACTAGAAGACAATGAGAGTCAGGCTGAAGAAGTAGCTCGAACATATCAAAATATGTTCGGCCATTTTTATATGAGTTTGCAGCATCATGCAATTCAAGATGAGTTGCTTTTACAAGAGAAGCTACCTGAATTTATTAGTAGGGTTAATATTCCAGTCGTTGCAACAAACGATGTGCGTTATATCAATCAAAGTGACGCACTTGTTCACGAATGTTTACTATCTGTTGAAAGTGGAACGAAAATGACTGATCCAGATAGGCCGAGGCTGAAAACAGATCAATATTATTTAAAATCATCGGATGAAATGGAAGCACTATTTTCCCATGCGCCGGAAGCAATCCAAAATACAATAAAAATTGCAGAGCGTTGCCAAGTAGAAATACCGTTCCATGTAAATCAACTTCCGAAGTTTCCTGTTCCGTCTAACGAAACGAGTGATATATACTTGCGTCGTGTTTGTGAAGAAGGTTTGCGGAAACGATATGGTGCGCCGAAAGAAGTGCATATAAAGCGTTTAAATCATGAATTAAATGTTATTTCTCGTATGGGATTTAGTGATTATTTCCTCATCGTATGGGATTTTATGAAGTATGCACATGAAAATCATATTTTAACAGGACCAGGTCGTGGATCGGCAGCTGGTTCACTCGTCTCATACGTATTAGAAATTACAGATATTGATCCGATTGAATACGATCTATTATTTGAAAGGTTTTTAAATCCTGAACGTGTGACGCTTCCCGATATTGATATTGATTTTCCAGACATAAGACGTGATGAGATGATTCGCTATGTGAAAGATAAATACGGTCAGCTTCGTGTTGCGCAAATTGTAACGTTTGGTACGCTTGCAGCAAAAGCAGCAATTAGAGACATTGCCCGCGTAATGGGGCTTCCGCCACGAGATATTGATATATTTTCAAAACTTATCCCATCAAAGCTCGGTATAACGTTAAAAGATGCATATGAAGAATCACAATCACTTCGTGAGTTTATACAAGGGAATCTTCTGCATGAGCGTGTGTTTGAAATCGCAAAACGTGTAGAAGGTTTACCACGTCATACGTCTATTCATGCGGCTGGCGTTATTATGAGTCAAGAACCGTTAACAGGCAGTGTAGCAATTCAAGAAGGACATAACGATGTTTATGTTACGCAATATCCAGCTGATGCGCTAGAAGAACTTGGGTTGCTTAAGATGGACTTTTTAGGGTTACGTAATTTAACGTTACTTGAAAATATTATAAAATTTATCGCGAACAAAACAGGGAAAGAAATCGATATAAGAAACTTACCTCTTCAAGATGAAAAGACGTTCCAATTATTAGGGAGAGGGGATACAACAGGTGTATTCCAGCTTGAGTCAGGTGGTATGCGAAATGTACTTCGCGGGTTAAAACCGAATGAGTTTGAAGATATCGTAGCTGTTAACTCGTTATACAGACCGGGGCCGATGGAACAGATACCAACCTTTATTGAATCGAAACATGGAAAAAGAAAAATTGAATATTTACATCCGGATTTAAAGCCAATTTTAGAAAGAACATACGGCGTCATTGTATACCAAGAACAAATTATGCAAATTGCATCGAAGTTAGCAGGGTTTTCGCTCGGAGAAGCAGATTTACTGCGCCGTGCAGTGAGTAAAAAAAATCGTGATATTTTAGATCAGGAACGTAAGCATTTTGTCCAAGGGTGTTTGCAAAATGGTTATGATGAGACGTCTGCTGAGAAAATTTATGATTTAATTGTAAGATTTGCGAATTACGGTTTTAACCGAAGTCACGCTGTAGCTTACAGTATGATCGGATATCAGCTTGCCTATTTGAAAGCGAACTATACGCTGGAATTTATGACGGCATTATTATCAAGCGCAATTGGAAATGAAGATAAAATTGTACAGTATATACGAGAAACGAAGCGGAAAGGCTTTCACGTTTTGCCGCCGTCTCTTCAGAGAAGTGGTTACAACTTCCAAATAGAAGGGAATGCGATACGTTACAGTTTACTTTCGATCCGAAATATTGGAATGGCTACAGTGACGGCATTATTAGAAGAACGAAAGAAAAAAATGTTCGAAGATTTGTTTGAATTTTGTCTCCGTATGCCGTCAAAGTTTGTAACGGAGCGCAATTTAGAAGCTTTCGTCTGGTCCGGATGTTTTGATGATTTTGGTGTTTCGAGAACGAATTTATGGAAAAGTATTAAAGGGGCATTAGAGTACGCGAATCTCGCACGTGATTTAGGAGATGCTGTTCCAAAATCAAAATACGTACAAGGAGAAGAGCTATCTTTTATTGAACAACTAAATAAAGAGAAGGAAGCACTTGGCTTTTATTTATCAAGTTATCCGACAGCGCAGTATGTAAAGTTAGCAAAAGAATTAGAAATTCCATCTCTCGCTCAGGCGATGCGACACAAGAAAAAAGTACAAAGAGCTATTGTGTATATAACAAGTGTGAGAGTGATTCGTACGAAAAAGTTTCAAAAGATGGCATTTATTACATTCTGTGATCAAAATGATGAAATGGAAGCAGTCCTCTTCCCAGAAACGTATATACATTTCTCGGACAAGTTACAAGAAGGAGCAATTGTTTTAGTTGACGGTACGATTGAGCTAAGAAATCATAAGCTGCAATGGATTGTAAATGGTCTATATCCGCTAGAGGAAATGGATGTTTATGAAGAAAAGAAAGACGCATCTGTTTACGTGAAATTGCCGTCTCAGTATGAGAAAAAGCTTTTAAATCAGGTTACGAAAATATTGTTCGACTATTCAGGTTTTGCGAAAGTACTAATTTATTATGAAAAGGAACATAAAATGGTACAATTATCTCGGAGTTTATCGATTCATCCAAGTGAAGAATGTTTAGGAGCACTTCGTGAAATTGTCGGGGAAGAAAATGTAGTTGTGAAAATATAATGGACAATTTCCCTACACTTCGATTATTATAGTAGTAGTGTTCGTGGTCAGACCACTTGGAGAAATTGATATCAGCAAGAATAATTTGAGGAGAGTGGATAGTTTGTCAACACTTCGTGAAGAAGCACTTCACATGCATAAAGTGCATCAAGGAAAATTAGAAACTGTATCAAAAGTAAAAGTAGAAAATGCAAAAGATTTAAGTCTTGCATATTCTCCAGGGGTTGCAGAACCTTGTAAAGAAATTTATGACGATAAAAGTAAGGTATATGAATATACGATGAAGGGAAATATGGTAGCAGTTGTGACAGACGGAACAGCTGTACTTGGTCTTGGTAACATTGGACCTGAAGCATCTCTTCCAGTAATGGAAGGTAAAGCTGTATTATTCAAGAGCTTTGCTGGTGTAGATGCATTCCCGATTGCCTTAAATACAAACGATGTAGATAAAATTGTTGAAACTGTAAAATTAATGGAGCCAACTTTTGGCGGCGTTAACTTAGAAGATATCGCAGCACCAAACTGCTTCATTATTGAAGAGCGTTTGAAAAAAGAAACAAATATTCCTATCTTCCATGATGATCAACACGGAACAGCTATCGTAACAGTAGCAGGTCTTGTAAATGCACTGAAATTAGTTGGAAAGAAAATGTCTGACATTAAAGTTGTCGCAAATGGCGCAGGTGCAGCAGGTATTGCAATTATTAAACTTTTATATCGCTATGGTGTACGCGACATTATTATGTGTGACCGTAAAGGGGCAATCTATGATGGTCGTCCTACAGGTATGAATCCGGTGAAGGATGAAGTTGCAAAATATACAAATAAGAATCGTATAGAAGGTTCTTTAGCTGATGTTGTACATGGTGCGGACGTATTCATTGGTGTATCTGCAGAAGGTGCATTAACAGAAGAGATGGTTCGTACAATGAATGACGATGCGATTATTTTTGCAATGGCGAATCCGGTTCCAGAAATTATGCCAGAATTGGCAAAAGCAGCGGGCGCAGCTGTTGTTGGAACAGGTCGTTCTGACTTCCCGAACCAAGTAAATAATGTACTGGCGTTCCCTGGTATTTTCCGCGGTGCACTTGACGTACATGCGACACAAATTAACGAAGAAATGAAGATGGCAGCTGTACAGGCTATTGCTGAGCTTGTAGCAGAAGATGAGTTGAATGCAGACTATATCATTCCGGCACCATTTGACGCGCGTGTAGCGCCTCAAGTAGCGGCTTACGTTGCAAAAGCAGCAATGGAAACAGGAGTAGCTCGCCGTCAAGTAGATCCAAATGAGATCGCTGAAAAAACAAAACAATTAGCGCTGATTGGTAAAGAATAAGCGAGGAATTTCCATTGACATCATCAAATACAAAAGTATATCTCGAAATTGTAAAAAAAATCCGTTCCATTATGGAAGAGGATGGATTGGTAGCGGGGGATCGTTTGCCGTCTGAGCGTGAGTTAAGTTCACGCTTAAACGTAGGACGATCCTCTGTAAGAGAAGCATTGCGTGCTTTAGAACTGGTAGGATTGATTGAAACGAGACGTGGTGAAGGGACATTTATTCGAAACTTTTATGATAACGGCCTTGTACAATTAATTGCTCCGTTCTTACTGCAAGATGAGAAAACAATTCGTGATTTATTACAAACGAAACGATTGCTTGAGAAAGATATGATTCGAATTGTATGTAATTTACCGAAAGAAACGTTTTCTAAAGTACTAAATAGATTACACCAAGTACTTGAAGGAAATGAAAACTCAATCCCAACGCTTCATCAAACGTTCTTTAAAACACTTATTGAACAAGTCGATAATTATTTACTATATCGCATTTGGATGATCGTAAATGATTACGTAGCAACTCTTTCTTGTAAAGTTTCAAGAAATTCTATCGATATGTATAGAAAGCTTTATGCTACTTTGGAAGAAAAACAAGAAAATGATGCACTAAAAATTTACGATGAATTAGTAGAGAATATACAGTTTCACTCGTAATGTATAAAATTTGTCGAAATGACCATGACACGTTATGACAAACATTCTACCGCTTAGCGGTTAAAGTTAAACGTAAAGAGTGAGGTTATTAGACAGATTGAGAAGATAAGGCTAACATCAAACTTTGGTGTTAGCCCCATTTTCTTCTTACGCTAACCTTAGCTCTCAACGAAGGGGGTCAAATTGTGCTAAGAGATTTATTCGTGAAAAAGAAAAAGTACGCTGCAATACCTTCAGAACAAGTACGAAAAGATGTACCAGATGGCGTTATGACAAAATGTCCGGAATGTAAAAAAATCATGTATACGAAAGAACTTCTAAAAAATTTAAAAGTATGTGTGAATTGTGGATATCATCATCCTATGAATGCATGGGAACGTCTTGATAGTATATTGGACGAAGGGTCATTCCGTGAGTATGACAAAGAAATGGTTTCATTAAATCCACTCGAGTTTCCAGGTTATGAAGAGAAACTAGAGAGCGATCGTAAGAAGACTGAATTAAACGAAGCGGTTGTAACTGGTGAAGGAACAATTGATGACATGCTTGTTGTTGTTGCAGTAATGGATTCTCGTTTTCGAATGGGGAGCATGGGCTCTGTGGTAGGAGAAAAAATCGCCCGTGCGGTTGAAAAGGCGTACGACTTACAAGTTCCATTTATTATCTTTACTGCTTCGGGTGGTGCCCGTATGCAAGAAGGGATATTAAGTTTAATGCAAATGGCAAAAACAAGCGTAGCTTTGAAAAAGCATAGTAATGCAGGAGGATTATTTATTTCTGTTATGACTCACCCAACGACGGGCGGGGTTTCAGCGAGTTTCGCTTCACTTGGTGATTATAATCTTGCAGAACCAGGTGCACTTATCGGATTTGCTGGTAGACGTGTAATTGAACAAACGGTGCGTGAGAAACTACCGGAAGATTTCCAAACGGCAGAATTCTTACTAGATCATGGTCAATTAGATGCGGTGGTGCATCGTGATGATATGAGAGAATCGCTTCGCAAGATTTTAGAAGTTCATCAAGGAGGGGGAATGGCTGTATGGCAGAGCTAGAATTTGAAAAACCAGTTGTTGAGCTAAGAAATAAGATTCGTGAACTGAAAGACTATACGAAAAACAGCCAGATGGACTTCAGTGAGGAGATTCGTATTTTGGAAGACAAGCTAGAAAATTTAGAGGAAGATATATACGGTAATCTGAAAGTATGGGACCGTGTTCAAATTGCTCGTCATGCAGAACGACCGACAACGCTCGATTATATTGAGCACTTATTTACTGATTTTTTCGAATGTCATGGAGATCGTCTATTTGGCGATGATGCAGCGATTGTCGGCGGCATTGCGAAATATAAAGGGATGCCTGTAACTGTAATTGGGCATCAGCGCGGAAAAGATACGAAAGAAAATATTCGCCGTAACTTTGGAATGCCTCATCCAGAAGGATATCGAAAAGCATTACGCTTAATGAAGCAGGCGGAAAAGTTCAATCGTCCTATTATTTGTTTCATTGATACGAAAGGGGCTTATCCTGGTAAAGCTGCTGAAGAACGTGGTCAAAGTGAAGCTATCGCCCGCAATTTATTTGAAATGGCAGGTTTAACTGTACCTGTTATTTGTATCGTTATCGGTGAAGGTGGTAGTGGCGGTGCGCTAGGCCTTGGAGTGGGAGATTACATTCATATGCTAGAAAATTCCACTTATTCTGTTATTACACCAGAGGGTGCAGCGGCAATTCTTTGGAAAGATGCAGGAAAAGCAAAGGAAGCTGCAGAGGCAATGAAAATTACAGCAGCAGATTTGAAAGAATTAGGTGTAATTGATGAAATTATTCCAGAGGCAAAAGGTGGAGCTCACCGTAATCTTTCGAAACAGTCAGAAAATATAGATTTAATGATTAGAAAAACTTTTGAACAATTAAACGGAATTTCGAAAGATGAATTAATCGAAAAACGTTATGAAAAATATATGAAAATTGGGCAAGTTTCGTTTTCAAACGCTTCCATTGGGATAAAATAAGAAAAGCGTGCGTTCCTCTTCGCGAATGCACGTTTTTATTATGAAAAGACACATCTTCTCCATTGTGTTTTTATATTTTTTCGTGTTATTTTATTATAAGGCAAATAATCTTTATGAGGTGAGTACAAATGAAACGTATTGGTGTATTAACAAGTGGTGGAGATTCACCTGGTATGAATGCTGCCATTCGTGCAGTTGTTCGTAAAGCGATTTTCCATGATATTGAAGTATATGGTATTTACCATGGATACGCTGGATTAATTTCTGGTCACATTGAAAAATTAGAACTTGGTTCTGTTGGCGATATTATCCACCGCGGTGGTACGAAATTATATACAGCAAGATGTCCTGAGTTTAAAGACCCAGAAGTACGACTAAAAGGTATCGAGCAATTAAAGAAACATGGTATCGAAGGACTTGTTGTTATTGGTGGAGATGGTTCTTACCAAGGCGCTAAAAAATTAACTGAACAAGGATTCCCGTGTGTTGGTGTACCAGGTACAATCGACAATGATATCCCTGGAACAGACTTCACAATTGGTTTCGATACAGCTTTAAACACTGTTATTGATGCAATTGATAAAATCCGTGACACAGCTACATCTCATGAACGTACATATGTTATCGAAGTAATGGGACGTCACGCTGGTGATATCGCATTATGGGCTGGTTTAGCTGATGGTGCAGAAACAATCTTAATTCCAGAAGAAGAGTATGACATGGATGATGTTATCGCTCGTCTGAAGCGTGGTAGTGAACGTGGTAAAAAACACAGTATTATCGTTGTAGCTGAAGGTGTTGGAAGTGCAATTGACATCGGTAAGCACATTGAAGAAGCAACAAACTTTGATACTCGTGTAACTGTATTAGGTCACGTACAACGTGGTGGATCACCAAGTGCACAAGACCGTGTATTAGCAAGTCGTCTTGGTGCAAGAGCAGTTGAATTATTAATTGCTGGTAAAGGTGGACGTTGTGTAGGTATTCAAGATAACAAACTTGTTGATCATGATATTATCGAAGCGTTAGCTCAAAAGCATACAATCGATAAAGATATGTATCAATTATCTAAAGAATTATCCATCTAATTGACGTAATGTCAGATATTTGGGAACGGTTTCATAATTTTCGGAGGTGCAATATGCGTAAAACTAAAATTGTATGTACTATAGGTCCTGCTAGTGAAAGTATTGAAAAATTAGAGCAATTAATCGAAGCAGGTATGAACGTTGCTCGTTTAAACTTCTCTCATGGTAGCCATGAAGAGCACGGAGCTCGTATTAAAAACATTCGTGAAGCTTCAAAGAAAACTGGTAAAACAGTTGGTATCTTACTTGATACAAAAGGTCCAGAAATCCGTACTCACGACTTCGTAGACGGACAAGCTGAGCTTGTAACAGGTGCAGAAGTAGTTCTTTCTACTGAGCAAGTATTAGGTACTGCAGAGAAGTTCTCTGTATCTTATGCTGGTCTTTATGACGATGTAGACCCAGGTTCTCGCATTCTAATCGATGACGGTCTTATCGAACTAGAAGTAATCGAAAAAGCTGATGGAAACATCCGTACAAAAGTTCTTAACAGCGGAACTGTAAAAAATAAAAAAGGTGTTAACGTACCAAACGTAAGCATTAAGCTTCCTGGTATCACTGAAAAAGACGTAAAAGATATCATCTTCGGTATCGAGCAAAAAGTTGATTTCATCGCAGCTTCATTCGTACGTAAAGCGTCTGACGTATTAGAAATCCGTGAATTATTAGAAGAGCATGGTGCTCAATACATCCAAATCGTACCGAAAATCGAAAACCAAGAAGGTATCGACAACATCGATTCAATCTTAGAAGTTTCTGACGGTTTAATGGTAGCTCGTGGTGATATGGGTGTAGAAATTCCACCAGAAGAAGTACCATTAGTACAAAAACGTCTAATCAAAAAATGTAACGTGTTAGGTAAACCAGTTATTACTGCGACACAAATGTTAGACTCTATGCAACGTAACCCACGTCCAACTCGTGCGGAAGCAAGTGACGTAGCTAACGCAATCTTCGATGGTACAGATGCAATCATGCTTTCAGGTGAAACAGCTGCTGGTCAATATCCGGTAGAAGCAGTAACAATGATGGCTAACATTGCAGTACGTGTTGAAAAATCATTACAATACGAAGATATGTTCAAAAAACGTATTAAAGAGTTCACTCCAACAATTACAGATGCAATTAGCCAATCTGTTGCGCATACAGCACTTGCTCTTGATGTAGCTGCAATCGTAGCTCCAACAGAAAGTGGACATACTGCGAAAATGATCTCTAAATACCGTCCAAAATCTCCAATTGTAGCTGTAACATCTGACGAGCAAGTAGGACGTCGTCTTGCGCTTGTTTGGGGTGTACAAGCGTTTATGGCTGAGAAGCGCGCAGCTTCAACTGACGAAATGTTAGATACAGCAATTCAAACAGGTATGGATGCAGGTCTAATCGGACTTGGAGATACTGTAGTAATTACTGCTGGTGTTCCAGTTGCTGAAACTGGAACAACAAACTTAATGAAAATCCACGTTGTTGGTGAAGAAGTTGCTAAAGGACAAGGAATCGGTCGTAAAGCTGCAAAAGGTAAAGTAGTTGTAGCAAAAACAGCTGCTGAAGCTGTAGCGAACGTAAACGAAGGTGATATCCTTGTTACAACAAGTACTGATAAAGATATGATTCCTGCAATCGAAAAAGCTGCTGCTTTAGTTGTAGAAGAAGGTGGCTTAACAAGCCATGCGGCTGTTGTAGGCGTATCAATCGGTATTCCTGTTATCGTTGGTGTAAACGGCGTAACAGCAACTTTAAAAAATGGCCAAGAAGTAACAGTTGATGCAGCACGCGGAATTGTTTATAATGGACATGCGGAAGTGCTATAAGTAATACGGAGAGAAGGATCGGAGTCCTTCTCTTTTTTTTACACAAAAACGAGATAGAATTAGTTTAAAGCGCCTAGAATTGCTTTTAAAAGCGGTTTGTTATGAGTTTTAGTATGAAAGGGTATCTATATTTCGTATGATGTATATAGGCGTTGTGAGGGTGTTAAAAGTGAGTTGTGAGAGGGGTGTAGAACTATGAAGTGGTTACTATTCTTGTTTATTTTAGTACCGGCGATTGAGATTACGGTCTTAATTGGATCAAGTCATGTAATAGGTTTATGGTCTACGTTCGCTATGATTGTATTTACAGGTGTTGTAGGTGTGTATTTGGCGAAAAGACAAGGATTTAAAGTGCTTGGAGAGATTCAATCTAAGTTGAATAGAGGGGAAATGCCAGGTGAGACAGTACTAGATGGTATTTTTGTATTTGTAGGAGGTATTCTCTTGGTGCTTCCTGGGTATGTGACAGATGTGCTAGGGTTTATCTGCGTGATCCCTATTACGAGAGCTTTATTGAAGCCGCTTGTTATGAAGTGGATGGAATGGAAATTTAGAAAGAACTCTACTATTATCATTCAGAAGTAGCACTTAGATTATAACGATCTAAGTGCTATTTTTTTGTCTTGTAAGAGGAGAGGGGTTTTCTGATTGAGGCTTCGCTTTACTGCGCTATTTGTGGGGGATTTCTATCTCAAAGTTGGGTTGCTCGTAAGTGTCTGATGTGGGGGCGAATGATGAGTGGGGATGAACAAAACGTCCACTTATTATATTTGCTATATAATTTTCGTTTGAACTCTTGTTGTGCTTCGATTAAACGTGTAATTTTTAAATGCTATTAATTTGGATGAATAAGATGGAGAGAAATGCAACTAAATTAAAGTTTTGCTTTCATATAAAAGGTGGGGATTGTTAGTTGAAGCCTTATTCTATGTAGTTTTGTATATTTATTCATTTACATAAAAAGTAATAAATGTAAGTAATAAATATATATAAAATAGAATAAAAATGTATTTTTGATTAGAAAATGTGTTTTTTATGCAAAAAAACAAGAGGATTATCCTTTTTCTGGGTAATGCTCTTGTTACATGTGAGTAGTGTGAAAAAATAAGTGAAAGGAATAATCAGTGGGAAATTCCCACTGATTACAGCTTGTTTTTTATATGAATTAGAAACTTTTATTTTGAAGGTGAACCTTTAATATATTTCCACAAGTCATGGAAGACATTAGCTTTGTGTAATGTATTAAGTAGTACTAAGGTGACTGGACCGATGATTAATCCTAAAAAGCCAAAAAGCTTAAAGCCGACAAATAGAGCGACGAGTGTTGCTAATGGATCGAGACCGATGTTAGATGAAAGTACTTTCGGTTCCATAATTTGTCTTTGGACAATCACGACGATGTATAAAATGAGAAGACCAATGGCGAATGCGGTATCGCCAGTGAAAAATACGTATATAACCCATGGAACGAAGACTGCGCCTGTTCCTAAATATGGTAGTAAATCTACAACTCCTGTAATAATTGCAATAGTAATGGCGTATGGTACGCGTAATATTAAAAGTCCGATCAGTACAATGACGGTTGTCATAGATACGAGTGTAAGTTGTGCTTTCACAAAACCAAATAAAGCTTTTTTTAAGTCGACAAAAATAGTTTTTCCGTAGCCATGTACACGATTTGGTAGTAATTTTCTTGTTTTTTGAGCAAGACGGTGCCAATCGTAACTAATGAAGAAAGTGGCTAATAAAATGAATACAAGGACAGTTAACGTTGTTGGCAGTGCACTAATGAAATTTGTTAATCCGCTTATAATGGCGGTTAAAAGTTCTTTCATTTGTGTTGTTGCTTCTGTTCCTAAGTTTTGAATGTTTTGTGTAATTGTATAGCGCTGTGGTTCTCCAAGATGATTAAATTTAGAGATTAAATCATCGTAGAGAGGCATAATATGATTAAGTGCAAATTGCTGAGCGAATGTAACGATATCCGGAAACTTTACTGTAACAAGTTGGAGTAAGTATGTTGTGGCAGATATTGCTTCAGTCACAAGATATGTAACAAGTCCAACGATAGCTCCAAATACGAGAATTAAGCTAACGAGTACTGCTAGTGCGCGAGGAAATTGTAGTTTTTGATTAAGGAAATTGACGACAGGATTAATCAAATAAGCAAATGCAAAAGCGATAATAAAAGGATAGATAAGCCCTGACATGTATAGTAATACATAGAACCCAGCTATCGTTGCTACAATGACAAATATGAGTCGCAATATCATATATAGTAAGTTTCGGTTCAAAGATGTATACCTCCCATTCCGATTTGGATTATCCTAATTCGTTCAACTTATAACTAGCGTGCTCTGCTGATTAAAGTCTTACTTTAGCGGCAGTAAATCTCCCGCCAAAGCCCAATTGATGAAGGCCAATAATCAGTGGAAGATGCCCAACTGATTAAAGTGTTACTTTATGTTATAGTGGAATGATGGATTTAGCCTGCTTTTTTCGGTATATGAATGGCTGTGAAAGCCTATTCGTGATGCTACTACTATATGGTAAAAACTTCATTTTCTCTTCTTTTTATTTTACCTGTTTCTTATTAGAAAAGAAAGAAGAGACGACTGTTTTCAAAAATGTATACATGCTTAAATTTTTTTGGTGAAAGTCTCTTTTTAGAATGTATAAAAAATTGAAGGTGTTATCGATAAATAGGCATCTGTATAGCATGTATAACGATAGGTTTAAAGGTATTTTTGTTTGGAAATGAGTTCATTATTTTCAGAAAGGAAGTGTAAACATGATTAGTCAGTCAACGTTATTTTTATTCATACTACTTATTATAGGACTTATTGCTAAAAACCAATCGCTTACTGTAGCTATTGGGGTGTTATTTCTATTAAAATTTACGTTTTTAGGAGATAAGGTCTTTCCTTATTTACAAACGAAAGGAATTAACCTAGGTGTAACGGTCATTACAATAGCGGTGCTAGTACCGATTGCGACGGGGGAAATAGGTTTTAAACAACTTGGAGAAGCGGCGAAATCGTATTATGCGTGGATTGCTTTAGCTTCAGGTGTAGCAGTCGCTTTGTTAGCGAAAGGCGGCGTGCAATTGTTGACAACGGATCCTCATATTACAACTGCGCTTGTTTTTGGGACAATTATAGCGGTTGCGTTATTTAATGGGGTTGCTGTTGGTCCGTTAATTGGGGCTGGAATTGCCTATGCGGTTATGAGTATTATACAAATGTTTAAATAAGGAATTTTATAGTAATATAAAATTTTTGAATTCTTTCTGTTCACAAAAGTCAGATAATTGTTTATAATAGGATTAGAAACTTTGAAAAGTTACATAACAGCAGAGACTTTACACCAGATAAAATAAAAACAACATAAAACAATTTTATAATGATATTGTTTTATGTTGTTTTTATCATAAAACTCTTCGGAATGTATTTTCCTCACTAACTTGTTGTTTTGAGCGTGAGGATTCGGGGAGACATTCACGCTCATGCTTTCCATGTAAACCATGGACAATAAGAGGGGAACATCGCAACAAATTTGCATGATCGTGCATTTTGCTTGCCTAAAGAGTGAACGGGCGTTCATAATTCATAAGGGGAGCAAATAGATATAAGGAGCAAGGTTGGGAGAATTTTCAGGAAAAGGAGAGAATGTCATGACTGTTATTCGAGGTTTAGAAGGGGTAGTAGCAACAACATCATCTGTGAGCTCTATTATTGATGATACATTAACTTATGTTGGGTATAATATTGATGATTTAGCTGAGAATGCTACGTTTGAAGAAGTAGTGTACTTATTATGGCACCGCAAGCTTCCTAATGAAAAAGAACTAGCGGAATTTAATGAAATTGTATCTGAATACTATAAAGTTCCAGGTGAGATTTTAACATATTTGAAACAAGTAGATTTAAAAATTGCACATCCGATGTCTGTTTTACGAACTGCAATTTCCATGCTATCATTATACGATGAGAGCGCTGAAATTATGGATGAAAAGTCTAATTATTTGAAAGCGGTTAAATTACAGGCTCAAGTAGGAACTTTAGTTGCTGCTTACGCGAGAATCCGTAAAGGTTTAGATATTGTTGAGCCAAGAAAGGATTTATCATTAGCTGCAAACTTCTTGTACATGTTAAATGATCGCGAGCCAAATGAAGTTGAAATTGAAGCTTTTGATAAGGCACTTGTACTTCATGCAGATCATGAGTTAAACGCTTCTACATTTACTGCACGTGTTTGCGTAGCTACACTTTCAGATGTATATTCTGGTATTACAGCAGCAATTGGTGCATTAAAAGGTCCTCTTCACGGTGGGGCAAATGAAAATGTAATGAAGATGTTAACTGAAATTGGCGAAGAAGAAAATGTAGAATCATATATTCATAATGCTCTTCAAAATAAAGTGAAAATCATGGGCTTTGGCCACCGTGTGTATGAGCAGGGTGATCCACGTGCAAAACACTTACGTGAAATGTCTAAGAGATTATGCGTGCTTTTAGGAGAAGACAAATGGTATAATATGTCTATCAAAATTGAAGACATTGTAACAAAAGAAAAAGGTCTTCCACCAAATGTTGATTTCTATTCAGCTTCTGTATACCATTGTTTAGGAATTGACCATGACTTATTTACACCTATTTTTGCAATTAGCCGTATGTCAGGCTGGTTAGCTCATATTCTAGAACAATATGAAAATAACCGTTTAATCCGTCCACGTGCTGATTATAATGGACCAACGCATCAAGTGTATGTTCCAATCGCACAAAGATAAGCAAAAAACACTATTTTGATAGTGAAAATACGCTTTCAAAAGTCTGATTTTTTCGGAAAGATGTAATGATTAGAATATTTTAATTTGACTAACGGTTTGAACTGAGGGGTTATTCCCTCAGTTTCATACATATGAAATTTCAAACATGGGGGTTATCACATTGACGACAGGTGAAAAAATTACTGTAACTAATGGTGTTATGAATGTACCAAACAATCCGATTATTCCATTTATTGAAGGAGATGGAATTGGTCCTGATATTTGGGCAGCTGCATCTCGCGTAATAGAAGCAGCAGTTGAAAAAGCTTATGATGGTGAGAAGAAAATCGTTTGGAAAGAAGTGCTTGCAGGGGAAAAAGCATTCAACCAAACAGGCGAGTGGTTACCAGAAGAGACTTTAAATTTAATCCGCGAATATTTAATCGCAATTAAAGGTCCACTTACAACTCCAGTTGGCGGTGGTATTCGTTCTCTAAACGTAGCACTTCGTCAAGAATTAGATCTATATGTATGTCTACGTCCAGTTCGTTATTTTGAAGGTGTTCCTTCACCTGTAAAACGTCCGGAAGATACTGATATGGTTATTTTCCGTGAAAATACAGAAGACATTTATGCTGGAATTGAATATGCACAAGGATCTCCAGAAGCAGAAAAAGTTCTTGCTTTCTTAAAAGAAGCAATGGGTGTTAATAAAATCCGCTTCCCAGAAACATCTGGTATTGGTATTAAACCAATCTCAGAAGAAGGGACAAAGCGTCTTGTTCGTGCTGCAATTCAATATGCAATTAACGAAAAACGCTCTTCTGTTACATTAGTTCATAAAGGAAACATTATGAAATTTACAGAAGGTGCTTTCAAAAACTGGGGTTACGAAGTAGCGGAACAAGAATTCGGCGACAAAGTATTTACTTGGGCTGAATATGATCGCATTGTTGAAAAAGATGGTAAAGATGCAGCGAATAAAGCGATGGCAGACGCTGAAGTGGCTGGAAAAATCATCGTAAAAGATTCTATTGCAGACATCTTCTTACAACAAATTTTAACTCGTCCACGTGAGTTCGATGTTGTTGCAACAATGAACTTAAATGGTGACTATATCTCTGATGCACTTGCTGCACAAGTAGGTGGAATTGGTATTGCACCTGGTGCAAACATTAACTATGTGACTGGACATGCTATCTTTGAAGCTACACATGGTACAGCTCCAAAATATGCAGGTTTAGATAAAGTAAACCCATCTTCAGTTCTTCTTTCAGGTGTATTATTATTAGAACACTTAGGATGGAACGAAGCTGCGAAATTAGTAACAGATTCAGTTGAGAAAACAATTGCATCAAAAGTAGTAACATATGACTTCGCTCGCCTAATGGAAGGTGCAACAGAAGTGAAATGTTCTGAGTTTGCTAATGAGCTTATTAAAAACATGGATGTAGCGATAATCAAAAACGCATAATTAAAGCGGGGGGTAAATTATGACAATCAAACGCAAGAAGGTTTCAGTCATCGGTGCAGGATTTACAGGAGCAACAACGGCATTCTTATTAGCACAAAAAGAACTTGCAGATGTTGTATTAGTGGACATTCCACAACTGGAAAATCCAACAAAAGGGAAAGCGTTAGA
This sequence comes from Bacillus sp. CR71, assembly GCF_003429245.1. Taxonomy (NCBI): domain Bacteria; kingdom Bacillati; phylum Bacillota; class Bacilli; order Caryophanales; family Bacillaceae; genus Bacillus; species Bacillus sp. CR71. The sequence goes on along the minus strand of NZ_CP031748.1, from coordinate 4,997,041 downwards.
TATGTTAGAAGCGAGCCCAGTACAAGGTTTTGATGCTAACATTATTGGAACATCTGATTACGCAGATACTGCTGATTCTGACGTTGTCGTTATTACAGCAGGTATTGCACGTAAGCCTGGTATGAGCCGTGATGACTTAGTAGCAACGAACTCTAAAATTATGAAAAGTATTACGCGCGACATTGCAAAACATTCACCAAATGCAATTATTGTTGTGTTAACAAATCCAGTTGATGCAATGACATATTCTGTATTTAAAGAAGCAGGATTCCCGAAAGAGCGTGTAATTGGCCAATCGGGCGTATTAGATACAGCTCGTTTCCGTACATTCATCGCACAAGAATTAAATCTTTCTGTAAAAGACATTACAGGATTTGTTCTTGGTGGACATGGTGACGACATGGTACCTCTTGTGCGTTATTCTTATGCAGGCGGTATTCCGTTAGAAACGTTAATTCCGAAAGAGCGTTTAGAAGCAATCGTAGAACGTACACGTAAAGGTGGCGGTGAGATTGTAGGCTTATTAGGAAACGGTAGTGCATATTACGCACCAGCAGCTTCTTTAGTTGAAATGACAGAAGCAATCTTAAAAGATCAACGCCGTGTATTACCAGCTATTGCGTACCTTGAAGGTGAGTATGGTTATAGTGACCTTTACTTAGGGGTACCAGTAATTCTAGGTGGTAACGGAATTGAAAAAATTATTGAATTAGAACTTCTTGCAGATGAAAAAGAAGCGTTAGATCGCTCTGTAGAATCTGTACGTAACGTAATGAAAGTTCTTGTTTAATAATTGAATAGTAGTGAAAAAGATTCGGGATTCCGAATCTTTTTCTACTATTTACCGAATTGTTTTTTTGAAATAATATGAAAACGCTATCATTTGTAATATCCTATAATGAAACTGTAGATTTATACTATACATTGCCCTCATCATAGTAAATTTCGGATAAGGTATCGCTTTTAGTAGGATAATAAGGTGAAAAAATCGGAGGGGGTTGTAACATGTTAAAGAAAAAAGTTCAAATTGGTCGTAAAATGGATGAAATTACAGTAGGAGAGAAATTATCTATCACTGAAAAAATTGAGGATAAAGATTTGTTATTGTACTTAGGGTTAACGAATGATGCCAATCCATTATATATTCAGCATGATTACGCATCCCAAACTCCGTATGAAAAGCCGATTGTACCAAGCATTATGCTAACGGGAATGATTACAACGGCAGTTACGAAATATTTACCGGGTCCAGGAAGTCATATTACTAGGAAGGACCTTACGTTCGTGAAGCATGTTCACCATTATGAAACGTTACAAATCCACTTTGAAGTTGTGGCTGTTTCTGAGGAGGAACATACAATTGATATGCTTGTATCTGCTCATGATGAAAAAGGAGAAACTGTTGTAAAGGGTTCATTAACAGTAACGCCACCTTATAAATCTGTTTCCATTATGGAAAAAGCATTAGATAATTTTTAAAAGATGAAAATATGAATAGCGCTAGCATACCTTGAATAAGGATGCTAGCGCTATTTTTAGTTGAAGAATCCTTCTTTGAACCCTTCAGCAAATTCTGAGCAACCCGTTTTAATCGTATCCCAGCTCGGAGCGTTGAAAGCAAGGATACATGTGACTGCTAAAGATAGAATGGGTAGTATTAGTCGCATAATAGACCTCCTGATTGTATTAATTTATATATTAAGATTAATGATATAAATATCGGTAATTGAAGTCAATGAAAGGAGTGATTCTTTTAAGTGAGGTGGAAAAAAGAAGAAGTTATCTTTGAAACGATACGAGAAACTGAAGTGTGGGGCGATTTGATCGCGAATGAAATGTACGGGAGATTATTTGATGGATATGAAACGCTAGATTATAAAATAGCGTATGCTCTTTCGTTTTTCCTAGCACAAAATCAAGATTTTATCCCGCATTAACGGGCAGTAAGATCCCACCTCAAAATTCAGCGAAAGCAAAGAAGTTAGGTCGGGAATCAACTGCCCGTAAAAGCCCGATTGATTCAACTAATAATCAGTGGGGAATGAACAACCCCCACTGATTAAAGTTTCACTTTATAGTTCATACGGAAGTGAGCTTTAAAGAAGAGAGAGCAATCTATAAAGTTTGGCAAAATCCTGTGTAGTTGCAGGTGAAGCGTAATTACGTCTACTTTCTCAATTCTACACAAACGATCTCCATGAATAGACAATTATATTGAGAGGGACCTTGTTTTCTAGTATGATGAGAATAACGGGGGAAATACTAGGATGAAGAAGGTTTCAAGTCTATAACTTGGAGGAAAAGAATGAACAATCGTATTTTAGTAGTTGATGATGAGGAATTTATCTTAACTTTAATTGAATTTAATTTACAACAAGCTGGGTTTGAAGTTATAACAGCGATGGATGGAGAAATGGCGCTTCAAAAAGCGACAACAGAACGCCCAGATTTAATTATATTAGATTTAATGCTTCCGAAAATGGATGGTATGGAAGTGTGTAAAGAATTACGATTGCAGCGCGTTATGACGCCGATTTTAATGTTAACGGCAAAAGATGATGAGTTTGATAAGGTGCTAGGTCTTGAACTTGGGGCAGATGATTATATGACGAAGCCATTTAGTCCAAGAGAAGTTGTTGCTCGTGTGAAGGCAATTTTGCGCCGCACGAAATTACAACAAGAAGAACAAGTTGCAGAAGCGCCAGATGAAGATAGCATTACAATTGCAGAACTTAAAATTTTACCGGAGTTTTATGAGGCTTATTTCCAAGGAAGAAAGCTTGAATTAACACCAAAAGAATTTGAACTACTTGTGTATCTCGCGAAAAATAAAAGTCGCGTGTTGACGCGTGATCAATTATTAAGTGCTGTATGGAATTACGATTTTGCTGGTGATACACGAATTGTTGATGTTCATATTAGCCATTTGCGCGATAAAATTGAACAAAATACGAAAAAACCGACGTACATTAAAACGATACGTGGTTTAGGATATAAATTAGAGGAGCCAAAAGGGAATGAATAAATTTCGTTCCAGGCTTCTTTTTACATTTGTTTCTCTTATTGTATTTATTTTAGTTGGACTAGGCTTATTGCTAGAAACTGTGTTTGAAAACTACTATATAGATCATGCTAAAGAGAGAATGGTAAAAGAGACGGAGTATGTTGCGGCGTTAGCAGAAGAGCAAGGTTTTGATAAGGTCCTAAAAAATCCATACGTATTTGAAAAGTTAGAAGAAAAAATACCAGCTTCTATCGTATTTGTGAATGAAAAAAAGAAAGTTCAATATAGAAAAGGACAAGAATTGGCATTTAGTCCAGAGACGATTCAAGAACTTTCTTCGGAAGTGGCAAAACAACGAAGTAAAGTGATTACGAAAGAGACAGATCGAAAGAATCAATTTTATCATACGGTGTTCGTTCAAGATGTAGAAGGAAAACAAGGATACATTTTGGTGAAAAGTACAATCGATCCTTTAAGAGACGTACATCAAAAAACGTGGGGATTATTAATTATCGGATTTGTCATTGCTTGTCTCGTAGTTGTATTTTTAGGTATGAAAATTACAGGGCAATATATTAGGCCGATTGAATCAGTTACGAAAGTTGCAATTGAATTGGCGAAGGGTAATTATAAAGCACGTGCATACGAAAGTCATTCGGACGAAACAGGAATGCTGAGTAAAGCAATTAATATTTTAGCTCGTAACTTACAAGAGATGACACTGGAACAAGAAATGCAGCAAGATCGTCTGCATACGTTAATTGAAAATATGGGAAGCGGAATGATTTTAATTGATAGCCGCGGATATATAAACCTTGTAAACCGCTCTTATAAGGAAACTTTTCACGTAACAGATGAAGAATATTTAGATCGCTTATATTATGAATCGTTTCATCATACAGAAATTATTGAGCTTGTAGAAGAAATCTTTATGACAGAAGTGAAAGTGCGTAAACAAATGTTATTGCCACTTGGAATTGAGCGGAAGCACTTTGAAGTATATGGAGCACCGATTATCGGGACAAACCATGAATGGAAAGGGATTGTTCTCGTATTCCATGACATAACAGAGTTAAAGAAATTAGAACAAATGAGAAAAGACTTTTTAGCGAATGTTTCTCATGAATTAAAGACACCGATTACTTCTATTAAAGGTTTTTCAGAAACACTCTTAGACGGAGCGATGGATAATAAAAAATTCTGCGAACATTTCTTGCACATTATTTTAAAAGAAAGTGAGCGCATGCAAGGGTTAATTGAAGATTTATTAGATTTGTCGAAGATCGAACAACAAGGATTTAAATTAAATATGGGAACCGTTGATATGAAGGGGCTGCTTGAAGATATTCATATGGTGCTTGATAATAAAGCAGGAGAAAAAGAAATCTCTTTACAAGTGAATGTATTAAAACGTGCCTCTGTTATTGGAGATCCAAGTCGTCTGAAACAAATCTTTATTAATTTAATTAATAACGCGATCGTATATACACCGGCTGGAGGCGTTGTTTCAGTAGAGTTAGCGGAAGATAAATATAATGCTTATATAAAAGTATCGGATACTGGAATTGGTATTAGTAAAGAGGAAATTCCGCGTATTTTTGAACGCTTTTACCGAGTGGATAAAGCGAGAAGTAGAAATACTGGTGGTACAGGCCTTGGATTATCAATTGTAAAGCATTTAGTAGAGGCGCATCAAGGTACGATTACAGTAGATAGTGAAGTTGGAGAAGGGACAACGTTTACAGTTGTTTTACCGAAATCAGCAACTGAAAAATAGGATGAAGGATGTTTACAATATATTAACAATGTCTTAATTAAATATTAATAAAGCTCTGTTAATATAATACATGAAAACCCCTTCATCCAAGGAGTAATTTTGGACGAGAATAGTTAAACTGTTCTCGTCACTTCCCTTTATGCCAATATAAGTCTGTTTTATATATGAAAGAAAAGAACCGTTATTTTTCTTCTCTCTATTAGTCATGTTAATATAGAGAGAGGAAAGGAACGGTTTTTTTCTGTGAAAAAAATCATTTCAAATTTGCATGGGGAGGTTTCTGATTTGGAAAAAAAGGTCGTATTAGTAGATGGTAATAATATCGCGTATCGTGCTTTCTTTGCACTACCGCTTTTAAATAACGACAAAGGTATACATACGAACGCAATTTACGGTTTTACAATGATGTTAATGAGAATATTAGAGGAAGAAAAACCGACGCATATGTTAGTAGCATTTGATGCGGGTAAAACGACATTCCGTCATAAAACATATAGTGAGTATAAAGGCGGACGTCAAAAGACCCCACCTGAATTATCAGAACAATTCCCGTTTATTCGTGAGATGCTTGATGCATTCAACGTACCGCGTTATGAATTGGAAAATTATGAAGCGGATGATATTATGGGAACGCTAGCAAAAGAAGCAAGCGAACAAGGAGCAAGTGTAAAAGTTATTTCAGGAGATAAAGATTTACTTCAACTTGTTTCTGATAACACGCTTGTATGTATTCCGCGAAAAGGGATTACGGAAGTAGATGAATATACGAAAGAAGCTTTATTTGAGAAATATAGCTTATCACCAAAGCAAATTATCGATATGAAAGGTTTAATGGGAGACCAATCAGATAATATTCCGGGTGTACCAGGAGTTGGTGAAAAAACTGCGATTAAATTGTTAACACAGTTTGGAACGGTTGAAGAAGTGTATGACAATCTAGATCAAGTAAGCGGGAAGAAATTAAAAGAAAAACTGGAAGCAAATAAAGACCAAGCTCTTATGAGTAAAGATCTTGCAACTATCATTACAGATGCGCCGATTACAGTGCATGTGGATGATATGGAATATAAAGGATATGAAGCAAGTGATGTCGTTCCAATGTTCGAGAGTTTAGGATTTACATCTCTTTTAAATAAATTAGGTGTTACGCCAGAAGAAACGGCTCCAGCTGAATTAGATGATATTACATTTGATATTGTGGAAGAAGTTACCGAAGAAATGCTTCAGCAAGATAGTGCGCTTATTGTTGAAGTACAAGAAGATAACTATCATAAAGCAGATATTCAAGGTTTTGGTATTCAAAATGAAAATGGTTGCTACTTTATTCAAAAGGACATTGCTCTTAAGTCAGATGCATTTAAAGACTGGCTTGCAGATGGAGAGATGAGAAAGCATACATTTGATGCGAAGCGTGCAATCGTTGCACTGAAATGGAACGGTATAGATATACAAGGGGTTGACTTTGATCTATTAATCGCTGCTTATTTACTTGATCCGGCTGATACAGATAAAGATTTCCGTACTGTAGCGAAAATGAAAGAAACGCATGCTGTGAAATCTGACGAAGAAGTTTATGGAAAAGGTGCGAAGCGTGCTGTTCCAGAGTTAAAAGTAGTAGCGGAGCATGTAGCTCGTAAAGTGCATGTATTATATGATGTAAAGCAAACATTCGTTGAAGAGTTAGAGAAGAATGAGCAATATGAACTGTTTACAGAGTTAGAATTACCACTTGCGCGTGTATTAGCTGATATGGAAGTAAAAGGTGTAAAAGTTGATACAGAGCGTCTTCGTAATATGGGAGAAGAACTTGCAGGCAGATTAAAGGAAATGGAACAGGAAATTTATAAGCTTGCGGGAACAGAATTTAATATTAATTCACCGAAGCAGCTTGGTGTTATTCTGTTTGAGAATTTAAACTTACCGGTTATTAAAAAGACGAAAACAGGTTATTCTACGTCAGCTGATGTACTAGATAAGCTTATGGATCACCATGAAATTATTCCAAACATTTTACATTATCGTCAATTAGGGAAACTAAATTCAACTTACATTGAAGGTTTACTGAAAGTTGTACATGAAGATTCATCTAAAATTCATACTCGTTTTAATCAAGTGTTAACACAAACAGGTCGATTAAGTTCGACGGATCCGAACTTGCAAAATATCCCGATTCGATTAGAAGAAGGAAGAAAGATTCGTCAGGCATTTGTTCCATCAGAAGAAGGTTGGATTATGTATGCGGCTGATTATTCACAAATCGAGCTGCGTGTATTAGCTCATATTGCAAATGATAAAGGGCTAGTTGAAGCATTCCAACATGACATGGATATTCATACGAAAACAGCTATGGATGTATTTGGCGTTGAAAAAGATGAAGTAACTTCAAATATGAGACGACAAGCGAAAGCTGTTAACTTCGGAATTGTGTATGGTATTAGTGATTATGGTCTTTCGCAAAACTTAGGGATTACAAGAAAAGCAGCAGCGGAATTTATTGAAAAGTATTTAGAAAGTTTCCCTGGTGTACAAGAATACATGGAGGACATCGTAAAAGATGCGAAACAAAAAGGATATGTGGCCACATTATTAAATCGTCGCCGTTATATTCCAGAAATTACGAGTCGTAATTTCAATTTACGTAGCTTTGCTGAGCGTACAGCGATGAATACACCAATTCAAGGTACTGCAGCAGATATTATTAAAAAAGCGATGATTATTATGGCAGATCGTTTAGAAGAAGAAGGCTTACAAGCGCGTCTTCTTCTACAAGTACACGATGAATTAATATTTGAAGCACCAAAAGAAGAAATTGAAAAATTAGAGCAGCTTGTACCTGAAGTAATGGAGCATGCAATTGAACTCGCAGTTCCGCTGAAAGTTGATTATTCTTACGGTCCAACTTGGTACGACGCAAAATAAGGAAGTGATGAAATGCCTGAATTACCAGAGGTTGAAAACGTCAGACGGACACTTGAAAATCTTGTAACAGGAAAAACGATTGAAGATGTTATTGTTACTTATCCAAAAATAGTGAAACGACCGGATGATGCAGAAATCTTTAAAGAAATGCTAAAAGGCGAGAAGATTGAAAATATAAAGCGAAGAGGAAAGTTTTTGCTTCTATATGTAACAAATTATGTTATTGTTTCACATTTGCGTATGGAAGGTAAGTTTTTACTACATCAAGAGGATGAGCCGATTGATAAACATACGCACGTCCGTTTCTTATTTACAGATGGAACTGAATTACATTATAAAGATGTGAGAAAGTTTGGTACGATGCATCTCTTTAAGAAAGGTGAAGAGATGAATCAAATGCCTCTTGTTGACTTAGGTCCGGAGCCGTTTGATGCTGAATTGACACCGCAGTATTTACAAGAAAGATTGCAAAAGACAAATCGTAAAATAAAAGTTGTGCTATTGGACCAGCGTCTTTTAGTAGGGCTTGGAAATATATATGTTGATGAAGTTTTATTCCGTTCTCAAATTCATCCGGAACGGGAAGCTTCTTCTTTAACAGTAGAAGAAATTGAGCGGATTTATGAGGCTACCGTTACAACGTTAGGTGAAGCGGTAAAACGTGGCGGAAGTACAATTCGGACGTATATCAACTCACAAGGGCAAATTGGTTCATTCCAAGAACTCCTAAATGTATATGGAAAAAAAGGAGAGCCGTGTGTAACTTGTGGTACGATATTAGAAAAAACAGTAGTTGGCGGGCGAGGAACGCATTACTGCCCAATTTGTCAGCCTAGAATATAGAAAAGAGATAACATCGGATAGGCATTTGTCATATACATACAGCAGAGCTATGTATAAGGGAGGAGCTTACCGATGTACCTTTATTTATCTCTTATTTTATTAGCTTTTACATTAAGCTTAGATAGCTGTAGTGTAGGGCTAACATATGGGTTAAGAAGCGTAAGAATTCCACTAAAATCAATTATAATTATCGGAATCTGTTCAGCGGCTGTTATGCTTGTTTCAATGGGAATTGGACATATGATCGCGAAAATATTTTCACCTGTTATCGCAACGCGTATCGGTGGGCTTGTTCTTATTGGAATAGGGATTTGGGTGTTATATCAATTTTTTCGAAGTGAGAAAAAAGAAGAACCGAAGCAAGAGGAGAAGGTCTGGAAATTAGAGATTGCCTCGCTAGGGCTAGTAATTCAAATTTTACGGAAACCGACTGTAGCAGATTTTGATAAATCAGGCACCATTTCTGCAGGAGAAGCATTACTTCTTGGTATCGCTCTTTCTGTAGATTCATTTGGTGCCGGAATTGGTGCATCTTTATTAGGGTATGCACCCGCTATGATGGCGATATTAGTTGCAGTTATGAGTTCTTTGTTTTTGTTTATTGGAATGAAACTTGGGACGGTTTTATCGAATATGAAGTGGTTACAAAAATTTACATTCCTGCCTGGAGTATTACTCATTATTATTGGAATTTGGAAAATGTAAGTATGGGCGTGGAACATTAGTTTCGCGCCTTTTATTATGAGGAGGATTATGATGACAGTAGTAATTGGATTAACAGGAGGCATTGCAAGTGGAAAAAGTACAGTGTCTCAAATGTTTCGTGAATTGAGCATACCAGTTATTGATGCAGATATTATTGCGCGAGAAGTTGTAGAGCGAGGAAAACCAGCATATAACAAAATAGTAGAAGTATTTGGAACGGAAGTGTTGCAAAAAGACGGAGAACTGGATCGGCCGAAATTAGGGAGTGTCGTTTTCTATAATGAAGAAAAACGATTGCAGTTAAACAAAATTGTTCATCCTGCAGTACGTGAGGAAATGAATAGACAAAAGGAAATGTACATAAAAGAAAGTATGCAAGCGATTGTGTTAGATATCCCTCTTTTATTTGAAAGTAAATTAACAAGTCTCGTTGACCGTGTTTTAGTTGTAGCAGTTACTCCTGATACACAATTAGAACGTTTGATGAAACGAAATGGTTTTTCCGAAGAAGAAGCAACGGCGCGTATTCAATCTCAAATGCCGTTAGCGGAAAAAGTGAAAAATGCAGATGAAGTGATAAATAATGATGGCACAATTATGGGAACGAAAACACAATTGCAGGTGATTTTAAAGAAATGGAACATTATTGACTAAAAAATTGTGAAATTAATGAAAATGCTTAGTGACATATCTCCTTTTTGTGTTATACTATTATTGGGATTGGAGATAAATAGTATAACGCATTCAAGGGGGATAACATATTATGACTCGTGTGGCAATTAATGGATTTGGACGTATTGGGAGAATGGTATTTCGTCAAGCAATAAAAGAAAGCGCATTCGAAATTGTAGCAATCAATGCAAGCTATCCATCTGAAACGTTAGCACACTTAATTAAATATGATACAGTTCATGGTAAGTTTGACGGAACAGTAGAAGCATTTGAAGATCACTTATTAGTTGATGGAAAAATGATTCGCCTTTTAAACAACCGCGATCCAAAGGAATTGCCTTGGACAGATTTAGGTGTTGAAGTTGTAATTGAAGCAACTGGTAAATTTAATTCAAAAGAAAAAGCAATTCTTCACGTTGAAGCTGGAGCGAAAAAGGTTATTTTAACAGCGCCTGGTAAAAATGAAGATGTAACAATTGTAGTTGGTGTGAATGAAGACCAATTAGATATTACAAAACATACTGTTATTTCAAATGCATCTTGTACAACAAACTGTTTAGCGCCTGTTGTAAAGGTGTTAGATGAGCAGTTCGGAATTGAAAACGGTTTAATGACGACTGTTCACGCTTATACAAATGACCAAAAAAATATTGATAACCCACATAAAGATTTAAGAAGAGCGCGTGCTTGCGGACAATCAATCATTCCGACAACGACAGGTGCCGCGAAAGCGCTAGCAAAAGTTCTTCCGCACTTGAACGGAAAACTTCATGGTATGGCACTTCGTGTACCAACGCCAAACGTGTCTCTTGTTGACTTAGTAGTAGACGTAAAACGTGATGTGACAGTTGAAGCTATTAATGAAGCTTTCAAAACGGTTGCAAACGGTGCGTTAAAAGGTATTGTAGAATTCAGCGAAGAGCCTTTAGTATCTATCGACTTTAATACAAATACACACTCAGCTATCATTGATGGTTTATCTACAATGGTAATGGGTGATCGTAAAGTGAAAGTACTTGCTTGGTATGATAACGAGTGGGGCTACTCTCGTCGTGTTGTAGATCTTGTAACGTTAGTTGTTGAAGAGTTAGCGAAACAAGAAAATGTGCAACACATTTAAGTGAATAAGGGGGAGGGCAAGGCAATATTTGCCCTCTTTTTTTATTTTTTTCTGAAAAGGAAAAAAATTATATGAGTATATTTTAAAAAGTGGACATACCACGAAACGTTGTGATTACTGCATTTGTGAATCGTTTATTTTTTTTAGGGAAAAGTAAAGAGGAAAATATGACAGAAAATCGAAAAAACTGTTGTTGCAAAATGAAAATAAACAAAGTATACTAACACTCGTAAACTTAAGAGCTGAGGTACGTAGTCACTACTTAAAGGGTTAGGACCTCTCTGGACTAACTTTCCCCCGTGGTAGTGGAGCAAGCCAAATTGCAAATTAGTTTTCAATTCGAACAGTTAGAATAAATTTACAAGGGGGAACTGTAGAATGGATACTATGGATACGATGGGTCGTCACGTGATCGCTGAACTTTGGGATTGCGATTTCGACAAGCTTAATGACATGCCGTATATTGAACAATTATTTGTGGATGCAGCACTAAGAGCTGGTGCTGAAGTGCGTGAGGTTGCTTTCCATAAATTTGCACCACAAGGTGTAAGTGGAGTAGTAATTATCTCGGAATCACATTTAACAATTCATAGCTTTCCGGAGCACGGTTACGCGAGTATTGATGTTTATACTTGTGGGGATCGTATTGATCCAAATGTTGCTGCAGAATATATTGCAGAAGGTTTAAACGCGAAAACGCGTGAGAGCATCGAGCTTCCTCGAGGCACTGGTAGCTTCGAAATTAAGCAGAGAGAAACAAAAGCTCTTTAAAAAAGAACATAATTGATTTAAAATGTAAAGAGGTGTATAATGCACCTCTTTTTTAGTTTATAAAAAAGAGGTAATATAACGTACTGGTTAGTTGAATAAATTGTACTCTTGCAAATGAGGTAGTGCCCTATATACCATCTTATTTTTAAGGATGAGATGATAAAGTGATGCGCTGAAACTTAAAGTGGTAAGAGAGTTAGAATGAGTTATATAATATTGTATATATATTTTAGGTGAAGTGAGTAGAGAAAAATAAAGAGTATAGTGTAAAGGAGTGAATGAATTGCGTTGTCCGTCCTGTTCTCATAATGGTACAAGAGTGTTAGATTCGCGTCCGGTAGACGAGGGGCGCTCTATTCGAAGAAGGAGAGAGTGTGAAAGTTGCTTAAGTCGCTTTACGACCTTTGAAAGGGTAGAAGAGTCACCTCTTATCGTTGTAAAAAAAGAAGGCACACGAGAAGAGTTTAATAAAGAAAAGATTTTACGTGGTTTAATTAAAGCGTGTGAAAAAAGACCAGTATCTTTAAGACAATTAGAAGAAGTAACACAAAGCGTGGAACGTGAACTGCGTAATTTAGGTATATCAGAAGTGAAAAGTGATATGATTGGTGAAATTGTTATGGAAGAACTTCGCGATATTGATGATGTTGCTTACGTACGCTTTGCTTCTGTATATCGTCAATTTAAAGATTTAAATGTATTTATTGAAGAATTAAAAGATATACTGCAAAAAGAAAGAGAGTAGAAGTTGTATTTTATTCTCTTTACATACCGTAAGTAATAGGATAAGAGAGCTAGAAGCGTAAGCTAATAGCTCTTTTTCACTAAGAATTTATATAATGAAGATAGAACGAATGAAGTAGAGGATAGATTGGATGAGAGAAAGGAAAAGCAATAATGGAAAAACAGTCATGGATGGAGCTATTGCCGATTGATCGTTATAAAGTAAGTGCGAAAGGGCTACTGCATAATTACGACCGAAAAGTATTAACGATGTTGTATCAGCCGTTAATAGGTAGTAGAGCTTTTAGCTTATACATGACACTATGGGGGGAGCTAGAGCAAGATCGTGTATTTGGAAAAGAGAATACACATCATTCCCTTATGGTGACTATGCAAATGCAACTTCCTGAAATATATGAGGAACGAGTAAAGTTAGAGGCAATTGGGCTTTTGAAGGTATATATTAAGAAAGAAAAAGATATTCGAATGTTCATATATGAGTTGCAACCACCTTTATCTCCAAAGCAGTTTTTTGATGATATTGTTTTAAGTATCTTTTTATACAATCGATTGAGTCGGACAAAATATAATCAAGTAAAGCAATATTTCTTAGAAGAAGAATTTGATTTTGCTTCTTATGAAAATGTTACGCGCTCTTTCAATGATGTGTTTGGTTCGTTTAATCCAGGACAGCTTGAGCATGCGCAAGAAGATCTTCGTATCCCAAAAACGACAACTATGCCAAGTAACGAGAAGGGAGACGCTCCGAAAGTTTGGAATGATTTCTTTGATTTCTCTTTATTTGTAGATGGATTGTCCGCTCTTGTTCCTAAAAAGTCGATTACAGGTCAAGTAAGAGACTGCGTTATAACACTTGCTTACGTGTATGGTGTAGATGTGTTATCGATGCAAAATATCGTTCTTGGTGCGGTGACAGAGATGCAAACAATTGATATGGAAAGGCTTAGAAAAGGAGCTCGCGATTGGTATCAATTTGAAAATGGTCAAGCATTACCGGTATTAAGTGAAAGAGTACAGCCTCATGCTGCACGTACGATGAAAGAGAAAGAGCCTTCATCGCAAGAGGAGATGCTAATAAAGCAGCTAGAGGAAATCTCGCCAAAACAATTATTGAAAGAGATTTCTGGTGGTGCAGAGGCAACGAAAGCGGACTTGCAAATCGTTGAAGATGTCATGATTAATCAAAAATTGACACCAGGAGTTGTGAATGTACTTATTTATTACGTTATGCTACGCTCAGATATGAAACTTGCGAAAACGTATGTCGAGAAGATTGCTGGGCATTGGGCACGTAAAAAGGTTGGTACAGTAGCGGACGCGATGGCGTTAGCGAAAGAAGAGAACCGTCAATATCAAGAGTGGGCTGAGACGAAGAAAAAAGGCCGTACGGCGAAGAAAACGGTACGGAAAGAAATGGTACCAGATTGGCTTAAGGAAGAAGAGCCGAAGGAACAAGAGAAAGAAACGGCGAAGAAAGATGTAAGTGTAGAAAAAGATGCAAGTACGTTAGAAGATGAACGAAAACGATTAGAAGAAGTGTTAAAAAAATATAAGCGTGATTAATAGAAGAGAATGAACGCTCTTTGAGGTGAGAAAATGGAGCATATTCAAAATTCATTTGCAAAATTAATGGGAAATGAAAAATTTAAAAATAGATATGAAGTATTAAAGGCAGAAGTAATGGCGCATCCGCGTGTGAAAGAATTTATAGACGAACATAAAGGTGAAGTAACGACTTCTATGATTGAGCGCAGTCTTGTGAAGCTATATGAATATATTGGACAAAGTGTAGGTTGCGTGGATTGTCCGGATTTAGGTTCATGTAAAAATATGCTGCAAGGGTACGAGCCAAAGCTTGTTATTCAAGGGAAAATGATTGATATTCAATATGATCGCTGCGTTAGAAAAGTAGCACATGACGAGAGAAAGAAATATGAAAAACTCGTTCAAAGTGTATATATGCCAACGGATATTTTACAGGCAACTATGGAAAACTTAGACCCTTCTGATTTAAATGCACGTATCGATGCAATTGGTGCAGCGAATGAATTTTTAAGTACATATGAACCAGGTAAAAAAGCACAAGGTTTATATTTGTACGGTAAATTTGGTGTAGGAAAAACGTACCTTTTAGGAGCAATTGCGAACGAGCTTGCTCGAAAGAAAATAAGTTCGATGCTCGTATACTTCCCAGAATTTTTACGTGAAATCAAAAGTTCGATTCAAGATAATTCGATTGGTGAAAAGATTGATGCGGTTAAACGCGTACAAGTTTTAATGTTAGATGATATCGGGGCAGAAGCAATGTCAAGCTTTGTGCGTGACGATGTGCTTGGTGCAATCTTGCAATTCCGTATGTTAGAAAACTTACCGACGTTCTTTACGTCTAATTTTGATTTTAAACAACTGGAACACCATTTAACGTATACACAGCGTGGTGAGGCTGAAGAAATGAAGGCAGCACGTATTATGGAACGAATTAAATATTTAGCGAAACCAATTCCGATTGGTGGGAAAAATCGTCGTCATAAGTAAAAGAGCAAGCTGAGAATGAACTGCACCCCAATTGTTAGACACAGTCTAACAATTGGAGGTGCAGTTTTTCTATGGCTAAATTTACAGCTGATG
>NZ_CP031748.1:4981560-4981808 GCF_003429245.1 Bacillus sp. CR71 | reverse complement strand
ACAGGAGCGACGGGAGTAACAGGCGATACAGGTCCAACGGGAGCGACAGGAATAACAGGGGCAACGGGAGCGACAGGAATAACAGGAGCAACAGGCCCAACGGGAGTGACAGGAATAACAGGGGCAACGGGTCCAACAGGAGCAACAGGTGGCACAGGCCCAACGGGGGCGACAGGAGCGACGGGAGTAACAGGCGATACAGGTCCAACGGGAGCGACAGGAATAACAGGGGCAACGGGAGCGACAGG
>NZ_CP031748.1:4843376-4981510 GCF_003429245.1 Bacillus sp. CR71 | reverse complement strand
GCCCGGTACAATACCGGACTCACTTTTATCAAGCTGCCTAATCAAATAACCGTGTCTAACTTTTAGGGGTCACTTCAAGAAGCTTGCTCTTTTGTATTATAGTGATATTTTCTTTTCAAATATGAGGTCGAAATATTCAGGTTGTCCAGAACTGCCAATCGTAGGGGCGACAATCTGTACGAACCTCCAGTCATCTCTAGCATGTTCTTGAATAATTTCTTGGTAGTCTTCAGCTAGTTTTGAGCGAGTGAGCCCCCAATGGAATTCGACTTTTACGAATTTATATTCGAACATTCACATACCCCCTTTTAGTGATAAATAAAGTATACAATAAAAAATTCATAGTAGCTTGTATCATTTTTTTCTCCCTCCCTTAATATATATAAAATTAGCAAGCCAGATTGAGTGGATTTTCTAACGATAGGAAATGTAATTCTACTAAGAGTGAACTTCACGCGGAAAGGACTCTTATAGGATTTGTAACGTATAGATACAGTCCTTTAGAGCAGGGATAAAAGGGGGGACAAAAGTGATTGAAATTTGCTTCGAAGAAAAAAATGATGCTATGCACGTATATAGACAATTGCTGAAAAGAGCGGAAGTGTTATATAAGGAAACGAGTGTGTATTTACAGGAGCAAAAAGTGGTGATTCACATACCAGTACATGAATCGAATTATATTGAAAAGATCTTATTGCCAGTAATGGTGTATTTCATTGTGAATGTGAAACAAAATGAGTGGATTTATACGATCTTAAAAGAAAAGTTTTTTTATGAAGAACAAGAAGAGTGTCATCAAATATTGCACATGGCATATGAGATTTTAAAGGGAAGAAGAAAAGGTGTAGCTCAGGATTTAACTCGTAACGCATTTGAGTCATATATTAAGTCTTCTTTAAATAATTGGCTTTGTGATCCGCTCTCATTCTCGTTTTCATCATATATCCGTTTTCGTCTTCGTACATATAGGGAAATGGTGGCTAAACTTGCGGAAGTGGCAATTGATGAGTATAAGATGGAGCAAGAATACCAAATGTTCATTGAAACGCTTCGGCAACAAGTGAGTAGCCGTAAATCACGCTTGTCCTGTGTGCATCTTATTTTTGATGAAAGCTTTATCTTTTATGATGATAAAGGTAGACGTTTAAAACAGGAGAAGTTGGTCCAATATATAGATGAAGAATTATTAAAGCAAAATGATGTATATATTGATACAAAAGTAATTGCGCCGCTTCTTTCTATTTCGCCAAAAAAGATTTATTTATATACGAAGGAACAAGACCATAATATGATTATTACTTTGCGAAATGTGTTTCAAGAACGGGTCCAATTACATGGATTACATGATTTTGAGCGCAATGTGAAAAATTTAAAAAATAAAGGTAACGCCCTTGATTTTCTAAGTTTTTGAGCATATAATTACCTACATAAATGAAATATATCGAAATGTCATGATGAGGACATGAGTAGTTTTCTACGATTTTCAGAGAGGGAAGCCTTAGGGTGTGAGCTTCCTAGTACGGGATTATTACTTACCACCTCTAAACTTTAGCAGTGAACGATTCTTTTAGTAATTGCTAACGGACAACACCGTTATGTTGAACTTGAGCAATTAACGATCATGTTAATTGGAACAAGGGTGGAACCACGAATTCAACACTCGTCCCTTTTTATGGGATGAGTGTTTTTTATTTTGAGAAAAAGAGGAGTGACCAGTGATGGCAGATGTAGTTAAAATTACTTTCCCTGATGGAGCTGTGAAGGAGTTTCCAAAAGGCGTAACAACTGAAGAAATCGCAGCTTCTATTAGCCCAGGCTTAAAGAAAAAAGCTGTAGCTGGAAAATTAAACGATGAGATGATCGATCTTGTTACACCAATCGAAGAAGATGGTGCAGTTTCTATTATTACATTAGATTCTGAAGATGGCTTATATATTTTACGCCATTCAACAGCCCACCTTTTAGCACAAGCGTTAAAACGTTTATATAAAGATGTTAAGCTTGAGCTTGGCATTGGCCCAGTAATTGAAAATGGCTTCTATTACGATATCGATATGGAAGAAGCAATTACAGTTGAAGACTTCAAGAAAATCGAAAAAGAAATGCAAAAAATCGTGAACGAGAACTTAGAAATCGTTCGTCATGAAGTACCACGTGCAGAAGCACTTCGTCGCTTTGAAGAAATTGGCGATGAGTTAAAATTAGATTTAATTAACGACCTTCCAGAAGATGCAGTTATTTCAATCTATGAGCAAGGCGAATTCTTCGACCTTTGCCGTGGTGTTCACCTTCCATCTACAGGGAAAATTAAAGTGTTTAAATTATTAAGCGTTGCAGGTGCTTACTGGCGCGGCGATAGCAATAATAAAATGTTACAACGTATTTACGGTACTGCATTCGTTAAGAAAGCAGAACTAGATGAGCACTTACGTATGCTTGAAGAAGCGAAAGAGCGCGATCACCGTAAATTAGGTAAAGAATTAAAACTATTTACTAATAGCCAAAAAGTAGGACAAGGTTTACCACTTTGGTTACCAAAAGGTGCAACAATTCGTCGTATTATCGAGCGTTACATCGTTGATAAAGAAGCAAGCTTAGGTTATGATCACGTATACACTCCAGTATTAGGAAGCAGAGAGTTATATGAAACTTCTGGTCACTGGAACCACTACCGTGATGGCATGTTCCCATCAATGGAAATGGATAATGAAGAATTAGTTCTTCGTCCAATGAACTGTCCTCACCATATGATGGTTTATAAAAATGATATTCACAGCTACCGTGAATTACCAATCCGTATTGCGGAACTTGGAACAATGCATCGTTATGAAATGTCAGGTGCGTTATCTGGATTACAACGTGTACGCGGAATGACTTTAAACGATGCGCACATTTTCGTTCGTCCAGATCAAATTAAAGAAGAGTTAAAACGTGTTGTAAACTTAACTCTAGAAGTGTACAAAGATTTCGGTTTAGAGAACTACTCATTCCGTCTATCTTATCGCGACCCAGCAGATACTAAAAAGTATTATGCGGATGATGAGATGTGGGAAAAAGCACAAGGTATGTTAAAAGAAGCTATGGATGAAATGGGTCTTGATTACTATGAAGCTGAAGGTGAAGCGGCATTCTACGGTCCAAAACTGGATGTTCAAGTTCGTACTGCTCTTGGAAAAGACGAAACACTTTCAACTGTACAATTAGACTTCTTACTTCCAGAACGCTTTGAATTAACTTATGTTGGTGAAGACGGTAAGCAACATCGTCCAGTTGTAATTCACCGTGGTGTTGTATCAACTATGGAACGCTTCGTAGCCTTCTTAATTGAAGAATACAAAGGTGCATTCCCAACTTGGTTAGCTCCAGTTCAAGTACAAGTAATTCCAGTTTCTCCGCAAGTACATTTAGACTATGCGAAGAAAGTACAAGACGAATTGCGTCGTGCTGGTATCCGTGTTGAATTAGACACTCGTGAAGAGAAGATTGGTTACAAAATCCGTGAAGCACAAATGCAAAAAATTCCGTACATGCTTGTAGTAGGTGACAATGAAGTAACTGAAAACGGCGTAAACGTACGTAAATATGGTGAACAAAAATCAGAAACAATCGCATTAGATGCTTTTGTTGACATGATTAAAGTAGAAGGAAAACGATAAGAAAAAGCCGCGGTATACCGCGGCTTTTTTATGTAATATACTTGAGGGGAATTAGAAAAAATACCCATGTAACACTTATCGTAAAAAAGTATTGCAAGTATGTTAGTTGTTTGTTACAATATTTCTTGTTGTTAGTAAAACACATCGCGTCTTCTTGACAGACGTCATGTCCTATGATAAACTCATCAAGGATAATAGAATATTGTTTTGTGGAACAAGTAGAAGCACCCGCTTCTCACCTGATGGACGCATTCGCAGTTAGCAGGTAAATGTATTTCTTACTTAAGATTTTACAAGTGTGGGTGTCGTATGCCCGCACTTTTTTTGTCGGGTTCTATGACTACAAAATATGTTCTGAGAAAACCTTGGAGGTGGCTTACTATTAGCAAGGATATGATGATTAACGAGCAAATTCGTGCACGTGAAGTACGTTTAGTTGGCGCAAATGGCGATCAACTTGGAATCAAGTCTCGTAATGACGCTTTAGACTTAGCTGCAAATCTTAATCTTGATTTAGTATTAGTTGCTCCAAATGCGAAACCGCCAGTATGCCGCATTATGGACTACGGTAAATTCCGCTTTGAGCAACAGAAGAAAGAAAAAGAGCAGCGCAAAAATCAAAAAGTAATTAGCATGAAAGAAGTTCGTTTAAGTCCAACAATTGATGAACACGACTTTAACACAAAACTTCGTAATGCTATCAAGTTTTTAGAGAAAGGCGACAAGGTTAAAGCGTCAATTCGCTTTAAAGGACGTGCCATTACTCATAAAGAAATCGGTCAACGTGTTTTAGATCGCTTCTCAGAAGCTTGTGCTGAAGTTAGTACAGTTGAATCTAAGCCTAAAATGGAAGGACGCAGTATGTTCTTAGTTTTAGCACCGAAAAACGATAAGTAATAGATAGAGGAGGAAATACCTATGCCTAAACAAAAAACTCATCGCGGCGCTGCAAAGCGTTTCAAAAAGACTGGATCAGGTAAACTGAAACGTTCTCACGCTTACACAAGCCATTTATTCGCTAACAAATCTACAAAAGCTAAACGTAAACTACGTAAAGCTGGTGTAGTAAGCGCTGGTGACTTCAAACGCATTCGTCAAATGCTTGACAACTTAAAATAAGTTCGGCTGATATATAGAACAATTAGGAGGTAATATTATGCCAAGAGTAAAAGGTGGTACAGTTACTCGTCAACGTCGTAAAAAAGTTATAAAATTAGCAAAAGGTTACTACGGTTCAAAAAATACATTATTCAAGGTTGCTAACCAACAGGTTATGAAATCTCTAATGTATGCATTCCGTGACCGCCGTCAAAAGAAACGTGACTTCCGTAAATTATGGATTACACGTATCAACGCAGCAGCTCGTATGAATGGTCTTTCTTACAGCCGCTTAATGCACGGTCTTAAAAATGCTGGCATCGAAGTTAACCGCAAGATGCTTGCTGACTTAGCTGTTCATGACGAAAAAGCTTTCGCTGAATTAGCAACAGTTGCAAAAAACAACATTAACTAATTAATTAGTTGAAACCTTAGAAGAATTTTCTTCTAAGGTTTTTTGTTTGTATTCAGAGAGAAGTTTGAAGTTCTAAAGATTAACGGATGTGCTGTTATCGATATGACAAAATTAATATAAAAACTATAGCGGTATAGAAGAATATATATGTGAAGTCAGGAGAATCCTCCTGGCTTTTTTTAATTCTGCTCTTTTGGAAAGAAGAGTATCTTTCCTAGCCGAAACGACACTGCTATAATGGAAAGATGATATGGAACTTTCATCAGATGAACAATTTAAGAGCGATGACTGAAACGTATTTGTAAATTAAGGACAAGCTATTTTATAAAGAGGTAGATAGCTGACTTATTCATAAGAACTGAAACATAATAATGAACTTTGAGATGAAACAACATTGTTGCGTAAAATGCGATGTTGGAGGAGGACAATAGAATGGACTTACTACAACTATTTAAATTACAAAAAGAATTAGATGACCGTATTGCAAAAGAACATGACTTACAACCGAAAAAATTGTTAAAAGAAAAAATGTTAGCTCTTCTTGTAGAAATTGGAGAACTTGCAAATGAAACACGTTGTTTTAAATATTGGAGCAACAAACCAGCTTCGGAACGTGGAGTAATATTAGAAGAATACGTAGATGGTTTGCATTTTATTTTATCAATCGGAATTGATTTAGGGATTGATAAAAACTTCCTATTCTATAAATGTGCACAAACGAATAAAACACAAGTGGAAATTTTCTTAGACACATACGCGAAAGTAATTCGTTTTACAGATCAACCATCTATTACAAACTATATTGAATTATTTACGAGCTATCTTCGACTTGGACAAGCGCTTGAATTTGAGCAAGAAGAGATTGAAAAAGCGTATTTAGATAAAAATGAAGTAAATCATCAGCGTCAAACACAAGGATACTAATTTAATTTTTGAATATTTCAATTTAATTATTGTATAATGAATTGACTGAAGAAAAAGGAGGGTGTTGGCAATGACAAAATTAGACGCGACATTGACAATGCTAAAAGAATTAACAGATGCACGTGGTATTGCCGGTAACGAGCGTGAACCACGCGAAGTAATGAAGAAATATATCGAGCCATTTGCAGACGAGCTTTCTACTGATAATTTAGGAAGTTTAGTTGCGAAAAAAGTAGGGGAAGAAAACGGCCCGAAAATTATGGTTGCAGGTCATTTAGATGAAGTTGGCTTTATGATTACGCAAATTGATGACAAAGGTTTCCTACGCTTCCAAACGGTGGGTGGCTGGTGGTCACAAGTTATGCTTGCACAGCGCGTGACGATTGTAACGCGTAAAGGAGATGTAACAGGTGTAATTGGTTCAAAACCACCGCACATCTTACCTCCAGAAGCACGTAAAAAGCCAGTTGAAATTAAAGACATGTTCATCGATATCGGTGCTTCTAGCCAAGAAGAAGCAATGGAGTGGGGCGTACGACCAGGAGATCAAGTTGTACCTTACTTTGAATTCCAAGTGATGAAGAATGAAAAAATGTTACTTGCAAAAGCATGGGATAACCGAATCGGTTGTGCGATTGCAATTGACGTATTAAAACAATTAAAAGATGAAAAGCATCCAAACGTTGTATACGGCGTTGGAACTGTACAAGAAGAAGTTGGTCTTCGTGGTGCAAAAACATCTGCGAATTATATTAAACCAGATATCGCGTTCGCAGTAGATGTTGGTATCGCTGGAGATACACCGGGTGTAACGTCAAAAGAAGCGCAAAGTAAAATGGGCGATGGACCACAAATCATTTTGTATGATGCTTCTGTTATTGGACATACAGGTTTACGTGATTTCGTAGTTGATGTTGCTGACGAATTACAAATCCCATACCAATATGATTCAGTAGCGGGCGGGGGAACTGATGCGGGTGCGATTCATATTGCTGTAAACGGTATTCCTTCTATGGCAATTACAATTGCAACGCGCTATATTCATTCTCATGCAGCAATGTTACACCGTGATGATTATGAAAATGCAGTAAAGTTAATTGTAGAAGTTATTAAACGTCTTGATAAGGATGCTGTACATAACATTACATTTAATTAATAGAAAAAGCGAAGGAGATTTTCCTTCGCTTTTTTATGTTTTAAAAAGGTCGTTCTAATCCTGCTGCAGTATGAGCGCCTAAAATAATTAAACGAGTTAATTGCATCGCCATAAAATGCGGGGTATATATCATTCCTCTTTTTAACCATGACATAATCATTCCGATGTGAGCCCCTGTCACATAACTAATCAAAATATCACGAGGAACCATAAGATCTTCGTCATCTGGTTGGGAAATAGACAAGCTTAATGTTAAATGCACTTGTATCGTTTTCATCATTTTATAAGAGTAGTTTCCGGCAGCTTTATCCCCAAGCATAACGTTATAAAAGTTTACATTTTCTGCGATATGTTCGAATAAAGCCAAAAATGTAGGATGAGGTGAATCGAATGTAAGTTGAAAATCTTCTTTATTTCTATTTTTCGGTTTAATTACTTCTGCTAGCTTCTCTAACATTTCTTCAATACTTTTGTCTAATAGGTCATATTTATCATGGTAATGGCTATAAAATGTAGCGCGATTTACAGGAGCACGTTCTGCGATATGTTGCACAGTTACATTTTCAAAGCCTTTTTCGCCTACTAAAGCGACAAAAGCATCCTGAATGAGTTGTCTCGTTCGCTTTACACGTGGATCATTTGTATTTTTAATAGACATTTTACTTCTCCTCGTTTAATTTTCTATACTTAAACAACATATTGGTATTATATTGTTGTTTAAGCAACATTTCATACGTAAATTGTCGGTTGTAGATTCAAAATAATTATTTATAATTATAAACGATAGTCCTTCAGAAATCAGCACCGCTCGCAGGTAGATAAGTTTCGATTTACGCTGCAGATGGTGTGATTTTTTTGTTAAAAGGTTAATATAATTAACAATTAAACAATCTAAACAATAAGGACATAAATAGTTTAGAAAAAAATTATATGCGATATAAGGAGAGGAATGCAATGAATCAGTTTCGAAGAATGGTAATTATCAACATTATCACATTAATTGTACTAGTTGGCGGCGGTATTGGCGGTTATTACTATTACAACCAAACGGAAAATTACTTAAAAACAGACAATGCAAAGATCGATGGAAAGGTAATTCCGGTTGCTTCACCAGTAGCAGGGAAACTAACTGACTGGAAAGCTGAAGTTGGAAAAAATTACAATGAGAACGATAAATTAGGAGCTGTTACTGTAGCAGCAGCTAATGGAGAACAAACAGTAGATGTAACAATTCCACAAAATGCAACGGTTGTACAATCAAACGCAACAACAAATGCTTTCGTTGGAGCAGGTAGCCCGATTGCTTACGCATTTGATATGAACAATTTATGGGTAACAGCAAACATTGAAGAAACAGATGTTGATGATGTTCAGAAAGGTCAAGACGTAGACGTGTATGTAGATGCATACCCAGATACAACGTTAACTGGGAAAGTAGAACAAGTTGGTTTAACAACAGCAAATACATTCTCGATGTTACCATCAAGTAATTCAACAGCGAACTATACGAAAGTAACACAAGTAGTGCCAGTTAAAATTTCATTAGATCATAGCAAATCAGTAAATATTGTTCCTGGAATGAATGTGTCAGTTCGTATTCATAAGTAAGGGGGAGATGAGATGTCCTCAATTGCAATTGTAGGATATGCACTATTTTGTATAATCGTCTTCTTCCTTGTAAATCGTCTTTTACGAAAGAAAAAAACGAACGTGGGAGAAGAACAAGTCCCAGCCGTAAGTAAAATAGAAGTAAGTAAGCTAGAAGCAGTAGAGAAAGAAAGTGAACAAAAGCAAGAAGCCGAAATTTCTAATGTAGTTGAATTAGAAACAGGCAAGCAAGAAGAAGTAAAACAAGAAAAAGAAATGCCGAAAAAACAAACGTCTATGCCTATAGAGGATGTAAATGTAAAAGCAGTTGTAACAGTATTAATTCTCGGCATGTTCGTTTCTATTTTGAACCAAACAATCATTAACGTTGCATTGCCTCCGTTAATGAATGAATTTAACGTATCAACTTCAACGGCGCAATGGTTAATTACAGGGTTTATGCTTGTAAATGGTATTTTAGTGCCGATTAGTGCCTTTTTAGTTTCACGATTTACGTATCGTAAATTATTTGTAGCGGCAATGTTATTCTTCACAGTAGGATCTATCATTTGCGCTACTTCAGGAAACTTTACAATGATGATGACAGGCCGCGTAATTCAAGCAGTTGGTGCGGGTATTTTAATGCCGGTTGGTATGAATATCTTTATGACATTGTTCCCGCCTCATAAGCGCGGAGCGGCGATGGGATTACTAGGTGTTGCAATGATTTTAGCACCAGCTATCGGACCAACTGTAACAGGTTGGGTGATTGAAAACTATAGCTGGAACTTAATGTTCTATGCGATGTTTATTATCGGTTTAATTATTACGTTCCTATCTTTAAAATTCTTTACACTAGCTCAGCCAGTGTCTAAAACGAAATTAGATATATTCGGTGTTGTTAGTTCAAGTATTGGACTAGGAAGCTTATTGTACGGATTTAGTGAAGCTGGAAATAATAGTTGGACTAGTGCAGAAGTCATTATTTCACTTGTTATCGGTGTAATTGGTTTAGCGTTATTTATTTGGAGAGAGTTAACAACGGACAATAAAATGCTTGATTTACAAGTATTTAAATATCCAGTATTTACTTTTACTTTAGTAATTAACGCAATCGTTACGATGGCATTATTCGGGGGTATGTTATTGCTTCCAGTATATCTGCAAAACATTCGTGGCTTTACGCCAATTGAATCTGGTTTACTACTTCTTCCAGGATCATTAATTATGGGGATCATGGGACCAGTATCGGGTAAATTATTCGATAAATATGGCATTCGTCCATTAGCGATAATTGGATTGGCAATTACGACGTATGCGACATATGAATTTACAAAATTATCGATGGATACACCGTATAGCGTTATTATGACGGATTATATTATACGTTCAATTGGTATGTCATTTATTATGATGCCAATTATGACAGCTGGTATGAACGCACTGCCGATGAAATTAATTTCTCACGGTACAGCAACGCAAAATACGTCAAGACAAGTAGCTGGTTCAATCGGAACAGCGATTTTAATCACACTTATGACGCAACAAACAACTGCTCACGTAGCAGATTACGGCAACATGTTAACAACATCAAACCCAATTTTAGTTGATAAAGTACACGGTATGGGGCAAAGTTTAGCAGCGATTGCCGGATCAGCTCAAGCAGGAGATGCGATGAGCACACAACTATTATATGGACAAATTTCAAAGCTATCTGCAATTAACGGTATTAATGATGCCTTCTTAATTGCAACGATACTAGCAGGTATTGCTTGGGTGTTATCGTTCTTCTTACAATCAGGCAATAAACCAAATAGAAAAGCAGGGAATTAAATTTCCTGCTTTTTTGTTTTCTTATAAAAAGATGCAATTAGATATAGAATGAATCACCTGCAGACATGAGTTCCCAGAAAATAACTCCTAATAGTCCCGCAATAAAAATAATGAATCCCATGTTGCGTATACTTTTAATTTTCATTTGTAATCCCCTTACCCCTGCTAATAATCCAGTTAAAGAAAACAATATCCAGTATAAAGTAGTTGAAATAGGGAGGATTGTCTCGCTATTCACCCCCATGCTCCAAAAAACAAAAGGTAGCGTTACAAAGGAAAAGCTAAGTACCCCCACTAAACCAACAAATAATTTCCGATGTTTAATACTAGTAATAATTAAAAAAATACCACCGAAAAAT
Organism: Bacillus sp. CR71; assembly: GCF_003429245.1. Classification (NCBI taxonomy): domain Bacteria; kingdom Bacillati; phylum Bacillota; class Bacilli; order Caryophanales; family Bacillaceae; genus Bacillus; species Bacillus sp. CR71. The sequence goes on along the minus strand of NZ_CP031748.1, from coordinate 4,970,482 downwards.
CCGCATAAGACAAGAAGTGGCATATAAACAATCCAAAGGAAGCTAAACATATATAATCTCCTTTTATGTAATGAGTTATATTTTACTACATCAGGTTCATTTTGGATATTATTAATAAATATGTATAAATTGATAGAAATGGGTAGTAATGATACGGATTATCAAAAAGTGCTAATTGAAGAAGAGTTTGAAGTTGTGATAAAAGAGTAAAAAGAGGTATCGTGATGATACCTCTTTTTAACTGAAGAATGCCAACGTATTATTTATAATATGAAATAACATAGCTGGAAGAATGGATTTTGTTTTCTTACATAAAATAGCCATTAATAATCCCATGAAGAAAGTAATTACCATTACTCCAAGTGAGTATGTATGAGCGATACCAAAGAAGAAACTTGTTAAGACTGCTGCAATCCAAAATGGAAAGCGCTCAGAGAAGAAATGAAGTATAAAACCACGGAAAATAAGTTCTTCAAAAATTGGTGTGAGTATTGCAAATCCGAGAAGTAATAGTATTTGATATTGCTTAAAAACGTCTAAGTTTAGTGCGGAAGATTGTTGCTTTGTTGCGTCTTGGAACACATAATTTAATAAGAAGTAGTTGATTATGATGTTTATAGCGAAGAAAAGAAGTAAATATACGTATGTGCGCCATTCTTTCAGTGCTTTAAAGTTAAAAGAGTTCAGTAATAATCTTTTCGCAGGTTTGAATTTAAAAATAAAGAATAACAACATGGCTAGTTGTAACCCTATACTTGCGGTGTTTGCAATAGATTCATACAGGGCAATTTGCTTTTTATTTGTAAGACTAGCCGTATAAATTGTTAAGGGCATTATTGCTAGGAACAAGGTAATGAGTCCAGTTCCGAAAAAAGCGAATAAAACGGAGCTAATAAATTGTCCCCATGACATAGAGTGTTTCTGTTCATCAGAAAGTTGTGTAGCGGATTGCATCTGTGAAATCACCTCTTTATATTTGTATATTAAATTATAGATTAATTTGTTTCTGAATGTAACATTTAAATATTACATACAAAGGTGTATTTTTCGTAAAATAATAAAAGAGGTATCACCCTGTAGTGATGCCTCTTTCTCATTGATAACTATGTTTTGCCTTGTTATTCAATTTTGCTTGCTCTATTTGCAATTCACGCTCTACCAATCGATCTAATTGCTGAATAGCTTTAAGTGCTTTTTCATAAGAAATCGTTCTATAATGATGAGCTCCGCCTGGTTCTTCATCTGCTTCGTCTGCCCATTTAATAATGCTTTGAAGAGATGTTCTTTCAATTTCTTGTTCCACTAAGAAAGAATCTGTATGCAGAAGAATCGCGATAGAAATTTCTTTTGCTAGTTTTGGATGTTCTCCCAATCTAATAAGCAATTTATGTGCTCTTTCTGCACCTTTAATTGCATGGATATCATTCTTTTTATATAAGTCATAGTCCCATTCGCCGCCTGTGTACCACGTATGATGTCCGATATCATGAAGGAAACCGGCTTTTGTCGCAGCATCGACTGAGGCGTGGTGCTTTTTAGCTAAGTGAAACGCATGGTAAGCGACAGCGATCGCGTGGACCATTCCGGAACGGTTTACGTATTTTTGTGTAATGTGATGTTTAAAAACTTGTTCAAGCGTAATACGGTGCATAAAACATTCACTCCTTTTATCTAATGATGTATACGAAGAAAAATCGATCGGTTTAAATGTATTTTGAACATTGTACTCCATCATAGTTCGTTAGTAAAGTAGAAATGTTTAGGAGAAGAAAAATTTTTTTCGTAAAAAAATCACCTTAGCTTATGCGAAGGTGATTTTCAAATTGCTTATTTTTTTAATCCTTGCTCTAGTGTTTCTAACATTTCGTGCTTTTCATTTTCATCAGCGTTTTTCCAAATGACTTCAAATAAGACGCCAAGACCTGGAAGCATTTTTTCTTCACCGCTTTGAATTGCATCGACAATTGTTTCTTGTAATTGATCTTGTGAATTACCAGATACATTCGCTAATACGGCACCGCGTAAATTAAAACTCATTGTTTTCACCTCTTCTTCAGAATTGAAACTGACGTTAGTTTTTGTTCTTTTTTATGTAAATATGTATGAAAAATAGGCTATAATGATAAGACAAGAAGAGAGGGAACTACATATTATGAAAAACATTGATTCAGTACAAAATCCGCGTGTAAAGCAGTGGAAAAAGCTGCAAACGAAAAAAGAACGCGATAAAAAAGGTTTATTTTTTGTAGAAGGATTCCACTTAGTCGAAGAAGCTTTGAAGGCAGGAATTGTAACAGAACTTATCGTTTCAGATCAGACAGACCTTCCGAAAGATTGGACAGTTAATGATGTAGAAATGTATATCGTGCCTGAGGCTATTGTAAAAATACTTCGTGAAACAGAAACGACGCAAGGTGTATTTGCTGTTTGTGAGAAGCATGAGAAAGAAGTAGCTCTTACTGATGGGAAATTCCTTTTATTGGATGGACTGCAAGACCCAGGTAATTTAGGAACAATTATTCGTACAGCTGATGCAGCTGGTATTCACGCCGTTGTGCTTGGAGAAGGTTGTGTTGATGTTTACAATAGTAAAGTACTCCGCTCTACACAAGGTTCTATTTTCCGCTTGCCAATTGTAAAAGGGAACTTAGAAGAATGGGTAGACAAGTTAAAAGAAAATAACGTTCCTGTATATGGAACAGCTCTTGAAAATGGAGTTCCGTATGGTGAGGTAACTCCGGCCGGAAGTTTTGCATTAATTGTTGGAAATGAAGGAAATGGCGTACGCCAAGAAATTCTTACAAAAACGGATCAAAACTTGTATATTCCGATTTACGGCGGGGCAGAATCATTAAATGTTGCGGTTGCAGCAGGGATTTTAACGTATTATTTACAAAGCCCAGTTGCGAACAAATAAAAAACTTCTTATAATAAGTTGAAGTACATTATATTAAAAGTTAAATAACGAAAAACGTTGATAGAGAAGAGTAGCTTACAAAATCGCCATATAGGGAGAGAGTGCCGTAGACTGAAAGCATTCTTATGGTAGACGGAAGTGAATTCACCTCTGGAGTTGACGCCAGGACCATGTATATGTAAAGGCGTTCCGGTCAGAATTGATCGTTATAACTAATGAGTGGGCAGACTTGTTCTGTCAATTTAGGGTGGTACCGCGAATTTACCTCGTCCCTTTTTGGGAGCGAGGTTTTTTTATTTTTAAAATTAGGAGGGTTCCAAAATGGAAGCACGTTTAAAAGAGCTAAAGCAAAAAGCGTTAGAGCTTATTGAAGAAGCGAAAGAGCTAAAGGGCTTAAACGACGTACGCGTAGCGTATTTAGGAAAAAAAGGTCCAATTACAGAAGTATTACGCGGCATGGGAAAATTATCAGCAGAAGAGCGTCCACGTATGGGAGCATTAGTGAATGAAGTACGTGAAGCGATTCAAACGCGTCTAGAAGACAAAATTAGCAACTTAGAAAAAGCAGTAATTGAAGCGAAATTAGCTACGGAAACAATTGATGTTACATTACCAGGTCGTCCTGTTGAAACAGGTTGTCACCATCCGTTAACAGCTGTTGTTGAACAAATTGAAGATGTATTCATCGGTATGGGTTATGAAGTAGCTGAAGGAACAGAAGTAGAAAAAGACTACTACAACTTCGAAGCACTAAACTTACCGAAAGATCACCCAGCACGTGACATGCAAGATACATTCTACATTACAGAAGAAACGTTACTACGTACACATACATCTTCTGTGCAAGCACGTACGATGGAAAATAATAAAGAAAAAGGCCCAATCAAAATTATTTGTCCTGGTAAAGTGTATCGCCGCGATGATGATGATGCGACGCATTCACATCAGTTCATGCAAATTGAAGGCCTTGTAATTGATAAAAACATTCGTATGAGTGACTTAAAAGGTACACTGCAAGTATTCGTGAAAAAGATGTTCGGTGAAGATCGTGAAATCCGTCTTCGTCCAAGTTTCTTCCCATTCACAGAGCCATCTGTAGAGATGGATATTTCTTGTATGATGTGTCATGGCAAAGGTTGCGGCACTTGTAAAGGAACTGGCTGGATTGAAATTCTAGGCGCAGGTATGGTTCACCCGAACGTACTTGAAATGGCTGGTTATGATTCAAAAGAATATCAAGGTTTCGCATTCGGTATGGGCGCAGAGCGTATCGCAATGTTGAAATACGGCGTAGATGACATTCGTCATTTCTATACAAATGATGTACGTTTCTTACAACAATTCAAACGAGCGTAAGGGAAGGAGAGGATAAATATGTTCGTATCATATCGTTGGTTACAAGAGTATGTAGATATTAAAGATGTAACAGCACAAGAACTAGCAGACAAAATCACGAAAAGTGGTATTGAAGTAGAAGGCGTTGAAGTATTAAATAAAGGTGTAAAAGGTGTTGTAGTTGGTCACGTATTAGAATGTGAAAAACACCCAGAAGCTGATAAATTAAGCAAATGCTTAATCGATATCGGTGAAGAAGAGCCAGTTCAAATTATTTGTGGAGCTGCTAACATTGCAAAAGGTTTAAAAGTGCCAGTTGCAAAAGTTGGTGCTGTACTTCCTGGTAACTTCAAAATCAAAAAAGCAAAACTACGTGGTGAAGCTTCTCACGGTATGGTTTGTGCTCTTCAAGAGCTTGGCATTGATGGAAAGTTAGTTTCAAAAGAATATGCAGATGGTATCTTTATCTTCCCAAGTGACGCTGAAGTTGGTGCAGATGCACTTGAAATTTTAAACTTACACGATGAAGTACTTGAGCTTGGTTTAACACCAAACCGTGCAGATTGCTTAAACATGTTAGGTGTTGCATATGAAGTGGCTGCTATTTACGGCCGTGAAGTAAAACTTCCAGCTATCGACTTACAAGAAACAGCAGAAAAAACTTCTGATTACATTTCTGTAAGTGTAGAAGCGAAAGAAGAAAATCCATTATACATTGCAAAAATGGTGAAGAACGTAAAAATTGGTCCATCACCAATGTGGATGCAAACCCGTCTTATGGCAGCTGGCATTCGTCCAATTAGCAACGTAGTTGATATTACAAACTACATTTTAATGGAATACGGTCAACCGTTACATGCATTCGATTACGATAAATTAGGTTCAAAAGAAATCGTTGTTCGTCTTGCAAAAGAAGGCGAAAAAATTGAAACATTAGATGATCAAGAGCGTACATTACAAAGCCACCATCTTGTAATTACAAACGGAACAAAAGCTTTAGCTGTTGCTGGTGTAATGGGTGGGGCGGATTCTGAAGTTACAAATGAGACAGTAAACGTTCTAATTGAGTCTGCATACTTTGCAGGTCAAACAGTGCGCCGCACATCAAAAGACTTAGGTCTTCGTAGTGAATCAAGTGCACGTTTTGAAAAAGGAATCGACCCAACACGTACATTTGAAGCAATTCAACACGCAGCTGCCTTAATGGCGAAATATGCTGGCGGTGAAGCACTTGAAGGTGTAGTAGAAGCTGATAACTTACAAGTACAAGAGCGTACAGTATCTGTTACTGCTGAAAAAGTAAACCGTGTATTAGGTACAAATATTTCTGCGAGTGAAATGGGTACAATGTTCGCGAACTTGAAATTTCCATTCACAGAAGTAGAAGGAACATTCCATGTAAATGTACCAGCACGTCGTCCTGATATTACAATTTCAGAAGACTTAGTAGAAGAAGTGGGCCGTCTATACGGTTATGACCACATTCCAGTTACATTACCTTCTGGAACGATGACTCGTGGTAAATTAACATCAGCACAAACGAAACGTCGTAAAGTACGTCGCTTCTTAGAGGGTGCTGGTTTATATGAAGCAATCACGTATTCATTAACGAGCGCTGACAAAGCGAAACAATACATGATTGAGCCAAACGAAAAGGCACCTGTAAACCTTGCACTTCCAATGAGTGAAGAGCGTAGCCAACTTCGTTTAAGCTTAGTGCCACAATTGCTAGAAGCAGTTTCATACAATGTTGCTCGTAAAAACGACAGCGTTGCTTTATACGAAGTAGGTTCTATCTTCTTACCAACAGAAGCAGGAGAACTTCCGAAAGAAGAACAACACCTTGCAGGTGTTATGACAGGTCTTGCTCTTCACCATGCATGGCAAGGTGAGAAGAAAGTAGTAGACTTCTTCGTTGTGAAAGGTGTACTAGAAGGACTATTCGACGTACTTGGCGTTTCAAACCAAATCACATATGCACCAGCGAAACGTGAAGGTATGCACCCAGGTCGTACAGCTGACATCGTATTAGATGGCGAAGTAATTGGTTTCATCGGTCAATTGCACCCAGAAGCAGAAAAACAATTAGATGTGAAAAATACATTCGTATTTGAACTATCTCTTGTAAAAATATTCGGTGCAGACGCTGAAGAAACTTACTACTCAGCAATTCCGCGTTTCCCATCTATGACACGTGACATGGCTGTTGTAGTAACAAAAGAAACAAAAGCTGGTGAAATGAAGCAAGTCATTGCTGAAGCTGGCGGAGAACTTTTGAAAGACGTAACACTATTCGACTTATACGAAGGTGAAAAAATGGAAGAAGGCAAGAAATCACTTGCATTCTCTATGACTTACTTCGATGCAGAACGTACGTTAACAGATGAAGAAGTAACAGAAGCGCATAACCGTGTATTAACAACGGTAGAAGAGAAATTTGGTGCGGAGTTACGTAAGTAATTAGAAAATTGCCGGATTCATTCCGGCAATTTTTTTATTGCACAATCGTCGACAGATGTCGGTAAGTCGATATATTACAAAAATCGCTTATATATTTTATGGCATCTTGCATCTTTCTCTCGAATGTAGTACATTAATTTTAGTTTAACAAAATGAAAGACGATGATAAGGAAAAGTAGTATATGCTATAATCCAAAGCGAGTCAGGGGCGGTGAGAGCCTGATGAGGCGGTATATGTGAAGAACACCTTGGAGTTGCTAACCGAAATTGAATCTTGTATTCAAGAGTAGACTTAGACGGGAAGCCGGCCTGTTACAAACCGGGAAGTATGTATTACATACGAGTTAAAGTTGGTCTTTATGACAAATTGGGTGGTACCGCGAAGTTTAACCTTTCGTCCCTTTATGGATGAAAGGTTTTTTTGTATTTAAATATATCAGCAAAGGAGAATTTCACTATGGAAAACACATTAGTAAAAAGTCTGTATAGAGATACAGAAAAGTATGCAGGTCAAACAGTACAAGTATCAGGGTGGATTCGTAATTTACGTGATTCAAAAGCATTTGGTTTCATCGAATTAAACGACGGTAGCTTTTTCAAAAGCGTTCAAATCGTTTTCGATACAGAATTAGAGAACTTTAAAGAAATTGCAAAGCTTCCACTTAGCTCTTCAGTGAAAGTAGAAGGTAAAGTAATTGCAACGCCTGGAGCGAAGCAACCATTTGAAATTAAAGCAGAAAAAATTGATATCGAGGGCTTATCAGATTCTGATTACCCACTTCAAAAGAAGCGTCATACGTTTGAATACTTACGTACAATCGCTCACTTACGTCCAAGAACAAATGCATTCTCTGCAACGTTCCGCGTACGTTCTATCGCAGCATTTGCGATTCACCAGTTCTTCCAAGAGCGTGGATTCGTACATGTTCACACACCAATCATCACTGGTAGTGATACAGAAGGTGCTGGCGAAATGTTCCGCGTAACAACACAAGATTTAAACAACGTACCAAAAGGTGAAGACGGACAAGTTGATGAGTCAAAAGACTTCTTCGGTAAAGAAACAAACTTAACAGTAAGTGGACAGCTGAACGCTGAAGCGTATGCATTAGCATTCCGTGATGTATATACATTCGGACCTACATTCCGTGCAGAAAACTCAAACACAACTCGCCACGCTGCTGAGTTCTGGATGGTTGAGCCTGAGATTGCATTCGCTGAGTTAGGCGATGTAATGGATCTTACAGAAGATATGCTGAAATATGCAATGAAATATGTATTAGAGCATGCACCAGAAGAAATGGACTTCTTCAACAGCTTCGTTGATAAAACAGTTCTAGAGCGTATGAACAACGTGATTAACTCTGACTTCGGTCGCATCACATATACAGAAGCAATTAAAGTACTTCAAGAATCAGGTGCTGACTTCAAGTACCCAGTAGAATGGGGTATTGACTTACAAACAGAGCATGAAAGATACTTATCAGAAGAAATCTTCAAACGCCCTGTATTCGTAACTGACTACCCGAAAGACATTAAAGCGTTCTACATGCGTATGAATGAAGATGGAAAAACAGTAGCTGCTACTGACCTTCTAGTTCCTGGCATCGGCGAATTAATCGGCGGAAGTCAACGTGAAGAAAGAATGGACGTTTTAGTAGACAGAATTAAAGAATTAGGTATGAACGAAGAGGACTACTGGTGGTACTTAGAACTTAGAAAATACGGCGGTACAAAACACGCTGGATTCGGTCTAGGTTTCGAGCGCTTCCTAATGTACATCACTGGTATGGCTAACATCCGTGACGTAATTCCATTCCCAAGAACTCCAGGTTCTTCTGAGTTCTAAAATATGAAAAAAGCGAGAGGATTTCCTCTCGCTTTTTTGTTTGCATAGTTTATGACCCCGTAGCAAAAAGTAACGCGAAGGGGTGAGTATAAAATGAGTAAAAAAGTGAAAAAAGATCATTCAAGATCGAGCCTAGGTTCTCCGGAAGTAGAAGGACAAGGAACGACGACACATGAAACAGGTTCTCATAAGGTATCTTCATCTAATAAGAAGCAGAAACAAAGCTAACATAAAAAAGGAGAGTCTTAGGGGCTCTCCTTTTTATGTATTACATCTTGTTATCGTTAATCTCTTTTGTAATTTGATCTATGTCTTTGTCTAATCGATCTAAATAGAAAAACCATAGTAAACTCATGAACACGTGATAGATGGCCATAACGCTAAGGCTATCAGATATGTTTTCGAATGTGGATTTAGTAGTGAAGAAAGTGCCCCAAACAGTAGAAATAATGAAGTAAGAAAGTGGACCTACGAGATGTACGAAAACATATAATAACTTTTTCACTTTTACAGCGTTTATATAAATTCCCTCCTTTAAATTATTGAATGCAGGCTTTTCACTTAGTATCTGAATGTTTTCTCTAATTTTGAACTGTCTTTCGTGTGGATCGCCTAGTAAAATATTTAGAATCATTTGTAGAAGTAGCAATGGGAATCTCCTCATATGTTAGAATAATCTGTATATTGTAATTGTCACAAAACTATAAGGACAATAGTAGGGTGAAACAAAAAACAGGAGTTTGTAGGCTCCTGTTTTTGTCGATACTATTTTAATAAGCGAAACGCCTTCTCCGTATTAGCGAAATGCAGTTTCACAAACTCGGGTAATCGTTCTTTACCAAGCTTTTGAATTAATTTAGCTGCAGCAATATCAACTTGTTTACCAGCACCTTTTGGAAGTGGCATACCAGCTTTTTTGCTTAGTTCGTCAAACTGTTTTACGAATGAGTAGCGAGCTAAAATAGAAGCAGCGGCTACTGCTAAATGGACGCTTTCACCTTTCGTCGCGAAATAAACATTTTCACGCTGTACCTGTTTTTGTTTTGCTAAATATTTATAGTATGTATCAGGTTGTGTGAATTGATCGATTAAGACGCCTTCAGGTTTTGTAGGTGCCATTTTACCTAATAAGTTTGTAATAGCTTTATTATGTAGCAAGGCTTTTAGCTTACCTTGGTTGTTTCCTTTATCAAATAGCTCGTTATATTTTTCATTATGAAGGACAAGAGAGCTGTAAGGAACAACATGTAGAAGTTGTTTCGCAATGGCAGTAATTTGATCGTCATTTAAGTTTTTAGAGTCTTTTACACCAAGTTCTTTTAGTAGTGGAATTTGCTTTGCATCTACATATACAGCAACGACTGTCATCGGTCCAAAGAAATCTCCCGTACCAACTTCATCAGACCCTACAATAGACATTGTACTGATGGAAGCAGGCGGTGCATAACGATGTGAATCGACAGTTTTTTTTACAGCTGTTTTGGGTGTTTGAGAGACAGTTTGCCAACGAGAAGCTTCTGCTTCAGCGCGGCCTCCTTGGAACATTACTTTTCCAGATTTATACGCTGTAATCGTGCAAGATGGTACCTTTGCCATGAAGATCCCGCCTTGCGGAGTTTTCGGGCTAAGCGAATGTTTATATTGTTGTTTCATGTCTTCAATTACTGTAGAATTTGTTTGAATTACGATAGAATTTGACATAATGGTCGCCCCTTTTTTTATATTGTTATTTTTATCATATCGGATTGTTCTTTCTGTTTCCATATTATGAAGGTTCATGGTATGATAAACTTTAGGATTCTGTACGTGATTGGAGGCCGGTGAGTTGTCACAACAAAAGGGAAAGAAAAGTCGAATTAATGTAGAAATCTATGGTCAACAATATTCAGTTGTTGGCGATGAAAGTACAAGTCATATCCGCATGGTAGCAGCGATTGTGGATGATAAAATGCGCGAACTCAATGCCAAGAATCCTTCGCTTGACACGAGTAGACTAGCGGTATTGACGGCGGTAAACGTCATACACGATTACATAAAATTAAAAGAAGAACATGAGAAATTGAAAGAAAGTATGACAAAAAAAGGAATGGAATAACATGATTGATATTATTATCATTTTACTGCTTGTTATGGGATTTTTCCTCGGCTTACGCAGAGGGTTTATTCTGCAACTTGTAAAGTTAACAAGCTTTATTATCGCATACCTTGTTGCATACTGGTACTGTAAAGATTTAGCGCCAGCACTTGCGAAATTTATTCCGTATCCATTTGATAAAAACGTATCTGTTCCAGAATGGATTGATGCAAATAATATTGAGACAGTATTTTATCAAGCGCTTGCGTTTATCATATTGTTTATTATCACTAAAATTGCACTTTCATTACTTGGTAATTTGTTAAATATGTTTGCAGAAATACCGGTTTTAAAGCAAGTAAATGCGTTTGCGGGGGCAATCCTCGGATTTTTAGAAGTATATATTATTTTGTTTGTCTTAATTATCATTGGAAACATACTTCCGATTGAACAAGTACAAACACCATTACAAAAATCATCAATTAGCAAAATAATTGTAGACGATACACCGATTCTATCTGAAAAGGTGAAGGAACTATGGCAGACAGGTAGCAGAGTATAACTTCTCTTTTTTCGGAAAGAGAAGTTTTTTTCTATGAAAGAAAGGCGGGGCAATGATGAAAGTAAATAAAAAACAAGTTATCAAATTATTAGAGACAATCGGGCTTTTTATGGAACTAAAGGGTGCGAATCCATTTAAAATATCTGCATTTCGTAAAGCGGCAGCAGCATTAGAAAGTGACGATCGTAGTCTTTCTGAAATTGAAGATTTCACAAAGATTCCAGGCATCGGAAAAGGAACAGCAGCCGTTATTCAAGAATATATAGAATCGGGAACATCTGAAGTATTACAAGAACTTGAGAAAGAAGTACCAAGTAGCTTATTGCCGTTATTAAAACTACCAGGACTTGGTGGTAAGAAGGTAGCTAAGTTATATAAAGAACTTGGTGTTGTTGATATGGAATCGCTAAAAGCTGTTTGTGAGGAAAATAAAGTACAGGCTTTAGCAGGTTTCGGTAAGAAGACAGAAGAGAAAATATTAGAAGCAATCGATCAAGTAGGCTCTCGTCCAGAGCGTTTACCAATCGCGATGGTATTGCCTATTGCCGGGGAAATAGAGGAGAAATTGTCGAATATTGCTGAAGTAATTCGTTTCTCTCGCGCTGGTAGTTTGCGCCGCGCGAGAGAAACAGTGAAAGATTTAGATTTTATCATTGCAACCACAGAACCAGCAGCGGTACGTGAGCATTTACTACAATTCGATAATATGATTGAAGTAATCGCAAGTGGAGATACGAAAGTTTCGGTTCGTCTTCAATATGAATATGATATTTCAATCGATTTTCGTTTAGTAAAACCAGAAGAGTTTATTACAACTCTTCACCATTTCACAGGATCAAAAGACCATAACGTAAAAATGCGTCAAATCGCAAAAGATAGAGGCGAGAAAATTAGTGAGTACGGTGTAGAAAACTTGGAAACAGGTGAAGTGAAAACATTTGAGAATGAAGAAGACTTCTTCGCTCATTTCGGTCTGCCATTTATTCCGCCAGAAGTGCGTGAAGATGGAAAAGAAATTGAATTAATTAAAGAGTATCCGAACTTAATTCAGTTTTCCGATATACAAGGTGATTTACATATGCATACAACTTGGAGTGACGGTGCTTTTTCTATTGAAGAAATGGTACAAGCGTGCCGTGCTCGTGGATATAAGTTTATGGCGATTACTGATCACTCGCAATATTTGAAAGTAGCGAATGGTTTAACGAAAGAGCGTCTTCGTGAGCAAGCGAAAGAAATTGAACGTATGAATGAAAAGTATCCAGACATTACAATTTTACGCGGAATTGAAATGGACATTTTACCAGATGCCTCGCTTGATTTTGATGATGAAGTATTAGAAGAATTAGACTATGTCATTGGAGCGATCCACTCTAGCTTCTCACAAGACCGTGAAACGATTATGAAGCGTCTGCGTACTGCACTTGAGAATAAACATGTCACAATGATTGCTCATCCGACAGGACGTCTTCTCGGGCGCCGTGAGGGTTATGATGTAGATACAGATTTATTAATTGAACTCGCAAAAGAGACAAATACAGTTTTAGAATTAAATGCGAATCCGAACCGTCTAGATTTAAGCGCGAAATTATTAAAACAAGCACAAGATGCTGGTGTAAAAGTAGCGATTAATACGGATGCTCATACACTTGAAATGTTAGAAGATATGGAAACAGGTGTAGCTGCAGCACGTAAAGGTTGGATTCAAAAAGATAACGTGATTAACACGTGGGATATTGAACGTTTATTAGACTATATTAAACGTAATAAGTAACACAAGGGGGACCTGCAACATGTTAGAAAGAACGTTGCGTGTATTAGAATACAATAAAGTAAAAGAACAATTACTTGAACATACAGCCTCTTCACTTGGCCGTGATAAAGTGAAGCATTTAGTGCCGAGCACTGATTTTGAAGAAATTGTAGAAATGCAAGATACAACGGATGAAGCAGCGAAAGTCATTCGTTTAAAAGGTAGTGCACCATTAGGTGGCATTACGGATATTCGTTCAAATGTGAAGCGTGCAAAGATTGGAAGCATGTTAAGCCCGAATGAGCTACTTGATATTGCGAATACGATGTATGGTAGTCGCAATATGAAACGTTTCATTGAAGATATGGTTGATAACGGTGTCGAGCTTCCGATTTTAGAAACTCATGTCGCTCAAATTGTATCTTTATATGATTTAGAAAAGAAAATTACAAATTGCATCGGTGATGGCGGTGAAGTAGTCGATAGCGCGAGTGATAAACTGCGTGGTATTCGTACTCAAATTCGTACTGCGGAAAGTCGTATTCGTGAAAAGTTAGAAAATATGACGCGTTCTTCAAACGCGCAAAAGATGCTGTCTGACTCGATTGTAACGATTCGTAACGAACGTTACGTAATCCCAGTAAAACAAGAATACCGCGGCGTATATGGTGGTATTGTTCACGATCAATCTGCTTCTGGACAAACGTTATTTATTGAACCGCAAGTCATTGTAGAATTAAATAATGCACTACAAGAAGCACGAGTTAAAGAAAAACAAGAAATTGAACGTATATTATTAATGTTAACAGAAGAAGTGGCAGTAGAAGCCGATATCGTTTTATCAAACGTAGAAGTAGTTGCAAATCTTGATTTCATCTTTGCGAAAGCTTTTTATGCGAAGCGAATTAAAGCAACGAAACCAATCGTAAATAACGAGCGTTATATGGATTTAAGACAAGCTCGTCATCCGCTAATCGATCCAGAAATTATTGTGCCAAATAACATTATGCTAGGTAAAGATTTCACGACAATTGTTATTACAGGACCGAATACAGGTGGTAAAACAGTTACGCTGAAAACAGTTGGTATTTGTGTATTAATGGCGCAATCTGGTCTTCACATTCCAGTAATGGATGAGTCAGAGATTTGTGTATTTAAAAACATCTTTGCTGATATTGGTGATGAGCAGTCGATTGAACAAAGCTTAAGTACGTTCTCCTCACATATGGTGAACATTGTAGATATTTTAGAAAAAGCTGATTTTGAAAGCTTAGTTTTATTTGATGAATTAGGTGCTGGAACAGACCCGCAAGAAGGTGCTGCACTAGCAATTTCGATTTTAGATGAAGTATGTAACCGCGGTGCTCGTGTTGTTGCTACGACGCATTACCCAGAATTAAAAGCATACGGATACAACCGTGAGCAAGTTATTAATGCGAGTGTTGAGTTTGATGTAAATACATTAAGTCCAACTTATAAATTATTAATCGGTGTACCAGGTCGCAGTAACGCCTTTGAAATTTCAAAGCGCCTTGGATTATCTGATCGCGTTATTGATCAAGCACGTAACCACATTAGTACAGATACAAATAAAATTGAAAATATGATTGCGAAGTTAGAAGAAAGCCAGAAGAACGCAGAGCGTGACTGGAACGAAGCAGAGGCACTTCGCAAACAATCTGAGAAACTTCATCGTGAGTTGCAACGTCAAATTATTGAGTTTAACGATGAGCGTGATGAAAAATTATTAAAAGCGCAAAAAGAAGGGGAAGAAAAAGTCGAAGCTGCGAAGAAAGAAGCAGAAGGTATTATTCAAGAACTTCGTCAATTGCGTAAAGCACAGCTTGTAAATGTGAAAGATCATGAGCTTATTGAAGCGAAGAGCCGTCTAGAAGGCACAGCGCCAGAGCTTGTGAAGAAACAAAAAGTAAACGTAAAAAACACTGCGCCGAAACAACAGTTACGGGCAGGTGATGAAGTAAAAGTATTAACGTTCGGTCAAAAGGGTCAATTACTTGAAAAAGTAAGTGATACAGAGTGGAGCGTACAAATCGGTATTCTGAAGATGAAAGTAAAAGAATCTAACATGGAATACATTAACACACCGAAGCAAACAGAGAAAAAAGCAGTCGCAAGTGTGAAGGGTAGAGATTACCACGTTTCATTGGAACTTGATCTTCGCGGTGAACGTTATGAAGATGCAATGATGCGCGTTGAAAAATATTTAGACGATGCCCAGCTTGCAAGTTATCCTCGTGTATCAATCATTCACGGTAAAGGAACAGGAGCGCTTCGCCAAGGTGTACAAGATTACTTGAAGAAGCACCGCGGCGTGAAGAATTACCGTTACGGTGACATGGGCGAGGGAGGCCTAGGCGTAACAGTTGTCGAATTAAAATAGAAAACAACGAAACAAAGGGGAAACCATTATATGTTTATGGACAAACTTGCAAAAGTATTGTTAGCTTGTTGTGGAATATTTTTGGTGATTGGGGTTATTTATTTAGTTGTTTTTGCGAATTGAAAAAGCGTCAATCGTGGCATAATGATATTGCCATAGATTGACGCTTTTAATATATGTGAAAAGGAATAAAACATGAAAATCAACCAATACATAAGCGAAGCAAAATCCTGCTCAAGACGTGAAACAGATCGCCTCATTAAAGCTGGACGCGTGGCTATTAACGGCGAAATATGTACGCACGGTGCACTCGTGAGCGATGGTGATGTAGTAACGATTGATGGGCAGGTTATTGCAAAAGAAGAGAAAGAGAAGGTGTATATAGCCTTTCATAAGCCGGTCGGAATTACTTGTACAGCAGCCGATCATATTGAAGATAATATTATTGATTATATCAATTATCCAGAGCGAATCTTTCCAGTTGGGCGATTAGATAAAGCATCAGAAGGACTTATCTTATTAACGAATGACGGTACGATTGCGAATCAAATTTTACATGGTAATCATGAGCACGAGAAAGAATATGTTGTCACAGTCGATAAACCTTTTACGGACTGGTTTATTAATGAGATGTCCAGCGGTGTAAAGATTAAAGATGGTATGACGAAGCCGTGTAAAGTGACGAGAGTCGATCAATCAACATTTCGTATCATTTTAACGCAAGGGATGAACAGGCAAATTCGTAGAATGAGCCGTGCTTTCGGGTTTACTGTAATAAAGCTAAAGCGAGTACGCATTATGAATATAGAGCTAAATGAGCTTGAAGTAGGAAAGTGGAGGAGCGTTACATCGGAGGAAATAGACATTCTAATAGATCAGTTATAGGGAGGAAAAGTTTTCTCCCAATATTTTTTGTCAGAAAAAATAAAACTATTGATTTTTTAAAAAATAGCCCATATAATAAAAAACAACAAGTTTCGACAAGATATTTTATAAAAGTAATGATGAGGACATGAGTTGTATTTTACGATTCTCAGAGAGGGGAGCCTTAGGCTGTGAGCTTCCTAATACGAAAAGACAAGCTTACCACCTCTAAACTTCAAGAGTGAACTGCATGCATGATGCATTGTAATTCTTGGCGGATAAAACCGTTATCAATTTACACGAGCTATAAAATGAGCTTATTTCGTTATAAATTCATTTTATTAGAATAAGGGTGGAACCACGATTTCAACACTCGTCCCTTTGTTAGGGACGGGTGTTTTTTGCGTTCTTTTACGGGGAAGTGTGCTTGAAAGAGGATATGTGACGGATTCTTTTTCAGAATATTTTGTCAATTAATTATTTTAGGAGGTTAGTAGAAATGAAATCATCTTTAAAGTTTTCAGAGATGTTTGCAATAAGTTTAATGTTATTTGCACTGTTTTTTGGTGCAGGTAATATGATTTTTCCACCAGCGTTAGGGCAAGGTGCTGGAACGGACGTATGGATCGCGCTGTTTGGTTTTATTGTAACAGGCGTTGGACTACCTTTATTAGGCGTAATTGTTATAGCTTTAAAGGGAGATATTAATGAGCTAGCAGGACGTGTACATCCTATATTCGCACTTGTTTTTATCACTGCCATTTATTTATGTTTAGGCGTATTCGTAAGTGTGCCGCGTACAGGAACAGTAGCTTATGAGATGAGTGTTGCACCGTTTTTACCAAGTGAGATAGCAGGTCAGTCATATCCACTTGTTATCTTTACACTTATTTTCTTTGCAGTAACTTTCTATTTAGCTTTAAATCCTTCGAAATTAGTGGGGCGTATTGGTAAAGTGCTAACTCCAATATTATTAGCTGTTATTGCAATTATCGTAGGTAAAGCACTTATTACACCAATTGGAGAATTTGGTGCACCGACAGAAGTGTATAGTGCTCCTCTCTTCAAAGGATTTATTGATGGATATTTAACTTTAGATGGACTTGCAGCACTTGTATTCGGAAATGTTGTAATTCATGCGTTAAAAGAAAAAGGCATTACAAATAAAAATAGTATTGCAAAAGTAACAATCTTTGCAGGATTTATTGCAGCGCTTGGTCTACTACTTGTGTATTTAGCGCTTGCTTATCTTGGAGCTTCTAGTGTGTCACTTGGAATGGGCGCAAACGGAGGAATTATTTTAACAAATGTGGTGAATCATTTATTTGGCAGTTACGGAACTTTATTACTAGGGATCGCAATTACAGCAGCATGTTTAACAACTTCTGTAGGTATTGTTGCAGCTTGTGGTGATTACTTCTCTTCCTTATTACCAAAGCTTTCTTATCAAAAAGTCGTTTTCATTTTCTGTGTATTAGCATTTATGGTAGCAAATCTTGGGTTAACTCAGTTAAATGCATTAGCATTACCAATCTTAATCGCTATCTATCCAATTGGAATCGTACTTATCGTATTATCACTTGTTGAAAACTACGTTCGTCTTCCATTAGCGATGTATGTGGGGGGGATTGTAGGAGCATTTGCAATCAGTTTCTTTGATGGATTACACAATGCAAACCTTCAAATTGCAGCGCTAGCACCTATTTTAGATAAGATTCCATTATATAGTGTAGGAATTGGTTGGTTAGTTCCAGGCATAATCGGTATAGGATTTGGTTATATAGTTTCTAAGTTTCAAAAGCAGGAAATTGCTGTAGAAAAATAGAGAAAAGAGGCTTTCTATAATAGAAAGTCTCTTTTTTTGTAGAAAAAGCCATATATAGAGAAATTCAGATATTAAAAATTTTATACGTAATATAGTTGACAAAAAATTTATGAGTAGGCTAAGATTGACTTAGTTGTGGAAATATTGGAAGGGAAGTGAGGGATAAGGGGTTTCTATAACTATAGTGTTGTTATGGGAAGAGGTGAAAGAAGAGGCGAAGAGATAGTTTATTTTTTTTGATTTATATTGAGAATGATAATCAATAAAAAAGTTTTATAATTTTTTCTCAGTTTCTATGCCTTTGTATAAGGAATAGGGTGAGATATTATTTTTAATATTCAATGAGAATGATAATCAATAATACTTATGTTACATAAAAGAATGCTAATTAAATAATAGGTAAAAGAGATTATTTTTTTCTTATAAATTGAGAATAATTATCATTTTCAAAAAGTGAAATGAAAGATAACCAAGGAGGAAACAAGAAAAATGAAAAAGGTTTCTGTATTACCCGCTTTTATTATAACGTTCGTATGTATGCTAGCTTTTCTTGTAATGCCATACGGAAATGCTTCAGCAAAACTAGCTGATGGTACTTACGATATTAATTACGTAATTCAAAAAGCGGAAAATGATTCAGCTTCAATGGCAAATGACTATTTTGAAAAGCCAGCAAAATTAGTAGTGAAAAACGGTGAGATGAGAGTACAAGTTCCGATGAATCATAGTGCTTGGATTACAGAATTTAAAGCACCAGAGAACGGGGATTTTGTTGATGCGAAAGTTGTTAGTAAAGATGAATCGGCAGATAAAAGAACAGTAGAGTTTAAAGTAGATGATTTATCCAAACCGGCAGCTGTAAAAATTCATGTTGTTGTACCAAATGCAAACTATGACCACCACTACACAATTCGTTTTGCTTTTGATGCAAATGTAAAAGCTGTAGGTGGCGATAACGGCATAGCTGCTACTACAAAAAATAATGATCAAGCGAAAACAGATACACAAGTAAAAGAAGAGAAAACAAAAGTAGAGAGTAAGGAAACAGCTAAAGAAGTGAACAAAGAAACAAAAAATGAAAATGGAAAAGCTGAAAAAACAGATAATCCAAAAACAGGCGATGAAGCACGTATTGGATTGTTTGCAGCGTTAATTCTTATTTCAGGTGCTTTCTTAATTCGTAAAGTGAAGTTGAGTAAATAAATCTTTTGAAGGGTGATGAATATATGTTTAAACAATTTAAAATGATTATTGCCGTATTTGCTATTTTATTTACGTTTATCGCAACACTAGGTTTACAAGATGCAAAGGCTGCTACAAAACTAGCTGATGGAAAATATAATATTGCTTTTACTGTATGGAAAGGCGATAAAGATGAATCGTCTAGAATGAATAGTTATTTTGAAAGCCCAGCAACATTAACAGTTAAAAATGGAAAACAATATGTTTCATTTAAAGTGAAAGATAGTGCTTCTATTAAAAGTTTCCAAGTAGAAAAAGATGGTCAATTTGTAGAAACAACCGTGTTAAGTGAAAACAAAAAAGATAATACTAGAGTTGTAGAATTTGAAGTTGCTGACTTGTCAAAAAAACTAAATGGCAAGGTGAAAATTAATATTCCAATTATTAATTATAATGCTTCGTATGATATTCGCTTTGTATTTGATGGGAATAGTATTAAATAATTTTCAAAAGGGAGAGTCGTTCCATTGAACAGGTATACAAAAATTATTGTTGCTATGTTTTTAATGATATTTACATTCGTATCAACATTACAACCACTTGCAGTTCAAGCAGCTACCAAGTTGGCTGACGGTGAATATTCAATTGGCTTCAAAGTTTTAAAAGATACATCAGATGAAGAATCAATGATGAATCAATATTCAGTAAGCCCGGGAACTTTAAAAGTGAAGGATGGGAAAAAGAAAGTATCCTTTACATTAACAAATAGTTCATGGATTACGAAGTTTGAAACAGAAAAAGCAGGTAAGCTAGTTGCGACAAATGTAATTAGTGAAGATAAAGAAAAAGATACAAGAGTAGTAGAATTTGATGTAGAAGATGTAGAGAAGGTATTAAATGCAAAAGTAAAAGTAGATATTGATTTTTTAAATTATCATCATGAGTACGACGTTCGTATTGCATTTGATCAAAATAGCATTACACCAATTCATGTAGAAAAACCAAATGAAAAAGAGGACCCAGCTAATAAGCCAGATCCAAATGAAACTACCGATCCAGGTCAGAAGCCCGACCAAAAGCCTGACCCAGATCAACAACCAAATTCTAACACAATTACAGATGGTGCGTACAGCATTCCATTTAAAGTATTAAAAGATCAAACAGATGAAGAATCTAAGATGAATACTTACATGGTAAATCCAGGAGTATTAAAAGTAGAAAACGGTAAGAAAAAAGCAATTGTAACACTAAAAAGTAGCTCATTAATTAAAAATTTCCAAACGGAAAAAGATGGCGCATTTGTTGATGCAAAAGTAGTGAGTGAGGATAAGGAAAAAGATACAAGAGTAGTAGAGTTTGAAGTAAACGATTTATCTAAAAAACTAAATACAAAAGTATTTATCGAAATGGCATCAAGAAATTATAAGCAAACGCATGATGTACAACTTTTATTTGAACAAGATAAACTTGAACAAATTAAAAATGAAGAGAAACAACCAGAAGTAGAAAAACCAGAAGTAGAAAAACCAGAAGTAGAAAAACCAGATGAAAATAAAAAACCAGATGCTGAAACAATTAAAGATGGTGAATACAGCATCAATTTTAAAGCGTTAAAAGATCAAACAGACGAAATTTCAATGATGAACACATATACAAAAAGTCCAGGTGTGCTAAAAGTAAAAGATGGTAAGAAGTATGTATCATTTACGTTAACGAACAGTTCTTGGATTACAAAATTTGAATTTGAGAAAAATGGTTCGTTTGTTGATGCAAATGTAATAAGTGAAGATAAAAAAGCTGATACACGCGTAGTGGAAGTAGAAGTGCCAGACTTATCGAAAAAGTTAAATGCAAAAGTAAAAGTAGATATCGATTCAATGAATTATCACCATTTTTACGATATTCAATTTGCATTTGATAAAGGTAGCATTAAGCCGTTAGATAACCAAGGTGGAAACGACAATCAAGGCGGAAACAACAACCAAGGTGGAAATAACAACCAAGGCGGAAACAACAACCAAGGCGGAAACAACAACCAAGGTGGAAACGACAATCAAGGCGGAAATAACAACCAAGGTGGAAACGACAATCAAGGTGGAAACAATAACCAAGATAATAACACAACAATTGATCCAAAAGCTCTTAAAGATGGTGAATACAGCATTGGCTTTAAAGTGTTAAAAGATCAAACAGATGAAATCTCAATGATGAACACATACACAAAAAGCCCAGGTGTATTAAAAGTAAAAGATGGTAAGAAATACGTATCGTTTACATTAACAAATAGTACATGGATTACGAAATTTGAATTTGAGAAGAATGGTTCTTTCGTTAATGCAAAAGTGTTAAGTGAAAATAAAGAACAAAATACAAGAGTAGTAGAAGTAGAAGTAAACGATTTGTCTAAAAAATTAAATGCAAAAGTAAAAGTTGATATTGATTCAATGAATTATCACCATTTCTACGATGTTCAATTTGTATTTGATCAAGACAGTATTAAAGCTTTAGGGAACCAAGGTGGAAACGACAACCAAGGCGGAAACGACAACCAAGGCGGAAACGACAACCAAGGCGGAAACGACAACCAAGGTGGAAACAACAACCAAGGTGGAAATAATAACCCGAGAGTAATAGTTGATCCGAAAAATTTAGTAGATGGCCAATATGATATTACATTTAAAGTATTAAAAGATAAAACAGATGAAATTTCAAAGATGCATGACTATGTTGTAAATCCAGCGAAATTAATCGTAAAAGATGGTAAAAAATACATTGAGATGACGCTGAAAAATAGTGCGTGGATTACGAAATTCCAAACGGAAAACAAGGAACTATTCGCTGATGCGAAAGTAGTAAGCGAAGATAAAAATGCAAATACGCGAGTAGTACAGTTTGAAGTAGAAGATCTATTTAAAAAATTAAACGCAAAAGTAAAGGTAGACATCGATGAGATGAACTATCATCATTTCTACGATGTACAAATTCAATTTGATACAAATAATATCGGCGCGTTAGGAACTATTAAAGAGGAACCGAAGAATGAACCGGAAAATCCAGTGACTACACCGAAAGTAGATAATGTAAAAACAGTAGGTACTCCTGATTTTAACCGAAATGCAGATGGTCAGAAGAAAAAAGAAGATACAAAAAATGATTCAAAAAAAGAGAAAAACTCAAAAACTGCAGATACAGCACAACTTGGTTTATATATGGTGTTACTGCTAGGTTCACTTGCTTTACTAGTTCGTAAATATAGAGCAGGTAGATTGTAATTTTTGGAGTCTTGATGCATGTTCGCGTGCATCAAGACTTGTTTCATATTGTATGGAAGGGAGTGGTGATTGAGAGTGAAGAAAATCGTAAGTGTACTAATGGCTATCATTTTGTTAATGAGTATAGCCGGGTGCTCGTCACCAAAAAAAGAAACAGCAAAGCAGGTAAAGAGTGAGAGTAAAGAGCGCGTTGTTGCAACAACAGTGGCTGTTACTGAAATTATGGATGCGTTAGAAGTAGATTTAGTCGGTGTTCCAACAAGTTCTAAAACTTTACCGAAGCGATATAAAGGTTTACCTGAAGTTGGGAATCCAATGAGTCCAGATATGGAAAAGGTAAAGTCATTAAAGCCTTCAGAAGTGTTATCTGTGACAACACTTGAATACGAATTAAAGCCAGTTTTTGATGGTGTGGGTATGAAAGCAAACTTTTTAGATTTAACGAGTTTAAAAAATATGCAAAGTTCTATTAGCGATTTAGGTAAGAAATATGGACGTGAAAAACAGGCTGAAGCAGTAGTAACTAAGTTAGATAAAAAGGTTGCTAGCATTCAAAAGGAAGTAAAAGGAAAGAAAGAACCGACAGTGCTTATTTTATTAGGTGTGCCGGGAAGTTATTTAGTAGCAACAGAGCATTCTTATATTGGAGATTTAGTAAAACAATTAGGTGGTAAAAATATTGTGCAAGGTGAACAAGTAGAATATTTAGCTTCTAATACAGAGTATTTAAAGAAAGCTGATCCAGATATTATTTTACGAGCAGCTCATGGTATGCCTGATGAGGTTGTAAAAATGTTTGATAAAGAATTTAAAACAAATGATATTTGGAAACACTTTGCTGCGGTTAAAAATAACCGTGTTTATGATTTAGAAGAGCGTTTATTTGGAACGACAGGCAATTTAGCAGCAATTGAAGCTTTAGATGAATTGAAAAAAATGATGTATCCGTGATGCATTTTAATATAAAGGAAGAGTAGAATGAATAAAAAAACTTGGAGTTTCCTCATTGTTACTGCATTGCTCATTGTTATGACATCATTGTCAGCGATGAAAGGGAGTTTAGAAGTAGGTATTGTTGAACTTGTACAAGGGATATTTATAGGTGGAAATGAAGATGTTGAAGTCATTAAAGATTTACGTTTCCCTCGTATTATTATTGCGCTGTTCACTGGAGCGGCTCTTGCTGTTTCAGGGGTGCTTTTTCAAGCTGTTATGAAGAATCCACTCGCTGATGCTGGGGTAATCGGTATATCTTCAGGAGCAAGTTTTATGACACTCGTTATTATTACTTTGTTCCCGCAATTCTTTTTCTGGACCCCCGTATTCGCCTTTTTAGGTGGTGCGCTTGCGTGTTATCTCGTTTATTCGTTTTCATGGAAGTCAGGGTTAAGCCCACTTCGCATTATTTTAATTGGTATTGCCATTAATGCGATGTTTACTGGATTAAATGAATCATTCGTTACGATTTGTGGGTATTTTATTAAAAGTATTAAGCAAACGACGACTTCTAACATAACAATGAAGACGTGGGGCGATGTAGAAATAATGGTGACTTATGGAACGATTGGTCTTATTCTTGCTCTGTTCGTAGGAGCTTGGTGTAACTTATTATCGCTACAAGATAAGACTGCGAAAAACTTAGGCTTGCACGTGACGAGAGTTCGTCTTATTATTTCTGCCATTGCAGTACTCTTAGCGGCAGTATCAACAGCGATTGCAGGTGTTATTGCTTTTGTAGGATTGCTAGTTCCGCATATTTCAAGACAATTGGTCGGTTCAGACCATAAAGTATTAATTCCATTTTCTGCTCTTGCAGGGGCGTTATTAATTTTGACGGCGGATACGATTGGAAGGTTAATTGTGCCACCTAATGAAATTCCAGCAGCAACAATTATGGCGGTTATTGGTGGTCCATTCTTAATATTCTTGCTTAGAAAGAGTGATAAAGTTCATGGAAATTAAAAATGTAACCTTTTCATATGATAACGTAACAAATCGTTTAAAGTCTGTTAGTAGTGAAATAGAAATTGGGAAAATTACAACAATCATTGGCCCGAATGGATGCGGGAAATCAACATTACTTAGTGTCATGTCTAGAAATCACGTTCCTAGCAGTGGAGAAGTAATACTTGATGGGAAAGCGATTAGTGAATATAAACCGAAAGAGTTTGCTAGAAAGCTAGCAGTTGTCCACCAACAAAATGAGGCTCCAGCAGATATTACAGTGGAAAAGCTAATAAGCTTTGGGCGTATGCCATATAAAAATATTTTCTCTCCGCAAACAGATGAAGATAGAGAAGCGATAGAGCGTGCACTAGTATGTACGAATTTACAAAGTAAGCGTGATAAGCCAATCTATGCTTTATCCGGTGGAGAGAGGCAGCGAGTTTGGATCGCAATGACATTAGCTCAAAATACACCAATGCTTTTCTTAGATGAACCGACAACCTATTTAGATATTTACTATCAGCTAGAAATATTAGAATTAGTGAAAGAGTTAAATGAAGTGTATGGATTAACGATTGTAATGGTATTACATGATATTAATCAAGCCATTCGTTATAGCGACCATATTATCGTTATGAAAGATGGAGAGATCATTACGAAAGGTAATCCTAATGATGTAATAACAGAAGAGATGGTTAAAGCAATATATGGTGTAGATGTCATTGTAAAACAGGATGAAGATACTGGATTGTATATGGTACCTATGGGAATCTAAAGGCTGAGTATAATCCGTTTTGAGGTGATAATTTGAATAGCAAGAACGGACGGAAAAAGAATTCTTTTTTTCAACGCATACTTACAATTGCGTTTTTAGGAATCTTTTTCTATTCAATGTATGAGTTGGGTGGGATTTTCATGGATTATTATGAAAATCGTAAAGTAATGGCTGAGGCACAACATATTTATAAAAGAAGTCCAATGGAAGAAAAATCGGAAGACGGAGAGGTACGTAAACAGTTTCAGGATCTCCAGAAAATTAATCCAGAGATAGTCGGATGGATTACGATGGATGATACACAAATTAATTATCCAATCGTTCAAGCAAAAGATAATGATTACTATTTATTTCGTAATTATAAAGGTGAAGATATGAGAGCGGGAAGCATTTTTATGGACCATCGTAATGATGTGAAATCTCAAAATCGAAATACGATTTTATATGGCCATCGTATGAAAGACGGTTCTATGTTTGGTAGTTTAAAAAAAATGTTGGATGAAGACTTTTTCATGTCCCATCGTAAATTATATTACGATACATTATTTGAAGGATACGACGTTGAAGTTTTTTCAGTATATACGACAACAACGGACTTTTATTACATTGAAACGGATTTTGAAAATGATGCAGTATATACATCGTTCTTAAAGGAAGTTCAAGAAAAATCACTGTACAAAACGGATACGGAATTGACGGCTAATGATGAAATCGTAACACTTTCTACTTGTGACTATGCGCTTGATCCAGAGGCTGGAAGGCTAGTTATACACGCAAAGTTAGTAAAAAGAAATTAAAGAAAAAAGTATAGAATATGAGAAGTGATAGATAACGCTTCTCATATTCTATACTTTAAAAAAGAACTGTTTTTACTGTGCTGCAGCCATTGGCATACGTACAACTTTTACATCATAGTAAGCAATTTTATTATCAAGAATATATTCTGGCATTCCACCTTGATGTGAGTGAGCATCTTTAAATGCGGCGCTCTTTGTCCAACCTTGGAAATCTTCTTTTGCATTCCATCGAGTGCTAATTGTTACCTCATCATAATCAACTGTATTTTGCGTTAAAAGAACTTCTAGACCTAAAAAGCCTGGCATCGTTTCAACTTTACCTACTTTATTAAAACGCTCAATTAATTTATGTCCATTTCCCTTTGTAATTTTAGCTGTATTTGTAACAATAATCATGTTTATTCCTCCTATAAATGTAGCTATATTTTCAAGAACTCATATACATTAAATGATAATGAAAATCATTATCATTGTCAATGGTAAATGTGAAATATATAATTTTTTTCTATTATTTTGGACAGTGAGATTTCCATTTCAAAACGTAGTAAATATGTGGCGGTTAAGTGCGAGAATGAGCGAGTTGTACTAGCAAAGCAATAATATGGTATAGTGAAACGAGGCTGTTTTTTCGGGCTCGTTTTTTAAATGCTTCCTATAGAGAAAGCATGCAAATGGAAAGGAAGTTATTATATGCGATCAGAAGTAACTATAAAAATAAAACCGAAATTTATAAAAGAAATTAAAAGTGGATATCCACTTATTTTAAAAGATGCAATTCAAAATTTAAACGATGTTCGTGAAGAAGGGACAATCATCAAAGTAGTAGATGAGAAGAACAACTTTGTCGGAAAAGGTTATTATGGAAAACAAAATAAAGGATACGGCTGGATTTTAACGAGAAAAGAGAGTGAACAAATTAATCAATCTTTCTTTGAAAGTAAAATCAAATCTGCCTTACATAAACGAAAACAATTTTATAAATCAAGTGATACGACAGCATTCCGCGCCCTAAACGGTGAAGGTGATGGTCTTGGCGGACTAATTATCGATTATTATGACGGCTACTACGTAGTAAGTTGGTATAGTGAAGGGATTTATACTTTCAGAGATGAGATTATAGCAGCTCTGCAAAAAGTAGCAAACTTTAAAGGCATTTATGAGAAGAAGCGTTTTGATACGAAAGGGAAATATATTGAGGGTGATGATTTCGTAGCAGGAGAGCGCGGTGAGTTCCCGCTTATCGTAAAAGAGAACGGTGTGAACTTCGCTGTTTATTTAAATGACGGGGCAATGGTTGGTGTATTTTTAGATCAACGTAACGTTCGAAAACAAATTCGTGATAAATATGCAAAGGGAAGAACAGTGTTAAATATGTTCTCTTATACAGGTGCTTTCTCTGTATTTGCAGCGCTTGGCGGAGCGAGTAAAACGACGAGTGTTGACCTTGCAAATCGTAGTTTAAGTAAAACGATTGAGCAGTTTAGTGTCAATGAAGTTGATTATGAAGCACAAGATATTATTGTAGAAGATGTATTTCTTTACTTCAAATATGCAGCTAAGAAAAAGATGAAATTTGATATGGTCGTACTTGATCCTCCAAGCTTCGCCCGATCAAAAAAATATACATTTAGTGCAGCAAAAGATTATAAAAATTTATTGAAAGAAACAATTGCTATTACAGAAAATAACGGTATTATCGTTGCTTCTACAAATTGTAGTGCATTCGATATGAAAAAGTTTAAAGGCTTTATCGATACAGCCTTTAAAGAAATGAATGGCAAATATAAAATATTAGAAGAACATTCTTTACCAGAAGATTTCCGTACCATTGATCAATTTAAAGAAGGAGACTATTTAAAAGTAGTTTTCATCGAGAAAATTAAAGGTTAATAAAGAAAAAGGAGCTCGAGTTTACTTGAGCTCCTATTCTTATTGAACGATATTTTGTACTCTACCGACTTGCCCGTCCTGCAATCGCACTTTAATGCCATGTGGATGGGAAGGGGAGTTTGTTAAAATATCTTTTACAATGCCACGTGTTAATTTGCCTGTTCGTTGATCTTGTTTTAATACAATATCAACTTCAAGGCCGGGTGCGATATTAGAACGTTTTTGTCCGTTCATTTACACACCTGTACGTCTACGTTGGTTGTTTGTCTTCTTTGTTTGTTGGTTTTGTAATTTTTTCGTTTCTTGGTTTTGATTTTTTGCATTTTGACCATTTCCATTTCCTTGCTTTTTCTTAGCAAGTTGTTCACGCATTAAATCAGCTAAGCTTACTTTTTTGTTTTCTGACATGATAAGTCTCCTTTATATAAAGTTAATTATGAACAATCGTAGTGAATTTCATCATATCATTGTTAAGGAAGGAAGGGAAGTTGGTTTGAAAATTCATATAACTGTTTCCAGCATTCATTCGTTGCGATACAATTGATATGTTAATGTTTGTAAAAAAAGGGGATAGACATATGTCACATCATATTTTATTAGTTGAAGATGATATTTCAATTCAAGAGATGGTGGAAAAATATTTATTAAAGGAAGGCTTTCAAGTTACGATGGCGTCTGACGGGGAAGCAGGGGTGCAAACCTTTTTTAAATCATCTTTTGATTTAGTGATCCTTGATATAATGATGCCGAAGTTAGACGGATTAGAGGTTGTACGTATTATTCGTGAAAAAAGTGCTGTTCCGATTTTAATGATGTCGGCAAAAGATACAGATGTTGATAAAGCTGTTGGCTTAGGACTTGGAGCAGATGATTACATTTGTAAGCCATTTTCTATGATTGAATTGGCTGCACGTGTAAAAGCAGGGATTCGGCGGTCTACGAAATACTCGGCTACAGAAACAACAGAAAAGATGATTCAGATTGGCGATTTAACAATCGATCCAATTAATTTTACTGTAGAAAAAAACGGGAACCCTCTCAAGCTCACTTTAAAAGAATTTGAGATTTTAAAACTGTTCGTAAAAAATCAAAATCGTGTATTTACAAAAGCGCAAATATATACGTTAGTTTGGAATGAAGAGTATTACGGTGATGATAACGTTATTAATGTTCATATGAGAAGATTGCGTGAGAAAATTGAAAGTGATCCATCTAATCCAGAATATATTAAAACGTTATGGGGCATCGGCTATAAGTTGGAAGTGATGTAATATGGTCAATTTGTTAATAGGTATTATTTTTATATTGTTATGTGTCATTTATATGCAATATAAAATGAGAAAAAATAGTAGTAAAAATTTACGATACACATATGAAAAGTTAGAAAGTATTGTAAATGACAAAACAGGCGAGACGTTACTCGTTATGACAGATGATCTAGAATTGCAAAAATTATTAGTGGCAATTAATCAATTATTAGATGCAAAACAGAAAACGAATGCAGATCATGCCAAAGTAGAAATTTCGATGAGAAAAATGCTTTCAAATATTTCGCATGACTTGAAAACACCACTAACAGTTATTCTTGGATATACAGAAATGTTAAATAAGGATAAAACGATAAGTGAAGAAGAACAACAAATATTACTTGAAAAAGTGCATACGAAAACATTAGAAGTGATGGAGCTAATTCATAAGTTTTTTGATTTGGCAAAATTAGAATCTGGTGACAAAGCAATTGAAATGACAAAAGTAAATATGAATGAAGTTTGCCGCGAGAAGATTTTATCTTTTTATGATTTAGTGACGACGAAAGGTTTTCAGGTTCATATTGATATACCAGAAAGAAATATATACGCACTTGGAAATGTAGAAGTATTAGGCAGAGTATTGAATAATTTAATATCAAATGCAATTACATATGGAGATGATGGAAAGACACTCGGTATGACTTTAAGAGATGATGAAACGAGTGTGTATATAGACGTATGGGATAAAGGAAAAGGAATTGATGAATCTCATATTGATAAAGTGTTTGAGCGAATGTACACACTTGAAGATTCAAGAAATAGATCGTACCAAGGAAGCGGTCTAGGATTAACGATTACGAAACGGCTTGTGGAAGCGATGGACGGAGAAATACATCTTTCTAGTAAGCCCTATGAAAAAACAATTTTTACAGTTGTATTAAAAAAGATGCTGTTTTAGCTTGTAGAGAAGTAAATTCTACAAGCTTTTTTTCAGCGTAAGGAATTTGTAAGGAACGGGTAAGAAAAAAGAGATTTCTGTTGTCTATTATAGAAATATAGAGTATTGCGAAAGGGGAAAGTAACATGACATATATAGTAAAAACAAACCAGTTAACGAAAGTGTTTAAAGGGAAAGAAGTTATTTCCGGTGTTAACATGCATGTGAAAAAAGGAGAAATTTATGGTTTTTTAGGACCAAACGGTGCTGGTAAAACAACGATTATGAAAATGATTACAAATTTAATAAAACCGACGAGTGGTGATATAGAAATTTTCGGTGAGAAATTAACAGATACATCGTATGAAGTATTAAAAAGAATGGGGACAATTATTGAATACCCAATCTTTTATGATAAATTAACGGCGAAAGAAAACTTAGACCTGCATTGTGAATATATGGGCTACTACGATAAAAATGCAATTGACCATGCTTTACATTTAGTGAAACTACAAGGGGTAGATAATAAAAAAGTAAAAGATTTTTCATTAGGAATGAAACAACGACTCGGTATTGCAAGGGCAATCGTGACAAAGCCAGAATTGCTCATTTTAGATGAACCAATTAACGGTTTAGATCCAATTGGCATTAAAGAGTTACGAGACTTATTTAAAATGCTCTGCAAAGAATACGGTATTACATTATTAGTTTCTAGTCATATTTTAGGTGAGATGGAATTAATGGCCGATACAATTGGTGTGATTCAAAATGGAAAACTAATAAAAGAAGTTTCAATGAAGAGTATTAACGGAAAGCAAACAGAGTACATTGAAATCACTGTTCCTGATGTGAAACGTGCAGCTTATATTTTAGAAGATAAACTTGGTATAAAAAACTACAAAATAATGAGTGGAACCATGATTCGTGTGTATGATACGTCAGTGTCTCAGCAGGCCATTTCAAAAGCACTTATTATGAACGATGTGGAAATTGAAAGTATTAATAAGAAACATAGTTCCTTAGAAGAATATTTCTTAAATGTAATGGATGGAGAAGGTATTCATGCTTAATGGACTGTGGCTGAACCTGGTAAGTGGATTTATCGTAATGCTAATAAGTGGAATTTTATATTATAGAAAACCAGAGCGGAAATGGTTGTTAATTCTACTAGTGATAGGAATGTTAAGCTTCGTTACTGCTGGAATTAGAATGTTAGCAGCATAAAGACAGTTATATAAAGAATGGAGGAGTGGTTTGTATGCTTAGATTAATGAAGCCCGAATGGAAGAAACATAAATTATCTAGTTACTTTAAAGGGGTAGCAATTTGTATTATAGCAATTTTCGCTGCAGTAAGCCTTATGGCGTTGGGAATTAAAGCCGAGGGAGACGTGCTCTTCTTTGACTTCACGCAACAAATGGTTTTAATAAACACTTTTATTAGGATAACATTCATTATTTTTAGTTCGGTCATTTTATCACGGTTAGTAATAGACGAGTATAAGAACAAAACAATGCAACTATCGTTTATGTACCCGCTGCAAAGGAAAATGCTAATGAGGGCGAAATTAACAATTGTTTTTTGTTTTTGTTTTGTGAGCACGATTATCGCTACTTTCATTATTAGTTTGCTCGTTTATTTTGTGAGTCCAATGATGGGACTGATTGAAACACCTGCTACGATAGGCGAAATAATAGCTATCGTTCCAGCTACTATTATAAGTGCATTTATGATATCTGGTATAAGTTTAATTCCTTTATTTTTTGGAATGAGAAAGAAATCGACACCTACAACGATTACTTCCGCAGTAATAATTGGTATGCTGATTAGTGGTAACGTTGGGGCTGGAAACGGTCAAGTAAGTATGTTTGATTTTATAGCTATCCCAATTGTGCTCTGTTTATTAGGGATTTTCATTAGTTATCTATCTTATCGTAAAATCGACAAGGTTGATGTGGCATGAAGTAAGCTTAAAACAACAACGAACTGGGGTATGAATGGTGAAAAAGATAATAGTAATTGCAATTTTACTTATTACAATTGCTAGTGTGGTTTTGGGGGTTAAGGTGTTTCAGGGGAAAGGAGGACTATCATGTTACGTCTTATGAAGCTAGAATTGAAAAAGTTTAAGCTTGGCTGGTACGTAAAAGGGGCAGTTATTGCAAATATTACTATACTGGCATTAATGATCTTTACGAGCATCGTTGCTCAAGTAGAAGGTGATCCGGAAATAAGAGATCCGCAGATGATGTTGTTAACGGCTAGTACATTAGTAAGAGCAACATTTATTGTTTTTGGTAGTGTGTTAATCGCAAGGTTAATAATTGGTGAATATAAAAATAAAACAATAATACTTATGTTTTCTTATCCTATTAATCGGAGAAAAATGATGATTAGTAAGTTGGTCATTACAGCGACATTAACATTTATAACAGTTATTGTATCTAACATTTTAATAGTAGGAGTTTTCTTTGGGATAGATAGCTATTTTTCAATTCTTCCTAATCCATTTACAGTAGATCAATTAGTGCAAGAAGGAATAAATCTTGTTCCTTTAGCTATTGCAACTGCGGGAATAAGTTTAATCCCGCTATATTTCGGAATGCGTAAACGTTCAGTGCCAACTACAATTGTTTCATCTATTATTGTTGTGTCAATCGCAATTAATAACCAGCCAATATTTCCGATAGCGACTTTTCTACCTCTTCAATTCACATTTTCAGCGATCGGTATGGTGATTGCTTATTTTGGGATTAAAAATATTGAGAGTGAAGATGCATTATAAAGTTTCACATGAAACAAGTTACAGAAAAAGACAAGATATGTAAACATCTTGTCTTTTTTGTCGTTACATTTTAGGAGCTTCCATTCCAGCCGCAGCCCATTCTTCTTTTGCGGGACCATATACGCCAGGAACTGTTAAGCCGGCTTGTCGCATTAAAACCGTCATTTGCCCGCGGTGGTGATTTTGATGATTAATGAGTGTCATTAAAAATATAGAATTCGGCATAGGGCGACCAAAGAAGTCATTAATAGTAGCTAAGTCTTTATCAGTCCATTTACTTTGAAGTGTTTCAACAAAAGCCGCGTTTACTTTACGGTATTCATCTGCAATTGTTTTTGCAGAAGTTGGAACAGGATAATCTTTCGATTCTCCTTCAAACTTTAGCCCTGTGCCAGATAGTATAACAGGAATTGCCGTCACGATGTGCCAAGCAACTCTTCCTAAAGTCCAATGTTCAGGTGCAATTTCCTGTGATAAAGATGCATCGGTTAATGAATCAAGCATTTTCTGAGTAGACTCTGCTTCGTATGTCCATGATTGTAAAAAGCCTTCAATTGTTTGGTACATTATTGTTATCCCCCTCTACTTATGTTCATAGATTAAGTTCGAGAAGAAATGACAAGTTCCCTTTATGTTTTAATGATGGTATTTAAAATTTTATATATAAATTTTATGATACTATTGAGTGTATATAGAATTATATTAATTTAGGGAGATATTATGAAAAGATTGATTTTAGGAATCATAATTTTATTTTTAATGGTAGGATGTAGCAATGAAACCTATAAAAAAGCAATGGATCAAGGGAAATTGGCGTTAGCGAGTAAAGAATATGACACGGCAGTAGCATCATTTGAGCTAGCATTAGAAGAGAAAAAGGATGATAAAGAAGCAAAGGTATTAAAAGACCAAACTACTAAGATGATAAGTTCGATAAAAGAGAAATCGAGTGGAAATATAGAACAAGCAATAGGTTTGTTTCAAGAAGTAGAAAAGATGAAAGATGGTTCCGCAATCCTTCAAAGTCAAGCGAAAGAACAAAAAGATTCGCTCATAGAGCATAAAGAGTTAAAAGGTCAATATATAGGTCAATTGGAAAAGGCAGAGAAGTTAAAGAATGATAAAAAGTATGAAGAGGCTAAAGGGATAGTAAATAAAATTGTTAACGATACTGGCCAAAATCAACAATTTATTTCGGAAAATCAACGGGCCGAAGAGCTGAATAAGCAAATCGATGGCTTACTAACTCAACAAGCAGAAGTTAAGAAAAAAGAGGAAGAGTTAAAAAATGAAAAGAAAAAAGAGGCTGATATTGGAAAGTTAAAGGGGTCTTGGATGTCATCAGAAAGTACAGACAGGCCAGTTGGGTTGGAAATAGAATCTATTAATAGTGAGAAAACAGGCGGAGAATTTATGGAACATAATATTTTTGGGAAAGGGACTACTATAGGAGACTTTCGAATATTAAGTGTGGACCAAGGGATTATTTCTGTAGAGCTTGTATTTTTAGTGGGGGAAATAAAGCATAAGGCTGATTTGAAAATTGAGGAGAACACATTAACTGTACATCATGAGTTTATGGGGAGTACTAAATCTGTGAAATTAGTGAGATCAGAGTAATTTATCCGGCTATTCGTCGAACAGTAAAACTTCCACCTCAAGATTCGGCTGGAGCAAAGAAGTTAGGTGGGAGATCCACTGCTCATAAAAGTCCGATTGGTGTGGGCTAATAATCAGCGGGGATGAAGAACCCCTCCACTAATTAAAGTTTCACTTTATTTAGTATATAAAAAGGAGGCTTCTAAAACGAAGCCTCCTTTTTAATTAACCTTCTTCCCACTCTTCCTCATCAACCATAAGAAATAAGGTGCTCCAAGTACAGCAACGACAAGTCCAGAAGGAATTTCTTTCGGATATGCAATTGTTCGTCCGAGTAAATCAGCAATGGAAAGAAGGATTGCTCCAAATAGTGCGGAGCAAACGAATAATCTTTGATGATTCATACCAACGACGATTCGTGCTAAGTGTGGCGCAACAAGACCTAGAAAGGCAATTGTACCGACAGCTGCGATATTTACAGATGCAAGTAGTGTTGCTAACACAATGAGGGCAAGGCGCGTTTTATTTACTGGTTGCCCGAGTCCCGTTGCTAAATCGTCTCCAAGTACGAGAACATCAAGTTGTTTTATTAAGAAAAAGATAATGAATACAAGAATTAGCGATGGATATAGAATGATATTTTCTAAGTGATTCCATCCTCTTGCATACGTGCTACCTGATAGCCATGTTAAAGCAGCAGCAACGTTCAAATTTGCTCTAACGATAAAGATTTGAATAATCGCTGAACCGAGAGCTGAAATACCAATTCCTATTAAAGCAAGGGCTGTTGGGCTAAATCCTGATTTCCATGAGAAGAAGAGAACAATTCCAACTGAAAGTAGTCCGCCGATAAATGCACCAATTGGTAGGAAGAAACCAGGAAGTGCGGGAAAGACATACATAATAGTTAAAGCACCAACACCAGCTCCCGATGAAATACCAATAATAGAAGGATCGGCGAGTGGGTTTCGTAATATACCTTGGAAAACAAGCCCACTTATTGCAAGGCATGCGCCAGCAATAGCAGCAACGAGCATTCTTGGTAAACGAAGGTTCATCATCATATTTTTATCAAATTGTGTTAATTGTCCTGATATAACATTTGTAATACTTTCGATATAAGCGTTACTACCGATTGTAACACCAAGAGTAATTGTCACAATGCAAAGTGTGATAGAGATAATGATTACCTTTTTATAAGAGTAATAGCGAGAACTAGCTCCAGCTGCATTCGCTCCGTTATCATTCATATATTGTTTCGATTTCATCATTCGAT
The DNA here is from genome assembly GCF_003429245.1 of Bacillus sp. CR71. Classification (NCBI taxonomy): domain Bacteria; kingdom Bacillati; phylum Bacillota; class Bacilli; order Caryophanales; family Bacillaceae; genus Bacillus; species Bacillus sp. CR71. The sequence goes on along the minus strand of NZ_CP031748.1, from coordinate 4,934,732 downwards.
AGACTAAGTAAATAAGCCAAGGTGATCCAATCATTGCCGTGACTGCTCCGACAGGAAGTTCAGCCCCAGTTGGATCTATTAGTCTACCAACGACATCAGCTCCAAGTAATAGTACAGCTCCCCATAAGAAAGAAGAGAGAAGGAGAGTAAAGTGTTGACGGTAGCCAATAAGACGCATTAAATGTGGTGCAACTAAGCCAACAAATCCAATTGGTCCAACAACAGTTACAATTACTGCTGTTAAAAAGATCGCAGCAATGAAGGCGATAAGACGTGTTACTGCTGTTTTTTCACCAAGAGAAACAGCGACATCATCACCAAGTAAGAGAATGTTGAGTTTACGAGACATAAATAGTAAAACTAGGAAAGAAATAATGATAAATGGAAAAGCAAATTGAACGCCATCCCAGTTATTTTGAATAAGAGATCCAGCTCCCCATAAAAATAAACCAGCTGTTTCATTTTCATAGAAAAGCTGCATCGTTCCAGTAAAGGCAGAAAGCATTAATGTAACGACCATACCAGCTAGTGCCATTCTAAGTGGGGTTCCCTTTTTTCCACCAGAAATACGGTATACAAATAAAGCGGTAATAGCACCGCCGATAAATGTGAAAAGAAGTGAATTAATTTGCAGACCTTTTGGTAAAAAAATTGTAGCCGCTACTAGAAAGAAATATGCGCCAGAGTGAATACCCATTGTACTGGATTCAGCAAGTGGATTTTTCGTTAATGTTTGTAAAATGACCCCAGATGCAGCAAGAGCACCTCCAGCTAAAATGGCAATTACGGCCCTAGGTAATCGAAGCATAATTAAAGTTTGATGCTCTAGTGATTGGTTCGGTGAGATAAGAGCATCAATAATCATACTATAGGAAATGTTTGCTTGACCTTGTCCGATATGAATAAAGAAAAGGAGGAGCAAGAGAGCTGCTCCTCCGAATACAAGACTTGCTCGAAGTGTATGTTGTAGGCTATTCATTGTGTAATCACTTCTTCGCTGTCATTACATCTGCTACTTGTGTTGCTAAAGATGTTGCAGACTCAGGACCACCGAAAATCCAAGTGTCGCCTTTTAATTTATACATTTTGTTTTCTTTTTTGAACTTTAATTCTTCCCAAGCAGGGTTGCCTTTTAGTTGAGTGTCAAAAATGTTATCTTCATCCGCTACAATGTAAATGAAGTTTGAATCTTGTACACTTTGTAATGATTCTACAGTTGTTTGTTTGAAACCATCTGGCTCAGATTTTCCTGCTTCAAAAGTATTTGTTAAACCTAATTTTTTTGTAACTTGTAAAGCTAAAGAATTGTCAGTTAAGATACGGAATGTTGGTACGTTTTTAGCAGTAAATGCTTGTGCCATTGCGATGTTTTTATCTTTTAAGTCTGCTTTCTCAATTTTTGCTTTTGCATCAGCGAAGGCTTTATCCATATCAGCTAATACTTTTTTACCTTCTTCTTCTTTTCCAACTGCTTTTGCAATTTGTTTAAATGTTTCTGTCATTTCAGCAAAGTGATCGTTATTGCTTGTTGATGGATCAAACATAACTGTTGGTGCAATTTGCTCTAATTCATTTTTAATTGCTTTACTACGGAATGAAGCTGTGATAATTAAATCTGGTTTTAAACGGCTAATTTCTTCTAAGTTTGGTTGTTGACGTGTCCCTACATCTACAACATCTTTACTTGGTTTTGTTTTTGTATTTACCCATTTATTATAATTCTTAATGTCTGCCATCCCTACTGGCTGAACACCAAGTGCTAATAAGTCTTCTGAATATACCCACTCAAGTACAACTACTTTTTTCGCTGGTTTATCTAACTTTGTTTCCCCTTCAGCGTGTTTAATTGTTATAGCTTGATTTTTATTGTCCGCTTTTGTTTCCTTTTTCTCCTCTTTTTGCTGTCCGCATCCAACAGCGAATAGAAGAACTACTATGAAAATACTGAGAATTTTCTTCATCTTCTGCCCCCAAATTAAGTGTTTTTTGTAACTAGCACCATAAGTGAAAATGGTTATCAATTACAACACCCAAATCATACTATGAGGATAATTTAAGTGTCAATATTTTTTTAAAATTTTGAATAAAAATAACAAGTTATACGGATTTTTATATATTATAGTTGCTATTTATGAAGAATCAGCCTCTTTACTAAAAAGATTGGCGAATGTGGAAAGTTTAAATGGGAACTTGTCTGTGTACGAAAGCGTAATGTGTATGGTTAATAATCTGTGGAGATGGGGCGAAAGTACAAGCAAAAGGAGAGTGAATCGCATGTAATAATTACTAGAATGTATGGAGGAAATCTGTGTTTTATCCCCCACTAGGCTAAGTATTTCTTTGTTATTTAGATAGGTGTTTTTTGATTCGGTGATTGCGCTAAAAAGATCGAATGTAAAGGAAGTGATCAACATGTCTTCATGGAGTAATAACATAAATGGATATTGTGGGTGTAATAATCAAAATGGTGTACATGTTGATTCATGCTGTTTTAGTTGCGATGGGACAGTTCCTAAGGTTGGTCCAACCGGTCCGACGGGAGCGACAGGAATAACAGGAGCAACAGGCTCAACGGGAGCGACAGGAGTAACAGGCGACACAGGGGCAACGGGAGCGACAGGAGTAACAGGAGCGACGGGAGTAACAGGCGATACAGGTCCAACGGGAGCGACAGGAATAACAGGGGCAACGGGAGCGACAGGAATAACAGGAGCAACAGGCCCAACGGGAGCGACAGGAGTAACAGGCGATACAGGGGCAACGGGAGCGACAGGCCCAACAGGAGCAACAGGCACAAGTATAACGGCAACATACGCATTTGCAAATAATACGTCGGGAACAGCAATATCGGTACTACTAGGTGGAACAAATGTCCCGCTTCCAAACAATCAGAATATCGGTCCAGGTATTACAGTGTCTGGGGGGAACACAGTATTTACGGTTGCAAATGCAGGGAACTATTATATTTCATATACAATTAATATAACCGCTTCATTATTAGTTAGTTCACGAATTACAATTAATGGGGCACCGCTTGCTGGGACTATTAATTCTCCTGCATTAGCAACGACATCATTTAGTGCGACAATTATTACGACCCTTGCGGCGGGGAGTGCAATTAGTTTGCAATTATTTGGTTTGTTAGCTGTTGCGACATTATCAACAACTACCCCAGGAGCGGTATTAACGATTATAAGATTAAGTTAATGACAAACTCTCTTACTCTTTTAAGATTAGGAGAGTTTCTACATATAATAAGAAGTTAATGAAGTAAAGCATAGTTATAAAAAAGTCAGAATATTATGATTGTAACGCTATGGTGACTATAATATAATGAAAATAACCATCATGAATGAACATTCATTTATCCCGCATTAACGGGCAGTAAGATCCCGCCTCAAAATTCAGCGAAAGTAAAGAAGTTAGCTGGGTGATTAACTGCCCGTAAAATCCCGATTGGTGTGGGCTAATAATCAGTGGGGCTGAAAAATCCCCACTGATTAAAGTTTCACTTTATTTTTTATGTATTTGAAGGGGGAATGAAGGTGGAAAAAACATGGTTGAAAAGTTATCCAGAGGAAATTCCTAGTACGATTTCTTATGATATTCAGCCACTTCATGGATATGTAGAACAGATGGCTTCTCGCTACCCAGAAAAGAAAGCGCTTCACTTTTTAGGGAAGGATATTACGTTTTCGGACTTCCATGATAAGGTGAAGAGGTTTGCAAATTATCTTCAAAAGCTCGGTGTGGAAAAGGGTGATCGAGTTGCTATTATGTTGCCGAATTGTCCGCAAGCTGTAATTGGTTATTACGGTACATTACTTGCGGGAGGTATCGTAGTACAAACCAATCCACTGTATACAGAAAGGGAATTAGAATATCAGCTTCATGACTCGGGAGCAAAAGTAATTCTTTGTCTCGATTTAGTGTTTCCAAGAGTAACGAATGTTCAATCTGCTACAAAAATTGAGCATATTATCGTAACTCGTATTGCAGACTTTTTACCATTCCCTAAAAATCTATTGTATCCATTTGTGCAGAAAAAACAGTCGAATTTAGTTGTGAAAGTATCAGAGAGTGAAACGATTCATCTTTGGAATTCAGTAGAAAAAGAAGTGAATACGAATGTTGAGGTGCCTTGTGATCCTGAAAATGATCTAGCTCTTTTACAGTACACAGGAGGAACAACCGGATTTCCGAAAGGAGTTATGTTAACGCATAAAAACCTCGTCTCTAACACGTTAATGGGAGTTCAATGGTTATATAATTGCAAAGAAGGAGAAGAAGTCGTTCTTGGGGTTCTTCCATTTTTCCATGTTTATGGTATGACAGCTGTTATGAATTTAAGTATTATGCAAGGATACAAAATGGTCCTTATTCCAAAGTTTGATATGAAAATGGTTTTTGAAGCGATTAAGAAGCATAAAGTGACATTGTTTCCAGGGGCACCAACTATTTATATCGCTCTTTTAAATAGTCCGCTTTTAAAAGAATACGATATTTCTTCTATTCGTGCTTGTATTAGTGGATCAGCACCACTGCCAGTAGAAGTACAGGAAAAGTTCGAAAAAGTTACAGGTGGTAAACTAGTAGAGGGATATGGTTTAACAGAATCATCTCCGGTTACACATAGTAATTTTTTATGGGAAAAGCGAGTGCCGGGTAGCATTGGAGTTCCGTGGCCAGATACAGAGGCAATCATTATGTCACTTGAAACTGGTGAGGCATTACCACCAGGAGAAATAGGGGAAATTGTAGTGAAAGGTCCTCAAATTATGAAAGGATACTGGAATAAGCCAGAGGAAACAGCGGCTGTATTGCAAGATGGCTGGCTCCATACAGGTGACGTTGGATACATGGATGAAGATGGATTCTTCTATGTAAAAGATCGCAAGAAAGATATGATTGTCGCGAGTGGATTTAATGTGTATCCTCGTGAAGTTGAAGAAGTATTATATGAGCATGAAAAAGTGCAAGAAGTAGTGACAATTGGAGTTCCAGATCCGTACAGAGGAGAGACAGTTAAAGCATTTGTTGTGTTAAAAGAAGGTACGGAGTGCTCTGAGGAAGAATTAAATCAGTTTGCACGTAAATATTTAGCGGCTTATAAAGTGCCGAAAGTATATGAGTTTAGAGATGAATTGCCGAAAACGACAGTAGGGAAAATTTTACGCCGTGTTTTAATGGATGAAGAGAAGAGAAAGAATGAGGATGAGCAAACGGGCTAAGGCCCTTTCTTTTTGAAAAAATAGGATTGACACTTTTCTAAATAGTCAGTATTATAAGAATATGAATGACTATTCATTCAGTCATCTTCTTGAAGGGGACAGTAAAGTGAAGAAAAATAGACCGAAATACAATCAAATTATTGATGCGGCAGTCATTGTGATTGCGGAGAATGGGTACCACCAAGCGCAAGTTTCTAAAATCGCAAAGCAAGCTGGGGTAGCTGATGGCACGATTTATTTATATTTTAAAAATAAAGAAGATATATTAATATCCTTATTCCAAGAGAAGATGGGAGATTTTGTCGAAACAATTCGTCAAAAAACAGCAGGAATTGAAAGCGCTGTATCGAAGTTATTCATGTTGGTAGAAACGCACTTCTTGCTGTTGTCACAAAATGATCCCCTTGCTATCGTTACGCAATTAGAGCTCAGGCAGTCCAATCAAGACTTGCGCCTTAAAATAAATGAAGTATTAAAAGGCTACTTACAAGTTATGGATGAGATTTTAGAGACTGGTATAAAACAAGGTGAATTTCAAGCAGATTTAAATGTTCGCGTGGCAAGACAAATGATCTTTGGAACAGTAGATGAAGTTGTGACCAATTGGGTAATGAGCGATCATAAGTATGATCTGGTCGCACTTTCAAAAACGGTACATGGGCTACTCATTGCAGCTTGTGGTTATCGTCAATAATGGGAGGGATCATGTTGAAATTCCTATCTGTAAGAGTTGAAGATCATATCGCGGTGGCGACGTTAAATCATGCACCAGCAAATGCGATGTCTTCACAAGTTATGCATGACGTTACTGAATTAATTGATCAAGTGGAAAAGGATGATAACATTCGTGTTGTTGTTATTCACGGTGAAGGACGTTTCTTCTCAGCAGGAGCAGATATTAAAGAATTTACATCTGTTACTGAAGCGAAGCAAGCAACAGAATTAGCACAGCTTGGACAAGTTACGTTTGAGCGTGTTGAAAAATGTTCAAAACCAGTTATTGCGGCAATTCATGGAGCGGCACTGGGCGGCGGCCTTGAGTTTGCTATGTCTTGCCACATGCGCTTTGCAACTGAAAGTGCAAAACTTGGTTTACCTGAATTAACACTTGGATTAATTCCTGGCTTTGCAGGTACACAGCGCTTACCACGTTATGTTGGGAAAGCAAAAGCTTGTGAAATGATGTTAACAAGTACACCAATTACTGGTGCAGAAGCATTGAAATGGGGACTTGTTAACGGATTGTTCTCTGAAGAATCACTTTTAGATGATACGCTTAAAGTCGCAAAACAAATTGCTGGAAAAAGTCCAGCAACAACTCGTGCTGTACTAGAGTTATTGCAAACGACCAAATCGTCTCATTACTATGAAGGTGTACAACGTGAATCACAAATTTTTGGTGAAGTATTTACGAGTGAAGATGGAAGAGAAGGTGTAGCTGCATTTTTAGAAAAGCGTAAACCTTCATTTAGTGGCAGGTAGTTCAATTATTTTTTTAATATAAATTAACAGAAAATTAAAATTGATAGAATCTTTCTGAAAAACAAGGGGGTAAATGGAATGAACATCTACGTACTCATGAAACGAACATTTGATACAGAAGAAAAAATCGTAATTAAAAACGGTGCAATTTACGATGGCGAAGCGGAATTCATCATCAACCCTTACGATGAATATGCAATTGAAGAAGCAATTCAAGTAAGAGACGCACAAGGTGGAGAAGTTACAGTTGTAACAGTCGGTGGCGAAGATAGTGAGAAAGAACTTCGTACTGCATTAGCGATGGGCTGTGATAAAGCGGTATTAATTAATATTGAAGATGATGTAGAAAATGGTGACCAGTTCACGACAGCAAAAGTGCTTGCTGAATATTTAAAAGATAAAGATGCAGATCTAATTTTAGGTGGAAACGTTGCAATTGATGGTGCATCTGGACAAGTAGGTCCACGCGTAGCTGAAGCGTTAAATATTCCGTATGTAACGACAATTACAAAACTTGAAATTGACGGTACAAATGTGAAGATTGAGCGTGATGTTGAAGGTGATACAGAAGTGATTGCAACTTCATTACCAGTGTTAGTAACAGCACAGCAAGGTTTAAATGAACCTCGTTATCCATCGCTTCCAGGTATTATGAAAGCGAAGAAAAAGCCACTAGAAGAATTAGAATTAGATGATTTAGATTTAGAAGAAGATGATGTGGAAGCAAAGACAAAAACAATTGAAATCTATTTGCCTCCTAAGAAAGATGCAGGAAAAGTGTTACAAGGCGAGCTGCAAGATCAAGTAAAAGAACTTGTATCGTTGCTCCATACAGAAGCGAAAGTAATCTAATAAAATACGAAATTATATATGCAGGAGGGAAAATCTATGGCTCGTAAAGTATTAGTAATGGGTGAAGTTCGTGATGGATCGCTACGTAACGTTTCGTTTGAAGCGGTAGCAGCAGCAAAAACAATTGCAGAAGGCGGTGAAGTAGTAGGTCTTCTAGTTGGAGACAGCGTTGCCTCTTTTGCAAATGAATTGATTCATTACGGTGCAGATCGCGTTGTGACAGTTGAAAATGATAAATTAAAATCATATACATCTGATGGTTATGCACAAGCGTTTTTAGCTGTACATGCTGAAGAAAATCCAGAAGGTATTGTCTTTGGACATACAGCACTTGGTAAAGATTTATCACCAAAATTAGCAGCGAAGCTTGAAGCTGGTTTAGTTTCTGACGTAACTGCTTTAGAGGTTGAAGGTGGAAATGTTATCTTCACTCGTCCGATTTACTCTGGTAAAGCATTCGAGAAGAAGATTGTAACAGACGGCATCTTATTTGCGACAGTGCGTCCAAATAACATTGCAACTCTGGAAAAAGATGAGTCTCGCAGCGGTGACGTATCTTCTATTACAGTTGATGTGAAAGATTTACGTACAATCATTCAGGATGTTGTCCGTAAAACAGCAGAAGGTGTTGATCTTTCTGAAGCGAAAGTTATTATCGCTGGCGGACGCGGTGTGAAGAGTGAAGAAGGATTTAAACCATTAAAAGAGTTAGCTGACGTACTAGGCGGCGCTGTTGGGGCATCTCGTGGTGCTTGTGACGCTGAATACTGTGAGTACTCATTACAAATTGGTCAAACTGGTAAAGTTGTTACGCCAGACTTATACATTGCATGTGGTATTTCTGGTGCGATTCAGCATTTAGCAGGTATGTCTAACTCAAAAATAATCGTTGCGATTAATAAAGATCCAGAAGCAAGTATCTTCAAAGTAGCTGACTACGGTATTGTCGGTGACTTGTTCGAAGTTGTACCTCTTTTAACAGAAGAGTTTAAAAAGTTAAAAGTACATTCATGATTTAAGTACCCTTGAGTTCCAAGTGAAGTACCCCTATATATAGAAAAAGGTGAGAGATCCCCTGTCTCTCATCTTTTTAGTATTTAATCCGTATTTTTATATAGTATAAAGGAACATTTTTTTGTTACAATACATAACGATACATATTATTCGCCACGTATATAAGTTAATGATATACTCTTGGTAGAATATACTTGAAGGAGGAAATAAAATGGCAATTGTAAACGCAAATGACCAAAGCTTCGCAGCTGAAACTAGCGAAGGTGTTGTATTATTAGATTTCTGGGCACCTTGGTGTGGACCTTGTAAAATGATCGCTCCTGTATTAGAGGAAATCGATGCAGAATTAGGCGAAAAAGTAAAAGTAGTAAAAGTAGATGTTGATGAAAACCAAGAAACTGCTCGTCAATTCGAAGTAATGAGTATTCCAGCTCTTTTCGTATTAAAAGACGGTAAAGTAGTTGATCAAGCGTTAGGTTACAAACCGAAAGAAGCGTTAGTAGAATTAGTTTCTAAACACTTCTAAAATAAAAAAAGCTACCAAATGGTAGCTTTTTTTATTTTCTTTTTTAGATCCTTTCCGTTACAATAAAGGAACGTATGTTGGGTGTTTTGGCATAGTATGTTTTCAAGTGAAAATAAAAATGCTAAGCATGTAGAAATGGAGGGAGACGAGTGCACGAACATTTGAAAGAAAAGTTGGCTATTTTACCAGATCAACCTGGTTGTTATTTAATGAAAGATAAGCAAGGAACGGTTATATATGTCGGAAAGGCAAAAGTGCTTAAAAATCGTGTGCGCTCGTACTTTACTGGTTCACATGATGGGAAAACACTGCGGCTTGTAGGAGAAATTGTTGATTTTGAATATATTGTAACCTCTTCGAATTTAGAAGCACTTATTTTAGAGTTAAATCTAATTAAAAAATATGATCCGAAATATAATATTCAATTAAAAGATGATAAAACATATCCTTTTATTAAAATTACAGCGGAGAAACAACCGCGCTTACTCATTACTCGAAATGTAAAAAAGGATAAAGGAAAGTATTTTGGTCCTTATCCAAATGCACAATCTGCTCATGAAACGAAAAAACTGCTAGATCGTATGTATCCACTTCGGAAATGCACGAATATGCCAGATAAAGTTTGTTTGTATTATCATATGGATCAATGTCTAGCGCCTTGTGTGAAAGAAGTGACGGAAGAACAAAATAAAGAAATTGTAGATGAAATTATTAAGTTTTTAAATGGTGGGCATAAAGAAGTTCGTTCAGAATTAGAAATAAAAATGTATGAGGCCTCAGAGAAACTAGAGTTTGAACGTGCAAAAGAGTTGCGTGATCAAATTGCTCATATTGATGCGATTATGGAAAAACAAAAGATGATTATGAGTGACTTAGTGGATCGCGATGTGTTTGGATATGCAGTGGATAAAGGATGGATGTGTGTTCAAGTTTTCTTCGTTCGAAAAGGCAAGCTAATTGAACGTGATGTTTCTATGTTTCCGATTTACGATGAACCAGAAGAGGGCTTTTTAACGTTTATCGGCCAATTTTATGAAAACAGTAGTCATTTTAAGCCGAAGGAAATTGTCGTTCCAGGAAGTATAGACTCGGAATTAGTAGAGCGCTTTTTAGAAGTGGAAGCGACACAGCCGAAACGTGGTAAGAAAAAAGACCTTGTAGAATTAGCAAATAAAAACGCAAAAATTGCTCTTGAAGAGAAGTTTTACTTAATCGAACGTGATGAAGAACGAACGATTAAAGCGGTAGATCATTTAGGAAAGCAGCTTGGAATTGAAACACCGTATCGTATTGAAGCGTTTGATAACTCAAATATTCAAGGAACAAATCCCGTTTCTGCAATGATTGCTTTTATCGATGGGAAACCAGCGAAGAAAGAATATAGGAAATATAAAATTAAAACGGTTCAAGGGCCAGATGATTATGAGTCTATGAGGGAAGTTGTGAGACGCCGTTATACAAGGGCGCTTAAAGAAAATTTACCTTTACCGGATTTGATTATTATTGATGGCGGAAAAGGCCACTTGGCGGCTGCAAGTGATATTTTAGAGGATGAGCTCGGATTATATATTCCGATGGCAGGTCTTGTAAAAGATGACAAACATAAAACCTCCCATTTAATTATTGGAGATCCCCCGGAACCTGTGGTGCTTGAGAGAAATAGCCAAGAATTTTATTTATTGCAGCGTATTCAAGACGAGGTGCATCGATTTGCGATTACATTCCATCGTCAATTACACGGGAAATCTGTCATTCAATCAGCATTGGATGACATTCCAGGAATCGGTGATAAACGGAAAAAGGTATTGTTAAAACATTTTGGTTCATTAAAGAAGATGAAAGAAGCTTCTGTAGCAGAATTTGTCGAAGCAGGTATGCCAAAAAATGTTGCAGAGACGATTTATACGTATTTAACAGATAAGAAGACGTTGTAGTTTACAATGTCTTCTATTTTTTGTTATAATTTCTGAAGATTTAAAATAAATTGACGTGAATGAAAATACAAAAAAGTCAACTAAACTGATATGTCTAGTTGACTGTAGGTAATGCTTACACTTCAATGAGATCTTTTATATCCCATTTCACAAGAAATGTAATAGAGTCAGAACGTTTTTTCTTTTCTTCATATGACTCTGCAACGACGTTCCGTTGCTTTTGAATTTGTTCAGCGATGAATCCAGCTTCTAGTTGATAAGAAGAATGCCTTTTTTGTTTTTGACGTTCTGCAATGAGTGTGCCTTTAAGTTGGAACTGCATTTCACGACGCTTATGTTCAATAATGCTTAAAGTGCCCCAGCCAGCCTTTTCAAAGAACTGAATGACTTCTTCAATTGTTTCTAGCGGATATTTTCTTGCAAGGTTTCTACCAGACCAGTATAAAATACCATCTAAATCGTTGCCGATTAAATCAGGTAGTAATTCTTCACGTAGCAATTCATAAGCGAAGGCGTTCAATGAAACATCTTCTAAAGATGTTATATCGATTGTATTTTTACTCACAATATTCCCCTCTTTCTATAGGGATTATTATATAACATTTTTCATTTATAAAAACAGATTTTTCTTTAGGGAAATCTCAATATCTGAGAAGAAAAAAAGAATTGGCAAATTATATGCAAATTATGTATACGTTTTCTTGACGCTTCGACAAAAATAGGGGTAAAATGAACTTGTTATCAAATTATGCTGAAATATTTCGAATAATTTTTTCAGTTTTTCTTATGCCAATAGTGAAAAAACATTATTGTTATAAATTAATCTGAAAACAGCAGTCAAACATTCAAGGGGGTAATGGGGACATGAAAGGCCGCGAGTATACGTTTCGTAAGTGGCACTCATTAATGGGGGTCATCCCGGTTGGTGTCTTTTTGACGCAACATCTAATTGTAAACAACTTTGCAACAAGAGGAGCAGAGGCTTTTAACAAAGCTGCAGGCTTTATGGAGCTCCTTCCATTCCGGTATGCGCTAGAAATTTTCATCATCTTTTTACCGATACTGTACCATGCTATATATGGCTTATATATTGCATTTACAGCTAAGAACAATGCGGTTTCTTACGGTTATTTCCGTAACTGGATGTTCGTCTTCCAAAGAATTTCAGGTATCGTTACGCTGATTTTCATTTCTTGGCACGTCTGGGAAACTCGTATTCAAGCAATGTTAGGTAAAGAGGTAAACTATGATATGATGGCAGATATTTTAAACAATCCAGCTATGTTTGCATTCTACTTAGTTGGTGTTGTTTCAACAATTTTCCACTTTGCAAATGGACTATGGACATTCTGCATCAGCTGGGGAATTACAGTATCTCCACGTTCACAAAGAATCTCTACTTATGTAACATTAGCTATTTTCTTAGGTCTATCTTATGTAGGTGTGAGTGCATTATTAGCGTTCATCGATCCACAGCTAGCAAATCAGTAAGGAGTGGGAGAGCATGAAAGGGAAACTTATAGTAGTCGGCGGTGGCTTGGCTGGCTTAATGGCAACGATTAAAGCGGCAGAAGCAGGAGTGAATGTTGAACTGTTTTCTTTAGTACCAGTAAAACGTTCACATTCTGTATGTGCTCAGGGCGGAATTAACGGTGCCGTAAATACGAAAGGTGAAGGGGATTCTCCATGGATCCACTTTGACGATACAATCTATGGTGGGGACTTCTTAGCGAACCAACCACCAGTTAAAGCAATGTGTGAAGCAGCACCTGGTATCATTCATTTAATGGACCGTATGGGTGTTATGTTCAACCGTACGGAAGAAGGACTTCTTGATTTCCGTCGATTTGGTGGAACACAACATCACCGTACAGCATTCGCTGGTGCAACAACTGGACAGCAATTACTTTACGCATTAGATGAGCAAGTACGTCGTCATGAAGTAGCAGGACTTGTAACGAAATATGAAGGTTGGGATTTCTTACGAGCTGTTGTTGATGATGAAGGTGTGTGCCGAGGAATCGTTGCACAAGACTTACAAACTATGGAGATTAAAAGTTTCGGAGCTGATGCCGTGATTATGGCAACAGGGGGCCCTGGTATCATTTTCGGAAAATCAACAAACTCCATTATTAATACAGGTACAGCAGCGTCTGCTGTATATCAGCAAGGCGCATATTATGCAAATGGTGAGTTCATTCAAATTCACCCAACGGCAATTCCAGGAGACGATAAATTACGTCTTATGAGTGAATCTGCACGTGGTGAAGGTGGACGTGTTTGGACATATAAAGATGGTAAGCCATGGTACTTCTTAGAAGAAAAATATCCGGCTTACGGAAACCTTGTACCTCGTGATATCGCAACGCGTGAAATCTTTGATGTTTGCGTAGAGCAAAAACTAGGTATTAACGGTGAAAACATGGTGTACTTAGATCTTTCTCATAAAGATCCGAAAGAACTAGATATTAAACTTGGTGGAATCATTGAAATCTATGAGAAATTTACAGGTGATGATCCTCGTAAACTACCAATGAAAATCTTCCCAGCTGTTCACTATTCAATGGGCGGACTATGGGTTGACTATAAGCAAATGACGAGTATTCCAGGTTTATTTGCAGCAGGTGAGTGTGATTATTCTATGCACGGTGGTAACCGCCTTGGTGCAAACTCACTATTATCAGCAATTTATGGTGGTATGGTAGCAGGACCAAACGCAATTGAATATATGAAAGGTCTTTCTAAATCATCAGATGCTGTTTCGTCTACTGTATATGAGCAAAATGAATTAATCGAAACAGAGAAATTTAACAATATTTTAACGATGGATGGTAATGAAAATGCATATGTTCTTCATAAAGAGCTTGGAGAATGGATGACAGATAACGTTACAGTAGTTCGTGAAAATAAAAAGTTATTAGAAACAGATGCGAAAATTGAAGAGTTAATGGCTCGTTACAAACGTATTAACATTAACGATACAGCGAGATGGAGTAACCAAGGTGCTTCATTTACACGTCAACTTGCAAATATGTTTGAGTTAGCACGTGTTATTACAATTGGCGCATATAACCGTAATGAGAGCCGCGGGGCGCATTACAAACCTGAATTCCCAAATCGTGATGATGCAAACTTCTTAAAAACTACGATGGCAAAATTTGAAGGAGAAGGAAATGCACCAGCATTCCATTACGAAGACGTTGATGTTTCATTAATTAAACCACGTAAACGTGATTATTCTTCAAAACATGATGTAGCTGCTAAGGGTGAAGAGAAGGGGGATAAACAACATGTCTGAGAAAACAATCCGCCTCATCATTACGAGACAAGATGGACCAGATGCACAAGCGTTTGACCAAGAGTTTGAAATTCCATATCGTCCGAATATGAATATTATTTCGGCGCTTATGGAAATTCGTCGTAATCCTGTTGATTCAAAAGGGAATCAAACAACTCCGATTGCATGGGATATGAACTGCTTAGAGGAAGTATGCGGAGCATGTTCAATGGTTATTAACGGAAAGCCACGTCAATCATGTACGGCTCTTATTGATCAATTAGAACAGCCAATTCGCTTAAAGCCGATGAAGACATTCCCAGTTGTACGTGATTTACAAGTTGACCGCAGTCGCATGTTTAATGCTCTAAAACGCGTTAAAGCTTGGATTCCAATTGATGGTACGTATGACCTAGGTCCAGGACCAAGAATGCCTGAGAAAAAGCGTCAATGGGCTTATGAGCTTTCAAAATGTATGACATGTGGTGTTTGCTTAGAATCATGTCCAAACGTAAACAGTAAGTCTGACTTTATTGGACCAGCGCCGTTATCACAAGCTCGCTTATTCAACTCACATCCAACGGGTGAAATGCATAAAGCAGATCGCTTACGTGCAATTATGGGAGATGGAGGACTAGCGAACTGTGGTAACTCTCAAAACTGTGTGCAATCATGTCCGAAGGGTATTCCTTTAACAACTTCAATTGCGGCATTAAACCGTGATACAACAATTCAATCGTTCAAAGATTTCTTTGGTAGCGATAATAACTATTAATAAATATTGCCTCTTCATCTTGAAGGGGCAATATTTATAACTGTATTTTTCAGTTTATTCTGTTTTTTTGAGAGGAAGAGGAGATAACGTTGAAGAGAATTTCTTATATTGAAGACTTCGAGAAATGGGAAAGTGGTTTTTTATTTTACAATCCTGTAAAGGTTCGTTTTGGTGAAGTAGATATGTTTGGACATGTAAATAATGTCGTTGCTTTTACTTATTTTGAAGAAGCTCGTATCGCGTTGTTTAAAGAACTTGGATTTATGCAAGAGTGGACACATACATCATCAGACACGATGATCGTTGTTGCGGATTTACAATGTAATTTTATTAAGCAAATATATTATGATGAACAGTTGAAGGTGTATGTAAAGGCAGGATCGGTTGGGAATTCTTCTTTGGATTTACATTATATGGTGAAGAATGCAGAAGGAGAGGTTTGTTTAGTAGGTCGTGGAATGATGGTTCAAGCGTCGAAAAAAACAGGAAGAGGCGAACCGTGGCCTGAAGAATGGAAGAAGAAATTACTACAATGATAGAGTGAAAGAAAAATAAGAGAGCAATTTGCTCTCTTATTTTTTGTCTTCCATCGCTTCTTCTAATGTTAAGTGATGTTTATATAGGTATGTAGCGTATGGATTACCAACGTAGCGTAAGTGCCATGGTTCATATGCATATTCTGTTGTATCTGTTGTATCTTCTAAGTAACGAATGACAAAGCCGAATTCATGAGCGTGTTCCGCGACCCATTTTCCTTCTGCTGTCTCCCCGAAAATAGGCTCTAATTGAAATTTAGCTGTTTTTGAACTAATATCCATTGCTAAACCCGTTTGGTGTTCACTCGTACCAGGAATTGCGCTTACTGAATTAGCCTCAGCTTTTCCTTGACGCCTAACGTATGTATCATGCAACGATTTTTGGCGTTTGTATGAACGATAACCAGATACAGCTGTAAGATCAAGCCCTTCTTTTTTCGCAGCTTTGAACATGTTTTCAAGTGCCTCTGCAGCATCTTTGCGTAGCAATGTTTTTTCTTTATCTTTTGGACTAGCAAATGGTACGTTTGGTCTCGTTAAGTCTTCAGGAATGTATCCATCTGGTAGTTTTCGATGTTTATTAATTAAGACAAGATTAGATTTTGGATTTGTTACAACTGAAAAGTTATTGTCTATTTTCTTTGCATTATGATCAGCTTTTGGAAAAGCAGGAATCTCTTCTTTTGGGTGGTTAGTATGTTTTTGACTTTCGACAGCTTTCGCTTCATTATGTAGTGGTGATTTAGAACCAAAGTAAGTGAAAGATGTGATACCGATTACAATAGTAGTGGCAGAAATAATTATTATCTTTTTCATAATGCCTTGTAATCACAGTCCCTTCTTAATAAAATGTGTATCGTTTTTTTATTATAAGTCTAGTTTGTTGGAAAAGGAATATAAGAGTCATAACGTAATAGAAATGCAAAGAAAATGTCAGAAAATGTGTGAATTTGTAGTATTTTTTTATATAATTCATTTCTTATCTTTCATGAATTGCATTTTTTATGTAATATATATACATAAGAAGATGTAGCGATTATCGAGAATAAAGAACTTCTTGTATAGACTAGGAGTGAATGGGAATGGATTTTGCAACAATTATTGGACTTGTTTTAGGATTTTTAGCAGTGGTAGTAGGGATGGTCGTCAAGGGCGCTGACGTAACAGCCTTATTAAATCCTGCCGCAGCATTAATTATTTTTATCGGTACATTTGCTGCAGTATGTATTGCATTTCCGATGAATCAACTAAAAAGGGTTCCAAAACTATTTAAAGTTCTTTTTGGTTCAAATAAAAAGGATTTAAGTTATGAACAGTTGCTAGAATTATTTGTTCATTGGACATCTGAAAGTAGAAAATACGGTATTTTGTCTTTAGAGCAACAATTAGACAAAATTCAAGATGAATTTCTTTTGCGCGGTATGAAATTTGTGATTGATGGCGTATCCGCAGAAGATTTAGAGCAAATTTTGGAATCTGAATTAGAGGCAATTGAAGAAAGACATGCAAAGGGAGCTGCTATTTTTTCACAAGCTGGTACGTATGCACCGACATTAGGAGTTTTAGGTGCTGTTATCGGTCTTGTAGCTGCGCTTGGTAACTTAACTGATATTGAAAAGTTAGGTCATGCTATTTCGGGTGCATTTATTGCAACGATTTTTGGTATTTTTTCAGGGTATGTATTATGGCATCCATTTGCAAATAAGTTAAAGCAAAAATCTTCAGCTGAAATTGAGAAAAAACGTTTAATCATTGATTGTTTATTAATGTTACAAGAAGGTACATATCCGTTTATTATGAAGAACCGCATTTTAGGTGCACTTTCTGCAACTGAGCGTAAAAAGCTAGAAAAAGGAGCAGAAAAAAATGCGGAGTAAGAAAAATAGAAGAGGCAAAAAGAAAAAACATGATGAGCATATCGATGAAACGTGGTTAATCCCATATTCTGATATGTTAACGTTGTTATTTGCATTGTTTATCGTTTTATTCGCAATGAGTAGTATAGATGCTGCGAAGTTTAAACAGATGGCAGTTGCTTTTCGAAGTGAATTAGCCGGGGGAACAGGTAACAAAGAATTTTTAAGTGATCAAAAGCCAAATGATGAAAAAGAATTATCGGCAAGTAGCCTTGAGGCAGAACAAGCAAAAAAACAAGAAGAAGCTAGAGCTAAAGAAAAAAAAGAGATGGATGAATTGAAAGCATTACAAAAAAAGATTGATCAATATATTAATGAAAAACAATTATCCTCTTCTTTTCAAACTAAATTAACTGAAAAGGGATTAATGGTGACAATATTAGAAAATATACTGTTTGATTCGGGGAAAGCAGATGTGAAATTAGAATCTTTAGGGATTGCAAAAGAAATGTCTAGCTTACTTGTTTCAGCGTCACCTCGTGAAATTACAGTATCCGGTCATACGGATAATGTCCCTATTGCCAATGCACAGTTTGCGTCGAATTGGGAATTAAGTACGCAGCGGGCAGTTAATTTTATGCAAGTATTACTGCAAAATAAAGAATTACAACCAGAAAAATTTAGTGCGATTGGTTACGGAGAATACCGTTCGATTGCTCCAAACGATACACAAGAAGGAAAGGCAAAGAATAGACGTGTGGAAGTATTTATCTTGCCTTTAACAGAGAAAGCAAAATAAAGAGGATGGCGAATGCCATCCTCTTTATTTTACTTCAAATGATTTTAAGTTGTCGCGACGGATTTTATCTTTTTCTGCATCTGATTTTTTGAAATCATAATCATATAAAGCGCCTTCCCAATCGCCATACATTGGATTCGGGAAAATAATGAATTTCTCACCAAATTGTACTTTTGAATCTTCTACTGTTTGGTTACGATCTTTTACAGATTTTCCATCAAAACCTGTGAAATCAGATAAGTTATCACCGAAGAATAAGACAATATCATGAGTTTGAGAAACGAGTTCACGGCGTTTTTCTTTTCCTTTTTCTTTCGGATCTTGTAGTAATATATGTTCTTTCGTTGCTTGAGGAGCACCTACACGCTCAAGATTTTTAATTGTTGCATCTAGTTGGTTCGTTTTACGATTTGAGATATAGTAAATATCTACACCTTTAGACTCTGTATATTTTAAGAAATCAATTGCGCCTGGAAGGGCTTCAGCCTCAGCTTTGTTAATCCAATCATCCCATTTGTAAGGATAACCTTTGCCTGTTTTTACGCTCATTGCTTGATGAGGACTGTTATCTAAAACAGTTTCGTCTAAATCAAGTACGATAGCAGGTTTTTTCTCTGTCCCTTTTGCAAGAACTGCATCAAGTTTTAATTGACCAATGTTGTACCCTTGGTAGTAAAGTGCTTTCGTTTCACCGGCTGTTTGATACCATAAATCAGCCATTAATTGTTGTTCTGTTAATTTTACTTTCTCTTCTTTCGCCACTGTTTTCTCTGGTGTTCCTGAACATGCTACAAGTGATGTAGATAGAACCGCTACAGATAATAAAGTGGTAATGCCCCTCTTCATCTTCATATGTATCCTCCTTGATGTTAGAAAATCATTTTATATTATATATTAAAATATAATATTTTTATATGAACATTTGCATATTGTCTTTTATATATATAGTAGTATGTCCTATATTAGAAAGATGAGCAAAATAATAACAGTTGTTTTGACAAGTTTAATTGTCGAAATGACAATTATAATTGACAAAGAGCGCTTTATTATTTACAATTTTAACTAAATAGAACAAATGATGGATTAATGACGGTGTTTACATATAAGAGGATGAAGTGTAGCGCTATATTTTGTCTTGAATAAACATAGTCTTTGAAAGAGAGTACGAATGATACTAAAAGGGAGGCTTTAAACTTTGAGTTTACAAATTCAAAACTTAACGAAACAATTTGGGGAATCAAAAGCTGTTAACGGTTTACAAATTTCGTTACCAAAAGGTGAAGTACTAGGGTTACTTGGACGAAATGGTGCAGGGAAAACAACAACAATCAAAATGCTTCTCGGATTATTAACGCCTAATGAAGGTTCGATTACGTGGGATGGAAAAGCATTTGGGAATAGTGGCGTAACAATTGGGTATTTACCAGAAGAAAGAGGTTTATATACAAAAAGTAGAGTAATAGACCAGCTGCGATATTTTGGTAGATTAGAAGGGATGTCGAAGAAAGAAGTAGATCACGCTATTGATCACTGGTTAGAGCGTTTAGCGATACCAGAATATAAATTTAAAACGGCTGGAGAGCTTTCAAAAGGGAATCAGCAAAAAATCCAATTAATTGCTGCTCTTCTTCATAATCCGGAACTTCTCATTTTAGATGAACCATTCAGTGGCCTTGATCCAGTTAATGCCGGGATGTTAGCTAGTATTATTGAAGAACAAGTACAGAGCGGAAAGACGATTATTTTATCAAGTCATCGTATGGAACAAGTAGAGGCTTTTTGCCAACATGTATGTATTTTGAAAAAAGGTGAAGCAGTCGTAAAAGGACAGCTAAGTGATATTAAGAAAGAATACGGTTTCCGTAATTTAACGATTGAAGATACAGTAGAGAATGAAAAGGGATTAGAAGCTATACATGTATCGTATGAAAAACAACAAGGCCTTCTTTATGTGAAAGTACAAGGCGATGCGGAAGCTCTCGAGATTTTGCAACAGTTGCAAGAGCAAGGTGTTAGCTTACGACAATTTAAAATGTTAGAGCCGACGTTAAACGAAATCTTTGTAGAGAGGGCGAAATAACGATGCGTAAATTTTCTCACGTATTTTCATTTTATTTTAGGGAAGCGTTTTTATCTAAAAAATCATTAATTACGAGTGCGATTTTATTTTTAGTTGTGTTTGGGATTTTTGCATTTAATCATTTTACTTCAGGCGATGATAAAAATAAGGATAAAGATAAAATTGCAGTTGTAGTAGAGAGTTCCACATATAAAGTACAAAAAGATGAGCTAAATAAGCTATTGCCATCAGCAAAAATAACACTGGGTTCAAAGGATGATTTTGATAAACTGCATAAGCAAGTAGAAGATGGCGATTTAGATGGTCTATTCCATGTGACGGAAAAGGGTGGGGCTCCATCGATTACATATATGTATAATGGATTTCCAAGCCAAGCAACTTCCGCAATTATGGCAGGATATTTAAAGCAACAATATACGATGGTGACGATTGCCAAAAATAATGTTTCACCAGAAATTGCACAGCAATTACAAACAGAAATTCAAGTAAAGCAAGAAGCGATAAAAGATCGTACATCTTCTTTCGGAATTGCCTATTTCTTTACATTTGCTTTATATATGTTTATTGTAGCGTTCGGAAATACAATCGCAATGAATATTGCATCTGAAAAGGCGTCACGTGTAATGGAAGTAATGCTTCCGAAAGTGAAGCCTCTTACAATGATGTATGCGAAAATTTTAGCGGTTGTTTCAACGGCGTTATTGCAACTTGTCATATTGGCGTGTGGTTATCTTATTCCATATTTGTTGGGTTGGGTTGATTTAGAAAGTGCCTCACTATTTGGTATTCCAATTGACTTTACGAAATTAGATGCAAAGGTTATCAGCATGTTTCTTGTTTATTTCATTACGGGATATTTACTATATGCGATGATGTATGCTGCTGCTGGAGCTGTCGTGTCTAAGACGGAGGATTTACAAGCTGTATCTTTCCCGGTAATGATTTTAATTATGGCTGCATTCTTCATTAGTATTAAATCATTAAGTGATCCGAATAGTACTATCGTTGTTGTAAGTTCTTACGTTCCATTTTTTACACCGATGGTTACCTTCTCACGTATTGTAGCTGGTGAAGCAGGTATGCTAGAAATTACGATAACATTAGCGGTCTTATTGGCGACAATTGCGGTATTAAATGCTGTTACAAGCCGCATTTACGTAAACGGCGTAATGAATTACTCAGATAAAGTTAAATTTAAAGATTTAGCGAAATTTATAAAGCGTCAATAATGAGAGAAAAGCATGATTTCCTATTGAAATCATGCTTTTTCTTTATGTATAAATTAAAAATAGTATATAATAATAAGAGTTGTCTTTTAATAGAATGAATAAAAAGGAGGGTGTGCAGATGGGGATTAGTAGTCGTTTTACAGTAGGTGTTCATATGCTGACATTACTTGCGATAGATCGAAACTCTCGCTGTACCTCTGAATGGATTGCCGGTAGTGTGAATACAAATCCAGTTGTGATTCGTCGCATTACAGGAATGTTGAAGAGAGCAGGACTTGTTGATGTACAAGCTGGTAAAGGTGGTACGACACTTGCTCGAGATTTAGAAGAAATTACATTACTTGATGTATATAAAGCAGTGGAAGTTGTAGAAGAAGGACAGCTATTTTCCTTCCATGAAAATCCCAACATTGAATGTCCAGTAGGAGCTAATATTCAATCAGTATTAGAAATTATTTTAATGCAAGCGCAAGAAGCGATGGAAAACGTACTTGCAAATGTAACGGTAGATCAATTAGTTACAAATTTAAAGTCTAAAATGAAAGAATAAAAAAGCGAGCTTCCTCATAATGAGGGCTCGCCTTTTTTTATTCAGAAATATTGAAAATTCTATTTTTCAGTATTTAAAATGAATTTACCTACGATAGCTGCGAAGATACCACCAAGAATTGGTGCTACGATGAATACCCATAGTTGAGAAAGTGCTTCTCCACCAACAAATAAAGCTGGTGCGATACTACGAGCTGGGTTAACAGATGTTCCAGTTAACGGAATTCCTAATAAGTGAATTAAAACTAATGTGAAACCAATTACTAGTCCCGCTAAAGAAGAACTGCCTTTTTTACCTGTTACAGCGACGATAACTAAAATGAATACGAAAGTTAAAATGAACTCAACTAAAAATGCTCCAGATAAACCAAGAGTTCCGAAACCATTTTGTCCTAAATTATCTAAAGGTGTTTTAGCAGATTTTAAAATTGTTACTAACGTTGCAGTTCCTAATAAACCACCTAAAATTTGAGCTAATACATAATAACAAAGTTCCATAGCGTTCATTCGTTTGTTGATGAACATAGCTATTGATACTGCTGGGTTAATGTGACATCCAGAAATTGTTCCGATGCTATATGCCATAGCTACAATAGATAGACCGAAAGCCATAGCGATTCCTAATGTTCCAATTCCTTCAATTCCGCCGCCAGTGACAGCTACTCCAGTTCCGAATAATACAAGTACAAATGTACCAATAAATTCAGCGATTGCTTTTTTTAACATAATTTACCTCCTATTAATGCGCATGAAACGTATTATAACATAAGTTTTAGTATAAACAGCCAATGAAGTACTATTCTGATAAGGCGAAATAGGGGGACAATAAAAAAGGGTATGGTTCATCTCTATAGAACCATACCCTTTTTTTATGCTGATTTTTTCTGTTTAACGACTGGAACAGAACGGTTTAAAATACTATTTGCAACCATTCCTAACATAATAATAATCATTCCAAGTAGGGAAAGCCCGCCAGGAAACGAACCATTCAAGAAAACAATTTCTCCAAGTACGGTAAAGACCATCGTTCCAGCTTGTGTTGCTTCAACAGCTCCAAGTAAAGCCAGGTTATCTTTTGCTAAGTCAGTAGCAAAGAAAAATGTCATCGTTGCAATAACGCCGGAACATAATGCTAATAAAAGCCCTTGAAGCATTTGGCTGGATGTTGGAATGCCAGTAGTAGAAAATCCATATACACCAAGCAAAATTGTTATAGGAAGACTTCCAATAGCCATTCCTAATACACGTTGGAACGTATCAAGGCGTCCGCCAACAAGTTCCATCATTTTTCGGTTACCGAACGGATATAAGAAAGCGGCTAATACGACAGGTAAAAAACCTGAAATGAACTGAGTCATTGTAATATGGCCTGCTGCAGTTGCTTGCATACAAATTACACCAAGTAAAATAAATAATGCAACATATAAGCTACGAAGTGGAATTTTTCCACGTACAAGTTTCGTACCTGATTTTGTTTCTATTTTCACGAAAAATAGTGGTGATAGTAGTAAACCAGCTAAAATCGTAACTTGCCAAGTTCCAGCAACGAGCCAAGCTGGAGAAAAGACAGCTGCGAAACTTAATAAAGAATAAAAACCAATACCTGCAACGGAACCCCATCCGATCCATGCTAATGGATGTTTTTTTAATTCTTCCCATAATCCCCTAAAGTTTTTGCGAAATAAAACGATAAGGAATAAAATAGGAAGAGCAAATAAAAAACGGAAGGAAGCTGTCCAAGCCCAGCTCGTTCCAGATACATTCATTGCTCTATTAATAATAAAGGTTGCAGAAAAAAAGGCAGATGATAAAAGACCTAATAAAATTGCGCGCATAAAGTATAGCACTCCTTTCGAAAATAAATAATTATGTATAGTATGATATACTTTAATTAAATAAAAGTAAACTATTTTATACTTTAAGGTGGTTTTATATATGAAAGAAAATGAAGATATACAAACGAAAGAAGTCATTCAACAAGTTGGACAGTTATTGAGACAAATTCGAAATGAACAGAAATTAAGTTTAGAAGAATTAGCTCATAAAACAGGAGTAAGTAAATTAACATTAGGAAAAATTGAAAGAGGGGAAACAAATCCGACGCTAGCTGTCATTTGGAAAATAACGAAAGGGTTATCAATTCCTTTATCCAGATTGATGGTTGTTGGAGAACCTGTAGCTGTTGCGCGCTGTGGAGAAGGATTTGCAGTAGATGAAGGACAATCGTGGCATTTAGAAACGATGTTCCGTTATACGAAAGAAACAGGGATGGAAATGCACCGTGCTTGTTTACGATCAAATAGTATATATGAACCAGAAGCTCATCATGAAGGTGCGATTGAGCTTGTAACAGTAATGAAAGGGAAAGTATCGATTCAAGTAGAAAGCGATGTATACGAATTAAATGAGTTTGATTCCATCCAATTTGAAGCGAATAAGAAGCATGTTTATAAAAATGAAGAAGAAGAAGTGGCGGTATTACATTTAACGATGAAATATTCTTCATGAAAAAATCACCTATAGAATTCTATAGGTGATTTGCTCTTCTTAAGTATATGAAATGATACCATTAGTACGAACGTGGCATAAGTAATAAACAAATGAAATAAACTAAAAATCCTGTCCCAAAACATAAAACAGCAATAACCCAAATGATACGAATAAGAGTAGAGCTAATATCAAAATATTCTCCTAAACCACCACATATACCAAATAGCATTTTATCAGTTTCGGATTTACATAACTTTTTTGACATATTCCAATCAACTCCTTTTTATATCAAACTGCATACTTTTATTCTATATGGAAATTTATGAGAAGACTATGGGGTTGTATTACATTTTTTTTGAGAGACGATCATATTAATTGTCTTAATTTTCAGTGGATATTAAACTTGTAGTTATGAGGTGATTTTTAATAAAGGGTGGGGAAATAGGGATGACAGTATATTGGTTGACTAATGTAATGCTTGAATCAAGGTATACATATGAAGAAGAGAGAATTTCGCGAACAGAAACAGAATTATGTAGTTTACTCATTGAAGATGGACGAATTAAAAAAATTATAGAAGGGGTTGTTCAAGAAGAAGATATAGTAATGCTTGATGCTAAGCACTTATTGATGTTGCCAGCTTTCGAAGAGATGCACATTCACATTGATAAAACATATTATAGTGGCCCCTGGAAAGCTTGTAAGCCAGCAGAAAGTATTTTTACACGTTTTAATGAAGAAGAAAAAATTTTACTAAAGCAATTAGCAACTGCTCAAGATAGAGCGGAAAATATGCTAGAGTTACTACTGCGAAATGGTGCAACGAATATTAGAACGCATTGTAATGTTGATCCGATTATTGGACTTGGTAATTTGGAGGCGACGTTAGCGGCATTAGAAACATATAAAAATCGAGTGTCTAGTAGAATTGTTGCGTTTCCGCAACATGGATTATTGCGCAGTAATTCTGTGCAACTCGTGAAAGATGCGATGCGTATGGGTGCTCATCTAGTCGGAGGAGTAGATCCAGCTACAGTGGATAATGACATTGAAAAATCATTACATACAATTATGGATATCGCAGTAGAATTTAATGCGGATGTTGATATTCATTTGCATGATGCGAATAATCTTGGAACATTTACGATGAAGAGATTGGCAAGTTTAACAGAAGAAGCAGGATGGCAAGGTCGTGTAACAATTAGTCATGCACTTGGACTTGGTGGTGTTACTGATAAAGAGGCTGAAGAAGTGGCAGAAAGACTCGCAAATGTAAATATTGATATTACTTCAACGGTACCAATTGGTAAACAAGTAATCCCAATTCCGTTATTAGATAAAAAAGGTGTTAAGGTTTCATTAGGGAATGATAGTATTACAGATCATTGGTCACCGTTTGGAACAGGTGATATGCTTCAAAAGGCGAATCGATTAGCAGAGCGTTTTGGGTGGAGTGACGAAAGGTCTTTAGGAAAAGCACTTCGCTTTATTACAGGAGGAAAAGAAACGTTAAATAATGAAGGGAAGCGAGTATGGCCGAATGTAGGGGATGAAGCGAGTTTTGTTTTGACAAATGCGACATGCGCTGCTGAAGCAGTAGCGCGTCAAACAGAAAAACGTTTAGTCGTGTATAAAGGAAATATTGTTGTTGGAAGTTTAAATGAGGTGGAATTAAATAATCTTGTGTAGAAGAATCGTTTAAATATTTTGAGGGGGGTTCTAATGGTAAGTCTAGAACTCTTCTTTTTTATTCTTACAATATATTTTTTATAGGAAAGCTAGAAGGGATGAAAATTTTGGACAATCAACATAACCAAAATCATATTATGGGAACTTTGCAATGGTTTATATTTTTATTAGCAAATTCAATCGCACTACCAATTGTCGTTGGCGGATTATTTCATCTTACGACGGAAGAAATATTTTATTTAATGCAGCGTACGTTTTTTGTAGTTGGTATATCTTCTTTCTTACAAGGATGGCTTGGGCATAGACTGCCAATTGCGGATGGGCCGGCTGGATCTTGGGTTGGTGTATTTACCGTACTTGCTTATGCAACGGCCGGACAGGATCAATTACATAGTACACTGCAAATTTTAGAATTAGGAATGATAATCTCCGGTGTTCTTTTAATAGGATTAGGAGTAACTGGTTTTATAGGACGTATTTTATTTTTATTTACGCCGCTTGTGACAGGGACGTTTTTACTTTTATTATGTTTACAATTAAGTGGTGTATTTTTAAAAGGAATGTTAGGAATTACAGCTACTATTTCTCAAATCGACGGATTTACAGCAATGATCGCGTTTAGTATATTTTTGTTCGTTATTATACTATCTAATTTCGGAAAAGGCTTTGTCAAAAGTTATGCAGTTTTAATAGGATTAATTAGTGGGTGGATTATTTTTCTCATTGCAGGAAAAGTGACAATCCCATCTCAAGTAACTCATTTTGTGCAACTTCCACATATATTTGCTTGGGGACTTCCGAAATGGAATACAGGTATGGCTGTGTCAAGTTTCGTTATGGTATGTATTTTAGTTTCGAATACGGTGGCAGCTATTATAGCAATTAATCAAGCAACTATTCATAAAGCGACTATTGAACAAAAACAGTTGAAAGATGGAACATGGGTTGGGGGGATTTCACATATCATCTCTTCTGTATTTTCAACTGTAGGTGTCGTTCCGTTACCAGCAACGGCAGGATTTATACGTTTAACAAAACAAAAGTATATACGATCGTTCTTAATGGCATGTGCGTTACTAGTCGTAATGTCTCTTTTTCCAAGTATTATTCGTTACTTAGCATCTTTACCATCTGCTATCGCATCGGCTGTTTTAATGGCTTCGTTCGTACAGTTAATTGGAATTGGATTTAATAATATAAAACAAGTGCCGATGAGTGAAAGGAATGTAACGATTTTAGGCGTTGCAGTATTATTTGGCAGCGGCGTTATGTTTTTACCGTCTGGAGCACTCCAATCCTTGCCGTCTGTTATGCAATATATATTCGGTAATGGTTTATTTGTAGGTACGGTTGTAAGTATATTGCTAGAACAAATATGGCGCGTTGGAAAGTAAGTGGATAAAAAGAGTGTACGCACTGTATAAAAGTCTAAAATAACATAGGAAATAAAGCCCATTTTCATTCACCACCTGCACATTTCGTTCATACAATATCTTGACTAAATAAACACCCAACTTACACATACACAGCTCTGGCTTAAGCAAGGAGGGTTATACCAGTTGAAGGAAAAAGCGTATCAATCTAAACCTTTACTCACAAAGAGAGAAAGAGAAGTATTTGAATTACTGGTTCAAGATAAAACAACGAAGGAAATTGCAGGTGAACTTTTTATAAGTGAAAAGACAGTTCGCAACCACATCTCAAACGCAATGCAAAAGCTAGGGGTTAAAGGACGTTCACAAGCAGTTGTGGAGCTTCTTCGTATGGGAGAGCTCGAACTATAAGAAAGCAGCCGACTTTTATACAAAGAGTCGGCTATTTTTTTGTTTGCTTCACTTGCTATATGAATGATAAGAACACTCCATACATAAATAGGTAATAAGGAGGGGATATGTTGAAAAGGATACTGTTAGTTTCAACAAGTGCTCATGATATGAATGGACACCCGACGGGTTTGTGGCTTGAAGAGCTCGCAGCTCCTTATCATTTATTTAAAAAGGCTAAGTTTGATGTTGATATTGTGTCAATAAAAGGCGGGAGAGTACCTATAGATAGAGTGTCTATTCCGAATGGTATACCTCGCGAATTCAAGCATGTAGCTTCTTTATTACAAAATACGAGGCCGATTTCAAATGTTCATTTCTCGGATTATGATGCGGTTTTATTTGGTGGTGGGCACGGGGCGATTGTAGATTTTCCAGGCAATCCATATGTAGCAAATTTGATTGAGAATATGTATAACAATAACCGGATTGTAGCGGCTGTTTGTCACGGAGTAAGCTCCTTAGTCGGTGTGAAAAATAAGGATAGCTCGTTTTTTGTTGCCGGTAAGCGTATAACAGGTTATACAAACGATGAAGAAAAAGCTGTACATTTAGAAAAGCGCGTTCCGTTTTTGTTAGAAAGTAAGTTGAAAGAAGAAGGAGCTTTGTTTTATGTAGCGCCTAATTTTACGCCGCATGTGGTAGTAGATGGGCATTTAATTACAGGGCAAAATCCACAGTCTAGCGTGGAAATAGGTAAGGCTATAAAAAGGGCTGTAAATAAATTATAGAAAAAGTACCCGCTACTAACAAAGGTAGTGGGTATTTTTATCCTAAAATTCCCCCCTCAAAATTGGTTTGTAACTGTCCAGTTGGTGATAATGGATTCTAGTTCTTTATGTATAGTATATGAAAATGTAATAAACTAAAAAAGCATAATGAGTATAATAACTTCATTTATAATCATTCGTGAATTTGCTATACTATTTTGTATGGACAAAAGGGGAGGCTCTTTTAAATGAGAAAAGTCGCATGTGCAAATACTTATATTAATAAAATAAAGCCCGTTATTAGAAAGACGAGTTTTAGCCAATTGAAAATAGATGAAATTGCGAAATATATGGATATTAGTAAAGCTACTTTATATAAACGTTTTTCTTCGAAAGATGAAATTATTGAGGCGGTAGTAGAGGATTTTATGAATTATCTACTCGAAGGTGATGCGGACAATCAAGATGAAAGCATGTCTTTTGCAGAACGTTTCCAAAAGACGTTTATCCACTCTTTAAAATGTGTGACATATATTTCGGATGTTTTTTTGCAAGATTTGAAAGAAGCATATCCGCATTTGTCAGATCAATTAGTCGCTGCACAACAAAATCGTAATCATAATTTGCAAATGTTTTTTGAAGCGGGTATGGAACAAGGTTATTTTAATAAAATGAATGCACAATTATTTATGGTACAAGATGATGTGATGTTACGACGTATTATAGATCATTCTTTTTGTATTCAGTACGATATTACTTTAAAGAAAGCGATATTTGATTTTTATCAATTAAAGAAGTATCAACTTTTTAAACCAGAGTATATAGAAGCAATTGATGATTCTGAAATTGAAAAAGAAGTTATTGCTATTTTGCAAATGATTTCGTAAAAAAGCAGATCTCCCTTAGTAGAGGGGAATCTGCTTTTTTAGTACATATTATTTTTGCAACTGTTTTAATACTAATTCGGCTACTGAACCACCTGAAGCTGGGTTTTGACCAGTGATAACACGATTATCTTCTAGAGAAAAAGCTTCCCAAGGCTGTGCAGCTTTTTCGTAAAGTCCTCCATTTTTAATGAGTTCATCTTCTGTTAAAAATGGAACGAATTGATCTAATTCAGCTAATTTTTCTTCTTCATTTGAAAAGCCTGTTACCTTCTTACCGCTAATTAAACGATCCCCATTACTTAATGTAATATGAAATAAACCAGCTGCTCCATGACAAACGGAAGAAACAATACCGCCGTTTTCATAAATATTGCGGCTAATATTTTGAAGTTCTTTATTTTCTGGGAAGTCCCAAATAACCCCGTGACCACCTGCGTAATAAATAACAGCGTAGTCTTCTGGATTCACTTCACTTGGTTTCATTGTAGAACCGAGGCGATTCATAAACTCTTTCTTTTGGTACCATTCCCAATCGATGCTCTCCGCCATTGCTAAACTATGTGGATCAATTGGTGTATAACCGCCTTGTGGACTGACGTAATCAACTTCGTAACCCGCTTCTTCTACTTTTTTTACGAAATGTACAGCTTCACCGAGCCAAAGTCCGGTAGCCCTATTTAAATTTGGGTATTTTTCTACGCTTGTTAATACAACTAACATTTTTTTCTTCATCATAATCCTCCTATAATGTCTCTTCTATATAAAAGTTCTGTGTTCGTTTCATTTTATTAAGTTAAAAAATGCAAATTTGAATAATCATGCCAGTCCTCCTTATATCAGCTTCGAAATTAGTGTATAATAACTTTTGAACAAAGTAAACTAAAAAGACTAAATTAGTTTACTTTGTATGTTTTTCGTTGACAAACTGTAATGCTGAAACTATGATAGTTCCATGAATATCGAACAATATACGTGTTTCGTTTCGAATTCAATTTATCGCGCGATAAATTAGCACCATTTATACATTTAATGAAGTTGTTTAGTGGTGATACAACATTTAAATAACTTCATTTTTTTATCTATAGTTTGACAGTTTTAAAATTGCAATCAGGAGAGTGTTACACATGGGGAAAGATATAAGTAACCATTCGAAATGGTTTGTTTTTACATTATGTTTTATTGTTTTGTTAGGACCGATGAACGCTGTGTTATTTAATGTAGCGCTAGAGGATATTGCCAATGATTTATCAATTAGTCAATTGAAAGTAAGTTGGGTTGTAGTAGGGTATTCTTTAGTCGTCGGTATCGGTTCGATGATATATGGAAAACTGGCTGATCGTTACAGTGTAAAAAGGCTATTAATTATTTCTATTATCATATTTGTAGCGGGTTCTATTGTTGGTTTTTTGAATCAATCTTATGAGATTATCATTTTCGCAAGGTTAGTGCAGGCGAGCGGAGGAGCAGCGTTTATTGCGCTTAGTATGATTGCGGTGGCGAAATTAGTTGCTCCAACTAAAAAACCGGGTGCGTTAGCAATGATTAGTTCTTCTATTGCATTAGCGGTTGGTATTGGACCTTTAGTTGGTGGGGCAATTACAAATACGTTAGGGTGGCCGTATTTATTTTTATTTATGGTTATTTCAATGGTTGGTATTTTCTTGCTCGTAAAATTTATGCCAGAAGAGGTGCAACATACCGATGAAGTGTTTCACTTGGATTTCATTGGAGCAGTTTTATTATTTGTATTGATTACGACCGTTTTATTAGGAGTGAATATTAATAGTTGGCTTTTTTTGTTATCTGTTGCTTTCCTATTTTTATTCAAGGCTCATATGAAGAGAGCAGAGTCGCCGTTTATTGATATTGAGTTGTTTACAAATAAACCATTACTGCGTTTAATAGCGGTCGGATTTATCATTAATGTGGCGTTATGTGCTAGTTTATTATTATTACCATTACTGTTAGGAAGAGGGCACGGATTGTCTCCGTTCGTTATTGGAATTGTATTGTTTGTTGCATCTCTCTTTGGTATTGTATCTAGTTTTATTACCGGAAAGATTATTCCTGCGTTTGGGAATGTGAGGATGATGTATGTAGCGTCTGTAGTTATGATCATTGGCTTTTTAATTTTAGGGATTATTCCAGACGGGAACTTACTCTTTATTTTATTTGCGGTTATTTTAACATTTATGAGTTATTCGGCAATTCAAGTATCATTAAACACATTTATTCCGAAAACATTAAATCCAGCTAAAGTTGGAGTTGGCCTTGGTTTATATAATTTAATTAACTTTTTCGGTATGGCATTCGGACCAGCTGTAGCGAGCAAAATTATGGAATCTACAAATAGTTATCGATTGAATTTTATTTTGATCGTCATTTTAATTTCTGTTCATTTCGTCTTATTAATGGGAATGTCTTCTTTTCAAAAAAAGATGGATCAATGAATATGCACTTTATATAGAAGAAACCGACTTTCTTATAGAAGGTCGGTTATTTTTCTATCTTGCAAATTATGAAAAAAAGGAGCAAAATAAAAAAGGTCCTAGTCTATACATGGGCAAATGAAAATTTTCATACAGAAGCATTTGAAGTGAGCGAACTTAAAGTGTGTAAAATATAATGATAAACATAAAAGATGATGAATGAGAAAATGGGTGATGAAGTTGAATAGAGCAATCGGTGTTATCGATTCAGGAGTTGGCGGTTTAACAGTAGCGAAGGAATTAATTCGTCAGTTGCCGAAAGAGCGTATCATATATTTAGGAGATACAGCACGTTGTCCTTATGGTCCACGTTCTCGAGAAGAAGTACGTCAATTTACGTGGGAAATGACGGAGCATTTACTAGATTTAAATATTAAAATGTTAGTTATTGCGTGTAATACAGCAACTGCAGTTGTATTAGAAGAGATGCAAAAACAATTACCAATTCCAGTAGTAGGAGTTATTCACCCAGGATCACGTACAGCTTTAAAAGTGACAAACACGTATCACGTTGGGATTATTGGAACGATTGGAACGGTGAAAAGTGGTGCATACGAAGAGGCGTTAAAGTCTATTAATAACCGTGTTATGGTAGAAAGTTTAGCTTGTCCACCTTTCGTTGAACTTGTAGAGAGTGGGAATTTCGAAAGTGAAATGGCGTATGAAGTTGTAAGAGAAACGCTGCAACCACTGAAAAGTACCGATATTGATACACTTATATTAGGGTGTACACACTATCCGATTTTAGGACCTGTTATTAAAAAAGTAATGGGAAATAAAGTACAACTAATTAGTTCTGGTGATGAAACAGCACGTGAAGTAAGTACAATCTTATATCATAGTAAAATGTTGAATGAAGGAGAAGAACAAAGCGATCATCTCTTCTTAACAACAGGAAAAATAGGCTTGTTTAAAGAAATTGCATCAAAATGGTTCGGTCAACCGATTGAAAATGTGAAGCATATTCATTTAGAAAAAGAATAATAGTAGAATTCATATAAGTGAGCTCCTGAGAAATCAGGAGTTTTTTGTTTTATCTTGCTATTTGCTGGGCAGTTAGACCCTCCACTGATTAAAGTTTCACTTTATAAGAGGCACAGCTTGTTCTAAAATGTGAAACGGCTCGTATACATAATAGTACAAACTTAGATTTTAGGGGGGAATGGCATGCCTAAATCCACTTTTAAATGGGTTGTTGGTGCTACTGTGAGCGCTGTTTTACTAACAGGGTGTGGCTTTATAAATCAGGAGAAAGCAACTGAACAAATTGATCCGCCAAAACAAGTTACGTATACAGAGGGTGGGAAGAAAGAAGTAGCTAAAAAAGATAAGCAAGGGCAAATGGTAAATAGAGAACTATACCTTGTTGATAAAAATGGTTATGTTGTACCACAAACGTTAGCTATACCTACTCCGAAAGCAAATGAGACTGTGAAGCAAACGTTAGAATACCTTGTGAAAGATGGACCGGTAACGAATTTATTACCGAATGGGTTTCGTGCAGTCATTCCGGCGAATACAACGATGACTTTAGATTTGAAAAAGGACGGGACGGCAGTTATTGATTTCTCTAAAGAAATGAAAAACTATGCGAAAGAAGAAGAGCGTCAAATCATTGAATCTATAGCGTGGACGTTGACGCAATTTACAGAGATAAAACAAGTGCAGTTCCAAATAAATGGTGAGAAATTGGCGAAGATGCCGGTTGCTGGTACACCGCTTGGTGAAGGAGTGAGCCGTGCAAATGGTATTAACTTCGATGATGAACAAGTAGCAGATGTAACAAATACAAAACCAGTCACACTGTATTTTATGGCGCAAAATAATAATAAACAGCAATACTACGTACCAGTCACACGCCGCGTTGCGGAAGGTAAAGAAAATGACTATGCAGCAATTATAGATGAACTTGTAAAAGGTCCGATCCATCAATCGCTCCTGAATGATTTTAATCCAGGCGTTAAGCTTATTACGAATCCGAAATTACAAGACGGAAATCTTACATTAAACTTTAATGAAAATATATTTGTAAACCCAGATAAAAATATGATCTCAAATTACGTATTGAAGTCGTTAGTTTTATCTTTAACAGAAAAGAAAGGTGTGAAAAATATTTCTATTGAAGTGAATGGAAAAGCAAATCTTATAGATGAAAAGGGCGGAAAGTTAATAAAACCTGTAGATCGTCCAGAAAACGTGAATACAGGTAGTTTTTAATCTTGAATAATTTGATATACTTAAGTAAGAAAGGAGAATTGCTTTTTGGGTTCTCCTTCTTTTATTGTATACATATCATACATTTAAATTTGGCTATACTAACGAGTAGTAATTAAGAGGAGGTTATTTTTATGCGAGTAGATGGTAGAGAGAAAACAGAATTACGCCATATACATATTCATACGAATTATTTAAAACATCCAGAGGGATCTGTATTAATTGAAGTTGGGGATACAAAGGTGATTTGCTCAGCGACAATTGAAGAGCGTGTCCCGCCATTTATGCGTGGAGAAGGAAAGGGCTGGGTAACAGCTGAATATGCGATGATTCCACGTGCGACAGAACAACGTACAATTAGGGAGTCAAGTAAAGGGAAAGTAACAGGACGTACAATGGAAATTCAACGTCTAATTGGACGAGCATTACGTGCGGTAGTTGATTTAGAAGCGCTTGGCGAGAGAACAGTTTGGATTGACTGTGATGTTATCCAAGCAGATGGTGGAACGAGAACAGCGTCTATTACAGGTGCATATGTAGCGATGGTATTAGCTTTCGAGAAATTATTACAAGCAGAAAAAGTATCTAAAATTCCAGTAAAAGATTATTTAGCAGCAACGTCAGTAGGAATTGTTGAAGAGCAAGGTGTTGTTTTAGATTTAAACTATGCAGAAGATTCTAAAGCAGACGTTGATATGAACGTAATTATGACTGGAAAAGGCCAATTTGTTGAAGTGCAAGGAACTGGAGAAGAAGCGACGTTTAGTAGAGCGCAGTTAAATGAACTACTTGATGCTGCGGAAAAAGGCATTTTCCAACTGATTGATATACAAAAAGAAGCTTTAGGTGACATCGTATCTCATATAGAGTAGAGGTGGAAAGTATGAAACAAGTTGTTGTAGCGACAAAAAATATGGGAAAAGTACGTGAGTTTGCTGAGTTATTTGAGCGATTTGATTTAGAAGTGAAATCATTACACGATTTTCCTCATATTGAAGAAGTCGAAGAAACTGGTGAAACATTTGAAGAAAATGCGATCTTAAAAGCGGATAGTTTGAGTAGACAGTTGAATTCTATCGTAATTGCGGATGATTCGGGTCTTATTGTAGATGCTTTAAATGGAAAACCAGGAGTGTATTCAGCGCGTTTTGCTGGTGAACCGAAAAATGACCAAGCAAATATCGATAAAGTGTTACAAGAATTAAATGGCGTTGACTTTGAAAAGCGTAAAGCTCGTTTCTATTGTGCATTAGCAGTTGCTTTCCCTGAAGGTGATAAAAAGCCTGTCATTGTAAATGGGACATGTGAAGGATTTATCTTAGAACAACGCCGCGGAGAAAATGGCTTTGGATACGATCCGATTTTTTATGTGGAAGAATACAAAAAAGCAATGGCGGAATTAAGTTCAGATGAAAAAAATGCTATTAGCCATCGTGGCCGTGCTCTTCGTAAGTTAGAAGAAAAAATCCCGGAATGGTTTTTAGGAGAATAAGGGAGAGAGAATGATGAAAGCTTTAATCGTAAGCGATAGTCATAGCTCTGTGAAGGAATTACAGCAGTTGAAAGAGAAATATGAAGGGAAAGTAGATATCATGATTCATTGCGGTGATTCAGAGCTAACGCCTGCTCATGAAGAACTGCAAGGTTTCCATGTTGTAAAAGGAAACTGTGATTATGCTAACTTTCAAGATGAAATTGTAACTGATGTAGATGGAATTCGCTTCTTAGTAGTGCATGGACATCGCCATAATGTGAAAATGACATTACAAACGCTAGCGTACCATGCTGAAGAAGTGGGAGCGCAAGTTGCATGCTTCGGACATTCTCACGTATTAGGTGCGGAATTAATCGAGGGCGTTTTATTTATTAATCCAGGCAGTATTTTATTACCACGTCAACGTGTAGAAAAGACATTTGCTTTATTAGAAATGGATGAAAATCAAATGGAAGTTCGTTTTGAAACGTTAGACGGACAACTAGTTGAACAAGCAGTTTTTAAAAGAGGATAATAAAATTTATCCTCTTTTAAAAAAGGTGTTGACTTTATGTATGGTTATACATATAATAAATATTGTCGATAGGGCAACGGCGCTAACGAAGAAAAGAAAATAACATATGCGGGTGTAGTTTAGTGGTAAAACAAGAGCCTTCCAAGCTCTGGTCGAGAGTTCGATTCTCTTCACCCGCTCCATGTCCCAGTAGCTCAGCCGGATAGAGCATACGCCTTCTAAGCGTACGGTCGGGAGTTCGAATCTCTCCTGGGACGCTAACAAAAACCTTGTTATCTTTTGATAACAAGGTTTTTGTTTGTCTAAAAATTGATGTTTGGGTTATAAGTGTAGTTCATTCTTAATATCTGCGACCTTTCCTTCGATATTAAGCAGTTGCATATGTACTTCTTTTTCTTAAATAAAAAGAGCGCCGTTTATCCCGCTATTTGCCGGGCAGTAAGACCCCCACCTCAAAATTCAGCGGAAGCAAAGAAGTTAGGTGGGGTCGGGCTGTCCGTAAAAGTCCGATTGGTGAGGGTTGATTAAAGTTACACTTTATGCGCCCTGTTCCTCATATTTAATTTAAAGAATCAATAGGCTTATGGTAGAACTCAAATCCATATCCAGATTCTCCTAATTGTTCACTTGCAATGTTATAAAAGTTTTTACCATTCTAGTGTGATTGAGTAGCCGTTATCGGAACTTATCCCTGATAGTGTGTTACAATTAATAGAAGCGGAAAACGAGAATCTCCAATTGACTGGACGTGTGATTAGTTGGACAGTTTAAGAAGGTTGTATAAAAAGGGAGATGGCGCAAAGATGGCGAGAACAAAAGAGAATGATTTAACGGAGAAATTGGCAGAAGGTCAACGGAAATATGGTGACGGCAACTTTACAGTACAGAACATCGGTGATGAAACTAATCCGAATTGGACTGTCGTAAAAAATGTGAGGAAGGGATCGGCAGGCATTCGCGAAGGAGAAGATATATTAAGACTGCGATCAAAATATATAAAATAGTATGGAATGGGCGGAGCGGGAGTTCGAATCTCTCCTGGGACGCTAAAAAAACCTTGTTATCTTTTGATAACAAGGTTTTTTGTTTTAAATTAGTTATTAATAAACTTCTCAAATACAAAACCATAATCTTTCACATTGTATTGTTTCTTCGTATCAACAAGCCAGTTAAAGGCAATCTCGTTCATCTCTTTAAATTGCTCTGCTAAGTTTACTTGTGCGTTTGAAATACGGCTGAAAGCATTAGATGCCATATCTAAACTTTTATGTGCATATTGTAATGTAATGTCGTTGTCGTATGAAATTTCTTCAATTTTAAGTAAAGCCTTATATAAATCTTTTAATTCTTCAATATGTTTTTTATGAACATCAATTGAGTAATGCTCATCTCCCATTTGAAACTTAATTTCTATATCTAAATCAATCGTTCCTGCAGTTTCAAGTGCTACGTTTTTAATTTGATATTTACTATAGCTATAGCGGCGCAGTGTGCGTTTTTTACTTGTTGCGCTTGTACCATCTAGGTGGAGTAATCCTTTGTTTGTGAAGCAATATTCATCTGATTTGGATTTAATTAGAAAATAAATTTTCTCTCCATCTTCGTGCATCACGTAATCATCAGCATCAACTTTATCGTAATCTTTCGGTGTAATGACAGAACCTACATCGCTTAACCCTAAAACATCAGCAGCTACTTTTTTGAACATATATAATCCCCCTTGTAAATTAAATTCTTAATTGTACAAAAATATATTAACATGATTTTCATTTTTTGTTTTCTTGTAATACGAAAATATCTGAAGGTAAGTTAAGAAAAGTAACGCATAATTATTTTGATCCTAAATTATTTAGTAAATCTATTAGTCTAAGAGTCGATTCGCCGAAAAGTAACCAAGAGAAAAAAGCTAATTTTGCAAGTGATTATAGAGAAATTTCGTGAAAGCACCTCAAGCGATATGAGGTGTTTTTCAATCCCTTTTTGAAATCTTACAATTCTGTAAGGTAACTGTAAGGTAGTTCGATGGTAAGAAATTGCTAATCTTTTATAATGAAGATAACAACGATAAAACGAGGAGGAAGAAATGATGAAAGGGTTAGTTGTAACGGGCTTAACGGTTGCTTTTGGATTTGTAGCGTATGAGAAATTAACGTATGTAGTCGATGTTGTGAAACATTTGATTGCTTAGAGAAAACAGCTATGAGAGGGAAAGGGAATGAGTGAATGAATGGAATGGTTATTTGGAATTATAGGTACTTGTAGTGTAGTGTTATTGTTCTTTGTCCCAAGTGGTATACTTAGTTCGACAACAAGTTTGTTCTTCTTAAGTTTGTTTGCTTGTACGATGCTTATTATTATGTTTTTAATGAAGCGAAGTAAACCAATCTTCTATTTTAGCATGATTGTTATGGCAATTATTGTTCTCCAAATTATTACCCTTGTAATATACCCCACAATTATAAAAGCTTTCCATTAATGATGAATCCTCTGCGCTTGTTGCTGGGGATTTTTATTTGTACAATTTTAATTTTTAGTGGAGATTTACTCGTATCGGAATATAAAAATTAAATATTTTTATATTTCAAACAAATGATTTAGGGATGTTGTGTTCTCATTACGCATTTGATATATTTACTTTGAGCATAATTAAAATCAAGAAAAAGAGGCGGACGTATGGATAAAAAAGAAAATACGGTCGTATTGTTTCCACAACTATCAGAGCGCTATATTGATGAAGGTTTTTTAGCGCTGAAAGAGCGGAAATTCGAAGATGCATTGCGTTGCTTTGAAATATTACGTCAGTATAATGCGGAAACGGAACAAACGGAATTAGCTTCAGTTATTTGTTTACTCGAATTAAAACGTATGGAAGAAGCGAAAGATAAATGTGAACAGTTGCTTAAAACAGGAGTTGTCTTATTTGGTGATATTCTTGAAACGTACGTAACAATTTTAGTTCAAACAAATGATTATGAAGGTGTTATTGAAACTGTTGAAAAGGTTTTACAAACGAAAGATATAATGCCTGATCAAAAGGAAAAATTAGCGCAGCTTGCTTTATTTGCAGAAGGTATGCTAAATGAGGGAGACGCATCGCTAGTGGATTCAAACTTTGAATTGGATGAGTTTACTAATGAAATTTTTGGAGAAAACTTTGGACAGAAGCTAAGAGCGATTCAGCGACTTTCGTTAAAAGATTTAGATCTTGCATTACCTGTTTTAAAGAAATTTTTAATAGACGAAGAGCAGCACCCCTATTTGAAAACTTCTATTTTGTATAAAATGATAGAAAGTCAGGTAGAAGAAGAAATAGAGGTAGAAAAGTTTGGAAATACGATTAAGGTGATTCCAGCATTTACAGGTCATAATGAGGAGCAATCCAATAACATTATACATAAATTATCAAGCCGATTAGAGCAAAATTATCCCGATATATTTGAAGCGATGGTTACATATTGGAAAGAGTTGCAAATTAGCGTTTTCCCATTCGCTCTATTAATGGATAAAGAAGAGATTTGGTCAGCTGTTTTAGAGAGAATTGGAAGAAAGCGTTTCGGATTGGCTATTGATGAAGAAGAGCTTATGGCAGCATATAATATCGAATTGGAAGAGTTTCATATTGCCTATCAATGGTTATTACGTGTTGAAAGAGAAGGATATTTGCCCGTATAATTATGAAAAAGAATCGTTCAGTTCTTGAAACGAGCATATTCTATGTTATAATGTAAGGGTTGCAAAAGGCAGAAATCTGCCTGTTTGTAAGAGAAGAGAAGTGCAATTCTCTTACTTAATATGTTTCATATTATTCTCGAACAAAATATACCGTAGTTGTCTTCTGGGCAATTAGTAGATTGGAACATTATATCTGAAAGCTTTTGCTAGAGGGTTATTTGTGTATTTGTTATTTCAAAAAAGAGATAATGAAGATTTTAATCTATAGAGGTATGTGCATACATTATTATAGTTGGAGGGAAAGAATAAATGTCTACAAAATGGGAAAAATTAGAAGGTAACGTTGGCGTTTTAACAATCGAAGTTGATGCTAAAGAAGTAAACAACTCTATCGACGCTGCGTTCAAAAAAGTAGTAAAAACAATTAACGTACCAGGTTTCCGTAAAGGAAAAATGCCTCGTCCATTATTCGAACAACGCTTTGGTATTGAATCTTTATACCAAGATGCTTTAGATATCATTTTACCAAAAGCATACGGTGAAGCGATTGAAGAAGCTGGTATCTTCCCAGTTGATCATCCTGAAATCGACATCGAGAAGTTCGAAAAAAATGCTAACCTTATCTTCACTGCAAAAGTTACAGTGAAACCTGAAGTTAAATTAGGTGAGTACAAAGGTTTAGCAGTAGAAAAAGTTGAAACAACTGTAACTGACGAAGATGTAGAGAACGAATTAAAATCTTTACAAGAGCGTCAAGCTGAACTAGTTGTTAAAGAAGAAGGAACTGTTGAAAACGGTGATACAGCTGTAATCGACTTCGAAGGTTTCGTTGATGGCGAAGCATTTGAAGGCGGAAAAGGCGAAAACTACTCTCTAGCAATCGGTTCTGGTACATTCATCCCAGGTTTCGAAGAGCAAGTAATCGGTCTTAAATCTGGTGAGTCTAAAGACGTTGAAGTATCATTCCCAGAAGAGTACCATGCTGCTGAATTAGCTGGCAAACCAGCAACATTCAAAGTAACAATTCACGAAATCAAAACAAAAGAACTTCCTGAGTTAAACGACGAGTTCGCTAAAGAAGCAGACGAAGCGGTTGCAACTCTTGATGAATTAAAAGCAAAACTTCGCACAAACTTAGAAGAAGGCAAAAAGCACGAAGCTGAGCACAAAGTACGTGACGAAGTAGTAGAATTAGCTGCTGCTAACGCTGAAATCGAACTTCCAGAAGCTATGATCAACACTGAGTTAGATCGTATGGTTCGTGAATTCGAGCAACGTTTAAGCCAACAAGGTATGAACCTTGAGCTTTACTACCAATTCACAGGTACTGACGCTGACAAATTAAAAGAGCAAATGAAAGAAGATGCACAAAAACGTGTAAGAATCAATCTTGTTCTTGAAGCTATCATTGAAGCTGAAAACATCGAAGTTACTGAAGAAGAAGTAACTGCAGAAGTTGAAAAAATGGCTGAAATGTACGGTATGCCAGTAGACGCTATCAAGCAAGCTCTTGGAAGTGTAGACGCTTTAGCTGAAGATCTTAAAGTGCGTAAAGCTGTAGACTTCTTAGTAGAAAACGCTGCATAATAAAATAACAAGGCACGATTTTAATCGTGCCTTGTTTTATAAATATAGAAATATATTTATAAAACTTTTCGATGGAGAAGGAAATGTTCCTTTACAAGTCGAATATACATATTTCAAAAGTTTTAAAATTTTTTTATTTGTACATAACTAGTCATATTATTTGTATTTCTCGCCACGTAGTGACATAATATGTATTTACATACGATACATTTATCGTGTACATACGAAGGCAAGAGGTTAGCACTTTGTAAGGGGTGTGAAAATATGTTTAAATTTAATGATGAAAAAGGGCAATTAAAATGTTCTTTCTGTGGTAAAACACAAACGCAAGTTCGAAAGTTAGTGGCAGGTCCAGGTGTTTACATTTGTGACGAGTGTATCGAACTTTGTACTGAAATTGTACAAGAGGAGCTTGCGAAGGACGAAGAAGTAGAATTCAAAGATGTACCGAAACCGGTAGAAATTCGTGAAATCTTAGATGAGTATGTCATCGGGCAAGATAGCGCGAAAAAAGCACTAGCGGTAGCGGTATATAATCATTACAAACGCATTAATTCTAACAGCAAAATTGATGATGTAGAATTAGCGAAGAGTAATATCGCACTTATCGGGCCAACAGGTAGTGGTAAAACATTACTGGCACAAACGTTAGCGCGTATTTTAAATGTTCCATTTGCAATCGCGGACGCAACATCTTTAACAGAAGCTGGATATGTTGGGGAAGATGTAGAAAATATCTTACTAAAATTAATTCAAGCAGCTGATTATGATGTAGAGAAAGCGGAAAAAGGAATCATTTATATTGATGAGATTGATAAAGTGGCACGTAAGTCCGAAAATCCATCAATTACACGTGATGTATCTGGTGAAGGTGTGCAGCAGGCACTTCTGAAAATTTTAGAAGGTACTGTAGCAAGCGTTCCACCTCAAGGTGGTCGTAAGCATCCGCACCAAGAGTTCATTCAAATTGATACAACGAACATCTTATTCATTTGTGGTGGAGCGTTTGATGGCATTGAGCCGATTATTAAACGTCGCCTTGGTGAGAAAGTAATTGGATTTGGTTCTGAGAAGAAAAATGCTGATGTAAATGAGAAGCATGTTTTATCTCACGTATTACCAGAGGATCTTTTAAGATTTGGTTTAATTCCAGAGTTTATCGGTCGTCTTCCAGTTATTGCGAACCTAGAGCCACTTGATGAAGATGCTCTTGTTGATATTTTAACGAAACCGAAAAATGCACTTGTTAAGCAATTCCAAAAACTATTGGAGCTTGACGATGTTGAGTTAGAGTTTGAAGAAGGTGCACTAATCGAAATTGCGAAAAAAGCAATTGAACGTAAAACGGGTGCTCGTGGACTTCGTTCTATTATTGAAGGCTTAATGCTTGATGTAATGTTCGAACTTCCATCTCGTAAAGATATCGAGAAGTGTATTCTTACAAAAGAAACAGTAGCTGATAATGAACCGCCAAAATTGGTGTTACAAGACGGTACTGTACTTGATACAAAAACATCTGCATAATGCGAAAGGGAAACAGCAATTTTTATAATTGCTGTTTTTCTTTATGTTTAGCTACGTTCCTCCGCGGAAATACTAAGAGATAAAATATTGCGGGAGGAAATAAATAATGAGCTGGACAAATATATTTTTAGTTGTTCAACTTGTTTTTGGTGTAATTGTCGGATTATATTTCTGGCATTTACTTCGAAATCAACGAACACAAAAAGTTTCAATTGATCGAGAATCGAAAAAAGAATTAGAACAGCTTCGTAAAATGCGTGAGATTTCTTTAACAGAGCCGCTAGCAGAAAAGGTGCGTCCTACAACCTTTTTAGATATTGTAGGGCAAGAGGACGGGATTAAGTCGTTAAAAGCGGCTCTTTGTGGTCCGAATCCGCAACATGTAATCATATATGGCCCGCCAGGTGTTGGGAAAACAGCGGCAGCACGTCTTGT
Source organism: Bacillus sp. CR71 (assembly GCF_003429245.1). NCBI lineage: Bacteria > Bacillati > Bacillota > Bacilli > Caryophanales > Bacillaceae > Bacillus > Bacillus sp. CR71. The sequence continues at coordinate 4,891,063 of NZ_CP031748.1, read as the reverse complement.
ATTAGAAGAAGCGAAACGAAATCCTAAATCTCCATTTCGTACGAATGCAACATTTATTGAACTTGATGCGACGACAGCTCGGTTTGATGAACGTGGTATCGCAGACCCTTTAATTGGTTCGGTGCATGATCCGATTTATCAAGGTGCTGGGGCGATGGGACAAGCAGGTATTCCGCAACCGAAAAAAGGTGCTGTAACAGATGCGCATGGTGGTATTTTGTTTATTGATGAGATTGGCGAACTCCATCCGATTCAAATGAACAAAATGTTAAAGGTGTTAGAAGATCGAAAAGTATTTTTAGAAAGTGCGTACTATAGTGAAGAAAATACGATGATCCCAACATATATACATGATATTTTCCAAAAAGGCTTACCGGCAGATTTTCGCTTAGTTGGAGCAACGACACGTTCGCCAGAGGAAATTCCTCCTGCTATTCGGTCACGTTGCTTAGAAGTATTTTTCCGTGAATTAGATACGGAAGAAATTCAAAAAGTAGCGAAAAATGCCGCGGAAAAAGTAGAAATGCAAATAGGCGAAAATGGTATTGAAATGATTGGGATGTATGCAAGAAATGGACGAGAAGCGATTAATCTCGTGCAAATCTCTGCTGGTATGGCGATAAATGAAGAACGTTCTTTCATTAAAGATGAAGATATAGAGTGGGTTGTTCACTCAAGTCAGCTTACACCGAAATACGAAAAGCACATTTATCCGATTCCAAGGATTGGTCTTGTAAATGGTCTTGCTGTATACGGACCAAATACAGGTGCGTTATTAGAAATTGAAGTAACAGCAATTCCGGCGAAAGATAAAGGGTCGGTAAATGTTACCGGAATTGTAGAAGAAGAAAGTATTGGTAGTCAAACGAAATCGATTCGCCGTAAAAGTATGGCAAAAGGCTCTGTTGATAATGTATTAACAGTACTTCGTTCTTTAGATGTGTTGCCAGAAGGATACGATATACATATTAATTTTCCAGGTGGTATCCCAATTGATGGACCTTCTGCAGGAATCGCTATGGCAACAGGTGTATATTCTGCGGTGCATCGCACATATGTAAATAATGAAGTAGCGATGACAGGTGAAATAAGTATACACGGAGAAGTAAAGCCTATTGGTGGCGTGTACGCAAAAATAAAAGCTGCGAAAAAAGCGGGAGCTAAGAAAGTCATTATTCCTGCTGAAAATATGCAACCATTTTTGTATACTATAAAGGGAATCGAAATTATTCCTGTCCGTAAGTTAAAAGAAGTATTTGAGTTAACATTTATGCAAGAAAATGCGCATAGAGAGCTAGATGTACATACTAACGTAGACGAAACAGATGCACAATCTATGTAAAAATAAACAATAATAAAATTTGCCAGACTTCGTTTAAGTTTGTATGCTTAATCGGAGTCTTTTTTCTTTTCGTGAGGTAGAAAAATAAGCTATTTATAATTGCGAGGAATCTCAGCAATTGCATCTAGGTGTATTGTAATATAAAATAGTTGAACAGGAGTTTAATTTATTATGGAGGTGCTATGTCTAGTATGAATACGAACGAAAGAATCGTGCCCCTCCTACCATTAAGAGGCGTTCTCGTATATCCAACGATGGTTTTGCATCTTGATGTAGGACGTGATAAATCGATACAAGCACTAGAGCAGGCGGCAATGGATGAAAATATCATCTTTTTAGCAATGCAAAAAGAAATGAATATCGATGATCCGAAAGAAGATGACATATATAGTGTAGGTACAGTGGCGAAAGTCAAGCAAATGTTAAAATTGCCGAACGGTACGCTTCGTGTCCTTGTGGAAGGTTTACATAGAGCAGAAGTAATAGAGTTTATCGAAGAAGAAAATATAGTACAAGTGTCTATTAAAACGGTAACTGAAGAAGTAGAAGATGATTTAGAAGAGAAAGCTCTTATGCGTACGTTACTGGAGCATTTCGAACAATATATTAAAGTTTCGAAAAAAGTTTCAAATGAAACATTTGCAACGGTAGCTGATGTAGAAGAACCAGGGAGATTAGCTGATCTAATTGCTTCTCACTTGCCGATTAAAACGAAGCAGAAACAAGAGATTCTAGAGATTGTATCTGTAAAAGAACGATTACATACACTTATTTCAATTATTCAAGATGAACAAGAGTTACTTAGCCTAGAAAAGAAGATTGGACAAAAAGTGAAACGTTCAATGGAGCGCACGCAAAAAGAATATTTCTTACGTGAGCAAATGAAGGCGATTCAAACTGAACTTGGCGACAAAGAAGGTAAGGGCGGAGAAGTAGAAGAACTTCGTGAAAAAATTGAACAGTCAGGAATGCCTGAAGAAACAATGAAGGCTGCGCTGAAAGAATTAGATCGTTATGAAAAGTTACTAGCAAGTTCTGCGGAGAGTGGTGTTATTCGCAATTATATTGATTGGTTATTAGCGCTTCCGTGGACAGAGGCAACAGAAGATATAATTGATCTTGCTCATTCAGAAGAGATTTTAAATAACGATCATTACGGTCTTGAAAAAGTGAAAGAGCGTGTACTTGAATATTTAGCTGTACAGAAGTTAACGAATTCATTAAAAGGACCTATCCTTTGTTTAGTAGGCCCTCCTGGGGTCGGCAAAACTTCGTTAGCGCGTTCAATTGCAACATCATTGAATCGTAAATTTGTCCGTGCATCTCTTGGTGGTGTGCGTGATGAATCTGAAATTCGTGGTCACCGCCGTACATATGTTGGAGCAATGCCAGGACGCATTATTCAAGGTATGAAAAAGGCGAAAACAGTTAATCCAGTCTTCTTATTAGATGAGATTGATAAAATGTCTAACGATTTCCGTGGAGATCCATCAGCGGCATTACTTGAAGTATTAGATCCAGAACAAAACCATAACTTCAGTGATCATTACATTGAAGAACCATATGATCTATCGAAAGTTATGTTTGTAGCAACCGCTAATACACTTTCAAGTATTCCAGGTCCATTACTTGACCGTATGGAAATCATTTCGATTGCTGGCTATACAGAACTTGAAAAAGTACACATTGCTCGTGAGCATTTATTGCCGAAACAATTAAAAGAGCATGGCTTACGAAAAGGTAATTTACAAGTGCGTGATGAGGCGCTTCTTGAAATTATTCGTTATTATACACGTGAGGCTGGTGTTCGTACGCTAGAACGCCAAATTGCAAAAGTTTGCCGTAAAGTAGCGAAAATTATCGTTACAGCAGAACGTAAACGTATCGTTGTGACAGAGAAAAAGATTGTTGATTTACTTGGTAAACACATATTCCGTTATGGGCAAGCTGAAAAAACAGACCAAGTTGGTATGGCAACAGGTCTAGCTTACACAGCAGCAGGCGGCGATACACTTGCAATTGAAGTTTCTGTAGCGCCAGGAAAAGGGAAACTAATTTTAACGGGGAAACTTGGGGATGTTATGAAAGAATCAGCACAAGCTGCGTTTAGTTATATACGCTCTCGTGCAGAAGAGCTTCAGATTGACCCGAATTTCCATGAGAAAAATGATATTCATATTCATGTTCCAGAAGGAGCAGTTCCAAAAGATGGACCGTCAGCAGGTATTACAATGGCAACGGCACTTATTTCTGCACTAACAGGTATTCCTGTAAGTAAAGAAGTAGGTATGACAGGTGAAATTACACTTCGTGGTCGTGTATTACCAATTGGTGGCTTAAAAGAAAAAACATTAAGTGCTCACCGCGCAGGCTTAACAAAAATTATTTTGCCAGCAGAAAACGAGAAAGATTTAGATGATATTCCAGAGAGCGTAAAAGAAAACCTTACGTTTGTGCTTGCATCTCATTTAGATGAAGTATTGGAGCACGCATTAGTAGGAGTGAAACAATGAAAGTAACAAAAGCAGATATTGTAATTAGTGCTGTTAAACCAGAACAATATCCAGACAGTGATTTACCAGAAATTGCATTAGCAGGTCGTTCAAATGTCGGGAAGTCTTCCTTTATTAATAAAATTTTAAATCGTAAAAAGTTAGTGCGTATTTCTTCTAAACCAGGAAAAACGCAAACACTGAACTTTTTCTTAATCAATGAGATGATGCATTTTGTTGACGTTCCAGGTTATGGATATGCGAAAGTGTCTAAATCGGAGCGCGCGGCATGGGGGAAAATGATTGAAACGTACTTTACAACGCGTAAGCAATTAGACGCAGCTGTATTAGTAGTTGATTTACGTCACCAACCAACAAGTGATGACGTGATGATGTATGATTTCTTAAAGCATTATGAAATCCCAACAATTATTATTGCGACGAAAGCCGATAAAATCCCGAAAGGGAAATGGCAAAAGCATTTAAAAGTTGTAAAAGAAACGCTTGCTGTTGAAATTGGCGATGAAATCGTTCTATTCTCTTCTGAAACAGGACTTGGAAAAGAAGAAGCGTGGAAGGCAATTCATAAAATGACAAAAACAAAAAACGCGTGACGAATGTCGCGCGTTTTTTTATTTACTACATTTTTTATTTTACGTTTAATGTAACCTCGATATTTCCTCTCGTTGCTTTCGAATATGGACATACACCGTGAGCCGCTTCTACAAGTTCTTTTGCTTCGCTATGTGAAACGCCAGCGACATGTACATCAAGCACGGCAGATAGGCCAAAACCACCATCTGTATCTTTTCCGATAGAAACGTGAGCGGTTACTTCTGTACTTTCTACTTTCATACGTTTTGTACGAATGACAAGTTGTAATGCACTATCAAAACAAGCTGCATAACCAGCTGCAAATAGTTGTTCTGGATTTGTTGCTTCTCCGCCTGCACCACCTAGTGCTTTCGGCATTTTTACATCAAGATTTAATATGCCATCATCTGAAACTACTTTCCCATTTCTTCCACCTGTTGCTGTTACTGAAGCAGTATATAATTTATCCATATTTATTCCCCTTTTCCATCATTAATTGTTTTCATTGTTTCAATTAGTTTATTTAGCTCAATTAATAAAGAGCGATATTCTTGCTCTGTAATTCCTAAATTTGTAGCCATCGTTGTCGGTAATGAACAAGCCTTTTCCTTTAAATCTTTGCCTTGTTCTGTTAATTCAATACAAACTTTTCGCTCGTCTTCTTTGGAACGAACACGTTTTACAAGTTTTAATGATTCCATTCGTTTTAACATAGGTGTTAACGTACCGGAATCTAAAAATAGACGTTCTCCAATTTCTTTTACTGTTAGTCCATCTTGCTCCCATAGTACGAGTAAAGTAATGTACTGGGGATACGTAATACCCATCTCTTCTAAATAAGGTCGATAAAAACGAGTAACCTCTCTAGAACAGGCATAAATAGAAAAACAAAGTTGGTTATCTAGATGCAAAGAGTCCTCTGTCATACATAACTCCCTTCTAATTAAGTTGTGCACAATTTAATTTTGTAAAATCAATATAACGAAAAAGAAATAAAATGTCAAATACATTGTATTGAGAAAGTGTTTGCTACATTTTGGAACAATCATACATATTTTCCTTCATGATGAAAGAAGATAGGAAAGATGATGTTATAATTTATATGGAATAGTTTCCATCACTTGATTATGAGGACTTTTTTTGGTAACGTACAAATAGAGTTATTAATTTATAATCATTATAAAGTAGAAGATTTTTTTATTAGTTTACTGAATCTCCTTTATTACATACGGAGAATAATTAAAAAATAATCGGTTGTTCACACGATTGTCAGATTCATAAGAGGAAAGTTGTATTATGATAGTAGATAAAGTGATAAAACGGGTGAAGGGGGACATGCTGCGTGCATATTCTTGTTGTTAGTGTAAATTATCGAACAGCCCCTGTAGAATTTCGTGAGAAACTCACATTTCAGGCAGCAGAGCTAGAGCGAGCGATGACTACATTACAAAATCAAAAGAGCGTGTTAGAGAATGTCATTGTATCAACTTGTAATCGCACTGAGATTTATGCTGTTGTCGATCAATTACACACGGGACGGTATTATATTAAGAAGTTTTTAGCTGATTGGTTTCAGCTTGAAATAGAAGAAGTCGCGCCATATTTAACTATTTTTGAACAAGATGGTGCAATAGATCATTTATTCCGCGTAACGTGCGGTTTAGATTCGATGGTAGTCGGAGAAACACAGATTTTAGGTCAAATAAAAGATAGCTTTTTAGAAGCGCAACAAGTTAAAGCAACAGGCACAATTTTTAATGAATTGTTTAAGCAAGTCATTACATTAGCAAAACGTGCCCACTCAGAAACAACAATCGGGGAAAGTGCAATGTCTGTTAGTTATGCTGCTGTTGAGCTTGGAAAGAAAATATTTGGCGAGTTAACAGATTGTCATGTGCTTATTCTTGGTGCTGGTAAAATGGGCGAACTTGCACTGCAAAACTTATATGGAAGTGGTGCTCGTAAAGTAACAGTTATGAATAGGACACTTTCGAAAGCAGAAGTAATGGCTGAGAAATATATGGGACATGCAAAATCGTTAAGCGAATTGCAATGTGCATTATTAGAAGCAGATATTTTAATTAGTTCAACTGGTGCATCTGAGTATGTCATTACGAAAGAGATGATGACAAAGGTGGAGAAAATGCGCTCTGGTCGCCCTTTATTTATGGTTGATATTGCAGTACCACGTGATATTGATCCAGCGATTGATGAGTTAGAAGGTTCTTTTTTATATGACATTGATGATCTGCAAGGAGTAGTGGAAGCAAATCGTGCTGAGCGTTTGAAAGAAGCGGAGAAAATTCAATTTATGATTGAAGAGGAAATTGTTCTATTTAAAACGTGGTTAAGTACACTTGGTGTTGTTCCATTAATATCAGCTCTTCGTGATAAGGCACTTGCAATCCAAAGTGAAACGATGGTAAGCCTAGAGCGAAAAATACCAAACCTTAGTGATCGTGAGAAAAAAGTCATTAGTAAGCATACGAAAAGTATTATTAATCAATTATTAAAAGACCCAATTTTAGTAGCGAAAGAAATAGCTGCTGAAGAGGGAGCGAGCGAAAAATTAGCGTTATTTGCGAAGATTTTCGATTTAGAAACGGAAGAAGTAGAGAGTCGTGCGGAAGAAGTAGAACATAAAAGAGTGTGGACACCATCCGTTCCATCTTTATAATTTGGAAGGATGATCGGATGAGTTTTTTAAATAACAGTATTATTTATCATATTGCAATTATTTTATATGCTTGTAGCATTAGTTTATATTTTATAGATTATTTCCAAAGTAACCGAAAGGCGAACCGATTTGCTTTTTGGTTACTTTCGATTGTATGGGTATTGCAGTCTATTTTTATGTTGCTTAGGGCGACAGATTCAGAAACGAACCCCATTTTAACTTTATTATCAGGGATTTATTTTTATGTTTGGTTATTGATTACGATGTCGTTAGTCATAAATCGATTTATGCGCGTTGACTTTTTAGTCTTCTTTACAAATGTTGTTGCATTTGGCGTAAGCGCTTTTTCTATTTTTACACCGCTCGGAAAGATGTCGCCAGTACTTGCAGAGCAATTAGTTTCAGAACTTGTATACGTGCATGTTGGAATGGCGATTATTTCTTATGCAACGTTTACGGTATCATTTATTTTTTCTATTATGTATTTACTGCAATATCGCCTATTAAAAAAGAAAAAGTGGAATGCGAGATTAAGAAGGTTAGGGAATTTACCGAAGCTTGAATCTACGTCTTACGGATTAAATTTATTTTCTGTTCCATTTTTCTTACTAGCAATTTTATTAGGATGTATATGGGGATATACAAAATTAGATAATTTTCATTGGTATGATACGAAAGTAATTGGTTCGTTTGTCGTTCTATTTGTATACTGTGCGGGCTTGTATTTAAGAGCGGCAGATGTATTGCAAGGGAAGAAAATTGTACTGTGGAATGTAGGGGCCTTTCTCGTAATGCTAGTTAACATTTTTTTATTAAGTAGTTTATCTAATTTCCACTTTTGGTATTTATAATGAGGAGAGAGAATTATGCGCAAAATTATTGTAGGGTCACGAAAGAGTAAGCTAGCATTAACACAAACAAACTGGTTTATTGATCAGTTAAAAGCACTTGGTTTACCATATGAATTTGAAGTGAAAGAAATTGTCACCAAAGGTGATGTGATTTTAGATGTTACTCTTTCAAAAGTAGGCGGAAAAGGTTTGTTCGTTAAAGAAATTGAGCATGCGTTACTTACGAAAGAAATCGATATGGCTGTACATAGTATGAAAGATATGCCAGCCGTACTTCCAGAAGGGTTAATGATTGGCTGTACACCAAAGCGTGTTGACCCTCGTGATGCTTTTATCTCAAAAAATGGAGCATCGTTTAAAGAGTTAGCGGAAGGTGCTATTTTAGGTACGAGTAGTTTAAGACGTAGTGCACAGCTACTCGCTGCGAGACCAGATTTACAAGTGAAGTGGATTCGCGGAAATATCGATACACGTTTACGTAAATTAAAAGAAGAGGATTACGATGCGATTATTTTAGCGACAGCTGGATTACAAAGAATGGGCTGGGATGATGAAGTTATTACAGAACATTTAGATGAAACGTTATGTGTACCTGCTGTAGGACAAGGTGCATTAGCGATTGAATGTCGTGAGGATGATAAGGATTTATTGCAGTTGTTAGCGCATATGAATGATGCGATAACAGAAAGAACAGTGGCAGCGGAGCGAGTATTTCTTCATAAACTTGAAGGTGGATGTCAAGTTCCAATCGCTGGATATGCAACCCTTAAAGAAAACGATACAATCGAATTAACAGCTCTTGTTGGCTCTATGGATGGCTCTGTTTTATTAAAAGAGACAGTAGTAGGTACTAATCCTGAGGAAGTAGGATTAGAAGCCGCGGGCCGTTTAATTAAACAAGGCGCCAAAGAACTCATTCTTGCTGCAAATAAGGAGCAACAATAAATATGAACGCTCTCGCTGGAAAAACGGTATTGATTACACGTGCCCAGCATCAAGCGAAACAAATGAGTGTAGCAGTGAAAGAAAAGAGCGGAATTCCATTGGAAATTCCGCTTTTGCATATGGAAGGTATGTCTCATAGGCAAATTCAACATATTGAAGGGCAGCTACATTCGTATGACTGGGTTATTTTTACGAGCAGAAATGGTGTAGCTTTTTTTCTAGATAGTTTGAACAAGAAACTACCGCTAACCATTAAAATTGCTGCGGTAGGTGTGAAAACAAAATTAGAGTTAGAAAAAAGGGGCTATCAAGTTCATTTTGTTCCAACTTCATTTGTTGCAGAAGCATTTGCAGAAGAGTTTCTAAAAGAATTAAGTGGAAACGAACGTATTTTATTTCCGAAAGGGAATATAGCAAGAGAGGTAATTCCGGTTGCACTTCGGGAAATTGGTGTTTCTCTAGATGAGCTAATCGTATACGGTACGAAAGTGAATATAGAAAAAAAGCAAGAGCTTATAGCGGCATTGAAGTTAGGGAAAGTAGACATTATTACATTTACGAGCCCTTCAACTGTTACTAGTTTTGTTCGTTTACTTGAGGGTGCAAACTGGAGAGAATGGACAAAAAAATGTACAATTGCTTGTATAGGACCTATTACGGAAAAAGAGGCAAGCCGTTATTTTCCGTCTGTTATTGTGCCGAAAGAGTACACTGTAGAAGCATTACTACAATGTGTTTGTGAATCTATAAAATGAAAGAATGGGGATAGAAATCTATGAACTCTTTACAATTTAATCGTCATCGTCGTTTAAGACAAAGCGGTAGTATGCGTGCACTTGTGCGTGAAACGTTTTTACATACGGAAGATTTTATTTACCCTATTTTTGTATTAGAAGGTGAAAATGTTCGTAATGAAGTTCCTTCTATGCCAGGCGTATATCAAATGTCTTTAGATTTATTGCAAGCTGAAATGCAAGAAGTTGTTGATTTAGGTATTCGTTCTGTTATTGTATTTGGTTTACCTGCTGAAAAAGATGAAGTTGGATCATCAGCATATTGTGATCATGGAATTGTACAACGTGCTATTCAACAAATTAAAGGCGATTTCCCTGAGCTAGTAGTAGTTGCAGATACATGTTTATGTCAATTTACAAGTCATGGTCATTGCGGTGTAATTGAAGATGGTATTATTTTAAATGACGAGTCTCTTGCAGTTCTTGCGAAAACAGCTGTAAGTCAAGCGAAGGCAGGAGCGGACATTATTGCGCCATCAAACATGATGGACGGCTTCGTAACAGCAATTCGCCATGCATTAGATGAAAATGGTTTTGGACACGTGCCAGTTATGTCGTACGCTGTGAAATATTCATCAGCGTTTTATGGGCCATTCCGTGATGCTGCGCACGGTGCGCCGCAATTTGGTGACCGTAAAACATATCAAATGGACCCAGCGAACCGTATGGAAGCATTCCGTGAAGCAGAATCAGATGTAATGGAAGGGGCTGATTTCTTAATTGTAAAGCCAGCTCTTTCTTACTTAGATATCATTCGTGATGTGAAAAATAACTTTAATTTACCAATCGTTGCTTACAACGTAAGTGGTGAATATTCAATGATTAAAGCGGCAGCGCAAAATGGTTGGATTAATGAAAAAGAAGTTGTGCTTGAAAAATTAATTAGCATGAAACGTGCAGGAGCAGACTTAATTATTACGTATCATGCGAAAGATGCAGCAAAATGGTTGCAAGAAGGAGGCGTTAAATAATGAAAAAGTTTGATAAGTCAATTGCAGCGTTTGAAGAGGCGCAAGATTTAATGCCTGGTGGCGTAAATAGCCCAGTTCGTGCCTTTAAGTCTGTTGGGATGAATCCGTTGTTTATGGAGCGTGGTAAAGGCTCTAAAGTATATGATATTGATGGAAATGAATACATCGACTACGTATTATCATGGGGGCCTTTAATTCATGGGCATGCAAATGATCGTGTTGTTGAAGCGTTAAAATCTGTTGCTGAAAGAGGTACAAGCTTCGGTGCACCGACAGAAATCGAAAATAAATTAGCGAAACTTGTTATTGAGCGTGTACCATCGATTGAAATTGTCCGCATGGTTAACTCTGGAACAGAAGCGACAATGAGTGCACTACGTTTAGCTCGTGGTTATACAGGCCGTAATAAAATCTTGAAATTCATCGGTTGTTACCACGGTCATGGTGATTCGTTATTAATTAAAGCTGGTTCTGGTGTGGCGACTCTAGGTTTACCAGATAGCCCTGGCGTACCAGAAGGTGTAGCGAAAAATACGATTACAGTAGCTTATAATGATTTAGAAAGTGTGAAATACGCTTTTGAACAATTCGGTGATGATATTGCTTGTGTAATTGTAGAACCAGTGGCAGGGAATATGGGTGTTGTTCCTCCGCAACCAGGATTTTTAGAGGGACTTCGTGAAGTAACAGAACAAAACGGTGCACTGCTTATTTTTGATGAAGTAATGACAGGATTCCGTGTTGCTTATAACTGTGGACAAGGTTACTACGGTGTAACACCTGATTTAACTTGTTTAGGTAAAGTAATCGGTGGTGGCTTACCAGTAGGAGCGTACGGTGGTAAAGCAGAAATTATGCGCCAAATTGCGCCAAGCGGACCGATTTATCAAGCTGGTACTTTATCAGGTAACCCACTTGCAATGGCAGCAGGTTATGAAACGTTAGTACAGTTAACGCCAGAATCGTATGTAGAATTTGAGCGTAAAGCTGAAATGTTAGAAGCTGGATTACGTAAAGCAGCTGAAAAACATGGCATTCCACATCATATTAATCGTGCAGGTTCTATGATTGGTATTTTCTTTACAGATGAGCCCGTTATTAATTACGATGCAGCAAAATCTTCAAACTTAGAGTTCTTTGCGGCTTACTATCGTGAAATGGTAGAACAAGGTGTATTCTTGCCACCATCTCAATTCGAAGGTTTATTCTTATCGACAGCACATAGTGACGCAGATATTGAGGCGACAATTGCAGCGGCTGAAATTGCAATGTCAAAATTAAAATAATGTATTAGGGAAAAATCGCTCTCCATAAGGGGAGCGATTTTTTTTATTCATAAAGTAAGCTTTCCCTACATAAATCTGTAATGACATATAGTTTGGGAGGGGGAAAAGAAGTGGCTGCAGATCATTCGTTACGATTTTCATTAAAAGAATCTGTTTGGTTCCAAAAGGGACAGGAAGTCGATGAACTTTTGTCAATTTCGTTAGATCCAGACGTTGAGATAGAAGAGCTTGATCATGAAGTAATCGTGAGAGGGCAATTAGATTTAACGGGAGAGTATGTTGCAAGGCAAGATGATTCGGCGTATTCACTAAGAGAACTATCGCCAGCAAAGTCAATTGATTATGTAGAAACAAGGGAAGATGGGGTTAATGAACTTGTTCATTCCTTTCCGCTTGAAATATCAATTCCGAGAAATCGCGTGAAAGTAATTGAAGAACTATATGTATCAATTGAGGAATTTGATTATGAATTAAAGGAAAATGGTTGCTTACAATTATTAGCGGATATATCTATTACTGGTTTATGTGATGAAGAGAGAAGCGAGGATGAAGAAGAAACGGTGTATGCTGATTTAGAAGAAGATTCAGCGCAAGAGGATGAGAATAGACCGGCGCCCCATGTAGAAGAACCAACATACAAGGAATCAGATGAGTGGGAAGATTACGCATTTGAACCGTTCCAATTAGAGGAAAGAAAAGAGCAGGAATTAGAAGAAGAGAAAATAGAAGAACATGAATTTGTGGAACGTGAAGAGGAGCAAGAAACAACGCCGCAATTTGAATTGTTCGGACGAAAAGATTTCAAGAAAGAAAAAGCGAAAAAGCAGGAAGAACAAGAAGAAGAGTACTCACAGCGAGATGAAAATGCGCTTTATTTAACAAAACTATTTACGAAAGAACCGGAAGAGGAATTTACAAAGTTAAGAATGTATTTCGTACAAGAAGGGGATACAATTGAATCTATTGCAGACCGTTATGAAACATCGGTACAAAATTTGTACCGTGTCAATCAAACAGAAGATATATTTTTAAATACGGGGCAAATTATTTATATTCCCGTTTCAAGAGTAAAGGCGAAATAAAGAAGTGAGTGTTTTCACTCACTTCTTTTCTTAGAAGTTATGTTTTGAATAGAAAGGGTTATTCGTATGGATATTGAATTGCGAAATCACTATGAACCTATCGTGAGGCAATATAGATTGGATACGCAGCATATGGAAGAGCACGGAAATGTAATGAAAATTTATACGAATCAAGGTCCATATGCACTTAAGAAAATAGAAGGCAGAAAGTTAGAGCGGAATAACTTTCTGCATCATATTCAATATTTGAAGGAGAAAGGTTTTTCAAATTATGTACCTATATACCATGCGACGGATGGAAATTATATTTTAAGTGACGGGACGTATAATTATTATTTAATGCCTTGGTTAGAACGTGCAGAAGGAAATGGTGAGGACAATGATCAATACCATAAAATGTTTCAGACACTCGGAACGTTGCATCAAAAAACTGTGAAGGAAGAAACGTATACGGAAGAAGATTTAGAAAAACATTATACAACTATATCCAATCGCTGGGAAAATGATGGTGAGATGTTAGAAGAGTTTCTCGTAGAATCTGAATCAAAATGGTATATGTCCCCGCTTGAATTGCAATATTGTACGTACTATCATCATGTAATGAGAGCGCGTGAATTTGCAACGAAGCAATTAAATGAGTGGAACGATGCGATGAAAGAAAAAGATAAAACGCGTATTACTTTTGTACATGGTAACGTGTCACTTAATCATTTTTTATTTGACTATGAGCGGAATGGCTATTTTATTAGTTTGGAAAAATCGAAGTTTGCAACGCCTGTGCAAGATATAGTAGGTTTTTATTCACGGTCTTTAAACACATATCCGATCGCAAGAAGTGATCGGTTTGAATGGTTTCAAATGTATCAAAAAAATTTTCCGTTTACGAAAGAAGAGCAACTTCTCATGTTTGCTTATATGACGTACCCATCACAATTTATTCGACAAATCGGTTCGTATAGAAAAAGAAAAGATAATCGCAACGAGGAAAATGAATTGCTGGAAGTAAAGAGTTTGCAACAATCGCATTGGCTCGTTAGCAATATAGAATATTTCCTATCACAATTACAAGCTGCCCAGCAAGGGAACGGGTAAAGTAAAACTTTAATCAGCGGGGCTCCCGCCTAACTTCTTTGCTTCAGCTGAATTTTGATGTAGGGATCTTACTGCCCGCAAATAGCGAGATAAAGAAGATAAGTAGAGAATGCTACTTATCTTTTTTGTGCGCCTGAAAATTCATAGACTTAAATTTATCTTGACGAATAAGGTTTCGTTTTTTACACTATTGTATATAATAATTAACAATCATATAAATGCCTTGAAGGGGAAGAGTATAACATGAAACGTCTTCAGAGAGGAGAATCATTAGCTGGGAGATTCTCTAGATAGTTATGTTAGAAGGTAGCCCTGGAGCATCTTTTCTGAACGGAATAGTTCTTATTAGGAAAAGACGGATTTGTCCGTTATCAAATTAAGAGTATAAGCAAATTATGAATTTGTTTGTAAATAAAGGTGGTACCGCGATGTCCCTCGTCCTTTTTGGATGAGGGACATTTTTTATTTTAAGGAGGGAAAATAATGTCAAACACGGAAAAGAATTTACCAACTAAATATGATCATATGTCCGTTGAAGAAGGCCTTTATCAATGGTGGCTTGAAGGCAAATATTTTGAAGCAACAGGAGACGAGAAGAAACAACCGTATACAATTGTAATTCCACCTCCGAACGTAACTGGTAAGTTACACTTAGGTCATGCTTGGGATACAACTCTTCAAGATATTTTAACTCGTACGAAGCGTATGCAAGGATACGATGTACTATGGCTTCCAGGAATGGACCATGCTGGTATCGCAACACAAGCGAAAGTAGAAGGAAAACTTCGTGAAGAAGGTATTTCACGTTACGATCTTGGCCGTGAAAAATTCCTTGAAAAAGCTTGGGAGTGGAAAGAAGAGTACGCTTCTCACATTCGTCAACAATGGGGGAAAGTTGGTTTAGGACTAGACTATTCTCGTGAACGCTTCACATTAGACAAAGGTTTATCAGATGCGGTTAATAAAGTATTCGTTCAATTATACGAAAAAGGCTTAATTTACCGTGGTGAATATATCATCAACTGGGATCCAGCAACACGCACAGCTCTTTCTGATATTGAAGTAATTCATAAAGAAGTTCAAGGTGCATTCTACCATATGAACTATCCGTTAACAGATGGTTCTGGCCACATTCGTCTTGCGACAACTCGTCCAGAAACGATGCTTGGTGATACAGCAGTAGCAGTTCATCCAGAAGACGATCGTTACAAACATTTAATCGGAAAAACAGTTACACTTCCAATTGTAGGCCGTGAGATTCCGATTATTGCTGATGAGTACGTAGAAAAAGACTTCGGAACAGGTGTTGTAAAAATTACACCAGCTCATGACCCGAATGATTTTGAAGTAGGTAACCGTCATGACTTACCACGCATCTTAGTAATGAATGAAGATGGATCGATGAACGAAAAAGCTGGTAAGTATAACGGTATGGATCGTTTCGAATGCCGTAAAGCATTAGTGAAAGACTTACAAGAGGCTGGCGTATTAGTAGAAATCGAGCCTCATATGCATTCAGTAGGTCATAGTGAGCGTAGCGGTGCAGTAGTTGAGCCTTACTTATCAACACAATGGTTCGTAAAAATGGCTCCACTTGCAGAAAAAGCAGTAGCACTTCAACAAAAAGAAGAAGAAAAAGTAACGTTCGTACCAGAGCGTTTTGAAAACACATACTTACGCTGGATGGAAAACATTCATGACTGGTGTATTTCTCGTCAATTATGGTGGGGACACCGTATTCCAGCTTGGTATCATAAAGAAACTGGTGAGGTATACGTAGGTACAGAAGCACCAGCAGATATTGAAAACTGGAATCAAGATAATGACGTACTGGATACATGGTTCAGTTCAGCGCTATGGCCGTTCTCAACACTTGGTTGGCCGGATGAAGATTCAGCAGACTTTAAGCGCTACTATTCAACAGATGCATTAGTAACTGGTTATGACATCATCTTCTTCTGGGTATCTCGTATGATTTTCCAAGGTTTAGAGTTTACAGGCGAGCGTCCATTTAAAGATGTATTAATTCACGGTTTAGTTCGTGATGAGCAAGGTCGTAAGATGAGTAAATCTCTTGGTAACGGTATTGACCCAATGGATGTTATCGAGAAGTACGGTGCAGATGCAATGCGCTATTTCTTATCAACAGGAAGTGCACCAGGTCAAGATTTACGCTTCAGCATGGAGAAAGTAGAATCTACTTGGAACTTCATTAATAAAATTTGGAATGCATCACGCTTCGTATTAATGAACATGGATGATATGAAGTATGAAGAAATCGATTTAACTGGTGAAAAATCAGTTGCAGATAAGTGGATCTTAACTCGCTTAAACGAAACAATCGAAAGTGTAACACGTAACATGGATAAATATGAGTTCGGTGAAGCTGGACGTTCATTATACAACTTCATTTGGGACGATTTCTGTGACTGGTACATTGAAATGGCGAAGCTTCCACTATACGGTGAAGATGAAGCAGCTAAGAAAACAACTCGTTCTATTTTAGCTTACGTATTAGACCAAACAATGCGTCTATTACATCCATTCATGCCATTCGTAACAGAAAAAATTTGGCAACATTTACCACATGAAGGCGAATCTATTACAGTAGCTGCGTGGCCAACAGTTCGCGAGGATTTACAAGATACGGAAGCTGCGGCAGAAATGCACCTTCTAGTTGATATCATTCGCTCTGTTCGTAACATCCGTGCAGAAGTAAATACGCCAATGAGCAAAAAAGTTCAAATGCAAATTAAAGCAAAAGATGAGGCTGTACTTGCTCAACTTACGAAAAACAGCTCTTACATTGAGCGTTTCTGTAATCCAAGCGAATTAACAATTCAAACGGATTTACAAGCGCCAGAAAAAGCAATGACTGCAATCGTATCAGGTGCAGAGTTATTCTTACCATTAGCTGATCTTATCAATCTTGATGAAGAGAGAGCTCGTCTTGAGAAAGAACTTGAGAAGTTCGATAAAGAAGTAGAACGTGTACAGAAGAAACTTTCTAACCAAGGTTTCGTAGCGAAAGCTCCTGCGGCAGTTATTGAAGGAGAGCGTGCGAAAGAGCAAGATTACCTAGAAAAACGCGAAGCAGTTCGTCAACGTCTAGTAGATCTTGAAAAGTAAAAATGTTTTTAGAGACTCACTATATTGGTGAGTCTCTTTTCTTTGCGTATAATAGAACTATGAAAGTTGTCTTTTGAAAGGGGAAAAGCATACGTGATACATACATACGAAGAAGCGATAGGGTGGATTCATAGCCGATTGAAATTTGGAATTAAGCCAGGATTAGAAAGAATGAGATGGATGCTAGAAGAACTCGGAAATCCAGAGCGTCATATAAAATGTGTTCATCTTGCTGGTACAAATGGAAAAGGTTCAACGTTAACATATATGCGCTACATGTTAGAAGGCGCGAAATATAAGGTAGGAACGTTCACCTCTCCTTATATCGAAACATTTAATGAACGCATTAGTGTGAATGGGACACCAATTGCAGATGAAGAGATTACTGAACTTGTAAAGATGGTAAAACAAGTCGTGGAAAAACTAGATGAGACGGATTTAGGGGAAGCGACGGAGTTTGAAATTATTACTGTTATGGCAATTTGTTATTTCGGTAAAGTCAATTTCTGTGATGTTGTTTTATTTGAAACAGGGCTTGGTGGACGTTTTGATTCTACTAATGTTATACACCCTGTTCTCACGATTATTACGAATATCGGTCACGATCATATGCATATTTTAGGGAATACACTAGGAGAAATTGCATATGAAAAGGCGGGGATTATTAAATCTGGTGTGCCGGTAATTACTGGTGTGCAGGACGAAGAAGCTTTGGAAGTCATTCAAAATGTTGCAAAGGAAAACCATGCAAACCTATACGAACTTGACAAGCATTTTACAGCGTTACATAAGCAGTCTAAAGAAGATGGGGAACAGTTTGATTTTACTTGTCCTTTTGCCGCATTTGAAGATTTGCAAATCTCAATGAAAGGCATTCATCAAGTAGGAAATGCAGCGCTAGCACTTATGGCAGTCATGTATGTAAAAACATATCTATCATTTTTAATTGAGGAAGAGGAAATAAGAACGGGATTACGGGAAGCGTATTGGATTGGGCGCTTTGAAAAGCTGCAAAGTAACCCGGATATTATTATAGATGGTGCCCATAATCCAGAAGGTATTGAAAGCCTTGTGAAAACAGTAGAAGCGCATTACAAAGATAAAAATGTAATAGTTTTATTTACTGCCCTTGGTGATAAACAATTGCATAACATGGTAGGCCAATTAGAAACCATTGCAGATGAAATTATTTTTACAACATTCGCCTTTGATCGTGCTATCTCTGCTGATAAACTTGCATCATATTCACAAAAAGAATCAAAATTAGTTTTTGAAAATTGGAAAGAGGCAATTGATACAAAAGTTGAAATGATAGGAGAAAATGATGTTTTCATCATAACAGGTTCTCTTTATTTCATTTCTGAAGTTCGAAAATATATTCGCGAGAAAAACTAGATAGTCTTTGCTATCTAGTTTTTTGTTCTACAAATGAAGTCAAAAGCATACATATAAGATAAATATATAGGGTTATTTGGCGAATTTCTCTGACAAATATCTCGTTTTTTTGTGAAAGGAATATGATATGATGCGGACAACGATAAGAGGTGAGGTGTGAGTGTATGGACAAGCAATCACGAACGATCTCAGTGAAAGTGAATGGAACAGAAGCGAAGTATGAGGAAAAGAAGAAAGATGAATTTGAATGGATGGTAGTAGAAGGTGAACGACCGAGAAATGTTGTTCCGTTTCAAAAAGCGAAATCGATGTCTGTGGAAAAATACCGAAAGAAGTGGAGTAATACATTAATTGCAATCGTTGCAACCGCAATTATTATCGGTACGGCGTTTGGAATGGGGATGCTTCATTTACTCACCGGACAAGGAACGACAGGAGGAAGTGAAGTAACAGCTTCCAAGCCGACTGGGAATGGAGAATCAAAGGTGGGTGGAACGGCAGGACAAACATCAGAACCAAAAGAAGAAAAACAAAAAGCACAGGCAGGAGTGTCATTGGATCCGATGAAATTATTTTTTGTTCAAGGGGGGCTTTATTCT
The DNA here is from genome assembly GCF_003429245.1 of Bacillus sp. CR71. Classification (NCBI taxonomy): domain Bacteria; kingdom Bacillati; phylum Bacillota; class Bacilli; order Caryophanales; family Bacillaceae; genus Bacillus; species Bacillus sp. CR71. The sequence continues at coordinate 4,871,814 of NZ_CP031748.1, read as the reverse complement.
TCTGAAGAAAAGGGACGAGCAGCTCTTGAAGAATGGAAAGGCAATGGGGGCATTGGAGCTTTGAGACCGAGCGGGGATAAGTATGCAATAGTTGTTGGTATTGCTAGCGATGAACAGGCTATAAATCAATTAATGACTCAGTATAAAAATGATGGTGTCTCCGTTTTAAAAAAGAACTGGGATATAACAGATAAAGCGTTGCTGAAAGATGATAAAGAAGTAGGAACATTTTTAACAAAAGTGCAGCCATTATACACTCATTTAGCAAAATATGCTTCTAGTGTACAAGTTGGTGGAAAAAGCAGCGCAAAAGATATAGAAGCGATTGAAAAAGAATGGAAAGCGATTGAAAAAGAGGGGAAAAGTATGAAGCAAGAAGAAGCAAAGAAACTGTATATGTATACGTCGGTAGCTGTACAAACAGTAAAAGATGGGAAAATGGATAAGGAATCTTTGGTGAAATTAAATCAAGTTATTATTGATGGCCTACTTTCGTATGAAAAAATTGTTTCGTAGAAAGTGAAATGATAGGATAATAAAATGAGTAAGAAAGAAGTACATGTACTTCTTTCTTTTCTTTTGAATTTAGAGCAAAGTGCTTTCTCTATGACAGGAATATAATCGTATGCAATAAAGAATTGTTATTTTAGTTAGAGAAATTAATATTTCTTTCATTTGTGGACAAACTATTCCTTTGATACGATTGATATAAATTGTTCTGCTTCATGTGAGAAAGGAAGGAGAAAATATGAAAAAAATAATTTTAGCTTCAGGATCACCTCGGAGGAAGGAATTGCTTGAGTTAGCTAGCATACCATTTGAAATCGTTGTAAGTGAAGTAGAAGAAACAATTGGTGCATATTCATCGCCTTCTGATATTGTAATGTCGCTTGCCTTGCAAAAAGCATCAGCGGTGGCAGAAAATAATAGTGATCACATTGTGTTAGGTGCAGATACAATTGTTACATATGAGTCGCGTATTCTTGGTAAGCCTTCTAATGAGGATGAGGCGAAAGAGATGTTACAATTACTATCAGGGAAAACACATGAAGTGTATACAGGTGTTGCGATTATATCAAAAGAAAAAACGGTTACTTTTTATGAGCGTACAGAAGTTACGTTTTGGGAGCTAACAGAAGAGGAAATTGATACATACGTCACGTCGAAAGAACCTCTTGATAAAGCCGGTAGTTATGGGATTCAAGGTAAAGGATCTATTTTCGTTCAAAATATTCAAGGGGACTACTATAGTGTAGTTGGCTTACCAATTGCACGTCTCGTTAGGGAATTAAAACAATTTGATATTGATGTAACCCATGCGTAAAATTGCATGGGGTTTTCTTTGAGAGAACAAATAAAGGAGTGGAGAGATGAACGGTATTCGTGATGTTGTAAGAGAAGAACAGCCACGGGAGCGTTTATTGTTAGAAGGTGCCGGAAGTTTATCAAATCGAGAGCTTCTCGCAGTATTACTCAGAACAGGTTCTAAAGAAGAAACAGTGTTAAAGTTATCAGATAAAATTTTACACCAATTTGATGGCTTACGTATGTTGAAAGATGCAACATTAGAAGAGCTAATTAGTATACATGGTATTGGGATTTCAAAGGCATCGCAACTTATGGCAGCCTTTGAACTAGGCAGAAGAATGGTGCGTTTAGAATATCAAAATAGATATAGTATTCGAAGTCCAGAAGATTGTGCGAAATACATGATGGAAGAAATGCGTTTTTTACAACAAGAGCATTTTGTTTGTTTATATTTAAATACAAAAAATCAAGTTCTACATAGGCAAACGATTTTTATTGGAAGTTTAAACACGTCAATTGTACACCCCAGGGAAGTTTTTAAAGAAGCCTTCCGTCGTGCAGCAGCCTCTATTATATGTCTTCATAACCATCCCTCAGGAGATCCCACGCCGAGCCGTGAAGATATTGAAGTAACAAAACGTTTAGTAGAATGCGGCCAGATTATCGGAATTGAAGTGCTAGATCATATTATAATAGGTGACCATAAATTCGTGAGTTTAAAGGAAAAAGGTCATATTTAAGACTATGCTTTTTACTTATTTTGTTTTATAATGTGATTTATGAGTTTTTTGTAGAAATTTATCTACAAAAAGGATAAAGATATAAAAAACGTACTGTTTTTATAATATAAAGTAAGAAAAAATGAGTCCGTGAAAACAAGAAAGGAAGATAAATAATATGTTTGGATTTGGTGGATTTACTCGCGATCTTGGAATAGACTTAGGAACTGCGAACACGCTTGTATATGTAAAAGGAAAAGGTGTAGTTTTACGTGAACCTTCAGTAGTTGCGTTACAAACTGATACGAAACAAATCGTTGCTGTAGGTAGCGACGCAAAACAAATGATTGGTCGTACACCAGGGAACGTTGTGGCACTTCGCCCGATGAAAGACGGTGTAATTGCTGATTATGAAACAACTGCAACAATGATGAAATATTACATTCAACAAGCTCAAAAATCAAACGGTTTCTTCTCACGTAAGCCGTATGTAATGGTATGTGTACCATCTGGTATTACAGCTGTAGAAAGACGTGCAGTAATCGATGCGACTCGTCAAGCGGGTGCTCGTGATGCTTATCCTATCGAAGAGCCATTTGCAGCAGCAATTGGTGCAAACTTACCTGTTTGGGAACCAACTGGTAGTATGGTAGTTGATATCGGTGGTGGTACAACAGAAGTTGCAATTATTTCTTTAGGAGGTATTGTAACAAGTCAGTCAGTTCGTGTTGCTGGTGATGATATGGACGATTCAATCATTCAGTACATTAAGAAAAGCTATAACTTAATGATCGGTGAAAGAACAGCTGAAGCATTAAAATTAGAAATCGGTTCTGCAGGCGAGCCAGAAGGTATCGAGCCTATGGAAATTCGCGGTCGTGATTTAGTAAGTGGTTTACCAAAAACAGTACTAATTCAGCCAGAAGAAATTGCAGATGCATTAAAAGATACAGTAGATGCGATTGTAGAATCAGTTAAAAATACACTAGAAAAAACTCCACCTGAATTAGCAGCTGATATTATGGACCGCGGTATTGTATTAACAGGTGGCGGGGCATTACTACGTAATTTAGATAAAGTAATTAGTGAAGAAACAAAAATGCCAGTTCTTGTTGCAGAAGACCCATTAGATTGCGTAGCAATTGGAACAGGTAAAGCATTAGACAATATCGATCTTTTCAAAACTGCTGCTCGATAATATTGCAAAATAAAAATCAGTGAAATTAAGAGGGTGTGAACGTGCCACAGTTTTTCTTAAACAAAAGATTAATTGTTTTGTTAGTTAGTATTATTCTTCTCGTGGCATTGATTGGAATCTCATTGAAAGAACGGAACAGTTTAACATGGCCAGAGCAGTTTGTTAAAGACACTGTCGGTGTTGTAGAACGTGTATTCCAAAAGCCAGCGAAATACGTAGCTGGATTCTTCGAAAATGTAGAGGATGTAAAGCGCACGTATGAAGAGAATAAAGAATTAAAAGCAAAATTAGATAATTATGCAGGTCTATCAGGGAAAGTAAAACAATTAGAAGATGATAACAAGAAGTTACAAGAGTTAACTGGAAAAAAGGAGTTGCTGAGCGATTATACTGAGATTCCAGCTACTGTTGTTTCTCGTAGTTCAGATAAATGGTACGATTTAATTGGAATTGATAAAGGGGCACAGCAAGGAATTAAAAAAGATATGGCTGTTATGACTTCACAAGGTTTAGTTGGACGTGTGAAAAGTGTATCTCAGTTTACATCATCAGTAGAGTTATTAAGCTCTATGAGCCGAACAAATCGTGTATCTGCTATTGTACAAGGGCAAGAAAATATCTTTGGTTTAATTGAAGGTTACGACAAAGAAAAACACTTACTTCTTTTCACAAAGATTGGTTCTGATGCAAAAGTAGAAAAAGATCAAATGGTTGTAACATCTGGACTAGGTGATATTTTCCCGAAAGGTCTTGTAATTGGGAAAATCGTTGATGTACAACCAGATGCATACGGCTTAACAAAAACAGCTTATGTAAAACCTGCCGCTGATTTAAATGACGTAGAGCATATTATGGTTGCTAAACGTAAAAAGCCTTCAGCGCCATTAGAATAGGAGGGAGAGAAGAGATGATGAAGATTTTAAAAAGAGCAGCTCTTCCTCTTTTGCTCCTTTTTGTGTTTCTATTTGAAAATATGTTTGCTACCATTGTTCCAACAAATGTGTTTTGGAAAGAGAGTATAGCAGCACCGCATTTCTTTATAATCGTCTTATGTTTTATTACAGTGTATTATAGTCCGGTCCAAGGGATTTATTACGGACTATTATTTGGTTTCTTATTTGATACCGTATACACAGAACTTGTCGGTATATATATTTTTGCTTATCCGATTTTAGCTTATTTAGTTTATAGTGTGATGAAAGTACTGCAATTGAATTTATTTATTGTTGTTTCCATCATATTAGCTAGCGTTGTAGCACTAGAGTATTATGTGTATGGATTTTTAACTTTGTTGGGACGTACTCATATGCCAGCGTATGTCTTTTTCACAGATCGTCTCCTTGCTACTTTATTGTTAAATGCTATTTTCTTGTTGATAGTTTGTTTCCCACTGAGACGATATATATTGCGTCTTTCAAAAGCGATGGAAGAAAAAGAAAAAAGGATTTTCTAATTTTATGTCGAATTGAATCGGTGGGGTGAACTTTAGTGGAAGAAAAAAAGCAACAAAATGTAACGATAAAAGGGACAAAAGATGGGATAACGCTTCATTTAGATGATTGTTGTTCATTCTCTGAATTGTTGATAGAATTAGACGAAAAACTTTCTACACATTACTACGATGGTGATGGACGCTCTTTAATTGAAGTGCATGTGAAAGTAGGAAATCGTTATTTAACAGAAGTCCAACAAGAAGAGATTCGTACGTTAATTCGTAATAAAAAGAATCTTGTTGTGGATTCAATTAAAAGTGATGTTATCACTAAAGCAGAAGCAATAGCTTGGAAAGAAGAAACAGAAATTGTCCCTATTTCCAAAATTGTTCGCTCTGGACAAGTTTTACATGTAAAAGGAAATTTGTTGTTAATTGGAGATGTTAATCCAGGCGGAACGGTTATCGCTGGGGGGAATATTTTTGTTGTAGGATCATTAAGAGGAATTGCACATGCTGGGTATTATGGGGATTCGGATGCTGTAATCGCTGCATCTGTTATGAACCCGATGCAACTTCGAATTAGTGATGTGGCAATGCGGGCTCCGGAAGAGAAAGAAGACGGAGCGGAGGCGGCAGAATGTGCGTATATTAATGAGAACAATCACATTGTTGTCGATCGCCTGCAACTTCTCACTCATCTTAGACCTAATTTAACAAAGTTAGAAAGGGGAATTGTATAGCTGTGGGAGAGGCAATAGTAATTACATCTGGAAAAGGCGGAGTAGGTAAAACTACAACGTCTGCGAACATTGGTACGGCCCTAGCGTTATCTGGAAAGAAAGTGTGCTTAATTGACACAGATATCGGTCTTCGAAATTTAGACGTAGTAATGGGGCTGGAAAATCGTATTGTATTTGATCTTGTTGATGTCGTTGAAGGGCGTTGCCGTTTACCTCAGGCTCTTATTAAAGATAAACGTTTTGATGATCTTTATTTATTACCTGCAGCACAAACGAGTGATAAATCAGCGGTAACACCTGAACAAATGGATGAATTAATACAAGTATTACGTCAAGATTATGATTACATATTAATTGATTGTCCTGCGGGGATTGAGCAGGGATTTAAAAATGCGGTAGCTGGTGCGGATAAAGCAATCGTTGTTACGACGCCAGAAGTATCCTCAATGCGCGATGCGGATCGTATTATTGGGCTTTTAGAAAAAGAGGATATTGAACCACCAAAACTTGTTATTAACCGTGTACGTAGTCATATGCTTCATGAACAGGATATGTTAGATGTTGATGAAATTGTACGTACATTGTCAATCGAGCTTCTTGGTGTTGTCGAAGATGACGATGAAGTTATTCGAGCTACAAATACAGGTGAACCTGTGGCGTTGCAACCAAGCGGAAAAGCAGCGTTGGCTTATCGTAATATCGCAAGACGCTTGTTGGGTGAGAATGTACCATTACAAGCATTTGAACAAGAAAAGGTATCGGTATTTGCAAAGGTAAAAAACTTCTTTGGAATCCGTTAAAAGCACTTCGCACATATGCGAAGTGCTTTCTTTTTTCTTCACACGAATATCTTTCTTTCTTAGCTCATACACATGTACAAACTGTATACAACTGTTTCTATTGAAATTAGCTTACGGAAAGAAAGGAGACAGTATGAAGAATAGACGCGTAGAAGAAATTAAAAAGCGGATTGCGAAAAGGAAGGCCGAGCAAGAAAGGATGGAGGAAGAGCAGTATTTTACCGGAGGGAATTTTGGTAGCGAAACAGTATTTATTGAAGAAGGAGAAAAGGAAATTCACCCTTTATTTCGAAAGGAAGTCTTTTTCTTCAAAGTTTTATTATCAGCAATATTAGTTCTTTCGGTTGCTATTTTATATAAGAATGCCCCGTCTTCGTTCGATGGTGCTAAAGCTGTTACAGAAAAAGTGATGAAAGAGGAATTTCAGTTTGCTACTGTAGCGAAATGGTATGAAAAGCAATTTGGAAAACCGCTTGTATTTTATTCACCGAATGAGAAAAAAGAAGGAAGTATTCAGCAAAAAAATTATGCAATTCCTGCTTCTGGAAAAGTAATGCAAGGGTTTCAAAAAAATGGCCAAGGTGTATTTGTCCAAACAGCTACAAATGCAACAGTTGAGTCAGTGAATGAAGGATTAGTTGTTTTTGCGGGTAAGAAAGAGGAACTTGGAAATACAGTTCAAATTCAACATGCAGATGGTACGGAGTCATGGTATGCAAATTTAAACGATATGTCAGTGAAATTATATGATTACGTTTCAAAGAAACAAAAAATTGGAACGGTGAGTAATGATACAAATGATAAAAATGGAAAGTTTTATTTCGCGATAAAAAAGAATGAAAAATTTATTGATCCGATCCAGGTGATATCATTTGATTAAATATAGGGACGTCTTAACGAAAATTTCCGTGCATCCATTATTTTGGGTTATCATTGTCATTGGTATTTTTACTGCACGTTTTAAAGAATTAATACTGTTATTTTGTATTGTTCTTATTCATGAACTTGGGCATGCTCTTGCAGCAGCGCACTATAATTGGCGTATAAAAAAAATTCAGCTTTTGCCGTTTGGTGGCGTGGCTGAGCTTGAGGAACATGGTAATAAGTCGTTGAAAGAGGAACTTGTTGTCGTAATTGCAGGACCGATTCAACATGTTTGGATGATGCTAGTAGGTTATATATTATTTGAAGCCGGTTGGCTGAACGCGGATTTATATTATTTCTTTATGTGGAATAATATAATTATTTTAGCGTTTAATTTACTCCCTATTTGGCCGTTAGATGGCGGGAAAGTATTGTTTAATATACTATCATATCGTTTTCCTTATTTACAAGCACATGAAAAGATGATGAAATTGTCATGTGTTTTTTTTGGTGTAATATTAGGATGGCAGTTACTCTGGAATAGCAATAATATTATGATGTGGGTACTACTCATGTTTTTGGCAGTGTCGTTATATCAAGAGTGGAAACAAAGACGGTATGCCTTTATGCGTTTTTTATTAGAACGTTATTATGGGAACAAAAGAGGAATTGAAAAGATTGCACCTATTGAAGTGCAATCAGAAGATCATTTATATAAGATATTCACAAAATTTCGTAGAGGATATAAGCACTCTATTATCGTCCATGGAAAATATAAAGAACATTACACATTAGATGAAAATGAACTGCTCTATGCATATTTTACTGAAAAACGAACAACTTCATCAGTTGAAGAATTAATCGGTTAGTGTTGACGATAGCACTAACCTTTTATTATTGTAAAAGCAAAGAAGATTATAAAGTGAGGAAATAATTTTGAAAACGTTATATGTGAATTACGCTGGATCGGAAAAGCGCGTTGCAATTGAAGAGAAGAAAAAAATTGTTGAGTTTTTATGGAAACGTAATGAAGAGCAAGAGATTGTTGGGCATATTTATGCCGGACGTATCGTAAGAACAATCGCTGGAATGAACGCAGCATTTGTAAACATCGGTTTAGAAAAACATGCGTATCTTTCATACGATGATGTACCATCTTGTTATCGTATACATGAAGGGCAAGCGATTCTCGTACAAGTTGTAAAAGAGGCAATTGATACGAAAGGGCCTAAATTGACAGCGAATATAGAATTTACCGGGAAATATGTCGTTTATATGCCGTTTGATGAGATGCGCGCTGTTTCTCGGAAAATAAAAAATAATAAAAAAAGACAACAGTTACTCCAAATTGAGGTAGAAGGAACAGGGGGTTACATTTTCCGCTCTGCTTCTGAAAAAGGAGCGATTGAAGAAATACAAGCTGAAATGCAAATGTTACAGCAGTTATATGAAGAGCTAAAAAGAAAAGAGGGCCAAGGAAAGGCGCCGTTATTACTTCATCGACCGGCCACCTTTTTAGATCGTGTATTCCAAGAGAATCCGATTGAAACAATTGAAAAAGTAGTTGTAGATACAAGAAGTATAGTAAAAGAATTAGAGGGAAAGATTGGAAAAGAAAAAGTATCTTTTTATAATGAAAAATCTTCAATGTTTAACCATTTTGGAATAGAGCGTGAAATCGAGAAAGCACTTCAAAAAATTGTATGGCTCCCGAATGGTGCTTATTTAATTGTGGAACAAATGGAGACGATGACTGTAATTGATGTGAATACGGGCAAGTTTACTGGAAAACAGAATTTACAAGATACAGTCCTTCGTACAAATGAAGTGGCAGCTGAAGAGATTGCACGTCAATTAAGACTGCGTGATATCGGTGGTATGATATTAATTGATTTTATTAATATGAAAAGAAGAGAAGATAAAGAAATGGTAAGAGAATGTCTCATGGTTGCTATGCAAAATGATCGCACATATACAAGAGTGCTTGGGTTTACAGAGTTAGGGATTTTAGAGATGACACGTAAACGTAAGAAACATTCTTTACGCGACGTATTACTAGAAGAATGTGTACCGTGCAAAGCGACGGGGTATATGATGTCATATGAGACAATTGCGTATGAGTTAGAGAGAGAGCTAATTACATATGGCAATATAGAGGATGAGGCAGTATTAATCGCTGCACCTAAAGACTTGCAAAAACAATTTTTGCAAAAAGAATTACAAAAAAATATTCCATTTGAAATTTATTTCAAAGATGATATGATCGAAAAGTATGCAATTGTCCGTTTTGGAAGTAAAACAGAAATTGTAGAGCGGAAAAAATAGTTAGCAGAACATTTATTGACAACCGTCTATGATTCATGATAACATCTTTATGTTATAGTTTATAGCACCTAAACGGCTATATGCTACAACCGCACAAGACAGGTTCCCTAAAGGCATATATGTCTACCTCGTTTTTGGCGAGTCTTAGTAATTAAGAGGAGGTGCAAGTATGTACGCAATTATCGAAACAGGTGGAAAACAAATTAAAGTTGAAGCTGGTCAAGCAATCTACATTGAAAAATTAGATGTTGAAGCTGGTGAAACTGTTACTTTTGACAAAGTTCTTTTCGTTGGTGGCGAAAACGTTAAAGTTGGTAGCCCAGTTGTAGAAGGTGCAACAGTTACTGCGAAAGTTGAAAAACAAGGTCGCGCTAAGAAAATTATCGTTTTCAAATACAAAGCGAAAAAGAACAATCGTAAGAAACAAGGTCATCGTCAACCTTACACTAAGCTAGTTGTTGAAGCTATCAACGCTTAATCCAGGTTAACATGATTAAAATTACGATAAGTCGCACGAAATTAGGAAGTATCCAATCATTTAAAATGACTGGACATGCCGATTATGCGCCACATGGACAAGACCTTGTCTGTGCTGGAACTACAGCGGTTGTGTTTGGTTCTATAAATGCAGTGGAAGAACTTTGTAATGTGCAGGCAACTATTGAACTCGGAAGTGATGGCGGATTCTTAACGTATGAATTGCCTAATGATTTAGACGTTCATACAGTAGAAAAAGCACAGATACTTTTGGAAGGATTGGTTGTTTCGCTTAAGACGATCGAACTTGATTACGGAAAGTATATCCGTTTAATAGAAAAAGTGCAGGAGGTGTAACGTATGTTAAGATTAGATCTTCAGTTTTTCGCATCTAAGAAAGGTGTAGGTAGTACAAAGAACGGTCGTGACTCTCAGTCAAAACGTCTTGGTGCTAAACGCGCAGATGGTCAAACGGTTTCAGGTGGTTCAATTCTTTACCGTCAACGCGGTACAAAAATTTATCCAGGTGTTAACGTTGGTCGTGGTGGCGATGACACTTTATACGCGAAAGTTGACGGCGTAGTACGCTTTGAGCGTCTTGGCCGTGACCGCAAACAAGTGAGCGTATATCCTGTTGCTCAAGAAGCATAAGAACTCACGGAAAACTCTAACCTGAGTGCAGGTTAGAGTTTTTCTATATTAAGGGGTATCTAAATGAATGAAAAATGGACAATTATAGATGCATTGCGCCATTCAAGACATGATTGGCTCAATCGTATGCAGATGGTGAAAGGAAACCTTTCCCTTGGAAAAGTGGAAGAAATTCATAGTCTCATCGATCGTTTTGTCCAAGAAGCGAGACAAGAATCCAATCTGATGGGGCTATCAATGCCTTTATTTTCAGAGTGGATTTTAACATATAATTGGAAACAGCAGCCGTGCTTATTGGAGTACGAAGTATTAGGGAAATTACATAACTTATCTCACTTAGATGAGACTGTATGTACATGGACGAATCAATTTTTCTCGATGCTTCAGCATAGTTTAGACGTATATGTTGAAAATTATGTTTGTATCACAATTGAATGTGACGCGGATAATGCTCGTTTCTTTTTTGATTTTCGTGGTAAGCTAACGAGTGTAGAAGAACTACAGAATTGGCTTGCGACCCAAAACAATAAATGGTATTCCATTTCTTATACAGTGCGAGACGAAGAAGTCTCAGTTATATTACAACCAATTGAAAAAGTGTGGTGAAATAATGTTTGTAGATCAGGTCAAGATATATGTAAAAGGCGGCGACGGTGGTAACGGTATGGTTGCGTATCGTCGTGAGAAGTATGTTCCTAAAGGTGGCCCAGCAGGTGGCGACGGCGGTAAAGGTGCAGATGTTGTTTTCGTAGTTGAGGAAGGCTTACGTACATTAATGGACTTCCGCTACCAACGTCATTTCAAAGCTGATCGCGGTCAGCACGGAATGAGTAAAGGTCAGCACGGACGTAAATCTGAAGATTTAATCGTAAAGGTTCCACCAGGAACAATAGTAAAAGATGAAAAAACTGGTCAAATTCTTGCCGATTTAGTAACGCATGAACAAACTGCTGTAATCGCAAGAGGTGGCCGTGGTGGCCGTGGTAACTCACGTTTCGCAACAGCTACGAACCCAGCACCAGAAATCGCTGAAAACGGAGAACCAGGTCAAGAACGTGATGTCATTCTAGAACTTAAAGTACTAGCAGATGTTGGACTTGTTGGATTCCCAAGTGTAGGTAAATCTACATTATTATCTGTTGTATCATCAGCACGTCCGAAAATTGCAGAGTATCACTTTACAACAATCGTTCCGAATCTTGGTGTTGTTGAAACTGGTGATAACCGCAGCTTCGTGATGGCTGACCTTCCTGGACTAATTGAAGGCGCACATGCTGGCGTTGGACTTGGACACCAATTCTTACGTCATATCGAGCGTACACGTGTAATTGTACATGTTATTGATATGTCTGGTTTAGAAGGCCGTGAGCCATATGAAGATTATGTTACAATTAATAATGAATTAAAAGAATACAATATGCGTTTAACAGAGCGTCCGCAAGTTGTTGTAGCAAACAAAATGGATATGCCAGATGCAGAAGAGAACTTACAAGCATTTAAAGAGAAAGTGGGAGACGAAGTAAAAATCTTCCCAATTTCAGCTGTAACGAAACAAGGTGTTCGTGATTTACTATTTGAAGTAGCGAACTTATTAGAAACAACACCAGAATTCCCAATGTACGATGTTGTCGAAGAGTCTGAAGCAAGTGTAATGTATAAATTTGATGCTGAAAGTCTTAAATTTGAAATTACACGTGAAAGTGACGGCACATTTGTTATTTCTGGTTACGATATCGAGAAGACATTCAAAATGACAGACTTCTCACGTGATGAATCTATACGTCGTTTCGCTCGCCAAATGCGCGGAATGGGTATTGATGAAGCGCTTCGTGCACGTGGTGCAAAAGACGGAGATATTGTAAAAATTCTTGAATATGAATTTGAATTTATCGATTAAGACTGCCGAAATATGGCAGTCTTTTTTTTATCCCACTATTTGCCCGTAGAACCTCCACTGATTAAAGTATCACTTTATATTGCAATAGTTAGATTATTATAGGGAAAAATCCCCACTAATTAAATTTTCAATTTATAATGGAAAAAGGAGTAAATGTAGAAGAATTCTTTTATGGGGAGAAAAAGAACATGTATAAAATATTAATTGTAGAAGATGATGAGAAAATTGCGGGAATATTAGAGGAGCATTTAGAAAGGTATGGCTATCAATCATTTAGAGCAAGTGATTTACGTCATATAAAAGATGAGTTTGTAAAAATAAATCCTCATCTTGTGTTACTTGATATTAACTTACCGTACTTTGACGGTTTTTATTGGTGTCGTCAAATTCGTACTGTATCGAATGCGCCGATTATTTTTGTTTCTGCAAGAACAGGGGAAATGGATCAAGTGATGGCGATTGAAAATGGCGGCGATGATTATATTACGAAGCCATTCCATTTAGATATCGTAATGGCAAAGGTGAAGAGTGCGCTTCGCCGTGGCTATGGAGAGTATGCCTCTGCTGCTGAGAGTGATTGTTTAGGTGTAAATGGACTGTTGTTATTCCCGTCCCAGCATATCGTTGAGTGGCAGGGACAACAAACTGAACTGACAAAAAATGAGTTTTACTTATTAGAGTGTTTAATGAAACAGGTGAATCAATATGTAACGCGTGAAGAACTGTTAGAAGCTCTATGGGATGAAGTAGCATTTGTGGATGATAATACATTAACCGTAAATGTAAAACGTGTAAGGAAGAAACTAGAAGAGCTAGGCATTAAAAATGCAATTGTAACGAAACGTGGATATGGTTATGCGCTTCTTACGGAGTGGGGCGAAGGGCATGAAGGTTAAAAATTACCTCGTGGATCGCTTTCCTTTAATTCTTTCTTATATTGTTAGCCTTTGTTTATTTGGGCTCGTTTTGCAGTTGCAAAGTCTTTTAGAAAAGAAATCCATTGATTGGAGTACGTGGTTATATGGACTTTTATTAGGAACAGTTGTGTTTACTGTATACCTCATTTACGATTATCGAAAACGGAGTGTGTTTTTAAAGAGGATCGAAAAGTACGTTACTGGCGGAAATACATTACATGACTCTTTACTTATTGATGAATCTTATACATCAGAGCAAGAAATGGTCGTTGAATCTTTTACGTTATTAAGACAGCAATATATGAATGAAATTCATAAACAGCATGCGAAAGAGCAACAGCAAATGATATTTATGAACCAATGGATTCACCAAATGAAAACACCAGTATCTGTTATTGAATTATTGTTGCAGAAGTTTGGCAAAGAGCATCGTGAGGCAAGAGTAACAGTTGAAAGTATCCGTGAAGAAAATAACCGTATACTAAATGGGTTAGATTTAGCGTTACATATGGCAAGACTAGAGCAGTTTGCGAAAGATTATAAGGTAGAAGTAGTAAATGTTATAGATATCGTGCGAGGTATTATTAATGAAAACCGAAAATCCTTCATTCAATCGTCTGTATTCCCGAAAGTGATGTTTGAAGAAGATACTTGTATGGTTGCATCTGATAGAAAATGGCTGAGCATTGCTATAGGTCAAATTGTTGTAAACGCAATCAAGTATACCAAAATTTCAGCGGTAGAGAAAAAAGAAATTCAATTTCAAATTGAAGAGAAAAATCAAAAGGTGTTATTACATATTAAGGACAATGGAATTGGTATTCCAGAGCAAGACGTAAAGCGCATATTTGACCCATTCTTTACGGGAATAAATGGACGTAAAACGAGAGAAGCGACTGGGATGGGCTTATATATTACGAAGGAAATTTGCGATAATTTACATCATGGAATGTATGTTCAATCGGCTGAAGGAGAAGGGACAACATTCACGTTCCAATTTGCAAAAGATGAAGAATATCATACATTGATGAGAAAAATGACAAAACTGTAAGATAACAAAACGTTTTGTAAGGGAAATCACTCGTTTCTTTTTCTTATTTTTCTTATAGTAAATGTAAGAAGAAAACACATAGGGGGATTAGAAATGAGTGTTCTTGAAGTAAAAGGATTAACGAAGGTGTACCAATCAAAAGGTTCAGTAGCGACGACTGCTTTAAACGATATAAATTTTAAAATAGAAGAAGGCGAATTTGTAGGGATTATGGGTCCTTCGGGAAGCGGGAAAACAACGCTTTTAAATTTATTGGCGACAATTGATAAGCAAACTTCAGGTCATGTGCTTGTAAATGGGGAAGAAATTAATCAAATGCGTGCTGCAAAATTAGCGGAGTTTCGCCGTACACATTTAGGGTTCATCTTCCAAGATTTTAACTTACTTGATACGTTATCTATTAAAGAAAACATTATTTTACCACTTGTAATGGCGAAGAAATCTGTAAATGAAATCGATGCGAAAGTACTGGAAATTGCGAAGTTTTTAAACATCGAAGAAATTTTAAATAAAAAAGTATACGAAGTATCAGGCGGACAACAGCAACGTGCAGCAGCTGCGAGAGCGATTATTCATGAGCCTACGTTAATTTTAGCAGATGAGCCGACTGGAAACTTAGATTCGAAGTCAGCAAAATCATTAATGAGCGCGTTGCAAGACTTACATGAACAAAAGAAAGTGACAATTGCAATGGTAACGCATGATCCAGTAGCAGCGAGTTATTGCGAACGTATTCTATTCATTCGCGACGGAGAAATTTTCTCAGAAATACATAAAGGAAGAACGAAACAAGCCTTTTTCCAAGAAATTCTGGACGTACTTGCGATGCTAGGAGGAGAATATCATGAACTTTCGCCAGCTCGCGCTTAATAACGTAAAAGGGAATTGGCGTAACTATAAAGCGTTTCTTATAAGTAGTTGTTTATCGATTGTCGTATTTTTCATGTATGCTTCTTTTATTTATCATCCAGATGTCGTAAGCGGTAATATTAGTATGAGAAAGATGATTACAAAAGGATTAGAATCGATGAATTATATTGTGGTCATCTTCTCGGCACTCTTTATTTTATATGCAAATTCAACGTTTTTACGAGCAAGAAAAAAAGAGTTTGGTCTACTAACATTAATAGGCGGAACGAAATCGCAGCTCGGCCGAATGATTATATTAGAACAACTGATGTTAGGTGGTATTGCAATTGTAGTTGGTATTGGGGTTGGAATGCTTTGTTCAAAATTATTTTTCCAAGCGTTAAGCGTATTATTGAAAATAGATAAGACACTTCCACTCGTTTGGAATAGTAAAGCAGTTCTTATTACAGCTGGTGTATACTTTATTCTATTTTTAATCCTATCATTATTTAGTGTTTGGACAGTAGGACGCTTGCAAATTATTGATTTATTAAGAGAAGCAAGAAAGCAAAAAGTAGAGCCGTTTGCATTTACATGGTTAAGTGTAGTTGGTATAGGATGTATTATTGCTGCATATGTACTTAGCTTCCAAGTAACGTTTCTGAATTTCATCATCCTCTTTTTACCGGTTGTAGGACTGACAATTGGTGGAACGTATTTACTATTTACACAAGGTAGTACAGTTGTATTAAAAGCATTACAAAAAAGAAAGCAATCTTTCTATACGTATCCAAATATGTTTGTTCTTAGCAACCTTATTTATAAAATGAAAGATAATGCTCGTTTTCTATTTGTAATTTCTATTATTACGGCGATTGTATCCTCGGCAGTTGGCACGCTTTACGTATATTTTGAAAATTTGAGTGCGAAAACGGTAGAACTTACACCACATGCTATCTCATATGAGGAAAAGGGGTTAAATACATATAGCCTTATTAATGAAGAAAAGGTACAGGAGCTTGTGAAGAGACACGGGTTTGAAGATGCGCGAAAATTAACATACATAAAACTACCAGCAACACAGAAAATAACGTTGTTTAATAGTGAACATGAAGTACCGATGACGATTATTTCAGAAAAAGAATATAATGCGGAAGTGCGTAAACAAAAGAGAGAGCAACCTTCAGAAATTCATAATGCAATGGGTAGTGCAACGATGGTTATGGTTGATATGTCAAATGAACTGATGAAGATAGATCGTACGAAACCGTATGAATTTACAATTAACGGACAAAAGCAGTCTGTTCAATTAAATGCCCCAACGCAGTATTCTGTTTTTAATGATAGTGAATATCTCGTTGTAAATGATCAAGATTTTGAGAAATATGCAAAACTCGTACCAGATGAAGAAAAGAGGAAATATTACGGTTATTATATTGAGGATTGGAAAAGTACAGAAGATCTTGTATTAGATTTGAAAAATGAAATTGCACCAGAAAAGCAAGGAGAATTGAGAAATTCAGTGTTTGCGTATAAGGATATAAGAGAAGGTGGAGCAATTACAATGTTCATCGGTTTCTTCGTAGCAGTACTGTTCTTCTTCTTCGCTTGTAGTATGACATACTTTAAATGGTTTAACGATAAAGAACAAGATCGTATTCAATTTAAATCGTTAAAGAGAATCGGTATGACAGATAAAGAAATTCGCAAAATTGCGATTCGACAAATGGGAGTTATCTTCTTTATCCCAATTTTAATCGGTTCCATTCATAGTGGAGTTGCTCTTCATACGTTAGGGAAAATGCTTTATATTGATTTGTGGAAATCAGGTGCGCTTGTAATTGGAGCATACATTTTAGCTTCTGCCATTTACTTTATGATCGCGCAAAGAGGATATTTAAAACACGTAAAAAGCTAGGGGAATCTCTAGCTTTTTGCCTATGTAGTAAGTTACAGGAGGACGATAGATGAACATTCGGCAACTAGCGCTGCAAAATATAAAAGGAAATTGGCGTAATTATAAAGTGTTTTTCTTAAGTAGTTGTTTTGCAATATTTGCTTCTTACGCATATATGTCTGTCATTGTGCATCCATATATGCAAGAGACGATGTGGTATCAAAACGTACGCTGGGGACTTATCATATGTAATGTTATAATCATTTCTTTTTTCGTCATATTTATTTTGTACTCTACTTCTATTTTCATAGAAGCACGTAAGAAAGAATTAGGGTTATATATGTTAATGGGAGCAACGAAGTCTAACGTAATAGGAGTGATTATGACCGAGCAAATTTTAATTGGGGTCTTCGCGAATATTTTCGGTATTGGGCTTGGTATGATATTTTTAAAACTCTTTTTTATGGTATTTAGTATGTTACTGGGGCTTCCGAAAGAACTGCCTGTCATATTTGACGTAAGGGCGATTGGTGTAACATTTATTACATATATAGTCGTTTTTATTCTATTATCTTTTATAAGTGCTTTACGTATATGGAATATAAAAATCATTCGGTTATTGAAAGAATTTCGAACAGATAAAAAAGAGAAGAAAACATCAAAGTGGCTCTGTTTATTCGGTTTTGCTTGTTTAGTGGGCGGGTATGCGTTGGCGCTACAAGTGACGATGGCTACGATAGCGATATACTTTTTCCCTGTGTCTATACTTGTCTTTTTTGGAACGTACTTTTCTTTCGCGCATGGTGCTACCCAAGTGTTAGAAATGATAAAGCGAAATAAAAAGATTATGTATACATATCCGTATTTATTTATAGTGAATCAATTGTCACATCGAATGAAGGAAAATGGTCGCTTTTTCTTTCTGATGTCTATGGCAACGACGTTTGTAGTTACAGCAACAGGTACGGTGTTCTTATATTTTTCTAGCATGCAAGATATGTGGCGAACTGGAGGGATACACTCGTTTTCGTACATAGAAAAAGGTATTTCTACTCATGAAGTCTTTGAAGAAGGTGCGGTTGAAAAATTACTGCATCAATATGAGTATGATGATTTTCAATATATGAGTTTTATTGGAGTGTATGCATCCTTTCAGTCTAATAAGGGAGAAACAACAATAGCACCGCTTATAAAAGAAAGTGAATATAACCAAGAAGCGAGGAAACAAAAACAGAAAACGTATCGTCCTAAAAAAGGTACAGTGACACTCGTTTATTATAATAAATACAATAATTCGAATGTATATAATCAAAAAGAGATTCAATTGCGAGTAATGAATCAACCATATCAATTCGTATTTAACGGTCAGAAAGAAGGTGTTCAATTTAACCATCATCCCTCGTACATTAATGGTCTGTTCTTCGTTATGAATGATGAAGATTTTGACAGTATAGCAAATCAGGTTCCTGATTCTGAAAAAATGATATATAGAGGCTACACATTACCAAATATCGAAAAGACGAAGAAATTAAATGAAGATTTACGGAAACATATGAAACAAGATAATAATGCATTTCGAAGCAATATGGAGTTATATGTAAATATGAAAGAAGGCGGCGATATTACTCTATTTGTAGGCTCATTTATTAGTATATTATTTTTTCTTACTTCATGTAGTATCGTGTATTTTAAATGGTTCCATAATATTGCATCGGACCGAAAGCAGTATGGTGCACTCTCTAAACTTGGAATGACGAAGGAAGAAGTATGGAAAATTTCTCGTTGGCAATTATGTATGCTATTTTTTGCGCCAATTATAGTAGGGAGTATGCATAGTGCAGTTGCGTTATATACGTTTCATAATACGCTTTTTATGGATGGATCATTAAGAAAAGTAGGTTTGTTCATTCTGTTTTATATCGCAGCATGTATCATTTATTTCTTCTTCGCTCAAAGAGAATATAAGAAACATTTAGACTAGCGAAAGCTAGTCTTTTTTTAATATTCGAAATTTGCATAGAAGAATATAAAAAAGTATGGTATAACAGTAAGAAAACGAAAAAGAGGGGAAAAGACGATGATTCGAGTAGGATATTTAGGACCAGAAGCAACATTTACAAATATGGCGGTGAGTCGTTTTTTTCCGGAAGCAGAGCATGTACCGTATCGAACGATTCCAGATTGTATAGATGCAGCTGCAAATGAAAATGTAGACTTCGCAGTTGTACCGTTAGAAAATGCAATAGAAGGTTCAGTGAATATAACGGTTGATTACCTTGTACATGAGCAGCCGCTTTTCATTGTAGGAGAAATTACAGTACCAATTCAGCAGCATTTACTTGTACATCCGCAGTATGCAGAAGTGTGGGATGAAGTATATGCGGTGCATTCTCATCCGCATGCCATTGCACAGTGCCATAAATTTTTAAATGAAGAATTAAAAGGAGTAACTGTTCGAGATATGACATCCACAAGTGCCGCTGCGCAATATGTGAAAGAACATCCTGAAGAGAAAATTGCCGCTATTGCAAATGAAGCAGCTGCAGAAAAATATGGATTAACAATTGTGAGGCGTAGCATTCATACGCATAAAAATAATCACACACGTTTCCTAGTACTCCATAAGAAAAAGAAAGCAGTACTCCCGAATAACGGAGAGAACCGCGGAGAGAAAACGACGCTTATGATAACGTTACCTGCAGATTATGCAGGTGCCCTATATCAAGTGTTATCAGCTTTCGCATGGAGAAAATTAAACTTATCAAAAATCGAATCGCGTCCGATGAAAACAGGTCTTGGAAATTACTTTTTCTTAATCGATGTCGATAAAGCGTATGATGACGTATTATTGCCAGGCGTAACGATGGAACTTGAAGCACTCGGTTTTTCTGTTACTGTGCTGGGGAGTTATTCTTCTTATTGGTTGTAAAGGGAGCTGTTGTTAAACTTGTTTGAAATGAAAAGTTGTTTATCGGTTTGAGGCAGAGTAAGCTATCGATTCTATTGGAGTAAGTGATGTAATTAAGCTAGCAAAATAAAGAAGCCGTCCTAAAAGATATTTTAGGACGGCTTTCTGTTAGGAATAGGTCACTCTTTTGTCGTGTTTTTAGTACGCATCATTACAACTATTATAATAATAGGATTCATCATTGTTCGAATTACTGCAGCAAATACAATTCGTTTGTTGTATTAATAGATTAAGTGTAGATGGAGCTACAGTATCTGAGAAAGTAATACTCAAAACATCTTCTACTAAAAATGTTTTAATATCTCCTGGTGTTAAGGTAAATGTAAGTGGAGAGCGATGGTTTAATCTTGCAATTGTTAATCTAATCGTTGTTGCAAATGCAGGACTGAAACTAAATTTAATAAGTGTCTTATTATGATTTTTAGTGAAGTTTTCAAATACAGTTCGAGGAATTCCAGTTGTTATATCAAGATCTTGAGGGGTATCTTCCGTACCGAAAATAGTATAGTTCTGTATAAAACAGTTAGTTGAATCTGAATTTGAAGAATTACATGGATGATCATTTTTCTTATAATATTTTTTTCCATTTTTTAAGAAGTAATCTGCCATAACTAATCACTCCCTTCATATATAAGGGTTAAAGGTTGTCCATATATAATATGAAATATATTTTTATATGTTTGGACGTGAAGGAAGAGAAAATAAAAATACTCCCATTAGATAAACAGATTTTTATTTTTTATCTGTCTACCTAATGGGGAGCATATCAGAACTCAATACTGTTTACCTGGTGGGATTCTTTATTTTAACTTCACAAGACGCTCTTCTAACTGACCACGCCAAATATCAGCTAGTTCTGGAACAGCAAGAATTTTTTCTATGCCATCTTTATCTTTTCTATTATGAAAATAGATTTCGTTAGAGAACAACACAGAAATATTGCTCGGTTGACGTTCTAGTAATGTAATTTTAGAATCTTTACGTACAGTACCTTCTTGAAGAACACGGCATAGGTAGCCAGTAAATCCAGTTGCTACAATGCGCGGCAAAATGCCAGGAATACCGAGGCGTTTTGAAATAGTACTACAAGGTACTCTTGCTTGTGTCACTTGAATGATTGCTTCACCTAGTTGATATGTATCTCCGATGCAAACATCACGCTCTAACATATTTGTTACGGTAATGTTTTCGCCAAATGTGGAAGCTGGAAGCGTAGTTTGAAATTCCTCTTCCCATAGTGCGTAATGCTCGTGTGGGTATACACAAACAGCTCGATCAGGACCGCCATGATGTTTTAAATCTGCTACGTCATCGCCCAGGAATCCATCTTTTGAGAGGAAAGCTTCTTCTGTAAGTTCCTTACATATACCAGTAATCATTTCTTTATCTTCGCTATATTTCATTTGTTTCGGTTTGCCAATGCTAAAGTGAACGAGTTTAATTCCCATAAGTGATCTCCTTTACGATTGATTACAATATTATAGCATTAAAAAAGCACAGAGAATTATAAAAACTCTGTGCTTTACATTAATAAACGAGAAATCCTGCTTTATCCAGTGCCTTGCAAGCAGCATCTAACTTTTCTTTAGAATCGGCCTCAATTGTATGTAAGTGAATACCATCTGTTAGTTGCGAAAGGTAAGAAGCATTTGTGTTTTCTATTTTTTGTAAATATTGTTCTACATCAAAGCGATTACTTACCATAATAGATGCTGTTAAATCGCCGTATACAGGATGCTCAACTTTTACGTCTTTAATCGTAACACCGTGATCAACAAGCATTGTAAGTTCTTGACGTACTTCTGCTGGTTTGTGCTGGCATACGATTACGCGTTCAAAAGCTTGTTGTTTCTCTTGTGGCTTTAAATATAAATAGCCTTGAGCAGTCGCAATAATTGGTTCGTTTCGTGCTTTAAGTAAGGAAATATCTTGCACGATAACTTGCCTACTTACGTTTGTCTTCTTCGATAGTTCATTTCCAGATAACGGCTCATTTGCAGCGAGAAGCCACTGGAGGATAAGCTGTCGTCTTTCTTCAC
This sequence comes from Bacillus sp. CR71, assembly GCF_003429245.1. Lineage (NCBI taxonomy): Bacteria > Bacillati > Bacillota > Bacilli > Caryophanales > Bacillaceae > Bacillus > Bacillus sp. CR71. Next base: position 4,849,679 of record NZ_CP031748.1, on the reverse strand, counting down.
CTAAAATCTTTTTTTGTTCATTTTGTTTCATTATGATTTAACACCTCTATAAAATTGATTTCCAATTGTGTGTAGTGCATGAATAGTAGTATCAATTTGATCTTTCGTTGTTTGTTGTCCGAAAGAGAAGCGGACATATTGTTTGGCCTCTTCATACGTTTTTCCAATTGCAAGCATGGTTTTCGAAGGTTCTTGTTTACCGACTTGGCAAGCACTTCCGGTGGAAATGGCAATACCATGACGATTACATTCTAGCATAGTATATTGACCTTCTATTCCTTTTATTGTAACCCCAACAATATGTGGTAAACAAGAAGTAGAATGACCTTCTACTTCAATTTCTAGCGGAAGTGTTTGTATTTGCTCTAAAAAGTAGGATCGTAACTCTTTAAAACGTAAACTTTCTTCCCATTGAGTTTTTAATATATTTTCAGCAGCTGTTAAAAAAGATGCGATGCCGGGAACGTTAACTGTACCTGGGCGAAATCCTTTTTCGTGAGAAGTTCCTGGAAATACTTGTTCCCAGCGAGATTGCGGATTTATGTAGCAAGCGCCGACACCTTTTGGTCCGTATATTTTATGTGCTGAAACAGAAAGACTATCAATCCCCATCTCAAAAACATGGATAGGCAGTTTACCAAACGTTTGCACACAATCCGTATGAAATAAAACATTATATTTTTTCAAAATTGCCCCGATTTCTGTAATGTTTTGAACGGTTCCGATTTCAGAGTTTCCATGCTGTATACTTGCTAGCACAGTATCTTCTGTAATAGATGCCTCTAAATCTACTAAACAAATGAGTCCGCTTTTATCAACAGGAATTTCAGTGATCGTATAGCCTTTTGATTTTAGAGATTGAAAATAACTTCGAATGGATGCATGTTCCATAGGTGTCGTAATAATATGCTTCTTATTTCGGGCATTTAGAAGTGATTGGATCGCAAGATAGTTTGATTCTGAGCCACCGCTTGTGAAGAATACTCCTTGTTCTTTTCCACCAATCATTTCCGCGAATGTTTTTCGGCAAACTTGTAATAAAGAAGAAGCCGTTCCTCCAATGTCATGTAAACTTTGTTCATTTCCGAAGTATTGAGAAGCTGCTTTCATATATGTTTGTAACGCTTCCTCGCTCATAGGTGTAGTAGCTGCATAGTCAAGATATATCATCATGTAAGTTCCTCTCTCTAGTAAGAGTTACATTTCTTTTACTTTTTAAATGGTAGTGAAAATAAGAATTATAAAAAAACTCTTGTCATTATTTTAAAACTATGTAAATATAGGTGTCAAGACAGTTGAAAAGTGTAAAGTAGGAGGCAACAATTATGCCAAGTGCAGATGTCTTAATTATTGGAAGTGGCGTTGCGGCACTTCGTGTTGCAAAAGAGATTTGTCACGAAAAGAATGTGATTATTATCACAAAGGAGACGAAACGTAATAATAATACACATTTAGCTCAAGGTGGAATTGCCGCAGCGGTAGCTACATATGACAATCCTAATGATCATTTTGAAGATACGTTAGTAGCAGGGTGTCATTATAATAATGAAGAAGTGGTCCGTTATTTAGTCGAGGAAGGGCCGAAAGAAATTAATAACCTTATTGAAAGAGGAATGAAATTTGATGGAGATGAAACAGGTCCTCATCTTGGAAAAGAAGGAGCGCATCGAAAACGTCGTATTTTACATGCAGGTGGCGATGCAACAGGAAAGAATTTATTAGAGCATCTTATTCAAGAAGTAGCTCCATACGTTACGGTAGTGGAACAGGAAATGGTGCTCGATTTTATTATAGAAAAAGATAAATGTGTTGGGGCTTTAACTCGTAACAATAAAGGAGAACTGAAACGTTACAATGCAGATTATACGGTGTTAGCTTCAGGCGGTATTGGCGGTTTATACGCCTTTACTTCTAATGATGAGACAATTACAGGCGATGGACTTGCAATGGTGTACCGTGCAGGCGGAGAGCTTGTAGATTTAGAGTTTATACAATTTCATCCGACGATGTTATACGCGGGTGGGCGTTGTTCCGGCCTCGTGTCCGAAGCTGTTCGCGGAGAAGGAGCTGTTCTTATAAATGGAAAAGGGCAGCGTTTTATGATGGATATACATTCCGAACAGGATCTAGCGCCTCGTGATGTAGTCGCAAGGGCTATTCATGAACAGCTACTTGCGGGTGAAAAAGTGTACTTAAACATCGAAATGATTCAAAACTTTGAACAACGCTTTCCGACCGTGTCATCGATATGTAAAACAAATGGAGTCGATATAAATAAAAAACTTATTCCAGTCGTGCCCGGTACTCATTTTCACATGGGCGGCGTGAAAACGAACTGTGATGGAGAGACGTCTATTCCGAACCTATACGCAGTCGGTGAAGTAGCTTGTAATGGGGTTCATGGTGCAAATAGATTAGCGAGTAATTCATTATTAGAAGGTCTTGTGTTTGGAAAAAGAATCGGACGACACATTTTATCTAGAGAGACAAAAGAAAAGGTGAGCATGCTAGCCGAAAAGGAAGCGAAGTTTATCGTTCTGAATCATTTACCGACGAAAGAAGAAATACAAAAATGCATGATGAAATATGTTGGGATTGTGCGAACAGAGCAAAGTTTATCTTATGCGAAGAGATGGCTTAGTAAGTACGGTGTTCGAAATATGATATTACAACATGATGTTCTTACGAATGAAGAGATAACACTTATTAATATGTTAACGGTTTGTGAGCTTATAGTTGTGTCAGCTCTGCAAAGAGAAGAAAGTATTGGTGGGCATTACCGGAGTGATTATCCAGATAGAAATGTAGGAAAGAAAGAGATTGTTCGAGTAAAGAGAAAACTACAACTTGTGTGATGAGGGGAAGAGGGGCTTTATGAACACGATAAAAGTGAAAGAAGCATTAAATCGATTTTTTTTAGAAGATATAGGAGAAAGAGATGTAACATCTCAGCTTATTTTTCCAGATAACTTGCTTTCAAAAGGAACGTTTCTTTCGAAGGATACAGGGGTCTTTGCAGGACGTTTAGTAATTGAATCGGGATTTAAATTAATTGATGAGAGAATTGAAGTAGAGCTTCATAAAAAAGATGGGGATCTTGTAGAAAAAGGCGAAATCATTGCAACTGTGCAAGGTCCAATTGCATCGTTATTAACAGCAGAGCGCGTTATATTAAATGTTATCCAGCGTATGAGCGGAATAGCGACGATGACGCGTAAAGCGGTTCTTGCTTTAGATAGCAGCCATACACGTATTTGTGATACGCGAAAAACAATGCCGGGGCTACGTATGTTTGATAAGTATGCAGTCGTGTGCGGAGGAGGATTTAATCACCGTTTCGGTTTATATGATGGTGTCATGATCAAAGACAATCATATTGCCTTTGCTGGTTCTATTACGAAAGCTGTTACATCGCTGAAAGAAAAATTAGGACATATGGTGAAAGTAGAAGTGGAAACAGAAACGGAGGAGCAAGTGAGAGAGGCTGTAGCGGCTGGTGCGGATATTATTATGTTTGATAACCGTACGCCAGATGAGATTAGAGAGTTTTCAAAGATTGTACCAAGTGCCATCGTTACGGAAGCATCAGGAGGCATTACAATTGAAGATTTATCGAAATACGGAAAAACAGGGGTAGATTATATTTCACTTGGAGCGTTAACACATTCAGTGAAAGCACTTGATATTAGTTTCAATATTGAAGGGTAAGGAAAGTCGCTTAGAGGGGGAGAAAGGAATATGAGTATTTTAGAAAAAGTGCAACCAATTGAAACGATGTTACCGGAGCGTTATCACAAGATGTCAAAAGAAGATATGGAAAAGCGTGTTCATGAAATTAAAGAAAAAATGGGAAAAATGTTATTCATTCCAGGACATCATTACCAAAAAGATGAAGTGGTACAATTTTCAGATGCAGCAGGGGATTCACTTCAGCTTGCGCAAGTTGCAGCGAGCAATAAAGACGCAAAGTATATTGTGTTTTGCGGGGTGCACTTTATGGCGGAAACAGCAGATATGTTAACGACAGATGATCAAATCGTTATTTTGCCAGATATGCGTGCAGGATGTTCGATGGCAGATATGGCAGATATTGAACAAACAGAAAGAGCGTGGAAAGAGCTCACGAAATTATTTGGAGATACGATGATTCCGTTAACGTATGTGAACTCTACAGCTGCAATTAAAGCGTTTTGTGGTCGTAACGGAGGAGCAACAGTAACTTCTTCTAATGCAAAGCAAATGGTATCTTGGGCGTTTACTCAAAAAGAACGTCTCGTCTTTTTACCGGATCAACATTTAGGAAGAAATACAGCGTACGACTTAGGTATCCCGTTAGATAAAATGGCAGTATGGGATCCGCATACTGATTCTTTAGAGTACGATGGAGATATAGAAGAAATTCAAGTGATTTTATGGAAAGGTCATTGTTCAGTTCATCAAAACTTTACAGTGAAAAACATAGAGAATGTACGAAAAAATCATCCGGATATGAATATTATTGTACATCCAGAATGTTGCTATGAAGTTGTAGCTGCTTCAGATTATGCAGGGTCAACGAAATATATTATTGATATGATTGAATCAGCGCCATCTGGTAGCAAATGGGCGATTGGTACAGAAATGAATTTAGTGAATCGAATTATTCAGCAACATCCAGATAAAGAAATTGTTTCGCTTAATCCATTTATGTGTCCATGTTTAACGATGAACCGAATTGATCTGCCTCACTTATTATGGGCACTTGAAACGATAGAAAGAGGAGAAGAAATTAACGTTATTAGTGTAGATAAACAAGTAACCGCAGAAGCGGTTCTTGCATTAAATCGTATGTTAGAGCGTGTGTAAAGCAACGGTATTCCCGTTGCTTTTTTTCATGCACATAATCATAACGAGAACGAAATGGGCATACATTGTTGTGAAGAAATCATTGCGATTTTTTTATGCTTATTCCACTTCAAATGATATTGAAAATCGAAGAAGTGATGAAAGTGAAAAGAAGTTAACGTTATTTAGAAAGAGTTACTTCATGAGATTTGTTACTTATAGATAAGTTATACAGGAGGGGGAAAATTTGAAAATTCATATCGTGCAAAAAGGGGATACCCTTTGGAAAATTGCGAAAAAGTACGGAGTGGATTTTGATACGCTGAAACAAACAAATACACAACTTAGTAATCCTGATCTAATCATGCCAGGTATGAAAATTAAAGTGCCATCAAAGAGTGTTCATATGAAACAACAGGCTGGAGCAGGCTCAGCGCCTCCAAAGCAATACGTAAAAGAAGTGCAGCAAAAAGAATTTGCAGCAACACCAACTCCGCTTGGAATAGAAGATGAAGAAGAAGTTACGTATCAATCAGCACCAATTACACAGCAGCCAGCTATGCAACAAACACAAAAAGAAGTGCAAGTAAAACCGCAGAAGGAGATGCAAGTAAAGCCGCAAAAAGAAGTACAGGTGAAACCACAGAAGGAGATGCAGGTAAAGCCGCAAAAAGAGGTGCAAAAAGAACAGCCAATTCAAAAAGAAAAACCAGTTGAAAAACCGTCTGTTATTCAAAAACCACCTGTGATAGAAAAACAAAAACCGGCGGAAAAAGAAAACACGAAGTTTTCGGTAAATGTATTACCGCAGCCGCCACAACCACCAATAAAACCAAAAAAAGAATATAAAATTTCAGATGTAATAAAAAAAGGAAGCGAGTTAATTGCTCCTCAAATTAGTAAAATGAAACCTAACAATATCATTTCTCCGCAAACGAAAAAAAACAATATAGTATCGCCGCAAGTGAAGAAGGAGAATGTAGGGAATATAATATCGCCGCAAGTGAAGAAAGAGAATGTAGGGAATATAATATCGCCGCAAGTGAAAAAAGAAAATGTAGGGAATATAATATCACCGCAAGTGAAGAAAGAAAATGTAGGGAATATAGTGTCACCGCAAGTGAAAAAAGAAAATGTAGGGAATATAGTGTCACCACAAGTGAAGAAAGAGAATGTAGGGAATATAGTGTCACCACAAGTGAAGAAAGAAAACGTAGGGAATATAGTATCACCAAATATATCGAAAGAAAATGTAGTTATTCCACAAGTCATACCGCCAAATATTCAAATGCCAAATATAATGCCAATTATGGATAACAACCAACCACCAAATATGATGCCAATTATGGATAACAACCAACCACCGAATATGATGCCAATTATGGATAATAATCAAATGCCGAATATGATGCCAATTATGGATAATAATCAAATGCCGAATATGATGCCAATTATGGATAATAATCAAATGCCGAATAT
>NZ_CP031748.1:4160630-4843326 GCF_003429245.1 Bacillus sp. CR71 | reverse complement strand
AATATGATGCCAATTATGGATAATAATCAAATGCCGAATATGATGCCAATTATGGATAATAATCAAATGCCGAATATGATGCCAATCATGGATAACAATCAAATGCCGAATATGATGCCATATCAAATGCCGTATCAACAGCCTATGATGCCGCCGAATCCATATTATCAACAACCAAATCCATATCAAATGCCATATCAGCAAGGGGCGCCGTTTGGACCGCAATATACGTCTATGCCAAACACGAATATGATGCCAATGGATAATAATATGCCGCCGCTTGTGCAGGGTGAGGAAGATTGTGGATGCGGAGGAGAAAGTAGACTATATAGTCCACAACCAGGCGGTCCGCAATATGCGAATCCTTTATATTATCAACCAACTCAATCTGCATATGCACCACAGCCAGGAACGATGTATTATCAACCAGATCCACCAAATGTATTTGGAGAGCCCATTTCAGAAGAAGAGGCCGAAGAAGAAGTTTAAAAAGGCGGGAGTATTTCCGCCTTTTTTGCATGCGTGTTAATTAAGGAAATGAAGGGTTTTTATGAAGTGCTAGAAAATTCCCAGTGAAATATTAACAGTGTAAAAACCCTCTCTGTTACTCATCATAAGAGGGAGCTTTTCAGAAGAGAAGCTCATTCTAACAGAGGGGGTTTTTGTATTGAATACGAAAGTAAAAGTGATTGCTGCTTCTTTGTTAGTTACCAGTGCATTAGCTGCATGTGGTACACCAAAAGATAACAATGCAATGGATGGACGTAACTACAATTACGAGCGTACATCTTATAATGATACACACCAGTATCGTGATAATGTAACGCGTAATGATCGCTATACAGATTATGTAACATATAGAAATGGTCGTAACGATACAGGATATAACAATTATTACCGAGATGTAAATTACAACGGTCAAATTGCTAATCCACATCCAACACGTAATATTACAATGAACAATTCATACATTAACAATGATGGTAAAACAGCAGAAAAAATTACAAATCGTGTGAAACGTATGAATAACGTGGACCGTGTGTCTACAGTTGTATATGGAAACGATGTGGCGATTGCGGTAAAACCGCGTAATACAGTGACAAATGAAACGGCGATGGCGAACGAAATTCGTCAAGCTGTTGTAAATGAAGTTGGAAACAGAAATGTCTATGTTTCTGTAAGAAATGATATGTTTACTCGTGTCGATGCAATGAGCACACGCCTACGTAACGGTACAGTTACAAACGATTTTAATCGTGATATAGGAAATATGTTCCGAGACATTCGTTACGGTTTAACTGGTACTATGCGATAGCAAAACAAAAGAGGAAGGGATAGCCCTTCCTCTTCATTCATCGTTGTCTTGTAAACGACGTTTTTTAATAAAATAACTAACGGAGTAAGAAACTAAAAAGCATATGAGGAAAACACTACCTGTTAGAATAGCTTTAAATAGAGGTCTTTCAGGAATGAAAATGAGATAAATAATAGTAATAATAATTCCAATAAGAAGAGAGCGTAAAACAAGCTTGTAATAAGGGGTTAATTTTATTTCCTTTTCGCCTTCTTCTACATCGATTGAAACACTTAACTGTAAATAAGCAAGTAAAATACTCGTAAGCATAAATAATAGCCATAATGGAGATTTCGTAATTTGATCAATTCCTTCAGTGAATCCGATATAGCCTAAAATCTCAACTACCCCAACGTATTGAAAAAGAAAGGCCATACGTATGTTTTTTAACGTTTGAAGAATGAGACGTTCATCCTTTATTTTTTCACAATATTCATCCCCTACTTATTATGATTTCGCTTTTATATCTATTGTAATATATATTACAATTATCAATTTATAATTTACATAAAATAATTTGGATGAAAGAGGAAATAAGATATTTTTATAAACATGTTGCACTTATACTTTATTAATGTTATATTAACAAAGCGATGAGCTAATTTACGTAAGACGAGAGATATGCTTAAGTGCTAAACACGCGAATGTGGTCGCCTGGTCTCTCGCCGTAAACGCATCAAGACGCCTGCTTTGCAGGCGTCTTTCATTTTATATAAAAGTAAATGATACATGCAGATGAGGTAAATGCCTATCTGCATTTTTTATTTTTTCGAAAGAAATGTAATATGGATAAAACCCCCATTTCCGGAAAAACTACTAATGAAAGTTTGATTTTGCCTAGAAGAGGTGAACGGAAATGAAATGGATACTGATTGCGGTGCAAGCTTTCGTTATGATGTTTTGTTTCGTTTATGAAACGAATGTGAAGGCGGAAGGGCCAGTACCAGAAGTAACGGAAAAAGAACCCGAAGTTACAATTTTATTAGAGCGTATGTATGTTGATGGAGAAGTAAGTGAGGAAATACTTACAGAAAAAGTGGTGGATTTAGAAAAGTTTTTACAGCAGTATAAAGAATGGCAGCTCGTTGATCGTGATGATGTACAAATTGTATTGCAAAAGAAAGTTGATGATATTTCTCCGTTATTGAAAACGAGCGGTTATTTTGGCGTGTCAGAGGAAGGGATATTACAAATTTTCAAAGGTGTACCGAAAAGTGATAATGCGATTCACTCCTTCTTCCAAATTGATATGAAAAAGCTTGAGAGTTATGAGCGTGCGAAATTGAAGCGTGGTATTCGGATTAAATCAAAAGAAGGTTTTGTGAGAACGATTGAAAAAATGAAGCAATACGCAGTGCAAAATAAGAAAAAAAGCAGCTCATGGTGAGCTGCTTTTTCTTACTTATTCTTAGCTAAAATTTCTTTTGCGATTTCATCGATTAGCATATCTTTTCCGATTGGATTGAATGCTTTCGTATTGAAGATTTCGTTTGATACTTCATATACATGATTGTTTTTCACAGCTTTATTGTCTTTCCAAACGGCACTGTTTTTGTAGTCTTCGTAAACTTTATCAGCTTCGCCGCCAAAGTTTACAATAAACATTTGATCAGGTTGGAATGCAACAAGACCTTCTAGCGATACTTGCGCCATTGTTTGTTTTAAATCTGTACCTTTTGTTGCTGGAAGTTTTAAGTCATTAAAGATGATGTCACCGTATCCGAAGCTGCCGTATACGCGGAAGTTTTGTGGTGTAACTGCAACGAACATAAAGTTCTCATCTTTTGTTTTCTCTTTAATTTTTTTAGATAAAGAGTCTGCTTTCTTATCGTAGTCTGCAATCCATTTGTCTGCTTTCTTCTCTTCGCCAAATAGCTTACCTACTTCTTTAAATTTACCACGCCAGTCTTCTAAGTTTGTTTCTAGAACAACTGTAGGTGCAACCTTTTCTAGTTGATCATAAATTTTTAATTGACGGTTGTTTAAAATAATTAAGTCTGGTTTTAAAGCAGTAACAGCTTCTAAATCAACTTTAGGTGCCCAGTACCAACCTACTGCTTTTACTCCATCTAACTTATCTGTTAAGTGATTTTGGATTTTATCTTTATATGTATTTGCTGTACCAACAGGTTTGTGTCCAAGAAGTAATAGTTCTTCTGTTGATCCAGATAAGTCAACAATTCTCTTTGGATTTACTGGAATTGTTGCTTCACCTTTAGCATGTTTTACAACTTTTGTTTTCGGTTGTTCTTTTGCTTTCGATTCTTCTTTTTGAGAAGAGCAGCCAACGATAGAAAGAACAACAAGCATAATAGTAAATAAAATAAATAGCTTACGTTTCATCCTGATGTAACCCCTTTAATTAGTATTGATAATCATTATCGACCTCTGTATATTAAGGTGCTTTAACCTTTCTGTCAATGGAAAATAACAGAAGTTTCAAGTGGAGAACATTTGTTGGGGCAGTCTCGCTTTTCTATCATTAAATATGTTAAAATGGAATACATGATTTAAGAGGGAGAGATCGTATTTTGTTTGAATATGTTACAGGTTACGTGGAGTATGTAGGGCCGGAATATGTCGTAATTGATCATAATGGAATTGGTTATCAAATTTTCACACCGAATCCGTATGTATTTCAAAGAAGTAAGCAAGAAATCCGTGTCTATACATATCATTATGTGAGAGAAGATATTATGGCACTTTACGGGTTTAAAACACGTGAAGAGCGTTTATTATTTACAAAGTTGTTAGGCGTGTCTGGCATTGGGCCAAAAGGCGCTCTTGCAATTTTAGCTTCTGGTCAAACAGGACAGGTCGTTCAAGCGATTGAGCATGAAGATGAGAAGTTTTTAGTGAAATTCCCAGGCGTCGGAAAGAAAACAGCACGCCAAATGATTTTAGATTTAAAAGGAAAACTAGCAGATGTCGTACCAGATGCATTTGTTGATTTATTCTCAGACACAGAACGTTTTGATGAGAAGAAAGGTACATCAGCTGAGCTTGATGAGGCACTGGAAGCTCTGCGCGCACTTGGATACGCAGAACGCGAAGTTTCTCGCGTTGTACCAGAGTTATTAAAAGAATCATTAACGACGGATCAGTATATTAAAAAGGCACTTAGTCTTTTACTAAATGGTAAGAGGTGAGTATAATGGACGAACGTCTCCTTTCAGGGGAATCTGCATATGAAGATTCGGATTTAGAATATTCATTACGGCCACAGACGCTCCGTCAGTATATTGGCCAAGATAAAGCGAAACATAATTTAGAAGTATTTATTGAAGCGGCGAAAATGCGTGAAGAAACGTTAGATCATGTGCTTTTATATGGACCACCAGGTCTTGGTAAAACGACGCTTGCGAATATTATTGCTAATGAAATGGGCGTTAATGTTAGAACAACTTCAGGTCCGGCAATTGAAAGACCAGGAGATTTAGCTGCTGTATTAACAGCGCTTCAGCCAGGAGATGTATTATTTATTGATGAAATTCATCGTTTGCATAGATCAATTGAAGAAGTATTGTATCCTGCAATGGAAGACTTTTGCCTTGATATCGTAATTGGAAAAGGGCCTTCAGCACGTTCTGTACGCCTAGATTTACCGCCATTTACATTAGTTGGAGCAACGACACGCGCCGGAGCATTATCAGCGCCGCTTCGTGACCGATTCGGTGTACTTTCAAGGTTAGAGTATTACACAGTAGATCAGCTTTCTGCGATTGTTGAACGTACAGCAGAAGTATTCGAAGTTGAAATTGATTCGTTAGCTGCACTAGAAATTGCAAGGCGTGCTCGTGGTACACCTCGTATTGCAAATCGTCTTTTAAGACGTGTACGTGATTTCGCGCAAGTTCGTGGTAACGGAACGGTTACGATGGAAATTACACAAATGGCATTAGAGCTACTGCAAGTAGATAAATTAGGTTTAGATCATATTGATCATAAATTACTGCTTGGTATTATTGAGAAATTCCGTGGTGGTCCAGTTGGATTAGAAACGGTTTCAGCAACAATTGGAGAAGAATCTCATACGATTGAAGATGTGTATGAGCCGTATTTATTACAAATTGGCTTTTTACAACGAACGCCAAGGGGCCGAATTGTAACGCCGCTTGCGTATGAACATTTCGGAATGGAGATACCAAAAGTATGACGGAGATGCCAAAGCTGCTTATTACAGCGGGGATCTTACTCATTGTTGTTGGATTAGCTTGGAAGTTCATTGGAAGGCTTCCAGGCGATATTTTTGTTAAAAAAGGAAACGTTACCTTTTATTTTCCTATCATTACATGTATTGTGTTAAGTATTGTATTATCTTTTATTATGTATATAATAAATCGATTCAAATAAGAAATAGGTGGATATAGCTATGGATATAAATCTGTTTGATTTTCATTTACCAGAAGAACTTATTGCACAAGTCCCGTTAGAAGATCGTGAAACATCAAGATTAATGGTGTTAGACCGTGAAACAGGTGATATTGAGCATAAACATTTTACGGACATTCTTTCCTACTTACATGAGGGGGATTGTTTAGTTTTAAATGAAACGAAAGTTATGCCTGCTCGTTTGCATGGTGTGAAAGAAGATACAGGCGCACACATTGAAGTACTTCTTTTAAAACAAGAAGAGGGCGATAAGTGGGAAACGCTTGTAAAGCCAGCGAAACGTGTAAAAGAAGGAACTGTTATCTCTTTTGGCGAAGGAAAATTAAAAGCAACTTGCACAGGAACTGCAGATCAAGGTGGACGTCAGCTTGAATTTTCATATGACGGCATCTTCTATGAAATTTTAGATGAACTTGGGGAAATGCCACTTCCTCCATATATTAAAGAGACGCTAGAAGATCGCGATCGCTATCAAACAGTATATGCGAAAGAAATTGGTTCAGCAGCAGCGCCGACTGCGGGACTTCACTTTACAGAAGAGTTACTTGAGAAGTTAAAGCAAAAAGGCGTTCAGTTAGCATTCATTACACTTCACGTAGGACTTGGAACATTTAGACCAGTTTCTGCAGATACGATTGAAGAACACCATATGCACGCAGAATATTACCATATGTCTGAAGAGACAGCGGCATTATTAAATCGTGTAAAAGAGAATGGTGGACGTATTATTACTGTAGGTACGACATCAACTCGTACGTTAGAAACAATTGCAACAGATCATAACGGTAAGCTTTGCGCCGCTTCTGGATGGACAGATATTTTCATGTATCCGGGATATGAATTTAAAGCAATTGATGGTTTAATTACAAACTTCCACTTGCCGAAATCAACATTAATCATGCTTGTAAGTGCATTTGCAAATAGAGATAATGTACTTCATGCTTACAATGAAGCAGTAAAAGAAAAATATCGTTTCTTTAGCTTCGGTGATGCAATGTTCGTTGCATCTCACGCTAAAATGAGAAACAAATAAAAGGAGTAAGTTATGACAGCAATTCGTTATGAATTTATTAAGACATGTAAACAAACGGGTGCCCGTTTAGGTCGTGTGCATACACCGCACGGTTCATTTGATACACCAACATTTATGCCAGTTGGTACACTTGCGACAGTTAAGACAATGTCACCAGAAGAATTAAAAGCAATGGATTCTGGCATTATTTTAAGTAATACGTATCATTTATGGCTACGTCCAGGTCATGAAATTATTCGTGAAGCAGGCGGCTTGCATAAATTTATGAACTGGGATCGTGCAATCTTAACAGACTCTGGTGGTTTCCAAGTATTCAGTTTAAGTGACTTCCGTCGTATTGAAGAGGAAGGCGTTCACTTCCGTAACCACTTAAATGGAGATAAATTATTCTTATCACCAGAAAAAGCGATGGAAATTCAAAATGCATTAGGTTCAGATATTATGATGGCATTTGATGAGTGTCCACCATTCCCAGCTACTTTTGAATATATGAAGAAGTCTGTAGAACGTACAAGCCGTTGGGCAGAACGTTGCTTAAAAGCGCATGAACGTCCACAAGATCAAGGTTTATTCGGTATTGTACAGGGCGGGGAGTACGAAGAGCTTCGTCGTCAAAGTGCAAAAGACCTTGTTTCAATGGACTTCCCTGGTTACGCTGTAGGTGGTTTATCTGTAGGTGAGCCGAAAGATATTATGAACCGTGTACTTGAGTTTACAACACCACTTCTTCCAGATAATAAGCCACGTTACTTAATGGGAGTAGGTTCTCCTGACTCATTAATCGATGGTGCAATTCGTGGTATTGATATGTTTGACTGCGTACTTCCAACTCGTATCGCTCGAAATGGTACATGTATGACAAGTGAAGGTCGTCTAGTTGTAAAAAATGCGAAATTTGCAAGAGACTTCGGTCCGCTTGATCCAAATTGTGATTGCTATACATGTAAAAATTACTCTCGTGCGTACATTCGTCACTTAATGAAATGTGATGAAACGTTCGGAATTCGTTTAACGTCTTATCACAACCTTCATTTTCTGTTAAACTTAATGGAGCAGGTGAGACAAGCTATTCGTGAAGACCGTCTTGGCGATTTCCGCGAAGAATTCTTTGAACAGTATGGCTTTAATAAACCGAATGCTAAAAACTTCTAATACATAATTTAAAAGGAGGAACAAAAGATGAATGCAGGTATGATGAATATCGTTATGATTGTTGCGATGTTTGCGATTTTCTATTTCTTATTAATTCGCCCGCAACAAAAGCGTCAAAAAGCAGTTGCTCAAATGCAAAACGAATTAGCAAAAGGTGATGCTATCATAACAATTGGTGGCTTACACGGTACAATCGAATCAGTAGATGACACGAAAATTGTTATTAAATCTGGTGGTTCACACTTAACTTTCGATCGCAATGCGATTCGTGAAGTTGTGAAAAACTAATGTGGAAGGCCCTGCATGAAATGTGCAGGGCCTTTTTTAGTTACTTTGCTTTGACATATTTACACCGAAAATACCACCGAGTGTACTCGCCCCCATTAATGCTAATTGATAAAGTAATTGTGAGTTCGATAAAGTTTGAGAAAAGCCTAAATAGTTAACTAGAAAAACGAGTATAGTGAACGTGAGACCTGTTGTGAGACCTACCAGCCACCCTTTCCCCTGTGCTTTGTTGCCAGCAATAAAACCAGACATAAGCATAGATAAAAGAGCGAGTATAAAAATAGTAACGGCTAATGTCCCTTCGTTTATATTCGTAAACTTTAATAAAAGAGCCATAATCATGCTAGTAAGAGATGCGAGAATTAATAGTGTAGTAATACCGAATCCGATTGCAGTGGATAATTTTTTCGTTCCATCCATTTATACATTCCCCCTTTTTAATACAAGCATATTTTCCTTTTGTCTAAGTTAGACTAGTTTCTTTTTTATAGGGGAGTCTATACGTAAAAAAGGAGATGTAGAAATGGAATGGATATCAATAATTGGACGGACAATGCTTTTGTATACCATCATCTTAATTATTTTTCGTCTTATGGGTAAACGTGAGATAGGAGAGCTAAGTGTATTAGATTTAGTCGTATTTATTATGCTTGGAGAAATGGCTGTAGTAGCAATTGAAAATACCGATAAATCACTTTGGCATCAATTAATTCCGATGACTTTTCTTATGTGCATCCAAATTATTTTGTCAGTCATTTCCCTAAAGTATCAACGCTTTCGGCATTTAATAGAAGGTGAGCCGGCTATTCTTGTAAACGCGGGGAAGATTGATGAAAAGAAGATGAGAAAGCAACGTTATAATATAGATGATTTAATGATGCAATTAAGGGAGCAAGGAGTTGGAGATATTCGGGATGTAGAATATGCTATTTTGGAACCGTCTGGGAAGTTATCTGTCTTTCAAAAACAAAAAAATAAACAGGATGTATTGCAGTTTACTCTTCCTCTTATTATTGATGGAGAAATTCAATCTAGTCATTTACAAATGATTGAACATACAGATGAATGGCTTATTGAGAAATTAAAAAACTTAGGTTATAACGATGTGACACAAATTTTATACTGTAGTTTTCAAAACGGAAAATTTTTTGTTGATGTAAAAGAAAATTAGAGATTTATTCTTTGAAAGAGTAAGAATGATTAGTTTAACTAATAATCAGTGGAGATTACCCCACTGATTAAAGTTTCAACTTATTTCAAAAATGAAAGTTTACGAATGATAGGGAGACGACTTAACTCTTCTTTTCGAATGAGTTTGAAGGTGAAGAGAAGTACGATATAAACAATTGTTGTTAAAGTGATTTCCCATAATGTTTGTATGCCGAGGGAATGAGAGAAAATAATATATTTATGAATATAAAAACCGAAGGCGCCTGCGATACCGATGGCAAGTCCGCCGAAAATATAGTCTTTTGCGTAAATGGTAAATGTAATCTTTTTTAAAACAGTAGCGTAGTGAAGAAATGTTACTGTTACAATATTTGCAGCGATAGCGAGAGCAACTCCCATCATTTGAAATTCTGGCCTTGAGGCTAGTACAAAAATAACAATTAATTTCACGGTGGCGCCAATAAATGTATTCATCATTGCAGCTCTTGCTAAGTTTAAAGCTTGCAAAACAGAGGTCAGTGGACTTTGGAAATAATGAAATAAAAAGCAAGGTGCAAGAAGTTGAATGAATGCTGTTGCGCTGTCTGATCCGTACATAAGAGTTAAAACAGGAGAAGCGAATACATATAATATAACGACAGACCATCCCCCGGTAATTAATGAAATTCGAAGTGCTTGTTGTAAGCGGTGCTCCACTAATTTATGTTGTCTTTTTGCCATCGCTTCACTAATAGAAGGGACGAGCGCTGTAGAAAGAGCGTATGTAATAAAGGCGGGTAGTGATAGGAGCGGGAATGCATAACCGTTTAACATGCCGTATTGCTGGGTTGCAACAGAAGCAGCGACACCAGCGATTGCTAAGCTTTGCATAACGACAATAGGTTCAAAAAAATATGAAACGGAGCCGATTAAACGACTTCCTGTAGTGGGAAGAGCTATATCCATAAGGGAATAAAATGTTCCTTTGCTCTCCTTTACAGTAGTGAAAAATCCAGAGCGTATTGATAAATGTTTTTCGCGCTGAAATAACGTGAGTAAAAATAATAAGGATGCAACTTCACCGAGAACAGCTGATAACATAGCACCGGCTGCAGCATATTCTACGCCGTAAGGTAAAAATAATTGAATGCATATAGCGATAATGGTAATGCGGACAACTTGTTCTAGAACTTGTGCATAAGCGCTAGGTTTCATATTTTGTTTCCCTTGAAAGTAACCGCGCAAAACAGAAGAAATGGCAATAACAGGAACGACGGGCAAAATGGCTATTAATGGATAGTACGTTCTTTCGTCGGTTAATAATGTTTTTGCTAAAATAGGTGTGAGGAACATAATTCCGATTGTTAATATGATACTAATAACGGATGTAACAGCTAGTGATACAGTTAATATTTTTTTAACTCTTTGTTTATCGTTCACAGCTTCCGCTTCTGCTACAAATTTTGCGATTGCGACAGGAAGACCGATTTGTGTTAATGTAATTGCTAAAATGAATGTAGGAACGGCCATCATATAAAGACCAACGCCTTCTTCACCTAAAATACGTGCCATTACTATACGATTGATGAAACCGAGTATTTTTGTAATAAATCCGGCTATCATTAAAATAAATGCGCCTTTTAAAAAGCTTTGTCTCGTCATGTTCTTCTCCTACCTTCTCAAAATCAATGGAATGATTTACAATAATTTATATGCACGTACGAGACAAGAATGACAAGCATTTAAGAGAGTGAACTATGATAGCGCTCTTGAAAGTAGTTATTGCTGTCCATTAGAGCGGGATTAAAGCGACTTTTTCGTGCTGAAATAAGAAGGAGATGTTATAGATGTTAGATAAAGAGGCTTTGGTAGAATCATACCGCGGACAGTTACAAGTCGTTTTAGAAAGTAAAGTAGAAGAGTTTCACATGTTCGGTTACGACCGAGTGACAGATGATGATATTTGGAAGTTTCTCAAAGTGAAAAAGTGGAAAAAGATAGACAGTGATGTTAGATTATATGAATTGGTAAATGATGTATTAAGAGTAAGTGCTAATGAGTATATGACATATTTAACTGTTGAAGCGTACCAAGCGCCACTTTGGTCATTTGATGAGTACGAAAATAAATAACCGACTGCAATTGGTTTGTTCTTCCTTTTGCAGTATAATGATATGTATTGATAAAGAGGAAATAATTATGTCTAAGATTATATATAAAGGAGGTAGTGAAGAGGAAAATAAACGATGAAAGTCTAGGTAGTGTAAAAGCTTACCTATACAGCTAGTGATGAACTAGCAAAAATTATAGAAAGGAAGTCTACTAACTAGGCGTATGCACACGTATAAAAGTGAATCGTAAGAGATTTATTTAAAGTGTTAGTAGCAGAAAGAGGGTACATATGGCAAAGCGTGGTACGAGAATTGCCGCCTTTTTCCTCATCGTCTTATTAATCGGTGGAGTAATTGGTGCGGCGGGAAAAGACATAGCAAAAGGAATTAGTCTAGGACTAGACCTTCGCGGTGGTTTTGAAATTCTGTATGAAGTAAAACCAGCCAAAAAAGGTGATAAAATCGATCGAGACGTACTTGTAAGTACAGTAGGTGCTCTTGAAAATCGTGTCAATGTTCTCGGTGTAAGTGAGCCGAACATTCAAATCGAAGGGCAAGATCGAATTCGTGTACAGCTTGCTGGTGTACAAGATCAGCAAAAAGCACGTGAAATGTTATCAACACAAGCGAAATTAACATTCCGTGATGTGGATGATAACCTTCTTATGGATGGAACGGATTTAAAAGGCGGCGGAGCGAAGCAAACATTTGATGAGCAAGGCCGTGCGAGCGTAGGTCTTACACTGAAAAGCGCTGAAAAATTCCGTGCAGTAACTGAAAAAATTTCTAAAATGCCACCACCAACGAATTTAATGGTAATTTGGCTGGACTTTGAAGAAGGAAAAGATTCGTATAAAGCAGAATCTGCAAAACCGAATCCGAAGTTCTTATCAGCGGCAACAGTAAGCCAAGTATTTAACCAAGCTGAAGTATCTATCGTAGGTGGAAACTTCACAGTTGAAAGTGCGAAACAACTTTCATCTTTATTAAATGCAGGTGCACTTCCTGTTGATTTAAAAGAAATGTATTCAACATCTGTTGGAGCGAAATTTGGTCAACAAGCGTTAGAGCAAACGATTTTCGCTAGTGCGATTGGTATCGCTCTTATTTTCTTATTTATGCTTGTATTCTACCGTTTACCAGGACTTGTAGCGGTTATTATGTTAGGTCTATACATTTTCGTTACATTACTTGTCTTTAACTGGATGCATGCAGTTCTTACGTTGCCAGGTATTGCGGCGTTAGTGCTCGGGGTAGGTATCGCAGTTGATGCGAATATTATTACGTACGAGAGATTGAAAGAAGAGCTGAAAATTGGTAAGTCCATGATGTCGGCATTTCGTGCTGGTAACCATCGTTCATTAGCAACAATTCTAGATGCAAACGTTACGACTCTTGCAGCAGCTGGTGTGTTATTCGTTTATGGTAATAGCTCTGTAAAAGGATTCGCAACAAGTTTAATCGTAAGTATTTTAGTTGGTTTTATTACGAACGTATTCGGTACTCGTTTCTTACTAGGTTTACTTGTAAAGAGCCGTTACTTTGATAAAAAACCAGGATATTTTGGTGTGAAACAAAAGGATATTATTCCATTAACAAAAGGTGTAGTACATCCGCCAACGAGATTTGATCGTATTAACTTTGTAAATATCGGTCATAAATTCCTTATCTTCTCGATTGTAGTTGTGATTGCGGGTGCAATTATCTTACCAATTTTCAAATTGAATCTTGGTATTGACTTTGCAAGTGGTACACGTATTGACTTGCAATCAAAACAAGCAGTTACTGTGGCTGATGTTCATAAAGATTTTAAAGAGTTGAACATTGATGTGAAGGAAGAAAATATTGTACCGACTGGGGATGACAATAAAGGTTTCGCAGTTCGTACATTAGGTGTTTTATCAAAAGATGAAATTGCGAAAACAAAAACATTCTTCCATGATAAATATGGTACGGATCCAAACATAAGTACAGTTTCACCGACAATCGGTAAAGAGATTGCACGAAATGCATTTATCGCTGTACTAATTGCTTCTGCAGTTATCATTTTATACGTAAGTATTCGATTCCGATTTACGTATGCGTTATCTGCAGTGCTTGCGTTACTACATGACGCATTCGTTATGGTTGTTATGTTTAGTATTTTCCAATTGGAGGTAGACTTAACGTTTATCGCTGCAGTACTAACAATCATCGGTTATTCTATTAATGACTCGATTGTTACATTTGATAGAAACCGTGAATTATACAAACAGAAAAAACGAGTGCGCGATATAAAAGACCTAGAAGAAATCGTAAATGCAAGTATTCGCCAAACGCTTGGTCGTTCGATTAACACCGTATTAACAGTGTTACTCCCAGTAATTGCACTGCTTATCTTCGGTAGTGAGTCACTACGTAACTTCTCGTTTGCGTTGCTTGTTGGATTAATTGTAGGTACGTACTCTTCTGTTTTCGTTGCCTCTCAAATTTGGTTAATGCTTGAAAACCGTCGTTTGAAAAGAGGTAAAAACAAGAAGAAGGTTGAGAAAGTAGAATCTGAACCGCAAGTATAGAAAAGATGATGTCTCTTTATGAGGCATCTCTTTTTTCGTTTGTGGATACAATAAGATAGCAACTTTTTGATGGGAAGAAGATGGAAGAAAGTGGTGGTGTTATCGCTGTTTTTGTTAAAATAAAAAGATAGGTTAAGAAAAGAAGGGATTTTAATTATGGAAAAAGATGAACGTTTTAAACAGGCCGAGTTTGGTGCTATTGTCGGGATCGTTGGTAATATTATATTAGCAATTGTAAAGGCGGTAATTGGTTATATTGGGAACAGTAAAGCACTGTTAGCAGATGCGGTGCATTCTGCATCAGATGTAATTGGTTCGCTAGCTGTACTTTTTGGATTGCGAGCGGCAAAGCAGCCACCTGATGAAGATCATCCGTATGGTCATGGTAAAGCGGAATCGATTTCAGCGATTATTGTTGCGGTATTATTATTTATTGTGGGACTCGAGATAGCGATTTCGTCTATAAAAGCTTTTTCGCAGGAACTAGAACCACCGAAAGGAATTACGATTTTTGCTGTTGTTCTTTCGATTATCGTGAAAGAAGGAATGTTCCAATATAAATTCCGATTAGGGAAGAGGGTAAATAGTGATGCAATTATTGCAAATGCATATGAGCACCGTTCGGATGTATTTTCTTCAATTGCAGCTTTAATCGGTATTTGTGCAGCTATAATCGGTGGTAAGCTTGGTATAGACTGGCTTGTATACGCTGATCCGATTGCAGGATTAGCTGTTTCACTTCTTGTTGTAAAAATGGCATGGAGCATTGGAGCGGAAGCAATTCATGCAACGCTTGACCATGTTCTTCATGAGGAGGATGTTATTCCGCTTAGAGAAGCAGTTCTTCAAGTAGATGGTGTGAAAAAAATTGGTTCTTTATATGCACGGGAGCATGGTCATTATGTTATTGTCGATATTAAAGTGTCTGTAGATCCATACATTACTGTAGAAGAAGGACACCGCATTGGAAAACATGTGAAAGAAATACTTATGAAACAAGAGAATGTACAAAATGTATTCGTGCATATAAATCCGTATTCTCCAAATTAAACATCATTAACATTTTTGTATATAGATATTGCATCGTAGTTTGCATTATATTGTCACCCCTTAATCTGTCTTGTATAATAAACAGGTTAAGGGGTGATTTCGTGTTACAACCGAAGACGCGTTGGAAAGAAAAAGAATATAATGACGAGCGAGTGAGTGAATTAGCAAGTAAATTACAGTTATCGCCACTTGTCGTTTCATTATTCCTCGGTAGAGGACTAGATACAGAAGATAAGATTTTAGATTTTTTAAATACAGAAAATCAAGAATTTCATGATCCATTTTTATTAGAAGGAATGGATAGAACGGTAGAACGTGTAAATAAGGCGATTCAAAATGGAGAGCAAATATTAATATTTGGTGATTACGATGCGGACGGAGTAAGTAGTACGACGGTTTTATATCTTGCTCTTCAAGAATTAGGTGCAGAAGTAGAATTTTACATTCCAAATCGTTTTACAGAAGGGTATGGACCGAACGAAGAAGCGTTTCGTTGGGCGCATAGCGCAGGGTTCTCACTGATTATTACTGTTGACACTGGCATCGCAGCAGTACATGAAGCGAATGTAGCAAAGGAGCTTGGAATAGATCTAATTATTACAGATCACCATGAGCCACCGCCAGAATTGCCAGAAGCACTTGCGATTATACATCCGAAATTAGAAGGTGGCCTATATCCGTTTCACTATTTAGCTGGTGTAGGTGTTGCGTTTAAAGTTGCGCATGCACTATTAGGCCGTGTACCAGAACATTTATTAGAGATTGCAGTAATCGGTACAGTAGCCGATTTAGTTTCACTTCATGGTGAAAATAGGTTGCTAGTGAAACGCGGTTTAAAACATATGCGTATGACGAAAAATATTGGTTTGAAGGCATTGTTTAAAGTTGCTAACGTTTCGCAAAGTGAAATTACAGAAGAGAGTATTGGCTTCTCAATTGCACCGCGTATTAATGCGGTCGGGCGTTTAGAAGATGCAACGCCGGCTGTACACCTTTTATTATCAGATGATCCTGAGGAAGCGAAAGAGTTGGCCGAAGAAATTGATGAGCTGAACAAACTGCGAAAAGATATTGTAAAGCAAATTACCGAAGAGGCTATCGCTGAAGTTGAAAATAACTTTCCGCCAGAAGAAAACAAAGTATTAGTACTTGCAAAAGAAGGTTGGAATCCAGGTGTAATTGGGATTGTCGCTTCTAAATTAGTTGAACGTTTTTATCGTCCGACTATTGTATTATGCATTGATCCTATAAAAGAAACAGCAAAAGGCTCAGCGCGTAGTATTGCAGGATTTGATTTGTTTGCAAATTTATCAGATTGTAGAGAGTTATTGCCACACTTCGGAGGGCATCCGATGGCAGCTGGGATGACGCTACATATGAATGATGTAGATGAATTACGCCGTCGCTTAAATGAACAGGCAGATGCAATTTTAACAGAAGAAGATTTTATTCCAATTACAGCAGTTGATGTTTTTTGTAAAGTGGAGGATGTAACGCTAGCGGCAATTGAAGATATGCAGAAGTTAGCACCATTTGGTGTTGGAAATCCGAAACCACGTATTGCAGTGAAAGATGCAGAGTTAGAAAGTATTCGCGCAATCGGATCAGATGGCTCTCATTTAAAAATGGCTCTTCGTGATGGACAAGCAACACTGGATACAATTGGATTCGGTTTCGGTGCATATGCGAAAGAAATCTCTCCAGTTGCAAAAGTATCTGTAATAGGAGAAGCATCTATCAATGAATGGAATAATTTTAAGAAGCCGCAATTAATGGTACAAGATATTGCTGTAGAGGCGTGGCAACTATTTGATTGGCGTAGTATGCGTAATGCAGAAGCAAATTTAGCAGAACTTCCGAAAGAAAAAATAACAATGGTGTATTTTTCTGAAGAGGTATTGAATAAATTTTCTTTAGAGGACTATAAAGAAAAGCTTATGCATGCGTCAGAAGTAACGCATTTAGATGATCAATACATCGTGTTACTCGATTTGCCAAACGGAACAGATGAATTACGTGAGTTATTTAAAGTAGGATTCCCAGCGCGAATTTATACGCTGTTTTATCAAGAAAATAACCATCTATTTAGTACAGTTCCTACGAGAGAACACTTTAAATGGTACTATTCTTTCTTAAGCCAAAAAACACCATTTTCTTTAAGACAATATGGAGAACAACTATGTCGTCATAAAGGTTGGTCAAAAGATACAGTAAATTTCATGACACAGGTGTTTTTTGAGTTAGAATTTGTTACAATAAAAGATGGCGTCATTTTTATGGCAGACAAAAAACAAAAGCGTGATTTAATTGAATCGAACACATATCGTGAGAAAATGAACCACTTACAATTAGAAAAAGAATTGGTTTATAGCACATATCAGCAACTATATACATGGTTTGAAACGATTCGTAATCATAAAGAAGTAGAACAGTTAGGGTAAAGGATTTGTATTTACAAACCTTTTAGATCTGAGGAGGATTCAGAAATATGGATTTCAAGCAACATATCGCAATTGTACCGGATTATCCGAAAGAAGGTATTGTGTTCAAAGACATTACACCTTTAATGAATGACGGTAAAGCATACAAAGCAGCAACAGATGCAATCGTTGAGTACGCAAAAGAAAGAGATATCGATGTTGTAGTAGGACCAGAAGCTCGTGGTTTCATTATCGGTTGCCCAGTTTCTTATGCGTTAGAAGTAGGATTTGCACCAGTTCGTAAATTAGGGAAATTACCACGTGAAGTAATTACAGTTGACTACGGTAAAGAATATGGTAAAGATGTTTTAACAATCCATAAAGATGCAATTAAGCCAGGTCAACGCGTATTAATTACAGATGATCTATTAGCTACAGGTGGAACAATCGAAGCGACAATTAAGTTAGTTGAAGAGCTAGGCGGAGTTGTAGCAGGAATTGCATTCTTAGTAGAGCTTACTTACTTAGATGGTCGTAAAATGTTAGATGGTTACGATGTATTAGTATTAGAAAAATACTAATCACTATATAGGTAAAACTACGGTGATAAAAAGTACCCGTGAATCTCTTGGAGAGGAGCGGGTACTTTTGTATAATTGAACAAAAAATCATGGTGAAATGTCAGTAAAATCTTTTCCTTTTCACAATTCACAATCATTGGGTTATAATGATAGAATATAATTTATTCTATTAAATAAAGATAAAGTCAATTTTCAATAAAAGGTGATTCGATGGCAAATGAGCAGGTACTAACAGCTGAACAGGTACTCGAGAAAGCAAGTCAATATTTAGCGGATGAAGATATTGAGCTAGTGGCACGTGCCTATGAATATGCACGTGATGCGCATAGCGAACAATATAGAAAATCGGGTGAACCGTATATTATTCATCCGATTCAAGTTGCAGGTATTTTAGTTGATTTACACATGGATCCAGCTACGGTATCAGCAGGTTTCTTACATGATGTAGTGGAAGATACAGAGATTACGTTAGAAGATATTGAACGGGAATTTAACAAAGAAATTGCTATGCTTGTTGATGGTGTTACAAAGCTTGGGAAAATCAAATATAAATCTCACGAACAACAACAAGCAGAAAACCATCGCAAAATGTTTATTGCAATGGCTCAAGATATTAGAGTTATTTTAATTAAACTAGCTGATCGTCTTCATAACATGCGTACATTGAAACATTTGCCTCAAGAGAAGCAGCGTCGCATAGCGAATGAAACGTTAGAAATCTTTGCACCTTTAGCACATAGACTCGGAATTAGTACTATTAAATGGGAGCTAGAGGATACGTCACTTCGCTATTTAAATCCACAGCAATATTATCGTATTGTAAATTTAATGAAGCGTAAACGTGCAGAACGTGAAGAATATTTAGACGAAGTAATGACTGGTATTCGTGAGAAATTAAAAGAAGTTGCAATTCAACCTGAGATTTCTGGAAGACCGAAACATATTTACAGTATCTATCGTAAAATGGCACTGCAAAATAAGCAGTTCAATGAAATTTACGATTTATTAGCTGTACGTGTTGTTGTAAATAGTATTAAAGATTGTTATGCGGTGCTTGGAATTATTCATACGTGCTGGAAGCCGATGCCAGGTCGTTTTAAAGATTATATTGCAATGCCAAAAGCAAATCTATATCAATCTCTTCATACGACCGTAATTGGACCGAAAGGTGACCCACTTGAAGTGCAAATTCGTACGAAAGAAATGCACGAAATTGCAGAATTCGGGATTGCGGCACACTGGGCGTATAAAGAAGGAAAAACAGCAGAAACAACAGGTACATTAGAGAAGAAACTCACATGGTTCCGTCAAATATTAGAATGGCAAAATGAAGCTTCTAATGCAGAAGAATTTATGGAGTCATTAAAAATTGATTTATTCTCTGACATGGTATTCGTCTTTACACCGAAAGGCGATGTAATGGAATTACCACTTGGATCGGTTCCGATTGATTTCGCGTATCGTGTCCATTCGGAAATTGGGAATAAAACAATTGGTGCAAAAGTAAACGGTAAAATGGTGACGCTGGATTATAAATTAAAAACAGGCGACATCATTGAAATTTTAACGTCGAAACATTCCTATGGCCCAAGTCAAGACTGGGTAAAACTTGCTCAAACATCTCATGCAAAAAATAAAATTCGTCAATTCTTTAAGAAACAACGTAGAGACGAAAATATTGAAAAAGGCCGTGAACTTGTTGAAAAGGAAGTACGTGGTCTAGAGTATGAGATGAAAGAAGTATTAGCGCCTGATAACTTAAAACGCGTCGCTGAGAAATTTAACTTTGCAAATGAAGAAGATATGTTTGCAGCAGTTGGATATAGCGGAATTACAGCTTCGCAAATTGTTACGCGACTAACGGACAAGTTCCGCAAACAACGCGAAGAAGAAGAGATTGTTGAAGTTAAAGAAGTTCGTAAACCGATGAAAATTCGAAAATGGGATTCTGGTGTAAAAGTAAGCGGTGCTGATAATTTATTAATCCGTTTATCGAAATGCTGTAACCCAGTTCCGGGCGATGATATCGTTGGATATATTACAAAAGGCCGAGGCGTATCGATTCACCGCCGTGATTGTGTAAATGTTCATACAGAAGAAGCTGTAGAAAGATTATTAGAAGTAGAGTGGGAAGGTAGCCCTGAAAAAGAAATTGAGTATAACGTTGATATTGAAATTTCAGGTTACGATCGCCGTGGTTTATTAAATGAAGTACTGCAAGCTGTTACAGAGACGAAAACGTACATTTCAGCTGTTTCTGGTAGAAGTGACCGTAATAAGATGGCGACAATTAATATGTCAATCTCAATTCGTAACTTACAACATTTGAAAAAAGTAGTAGAACGCATTAAACGTGTTCCGGAAATTTATGCAGTACGACGCATGATGCATTAATAGGGAGTGTAGAAAGATGAGAGTTGTTTTACAACGATCAAAGAAAGCGTCTGTCACGGTAGACGGTGAGATCGTAGGACAAATTCCGTTCGGTTTAACATTACTAGTTGGCATTACGCACGAAGATACAGAAAAAGATGCAACTTACATTGCGGAAAAAATTTCAAACTTACGTATTTTTGAAGATGAGAGCGGAAAGATGAATCATTCTATACTTGATGTAGAAGGACAAGTTCTATCTATTTCGCAATTCACATTATACGGAGATTGTCGCAAGGGGAGACGTCCAAACTTTATGGATGCTGCGAAACCTGACTATGCAGAGCGTTTATACGATTTCTTTAATGAAGAAGTTCGCAAACAAGGATTGCATGTAGAAACAGGGAAATTCGGAGCAATGATGGACGTTTCTTTAATCAATGATGGTCCGGTGACCTTAATTGTAGAAAGTAAATAGTGTTGATAAAAAAGAGAGGGTTATATAATCCTCTCTTTTTTATACATTGTTGTATGTTTTGTTCATTTATCATACGATTAATTTGAAGGGGAATAAAAGGAAAAGAAGGTGTAGTATGCTTCAAGAATTTAATATAGCTTTACGTTTTATGCTAGAGTTATGTATTCTTGGGATTGTTGGATACTGGGGGTTTCGAGTAGGAACAACAACAGCTATAAAAATTACACTTGCTATTATTATTCCGATTGTTGTTGCTGCCATTTGGGGGTTATTTGGAGCTCCACATGCAGAATGGGAAGTAAAAGGTATATTACATGTATTATTAGAAATTATCGTATTTGGAGTAGGTGTTGCAGCATTATATCATTTGAAGCATCATATGCTAGCAAGCGGACTGGCTATTGTTATTGTTATAAATCGAATACTAATGTTTATTTGGAATCAATAGCAGTTTCGGTTATGTATAACTCTCTCATCAATATGGAACAATAAAAAGTAAAACATCCATATTGAATGTGAGGGATATACGTATGCGCATGAATGAAAAAGGGCATTCTGTTACAAATGGTGCAAATCAACTATTTAACGTGAATTTTCATGATTTTATTTCAAAAGAGCAAAACAATACTTCAATGGAGCTTGCTTCCGAGTTTGGGATTTCTCTTCAAGATGTAAAGCGTCTAAAGAAGCAGATTGAACGTTCTTAGAGCACTTGACAATCCTACTTAACAAACGTATAGTAATTTTATATTTACATATGAATATAACCGTTGATAGAGAAGAGTAAATGAGACACACATGGAAAGAGAAGGAATGTCTTAGGCTGAAAACATTTCTGCATGATGACTGATTGAATGACACTCTAGAGGTTTCAACTTGAACGGCATATATGCTTAGTAGGGATGAACGCATATTTAAGCGTTATTAAAAAAGTGGAAGCATATGTGCTTCAATTAGGGTGGCACCACGGGTATAATACTCTCGTCCCTACTGTTTAAACAGTAGAGGCGGGAGTTTTTTTATTTTTATTAAGATTAAAACAATTTGAGGAGGAACTGAATATGTCTATTCAAATCCCACGCGGAACGCAAGATATTCTTCCAGGCACTGTTGAGTTATGGCAGTATATCGAAGGGCAAGCACGCGAAATTTGCCGTCGTTACAATTATAAAGAAATTCGTACACCAATTTTTGAGCACACGGAGCTATTTTTACGTGGTGTTGGTGATACGACAGATATCGTACAAAAAGAAATGTACTCATTCCAAGATCGTGGAGAGCGCAGCTTAACATTACGTCCAGAAGGTACTGCACCTGTTGTACGTTCTTAC
The DNA here is from genome assembly GCF_003429245.1 of Bacillus sp. CR71. Taxonomy (NCBI): domain Bacteria; kingdom Bacillati; phylum Bacillota; class Bacilli; order Caryophanales; family Bacillaceae; genus Bacillus; species Bacillus sp. CR71. The sequence continues at coordinate 4,821,059 of NZ_CP031748.1, read as the reverse complement.
GTTGAAAATAAAATGTTTGGTGATGCAACACAACCAACGAAATTATACTATATCGGTCAAATGTTCCGTTATGAAAGACCACAAGCAGGTCGCTATCGTCAATTCGTACAATTCGGTATCGAAGCAATCGGCAGTAATGATCCTGCAATTGATGCAGAAGTAATTGCACTTGCTGTTGAATTTTACCGCGGCATGGGCTTAAAAAATATTAAAGTTGTATTAAACAGTTTAGGTGATGCAGCGAGCCGTCAAGCACACCGTGATGCATTAATCGCACACTTTGAGCCACGTATCGGCGAATTCTGCTCTGACTGTCAATCTCGCTTAGAAAAGAACCCACTTCGAATTTTAGACTGTAAGAAAGACCGTAACCATGAATTAATGGGAACAGCACCATCTATTACAGAATACTTAAACGAAGATTCAGCAGTATACTACGACAAAGTTCAAGAACTATTAACGATGATGGATGTTCCATTTGAAAAAGATCCGAACTTAGTACGTGGTTTAGACTACTATCAACACACTGTTTTTGAAATTATGAGTGAGGCAGAAGGTTTCGGTGCGATCACTACATTAAGCGGTGGTGGCCGTTATAACGGACTTGTACAAGAAATCGGTGGACCAGAAATGCCAGGTATCGGTTTTGCAATGAGTATTGAACGTTTAATTATGGCGCTAAAAGCTGAAAATATTGAATTACCACTTGAACATAGCATTGATTGTTACGTTGTAGCGCTCGGTGAAAAAGCGAAAGACCATGCTGCAAAAGTTGCGTTCAATCTTCGTAAAGCTGGATTGTCAGTTGAAAAAGATTATTTAGATCGCAAAATGAAAGCACAATTTAAATCAGCAGATCGTCTAAAGGCGAAATTTGTAGCTGTATTAGGAGAAGATGAGCTGGATAAAGGTATCATTAACTTAAAAGATATGGCAACAGGTGAACAAGAAGAAGTAGCGTTAGATGTATTTGCTTCATACGTAGCAGAGAAATTAATATAGGGGGAACTTACAGTGGCTGAAAGAACACATGCATGTGGAAAAGTAACAGTAGAAGCTGTTGGACAAACAGTTCAATTAAAAGGTTGGGTACAAAAACGCCGTGACTTAGGTGGATTAATCTTTATCGATTTACGTGACCGCACAGGTATCGTACAAGTTGTATTTAACCCAGAAACATCAAAAGAAGCGTTAGAAGTAGCAGAAACAATTCGTAGTGAATACGTATTACACGTAGAAGGTACAGTTGTTGAACGTGGTGAAGGCGCAATTAATGACAATATGGCAACTGGTCGTATTGAAGTACAAGCAACAAAAGTAAATGTACTAAATGCAGCGAAAACAACGCCAATTATCATTGCTGATGATACAGATGCATCAGAAGATGTGCGTTTAAAATATCGTTATTTAGACTTACGTCGTCCTGTAATGTTCAACACATTCAAAATGCGTCACGACGTAACAAAAACAATTCGTAATTTCTTAGATACAGAAGAGTTTTTAGAAGTCGAAACACCAATTTTAACGAAAAGCACGCCAGAAGGAGCTCGTGACTATTTAGTACCAAGTCGTGTACATGATGGTGAATTCTATGCATTACCACAGTCACCACAGTTATTTAAACAGCTTCTTATGGTCGGCGGATTTGAGCGTTACTATCAAGTAGCACGTTGTTTCCGTGACGAAGATTTACGTGCGGATCGTCAACCAGAATTCACGCAAATCGATATCGAAGCTTCATTCTTAACACAAGATGAAATTTTAGATATGATGGAGCGTATGATGACGAAAGTTATGAAGGATGCAAAAGGTGTAGAAGTTAGTGCACCATTCCCTCGTATGAAATATGCTGATGCAATGGCTCGCTACGGTTCTGATAAGCCAGATACACGCTTTGAAATGGAACTAACAGACTTATCTGAGTTTGCAGCAGGTTGTGGATTTAAAGTGTTTACAAGTGCTGTAGAAAGCGGCGGACAAGTAAAAGCAATTAATGCAAAAGGTGCTGCAAGTAAATACTCTCGTAAAGACATCGATGCATTAACTGAATTTGTGAAAGTATACGGTGCAAAAGGTCTAGCTTGGCTTAAAGTTGAAGAAGACGGCCTAAAAGGACCGATTGCGAAATTCTTCGGTGAAGAAGATGCAAACGTGTTAATGACTACATTAGAAGCTACTGCTGGCGACTTATTACTATTTGTAGCAGATAAGAAGAGCGTTGTTGCAGATAGCTTAGGCGCACTTCGTTTACGTCTAGGTAAAGAGCTTGAGTTAATTGACGAAAGTAAATTTAACTTCCTATGGGTAACTGATTGGCCACTTCTTGAGTACGATGAAGATGCAGATCGTTACTTCGCAGCTCACCACCCATTCACAATGCCATTCCGTGAAGATGTTGAGCTACTAGAAACAGCACCAGAAAAAGCACGTGCACAAGCATATGACCTTGTATTAAACGGTTATGAGCTTGGTGGCGGATCACTTCGTATTTACGAGCGTGACGTACAAGAAAAAATGTTCAAAGCACTTGGATTCTCACAAGAAGAAGCGCAAGAGCAATTCGGATTCTTATTAGAAGCATTCGAATACGGTACACCACCACACGGCGGAATCGCATTAGGTTTAGACCGTCTTGTTATGTTACTTGCAGGCCGTACGAACCTTCGTGATACAATTGCATTCCCGAAAACAGCAAGCGCAAGCTGCTTATTAACAGAAGCTCCAAGCCCAGTTGCAGAAGCACAGCTTGAAGAATTGAACTTAAAATTAAGCTTGAAAGAAGAGAAGTAAGAATAGGGTCTAGATGGTTATACTATAACCGTCTAGACTTTTTTTGAGAGGAAGTTTAAAAAAGTCCGGTTCAGATGGAGGTCGCATCTCGTCGTTACTTCGCCAGTCCGGTGCTCGAGTAGTTAAAGCTACACTGCGCTCCTCTTGGCATAAGCGCCTCGAGCTGCTCGTCCCTCTGAATCCTCCTTTTTAAACATGTATTGAAAGGGAAGTTTAAAAAGTCCGGTGTACACTATGTTTTCATTTTCGAAATATGTATTTTTAGGAATTCTATAACTTTTTCTATACAAATAGTCGGAAAAACGCTAGAATACATGGTAGACCATTTTTGTAATAGGAGTGTAGAGCTGAATGTTACATCAATTTTCACGTAATGAATTAGCCTTCGGTAAAGAAGGACTTGAAATATTAAAAAATAGTACAGTCGGTATTTTAGGAATTGGTGGCGTAGGGTCATTTTCGGCAGAAGCGTTAGCACGTTCTGGCGTAGGACGTCTCGTATTAGTTGATAAAGACGTTGTAGATATTACAAACGTAAACCGTCAAATTCATGCTTTAGTATCTACTGTAGGACGTTCAAAAGTAGAATTAATGAAAGAGCGTATTGCAGACATTAATCCGGAATGTGAAGTAATTGGACTAGAAATGTTTTATACAGATGAAACATATGAAGAGTTCTTTAAACACGGTTTAGATTTCGTAGTGGATGCATCTGATACAATTACGTTCAAAATCCATTTAATTAAACAATGTTTACGTCGTAAAATTAAAATTATCTCATGTATGGGTGCAGCAAATAAAATGGACCCAACTCGTTTCCGTATTGCGGATATCTCTAAAACACATACAGATCCAATTGCGAAAGTAATTCGTACGAAGCTTCGTAAAGAGGGTATTAAAAAAGGTGTAAAAGTTGTCTTCTCTGACGAGAATCCAATCGTAATTCGTGAAGAAGTACGTAAAGAGATCGTACCAGACGAAAATGCAAAAATTCGTAAAGCGAAATTACCACCTTCATCAAATGCATTCGTACCATCTGTGGCAGGCTTAATTATGGCAAGTCACGTTGTACGTGAACGTATTAAAAACGTAGAAGTGAAACGTGTGGGGCAAGAATAAAGTGAAAGCATATATCCATTTTGGATATATGCTTTTTTATATGTATTAAAGAAATAAAAATATTTGCATTACTACTAGTTCAAATGTGAGCAAGGCTAGTAAGTAATGATTATATTTACCCAATCTATTTTGGGCGTTTCTTTGTATGACAGGGAGGAATGTTATTGTCAATCTTTGTCGTTAAATCGATATCCTTTGTCGAATCGTTGATATATTGCAAGTTGTGATAGATATATTTGAAAAATCGTTGATATATTGCAAGTTACGATAGATATATTTGAAAAATCGTTGATATAATTTCAATTACCGATATATATGGTTCACCGAAAACAAACAAGGATGTCACTTTTTTAACTAAGTGACATCCTTGTTTTTAATTCTCTGCAGAATAAATAATATCTAAATTCCCGTTTTGATCGGTTTTGAAAATCGGGGCAATTTGATCTTCTTGCTCTTCGACTGAAACAAGTTTTCGAGCACGATCCATAATTCTAACAAGCATCGCGTAATCTTCTTCGATTGCTTGTTGTTTTTTTGTGAGTACCGCTAATTTTGCTTCAAGTTCATTATTCGTTTTTTGTAGGGAAGTGAGCTGATTTTGTAATACATCATTTTCAGTTTGCAACTTTGCGATTGAAGGGTTATTATGTTCCATGTTTTGCAAAAATGAGATGACATTTTGCATTGTAAGTTCCTGTTTACTTGGCGTAATATCTTCTGAAAACTCAGCATCGATTACGAGTTGTTTCGTTTTCGTGAACTGATCTTTTTCTATTTTAGCTTCAGAACGTTTTAATTCTTTACGTTGTTTTTTTGCAATCTGCACTGCATCTTCGTAATTCGCTCGTACTTCAGCATTCCATCTAAAGCCACAAGCTGCTGAAGTGCGGTTCAACGCATCGCCGACTTCATCAAATGCTTTTATTTGTGTACTTCCGCTGCGAATATGTCGTAAAACAGTTTCTGCTAAAAGGAGATCATCTTCTTTTGTCCATGCATCTTGACGTGTTTTCATAAGCGAAGCCTCCATAATGGTGACGTTTTCGTTTATGTTACCCTTTATTTTTCGTTTTATTCGAAGTTTGTAATCTTTCATAAACAGTAGAAAGTGCTTGCTCAAATTTTCCTGTCGTTTTCGGTTTATAATATTGCTTGTTTTTTATTTTATCAGGTAAGTATTGTTGCCTTACCCAGCCGTTTGGATGGTCGTGTGGATATAAATATCCAATGCCTCTTCCAAGTGATTCTGCGCCTTTGTAATGACTATCTTTTAAATGGTTTGGAATATCACCTGTTTGATCGTTACGTAAATCATGTAGTGCAGCATCCAGTGCTTTATAAGCTGAATTTGATTTTGGTGATAAGCATAGCTCGATAACGGCATTTGCAAGTGGGATGCGTGCTTCTGGGAATCCGACTCGTTCAGCTGATTCAATTGCAGCTAGTGTACGCGGTCCAGCTTGTGGGCTAGCAAGTCCAATATCTTCATAAGCCATAATAAGAAGGCGTCTGCCAATACTTTGTAAATCACCTGCTTCAATAAGGCGTGCTAAATAATGGAGCGCTGCATTTACATCACTTCCGCGCACTGATTTTTGAAATGCTGATAATACGTCATAATGAGCATCGCCGCCTTTGTCGTGAACGAAGCTCTTCTTTTGTAAGCATTCTTCTGCAATCTCGAGTGTGATTTCAGCCGCTTGATCGTCTGTAGTAAAGCTGGATAATACAGCAAGCTCAAGTGCGTTATAAGCGGAACGCATATCACCACCAGAGGCGTTTGCAAAGTGATGTAGTGCTTCATCTGTTATCGTTACAGCATATTCTCCAAGGCCTTTTTCTTTATCTTCTAAAGCTCTTTTTAACCCAATTAAAATATCATCTTCTGTTAGTGCGTGTAATTCGAAAATTTGACATCTGCTTCGAATAGCGGAGTTTATTGCATGGAATGGATTACTTGTCGTTGCACCAATTAAAGTAAGAAGTCCGCTTTCTAAATGAGGTAATAGAAAGTCTTGCTTTGCTTTATCTAGACGGTGAACTTCATCTAAAATTAAAACGAGGTGTCGATGCATCTTCGCTTCTTGTACGACAACTTCCATATCTTTTTTATTGTGAGTAACAGCGTTTAATAGACGAAACGGGGTACCGGTACTTCCTGCAATTGCACTGGCAATGGATGTTTTTCCTGTACCTGGAGGACCGTATAAAATCATAGATTGAAAATGATTTGCTTGGACCATTCGCCATAAAATCTTTCCTTCACCAACTAAATGCTGTTGCCCAATAATTTCTTGAATATTTGTAGGGCGCATTCGATGTGCGAGTGGTTGTTTCATTTAGACCGTCTCCCTTAACATATAATCTCGTTCTATCGTATCATTTTTTTCTATGAAATTTGAAATAGTATGCTGTTTTATGGGAAAAATGAAGATGAATATTTTCATTTTTCTTTCAATTGTAATAATTCCCGAGTTTTTCAATGTGATTTTATGTTATCATTTTGATACACAAGTTGAAATTTCTTATAATACTATATTATGCTATAATTTCATAGGATTTTAAATTGTGTTCTTTTTATAAATAAGATATAACCAATAGAAGTGAAAATTTGAAAAGAGGTGCAAAATAGATGAAGATTTCAACAAAGGGCCGCTATGGCTTAACAATTATGATCGATCTTGCAAAAAAGTTTGGTGAAGGTCCGATTTCATTAAAATCAATTGCGCAGGCGCATGACTTATCGGAGCATTACTTAGAGCAATTAATTTCACCACTTCGTAACGCTCGTCTTGTGAAGAGTACGCGAGGTGCATATGGCGGATATGTATTATCTGATCAACCAGCTAACATTACAGCTGGGGATGTGATCCGTGTATTAGAGGGACCGATTAGTGTTGTAGAAATGATAGAAGAAGAAGAGCCAGCACAGCGCCAGTTATGGATGCGTGTTCGTGATGCGGTGCAAGAAGTGTTAGATAGTACAACGTTAGAAGATTTAGTACGTTATGAGGAAGAAAATCACGGGGGCTATATGTTTTACATTTAATTCCTTGTGAAACGATTTGGAAAGAAGGAGATTTAATGGAACGCATTTACTTAGATCATGCTGCGACATCTCCGACTCACCCAGAAGTGGTCGAAAAGATGATTCCATATATGACAGAAATATTCGGGAACCCGTCTAGTATTCACTTTTATGGACGTCAAACTCGTCACACAGTAGATGAGGCGAGACGTGTGTGTGCACGCAGTATTCATGCGAATCCGAATGAAATTATATTTACGAGCGGTGGTACAGAAGCTGATAATTTAGCGCTTATAGGTGTAGCACGTGCGAACCGTCATAAAGGTAATCACATTATAACGACGCAAATTGAACATCATGCGATTTTGCATACGTGCGAATTGTTAGAGCGTGAAGGGTTTGAAGTGACATATTTACCTGTCGATGAAACAGGGCGCATTCAAGTTTCTGACATACAAAAGGCATTAACCGAAGAGACGATTCTTGTATCTGTTATGTTTGGGAATAATGAAGTAGGGACAATGCAACCAATTGTAGAAATAGGAAAGCTACTAAAGGAGCATCAAGCTTATTTCCATACAGATGCGGTACAAGCTTATGGTTTGGTAGAAATTGATGTGAAAGAGTTTGGTATTGATTTATTATCCATTTCAGCCCATAAAATTAACGGACCAAAAGGTGTAGGGTTCTTATACGCTGGTGCAAATGTGAAATTTGAGCCGTTATTAATAGGCGGAGAGCAAGAAAGAAAACGCCGTGCTGGTACGGAAAATGTGCCTAGTATTGCTGGGCTTCAGCATGCAATTCTTATTGCTGAAAAAACTCGTGAGCAAAAAAATGCCCAATATGAAGAGTTTAAAGATATAATGGTATCTGTCTTCAAAAATGAAGGCATTACTTTCGAGGTAAACGGAAACTTAGAACATCGCTTACCGCATGTGCTTAATGTAAGTTTTACAGGAATGAACATTGAACCGTTTCTTGTGAACTTAGACCTAGCTGGCATTGCAGTATCAAGTGGTTCTGCTTGTACAGCTGGTTCGATTGATCCATCACATGTATTAGTAGCGATGTTTGGAAAAGACTCCGATCAAATACGTTCATCCGTACGCTTTAGTTTTGGGCTTGGAAATACGAAAGAGCAAATTGAAAAAGCGGCGTACGAAACAGTGAAAATCGTGAAGCGATTAACACAAAATTAGCATGGGAGGTGACATGATGAACAAACTACCTCACGAAACACGCGTTGTCATCGGAATGTCCGGTGGCGTCGATTCATCTGTAGCAGCACTTTTATTAAAAGAGCAAGGTTATGATGTAATCGGAATTTTTATGAAAAACTGGGATGATACAGATGAGAATGGTGTCTGCACAGCAACTGAAGATTACAATGATGTAATTGAAGTGTGTAACCAAATCGGTATTCCGTATTATGCAGTAAACTTTGAAAAACAATACTGGGATAAAGTATTTACGTACTTCTTAGATGAGTACCGAGCTGGTCGTACACCAAATCCAGATGTAATGTGTAATAAAGAAATTAAATTTAAAGCATTTTTAGAGCATGCAATTGCGCTTGGTGCTGATTATGTAGCAACAGGCCATTATGCACGCGTTGCTTATATGGACGGCGAATATAAAATGCTTCGCGGCGTTGATGACAATAAAGATCAAACATACTTCTTAAATCAATTAAGCCAAGAGCAATTATCAAAAACAATGTTCCCGTTAGGTGAATTAAAGAAACCGCAAATTCGTGAAATGGCGAAAGAAGCTGGCTTAGCGACAGCGGCGAAAAAAGATAGTACAGGTATTTGCTTCATTGGTGAGCGTAACTTTAAAGATTTCTTAAGTAACTACTTACCAGCGCAACCAGGTGTAATGCAAACATTATCTGGTGAAGTGAAAGGAAAGCATGACGGTTTAATGTACTATACAATTGGACAACGTCATGGACTTGGAATTGGTGGTAACGGTGATCCGTGGTTTGCTGTTGGGAAAAACTTGAAAGAAAACATTTTATATGTTGATCAAGGATTCCATAACGAACTTCTATATGGTGATGAAGTTATTGCTACGAATGTAGGATGGGTAAGTAACAAAGTAAAAGAAACAGAATTTAAGTGCACGGCGAAATTCCGTTATCGTCAAGAAGACAATAAAGTAACGGTTCAAATCGTTGATGAAAATACAGTTCGTATTCTTTGTGATGAGCCAATTCGTGCAATTACACCAGGACAAGCAGTTGTGTTCTATGATGGAGATGAGTGCTTAGGCGGTGCTACAATTGATGAAGTATACCGTAGTGGTAAGAAATTGGATTATTTAGGATAAATGAGAAGCCTCTGCCGATTAGCGGTTAGAGGTTTCTTTTACATAAAGCGAATTTTCGTTCGCTTGGAAAATACATTCTTTGTTATAATTTGTTGTAGAGGTGAAGGACATGTCAAACAAACTTGAAACAGGTATTCAATATATGCAAGAAGGAAATTGGGAAGAAGCAGCTAAAAATTTTACAGAAGCAATCGAAGAAAATCCAAAAGATGCGCTTGGATACATTAATTTTGCAAATTTATTAGACGTATTAGGTGATAGCGAACGAGCGATTTTATTTTATAAACGTGCACTAGAGTTAGATGATAAATCTGCAGCTGCCTATTATGGTTTAGGAAATGTATATTATGGCCAAGAGCAATTTACTGAGGCGAAAGCTGTATTTGAACAAGCAATGCAAGCTGGATTACAATCAGCTGATGTAACATTTATGTTAGGTATCACACATGTACAGCTTGGAAATGATCGTCTTGCACTACCATTCTTACAAAGAGCAACAGAATTAGATGAAAACGATGTGGAAGCTGTATTCCAGTGCGGACTTTGCTTCGCTCGACTAGAACACATTCAAGAGGCGAAACCTTATTTTGAAAAGGTATTAGAAATGGATGAAGAGCATGCAGATGCGTATTACAATTTAGGTGTTGCGTACGTATTTGAGGAAAATAATGAGAAGGCTCTCGCTTTATTTAAGAAAGCAACTGAAATTCAGCCAGATCACTTTTTAGCGGGTAATGGCGTTCGTTTATTAGAGCAAGAAGCTGAATAAGATAAAAATATAGTTTAATGGGTAGTTATCCCTCATCTAAAGAGGTGGGGGATGTACTGCTCATTAAAGTGAAAATATCGGAAAGGAGAGGAAAGATGGGAAATCAACATGCAATGGATTTGTTTGAGGAAGAGAAAAAGTTTATAAAAGCGCAAGTTCTTCATACCATTTTCCACAACGAAGAAAACCTCTATTCCGTTGTCAGTATGAAAGTCATTGAAACGAATGAAACATATGACGAAAAGAAAGTAATGATAAACGGTCATTTTCCCCGCATGCATGAAGATGAAGTGTTTACATTGACAGGTCACTTTAAGGACCATCCAAAGTATGGAAAACAATATATGGTTGAAACATTTAAAAAAGAATTGCCGCAAACAAAAGCAGGTATGGTGCAATATTTAGCGAGTGATTTATTTAAAGGGATAGGAAAGCGTACAGCGGAAAAAATTGTGGATCATCTCGGGGAACATGCTATTTCTAAAATTATGGATGACCCTGAGGCGTTAAATGGTGTTGTTAACAAACAAAAGGCTCAGGAAATATATGAGACAATTGTTGAACATCAAGGATTAGAGAAAGTAATGAGCTTTTTAAATGGTTACGGTTTTGGAACGAAACTTTCTATTAAGATTTACCAGCAATATAAAGAGATGACATTAGAAGTGATTCGTAATAATCCGTATCAACTTATTGAAGAAGTGGACGGGATTGGTTTTGGACGAGCGGATGATATAGGGCGTGCGTTAGGAATATCGGGTAATCACGACGACCGTGTACGAGCGGGATGTTTTTACACATTAGAGAATGTCTCATTGCAACTTGGTCACGTTTATATGAGGAAAGATCAACTTGTAAGAGAAACGATGTCACTTTTAAACAATCAAGAAGGAAGAGTGACTGAGGAAGATATTATAGGTTGTATTGAAACGATGCAAAGTGAAGGGAAAGTCATCATAGAAGAAGAACGAGTGTATTTAGCAACTTTATTCTACTCTGAAAAAGGTGTTGTAAAGTCTATTCGTCGATTGATGAATCAAGAGGAAACACCTTCATTTCCTGAAGCAGAAGTGTTAAAAACATTAGGTGAAATTGAAGAACAGTTAAACGTGCAGTATGCACCGTTTCAGCAAGAAGCGATTCAAACGGCACTTCATAAGCCAATGATGTTATTAACAGGTGGACCAGGAACGGGGAAAACAACTGTTATTAAAGGGATTGTTGAAATGTATGCGTCACTTCACGGATTATCGTTAAATCCGAATGAATACAGTGATGATAATCCATTTCCAATACTATTAACAGCTCCAACAGGAAGAGCAGCGAAGCGGATGAGTGAATCGACAGGACTTCCAGCTTGCACAATTCACCGTTTGCTTGGCTGGACGCCAGAAGGATCTTTCCAGCGTAATGAAACGGATCCTGTCCAAGGTAAGCTCCTTATTATTGATGAATTTTCAATGGTTGATATTTGGCTTGCGAATCAGCTATTTAAGTCGCTACCGACGAACATTCAAGTTATCGTTGTAGGTGATGAAGATCAGTTGCCATCTGTAGGACCTGGACAAGTATTAAAAGATTTATTAAATGCAGGCGCAGTTCCGACAGTGAAGCTTACTGAAATTTATCGTCAAGCAGAAGGCTCATCTGTTATTCAACTTGCCCATGCAATCAAAGACGGCACGCTCCCGCCAGATTTAGCACAAAATAAAAAAGATCGTTCATTTATCAGCTGTACAGGGGCTCAAATTGTTGAGGTTGTGAAAAAAGTTTGTGAAAATGCTAAAACAAAAGGATTTAGTGCAAGGGATGTCCAAGTATTAGCGCCGATGTACCGCGGGCCTGCTGGTATTAATGTATTAAACGAAGCATTGCAACAAGTATTTAATCCGAAGAGGGAAAAGAGTAAAGAAATTGCTTACGGTGATGTTGTATACCGAAGAGGCGATAAAGTACTGCAACTCGTTAATCAGCCAGAGAGCCAGGTGTTTAATGGTGATATTGGAGAAATTGTTTCGGTGTTTTATGCGAAAGAAAACGTTGAGCAACAAGATATGATTATCGTTTCATTTGATGGAATTGAGGTAACGTATACAAAGCCCGATTTAAATCAAATTACGCATGCATATTGTTGTTCCATTCATAAATCACAAGGTAGTGAATTTCCGATTGTTATTATGCCGATCGTGAAAAGTTACAATCGTATGTTACGTCGTAATTTAATTTACACGGGCATTACAAGAAGTAAGAAGTTCCTTATTATTTGCGGGGAGGAAGCAACTTTCAAATCCGGTGTAAATCGCCTTGATGATGCAATGCGTCAAACAACTTTGGCTAGTCGCTTGCAGGAATCACAAGGAGAAGTACAGATGGTCACAGTTAATGGCGAAGAAATGGACGTGGAAAACATTTCACCGTATGATTTCATGTAACAAGGTGAAATTATATAGTGAAACTTTCAAACGCATAGCGTTGAAAGGCTCCAGCGATGTATAAACGAATGCAGTTTGGACATAATGGCGAATAGAATCTGGGAGTCTGTAAGGAGATGAAAGCCATATGTTCATTTGTCCAAATTGCAAAGGGAAAGACATTGGAAAAATAGGTGTCAACCAATTTTATTGCTGGAATTGTTATATCGAATTATCGGTTTCAAAGGGGAAAATCCATACGCATCAAGTTGAGGAAGATGGTTCATTAAGCTCTCTTGATGATTTATTTGATGAGAATGAAAGAACGATCGGATAACGAAAAGGGGGATTTACTTTGAATCTACGCAATTCATTAATCGCATTAGGTGTTGGAGCTGCAGCATATCAATATGCTCGTAAGCAAGATGTATTTTCAAAACGCAATATGAAAAAAGCACGTAAGATGATTAAGTCTTACTTATAATCATTTCGATAAAGTGAAAAACTCCCTTATTGACGAGGGAGTTTTTTTATGCGCTCATATGCAAATAAAAAAGTCCGATTTCTGAGAAAAGATAAGATAGACCGTAGCAGCCAACGCCGAGTATTCCATACTGCCATAATTGCTTCGCTTTTTCTTTACGTGAGGAACGAATAAAGAACCCCTTCCAAATACCAAACCCGATACAAATCCATTCAAGAATCATAAAAAGTGCTGATAATCCAAGCATAAACAAAACCATAATTAGCCCTCCTGATTATATTAATTCATGCTGTATTCTCAGGGGTGGTTGTCCTTGTTATGTTATTTATATGTACGTCTTTAAAAAACAGTATGGTCCGTATGAAAAGATTTTAAAAGTTTCGCACATAACCTACCCCATTTATTTTCAAAATAAAGGTGGAGGAGGTTTTTCATGTGAAGAATCTTAAAATCATTTGGATATATCGTTTAGGATTATTATTACTTGTTTTTCTTTGTTTGCTCGTCTTTTTAAAAATTAAGCCACTATGGGCACCGATTATTTTTGTATTTAAAGTAGCAATCACGCCATTTTTTATCGCTTGTTTTATTGCGTATTTATTGCATCCTTTAATTGAAAAAATCCATAAGGAAGGGATGCCCCGTACACTTGCCATTTTGCTTATTTATATCCTTTTCTTTGGCGGAATTGGTTATGGGATTTATAAAGGAACGCCAGTCGTTATTAAACAGTTACAAGAGATTAATGAACAATTTCCGCAGTTTACAAAGATGTACGATTCGTGGATGGATGGCGTTACAGAACAAACAGCGAATTTCCCTTCGTTCATTCATGAAAAGGTGAAACAACTTTTTGTGGGTGTGGAAACGAAGATTCAAGCGCTTTTAAATAAAGTGATGAGTACAGCTCGTGGTGTACTCGATTCATTGCTCATTATTTTCTTAATACCGTTCATTGTATTTTACATATTAAAAGATTATGGTGAGTTTTATCATATCTTTTGGAAACTAGTCCCAAGTAAATGGCGAGGTACGGGGCAAATGCTTGCGAAAGAAATTGATAAGTCACTTGGAAGTTATATTCGAGGACAGTTATTTGTTTGTTTGGTATTAGGGGGAGTATCAGCTCTTTCTTTTTGGTTTATCGGTATGAAATATCCATTATTGCTTGGTATTATTATTGGGGTAACGGATATAATCCCGTACTTCGGCCCTATTTTAGGAGCGATCCCGACGTTAATGATTGCAGCAACAGTATCAACGAGCTTACTTATTAAGGCGGGTATTACGATTGCTATTTTGCAATTTGTGGAAAGTAACATTTTATCGCCTTACATTGTTGGTAAGTCACTTCGTATGCATCCCGTTATTATTATGCTTGCATTACTAGTTGGAGGGGAAGTAGCTGGTATTGTAGGGTTACTAATATCGGTTCCCATCTTAGCAGTTATTCGCACCGTCATTGTTCATGTGAAGCCTCTCTTGAAAAAAGAAGATGTGTAAGTATAGAAGCCCTCTATGTAAGAAATAGAGGGCTAATCGTATATTTATTTAGAAATCTGCTCGTGTATCTTTTGAACGAGGGAGCTCACATCATTTGTTTGAATATGTTTTATTTTTTTCCATTCGTTATCATACATAAATACAATTTGATTGTTGAAAAGACGCTTTTGTTCTTTTAGATTAGAAATTTTTGCGAAAGAGTACTCTTCAAATATTGGATTGTTACTTACATCTGGTCCATAAAAGAATAGCCTTTTGTTCGTTAAAATCAATAGGCCTGGTCTCGCGACGGAACGATAAATAAATATGTCTAATGAACATGCTGCGTAAAGTAATATTGTTTCGTTAGTCGCTAATATGTTTTTAGCTTTGCTAAGTAAGGTTGTCATTGTGATCGCTCCTTTATTTTATTAACAATAATTTAATTATAGCAAAAAAGGTAATATTTATAATTTTTTATAAATTATTCTTGTAAGGAGATTCCGATTTGTTAATAAACGCATAATATATGAAAAGGCTGTTAAGAATGAATAGTAGAATACCTATGATAAATAAGCAATTAATACAATATAAATGATTATCTACATTGACAAACTTAAGAGAATTCTATTATATTTAGTCATATAATACATTAAATCAATGACGGAACAAGTACGTTACAGTCCATTTATAGAGAGAAGCTTCCATATGGCTGAAAGAAGCTTTAAATGAAGGGTAACAGAAAGCTAATCCTGAGAGCAGCTAATCACTGCCGTCTTGCCACGTTACGGCACCATGAGGTGATGAATTGATTGTTATTGTAATCAATTCATAATTAGGGTGGTATCGCGAGTTAACTCTCGTCCCTTTTATAGGGACGGGAGTTTTTTATATTTAAGGAGGAAAATACAATGAAACAACTAACAGGCGCACAAATTCGTCAAATGTTTTTAGACTTTTTCCAAGAAAAAGGACATGCAGTAGAACCTAGTGCATCACTAGTTCCACATGAAGATCCATCTCTTCTATGGATTAATAGTGGTGTAGCTACATTAAAAAAATATTTTGATGGACGTGTAATCCCACAAAATCCACGTATTACAAATGCTCAAAAATCAATTCGTACAAACGATATTGAAAACGTAGGGAAAACAGCTCGTCACCATACATTCTTTGAAATGTTAGGAAACTTCTCAATCGGTGATTACTTCAAAGAAGAAGCAATTACATGGGCTTGGGAATTCTTAACGAGCGACAAATGGATCGGATTCGATAAAGAATTACTATCAGTTACAATCCATCCAGAAGATGAAGAAGCATTCACAATTTGGAATGAAAAAATGGGCGTTCCAAAAGAGCGTATTGTCCGCTTAGAAGAAAACTTCTGGGATATTGGTGAAGGACCAAGTGGACCGAATACAGAGATTTTCTATGACCGCGGGGAAGCTTACGGTAATGACTTTAGTGACCCAGAATTATATCCAGGCGGAGAAAACGAGCGTTACTTAGAAGTATGGAACCTTGTATTCTCTCAATTTAACCATAATCCAGACGGTTCATATACACCACTTCCTAAGAAAAACATTGATACAGGGATGGGTCTAGAACGTATGACATCTATCGTTCAAGATGTGCCTACAAACTTTGATACAGACCTATTCATGCCGATGATTGGTGCAACAGAATCAATTTCTGGTGAGAAATATCGTAATGGCGATTTAGAAAAAGATATGGCATTCAAAGTAATTGCTGACCATATCCGTACAGTAACATTCGCTGTTGGTGACGGTGCTCTTCCATCTAACGAAGGTCGTGGTTATGTATTACGTCGCTTATTACGCCGCGCTGTTCGTTATTCGAAGAAATTAAACATTAACCGTCCATTCATGTTTGAATTGGTACCGGTTGTTGGAGAAGTAATGAAAGACTTCTATCCAGAAGTACTTGAAAAGAAAGATTTCATTGCGAAAGTTGTGAAAAATGAAGAAGAGCGTTTCCATGAAACACTTCATGATGGTGAAGCAATTTTAGCTGAAGTTATTGCAAAAGCAAAAGAAGAAAAAACAACTGTTATTTCTGGAGTAGATGCGTTCCGTCTATATGACACATACGGTTTCCCAATCGAATTAACAGAAGAATATGCAGAAGAAGCTGGTATGACAGTTGACCAAGAAGGCTTCGAAAATGAAATGGAAAAACAACGTGAGCGTGCACGTGCTGCTCGTCAAGACGTTGACTCAATGCAAGTTCAAGGCGGTGTACTTGGAGAAGTTAAAGTAGCGAGTGAGTTCGTTGGTTACGGTACAGTTGCAACGGAAAGTAACGTTGTTGCACTTGTGAAAAACGGTGAGTACACAGATAGCTTACAAGCAGGGGAAGAAGGACAGTTAATTCTTGACGTAACACCATTCTACGCTGAGAGCGGTGGACAAATTGCTGACCGTGGTTACCTTCTTGCTGACGGCGTGAAAGTTCTTGTAAAAGACGTACAAAAAGCACCAAATGGTCAAAACTTACACAAAGTAGCTGTGGAAGAAGGCACGTTAACGAAAGATGCAGCTGTGAAAGCTGTTATCGATACGAAAAACCGTAGTAGCGTTGTGAAAAATCATACAGCAACTCACTTACTACACCAAGCATTAAAAGACGTACTTGGAACGCATGTTAATCAAGCAGGTTCTCTTGTAACTTCTGAACGTCTACGCTTTGACTTCTCTCACTTCGGTCAAGTGCAAGCTGACGAATTAGAAAAAATTGAGCGTATGGTAAACGAGAAAATTTGGGAAAGTATTAACGTTGAGATTTCTCAAAAATCAATCGGAGAAGCAAAAGAAATGGGCGCAATGGCATTATTCGGTGAAAAATACGGTGATGTTGTACGCGTTGTACAAGTTGGCGATTACAGCTTAGAGCTTTGCGGTGGTTGTCACGTTGATAATACAGCTTCTATCGGTATTTTCAAAATCGTTGCTGAGTCTGGTATCGGTGCAGGAACTCGTCGTATTGAGGCGGTAACTGGTAAGTCTGCATACGAATTAATGAACGATCAAGTAGGTTTATTAAAAGAAGCAGCAGGAAAAATGAAAACAAATCCGAAAGATATTTTAACAAGAGTTGATGGTCTATTTGCTGAAGTGAAACAACTTCAAAAAGAAAACGAATCTCTTGCTGCGAAATTAAGCAATATTGAAGCTGGAAACTTAACTGATTCTGTAATGACAGTTGATGGTGTGAATGTATTAGCAGCGAAAGTAAATGTTGCAGATATGAACAACTTACGTACGATGATGGATGATCTAAAAAATAAATTAGAGTCAGCAGTTGTTGTATTAGCGTCTGTTAATGACGATAAAGTAAACATCCTAGCAGGTGTAACGAAAGACTTAATTAGCCAAGGTTACCATGCCGGTAAACTTGTGAAAGAAGTAGCTTCTCGTTGCGGCGGTGGCGGTGGTGGCCGTCCTGATATGGCACAAGCAGGTGGTAAAAACCCAGCTCAAGTCGAAGAAGCTTTAGCATTTGTACAAGAGTACGTTAAATCTGTTTCAAAATAAAGAGATAGTAGTGTACAATGGTAGGGAGAGGAGAAGTTCTTCTCCCTATACTTACTATATAAGTGAGGTGCTTGAAATGGACGGTTTTGATAAAACAATGAAGTTTAGCATTCAAGATGAAAAACAGAGTGTCCATGTAAATGATGTACTTTTAACTGTGTATGATGCACTTCAAGAAAAAGGCTATAATCCGATTAACCAAATCGTCGGTTATTTATTAAGTGGAGACCCAGCATACATACCTCGCCATAAAGATGCACGAAGCATCGTTCGTAAGCTTGAACGTGATGAGATCATTGAAGAGCTTGTGAAGTCTTACTTGAAACATCATCGTGAGGAGTAGTTTATGCGGATATTAGGTTTAGATGTAGGTACAAAAACAGTCGGAGTTGCAATGAGCGACGAAATGGGCTGGACAGCACAAGGATTAGAAACAATTAAGATTAACGAAGAACGAGGTCACTTTGGTTTTGATCGTATTTCTGAGTTAGTAAAGCAGTACAATGTGGACAAAATAGTAGTAGGTTTACCTAAAAATATGAATGGTACAATTGGCCCACGTGGTGAAGCGTGCCAACAATTTGCAGAAAACCTACGAGAGCTGTTACAATTAGACGTTGTAATGTGGGACGAGCGTTTGTCGACGATGGCAGCGGAACGTCTACTCATTTCAGCGGATGTAAGCCGTAAGAAGCGAAAACAAGTAATCGATAAGATGGCTGCAGTCGTAATCTTACAAGGATTTTTAGATAGTAAATAAGAGGTGACCAAAATGGAAGAAAATCAAATTACAATTGTAGACGAAAAAGGTAACGAACATTTATGTGAAATTATTTTCACTTTTGATGCTGAAAAATTTGGTAAAAAATCATACGTAGTCTTCTCTCCAATCGGTGAAGTAGACGAAGATGGAGACCAAATTTATGATGCAATGGCTTATGAGCAAAATGAAGAAGAGGGCGGAAGTTTACTTCCAATCGAATCTGAAGAAGAGTGGGAAATGGTACAAGAAATGTTCAACACTCTTGCTGATGAGCAAGAAGCTGAATAATAAGTACTGAAAAGATGGACGACATACAGTCCATCTTTTTTTTTGTATTTATATGTAAAATGAAAGATTTTTTGTCGAAACTGTGTAATCCTTTGTAGTATAATGAGACGGATTGTAGAAAAATAAAATGGATACTAAAAAAGATAGGCGAATTTGTTGTGGCTTTCCATCATGCTGTATAGAAACATATACATATGGTCTACAATTGAATAAGGAGGAAGAGTTTTGATAGAGAATCAAGTGAAAAAGAAGCGTAGACGCATCTTTTTATTTTCGATTATTGCACTGCTTTTAGTTTGTGGTTCAGTCTATGCGTATATTTCATCCGCATTAGGACCAGTTGATAGCGGGAATAAAAAAGAGATTGAAGTAGAAATTCCGAAAGGATCATCTACAAGTAAAATTGGAGAAATTTTAGAAGAAAAAGGCGCTGTGAAAAACGGTACAGTTTTTAGTTTTTATACAAAGGCTAAATCGAAAAGTTTACAAGCAGGTACATATTTATTAAATCCTTCGATGAATGCTAAAGATGTTATCGAACAAATGTCATCTGGCAACGTGCATCGTCCAGCTCTTTATAAAGTGACGATCAAAGAAGGAGCTCAAGTAACTGAAATTGCAGAAACGATTGCGGCAGAACTAAAGTGGAATAAAGATGATGTTACGCGTCAATTAAACGATAAAGCATTTATTCAAAAAATGCAGCAAAAGTATCCGAAGTTATTAACGGATAAAATCTTTGATAGTAATATTAAATACCCATTAGAAGGTTATTTATATCCTGCGACGTATTCATTTTATAAGAAAGATACGACGTTAGAAGAAATCGTAATTCCGATGCTTGAGAAAACAAATGCAATCATTGTTCAAAATGAGGCAAAAATGAAAGCAAAGAACTGGGATGTTCATCAGCTTTTAACATTATCTTCACTTATTGAAGAAGAGGCAACTGGTTTTACAGATCGTCAAAAGATCTCTAGTGTCTTTTATAATCGTTTAGAGAAAGGTATGCCGCTTCAAACGGATCCAACGGTATTATATGCACTTGGAAAGCATAAACAACGTGTATTATACGAAGATTTAAAGGTCAACTCACCGTACAATACGTATGTTGTAAAAGGATTGCCGGTAGGGCCGATCGCAAACTCTGGTAAACATTCAGTGGAAGCTGCGTTAGAACCTGCGCAAACAGATTATTATTATTTCTTAGCTGCACCAAGTGGTGAAGTGTACTATGCGAAAACATTAGAAGAGCATAATGCATTAAAGCAAAAATACATTACGAAAAAACAGTGAAATGGGGAGGGATAGCGAAAAAAGTCGCACATCCCTCTTTTTTGTGGTAAAATATATCGGGTTAAAAACTGGCAGAAGAATCGTTTTTAATATCAAAACGGGACGTACAAGCTAAGGGTAAAACTGGCTTGTATTTTTATTGCATTCTATGTGGGAAAAGACGTCATAGAGGCACTTCTCCATGTAAATAAGGAGGACCATTTATGGAGGATGCAGTTAACGAGTACCTATTATCATTTATTGATCCGAAAGATAAATTAATTCTTGAAATGGAAGAATATGCAACAGAAAATCATGTGCCGATTATGGATCGACTTGGAATGGAATTTATGCTGCAATTTTTACGTTTAATTGGACCGAAAAGCATTTTAGAACTTGGAACAGCAATCGGTTATTCTAGTATTCGTATGATGCAAGCTATTTCAAATTCACGTATTGTGACAGTTGAGCGCAATCGTGAGCGATATGAAAAAGCACTTGAATATATAGAACGTTCCCCAGTAACAGATCGTATTTCAGTTATTTACGGTGATGCGTTAGAGACAGGTGAACAAGTAAAAGAACACGGGACATTTGACGTTATTTTTATTGATGCAGCAAAAGGACAGTATCGTCGCTTTTTTGACTTATATGAACCGTTATTAAATCCTGGTGGCGTAATTATTTCAGATAATGTTATGTACCATGGTCTTGTAACGACAAAAGAGAAAATTGAAAACAGACGTACACGTGGTTTAATCCGTCGTATTAAGACGTACAATGAGTGGCTTATGAACCATGAAGGATACGATACAACGATTTTCCCAATTGGTGATGGAGTAGCTGTTAGTAAAAAGAGAGGGTGACCAAGGTATGAAGAAACCTGAATTGTTAGTAACGCCAAGAGCGGTGGCGGATATCGAACTTCTTGCGAAAGCAGGAGCAGATGCGGTAATGATCGGTGAGCAAAAGTTTGGTTTACGTTTAGCAGGGGAGTTTTCACGTGAAGATGTAAAACAAACTGTGAAGATTGCACATGAAAATGGTGTGAAAGTATACGTAGCCATGAACGCTATGTTCCACAACGATAAAGTAGAAGAATTAACAGATTACGTTTCATTTTTAAATGAAGTAAATGTAGATGCAATTGTTTTCGGAGATCCAGCAGTATTAATGGCTGTTCGCGAAGTAGCGCCAAATATGCAGTTGCACTGGAATACAGAAACGACAGCAACAAACTGGTTCACTTGTAATTACTGGGGACAAAGAGGAGCGAAGCGCGCTGTATTAGCTCGTGAGCTGAGCTTAGATGAAATTGTTGATTTAAAAGAAAATGCTGAAGTGGAACTAGAAGTACAAATTCACGGTATGACTTGTATGTTCCAATCGAAGCGTTCATTAGTAGGAAATTACTTTGAGTATCAAGGACGTAATCTTGACATTGAAAAGAAAAAATATGAAGAGAATATGTTCTTATATGACCCAGAGCGTAACAATAAATATCCAATTTATGAAGATGAAAATGGTACTCATATTATGAGTCCGAACGATATTTGTTTCATCGATGAATTAGAGGAACTAATCGAAGCTGAAGTTGACAGCTTAAAAATCGATGGTGTACTAAAAAGCTCTGAATACATTATTGAAGTAACGAAGAAATATCGTCAAGCGATTGATTTATGTGTGGAAGATCGTGATGCATATTATGACTTGAAAGATGCTCTATATAAAGAAATAGAAGAAATGCAACCAGTAAATCGTCCGTTAGACACAGGATTCTTCTTTAAAGAAACGGTTTACTAAACGAGGAGGGTGTAGGAAATGACTGTACAAGAAATTTCACGAGTGATCGATGGCAAACGTGTTATTGTGAAGAAACCTGAACTGTTAATCCCTGCGGGTAACTTAGAAAAATTAAAAGTAGCTATCCATTACGGGGCAGATGCTGTATATTTAGGTGGACAAGAATTTGGTCTTCGTTCGAATGCAGGTAATTTTACGCTAGAAGAAATGGCAGAAGGCGTTGAGTTTGCAAAGAAGTATGGAGCAAAAATATACGTAACAACAAATATCTTTGCACATAATGAAAATATGGACGGGCTAGAGGAATATTTAAAAGGGATTGAAAAAGCTGGCGTAACGGGGATTATCGTTGCTGATCCGCTTATCATTGAGACTTGTAAACGTGTAGCGCCTTCTGTTGAGGTGCATTTAAGCACACAGCAATCACTATCCAACTGGAAAGCAGCACAGTATTGGAAAGAAGAGGGTTTACATCGTCTTGTATTAGCTCGTGAAGCAAGCTATGAAGAAATGAAAGAAATCAAAGAAAAAGTGGATATTGAAATTGAAGCATTCGTCCATGGTGCAATGTGTATCGCATATTCAGGAAGATGTACATTAAGTAACCATATGACAGCGCGTGACTCTAATCGTGGCGGTTGTTGCCAATCTTGCCGCTGGGATTATGATTTAGTTCAAACAGTATCACAACATAAAGATGCAAAAGAGCTTCCTCTATTCCAAGAAGAAGATGCTCACTTTGCGATGAGTCCAAAAGATCTAAATTTAATTTTATCAATTCCGAAAATGATTGAAATTGGAATCGATAGCTTAAAGGTAGAAGGACGTATGAAATCAATCCATTACGTAGCGACTGTAGCAACTGTATATCGTAAAGTAATTGATGCTTATTGTGCGGATCCAGATAACTTTGAGTTTAAACAAGAATGGTTAGATGAGCTTGATAAATGTGCAAATCGTGATACAGCTCCTGCATTCTTTGAAGGGGTTCCAGGACATCAAGAGCAAATGTTTGGAAATCATAGTAAGAAAACAACGTATGATTTTGCTGGTTTAGTGTTAGATTATAATGAAGAAACGGGCATCGTAACGATTGAGCAACGTAATCATTTCAAACCAGGACATGAAGTGGAGTTCTTTGGACCAGAAATAGAAAACTTTACGCAAACGGTGGAGAAAATTTGGGATGAGGATGGAAACGAATTAGATGCAGCGAGACATCCGTTGCAAATCGTGAAATTCAAAGTGGATCAACGAGTGTATGTGAATAATATGATGCGCAAAAGCATACTTCAATAAGAAAGAGTGATAGTCGAATGGGGACGAATAAGCCTGTTGTAATTGGAATTGCTGGTGGTTCGGGATCAGGTAAAACGAGTGTAACGAAAGCGATTTTTGACCATTTTAAAGGTCATTCTATTTTAATCTTAGAGCAAGATTATTATTACAAAGATCAAAGCCATTTACCAATGGAAGAGCGTTTAAAAACAAATTATGATCATCCGCTTGCGTTTGATAATGATCTGTTAATTGAACATTTGCAGCAGTTGCTTGCATATGAGCAAATTGATAAGCCTGTATATGACTATACATTGCATACACGTTCAGAAGAAATTATTCCAGTTGAGCCGAAAGATGTAATTATTTTAGAAGGAATTCTTATTTTAGAAGACCCACGTCTTTGCGAGTTAATGGACATTAAATTATTCGTTGATACGGATGCTGACCTTCGTATTCTGCGCCGCATGCAGCGTGATATTAAAGAGCGCGGTCGTACGATGGATTCAGTTATTGATCAGTACGTAACTGTTGTACGTCCAATGCACAATCAATTTATTGAGCCTTCTAAGAAATTTGCGGATATTATTATCCCTGAAGGTGGACAAAACCATGTTGCAATTGATATTATGGTGACAAAAATTGCAACAATTCTTGAACAAAAAGTAAATTTGTAATAGCATAGTAAAAGATATACGGTAGGAAGGGATTTTTTCCCTTCCCATCGAATACAATGAAACATGCAACCTCATCTATATATAGGTGAGGGCATATTTATATCAACTTTCCATACATATCTTCTTTATATAAAGAAGAATTGGAAATACGGGGTTGTATGTGACAACTCCGCTAGTGCAAGGGTACTAGAAACCTCCGCTAACAATGGAAGCGGAGGAGTTTTCATATGGAACTCCTCTTTTTTTCGGGGGATTGGTATATAAAAGGAGTGGAAAATATGTCAACAGAAAAAACATACCCTATGACGCAAGAGGGTAAGCAAAAACTAGAGAACGAACTTGAGCAATTAAAAACAGTAAGACGTAAAGAAGTAGTAGAACGTATTAAAATCGCACGTAGCTTCGGGGACCTTTCTGAGAACTCTGAGTACGATGCAGCAAAAGATGAGCAAGCGTTCGTAGAAGGACGTATTACACAATTAGAAAATATGATTCGTAACGCAGTTATCATTAAAGATAATGGCGAAGTATCTACTGTTGTTACATTAGGTAAAACAGTAACATTTAAAGAATTACCAAACGGAGATGAAGAAGCGTACACAATCGTAGGTAGCGCGGAAGCTGACCCATTTGAAGGAAGAATTTCTAACGATTCTCCAATCGCAAAAAGCTTATTAGGTAAGCAAATTGGTGAGAAAGTAACAATCCAAACACCAGGCGGAGAAATGCAAGTAGAGATTGTCTCTGTAAAATAAAAAAAAGATTCTCCTATCGGGAGAATCTTTTTTTTTTTGTAGAATGAAAAAAATTGTGTAAACCTTAGAGTAATTCGACAAAAAATGTCAAAAAAACACTTTAAGCTTTGATATCATAATTGGAGAATATAGGTTTTAAAAGGGAAAAGGGGCTAATTATGAAACATAAAATCTTTACAGGATTGGTGTGTAGTATATCCATATTAGGACTTGCTGCATGCGGAACGAATGAAGAAACTACATCATCAAAGGGAGAAAAAGTAAAGCAAGAAGAAAAAAAGGATATTAAAGCAACTGAGAGTTCAAAAGCCTTAGAAAATCCACAAGATAAAAAGGAATTTAATGATTTTGATGTAGCGTATCAATTAGCTATTGTCATGAAAATATTTCAAGATGTAACGATTAAGTATGATTACGCAATTGGAAATCCAGATTATTTATTGCGAGATTCGATGGATCAAAAAACAATAGATGATATGAAGAATATGTTACAAGAACAGGCGAAGAATAATGATAAAATTTTAAAAGATGAAGTGAATCAAGCGTATACATATTTAAAACAATCGAAAGTAAGTAATAAAGATGATATTCAAAAAATAATAGATGCACAAAATAATTATTTACATATTGTAGATAAGATGATTACTTGTATTGATTCTGTAACAGTTGAGAATGCAAAAGAAAAAAGAAATGAAATGGATAATCTTAGTAAGGATTATTTAAAAATAGCGGCTAATGTAACAACCACTGTAATTGAAGTTGCTAAAAACACTGGAGTGAATGAAACTGAATTTAGATCGCTTCTTATGAAATTTTTAGAGAAGCCAAAGAAACAATAATAACCTTATATAATATCTGTTTTTGTTTTAGGGATTGTATAAATAAAATAGTACCTCGTCTAAACTATAATAGACGAGGTGTTTTTTTATGAAAATAAAACGGAGAATTGCAATTGTTTTAATTTGTTTTATGGGCATTATGTTTTTATTGCTTTGTCGTTTAATTCAAATCCAAATTATAGATACAGAATCATTTACTAATCGCAAAATAAATTTAATTGAAAAAAGTGTTACGCAACGTACGCAATCCATTGCAGTAGACGATGGACGTGGGCAGTTTATAGATCGTAATGGTAAAGAAATAGGGGAGGAAAAGTATCCTGTTTTAATTGTTTTTCCATTTTTACAAATAAAAAATGACATGTTAGAGAAAATCGCGCATATCATTGGTGTGTCGAGACAAGAGATCAGAAGACAAATGAAAAATAAAAAAAATGCATTTATACTGCAAGGGGAAACTGCTCCATTTCGAGTGACACGAGAGCAGATGGAGAAGGTGAATCAATTACATGTATTAGGTATCGTAGCAGCTGAAGTGCGATTAAAACAAACTGGGGAGATAAATCATTTAATTGGTGATGTAGGGGAGAACGAAAGAGAATTTCAAAAGCGATATGGAGAAGTGAAAAAAATTTCAAAACAAACGCCGATAGGTATTTCAGGATTACAGCAATCATTTGATGAATTTTTATTGACTGATGGAGAGGCAAAAGTATTGTATCAAGTAGATCGGCAAGGAGAACCAATTTTCGGAAAGCAAGCGAAATATACTTCACCAGGAAATCCATTTTACCCAGTTAGGATTCAAACTACTTTACATAAAGGGTTGCAGCAAAAAGCAGAAGAAGTGATTGAAGCAAATGAAATAAAGAAGGGGGGATTAGTATTACTTGATGTAAAGACAAATGAAATATTAGCGATGGTCAGTAAGCCGTCTTTACAAGTAAGAGATAAGAATTTATATGAGACTACACTTGAAAATCAAATGTTAACGCCGCATTTTCCAGGCTCTGTTTTTAAAACAGTAGTTGCAGCTGCAGTCATTGATCAAAAAGTAAATTTGTTTAATCGGACATTTAATTGTAATAAAGATTTATATGGTGAAAACGACCCACAAGTTATGATGGGTACACTTAACTTCAAAGAGAGCTTTGCTAGGAGCTGTAACAGGACATTTTCCGAGTTAGGTAACGAGCTATTACAAAAGGATAGGACGGTGCTAGAAACATACGTAGCAGCTTTAGGAGCAAATGAAAAGGTCGGATGGAAAGGTTCTGTATTTCATACACCTCATTTCGAGCAAATGCCAGAAGAAAAAGGCTCTACTATTTGGGGGAATGAAGAAAACAAAAATAGTAAAAAAGCGGTAGAGCAAACAGCGATTGGACAGAAAGATGTACGTATATCACCTCTAGCAATTGCTAATATGATGGCGACGATTGCGAGGAATGGAAAAAAGATGGAAGTGAAAGCTGTTGAAAAAATAGTATATAAAAATGGAGCGGATTTTTTTACATTTGAGAACCATACGTTACATGGAAAACAGCTTTCGTATGAAACAGTGAAAACATTACAAGAGTTATTAAGAGGCGTTGTAACAAGGGAGAAAGGAACAGGAACGGCATTCCACTCGTTGCCGCTCAGTGTCGCTGGAAAATCCGGGACAGCGCAAACAGGGAAAGGGACGAGGGTGAATCGCTGGTTTGCAGGTTATTTTCCGTATGAGAATCCAAGATATGCTTTAGTTGTTGTTGATCTAGAGACTGATAACAAAGTGAATAAAGTCACACCTATTTTTAAAGATATGGTAGGAGCAATCTATCAATTGGAGAATGAAAAGTAATCTTGCAATTTATAGTGAATTGTTTTCATTTCATGAAAATATCATTGTAAATGTTCAACCTTTCTAGATTTAATGTTACAATAGCAATTAGGAAAAACTGCATGGAGGTTTGGAGAATGGCAGGAGGATCAAGATTCCAACAGAAACAACAAAAACGTCGTCAAAACGGTGTTTTAAATATTGCAATCGCTATTGTATTACTATTAGTAGCTATTGTAGCATATCAATTGTTCGTTCCTAGTACGAAAGAGCAAGCATCTTCTACTGATAAGAAAGTCTCTCAACAAACAACAAAGAATGAGAAAGCTGGAAAATCAGAAGATAAAGAATCTGCTAAGAAAAAAGAAAAAGAAAAAGAGCAAGCAGAAGCTAAGCAAAAAGCTGAAGAAGAGAAGTTAAAGGCTGAGGAAGAAAAGAAAAAAGCTGAAGAAGAAGCGAAAGCTAACGAGAAAGTATCAGCTGAAAAAACTGTATCCAAGGCAAAAGAGGCTTATACAAAACCTTCTTGGAAAGCTGTAGGAACAGAACAAGGTTCATCACCAGCGATGACGTTTAAACAGGGGTCATCAGATTGGAATGAGATGCAAAGTGCAATTGCTGCAGGTATTGAAGTACCGAAGGAGCAATTAGTATTCCATTTTGTTGGAAGAGACAAAACTGGAAAGAGTAAAGCTTATGGTGACGTTCAAGATAAGCAAAGTGGAAAAAGATATTACGTAAATATTGATTGGGTAGATAATGAGGGCTGGAAACCAGTACTTGTTCAAACTCTAAACTAAAAAAGAGAAGCTCCTTAGGAGCTTCTCTTTTTTAGTTAACGCAATTTCTTTAATTTAAAATGAACAACCGCGCTATAATACGGTCTTTTGCTTTCAGGATCCATAACCATTTGATGTGAGATGTGATGAACTTCAAGCATAAGTGCTTTATTATTATCGATTTGTTCACTAATTTTTCGTTCTAAAGAAGCTAAGTCTCCCGCTTCAAAAAATTCTACTTTATCTTCTAACATTTCAAAGGTAAATGACATGAAGACGGCCCCTCTCCTATGTAATCAACTATAGTGTAACAAAGAAAAGAAGGAAATACCATGTACATTTCAATTGACATTTTTAGAAAGAGGGAATATCATACTGATAAAACCGATAAGAAAAAGGGGAATTTTTATGGGCACAGAATTTAATGGTTTATTTGATGAGTGGGCTCATACGTACGACTCATTCGTACAAGGCGAAGATATACAATATAAAGAAGTTTTCGCCCATTATGAGGATATTCTAGAGGATGTAGTTAACAAGTCATTTGGTAATGTATTAGAATTTGGTGTCGGTACAGGTAATTTAACAAATAAATTATTACTTGCTGGCCGCACAGTTTACGGTATAGAACCGTCGCGTGAAATGCGTATGATTGCAAAAGAGAAATTGCCAAAAGAATTTTCGATTACAGAAGGTGATTTTCTTTCGTTTGAAGTCCCAAATTCAATTGATACCATTGTAAGCACCTATGCATTTCATCATTTAACAGATGATGAAAAAAATGTAGCGGTTGCGAAGTATAGTCAATTGCTAAACAAAGGTGGTAAAATAGTGTTTGCTGATACGATATTTGCAGATCAAGATGCATATGATAAAACTGTTGAAACAGCAAAACAAAGAGGTTTTCACCAGTTAGCAAACGATTTGCAAACGGAATACTATACACGTATTCCAGTTATGCAGACTATTTTTGAAAACAATGGCTTCCATGTAACGTTTACGAGATTAAATCATTTCGTTTGGGTAATGGAGGCAACTAAGCAATAGAAAGAGGGATTAGATTGAGAATTGCTGTAATTGGAGCAATGGAAGAAGAAGTACGTATTTTACGTGACAAATTAGAACAAGCAGAGACAGAAACGGTTGCAGGTTGTGAATTTACGAAAGGACTATTAGCAGGACATGAAGTAATCTTGTTAAAGTCTGGTATTGGTAAAGTAAACGCAGCGATGTCAACGACAATTTTATTAGAAAAATATAAGCCTGAAAAAGTAATTAATACTGGTTCAGCTGGTGGATTCCATCATTCTCTAAACGTTGGTGATGTAGTTATTTCCACTGAAGTTCGTCACCATGACGTAGATGTAACAGCATTTAACTATGAATATGGTCAAGTACCAGGAATGCCGCCTGGATTTAAAGCTGATGAGGCGTTAGTTGCATTAGCTGAGAAATGTATGCAAACTGAAGAAAATATTCAAGTTGTAAAAGGCATGATTGCAACAGGCGATTCATTTATGAGTGATCCGAACCGCGTTGCAGCCATCCGTGATAAATTTGAAAATCTTTATGCGGTAGAAATGGAAGCAGCAGCTGTCGCACAAGTATGCCACCAATATGAAGTTCCGTTTGTTATCATTCGCGCACTTTCTGATATTGCTGGTAAAGAATCAAATGTTTCATTTGATCAGTTTTTAGATCAAGCAGCTCTTCATTCTACAAACTTTATCGTAAAAGTGTTAGAAGAGTTAAAGTAATGTAACAAAAAGGCAACTGTCTCATATAAAGAAAATACATACAGTTGCCTTTTCTTTATTGGCAAACAAGGGGGAGAACACGATGAATGTATATCGTGGAGTTCATGAGTTAATTGGTCATACACCAATTGTAGAAATTACTCGTTTTTCACTTCCGAAAGGGGTCCGCTTATTTGCAAAGCTTGAATTTTATAACCCAGGCGGAAGCGTTAAGGATCGTTTAGGAAGAGAATTAATCGAAGATGCGCTAGAAAAAGGGCTTGTTACCCAAGGTGGAACAATTATTGAACCGACTGCTGGGAATACTGGTATTGGACTGGCACTTGCAGCATTAGAACATGATTTACGTGTTATCGTTTGTGTACCAGAGAAATTTAGTATTGAAAAACAAGAATTAATGAAAGCACTAGGTGCAACGGTCGTGCATACACCGACTGAGCAAGGAATGACCGGTGCAATTGCAAAAGCAAAAGAATTAGTAAATGAAATACCGAATTCATACTCTCCAAGTCAGTTTGCGAATGAAGCAAACCCGCGTGCTTATTTCAAAACACTAGGTCCTGAACTTTGGGATGCACTGAATGGAGAGATTAACATATTTGTTGCTGGAGCAGGAACTGGCGGTACGTTTATGGGGACTGCATCTTATTTGAAAGAAAAAAATATAGATATTAAAACAGTTATCGTAGAGCCAGAAGGATCTATTTTAAATGGTGGTAAGGCTGGTTCACATGAGACCGAAGGAATTGGACTGGAATTTATCCCGCCATTTTTGAAGACATCTTATTTTGATGAAATTCATACGATTTCTGATCGAAATGCATTTTTACGAGTGAAAGAATTAGCGCAAAAAGAAGGACTTCTCGTTGGGAGCTCTTCAGGAGCAGCATTTCATGCGAGCTTACTTGAGGCAGAGAAGGCAGCACCAGGTACAAATATTGTAACCATTTTTCCTGATAGTAGTGAGCGCTATTTAAGTAAAGACATATACAAAGGATGGGAATAAAAAATGAGAGCAAAGACAAAGTTAATTCATGGTATTCGCATAGGAGAACCTTCAACTGGATCTGTAAACGTACCGATCTATCAAACAAGTACGTACAAACAAGAAGCGGTTGGTAAGCATCAAGGATATGAATATTCACGTACAGGTAACCCAACACGTGCAGCTTTAGAAGAAATGATTGCCGTATTAGAAAATGGTCATGCTGGATTTGCATTCGGTTCTGGAATGGCTGCTATTACAGCGACAATTATGTTGTTCTCAAAAGGTGACCACGTTATTTTAACAGATGATGTTTATGGTGGAACGTATCGTGTTATTACGAAAGTATTAAACCGCTTCGGTATTGAACATACATTTGTAGACACAACAAACTTAGAGGAAGTTGTAGAAGCAATTCGTCCAAATACGAAAGCGATCTATGTGGAAACACCAACGAACCCATTACTAAAAATTACTGATATTAAGAAAATATCTACTCTTGCTAAAGAGAAAGATTTATTAACAATTATTGATAATACATTCATGACGCCATATTGGCAGTCGCCGATTTCTTTAGGAGCAGACATTGTACTTCATAGTGCAACGAAATATTTAGGAGGTCATAGTGACGTAGTTGCAGGTCTAGTAGTGGTAAATAGCCCACAACTAGCAGAAGACCTTCACTTTGTACAAAACTCAACAGGAGGTATTCTTGGACCACAAGATAGCTTCTTACTACTTCGCGGTTTAAAAACATTAGGAATTCGTATGGAAGAACATGAAACGAATTCACGCGCTATTGCTGAATTTTTAAATAATCATCCAAAAGTAAATAAAGTATATTACCCAGGTCTTGAATCACATCAAAACCACGAATTAGCAACAGAACAAGCAAATGGATTTGGTGCTATTATTTCGTTTGATGTAGATAGTGAGGAAACATTAAATAAAGTACTTGAGAAACTGCAATACTTTACACTTGCTGAAAGCTTAGGAGCAGTAGAAAGTTTAATTTCTATCCCATCTCAAATGACACATGCATCAATCCCAGCAGATCGCCGTAAAGAATTAGGAATTACAGATACATTAATTCGTATTTCTGTCGGTATTGAAGATGGTGAAGATTTAATTGAAGATTTAGCGCAAGCGCTAGCGTAATAAAAAATGCACTGCTAATGTGGAGCAGTGCATTTTTTATTATGTTAATTTGTGAAATATTTCACAAATTATACATACACAAATGAAATGATTTCATGTATATTGAATTCATGAAATGTTATTCACGAGTAAACTTGTGAAGTGTTTCACAAACAATGGGATTCATGTAGGACGGTAACTCTATTTTTTTTCGCTAATCGGGACTTATTATGACCTATAGGGACTTATAAAGACCGTGATAACAGAATAGGAGGAAATTTACATGGTAGTCAAAGAGAAAGTTGTAAATGAAATGCAAGAGGTAAAAGAGATGATTGATACGTTAGTAAATAACGGTCAACAAGCTTTACAAGCATTAGAAAGTTTTACACAAGAGCAGATTGACAACATTGTTCATGAAATGGCATTAGCAGGTGTTGATCAACATATGCCACTTGCAAAATTGGCTGTTGAAGAAACAGGCCGTGGTGTCTATGAAGACAAATGCATTAAAAATATTTTTGCCACTGAATATATTTGGCATAGTATAAAGCAAGATAAAACGGTAGGAATTATTCACGAAGATCCTCATGAAGAAATAATAGAAATTGCAGAACCTGTCGGTGTAGTAGCTGGGGTAACACCAGTAACGAATCCAACGTCGACAACAATGTTTAAAGCGTTGATTGCGATAAAAACGAGAAATCCAATTATTTTCGCATTTCATCCTTCTGCACAAAATTGTTCGGTGGCAGCAGCGAAAACCGTATATGATGCAGCAATGAAAGCTGGTGCACCAAAACATTGTATTCAATGGATTGAAAGACCGTCTGTCGAAGCGACGAAACAATTAATGAACCATGATGATGTGGCACTCGTTCTAGCAACTGGAGGCGCTGGTATGGTGAAATCAGCTTACTCTACTGGAAAACCAGCGCTAGGTGTAGGTCCTGGTAATGTACCGTGTTATATAGAAAAATCAGCACATGTAAAACGAGCTGTTAATGATTTAATTTTATCGAAAACATTTGATAACGGTATGATTTGTGCATCGGAACAAGCAATCATTGTCGATAAAGAAATCTATGATGATGTTAAAACAGAAATGATCGAAAACAATTGTTACTTTGTAACAGAAGAAGAAAGAAAAAAATTAGAAAAGCTCGTTATAAATGAAAATACATGTGCAGTAAATAGTGATATTGTAGGAAAATCAGCACAGTATATTGCCGAATTAGTTGGGATTACTGTTCCTGAACATACAAAAATGCTTGTAGCTGAAATTCAAGGTATCGGAGCAGCATACCCGTTATCTCGTGAGAAACTGAGCCCAGTATTAGCCTGTGTGAAGGCGAATTCATTAGAAAAAGGATTTACATATTGCGAAGAAATGTTGAACCTCGGTGGTTTAGGACATTCAGCAGTTATTCATTCTACAAATAAAGAAGTGCAAAAGCAATTTGGATTACGTATGAAAGCTTGCCGTCTCATTGTAAATGCACCTTCATCACAAGGTGGAATAGGGGATATATATAACGGATTTATTCCATCACTTACACTTGGTTGTGGTTCTTACGGAAAAAATTCAGTTTCCCAAAATGTAACAGCGACTCATTTATTAAATATAAAAAGGCTGGCAAATAGAAAAAAGAATATGCAGTGGTTCAAATTGCCACCAAAAATTTATTTTGAAAAACATGCTACAGCGTATTTAGCAAATATGCCTAACATTTCACGTGCATTTATTGTAACGGATCCTGGAATGGTTGAACATGGCTATGTGGATACAGTCACGCACTATTTAAACAAGCATGCAAATGATGTGAAAATTGAAGTTTTCTTTGAGGTCGAACCAGATCCATCAGATGAAACTGTCTTTAAAGGTGCGGAAATGATGAGAAGCTTTAAGCCAGATGTAATTATCGCACTTGGTGGTGGTTCAGCTATGGATGCAGCAAAAGGAATGTGGTTATTCTATGAGCATCCAGAAACGACATTCTATGGCATTAAACAGAAGTTTTTAGATATAAGAAAACGTACATGTAAATATCCGGAATTAGGAAATAAGGCACAGTTTGTTGCGATTCCAACAACATCAGGAACAGGATCAGAAGTGACACCATTTGCGGTTATTACAGATAAGAAAAATAATATAAAGTATCCGCTCGCAGATTATGAATTAACACCAGATGTAGCAATTGTTGATCCACAATTTGTAATGACAGTACCACCACATGTAACAGCAGATACTGGTATGGATGTTTTAACACATGCAATTGAGGCGTATGTTTCTGTTATGGCAAATGACTATACAGATGGATTAGCATTAAAAGCTATTGATCTCGTATTCAAATATTTACCAAGAGCATATAAAGATGGAAATGATGAAGAAGCACGAGAAAAAATGCATAACGCTTCTGCAATTGCAGGGATGGCATTTGCAAATGCTTTCCTCGGTATTAATCACAGCTTAGCACATAAGATTGGACCAGAATTCCATATTCCGCACGGACGTGCAAATGCCATTCTAATGCCGCACGTAGTCCGCTATAATGCTATTAAGCCAAGAAAACACGCATTGTTCCCAAAATATGAGCACTTTGTAGCAGATGAACGCTATGCACATATTGCGAGAATGCTCGGGCTTCCAGCAAGCTCAATAGCAGAAGGTGTGGAATCACTCGTCAAAGCAATTACTGAGCTTGGAAAAAGCTTAAATATTAATATGAGTATTGCAGGACAAGGGGTAGATAAAGAGCAATTTGAAGAGGTTGTTGGAGTATTAGCAGAAAGAGCTTTTGAAGATCAATGTACAACTGCTAATCCAAAGTTACCGCTTATTTCAGAGCTGAAAGAAATTTATATGGAAGCATATAAAGGTGAATAATGATTAAAAAAGAGCCGCAGTAAAGCGGCTCTTTTTTTGTTGGAAAACATCTCCCAGAATGGCTGTATTTACTGGTCTTTCAGTTTCATAGAATATGATAAAGTGAAATGGAGGAGTGAGAATATAATGAAAGAATTACAAGGGAAAATAGAAGATTATACTAGGTTCGGACAAATTCTTCTCGCTGTAAGTACATTGTTAATGGTTGGCTTGTTGATTCCGGATGGAGCAAAAGAGACAATCCAATTTTTTGTTATGATGGGGAGTATCGTTATATTTTTAAGTTTATCGTTCTTTTTCTTTCAGCGTGTGAAAGTGATGCGTGACCAGTTAGAGGAAAATGAATGTGAATAATATTGTTAACTAGAGCGCGGCGAAAAGAAAGAATCTTTTTGTCGCGCTTTTTGTTTTTTGTAGAAAAATGTATGCGTTTCATGTTGACAATGATAATCCTTATCAATTAAAGTAGAATAGTAGTTAATGATTATCATTATCAATTAGAGGTGAAGGAATGAAAAAATCTATTACGCTATTTACAGCGATTTTATCTATTTTTTTCTTGTTAATAGGTTGCAGTGCCAAAGGGGACGAAAAAGCGTCTGCAACCAAAACAGAAAAAGGAAAAGAAAAAATCGAAATTACCGACCTGTCAGGGAGAAAGGTAACATTCGATAAAGTACCAGAAAGTTTTGCAACATTAAGTATGGGAGACATGGATATTATTCATGCTTTAGGTGGAAAAGTAGTAGGTCGTCCGGATACGAAATTAACTCTTCCAGAGGAGTTAAAGAAAGCAAAAGTAATCGGGAATGCACATCAACCGAACTTTGAGCAAATTGCTAGTTTAAAGTCCGATGTACTTGTTGCTAACAATGGATTCCAAAAGAATGTGCCAACGGTTGAAGGACAGGGAACGAAAGTAATCATTTCTTCTGCGAATTCTGTACAAGATATTCAAAAGAATATTGAATTATATGGAACGGCAATGAAGAAAGAAGATAAAGCAAAAGAACTTAATCAAAAAATCAATAATCAAATGAAGAAATATGAGAAAAAGAGCGATGTGAAAGCATTGCTAGTGTATGGCGCACCAGGTACTTATTTAGCGGCATTACCAACATCTTTATCAGGTGATATTTTAGAAAAAACAGGCGGAAAAAATATTGCTTCTGATTTTCCAGAAATGAAAGAATATCCGCAATATGCACAGCTAAGTGTAGAACGTATTATTGAGGCGAATCCAGATGTGATTTATTTAATTACACACGGAGATCCAACAAGTGTGAAAAAAGCATTCGAAGGCGAAATGATGAAAAATGAAGCGTGGAAAAATTTAGATGCAGTAAAACAAAACCGCGTAGTTATTTTGCCACCTGATTTATTTGGATCTAATCCTGGGACAAAAGTTACAGAAGCAATGGACTTTATGTATAAAAGTATACAAGATGTAAGGAAATGATACGTATGGAAAGTAGTGAAGTAGTAAGAGAAAAGGAACATCCTTTTGCGAAAAAAAGATGGATAATAGCAGTTACTTTAGTTGTATTAACAATTCTAGGCCTCTTTTACGGACTTTTCGCAGGAAGTTTATCTTTTTCTGTAAGAGACATTCTAACAGGTATACAAGATGAGGGTTCGACAGTTCATCGAATTGTATGGGATCTTCGCATACCGAGAGTTCTCGTTGGGTTTATAGTAGGAACATGTTTAGCTGCATCTGGTACACTGCTGCAAGGGGTTATGAGAAACCCTCTTGCAGATCCTGGTATTATCGGAGTTTCATCTGGGGCAGGCCTTGTAGCAATTGTCATCATGATTTTATTCCCACAGCATCTAGCTTTTTTACCACTAGGGGCGTTTTTAGGAGCTTTCATAACAGCGATGGTTATTTATGCTTTATCATGGCAAAAAGGGGCACCACCTTCAAGAATCGTCTTAGTAGGGGTGTCGATCAATGCATTAATTGGTGCAGCAACGTCAGCATTAATGTTATTACATAGTGACAAAGTACAATCCGTGTTACCGTGGCTAGCGGGTGGTATTGGTGGTGTAAGTTGGGCACATTTAAACATGATTATTTATTATGCAATATTCGCCATTATATTAGCTTTCTTTGGCATTAAGCATATTCGAGTGTTAATGCTTGGAGATGAAATGGCAAAGTTATTAGGACATAACGTGGAAAAAAGTCGGTTTTATTTAATCGTAGTAAGTACATTATTAGCTGGAATTGCAGTAAGTGTATCTGGTCTTATTGGATTTGTCGGTCTTGTCGTACCACATATGCTACGTTTATTAGTTGGAAATGATTATAGATATTTGCTACCTTTATCATGCCTTGGCGGCGGTGTATTACTTGTTTTTGCGGATGCAATAGCTCGAAGTTGGTTCGATCCAATCGAATTGCCTGTTGGTATTTTACTGTCCTTCTTAGGTGGTCCGTTCTTCTTATATTTAATTCATAGAGGAGGAAAACAACGTGATTTCCGTTAACAAAGTGTTTTATGCACACTCTGAAAGATTTCAAATGCAAAATATGAATGTACATATTAAGGCTGGAGAAATCGTTAGTTTAATTGGTCCGAATGGATCGGGAAAATCTACTTTGCTTCGTTTAATAGCAAGGCTACTGAAACAAAGCGAAGGGGACATCATTTTAGATGGGAAAAACATTCATATGATGAAGAGTGCTGATGTAGCGAAGCAATTAGCAATGTTACCACAAATGCATGATCATCAATTAGATTTAACAGTGAAAGAACTAATTGAGTTCGGAAGAGGTCCACATAAATCATGGAGTAGCCGCTTAAATAAAGAAGATGAAGAAATTGTTGATTGGGCATTGTCTGTTACAAATCTTGAAGGGTATGAATATCGTCTTTTACATTCTTTATCAGGAGGGGAACGGCAACGTGCTTGGATTGCCATGACGCTAGCGCAACGTACAAATGTCTTACTATTGGATGAACCAACAACCTTTTTAGATATCGTTCACCAGTTGGAAGTAATGGAACTTGTGAAACGATTAAATGAGGAGTATGGAATGACAATTATAATGGTTTTACATGACATTAACCAAGCTGCTCAATATAGCGATCGTTTACTCGTATTAAAGCGAGGAAAGATTCAGTATGATGGTATACCAGAAGAAGTGCTATGCCATGAAATGTTTCAACATGTATTTGGCATAGATGTAGATATCTTTCAAGGAAGTGACAAGCCGTTTTTTACACCGAAACGAATTTCTAAAAGGGGAGAAGAGCGATGCAAACAGAAGAGCGTATTACCACTGAATTAGTAAGAGAATTTGTTATGGCAGCTCACGGGGATTTAGAGAAAGTACAAGAGCTATTGGTTGAATCGCCAAGCTTACTTCACGCCTCTTATAATTGGGGTGGATCAGATTGGGAAAGTGCGTTAGGGGCATCGGCACATGTAGGTCGTAAAGATATTGCTCTTTATTTACTAGAAAAGGGTGCTCGGATGGATATTTTTGCAGCAGCTATGCTTGGTGAATTAGAAGTTGTACAAGCTATTTTAGTAGCTCAACCAGAAGCATTGCGTGCATCTGGTCCTCATGGCATTTCTCTTCTTCAGCATGCACGAATGGGTGGAGAGAAATCTAAGCGTGTATATGATTATTTAGCAATACTATCTTAATGAACGAAGGAAGTTCTTATGTGCGGTAAACTTTTCACTTGAAACAATTGGAAAGTTTACCGCCCGTTAGAACGGGATAAGTATCTAGTATATTTGAAAATCCTACACCCCCTCAACTGTAGTTTTCTTAATACTAGTTATGATATGGATGCAGTAGACGAAATTTGTCTACTGCTTTTTTTAGTCGTTAAGAATGAATATTCTGTATTTTATTGTAGGTTCATTTATCCCGCTATTTGCGGGCAGTAAGTCTCCCGTCTCAAAATTCAGCTAGAGCAAAGAAGTTAGATGGGAGATCCACTGCCCGTAAACGCTCGATTGGTGAGGGCTGATAATCAGTGGGGGTGAACAAAATTCCCCACTGATTAAAGTTTCACTTTATAATTAATAGTAACATTTCGTATGCATACAAAACATGATCGTGAAATTAAGAATAAATTAGTGGAAAGGAGTGCAGGCATGTTTCATACAGATTGTTTACAAATTCGCAAATATACAATGGATGATTTACAGTTCTATGCTTCACTATGGGGGAACGAGAAGGTAATGCGCTATATTGGAAATGGGACGTTAAAAACATATATACAGTGTAAAAAAAGTTTGGAGGAGTGGGTCATTCCTAGCTATAAAAACGGTCTCGGTTTATTTGTATTGATTGAAAAGGAAACGGGAACAAGAATTGGTCATGCAGGGCTGGTAAAGCAGCAGATTGATGGAAAAGAGGAAATTGAAATTGGTTATTGGTTACTTCCTCAGTATTGGGGAAAAGGGTATGCAAAAGAAGCGGCGGCAGCATTTCGAGACTACGGTTTCCAAGCATTACGAATGAATAAATTAATTTCTCTCATTAACCCGAATCATCCCGCCTCAATATTTGTTGCTAGAAAGACAGGGCTCAGCTATGAGAAAACAACTTTATTTCATGGGATGGATGTTCTTGTTTATTCCATTAAACGTGTTGGATGAAAAATTACTTTTTTAAAGGTAAATTGCATTTTTTGAAGAATGGTATATGAAAATAAAGGGGGGATTACATGTACATTTATCATAATGGACTTATTATTCGTGAGGGAACGAGTAGCGTACCAGCATATGCAATTAAAGCATTGTTTGAAGATGCCGGTTGGAGTAATGATAATATCCCTTCTTGGCAAATTGAAAAATTTACGATAGCATTTGAAAATTCAACATGGGCTTTCACAATTTGGGATGAGGAAGAGATGGTTGCGATGGTTAGAGTCATTTCTGATGGAATTATGATTGCGAACATAGTAAATTTAGTTGTGAAGTGTGAATATAGAGGGAAGGGATTAGGTAAGAAGCTTGTAGCTCTTTGCCTGCAAAAACTTCCCCACGGTGATTGGTTTGCGCATACATCAGCGAACAATTTTGATTTTTATAGAAGTTGTGGATTTGAAGTTAGAGAGCTATCGAGAAATGGAACATGTGCGTATTATGGATACCAAGTCGCGAAAAGAGATGGTCACCGATAAATGAATGGAAAGTAAAAAAGTATAGCGAGGTAATTTTGAGACTTTTGATAATAGAGAATGGATTGAGGCTCGTTTTATGATAAAATAAAAGAAAATTCTGTTTATTATTAGGGGGATAAAAATGAGTGTAAAAGCTGGGGATGTATTTAAATATGAAAGAAGATTTACTGAGGAAGAAGTTTTTGAATTTGCAAATATTACCGGTGATAAAGGTAGACACCATATGGAATACGATGAAAATGGAAGATTAATGGTTCATGGTTTATTGACTGCTAGCATTGGGACGAAAGTGGGAGAAGAGTTACATTACATAGCAAGAGAATTAGTAAGTGAGTTTATTAGACCAGTTTTCACAGGAGATACGATCACTTGTGAACTAACTTTAACAAATGTTGAGCAAATGGAAGGCTATAAAAAAGTTTCAATCGAGTCAGTTTATCGCAATCAGCATGAAAAGACTGTACTAGTTGGGACAAGTTATGGAATTATAAGGGGATAAAAAAGAAGCCTGTTTAACAGGCTTCTTTTTTTATTATTTAATAAACACGTTTTCGATTTTCCGCATAACTCGAGATGAGTAATAATGCAGTTTCTTCTCCTATATTACGAACAATATGAGGAACGCATGCATTCCATGAGAAAGAATCACCTTCTTCTACAATTGCAATATCTTCACCGTGCTGAACTTCTAGTTTTCCGCGTAATACAAGGTGACATTCTTCCCCTTCATGGGCATTTGGTGAGTTTTCTTTCGGGAATCCAGTAGGGATTTCTACTAAAGATAGGCGAAGGCCCCCTTGCTCCGCAACATGTTCAATTCTTTGCTCATCTTTGCCGTATACACTGTATTTCCGTTCTTCTTTTTTGACAATTTTTAATCGATCTTTTTGCTCTAACAATAAATAGGGAAGGGGAACGTTTAAAAAATTGGAGATCGTTTCTAAAGTTGAGATAGATGGTGATGTTTTATTATTTTCAACCTGACTCATAAATCCTTTAGAAAGACCTGTTCCCTCGCAAATTTGTGCAATTGTTATGCCTCTACGTTGACGAATTTCACGTATTGCAGAACCAATATTCATAAAATCAAGCTCCTTTTTGTAAACAACTATTTGTATCATAGCAAAAAAAATATATTTTTTCCCAGTGAAAATGAATTGACGAATAAAAAAAATTAGTGTATGTTTTGTAATGTAAATAAAAG
Source organism: Bacillus sp. CR71 (assembly GCF_003429245.1). Classification (NCBI taxonomy): domain Bacteria; kingdom Bacillati; phylum Bacillota; class Bacilli; order Caryophanales; family Bacillaceae; genus Bacillus; species Bacillus sp. CR71. Next base: position 4,779,686 of record NZ_CP031748.1, on the reverse strand, counting down.
TTTTGTATAAGAAAACTATAAAGGAGAGAATGAAATGAATCAACATATTGGTAACTTAATTATTCGTATCGTGTTAGGGGTAACATTCTTCATGCACGGTTTAACAAAATTCCAATCAGGAATTGACAATATTGCAGGATGGTTTACAAGTATTGGTTTACCAGGAGGACTTGCATACGGTGTAGCAACGTTTGAATTAGTTGGAGGTCTATTATTAATTCTAGGTTTAGGTGTAAGATATATTGGATTATTATTTGCACTTGTTATGGTTGGAGCAATCGTAAAAGTGAAATGGTCAGCTGGTTTATTGGGAGATGGAAAAAATCCTGGTTTCGAATTAGAACTTGCATTATTAGCAATGGGTGCATACTTATTTGTTGCAAAAGCTGATGGTTTTGTAGATAATTTCTTAAAAGAAAAAATGTCAAAGAAGAACTAATTTAAATGGGGGGGCTAACAAGATGAGTTTTCAACTTCATCCCGATACAACACTTGATGTTGTTCATTTATACGTATCTAATGTAAAGAAATCACTAGAGTTTTATACGGAAGTACTAAGTATGAAGGTGCTAAAAGAAGAAGAAGCAGTCGTTACATTTGGGAATGAAAATGATGAACCACTTCTTATCATTGAAGAAAAGAAAGAAGCTTTTCCGAAGCAAAGAGGAAGAACAGGGTTATATCATTACGCAATTTTATTACCAAGTAGACAGGATTTAGCGAATGTTCTTCGTCATCTTGTAGAGATGGTATATCCACTACATGGCGGAGCCGATCATTACTTTAGTGAAGCTCTTTATTTAGCTGATCCAGATGGAAACGGGATTGAAATTTATCATGATCGACAAAAAGAAGTTTGGCGTGATGAGAATGGAGAACTCCCATTTGTTAGTAACCCGTTAGCTGGTGAAGAATTATTACAGCAAGGAAGTACATGGAATGGCTTTCCAGCTGGTACTGTGATGGGGCATATTCATTTCCATGTAGCTGATTTAGAGGAAGCGAAACGTTTCTATGTTGATGGTCTTGGTTTTGAAGTAACGATCCCAGCTCGTAATGGAGCATTGTTCGTATCTGCAGGTGGTTATCATCACCATATCGGTTTAAATACATGGCAAGGTGAAGGGGTACCACCGCAAATGCCAGGTTCTGTTGGTTTAAAATATTTCACAGTTGTACTAGCGAATGAAAAACAAAAAGAGCAAGTATGTGAAAGCTTAAAAAATATTGGCAAGATTGCTACGTACAAAGATGGAATATTACAAGTCGAGGATCCATTTGGACATTGTATCCATTTCAAAATAAAAGGAGAAGCCTAAAAAGGCTTCTCCTTTTATTTTCTTATAATTGCTTTTTCGTTTTGTAAAAATAGTTCATCAAATTGTTTTGCAAGCTCAAAATCTAGTTTCGTTAAACCTTTTGCATTCCAAGATGACAAAGTAATAATAACTGCTTTATACTGGATAAGGATAAATGGATGGTGATTATGTTCTTCTGATAGTTTGGCGGCTTCAGAGACAAATTCGACTCCTTTTAAGTAGTCGGAAAACATATATTTTCGTTCAATCCATTTCTCATCTTTTACCATCCATTTATCTACCTTCAATAATTCTTCGTGAACTTCTTCTTCAGTTAATCTTAGCATCATTTTTCACATCCTTTACTGGAAGTAACGCAAGACCATTGTTAATAAGGCGTGTTACAGCTTCGTCAGTTGTGAAAGTAGAAAGTTGATGTAGTAATGCTGCCGATGTTTCATGCCCTTTGTTATGCTCTAAAAGTAACTCTAATACTTCAAGGCGCAGCAACCATTCTTTCGCATAAAATTTATTTAATACTTCTTGAATTGCTACTAATTGATCGATATGCGCGTCGTGTAAAATCCCCTCACTTCGAATATCTCGCACTGTTTGATACATACGTTCAAGTTCATTCAGTACAAGTGGAGCAGGAATTTCGTGAACTTCTTCATCCATTGGGAAAAATGCTGCGGCATCTGCGGCACCTGGGAATACTGAAGTGATTTGTGAGCCAACAGCCATATCAAATGCGCCCCATGAAGCATCAAATAAAACGCGGGCGTTATAAGTAACTGTGCAATCGATAAAGGAAATAAGAGCAATTTTCTTATCGTTTTTTACAATATCTGTTACTGTTCCTTTTACATGAATACCACTTGCAAAAGTAAACTCAGCGATAGTTCCAATTGTAATTCCTAATGATTGTAGTTGTTCGTCTGTACAATTTTCTAATGCAATATTTTCAGTGAGTAATCCAATCGGTGTTCCAAATCCGTCACTGTGTACAGAAGTAGAATGATTTGCTAACTGTTTATTATGAAGCGCTAATGCCGTTGGCGAATTTGTTCGCATGTAAATTAATTCACCTGCATCGTTTTCAATTGTCTCGCTAAATGTACCTGTAATTTGTAATCCACTATTTAGCTCAGCTGTTGCATAGTTCTCAGAGCGAATTGCTTTTTCTAAACCTTCTTTTCCACCTGTTTTAAAGGCCATTGTTTTAGAAAATGTTTCAAGCGCATCTGTTAATTCTTCAAAGGATTCACAAACAAATAGTTGTGGTTGCATTTTTGTTACGTCATAAGTTGTCCCTGTACATGCTTCGATAGAAAATGGAACCTTTTCTACAGCGTCTGTTAAGCAATGTTTGCTTTCGCCAACAGAAGAAAGGAGACCAGCACCATATATTTTTGGATCATCTATATTTCCGATTAATCCATATTCTACTGTCCACCAGAAAAGACGTGAAATTTGTTCAGCTTCTGATAAACCAGAAACTAAGTTTTGTTTTTCAATTACAGCATTTTCAGCAGCCTTAACTTCATCAGGAGTAGAAGTAGGGCTTTCTTTTACTATCGTTAATGTACGAACAGCTTCAAATGCATCATGTTCTTCTTTTGTAGAGAAAGCTTTTGCACCAATTTGCCCAAAACGTTTCACATATTTTGCATATGTAGGATCAAGTAAAATCGGTGCGTGTCCTGCGGCTTCGTGTACGATATCTGGAGCTGGTGTGTACTCGATATTTTCTACTTTCCGAATATCTGTTGCGATCGGTAGTAATCCGTGTCCTTGAAAATCGAAGAATGCTACGCCGGGAATAAGTCCGTCAATCGTTACAGCGCCCCAGCCACTTGGTGCCAAACACTCATTCATTTCTTCTACTTTTGGAATTGCATCTATATTAATACCAGATGATTGTAGTCCGTTCACATAGGCTGGATGAGCAACGTCTTTTAAGAAGCTATGATTTTGTCTCATAATGTAACGCCACACAGCGTGATTCACCGGTGTGTATTGATCATAATGTTGTGTGGATACGAATGGTTTTAAATGCGATGGAATTTCTGTTTTCTTTGTCATTTAGACATCCTCCTTTTTTTCTATAAAATTGAATATCAATTTCGTATAGCTTGTATCACCTCCCTTCATTATTTGTAAGCGCTTATAAAATTTTATCATAAGATTCGGAATTATTTAACATCTGTTTCTATGAGAAATAGAAAAAGCCCCTATCGGAAAATCCGATAGGGGCGAAAGAATCGCGGTACCACCCTATTTGTAAGTGAAAATATACTTACATCTCAATTAATGATAACGGAAAAATTCCGTCTTTTCCTTCATGCATAAAAGCACTACGAAAAAGAAGCTCCAGAATTGTAATTCATACTTATATATGTGCTAATTTCCACCGACCATTAGCTCTCTGTAACAGGGATATAAGATACTACTGCGATTCTTTCAACGCGTATATATGAAATTGTGTAAGAGGATGGACGCAAAAAAGTCCCTATCGGAAAATCCGATAGGGACGATAAAAATCGCGGTACCACCCTATTTGTAAACAACTAATTGTTTACCACTCACTTTACGATAACGGAAAGATCCGTCTTTCTCTTCATGCATAAAAAGCATTACGGGAAAGAAGCTCCAGAATTGTAATTCACGCTTGTATATGTACTGATTCGCACCAACCATCAGTTCTCTGAGACAGTGATATAAGTCGCTACTAGTATTCCTTCAAAGCCGATATATAATTCGTTTAACTAAACTATGTTTTGTATTATAAAACTATATTAAAAAAATTGTCAACAAAAATTTTTTATCCCGTGTTAATGAGCAGTAAAATTCCTACCTCAAAATTCGGTTGGAGCAAAGAAGTGAGATGGGAGATTAACTGCCCGTAACTCCCGATTGGTGAAGGGTAATAATCAGTGGGGATGAACGAAATCTCTACTGATTAAAGTTTCACTTTATTTCACTTCTAAATTAACAGTTAAATTAGAGGTATTGCCAGCTGCATCAGTTGCTACAATGTGAATAGTATTTTTTCCTTCTTGTAATTGAGTACGGTCGAAATAAATGTCATAGCTTTTCTCCCAAGGGTTCAGGAATGCCTGGTCCCATACACCATTTCCGTTAATTTCATATTGCATTCTCACTGGAATACCAGGTGCTATCCAACCAGATTCTGACATCCAATCTAGTAGAATATCATCAACTTTTCCTCTAATTACGAGATTTTCTTGGTCAACTTCGTATGTTAACTTAGGTGCAGTTCGATCAAGAAATACAGCAGCTGTTTGTTTTGTTTCTCCGCCAGAATTAGAAGCAACTGCTTCGATTTGATATAGCCCGTCAGCTAAAGGAGTGCCATCTGCTTTTGTACCATTCCATTTGAAAGGTTTGTATCCAGGAGTTGCATTTTTAGCTTGATGGATAATCCCTTGATACGTTACACGTTCTTTCGTAACTAAATTTGCATGCAATGTTACATCATCCACAGGCGCAACTAAATAGTAGTTGATGAGATTATCATCTAGTACGTGGTCGCCATTTGGGCTAAAAGTAGAATTAATAATTTCAAGTCCATCGATACGTTTATAATCTTTAGGCTCGATACTAAATGTGAATGGAATTCGAATTTCTTCTTTTGCCCCTTGTTCTTTTACATATACATTTCCAGTATACACACCTTGTGGTAGTGAGCTATCTACAGTGATAGTAAATGGTTTTTCGGTACTACTATTCGGTTGAATGCTAATCGATGAAGGGACAGAAGCTTTTACTTTTGTGTTTGTGTTTGCATCTAGTAACTCCACACGAGTTGAAAAACTTTTCTTTTTACTAGAAAGGTTTTGTAATGTAACATTTTGCGTCAGTTTTACTTTTCCGCTATTTGGCTTAATAAGACCAAAGCTGACATTGTTAGGTTTTACTAATACATTTGTTTGAGCTGCTTTCGGAATGTTAATTAAACCTGATCCTTGTGCCATAACAGGGTATGTATTTTCATTGACATCATGTAATGTTTTTGCATTGTTAGCAAGAGCCGCTTTCAATTGTTCTGTCGTCCAATCAGGATGCATTTGACGCAAGAGGGCAACCGCTCCAGCTACTTGCGGAGCAGCCATACTTGTTCCGTTATGCGATTCATAGCCGCCTCGCGGTACTGTACTAGTAATTTGTACTCCAGGTGCAACAACATCAGGCTTTATTAGCCAACTTCCTTGTGATGGTCCTCTTGAACTAAAGTTACCGATAAGTTCTGTTTGCTTTGGTTGTCCAATTTTTATATTTTTCTTTCGTTTTGTAATTAAAGTTTTTAATTCTTCCCCATTTGTATTTGATAATTGCATTACTGGGACAGCTAGATGTTCACGTGAAAAATATTCCGGCATCATATTAATTTCTTTTTCGCTAGAGATTAATAACACACCAAGTGCACCAGCTTGTTTCGCTTGTTCTGCCTTTACTAATGTACTAGAAGTACCTTGTAAAATAAGTGCGAATTTCCCTTTCACATCTTGTTTTGCATAATCACTTGGATTGCCATAACCAACGTATACAAGAGGGGAATCATTTCCTATTGGAAAATCGGATTTTGATAACGGTAACCCTTGATATGTTTTGCTGGAACCAGCTACTTGGAATGTTGGAAACGGGATAGAAACCGTAGATGCTCCAACAGAAATGACACTACTTGCGTTACCGGGAGCATCAACAGACCAAGGTTTTGGTCCGTCATTTCCATTTGAAACGACAGTAGTAACACCAAGTTTCGCTGCTCGTTCTAACGTTAATGTTACAGGCTGATCAGGTACATTTAAATCCTGCCCAAGGGAGAGGTTTAACACATCCGCACCATCTTGAATCGCTCGCTCAATTCCTTGGATAATATCATCTGTTGTACCAGTTCCACCGTCATTCATTACACGATAGGCTAGAATAGAAGCGTTTGGAGCAACGCCTTTAATTTTTCCATTACCCGCAATAATTCCAGCTACATGAGTACCATGTACGTTACCATCCATTGGATCGCTATCTTCATCAACCGTGTCATATCCACCGATATAATTTGCCTTTAAGTCAGGGTGTGTATAGTCTACGCCAGAGTCGATAATGGCTACTTTCATGCCTTTTCCATCAAGCGGTTTGCCAGATGGATCTTTTAAATTCCACGCGTCAGGTGCACCAATTGTCGGTCCACCGATATTTGGTGCTTCTTCGTTAGTAGTACTTTTTGATGTTTCATGCAATTTATATGTTAAGTTCGGATAGACTGCTTTTACTTCAGGTAAAGAGGCAAGAGAGGTAATTTGATCTCCAGGAACTGAAATAGAGAATCCGGAAAATAACGTATTATACACTTCTTTAATTTTTGCACCAGGTGCTTTTTCTTTTATTTTCTTAGTCGTATCTTCTTGTGCTTTTTTTAGCTCAGCATGATAAGACTGCGCATTACTATTTTGTAAATCTGGAGCATGCTGAATATTACTTTGAGCAGCGAGAGGTGCATGTTGCAATTCTACAATTACTGATATTTCTTTTGTTGTTTTCGTTTCAACATTTTGAGCAATTTTATGTTCTCCCCACTGTTCAATCGTTGTTTTTAATTGTGGACTAAATTGCTTCTCCTTTTGTAGTGATTCAGCATGAGCGCTTAAAGCTCCAAAACTAGAAAAGACAAGCGCCATGCTTAATAGTGTAGATGTAGTTTTTTTCATTGATACTCCCCCTAATAAAAAAGTGCCAATATTCAGAAATGTAATCTTACATTTTAGTTAGAACTTATAAATATAAATGTTGGCTAAACTATACTTTCGACATAATTCATACCAATCCTCTATGAATTGAAAATTTCTTGGGGAATTTTTTCTGATTATGTCGAATCGATATTTTTCACATATTGTAGGAAGAAAGTGAGGAATGCTATGAGGGAAATGGAGTGATGGTATGAAAAGGCTAATGGTAAGTGGTAGTGTAGTGTTGTTTATGTTTTTATGTTCTATCACTATTACTAGTGCAGAAAATAATAGTGTGAAAGTTGCTTTTATTCGTCATCATAACCTTTGGATTAAAGTTGATGGGAAAGAAATACAGATTACAAAAGGAGAGTACATAACAGGGCCGAAGTGGTCATATGACGGGGAGTGGCTAGCATATGTAAAAGGGAAGAAACAAAGTATTCTTGAGTTATATCGGCTGAAAGATGGAAAAAAAGTTACGCCGTTTCACTCAGAAGCATCGAATTATCAATGGTCACCAACAGAAAATATAATTGCATTTATATTTACAGGTACATTAAATACATTTGATGTAGAAAAAAAGAATGCAGATTTTGAAAATGTATCGGCTGGTGTAGGGGATTATGCATGGTACCCCGATGGAAAGAACTTTCTTGTATCCTCTGAAGCGAACTTACTTCCAACAGGATGGACAGGGGCTCAGCTATATGAAGTGCAAAAAGATGCACATATGAATCCTCACAAAATGAAGCATTTGTATGCATTGCCAAATGAACATGATGATTTTCTAGCGCTAGTAGCAAGTGGCTTTAAGTGGTCACCAGATCAAAAGTGGATTTCATTTTTAGCGGTACCGACAGCTTCATGGTCAGCTGATAGTAATACGCTTTGCTTAGTTCGTGCAGATGGAAGTCGGTTTGAAAAAGTAGATCAAATGTTATTAAACGAACAATGGTTTCAATGGGCACCATCAAAAAATATATTAGCTTATATTGAAGGGAGCGGAAGAGTTACATTAGAAAATAAACATTTAAAAGTAAAGGAATTGCCAGCACTTCAGCAGAACATATTTACGCCGAAAGGATATGTTGATTGGGATTTTGTATGGAAGAACGATAGAGTAATTATCGTTTCACGAGCAAAAGAGGCAGGAATAGAAACTCCACCAGAAAAAAGGCCACTACCATCTTTATATGAGGTCGATAGTACAAGTAATGCACAGCATCAAATCACAAAGAAAACGAACAAGCAAGGGGATTACCACCCGATCTTCATGAAGAAGAGTAATCAATTAATTTGGATACGTTCAGACCGTAAGAAAGCGGATGTATGGCTTGCTCATAAAGATGGGAAACAGGAAAAGAAGTGGATTGAAAATATAGATGTACCAGCGTGGTATTATGAGAAATGGAATTGGGGAAATGTTATCTCGGTGAAATAACAATAAAAAAACTGCCTAAAAAATCATTTTAGGCAGTTTTTTATTGTTATTTATGTGTTTTATTTGGCTTTTTTTTCGCTGGGTTTCCGTTCCCTTGTCGCTTTCTATTTTGTTCATCTTTTGCTTGTTTTTCATGTAGTGTATCTAAAAATTCATTCGAGTTACTCATGTTTATATCTCTCCTTTCATTTTGTCATGATTACTATAACCATTTAGGAGGATAATCATGAGTTAGAAATTAGGCACTTAATTTTCTTCGATAATGTAAGTAAAATATTCCATACATAACAAATAGCATGAGTAAAACTTGTATCTCTACATTTTCTTTTAAAAAAGCTGCGATAGGGTCTGGTAAGTACGGTGATTTATCGTTTGTGCTTAAACCTAACCATTTATTTAAGAGGCTAATGGTACAAAACATAAAAACACCGGACCAGCTTGCCGTAATTGCTTTTTGTTTAATTTTTGTTTCACGTTCATCATCTGCAATCCAAGGATTAGCAGTTTTATCACTACTAAAGAAGCCGTTTATATATCCCCATACAATCATTCCAATAAAGACAATTATCCATTTCATATATGTAATTCTCCTTTCAGTGTAAAAAGTGTTTTACATATTGGTTTTCATACAGCAGGAATAAAGAATGCAATAGGGAAGAAATATGTGTGAGGATTTTATAGTAAGAGGAGGCTGAATATGAAACTTGTTTTTGTTCGGCATGGTGAAGGTGAACATACAACGGATTTACCGGAAAGTTTGCAAGTGTTGGATCCACCATTGACGAGAGTAGGAAGGGCTCAAGCTAAATTACTTCAACGTGATGTATCATTACAAGAAGCGGATATATTAATTGTTAGTCCTACACTTAGAACTTTACAAACGGCGACAATATGGAGTGCGAAAGTAGCTTGTCAAAAAATAGTCCATCCATATGTATCTCCACGTATTTTTCCTTATCGAGAAGGAGCGAAAACATTACCGTGCGATTATATAGTAGATCAGGGAATGATAACAAAGTTATTTCCGCATTTTTCGATAGAGAAAAGCTCAAATAATCAGTTATGGAAGGAAGGTATAAACACTATTTCAGAGAATAGTTTTCAGCAAATAGTAGATGAATTTCTTCTTTGGTGTTATGGACTGGGTGCTGAAAGAATTTGCATTGTATCTCACGATGGAACAATTACAGCATATAGACAATATTTACAGAAAGTCGTTTTAACTAGATCAGATTTTTTGAAAGAAACAGGTATATATGAAATGGATTTATCCCATAAAAGTCTGATTGATAAGGGCTGATTATAGGATGGGGTTGTATGTTGAATATTGCATTAGTAATTGGTTTTAATTCGGATTTAGAGGCGCAATTAATCCGAGCATCTCTTGAATATTTTGGTGCAAGGGTTGTGACATATTGGATTGGTAGACCGAAAGATTTTGTGGAAGTTCTTTCTGTAAAGAACTTATTTAACAATATTAATTATATTATTTTTTGCTTTCATGGTGAAGAAGGGAAGTTTGTCATGGAAGAGTTAGGCGAAGAAGTATATGAACAAGATGAACCGAGAGGGTATTTTGGTGCAGCAGAAATTTATAAATATGCAAAATTGCATAATACACATATTGTAAATAGCGGGTGCACGTTAGGGGAGCAAAATCTTTTTTACATAGTGGTGCGAAATCATATATTGGATCGATTAATTATGTAGATGGAAATGCAGCACTTATGTTTACTATACGCTTATTTTATGGGGTTATTAACCATGGGAAAACGTTAGAAGAAGCGAGTTTAATTGATGAGGAGACACATACATTTCGATTCTATAATTAGTGTGAAACACGTTTATTCTATATTCGAATAAACGTGTTTCACATTTAACTCACAATTTTTTTACATTTTTTTCAATGAAAATGATTATCACCTGTGGTATGATATGTTCAAGTTTTTACAGGTAATAAAAGTTACTATATAAACGTTAGTTTTTAATGTTTCATACACATGTCATGAATTATTCATAATTAACGTTTGAAAAATAAGTAACTAATGTTATTATATTATCTGTAACTAACTTAATTACAACTTTAGGAGGAAGATATGGTTATTCAATTTTTAAGAGAAAACAAAGCAGTTTCTTTTGCATTAGCAGTAATTCGAGTATATCTTGGTTACACATGGTTAATGGCTGGAATCGGTAAACTACAAGGAAAAGGATTCGATGCAACAGGTTATTTGCAAGGCGCAATTGAAAAATCTAAAGGCGCACAACCGGCTGTTCAATCTTGGTGGGCATCATTCTTACAAGAGTTTGCAATTCCAAATGTAGATTTGTTTAATACGCTTGTAACATGGGGAGAAATTTTAGTCGGAATTGGTTTAATTGTAGGCTGTTTAACAAAAACAGCGGTCTTTTTTGGTCTTGTAATGAACTTTTCCTATATGTTTAGTGGGTCAATTGGTGTGAATCCTGAGATGGTTATCTTATCTATGTTTGTTCTTGTTGCCGGTATGAACGCTGGGAAATTTGGAATGGATGGCTTCGTTATCCCGAAAGTATTAGGATCAAAAACTCAAAAACGCCAAAAGCAAGCTGCTTAATATATGAAAATGGGTATCTCACAATGAGATACCCGTTTATGTTATTTTTCAATTTTGATCGGATTGTTCTTAAAGAAGTCTTGTACATACCCGACAAATTCTTGTGGTTCTTGGCGAAATGGTGCATGATAACCTTTTTCAATAATATGTAAAGTGCTATTTTTTAAGAATTGATGATACGTTTCTCCTTCTTTCCAAGAAACGCTACTATCATTTCTGCCCCATATAATTAAAGTTGGCTGTTTCATTTCATTCGCATTAATTTTAAGACGTCTAGGCCATAGTTTCATTTTGTTATAATGTTCTTCATCATTACGTTTGAATTTCACTTTGCTCTCATCATAATCTGTAATAGAAGAAACGGCATTTAAATCAGTCGACAATTGTGGTTTTGGTGAGCCTTGTTTATTAACGAATGTATGAGGGCCACCTGTAGCATCAGTTAAAATAAGGTGAGTAACTGCTTCAGGATATAAATATGTTAAATTTAGAGAAATTTCTCCCCCCATGGAATGCCCCAGTATTGCGAATGAATCATATCCTAGTTTTTTCATTAATTTATAATACAAATTTGCATGAGTTGGAAAAGAATAATAAAAATCCATTGGCTTAGATGAGCGCCCGAATCCCAAAGCATCTACAGAAATAATTGTATGATCTTTTGCTAAATCGGAGTAGATCTTTTGAAAACCATCTGATGACCCTCCAAAGCCATGAATCATAAGTAAAGGTGGTTTTTCATTACCAATCTTTTTAAAGTAAATGGTTTGACCATCTATTTCTACCATTTTTTCCTCGGTAGCTAGTTTCGCTGTAATTGTATTTTTAACTTGCTTTACTTGTTCTACTGGCTTTTCTGCTGCACTACATCCTACTAATAGTGTAAGAGTAAGACAACCTACCATAAAATAGCTAAATCGCTTCAATTAGGTGTCTCCTTTCTAACATAACGCTGTATCTATCATAGCAAATAGCATATTACGATTTCCAGGAAGTTGGCTACCATTTTTTATCATAAGAGGTGAAAGGAGCGTTTCTTGGAAATTTTCTGTTTGAAGAAATTGACGAAATGTAAATTGTGAGTGTGGGACATCAATTCGTACTATACCATTCCAACATTCACATATCTTTTTTAATAATTGAATAGAATCTTCTTCTTGCTTGGCGATAAGTGGATTGATACATAATATATTGCCCTTTCGTATGCATAATGAAAAAGCTTCTATACAGTTATTTCTTTCAATTTTAAAAGAGTGTACGGCCCTTGGTAATAGCAAAGAGTAAAGTAGAGAACGATTCATACCAGTTGCAATTTGATCGAGAGAAGTAAGAGATATAAGGTCTTCTTCTTGTACTTGTTGTAAGTGAGAAGGGTACGTCTTAATAGTTTGCTTTTCAAAACGATGAATCGTTGTTGCTGTTTGAAATCCGCATGATGTGTATAGAGGTTCGCCAGCTTTTGTCGCAATAAGTGCAATGGGTTGTTTTGGATGAATTTGTTCCAAGCAATGATTTAGCAACATGCGCCCGATTCCGCGTCCTTGAAAATTAGGGTGAACGATTAACATACCAATGGAAGTGAAGTTACTTGTAAAGGGAAATACTCCTCCAGTCGCAATGAGTTTGTTTTCATGAATGTAACCTACAAGTGTGCCGATAGAAAGATACATTTCGAATTGTTTTTTCATAAAAATTTCATCGTGTAACCATCCAACAGATTTGCAAAGATTAAGTAATTCAAAAATAAAAGATTCATTTAGCTTTACTATTTTCATAAAGGCTCACCGCATTTCTATTTATTTTCATAAACATAGAGTCAAAATGTAAAAAAAGAGATTTACGTTAAATGAAATCCAACTTGTTTATATTTAAATTGTAAAGGGCAGGATAGTTGATACGAAAAGACAAAGTTATACAAATTATAACTGATATTTACATAAGTTAACAAAAAATTTACATACAGCTAATTTTCTCTTAATAGTCTTCCATTAAATTTGATAGTGGGAAATGAATAACCTAATTAGGGGGACAAGACAGTGAAAAAGTTTGTGAAAAAAGCATGGCCATTTGCAGTTGTGGCATCATTAGCAGTTACTTCGGTAGCAACATGGAATTTTACTCGTTCTAGTGAGGTTAATGCAGATGAGAACGGAAGCAATGCAAAGATTAAAAATGTTATCGTATTAATTGGGGATGGTATGGGCCCTTCATATATGACGGCTCACCGGTATATGAAAGATAATCCAAAAACTTTTGAAATGGAATCTACAGAATTTGATAAGCATCTTGTAGGAACACAAAAAACATACCCAGAAGATGAACATGAAAATATTACAGACTCTGCATCAGCAGCAACAGCTATGTCAGCAGGGATTAAAACATATAATGCTGCAATTGCAGTTGATAATGATAAAGCGGAAGTGAAAACGGTTCTTGAGCAAGCGAAAGAAAAAGGGAAATCAACGGGACTTGTTGCAACTTCTGAAATTACACATGCAACACCAGCTGCTTTCGGTGCGCATGACATTAGCCGTAAAAATATGGACGCAATTGCAAATGATTATTTTGATGAGAAAATTAAAGGGAAGCATAAAGTAGATGTTATGCTTGGCGGCGGCGTAAAGAACTTTGTTAGAAAAGATCGTAATCTTACAGAAGAGTTTAAGAAATCTGGTTATAGCTATGTAACGGATCGAGATCAATTGTTAAATGATAAAAATGATCAAATTCTTGGTTTATTTGCACCAGGTGGATTAGATAAAATGATTGACCGTAATGATAAAACACCTTCATTAGAAGAAATGACTAATGCAGCAATTGAGCGTTTGAACAAAAATAAAAATGGTTTCTTCTTAATGGTGGAAGGAAGTCAAATCGACTGGGCTGGACATGATAATGATATCGTTGGTGCAATGAGTGAAATGGAAGACTTCGAAAAAGCTTTCAAAGCAGCGATTGAGTTTGCGAAAAAAGATAAAAATACGTTAGTTGTTGCAACGGCAGACCACGCTACAGGTGGATTATCTTTAGGTGCCAATGGCGAGTATAACTTTAAAGTAGATCCAATTAAAGCTGCAAAACGCACACCAGACTTTATGGCAAATGAGATTGCAAAAGGTGCAAATGTAGAAGAAACATTAAAAAAATATATTGATTTACAATTAACTCCAGAAGAAATTCAAGCTGTAAATGATATAGCTCCGTCAAAAGATGTAACAAAGATTGATAATGCAATTGAAGATATTTTCAATAAACGCTCGGTTACAGGCTGGACAACAGGCGGGCATACAGGGGAAGATGTAAACGTGTATGCATTTGGTCCAGGTAAATACTTATTCTCTGGCGTTCAAGAGAATACAAATATAGCGAAACGTGTCTTTGATATTGTTGGCGGCGGCGATCCGAATAAAGGAAGACGATAATTAAGAGCGAAAGTGAGGCGAACTGCCTCACTTTTCTTTTTAGGAGTTGGGAATATGAAAAAATTATTTAGGGAATTAAGATTCCTTCTAGTATTTGTAGTATTACTAGTTGGATGTCAACAAGAAGAGAATAACGTAGAACAAAAATCTATTATTAAAAAAACTGAGGAAAAGGTACAAATAACAAAAGAAGAAGAGAGATCTATTCAAGATGTTATGAATACATTTGTGCGAACGACGAATGAAAAAAATCTTGCAGAACATATGGAGTTATTTTCAAAGAAGATGCCTAGTGCTGAAGACTTAAAAACACAAAAAGAAGCCGCATTTCAAAAGGGAAATAAGAAAATTGAATTGGAACATATAGATATGAAAGCTAGTAAAGTAGGGTATGTTATTGTTGAAACGAAAGAAAAGGAAGTAGATGACAGTATCACTCTTCAAAAGAAAGTACAGTATGCTCTTGGAAAAGAAGATGATAAATGGAAGATTGAAGAGGTTCGAACAATAGAGAAAAAATAACGTGAAACTTTCATAAGTGTGGGGGTCGTACTTCCCAAACTGGTAGAAAAAAGGTTCTCATTGGCGAGAACCTTTTTTTATAGTGGTAGCATAATTTGATTTGAGCATGCCTCAATATCATCAATATCTTGACGAATTGTGGCCATTTTATTATCAAGATCTTCAGCTTTCATTGCTGCATCATGTAGTTCATCTTTTAAATACTCCGGTATTTTCCCTTCATATTTATAATAAAGTTTGTGTTCTAAACTTGCCCAAAAGTCCATTGCCAGTGTACGTAACTGAATTTCTGCAAATACATCTTTTGTACCAGAATTTAGTGATAAAGGATATTTAATAATCATGTGTAAACTTTTATATCCGTTTCGTTTTGGGTTAGCGATATAATCTTTTACTTCAATGACTTCCATATCTTCGCGTTTTTGAATGACTTCTTTCAAATGATAAATATCTTCTACGAAGCAACATGTAATACGAATACCAATAATATCTTGTAAATGTGTTTGAGCGTTTTCAACTGTTGGTAATAAGCTTTTGCGTTCTAGCTTTTTAATAATACTTTCAGGTTGTTTTAGTCTTGTTTTTATATGTTCAAACGGGTTGTAATCCTCTAGGAATTGAGCTTCCCGGTTCATAATTTCAAATTTAGTTTTTAACTCTTCTAAAGCAAATGTATATGGTAATACAAAAGCTTTCCAGTAGTTAACTGTTGATTGATTATATTCCATTTATATACACACCTTTTCCTATTTACAAGTGAGGTTGTTATTATACTAAATACCAAATCATATAAGCACAAGCAGCAAATGATGAGATCATAAAGCGATATTTAGTTTTCATACTTTCAACTCCTTTCGAGTAAGATTCTATATAAATAAACGTGATTGTTAATAAGTTCACTATGTACAATTTCTATAGTAATAGATTCGTGTGAATTTCGTATGAACTAATTGTTTCAGCTTTTTGTCTTTTTTGCTGTTAATCATAATTATTATTCGGATTTAAAGTGTTTTCATTTGATTTATCCATTTGTATAAATTAATGTATATTTAAATTTATAGTTATTAAGGAGGATATATGGTGAACTTTGAAGAATTAGCAATTGCTAGACGTTCTGCAATGAAATTTATACAAGGTATAGAAATCCCTGATGAGGATTTTAAAAAAATATTTGAGTTAACTAAGCTTTCTCCATCTTGCTATAATTTGCAGCACACACATTATGTTGTAATTCGTGATCAAGAGCGAAAAGAAAGATTAAAAGAATTAGCGTTCGGTCAATATAAAGTATCGAGTGCATCAGCGGTAGTGCTCGTTTGTGGTGATAAAAGAGCATACCAAAATGTTGAAAATATTTACTTCGGTATGAAAGTTTTAAAAATGATTGATGAATGCGAATATGAAGATACCATTAGGCAAACGAAAGGTTTATATGAAGGAAAAGGAGAGCGTTTCATGGAGGATGAAGCGATTAGAAATGCTTCGTTAAGTGCGATGACTTTTATGTACGCAGCTAAATATTATGGCTATGATACATGTCCAATGATTGGTTTCGATGAAAAAGCAGTACAAAGTGAATTAAATATGCCAGAGCATGTAATACCTGTTTTAATGATTACGATAGGGAAAAGTGATACGACTAAAGTTCGTCCAAGAGGATATCGAAAGCCAATTAGTGAGTTTGTTACATACGAATCGTTTTAATAAAATTTATTTAACTATAAAAACAAGGGGATTCTAAATAGAATCTTCTTGTTTTTGCAATTGACAAATAGAATGAAGTTTTATAATATATAAATCGTAATCATTACGTTTTAGTTTGCAATCTTTGAAAGAAAGGAGAATTACCTATGCGTGTAAATATTACATTAGCTTGTACGGAGTGCGGTGATCGTAATTATATTTCTAAAAAAAATAAACGAAACAATCCAGAACGTATCGAATTAAAAAAATATTGTCCACGATTAAAGCGAGTAACGTTACATCGTGAGACGAAGTAGAAGACTAGAGATATCTCTAGTCTTTTTTTGTTAATAAGTTTTGGTTTTCTTTGTTATAATTACCTTAAATTGTAACGAAGGAGAGGGTATGGTGAATCAAAAAGATAAAGAAAGAAAAGAGCACGTAGCTCATATTATTGAAATTCCAGATGAATATAGGCTTGTTGTAGATGATCAAGAAGGGGTTGATGACCCGTATCATCTATTATGGTGGGGACATAAAGATGATGAGGAGAAACAGATACAAATTACATTAAATAGACATACTGGTAATTTAATTGAATTTAGGATAGATGATGGAAATTCTTTTTCGAGTGATAAGGGAGCGATAGAGGAGAATAAAGCAAGAGAGGTTGCAAATACATTCTTAAAAAAATATACAAAAGAAGGATATGAATTCTATACATATGTAACGGTTAAGGACGACAGGCGCGGTTGGAAAGAAGTAAATTATATGCAAGAAGTGAATAGCTATCCATTGCCGAATACTGGGTGTGTTGTGCAAGTGCACCCTTCAGGTAATGTTGTGCATTTTCATTACAATGGACAAAAAGCCATAGAGAAAAAGCCGTTATGGCCAAGTGAAATTGTTGGGGAGAATATCGTTTTAGAAAATTTGAAAGCTAGACAAGATATGAGACTTGTATTTGTAGATTTAACATACTCTTCATGTGAGTATGAAAACGGGGAAGAAGTAAAAGGGTACCATCTTGTATATGAACCAGAGCCTAGTCATGCGTTTATTGATGCAAGTACAGGTAAAGATTTATATGGGCCAGAACACTATAAATTACCTTCTACAGTACTTGTTGATAAACCGCTAAAGAGTAATCAAAAAAAAGATGTGTTTGATTTATTTGATTGGGACAAGGGGAAGTTTGTCAAAATAGATGAAAAAGTAGATGAGGATGAAGTCCGGATAAAATTTGTATTAAAAGAAGAATTACAAAAAGAAATAGAAGAGAAGGATTCATATTCAATGGATGAGTTTTATAAAAAACATTTTCCAATGTTGAAACATGATGAATTCGTAGTAATTACTCTAGATAAAGAAACAAATCAATTGCTTTCTTTTTTTATGTGGAAGGATGAGAAAAAAAGGAAAACAATCTTATCAAGAGAGCAATGTTTAAGCAAGGCACTTCAATTTTTAGAGCATATTATCCGAGATGCGACAAAGTATGTTCAACTTTGGGATAATTATGAGGAGGAAGAGGGGATAGAGAGGTTTTCCTTTTCAATCTATGTAAATGACATTCATGTAGAGCGGAAATATATTATGATCAACATCAATGCAGAAAATGGTGCTGTGATGCACTACTCTGGAGAGTGTGGCAACTTTATAAAAGAATTACTTACATATGAAACAACACCAAAAGTAACAAAAGAAAAAGCGTTAGAAATATACAGAGAGGCTATCCGAGTTAAATTAGAATGGTTTGTAGATCATGATGCAGAGGAAACGAAATACAAACTACTGTACAAACAAACGACAGATGAAAAACATAAAGAACCTTTTTATTGTAGTCGGGAAATTCGTTATATTGATGCTCAAACTGGGAGAAAGATTTGGAGTAAGTAAAATAAAAAGAGTTATTTTTCAAAGAATATAAAAATAACTCTTTTTATTTTTATAATTTGCCTGTTCGTTTTTCAAAAGTAAATGTGATAGGAAGATCGGAATGAGAACTATCATTTTTAAATGTTACTTTCCATTCTTTAGTATGGGCTTTAATTTCAAAATTAAGAAGATTCATTGCTCTACGTTTATCTATTTCTAAAAACATATTATGAATTTCCGGTTCTTGCTGTAAATTAAGAGCCTTTAGTGTGACTGTAAATGTGAAAAAATTCTGCCCTTCATATACTATCCTTGCTATTTTTGTTTTTGGTGTATTTAACACTACATAAAAACGGTCTGATTGAGTTAATTGTACAGAGTCATCGGTAATTTCATTCTCGCTATTATAAAGTTCAACTAAGAAAGATGTACTACGGGAAGAATCTGTTTTGCTTGTAATGTGTAATTCAGTAGGAATCATGGGTATTTCATAAAACTCATTTTTTATTATAGTATTGTAGTCTTCTGAAAATTTACGAACTTCTTTTGGAAAAGAGTCTTCTTCTTGTGTATTTAAAAAGGTTTTATGTTGCTTTGGAAATTTTTTATTAAACTTTAATGTTTCTTTAAAGTAATAATTGGATCCAGTCAAAAATAAACAACTACAAATTAATAAAAAAATTCGATACGGATTTTGAAAGTGAAAGAAAAATAGTATACATGTAATAATTCCAATTACATAGAGAATAAAGATAAGTAGTTCTAGTTTTGAGTGAAAGGAAAAACCATAGTTATGAAAAAATTTCATTCCAGTTATAATTTGAGCTCCAAAAAATAAAGAAATTCCAAATTGAAAAAATAATAAATCAGGCCCTCTTTTAATAACAAAAGTAATGAACGAAATGAAAAGTAAAAATCCCCCTAAATAAATTGTTACATTTAATAATCGATCTAATGTAATCATGAATAGTGTCCCCTTTAATAGCATATTCATATATAAATAACAATTTCTTTTAATTATAATATAACAATAAAATATTTTAAATGTTAGAAGTGTTGAGTTTTATAAATAAACTGTACAGACACAAACAACCTCACGCCTACATACACATAATAAAGACCACTATTTTGGCGGAGGTGAAAGGTTTGAGTCTATTCGCCGCAATTGGATATATGGTTCGAGAAGTGTTTGTCTTTGTTTCTTATGTAAAGAATAATGCGTTCCCGCAGCCGTTATCATCAGATGATGAGAGAAAGTACTTAGAGTTAATGGAGCAAGGTGATGCTCAAGCGAGAAATCTTTTGATTGAACATAATTTACGGCTTGTAGCTCATATCGTTAAAAAATTTGAGAACACAGGAGAAGATGCAGAAGATTTAATTTCAATTGGTACGATCGGGCTCATTAAAGCGATCGAGAGCTATTCTGCAGGAAAGGGAACAAAGCTTGCGACGTATGCAGCACGCTGTATTGAAAATGAAATTTTGATGCATTTACGTGTACTAAAGAAAACGAAAAAAGATGTTTCACTTCATGATCCGATTGGGCAAGATAAAGAGGGCAATGAAATATCGCTTATTGATATATTAAAATCAGAGTCTGAAGATGTAATTGATATGATTCAGCTTAGTATGGAGTTAGAAAAAATTAAAGAGTATATCGATATTTTAGACGAAAGAGAAAAAGAAGTGATTGTGAAACGTTTTGGACTTGGGCTAGATAAGGAGAAAACACAGCGGGAAATCGCTAAGGCGCTTGGTATTTCTAGAAGCTACGTATCAAGGATTGAAAAGCGTGCTTTAATGAAGATGTTCCACGAGTTTGTAAGGGCAGAGAAAGAGAAAAAAGCGAAAGAGTAAAGTGTATTAGAAGCAGCCATATTTTAAAAGGGGCTGCTTTTCTTATTGTAAATAAGAAAAGAAAACGCGTTATGCTAAGAAGAAATACATGTTCACTGTTGAAAATGACGGATTCTATCTGTAATATTAGAAGGTGCTAAATAATTTAAGAATAATACCATACTTAGTTTTCTGTATGTATAATAAGGCTGCTTTATATGATATGTGGGAATAAGAACCAATTTTACATATGATATAGAAAGAAAAGAAGGGAAAACTAAAGTTATAGACTGATTAGGGGGTTTCGCAATTTGCGACGTACATTATATCGACTTATGATAGAACTTACAAATGGTCGCTTTACTTCTTATATATTACGTAAATTTGCACAATCTCGTTTGAGCTCTATCATTATTCCATCGTATGCGAAAGTTTTTCAAATTAATCAAGATGAGATGGAAAAGGGCTTGAAGGAATATAGAACATTGCATGAATTATTTACGCGTAAGCTAAAAGAAGGAAAGCGTAGTATTGATACAGATGCATCGAGTATCGTTAGTCCTGTTGATGGTGTTTTTGCAGATCATGGTCCTATTGAGGATACAAAAACATTTGATATTAAAGGAAAGCGCTATTCAATTGTGGATATGCTAGGTAATGAAGAACGTGCAACGCGATATGCAGGCGGTACATATATGGTAATTTATTTGAGTCCAAGTCACTATCATCGCATTCATAGTCCGCTTTCTGGTTCTGTGACTGAAAGGTTTGTACTCGGTAGAAAATCATATCCGGTAAATGCAGCTGGTATGGAATACGGGAAAGAACCGCTGTCAAAAAATTATCGTTCTGTTACAGAAATAAGCAGTGATGGTGAGCATATGGCTCTTGTAAAAGTAGGTGCCATGTTTGTTAATAGTATCGAGCTTTTGCATGAGAGAGATACTGTTCAAAAAGGTGAAGAAATGGCATACTTTACATTTGGTTCAACAGTTGTGTTATTGTTTGAAAAAGATATGATAGAAGTAGTGCAGGAATTAAAGAGTGGACAAGAGCTTCGTCTTGGTGAAAAAATAGCTACTCGATTAGCTCATAAATAAAGAAAAGCTTTTATAACCGTAAGTAAGAGTTATGGGCAAAGATACTTAATGATGAAATCCCCTAGATGGGAGTACTTGTTTATTCGAGAGCCATCGTAGGATGGCTCTTTTTACAGGGCATCCAATAATTTATCCTGTAACTGTTTGATTGGTACGGGCTAATTAAACCTTTCACTTTATATGTAATCAAGAAGATTTGACAAGCTTGTCCTCTAATGAGCGTCTAATGATTTCTTGTTTTATAAGTAAAATGAAGTCGGGATTTAATTTTAGTTCTTTTGCTTTATAATAAGACTCAGTGAGTAACTCAGTGGATAACTGTTCCATATGTTTTGTTTTCAAGGTGAGTCACCTCCTAATAATATAAGGATTGATTCGTTGATGCATTTAATGTACCAAAAAAATATGACAGTCACAAACGGGTGGTTATCCACATACCTAGGTGGATAAAGTGTGTATAGTTTGTTAGTAAATTCCAAATTAACTGAAAAATTAATGTGGAAAATGTGTACAATTTTATCCACAGGTTATATATCGAAAAATGTTGTCGAAAAATTTTATGAAAAATCCTCAAAGAGGTGAAAGAAATTGAAACTATTTTTACCAAATGAATATGTGAAAAATGTATATCATGTTCAACCAGAAGATTTAAAAAAACGTGGGATTAAAGGTGTTATTACTGATTTAGATAACACTTTAATTGAATGGGATCGTCCAAATGCAACCCCGCAACTTGAAAAATGGTTCTTGAAAATGAAAGAGCACGGCATCCAAGTAACGGTTGTTTCAAATAATAATGAGCAACGTGTAAAAGATTTTGCTGACCCATTAGGCATTCCATTTATTCATAGTGCACGTAAACCATTTGTTCGAGCGTTTAAGCGTGCGATACAAGAGATGCATTTACAGGCAGAGGAAGTTGTGGTAATTGGAGATCAGTTACTGACTGACGTGCTTGGTGGAAACCGAGTAGGGCTTCATACAATTTTAGTTGTACCGGTAGCACAAACGGACGGATTAGTGACGCGCTTTAATCGAAAAATTGAACGCAGAATTATGAAAAATATGAAGAAAAAAGGTTTAATTAACTGGGAGGAATAAAGTTTGACTGAAACAATTAAATGTATTGGTTGCGGTGTAGAAATTCAAACAGAAAATAAAAACGAAGTGGGGTATGCTCCTACCTCATCTTTAGAGAAAGAACAAGTTATTTGTCAACGTTGTTTTCGCTTGAAGCATTACAATGAAATTCAAGATGTATCGTTAACAGATGATGATTTCCTACGCATTTTAAATGGAATTGGAAAATCAGATGCATTAGTAGTCAAAATTGTAGATATTTTTGATTTTAATGGTAGCTGGTTACCTGGTTTACATCGTTTCGTAGGAAATAATAAAGTATTACTTGTTGGAAATAAAGCTGATTTAATTCCAAAGTCAGTAAAACATGATAAAGTAAAGCATTGGATGCGCTATAGTGCAAAGCAACTAGGATTAAAACCAGAAGATGTCTTTTTAATTAGTGCAGCGAAGGGACAAGGAATTGCTGAACTAGCAGATGCTATTGAGTATTATCGCGGCGGCAAAGATGTTTACGTTGTTGGATGTACGAATGTAGGGAAATCGACATTTATTAATCGTATGATTAAAGAATTTAGTGATGAGACTGAAAATGTAATTACAACATCTCATTTCCCAGGAACAACACTTGATTTAATTGATATTCCATTAGACGAAGAATCTTCTTTATATGATACGCCAGGTATTATTAACCACCACCAAATGGCTCATTATGTTGGAAAGCAAAGCTTAAAGCTTATTACACCAACAAAAGAAATTAAGCCGATGGTATTCCAATTAAACGAAGAACAAACGTTATTCTTTAGTGGATTGGCACGTTTTGATTATGTAAGTGGTGGTCGTCGTGCGTTTACTTGTCACTTCTCGAATCGCTTAACAATTCATCGTACAAAGCTTGAGAAAGCAGATGAATTATATAAAAATCATGCTGGGGATTTACTAAGCCCACCAACGCCAGAAGAATTAGCAAATATGCCTGAGCTAGTGAAATACGAATTTAATATTCGTGAACCTAAAACGGATGTTGTATTCTCTGGATTAGGATGGGTTACTGTGAACGAACCAGGAGCAAAAATTGTTGCACACGTACCAAAAGGAGTAAGTGTTTCACTACGTAAATCTTTAATTTAATATGGAGAGGGATTTATGAAACAATTATATGGTGTAATCGGAAATCCAATTGGACATTCATTATCACCCGTTATGCATAACAATGCATTTGAACACTTGAATATGGATGCCCATTATCATGCGTTTCTTGTTGAAGAGGAAGTGCTAGGGGAAGCAGTAAGAGGTTTAAAAGCATTAGGTATTTCAGGATTTAATGTAACAACTCCGCACAAGGTTGCTATTATGGAGTATTTGGATGAGATTGACCCATTGGCAAGGAAAATCGGTGCAGTAAATACAGTGGTTCATAAGAATGGAAGGTTAATTGGCTACAACACAGATGGGATTGGTTTTGTTCGAGCGTTGCAGTCAATTAGTCATGAACCACTTCAAGGGAAACGTATTTTGTTACTTGGTGCAGGTGGTGCTAGCCGAGCTATTTATTTTTCTCTTGCTGATGTAGGTGTAAAAGAGGTTGATGTAGCCAATCGTACAGTAGATAAGGCGAAAGAACTTATTGCTGCACGTACGGCCGATGTTAATTCTGTTGCTTTGTCGTTAGAAAAAGCGACAGAAGAACAAGGGAATTATGATATTATCATTCAGACGACAACAATAGGTATGCATCCACACGTCGAACATACGCCATTACAAATTTGTTCGTTAAAAAAAGGAACGATTGTATCAGATATAATTTATAATCCATTTGAAACGAAAATTTTATGTGAGGCAAAAGAGCAAGGTGCAATCATTCAAAATGGTATTGATATGTTTGTGTATCAAGGAGCACTTGCATTTGAAATGTGGACAGGAAGTGTACCGAATATCGGGAGAATGAAACAATTAGTTATAGAAAAGCTTGGAGGCTAACATATATGTTAACAGGAAAACAAAAAAGATTTTTACGTGCACAAGCACATCATTTAACACCAATTTTTCAAGTAGGAAAAGGCGGAGTAAATGAAAATATGATTAAACAAATCGCAGATACTTTAGAAGCTCGTGAGTTATTTAAAGTAAGTGTATTACAAAACTGTGAATTTGATCGCCGTGAGGTTGCGGAAGAACTTGCAAAAGGTGCACGTGCTGAAATCGTTCAAGTAATTGGAAGCACAATCGTTTTATACAAAGAATCAAGAGAAAATAAACAAATTAAGCTTCCTCGATAAAAAGATTAGCATGCGCTATTTTTATCGCTGATGCGTAATGATGTAGAGAGCGAAACCAATTGAACTTTTATTAATAGCAACTCTCTTCATTCCTAACCAAGGAGAGTTGCTGTATGTAAAAGGAAGGGGCGTTTCTTTTGAGGAAAATTGGCATCATTGGCGGTACATTTGATCCGCCTCACTATGGACATTTGCTAATTGCAAATGAAGTATATCACGCTTTGGATTTGGAAGAAGTATGGTTCTTGCCAAACCAGATTCCGCCACATAAACAAGGACGTAATATTACAAGTATAGAAAGACGTTTACATATGTTAGAGCTCGCGACTGAGGCAGAAGAACACTTTTCTATTTGTTTAGAAGAGTTAAGCAGGAAGGGCCCATCTTATACGTATGACACTATGTTGCAATTGACGAAGAAGTATCCGGATGTGCAGTTTCACTTTATTATTGGTGGGGATATGGTTGAGTATTTACCGAAGTGGTATAACATTGAAGCTTTACTTAATCTTGTAACGTTTGTTGGAGTTGCGAGACCTGGGTACACATTGCATACGCCGTATCAGATTACTACAGTGGAAATTCCGGAATTTGCAGTTTCTTCATCCTTATTACGTGAGAGATATAAGGAGAAGAAAACGTGTAAATACTTACTTCCTGAAAAAGTACAGGTATATATCGAGAGGAATGGGTTGTATGAATCGTGAGAATGCACTTCATATTGTTAAACAACAAATGCATGAAAAACGTTATACACACACAATTGGTGTAATGGAGACAGCGATTGAGCTGGCTAAGTTATACGGTGTGGACGAGAAAAAAGCAGAGATGGCAGCTATATTCCATGATTATGCGAAATGTAGAGCGATTTCAGAGATGGAAGAGATTATTAAACGTGAAGAATTGCCGAAAGATTTACTTTGCTATAATAAAGAGTTGTGGCATGCGCCTGTTGGGGCATACTTAGTAGAAAAAGAGGTAGGCATTACGGATTCTGAAATTTTGCAAGCTATTACATATCATACAAGTGGTCATGAGAACATGACAATGTTAGATAAAGTGATTTATGTAGCTGATTACATTGAGCCAGGGCGAAAGTTTCCAGGTGTGGAAGAGGCTCGTAAACTCGCATATACGGATATAAATCAAGCTTTATTATTTGCGTTAAAGAAAACAATTCAATTTTTAATGGAAAAAAATCAGACGATTTATCCATTAACATTCCAAACATACAATGCAGTTATCAAGGAGGAAATGAGTAAATGAACGATAAAGATTTATTAGTATTAGCGGCAAAAGCAGCTGATGATAAAAGAGCAGAAGATATGGTTGTCCTAAATATGCAAGGTATTTCACCAATTGCAGATTATTTCATTATTTGTCACGGTAATTCAGATAAACAAGTGCAAGCAATTGCACGTGAAATTAAATCAAAAGCACATGAGTTCCAAATCGACGTACAACGTATGGAAGGTTTTGACGAAGCACGTTGGGTATTAGTTGATCTTGGAGATGTAGTTGCTCATGTATTCCATAAAGATGAGCGTAATCACTATAATTTAGAGCGTTTATGGGGCGATGTGCCACGTGAAGATATTACAGAAGAGCTAGGCCAATGAAATACGAACAATTTGCATTGTTGTACGACGAACTAATGAATGATGTCCCTTATGATAAATGGGTGGAATTCACAGAGGAAAGCCTGCAGCAAGCAGATATGAAAGAGGCAAAAATTCTTGATGTAGCATGCGGTACGGGTAATGTAACCCTTCCGCTTGTGCAAAAGGGTTACGATTTAATAGGTGTCGATCTTTCAGAAGAAATGTTAACAGTCGCTCAGCAAAAACTGGGAGCAGAGGGATACTTTATTCCTTTTTATCAACAAGACATGCGAGAGCTTGATGTTCCAGGTGAGTTTGATTGTGTAACCATCTTTTGTGATTCATTAAATTATGTATTGCAAGAAGATGGAGTGCAAGAAACATTTAGAAGAGTATTTCACCATTTACGCCAAGATGGCTTGTTTTTATTTGATGTACATTCTTTATATAAAATACATCATGTATTTCAAAATGAAACGTATACAGTGAATGGAGAAGAAATATCTCTTATTTGGAATTGCTTCCCTGGTGAAGAATCAAATAGTGTAGAGCATGATTTAACATTCTTTGTTCAAGATCCAGAAGAAGATGTGTACCATCGGTTTGACGAATGTCACGTGCAACGTGCATATCAAGTGGAAGAGTTAACGAAATGGCTTGAAGAAGCAGGTTTTACAGTGCTTCGTGTAACAGGTGATTTTGAGCGACTTGAAGTTACAGAACAAACAGAGCGTATTTTCTTCATGGCGAAGAAAAACGGATAAAGTGAAACTTTAATCAGCGGGGTACGAAGCTCCCCGCTGATTATTAGTTGAACCAATCGGGCTTTTACGGGCAGCCCGACCCCCTCCTAACTTCTTTGCTTTCGCTGAGTTTTAAGGTGGGGATCTTACTGGCCGTTAATGCGGGATAAAACAAAAGCAACCGAGAAGGTTGCTTTTGTTTTATAAAGAAGATGTATTTTTAGTTCTAGCATAATCTGAAGATCGTATGCGTAAAGTGTGGGAATAGTAGTTGAAGTGAAAATGTATTGTAAAAAAGTAATTATTTATAAAAAGGATTTGGAATGTAAATGACGTATTTATTATGTGTGTTTATTGAATTGCTGATCAACGCATTCTAAATCTTCATCAAATTTTTCATGTGTTCGCTCGATTAACTTATGGAACATATCTCCAACGTGTTCTTCTAAAACCCGAATGCCTTCCCCAGTAACGCCGCCTTTCACGCAAACCTTTTCTTGTAAGGTAGGTAATGTGAAGATTTCTTTTTCAAGTAATTTCCCCATCCCCACGACCATTTCACTTACTAAAGTAGTAGCCTCTTCGTGTGTAATATTTGTTTTATCTACAGCAGCGTTAATGAAGCATTGTAGTAAATAACTAAAGAAAGCAGGACCGCAACTTGCTATATCAGATGAAACGCGCGTTATATCTTCTTCTATTACAAGAGGTGTAGAAATGTTTTTGAATAGACGAAGTAATTTTTGTTGCCATTCTTCAGAGCAATTATCTCCAAATGTAAATAGTGAGGCGCCAGAGAGGGCGCGGTTTGTGATACTTGGAATGATACGCGCGACGTGACAAGGTACGAGAGTCTCTAATTGTGATGGAGATATTGGACTCGTAATAGAAACTAAGCACGTTTCATCAGAAAAATGTTCAGCGTATTTTTTTAGGATAGGGTATATATCTATCGGCTTAACGCAAATAAAAATAAGTTGTGATTGTTCGATTACTTCCGGGATTGTTTTTGCTATATGAACAGAAGGGTATTTTTCTTTTATATGATATGCTTTGGCAGGCGTCCGATTAATGATTGTAAGGCACGAAGGTTTGACAGCACGGGTTTCTAAAAATGCATCGATTAGTATATTCCCCATGTTTCCTGTCCCTATAATTCCTATGTTCAAAGTTTCATCCCTCCTTCGTAACAGCTTTCTCCTAAACAATATGAATGATGTTATAAATTTATGATTAGAGGTGTAAAATGATGTGGGATTTTCCGAAAAAGTGGTTAGGTTTAGTAGCTATTATTGGAACTTTACTTTTTCTTGTTTTTTGGAAAACGAATCAGAGTGTAGAACGAACGCCTATTACAATGAATGTGCAAGAGAAGGAGATAGAAAAAAAGGGTAAACCGAAAATATCGGATACAAAGGAACAGAAAAGAACAATTATAATTGATGTGAAAGGAGCGGTTAATAAAGAAGGGGTATATGAAATGAAGGAAGGAGATCGCGTAAAGGATGCGGTTCAAAAGGCTGGTGGTTTTTTATCAGAAGTAGATATCAAAAAAGTGAATTTAGCACAAATTGTACAAGATCAAATGCTTCTTTATATACCGAGTAAAAATGAGTCAGAACAAGGGATGTTTACTTCTTCTAAGGAAGATGGCAAGATTCGAATAAATACAGCAGCGAAGGAGCAATTGGAAAAGATTACAGGAATTGGCTCTCGAAAGGCAGAAAGTATTTTGAAATATCGAGAAGAACATGGTCCGTTTCAGAAAATAGAAGATTTATTAGAGATTGATGGGATTGGTGCGAAGTCTCTTGAAAAGATAAAAGATCAAATTATTATTCCGTAAAAGATTGACGAAGTTTTTCTTCTTTCGCTACACTACAAGTAGACAAAAAAGTAGGTGAAAAATATGGAACGAATTTCATGGGATCAATATTTTATGACGCAAAGCCATCTACTATCGTTACGTAGTACATGTACAAGGCTTGCGGTAGGAGCGACAATCGTTCGCGATAAACGAATTATTGCTGGTGGATATAATGGTTCGATTAAAGGTGGCGTACATTGTATAGATGATGGTTGTTACGTAATCGATAATCATTGTGTTCGGACAATTCATGCCGAAATGAATGCTTTATTACAATGTGCCAAGTTTGGTGCGAAAACAGAGGAAGCAGAAATTTACGTTACGCATTTCCCTTGTTTACAATGTTGTAAGGCAATTATTCAAAGTGGTATTACAGCGGTTTATTATGCGCAGGATTATAAAAATCATCCATACGCCATAGAGTTATTTGAACAAGCGAATGTAACAGTGAAGCACGTTCCGCTAGAATATGATATTGCTGCATTAGAGGAGCAAAAACGTTATACGGAGTTAAAAGAATTATTTGCGTCTTTAGAAAAAGATAATTTATCAATGGAAGAATTACAGCATGTATTCACGAAAGCAAAAATGATGCTATAAGGAGTGAGTATAAGTTGCAGGAACAATGGGGGTATGTTGCAATCTCGTTTATAATAGGGATTGCAATTGCCTTTTCCTCGTCACTTTTATTGATAGTTTTTTGCCTCTTTTTAAATATTTTCTTCTGTTTATATCGCACTTCGCGTAAAACCTTCTTTTTTTGCATTGTAGCGTGCTTTAGTGGCGCTATATACACTTCTTATGTTCAAGGGTGGAATAAGTCTCTAGGAGAGTCCTATGGAGTTACAAGAGGTGTTATACAAAATACACCGCTTGTTAATGGCGATCGCCTATCTTTTCAATTTGAAGATCACAATAAAAATATAGTGCAATTAAGTTATAGAATAAAATCAGCTCTGGAAAAGGAAAAAATGCAACAATTATACGCAGGGATATCATGTGTATTCGAGGGTGAGAGGAAAGAACCACAAACAGCTCGGAATTTTCATGGTTTTAATTACCGTGATTATTTATACAAGCAACATATTCATTTCACATTTGAGGCTACATATATTTCTGAATGCTATAAAACATCACTGTCGCTTATGCAATGGATTCTCCTTTTGAGGCAACAAGCAATCTCGAAAGTTACAGAAATGTTTCCAGAGCAATCAGGTGCTTTTATGAATGCGTTACTATTTGGTGATAGACAACAAATGACGTTTGAAGTGGAAGAGCAATATCAACAGTTTGGTCTTATACATTTGTTAGCAATTTCAGGTTCGCACATTGTATTGTTAATGGGGATAGTATATTTTATTTTGCTAAGAAGTGGTGCGACGAGGGAGGTAGCAACAATTTGCCTTATCGTCTGTATTCCTTTGTATATGGTTTTAGCAGGGGCGTCACCATCTGTTATAAGGGCTTCTATAGCAGGAGTTTTGATGTTGATTGCTTTTATGTGCTCGATTCGTTTATCTAGTTTAGATGCTTTAAGTGTAACAGCTATATGTATGCTTATATATGACCCTTATCTTGTTTTTAATATTGGATTTCAGTTTTCTTTTGTAGGTAGCTTCGCTTTACTTTTGTCTGCTCCGTTCTTATTAGGGAGTAGCAACGGAGTAATCCGAAATTCTATTTATATTTCTATCATTTCACAGCTCGTTAGTACTCCGATCTTGTTATATCACTTTGGTTATTTTTCTCCATATAGCATTTTCCTCAATCTTTTATACGTTCCGTTTTTATCTATCATTGTATTACCATGTAGCATTATTATTTTACTGTGTATGCCAATTGTCCCGTTTCTCGCAAAAGGATTTGCGGATGTGTTATCAATAGGCTTGAGTATGTCTAATGTTCTTCTAAGTTATTGTGAAAGTTTACCATTTAACCAGCTTATTTTCGGGAAAACGTCCTTCAATCTTGTAGCTGTATATTGCACGAGTATTGTCAGTATATTGATAGTTTGGGAAAGGAGAGCGCCGAAAAAAATGGTTTGTATAGTTGTGAGTATATTTCTTTTTATTAGCACGTGTCATTATGTATATCCATATTTTAGAGGAAGCGGAAGTGTAACATTTATTGATGTTGGACAAGGTGATGCAATATTAATTCGCCTTCCGTATGATAAAGGGGTTTATCTTATTGATACAGGTGGAACGCTTCGTGTCAATAAGGAAGAGTGGCAACAAAAAAAGCATGAATTTTCTGTTGGAACTGATGTTTTAATACCCTATTTACAAAAAGAAGGTATTAAAACAATTGATAAATTAATCGTAACGCATGGAGATGCAGATCATATAGGTGCTGCGCAAGAATTATTATCATATATACCTGTAAAAGAAGTTGTATTTGGCCGGAAGGGAAAAGATGCAGTATTAGAAAAAGTAGTAAAGAAACAGGCATTAGAAAAGGAAATGAAAATAACTGAAGTGGGGGAAGGGGAAAGTTGGAGTGTAAATGAAGCTGAGTTTTTCGTTTTAGCTCCAAAAGGAAAAGAAAAAAGTGAAAATAATGCTTCAATTGTAATATGGGCAAAATTTGGAGGATTGACGTGGCTATTTACAGGCGATTTAGAAGAAGAAGGAGAGCAGTTTTTAGTATCTGCGTATCCAGATTTGCGAGTGGATGTTTTAAAAGTTGCTCATCATGGAAGTAATACGTCATCTATAGAGTCTTTTTTGAACGTTATACAGCCCCGTGTAGCGATTATATCTGTTGGTAAGCAGAATAGATATGGACACCCGCATAAAGAAGTAATAGAACGTTTGGAGAAGATGGGGAGTGCGATATGGCGCACGGACAAGCAAGGTGCTATTTCCTATGTTTTTAAAGGGGAAAATGGAACCTTTCAAAGTAAAATCACATATGATAAGACATATAATAGGTGAAAAAGAGAAGACTGCCATGAAGTGGCAGTCTTTAAGAACCGATAAATTTAATAACAGTTGCAATGATGAAAAGTGTTGCGAAAAAACCAAATGAGACGATAAATCCTACCCCTGAATCAATAGCGTCATTGCGTTTACTTTGAACGTTTTGTTCAAAATCATTCATTTAGAATCCCTCCCCAACATTCCACTTTAGTATAAAATATTGTCAGAAAAAAATCTACAATTTCAATGTGAAGAGAAAATGAGCTTTTTGCGAATTTTAGATTATGAAGTAACGTGAGTTTTTTGTTTCCAAGCATGTTAACAGTTGGCACTTATACTGGAATTTTTATTGTGAATAATAAAGGGAAGGTGATTACCGCACACCAATAAGAAACCCGGGGCTTATTGCGTGGCGTTTAATATAAATAAAGGGACGGGTTATAAAGCCTGTTCCTTTGTACTTGTAAAACAAAAGCTAGGGCATTAGTATAAATATATATTGCCAAGTTAGGGAGTAGGAAAAAGTATGAGTGATATACATAAAAAAATTAAAAAGAAACAGTTTGCTCCGTTATATTTACTATATGGGACGGAAGCTTTTTTTATAAATGAAACGATAAAGCTTATTACGACAGAAGCACTTGAAGAAGAAGATCGAGAGTTTAATGTTGTGACATACGATTTGGAAGAAGCGTATTTAGAAGATGTGGTTGAGGATGCGCGTACGCTTCCTTTCTTTGGAGAGCGGAAAGTACTGTTAATAAAATCACCGCTATTTTTGACTTCGCAAAAAGAAAAGTTAGAGCAAAATATAAAAATTTTAGAAGAATACATTGGTGAACCTTCTCCATTTTCTATTCTTGTTTTTGTTGCGCCTTACGAAAAACTTGATGAGCGAAAAAAAATTACAAAACTATTAAAGAAAACAGCAGATGTAGTAGAAGCGAATGCGATGCAAGTGCAGGATGTTCAGAAGTGGATTGTTGCTCGAGCAGATGAAGTGCATGTGCACATTGATAACGCGGCTGTTAGTTTGTTGCTAGAGCTTGTGGGAAGTAATGTAACGATGTTGGCGAAGGAAATGGACAAGTTAACGTTATACGTTGGTATGGGCGGAGAGATTACGACGAAACTTGTTGCAGAGCTTGTGCCAAAATCAGTTGAGCAAAATGTATTTGCTTTGACAGAAAAAGTGGTGAAAAAAGATATTGCAGGTGCAATGCAAATTTTGGATGGATTATTTACGCAGCAGGAAGAACCGATTAAATTGCTTGCGTTATTAGTGAGTCAATTCCGTTTGTTGTATCAAGTGAAAGAGTTACAGCAACGTGGTTATGGGCAAAATCAAATTGCATCTCATATTGGTGTACATCCGTATCGTGTAAAATTGGCGATGAATCAAACGAAATTTTTCTCTTTTGAAGAATTAAAAAAAGTGATTATAGAATTAGCGGAAGCTGATTATAGTATGAAGACGGGAAAGATGGATAAGAAACTTGTGCTCGAGTTTTTCTTAATGCGATTAAATCATATGTGATGACACAAAAAAAGTTCATGTACCTAGTGCATGAACTTTTTTTGTATATAAAAAAACGATCCAAATGGATCGTTTTTTAAACGCCTTACGCGTTTACTTGTTTCGCTAAGCGAGATTTTTGACGAGATGCAGCGTTTTGGTGGATAAGACCTTTACGAGCTGCTTTGTCAAGTTTTTTAGAAGCAGTTTTGAAAGCTTCTTTAGCATTTTCAAGATCGTTATTAGTAACTAAAGCTTCTACAGTTTTAACAGCAGAACGCATGTCAGACTTGATAGAAGCGTTATGTGCACGACGCTCTTCGCTAAGTTTAGCGCGTTTGATAGCAGATTTGATGTTTGCCATACTTTTCACCTCCCTGGTGCAATCGAATGACTCGATTCTTACATAGAACAAGTGATATTCTATCAAACGGTGAAGAGAATTGCAATAGTATATCCATGAAATTTCACGTAAAGGAAAGAATGACCTTATATAACTTTGGGAAATCTAACGATATTTACTATGAATTACGGAGGAGATACGATGAAAGAACCATTGGATTTAAGTAAATATAGCGTTAGAACTGACCTTGCTGTAGAAGCTCATCAAATGTTGCAAGAAAGCCAAGAAGAACAAAAAGGGATACAGGGGGTAATTGTAAAAGAGAGGGAAGAAGAAGGTACTATAATTACAAAAGTAACAATTGATGAAGCTGCCTCTGAAGCGATGGGTAAAAAACCTGGAAATTATTTAACGCTTGAAGTACAAGGTATACGTCAGCAAGATACAGAACTTCAACAAAAAGTGGAGCGTATTTTTGCAAAAGAATTTTCTTATTTCTTAGAAGAGGTTGGTGTTACAAAAGAAGCGAGCTGTTTAATTGTAGGCCTTGGGAATTGGAATGTAACACCGGATGCTCTTGGGCCAATAGTTGTAGAAAATGTATTAGTAACGAGACATTTGTTTCAATTGCAGCCTGAAAGTGTAGAAGAAGGATTCAGACCTGTTAGTGCAATTCGGCCGGGAGTAATGGGGATTACAGGCATCGAAACGAGCGATGTTATTTATGGGATTATTGAGAAGACAAATCCAGACTTTGTAATTGCGATTGACGCATTAGCTGCCCGTTCTATTGAACGAGTAAATAGCACGATACAAATTTCTGATACTGGAATCCATCCTGGATCAGGGGTTGGGAATAAACGTAAGGAACTAAGTAAAGAGACATTAGGTATCCCTGTTATCGCAATTGGTGTTCCGACTGTGGTCGATGCCGTTTCGATTACAAGTGATACGATTGATTTTATTTTGAAACATTTTGGTCGAGAGATGAAAGAAGGAAACAAACCTTCAAGATCTTTGTTACCAGCGGGATTTTCATTTGGAGAAAAGAAAAAATTAACAGAAGAAGATATGCCAGATGAAAAGAGCCGAAATATGTTTTTAGGTGCTGTTGGTACGTTAGAAGAAGAAGAAAAAAGAAGGTTGATTTATGAAGTGCTATCGCCTCTTGGTCATAACTTAATGGTGACCCCAAAAGAAGTAGATACTTTTATTGAGGATATGGCGAATGTAATAGCGAGTGGTTTAAATGCAGCGCTGCATCATCAAATTGATCAAGATAATACGGGAGCGTATACACATTGAGGGAGAAAGATGATAATAGTTTGAGTCGTTTTGCGCTTTTGTGTATATGTAGTGTAGCTTTATGTTTACTTATGATGATAGCAGGAGTGTCACTTGCTAATCATGGTTTGAAAAGTATGAAAGGTTATCGGCAATTGTCGTATGAACAAATAGCTCATATGACAGGGACAGAGAGTACAGGTGCTGAATCAGAAATTTTGGGTAGTTCGTTTTCAGCTTCAGAAAAACAACAACAATTAGAACGTTTAAGAAGTTTTAATGTTGTAGAAGGAATTGGGATGGCGTTAGCAAGTGTAGCTTATGAAATGACGAAGTTCGGAACGGATATAGTTGTTGGGAAAATAAAGGGGATTTTTAGCTAAGAGTAGCATGGGAGATGGTTGTTTTACTGATTTGTAAGACAACCGTTTTAAAATTTGAAAAGGGTTTGTCTCTTATGGTTTATTCGCATAAGATATAGATAGAATGATTTGTATCGTAAGCAGCACGAGTTTTCATTGAATCTTTGTTGCTCTATTGATATAATCAGTGCTAGTGTATATTGGCGAGACTATTAGGAGTTGAGAACATAGATGAACAAAGAAGAAAGAGCAAAAAGACAGTCCAAAATTCGTAATTTCTCTATTATTGCTCATATTGACCACGGAAAATCAACGTTAGCAGACCGTATTTTAGAGAAAACAAATGCGTTAACACAACGCGAAATGAAAGCTCAGTTGCTTGACTCTATGGATTTAGAGCGTGAGCGTGGTATTACAATCAAATTAAACGCAGTACAATTAAACTATAAAGCAAAAGATGGTGAAGAGTATATTCTTCATTTAATTGATACACCAGGACACGTCGACTTTACGTACGAAGTATCTCGTAGTTTAGCGGCTTGTGAAGGCGCGATTCTTGTAGTAGATGCAGCGCAAGGTATTGAAGCGCAAACGTTAGCGAACGTATACTTAGCGCTTGATAACAACTTGGAAATTTTACCAGTTATCAATAAAATCGACTTACCAAGTGCGGATCCAGAACGTGTACGTCAAGAGGTAGAAGATGTAATTGGTTTAGATGCATCAGAAGCGGTACTTGCTTCTGCAAAAGCTGGAATTGGTATTGAAGAAATTTTAGAACAAATTGTTGAAAAAGTACCAGCTCCGGCAGGTGATTCAGAAGAGCCGTTACAATGTATGATTTTCGACTCTTTATATGATCCGTACCGTGGTGTAATTGCTTATATCCGTGTTGTAAATGGAACGGTAAAAGTTGGCGATAAAGTACGTATGATGGCAACGGGTAAAGAATTTGAAGTAACAGAAGTAGGTGTATTTACACCGAAAACTACGCAACGTGACGAGTTAACAGTAGGTGATGTAGGTTTCTTAGCAGCATCTATTAAAAACGTAGGTGATACACGTGTTGGTGATACGATTACACATGCGAAACGTCCAGCTGCAGAGGCGTTACCAGGTTACCGTAAATTAAACCCGATGGTATTCTGTGGGCTGTATCCAATTGATTCTGCTCGTTATAACGATTTACGTGATGCGTTAGAAAAATTAGAGTTAAACGATTCTGCTCTTGAGTTTGAACCAGAAACATCTCAAGCGTTAGGATTTGGTTTCCGTTGTGGATTCTTAGGACTTCTTCACATGGAAATCATTCAAGAACGTATTGAACGTGAATTTAAGATTGACTTAATTACAACAGCGCCAAGCGTTATTTATAAAGTTTATTTAACAAACGGTGAAGATGTTATTGTTGATAATCCATCTAATATGCCAGACCCACAGTCTATCGATCGTGTAGAAGAGCCGTTTGTGAAGGCTTCAATTATGGTTCCGAATGACTATGTTGGAGCTGTAATGGAAATTTGCCAAGGTAAACGTGGAACGTTTATTGATATGCAATATTTAGATGAAACGCGTGTTACATTAACATATGAAATCCCGTTATCAGAAATCGTATATGACTTCTTCGATCAATTGAAATCAAATACGAAAGGGTATGCATCATTTGATTATGAGTTAATTGGTTATAAACCATCTAAACTTGTGAAAATGGATATTCTTTTAAATAATGAACAAGTGGATGCTTTATCATTTATCGTACACCGTGATTCAGCGTATGACCGTGGTAAAGTAATTGTAGAGAAATTAAAAGAATTAATTCCGAGACAACAGTTCGAAGTGCCAATTCAGGCGACTATCGGAAATAAAGTTGTAGCACGTTCTACAATTAAGGCGATGCGTAAAAACGTACTTGCAAAATGTTACGGCGGTGACATTTCTCGTAAGCGTAAACTTCTTGATAAGCAAAAAGAAGGTAAAAAACGTATGAAGTCTGTTGGTTCTGTAGAAGTGCCGCAAGAGGCATTCATGGCTGTACTGAAAATGGATGACAACTAATATTTGAAATAAAAAAGAAGTCGTTTGTACGGCTTCTTTTTTCTGTATAATTACTTTTTAGACATCTGAGCAGCTCTCATTTACAATAATGAGAGAGCTTTTTAGTTCATATAGAGTTAGGAGATTGTTAATGTCCGAAAATATTCGAAAAGATATTCAAGATAAAATACAAAATGGCAATTTTAATTGTGAAAAGGAATTGACGCTTTCTATTATTAGTGGAAAGTGGAAAGTTGTGATACTGTGGCATCTTGGTGTGGAAGGGCCTCATCGTTTTAGTGAATTACAACGGTTATTCCCAAGCATTTCTCATAAAGTTTTGTCGAACCAATTAAAAGAGTTAATGGAAGATGGGATTGTTGATCGAACAGTATATCCCGAAATTCCTCCTCGTGTTGAGTATTATATGACGGAACTAGGCATGTCACTTTTACCGATCGTTGAAATGATGTATGATTGGGGAAAAATGCGAATGGAACAAATTCGTAATACGTTAGAGAAGTAGAGAATCCTCCGGAGTGCGGAGGTTTTCTTTTTAGAAAGGTAGGAGTTATATTTGGTACAAGCTGCATATATTCATATCCCGTTTTGTCAGCACATTTGTCACTATTGTGATTTTAATAAAGTGTTTATTGAACGCCAACCGGTTGATCAATATTTAGATTATTTAGAGAAGGAAATAATAAATACGGTTCAAAGAGTTCCGTTTGATAGTATGAAAACGATTTTTGTGGGCGGTGGAACTCCGACAGCGTTAAATATGGAACAGACAAAAAAATTACTCGAGATTATTAATCGTCATTTGCGCCCGTTTGCTCCGAATTGTGAATTGACATTTGAAGCGAATCCAGGAGATCTACCGAAAGAGAAGTTGAATGTACTACTAGAAGGTGGAGTGAATCGAATTAGTTTTGGTGTGCAAACGTTCCGTGATGAACTGCTTGAGAAAATCGGGCGCAAGCATACGAGGGAAGATGCATTCCTAGCGATTCGAGAAGCTCAGGAAGTAGGCTTTAAAAATATTAATGTTGATATTATTTATGCTTTGCCAGGACAAACGATAGAAGATGTGAAGGAAACATTAGACATTGCTTTTACGCTTGGTGTACAACATTTCTCGGCATATTCATTAATTGTGGAACCTAAAACAGTGTTTTATAACTTAATGAATAAAGGGAAATTGCGTCTTCCGGGTGAAGACCATGAAGCGAAAATGTATGAAATGGTAATGGATGAAATGGAGAAACACGGTTATAACCAGTATGAAATTAGTAATTTCTCAAAAGGTGACAATAAAAGTAGACATAATCTCACATACTGGAATAATGAAGAGTATTATGGCTTTGGAGCTGGAGCTCATAGTTATGTGAATGGGGAACGTATTCAAAATGTAGGTCCGCTGAAGCAATATTTTAATAAAATTGATGAAACAGGATTTCCGTATTTAGATGTTCACGTGGTGACGGAGAAAGAAAAGATGGAAGAAGAGTTGTTCTTAGGACTTCGAAAAACAAAAGGTGTATCTAAAATAGCATTTCAAAAGAAATTTAATATGGAGATGGATCAAGTTTTCGCGAAGCAGTTACAAAACAACCAAGAACAAGGATTGCTTGAAGAGAGCGATGGATATGTTCGTTTAACGCGAAAAGGAAAATTATTAGGGAATGAAGTATTCCAATCATTTTTAATTGACTAATTAAATGTTCCATTAACGTGAAAAAGTTTCATTATTTCGTGACGTTTCCGTTGACAATTGAATGTCAATTTTGGTAAGTTATTAATAGATTTAGCACTCAAAGACAAAGAGTGCTAACAGAGGTGATGATGAGATGCTTACGGAACGTCAGCTCTTAATTTTACAAACAATTATTGATGACTTTATTGGATCAGCGCAGCCTGTTGGGTCTAGAACGTTGGCTAAAAAAGATGAAATTACATTTAGTTCAGCTACTATTCGAAATGAAATGGCGGACTTAGAAGAATTAGGTTTTATTGAAAAAACGCACAGTTCTTCTGGACGTGTTCCTTCTGAGAAAGGCTACCGATTTTATGTAGACCATCTTTTAGCGCCGCAAAACTTACCGAACGCTGAAATTGTACAAATTAAAGATTTATTTGCTGAAAGAATTTTTGAAGCGGAAAAAATTGCACAGCAATCTGCTCAAATTTTATCAGAACTTACGAATTATACGGCCATTGTTCTTGGACCGAAGTTAAGCACAAATAAACTTAAAAATGTACAAATTGTGCCGCTTGATCGTCAAACTGCAGTCGCTATTATTGTAACTGATACAGGGCATGTACAAAGTAAAACGATTACCGTTCCGGAATCTGTTGATTTATCAGATTTAGAAAAAATGGTTAATGTTTTAAATGAAAAGCTATCTGGCGTACCGATGGAAGAACTTCATAATAAAATCTTTAAGGAAATTGTTACAGTTTTACGTGGGTATGTTCATAATTACGATAGTGCAATAAAAATGTTAGATGGTACATTTCAAGTTCCGTTATCGGAAAAGATATACTTTGGAGGAAAAGCAAATATGCTTTCGCAGCCAGAGTTCCATGACATTCAAAAGGTTAGATCTTTGCTTACCATGATTGATAATGAAGCTGAATTTTATGACATTTTGCGTCATAAACAAGTCGGGATTCAAGTGAAAATTGGTAGGGAAAACACTTCGACGGCTATGGAGGATTGCAGTTTAATTTCTGCAACATATTCGATCGGCGAAGAGCAACTTGGAACAATTGCTATTTTAGGTCCGACAAGAATGCAATATTCTCGTGTAATTAGTTTGTTACAGTTATTTACGAGACAATTTACAGATGGACTTAAAAAGTAAATGAGAGTAATACATTCGCTCAAGTGATGAAATTTTCATTGCTGTGTGTAATATATAATGCTTAGGTAATCATGCTATGCATGATACCTAATACCTTTTAAGGAGGTGAATATTGTGGAAGAGCGTAACGAACAAGTGGTAGAAGAAGTAAAAGAAGCGCAAGTTGAAGAAGCTGTCACGCCAGAAAACAGTGAAGAAACTGTAGAAGAAAAAAGTGAGGCTGCTCTT
This sequence comes from Bacillus sp. CR71, assembly GCF_003429245.1. Lineage (NCBI taxonomy): Bacteria > Bacillati > Bacillota > Bacilli > Caryophanales > Bacillaceae > Bacillus > Bacillus sp. CR71. The sequence goes on along the minus strand of NZ_CP031748.1, from coordinate 4,739,031 downwards.
TTACAAGAAAAAGTAGATGAGTTACAAGCGAAACTAACGGAAACGGAAGGTCGCACATTACGTCTACAAGCTGATTTTGAAAATTATAAGCGCCGTGTCCAAATGGATAAACAGGCTGCTGAAAAATATAGAGCACAAAGTCTAGTTTCAGACATCTTGCCAGCTCTTGATAATTTTGAAAGAGCAATGCAAGTGGAAGCGACTGATGAGCAAACGAAATCCTTGTTACAAGGCATGGAAATGGTGCATCGTCAATTGTTAGAAGCGCTGACTAAAGAAGGTGTGGAAGTGATTGAAGCTGTTGGTAAACAGTTTGATCCTAATGAACACCAAGCTATTATGCAAGTGGAAGATAGTGAATTTGAATCAAACGCGGTTGTGGAAGAATTCCAAAAAGGTTATAAATTAAAAGACCGTGTGATTCGCCCATCAATGGTAAAAGTAAATCAATAATTTACATAAAACTAGGAGGATTCGCCATGAGTAAAATTATCGGTATTGACTTAGGTACAACAAACTCTTGTGTAGCTGTTATGGAAGGTGGAGAACCAAAGGTTATTCCAAATCCAGAAGGAAACCGTACAACACCTTCTGTTGTAGCTTTCAAAAATGAAGAACGTCAAGTTGGGGAAGTTGCAAAGCGCCAAGCAATTACAAACCCAAATACAATCATGTCTGTTAAACGTCATATGGGTACAGACTACAAAGTAGAAGTTGAAGGTAAAGATTATACACCTCAAGAAATTTCTGCAATCATTTTACAAAACTTAAAAGCTTCTGCTGAAGCATACTTAGGTGAAACAGTAACGAAAGCTGTTATTACAGTACCTGCATACTTCAACGATGCAGAGCGTCAAGCAACGAAAGATGCTGGTCGTATCGCTGGTTTAGAAGTTGAGCGTATCATTAACGAGCCAACAGCAGCAGCACTTGCTTACGGTTTAGAAAAACAAGACGAAGAACAAAAAATCTTAGTATATGACTTAGGTGGCGGTACATTTGACGTATCTATCCTTGAGTTAGCAGACGGCACATTCGAAGTTATTTCAACTGCTGGTGACAACCGTCTTGGTGGCGATGACTTTGACCAAGTTATCATCGATCACTTAGTAGCTGAGTTCAAAAAAGAAAATAACATTGATTTAAGCCAAGATAAAATGGCGCTTCAACGCTTGAAAGATGCAGCTGAAAAAGCGAAAAAAGATCTTTCTGGTGTAACACAAACTCAAATTTCATTACCATTCATTAGTGCTGGAGCTGCTGGTCCATTACACCTAGAATTAACGTTAACAAGAGCGAAATTCGAAGAGCTTTCAGCAGGTCTTGTTGAAAGAACATTAGAGCCAACTCGTCGTGCATTAAAAGACGCTGGTTTTGCTCCAAGCGAATTAGATAAAGTTATTCTTGTTGGTGGATCTACTCGTATCCCAGCTGTACAAGAAGCTATTAAACGTGAAACTGGTAAAGAGCCATATAAAGGTGTAAACCCTGATGAAGTTGTAGCATTAGGTGCTGCAGTTCAAGGTGGCGTACTTACTGGTGATGTAGAAGGCGTTCTATTATTAGACGTAACTCCACTTTCTTTAGGTATTGAAACTATGGGTGGCGTGTTCACGAAATTAATCGAGCGTAACACTACAATTCCAACAAGTAAGTCACAAGTATTCTCGACAGCTGCTGATAATCAACCAGCAGTAGACATTCACGTATTACAAGGTGAGCGTCCAATGTCAGCTGACAACAAAACGTTAGGTCGTTTCCAATTAACTGACCTTCCACCAGCACCACGTGGTATTCCACAAATCGAAGTAACATTCGATATTGATGCGAACGGTATCGTTAACGTACGTGCGAAAGACTTAGGAACAAGCAAAGAGCAAGCTATTACAATCCAATCTTCTTCAGGTCTTTCTGATGAAGAAGTAGAACGTATGGTACAAGAAGCGGAAGCAAATGCTGACGCTGACCAAAAACGTAAGGAAGAAGTTGAACTTCGTAACGAAGCTGACCAACTTGTATTCCAAACAGACAAAGTTGTAAAAGATTTAGAAGGTAAAGTAGATGCAGCTGAAGTTGCAAAAGCAACAGAAGCGAAAGAAGCATTACAAGCTGCAATTGAGAAAAACGAGCTTGAAGAAATTCGTGCGAAAAAAGATGCTTTACAAGAAATCGTACAACAATTAACTGTTAAATTATACGAGCAAGCTCAAGCAGCTGCTGGTCAAGCAGAAGGTGCGCAAGGTGCACAAGACGCTGGCACGAAGAAAGACAATGTAGTTGACGCTGAGTTTGAAGAAGTAAAAGAAGACAAGTAATTCAACTGTAAACATAATAAGTAAGATGACAAAAAGTCAAAGTCAAGCGTGCCTTGACTTTGGCTTTTTTCACGAATGAGAAGTGATGTGTGAGGATCTTAAGTTTTTCGCTTTGCATACTGTAAGTGAGGAAACTTTGTTGCAAAGCACTTTCTTTCGGTGTTAAAATTACGTTTATGTGAAAGATTCGGGGGTTGTAAATTTATGAGTAAACGAGACTATTATGAGGTCCTTGGACTTAGCAAGGGCGCTTCAACAGATGAAATAAAAAAAGCGTATCGTCGTTTGGCTAAAAAATACCATCCAGACGTAAGCAAAGAAGAAAATGCAATTGAAAAGTTTAAAGAAGTACAAGAAGCATACGAAGTGTTAAGTGATGATCAAAAGCGTGCGCAGTACGATCAATTTGGTCATGCTGGTGCAAATCAAGGATTCGGTGGATTTGGCGGCGGAGGAGACTTCGGCGGTGGCTTCGGTTTTGAAGATATATTTAGTTCTTTCTTTGGCGGTGGCGGCGGCAGACGCCGTGATCCAAATGCTCCGCGCCAAGGTGCTGACTTACAATATCAAGTCACTTTAGATTTTGAAGAAGCTATTTTTGGTAAGGAATTAAATGTGGAAATTCCAGTAGAAGATCCATGTGATACTTGTAAAGGTAGTGGAGCAAAACCAGGAACTTCAAAAGAAACATGTAAACATTGTTCAGGCTCTGGTCAAGTGAGTGTAGAGCAAAACACACCGTTTGGTCGTATCGTAAACCGTCAAGCTTGTGGTCATTGTTCAGGAACTGGACAAATTATTAAAGAAAAATGTACGACATGTCACGGTTCAGGTAAAGTTCGTAAACGTAAAAAAATCAATGTTAAAATTCCAGCGGGTATCGATAATGGTCAACAAATTCGTGTGTCTGGAAAAGGTGAAGCCGGCGTAAATGGCGGACCAGCAGGAGACTTATATGTTGTCGTTCATGTAAGAAATCATGAATTCTTCGAGCGTGAAGGAGATCACATTATTTGCGAAATGCCATTAACATTTGCGCAAATGGCGCTTGGTGATGAAGTGGAAGTTCCTACTGTTCATGGTAAAGTGAAGCTGAAAATTCCAGCAGGAACACAAACTGGAACAGAATTCCGCTTAAAAGGAAAAGGTGCTCCGAACGTACGTGGATACGGCCAAGGAGATCAATATGTAGTCGTTCGTGTTGTTGTACCGACGAAATTGACTTCACAGCAAAAAGATTTATTACGTGAATTTGCAGGACAAGAAGAGCAGGATGATAGTTTATTCGGAAAGCTTAAACGTGCTTTCAAAGGGGAATAATGGAAATAAAAAATGGAGTTGGTAAATTGTGAAATGGTCAGAAATTAGTATTCATACAACAGAAGAAGCAGTAGAAGCTGTCTCTCATATTTTACATGAAGCTGGTGCTAGCGGAGTTGCGATTGAGGATCCAGCGGAGTTAACGAAAGAGCGCGAGCAACAATATGGTGAAATTTATGCATTGAATCCAGATGAATATCCGGCGGAAGGTGTATTAATAAAAGCATATTTCCCGCAAACGGATTCTTTACATGAAACGATTGCAGGTGTAAAATCATCTATTGATGTGCTTCCATCTTACGACATTGAAATTGGTACTGGAAATATTACCGTTAACGAAGTCAATGAAGAAGATTGGGCTACTGCTTGGAAAAAATATTACCATCCAGTACAAATTTCTGATACATTCACAATCGTACCGACGTGGGAAGAATATACACCATCTTCTCCTGATGAAAAAATCATTGAATTAGACCCAGGTATGGCGTTTGGTACAGGAACTCATCCAACAACAACGATGTGTATTCGTGCTTTAGAAAAAACAGTACAGCCAGGTGACGCTATCATTGATGTAGGAACAGGTTCTGGTGTGCTTAGTATTGCAGCGGCAAAATTAGGTGCGTCTTCTGTTCAAGCATATGATTTAGATCCGGTTGCAGTTGAAAGTGCAGAAATGAATGTGCGTTTAAATAAAACAGATGATATCGTGTCTGTTGGGCAAAATAGTCTTTTAGAAGGTATTGAAGGTCCTGTTGATTTAATCGTAGCTAACTTATTAGCAGAAATTATTCTTTTATTCCCTGAAGATGCAGCGAGAGTTGTGAAGTCAGGTGGATTATTTATTACATCGGGCATTATTGCTGCGAAGGAAAAAGTAATTTCTGAGGCGTTAGAACAAGCTGGATTTACAATTGAAGAAGTGTTACGAATGGAAGATTGGGTAGCAATTATTGCACGAAATGCGTAATATAGATTTTAGTCTATAATGAAAAGGGGAGTCTCTCACTATAAGGTGAGGGACTTGCCGTTTGTTATATGAAAAATGATAATGTTTCGTTCTTTTCGTAAGTGTTGACTTACGAAAGGAACGAAACTCTACTAAGGTGATTATATGCAACGTTATTTTGTAGAAGAAAAACATGTAAGTGAAGCAAAAATTCGCATTGTAGGTGATGATGTACATCACATTGCGAGAGTAATGCGTATGACAGCTGGCGATCAAATTTATTGCTGTGTAAACGGAAAAACAGCAGTATGTTCAATTGATGAAATTACCAGTGAATTTATTAATACGGCTATTGTAGAATGGGTAGAGGCGTCAAGTGAACTTCCTGTTTTCGTGACGATTGCAAGTGGACTGCCAAAAGGAGACAAGCTAGAGTTGATTTTTCAAAAAGGAACTGAGCTTGGGGCAGCTGCATTCTTACCATTTCAAGCATCTCGCTCTATCGTAAAATGGGATGCGAAAAAAGCTGATAAAAAAGTTGAGCGTTTAAGAAAAATTGTGAAAGAAGCTGCGGAACAATCACATAGAAGTGAAATTCCGGAAGTACATGCTCCGGCATCATTTAAGCAACTGCTTACAATGAGTGGTGAGTATGATGTTTGTCTTGTTGCTTACGAAGAGGAAGCAAAACAAGGCGAGAAATCTAATTTTGCGAAAGCTTTAACGACAATGAAACCAGGTCAAAAGCTATTGATTGTATTTGGCCCAGAAGGCGGTTTAGCTGAGGAAGAGATTACAGCGCTTCGTGAACATAAATTTGTACCATGTAGTTTAGGACCAAGAATTTTAAGAACAGAAACGGCGCCGTTATACGCGTTAAGTGCTGCTTCGTATCATTTTGAATTGATGGGGTGATGATCAATGTCAACTGTTGCGTTCCATACGTTAGGTTGTAAAGTAAACCACTATGAAACAGAAGCCATTTGGCAATTGTTTAAACAAGGTGGTTATGAAAGAACAGAATATGAAAAGAAAGCTGATGTTTATGTTATTAACACATGTACAGTAACGAATACTGGGGACAAAAAAAGCCGTCAAGTAATCAGACGTGCTGTGCGTCAAAATCCAGATGCAGTTATTTGCGTAACGGGATGTTATGCACAAACATCTCCAGCTGAAATTATGGCGATTCCAGGTGTAGATATTGTAGTTGGTACACAGGATCGTGAAAAGATGTTAGGTTACATCGAAGAATTCCGTAAAGAGCGTCAACCAATTAATGCTGTCCGCAATATTATGAAAACACGTGTGTACGAAGAACTTGATGTACCTTATTTCACGGATCGTACACGTGCGTCTTTAAAAATACAAGAGGGTTGCAATAACTTCTGTACATTCTGTATCATTCCTTGGGCGCGTGGTTTAATGCGTTCTCGTGATGGAAAAGAGGTTATTAAACAAGCACAACAATTAGTGGATGCAGGCTATAAAGAAATCGTATTAACGGGTATTCATACAGGTGGATACGGCGAAGATATAAAAGATTATAACTTAGCTGGATTACTTCGTGATATGGAAGCGGAAGTAGGCGGATTAAAACGTCTTCGTATTTCTTCTATTGAAGCGAGTCAAATTTCAGATGAAGTAATTGAAGTGTTAGATAAATCTGAAGTAGTTGTACGTCACTTGCATATTCCGTTGCAATCTGGTTCTAATACTGTATTAAAACGTATGCGTCGTAAATATACGATGGAATTCTTCCAAGAGCGTTTAGATCGTTTGAAAGAAGCGTTACCAGGCCTTGCGATTACATCTGACGTAATCGTTGGTTTCCCAGGTGAAACAGAAGAAGAATTCATGGAAACATACAATTTCATTAAAGAGAACCGCTTCTCTGAGTTACACGTGTTCCCTTATTCAAAACGTACAGGAACACCTGCAGCACGCATGGAAGATCAAGTTCCTGAAGATGTGAAGAACGATCGTGTTCATCGTTTAATTGAGCTATCTAATCAATTAGCGAAAGAATATGCATCAGCGTTTGAAGGTGAAGTGCTTGAAATCATTCCAGAAGAGCAATTTAAAGACGGCGACCGTGAAGGGTTATATGTAGGGTATACAGATAACTACTTGAAAATTGTATTTGAAGGATCAGAAGAATTAATTGGTAAGCTAGTGAAAGTGAAAATTACGAAGGCTGGCTATCCATATAACGAAGCGCAATTTGTTCGTGTTCTTGAAGATGATGTGAAAAAAGAATCAGCAAGCGCATAAAAAAGAGCGTGCAACCGGAAATGGTTTGCATGCTTTCTTTATTTGAAGCGGTTAAGTACTAGAAGGTAGGGAGGCGTTTCGTGCATCCCTGTATGAAAAAAGTTGAAATGATAAAAATATAGTTGTCTTCATGAAAGAAGGATACTAGATATTTGTATAACTTTTGAAAAGGAAATGCTTCTATTCTTCTTTTATTCTGCCAAATAGTTGACCTGAAGTGATAAAATGTATTATAATCGTAAAAGACATGCTGAAGAAGTGTTTCTTTTTGCATGCTGAAGTTAGTATGTAAGTGTGATGTTTCGGAGGGAGGGAAAGAGAATGTCAAAAACAGTCGTTCGTAAAAACGAGTCTTTGGAGGATGCACTTCGCCGTTTTAAAAGATCGGTTTCTAAAACTGGTACACTTGCTGAAGCAAGAAAGCGCGAGTTTTATGAAAAACCAAGTGTAAAACGTAAGAAGAAATCTGAAGCGGCAAGAAAGCGTAAATTCTAAGAGAGGGTGTAAGTTATGAGTCTTCTCGGTCGTTTAAACGATGATATGAAACAAGCGATGAAGAATAAACAAAAAGAAAAATTAACCGTTATTCGTATGGTTAAGGCTGCTTTACAAAATGAAGGTATTAAACTGCAACATACTCTTACTGAAGAAGAGGAAGTAACAGTTTTAGCTCGTGAAGTAAAACAGTATAAGGACTCCCTCCTTGAATTTAAAAAAGCTGGTCGTGAAGACCTTGTTAATAAACTGCAAAGTGAAATTCAGATTTTAAGCGCATATTTGCCAGAGCAATTAACTGAAGAAGAACTAGTTGATGTAATCAAACAAGTTATTTCTGAAGTTGGTGCGACTTCTAAAGCAGATATGGGTAAGGTGATGACTGCTGTTATGCCGAAAGTAAAAGGTAAAACAGACGGATCACTTGTGAATAAGTTGGTTATCCAGCTATTAGCATAAAAAAACGTCTCATTTCGTATGAGACGTTTTTTTATTGTTCTTATTAAGGAAAAACACTATATTGCTTAAAAAGCGTTTCTGTAAGTGATAGAAACGCCTCTGGTATGTAAAAAAGGGTAACGGCCTTAGTTATGATTAATCCCACCATAAAAAAAGCTTTTTCGTTTTCTTAATTTCTTCGACTAACTCCTCAATGCTTTCTGTTCCTTGTTCCACTATATCTGGACAAAATTCATACATTTCTTGCGCGAAAGATTGCATTTCGGCGTCTGTAGGTAACACGCTAAAAATGGTATCAACCCAGTCATAATCTGCACTGATTATGATAAAAGGATAGCGATCATTCCATTTTCTTAGTTTAAAAATAACATCTTTATTGCTAACTTCGTAATTAACGCCATTTGTTGGTTGGATTGCAAGGATATCAAATTGGCCATTTCCTTGTATACTTCCAATGCTACACTTACTCTTACTTCCTTGACTAAAACTTCTTTCACAAATAAAAGCTAAGTATGGGGGCTGAAGCTCAGATTGAAGTTTTATAACTTGCTGTTTAGCATAATCTTCAAAGGTAACGACAGAGACTCCAGCTATTTTAGATTTTGAATCAGTTGCATAGAAGGGCTAGATGCTACTGTCAGTGACTTGTTTTATAACATTCAAAATTTCTTGACTAAATCCAATTTCCTTTCGTATTTCCTCGCTTATTAATTCATTTTTTTGTTTTTTAGTGAATCCTAATATTTTTTGAAATTCATATAACAACTACCTATAAAGTATTCTTACTTACAACGTAAAATTTAGAGTGGAGCAATTTCTTTTTCGAATTTTATTTCATTTGTCTAATGAATGACAACTACTTATTCTATGGTCAGTATGTCACGCCCAGAACAAATTGTAACAGGGTTTTTCAAGTTTCTAACTTCTCACTAGGCTCAATTTCTTCATGCAACTTGTACTGATATCCCCTAGGGGCGCATATTCTTGTATTAATACTTCTATTATTAAGGATCACATCCTCTGATCCATCATTGTCCCGATAAATATGATTTCATATAGCGACTGTTTTATTAACATGATATGAACTCTTACAGAATATAGTTATGTTAGTGAAGTCGTTATAACACGATAGGCACTTGTGAAGAAATACATATATGGGATGAGAGGGGGGTCTTTCGAGATGAAGAAATTAGAACAAATGAAAAATTGGTTAACAAAACAAGTAGACCTACCAGTGGATGTATTAATGGATCTACCTCGGATTACTCTTGTTGGGCAAATACATATTTATATAGAAAATCATCGGGGACTATTAGTGTTTTCAGATAAAGAAGTGCGATTGCTTTTAAAACACGGTCAATTACTAATTAAAGGACAATCCTTTGTTATTAAAACGATTCTTCCAGAAGAGCTTTTGCTCGAAGGGATAATTGAGCAAGTAACATTTTTAGAAAATGAAAAAAAAGGTGATTGAAGTGAAACTTCCATTAGTGAAGTTTTTCTTCTTTATCCTGTAAAAGTTTCGTTGATAGAGATCGATTACAGTTTTACTTTGTTTCATTTTAGTACGAGCTATTTTAATGCTTCAAATCTACTTTTAGAAAGGTAGTGAAGGTGGTAAATGAAAAATAAATGGTTTATAAAGTGGCTTGGATATGTAAAAGTGCGAATTGAAGGTAGAGGAGCGGAACGGTTTGTTAATGAATGTGTACGGAGGAATTTATTAGTTTGGGATGTTAAGAAGATAGCTGATGAAACGTTAGTTTTTTGTATGTTGTTACGCGATGTGAAAAAAATAAAACCAATTTATAGAAAAAATGAATGTAAATTATATTTTATTGGACGTTATGGTTTTCCTTTTTGGAATAAGCGTTTAATTAAAAACAGTGGATTTTTAATTGGGTTTTTAATTTTCTTTTTTGGCGTGATTGCAATGTCCAATATGGTTTGGAAAATTGAAATTACAGGAGCAAAACCTGAAACAGAATATATATTGATGAAAGAATTGGATAAAATGGGTATTAAAAAAGGAAAACTGCAGTTTCAAATGCCGAATGTAGAAGATGTACAACGCCATTTGACAGATAATATTAATGCCATTACTTGGGCGGGATTAGAAGTAAGAGGAACGACGTATCATTTTAAAATTGTTGAAAAAAACGAACCGAAAAAAGAAAAGGAACAAATGCCGCAAAATTTAGTAGCAAAAAAAGAAGCGATTATTACAAAAACGTTTGTAGAAGTTGGAAAGCCGGTTGTACTGAAAAATGATCATGTAGAAAAAGGGCAGATTCTCGTATCGGGAATATATGGTAATGAGGAAAGTCCAACGATTGTTTCAGCGAAAGGTATTGTGTATGGCGAAACGTGGTATACATCTAAGGTGGATGTCCCGTTAAAGACGCAATTCCAAGTGTATACTGGTAATGTATACAATGAACATTTTCTTAAATTTGGGGGTACGAAAATAAAAATATGGGGATTTCAACATGATAAGTATAAACGCTCTCGTACTGAAAGCGTAAAGCATGATGTGAAATTATTTGGTTTTACACTGCCGATTGCATATGAAAAAGATGTTGTGAGAGAAGAGGAAGAAGCGAACCGAGAATATACAGAAAAGCAAGCGCTGAAAGTAGCGAAAGAGATGGCCGAAAAAGAACTAAAGAAAAAATTGGATGAACATGCTATGATTGTAAGTGATAAGATTTTGAGTAAAGAGGTTGAGGCGGATCAACTAAAAGTCACATTGCATTATACTGTGATTGAAAATATTGCAGAGCCACAACCAATATCCGAATCCGATATTCAAGGAGACTGAGTAATGGCAGAACAATTAGTAGAAATGAACCAACAATTGGAAAATACTAACGAAGCAATCGCTCTTTTTGGAGTCAATGATGCGCATTTAAAAGTAATTGAACGAGAACTGAATGTATCGATCGTAACTAGAGGAGAAACTGTTCATGTATCTGGGGCAGTTGAAACGGTGACACTCGTAGAAAAAATCTTACAGCAATTACTTGTTGTAATTCGTAAAAGTATATCAATTTCAGAGAGAGATGTTGCGTATGCAATTCAGCTCGCACAACAAGGGAAAGTTGCTCAATTTGAAGAGTTATATGAAGAAGAAATTTTCAAGACTGCAAAAGGTAAATCCATTCGTGTAAAAACAATGGGGCAAAGACGATATATTCATGCAATGAAGAAGAATGATATTGTCTTTGGGATAGGGCCTGCAGGAACTGGAAAAACATACTTAGCCGTAGTAATGGCTGTGAGAGCTTTAAAACAAGGATATGTAAAGAAAATCATTCTAACAAGACCTGCTGTAGAAGCTGGAGAAAATTTAGGTTTTTTACCAGGGGATTTGAAAGAGAAGGTAGATCCATACTTACGCCCATTATATGATGCCTTACATGATATTCTTGGACAAGAATATACGCAGCGTATGATGGAACGAGGAGTAATTGAAATCGCGCCGCTTGCTTATATGAGGGGGCGTACGCTTGATGATTCATTTGTTATTTTAGATGAGGCTCAAAATACAACGGGTGCTCAAATAAAAATGTTTTTAACAAGATTAGGTTTTAGTTCTAAAATGGTTATTACAGGCGACCCTTCACAAGTAGACTTGCCAAAAGGGGTAAAATCAGGGCTATCTATAGCTGCTAATATTTTATCTGGTGTATCAGGTCTGTCATTTATTACATTAGAACAAACAGACGTTGTCAGACATCCATTGGTGCAACGTATTATTGAGGCATATGATAAAATGGAATGATCCTATTTGTCAGGATCATTTCTTTTTGTATGATAAGGTTGGCGAACGGCATATTTTTTACTATCATGAAAGATAAGGAAAATAAACTATAGGTACTGGTGTATAAAATGTTACCTCAAAGTATCGTTGGGTAGAAGAAATGAAAGCTATAAATAGTTTCACTTTATTTCTGGAGAGGAGAAGGTATTGAAATCATGTCAAGATCTCAAGAAATTTCTAAGTGGTTTCGTAATTTACAACATTCGAAAAAACTAAGTTGGATTTCTTACGTTGTATTAGGAGCAGTGCTGTTTTTTGCGCTTATGAATAATGTAAAACCAGAGCAATTAGATGTTAACATGTATTCTATTGCGAAAAAGACAATCCATTCTCCTATAAAAATTGAAGATAAAGTTACAACGGATAAAAAGAAAAAAGAAGCCTCTACAAAAGTTGAAGATCAATATACATATAAAAGTGAGTATAAACAAAATAAAGTTGATATTGTGAATGACGTCTTTGCTAAAGTGGATGAAGTGGTGCAAGAGATTAAAGCTGTTGGACCGGATGATCAAAAAAAGATGACTGATGCTGAGAAAGTGGACAAGTTAAAAAAGAAACTACCCGCTGACTTAACGAAAGAATTATCTGATTCAAACTTACTAAATTTGATTAATGCAGATTCGAGCCAATTAGTATTAGCGAAAGATGCTGCGGTCACAGCGATTAATAGTATCATGACTGAGCACATTAAAATGGACGAATTGAAAGATGCGAAAGAACGATATGTAAGTGAGATGAATAGTGTTAATGTTGATAATGGTTTAAAAGAGTCAATTAAGGCGCTAGGAAGATATGCAATTTCAGCGAATTATTTTTATGACCCGATCTTAACGAAAGAGAAGAGAAAAGCAGAGGAAGATTTAGTTCCACCTGTTTATATTCTTCAAGGACAAGTTCTCGTTAGAGAAGGTGAAACAATTTCAAGTGATGTGTATAATCAGTTGAAATTAGTTGGCTTGTTAGAAAAAGGGAACGGTTTTCAACCTTATGTTGGATTAGCGGTACTCATTGGTGTGTTACTATACTTTATGCATAAACAATTTGAATTATTTTTAAAGAGAAAAAGAGAAGATAGACCGTATGTTTTAGCGTATATCACAATTTTGTCTATCACAATCGTTTTAATGAAAATCATTAGTTTGTTTCAAAAACTTGAATATGCAGGGATTGCATATGTTGTCCCGGTTGCGATGGGAACAATACTTGTGAAATTAATGATTGGTGATCGATTTGTCTTTTTAACGAGTATGATTTTTTCTGTATGCGGAAGTATTATGTTTAATGAAGGAGTAACGAGTACATTAAATTATAGTGTAGGGATTTACGTATTGTTAAGTTCATTATCGGTTAGTATTTTCTTGAGAGAAAAAAATCGTCGTACAATGATTTTACAAGCTGGTATACTCGTTTCTGTATTAAATGTAGTCGTATTGGCGGCGCTCTTATTATTACGTAATGGGAATTTTTCGCCTCTTGAAATTGGTACGCAATTATTAATGGCTTCACTTTCAGGGATTATATCATCCGTTTTGGCTATGGGGATTTTACCATATTTAGAAAGTGGACTTGGAATCGTATCAAGTATGAAGCTTATGGAACTATCAAGTCCAAATCATCCGCTTTTACGCAGAATTTTGTTAGAAGCGCCAGGGACATATCATCATAGTGTAATGGTAGCGAATCTTTCTGAAGCTGCTTGCGAAGCAGTCGGGGCAAATGGTGTATTAGCGCGTGTAGGGGCATATTATCATGATGTAGGAAAAACAGTACAACCACAATTCTTTATTGAAAACCAAATGGGGATTGAAAACCCGCATGATAAATTAGATCCTGTAACGAGTAAAGATATTATAATTGCTCACGTAACGGATGGAGTAAGAATGCTCGAAGAATATCATATTCCACAAGAAATTATTGATATCGCTGGGCAACATCACGGTACAACGTTACTGAAATATTTTTATTATAAAGCGATTAAAGAAGATAAAGAAAAATATACAGAAGAGATGTTCCGTTATCCGGGTTCAAAAGCAACTTCGAAGGAATCGGCAATTGTTGGTATTGCTGATAGTGTAGAAGCTGCGGTACGTTCTATGAATCACCCAACGCCAGAACAAATTAATAATTTAGTGCAAAGCATTATTAAAGATCGATTGCAAGACGGTCAATTTAGTGAATGTGATTTGACGTTTAAGGAACTACAAATCGTTGGGAAAACGTTATGTGAAACGTTAAATGGTATTTTCCATTCGCGTATTACATATCCGGAAATTCCGGAAGAAAAGGAGAAAGAATGAGTTTGTTAATTGATTTTATTGATGAAACAGAAGAAGTAAAAGAAGCGTATATGAGTTTAATTCGTGAAGTGTTAGAAAAGGCAGCTCAAATGGAAAATATCGAGGATGGCGCGGAGGTATCGGTGACATTTGTAGATAATGAGCGCATTAGAGAAATTAATCGTGATTACCGAGATAAAGATCAACCTACAGATGTAATATCCTTTGCCATGGAAGAGATGGGAGAAGGGGAAATGGAGATTGTTGGTGCAGAGATGCCGCGCATGTTAGGTGATCTTATTATCTCTATTCCAAGGGCGAAAGAGCAGGCTGAAGAGTACGGCCATTCTTTCGATCGTGAACTTGGATTTTTGGCGTTACATGGCTTTTTACATTTGCTTGGTTATGATCACATGACAGAAGAAGAAGAAAAAGAAATGTTCGGAAGACAAAAAGAAATTTTAGAAGCTTTTGGATTAGGACGATGAAAAAAGGAAAACTTATAGATAGTTTTGGATATGCTATAGCTGGTATGTTCTTTTGTCTTCGTCATGAACGAAATATGAAAATTCATTATTTAGCCGCAGTCATTGTTATATGCTGCGGCTTTTATTTCCATATTACGAAAATAGAGTGGATGATATTACTTATTGTAATAGGGAGTGTAATGAGTTTAGAAATGGTAAATACGGCTGTAGAAAAAACAGTAGATTTAGCGACTGCTGATATTCATCCGTTTGCAAAAATTGCAAAGGATGTTGCAGCAGGAGCGGTTTTATTGTTTGCAATTATAGCTGTTATAATTGGTGCTATTATCTTTTTACCGTATATGGTATAGTTGCATTCCGAAGCTTTTATTAAGCTTTGGAAGTGCCGTAAGGGCCTTTAATGAGAGAGTGTATCTCTTCATAGCTGTGAACAGGAAGGATGCGGGAATATGAATAGTAAACAATTAATTTTAGAAGCAATCGAAGCGCGTAAACAAGCGTACGTACCATATTCTAAATTTCAAGTAGGTGCAGCATTATTAACGAGCGATGGAAAAGTATATCGTGGATGTAATGTTGAGAATGCATCATATGGCTTATGTAATTGTGCTGAAAGAACAGCTTTATTTAAGGCGGTTTCTGAAGGAGATAAAGAATTTGTAGCCATTGCGGTTGTAGCAGATACAAAGCGTCCAGTACCTCCTTGTGGAGCATGTCGACAAGTTATGGTAGAATTATGTAAACAGGATACGAAAGTATACTTATCAAATTTACATGGTGACGTTCAAGAGACGACAGTCGGAGAATTGTTACCAGGAGCATTTTTAGCGGAGGATTTACATGAATAGAAAAGGTTATAAATCAGGTTTTGTCTCTATTATTGGCAGACCGAATGTTGGAAAATCTACATTTTTAAACCGTATTATCGGCCAGAAAATTGCTATTATGAGTGATAAGCCACAAACAACTCGTAATAAAATTCAAGGTGTATATACAGAAAATGATTCACAAGTTATTTTCATTGATACACCAGGAATACATAAACCTAAACATAAATTAGGCGACTTCATGGTAAAGATGGCTCAAACGACATTGAAAGAAGTTGATATTGTTCTGTTTATGGTCAATGCAGTTGAAGGATTTGGTCGTGGTGAGGAATTCATCATTGAGAAATTAAAAGAAACGAAACAACCAGTATTTTTAGTAATTAATAAAATTGACCAACTTCATCCAGAACAATTACTAGAGTTAATTGATCAATATCGTAAACTACATGAGTTTGCAGAGATTGTACCAATTTCTGCGTTAGACGGTAATAATGTGGATGCTTTAATTGGAACAATTAAAAAGTATTTACCAGAAGGACCACAATACTATCCAGATAATCAAGTAACGGATCATCCGGAGAGATTTATTATTGCGGAGCTTATTCGTGAGAAAGTACTACATTTAACACGTGAAGAAGTGCCGCATTCTGTGGCTGTTGTTATCGATGCGATTCAAAAGCGTGAGGGCGGCGCAGTTTATATAAATGCAACGATTGTTGTTGAACGTGCATCGCAAAAAGGAATCATCATCGGAAAACAAGGGAAAATGTTAAAAGAAGTTGGTAAGCGAGCTCGTTTTGATATTGAAGCGCTACTTGGTTCTAAAGTATTTTTAGAAGTATGGGTAAAAGTGCAAAAAGATTGGCGTAACAAGCTGTCACAGCTTCGAGACCTTGGTTTCCGTGAAGACGAGTATTAAAATATAGTAAAGCTGTAATCAGTGGATGGTTTGTTCATCCGCTGATTATTGGTTTTTATGAACTTTGATAAATTAGGAAAAATTTTTCTCACATGAAAATGGACAAAATGGGTCAATTTAATAACAACAAAGGAAATTGGTTTATAGGCTACGCTTATTGAGAAAGGTGGATTCTTATGCTAGATTTTACCTGGAAGTTTTTCTCCAAAACAGGAAGCATTGAAACGTACTTGCTTTTGAAAGAAATGGAAAAAGACGTAAACGATGAGATGGATCAACATGAAGAGGAGCTAGCACATCTAGACTCTCCAATTTCTTGACCCGTTTTGTTCAAACCTTGGATGGTGACGAACATGTTTCAAAAAGTTGAGGGCATCGTTATCCGTACGACAGATTACGGAGAAACGAACAAGATTGTTACAATATTCTCAAGAGAACTTGGTAAGATAAGTGCAATGGCAAGAGGGGCAAAAAAACCGAAAAGCCGGTTAGCATCTGTGTCGCAATTAATGACACATGGCCATTTTCTTATTCAAATGGGATCAGGGCTTGGAACATTGCAACAAGGCGAGATTATTTCAACTATGAAAGAAATTCGCGAGGATATATTTTTAACTGCTTATGCATCATTTATTGTTGAGTTAACTGATAAAGCAACAGAAGATAAAAAACATAATCCGTATTTATTTGAAATGTTATATCAAACGTTGCATTATATGTGTGAGGGTGTTGATTCAGAAGTATTATCATTAATTTATCAAACGAAAATGCTTCCGGTATTAGGGATGCGCCCGTACTTTGATACATGTGCGATTTGTCATCAAGAAACAGACTTTGTCGCCTTCTCCGTCAGGGAAGGCGGTTTTCTGTGCTCACGTCATGCAGAGCAAGACCCATATCGTATACCGGTAGGAGAAGCTGTTCATAAATTATTACGTCTTTTCTTCCATTTCGATTTACATAGGCTCGGAAATGTATCGGTAAAGGATAGCACAAAAAAACAAATGCGTTTAGTATTGAATACATATTATGATGAATATTGCGGAATTTATTTGAAATCAAGACGTTTCTTAGAACAACTTGATAAGTTTCAAATATAATTTTGGGCCGTATACGGTCCTTTTTACATACTTTCTTTTTCGAATAGCATATTTAGTATATAATATTTAAGAGATAGTATAACTTTTTTCGTTGTGCATTAAAGGTGGTGATTATCATAGAGCTGAATAAACGGCAAGAACATATCATTCAGATTGTAAAAGATCACGGTCCTATTACAGGGGAATCAATTGCAGCGCAATTGGGTCTAACACGTGCGACGCTAAGACCAGACTTAGCAATTTTAACGATGGCTGGTTATTTAGAAGCACGTCCACGTGTAGGTTATTTTTATACGGGTAAAACTGGGGGACAGCTATTATCTGAAGCTGTTAAGAAAATTAAAGTACAAGATTATCAATCTAGACCGGTTGTAATTGATAAAAATGTTTCCGTATACGATGCAATTTGTACGATGTTTTTAGAGGACGTTGGTACATTGTTCGTTGTAGATCAGATGACTCTATTAGTTGGGGTTGTGTCTCGTAAAGATTTATTAAGAGCGAGCTTAGGAAAGCAGGATTTAACCTCTCTTCCGGTTAATATTATCATGACAAGGATGCCAAACATTGCGATGTGTCGTAGAGAGGATTCTTTATATGATATTGCGATGGAATTAATAGAAAGACAGATTGATGCAATGCCAGTTGTAAAAGATACGAAACAAGGTTTAGAAGTGATTGGGCGAATTACAAAAACAAATATTACACGTGCGTTTGTAAATTTAGTAAATAACGAATAAGTGTAATTTGTTTAAAGTGAGGTAATGTAATGGATAATAAAATCGTATATGTCGTATCTGACTCTGTAGGGGAAACGGCTGATTTGGTTGTTCGAGCAGCAATGGGGCAATTCCCGTTTGCTCCTGATATTAGACGTGTACCGTATGTAGAAGATACAGGGACATTAAAAGAAGTGATTTCGATTGCTAAGAGTAATCAAGCACTTATATGTTTTACGTTAGTTAAGCCTGATATGCGCCAGTATTTAGTGACGGAGGCTGCAAGAGAAGGGGTAGAGGCATACGATATTATCGGCCCTCTTATTGATCAAATTGAAGAAATTACGGGGCAAGTGCCGAGGTATGAGCCAGGTGTTGTCCGTAGGTTAGATGAAGAATACTTTAAAAAAATTGAAGCGATTGAGTTTGCTGTGAAGTATGATGACGGCAGAGATGCAAGAGGTATTTTAAAAGCAGATATCGTGTTGATTGGTGTTTCGCGTACATCAAAAACACCACTTTCTCAATATTTAGCTCATAACAAACGCTTGAAAGTTGCGAATGTACCACTCGTACCAGAAGTTGACCCACCTGAAGAACTATATCAAGTGGCAAAAGAAAAATGTTTCGGTTTGAAAATTACGCCAGATAAGTTAAATCATATTCGAAAAGAACGATTAAAATCACTTGGATTAAGTGATGGAGCAACGTATGCAAATATTAATCGTATTCAAGAAGAAATTGATCACTTTGAGGAAGTAATTAGTAAAATAAATTGCCAAGTAATCGATGTATCCAATAAAGCGATTGAAGAAACAGCAAATATTATTGTGAATGCAGTGCAAAACCAAAAAATGTTTTAGCACATTTACCAAAGGTGAATGTGCTTTTTTCGCTCTGGTGAAATATGATATCTATGGATTTTGTAATAGATTGTAGTGTAATGGTTATACTTATACTCCTTTGTCTTTTAGTATATTCAAGGTGTGAGTTTGTCATCCTGAAATGTAAGATGAAAAAATAAAGGGATATGTAGCGTAGTTGAAGAAAATATATTATAATAAAAAATTGTGATAAAAACCTATATTTTACGTTTAGACTTTAATTTTTCAGAATAAACTAGGGATAGGATTTACGAAAAAGACATGTAATTACGTTAAATCGACAAAATCTATACAAGAAAACGCACATTATGGAAGGATTCACAGAAGGGATGTAGAATACAGAAATATGCAAAACATCAACAACATATTAGTTGGTATAGATGCATGTCCCGTGAAGAATGAAATTGTGCAAGTTGGAGCGGAATTTCATGTCGGAATTTTGTTTGTCGCATCATATGCTCATCCTTTAAGGAAATAGCAAGGCAATTGGATCTTTGTAGATACTGAACAAAATGGAGTTGATTGTTATATGGATCAACATGAAAAAGCTACAGATCTCAAGATCAAACAGTATATGTGACTTGCTACTCTTCTTGTAAAAAGGTGTATATGTATTGTTTCTAAGAGGTACATTTGTAACAGATGAGCAAATGTATACAATTTTATATAGCAGGTATGTATCTGCGATTTATGCAGATAAAGGACCTATAGGAAAGGTTCAAAACCGTTTATACAATGTAATCGGCAACACTTTCTAACAAGTTTAGAAAAATATTGTCGAATTATAAAGGAATTTTTTAATTTATATCGAATACAAAATACGACACGGAGATGGAGTTATGGGGAACAGAATTCCCGAAGAAGTTGTTGAACAGATTCGGACATCATCCGATATTGTAGAAGTAATTGGTGAATACGTTCAACTTAGAAAACAGGGGCGTAACTATTTCGGCCTTTGTCCATTTCATGGTGAGAATTCTCCTTCATTCTCTGTTTCATCTGATAAGCAAATTTTTCATTGCTTCGGATGTGGAGAAGGCGGAAATGTATTTTCATTTCTAATGAAAATGGAAGGACTGGCTTTTACCGAGGCTGTTCAAAAGCTAGGCGAAAGAAATGGAATTGCGGTTGCAGAGTACACATCAGGGCAAGGACAACAAGAAGACATATCTGATGACACTGTCATCATGCAACAAGCTCATGAATTATTGAAAAAGTATTATCATCATTTATTAGTAAATACGGAAGAGGGAAATGAAGCACTTTCATATTTATTAAACCGTGGTATTACGAAAGAGATGATTGAGAAGTTTGAAATTGGTTATGCATCACCTGCTTGGGATGCAGCGACGAAAATTTTACAAAAAAGAGGTTTATCGCTGTCTAGTATGGAACAAGCTGGCCTTCTAATAAGAAGTGAGAAGGATGGTAGTCATTACGATCGCTTCCGTGGAAGAGTTATGTTCCCGATCTATACGTTACAAGGTAAGGTGATAGCGTTTAGTGGAAGGGCGTTAGGAGATGACACTCCAAAATATTTAAATAGCCCGGAAACGCCAATTTTTCACAAAAGTAAATTGTTGTATAACTTCCACCAAGCAAGACCGTTTATTAGAAAGCGTGGGCAAGTGGTTCTTTTTGAAGGATATGCCGATGTACTAGCTGCGGTAAAAAGTGGCGTGGAAGAAGCCGTTGCGACAATGGGAACGGCTTTAACTGAAGAACAAGCAAAACTTCTGCGACGTAACGTTGAAACTGTTGTTCTTTGCTATGATGGTGATAAAGCAGGGCGAGAAGCGACGATGAAAGCAGGGCAATTATTGCTAAAAGTTGGTTGCCAAGTGAAAGTCACATCCTTGCCAGATAAGCTTGATCCGGATGAATATGTGCAACAATATGGGACTACCGCTTTTGAAAATCTTGTGAAATCAAGTGTGAGTTTTGTTGGTTTTAAAATAAATTATTTGCGTTTAGGGAAAAATTTGCAAGATGAGTCTGGCAAAGAAGAATATGTGAAAAGTGTTTTAAAAGAGTTATCGTTGTTACAAGATGCGATGCAGGCAGAGTCATATTTGAAGTCATTATCGCAAGAATTTTCGTATTCAATGGAAACACTTTTGAATCAATTGCACCAATATCGCAAAGAACAAAAGGTACAGCAAAAACAAATAAAGCAGGTTGCTAAACCGTCTCAAGTCGTTCAAACAAAACCGAAGTTAACAGGTTTTGAAAGAGCGGAAAGAGAAATTATTTACCATATGTTGCAAAGTGCAGAAGTAGCTGTTCGTATGGAATCCCATATAGAAGATTTTCATACAGAAGAACATAAAGGGATTTTATATGAACTATACGCATATTATGAAAAGGGAAATGAACCTTCAGTCGGAACATTTTTAAGTTGGCTCTCTGATGAAAAGTTGAAAAATATTATCACTGATATTTCGACGGATGAATTTATTAATCCAGAATACACAGAAGAAGTGTTGCAAGGCCATTTGGAGACGCTTAGACGCCATCAGGAAAAACTTGAAAAGATGGAGATCATCTTTAAAGTGAAACAAATGGAAAAAACAGATCCTGTAGAGGCTGCTAAATATTATGTAGCATATTTACAAAATCAAAAAGCGAGAAAATAGCTTTTTTGATAAAGTTTTAGTATAATGAATGTTTGTATCTCGCGTAAGGAGGGGAACAGATGGCTGACAAACCAGCTCGTTCTAAACAAATTGAAACTGAAATGACCCTTGAGCAAGTGAAAGAGCAACTCACTGAGCTCGGAAAAAAACGTGGCGTTCTTACATATGAAGAGATTGCAGAACGCATGAATGGATTTGAAATTGAATCCGATCAAATGGATGAATACTATGAATATTTAGGTGAACAAGGCATTGACTTAGTTGGTGATAATGACAACGAAGAAGGCCCTAATAATCGCCAAATTACAAAAACAGAAGAAGAGTTTGACCTCAATGATTTAAGTGTACCACCTGGGGTTAAAATCAACGATCCTGTTCGTATGTATTTAAAAGAAATTGGTCGTGTAGACTTACTATCTGCAGAAGAAGAAATTCGACTTGCAACGCGTATTGAAGAAGGCGATGAAGAAGCGAAACGTCGTCTTGCAGAAGCAAACTTACGTCTTGTAGTAAGTATTGCAAAGCGCTACGTAGGCCGTGGTATGCTTTTCTTAGACTTAATTCAAGAAGGTAATATGGGTCTAATTAAAGCTGTTGAAAAGTTCGATTATCGTAAAGGTTTCAAATTTAGTACGTATGCAACTTGGTGGATTCGCCAAGCTATTACACGTGCCATTGCAGACCAAGCGCGAACAATTCGTATTCCAGTTCATATGGTTGAAACGATTAATAAGTTAATTCGTGTACAACGTCAATTATTACAAGATTTAGGTCGCGAACCGTCTCCTGAAGAGATTGGTGAAGAAATGGATCTTGCTCCAGAAAAAGTACGTGAAATCTTAAAAATTGCACAGGAGCCAGTTTCTCTTGAAACACCAATTGGTGAAGAAGATGACTCCCATTTAGGTGACTTTATTGAAGACCAAGAAGCAACATCGCCTGCGGACCATGCAGCCTATGAATTGCTAAAAGAACAATTAGAAGATGTGTTAGATACACTAACAGATCGTGAAGAAAATGTTCTGCGTCTTCGTTTCGGTTTAGATGATGGACGAACTCGTACGCTTGAAGAAGTTGGGAAAGTATTCGGCGTAACGAGAGAGCGTATCCGTCAAATTGAAGCAAAAGCACTTCGCAAATTAAGACATCCAAGTCGTAGTAAGCGTCTTAAGGATTTCTTAGAATAGGTTATTTTTTAAGTTTACTTCACCTTTGTGAAGTAAACTTTTTTATTTTGTTAATTTTTGTTAAAATTTAGCTATCGGCAACGATTACAATTTCTTGTAATTTATTTTACAGAATTGTCTTTTGATTTGCAAATGCTCATTTTTCGATTTTTCGATTAATTTTGTTTATTCTATACAAAAATATATGTAGAAAAGCGAAAAATATGATGAGAAACGTTAATAATTATCGAAATAATAAGCTATATGACAATAAAAAACAATAAACTGAATTTATGGAATATTTTTAACAAGTAGTAGTTTACTCTTTTCTGATAGAGCGTTTTCAAGTACAATGGAAATGACTGAATCATCTAACTATTTAGGGGTATAGAGGGGGGAGAAGAGATATGAAACGTAATCCGCTGATTCCGTTCGCTCTTATTGCAGCATTAGGTATTATCGTTATGTTTGTATTTTCATTTCAGGGGCTAAATAAATCTAAAGAGTTAGCTGATGCAAAAAATGGCGGGAAGCCAGCACAAACAGCATCAAAACCAGAGGATATTGTGAAGCAAAGCTGTACGAGCTGCCACGGTGATCAGTTACAAGGGGCGGTAGGACCTAACTTACAAAAAATTGGTGGGAAACTTTCAAAGGATGAAATTAAAGAAATTCTTTCGAAAGGAAAGGGCAATATGCCTGCCAATATAGTTCCAGCTGATCAAGCCACTAAAGTAGCTGATTGGTTATCGAAGAAAAAATAAAGTCCCGTATGACAAGCCTTTTGCTTATGCAAAGGGCTTGTTTTTCTATATTTTCTAAAATACGATGAATGATATAGAAGTGAATTGTTGTTATGGGCTTGCAACAACTACTATAAATTCATTATCATGGAGACAGACTGACAAGAGAAGGAGTAATGGAAATACATGAATGAAGTAAAGCTTTCAAAACGATTAGAAGAAGTTGTGCGTGAAATACCAGTAGGATCTACAGTTGCTGATATTGGATCGGATCATGCGTATTTACCGTGTTATACAATTATAAATAATATTGCTACAAAAGCAGTTGCAGGAGAAGTTGTAGATGGACCATTTCGTTCTGCACAAGCAACTGTAGCTGAAAGTGGCTTACAAGATAAAGTAGATGTACGTAAAGGGAATGGATTAGCTGTTATCGCGCCAGGAGAAGTAGATGTTATTACGGTTGCTGGAATGGGCGGAGCGTTAATTCGTGACATTTTAGAAAGTGGTAAAGAAAAATTAGAAGGTGTAACACGTTTAATTTTACAGCCGAATATTGCAGCACATCATATTCGTGAATGGTTTGTTGAAAATGGTTGGGAGCTTATCCATGAAAAAATCGTAAAAGAAGATGGGAAAATTTACGAGATTTTAGTAGGAGAGCGAGGAAATGTCGAAGCACCTTACTCGGAAAATAAACAAGCGGGATTGTTTATGGGGCCATTTCTAATAAAAGAGAAAAATGAAGCTTTTGGTGAGAAATGGGAAGGGGAATTGAAAAACTTCCAAAATATTTTAAAACAGTTAGAACGTGCGGCTAATTCTGAAGAAACAAAAGCGAAACGTGCAGAAGTAGAAGCGAAAATGAAAATGATAGGGGAGATTTTATCATGAGTAAAATTCCAAACGGCCATGAAATTATTTCTTTATTTGAAAGTATGTATCCGAAGCATTTGGCGATGGAAGGAGATAAAATTGGTCTGCAGATTGGAGCGCTTAATAAATCTGTACAACACGTATTGATTGCGTTAGATGTAACGAAGGAAGTTGTGGAGGAAGCGATTCAATTAGGAGCGAATGTCATTATCGCGCATCATCCTTTAATTTTTAATCCGTTAAAAGCGATTCATACAGATAAAGCGTACGGAAGAATTATTGAAACGTGTATTAAAAATGATATTGCCATTTATGCAGCGCATACAAATGTGGATGTTGCCAAGGGCGGAGTAAATGATTTACTTGCTGAGGCGTTAGGGTTGCAAAATACAGAAGTTCTAGCACCAACATATGCGGAAGAAATGAAAAAAGTTGTTGTGTTTGTGCCAGTAACTCATGCAGAAGAAGTACGAAAAGCATTAGGAGACGCAGGTGCTGGTCATATCGGCAATTATAGCCACTGTACGTTTAGTAGCGAGGGTACAGGTATGTTTGTACCTCAAGAGGGGACAAATCCTTATGTAGGGGAAACTGGACAGTTAGAGCGCGTAGAAGAAGTGCGAATCGAAACGATTATTCCAGTTTCACTACAACGAAAAGTGATTAAAGCGATGGTAACGGCACATCCATATGAAGAAGTAGCGTATGATGTGTATCCACTTGATAACAAAGGCGAAACATTAGGGCTTGGGAAAATAGGATACTTAAAAGAAGAAATGACACTTGGACAGTTTGCAGAACATGTAAAGCAATCATTAGATGTAAAGGGTGCACGAGTTGTTGGGAAATTAGATGATAAAGTGCGCAAAGTAGCTGTACTTGGTGGTGATGGTAACAAATACATCAATCAAGCTAAATTTAAAGGAGCGGATGTATATGTAACAGGTGACATGTATTATCATGTTGCTCATGATGCGATGATGCTCGGTTTAAATATAGTTGACCCAGGACATAACGTTGAAAAAGTAATGAAGCAAGGTGTGCGAAAGCAATTACAAGAAAAAGTGGATGCAAAGAAACTCAATGTACACATTCATGCTTCGCAATTACATACAGATCCATTTACATTTGTATAAGAAAAATAAAAACCGTTGCTCATATAGGCAACGGTTTTTATTATTGTTCTTTTTTCACTTTTACACGAGGTAATATTTTTTGTAACGGTACTTTTCGAACTCTCTCCCATGTAGCGGGATTCATTGGGTCATATTGATCTAAGAAAGCGATAACTTCTTTTGTAATTGGAGTTGGAGTAGAAGCGCCTGCTGTAACAGCTACGTTTTCTACACCTTGTAGCCACTCTAATTGGATTTCGCTTACATCAGCAACTCGATATGCTTTTGTACCTGCGATTTCTTGTGATACTTGTGCTAAGCGATTTGAATTGTTACTTTTCGGATCACCAACAACAATTGTTAAGTCTGCAACATCAGCTTGTTTAGCGACAGCTTCTTGGCGAACTTGGGTTGCTAAACAAATTTCTTTATGGAATTCTGCTGTTGGGAATTTTTTTTGAATGTCCTCCATCAAATGTTGAACATCCCATTGACTCATTGTTGTTTGATTCGTTACTAAAATTTTATCTGTTGGGATTTCTAATGTTTTTAAATCATCGGCTCTTTCGATAAGGTGAACGATGTCAGGTGCAATACCGACTGCGCCTTCTGGCTCTGGATGATTTTTTTTACCGATATAAATGACATGATACCCTTCCGCTTTCTTAGCTTCGATAAGGTCATGCGTCTTGGTAACATCTGGACAAGTGGCATCGATTGTTGTTAAACCTTTTTCTTTTGCACGTTGTTTAACTTCTGGAGAAACACCGTGTGCAGTGAAAATAACAGTACCAGAATCAATTTTATCTAAAATTTCTAAGCGACTTGGACCGTCTAATGTGATGATTCCATCTTCTTCAAAAGCGTCTGTAACATGTTTATTGTGAACAATCATACCTAAAATATAAATGGGTCTCGGCAATGATTTATCTAATGCGGCGTTACGTGCAATTACCATTGCATCGACAACACCGTAGCAATAACCACGAGGGGAAATTTTAACAATTTTCATATGAGTAATCCTCTCCTTCTAAACAAGGGATACTTTTGTGCATAGTCTTTTACATTATAAAGGAGGAGTGGATAGAAAACAAAGGATTGTTACACATATAGTTTTGGTTTTGTTGCTGTTTGTTGAACTGGTTCTTTCGGTAACTCTTTTTCTATTACAGGTTCAATCACTATTTTCTTTCGTTTTCGTTTCTTTTTTTGAGGTGTAGGAGGCGGACTTTTTACCTCAACTGGCTCTGTTACATTTTCCGTTTGATTTTCTTCCGTACTTTTTCCAGAGGTGAGGATTTTAACAATGCTTGGTAGACTACGCATAATAGGACCGTACTGTTCGACGACAGGACCTACAGATTGAACGACTTGGGATACTTTTTCGATGTTATTTATCATATTAGTTGGATTCGAAATTAAATTCGAAAAAAAACTGCCGATGCCACTGCTTGCTGCAGCTGTAGTTGCTGCCCCGCCGCGCGTTTCATTTGATTCATACATTTGAGGCGGTATCATTTGCTCAGGATGTTGCTGCATGTATGGTTGATATTGTGGATGTTGCTGAGGATATTGTTGCTGGTATTGCTGCTGATATTGCTGTTGATATTGCTGCGGCGGTGGTTGCTGATGCATCATCGGTGGGCCTTCCATTTGTCGGTAAGGCGGAACCATTTGCATAAAAGGCTCGGTTGGATCGTGTTTTTTAAAAAGCTTAGCAAGAAAACCTTTCTTTTTTTGCGCTATTGGTGGTAGTTGTGGAATGGGATATGGTGTATAAGGTTGTTGTCCTTGATTCGGATACATTTGCCTTGTAGGGGATTTCGGAAACATGTGAGAAATCCTCCTTTCTTCAGTTAGGTATATACACATACAATATGCAATAAAAGGGAAGAAGGTTAGTTTTTGAAGTGAAAACCTAAACTAAAGATGGATTTTACTTGTAGATTTCGATATAATGTAGACTTGACTGATTTGTGCGCGCAGTAGAAATTTTAGAAAGAAGGTGTAACTTATGACACAAAAAACTTTTACACAGTATGATTTTAAACCATTTTTAATAGATGCAGTTCGTGAACTACGCTTTACAGAGCCGACAGGAATTCAGCAGAAAATTTTCCCGGTCGTGAAAAAAGGTGTAAGTGTAATTGGGCAATCCCAAACAGGTTCTGGGAAAACACATGCATACTTACTTCCTACATTAAACAGAATTAATGCAAGCCGTGAAGAAGTACAACTTGTTATTACAGCACCTACTCGTGAGTTAGCACAACAAATTTACGAAGAGATTGTGAAATTAACAAAATTCTGTGCGGAAGATCAAATGATTACAGCGCGTTGTTTGATTGGTGGAACTGATAAACAACGTTCAATTGAAAAATTGAAAAAACAACCTCATATCGTAGTTGGGACACCAGGGCGTATTAAAGACTTAGTTGAAGAACAAGCATTATTTGTTCATAAAGCAAATACGATTATTGTCGATGAAGCAGACTTAATGCTTGATATGGGATTTATTCATGATGTAGATAAAATTGCAGCACGTATGCCTAAAAACTTGCAAATGCTAGTTTTCTCTGCAACAATTCCTCAAAAACTAAAACCGTTTCTGAAGAAATATATGGAGAATCCAGAGCATATTCATATCAATCCAAAACAAGTTGCAGCTGGAAACATTGAACACTATTTAGTGCCTTCTAAACATCGTAATAAAATTGATTTAGTGAATAAAATGCTACTTCAATTTAAACCGTATTTAGCAGTTGTTTTCACGAATACGAAAAAGATGGCGGATCAAGTTGCTGATGGATTAATGGAACGCGGCTTAAAAGTTGGACGAATTCACGGGGATTTATCACCACGTGATCGTAAAAAAATGATGAAACAAATTCGTGACCTTGAATTCCAATATATTGTTGCGACTGATTTAGCAGCACGTGGTATTGATATTGAAGGGATTAGCCATGTTATTAACTATGAGCTACCATCAGATTTAGATTTCTTCGTTCACCGCGTTGGAAGAACAGCACGTGCGGGGCATTCTGGTATTGCAGTGACGATTTATGATCCAGCAAACGAAGAAGCGTTAGATAGCTTAGAAAAACAACGTCATATAGAGTTTAAACATGTAGATTTACGTGGAGATGAGTGGGCGGATTTAGGTGAGCGTCGTCGTCGTAAGAGCCGTAAAAAACCAAATGACGAACTTGATGTTATGGCAACAAAAGTTATTAAAAAACCGAAAAAAGTAAAACCAAACTATAAACGTAAACTTGCAACAGAACGTGACAAAGTGAAGAGAAAATATAGCAATAAAAAAAGATAAGGGGTTTCCCTTATCTTTTTTTAATCCCGCTAATTTAAATGAAGAGTATAGTCTGTTTAAATAGTCAAATAAATTTGTGTAGTGCGTCTTTTGTGAACAAACAATTCACTACATATTTCTACAAATTATGCTATCATTATATCTATTGTATATTGAAGAGGTGATTGTATGTTAAAGATTGGATCTCATGTTTCCATGAGTGGTAAGAAAATGTTATTAGCAGCAAGTGAAGAGGCTGTTTCATATGGTGCAACGACGTTTATGATTTATACAGGTGCACCGCAAAATACACGAAGAAAACCAATTGAAGAATTGAACATAGAAGCAGGAAGAAAACATATGGAGCTGAATGGAATTGAGGAGATTATCGTCCATGCACCGTATATTATTAATGTTGGGAATACGACAAAGCCAGAAACATTCCAATTAGGTGTAGACTTCCTTCGTATGGAAATTGAAAGAACATCGGCATTAGGTGTAGCGAAACAAATTGTTCTTCACCCAGGAGCGCACGTTGGTGCTGGAGCAGATGCTGGTATTCAACAAATTATTAAAGGGCTTAATGAAGTATTAACGCCAGAACAGACGGTTAACATTGCATTAGAGACGATGGCAGGAAAAGGAACAGAATGCGGTCGTAGCTTTGAAGAAATTGCAAAGATTATTGATGGTGTAAAATATAATGAAAAGCTATCTGTATGCTTTGATACGTGCCATACGCACGATGCAGGATATGATATTGTAAATGACTTTGACGGCGTGTTAAACGAATTTGATAAGATCGTTGGTATAGATCGTTTACAAGTACTTCATATTAACGATAGTAAAAATGTACGCGGAGCAGGAAAAGACCGTCATGAAAATATTGGATTTGGTCACATTGGGTATAAAGCATTGCATCACATTGTACATCATCCACAGTTAATGCATGTACCAAAAATTCTTGAAACACCGTATGTAGGGGAAGATAAAAAAGATAAGAAACCACCATACAAATTGGAAATCGAAATGCTGAAAAACGGTAATTTTGATGAAGGGATTCTTGAAAAAATTAAAGCACAATAAGGAGGGGAAATCCCCTCCTTATTTTAGTAGTTGCTGAAATAATGTATTTACTTGTTGGGCAGTGGCAGGGGAAGTTACTCTTGCGATCTGTTTTAAGAGCTCTAGTCGCTCGTTGTTATCGTAAATATTAATATTTTTACCTTTCATAAGTAAAACGATTTGGTCAGCTTGTGCAGTCGTAATAGAAACTTCATATTCTTTGCTATATTTTAATAACTCTTTTGTAGAAATATGATTTAATTTTTTATTAACAATTTGTTTTATGAGGTTCATCTTGTTATCCTCCTTCACGCGTTCTTCTATCGAAATATATGAGCATATAGCTTGTACATATTCGTATGGAGTTTCTTTTTTCATGAGGAAAAGAAGCGTATGTTATAATATAAGGACAAAACTACAGAAAAAGAGTAAAGGGAGGACCTATGGAGCAAAAGCAACATCGAAAAGAAAGTGTTATTCATCTCATTTATCGTTTAGTTATGATTATTTTTGGAGCAGCATGCGCGGCGGTAGCGATTGAACTATTTTTAATGCCAAATAAAATTATTGATGGTGGAATTATTGGTATTTCTCTTATATTAGATTATCTTACTCCTAACATTTGGTGGTTAAGTTTTTCTACTTTAGTCGTTGTTCTCAATATCCCATTTATGTATTCGGGTTATAAGCAAATTGGAAAAACATTTATGTTATCTTCGACATTTGGTATTGTAGCGTTAGCTTTCATTGAGTCAACGTTACATGCGGTGCCACCATTTACAACAGAACCTATTTTAGCGACAGTGTTTGGTGGGCTTATTTTAGGTCTTGGTGTAGGACTTGTAATTCGTCATGGTGGGTCGTTAGATGGAACTGAAATTATGGGGATTTTATTAACGAAGAAATTACCGTTCTCTGTTGGTGAATTCGTAATGTTTGTGAACTTATTTATTTTTGCATGGGCAGCATTTGTGTTTGGTGTGGAACAAGCGATGTATTCTGTTATGACCTACTATATTGCATTTAAAACGATCGATACAGTAATTCAAGGGCTAGATGAAACGAAGGCGGTTTTAATTGTATCTGATCAATACGAGGAAGTATCAAACGCGATTTTGCATCGTCTTGGCCGTGGAACTACAAAGCTGGTAGCAAAAGGTGGTTACACGGATAAAGAAAAAGAAGTTATTTATGCAGTTGTAACGCGTCTAGAAGTGACGAAGTTAAAATCAATTGTGCATGAAATTGATGAAAATGCGTTTGTGACGATTATGAACACGCAAGAGACAAATGGTGGTAAGTTTAAATCGGCTATTCACTAAAAATTTATAGGAATATTTTTCGAAAGCAGAGAATTTTTCTCTGCTTTTTGTTATAATAGTAAGGTTTCTTGAAAAAATAGATATATTTTAGGCAGATTGGTTTACAACTATAATAAGCTGTACTATAATTCAAATAGATATAAATCGGAATCATTCTGAATTAAAATAGGTGAGATGCTATGAATAATATATTAGAGATTGAAGGTTTAACATTCCGATACGAAGATCGGAATGTGTTAGAAAATATTAATTTGCAAGTTCCGAAGGGAGCTTTTTTAGGTTTAGTGGGACCGAATGGTTCAGGTAAATCAACTTTACTTAAGTGTTTATTAGGGGTTTTAAAGCCAAAAGAAGGAAGCATTCGCGTGTTTGGCGTTGATAGTAAGAAGTTTAAGGAATGGAACAAAGTTGGTTATGTATCCCAAAAGGCAAATAGTTTCAATTCTGGTTTTCCAGCAACTGTTTCTGAAGTTGTGTCAATGGGACTTGTTTCGAAAAAAGGGCTTTTTCGCTTTTTCACAAAAGAAGATAAGAAAAAGGTAGAAAAAGCAATTGCTGATGTAGGGATGAGTGAGTTTCAAGGTCGTAACATTGGAGAGCTTTCTGGTGGACAGCAACAGCGTGTATTTATTGCTCGTGCGCTCGTTAGTGATCCTGAATTGCTTATTTTAGACGAGCCTACTGTTGGAATTGATGTAAAAAATGTGGAAAGTTTTTACGAAATATTAGAGGATTTAAACAAAAGGTTGGGAATCACATTAATTCTTGTTACTCATGATATGGGAGCTGTTACCGAAAAAGTAACACATGTTGCATGCCTAAACCAACATCTACATTTCCATGGAAATGTAGAGAAGTTCCGAGAGTTAGAAGATGCAGAAATGTCCGTCTTATATGGACATCATGTTCATCGTTTAGAACACGAACATGAGCATCACGGGAGGATATAATGATACAAGATTTTTTACAATATGACTTTTTACGTAATTCTTTATACGCAGGTATTTTAATTGGACTTGTTGCACCGCTAATTGGTGTGTTTGTTGTTATTCGTCGTTTATCTCTTATTGCGGATGCATTAAGTCACGTGACGTTATCAGGTATTGCAGCAAGTTTATTACTTGAAAAAACCATTTTTACAGGTGGATTTTTAAACCCCTTATATATGGGGATGATTTTTTCAATTGGTGGAGCGCTACTAATCGAAAAGTTAAGAACTGTATATAAGCACTATCAAGAATTAGCAATTCCGATTATTCTTTCGGCAGGGATGGGAGTTGGAGTTATTTTCATTTCACTTGCAAATGGATTTAACACAGACTTATTTAGTTATTTATTTGGTAGTGTTAGTGCTGTAACAAGTACGGATTTAATTATTATTGGGATTGTAGCAATTGTTGTTGTTGCGACAATTATTTTATTATATAAAGAGCTGTTTCTACTATCATTTGATGAGGAATACGCAGTATCAACTGGTTTAAGAGCGAAATGGATTCACTTTATTTTCATTATATTAGTTGCTCTTGTCATTGCAGTATCAATGCGTGTAGTAGGGGTTCTTCTCGTATCATCATTAATGACGTTGCCAGTTGCAGCGAGTATTCGTATTGCTAAAGGATTTAAACAAACAATTTTCTTTTCCATTTTATTTGGTGAAATTGCAGTTATTGGTGGAATGTTTGCTTCGTATCAACTTGATTTAGCGCCAGGTGGTACAATTGTTATGATAGCAGTTCTTATTTTAATCGGTGCGATTTTATGGAAGAAGAAAAAAACTGCATAAAGTAGGGATAGGTATGAATCTAACGGAAGCTTTACGCCTAATGAAAGAAAAAGGATACAAACATACTGGAAAAAGAGAAGAGATGCTCAGATTATTTGCAGCACATAATCGTTATTTAACTGCGAAAGACGTTTTAGAGCATATGAAAGACGACTATCCAGGGCTTAGTTTTGATACGATTTATCGTAACTTAACAGTTTTTGCTGAGATTGGTGTTTTAGAACAAACGGAATTAAATGGTGAAAAACATTTTCGTTTTACTTGTTCTATTATGGAACATCATCATCATTTTATTTGTTTGGATTGTGGGGGGACGAAAGAGATTACTTCCTGCCCAATGGATTTTATGAATAAAGATTTTACTGGTTATGAAGTAACGGGTCATAAGTTTGAAATATATGGTCGTTGTCCAAAATGTGCAAAGTAAAAGCTCGTCGGTTATATAACTGACGAGCTTTTTTACGTAGAAAAGAAGGTTGCTCACAAATATTGTGGCAACCTTCTTTTTATTGTTCTTGTGTCTCTTTTTCTTTTTCTCGTTCAGCAGCCATTTCAGCAGCAATTACGTCGATTTCTTTTTTCAGTTCTTCTACCATTGTTTCTTCTGGTACTTTACGAACGACTTGCCCTTTACGGAATAATAATCCCTCTCCACGTGCACCAGCAATACCGATATCAGCTTCACGAGCTTCACCAGGGCCATTTACAGCGCAACCAAGTACTGCAACTTTAATTGGTACTTGAAGTGTAGAGATGTATTCTTCCACTTCGTTAGCGATGCTAATTAAATCGATTTCAATACGACCACAAGTTGGACAAGAGATAAGTGTCGCTGCGTTAGACGCAAGACCGAATGATTTTAATAATTCACGAGCAACTTTTACTTCTTCAACTGGATCAGCACTTAATGAAATACGTAGTGTATTTCCGATGCCTTTACTTAAGATTGCTCCAAGACCAGCGGCACTTTTTACAGTTCCAGCAAACAATGTTCCAGATTCTGTAATACCTAAATGTAATGGGTAATCAAAAGCGCGAGCAGCTTTCTCGTATGCTTCGATTGCTAAGTTAACATCAGAGGCTTTCATAGATACGATAATATCGTGGAAATCTAAGTCCTCTAAAATTTTAATATGATGTAGCGCGCTCTCAACCATACCATCTGCAGTTGGGTACCCGTACTTTTCTAAAATGTGACGCTCTAATGAACCGGCGTTTACACCAATACGGATTGGAATACCGCGCTCTTTTGCTGCATTTACAACAGCTTCTACTTTATGGCGACGACCAATATTACCTGGATTGATACGTACTTTATCAATGCCACCTTCAATTGCTTTTAAAGCAAGGCGATAATCAAAATGAATATCAGCAACAAGTGGAATGTTGATTTGTTTTTTTATATCAGCAATAGCATCTGCTGCGCGTTCATCTGGAACGGCAACGCGGACGACTTGACAGCCGGCTTCTTCTAAACGCTTGATTTCAGCAACTGTTGCTTCAACATCATGTGTTTTTGTTGTTGTCATACTTTGTATAATTAATTCATTATTACCGCCGATTGTTAAATTACCGACTTTAACTGGACGTGTTTTTGTACGATGAGTCATTTCATTCACGAATAGATCGCTCTCCTTATAAAAGAAGTTTCTTATTTAGTCCCTCATATCAATGATAGTATACGTGATATAGGGCTATAGAAACCGAAGTGCTCGGTTTCACTTTTACTATTGTATCAGCGCCTTTATGTAATTGACAAGGATTAAGTGATAGCTTATTGATATAACGGGAATTTATAAGACTTTCCAATTTGGATTTTTGTAGCAGATGTACTTTTGTTTAATAGTTTAAAGTCGTCAATGACTTTTTCTATGGAAGGAATTTTTTTCTTGTTAATTTGTTCTGTAATAGAAAGAACTGTCTCACCAGTTTTTACTTCAATTGTTTTATAAGATGTATCCGTTTCTTTTTCTGTTTTATTCTCTTTATTTTGTTGGCTGTCTGCGTTCTCTTTTTTAATCGTTTGGGCAGAGGTTGTTTTTTTATATGAACTTAACATCGGTAAAGTACCGATTTTTATATCGTAATAAAATACATAACCGAGAACAAGCACGAATAGGAATATACCTAACCTCTTCATATTCTTCACTCCTTTGCTAGGAATATATGCTTGTCCAAAAAAAAAATGCCTATTTAGGCATTTTTTTATTTTTCTTTCGGTTGGGGTACCTCTTTAATCGTTAAGTATAGAACGATTAAAACAACAGCGATATAAATGAATGTTGCCCCAGGTACGACGATTTTGAATAAATCCATAATCATGAAGAAAATGGTTGGGATTGTGTAGCTGTATGCAGTTAGTGTCCAAACTTGTTTATAGGATAGTTTACGTTGACCGCTCATAGCAGAACCGATGAACGCAAGTAAGGTCACGCCTACAAAAGTGATGAATAATTGGAATAGGTACACTAAGAATCCGATAACGAATAATAAAATTGGATAAATATTATCGAATAAAGAAATAAATTCTTGTAGATCTTTTTTCTCAAGAGATGCACCTAACAAATCGTTATAAGAATACGTTTGTGTTTGACCATTTCCCATAGAGACTACTTTATCTTTTAAAACAAATAAACCTGTTTTATTTTGATATTTTTCTAGGTCTGTTGAATTTGGATCAAATACGAAAAGTGCATTTCCTTCTTCTTTTTCAATGGGTTGATCAATATCGGCTTTTAGTTCGCCATTTTCAATCTTAAAGTCAGGTAAATCTTTATCGATGACTTGATTTACCATGCCTACACCATCTTGGATAAAACTACCGTACAAAAAAGTTCTTGGAATAGTAGTAATTAAGCAAAGTAGCATAATATACAAAATGGTTTTACCGATTTTTTGAAAACGGAATAGCGCCATATCTTTAGGCGAGTATATGCTTTTTACGAATTGGGTAAATATGGACATAGATTCACTTCCTTTATGTATGTATAAAATCATTGTAACGTAGGAATCTAGAGAATCT
Source organism: Bacillus sp. CR71 (assembly GCF_003429245.1). Classification (NCBI taxonomy): domain Bacteria; kingdom Bacillati; phylum Bacillota; class Bacilli; order Caryophanales; family Bacillaceae; genus Bacillus; species Bacillus sp. CR71. Next base: position 4,703,151 of record NZ_CP031748.1, on the reverse strand, counting down.
CAAGATATATTATATTTACATATAGTGGAGATAACTAAATTTCTTTTTATTAACTTTCTTCTTTTAAATAAGAAAAATACAATTGACACTTTTCTTTTCTATATGGTAAATTTATCTTACCTTTCTTAAAGGGCATATCCGATAGGAATTCCTTTATTTGATATGTTGTTACATACATAATTGTGGACCCTTAGCTCAGCTGGTTAGAGCAGACGGCTCATAACCGTCCGGTCGTAGGTTCGAGTCCTACAGGGTCCATATCCATTTCGCATGTTTATTATGTTAGCAGGAAGCTTCCTTGTAGAAGGAAGCTTTTTTTACGGAATATATGAGCATTTTAATTGAAAAGAAGTGGGAATTTTGCTACTTTAATGATAGCAAGACAATGTGATTTATTTGTTTGCACCCTATGGCAATTAGGGTAGAATGAAGTTGTATGTCACTAAGTGGCAATACATAAACTGGGAGGAATATAACAATGGCAAAACACGAATTACCAAATTTACCTTATGCGTATGATGCTTTAGAGCCTCACTTTGACAAAGAAACAATGAACATCCATCATACAAAACATCACAACACGTATATTACAAACTTAAACGCTGCTTTAGAAGGTCATGCAGAATTAGCTGACAAAAGCGTAGAAGAATTAGTTGCAAACTTAAACGAAGTACCAGAAGCGATCCGTACAGCAGTACGTAACAATGGTGGCGGACATGCTAACCATACATTCTTCTGGACAATCTTATCTCCAAACGGCGGAGGACAACCTGTAGGTGAACTTGCAACTGCAATTGAAGCGAAATTCGGTAGCTTCGATGCATTCAAAGAAGAATTCGCAAAAGCTGGCGCAACTCGCTTCGGTTCTGGTTGGGCTTGGTTAGTAGTAAACAATGGTGAGTTAGAAGTAACAAGCACTCCAAACCAAGATTCTCCTTTAACTGAAGGTAAAACTCCAGTTATCGGTTTAGATGTTTGGGAGCACGCTTACTACTTAAACTACCAAAACCGTCGTCCAGACTACATCGGCGCATTTTGGAACGTTGTAGATTGGAACGCTGCTGAAAAACGTTACCAACAAGCAAAATAATCGTAATAAATATAGAAAAAGCTAGGGAAGAGCCCCTAGCTTTTTTCTATGCTTTCCTTTTACATAATTGGGCTTGTCTTTGGAAGACTAGAACATGAAGTAAAGGAGAGTTGTGTATGAAGTGGAAACATATAATTGGTGACGTTGAAGTGAATCGGGATTTAGTGTTATTGCTCCTTATAGGAGGTTTATACACGCTCGCAATTTCTTTATCGAATACGTTTGTAAATATTTATTTATGGAAGCAAACACAAAATTATGTGAATCTTGGCTTGTATAATTTGGCCAGCGTTGTATTACAGCCTCTCACATTTCTTGTAGGGGGGAAATTAGCGAAACGTATCGATCGCTCGATTTTATTACGAATAGGAGTAGGAACGCTCGCAATTTTTTTTATCGTTGTTTTAGTGGCTGGAAAAAGTGCTTCTCAGTATATTTTATTAATGGGGGCTCTTTTAGGAGTAGGATACGGTTTTTACTGGTTGGCTTTTAACTTATTGACATTTGAAATTACAGAACCAGAAACAAGAGATTTCTTTAATGGATTTCTTGGACTTCTTACATCTTTCTCTGGGATGATTGGACCAATAGCAGCAGGATACACAATTTCACGCATGGAGAAATGGAGTGGTTATACTGTTATATTCTTTCTTTCATTAGTTTTATTTGCAATTGCTGTCGTCTTAAGTTTCTTTTTATCTAAAAGAGAATGTGAAGGGCGTTATGAAATTGTGCAAGTATTGAAAGAACGAAGAGTTGATAAAAATTGGGGAAAGATTACACGAGCTCATTTTTTCCAAGGATTGAGAGAAGGAACGTTTATTTTTGTCATTTCAGTATATGTGTATTTAGCAACTAATAGTGAGTTCGCATTAGGGAAATATAGTTTAGTGAACTCTGCTGTATCCTTTGTATGTTATTACTTGGTCGCTCGCATGTTAAAGAAAGAGTGGCGAAAAAAAGCAATTTTACTTGGGGGCATTATTTTATATGCTGTCGTCTTTTTAGTTATTTTCAATGTTACATACACGAAATTACTTATTTATGCGGCATGTATTGCGGTTGCATATCCTATTTTACTTGTTCCATACGGGTCAATGACATATGACGTAATTGGTAGAGCTAAAAATGCGAGAGAATGGCGTGTGGAATATGTCGTTGTCCGGGAGTTATGGTTAAATGCCGGAAGAATCTGTTCCATTTTAAGTTTTTTATGTGCTGTACTATTCTTTCCACCTGAAAAAAGTTTACCTTACTTATTATGTATTTTAGGTGCTGGACATTTTCTTATTTATTTTGCAGTTAAAAATGTCAAATATGATGGGGAAAATGCAGATAAAACAAGTGTTGTAACGCAAGGAACTACGCAGAATCAAACTGAACCAGAAGGTTAACTTCTCGTTTGTTTTATGCTAGAATAGAAAAAGATGTAAAACAGCAGTGAGGACACCTGTATGAAGGTGTCCCTTTCACATTACATAGCTGTTGGTAGAGGGGGTTTGTATGAGCAAGAAGCAGAAGCAAAATAAGAAAAAGACCCACGTTCCTTTTCGGTTAAACGTGCTGTTTTTCTGCGTGTTTTTAATGTTCTCCGCGGTTATTGTAAGGCTCGGATATGTACAAATTGTTCGCGGTGAAGAATATAAGAATGAAGTGGAGAAGAAAGAAAACTCAACGATAAGTAATCCTGTACCGCGTGGGAAAATATTTGACCGTTATGGGCGACCTGTAGTAGATAATGCAGCCATTCGTACTATTACATTTACAAAAATGAAAGGATCAACTGCAGAGGATCGCTTAGAAACAGCGAAAAAGCTAGCAGATTTGATTGAAGTACCGACAGATAAATTAACAGATCGCGATAAAAAAGATTATTGGCTTGCTATGCATAAAGAGGAAGCTAAAGAAAAAATTACGAATAAAGATCGTCAAGAGTTTAAAGATAAAAAAATTGATGATAAAGAATTAGACGAGCGTCAGCGCAGTCGTGTAACAGAAGAAGAGATTAATCAATTATCCGCAAAAGATCTAGAAATACTAGCGATTAAGAGTAAGATGGATGGCGGATATGCAATGACACCTCAAGTTATTAAAAAGGATGCTACAGAAAAGGAATATTCGATTATTAGTGAAAACCTAGCAGCATTACCAGGTGTAGATACGAATGTTGATTGGGATCGAAAATATACGTACGATGATTTATTCCGAAGTGTACTTGGTGGGGTGTCGACATCTGATGAAGGCTTACCGAGAGAAAGACTAGATTACTATCTTGTCCGTGATTATAATCGAAATGACCGAGTAGGAAAAAGTTATCTTGAACAACAGTATGAAGATAGCCTGCACGGTACGAAAGCAGAAGTTAGAAATGTTACAGATAAAAACGGTAATATTTTAGAAACGATTAATGTATCAAAAGGGCAAAGTGGTAATGACTTGAACTTAACAATTGATATGGAATTACAAAAGCGTGTGGAAGATATTCTTGCGAATAATTTAATGAGATTTAAAGGAAGCGAACCTCTTTTAGATCGCGCATTCGTTGTAATGATGAATCCGAAAAATGGTGAAGTTTTATCCATGGCTGGGAAACAATTAGTTAATGAAGATGGTCAAACGAAAGTAAATGACTTTGCATTAGGTACCATGACAAGTTCTTATCCGATGGGGTCAACTGTAAAAGGTGCAACAGTACTTACTGGATATCAAACTGGTGCGATTCAACCAGGGGCAGTACAATTGGATGAACCAATTAAATTAAAAGGTACACCTACGAAGTCGTCTTGGAAAACGATGGGATATATTAATGACCTTACAGCTTTAAAAATGTCTTCTAACGTTTATATGTTTAAAACAGCGATGAATATCGCTGGTGTTCCATATGTGAGAGGTGGTACGTTAGATATACCTCAAAAAGCATTTGATACGATGCGTTATTATTTCGGACAGTTTGGACTGGGTGTAAAAACAGGAATTGATTTACCCAATGAATCTGCTGGTCAGATGGGTAGAAGTAGTCAACCAGGTTTCTTACTAGATTTATCAATTGGACAGTATGATACGTATACACCGCTTCAATTAGCGCAATATATTTCGACGATTGCCAATGGCGGATATCGTATGCAACCACAAGTTGTAAAAGAAATTCGTCAACCAGCAGTGAAACCAGATGAAGTTGGGAAAGTTGTTCAATCTATGGAACCGAAAGTATTAAATCGTGTTGATATGCCAGAATCGCAAATTAAACGTGTTCAAGAAGGATTTAGACAAGTGTATAATGATTCAGGTGGTACAGCTACAAAATACTTTACAGGTGCAAAATATAAAGCGGCAGGGAAGACAGGTACCGCGCAAACTGTGTATGGCGGAGATAAAGAGATTGGTAGAAAGGCAAACGGTGAACGTGTGGAAACATATAACCTAACATTAGTAGGTTATGCGCCACTTGAAGATCCAGAAGTAGCATTCTCTGTTGTCGTTCCGTGGGTACATGATGATAAGACTGGTATTAATGGATATATTGGTCGTGAAATTATGGACGCTTACTTTGATTTGAAAAACAAAGAAGTAAATGGTGAAACTCCAAAAGATGACAAAGACAATAAAAATAAAGATCAAGATGATGAATAAAAAAATTGTAAAAAAGCACACTATCTGAAAAGATAGTGTGCTTTTTTTTATGGTTTATGCATATCGTGTAATAAATGTGGACAAGTATACAACACTGAAAAACACGCGGCCGTATAAATGATACTTGTATATGATGAGATAGGGGATAACTGTTTTATAGGGAAATCATCAGAGAAAATGAATAGCTACTACTGATTAAAATTGTATCGTATGTTGATCTTTGTGGAACTTTACAAAACTTTTACAAACAATTAAAACCGAATTAATAGTTTAGCAGTATTCTTATATCTGTAATCCTGTTATTTCCGGTTACTTCTAGGAGGAAGAACACGTGAAATGGATGCGTACACCGATTAAAATTTTCGTACTATCAATATGGTTCCTCTGTTTTGAAATGTCTACTGCATTTGCTTTAAATAATACGGGAGAAGTGAGAGTTGATGGATCCTCAACGGTTTTTCCTATTATAGAAGCAGTAGCGGAGGAATATACAAAGGTGCATCCAGACGTGAAAATTTCCATCAGTATTTCTGGAACTGGGGGAGGATTTAATCGTTTCGGTAAAGGAGAAGTAGATATAAATAATGCTTCGAGAGTAATGAAACAAGTCGAGAAAAATGAAATGAAGAAAAATTCTATTCAATTCACACCTTTTGAGGTGGCTAACGATGGTCTTACAATTGTTGTGAATTGGCACAATACATGGGTAGACGATATGTCAGTAGACGAGTTACGTCTACTGTGGAGTGAAGATGGAAGTGAGAAGCGATGGTCACAAATTCATTCAACATGGCCACGTGAACAAGTGAACTTTTATGCACCAGGCGTAGACTCTGGTACGTATGATTATTTTCAAAATGTCATCTTACAAAATCATCGCATTGTAAAAAAAGTCTCTTTGTCTGAAGACGATCAAGTTATTATGCAAGGGGTAATGAATGATAAACATGCCATTGCTTTTGTAGGATATGCTTATTATATGGCTAATCGAGATAAGGTGAAAGCAATAAAAGTAAATGGTGTATTTCCGACGAAAGAGACCATTCAATCAGGTAAATATAAGCCGTTATCTAGGCCGCTACTTACTTATGTGAATAATGCATCTATCCGAAATAAAATGAATGTAGCAAACTATGTTGAGTTTATGATTCAGCATGTTGGTAACCTCGCTGAAGAGGTCGGTTATGTAAAATTGCGAAAAGAAAAATACAATGAACAGCTGCGTATGTTAACAGAAATAAAAAGGTAATGTCAGGGTGGAAAGGGGTTTTCATCTTTGGCTCATAATGACAAAAATCAAATTACATTTTCTGTACAACATTTGATTGAAAGAAATAAAAAGCAAAGAAAAAAAACGCAGCGAATCAATCGAATAGTACCTTTATTACTAAAAATAATTGCTAGCGTTTCTATTGTGACGACACTTGGAATTGTTTTTACGCTCTCTAATGAAACAATCATGTTTTTTCAAAAAATATCACTATACTCCTTTTTGACGGAGAAAGAATGGTTACCATTTTTTGAAGATCCTAAATTTGGTATAGTACCACTTATATGTGGAACGTTCCTTGTAACAGCGCTTGCTATGTTTGTGGCAATTCCTATCGGTTTAGCGTGTGCTGTATTTTTAAGCGAATATGCTTCAAATAGTGCACGGAAAATATTAAAGCCGATGTTAGAGCTATTAGCAGGTATCCCGACAATTGTATACGGTTTTTTTGCATTAACAATTGTTACACCGCTTTTACAAAGGATTATACCAGATTTACAGTTTTTTAATGCGATTAGTCCAGGAATCGTTATCGGATTTATGATGATGCCTACAGTTGCATCTCTATCTGAAGACGCGATGAGATCTGTGGCGAAAGGGACGAAAGAAGCTTCATTAGCACTCGGAGCGACGCGGTTTGAAATGGTAAAACAAGTGGTGTTTCCGTCCGCTTTTACAGGGATTATGGCAGCAATTATATTAGCGGCTTCTCGTGCAATTGGTGAAACGATGATCGTTGTAATTGCAGCAGGATCCACACCAAATGTATCGCTTGATCCGACACATTCTATTCAAACGTTAACAGCCTATATTGTGCAAGTAAGTTTAGGTGATGCTCCGCATGGAACGGTTACGTATTACAGCATGTATGCTGTAGGTGCAACTTTATTTATGTTTACTTTTATTATGAACATCATTTCGCAGTCTATTATGCGCCGTTTTAGGAGGATGACATAATATGCGAATGTTGAATCATAATAAAATACAAAAAAACATGGCATCACGCTTTTTAAAAGATCGAATTTACAAATTGTTATTTTATATAGCAATTTTATTTTCAATCGTAATTTTGTCTGTGTTACTGTTTCAAATTGTTGAAAAAGGCATAAGTTATCTTTCAATAGATTTCTTTACAAATTTCGCTTCACGTAATCCGAAAGAAGCTGGTATTGCTGCAGCTTTGTCAGGGACAATATTATTTATGAGTATTGTTATACCTGTTTCTTTTATATTTGGAGTTGGAACAGCTCTTTATTTAGAGCAATATGCGAAGGAATCTCTATTTAAAAAAATAGTAGAGATTAATAATCAAACGTTAGCAGGAGTACCATCCGTTGTATTTGGATTGCTTGGTTTAACTATTTTTGTATATGCTCTTCATTTAGGAGAGAGTATAGTTGCAGCAGCACTGACGATGAGTTTACTCGTCTTACCAACAGTTGTTGTGGCGAGTCAAGAAGCAATCCGATCAGTACCAAGTGTATTATTAGAGGGTTCTTACGGATTAGGTGCTACGAAGTGGCAAACGATGTATCAAATTGTATTGCCATATGCTTTCCCGGGGATTATAACGGGCTGTACGTTAGCGATATCAAGAGCAATTGGAGAAGCAGCACCACTATTAGTGATCGGGGCACTTGCGTTTGCGAATTATGTTCCATTTAGTATGTTTGATAGATTTACAGTTTTACCAATTCAAATTTTTAATTGGATGAGTAGGCCACAAGAAGAATTTCAGTATGTAGCAGCAGCTGGGATGATTGTTTTGTTAGGTTTGTTGCTATTTATCAATATATTTGTTTTATGGTTACGAAATCGAAAATAAGTTGGAAGTGGATGAAAGGGGAATTCAAATGGTAGCAACAGTAGTAAATGTACAGGTGAAAAACGAAGAGAAAATCGAGACTGCGCCAAAGAAAGTAGTATTTGATACGAAAAACTTAAATTTATGGTACGGGGAAGACCATGCTTTAAAAGATATTAATTTAAGTATTCATGAGAATGAAGTTACAGCCATTATCGGTCCAAGTGGCTGTGGTAAATCAACGTACTTAAAAACGTTAAATCGCATGGTAGAGTTAGTACCGATCGTTCGAACTACAGGTGTAATTGAATATAGAGAACGCAATATATTTGATAAATCATATCCAGTTGAAGAATTAAGAACACATGTAGGAATGGTGTTCCAAAAGCCAAATCCATTTCCAAAATCTATTTATGAGAATGTAGCATACGGTCCAAAAATCCATGGTATTCGTGACAAAAAGACATTAGATGAAATTGTTGAAAAAAGTTTACGTGGAGCAGCGATTTGGGATGAATTAAAAGATCGTTTGCACGATAATGCATACGGTTTATCTGGTGGACAGCAACAGCGTCTATGCATCGCACGCTGCTTAGCTATTGAGCCAGACGTTATTTTAATGGATGAGCCAACATCGGCATTAGATCCAATTTCAACATTAAAAGTAGAAGAATTAATTCAAGAGTTAAAGAAAGACTTTAGTATTGTTATCGTAACGCATAATATGCAACAAGCAGCGCGTATTTCAGACAAAACTGCTTTCTTCTTAAGCGGGGAAGTTGTGGAGTATACAGATACAAACAAATTATTTACGACTCCTTCAGATAAGCGTACAGAAGATTATATTACAGGTCGCTTTGGCTGATATCGTCGCAAAGCTAAGAGAAAATGCCCTCTTAACAGAGGGCATTTCTTATTTTTATCTCACTTTAATAGGGAAGTAATACTTCCTTTATTTTAAGTTTTATTACAAGTGTAAGAGGCTATGTAGGAGATTTATCCCGCTATTTGCGGGCAGTAAGACCGGATTTCAAAATTCAACAAAAGCAAAGAAGTTAGATGGCGGGCCGCCTGTAAAAGCCCGATTGATGAGGGTTGATTAAAGTTTCACTTTATATATAATGGCACATAATATTGAGGGGGAAGAAAAAATGGTAAGAGAACAGTTTCAAGGTGATTTAAAAGTGTTACAGCAAAAGGTAATCGAGCTTGGAGAATTAGCAAATGCGGCTTTATTGATTGCTATGGAAGGTCTGCATACAAGGGATGTAGAGAAAGCGTTAGAGGTCATTGATGGTGATTACCGCATGGATAATTTAGAAGAGGAAATAAACGATCTTGCACTTATGCTTATTACGAAGCAGCAACCTGTAGCAAGTGACTTAAGAAGGATCTTTATTTCAATTAAAACAGCGACAGATTTAGAGCGTATTGCAGATCATGCTGTTAATATTGCAAAGGCTACAATTCGTCTTGGGGAAAAAGAAGTGGCTGTTAGTTTGCACAACCTGGATGAAATGTTTGCGATTGCAAATGAGATGTTGCATTTAGCGTTAGAAGCATATGAACAAGAAAATTTAACTTTTGCGAAACAAATCGCTGAAATGGATGATTCTGTTGATGAAATATATGGAAAATCAATTCGTGAGTTTATATCTTCAGTTCCGGAACAACCAGAAGCAATTACGCAAATTACACAATTATCATTTGTGGCGAGATATATTGAGCGTGTAGCAGATCATATTACAAATATTGCTGAAAATGTCTTTTATTTAGTAAAAGGAAAGCATTATTTATTGAATGAGTAGGAATTAAAGCGGGTGATGAGAAATCACCTGCTTTTTTTAGTCAAAACATGACAAAAAAAGCTCGTTGTTTCCTTTAGTTTATGATGATAAGATGTATCATAATGTAATGGGAAAATTAGTATATATGTTGTTCGTTAATAAGTATTATTTATCAATTAATAGTAAGCGCTTTCTTTGAGTTTGAACCGTACGTTTTTATAGGTGGGACATTTAATTATAGGGTCTTTTAAATGAGGATTCGTTTAACTAATCAAGTTTATGCTGCTAGTTCATGTGGGATAGAGAATATACATATGGTATATGGAGCTACTGAACATTATATAAGTGGAGGCTGAAGTATATGAAGGGGGTTATTTTAGCTGGAGGAAAAGGAAGACGCCTTAGACCATTAACATGTAATACTCCAAAGCCGATGTTACCGTTATTAGAAAAACCAGTTTTAGAATACAATATTGAGTTATTACGCCAGCATGGTATTCGTGAAATTGCAATTACTGTTCAATATATGAGTACGACCATTAAGCAATATTTTGGTGATGGTAGTAAATGGGGAGTTAACTTGTATTATTTTGAAGACTCTCCTCCGCTTGGTACAGCAGGGAGTATTAAACAAGCAGAACAATTTTTAGATGAAACATTTGTTGTGATAAGTGGGGATGCATTAACTGACTTTCAATTATCAGAAGGAATTAGGTTTCATGAACAAAAGAAAAGAATAGTAACAATGTTTGTGAAAGAAGTAGAAAATCCACTCTCATTTGGATTGGTTGTAATGAATAAAGACCAGGAGGTTACACGATATATAGAAAAGCCGGGCTGGAATGAGGTAGTCTCTAATGTTGTGAATACAGGCATATATATTATGGAGCCAGAAATCTTTTCTTACATACCGCCTAGGCAATTTTTTGATTTTAGTCATGATGTGTTTCCGTTATTGGCAAATAAAAATGTGTTATTCGCATATTTGTCAGAAGGTTATTGGTTAGATATCGGCACATTTAATCAATATCGACAAGCACAATTTGATTTGTTAACGAAAAAGTTACAAGTACCTATTCCTTATACGGAAGTATTACCGATGGTATGGATGGGAGAAGGGGTGACGATTGGCAAAGGGACGAAAATTCATGGCCCCTCTTTTATTGGAGAAGGAGCAAAGATTGGTACAGGAGCTGTAATTGAGCCATATTCTATTATTGGGAAAAATAGTATCGTTTCAAATTATTCTCATCTTCAAAAAAGTATTGTTTTTGCAAATGCCCACATTGGGAAGTATTGTGAACTATTAGAAACGACAATAGGAGAGCGTACAATAGTTGAAGATGACGTTACACTGTTTCAAAAAAGCGTTGTAGCGGATCACTGTCATATTGGGAGAAGCACGGTAATTAAGCAAAAAGGAAAACTATGGCCTTATAAGGCCATTGATAGTCATTCGATAGTAGGAGCAGCTGGTATTCAAGAGAGTGAAATGAGTGCAGGTTGGTTACAAAAAAGCCGCATTGTAGGAAGAGGGAATGTTGAAATTACTCCCCAGTTTATCGTGAAGATTGCGATGGCGTATGGATCTCTTTTTACAAAAGGAGAGAGTATATTAATTGGAAGTCAAGAAAATATAGAAACAACCTCTTATAAAAATTTATTTTTACATGCTATTCATGGTATAGGGATTCATACGATGGAATGTAAAGAAATGAACGAGTCACTTTTTCAATATAGTGTTCATCATTTGCAATGTGCAGGTGGTGTTTTCATTCAAGTGGAGAATGAGAATGAGATTGTTATAAAGTTATACAGTCAAGCTGGCATGCCGTTAACGTATAAGCAGCAAAAAGAGATAGAACAAGTATATATGTCCGAATTGTTTTATTACGTACATGAGAAAGAAATGGGGCGTAATGAGCTGGTTCATGTTTCTATGAATGAGTATATAGAAGTTATATTGGAGCATATTGATATCGAGAAAATACAGATGCAGAAGTTTCATCTTCTTATTAATAAGAGAAATGATACGTTGCAACATTTACTTATGCTCTTTCTGCAAAGACTTGGTTGTACAGTTACATGGATTTATGCAAGCGAACAAAAAGATCATGTGAAAGCTTTGATGAAATCAAGTAAAGCGAATATGGCTCTTATGTTTTCTGAGCAAGGAAATCATTTCGAGTTATACGATAAACATAGTAATATTTACCAGGGTACAGATTTGGAAGAGGTAGATATTCCGGATTTTTTACTCGAATCGACAGGAAATATTTACCCGATGTCTTTGAAGTTAGGAGAATGTTATCTTCTATTTTATACGCAGGATGAAAGAAAGTCGTTTCAAGTAAGGTGGAAGCGAGATATTTTATATCGAATTGGAAAATTATTCGAGCTAATAGCATTGCAAGGAAAAACGTTTCTCAGCATAGTAGAGCAATCACCGCCGCTCTATTTACTTTATGATGAAGTGGTATGTTCATGGAATGAAAAAGGGGAAATTATGAGGAAATTATTGGATGATATAGAAAGGAAGGGAGAAGGTATATTTGAAGGAGTACAGTTCAAATATACTGAAAAAGAGTGGTCTTATATCGTTTCTGACACAAAACAACCAAAATTTTTAGTGTATTCACATGCTAGAAACCCAGTAATAGCAAGGGAAAACATGAAAAATCTTATAGAAAAAATTAGACAATATCAAAAGGTGTAGAATTTTTATTTTAAAAGTGGTATTATAGTATAGTCTGATTTAAGTTATTAGTACTGGAGGGAAATAAGAATGCGTGTGAATATTACTCTAGCATGTACAGAATGCGGAGATCGTAACTATATCTCAAAGAAAAATAAACGTAACAACGCTGAGCGTATCGAGCTTAAAAAGTATTGCAAGCGTGACAAGAAGTCTACGTTACACCGTGAAACAAAGTAAGCAGTAGGAATATTTTCCTACTGTTTCTTTTTTTATTCGATTCCTATGTTAAAAGTGATACACTATCATCATAGAGAAAAGTGTCACTGTAGGGGGGAAATGTGTGAAAGAAGAGAAAGTGCGTTTGCGTAAACAAATAATAGAACACATGAATTCTTTATCAGAAGAACAGTATACAACTTTATCAGAACAGATTGCATTTTTGCTGTATGCGCAAAAAGAGTGGGTTGAAGCTAAAACAATTGGAATTACTCTTTCAATGGAAAATGAAGTGAATACATATCCTATTATTGAAAAAGCTTGGGAAGAAGGAAAGAAAGTTGTAGTTCCTAAGTGTAATAAAGGAACAAGAACGATGTCCTTCCGGCAAATTAATAATTTTGATCAATTAGAAACGGTGTATATGAATTTACGTGAACCGATTCCCGGGCTTACGGAAGAAGTGAATGTGGATGGAATTGATCTTCAAATTGTGCCGGGCGTAGCTTATACAGAACGAGGAGAGCGAATTGGGTACGGCGGTGGCTATTATGATCGTTATCTCGTGCATTATAAAGGGAAAACGCTATCATTAGCGTATGGTTTTCAAATGGTAAAACACATTCCGGTAGAGCCATTTGATAAAAATATAGAAAAAATTATTACAGAAAAAGGAACAATGCTTATAAATGAGCTTGTCTAGACAAATAAAAATTGACGAGACTTTTTCTTCTTGATTATAATAAAATATGTGAACGTTTTCTTATTATAATTTTTTATAGTAAGCGAGCATAGAGGGTGATGAAATGGTATCTATTTATGATATTCAGCAATTGCTAAAGAAATTTGGTACGATTATTTATACGGGAGATCGAATTGCAGATTTACAATTAATGCAAGATGAATTGCGTGAATTAAATCAATCACAGCTAATCGATCCACAAGACTATCAAACAGCTTTATTTTTATTGAAGCAAGAAATTCAAAAAGAGCTAAATAAGAATTAGATAAAGGTAGGTAAGCAACATGGAAGAGAAATGGTTAGTTGGTGTTGACCTTGGTGGTACAACGATTAAATTAGCATTTATTAATGTATACGGTGAAATTTTACATAAGTGGGAAATCCCTACGAATACAGGTGAGCAAGGAAAACATATTACACTTGATGTTGCGAAAGCAATTGATAAAAAGCTAGAAGAATTAGGCGAATTGAAGAGCAAGTTAATTGGTATTGGTATGGGAGCTCCTGGCCCTGTACATGTGGCATCTGGAATGATTTATGAAGCGGTTAATTTAGGGTGGAAAAACTATCCGCTAAAAGATTTATTAGAAGTAGAAACAGGATTACCTGTTGTTATTGATAATGATGCAAACTTAGCAGCGCTTGGTGAAATGTGGAAAGGTGCTGGTGAAGGTGCAAAAGATTTAATCTGCATGACACTTGGTACGGGCGTTGGTGGTGGTGTAATCGCCAATGGTGAGATTGTACACGGCGTGAGTGGTGCTGCTGGTGAGATTGGACATATTACAGTAGTTACAGAAAATGCTTTCCCATGTAATTGCGGGAAGTCTGGTTGCTTAGAAACAGTAGCATCTGCAACAGGTATTGTACGTGTTGCTATGCAAAAAATACAAGAGACTAATAAAGAAAGCATGTTGCGTTCTATGTTAGCTGAAGAAGGACGTATTACATCAAAAGATGTCTTTGAAGCACTTGGACAAGGTGATGAATTAGCAGGCGAAGTAGTAGAAAAAGTAGCTTCTTATTTAGGATTAGCTGTAGCGAACCTTTCTAGTACGTTGAACCCAGAGAAAATTGTTATTGGTGGAGGCGTGTCTAAAGCTGGAGATGCGCTATTAGAACCAATTCAACGCTATTTCGAGCAATACGCTTTCTCACGTGCTGTAAAGAGCACGAAGTTAGCTATTGCAACACTTGGTAATGATGCAGGTGTTATCGGAGGAGCTTGGCTTGTAAAAAAGCACAAATACGAAGCGAAGATGATATAAGATGTGAAATATGAAAAGAGGAAGGGGGAACCCTTCCTCTTTTTGTGTGAAATCTCGATGAAGAATAAAGTGTAAACGAATTAAGCTGCTGGTGGATACCCGTTATATAGAACAGTCATGATCGTAAACCATCCGAAAACGAGTACAGTTGCAATTGCAAAGCCGCTCGCGAAAAAGTTTTTTTCACGAAGTGTTCTAAGCGTAGCAAATACAGCTAACAGAGTGACAAGTGTAAAAATAATAACAAGGCCCATACAATATCCTCCTCTGTCTACCCATTTCTTATTATGAGTTTTTGGAATTTTTACTCTTTTATATTGTACATGTTTTAAAAATGATTGTCGAGATAGCATCCTTTCTTTTCCTCAGAGAAAGAAATGTTGTATCATTAAAAGTAAGTTTAATAATTGGAGGAGATTTCATATGAAATGGATACAAATGCCGTTAGGCCCATTGCAAACCAATGCTTATATTTTAATGAACGATCAAAAAGAGTGCATTATCTTTGACCCTGGTCATGAAGGTGAAAAGCTCGTTACATATTTACAAGAAGAACAATTAAAACCATTGGCGGTTTTATTAACACATGCTCACTTTGATCATATCGGTGCTGTTGATGCGGTAAGAGACGCTTTTTATATTCCTGTATACGTACATAAAGAAGAAGCAGATTGGTTAGGAGATGCAACTGTAAACGGCTCTCAAATTTTTATGATGAACCGCAGTATTACAGCAAAACCAGCGGATCATATTATTGATGCAGAAGGTACATTAACAATTGGATCATTTAATTTTGAAATTTTTGAGACGCCGGGACATTCTCCAGGAAGTATTTCTTATTATAGTAAAGAGGCGAATGCTGTATTCTCAGGAGATGTATTGTTCCAAATGAGCATTGGAAGAACAGATTTGCCTGGTGGAAGTTTTGCTGAATTAATTGGAAGTATTGAAGAGAAATTATTTGTATTACCAGATGAAACAGCGGTGTTATGTGGACATGGTCCAGAAACAAGCATTGGCTTTGAAAAAGAAAATAATCCGTTTTTACAATAAGGAGTCATTATGGGAATGGAGCTCATTTTAAGAGAATGGATGGGGAAAGAAAAGGATTATTCAATTTCATATAGTACGTATATGAACCTTGTATTGTATACAGAAGGTCATGGATATTATATGAAAGAACGTGAAAAGATTGGAAGAAAAGGGGATTTTTTTACAAGTAGCAATGTATCCTCTGTTTTTGCAAAAACTTTTGCTAAACTTTTTATTCGTCTTGTTGAAAATGGTGAAGTTGCTTCGAATATTTGTGAGGTTGGTGGGGGAACTGGAAAGTTTGCCTATGATGTTTTACAAGAATGGAAGCAATTATCTCCAAAAACCTTTATTGATTTAAACTATTCAATGATTGAAGTGAGCCCTTTTCATAGGAAATTACAGCAGGAGCAACTTGGCTCATTTTCTAATGTATCGTACTATACCTCCTATAGTGAAATGGGAGATTCTTTCGAGGGAATTCTTTTTTCGAATGAGTTGTTTGATGCATTTCCTGTTGAAATAATTGAGAAAAGAAATGGTATGTTGTATGAAGTACGTATTACATATACAGAGGAAGGAAACCTTTCAGAAGTATGTAGGCCGTTAGATAAAAGAATTGGTCGATATTTATTGAAATATAATATTCATATTGCTGAAGGGCAACGTTTTGAAGTACCAATTGTGATGGAGGAGTATATAAAAGAAATTGCGAAATGGTTTCAAAAAGGTATATGTATTACAGTTGATTACGGATACACAAAAGAAGAATGGATGCATCCAGCACACCGTGAAGGAAGTTTGCGAGGGTATTATCAGCATAAGCTAATACGAAACCCACTAGCGTATCCAGGTGAAATGGATCTTACTACTCATATTCATTGGGACGAGCTAACTGAGATGTTTAGTCTGCAGGGAATGAGTGCAGTATGGCATAAGAAACAATCTGAGTTCTTGTTAGCTGCAGGAATATTAGAACAGCTTACGAGCCATCAAGATACGAATCCTTTTTCTGAAACGCAAAAAAAAAATCGAGCAGTTCGTTCTATGATTTTGAATGGAGGAGTAGGGAGTGCGTTTGATGTTGTTATACATACAAAAGATATGCAACATTTGCATTTGGAGCAGTATGTAACAATATAAAAAAACAAGACACAGTATATACTGTGTCTTGTTTTTTAATACGACTTATGTAGTATTATATATTTCCTCTCATGATATATATTTATATTAAAGATATGAGATGAAAAATATAGAATACGTTCTTTTTCTTCGATTATTAGTCCCTAACCTAATAATACGCGAACGAGTTGAATTATTGTTTCGTTCTCTACTTTGTAATAAATTTCTAATCCTTTTCTTTCACTAGAAACGATTTTAGCGCTTTTTAATTTTGCTAAATGCTGTGAAATTGTAGATTGTGGCATGTTTAAGCCAGTATACATTGTAGAAACGTTGCTTGGACCGCGCTCAATTAATCCTTTTACGATACATAAACGAACAGGATGAGCTAGTACTTTTAATAATTCTGCATTACTTTCATATAGTTCTAATTCTTTTTGAAAGGTTTCTAACATGTTCTTTTCCACCTCCGTGTGAGCTATTATACCATACTATACATACCAAAAATTTAAAGAAAAGAAAATAGTTGTTGCAGAAAAAAAGTCCTAAAGTAAAGAAATTGTAAGAAAAGAGACCCTGATGTAAATAAAATAGGTGAATTAGCACGTTTTTGTAAAATAAAATTTTTGGGTGAAAATTTCGATGCGTTTTAAAAATTGAAAGATATAGATATATTTGTAACACAATTTTATCATGATTTTCTTATTCTTTCAAATGAATATACAAAATTTTTAAAATAATATGACAAAGGAATTGTAATGATATATATAGAATATAAAACAGTTTAAAAGAAAAGAAGCTGAATGTAATTCGCTTCTTTATGATGATAACGAAATATTTGATTACAGCTGATAAATCTTAGGATAATCAAGTCATTAGTCATTTATTCTAAAATTCATCTTTTAGCAACGTTAAAAACCTGTGATTCCATATGTTCTCGTAAAAATCAATCGTCTCTTTTGCGGACATAAAAGGATTCTTCAACGTAGAGGTTGTTTTCTGTGCCATAAAGTTTTCGTATCCCAGTCCGTGGGCAAACTTAATCGTAGCATCCATACAGTACTCTGTTTGGGCACCACAAAATTCAATGCGCTTTACAGATAATTGATCTAAAATTTCTTTTAAGTTTGTTTTATAAAATGAATTTGCATGTGTTTTTCTTACAAAAAAATCTTGTTCTTGAACATCTAGATCGGTATGAATAGCCCAATTTTCTTTCTCGGGTACTAAATCATCATCACAATGTTGAACAAAAAGGATTGGTTTATTTAATTTTCTGTATGAAGAAATTCTTTGATTTACTTTTGTTAGTAAGTTCTGTAAATCAAATAAATGCTCTCCGCTATAACATACTCCATTTTGTAAATCGATAACGATTAAAATATCTGTACAAGTATCCATTATTTTTGCTCCTTTTTTATTTCTTAATATATCAATTAATAAATTACTTGGAAATAGATAAAAATTTTATTTTTTAATGAACTATATAGACAGAAAAGCACTAAAACGAGTATGGTAGACAGCATAAAAAAAGATATGAAAACTTAATTTCATATCTTCTATTCATTCTATACATTTACAGGTTCTTCTACATAAGAAAGGGCATTTTCAAAATCGGATATTAAATCGTCAACATTTTCAAGGCCAACTGATAACCGAAGTAATGAATTAGAGATCCCTCTTTCATCACGAGCTTCTTGCGACAGTGCTGCATGTGACATTTTTGCTGGGTAAGAAAGAATTGACTCTACCGCTCCTAAACTAACTGCAAAAACGGGTAATTTTACTTTTGACAAAAATTGGCGGAGTGCATCTTCTGACTGCAAAGTAAACGATAAGACCGCTCCAGCTGATGTTGCTTGAGATTGTTGAATATCAAATCCGAGATGCGTTTGTAATCCAGGATAATAGACATTTTGTACTTTAGTGTGCTCTTGTAAATAATGTGCAATTTTATTGGCATTTTTAGCTGAATGCTCGAGGCGTACATGCAATGTTTTTAGGCCACGAAGTACGAGAGAACAATCTTGAGGCCCTAAAATAGCACCGAATGCATTTTGTAAAAATCCAAGCTTTTGAGCGAGTTCTGCATCTTTTACTACTGCTAATCCGGCAGTAACATCACTATGACCAGCAATAAATTTTGTAGCACTATGAAGAACGACATCAGCTCCAAGTTCAAGTGGTTTCTGGAATAGTGGTGTCAAAAAAGTATTATCAACAAAAGTAAGAGCGCCAATAGATTTTGCAAGTTTAGAAACTTCGCGGATATCTGTCACTTTTAAAAGTGGGTTAGAAGGTGTTTCTACATAAAAGAGCTTTGTATTTGGTTTAATGTTTTGTTTTATTTCTTCTAAATTGGTCATATCAACAAATGTATGTGAAACACCGTAACGGGAGAGTACCTCAGTTATCACTCTGTAAGTGCCTCCGTATACATCTTCTGAAATGAGTACGTGATCACCTTGTGAAAGAAGGAGGAATGCAGTGGAAATCGCTGCAATGCCTGATGCAAAGGCGAATCCCTTTGTTCCACCTTCTAATAAAGCAATGATATCTTCAAGAGCTTCACGAGTTGGATTTCCTGACCTGCTATAGTCATATTTTCCGAACGTATCTACATCAAACTGGTGAAAAGTTGATGTGTTATAAATGGGAACGTTCACAGCGCCCGTTTGTGAGTCATGTTTATATTGGTTGTGTAGTAAGAGTGTATCTATAGAATAGCTCATATTTTTACACCTTCTTTTACGAGTTTAATGGCTTGCTTTAAGTCTTGAATTAAATCGTTACTATTTTCAATGCCAACGGAGAATCGAAGAAGACGATTGCATACACCGTTTGCTGTTCTAATATCTTCAGGAATATCAGCATGTGTTTGCGTTGCTGGATAAGTCATTAAACTTTCTACACCACCAAGACTTTCTGCAAATGTAATTAAGGATAAAGATTGTAAGAATGGATTAATCCAAGCTTCATCTTTAAGGCGGAATGAAATCATGCCGCCTCTTCCTGGATAAAATACATCTGTCACCCCGTTTTCATCATTTAAATATGCAACAACTGCTTTCGCATTTTCTTCATGTTGTCTCATGCGAAGCGCTAACGTTTTCATACCGCGAATTAATAACCATGAGTCAAATGGGCTTAAAACCGCGCCTGATGCATTATGATAATGAGCGATTTCCTCGCAAAGTTCCATTCCTTTTGCAACGACAAGTCCGCTTAGTACATCGTTATGTCCCCCTAAATATTTCGTTGCGCTATGGAGTACAATGTCAGCACCTTCTGTTAATGGTTGCTGTATATAAGGTGTGTAGAATGTGTTGTCTACAATAAGAAGTAGTCCGTGCCTTTTCGCTACAGTTGCGACAGCAGCAATATCAGTAACTTGCATTAATGGATTAGTTGGAGTTTCTATGAAAATAGCCTTCGTTTCAGTTGTGATAGCTTGCTCAATTTGTTTAATAGATTGTGTATTTACGTATCTACATCGAACATTCCACTTTTTTTCGTGCTCAGAAAATAATCGATACGTTCCTCCGTATAAATCTTCAGATACAATAAGTTCGTCTCCAGAGTGGAATAGAGAAAGGACGAGGAGAACAGCCGCCATCCCTGAACTACAGGCATAACCTTGTTCGCCATATTCTAAGTCTGCGATCGCCTGTTCTAAAAGACCGCGAGTTGGATTGCCAGTTCGTGAATAGTCAAAGCCAGTAGATTTACCAATTCCTTCGTGACGATAAGCGGTTGAGAAATAAACCGGTGGATTAACCGTTCCTGTTGTAGTTTCACTGCGATTTCCGATTTGTGCTAGTTTCGTTTCGATTGTTGACATGTGAAAATTCCTCCTTTTTAAATTGAAACATTAAGTGAATATAAAATAAAAAAAGCCTTCTAAGAAGAAGGCTTTCGGTTTGAATAGAGTCTTCTTCTCATCTGTCAAATCTTTCACAATTTGCTGGAATTAGCACCTTATTAACAAACTGTTAATGGTTGCTGAGGCGTCATAGGGCCAGTCCCTCTACCTCTCTAGATAAGAATGTTCGTATGAAATTTTTATTATGTTTTTAACTTTACAACAAAAGATAATTGAATTGCAAGTTTATTTTAAATAATTTTTATTTTTCCGCAAGTATCATTGACTTTTACTTTTGTGCATGCTAAATTTATTAAAAAATTAACAAACATTGTTAAAAGGGGAACGCATTTCCTTTTAGCTACATAAATAAAATAATAAAGACAACTCTTATTGAGAGCGGTGGAGGGAAAGGCCCTGTGAAACCCGGCAACCTTCAAACGAAATGTTTGAAACGGTGCTAATACCTGCAAAACGAATGTTTTGCATAATAAGAGGAGGAACGATTATGTCCCCCTCTTCAAAGTGAAGAGGGGGTTTTTATATTGATAGAAATGAGGGAGATTCGTGAAATTACTAGATTTATTATCAAAAGGAATTGTAATAGGTGATGGTGCGGTTGGGACGTTATTGCATTCACATGGTTTGCAAAGTAGCTTTGAAGAATTGAATGTATCTGATCCAGACTTAATTATATCGATTCATAAACAATATGTAGCTGCTGGAGCAGATGTAATTCAAACGAATACGTATGGGGCAAATGAGACGAAATTACGTATGTATGGTTTAGAAAATCAAGTTACAGAAATTAATAGAGCGGCAGTAAAACTGGCGAAAGCATCTGTTACAGACAGAAATGCAATTTTAGGAACAATTGGTGGTATGAAACACATCGGAGCCGTTACAACGACTGATATGGAAAGGGAGTTTATGCTACTTGAACAGGCAGGGGCTTTACTAGAAGAACAGGTTGATGGATTACTATTAGAAACTTTTTACGATGAATTTGAATTACTTCATGCCGTTAAAGTATTGCGTAAGCAAACGAATATTCCAATTGTTGCTCAATTAGCGTTACATGAAGCAGGTACGACTCAAAATGGAAATGATGTCAATGAAATATTAAAGCAACTTATAGATTGCGGTGCAAATGTTGTTGGATTGAATTGTCAACTAGGGCCGCTTCATATGACGGAAGCTTTCAAAATGATATCGATTCCGCAAAATGGCTATTTATCAGCATACCCAAATGCAGGTCTCCCGAATTATGTGGAGGGACGTTATGTATATGAGGGAAGCCCAGCTTATTTTGAAGCGATGACACCGAGATTTATTGAGCAAGGTATTCGATTATTGGGTGGTTGTTGTGGTACGACTCCAGAACATATTCAAAGTATGAAGCACGCTGTTGCGAATATTACCCCTGTAATAGAAAAAGACACGATTCAAAGGCCGAAAGTCGTTCATACGCATGAGAAACGTTCGAAGGCTCACGTCACTCTAGCAGAGAAAGCGAAAAAACAAACGACAGTTGTAGTAGAATTAGATCCACCGAAAACGTTAGATACACAGCGTTTTTTTGAAGGAGCAAGAGCGTTAAAAAGAGCGGGAGCAGATGCTATTACTCTAGCAGATAATTCATTAGCATCGCCTCGCATCTCGAATATGGCAATGGGTGCGTTATTAACCAAGCATGATATCCCAGTATTGACACATTTAACGTGTAGAGATCATAACGTCATTGGACTACAATCTCATTTGTTAGGTTTATCGGCGTTAGGGATGGAAGAAGTGTTAGCTTTAACTGGTGATCCAGCGCGCGTTGGTGATTTTCCCGGTGCAACTTCTGT
The DNA here is from genome assembly GCF_003429245.1 of Bacillus sp. CR71. NCBI lineage: Bacteria > Bacillati > Bacillota > Bacilli > Caryophanales > Bacillaceae > Bacillus > Bacillus sp. CR71. Next base: position 4,680,780 of record NZ_CP031748.1, on the reverse strand, counting down.
ATATGATTTATCCTCTATTGAGCTCATTAAAATGATTAAAGAAATGAACGATGGACGTTCAATTTTAGGGAAATCAATTGGACCGGCGACAAGGTTTTCTGTAGGCGGCGCATTTAATCCTCACGTGAGGCACTTAAAAGCAGCGGTTAAGCGAATGGAACGAAAAATAGATGCTGGAGCGGAGTATTTTTTAACTCAGCCAATTTACGATATCGCGCTAATTGAAGAAGTGTATGAAGCGACAAAGCATTTGGAACAACCTATTTTTATTGGAATTATGCCGTTAGTAAGTAAGCGGAATGCAGATTTTCTTCATTTTGAGGTGCCGGGTATTACTCTTCCTGAAGAAATAAGAGAGAGAATGGATGGACACGAAACGAAAGAGGCAGCAATTGAGGAAGGGATTCGCATTTCGCAAGAATTAATCGACATAGCGATGAAATATTTTAATGGTATTTATCTTATTACACCATTTTTAAAGTATGAAATTACAGAACATCTTGTTAAATATGTAAGAGAAAAGCAAGAAGTGAAAGAAGGTATTAATTGATGAAGTGTATAGAAGAAAAATTACAGAATAGCATTTTAATATTAGATGGGGCAATGGGGACAATGATTCAGCAAGAGGATTTAACTGCTGAAGATTTCGGAGGAGAAGAGTACGAGGGCTGTAATGAATATTTAGTAGAAACAAGACCAGACGTTATTTTAAAAATTCATAAAGCTTATATTGAAGCTGGAGCGGATATTATTGAAACAAATACATTTGGGGCAACGAATATTGTACTAAGTGATTATGAGCTGTCTCATTTAGATGAAGAACTAAATGAAAAGGCAGCACTTTTGGCGAAGCAAGCTGTTAAAGAAAGCGGGAAGGAAGTATATGTTGCGGGAGCAATGGGACCAACAACGAAAGCAATTAGTGTTACAGGTGGTGTGACTTTTGAAGAATTGATTGAGGCTTATACAAGGCAGGCACGAGGATTGTTAAAAGGAGAAGTTGATGTATTACTCGTTGAGACGAGTCAAGATATGCGTAACGTGAAAGCAGCTTATATTGGAATTCAAGCTGCTTTTGAAGAAATGAAAAAAACGGTTCCTATTATGATTTCAGGAACGATTGAGCCAATGGGAACGACTCTGGCTGGGCAAACAATTGAAGCTTTTTATTTATCAGTAGAACATATGAAACCATTATCTGTTGGATTAAACTGTGCGACTGGTCCGGAGTTTATGAGGGACCATATTCGTTCACTATCTGATTTATCGGAGTGTTACATTTCTTGTTATCCAAATGCAGGTCTTCCTGATGAAGATGGACATTACCATGAATCTCCATCTTCTCTTGCTGAAAAGGTGAAGCGATTTGCTGAAGAAGGATGGGTTAATATTATCGGTGGTTGTTGTGGCACGACACCAGAACATATAAAAGCAATGAAATCCGCGCTAGCATCTCTTAAGCCTCGTGACCATCATGAGAGAGAAGGACATGGAATTAGTGGATTGGAGGCACTGCAATACGATGAGTCTATGAGACCGTTATTTGTAGGTGAAAGAACGAATGTTATTGGATCACGTAAATTTAAACGATTAGTAGCAGAAGGGAAATTTGAAGAGGCTGCTGAAGTGGCAAGGGCGCAAGTGAAGAAAAATGCTCATATTATTGATATTTGTATGGCAGATCCTGATCGTGATGAAATAGAAGATATGGAGAAATTTTTGACAGAAGTTACGAAAGTGTTAAAAGTACCGATTATGATTGATTCAACGGATGAAAATGTTATGGCAAGAGCACTTACTTATATTCAAGGAAAAGCTGTTATCAACTCTATTAATTTAGAAGATGGAGAAGAGCGTTTTGAAAAGGTAACACCGCTTCTTCGTAAGTATGGTGCTGCAATTGTAGTTGGTACAATCGATGAAGATGGTATGGCAGTAAGTGCTGAAAGAAAATTAGAAATTGCAAAAAGAAGTTACGAATTATTAACGACGAAATATGGAATACGTCCGTCAGATATTATTTTTGATGCACTTGTGTTTCCAGTAGGGACAGGTGATGAAGAATATATTGGTTCAGCGGCAGCGACTATAGAAGGAATTCGTCTTATTAAAGAAGCGTTACCAGAGTGTTTAACGATTTTAGGTGTAAGTAACATATCATTTGGTTTACCACCAGCTGGACGTGAAGTATTGAATTCCGTCTTTTTATATCATGCTACGAAGGCTGGATTAGATTACGCGATTGTTAATACGGAAAAATTAGAACGCTATGCGTCGATTCCAGAGGAAGAAAAACACCTTGCAGATGCATTACTGTTTGAAACGACTAAAGAGACGTTAGAAGAATTTACAAACTTTTACCGAGTCGCTAAAAAGAAAGATGTCGTTGTGCAAGAAACGTTAACGCTTGATGAAAGACTAGCAAATTATATTGTAGAAGGTACGAAACAAGGATTACACGAGGATTTAAGTCTTGCACTTGAAGAAGGAAGAAAACCTCTTGATATTATTAACGGTCCGCTTATGACAGGGATGGACGAGGTAGGACGACTATTTAATAATAATGAACTTATTGTTGCTGAAGTATTGCAAAGTGCCGAAAGTATGAAAGCTGCTGTAAGTTATTTAGAGCCATATATGGAATCTAGTGATAGTGCGAAAAAAGGGAAAGTATTATTAGCAACTGTAAAAGGTGACGTGCATGATATTGGGAAAAATCTCGTTGAAATTATTTTAGCGAATAACGGATATGAGATTATTAATTTAGGAATTAATGTACGTTCAGATCGAATTGTTCAAGAAGTACAAGAAAAGAATCCGGACATTATAGGACTTTCAGGTTTATTAGTAAAATCAGCGCAACAAATGGTAACGACTGCTGAAGATTTAAAAGCAGCAAATATTGATGTTCCCATTGTTGTAGGTGGTGCAGCATTAACGAGAAAGTTTACAGATAATCGGATTTCACCATCATATAAAGGGCTCGTTTGTTATGCGAGTGATGCGATGACGGGGCTCGATATTATTAATAAGCTTCAAAAAGAAGAAGAGCGTGAGAAGATGAAACAGGATAAGAAAGAACGGCATCTTCATATCGTAAAAAAAGAGGAGAAGAAAGTAGAAATTCCAGCAGTAATTGAGCCATTACCAAAGGCTGAGGTTATCGTGCCTGATTCAACAAAACGAATTGTATTACGCGATATTCCCGCCCTTCATCTCGCTCCATTTTTAAATAGACAAATGCTACTTGGGCATCACCTTGGATTAAAAGGAAATGTGAAGAAGCTTTTGAAAGAGGGAGATAAGAGAGCGCATGAATTAAATGATTTAATAGATGAATTATTGCAAGAAGGACAATCTTGGTTAAAGCCAAAAGCAGTGTATCAATTTTTTCCAGCGCAAAGCGATGGACAAAACATTGTAATATATGATCCAGAAGATCATACGCGTGTTATAGAGCGTTTCACGTTCCCTAGACAAGGAAAGGCCCCCTATCGTACTTTAGGCGATTATTTGCGCCCAATTGGAGATGAGATGGACTATGTTGCTTTCTTATCTGTTACGGTTGGGGAAGGAGTTCGGGACATTGCTGAAGAGTGGAAGGCGAAAGGTGATTACTTACGTAGTCATGCCATTCAATCGTTAGCGCTTGAATTAGCAGAAGGACTTGCTGAAAAAACACATATGCTCATTCGTGACCGCTGGGGCATTCCAGACTCACCTGAACTGACGATGGAAGAACGTTTCCGTACGAAATATAGAGGAATACGCGTGTCATTTGGTTATCCGGCGTGTCCAGAACTTGCAGATCAAGAAAAGCTATTTCGCTTAATTCATCCAGAGGAAATAGGTATTTCATTAACAGAAGGATTCATGATGGAGCCAGAAGCGTCCGTAACGGCTATGGTATTTTCTCACCCTGAGGCAAGATATTTTAGTGTATTATAGTCTAGAAGGGGGAGACGTATGAAGAAAATAGTCTTTACAGGTGGCGGTTCGGCAGGACATGTAACACCTAATTTAGCCATTATCCCACATTTACAGGAAGACAACTGGGATATCTCTTATATTGGTTCTCATCAAGGTATTGAGAAAACGATTATAGAAAAGGAAGGCATTCCCTACTATAGTATTTCGAGTGGAAAGCTACGTCGTTATTTTGATTTGAAAAATATAAAAGATCCTTTTCTTGTAATGAAGGGTGTTATGGATGCGTATGTAAGGATTCGAAAACTAAAACCAGATGTGATTTTTTCAAAAGGCGGTTTCGTATCTGTACCAGTCGTAATTGGAGGATGGCTAAATAGAGTACCAGTTTTATTACATGAATCTGATATGACACCAGGACTAGCAAATAAAATTGCGCTTCGTTTTGCTTCGAAAATATTTGTTACATTTGAAGAAGCAGCGAAGCATTTACCGAAAGGAAAAGTAATATATACGGGATCTCCTGTACGTGAAGAAGTGCTGAAGGGAAATCCTGAAACAGGTTTAGCATTTTTAGGTTTTTCACGTAAAAAGCCAGTTATTACGATTATGGGAGGCAGCTTGGGCGCGAAGAAAATTAATGATACGGCTCGAGAAGCATTACCAGAACTTCTTAAAAAGTATCAAATTGTTCACCTTTGCGGAAAAGGTAACCTTGATGAAAGTTTACAAAATAAAGAAGGATATAGACAATTTGAATATGTACATGGAGAACTGCCGGATATATTAGCGGTAACAGATTTTGTTATTTCACGCGCGGGCTCCAACGCAATTTTTGAATTTTTAACATTACAAAAGCCGATGGTTTTAATTCCATTATCGAAATTTGCAAGCCGTGGAGATCAAATATTAAATGCAGAGTCCTTTGAAAGGCAAGGGTATGCCTCCGTATTATATGAAGAAGATGTAACTGTAAAATCTCTGATAAAGTATGTCGAAGAATTGAATCAAAATAATGAGAAGTATAAAACAGCACTAAAAAAATATAATGGAAAAGAAGCAATTCAAACAATCATTCAAAATATTTCAGAGGCATGATGAAACAATCATGCCTCTTTTAGTAGGGTGAAAGATTCCAAGAATTGATATTTTTATGTTACAATAAAGTGAAACTTTAATCAGTTGGGTGCATCCCACATCTAACTTCTTTACTTTTACTGAAATTTGAGGAGGGAGTCTTACTGCCCTCAAATAGCGGGATAACAACTGGGTTAATAGAGAAATTCCAATTAATGAGGCGTGAAAATACGAATGGATTAGGAGTGACTGTGTTGGAGCTAAGTCTCTATGAAAATACTGCACTTATTATATGCTTTGTGTTGTACGTTGGTAGTGTTATTGTTTATATTTCAAGGAAATTTTCGCAAGAAAGAGAGCTTGAAAAGTCAGAGATAACAGCTGAACTAGAAATGTTAGCTGATGAAAGTTATAAAAAACAAAAAATAAAAGAAGACCATGAAGCATCCCATCATTTAAACGCAAATAAGTTTTAAAGATGGGGATTTTTTTTGAAGTTGTTCTTTATTATAGCTATAACAAATAACGCTAAAAAGGAGTTTCCCCATACATAATGAAGGAGTGTATATAAATGAATTTTTATATCGCCTCAGGTTTCCAAAATAAACATCTTGTACGTTCCGTAGCAAATGAACTGAAACATGCAGGATGGCACCATACATATGATTGGGCCAAAAACGAAAGAGCAGCGAATCAAGAACAATTAAGAGAAATTGGTCAGGCAGAACAAAATGCTGTAAAAGAAGCGGATGTGTTTTTACTTATATTAGATGGCGGAAACGGGAGCCATACAGAGTTTGGAATGGCGATTGCGCTAGAGAAAACGATATATGTATATCATGCAGGAAATCCGCTCCAAACAACGTTCTATCACTTGCCAGAAATAAATATTTTTGAAGGAGATGTAGCTGAGTTTGCATCTTATGTTATGAATCATGTGAAATAATGTAACTACCTAAAAGGTTATAAAAGTGATCTTTTGGGTACAGTGATGATAAGAAACGTATATAAAGGAGTACATAATATGAAATTAGAAAATGGATGGGAAACGAGCTTTTTAGAAGTCGTACAAAATAGTGAATTTAAGAAAGAGGCACTTCTTAGTCAATTGCTTTGTCAGGATAGTGAAGAAGTAGAAGAGCTTGTGGATGATTACGGCTACGAAGAACTTGTTGAACGTGAACATGATGATGAGTTAGCTGAAATTTTAGGAGAAGAACTTTTTAGTGAGATGGAACGCCAAGTATTCTTATCTTCAAACCCAGAAGAAAAACTTATTGCATTCGTCAATGGATTAGGTTTTCATGTGTTAGATTGGATCGTTCTTCTTGAAACAGAATTTGGAATTGATAGTGCAAACTTTACATCAGATGCTGTAAAGGTGTTAGAAAAGCGTTTCAGACAGTTTCCGTACATAGAGGACAATACAATTTTTGATATGACATTTGGAGAATCGATGGATGTATTAGAATCTGTTACAGGATTACAACTAAAGGAAAAGATGAACATATAATGAAAAAAGAACGTGATTGGATCACGTTCTTTTTTTACATAATAATAATTTTATCATCTAGTTTTGTCTGCCCGGTAAGAAGTGCGTTTAAATATTCCACTTTTCTTATACAAGCTTGTATATGTCTTTCAACCTCTTGTAACTCTGCTTGGTGATGTGTTTCAATTGGATGAATTTGTACGTTGAATTTTTCAAATTGACTACTATATGTTATTTCTGCATAGCCGCTCATAATATCGGTTTCGTTATGAAATAAAAATTGCCTCGTTTTGTCACAGAATGATACATCCTGAAAGCCATATACTTTTAATGCTTCAATTACTTTTTTTATCATTTTTGTATTCATTTTTTTAACCCTCTTTACGAAGTTCTACTTTTATATTATAACATAAAAAAATTACATAGAAAGCGCTTCCAAGTGTATTTTATTATAAACTTTACGTTTCAATCACAAAAATGAAACAAAGAAAAAATAATTGTAAAGAAGGAAGGACTCTTTTATTGTTTCGTCATATATATAGAGAAATAGTGCAATGAAAGGAAATTTTCCGAGGTGGAGATCGTATTTCCAATTTGAGCGCAGTAAAAGAGGTGAAAATCTTGAACTTTGATATTGTAGGACAAAAAGCATATATAAAAGATGGACCGCATCGGAACCGAATTGGAATTGTAAAGAAAAACGAGACAAAATTAGCATCGCAGTTTGCTATTGTAATTGGAGAACAAATCATTGATGTAGAGCTAAAGGATATCGTGTTAGTTGGGGTGGACGTAGGACAATTTCATAAATGGTGCGAACAAAATGGTTATTTGTGAAAAGGACGGGCTGTGAGATAATGAAATATATTTGAGAGAAGAGAATATGTTATTATATTCTCTTTTTCTATGTGTAAGGAGACGGAGATGAAGTATACAGAACGAGATTTTACACTGGAATTGAAAGAGAAAATTCAATGCATGGAGAAGGAAATAGAACGGATATCACTTAAACTTTATAAAGAGTATTCGCATTTATACATAGAAAAAAACATGGAATTAGATATGGGACTTGTTAAAGATAAAGAGCATCCTTTTGAGGTGGGATATGGTTCATCAGTTGCTATAGCTATATTAGATGAAGAAAAAGAGATGATTGGATTTTACAATATACCAATTTGGAAATGCGAAAGAATCTTTTTAGGAATGCCAATTCAATCAAACATTTTGGGTAGTAAGAAAGTAGGGGAACTCGCTGATGAATCTTGTTATGAGATTGAGGAAGAGTTAAAAGAGCAATTAAAAGAATACTTGGAGTGATAATTCTCAAGATAAGATCTATAAAGAGGGAACGGAATAAAAAAGACGCTAACAATTGTATGTTAGCGTCTTTCTTTCATTATGAAGCAATTTCACCAGTTTTTGTATCGTCTTGATTGTACGTATCTTGATCTAATTCACCAAGCCATTTACTTGAAATAAGACCTGCTGTCATAGAACCACTTACGTTAAGAGCTGTACGACCCATATCGATTAATGGCTCAACTGAGATAACTAGAGCAACAATACCGATTGGTAAGTTCATTGTAGATAGTACGATTAAAGCTGCGAATGTTGCACCGCCACCAACTCCGGCAACACCGAATGAGCTAATAGCAACAACAGCGATTAAAGTTAAAATAAATTGTGGTTGTAATGGATCAATTCCTACAGTTGGAGCGACCATCATTGCAAGCATTGCTGGATAAATACCTGCGCAACCGTTTTGTCCGATAGATACCCCAAATGAAGCTGCGAAGTTTGCAATTCCTTCGGAGATACCAAGCTTTTCTTTTTGAGCTTCAATATTTAATGGCATCGCACCAGCACTAGAGCGAGATGTGAATGCAAAAGTTAGTACAGGGAACACTTTTTTCAAATATTGAATTGGATTTAAACCAGACAATGCAATTAATAATAAGTGAATGATAAACATTACGATAAGTGCTACATAAGAGGCTAACACGAAGTTACCAAGCTTTAAAATAGCATTTATATCGCTACCAGCAACTGTTTTTGCCATAAGAGCTAATACGCCGTATGGAGTAAGGCGTAAAATTAATGTTACCATACGCATTACGATTGCATATACAGCATCAAGCATTTTCTTAAATAGCTCTGCTTGTTCTGGATATTTTCGTTTTACACCTATAAAGGCAATGCCGATAAAGGCTGCAAATATTACGACAGAAATTGTTGATGTTGGACGAGCGCCTGTTAAATCAAGAAACGGATTTGTAGGCAATAGCTCTAATAATTTATCTGGAATTGTTGTCTTTTCAATAGAAGTAAATCTTTCTTCAACTAGTTTCAGACGAGCAGATTCTGCATCACCTTGTTGCAAGCCTGTTGCAGATACATCAAATCCTGCACTTGCAGCGATACCGACAGCTGCAGCGATTCCTGTAGTAAGAATTAAAATTCCGATAATAAGACCACTAATTTTACCAAGGTTTTTCGTTAACTGTAATTTTGTAAATGCTGAAATAATAGATACTAAAATAAGTGGCATAACGATCATTTGAAGTAATTTCACATAACCGTTACCAATTAAGCCAAACCAAGTATTTGATTCAATAATTACTTTAGAAGTTGGCTCATAAATGAATTGTAATATAAGACCGAATAAAATTCCGACTCCTAAAGCGGTAAATACACGTTTATTAAAAGATACATGCTTACGTTGCATATAATATAATACGCCAACTAAGATGAGCATGACTGCAACGTTAATTCCGACAAGCAGTGTATTCATGTTGATTCCCCCTAATTCCAATCTGTTATATAGAATATAAGGTAATAAAACCTATAAGTCAACTAGGAAATTCCGGGATTAAAAAAAAGATGGCAAAATGCCATCTTTTAATGTCCAGCCCCAGGGACAAGTAAAAATGTCGTGTAGTATGTAAATCCTATGAAGAAAACAGTTAAATATGCCCCGAATACGTATATATACATACGCTCTGTTAATTTTAAATAGCTTAAAAGTACGAAGAAACCTGTTTGTCCTAAAAATAGTAGTGCAGCCTGTTGCATATCTCCTACGTAAAACATAACCGAGAAAATTCCAGTCCAAAAGCCGAGAACGCGAAACATGCGATCCATGCTATTTCCCTCCTTTTCTAGAAAAAGTAAAACCTCTTTTCATTATAGTTTATTTTTCTTACTATTGTAAATATTCATTCATATAAAAAGAAGCCAATTATTATTGGCTTCTTTTTATATGAGAAATTAAATTGTTAGTTTATAATTACAAGATTTACATCCATCTAATAGACTATCATTTCGAGTTAATTCCATGTTAGGGAATAGGATTTCAAAAATTCCTTTCATCATATCTCCGTGCATGTTACAAATTTCAGTTGGATGATGAACAGCCACTTCTTTAAATGGACAATTGTGTACATCATAGAAAATTTTTGTTCCATCTGCACTTAATTCAAATGCAGGTGATAAGCCGGCTGTTGAGAAAGCTTCTTTTGCAATTTGAACTTTTTGTTCTACTGTTAAAGCACCTTCACTCACATTTAAACGTTGCATATGTTGTTGCATTAATTCGGCCCCGAATTGTTTTCCTGTTTCGTATAGCGCTTTCTCACCAGCAGCGCCAAGGCTAAGTAAAGAATTAAATGCTATTCTTGCTAACAATTGATAATCACGGAATGGAAATTGCAATTGAATAACATCTTCAGATAAGACATATAATCTGCTTGGTCTTCCGCCTTTTCCAGTTTTCTTTGTTTCCGATTTAAGCATATGAACATCTTCTAATTTAGATAAATGTAAACGTGCTACGTTTGGATGAATATCGAATTCATCTGCAATTTCTTGTACAGTTACGTAACTATGTTTTTGCGAAATATATTTATAAATGTAATAACGAGTTGGGTCAGCTAAAACACCTGTAATTTTTAAAGCTTGTTCCATGAGGATCTCCACCTTTATCACTTTATCCAAGATAATAACATTATAATACAGATAAACATGAGTATAGGTAATTTCAGACAATAATTCGGAAATTGTTCATAATTTCACAAACATATTTTTCCTTTTTCCTCTATTGAAAATACAAAAATCCAAATTTTTATTGTGCATGTTTTCATGCTATATACATAGTGAGGAGGGAAAAGTGATGAATGGGATTGAAATTTTTGCGAATACAATTTTAAAAGAAGCGTGTAGGGTACAAGCGTCAGATTTACATATTGTGCCCCGGCAGAAGGATGTAGCGGTGCAACTACGTATAGGAAAAGATTTAATGACGAGACAATGTATTGAAAAGGAGTTTGGAGAAAAACTTGTCTCACATTTTAAATTTTTAGCATCTATGGATATAGGAGAGAAACGGAAGCCACAGAATGGTTCGTTGTATTTGCAAATTGATGGACAAGAAGTGTATTTACGCCTTTCAACACTTCCAACAGTATATCAAGAAAGTCTCGTTATTCGCCTTCATTTACAAGCATCTGTTCAGCCCTTATCACATCTTTCGTTATTTCCAAGTACGGCAGCAAAACTACTCTCGTTTTTACGCTATTCACAGGGGCTACTCGTGTTTACTGGACCGACTGGTTCTGGGAAGACAACGACAATGTATGCATTATTAGAGGTAATTAGAAAAAAGAAAACACGTCGTATCATTACACTTGAAGATCCGGTTGAAAAAAGAAGTGACGATGTATTACAAATTCAAATAAATGAAAAAGCGGGTCTTACATATGAAACAGGATTAAAGGCTATTTTACGTCATGATCCAGATATTATTTTAGTCGGTGAAATCCGTGATGAAGAAACAGCAAAAATAGCTATAAGAGCAAGTTTGACAGGACATTTAGTAATGACAACGCTGCATACGAATGATGCGAAAGGAGCAATCATTCGTTTCATGGATTATGGTATAACGAGGCAAGAGATTGAACAGTCTTTATTGGCTGTAGCTGCACAGCGACTTGTCGAATTGAAATGTCCGTTTTGCAGAGGGAAGTGCTCAACTTTATGTAAATCAATGAGGCAAGTAAGGCAAGCAAGCATTTATGAGCTGCTATATGGGTATGAGTTAAAACAAGCGCTTAAAGAAGCGAATGGAGAATGTGTTACTTACAAACATGAGACTTTAGAATCGTCAATACGAAAAGGATATGCTTTAGGGTTTTTAGAAGATGATGTTTATGTTTAAGAAAACTTGGAGTTTAAGTAATCAAGTAGTATTGTTGAAACGTTTAGGAGAATTATTAGAAAAAGGCTACTCTCTTTTACAAGCATTAGAATTTTTACAGTTTCAATTACCTGTAGAAAAGAAAGTACAATTGCAACGCATGGTTGAGGGATTAAAAGATGGGAAAAGTCTACACGATTCTTTTCATCAGTTAAGGTTTCATCAGGACATGTTAAGTTATTTATTTTATGCCGAGCAACATGGTGATATTTCTTTCGCTTTGCAACAAGGAAGTGCACTTCTTTATAAGAAAGATAAGTATAGGAGAGACATGATGAAAATAATGCAGTATCCTATGTTTTTGGTGTTTTTTCTACTAATCATGCTTTTTATTTTCAACCTCATCTTATTACCTCAGGTTGAAATGGTTTATAGTTCGTTCGGTTCTAATACACCACTACTTACAGAACAAATTTTAAGTGCAATAAAAATGCTACCTTACATTATTTTAACCGCTATTGTAACTGTTATTATTGGATGTAGTTTATATATGTTGTATTTTAGGAAACTTCCACATATTAGACAGGTAAAAATCATGCATCGTATTCCCTTCATCAAAACATTTCTTATTTTAAAGCATTCACATTATTTTGCTACTCAGTTGAGTGGTTTATTAAATGGTGGACTATCAGTATGCGAAGCTTTAACAATAATGATGGAGCAAAGATATCATCCGTTCTTTCAATATGAAGCGAGCCGAATTGAAAGACAATTAATTGGAGGAGAACAGTTACAATCTATCATTGCTAAAAGTGGGTATTACGAGAAAGAACTTTCTTATGTTATTACGCATGGACAAGCAAACGGTAATTTAGCGATTGAATTAGGTGACTATAGCGATCTTATTATGGAAAAGATGGAACGGAAAATTAAACATATGGTAGTTATCATTCAGCCTATTTTATTTACATGTATTGGAGGAATCGTTGTCCTTATGTATTTAGCGATGATTATGCCGATGTTTCAAATGATGAATTCTATTTAGGAGGCATTTGTATGCAGAATGAGGAAGGATTTACTCTGTTAGAGATGCTATTAGTAATGGTTGTCATAACTATATTATTACTATTAATTATTCCGAATGTAGTTACACAGCGCTCATCGATCCAAGGAAAAGGGTGTGCAGCTTACGTGAAATCTATAGAAGCGCAAATACAAGTATATCAATTACAACATAATAAAATTCCATCGTTAAAAGAACTGATAGATGAAAAGTATATTACAATTGATAAGTGTCCGAATGGCGAATCTATTCATATTTCAGATGATGGCACAGTATCAATTAGGACATTGTGAAACAACAGGGGTTTACTTTTTTAGAGATGTTACTCGTTTTATTTGCTATTTCTGTATTGAGTATAGTTACGTATTTTAGTGTTCATTCCTTATACGAGCGACAAAAAGTTGAACAATTTTTGAGACAGTTTTCAAATGATGTTTTGTATATGCAGCAATTAGCGATAAACCGTCAAAAGCACTATACATTACGTTGGTATAAAGATAGAAATTTGTATGCTATAAAAGAGTTAGGTACAAAGTATTATATCGTCAAGCGGGAGTATGAAGAAGATATACAAATTGATTTGCATACGTTTCCAAACCCGATGACATATAATCCAAGTGGAAATATTAATAGAGGTGGTACGATTATAATTTCGTATCGAAATTATAAATATGAAATTGTATTTCAGCTTGGAAGAGGGAGATTTACGTATCGTGAAATGTCAAAAAGGGTCCATAATGGCTGAAATGATTGTGTCGTTAAGTGTTTTAATGATGGCTGTATCGTTACTACTACCGCAAACAGTATTAGTTATGCAAGAAAGAAAAAATATACAAATTCGTTATAAGGCATCTGGGCTATTAAAAAAAGAAGCAGCTATATATATGTATGGAAATGAAGAAAAGCGAATAATAGAAAAGAATATGAATGGAATTGTGTATTACACATATTGGGGAGGCAATGAAGTTTGTACCATGTGGAGAGATGTGAAAGAAAGAATGGTGGAACAATGCTTTTATGTAGGAGAAAAAGTAAATTAGAATTTGGTTTTTCATTAATAGAAATGATTGTATGTCTGTTTCTATTATCAATATTTTTTTTGCTCTTTCCCCGCCTACATTTCATTGAAATGGAAAATAAACAGTCGAAAGGGTTAAATGATTGGGAGTGGGATGTGTATTTAGGGCAAATGCAATTGGAGTTTCGTGAAGTATCATCTGGAGAACAGCTAGCATTTGAAAATGGAGAAAGTATTTTACGATTTCGATCGCGTAATGGGAGTGAAGTATCGTATGAAAAAGAGAATAGTCGTCTTATAAGAAAGGTAAATAGGCGCGGGAGGGAAGTTGTTTTACAAAATATTGGAACGGTTTCTTACAAACTAACACCTCATGTACTCATTATAAATGTGAAAGATACTAGCGGAAAAATATATGAAGGTGTAGTTATGCGATATAGTGAAATGGAAATGAATGTATGAGAGGGCAAAATGGGTTTACAATGCCTGGAACACTCATCTTTCTTATTTTATTAACTTCTTTTTTTATATACGAAACAAATATGTTGTTTACAGATAAAAATTTTTATATAGAAATAGAACAAAAGTTTTTACTGGATGAACTACTTAACCGATCTATTACAGATATAAAAAAAGACTTACAGCAAAAAGAAAAAGAAGGTGCATTTTTCTTTCAGTATGAAAAGGGAGAAGTGAGTGGAAATTATATCTTTGAAAATGATTTAATTCTCGTTGCGTTGCAGTGTACACTCAAACAGGAAGCTTTCTATACGGTGAGCTTTCGGTATAGAAAAAAGGATGGAAAAATAGTCGATTGGATAGAAGAATAGTATGTAAAAAATACGAAGAAAAACCAGGGATTTCTATTGTAAATTGAATTGATTTTTTAGAAGAAATGGATAAATATAATGATTAAAAGTTTAAATTTTCTCAAAAAAGAGAAAGGTAGAAAGAATGTGATATATTCATGCTATCCAATCATTATTTTTAGGGAGAATAGGGAAATGACAAACAACAATCAAATAGGTGAAAATAAGGAACAAACTATTTTTGATCATAAAGGAAATACGATTATGACAGAAGATAGAGAAATACACATTATTTCAAAATTCGAAGAACCTCTTATTGTCGTATTAGCAAATGTACTAAGTGATGAAGAGTGTGATGAATTGATTGAAATGTCTAAAAATAAAATGAAGCGTTCTAAAGTTGGTTCATCACGTGATGTAAATGATATTCGAACAAGTAGCGGTGCATTTTTGGAAGACAATGAACTTACTTCAAAGATTGAAAAACGAATTTCATCTATCATGAATGTTCCTGCGTCGCATGGTGAAGGATTGCACATTTTAAATTATGAAGTGGATCAACAATATAAAGCACACTATGATTATTTTGCGGAACATAGTAGATCAGCTGCTAACAATCGTATTAGTACGCTTGTAATGTACTTAAATGATGTAGAAGAAGGCGGGGAAACGTACTTCCCGAAATTAAATCTTTCTGTACACCCTAGAAAGGGAATGGCAGTATACTTTGAGTATTTTTATCAAGATCAATCACTAAATGAGCTTACGTTACACGGAGGGGCACCTGTAACGAAAGGCGAGAAATGGATTGCAACGCAGTGGGTGAGAAGAGGTACTTATAAGTAAAAGCGAGTGTTACGTTTTGTTCTTCATAGTATAAGAACAAAACGTTTTTTTATTAAACAAAGTAGCATCTTTCGTTATAATAACAATTAATAAATGACGATTGAGAGGACAGAAAATGAAATCTATATACATAACCGGCTATATGGGAGCAGGGAAAACAACAATTGGAAAAGCATTAAGTCAAGAACTTCAAATGGATGTTGTAGATACTGATCAAAAAATCGAAGAGAAGCAAGAGAAGGCAATTCGTGATATTTTTGCCGAAGAAGGCGAAACGGCTTTTCGGGAATATGAAAGCGAAATGTTACGTTCGCTACCAGTCCATAATGTCATTATTACAACTGGTGGGGGAATTATTGAACGAGCGGAAAATCGCAAGTGGATGAAAGAGAACGGAACTGTCGTGTATTTATATTGTGATCCGCATGTAATTGCAGAGAGGCTTCGTGAAGATACGACACGTCCACTATTTCAAAAGAAAGATATAGATGCATTTGTAACGAAATTTGAATTACGCCGAGCTTATTATGAAGAGGCTCATATTCATATCGATACGACAAATAAGTCTGTAAAGCAAATTATGAATGAATTAAAGGAAAAGATTAATGTATAAAAAAGTGGACATACTAATCAAGTAGAGGTGATGATAATATGTCTACTAATGATTATGTTCGCTTTGTGACGCAGCAGTTTGTGTCGTATATGGATGCTCCAAAAGAAGATCGAAAACAAAAGAAAGAACAACGCCGTGCTGAAAAAGAGCCATTTATGAATAAGTGGTTTGGTGTTATGCCGCTGAGTGCTGCTTTGTTTTATCGAAATGTAAAAAGTAAAAGAAAAAAATCAAGTTAAATTTTAGTCATATGTCTAGCAAAATAAAGATCCCCTAGTGTCGTAATACACTAGGGGATTTTTATTTACTGCACGGATTCTTGTTCTTCCGTAACGGCATGTATTTTATTGTTCACCCATACGAACCCTATTCCGATACAAATAGAAATGCCCCAGCCGACAGCGGTCATAATCGCTCTCATTTCACCGTAGCCATCTACACCAAAAACAGAGATGAAATAAATTTTTAAGAAGCTTTTTAATATGAATTGTAGGCCGAAAAATAACGTTAAGTATTGTAGTGCTGGATAGATACGACTATCACGATACAGTTCACGACTTTTATCGCGGTCATGTCCTTGCAGCGCTGCAATATCCGCAGCGAAATATAACATGAGTGGTTTTTTTATGAAAATTGTACAGATGACGATAATACCGAGTACGATGTGATAATATGCATCATTCCACAACATTCGTTCAGCTGACCCAGATAATAGATCTACCGTTGTATTAGAAATGAGTGTAATTAAAATAAAGAACCCTGTCACGTTAAACTGTTTTTCTTTTTTAAAGGTATACAGTGTATAAATAATCCCCGGAACAGAGGAAAGTAACATCGCGTAATAAGGATCGATATAAGGTTTTGCAAATTTCCAAATGAGGAATGGGATTACGAGATAAAAGACAAGATCTAATATAGCTTTTTTATTTTGATTCATACAAAGCCTCCTTAAGTCATACATATATTTTATAATATAATTTCTGAAAATTGTATAAGGTTTAATGGGAAAAGAAAAAATATATCAATTTTTGAGGGATTAGTAGATTGAAAAAAATTGCCCCTAGCGTAGTAAGTTTTTTTAGTATATAATAAAGGAAACGCTTTCATTTTTAGTTTGTTCACAAAATGGACGGAAAATCACATATTTACTATCGATATGTTGCTTTATAATGAAACTAATTAAATATACATGCATACAATATTGTGAAATAAATAACATAAATAATCTATATAAATGTAAACGTTATCAAAAGAGAGAGGTGGAGACAATGAGTAAATTTTTCTTCAATCATAATCCAGCAACAGTAGAGGATGGAAGGCTTGTTAAATATGCTGAAATTATTTATGGAGAAGGTGGCCGTTCTGTATTAGAAAATTTAATGGTGAAGGCATCTATCAGATTGCGTGATCGTTATCCGAATAAATCTGACGAGCAGATCTCGAACCTAGTAAATAAAGGCATCCATGATATGTTTCAAAAATATGTGAGCGAGTAAGAGTAGCCAATGGCTGCTCTTATTTTTTGTATAAGGATTGTAACTCTAGCTGAAAATAAACATGTATTTTGAAAAACGTAAAAAGGAGTGGGAAAGATGAGCAATGGAATTGGACGTTCGAAAGAAAATCTTCCAACTGATGCAAATCATGTGAGTGCAAAGGCTCGTGCACACCAGAAACGTATGGCACAGAAAAAGCAGCAAGAGCGTAGTGGCGATAGCGAGTAGGGTAGAAAATAGCTCAAAAGAGGCTCCTTCTAAAGCAGAAGGAGCTTCTTCAAGATAGAAAATGATTCGCGGTAACATAAAAAAGGCCACCGTTAATAATTTGCACTGTAATACGTGGTTCATACTGTTCTTGCAGAGCTTGTTTTTCAATTTCATAGCTCTCAGGAAGTTCGTCACTTTCTTCATAAAAACGGTTTAAAAGGTCTAAATCATGATTCCAACGCACTCTTGCTTCTTTTGCCCACGTATGGTCATCTTCTGCAATTATATTTTTTAAAGCGTCTTCTATGCGTTGTAAACCACTTTGAGGTTTAATGATGGGCGAGAGCGTAAAACAAAAATCAGGTATTTTTGGTGTAAGTTTAATGTTTGTTAATGTTTCATGAAAGTTTGCCATCATTGTTCCAGAAATGAGATGAATGCCAATCGAGTGAAGGATGTCTTTTTTTCGATCACATTGATAGGAAACTTTTATATTAATACCGAGCCAAGGGTGGAGCGGTGTATGTGTTGCCCCATTATGTCTTACATCCTCATATAAACGTATATAAGAGCCTAATTCTTTTGTTGTTTGGAAAATTTGATGTAGACGTGGTGAACCGTAGTGAATAAGCTCACCATCATTTTCTTCATTTTCTGGATTTGTAATAAGAGTAAGGCGCATCGGATTCGGTACGCCTCCTGTTTTCTCAAGATAGTGCCAATAAAAAGGGCGATTCATTAATAATTTATCCATCTCAATTGTTAACTGTACATCTAATAAATGAGGAGAACGTTCTAAAATTTCACAGTTATTCGCCTCAAAGAAATTGTATAAGTAATTATGAATTTCATGTTGCTGCATAGCCTTGCACCTCAGCTTCATTTCGTTTCGCAAAGTCGATTATAGATGTTAAGTTTTCCATCTTAATTCTAATTTCACCTTCGCTTTTTGATTGCGCGAAAATTTCTTGAATGTGCGCGTCGATGTTTTTCATATTAATTCTCGTTAAAATTTCATCGAGTTCACCGATAACACGCTCGAATAAGTTGATTTTTTCATATAACAGTTTCAGAATATGTTCTTCAACAGTATGCTTTGTAGCTAAGTTATAAATATGAACATCATTCTTTTGACCGAGACGGTGAATACGTCCGATTCTTTGCTCAAGACGCATTGGATTCCATGGCAAATCATAATTGATCATATGGCTACAAAACTGTAAGTTAATGCCTTCTCCGCCAGCTTCCGTTGCAATTAACACTTGGGCACGATTTTGGAAAAGTTCCTTCATCCAATCTTTCTTCCCGCGTTTAAATCCGCCGCGGAATGGGACAGAAGAAATACCGTGTTGTTGTAAAAACCATTGTAAGTACATCTGTGATGCTCGGTATTCCGTGAAAATGACGACTTTATCGTCAATTTCTTTTATAAGCTCTAGAGCTTTAGTTGCTTTCGAGTTGAAAGGAATATGATTAATTTTGTCCATTAGCACATCGATATGTGGATCTTTTATATAATGTTCATTTTCTTTCTGTCTTTTTTCTACATGCTTTTTCAATGAATAGTAAACAGCCTCACGACTACTACACGCTTCCCGTTTTAAAGTTAACGATGAGAAAGCAGATGTGAAGGCGTCTTGTTCTCGCCAATTTTCGATATCATTATATAGAGCTTGTTCTTGTTCATTAAACTCAACAAAAATTGTACGTACATGTCTCTTCGGCCAATCGATACCGGTATTATGTCGTCTATTTCGCACCATTACTTTGTTAATGAGAGCTTTTAAGTCTTCATCTGATTCGGCTGAACGATTTTTGGAAGCGTAATATTCTTCAAAGTTGGATTGATTGCCTAGATGTCCTGGCTTTAATAAAGAAACAAGGTTAAAAATTTCATCAATCTTATTTTGAACAGGAGTAGCGGTTAGTAATAAACAAAACTTCTTTTTTAATCGTTGTGCAAATTCATAGTTTTTTGTTTTATTATTTTTCAGTTTATGTGCTTCATCGATAATAATAAGGTCATATTCTAAGTTCAACACGATATCGCGATGTGGTGAACGTTTCGCAGTATCAATTGATGATACGATTACGTCAGCTTGTTCCCACGAGTAGCTTTTCTTTTGTGCTACAGCGGGAATGAAAAACTTTGTATTCAGCTCGTATGCCCATTGTGATACGAGAGAAGCTGGGACAAGTATAAGTACCTTTTTCACAAGCCCGCGGACCATGTATTCTTTCAAAATAAGTCCAGCTTCGATTGTTTTTCCAAGACCTACTTCATCTGCTAGAATCGCTTTACCATTCATTTGTTCAATTACATTTTGAGCGACTTCTAATTGATGCGGAAGCGGTGTGAAATGGGATAAATGTTTCGGTGCTTGTAGTCCATCAAAAGTAGGAACAAGTAACGATTTTTCTGTTTCATAAGCTAAGTGATATAAATCCCAGTTTGTCCAAGGACCATCTTCATCAATTCTATTTAAAAAATTGTTTTGCCACGTCCGATCTACGGAAATATCGACATTCATTACGACTCTCCCACCTTTTATAAACTAAAGTAATTATTTTTTAATGTATGATGATTTGCCTCAAAAGAAGGCATAATTATCGTTATTAAAGGCTATATGATAGACAATAATAAAGTATTAAATCTCAAAAGCTGTATTTATTGTGTTTTAACATAAAAAATTCTAAATTATTTTTTATGCTAGAATATTGATGAAATATAGCGAATGATGTTAGGATAATGGTGTGAAATGTGTGGAATCTTTCGTATTTTATCCAAGAAAGTGATTTTTTATTTACGCTTTCATAAAAAAATATAATGAGATTCCGTATATCCTATCTTTTCAGAATGAAAATGTTTAGAAAAGGGAAGCAACTTTTATTGATTTGTCAAAGCATAAGGGGGAGAGAGCATGATTACATTACAACGTACACCGTTATTTGATGTATACGCGAAGTATGGTGGGAAAACAATCGACTTCGGTGGTTGGGAATTACCAGTTCAATTTTCAAGCATTAAAGAAGAACACGAAGCTGTACGTACAGCTGCAGGTTTGTTCGATGTGTCTCATATGGGAGAAGTTGAAGTAAAAGGTGTAGATAGTTTAGCATTTTTACAACGTGTTGTTACAAATGACGTATCTACCTTAAAGGTAGGGGGCGCACAATATACAGCTATGTGCTACGAAAATGGTGGTACAGTAGATGATTTATTAATCTACAAACGTGGTGAAGAAGACTATTTATTAGTAATCAATGCATCAAATATCGAGAAAGATTACGAATGGTTAGCAAGTCATGTAATTGGCGATGCGACAGTAGTCAATGTTTCTAGTGAAGTTGCACAGCTTGCAATTCAAGGACCAAAAGCAGAAGGCATTTTACAAAAAGTTGTGTCAGAAGATTTGAAAGAAATTAAGTTCTTTAAATTTAAAAACGATATTCTTGTAGATGGAATTCCAGCACTTGTATCTCGTACAGGTTATACAGGTGAAGATGGATTCGAAATTTACTGTAAGAGTGAAGATGCTGCAAAACTTTGGGAGAAACTTCTTGAAGTTGGAGCAGAAGAGGGCTTAAAAGCATGTGGTTTAGGTGCTCGTGATACACTTCGATTCGAAGCAACATTACCACTTTATGGACAAGAATTATCAAAAGATATTACACCGATTGAGGCTGGAATTGGCTTTGCGGTAAAAACAAATAAAGAAGCAGACTTCTTTGGAAAAGCAACGTTAAAAGAGCAAAAAGAAAACGGTGCGCCTCGTAAATTAGTCGGCATCGAAGTAATCGAACGTGGAATTCCTCGTACGCATTACCCTGTATTTATTGGTGAAGAAAAAATTGGGGAAGTAACGAGTGGTACACAATCTCCAACGTTAAAGAAAAGCATTGGTTTAGCACTAATTGATGTAAAATACGCAGCAGTTGATACAGAAGTAGAAATTGAAATTCGTAATAAACGCGTCAAAGCAGTAGTTGTTCCAACACCATTTTACAAACGTTCAAAGTAACGGGGAGAGGGGTAGATTTCATGTTGCATCGTTATCTTCCAATGACAGAAGAAGACAAAAAAGAAATGTTACAAACGATCGGCGTTCAAACGATCGATGAATTATTCTCTGATATTCCAGAGAGTGTTCGTTTTAAAGGGGATTTAAAAATTAAAGAAGCAAAATCAGAGCCAGAGCTTTTAAAAGAGCTATCTCAAATGGCTAGTAAAAATGCTAACTTAAAAGAATACGCTTCTTTCTTAGGAGCAGGCGTATACGATCATTATGCTCCAGTAATTGTAGATCATGTTATTTCTCGCTCAGAATTTTATACAGCTTACACACCATACCAACCGGAAATTTCACAAGGGGAATTACAAGCAATCTTTGAATTCCAAACAATGATTTGTGAATTAACAGGAATGGATGTAGCAAACTCTTCTATGTATGACGGGGGGACAGCTTTAGCTGAAGCGGCAATGTTAGCAGCTGGCCATACTCGCAAAAAGAAAATTCTTGTATCTAGCGCGGTTCATCCAGAATCAAGAGCAGTACTTGAAACGTATGCAAAAGGTCAAAATCTTGAAGTTGTTGAAATTAATCATAAAGATGGTGTAACAGATTTAGACGTATTACAAAGTGAAGTAGATGATACAGTTGCTTGTGTAATCGTTCAATATCCAAACTTCTTCGGACAAGTTGAAAAATTAGCTGATATTGAAAAAATCGTTCATCAACAAAAATCATTATTTATTGTTTCTTCAAATCCATTATCATTAGGCGCATTAACACCACCAGGGAAATTTGGTGCTGATATTGTAATCGGTGATGCACAACCATTCGGTATTCCAACGCAGTTTGGTGGACCGCACTGTGGTTACTTTGCAACAACGAAAGCATTTATGCGTAAAATTCCAGGACGTCTTGTTGGACAAACTGTAGATTCAGATGGTAAACGTGGATTTGTATTAACGTTACAAGCACGTGAACAGCATATTCGCCGTGATAAAGCGACGTCTAATATTTGTTCAAACCAAGCGTTAAATGCATTAGCAGCTTCTGTTGCAATGACGGCACTTGGCAAACAAGGTGTGAAAGAAATGGCACGTCAAAACATTTCTAAAGCACAGTATGCAAAACGTCAATTTGAGGCGAAAGGCTTCACAGTAACATTTGCTGGACCATTCTTCAATGAGTTTGTTGTAGATTGCAAACGTCCAGTGAAAGAAGTAAACGATGCATTATTACAAAAGAATATTATCGGTGGTTACGATCTAGGCCGTGATTATAAAGAGCATGAAAACCATATGCTTGTAGCAGTAACTGAGCTTCGTACAAAAGAGGAAATTGACACACTTGTAAACGAAATGGGGGCTATCCAATGAAGAACCAAGACCAAGCACTTATCTTTGAAGTGAGTAAAGAAGGACGCATAGGATATAGCTTACCCAAATTAGATGTAGAAGAAGTGAAACTAGAAGATGTGTTTGAGAGCGATTATATTCGAGTAGAAGATGCAGAGCTACCAGAAGTATCTGAACTTGATATTATGCGCCACTATACAGCACTTTCAAACCGTAACCACGGTGTTGATTCTGGATTCTATCCACTTGGATCTTGTACGATGAAATATAATCCGAAAATTAATGAGAGTGTAGCTCGTTTCGCAGGATTTGCAAATATTCATCCACTGCAAGATGAAAAGACAGTACAAGGTGCAATGGAATTAATGTATGACTTACAAGAGCATTTAATTGAAATTACAGGTATGGATACTGTTACTTTACAACCAGCAGCTGGTGCACACGGAGAATGGACAGGTTTAATGTTAATTCGTGCATACCATGAAGCGAATGGTGACTTTAACCGTACGAAAGTAATTGTACCTGACTCTGCTCACGGAACGAACCCGGCATCTGCAACTGTAGCTGGTTTTGAAACAATTACAGTAAAATCAAATGAAAATGGCCTTGTTGACTTAGAAGACTTAAAACGTGTTGTAAACGAAGAAACAGCAGCACTTATGTTAACAAATCCTAATACATTAGGTCTATTCGAAGAAAATATTTTAGAAATGGCAGAAATCGTCCATAATGCAGGCGGTAAGTTATACTATGATGGTGCAAACTTAAATGCGGTATTAAGCCAAGCACGCCCAGGAGATATGGGATTTGACGTTGTGCATTTAAACCTTCATAAAACATTTACAGGTCCTCACGGCGGTGGTGGCCCAGGTTCTGGTCCAGTAGGTGTGAAAGCTGATTTAATTCCGTACTTACCAAAACCGATTTTAGAAAAAACGGAAAATGGTTATCACTTCAACTACGACCGTCCAGAAGCAATTGGTCGTGTGAAGCCATTCTATGGTAACTTCGGAATTAACGTTCGTGCATACACGTATATTCGCTCTATGGGTCCAGATGGCTTGCGTGCAGTAACTGAGTATGCTGTATTAAATGCGAACTATATGATGAGAAGATTAGCGCCATTCTACGATCTTCCATTCGATAGACATTGTAAGCATGAATTTGTATTATCAGGTCGTCGTCAAAAGAAACTTGGCGTACGTACATTAGATATTGCAAAACGTCTGCTTGATTTCGGTTACCATCCACCAACAATTTACTTCCCATTAAATGTGGAAGAATGTATTATGATTGAGCCGACAGAAACAGAATCAAAAGAAACATTAGATGGTTTCATTGATAAGATGATTCAAATCGCTAAAGAAGTAGAAGAAAATCCAGAAGTTGTACAAGAAGCACCGCATACGACAGTCATTAAACGTTTAGACGAAACGATGGCTGCACGTAAACCAGTTTTACGTTATGCAAAGCCAGCTCCTGTACAAGTTTGATTAGAATAACAAAAGGAGAACTCGCTGCGGCGGGTTCTTTTTTTGTATGGAGAATTTGTGCAGAAATAGTGAAGAAAATGTTAAAAAATTATATTTTTTGTTTCCTAATGGTGTAAAGGTGTAGTTTTATAGGTAGTTTTGTTGAAAAAGTCGGTTTGATAAAAGTATTTATTTTTGTTAGAATTTTATTGAAATTAAGAAGATGTGATGAGGCAAAAATTACTCATTTTTATGTATATGTGAAAAAACGAGCAAGACGGGGGTGAAAGTGTGGGATATCGATGTTATAGAATGGTATACCATTTAGAAAATGGAGAAACAATTAAAGATGTAAAAGAATTTTGCTATCGAGACCAAGGGAAAGTGTTAGAAAGAGTAGCAAATCGTGTAATGGATAATAGAGAAGTGACGGCGATTGATAAACAAGGAACAATCATTTCAATAGCATGTGAGGACATTGTAAAGGTGGAACTTGATTACATAACAGAAAGTTAACCTTGAGTCATATCGAATTATTCGATAAAATAAACTGTTGAATGGTGAAGTGAGAAGAGAGGAGTTTATCATGGGTAGTACAAGACACTTTTATATGTTTATCTTAGCGTTTGTTCTTGTTGTGGCATTAACGATTTACTTAATCGTTGACAGCAGCTGGTACAACACGGTTCATCCGGCATTCCTTCTGTTTATGTATATAGGAATTGCAGTAGTAAGTTTCGGAATGAGAGACGAGATGTTAGATCGCTTTGAAAAGTGATACATATACGAAAGACCAACAGGAAAATGTTGGTCTTTTTTTCTTGCCAAAAATAGGATGCTGTGTATATACTGTATATATAAGGTATATACAGTATATACACACACTGGAGGAAAACATGAATATTATTATTTCGAATTCTTCCCAAGACCCTATTTATGTGCAAATAAGAAAACAATTAAGCCAGCTTATTTTAAATGGTGGTTTAAAGGGTGGAGACCAATTACCGTCTATTCGTAGCTTAGCGAAGGAATTGCAAATTAGTGTAATTACAACGAAGCGTGCGTACGAGGAGCTTGAAAAAGAAGGATATATAGAAACTGTTGCTGGGAAGGGGACTTATGTTTCACGTAAAAATAATGAACTATTAAAAGAACAGCGGCTACGTCTATTGGAAAGTAAGGCTGAAGAAATCGTAAAAGAAAGTAAAGTGTTGCAGCTTTCACTTGAAGAATTGCAGCAGATGATTGCGTTTTTATATAAGGGGGAATGAGAGAGATGTTAGAGTTAAAAAACGTTTGTAAAAGTTATGAAGATTTTGCAGTGAAAAATATAAGTTTTGCATTACCACGAGGATATATTATGGGGTTTGTCGGACCAAATGGTGCTGGGAAAAGTACAACGATCAAAATGATTATGAATTTAATTAGAAAAGATAGCGGCGATATAAAAATTTTTGGCAAAGACAATAAGAAAGCTGAAAAGGACATAAAACAAAATATTGGTTTTGTATATGATGAAAATCATTATTACGAAGATTTAACGTGTGAACAAATGAAACGTATTATTGCACCGTTATATAAAAAGTGGGACGAAAATCAATACCAATCGTATATGCACAGATTGCAAGTTCCAAAGTATAAAAAAATTAAAGAGCTATCTAAAGGGATGAAAATGAAGTTTGCGATTGCCATCGCACTTTCACATCATGCAGAGTTTATCATTATGGATGAGCCGACAGCAGGATTAGATCCAGTTGTCCGAAGTGAATTACTTGATATGTTGCAAGAAATTGTAATGGAAGATGAAGTATCTGTATTATTCTCAACCCACATTACAACGGATTTAGAACGTATTGCAGATTATATTACGTTTATCAACGATGGAGAAATTATATTTACTGGTGAAAAAGATGAATTAATGGAGAACTACATAATCGTTAAGGGAAGCAATGATTTATTAGATCGAGAAGGAAAAGAACTATTTGTTGGATTACGAAAAAATAAATTCGGTTTCGAAGGTTTAGCGAAGGATAAACAAGGAATTATCGATTGGTTTGGAAATGAGGTTGTACTAGAAAAGCCTACATTAGATGACATTATCGTTTACACTGCGAAAGGGAGAGGTGCCTATGCGTCAGCTAATCTATAAAGATTTGTTCTTTTTTCGGGTTATGTGGTTAGTGTATTTTATTATGCCTCTTGTTTTCTTTGGATTAGATCCAGATGGTGAATTGTTATTTCCAATGAGTTGCTTACTCATAACGATATCATCTTCTATGATACTAATAGCGATGGATGAAAAAAATAAAAGTGATGTTATTATAAATAGTTTACCTGTTGGACGAAAGGATATCATTATTGCTAGATATATTTCGGGTGTAATATTTATTGTAGGTGGCATGATTTCTACTACGCTAGTTGTTTTTCTTATAAGAGGTATCGCTGTCATTGGTGATATTGGAGCTTATCATCCCAATTTGTATATTGAAATTCCTTGGTATGTAGTAGTCAGAGGTGCTGTATATTCTTTAGTTTATATTACAGCATTATTCCCGAGTTATTATGGGACAAAATCAAAAATAGTACGTGGAATATTTACAGGTGGAGCCGCTGGAATAGGTGTTATTGTTGGAATGTTTATTGGTGACGGAGAAAGTGCTACGGCATCATTCATTGATTGGATTATGAATCCATTACATTTTGGCATATTTATAGTTGGATTAATCACACTAGCTAGTGCCTATATCGCTTCTATGTTTCTTACAATTAAAATTTATGAAACGCGTGATTTATAGAGAGGAGAATTCATATGCAACAGTTGATTTTGAAGGAGTTTTTTTTACAGAAGAAGATGTTTCCTTTCTATTTTTTAATACCCATTTTATCTATTTTTAAGGATTCCGTCGAACCAATGGGGATTGCAATAGGAGTATTTATAACATGTAGTACGATTATATATATTTCTTTTTATTATGACGAGAAAAGTAAAGCAGAAAAAGTGTTAGTGAGTTTGCCTATAACGAGAAAAGAGATAATTATAGCTAAATATATTTCAAGCACATTATTTATTATGGCTGGTTTGAGTGTAACTTTTATAGTCGTAATATTAGGAAATATTTTATTGAACAGAGATATAGTTATGCCTGGGTATGCAATATTTTCAGCAATAGTAGCAACTTTGATTTATTGTGCAGTAACGATACCGACTAATTACATTGGGGGATATAAAGTTATTACTGTCTTGAATTTGATTATGCTTTTTCCTTTAATGGGTATGATTGGTCTTATGTGCAATATTTTTGGTGATAAAACAATTATGTTAAAAGTACTTCACTCTCAAGAGGCTACACTAGCAATGGGTGTTCTTAGTATTGGAGTGTTAGTAAGTATAGTCATATCAATGTTTCTCTCAATGAAAATGTTTCAGGAGGCAGAGTTATAGAAGGAGCATTTTCATATTAGGAGGGGTAATACATGATCAAGCAACTAATTTTAAAAGATTTCATTATTCAATGGAAATTTTTAATTTGGTACATACTGTATCCTGTTTTCTTTTATATGGCCTTAACAGATACGGAAAATCTGTTCATAATTATGTCAGTAATTATTACAATTGGGGCAACGGTAAAAACATTTGAAGCAGATAGTAAAAATGAGAGTGAAGTTATAGTAAATAGTTTACCAATATTGAGAAAACAAATTGTGTATGCGAAATATATAGTAGCAATTATTATTCTTTTTATAAGTGTAACGGTCGGTTGTTTCACGATGGGAATGAAGAGCGGGGTTAACTTATTTGAATTTATTGAAACGACAATAGTTGCTAGTATTAGCTTTATTTTAGTGTATTTAAGTTTGGTTTTACCGCTATCCTTTTGGCTAGGGTATAAGAAAACTATTTTTATTGCGATAGTAATATTCATGGCACCGATAATTGTTTTAGAAGCTTTGTTTCAAATCAACTTAGAACAAATTCAGCTATATAACAGCTTGTTATTCATTGGTTCAATATGCATGTTCATAGCATCTATCTTCGTTTCAGTAAAAATATATGAAAAAAGAGAATTTTAAAAGGTGCCTTAAAAAAGGCACCTTCTTCAATAACGACAATACGAGAGCAGTAGTTTATAAAAAGAAACGCTATTTGGTACATCTGTCGGAGTATGTAATATAAAGCTGAAAACGATGATGAGAATAAGAAATAGGAAAAATAAAAATAGGATTTGCTTATGTATAGAATTTTGCATATTATTCACTCCTTTTTTAGGTAGTATGTCCAAAAGAAAGGAGTGTATGAAAAATTTTAGGAGGGGAGAATGATGAACAAAAGAAAATGGTTATATAGAATAGGGGTACTTTTCGTTTCAATCGGTCTCATATTAGCAAATTTTTATTCAGACATACCATCACCGTTTCCTAATTTGCATAAAAGAATTGGTATAAGTATTGTCATAGTTGGTCTTCTTTGTCTTATTGCATCTAACTTTTATAGAAAATCTGAATGAATACAAAAAAGGACAGTTACTCTTTTTCAGAAGTACTGTCCTTTTTAAATAACTTATTCCATAGCTTGGCGATACTCCATATAATGACGATTGCAATGGAGGCAATAATTGACCAAGCAATAGATGCAATTTCAAGTGCCATGCTAGGAAGGAAGGTAAGAATGGATACTACTTTATGAAACAACCATTCTATTATATGAAAACTTATTTGTAATAGAATGACGATACCAAGTGTGATCCATGCTAATATTTTCTTTCCTTTTTCTTTCCACATGACATTCACCTCACGTTAGCTTAATAGTTTTAAGCCAACAGCGCCGCATAGAATACAGCTTAAGAAAGCAAGACGACGCCAATCCGCTGATTCTCGGAAAATGAGAATGCCTAGAAGTGCACTTCCAGCAGTTCCGATTCCAGTCCAAATTGCGTAAGCAGTTCCCATCGGTAATGTGTTCATCGCAAGAGATAAGAAGAAGAAGCTTACGCCGAAGTTAGCGATTAAAATAACTTTTGGTGCCCAGCCTTTCTTTTCAGTGGCTACTTTCATAAAGAGTACACCAATAATTTCACAAATACCAGCTAGAATTAAAAATACCCAAGCCATTTTATGCGGCCTCCTTCGCTTCTTTTTCTTCTGTTACTCGTTTTAAACCAATTACTCCGAAGAAGATTAAACCGATTAATAAGACTTTTACGATAGAGAAAGGTTCTCCGAAGATGAAAATCTCTGTAAGAACGATTCCACCAGCTCCGATTCCTGTAAAGACTGCGTATACAGTGCCGACAGGTAAATCTTTATAAGCTCTAAATAATAAGACGAAACTAATTGTAATTAATAGAGCGACACCAGCCCATTCAAGTGGTGCCTCTGCTTTTTTTAGTCCAATCACCCAAAAGATTTCAATAATACCAGCGATGATTACATAAATCCATGCCATATGTCATTTCTCCTTCCTACCAGTCGTTAGGTAAAGGGCTTAAAAACGACGCATTGCAAAGGAGCAATCCGTCAGTTTGAAAGTCCGCGCCAAAATACTTTCCAAGAAGCGTCTAAACGTGTCTCAAAACGATTTAAACCTGCGTATAGTAGTTCAACCATAAGACCGTCGAGTAAGCATAGAAAAGCCTCTAAGGCGTCTTTTACTTCAATGTTATGCAGCTCATCTTGTTCGCTTGCTCTTTTAAATACAGGGAATAAAAGTTTTCCGACGTTTTCAATGTGTACATTTGCTTTATTAATAATTTGTTCGCGAAATGCATCAGGCGGAAAATAAGAAGTTCGTAACCAAAACATTGATTCTTCACTTTCACCAAAGCGTTTTGCATAGCCTTTTAATAATTTTAAAAGCAATTCTTCAGTAGACGAATTGGAAAAGCTTTCGATATCGCCTGTGAAGCTCTGCAAATCTTTTTGAAGAGCAGATTCTAAGCATATGAAATATAGCTCTTCTTTTCCTTTAAAGTGTGCGTAAATCGATGGTTTTTTAATCCCAACTTCTTGAGCAATATTTGCCAATGAAGTTCCTTCATAGCCGTAGCGTGCGAAATGAGAAAGTGCTACAGCTTTAATGCGGTTTGCTGTCATTTTCATCCCCTACCTACCGTTCGTTAGGTTCATTATATGAGATAAAAAATATAATGTCAATAGGTGAAGAGCTGAAAAAGAGCGTTATAGGTAACGCTCTTTTTAGACAGTCTCTCGCTCAATTAAATGGAATGAAAGTTCTTTTGCACTGCCGACAATTTGCTCGCTTTGGATCTGCTTATGGAATAAAGAAAAAGCATGTGAGCCCATTGCGAGACCGGGATGTTCAATTGTGGAAATTTCTAATGCCTTTGAAATTTCATGATTATCAAATCCAAGGATAGCAAGGTCTTCAGGTACTCGAATGCTATGTTTTCGAGCCTCTGTTAATAAACCAGCTGCAACTTGATCGTTCGCTGTAAAAATAGCAGTTGGACGATTTTTCATATTTAAAATACGATGGAGTATTTGTGCTCCGTCCTGCATTGTATAGCATTGGTGGAAAATCCATTCAGGATGCAACGTTTTCCCTTCGTTACGAAGTGTATCGGCGAACGCTTTTTCGCGCTCCATGGAATTTACACTTGTTTTTCTTGCTAAACAAATTCCGATTTTTTCATGGCCTTTACTTAGTAAATAGGCAGTACCGAGACGGAAACCTTCATAATGATCTACGTAGATGGATGAAATGAGGGGGTGCTTCATTTTTTCACATGAAATAATAGGGGCAAATTTTGCGAAAGGTTCGATTTGTTCCCAAGAGCTCGTTCGGGAGCAAATAATCATCCCATCAAATTGTTTCATTTTCATCATTTCAAGAACACGAATTTCTTCAAGGCTATCGTAATTTGTTTGGCATAAATTAATGTGATATCCAGCTAATAATGCTTCGTTACCGATTCCTTCAATAATGGTACTGAAGTAGGGGAGGTTAATGAAAGGAAGCATAACGCCAATTGTATATGTTTTCCCTCTTATTAAATGGACAGCATTTATATTTTTTGCGTAGTTTAATTCTTCAACAGCGTCTAGAACACGCTTACGCTTTTCTTCTTTTACGTAAGGGTGATTATTCAGAACACGAGAAACAGTTGATATCGATACACCAGCAGTTTTAGCAATTTGTTTTATATTGGCCATATGTATCACCTCTTTCCCTTATTATAAAGGGAAAATAATAAGAAAGAAAAAATCTTGACCTGAAAAGCTTTTCACAAACTATGGTATTAATAAGACTTCTTTTTATTCGCGTAACCTTTTCACTTGGGCGTAAGAATGATAGGGGTCTTTTTTGTTTGCAAAAAGTGTTGTCAAAATGTGTGAGAATAACGTGGAAAGTTTTCAAAGGTGGAGTTTGATGACAAAGCGAATATGAAGAGCATATCAACGCTTCGTTCGTTAAGAGAGCGGTATGAAAGGGCGGAAACAAATTGAAAAAAAGAATCATTTGTTTCGTGTTTTCTAGTTTTGTACTTAGTTCGTGTTCGTTTCAGCAAACGATGCAAGAAGAAAAACACTTTGTGGGAACAACAGGAGGAGCTATGGATCGTGTTACGGATCCTATTCCGCTAAAGGAACTTCCAAAATATTTTCCGGTGAAGTTTAAAGTTCCAACGTTTTTACCGTACGACATTACAAGTGATGTGAAGGGTGAAGTAAGAACGCTTGGGAAAAAGAACGCTGTCTTAACGATTAAATATAAACAGAAGGAGCCAGGTAGAAATGAGTATATTGAGTTAAATGTCGCGAACTTTCCTTATAGTTTTCCGGATCTTATGGAAGAGAAGCGATTTCAAGAACAAATGAAACTGAATAATGGAACGTCTGCTTATTTTAAAAATAAAGATGATTATGAACGTGGTGACGAATTTGCTACGCTTATATGGAAAGAGAAAGGAATTGAATATCAACTGCTGTATCGGAATGTAGAAGAGAACGATGAAACGGTAATCAAGCAGAATTTATTATACATTGCGAATAAGATGAAATGAAAAAACTAGCTGATTTATTCAGCTAGTTTTTTGTATGTTATTATTTCTTTTTAATTTTGCCTGTCCAAGATTTAAATCCACCTTGTAATTGGTAGAAATCTTTGTAGCCTTGTTTTTTTAAGTATTGCGCTGCACGACCTGTACGGAATCCGCTTTGGCAATATAAGTAAACAGGTTGATCTTGACGAAGTTCTTTATGGCGAAGGCGAATTTGTGATAACGGAATGTTACGTGCACCTAAAATATGCCCTGCGTTATATTCGTCTGCTTCACGAATATCGATAAGCTGTGCTTTACGGTAGCCAGCGCGAAATTCTTCTTCTGTAAGAGTTTTAATTAATTTTTTCTGATAGAAGTACATCCATACAGTGTAGCCGATAAATGCTACGATTACGGCTAATAAAATAATCCAAGTTGTTGACACGATTCTATCGCTCCCTTTTTTCTTATCCTACTTTCAATATTATAATGCCCATATGTATTTATGCAACAGATTCATTTGCATATAAGAAGAAATTTCGTATTCTTTCACAAATTTTGTCGAATTTGGTAGACTAGAGAATGTGAAAAATAATTGGTTATATGAGGTGCAGGATGGGAAAAGAAAAATGGTGTTATATTAACTCTGGTCAATGTTCACCGGCATTTAATATGGCGTTAGATGAATGTTTGTTAAATTGGCAAAGTGAAAAGAAAATGCCACCAACAATTCGCTTTTATGAATGGGAAGTACCAACATTAACAGTTGGATATTTTCAACGTGTTGAGAAAGATATTAATATGGATGTAGTTAACGAAAAAAAATATGGATTCGTTCGTCGTCAAACAGGCGGCAGGGGTGTACTACATGACAAAGAGTTAACGTATAGTGTTATTGTGTCTGAAGATCATCCGAATATGCCGAAAACAGTTACAGAAGCATATCGTGTTATTTCGCAAGGCTTATTAGATGGTTTTAAGGCATTAGGGTTAGAAGCATATTATGCAGTTCCAAAAACAGAAGCAGATCGTGAAAATTTGAAAAATCCACGTTCAGGTGTATGTTTTGATGCACCATCTTGGTATGAAATTGTAGTGGAAGGAAGAAAAATTGCTGGTAGTGCTCAAACACGTCAAAAAGGTGTTATTTTACAGCATGGATCGATTCCATTAGAAATTGATTTAGATGAACTATATGATCTATTTTTATTCCCAAATGAACGTGTGAAGGAACGTATGAAGAGTATGTTCTCTTCTAAAGCAGTAGCAATTAATGAATTAACAGACCGTACATTTACGATAGAACAGTTAATTAAAGCGTTTGAAGTTGGCTTTGAAAAAGGATTGGATGTAGAACTTGTTCCATATGAATTAACAGAAGAACAGTTACATGAAGTTCAAACGTTAGCGAAAGAAAAGTATGAAAGTAATGAGTGGAATTATAAAAAATAAGAGATGGCAATTGCCACCTCTTATTTTTTTATAGTAAATTAAGTACTTTTTCTACTTTGATTCCTTTATCTTGTAAAGAACGAAGGCGACTTACAACGTCCATAATTTCTTTGTCAAATGTAACGCTAATACCTTGGCTTTGTAGTTCTTCTTTTAAGCTTTCAATAGAATCATCTATGTCGATGCCAAGCTCGTAATCTTGACAAACTTCAATTGTCTTTTTCACGAGTTTCACATAATTTTCTTGTAGTTTTGTATTTGTTTCAGTCAAAGCAGGCTGCTTCAGTTTTGCAGGAGCAACCGGTGCTGTCTCTTGCTTTGTAACTGGAGTAGGGACTGCTTTTTTCACAGGCGCTGGAGTAGCTAGTTCTACAGCTGCTTCTACGCTTACTGGCTTAGGTGTCGGTACCGGAGTAGGCTTAGGTGCCATAGCAGGTGTTTCCACACGCGTAACAGGCTTAGGAGCAGGTGTAATTGCTTTTGGAGCTTCTACAACTACTTCTTTTTTCGGTGCTGCTTCTACCTGTGTTTCTTCTTGCTCGGCAGCTTCTTTATTTTCTTTACTCCACATAACGCGTTCAATTTCTAGAGAAACATTGTTTTTGTTCATCGCTGTTAATGTAACTTTACCAACTTCAGCGTTTCCAGTGAAATCAACAATTTTATAAATAACACTCTTGTTCCAATCCACGTTTCCGCTCAAAAATAATTCTTCGTTACATTTCGGCGTTAAGCCCTCGATTTTAATTTCTGCGTTTACACCGTTTTCACTATATACCATGATTAGCGAAGCATTTACATCTTCGTCTGCTAACATTAGTTCACGTACCATTTTGCCGGTGCGTACTTGCGTTTTCTTCTTAACTGACATCTAATTTCTCCTCTCAAAAATTCAGTAATAATAAAAAAATCGTATAACGAAAAATAATTGCTCACGAAGATTTATGATACCGATAATAAAAGCATCACGTCAACAATTAACTTTAATTATTTTGCATTTTTCTTATTTTCTTTATGAAATTTTTCAATTTGTAAAATTAGACAGAAGAAAAACAGCCTTTTGAAGGGCTGTTAAAAATTTGATTTTTTGTATAGTAATTTATATAAAATAAAAAATAAGATAGCAATTAAGGCACTTTGCCAAAAGTTTAGATGGTAAATGAGATAAGGTTGCTTTTGGAAATAAATATTTAAGAATACAGCGGAACAAAATGGAGTAGCAAATGCGAATCCAAATAGAATTCTTCTTTTCCAATTCATTTTCTGATCAAAGGAGTAACGCTTTAATAAATATAAAATAAATAGTATACCTAGTATAATTATTGAAACAGACAAAGTAGTTCCAAGGATGCTAAAAGGCGGACTTGATAATGTATTGTTTTTTTCAAAGAGAAACATAAAAAATGAAATAATTGCATTTATGCCAAACTGTATAGCAAGAAGTAAGCTAATAGAAAATCCAATTAAAGAAGTTTTTTCTAACTTTGTTTGAGTTGGTAAAGCTGATATAAGTTCATCGCAATAAGATTGTAAATTATCTCCAAAGATGTCATAAGCGTTTTTATTTTCTGCTTGTGCTTCGATGAGGTGATCTAATATTTCTAGTAACAGTTCCTCCATTTGTTGCTCGGGTACGTTTGATATTCGAAGATATACTAACATATCACCATAAGCAGCCTCGTTTTCGGAAGTTAGAAGCTCACGTTTTTTATTATTCAATTCAATCATGTCTTGTGCATTCATCCCTATCACTCCCCCTGTAATAAGTTATTTACCGTAGTAGAAACCATTCCCCAGCTTTGTTTAAATTCTTCAAGTTGTTCTAACCCTTTATCGGTTACGTGATAATATTTTCGCTTTGGACCGAGTGAGGAAGCTTTTAATGTTCCTTCAATCAATTTTTCTTTTTGCATACGTAACAATAACGGATATATGCTTCCTTCGCTTACGAATGTAAAGCCGTGCTTATTTAATTTTGTACTCAGTTCATATCCGTACACTTCTTCTTGTGAAATAATGTATAGGATGCAACCTTCGAGCACACCTTTTAACATTTGGCTGTGCATGATTTCACCACCTTTTATTTAGGTAACTTGCGTTGCAAGGTAGCTGTTATCCAAATTATAACATTCAGTAACTTGCAAAGCAAGTTACTGAAGTGGAAAACTTTAATGCGTGTTAATTTTTCAATGCTTCCCATACTAACGAGAGGAGGGAAGCATATGAAACCATTTATGCCAAAACTCGTTTACTTTGAACCAAAGGCACTTGAATATCCACTTGGAAAAGAGCTTTATGAGAAGTTTACGAAGATGGGATTAGAAATTCGTGAAACGACATCACATAATCAAATTAGAAATTTGCCAGGAGAAAATGATTTGCAAAAGTATCGTAATGCAAAGGCTACACTTGTCGTTGGAGTGAGGAAGACGCTAAAGTTTGATACGTCAAAACCGTCAGCTGAATATGCAATTCCGCTCGCAACAGGGTGTATGGGACATTGTCATTATTGCTATTTGCAAACGACACTTGGGAGTAAGCCTTACGTTCGTGTGTATGTCAATCTTGATGAAATATTTGAGAAGGCAAAGCAATATATGGATGAAAGGGCACCTGAAATAACAAGATTTGAAGCAGCGTGTACATCAGACATTGTTGGAATTGATCATTTAACACATGCATTAAAGCGGGCGATTGAATTCATTGGAGAAAGTGAATATGGGCGCTTACGTTTCGTCACGAAATATTCGCACGTTGATCATTTATTAGATGCAAAGCATAATGGGAAAACTCGTTTTCGATTTAGTATAAATTCACGATATGTAATTAAAAATTTTGAACCAGGGACATCGCCGTTTGAGGAGCGAATAGAGGCTGCACGTAAAGTAGCAGGTGCGGGTTATCCACTTGGATTTATAGTTGCGCCGCTTTATATGCATGAAGGGTGGGAAGAAGGATACCGTGAACTATTTGAGCGACTGTACAATGCACTAAAAGATTTATCGATACCAAATTTAACATTTGAATTAATTCAACATCGCTTTACAAAACCGGCAAAAAAGGTCATTCAAGAGCGTTATCCGAAGACGAAACTTGAAATGGATGAAGAGAAGCGTAAATATAAATGGGGACGATACGGCATCGGAAAATACGTATATAAAAAAGATGAAGCAGCAGTATTGGAAGAAACGATAAGAGGTTATATAAATGAGTTTTTTCCTAATGCAGAAATACAATACTTTACTTAAGGGGAGTCTGTATGCAAATACAGATTCTTTTTTGTTTTATATATTTAGGCTCGTTTTCACCTTGTCACGTTATTCTTTCTGGTGTATCATTTTATTGATTGCTTCGTACGGAATAAGCAAAATGAACTTGGATGGAGGAAACCGATGCCTACCCCTAGTATGGAAGATTATATTGAACAAATTTATTTGTTGATTGATGAAAAGGGTTATGCCCGCGTATCTGATATTGCTGAAGCGCTTAGTGTACATCCATCCTCTGTAACAAAAATGGTGCAAAAATTAGACAAAGATGAATATCTAATTTATGAAAAATATAGAGGGCTTGTATTAACAACAAAAGGTAAAAAAATCGGAGAACGTCTCGTATATCGTCATGACTTGCTAGAGCAATTTATGCGTATTATCGGTGTGGATGAAGGTAAAATTTACAATGATGTAGAAGGAATTGAGCATCATTTAAGTTGGGAAGCGATTGATCGCATTGGTGATTTAGTGGAATACTTTGAACAAGATGCAGTCCGAGTGGAAACACTTCGCGGTGTTCAAAGAGCAAATGAAGAGAAAAGTAATTAAGGGGAACGTATGGCGTTTCCTTTTTTATTTCAATTCGAAAAGGATGGGAGAATTATGAAAGCAATTATTTTTGATTTTGATGGATTAATTGTGGACACAGAAACGATATGGTTTCACTCTTTCAGAGATGCTGTTCGTGAATACGGCGAAGAACTACCTTTAGAGGAATTTGCGAAATGCATTGGAACAACAGATGAGGTACTTTATGCATATTTAAATGATCAATTAAAAGAGAAGTTTAACAAAAGTGCATTAAAAGAAAAAGTGGCAACTTTACATAAAGAGAAAATGAAAATACCAAAAGCTCGTGACGGGGTAAAAGAATATTTAGAAGAAGCGAAAGAAATGGGATTAAAAATCGCACTAGCTTCTAGTTCGTCTAGAGAATGGGTTATTCATTTTTTAGAAGAGCTACAGATTCGAGATTATTTTGAAGTTATTAAAACGAGAGAAGATGTTGAGAAGGTAAAACCAGATCCAGCTCTTTATCGAATTGCAATAGAAGAATTAGGAATTAAGCCGTCTGAAGCTGTTGTGTTTGAAGATTCATTAAATGGATTGAGAGCAGCAATTGCAGCGGGATTAACGTGCGTTGTGGTACCTAATGATGTGACACGGAATTTACCATTTGAAAATCATCATCTTCGAATTGAAAGTATGAGAGAGAAAAGTTTAAAAGAAGTGCTTCAAAGTATAAAAAAAGACCGTATTTCCTAAAAGGAAGCACGGTCTTTCTTTTTGCTTTTTTTGCCTTCAATGACAGTTAAATGAGACTGTTTTCTTTTTCGTTTCAAAGTGGAAGAATTCCCTTTTTTACTTTTGTCATTAGAAGTATTTGACTTAAAGAAAGAATTGCCTAGGGGTGCTACATTTTGTTTCCCATGTTTGCGGTTCGATTGTTTTGCCGCACGCTTATATGAGCTTTGCGAATTTGCAGAACCACTGGAATTTGTAAACATCTTGTATAGCAAGTAAAAGATACCGACAACAAGTAACATGTACCCGATATTTCTTAATACACCCATGGGATTTGTAATAACAGATGAAACAAGGCCGAATATTGCCAATCCGATAATAAGCACAAATATAGCGAAAGTAAACGAACGACCGTTCATAAGGGACACCTCCTAAAAACGTATATTAAAATTAGTATATTAACGATGAGGAAAGGAGTTGAACACCATTTTTAAATAATTATTGTTTGTTCTCTAAACGTAATAATTCTTCAAACGATGCAATTGCTACTTCCACTTGATCATCTGTTGGTTCTTTCGTTGTTAATAGTTGTAGCCATAATCCAGGATATCCAAGTACGCGTAATACGGCAATATCTCGTAATCGATTTGTAAATTGCAATACTTCAAAAGAAATACCAAGTACAACTGGAATTAATAAAATTCTGTTTATAACTCGTGCCCAAAGAGGATCTGTAGGGACTAGGAAATAAACGAACATTCCAATAATGACTGTAAATATAATAAAGCTACTGCCGCATCTATAATGGAGACGAGTTTGCTTTTGAACGTTTTCTACAGTCAGAGGAAGGTCATTCTCATAAGCATTGATTACCTTATGCTCTGCACCGTGATACTGAAATACCCGCTTAATAAGTGGGGTTAAAGAAATAAAGTATATATAGCTCAATAATAGCATGAGCTTAATGACACTTTCGACAATGATTTGCCCAGTATGAGATGGGAAAATCGGTCTTGTTAATTCAGCTAATAGTGCAGGAACTGCTGTGAAAATGACTTTACCGAATATGAAAGATAAAACGCCAACAGCTGCAACTCCTAATACCATCGTTAATTTTGATTGTTCTTCTTTTTTATTAGCAATTTGTTCATCATCTTCTGGGTGGACGTCAAATCGTTCAGAAGCGAAGTTTAAATGCTTTGCTCCATTCGCACTTGCATCCACAATAGCGGCAATCCCTCGTAAAAATGGAATTTTTTTTAGGATAGATAATACTTTATTACGAACGCGTGGTAATCGATAAAATTCAATCGATTTATCTTTACGACGAACCGCTGTAACAGTATATTCTCTACCGCCAAACATAACTCCTTCTATGACCGCTTGCCCGCCATATATTTGTTTTGACTCTTCTGCCATGTTAACACCAACCTGTATTTGTTTCTCTCTTATGTAGAAAAAGAGGCAATTGTCATACTGGGTTCTGTCGTTTTGAAATAAGACAATCACCGAGTTTCCTTTATTTTATCGGCAAATACAAGTAGATGACAAGGGAAAATATTATGAGAGTCGGACATTTCTTATTCTTTTTATAGACAAATTTCGCAGGATTTAAACATGCTTCAAAATAGTTTCGGGCATACTATTGAGCGGAGGTGTCGATGTGAGTCAAGAACAATTAGGAACAAGGAATTTTGTGCAGATCGGTTTGTTTGGTGGAATCTTTTGGGGCGGGATATGGTATTTCCTTCATATATTTTCATTCACGGAGGCGGGACCGAATTATTTCCTTTTACCATTTGCGTTTGGAAGTTGGAAAGAGGGGGTATGGGGCAATGTGTCCGGAATAGTGTGTATGGGACTTCTTTCAATTTTGATTGCCTTTTTATATAAAGCATTTTTTGCAAAGTTTGAAGGGATTATTGCGGGAATTATTTATGGGCTATTTTGGTGGGCATTACTGTTTTTGGGGATGGGTTTAATGGCTCCTGTTATTAAAAGTGCGCTCCATTTGCCAAAAGAGACAATTGTAACGACAATATGTATTTTTATATTATATGGTGTGTTTATAGCATATTCTGTTTCTTATGCAGTAAATAGCAATAAAGTAGAACAAGAAGGGCAAGAGAAGACGAACTATTCAAATAAGTGACTCCTATGTTAAAATATTGTATAGATATTAATATTAAGGAGTTTTAAGAATATGAAAAAGTTACTCCTCGTAAACGGTCCTAACCTAAATCGCCTCGGTGTTCGTGAGGTAAATGTATATGGAAAGGGCACGCTAGCGACACTTGAAGCAGATATGAAGCAAGAAGCAGAAACAATGGGAGTGGAGTTAGAATGTTTCCAATCGAATCATGAAGGTGCCATTATCGACATTATTCATGAAGCGGAAGATATATATGAAGGGATCATTTTAAACCCGGGAGCATTTACGCATTATAGCTATGCGATTCGTGATGCCATTGCGAGCATTTCGATTCCTGTTATTGAAGTACATATTTCTAACATTCATCAGCGTGAATCGTTCCGTCATGAATCTGTGACGGCAGCTGTTTGTGCAGGTCAAATTGTAGGATTTGGTTTTTATGGCTATAAGTTAGCGTTATTTGCATTAATGGAGAAATTGAGGGAGGCATAGAGTAATGGAGAAAATTGAAAGATTACGAAGTGCATTTGATGAGGCTGGCATTGACGGTATTTTGTTAACAAATGAACATAGTCGTAGATATATGGCTAACTTCACAGGAACAGCAGGCGTTGTTCTTATTTCAAAAGATCGTGCTCAATTTATTACAGATTTCCGTTACGTCGAGCAGGCAAGTAAACAAGCGGTTGGATATGAGGTTGTACAGCACGCAGGATTGATCATTGATGAAGTGGCAAAGCAAGTGAAAGGGCTTGGAATTCAAAAACTTGGTTTTGAGCAAGATACTCTTACATATAGTTCTTATTCAGTGCATAAGGAAGCGATTGATGCTGAATTTATCCCGACTTCTGGACTTGTAGAAAAGTTACGCTTGATAAAGACTGATTCAGAGATTAAGATATTAAAGGAAGCTGCACAGATTGCAGATGCTGCCTTTGAGCATATTCTATCATTCATTCGCCCGGGAGTATCTGAAATTGAAGTGTCAAATGAACTTGAATTTTTCATGAGAAAACAAGGAGCAACATCTTCTTCGTTTGATATTATCGTTGCTTCAGGTCTTCGTTCGGCATTACCGCACGGCGTGGCATCTGAAAAAGTGATAGAAACAGGAGATTTCGTTACATTAGACTTCGGCGCTTATTACAAAGGATATTGCTCTGATATTACTCGTACGATTGCAGTCGGTGAACCATCTGATAAATTAAAAGAAATTTATAATATCGTTTTAGAAGCACAACTACGTGGTGTGAACGGTATTAAAGCTGGTTTAACAGGTCGCGAGGCTGATGCGCTAACGCGTGACTACATAACGGAAAAAGGATATGGTGAATACTTTGGACACACTACTGGTCATGGAATAGGTCTTGAACTCCATGAAGCACCAGGTTTAGCGTTCCGTTCTGATACAGTACTTGAACCAGGTATGGCTGTAACAGTAGAGCCAGGTATTTATATTCCAGGTATTGGCGGCGTACGTATTGAAGATGATATCATTGTGACAAGTGAAGGTAATGAAGTAATTACGAAATCACCAAAAGAACTTATTATTTTGTAATACACAGGAGGATTTTTTTACATGATTTCAGTAAACGATTTTCGTACAGGTTTAACAATTTCAGTGGACAATGCCCTTTGGCAAGTACTTGATTTCCAACACGTAAAGCCAGGTAAAGGTGCTGCATTCGTTCGTTCTAAACTACGTAACATTCGCACAGGTTCTGTTCAAGAGAAAACATTCCGTGCAGGTGAGAAAGTAGAAAAAGCACACATCGAAAACCGTCGTATGCAATACTTATACGCAAGCGGTGAGGCTCACGTATTTATGGATAACGGAACTTATGAGCAAATCGAACTTGGTGAAAAACAAATCGAGCGCGAGCTTAAATTCCTAAAAGAAAACATGGAAGTAGCAATTATGACTTACCAAGGCGAAGTACTTGGTGTTGAACTTCCAAACACAGTTGAATTACAAGTTACAGAAACAGAGCCTGGTATTAAAGGTGATACTGCTTCTAACGTAACAAAACCAGCTACATTAGAAACTGGTCTTGTTGTACAAGTACCAATCTTCATTAACGAAGGCGAAATGCTTATCATCAACACTGGTGAAGGTAAATACGTTTCTCGTGCATAGTAAAAAAGCACTCGTGATAATTCACGAGTGCTTTTTTTATAGGAAATAGGGTAGATAGTAAATAACTGTTATTATAAAACTGACTAAAACAAGTGAAAGAGTACCCATAATAGATGGAGTCAAAACAATTTGAAATGGCTTTATTTCGCCAGTCTCAACGCCAGTTAATGTTTTACTTATTGCGTGATCTGTAATGTTATTTCTATGGTTACTCATAATAATTAACCACATAATTGCAAATATTGCTAAACTACCAAGGAAAAAGGTCTCTATAAATGACCAACCGACCAATAATGAAAAAAGATAAATAAGAGCTAATTCTACTACAACGGTTAAACTAACTTTCAATACCTTCATATTTTGCCTCCTCATTCTGTAATTTCAACCAGTTTAAAAAATTTTCACGTGACACGACATGCAGAGAGCAAGGTGACTTTACTTCTTTCTCTAGTGCAGCGTGTTCGTCTGGAAACTTGTTTTCCACATGCAATGAAATATAAGGTAGTTTTTCTTGTGCTTTTAAAGAGCGGATATTATTCGTTTTAGCACCAGCAAATACGTAGGAAAGTTGTAAGTCTAAAAAGGCGATTTTAAAGATTTCTTTTTTAGCAGCCTCGTTAT
The DNA here is from genome assembly GCF_003429245.1 of Bacillus sp. CR71. Lineage (NCBI taxonomy): Bacteria > Bacillati > Bacillota > Bacilli > Caryophanales > Bacillaceae > Bacillus > Bacillus sp. CR71. Next base: position 4,637,322 of record NZ_CP031748.1, on the reverse strand, counting down.
AGCCTTTTCCCCAGTACGGATAGCCGAGCCAACTACCAATGTGAGATTGCTTTTTCTCATTATTAATATGTTTAAGTGTGGTGAGGCCAATTATTTCATTTTCTTCATTCACAATCATTCTCGATAAGGATTTCTTTTGACGCTCTTCTTCTATTGCGAAAAGAAGAAATGTTTTCGTGTCTTCGATGTTTTCTACCGTTATCCCCAATGCATTTTTTATATGTGGATCACTTGATAGCTCGAAAATCACATTTGTATAGCATAAATCTAGTGGTAATAAAGTGACGTGCTGCATGGTTTAAACCCCTTTTAAACTAAATATACCATAATATACCATAAAATAATATGAATATTCAGATTGTAATTCAGACTTTAGAGAAAAATTATGTTTTTACTTCTGAAATAGACAACCTCTGCATATGGTTGTACAAATATATTCTTTTTTAGAATACGAAGTTAGTAACTGTTACGGGAGAAGGTGGAAGAATGAAACAGTGGCTAGCGGCAATGGAAACATCCGTGCTTGTTATGGGGGCACTTCGATTATTTTCAGGTAGTGCGGAGATATTTGCTGCTTTGCTTATGCTTTATGTGAATGATGCGAAGAAAGCGTTGTTTATAAATGGTATGTTGGCGTTTGTTGGACCTACCGTATTAATTTTAACAATGACAATTGGGATAGCGAGTGTAGCAAGTGAAATTTCTTTCTTGAAGCTCTTTTTTCTAGCGCTTGGAATTTGCTGTATTTTTATCGCATTACTGAAATAGTAAGTCGAGTATAGTGGGGAGAAGCCGATGAAAGAGGTATTAGAAGTTTTACCAAAAACGATGAAGTACTTAATTGAAGAATGTGAGCAATACGATGCTTTAGAGGAAATTCGTGTTCGAATTGGAAGACCGCTAGAGTGTATTGCACACGGAAAGGTGTTTTTTTATGACTATATCACTACTGCAGAGGATGCTATTTACTTATTGAATAAGTTAAGTCAATTCTCAATTTATACGATGGAAGAGGAATTAAAACGTGGGTATGTGACGCTTCGCGGGGGGCATAGAATCGGGTTAGCGGGAAAAGTCATTACAGAAAAAAGCGCAGTGAAAATGATTCGTGATGTCTCTTCCTTTAATATTCGTATTGCTCGTCAAAAAATAGGGATTGCTGAACCGCTTTTGCCATATTTGTATGAAAAAAGATGGTTAAACACGATGGTAATTGGCCCTCCGCAAACGGGAAAAACGACGCTTTTAAGAGATGTAGCACGTTGCATGAGTCAAGGGGTAAGTGCTTCGGAAATTCCTTCCTGTAAAGTGGGGATCGTTGATGAACGGTCAGAAATTGCCGGCTGTGTGAAAGGGATCCCGCAATATGATTTTGGTACCCGAGTCGATGTGTTAGACGCATGTCCAAAGGCAGAAGGAATGATGATGATGATTCGTTCTATGAGTCCTGATATTTTGATCGTAGATGAAATTGGTCGTAAAGAAGATAGTGAAGCAATTATGGAGGCAGTGCATGCAGGTGTTCAGCTTTTTATAAGCGCACACGGATTTTCCTATGAGGATGTTGTGAGACGTCCATCGCTCAAGGCAGTGCTAGAGCTTCGTATATTTGATAGGTTTGTGGAGTTGTCAAAAGCGAGGGGTCCAGGAACGGTTATGCAGGTGAAAGATAAATATGGAAAACCAGTGTTATCAAATAGAAAGGCTGAGGGCGTATGGTGAAAATATTTGGTGCAGTGTTAATCGTTGCGGTCAGCACCTTTTTCGGGTTTTCATACGCTAAAAGATACAGTGAAAGGCCGAGGCAACTTAGATTATTAAAATCAGCACTTCAATCATTAGAGGCAGAAATTATGTATGGACACACACCTTTATCTGAGGCTGCCGAGCGATTAGTTAAACAAATGCCGAAGCCATTAAATTGGATCTTTCAAAGTTTCGCTAAAAAACTAGAAAGTGGAGAACAAACAGTAAGGGAAGCTTGGATAGATAGTTTGAAAGAGAATTGGAAGTTGACGGCGTTTCAACAAACCGAGTATGAAATACTGCAGCAATTTGGTGAAACGCTCGGGCAACATGATCGTGAATCACAACAAAAACATATTCGCTTATGTATTACACATTTGGAGAGAGAAGAAGAGGAAGCAAAAGCTTTACAACTGCAATACGAGAAAATGATCAAGAGCTTAGGGGTACTAGCAGGGCTACTTATTGTAATTTTACTGCTATAGGGGGGAGAAAGGCGATGTCCATTGATGTTGGATTAATATTTCAAATCGCCGGAATCGGCATTGTTTTAGCTTTCATTCATACTGTACTAAAAGAATTGAAGCGTGAGGATATTGCAAATTGGGTTATCCTTGTCGGTTTTGTCGTCATTTTATTTCATGTCGCATTTTTAATTAATACGCTATTCGACAAGATTAAAAGTGTCTTTCTCTTCCAGTAAAGGAGGCGGTTCGAATCGAAATTATACAAATTGTCGGATTAGGCCTCGTTGCTACGTTTTTAGCTGCTGTTTTGAACCAGCATAAATCTAGCATTACATCTTTATTTATTGTGTTCGTAGGTAGCGTGATGTTTCTTATTTTAATTGATCAAATTCATGCTATTTTACAAATGATTGAGAGAGTAGCGAGTGAAGCGAAAGTTAGTAACGTCTATGTGGAAACGTTACTAAAGATTATTGGAATTGCTTATATTGCTGAGTTTGGAGCCCAAATTACAAAAGATGCTGGTCAAGGTGCCATCGCTTCGAAAATTGAACTTGCTGGGAAAATCCTCATTCTCGTTATGGCAATTCCTATTTTGACGGTTGTAATTGAAACTATTCTCGGATTTTTACCGACGGGATAAGGGGGAGTGAATGTTGAGGAGGTTTGGAGCTAAGCTGCTATTTGCTTGCTTCCTTTTCTTTTCTTTACCGGTTGTTGTACAAGCTTCTCCTGTAGAAACAAACGTCGTTGATCAACAATTGGATAAGCTCGGAATTGAAGATGTGAAGCAATTTTGGGACGGGCTTGTTACAAAATATGGAGGCTATTTGCCAGAGAGTCAAAAAGGGAGCTTTATGGAGTTTGTAAAGGGAGAAAAAGAATTCTCTCTAAAAGAGTGGATGATAGGGTTATTAAAATATTTATTTCATGAGCTTGCAGCTAATGGAAAACTGCTTGGCACACTTATTATGCTCACAATCTTTAGTGCATTGTTGCAATCACTGCAATCCGCTTTTTCAAAAAGTAGCGTAAGTAAAATTGCTGATGCTGTTGTATATATGGTACTTATTATTTTTGCTTTAAATAGTTTTTATGTCGTTATGACATATGCAAGAGAAACGATACAAACAATGGTAGATTTTATATTAGCATTATTGCCAATTTTGCTGGCGCTTATAGCAACTGGCGGGGGGGTTGTATCTGTATCGTTTTTTCATCCGGTTATCATTTTCTTAATGAATACGAGTGGGCTTCTTATGAATTATATCGTTCTACCACTTTTATTACTGGCAACGATATTAAGTATTGTAAGTACAATGAGTGATCAATATAAAGTGACGAAATTGTCCAAGCTTCTGCAAAATGTTAGCGTTGGGATTATCGGTATTTTTTTAACGATTTTTTTAGGAGTATTATCTGTACAAGGAACAGCAACAGCTGTTGCTGATGGAATAGCTGTGAAAACTGCTAAATTTGTAACAGGAAACTTCATTCCAGTAGTTGGAAGGATGTTTACAGAAGCGGCAGATACTGTTATTAGCGCATCAGGATTATTGAAAAACACAGTCGGAATTATTGGGCTCGTCATTTTATGCTTAATTGTTGCCTTTCCAGCGATTCAAATTTTCTGTATCGCATTTATTTATAAATTCGCAGCAGCAGTATTGCAACCGGTTGGCAGCGGAGCAATTATTCAATGCTTAGACATTATTGGACGAAGCATCATTTACGTATTTGCTTGCTTAGCTATCGTATCATTTATGTTCTTTTTAAGTATTACAATTATTATTGCTGCGGGGAATATTACACTTATGATGCGGTAGGAGGTGAAGAGTATGCAATTTGTTACAGAGTGGATTAGAAATATTATCGTTTTTTTGCTCTTAGCGACAATGCTTCATCTTATTCTTCCAAATTCGAATTTGCAAAAATACGTTAAATTTGTTGTAAGTCTTTTGTTAGTTGTATTAATTTTAACGCCTCTTTTTAAATTATTGCAGACAGATGTAAATGAAGTAATTGCAAATTTTAATGAAGAAAAGTACGTAGCAGAAGGATCTGTAAAAAATTCAATAGATTCGAAGAAAAAAGAAATACAAGCTCTAACACGTGCATATAGTTTAGAAGAGATGGCTACCAAAATGAAAAAAGAAGTAGGAAAAGAGTTTGAGAAAAAGTATGGTATGACTGTCTCTGAAATACAAATAGTCGCAGCAGAAAATACAGAAGAAGTAAAGTCGGCGAAAGATATTCAATCTGTTGTTGTGACGTTGAAAGAAAAAGAACGCAGTAAAAATGATGCAATCGAAACAGTAAAGCCAATTGAAATTAATACGAAAGAGCCTCCAAAAAAAGTGGAAGAAACGAATGTGGAAATGAAAGATTTCTTTTCAAGCAGGTGGCAACTAGAGGGTAAACAAATCCAAGTTCAAATGGAAGGGAGGACAGGTAGAGTAAATGGACAATAAAGATAAAAATTCGAAGTTCTCATTTTTTCGAAACTTATTGAATGGGGATCAAAAAGAAAGCAACGAGAAGGGTAAAAAGGTAACACCTAAGTTTTTACTTGTCCTACTCATACTTGGAATTTTGCTTATGTTTTCTAGTAGTCTATTTTCAAGTAAAAAAGAAGAAGTACCTGTATTTAAAGAACAAAAAACTCAAAACCAAGAAAAAGACTTACCAACTTTCGGACAAAAAAATAATGATAGTATGTCAAATGTAGAAAAATATGAAAAAGCGTATGAACAAGAATTAAAAGCTGCTTTAGAAGAAATAGCAGGAGTAAAAGACGTAACGATTAAAGTGAATTTAGATTCATCTGAAGAAAAAATTTTAGAAAAAAATACAGTGAAACGCTCACAAACAACAGGTGAAACAGATAAAACAGGCGGTAAGAGAGAAGTAGAGGACGAGTCTCTTGATGAAAAGACTGTCATTATACGTGAAGGGGATAAAGAAACTCCTGTTGTTTTACGAACAGAGAAGCCGAAAGTACGTGGTGTTCTTGTCGTAGCAAAGGGAGTGGATAATATACAAGTTAAAGCAATGGTAAAAGAAGCTGTGATAAGGCTGCTAGATGTACCAGCCCATCGCGTTTCAGTTTCACCGAAAAATTGATAGGGAGGAAATAAAGTGTTAAAAAAACAAACAGTTTGGCTATTAACGATGTTAAGTTTAGTTGTTGTACTATCTGTGTATTACGTGACAACTCCTGACAAAATGAATACAGCATCGCCGGCAACAGGTGAAAAGATTGGACAAGAAAAACAAGGTACTGATAAAGCAGTAACAAACGAAGCACCTAAAGAAACCCCGAAAAAAGAAAATACAAGCAAGGAAACAACAAATAAAGAAACAGACAAAAAAGAAAATACTAAAAAAGAAACAAGTAAAAAAGAGGGTAATGTATCAGTTCAATCAAGTGATGAGAATTTCACAGCCTTACGTATGCAAATGGAAGATCAACGTAGTGAAGCGAAAGCAAAATTACAAGAAGTGATGAATTCTTCGAAATCTTCAGCAACAGAAAAGAGTAAAGCGAAAGATAACTTTGATGCAATCACTACAATGGAAACGAAGCAAGAATTACTTGAGACAGTAATTAAATCTCAAGGAGGATATCCAGATGCTCTTGTAAGAGCTGATGGTACAGATATTAGAGTAACGGTTAAAGCGGCAAAACATTCACAGAAAGAAGCAAATAAAATTATTCAACTTGTAAGAAGTGAAGGCGGATCAAAAGATGTAGGTGTGAAATTTGATCCACCAGCGAAATAAGTGAAACTTTAATCCGTAGGGGGTTTCCCTGCGGATTATTACCTTTTACTAAGCAAAGGGTATGCAAATAGTGGAATAGAGTATGTAAGTACGTGTGAATAGAAAAAAGCTATCATTTTCGATAGCTTTTTTCTATTTTGTCTTTGTAGTTATTTTTACTATGTTCAACTCGGAATGGAGAAACACGTTGTGAGTAAAAGATTAATGGTTCATGGTACTGATGATTACTTTTTCCGGATTTGACGTGGATGCAAAGAACACATGCCCAAACGATTACGGCAGGTAAAAAGAGGATGAGCCATATCATATTTCCACACCTCAGCACAATATATTTTCTACACTTTGAACATACTATTCTTATATGAAGGAATGATGAACGGCGTGTAAACAAAAATTAATATTTGGTAAAAATATGTTATTGACTATAGATGTGGTGAAGAGTGGAGAGGGAATGGCGTGTTTGCTATGTAACGTTTTGCAAAAGTAGTGAATGTTTTTTTTTGAAGTGGTCTTGCCAATTTCGTGTGAAACTTGGTATTATTACTAGGTAATAATTTTTTATTGGAATAATATTTTTTACAGGAGTTTCGATTTATTATAAAGAAATATAAATTGGAATGTTTAAAAAATTTATCGTAAGATGGAAATAGTAAATATTTCTATTAGTTAATGAAATATATTTTCTAATAGAATACATCGTATTTTTACAGTCAATCTAGTTTTGTGACGAGAATCTGTAAAAACGGGACAAACAAGAGTATGGGAGTGGATTTTACATGTTTAAAATTCAAGAAGTTCGTGAATTAATTAAATTAATTGATAGCTCTAATATTGATGAATTTGAATACAAAAAAGACGGTACAACAATCAAAATGAAAAAGCGTGGTAATGAAGTTGTTGCTGTGCAAGCACCTGCAGCAAAACAAGCTATGCAACCAGTAGCGCCTGTTGAAGTTGAAACGACAGTAGCAGCAGCGCAAGCAGAAGCACCGAAGCAAGAAGAGAAGAAAACTGTTCAAGATGAAAACCTACATAAGATTACCTCACCAATGGTAGGTACATTCTATTCTTCATCTTCACCTGATACACCTCCATATGTAAGTATTGGGGATAGAGTATCGAAAGATTCTATCGTATGTATTGTCGAGGCTATGAAGTTATTTAACGAAATTGATGCTGATGTAGAGGGCGAAATTGTTGAAATTCTTGTTAATAACGGACAGCTTGTTGAGTATGGACAACCGCTATTTCTTGTAAAAGCGTAATAAGGGAGTCTTTGTGATGATAAAAAAAGTATTAATAGCCAATCGTGGGGAAATTGCTGTACGAATTATTCGTGCTTGTAAAGAAATGGACATTGAAACAGTTGCAATTTATTCAGAAGCAGATAAAGAGTCACTTCACGTACAGATTGCAGATGAGGCGTATTGTGTAGGACCAACGATTTCGAAAGAAAGCTATTTAAATTTGACGAATATTATTAGCGTTGCGAAGTTAACAGGCTGCGATGCTATTCATCCGGGATACGGATTTTTAGCAGAGAATGCAGATTTCGCAGAGTTATGCCGTGAATGTAACTTGATTTTTATTGGTCCAAGTCCAGAAGCTATTTCAAAGATGGGCACAAAAGACGTTGCTCGTGATACAATGAAAGAAGCAGGGGTTCCGATTGTACCAGGTTCACAAGGGATTATTAAAAATACCGAAGAAGCGATCGAGCTTGCTAATCAAATTGGATATCCAGTCATTATTAAAGCGACTGCAGGTGGCGGCGGAAAAGGTATTCGTGTTGCACGCCATGAAGAAGAGCTTATAAAAGGAATTCAAATTACACAGCAAGAAGCTAGTACCGCTTTTGGGAACCCTGGTGTATACTTAGAAAAGTACGTTGAAGATTTCCGCCATGTTGAGATTCAAATAATGGCAGATACACACGGAAATGCCATTCATTTAGGAGAGCGTGATTGTACAATTCAGCGCCGTTTGCAAAAACTATTAGAAGAAAGTCCATCACCTGCACTTGATGAAGATATTCGCAAGCAGATGGGTGAAGCGGCAGTTAAAGCGGCGGTAGCGGTTGATTATACAGGTGCTGGTACGGTTGAGTTTATTTATGAATATAAAACGAAAACCTTTTATTTCATGGAGATGAATACGAGAATTCAGGTTGAGCATCCAGTTACTGAAATGGTAACGGGAATGGACTTAATTAAAGAACAAATTCTTGTTGCTTCAGGAGAAAAGTTATCGTTACAGCAAGAAGAAGTACAATTTAATGGTTGGGCAATTGAATGTCGAATTAATGCGGAAAACCCTGCCAAAAAATTCATGCCATCTCCAGGTAAAGTAGAAATGTACTTACCACCAGGAGGATTTGGTATTCGCGTCGATTCAGCTGTATATCCGGGATATTCAATCCCACCTTTCTATGATTCGATGGTTGCTAAATTAATTGTTCACGGAAAAACACGTGAAGAGGCAATTGCAAAAATGAAGCGCGCACTTAGTGAATTTGTCATTGAAGGCGTACATACAACAATCCCGTTCCATTTGCAATTGCTAGATCATCCTGATTTTGTAAAAGGTGAGTTTAATACGAAATTTTTGGAAGAGCATGAACTTGTGACGCAGTGATACATTAAAGGAGGTTTTTTTCATGGCTGAACATATGTTAGATATGGGTCAAGATACAACTCTTGGTAAAGTAGAAATTGCACCAGAAGTAATTGAAGTAATTGCAGGTATTGCAGCTGCTGAAGTAGAAGGTGTAGCGGCAATGCGCGGTAATTTTGCTACAGATGTTGTTGAGAAGTTAGGTAAGAAAAATCATGGTAAAGGTGTAAAGGTTGAATTAGCAAACGAAGATATTATCGTTGACCTTTATGTTGTAATGTATTTTGGTGTAGCAATTCCAGTTGTTGCTCAAAAGATTCAAGACAATATTCGCCAAGCGCTCTTTACAATGACAGGACTTGAGCCAAAAGAAGTGAATGTTCACATCGTTGGCGTAACATTCGAAACACAAAAAACAGAAATCGAACCAGTGTAAGAATGAAAAGGTGCCTAGTAACATAGGCATCTTTTTTATCGTTTCATTTCTTCACAAATTACAATCCTCTAATTATTATACTATTTCAAAAAATAAGAAATAAAAAAGAAAATGTGTCGTTTTTCCAAAAAACGTACATTGTGATAAGATATGGAACTTGAAGTTAATCTTTTTATTATTTTTCAGCCTTGTAACCCGTGTGTGAAACGATAAATTGTGTTATTATCATTGTATTATAAGGTTGGAAAATCAATGAAAACTGTAAGAGTAAGTGAATTGACGGCTTATAAATTATAATAATATAACAAAGTATAAGGAAAGACTTGAAGCATAAAGGAGAGTTACAATGAAACGTAGGACGGCTAGAGAAAGAGCAATGCAAGCATTATACCAAATGGATATTACAGGTGAATTAGAACCGAAAGTAGCAGTGGAAAACACGCTAGATGAAGGCGAAGAAACAAATGAGTTTCTAGAGTCACTTGTAGTGGGTTTTGTAGAAAATAAAGAAGCAATCGATGAAGCGATTCGTCAAAACTTAAAAAAGTGGAAGCTTGAGCGTATTAGTATTGTTGATCGCAGTATTTTACGTGTAGCTGTGTATGAAATGAAATACATGGAAGAAATTCCACACAACGTAACAATTAACGAAGCAATTGAAATTGCTAAAACATTTGGGGATGAGGAATCTCGTCGTTTTATTAACGGCGTTTTATCTAATATAAAAGATACACTGTAAATTCTTTAAGGGGGAATCTTAAAATGGTAGCAGTAATCATCAAAGGAAATGAAGTTGCGGAGAAAAAACGAGCACAATTAACAGAAGAAGTTGTGAAGTTGAAAGAGCAAGGGATTGTACCAGGATTAGCAGTTATTTTAGTTGGAGAAGATCCAGCATCTCGTTCTTATGTAAAAGGAAAAGAAAAAGGCTGTGAACAAGTAGGGATTTACTCAGAGCTAATTGAACTTCCTGAAACAATTACTGAGGAACGCTTGCTTGCTGAAATCGATCGCTTAAATGGCGATGACCGTATTAATGGCATATTAGTGCAATTACCTTTACCGAAACATATTGAAGAAAAAGCTATCATTGAAAGAATTTCACCAGAAAAGGATGTAGATGGATTTCACCCAATTAGCGTGGGACGTATGATGACGGGACAAGATACATTCCTTCCATGTACACCGCACGGTATTGTAGAATTAGTAAAAGAAACGAATCTTGATATTTCTGGAAAACATGTAGTAGTAATTGGAAGAAGTAATATTGTCGGTAAACCAGTGGGACAATTGTTCTTAAATGAAAATGCAACTGTCACATATTGTCATTCTAAGACGCAAAATATGAAAGAGTTATCGAAGTTAGCGGATATTTTAATCGTAGCTGTTGGACGACCTAAAATGATAACAGCGGATTATATTAAAGAAGGAGCGGTTGTAATTGACGTTGGTGTAAACCGTTTAGAAACAGGGAAACTTTGTGGTGATGTTGATTTTGACAACGTGTTAAATGTTGCGGGTTACATTACACCTGTGCCAAAGGGTGTTGGTCCAATGACAATCACAATGCTTCTTCATAATACTGTTGAATCTGCCAAACGTGCAGGTGTCGTTTGTAAATAATTTGAGTCGGCTATGAGGAGAGAGAAATGGAGAAGCAATATTTAACCGTTACAGCGTTAACACGCTATATAAAAACAAAAATAGAATATGATCCGCATTTGCAGTCTGTTTGGTTAAAAGGTGAAATTTCCAACTTTAAAAATCATAGCCGTGGCCACATGTATTTTACATTGAAAGATGAAAATGCAAGAATCGCAGCGGTTATGTTTGCGGGTCATAATCGTAATATTAAATTCAAACCTGAAAATGGGATGAAGGTACTCGTGAAAGGGAAAATCTCTGTTTACGAGGCGAGTGGTTCTTATCAAATTTATATTCAAGACATGCAGCCTGACGGAGTCGGAAATTTACATTTAGCGTACGAACAGTTAAAAGTTCGTTTAGAAGAAGAAGGACTTTTTTCTCAAGTTTATAAAAAAGCAATTCCTCCTTACGCTAAAACAATAGGTGTGATTACGTCGCCAACAGGAGCAGCGATTCGTGATATTATAACAACGATTAAACGTCGTTATCCAATTGGGAATGTTATTGTATTTCCGGTACTTGTACAAGGGGAGTCAGCGGCTCCCTCGATTGTACAAGCGATTCGTACAGCGAATGAAATGGGAGAGATAGATGTACTAATCGTTGGCCGTGGTGGAGGTTCTATTGAGGAATTATGGGCTTTCAATGAGGAAATGGTTGCAAGAGCAATCTTTAAGAGTGAAATTCCTATTATTTCGGCAGTAGGCCATGAAACGGATTTTACAATCGCAGATTTTGTTGCAGATTTACGCGCGCCAACACCGACTGCAGCAGCTGAGCTGGCAGCACCTAACATTATAGAGTTACAAGAAAAGGTATTGCAAAGAACTCTGAGATTGCAAAGAGCGATGAGAGAGTTAGTACATAAAAAAGAAGAAAAACTACAAGTGTTGCAAAAATCGTATGCGTTCCGTTATCCAAGACAAGTATATGAGCAAAAGGAAGAGCAATTAGATAGAGCGCTAGAACAGCTTGTTTTAGCGAAAGAGCGCTATATTGATAAAAAGGTGAATCAGTTAAAGCAACTTTCATTTTATTTAGAGAAGCACCACCCATCTCAAAAAATTATGCAAACAAAGGTAGCTGTTGAAACGTTGCAAAAGCAATTACAACGTGAAATGCAAACGTTACTTCAAACGAAAGAATTTGCCTTTGTAAGAGCTGCTCAAAAACTTGAAGCGTTAAGTCCGCTTAAAGTAATGATGAGAGGGTACGGGCTTGTATATGATGAAGAGAAGCAAGTGTTAAAAAGTGTGAAAGATGTAAGCCTTGGAGATGCTGTTTCAGTTCAATTACAAGATGGAATACTAGATTGTAGCGTATCAGGCATAGAGGAGCGTGAATTGAATAATGGAAAATAAATTAAGCTTTGAAGAGGCAATTTCGCAACTTGAGCATCTTGTTTCTAAGCTAGAACAAGGTGACGTACCGTTAGAAGAAGCGATTTCTTATTTTAAAGAGGGCATGGAATTATCTAAGCTTTGTGATGAGAAGTTGAAGAATGTACAAGAACAAATGGCAGTTATTCTTGGGGAAGATGGAGAGCTTGAACCGTTTACTGCTGTAGGAGATGAAGCATAGTGACGATTGCTTTTGATACTTTTTTGAAAGAAAGTAAAACTTTCGTAGAAGAGAAACTTGTAAGCTATGCAAATGAATTACAATGTCCAAATGTACTTCGTGAAGCGATGGCATATTCTTTGGAAGCGGGTGGAAAACGTCTCCGCCCGTTACTTTTGTTTGCAACATTACAAGCGTTTGGGAAAGAAAGAAATCTTGGAGTAGGTGCAGCTTGTGCTCTTGAAATGATTCATACATATTCTTTAGTTCATGATGATTTACCTTGTATGGATGATGATGATTTAAGAAGAGGAAAACCCACAAATCACAAAGTATTTGGTGAAGCGATGGCAGTTTTAGCAGGAGATGGCTTATTGACGTATGCTTTTCAAGTAATTATGGCATATGAGCAAAAAGAAATTTCTGCCGAAAAAAAAGTAAGACTTGTACTTGAACTTGCAAAAGCAGCAGGACCAGAAGGAATGGTTGGCGGACAAGTGGCAGATATGGAAGCTGAAGGGAAACGCCTTACGATTGATGAATTGGAGTACATCCATAAACATAAGACGGGAAAACTGCTTGAATTTGCTGTGCTTGCGGGTGCGATACTTTCTGATGCGACAGAAGAGCAAGAAGAAAAGTTGCTTACGTTTGCCAAATATATCGGTCTAGCTTTCCAAATTCGAGATGATATTTTAGATGTCGAAGGAACCGAAGAAGAGATTGGGAAACCGATTGGTAGTGATCTTTCTAACGAAAAGAGTACATATACGACGTTGTTTACTGTAGATAGAGCAAAGGATATTTTAGAAGAAACAATTGCAGAAGCAAAAGGTGCGATTAGCTCCTTGCAATTACAAGATGAATATTTACTATCTATTTGCGATTTAATTGCAAAACGTAATAACTAATATAACAGCGTTTTCATTTGTTGAGTCATTTATCATTTTATGATATAACTGTAGGAAAAGGTTTTTCTTTTCTTGTTATTGGCAAAAATATATGTAGATTACATTGCCGTTATCACTTCGTGTTAGCGGCTATTTTTTTCATCGCCTAAAGAAATATGGTTTATAATAGGATTAGGGCGCAATAGACTGGTTAATAGCGGGACAAGACGAAAAATAGAAAAGAGAATTTCTTGTTTTGTGTAAATGTTTTTTATAATATTTGACATGTTGACAGATTATGAAATGAAAGTGAGTGATCCATGTGGATCTAACGCAAATTCAAAACCCTAGTTTTTTGAAAGATATGTCTATCAGTGAACTAGAGGGATTGAGTGAGGATATTCGTAAGTTTTTAATTGAAGAGCTCTCTCAAACAGGTGGACATATTGCGCCTAATTTAGGTGTAGTAGAACTCACAATTGCTCTGCATAAATTATTTGATAGCCCGCAAGATAAATTTTTATGGGATGTAGGACATCAATCCTATGTACATAAAATTTTAACTGGACGCGCGAAAGAGTTTGGTACATTAAGGCAATATCAAGGCCTATGTGGTTTTCCGAAACGTTGTGAGAGTGAGCACGACGTATGGGAAACTGGTCATAGCTCGACATCGTTATCGGCTGCAATGGGAATGGCTCTGGCACGTGATTTAAAGAAAACGAAAGAATATGTTATACCAATTATTGGAGATGGTGCTTTAACAGGCGGAATGGCTTTAGAGGCATTGAACCATATTGGACATGAAAAGACAGATATGATTGTTATTTTGAATGATAATGAAATGTCAATTGCACCAAACGTTGGTGCGCTCCATAATGTACTTGGTCGTTTACGTACCGCAGGAAAATATCACTGGGTAAAAGATGAATTAGAGTATATATTAAAGAAAATCCCAGCAGTTGGCGGGAAAGTGGCTGCGACAGCAGAGAAAATAAAAGATAGTCTTAAATATTTACTAGTATCTGGTGTCTTTTTCGAAGAGTTAGGCTTTACATATTTAGGTCCAGTCGATGGGCATGATTATGAAAAGCTATTCGAAACGTTGCAATATGCAAAGAAAACAAAAGGCCCAGTGCTTGTTCACGTTATTACGAAAAAAGGAAAAGGTTATAAACCGGCCGAGAGTGACGTTATTGGAACTTGGCATGGAACAGGACCTTATAAAATTGAATCAGGTGACTTTGTTAAGCCGAAAGAAGTTGCACCAGCATGGAGTGCTGTTGTTAGTGAAACAGTACTTAAGCTAGCGAGAGCGGATGAGCGTATCGTAGCAATTACACCTGCAATGCCTGTTGGATCAAAACTTGAGAAATTCCAAAAAGAATTCCCAAATCGTATGATTGATGTAGGTATTGCAGAACAGCATGCTACAACGATGGCAGCAGGTATGGCAACGCAAGGAATGAAGCCATTCTTAGCAATTTATTCGACATTTCTACAAAGAGCATATGACCAAGTTGTTCATGATATATGCCGCCAAAATTTAAATGTTTTCATTGGAATAGATCGCTCAGGATTAGTAGGAGCAGATGGTGAAACGCATCAAGGCGTATTTGATATCTCATTCTTACGTCACTTGCCAAATATGGTGCTTATGATGCCGAAAGATGAAAATGAAGGGCAACATTTAGTTTATACGGCGATGCAATATGAAGATGGACCAATCGCATTGCGTTATGCGCGCGGTAATGGACTTGGCGTTCATATGGATGAAGAATTAAAGGCGATTCCGATCGGTACGTGGGAGACGTTAAAAGAGGGTACACAAGCAGCTATTTTAACGTTTGGTACGACAATACCAATGGCGATGGAAGCCGCTGAGCGTCTTGAAAAAGCTGGAGTTTCAGTGAAAGTAGTGAATGCTCGCTTTATTAAACCAATGGATGAAGCATATTTACATGATCTTCTAGGAAAGAATATACCGATTTTAACGATTGAAGAAGCTTGTTTAATTGGTGGTTTTGGAACAGGAGTAGTTGAATTTGCATCTGAAAATGGTTACCATAGTGCATTAGTTGAACGAATGGGTATTCCAGACCGCTTCATAGAGCACGGAAGTGTAACAAAATTATTAGAAGAAATTGGTTTAACGACAGATGCTGTCGTAGACCGTATTCATACAATGATTCCATCAAAACAAAAAAGGGCGTAACAAATGAGCGTAAAAAAAGAAAGAGTAGATGTACTATTAGTAGAGCGAGGACTTATAGAAACGCGTGAGAAAGCAAAGCGCGCCATTATGGCGGGACTCGTATATGCAAATGAAATGAGACTTGATAAGCCAGGAGAGAAAATCTCGCAAGATACTGAGATTACGGTGAAGGGACAAGTTATGCCGTATGTAAGTCGTGGTGGTTATAAACTTGAAAAGGCATTAGAGACATTTCATCTTGATTTACAAGATAAAGTTATGATAGATATTGGTTCATCAACTGGTGGCTTTACAGATTGTGCGCTTCAAAATGGAGCGAAATTATCTTATGCATTAGATGTAGGATACAATCAACTAGCGTGGAAATTACGTCAAGATGAGCGTGTTGTTGTAATGGAACGAACAAATTTCCGTTACGTGACACCAGCAGACTTAGAACGTGGTTTACCTCAATTTGCAAGTATTGATGTTTCATTTATATCATTAAAGCTTATACTGCCAGTTTTAAAAACAATGCTTATGCCTAACGGAGATGTAGCGGCGTTAATTAAACCACAGTTTGAAGCTGGAAGAGAGCAAGTTGGGAAAAAAGGTATCGTTCGTGATAGAAAAGTACATGAAGCTGTTGTAGAAATGATTGTCGAGTTTGCTTTAAAAGAAGGCTATGATGTGGAAGGTTTAACATTTTCACCAATTACGGGTGGAGACGGTAATATTGAATTTTTAATTCATCTGAAATGGCATGGTGAACGTGAGAATGGCGAAAATCATTCTCCGATTTCTATAGAGCAAGTTGTTACAGAAGCGCATGACGTTCTAAAACAAAAAGGGAAAGGGGAATAACATATGTTGTTCCTCTTTTTGCTGTAATTGTATAATGATTGTAAAAACAATTGTGTACAAGAAACGAATTATAAGTTAACATAAATAAGTGAAGTATACCAATGTTTAAACTATGGTAAGAGATAGTGTGAGGTGCAAATGTATGAATAAAGGTCAGCGCCATATTAAAATCAGGGAAATTATTGCAAACAAAGAAATTGAAACACAAGATGAATTAGTTGATATTTTACGTAATGAGGGATTTAATGTAACGCAAGCAACAGTATCGCGCGATATTAAAGAACTGCACTTAGTGAAGGTGCCATTACATGATGGGCGCTATAAATATAGCTTGCCAGCAGATCAACGATTTAACCCGTTACAAAAATTAAAACGAAATCTAGTGGATTCATTTGTAAAATTAGACACGGCAGGACATATGCTTGTGCTAAAAACATTGCCTGGTAACGCTCATTCACTTGGAGCACTTATTGATCATTTAGAGTGGGATGAGATCATCGGAACCATCTGTGGTGATGATACTTGCTTAATTATTTGCCGTACACCTGACGATACAGGTGTTGTCTCTGATCGTTTCTTAAATATGTTGTAACAAAAAATCTTGTTTGCTTTCCATCGTAAAGTGGAAAGTGAACAAGATATTTTTATTGGTTAAAAATATGAATTTTCAATTGTAATATAATATTTTGTTTGCATAAAGTTAGAAAATAGATGGATTGACCCGTAAAACAAATGTTTGGTACAATGAAGCGGGTTAGAAGAGTATATACATACAAATATATAACATGATTATTTGAATGAAGAACTGAGAAAATCCTTTAGTAAGGGATTATTTTATAACGAGGTGAATGGGGCATTGTTATCGGAATTATCGATTAGAAACTTTGCTATTATTGAAGCATTAAATATTTCTTTTCAAAAAGGTTTAACGGTTTTAAGCGGTGAAACAGGGGCCGGAAAATCGATTATTATTGATGCGATTAGTTTACTTGTAGGTGGCCGTGGATCAGCAGAATTTGTTCGATATGGAACAGAAAAGGCTGAGATTGAAGGGCTATTTTATGTTGAAGATGAGAAGCATCCATGTATTGAAAAGGCAGAAGAGTTAGATATAGAAATAGAAGATGGCATGATTATTTTAAAGCGTGATATTGCTGCGAACGGAAAGAGTGTATGTCGTGTAAATGGGAAGCTTGTTACACTTAGCATATTAAAAGAAATTGGGAAATCACTTGTTGATATTCATGGACAGCACGAAACACAAGATTTAATGAATGAAGAACGACATCTGTTTATGCTTGATCACTTTGATGGGGATCGAATCGTTAAACAATTAGACATATATCAAAATGTATACGCTGACTATGAAAAATTAAAAAAACAATTGAAATCGTTAAGTGAAAATGAACAACAAATGGCACATCGCTTAGATTTAATTCAATTTCAGCATGAAGAAATTCGCAAGGCAGATTTAAAGATGGATGAAGAAAATGAATTAACTGAGGAACGATTGCAAATTTCTAATTTTGAAAAGATTTATAAAGCGTTAGGTGATGCATATCGTTCGTTAAGTGCCGACGGACAAGGGTTAGATAATGTAAGAAGTGCAATGGGACAAATGGAAAGTATTACACATTTAGATGAAATGTATCAAGAGAATTATGATTCAATTGCAAATAGCTATTACTTATTAGAAGAGGTTGCCTATCAACTGAGAGAAAAGCTCGATATGATGGAATATGATCCAAATCGTTTAGATGAAATCGAAACACGTTTGAATGAAATTCGTATGCTAAAGAGAAAATATGGAAATACTGTAGAAGAGATTTTAGCGTATGCAGATAAAATTGAACAGGAAATTTTTACAATTGAAAATAAAGACGTTCATATTGAAACGACGAAGAAACAGTTGAAGGAATTAGAGAGTGTTATTCTGAAAGAAGCAACGTTGTTAAGTAATATGCGTCATGAGCTTGCAGAACATCTTACAAATGCAATTCATCAGGAATTAAAAGAATTATATATGGAAAAAACGAAATTTGAAGTGCGAATTATGAAGAGAGCAGGAAATGCAGAAGAACCCCTTGTGGAAGGTGCACCGGTAAGACTTACGGTGGATGGTTACGATCATGTGGAATTTTATATTTCAACGAACCCAGGAGAGCCGCTAAAACCACTTTCAAAGGTTGCTTCTGGCGGAGAGTTATCTCGTATTATTTTAGCTTTAAAAAGCATTTTTTCTAAGCATCAAGGGGTTGCATCTGTTATTTTTGATGAAGTGGATACGGGTGTAAGTGGCCGAGTCGCACAGGCTATTGCGGAAAAAATTTATCGAGTATCAGTAAACTCGCAAGTACTTTGTATTACGCACTTACCTCAAGTAGCTTCAATGGCGGATTCACATTTATTTATTCGAAAACAAGTAGCGAATGATCGGACAATTACATCAGTTACTGTTTTAACTATGGAGGATAAAGTAACAGAAATAGCTCGAATGATTTCTGGTGTAGAAATCACAGATTTAACGACAGAGCATGCGAAAGAATTACTTACGCAAGCGCATCATTTTAAACAGACAGCAGAGGCTATCCAGTAATGGATAGCTTTTTTTCTCAAATGACGATTTCTTAATTCTTCCGGTTATAAATAATGCACTGCAAGGAGAGATTAAAAAGTGAAGCCAAGAGGCTGAATGTGGGGTAGGAGCGAGGAGAGTGAACAAGTTGAAATTAGAAAAATTTCGAAAAATAATAGGTCTTTGTCTCCTTGTTTCTTTAGTTTTTATTGGATGTTTTAAACCGCTTCGAACGTTTATTTCATCACCGAAACAACTTGTTGTTTTTGAAGGACAACAATCAGAAATATCATCATTACCAGTTTTCAAAGCTTCATCCACAAATCGTCATGTATTTACAGTGAGTTCGAGTGAACAAAAACAAGGACTTATGGTAAATTCTCATCAAAATGGTGAAGCTGATATGGTATTTCAGCTTGCTGGTTTTCCAGTGAAAAAAGTAAATGTGAAAGTGTTAAAAGATTTTAAAGTAATTCCAGGTGGACAATCAATTGGTGTGAAATTAAATACAAAAGGTGTACTTGTTGTAGGCCATCATTTAATTCAAACTGAAAAGGGTAAAATATCTCCTGGTGAAACAGCAGGTGTACAAATTGGAGATATGATTACTGAAATTAATGGTAAAACAATTGAAAGAATGAGTGATGTAGCACCGTTTATTCATAATAGTGGAGAAACAGGTGAACCGCTTAATCTTGTATTGTTAAGAGATGGAAAATATATTCGTACGAAGCTAACTCCACAAAAAGACAACGGTGAATCGTCTTATCGAATTGGCTTGTATATCCGTGATTCGGCAGCTGGAATTGGAACGATGACATTTGTTCATCCAGATTCTATGAAATACGGGGCACTTGGTCATGTTATTTCTGATAATGATACGAAAAAGCCGATTCAAGTCGAAGATGGACAAATTATGCGCTCGACAGTCACATCAATTGAAAGAGGTAGTCATGGGAATCCAGGGGAGAAATTAGCAAGATTCTCACCAGATCGTGAAGTGATTGGCAATATTACAATTAATAGTCCATATGGTATTTTTGGCAAATTAAATACGAATATGAAAAACGGTATAATGGATAAAGCGATGCCTATCGCATTATCTCATCAAGTAAAAGAAGGACCGGCAAAAATATTAACAGTTATTGATCAAGATAAAGTAGAAGCGTTTGATATTGAAGTTGTTAGTACAGTGCAACAAAAATTCCCAGCCACAAAGGGTATGGTAATAAAAGTAACAGATAAACGTCTATTAGCGAAAACGGGCGGTATCGTACAAGGGATGAGCGGAAGTCCAATTGTACAAAATGGAAAAGTAATTGGTGCTGTTACGCATGTATTTGTAAATGATCCAACATCAGGATATGGTGTTCATATTGAATGGATGTTACATCAAGCTGGAATTAATATTTATGATCAAGAGAAAAAAGCGAGCTAATATATATATTAGCTCGCTTTTTCTGTTGAAAAATTCGTTGAAATTTTGTAAAAGCTCCGCAAGAGGTGTTTTTTGTTGTAAAATAAAAGAAAAGGGTTGAACGTTTCGTTGTATTTCTATGATGGAATGTGTTGCGAAAGGGAATAAATGAACGATAAACATATTTTTTTGTGATTTTATCGGAAAGTAAGAAACTTTAAAAGGGAATTTTCACACAATTGTCGAACAATTCATGTAGCCTAGAAGGATACACATGTCGGAGAATCGATTCGGTAAGGGAGGAAAAGCTGTGGAGAAAATTAAAGTATGTCTTGTGGATGATAATAAAGAACTAGTATCAATGTTAGAGAGCTATGTAGCTGCTCAAGATGATATGGAAGTAATCGGTACTGCTTATAATGGTCAAGAGTGTTTAAACTTATTAGCAGATAAGCAACCTGATGTACTCGTTTTAGACATTATTATGCCACACTTAGATGGTTTAGCTGTATTGGAAAAAATGCGACATATTGAAAGGTTAAAACAGCCTAGCGTAATTATGTTGACAGCATTCGGGCAAGAAGATGTGACGAAAAAAGCAGTTGACTTAGGTGCCTCATATTTCATATTAAAACCATTTGATATGGAGAATTTAACGAGTCATATTCGTCAAGTGAGTGGTAAAGCAAACGCTATGATTAAACGTCCACTACCATCATTCCGATCAGCAACAACAGTAGATGGAAAACCGAAAAACTTAGATGCGAGTATTACGAGTATCATTCATGAAATTGGTGTACCCGCTCATATTAAAGGATATATGTATTTACGAGAAGCAATCTCCATGGTATACAACGATATCGAATTATTAGGATCGATTACGAAAGTATTGTATCCAGATATCGCAAAGAAATATAATACAACAGCAAGCCGTGTGGAGCGCGCAATTCGTCACGCGATTGAAGTAGCGTGGAGCCGTGGGAATATTGATTCTATTTCGTCCTTATTCGGTTATACAGTATCCATGTCAAAAGCAAAACCTACGAATTCTGAGTTTATCGCAATGGTTGCGGATAAGCTGAGACTTGAACATAAAGCTAGCTGAGAGTAGAAGTAGAAAAGGGTTTTTGTTTTAGTAAAACCGATGCATGCTGGAACTCTATACTCGACAGTAATTTTAAAACTAATAAACTTTTTAATGAAAGACCAATGAATGTTATAATTCGTTGGTTTTTTTATTTTGTTTAGAAAAAGAGATTATTTGATATTATGGAAAATAAAACCTATTTTTAGTAATATTACATGTAAGTGAGTTTTTTATAAGACAATTAAATAGATATAGATAGGGGGAAGGGGAATGAAAAATAAAATTTCAACTTGGCTAGGAATAGTAGCAGCTATGGGAGTTCTTGCTATTGCAGTTACATTTGGGATGTTAGAACTTGCCGATAATCCAGTAGATAAAGAAGTGAGCGCTCAAATAGATAAAAAAGAAGACCAAACAATAGTAGGTAGAGAGGTAGATGGGGTCTTTGTTGATGTGTATGTTACTGAAAATTCTACTGAAAGAGAAGTCATTACAGCGATGCATCGCATGACTCATCAAAAAGTGGTGGCAGAACGAAAATCGGGCTCTATCCCAATGATTCAAAATAATGCTAAAAAATTAAAAGAAATCATAAATAAGAGTAGCTTTTCGAAGAAAAATGAGCTATTAGCAATTGCTAATAGATGGGCACAAAAAGATTTTAGTAAAATTGTAGAAGATCACAATTATTTCTCGGATGTTCAAGAAGATAACGTTTGTAAAGCAACTAGAGCGATGGATGCGGTAGAAGAGCAACATTATATTTTAACTACATTCGGGGAGGAAAAAGCGAAAGAACTATACGAATCAGGGGATGCTCCGCACGTTCAATAAAAAATAATATAAAGGGCTTCTAGTTTTTTATGATCGTGTTTAAGGACGCAATGGGGGCTTATAAATAAATAGTCTGCTTTCTTTATGATTTGTAACAAAAATAATAAAGGAACGGCTAAATCGCATCGTAGCACATCTGTTAAAGGATTTTAGCAGGGAAGTCATCCGTGATATAATAGAAAATAATAAAAAGCCCTGCAAAACAGGACTGTATTATTCTTCGTCTTTATTTTGTTTTTCTAATTCAACTAGCTTTTGAATTAAAATGTGTTGCGGCATATGCATGAGTTGTTCAAGTGGAACACCTAGTGCTTTTGATAAGCGGACTGCAGTATCTGGAGAAATTTGCAATGGTCTCATAGAAGTACCTCCTTTTTCGTATAGTATAGCATAAGATTGGGGGAGTGAGGATGACTCTTATATTTGCGCATCGTGGTGCGGCTGGAACGTACCCAGAAAATACAATGCTTTCATTTGAAGCGGCTGAGTCTTTTAGAGCGGATGGAATTGAACTTGATGTTCAATTAACGAAAGATGGAAAAGTTGTCGTCATTCATGATGAAACGGTGGACCGGACTACAAATGGAAAAGGTGCGGTTCGGAATTATGTATATGAGGACTTATGTAAGTTAGATGCAAGTTATAAATTTGGTGATAAAGTAGGTTTTTGTAAAATACCACTTTTAGAAGAGGTATTAGAGTGGCTTGAACAAACGAGTTTGCTACTTAATATTGAACTTAAAAATAATAAAATTCCATATAGAGGTTTAGAGGAAGAAGTTATAACGCTTGTACGGAAATTTAGTTTAGAGGATCGCGTTGTATTTTCTTCGTTTAATCACTACAGTATGAAACGGTGCCATATGATGGCTCCTGATATTCAAACTGCAATTTTATATCGCGAAGGTTTGCATAGTCCGTGGGCATACGCGAAAAAAATGGGGGCTACAGCAGTACATCCGAATTATCGTTACCTTCAAGATGCTATTGCTGAACTAACGATGGAAAGTGGTGTAGAGGTTCGCCCTTATACAATTAATGAAGAAACGCTTATGCGTAAATATTTTGATATGAATATATCGGCGATTATTACTGATTACCCTGAAACGGCAAGAACGTTATTGCCGATAAAAAAATGAGACCGCGTGTAACGGTCTCATTTTTTTATTTATAAATAGTGGGGCATTCCTATCTTCTGAAGCGAGCTTGTACTTTATTTCGTTTACGATCTCGGTGTACGACGAAGCCACCAAAAATATAAAACCCGAGCCCGAAGCAGAGAGCGCCGATTAAAAATTGTAACCACAGTATAGAGATTGGTGGAAATAGAATCCCGAATACAGTATCTCTCATTAACTTTATACCAAACACAGCTAATGAAATAGGGATGAGTGCTAATGATAGAGCAAGGTAACGCTGCATATAAACGCTCCTTTTCAGATTATTTTGTTTATTTTAATGATGTTATATGAAAAGGGGGTTTGTCAAGAGGGGGTTGAACGAGTAAGATAAGGGTGTGAAAAAATTTGCAGAGTTACTTCGAGAGGAAGTGTAATATATGAAACAAAAAGTATTAATTGTTGGTGCAGGTGAAGGCGGGAGCGCACTGCTGAATCTGTTATATAGTTCGAATATATTTCAAATTATAGGGATTATTGATATAAATCCGTTGGCAAAAGGATTGCAAATTGCTAAGGAATATGGAATTGCAATTGGAGAAAGTGTAACTCCATTTCTTTCTATGCATATCGATGTAATATTTGATATGACAGGTGAAGATGATGTACATAAAGTTTTATTGGAAAAAAAGAAAAAAGACACTCTTCTTATACCAGGTGATATTGCAAAAATTGTTACAGGATTAGCGCATGAGAAGGAAGGGTTAATTGGGCGGTTAGAGGAACAAACGCAACAAGGAGAATTAATTTTAAATTCTACGCATGACGGCATGATCGTAATTGATCAAGAGGGACAAGTTCGTCTTTTTAATAAAAGTGCAGAGCGTATTATCGGATATAAAAAAGAAGAGGCGATAGGAAAATATATTTTAGAAGTTATTCCGACTAGTAAATTACTTCGCATTATACGTACGAAACAAATAGAAGTAAATTATGAACTAACATTAGAGAATGGAAAGAAAATTATTACAACGCGTATACCGATATTAAAAGAGGGCGGAGAGGTACAAGGGGCATTTGCAATTTTTAAAGATATAACAGAAGTTGTAGATTTAGCGGAAGAAGTTACAGACTTAAAAGAAATTCAAACACTATTAGAGGCGATTATTAACTCATCTGAAGAAGCGATTTCGGTTGTGGATGAAAAAGGAAGAGGTTTAGTCATTAACCCGGCATATACGAAATTAACGGGTTTAACAGAAGAAGATATTATTGGGAAGCCTGCTACAACTGATATTGTAGAAGGCGAAAGTATGCATATGAAAGTACTTCGAACGCGTCGTGCGGTGCGCGGAATACATATGAAGATTGGGCAAAAAAAGCGCGATGTAATTGTAAACGTAGCGCCAGTTATTGTGGATGGAATATTGAAAGGAAGCGTCGGCGTTATCCGTGACGTGTCGGAAATTCAAAAGTTAACAAATGAATTGAATAGAGCGAGGCAAATCATTCGCACATTAGAAGCGAAATATTCTTTTGATGATATTGTCGGAAATTCAGATGAAACAACTGCAGCTATCGAACAGGCGAAGCTAGGAGCGAATACACCGGCAACGGTACTGTTACGCGGTGAATCTGGGACTGGTAAAGAATTGTTTGCCCATGCAATCCATAATGGAAGTAATCGAAAATACAATAAGTTCGTCCGTGTAAACTGTGCGGCCATTTCGGAGACGTTGTTAGAAAGTGAATTATTTGGTTATGAGGAAGGGGCGTTTTCTGGAGCGAAAAGAGGCGGGAAACGTGGGTTCTTTGAGGAAGCGAATAACGGTAGTATTTTTTTAGATGAAATAGGGGAGTTATCTGCAAATACACAAGCGAAACTCCTTCGTGTATTGCAGGAAAAAGAAATTGTAAAAGTTGGTGGAACGAAAGCGATACCTATTAATGTTCGAGTAATTGCAGCGACACATGTGAATTTAGAAAAGGCTATTCTAGAAGGGAAGTTTAGGGAGGATTTATATTATCGATTAAATAAAATTCCAATTCAAATTCCATCTCTTCGTCAACGTAAAGGAGATATACCGAAAATTGCGGACAGGTTGATTCAAAAAATTAATCAAGATTATGGTCGTAATGTAGAAGGGCTCACTGATTCAGCTATTTTATATTTACAATCATACGAATGGCCAGGGAATGTGAGAGAACTTGAAAATATTTTAGGACGAGCGATTATTTTTATGAATTATAACGAGATATATATTGATGTACAACATTTACCACCATTACATAACGAAGAGCAGGTGGAGTCAAAGCAATCTCATTTATTACCTGAATTAGAAGAAAAGCCACTTGAACATTTAGTGACAGAGTTTGAAGGGAATATTATTCATGAATATTTGGAGAGATTTGATGGGAATAAAACACAAACTGCAAAAGCGTTAGGAATTTCCGTACGAAATTTATATTATAAGCTAGAAAAGTATGACCATGCAAAAAATAGCATGCAATAAATTGCGTACTGTGCAATTTATTGCATGGTATACAAAAAGCGACAAAATAAGACAGAATCTTTTGTTATTTTCCAAAGTATTGATTTTACTGCATTTTGAATGCGTTTTCATTATTGGTAAGACCACTTTTAAAAGTTGGCACGGTATTTGCTTTATAAATAGACGAGGGACGACGGAAAGGGTTGATTACAAAATATGAAGTTAGAATACTTAATTGATCAAGCAGCGGGACAGCCTAAAAAAACTGTAGCTGTAGCAGTAGCTGAAGATCATGAAGTAATTGAAGCTGTAGCGAAAGCAATTAAATTACAGCTAGCTCAATTTCGTCTATATGGAAATCAAGAAAAAATAATGGGGATGCTACAAGAACATGGTTTACAAACTTCAGAACATGTTGAAGTGATTGCAGCAATGTCTAATGCAGAGGCTGCAGAACTTTCTGTTAAAGCTGTGAGAAATGGTGAGGCAGACGTGCTTATGAAGGGGAACATCCCAACAGCGAATATTTTGAAGGCTGTGTTAAACAAAGAGTGGGGCCTACGTAAAGGTAGCGTACTTTCACATGTAGCAGCATTTGAAGTTCCAAATTATGATCGTCTTATTTTCGTTACAGATGCAGCGATGAACATCGCACCTGATGTAACACAAAAAGCTGCTATTATACAAAATACTGTAGAAGTTGCCCAGGCAATAGGAATCGACTTGCCAAAAGTGGCACCAATTGCAGCAGTAGAAGTTGTGAATCCAGCGATGCAGGCGACAATTGATGCAGCGATGTTAACACAAATGAATCGCCGCGGACAAATTAAAGATTGTATCGTTGATGGACCACTTGCTTTAGATAATGCAGTATCACAAATTGCAGCAGAGCATAAAGGCATAGTAAGTGATGTAGCAGGTAAGGCAGATATTTTACTCGTCCCAACGATTGAAGCTGGAAATGTGCTATATAAATCACTCGTATACTTTGCGGATGCAAAAGTAGGAGCAATGATTGCTGGCGCAAAAGCACCGATTGTTTTAACATCTCGTGCTGATTCAGCAGAAACAAAAGTATATTCATTAGCATTGGCAGTTGCGACTGCTTCAAAATAAACCAAAAAGGGTAAAACATTAGGGGGAAACGACAATGACATTAGAAATCTTCGAATACTTAGAAAAATATGATTATGAGCAAGTGGTATTTTGTCAAGATAAAGAATCTGGTTTAAAAGCAATTATTGCAATTCATGATACAACACTTGGACCGGCTCTTGGTGGAACAAGAATGTGGACATATGATTCTGAAGAAGCGGCGATTGAAGATGCATTGCGTCTTGCAAAAGGGATGACATACAAAAACGCAGCAGCTGGTTTAAACTTAGGTGGTGCGAAAACAGTAATTATCGGTGATCCTCGTAAAGATAAGAGTGAAGCAATGTTCCGTGCACTAGGACGTTATATCCAAGGACTAAACGGACGATACATTACAGCTGAAGATGTTGGTACAACAGTAGATGATATGGATATTATCCACGAAGAAACTGACTTTGTAACAGGTATCTCACCATCATTCGGTTCTTCTGGTAACCCATCTCCAGTAACTGCATACGGTGTTTATCGTGGTATGAAAGCAGCTGCAAAAGAAGCTTTCGGTACTGACAATTTAGAAGGAAAAGTAATTGCTGTTCAAGGCGTTGGTAACGTAGCATATCATCTATGCAAACATTTACACGCTGAAGGAGCAAAATTAATCGTTACAGATATTAATAAAGAAGCTGTACAACGTGCTGTAGAAGAATTCGGTGCATCAGCAGTTGAACCAAATGAAATTTACGGTGTTGAATGCGATATTTACGCACCATGTGCATTAGGCGCAACAGTTAATGATGAAACTATTCCACAACTTAAAGCAAAAGTAATCGCAGGTTCTGCAAATAACCAATTAAAAGAAGATCGTCACGGTGACATCATTCATGAAATGGGTATTGTATACGCACCAGATTATGTAATTAATGCAGGTGGCGTAATTAACGTAGCAGACGAATTATATGGATACAATAGAGAACGTGCACTAAAACGTGTTGAGTCTATTTATGACACGATTGCAAAAGTAATCGAAATTTCAAAACGCGATGGCATAGCAACTTATGTAGCGGCAGATCGTCTAGCTGAAGAGCGCATTGCAAGCTTGAAAAATTCTCGTAGCACTTACTTACGCAACGGTCACGATATTATTAGCCGTCGCTAATCATTCATATATAACTTTTACAAAAGGTGTGGTTACCTCTTATGAGGTTTCCGCTTCCTTTTGAATTTATTAGTGGAGGTAGCAACATTGTCTGTAAATCGAATTCTTGTTATTAACCCAGGTAGTACATCCACAAAAATTGGTGTTTTTGATAATGAAAGACCCGTTCTAGAAGAAACGATTCGTCATGACGTAGAACAGATTGGAAAATATAAGCGAATTATCGACCAATATGAGTTTCGAAAAGAAACGATTTTAGAAGTTCTACATTCTCATGGTATTAACATTTCAAAATTAAACGCTGTTTGTGGACGTGGTGGATTACTTCGTCCAATCGAAGGCGGTACTTATACAGTAAACGATGCGATGTTAGAAGATTTGAAAAATGGCTTTAGCGGTCATCACGCTTCAAACCTTGGAGGCATTTTGGCATATGAAATTGCTTCTGGATTAAATATCCCTGCATTCATTGTGGATCCTGTCGTTGTAGATGAGATGGAGCCGGTTGCTCGTATAAGTGGCATTGCTGGTATGGAACGCAAAAGTATCTTCCATGCATTAAATCAAAAAGCAGTTGCTCGTAAAGTAGCTGAACAGTTAAATCACAAATACGAGGATTTAAATTTATTAGTTACACATATGGGCGGTGGCATTACAGTTGGTGCTCATAAAAAAGGAAGAGTAGTCGATGTGAATAACGGTTTAAACGGAGAAGGACCATTTAGTCCAGAGCGCGCTGGTACAGTACCAGTAGGGCAACTAGTAGAAATGTGTTTCTCTGGTGAGTATTACCGTGATGAAATGATTAAAAAACTTGTCGGACAAGGTGGACTTGTAAGTTTAATCGGTACAAATGATGCGATTAAAGTAGAGAAAATGGTTGAAAAAGGTGATCCTGAAGCAACTCTTATTTATAAGGCAATGGCATATCAAGTTGCAAAAGAGATTGGCGGAGCTAGCGCTGTACTTCACGGGAAAATCGATGCAATCGTATTAACTGGTGGACTGGCATACAGTAAAATTCTTGTCGATGAAATAAAAGAGCGAGTGGACTGGATTGCAGATGTTATCGTACATCCAGGCGAAGATGAGTTAGAAGCGTTAGCAGAAGGAGCACTTCGTGTGTTACGTGAAGAAGAAGCTCCAAAAGAATACGTTGTACGTGAAAAAGAAACGGTAGCTAGGGGTTGAGATAATGGCAAAAGAATATGATTTAGTCATCGTTGGCGGCGGTACTGGTGGATATGTTGCTGCAATTCGTGCATCACAATTAGGATTAAAAACAGCACTAGTCGAAAAAGAAAATCTTGGTGGTACTTGTTTACACAAAGGATGTATTCCTAGTAAAGCTCTTTTACGTAGTGCGGAAGTATATGCAACTGCTAAAAAAAGCGAAGAGTTCGGAGTTATTGCAAGCAATGTAGAACTAAACTTTGCGAAAGTACAAGAGCGTAAAGAGAAGATTGTAACGCAGCTTCATAAAGGCGTTCAACATTTAATGAAACAAGGTAAAATTGATGTGTTTGAAGGTATTGGTCGTATTCTTGGCCCGTCTATTTTCTCTCCTATGCCAGGGACAATTTCAGTTGAACTTGCAAGTGGAGAAGAGAATGAAATGTTAATTCCAAAAAATGTACTTGTTGCAACAGGTTCTCGTCCAAATTCATTACCAGGTTTAGAATTAGATGGAGAATACGTAATGTCTTCGGATCATGCCCTAAAAATGGAAACGCTTCCTAGTTCGATTATTATCGTTGGTGGCGGTGTAATCGGTATTGAGTGGGCATCTATGCTTGCTGACTTCGGTGTAGAAGTTACAGTATTAGAGTATGCAAAAACGATATTACCACTAGAAGATCAAGACGTTTCAAAAGAAATGCAACGTCTATTCAAGAAAAAAGGTATTAAAGTGGTAACTGGTGCAAAAGTATTACCAGAAACATTGGTAAAAGATAATGGAGTAACAATCCAAGCTGAACATAACGGTGAGAATAAAGAATTTAAAGCTGAAAAAATGCTTGTATCTGTTGGAAGACAAGCGAATACGCAAAATATTGGCTTAGAGAACACAGATATCGTTGTGGAAAAAGGATACATTCAAACAAATGAGTTTTATCAAACGAAAGAATCGCATATTTACGCAATTGGAGATGTAATCGGTGGTTTGCAACTTGCTCACGTTGCTTCTCATGAAGGAATTGCTGCAGTAGAACATATTGCAGGGAAAGAAGTTACACCAATTGATTACTCTATGGTATCAAAATGCGTATATAGCAGTCCAGAAGTTGCTTCTGTTGGCTTAACAGAACAAGAAGCGAAAGAAAAAGGCTATAAGTTAAAAGTAGGTAAGTTCTCATTCCGCGCAATCGGAAAAGCACTTGTATACGGAGAATCAGATGGTTTCGTAAAACTTGTAGTTGATGAAGAGACAAATGACATTCTTGGTGTTCATATGATTGGACCACATGTAACAGATATGATTTCTGAAGCTGGTCTTGCAAGAGTACTTGATGCAACACCTTGGGAAGTAGCACATACAATTCATCCGCATCCATCATTATCTGAGGCGATTGGTGAAGCAGCACTTGCTGTAGATGGAAGAGCGTTACACGCATAAAAATGTGGATTTAGGAGGTTATGAAAAATGGCAGAAGTAAAAGAAAAGCGCCATGAAGAGCTTGGCTTAAGTGATGAGCAAGTATTAGAAATGTTCCGTACGATGTTACTTGCACGTAAAATCGACGAACGTATGTGGTTATTAAACCGCGCTGGTAAAATTCCATTCGTAATTTCTTGTCAAGGACAAGAGGCTGCACAAGTTGGAGCGGCGTTCGCTCTTGATAGAGAGAAAGATTATGCATTACCATACTATCGTGATATGGGTGTTGTACTAGCATTTGGTATGACAGCTAAAGAGCTTATGTTGTCTGCTTTCGCGAAAGCTGGAGATCCAAACTCTGGTGGTCGTCAAATGCCTGGTCACTTCGGTCAAAAGAAAAATCGTATTGTTACAGGTTCATCTCCAGTAACAACGCAAGTACCACATGCAGTTGGTATTGCACTAGCTGGAAAAATGGAGAAGAAAGATTTAGTAACGTTCGTTACATTTGGAGAAGGTTCTTCAAACCAAGGTGACTTCCATGAAGGGGCAAACTTTGCTGGTGTACACAAACTACCTGTTATTTTTATGTGTGAAAATAACAAATATGCAATCTCTATTCCGGTTGAAAAACAATTAGCATGTAAAAACGTATCAGATCGTGCAATTGGTTATGGTATGCCTGGATATACAATAGACGGAAACGATCCGCTTGCAGTATATAAAGCTGTAAAAGAAGCAGCAGATCGCGGTCGTCGTGGTGAAGGCCCAACTTTAATTGAAACAGTATCATATCGTTTAACAGCACATTCTAGTGACGATGATGATCGTGTTTATCGTGATAAAGAAGAAGTAGAAGAAGCAAAGAAAAAAGATTCAATTATAACATTCGCGGCTTATTTAAAAGAAGCTGGTGTGTTAACTGAGGAATCGGAAAAACAAATGTTAGACGAAATTATGCATATCGTAAATGAAGCAACAGAATATGCAGAAAATGCTCCGTATGCAGCACCTGAAGATGCATTGAAGCACGTATACGCAGAATAGGGGGGAACGTTTCATGGCTGTAATGTCTTATATTGATGCTATTACATTAGCAATGCGCGAAGAAATGGAACGCGATGAGAAAGTATTCGTTTTAGGAGAAGATGTTGGTAAAAAAGGTGGCGTGTTTAAAGCGACACACGGTTTGTATGATCAATTTGGTGAAGATCGTGCGCTTGATGCACCGCTTGCAGAATCTGCAATTGCTGGGGTAGCAATTGGTGCAGCAATGTATGGTATGCGTCCAATCGCTGAAATGCAGTTTGCTGATTTCATCATGCCAGCAGTAAACCAAATTGTTTCTGAGGCAGCAAAAATTCGTTATCGTTCTAATAATGATTGGACTTGTCCAGTTACAATCCGTGCACCATTTGGCGGGGGGGTTCACGGTGCATTGTATCATTCACAATCTGTAGAAGCGATGTTTGCAAACCAACCAGGTTTAAAAATCGTTATCCCTTCTACACCATATGATGCAAAAGGCTTATTAAAAGCAGCCATTCGTGATGAAGATCCAGTATTATTCTTCGAACATAAACGTGCATATCGTTTAATTAAAGGTGAAGTGCCGGAGGATGACTACGTATTACCAATCGGAAAAGCAGATGTAAAACGTGAAGGTGATGATATTACAGTTATCACGTACGGATTATGTGTTCATTTTGCTCTTCAAGCAGCTGAAAAGTTAGCACAAGATGGCATCTCTGCACACATTCTTGATTTACGTACTGTATATCCATTAGATAAAGAAGCAATCATTGAAGCAGCTTCTAAAACAGGTAAAGTTCTTCTTGTAACAGAAGACAATAAAGAAGGAAGCATTATGAGTGAAGTGGCAGCAATTATTGCTGAAAACTGTCTATTTGATTTAGATGCGCCAATCGCACGTCTTGCAGGTCCAGACGTTCCAGCAATGCCATATGCACCAACAATGGAAAAATTCTTTATGGTAAATCCAGATAAAGTTGAAAAAGCAATGCGTGAACTTGCGGAATTTTAATCGGGGGGACTATACATGGCTGTAGAAAATATTACAATGCCTCAGCTCGGGGAGAGCGTTACAGAGGGCACAATTAGTAAATGGCTCGTTAATGTTGGCGATCACGTAAACAAGTATGATCCGCTTGCAGAAGTAATGACTGATAAAGTAAATGCTGAAGTACCATCTTCTTTCACTGGTATTGTGAAAGAGTTAATCGCTGGTGAAGGTGATACGTTAGCTGTAGGTGAAGTAGTTTGTGTGATTCAAGTAGAAGGCGCAGACGAAGTAGCAGCAACAGCTGTTGAGGAAAAAACGAAAGAAGAACCAAAGGCAGCAGCAATTACGCCTGAAAAAGCACCGAAAGTAAAACAACCAACTGATGGAAAACCACGTTTTTCACCAGCTGTGTTAAAACTTGCGGGTGAGCATAACGTTGATTTAGATTTAGTAGAGGGTACGGGAGCAAACGGCCGTATCACTCGTAAAGATATTTTAAAGCTAGTGGAATCTGGAAATATTCCACAAGCAGGTGCGAAGAAAGAGGAAGCTGTAGCGGTAGTAGTAGAAGCTCGCCCAGAAGCACCAAAAGCAGCACCAGTAGCGCAAAAAGTAGAAGCTGCGAAACCAGTTTCTGTACCTACAATGCCTGGAGATATTGAAATTCCAGTAACAGGTGTGCGTAAAGCAATCGCAGCAAACATGTTACGCAGTAAACACGAAGCACCACACGCTTGGATGATGATTGAAGTAGATGTGACAAACCTTGTGTCATACCGTAACTCAATTAAAGGTGACTTTAAGAAGCGTGAAGGCTTTAACTTAACGTTCTTTGCTTTCTTCGTAAAAGCAGTGGCACAAGCGTTAAAAGAGTATCCTCAAATTAATTCAATGTGGGCTGGCGATAAAATTGTTCAGAAGAAAGATATTAACCTTTCTATCGCTGTTGCAACAGAGGAAGAATTATTTGTACCAGTAATTAAGCAAGCGGACGAGAAAACAATTAAAGGTATCGCTCGTGAAATTACAGAACTTGCAGGAAAAGTACGCACGAAATCGCTAAAAGCAGACGAAATGCAAGGTGGAACATTTACAATTAATAACACAGGATCATTCGGTTCTGTTCAATCTATGGGTATTATTAATTACCCACAAGCGGCTATTTTACAAGTTGAATCAATTGTAAAACGCCCAGTAATTATGGATAATGGTATGTTCGGTGCTCGTGACATGGTTAACTTATGTTTATCACTTGATCACCGCGTACTTGATGGTTTAATCTGTGGTAAGTTCTTAGGACGTGTTAAAGAAATTTTAGAAAACATGTCAGAAAACAATACATCTGTATATTAATAAAAAGCTCGCTTATGCGAGCTTTTTATCGTCTTATTTCTTCATCTACATCCTACTATATGTATAAATACCTTTCCCAGTAATCTTACAATAAACGATTATGTATTAGGAATTTACGAAAATACATTGCTGATATATGGTATATGGATATAAAATAAGAAAAGAATAATTTTTTTGGCAAATCTTACTGATGAAACTGTAGTATAATATATTGTATTGTATGAAAAAGAGAGTTATTCTATATAAGTGTTTTATAGATAATGTGTAATCAGTCGTCAAAACATGAAGAATGTTGACTCCTGGTTTTTTATTTTGCTGTAACAATGTTTCAGGAGGATGTCATGAAAAGAAGTACCGAGTTTCTAAAAAGTTTAGATGTAAAATTAATTTTAATTTTGTGTGCACTATGTGTGACGAGTATAGCTGCTATATATAGCAGTCAGCAAACGGGACAGTATGGAGCTGCAAACTTTGCTATGAAGCAGGGGATTAACTACATAATTGGGGTTGTATTGTTACTTCTTATTGCTAGCATTGACTTAGATCAGTTGCAAAAATTGTCTTGGCCGCTTTATATTGCTGGGTTTGCTTCACTTATTCTTTTGAAAGTATTACCACCATCAGGTTTTACACCTGAAAAATTAGGTGCAAAAAGATGGTTTGTTTTCCCAGTATTTGGACAAATTCAGCCGTCTGAGTTTTTCAAAATTGCATTGCTTCTTGTAGTAGCGAGTATAGCAGTGAAACATAATGCACAGTATATGGCAAGGACATTCCAAACAGATTTAAAGCTAGTAGGTAAAATTATGCTAGTGTCACTTCCGCCTATGGCGGTTGTATATAGTCAACCGGATACAGGTATGGTGTTCTTATATGCTGCTGCAATTGCATGTATTTTATTTATGTCAGGTATACAAAAGAAATTGATAGCATTATGTACAGTTATTCCGTTGACCATATTATCTGCTTTAATATTTATTTTCTTTAAGTATCAAGATTTTTTCTATAATAATTTAGTTACTTTACTAAAACCTCACCAACAGTCGCGTATTGTAGGTTGGTTAAATCCATTTGAAAATGCAGATCAAGGTTACCAAACGCAACAATCGATTTTAGCTGTAGGTAGTGGAGGAATGGAAGGTAAAGGGTTTGGGGGAGGAAGCGTCTATATCCCAGAGAAGCATACTGACTTTATTTTCGCTACAATTGCCGAAGAAGGTGGGTTTATCGTAGCAGCGTTAGTTGTCTTCTTGTTCCTATTACTACTATATCGAACAATTATTATTGGTTATTCCGCTGATAATTTATTTGGTACATTATTATGCGCTGGATCGATTGGTATATTAACAGTTCAAATATTCCAAAACATCGGTATGATCGTTGGATTAATGCCTGTAAAAGGTATTGCATTACCTTTCTTATCGTATGGGGGAAGTTCCTTATTCTCGAATATGATTATGATGGGGCTCATACTATCGGTACGGAAAACTTATAAAAAATATATGTTTTCAGTTAAGTAAAAAAAGCTGGTTCGTTTTTAAACGAATCAGCTTTTTTACATATATGCTCATAAACGTTGCAAACTAAAACAGGATAGCAGTTTGAGACGGGTAAGGAGTGCAAATTGATGCATATGCATATTTTTGAAGGAGCACGGCATCTTTCTAATAGTGAATGGGTTATTCGGGCTATTATAGCATACATATTTTTAATATTAGTTGCGAAAGCGATGGGGCAAAGGTCTATCGCACAACTTCGTTTTTTAGATGTTGTATTAGTGTTATTGCTTGGTGGGAATATTTCTAACGCATTGTCTGATGAAAAAGTAGGGTTACTGGGCTCGATGATTACAACGTTCATACTCGTTGTACTTCATATTATAAGCTCAGTTTTAATGCTGAAATGGGATAGATGGAGACGCTTTTTAGAGCCAGCACCTATCATTCTTATACACAATGGTTCCATTGATTTTAGCAATTTGAAAAAGGCGAGAATTACGGCGGAATATTTATTTTCGGAACTTCGCATGCGAAATGTGAGCGATATTCAAACGGTTAAATTAGCATTATGGGAAGCGAGTGGCGTTGTTTCTATATTTCAGTATCCAGAATATGAAGCAGCTTCACGGCGGGATCTAAAAGTGGCGGGGAGAAGGTCTCCAGTTTCTTTCATTTTAGTGAAAAATGGAAGGATTCAACAGGACGTTCTCGCTTTAATAGGAAAAACAGAAGAGTGGGCAAAAGAGTTTTTAGAGAAGAGTGCGGAAATTGAATCCATTATGTTAGCTACAGTAGATGAATCACATAAAATAAATATTTTGTTAAAAAAATGAAAAATATACGCATTTTGTCGTTTTGTACATATGATACAATAGTGTGGACAACGAAAAAGGAGGCGATACGGTGGGATATGTAGAAGAATTACGAAAAATAGTTGGTCATCGCCCTTTAATTTTAGTTGGTGCTGTTGTACTCGTTATAAATGAAAATGGTTATGTTTTATTGCAGCAGCGGACAGAGCCGTACGGAAAATGGGGGCTACCTGGCGGACTAATGGAGCTTAGTGAATCA
Source organism: Bacillus sp. CR71 (assembly GCF_003429245.1). Taxonomy (NCBI): domain Bacteria; kingdom Bacillati; phylum Bacillota; class Bacilli; order Caryophanales; family Bacillaceae; genus Bacillus; species Bacillus sp. CR71. The sequence continues at coordinate 4,600,803 of NZ_CP031748.1, read as the reverse complement.
CCAGAAGAAACAGCTTATCGTGAAGTATATGAAGAGACAGGAATAAAAGTGAAGAACTTGCGACTAATCAATGTATTTTCTGGAGCGAACTACTTTACAAAATTAGCAAACGGTGATGAATTTCAATCTGTAACAACCGCCTATTATACGGATGAATACGAAGGGGATTTTGTTATGAATAAAGAAGAAGCAGTTCAGCTTAAATTCTTTTCAGTAACAGAACTACCTGACTATATTGTGGGATCGCATAAAAAAATGATTGCTGAATATATGAATATTATGGAAAAAAAGATATAATAAAAGTGAAAGAAATACAAAAACACAGCTCTGGTTGGTAGTCCAGACGCATGATTTCATGTCAGTAACCTTCCCCTCCGGGATGTCCCGTATTTCTAATTTTTTAAAGGAGGGGCTGTCAATGGAGTTGACAGTATATCATGATGGCCAATTTTTTGTTGGAATTATTACATGCAAAGAACAAGGGAAATTGTATGGAGCGAGGTATATTTTTGGAGCGGAACCGTCAGATGAAGAAGTGCTTATGTTTGTGAATGGTTCACTTTTAGAGCATTTTCAGCATTTTGCAAAATGTGGTGTAGAAGTTAAAGAAAAACAGCGTCCTAAAAATATAAAGCGTATCATACGACAAACAGCAAAAGAAACAAATGTTAAACGTTTTACTAAGGCGCAAGAGGCGATTAGTTTATCTTATGAATTGCATAAACAAGAAAAGAAAGTGCAGTCTAAGGAGAAGCGAGAAGCTGAAAAAGAAAGAAGACGTTTAATTAAAGTACAAAAAGCAAAGCAAAAACATCGTGGTCATTAAAGAAAAGGTGTTAGAGCAAGTGCTCTAACACCTTTTCTATACTTAAATACAAGTAAACTTACTTGTATTTCATAAACATTAACTGGTAAGATACAAATAGGTAGTTTTAGAGGAGGGAAAAGAGTGATTAATTTTAACTTTTTTATGAATGATGTTGTCCGCCAAGCGCGTGAAGAGATTGTCTCTGCTGGATATACAGAATTGACGACGCCGGAAGCGGTAGAAGAAGCGTTTAAAAGAAATGGAACAACACTTGTAATGGTAAACTCTGTATGTGGTTGTGCAGGTGGTATCGCTCGTCCTGCTGCTGCGCATTCCGTACATTATGATAAACGTCCTAACCACCTTGTAACGGTGTTTGCAGGTCAAGATAAAGAAGCGACAGCAAGAGCGCGTGAATATTTCGAAGGGTACCCACCTTCTTCTCCATCATTTGCTTTATTAAAAGATGGAAAAATTGTAACGATGGTAGAGCGTCATGAAATTGAAGGTCATGAACCGATGCAAGTTATTGCAAAACTACAATCGTATTTCGAAGAGAATTGTGAAGAACTATAAAAAATAATAAAAAAGGCGGCACGTCCACAATCAAGTGGATGTGCCGCCTTTTTTATTTATTATTTTAATTTCTGAGATATGCATAGTTATGTTATTTTATGCATTATTTTATACACGACAAAAAGCGTTTATATTGTTATTTTATTTATTTTTATTTTATATATTGCATAAAAATAAAAGTGCTGATACAATACAAACATCGAATAAATATTCTATTAAACTTTTAAATATACATTATTAGGGGGAAGAAAGATGAAGAAGTTATTATCAATATCGTTTGCACTTATTTTAATTGTAAGTATATTCAGCGCTTGTAGTAATGGGGAATCGAAAGAAACAAAAGGAAATAAGAAAGTACTCGTAATGGGGACTTCAGCAGATTATAAACCATATGAATACGTGGAAGCTTCAAAAAGTGATGAAATTATTGGTTTTGATGTTGATGTTGCTAAATATATCGGAAAAGAACTTGGGTATGAAGTGAAAGTGAAAGATATGGACTTTGGTGGTTTATTAGCATCTCTTAGTTCAGGAAAAGTTGATTTCGTAATGGCAGGTATGACGCCAACTGCAGAGCGTAAAAATAATGTTGATTTTACAGATATTTATTTTGTTGCGAAAAATATGGTCGTTTCTAAAAAGGATTCTAATATTAAATCTGTAGAGGATTTAAAAGGGAAAAAAGTAGGAGTACAAACAGGATCTATTCAAGAAGAGAAAGCAGCAGAATTTAAAAAACAAGTAGATTTCCAAGTTGAGGGACGTGACCGTATACCAGAAATCGTACAAGAAATTAAAGCTGGTCGTTTTGACGCTGCAATTATAGAAGACACAGTTGCTAAAAATTATTTAGAGAAAATGAAAGATTTAAAAGGAATTGAAATTAAAGAAGCGCCAGAAGAAGTTGGCGCAGCAATTGCCCTTCCGAAAAATAGTGATAAAACAGCTGAATTTAATAAAGTAATTAAAAAAATGCAAGAAAATGGAGAAATGGATAAATTAGTGAAGAAATGGTTTGGCAGCGAAAAATAAGCTGCCTTTCACTTTTCTTTGAGGGGAATGAAAAGGATGAACTTAGATTTTTCGGCGATTACGCCTTCGATACCATATATACTAAAAGGTTTAGAAGTTACTTTGAAAATTGTAGCAGTATCAGCTTTAGCAGGATTTATTTTAGGAACATTATTAGCACTTTGTAAAATTGCTAGAATACGAGCGTTAAATATAGCAGCAGATTTTTATACATCAATTTTTCGTGGTACACCACTTGTATTGCAATTAATGATTATTTATTTCGGCGTCCCGCAAATAATTGGTTATGAAATACCAGCATTCTTAGCAGCTGTACTTGCATTTAGCTTGAATTCAGGTGCATATATGTCAGAAGTGATTCGTGCTGGTATTCAAGCAGTTGATAAAGGACAAACAGAAGCAGCGATGGCTTTAGGGATACCGTACGGAAAAATGATGAGAAATATTATTTTCCCTCAAGCATTAAAAAATATATTACCAGCTCTTGTGAACGAATTTGCGACACTTACGAAAGAATCGGCTGTAGTAACAGTAATAGGCGCGACTGATTTAATGCGTCGTGCTTACATCGTAGGCGGTGAGACATTTAAATATCTTGAACCATTACTTTTTGTTGGACTCATTTATTATATGTTAGTCATTATTCTTACATTAGTCGGGAAGGCAATTGAAGGGAGAATGAAGAAAAGTGATTAAAATTGAAAACCTTCATAAATCATTTGGTAAAAACGAAGTATTAAAAGGAATTACAACAACGATTGAAAAAGGGGAAGTAGTTGCAATTATAGGACCTTCTGGATCAGGAAAATCAACATTTTTACGTTGTATGAATATGTTAGAAGCACCAACGGATGGTCACATTTGGATTGGAACGGAAGAAGTAACGAATTCGAAAACGAATGTTATGCATGTTCGTGAAAATGTCGGTATGGTATTTCAGCATTTTCACTTATTTCCTCATATGACTGTATTAGAAAATATTACGTATGCTCCTATCAATGTAAAAGGGGTAACGAAGCAAGAAGCTGAAAAGAAAGCGGAGAAACTTTTAGAAAAGGTTGGATTAGTAGATAAAAAAGATACGTATCCGAATCGTCTTTCGGGAGGACAAAAGCAACGTGTAGCAATTGCAAGAGCGTTAGCGATGGAACCGGAAGTTATGTTATTTGATGAACCGACATCGGCGCTAGATCCAGAGATGGTGAAAGAAGTGTTAGAAGTTATGAAATCGTTAGTTACGACAGGAATGACGATGGCTATCGTTACACATGAAATGGGCTTTGCAAAAGAAGTGGCAGATCGTGTTCTTTTCTTGGACGGAGGAAAGCTTGTAGAAGATAGTGTGCCAGAAGAATTTTTTGCAGCGCCGAAAAGTGAACGTGCGCAACAATTTTTACAAAAAATATTGTAATATGAAAAGGTTATGTGAATAATAAGTAGAAAAGGATGACATTGTGTCATCCTTTTTTTATACTAACTGTAAATACGTTTATACATATAGGAGTAATGATATGTTTAAAATTGGATATCGTACAGTAAAAACAGCAATTGGGACAGGCGCGGCAGTTTTTATTGCTCAGTTATTAGGATTAGAATTTTATAGTTCAGCAGGTATTTTAGTTATTTTATGTGTACAAAATACGAAGCGCAAATCGCTTCAAGTGTCGTTACATCGTTTTCTAGCGTGTGTATTATCAATGGTATTCGCGTTTTGTATTTTTGAAACGATCGGCTATACACCACTTGCAATTAGCATATTGTTACTTACATTTATTCCGACTGCAGTAATGCTTAAAATTCAAGAAGGTATTGTCACGAGTTCAGTTATTGTTATGCATCTATATTCATTGAAGCAAATTACATGGCTTATAGTTGGAAATGAAATTGCTATATTAACGATAGGGATTAGCGTGGCTCTATTAGTGAATATGTATATGCCGAGTAGTGAAAATAAGCTAAAAGAGTATCAAGATAAAATAGAGAGTAATTTTAAAACGATTTTGTTTGAAATGGTTGTGTATTTACGAAATCGAGAAAGTAGTTGGAGTGGAGCAGAACTCATTGAAACCGAGAATATGTTAAATGAGGCAAGAGATTTATCGTTTAAAAAACTTGAGAATGCATTTATGCGAGAAGATGATTATTACTATCGTTATTTTAATATGCGTATGCAACAATTCGAAATTTTAGAGCGAATGATACCACTAGCAGCTTCTTTATCGTGGACATATGAACAAGCTGACATGATTGCAGATGTTGTTGAAAACATTGGTAATGCTATTAGCCCTGAGAGTACTGGCGTTATTTCCTTAAGGCAGCTTCAAGAAATGAGGGAATTATTTAGAGACATGCCATTGCCAGCTACACGCGAAGAATTTGAGATACGTGCGAAACTTGTTCAACTTGTGTATGAAATGGAACAATATTTACTCATTAAAAGTCGCTTTAAGGGAAAGGATAATATAAAAGAACTTATATAGAAGGTAGGAATTATCTATGCCGTATCTTCTCTCTATCATATTATGTCTTTCTTTATCGCCGCTTTGGCCTCTTGGGGAGAATCCACGTGCCGGAGATCCTTTTATTATTGTAAATAAAGCAACGAATAAATTAGCTTACATTGACGATGGAAAGATTCAAAAGGTTTCTCCAGTAGCGACAGGGAAAACGAATGAATTAACTCCAGAAGGAACTTTTGATGTTGTAATGAAAGCGAAGGATCCATATTACATTGCAAAGGATATTCCAGGTGGATCGCCAAAAAATCCACTTGGATCAAGGTGGATTGGATTTAATGCAAGAGGAACTGATGGAAGTAAATATGGAATACATGGAACAAACCAACCGAGTTCAATTGGAAAGTATATTTCACAAGGATGTATAAGAATGAAGAAAAACGATGTGGAATATTTGTTTGATCGTATTCCAATTGGAACGAAAGTATGGATTGTGAAATCGAAAAAATCATTTCAGCAATTGGCAAAAGAAAAAGGAGCCGTTGCATATGAAAAAGCCAACGAAAAGGTTGGCTTTTTCTATTGTAATAAGTTGTCTTGACATGTGTACATAACCATGCGTTAATGAAAGTATAGAAAGATAAAATTAGATAAAGGGGTTGCTCATATGTACTTGAATCCAAAACTTTCGTATATGCAGTTTTTTATGGGATTTCTATTTGTTATTACATTCATATTGGCAACTTTTAATATATGTTCTTATCTTGTAGCGATTGTATGTATGGCATTACTTAATCTCACTTTTGTTATTGGAGCATTTCAGCAGAAACAATATACAAGTTTTGTAATAGCACTTGTAATGTCATTTTCCTTTAGTATTGTAGCGATTGTGTTTTATATAAAATAAACCATCTCGATGTCGAGATGGTTTATTTTTTCATGTGTAAAAAGTAAAAAAAGGACGAACACATCGCCCTTTTTACCAAAACATACTCGCGCCAGCAAGTAATGTTGTTACAAGCATAGAAATTAGCATCACATAAACCATAATTTTTTGAGCTTTTTTATGCATCGTTATACCTCCTTGCAAATCAGTACAATTTCATTGTAACGAGAAATGAAATTATGGACAAGGGGAGAGTGAGGACAAAATTCGGGAGGGGATTGCAAAATATAACAGGAAATTTGAGTGTGTATAGAGAATATAGTTAAAGGATATATTGTTAATTTTTAGTTGGGCAAGCTGAAGAATGGAGATACGATGATGAAAATATACGAAACAGATCGTTTATACTTAAGGGAAATAGATGAGTCGTATGCTGAAACAGTTCTTCAATATTACGACAGAAATCGTGAATTTTTAAAAGCTTGGGAAGAGTATAGACCGGATGATTTTTTTACGCTAGATTATCAAAAGAAAAAGTTGCAAAAGGATAGAAAAGAGTTCGAAGACGGGAAAATCATCAGACTATGGATTTTTAAAAAGGGTGATGATACAAAAATAATTGGGTGTATTTCATTTAATTTAATCGTTCGTGGCATTTATCAATCTTGTGTACTCGGTTATAAATTAGATAAAGCAGAGTTAAACAAAGGGTATACGACAGAAGCACTTAGAAAAGCAATTCAAGTTGCTTTTGAGGAATTTCAGTTACATCGTATAGAAGCTCCGATTATGCCTCGTAATTTAGCATCTATACAAGTGGTGACGAAGATAGGTTTTCAATATGAAGGCGTGTCTAGGAAGATGTTAATGGTAAATGGCGTGTGGGAGGATCATATGCGCTGGGTATTGTTAAATGAGTAATAGAAAGCAGATGGTTATCTAGACATGTAAACCATCTGTTTTTTGTCTTGTATTTCGAAACTTTTGCGAAATTCTGTTATAATTAGTAGTGTTACATACATAATGGTAGTGCAGGAGGCGCAGTCTTATGATTAATCAAGAACGTTTAGTAAATGAATTTATGGAATTAGTACAAGTAGATTCTGAAACGAAATTTGAAGCAGAAATCTGCAAAGTATTAACGAAGAAATTTACAGATTTAGGTGTAGAAGTATTTGAAGATGACACAATGGCTGTAACTGGTCATGGTGCAGGCAACTTAATTTGTACTTTACCAGCAACAAAAGATGGTGTTGATACAATTTACTTTACTTCTCATATGGATACAGTAGTTCCTGGTAATGGAATTAAGCCTTCTATTAAAGATGGATATATCGTATCAGATGGTACAACAATTTTAGGTGCGGATGATAAAGCTGGATTAGCATCAATGTTCGAAGCAATCCGTGTTTTAAAAGAGAAAAATATCCCTCACGGTAAAATTGAATTTATTATTACAGTCGGAGAAGAATCAGGTCTTGTTGGTGCAAAAGCTTTAGATCGTGAGCGTATTACAGCGAAATATGGCTACGCATTAGATAGCGATGGAAAAGTTGGTGAAATCGTTGTTGCAGCTCCAACACAAGCGAAAGTGAACGCAATTATTCGCGGGAAAACAGCTCACGCTGGTGTAGCGCCGGAGAAAGGTGTATCTGCAATTACTATCGCAGCGAAAGCAATTGCGAAGATGCCACTTGGTCGCATTGACTCTGAAACGACTGCAAATATTGGACGTTTTGAAGGTGGTACACAAACGAATATCGTTTGCGATCATGTACAAATCTTTGCAGAAGCTCGTTCGTTAATCAATGAGAAAATGGAAGCACAAGTTGCGAAAATGAAAGAAGCATTTGAAACAACTGCAAAAGAAATGGGCGGTCATGCAGACGTTGAAGTAAACGTTATGTACCCAGGATTTAAATTTGCTGATGGCGATCACGTTGTAGAAGTTGCAAAACGTGCAGCTGAAAAAATTGGTCGTACACCTTCTCTTCACCAAAGTGGTGGCGGAAGTGATGCAAACGTAATTGCAGGACACGGTATTCCAACAGTTAACTTGGCAGTTGGTTATGAAGAAATTCATACAACAAACGAGAAAATTCCTGTTGAAGAGTTAGCAAAAACAGCAGAATTAGTTGTTGCAATTATTGAAGAAGTAGCGAAGTAATGGAATAGAAAAAGCGTGTAAATCAATTGTGATTTACACGCTTTTTATTTTGACTCGATTGCTTTGACAAGACGTATAAGCCAATATAAGAAAAACTATGGAAGTATATACGTTGTTGCTATATGTACTAGACGAGGGAATAATCCTAACGTATTCATATTGAAAATCGGAAGTAGTAAATAATTAATTGCAATGATTAATATAACTACAAGGAACATATAGTTAATTTCATCATAATCAGCCTCTTTCACATGTGTATCCTCTTTATATCGATTATAAAAAAGAACAAGTAATTATTATAACTATTGTGCAAAATTTGATATAATAAAAGAACGAACGTTCTGATCAGGGGGTGAGTACTATGCGAGAAATGTATCCGAAAAATGGTCGTGTTATTTTACATGTAGATATGAATTGCTTTTTCGCATCTGTTGAAATTGCTCATGATCCATCATTACAAGGAAAGCCATTAGCGGTTGCTGGAAATGAAAAAGAGAGAAAAGGAATTATAATAACATGTAGTTATGAGGCGAGAGAATACGGAATACGTACGACGATGCCCCTTTGGGAAGCGAAAAGATTATGCCCGCAATTAGTTGTAAGGCGTCCTAATTTCACATTATATCGCGAAGCTTCATTTCAAATGTTTCAAGTCCTTTCCCGTTTTACAGAAAAGATACAACCAGTCTCAATAGATGAAGGATATTTAGATATTACAGATTGCTATGCACTTGGTTCGCCTCTTGAAATAGCAAAGATGATGCAACAAGCACTATTAACAGAGTTACAGCTTCCGTGTAGTATCGGAATCGCTCCAAATCTTTTCCTAGCAAAAACAGCTTCTGATATGAAAAAACCTCTCGGTATTACCGTGCTTCGAAAACGTGATATTCCAGAAATGATTTGGCCACTTCCAGTTGAAGCAATGCATGGGATTGGAGAAAAAACAGCTGAAAAATTAAATGAAATTCATATACATACAATTGAACAGTTAGCGAAGGGAGACGAGCATATCATTCGCGCTAAAATTGGCAAGCACGGTATTGATTTACAAAAGCGTGCAAAAGGTACGGATGATAGGGAAGTGGATCCGAGTCAAATGGGCCAACATAAAAGTGTCGGTAACTCGATGACTTTTTCAAAGGATATGGATGAAGAGAAAGAATTACTTGATATGTTAGAACGGTTATCAAAATCAGTGAGTAAAAGATTACAAAAGCGAACCCTTGTCAGCTATAATATTCAAATTATGATTAAATACCATGATAGGCGAACAGTAACACGGAGTAAGCAATTGAAAAATGCGATTTGGGAAGAACGTGATATTTTTCAAGCAGCATCCCGTTTATGGAAGCAACATTGGGATGGTGATTCCGTTCGTTTACTAGGTGTTACAGCTACTGAAATAGAGTGGAAGACAGAATCGGTGAAACAATTAGATTTGTTTTCATTTGAAGAGGATGCGAAAAAAGAACCACTACTTGCTGTCATTGATCAAATTAATGATAAGTATGGAACACCGATTTTACAACGAGGTAGTCAACTACTACGTAAGCAAGAGAAGTCGTTTCAACAAAAGTTAGAAAATAAGTTTATGTAGAAGGTGTCATGAAGTAGTAAAATCATGACACCTTTCATTTTTAACTTGCTTCTAAATCTAATGAAGTTTTCCAACCAGCTGCAGTAACGCCAGATTCTAATAGCATTCTACTTACTATTTTTTCAATTAAGATAGCCGCATTTGTCTTGCAATGTAATGTAGCCTGTATACACACCTTTCGATTAGAATCTACATCTTCGCTATACAACTCTTTTAAACCGAGCCCTTCTGTACTTACCATATGCATAAGTAAAAAACGAATATGTGCTTCATTTTCTTCTGAACAAGTAAGGGAAAGTAAGTAGTTTGTTTGTTCTGGTGATTCTTTTTTTGATTTTTTATTCATAAAAAGAGCAATTGGGCGAAGGAGTATATTTGCTAGTAACACGCCGGCTGTACCTAATATAGCTGCAACGAGGAAACCGGCGCCTGTAAGAGTACCGACAGCAGCTGCACACCATAAAGTAGCTGCCGTATTTAGCCCTCTAATACTAAAACCATCGCGGATAATAACGCCACCCCCTAAAAAGCCAATGCCACTAACGACTTGAGCAGCAATGCGGGATGGGCTAGCATCATGATCAAGCATGACGGATAATAAAACAAATATACAGGCACCAAGTGATACGAGAGCATTTGTCCGTAACCCAGCCATTCTGTGTCTCCATTGTCTTTCCATTCCAATGCAAGCTCCTACAATAATTGCTATAACTAATCTGAATACAATGTCGTACCATACCATCATGGTCACCTCCATATATAAATATGTGTTATGTCTTTTAGAATGAGCGGGGAATATCCACTCATTCTTATTTTTACAACCAGCTACGAAACTTTTTAATATAAAGCTTTTTTAGGAATTGTGTTAAAAAAGCGTAGCCTAATAGTATTCCTACTAACCAAGGAAAGTAGTTAAGTGGCAATGCTTGTAAACCAACGGCTGCACCAAGTGGTGAGAATGGAATATAAATCCCGATTGCCATAATAAGAGCGGTTAATAAAACGACTGGTGTTGATGCAGTGCTTTGAATAAATGGAATCTTTTGTGTTCTTATCATGTGAACAATTAAAGTTTGTGTTAACAATCCAACGACAAACCAACCGGACTGGAATAATGATTGCTCGCTCGGTGTATTTGCACCAAATACATTCCACATGACTACGTATGTGATAATATCAAATACGGAACTAATTGGGCCGATACAAATAATGAAGTTTCGTAAGTTTGCAGTATCCCATTTTCGTGGTTTTTCTAGAAACTCTTTATCCATTTTGTCCCATGGAATAGAAAGTTGTGAAATATCATAAAGTAAGTTTTGAATTAAAAGATGAATGGCAAGCATCGGTAAAAAAGGAATGAAAGCACTTGCTACTAACACGCTAAACACATTACCGAAGTTAGAGCTAGCTGTCATCTTAATATATTTTAAAATATTTCCGAATGTAGTACGTCCTTCTAAAATACCTGCTTCTAATATAGTTAAACTTTTTTCGAGTAGAATAATATCGGAAGCTTCTTTCGCAATATCAGTAGCAGTATTAACAGATATTCCGACATCAGCTTCACGTAATGCTACAGCATCGTTAATGCCGTCTCCCATGTAACCTACAGTGTGTCCATTTCCTTGTAATGCGTGTATAATACGAGATTTTTGCATTGGATTAAGCTTCGCAAATACAGTCGTTTCTTCAGCAAGTTTTGCTAATGCTTTATCTGGTAAAGAATCAATCTCGTAACCGAGGATTGGTTCGCCGATATCTAATCCAACTTCTTTACAAACCTTTCTTGTAACAATTTCGTTATCGCCAGTTAAAATTTTCACTTGTACACCATGTTTTTGTAATGCTTGAATTGCAGCTGCTGCAGATGGTTTCGGTGGATCTAAAAAGCCGATATATCCACTGAGAATCATATCTGTTTCGTCTTTTACTGCGTACTCTTTATTATTTATTCTTCTATCTTTTTTATAAGCCACAGCAATAACCCGCATACCTTCACTATTTAATGTCTCACTTAGTTTTTTGACATTTGAACGTATTTCCTCGGTGAGTGGAACGACTTTTTCATCCACTTCGGTGTAATTACAAATTGATAAAATTTCTTCTACGGCACCTTTACAAACCATTGTATGTTCACCTGAAATATCTTTTACGATGACTGACATACGCCGGCGGGCGAAATCGAATGGAATTTCATCTAGCTTTTGAAAAGCTGATGGATTAAATTTATTGTTTTCCTCTGTATGCTTAATAACAGCTTTATCTATTAAATTTTTCAATCCAGTTTGATAGAAACTATTTAAATAGGCAAATTGTAAGACGCGATTGCATTCATTTCCCTTGGGATCTAAGTGACGAACAAGGACAACTTTATCTTCTGTTAAAGTTCCGGTTTTATCTGTACAAAGAATGTTCATAGCACCTAAGTTTTGAATAGAATTTAGCTGTTTTACAATTACTTTTTGTTTAGACATGTTAACGGCACCTTTAGCTAAATTAGCAGTTACAATCATTGGTAACATTTCAGGTGTAAGACCAACAGCGACGGCAATAGCGAAGAAGAAAGCTTCTTGCCAATCTCCTTTTGTGAATCCATTAATGAGAAGGACAATAGGCGCCATAATAAGCATGAATGTAATTAAGAGCCAGCTTACTTTGTTTACACCTTTATCAAAGCTTGTTTCTACACGCTTTCCAATTACCTTATTTGCTAAAGAGCCGAAATACGTATCGGTACTTGTTGAGATGACAACAGCTTTTGCGCTACCACTTACAATATTTGTTCCCATGAAGCAAAGGTTTTCCATATCGAGTGGATTGTAATTTTTTTTCATGTTTTTCGGTAAGATATGCTTATTTTCTGTATGGTAGCAGTGTTCGTATTTTTCTACAGGAAGTGCTTCCCCTGTCAAAGAAGATTGATTAACAAATAAATCTTTAGCGGATACAACACGCACATCAGCTGGAACGATATCACCAGCTGAAAGGGAAATAATATCGCCAGGTACAAGTTCCTCAATTGGAATTTCTGTTGTGTAATTTCGGTTTAAATTCTTTACATTTTTTGTTTCATGTACAAATCCATTTATTCTAAATACGCTCGCAGTTGTTCGAACCATAGCTTTTAACTTATCGGCAGCTTTTTGAGAACGAAATTCTTGGGAAAACCGAATCGTTGCACTAAGTAGGACCATTACAGATACGACAATCGTTCCTTGCATATCATCTGTGAAAAAGGAGAGTGCTCCAAGAGCTAATAAAACGAAAATAAATGGATTTTTAAATGCCAATAGAAATTGAATGTACCACGGCGCCATTTTATTATGAGCTATTTCGTTCGGACCATATAAAGAAAGTCTACGAGACGCTTCTTGTTTAGATAATCCATCTTGTGTTGTTTCTAAAAGTTTTAACGCAGAGCTTACATCTTGTGTTGCAACCTCCACTAATAATTCGTTATTTGTTTTCATGCTATCTTGCTCATAAGCATGCTTTGTTTCTTGTCTTTGTAAATTAAACATCGGTAGTTCCTCCTCTGTCATGAAGGAGGAAACAATCTGTTACCTAACTATTTGAAATGGTGAGGAACAGTTTCTTTCCTACCTACATGATGAAATACGAATGTAAAACGTATGGGTATCTGGGCCGAATCATCAATTGCCAACTGTTCCTCACCTCCGTACAATTTAGTAGTTTCTGAATATGCTATGTTTGTTTCATAGTAAGGTGCATATAGACGTAAAAAGACCTTTACTCAAAACGAGTAAAGGTCTGAATTCGCAGTTAAAAGAGTCCACAACAAAGACTGTTAGTAGACATAAATAAAAACAGTTTTTGTGTATGACAAAATACATGCACCTCTCCCTCGTTGAGTTTTAGCACTGTATAGCATAGGTACTGAAACCAGCTACGTTAAAAAAGGCCTTCATTCCGACCTTTCCTGTTGACCCATTGGCGTCTCTCGACATTTTTGGGCAGCAGCGTTTCTCTATACAGGAGCCTCACCTAACAGAGACCATATTCAATTACATGTTGAATGTTAGCACTGTAAAATCGTAGTGTCAATATCTTTTTTATCTGTGTTTTTAAAATATTAAACGGATTTATAATAGATATGTGGGATGAAATGCATGATATTGATTATGAATAATATGGAAAATAAATATTTTTATAAAAGGGGAATTTGTAATGGTACCACAAAATTTTATTATAAATATTGAGAATCAAAAATGGTTGTTTAATGAGCAGGAAGATTTATGTTCACACGGAGAAATATATTTAAATGTGGATGGAACGATTATTACGCGGACAGGTATGGATGAGGAATGGGGAATAAGTGAATCAGCTTTAGCTTTGTTACGAACTTTAGATAAAGAATATATTTGTGATATTGAAAATGAAGAGGGGGTTATTTTGCACGGATGTGGCACTATCCTAATGTTAGGATGCCCAATTTCAATTCATTGGACTATAAACCATATAGGTAAAAATGTGATTTTAAAGGACTTTGTCAAAGTTATTTCTACTGATCAAAAGGCTATATACTATGAAGGGCTTCATATAGAATTGAATGAAAATGAATATAGAAAACAAATTGTTTCTTTTGCACTACAAGCAAAAGAATTATTTAATAAATCAAGTGAAAAGATAATTTTAAATGAGCTTGAGCGAAGTATGTATACCGACTTTTGGACGGAATATGATCATTTGTTAAATAAGTATAAATAAAAAAGCACTGTAACCAGTGCTTTTTTATTATAGATTACGAGATTGTAGGGTTTTCAAAAATAACAATCTCTGAACTGTTTGTAGTTGAAACGCGTTGGGCGTAATATGTTAAAGCTGAAGAAATATATGCTGGTAACGTATCATTTGTATGTGATGTTGTATATTCATGGATTAATTCCTTTAAAGTTGTCCATTCTAATTGTGCTGGGTGATCAGACACGAAAGAACTTACCCAGCGATCAAATGAAGATGAAAAATCAGTTTGTAAACGAAATACTTCTTTCATAATAAAACGCTCCCTTAAAATGTAGTATAATTATTTTACCACAAAACACGAACGATTGGTAAATTTTTTAAGTATAACGTTCGTGTTATATAGTTGTCTAGATGATTGGTTATGTAAATTCGATTTGCCATTTGAAATAACATTCCGTAAGATGAGAGATAGAGTATATTTAGAGCTGGAGGAAAGAAAGTGGAATTTGTATTTTTAGGAACTGGTGCAGGTGTTCCTTCAAAAGGAAGGAACGTTTCAGCAATTGCTTTACAATTGTTAGAAGAACGAGGACAGACTTGGTTATTTGATTGTGGCGAGGCCACGCAACATCAAATATTACATACATCGGTACGTCCGCGCCGCATTGAAAAAATATTTATTACGCATTTACATGGCGATCATATTTTTGGATTGCCTGGTTTATTAGGTAGCCGTTCATTTCAAGGAGGAACTACGCCTTTAACGGTGTATGGACCGAAAGGAATTAAACAATTTATTGAAGTGGCATTATCGGTAAGTACGACACATGTGAAATATCCACTTGAAGTTGTGGAGATAACAGAAGAAGGTACCGTATTTGAAGATAATGAATTTTATGTAGAAACGAAAAGATTGTCACACGGTATAGAATGTTTTGGATATCGTATTGTAGAGAAAGATATACAAGGTGCTCTTTTAGTTGATAAATTGCTTGAGATGGGTGTGAAACCAGGTCCAATCTTTAAACGTTTAAAAGATGGAGAAGTAGTTGAATTAGAGGATGGCACGATATTAAATGGAAATGAGTTTATCGGCCCACCTCAAAAAGGAAGAATTATTACTATCTTAGGTGATACGCGATATTGCGAAGCGAGTAGGGAGCTTGCGCAAGATGCAGATGTACTTGTCCATGAAGCGACTTTCGCAGCAGAAGATGAGCAACAAGCGCATGATTATTTTCATTCCACATCTAAGCAAGCTGCGAGCATTGCACTTCAGGCAAATGCGAAGCGATTAATCTTAACTCACATTAGTTCTCGCTATCAAGGAGATACATATAAGGAATTATTGAAAGAGGCAAGAGAGTTGTTTTCTAATACAGAAATAGCGACAGATTTGAAATCATTCCCAGTAGAAAAATGATAATTTTGTAAAAAATGGTAACGATGGGTTGCCATTTTTTTATGTCTAAAAAAATTTAAAAATAAAACTGTTATTATTTTATGCTTATACTTGGATGATACAGAAAATTAGAATGGTTTGAATATATACGATAAAAATACGAAATAATGATTATTTAGAAAAACTGTTATATAAGTCAGATGACATACAAGTGATACAAATAGCAGGAATGGACTTTTATTCAGAACTTTTAAAATTCAACAAAAGTAAGCGTTTTATAAAAAACAAGCTATAATGAGGGCAGATTATAATTTATGATAAGTCACATGCTTTTTAGTTATTATCGTAACAAGTGAAGTTGACTAAACCATGAGAGAGTAACATGAGAATTATAATAGGAAAGATATCACTTGTTTATGCTATGCTTGCAATGGCTTCTGTGTTAAACTTTGGATTGCTACCAGACTTTATTGTGGATTATCTTATATCATTTTTTTAATGAAAATAATACTAAGATTCTTATGTATTATGATAACTGGTATTATTTCAGGTTATATTGGATTACTTTTATTCAAAAATTATCCAATTCATACAGCAGAACAAATTCGTGGTACAACTGGAAAAGCGACAGATGTAGCAGCTTAATAGAATAGTAGAATAAATTTTTTTCATAGAGGTTTAGGGGGAGTTATGATGAAGTATCGCTCAGTATTTGATATTATCGGTCCAGTTATGATTGGACCATCAAGTTCACATACAGCAGGCGCGGCAAGAATGGGGCAAGTTGCTCGCCAGCTGTTTCGTCATGAACCAGAAAGAGTAAGCATTTCGTTATATGGATCATTTGCAAAGACGTATCGAGGGCATGGTACCGATGTAGCACTAATCGGTGGAATATTGGGATTTGAAACAGATGACTTACGTATTCCAGAGGCGCTAGAAATAGCAAAAGAGCGCGGAATTGAAGTGGAATTCATTGAAGAAGATGCCAATGCACCTCACCCAAATACAGCAAGAATTCGTTTGTATAAAGGTGAAGAAGAAATTGAAGTTGTTGCTTGCTCAATTGGTGGCGGTAAAATTGAAGTTGTAGAATTAAACGGATTCGATCTTCAATTATCAGGCACAAGTCCAGCACTACTTATTGTAAATAACGATCGCTTTGGTGCTATTGCAGCGGTGGCTTCAATCCTTGCTACACACGAGATTAACATTAGTACAATGAGTGTTTCTCGTAAAGAAAAAGGAAGAAGAGCGCTTATGGTTATTGAAACAGATGAATTATTAGCAGATGAAGTGATTGAAGAAATAAAAGCGCAACAAAATATTTGTCAAGTAACTATTATGGATTAATTGCAGGGGGGACACACCATGTTTCGGAACGCAGCGGAACTAGTGGCGCAAGCTAAAGAACAAAATGTAAAAATCGCAGAAATTATGATTCAATGTGAAATGGAAACAAGACGTATTTCACGTGAAGAAGTAATTGCTGGTATGGAAAAGAACTTAGTCGTGATGGAACAAGCAGTAGAACGTGGTATTCGCGGCGTGAAATCACCAACTGGTTTAACTGGTGGAGATGCTGTAAAAGTTCAAGCGTATATGAAGAGTGGAAAAGGCTTATCTGGAGATACGATTTTGGATGCAGTAAGCAAAGCTGTTGCAACAAATGAAGTAAACGCAGCGATGGGAATTATTTGTGCAACACCAACAGCAGGGTCTGCTGGAACAGTGCCAGGTGTACTATTTGCACTAAGAGAAAAATTGCAGCCTACACGTGAAGAAATGATTGAGTTCTTATTTACAGCAGGAGCTTTCGGTATGGTTGTTGCGAATAATGCTTGTATTTCTGGTGCGGCAGGAGGATGCCAAGCTGAAGTTGGTTCAGCAAGTGGAATGGCGGCTGCAGCTGCAGTTGAGATGGCTGGTGGAACACAAGATCAAGCAGCTACAGCGATGGCAATTTCATTAAAGAACATGCTTGGTTTAGTGTGCGATCCTGTTGCAGGACTTGTAGAAGTGCCTTGTGTAAAACGTAATGCAGCAGGAGCTGCGAATGCGATGATTTCAGCAGATTTAGCATTAGCTGGTGTAACGAGTACAATTCCATGTGATGAAGTAATTGAGGCAATGTTTAGAATTGGACAAACGATGCCAGTAGCACTTCGTGAAACAGCAGAAGGTGGACTTGCAGCAACGCCGACTGGTCGTCGCCTGCAAGAAGAGATTTTTGGGAAGAACAATAACTAAGTGTAAAAATAGAAAAAGGAGCTCAAGTTTATTTGAGCTCCTTTTTCTATTTTTCTTTTGTTAGTTGTTCTAATGTTTTTCCAAGATTATGTGATCGTTCCGTTGCCTGTGTAATACAAGAAATAAGTGCTTGTTGAAATTCATGTTCTTGTAATACTTCAATACCTGCTTCGGTAGTTCCACCAGGAGAAGTAATTTCCTTTCGCAAAATAGAAGGGTGCTTGTCACTTGCTTTTAGCATTTCAGCAGCACCAATCATCGTTTGAAGAATAAGTGATTTTGCAACATCTTCTTTTAAACCAATTTTTTTTGCAGCTTCTTCCATAGCTTCCACTACGTAATAAATATAAGCAGGTCCACTTCCGGATAATGCAGTGACAGCATGCATATCATCTTCCTCTACAACAGAGACGAGACCGATCGTTTCAAATAAAGATGTTGCAGTGCGAATATGTTCCGCTGTTGCATGTTTTGAAGGGGAGATAGCGGTAGCTGATTTTAGAATGGCTGCGGATGTATTTGGCATTGCACGAATAATTGGAACGTCTTTTTGAAGTAGTTTTCTAATTGAGTGAGTAGAAACACCTGCTAGTAATGAAATAATAAGCACGTTATTATTTATGTATTCTTTAAAAGGGGTAAGCGCCTCTGCAACATCCTTTGGTTTCATTGCTAGAAAAAGAATATTTGCATCAGTAAGTAATTCTTTTTTATTATGAGTACCTTTGACACCGTATTTTTTATGTAGCTCTTGTAATCTCGTCTCGTTAGAACGATTACTTACAGTAATTTGTTCACCTTTAACAACATTTGCATGTAACAAGCCACCAATAATAGCTTCAGCAATAGAGCCTGCACCGAGAAAGGAAATGTTTTGAATAGACATGATGTTCCTCCTTTAATTTTGGTTAGAAATTCTTATAAATGTACATACATTCGTTTTCTTATAGGAAACACCTCTTTTTATCTGAAAATAATGACAAATATATATAGAAGTTGTAAACTGAAGAAGTATTCATTTTTGAACCGGAAAGAGACAGGGGGGGCTAAGCATGACGGCGATTCACCGAATGGAGATTCCTGTACCATTTGCAGTGGAAACTGTGAATGTGTTTTTAGTTGAGGGGGAGACATTAACATTAATTGATACAGGGACGAATACAGAAGAGGCAAGGAATGCGTTAGAAAGTCAATTAGGTGCATTAGGATATACGATAGAAGATATTGAAACAGTAGTCATTACGCATCATCATGCAGATCATTGTGGACTTTTAAATATATTTTCTGAGAAGACGAATATTATTGGACATCCTTGGAATGAGCCTTGGATCACACAAAATCCAGAATTTTTAAAGCGGTATCATGAATTTTTTAGAGAGACGGCCTTACAGTTTGGTGTGCCAGCAGCATTTTTGAAAGACGAGTCGTTATTGACGACGAGGACACTTAAATATTCTTGTAATAGATCGTTAACGCATACTGTGAGAGAAGGAGATCGTATTAATTCTTTGCCTGGATTTACAGTGCTTGAAACACCAGGCCATGCTTCTACTCATATTTCTTTATATAGAGAATCTGATGGAATATTAATTGGTGGAGATGCTCTCATTAGTCATATTTCTTCGAATCCAATACTAGAACCACCATATGAAGGGCAAACAGAACGGGCACGCCCATTACTACAATATAATCAAACATTACAGCGTTTAAGCGAAATGAATATTTCACGCATTTTATCAGGGCATGGGGAAGATGTTCTAAATGTGAAACAACTTATTGAAACGAGATTACAAAAGCAAGAAACACGTGCTTTTAAAGTACTTGAGTTATTAAAGGAAAAACCAATGACAGCATTTGAAGTATGTGTAAAACTATTTCCGGTATTATATAAAGAACAATTACCACTTACTATTTCAGAAACGGTTGGACAATTGGACTATTTAGCATATAATCAACAAGTGATGATTGATGAGTCATCGCAACAATTGATTTATTATGCAAAGTAGGTGACAGCAATGACAGGACGTTTACAAAATAAAGTAATCGTCATTACAGGTGCTTCTAGTGGGATTGGTGAGCAAGTTGCAATGCAAGTTGCAGCACAGGGAGCGACTCCAGTATTAATGGCTCGAACAGAAGAGAAACTACAAGCGTTAGTAGACAAAATTAAAGAAACTTATAATACGCCTTGCTATTATTATGTATTAGATGTAAGTGATGAGATGGAAGTACAGTCTGTTTTTTCAAAGGTATTACAAGAAGTGGGACGTATTGATATATTAGTAAACAATGCGGGATTTGGTATTTTTAAAACGTTTGAAGATGCGTCAATGGGTGAAGTAAAAGATATGTTCCAAGTAAATGTATTTGGATTAGTAGCATGTACGAAAGCGGTACTACCTTATATGGTAAACAAGAATGAAGGACATATTATTAATATTGCTTCACTTGCTGGAAAAATTGCAACTCCGAAATCGAGTGCTTATGCAGCAACGAAACATGCCGTATTAGGATTTACGAATAGTTTACGCATGGAATTAGCGAATACAGATATTTATGTTACAGCAATTAATCCAGGTCCGATAGATACAAACTTTTTTGAAATAGCGGATCAATCTGGTACATATGTAAAGAATATGGGACGTTACATGTTAAAACCAACATACGTAGCAGAACAAATCGTAAAGTCGATGCACACGAAAAAACGTGAAGTAAACTTACCGAAGTGGATGGGCATTGGTCCGAAACTTTATGCTTTATTCCCAGGTTTATTTGAGCGTGTTGCAGGTAAATCATTAAGTAAAAAATAGGAGATTTCCATATGGAAATCTCCTATTTTTTATTGTTTTCCAGTTACATAATCATAAACAATATCCTCAATTTCCTCGTATAAATCAATTTCAATATTTGAATGAGTCACCGTTTGAATATGTTTCACTAGCATTTCCTGATCTTCTTTTGATATTGGACTGCATTGATATTGTTGAAAACTTTTTATAATCATTTTCTCAATTAATTTTTCGTTCATATTTTTCCCCGCCTGTATGTACGTATGTATTGTTTTATTGTACTTGAAGTGAAATAAAAAAACTACTATGCACTATTTTTGTATAAAAATTCGGTTGAGTATATTATTTTTCTAATAAAATTAAGTTTTTTTAGATTTAAAAATTTATAAATATTTAATTGACTCTATAAATATACAATATTATAATCATACTTAATTTAAAGAATCGATATGAGGAGGAACTTATGAAAGTCGCAATTATTGGAGCCACTGGATATGGGGGCATTGAGTTAATTCGTTTATTAGAACAACATCCATATTTTTCGATAGCATCTCTCCATTCTTTTTCACAAGTTGGTGAGTGTATAACAAATGTATATCCTCATCTTCGAAATGTCCTTTTTCATACGTTACAAGAAATTGATGTGGAGACGATAGGAAAAGAAGCAGAAATCGTATTTCTAGCAACCCCAGCAGGAGTATCGGCGGAGTTAACTCCTAAGTTATTAGCAGAAGGTTTAAAAGTAATTGACCTATCTGGAGACTTTCGTATGATAGATCCTTCGTCATATGAACTGTGGTATAAAAGGCCAGCAGCGAAAGAAGAAATTCTTAGAAAAGCAGTGTATGGGTTAAGTGAATGGAAAAGGACTGGGATTCAAAAGGCAAGTTTAATTGCAAACCCAGGATGTTTTGCTACAGCCACATTGCTAGCGATAGCGCCGTTAGTACGTAGCGGCATGATTGAAGAAGATTCGATTATTATTGATGCGAAATCAGGGGTATCAGGAGCAGGTAAAACACCAACAACAATGACTCACTTTCCTGAGCTATATGATAACTTGCACATTTATAAAGTGAATGAGCATCAGCACGTTCCAGAGATTGAGCAAATGCTTACAGAATGGAATAGTGAATCACAGCCAATTACATTTAGCACACATTTAATACCGATATCACGAGGAATCATGATTACACTTTATGCAAAAGTAAAACAAAAGATGGAAATAAAGCAACTTCAAAAATTGTATGAAGAAACGTATGAACAATCGCCTTTCATCCGAATTTGTACGCAAGGGAAATTTCCAAGTCCAAAAGAAGTGAGAGGCTCAAATTATTGTGATATTGGCATAGCTTACGATGAAAGAGCTGAAAGAGTTACGGTCGTTTCTGTTATAGACAATATGATGAAAGGCGCGGCTGGGCAAGCGATTCAAAATGCAAACATAATAGCGGGACTAGAAGAGACAACAGGTTTACAACATATGCCGCTTTATGTATAAGGGGGACATGGTGATTAAAGTAGCGTCTATTACAAAATTAGAAAATGGTTCAATTGTAACGCCGAAAGGCTTTTCGGCAATTGGTACTGCAAATGGTTTAAAAAAGGAGAAAAAGGATTTAGGTGCCATCGTTTGTGATGTACCAGCATCATGTGCCGCTGTGTATACAACGAATCAAATACAAGCAGCTCCTTTACAAGTAACGAAGGATAGTATAACGGCAGAAGGGAAGTTACAAGCAATTATCGTTAATAGTGGAAATGCAAATGCTTGTACTGGAATGAAAGGATTACAAGACGCATACGAGATGCGCGCATTAGGGGCGGAACATTTTGGGATGAAAGAAAATTACGTTGCAGTAGCTTCAACAGGTGTAATTGGTGTTCCACTGCCGATGGATATAATCCGAAAGGGAGTTGCAACTCTTATACCGACGAAGGAAGAAAGTGAAGCATATTGTTTTTCTGAAGCAATTTTAACGACGGATCTTATAACGAAAGAAACTTGCTATGAAATGATTATTGATGGGAAGAAAGTGGCGATTGCGGGTGTTGCAAAAGGTTCAGGGATGATTCATCCGAATATGGCAACGATGCTTAGTTTTATTACGACAGATGCTCATATAGAGCATGACGTATTGCAAACAGCGTTATCCGAAATTACGAATCATACATTTAATCAAATTACGGTAGATGGAGATACTTCTACGAATGATATGGTCATCGTTATGGCAAGTGGATTATCAGAAACAAGGCCGATAAATATGGAACATACAGATTGGGAAACTTTCGTATGTGCTTTACAGCAAGTATGTGAAGATTTAGCGAAAAAAATTGCGCAAGATGGTGAAGGAGCTACGAAGTTAATAGAAGTAAATGTGCTAGGAGCTCAAACGAATGAAGAGGCAAAAAAAATTGCAAAGCAAATAGTCGGTTCGAGTCTTGTGAAAACAGCAATACATGGTGAAGACCCAAACTGGGGGCGAATTATTAGCAGTATTGGACAAAGTGAAGTAGCTATTCATCCGAACACAATTGACATTACTCTTCAATCTATATCGGTATTAAAAAATAGTGAGCCTCAAATATTTTCTGAAGAAGAAATGAAAGAGAGATTACAAGAAGATGAAATAGTCATTAATGTGTACTTACACTTAGGTGAAGAGACAGGATCAGCTTGGGGCTGTGACTTAAGCTATGAATATGTGAAAATAAATGCTTGTTATCGTACATAAGGAGAGAGAAGATGAGCGATTATATTGTAGTGAAATGCGGCGGTAGTATGTTGAATCAATTAAATGCTGTGTTTTTTGATTGTATAAAGAAATTGCAACAGAAGTATAAAGTGGTGATTGTTCATGGTGGTGGGCCAGAAATTGATGCCAAATTAAAAGATTGTAACATCAACGTAGAAAAAAGAGATGGATTACGCGTAACACCAAAAGAAGTTATGGATGTTGTTCAAATGGTGCTATGCGGAAGTACGAATAAAAAACTCGTAATGAATTTACAAAAGCATAATTTACTTGCTGTAGGTTGTTCAGGGTGTGACGGTAATTTACTTCAAGTTCAACCTGTCAGCGAGGAGATAGGATATGTGGGAGAAGTAAGTTATGTAGAAACAGCCTTATTAAAAGGATTAATAAATATGGGGTATATTCCTGTTATTGCTCCAATCGGGGTAAATGGTAATGAAATTTATAACATAAATGCGGACAATGCTGCAGCTGGGATTGCGGCCGCGTTAGGGGCAAAAGAGCTGATTTTTATTACGGATGTAGATGGAATATTACATGAAGGGAATTTGGTAAAGGAAACGGATGAATCTGAAATTGCAACTTTTATAGAAACAGGTGTTATTACAGGTGGGATGATTCCGAAAGTACAGGCGGCACTAGCATCATTAAAAATGGGAGTGCAAAAGATAAGTATTGTGAATGGTACAAAAGATTTTACTGAGGTTACGGGAGAGTGTATTGGAACGACGGTAACGAAAGGTGTGAGTATTGCATGACGAGTCATCTTTTTCAAACGTATGGCAGAAGAACTATTGAGTTTGTAAAGGGAACTGGAACGAAAGTTATTGATAATAAAGGTAAGCAATATTTAGATTTTACATCAGGAATTGGCGTATGTAATTTAGGACATTGTCACCCTACTGTTCTCAAAGGTGTACAAGAGCAACTTGATGATATATGGCATATATCTAACCTGTTTACAAACAGCTTACAAGAAGAAGTTGCGTCATTATTAACAGAAAATAGAGCATTAGATTATGTGTTTTTCTGTAATAGTGGGGCAGAGGCAAATGAAGCGGCTTTAAAGTTAGCACGTAAGCATACTGGAAAATCTCTCGTCGTAACATGCCAGCAGTCTTTTCACGGTAGAACATTTGGAACGATGAGTGCAACAGGCCAAGATAAGGTAAAAGAAGGATTTGGTCCATTACTTCCATCTTTTTTACATATCCCTTTTAACGATATTAAAGCATTAGAGGAAGTAATGAATGAAGAAGTTGCGGCGGTAATGGTAGAAGTAGTTCAAGGAGAGGGAGGAGTAATACCTGCTGATTTATCTTTTTTGAAAGAGATTGAAACATTATGTAATAAGTTCGGTTCCTTATTTATTATAGACGAAGTACAAACGGGGATAGGAAGAACTGGAACACTATTCGCTTATGAACAAGTGCGAATAGAGCCTGATATCGTTACCGTTGCAAAAGCACTTGGGAATGGGATTCCTGTCGGAGCAATGATTGGCCGGAAAGAGCTCGGAACGTCGTTTACTGCAGGATCACACGGTTCAACTTTTGGCGGGAATTACATCGCGATGGCTGCAGCGAAAGAAGTATTGCAAGTAAGTAAAAGACCATTGTTTTTAAAAGAAGTACAAGAAAAAGGCGAGTATGTATTAGAGAAGTTGCAAGAGGAATTACAGCATGTCGAATGTATTCAAAATATACGTGGTAAGGGGCTTATGATTGGGATTGAGTGTAAGCATGAAGTTGCAAGTTTTATAGAACAACTAGAAAACGAAGGACTTCTCGTATTACAAGCAGGCCCTAATGTTATAAGACTATTACCGCCACTCATTGTCACGAATGAAGAGTTAGAACAGGCAGTATATATAATAAAAAAAGTAGTTTGTACAAAAAACGTATCAATCATATAAGGGGGAAGTTTCATGTCAACTGTACAAGTACCGAAATTAAATACGAAAGATCTTTTAACACTAGAAGAATTAACGAAAGAAGAAATTATTTCTTTAATTGAGTTCGCT
The DNA here is from genome assembly GCF_003429245.1 of Bacillus sp. CR71. Classification (NCBI taxonomy): domain Bacteria; kingdom Bacillati; phylum Bacillota; class Bacilli; order Caryophanales; family Bacillaceae; genus Bacillus; species Bacillus sp. CR71. The sequence goes on along the minus strand of NZ_CP031748.1, from coordinate 4,575,354 downwards.
ATATATTTAAAAAAGAATAAGCAAGAGCCTTTATTACAAGGCAAAATATTAGGGCTTATTTTTGATAAGCATTCAACTCGTACTCGTGTATCTTTTGAAGCGGGAATGGTACAACTCGGGGGACATGGTATGTTTTTAAGTGGGAAAGAGATGCAAATGGGAAGAGGAGAAACCGTTTCAGATACTGCGAAAGTATTATCGCAGTATATTGACGGGATCATGATACGTACATTCTCACACGCGGATGTAGAAGAGCTTGCAAAAGAATCTAGTATTCCTGTTATTAACGGTTTAACGGATGATCATCATCCTTGTCAAGCATTGGCAGACCTAATGACAATATATGAAGAAACAAATACATTTAAAGGAATAAAATTGGCTTACGTAGGTGACGGAAATAATGTATGTCATTCATTGTTGCTAGCGAGTGCAAAAGTCGGAATGCATATGACTGTTGCAACGCCTGTAGGATATGAACCGAATGAAGAGATTGTAAAAAAAGCGTTAGCGATTGCCAAGGAAACAGGAGCTGAAATTGAAGTTTTGCATGATCCTGAATTAGCGGTGAATGAAGCAGATTTCATTTATACTGACGTTTGGATGAGCATGGGGCAAGAGGGCGAAGAAGAGAAATATTCTTTATTTCAACCTTACCAAATCAATAACGAACTTGTTAAGCATGCGAAACAAACATATCGTTTCTTACACTGTTTACCTGCCCATCGTGAAGAAGAAGTAACAGGAGAAATTATAGATGGACCACAGTCTATCGTCTTCGAGCAAGCTGGTAATCGATTGCATGCTCAAAAAGCGTTATTAGTGAGTTTATTTAAAAATGTAGAAGAGCCTTCCTAAAAGGGAGGTTTTTTTATATTAAAATGTCGGATGTATATTTGGTTAACCATTTCGATATCATTTATAATAAAAGAGAAAACTAAATTTGTTTTTCAGAGTGTGTAAGGACATACTACATATAAAAATATAGTTAAAGAGATGATGAGGGTGAAAACAACTAAGAAAACATATTCGTTTTTTCAGCGGATGTGGAGAATATTAAAGTTTCAATATTATAAGTTGCTTCGATCGCCAGAAGGCGCAAAGAAAGTATCGTTAGGGTTTGCTATAGGATTCGGCTTAGAAATGTTAGTCATTTATACGGCATCGCTCGTATATGTAATATTTTATCCAATCGTCAGGTTAGCAAAGGGATCTTTTCCTGCGGCAGTTATTGGCAATATTATTGGGAAAATATCGTTTCTCCCAGTATTTTTATTTCCGCTTGCGTATACGCTAGGAAAAATGATTTATCCATTCCATGTACAGAAAATTCATCATGAACCATTTACGATATCGGACTTGTTTTCAAGTCACATTTTTACGATATTAAAGAGCTTATTACAAAGTGAAGTGTATGTATTAATTGGAATGACGATTTTAGGAGTTGTGTTTGGTCTCATTTCGTATTTCGTTGTGCATTATTTATACGAAAAGAACCGTAAGTTACGCTTGAAGAAAAGGAAGAAACGAGTGAGAGAACCACTTGTACAATTATAAACAATGTCACATTCATTTTCTCCTTTGAATATGTTTAAGAAAAAGGAGGAGAGGATAATGTATTATTATTACGTACCTCAAGTATATCCATATGTAAATTATTATCCGGTTTATGATACGAGTAGACAATACGAATTATATCGGCAACAACAATTACAGCAATTATCACAAATACCACAAATACCACAACAACAGCCTACACAGGAAAAAAAACCATATTTAACAACATGGCCATATTCCAATGTATACTATGGTAACTATTACGAATCATAAAGCTGCTTCTATTTAGAAGCAGCTTTATACGTTTGTTTTCAAAATTAAATTTTGAATGGTTTGAAGAGAATGAATGAGCTTTTCGCGCTCTTCCTCAGATAATGTTTGGAAATTTTCTTTTAGTTTGTCTAAAATGAATTGCTGATACTGATTTACTAATAATTTCCCTTCAGCTGTTAGGGAAATTAAAATGACCCGTCGATCTTTTTCGCTATAATGACGCTCTATTAGTTCTTCTTGAATAAGTTTGTTTAATAGAGGTGTCATGTTAGGCCGTGAAATCGCTAGCCGCTTGCCGATTTCGGAAACTGCTAATGTGCCGTTTTCATGCAAAAGCAGTAATACTTGTGTATGTGATGGCGGCATATGTCTTTGAGAAGAAAATTCTCCAGGAAGCATAAATTTGCGATAAAAAAGAGGCACTAGCGAAAGAAGATGATCAACAATACGTTCCCACTCGCGTGATTCCATATAAAGGCCCCCTTCCACTATCATTGTAACAAAAAAGACATGTTATAAAAATAGAATTGTTTCATGGTCGCTTTAATATTTGTAGGATAACACTTGCTTTGTAAATGTATTGGCAATAATCGCATAGCCGTTATCATTTGGGTGTACTTGGTCAAATAATAACTCTTTTTTATCATTCGATATTAATTTGCGAATTGGCAAAACGATAGATGGTTGATTCACTTTTGCAATGGAATAAACGGATTCATTCCAGCCGTCTAAAAACATATCTGCATAACTTGCGATGGAGTCATCGAGTTGTAACGGGTTATAGAGTTCTGAGAGAATGAGTAAAGCGTCCGGATTTTGATCTCGAACTGTCTTTACAATACTTTTTATATCCGCTTCAAAATGGGCTTTTTCTTTATTTAACATTTTTATACCATCTATAACACCAACATCACGATTTAAACGAAATAAATTATTTCCTCCAATATTAATTGTAATTATATTTGCTGCTCTAATTTTTTCCTTTACATCTTCTGATTGAACTTTTTTAGCGAGACGATCTGTTGTAAGACCGTTTACCCCAAGGTTTTCTACTGTAATTGGTTTATGAATTTGTGCTTCTATTTGCTTAGAAGCTAATTCGGCAAATCCACCTTGTGTCGATCCATATCCTTTAGCGAGTGAATCACCTAATACAAGATGATAAAAAGATTCGTTTGTTTGCTTATCAATCCAATTTGGGGCAGATGTTTTTTCTGTTTTTTCTTCAGATTCATTTTGTTTTGTCTCGTCGTTCTTTTCAAAATAAGAATAAGAAATGATCAGAAGGAGGAGACAAACAATTGTTAAGATGACTTTTTTCATAAATTCATCCTCCTTGTAATTGGTAATTGTATCATATTCAGCAGTATTAGCAATGTAAGGGCATATTATATGTTTATGAAAAGTTTATAATAACTTTACAGAAAATTTGTTGAAGTTTGTCAAAAAATATTGACGATAGGAAAGAACTTTATATATGATAATGTCAGATAAGGTGAAACTTTAATGAGTGGGAGCTTTATTTCCTATTAATTGTTAGTCTTCATCAATCGGGCGTTTAAGGGGACTACTCGTTAGCGCAGGGTGAAATGAAAATTGTGTCTCTAATAGAAGAAAAAAGGTATGTGGTTAGAGACAGATAGGGATTCATTTCATTATTTCTGGTAATTGTATAAGGGGGATTTTTTGTGAAAAAGTCAAAAAAAATGCTAGCTGGAGCAACTCTTGCGATTGGTGTTATAGCGCCGCAAGTAATGCCAGCAACAGCTCATGCAGATGAGAACACTGGGGAGAGTACAGTTAACTTACGAATTCTAGAAACATCAGATATTCACGTTAACTTAATGAATTACGATTATTATCAAACGAAAACAGATAATAAAGTAGGACTTGTACAAACGGCAACACTCGTTAATAAAGCACGTGAAGAAGTGAAAAACTCTGTCCTATTTGATGATGGGGATGCATTACAAGGGACACCGCTTGGGGATTACGTAGCGAATAAAATAAAAGATCCGAAGAATCGTGTGGATCCTAGTTATACACACCCATTATATCGTGTAATGAATTTAATGAAGTATGACGTCATCTCTCTTGGGAATCATGAATTTAACTACGGTTTAGATTATTTAAAGAAAGTGACTAGTAAAACAAAAATTCCGGTTATTAACTCGAATGTCTACAGAGATGACCATGATGGTAATGATGAGAATGACGAGCATTACTTTGATAGACCATATCATATTTTAGAGAAAGAAGTAGTGGATGAAGCAGGCCAAAAACAAATAGTGAAAATTGGTGTAATGGGATTTGTTCCACCACAAATTATGAATTGGGATAAAGCGAATTTAGAAGGACAAGTTAAAGCGAAAGATATAGTTGAAACAGCGAAGAAAATGGTACCAAAAATGAAAGCAGAAGGTGCAGATGTTATCGTTGCACTAGCTCATTCCGGTGTTGATAAAAGTGGATACAACGTTGGTATGGAAAACGCGTCGTATTATTTAACAGAGGTTCCTGGCGTAAATGCAGTATTAATGGGACATTCACATACTGAAGTGAAGGATGTATTTAATGGTGTTCCAGTTGTAATGCCGGGTGTTTTTGGTAGTAACTTAGGTATTATTGATATGCAATTGAAAAAGGTAAACGGAAAATGGGAAGTGCAAAAAGATCAGTCTAAGCCGCAACTTCGTCCGATTGCTGATAGTAAAGGTAATCCATTAGTAGAATCTGATCAAAAATTAGTTAATGAAATTAAAGATGAACATGAAAAGACAATCGAATATGTAAATACACATGTAGGTGAAACGAAAGCACCAATTAATAGTTATTTTTCATTAGTACAAGATGATCCTTCCGTACAAATTGTGACAAATGCGCAAAAATGGTATGTAGAACAAGAACTTAAAAAACCAGAATACGAAAAGATTAAAGATATTCCAGTTTTATCTGCAGGAGCACCATTTAAAGCAGGTGGCCGAAACGGTGCGACATATTATACGGATATTCCAGCTGGAACGTTAGCGATTAAAAACGTTGCAGATTTATACGTGTATCCAAATACGTTATATGCTGTAAAAGTAAATGGGGCACAAGTGAAAGAATGGCTTGAAATGTCTGCAGGTCAGTTTAATCAAATTGATCCAAAGAAAACAGAAGAACAGCCGTTAGTAAATATAGGCTATCCTACATATAACTTCGATATTTTAGATGGCTTAAAATACGAAATTGATGTAACACAACCGGCGAAATACGATAAAGATGGAAAAGTTGTAAATGCAAATGCTAATCGTATTGTAAATATGACATATGAAGGTAAGCTAGTAGCTGACAAGCAAGAGTTCATCGTCGCTACAAATAACTATCGTGGAAGTAGCCAAACGTTCCCAGGTGTAAGTAAAGGGGAAGTTGTATACCAATCACAAGATGAAACACGTCAAATCATTGTGAAGTATATGCAAAAAATAAAAGATATTGATCCAGCAGCTGATCAAAATTGGACATTTAAACCGATTGTTGCAGATAAATTAAATACAACATTTGATTCTTCACCAAATGCACAAAAGTATATAAAGAAAGATGGAAAGATTTCATATGTTGGACCATCTGAAAATGAATTTGCGAAATATGCAATTGATATAACGAAGAAAAATGATGATAAAGAAACTGGTGAAGGAAATCCAACGACACCGCCAACAGGTGGTGGAGAAAATCCAACAACACCACCAACAGAAGAAGGTAATAATGGTAATGAACCAAAACAAGATGGAAATAATACCGGATCTGGACAAACTACAACAGATGATCAAAATACAAAAGAAACAACAACAACTGTAAGTGAAAATAAAGAAGCTGAAAAAGATGAACGTGATTTACCGAAAACAGGTGCAAGTATTGCTTCTACAATTGGAGCTGGTCTTGCGTTTGTTGGAGCGGGATTACTTATGTTATTTAGAAAAAAGAAAGCGAATAGATAGTAGAGAAATATAAAAAGGATTACCAATTTGGTAATCCTTTTTGTTATATTATGAAACTGGTACTGCTTTTTCTTTTTTCCATGAAAGACCGAATCCAGTAAAGCCGACGATAATGGTTACGACTGGACACGCTAAACAGAAGATTGCGTATGGCAGGTAATCGAATGTTGGAACGCTAAGAACGTTTGTTAAGAATACGCCACTTACACCCCATGGTACGAGTGGATTAATTACTGTACCAGCATCTTCTAATACTCGTGATAAATTACGACGTTCTAAACCGACTTCATCGTATTTATTAGCAAATGCTTGTCCTGTTAAAACGATGGATAAGTACTGCTCACCGAGTAAGAAGTTTACACCAATTGCAGTTGAAGCAGTAGAAATAATTAAGCGTGTACTAGTTTTTACGAAGCTAGAGATAATATTCATCAGCTGCGCTATAATACCCATTCCTTGTAATAATCCTCCCATACAAAGAGCTAGGAAAATAAGAGCAATTGACATCATCATACTTTGCAGGCCACCGCGAGATAATAAGCTATCAATATCTTTGATACCAGTTTTAGAAACGTAACCGTCTTGCATAATTTTTATTAAATCAGCTAAAGAAGTGCTAGGTTTAAAAATAAAGAGAATAATAATCCCTACCACAATTCCTGCAAGTAATGTTGGAACTGCGGGTACCTTTTTAAATGCGAATAGGAACAGTAATAAAATAGGAATCAGTGTAACGATAGAAATCGTTGCATTTTTTTCTAATGTGTTAATAAATGCTGAGAAATCAACGTTTCCACCAGATCCGCTTCCTAAAATGAAAAATGCGATAAAAGCAATAATGAAAGCTGGCACTGTTGTCCAAAGCATGTTACGAATATGTTCAAATAAATCTACACCCGTTACAGCAGGCGCTAAGTTTGTTGTATCAGATAAAGGAGACATTTTATCTCCGAAGAATGCCCCAGAAATAATTGCCCCAGCAATAAGAGCTGGATCGTATCCAAGGGCAGTACCCATTCCCATAAAGGCAAGTCCTACAGTTGCAGCAGTTGTAAATGCACTACCGATACTCGTTCCAACAATTGCACAAACAACAAAAACAGTTGGAACGAAAATTTTTGGAGATACAAGTTGGAAGCCGTATACCATTAAAGTCGGAATAGTTCCAGCTGCGATCCAAACGCTAATTAATACGCCTACAAGTAAGAAAATAAATATAGATGGAATACCAGCTGAAATACTACTAATCATCCCTTTCTCCATAGTAGACCAAGAGATTTTCTTCAGGAATCCAAATGCTAATAAAAGAACGATACCAAATAAAATTGGGATGTGTGGTGAAACTTCTAATTGAATAACACTAAAACCAATACAGAAAAAGATAAAAATTGTTAAAAGAACAGACTCAATTTTTGAAACCATTGTTTTCCCCTCCTAAGTAATGTGAAATAGCTCTTTTTTATATAAAATTCGCCAATATTGTATATTTCCTTCTAAATTTTAGAATTTTGTGACAAATTACCGGTAATTGTTGGTTCTTCTATATGATGCGGAAATGATTGGATAAAAAAACGTCCCTGCATATAATTATGCAGGGACGAAGAAATCGCGGTACCACCCTAGCTTGTGAAATGAATGTATCACAAAATAAAGGGTCATATGATATGCGCTTATAAAATAAAAAACGCCCCTGCAATATATGCAGGGACGAAAAATTCGCGGTACCACCCTAAATTGTGAAACAGTGTCGTTTCACCACTCTTTAGACATAACGGTCTATAACCGTCTTTCACTACTCCTCACGTTTCGTAAAAGAAGCTCCAGGGGGTAATTCATAATTCGCTCTGTACTGGTTCGCACCGACCACCAGCTCTCTGAAATCAGAAATCGAAATACTACTAAATCCTATCATCGCCGATTCATATGATGTTAGTTAAATTTTTATCACATTTTCATCTTAAATGTCAATAAAAATATTAAATGTTTTTTTAGGGAAATAAAGGAGAATTGTTTTAAAGCTCTAATTTTGTACGTTATAATGAATTTGAAAGGGGAGGAAAGAGTGAAGAAAAAAATAATTCTTTTTACCACCTTACTAGTCGTTGGCGGAAGTGCTGGAATTTACACAGCTTTTGCGGCTGAATCAGAGCAGTTGAAACAAAAACAAATACAACAGTCAGAAGTGAAGAAAGTAAAAGAAATAGAAGAGAAGAAATCAATGGAAAAAGCAGCAGAGAAACTAGGAGTTTCTACTGAGGGGAAAACAAAAGAAGAGGTTACGAAAGAAGTAAATACCGCTAGGTTTGAGAAGCGTCATGATTTATTAATTGAGCACGCTAAACAACTTGGAATTGATACAGAGGGAAAAAAAGATGAAGAAATTATTTTAGAAATTGGAAAGATACAGCATGGAAAGTAGAACAACTTATCGTATGATAAGTTGTTCTTTTTTAAGAACTATTTGATTTTAAAATAATTGACAGTCATTCGGATTTAATGTTAACTATATTTATAAACAAGTTAACATTAGGAGTGACAGTTGTGACAATAAATAGTAGAACGATTGAAAAATCATCTTATACATATGAAGAATTAGCAGAGAAAAATAAAGCTTACGTATGGCACCCATTTACACAAATGAAAGATTATTTAGAAGAAGATCCTGTCATTATTGAACGTGGAGAGGGAAGAAAGCTATACGATGTAAATGGTAATGAATATTGGGATGGTGTTTCATCTATATGGTTAAATGTTCACGGACATCAAGTACCGGAATTAGATGAAGCAATTCGTGAGCAATTAAATAAAATTGCTCATTCTACTATGTTAGGACTTGCTAACGTTCCATCTATTTTATTAGCAGAAAAAATTATTGAGGTTGTACCAGATGGATTGAAGAAGGTATTCTATTCTGATTCAGGTTCTACCGCTGTTGAAATTGCAATTAAGATGGCTTTCCAATATTGGCAGCATAAAGGGAAACCAAAGAAACAAAGATTCGTTACATTAAAAGAAGCATATCACGGTGATACAATTGGAGCTGTTTCAGTAGGGGCAATAGACTTGTTTCACCAAGTGTATAGTTCGCTCTTATTTGATGCGATTAAAATGCCGTATCCATATACATATCGTTCTCCTTACGGAAATAATAAGGAGGAAATTGTAAAAAGCCATTTAGCAGAAATGGAAGAATTGTTGAAAGAAAAGCATGAAGAAGTAGCTGCCATCATTGTAGAGCCATTAATGCAAGGTGCTGGTGGAATGATTACAATGCCAAAAGGATATTTAAAAGGACTGCGCGATTTATGTACAAAGTACAATGTATTATTTATTACAGATGAGGTAGCGACTGGATTTGGGCGTACAGGGAAAATGTTTGCGTGTGAACATGAAAATGTGACGCCAGACATTTTAACTGCTGGTAAAGGTTTAACAGGTGGATATTTACCAATTGCAGTTACCGTAACGACAGATGAAATATATAATGCCTTCTTAGGAGAATATGAAGAACAAAAAACATTTTTCCATGGACATAGCTATACAGGCAATCCGTTAGGGTGTGCCGTAGCAATCGCGAATCTAGAACTATATGAAAAAACAAATTTAATAGAAGAAGTGGCACGTAAAACGGATTATGTGGCAGCGCAATTAGAAAAGCTCTTTGCGTATAAACATGTAGGTGATATTCGTCAGTGCGGATTAATGGCTGGTATCGAGCTTGTGAAGAATAAGGAAACGAAAGAAGCTTTTGACTGGACAGAAAGAGTCGGTGTTCAAGTATGTAAACGCTCAAGAGAGCTAGGTATGATTTTACGACCGCTAGGTAACACGATTGTATTTATGCCGCCACTTGCTTCTACTTTTGAAGAGATTGATGATATGTTACGCATCTTATATAAGGCAATCTCGGATGTTACGGAGGGAGAATAATGAGTGGTTTTTTCATAACAGCAACTGATACTGAAGTTGGAAAAACAGTAGTTGCAGGTGCTATAGCAGGTGTATTTAGAGAATTAGGATATAACGTAGGGGTATATAAACCGTTGCAAAGTGGGCATGTTGCATCAAACCCTGAGGGAGATGCGGCAAGGTTAAAAGTATTATCAGGTGTACCGACACAAGAAAATGAAATTTGCCCTTATTCTATTGAAGAACCACTTGCTCCGAGACTTGCCATGAAAAGAGCTGGAAGAGTAGTAAAGTTAAAAGAAATTACTGATTACTATAATGAACTATTAAAAGAGTTTAATAGCTTATTTGTAGAAGGAGCAGGTGGGCTTGCTGTCCCATATACAGAAGATGCTTTAGTAATTGATTTTGCAAAAGAATTACAGTTGCCTCTTATTGTAGTAGCTCGTCCTACATTAGGAACAGTAAATCATACAGTGTTAACGATTGCTTACGCAAAGGCGCATGGCTTAACCGTAGCGGGTGTCATTTTATCAGGTTGCAAAGAATGTGAAATGGAAAGAGTGCAAGAAAATAAAGAGATGATTGAAGAGTTGAGCGGGGTACCAGTTTTAGGATTATTACCATTCTTTGAAGGTGAGTTTACGAAAGAAGAAGTATTGGAATCTGCAAAAGAATATATTATGATTTCAAAATTAGAGGAGTTTATCCAAAATGAATCAAACGTGGCGGGCGCACCTTCAATCTAAATTACAACAATTACATAAGCAAGGGCAGTATCGAAATTTATATGTAACAGAGCAGGCAGAAGAGACTTGGCTTATTCGAGATAAAAAAAGGATGTTAAATTTAGCGTCAAATAATTATTTAGGGTTAGCTGGAGATGAAAGGTTAAAAGAAGCTGCTATTGCCTGTACAAAAAGATATGGAACTGGAGCGACTGCCTCTCGTCTCGTTGTAGGAAATCATCCATTATATGAAGAGGTTGAGAGAAGCATATGTGACTGGAAAGGTACTGAAAGAGCTTTAATTGTAAATAGTGGGTATACGGCAAATATAGGTGCCATATCTTCTTTAGCCTCTCGGCACGATATTGTTTTTAGTGATAAGTTAAATCACGCAAGTATTGTTGATGGAATCATATTAAGCGGGGCAGAGCATAAAAGGTATCGTCATAATGATTTGGATCATTTAGAGAAGCTTTTGAAAATGGCTTCGCCTGAAAAGAGGAAATTAATCGTAACAGATACCGTTTTTAGTATGGATGGTGATACTGCGTATTTGAGAGATTTAGTACAACTGAAAGAGAAATACGGAGCAATCATTATAGTCGATGAAGCACATGCGAGTGGAATATATGGAATCGGCGGAGCTGGATTATCTCACATAGAAAAAAATCTTTCTCAAAAAATTGATATACATATGGGGACGTTTAGCAAGGCTTTAGGGTGTTATGGTGCGTATTTGACAGGTGATGAAATTTATATAGAGTATTTACAAAATATGATGAGAAGCTTTATTTTTACTACAGCTTTACCACCAAGTACGTTAGGAGCGGTGCAAAAAGCAATTGAAATTGTAAAAGAAGATAACGAAAGAAGAGAGAACCTTATAGCAAATGGAGAATACTTCAGAACTAAATTAAGGGATGCTGGTTTTGATATTGGGAATAGTTCAACTCATATTGTACCGATTGTAGTCGGTTCAAATGAACATGCTTTACAGTTTAGTAAAAGGTTGCAAGAGGCAGGGATTGCGGCTATTGCAATTCGTCCGCCAACTGTGCCGGTTCATAGTTCTCGAATTCGCTTTGCAGTTACATCGCAACATACAATAGCTGATTTAAAATGGGCTATTGATCGAATTATTCACATTGCGAAAGAAGAGGAGATTTTCGTATGAACGAGCTAAAGATTATTTTTATTCCCGGATGGGGAATGGAAGAGAATATTTGGGATTTAGTAATTCCGTATTTTAAAGGATATCCTGTTCAATGCATAGATTGGCGTAATGTGAAAGAACGAAGTGAATTTGCGGAACGAATTATAGATGTAGCGCATAATGACAACGTAATTTTAGTTGGATGGTCACTAGGGGCGTTAGCAGCAGTTGAAGCTTATAAAAAGATTAAGGCAAAAGGCATCGTATTAATTGGTGGTACTGCTAAATTTACAAGTACGAGCGATTACAGTAACGGATGGAATGCTTTGCATGTAGAACGGCTGAAAAGAAATTTGGCGAGAAGGAAAGAAGATACGCTCAAGCGGTTTTATGAAAATATGTTTACGAAAGATGAGCTAAAAGAGAATAAAAACTTTGAAGACATTGTAGACCGTTTTAAAGGTGATTCTATTCAGTCTTTACAACTAGGTTTAGATTATTTAATAGAAACAGATATGAGAGAAGAACTAAAAGAAATTAAAGTACCTATACTACTTATTCACGGAGAACAGGATGTAATATGCCCATTGTCTGCGGCACGTAGTATGACGGAGAATAGCAGCAGCGAGCTGAAAGTAGTAAGTGAAGCAGGGCATGCATTATGTGTAACGAATTTTGAATATTGTGCAAATGAGATAATTCAATTTGTAGAGGGGATACGACATGATCAACAAAACGTTACTACAAAAACGGTTTAATGGGGCAGCCGTATCTTACGATCGATATGCAAATGTACAAAAAAAGATGGCACATTCATTACTTTCAATCTTAAAGGAACGATATAGTGAAACGGCATCAATACGTATTTTAGAACTGGGATGCGGGACGGGGTATGTAACAGAACAATTATCAAAGTTATTTCCGAAAGCACATATTACAGCAGTTGATTTTGCTGAAAGTATGATTGCGATTGCGCAAACTAGACAAAATGTAAAAAATGTAACGTTTCACTGTGAAGATATTGAGCGATTACGATTAGAAGAATCATATGATGTCATTATTTCAAATGCTACATTTCAATGGTTAAATAATTTACAACAAGTGTTAAGAAATTTATTTCAACATTTGTCTATAGATGGCATATTACTCTTTTCAACGTTTGGACATGAAACATTTCAAGAATTGCATGCTTCGTTCCAACGTGCGAAAGAAGAAAGAAATATAAAAAATGAAACATCGATTGGTCAACGTTTTTATTCAAAAGATCAGTTGCTTCATATATGTAAGATAGAAACAGGGGATGTGCATGTTTCTGAAACATGTTACATAGAGAGTTTTACAGAAGTTAAGGAGTTTTTGCATTCTATTCGAAAAGTAGGAGCAACTAATAGCAATGAAGGATCATATTGTCAAAGTCCCTCACTCTTTCGTGCGATGCTGCGCATATACGAAAGAGACTTCACGGGAAATGAAGGGATAATGGCAACGTATCATGCTTTATTTATGCATATAACAAAAGAGGGGAAGAGATGAAATGAAACAAGTACAAACAAAAAGGGATTGGAAAAAACTTGCATACGACGTAGTGGAAGAAAAGATGATTACGAAAGAAGATGCAATAGCGATATTAGAAGCTGATGATACAGAAGTTTTAGAAATTATGAATGCAGCTTACATTATTCGCCATCATCACTTTGGTAAGAAAGTAAAATTGAATATGATTATTAATACGAAATCTGGATTATGTCCTGAAGATTGTGGATATTGCTCACAGTCTATTATTTCAGAAGCACCAATTGATAAATATGCATGGTTAACGCAGGAGAAAATTGTAGAAGGGGCACATGAAGCAATACGCCGTAAAGCAGGTACATATTGTATTGTAGCGTCTGGTCGTCGTCCGACGGATAAAGAGGTAAATCACGTAATTGGAGCAGTTAAGGAAATTCGTGAAACGACAGACTTGAAGATTTGTTGTTGTTTAGGTTTCTTAAATGAAGATCAAGCAGGACGTTTAGCGGAAGCAGGCGTGCATCGTTATAACCACAACTTAAATACACATGCAAATAATTACGATAGTATTTGTTCAACGCATACGTATGATGATCGTGTTGATACAGTTCAAAAAGCGAAACAAGCTGGTATTTCACCATGCTCTGGAGCGATTTTTGGCATGGGAGAAACAATTGAAGAGCGTGCTGAAATTGCATTTGAATTACAACGTATAGATGCAGATTCTATCCCTTGTAATTTCCTTGTTGCTGTAAAGGGGACACCTCTTGAAGGGCAAAAAGAGTTAACGCCAGTAGAATGTTTAAAAGTACTGGCAATGATGCGTTTTGTAAACCCAACAAAAGAAATTCGTATTTCAGGAGGACGTGAAATCAATTTACGTTCTGTACAGCCAATCGGTTTATTTGCAGCAAATTCTATTTTTGTCGGGGACTACTTAACGACAGCTGGACAAGAGCCGACTGCGGACTGGGGTATGATTGCAGATTTAGGATTTGAGATTGAAGAATGTGCATTATAAGATAGATGAAAAAGCAAACTTGTAAAAGGGTTTGCTTTTTTTGTAAATAAAATGTAATAAATAGTTGTGAACGCTTGGTATTATTGGTTTTTGAGCGAAAAAAAGAATTTTTGTGGACGAATTTTCCAAGCCCTAGTTGTACATAGTAAATATGTAATTTATATTGGGTTGGAGGATTTTACATGTACAAATACATATTAGCGATTATGACTTGTTTAATTTTAATAAAAGCAATAAGTTCTGATCCAGTTAAGGCTGCTGAAAATCCTGAACAAAAAGAGATGCAACAAAGAATCGAACAACACTTTCGAACGAAAGCTGAACATTTTGGATTGAAAACGGAAGGAAAAGATTTAAAGGAAGTTAGAAAAGAAATTACTATTATAGAAGAAGCGAAAAAAAGAGAGAATGTATGGAGAACAGCACAAGCTCTTCATATAAAAACAGAAGGAAAAACGATGAATGAATTAATAAAAGATGTACAAAAAAAGGTGAAAAAATAAAAAGAGGCCGCAGCCTCTTTTTTTATGCCCATTGTTTTGATAAGTGAGCCATTTCAATTGCAGCAACAGCTGATTCATATCCTTTATTACCAGCTTTCGTACCTGCGCGTTCAATCGCTTGTTCAATTGTTTCTGTCGTTAATACGCCGAAAATAACTGGGATGTCCATTTGTAGTGATAAAGACGCAACACCTTTTGCTACTTCATTACAAACGTAATCGTAGTGAGTTGTAGCACCTCGGATTACAGTACCTAATGTAATAACAGCATCATACTTTCCGCTACTAGCCATCTTTTTAGCGATTAAAGGAATTTCAAATGCACCAGGAACCCAAGCAACATCAATATCATTTTCTTCTACACCGTGACGCTTTAATCCGTCTAAAGCGCCGCCAAGTAACTTACTTGTAATAAATTCATTAAAACGTCCAACAACAACTCCAACTTTTAATCCTGTACCAACCAAATGACCTTCGAATACCATAATAAATCTCTCCTTTAATTATAAGTTTAGTAAGTGTCCTAATTTGTTTACTTTCGTTTGTAAATACGATTTATTCTCTTCTTTTGCTGGCATTTGCAACGGTACACGCTCGACTACTTCTAAATCGTAACCTTGTAAGCCAGCAATTTTTCTTGGGTTATTCGTTAATAATCGTAAACTTTGTAAACCTAAATCTTTTAATATTTGTGCACCGATACCGTAATCACGAAGATCAGCAGGGAAGCCGAGTTTTTCATTTGCTTCTACAGTATCGAATCCTTCTTCTTGTAATTTATAAGCACGAAGCTTATTAAGAAGCCCAATGCCTCTTCCTTCTTGTCTCATATAAAGAAGAACACCTTTTCCTTCACGCTCAATTTGAGCAAGTGCTGCATGGAGTTGTGGTCCGCAATCGCAGCGATGTGAACCGAATACATCTCCTGTTAAGCATTCAGAATGAACACGCACAAGTACCGGTTCACCTATTGAAATATCACCTTTTACAAGTGCGATATGTTCTTTCGTATCTAATGAGTTAGAATAGCCAATTGCGTGGAAAGTACCGAAATCTGTAGGTAATGTAATTTCCACCTCTCTCGTCACAAGTGTTTCATGATGGCGGCGGTAAGCAATTAAATCTTCTATTGTAATCATTTTTATATCAAATTGTTTTGCGCATTCTATTAAATCAGGTACACGTGCCATCGTGCCGTCCTCATTTATAATCTCGCAAATAACTCCAGCTGGTTCGGCACCGCATAGCTTTGCTAAATCAACAGCAGCTTCTGTATGACCTGCACGACGCAGGACACCGCCTTCTTTCGCAATTAATGGAAAGATATGTCCAGGTCGATTGAAATCAGTGCCTTTTGATGCGGGATTTAACAATTCTTGTATCGTAGTTGCACGTTCGTGAGCGCTAATCCCTGTTGTTGTAGAAACATGGTCAATGCTCACTGTAAACGCAGTATGATGTGAATCTGTATTATGAGATACCATTGGTTCTAATTGTAGACGTTCTGCGTATCCTTCCGTAATCGGTACACAAACGAGACCACGACCATGTGTAATCATAAAATTAATTGTTTCCGGTGTAATGTACTCTGCTAAAGCAATAAAGTCGCCTTCATTTTCTCGGTTTTCATCATCACATACGATAACGACTTTACCTTGTTTTAAATCTTCTAGAGCTTCTTCAATACGATGAAACATTGTGCTTCCCCCTTATAGAAATCCGTTTTCTTGTAAAAAACTTTCGGTCATTGAACCTACTCGTTTTGCAGGTTTAGTAATAAAGCGTTCGATATATTTACCAATCATGTCACACTCAATATTTACGATATCTCCGGCATTTTTTTCTCCAATGACAGATTCGCTTACTGTGTGCGGGATGAGTGAAATCGTTATGGAAGCTTCGTCTATATCAAATATCGTTAAACTCGTTCCATCAACAGCAATGGACCCTTTATGCAAACAATAGTGTAGCAATTTATCAGAAATTGCTATTTTATAATAGACGGCATTGTAATGTTGTTTTTTAGTTAAAATCGTTCCGATGCCATCAATATGTCCTGAAACGAAATGTCCACCGAATCTTCCATTTGCAGACATTGCCCGCTCTAAATTTACTTTAGAGTGGGGTTTAAGCATGCGAAGCGATGTCGACTGCATCGTTTCAGGCATTGCATCAACTGTAAATGAAGTAGTTGTAAAGTTTGTTACAGTTAAGCAAATACCGTTAACCGCGATACTATCACCTAAGTGAACATCTGATAAAATTTTCTTTGCATCAATCGTTAATTTCATCGCTTCTCCGCTTTGTTGCATGTTTGCTATCGTTCCTAATTCTTCTACAATTCCTGTAAACATTCCGTCACCTCGTTTCGGGCATTCGCAACGATTTTTATATCATCACCAATTTGTTTCATCTCTTGAATTTTCAAGGAAAGCGCATCTTGTAATTTTGAAAAACCATTTCCTCCAAATAAAGTAGGAGCATCTTTTCCACCAATTAATTTCGGGCTTATATAGGTTACAATTTCATTGAAATTGTTTGTTTTTAAGAAACTTGCATGAATTGATTGGCCACCTTCAACGAATAGAGAAAGAATTTGTTTCTCTCCAAGAAAGGAAAGAAGGTCCTCGATTTCTATATGCTTCGTTTCCATTTGGAATATAGCTATATTTTTAGAATTATAAGAAGATATCTTCTCTTTCTTTACATCCTTACCGACAATAATCCATGTCGGTGCTAAACCATCTGTTATAACATGAGAAGATGGTGGCGTTCGTAAATGGGTATCTAAAACAACGCGAATAGGATGTTTCCCACCATTTGGAATTCTTGTTGTTAAATGAGGATTATCAGCTATAACTGTATTCACTCCAACAAGAATTGCATCATGTGTATGGCGATATTGGTGAACATCAGCACGTGCTTCTTCACCTGTAATCCACTTACTTTCACCAGTTACAGTTGCTGTTTTTCCATCTAAGCTCATCGCTGTTTTGATTGTTACAAAAGGGCGTTTCATTTTCATGTAGTGAAAAAAGTAGCGATTTAATAAAACTGCTTCTGCTTCAAGAACACCGGTAGTTACTTCAATTCTAGCTTCCTCTAATCTTCTTTTTCCGTTACCAGAAACGAGCGGATTACAATCGAGAGTAGCAATTACCACACGCTTAACTCCTTTTTCGATGAGCAATTCACAACAAGGTGGTGTTTTTCCAAAGTGGCTACACGGTTCCAGTGTTACATAAACGGTAGCGTCTTTGGCGTTCTGACCAGCCATTTGAAGGGCATGAACTTCTGCGTGTTCTTCACCAGCTCGTAAATGAGCCCCCATACCAACGATGTTTCCATCTTTTACAACAACAGCACCAACCATAGGATTTGGACTTGTTTGTCCTGATGTTCCTTCTGCTAACTGCAGGGCAATCCTCATATATTCTTGATCTGTCATTTTCTTCACCTCTCCTAAAAAAATCAAAAAACCCCAAGGATTTAATATCCTTGGGGTTTGGGAGACGTGATTTCTAGAAATATAGTTTGAATACGAAAGCATAGGAAAGAAACCTAACGATAATTGATATTTCTGCATAAGGAAAAAACCTAGCAAAATATCGAATTTTTAAACGCTAGTTGTCTCTTTTTATTTCAGTATAAAAAATAAGTATAGAAAATTAAACATATATAAAGAATCAAAATGAATCTTTAAAAATATGCATACTGAAATAAAAGTGTATTCACTATATAAAAAACTAGAAACATATCCTTCTCCCATCCAGACTATACTGTCGGCCCTAGAGTTTCACTAGATCCACCGTTTTCGAGTTGAAAACGGGTCACGGACTTAGAAGTTTTCACTTCATCACCGCCGGTTGGGAATTTCACCCGACCCCGAAGGATGCTGTTTGCTCAAATTATAGCACAAAAAAAATAAAAGGCTAGTAAAAAATATTCGAATGTGAAGAATTGTGTGAAAATATATGTGGGCTGGAATGGAAATAAAAGTATTAGAAATGTTGTAAGGAGAAGGGATATAACGGAGTTGCTAAAAAGAAAAAACATGCACAAAAAAATGTGCATGTCACATGTAAAATTATTCTGCCTCTGGTGCTCTAACAACAGACTCGAATTTACCTTTATGCGAAGCGTCGCAATAAGGCATATTTTTTGATAAACCACAACGGCATAAAGAAAATGCCGGTTTTGCTGGGAATACATTCCCTTGTGAGTCGACTAATTCCACGTCCCCTGTAACGCGAAAAGAGCCATTATCATTTACTTTAATTTGTACTTTTGCCAACGTTATCCCTCCTTCCCAAACGCTTAATTTCATCATATAATCAAGGGAAGTGCTTGACAATATAAAAAGAGCACTTTGTTTGAGAAAGAAGAGAGTGTTATAATAGTTTTCATAACTGACTAGAGTAAGGTGACGAGAGATGGATAAACAATTACATACATTACGAAACATTGCAAATGAGCGCACGTGGGCATCATTTTTGAATGATAATCATCCATATAGTTTGTTACATTGGTCCATTGCAGGTGTAGGGCAAGAGGCAAAGGATGTTTGGTTACTTCAAGATGAAGTAACATTTCAAACGACAGAATTCCCAACGTTAGATGATGCAATGCAATGGATTTCTGAAAATATGGAACAAGTTACAGACGTTTTAGCGCAATAAAAAAACAGGCTTATGCAAGCCTGTTTTTTGTTTCTTTCACATATGTGTTTAAAAATTGATCGATGGCTGCTTCGTACTCTTCTTTATTTTCGTTATAAGAGCAAGCGTGTGCACCACGTTCTGCAATATAAAGTTGTTTATTGTTTTCTTTTGCTTCATATAGTGATTTCGTCATATCAGCTAAAATATAATCATCATCTTTACTATGAATAAAGAGGACGGGATTGTTAATATTTTTTATACAATCAATTGGTGAAACTTCGCGAATCGTATAACCGTCACGCACTTTTAAAAAAGCATTTGCTAAAGGTAATAAAGGCCATTTTGGTAAATGGAATTCAACCTTTAAACGGTGCTGTAATTGTCCGTGAAAATCAGAGAAAGGACAATCTGCAATATAGAAATCAGCACCATCTTCTACAAGTCCTGCGTATTGAAGAAGTGTTGCAGCTCCCATAGATTCACCATGAATACCGAGTGTTATATTTGTTCCAAAGCGACTTTTTAGCCAGTCAACTACAGATTTTAAATCATGTTTTTCATAGTATCCATAGCTTGTTGTTTTTCCGCCAGTTTTACCATGACGACGATGATCATAAATAACGACATTATACCCTCTGTTTAAAAATAACCTTGCATATTTTACAGAGTTCATTTTATTTACAGTTACGCCGTGACAAAAAATCATAAACTTATTGGAATGACCAGCAGGAATGTAATAGCCGTGAAGATCATATCCGAATTGTGAAGGAATATGAATTTCTTCTTTATGAAGAGCATCAAAATCTTCTATACGAAAATGTTTTTTCGTTTCTCTTTCGAGTACTTCTTCCTCTGTTTTTTTCTTTAAATACATCACTTTATTTGTAAAGAAAATCCCAAGGGCTGTTATCGCACCTAGTACAGTAAACAATGCTGCAAAAAAACGTTTCATACTTTACCTCATCCTCCAAATACCGTTACATGTGATACACTTATATTGTATCACAATGATATAAAAGGGGAGAAATAGGAAATGGTGCATATACAAAAAATTACGCCAACGATGAAAGAAACAATTCGAATGTTTATGTGTGAGAACTGGGGAAGTTCATTGATGGTTTCACGTGGTAAGGGGCATCAATTAGAAGAGTTGCCAGGATTTGTTGCGTTTTCTAATGACAGAATAATCGGAATTATAACGTATGAAGTGACTGGAAATATGTGTGAAATTATATCGTTAGATAGTATTGAAGAAAGAAAAGGAATAGGGAAGAAGCTTGTGGATTGTGTATTGCAAGTTGCAGAAGAAGAACGGTGCAGGCAGGTTTGTCTTATTACAACAAATGATAATATGAATGCGTTACGATTTTACCAAAAACGTAATTTTGTAATGACTAATTTATATGTGAATGCGGTAGAGGAGGCACGAAAAATAAAGAAAGAAATTCCACGTATTGGATATGATAATATCCCAATTTTACATGAAATTCAGTTGGAGTATCGTTTAGTGAAATGATGTAACAATTTTCAGAAATATGAGTTATTAATCTTGACGGATAGTGTAATTTAAGTTACCGTAAAATTGTAATCTATTACCATATTAAGGGGTGACGATGTGGCAACTATACGTGATGTTGCAAAATTGGCAGGTGTTTCAGTCGCAACCGTTTCACGAGTTATTAATGAAAAAGGATATGTTCATGAGGACACAGTAAAACAAGTAAAGGAAGCAATTGAAGAATTACGTTATAGGCCAAACAGTGCAGCGAAGCCACTATTTAAAGAGAATTCAACGATAATTGCATTACTTGTAGATAATCTATATGACCCATCAAACATCACTTTGCTACATTGTATTGAGGAAATAGCATATAAAGAAGGATATCAAATCATTGTTTGTAATATAGAGAATAAAGATAGATACATATATATGTTGAAGGAGAATAACGTTGCAGGTGTTATTTTAACAAAATCCGTTTTTAAAAGTATAGGAGAAATTCCATTTCCGTTTGTTGTGATTGATGAGCAACAATCACATGGAAATTATTATGAAAGTGGACAGAGGGCTGTTTCTTTATTAAAAGAGAAAGGGTGTCACTTTCTTGCATATTTCGGTGAGGGAGAAGAAAGTGAAGAAATGGAAGATCATATAGCAGGTTTTTTAGATACTGTTTGGGATGAAGGAATCTCTTATCGAGAAGAATGTGTACAAGGGTATACAAATAAACAGTTTATTACATTATTGCGAAACAATCCGTATATAGATGGAATTGTAACCTCAAGTGATCAGATTGCTATTGAGTTAATTCGGTCAGCAAGATTTGTAAATATACATGTACCAGATAAATTAAAAATTGTTGGACCGAATGGGAGCATAGAGTGTGAATGGATAGGTTCATCACTACCGGCAATTGAAAGCTATGTCAAAGATAACGGAAAAGTAGCTTTTCAACAATTAAAAGGAAAAATAAAAAAGTAAAAGGTGCGTTTTATACGCACCTTTTTATAATGTAATTGCGGCAATAAAGCCAAATATAAGTAACGGTATATTGTAATGTAGAAAAGTGGGTACACATGTATCCCATATATGATGGTGCTGACCATCAGCATTTAAACCGGATGTTGGTCCGAGGGTACTATCTGATGCTGGAGATCCTGCGTCACCTAGCGCTCCGGCTGTACCAATAATTGCAATTGTAGCCATCGGACTAAATCCAAGCTGAATGCACAGAGGTACAAAAATTGTTGTTAAGATAGGGATGGTTGAAAAGGATGAACCAATTCCCATCGTAACGAGAAGTCCAATAACAAGCATAAGAAATGCAGCGAGTGGTTTGTTATTTCCGATTATATGTGCACTCGTTTGCACCAGAGATTCAACATGTCCTGTTTTTCGAAGAACAGCGCCGAATCCAGCGGCAGCAATCATAACAAAGCCAATAAAGGACATCATACGCATTCCGCTTGTTAATATCGCATCTGCTTCTTTAAGTGGTAGACTACCACTTACTGATAAGACGATAATACCTGCTAAAGCACCGAAAATCATTGATTCTGTTGTTAATTGAACAGTTAATGTAGCAATGATAGATAATAACCCGAAAGTAATGCTACGTTTTGTATAGGGAACGATCTCATTTTCGGTAGTATGAATTTGTTCTGTTTCATACGTACGAGGTTTTCGGTACGTAATGAATACCGCTACACATAATCCAATAATCATACCGAGTGCTGGAATAGTCATTGCTTTTGGAATAAGTGTGACATCAAATGTAAGACCGCTTTGCGCAGCGTTGGTTTGCAATACGTCATGATAAATTTTTCCGAACCCTGCAGGGATCCACATATAAGGAGTAATTAATCCAAATGTAATAATACACGTGACAAGTCTTCGATCCACTTTCAGCTCATTTAATACTTTTAAAAGTGCTGGAATTAAGATGGGGATGAAAGCAATGTGAACAGGAATCACATTTTGTGAGAAACAAGCCATCGTTAAAATAATGAATAAAATAAGTATTTTAGAATAAACTTGTTTTTTCGTGTCTTGTTCATTGCCAATCCATTTTAATGCAGTTTGAATCATAGCATCTGGAAGTCCTGTTTTGGAAAGGGAAATAGCGAAACCACCAAGCATTGCATAACTTAAAGCGATTGGAGCACTGTTTCCAAGACCAGTTGTAAAAGTGTTAATCGTTTCTGAAATACCGAGTCCGCCGATAATTCCGCCTGTTAAAGCTCCAACAATGATGGCGACAATGACCTGGACACGTAACAAACTAAGCAATAGCATAATTGCTACTGCGACGAGTACAGCGTTCATAATAAATGTAATCTCCCTAAATTTTTATTCTGTTAAGACAAGTAAATATGAAACATTTTGCTATGTTTATACATACTTGCGACATATTATTATAAAATGTTTTCTATGAAATGTAAAAGAGCCTTTTGTTACTAATGCTGAAAAGCTAGCTCTTGTTTAATTGATTGCAAAGAATTGGCGAATAATTCTGGTTCTTCTAGATCAGGAGAATGTGCTGAATTTGGGAACCAAATCATTTTTTTTATAGGCGCTTCAATAATATCGCAATATTCCTGAACGAGTGCATAAGGAGTTTGATAATCATAGCGACCAGAACAAAAATAAACTGGAATAGATAAACTTGAGATAGAAGAAAAGAAATCGATTGTCAGCATTTCTTCCCATAAAACGCCAGATTTTAAATTTCCTGCGAGAAACTTGAACCAATCTAATAGCGTATATTCAGGAGAAAAGAAACCTTTTCGTATGAAAGAAAAGGAAGATCCGTTTTGGATTGCTCCTCCGAATGTGCCAAGCCACTTTCTTTGAATAATAAGACGTCTCATATCTAAAAATGGTGGTTTTCCTAATTTTAAAAGGGAAGCTAATGCTTTTTTATGATCATGTTTTTTTGCAGAACTAATTAAATGTTGATATAGCAATTCTTCATTTTGTTTCATATGTACAATTTGCCCAATACCGATGTAAGCCTCGATATACTTTGGATATTGATGTGCTATGTTAAGCCCAATAATACTTCCCCAAGAATGACCAGCGAGAAATAGTTTTTGTTTGTTGAACCTTTTAAGTGCATATTGAATCACTTCTTTTGCATCGGAAACGAATTGTTCGATTGTAAAATTTGCTCCGAAATCTTTCATTGAAAAAGATTTACCTGCCCCGCGCTGATCCCAATTAATAACAATAAAGTGCTTCTCTAATTCTTTTTGAAAATGACGAATAAATCCGATTTGTGCCATGCCGGGTCCACCATGGCAGCATAATAAAATAGGCTGCTCTACGTTTTGCCCACGCATAAGGAGAGTTTGTTTTCGATTATTAATCATAACGCTTTCTATCGTAGCGATA
The DNA here is from genome assembly GCF_003429245.1 of Bacillus sp. CR71. Classification (NCBI taxonomy): domain Bacteria; kingdom Bacillati; phylum Bacillota; class Bacilli; order Caryophanales; family Bacillaceae; genus Bacillus; species Bacillus sp. CR71. Next base: position 4,551,170 of record NZ_CP031748.1, on the reverse strand, counting down.
CTATTAGGAATGAGTTGTTTGTTTTCAGTATAGAACTGAGGGGTATAGCTACGCAAAAGCATATTGAAAACCTCCTTTTGTGAAATCGTATGAATCGCACAGGCTATTCATTTTGCATATACTGTTAGAAAATCATTGTAACATACCATACTAGTGTCATTTCAACACGGGAGGAGGGAAATTGTGACGATTGGAGAAATTATAGATGGTTTAAATAGGCGTGAATCCATCGCTATTATAGCAAAACGTCTTGAAATAAGCCCGTATACATTATCGAAGAAATTAAGATTGATTGGATACGAATATGATGGAGAGCAGAAGAAACGTATTTTTGTAGGAGATGGAGAAGAACCACGTCACTTACAACTCCAAGAAGCGACCGCCCTTCAATATGAGAAAACAGATTATCAATTATTAATTTATGAGCAATTACAAAGTATTTATGAATTATTAAGAAGAAGAGAAGAAGTAATTGCACCAATTATGAGTAAAAGTACAGAGAAAAAGAGACGCACCTTTTCTATTAATACAGAAATATTAGCAAGATTGGACCTTATATCAGAATCGAAAGGAATTCAAAAATCTAAAATTGTAGAAGAGGCGTTGCAACAATTTTTACAGCAATATGAATTTAACAAAACATCACATTTTGATAACTAAAGAAAAGGATACTATGTTCATTGGAAGAACGAGTATCCTTTTTATGATGCATATTACGTATAAATACAGGATTAGTGCAAATCTTTTATGGCGTGAAAAATGAAATTTCTTATTAGAGAAACACTTAATTTACTTTTTGGATTCTTCCATCAATAACTGGCTGAATTGGTTCTTTTAATTGTTTTACGTAATCGACTAACGCTTCAAAGTCGTTTGGACCAGTTTCTGCATTTTTACCATTTTTAAATGATATGAATCCGTCACCGCCAGAAGCTAAGAAAGCATTTGCAACTACGCTATACGTTTTAGATGGAGATAATTCTTCTCCGTTTGTTAAACGTATATTTGTAACTTTTTCACCGTTTGGTTTATTTGCATCCCACGCATATTGAATACCTGAAATTTGAAGCATTCTTGTTGTTCCTTTTTGCCATTGCTGATTTAAAATATCGCGAATGTCTTGACCTGTTAAATCTACTTTAATCAATTGATTTCCAAAAGGTTGAATGCCGTATAACTCACCCCACGTAATATCACCAGCATCTAAGTCATTACGAATGCCACCAGGATTCATGAGGGCGATTTGAGTTTGCATCGTTTGACGCTGAGCATCGGCAACTAAATTTCCAAGAGTGGACTCACCAGCATCATTTTGTTTACGGTCGATAGATGCTGTAGATTTTCCGACCACTTCATTTACAAGTGGTGCGATTTTTTCTTTATATTGATCTAGTTTTTTCTTTACTTGTTTATCAGGTTCTACACCTTCATGATACGTTGTAACAACTTCAGCTTTTTTCTTTATAATATCCTTTGTTTTACGATCAATTGTTACATCCACGTCTGAGAAAGCCGTGCCGTAAGAATTTGCTTGGACAATTAGCTTATTATTTACTGTACCATTTACATACGTATGACTATGTCCACCGAAAATAACATCAACTTCTGGGTCTGTTTCATTTGCAATTCGAGTAAGGTCGCCATTTGTTACCCCAGACTCATCGGTTGTTCCACCGACATGAGCAAGAACGACGATAGATTTAACGCCGAGGCGTTTTAATTGTTGTGTTGATTTATTAATTGCTTCTACTTCATCAGTAATTTGTACATTTTTAAGCATCGTAGGCATAACGACATTTGGTGTATCAGTTGTAACAACACCAATGAATCCTACAGGAACACCATCTACCATTTTTACAGTAAATGGTGGTAAAAATAAGCGGCCAGTTGATTTGTTATAGAAGTTAGCAGCTACATAGGGGAAGTTAGCCCCTTTGAAATTCCCTGTTTTTTCATGATATCCACCGTAAATGAGGCGTTTCATTTCATCAATGCCTTCATCAAATTCATGGTTTCCGATTGTACCAACATCAAATTTTAAATCATTTAAAAATTCAATCGTCGGTTCATCCTGTAATAATGCTGAAACTGGTGGACTAGCTCCGACGATATCACCAGCATGTACGAGAAGTGTATTAGGGTTTTGTTTTTTACGTTCTTTTAAATAAGTAGCTAAGTAATCAGCGCCACCAGCTTCTTTATTATTAATTTTTTTAACAGTATCTAGTTGTCCATGGAAATCATTAATACCAAGCATTTGTACGTCTATGTAGCGGTTTTGTTCAGCTGGATTCTGAGATGGGGGAGCGGCAAATACGCTTGAAAAAGTAATAGTGCTTAAAACAGCAACGGCAGGAATAATTTTTTTCCACATAGTTCATTTCTCCTTTTTTATAATCTGACATCATACGACATAATTTTAATAGATTCATAGGATTATAGCTACATAAAAATTTAGTCTTTTCGAAAAATTAACATATTTACAAAAAATGGATAATAGAGTAAAGACCCTTTTTTATTGTCGATTGCATCGTGTATCTACTATAATGGAGAAAAAAGTAAAAGGTGAGTAGCATGAAGAAAAAGAAACAAAGACAAATGCAAAGACAATCGCAAGTGAATCCACCAAAGAAAGAAACACTTACATTAGGCGATCAATTAAATGATTCACTCATGCAACAATTAAAGAGTAAGAAGAAAGAGTTGCAAGTGAGAGAAGAGGAAAAAGAGGCAGCTGAACTGGAAAGAAAGCGCAAAGAACAAAAAGAACGTGAAAAGAATAAATCATTTGAAGAACTGCTAAGTGAAAGTAACCTTACTTGGAAAGACTTTAAATAATAAAAAAATGATCAGTGAAATTCACTGATCATTTTTTGACGAGCTTGTAAGAAAAGGGGAGTTATTATGAGGAAAATTGTAGTTGTTCCGCATGAAAATCATTGGAGTGAAAAATTTCAAATGGAGGCTGAAAGATTAAAAACAGCGATGCCAGAAACGGTGAAAATTCATCATATTGGAAGTACGTCAGTGCCAGGACTGGCAGCTAAACCTATTATTGATATGATCATGGAAGTAGAAAGTATTGAAAGGGTAGATAGGTGGAATGAACGATTTATAGAGCTTGGTTACATCGTAAAAGGGGAAAATGGTATTTCAGGACGCCGATTTTTTATCCATGGAACGGAAGAAAAACGTTTGTATCATTTACACGTGTTTGAAAAAGGAAATCCAGAGATAGTAAGGCATTTAGCATTTCGTGATTATATGATGGCTCATTGTGAAGAAGCAGAGGCATATGCAACCTTAAAGAAAGAATTGGCCGAAAAGTATACATATGATGGCACGTTATATACGGAAGGGAAAAATGAGTTTGTGCGCAATGTGGATGAAAAAGCGAAAGAATGGAGAGAAAATAACGTGAATAAATGAGTTCACGTTATTTTTTAGCTATATAAAAGTGTTATGTAAACTGTACGTATGTTTTGACTTTTGGGATGAATCTTGTTGAAATAAAGTTGTGGCTTATAAAAAAATGTAACAATGAAAGGGAGACGACTGTGTATATTCCAACAACTACACTTCATAATGGCGTGAAAATGCCGATGATTGGTCTAGGCGTTTATAAAGCAAAAGAAGGCGACGAAGTAAAACAAGCAGTAAAAACAGCGTTAGAAGTTGGATACCGTTCGATTGATACAGCAACTGTGTATGAAAATGAAAGCGGTGTCGGAGAAGCGATTCGTGAATCAGGAATTCCAAGAGAAGACCTATTTATTACAACAAAAGTTTGGAATGACGATCAAGGATACGAGGAGACACTCGAGGCGTTTGAAAAAAGCTTAAAGAAATTACAAATGGACTATGTAGATTTATATTTAATACATTGGCCAGTAAGAGGGAAGTATGTGGATACGTACCGAGCGTTAGAAAAATTATATGAAGAAGGTAAAGTGCGTGCGATTGGTGTTTCTAATTTTCATAAACATCATTTAGAATTGTTATTACCAAATTGCAAAGTGAAGCCGATGGTGAACCAAGTAGAACTTCATCCGATGTTAACGCAATTTGAATTGCGTAATCATTGTCAAGGTGAGCAAATCCAAATGGAAGCGTGGAGTCCGTTAATGAGGGGCGGAGAAGTATTTCAGCATCCAATCATTCAGGCTATTGCTAACAAATATGAAAAAACACCTGCGCAAGTTATATTAAGATGGGATATTCAAAGCGGGATTGTTACAATTCCTAAATCTGTTACACCATCTCGTATTAAAGAAAACTTTACTATTTTTGATTTCTCACTAACTGAAGAAGAGATAAATCAAATTAACACGTTGAATCGCGATTTACATGTAGGCACAAATCCTGATAAATATGATACGTTATAAAAAAGACTGTCTCCTAATAAAGGAGACAGTCTTCTGTTTATCGGTAATTCGATATTTTTAACGATGCAAAGCATATGTGTCATATTTAACAATTTTTTGAAGTTGTACATATTCTTCTTTAGTTAAAGGTAACTGTTGGCTAGCTCGTATATTTTCCTGCAATTGTTGAAGAGAGCTTGCGCCAGGTATAACAGCTGCAACAGTCTTATTATGTAAGCAATATTGAATAGCTGTTCCTGTTAAAGAGCTTTCTCCAATCGTTTCTTTTACACTCGCTAGAGTTGTATGTAATTCATCGTAAGAATAAGAGAGGTAATCCTTTTCCTTTACTCTTTCTATTTTTCTTGCATTGTTATCAGTTAAAATTCCTTTTGCAAGTGGTCCGCGAGCAATGATGCTAATTTGGTATTCATTCAGAAGCGGGAACCATTCTTCTGGACGACGATTTAAAAGGCTATATTCCATTAGTACACTAACGATGTTTGAGCGTTTTGCATATTCACGGATTACATTTGGACGTATAGAAGAAATACCGTAATGGCGGATAATACCTTCTTTTTTCAATTCTTCAAAAGCTTCAATTGTTTCATCTATTGGATCTTCAATCGTTCCGCCATGAAGTTGGTAAAGGTCAATATAATCAGTTTGAAGTCTACGTAAACTTTCTTTTACTTCAGCCTTTATGTAAGCTTTAGAAGGGTCCCAAGACCAGCCGTTTTTTTCTTCTGTCCAACGATTTCCAACCTTCGTTGTAAGAACAATTTTGTCTCGTTTCCCCTTCAAGGCTTTTCCAACAAATTCTTCATTTAATCCGTAATCATATAAATCTGCTGTATCAAAAAAATTAATTCCTAAATCGATTGCTTCATCGACAATACGCATAGCCTCTGTTTCAGATGTACCGAGAGACATACAGCCAAGGCCCATTTCTGTAACAAATAAATCTGAGTTTCCTAATTGACGTTTTTTCATAGGTCAACCTCCTTACCTTTATTGTACGAGAGGGAAAAGAGGTTGACAAACGTTTCCTTTTCGCTTTGCATTAACTGCCCGTAAAAGCATAATTAATGTGAGCTTAATGGATTAATGTTTCATTTTATTTGCTGTAATCCACTCTTGTACAGTTGTATACTCTTTGCTATATTGTTTTAGCTTATGGCGAATTTGCCATGCTTTTCCGACTAACGTGATGCGATTTGGTAAAATATAAACTTTCATTTCTATCACGCTCCTTTCAATGTGGTAAAATGTATGAAGAAAGAATAGGAAATAGAACAGGGAGATGAAGTAGTATGAGTAATCTTACAGAGAGAACAGTAAAAACTGAGCCGATTTTTGATGGTAGAGTTATAAAAGTTCGTGTTGATGATGTAGTATTACCAAATGGAGAAATGAGTAAACGTGAAATTGTAAATCACCCTGGTGCAGTTGCGATTATTGCTATTACAGATGAGGGGAAAATTGTGCTTGTTGAGCAGTATCGTAAAGCGCTTGAAAAGGCGATTATAGAAATTCCAGCCGGCAAGTTAGAGCCTGGTGAAAAACCAGAGGTAACAGCAGTTCGTGAATTAGAAGAGGAAACAGGATATGTATGTGAAAATATGGAGCTTATTACTTCTTTCTATACATCTCCAGGATTCGCAGATGAAATTTTATATGTATATAAAGCGACAGGTTTGACAAAAAAAGAAAATAAAGCTGAGTTAGATGAAGATGAGTTTGTGGAATTAATGGAAGTATCGTTAGAAGAAGCGATTACTCTTATGAAAAATCTTCGTATTCATGATGCGAAGACGATGTTTGCAGTACAATATTTACAACTACAAAAATAAACACTCGCCAAAGGCGAGTGTTTTTAATTGATTTTTGCATATACACGTGCATCACGTAAGCTACCGTCTGGTGCTAGGAAATCATTTTCCATTGTACCTTCTAGAATGAATTCTAAACGTTCTGCTAAGCTACATGCATTTATATTTGTTGCATCAGTACGAATTTCAATTCTTCTAGCGCCTAGTTTATCAAAGGCGAATTGGATAGCGCCTTTAACAGCTTCAGTCATATAGCCTTGTTTTGTATAATCGCTATGCAACCAGAAGTGAAGTGAAAACTTTGGAATATCCCAGTTTTCAGGTTTTAGTGTAATTGCTCCGATGAATGTACCAGATACTTTATCGTATAAGTGAAAATCAAGTGTTTCACGAAGTAAAAACTGTCCGTGAGCTTCGCGAACAATTTCTTCAGCACTCTCTTCTGTTTCAGCGTTAATTGGTACCCACGGTACTAAGTCTTCTAGAGAAGCTTGGATTGCTTCATATACTTCTGCACCATCACCTGGAAATGGTTTACGAACTTGTAAGCGTTCAGTTTGAAATAATGTTGGAAAATCTAATAATAATGGTTTCAAGAGAAATCCCTCCTATTCTCTACTTTTTAGTTTAGCAAAGTAGAGCGGAATTTCAATGTTAATTCGTCATACTTTTTTCTTTCTTTCATATATTTTTAATAAGAGTGTGAACGGAGGGAAGAAAAATGTGGCGAAAAAATTGGCAAGACCGTGTAATGTCTCACATACAGGAAAACTCTTCATTATATATATTTAACGCTGTTTTATTATTGATGGGAGTAATATTTGGAGCCATTCTTGTGAATAGTTTACAAATCAATCAAAAACAAGATTTATCATTTTATTTACAACGTTTTTTTGGACAAGTCTCTAAAGGAGAATTTGCCATTGCGGGCGAAATGTTTCGAGAAAGTTACTTTTCGCAATTAAAATACATCGGATTTATTTGGATTTTAGGGATTTCAATTATTGGATTACCACTTATTTTTATTTTATTATTTGTAAAAGGAGTTGTTGTTGGATTTACAGTTGGTTTTTTAGTAAGTCAGCATGGATGGAATGGACTATTATTAGCATTTGTATCTGTTTTGCCACAAAATTTAATTATCATTCCAGTCTTTCTCATTATGACAACCATTGCTGCAAGTTTTTCTTTACGGATGATTAGGCATCAATTTATTAGAAAAATAACCGAGCCACTATTACCATTATTAATCCGGTATACATGTTTCTTTCTTGTAATTGGAGCAGTATTAGCAATGGCTTGTAGTGTGGAGGCTTACGCATCACCAGTTTTAATGAAAGAAGTTGTTGAGGCTATTAATAAAAAATAAATATTTTTTGAGAATAATTATCAATTTGTTTTTATTGTTTTTCTTTTGACAGAAGCCCTTCTTCTGATATAATGGTGTAAGAGTGGCGAGGAGGGAGTAGTACCGAATGGAAGAAAGAATTGAACGAATTAAGAAGCAATTACATGCAGCGAGCTATAAATTAACACCGCAACGTGAAGCAACAGTTCGTGTGCTGCTAGAAAATGAAGAAGATCATTTAAGCGCAGAAGATGTTTACCTCCTTGTAAAAGAAAAGTCGCCAGAGATCGGATTAGCAACCGTCTATCGAACTTTAGAACTATTATCTGAGTTAAAAGTTGTCGATAAGATTAACTTCGGAGACGGTGTTTCACGCTATGACTTACGCCAAGAAGGTGCGCAGCGTTTTCACCATCATTTGATTTGTACACAATGTGGTGCTGTACAAGAAATACAAGAAGATTTACTTGGTGAAGTGGAAAGGAAAGTAGAACGAGACTGGAGCTTTAAGGTGAAAGATCATCGTTTAACATTCCATGGGATTTGTAAAAATTGTCAAGAAAATGAAACGGATGAAAAATAACCTTTTCCTATTTATCTAGGAAGAGGTTTTTTATTTGAATAAGGTATAAATTGGTGAAAGCTTGGCATATGTTGTAATAACTTATATTTTGGAGGAATTTACAATGCGCCGAGCTTTAAAATTAACTTTTGATGGAATAAAAGTATTTTTATTATTTACAAGTTGTACGATTTTGTTTTATTTCGCTATACTATGGATAAATGAAGAATATGAAAGCTATCATCGTTATGAAAAACCTAAAGAAGAGACTGTAGAAAAAGTATCAGGGAATGAAGAACCGGCAAAGGATGCTTTCGTAAATAGAATGATGTTTTTCTATGAAAATGGGGAGTAGTGTAGAGTGGAAGATCAATTAAAAGATTTTATTCATTATATGGTTGTCGAAAAAGGATTAGCAAAGAATACAGTAGTATCTTATGAACGGGATTTAAAAAGCTACGTAAAGTATTTGCAAAATGTGGAACAGACGAAAACTTTTCATGAAGTGACCCGTTTACACATTGTTAACTTTTTGCAGTATTTAAAAGAAAACGGAAAATCTTCGAAAACATTGGCGCGTCATATTGCATCAATTCGTTCGTTCCACCAATTTTTACTTCGTGAACGAGCGGTAGAACACGATCCATCCGTACATATTGAAACGCCGCAAGGGGAACGGAAATTACCAAAAGTATTATCAGTTGATGAAGTAGAGGCGTTACTTCAAACACCAAAAATGACAAGTGCTTTTGGGATACGTGATAAGGCGATGCTAGAGTTACTGTATGCGACAGGACTTCGTGTTTCAGAATTGATTGCACTCAATTTAGAAGATGTACATTTAACGATGGGATTTGTTCGTTGCATAGGGAAAGGGAATAAAGAAAGAATTATTCCACTAGGAAGTTTAGCAACGGAAGCGATTCAAAAGTATATTGAAAAAGGAAGAAGAGAATTAATGGGGAAAAAAGTAGTAGATGCACTCTTTTTAAACCATCATGGTAATCGATTATCAAGACAAGGATTTTGGAAAATATTAAAACGATTAGCGAAAGAAGCAAATATTGAAAAAGAGCTTACACCTCATACGTTGCGTCACTCGTTTGCTACGCACTTATTAGAAAATGGAGCAGATTTACGTGCTGTACAAGAAATGCTTGGTCATGCAGATATTTCAACGACGCAAATCTATACGCACGTTTCAAAAACTAGATTAAAAGATGTATATAAACAGTTTCATCCAAGAGCATAGTTACTATGCTCTTTTTTCATAGATTCAGAAGGGAAGACCGTTTCACAGAAACTTCACAAACATTTCGTATATTGTTTTCAGCAGAAGACTGGAATATTACAATGTATTTCCTCTATACTAAATAAAGTATAAAGGAGGAAATGATGATGAAAAAACTGATTATAACTTTATTTATCGCGATGCTAGCGTTGGCTGGCTGTAATACAAACAAAGAAGAACCGAAAAAAGAACAGAAACTTGAAGCTGTAAAAGTAGCAGTCCAAACAAATCCGAAAGAAATTAAACCAGGTGAAAAAACAGAAGTACAAGCACTTGTTACACAAGGGAAAGAAAAAGTAACGGATGCCGATGATGTAAAGTTTGAAATTTGGAAAGATGGCGACGAAAAGCACGAGATGTTAGATGGTAAGCATAAAGGAAAAGGTGTTTATGCAGTAGAGAAAACATTCGAAACGGATGGAGTATACCATATTATCGCTCACACAAATGCACGTGAAATGCACGTTATGCCGGAAGTGAAAGTTGCTGTAGGAAATGCGAAAGTAGAAGATGCGAAAAAAGAAAATAGTGATCACAGTGCAGGACATGGAGATCATAAAAGTGACACAATGATCCATCTTATGGCTGGAGACATAAAGGCAAATGCTGAATCTACAATGAAAGTTCATTTAAAGCAAAAAGAAGAAGCATTAGCTGGTGCTGAAGTACAACTAGAGATTTGGAAAGATGGTGTTGAAAAACACGAATTTATTCCAGCGAAAGAAGGGAATAAAGGAGAGTATGAAACGAAACATACTTTCAAAGAGAACGGTGCTTACAAAGTGAAAGTGCATGTAAGAAAAGGCGAATTGCATGAACATAAAGAAGAAACAATAGAAGTAAAATAAAAAGTAGCTCTTTAGAGCTACTTTTTATTTTTAATATGAAGAAATAAATCATAAAAAAATTAGCACTTCGTTGCAGAATGAATTACAATAGAAGTGTGAAGAAAATGAGAAATTCTACGAAAATGTATTAAAAAGAAAGCGTAAACATGTTATGATATCAGTATCAGATGTCTGACATCTGACTTAGAAAAAACTAGAAATGTTTTTGAGTCGTTTCAAGTAAAACGAAATAGGTTAGAGAATGGTTTAAAGAAGTACTGTTTGACAATGAGAATTCTTATGGATAACAGTTTCACTTTATAGCGTTTTGAACATACTACAAGAAGTAGAACTGAACTTATAGGAGGTCGCAGTTATGAATAAATATAAACGTATATTCCTAGTCGTAATGGACTCTGTGGGAATCGGTGAAGCACCAGATGCTGAGCAATTTGGTGATTTGGGATCTGACACAATTGGTCACATTGCTGAACATATGAATGGTTTACAAATGCCTAACATGGTGAAATTGGGTCTTGGTAACATTCGTGAAATGAAAGGTATCTCTAAAGTAGAGAAACCACTTGGATATTACACAAAAATGCAAGAGAAATCTACTGGTAAAGATACAATGACAGGTCACTGGGAAATCATGGGCCTTTACATTGATACACCATTCCAAGTGTTCCCGGAAGGATTCCCGAAAGAATTACTTGATGAATTAGAAGAAAAAACAGGCCGTAAAATTATCGGTAATAAGCCAGCTTCTGGAACTGAAATTCTTGATGAACTTGGCCAAGAGCAAATGGAAACCGGCTCTTTAATCGTTTATACTTCTGCTGATAGCGTATTGCAAATTGCAGCACACGAAGAAGTAGTGCCACTTGATGAGTTATATAAAATCTGTAAAATTGCACGTGAATTAACATTAGATGAGAAATACATGGTAGGTCGTGTTATTGCTCGTCCATTCGTTGGTGAACCTGGAAACTTTACACGTACACCAAACCGTCATGATTATGCATTAAAACCATTCGGCCGTACAGTAATGAATGAATTAAAAGATAGTGACTACGATGTAATTGCTATCGGTAAAATCTCTGACATCTATGATGGTGAAGGGGTAACGGAATCACTTCGTACGAAGTCTAACATGGATGGAATGGATAAGCTTGTAGATACATTAAATATGGACTTTACAGGTCTTAGCTTCTTAAACTTAGTTGACTTTGATGCATTATTCGGCCACCGCCGTGATCCACAAGGATACGGAGAGGCTCTGCAAGAATATGATGCACGTCTTCCAGAAGTATTCGCAAAACTACAAGAAGATGATCTATTATTAATTACAGCAGACCACGGTAATGATCCAATTCACCCTGGTACTGACCATACACGTGAATATGTACCATTATTAGCATATAGCCCAAGTATGAAAGAAGGCGGACAAGAGTTACCACTTCGTCAAACATTTGCTGATATTGGTGCAACAGTAGCAGAAAACTTCGGTGTGAAAATGCCAGAATACGGAACAAGCTTCTTAAACGAGCTAAAGAAATAGGGGGATAAACAAATGAATCGTGAACTTATTACAAAATCAGCTTCATACTTAAAAGAGAAATTTCAAGAGACACCACAAGTAGGACTAATCCTTGGATCAGGACTTGGTGTATTAGCAGACGAAATTGAGAACGCAGTAACAGTACCTTACAGTGAAATCCCTGAGTTCCCAGTATCAACTGTAGAAGGCCATGCAGGTCAACTAGTATTTGGCACACTTCAAGGTGTAACAGTAGTAGCAATGCAAGGACGTTTCCACTTCTATGAAGGATACGACATGCAAAAAGTAACATTCCCAGTTCGTGTTATGAAAGAACTAGGTGTAGAAACGGTTGTTGTAACAAACGCAGCTGGTGGTGTAAATACATCATTCGAGCCAGGCGATCTTATGTTAATTTCAGACCACATTAACTTCATGGGTACGAATCCATTAATCGGACCAAATGATTCTGAAATGGGCGTACGTTTCCCTGATATGTCTACATCATATACAGTAGAACTTCGTGAAATGGCGAAACAAGTTGCAGCAGACTTAAATATTAAAGTACAAGAAGGTGTATACGTTGGAATGACAGGTCCTGTATATGAAACACCTGCTGAAATTCGTATGCTTCGTACACTTGGCGGAGATGCAGTTGGTATGTCAACAGTACCTGAAGTAATTGTAGCACGTCATGCTGGAATGAAAGTATTAGGTATTTCTTGTATTTCAAATATGGCAGCTGGTATTTTAGATCAGCCACTTCATCACGATGAAGTAATTGAAACGACAGAACGTGTTAAAGCTAACTTCTTAGCATTAGTAAAAGCAATCGTAAAACAAATGAAGGGGTGACTTCACAATGAGAATGGTGGACCTAATTGCAAAAAAACGTGACGGACATGCATTAACGACAGAAGAAATTAACTTTATTGTTGAAGGATATACAAATGGTGATATTCCTGATTATCAAGTAAGTTCACTTGCAATGGCAATTTTCTTCCAAGATATGAACGATCAAGAGCGTGCTGATTTAACGATGGCAATGGTAAATAGCGGCGATACAATTGACTTATCAGCTATTGAAGGTGTAAAAGTAGATAAGCATTCGACAGGTGGTGTTGGTGATACAACGACACTTGTATTAGGTCCATTAGTAGCTGCTTTAGACGTACCAGTAGCGAAAATGTCTGGACGCGGTTTAGGACATACTGGTGGTACAATTGATAAATTAGAAGCAGTTCCAGGATTCCATGTGGAAATTGAAAACGATGAATTCATGCGACTTGTAAATGAAAACAAAATCGCTGTTATCGGCCAAAGTGGTAACTTAACACCTGCTGATAAAAAGTTATATGCACTTCGTGACGTAACAGCAACAGTAAACTCAATTCCGCTTATTGCAAGTTCGATTATGAGTAAAAAAATTGCTGCTGGTGCAGATGCAATTGTTCTTGATGTAAAAACTGGAGCAGGTGCATTTATGAAAACGGATGAAGATGCAAAACGTTTAGCAGAAGCAATGGTACGCATCGGTAATAACGTTGGTCGTAATACGATGGCAGTTATTTCTGATATGAGTCAACCACTCGGTGAAGCTATCGGTAACGCACTAGAAGTACAAGAAGCAATTGATACATTACAAGGTAAAGGGCCAAAAGATTTAGAAGAGCTATGTTTAACACTTGGAAGCCAAATGGTGTACCTTGCTGGACAAGCTTCATCTTTAGAAGATGCACGTGAAAAGCTAATTGAAGTAATGAACAACGGAAAAGCGCTAGAATCATTTAAAACGTTCTTATCAGCGCAAGGCGGCGACGCATCTGTTGTTGATGACCCTTCTAAATTGCCACAAGCACAATTTAAAATTGAAGTGGAAGCGAAAGAAGACGGATATGTATCAGAAATCGTTGCAGACGAAATCGGAACAGCAGCAATGCTTTTAGGAGCAGGACGTGCAACGAAAGAGTCAGAAATTGATTTAGCAGTTGGTCTAATGCTGCGCAAAAAAGTAGGCGATAGCGTGAAGCAAGGTGAATCCCTTGTTACAATTTACGCGAACCGCGAAAATGTTGAAGATGTAAAAGCGAAAATTTATGAGAACATGAAGATCTCTAAAGAACACGTAGATGCACCAACTTTAGTACACGGTATCGTAACGAAGTAATAAAAAAAAGCTGAGGAGATTTCTCCTTGGCTTTTTTTACTATTTTTTGTTTATAATAATAATGGGTGAAATTATGATTAGAATTTGTGCAGTAACAAAAACAGATGAAGTATTATATGATGTTTCTCTAGAAGAAACAAAGAAAGACCATATTGTATGGTATTGGCTAGATTTATATAAGCCAACGAAAGAAGAGTATACATATATTCTGCAAGACCATTTTAAGTTCCATCCCCTTGCAATTGAAGACTGTCTAGAATATGTACAGAGACCAAAAGTTGATTTTTATGATGGATATAACTTTTTAGTTCTTCACGCGTTTGGAGAAGATGGGCTAGAACCACATGAAATTGATTTGTTTGTTAGTGATCGCTATATTGTTTCTTTCCATTTTTCTCATAATAATGCAATTGAAAGAGTATGGAAAACACTTGGTGAGAAGAGGCGGATTAAGAAAGGACCTTTACATGTAGCACATACAATCACTGATCAAATTGTAGATGATTATTTCGCACCTGTATATTACATTGAAGATCATTTAAATGCGATTGATGATAATTTAACAGGTGAGACAGCAGGAGCCGTGCTAGAAGAAGTATTTGATATTAGGGCAGATTTATCTAAGTTAAGACGTACAATTATTCCAATGCGTGATTTATTGTATCGTATTTTGAATTCCACTCGTTTTTACGGTATAAGTGATCATGAGATTTATTTTAAAGATATACATGATCATTTACTTAAACTTACGGAAATGATTGAGGCAAGTCGAGAGTTAACGGCGGATATTCGGGATAGTTATTTTTCATTAAACTCACATCATATGAATAACATTATGAAAACATTAACTGTATTCTCGACTATTTTCATGCCATTAACATTTATTGCGGGAGTATATGGAATGAACTTTACGCATATGCCAGAGCTTGGTGGACAATATAGTTATTTTATTTGTCTTCTTCTAATGGCATTAATTGGCGGCGGAATGATGGCATGGTTTTATAAAAAAGGATGGTTTAAGTAAAAAACACCGAGGATTTCCTCGGTGTTTTTTCTTAACCAATAGCATGTAATACAAACATAGCTAAGAATAAGCATGTAATGATATACATAGATGGTGCGACTTCTTTACGCTTTCCAAGAGCAACTTTTAAGATAGGGTAAGCAATAAATCCGAACGCAATGCCATCAGCGATACTATATGTGAGCGGGATCATAACGATAATTAAGAATGCTGGAAATCCTTCTGAAAAGTCGTTCAGAGGAATTTGTTGAATGCTTGTAATCATCAGACCGCCAATAATAATTAAGATTGGTGCAATGGCACTATCAGGAATTAATTTGACAAATGGAAGAGCAAACAGTGATGCAAAGAATAGCAACCCAGTAACGATAGACGTCAGACCTGTCTTACCACCTGCAGTAATACCTGCGGCACTTTCTACTGTTGAAACGGTAGGGCTTGTGCCAAATAGACCACATGTCATTGCTGAAATTGCATTGGCTTGGTAAGCACGTGGGAATTTACGATCATCTTCTAATAAACCGTGCAGAAGTCCCATGTTCTCAAAAATAAGCACCATGCTTAAAGAGAATGTTGCAATCCAAAATGGTAAGGAAGAAAGTTTCCCAAATGACATAGCTCCAAACACATCACCGTAATTAGCGAATGAGAATGAACTATTTCCCATTTGACTCGTATCCACAAGACCAAATAACCATGAGATACCAGTTCCTATTGCAATCGTCCATAAAAAGTTTCCACGTACGTTACGAATAAATAATACAAGTGCAATGATAAGAGTAAGTAATGTCGCAAGAACGACAGGATTACTTAATTTCCCCATTGCCACAGCAGTATTTGGGTTCGAAACGACTAAACCACCTTTTTGCAATCCGATAAACGCTAAAAATAATCCAATGCCGACAGTAATCGCTTCCTTTAATGACTTTGGAATTGATACTGATAGCACGCGAGCGATTGGTGTAAAAGCGGCAATTGCAAAAATAATACCAGAGATAAAGACAGCAGCTAATGCTTCTTGCCAAGTTAGTCCAAGCGTATGCACAGCTGTGTACGTGAAGAATGCATTTACACCCATACCAGGGACAAGAATAGCAGGTGCATTTGCCCAAAATGCCATGAGTAGACATCCGACAAATGAACTAAAAACAGTTGCTAAAATTCCAGCTTCAAGAGGAATGCCAGCATCTGATAAGATGGACGCATTTACAATCATAATATATACGATTGTGAAAAATGACGTAACTCCAGCTAAAACTTCTTGTTTTGGTGATGTTTCGTGTAAACCTAATTTAAATGTTCTTTCAAGTATTCCTTTCATGTTAAACCTTCTTTTTCATATCCCTCTCCCACCCGTGATATCTCTTTTGTAAGAGCTCACCGTCCTTTATTATATCAGAACATCATGTTTTTACAACAAGTAAAATGATAACGTTTACTTGTAAAGAGAATTCGTTATAAATACGTAAAAATAGCCCGTATGGATGAAATGATTTCTAATTCACCAGATTGAATGGGCGGGGCTGCTTGTGCATGTAAAGTAGCATAAGACGTAACTTCCCGTGGTAATTGGGCAGATTCTTCAACGAATGAGAGGGGAACAGGATTAATATTTAGATTATATGTACTCGCAATAGCACGAGCTTTTTCTACTGCCTGGTGCAGAGCTTGAATGAGAGCCTTCTCATAATATTTATTTGGATGAGATACTCGGAAACGTAAACCTTTTGCTACATTTGCGCCATTTGATACGGCTATATCATATACTTCCCCAGCTTTTTGTACATTTAAAACGGTAATTTCATACAAATGCTCCACACGGTATCCTTGGAGCAATGCTTTATCATTTACATATTCGTATTGAGGAGTGATCGTATAAGAAATCGTTTCTATATCTTTATCGGCAATACCAAGCTGTTTAAGTGCATCCAGTAATTGTTTTGATTGTACTGCATTTTCTTCCTGCGCTTGTTTTACATTTTTACTATCAGTTCGAATGCCAAGCGTTAATATAACAACGTTTGGTTTTGCTTTGACAACGCCTTCGCCTTGTACAGTAATAGTAGCTTCTTTACCAGTATTAGCTGTGCGTACGTTGTGTAAATAAGGATTTATTCCACCCTGCATTTTCCATCACCATCCTTTTTATATGTATATGTGTGAACAAAAAAGAAATTTATATGAAAAAAGTTACATAAATGAGAATGTTGAGGAAAGAAATCATATACAATATAGGTATTTATAGATTATAATATGTGTAAATATGATAAAAAAGGGACGAGGCTATTGAACGAAAAAAGAGAAACGCTGATTTTAGATTTATCTGCATCATTTCGAAAAATGATACGTTTATTACAAAATGATATTAATACACGTTTTGCAGAACATATGCCATATAATGAATTTTCTGTATTACGTGCGTTATTTTTAAACAGTCCACAGATGGCTTCGCAAATTGCGAGTGAAGTAAACGTAACCTCCAGTCATATTACAGCTGTTACAGATCGACTTGTACGAAAAGGATTAGTAGAAAGAAAACGTTCTAATTCAGATCGTCGTATCGTGTACTTAGAAATTACAGAGCACGGAAGAGAAGTAACTGAAAAACTTGAAGCTGTGCGTAAAGAATATTATAAAGAGAGATTTAAAGGTTGGAGCGACCAAGAAATAGAAATGGTCTTAGAACTATTTGGCCGCGTATTATAATAAATGAGGATAGGAAGCGAAAGCATTCCTATCCTTTTTCTTTTGAATAAAAATATTTTGAAACTCCGATACTTTAATTAAAAGATCGGAGGAAAGATTATGAAATATATTGCTGCACTTACCATTTTATTTGGTAGTTTTTTCTATTTTAAAACATTCACGTACGCAGATACGCCTATCCAAGTGGTGCGAAAAGAAGTGAAGTACATTGAAACTGATAATACAGTTTTATATTCGAAATTATGGGTTCGTTCTATGCAAAACGCAGTATTATTTCACCATAGCGATAATATTCGTAATCGGGACACATTACGTAATGTAACAAGTTCATCGTTTGTTAAAGCGAAGCAACTATCTTTTCAGAAAGCAGCACTTTATATACCGAGACTATCGCAATACGTATCAAAAATAGGGAAAGAAAACATTCAAGTGTACTACATTGCGATTCACTATAATGTGAAAAAAGAAAATGCATATCAATTAGATGGTATGAACTATTTTCTACAAGTATTTGTAAAAGAGCGTGGGGAATGGAAAATTGCCGAAAGTGTAGTTGCACCGACAGAGCAAATTGTGCAAAATGGTGATGGATTTGGGATGAAAGAAGAGATGGTGTATGGGGATAGGAGAGAGAATGTGAAATAACCTCCTCTTTAAGAGGAGGTTATTTCACACGCCAAGAAAATTTAAATTTTAATAAGCGAGATAATAGTAGGTAGACTATCGTACTGGTTCCTATAAAACCAATATAATAATTTAAGATAGAATGACTTCCTCCCGTTGCCATTCCTCCAAACATTCCAATAAAGATTACACAACATATCATACATAGTGTTTTGAGTTTCGGATATAATAGAAAATTCCCATTTTGTTCATTAGGTGATCTTGTATATAAGTACATTCCTAAAGGTAATAGAATAAGTACATTTGCGATTGGGCCGATAAGTTTTGTTGCTGAGGGAATATACGTAAAATTAGGTTCATCATGACGTACGCCTTGTTCATCAGTATAAGCACGTTGAGGATCGTAATTAAAATTAATATTGAATCCGCGAACTGGCGCTAAAATACTCACTTTTTCTATTACTGAACCATAACGATCTACATTCTCCTCCGTATAGACGGGATGATTAGAAATAAGTCCAACCGTATGAATAGAAATAGCTCCGGCAATTAGAGTCGGCAAAATAAAAGGGAATCCAAGTATAGCAACACTGAAGAATCCTTGTGAAATCATATTACCAGCAATTGTTCCTATGCATAATGCAAGTGTATATATAGCAATTAAGATGATAACCATGTATAAGAAATAGGTATGAAATGGTGAAAATATTTGATACTTATTATGAAAAGTTGCCTTTTTCATAATAGCAAAAAGTCCCCAATTCAATATAACGATAGCTAAAATATTACACACACCAAAAAGCCATTTCGTCATGAAGAGATGTTTCCGTTTAAATGGCATAGACCATAGAATGTCACTTGATTGATTTTGACGCTCCCATCCAATAAGGATGCAGGCTAATGCAATAAGGAGTCCTCCTTGAACCATGATAGCATCGGGAAGTGAAAGTTGATAATAGTATCGGTATATATATTTCCATTCATTATGTTCATGAAAATATTTTAATTGCTCGGCAGATGCTAAGTAGTATTTATAGGATAGTACATAAAAACTTACTAACCAAAATAGCCAAACAATATATTTACTTTGCTTGTAGGTATGCATCCATAATACTTTTTGAAACATAGGATCTCTCCTTTAAAAAACTTTATAGTTTGTAAGACGTGATAATATAAAATAAGTGACGATTCCAAATAAAAAGAACCCAACATAGTAACTAAATAATAAATCAAAACGCTTCAACATTTGCCCACCTATTAATGCAAAATAAAAGGTAGTACACGACATCCAGAGTGAGTTGTATTTTGGAAAAAGGAAAATTTTCTTATTATGTTCATTAGGTGACCTTGCATAGAGAAACATCCCAATAAGCAAACTGAAAATTGTATAGAAGATAGGAACAAGTATTATTTTTGCAGAGTAATAACTATGAAAAGTGGGTCCCCTTTGTATTACTTTTCCATGATCTTCATCTGATTGGGCAGTAGGGTGGTAATTATAACTAATTGAAAAGTCTAATATAGCGCTTGAAATGTTGGTCTTTTTATTGAATTCATAAATGTTTTCGAAATTCGTATAACTTTTATTCCCCTGTATTGCCTCAGCATGAGCTGTAAAGAATAGGAGTAAGAGTGAAAAGATTCCCATTCCCATGATGCAAAAAGTAATGCTAAAGATGCTTTGTGAAATAATACTGCCAGTAAATGTACCAATACATAAAGAGACAGTATAGATCGCTATATATGTGAAAATTGCATACAGGAAATATCGATGAAACGGTTCGAAAGATTGATATTCAAAGTGAATCGTAGATTTATAAATAAAATACATAAGACCCCAATTGATTAGAAGTGATAGTACAATGAAAAATCCACCGAAAACCCACTTCGATAAGAACATATCACGTCTTTTAAATGGAAATGTCATAAGTGAATCTCCACTTTGATTACTTCGCTCCCAACCAATCAATATACAGGATAGGATAATTGTAATAATACCTAACCAAAAGCTATTAGAAGAATAAAAAGAATAATGATAGTAGAACTTTTCTTCACCTATTTTTTCTGGATGGAGAAAGAGAGACTGTTGAGTTTCTGCTGCTTGATAGTATTCGAAAGATAAAAAATAAAGCGAACTAAAGAAAAACAGTAACGCAGCATATTTCCCGCGCTCCCAATTCCACATCCACAACGCTTTATGAAACATACCCATCCTCCTCCAGTGTCGTAACGAAGACATCTTCAAGTGACATTGTTAGTTCTTCAATGAGTATAGGTTGCTCTTTATAAAACTTCTCCAGTGTTGTAGCTACATTTCCCTCAATTAAGATTGTATATACTTTTCCCGTTTGGTTTAATATTTTAATATTGCTTAAGTTTTCTAGTTTTTGAGGTAATGAGCGTTCATAGGCTACTTGGATTTTAGCAAATTGTGATTTTGCATCGTCTAGTGATGTAATAGAAGATACAGTATGTCCTTTTAAAATAATGATTGTATCTGCAATTTGTTCAACTTCATCTAAATGATGGGTAGATATGAAAATGGTAATCTCTTTTTCTGCAACTTCTCCAACGAGAAACTGTAAAATCTGTCTTTTAACGATAGGATCAAGTCCGTTTGTTGGTTCATCTAAAATAATATATTCTGCCTGTGCAGCAACAGCTAAAATGATGGCAAGCAGTGCTTTCATTCCTTTTGAATAACTACGAATTCGTTTGTTTGGTAAATTGAAACGTTCTAGTAGTTCGTAGAAATATGGTTCATCAAATGCTGTATAAACTGCTTTATAAAACTTCACGATTTCTTTTACTGTATAACCGTTCAGTATGTTAGTAGAATCCGGAACATATACGATTTTTTGTTTCGTTTCAGGATTTTTATGAATGTCGATATCCTCATATGTAACAGTTCCCTCATCTGGGTCTAAAATACCGACTATCGTTCGTAATAAAGTTGTTTTCCCCGCACCATTTCTTCCAAGTAATCCGACGATACTACCTTTTTGTAATGTGAAAGAAACATCGTCTAAAATTGTTTGATTATCAATTGTTTTCTTCAAGCTTGTCACTTTCAACATCCGTATTTTCTCCAATCTCTTTATAGTATGAATCTATCCAATCATGAATTTTATCTTTCGTAATACCAAGATAAGAGGCTTCTAATAGTAATTGATGAAATTGCTTTTCAACCATAGCGATTTTCCTTTCGTCTAATGTTGGGGTAATCGATTGGGATACAAATGTTCCTTTTCCTCGTAACGTTTCAATAATTCCTTGTCGCTCTAACTCTTGATACGCTTTACTCACTGTATTTGGATTTATAACGAGTAAAGAAGCGAGCTCGCGTACAGAAGGAAGTTTATCACTTGGAGCCAACATGTTTTTCAATACGAGTTCTTTTATATTTTGAACAATTTGTTCCCATATCGGAGTGTTGCTTCTTGGGTCAAGTTGAATATGCAAGAGCAATGTCTCCTTCCTCATATGTATTAAGTGTACTACTGTATGTAATACACTTAATACAATATAGGGGACGAATGTATTTGTCAAATGAAAATAATAGAAAAAATTGGTATTAAAAAAAGAGAAATTGGAAAAAATAGGTCTGATATAGAATGGAGGGTTAGTCATGAAGCGAGTTTTTGGAATACTTGTTTGTTTCATGTTATTGCTTTCTGGAACTTCAGTGAGTTTTGCGCAATCTGAGAAAACGAAGCAGGAGAAAACAGAAGAAACAACGCCGAAGTTAGCGGAACAAGCGTCGTCAGCAATCGTAATTGAGCAAGATACAGGTAAAGTTTTATTTGATAAAAACCCAAATGAAAAATTACCACCTGCTAGTATGACAAAGATTATGACAATGCTTTTAATTATGGAACAAGTTGAAAAAGGAAAACTAAAACTGACCGATAAAGTTAGAGCGAGCGAACATGCAGCTTCAATGGGTGGATCGCAAATCTTTTTAGAACCTGGGGAAGAGATGACTGTAAATGAGATGTTAAAGGGTATTGCAATTGCATCTGGAAATGACGCATCTGTTGCAGTAGCTGAGCATATCGCAGGTTCAGAAGAAGGATTTGTAAATATGATGAACAAAAAGGCGAAAGATCTAGGGTTGAAAAATACACATTTTCAAAACCCAACAGGTCTTCCGGCCAAAGACCATTATTCGACAGCAAATGATATGGCTATAATGGCGAGAGAATTGATGAAGTATCCACTTATTCGTAAATACACAGGTAAGTACGAAGATTATTTACGTGAAGATACGGATAAAAAGTTTTGGCTCGTTAATACGAATAAGCTAGTACGTTTTTATCCTGGCGTAGATGGAGTAAAAACAGGTTTTACGACAGAAGCGAAATATTGTTTAACAGCATCGGCTCAAAAAAATGGCATGCGTGTCATTTCAGTTGTCATGGGAGCACCAACATCAAAAGAACGGAACAACGAAGTGACGAAGCTTCTTGACTATGCATTTGGACAATATATGACAAAGAAATTGTATACGCGCGGCGAAAAAATTAAGACAGTTCAAGTAGGAAAAGGGAAAAAAGAAAAAATAGATTTAGTTGCGTCAGATAATGTTTCTCTTCTTATGAAGAAGGGCGAGAGTATGGACAAGGTAAAACAAGAAGTAATTGCTGAAAAGAAAGTAAAAGCACCGATTAAAAAAGGTGACGCGCTTGGCACACTTGTTATTAAAAAAGATAAAGATGTTTTATTAAAACAAACAATTGTAGCAAAAGAAGATGTTGCTGCAGCGAGCTGGTGGGAGTTATTTAAAAGAAGTTTTGGGATGTTTTCAACATCAAAATAGCGGCAAATAGTTTGCCGCTTTTCTATTCGTATGCCAGTGAATAATGCTGAAAGGTTTCACTTTATGACGAAATAGTTCTTCTTTTGTCAGCAGGAAGGATTCTTATTTTATATCACGAAAATCTTTATGTATGTGAATAAGTAAAGTTTGAGCATAAGGAGGAAATCGTGTGAGTCTTTCCATGCAATTAGAAGTAAAACGTGACGTCCTATGTGTGAGACTAGAGGGTGAATTAGATCATCATACGGCTGAAGAGTTGCGAACGAAAGTAACAGATATGATTGAGACACATGGTGTTCATCATATTGTTTTGAGCCTAGAGAACTTATCGTTTATGGATAGTTCTGGTCTAGGTGTTATATTAGGCCGATATAAACACGTAAAGGGATTAGGTGGAGAAATGGTTGTTTGTGCAATTTCACCGCCTGTTAAGCGTTTATTTGAAATGTCGGGCTTATTCAAAATCGTTCGCTTAGAAGAAAGTGAAGCGCACGCGCTCGCGACGTTGGGGGTGGCATAGATGAGAAATGAAATGAACCTTCAATTTTCAGCATTAAGTCAAAATGAATCATTCGCTCGCGTTACAGTGGCGGCTTTCATTGCACAACTAGATCCAACGATGGAAGAATTAACGGAGATCAAAACAGTTGTGTCAGAAGCGGTTACAAATGCAATTATTCATGGATACGAAGGAAATGCAGAAGGTATTGTTTATATTTCTGTAATTTTGGAAGAAGCAATGGTGAAACTCACGATTCGAGATGAAGGGATTGGAATCTTTAACTTAGATGAAGCGAGACAACCCCTTTTTACAACTAAACCTGAATTAGAGCGTTCCGGAATGGGATTTACTATCATGGAAAATTTTATGGATGAAGTAGAAGTTATTTCAAACGAATCTTTCGGGACAACAATCCATTTGACAAAATACTTATCAAATAGTAACGCTCTATGCAATTAAGGAGAATAGCCTATGGACATAGAGGTCAAAAATGAGAAGAAGAAACCTCAGTTAAAGGACCACGAGCTAAAAGCGTTAATTCAAAAAAGTCAAGATGGAGATCAACAGGCGAGAGATACAATCGTTCAAAGTAATATGCGTCTCGTTTGGTCGGTTGTACAGCGGTTTCTTAATCGAGGATACGAACCAGACGATCTATTTCAAATTGGATGTATTGGGCTCTTGAAATCGGTAGATAAATTTGATTTATCTTTCGACGTGAAATTTTCAACATATGCAGTTCCAATGATTATTGGAGAAATACAACGTTTTTTACGTGATGATGGATCAGTGAAAGTTAGTAGGTCTTTAAAAGAAACAGGGAACAAAATTCGAAAGATGAGAGATGAGCTTTCGAAAGAGTTCGGAAGGGCTCCAACGATTAATGAGGTGGCAGAGGCGCTAGAACTAACGCCAGAGGAAGTTGTTCTAGCACAAGAAGCGAGCCGGGCGCCTTCATCTATACATGAAACTGTATATGAAAACGACGGTGATCCAATCACTATTTTAGATCAAATTGCAGATCAATCTGAAACGAAATGGTTCGATAAAATTGCTTTAAAAGAAGCGATTAGAGAACTAGATGAACGAGAGCGCTTAATTGTATACTTGCGTTACTATAAAGATCAAACACAGTCAGAAGTAGCAGAGCGCATAGGTATTTCGCAAGTACAAGTTTCAAGACTTGAAAAGAAAATATTAAAACAGATGAAAGATCGAATAGACGAATAATTGTCTATTCGATTTTTTTATGAAGTTAATAGGAGAGAGATGTTAATTTTCGAAAAAATTAACAGAATTTATTGATAATTTAGTTAATTTAAAATATAATCCAAGTATGAACTTGTCATAAAGGGGGGAAGGAAACATGGAAACGAGGCAACAATGGGGAACGAGAGCTGGATTTATTTTCGCAGCGGTCGGATCTGCCGTTGGATTAGGAAACATATGGCGTTTTCCTTATACAGCGTATGAAAATGGCGGCGGGGCATTCTTTTTACCGTACTTATTTGCATTATTAACGACGGGTATTTCATTGTTAGCATTTGAGTTTGCTCTTGGTCATCGTCATCGTGGCTCAGCACCACTTACATTTTTCCGTATTAGCCCGCGTGCCGAATTTATTGGATGGTGGCAAATGTGCGTAACATTTATTGTTTCAACATATTATGCAGTGATTATTGCTTGGTCTATATCGTATACATACTTTGCAATTACTGGAGCATGGGGAAAAGACACGCAATCATTTTTATTTAAAGAGTACTTACATGTTGCAGATAAGCCAGGACAATTTGGAGGACTTGTACCGGAAGTATTAATTCCGTTAGCTCTCGTTTGGATTATTGTGCTTGGCGTTGCATTTAAAGGAGTTAAAAAAGGAATCGAAGTTGTTAACCGTATATTTATTCCTTTATTAGTTGTTATGTTCCTTATTATCGTCGTTCGTGCAGTGACGATGGAAGGTGCTATGCAAGGACTAGATGCATTCTTTAAACCAGATTGGAGTCGTATTTTTGATGGGAAAGTATGGCTTGCTGCTTATGGTCAAATATTCTTTAGTTTATCTTTAGCATTTGGAATTATGATTACGTATTCTAGTTATTTACCGAAAAACTCTGATACAACAAATAATGCCTTTATTACTGGATTCGCAAACTCAGGATTTGAATTATTAGCAGGTATTGGAGTCTTTGCAGCTCTTGGATTTATGGCAAATAATATGGGAGTACCGGTTGATAAAGTAGCAAGTGCTGGCGTTGGACTTGCGTTCGTAGTATTTCCGCAAATTATTAATGAGTTGCCGATGTCACCGTTGTTTGGTGTATTATTTTTCTTATCGTTAACGGTTGCTGGAATCACATCACTTATTTCACTTGCGGAAGTATGCTTTGCCGCTGTATCTGAAAAATTCAGTTTAAGTCGTGAAAAAACCATTGGAATTATGGGAACCCTTCTCGTGTTAGTTTCTCTTGTTTTTGCAACACGTGGTGGACTTATGTTCTTAGATGTTGTCGACTATTTCGCTAATAATTTCGGATTAATTACAATTGCACTTGCGGAAGTAGTTACGATAGGGCTCATTTTACGTCGTTTACCAGTTTATCAAAATCATGCAAACTTTGTATCTGATATTAAATTAGGAACGTTTTGGAGAGTGAGTTTACTCGTTATTACTCCGCTTATGTTAGGGTATATGCTAATTGATGGTACAATCCAAAATATTAAAAAGAACTATGGAGATTATCCGACTGAGTTTGTTGTAACGTATGGTTGGTCGATAGCAGCAGCATTCCTCATAGTTGCAATAATCATTGGTCTGAAAAAATGGGATGCACAAATTCATTCGGACTCTGCCAAACTTGAAAAAGAATGGAAAGATCGAGGTGTTTCATAATGAGTGGATCAGCGATTATGATGATGGTTATTGGAATCGTAGTCATTTGGGGAGGGCTTGCATTAAGTATTGCAAACTTATTTAAGAAAAAGGCATAAGTAAAAAACATCTGCACCAAAATGGTGCAGATGTTTTTTTATGAAAAAATTGTATTAGAAAAAAATTCAATAACCATACTACAACTACGAGGAAGAGTGAAGGGGTGAATGAAAGTTGGAACAAACGATTTATATTAAAATGCGCAATCGTTTAAAAGTTTCTCCTACTTATGAAGTAAAGCTGGGCGATGTTGCTCAACTTGCCGGAGATTCTTCTGTAGTTGAGTTGTTACAAAATGAGATAGTTTACAAAATAACAGCGCATGATAAGACGCATGTTGTAATTGATGTTATGAAAGTAATTGAGATTATTCAACAGAAAGCATCTCATGTACAAATTAATTTACTCGGTTCTGGACAAACTCTTGTTGAAATTATATACGAAAAAAAGAAGGCGCATCCAGTTTTTTTCGGGCTTGTATGGCTGTTACTTTTCATTGGAGCGGCCCTTGCGATCATTTATTTCCATGAAGATGTAAGTATGCAACAAGTACATCAACGGTTATATTACATGATTACTGGAGAATTTAATGCGCAACCACTTTTATTTCAAATTCCTTATTCTTTAGGTCTTGGCTTAGGGATGGTTTTATTCTTTAATCATGTATTTCAAAAGCGAATTAATGAAGAGCCAAGTCCGCTAGAAGTTGAGATGTTTCAATACCAACAGTCGCTTGATCAATATGTAATCGTTAATGAAAACAAGGATAATATGAAACAACTTGCCGATGATTGAGTCTGGATTTGTTATTTTAATTGGTTTAGCTGGAGGGATTGCGGTAGGTAGCGGGTATGTCGCATTTTTAGCTGTACTTGGTATAATCCCCCGTTTAGCTCAATTAACGAGAAGTGGAAAGCATATTCAATATTTTGAGTGGGCAGTCATTGCAGGTACTTTAACAGGGGCTTGGTGTAGTTTGAAAAACATTACATTTCAAACATCGCAATATTGGCTCGTTATATTAGGGATGTTTTGTGGCACGTTCATTGGAATGCTTGCTGCGGCATTAACAGAGGTGTTAAATGTTCTACCTATTTTAGCGAAACGAGTAGGGGTAGAGGGGAAGATTGTTGTTTTACTCATTGCTATTGTACTTGGGAAAGTAATAGGATCGTTGTTTCACTGGATTTATTTCGTAAAGTAGGAGGCAGTATATAAATGACAAGTCAGAAATTGAAGGATGATTACATAAATAAAGTGAAGGAGTATCATCCAAAGCCAAACTATTTACTAAATTGTATCAAAGCATTTCTTGTAGGTGGACTCATTTGTACAGTTGGAGAAGTATTGATGAAATTTTATATACATTATTTTCACTTCAGTGAACAAGAGGCAGGAAACCCAACTGTTGCAACGCTTGTTTTATTATCCGCGATTTTAACAGGATGTGGTGTATATGATAAAATCGGTCAATTTGCTGGAGCAGGATCAGCGGTGCCGGTGACAGGATTTGCAAATTCTATGGCGAGCGCTGCCTTAGAGCATAAGAGTGAAGGGATTGTTCTAGGGATTGCTACAAATATGTTTAAACTGGCAGGAAGTGTAATTGTATTTGGGGTTGTTGGTGCATATATCATTGGGTTAATAAGGTATACCTTTAAAGTTTTTATGTCTTAAAGGAGGGGCTAGTATGAGGTTGACCGGAAAACAAACGTGGGTATTTCAAAATGATATATATGTGAATGCAACGGGTACTGCTGTCGGTCCGAAAGAAGCTGAGGGCCCTCTTGGAAAAGATTTTGATATTTCATACGATGACTTGCATTGTGGAGAGGAAAATTGGGAGCTCGCCGAACGAAGATTAATGTCAGACTCAATTCAACAAGCAGTGCAAAAAGGGAATATAAAAACATCGCAAATTGATTTCTTTTTAGCGGGAGATTTATTAAATCAAACAGTGACAGCAAATTATGTTGCGCGTAAGTGGGGCATTCCTTTTTTAGGAATGTTTAGCGCTTGTGCGACGTCTATGGAGACTTTAGCAGTTGGCTCAGCTTTTATAGACGGTGGATTTGCAAATCGTGTCTTAGCTACAGTAAGTAGTCATAATGCAACGGCTGAAAGACAATTTCGCTATCCAACAGAGTATGGTGGGCAAAAGCCAGGGACAGCAAATTCAACTGTGACTGGTGCAGGATCTATATTAATTAGCAATGAAAAAAGTGCGATTAAAATTACGGCGGCTACAATCGGAAAAGTGCAAGATTTAGGAATCACAAATCCTTTGGATATGGGGGCAGCGATGGCTCCAGCAGCAGCTCATACAATTCAACAGCATTTTGAAGATTTAAGAAGAAGTGCCGATGATTATGATTTAATTGTTACGGGTGATTTATCAGCTGTTGGGACGCCGATTGCAAAACAACTTTTACTTGAGGAAGGTTACGATCTTGGGCATATATACAATGATTGCGGATTGATGATTTATGAATCAAGTCAAGAAGAAGTGTTTGCAGGTGGTAGTGGTTGCGCTTGTTCAGCAGTTGTCACATATGGCCATTTATTACACGAGATGCAAAAAGGGAATTTACAACGAATTTTTGTCGTTGCCACTGGCGCATTATTAAGCCCGATGATGATGCAACAGAAAGAAACGATTCCAACAATTGCACATGGTGTCGTATTTGAAAGAGTTAAAGGAGAGTGAATTGTGGATTTTATATATGCATTTCTTGTAGGTGGAGCTATTTGTGTAATTGGGCAACTATTGTTAGATTTCGCAAAGTTAACACCAGCTCATTTAATGGCAACTTTTGTAGTCATCGGAGCAATTTTAGATGGATTTGGATTGTACGATAAACTAATAAAGTTTGCAGGTGCTGGAGCAACAGTCCCTATTACAAGTTTTGGACATTCACTATTGCACGGAGCAATGCATGCAGCAGAAAAACATGGATATTTAGGAATTGGTATTGGCATGTTTAGTTTAACGTCTGCGGGCATTTCCGCAGCGATATTGTTTTCGTTTTTTATAGCACTTATATGTAAACCGAAAGGATAAATCAAATGAGACGAAGGGTTGTTTTGGTCACAGATGGAGATGAATATGCAAAGCGGACAATTGAGCTTTTAACAAAGGAATTTGGGGGAAGGTGTATTTCAGCATCACAAAGTAATCCAACCAAATTGACAGGGAAAAAAGTTGTTGAGCTTATTATGCAAACGCCATATGACCCTGTATTTGTCATGTTTGATGACAGTGGATTTATTGGAGAAGGATCTGGTGAGAAGGCTTTAAAATATGTGGCTACCCATAAACAAATTGATGTGCTCGGAATTTTAGCAGTAGCGTCTAATACGCATCATTGGGAATGGGCACGTGTAGATGTAAGTGTAGATCGGAATGGGAATTTAACCGAATACGGTGTTGATAAATTTGGACTTCCAGATGGTGAAATTGGCAGGATTAGTGGAGATACAATATATTGCTTAGACGATTTAAATGTTCCTGTCATTGTTGGAGTTGGTGATATTGGTAAAATGTGCGGGAATGATGAATGGGAGAGAGGGTCACCTATTACTAGAAAAGCGATTCAATTAATTTTGGAAAGGAGTGGTTTTTATGACGAAGCCTAAAAAGGTGGATATCCCTATATCAACTTTCATAAGTGACAATGAAAATTATTTAAAGCAGACAGTTGGACTAGGCGTTACATACGATGTTGGCATTCGTAAATTTCAAATTTTGAATAAAGAAATTGGTGTGTTATTTGTAAACGGACTTTGTGATACAAATTATATTATCCCTATTTTAGAAGAAGCGGTGGATACAAATGAGATAAGGGATGTAGAAGAAGATACAGTGAAGCTTTTAGAGAATCGCTTAATCCATCAACAAGTAAGCAAAGTGAAAACGATGGATGAGGTAATGCTCCAAGTATTATCAGGACTCATTGTGATATTTGTGGAAGGTGAAACGGAAGCGTTCGCGATCGATGTTCGTAGTTATCCAGGGCGAACACCGACAGAACCAGATACCGAAAAGGTAGTACGCGGTGCGAGGGATGGGTTTGTTGAAAATATCGTTGTAAATACAGCATTAATTCGTAGAAGAATTCGAGATCCACGTCTTCGAAATGAAATTATTCGAGTAGGAGATAGATCACAAACGGATATTTGTATTACATACGTTCAAGATGTTGCAAATCCAGACTTAGTAAAGATTATAAAACAAGAATTAAATAACATCGATGTAGATGGAATTACGATGGCGGATAAAACAGTAGAAGAATTTGTTGTAAAGCAAAGCTATAACCCATTCCCACTTATTCGATATACAGAAAGGCCAGATGTAGCAGCAAATCATCTACTAGAAGGGCATGTGTTAGTGCTCGTTGACACATCACCAAGTGCTATGATTACACCGACAACATATTTTCATCATTTACAGCATGCGGAAGAATTTAGACAAAATCCAGCTGTCGGTACATTTTTACGCTGGGTGCGCTTTTTAGGTGTTATATTCTCGTTATTTTTATTACCATTTTGGCTAGTGTTTGTATTTGATCCAACTCTTTTGCCAGCAAATCTTGCTTTTATTGGACCGACTAAGATGACGCATTTACCAATTTTATTACAGGTGTTAATGGCAGAGGTCGGACTTGAGTTTTTAAGGATGGCAGCCATTCATACTCCAACGCCGTTATCGTCTGCAGCAGGGTTGATTTCCGCTATATTAATTGGTCAAATTGCAATTGATGTAGGTTTGTTTGTGCCAGAAGTAATTTTGTATGTAGCGGTTTCGATGATTGGTGCATATGCAACACCGAGTTATGAATTAGGATTAGGGAATAAGGTTGGGAAATTGTTTGTTATTATTTTAACAGGTCTCTTCCATGAGATGGGATTTGTAATTGGTATGACGATATTAATTTTATTTTTAACGTCTATAAAAAGTTTACAAACACCTTATTTATGGCCGTTTTTACCATTTGATTGGGGCGCGTTAACAAAAATTTTACTCCGTCCAACAATGTCTAGTTTAAAAGTACGACCAAGTATTGTAAGACCTCAAAATGTAAAAAGACAAAAATAAACGGGATTATACACCCGTTTATTTTTTTTAGCAAAAATTTATTGTTTTTTAACAAAAATCACACATTTTTTGTGTACACTTAGAGTAGATATTGTGTATGGAAGGGGAAGAGGACATGATTAAATTATTTGTAAGTGATTTAGATGACACGCTCGTTTACGATGTGAATCATATGCAAAAAGAAGATGAACGTGCGCTGTGTTGGTTAGCTGAGAAAGGGACAAATATTTGTTTTGCCTCTGGCCGCTTTACACATAGAATTGATGAAGTTGTAAAAAGGTTTTCATTCCCATATTACACAACAGGCTTAAATGGAGCGACAATGTTACTTCCGGATGGGGATTTATTCCATGAATCGAGTTTTGAAAATACGGTTGCCCAGGAAATATATCGATATATACATAAAAAAGGACTAGCGGATATTGTTTGTGCAAATGAGCAGCGATATACAAAAAGGAAAAATGAACAACACCATAATTTTGAAGCGTATATGGGTGTGCATATCGCTGAAATTGAAGCGTTAGAAGAAGAGTTTGGTAAGACTGTGCACCCTGCAAAATTGTTTGTTTTTGGAGAAGAAGAGAAAATTGTGACGTTAGATCAAGAGCTACGAGATACGTTTCAAGGCGAAGCGGAAGTTTTTATATCAGGTAAACGCTATGTTGATATTATGCCAAGAGGCGTGAGTAAGGGTAGTGCTCTAAAGCGACTAATGGACCATTTGCAAATTGAAGCAAATGAAGTTGCTTGTATTGGAGATTCTTTCAATGATATTTCTATGTTTGAAGTAACCCCGCATTCATTTACTCTTCATCATGCCCATCCATATGTAAAGGAGAAAGCAAATCATATAGTGCGTTCGGTTGAAGAGGCTGTTATGAAATTACCGTTACTTGTATAAAAAAGAAGCCCGTCACTGGCGGGCTTCTTTTTTACTTGAATAAAGATTTAACAAAATCAATGATACTTGAGAAGAAATCTTTCACTTTATCTAGAAAACTTTGTCCTTCTTCAGATCCTAAAAAGGCAGAAACGTGTTCTTTTGCTTTGTTTAATTGACTACCAACTTGATTCCAATCGATATTAAGATTTTTCATTTTATCAAATAACGATACTAAGTTATCTAACTGTTCATCTGTTAATGTAATGCCTAATTGATCAGCAATTTTTTTAATTAATGAACGTAAATCTTCTGTTGTTTTTGGCTGTTCTTTTGCAATTTCTTCTTTAATTTTTGCAACAAGTTGAACTGCTTTTTCTTCACCAATTTTATCACCAAGCTGGGCTGTTTGTACCATTTCTTCATTCGCTACTTTTTTAACTTCTTCAGGAATTTGTTTATTGGACGCAGTTTCATATGCTTTCATTAATCCAGTTAAAGCTGCAGTTCCTGAAACTTTAAAAGGTGCGTTAATTTGAATTTCTGCATCTTTTACACCTGCTGTAATCAAAGCGTTAGTGTACATTGCATCTGTTACCCAGTTAATGTTCTTTGATCGTACAATAAGACCAGATCCTGGTTTAGTGTATGTAATCATAGAAGAAGAAATTGCTCTCGTACCAATTTGTGCTTTTGGAACAATGCCTTCTAGAAATTTATGTTCTTCCGCATTAGATACAGTAATAATTGTAGCATCTTTCGGTGCTTTCATTTCTTTTAACAGATCTTGTTTTTGTTGTTCGGATAAGTTCTCTCCTAGTGTAACAATTGATTCTCCCTCGATGATGTCTGCAAATGAAGCTGTTGGCATCATAAATACCGTTACAGCTAATAGCAGAGCTAATAATTTCGTTCTCACGAAAAATCGCTCCCTTTCTCTTTCTAAAATTTTCGGGCAACAAAGTTATTATAGTATATATTTCTTATTTGTCACCTAGCTTTTTCCACATTTCAAAAAAGAAGTATCTAGATTGTCGGATTCTTTTTGTTTCTAGTCATGAATGTGGTAATATAGTGCTGAGATAGTTGAAAGGAGACATATACATATGAAAACTTTAGGATACATATTAATGGAAAACGGTGAAAAAATCGACTTGGAATTTTTCCCAGAAGAAGCACCGAAAACAGTAGAAAACTTTAAAAAATTAGCAGAGCAAGGATTTTATGATGGTGTTACATTCCACCGTGTTATTCCTGGCTTCGTAAGCCAAGGTGGAGACCCAACAGGTACAGGTGCAGGTGGCCCAGGTTACTCTATTCCATGTGAAACTGATGGAAACCCTCATAGACACCTTGTCGGATCACTTTCTATGGCTCATGCTGGCCGTAACACAGGCGGTAGCCAATTCTTTGTTGTTCATGAGCCACAGCCACATTTAGATGGCGTTCATACTGTATTTGGTAAAGCAACAAGCGGTATTGAAACAGTATTAAAAATGCGTCAAGGCGATGTAATGAAAGAAGTTAAAGTTTGGGAAGAATAAGGTAAGGGAAAAGAGAGCTTTTGCTCTCTTTTTTTACTTTTAAATGGGACGGGGTACTTCTTCTGCAGCTCATCATACAAGTAGTATTGTTGCTAAAATATATTGCTTGTGAGAACAAACCTTTAACAAATTACATAGAATACATTACATTATATGTTTCAATAAATATTTTTTGTTATATTAATTTTGCTAGAAGTGTGCTGCTTTAGGGTAACTATTAATGAAGTGATATTGAATGATATGTTTCTTTCCATTCCATATAAAATTTTCTTTTTTTAACTCTATTTATTAAAGGAATAGTGCTGAAACATAGATTTGACTTTCTTCTTTTCGCTTTGTATGATTATCAAGTTGTTTTAGGCTCTTCTCACTCTGTTGAAAATATTGTAAAATGAATATGATATGAAAAGAGTGATTGAGGGGATTACTAGTTTGTAACTTTTGTAAGAAGGGATAAGGGTTATGTTAATTCGTTTTAAAAAAAGTTATGAAAAAATTGCAATGGGGCTTCTTTCGTTTATGCCAACTGAAAAAGATGTGAAAACATTACAATTGACAATGAAAGAATATGAAGCAAAAGATGATTGGCAATTGTATTTGTGGAAAGAGAATGAAGATTTTGTTGGAATAATGGGGATTGTAAAAAAAGAGAATCAAGTATTAGAAATTCAGCATTTGAGTGTCAACCCATCTCACCGTCATGTAGGGATTGGGACAAAGATGGTTCAAGAGTTAAAGAGTAAATTTCTTGAGTTTACAATTTGCGGAAATGAGCAAACAGCAAGTTTTTGCGAAAAATGTAAAGGGCTAGAACAAAATATACATTCGTGAAAGCAGGGATAAGTAGTTTATTATCTCTGCTTTCTTTTTTGTAATTGTTCATTTCGTTCAGTAATGACTTCTGTGCGATCACGCATAGTATGCTTGTTTATAATATATTCACTTGGGATAGCATTCAAATCTTTCCAAGGGAGGTTTTGTTTTTGACATAACTCTGTGCACTGCTTCTCTAACGATGGATCTGATAAGGGTAAAAATAAAGGTACAAAACGTTCTTTTTTATGGATAGATTGCAATCTTTCATTGAGCAAGGAAAGAAGTTGTACTTGATTAATTCCTAAACGTTGTAAAGACACACCGCTTTTTTCTAAAATTGTGATTGCGCTTTTCATCATTTTTGTAGAACCATTCCAGTTATCACGTCTTTGGTGGTATAAAGAAACTGCAATTTGAATGAGACCAACTAAGTAATGATCACGATTCCCTCGTGGTTTTGTCTTCCAGTACTCTTCTAGTATTTCGTGGCATTCAAAATAGTCGTAATCTCCTTGGAAATGAATTAAAAATTGTATGTATTCGGTAGGATACATGTTTTCTCGCCCCTATCTAACGGTTATACATATAAGTGTATCATAGAAATATGAACAATAAACGACTAGGAGATTTCCCCCTAGCCGTTATTGTTCATATTAGCAGAAGCAAGCTGCTCCTACAATAATTAGTAAAATAAACAGTACAACAAGTAATGCGAACCCACCGCTAAAACCACAATCAACGTGACCCATAGTTTTTTGACCTCCTACATTGTTCTTACTACACTGTTATCATATGAAGTGGTGGGCATGATGACATAGGCATCGGTCTATTTTTAATTAAATTTCTTAAAAAGGTTGGATAGAACATGAGTATGCTCTATACTTATGTTGTTATAGAAAAAATGTGGTGGGATGCTTTGTGCAATATAATTTTAAAGTAGAGGCTTTTGAAGGGCCTTTAGATCTATTGTTACATTTAATACATCGTTATGAAATTGATATATATAATATTCCTGTAGCAGATATTACAGAGCAATATTTATCTTATGTGCATACGATGAAAGAACTTCAATTAGATGTTGCAAGTGAGTATTTAGTAATGGCCGCAACGTTATTACAAATTAAAAGTAAAATGTTGTTGCCGAAACATGAAGAAGATGTACTTGATAACGGTGATGATTTTATAGATGATCCTCGTCAAGAATTGATGGAGAGGTTAATTGAATATAAGAAATATAAGCAAGTTGCTACTGAGTTAAAAGAAAGAGAACAAGAAAGAGCACAGCTATATACACGTCCACCAATTGACTTTACATCGTTGCAACAAGAAGAGGAGACAAGCTTGCCTCTTGATGTTACGTTATATGATATGCTAGCGGCATTTCAAAAATTAATGCGCCGTAAAAAGGCAAAAAAACCTGTAACAACACGTATTACTCGTCAAGAAATACCAATTGAACAGCGAATGACTGATATTTTAAAGCAGTTAAAAATAAAGGGTGGTCGCCAAAGTTTTTATGATTTATTTGTTGATGATGAACGTGAAATAATGGTCGTAACATTTTTAGCAGTTCTGGAACTTATGAAAAATCAACAAATCATAATTGAGCAAGAACATAATTTTGATGAAATTTTCGTATCAAGCTCTAATAAATCTGCATAGGGCAAGTATGTGAAATTGGGATAAAAACACTTTATCTCATGCTATGTTTTAATGTATCGTTTGGAACAAGAGAAAAAATATTGAACCGAACGCATTGATTGTGATTCGGTTTTTTGATGTGTATTTTTATGGGAAAATAGAAGGAAGGAGCTCGTGAAATGGATAGGAAAGAACAAAAGTCAATTATTGAAGGCCTTTTATTTGTTTCTGGTGATGAAGGGATTTATCCAGAACAAATAGCGAAAGTTCTTGAAATTGAAATGAATGAAGTAATGAATATTTTAGAAGAAATGCAACAAGAATGTGAAGGTGCAAACCGTGGTTTGCAAATTGTACAGTATGCAAAAGTATATCGTTTTGCTACAAAGAAAGAACATGCTTCATATTATCAAAAACTAATAGATACACCAACAGCTGCTTCGCTCTCACAAGCTGCCCTTGAAACGTTAGCGATTGTTGCATATCGTCAACCAATCACAAGGACTGAAATGGAAGAGATTAGAGGAGTTAAAACCGATAAGGCGTTACAAACGTTGGTTTCCCATTTACTTATAAAAGAAATGGGAAGGGCGGAAGGACCAGGGCGTCCTATTTTATACGGAACAACAAAAGAATTTTTGGACACATTTGGATTGAAAACATTAGATGATTTACCCCCGCTTTCTGAAGAGAATGAACAAATGAATGAAGCAGATTTATTCTTCGGTTCCTTACAAGAGATATCGAAATAAAAGCTTAGCATTTTGCTAAGCTTTTTTTGTATATCAATTATTTACAGTGCCATACTAAATGAAAAAAGGAGACGAGTTATGAGAGGTATGCGGATTATTCTATTATTAGTTTCTGTTTTATTATGTTTTTCTTTAAATAGCGCATCAGCTAAAAGGTATATGATGTCCATTCATACTACGTCTCCTTTACATATGCATCGGCAACATCTTAGTAAAATGAAAGTGAGCTTTTTAAAAGTGGGGCAAGGTGATGCAACACTTATCATAATGCCAAACGGACAAACAATGTTAATTGATGGAGGACCTTATGAAGCAGGAGAGGTTATTATTCAGAAATTAATTGAGAAAGGGATTAATCATTTAGATGTAATTGTCAGTACGCATCCCGATATGGATCATATAGGGGGGCTAATTCCAATTGTAGAGCAAATGCCGGTATCGCTTATATTAGATAGCGGAAAAACATATAGTTCTCTTACTTATCATACATATCGGAATAATATTAAAAAAAGAGGGATACCTTTCGTTTCAGTAAAGGAAGGGCAATATATACCGCTGGATCCACATGTTTCTATACAAGTATTAAACAATGGGAAATCAAAAGATGAAAATAATGAATCCTCAATTGTTTTGAAGGTACGATATGGAAAAGCGGATTTTTTATTAATGGGTGACGCGGATGTACGGACAGAACATGAAATATTAAAACAATTTGATGTACATGCAGATGTTTTAAAAGTGGGGCATCACGGCTCGTATACTTCAACAAGTGAAACGTTTATAAAAAAAGTGGAACCGCAGTTTGCTATTCTGTCTTATGGGAGTAGTAATCCGTATGGACATCCTCACCAAAGTGTAGTAAAACGCTTAAAAAGGCACGGTATAATGGTATATAGAACGAATAAACGTACAGTAGAAATAGAAACAGATGGTGAACATGTTATGTTAGAGTCTAGCGGGTTAATGCCATTGTTGAAGTGACTTCTATATTAGGGGTGGATACTGTCCCTTTTTGGAAAAATGAATACTATATATTATAATTATAATGGACGTAAGAAATTTCCTTTTTTGTTGAATAAAAAGGAAATTTCATTAGAATGTATAGACAACTACTCGTGCATATATTAAGATGGAACTAGGCGAATAAGGTAATAATAACAAGTAGGTATTTCATGGGAAAGGATCGATGAAAATGAAAACGCAAATTGTCATCAATGCCAAAATTTACACAGGTCAAGAAATAGTGGAAAACGGATTTATTCGTTACGCAGAAACCATTAAAGAAATTGGTTTGATGGCTCAATATGTACCACAAGAAAATGAAACTGTTTTTGATGCTACAGGGAAGATTGTAATTCCAGGTATGATCGATGTTCATATTCATGGTGGATACGATATTGATGCGATGGATGCAAATAGCGATGGGTTAGTAACTCTAGGTAAAGAAATGTTAAAAGAAGGGGTTACAACTTACTTCCCAACAACAATGACACAAGCTCCAGAGGCAATTGAAGCAGCGCTAACTGCTGCGAAAGAAGCAAAAGAAAAAGGAGCACATTTCGAATATATTCACTTAGAAGGACCTTATGTTTCAAAGAAACGTGCAGGTGCACAACCACTTGAACATATCGTTCCTGCAAATATTGAGCAATTTAAACAATGGCAAGAAGCAAGTGGGAATTTAATTAAATTAGTAACATATGCACCAGAAGAAGAGGGAGCATTAGAGTTTGAACAATATCTTACTGAAACTGGTGTAGTTGGCACAATGGGGCATACAGATGCAATTGATGCGCAACTAAAAAATAGAAAGATTACACATGCGACACATTTATACAATCAAATGCGTGGATTACATCACCGTGAGCCAGGAGTTGTTGGTCATGTGTTATTAAATCCAGATGTAATGGTTGAAGTAATTACAGATGGTATTCATATTCACCCTGATATGGTGAAATTAGCATATAAGTTAAAAGGACCGAAAAAAGTAAGTGTTATTACTGACGCAATGCGCGCAAAAGGTCTTGAAGATGGATTATATGAGCTTGGCGGACAGCCGGTACATGTAAAAGATGGTAGTGCTCGATTAGAAGATGGAACGTTAGCTGGTAGTATTCTAAAAATGGATCAAGCTTTCCGAAATGTAATTGAATTTACAGGTTGTTCAATCGAAGATGCAGTACTGATGACATCAGTTAACCAAGCAGAAGAGTTTGGATTAAATAATAAAGGTGCATTAGCGGTAGGAAAAGATGCAGACTTTGTTGTGATGAATGAAGATTTACATGTATATGATACGGTTCGTTTAGGAATTCATATGAAGGAAGGGAAGTAATTAAATGAATATTCTTGTTGTAAAAACTCCAGAAGAACTAGCAGAAGTAGGTTATAAATTAATTGAAGAAGTTGTAAAAACAAAAGAAAATCCAACATTAGGAATGGCTACAGGAAGCTCTCCATTAGGTATTTATGCAGAAATGCGAAAAAATAAACTTGATACAAGCCGTGTAACCACTGTAAACTTAGATGAGTACGTAAATTTACCACATGAAGATAAAAACAGCTATCACTATTTCATGCAAGAACAGTTGTTTGATCATCTTCCATTTAAACAAACTTATGTACCAAACGGGATGGCAAGTGATTTAGAGGAAGAATGCAAACGTTACGAGGGCATTCTAGCTGCTAACCCAGTTGACCTACAGATTCTTGGAATCGGTGAAAACGGTCACATCGGATTTAACGAGCCAGGAACACCGTTTAATTCTCCAACGAACATTGTTGAATTAACAGAATCTACACGCCAAGCAAACCTTCGCTTCTTCGAAAAAGAAGAAGATGTGCCAACTCATGCGATTACAATGGGAATTGGAAGCATTATGAAAGCGAAACAAGTTCTACTTGTAGCTATGGGTGCTAAAAAGGCAGAAGCTGTTAAAGAATTATTGCAAGGTGAATATAGTGAAGAGTGTCCGGCTACAGTTTTACAACGTCATCCGAATGTAACCGTAATCGCAGATCAAGAAGCTCTATCTTTATGCAGTGAGGCGATTGCTGATGAACATCGACAAGTATTCACCATTTCCGATCTATTATCAGATTCAAGAGTGGGTGAAACAGCTAATTGAGGACGGCGAATGGAAGCCGGGAGATAAAATCCCATCTGAGAATGAACTTTGTGATAAGTTCGAAGTGAGTCGTATGACAATCAGACAGGCGATTAATAATTTAGTGGAACAAGGCTATTTATATCGGAAGCGTGGAATTGGAACATTTGTCCAACTTCCGAAAGTGGAACAAAAATTGCAAGGAATGACGGGATTCACAGAAGACATGATTTCTCGTGGGATGAACCCAAGTAGTCAATTACTTAGTTTCCGCCTAGTTCCAGCTACTGCTAAAATAGCAGACCGGTTGAGAATACAGGAGGGGGAATCGGTTTATGAAGTGAGGCGTATTCGCTTAGCTGATGATGAACCGATTGCTTTTGAGACGACATATTTGTCGCCAGCTCTTGTAAAAGATATTAACGAAGAGATATTGCAACAATCTTTATATGAACATTTAGAGAAAAAACTGGGCTTTAAACTTGTTAGCGCTACTCAGTCAATTGAAGCTTCTGTTGCAACGGAAAATGAAGCTGAACATCTGCATATTCCTAAAAAGGCGCCTGTACTTGTAATGCGTCAATGGTCATATTCAGAAGGTGAGATACCGCTAGAGTACGTGAAATGTATTTATCGTGGAGATCGTTATAAATTTATTACGAATATTGCACGTAACAAATAGTATATTTCAGTTTGTGAAGTACAGTGGAAATGAAAATGGATAACATGTAAAGAAATAAAAATACGACTCATCCTTATAAGGAATGAGTCGTATTTTTATTATGAGCAATTACGTGGTTAACAGCATCTTTGACGTGATTTACTACATAGTGAGCGTGTTTTTTCACTGCATCATCGGCTTGCGACATAGCAAAACTGTGAGGAGTTAAAGAAAACATAGGAATATCATTGTAAGAATCCCCTATACAAGCAATTTCCTCAGGTTTTATTTGAAACTCATTTAATAAAACAGAAATGGCAGAGCCTTTACTAACATTCGGTGGCATTACATCTAAACATTGTTCTGCTGAGATGAAAGTACTAACTTTCCCGTGGAATTTTTCATCAATTTTTTTCTGAAGGAGTTGTAAGCTCTCCTTTGTTCCACCGACAGAAATTTTATTTGGGAAAATTGTATCATCAATCTTCTGTAGTAAGTTTGGTTCTTCAACAGAAGTCATTGTTACTTGTTGTTCAAGTTCTTGAATAAAAGGTGTTTTCTCTTCAATGTAATAATTATGCTCATCACTTACATAACGGAAATAAGGATTTTCATTCGTCATAGCTAACAAATCGGGAAGTATGCTGGAATCAAAAGTTGCAGATAATAGTTGTTTATTTTCATGTGTATATACAAAAACACCATTTACACTAATACGATGAAAATTTGTATTTACAGCTTTCATTAAGTCTGCAATTTCATTATCAAGTCTTCCGGAAGCGAAGCAAAGAATAACATTTTGCTCGGCGAGGCTGCGTAGTGCCGCAACATCTTGCTCATCA
The DNA here is from genome assembly GCF_003429245.1 of Bacillus sp. CR71. NCBI lineage: Bacteria > Bacillati > Bacillota > Bacilli > Caryophanales > Bacillaceae > Bacillus > Bacillus sp. CR71. The sequence continues at coordinate 4,509,294 of NZ_CP031748.1, read as the reverse complement.
ATAAGACCTCCGTGTTGCATCATTGTACCATCGATATCACTTACAAACATTTTAATCATGTTGTTATCTCCTTTCTATGTACAGTTGCTCTTACATTATACGCATCATATATAAACATGTCTAAAAAATGAATTTTTATTAAATGGCAGATGTTTTACATTGACGACAAAGAAGAATATTCTGTAACATAAAAGTAGGCTATTTAAGTACGAGGGTGGTGTTATATGAATAATTATCTGGAAATTAAAAAAGTCTTAAATAATAATGTCATCATTGCTAGCCATCCTGAACACGAGGAAGTAGTAGTGATTGGTAAAGGAATTGGATTTGGGAAAAAAGCGAAAGATGTATTGGAGCAAGAACAAATCGAAAAAATGTTTGTCTTAAAAAATGAACGTGATCGTGAACAATATAAATTATTAGTGCCGCATGTTAGTGAAAAATTAATTGAATTGATGAACGATATTATGCTGTACATTCAAGAAAAAGCAAAATCTCCACTAAATGAACATATTCATATTGCGTTAACAGATCATATTTCATTTGCAATTAAAAGGTTAAAACAAGGACTTACAATTGATAATCCTTTTTTAGTTGAAACAAAAATGCTCTATCCAGAGGAATATGAAATTGCTGAAGGTGTTGTAGAACTTTTAAATTCTCGTTTGCAAATTACATTGCCAGAAGGAGAAATTGGTTTTATTGCACTTCACATTTACAGTTCGCTTACAAATTCTGATTTATCTTCAGTTAATCAAAACTCCCGTCTCATTGCACAACTTGTATCTTTAATTGAGACAAACTTACAAATTACATTAGATCAAGAGAGCATTCATTATTTACGCCTTATTCGTCATCTTCAATATGCTATTGAGAGGGTGAAAAAAGGAGAAAAAGTAGAGGAATCGCAAAGTTTTGCTGATTTATTAAAGGCGGAGTATCCAGTTTGCTATAACGTGGCTTGGAAGCTAGTTAAGGTCATGCAAAAAGAGTTGCAACTACCTGTATATGAAGCTGAAAGTATTTATTTAACGATGCACTTGCAACGCTTAGTAAAGGCAGAGCATGTGTAAAAAGTCATATATTTTTGTCTAAAATGAAAACGTTAAAAAAAATGATTGAATCGCTTACAATAGTTATGTATAATAACTATTGCAAAGTTATACAAATTTCGACAAACAGATTAAGGAGAGTAACGAAAACGTTTGCCTTAATTATAGTGAACTTATACGTAAACCTATTTTTGACACGTGTTACTGATTCGATCAGGCATGAGTGGAGAAAAGTAAGGAATGTAAGCTAGAGAAAGGGATATACTACCCTTTGTATAGCTATCGTTCTATCTTTTTTTCCTCATGTCTTTTTGGCGTTTGTCGGAAGGTATCAATATAGATAAGAGAGGAAGGGTTTCCATGTTTAAGAAGATCTTTGGTGTTCTTCAAAAAGTCGGAAAAGCGTTAATGCTTCCAGTAGCGATTTTACCGGCGGCAGGTATTTTACTTGGATTTGGTAATGCATTTCAAAATCCACAGTTAACAAATGTTATTCCTGCTTTAAAAGCAGATTGGTTCGTAATGGTTGCAAAAATTATGGAACAATCTGGTGATATTATTTTCGCTAACCTTGCATTATTATTCGCAGTTGGGGTAGCAATTGGTTTAGCTGGTGGAGACGGAGTAGCTGGTTTAGCAGCATTCGTCGGCTACTTAATTATGAACAAAACGATGAGTGTGTTCTTAGAAGTAGATAAGCTAGTGAAAGTAACAAGTTCTGGAGCAGACCCAGTAAAAATTGGATTTGCAGATCCAGCGTATGCAAACGTATTAGGTATTCCGACGCTACAAACAGGGGTATTTGGTGGTATTATCGTCGGTATAGTAGCGGCATATTGCTATAATAAATACTTCAACATTGAATTACCATCATACTTAGGTTTCTTTGCAGGTAAGCGTTTCGTACCGATCGCAACTGCAACATTCTCTTTAATAGTAGGTATTATCATGTGCTTCGTTTGGCCATACATTCAAGGTGGCTTAAACACGTTCTCACATCAAATGATTGATGCGAATAGAACAATCGCAGCATTTATATTCGGTTTAATTGAACGTTCATTAATTCCATTTGGACTACACCACATTTTTTATTCGCCGTTCTGGTTCGAATTCGGTCAGTATACAAATGCAGCTGGCGAATTAATCCGTGGTGACCAAAAAATCTTTATGGCACAGTTAAAAGACGGTGTAGAATTAACGGCAGGTACATTTACAACTGGTAAGTATCCGTTCATGATGTTCGGTCTTCCAGCAGCAGCTTTAGCAATGTATCATGAAGCACGTCCAGAAAATAAAAAATTAGCAGCAGGTATTTTAGGTTCTGCAGCATTAACATCTTTCTTAACAGGTATTACAGAGCCACTTGAATTTTCATTCTTATTCGTAGCGCCAGTATTATTCGGAATTCATGCTGTATTTGCTGGTCTATCATTTATGACAATGCAAATTTTAGGTGTTAAAATTGGTATGACATTCTCTGGTGGTTTAATTGACTTCCTATTATTCGGTGTACTACCAGGCCGTACAGCATGGTGGTGGGTAATTATTGTTGGTCTTGTACTAGCAGTTATTTACTACTTCGGATTCCGCTTTGCAATCCGTAAATGGAATCTAAAAACACCTGGTCGTGAAGAGGCAAATGCGAATGACGGTGCAGGAAAAGCAGAAGCAGGCGAACTTCCTCGTGAAGTATTAGTAGCACTTGGGGGTAAAGAAAACATTGCTTCTTTAGATGCTTGTATTACTCGTTTACGTGTTCAAGTTAACGAACAAAAGAATGTAAATAAAGACCGCTTAAAAGAACTTGGAGCAGCTGGTGTACTTGAAGTTGGAAATAACATTCAAGCTATTTTCGGACCGAAATCTGACACGTTAAAATCACAAATTCATGATATTATGTCAGGTCGTACACCTCATGCTGAAAAAGAAGAACCTGTAAAAGTGGAAGAAACTCCTCAAAAAGTTGATGAAAATGAAACAATTGTATCACCAATTGAAGGGAAAATCTTACCAATTACAGAAGTGCCTGACCAAGTATTCTCAGGAAAAATGATGGGAGATGGATTTGCAATTGAGCCAACTGAAGGAACAGTAGTTTCTCCAGTTAACGGTGAGATCGTTAATGTATTCCCTACAAAACATGCGATTGGTATTCAATCTGAAGGCGGAAAAGAAATTTTGATCCACTTCGGTATTGATACTGTAAAATTAAATGGTGAAGGTTTTGAAGCGCTTGTAGCACAAGGCGACAAGGTGAAACAAGGCCAACCATTATTAAAAGTAGATCTTGCATTTGTAAAAGAAAATGCACCATCTATCATTACACCAATTGTCTTTACAAACTTACAACAAGGGCAACAAGTCGAATTGAAAAAAGATGGAAATGTTAAGAAGGGCGAAACCGCTATTATTGACATTCAGTAGGAATTTGACGCAAAATGTTTATAATTATAATAGGCGATGTGGTTGACCGAACATCGCCTATTATATACAATAGATGATGTAGTACTCACGTCTATACAACTAAAAAATACTGTAATTTAAAGGAGATAAATTATCATGGAAAAAATCTTTAAAGTAACTAGCGACTCAGGAATTCATGCTCGTCCAGCAACTCTACTTGTAAACACTGCAAGCAAATTCGGTTCTGACATTAACTTAGAGTATAACGGAAAGAATGTTAACTTAAAATCAATCATGGGCGTAATGTCTTTAGGTATTCAACAAAACGCAGAAATTAAAATCACTGCAAATGGTGATGATGCAGCTCAAGCACTAGCAGCTATCGAAGAAACTATGAAAAACGAAGGATTAGGAGAATAATGACTCTTAACATTCAAGGGATCGCTGCATCAAGTGGGATTGCTATTGCAAAGGCTTTCAGACTTGAAAATCCTGAATTTAACATCGAAAAGAAATCAATTACAAACGAAGCTGCAGAAATTGCACGCTTAGACGCTGCGCTTGAGAAAGCAAAAACTGAATTAGAAGCTATTAAAGACCACGCATTTGCTGAGCTAGGTGCTGACAAAGCTGCGATCTTTGAAGCACATTTATTAGTGTTAAATGATCCAGAACTAGTAAACCCAGTAAAAGATAAAGTGAATAGCGAAAAAGTAAATGCTGAATTTGCAATGGATGAAGTTGCATCAATGTTTATTTCTATGTTTGAAAACATGGATAACGAATATATGAAAGAACGTGCTGCAGACATTCGTGACGTAACAAAACGCGTTCTTGCACATTTACTAGGAATTAACTTCTCAAATCCTGGTACAATTTCTGAAGAGGTAATCATCATTGCTGAAGATTTAACACCATCTGATACAGCTCAGTTAAACCGTAAGTATGCAAAAGGTTTCACTACTGATATCGGTGGACGTACATCTCACTCTGCAATTATGGCTCGTTCTATGGAAATTCCAGCTGTTGTTGGTACAAAAGTTGTTATGGAGAAAATCCAAAACGGCGATATCGTTATCATTGACGGTTTAGATGGAGAAGTAATTGTAAACCCATCAGAAGAAACTCTTCGTTCGTTTGAAGAAAAGAAAGCGAAATTTGAAGAGCAAAAAAATGAATGGGCAAAATTAAAAGACCAAGCTACTGTAACAAGTGATGGACATCACGTTGAGCTTGTTGCAAATATCGGAACACCAAATGATGTACAAGGTATTATCGATAATGGTGGAGAAGGCGTTGGTTTATACCGTACAGAATTCTTATACATGGGCCGTGACAATCTTCCAACAGAAGAAGAGCAGTTCGAAGCGTATAAAGCAGTTCTTGAAGGTGTAAAAGAAGGTCAACCGGTCGTTGTTCGTACACTTGACATCGGTGGAGATAAAGAGCTTCCATACTTACATTTACCAAAAGAAATGAACCCATTCTTAGGATACCGTGCAATTCGCTTATGTCTTGATGAGCAAGATGTGTTCCGTACACAACTTCGTGCATTACTTCGTGCTAGCGTATACGGCAACTTAAAAATTATGTTCCCAATGATTGCAACTCTTGATGAGTTCCGTCAAGCGAAAGCGATTTTATTAGAAGAGAAAGCGAAACTTGTAGAAGCGGGTACAACTGTTTCTGATTCTATTGAAGTTGGTATGATGGTTGAAATCCCAGCTTCAGCAGTATTAGCAGATCAATTCGCGAAAGAAGTTGATTTCTTCTCTATCGGAACGAATGATTTAATCCAATACACAATGGCTGCAGACCGTATGAACGAACAAGTATCATACTTATACCAACCATATAACCCATCTATTTTACGTCTTGTAAAAATGGTTATCGATGCTGCTCATAAAGAAGGCAAATGGGCTGGCATGTGTGGTGAGATGGCGGGAGATTCACTTGCTATCCCATTATTATTAGGATTAGGTTTAGATGAGTTCAGTATGAGTGCAACATCTATTCTTCCTGCAAGAACACAACTAAGCAAGTTGTCAAAAGCAGAAATGGAAACATTAGCAGAAAAAGCATTAATGATGTCAACTGCTGAAGAAGTTGTTGAACTAGTTAAAAGCATATAATTAATAAAAAAACCTGAGTCGATTTGAAATCGGTCTCAGGTTTTTTCTATGAGAAAAGTAAATCTTGTTTTCTTACTATAGAGGATAAGACACAGAACTAGATAGCGATAGCAACGATATCAGTTGGGCATACACGTAAAATACCATTAAAAGTATTACGTTGACGGTTCTTATCATCTTTGTTGTCGTCTTTATTATCTTTATCATTATTGTTACGAGCTAAAGCGGAGAAAAGAGCAACACCGTTAGCGAAACCTTCAAAAATTACATCGTTGAAAGATCCGATACCTTTAATGCTTAAAAGAGAAAGCTCTGTTCCAACTGAAATGCTAGCAAGTACGTTACATACAGCTGGTTGTTGTGGTTTTACCTCTCTCTCTTTCTCGCGATGGTCACGATGGTCGCACTCTCTTTCACGATGATGACAGTCTCTAAAGTTATCACAGCATCCAAATGATCCAAACATAATCCTCATCACCCCCTTCACACTTATAATCTATGTAAGTTCGGTAGTTAGTGACTGGACAGAGAGTGGAATTTTTTCTAGGGGATTTTCTCATTTTAAATGACTAGCTGGGTGTTTAGTATGGAATGATGTTTAAAATAGGGGTAATATAACAAAAAAATGTAAAAACCACCAAAATAAACGAAATGGGTAGCCTTTACACTTTTTTACTTTTATATAAAACGACGATATATACAGGAAGAGCTAGGAGTAGTGGTACGATGGATCGTGCAGTATGTTTTTCTGATTCTAATTGAAATGCTTCTTCTTTTGGGAATTGTAAAATGGAGATGTTTGCGGCATCACCAATAAAATATAGAAGCAGTACAGTTACTATGTAACATAAAAGTGCGATCAAGCTTCCGTATGAACTCAATGAAAATCCCTCTCTTGTTATCTATTTGTTATCATTGTATCACAATTGTAATAAAAACACACGGGTATATTTCAATACCTTAACAAAATTCGACACAAAACGTCACGTTTATTTATGATAAAGGAATAGAATATACTTTTCTATAAGTATAAATGTCGAATGATTTGTAGTAATATTACAAAAGTATGACAGGAAATAAAAAACGAAGGTAATGTAGTTACCTTCGTTTTTTATTATTTTGCCCACTCACTCACTTGCTCTACGCTCATACGTGGTGCAGGGTGACCTTTTAAAGTTGATTCACCAATTGTAATAAGCATAATTGGAACGTAACGAGATGAAACGTTAAATTCGTCTGTCAGTGCTTGTGGATTGAAGCCACCAATAGCACAAGTATCCCAACCAGTTGCTTTAGCTGCAAGCATAAGTTGCATTGCTGCTAAAGATGCATTTGAAAAGGCAGCATCTCTCGGGAATTGTTCACGAGCATATGCAGATTCAATATTTTTAGCTAAGCGTTCTTTTGCTTCTTCTTTCATAAATCCTTGTTCTACAATTGGACCATATACTGGCTCAACATTTTTATAAGCTTCTAAATCACCTAAAATAGCGACTACTGCAGAAGCATCAAGAATTTGTTGTTGGTTATAAGCTATTGGGTGTAATCGTTTTTGTACATCTTCACCTTGAAAAACAAGGAATTTCCAGTGTTGTAAGTTCCAAGCGGAAGGTGCTTGTGCTGCGGCTTTTAAAATCTCATGCAATTCTGTAGATGAGATTTCTTTATTTGGGTTGAATGCACGTGTAGATGTGCGTTCATATAAAACGTTAAAAAAGTTGTCGTTTGTCATTATATATCCTCCAAATTGTATATAAAATTATCAAGAAAACGCAATGTATATTACTTACATTTTGTAAGTTGTCGAATTTAAGAATATAATATCTTTATTTTAATTGTCAAGTTTTAAGAAATAAGCTAGGGCATTCATACAAACGATATAATTCCTATAATCATACACTAAAAAAGGAATTTATAGAGTGAAAAGGGAAGATAACATTCTCAATTAGCTTGTTAATATGTATCTCTCGCAAATTAAAGTTTATTAGAGAACAGTCTTTTAAAAATGTTTGTGAGGAATTCAGTAGAACAAGATATATGAAGTGAGTGAAGACTAGTGATGAACATACTACATTTTTTATTAGAGAATACGGTTTTCCAAAATGTGTTACAAGATTTGCAGTTAAATGTCCTTTATATAGAAAATGGATGTAAGCATCAACAAACGATAGAAAATATCCATCCAAAATGTATGTTTATAGCAAATAATTTTGAAGAGGGCGAACTATTATTTCAAAGAACGAAACCGCACATTATAATTATGTATGTAACAGATTATTCTCAAATCAAATATATAAAGAATATGTATACCCCGCAAAGTACATTCATTGTCATTTGGGATCAACAAATAACAAAAGAATTTACAGATGTACTTGCATTAGGAATACGTAATATTGTAATAGCCCCTGTAACTCCACAAGCAGTATTAGAAGAAGTGAATAAGAGTTTGTATCAACTTTCTTTAGTAAGGCAAGTTAGTTTGCAACAGGAACTGCTTCAAACGATGTTTGATTTTCAAAATGATTTATTATTTATAGTAGAAGATGATGAAATTGTTGATTGTAATACAAATTTTTTAACTTTTTTCGGATATGAAAATTTGTTTGCCTATCGTGAGCAACATTTAGTATTTGCTGAACATTTTATTAGAGAAAATGGATACTACTCGACGACGCATGATATAACATGGCTAGACGATACTTTATCAAGTGGTAGAAGAATTAAGATGTCAAATTATGAAGGGGAAGTATCTACTTTTCTATTACGTGCGACACCATTGCCAGAAGATTTATCAAGATTTATTGTAAAATGTACGGAAATTACAGAATTAGATGAAATCTATCAAGAACAAGAAAGACTTGCTATGGTAGATTCATTGACAGAGATTTATAATCGTTTAAAGTTTCAACAAATACTAGAGGTAGAGTGGGAAAAGGTAATACGTAGTGATGAGAAAATAGCAATCATTTTATTTGATATAGATAATTTTAAAACAGTTAATGACACATATGGTCATGATTTTGGTGATTTGGCATTAATACAACTTGCAGAGCTTATGAAATCTAAAGTGGAGCAGCAACACGTATTTGCAAGATGGGGAGGAGAAGAATTCATTATATTAGTGACAAATACAGTAGAAAAGGAAGCATTTCAAGTTGCGGAGTCATTACGATTCTTCATTGAAACAAAGCAATTCACTGGAATTTCGAAGCTAACAGCTAGCTTTGGAGTTGCGTTATATGAACAAGGAACTACAAGAGAAGAATTAATGCAACGAGCGGACATTGCTTTATATGAAGCGAAAAAAAATGGAAAGAATCAAGTATGTGTGTACAGAAAAGAAAAAATGTAATTTTTCGCAACAAATTGTTGCGATTTTTTTTTATTGTTTGATAATAGAATAGGGGGACAATTTTTAGCGAAGGAATTATGGAGGATCGACATGATAAAAAAAGTAATGATAATGGCTTCACTGTCTGCTATAGTTGGCGGCGGAGTATACTATTTTCTTGTTAGCCCCAATATAAAGGAAAACACAGTATTAACAACTAAGGTGAATCCTACTATTGAACCAGAAGTGCAAGGGAATATAGAAGAAAAAGAAGAGCAACAAATTGATTATGCTAGCATATCTCAAAAATTAGATCAATATTTAGTCGGAAAGCAATTTAATGGAACAGTTTTGGTAACAGATAAAGAGCATGTTATATTGAATAAAGGATATGGCTATGCTGATGTTCAAAATAAAATTGAAAATACGCCTCAAACAAAATATCGTATCGGTTCTATTACGAAAACAGTTGTTGCCACATCTATTTTACAGCTGCAAGAACAAGGGAAATTGAATATTCAAGATAATGTAAATAAATATATTCCTTCATTTCCGGAGAATAAAAATATTACGCTATATCATTTATTAACACATACCTCTGGTTTACCTGAACACGCAAAAGGCAATGTTAATGCTGCTTCCCGTTTACAGTTAATTAATTGGATCGGACGTCAAAATTTAGAATTTCCTGCAGGAACAGGTTGGAGATATACAGATTATAATTATATGGTGCTTGCTTATATAATAGAACATATATCGAAAAAACCTTTAGGAGATTACATAAAAGAAAACATATTTGTAAAAGCAGATATGCATGAATCCGGTATGGGAAATATGGTACCTGGCGATAAAAATTTTACAAAGGGTTATGTGAAAAAAGATCAAGAGCTTGTACCAGCGCAGAAGTTAGGCATGGATTGGCTATATGGTTGTGGTGAGATGTATACGACAGTTGGAGATATGAAGAAGTTAGACGAAGCAATTATAAATGGAAAACTTCTTTCTGAACAAAGTATACAAGCAATGTTTTCACCTTCAGCAGAACGGAAATATGCATTTAGTTTTTATATATATGCAGATTATTTTCATAATCATGGTGTATTATCTGGTTGGAACACTTTTAATAATTTTAATAAAGAAAAAGGAACTTTTGTTATGTTATTTTCAAATGTGAAAAATAGTATGGATGATGACTTTAATAAAGAGTTCCGAAAGATGGTAAATGATTTATTAGAACAAAGGGGATGAGAAAATGGAACATAAAACTTTATCAATAGGTTTCATTGGTATTGGCGTAATGGGAAAAAGTATGGTTTATCACTTAATGCAAGATGGTCATAAAGTATATGTATATAATAGAACGAAAGCAAAAACAGATTCTTTAGTGCAAGATGGTGCACATTGGTGTGATACGCCAAAAGAGTTAGTGAAGCAAGTTGATATTGTAATGACAATGGTTGGATATCCACATGATGTAGAAGAAGTGTATTTTGGTATAGAAGGAATTATAGAACATGCAAAAGAAGGTACGATAGCAATTGACTTTACGACATCTACACCTACTTTAGCAAAACGCATTAATGAAGTTGCAAAAAGCAAAAATATATATACGTTAGATGCACCTGTCTCAGGAGGAGATGTTGGTGCGAAAGAAGCAAAACTCGCAATTATGGTAGGTGGAGAGAAAGAAATATATGATAGATGCTTACCTTTACTTGAAAAGTTAGGAACAAACATTCAATTACAAGGACCAGCTGGGAGTGGACAACATACAAAAATGTGCAATCAAATTGCGATTGCTTCCAATATGATTGGAGTATGTGAGGCTGTTGCTTACGCGAAGAAGGCTGGACTGAATCCAGATAAAGTGTTAGAGAGCATTTCAACAGGGGCAGCAGGTAGCTGGTCATTAAGTAATTTAGCTCCTCGAATGTTAAAAGGAGACTTTGAGCCGGGATTTTATGTAAAGCATTTTATGAAAGATATTAAAATTGCTTTAGAGGAAGCAGAAAAATTACAATTATCAGCCCCGGGCTTAAGTATGGCGAAAGAATTGTATGAAGAGTTAATTAAGGATGGAGAAGAAAATAGTGGAACACAAGTATTATATAAAAAATATATAAGGGGGTAAACGAGGTGGACCTTCAAAAGTTTGATGAGATGATTGATACTGTACAGCGAGCTACTTGTATAAAAATTAATGAAAAACAAAAAGAAGCTTTTAAACAAAAGTATGATTTTGAACCAGAATTTGAATATGGAAGAGATGAGAAGGGGCATTATGTAATTCGAACCTCAAAAAAGATGTTAGAAGAAATGGAGTTTTATTTGGCATTGAAATATGATCGTGATGGAGTGGATCTTTATATGCAAGCTGAGATTGACGGTATATTTCATGTATCTGTTAGCTATGGTGAAGATGCCCTACATCTACAAGAATTGTTTCAATTTCTAGAAGAAAATAAATAAAAGTCCTCATTTGAGGACTTTTATTTATTTAGTCATCTTTAATTTTTATAATTATAAGTTAGAAGCGCGGCGGCATCGTTCAACCGGGAATGGGATAATTTGTGCGATGTGATTAGGACCCAATTGTTTTGTACGAGCATGGCGTATTATATAAAAAGCACACAGAATTGAAACAGGAATAGCGCCGAATAAACCAAACAATAAAGCGCTTACACAAGATGCGACAAATCCTAAAACACCAATTTCTAACTCTTCCATAATAGCTCCTAAAATAACTGGAAATGCTCCACATGTAACCCCAAGTATAAGTGCGATAAGTAAGCTCATGATTATCCCCCTCTGTTTGCGATATTATTTTCCTTCTTAATTAATTGTAGTATATCATATACAAAACAGAATTTTCAGAAAAAATTCAATAAATATTCAAAAAATGTTCAAAAAATATACTTGAAAAATCAAGGTGTTAAATTTGTGATGAAGTGGTACTTTTGAGTAAATAAAAAATCAGGCTTATTTCAAAAATGAAATAAGCCTGTTCCATAGGAGGATGTATATATGTAGAGTGAATAAAAGTTTGGAAAAGGGGGTCCAAGTCCTTTTATTCAACTAACTACCTTAATAGATTGGAACCCAGCCTTCAGTTGTCACAAAAATACGAATAGCTACAACTTGACGATCATCTTGCAAGGTAAAATAATGTCTTGCATTTTCAGGAACAGATATGAGATCGCCTGGCTCAAGTTCAACATCAAAGAATTTCCCATCTTTGCCTTCAATAGCGAAAATGCCATGACCACTGACGATAAAGCGAACTTCGTCATCTGTATGATGATGTTCTTTTTGGAAATTAATTAATAATTCGTCAAGGTTAGGTGTGCTATTTGAAAGTGAAATTACATCATGTGCTTTATAACCTCGACTTGCTGAAACATCAGCGATTTCTTTTGAAAAAACAGCTAATATTTCAGCTTTGTTTTCATCTGTTAACGAATAATTTTCATTTAAATGAGTAGGAAGTTTAGAAATGTTCCATTTCTCATATAAAACGCCTTCCTCTTGTAGAAATTTAGATACTTCCACTTCATTTTCAATGCGAGTATTTACTTCATGAATACGAATTTGCGCCATTAGAAACGCCTCCTTGAATTGATAATAGTTTTATATGAAATTGGAATAAAAACTCATAAGCTTCTAATCTTTTCTTTGCATCAAAGCTATCTCGGCCCCATACGGTAATACCGTGGTTACGGATTAATACTGCTCCTGAATCACCTTTTATATGCTTTCGGAAGTTTTCTCCAAGCGTTGGGATATGGGCATGGTTTTCGATAATAGGAATGTGAATTGTTGCACCTTCTTCCCAAATATCGAGAGCTTTAATAATTTCTTGATTTTGAAGGGTGACTGCATCATTATATAAATTTGTGATGACATTGTTATCAGTTGTATGAACATGAAGTACGCACCCGGCATTTGTATTGTTATAAATATGTGTATGCAATACTGTTTCTGCTGAAGGGCGTAATTCAGTCTCTAAAACAGGAACTCCTACATGATCTACTAATAGAAAATCATCTGGAGTGGTTTTTGTTTTATCTTTACCGCTTGCTGTAATGAGAAAAGTAAGTGGCTCATGACTAACTTTTATAGAAATATTACCACTTGTTGCTGGGAACCAATTTCGAGTTGTTAATTCTTTTTTTATCTCGCTTAAGTCATACCATTGACGAAAAAGTTGTTTCATGATTTCACCTCCAACAAATGTTTTAATTCATTTTGAATATCATGGAATGTTTCAAACGGTGTATAAGCAATATAATTCTCTGCACACTTTGTAATAAGGAAGTCACGAGCAAATACTTTATCTGCTTGTTTCGCAGCTTGTAAATCAGTAATTGAATCTCCAATCACAATATGGAAGTCATTCGTATCACTCAATTTACGGATGAGAGATGATTTACATAATCCGCAATGATTTTGACAATGATGATCACAAGGATGAGGCCAATTCACCGTAATGTATTCATTTGAAAAATCTGTTTCATTACAGTAAATTTGCTCTTTTGGAATGAGTCCTTGTAAGAGTGGATAGACGAAGAAATCCATTCCACCTGATATAACGTAAAAAGAAATGTTATTTTCATTTACAAATTGTATAAATTCATGAAAACCATTACGAAGTTCAGCAGTTTCTATTAAAAATTGAATAATTTCATCGTGCAGATGAGTAGGTATTAATCGAAATAATTGAGAAACACCTTCTTGAATAGATAGCTCTTGTGATAAAATTCTATTCTTTACTTCTTCAGCTTCTGGTGGTGCGAATTTTTCCATAATGGACATAATGTTATCATTATTTGTAATCGTGCCATCGAAATCACAAAATACTTGAATACTCATAATTTCACCTCATGAGAGGGATTTCCCCATATTTGTAGTGCACTATGCAAATTTATGTCATCTACTTCATGGAGTGGTTTATTTTGCAAAGTAGCCTCAATTGCAGTACGGAATGCTTTACCACCGCCTTGCGCTCCATTTGGATGTCCATGTATCCCGCCGCCAGCATTAATAACAACATCTTTACCGAAATCTCGTACAATAAAGGGAACGAAACCAGGGTGAATACCAGCAGATGGAACAGAAAAGCTCTTCTTGAAAAATGCATCGTCTTCAGTTAAATATTTTGAGATAGCAAGAGCTTCCTCTTTTTCTAGCGCAACACTTCCGTATGGAGATGGGAATAATGAAAAGTCAGCCCCAGCATAGCGTAGTAGCTTTCCGAGTAATAATGGAGATGAAATTCCATATAACTTAGATGCTGAATAAGCACCACTTACAGCAGGGTGTGCCATAATAGGAACTGGGATTTCATCATCTTCTGCAAGTGATTGCAGTACATCTAGTCCGTAAGCAAATACGTTAAATAATAGAATATCAGCTCCAGCTTGCACTGCACGTTTCGCACTTTCTTTTAAATCAAAAGTTCGTCCTGTTAAATTTACGGCATATAACGTTTTATGTCCGTATGTTTCATATACGGATTGTAAAACTTCTTTTCCAGATACAATGCGTTTCGTAAGTGGTGTTAATGCATTTTCAAATAATATTTCATCATCTTTTACTATATCTACACCACCAATTGCTTGATCGCGTAATTGCGTTTTTAAATACCCAATATTTCGTCCAATCATTCCTTTAAAAATACTCATTAAAAGGGGACGATCATGCACTTGTAAAAGATTTCGAATACCATCTATCCCGAATTTTGGCCCAGGAAAATGTTTTTTTAACTCGTCTGAAAAAGTTAAGTCAATTAATTTTACTTCGCCATCAAGGGATAGCTTTCCAAATGTAGTCGTTAAAATTGCTGGTAAATCTGGACTGAAGTTTAATAACGGATATTCGATTTTAATAATTCCGCGTTTTACTTTTTTACGTAAATACGAATTTGTATGTTGATGTTCAGCTAATTCCACAATATGAATGACGTTGCCTTTATGTTGCTTTAATTGTTCTTGCAATAATTGTGGCAAATGAGTCCAAGAGCCAATTGTTAAACCAAGTGCAATTTGCTCAGCCTTTTTTTCTAAGTTATGTGAATCATCATGGATTAAATACGTCGCTATAATTCCGCTCATTGTTATAACCTCCTAGTTAAATAAAAAAACCTCTCAGCTAAGGAGAGGTTTTTTTACAACCAGCTCCTTATCTGTCAGCGTAATGCTGCGAGAATTAGCACCGTGTCTACAATTGTAGATCGGTTGCCGGGTTTCATCGGGCTCGTCCCTCCACCTGCTCTTGATAAGAAGTATTTAGAAATGTTTAAATTTTTAAGATAACTGAATTTTGTCAGATATTTTTCATGTTGTCAATTACTTTTTGAAAAAATTTAATTTATCAATTCGATTAATGGCTTCCCGTAATCTATCTTCTGTATGCAAGAGACCAACACGGATATACCCTTCGCCATGTTCACCAAATCCAACACCAGGAGCAACTGCAACATGTGCTTTTTCTAGTAAAATATCAGCAAATTGCTCAGAGGTATATCCTTTTGGAACAGGAAGCCATGCAAAGAATGACCCTGTTGGAATGTCTACATTCCAACCAATTGATTGACAAGCCGAAATAAGAGCGTTTCGTCGAGATTCGTAACTATTTACAAGGTCTATTACGCAAGACTGTGAACTTAATAGTGCTTCGCGGGCAGCATCTTGAACTGCACCAAAAATACTAACATACATATGATCTTGTAATAAGTTAATGGTTTCAATGACACTTTCATTCCCTACTGCAAAAGCAATACGCCATCCAGCCATATTGAAAGTTTTCGATAGAGTGTAAATTTCAATACCTGTATTTTTAGCACCGTCTGCTTGCAAGAAACTAACAGGTTTTTGACCATCGAATCCAATCGCACCGTAAGCAAAATCATGAACCACTAGTATATTATGTTTATTAGCAAAATGAATAGTTGCATCAAAAAAATCTTTTGATGCAGTAGCACCTGTAGGATTATTTGGATAGTTTAAAAACATTAATTTTGCACGCTCGGCAATAGAGTTATTAATTTTTGTGTAATCTGGTAAAAAGTTATTTTCTGCAATAAGCGGCATTGTTTCAAATTGTGCTTTTGCTAAAGCAACTCCTGATAAATAATCTGGATAGCCTGGATCTGGAACGAGAATCGAATCACCAGGGTTTGTAAAACAAACTGGTAATTCTACTAATCCAGCCTTTCCACCAAACAATATAGCAACTTCAGTTTTCGGATTTACTACTACATCATATTCACGTTGATAGAATGTTGCCACGGCTTCTTTTAAACTTTCATGTCCGCGAAATGGCGGATATTTATGATGAATGGTCTTTTCGGCAGCATCTTGTAAAGCTTTTACGATATGCTGCGGTGTTGGTTGATCTGGATTACCTTGACCTAGATTAATAACATCGTGACCAGCTGCAACGACTTTGTTAACTTTTGCAACAAGTGAAGCGAAAAATTGTGTTGGCAATGATGTTACTATCTCAGAAGGTTGAAATAATTTCATACTTTCCACCTCTTTTGAAAGTTGTTACAATTCTAGTGACAAATGATATAATCTTTCCAGTATTTTGTAAAGAGAAAAATAAGAATGGGGCTGAAAAAATGAAAGTCGCATGTATTCAAATGGATATTGTTTTTGGAGATGTAGAAAAAAATATTGAGAATGCTAAAAATAAAATAAGCGAAGCTATGAAGGAAAGGCCAGATGTTATCGTCTTACCAGAGTTATGGACAACAGGATATGATTTAACGAGACTTTCTGAAATTGCAGATAGGGATGGAGTGGAAACGAAAGAAAAGTTAATAGAATGGGCGAAGCAATATGATGTACATATTGTTGGTGGGTCCATAGCAAAGCAAACGGAGCAAGGCGTTACAAATACGATGTATGTTGTAAATAATGAAGGACAGCTAGTCAACGAATATAGTAAAGTACACTTATTTCAGCTTATGGATGAACATAAATATTTAATAGCTGGTAATAGTACGGGCGAATTTAAGCTAGATGATGTTGAATGTGCTGGAACAATTTGTTATGATATTCGTTTTCCAGAGTGGATGCGTGTCCATACTGCTAAAGGGGCAAAAGTATTATTTGTTGTAGCAGAATGGCCATTAGTTCGTTTAGCACATTGGCGTTTGCTATTGCAAGCAAGAGCGGTTGAAAATCAGTGTTATGTTGTTGCGTGTAATAGAGCAGGAAAGGATCCAAATAATGTATTTGCGGGTCATTCTTTAATTGTGGACCCTTGGGGTGAAGTTGTAGTAGAGGCGAATGAAGAGGAATCAATTTTATTTGGAGAGCTTGAATTCGAGAAAATTAAAGAAGTACGTAAAGGAATTCCAGTTTTTGCGGATCGCCGTCCAGAATTATACAAATAAAATGTTGACAAGTGATTTTTATTCTTGGTATAGTCTTCAACATAAAGTTAAAAATTCAAAAAATTATACAACTCTTATCAAGAGCAGGTGGAGGGATTTGGCCCGATGAAGCCCAGCAACCGACCGTAATACCATTGTGAAATGGGGCGTTTATTACGCCAAAAGGCACGGTGCTAATTCCAGCAGAAAGTAAAACTTTCTGGCAGATAAGAGGGGAGAAGATAAACTTCAAACCTCTTTCTTAGTGGAAAGAGGTTTTTCTATGTTAGAAAAGCCTCTGAATTTAAAAAGGGGGAGAAGACGATGGGATATTATTCATTAACAGAAATAACAGCTGTACAATATGCGAAAGATCATGGCTATTTTGAAGCGAAGGCAAATGTCGTTTGTCATGAAATTGGAGACGGAAACTTAAATTACGTGTTCAAATTAGATGATGGAGAGAAATCAATTATAATAAAACAAGCACTGCCCTATGCGAAAGTAGTTGGTGAAAGCTGGCCATTGTCTATAAAAAGAGCAACGATTGAAAGTAAGGCCTTACAAATTTTTGCGCAGTATGTACCGGATTATGTGCCAGCAGTGTACAGTCATGATGAAGAGTTAGCGATAACGATAATAGAAGACTTATCAAGACTAACAATTACAAGAAAAGGATTAATAGGCGGAGAAGAATATCCGCTTTTATCCCAGCATATCGGCCGTTTTCTAGCACATGTTTTATTTTACACTTCAGATTTTGGTTTACAATCAGAAGAGAAGAGGGTACTAGAAGGTACCTTTGTAAATCCGGATCTTTGTAAAATTACAGAGGATTTAGTGTTTACAGATCCGTTTGGACATTATGATACAAATGATTATGAGCCAGATTTACAGCTCGTGGTTGATGAACTTTGGAGTGATAAAACTTTAAAACTAAAAGTAGCACAATATAAATATAAGTTCTTAACAAGAAAAGAAACTCTTATTCATGGTGATTTACATACTGGTAGTATTTTTTCGTCACCTTCTGAAACGAAAGTGATTGATCCAGAATTTGCGACCTATGGCCCATTTGGATTTGACATAGGTCAATTTATTGCAAATCTATTATTAAATGCTTTATCTAGAGAAGAAGAAAAAAGAAGTGTACTATTTTTCCATATAGAAAAGACGTGGAGTTATTTTGTAGAGACTTTTACAAAGTTATGGATTGGAGAAGGTGTAGAAGCATATACGAAAGAAAAACAATGGTTACCAATTATTTTGCAAAATATCTTTACTGATGCTGTTGGATTTGCAGGATGTGAACTGATTCGTAGAACAATTGGTTTAGCTCATGTAGCAGATTTAGATGAAATAGAAAATAAAGAAACAAGAATTCAAGCTAAGAAACAAGCGCTATCCTTAGGTAAAGAACTAATAAAATATGAATCTAAAAGTGCGGATATTCAACTGTTTCGAACATTATTTCAACAGACAGTTTCAGGGGGCGTAAAAGCGTGAGTACAATTGTTACTGTTCCGAGATCTGTAAGTTGGAAAGGTGATGCAATTGCGGTATTAAATCAAACGAAATTGCCGCATAGCACAGAATATAAAACATTGACGACTATTGAAGAGGTTTGGAAAAGCATCGTAATGTTAGAAGTACGAGGAGCGCCTGCAATTGGAATTGTAGCTGCATTTGGCTTGGCGCTTGCATCAAAAAAATATAACACTGTACATATTGAAGAATTTCAAAAGAAGTTTAATAGAGATTGTAATTATTTGGGGACGTCACGCCCGACAGCGGTCAATTTATTTTGGGCAATTGATCGTATGAGAGAATCTATTCGAGGGATTACTACAATAAAAGGAGCACAAAAAACATTAGAAGAAGAAGCGCTTCGCATTCAGCAGGAAGATGAAGAGGTGTGCCGAAATATTGGGGAATATGCGTTAACATGTTTTAAAGATGGCGATAATATTTTAACAATCTGTAACGCTGGAAGTATCGCAACTGCCAGATATGGAACTGCATTAGCTCCCTTTTATATTGGAAAAGAGAAAGGTGTGCGTTTACATGCATATGCGTGTGAAACGAGACCAGTTTTACAAGGTGGTCGCTTAACGACGTGGGAATTGAAGCAAGCAAATATTAATGTGACCCTTATTACAGATAATACTGCAGCTCATGCTATTCAAACGAAAGAAATAGATGCAATTATTGTAGGGGCGGATCGAATTGTCGCAAATGGAGATACGGCAAATAAAATAGGGACAATGAATTTAGCTATTTTAGCAAAGTACTTTGATATCCCATTTTATGTTGCTGCGCCACTGTCAACATTTGATGTTACGAAAGAAACTGGCGCCGAAATAATTATTGAAGAAAGAGATGAAACAGAAGTTACGAAAATCTTTGGAAAACAAGTAGCACCAATCGGAACGAATGTTTATAACCCTGCATTTGACGTAACACCGAACGAATTAATTACAGGAATTATTACTGAGAAAGGTATTATAAGCGGGGATTATAAACGAGAAATTGCATCATTATTTGAAAAACAGGCTAATACATAATAGCTTGTTTTTTTATGCCTAAATGCATTGTTTTCTCTTACTTATATAATGAAAGGAGGGGAAGAGGATGGAAGAGTGGATCAAGATGATAGGTAATGTAGGGTTTCCAATTGTTGTAACATTATATTTACTCCACCGTATTGAAAGTAAATTAGAGGGGGTAATTGTTGCAATTGAGAAGCTCCCGCGGCAATTACTAAAGTACGAAGATCCTCGCGATAAAAAATAAAGTTTGCTCTTCTTGAGCAAACTTTATTTTTTATTGAGCAGTATAGCCACCATCGATAACGACAGCTTGACCAGTTATACCTTTCGCTTTTTCACTCGCTAAAAACATAGCATAATCAGCGATTTCTTGTACTTGTAGCAAACGCTTCTGTGGTACAAGTGGATAAATGACATCTTCTAAAACATTTTCAAGTGGTACATTTCGTGTAGTAGCTAAGTCTTGTAGTTGATTACGTACAAGAGGGGTATCGACATAACCAGGGCAAAGGGCATTAACAGTAATACCATGCGTAGCACCTTCTAAAGCGGCAACTTTTGTTAATCCAATTACGCCATGTTTTGCACTATTATAGGCAGCTTTTCCAGCAAACCCGACCAGGCCGTTAATAGAAGCGACATTAATAATACGACCATATTTTTGTTGTTTCATAATCGGAAAGGCATGCTTAATTGCGATAAACGGAGCAATTTGCATAATTTGAATTAGCAGCTCGAACTTTTCAGTTGGAAAGTCTTCAATGGGTGAAACGTGTTGCATTCCTGCGTTGTTAATTAATATATCTAATGAACCGAAATGATCAACTGTTTGAGAAATTGCTGCTGTAATTTCCTCTTCAGATGTAACGTCACATTTTAAACCGATAGCTTGAAAACCTTCATTTTGTAATTGTTCAGCAGCTTCTTTCGCACGTTCTTCAAGACGATCAGTAATCACAACTTTTGCACCTTCTTTTGCAAAAGTACTTCCCACTTCATATCCAATACCACTCGCAGCACCTGTTAAAAAGACAACTCGATTTGTAACCATGATGAAAAACATCCCTTCATAATAAAGTTTTCATAGTGCTCTATTTAGAGAGGTTATAATGAAATTCCTGCAAACATTTGGAAAAAATATCGTTAGCTATCTTGTTTTGCAAAATAGTCTTTGCTATACTATTTTGTAAAGCAAGATACTTACGCTTATCTATCTTGTAAAACAAGATAGTAGGAGGATTTGAATTATGTCGACAAGTCAAATGCTGAAAGGGATCTTAGAAGGATGCTTACTTGCTATTATTTCTGAAGGCGAAATATACGGTTATGAAATGAGTGAGAAGCTAGCAAAGTATGGTTTTACAATGGCGAGTGAGGGAAGTATTTATCCGTTATTAATACGAATGCAAAAAGAAGGATTAATAACAAGCGTAATGAAGGAATCTCCATCTGGTCCAAAGAGAAAATATTACACATTAACAGAAAAAGGCGAGGAAGCACTTGATGAATTTATGGATCGCTGGGAAGCGATGCAAAGTAGTGTAGAACGTTTACTTGAAGGGAAGGGAAGGAGAAAATAATGTTATCAAGTGAAGCACAAAAGTTTTTGTTAGATATGAGATTATTTTTGACGGCAAAGAGTGTGAAAGAAAGTGATATTGAAAACTTTTTAGAAGACGCAGAACTTCATTTAATAGAAGGTGAGAGTGAGGGGAAGAGTGTGGAAGATATTTTCGGAAGCTCACCGAAAGAATATGCAAATGAACTTGTAAAAGTGATGGAAAGAGATAGACAGGAAACGTGGAAGCAAATTGGTTTTACAGTAATGAATATCGTATCTTTTTGGATTATTGCTTCTATCTTAATAGTGAGTAATGGAATGTTACAGATTTCACTTATTCAGTGTATCGGTTACAGTTTTTCATTGATTATAGTTGTTATGGGTCCTAATTTTCTACTTCGCAAAATGACCTTCGTCACAAGCTTTACAAAAACATGGTTTTCTATGTGGTCTTTAGTTATGATTGCTCCATTGTTTTTATTAGGAGCTGTTACGATATTAGATGTGATATATCCTACAAAAATTCTCACATTCACCGAAGTCCAAAGTTATATATTAGCTGGTGGGATTTTTATCATCACAGTAGCTATAAATATATATTTTGAAGGGTGGTTTAAAAACTTATATTTAATCATTCCGCTTTCTATTATGTTAATGTTTAAAACATTTACATCTGAAGATCTTATGCCAATGTTATTTCAAATTATATGTTTATACGGAAGTTTGTTTATTTTAATTTTCCTTGAAATTATGATGAAGACGAATAGAAGAGAAATGGTTAAATAAAGGGGGATTATCATGAAGATTTCTAAAGAAGGTGAAAAGTTTTTAATCGATACGAAAGTATATTTAATAACAAATGGGATTAAAGAAGAAGATGTGGACGCTTTTCTTGCAGATGCAGAACTTCATTTAATAGAAGGCGAGAAAGAGGGAAAGACAGTAAGTGACATATTTGGTGACTCACCAAAAGAGTATGCGGAAGAATTAGCGAAAGAGATGGAGAAGGATAAAAGCGGGAGTATAAAAAGTATTTTAGGGATGATTATTGGTATTGGTGGATATTGGTTACTTACTAATATATTATTTGAAAATCCTAATCATAAATTTACGTTAACGAATGTACAATTGATTGGATACCCAATTGTTTTAATGATTACTATTGTAAGTATAATATTTGCTTTTAAAATGTCATCATTTAAGAGTAAAATAAAAGAATTTAGCATTATTTATGTAGCAGCTTTGTTACCAATTTTATTACTAGTATTATTAATGTTTATGAATAAGTGGTATGGGACACCTGTATTGCAATTAACTACTATACAAAGTTATATACTAGTTGGAATTGTCTTATTAGTATTGTTAATTGGGGAAGCGTACATACTTGGATGGATTGGAATGTTAGTTGTTATCATACCACTATTAATTATGTTTGTATTTAAAGAATTAGGAAAGCAAAACCCATATTGGGGAATACTAGAGCCTTTACTTCTGTACGGAAGTTTATATGTATTAATGAGATGGTCTTTAAAAAATGAAGAGCAAAAAACTGTAAACTAGTTTGTTACTAATATTGAGCGAACGGAATATTTTATTGAGAGGAGAACAAATATGCAAAGTATATTTCTAGGTATATTGTCTATTGTATTTTTAGGTTTAACGATTTTCGGGCTATATACTACCTTTTCGAAAAAGGTACATGATGACTATTTCGATACTTTACTAGATTACACATCAGGATATATTCTGTTTTTCGGTTTAATAGGAAAGCGGCTGCTCTGGATATGCAAAAAATTATTTCCAAAGAAATATTATATAGGGATTTTTAGAGGGATTACATTTACATTTAGTTGTCTATTTTTATTTCTAGCAGCCGGGATTTGGTTTGTTGATTGGAACAAGTTGTTTTAAACAGTAACATGAGGGTTACTGTTTTTTTCTTTGTAGTAAAGAGCTTTGTAAAGAGAGCGCTTTTTGTTCTGTTGTTAATAAGGAATGAATATGAACGTTTTCTGGACGAGGGACTATCGGATACATAAGATTTGTTGGAGAAGGGTGATGCTCCGAGCCGGTTGGAGAATGAGGATCTGCATGAGTAAGTTTTCCATGAATACGTCTTGTAAATAAAATATGACCGATTTCGTGAGCGAGCGTATATATATTTTTCATAGGGGCAGCCGAATTTGTTAAAACGATATAGCCAGTAAGTTGCTGTTGTTTTGCTAAAGAATAAGCGCAGGCAATTACTGCTGTTTCTTTGAAATAATCACTGCCAATATAACAAATATAAAGGTCGCATTCAGGAGCTTCATTTACACATGTTTGGAAAAAGGATGCCAACTTTTCTTGACTTTGAATGGGATTTTTATAACTGATTTCACGGTCAAAAAAACGGAAAAGTTCATTTAATACAATTACTTCTTGAATTTGAAATGTAATGGGGTGCCAAATTGATTCTGCAACAGCTAAATCTTTTGCGATGCGGTCATCAGAAATATCGGCGCCGGGAGTAATGCAAATACATATATTGACGTATGGATCCATAAGGAACACCTCAAATGAAAAAAGTTCTTCCTATAATATATGTGGGAAAAAGATGTCATGTATGGATAAACGCCTTCTTTATTGAATATATAGATGACAAGTCGAAAAAATTTCATAGTTCTATAACATGGTATGGTCGTCTTTTTGATATAGTAAAGGAAAGGGGGAGAATATATGTATACATTAAAAATCGTTTCAGACAGAGAAGCACTTTATCAATTTGCGAGTTATGTAAGAGTTGTACAAGGGGTTGAAGATGTATATGTAGAGGTGGGAGAACCTTTATATGAACATCCTTTAATGAAGTTTTATGTACATATTAAGCTGAAAGAAACATATGAGCAGCATAAAGCGTTACAGGAAATAGCAAGATTAGTAGAATTGGGTCGTTTTACATATGTCCATTATCGTAATGATGAAATTGAGGAAGCTTTTGAAGCTGTAAAATATGAAAGTTTTAAGAAATAAAGATGAAAAAACGGAGGCGAAAGCTTCCTTTTTTTCTTTAAAATTACATGAACAAAAAGAGAGAAATTTTGTTATGATAAGGGAGGTTAGGGAAAGGGGAATTTACATATGGGGTATATTGAAGAGTTACGAAAAGTCGTTGGTACAAGACCGCTTATTCTCGTAGGATCAGCAATCATTATATTAAATGATAAACAAGAAGTATTGCTTCAATATCGTTCAGATACATATGATTGGGGTGTACCTGGCGGGGCGATGGAACTGGGTGAAACGACAGAAGAAACGGCACGTAGAGAGTTATTTGAGGAAACGGGGTTAACTGCAAAAATAATGCAATTTCTTGGTGTTCTATCAGGAAAAGAAGTATATTTCCGTTATCCGAATGGCGATGAAATTTTCAATGTCATTCATCTGTATCAGGCACATCATGTGAGCGGGGAATTAAAGCTCGATCATGAAGGGTTGAAACTTCAATATTTTCCAGTAGATAAGTTGCCAAAATTGAATGAAACGACAGAGAAAATTTTGCAAAAGTTTTTATATGCACTGACAGAATAGAAGGTTAATTCCTTCTATTTTTATTATATGAAATATTTTGATTTTTTAGTATGTTTATAGTATGATAGTTATAGATATACATCTTATGGAATTTCACCTAAAAACTTACTAGGGTACATAAGAGAGGGGCAAGTACAAAATGCATAATGTTGTTATTACAGCTGCAGTTCGTTCGCCAATTGGAACTTTTGGAGGAGCGCTAAAAAATGTAACGCCAGTAGAATTAGCTGTTCCTGTACTTCAGGAAGCTGTAAAACGAGGCGGGGTAGAACCAAATGAAGTTGATGAAGTAATTTTAGGTCATTGTATTCAAAGAACTGATGAAGCAAATACGGCGAGAACAGCTGCATTAGCGGCAGGATTTCCTGACACAGTTACGGGATATACAATCCAACGTCAATGTTCTTCAGGTATGCAAGCAATTATGTCAGCTGCAATGCAAATCCAATTAGGTGTAAGTGATGTTGTTGTTGCAGGTGGAGTAGAAGCGATGAGTTCGAGCCCTTATGCATTGAAACAGCACCGCTGGGGACAACGTCTACAGCACGGAGAAATTCGTGATACGGTGTGGGAAGTGTTAGAAGATCCGATTCACCATATTATGATGGGTGAAACAGCGGAAAATTTAGTTGAACAATATGAAATTACAAGAGAGGAACAAGATGAAGTTGCTCTTCGCAGTCATACATTGGCACTGAAGGCAATCGAGTCTGGACACTTTGACGATCAAATTGTTCCTATTACAATAAAAGAACGTAGAAAAGAAGTAGTATTTTCGAAGGATGAGCATCCACGTGCAGATATTACAGCGGAAAAATTAGCAGGGTTAAAACCAGCATTCCGTAAAGATGGGTCTGTAACTGCAGGTAATGCATCTGGCCTGAATGACGGAAGTGCAGTTCTAGTATTAATGAGCGAAGAAAAAGCAAAAGAAAAAGGCTTACAACCGTTAGCTAGAATTGTTGGATATTCAGTAGCTGGAGTAGACCCGAAAATTATGGGTATTGGACCAGCACCAGCAATCCGAAAAGGATTAGAGAAAGTAGATTGGTCATTAGAAGATGCAGATTTACTGGAAATTAATGAAGCTTTCGCGGCTCAATATTTAGCTGTAGAGAAAGAGTTAGGCTTAGACCGTGAAAAAGTGAACGTAAACGGTAGTGGCGTAGGACTTGGGCATCCAATTGGTTGTACAGGGGCTCGTATTACAGTAAGTTTAATTCACGAATTAAAAAGACGTGGTTTAGAAAAAGGAATTGCCTCTTTATGCGTTGGTGGCGGTATCGGGGTTGCCTTATTTATAGAAGCACTATAAAAAAGAAGCAGCTATTGCTGCTTCTTTTTTTATGACTCAAATAGATGATGGAATAATCGATCGCGATTTTCAAAGAAAAGTTTCGTCGTTTGATAATGCTCGGTTTCTTCTAATGTGGATTCGTGAATCCCCTCTTGTGTTAAAGAGTATATAGTAGATTCAGGGTAAGCCATTAAAATAGGAGAATGCGTCGCAATAACAAATTGTGAACCTTGTTCAGCTAGTTCGTGCATTCGAATGAGCATGGAAAGTTGTCTCATCGGTGATAGAGCTGCCTCAGGCTCATCTAAAATGTATAAACCTTGTCCTGAAAAACGATTCATAAATAAGGAAAAGAATGATTCACCGTGTGATTGTTCGTGTAGTGAGACACCACCATATGAATCAATAACTGGATTTCCGCGTGCTTCTGGATCAGCATCCATTTCATCAATATAAGAAGCGACGTTATAAAATGATTCAGCGCGAAGAAAGAAACCGTCGCTTGGTGTATTGAAACTTTTTGAAATTCGAAGGTATTCATGTAAAGATGAATGTGAATCGTTTGTGCTAAAGCGGAAATTCTTCGTTCCACCTTCTGCATTAAAACCTAACGCAATTGCAATTCCTTCAAGTAATGTTGATTTACCCGTTCCGTTTTCTCCAATAATGAATGTTACATTTGGATGGAAAGCTAGTGATTGTAATGTTCGGATAGCGGGTAAGCAGTAAGGATATGCGGAAAAACTAGGGATATTTTCTTTTTTTAATGTGACATTTTGTAAAAAGGGTACGTCAATCAATATATAAACCTCAATTCATAACGGATTTTGAATCTAAAAAGGTAGCAAATACAAGTGTTAATGACACCTGAATCCCTTCCTTATTTTCTGAATATTTTATGTGGATTATATCATTTAAACTATCATATTCCAATGTGAAAATAAATATTGCATGAAGTTCCATTCTCTCGTTATGATAGATGGTATTCTATTGAAAATGTGAGAAGGAGTTAAAGTATGCCGTTTACATTTGCACATCCAGCAGCAGTTCTCCCTTTTACGAAAAAGTATTCTAAACATATTTCAGTAACGGCTCTTATATTAGGTAGTATGTCGCCTGACTTTGAATATTTCTTACACTTTAGACCGTATGGTGTAATTGGGCATACGTGGCTGGGGTTCTTATATTTAAATTTACCACTTGTCTTCTTATTAGCATACATATATCATTACATTTTAAAAAAGTCTTTTATAACACATTTACCTAAGCCATTTGCTGGCTACTATACATATGCAGTAGACAAGGGGTGGGGTCTTCATACATGGAAGGATCTTTTTGTATTTTGTTATTCAGCATTATTCGGTATGTTAACGCATGTTGTTTGGGATGCATTCACTCATAAGACAGGCTATTTTGTTATGAAAATACCATTATTGCAAAGAGAATGGTACGGTATCTCTGTTTATAAATATATGCAACATGGAAGTACATGTATTGGTTTTCTATTATTAGCATACGTTTTATGGAAGCATAGAAATGAAATGGGTAAAGACTTTATTTTAGCTTCGGAAAAAAGAAAGTATTGGATTTCAGTAATTGTTGTGGCAACTATTATATTTATCGTGTATGTGTTCCTAGATCCCTATTTTCATATTTTCCAAATTGGAGGTATAATAGTATCTGGACTGACAAGTTCATTTTGTGGACTTTTCATTGTTTCTATAGTTTACAAAGCAAGGGATTAATTTTATATTCATGAATGATAGCGTTAGGAGAAATGAAATGATGAAAGCATGGAAAAGTATTTTTGTTTTATGTAGTTTTCTTCTTATGTTAAGTGGTTGCTTCCATCAAGAAGAAAAGAAAGCTGAACCGAAGAAGAAAGAATCTATTCCTGAAACAAAAGAATATGGTGGGCGTGAGCTGAAAAAAGTAGGACAAAAAGTGAAAGAAACAGGCTGGGGTACTTTCATGTTAGAGCAGATGCATTCTGTGAATCAAACATTTGAAGTAGCGCCAATGAAAATTCACGTACAAGATGTGAAAGTAATCTCTTTATCACAGATGAGTGAAAAGGCAAAAAATACATTGAAAGTATACACGGCACTAACTCCTGAAGAAGTAAAACGTAGATTAGGGGATAAAGTAAGCCAAGAAGATGCAGAATTATATGCATCGCTAAGTGGAACAGAGATTAGTAATACAATTCGTTACGTTGAGATTACATATAAAGTGGAGAATAGCGGAAATAAAAATATGCAATTTTTCTCTATGAATGATGTTATAATTAATGGTAAGCAACATTTTAAAGTAGCGACTCAAAACTTTTTATATGACGAAGATACGTTAGTTGGTACAAAAAATGTATCAAGAGAAGACTATAAGCCTGGTGAAACAAGAGATGGGATTATTGGTTTAATACTTGACGATGGAAAAGACAAGGTAAAGGATATTCAGTTTATAACTGATGATTTACTTGCAGGAGATTCAGAAACACAAGATGTTGTAAAAGAGCCACAAACGTTTAATATCTCACTTTCGGAGTAATGTGTTTTTAAAATAATGTAAGACAAAACAGTCAGCACTCAAAAGATTATGCTGACTGTTTTTTTATTTCTTTTATGTATGAATCTACATTTTGAAAAGGTACCTTAATTTTAAACGCATCTTTTTGTTTATTAAATTGCTTTTCATTATAGGGACCGAAACGTTTATTGTGCTTTACGTCAATAATCCAATAATGTTCACTTTTTTTATTTGCAATTGCTGCGTCAGGGTTATTTGGATCTGATTTTTCCTCAGTTTGTTTTGCAATAATGTATTTATCATCCCAAGCAATGTCTGTAATTTTTGCAGGGATGTATTGTGTGGCATATACAGCATCTTGCGAGGGGAAAAGTTCAAATGCATTTCCAGAAGTACGTATGAGCTCGTATTCATCGTTAACCGTATAAGTTAAGTGACTTGTGTTTCCTGTACAACCAGTTAATAGGAAGGCGACGAATAGGATTATCCATTTTTTCAATATGGGAACCTCCTTTATAATGCTATTGTAACAAATTGTACAAGAAAAGTAAGAGAAACGCTAGTTTACAATGTTTTTTAGAAGTGGTACGATGAGACGGGTAAAGAAGGATATGAAGGAGTCGACATAAAATGAAGTTAAAGATGCATCGTCCAGCGCTTGTAATGAATCGCATAGGTGCTTCCCTAATTGACATGTTTTTAATCTCGGTTATGTATGGTGCAGTAGTAGCTATTATGACCGGAAACTATAGTGCTATGTTTAAGCGCTTTAATATAAGTTTAGGTGATTTTAGATATGATTTCGCAGTAGTTTTCATATTAATGGCGATATATTTTATTGTGTTACCCTTTATTTGGAACGGTGTTACACTTGGCAAAAAGGTAACGAGAATAAAATTAATTTCATTGAAGAGTGAAAAGCTAACGTTGCAAACATTAATTATAAGATTTTTTGTATTGTTATTGCCGAACGTATTGCTATTAGGAATTCCATTAATATGTAACGTATATATGATGTTGTTCCGCAAAGACAATTGCGGTTTTCAGGACTTAATTACAAAGACGAAAGTAATAAGTCTTGTATAATGAAAAAAGACCTTTTTATCCATAAAATAAGAAGGTCTTTTTTTGTTATACTACAATTTATGTAATAATATCATTTTGGGTTTTAATAGATTGAAAATTAAGAAAATGTTATAATGATTAAAATAATATCTTTATATAATAAGGGGGAAATTGAAATGACTGGAGGTAGTGTAATCTTTTGGGGGATTTTAATTTTCATCGGTTTAGTTTTCGATCAGCGTAATAGTAGGAAAAAAGAAGGAGTAAAAAAGTAATCGCTTACAAACGAATGAGCAATTTTTCTTGCTTGCAGATTAATCTTATAAAGGAGTATACTGAATGACGGTAAGACTTATAGAAGGGGTAATGAAAATGAAGCTTGCAGGAAAAGTTGCTATCGTAACTGGCGGTGGCATCGGTATTGGACGTAATACAGCTCTTTTGTTGGCTAAACAAGGCGCAAAAGTTATTGTGACGGACATTGATCAAGAGAGTGGACAAGCAACAGTGGAGGAAATTATGAATCTAGGCGGAGAGGCACTTTTTGTATCCTATGATATGGGAAAGCAAGGAGATTGGCAACGCGTTATTAGCATTACTTTGAATGCATTCAGTCGCATTGATATGCTTTTTCAAAATGGTGGTTTATATAAAATAGATTCTATTTTTTCTCGCCAACAAGAGAACGATTCCAATGTACTTTGTATTAATGACGTTTGGATAGAGATAAAACAATTAACGTCATCTTTTATGAAACAGCAAGAAGAAGTGGTGCTTAGTGATTTACCGATTTTCGGTATTATTAGCACGAAAGGACAATCATTTCATACAGTAGAAGCCCTAGTATAATAATGAAAACCGCCCTCAATATATGTGGACGGTTTTTTTGTATGTTATATAGAAGGAAATTTCTTTAGCGAATACGTTGTTCTGTTTGGCTGTCAAAGAAATGCGCTTTATTTAAATCAAATGCCAATTTAATTTGATCTCCAGGTGAGAATATATGTCGTGCATCAACACGTGCTGCAAAATCTTGATTTCCAAGTTTCATATATAAAATAGATTCAGCACCTAACAATTCAGCAACTTCAATTTTTGTTGTGAAAGTAGTAGATTGTGAAGCTTCTAAAAATAGTAGTTCATCATGAATGTCCTCCGGGCGAATACCTAAAACAATTTCCTTATTTACATAGCCTTGTTCACGTAGCATCTTCATTTTTCCTTCAGATACTTTGATTTTTATGGTATTGTCTATAACGAAATCGGTTTCAGTCAATTTACCACGAAAGAAGTTCATCGCTGGTGACCCGATAAATCCACCCACGAAAATGTTTTCTGGTGTTTCATATACTTCTTTTGGAGTTCCAATTTGTTGAATCTTTCCATCCTTCATAA
The DNA here is from genome assembly GCF_003429245.1 of Bacillus sp. CR71. Classification (NCBI taxonomy): domain Bacteria; kingdom Bacillati; phylum Bacillota; class Bacilli; order Caryophanales; family Bacillaceae; genus Bacillus; species Bacillus sp. CR71. The sequence goes on along the minus strand of NZ_CP031748.1, from coordinate 4,478,033 downwards.
CGACAAGACGTGAAGCCATAGTCATTGCTTCTGTTTGGTCATGTGTTACATAAATTGTTGTTGTTCCAAGGCGATGATGTAGCTTAGAAATTTCTGAGCGCATTGCAACACGGAGTTTAGCATCTAAGTTTGATAATGGTTCATCCATTAAGAAAACTTTTGCATCTCGAACGATTGCTCTACCTAACGCAACACGTTGGCGTTGTCCACCTGATAATGCTTTCGGTTTTCTATCTAAATATTGTTCAAGCCCTAAAATTTTTGCTGCATCTTTCACACGACGATCGATTTCATCTTTTGGTATTTTTCGAAGTTTTAATCCAAATGCCATATTATCATATACACTCATATGTGGATAAAGAGCGTAGTTTTGGAAGACCATTGCGATATCTCGATCTTTTGGAGGAACATCATTCATTAGTTTACCATCAATTGAAAACTCGCCTTTTGAAATATCTTCGAGTCCAGCTACCATTCGTAATGTTGTAGATTTTCCGCATCCAGAAGGACCGACAAATACGATAAATTCTTTATCTTGAATGTGTAAATTAAAATCGGTTACAGCTGTTACGTTATTATCATATATCTTATAAATATTTTCTAATTTAAGTTCTGCCATGGTATTTCCCCCTAGAAATAATTATGCAAACGTTTTCTTTGAGTTCATTATAAACGAATAGATTCAAAAAATAAATAAAAAAATAAAACGTTTTCATTTATTGAAGAGTTATTAGTAATTTTCGTATGTTTTCTTAGAAAAAGAACAATAAAAATTGTAAGCGCTATTTTAAATTGAGATAGAATCTGTTATCATTCATTAATGAAAACGTTTGCGCCTTAAAAAAGAGAAAAATGAATTATGAATGAAATGGGGTAGCATAATGGAAAAACAATGGTGGAAAGAAAGCGTAGTATATCAAATTTATCCTCGTAGCTTTATGGATAGTAACGGTGATGGTATAGGAGATCTTCAAGGGATTATTTCAAAGCTAGATTATTTAAAAGAGTTAGGGATTGATGTGATTTGGTTATCACCAGTCTATGAATCTCCAAATGATGATAATGGTTATGATATAAGTGATTATTGTAAGATTATGAACGAGTTCGGAACAATGGAAGATTGGGATGAGCTATTACATGAAATGCATGAACGTAATATGAAATTGATGATGGATTTAGTTGTTAATCATACATCTGATGAACATAAGTGGTTTATTGAATCACGTAAATCAAAAGATAATAAATATAGAGATTACTATATATGGCGTCCTGGAAAAGAAGGGAAAGAACCGAACAACTGGGGAGCTGCTTTTAGTGGGTCTGCATGGAAGTACGATGAAATGACGGATGAATATTATTTACATCTGTTTTCTAAAAAACAGCCGGATTTAAACTGGGATAATGAAAAGGTAAGACAAGATGTTTATGAGATGATGAAGTTTTGGTTAGAAAAAGGAATTGATGGATTCCGCATGGATGTGATCAATTTTATTTCTAAAGAAGAAGGATTACCAACTGTTGAAACAGATGAAGATGGCTATGTTTCAGGTCATAAACATTTTATGAACGGTCCAAACATTCATAAATATTTGCATGAAATGAATGAGGAAGTATTATCGCATTATGATATTATGACGGTTGGTGAGATGCCAGGTGTAACGACAGAAGAAGCCAAATTGTATACTGGAGAAGAACGAAAAGAGTTGCAAATGGTATTCCAATTTGAACATATGGATTTAGATTCAGGAGAAGGTGGAAAGTGGGATGTAAAACCATGCTCACTTCTTACTTTAAAAGAGAATTTGACAAAGTGGCAAAAAGCATTAGAGCATACCGGATGGAATAGCCTTTATTGGAATAACCATGATCAGCCTCGCGTTGTATCTCGTTTTGGTAACGATGGAATGTATCGCATTGAATCAGCAAAAATGTTAGCGACAGTTCTTCATATGATGAAGGGAACGCCATATATTTATCAAGGTGAAGAAATCGGAATGACGAACGTTCGATTCCAATCAATTGATGAATATCGAGATATTGAAACGTTAAATATGTATAAAGAAAAAGTGATAGACCATGGTGAAGATATAGAAAAAGTAATGGAGTCTATTTATATAAAGGGTCGTGATAATGCTAGAACTCCGATGCAGTGGGATGATCAGAATCACGCTGGATTTACAACAGGTGAACCTTGGATTACTGTAAATCCTAACTATAAAGAGATTAATGTGAAACAAGCAATCCAAGATGAAGGTTCAATTTTTTATTACTATAAGAAATTAATTGAGCTACGCAAAAATAATGAAATAGTTGTATATGGATCATATGATTTAATATTAGAGAATAATCCTTCTGTTTTTGCTTATGTAAGAACATATGGAGACCAAAAACTACTTGTTATTGCAAACTTTACTGCGGATGAAAGTGTATTTGAAATGCCTGAGGATATTAGTTATAGTGAATCAGAATTATTTATACACAATTACGATGTAGAAATCGGATCGATAGATAACATTACATTACGTCCGTATGAAGCGATAGTATTCAAATTGAAATAAGAAAAATCCTTATGCCACCTTGGCATAAGGATTTTTTGGATTACCATTTTAATATGGAGAATCCATATGGAGGAAGTGTAACTTGTAATACACTTGCTTCCGCTGAAAATTCTTCATTTGTATAAATGTTAATTATTTTCTTACCAGTAACATGAAGAGGGAGTGAAACTGTAACTTCACTATTAGTAGGGTTTAAAACGAAAAAGATAGTTTCATCCTCATATGTTTTCGTATAAGAAATATAATTATGTTCATCATTTGCTTCGATGAATTGAAAAGTACCATGTCCTCCAAAAGCTTCATGTTGTTTTCGTAATGAAATCAATGTTTGTATATGTGTAAATAATGCATGATCTTGTTCTTTAGTATCCCAAATCATACATTTACGGCAATCGGGGTCCATACCACCATCCATGCCGATTTCATCTCCGTAATAAATGCATGGAGAACCGATGAAAGAAAGATGGAATACATAGAGCAATTTCAACTTATTTTTATCTCCGTTGCATGTTGTTAAAATTCTTGGAGTATCATGGCTATCTAATAAATGAAAGGCTGCTTCATTTACATTCATAGAGTAGGAATGTAGAGATTCTGTAATTTGCTTCATGAACTCACTTGCTTTAATGGAATCGTTAGCAAAGTAAGAAAGTAGAGCGTTTGTAACAGGGTAGCTCATGACAGCATCAAATTGATCGCCTTGTAGCCATGGAAGGGCATCGTGCCAAATTTCTCCCAAAATATATACTTCAGGATTTAATGTCTTTATTTCAGTTCGGAATTCTCTCCAAAAATTGTGATCGACTTCATTTGCGACATCAAGGCGCCAGCCATCTATATTAAATTCTCGTACCCAATAACGTCCTACTTCAAGTAAGTATTCTTTTACATCTGGATGAGCTGTATTTAATTTAGGCATATACGGTGTAAAGGCGAAAGTATCATAATTTGGAAGTGGCTCGGTTATAATTGGGAATTCATGAATGTGGAACCACTCTTTATATGCGGACTTCTCACCGTTCTCTAGTACGTCTTGAAATTTCTCGAAAAAGTATCCACTATGATTAAACACAGCATCGAGCATTACTTTTATACCGTGCTTATGACATTCTTCAACGAGCTCTTTGAAAGTTTCTTTCGTCCCAAATTGTGGATCAATTTCCATATAGTCAATTGTGTCATATTTATGGTTTGAATGAGCTTTGAAAATAGGTGTGAAATATATTCCGGAAATGCCAAGCTTAACAAGGTAATCAAGGTTTTGAATAACACCAGAAAAATCTCCGCCGAAAAAATTAGTTGGAGTTGGATTCGCACTTCCCCAAGGAAGGGTGTTTTCTGGATTCAGCGTACTATCGCCATTAGCGAATCGCTCAGGGAAAATCTGATACCAAATGGTGTCTTTAATCCAAGATGGTGCTTTGAATACATCATCTGCATGAATAAATGGAAAACAGAAAAAGTTACCAACATCATCATTTGGAATGTTAGAAAAGAATCCTCGCTCTGTATAAATAAGAGTGTCTGTTTCAGATTTTAATTCAAACCCATAACGTAAGCGCTTAAATTTGGGTTCGATTGAAATGGACCAATAATCAAATAATGCAGTAGAACCCGTTTTTTTCATGGGTGTACTTGATGATATCCATTTCCCGTCTTTCCATTCGTAAGGATCACCGTAAATAAGATCGGCGCTTTGAATATCATCTCTCTTAGTACGTACTCGGATGTGAATTGTTTGTTCATCATAAGCGTATGCATAATTATCTTTCGGCCTATGATAAATGGCTTCTTTAAACATATAGAAAATCCCCCTTCAATATCTCTATACATAGTATTCCCTTAAGTGTAATAATAAAGCCTATATTGCAAACGATTGCCTTTCTCGTAGCTTTAATATTGCTTATAAGAGTAGTATTCATTTCATATAAAGTCAATGTATAAAGAGTATAATGACATAATTTTTAAATTAATATTTGCAAAATGAATAAAAGAATGTATAATGATAGACAAATAGCGCAAACGTTTTCATAGACCTTGGGATATTGTTTGCGCTTCAATTAAACTATTAAATGCAAACGTTTTCAGTTACTGAGGTACATAGACAATTTAGGGAGGTTTTTGGGATGAAGAAAGCATTATCATTATTAACGGTTTCAGCATTATCTATTGGTATGTTATCTGCATGTGGACCGAAAGATTCAGGGAAAAAAGAGGAAAGTAAAGCGAAAAAAGACTATGACCTTCTTGTTTGGGAAGATGAGAAAAAAGGTGTGGGTCTAGAGCCAGCGGTGAAAAGTTTTGAAAAGAAATATAATGTGAAAGTAAAAGTTGAAGAGGTTCAGATGACGAAACAAATAGAAAAACTTCGTCTCGACGGTCCAGCTGGCACAGGGCCAGATGTTGTAACATTGCCACATGATCATATTGGTAATGCGGTAACAGAAGGGCTACTTTCAGAAGTGAAAGTAGATGATACAGTAAAAAGTAAATTTACAGATTTATCAATAGAAGCACAAACATATAACGGAAAAATATACGGTTTACCAAAAGCGATTGAAACACCAATCTTTATTTATAATAAAAAAATGATGCAAAAAGCACCCGAAACGATGGATGAACTGTTTAACTTCTCAAAAGACTTTACGAAAGATGGAAAATACGGATTTTTAGCATTAGGAGATAACTTCTACTTTGCTAATGCATTTATGGCAGGTATGGGTGGTTATGTATTTGGTGAAAAAGATGGAAAGCCAAATGCAAATGATATTGGATTAAATAATAGCGGTGCGGTACAAGGTGCTGAATATATTCAAAAATGGTACAAAGAAAAGTTATTCCCGAAAGGTATTATCGGTGAATCTGGTGGTTCAGCTGCAGATGGATTGTTTAATGAAGGAAAAGCAGCATCTATTATGAATGGTCCATGGGCATTCCAAGCGATGGAAAAGGCTGGAATAGATTATGGTGTTGCTCCAATGCCGAAATTACCAAATGGTCAACCGATGAAAACGTTCGTTGGTGTAAAAGGATGGCATGTAACAAGCTTCTCTAAACAAAATGATTTAGCTACAAAATTTACTGAGTGGGTTACAAATGAAGAAAATGCTAAAATTCGCTTTGAGAAAACGAAAGAAATTCCACCAGTAAAATCAGTAATGGAAGATCCAATCATTAAAGAAAATGAGGCTGCAAAAGCGGTTGCGACGCAATCGGAAAATGGAATTCCAATGCCGAATATTCCAGAAATGCAGGAAGTTTGGAAACCAGCTGGGGATGCGCTTCAATTAGTTGTATCAGATAAAGAAGCACCAAAATCCGCACTTGATAGTGCAGTGAAACAAATTAAAGGTAATATTGAGGCAAATCATAGTAAGAAAAAATAAGGTGAAATTCGTGCCTCTAATATGAGGGGCACGAATTCTCTCCCTTCCATGTGGGAAGAAAAAAGGGGGAAGGAACATGCAAACATCTATGGAACCTGCAAAGGGGTTAAACCATTCAAAGCATAGGAAAATGGCAACCGTGTTATCAATCATTCCGGGCATGGGCCAAATATATAATAAACAATTTGTAAAAGGTCTTATTTTTCTAGTATTAACAGGTTCATTTATTGTAGCCTTTGCTGATTTATTAAATATGGGATTATGGGGCATTGTAACGCTCGGTACAGAAGTTCCACGTGACCATTCTGTCTTTCTATTAGTAGAAGGGATCTTGGCACTTATCGTTATCGCGTTTGGGCTCGGCATATATGCATTTAACTTATATGATGCATATCAAAATGGAAAGAAACGTGATATAGGAACACCGTTAAATTCTGTAAAAGAGCAATACCGTAATTTGTTAGATCAAGGCTTTCCTTATTTAATGGTTTCACCAGGTTTTCTACTACTTATCTTTGTTGTCGTATTTCCAATCATCTTCGTAATTTTAATTGGATTTACAAACTATGATTTATATCATTCTCCTCCAGCTAAATTAGTAGATTGGGTGGGTTTTAAAAACTTTATTGATATTTTCACATTACCGATGTGGAGAGATACATTTTTAAGTGTATTTTCTTGGACTGTCATTTGGACATTCGTTGCAACAACATTACAAGTTGCACTTGGTATTTTTTTAGCGATTATCGTAAATCAGCCTGGTATTAAAGGTAAGGCAATTATTCGAACAATCTTTATTTTACCGTGGGCTGTTCCAGCATTCGTATCTATTCTTGTATTTGCTGGTATGTTTAATGAAACATTTGGAGCAATTAATAACCAAGTATTAGCTTTATTCGGGATTGAAAAGATTGCTTGGATGACAGACCCGTTTTGGTCAAAGATTGCTTTAATTATGATTCAAACATGGCTTGGTTTCCCGTTCGTCTTTGCAATGACAACAGGTATATTGCAATCGATTCCAGGAGAATTATATGAAGCGGCTACAGTAGATGGAGCAACTGCTTGGCAACAGTTCCGCAAAATTACATTGCCACTTGTGTTATATGCAACAGCGCCAATATTAATTACGCAATATACGTTTAACTTTAATAATTTTAGTATTATTTATCTATTTAATAACGGAGGACCTGCTGTGTCTGGACAAAATGCAGGTGGAACGGATATTTTAATTTCATGGATCTATAAGTTAACGATGACTTCGGCTCAGTACGGAAAAGCAGCAGCTCTTACAATGATTTTATCGTTAATTGTTATTACAGTTGCGTTATGGCAATTTAAGAGAACAAAATCATTCCAAGAAGAGGATATGATGTAAATGAATATTAAACGACAAAAGATGCTACGTCTTTCATTAAGTTATTTAGTTATCTTCATAATGTGTGCGATTATTTTCTATCCATTACTATGGATAATTGGCTCATCGTTTAATCCAGGGGATAGTTTATCTGGGTCAAGTATTATTCCGAAAAATGCCACATTAGATCATTATCGCAAGCTACTTGATCTCGATTCAAGTAATTACTTACTTTGGTATAAAAATACTTTGAAAGTTAGCGTAATGACGATGATTTTCTCTGTACTAGCCATTAGTTTTACTGCTTATGCATTTTCGAGATATCGTTTTGTTGGAAGAAAGAATGGTTTATTAACATTTTTAATTTTGCAAATGATCCCGAATTTTGCAGCGTTAATCGCACTATATATATTAGCTCAGTTAACAGGATTACTTGATACACATCTTGCATTAATTTTAATTTATGTGGGCGGAGCAATTCCGATGAATACATGGATTATGAAAGGGTATTTTGATACGATTCCGAAAGAGTTGGATGAATCAGCACGAATGGATGGAGCAGGGCATTTCCGTATTTTCTGGCAAATCATTATGCCACTTGCAAAGCCAATCGTAGCGGTTGTAGCGTTATTTACTTTCATTGGTCCATTTACAGATTTCATTTTAGCGAGTATTATTTTGCGAACACCAGAAAATTATACTTTGGCAGTTGGATTATATGAAATGGTTGCGAAGAAATTCGGTAATGAATTTACAACGTTTGCAGCGGGTTCTGTGTTAATTGCGATCCCGATTTCAATTTTATTCCTATCACTACAAAAATATTTTGTTTCCGGTTTAACAGCTGGAGGTACGAAAGGATGAAAAATGGGACATTACGTCCCATTTTTCTTTTCATCTCCCTATAAATAACTTTATAGGGAGATGAAAAGAGATTTGACATCACATGTGAAAAGATGTCAAATAAATAGTATATTATAGTATAGGAAAAAATAGCTATATCCCTTACAATACATGAAGAGGGAGAATAGGATTAGTTTTGCAAGATATAAGAAATAAAAGTTTATGACTTGCAATGAGTGCGAGATAAAATATATGAAAAATGGCAGAGAAATGAGAGGAGGGGGATTTTTATGACAGTTACAATTAAAGATGTGGCGAAGCAAGCGAATGTTGCACCATCAACAGTTTCTCGTGTAATTGCTGATAATCCAAGTATAAGTGAAAAGACAAAGCGCCGTGTTAGGAAAGTAATGAGTGAATTAGGGTATCATCCTAATTTAAATGCGAGAAATCTTGCGAACCAAACGACGAAAACACTTGGTCTTGTTATGCCAAGTTCTGCAAGTAAAGCTTTTCAAAATCCATTTTTCCCAGAAGTTATAAGAGGGATTAGTTCATTTGCACACGTAGAAGGTTATGCGCTTTACATGTCGACAGGTGAAACGGAAGAAGAAATTTTTAATGGTGTTGTAAAGATGGTACAGGGACGCCAAATTGGTGGCATTATTCTTTTATATTCAAGAGAGAATGATCGGATTATTCAATATTTACATGAACAAAATTTCCCGTTTGTTTTAATAGGAAAACCATATGATCGAAAAGATGAAATTACATATGTAGATAATGACAATTATACAGCTGCAAGAGAAGTGGCAGAATATTTAATTTCATTAGGGCATAAGCAAATCGCGTTCATTGGTGGTGGTTCAGATTTACTTGTAACGAGAGATCGTTTAGCTGGTATGAGTGATGCCTTGAAATTAGCAGACATTGTATTACCAAAAGAATATATTTTACATTTTGATTTTTCGAGGGAAAGTGGTCAACAAGCGGTTGAGGAATTAATGGGACTGCAGCAACCGCCGACGGCAATTATGGCAACGGATGACTTAATTGGACTTGGTGTGTTAAGTGCTCTTTCTAAAAAAGGATTCGTTGTACCGAAGGATGTTTCTATTGTAAGCTTTAATAATGCTTTATTATCAGAAATTGCGAGCCCTCCACTTTCGACAGTTGATGTGAATATTTATCAGCTGGGATATGAGGGAGCAAAAGCTTTAGTTGATAAAGTAGAGAATGCAGAATCCACTGCAAAGTGTATCATTATTCCTCATAAATTACTAAAACGTCAAACTTGTGATCATTATGCATAAAAAAGCTAAGAGTTTAACTCTTAGCTTTTTTCTTTAGAAAGGCTTCTAATCGGTCGCAGCCTTCTTTTAAAGTTTCAATACTATACGCATAGGACAAGCGAAGGTAGCCTTCACCGTATTCAGAGAATGCTGTTCCAGGAACTACAGCTAGTCCAGCTTCTTTGACAAGATCAAGTGCAAAATCAAATGATGAAGATGTCAAATGACCAACATATGGGAATAAGTAAAATGCACCTATTGGCTTTTCAACTGTTAATCCCATTTGAGTGAGTCTATTATATACGTAATCACGGCGTTTTTTATATTGGTGGCGCATCATTTTGGGTGCGTCTTTAGCTGCTGTTAATGCTTCAATTGCAGCGTATTGAGCGATTGAAGTAGCACACGTTACATTGTATTGATGAACTTTTAATATGTGTCCAGCTAAATAGCTTGGTGCAAATAAAAGTCCAACACGCCAGCCAGTCATAGAATGTGATTTAGATAAACCGTTAATGACAATTGTCTTTTCACGCATTTCTGGGAAATGAGCGATAGATGTGTGCTTTTGTTCATATACCAGCTCGCTATAAATTTCATCTGAAAGGACGAAAATATTTTTGTCTTTTAAAACATCTACAATATCTTTTAGTTCTTCTGTTGATAAAGTTACACCGGTCGGGTTAGAAGGATACGGTAGTACGATACATCTTGTTTTTTCTGTAATAGCATTTTTAAGCGCTTCAGCTGTTAAACGGAATCCAGTTTTACGAACATCTACAAAAATAGGTGTTGCACCGCATAATCGAATAATAGGTTCGTAACCTGGATAAATAGGAGCAGGTAAAATTACTTCTGTTCCTGGCTCTAAAATCGTTCGAAATGTAACATCAATTGCTTCGCTAGCACCGATTGTAACGATGGTTTCGTTTTCAGGTGAGTAATGTAAATCGTAGTTATCTTTTACGAAGTTACAAGCTGCCTTGCGTAATTCTAGTAAACCAGCGTTATGTGTATAGCTTGTATAGTTTTCTGTAATAGCCCGTTTTGCAGCTTCTTTTACGAGAGAAGGTGTAGGGAAATCGGGTTGTCCGATTGTTAAAGAAATCAAATTATCATAGTTTTGAATCATGTTAGAGAATTGACGGATTCCAGAAATTTGGATGTCCTTCACTCTAGGGTTAATGAATTGTTCCATTGTATCTCCCTTTCTTCCGTTTGAAAATTAAGTTCATTTTATCATATTTTCTATGATCGCGCTTTGTATATGTAATTTAGAAAGAGAGAGAAAAGAGAAAAAAGCCGCTATAAGCGACTTTTTAATATCCGTATTCCCAATCTATCTCATCTTCATTCCAGAGTACAGAGGATACCTTGCCAAGGTGAACAACTGATTCGTTTACAGCACATGTGCAATTTTCATCTCCTGCTTTATGCTGTAATTCTTCATATACTGATTTTTCAACATTTTCTAGAACAACCAAATTTTCTTCTTTTAAAACAAGCGTAGTACCCGCCATATTTATCTTCCTCCTACTAAAGTAATGATCACTTATTTGTAAACATAGATAGTATGGATTATATGCTGTATTTTGCTATAGTTGTCCGTCTAAAAAAGTATTTTTATATTTTCTTTGTAATCCGTATTCATTGTATACTGCACGAAGGAAATTTGGTACAGGGTTTACAATCATTTCGAAAATCTGTAACAATTATGATGAGTTGTTAACAAAGAATTAACAAATATGTTAAGAAAAATCAAAATTTTAAAACAAATACACCTATAAAATGATATAATCATATCAAAATACATATAGGGGATGAGAGGTTATGGAGCTTATCCGTGATTTATTGATTCAAATTGCCATCATAATTTTGCCACTATTTTTATATGAAGCGATTCGTTTAAATCGCTATCAAGAAATGCCTCCGAAGCCAAATCGTTACTTTATTATGTTTTTATCTAGCGTTACGCTCGTTCTCTCCATGACATACTCTATTTGTTTTGGCAATGTGTGTGGGTATAACTTTCACCCCATTCCAATTGTCAGTGGTTTTTTATATGGTGGGATTGTTGGTTTAATCCCAGCGGTTATTTTTGTTGCATATGAATGGTTACTAAAGGGAATGAGCTTTCTTCCAGTTTTAGAAGTAATATTTTTATTGATAGTTCCGCTGTTTTTATCAAAGAAATGGTCTCTTTTTTCAAGGGATAAGAAATTAATTTTAGCATTTATGATTTCATCATTTTATGTGCTTGTTTCTTTAGTATTAGGCATGATTAATGTTCTTTTGGAAACAGGATTTACACCGTATATTTCGCAAATATATAGCGGATTTATATTTGCCTCGCTTATCATGGTCATGACAATGGTATTTCAGGTGTATTTAACTGAATATTTAAACGAAAATGCATTGCTACGTACAGAGATGCAAAAATCAGAAAAGCTTAATATTGTAAGTGAGTTAGCAGCAAGTGTGGCACATGAAGTTCGAAATCCACTTACTGTTGTTCGTGGATTTATCCAATTGTTAGAAAGTACGGAAGATGTGAAGAATAAGGATTATATGCGCCTCGTATTAGCTGAATTGGATCGGGCGGAACAAATTATTTCAGATTACTTGAATTTAGCAAGGCCGCAAATTGAGAAAAAAGAACACATTTGTTTATCAGCCCAATTAATAGAAATGACCACTCTCATGTCGTCATTTGCAGCGATGCAAGGTGTATATTTACAAGTTGAAATTTCAGAAAGTCTTTATACGATTGGTGATAAGACAAAGTTGAAGCAAGCTATTATGAATGTTGTTAAAAATGGTATTGAAGCAATTCAAGGAAATAAAGGATATTTAAAAGTAACAGCCATTCAAAAAGACGAAACAATCATAATAAGAGTTAAAGATAGTGGTGTTGGTATGACGAAAGAACAGTTAGCAAGGCTGGGGCAACCATATTATTCTTTAAAAGAAAAAGGGACAGGATTAGGGCTTATGGTAACATTTAGTATTTTACAAGCGCATAATGGTACATTGGAATATAAGAGTGAAAGTGGAAAAGGCACTGAAGCAATTATTATATTACCAGCTGTACAAAATAAGGAATAAAAGTTACCGATGGAAGGTAACTTTTTATTTTATATTGCTTATTCATTTGTTTTTTCTTGTTTTGCTCGGCTAAATAAACTTTTAAATGTTTGAAAGAAACTTTGCTCTTTTGAGGCAGCAACCATTCTTTTTGTTTCTTGAATTTCTCGAATAACTTGCATAAGCTGTGCATCACGATTACTGTCCTTGTTATAAATTTGACTAACAAGTTTATTCATTTTTTCTTCCTGTTTGGATTCTCGTTTATACATATGATTCATTAATAAGTCCATCTTTTCTTTTTGTAATGCATCTGTTTGAGCGGCGTGCTCGACTAACTCTTGAAGCATTTTTTCTTGAGAGCCTTCTTTTACATAAACTTGTTGCATCAATTCATCTAGTTTCTCATCCTTTAAACGATTTTGTGTAATTAGAGTAGAATTTTGATGAATAATTGCTTCATTTAATTGAGCTAGCATTTCAAGTTTCAACATGAATTCCTCAAAGTTACGTCCATCTTCCTTTTCTTTCGGTTGTATCTCTTGCTTATCTTGTATAACTGGTACAGGTGGGGCCTCTTTTTCTTTTAAAATAATCGGTATCGTTTCTGAAATATCTTCTTGTAATGTAGCAGCTCTTTCATGTATAGATTTCAATAGTTTTAAATCATCAAGTTTATAAATACGAGCATCAGCTGTTTTAGAAATCATATAGCCATGTTCCTCTAACAGTTGACTATATTTGCGGACTATATGTTTTGGGATGCCTGTTTTATTCGTGACATCTTTCGTTTTATAGGTAGCTTCCATGATATTTCCTCCCCAAAAAGTATCGTATATATCATTTCAATCTTTTATGAGGACTTCCTTTGAAAAAGAATGTCGGAAGGCTATTAGTTTTCTACAGCATTAGTGAAAAAATGAAAGTTTTTGGCGGAATGGCAAGGAATAACTAAAATAATGTCTGAAAACATATACAGGAGAAGTTTGTTATAATAACGGAGGAAAAAAGAAACTGGTAGAAACATGGAGGTATACATGAAGCAATTAAAAGGTATTATCATTGCAATTATCGCAATTCTGTCTATTTTAGTAGCAGTTTATGAAGTACTTGTGCCAGAGGAAACAAGTGTAAAGAAAACGAATACGTATGATCAAGTGTTAGAATTTCCGAAAGAACGTTATCCAGAGACAGGAAAACATATTACGGATGCTATAAAAGAAGGGCATTCAGAAGTTTGTACAATCGATCGTGGTGGTGCTGCAGATAGAAGGAAATTGTCGTTAGCACCATATCCTTCAAAAAAAGGGTATGATCGTGATGAATGGCCAATGGCGATGTGCAAGGAAGGCGGAAAAGGAGCACATATTGAATATATAAGTCCGGCGGATAACCGCGGAGCAGGCTCTTGGGTAGGGAATAAGTTAGATAAATATCCAGATGGTACGCGTGTGAAATTTGAAGTGAAGTAGTAGTTGTACATTTCATAATGAAGGAGAACGGGAACTATGGAGTTAACAATTTCTTATTCGCAATTAATGTTGATGAACTATGACGGTGAGCAGCCTTATGTAGACTGGACGGATGAAGATTTTGAAAGAGGTTATGCTGAGGCAGAGGGAACTGTTATTTTTGAAGCACTTTCTGATTATACTTGTGAAGTGAAAGTGACCCCAGGGAAACATATTGAAAAAGAAGAAGTGATTAGAACGATTACGGTTCCTTTTACAGTTGAAAATGAAAGTATCGTTATAACGAGTATTCTTTCAAATAAATTTCAAATACCTATTCCAAATGGTGAGTATACAGTGGTCTTACAAGCAATTCCTCTTGAAGAGCCAACGGATGATGAATTATATAAAATACAATACGAATTCTTTTTTGAAAGTAAAGAATAAAAAATGGGTTATCCTCAATAAGGATAACCCATTTTCGTTATGCGTTTGTTTTTAGCAGGGAGCGAGCATCTTTTGCTGCTTGCACCATGTGCTCTAAAGCTGGAATAACTTCTTCTGTTCTTCTCGTTTTTAAACCACAATCAGGATTAATCCAGAAATATTTAGGATCGCATACTTCTAAAGATTGTTCTACGATTTTATACATTTCATCTTTACTCGGTACACGTGGGCTATGAATATCATATACACCTAGACCGATGCCTTTTTCATATGTTGTATGTTTTAATGTATCAATAAATTCACCGTGACTTCTTGATGTTTCGATAGAAATCACATCTGCATCTAATGCGCGAATCGCATCAACAATATCTTCGAAGTTACTGTAACACATATGAGTATGAATTTGTGTTTCATTTGCTACAGAAGAAGTTGCTAAAAGGAAGGATTGAACTGCCCATGTAATATAAGCGTCCCAATCTTTTTCTTTTAGTGGCATTCCTTCACGAAGTGCTGGCTCATCGACTTGGATTACTCGAATTCCGGAAGATTCAAGTAGTTCAATTTCGTGACGAAGAGCTAATGCAATTTGATACGAAACTTCTTTTCTTGGAATGTCATTTCGAACGAACGACCAATTTAAAATTGTAACAGGTCCAGTTAACATTCCTTTTACAACTTTCTCTGTTAAGCTTTGTGCATAAACAGTTTCCTTAATAGTCATTCCGTTAATAAAGGCTACATCACCATAAATAACAGGTGGTTTTACGCAGCGGGAACCGTATGATTGTACCCAACCGTTTTTAGTGAATGAGAAACCAGCAAGACGCTCACCGAAATATTCGACCATGTCAGTTCTTTCAAACTCACCATGTACAAGGACATCAAGACCAATTTCTTCTTGGTAACGAATCCATTTTTCTGTCTCTTTTTCAATAAATTTTTCATATTGTTCATTTGAAATAACACCGTTACGCCATTCTTTTCGCGTTTGACGAACTTCAGTTGTTTGCGGGAAGCTACCGATAGTTGTTGTTGGTAACAATGGTAACTCTAGGGCAACTTGTTGTAATTCGTATCGCTTTTCAAATGGAAGAGGACGTGAAAAATCTTCTTCTTTTAGTGCTGTTCGTGCTGCTTTGACATCTTCACGGTTACGTACAGCAGATGAACGAATTGTATGATGTACATTTCGATATGTTTCCAGCTCATTACTAATACTTTCTGTACCTTTAGTGAGAGCAGAATGAATAAGAACTAACTCTTCTAATTTTTGATTTGCAAATGCTAACGCATCAAATAGCTCAGTCGATAAGTGAGTTTCTTCTGTTTTATCGATTGGTGTATGCAATAAGCTACAAGAAGGCTGAACAATGAAGTCTTTCGTTTGGACTTGTTTTTGTAGCGTTGTAAATAACGTAAGAACTTCATCAAGGTCAGCTCTCCAAATGTTACGGCCATCTATACAACCGACAGCTAAAGTTTTATCAGCTGGGAATCCATATTTTGAAATAGCATGTAGATTACCTTCTTTACCATGAACGAAATCTAATCCAATACCGGATACAGGGAATGTAATAATTTCTTCATAGTTTTCTTCTACACTATCAAAATATGTTTGTAAAAGAAGGTTCGCATTTGGAACTTCTTTACGAATAGCTTCATAAATTTCTTTTGCTTGTTGAACTTCTTCTTTCGTTAAAGAAGCGAAAATCGGTTCATCAACTTGAATGACTTGTGCACCAGCTGCATGTAGTTCTGAAAGCAGTTGTACGTATGGTGCAACTAATTGTTTTAAAATCGTAGCGAATTGTTCTTGTGTATAACCTTTAGCTAATTTTAAGAAAGTATATGGTCCTAAAATAACAGGTTTTCCATCTACTCCTAATTCTTGTTTTGCCTCTTCGTATAAGCGAAGTGGACGATTATCTTTTAAAGAGATTTGTAATCCCTCTTCATATTCAGGAACGATATAATGATAGTTTGTGTTAAACCATTTTGTCATTTCAGAAGCTACGTGATCTTTAGAGCCACGCGCCATTGCGAAATATACATCAAGGTAAG
Source organism: Bacillus sp. CR71 (assembly GCF_003429245.1). NCBI lineage: Bacteria > Bacillati > Bacillota > Bacilli > Caryophanales > Bacillaceae > Bacillus > Bacillus sp. CR71. The sequence continues at coordinate 4,461,554 of NZ_CP031748.1, read as the reverse complement.
ATGTAAACTCAGAAAAACGTGATGGGATAAATCCTAGCATATAAGCAGTATCCAAAACGTGATCATAATATGTAAAGTCGCCAATTGGAATGAGTTCAATCCCTTTTTCTTGCTGTACTTTTACGTGTTGAAGGCGAATTTCTTTCATTGTTGTTAAAAATTGTTCTTCATCGATTTTATTGGACCAAAAAGCTTCCAATGTTTTTTTCCACTCTCGTTGTAGTCCGATACGTGGATAACCTAAGTTACTTGTTTGAATTGCCATTTTAAATTCCTCCCTAATTGAAAGTAAGCATTTCCGTTTACTAGGAAATACCTATAACAAAAAGTACAAAGACATAGAAAATAAGCCTTCCTTTTTGTTTTAACACCTCATCATCATCCGTGAATCTATCAGTGTTGTTAAAACAGGCAGGTCTCCTGACTTATGCTTCATATAATTTCTTTCACCTTCCCGTTTTCACAGTGGCACTAAAAAGAAATCTCAGCATTTACAGTGGCGGGACCGTGTTGGAGTTTCACCAAGCTTCCCTTTTAAACACGAAACGAAACTTTCGTGTACCTATTTTCCTTTTGAAAGGAATTTAACAAGCGATATGATATTGAAACAAATTCTAACACAATTTTTGGAATTTTGTCTACTGTTTTAAAATAAGAAAATTCCAAAGTTTTTATTTCTTATTATTCTGACTTTTACATTCTGAAGTAACTAATAATATTACATTATAAAAAGAGAAATTGAGCTATGAAAGAAGTAGGGATGTCTTCTTTCATAGCTCAATTTTCATCTATAGCAACTTCTGAAAGCCGGCCTGCTATAGCATCTTTAAGGAGGGTGTTTAGCCATTGTAGTTCAACTGTAATATGCTCAATTACACTTTGTAAAATATATAGTTGTGCACGTGGAACTTTTCCTTTATTACAATCATATATCGTTTGCATAGTATATAAATATTGAAGAGTATCGTTTTTCTTTTTTTCTAAAATAGAAACTAATTCGTGATCATTGCTAAAGTGAGCGAAAGATAAGGCTGAATAAATAGGTTTATATATTTGGTTTTTTGCTTCGAATTGTTTTAATAGTAAAGTGTGGAATAGTTTTTTGCCTTCTTCTGTTATATGAAAAATCGTTTTGTCAGGTCGATTTGTGTCTCTAATTACATTTGTAATATGAATTGCGCCTTGCTTTTCTAATTGCTCGAAGGCGTAATAAAGTGATCCTTTAGCATATTTAATGTAACAATCCATTTGTCGTTCTTTCATAATATGCTGCACTTCATATGGATGTTTATCTCCTTCGAGTAGCAAGCCGAGAATGACTAATTTCATGCTCATGCTGTCTCAACTCCTGTATATAAAAACTTTATCCGGCATTAACGGGCAGTAAGACACCCATCCAAAAATTCAGCGGAACCAAAGAAGTTAGGTGGGGGGCGGGCTGTCCGTAAAAGCCCGATTGGTTCAATTAATAATCAGTGGGGGATGAACAAAACCGCCACTGATTAAAGATTAACTTTATACATATTATAAACGGCATATCCTTTTTCATAAAGGGATATGCCGCTTCTTTTTTATATTAACTGACTTGCTTTTGTTTTTCTTTCTTTTTAGGGCCTGTAAAGAGGCGTTCATTTCCCATAAGTAAAATACAAATAATACTTAGTACAGCCGGAATAAGTGCCCAGAAGAATGTGTTCGCAATAGATGTAGCGAGAGCTTCTTTAATACCCGCTAATATTTCAGCAGGAATTTTTGCGGTAGCGCCTGGCGATAATAAGAAACTTGTGTCTCCACCTTTTGGAGCTAATTTTGCTAGTTCAGGGGGGAACACAGAGTTTAGTTTATCTGTAAAAATATGATTTTGAATTGTACCGAAAATCGTTACACCAAGAGTCATACCGAGTGATCGGAAGAATGAGTTTGTTGATGTTGCCGAACCACGGTCTCGCATTTCTAATTTGTGAATAGAAGACATACTTAATACTGAGAATGAGAAGCCAACACCAAGCCCAGCGAGAATCATAAATAGTGTTACGAGTAAACGAGGTGTATCCATTGTTAAAGTACTTAATAAATAAATACCAAGAACGAAGAAGACGCCAGATACCATCATAATGTTACGATAGCTTGTTCGAGAAGCTAATTGTCCTCCTGTTTGACTTCCAATTACAGAACCAACCATCATTGGTGTTAAAATTAATCCGGCATTAGAGGCGGAACCTCCAAGAACGCCTTGAATGAAGATTGGAATATAAACTGTACAGATAATAAAAGCGGCACCATAGAAAAAGGCAACTCCTTGACTAGCTGCGAATAAAGGTTTTTTAAATAGATGGAACGAAATAATAGGCTCGGTTGCTTTTCGTTCTACAAAGAAGAAAATAATAAGCGTAATAACTACTGTTGTAAATAAGCCAATAATTACAGTGGAATTCCAGGCATATTCCTTACCACCAAGTTCTAATGCGAACATTAAGCAAACGATACTTATGACAAGTGTAATAGCACCAGCCCAATCAATTTTTTGTTTTCTAAATTCTAGAGACTCACTGTAGTATTTAGTAATGAAGAAAAAGGAGATAAGTCCTAATGGAATATTGATATAGAAGACCCAATGCCAACTTATATAGTCTGTAATATAAGCGCCTAATAAAGGACCGAATACACTAGAGGTCCCGAAAACAGCACCGAATAGTCCTGTCATCTTCCCACGTTTTTCTGGTGGGAAGATATCGTACATAATTGTGAAGGCGATAGGCATAAGGGCACCACCACCGATACCTTGAATAGCTCTATAAATACTTAATTGCTCAATACTTGAAGCTGTTCCGCAGAGCGCAGAACCGAATAAGAAAAGAATGAGGCCACCAATATAAAAACGTTTCCGCCCGTACATATCAGAAAGTTTCCCGAAGATAGGCATCCCTGCCATTGTTGCTACCATATAAGCTGATGTGACCCAAACAAACTTATCAAATCCTCCTAAGTCTCCAACAATTGTTGCCATTGCGGTTGCAACGATTGTATTGTCCATTGCGGCCATTAATATACCAAGCAGTAAACCAGCAACAACAAATTTTGTCTTGTTGGCGTCTTTTTTTAATGGTTGAGTTTCCAAATATAACCCTCCTTTAGAAATAAGTAAACTATATTAAGTTTTGAGTGCAGTGGATAAAAAATTTAAATGTATAGGTGATTTTAATTTCTTTTCCATAAGTGCACTGATATGCCATAAAGAATATTATAGTCAAATTTGACTATAAGGCAAACTTTTTCTTCCGTCAAAATATTCTTTCGTATGAGTAGAGAACGAGTGAGCCATATTGAATATTGCCATAAAGTAAATTGTAAAAAAATTTCATTAAGAACACCTTCTGTTAATAGATGAAAAATGGTTTTTTCTTCATATTGTCGAATAGGATAAAAGGAAGAGAAATATTAAACATTGCTTATAGTAAGCTTTAGTAATTTGGGGAATTCATTGTGTGTATGATACATCTGAAATGAGGTGAATATATATTATGAAAATATGGGGACGAATTTCGGATACAGGAAAGTATTCAATACCGCTACAACCAGTATTGTGGATTGACGGATCGAAAAAGGAAAATGAATTTCCTCAAGTAGCCGTTACATTAAAAATTGGTAGTATGTATACAGAACAATTTTCGTATGAATTGACCTACGATGTAAACGACATACTTATTATGAGAATTGAAGTGGAAAATAAAGGGGTAGAAATGATTTCGAGAGTTGTTGTAAGTCATATGATTCGAGATTACTTTGCTTATATTCCTAATTCTTTAAAAGTTGATAAGGGGATAAGTGAGTTTTTATTCCAGCTTGTAAGGTGGCGAATTGATGATTTGTTACCGAATGAAAAGGTGGAACTACGTTGTAAAATAAAAGCTAATAAAGATAAAGCTCTTAAACAAGCATTCTTTCAGGCTACATATACATTTCAAGATAAAGAGATATCATATGGTCCACTGCAAACAAATGAAGTTGTTGTGCGTCAATAATAAAAAGGAACCTGTACAAAAGGTTCCTTTTTTTAGTGAAGGTTGTGTTTTTTGAGTATTTTCTTTTGCTCCATTCCTTTTTTTCCTACATAGTTATTTTTGTAGCCAAAGTATAGAATAAATAAAAATGAAACAACATTAACAATAGCGTCAATTTGATCGTTTGTAATAAAGTGTATGCCGAAAGAGGTAAATAATAATTTTAATGATAATAGAAAACCAGCTAGTAACCGCATAGCATCTGATAGATTCTCTTTTTGTAGCATATAGATTACTCCTTTCTATAAAAGTTATATATTATATATATGAAATAGAGTAGAAAAGGTATACAAGCTTAAGCAGAAATGTACATTGGATATGTACATTTTTTATTTGGTAGAAAAACATTATTGATATAGAAACATATATTGGTATAAAAGGGGGAGAAGTATGAAACATAAAGGGAAAATTAGTGGATTATTACTTGGAAATACAGTGGCAGTTACAGAATGGATTGCACTTCAGGATGTAATTGCAAAACTGGATTCACGATCATTTTATACCGTCTTTATTATTTATATATTGCAAATGATACTAAGTTATTATTTTGGACATTGGTACGATAAAAGAGCGAACAAGCGTATGAATGAAGAAGTAGGAGGAATGGCAAGCAACGATTTTGTTGTTGATTTTTTTGGGAAAGTAGCCGCTTTATCTGAAAGAGCTTCCCGTAATATTACAGTTTACATTCTTTCTGTAAAAGAATGGGAAGGATTAAAAGACACGTTGCAAGAAAAAAAATTGGGAGTGTTAGTACAAAAATTAGAGAGTACCATTGTAAAGTCAATTCGGAAGGGAGATGTTGTTACAAAGTGGGATGAAAATAAGTATGTTATTGTAGCAATTGATAATGGTCATGAAACATCAACAATAACAAACAGATTAATGAAAAATATTGAAAGTGAAATAGAAGGTGATTTACTCAGTGTCACTCTTTTATTTGGAGCAGCTAGCTATCCAGTAGAAGGAAAAACGTTTGAAGAACTGTTGAGAAAGTCGCAAAATCAATTGTACCAGTATAGAAATTTGCAAGAAAATGAGTGAAGCTTTGATTTGAAGATATTTGATAGGAAGAAGTTTTATTTGTAACATTTTTTTGACTTTTATTACAAAAAAACGCTGCGTTTGTAATAAAAGTCTTTAAAAATATATGAAATAAGCATATAATTATGATGGTAGTGTCAATGCAATTTGCACAATGTGTTTTATTTTAAAAGTGTAGAGGAAAGCAAGCTCTACACTTTTCCTTTTTAGGAAATGAAAAGAATATTTGTAAGTTGTTGCGAGATATCGATTGTACTGTGTAAAATGAACAAAGAGATTATTTGATAGAAAGCTGGAAAGGGAATGATAGACGTGAGAGCGGAACGATCACCTTTTATCAGGTGAACTATTATAGTCTTATTAAGACTGAGGTGAAATTCTGTGGCCATTAAGGTAATACATAGTGTGAACAGATTTTAAAGAACACGAAGTACTATACTTAAAGATGGATATGGAACTGCTAAATACTTCAAAAAGAATAATGTAATATTAAGTAATAATTTGTACAAACAATATTAATGATCTTCGTAAAAAAGATGCGAGTGTATAGAACAATTACATATTTTATAACTTTTTTATATTACACGATGGTCGTTTATAAGTAGGAGGAAGAGATGTTGAAATATAGTAAATTAGCAATTATAACTGCATTATCAATGACTTTATTAGCCGGTTGTTTTGGACCGAAACCAGAAGAAGAATTATATGTAGCGTTTGAAAACGCTGCTAAACAAGAAAAAACAATGTTTGAAGATGCAAAAAAACTTGAGACTTTAGAGAAAGAAGGACAAGAATTATATAACCAGATTGTGCAAGAAGGAAAAGATAATAATCAAACTGTTAAAGAAAAACTGAATCAAGCAGCAAAGAATACAACTGAACGAGAAAAAGTACTTACAAAAGAAAAAGAGGCCTTAAATAAAGCGCAAGAAGAAGTGAAGTCAGCTGATAAGTATGTGAAGAAAATTGAAGATAATAAGTTGAAAGATCAAGCTGATAAAGTGAAAAGCATGTATGAGAAACGACACGATTCATTTAATAAAATGTATGACAGCTATAATAAATCTTTAAAACAAGAAAAAGAGTTATATACAATGTTACAAGATAAAGGTACTAAATTAAAAGATATTAGTGAAAAAGTAAAAGTAGTAAATCAATCTTATAAGGATATTGAGTCAGAAAAAGATAAATTTAATGAATTCACAAAGTCTTATAATACAGAAAAAGTAGCTTTTTATAAACAAGCAAATATTAAAATTAAAGAAGAGAAAAAATAAAACAGTTTGGCCTACACTTGGCCAAACTGTTTTATTTTTTTGTATAAGTACGACTATACCATGGAACCGGTTCACTTAATTTTTTTTCTTGTTTCAATGCTTCAGGCCCAATATAATCTTGAAGTGTTTTTTTTGCTACTGTTAAAGATAAGGTTGTTTTCGGATTTCGATAGGAGGATTCAAGATGACCAAGATGCGGTAGAATTCGAAAATCTTCTTTCGTAGGAGGGATGTGGAAAAAATAATCGCCTAAACGTATAAGGACATCAGATTGTTGTTGGCTAAAACGTGGGTTTCTAGAAAAATGTAATCCTTCTTTAATTGCTTTTTTTTCAGCAATCAAACGCTCTAAAGCTGTCTTTTTTAACCAGTATAAATATTTAGGATTAGTAGCTGCTTTAGCATGACGATTCACAACGAAAATAGATTGAGCTAGTCGATTAATAGAATGTTGGTTTTGTAATTGAGATTGTGGTTGTGAAGGTTTCATATTGAATCTCCTTTCAATTTTTCATTATTATAGCATAAATAAAATAGGTTTTTATTATATGCAAAAAGTGATTGTATATATTTTCAATATTAAAGCAATATTGTTACAAAAAACAACTATTTTGTATAATAGTAATAGAATATGTTTTTGAAATTTGATAATGAAAGAGTGAGAAGTTTGAAAGAAATATTAAAACAACAGTATGCCATTATAGATATTGGATCTAATACAATGCGTTTAGTTATTTATGAAAAGCAAAATGGAGGTTTTTATAAAGAGATTGAAAATACGAAAGTGGTTGCTAGGTTAAGGAATTACTTAATTGATGGTGTGTTGAATGAAGAGGGAATAGAAGTATTATTACAGACATTATTTCAATTTCAAGAAAGTACAAGGTTCCATCAGTTGCATCATGTACTTTGTGTTGCAACAGCAACAATTAGACAGTCTGAGAATCAAGAGGAAATTAAAAAGCTTATTGAAGGACAAACGGACTTTACTCTTAGAGTATTATCAGAATATGAGGAAGCGCGTTACGGATACTTGGCGGTTATGAATTCTACATCGTTTTCAGAAGGAATAACGGTAGATATTGGTGGGGGAAGTACGGAAGTTACATACTTTAGAAATAGAGAGATTTTAGAGTACCATAGTTTTCCTTTTGGGGCACTTTCTTTAAAGCAACAATTTATTAAAGGTGATATTCCTACTAAAGATGAGTTAGAGGGAATGCAACAGTATTTAGAATTTCAATTTCAAACGTTACCATGGTTCATCAATAAGAAATTGCCTCTTATTGCAATTGGTGGTAGTGCGAGGAACTTAGTAAAAATCCATCAAAATTTAATATGTTATCCTATAGCAGGATTACATTTATACAAGATGAAAGAAGAAGATATTGAAAATGTAAAAGATGAGTTGGAAAAATTGTCGTTCATAGAACTTCAGAAATTGGAAGGATTGGCAAAAGATCGAGCGGATACGATTATTCCAGCGGTTGAAGTATTTCATACACTTGTTAATGTTATAGAGGCACCGGCATTTGTATTAAGTAGAAAAGGATTAAGAGAAGGTGTTTTCTATGAAGAGTTGACAAAAGATTTGGGGATTTCATATTATCCGAACGTAGTTGAAGAAAGTTTGCATTTACTATCACATGAATACGAAATGGACATGGAATTTGTTATTCAACTTATTAAACATGGAAGACTAATTTGCAAACAACTTGAGGAAATAGGGCTTATTTCTATGTCAGTAAAAGACTGGGAAGTATTCCATCAAGCAGCGAAAGTATTTAATATAGGCAAATATATAGACGAAGAAGCGAGCCGTTTACATACGTTTTATTTATTGGCGAATAAGACAATTGATGGCATGATGCATAAAGATAGAGTGAGGTTAGCGCTTATTGCATCTTATAAATCAAAAATGCTATTTAAACAACATTTATCTCCATTTGAAGGTTGGTTTGATAAAAGTGAACAAAAAAAAATCCGTCTATTAGGAGCTGTTTTACAATTTTCAGCTGCTTTAAATGCAAGGCAACGATCGCTTGTTGAAACCATATCTATAACAGAAAGCAAAGAGGCATTAACGTTTAAAGTTTTATGTGAACAGTCTGCATTAGCAGAAAAAGTGCAAGCTGAAAAACAAAAAAAACAGTTAGAAAGAGTATTAAAAACGAATATTAACTTGTTATTTGAACTAAAACATTAGGTCGTACGGATGTCTTTACGAAAAATTTACACTTTGTAATATTGTAATTTGATAAAATAAAATTAACTAAATTATAGTAAAAAAGTTTCAAGGGGAAGTGTGAAGAGAATGGAATTATCGAAGGGGAATGCAGTAAATTTAAATGATACAGCTTATTACAATAATCGAGAGTTAAGCTGGCTAGCATTTAATGAACGTGTACTACAAGAAGCGCAAGATGGAAAAAATCCACTTTTGGAAAGATTGAAATTTATTAGTATTTTTAGTTCGAATTTAGATGAATTCTTTATGGTACGTGTAGCGGGATTAAAGGATCAAGTGAGTGCTGGATTTAATCAGCCAGAAAATAAAGCTGGCTTAACACCAAAAAAGCAACTAAATAAAATTGCGATAAAAGCCCATGAACTAATGACAGTACAATATGATACATTTAAAAATTATGTATTGCCAGCGCTTGAGTTAGAGGGAATTGAACGTTTAACATTCCATGATTTGACGAAAGAGCAGCGAGAATTTATAGAAGAGTATTTTGATGAGCAAATTTTTCCGGTGTTAACCCCTGTAGCTATTGATGCATATCGCCCATTTCCAATGTTATTAAATAAAAGTTTGAATTTAGCTACTCTTTTATATGATGAGAAGCAAGCGGAGGAAGAGAATCGGACGAAGCTAGGAATTGTACAAGTTCCTTCATTACTTGAGCGCTTCATATTTTTACCGAGCGAAGGGCAAAAGCATAAATTTATTTTATTAGAAGACGTAATTAGTAGCTTTACTCATAAATTATTTACGGGATATACAGTATCATCTGTTACTCGTTTCCGTATTACACGCAATGCAGATTTAACGATTCATGAAGAAGGTGCGAGAGATTTATTAAAGGTAATTGAAAAAGAATTAAAAAAACGTAAGTGGGGGGGGGCTGTACGTTTAGAAGTTGGGAAAGAACACATTGATGAAAGAGTATTAGCGTTATTATATGAGGTTCTGGAAGTAAAAGATGAAGATGTATATATAATGGATGGGCCATTAGATTTAACATGTTTGTTTTCTTTATATAAAAAACTAGCTCCTTTATATGAACATCTTGTATATCCGGCTCTTATTCCGCAACCGCCTCAAGATTTAGGTGATGAAGAAGATGTATTTGAAAAAGCAATTGAGCATGATATTTTATTACATCATCCTTTTGAATCATTTCAGCCGGTAGTTGATTTTGTCCGTGATGCGGCAGACGATCCAAATGTACTTGCGATTAAACAAACGTTATATCGAGTAAGTGGTGATTCACCAATTATTCAGGCGTTAAAGATAGCGGCTGAAAAGGGAAAACAAGTGACGGTATTAGTTGAATTAAAGGCAAGATTTGATGAAGAAAACAATGTTCATTGGGCTAAAGAATTGGAACAGGCAGGCTGTCATGTTATTTACGGTGTAAGTCACTTGAAAACACATAGTAAAATTACGTTAGTTGTAAGAAGAAAAAACGGAAAAATCGAAAGGTTCGTACATCTTGGAACTGGAAACTATAATGATGCAACAGCGAAGTTATATACTGATTTTGGATATATTACATCAAGAAAAGACTTTGGGGTTGATGCAACCAATTTCTTTAATTATTTAAGTGGTTATACAACAAAGCCACATTTTCATCATTTATCTGTTGCTCCATTTGATATAAGAGAACAATTTATGGATTTAATAGATGAAGAAATCCGTTATCATAGGCAATATGGAAATGGATATATTATCGCTAAGATGAATTCATTAACAGATAAACCATTAATTAAAAAAATGTACGAAGCATCACAAGCTGGAGTAAAGGTAGAGCTCATTGTTCGAGGAACATGTTGCCTACGACCTGGTATTCCAAATGTAAGTGAAAATATTCGTGTAGTTAGTGTTGTTGGAAGATATTTAGAACATAGCCGTATTTATTATTTCCATCATAATGGGGAGGAGAAAATATATTTATCTTCAGCTGATTGGATGACGCGAAATATGGAGAAGCGAGTGGAAATATCTTTCCCGATATTAGATATTGAAATGAAGGCACGAATTAAGGCGATTTTACAGCTTACATTAGCTGATAATGTGAAAACACGTGAACAAAATAAAGATGGTGATTACTATTATGTTATTAATGGTAGTACAGAAGAAATTGATAGCCAAGTGAAGTTGTTTAAGATGGCGTATCAAAATACAGATGCTGAATAATGAAAAAAGTAAAAACCTCTTATGTCTATAAGAGGTTTTTACTTTTTTCTACTCATATGCTCCCAAAATGGGAGGATGAGTAGAAACAATAGTTTTATTATAAGCGTGTAATAAGGTGGCTCGTTGAGAGAATAACATTTGAAATAATCGTTATTTTAACTTAGTAATAGTATGGTTGTTGACATGGTCCACCGTAACAAGGATAAGGTGCTGGCGGCGGGAAAGGTGGTGGATAAGGTGGGTAAAATGGTCGAGGGCCGAAAGCTAATGCTCCGCCGAGTAATCCACCAGCAATTCCAGCTAGAAAGGGAACGCCAAAAAACGGGAAGAAGCGTGAGTCGCCTACTGGACCAATAGGTGCTGAACGGACTAGGATTGGTTGATAATATGGATACATGAACATACCTCCTTTATTGGACTCACTTTCATCATATGGTAAATGAAACGTGGATGAGCGCGTACAAGAAAGGATATGCAAGAAAATAGGCGAATTATTACGAATGTTGGAGTGTAAAAAGTGTAATTTCAGGTTTTGACATAAAACGGAATGGAACACGCGTTCTTCCTAGGCCTCGATTAACATAGAGAGTTAAATCTTGAATTGTATAGAAGCCTTCAATATAGTCTTTGGCGAGTGATGGTGTAATAATAGCTCCTAAAAAAGGAATTTGTACTTGTCCGCCGTGGCTATGACCAGAAAGTTGCAAGTTGATTGGATATCTGGAAACTTGGGGCGCGATATCTGGTTCGTGAACAAGAACAATGTTATAAGTATTTTGTCGTGCATGCTCTAATGTTTTCTCTATTTTGGGTTTGCCTAGTAGTATATCATCGAGACCGAAAATAGAAATCTCACTATTATCCATTAGACGAATTCTTTTTTCATTATTTAGCAATAGTTCAAATCCAGATTCACGCATGATGTGCTCATAGTATTCAGTTCCATATCCACCGTGATCATGGTTACCATAAATAGCGAATTTACCGAAGGGGGCTTGTATATTTTTTAAAATGGATGCAACGAAAGGAGTGTCAGTATACGTTTGGTAATTATCAATGAGATCTCCAGTAAAAAGGACAATATCTGGATTTACAGCATTAATTTTAGAAACAACTTGAGATAAATGTTGAAGCGAGAAATAGTATCCAAGATGTAAATCGCTGAATTGAAGAATTTTCATACCATGAAAACTTTTTGGGATGAGTTGTGATTTTAATGTGTGCTGTGTAAAAGAAATGAAATGGGGTTCTATATATTTAGCATAGTAGTATCCAATGCCACTGGTTATAAATGAATAGAGACAAGTGCGCATACCAATTTTTAAAAAATTTCTTCTTGTAATGTGCTTCATAAAAATATGAGTATACCTCAATGTTTTTATTCCATTTATAGGCTACTCGAATCTCCTTTCAGTTTATTTAAAATATACTTTACATAATAAAAATTTAGTATAGATTACGAAAAAAAATGAATGAAAAGAAAATTCTTTACATTAAAATATCAGAAAAGTTTAAAAATATAAAGATTTCTATTAAATAAAGTGATAAAATGAATGTGTATTCATTTTTTGGAGGGGATGTATGTGAAAGAGAAGGTAGTTATTATAACAGGTGGATCGAGTGGAATGGGAAAAGGAATGGCGACTCGTTTTGCAAAAGAAGGGGCACGAGTTGTTATTACAGGACGTACAAAGGAAAAACTAGAGGAAACAAAGTTGGAAATTGAACAATTTCCGGGGCAAGTATTACCTGTACAAATGGATGTAAGAAATACGGATGACATTCAGAAAATGATTGAACAGATTGATGAGAAGTTTGGTCGAATTGATGTTTTAATAAATAATGCAGCTGGAAACTTTATTTGTCCAGCAGAAGATTTATCTGTGAATGGTTGGAATTCAGTCATTAATATTGTGTTAAACGGTACATTTTACTGTAGCCATGCTGTCGGAAAATATTGGATTGAAAAAGGTATAAAAGGGAATATCATTAACATGGTAGCAACATATGCATGGGATGCAGGTCCAGGAGTTATTCATTCGGCTGCAGCGAAGGCAGGGGTATTAGCGATGACGAAGACGCTCGCTGTTGAGTGGGGACGTAAATATGGAATACGAGTTAACGCTATCGCGCCAGGACCAATTGAACGTACGGGCGGTGCTGATAAATTATGGATTTCAGAAGAAATGGCTAAGCGTACGATACAAAGTGTTCCGCTTGGAAGGCTGGGTACGCCAGAAGAAATCGCTGGTCTAGCTTATTATTTATGCTCAGATGAAGCTGCGTACATAAATGGAACTTGCATGACAATGGATGGAGGACAACATTTACATCAATATCCATTTTAAAAGGGATAAAAAAATGAATGTTTGATTCATTTTTTTATGGTTAAATGTGACGGAATTGTGACATATGAAAGAAAAGTGTTTACAAGAGGTCATATATACGTTATATTTAAGACCTCTTTTTTCTTCATAGTAGAATTGCTAATTCCCCTTAGCATTTTACCCCTCTAATCCCTTCAGGAAAACTGAAGGGATTTTTTATTATTTTTCCGTAAATATCATGTTATAATTTTTGAAAAGTAAAGGGAGGGAAGCACGTTGATAGATGCATTAGATGTAATGAGTAACTTGGATAAAGTCCTTCCTTATTATCAAGCTATTTTTAGTGCTGATGAGCATACTGTAATTGGATATGAAGTAGTAGGACGTATTCAAACAGAAGAGGGCATACAAAGTTTAGCTTCTTTCTTTCACGATGATTCGATTCCAAGTGAATTTCAACTGGAAGCGGATAATATTATAGTAGAAAAAGCTTTAAATCGTTATTTAGAAAGCGATCAAAAATTATTATTATTTATACATCGGAATGCTAATGTATTAATGAATGATGATGATGAAAGCTTGCTTCAACTTTTATTGAGGTATGAAGAACAAGGTTTAAATTTAAAACAAATTGTTTTAGAGATTACAGAACATGAATGTAAAGAAGATATAGAGCAATTTAATCATTTGCTTATGTATTATCGTACATATGGTATTCAAATTTCGATTAATAAAGTCGGAACGGGCACAAGTAATTTAGAGCGTATTAGCGTGTTAGCACCTGATATTTTAAAAGTAGATTTAACGAATTTAAGGCAAACAGCACTTTTACAATCTTATCAAGATATTTTATATTCTTTATCATTACTTGCTAGAAGAATTGGTGCAACTTTGTTATATGAAGAAATAGATGCTTTTTATCAACTGCAATATGCTTGGAAGAACGGCGGAAGATATTATCAAGGTAATTATTTGAAAGAATGTTTACCTGATTTTATTGAAACGAATGTTTTGAAAGAGCGACTTGGTAATGAATGTCATCAGTTTATTCAGCATGAAAAGAAGAAGTTACAAAAAATTTATAATTTGACAGAGATGTTACGCGATCGCATTGGCGATGTTTTATCAAAACAAAAAAAGAATGAAGATATAAATGATTGGTTATTACAATTTAGTCAAAGTGTATCACAGTGTAGTTTTCGTATATTTATTTGTAATGAAGATGGTTTCCAACAATCAGGAAATGTTATGAAAAAAGATGGAGAATGGATTGTGATGCCGGATTATTATATGAAGAACTGGAGTTGGCGCCCGTATTTTCTCGAGAATATCATGAAAATGCGTTTTGAGAATAAGGCAAGGCTTTCAGATTTATATGCAGATATCGAAACGGGCGAAATGGTACGAACATTTTCTTTCCCAATAGATGATGACAACTTTTTATTTATAGATTTATCTTATGAATATTTATATGAAGAAGATGTTTTATTTTAATGCACGAAGAGATTCGTGCATTTTTTGTTTGTTTTTATCATAAATTGGTAATAGTGAAAATGGTGATGAAAATGCTGTCTATCGTTGTAAAGATTTTACGAACGAAATCTGTCCTTTCTTTGCATAATCATTGTTACAATGAATACTACAAAGACAAGTTCTTTTAAAAGGAAGGTGAAAAAATGAGGAAATATGGAATATGGCTTGTTCTATTTGTATGTGTTGCCTTTCTAGTTGGTTATAGTGTTACGACTGTTTTAGGGAAAGAGGAAGTGAAAGTTGATCGGAAAGAAGTATTTACAACGATACAAAAAGGCTATGAAACCCAGTTTTCAATTCGTGGGAAGCATTTGCCGATGAATAAGATGATAGAGACGTTATCACCGTATTTTACAGATAATTTCCTTCAAGTGTTTACAGATGAAAATAGCAGAAGTGATAAACAAAGTGGTGAATATTTACTTCCGGCAAAAGAAGCACCGTTTTCTTTTAATTCAGAAACGAAAATATCGTATGATGAAGAACATAAAAATTTATATGTATATGAGCGGACAAAAAGTGGACAATATCAAATTGTAACATTGAAAAGGGATCAAGATAAATGGAAGTTAGCAGGATATCATGAAAGTCAGGAACTCTTAACTGAAATAAAAAGGTTGCAACAATTATAAAGTGAAACTTTTAATCAGTGGGAGGGATTACTAGCCCATCTAACTCCTTTGCTTTAGCTAAATTTTTTGGGTTTTACTACCTACAAATAGCGGGATAAGAATAGGAATAGGTATTTACCTATTCCTATTCTATATTGAGTAGTTTTTGTAACTTTTCAATTTGAAAACCTGCAACTACTTCGCCATCAATTACGACTGTTGGAGTTGAATAAGAATCATAGTCGTTTAAAAGACGATTGCGAGCAGCAGCGTCTTTTTTTACGTCAAATTCTTCATATGCAACGTTATTATGCTTCAAAAATTCTTTAACAATAACACATGGCGGACAATCAGGTTGTGTATAAACCTCAATTTTTTTCATTGTAATTCCTCCTTTTTTCTGTTTTTTATTATATTCTTCCAGTATAAAAACCGCAATAAAGAAGGGGAAATATGTTCTTTCTGTTTTTTCCTTCGCATTTCGACAAATTTTTAGTTGAGTTTCTGGCCAATAACCTTTATCCTAGAGTGTGGAACATTTTTTCTGTTATGACGGATAGAATGAGTATAGCTGTAAAACCTATTGGTAGGAAGATCAGAGAAAGGAGAGATTTCATGTCTCTACTCCAAGGAATTTTAACTCGACTTGTTAGTCTACAAGAACAAGCTGAAAGCGGTGAAGTAGCACAACGCTATTTTGAAGTGAACGGTGAGCGCAAATGTAGCGTGAAATTTTTCGATAAAAGTGAAATGTATGAGTTAGAAGTGTATCAACAAGGTGAAAAACCTCAAGTGTACCAATTCGATAATATCGACATGGTTGCAATTGAGATTTACGATATCATTTCTTGATACATATAAAAAAGGTACTGCCATATGGCAGTACCTTTTTTAGTTCTATTACTTTCCAGCGTAATGTATAGAATTTTTTTATTTTTCCTACAATGGTATTAAAATGAAAATTTAATCTGTGTAAGTTTGCCTATCCATGTGGATAAGTAGTCCCGCCAACCGGATGAATATGTGAAGCTAAACTTCTCACAATTGCTGGGTTCTGCAAATAGTGGGAGAAATATAACTAGGAGGTTATCGTATGGAACATTTACCAGTTGTGATTTGTCCTAATTGTCAAAGCTCTGCTGAGATTACTCATGTATTAACGGCTCAATCTAATCAAAATGTAATTTATACGTGCCAAGTTTGTCACTTTGTAATTCGAAATATTGAAACGAATAAAGGATAGGAAGTTATAATTTTAGTTTTTGTCCCATACAATGAGAATACGAAAAGTCTGTCTAATTGAAAGGACGTGACTCTGTGGACGGTGCACATAAATTTTACAATGTTTCAGAGAGACATTTAAATTTTGATATGGTCTTTAGCCGTATTTGTAGTTTCATTGAAAAGGATCCACGAAATTTATATCGATTATCCATTGGGACAGACTCGCAAGCACATCAAAAGGATACGAGGTTTATTACAGCAATCCATATTCATCGTGTTGGAAAAGGTGGCTGGGGTTGTTTACACCATAGATCAGTAAAAGATAAGCCAGCAACCTTACGTGAGAAAATATATTTAGAAACGCAGTTTAGTCAAGAAATCGCATGTCTATTTACACCTACTCATATACAAACAATATGGGAGTTATTGCATCCTTATGCTCAAGATGGGGCTGGATTCATAATGGAAATTCATTTAGACATTGGGAATGATGGTTTAACAAAGGAATTTATTTTAGATATGACAGAAAAAATTCGAGCGATGGGATTAACTGCAAAAATTAAGCCGGATGCTTATGCGGCGTTTAGCTATGCAAATCGATATACGAAATGACTTTTTGTATGTTTACAATTGCTACATATCTTTTGGTAAAAACTGAATATTACATCTATTAAATAGGTTAAATTTTTTATATAATAAGAGTAACGATGCGATTGTAAGGAGAGGGGTATATGCAAAGGGAAGTTGTTTTAACGAAGGAAGAAGAAAGTTTACTACTAGATATTTTATTTCAGCAAAATTATGCAAGTGAAATTTTAGCTGTGGAACTTACAGATATTGAGAATGGTTTGAAACAGACGGATGTGATGCAATATAAAAAAATCACAAGGTTATTTTACAGATTAAAAAATAAAGGGTATTAAGCGCTACCGGAATGGTAGTCTTTTTTTTGTGCTGTATGCTAAAATAGCTGTGTGATTGTATTTTTATTGAAATAAATTTAGGACAAAATAATAATATGAAAACGCTGTCATAAAATGTGAATAGAGTTATGAACATAAGCAGGAAAAAGGGAAAATGGGGGATGTAATATGATTAGTATTCCGAAAGACGAATTTCAACAAATTCTTGTGAAGGATTTAATGATTTCATCGGAAAAAGTAGCTCATGTCCAAATTGGAAATGGTTTAGAACATGCTTTACTCGTTCTTGTGAAATCTGGATATTCGGCGATACCTGTCTTAGATCCAATGTATAAATTACATGGTTTGATTAGTACTGCCATGATATTAGATGGTATGTTAGGATTAGAGCGTATTGAGTTTGAAAGACTTGATGATATGAAAGTAGAGCAGGTGATGAAGGAAGATATACCTTTTCTTAGATTAGAAGATTCATTTGCAAAAGCTTTAGAAATGACAATTGATCATCCTTTTATTTGTGCTGTTAATGAAGAAGGCTATTTTGAGGGGATTTTAACACGTCGTGCTATTTTAAAATTGTTGAATAAGAAAGTAAGGCAACATAATCGATAACGTGAGAAAAGTGACTTCATAGAAACGAAGAAGTCACTTTTTTTCGTGCATATCACTTGTGTATGTATTATATTTAAAAAGACATAAAACATAAGGAAAGTTTGCGCTGGAAAATTGTATTTTCTGAATGAAAGCTTGTTGAAATAAGGTGTATGGAAGCTAAGGAAAGAGGGAGAAAGTTGCAAATTGATGATTTTCAAATGATGGTTGTGTTAGCTCAGGAATCAAATATGAGAAAAGCGGCGGAACGTTTATTTGTTTCCCAACCTGCGCTGAGTCAACGATTACAATCTATGGAGAAACAATGGGGAATGAAGTTTTTTATTCGCTCACAAAAAGGATTGACAATTACACCTGAAGGGGAAAAAGTTGCAAATTATGCCAAAGAAATGTTGCAAAAGGAAGAGGATATAAAAAGTGAGCTAGCTGTTTTTAGAACGGAAACGCATGGAACGTTAAAAATAGCTGTTGCATCAGTTATTGGTCAATATTGGCTTCCTCCTGTTTTGAAAAAGTTTGTGCATAAATATCCTTCTGTAAAGATATCGCTGTTTACTGGATGGAGTAGTGAAGTGCAAAAGCAGTTTTATGAAGGAGACGTTCATGTTGCTATACTGAGGGGAACACAAGAATATAAAGGTCAAAAGCAAAAATTATTTGAAGATGAACTGTATTTAGTTGATAAAGAAATAAAAGATATTTCGATGCTAAAAGAAACAAATAGGCCGTTCATTCAATTTAAAAGTGACTCGACTTATTATGGACAAATACAAAATTGGTGGTATGGTTTATTTTCTAATCCGCCTAAGCGAACGATTGTAGTTGACCAAATTGAAACATGCAAACAACTTGTTTTAAATGGTATAGGTTATGCCCTTTTACCTTCTACTGTTTTAAAGGAAGTACAGGAAAATATGTATAAAACACCTGTTCAATTGACGAGAGAAACATGGTTGTTAACAAGTGACTCAGCAAGGCAGTTGAAGCAAGTACAAGCATTTTTAGAAATTATAGAAGAAATTCAAAGGGAAAAATAAGATTATTATCTTGCTACTCGCTCTTTCGTTTGGTAGAGTAACATTATAAATGGATTTAGGAGGCAACAAGAATGAAAATGATGGACGCTAACGAAATTATTTCGTTTATTCAAAAAAGTGAAAAGAAAACTCCTGTAAAGGTATACATAAAAGGGGATTTAAAAGAAGTAACATTCCCTGAAACAGTACAAGCATTTGTGAATAAAAAATCAGGTGTATTATTCGGAGAATGGTCTGAAATTAAGACAATTCTTGATGAGAATAATAAGCACATCGTTGACTACGTTGTAGAAAACGATCGTCGTAATTCTGCAATCCCAATGCTTGATTTAAAAGGTATTAAAGCTCGCATCGAGCCCGGTGCTATTATTCGTGACCATGTTGAAATTGGTGACAACGCTGTAATTATGATGAATGCAACAATTAACATTGGTGCTGTAATTGGTGAAGGTTCTATGATCGACATGAACGCAGTACTTGGTGGACGTGCAACAGTCGGTAAAAACTGTCACGTAGGTGCAGGTGCTGTACTTGCAGGTGTTATTGAGCCACCTTCTGCAAAACCAGTTATCGTTGAAGATGATGTAGTAATCGGTGCAAACGTAGTTGTTTTAGAGGGTGTTACAGTAGGTAAAGGTGCAGTTGTAGCAGCGGGAGCTGTTGTAACAGAAGATGTGCCTCCATACACAGTTGTTGCAGGTACTCCAGCACGTGTAATTAAAGAAATTGATGAGAAGACAAAAGCAAAAACAGAAATTAAACAAGAGCTTCGTCAATTAAACCCAGAGAAATAAAAAGAAAAAAAAGCGTAAGAGCGTAAATGGGCTCTTACGCTTTTTATAGATAGAGGTGCAAAAATGACAGTAAGCAAATTTGTCCAAATTCGTAGAGATCTACATAGAATTCCAGAAATCGGATTTAAGGAATGGAAAACACAACAGTATATTTTAGATTATATAGGAACGCTTTCTCATGAATTTGTGGAAGTGAAGACATGGAAAACGGGTGTAATCGTTAAAGTAAATGGAAAAAATCCAGAAAAAATAATAGGTTATCGTGCAGATATAGACGGTTTACCAATTACAGAGGAAACTGGATATGAGTTTGCTTCTATTCATGAAGGAATGATGCATGCATGTGGCCATGATGTACATACAACAATCGGTTTAGGCCTTCTAACGAAAGCTGTGAGCGAAAGAATAGATGATGACCTTGTATTTCTATTCCAGCCAGCAGAAGAAGGACCAGGCGGTGCTCTTCCTATGTTAGAAAGTGAAGAGTTAAAAGAATGGAAACCAAATATAATTCTTGGTCTTCATATTGCACCAGAATACGCTGTAGGGACAATTGCAACGAAAGAAGGACTGTTATTTGCCAATACTTCAGAATTATATATCGATTTAAAAGGGAAAGGTGGCCATGCTGCCTATCCGCATACTGCAAATGATATGATTGTTGCAGCGAGTCATCTTGTTACACAGCTTCAATCCGTTATTAGTCGCAATGTAAATCCTCTTGATAGTGCAGTAATTACAATCGGAAAAATTACAGGTGGTACGGTTCAAAATATTATTGCAGAAAAATCTCGTTTAGAAGGAACGATTCGAACATTATCAGTAGAATCAATGAAGCGTGTGAAAAGCAGAATTGAGGCAATTGTTGCAGGTATCGAAGCTTCTTTCCAGTGTGAGGCGATTATAGATTACGGAGCAATGTATCATCAAGTATATAACCATGAAGAGTTAACGAGAGAGTTTATGCAATTTGTACATAAACAAACAGATATGAATGTTATTACATGTACTGAGGCAATGACAGGTGAAGATTTTGGTTATATGCTTCGAGAAATCCCTGGATTTATGTTTTGGCTTGGAGTAAATTCAGAATATGGTTTACATCATGCGAAATTAAAGCCAGACGAAGAAGTGATTGAAAAGGCAATTACATTTTTAAGCCAATATGTAAAGTGGAAAGGGAATAGAAAATAAAACTTCCGCTTTCTTGAAGTTTCCAAAAAAAATTTTGTTCTGAGGTGTAAGTAACGCTCGTATAGATTGATTTTAGGCGTTTATATACAAATGAAAGAATAAAGTTAATTGGACTGTTTTAATAATGAGCAGGGGGTTTTTAGCCACTGCTCATTATTAATTATTTGACTAACTTATATATGTTTACTTTTAGTATGAAAAGTGTGTAAAATCAATGTGAAACATAGAAAAAAGGGTGGGGAATTACGTGCAAATTAGCAGTGCGATTTTATGTTTCGTCTTATATGCGTATGTTATTATTGCGGCGGTTTATTTTGGGATAAGTTTTTATGCCTATCGTCTAGTAGATAATAATGAATATGACGAAACATACAAATGGGTGAAGAGATATTTATCACCTGTACTAGAAATTATGAATGGGTTTGTGCTCTTTTTATTTATTGGATTAATTGCTTTCTCAACGAGTTTAGTAGGGAATAAAACTACGTTATTTGTATTGGGTATCATTATTTTTATGCTGTTAGGAATAAGGATTGGTAATACGGTCTTTTGGAATGAAAGAAAAGTAGATGGTTGGACGGGAATGTTAATTCCGTGTATGTTAGCTGCAATCGTGACAAATATAGAACATGAATATTATCAATTACATTTTTGGCTCATTATCGTTTTAACAATTCTTTCTGTTTTGTATATAAGCACAGTAGTACTAACATATATTGCACATGAAAAAGGAGATGTTAAAGGCACTCGTTTCTTTAGAGGACGGGCATTATTTTGGAGTGTGCCGACGATGGCAGTTATCGCGCTTATTGCGATATTAGTAAATGGATATCAATTTTCTAATTGGCAACTATTTTTAGAAAATTGGTGGATCTTTATCTTTTCGTTTATTGCTTTTTTAGGTGCAACGCATTATTTATTTCATCAACATCATTACATATGGGCGTTGTTATTTGCATTCATACAGCTGCTATTTGCCTTTTTTGGTCAAGAAACATTATTATTCGTTTTTGAAACATTTAGTTCGTTTGGAAATATATTTGTATTTGCTATGTTACTTGTTGGTATCGCTTTTTACTTGCAACAATATTTTTATATACAAAAACAAAAATAAGAGCTAATTACAGTTTTTGTGACGCATATAAAGTGTGTTACACTGAAAATAAATAGTACTTGAAGTTATTGGAGGAATTCCTGTGGGTGAGAAAGAAAAAGAGTTTGCTGTCATTGGACTTGGTCGCTTTGGTGGAAGTATTTGCCGAGAACTAGCTCAATTAGGTATGGAAGTAATGGCAATCGATTCAGATGAGGATAAAATTAATGAATTTGCAAATATAGCTTCGCATGCTGTAATTGCAGATTCAACAGATGAGATGGTATTAAAAAGCCTTGGTATTCGAAATTTTGATCACGTAGTCGTTGCTATTGGAGATAATTTAAATTCAAGTATTTTAACTACTTTGATTTTGAAAGAATTGGGTGTAAAAAATATTACTGTAAAAGCTCAAAATGATTATCATGAAAAAGTGTTAAGTAAAATAGGTGCAGATCATATTGTGCATCCAGAACGTGATATGGGAAAAAGGATTGCTAATAATATTGCATCAAGCAATGTGTTAGACTACCTTGAGCTTTCAGATGAGCATAGTATTGTAGAGATTATTGCGAATAAAAAAATTGATGGGCACTCTTTAATTGAATTAGATATTCGTGCGAAGTTTGGATTGAATATTGTAGCAATTAAACGAGGTAAAGAAGTTATCGTATCCCCTCGGGCTACGGAGAATATTCAAGCAGGAGATATATTAATTGTCATTGGTCATGACGATGAAGTGGATCGATTTAAACACTTTTTAAGATAAGAGAAAAGAAAAGGACAATGCCTTCATAGCATTGTCCTTTTTCTTATATTTCCATAATGATTGGTAAAATCATTGGACGGCGTTTCGTTTTCTCATATAGGAATGGAGCTAATGTGTCTGTAATTTCATTTTTAATTTCAGACCATTGTGTTGTTTTACGCTCCATTACTTTTTCTAAATGAGTTGTAATTAATGTTTGTGCATCATTGATTAAATCGCTGCTTTCACGCATGTAAACGAAACCGCGTGAGATGATATCAGGTCCTGCTGCAACTTTAAATTCTTTCATATCAATGCTTACAACTACAATTACAAGTCCTTCTTCAGAAAGGATACGACGATCTCGTAATACGATATTGCCGATATCCCCAATACCGTTTCCATCAATGTAGACCGAACCAGATGGGATTTTTCCAGCTACGCTAGCTTCATCAGAACGTAAAGCAAGAACATCGCCATTATCCATAATGAAGCAATTTTCTTCAGGGATACCACAATCATTTGCTATGTTCATGTGCATACGCTGCATACGATATTCACCATGAATTGGCATGAAGTACTTCGGTTTAATTAGACGTAACATTAACTTTTGTTCTTCTTGTCCACCGTGTCCACTTGTATGGATATTTGAAAGTTTCCCGTGAATTACATCAGCGCCAGCGCGGTACAACATGTTAATTGTACGACTTACGCTAATTGTATTTCCTGGAATTGGTGAAGAAGAGAAAACAACTGTATCTCCAGGAATAATTTGAATTTGGCGGTGTGTACCGTTTGCAATACGTGAAAGTGCTGCCATCGGTTCACCTTGACTACCTGTACATAAAATAACAACTTTATTAGCTGGTAAGCGGTTTAGTTGAGATGCATCTATGAATGTATCTTTCGGGCAACGAATATAACCAAGGTTTTGTCCGATTTCAATCGCTGCTTCCATACTTCGACCAAACACAGCTACTTTACGGTTGTTTTCAACAGCAGCTTCAATAACTTGTTGTAAGCGGTGAATATTTGATGCAAAGGTTGCGAATATAATCCGTCCGTCTACTTTACGGAAAATGTCTTGAATGCTATCACCAACGCGACGCTCAGACATAGTAAAGTTTGGAACTTCACTGTTCGTACTATCAGATAATAGACATAGCACGCCATCTTTACCGATTTCAGCCATTTTTGTTAAATCAGCTGGTTCACCAACTGGTGTGAAATCAAATTTGAAATCACCTGTATGAACAACTTGACCTTGAGGTGTTTTCACAACAACGCCGTACGAATCTGGAATACTGTGAGTTGTACGGAAGAAGGATACAGACGTTTTTTTGAATTTAATAACGTCATCTTCTTGAATTTCGTAAAGTTTTGCTTTACGAAGTAAGCCGTGTTCTTCTAATTTGTTTTTGATGAGTGCAATTGCTAATTTTCCGCCGTAAATCGGGATGTTCACTTGACGTAATAGGTAAGGGATTCCGCCGATATGATCTTCGTGACCATGTGTAATGAATAACCCTTTAATTTTATCTTCGTTTCGCACAAAATAAGTGTAGTCTGGTATTACATAATCGATTCCGAGAAGTTCGTCCTCTGGAAATTTAATTCCAGCATCAATTATAATAATTTCATCTTGAAATTGAACAGCGTATGTATTTTTACCGATTTCACCAAGCCCACCGAGAGCAAATACAGCAACTTGGTCGTTTTTTAGAAATTTCATATCGCTATACGATTTCCGCTAATGTTAAATCAGCGTTTTCTTTTTCATATTCAAGATGAGCGCCAGTAACAGACTGAACAAACTCGATATTATATGCGAACTTATTTAATTTTGTACGAACATCCTTTTCAGACGTAGCCTCTAAATATAAAACTTTTGTATTTTCACGTACTGGAACCTCAGTTAATTTTTCTTGATAAAATACTTTAAAAATCATTTGGAAAACCTCTCCTTGTCTATGTTTTGCATTATCTGTTACTTATTATAAAGCAAACAGTCACGATTTTCATGTTTTTTCGAATGAGAATGAAGAAAAAGCCCGAAATGGGCACAATTTAAGCGATTGTCTTTTTACGGACTAGACCGTTTAAATAACGCTTGAGCTTTTTCTTCAGCTTCTTCAGCATGATTACTCCTTCCTTTCCTTATTTTAAACATGCATATTACTAGTGAAAATTCTATCTCTGATATAAGAGATAGGACAAAAGTGAATGGTGAGTCTTGTCCTTTCCCATACAGTGAAAGTTATTCTATAGTAACGATTAGTAGCCGTTAGTTATAGGTATAGTATGAGGAAGAATGGAAAAGAAAATTCATCCGAACAAGTATCCACATGTTTTACTAATATATATATGCAAAGTTTACAAATAAGGTCAGAAAGGGAACGCTTTCTTCACAGATGTTTAATATGTTATACTTTTTTTTAGAATTTGAAAAGTGATATTCAAAATAGGAATATAGAGTACCAGAAAGGATTTTGACAAATGAATGATAAAATTGTCTTTTTTGATATTGATGGAACATTATTAGATCATGATAAAAAAATTCCACAATCTACACGAGATGCAGTAAAACAGTTACAAGAAAAAGGTGTACATGTAGCAATTGCGACAGGGCGCGCGCCATTTATGTTCGAAGATATTCGTAAGGAACTTGATATACATAATTATGTTAGTTTTAATGGACAATACGTTGTCTTTGAAGATGAGGTAATATTTAATAATCCGTTACATCCAGATTCTTTACATAAGTTTACTCAGTTTGCAAAACAAGAAGGATATCCACTTGTATATCTTGACCATCAAGATATGAGAGCATCAGTGGAATATCATGATTATGTGAAAGAAGGCTTTGGAAGCTTAAACTTTGAGCATCCACCATATGAGCCTAATTTTTATGAGGAACGTAATATTTATCAAACACTACTTTTTTGTGAAGTAAATGAAGAGGAAAAGTTTATTAATCATTATCCAGATTTTCATTTTATTCGTTGGCATGCATATTCAATGGATATCATTCCGAATGGTGGTTCTAAGGCAAAAGGAATTGAGAAATACATTGAAAAGTTAGGTTTTAATCGTGATCAAGTGTATGCATTTGGAGATGGTTTAAATGATTTAGAAATGATCGAAGCCGTTGGCACAGGTATTGTGATGGGAAATGGCCATGAAGACTTGAAAAAGCTTGCAAATCATGTGACAAAGGATGTTAGTGAAGACGGTATATATCATGGACTAAAGTGGGCTGGATTGCTATAAGTGAATATGGAACCCATTTCATAATAAAGAGGCGGAAGATTAACTTCCGCCTCTTTATTATTATCGCTCTAGAGGTTTGGAATCATCAGGAGCGGCAAAAGGATTTTCTTTATTGATATGGTCATAGAACATAACGCCATTTAAATGGTCAATCTCGTGTTGGAATACGATTGCTGGTAAACCTTTTAAACGTAATTTTACTTCTTCCCCGTTAATAGAAGTTGCTTTTACTGTAATTCTTGTATAACGAGGAACATAACCAGGTACTTCGCGGTCTACAGATAGACAGCCTTCACCGCCCTGTAAATATGTACGTTCAACAGAATGGCTAATGATTTTTGGATTGAATAATGCATGGCTATATAATGTACCGTCCGCATCGGTTACATGAACTGCAATCATTTTTTTTGAAACACCGATTTGCGGAGCCGCTAATCCGATTCCAGGGCGTAAACTATATTTTTCAGCCATTTCAGGATCTTGGCTATTTATTACAAATTCAATCATTTCTTTTAGGGTAGTTGTATCTTTTTCGCTTGCCGGTAATGAAACATCTTCTGCAACGTTGCGCAAAATAGGATCTCCTTCGCGAATAACATCTTTCATTGTAAGCATATGTAATCTCTCCTTTCCTCTTTAGTCTACCAAAGGAGATGGAAAAAGTCATCGGCAAGAAAGGGAAGGTATTTTGGAAATCGTTCTATTATAGAGTATTTATGTATGTGATAAACAGAAAAAGACGGCAAAGCCGTCTTTTTCTTTCCATAGTTGTTTCGTTTTACATTAGCGAATGCAAGCAGCACCAACGATAATTAAAAGAATAAACAACACAACGATTAAGGCGAAGCCGCGTCCAGACCCGCCACAAGAACCGCCATAACCGTAGGAAGGATATGAACAAGTTGGATAGCAATATGAGTATCCGTACATGAGATGACCTCCTTTATCATTTCCCGCTAATACTGCGGTTACTATAATGTATGGAAGAGAGGGTAGAAATGTATAGGTATTTACCTAAAAAAGGAAGGATAGTTTGTATATTTTTGTTACGAAGAGAGAAAAACTAAAGAGAATTAAATCGTTTACATATTATTCTAAGAGAAAAAATAAGTGAAAAAGGGAATAATATAACAGTAGGTCAATGCTTACTAATACAGATGTAAAAAATAAAAACACGTTTGTGTAGTAGAAACCTGCATATTATTTATAAAAAAACGTATTCAAAGTAATTGACATCGTAATTAGAATAGTTGTAAACTAAAAAACGTGATCAAGATTGTATTAATATGTTTCTGAAAAAACATTAGTACAGATTGTTAGGTACACAAAATTATTCTCAACCGACAGATAAACATGTTGGTTTACATCGTTGCGCTTTTTAAACTGGAAAATAGCCAGTGAAAGCGTTTCAGAATATGGTTCAAGAGAGGAAGAGGTGAACGGAATGGGTACTAAAACAAAAAAGACCCTATTTAATGTTGATGAGCAAATGAAAGCTATCGCAGCTCAATTTGAAACATTACAAATTTTAAATGAAAACGGTGAAGTTGTGAATGAAGCAGCTATGCCTGAATTATCTGATGATCAATTAAAAGAATTAATGCGTCGTATGGTGTATACTCGCGTATTAGATCAACGTTCTATTTCTTTAAACCGTCAAGGACGTTTAGGTTTCTACGCACCTACAGCTGGACAAGAAGCTTCTCAATTAGCGAGTCATTTCGCACTTGAAGCAGAAGACTTCATCTTACCAGGATACCGTGATGTACCACAATTAGTATGGCACGGACTTCCATTATATCAAGCATTCTTATTCTCTCGTGGACACTTCATGGGTAACCAAATGCCTGAGAATGTAAATGCATTAGCTCCACAAATCATTATCGGTGCGCAAATCATCCAAACTGCTGGTGTTGCGTTAGGTATGAAACTACGTGGTAAAAAATCTGTTGCAATTACTTACACTGGTGACGGTGGTGCTTCACAAGGTGACTTCTACGAAGGTATGAACTTTGCAGGTGCATTCAAAGCTCCAGCAATCTTCGTTGTTCAAAACAACCGTTATGCAATCTCTACTCCAGTAGAAAAGCAATCTGCAGCTAAAACTGTAGCACAAAAAGCAGTAGCAGCAGGTATTTACGGAATTCAAGTAGACGGTATGGATCCATTAGCTGTATACGCAGCAACTGCTTTCGCTCGTGAGCGCGCAGTAAATGGCGAAGGTCCTACTTTAATCGAGACTTTAACATTCCGTTACGGTCCACATACAATGGCTGGTGATGACCCAACTCGTTACCGTACAAAAGATATCGAAAACGAATGGGAACAAAAAGACCCAATCGTACGCTTCCGTAAGTTCTTAGAAGCTAAAGGCCTATGGTCTCAAGAAGTTGAAGAGACAGTAATCGAAGAAGCAAAAGAAGATATCAAACAAGCAATTGCTAAGGCTGACCAAGCTCCAAAACAAAAAGTAACTGATTTAATGGAAATCATGTACGAAAAAATGCCTTACAACTTAGCTGAACAATATGAAATCTACAAAGAAAAGGAGTCGAAGTAAGCCATGGCTCAAATGACAATGATTCAAGCAATCACTGATGCTTTACGCGTTGAAATGAAAAATGATCCTAACGTACTTGTATTTGGTGAAGACGTTGGTGTAAACGGCGGTGTATTCCGTGCTACTGAAGGTTTACAAGCTGAATTTGGTGAAGATCGTGTAATGGATACTCCACTTGCAGAGTCTGGTATTGGTGGACTTGCAGTTGGTCTTGCACTTGAAGGATTCCGTCCAGTTCCAGAAATCCAATTCTTCGGTTTCGTTTTTGAAGTAATGGATTCAATTTCTGGTCAATTGGCTCGTATGCGTTACCGTTCTGGTGGACGTTGGACTGCTCCAGTAACAGTTCGTTCTCCATTCGGTGGTGGTGTTCATACTCCTGAACTACATGCTGATAGCTTAGAAGGATTAGTGGCTCAACAACCTGGTCTAAAAGTTGTTATTCCATCTACTCCATACGATGCTAAAGGTCTTTTAATCTCTGCGATTCGTGACAACGATCCAGTTATCTACTTAGAGCATATGAAATTGTACCGTTCATTCCGTCAAGATGTACCAGAAGGCGAATACACAATTGATTTAGGTAAAGCTGATATCAAACGTGAAGGTACAGATGTATCTGTTATCGCTTACGGTGCTATGGTTCACGCTGCATTAAAAGCTGCTGAAGAACTTGAAAAAGAAGGTATCTCTTTAGAGGTTGTTGACTTACGTACAGTTCAACCATTAGATATCGAAACAATCATCGCTTCTGTTGAAAAAACAGGTCGCGTAGTTGTAGTTCAAGAAGCTCAAAAACAAGCTGGTATTGCAGCTAACGTTGTAGCGGAAATTAACGACCGTGCAATCTTAAACTTAGAAGCTCCAGTTGTACGTGTTGCAGCTGCTGATACAGTATTCCCATTCTCTCAAGCAGAGAGCGTATGGTTACCAAACCACAAGGATATTGTTGAAGCTGTAAACAAAGTAATGAACTTCTAATTTTTAGTTTTTCATGTGCAAAAGAAATCAGCACATGCTGGTTTCTTTTGTACATATTCCATAATAATGAAATGAATCAGGGGGCTGAATTCCGTGGCATTTGAATTTAAACTACCAGATATCGGTGAAGGTATCCACGAAGGTGAAATCGTAAAATGGTTTATTAAACCAGGCGATGAAGTAAATGAAGACGATGTACTTCTTGAAGTACAAAATGATAAAGCAGTAGTAGAAATCCCTTCTCCTGTTAAAGGTAAAGTACTTGAAGTACTTGTAGAAGAAGGAACAGTTGCAATCGTAGGAGATACATTAATTAAATTTGATGCTCCTGGATACGAAAACCTTAAATTTAAAGGTGACGATCATGATGAAGCTCCAAAAGCTGAAGAAGCAGCAGTAGAAGCTCCAGCAGCGGAAGCTACTCCAGCAGCAACTGCAGAAGTAGTAAATGAACGCGTAATCGCTATGCCATCTGTTCGTAAATACGCTCGTGAAAAAGGTGTAGACATTCATAAAGTAGCTGGTACTGGTAAGAACGGCCGTATCGTAAAAGCTGACATCGATGCATTTGCAAATGGTGGACAAACTGTAGCAGCAACTGAGGCTCCAGCAGCAGTAGAAGCTACTCCAGCAGCAGCGAAAGAAGAAGCACCAAAAGCACAACCAATTCCAGCTGGTGAATATCCAGAAACTCGTGAGAAAATGAGTGGTATCCGTAAAGCGATTGCGAAAGCAATGGTTAACTCTAAACACACAGCTCCTCACGTAACATTAATGGATGAAGTTGATGTAACTGAGCTTGTTGCTCACCGTAAGAAGTTCAAAGCAGTAGCAGCTGACAAAGGTATTAAATTAACTTACCTTCCATACGTTGTTAAAGCTTTAACATCTGCATTACGTGAATACCCAATGTTAAACACTTCTTTAGACGATGCATCTCAAGAAGTAGTTCATAAACATTACTTCAACATCGGTATCGCAGCTGATACAGACAAAGGTCTATTAGTACCAGTTGTTAAAGATACAGATCGTAAGTCTATCTTCACTATTTCTAACGAGATCAACGATCTTGCTGGTAAAGCACGTGAAGGTCGTCTAGCTCCAACTGAAATGAAAGGTGCTTCTTGCACAATTACAAACATTGGTTCTGCAGGTGGACAATGGTTCACTCCAGTTATCAATCACCCAGAAGTAGCAATCCTTGGTATCGGCCGTATCGCTGAAAAACCAGTTGTGAAAAATGGCGAGATCGTTGCAGCTCCAGTATTAGCATTATCTCTAAGCTTTGACCATCGTTTAATTGACGGCGCAACAGCTCAAAAAGCGTTAAACCAAATTAAACGTCTATTGAATGACCCACAATTATTAGTAATGGAGGCGTAATAACAATGGTAGTAGGAGATTTCCCAATTGAATTAGATACAGTCGTTGTTGGTGCAGGTCCTGGTGGATACGTTGCGGCAATTCGTGCAGCACAATTAGGTCAAAAGGTAGCAATTATTGAAAAAGCTAACCTTGGTGGCGTATGCTTAAACGTTGGATGTATTCCTTCAAAAGCGTTAATCAATGCAGGTCATCGTTATGAGAATGCAATGCATTCTGATGACATGGGTATCACTGCAGAGAACGTAAAAGTTGACTTTACAAAAGTTCAAGAATGGAAAAACGGCGTAGTTAAGAAATTAACTGGCGGTGTTGAAGGCCTTCTTAAAGGTAACAAAGTTGAAATCATTCGCGGTGAAGCTTACTTCGTAGATGCTAACACATTACGCGTTATGACTGAAGATGCAGCTCAAACTTATACGTTTAAAAATGCTGTTCTTGCAACTGGTTCTACACCAATCGAAATTCCAGGATTCAAATACTCTAAACGTGTTATCAACTCTACAGGTGCTTTAAGCTTACCTGAAATTCCTAAAAAACTTGTTGTAATCGGCGGCGGTTACATCGGTATGGAATTAGGTACTGCATATGCTAACTTCGGTACAGAAGTTACTGTAGTAGAAGCTGGCGACGAAATCTTAGCTGGTTTCGAAAAAGCTATGAGCTCTGTTGTTAAACGTGCTCTACAGAAAAAAGGTAACGTAAATATCCATACAAAAGCTATGGCTAAAGGCGTTGAAGAAACAGAAACTGGCGTAAAAGTTAGCTTTGAAGTTAAAGGTGAAATCCAAACTGTAGAAGCAGATTACGTATTAGTAACTGTAGGTCGTCGTCCAAACACTCAAGAAATCGGTCTTGAGCAAGTTGGAGTTAAAATGACTGACCGCGGCATCATCGAAATCGATGAGCAATGTCGTACAAATGTACCAAACATCTATGCAATCGGTGATATCGTTCCTGGACCACCATTAGCTCACAAAGCTTCTTACGAAGGTAAAGTAGCTGTAGAAGCAATTAGTGGCCATGCATCAGCTATCGATTACATCGGAATTCCTGCAGTATGCTTCACTGATCCAGAATTAGCATCTGTTGGTTACACTAAAAAACAAGCTGAAGAAGCTGGAATGACTGTAACTGTATCTAAGTTCCCATTCGCTGCTAACGGTCGTGCATTATCATTAAACAGCACTGACGGTTTCCTACAACTTGTAACACGTAAAGAAGATGGTCTTCTTGTAGGTGCTCAAGTTGCAGGTGCAGGTGCTTCTGATATTATCTCTGAGATTGGTTTAGCTATCGAAGCTGGAATGACAGCTGAAGATATCGCTCAAACAATCCATGCTCACCCAACATTAGGTGAAATCACAATGGAAGCAGCTGAAGTTGCTCTTGGAATGCCAATTCACATTGTAAAATAATTTAAGTAATGTAAATAGCCCCTCTCTTATTGTAAGAGAGGGGCTATTTTTATTTTCATCAAATGACTTGCAAGGTCTTTAAACGTACTTGTCGAATGAATATATAATACTTTAACAAATGATTTAGGCGTAACTTACTTCAAAGGTAATATATATCATCCTATAATATGTAATTGATTCAAACTTAACCCCATATATTAATAAAATAGAGCATGTCAAAGGAGAAGGTTCCATGAAAATATTACATGTTATATTTTATCATTTACTACTATGGAGTGGCTTTTCCACTGTATTAACATTATCGAATGGTGATAAGTTTCATTATAAAGTTATTCTTTTTTTCGTATTCCTGTATTTAGCCTATGTAATAGCATATTTTGTATTACACGTAAGAAAGCAAGCTTTATTTCTTACATGTTCGAATTGTATACTATTTTTAATCATATTATCTATTTTTTAAATTAACGTTTATAAAAATACATTGTTCTTCCATTAAATAATTGTAACTCTCCTTCTAATTTCTTCGCTAAAAAACGGCAAAATTCATTCGCTTTCCCTTTGTCACCATATGTTGCATTAGGTGGTAAAGAAACTTGGATGAAAGATTGTTCATTTTCTATACCAACACCAATATAAATTGAGTCATACCGGTCGTGATTGGATTGAAGTTTTAATGTTGTTGTAGATGTATCTAAAATTTCATAAGGAAAAGCGGTATTTGTATACGTGTAATTAATTTGGGCCCCAGTTTTAGAAGTAACTGTTTTATAATAATGAAAAAGTTGTTTTATATCATCTACTGAAACAGATTGTTGATTGGATTTAGGTACAAGCGTAATAAAGGCATGTTGCATATAACTTCCCCCCTAACTTAGTAGAATACTATCATTCTACATCCTACTGAATTTTTTGACAATTAAAAGGAGTATTACATGTTTTGTTTAATATACTAGTAATGAAACGTGATGTAGAAAGGTGGAAACCAATGTTTGAAAAATTGTATGATGAGCATGAAAGTGTGAAGGTACGATTTTTAGGGTTTATGACACATGATACACGTTATGATTTTGGTGTTATTTATACAAATATGTTTTTTGGAAAGCCGCTCATTGTTTGTATGCAAACAGGAAGGTCTACTTTACTCGGACGAGATGATGTAGAGAATGTTCAATATATACAGGAGATTTTTAAATTAGGATCAGAAGAGGAAGCGAAGGAGTTAGCTCAGTTTTTCAAATTTCTTGTTCCGTCAACTTCTTTACATGCGGAATATGAAGAATAATTAGTGTGAAACAGTCGTACTTATAAATATGGCTGTTTTTTTATTTGAATATCGCATACTAATTTAAATTTAAAATATTTAATGTGTTATACTAAAAACCTATTGACGTAAAAAGTATAACATATTAAAATAAAGACAGAAAGTTAAGCGGTTACAAAAAGTTTTTGGGATTATAAACTTAGGGGGAAATGAAAAATGGGAACAATCGTATGTCAAGATTGTGAAGGTACAATTGCACACTTCGAAGATGAGAAAGTAACGGTACTTTACGGGAAATGTGGATCTTGCGGATGTGATCACACAGAGCATACAAAAGCCCAATAATTGATAGGAAATGGACAGCTAAAAGTTTTTAGGACCATAAACTTAGGGGGAAATGAAAAATGGGAACAATCGTATGCCAAGTATGTGAAGGAACAATCGGACATTTTGAAGATGAGAAAACGACGGTACTTTACGGAAAATGTGGAACAAATTGTGACTGTGCTAGAAAAGATAATGCGAAAGCTTAATGATAAATAAATAGATTACTATTAAAACTCAGGGGGAAATGAAAATGGGAACAATCGTATGCCAAGTATGTGAAGGAACAATTGGACATTTTGAAGATGAAAAATCAACAGTACTATACGGGAAATGTGGATCTCATTGCGAATGTGACCATAAAGA
Source organism: Bacillus sp. CR71 (assembly GCF_003429245.1). NCBI lineage: Bacteria > Bacillati > Bacillota > Bacilli > Caryophanales > Bacillaceae > Bacillus > Bacillus sp. CR71. Next base: position 4,427,090 of record NZ_CP031748.1, on the reverse strand, counting down.
ACATACAAAAGCTTAATAATAAGAAAAAGCGCCTACATGTGTAGGCGCTTTTTTAATAAATTGTAGTTGTATGGCCAACTGTTGCAACGATTGCATCATCTCTAATTGGAATAAAGCTTATGGATGTCTGTGGTGTACTAGAAGAAGCGTATTGGCTCATTATACGGCTATCGATACGGGTAATAGTATCGGTCAAGAAAGCTGAAATAAAAGCGTAAGGGACTCGTCGTTCATTTAATGAATAAATAATTTCTTCTTTTGTTTTTACACCTACGCCATGTCCGTAAAAAAAGAAATTTCCTAAATAGATTGTGTTTTCTCCTTGCCACTCAATCGTAGCTGGATTCACTTGTGGGTTTTTAAAGTAAACGAGGTCACCTGGAACAAGATCGCCACCGGTTTTTGTTATGAGCCTTAGATCTTGATCGTAGTCCCATGTATAAAGTAAAAGGTTTGCAAATAGACGATTGAAAGTTTCTTCCTCATACAATGATAATAAAGCTTTATAAAAAATAATGATCATAGCGGTTGCACATTCAGTTCCATATAGTTTTCCGTTTTTGAAAATATCTTGTATGGCAATAGAAGGTGGTATGTTTGGAAGAAGCTCGAATCCTCCAAGGGATGTTCTTTTCCAATACTGGGGGTTGCAAAAGGATTGTTGAAATGTGCGAAACTGAAATCCACTTTGAAAAAGTTCTAGTGCAGAGATAATAATATTAACTCGTAAATTGAGATCAAAGCTGAGTTCATCAGCTGTTCGGAAGGAATAAACTTCTTGATTTCCTGCCATTATTGATAAAATTTGTTGTTTCTCTGCTGCAAATGGCTCATATTCATTTGTAATATAAGGATGTACAATAGAACGGCCTATTACAATCATAATAGTATCCCCACCTATACGTTACATTCTTTAGTATCGTATGAAGAATAGGAAAAAAGGTGAAAAAAAAGCCTATCAACTGATAGGCTTGTACTCTTTAATAACACGTAATGTTTGTAATGTCATATCTTCAGGACCTTGTACAGGTAAACCTGCTTCTAAGTTTTTACGAATATACTCTAAGTTTTCTTGTGTAATAATTTCCCCCGGAGTAAAGATTGGAATCCCTGGCGGATAAACCATAACAAAATCAGCTATAATACGACCCGCTGCATTTTCAAATGGAATGACTTCTGTTTCCGAATAAAAAGCATCTCGAGGAGAAAGTGCTAGCACTGGAATTTCTGGAATCTCTACTTGTACTTGAACACCTTTATCTGCCCTATTTCTAAATGTTGCTGCTAAATCTTGTAATGCTGCAATAAGTGTATTTGTATCACTTTCTGTATCTCCCAAAGTGATAAGACATAGTATGTTGTATAAATCTGAGAGTTCTACTTCAATGTTATATTTCTCTCTAAGCCATACTTCAGCTTGGTGGCCGGTAATACCTAAATCTTTTACAGATACAATTATCTTTGTAGGATCATAGTTAAAGGTAGCATCTGTACCTAACATTTCTTTTCCAGGACAGTAAAGATGCTCAATAGAATTTATAGCATCACGAACATGTTCAGCTAATTGTATTGTTTGTTCTATGAGTGCTGTTCCTTCTGTGGCAAGACGTTTTCTGGCAACATCAAGTGATGCTAACAAGATGTAAGAAGTTGATGTAGTCGTAAGCATGCTAATAATAGATTGGACATGCTTTACATTCACCAAGCCTTCTTTCACATTAAGAATAGAACTTTGAGTTAAAGAGCCTCCTAATTTGTGGACACTTGTTGCTGCCATGTCTGCACCAGCTTGCATCGCCGACATCGGCAATTTATCGTGAAAATGAATATGAACACCATGAGCCTCGTCGACTAGTACAGGGATGTCATAAGAATGTGCTAATTGTACAATCTGTTCTAAGTCTGCAGCAAACCCAAAGTACGTTGGATTAATAACAAGTAAGCCCTTTGCATCTGAGTGCTCTTCAAGTGCTTTTTTGACAGATTGAATTGTGATTCCATGAGAAATACCGAGCTTCGGATCGATTTCAGGATGCATGAAAATCGGTTTTGCACCTGAGAAAATAATAGCTGACATTACTGATTTATGCACGTTTCGTGGTACTAGGATTTTGTCACCAGGACCGCAAACGCTCATCACCATTGTCATAATAGCGCCACTTGTACCTTGAATAGAAAAGAAAGTATGATCTGCACCGAATGCAGCGGCTGCTAAATCCTGTGCTTCTTTAATCATACCTTTTGGATGATGTAAATCATCGAGTGGCGCAATATTAATTAAGTCAATTGCTAATGCATTATGCCCAATAAATTCGCGAAATGTAGGATCCATGCCCTGTCCTTTTTTATGACCAGGAATATGGAATTGAATTGGATTTCGCTTACTGTGCTCAACTAAAGCGGTAAACAATGGTGTTTCGTATTGGGACAATCTATACACCCCTTCTTCTTCATAATATTTAGTATAATTTGTTTTATATAATCCTGCTCTAAAAAAGGTAAGTCTTTTTTTAGAATGAGGCTTGTTTTTCTGCCATTCAAAAAATCGTTTTTGAGATGGTAGCTTCACTTTATTTTCTATAAAACAAAAGCATTATATCACCAATAATTATAGATGTATAGAAAAAAATGTTTTTAAGGTGAGTATGTTTAATAGTTAGCCTCAACTAATGAATAGAGGAAGACAATTCCATTAAAATGAATAAATAGTGTATAATGCAGAGTGGCTATAATGAATAATAAAATATTCTCTTTAAGATAGCATAATGAAACAAGAAGAAATGATAAATGAGGTGCGAAATGGAATATCAATATCCGTTAGATTATGATTGGTCAAATGAGGAAATGGTTACAATTGTGAAGTTTTATGAAGCGATTGAGAAAGCTTATGAAAAAGGAATTATAAGAGAAGAATTAATGGGTTTATATCGTCGTTTTAAAGAGATTGTTCCATCGAAAGCAGAAGAAAAGAAAATTGATAAAGAGTTTCAAGAAGTAAGTGGATACTCTATATATCGTGCTATTCAAAGGGCAAAGGAAGTTGAAGAACAAAAGGTTGTAAAAATATAAAAATATTTTGAAAAATAAAAACTGAAGTGATATAATGTGATAACAACTAAAAACGGACAATATAAATTGTCCGTTTTCTACTATCGATTACAAAGTGCATATAAAGGAAGGAGTGGTTGCATCGTAGATTCAATCTTAGCAAGGAATTGTTCGTTGGTCATTGCTGAAAACTCCTCTGGTGATATATGAATACCAACTAATAATTCTGCTTTTTTTACAGTAGCTAGTCGTTCAATCATCTTTTGTAAGTCTTCGGTTTCAAGTGTTTTATGTAATTTCACACTTGGTTTAGTATGGTCAATGGACCAAACGAAGTCATTTGGAATATTTGTTTTTAAATCATTTAAATGTTCTAAGAAGGCATGAGCCGTCTCAACTTTTTGTGGACACTCATAGATTAAACCAAAGTATATGAAGGCATGAGTACCCCATAAGCCGATTTGGAAATGCGGTAGCATTTTATATCCTCGTTTATTTGTTGAAAAAGCAACCCAAGTATCGTTTGGTGGATTGACTTTCCGTCGTGCGTGTTTTGCAACATGATAAAAAAAGTTCTCATCAGTGTGTTTGGATAAGTATTCTGCAAATTGTTCCCCTAAAGCTTCTAGCTTAGGATGAATGTTCGTTTTAATTGCACTCATTCGTTCTTCGAGACCATCAACTGTAAAGACATCAAAATCAGTTGACTTGAATGTTTGTATTGTCATGATTGTTCCTCCAACTCCTATTTTGCTTTTATTTTAGCATAGCTTGTACTATTCATAAAAAAAACAGCACAAAAAAATTAAAATAAAAAATATAATTTTGTTGCATAGATGATTTATCCAACATAGTATAGTATAAAACAAAAAATCAGAAAATTGAATTAATTCTAGTCCGAGGGCAGACGAATATTGGGAGGAGGCAAATAATATGAGACAGGTGATTAATGCGTTAAAGAGAACAGATGCCGAAAAGAGAATACCGGTGCTACGTTTGGAGCTAGATTATGAATTAGCAACTTTATATGATGCGATGATGGAAGATGATAAACAGAAAAAAGAAGAGTGTGTACAAAAGTTAGAAGTGTTAAGACTTGAAATGATTCGTTTAGAAGCGTAATAATAGTATATGTATAAAAAATTAGTTGGTGCGAACCTTATAAAGGGTTCGTTTTTTCTGTGAACAGTATAGATCGGAGTGTTTAAACATGCAAGAAGTATGGAAAGACATCGATGCACACGCCAAACGGTGGATTCGGGATGCAGGAGAGCATTTGATGGCATCAATGAAAAAAGCACTTATTATAGAAACAAAATCAAATGCAGCTGACTTAGTTACAAATATGGACCGAGAGATAGAACGGTTTTTAATTGGGAAAATTAAAGAAACATTCCCGAATCATAATATTTTAGGAGAAGAGGGTTATGGAGACGAGATAACGTCTTCTGGCGGGGTTGTTTGGTTAATTGATCCAATTGACGGTACGATGAACTTTGTTCATCAAAAAAGAAATTTTGCGATTTCAATTGGTATTTATGAGAACGGTATCGGAAAGATTGGACTTATTTATGATCCAGTGCACGATGAACTATATCATGCAGTCAAGGGATCCGGAGCTTTTTGTAATGATATATCAATTCCTCCATTGGAAAAAGGAACTGTAGAGCAAGGTATTGTAGCTTTAAATGCGATATGGCTTACAGATAATCCATTGCTTAATATGGAAAGTATGATGGCACTTGTTAAGAAAGCAAGGGGCACGAGATCATATGGCTGTGCAGCACTAGAGATGATATACGTTGCAACAGGAAGAATAGATGCATATGTAACGCCGAGATTATCACCATGGGATTTTGGCGGAGGACAGATAATTGTAGAAGAAGTTGGAGGTAAGGTGACGACATTCTCTGGAGCGCCACTTTCTATCATAGAGAAGAGCAGTGTGTTAGTTGCAAAACCAGGAGTGTATGAAGAAGTGTTATCGTTTATATTAGAGCAACAAAAAAAGTAAGAGGCTGTGTATAAGCTTCTTACTTTTTAGCGTTATTGTGATTTGCGCATTTTTCTTTTTGTTACAAAACCGTACCCAACTGCAACAAATGTGCCGATAATGCAAATAATAATACCGATTGGACTATTTTCAGCAATCATAATGCCGATACCGATTAAGAAAATAACACCGATAATTGCGGTTAATAAAAAGCGATATTGAATGTGTTCCATTTCTTCACCCTCCAATCTCATTTTACTTTCACAAAAGTAAGAATACAACTATATTTTCATTCTTGCTTTTATTTTAATTGCTATTGTATCCCCTTCGCTCTTATAATAGAGAAGGATTAAAAAGACATTAGGAGTTGGACATGTTGAAAAAACGACAAGATTTACGTAATATAGCAATTATTGCCCACGTTGACCATGGTAAAACAACACTTGTTGACCAGTTATTACGTCAAGCGGGGACTTTCCGTGCGAACGAACACGTTGAAGAACGCGCAATGGATTCAAATGATCTAGAAAGAGAACGCGGTATTACAATTTTAGCGAAAAATACAGCGATTCACTATGAAGATAAAAGAATTAACATTTTAGATACACCAGGTCACGCTGACTTCGGTGGAGAAGTAGAACGTATCATGAAAATGGTTGATGGTGTTTTACTTGTTGTTGATGCATATGAAGGTTGTATGCCACAAACACGATTTGTTTTAAAGAAAGCTCTTGAGCAAAACTTAACTCCAATCGTAGTTGTAAACAAAATTGACCGTGACTTCGCTCGTCCTGATGAAGTAGTTGATGAAGTAATCGACTTATTCATTGAGCTTGGTGCAAACGAAGATCAATTAGAGTTCCCAGTTGTATTTGCATCAGCAATGAACGGAACAGCAAGCTTAGATTCAAACCCAGCAAATCAAGAAGAGAATATGAAATCATTATTTGATACAATTATCGAACATATTCCAGCACCGATTGATAACAGTGAAGAGCCACTTCAATTCCAAGTAGCACTTCTTGATTACAACGACTATGTTGGACGTATTGGAGTTGGACGCGTATTCCGCGGTACAATGAAGGTTGGACAACAAGTTGCTTTAATGAAAGTTGACGGAAGTGTAAAACAATTCCGCGTAACGAAATTATTCGGTTACATTGGATTAAAACGTCAAGAAATCGAAGAAGCAAAAGCTGGGGACTTAGTAGCCGTTTCTGGTATGGAAGACATTAACGTTGGTGAAACGGTATGCCCGGTTGAGCATGAAGATGCGTTACCATTACTACGTATTGATGAGCCAACACTACAAATGACGTTCCTTGTAAATAACAGCCCATTTGCAGGTCGTGAAGGTAAATACATTACATCTCGTAAAATTGAAGAGCGTCTTCGTTCACAATTAGAAACAGATGTAAGTTTACGTGTAGATAATACAGAGTCTCCTGATGCGTGGATCGTATCTGGACGTGGGGAACTACATTTATCTATCTTAATCGAAAACATGCGTCGTGAAGGTTATGAATTACAAGTATCTAAGCCAGAGGTAATCATTAAAGAAGTTGATGGCGTAAGATGTGAACCTGTAGAGCGCGTACAAATCGATGTACCTGAAGAATACACTGGTTCTATTATGGAATCTATGGGTGCACGTAAAGGTGAAATGTTAGATATGGTGAATAACGGAAACGGTCAAGTGCGCCTTACTTTCATGGTTCCAGCACGTGGTTTAATTGGTTACACAACAGAATTCTTAACATTAACTCGTGGTTACGGTATTTTAAACCATACATTCGATTGCTACCAACCAGTACACGCTGGACAAGTTGGTGGACGTCGCCAAGGTGTTCTAGTTTCACTTGAAACAGGAAAAGCATCACAATACGGTATTATGCAAGTTGAAGACCGTGGTGTAATCTTCGTTGAACCAGGTACAGAAGTATATGCTGGTATGATTGTTGGAGAACACACTCGTGAGAACGACTTAACAGTTAACGTTGTGAAAATGAAACAACAAACTAACATTCGTTCTGCGACGAAAGATCAAACTTCAACAATGAAGAAACCACGCCTAATGACTTTAGAAGAATCATTAGAGTACTTAAACGATGATGAGTTCTGTGAAGTAACTCCAGAATCAATTCGTCTGCGTAAAAAGATTCTTGATAAGAGTGAGCGCGAAAGAGCTGCTAAGAAAAAGAAATCGGTTGAAGCGTAAAAACAAAAAAACAACGACCTTTATAAAAGGTCGTTGTTTTTTATTTTGTTTATTTTTTAGAATATTTACTCTTTTTTGTGGACAGTATTTTTTTTGCGAGTTACTCTTGTATTAAGTGTATAAAGAAAATTGTATTTTACTGCTAGGGGGGAAGAGTGTGTTAGAAAGGATGTCTTTTTTTGCAAAATTGTGTAAGGTAGATGAAAATCCAGAGTTAGGAATGTGGTTACTTTATGGGACGATTATTATATTAAGTGCTCTCGTCTATAATTTAGGGTTTGCTAGAAAGTTGTCTGTACTTAAAAATATTGTGATATACATATCATTAGCAATTGGATGTACAGTATTAACCTTTTTTGCTGTATTTTTACCCGTTGGAGAAGGACTTGTTGTAGCAGCAATTGTACTTGGGATTTATAGATTACGTTTGCGTCAAGCGAAACAACAAAAAGCAGGATGAGGAAGGGGGAGTTTTTATGCGTTCAGTACAAGATGCACTATATAATTGGTTAACAATTAAAACAGTTGCTGAAGCACGTTCAGATGATAGTGCTGCAAAAGAAACGTATTTGTTATTTCAAAATATGATATATGAAGAACATAAATTAAAAAATGTGGAAGTCGAAAAGAACGAGGAGATGTATTTAATTACATACGAAATAAATGGAGAACGGAAATCTGCAAGGTTTCCGTTAGAAGCCATTGATTGTTTTTTGGATCAGATGAATCGTGAACCAGAAAAATATAAATAAGTCCTTATCTATATGAGTAAGGACTTATTTACATTTTACCAATCATCTTCGATTTTTTTATCACGATATAATCGGAAATTACCACTTGCATGACGTTCCATTGTACGCTCTGCAATTCGTTCCGAACATTCCATGCACATATATGTATGAATAGGGCGATTACGCAGTTTTTTTGCCATAGGATTTTCATCATCTAACATATCTTTTTTATCACAAATCATACATTTGACTCTCATTTCGTCACCTCAATACGAATTCTATCAGTATAAGTATATCATGGAAGTATAATGTTTTTGAATAATAGTGGGAAAAAATAATATTTTCGCAATTCAAAAAATAAGTTATGATAAGGATATACCAAGTATGTTTGGAGGTGAAAATATGGCGAATGTAGTAGAGCCTACCTTAACAGAGGGTTTAGTACAAACGTTGCGTAAAGAGTGTATTGTTATGATAGCAACGACAGATTTCGAAAAACAAGTTCCTAACGTAAGTGCTATTTCTTGGGTGTATGCAGTGAGTAAAACTAGTATTCGATTTGCAGTAGATCAACGTTCACGTATTGTGGAAAATATACGGCATAATACAGGTGTGGTATTGACTATAATGGCGAATGAATCCGTATTTTCCATAAGTGGTGCAGGTGAAATTTTGACAGATAGAATGGAAGGTATTTCTTTAAAATTAACTGTAATAGAAGTAAATGTGCAAGAAGTGCGTGATGTTATGTTTTATGGAGCGAAACTTGCAATTGAACCAACATATGAAAAAACATATGATCTTCGGGCAGCGAAAAAGCTGGATAACGAAGTGCTAGTAGGGATAAGAGAATTATAAAGATGCTAAATAAGAAATTCGTTTATTCACTTTTGTAATCGGTTATTGTGATTTAACGTTAATAATTATAATAAAAGGTAATATATTGAATAGAAATGAATAAAGAATAAATAAAAGGTTTAATGACTATGATTTTCGATTCTACCTCGTTTACACGGTACATATAATTATAACAATGGTTCGTCCATATTTTATGGATGAAACCCTTGTTCTACAAATTTAAAAGTGGAGTCAGGGGGTAACAGGTTGGATAAAATTTATGTGTTAGATACGAATGTACTTTTGCAGGATCCTTTATCTATTTTTTCATTTGAAACCAATGAAGTAGTGATTCCAGCAGTTGTATTAGAAGAGGTTGATTCGAAAAAACGTTATATGGATGAAGTAGGACGAAACGCTCGTTATGTATCTAAGTTAATAGATAAATTTCGTGAAATAGGAAAGTTGCATGAAAGTATCCCGCTAGAAAACGGCGGAACATTTCGTATTGAATTGAACCATCGTTCATTTGTGCAACTACAAGATATTTTTGTAGAAAAAACAAATGATAATCGAATTTTAGCTGTAGCAAAAAATCTATCTTTAGAAGAACAGGAAAAAGAGGACGGGAAGTCTGTTATTTTAGTAAGTAAAGATGTACTCGTAAGGGTAAAAGCTGATGCAATTGGTTTGAAGGCTGAAGATTATTTAAGTGATCGCGTAATTGAAGTAGAAAATATATATTCTGGCTTTTTAGAAGGATATATATCAAAAGAACAATTGGATTATTTTTATGAGAAAGGTGAATTGCCTCTATCTGAAATTGCGAATCATCCTTTTTATCCAAATCAATTTGTAGTAATGAAAGATGCATTGGGGGGCTCTAGTTCTGCGCTTGGCATCGTGGATCACTTAGGTAAGAAGGTAAAGAAACTTATTTTTCACAATGAACAAGTGTGGGGGATACGACCACGAAACGTGCAGCAAATCATGGGATTAGAATTGTTGCTTCGTGAAGATATTCCGCTTGTAACGTTAACAGGGAAAGCCGGCACAGGAAAAACGTTACTTGCATTAGCTTCGGGACTTATGCAAACAGAAGACTTAGGGTTATATAAAAAATTACTCGTTGCAAGACCAATTGTCCCAGTCGGAAAAGATATCGGTTATTTACCAGGAGAAAAAGAAGAAAAGTTAAGACCATGGATGCAGCCAATTTTTGATAACCTAGAGTATTTATTTAATACGAAAAAGCCAGGAGAGTTAGATGCTATTTTAGCTGGAATGGGTTCAATTGAAGTAGAAGCCCTTACTTATATACGCGGGAGAAGTATTCCAGATCAGTTCATTATCATTGACGAAGCACAAAATTTAACAAAGCATGAAGTGAAAACGATACTAACTAGGGTAGGGGAAAAGAGTAAGATTGTATTGATGGGAGATCCTCAGCAAATTGATCACCCATACTTAGATGAATATAATAATGGCTTAACGTATGTTGTAGAGAAGTTTAAAGAACAGCGCATTAGTGGTCATGTGAAGTTTGTTAAAGGGGAGCGATCTAATTTAGCTCAACTAGCAGCAGATTTATTGTAAAAAGGAGTGAGCTTAAGCTCACTCCTTTTCTTTAAATAATTGTAAATTTACGGATGTTCCGGATTGGATTTTGTCGATTAGATCCATCATTGAAATAGAGATGAACAGGTCCGTCTTCTTTTAATGGTTTTCCTTCTTTTGAAAAGCCTAGTATAGCATTTTTGACAGTTTCTAATGGAAGTGTCATTGTATGATCTACCGTTTCAATTTCAACTTGCGTAGTGCCCTCTAAAATTTCAGCGTTAGCAAGGAATGGATGAAATGGTATACCAAATGTTCCAGTAATCAGCTGTTCTTTTTTATATTTCTTCACACTTTGTTGTATCGGCGGGAAGGCAGCACCATCACGGATTTCGCGATCCCAATGTTCTGAAGTGTTTTTTAAATAAGTTTCTAGTTCAGACGTGTTTTCTCTAGTTTCATCAAAGTAAGTTGTCAAATCTACTTTTCGATCATCAAAGATCCAAACAGTTGGATCAATAGTGATTGGAAAACGTACTTTTCCGTTAATAAATAAAATTTCGCTCATTGTTCTTCCCCCATTTGTGTTATACTCCCACTTTTCAGTATAATAGTATTAGACACTGTTGTCACAAAAAATGTTTCTATTGCAATTTATGAAAACTATCGCTAATATTAATAGATAGGATAGAGGAGAGTAGGACGGAAACGGAGGGAATCAATTTGGCGTCTGAGACAGTAGCAAATCATCAGGAAAAGGCACTAGCCCTTCTACAAGCGGATGCAGAGAAGATTTTAAGACTTATTAAGGTGCAAATGGACCATCTTACAATGCCGCAATGTCCATTATATGAAGAAGTGTTAGACACACAAATGTTTGGACTATCCCGCGAGGTCGATTTTGCAGTTCGCCTTGGTCTTATTGCAGAAGAACAAGGGAAAGCAATGTTAGGTGAGCTCGAACGTGAGTTATCTGCACTTCATGAAGCGTTTACAAACAAACAACAATAACGGGTTCAAATAAGGGGGCTCAAACTAAATTAGTTTGAGCTTTTTATTTGTATAATAAAGCAGGAAGAATCAATGTACATATGGAATACAACAATAATTAAATTGAAACAGAAAGAGGAAATGAAATGAAAAAAGTATGGAAATCAATGGATTATTCATTGGTACTTCCTCTTGTTATCTTATGTGTGCTGGGAGTTATAATGGTATATAGTTCTAGTTCCATTGTTGCGATTTCGAGATTTGATAAACCAGCAAATTTCTTTTTTAAAAGACAATTAATTACTTTAGTTGTTGGGACAATAGTATTAATAATTATTGCTACTATCCCATATAAAGTTTGGAGAAAACGAATTTTTTTGTTGGGGAGTTACGGTGCTAGTGTTGCCTTATTAGCTGCAGCTGCTTTTTTCACTAAGAAAGTAAACGGTGCAAACGGGTGGATATTTGGAATACAGCCTGCAGAATTTGTTAAGATAACAGTTATTCTCGTCTTAGCTCATTTCTTTGCCAAAAGACAAGAAACGAATACACCTGTTTCCAAAGGGTCAGGTCCAGTACTTATTGGTGTTGGTATAATCATGTTTTTAATATTAAAGCAAAATGATTTAGGTACTGATTTGTTAATTGCAGGAACAGTAGGAATTATGTTTCTTTGTTCGGGAGTACAGGTTAACTTATGGATTAAACGAATTGCTTTAACTTCTATAGTATGGATTCCAGCACTATATCTGCTTGGTAATTATGCATTAAATCCATATCAAAAGGCACGTTTTTCTGTTTTCCTTGATCCGTTTAATGATCCTCAAAAGGATGGATTTCAATTAGTGAATTCATTTATTGGAATCGCTTCTGGAGGGCTTAATGGTAGAGGATTAGGGAATAGTGTACAAAAATATGGTTATTTACCAGAACCGCAAACGGATTTTATAATGGCAATTATATCTGAAGAACTTGGTTTTATAGGTGTAGCTATCATTTTAATCTGTTTATTACTAATTATTATTCGGTCATTTAGAGTTGCACAAAAGTGTACAGATCCATTTGGAAGTTTAATAGCTATCGGAATTGCAAGCTTGTTTGGAGTTCAAACGTTTATTAATGTTGGTGGTATGTCTGGGGTAATACCACTTACCGGAGTACCATTACCGTTTGTCAGTTACGGTGGTAGTTCTTTATTAGCTAATCTACTTGCGATGGGGATACTACTCAATATTGCTAGTCACGTGAAACGACAAGAGAAACAACAGAATGGATTAATGAAAGAAAAAGAACAAAATGGACCACATCTTGTAGTTGTAAAATAAAAAACACATTGTGCTTTAGAGCATAATGTGTTTTTTATTTTTAAGTAGTTTTAAATGTGATGTATTAATATATATTTCAGTTAAAAGATATATCACATTAAGTTGAATGTGATATACAATTAAGTTGTTAGAAAAGGAAGAGGTATGCTATACTATTTTTGTGAAACAAATTGCACAGAAAACTTATCATTTGTTAAAAAATAAGGTATGATGGATAAAAATAAAGTGAAGCTTTCTAAGTATAATATAATGTGGAAAGTGAAGAACTTCACGCTTTTTAAGGTGTGTATATATTTTATCTCTAGAGTGGTAGGAAAGTAGAGGGGGAAAATCATGACAAAGCTGCAACGTATTCAAAAAGTATTGGTAGCTAACCGTGGAGAGATTGCAATTCGTGTGTTTCGAGCTTGTTCGGAACTAGGATTAAAAACAGTTGCAATCTATTCTAAAGAGGATAGTGGTTCTTATCATCGCTATAAAGCCGATGAGTCCTATTTAGTTGGGGAAGGAAAAAAACCAATTGATGCTTATCTAGATATTGAAGGCATTATTGAGATTGCAAAAAGTAATCATGTAGATGCAATCCACCCTGGATATGGTTTCTTGTCAGAAAATATTCAATTCGCGAAACGTTGCGAAGAAGAAGGAATTATCTTTATCGGTCCGAAAAGTAAGCATTTAGATATGTTTGGAGATAAAGTGAAAGCAAGAACACAAGCGCAGCTAGCACAAATTCCAGTTATACCTGGTAGTGATGGTCCAGTAGATTCATTAGAAGAAGTCGAAAAATTTGCTGAAAAGTATGATTACCCGATTATTATTAAAGCGTCCCTTGGTGGTGGCGGTCGTGGTATGCGTATTGTGCGTACTAGTGAGGAATTAGGAGAATCATATAATCGAGCGAAATCAGAAGCGAAAGCAGCCTTTGGTAATGATGAAGTTTACGTCGAAAAATTCGTTGAAAAACCTAAACATATAGAAGTACAAATTTTAGCAGATGAAGAAGGCAATGTTGTTCATTTATACGAGCGTGACTGTTCTGTACAACGTCGTCATCAAAAAGTTGTAGAAATAGCACCGAGTGTATCACTTTCAGATGATTTGCGTCAGCGTATTTGTGATGCTGCTGTGAAGTTAACGAAAAATGTAAACTATTTAAATGCAGGAACAGTAGAATTCCTTGTAAAAGATGATGAGTTTTACTTCATTGAAGTAAATCCACGTGTTCAAGTAGAACATACGATTACAGAAATGATTACAGGAGTAGATATCGTTCAATCACAAATTTTAATAGCTGATGGACATTCATTACATAGCAAAATGGTAGGTGTGCCGAAGCAAGAGGAAGTAGTTGTGCATGGATTTGCAATTCAATCTCGTGTAACAACTGAAGATCCGCTAAATAATTTTATGCCGGATACAGGAAAAATTATGGCGTATCGATCAGGCGGTGGTTTTGGTGTGCGTCTTGATACAGGAAATAGCTTCCAAGGTGCAGTTATTACACCGTACTACGATTCTTTACTTGTAAAAGTTACAACTTGGGCACTTACTTTTGAGCAAGCAGCTGCAAAAATGGAACGTAACTTAAAAGAATTCCGTATTCGTGGTATTAAAACAAATATTCCATTCCTAGAGAATGTAGTAAAACATAAAAACTTTTTATCAGGAGAATATGATACTTCGTTTATTGATGTGTCACCTGAACTATTCTTGTTCCCGAAACGTAAAGACCGCGGAACGAAAATGTTAAATTATATTGGTTCAGTAACAGTAAATGGCTTCCCAGGAGTAGGGAAAAAAGAGAAACCAATTTTTCCAGATGCTCGTATACCGAATGTATTACACTCAGAGCCAATCCAAAATGGCACGAAACAAATTTTGGATGAGCGTGGAGCGGACGGATTAGTAAAGTGGGTACAGGATCAAAAACGTGTACTTTTGACGGATACAACATTCCGTGATGCACATCAGTCATTACTTGCAACTCGTATTCGTACAAAAGATTTACATCAAATTGCAGAGCCAACAGCGAGAATGTTACCGAACCTATTCTCAGCGGAAATGTGGGGCGGTGCAACGTTTGATGTTGCGTATCGTTTCTTAAAAGAAGATCCATGGGAACGATTACTAGATCTTCGTGAAAAAATGCCGAACGTGTTATTCCAAATGTTACTTCGTTCTTCAAACGCAGTTGGATACAAAAACTATCCAGATAATTTAATCCAAAAATTTGTAGAATGTTCTGCTCAAGCTGGCATTGATGTATTCCGTATTTTTGATAGTTTAAACTGGGTAGAAGGCATGAGAGTTGCAATTGATGCTGTACGAGATACTGGTAAAATTGCAGAAGCAACAATGTGCTACACAGGAGATATTCATGATCCATTACGTAGTAAATATGATTTGAATTATTATAAAAACTTAGCAAAAGAGTTGGAAGCATCGGGAGCTCACATTTTAGGTATTAAAGATATGGCTGGCTTACTAAAACCAAACGCAGCATATGATTTAGTTTCAGCATTAAAAGAGACGGTATCGATTCCGATTCACCTGCATACGCACGATACGAGTGGAAATGGTATATTAACGTATACGAAGGCAATTGAAGCAGGTGTTGATATTGTCGATGTAGCAGTGAGTTCTATGGCTGGTCAAACGTCACAACCGAGTGCGAACACATTATTCTATGCACTAGGTGGAAATGAAAGACAACCAGATGTTAATATCGATTCTTTAGAAAAGCTATCTCATTATTGGGAAGATGTACGCAAATACTATGCACCGTTTGAAAGTGGTATGAATGCACCTCACACAGAGGTATATATGCATGAAATGCCAGGTGGACAGTATAGTAATCTTCAACAACAAGCGAAGGCGGTTGGTTTAGGAGATCGCTTTGATGAAGTGAAAGTAATGTACCGTCGTGTGAATGACATGTTTGGAGATATTGTAAAAGTAACACCGTCATCAAAAGTTGTTGGCGATATGGCATTATTTATGGTTCAAAACCACCTGACAGAACAAGATGTTTTAGAGCGTGGACATGCGTTGGACTTCCCGGGATCTGTTGTTGAAATGTTCTCTGGTGATTTAGGTCAACCGTACGGTGGTTTCCCGAAAGAATTGCAAAAGATTATTTTAAAAGGGAAAGAGCCGTTAACAGTAAGACCAGGTGAACTACTAGAGCCAGTAGATTTCGACGCGTTAAAAGAAGAATTATTCCATAAACTTGGACGCGAAGTAACAATTTTTGATGTAGTTGCATATGCATTATATCCAAAAGTATTTATGGACTATGAAAAAGTTGCTGAGCTTTATGGAAATGTATCTGTACTTGATACACCGACGTTCTTCTATGGTATGAGACTAGGTGAAGAAATTGATGTGGAGATTGAACAAGGTAAGACATTGATGGTTAAACTTGTATCAATTGGAGAACCACAGCCGGATGGAAATCGTGTCCTTTACTTGGAATTTAATGGTCAACCACGTGAAATTGTCGTGAAAGACGAGAATGTGAAAGCAACAGTTGCACAACGTGTGAAAGGAAACCGTGAAAATCCAAATCACATTAGTGCAACAATGCCAGGAACGGTAATTAAAGTAGTTGTAAAAGAAGGCGATGAAGTGAAAAAAGGCGATTCTATGGCAATTACAGAGGCAATGAAAATGGAAACGACAGTTCAAGCGCCGTTTAATGGTAAAGTGAAAAAAGTATATGTTAACGATGGTGATGCAATTCAAACGGGTGATTTACTTATTGAATTAGATCACTAAAATAAAGAAAAGAGCTGTGTAAATACAGCTCTTTTCTTTATTGCAAAAAATCCCTTGCCTAATTGGCAAGGGATTTTAGTTTTAAATTATTTTGTTTGTTTAGAAGTTGATCCGGCTTCTTTTGCATTCACTTTACTTCTTGTTCCTAACATAACTAAATAGCATAGTACGGCAAACAAGCAAGAAATGAATAGAGAATGTAACAATGCCATCGCTAAACTAGCGTTTGTAAATACAACTAAAACTCCTACTACAGCTTGAAGTGTAACAAGGATAAATGAAATGATCCATCCCCAATATACTACAGGTTGCTGCTTGTAATGGCGAATAGCGAGAATCATCGCGTATAGTATCCAAGCGAAAATTAACATCGCTGCAACTCTATGGCCCATTTGAACCCATTCATGTAGTTGAGTTGGCATAGGTCTGTTTTTGCTACATAAAGGAAAGTCTGGACAGGCTAAGCTAGCTCGTTCGTGACGTACTAAAGCACCTGTGTAGACGACGATATAACTGTAAATTGTTACACCATAAATATGAAATTTCATTTTTTTGTCCATAATAAGAGAACGTGCATCAAATTTTTGGTCAATTTCAAAGATAAGACACGTTAATAAAATGACAGAAGCAAATGAAATTAAGGAAATACCGAAATGGATAGCAAGTACAGCTGGCATTTGTCCCCAAACAACTGCTGCTGCTCCCATTAATGCTTGTGCAACTAAAAATACGAAGGATAAAATTGCTAACGTTTTTGTTTCACGCACATGTTTATAATATTTCCAGGACAAAATACAAAGGAGAGTGACAAGAATTCCAGCTGATCCTGATGTTAATCGGTGGCTAAGTTCAATAATAGTTTCCATTGATAAATTAGATGGAACAAATTCACCGTTACAAAGTGGCCATGATTTACCACAACCTTGACCAGAACCTGTTTTTGTAACTAAAGCGCCTCCTAATAAAACTATTAATAAATCAAGGCTTGTAATGACTGCTAACCATTTAATAAAGCGTTGCAATCTCTTTCACCATCTTTCTGCTATGAAGTTATTGCGAAATATTTTCATTCCATTATGTATAGAATAAAACGCGCTAGTTCCTATGATATATAAAAAATAATAAAATAGCAAAGAAATGGAGGGGAAAGGAAAGGGGGAGAAAATAGGTGTAAAAACAGGGTTCCTAAGGAAAAATTTAGGTGAAAAATAGGCTGTTTTGAAAAGAAATGGGGAGAATACGTGTTAAATAGGATAAAATAGTTTATTATAGAAGGTAACATCATGTTATGATAAGGACAAGTCAGAATGAAGTTTTTTATATTCGACACAAAAAGTTCATGTTTTCTTCACAAAATGTTCGGGAAATATGATTTAATATATTGGAGTATGGGCGTAGATTAGTAGTAGAATGGGTTAACAATGTTTCTACTGTAATAATATTGCTATATAGAAGCGAATTATTTCATTTGAAATAGGCGCAAAAAGAAAGATGAAAGTTTTAAGAGGGGGTTAGAGTGATGAACCATGCAACAAGTGAGCTGCATGATGAGTCCGCTGTTACAAGTGTACCGGAAACAACTCGGATACAAGATTTAAAAGCACTCGTTAAAATGGGGATTGTAAACTCAAATACACTTACTGTATTTACAGGATTTTGGTTGGCATTACACTTTAATGGATTAAGTGTAATGGACAATCTGGATAAGTTATTCTTTACAATCGTTGGTTCTGGATTAGTTATGGCAGGGGTATGTTGTTTAAACAACTACATTGATCGAGACATCGATCCATTAATGGAAAGAACAAAGACCCGTCCAACGGTTACTGGAAAGTATAAACCAGGATTTGCACTTACATTTGGACTAGTCATATTACTTCTTGGTTTTGTATTTTTATTATTAACAACACCAATGGCAGTCTTAATGGGATTTATTGGTGCTTTCACATATGTTGTTCTATATAGTTTATGGACAAAGAGAAAGTATACACTAAATACTGTTGTAGGTAGTATATCTGGTGCAGTTCCACCTTTAATTGGATGGGCAGCAATCGATCCATCTTTAGGTCATCCAATTGCTTGGATGTTATTTTTAATTATGTTTATTTGGCAAATCCCACATTTCCTTGCATTAGCGATGAAACGTGTTGATGAATATCGAAATGCAGGAATTCCAATGCTTCCTGTAGTTCATGGATTTGAAATTACGAAACGCCAAATTATGATTTGGACAGTATGTTTATTACCACTACCATTTTATATGAGTGGACTAGGGATAACATTTATGGTAATTGCAACACTGCTTAACATCGGATGGATCGTTTTAGGATTTTATGGATTCCGTAAGAAAGATGACATAAAATGGTCCGTGCAAATGTTTGTTTATTCCCTAAATTATTTAACAATCTTATTTGTATCAATGATTGTAGTTACATTCTTCTAAGACAACGACATAATTGGATTTCTTTACGTTGAGATTTACTTTACTTAACTATAAAGTACAATCTAATTCACAAGGAAAGTGGGGGTTGTTTGTATGAAGAAACAGTGGCGACTGCTTTCGTTCGTTTCACTGCTGGCTTTACTGTTAGGGGGATGCGGTAAAGCCTTTCAATCTACTTTAATTCCGCAAGGAGAAGTAGCAAAAATGCAATATGATTTACTTCTACTGGCGAGTGCAATCATGGTAGGAGTAGTACTAGTAGTTACTATTATTTTCTTGTATGTAATTGTGCGTTTCCGACAAAAGAAAGGTCAGGAAGATTATATTCCAGAGCAAGTTGAAGGAAATCACAAGCTAGAAATTATATGGACAGTTATTCCGATTATTCTTTTACTAATCTTAGCTGTTCCAACGGTTACATATACATTCAAACTTGCTGATGTAAGTGCGATGGAGAAAAAGAATATTGATAAAGATACTATCGTTGTTGATGTAACAGCGAATCTTTATTGGTGGGAATTTTCTTACAAATCAGAAAAGATAGTAACTTCGCAAGATTTAGTCATCCCCACAGGTAAGAAAGTGTATTTAAATTTGAAGGGTGCCGATATTAAACACTCATTTTGGGTTCCATCTTTAGCTGGGAAAATGGATACAAATACAGACAATGTGAACAAAATGTGGTTAAAGGCAGATAAATCGGGCACTTATAATGGTTTTTGTACAGAATTTTGCGGCCCATCACATTCTTTAATGCAATTTAAAGTGAAAGCTTTAGATGAAAGCGAGTACAAAAATTGGCTTGCTGATATGAAGAAGATTGATGGGAAGAAAGAAGTAGCTTCAACAAAGGCGCAAGAGGGCCAAGAAATATTTAATAAAAGCTGTATTGGTTGTCACGCAGTTGGATCTAATGATAGTAGACCACCTTCCGCTCGTATCGCACCAAACTTAGCAAACTTTGCGGATCGCGATATGGTTGCCGGTATTGCCGAAAACAATGAAGAAAACTTAAAAAAATGGCTGAAAGATCCTGAAAATATGAAGCCAGGAAACAAAATGACTGGCAAATATGGCAACTTAACGGATGATCAAATTGATGCATTAAATGCATACTTACAAACGTTAAAAGTTGAAAAGTAAAGAGGGATTATTCGTGAAGGGGAGGTTGAAAACGTGAGTTCTGTAGCAAAAAAACAGGGGATGGGTGCTGTCATATGGGATTATTTAACGACAGTAGACCATAAAAAGATTGCCATTCTCTATTTAATTGCAGGTGGATTGTTTTTTGTAATAGGCGGAATAGAAGCTCTATTTATTCGCCTTCAATTAGCGATTCCTAACAACGCTTTTCTTGTTGGGGATGCTTATAATCAAGTATTGACGATGCACGGTACAACAATGATTTTCCTCGCAGCTATGCCACTCGTGTTTGCATTTATGAACGCCGCTGTACCACTTCAAATTGGTGCACGTGATGTAGCGTTCCCGTTTTTGAATTCACTCGGATTTTGGTTGTTTTTCTTTGGTGGAGTATTTTTAAATTTAAGTTGGTTTTTAGGTGGAGCACCTGATGCAGGATGGACATCTTATGCATCTTTAGCTTTAGCCTCTAAGGGTCATGGTGTTGATTTCTATGTACTCGGTTTGCAAATCTCAGGTATTGGTACATTAATTGGAGGTATTAACTTCCTTGTAACCATTATTAATATGCGTGCGCCAGGAATGACGTATATGCGTATGCCGATGTTTACATGGACGACATTTGTAACATCTTCGCTTATATTATTCGCTTTTCCACCGTTAACTGTAGGATTAGGACTTTTAATGTTAGATCGTTTATTTGGAACAAGTTTCTTTAATCCAGCATTGGGCGGGAATACAATTATATGGGAGCATTTATTCTGGATTTTCGGTCATCCAGAAGTATACATTCTTATACTCCCAGCTTTCGGAATATTCTCAGAAATCTTCGCGACATTTTCGAAAAAACGATTGTTTGGTTATTCATCGATGGTGTTTGCGACTGTATTAATTGGATTTTTAGGATTTATGGTATGGGCCCATCATATGTTTACTGTTGGACTTGGTCCAGTTGCTAATGCTATTTTCTCAGTTGCAACAATGGCGATTGCGGTTCCGACTGGTATCAAAATATTCAACTGGCTCTTTACAATGTGGGGCGGAAGTATTCGTTTTACGACACCAATGATGTGGGCAGTAGCTTTCATTCCATCATTCGTAATGGGTGGAGTTACAGGGGTTATGCTAGCATCTGCACCAGCTGATTATCAATTTCATGATAACTATTTCGTAGTAGCACATTTTCATTATGTAATCGTTGGCGGTGTTGTATTTGGTTTACTTGCAGGAGCTCATTATTATTGGCCACTGATGTTTAATAAAGTATTAAATGAAACATTAGGAAAGATAACGTTTTGGCTATTCTTTATTGGTTTCCATTTAACGTTCTTTATTCAGCATTTCCTTGGCTTGATTGGTATGCCACGCCGTTACTACACATATCTTGAAGGGCAAGGGTTGGAAATGGGGAATATGATTAGTTCTATTGGAGCGGTGTTTATGGCTCTTGGGACTATTGTTCTTCTATTCAATGTAATTAAAACGACAGTATCAAAAGAAAAAGCTGGTCGTGATCCGTGGGATGCACGTACATTAGAATGGACAATGCCAGCACCGACACCAGAATATAACTTTAAACAATTACCATTTGTTCGCGGATTAGATCCGTTTTGGATTGAAAAACGTGAAGGTAATAAAGAGATGACAGCAGCGGAACCAGTTGGTGATATTCATATGCCAAATCCTTCGTTTTCACCATTTGTCATTTCTTTTGGATTGTTTATAGCGGCATTTGGTGCAATGTATATGCAGGGTGGAAAAGATAAGTTCTGGTTATTGGTAGCAATTATTGGTTTAATCATTACATTTGGCGCAATGTTCCTACGTTCAGTAATCGATGATCATGGATATCATATTCATAAAGAAGATTTAGATGATAAGGGGGGCAAGGCATAATGCATGTAGATGAAAAATTAACGAATGAAACATTTCCAGCAGAGCCTGAAAAAGCAACCCTTGAAGGGAAAAATAAGTTTGTCGGTTTTTGGTTATTTCTTGGAGGCGAAACAGTATTGTTCGCTTCCTTATTTGGCACATATTTAGCGTTAAAGAATTCTACAAATGGTGGACCAACATCTCAAGAGATGTTCCAAATGCCACTCGTTTTCATTATGACGATGCTTTTATTAACGAGTAGCTTAACGAGTGTATATGCGATGTATCACATGAAAAACTTTAACTTTAAGAAAATGCAACTTTGGTTACTAGTAACTGTATTGCTAGGTTTAGGGTTTTTAGGGTTTGAGATATATGAGTTTTATCATTATACACATGAATTTAAGCATACTATGAGAAGTAGTGCGTTTGGCTCTGCGTTTTATGCTCTTGTTGGTACACATGGACTCCACGTATTGTTTGGGTTATGTTGGATTTTAACATTAATCTTTAGAAATGCGAAGAGAGGTCTAAATTTATACAATGCACCAAAGTTTTATGTTGCATCGATTTATTGGCACTTTATTGACGTAGTTTGGGTGTTTATTTTCACTGTAGTATATTTAATGGGAATGGTGGGATAAACAATGGCGATAAAGCAAACGAATAATCCTAAAGTTGATCTTGTTTATCGGAAGAGAAAAAGTGCGGAGGAAATGAAGCATCAAGTTATTACGTTTGCATTAATGATTTTTTTAACATTAGTTGCATTTGTAGCAGTGGCGTATCCAAAAACTTTTAGTCCGACTTTCTCTGTTCCATTTATTTTACTATTAGCAGTGGTACAAGTAATTTTTCAATTGTATTATTTTATGCATATGAGTCATAAAGGACATGAAGCAGCAAGTTTCTTTCTATACTCTGGTCTGCTAATAGGGTTAATTACAATTTTAGCATTTATGACAATCGTCTGGATTTGAAAAGTGAAAAATAAGGGAGCTTGTGTTGTCACAGCTCCCTCTTCATATTATGGATAACCTTACGAAGGTAGGTGTGAAAATGAGTAACTTGTGGATATTTGGATTTCAGGCTTTATGGAGTCCAATCTTTTTAATATTTATGCTGTCGATTCTTATTGGGTACTTCTTAATTATTGGTCCATATAGAATGCGATTTGAAAATGCGACGAAGGTAAGTAAGAAGCAAATTTTTTATTTTACGACTGGTATTGTTCTTTTGTATTTTGTAAAGGGAGGGCCTATTGATTTAATTGGCCATATTATATTTAGTGCTCATATGTTTGAAATGGCAGTCATGTATATTGCAGTTCCACCGTTACTGTTGCTTGGTATACCGATTTGGTTATATCGTTACATTACTTCTTTTAAGTTCGTTCAAATTATATTAAAGGTATTTGCTAAACCACTTATTGCGTTGTTTGTATTTAACGGCCTGTTTTCTTTTTATCATTTACCAGTTGTTTTTGATACGGTAAAACAAAGTCAAATTGCTCATCCTATTTGTCTCGCTATATTGTTTTTTACAGCAATCATGATGTGGTGGCCGATGTTAAATCCATTACCAGAATATCAAACGTTAAGTGATATAAAGAAACTTGGTTATATGTTTGCTAACGGTATATTATTAACGCCTGCTTGTGCGTTAATCATTTTTGCGACAGCCCCGTTATTTGCAACGTATACGGATCCGGCTGCTTGGATGAAAGCGATGGAACTATGTGTACCAGCGGGCACTTTATCAGATTTAAATATAACGGGACCAGAATTTTTGCACTGGATGCCAGTTGTACAAGACCAGCAAACTGGTGGTATCATAATGAAAATTGTCCAGGAAATAGTGTACGGTACAATTATAGGCTATGTATTCTTTAGGTGGGCACGTAGAGAACGTGAAAAGGATAAGGAGCAGTTGCAACAATTGCCGCCGTATTTACAGACTAAGTGAAAAAGTGTATGGGATTCCATGCGCTTTTTCTTTTTAGTTTTAGCTCCTTTTAAGAAGGTTGAATTTTCTGACTTTTTATGTTAAGTTAGTGTAGGCGTGTACTAAAAGTGGATATAAAATTTACTACTAGCTTTCATGCGTAATAATTCCATATGTAGTGCAAGTTTTTTAGAGAGTTACAAATATATATTGTTATCTTTAATAAACACGAACTATTTTAAGGGGGAATTTTAATGGGTAGTAGTGGAAGTATGGTAAAGCCGATTAGTGGTTTTTTGACAGCACTAATTCAATATCCAGTACCAGTAGTAGAGTCACGTGCGGACATTGATAAACAAATTCAACAAATCATAAAAACAATTCATTCGACCAAATCAGGTTATCCTGGATTAGAATTAATAGTATTTCCTGAATATAGTACACAAGGGCTCAATACAAAAAAATGGACCACAGAAGAATTTTTATGTACAGTGCCTGGGCCAGAAACCGACTTATTTGCTGAGGCATGTAAAGAATCTAAAGTATATGGTGTTTTTTCGATAATGGAAAAAAATCCTGGTGGTGGAGAGCCATATAATACAGCAGTTATTATTGATCCACAAGGTGAAATGATTTTGAAGTATCGTAAGCTAAATCCTTGGGTACCAGTCGAGCCTTGGAAAGCTGGAGATTTAGGCTTACCTGTTTGTGTTGGACCTGGAGGAAGTAAATTAGCTGTTTGTATTTGTCATGATGGCATGTTCCCTGAAGTAGCTCGTGAAGCGGCCTATAAAGGTGCAAATGTCTTGATTCGTATTTCTGGATATAGCACACAAGTTAGTGAACAATGGATGCTAACCAATCGTTCAAATGCATGGCAGAATTTAATGTATACATTGTCGGTAAACTTAGCGGGTTATGATGGTGTATTTTATTACTTTGGTGAAGGACAAGTATGTAATTTTGATGGGACTACTTTAGTACAGGGGCATCGAAATCCTTGGGAGATTGTTACTGCTGAAGTATATCCAGAACTAGCAGATCAGGCTAGATTAGGATGGGGATTAGAAAATAATATATATAATCTAGGTTCAAGAGGATATGTAGCAACTCCTGGTGGGGTGAAAGAAAACCATATACGTTTATAAAAGATTTAGCTGAAGGTAAATATAAGGTTCCTTGGGAAGATGAGATTAAAGTAAAAGATGGATCTATTTATGGATATCCAGTAAAAAAAACGATTCATTCTTAGGGAAGGGAAATAAAACAAGCGCATCATATTGATGCGCTTGTTTTTGTTAATCAATAATTTGAAGTTCTTTTAACTCTTTTTCGACATTTTGTAGGAGTTGTTCACTTTTTTGAAGTACATTCGTTGGGAAAGTCTCATCATCGCCATATTCAACGCCGTGAGGATAATAATGTTTTCCTAATAAGGGGGGGAGTAGTTTTACTTCAGCGTGTCTACTGCCGATGTCACCTTCAACAGCAACTCCTTGCACTCGTAAATAATAAATATCCTTTAATATTTCAAATTTATAATCGTATGTAACCCGTTCATAATCCCACTGTCCAGCAAGTACGAAGTGGTTGTTTTCCATGATTTCAGTTAAAAGAGTTAATTCAACGACGGCTCCATTAAATTTCGTATTTGTAAATTGCATATAATACCTCCTTTTTTAATGTTACACCATTATTTTTATAATAGTATGAATAATAAGAAAGTGCAATTCATATTGAGAGAAAAGGGATAATCCAGACTTTTTTCACGAAAATATGATATAGTGAAAAGAGTACGGTACACACAAAAAGAAAGAAAAGGATTTGTGTATATCTCAATTTTATGTTTTGTTCAGGAGGTATATCGTTTGAAGAAATTATTGCGTATCGTAATGATTACATTTTTAATTTTAGCTGTTGATTTATACGGAAAATTACTCGTTTCACAATATATATTAACCCCATCTCAATCAAAGCAAGAAAATAAAATTGTGAAAAAGAAAAAGCAAATTAAGGAAGACTCCTCAGACACTGTTTTAAATATGATTGGTGAAGACTCTGAAAATTTATTGGCGAAGTGGGGAGAACCCTCTCGAATAGAGCCGTCTGCATACGGATATGAATGGTGGGTATACAATCAGGATTTAACTCAGTATGCTCAATTTGGAGTTTCTGAACGTAAAGTTGTAACGGCGTATGCTGCTGGTGAACAAGTTAAGGTTCCACCTTATTATATAAATGAAAAATATGAAGAAGTATATAAAAAAAGTCCGCCTTCGCATGAAATTGCGTTAAAAAGAGGGAAAAATAGTTATCAATTTGAACTATCTGATACCGAAGTCATGGAACAACCGTTAATACCTGTAGAAGATGGATGGGCGCAATTGTATTTTGATCAATTTACACATGAGCTTGTGGGTGTTCGTTATATGGATGATGAAACATTATTACGCCAAAGACCGTATCAGCTCGTTTATTCAGGTGAATTAATAGCAGAACAACCATTGACTCCAGAAAAAATAAAACAAGTAGAAAATGGGAATATGCAACAAATTTTTGATTTAACAAATATCATTCGAAGTCGTCATAAATTATCATTATTAACATGGGATCAGGAAACAGCAGATGTTGCTGTTGGTCACAGTAAAGATATGAAAGACAATAATTATTTTTCTCATGACTCACCTACATTAGGTACGCTAGGAGATCGATTGCAGCGCGGGAAAGTAGGATTTCAACTTGCTGGTGAGAACATAGCGGCGCAACATAGTGATGGAATTGCGGCAGTGCAAGGTTGGTTAAATAGTGAGGGGCATAGAAAGAATTTATTAAATGAACAATTTACAGGATTAGGTGTTGGTGTATACGATAAATTTTATACACAAAACTTTATTCGAAAATAAAGCGAAACTGTAAGCGGTGGGGTGTTACATCACCTAATTAGTTACTTCGTATTCACTGAATTGTAGGTGGGAATCTGACCGTATGCAAATAGCAGAAAAAAAGGTGCATGAATCGTCTGAAAATAGGCGAACCATGTGCCTTTTTTTTCTTACTATATAGTAGATATACATGGAGAGGTGAGGATTATGCCAACAACAAAAGGGCCGTTACATCCATCGGTTCAACAGTTTAAAGAATTTGTAAACCATCACCCTAAAATGGTTCATGAGGTTAGAAATGGTCACAAAACTTGGCAACAATTTTATGAAGAATGGTACTTACTTGGTGAAGAAGATCCAATATGGGCAACTTATAGACCGGATGGAGCGCCTGCGTTTTCTTCGGTAAAAGAAAATAAAAAAGAAAAAGATAATCGAACTGAAGAGGAAAAAACTGCTGATGTGATGGGGCAAATGCTTTCTTTTTTTAAAAAGTTGGACGTGGAACAAATGCAGAACCATTTAGCCAATGTGACGAGTGCTATTGGGAGCGTGCAACAAGTTATTCAGCAATTTCAAGGTAACCGTACGCAGCAAGAACAAAGTACTTCAGAAAATAACCCGTTTTTCTTTCAAAAGGATTAGGGGGGAAAGATGATGAGAGCAGAAATTATGGAGTTTATAAAGGCTGATGAGGATTTATCTCGCTATATTAGAGAGCAACCGTACTGGTATAGAAAATTAACACGAAATCCTGAAGAAAAAGAGGCTTTTGAGTTAGCGGCGATGCAACATTTCAAAAAAACAATACCAGATAAAGTGGAAAAATTTCAAAATCAATTGGCTGTTGCTTCGATCATGATTGATATGTTTCAGTATATGAAGCAACAAAATGCAACCTAATTGCAAGTGAAAAATATGTCCGTCATGCAGAACTTTTGTTACAATAGAGATTGATTATTTAAAAAGGAGTTGCAGCATGACGGAAATTTGTTTAGTACGACATGGACAAACTGATTGGAATTTTCAAGAAATTATTCAGGGGCGAGAAGATATTCCGCTTAATGAAGTTGGTAAGAAGCAAGCGAGTCAAAGTGCAGCTGCTTTACAAGAAGAAACGTGGGATATCATTATAAGTAGCCCGTTAATTAGAGCGCAAGAAACGGCTAATGAAATCGCAAAGGCGGCTGGATTACAATCGATTTTATTAGATGATCGATTTGTTGAACGGAATTTTGGAGAAGCTTCAGGGAAGCCAGTTGCGACTGTTAGAGAGTTGATTGCTGAGGGTAAAGTAGAAGGTATGGAGCAAGATGAAGAGATTGTAGCTCGTTGCTTTGCTGCTTTAGAAGATGTTGCAACAACTCATTTTGGCAAACGTATTATTATTGTTGCTCACTCACACGCGATAAAAGCAATTTTACATGCCATTGAACCAGATGAAATTACATTTAAGACACCATTAAAAAATGCGTGTATTAGTTATGTGAAACAAAATAGTGGGAAATGGGATGTTCTTAAATATAATATAGCGGAACATATTAATGTATAAGTGTGTACGGATATAGTGTGAAAATAGTTTCATTATATCTTTCTTTTGAGTAAGTCACTTCAATTAGTAGTTCTAATCTAAATGTGGTATGATGGATACTCGGAGGTGTCTCTCATGATTGTAGCGACGCTAGAAAGCGTATTAATATTAGATAAGGCAGAGCAGCTTGCAAAAGCGATTATCTGTTCAGATATAGCAGAAGATTATCGTAAGTATTATAGAGAATTACATGAAGATATAGAACTTCAGACGTTAATTCAGCAATTTACAGCGATGAAAGAACGGTATGAGGAAGTACAGCGTTTTGGAAAATACCATCCTGACTACACTACCGTATCAATGAAAATGAGAGAATTAAAGCGTTCTGTGGACTTACATGATAAGGTTGCAGCTTTTAAAAGAGCAGAAACTGCTTTGCAGAAGTTATTAGATGAAGTTAGTGTAGCAATCGGTTCGGAAGTGTCTTCTTCCATTAAAGTACCAACAGGAAATCCATTCTTTGATGCTGGTGGCTGTGGTGGAGGTTGTGGTACTGGCGGAGGTTGTGGTTGTAAAAAAACGGGGTGATGTACCCCGTTTTTTAGAAGTTGGAAGAAAACGTATACAGAGTTTGTCCTGTAATGTTATAAATTTCTGATTGGTTTTCATAGAATATAAAATATATGTTTTTAAAAGGAGAAGATGGAGAAGATTATGTTCGGGCAACGACAAAGTATGATTGTTTATTTACATTCATTGAAACATGCCAAGATTTTAAGGAAATATGGTAACATACATTACATATCAAAACGATTAAAATATGCTGTAGTATATTGTGACATGGAACAAATTGAGCATATGATGCATAAGTTGAACAAACTTCCTTTTGTGAAAAAGATAGAACAGTCGTATCGCCCGTATTTAAAAACGGAATTTGAAAATTCCCGTCCTGATCGAGCAAAAGAATACGATTATAGCTAATAGAAAAAATCCCCTGCTAAGTTTAGCGGGGGATTTTTTAATTGAAATAAAGTGTTATTTCATCGGAGGAATGAAATTGTTCATTCGTAAAATGCCAATTAAATGATTAAAAAATAGTTCTTTTTCTGGGAAAGTTGTAGATGGCTTTACAGTAAAAGTAGCCACTTTTTTTCCGAGTTGCTCTGCCGTTTCTTCAAATAAAATGACACGTTTACTTTTTTTATTTTCAAATACAGGAATGCCTTCACGACATATGTATAATGGTTGGAAATCACCAGTAGTAGTTGGTTTTAATATTACAACAAGCGAACACACTTTTTTATCGTTTTTTATCGTTTCAAATTGTAACATATGTGCTATACGTTCTTGATTTGTTTTGGCAATTTCAAGTAATTCATATAAATCAGAGTAGCCTTCTCCGAGTTCTATAAAGCGTTGAATCATATTTTTTCCTCCTCTTTCTTTTACTGTACCATTTCACTTTTTAAATGAAAAGCACACAAAGAAAAAAAACCCTGCATAGCAGGGCCCTTCTTATACTAGCATGTACTAGTAAGAAGGAAAAGGGAGAGGAGAAACCGGAGGAAGAACTTATGGGGAAACGTAAGTCTTCTCCGCGGTTGGCAACAACATCGAAGGTGATGTTGTTATAATTATTTATGTCCAATCTAAATGAAGATATACATAATGAAATTAAATTTTATGTTGGGCTTTTTATTTTTCTTTTTTTTATTTTGTGATAGGATAAAAAAGATAAAGTGGAACTAATATACATATTGGATTCATATTAGTGAATGATGAGATGAATACATAAAAATAATGAGCGGTTATTTGATGGTGAGTTTTCCGATATTTAGGTGAATGTAATTTGTTAACGGTTACCGAAGTGGGAATGGCTTTGTATAATCGCTCGATAGATTGAAATAAAGGTAGTGACAACAGATGAGAGTAGTTTCAGGAAAATGTAAAGGACACCCACTTAAAGCGGTTCCTGGTAATACAACACGTCCAACGACAGATAAAGTAAAAGAATCTATTTTTAATATGATAGGTCCTTATTTTGATGGTGGTATTGCCCTTGATTTATTTGGTGGTAGTGGTGGTCTTGGAATTGAGGCTTTGAGCAGAGGGATCGATAAAGCGATTTTTGTTGATAGGGATAGTAAAGCGATAAAAGTAATTCATCAAAATTTAGAAAGTTGTAGAATACAGGAACAAGCTGAAGTATATCGAAATGATGCGGAACGTGCAGTAAAGGCGCTAATAAAACGTGAAATGTCATTCGATCTTATATTAATAGATCCTCCATATAAAGAGCAAAAAATTGTATCTTTAATTAGTGTAATGGATCAACATGGATTGCTGCATAGTGATGGATTAATTATGGCAGAGCATGGTAATGATGTGGTTTTACCTAATTCAATAGGCAGGCTTGTGAAAGTACGAGCTGAGAATTATGGGATTACTGCAATATCGATTTATAAGTATGAAGGTGAGGGGACAGAATGACAAGTATAGCTATTTCTTCAGGAAGTTTTGATCCAATTACCCTTGGGCATCTGGATATTATTAAAAGGGGAGCAAAAGTATTTGATGAGGTGTACGTAGTCGTTTTAAACAATTCATCAAAAAAACCATTCTTTTCAGTTGAAGAGCGATTAGAACTAATTCGAGAAGCGACAAAGGATATCCCGAATGTAAAAGTAGATTCGCATAGTGGGCTGTTAGTAGAGTATGCAAAAATGCGTAATGCAAATGCAATATTACGTGGTTTACGAGCAGTTTCTGATTTTGAATATGAGATGCAAATTACTTCTATGAATCGAAAATTAGATGAAAATATTGAAACATTTTTTATTATGACAAACAACCAATATTCATTTTTAAGCTCGAGTATTGTGAAAGAAGTTGCGAGGTATGGAGGAAGTGTAGTAGATCTTGTACCTCCTATTGTGGAGCGTGCTTTAAAAGAAAAGTTTCAAACCCCGTTAAAGTGAACGGGGTTTTTCTTTATACGTGCGCAAAAATAATAAAATAATATATAAGTATAGACAAAATAATGTAAAAATTGGTCCGTAATGTATAAAAGATGTCCAAATTTCATGTAGTATAGAAGGATGCTTGGATAAAAATACAGGAATATCTTTTGGTATAGGTGAGAAAGAACTCACTTTCTCATAAAATGGTGTCCAAAATACAAATGTAAAAATAGGGGCAAGAATACTTTGAATAATTCGTGCGAAAAAATAGGGTTTAAATCGGATATCTGTTTCAGCTAATATGCTAGCAACTTGTGCCTGAATAGAAAGACCGCTAAATGCTAAAATGAAGCTTGTTACCATAGCTTGTTGTAAGAGCGGTGTTTCATTTATTTGACTAATCATTTGGCTTCCGAGTGTCATTTCGAAAATACCTGATAATATAGGTATACTAAAATCCGTACTTAGTTGGAAGAATGATAAAATATGTTGCATAATAAAAGAAAGAGCTGCTGTAATGTGGAATACAGTAATCATTTTATTTAACACAGAGAATAAAATAATAAATCCGCCAATCATAAGTAATGTTTGAATAGAAGAAACGATAGCATCCCCAAGTAATTTACCGATTGGCCTTTTTTCTTGTAAGCGCGTCTCGTGAAGAATTAAAAAAGGGTTTTGAAAGCGGCGTTTTTTTGTAGTGTGTGTATTATTTTTGTAAGCGGTATTATGTCCGTAAAAACGCATAATAAATCCGACGGCAAAGTTACTGAAATAATGGGCAGCCGCTAATATAATTCCTAATTTCGGATTATTAAAAAAACCGATAGACACAGCACCGAAAATAAAAAGTGGATTAGAAGAATTTGTGAAAGAAACGAGGCGCTCCGCTTCAATCTGAGTTAAAAGATTGCTTTTTCGTAGTCTAGCGCTTAATTTGGCGCCTGCAGGGAAACCAGAAGCCATTCCCATGGCCCAAACAAATCCACCTATCCCTGGAACGCGAAAAAGTGGGCGCATGAGTGGTTCTAATATAACGCCAATAAATTTTACAACACCGATACTAATTAGAAGTTCTGCAATGATGAAAAACGGTAGTAGTGAAGGGAATACAACTTCCCACCATATATTTAACCCGCGAATAGAAGCTTGCAAAGCGGCTTGGGGGTGGAGTACAAGAGAAAAGGTTAAAAATAGCGTTGATATGGTAAGGAAAGCGGTTTTCCATTTTTCATACATGTAAGTAAATCCCCCTTTGTCCCAAAAAACGTTCATTTCAGTATACGTGGATACGTAGTGAATTTAGACCATAAGTATGAAAAAGGAATGAAAAAAATTAAAGGGTGAGAAAAATGAAAGAACCAAAGATTGGTTTAGCGCTTGGGTCTGGAGGAGCGAAAGGGTTTGCTCATATTGGTGTAATAAAGGTTTTAAGGGAAGCGGATATCCCTATTCATATGATTGCAGGAAGTAGTATGGGGGCGCTAATAGGTACGTTTTATGCGGCAAGTAGTAACGTTGAAAGATTGTATAAATTGGCATCTGTTTTTAAGCGGAAGTATTATTTAGATTTCACGGTACCAAAAATGGGATTTATTGCTGGAAAACGTGTCAAAGATATGATTAAAATGTTTACATATAATAAAAATTTAGAAGAGTTAGATATCCCGACGGCTGTTGTGGCTACTGACATACTGAAGGGGGAAAAAGTGGTTTTTACAAGTGGGCCAGTTGCAGATGCGGTTAGGGCTAGCATATCTGTTCCTGGAGTGTTTGTACCAGAAAAAATAGATGGACGATTATTAGTGGATGGTGGAGTTATTGATCGCATCCCAGTATCGGTTGTGAAAGAGTTAGGGGCCGATATTGTTATCGCTGTTGATGTATCTCCAATTAAGGTGAATGGAGATGTTACGTCCATTTATGACGTAATCATGCAAAGTATTGAAATTATGCAGCATGAGCTTGTAATGAATCGGCAAATTGCATCGGATTTAATGATGCGACCAGCTGTAGAGCAATTTAGTTCACGTGCTTTTACGAACATTGAAGACATTATTCGAGTTGGAGAAGTAGAAGCGGAAAAACATGTTTCAAATATTTATTTATTAATTGAGCAGTGGAAGGAGAAACATAATGTTTAAGCGTTTTCGGTTTATATATGCAATCTTAATAGGGGTTATATTGGCGATGTTACTTGTTTACGTACGTTTACCGTATTATGTAACAAAACCAGGAATGGCTGCCAAATTAGAGCCTTACGTTCAAGTTGAGGGTGGAACGAAAGAATCTGGTGATTTTATGCTTGTTACGGTTTCAATGGGGCCAGCAAATGTGGTGAATTTAATAGCGGCACAGTTTAATAAATATACACATATTTCGAAAGCGGAAGAAATATTGCAAAAAGGTGAGAGTGATGAAGAATATCAATTTCGCCAAAATTATGCGATGAAAGATTCACAAAATGCCGCAATTTATAATGCATATAAACGTGCAAATCGCTCTGTTTCTTTTGAAAATAAAGGTGTATTAGTTGCTGGTGTGGCAAAAGGAATGCCGTCAGAAGGAAAGCTTAAGCTTGGTGATGTTATTATAGCTGTTGACGGAAAAACATTTGAAAAGACGGAGCAATTTATTGAATATATGACTGGGAAAAAAGAAAGCGATGCTGTAAGTATTGAGTACATGAGAAATGGAAAACAATTGAAAGAAAATTTAAATGTAAAGACGATTCCTAATGGAAATGGACGTGTCGGTATAGGTGTTTCTATCGTTACGGAAAGAGAATTAGTGGTCGATCCGAAAGTGAAAATTAATTCTCATGAAATTGGTGGACCATCCGCAGGTTTAATGTTTACATTAGAAATATATAATCAACTTGTGGAAGAAGACTTAACAAAAGGACATGAGATAGCTGGAACAGGTACAATTAATGAAAAAGGAGAAGTGGGCCCAATTGGTGGTATAAATCAAAAAGTGGTGGCTGCTAGCGATGCCGGGGCTGAAGTGTTCTTTGCGCCAAATGAAAAAGGTGCGGAGAAATCGAACTATAAAGATGCACTTGAGACTGCAAAGGATATTAAAACAAAAATGAAAATTATACCAGTGGATACGCTGGATGATGCGTTAACATATTTAGAAAAGATGGATAAGGAAAAAACCTCTCTGAAATAGAGAGGTTTTTTTATAGGAATTTTGTAGTTGTTTCATCATAGCGAATAGGATGGTGTGTTATATCCTGTTTTAATAGTTGCGTGCGTAACGGTTCGTGCATGATGGAGAAATATACAGAGTTTGCTTTTTTCTCTATATCTAAAGCGGCATGGTCAAATGTTTTTGTATGAGTAAGGATTGGAAGTTCGATTTTTTTCTTGTTTTTTGAAAGATAAGTTTGTCCTTTTTGTGACATGCCTAACAGGCGGATATATGGTGCGTGTTGTTCTATATTTGCGCTACGTATTTCCTCTTTTGTTGTGTTTGTTAAAATGTGTGTACAAGCTCTTTGTAATCTAGTCCATGTATAACGTTTTGTTTTTAATGCTTCCATGAATGAATAGAAGGAGGAACTGTTTTGTATTTTTGATAAAATACGATGCTCTAAACCTTCTTCTATTTCATATATATGTCGTAAGTCCCCTGGAGACATCGTCATGAGTTTATATTTAAAAAATGAAAAGTATTGTTCCCAATTATGTAATATCCCGTAGTTTTGTTTGTAATTTGCTAAAAGCGAAGTGGTTGCCTGTGGGAGAAAAGGTTCAATTGTTGTAAATGATCCTTCTTCGCTAAAGAGTTGTTTTCGGATGCTTGTCGCGCTTGCAATATATTGGTCATTAAATGTTTCATCATGATAATGAGAGGCAAATCTTTGTATAGTTTGAGCTTGTATAGAACTATTCTGTGACAGAATTGCTTTCATATATTGGAAGCCTAAAATATTATTTGGTTGTGACATATCAATGTTGTTTTCGGATGTTAAAATGTGTGAGAAAGCATCTGATGTTGCTTTTGCATAACTATTACCAGCGTCCATGAATTGTTTTACAAGGCAGTTAAAAGTCTCTTCTTCGTTTTTTTGTACGGAGATGGTATTATAAAAGTTTTTGATTTGTCCATCCTCACTACCGAAACAAATTTCAGAAACACGTAGGGCATTTAAAATGGAAATAGCACCATTTGCGAAGGTTTCAGCCTTTTGTGTTGCAAAGACGTATGGAAGCTCTACAACAAGGTCTACGCCGTTTGCTAAGGCCATTTTAGTGCGATACCATTTGGAAATGAGTGCGGGCTCACCACGCTGTAAAAAAGGACCACTCATAACGGCAATTATTATATCGGATTGTGTTAACTTTTTTGTCTGTTGCACATGATAAAGATGACCGTTATGAAAAGGGTTATATTCAACAACAATACCACCAGCTTTTATGGTAATCTCTCCTTTCGATGTAGCATCTTTTTGAAAAACGTGATACTCTATATATTATTTACTATGATGACTTCATTATAGTGTAAAGAAAAAACATTGACAAATATAAAATGGCTAGCTATAATTTTGTTTGTTGCCTTGAGGTGATATGATATGAAATGGTCCATCCATCAATTGAATAAATTGAGAAATAAAGGATTGACATTGGATGAGATGGTAGATGTAAGTGAGCTAAAAGAGGTCGAGAAAGATATTCGTGAAATTAATCCTGTGCATGTAATGGGAAGAGTTGATTTTGGCTCCGGTAAGTTTACGTTTCATCTACATATAACTGGAAGCATGGTTTTACCATGTTCTCGCTCTTTAGTAGATGTGACATTACCATTTGACATTAAAACAACTGAGGTGTTCCAAACTTCACAAGAAGAATTTGAAACTGAAGCTGAAATTCATTCTTTAGAAGGAGAAGTACTTGACTTACTGCCCGTAATCAAGGAAAATATACTTTTGGAGATTCCAATGCAAATTTTCAGTGATGATGTTTCTGGTGGAGCACCGACGCAAGGTCAAGACTGGCAAGTGATTTCGGAAGAAGACAAAGAAAAGACTGTTGATCCAAGATTGGCAGGACTTGCAAAGTTTTTTGACAAATAATCGGAAGACTGGTTCAGGCCTTCATATGAAAATAACTATTTCTTTTAAGGAGGTGGGAAGAATGGCTGTACCTTTTAGAAGAACTTCTAAAACAGTAAAAAGAAAGCGTCGTACGCATTTCAAATTATCAGTACCTGGTATGGTAGAGTGCCCAAGCTGTGGTGAAGCGAAATTAGCTCACCGTGTATGTAAAGCATGCGGTACTTACAAAGGTAAAGAAGTAATCAGCAAGTAATTGCGGGAAAATAAACGCAGAAGATATCTTCTGCGTTTATTTTTTTTTGTCTTAATCTTTAGTTGTTGTATTCTATCTTTTCTAGTAACTGCATATGCTTAATAAAAAATGCATAGGGAGGACTAGAGAGATGGCGACAACAAGACAAGATGCTTGGACTGATGATGAAGATTTGCTTCTGGCAGAAGTAGTACTCCGGCATATTCGAGAAGGTGGAACACAACTTTCTGCCTTTAAGGAAGTGGGAAAAAATTTATCACGTACACCAGCAGCATGTGGATTTAGATGGAATTCTTACGTAAGAAAGCAATATAAAGAACGTATTGAGGAAGCAAAGCAACTTCGTAAAGTAGAAAATTATGAAGTGAAAGAGACGAAGGTGTTAGAACCTACGTCAATTACGTTGAATGATGTTATTGACTTCTTGCAAAATTATAAAGATGAAAACTCTTTAACGGTGTTGCAACAACAAGTTGAATCATTACAAACAGAAAGAGAGCGTCTTCTGGAGCGATTATCAGTATATGAGGAAGAGTATAGAACATTACTTGATTATATCGATCAAAAAAGAAGTGTAATGGTAGTGGAAAGAAACAACGCTCGCTCGAATGAAAAGTTAGAGAAGCTTAAGAAATAAAAAACAGCTGTTATACAGCTGTTTTTTTTATTTATTTATTAAGCCGATTCTTCGTTTGTAACCGCATTCAAATTTGTTTCTGGATGCCAAATATAAAAATCTCCATCAGTTACTGATACGGGGTTGAAACTTAATTTATCCCAAAAACCAGATGAATGAATACGCGCTATCGTTTTAATAGGAAATTGCATTTGTTTCGCATGATTTACAAGCATTTGCCCGAATCCTTGTTTTTGAAAAGTTGGTAATACTTCAAGTTTATAAAGTTCTAGGTAAGGACCTGTAATTTCGAATGGTTCTCCGCCGTTTCTTTTCATATATAGACTCATACGTGCAATTAGTGATCCGCCATAATAAATACCGTAAAATGGAGATTCACTGTCGTTTTCAATAATGTTTGCTTGCAATTCTTCCAGCATAGATAGTTCTTGGGCTCCGCACCCTTTAAATTTTTTAAATTCATCTAACGTTTTATAATTGATGAGCAAGCGCTCAACTTTTGGGAATCCCATTACATCACATCCTTTTCTTATCTCGTTGAATGCAGAAAAGTAAAAATATTTACAATAATAGTATAACTCATTTTTTTATTTTTATGAAGAAGATAGTATATTTCTTTTATTATTTTTTTGAGGATTTGCTAAACTAAGAGTATAAGTGTATTAATAGGCAGTATATACGTAGTGAAAAATGAGAGTGTATTTGTTTGGCAGAGGACAACGAAATTATAGGGCGTGCTCATGTACTTTAAAAAGATATAAAAAAAGGGGGGCGGCAAGGGCGCTTAATGTGAATCCCTTGTGTGAAAATGAAAATTGGAATTGTCGGACCAGGTGCTATTGGTCTATTGTATACATTTTATTTACAAAAAAGTAACCAAAATGTTACGTTGTTTACAAGAACAGCTAAGCAGGCTGAAGAGTTAAATGAAACAGGTGTAACTTGTATTAGAGATAGAACATGTGAAACAGTATATCCATCTGTTTTACCGATAGAAAGTATGGTAGCGCAAAATTTAGATTATATATTTATTGCTGTGAAGCAATATCATATAGATGACATACTACCGTTTGTGGAAGGGGCAGCATCATTAATCTTTTTGCAAAACGGAATGTCACATCTTCAAAAGATGCTGAACATAGGGTGTGAAAATATAGCTGTTGGTATTGTAGAACATGGTGCGAAAAAAGAGGGAGGGCATATCGTTCATCATACTGGAGTTGGGGTAACGAAATTTGGAGTGGTTTGTGGTCAATCTATACATTTCGAAAGTGTATTCCATTCTTTTCCCGTGTCTTATTTTCCAGTTCAAATAGAAACGGATTGGAAAGAGATTATGCATAAAAAATTAGTGGTAAATGTATGTATCAATCCGTTGACGGCGTTATTGGGAGTTAAGAATGGTGAATTAACCAAGAATCGTTTTTTTTATCAAATGATGGAGCAAGTGTTTCAGGAGGTCGCCTTTCTTATTAGAGGAGAAAAAGAGATGGTATGGCAAATGGTACGCAATGTGTGTGAAGGAACGTCTCGTAATACATCCTCTATGCTAGCCGATGTAAGAGCGAATAGACAGACGGAAATTAATGCGATTGTTGGATATGTATTAGAAGAGGCTAAGAAACAGCAACGACCAGTTCCGACACTTCAATTTTTGTTCGATGCAATAAAAGGGTTAGAAACAAGAGTATAAGTGTTATTCTTTGCTTTTACGTGAAACATTGACTACAATGTGGATTGGTGAGAGAACTGGATACGAAAGGAAGAATTATATGGAGATAAAAGAAATCTCTGTTCCGCAACAAGGTGTTGTAGCGGACTATATGAACGGTAAAAAAGAGATACAGTCATGTTTTGATTATATGTTAACAGAAGATGCTTTTAAACAGCGTTTACATGATTTGCGTGAAAGGGAGTTTTTCCGCCAAGATGTAGTAGCGCATTTATTAGAATATAATACAAAATTACAAGCGGGAGAATCTACACTTCAAAATGTAAAAGCGCTTGGAGATGAAAATACATATGTTGTAATAGCTGGACAACAAGCGGGGTTATTAACTGGACCGCTTTATACAATTCATAAAGTTATTTCAATTTTAAAGCTTGCAAAGGAAAAAGAAGAAAGTTTAGGGGTGAAAGTTGTCCCTGTCTTCTGGATTGCGGGTGAAGACCATGATATGGATGAGATTAACCATACTTTTTTAGCGAAAAATAAAAAGATGAAAAAAACTATTTTTTATGATCGTAATCCGAAAAAGGCGAGTGCTTCTGAGTCTGAACTTTCTGTTGAAGATTGTAGAAATTGGATTGAAGAGATTTTTAAAACATATCCAGAAACAAATTTTACAAAGGATGTATTAAAATTTGTTGATGATGCTTTGGAAAAATCGAATACGTATGTAGATTTCTTTGCTCATCTTATTACGAAAATCTTTGCTAATTCTGGTTTAATCCTTGTTGATTCACATCATCCTGAATTAAGAAAGTTAGAAATTCCATTTTTTAAGCGAATTATAAG
The DNA here is from genome assembly GCF_003429245.1 of Bacillus sp. CR71. Lineage (NCBI taxonomy): Bacteria > Bacillati > Bacillota > Bacilli > Caryophanales > Bacillaceae > Bacillus > Bacillus sp. CR71. The sequence continues at coordinate 4,387,363 of NZ_CP031748.1, read as the reverse complement.
TAAGTATAAAGAGGTACAAGAGGGCCTTCGTAATCAGCAGGAAGTAATTAAAGAACTAGGATACAAACCGATTATTGAAACGAAGTCTCATGCAGTGCATATATTTATGGAAATAGATAATGAACGAGTATTGCTTGAAGAGCATCAAGGTAAGTTTGTTGGAAAGGATGGGGCGCATTCATTTTCATACGAAGAGTTGATTGAAGAGATGGAGAGAAATCCGGCACGTTTTAGTAATAATGTTGTAACACGTCCTCTTATGCAAGAGTATGTATTTCCTACGCTCGCATTTATTGGAGGTCCAGGGGAATTAGCTTATTGGAGTGAATTACAACAAGTATTCCATACTGTCGGTTTTCAAATGCCACCTGTCGTTCCTCGTCTTACAATTACTTATGTGGAGAGATGTATAGCGACAGATTTATTCGATCTGCAATTGAGAGAAAGTGATCCGTTTTTAAATGATGTCGATAAACTGCGTGAAAACTGGTTGTCTAATCAAATAGAGGAACCGATTGATAATCATTTTGAAAAGGCGAAAAAAGAAATTGCCGATATTCATACATCTTTACAGCAATTTGTAAAGAAAATAGAGCCGGGGTTAAGTGCGTTTGCAGGGAAAAACGAATTGAAAATTAATGAACAAATTGAACTGCTGGAAAGAATGTTGAAAAGAAATGTTGAGAAAAAGTATGAGGTTCAGCTAAATAAATTTCGCCGTATACAATTCGCACTTCGTCCATTAGGTGCGCCGCAAGAACGTGTGTGGAATGTATGTTATTATTTAAATCAGTTTGGTTTGGATTTCGTTGATCGTGTAATGGAAAACCCTTTTTCTTGGGACGGAAAACATCATGTTATAAAACTATAAAATCTTGCTCCTTGGAGCAGGATTTTATTTTTATTCCGTTGAATTTACTGTGAAGTGATTTTTTTCTGAATTATCAATCAAAAAAATAGATGTGATAATTGTGTTGGATACTTAAATATATGACAAAATAGCACAAAATGTAAACGTATTATTCGCTTTTTCGACAGTTTTTTATTTAAATTCCCGCAAAAGATGATAAAATTTAGTATATAATAAAAGAAAATAGCGATTTGTATAGTATGTTGCCTTTATTGGTAAGTTAAATGAGTCGTTCTTTCGTATTATTTCATTCTCTAAGCGTGAAAGATGTGTTTAGAGGAAGGGATACATTCAACATAATTAATTGGAAAAAGAGTAGGTGCAACAATGTTTAAACACGTAACAGTGCTTTTAAAGGAAACAGTAGACGGCTTAGATATAAAGCCAGATGGTACATATGTAGATTGTACACTGGGGGGAGGAGGACATAGTTCTTATTTATTATCCCAATTAACTGAAGGTGGAAAATTAATAGCGTTTGATCAAGATGAGATAGCGATTCAAAACGCGAAAGAAAAGTTCTCTTCATACGGTGAACAGTTTATAACAGTAAAGAGTAACTTCCGCTATTTAGCTGAAAAACTGCAGGAAATAGGTATAACAGAAGTAGACGGTATTTTATTTGATTTAGGTGTTTCATCCCCACAATTAGATACACCAGAGCGAGGCTTTAGTTATCATCATGATGCACCGTTAGATATGCGGATGGATCAAGATGCCCCATTAACAGCATATGATGTTGTAAATAGTTGGTCATATGAACAACTTGTAAGGATTTTCTTCCAATACGGTGAAGAGAAATTTTCAAAACAAATTGCAAGAAAAATTGAAGCTTATCGTGAGAATAAAGCTATTGAAACGACAGGAGAATTAGTAGAGCTAATTAAAGAAGGTATTCCGGCTCCTGCTCGTAGAACTGGTGGGCATCCTGCTAAGCGAGTGTTTCAGGCAATTCGTATAGCTGTAAATGATGAATTAAAAGTATTTGAAGAAGCATTGGAATCTGCTATTGAGATGGTTAAGCCAGGTGGAAGAGTTAGTGTTATAACATTCCATTCATTAGAAGATCGTATTTGTAAAACAACGTTTAAGCGAAATAGTACAACGCCACAATTGCCGCCAGGATTACCGATTATTCCTGATGAATTTAAGCCAAAATTAAAGCTTATTACAAGAAAACCGATTTTACCTTCTGATATAGAGCTAGAAGAAAATAATCGTGCGCGTTCTGCGAAGTTGAGAATCGCTGAAAAACGATAAAAGGGAGAGAGAGGTATGACTAATTTAGCTGTAAAGTACAAACAACAAGCGCAAGAAGAGGTGCAAATTCAAACGCCCCCACAGCAGATGGTTAAGCCGAAAGTTAAAGCGAAAATTACAAGAATCGAAAAACTGTTGTATGTAGCGTTTATTGGCTTTTTATTGTATGCCTGTGTCGCGTTTATTGGAAATAAAGCAGGCCTTTATCAAGTTAATGTAGAAGCAGCGACGATAGAAGAAAAAATTGTACAGCAGCAAAAAGAAAATCAAGAATTACAAGCTGAAGTAGAGAAGTTAAGTCGCTATGAACGAATCGCTGAAGTTGCAAAAAAACACGGGCTAGAAATTAATGCGAATAATGTGAAAGGCCTCAAATAAGGCAATAGGTGTGAAGGAACGATGAAGAAGAATATGACTAAATTTCATACCAATAAGGGAGCAGGTTATTTTATGATATTTTTCCTCCTGCTCTTTTTGCTGTTATTAGCCCGATTTTTTTACATACAATCAACAGGAACAGTTCATAATCAAGATTTAGATGCACTTGCTAAACAAAAGCATAGTAAAACAGGAGTTCTTGAAGCGAACAGAGGAACCATTTATGATCAAAACGGTCATGTGTTAGCGCAAGACGCAAACTCTTATAAAATAGTAGCCGCCCTAAAAGGTGCTAACTCTGTTGAGAATAAAGAAGATACTGCAAAGAAAATTGCAGGAGTACTTGGAAAAGGCGAAGAGGATATTTTAGCTTCTTTAAATAAGGAAGGTAGAAGTCAAGTCGAATTTGGAACGTTAGGTAAGGATTTGACGAAAGAAAAGAAGGAACAAATAGAAGCGTTGAAGTTGCCGGGAATATCTTTTATTACAGAAAATGCAAGGGTGTATCCAAACGGTGATTTCGCATCTTACGTTATAGGTCATGCAAAACCAAATGAGAATGGAACCTCGGTAGGTCAATTTGGCATAGAGAAAAGCTTGGATAAATATTTAAGTGCTTCTAACGGAGAAGTAGCATATACAGGTGACCGTAAAGGTGTGTCTCTTGATGGTGGAAAAGTTAATGTAAAGGCACCTAAAAATGGAGATAACGCGTATTTAACAATTGATCACCGTGTCCAAAGTTATTTAGAAGACGCGATGAAAGCAGCAAGTAAGCAATATGAACCAGAAAGTTTAATAGGGATTGTTGCAGATCCGAAAACTGGAAAAATATTAGCGACGTCTACTAAACCTAGTTATGACCCTAATGATCGTCAAATTAAATATTTCTTCAATGACGCAATTGCCAATGCATTTGAACCTGGATCAACAATGAAAATTTTCACGTTAGCGGCAGCTATTAATGAAGGTGTGTACAAAGGGCAAGATTATTATCAGTCCGGGACATATCAAGTCGGAAATAGGAAAATAAAAGATCATAACGGCGGTGCTGGTTGGGGCTCTATCACGTTTGATGAAGGGGTAGAACGTTCTTCAAACGTAGCGTTTGCAATTTTAGGAGATCAAAAACTTGGTCCAGAACGTTTCCGAAAATATATTCATAGTTTTGGATTAGATGAAAAAACGAACATTGATTTATCAGGTGAAGGATCGAATACAATTTTATTTGATCAGCAAATACAACAAGTGACAACAGCTTTTGGACAAGGTTCCACTGTAACACCAATTCAGCTTGTACAAGCTGCAACAGCTATTGCAAATGATGGGAAAATGATGAAACCTTATGCAATTGATAAAATTGTAGATCCGATAACAGGGAAAGTAAAATTAGAACATAAGCCAGAAGAAGTAGGAAAACCTGTTACAAAGGAAACAGCAGCGCAAGTAAGACAGTTATTAGAACGTGTTGTTACATCTCCGAAAGGTACAGGGACAGCTTATAAAATTGATGGATATTCAGTTGGTGGTAAAACAGGTACAGCGCAAATTCCGGATGGAAAAGGCGGCTATATGACAGGAAGACAGAATTATATATTCTCATTCTTAGGTATGGCACCAATGGACGACCCACAACTTGTTGTTTATGTAGCTGTAAAACAGCCGAAATTAAAAGATGATGAGAACGGTGCACAGCCTTTAGCTGATATTTTTAAATATGTAACAAAAAATAGTTTAGAGTATTTAAAGATTAAGCCAAATGAAGTGAAAGATCCGAAAAAACATCTGAAAGAGCAACAAACTACTGTTCCAGATGTAACTGGTAAAACGATGGCTGAAGCGGGGAAAGCAATTGATAAAGCAAAACTTCGTCCAATCGTATTAGGTGAAGGGAAAGTACAGCAACAAGTACCAAAAGCGACTGAACAAACATTGAAAGGCGACCGAGTCTTCTTGGTAGGAGATAAGCCTACAATGCCAAATATACAAGGATGGGCACTGCGTGATGTTATGAATTTAGCGAAGACATTACAGCTTAACTTGAAGCCTTCTGGTACAGGATACGTAACAGAACAAAGTGTGGCGGAAGGAACATTATTACAACCTGGTACAGAATTAGGTGTCACACTCGTACCGCCACTCGAACCACAACAAGAAGCAGAAAAGCCGTAATGGTAAAAGAGAAGAAGTTCTAATTAAATAAGTACAAGCATATATTGGAACAAGCTAGGCGTAAGGGAGGCTTGTTCCGATATGCGTGTATCAAATGTAACAGTTAGAAAACGACTTATTTTTATACTTATATCAGGTATACTTATCTTCACTATTATCGATATTCGTCTTGGATATGTGCAATTTTTTCTTGGGAATATGTTAACGGATCGTGCGAAAGATTCATGGAGTCGTAATATTACTTTTGAACCCGAACGTGGGAAAATTTTAGACCGAAATGGTGTGGAACTTGCCACGAATAAAAGTGCTCCAACTGTCTTTGTTGTACCGAGGCAAATTGAAAAACCAGCAGAGACTGCAGAGAAGTTAGCTGCAGTATTAGGTGTGGAAAAAGATGAGATTTATAAGAGGATTACAAAAAAAGAATCGATTGTAAGGTTAGATAAAGGCGGAAGGAAAATATCACATGACAAAGCGAAAGAGGTACGAGGCTTAAGTTTGAAGGGCGTGTATATCGCAGAGGATTCTATCCGGTACTACCCATTTGGGAATTTTTTATCACATGTATTAGGTTTTGCAGGTAGCGATAACCAAGGTCTTATGGGACTAGAAAAATATTATGATAAGGAGCTAAATGGGGACAAAGGTCATGTGCGTTTTTTTGCAGATGCGAAAGGACAAAGGATGCCTAATGTTGGTGATGATTTCAAAAAACCAGAAGCTGGTTTAAATTTAGGATTAACAATCGATGCGCGTATTACAAGGATTATGGAAAGAGAAATGAATATTGCGGAGTCAACTTATAATCCAGACGGTATGATTGCGATTGCAATGAATCCTAAAAATGGTGAAATTTTAGGTATGTCTAGTCGGCCGAGTTTTGATCCAGCGGATTTTCAAAGTGTCTCTCCAGAAGTGTATAACAGAAATCTACCTGTGTGGAGTACGTATGAGCCTGGTTCAACATTTAAGATCATTACATTAGCTGCAGCATTGAATGAAAATTTAGTAGACTTAGAGAAGGATACGTTTTATGATGATGGAGCAGCTGAAGTCGGTGGAGCTAGATTGAAATGCTGGAAAGCAGGAGGTCATGGCAGTCAAACGTTTTTAGAAGTCGTTCAAAACTCATGTAACCCGGGATTTATTGAACTTGGTGATCGCCTTGGTAAAGACCGATTATTTAAATACATTCGTAATTTTGGTTTTGGGCAGAAGACTGGAATTGACTTGCAAGGTGAAGGCAGTGGGATTTTATTTAATTTAGATAAAGTTGGTCCAGTAGAGCAAGCAACAACTTCATTCGGCCAAGGGGTTTCTGTTACACCAATTCAACAAGTAGCAGCTGTAGCGGCGGCTGTAAATGGTGGAACATTGTATCAGCCGTATATAGCTAAGGAGTTTATTGATCCAAAAAATAATCAAGTTGTTAGTAAAAAGACACCTGTTGAGAAAAGAAAAGTTATTTCCAAGGAAACTTCAGAAAAAGTTCGTTATGCATTAGAGAATGTTGTAGCGAAAGGTTCTGGTAAAGGAGCTTATATTGATGGATATCGTGTAGGTGGAAAAACGGGTACTGCTCAAAAGGTGAAAGATGGTAAATATTTAGAGAATAATTATATTGTATCTTTTATCGGATTTGCTCCAGCGGATGATCCAGAGATTGTTGTGTATGTTGCTGTGGATAATCCAAAAGGGGTTACACAGTTTGGTGGAGTGGTAGCAGCTCCAATTGTCGGGAATATCCTTCGAGATGCTCTTCCTGTTATGGGAGTGAAACCGAGAAAAGAACAAGTTGAGAAAGAATATAAATGGGGCGATACACCAACTGTGGAAGTTCCGAATTTAATTGGAATGAAAAAGAAAGACTTACAAACACAACTCGTCGATTTGCAGCTTGATATAAGTGGAGATGGAGAGAAAGTAATTAAGCAATCACCAGAAGCGGGAGCTAAAGTAAAAGAAGGCTCAAAAATTAGAATTTACTTCGGGAATTAAAGGTAACATAGTACGTTTTATGGTACAATTGGTGGAAGTGAGTTCTTTATAGAACAGTTACTTAATGTGAGACAATAAGTGTCTCATTCATAAATAGGCCAGTAGCACTTACCTCCTTATATAGGAGGTAATGTGTTGCTTACTGAAAAAAAGATAAATAAACAATGTAGAGAGGGTTTAGTGAAATGAAGTTGCATACACTTTTATCATGTTTGCATGATTTTCCAGTTGTTCCAAAAGAAAATCCAGAAATCACATCTATAGAAGCTGATTCACGTAAAGTGAAAGAAGGAAGCTTATTTGTATGTATGAAAGGATATACGGTTGATAGCCATGATTTTGCTAAGCAAGCAGCGGCACAAGGAGCGGCTGCTATTGTTGCGGAAAGACCAATTGATGTTGACGTTCCAGTTGTACTTGTGAAAAATACTTTTCGTTCGTTAGCGGTTTTAGCTGATTATTTTTATGGTCAACCGACACACAAGTTACATTTAATCGGAATTACAGGTACAAATGGAAAGACAACAACATCGCATATTATGGATGAGATTATGCGAGCACATGGTCATAAAACAGGGCTAATTGGGACGATTAATATGAAAATCGGTGATGAAACATTTGAGGTGAAAAATACAACACCAGATGCACTAACACTTCAACAGACGTTTTCAAAAATGGTTGAACAAGGTGTGGACAGCACGGTAATGGAAGTTTCGTCACATGCGTTAGATCTTGGTCGTGTACACGGATGTGATTACGATGTAGCGGTGTTTACGAATTTAACACAAGATCATTTAGATTATCATAAAACGATGGAAGAATATAAACATGCAAAAGGGTTACTATTTGCACAGCTTGGCAATAGTTATAATCATAATCGTGAAAAGTACGCTGTGCTGAATAGCGATGATAATGTAACAGAAGAGTATATGAGAAGTACTGCAGCAACAGTTGTAACATATGGTATTGATACAACAAGTGACATTATGGCAAAAAATATCGTTATGACGAGTGGCGGGACTACATTTACGCTTGTCACACCGTATGAAAGTGTAAATGTTACGATGAAATTAATAGGTAAATTCAATGTATATAACGTACTTGCAGCAACAGCAGCAGGACTTGTTTCGGGTGTGAAATTACAAACAATCATTGCTGTTATAAAAGAACTAGCTGGGGTTCCAGGACGTTTTGAAGTTGTTGATGGCGGACAAAATTATACAGTTATTGTTGATTACGCGCATACGCCGGATAGTTTAGAAAATGTATTAAAAACTGCAAAACAATTTGCAAAAGGTGATGTGTATTGTATCGTTGGTTGTGGCGGCGATAGGGATCGAACAAAGAGACCGATAATGGCAAGTGTTGCAACAAAATATGCAACTCATGCAATTTATACATCAGATAATCCAAGAAGTGAAGATCCAGCGGCTATTTTAGATGATATGGTACAGGGTGCAAGTGGGAATAATTATGAAGTGATTATTGATAGAAAAGAAGCGATACACCATGCGATCGCTAATGTGAAAGCAGATGATATCATTATTATTGCTGGTAAGGGTCATGAAACGTATCAAATTATTGGTAAAGAAGTTCATCATTTTGATGATCGTGAAGTTGCGAAAGAAGCAATTACAGGGCGTTTAAACAACGAAGAGTAACAACGTGAGAGGAGGACTATATGTGCTTGAGCAAGGTTTATTAGTAACGGCTGGGGTAGCATTCTTAATTTCTGTTGCCCTTTCGCCATTGTTTATTCCATTTTTAAGAAAATTAAAGTTCGGACAGAGTATTCGTGATGAGGGACCAAAGTCACATCAAAAAAAATCAGGGACACCGACAATGGGCGGTATTGTCATATATGTATCTATGATGGTCACTTCACTTATTATGGCGATTAAGTTTAATCATTTAGGTGCAGAGGTTTCGTTATTATTATTAGTGACATTTGGTTATGGATTGATTGGATTTTTAGATGACTACATAAAGGTAGTTAAGAAGAGAAATCTTGGTTTAACATCAAAACAAAAATTAGTAGGTCAGCTTGTTATTGCTATTGCGTTCTTTTTAATTGGAAAAGGGCAAGCATTTCACACATATATCATGATTCCAGGTACGGATGTTAAGTTTGAATTAGGTTGGGCGTATTTTGTACTTGTGCTATTTATGCTAATCGGTGGCTCGAATGCGGTTAACTTAACTGATGGTTTAGATGGTTTATTATCAGGAACAGCGGCTATTGCATTTGGAGCATTTAGTATTATTGCAGTAGCGCAAGAACAATTTGGAGTTGCGATATTCTGTATGGCAGTTGTCGGAGCAGTACTGGGATTTTTAGTATTCAACGCGAATCCAGCAAAAGTATTTATGGGGGATACAGGTTCCTTAGCTTTAGGTGGAGCTATCGCAGCTGTAGCAATTTTATTAAAACAAGAATTACTACTTGTAATTATTGGTGGAGTATTCGTAATGGAAACTTTATCTGTTATTATTCAAGTTATTTCGTTTAAAACAACAGGAAAACGTGTCTTTAAAATGAGTCCATTACACCACCATTATGAATTATGTGGTTGGTCAGAATGGCGCGTTGTTGTAACGTTTTGGTCTGTAGGATTTTTATTAGCTGTGTTAGGAATTTATATCGGGGTGTGGATGTAATTGAAAACTGTAACTGAATTTCAAAATAAAAATATTCTTGTATTAGGCATTGCAAAGAGTGGTTATGCAGCAGCTACTTTGTTGCAAAAATTAGGGGCGAATGTCATTGTAAATGACGGAAAGCCTTTAGCAGACAATGTACTTGCTGCAGAATTACAAGCAAAAGGAATGGACGTTGTATGCGGTGGCCATCCTTTAGAATTATTAGAGAGAAATATTTCTCTTGTCGTTAAAAATCCAGGAATCCCGTATTCTAATCCAATATTAGTTGCTGCGAAAGAAAAAGAAATTCCAATTGTTACGGAAGTTGAATTAGCATATCGTATTTCAAAAGCACCATTTGTTGGAATTACAGGGTCTAATGGTAAAACGACGACAACAATGCTGACATTTGAAATGTTAAAAGAAGGGCAAAAGCATCCTGTTATTGCAGGGAATATAGGAACTGTAGCTTGTGAAGTAGCACAGGATGCAAAAGAAAATGAAGTTGTAGTTACAGAGCTTTCATCGTTCCAATTGATGGGAGTAGAATCGTTCCAACCTAAAATTGCAGCGTTCTTAAACTTATTTGAAGCCCACTTAGATTACCATGGGACGAAGAAGGAATATGGTTTAGCAAAAGCAAATGTTTTTAAAAACCAAACAGAAAACGATTATAGTGTAATAAATGCGGATGATGCAGATGTGATGGAGTTATCTGCGGATACTAAAGGTCAAAAAATCCTGTTTTCGACAACGAAAGAAATTGAAGATGGTGCGTGTATAAAAGATAACGCTCTTTATTTCAAAGGTGAAAAAGTTGTTGAAGTAAGTGATATCGTTTTACCTGGTCAACATAATCTAGAAAATATTTTAGCTGCGATGAGTATTGCGAAATTATTAGGTACTTCTAATGAAGCAATTACGGTCGTGTTAAAACGTTTTACTGGTGTAAAACATCGTTTAGAATATGTAACAACGATTAACAACCGTAAGTTTTATAATGATTCAAAAGCAACGAATATGTTAGCGACTGAGAAAGCACTATCTGCGTTTACACAACCGATTGTGTTACTAGCGGGTGGGCTTGATCGCGGAAATGAATTCGATGATTTAATTCCGTATTTCAAAAATGTAAAAGCGATTGTAACATTTGGACAAACAGCTCCCAAACTAGTAAGAGCGGCAGAAAAAGCGGGATTAGATATAATTGAAAGTGTCGATACTTTAGATGAAGCAGTGGTGAAAGCTTATGCTCATTCTAAAGAAGATGATGTTGTTCTTCTTTCTCCAGCGTGTGCAAGCTGGGATCAATTTAAAACATTTGAAGAAAGAGGAGACATTTTTATACAAGCTGTGCATAAACTTATATAAAGTAAATCAAAACATCAGTAGGCTAACACCTACTGATGTTTTGTTACATAGGGCAAAAGGTTCTGCCTAAAGAGGTGGTGTTTGTGGGTAATGAAGAAAACGCCTGATTTTATTCTCATCATCGTAACACTTTCATTGTTGACAATCGGAATGATTATGGTTTATAGTGCGAGTGCAGTTTGGGCCTCTTATAAAATGGGGGACTCATTCTTTTTTGCCAAAAGACAATTACTGTTTGCGGGTCTTGGTGTAGTAGCTATGTTTTTTATTATGAAAATTGATTATTGGGTGTGGCGTACGTATTCAAAAGTAATTTTGCTAGTTTGCTTCATTCTTCTTATTCTCGTTCTTATTCCTGGAGTAGGTCTTGTTCGAGGAGGAGCACGAAGTTGGATTGGGATCGGAGCATTTTCGATTCAACCGTCAGAATTTATGAAGTTTGCGATGATTATTTTCTTGGCAAAGTTTTTAGCGGAACGGCAAAAATTGATTACATCTTTTAAACGTGGTTTATTACCGGCTCTTAGTTTTGTGTTTCTTGCTTTTGGGATGATTATGTTACAGCCAGACCTTGGGACAGGAACGGTAATGGTTGGGACATGTATCATTATGATATTTATTTCGGGAGCGAGGGTCTTTCACTTTGCGATGTTTGGTTTGCTTGGTGTAGCAGGGTTTGTAGGGTTAATCGCATCAGCACCGTATCGAATGAAGCGCATTACATCATATTTAGACCCGTGGGCAGATCCGCTTGGAAGTGGATTTCAAATTATCCAATCATTACTCGCAATTGGACCCGGTGGATTATTTGGACTTGGGCTTGGACAAAGTAGACAAAAATTTCTTTATTTACCTGAACCACAAACTGACTTTATATTTGCAATCTTATCCGAGGAATTAGGTTTTATTGGTGGTTCATTTGTGTTATTATTATTTAGTCTATTATTATGGCGCGGGATTCGTATCGCATTAGGAGCGCCAGATTTATATGGTACGTTTTTAGCAGTAGGTATTGTGGCGATGATTGCGATTCAAGTAATGATTAATGTTGGTGTTGTAACAGGACTGATGCCCGTTACGGGTATTACCTTGCCGTTTTTAAGTTATGGTGGATCAAGTTTGACATTAATGTTAATGGCAGTAGGTGTATTATTAAATATAAGTCGCCATTCTCGCTACTAAACCCTGTTTATAAGACAGGGTTTTTCGTATGTGTGTAAAAATGCAATATGTATATAGAAATAAATATAATGGAAATAAGAAAAGAGAAGCGGAGGAGTTAGTAGTGCGTGTATTAGTGAGTGGTGGGGGTACTGGTGGTCATATTTATCCAGCTCTTGCTTTAATTAGAGAAATAAAAAAGTTAAATCCAGAAGCAAGATTTTTATATATTGGTACGGAAAATGGACTAGAGAGTACAATCGTTCCAAAAGCAGGTATACCATTTCAATCTATTGTTATAAGCGGATTTAAACGAAAAATATCATTAGATAATGTGAAAACAGTAATGCGTTTTCTAAAAGGTGTACAGGATAGTAAACGATATATTCGTCGTTTTAATCCGGATATCGTAATTGGAACGGGTGGATATGTATGTGGACCAGTTGTATACGCTGCAGCCAAATTAGGTATTCCGACTATTGTACATGAACAAAATAGTGTACCAGGTGTAACGAACAAATTTTTAAGTCGTTATGTTGATAAAGTTGCTGTTTGTTTTGAAGCAGCTACAGAGCATTTTCCAGAGTCAAAAGTGGTAATGACAGGTAATCCGCGAGCATCAGAGGTAATGGATCAAAATGGAATGAAAGGGAAACGTTCAGTTGGGCTTTCTCTTCCTAAAAAGTCTGTACTTATATTTGGTGGAAGTCGTGGGGCTAGACCGATTAACGATGCCTTCGTTGAAGCAATTGAACAGTTTGGGAACAAAAGCTACGAAATACTATATGTAACAGGTGAAGTACATTATGACAAAGTGATGGAAGCCGTGAAGCAAAAAGGGAACCCGAACAATGTTATTATTAAGCCGTTCATTCATAATATGCCAGAGGTACTAACTGGTGTAGACCTTGTTGTTTCAAGGGCTGGGGCAACAACACTTGCAGAATTAACAGCGTTAGGAAAACCAAGTGTGTTAATACCGAGTCCGTACGTAACAAATAATCATCAGGAAAAGAATGCACGTTCAGTTGTTGATAAAGGAGCGGCAAAAATGTTACTTGAAAAAGATTTAACAGCTGAAACACTTATTCGTGATATTGATGAGATTTTATTGGATGCACAAACATTACAAAATATGAAGCTAGCTGCTAAGAAACTAGGTATTCCAGATGCAGCAAATAAGCTGTATGAAGTAATGAATAAGCTTGTAAAAAAATAAAGTGAGGCTTTAATCAGTGGGGAGTGATTCTCTCTCGTTGATTATTACCTTTCACTAATCGGATGTTTACTGGCATCCCGATACCGCCTAACTTCTTTGTTACCGCCGAATTTTGATTTAGGAGCTGTAATGCCCGTAAATAGAGGGATAACGTTAGGTGAACGCCCTGCATATTATTGTCATAAGGAGACTTAATATGGGGGAGATTGTCTATGGAACAATTAGTAAATGAGCTTATAGAAGCAGACGTTGGTCGTGTTTTAGTTAACGAGTCGTTAGCGCGTTATACAACTATGAAAATAGGTGGACCAGCGGATATTTTAATTGTGCCTAAGCATGTAGCTGGTATTGAAAAAACATTACAGTTAGTAAAGCAATACAAAACGAAGTGGACTGTAATTGGGCGCGGTTCAAACCTTCTTGTATCTGATCGAGGCATAGAAGGTGTTGTTATTCGTTTAGGAGAAGGATTAGATCACTTAGAGGTCGAAAAACATAAGGTAAGAGTTGGTAGTGGATATTCTCTTATTAAATTGTCAACTTTACTTAGTCGTCAAGGGTTAGCTGGATTGGAGTTTGCAAGCGGCATTCCAGGAAGTGTCGGTGGTGCAGTATATATGAATGCAGGTGCACATAAATCGGATATATCGAGTGTATTATCGAAGGCTCTCATTCTGTTTGAAGACGGTACAATTGACTGGTTAACGAATAAAGAACTGGAGTTTTCTTATCGGGCATCTGTATTGCAAACGAAACGGCCTGGTATTGTTTTAGAGGCGGAGTTTCAATTACAGGCGGGAAAACGTGAAGAAATTGTACGTAGCATGCAAAATAATAAAGATTACCGCCGTGAAACGCAACCATGGAATCACCCGTGTGCAGGAAGTATATTTCGGAATCCAATCCCACATTTTGCAGGCGATTTAGTAGAAAAAGCAGGGCTTCGTGGTTATAGGATTGGTGGAGCTCAAATTTCTCAAATGCATGGCAATTTTATTGTTAATACCGGGGGAGCTTCAGCGCAAGATGTATTGTCCTTAATTGAATTAATAAAACATACAATTAAGGATAAATTTGATGTAGATATGCACACAGAAGTAGAAATCATTGGAAGATAACGGTTATTCGTTCCGCTCATTATCATTTATGTTATAATAAGAAGATAAGAACGGCATGAGGAACATGCCGTTCTTTATGTTACATAGGGGGATCGTACATGAATAATAGTAAAGTGATTAAACTACAAGATCGTGTACCAAAATTGAAAAATCAAAAGAAAAAAAACAAAAAAAATGTTAATCATCGATTGATTTTATACATATCAATTTTATTTTTATTAGTGCTCTTTTTAATTTATTTTCGGTCTCCGCTTAGTAATATAAAAAAGATTAGTGTGTTTGGAAATCATTATATGACGGATGAGCAAGTAATGAAGGATTCAGGCGTGACATATGATACAAGTTATTTCCGAGTGACAGCACATAAAGCTGAAGAAAACTTAACGAAGCGAAAAGAAATTAAAGCAGTAAATGTAAAAAAACGTTTTCCAAACAAGATTGATGTTCATATTGAAGAATATTTAACGATTGGTTATATAAATAAAGAGGGAAAATTACAACCGTTATTAGAGAATGGAAAAACACTTGATGTACTACCTAATGGAAAACTTCCTGTTGCAGCACCGATTTTCGAACCTTTTAAAGAAGAGAAAATGAAGGAGTTAATCGCTGAACTAGAAAAATTAACACCAGCTATTTTAAAATCTATTTCGGAGATTCGCTATTCTCCAACGAATGCGAATGAAGATCATCTTACTTTATATATGAATGAAGGTTATGAAGTGAGCACTACGATTCAAAATTTCGCAAAACGTATGGAAGCCTATCCGCTTATTTTAAAAACAATTGAGCCAGGTAAGAAGGTATTAATTGATTTAGAAGTAGGTGCATATACGAAAGAATTAGGTGCGGAAGAAAAAAAAGAATAGAATGGTAGTTTTCGTTGCTTATAGCAGAAAAAACAAAACAAACGTTCTATTATATGCATACGAATTTAGAAGAATGGTTCATTTGATGAAAAATATGTAAAAATTCTTAGATTCATACTAGTATTGGTACAAGTTTCACTTTTCTATGAGTACATCTTAGTGTAGACTTATACTTGGCGGTAAACTTTACACTCGAAATAGAATTATTTCAAGATAAGCAGTTATTCATAGTTTACTGCGATATTCTTAATTGAATGCTAAATAAAAATAAGAAAAATATAGGGTTAAAAAAGGGAAACGTATAAAGACGTTGAATATTTTTCTTATAAATAGTAAAGTTGCGATTGTTGTTCCATATATTGAGTTGTATGGTATAAATAAAGAAGGAGGTGCCAAAGAATGAACAGCAATGAAATATATGTTAGTCTTGACATCGGTACATCCAATGTTAAAGTCATCATTGGTGAAATGGTTAATGACAGCTTAAACATTATTGGTGTTGGAAATGTAAAATCAAATGGTTTAAAGAAGGGATCGATAGTTGATATAGACGAGACTGTTCGATCAATTAAAAAAGCAATTGAACAAGCTGAGCGTATGGTGGGAATCCATATTGAGCAAGTTGTAGTAGGTGTCAATGCAAACCAGGTACAGCTACTTCCTTGTCACGGAGTAGTCGCTGTTTCAAATGAAGATCGTGAAATCGGGAATGAAGATGTCTTACGCGTTCTAGATGCAGCACAAGTTGTGTCAATTGCTCCAGAACGTGAGTTTATTGATGTGGTACCTCGACAGTTCATCGTAGACGGTCTTGACGAGATTAACGATCCACGCGGGATGATCGGTGTAAGATTAGAAATGGAAGGTACACTTATTACAGGCTCGAGAACTTTACTACATAACCTACTTCGTTGTGTAGAAAAAGCAGGTCTTGAAATTGTTGATATTTGTCTTCAACCTTTAGCGGCTGCAACAGTTGCTATATCTTCAGATGAAAAAAATAGAGGAGTAGCCCTTGTTGATATGGGGGGAGGATCTACAACTTTATCTATTTTTAAAGACGGAGAGTTACAAGCGACGAGCGTATTACCATTAGGTGGAGACCATATAACGAAGGATATTGCAATTGGGTTGAAAACTTCAACAGAAAATGCAGATCAAATTAAGTTGAAATATGGACATGCTTTTTATGATACAGCATCTGAAGAAGAGATGTTTACGGTTCCTATTATGGGAAGTGATCAAACAGAACAATATTCTCAGTTGGAATTATCGGATATAATAGAGGCTCGTGTAGAGGAAATTTTAATGTTTGTTCAAGATGAAGTGCGTAAGTTAGGAGTAAAGCAAGTGGCTTCTGGTTATGTACTAACTGGCGGAATTGCTTCTATGCCAGGTGTTCTTGATCTTGCATATGATATTTTACATGAAAATGTTCGTGTAGCAACTCCTGATTATATTGGTGTGCGTGAGCCCCAATATACAAGCGGAGTTGGATTAATTAAACATTCTTATCAAAAAGCTAAATTACGTGGGAAAAATGTGCAGGAAAAGCAAGAGCATTTTGAAACAGTACCAGCACCAGCACCAACGCCGGTACAACAGCAACCTGCGAAACAAAAAACTCGTAATCAAAACAATAATAATCAAAATGATGACCGTATGATGTCAAAAGTAAAACGTGTATTCCGTTATTTATGGGATTAAAATTGGACACGAAAAATGAGGTTCTAGGGGGATTTCGACATGTTAGAGTTTGATACTACTCAAGATCAATTAGCGAATATAAAAGTTATCGGTGTCGGCGGTGGCGGAAACAATGCTGTAAACCGTATGATTGAACACGGTGTACAAGGTGTAGACTTTATCGCTGTGAACACTGATGCACAAGCATTAAATCTATCAAAAGCTGAAACAAAAATGCAAATTGGTGGAAAATTAACGCGTGGACTTGGTGCAGGCGCAAACCCTGAAGTAGGGAAAAAAGCTGCAGAAGAAAGTAAAGAACAGATCCAAGAAGCACTTCGTGGTGCGGATATGGTCTTCGTAACTGCTGGTATGGGCGGTGGAACTGGAACTGGTGCAGCTCCAGTTGTTGCTCAAGTTGCAAAAGAATTAGGTGCTTTAACAGTTGGTGTTGTAACACGTCCATTTACTTTTGAAGGACGTAAACGTGCAACGCAAGCAGCATCTGGTATTGCAGCATTTAAAGAAAATGTAGATACTCTTATTGTAATTCCAAACGATCGCTTATTAGAGATCGTTGATAAAAATACGCCAATGTTAGAAGCATTCCGTGAAGCTGATAACGTATTACGTCAAGGTGTTCAAGGTATTTCGGATTTAATTGCAACGCCAGGTTTAATTAATTTAGACTTTGCAGACGTAAAGACAATTATGTCTAATAGAGGTTCTGCTTTAATGGGTATTGGTTCTGGTAACGGGGAAAATCGTGCTGCAGAAGCTGCGAAAAAAGCGATTTCTAGTCCATTACTAGAAACATCTATTGATGGAGCTCAAGGTGTTATCATGAATATTACGGGTGGCGCTAACTTAAGCTTATATGAAGTACAAGAAGCGGCAGATATCGTAGCCTCAGCTTCAGATCCAGAAGTAAATATGATCTTCGGTTCTGTTATTAACGAAGGATTAAAAGATGATATCGTTGTAACTGTAATTGCAACTGGTTTTGATGATAGCATTGCAACTCAACCACCAAAACCAATTATTCGTCCGAATGCGAACCACACGCAACAACAGCAACAACCAGTAGCTCAACCTTCAAAACAACGTGAAGTAAAACGTGAAATGAAGCGTGAAGAGCCAGTTGTACATGAACGTCATTCAGATTCAGATGATATCGATATTCCAGCATTTTTACGTAACCGTCGTAGACGATAAAAAAAGGAGCTTTCATGCTCCTTTTTTGTTTTTTAAATGGAAAAGACCTGCTAAGCAGGTCTTTTTTTATTTCGTATATTTCAATATATTTTGTTGGTGAAAATAAGAGTATATCATTCTATGAATTTGTACTTTTATTCTTTACCGACAGATTATGTCTAGAAATCACAAAATAACAAAAAAACACCTCCGCAAATTGACACACTTTCCTATTGGATATGCATTATACTAGTCTCAACTTGAAAAAAGAGGTGAATTGTTTGGTTGTTTACGCCGACGTTGTTTGGTTGTTAAACGCCTGCATTGATTTTCTTTTGCTTTTATTAACAGCTACCGTGTTAAAAAAGAAAATCAAAAGATGGAGGCTTGTGTTAGGGGCATTTATAGGTTCAACTATTGTTATTTTTGCCTTTACTCCTTTTGCTTCTATGATGACACATCCAATTATGAAACTACTGTACTCGTTACTTATTGTGTATACAGCATTTGGGTTTACAACATTTAGAAATTATGCACAGACTGTTTTTACTTTTTACTTTGTAACCTTTATGGTTGGCGGAGGATTAATTGGAACTCATTTCTTTTTGCAAACGAATGAAATGGTAAATGGATTGGTTCAATCTCAGTCAATTTCTTACGGCGATCCAATTAGTTGGTTATTTGTTATTTTTGGCTTTCCGGTAATTTATTATTTTTCTAAAAAGCGTATTGAAAGCGTAGAGGTCACGAAAATACACTATGACCAAATTGTGAAAGTAAAAATTCAATTGGCCGAAGAAGAACTAGAACTGGCAGGTCTTATTGACAGTGGGAACCAACTTTACGATCCATTAACAAAAACACCCGTTATGATTATGCATGTTTCATCATTAGAACATTGCTTACCATCTTGGTTAACAGAACAAATTTATTCCAAAACAGAAATTCCTCAAATACCAGAAAATGATTCTGGTTGGGCGACAAAATTACGTTTAATTCCTTTCCGTGCAGTAGGAGTAGAAAGTCAATTTTTGTGGGCAATTAAGCCTGACAGTGTGCAAGTTGATCATGAAGGTAGTTCTATTGTTGTAAACAAAGTATTAATTGGATTAAATACACAACAACTGTCTACAAATGGGGAGTATCAATGTATTGTGCATCCAAAAATGTTGATTTCACAAAAAATGGTGATCGCTTAATAATGAGAGGCGGGATAATATGATGAAATTAAAATTTTATTTAGTATACCTTTGGTATAAAGTATTGCTGAAATTAGGAATTAAGACCGATGAAATTTATTATATTGGTGGAAGTGAAGCGTTGCCACCACCGTTAACGAAAGAAGAAGAGGAAGTTCTTTTGAATAAATTGCCAAAGGGAGATCAGGCAGCAAGGTCATTACTTATTGAACGTAACTTAAGGCTCGTTGTATATATAGCAAGAAAGTTTGAAAATACAGGGATAAATATTGAAGATTTGATTAGTATAGGAACAATCGGCCTTATTAAAGCGGTAAATACATTTAATCCAGAAAAGAAAATAAAATTAGCAACATATGCATCGCGTTGTATAGAAAATGAAATTTTAATGCATTTACGTCGAAATAACAAAAATCGTTCAGAAGTTTCTTTTGATGAACCGTTAAACATTGATTGGGATGGGAATGAACTGTTGTTGTCTGACGTGTTAGGTACAGATGATGATATTATTACAAAAGATTTAGAAGCTACTGTAGATCGTCACCTTTTAATGAAAGCATTACACCAATTAAATGATCGTGAAAAACAAATTATGGAACTTCGGTTTGGTCTTGCCGGAGGAGAGGAAAAGACGCAAAAAGATGTGGCGGATATGCTTGGGATTTCACAGTCATACATTTCGCGTTTAGAAAAAAGAATTATAAAAAGATTACGAAAAGAATTTAATAAAATGGTGTGAAGAATAAGACCAGCCGTTATGTAGGCTGGTCTTATTCTATTTAGTTGTATTAGGAAAGATAATTTAAATAAAAAATCGTGAAAAAACCATATGCATAAAATCCCCTTCAAAGGAAATACTTTACACTGTACAGCAACTCCCGATAGGAGGGAACACTTTGACGAGAAACAAAGTAGAAATTTGCGGTGTTGATACAGCTAAACTTCCAGTATTAAAAAATGAAGAGATGCGTAAATTATTTCGTGAAATGCAAAGTGGAGAGATAAGCGCAAGAGAAAAATTAGTGAATGGAAACTTACGTCTTGTACTGAGCGTCATCCAAAGATTTAATAACAGAGGAGAATATGTTGACGATTTATTTCAAGTTGGTTGCATTGGACTTATGAAATCAATTGATAATTTTGATTTAGGCCAAAATGTAAAATTTTCAACGTATGCTGTGCCGATGATTATTGGGGAAATACGCAGATATTTGCGTGATAATAATCCAATTCGCGTATCGCGCTCATTGCGAGATATTGCGTATAAAGCTTTGCAAGTAAGAGAAAAGTTGATTGCAGAAAATTCAAAAGAACCAACAGCAATGGATATTGCAAAAGTGCTAGAAGTAACTCATGAAGAGATAGTATTTGCTTTAGATGCGATTCAAGACCCAGTTTCATTATTTGAACCGATTTATAATGATGGAGGAGATCCTATCTTTGTTATGGATCAGTTAAGTGATGAAAAACAAAAGGACGAGCAGTGGGTTGAAGAATTAGCATTAAAAGAAGGAATGAAGCGTTTAAATGATCGAGAGAAAATGATTATTAGAAAACGTTTCTTCCAAGGAAAGACACAGATGGAAGTTGCAGAAGAAATTGGGATTTCCCAAGCGCAAGTATCACGTTTAGAGAAGTCAGCCATTAAACAAATGAATAAAACGATTCAAGGATAAGGTCTCACCAATTATGGTGAGACCTTTTTATA
The DNA here is from genome assembly GCF_003429245.1 of Bacillus sp. CR71. NCBI lineage: Bacteria > Bacillati > Bacillota > Bacilli > Caryophanales > Bacillaceae > Bacillus > Bacillus sp. CR71. The sequence continues at coordinate 4,366,480 of NZ_CP031748.1, read as the reverse complement.
TGTAATATGGTTTGTGCTCATAGTAGGGGATTAGTGTTCATATAATGAAACTAGCATGGTGTTTCGTATAGGTGGCTTCCTGTAAATATGAGAAACAGTTTCCAATTCGTCATATAAGGGAGAGGATAAAAATGGTGATACGAATTTCAGAGTTACAGATGAAGGATGTTATAAATATTTCAGATGGAAAAAGGATTGGGAATATTGGAGATATTGAAATTGATATGAACACAGGGAAAATTTGTTCTGTTATTATTTCCAAACAGACACGTATGCTAGGTATTTTTGGAAAAGATGTTGAGATTGTAATTCCTTGGAAGGAAATTGTGAAAATTGGGGAAGATGTCATACTTGTAAGAGTAAATCCTGTTAATTCTGTAACAGAATCAATACAAACACCGACAATTTCATAAAGAATATTACAAATTCCTCTTTTTTTTCTGTTAGGATTATGAAAAAATAAAAGTATGGTAAAATAGACAGGAAGTACCATGCTTTTTTCTGTTATTTTAATTAAAAGGAGCCGCTTTATTATGAGAGAACCATTTAAATATGTGGACGGTATACTGTATTTACAAGCGTGGAAAGAACTTGGAAACATTACTGCTGGATTTACGACAAAAGATGGTGGGATAAGTACGGGCTCCTTTCATGCGATGAATTTAGGATTACATGTGAATGATATCGTGGAGAACGTTCATGAAAACAGACGCATTTTAGCAAATAAGTTACAAAAACCATTAGAAAACTGGATTTGCTCTGAACAAGTTCATGCTCATCATGTTGAAAAAGTAGGGCAACAGGAAAAAGGAAGTGGCGTCTATTCATATGAGGACGGCATTTCAAAAACAGATGGCATTTATACGAGTAATGAAGATGTTCTGTTAACGTCTTGTTACGCGGATTGTGTTCCGCTCTATTTTTATGCACCATCACATGGTATGATAGGACTTGCGCATGCTGGATGGAAAGGCACTGTACAAGAGATTGCAAAGGAAATGATTCAAAAGTGGAATGCAGAAGGTATTTCAAGTGATGAAATTCATGTTGCAATTGGGCCGTCGATCGGATCTTGTTGTTATGTTGTGGATGATCGTGTATTAACAGCAGCACAGGAAGTAGTTAGCGGTGCTGTTCCTCATCAAAAAATTTCTGACGGGCAGTACGCAATTAATTTAAAAGAAATTAATCGTATATTATGTGTACAAGCAGGCATAAAAGAAGAGCATATTGTAATGTCATCTCTTTGTACAAGCTGTGAAGAGCAACTATTTTTCTCTCATCGTCGTGATCAAGGTAAGACAGGAAGAATGTTGAGTTTCATAGGTTTTAAGGAGGAAGGAAGCAAGTGACAGTACAAGAAAATTTAGTGATTGTAAACGAAGCTATTAAAGAATCTTGCGCTCGAGCTGGACGTTCGTTGCAAGATATTAAACTTGTTGCAGTGACAAAAACTGTAGGGATTGAAAAAACAAACGAAGTAATTGAAGCTGGAATTATCGATTTAGGTGAAAATAGAAATGAAGGTTTCTTACAGAAATACGAGCATTTCGGTTCAAAAGTTAATTGGCACTTTATTGGCTCATTACAAACGAGAAAAGTAAAAGAAATCATTAATGAAATTGATTATTTACATTCGTTAGATCGTCTTTCCCTGGCGAAAGAAATTCAGAAACGTGCTGATAAGAAAGTGAAATGCTTTATTCAAGTGAAAACCTCATCCGAAGAATCGAAGCAAGGATTGGCAATAGAAGAGGTTGTTTCTTTTATTCAAAGTTTGCAAAAATTCGATAAAATTGAAGTGGTCGGACTAATGACGATGGCTCCATTTACAGAAGAAGAGGAAGAAATCAGACGCTGTTTTAAGGAATTACGTATGCTACAAACAGAGGTGCAGGAGCTAGAGTTATTACATGCGCCATGTAAAGAATTATCAATGGGAATGTCCAACGATTACACGATTGCAATTGAAGAAGGGGCTACATATATTCGTTTGGGAACGATTTTAGTAGGAAAAGCGTAAAAGGAAGGAGAATCTTATTATGAGTTGGTCAAAAGTAAAATACTTCTTTTTTGATACACCGGAAGAAAAAGAAGCAGCTCAATATGGTTATGAAAAGGAGCAAACAGACATGAAAAAGCAGCAAGATCCACCAGAACAACAAGATGTTACGTTTCCGAAAGCGCAACCGAAGCAAAATGTTGTGAGTATTGAAACAGCAAAACAATCTTCAAAAGTTGTTTTATTAGAACCACGCACATATTCGGAAGCGCAAGGGATTGCGGACCACCTAAAAGGTAGACGAGCTGTTGTAATTAATTTGCAGAGAATGTCTACTGATCAAGCGGTACGTATCGTTGACTTTTTAAGTGGTACTGTATACGCTATAGGCGGGGACATTCAAAAAATAGGACCGAAAACATTTATGTGTACACCTGAAAATGTTGATATTGTTGGTGCAATTTCAGAGTTATTCGGTGAAGAAGAAGAAACAAATATAAAGAGGTGGTAATACGCCATGACAACAGTTTTAATGGTGTTAAGTTCTGCTATCGAGATTTACTCGTGGGCACTGATTATTTACATTCTCCTATCATGGTTTCCTGGTGCAAAGGAATCATCTTTTGGAGAGTTCTTGGCGCGAATTTGTGAACCGTATTTAGAACCATTCCGCAGATTTATTCCGCCGCTGGGTATGATTGATATTTCTCCACTCGTTGCGATTTTTGCGTTAAAACTTGCTAAAAGTGGTTTGTTCAGCTTGTTCGGCTATTTCTTATAGTAAGAGGTTAAATACATGAGCATTTACGAACATTTTAGGCCTGATGAAGAGGTCTTTGTAGATAAAGTGCTAGAGTGGAAGCGAACGGCGGAGTACCATCAAGTGAAATTAACAGATTTCCTTGATCCAAGACAGCAACAAATTGTTTCTATGGTAATTGGACAAGGAGATGTTGCTGTGCAATTTGGTGGTGCAACGCCTAATGCAGAGCGTAAAAGAGCACTCATTTATCCAGACTATCTAGAATTAAATGAAGAAGAATTTCAAGTAGAAGTATTAGAAATTGACTATCCTTCCAAGTTTTATACGCTAGAACATAGGCAAATATTAGGTACATTTATGTCTCTTGGTTTAACGAGAGAAAAATGTGGTGATATTTTGCTGCAAGAAAATCGTGCCCAAATTGTAGTTGCGAAAGAAATCGTATCGTACATTGAGATGAACTTACAAGCAATAGGAAAAGTAAAAGTCTCCTTATCAGCAGTACAAGGAGAACAAATTCTACAGATACATGAAACGTGGGGGGAGAAATCTGGAACGGTTTCTTCACTTCGTTTAGATGTTATGTTAGCTGAAATGTTACATTTATCTAGACAGAAAGTACAACCTTTCATTAAAAATGGTTTAGTAAAAGTTAATTGGAAAATAGTGGAACAAACTTCTTATGAATGTTATCCAGGAGACGTTTTCTCTGTTAGAGGATATGGCCGAAGTAAATTATTTTCTGTAGAAGGTAGAACAAAACGCGACAAATGGAGAATTTTGTATGGTATACTAAAATGATTGGTTTTTTAGAAGGAAATCCTCCTATTTTGTCGAAGAAAAGATATAATTGAAAGAGGAAATTTAGATAACTACTTGGAGGTGGCGTTGTGCCGTTAACACCATTAGATATTCATAACAAAGAATTTGGTCGCGGATTCCGTGGCTATGATGAAGATCAAGTAAATGAGTTTCTTGATCAAATTATCAAAGATTATGAATTGGTCATTCGTGAGAAAAAAGCTTTAGAAGAAAAAGTTGCGCAGTTAGAAGGGAAGTTAGATCATTTCTCTAATATTGAAGATACGTTAAACAAATCTATCGTTGTTGCGCAAGAAGCAGCGGAAGAAGTAAAACGTAATGCGCAAAAAGAAGCGAAATTAATTGTGCGTGAAGCTGAAAAGAATGCTGATCGTATTATTAACGAAGCATTAGTAAAATCAAGAAAAGTTGCTTTTGATATTGAAGAGTTAAAGAAACAAGCGAAAGTATTCCGAACTCGTTTCCGTATGTTATTAGAAACACAGCTTGAAATGTTAAACAACGATGATTGGGATAAACTAATTGAGTTAGAAGACGAAGTAGATGAACTGTTGAAAAAAGAAGAAACAGTGTAAGCTTGACGTTTTTCTCATTATTACATATAATTTTAAACAACATATTTATTAAGAAAAACGAAGATAGGGATAAGTACCTTTTCAAACCTTATATAGCGAACTGAGGACGGTGTAAGCTCAGGATAAGGAGATAGTGGGAATATCACCCTGGAGTTCCGCGCTGAACAAATAGAGTAAGCGTAGGCGTGTATTCGCGTTAAGAATATAAGAGGATTCTATACATATGTATATGATCTACTAGGGTGGTACCGCGGGAGACTTTCTCGTCCCTTTTTGGGATGAGAAAGTCTCTTTTTTATTCCGTTTTTTAAGTATTTCTTATATACATGTAAGGAGGAATTGAGCATGGAGTACAAAAATACATTACTGATGCCGAAAACAGAGTTCCCAATGCGTGGGAACTTACCAAAACGTGAGCCTGCAATGCAAGAAAAATGGGCTGAAATGAATATTTACGAAAAAGTACAAGAACATACAAAAGGTCGTCCTTTATTTGTATTGCATGATGGACCTCCATATGCGAATGGTGACATTCATATGGGACATGCATTAAATAAAGTATTAAAAGACTTTATTGTTCGTTATAAATCAATGACTGGTTTTAGTGCGCCATATGTTCCAGGATGGGATACGCACGGTTTACCAATTGAACAAGCTTTAACAAATAAAGGTGTAAAGCGTAAAGAAATGACAGTTGCTGAGTTCCGTAAGTTATGTGCAGAGTATGCATATGAACAAGTAGAACGTCAACGTGAACAATTTAAGCGTCTAGGTGTACGTGCAGATTGGGATAATCCATATATTACTTTAGAGCCCGCTTATGAAGCACAACAAATTAAAGTGTTTGGTGACATGGCGAAAAAAGGTTATATCTATAAAGGTCAAAAACCAGTTTACTGGTCTCCAACGAGTGAATCTGCTTTAGCAGAAGCTGAAATTGAATATCAAGATAAAAAATCAGCATCTATTTACGTAGCATTCCCTGTAAAAGATGGAAAGAACGTATTAGAAGGTGATGAAAAGTACATCATTTGGACAACAACACCTTGGACATTACCTGCAAACTTAGGTATTTCTGTTCACCCAGAGCTTGAATATAGCATTGTAAAAGTAAATGATGAGAAATATATCATTGCTTCTGAGCTGTTTGAGACAGTTGCAAAAACGTTAGAGTGGGAAAATGCTGAAGTTGTGAAAACAGTAAAAGGTAGCGAACTGGAGTACACAGTTGCAAAACATCCATTCTACGATCGTGATTCATTAGTAATGCTAGGAGATCACGTAACAACAGATGCAGGTACAGGTTGTGTTCATACAGCACCAGGACACGGGGAAGATGACTTCGTTGTTGGTAAAAAGTATGGATTAGAAGTACTTTGCCCAGTTGATGATAAAGGTGTATTAACAAATGAAGCACCTGGATTTGAAGGCTTATTCTATGATAAAGCTAACAAGCCAATTACAGAAAAATTAGAAGAAGTAGGCGCGTTACTGAAACTAACATTCATTACGCATTCATACCCACATGATTGGAGAACGAAAAAACCAATTATTTTCCGTGCGACAGCACAGTGGTTTGCATCTATTGAAGCATTCCGTAAAGAATTAATAGAAGCTGTAGCGGAAACAAAATGGGTACCAGCATGGGGAGAAACTCGTCTTCATAATATGGTTCGTGACCGTGGTGACTGGTGTATTTCTCGTCAGCGTGCATGGGGTGTGCCAATTCCGGTATTCTATGCTGAGAATGGCGATCCAATTATTACAGATGAAACAATTAACCATGTAGCAGATTTATTCCGTGAACACGGTTCTAACGTATGGTTTGAGCGTGAAGCGAAAGATCTATTACCAGAAGGATTTACACATCCAGGTAGCCCAAATGGCGAATTCCGTAAAGAAACAGACATCATGGATGTATGGTTCGATTCAGGTTCTTCTCACCAAGCTGTATTAGAAGAGCGCGAAGATTTACAGCGTCCAGCTGATTTATATTTAGAAGGATCTGACCAGTATCGTGGTTGGTTTAACTCTTCATTATCAACAGCAGTTGCTGTAACAGGTAAAGCTCCATATAAAGGCGTACTAAGCCACGGTTTCGTACTAGATGGTGAAGGACGTAAAATGAGTAAGTCGATTGGAAACATCGTCGTACCGAAGAAAATCATGGATCAATTAGGCGGAGACATCTTACGCTTATGGGTATCTTCTGTTGACTATCAATCTGACGTACGTATTTCAGATGATATTTTAAAACAAGTAGCAGAAGTGTATCGTAAAATCCGTAACACATTCCGTTTCTTATTAGGAAACTTAGACGACTTTAAGCCAAGTGAAAATGCAGTAGCTGTAGCTGAGCTTCGTGAAGTAGATCGTTACATGTTAGTGAAATTAAATGACTTAATTACAAAAGTTAAAGAAGCATATGAGACATACGATTTCGCTGCTGTGTATCATGCAATTCATAACTTCTGTACAATTGATTTAAGTTCATTCTACTTAGATTTTGCAAAAGATATTTTATACATTGAAGGTGCAAACCACGAAGATCGTCGTGCAATTCAAACTGTATTATATGATGTTCTTGTTGCGTTAACGAAACTTGTAACACCAATCTTACCGCATACAGCTGATGAAGTATGGCCATACATTCCAGGCGTAACAGAAGAAAGTGTACAATTAACTGATATGCCAGAAGCTGTACAATTATATGACGCGGAAGCATTAAAAACAAAATGGGATGCATTTATGACATTACGTGATGACGTGTTAAAAGCACTAGAAGTAGCTCGTAATGAAAAAGTAATCGGTAAGTCATTAAATGCAAGCATTACGCTATATCCAACTGCAGAAATGAAAGCTATGTTAGAGTCTATTAGCGAAGACTTAAAGCAATTATTCATCGTTTCTGAGTATAAACTTGGTGGTATGATGGAAGAAGCGCCAGCAGATGCACCGAAGTATGAACATACAGCGGTTGTTGTTGCTCAAGCAACTGGTGAAACATGTGAACGTTGTTGGGTAGTTTCAGAAACAATTGGTAAAGATGCTGAACATGAAACATTATGTGAGCGTTGTGCAACAGTTGTGAAAGAAAACTATGTAAAATAATAAAAAACTGACTGCTATTTATGCAGTCAGTTTTTTATTTTGATGATATATCAAAATAACTTTCAGGCTCTTTCCTGTGAAGGAAAAATGTGTGTGAGGTAAGCAAATAAATTTCGGACACACTAACTGTACATTACAGCTAGGAGGAATGTACACGTGAATGAAATCTACATGGAAATAAAAGAAGAATTGCAATTGATGAGAAAAGAGTTGCAAGAGAGACTAGCTAAAGAAGTAATGCACAAATATGATGTCGAGTTCAGCCAAGAGCTTGGATATGAAATTAAGGAAGAGATAAAGAAAAAATTGCTATTACATGATATAAAAGAGGATTTAAAGGATGTAGAACGTGCATTATTTAAAATGGAAATAGACATGTACGGTATTTGTGAAGAGACCGGGAGATTAATTTCGACAAAGCAAATGAAAACAATGCCGACTGCCCGAACAATTCATGAATTTTTCTATGAAAAGGTAAATGTATGAATACGCACAACGATATTATATTACCTTTTTTTAATTTATTTTATTCTTCTATAAAGGTTCATTGTGAAAAGGTAGCAGCTATGCTAAAATTTTGAGGTACACTGTCTTTGTGGGGGAAATGAAAATGATATATTATGTAATAGCGTTATTTGTCATTGCTATCGATCAAATATCGAAGTGGTTAATTGTAAAGAACATGGAATTGGGTACGAGTATTCCGATTATCGACAATGTATTATACATAACATCACATCGAAATAGAGGCGCTGCCTGGGGTATTTTAGAAAATAAAATGTGGTTCTTCTACATTATTACAGTTGTTTTTGTAGTGTTTATCGTATTTTATATGAAAAAGTATGCGAAAACAGATAAGCTTCTAGGTATTTCGTTAGGCCTAATTTTAGGCGGGGCAATTGGTAACTTTATTGATCGTGTATTTAGACAAGAAGTAGTGGATTTCATTCACGTGTATATTTTCTCGTACAACTATCCAGTATTCAATATAGCTGATTCAGCGTTATGTATTGGTGTTGTATTAATTATTATTCAAACATTATTAGAAGGCAAGAAAGCGAAGGAGTAATTGAATGAGTGAAGTAGTACAAGTAACAGTTGTAGAAGAGCAAAAAAATGAGCGAATTGATAAATTCGTTGCAGGAATAAATAACGAATGGTCACGTTCACAAGTACAGCAATGGATTAAAGATGATGTTGTGACAGTAAACGGGAAAGCAGTAAAAGTGAATTATAAAGTAAAAGAAGAAGATGAAATTACAGTAACGATTCCTGATCCAGAAGCGTTAGATATTCAACCAGAAGATATGAATTTAGAAATTTATTATGAAGATGCAGATGTGCTTGTTGTAAATAAACCACGTGGTATGGTTGTACATCCAGCGCCAGGACATACAAGTGGTACGCTTGTAAACGGCCTTATGCACCATTGTACAGATTTATCAGGTATCAACGGTGTAATGCGTCCAGGTATTGTGCATCGTATTGATAAAGATACATCTGGATTATTAATGGTTGCTAAGAATGATATGGCGCATGAATCACTTGTAAATCAACTTGTAGCAAAAACAGTAACAAGACGTTACAAAGCAATTGTGCACGGTGTTATCCCGCATGATAAGGGGACTATCGATGCACCAATTGGTCGTGATAAGAAAGAGCGTCAAAGTATGACAGTTGATGAAAATGGTAAAAATGCTGTTACTCACTTCCAAGTGTTAGAACGCTTTAAAGACTTTACACTTGTAGAATGTCGCTTAGAAACGGGACGTACGCACCAAATTCGTGTTCATATGAAATATATTGGCTATCCACTTGCAGGAGATCCGAAGTATGGTCCCAAGAAAACGTTAGATATGAATGGACAAGCACTTCATGCAGGTATTTTAGGCTTTGATCATCCTCGTACTGGTGAATATATTCAGTTTGAGGCACCGATTCCAGAAGTATTTGAAGAAGCATTAAATATTTTACGGAAATAGTATTGACAAATCACAAGAAAACTGAGATACTGACAACAGTTAAATAATGATCCTTTAACACAGCCCCGTGAGGTTGAGAAGGTAACGGTTTGAAATACTTAGGGTATGCTGTACCCTTTTTTCAAAAGTCCTCTCGCACACGCTGAGAGGACTTTTTTTATACCATTACTCTCACGCAAGAAAAAAAGCTTGGAGGTGTAGAGCATGCAAGAGAAAGCTGTCGTTTTAGATGACCAAATGATTCGCCGTGCTTTAACACGAATTAGTCATGAAATCGTGGAACGAAATAAAGGTGTCGATAATTGTGTTCTTGTCGGAATTAAAACTCGTGGAATTTTTATTGCACAACGTTTGGCAGAACGAATTGGTCAAATTGAAGGAAAAGAAATGGAAGTTGGAGAGTTAGACATTACGTTATATCGTGATGATTTAACACTGCAATCCAAAAATAAAGAACCACTTGTAAAAGGTTCTGATATCCCTGTAGATATTACGAAGAAAAAAGTTATCCTTGTGGATGACGTGTTATATACAGGAAGAACAGTTCGAGCAGCAATGGATGCTCTTATGGATTTAGGTAGACCATCTCAAATCCAACTGGCGGTTCTTGTTGATAGAGGTCATCGTGAACTACCAATTCGCGCTGATTATGTAGGAAAGAACATTCCAACATCAAGTGAAGAGCGTATCGAAGTTGATTTGCAAGAGACAGATCAACAAGATCGAGTAAGCATATACGATAAGTAAAGCCCTTTTAAATGTAGTCCTGTGAGGCTGCCAAAGGGTCTTGGCTTTCATATGTCAAATTTGGCATACGAAAGTGTAGGACTCTTTGTGCACAGGCACAAAGAGTTTTTTTATTGCAAAGATTTAAACTGAAGGAGGATGTAACAATGGAACAAAAGCCAGTGTTAGACGTTAATGAAGTACCGAAACCGGGAAAATGGTTATTTTTGAGTATACAACATTTGTTCGCGATGTTTGGATCAACAGTGCTTGTTCCGTTTTTAACAGGATTGAATCCATCAGTAGCATTAATATCAAGTGGATTAGGAACGTTAGCGTTTCTTCTTATAACGAAAGGTCAAGTACCTGCCTATCTAGGATCATCATTCGCCTTTATCGCACCGATTATAACAGCGAAAACGGCAGGTGGACCGGGAGCAGCAATGCTTGGTGGTTTGCTAGCAGGGCTTGTGTACATCTTAATCTCACTCGGAATTAAGAAATCAGGATCAGAGTGGATTATGAAATTACTTCCGCCAATCGTAGTTGGACCGGTAGTAATGGTAATCGGTTTAGCGTTAGCACATACAGCAGTTAATATGGCGATGAACGGTGCGGATGGCAAATATAGCTTTATACACTTTTCAGTAGCATTAGTAACATTAGCAATTACAATTATATGCTCGATATTCGGAAGAGGATTTTTCAGTATCATACCAGTGTTACTTGGCATTATCGGCGGATATATCTTCGCTTACTTCCAAGGGCTAGTAGACTTAAAGCCGGTAGCTGAGGCAAAATGGTTTGTTGTACCAGATTTCACAGTACCATTTGTCACATACACACCAGAGTTTTCATGGAAGATTGTACTCTTGATGGTACCAGTTGCACTAGTAACAATATCAGAACATATCGGACATCAAATTGTACTTGGAAATGTTATTAAAAGAGATTTAATTGAAAAACCAGGTTTACACCGTTCGATCTTCGGTGACGGAGTAGCAACATTAATCGCATCACTAATCGGTGGGCCACCGAATACAACGTATGGTGAAAACATCGGTGTGCTAGCAATTACGAGAGCATACAGTGTATACTTATTCATCGGTTCAGCAGTATTCGCAATCATGTTCGGATTTATAGGTAAGATTTCTGCGCTGATTCATTCGATCCCAACACCAGTTATGGGTGGGGTATCAATCTTACTATTCGGTGTAATTGCATCAAGCGGATTACGCATGATGGTAGATGATAAAACAGATTTAAGTGACAAACGAAACTTAATGATTGCATCAGTAATACTAGTAATCGGTATTGGTGGAGCGGTACTTCACATAGGAGAATCGTTCCAAGTAGAAGGAATGGCACTAGCAGCAATTGTAGGTGTACTGTTAAATCTACTACTACCGGAAACGAAACAAATAAAACAACCTAAGCAGATTGCTTCATAATAATAACCTTTTAATTCAGTCCTGTGAGACAGAAAAGGGTGGCTTCTTCCTTGCACCCTAGTCTTACATGATTAGGGTATTTTTATACAAATGTTGTTATAAAAATACAAAAGTGGTAACATAAAAATCAGAAAGATGAGGGATGACGATGAGCCATTTGTTAACGATGAGTGAATTATCGGAAGTAGAAATTTCAGAAATCCTAAAAGACGCAGAAGATTTCGCGAATGGAAAAGAGAGCAAAACGACAGAGCAAACTTTTGTTGCGAACTTGTTCTTTGAGAATAGTACGAGAACGAGATTTAGCTTTGAAGTTGCTGAGAAGAGATTAGGACTAGATGTTTTAAACTTTTCAGCGGATGCATCTAGCGTACAAAAAGGAGAAACTCTATACGATACGATACGAACACTAGAATCAATCGGAACAAAAGCGGTGATCGTCCGCCATGAGCAAGATCGCTACTTCGATGAACTAAAAGATCAGGTAAATATCCCAATCTTAAACGCTGGAGATGGATGTGGAAACCACCCAACGCAGTGCCTACTCGATCTTCTTACAATTAAACAAGAGTTTGGAAGATTTGAAGGATTAAAGATTGCGATAGTAGGAGATGTTCGTCATAGCCGAGTAGCACGTTCTAATGCAGAAGCATTAACGAAACTGGGTGCAACAATTTACTTTGCAAGTCCAGAAGAGTGGAAAGATGAAGACAGCACATTTGGAACATACAAACCATTGGATGAACTTGTTCCAGAAGTGGATGTAATGATGTTACTTCGTGTACAACATGAGCGTCATGATCAGTATGAAACAGACATTATGAAAGAGTATCATGAGAGACACGGATTAACAGTGGAAAGAGAAAAGCGTATGAAAGAAGGAAGCATTATTATGCATCCAGCTCCTGTAAACCGTGATGTTGAAGTTGCAAGTGAACTTGTTGAGTGTGAGCGTTCACGCATATTTAAACAAATGGAAAATGGAGTTTACGTAAGAATGGCTGTACTAAAACGCGCCTTACCAAATGTATTAGGAGGAATGAAACATGAATTACTTGTTTAAAAATGGTCGTTATATGAATGAAGAAGGAAAAATCGTAGCAACAGATCTTCTCGTACAAGACGGTAAAATCGCTAAGGTAGCAGAAAATATTACGGCAGATAATGCTGAAGTAATCGAAGTGAACGGAAATTTAATCGCACCTGGATTAGTAGATGTACACGTACATCTTCGTGAACCAGGTGGTGAACATAAAGAAACAATTGAAACAGGTACACTAGCAGCGGCAAAAGGTGGATTCACTACAATTTGCTCAATGCCAAATACACGCCCAGTACCAGATTGCAGAGAACATATGGAAGACCTGCAAAAACGTATTAAAGAAAAAGCGCATGTCAACGTACTACCATACGGAGCAATTACAGTACGTCAAGCTGGTTCTGAAATGACAGATTTCGAAACATTAAAAGAACTTGGAGCATTTGCTTTCACAGATGACGGCGTAGGCGTACAAGATGCTAGCATGATGTTAGCGGCTATGAAACGTGCAGCGAAATTAAATATGGCAGTAGTTGCGCACTGTGAAGAGAATACGCTTATTAATAAAGGTTGTGTACATGAAGGGAAGTTTTCTGAGAAACACGGATTAAACGGTATCCCATCAGTATGTGAATCTGTACATATTGCAAGGGATATACTGCTTGCTGAAGCAGCAGATTGTCACTATCACGTATGTCACGTAAGTACAAAAGGTTCTGTACGTGTAATCCGTGATGCGAAACGAGCTGGAATTAAAGTAACAGCAGAAGTAACACCACATCACCTAGTGTTATGTGAAGATGATATCCCATCAGTTGATCCTAACTTTAAAATGAACCCACCGCTTCGTGGAAAAGAAGACCATGCAGCATTAATTGAAGGATTACTAGATGGAACGATCGATATGATCGCAACTGACCATGCACCGCATACAGCGGAAGAGAAAGCACAAGGAATTGAAAGAGCGCCATTCGGAATTACTGGTTTTGAAACAGCATTCCCACTTCTATACACAAACCTTGTGAAAAAAGGAATTATTACATTAGAGCAGTTAATTCAATTCTTAACAGAAAAGCCAGCTGATACATTCGGCTTAGAAGCAGGTCGCCTGAAAGAAGGTAGAACAGCTGATATTACAATCATTGATTTAGAACAAGAAGAAGAGATTGACCCAACAACATTCTTATCAAAAGGAAAAAATACACCATTCGCAGGTTGGAAATGCCAAGGATGGCCGGTAATGACAATCGTTGGTGGTAAGATCGCATGGCAAAAGGAGAGTGCATTAGTATGAAAAGACAACTTATCTTAGAAGATGGAACAGTATTAATTGGAAAAGGTTTCGGAGGCGAAATTGAAAAGTCAGGTGAGGTTGTATTTACAACAGGAATGACTGGATATCAAGAAACATTATCTGATCCATCATATTGCGGTCAAATCGTAACATTCACGTACCCATTAATCGGAAACTACGGCATTAACCGTGACGATTTTGAATCGATTCACCCATCTGTAAATGGCTTAATCGTAAACGAAATTTGTGATCACCCATCAAACTTCCGTAATGAAATTTCGTTAAATGATTACTTAAAAGAAAGAAATATCCCAGGGTTAGCAGGAATTGATACAAGAAAATTAACGAGAAAAATTCGTCAATACGGTACATTACGTGGACGTCTATGTAACATGGATGCAGATGTAGAATACATCGTGAGCCAATTAAAAGCGACAGTATTTACAGATCACGTGAAACGCGTATCAACGAAAGATCCATACCCAAGCCCAGGCCGTGGACACCGAGTTGTACTTGTAGACTTCGGAATGAAACATGGTATTTTACGAGAATTAAACAAACGTGACTGTGATGTAATTGTAGTACCTTACAATACAACAGCAGAAGAAATTTTACGCCTTAGCCCAGATGGAATTATGTTAAGTAACGGACCTGGAGATCCGAAAGATGTACCAGAAGCAATTGAAATGTTAAAAGACATTATCGGTAAAGTTCCTTTATTCGGAATTTGCTTAGGACATCAACTATTCGCTCTAGCATCTGGTGCGAATACAAGTAAGTTAAAATTCGGTCACCGTGGTTTAAACCATCCAGTAAAACATCTTGCAACTGGAAAAGTAGCAATTACATCTCAAAATCATGGTTACGCAGTAGAAGAAGAATCAGTTAAAAATACAGAACTTGAAATTACACATGTCGCTTTAAATGATGGAACAGTAGAAGGTCTTCGTCATACGAAGTTCCCAGCATTTACAGTGCAATACCATCCAGAAGCTTCAGCAGGACCAGAAGATGCAAATGATTTATTCGAAGATTTCTTAGAAATGATTGAAAACTTCAAGAAAGAAGGGGAAGAGTTATGCCAAAACGCCTAGACATTAACACAATTTTAGTAATCGGATCAGGACCAATTGTAATTGGGCAAGCAGCAGAGTTTGACTACTCTGGTACACAAGCTTGTCAATCTCTTAGAGAAGAAGGTTACAAAGTAATCCTTGTTAACTCTAACCCAGCAACAATTATGACAGATACTGCAACAGCAGATAAAGTATATATAGAACCATTAACACTAGAATTCGTAAGCCGTATCATTCGTAAAGAACGTCCAGATGCAATCTTACCAACATTAGGTGGTCAAACAGGTTTAAACATGGCTGTTGAACTTGCGAAATCAGGCATACTTGAAGAGTGTGGAGTTGAAATTTTAGGAACGAAATTATCAGCAATTGAGCAAGCGGAGGATCGCGATTTATTCCGTACATTAATGCAGGAATTAAATGAACCAATTCCATCTAGTACCATCATTCATACGCTAGAAGAAGCACATGAATTTGTAAAAGAAATTGGATATCCAGTTATTGTTCGCCCAGCATTTACAATGGGGGGAACAGGTGGCGGAATCTGTAGTAATGAAGAAGAACTAATTGAAATCGTATCAGGTGGATTAAAACATAGTCCAGTAACACAATGTTTATTAGAAAAGAGCATTGCTGGTTGTAAGGAAATTGAATATGAAGTAATGCGTGATTCAAATGATAACGCGATTGTAGTATGTAATATGGAAAATATCGATCCAGTTGGAGTTCACACAGGTGATTCTATCGTAGTAGCACCGAGCCAAACATTAAGTGACCGTGAATATCAAATGTTACGAAACACTTCATTACGAATTATTCGTGCATTAGGAATTGAAGGTGGATGTAACGTTCAGCTTGCACTTGATCCACATAGCTTCCAATACTATGTAATCGAAGTAAACCCGCGTGTAAGTCGTTCATCTGCACTAGCATCTAAAGCAACTGGATATCCAATTGCGAAGCTAGCGGCAAAAATTGCAGTCGGTCTAACATTAGATGAAATTATAAACCCAGTAACGCAAAAAACATACGCTTGCTTCGAGCCAGCATTAGACTATGTCGTTTCAAAAATTCCGCGCTGGCCATTTGATAAGTTTGAATCAGCAAACAGAACACTGGGTACACAAATGAAGGCAACTGGTGAAGTTATGTCAATCGGACGTAACTTAGAGCAATCATTATTAAAAGCGGTTCGTTCTTTAGAACTTGGCGTTTATCACTTAGAGTTAGAGCATTTAAAAGAACTTGATAAAGAAACAATGAAAAAACGCATTATAAAAGCTGATGATGAGCGACTGTTTATTGTAGCAGAAGCAATTCGTCAAGGTGTAACGAAAGAAGAAATCAACGAATGGTGTGAAATGGACTTCTTCTTCTTACAAAAAGTTGAAAACATCGTAAATATGGAACGTGAAGTAAAAGCGAATGTAGGAAATATGGAAGTACTACAAACTGCGAAAGAAATGGGCTTCAGCGATCACTACGTTGCAGCAGCTTGGAATAAAACAGAGCGTGAAATTTACGATATGCGTAAAGAAAGCAATATAACTCCTGTTTATAAAATGGTAGATACTTGTGCGGCAGAGTTTGAATCTGCAACACCATACTACTACAGCACATATGGTGACGAGAATGAATCGGTTAGAACAGATCGTAAGAGTGTAGTAGTTCTAGGATCTGGTCCAATCCGTATCGGTCAAGGTGTTGAGTTTGACTACGCAACTGTTCACTCTGTATGGGCAATTAAAGAAGCTGGATATGAGGCAATCATTGTTAATAACAATCCAGAAACAGTTTCAACAGACTTCAGTATTTCTGACAAATTATATTTTGAACCATTAACAATTGAAGATGTAATGCACATTATCGATTTAGAAAAGCCAGAAGGTGTTATCGTTCAGTTCGGTGGACAAACGGCAATTAACTTAGCGGCGAAATTAGAAGAACACGGTGTGAAAATTTTAGGAACATCACTTGAAGATTTAGACCGCGCAGAAGATCGTGATAAGTTTGAAGCAGCTCTAACACAGCTTGGTATCCCGCAACCAGTTGGTAAAACAGCAACAACTGTAGAACAAGCAGTAGCAATCGCTGAAGAAATTGGATATCCAGTATTAGTAAGACCGTCTTACGTACTAGGTGGACGTGCGATGGAAATCGTATATCGTCAAGAAGAATTACTGCACTACATGAAAAATGCAGTTAAAGTTCATGCAGAGCATCCGGTATTAATTGACCGTTACATGGTTGGTAAAGAAATTGAAGTAGATGCAATTTCAGACGGTGAGAATGTATTCATTCCAGGTATTATGGAACATATTGAACGCGCTGGAGTTCACTCTGGTGACTCAATTGGAGTATACCCACCACAAAGCTTATCTGAAAAACTAAAAGAACAAATCATTGAACATACAATTGCACTTGGAAAAGGTTTAAACATTGTTGGATTACTAAATATCCAGTTCGTAGTATTCAAAGATCAAGTGTACGTAATTGAAGTAAACCCACGTGCGAGTCGTACAGTACCGTTCTTAAGTAAAATTACGGGCGTACCGATGGCGAATGTTGCAACGAAAGTTATTTTAGGTCAAGACTTAGTAGAGCAAGGATACGGAACTGGTTATCACCCAGAAGAGAAAGAAGTATATGTAAAAGCGCCGGTATTCTCGTTTGCGAAACTACGCTCAGTTGATACAACATTAGGACCTGAAATGAAGTCAACAGGGGAAGTAATGGGTAAAGACTTAACGCTTGAAAAAGCATTATACAAAGGATTAGTTGCTTCTGGAATTAACATCCCAACGCACGGATCAGTAATCATCACAGTAGCGGATAAAGATAAAGAAGAGGCAATGGAAATTGCAAAACGTTTCCACGAAATCGGTTATAACTTATTAGCAACAGCTGGAACAGCACAATCGTTAGCAGAGCAAAATATTCCAGTGCAAGTGGTAAACAAAATTGATTCTGAAGACTATAACTTACTTGATATTATCCGTCAAGGAAAAGCACAGTTTGTAATCAATACATTAACAAAAGGCAAACAACCAGCGCGTGATGGTTTCCGCATTCGCCGTGAATCAGTAGAAAATGGTGTGGCTTGCTTAACATCACTTGATACAACGAGAGCAATCTTACGAGTATTGGAATCTATGACATTCTCAGCTCATTCAATGAAAGAAATTACGCAAACAAAGCGTCACGAGGTGGTACATGCATGATGCAAAAGCAAAATATGATTGTCGTTAACCAAAAAGAAATCGCAAAAAACATTTACGAATTAGTGCTTCAAGGAACGTTAGTACAGCAAATGAACGAACCAGGGCAGTTTGTACACATTAAGGTAGCAGAGGGCATTGCGCCCCTTCTGCGCCGCCCAATTAGTATTTGTAATGTAGATCAAGAGAAGAACGAATTTACAATGCTATATCGTGCCGAAGGACAAGGGACAAAAACATTAGCAACTAGAAAACAAGGTGAAATGATAGATGTACTAGGACCATTAGGACACGGTTTTCCTGTAGAAGAAGCAGAAGCTGGTCAAACAGCTTTACTAGTAGGCGGGGGAATTGGTGTACCACCACTTTATGAATTATCACAGCGCCTCGTTGCAAAGGGTGTAAGTGTGATTCACATCTTAGGTTTTCAAACGAAAGATGTTGTTTTCTATGAAGAAAAATTTGCAGAACTTGGTGATACGTACGTTGCGACAGTAGACGGTACACACGGTACAAAAGGATTTGTCACAGATGTAATTGATAATTACGGAATCGAATTTGACATTCTTTATTCATGTGGCCCGTTAGCGATGCTTCGTGCATTAGAAGGACGTTACAAAGAGAAAAAAGCATATATTTCATTAGAAGAGCGTATGGGCTGTGGTATTGGAGCTTGTTTCGCATGTGTATGCCACTTACAAGAAGATCCAAGTGGACATTCTTACAAGAAGGTGTGTAGCGACGGACCAGTATTTCCAATCGGGGAGGTTGTACTATGAACAGATTGCAAGTTGAATTACCAGGATTATCATTAAAAAATCCAATTATACCGGCATCTGGATGCTTTGGATTTGGTCGTGAATATGCACAGTTTTACGATTTAAGTGTACTAGGATCAATCATGATTAAAGCGACGACAGAACAACCACGTTATGGAAATCCAACGCCTCGTGTTGCTGAAACACCAGGCGGCATGTTAAATGCAATCGGACTTCAAAACCCGGGATTAGACAAAGTAATGAATTCGGAATTACCATGGTTAGAACAATTTGACCTTCCAATTATTGCAAACGTTGCAGGCTCACAGGCTGAGGATTACGTAGCGGTTGCGAAGGAAATTTCTAAAGCGCCTAATGTCCATGCACTAGAATTAAATATTTCTTGTCCAAACGTAAAAACAGGTGGTATCGCCTTTGGTACAAATCCTGAAATTGCTGCTGATTTAACGAAGCGAGTAAAAGAGGTTTCTGAAGTACCTGTATACGTGAAATTGTCACCGAACGTGGCAAACATAGTGGAAATTGCAAAAGCGATTGAAAATGCAGGTGCAGATGGTTTAACGATGATTAATACATTGCTTGGTATGCGTCTAGATTTAAAAACAGCTAAACCAATTTTAGCAAACCGTACAGGCGGATTATCAGGTCCTGCGATTAAGCCAGTAGCAATTCGCATGGTACATGAAGTAAGCCAAGCGGTTAACATTCCAATTATCGGAATGGGCGGTATTGAAACAGCGGAAGATGTAATTGAATTCTTCTACGCTGGCGCAAGCGCAGTTGCAGTAGGTACAGCGAACTTTATCGATCCGTTCGTATGTCCGACAATTATTGAAGAGTTACCAGCATTACTAGATGAATTAGGATTTGATCATATTTCGGAATGTCAAGGAAGGAGCTGGAAGCAAACATGTCACAGTCGTTAATCGTTGCACTAGATTTTCCAGGGAAACAAGAAGTAGAACAATTCTTACACCACTTTGAAGGGGAAGAGTTATTTGTCAAAGTAGGTATGGAGTTATTTTACAAAGAAGGCCCTGCAATTATTACGTACTTAAAAGAAAAAGGACATAAGATTTTCCTAGATTTAAAACTTCATGATATTCCGAATACAGTAAAAAGCGCTATGCGTAGCCTAGCTAGTCTAGATGTTGATATGGTAAATGTTCATGCTGCTGGGGGAAGTAGCATGATGAAAGCTGCGATTGAGGGATTAGAGGAAGGTAAGCAAGAAGGAAAAGAGAGACCGATTTGTATTGCAGTTACACAACTAACAAGCACTTCGGAAGCTATGATGAAAAAAGAGATTGGCATTGAGAAAACGTTAGAAGAAGCGGTTGCTCATTATGCAAAATTAACGAAAGACAGTGGACTTGATGGCGTTGTTTGTTCAACACTTGAAGTTCCAAAATTACGTGAGGTATGCGGAAATGAATTTGTAACAGTAACACCGGGGATTCGTCTTGCAAGTGATGATGTTAATGACCAAGTGCGCGTAGCAACACCGAAACGTGCGAGGGAACTTGGCTCAAGCTACATCGTAGTTGGGCGCAGTATTACGAAAGCAGAAAATCCGCTTGAAGCGTATAAAACAGTAAAACAACAGTGGGAAGGTGTAACAGTATGAAAAAAGAAATCGCATCGCATTTATTAGAAATTGGAGCAGTATTTTTACAACCGAATGATCCATTCACTTGGTCTTCAGGTATGAAATCACCAATTTATTGTGATAACCGTTTAACTTTATCTTATCCAAAAGTACGTCAAGCGATTGCAGCTGGATTAGAAGAGTTAATTAAAGAGCACTTCCCAACTGTAGAAGTTATTGCAGGAACAGCAACTGCTGGTATTGCGCACGCTGCATGGGTAAGCGGTCGTATGGATTTACCAATGTGCTACGTACGTAGTAAAGCAAAAGGTCACGGTAAAGGGAACCAAATTGAAGGAAAAGCTGAAAAAGGTCAAAAAGTAGTAGTAGTAGAAGACTTAATTTCAACTGGTGGTAGTGCAATTACGTGTGTAGAAGCACTTCGCGAAGCTGGCTGTGAAGTATTAGGAATCGTATCAATCTTCACATACGAGCTAGAGTCAGGAAAAGAAAAATTAGAAGCAGCTAACGTAGCATCATATTCTTTAAGTGATTACAGTGCATTAACTGAAGTTGCAGCAGAAAAAGGTATGATCGGACAAGCTGAAACGAAAAAATTACAAGAGTGGCGTAAAAATCCAGCTGACGAAGCTTGGATCACAGCGTAACATAAAAAAAGACGACTGCGGGGGAACGCAGTCGTCTTTTTTATCATTGTTAAAAATTCAAGTAAAGTCCTATCGATATCAAAGAAAATTCATATTATAATCTTTCTACTAAAAACTACTTAGCGCTTTCTGCAAGCTCATATCCTCTTACAAACAATAGAGTCATATAAGAAACAATAAATGAGAAGATGCTGTACATGCCAACCCAAAAGAAGAATTTTGGAGTGAAGGCGATAACACCTATTATTAAAAAACTAGCAAACGTTACAATCGGCATTACGTAATACGTTTTCGTCTTGCGTGTTCCAATAACAGAAACGATAAAGATAAGTAATGGACAAATTAATAAGACGAAAATCAATTCATTCATAGTTATGTCCCCTTTTCTAATGGAAGTAATCTGTACCTCGTAAACGTTTTTTAAATAAATATTCTCTTAATATAACTTCGCTAACATGTAGATAATCCCTTTAGAAAGTCACTGGATTTCATAATAAAAAGCGTAAGCAAGAGAAAACTTGCTTACACTATAGAATAAACATCGCAACGATCGTGGTGACAATTAAGCCAATCACAACTGGTAAAAAGTTTCGGCGTGCGAGTTCAAATGGATCCACTTTACAAATGGCAGCGGCAGGAATAAGCGCCCAAGGAATTAAAGTCCCGCCTCCGGTCCATATGGCAGCAATTTGCCCGAGTGCTGTTAATGTAGCTGTTCCATGCCCAAGTGCTGTTCCAAAAAGATTGGCAATTGAACCAGCAAGTGATATACCAGAAAAGCCAGATCCATCTAATCCTGTTATGACACCAACGATAGTTAATGTTCCCGCCGATACGTATTGATTTAAAGGAACAGTTTGAGATAAGGCAATCCCTAAGTCGTTAATGATTCCATGTGAACCTTTCGGTAAATAGTCTCCGATAATTTTCACAAAACCGCTATCTCCTAAATAAAAGAGTGCAGCAATTGGAATAACTGGACCAAAGATTTTAAATCCAAATTGGAGCCCTTCTATAAAATAATCGGTTGTTTTATTTAGTCCATTACCTTTGTAGGCGATGAGGGAAATGATGATAATCATAATAACAGTCGTTCCGCCGATAAGTGCTGTTGCATCGCTTCCTTGTAGTTTAAATTGAATCATGCAAAGGATATCGATGATATATACGATAGGGATACATATAGCGAGCCATTTCTTTATGCGAGGAGATAATAAAATAGTAGTTTTAGATGGTTCCGTTGATGCAGGGGAGTTTTGCAAGGATAATCCTGTATCAAATTCTTTTCGTAAGAAGAAAAAAGCGACAGAAGTTGTAACAACGCCCATCACGATAACGAGGGGAACACTGGCAGAAACGACGCTGGAAACAGGAAGACCAGCCGCGTCTGCAGTTAATTTCGGTGCACCTTGAATAACGAAGTCGCCAGATAAGGCGATGCCGTGTCCGAATAAGTTCATAGCGATGGCAACCCCAATTGGAGGAAGACCGACGCGTACAGCGACGGGGAATAAAATAGCTCCCATTAAGGCGACAGCTGGAGAAGGCCAAAAAAAGAAAGAAATTGTCATCATTAAAAGGCCGATAATCCAGTAGGCGAGGGTAGGGGTACGAATCATCTTTGTAAATGGTGAAATCATCGTATCATTTATGCCAGTATGAACGAGTAGATTGCTCATTGATACGATAATAGAGATGATTAATATAGTTGGTAAAAGTTCAGTAATAGCGTAAATGAAACTTTGAAAAATACCGCTAACGGCAAGAGGGATAGAACTTGTAGCGGTTAATGCTAATAAAAAGATAAAAACGATACAAATAATCGTCGTATCTTTCCGGAGAATAAAAAAGGTAATAATAGTGAGTAAGCAAATAACATAGAGAGCGTGTAATAGCGTTAATTCAACTCCCATAACATTCACATCCTTAGGCATTCGTGTAGTTTATTGTATGAAAGCAGTGAAAGTATGTGAGTATAGGAAAAGAAAAAAAGTGAAATTTCATGTACTGTAATGGTAAGAATAAAAAATGGATGATGCAATACAATTAATCCTAAAAATGGAATTAGAGGAGGGCGTATGTGCAAAAAATTGGTTTTTGGGGATTTATTATTTCTTGTAGTCTATTAATCATTTTAAATCTATTTACAAACAATGAATGGATAAGTATCAACCCTCTTTTTGGGTTTGTTTTTATACTGTTATACCGATGGGATGACATGAAACAACATAGTAAGAAAAGCATTGGAATTATGATAGGTATCATTGTTGTTTGCTCATTTTTCATAGGGTTTATTTTAATAGAAGGACAGAAACAGATGGAGAAAATGTCTATTTTTCAAGAATGGATGTCTTCTGCAAAAGGTCTTTATATTGTAATTGTAGTTGTTATTTTTCTTAGGTTCACGATAAGAATATGGAGTTACATATTAAAGAGAGGATAGAATGGAGGTAGTAAGAATGAGAGAAAAAATAGGATATTATGGTATGCTCGTTTGTTTACTATTATCAGTTATTTCAGGGCAATTTTTAAAAAGTGAATGGGTACCAGTTATATTATGTATAGGAGTATTGATTTTTGCACCTATGTATCGCTGGAATGAATGGAAAGCATATAGTCGAAAAAAGAAAATGGTTTTCAGCATCGAATTTGTCATTATAATCAGCACAATTCCGTTTTTGTTATGGAAAGGAAATGAGATAATAGATGGAATTGTAATGTTTCAAGGGTGGTTGTTTATTGCGAAAATGCTATATTTAATATGCATTTTAATGTTGGTAGTGGTAGTCACTAAAATAATAAACGAAAAGCTATTCGTTAATGAATAAAAGAAAATGCCACCTTATTCGGTGGCATTTCCTCATTTTACTGCATGAGCTTTTTGCATCTTTTTAATTAAACGAATTTGTCCACGATGATTGATTTCATCTTCAAAAACGTGAAACCACTTAAAATAGTTATTTGCTGGTTTGTCATACCAAAAGTCTGTCGTTTTAAATAACCATTCATCAGGTAACGATTGAAAAGTCTCGATTGTTTTGGAACGTAATTCTTGTAATGTATTTATGTAAAATTCTATAGCGTTTCCTTTTATTTTCTCACGTCCAAGATCGCCTAATTCAATGCCAGGTAACCAGCGTTCTAATTCAGCCTCCGTTGGTTCACGGTCTTCAAAAGTATGAATCTGGTAGTAAAATTCAATAGCAGCCATATGATACAATAACATGCCAATTGAATTTGCTTCCTTATCATATAAATAATCAAGTTCTTCAATTGTTAAACTTTCCACTGCTTGCATTGTTGTATAGCGAGCGTAATTCATCATGGAAACAAGCTTTGAAAATTCTACATGTAAACCCTCCAATTTATCAATTACAAAATTCAATTAAAATTCCCCCTCTTTAAATGAATACTCCAGAGAAGGAATTCTATGTGCAAAAAAAGTTTTGTTTAAACCTTCATAATATTAACAAGGGATTACAATTAGTTCTCTATTTGATTTTGTAATAACGTCATAACCACCTTTGGTGATGACAATATCATCTTCAATTCTACAACCGCCCCAGTTCGGTATGTAAATGCCCGGCTCAACTGTAACAACCATACCTTCTTGTAAAGTTGTCTTGCTTTCTTAGGATAGGCGAAGTGGTTCATGTATTTCTAACCCAAGACCGTGCTCGGTAGAGTGTCCAAAGTATTGACCGTATCCATGTTCTGTAATGTAATCTCTCGTTATATCATCGATACTTTTCGCAGTTTCTCCAGGCTTAATTGCTTCAGTCCCACGCTTTAACGCTTCTCGTACAACATTGTATATTTTTTGGAATTCTTCTGATGATTCTCCGATTGCTACAGTACGAGTTATATCGGAACAATATCCATCGTAAAGTGCACCGAAATCTAATGTAACGATGTCGCCTCGCTCGATTATTTTATTTGATGCAACTCCATGAGGAAGTGAAGAACGAACGCCAGAAGCTACAATGATTTGGAATGAAGAGGATGTAGCCCCTTTTTTTCGCATGAAAAATTCCAACTCATCTCGTACATCATTTTCACTTATTCCTGGTTTTAGAAACGTAATGATGTGGTGAAATGCTTCGTCAGCAATATTAGCTGCGATTTTCATTGTTTCTATTTCCGGCATGTCTTTAATAATACGAATATTTTCGATGATTTCGCACACTTGAACCATTTCCACATGTACGCATTTTTGTAAGTTTTTATATTGTTGCAATGTCATGTTGTTCTCTTCAATTCCGAGTTTTTGAATGTTTAATTTTGATACTTGATTTGCAATTTCTTTTTCTAAATTTCCTGTATGCATAATAATTTCTGCATCTTTTATTTGTGATTTCGCTTGATCTACATAGCGAAAATCAGTTATAAAAACAGCTTTATCCGCAGAGATTAAGACGACGCCAGCACTACCTGTAAAGCCTGTTGCATATTGGCGATTTTCTTTTTTGGTAATGAGTAACCCGTCAATTTCATAGTTTTGTAGTTGATTTTGGATTTTATTAATTTTTAAAGTCATGTTAATTCCCCCTATTCACAGTATTTAATAAAGCAAATAGTGTGCCAAAATGTATATTTGAAGAAAGGATAGTAGGGAAAACATATATTTTAAGGGAGATAAGAAAATAGCCCGCCATTTGTGGGAGACGGTTTGTTTATGAAATTCAGATTGCTTCAATAAATAGCAGGGGGATGAAAAAATATTGATTGGAGTTACACTTGTACTTTATTTACATGCTTTAAAAAATTTATACAAATGTAAAATGACACTGTCAATTTTTTTGACAATATGGAATGGATATAGCAACTAAATTGAAAATAAATAAAAAATGCGTTGCTTATAAGCAACGCATTTTTTATTTACGCTTTTAATTTCATTACAATATCAGCATCTGGTGTTACATATACGGTTTGCTGATTGTCGTACGTAACAAAACCAAGTTTTGCACCACTCGGTTTTTTGACATGGCGTATTTTGGTGAAATCAACAGGTACAGAGCTAGACTCTTTCGCTTTACTGTAATACGCAGCAATTTTGGCAGCTTCTAGTAAAGTTTCTTCAGCAGGCTCTAAAGAACGAATGACAACGTGAGAGCCAGGTATGTCTTTCGTATGTAACCAAATTTCATCACGGCGGGCAAACTTCGTTGTTAAATAATCATTTTGTTTATTGTTTTTACCAACGAAAATCTCTGTACCATCACTTGCTAAATATTTATCTAATACTGGTTTAGTAGGTTTTTTCTTTGTGTTTTTCTTTTTGCGATTGCGCACATAACCTTCTTCAGCTAATTCTTCACGAATTTCTTCAATATCTTTTGAAGAAGCAGCTTCCATTTGTTGAAGTAAGCTATCAAAATAAAGAATTTCTTCATTTGTTTTTTCGATTTGTTCTTCTACAATAACAACTGAATTTTTCGCTTTTTGGTACTTTTGGAAATAGCGTTGCGCATTGTCAGATGGTGTTTTTAAAGGATCTAATGTAATTTTTACAGTTCCGCTATTTTCGTCGTAATAGTTAACGACTTCAATATCTTTATCCCCTTTTTTCAAAGCGTACATATTGGCTGTAAGTAGTTCTCCAAATAGTTGATATTTATCTGCCTTTCCGGCATCTTGCAGTGTTTTTTCGAGTTTAATGAGTTTTTTCTCGTTTTTATTTTTTTCGTTTTGCATAAAGCGTTCTAAATCATGAGCTTGTTGTTTTACACGATCACGTTCTGCTTTGCCAAAGAAGAAACGATCTAACAATTCGCTCACTGATGAGAATGTTTTTTCTTCTCCTTGCAAGTGTGTAAGAGGGAAAAGATAAAAGAATTCTTTTCCATTTGCAGTAATCATTGCTGGTGTATATGCATGAGATAGTAATGGTGTTTGTATAGAGAAAAATGCTTCTGATAATGCTTTCTCATTTACCATACCGGCTTTCTTTACTACTTCTTTTGCAAATAATGGGGATATTCCCATGAAAGCCCCGACGAGTTGTTTATCCATATTTCCAGATAGAAAGTCTAGCGGTCTAATAAAATCATCTGCGGTTTCAATTTGCAGAGGATTGATTTTATGTTGGGCTGGTGGCGCGACGTACTCAGCACCAGCATATACAGTTCGGTGACGGTTTACGGCTAATGAAACGTGTTTTAAGCTATCTAAAATCACGTTTGTTTTCGTATCTAATAAGATAATGTTGCTATGTCTTCCCATTATTTCAATTACTAATGTTTTTAATGATTCGTCTCCGATTTCATTACGACTGCGAACTGTAATTTGGATAATCCGTTCTAAGTCGATTTGTTCAATTTTTTCAATAAATCCACCTTCTAAATGTTTACGAAGAAGCATACAAAACATCGGCGGTATTGCTGGCGAATCGTAGTTTTGATTCGTTAAGTGCATACGCGCATATGTAGGATGAGATGAAAGAATTAGTTTTTGGTTCTTTCCATTCGCTCGAATATGTAATAAAATCTCGTATTTTGAAGGTTGGTATATTTTGGAAATCCTTCCCGTGTAAAGAGAATTTTCAATTTCATGTGTAATCGCTCTTGTAAATAATCCATCGAATGCCATTAATGAACACTCCTTTCTAACTAAAAGTTAATTATAGCATTTTTTTGGACGAGGCTGAATAAGCTTTCAATAGAGTATGTCTGGAATCAGGAGGTCGATGGCAGGATGAACTGGTATGGAATGCGAGCACATGAAGTGGAAGAAAGAACGAATACGAATGTAAAGGTTGGACTTACGGAGAAAGAAGCAGAAGGGCGAATTAAGAAATTTGGTACAAATGAATTAGAAGAAGCAAAAAGGCCTTCTGCACTAATGGTATTTTTAGCGCAATTTAAAGATTTCATGGTACTCGTTTTGTTTGGAGCAACAATTGTTTCTGCGTTTTTAGGTGAATACATTGATTCTATTGCTATTGTTGCCATTGTTATTATCAATGGTATTCTCGGCTTTTTTCAAGAAAGAAAAGCTGAAAAATCATTGGAAGCTTTAAAGGAACTAGCTGCTCCACAAGTTACTGTAATGCGGAATGGAAAGTGGGTAAAAGCACCATCTAAAGCACTTGTTTTAGGTGATATTATTAAGTTTTCCAGTGGTGATCGTATTGGGGCTGATGTGCGTCTTGTTGAGGCATCAAGTTTATATATTGAAGAGTCTGCTTTGACAGGGGAGTCCGTACCTGTGCAAAAGAAGGTAGAAGCATTGCAAGGGCAAGAGGTTGCAATTGGTGATCAAAAAAATATGGCTTTTATGGGGACAATGATTACGCGAGGATCTGGAACAGGTGTCGTTGTAGCAACTGGTATGAATACAGCGATGGGTCAAATTGCAAATATGTTACAAAATGCAGAGCAAATGGAAACACCACTGCAAAGAAGGTTAGAACAGCTCGGAAAAATATTAATTATTGTAGCTCTTATTTTGACAGCGCTCGTTGTATTGGCTGGTGTGTATCAAGGGAATGAAGTATATCATATGTTTTTAGCTGGCGTATCGCTAGCTGTTGCGGCTATTCCAGAAGGGTTGCCAGCAATTGTTACAGTAGCTTTATCACTTGGTGTACAGCGTATGATAAAAAAGAGAGCAATTGTACGAAAGTTACCAGCCGTAGAAACGTTAGGTTGTGCTTCCGTTATATGTTCTGATAAAACGGGGACAATGACGCAAAACAAAATGATGGTAACACATATGTGGTCAGGCGGAGAATTGTGGAAAGTGACAGGGCAAGGATATGAACCTAATGGCTCTTTTATGAAAGGTGAAATAGAAGTGAATCCAGCTAAGACAAAAGCACTTTATCAGCTACTTACATTTGGTTCACTATGTAACAATGCAAATATTATTCAAAAGAAAAAGGCGTACGTATTAGATGGAGATCCAACAGAGGGAGCGCTTGTAGCTGCAGCAATGAAAGCTGGGATTACACGTGAGGCATTGAAAGGGAAATTTGAAATTATTCGTGAATTTCCATTTGATTCAACTCGAAAAATGATGAGTGTTATTGTACGAGATCGAGAGGGGAAGAAGTTTATTGTTACGAAGGGAGCACCGGACGTTCTTTTGCAAATGAGTCAAACGATTTTATGGGGGGATAAGCAGCAGCCGTTAAGTGAGTTATATAGAAGAGAAGTACAGGCGGCTATTCATAGCTTAGGTAGTCAAGCGCTTCGAACAATTGCAGTTGCGTTTAAACCTTTAAAAGTCACGGATTCTATTGAACATGAAAGAGACGTTGAAAAAGATTTTATGTTGGTTGGGATACAAGGTATGATTGACCCGCCAAGGCCAGAAGTGGCGCAGGCGGTAAAAGAGTGTAAAGAAGCTGGTATTCGAACGGTAATGATTACAGGTGATCATAAAGTGACAGCAATGGCGATTGCTGAACAATTAGGAGTTTTGCCACCAGATGGACGCGTTGTTGAAGGCGTAGAACTCGCGAATATGGATGTGGAGGAATTAGAAAATGTTGTAGAAGATACGTATGTATTCGCTCGTGTATCACCTGAGCATAAATTAAAAATTGTTAAGGCACTGCAAAATCAAGGACATATAGTAGCCATGACAGGCGATGGAGTGAACGATGCTCCAGCTATAAAAACAGCGGATATTGGGATAGCGATGGGAATTACAGGGACAGATGTTGCGAAAGAGGCCTCTTCACTTGTTTTACTAGACGATAATTTTGCTACAATTAAATCAGCAATTAAAGAAGGAAGAAATATATACGAGAACATACGTAAGTTTATTCGCTACTTATTGGCGTCAAACGTTGGAGAAATTTTAGTCATGTTATTTGCGATGTTACTTGCATTACCACTGCCGATGGTTCCTATTCAAATTTTATGGGTGAACTTAGTTACTGATGGTTTACCAGCGATGGCATTAGGTTTGGATAAGGCGGAAGGAGATGTGATGAAGAGAACGCCGCGCCACCCGAAAGAAGGGGTATTCGCTAGAGGGCTTGCGTGGAAAATAATAAGTCGAGGGTTTTTAATTGGGGCAGTGACGTTAGTAGCGTTTATTATTGCGTATAACCAACATCCAAATGAACTGAAATATGCACAAACTGTAGCGTTCGCGACGTTGGTACTTGCTCAGCTTATTCATGTATTTGATTGTCGTAGTGAGCATTCTGTCTTTCACCGCAATCCATTTGGGAACGTGTATTTAGTAGGGGCGGTTATCATTTCGTTACTACTCATGCTAGTGGTTATATATTATCCACCGTTACAACCGATCTTTAGCACAATGCCGATACAAGCAAGAGATTGGTTATTAATTGGAGGTTTGTCATCAATTCCGACTTTCTTACTAGTAGGTTCTTTATTAACAGGGAAAAAGGCGAAAAAGAAAAAGCCAATGTTATATAAGAAGGGATTAAACTTGAAATAGTCAATGTTATGAAAATGTGATATAATTTACAGAAGGTAGTAGAGCCTTGTCTCTATTACCTTTTTCATTGAGTTATTTTATGGCTTGGATGTGATAAAAATGATTTCTAGTATGACAGGGTTTGGAAGATCGAAAGTAGAAAGTGATACTTTTCAAATTACAGTAGAAATGAAATCGGTGAACCACCGTTTTTTAGAGATGAGTATTCGACTTCCTAAGCAAATGATGGTATTTGAGGACAAAATTCGTAAAATAATTGCACAGCAAGTTCGACGTGGACGCATTGAGGTGTCTATTAGTATAGCAGGTGAAGGACTTGTTGAAAGAAAATTAAGTGTGAATTGGTCACTTCTTGAGCAGTACCAATCGATGATGGAAGATATAAAAGGAAAGTTTCAATTACAAGATTCTATTACACTCGAGCAATTAATGGCAATGCCAGAAGTAACAGCAATTGAAGAAATAGAAAATGTAAATGAACATTTTGAGAACAGTTTATATGAGGCTGTTCGTCAAGCTGCTCATATGTTGAAAACGATGAGAGATGGCGAAGGAGAACGATTACATAAAGATATAGCGTATCGTTTACAAGAGATTAGCAATTGTGTAAATGCAATTATTCCACATGCACCAATTGTTACACAAAAATATCGTGAACGATTAGAAAATCGCTTAAAAGAATTACATAATCAAGAGTTAGATGAACAAAGATTGCTAACAGAAGTCGCAATCTTTGCAGAGCGTTGTGATATTCATGAAGAGTTAGTTCGTTTGCAAAGTCATTTAGAGCAATTTCATGAAACATTGCAGATTGAAGAGCCTGTTGGAAGAAAAATGGATTTCATCGTGCAAGAGATGCATAGAGAAATTAATACGATTGGTTCTAAGGCAAATGACTTAACAATTTCAAAATATGTTGTAGAAATGAAAAATAACCTTGAAAAAATTCGTGAACAAGTACAAAATATTGAGTAGCTTTCAAAAAATATATAAAGTTATACGTGGTGGAGAAATCGGATAGACTTACTAGGAGGCGCAAACTATGGCCATGCGGTTTTTAAATATTGGATACGGAAATATTGTATCTGCTCATCGAATTATTGCTATTGTAAGTCCGGAGTCAGCTCCTATTAAACGAACAGTACAGGAAGCACGCGAACATAATGCTTTGCTTGATGCTACGTATGGGAGAAAAACAAGGGCGGTTATTGTTATGGATGATGGGCATGTTGTATTAAGTCCAATTCAACCAGAGACGATTGCACATCGTTTGAATAATAAAGAAGATTTAAGTGAGGAAGGGTAGGTTTTACATATTTATGAGAAGTAGAAGAGGATTGCTCATCGTTCTTTCAGGGCCTTCTGGGGTTGGAAAAGGAACGGTTCGTAAAGAGCTGTTTAGCCATGAGGATACACGTTTTCAGTACTCTATTTCAGTAACGACACGTAAGCCGCGTGAAGGTGAAGTAGATGGTGTGGATTATTTCTTTAAAGAAAGAGAAGAATTCGAGGAAATGATTCGTAATGAAAGATTACTTGAGTGGGCTGAGTTCGTAGGTAATTATTACGGAACACCGATTGACTATGTTGAAAAAACATTACAAGAAGGAAAAGATGTATTCTTAGAAATTGAAGTGCAAGGAGCAATTCAAGTTAAGAAAGCTTTCCCAGAAGGTGTATTTATTTTCTTAGCACCTCCAAGTTTATCTGAACTAAAGAGCCGTATTGTCGGCCGTGGTACAGAGACTGAAGATGTTATTGAAAATCGTTTAACTGTAGCGAAAGAAGAAATCGAGATGATGGACGCTTACGACTATGTAGTAGAAAACGATCAAGTTGAATTAGCTTGTGATAGAATTAAAGCAATTGTGGTTGGCGAACATTGCCGCCGCGAAAGGGTAGCAAAATATTATAAAGAAATGACGGAGGGTCTATAATTATGTTAAATCCATCAATTGACTCATTACTACAAAAAATCGATTCTAAATACACACTAGTAACAGTGGCTGCAAAGCGTGCACGTGAAATGCAACTTGCTAATAACTGTGTTGTAGAGCAACCGGTTTCTCATAAGTGTGTAGGTAAAGCATTAGAAGAAATCGATGCGGAAGTATTAAGCTACGTACCAAGTGAAGATAAAGTTGCTGAATAAGCCTTTGCCTTCGACAAAATAAAACATAGACTTTATAATTTTCTATGTAACGGTAACAACCTATTTACAAGTAGGTTGTTATTTTTTTACGAAAGGAATGAAATATTGGTACTGACGAGCTGGGAATTCTATTTCAGTATTATAAGTTTGAAAAAGAAAGAGGACGAGTCATATGCTAAAAGGGAAAAAGATACTTCTATGTGTAACAGGAGGCATTGCGGTTTTTAAAGCAGCTGCGTTAACGAGTAAATTGACACAATCTGGCGCGATTGTAAAAGTAATGATGAGTGAGTCGGCAATGAAGTTTGTTACGCCTCTTACATTCCAAGCACTTTCTCGCCATGATGTATATACGGATACATTTGATGAGAAAGACTCGGCTGTTATTGCTCATATTGATTTAGCAGATTGGGCGGATGTTGTACTTGTCGCACCTGCTACTGCCAATTGTATTGGAAAGTTAGCTGGTGGTATTGCAGATGATATGATTACAACTACTTTGTTAGCTACTGCAGCTCCGGTATGGATTGCGCCTGCTATGAATGTGCATATGTATGAAAATAAAATTGTTCAAAAAAATATGATGACATTGAAAACGCTAGGATATACGTTTATTGAGCCTGGGGAAGGCTTTTTAGCATGTGGATATGTAGCAAAGGGACGACTAGAAGAACCTGAAGCGATTATCGCACGGTTAGAGGAAGCTTTCTCAGAACACAAACCATTGCAGGGAAAAAGAATATTAATAACTGCTGGCCCAACACGTGAAAAGGTTGATCCAGTTCGTTTTATGACGAATTTTTCTTCTGGAAAAATGGGGTATGCGATTGCAGAAGTGGCGGCGAATTTAGGCGCTGATGTTATACTCGTTTCAGGACCGACAGCATTAAATCCACCGTTACATGTAACGACAGTGCAAGTGGAATCTGCACAAGATATGTTAGAAGCAGTTCTTCAACATTATCAAAACGTAGACGTTGTCATTAAAACAGCAGCAGTTGCAGATTATCGTCCGAAATATGTTCATGATAATAAAATGAAAAAGCAAAATGGTGATGCTGTCATTGAACTCGAAAGAACGGTGGATATTTTAAAAACGTTAGGTCAGAAAAAGGATAAACAGTTACTTATCGGTTTTGCTGCTGAAACGACAAATGTAGAGGAATATGCAACGAAAAAACTACGTGAGAAAAATGCAGATATGATTGTCGCGAATGATGTAAAAGCGCAAGGAGCTGGATTTGGCACGGATACGAATATTGTAACGATGTATAGAAAAGATGGAAAAGTTATTGAGTTGCCACTTTTAATGAAAAAAGAGGTAGCTCGTGAAATATTAAAGCAAATTGAAATGATGTTAGAAGATGATCGTTTATGAAATTTGCAAGTGTAATTGTTGATGTACCTGCCCGTCAGACAGATCGACCATTTGATTACATTATCCCTAAAAAATGGGAAGATATTGTACAGACAGGAATGCGGGTAGTAGTTCCGTTTGGGCCAAGAAAATTGCAAGGTTTTATTATTGGGATTAAAGATTCGGTGGATGTAGAAAGTAAGAAGTTAAAGATGATCCATGAAATATTAGATGTAACACCGGTTTTAAATGATGAATTATTAAAACTTGGATATTGGCTTACAAGTGAAACGTTATGCTACATGATTTCAGCTTTTCAAGTGATGCTTCCAACTGCGATAAAAGCAACGTATAAAAAACGTCTACAACTTTGTAAACAGGAAGAAATAGCACCTGAAATACTATATTTATTTCAGGATAAAGAAGCAATTGATTTTGAAGTAATCGAGCAACAGCCACATTTATACCGGACTATTCAACAAGAAATTAAAAATGGTACGGTTGAAGTCGTTTATCAAGTGAAAGATAAAGTACAAAAGAAGAAGCAAAGAGTTGTTCAGCCGGAGTTGCCAGAAGATAAATTAGAATTAGCGGCATTTGAACTGAAAAGTAAAAAACAACAAGATGTACTCTATTATTTTGTGGAAAATTATAAAAGTGTACCGTTGAAAGTAATTACAGAAGAGTTACAAATAACAGATGCTCCAATAAAAGCACTTGTTAAAAAGGGATTCATTTCAGAAAAGTATGTGGAAGTATACCGAAATCCGTATGACGATGATGGTTTTGAACAAACGAAACCATTGCCACTTACGGAGGAACAAAAACAAGTTATTACACCGATTTTATCATCAATTACAAATGAAACTTATAATCCATTTTTACTATATGGTGTTACAGGAAGTGGAAAGACAGAAGTATATTTACAATCTATAGCAGCAGTGCTCGAGAAAGGAAAAGAAGCTATCGTTCTTGTTCCTGAAATTGCACTAACACCCCAAATGGTGGATCGTTTTAAAGGTAGGTTTGGCTCGCAAGTTGCAGTTCTTCATAGTGCGTTGTCTGTTGGAGAAAAGTATGACGAGTGGCGTAAGATTTTAAGAAAAGAAGTGAAAGTTGTAGTTGGTGCGCGTTCAGCCGTTTTTGCGCCTTTTGAGAATTTAGGGATTATTATTATTGATGAAGAGCATGAATCAAGTTACAAACAAGAAGATAATCCAAGGTATCATGCAAGAGATGTGGCTGTCTGGAGAGGGCAATACCATAAATGTCCTATCGTTCTTGGTAGTGCGACACCAACACTTGAATCGTTTGCAAGGGCGAAAAAAGGTGTTTATGAACTACTAACAATGGAAAAACGTATGAATGAACAAGCTTTACCAACGGTAGAGATTGTTGACATGCGAGAAGAACTTCGTGACGGGAATCGATCAATGTTTTCTAAGGCGCTGCATGAAAAAATAGCAGATCGATTAGAAAAGAAAGAACAGATGGTACTCTTCTTAAATAGAAGAGGTCATTCTACATTTGTTATGTGCCGTGATTGTGGGTATGTTGTACAATGTCCGCATTGTGATATTTCATTGACATATCATAAAATGAATCATCGTTTAAAATGTCATTATTGTAGTTACGAAGAAAATATGCCAACTGAGTGTCCAGCTTGTCAAAGTACATACATTCGTTTCTTTGGTACAGGTACACAAAAGGTAGAAGAAGAAATTACAAAACTATTTCCAGAGGCGCGAGTCATTCGAATGGATGTAGATACGACAAGTCGAAAAGGAATGCATGAAAAATTATTAAAGGCGTTTGGGGAAGAAAAAGCAGATATATTACTTGGAACACAAATGATTGCTAAAGGATTAGATTTTCCGAAAGTAACGCTTGTTGGGGTTTTAACTGCAGATACGATGCTTCACTTACCTGATTTTCGTGCAAGTGAAAAGACATATCAGTTATTGACGCAAGTAAGTGGACGAGCGGGTAGACATGAATTGCCAGGGGAAGTTGTGATTCAAACGTATACGCCAGAACATTACAGTATAGAGTTAGCGAAGAACCAACAATATGATGTGTTTTTTGACCAAGAAATGCAAATGAGACGAACAAGACAATATCCTCCATATTACTATGTTGTACTCGTAACCGTATCTCATCCTGAATTATTAAAAGCGGTACAAGTGACGGAAAAAATTGCCTCGTATTTACGAACGCATTGCTCGCAGCAAACAATGGTGTTAGGACCAGTTGCTTCAGCAATTCCAAGGATAAAAGATAGATATCGTTATCAATGCATGATAAAATACAAACGGGAACCAAACTTAAAGAACGTGCTCAAAATGGTAAATGAACATTATCAAGCAGAAATGCAAAAAGAGCTACAAATCTCAATTGATTTTAATCCAACAATGTTAATGTAGCGGAGGGAAATATGGCAGTTTTAGAAATAGTAAAGCATCCAAATGAAGTGTTAGAAACACCATGCGAAAGAGTAATTAACTTTGATAAAAAGTTAGTGAAATTGTTGAAAGATATGCATGAAACAATGTTAATTGCGGACGGAGTCGGTTTAGCTGCGCCTCAAGTAGGTGTAAGCTTGCAAGTAGCGGTTGTTGATGTCGATGATGATACTGGGAAAATCGAGTTAATCAATCCATCAATATTAGAAAAACGTGGTGAACAAGTAGGTCCCGAAGGATGTTTAAGCTTCCCGGGACTTTATGGTGAAGTAGAACGTGCGGATTATATTAAAGTAAGAGCACAAAATCGCCGTGGGAAAGTATTTTTATTAGAAGCGGAAGGATTTTTAGCGCGTGCAATTCAACATGAAATCGATCATTTACACGGTGTTTTATTTACATCGAAAGTGACAAGATATTATGAAGAAAACGAACTAGAATAGGTGTTAAAAGGAGCGGTTTTTAAATGATAAAAGTAGTGTTTATGGGAACACCGGACTTTTCAGTGCCGGTGCTTCGTCGTCTTATTGAAGATGGCTATGAGGTAGTAGGTGTTGTGACGCAACCTGATCGTCCAGTAGGTAGAAAAAAAGTATTAACACCTACACCTGTTAAAGTTGAAGCGGAAAAACATGGTATCCCTGTGTTACAGCCGTTAAAAATTCGTGAAAAAGATGAATATGAAAAAGTATTGGCATTAGAGCCAGATTTAATTGTAACAGCTGCATTTGGTCAGATTGTACCAAATGAAATTTTAGAAGCACCGAAGTATGGATGTATTAATGTCCACGCTTCTTTACTTCCTGAACTTCGTGGTGGTGCACCAATTCATTATGCAATTATGGAAGGTAAAGAAAAAACAGGTATTACAATTATGTATATGGTAGAAAAATTGGATGCTGGTGATATCTTAACGCAAGTGGAAGTGGAAATTGAAGAGCGTGAAACGACAGGCTCATTATTTGATAAATTAAGTGAAGCAGGAGCACATCTTCTATCTAAAACAGTACCTTTATTAATTCAAGGTAAGTTAGAACCGATTAAACAAAACGAAGAAGAAGTAACGTTTGCGTACAATATAAAACGTGAGCAAGAGAAAATTGATTGGACAAAAACAGGTGAAGAAGTATACAATCACATTCGCGGATTGAATCCATGGCCAGTTGCTTATACAACTTTAGCAGGACAAGTTGTTAAAGTATGGTGGGGAGAAAAAGTGCCTGTAACTGAACCGGCTGAAGCAGGTACGATTGTTGCGATCGAAGAAGATGGTTTTGTAGTAGCAACTAGTAATGAAACAGGTGTTAAAATTACTGAATTGCAACCTTCTGGTAAAAAGCGTATGAGTTGTTCACAATTTTTACGTGGAACAAAACCTGAAATTGGAACGAAGTTAGGAGAAAATGCATGAGACAAAATGTTCGTGAATTAGCTCTTGATGGTTTAATTCAAGTGGAAAAAAGTGGTGCATATAGCAACTTACTTTTAAATAATTTAATTGAAAAAAGTGCAATTGATAGAAAAGATATTGGTTTATTAACTGAAATTGTATATGGAACGATTCAACGTCGTG
Organism: Bacillus sp. CR71; assembly: GCF_003429245.1. Lineage (NCBI taxonomy): Bacteria > Bacillati > Bacillota > Bacilli > Caryophanales > Bacillaceae > Bacillus > Bacillus sp. CR71. The sequence goes on along the minus strand of NZ_CP031748.1, from coordinate 4,328,425 downwards.
ACACATTAGATTATTATTTACAGCCTTTTTTAAAAAAGAAGGTTGAGGCGTGGGTAAGAGTATTGCTTCGCTTATCTTTATATCAAATGATTTATTTAGACCGAGTGCCAGAAAGAGCGGCTATTCATGAAGCGGTTGAGATTGCAAAGCGTCGCGGGCATAAAGGAATTGCTGGTATGGTGAACGGTGTATTACGTTCGATTCAGAGAGAAGGTGTACCTTCTGTAGATGAAATCAAGGATCCAGTAGAACGGCTTGCAATTGCGATGAGTCATCCAGTTTGGCTTGTACAAGAGTGGACTTCTGCATATGGCTTAGAAACTGCAGAGAAAATGTGCGAAGTAAATATGTTACCTCCTGTACCTACAGCGCGTGTGAATGTTGATAAGGTAACGGTAGAAGAAGCGATTGAGTTGTTGGCAAGTGAAGGTATAGAAGCAAAACGTGGTGACTTGTCAGATGATGCAATTCAGATTGAAAGAGGAAATGTAGCGCATACAGAAGCGTTTAAAAAAGGATTTCTTTCTATTCAAGATGAAAGTTCTATGCTTGTAGCACGCGCTTTAGAACCAAATGAGGGAGAGACAGTTCTTGATAGTTGTGCGGCTCCTGGTGGTAAAACTACGCATATAGCTGAGCGTTTAAAGGGAACTGGTAAAGTAATGTCTCTTGATTTACATGCACACAAAGTACGTTTAATTAAACAGCAAGCAGAGCGACTTGGGTTAGAAAATGTCGAAACAAAAGCGCTAGATGCTAGAAAAGTGCAAGAGCACTTTTCAAATGAAACGTTTGATAAAATATTGGTAGATGCACCGTGTTCTGGATTTGGTGTAATTAGACGTAAGCCTGATATTAAGTTAGGAAAAGATAAAGGCGATAGTGAAAGATTATCGACGATTCAACTTGCGATACTAGAAAAAATAGCACCGTTATTAAAACAAGGCGGTCGTCTTGTTTATAGTACGTGCACAATTGAGAAAATAGAAAATGAACAAGTAATAGATAAATTTTTAAAAGAACATCCTGAATTTGAATGGGATACTACGATAAAAGAACGTATGCCAGAAAAATTAAGTCCGTATATTAATGAAGGTCAAGTACAAATTTTACCGCATTATTTTGCAACGGATGGCTTTTATATTGCTTGTTTAAGGAAGAAGGTGTAGCATCATGGAAACGACTGTAAGAAAACAAAAGAAAAATGTAGAAACGAAGAAACCATCAATTTACTCTTTACAAATTCATGAAATGCAAGATTGGTTAAAGGAACAAGGAGAACCGAAGTTCCGCGCTGGACAAATTTTTGACTGGCTATATAAAAAACGTGTAAAAAATTATGAGGATATGTCAAACCTTTCTAAAGGATTGCGTGATAAATTGTCGAATTCCTTTGATATTACTACTTTAAACACGTTAGTAAAACAAACGTCTTCGGATGGAACGATTAAATTCTTATTCCAATTATATGACGGGTATTCTATTGAAACGGTATTAATGCGACATGAATATGGAAATTCCATTTGTGTAACAACGCAAGTTGGTTGTCGTATTGGATGTACGTTCTGTGCTTCGACGCTTGGTGGACTAAAACGAAACCTAGAAGCTGGAGAAATCGTAGCGCAAGTAGTAGAAGTTCAGCGTGCGCTTGATGAAACAGAAGAACGTGTAAGTTCTCTTGTTGTTATGGGAATTGGAGAACCATTTGATAATTACGATAATTTAATGGGATTCTTACGCATCACTAACCATGAAAAAGGACTTCATATTGGTGCTAGACATATGACTGTTTCGACGAGTGGAATTATCCCGAAAATTTATAAGTTTGCTGAAGAAGAACTACAAATTAATTTTGCGATTTCATTGCATGCTCCAAACTCAGAATTACGTTCAAAATTAATGCCGATTAACCGTGCTTATAAATTACCGGATTTAATGGAAGCTATTAAATACTATGTAAATAGAACAGGGCGCCGTATTACTTTTGAATATGGATTATTTGGAGGAGAAAATGACCAAGTTGAGCACGCTGAAGAGCTTGCTGCGCTCTTAAAAGGTGTAAAATGTCATGTAAACTTAATCCCGGTAAACTACGTACCTGAACGTGATTATGTACGTACACCACGTGAGCAAATTTTCTTGTTCGAGAAAACGTTAAAAGATCGTGGAGTGAATGTAACGATTCGCCGTGAACAAGGTCATGATATTGACGCAGCCTGCGGTCAGTTGCGTGCGAAGGAGCGCAAAGAAGAGACGAGGTGACGAGATGAAAGCCGTATTTCTATCGGATAAAGGAAAAGTTCGTCAACATAATGAAGATAGTGCAGGAGTTTTTCACAATTTAGATGGAAATGTTTTAGCGGTAGTAGCAGATGGAATGGGAGGTCATCGAGCTGGTGATGTAGCTAGCTCGATGGCCATTCAATTATTCCATGATTATTGGAAGCAAACGCATAATATGAATGAACCGAAAAAAGTAGAACAATGGTTACATACTAGTGTTGGGATTATTAATGAGCGTATATATGAATACGCTCAGCAAAATGTAGAATGTAATGGTATGGGAACAACGCTTATAATAGCTGTTTGTACAACAAGTTTTGTGACGATAGGGCATATAGGAGATAGTCGTTGCTATATGGTATCAGAAGGAGAAATGACGCTTGTAACGGAAGATCATTCGCTTGTAAATGAGCTTGTGAGACATGGTGAAATTTCAAAGGAAGATGCAGAGTATCATCCGAAAAAGAATGTGTTATTAAGAGCGCTAGGAACAGAAGAAAAAGTTGGATTAGATGTTAAAACGTTGGTGCTTGAGGAAGATGATCAATTACTTCTTTGCTCTGATGGGTTATCAAACAAAGTTTCTATTGATGATATGCAACAAATTTTACAGTTAAATGAACAGCTTGAAGGTAAAGGGCAGCGTCTCATTCAATTGGCGAATGATCGCGGTGGAGAAGATAATATCACACTTGTTCTTATTGATTATGCGGGTTCGACAAACGAAAGTAGGTGAAGTGCAACGTGCTGATTGGAAAACGCTTAAATGACCGTTATAAGCTACTGAAAATGATTGGTGGTGGCGGAATGGCCAATGTATATTTAGCTCATGATGATATACTTGGCCGAGATGTAGCGGTAAAAATATTAAGACTCGACTACTCAAATAACGAAGAGTTTATTAAACGTTTCCATCGAGAAGCGCAGTCTGTTACAACGTTGTCGCATCCAAATATTGTGAATATGTATGATGTCGGAGAAGAAGATGGTATATATTATCTTGTCATGGAATATGTACCCGGGCAAACATTGAAGCAATACATAATTGAGCGAGGTATGTTACCTATAGGAGAAGCTCTTGATATTATGGAGCAGTTAACATCCGCCATGGCACACGCCCATCATTTTGAAATTGTGCATCGTGATATAAAGCCGCACAATATTTTAATTCGAGCTGATGGAATAATAAAAGTAACAGATTTTGGAATTGCGACAGCTACAAGTGCAACAACAATTACACATACAAATTCAGTACTGGGTTCAGTCCATTATTTATCACCAGAACAGGCACGTGGCGGGATAGCAAATAAACAATCGGATATTTATTCTCTTGGAATAGTTATGTTTGAATTGTTAACAGGAAGACAACCGTTTTCTGGCGAATCTGCTGTTGCTATAGCTTTAAAACATTTACAAAGTGAAATCCCATCACCAAAAAGATGGAATGAAAATATTCCGCAAAGTGTTGAAAATATTATATTAAAGGCAACTGCAAAAGATCCTTTCCATCGATATCAATCTGCCAATGCGATGAAGCGAGATATTGAAACTGCGCTATATCCAGAGAGGATAAATGAGCAACCATTTTACATACCAGAAGATATGGAAGCGACGAAAGCGATTCCGATTATTCAACAAGAACAATTATTTGAAAATGTAAGTGATGAAACGATTGTTTTAAAAGGGAGTAAGGTGGAAGAACCGATAAGAGCAGAAGCAGCGGAGTTAGATAAGAAGAAAAAACGGAGTAACAAGTGGCTTAAAGTTTTAATTTCAACATTTTTATTTTTAGCAATAGGAATAACATTAGCGCTTACGGTTATTCCAGGATTATTTATTCCGAAAGATGTGAAAGTGCCTGATGTGGCTGGTATGAAATACACGACAGCTGTAAATACGTTAGTAGAAAAGGGCTTTGAGGTGACGGAGCCTAATATTGTATATACAGATGATGTTGAAGTTGGGGATGTAATAAAAACGGAACCTGTAGCAGGAAGAGTCGTAAAAGAAAACGCTAAAATTACTATCTATCAATCAGGTGGAAAAAAGAAAAGTAAGATGGCGAATTTCACAGGGCAAAACTTTGAGAGTGTAAAAGCTGAGTTAGAAGAAAAATATAAACAAGTTACAGTAAATTATATTGAAAATGATAAGCCGAAAGGTGAAATTGTAGAGCAAATTCCGACGCCTGATCAAATGGTTATAGAAGCGGAGCAAGAACTGAAAATCTGGGTAAGTAAAGGTCCTTATCAAATTAGACCAGGTGACTTTTCGGGGTGGACTGAAAATAGTGTAACTGGTTATTTGAATGAGAGAAAACTAACGTCAGATATAAAACGAGAGTACTCAGATTCAGTCGAAAAAGGACTTGTAATTTCGCAATTTCCAAAACCAGGTACACCATTAAAAGAGGGAGATAAAGTAACTATTATTATCTCTGATGGTCAAAAGCCTAAAGTGACTAAAACGGTAAAAGTGGACAATATCTCTATCCCATATGAGCCTGCTGTAACAGGTGAAAAAAAGCCGCAAACAATAGAAATTTATAAAGAAGACATGCAGCAAAAAATGGATAGACCGGTTGAAACGAGAACAATTACTGAATCAGCGACTATTTCTTTAGAATTTGTAATTCAAGAAGGTTCAAAGGGACACTATAAAATTGTACGAGATGGAGTAACGATTATTGATAAAGAAGTACCATATCCAACTCAATAATAGTGAAAGTCTACTTATTATTATTGCCTGTTATGCTGTCTACAAAGTGGACGGTATAGCAGGCAAAAATATATGATTCAAAAAGCTAGTAAAGTGATGCAGCTGTAAATATTTTTTTGCATTTAATGGAAGATTTAATGTATATTAGCGAAAGTATATATGGTAGGTTTTGAAATCGTTATTTGGAAAATTTAAATCCATTCATTTTTAAATTCAGCATCACCTTATACAAAAAAAGGAGAATTCTATGCCAGAAGGAAAAATTATAAAAGCTTTAAGTGGGTTTTATTACGTGCAGCATGAAGAAGGGGTTACGCAATGTCGTGGGCGAGGTGTATTTAGAAAAAATAAAATTACACCACTTGTAGGAGACCAAGTTGTTTTTCAGGCAGATAATCCAACTGAAGGTTATGTGCTTGAAGTGTTTGATCGAAAAAATGAACTTGTTAGACCTCCTATTGCTAATGTCGATCAAGCGATCCTTGTGTTCTCTGCAGTAGAACCAGATTTTAATCCTGGACTGTTAGATCGATTTTTAGTGCTGATTGAATATCATAACATTAAGCCAATTATTTGTATTAGCAAGATGGATTTAGTAGATGAAAAGATGAAAGCAACTGTTGAAGCTTATGCGAATGATTATCGTGAGATGGGTTATGATGTTTTATTTACTTCTATTAATACGTCAGAAAGTATTGATATATTAAAACCATACTTAGAAAATTGTGTTTCTGTTGTTGCGGGTCAATCTGGTGTTGGGAAATCTTCAATGCTTAATGTGCTACGTCCAGAATTAGAGCTGAAAACAAATGATATTTCCTCCCATTTAGGACGCGGGAAGCATACGACAAGACACGTAGAATTAATTGCAATTGGGAGTGGACTAGTAGCAGATACACCGGGTTTTAGTTCACTAGATTTCATTGATATAGAAGTAGAAGATCTTACATATTGTTTTCCAGAGTTGAAAGAAGCGAGCCAATACTGTAAATTTAGAGGGTGTACACATCTTTCTGAACCGAAATGTGCTGTGAAAGCTGCGGTTGAAGAAGGGAAGATTACAGAATATCGCTATAAGAACTATAAACAATTCGTAGAAGAAATTAGAGAGAGAAAGCCGAGGTATTAGTTATGATTAAAATTGCACCATCGATTTTATCAGCAGATTTTTCAAAATTAGGGGAAGAGATTAAAGATGTAGAAAAGGGCGGAGCGGATTACATTCACGTTGACGTAATGGATGGACATTTCGTACCAAATATTACGATTGGACCATTAATTGTAGAAGCTATCCGTCCAATTACATCATTACCATTAGATGTACATTTAATGATTGAAAATCCTGATAACTATATCCCGACTTTCGCACAAGCGGGAGCGGATATTATTACTGTTCACGCAGAGGCGTGTCCACATCTGCATCGTACAATTCAGTTAATTAAATCTCACGGTATTAAAGCGGGCGTTGTATTAAATCCACATACGCCAGTTTCAGTGATTGAGCATGTATTAGAAGATATAGATATGGTATTACTTATGACAGTAAACCCTGGATTTGGTGGACAGAAGTTTATCCATTCTGTATTACCGAAAATTAAACAAGTTGCAGACATGGTGAAAGAGCGCAATCTAGAAGTAGAAATTGAAGTTGATGGTGGTGTAAATGCTGAAACAGCAAGACTTTGTGTGGAAGCAGGAGCAAATGTACTTGTAGCTGGATCAGCAGTATACAATCAAAAAGACCGCGGTGAAGCAATTCGCGTAATTCGTGGGTAGTGATGAACTTTTATCCTAGTAAGGTATTCATAGGATAGGGTAAAAATATGTAAAAAGGCAATCTACCGAATGGCAGATTGCCTTTTTACAATGGAAGGGGAAGAAAAAATGATTATTCATATTTTGGCAGGAGGACCTTCGGAATATTGCGCAGATTTTGCTCGATATGAGAATGAGGAAGTAGTGTGGGCTGCGGTTGATAGGGGAGTATACCGTCTATTAAAGAAAGGGATTACCCCGGCTGTTGCGTTTGGAGATTACGATTCAGTTACTGAAGAAGAATTAGTATGGATGGGACAGCAAACGAACGAATTACATATTGTTCCGCGGGAAAAAGATCAAACGGATTTAGAAATTGCAATCAACTGGGCATTAGGACAGAAGCCGGCACTAATTCGTATTTTTGGTGCTACCGGTGGAAGACTTGATCACGGTTTGGCAAATATACAAATGCTTTTAAAAGGGTTAGAAGTAGAGATAGAAATGTGTATTGTGGACAATAAAAATGAAATAACAGTTAAAAAAGTGGGTACACATATAATTGAAGAAAATAAAAATTTTCCTTATGTATCTTTTGTACCAGTTACTGAAATAGTGGAAGGGATTACATTGTTTGGTTTTAAGTACCCTCTTACTAATAAAACAATAGAGTGGGGATCAACACTTTGTATTAGTAACGAACTCGTTGAGGAAAAAGGTACTTTTTCATTTACTTCTGGCATATTAATGTTGATAAGAAGCACTGATTGAAGAAACAATTTTGCTCCTTACATCATATAGTGACCAAGTGGAGTAATGGGGATTAGGAGGGAAACCATGAGATTTTATACAATTAAGTTACCTAAATTTCTTGGTGGAATTGTTCGTGCAATGTTAAATACCTTCAAAAAAGATTAAAAAAGCACCTATCACCGGTGCTTTTTCCATTGTTATAGTAAAAAAAGAGCCTATCGGCTCTTTTTTTTATTATTAAACACGTTCGATTTTGCCAGATTTTAATGCTCTAGCAGAAACGTAAACACGTTGAACTTTTCCGTCGATGCGTACGCGAACTTTTTGAAGGTTAGCGCCCCACTTACGTTTTGTAGCGTTCATTGCGTGAGAACGAGAGTTACCAGAACGAGCTTTTCTTCCAGTAATAGCACAAACACGAGCCATTTATATTTCCCTCCCTTGATACCTTACCATACGTAATTTTTCAATGTTAGTCTTTTATGCGATGCTAAAAACACTACTATAATTTAACACAACTAAAAAGAGAATGCAACACCGTAGAAAAAAGAAATCAAGAAAATTTACTTGACACTATATGTCAATGAAGAAAAGTTAAAATCCATAAAAATTGCTTGACATATTATAGTGGTACATGTTGTATAATAACAATGGACTATTTTGCTCATCATAAAAAAGTGTAATTTAAAACATAAAATATGAGAGTGAAAAGAAAGAACGATGGAATTTTCTTTAAAAAGATTATATGATAGTAACTAAAGTAGTCTAGCTCACTTTCACCATTTATGAAGGGGGAAACGAGATGTCAATTGAAATTAAAACGAAGTACGGTCAAATTGATATTAGTACAGATGTAATTGCAACAATTGCTGGAGGTGCCGCGGTAGATTGCTACGGTATCGTAGGTATGGCATCAAAAAATCAGTTAAAAGATGGATTAACAGACATTTTACGAAAAGAAAACTTCACTAGAGGTGTTATTGTTCGTAAAGATGAAGATGAAGTACATATTGATATGTATATTATTGTGAGCTATGGTACGAAAATTTCAGAAGTGGCACATAATGTGCAGACGAAAGTGAAATATACACTAGATCAAACTGTAGGACTAGCAGTAGATTCTGTAAACATCTACGTACAAGGAGTTAAAGTAATAAACTTGTAATGTGCATTAAGGAGGAAAATCTGTGTCAATTCAAAAAATTGATGGAAAACGTTTATCACAAATGATCATGCAAGGAGCGAATAATTTAACAAATAATGTTCAGCTTGTTGATGCATTAAACGTATTTCCAGTTCCAGATGGCGATACCGGTACAAACATGAACTTATCTATGACTTCAGGTGCGCGTGAAGTGAAAGCAAATCCTTCACAGCATGCTGGTAAAGTCGGCGTAAGTTTAGCCAAAGGATTATTAATGGGAGCTCGTGGTAACTCTGGAGTTATTCTATCTCAGTTGTTCCGTGGTTTCTCTAAATCCATTGAACAAAAAGAAGAATTAACAACAGTTGATTTTGCTGCAGCACTAGAAGCTGGAGTAGAGGCGGCTTATAAAGCGGTTATGAAACCGATTGAAGGAACGATTTTAACGGTTGCAAGAGAAACGGGTAAATATGCAGTAACAGTTGCGAAAAAACAGCGCGACTTTGTTTTGTTTATGGAAGACGTTGTGAAAGAAGCAAACGCATCGTTAAATCGTACGCCAGATTTATTACCTGTATTAAAACAAGTTGGCGTTGTAGATAGCGGTGGTAAAGGTCTTGTAGTGGTATACGAAGGATTTTTAGCTGACTTAAAAGGAGAAACGATTTCTTCTGATGCACCGACGCAAACATCTATGAATGAGATGGTACGCGCAGAACATCACCGTAGTGTACAAAGCCAATTGAGTACAGAAGATATTAAGTATGGATATTGTACGGAGTTCATGGTGAAATTAGAGGCTGAAAAGGTGAAAGAGCATAATTTCTCTGAACAAAAATTCCGTGAAGATATTAGTGTATATGGTGATTCTCTACTAGTTGTGTCTGATGATGAAATTGTAAAAGTTCATATCCACGCAGAACATCCTGGAGACGCTATGAACTACGGGCAAAAATACGGTAGTTTAATTAAGATTAAAGTAGAAAATATGCGTGAACAGCATACTGCTTTATTAGATGAACCTGCTATGGTTCCTGAACAACCAGCTCAATCGAAAGAAAAACAACCATATGGTATCGTAACTGTGGCAATGGGGTCTGGTATTAAAACTTTATTTGAGAGCATCGGCGCAACGAAAGTTATCGAAGGTGGTCAAACGATGAATCCAAGTACGGAGGATATCGTGAAGGCAATTGAAGAAGCAAATGCTGAAAAAATCATTATTTTACCGAATAACGGAAATATTGTAATGGCAGCAGAACAAGCGGCATCAGTTGTAGATCAAGAAGTTATTGTTGTTCGTTCGAAAACAGTTCCTCAAGGTATGGCAGCAATGTTAGCATTTAACCCAGTTGGAACGTTAGAAGAGAATGAAGAAAACATGCAAGAAGCTTTATCTCATGTGAAAACAGGTCAAATTACGTATGCTGTACGTGATACGGAAATTGATGGTGTAGCAATTCAAAAAGATGACTTCATGTGTATTGCAGATGGAAAAATTGTATCTACAAATGCTGAAAAAGTAGGAGCTGCGAAGCAATTACTAGAAGCGCTTATTGATGAAGATTCTGAAATCGTAACGATTCTACAAGGTGAAGATGCAACTGACGAAGAAGTAGCGGAGTTAGTTGAATTTGTAGAAGAGAAATTTGAAGATGCAGAAGTAGAAGTGCATGCTGGAAACCAACCAGTGTATTCTTTCATCTTCTCTGTAGAATAAGATAAGATTCGTTTTGAAAATAAATGGATTACTTACTTGCTAATGGATAAGGAGTAGTAATATGAAGTTTATTACTAGTTTTTATTCAAAAGGCTAGCATATCGAAGAGAGAAAAGAGCCTTGCTGCTAATAGTGAGGCTCTTTTTTACTTGTTTTATATAAGGGATTTGAGTAGTTTCTCTTAGAATGCCTATGATAGAATATATAAGGTGAAAGAGAGCGATTACAGATGCTAATTGGTACTCAAATAAAATGCAATAAAGAAAATAATGTGACGGGGTGTGAGAATCTTGAATGATGTTGTACAAGTTCCTGTTACGGATGTAAAGGGGATCGGAGGAGAAACATCTGAGTTACTACATGAGATGGGGATTTATACAGTTTCTCATCTATTAGAACATTTTCCGTACCGTTATGAAGATTATGCGATGAAAGATCTTGCTGAAGTAAAGCATGATGAACGTGTAACGGTTGAAGGGAAGGTTCATAGTGCTCCTTTGCTGCAATATTATGGTAAGAAGAAATCTCGTCTAACAGTTCGTGTTCTCGTCGGTCGTTATTTAATTACGGCGGTATGTTTTAATAGGCCTTACTATAAGCAAAAATTAACGTTAGATGAAACGGTAACGATTACTGGTAAATGGGATCAACATCGTCAAACAATTGCTGTATCAGAACTTCATTTTGGGCCAGTTGTACGTCAACAAGAAGTGGAGCCAGTTTACTCAGTAAAGGGGAAACTTACAGTAAAACAGATGCGTCGTTTTATTGCTCAAGCGTTAAAGGAATATGGAGATTCTATAGTCGAAGTGTTACCGGATGGTTTGTTAGGCCGGTATAAATTATTACCAAGATATGAAGCACTTAAGGCTTTGCATTTTCCGGTAGGACAGGAGGATTTAAAGCAAGCGCGTCGCCGTTTTGTATATGAGGAATTTTTCTTATTTCAGCTGAAAATGCAAACGCTGAGGAAAATGGAGAGGGAAAATTCAAAAGGGACGAAGAAAGAGATTCCGTCAGTAGAATTACAAGAATTTATCGATGCACTGCCGTTTCCGTTAACGGGTGCGCAGCGCCGAGTTGTAGATGAAATTTTAAAAGATATGACATCTCCTTATCGGATGAACCGACTATTACAAGGTGACGTTGGTTCTGGGAAAACAGTTGTTGCTGCGATTGGCCTTTATGCATCGAAATTAGCTCATTATCAAGGTGCTTTAATGGTTCCTACAGAAATTTTAGCTGAGCAACATTATCAGTCGCTTGCTGAAACGTTTTCGCATTTTGGTATGAAGGTGGAACTGCTAACAAGTTCTGTTAAAGGTGCGAGACGACGAGACATTTTAGCGAAGTTAGAACAAGGAGAAATAGATATTCTTGTTGGAACGCACGCTTTAATTCAAGATGAAGTTATATTTCATAGGTTGGGTCTCGTTATTACGGATGAACAGCATCGATTTGGTGTAGCGCAGCGCCGAGTTTTACGGGAGAAAGGTGAAAGTCCAGATGTATTATTTATGACAGCGACACCAATTCCGCGTACGCTTGCAATTACTGCATTTGGAGAGATGGATGTTTCAATAATCGATGAGATGCCAGCAGGGAGAAAGGTGATTGAAACATACTGGGCAAAACATGATATGTTAGATCGCGTCCTCGGTTTTGTTGAGAAGGAGATAAAAAAAGGAAGACAGGCATACGTTATTTGTCCTCTAATTGAAGAATCTGAGAAACTTGATGTGCAAAATGCTATCGACTTACATAGTATGCTGACGCATCATTACCAAGGGAAATGCCAAGTTGGATTGATGCATGGGAGATTATCGTCTCAGGAAAAAGAAGAGATAATGGGACAGTTTAGTGAAAATAAAGTGCAAATTCTTGTATCGACAACAGTTGTTGAGGTTGGTGTGAACGTACCGAATGCGACTGTGATGGTTATTTATGATGCAGAACGTTTCGGTTTATCGCAGCTTCATCAGCTTAGAGGGCGTGTCGGGCGTGGTAGTGAACAATCATATTGTTTATTAATAGCAGACCCTAAATCAGAAACAGGAAAAGAAAGAATGCGCATAATGACTGAAACAAATGATGGATTTGTATTGTCAGAAAAAGATTTAGAATTACGAGGTCCTGGAGATTTCTTTGGGAGTAAGCAAAGTGGCTTACCGGAATTTAAGGTTGCTGACATGGTACACGATTATCGAGCGTTAGAAACAGCAAGGCAAGATGCGGCGATACTAGTAGAGTCAGAAGCATTTTGGCACAATGATCAATACGCTGCCTTGCGTACGTATCTTGATGGGACAGGTGTGTTCCAAGGAGAGAAGCTCGATTAAAGGGAGTCAACAAAAAAATTGTTGCATTCTACTTTCAATGATTATATACTACTGTTAGTACCTAGTCATAAAAATGGATGGTGCGGTATGAAGAAAAGAAGAAGTAAAAAAGAAAGACAAGAATTATTACAACAAACAATCGAATCAAATCCTTTTATTACGGATGAAGATTTAGCGGAAAAATTTCAAGTGAGTATACAAACAGTACGACTGGATCGTATGGAATTGTCTATTCCTGAATTAAGAGAGAGAATTAAACATGTAGCTACAAAGCAACATGAAGAAGATGTGAAATCTTTACCGTTAGAAGAGGTTGTCGGAGAAATTATTGATATTGAATTAGATAGACATGCAATCTCTATCTTTGAAGTAAAGGTAGAACATGTATTTAAAAGAAATCAAATTGCCCGTGGGCATCATCTGTTTGCGCAAGCAAACTCACTAGCTGTTGCGGTTATTGATGAAGAATTAGCTTTAACTGCAAAGTCTACCATTCGATATATTCGCCCTGTAAAATTAGGAGAGCGTGTTGTTGCAAAAGCGCGTGTTGAAGACGTAGAGAATGATAAGGGACGGACGGTTGTCAAAGTGCGTAGCTTCGTTGGAGAAGAACTTGTTTTTACAGGCACTTTTGAAATGTATCGATCTAGTAATTATAGTGAGGAAGGTAACAACTTATGAAAATCGCAATAGATGCAATGGGCGGAGATCACGCTCCGAAGGCTGTAGTATTAGGGGCAATGAAAGCTATTAAGGAATATTCTGATTTACATATTACGTTAGTAGGGAAAGAAGAGGAAATTCGTCAATACTTAACGAGTGATGAACGAATTACTATTCTTCATACAGACGAAAAAATAGAATCGACGGAAGAACCAGTAAGAGCGGTTCGTCGAAAAAAACAAGCTTCAATGGTACTTGCGGCACAGCAAGTAAAGGATGGAGAAGCAGACGCTTGTATATCCGCAGGTAGCACAGGAGCTTTAATGGCAGCTGGATTATTTGTTGTCGGTCGTATGGAAGGAATTGAGCGACCAGCTTTATCGCCTACAATGCCAACTGTAGATGGAAAAGGTTTTGTTATGTTAGATGTTGGAGCAAATGTTGATGCAAAACCAATTCATTTATATCAATATGCAGTAATGGGATCTGTTTATGCTGAGAAGGTAAGAGGAATTGAAAATCCTCGTGTTGGACTATTAAACGTTGGAACAGAGGATGGAAAAGGAAACGAGCTTTCAAAGCAAGTATTTGCAATGCTTAAGGATGCGCCAATTAATTTCGTTGGGAACGTTGAATCGAGAGATTTATTGCAAGGTGTAGCAGATGTTGTTGTATGTGATGGTTTTACAGGGAATGTAGCGTTGAAATCATTAGAAGGAACAGCACTTGCGCTATTCTCTATGTTGAAAGAACAACTAATGAGTTCGTTTACGAGCAAATTAGCAGCGGCGGTATTAAAGCCAAAACTTATGGTATTAAAAGATAAAATGGATTATTCGGAGTATGGGGGAGCTGCATTATTTGGATTGAAAGCACCTGTCATTAAGGCTCACGGTTCTTCTAATGACCAGTCGATATTTAGTGCGATTCGTCAAACGAGAGAAATGGTAGCGAAAGAAGTAATTCCTACAATTTCAAGCGTAATGGAGAAAGAGTCACTCCAATAAGAGGAGGATTTGAAATGGGAAAAATAGCATTTCTTTTTCCGGGCCAAGGTTCACAGGCAGTTGGAATGGGTAAACAATTAGCAGAGAATAATAAAGAGGTTGCAAAAGTGTTTGCAAAAGCAGATGAGGTGTTACAAGATTCACTTTCAGAAGTGATTTTTGAAGGACCGCAGGAAAAGCTTACATTAACAACAAATGCTCAGCCTGCATTATTAACAACGAGTTTTGCTATTTTGACAGCTTTGAAAGAGTATGACATTACACCTAACTTTGTCGCTGGTCATAGTTTAGGTGAATATAGCGCTCTTGTAGCAGCTGGTGCATTAACTTTTGAAGATGCTGTATATGCTGTAAGGAAACGTGGCGAATATATGGAAGAAGCTGTTCCAGACGGGGAAGGTGCGATGGCAGCTATATTAGGTGCTGACCTAGATATGCTGAAACAAGTTACAGAAGAAGTAACAAGTGAAGGATATGCAGTGCAAATCGCTAATATGAATAGTACGAAGCAAATTGTGATTTCTGGAACGAAGCAAGGTGTAGAGGTTGCTTCTCAAAGAGCGAAAGAAAATGGTGCAAAGAGAGCAATTCCACTAAAAGTAAGTGGGCCTTTCCATTCTTCACTTATGAAGCCGGCAGCTGAGAAGTTCCAAAGTGTTTTAAATGAAATTACAATTCATGACACGAATATTCCTGTTATTGCAAATGTTACAGCGGATGTTATTACACGTGGTGCTGACATTCAAGAAAAGTTAATCGAACAGCTTTATTCGCCTGTATTATGGTACCCGTCTATTGAATGTATGGTGCAGCAGGGAGTAGATATATTTATTGAAATTGGACCTGGAAAAGTACTTGCTGGACTTATGAAGTCGATTGATTCATCAGTGAAAGCATATGCGATATATGATGAAGAGACATTAAAAGATACCATTTCAAATTTGAGAGGAGAAAACTGATGTTAAAAGGGAAGGTAGCATTAGTAACTGGCGCTTCACGTGGAATTGGTCGCGCGATTGCGATCGATTTAGCGAAACAAGGGGCAAATGTAGTAGTGAATTATGCAGGTAATGAACAAAAAGCAAATGAAGTAGTAGATGAAATTAAGAAATTAGGTTCTGATGCAATTGCGGTAAGAGCAGATGTTGCAAATGCTGATGATGTTACAAATATGGTGAAACAAACAGTAGATACATTTGGACAAGTTGATATTCTTGTAAATAATGCTGGTGTAACAAAAGATAATTTATTAATGCGTATGAAAGAAGAAGAATGGGATACAGTTATTAATACAAACTTAAAAGGTGTATTCTTATGTACAAAAGCAGTATCTCGCTATATGATGCGTCAACGTCACGGTAGAATTATAAATATCGCTTCGGTTGTTGGTGTTATAGGAAACCCAGGGCAAGCTAATTATGTTGCTGCTAAAGCGGGTGTTATTGGATTAACAAAAACATCTGCAAAAGAGTTAGCAAGTCGAAATATTACAGTGAATGCAATTGCGCCGGGCTTTATTGCGACTGATATGACAGATGTACTAGATGAGAATATTAAAGCAGAAATGTTAAAAGTTATTCCAGCTGCTCAATTTGGTGAAGCGCAAGATATCGCGAATGCTGTAACGTTTTTTGCTTCTGATCAAAGCAAATATGTTACAGGTCAAACGTTAAATGTTGATGGCGGTATGGTAATGTAATAAAAGAATCGATTTCACCTAGTTTTTTTGGTCAATATTTAATATAATATTTGAGGGGAGGTGAATGGAATGGCAGATGTTTTAGAGCGCGTAACAAAAATCATCGTTGATCGTTTAGGAGTAGAAGAGACTGAGGTAGTACCAGCTGCAAGCTTCAAGGAAGATTTAGGAGCAGACTCCCTAGATGTAGTAGAACTTGTAATGCAATTAGAAGATGAATTCGAAATGGAAATTTCTGATGAAGATGCTGAAAAGATTGCTACTGTTGGCGATGCTGTGACTTACATAGAGAGTCATCTATAATGCTTAAGTGAAGTCCCGTTTTTTAGCGGGGCTTTCTGGCTTATATCTGGAGGGACCTATGCCGTACCGAAAATATAGAGAAAAAAAATACGAAACAAAATATCGTGAAGCATTTAAAGTGTTTCAAGAAAAGATAGGTATTACGTTTACAGATGAAAAATTATTGATTCAAGCATTTACGCATTCATCGTATGTGAATGAGCATCGAAAAAAACCGCATGAAGATAACGAGCGTCTTGAATTTCTTGGAGATGCAGTATTGGAACTTACTGTATCGCAGTATCTGTTTCAAAAATATCCGACAATGAGCGAAGGAGAGTTAACAAAACTACGTGCAGCTATTGTATGTGAGCCATCTCTTGTTCGTTTTGCGAACGAATTGTCATTTGGTAGCCTTGTTTTATTAGGAAAAGGTGAAGAAATGACAGGTGGACGTGAACGACCGGCTTTATTAGCGGATGTCTTTGAAGCGTTTATTGGTGCCCTTTATCTTGATCAAGGGTTAGAAACAGTTTGGGAATTCTTAAAAGAAATTGTATATCCGAAAATTAATGAGGGTGCTTTTTCTCATGTGATGGATTATAAGAGTCAGTTACAAGAATTGATTCAGCGTGATGGTAGTGGCAATGTTGAGTATCAAATTTTGCAAGAAAAAGGACCAGCTCACAATCGAGAATTTGTGTCACGTGTTACGTTAAATAACGTAGCTTTAGGTCTTGGTAGTGGTAAGTCGAAAAAAGAAGCAGAGCAACAAGCTGCTGCAGAAGCATTGAAAAAATTAAAAGAACAACTATAAGGAATCCCCCTTTGAATGAGGGGGATTCCTTATGCATAGAATGAAACTTTCTTTTTGTTTGTGAATAAAAGGAAGGGAAATCCGTATGATAGCTCGTTTTTGTATAGATAACAGTTATAGCAACGGAGAATAGGAGGAAGGCCTTTCGTGTTTTTAAAAAGATTAGAAATAGCAGGATTTAAGTCTTTTGCTGAGCGTGTATCTGTTGATTTTGTCCCAGGTGTAACTTCTGTAGTAGGCCCTAATGGAAGCGGGAAAAGTAATATTACTGATGCGATTCGCTGGGTACTTGGTGAACAATCTGCAAAATCATTACGTGGTGCAAAGATGGAGGATATTATTTTTGCAGGCAGTGATACGAGGAGAGCGGTTAATGTTGCTGAAGTAACAATAACTTTAAATAATGAAGATCAACGTTTACCAATTGAATACAATGAGGTGTGTGTAACACGTCGTGTATCTCGTTCAGGTGATAGTGATTTTTATATTAATAAACAATCATGTAGATTGAAAGATATTATCGATTTATTTATGGACTCTGGTATGGGAAGAGAAGCTTTTTCAATTATTAGCCAGGGGAAAGTGGAAGAGATTTTAAGTAGTAAGTCAGAAGAGCGTCGAGGTGTATTTGAAGAAGCGGCAGGCGTACTGAAATACAAACTTCGCAAAAAGAAAGCTGAAGGGAAGTTAGCAGAAACACAAGAAAACTTAAATCGTGTACAAGATATAATTCATGAATTAAGTAGTCAAGTAGAACCTTTAGAAAGACAAGCTTCTATTGCGAAAGATTATCTTGAGAATAAAGAAGAATTAGAGAAAGTAGAAGCTGCGCTTATTGTACATGAAATTGAAGAATTGCATGAGAAATGGGAAGCGCTTCGAAATCAGTTTGGGCATAATAAAGACGAAGAAGCTAAAATGTCAACGGATTTACAAAAAAGTGAAGAAGAGCTTGAGGAATTACGAGGACAATTACAAGCGGTAGATGAGTCTGTAGATTCGTTGCAAGAAGTACTTCTTCTTTCTAGTAAAGAGCTAGAAAAACTAGAAGGACAGCGCGAGTTGTTAAAAGAGAGAAAGCAAAATGCTACGACGCATTGTGCGCAACTTGAGCAGTTAATTGTTGAATTAACAGAGAAAGCTAAAAGTTACGATGGTGAAATTGCGTCAAGTACAGAAGCTTTAATGCAATTTGTGAATGAAGTAAAAGAGTTAGAGCAAAAATTGCATGATAATGAGCAACTGCTTGCTACTTTTGCTGACAATTTAGAGGAACAGATTGAGAATTTAAAAGGTGACTATATTGAACTTTTAAATCAACAAGCTAGTCATCGCAATGAATTATCTATGATTGAAGAACAATCTAAACAGCAAACGTCTAAAAACGAGCGGCTGGATGAAGAGAATGCGAAATATGTAGAAATGCGTATGGAAATTACAGCGAAAAAGACGAAACTTGTAGAAAATTACGAACAAGTGAAAGAAAAAGTAGCTGGCATCCTCTCAAACATACAGAAGACAGAGGCGGCGCTCGGGAAATGTAAGACGCAGTATAGTGAAAATGAAACAAAACTGTATCAAGCATATCAATTTGTGCAACAGGCACGTTCTCGAAAAGAAATGCTTGAAGAGATGCAAGAAGATTATTCTGGCTTCTATCAAGGTGTACGTGAAGTATTGAAAGCTAGAGAAAATAGGTTGCAAGGTATCGAGGGTGCTGTTGCGGAACTGTTAACGGTACCTAAAGAATACGAAGTTGCAATGGAAATCGCTCTAGGTGCAGCGATGCAGCACATTGTTGTACAAACAGAGGAACATGCTCGTAATGCAATTGCATTTTTAAAGCAAAATAAACATGGGCGTGCAACGTTTTTACCGCAAGCTGTTATTAAAAGTAGGTCGTTATCATTTGAGCAATTACGCATTGTAAATCAACACCCATCGTTTGTAGGTGTGGCGGCAGAACTTGTGCAGTACAATAATAAATATGAAAATGTAGTTTCAAATTTATTAGGTACTGTTATTGTTGCGAAAGATTTACGCGGAGCAAATGAGTTGGCGAAACAACTGCAATACCGTTATCGCATTGTAACAATCGAAGGGGACGTAGTGAATCCTGGCGGTTCTATGACTGGTGGAGCGGTAAAACAAGCGAAATCTTCTTTATTAGGACGCCAACGTGAACTGGAAGAGTGGACTCGCAAGTTAACTGATATGGAAGAAAAAACAACGAAGTTAGAAAACTTTGTTAAAGCAGTAAAACAAGAGATTCAAGAAAAAGAAGTGAAAATACGCGAACTAAGGCAAACTGTAGAAGCAGAGCGTGTAGATGAGCAGAAATTAAGAGAAGAGATTAATCGTTTAGAATTAGAAGAACATCGTATTAATGACCGCTTGTCTATTTATGATTTAGAGATTGAAGGTTTTTTACAAGATCGAGTAAAAATACAAGGGCGTAAAGAGGCGTTAGAAGGGATTTTAACGAATCTTCAAGCTGATATCACAGAGTTAGATAGTAAAATTGCAGCTTTAACAAAACAAAAAAGTGAGCAACATTCTTCAAAAGAAAAAGTTCAAAAAGAAATGACTGAGTTAAAAGTGCTGGTAGCTGAAAAGCAACAACGCTTATCTAATCAAAAAGAAAAAGTTGAACGATTTACGAAGGAAAAAGAAGAAACGGATGCGACACTTGTAAAAACGAAAGAGGATTTAGCTTTCTTAAAACAAGAAATGACATCTAATTCAAGTGGTGAAGAGCAAATTACGAATATGATTGAGAAGAAAGCGTATGATCGTAATCAAACTTCAGAATTAATTCGCTCTCGTCGCGAACAACGTGTCTCGTTGCAAGAGAGAGTAGAACATTTAGAGCGTAATTTGAAAGAAACGACAGGTAAACATAAATATATTATTGAAATGTTGAAAGATCAAGAAGTGAAAATAAACCGACTTGATGTAGAGTTGGAAAATAGATTACAACATTTACGTGAAACATATACGATTTCATTTGAAGCGGCAAAACTAAAATATACAATGACAATGCCTGCAGAAGATGCGCGTAAGAAAGTAAAATTAATCAAATTATCCATAGAAGAGTTAGGTACAGTGAACCTAGGGGCAATTGATGAATATGAACGCGTAGCGGAGCGTCATACATTTTTACTAGAGCAGAGAGACGACCTAGAAGAAGCGAAAACGACATTGCACCAGCTTATTACCGAAATGGATGAAGAAATGAAAAAACGCTTTTTTACTACGTTTGAAGGCATTAGAATGGAGTTTCAATCGGTATTCTCTGAGTTATTTGGAGGCGGAAGAGCGGATTTAGTAATGACTAATCCAGAGGATTTACTAAATACGGGTATTGATATTGTAGCACAACCGCCAGGGAAGAAATTGCAGAACTTAGGTTTACTTTCAGGTGGAGAGCGTGCTTTAACGGCAATTGCGCTTTTATTTGGTATTTTAAAAGTGCGCCCAGTACCGTTCTGTGTACTAGATGAGGTAGAGGCCGCCCTTGATGAAGCGAATGTAGCTCGTTTTGCACAGTATTTAAAGAAATTTAGTGATGAGACGCAGTTTATTGTAATTACACATAGAAAAGGTACAATGGAAGAGTCTGATGTGTTGTACGGTGTAACAATGCAAGAATCAGGGGTATCTAAACTTGTTTCGGTTCGTTTAGATGCCGGAGAAGAACTTATTGCAAGTGAATAGGAAGGATGGGAAAGTATGAGTTTTTTTAAAAAACTAAAAGAAAAAATTTCAAAACAAACGGATACAGTTACAGAGAAATTTAAACACGGATTAGAAAAAACTAGAAATTCATTTGCGGATAAAGTGAATGATTTAGTGTATCGTTACCGTAAAGTGGACGAAGATTTCTTCGAAGAGTTAGAAGAAATCTTAATCGGTGCAGACGTTGGCGTCGCAACGGTAATGGAATTAATTGATCAATTGAAAGAAGAAGTACAACGTCGTAACATTCAAGATCCAAAAGAAGTACAAGCTGTTATTTCAGAAAAACTAGTAGGAATTTACAAAGGTGACAGCGATTTTAGTAACGAAATTAATATGCAAGAAGACCAATTAACGGTTGTTTTATTTGTTGGTGTTAACGGTGTAGGAAAAACGACGACAATTGGTAAACTGGCGCATAAGTTTAAATCAGAAGGTAAGTCAGTCTTATTGGCGGCAGGAGACACATTCCGTGCTGGGGCGATTGAACAATTAGAAGTATGGGGCGATCGCGTTGGTGTAGAAGTGATTAAACAAGGATCTGGATCTGATCCAGCGGCGGTTATGTATGACGCTGTACAAGCTGCAAAAGCACGTAAGGTAGATGTATTACTATGTGACACAGCAGGACGCTTGCAAAATAAAGTAAACTTAATGAAAGAGTTAGAGAAGGTGAAGCGTGTAATTGAGCGTGAAGTACCAGGTGCTCCTCATGAAGTATTGCTTGTTATTGATGCAACAACAGGACAAAACGGTTTAAGCCAAGCGAAAACATTCCGTGAAGCAACGAATGTAACAGGTATTGTTTTAACGAAGTTAGATGGAACTGCTAAAGGTGGTATTGTATTAGCGATTCGTAACGAAATTGATGTACCGGTGAAGTTTGTTGGATTAGGAGAGCAAATGGATGACTTGCAGCAGTTTGATCCAGAACAATATGTGTATGGTTTATTTGCGAACTTAGTAGAAACAGAAGAAGCGTAAGCGAAAGAAGCGGTATTTCCGCTTCTTTTTCTATAAAAATATATGATGTTAAGAAAAAAACTTGACACTCTTTTGGACTCCATGTAAACTAACTTATGTAAAGGGAAATCACTTAACAAAGGATGATCCAACATGCTCGAAAAAACAACGAGAATGAACTATTTATTTGATTTTTATCAATCGTTGTTAACGCAAAAACAAAGAAGTTATATGTCGCTTTATTATCTAGATGATTTATCTCTTGGTGAAATTGCGGAAGAATTTGATGTAAGTCGCCAAGCCGTGTATGATAACATTAAACGGACTGAAGCGATGCTTGAAGAATATGAAGAAAAATTAGTATTACTTCAAAAGTTTCAAGAGCGACAGCGACTTGTTGCAAAGCTAAAACAGCTAATCAGCGAAGAAGAGCATGTGAATGAAGAAATGAAACAAGTTGTTGAAGCTATCGAAAAATTAGATTAGGAGGGCGGCAATATGGCATTTGAAGGATTAGCCGACCGACTTCAACAGACAATGCAAAAAATCCGCGGCAAAGGAAAAGTTTCTGAAGCCGATGTGAAAGAAATGATGAGAGAAGTTCGTCTAGCTCTTTTAGAAGCAGATGTTAACTTTAAAGTAGTAAAAGATTTTGTGAAGCGTGTGTCTGAACGTGCTGTCGGACAAGATGTAATGAAAAGTTTGACACCTGGACAACAAGTAATTAAAGTTGTACAGGAAGAACTTACAGAACTTATGGGCGGAGAGCAAAGCAAAATTGCTGTTGCTAATAAGCCACCGACTGTTATTATGATGGTTGGTCTGCAAGGTGCGGGTAAAACAACGACGACAGGTAAGCTTGCGAATTTGCTTCGTAAAAAGCATAATCGTAAACCGATGCTTGTTGCAGCGGATATTTACCGTCCAGCAGCGATTAAACAGCTTGAAACATTAGGGAAGCAATTGGACATGCCTGTATTTTCTTTAGGAGATCAAGTAAGTCCTGTTGAAATTGCGAAACAAGCGATTGCAAAAGCAAAAGAAGATCATCATGATTATGTTTTAATCGATACAGCGGGTCGCCTGCATATTGATGAAGAACTAATGGATGAATTAGCGAAAGTTAAAGAAGTTGCGAAACCGGATGAAATTTTCCTTGTTGTCGATGCGATGACGGGACAAGACGCGGTAAATGTTGCACAAAGTTTCCATGAACAGTTAGGTTTAACAGGTGTTGTATTAACGAAATTAGATGGTGATACCCGCGGTGGTGCTGCATTATCTATTAAGGCTGTAACAAACACACCGATTAAATTTGCTGGTATGGGTGAAAAACTAGATGCAATTGAAGCGTTCCATCCAGAGCGTATGGCATCCCGTATTTTAGGGATGGGCGATGTCTTAACATTGATTGAAAAAGCGCAAGCTACAGTTGATGAAGAGAAAGCAAAAGAACTTGAGCAAAAAATGCGTACGCTTTCGTTTACGCTTGACGATTTCCTAGAACAACTTGGACAAGTGCGTCAACTTGGACCGCTTGATGAATTGTTAGGAATGCTTCCTGGTGCAAATAAAATTAAAGGGCTGAAAAATGCGCAAGTTGATGAAAAACAAATTGGGCATATTGAGGCAATTATTCGTTCTATGACTAAATTAGAACGAGAACAACCGGAAATAATCAATGCTAGTCGCAAAAAGCGCATTGCCAAAGGTAGCGGTACAACTGTACAAGAAATCAATCGTCTAATTAAGCAATTCGATGACATGAAAAAAATGATGAAGACGATGACGGGAATGCAAAAAGGCAAGAAAAAAGGACTAGGTGGATTGAAGTTTCCATTCATGTAAGGAAAAAAAGATGGCTCTGTTAAGAAAAAATACTTTACAAAGCAATAGTCTTTTTGCTAATATAATTATCTGTGTGAAATAAATTCGGAGGTGCTTTATAAATGGCAGTTAAAATTCGTTTAAAACGTATGGGAGCTAAAAAAACTCCTTTCTATCGTGTAGTTGTTGCAGATTCTCGTTCTCCTCGTGACGGACGTTTCATTGAGGAAATCGGAACTTACAATCCAGTTGCTCAACCAGCTGAAGTTAAGATCGACGAAGAAGCAGCATTAAAATGGTTAGGAAATGGTGCTAAACCATCTGATACAGTTCGTAACTTATTCTCTAACCAAGGTATCATGGAGAAATTCCACTTATCTAAACAAGGTAAGTAATTGAGGCAATGACTATGAAGAAGTTAGTCGAGACGATTGTCAAGCCTCTTGTCGATCATCCTGAAGATGTAAAAGTTACACAGGAACTTTGCAACGGAGAGATAAAGTATCGATTAACTGTACATCCTGAGGATGTTGGAAAAGTCATTGGAAAGCAAGGGAGAGTTGCGAAAGCGATTCGAATGCTCTTGTATTCAGTGGGACATCATAATGATGAAAAAGTAACACTGGAAATTCAATAAACGTAAAAAGGGCGAGGAGTTATTCCTCTCCCTTTTTTAACATTTAAATAGAGATTGCATGTTCCATCTATGAAATGGAGATGCTTAATTTATATAGAAACCAGGGGTGACATACTATTTATGACAAAGTGGTTTAACGTAGGGAAAATTGTAAATACTCATGGAGTAAGAGGAGAAATCCGTGTGATTTCTCGTACTGATTTTCCAGAAGAGCGATATAAAGTAGGAAACACGCTATACATATCGAATGAGAAAGACACAGACTATCTTCCAGTGAAGGTAACTTCTCATCGCCAACATAAGACATTCGATTTATTAACATTTGAAGGATATAACAATGTAGATGAAGTAGAGAAGTTTAAAGGTTCTTTAATAAAAGTACCGGAAGAGCAGTTAGGTGAACTTGCTGAAGGTGAATACTACTATCACGAAATTATTGGTTGCAGCGTTGTAACGGAAGAAGGAGAAGCGCTAGGGACAATCAAAGAGATTCTCTCTCCTGGTGCAAATGATGTTTGGGTGATTAAACGTCCGAAGGGTCAAGATCTCTTAATTCCTTATATTGATGACGTTGTACTTCAAGTTAATATTGAAAATAAATTAGTAACCATTCATGTAATGGAAGGATTGCTATAATGAAAATTGATATTTTAACGTTGTTCCCAGACATGTTTACCGGTGTATTTGGATCTTCTATATTAAAGAAGGCACAAGAAAAGGAAGCGGTAAACCTTCGTGTTGTTAACTTTCGTGATTATACAACAAGTAAGCATAATAGCGTAGACGATTATCCTTACGGCGGAGGAGCTGGTATGGTGCTTACTCCTCAGCCTATTTTTGACGCTGTAGAAGATTTGACGAAAGAGACAGAGCGTAAGCCGAGAGTTGTCTTAATGTGTCCGCAGGGCGAAAGATTTACGCAGAAGAAAGCGGAAGAGCTTGCAGGGGAAGAACATTTGATCTTTGTATGTGGGCATTATGAAGGGTATGACGAACGAATTCGTGAGCATCTCGTAACGGATGAGATTTCTATTGGTGACTATGTATTAACGGGCGGAGAATTAGCTTCTATGGTTATTACTGATAGTGTTGTACGTCTCTTGCCAGGCGTGCTAGGAAATCATGCTTCACAAGTAGAGGATTCGTTTAGTACAGGTTTATTAGAGCATCCTCATTATACACGTCCGGCTGATTTTCGTGGTATGAAGGTACCGGATGTATTAATGTCAGGGAATCATAAAAATATTGACGAATGGCGACATAAGGAATCTTTGCGCCGTACGTATACGCGTAGACCTGATTTGTTAGATGATAGAGATCTATCTAAACAAGAGAAAAAATGGCTTGAGGAAATAAAGCGAGAGCAGTAATAACTTCATATATTTGCTATTGCAACAGGCCTAGTAATATGCTATTATAACATTTGTGCTACTGAAATCAGTAGCCGTATTAACGATGTTCCGCTGTAATTTATTAAGACTTTATAAGAGCATCTGTTTAAAGGAGAGAATTTAATATGCAACAATTAATCGCAGAAATTACAAAAGGCCAATTAAAAACTGACCTTCCTTCATTCCGTCCTGGTGACACTTTACGTGTACACGTAAAAGTTGTTGAGGGAACTCGTGAAAGAATTCAGCTTTTCGAAGGTGTTGTAATTAAACGTCGTGGTGGCGGAATTAGTGAAACATTCACAGTTCGTAAGATTTCTTACGGTGTAGGTGTTGAGCGTACATTCCCAGTTCACACGCCAAGAATCGCGAAAATCGAAGTACTTCGCCGTGGTAAAGTACGTCGTGCTAAGTTATACTACTTACGTAACCTTCGCGGTAAAAAAGCACGTATTAAAGAAATTCGATAAGACATGTATGGGAGCTTGTAAATGCACAAGCTCCCTTTTTCCAATCTATATGAAATTTTGGTATAATACGAACAGCTTACATAACCGTGGAGGGGAAATGCATGAAAAAAGAGAAGAGTTCACTTTGGGAATGGATTAAAGCAATTTTGATTGCTGTTGTATTAGCTGGTGTTATTAGACAGTTTTTCTTTGCGCCAATTCTCGTAGACGGGGTATCGATGGCACCTACTTTACATGATCGTGATCGAATGATTGTAAATAAAATTGGTTATCACATTGGAGATCCGAAACGATTTGATATTATCGTATTTCGAGCAACAGAAGATAAAGATTACATTAAGCGCATTATAGGCCTACCGGGCGATGAAATAGAGTATCGTAATGATAAGCTGTATGTTAACGGAAAGGCTTATGAGGAGCCGTATTTAGACAAGCAGAAAAAGCAAATTGCTGACGGACCGCTTACATATGATTTTAATCTTGAAGAAATGACAGGCAAGAAAACCGTTCCAAAAGATCAATTATTTGTTTTAGGTGATAATCGTCGTTTTAGTAAAGATAGCCGTTCAATCGGTACGATTTCAATGGATCAAGTAATTGGTAAAGCTAATATGTTATATTGGCCGTTAGAAGACGCACGTATTGTGAAATAAATGAAAAAGAAGGTGGCAACATGGTAATTCAATGGTTTCCAGGGCATATGGCGAAGGCTAGACGCCAAGTAACGGAGAAATTAAAATTAATTGATGTTGTAATTGAACTTGTAGATGCTCGATTACCATTATCATCTCGAAACCCAATGATTGATGAAATCATTACACATAAGCCAAGGCTTGTTGTTTTAAATAAAGCGGATATGGCAGATGACCGTTTAACAAAACAATGGATCGCATATTTTAAAGAAAAAGGTCATATGGCAATTTCGATTAACGCGCAAGCTGGACAAGGTATGAAAGAAATTGCAGCAGCTTGTAAAGTGCTTGTTAAAGAAAAATTTGATAAAATGGTTGCAAAAGGTATTAGACCGAGAGCGATTCGTGCATTAATTGTAGGTATACCAAATGTTGGTAAATCTACATTAATTAATAAATTGGCAAAGAAAAATATTGCTAAAACAGGAGATCGTCCAGGTGTGACAACAGCTCAACAATGGATTAAAGTTGGGAAGGAAATGGAATTGTTAGATACGCCAGGTATTCTGTGGCCTAAATTTGAAGATCAATTAGTGGGTCTTCGCTTAGCGACGACGGGTGCAATTAAAGATTCAATTTTAAATTTACAAGATGTAGCTGTTTACGCATTACGTTTTATGGAGAAACAATATCCAGAACGCTTGAAAGAACGCTATAATTTAAATGAGATTCCAGAAGATATTGTGGAATTATTCGATGCAATTGGAAAAAATAGAGGCTGCTTAATGGGCGGCGGAATGATTGATTATGATAAGACATCTGAGCTTGTACTTCGTGAGCTTCGTGGTGGCAAACTTGGAAAAATGACGTTTGAAACACCGGAAGAGTTTGCAGAGCAAGTAGAAGATGTGGAAAAAATAGAAGAAGTATAAGACGTGCGTTTGTGCGTCTTTTCTTTTTGGATACGTTTAAAAAGGAGTTTGTATAAATGCAAAAAATGACGATAAAAGAAGCGGAAAATGTATTGAAAGAAATTATGAATGAAGAAGATGATCGCTTTCAACTGTTAATGAAAGATGAGCGAAAAGGCGTTCAAAAGCTCGTTTTGAAGTGGTATAAACAAAAAGAGTTAGAACAGAAAGAAAAAGAGAATTTTTTTGAAATGTCCAAGTATGAAAATACTTTGCGTGAAAAAGGGGTCACATATATCGCGGGTATTGATGAAGTAGGGCGTGGCCCGTTGGCTGGGCCTGTTGTGACGGCAGCTGTCGTCCTTCCAGAGGATTTTTATATTCCAGGGTTAAATGACTCAAAAAAGCTGAGTGAAGCGAAACGTGAGCGTTTTTATGATGAAATAAAAGTACAAGCAATTGCAATTGGAGTAGGAATTGTATCACCGCAAG
This sequence comes from Bacillus sp. CR71, assembly GCF_003429245.1. NCBI lineage: Bacteria > Bacillati > Bacillota > Bacilli > Caryophanales > Bacillaceae > Bacillus > Bacillus sp. CR71. Next base: position 4,300,184 of record NZ_CP031748.1, on the reverse strand, counting down.
TTATTGATGACATTAATATTTACCAAGCAACGAAACAAGCAATGTTAGATGCAGTTGCAAATTTATCTTGTACACCCCAACATTTATTAATTGATGCGATGAAGCTTCCTACACCAATTCCGCAAACCTCAATTATTAAAGGTGATGCGAAAAGTATTTCTATTTCAGCTGCATCTATTATTGCGAAAGTAACGAGAGATCGTATGATGAAAGAACTGGGAGAAAAGTATCCTGAATACGGATTTGAGCAACATATGGGATATGGCACAAAGCAACATTTAGAGGCAATTGAAGTGCATGGAGTATTAGATGAACACCGAAAGTCATTCGCGCCAATTAAAGATATGATTCAAAAATAAGCTGTAAATATACAGCTTATTTTTTATTTTGGCATATAAACATTACTATTTTCGAAAAAGAATAAAGCGATTTCAGTTTTCTGACACTTTATTGTAGACAGCGTGCCAATCATCTTATACAATGGCAATGTAATGTTTTTTAAACATTAAAAAACTTTTCGAGTAAAACAGGAAAACAGGGGAGGATGGGACCATGAATATCCATGAGTACCAAGGTAAGGCAGTCCTTAGAAGCTATGGGGTTAGCGTTCCGAACGGGAAGGTTGCATTTACAGTAGAAGAAGCTGTAGAAGCAGCGAAAGAACTAGGAACAGATGTATGTGTAGTGAAAGCACAAATTCACGCTGGTGGACGCGGCAAAGCTGGCGGAGTAAAAGTTGCAAAAAATTTAGATGAAGTTCGTACATATGCAGAAAGCATTTTAGGAACTACACTTGTGACACATCAAACAGGTCCTGAAGGTAAGGAAGTAAAACGCTTACTTATCGAAGAAGGTTGCGATATTAAAAAAGAATATTATGTAGGTCTAGTTTTAGATCGTGCAACTTCTCAAGTTGTTTTAATGGCGTCTGAAGAAGGCGGAACAGAAATTGAAGAAGTAGCAGAAAAAACACCTGAAAAAATCTTTAAAGAATATATTGATCCAGCAGTAGGCTTACAAGGTTTCCAAGCACGCCGAATTGCATTTAACATCAATATTCCAAAAGAGCTTGTAGGACAAGCTGTGAAGTTTATGATGGGCTTATACCGTGCGTTTATCGAAAAAGATTGCTCTATCGCTGAGATTAACCCACTTGTTACAACAGGTGAAGGTAAAGTTATGGCATTAGATGCAAAATTAAACTTTGATTCTAATGCGTTATATCGCCATAAAGACATTTTAGAGCTTCGTGATCTTGATGAAGAGGATTCAAAAGAAATTGAAGCTTCAAAATACGATTTAAACTACATTCCTTTAGATGGAAATATCGGTTGTATGGTTAATGGTGCAGGTTTAGCGATGGCTACAATGGATATCATTAAACATTACCACGGTGACCCAGCTAACTTCTTAGATGTTGGTGGCGGTGCAACTGCTGAAAAAGTTACAGAAGCATTCAAAATTATCCTTTCTGACAAAAATGTAAAAGGTATCTTCGTTAACATTTTTGGTGGTATTATGAAGTGTGATGTTATTGCAGAAGGTGTTATTGAAGCAACGAAACAAGTAGGTCTTGAGTTACCTTTAGTTGTACGTCTTGAAGGTACAAACGTAGAACTAGGTAAGAAAATTTTAAATGAGTCTGGCTTAAATATTGTTGCAGCAGAATCTATGGCAGACGGTGCACAAAAAATTGTTTCACTAGTGGGCTAATAGAAAGCGGGGGAGAAAAATGAGCGTATTAGTTAATAAAGATACAAAAGTTATTGTTCAAGGTATTACAGGTTCTCAAGGTTTATTCCATACAAAACAAATGATTGAATACGGTACGAAAATTGTCGGTGGTGTAACACCAGGTAAAGGCGGCACTGATATTGAAGGTGTACCAGTATTTGATACAGTAGAAGATGCAGTGAAAGCAACAGGCGCAAACGCTTCAGTTGTATACGTTCCACCCGCTTTTGCGGCAGATGCAATTATGGAAGCAGTTGATGCAGAAATTGATTTAGTAGTATGTATTACTGAAGGAATTCCTGTATTAGATATGGTAAACGTAAAGAGATATATGGCTGGTAAACATACACGTTTACTTGGACCAAACTGCCCAGGTGTAATCACACCAGATGAATGTAAGATTGGTATTATGCCAGGATATATTCATAAAAAAGGTCATGTTGGTATCGTATCTCGCTCTGGTACATTAACGTATGAAGCTGTACATCAATTAACACAAGAAGGTATTGGTCAATCTACTGCTGTAGGTATCGGTGGAGACCCTGTTAACGGTACAGACTTTATTGATGCGTTAAAAGCATTTAATGAAGATGAAGAAACACATGCTGTAATTATGATTGGTGAAATCGGCGGTACAGCAGAAGAAGAGGCAGCTGAATGGGTAAAAGCTAATATGACAAAACCTGTTGTAGGCTTCATTGGTGGTCAAACAGCGCCTGCTGGCAAACGTATGGGCCATGCTGGTGCAATCATTTCTGGTGGTAAAGGAACTGCTGCTGAAAAGATTAAAACAATGGAAGCTTGTGGCATTAAAGTAGCTGAAACTCCAGCAGTTATGGGAGAAACGCTAATCTCTGTTTTAAAAGAAAAAGGTCTATTTGAGACTTGCAAAAACTATTAATCTGTTGAAAGACACCTTCTTACTTGAGGGTGTCTTTTTACACTTTTTTCTGTTTACATAATAAAAATTATGGGTAAGGAGAATCAAGATGAAAAGAGAGCGGTTATTACATCTTCATTACTTGCTAGCAGATTATTGGAAAGCGATGGAGAGGCTACTATATGTCGATCCAGAATTAAAGAACATATATAATTTTAACGAAAAACAAATGGAGCACTACACTGGAATATCCTCGAAAAAATCTTCAGAACTAGTGAAATTTCTTCAAAGTTCAAATCTTCCGCAATATATATCTTATTTAGAGAAAAATCGTATCTTTTATATAACGATATGGGATGAAAATTATCCACAATTATTACGTGAAATACAAGACCCTCCCTTCGTTTTATATGGAAAAGGAGAGAAAGATTTTCTAAATAAAGTAAATAAATTAGCAGTTGTTGGAACGAGAGAACCATCATTATATGGTCATGAGAGCTTGAAATTTATTTTACACCCTTTATTAGAAAGAGAGTGGCTTATTGTCAGTGGGTTTGCAAAAGGGATAGATACAATGTCTCATGAGATTACAGTAAGGCATCATTGTCCCACTATTGGGATATTAGGGCATGGATTGTCGTTTATGTATCCGAAAGAAAATAGACATTTATATGAAATGTGGAAGGAATATATATTGTTATTGACAGAGTATCCTCCGCACTATGCACCGAAAAAATGGTATTTTCCAAAAAGGAACCGGATTATTAGTGGTATAAGTAAAGGTGTTTTAGTTGTAGAAGCGAAATCGAGAAGTGGGACACTTATTACTGCAGACCTTGCGTTAGAGCAAAATAGAGAGGTGTTTGCGCTTCCTGGACCTATATTTATAGAGGGGGCATCGGGAACAAATCATCTTATTCAACAAGGCGCAAAATTAGTAAGAAATGCAGAAGATATCTTGGAAGAGATTTTAAATTAACCTTATATTTTTAAATTTTTATTAAACAATTATTGACAAATGGTAGATTGGCACTGTATGGTATATTCATTCTTGATTGACAAAAACAAGAGAAATCAATAAGATTAATGAAGACTTGAATCCACCTCTTAAGGAGGCACTAGCATGTCAGATTACCTCGTGATCGTGGAGTCGCCTTCTAAGGCGAAGACCATTGAGAAATATTTAGGGAAAAAATACAAAGTTGTCGCGTCTATGGGACATGTTCGCGATTTGCCAAAAAGTCAAATGGGGATAGAAGTAAAGAACAACTTCACCCCGAAGTATATTACCATTCGTGGTAAAGGTCCCGTCTTAAAAGATTTAAAATCAGCGGCGAAAAAAGCAAAGAAAGTCTATCTCGCGGCCGATCCAGACCGCGAAGGGGAAGCAATTGCTTGGCATTTAGCGAATACGTTAAATGTGGACGTTGAATCAGATTGTCGGGTTGTGTTTAATGAGATTACGAAAGATGCAATCAAAGAATCATTTAAACATCCTCGTGCAATTAATATGGATTTAGTAGATGCACAACAAGCAAGACGTATACTTGATCGTCTTGTTGGTTACAATATTAGTCCTTTATTATGGAAGAAAGTAAAAAAAGGATTAAGTGCAGGGCGTGTACAATCTGTAGCAGTTCGTTTAATCATCGAACGTGAAAAGGAAATTCAAAGCTTTGAACCTGAAGAATTCTGGACAATTAAAACAGAATTTGTAAAAGGAAAAGACACATTTGAAGCAAGCTTTTACGGTGTAGATGGGGAAAAGGTTCAATTAACGAATGAAACGCAAGTGAATGAAATAATTGAACAGATGAAAGACAATGCGTTTTCAGTTGAAAATGTAACGCGCAAAGAGCGAAAACGTAATCCTGCATTACCGTTTACAACATCTTCCTTGCAACAAGAAGCAGCACGTAAGTTAAACATGCGAGCAAAGAAAACGATGATGCTTGCACAGCAATTGTATGAAGGGATAGATCTTGGAAAACAAGGAACTGTAGGTCTTATTACGTATATGAGAACTGATTCAACACGTATCTCAGAAACAGCTCAAACAGAGGCTCGTACTTACATCACTGAAGCGTATGGTACGGAATACATAGGAACAGAAAAGAAGAAAGAAACGAAAAAGTCAAATGCACAAGATGCACATGAGGCAATTCGTCCTACTTCGGTAATGAGAAAGCCAGAGGAACTAAAAAGTTTCTTAAGTCGTGATCAACTTCGATTATATAAATTGATTTGGGAGCGATTTGTTGCAAGTCAAATGGCGTCTGCTATAATGGATACTGTGACAGCGAGACTCATTAATAACAATGTTCAGTTCCGTGCAAGTGGATCGGTTGTAAAGTTCCCAGGATTTATGAAAGTGTATGTAGAGTCGAAAGATGATGGTGCTGAAGAAAAGGATAAGATGTTGCCGCCTTTAGAAGTAGGGGAAACTGTATTTTCGAAGGATTTAGAACCGAAGCAACATTTTACACAACCTCCTCCGCGCTATACAGAGGCTCGTCTAGTAAGAACACTTGAAGAACTTGGAATTGGAAGACCGTCGACTTATGTACCTACACTTGAAACGATTCAAAAACGTGGATATGTAGGCTTGGATAATAAACGCTTCGTTCCGACTGAACTTGGTGAAATAGTAATTGAACTTATTTTAGAATTTTTCCCGGAAATTATTAACATTGAATTTACTGCCAATATGGAGCAAAGCCTTGATGAAGTGGAAGAAGGAAATGCCAATTGGGTGAAAATTGTTGATGATTTCTACGTAGGATTTGAACCGCGCTTAGAAAAAGCGGAAAAAGAAATGCGTGAAGTGGAAATTAAAGATGAGCCAGCTGGGGAAGACTGTGAATTATGCGGACATCCAATGGTCTTTAAAATGGGTAAATACGGGAAGTTTATGGCTTGTTCGAATTTCCCTGATTGTCGTAATACAAAACCGATTGTGAAAGAAATCGGTGTAACTTGTCCGAAATGTGAAGAAGGACAAATTATTGAGCGTCGTAGTAACAAAAAGAAACGCCTTTTCTATGGATGCGGTACGTATCCAGAATGTGACTTTGTATCTTGGGATAAGCCGATTGGTCGTAAATGTCCGAAGTGTGAAGGCATGCTTGTAGAGAAGAAGTTGAAAAAAGGCGTGCAAGTACAATGTATTTCGTGCGATTATGAAGAAGAACAACAAATGTGAGCGTAACTGCTCACATTTTTTTCGGGAAGAAAAGGAAAGGTGATATATATGACAACACAAGTAGTAAACGTCATTGGCGCAGGTCTTGCAGGAAGTGAAGCGGCTTACCAAATTGCAAAACGTGGTGTCCAAGTTAGATTATATGAAATGAGGCCGGTAAGGCAAACGCCAGCTCATCACACAGATAAATTTGCTGAATTAGTATGTAGTAACTCACTTCGTGCAAACACTTTAACAAATGCAGTTGGAGTTATTAAAGAGGAAATGCGTTTAATGGATTCTGTAATTATTCGTGCGGCAGATGAGTGCTCTGTACCAGCTGGAGGTGCGTTAGCTGTAGACCGTCATGAGTTCGCAGCTAAAGTAACAGAATACGTAAAAAACCATCCGAATGTAACGGTAGTGAACGAAGAGCTTACTGAAATTCCAGAAGGACCAACAATTATTGCAACAGGTCCACTTACATCTCCTGATCTTGCTGCACAATTAAAAGAACTAACAGGTGAAGATTATTTCTATTTCTACGATGCGGCAGCACCAATCGTAGAAAAAGACAGTATTGACATGAATAAAGTATATTTAAAATCGCGTTATGACAAAGGGGAAGCTGCATATTTAAATTGCCCAATGACAGAAGAAGAGTTTGACCGTTTTTATGAGGCTTTAATTGCTGCTGAGACAGTGCCTTTAAAAGAGTTTGAAAAAGAAATTTTCTTTGAAGGTTGTATGCCAGTAGAAGTTATGGCAAGTAGAGGGAGACAGACGCTAGTATTTGGACCTATGAAACCTGTTGGATTGGAAGATCCAAAAACAGGGAAAACGCCATATGCTGTTGTTCAGTTACGTCAAGATGATGCAGCAGGAACTTTATACAATATCGTAGGTTTCCAAACGCATTTAAAGTGGGGACCACAAAAAGAAGTTCTACAGTTAATACCGGGACTGGAAAATGCAGAGATTGTACGTTATGGTGTAATGCATCGTAATACGTTTATTAATTCACCTAATTTGCTTCGTCCAACATATCAATATAAACAACGTGATGATTTATTCTTTGCTGGTCAAATGACTGGAGTAGAGGGATATGTTGAATCAGCAGCATCAGGATTATTAGCAGGAATTAATGCTGCACGTCTTGTGCAAGGTGAAGAGCCAGTTGTATTACCGTCAGTAACTGCGATGGGCAGCATGGCAAATTACATTACGGCAACGAACGCTAAAAACTTCCAACCGATGAATGCGAACTTCGGTCTATTTGCACCGTTAGAGAAGAAGATCAAAAAGAAAGCGGAACGAAATGAAGCATACGCAACACGCGCTTTAGAAACAATTCAAAATTTTGTAAATATTTAGTTAAATTTCTTGCAAAGGCTACTAAGTTGTGATACGATTTAGTAGCCTTTATTGAGGTGAGTTGTGTGAATGTGAAGAAATTGTTACAATTATTCGTTGGATATTTACAAATTGAAAGAAATTATTCAAAATATACAATTGCAAGTTATCAAAATGATTTAGAACATTTTGTGCAATTTATGGAGCGAGAAGGCATATCCTCTTTTTTAGACGTTACATACGCGGATGTTCGTTTGTACTTAACGACGTTGCACGATGAAAAGTTAGCCCGTAAATCTGTCGCAAGAAAAGTATCAAGCTTACGAAGTTTATATCGTTTTTTGATGCGTGAAGGTTATCGGAAAGATAATCCGTTTGCACTTGCGTCACTCCCCAAAAAAGAATTGTCAATCCCAAAGTTTTTATATGCTGAAGAGTTAGAGGAATTATTTGAAGTTTCTGACACGGGAACGCCATTAGGTCAAAGGAATCAAGCTTTATTAGAGTTGATGTATGCGACTGGAATCCGTGTGAGTGAATGTGTCAATTTACAACTTACCGATATTGACTTTGCGGTGGGAACAATTTTAGTAATGGGAAAAGGAAAAAAACAAAGGTATATTCCGTTCGGAAGCTATGCGCAAGATTCTTTAATTACTTATATAGAGAATGGGAGAAAACAGTTAGTTAATAAGACTGACGAAGACTCTCGTATGGTGTTTTTAAATGCGAAAGGTACACCGCTAACAAGTCGTGGAGTGCGTTATGTTTTAAATGAACTCATTAAAAAGGCTTCACTGACAATGCGAATAAGTCCCCATATGTTAAGGCATACATTTGCTACACATATGTTAGATGAAGGGGCGGATTTACGTACTGTACAGGAGCTATTAGGTCATGAGAATTTGTCGACCACACAAATTTATACGCATGTCTCTAAAGAAAGATTGCGTTCTGTTTACATGAAGCATCACCCGCGGGCATAAATTGCTTTAAAAGCTATAAAAACAAATAAAGGAGTTTTTTCTATGGGGAATTTCCACGCTACAACGATATTTGCAGTTCATCATAATGGAGAATGTGCAATGGCTGGAGATGGTCAGGTGACAATGGGAAATGCTGTTGTAATGAAACATACAGCTCGTAAAGTTCGCAGACTTTTCCAAGGTAAAGTTTTAGCTGGTTTTGCAGGTTCAGTTGCTGATGCATTTACTCTTTTTGAAATGTTTGAAGGAAAATTAGAAGAGTATAATGGCAACTTGCAGCGTGCAGCTGTTGAAATGGCAAAACAATGGCGTGGCGATAAAATGTTACGTCAACTAGAAGCGATGCTCATTGTCATGGATAAAACAACTATGCTCCTTGTTTCAGGTACAGGAGAAGTGATTGAACCGGATGATGGTATTTTAGCAATTGGATCTGGTGGGAATTATGCACTTTCTGCAGGTCGTGCTTTAAAGCAATATGCAAGTGAACACTTAACAGCGAAACAAATTGCGAAAGCGAGTTTAGAGATTGCTGGCGATATTTGTGTTTATACGAATCACAACATAATTGTTGAAGAATTGTAGAATCGTAAGGGAGGCATTTTATATGCATTTACATTTTACTCCGCGCCAAATTGTGGAAAAATTAGATCAATACATCATCGGTCAAAAAGACGCAAAGAAAGCGGTTGCTGTAGCGTTGAGAAATCGATACCGTCGCAGTAAATTAGCTGAAAATTTACGTGATGAAATAGCACCTAAAAACATTTTGATGATTGGACCGACAGGTGTTGGGAAAACAGAGGTAGCACGACGAATGGCGAAACTCGTTGGAGCACCTTTTATTAAGGTTGAGGCTACAAAATTTACAGAAGTTGGATATGTGGGTAGAGATGTAGAGTCGATGGTACGTGACCTTGTGGAAACATCGGTTCGTATTGTAAAAGAAGAAATGGTAGTGAAAGTTCAAGATAAAGCAGAAGAGCAAGCGAATCAACGTCTTGTTGAAATTTTAGTGCCGAGTCCGGAGAAGCAATCTGGATTTAAAAATCCATTAGAGATGCTTTTTGGGGGCGCTCAAAATTCGAGTCAAACGTCTGATACACAAGAAGATGGTGAAATTGAAAAGAAACGTCAAGATGTGGAGAGAAAGCTTGCTGCAGGGCTTCTTGAAGACGAAATTGTATCGATTGAAGTGACTGAGCAACAGTCGTCAATGTTTGATATGTTACAAGGAACTGGCATGGAGCAAATGGGAATGAATTTCCAAGATGCGTTAGGGAGTTTTATGCCGAAAAAAACAAAAAAACGTAAACTTTCTGTAAAAGAAGCAAGAAAACTCTTGACAAATGAAGAGGCACAGCGCTTAATTGATATGGATGAAGTTACACAAGAGGCTGTTTATCGTGCTGAACAGCTCGGGATTATTTTTATCGATGAAATTGACAAAATTGCTGGTAAGCAGTCGAATAGCGTAGATGTATCACGTGAAGGTGTGCAACGTGACATTTTGCCAATTGTAGAAGGGTCGAATGTTGCGACAAAATACGGATCAGTAAAAACGGATTATATTTTATTCGTTGCAGCTGGAGCGTTCCATATGTCTAAACCGTCGGATTTAATTCCGGAATTGCAAGGGAGATTTCCGATTCGAGTAGAATTAACGAAATTATCGACAGACGATTTTGTTAAAATATTAATCGAGCCTGACAATGCGTTAATTAAACAATATATGGCATTATTAGCGACTGAAGGTATAGAAATTGAATTTTCAGACGAAGCTATTCGTAAGATTGCTGAGATTGCTTATCAAGTTAATCAGGATACAGATAATATTGGAGCAAGAAGACTTCATACGATTATGGAGAAGCTCCTTGAAGATTTATCGTTTGAAGCATCTGAAATTACGTTAGAGAAAATAACGATAACCCCTCAATACGTTGAGGAGAAATTAGCATCAATTGCTAAAAATAAAGATGTGAGCCAGTTTATTTTGTAATAGTGTCATCAGGTGACTCGCCCTAGTTTCCAAGTGATGAAAAAATATGTGAGTAACATGTAGGAGGAACTTTTGAAATGGAATTATTAGCAAAAACAAGAAAATTAAATGCGTTATTACAGAGCGCAGCAGGGAAGCCTGTAAACTTTAGAGAAATGTCTGACACAATGTGTGAAGTAATCGAAGCAAACGTATTCGTAGTTAGCCGTCGTGGTAAATTACTAGGTTATGCAATTCACCAACAAATCGAAAACGAACGCATGAAGCAAATGCTTGCAGAACGTCAATTCCCAGAAGAATATACACAAAGCTTATTCAACATTACAGAAACATCTTCAAACTTGGATGTGAACAGTGCTTACACAGCATTCCCAGTAGAAAACAGAGAATTATTTGGTCAAGGTTTAACTACAATCGTACCAATCGTTGGTGGTGGTGAGCGTCTAGGTACATTAGTATTAGCTCGTCTAGGTCAAGAGTTCTTAGATGACGATTTAATCCTTGCTGAGTACAGCTCAACTGTTGTAGGTATGGAAATCTTACGTGAAAAAGCAGAAGAAATCGAAGAGGAAGCACGTAGTAAAGCTGTTGTTCAAATGGCGATCAGCTCATTATCTTACAGTGAGTTAGAAGCAATTGAGCACATCTTCGAAGAATTAAATGGAACAGAAGGTTTACTTGTTGCAAGTAAAATTGCTGATCGCGTAGGAATTACTCGCTCTGTAATCGTAAATGCACTACGTAAATTAGAAAGTGCTGGTGTTATTGAGTCTCGCTCTTTAGGTATGAAAGGAACATACATTAAAGTGCTAAACGACAAGTTTCTACAGGAACTTGCTAAATTAAAAACAAACTAATTTATAAAAAACTCTCCTCGATTGAGGAGAGTTTTTTTGTGCAATGATTGATGGTGCTTGTGAAAAGTGGCATAAGCGTGTTTTCTGGGAAAACTATTAATTGTATTTTGCTTTTTTGCTTAAAAGAAATGAAGGTTGGTAATACTAGAATTCGAGTATGAACAAAGAAAGTTTTACATTGTTCGCATTTTCGACTTGATTGTAATATTTCAGTATGATATAGTAAGCAGTGGTGTCAGTACAAAGTACACACGTTTACTGATTTAAGTGTTGGTGCTACGTTTGTAGTTTCGCTTAGAGATGAAGTAAACGGAGGATATCAAAAACCATTTAGGAGGAACTATATTATGTCAGTAATTTCTATGAAGCAATTGCTTGAAGCTGGTGTTCATTTCGGACATCAAACTCGTCGTTGGAACCCAAAAATGAAGCGTTACATTTTCACAGAGCGTAACGGTATCTACATCATCGACTTACAAAAAACTGTGAAAAAAGTTGAGGAAGCTTACAGAACGATGCGTGACATCGCTGCTGAAGGTGGAGACATTTTATTCGTAGGTACTAAAAAACAAGCACAAGAAGCTATTAAAGAAGAAGCAACTCGTGCGGGTATGTACTTCGTTAACCAACGTTGGTTAGGTGGAACTTTAACAAACTTCCAAACAATCCAAAAGCGTATCAAGCGTCTTAAAGACATCGAAAGAATGCAAGAAGATGGTACTTTCGAAGTACTACCTAAGAAAGAAGTTGTTCAACTTAAAAAAGAGTTAGAGCGTCTTGAGAAATTCTTAGGCGGTATTAAAGATATGAAAGGTCTTCCAAGTGCATTATTCGTAGTAGACCCTCGTAAAGAGCGTATTGCAGTTGCTGAAGCACGCAAATTACACATTCCAATCATCGGTATCGTTGATACAAACTGTGATCCAGACGAAATCGATCACGTTATCCCAGCAAACGATGATGCAATTCGTGCTGTAAAACTTCTTACATCTAAAATGGCAGACGCGATCCTTGAAGCAAAACAAGGTGAAGAAACTGTTACTGCGTAACAAAGTTGGAAAGGTGATAAGGGGTTCGGCCTTTTATCACCTTTTTTAAGGTATAAACACCTTTATAAAAAGTATAAATACATATTTTAGGAGGATGAAAAGTATGGCAATCACTGCTCAAATGGTAAAAGAATTACGTGAAAAAACTGGCGCAGGTATGATGGACTGCAAAAAAGCTTTAACAGAAACTAACGGCGACATGGAGAAGGCAATTGACTTCTTACGTGAAAAAGGTATTGCGAAAGCTGCTAAAAAAGCAGACCGCATTGCTGCTGAAGGTTTAACTTTCATCGAAACAAACGGTAACGACGCTTTAATCTTAGAATTAAACTCTGAAACTGATTTCGTTGCGAAAAACGAAGGTTTCCAAGCATTAATTAAAGAACTAGCTGCTCACTTATTAGCTAACAAACCTGCTAACGTTGAAGAAGCTATGACTCAAACAATTGAAGGCGGCAAAACAGTAGAAGAGCACATCAACGAAGCAATCGCTAAAATTGGTGAAAAACTTACACTTCGTCGTTTCGAAATCGTATCAAAAACTGATGCAGATGCATTCGGCGCTTACCTACACATGGGTGGACGTATTGGTGTATTAACAGTTCTTGAAGGTTCTACTGATGAAGCAGCTGCTAAAGATGTAGCAATGCACATTGCAGCAGTTAACCCTAAATACATCGACCGCGATGCTGTAACAGCTGAAGAAGTTGAGCATGAGCGTCAAGTATTAACACAACAAGCATTAAACGAAGGCAAGCCTGAAAAAATCGTTGCAAAAATGGTTGAAGGCCGTCTAGGCAAATTCTTCGAAGAGATTTGCTTACTTGACCAAGCATTCGTTAAAAACCCTGATATGAAAGTTCGTCAGTTCGTTGAGTCTAAAGGCGGAACATTAAAAGGATTCGTTCGCTACGCTGTTGGCGAAGGTATCGAAAAACGTGAAGACAACTTTGCTGAAGAAGTAATGAACCAAGTAAAAGGTAGTAACTAATACAGATTAGGGAACACATTGTGTTCCCTTTTTTAAAATAAAGATGTAAGCAATTGGAGGTTCATTATGAGTAAACCGAAATATAATCGTGTCGTTTTAAAGTTAAGTGGAGAAGCTTTAGCTGGAGAGCAAGGATTTGGAATTAATCCAACTGTTATTAAGTCAGTTGCAGAACAAGTAAAAGAAATTGCAGAACTTGATGTAGAGGTTGCTGTTGTTGTTGGTGGCGGTAACATTTGGCGTGGGAAAATTGGAAGTGAAATGGGCATGGATCGTGCAGGAGCAGATTACATGGGCATGTTAGCTACAGTTATGAATTCATTAGCTCTTCAAGATAGCTTGGAGAATATTGGAATCCAAACTCGTGTACAAACTTCAATTGAGATGCGTCAAGTGGCAGAGCCTTACATTCGCCGTAAAGCAGTTCGTCACTTAGAGAAAAAACGTGTTGTTATCTTTGCAGCAGGTACAGGTAATCCATACTTCTCTACAGATACAACAGCAGCATTACGTGCAGCGGAAATCGAAGCAGACGTTATTTTAATGGCGAAAAATAATGTGGATGGCGTATATAGCGCAGATCCATCTATTGACCCAACGGCTACGAAATACGAAACGCTTACTTACTTAGATGTATTAAAAGAAGGTTTAGGTGTAATGGATTCTACAGCTTCTTCTCTATGTATGGATAATGATATTCCATTAATTGTATTCTCGGTTATGGAAAAAGGTAATATTAAACGTGCCGTTTTAGGCGAAAATATTGGAACAGTTGTAAGGGGGAAATAAATATGGGACAACAAGTATTGAAGTCTTCAAATGAAAAAATGGAAAAAGCAGTTGCTGCTTATTCTCGTGAATTAGCAACAGTTCGCGCTGGTCGTGCAAGCTCGTCTGTATTAGATAAGGTACAAGTTGATTACTATGGTGCACCAACACCAGTTGTGCAATTAGCGAACATTACAGTTCCAGAAGCACGTTTACTTGTAATTCAACCTTATGATAAAACTTCTATCGGTGATATCGAAAAAGCAATTTTAAAAGCAGATTTAGGCTTAAACCCTTCTAATGATGGAACTGTAATTCGTATTGCATTCCCTGCATTAACAGAAGAGCGTCGTCGTGATCTTGTTAAAGTTGTGAAAAAATATGCTGAAGAAGCAAAAGTTGCTGTTCGTAACGTACGTCGTGACGGAAATGATGATCTTAAGAAGCTTGAAAAAGCTGGCGAGATTACAGAAGATGATTTAAGAGGATATACTGAAGATATCCAAAAAGAAACAGATAAATATATTGCAAAAGTTGACGAAATCGCAAAAAACAAAGAAAAAGAAATCATGGAAGTGTAATAGCGATTACTTCGCAAATATGACCCTCTTCTTAAGGGGGTCTTTTTACACTTTTAGGCATACGTCTGCTTGTTGGAGGGTATGAATGATGTTTAAAAACTTTCCTTTTTTTAAAGGTAAAAAGGACACATCGTTTGATCATCTCGTTGAAGAAGTGAAAAAAGGATATATCCCAGAACATATTGCCATCATTATGGATGGGAATGGAAGATGGGCAAAGAGGAGAGCAATGCCTCGTATTGCGGGACATCATGAAGGTATGCAAGTTGTAAAGAAAATTACAAAATTTGCAAGTAAACTTAATGTGAAAGTGTTAACTCTCTATGCTTTTTCAACTGAGAACTGGAAAAGACCGAAAAAGGAAGTTGATTATTTAATGAAGCTTCCAGAAGAATTTCTAGGTACATTTTTACCAGAATTGATTGAAGAAAACGTACAAGTCCGAGTAATAGGGCAAAAAGATCGTCTTCCTACGCATACACGCAGAGCGATGGAGAAAGCCATGGAAGATACGAAAGAGAATACGGGATTAATTCTTAATTTCGCGTTAAACTATGGAAGTCGAGATGAAATCGTTTCTGCTGTGCAACATATGATGAAAGATAACGAGGAAGGAAAAATTCGTTCTGAAGAGGTAAGTGAAGAAATGCTTTCTTCCTACTTAATGACGAGTTCTTTACCTGATCCAGAGTTGTTAATCCGAACAAGCGGAGAGCTACGTATTAGTAATTTCATGTTATGGCAAATTGCGTATTCGGAGTTTTGGTTTACAGACGTGTATTGGCCAGACTTCAAAGAAGAACATTTGCTAAATGCAATTACTGACTTTCAACATAGAGGGCGCAGATTCGGAGGCGTGTAGAAAGAGAGGGTTTGGTAGTGAAACAGAGAATTATTACTGGAGTGGTTGCTGCCGCGCTATTCATTCCCATCGTAATATACGGTGGCGTGCCTTTTACGGTTTTAGTGTATGCACTTGCTTCTATAGGTTTATATGAATTAATTCGTATGAATAAGCTTACGCTTATTTCAGTACCGACAGTTTTAGCTGCAGTATTATTGTGGATTCTTTTAATTCCAAGTAGTGCATCAGAACTGTTTACATGGATTGGATTAGGTAAATTGGAAATCACATTTGTGATTGTTTTATTACTTTTATCATATACAGTCCTTTCTAAGAATACATTTACTTTTGATAATGCTTCATTTTTACTGATGGCAACGACATATGTGGCAATGGGATTCTTATATTTAAATGAAACGAGAATATTAGGAATTAAATATGTGTTTTGCGCATTATTTATTATATGGGCTACTGATTCAGGCGCATATTTCGTAGGAAAAGCATTAGGCAAGAGAAAATTGTGGCCAGAAATTAGTCCAAATAAAACGATTGAAGGTTCATTAGGCGGCATCGTTTGCGGAATTATCGTGGCACTTGTTTACAACGCGTTCTTCCCAGTTGAATCGAATGTAGTAATTTTAATTGTGCTGACAATTATCATTTCTATTTTTGGACAAATTGGTGATTTAGTACAATCTGCTTTTAAACGTCATTATGGCGTAAAGGATTCAGGTACAATTTTACCTGGACATGGTGGTATATTAGATCGAACAGATAGTTGGTTATTCGTTTTACCAATTCTCTACTTCTTATTACAATACAATTAATAAATGAACGAGGGGTTGGAGTCATGAAAAACATTAGTTTATTAGGTGCGAGCGGATCAATTGGTACACAAACTTTAGATGTATTACGCTCGCACCCAGACCAATTCCGTCTCGTTGCTTTTTCTGTAGGGAAAAATATTGACTACGCAGTAAAGGTAATTCAAGAATTTTCTCCGCAAATCGTCTCTGTGCAAAGAGAGGAAGATGTTTTAAAATTACAAGCTGTTTCTGGTAATACAAAAATTGTATATGGTAGTGAAGGGCTTTTAGAAGTAGCATTACATCCAGATGCGGAGATTGTAGTAAATGCTGTTGTAGGTAGCGTAGGGTTGTTACCAACACTTCGTGCAATTGAGGCGAAAAAAACAATTGGAATTGCAAATAAAGAAACGTTAGTAACTGCAGGACATCTTGTAATGGAAGCAGCACGAAAACATAATGTTTCGTTACTTCCAGTAGATAGTGAACATTCAGCTATTTTTCAATGCTTGAATGGTGAAAATGAGAAAAGAATTTCTCGTCTTATTATAACGGCTTCTGGTGGAAGTTTCCGTGATAAAACGAGGGATGAATTGCATCATGTGACCGTAGAAGATGCGCTTCGACATCC
The DNA here is from genome assembly GCF_003429245.1 of Bacillus sp. CR71. Taxonomy (NCBI): domain Bacteria; kingdom Bacillati; phylum Bacillota; class Bacilli; order Caryophanales; family Bacillaceae; genus Bacillus; species Bacillus sp. CR71. Next base: position 4,283,524 of record NZ_CP031748.1, on the reverse strand, counting down.
AAACTGGTCAATGGGTTCGAAAATTACAATTGATTCTGCTACAATGATGAATAAGGGACTAGAAGTAATTGAAGCACATTGGCTTTTTGGTATCCCTTACGAGCAAATCGATGTTGTTTTACATAAAGAAAGTATTATCCATTCTATGGTTGAATTTGAAGATCGTAGTGTAATGGCGCAGCTTGGTTCACCTGATATGCGAGTACCAATTCAATACGCACTTACATATCCTGATAGATTGCCTCTTTCAGACACAAAACAGTTAAACTTATGGGAAATAGGGACGTTGCATTTTGAGAAAATGGACCAAGAAAGATTCCGTTGTCTACGTTTTGCGTATGAAGCTGGAAAAGCAGGTGGAAGTATGCCAGCTGTAATGAACGCAGCGAATGAAGTAGCTGTTGAAGCCTTTTTACAAAAGAGAATTGGTTTCTTAACAGTAGAAGACCTCATTGAAAAAGCAATGAACCATCACAATGTCATTGCACGTCCGAGCTTAGAGGAAATTCTGGAAATTGATGCAGCCACAAGACGGTTTGTGATGGAACAAATTTAGCAAAGGTGGTTATGGAATTGAATACAGCGATTGCCTTTATATTAATTTTCGGTGCACTCGTATTTTTCCATGAGCTAGGACATCTATATTTCGCAAAAAGAGCAGGTATTTTATGCCGCGAGTTTGCGATTGGTTTTGGTCCGAAAATATTCTCATTTGAAAAGAATGAAACGGTGTATACGATTCGATTACTGCCCCTTGGTGGCTATGTAAGAATGGCTGGCGAGGATGCGGACACAGTTGAGTTAAAGCCTGGGAAAAAGGTTGGCCTTGTATTAAATGAAAAAGACGAAGTTGTGAAATTAGTTTTTGATGGATATGAAAAGTATCCAAATGTTCGTGTCATTGAAGTCGAACAAGCTGATTTGGAGCACAATCTAACAATTTCGGGCTATGAGGAGTACGAGGAAGAGCTTCAAACGTTCCGAGTGAATGAAAAAGCTCGTATTATTACTGCGGGGGAAGAAATTCAAATTGCTCCGTATAATAGACAATTTGGTTCAAAAAAATTAGGGCAACGCGCTTTAACGATCTTTGCGGGTCCTGCAATGAACTTCATTTTAGCATTTGTTATTTTTGTGATTCTTGGATTTGTACAAGGGGTTCCTATTGACAAACCAATGGTCGGAAAAGTGATGGATAATAGTGCAGCACAGCAAGCTGGATTGAAAGAGAATGATACAATTCAAGCGATTGATGGAAAAAACACAAGTACATGGAAAGATGTTGTTGACATTGTACGTGAAAATCCGGATAAAGAAATTACGTTACAAGTAAAGCGTGATAATGAACAGTTTAATGTGAAAGTAACGCCAACACTCGATAAAGAAGGAAAAGACGAAGTTGGTAGAATTGGTGTTTATTCCCCTGTAGAGAAAACAGTAATGGGTTCTATTAAATCAGGATTTGAACAAACATACCAATGGACGAAACTAATTTTTGAATCTCTTGTGAAATTAGTAACTGGTCAATTTTCTATTAATGAGTTGTCAGGTCCAGTAGGAATTTATAATCTAACAGATCAAGTTGTAGATTATGGATTTACGCGTGTACTAAGTTTAGCGGCAGTTTTAAGTATTAATCTTGGTTTATTCAATTTATTACCAGTTCCTGCTTTAGACGGTGGCCGTTTATTCTTCTTCTTAATTGAGGCGTTACGAGGAAAACCAATTGACCGTCAAAAAGAAGGAATGGTTCACTTTATTGGTTTTGCATTATTAATGTTATTAATGTTAGTTGTAACATGGAATGACATTCGTAAGTTTTTCTTGTAAAATAGAATGAAACTTATAATGAAATAGAGCCCGTAGAATAAAATCCCTCACCTAATTCGAGGTGAGGGGTTTTACTGCGTGTAAGAGTAAAATGAAGAGGTGCAAATAAATGAAACAAAGTATGGTATTCAGTCCTACATTACGTGAAGTTCCAGCTGATGCTGAAATTAAGAGTCATCAATTATTACTTCGCGCAGGTTTTATGCGTCAAAATGCTTCTGGTATTTATAGTTTTCTACCATTTGGGTTAAAAGTATTACACAAAGTAGAACGTATCGTTCGAGAAGAAATGGAGCGCGCAGGAGCTGTGGAATTATTGATGCCAGCTATGCAAGCTGCAGAATTATGGCAAGAATCAGGTCGTTGGTATTCTTACGGATCTGAATTAATGCGTATGAAAGATCGTAACGCTCGTGAGTTTGCTTTAGGAGCGACGCATGAAGAAGTAATTACTGATCTTGTACGTGATGAAATAAAATCATATAAAAAATTACCGTTAACATTATATCAAATTCAAACGAAATTCCGCGATGAACAAAGACCTCGTTTCGGTTTATTACGTGGAAGAGAGTTTTTAATGAAAGATGCATACTCTTTCCATGCTACACAAGAGAGCTTAGATGAAGTATACGATCGCTTATACAAAGCATATTCTAACATTTTTGCTCGTTGTGGTTTGAACTTCCGTGCAGTTATTGCTGATTCTGGAGCAATGGGCGGAAAAGATACACATGAATTCATGGTATTATCTGATGTTGGTGAAGATACAATTGCATACTCTGATACATCTGATTATGCAGCGAACATTGAAATGGCTCCTGTTGTAGCTACGTATACGAAGAGTGACGAAGCGGAAATGGCACTTGAAAAGGTTGCAACGCCAGATCAAAAAGCGATTGAAGAAGTATCTGCATTCTTAAACATTGAAGCTGACAAGTGTATTAAGTCTATGGTATTTAAAGTAGATGAGAAATTAGTAGTTGTACTTGTTCGTGGTGATCACGAAGTAAACGATGTAAAAGTGAAAAATGTATACGGCGCTTCAGTTGTTGAGCTTGCTTCTCATGAGGAAGTAAAAGAATTATTAAATTGTGAAGTTGGTTCATTAGGACCGATTGGTGTAACAGGTGATATCGAAATTATCGCTGACCATGCTGTAGCATCAATTGTCAACGGATGTTCAGGAGCGAACGAAGAAGGATTCCATTATGTAAATGTAAATCCAGAACGTGACTTTAAAGTAAGTCAGTATACAGATTTACGCTTTATTCAAGAAGGAGACCAATCTCCAGACGGAAACGGAACAATTCTTTTTGCACGTGGAATTGAAGTTGGTCATGTATTCAAATTAGGAACTCGTTATAGTGAAGCAATGAACGCAACATTCCTAGATGAAAATGGGAAAACACAACCACTTATTATGGGTTGTTACGGTATCGGTGTATCTCGTACAGTGGCAGCAATTGCAGAGCAGTTTAATGATGAGAACGGCTTAGTTTGGCCGAAAGCTGTAGCACCGTTCCATGTGCATGTAATTCCAGTAAATATGAAATCTGATGCACAACGTGAAATGGGTGAAAACATCTACAACTCATTACAAGAAAAAGGCTATGAAGTGTTATTAGACGATCGTGCAGAACGTGCAGGTGTTAAATTTGCAGATGCAGATTTATTCGGCCTTCCAGTTCGTGTTACAGTTGGTAAAAAAGCAGACGAAGGTATTGTAGAAGTGAAAGTACGTGCTACAGGTGAGTCTGAAGAAGTAAAAGTAGAAGAACTTCAAACATATATTGCAAATATTTTAAAATAAGAAGAGGTACCTCGTAATGGGGTACCTTCTCTTTCTTTGTAAACGTATTTTGTAAAAGAAGAAGTGAGAAATCTTTCTTTGTAGTACGTTTCAATTTATAATAGCAAATGGAAGGAGAGTGCTTATGTCTTTAACAAATGAACAACAAGAGCGATTTCAAATTTTGCTCCAGCAGTTGCAAATACCAGACGACCTTATAAATCAATATTTACAAGGCGGTGGTATTGAAAGGCTCGTTATTGATAAAGCGAATAAAAGTTGGCATTTTGATTTACAAGTGCCACGTATTTTGCCTACAGAATTATATGAATTGCTAGAAACAAAGCTTAAGCAATCATTTTCTCATATTGCAAGAACAACATTTGCATTAGAAACAGAGAATAAACAATTTACAGAAGAAGAAGTGAGGGCGTATTGGCCGCTTTGTACGGAACGAATTACATTTTCACCTATGTTTGCTTACTTAAAGAAACAGCTTCCGCAGGTGAATGGAGTGAAGTTGCTAATAAATGTGAATAATGAGCTGGAGTCTACTGCTTTAAAGAAAAACGTTGCGAAACCAGTAGGGGATCAATACGAAGCTTTTGGATTTCCACGTTTCCAGTTAGACACACATATACAGCAAAATGCAGAAGAAATGCAAAAGTTTCGTGAGCAAACGCAGCAAGAAGACCGCGAGCGTGTTATACAAGCTATGGAAGAAATGGCGAAGAAGCAAGCTGAAGAAAGTAGCGTTGTGTATGAAGGACCGATTACACTCGGGTATCTTATTAAGCCAGATGAAGAGATTACACCGATGCGAGAAATTCAAGATGAAGAAAGAAGAAAAACGGTTCAAGGATATGTCTTCCATGTAGAGACAAAAGAGCTTCGTAGTGGACGTACGTTATTAACTTTAAAAATAACGGATTATACGGATTCTATTATGATCAAAATGTTCTCGCGTGACAAAGAAGATATTCCAATGCTGCAATCCTTGAAAAAAGGAATGTGGGTGAAAGCCCGTGGTTCAGTTCAAAACGATACATTTGTTCGAGATTTAGTAATGATTGCGAATGATATTAATGAAATAACAGGTCCGTCTCGTAAAGATAAAGCGCCAGAAGGCGAAAAGCGTGTAGAACTTCATCTTCACACTCCCATGAGCCAAATGGATGCTGTTACTCCTGTTTCTAGGCTTGTTGCCCAAGCTGGTAAATGGGGACATGAAGCTATTGCGGTTACAGACCATGCTGTGGCTCAGTCGTTCCCGGAGGCATATTCTGCGGGGAAAAAGGCTGGAGTTAAAGTTATATACGGTGTAGAAGCGAATTTAGTTAATGATGGTGTACCGATAGCGTATAACGAAGCGCATCGTTTACTTGCGGAGGAAACGTATGTTGTTTTCGACGTTGAGACGACAGGTTTATCAGCTGTATACGATACAGTCATTGAGTTGGCTGCCGTAAAAGTAAAGGGTGGCGAAATCATTGATCGTTTTGAATCTTTTGCAAACCCACATCAACCATTATCAGCGACGATTATTGAATTAACAGGTATTACAGATGATATGTTAACTGATGCACCAGAAGTGGACGAAGTGTTTAAAAAGTTTGAGGAATGGATGGGTGACCATACCCTTGTTGCCCATAACGCAAGCTTCGATATGGGATTTATTAACGTAGGTTTTAAAAAGGCTGGGTTAGAAAAAACGAATAACCCTGTTATTGATACGTTAGAACTTGCACGATTCTTATTCCCAGAAATGAAAAATCACCGATTAAATACGATGTGTAAAAAACTTGATATTGAATTAACGCAACATCACCGTGCGATTTATGATACAGAAGCGACGGGATATTTACTTGTGAAAATGTTGAAAGACGTAATTGAAAAGGGATTTGAATATCACGATCAATTAAATGATAGTATGGGGCAAGGGGATGCGTATAAGCGTGGCCGTCCAAGCCATCTGACGTTACTTGCCACATCAGATGTTGGATTGAAAAATTTATATAAACTTGTTTCATATTCTCACCTTAATTACTTTTACCGTGTACCACGAGTACCGAGGTCACTATTAAAAAAATATCGTGAAGGAATTTTAGTAGGAACGGCTTGTGATAAAGGTGAAGTGTTTGAGGCAATGATGCAAAAAGCTCCTGAAGAGGTAGAAGAAATTGCACAGTTTTATGATTACATTGAAGTAATGCCTCCAGAGGTGTTGCGTCATTTAGTAGAGCGTGAACTCGTTCGAGATGAGGGACAATTAAAAACAATTATCTCTAACTTAGTAAAACTAGGCGAGACGTTAGATAAACCAGTTGTTGCTACAGGGAACGTGCATTACTTAGATCCAGAAGATGCAATGTATCGTAAAATTTTAGTCAGTTCGCAGGGCGGAGCCAATCCGTTAAATCGACATTCATTACCGCCAGTACATTTCCGTACAACTGATGAAATGCTAGAGTGTTTTTCATTTTTAGGTGAAGACAAAGCGAAAGAAGTTGTTGTGACGAATACACAAAAGGTTGCGTCATTAATTGGTGATGTTCGTCCAGTAAAAGATGATCTATATACACCGAAAATTGAGGGTGCCGATGATGAAACACGTGATATGAGTTATAAAATGGCACGCAGTATATATGGTGAAGAACTACCAGAAATTGTAGAGGCTCGTTTAGAAAAAGAATTGAAAAGTATTATTGGACATGGATTTGCCGTTATCTATTTAATCTCACATAAGCTTGTGAAAAAATCGTTAGTCGACGGATATCTAGTAGGTTCGCGTGGTTCGGTAGGTTCATCGTTCGTTGCAACGATGATGGAAATTACAGAAGTAAACCCATTACCACCACACTATGTCTGTCCAAAGTGCAAGCAATCTGAATTCTTTAATGATGGTTCCGTAGGCTCTGGTTTCGACTTACCAGATAAAGATTGTCCGACATGTAATGTGGCATATGTGAAAGATGGACATGATATTCCATTCGAAACGTTCCTTGGATTTAAAGGAGATAAGGTACCCGATATCGATTTGAACTTCTCCGGGGAATACCAACCACGTGCCCATAACTATACGAAAGTACTGTTCGGTGAAGACTATGTATACCGTGCTGGAACGATTGGTACAGTTGCGGAAAAAACCGCTTATGGATATGTAAAAGGTTATGCAAATGATCACAATTTAACAATTCGAAATGCAGAGATTGATCGCTTAGTAGCGGGATGTACAGGGGTAAAACGTACAACTGGACAGCATCCAGGTGGTATTATCGTTGTGCCAGATTACATGGATATCTTTGATTTTTCACCAATACAGTTTCCTGCTGATTCAATTGGTGCTGAGTGGAGAACAACGCATTTTGACTTCCACTCGATTCATGATAATTTATTGAAACTTGATATACTAGGACACGATGATCCGACCGTTATTCGTATGTTACAAGATCTAAGTGGTATTGATCCGAAAACAATCCCAACGGATGATCCAGAAGTAATGAAAATTTTCTCTGGTCCAGAAACGTTAGGGGTAACGGAAGAACAAATTAACTGTAAAACAGGTACACTTGGTATCCCGGAATTCGGTACGAAGTTCGTAAGACAGATGTTAGAAGAGACAAAACCAACGACATTTTCAGAATTGGTCCAAATTTCTGGGCTGTCACATGGTACTGACGTATGGCTTGGTAATGCAAATGAGTTAATTTATAACGGTACATGTACGCTGAGTGAAGTTATCGGTTGTCGTGATGACATCATGGTATATTTAATCTATCAAGGTTTAGATCCATCATTAGCCTTCAAAATCATGGAGTCGGTTCGTAAAGGTAAAGGTGTACCAGAAGAATGGGAAGATGACATGAAAGGTAATAATGTGCCAGGTTGGTATATTGATTCATGTAAGAAGATTAAATACATGTTCCCTAAAGCCCATGCGGCTGCTTACGTACTTATGGCTGTGCGTATCGCATACTTTAAAGTACATTTTGCACTTTTATTCTATGCGGCATATTTTACAGTCCGTGCAGATGATTTTGATGTAGAGGCGATGGCGAAAGGTTCAGCATCCATACGTGTAAAAATTGATGAAATTGCTCAAAAAGGATTGGATGCAGCGCCGAAAGAGAAGAGTTTATTAACAGTACTAGAAATGACACTGGAAATGTGTGAGCGTGGATATTCATTCCAAAAGGTCGATTTATACCGCTCGCATGCAACTGAGTTTATTATTGATGGGGATACTTTAATTCCTCCATTTAATGCAGTGCCTGGTCTTGGTACGAACGCAGCCTTAAGTATTGTGGAAGCGCGCAAAAATGGAGACTTCTTATCAAAAGAAGACTTACAGCAGCGAAGTAAGGTTTCGAAAACAATTATTGAGTATTTAGATAGCCAAGGTTGTTTAGGAGATTTGCCAGATCAAAACCAATTATCACTGTTCTAATAGGTAGGAAAAGTCTTTGCAAATCAATATTTGCTATGGTATACTATAAACCGAGATAACCATGTCATGTATATTTTGTGAAAAAGAGAGTGGGGAAACCCACTCTTTCGTGTTACTATCTACATTTTATTCATGTAGATAGTAAAGACATTTCTGTCGTATATACATATTTTGTTACAAGTTTTACTTCTTAAATTTGGTAATACTAAGACAGATATTCCCTGCTTAACGGCAGGGGCTTTTGTTAGCTAACGAGAAAGAATAAGATAGACCGTCTTTGTGAACGGGATCTTTTCTTGTAAATGGTACATGGCGGCAGGAAGGAGGCTGTTTATGGATAAGAAAGTCACAGAAGTTGTAGAAGCATTTGCGCAGCCAATCGTTGAAGAGTTAAATCTTGAACTTGTAGATGTAGAGTATGTGAAAGAAGGACAAGACTGGTTCTTACGCGTATTCATCGATTCTGAAAAGGGAGTCGACATTGAAGAATGCGGTGCGGTAAGTGAACGTTTAAGCGAAGCTTTAGATAAAGAGGATCCAATTCCTCACCTTTACTTTTTGGATGTATCATCTCCTGGAGCAGAACGCCCATTAAAGAAAGAGAAAGACTTCCAGCAAGCGGTAGGAAAACAAGTGGCAATTAAAACATATGAGCCAATTGATGGCGAAAAGATGTTTGAAGGAAAGTTACTTTCCTACGACGGTACTACAATTACACTACTATTAACAATTAAAACACGTAAAAAAGAAATCCAAATTCCAATGGATAAAGTTGCAAATGCGCGACTTGCTGTTACGTTTTAGTAAGAAGGGGGATCTTCATGAGCACTGAGTTGTTAGATGCTTTGCTCGTATTAGAGTCAGAAAAAGGTATTAGTAAAGATATTATTATTGATGCGATTGAAGCAGCATTAATCTCTGCTTATAAACGCAATTTTAACCAAGCACAAAACGTTCGTGTGAGCTTTAACCCAGAAGTGGGAACAATTCAAGTTTTAGCACGTAAGGACGTTGTTGATAATGTGTTTGATCCACGTCTTGAAATCTCTGTAGAAGAGGCAAGACAAATTAATCCAAACTACCAAGATGGCGACGTACTAGAAATTGAAGTAACGCCAAAAGATTTTGGTCGTATTGCAGCGCAAACTGCAAAACAAGTTGTAACACAACGAGTTCGTGAAGCAGAACGTGGTGTTATTTACTCAGAATTTAGTGATCGTGAAGAAGACATTATGGTTGGTATTGTACAACGCCAAGATGCTCGTTTCATCTACGTAAGCTTAGGCAAAGTAGAAGCTTTATTACCTGTAAGTGAGCAAATGCCAAATGAGCAATATAAGCCACATGATCGTATTCGCGTATTTATTACAAAAGTAGAAAAGACAACAAAAGGACCACAAATTTACGTATCACGTACACATCCTGGTCTTTTAAAACGTTTATTCGAAATGGAAGTTCCAGAAATTTATGATGGAACTGTAGAAATTCGCTCTGTAGCGCGCGAAGCAGGAGATCGTTCTAAAATCTCTGTGCATGCAGAAAACATTGATGTTGATCCAGTTGGTTCTTGCGTAGGACCGAAAGGACAACGTGTACAACGTGTTGTAGATGAACTAAAAGGTGAAAAGATTGACATCGTTCGCTGGTCAAATGACCCAGTTGAATATGTTGCAAATGCTTTAAGCCCATCACAAGTTGTTAAAGTACTTGTAGATGAAGATGAAAAAGCAACAACTGTTGTTGTTCCAGACCACCAGCTATCGTTAGCTATCGGTAAGCGTGGACAAAATGCACGTCTTGCAGCTAAATTAACAGGCTGGAAAATTGATATTAAAAGTGAGTCTGATGCGAAACAACTTGGAATTGTTACAGAAGAAGATAGCGTAATCGCATTCGGATTCGATTCAGTTGAAGACGAAATCGAATAGAGGTGATGAGTATGAGCAATCGAAAAGTTCCGTTACGAAAATGTATTGCGACGCAAGAGATGAAATCAAAACGAGAGCTGGTTCGCATTGTTCGTTCCAAAGAGGGCGAAGTGTCTATTGATTTATCTGGAAAAAAATCAGGACGAGGTGCATATTTGTCAAAAGATAAAGAATGCATTATACAAGCCCAAAAGAAAAACATTTTGGAACATCATCTAAAAGCGAAAATCGACAGTTCTCTGTACGAAGAGCTTCTTGAGCTTGTTGAGAAGGAGTCGAAATAAGTGTCCGATTGGAAATCGTTTTTAGGACTAGCAAATCGCGCTCGAAAAATCATTTCGGGTGAAGAACTCGTTTTAAAAGAAGTACGAAGTGGTAAAGCAAAGCTCGTATTGCTTTCTGAAGATGCGTCAGCGAACACTACTAAACGTATCACTGATAAAACGACGTACTACAACGTACCAATGAAAAAAGTCGAAAATCGACAACAATTAGGGCATGCGATTGGGAGAGACGAGCGAGTCGTTGTAGCTGTGTTAGATGAAGGCTTTGCGAAAAAGCTACGTAGCATGCTCGATACAAATTACCGGGGGTGAAGGTATGAGTAAAATTCGAGTACATGAATATGCAAAAAAAAATAATATCTCAAGTAAAGATCTTATGACAAAACTTAAAGAGATGAATATCGAGGTTTCGAATCATATGACAATGTTAGAAGACGAAGTAGTAAATAAATTAGATAATGAATATAACACTGGAGCGGAAAAACCTTCTGTTGCAGATGAGTTTGAAGTAGAAGAGAAAGTTGTTCGCAGTAAAAAGAACAGCAATAAGAAAAAGAAAAAAGGCAAAGGAAATGAAGACAAACGTCAAGATAACTTTGCTGGAAGACAACAAACACAAATAGTAGAAACACCAGATAAAATTACTTTCTCTGGAAGCCTTACAGTAGGTGAACTTGCTAAAAAGTTAAGCAAAGAGCCATCTGAAATTATTAAAAAGCTCTTCATGCTAGGAATTATGGCGACAATTAACCAAGATTTAGATAAAGATACAATTGAGTTAATCGCTACTGATTACGGTATTGAAGTAGAAGAAGAAATAGTGGTAAGTGAAACTGAGTTTGAAACATTCATGGATGAGCAAGATGATGAAGAAAACTTAAAAGAGCGTCCAGCTGTTGTTACGATTATGGGACACGTTGACCATGGTAAAACAACATTACTTGACTCTATTCGTAATTCAAAAGTAACTGCTGGCGAAGCTGGTGGAATTACTCAGCATATTGGTGCATACCAAGTTGAAGTAAATGATAAGAAAATTACATTCTTAGATACGCCTGGTCACGCGGCATTTACAACAATGCGTGCTCGTGGTGCGCAAGTAACTGATATTACAATCCTTGTTGTTGCAGCTGATGACGGTGTTATGCCACAAACAGTTGAAGCGATTAGCCATGCAAAAGCAGCTGGAGTACCAATTATTGTTGCTGTGAATAAAATGGATAAACCAGCGGCGAATCCTGATCGTGTAATGCAAGAATTAACAGAATATGAATTAGTTCCAGAAGCTTGGGGCGGAGACACAATTTTCGTACCAATTTCTGCAATTCAAGGCGAAGGCATTGACAACTTGCTAGAGATGATTCTTCTTGTAAGTGAAGTAGAAGAATATAAAGCAAACCCAAATCGTTATGCAACGGGTACTGTAATTGAAGCACAGCTTGATAAAGGTAAAGGAACTATCGCGACATTATTAGTTCAAAACGGTACGCTTCGAGTTGGAGATCCAATTGTTGTTGGAACTTCATTCGGACGTGTTCGTGCAATGGTAAGTGATATTGGTCGTCGTGTAAAAGTTGCTGGTCCATCAACTCCTGTTGAAATTACAGGTTTAAATGAAGTACCACAGGCTGGAGATCGTTTCATGGCATTCGCTGATGAGAAGAAAGCTCGTCAAATCGGTGAATCACGTGCACAAGAAGCGTTAGTTGCACAACGTGGTGAGAAATCTAAATTAAGCCTTGAAGATTTATTCCAACAAATCCAAGAGAGCGATGTAAAAGAAATCAACTTAATCGTAAAAGCAGACGTACAAGGTTCTGTTGAAGCGATGGCAGCATCACTTCGTAAAATTGATGTTGAAGGCGTAAAAGTTAAAATCATTCACACTGGTGTAGGTGCGATTACAGAATCTGATATTATTTTAGCTTCTGCATCTAATGCAATTGTAATTGGATTTAACGTACGTCCGGATGTGAACGCGAAGCGTACAGCTGAATTAGAGAACGTTGATGTTCGCTTACACCGCATTATCTACAAAGTAATCGAAGAAATTGAATTAGCAATGCAAGGTATGCTTGATCCAGAATTCGAAGAAAAAGTAATCGGTCAAGCGGAAGTTCGTCAAACATTCAAGGTAACAAAAGTTGGAACAATTGCAGGTTGTTACGTAATTGACGGTAAAATTACACGCGATAGTGGCGTTCGTATTATCCGCGATGGTATAGTAATTTTCGAAGGACAACTTGATACGTTAAAACGTTTCAAAGACGACGTAAAAGAAGTTGCACAAAACTATGAGTGTGGTATTACAATTGAGAGATATAATGACCTTAAAGAAGGGGACATCATTGAAGCATACGTTATGGAAGAAGTGAAGCGATGATTGTCGCTTCACTCTCATTCGAGTGTATGATTTACGATGTACATTCTTTAAAAGAGAAACGGGCAATTTTGCAACGAGTGCTAACTCGTGTGAAACAGCGCTATAATGTAGCTGTTTCTGAAGTTGGGCATCAAGATGTATGGCAACGTACAGAAATTGCGATTGTTTCCGTATCCTCAAATCGTGTTATCTGTGAAAAAGAAATGAATCGTGTACTGGAGTACATCGATTCATTTCCTGAAATTGAACGTACGATAACACAATTGGAATGGTATTGAATGAGGTGAAGAGTTATGAAATTACGTGCAAACCGTGTAGGCGAGCAAATGAAAAAAGAATTAGGCGACATCATTAGTCGTAAAATTAAAGACCCACGTATCGGATTTGTTACAGTAACAGATGTACAAGTGAGTGGTGATTTACAAATTGCCAAAGTATATATTTCTGTTTTAGGTGACGAAGAACAGAAAGAAAATACGTTAAAAGGTTTAGCGAAGGCAAAAGGCTTTATTCGTTCAGAAATTGGCCAACGTATTCGTCTTCGTAAAACACCGGAAATTACCTTTGAGTTTGATGAGTCTATCGGATATGGTCATCGAATTGATACACTTTTACATGAAATTAATAAAGACGGTAAACGTGAAGAATAATGGATAGACATTTGTCTATCCATTTTTTCAATGCAAAATAAGTTTTGGATATTTACTACGAAAGAATTATGATGAGGTGAACATATATGGAAGGTGTAGTATTATTACATAAGCCAAAAGGCATGACATCACATGATTGTGTATTTAAATTAAGAAAGGTATTGAGAGAAAAGAGAATTGGTCATACGGGAACATTAGACCCAGATGTAACAGGAGTATTACCAATTTGCGTCGGAAGAGCAACAAAAATTGCACAATTTTTAACAAGTGAAACGAAAACATATGAAGGTGAAGTAACATTAGGATTTTCAACGACAACTGAAGATGCTTCTGGTGAGGTTGTTGAAACGAAAAATATAGATCGTGCTATTACTCGTAAGGAAATAGAAAAAGTTCTTGCTGAATTAACAGGCACGATTGAACAAATGCCACCAATGTTCTCGGCTGTAAAAGTAAACGGGAAAAAATTATACGAATATGCAAGAGCAGGACAAGAGGTGGAACGTCCAGTTCGTACAATTACGATTCATGAGTTCGTATTACTTGATGATCGTGAAGTTTTTGAAGGAGAAAATATTTCATTCCGTTTCCGTGTAACGTGTAGTAAAGGAACATATGTAAGAACGTTAGCGGTAATGATTGGGGAGAAACTTGGTTTCCCATCACATATGTCTCACCTTGTAAGAACGGCATCTGGTGAATTTTTATTAGAAGATTGCATATCATTTGAAGAAATTGAAGAAAACGTGCAAAATGGAACAGTAGAGTCTATCTTCATTTCAATTGATGAAGCATTAAGTAAGTTTCCAAAAATGGTTGTAGATGAAAAGCAAGCAGAGAAAATTAAGAATGGTATGTTCTTAAAGAATGAATTAGAAATAACGGCACCATTTATTACAGTGTTTGATAAAAATGATCGTTGCTTAGCAATTTATGAACATCATCCGAAACATCCTGGCATGTTAAAGCCGATGAAAGTACTTGTGAATAATCAAGAACTAAAGCTATAATGAATTATTGGAAGGATTATTACAGAAAAAGGTGAATTCAAGCGTGAAACTTATTCATTTAACTCATCCACATGAACAAAATAAATTAGAATTACCACCTACTGTAATGGCATTAGGATTTTTTGATGGCATTCATTTAGGACATCAATGTGTAATTCGAACTGCGAAAAAAATAGCGGACGACAGAGGATATAAAAGTGCAGTTATGACATTTCATCCCCACCCATCTGTTGTTTTAGGGAAAAAGGATGCGCATGTGGAGTATATTACACCAATGCGTGATAAAGAAAAAATAGTCGAAAGCTTAGGAATCGATATATTATATGTGATTAAATTTGATGAATCATTTGCAGGGTTATTACCGCAACAATTTGTAGATGATTATATTATTGGTTTAAATGTAAAGCATGTAGTAGCAGGGTTTGATTATTCATATGGACGTTTAGGAAAAGGAAAGATGGAGACTTTACCATTTCATGCAAGAGGGGAGTTTACACAGACTGTGATTGAAAAAGTTGAATTTCAAGAAGAGAAAGTAAGTTCTACAGCATTACGAAAGTTAATTCGAAATGGCGAAATGGAACAAATTCCATCTATTTTAGGTAGAGCCTATACTGTAGCGGGAACAGTTATACACGGCGACAAACGTGGACGCCAAATTGGTTTTCCAACAGCTAATGTAGGTTTAAGTGATGAGTATTTATTGCCACCTGTAGGTGTTTATGCAGTGAGATTAAAAGTTCACGATGAATGGTACGATGGTGTATGTAATATTGGATATAAACCGACTTTTAAAGAAGATGAGCGTCAATTATCAATTGAAGTGCACTTATTTGAATTTAACAAAGATATATACGACCAAAATGTTACAGTAGAGTGGCATATGCGTATAAGAGAAGAGAAGAAATTCAATGGCATTGATGAGTTAGTTGAACAAATCGCAAAAGATAAGAAAACAGCACAAGAATATTTTGCGAGCGAAAAGAATATACTTGCTTTTTCAAATGAAAAGTAGTATTCTATGTTATGTACTTTATGACAACCATTGCTTGGCATTGCGACTCACCGACGCTTGCTAGGTAATTGGGGGTTTAATTAATAGGAGGTGAAATAGGATGGCTTTAACACAAGAGCGTAAAAACGAAATCATTGCACAATTTAGAACTCATGAGACTGATACTGGTTCTCCAGAGGTTCAAATTGCTGTCCTAACGGAGCAAATTAACACTCTAAACGAGCACTTACGTACTCACAAGAAAGATCATCATTCACGTCGTGGTCTATTAAAGATGGTTGGTAAACGTCGTAACTTACTAACTTACCTTCGTAATAGCGATATCACACGTTACCGTGAATTAATCACAAAGCTTGGCTTACGTCGATAGTCAAAGAAGCGGGAATATTCCCGCTTTTTTGTTAGGTAAAAATATATCTTCTACGCTTTATAGCTTACTTAATTTTAGGCAATACTAGAGGTAGAATATTGTGATATACTATCCATTTACATAGAAGAATTGAATACTTTAAATTGAGAGGGGTACTTAAATGAGTCAAGAAAAGCAAGTCTTCTCGATAGATTTAGCTGGTCGCCAGCTAACAGTTGAAACTGGTCAGCTTGCCAAACAAGCGAACGGAGCAGTATTAGTAAGATATGGCGATACAGCGGTTCTATCTACAGCAACTGCATCAAAAGAAGCTAAAAATGTAGATTTTTTCCCACTTACAGTAAACTATGAAGAGCGTTTATATGCAGTCGGAAAAATTCCTGGCGGTTTTATTAAGCGTGAAGGTCGTCCAAGTGAAAAAGCAATTTTGGCAAGTCGTTTAATCGACCGTCCAATTCGTCCGCTATTCGCAGATGGTTTCCGTAACGAAGTGCAAGTTGTCAGCATTGTAATGAGTGTTGATCAAGATTGTTCTTCTGAAATGGCAGCTATGCTTGGTTCTTCATTAGCGTTATCGATTTCAGATATTCCATTTGAAGGTCCAATCGCTGGTGCGACAGTTGGTCGTATTAATGGCGAATTCGTTATTAATCCAACAGTAGAACAGCAAGAACAAAGTGATATCCACTTAGTTGTAGCTGGTACGAAAGATGCGATTAACATGGTTGAAGCAGGAGCAGATCAAGTGCCTGAAGAAACAATGTTAGAAGCAATTATGTTTGGTCATGACGAAATTAAACGTTTAATTGCATTCCAAGAAGAGATTGTACAAGCTGTAGGTAAAGAGAAATCAGAAGTGAAACTTTATGAAGTTGACGCTGATCTTAATCAAGCTGTACGTGAAATGGCTGAGAAGGATATGCATTCTGCAATTCAAGTACATGAGAAACATGCACGTGAAGATGCAATTAACGAAGTGAAAAAGCGTGTAATTGAGCATTACGAAGCTGAAGAAGCTGACGCTGATACATTAGGACAAGTAAATGAGATTTTATATAAAATTGTAAAAGAAGAAGTACGTCGTCTTATTACAGTTGAAAAAATTCGCCCAGATGGCCGTAAAGGTGACGAAATCCGTCCTTTAGCATCAGAGGTTGGTATTTTATCTCGTACACACGGTTCTGGTTTATTCACACGTGGACAAACACAAGCATTAAGTATTTGTACATTAGGTGCATTAGGCGATGTGCAAATTTTAGATGGTCTTGGTGTAGAAGAATCAAAACGCTTTATGCACCATTACAATTTCCCATCATTTAGTGTTGGTGAAACAAGACCGATGCGTGGACCAGGTCGTCGTGAAATTGGTCACGGGGCACTAGGAGAGCGCGCACTTGAGCCTGTAATTCCATCTGAAAAAGATTTCCCATACACAGTACGCCTTGTATCTGAAGTATTAGAATCAAATGGTTCTACTTCACAAGCAAGTATTTGTGGTAGTACTTTAGCAATGATGGATGCGGGTGTTCCACTTAAAGCTCCAGTTGCAGGTATTGCAATGGGTCTGGTTAAATCTGGTGAGCATTACACAATTTTATCTGATATTCAAGGTATGGAAGATCATTTAGGTGATATGGACTTTAAAGTAGCAGGTACAGCACAAGGTGTAACTGCACTGCAAATGGACATTAAAATCGATGGTTTATCACGTGAGATTTTAGAAGAGGCATTACAACAAGCGAAAATTGGTCGTGTGCACATTCTAAATCATATGTTATCTGTTATTGCAGAGCCACGTACTGAATTATCAGCTTACGCTCCAAAGATTATTACAATGACAATTAACCCAGATAAAATCCGTGACGTTATTGGACCAAGCGGTAAACAAATCAATAAAATTATTGAAGAAACTGGTGTTAAAATTGACATCGAGCAAGATGGTACAGTATTCATTTCATCAATAAATCAAGAAATGAACGACAAAGCTAAGAAGATTATCGAAGATATCGTTCGCGAAGTACAAGTAGGTGAGATCTACGAAGGAAAAGTGAAACGTGTTGAGAAATTCGGTGCTTTCGTTGAATTATTCAGCGGTAAAGATGGATTAGTTCATATTTCTGAACTTGCACTTGAGCGTGTAGGTAAAGTAGAAGACGTTGTGAAAATCGGTGATGTAATTACAGTTAAAGTTATCGAGATTGACAAGCAAGGTCGCGTAAATCTATCTAGAAAAGTATTGCTAAAAGAAGAGCAAGAAAAAGAAGCTGCTAAAGAAGAAGACAAACAAGAGCAGCAATAAGTAAAAGCCAGTTAAACTGGCTTTTTTTGTTATGTAAAAAACATGATGTTCATATATTTTTATGTCGGTATAGGTATAGTTTTCATTATAACGCTCAAATTAACAAAGATAAGAAGAAAATGTTTTTATATAGTTAATTTGGGAGGGTTTATATGAAAGTTCGTATATTGGCATACATATGTATATTTTCTTTATATGTCAGTTTAGGCTCTTATTCTGTTTTTGCACAAGATAACTTGCATGAAGAAATTCAAAAGCATGCAAAACAGTATGAGATTGCACCTCAAAATGCGATGATTGATAAAATATGGAAGGCAACACCTGGATATAATGGAAGACAAGTGGATATTGAAGCATCGTATAATAATATGAAGAAGCTAAAGGAATTTGATCAAAAATATCTTGAATTCAAAGAAGTCTCACCGAGTGTTCATTTGGAAGATTTATCACCAGCTCCAATTTATAGAGGGCATCCAAATAAAAAGATGGTAGGATTAACAATAAATGTGGCATGGGGAAATGAGTATTTGCCTCGCATATTAGAAATCTTGAAAAAGCATGATGTGAAGGCCACTTTCTTTTTAGAAGGACGTTGGGTGAAAGAAAATTTGCGGTTTGCAAAAATGATTGTCGATGCAAAACAAGAAGTTGGAAATCACTCATACACACACCCTAATATGAAAACGTTATCCTCAGATGAAATACGAGATCAGTTACAAAAAACAAATCGAATGATAGAAGTAGCAACGAATCAAAAAGTAAGATGGTTTGCCCCGCCGAGTGGAAGCTTTCGAGATGAAGTCGTAAAGATTGCAGATGATTTTCAAATGGGAACGATTATGTGGACTGTAGATACGATTGATTGGCAGCGACCTGAGCCAGATGTACTATTGCAGAGAGTAATGAGAAAAATACATCCAGGTGCTATCATATTAATGCATCCTACTTCGTCTACAGCAGAGGCTTTAGATATAATGATTACAAAATTGAAGGAACAAGGATATAAAGTGGGGAATATAACTGAATTACTGGATGAAAAACGTGTGGATTAAATACATTTGCATGACATTCATCCTTAAACTTGTTATCATTAAATAATAGCGTTTTATTTAGAGAAACTGGCAGTAGGAGGAAAGTTTTTGATTAAAAAATATACTTGTAAAAATGGTGTAAGAATAGTTATGGAGAATATACCAACTGTAAGATCGGTTGCAATTGGTATTTGGATCCATGCGGGATCAAGAAATGAAAATGAAAAAAATAATGGGATTTCTCACTTTTTAGAGCATATGTTCTTTAAAGGGACAGAGACACGTAGTGCACGAGAGATTGCAGAATCATTTGATAGCATTGGTGGTCAAGTGAATGCATTTACTTCAAAAGAATATACTTGTTACTATGCAAAAGTATTAGATGAGCATGCTAAATATGCTTTAGATGTTTTAGCAGATATGTTCTTTAATTCAACATTTGATGAGGAAGAACTGAAAAAAGAGAAGAATGTCGTATGTGAAGAAATTAAAATGTACGAAGATGCGCCAGATGATATTGTGCATGATATGTTAACGAAAGCAACATATGAAACGCATCCACTTGGATATCCTATTTTAGGAACAGAAGAAACGCTTAATACGTTTACAGGTGATACGTTACGTCAATATATAAAAGATCATTACACACCTGAAAATGTAGTTGTATCAGTTGCAGGAAATATTGATGAAGCATTTTTACAAACAGTGGAGCAATATTTCGGTAGTTATGAAGGAACAACAAACCGTGAACAAGTACATAGCCCAATTTTCCATTTTAATAAGGTAGCCCGTAAAAAGGAAACGGAACAAGCTCATTTATGTCTAGGATATAAAGGTTTACAAATGGGACACGAAGATATTTATAACTTAATTGTATTAAATAATGTTTTAGGCGGTAGCATGAGTAGCCGTTTATTCCAAGAAGTACGTGAGCAACGTGGATTAGCTTACTCGGTATTTTCTTACCACTCTTCTTATGAAGATACAGGTATGTTAACACTTTACGGTGGAACAGGTAGCCAACAATTAGATACACTGTATGAAACAATGCAAGAAACATTAGAGACATTGAAAAATACAGGTATTACAGAAAAAGAGCTTATGAATAGTAAAGAGCAATTAAAAGGAAACTTAATGTTAAGTTTAGAAAGTACAAATAGCCGTATGAGCCGTAACGGTAAAAATGAATTGCTTCTTCGTAAACATCGTTCACTTGATGAGATTATTGAAAGTGTAAACACTGTAACAAAAGAAAATGTGGACGGATTAATTCGCAACATGTTTACTGATGAATTCTCTGCGGCACTTATTAGTCCAGATGGAAAACTTCCAAAAGGAATAAAACTATAATCGATTTTTATGATGTATCTGATAATAACCTTCTCTCTTTTTAAATGAGAGAAGGTTATTTTTTTTATACATATAGAATAGGTACTAATTATAGACAATGCAAATGAAAAATTCAGTAGTGGGAGTGGAGTATGTATGCGATTAAGTGAATTAAGTGGTAAAGAGGTTGTAGATATAGAAAAAGCGGAAAAAATGGGAGTCTTAGGTTATATGGATTTAGAGATTAATGAGAAAGACGGACAAATACAAACACTTATAATACCTGTAGGGAAGTGGGGAGGTTTTAAAAAGGAACCACAAGAAGTAAGGGTGGCATGGAGTCAAATAAAGAAAGTCGGACATGATATGCTTCTTTGTGATAGTATAGATCGTTCAAATTCGGAGTGAAGGATGGCCATTTTGGTCATCTTTTTTTGTATCTACATAGAAACCTGATAAATCATATGTGCATTTGGATTTTCAATCACCATAAACTCGTACATTACATATGATGTGGAGGAAAAAGAAAAAGTAGGCACTTTTCTTATAAATGACAGAAAAAGAAGGTGAATTAGGGAATGTTGACTGAGATGCATATTGCTGTCATAGGAGGAGATGCAAGGCAGCTAGAAGTAATTCGTAAGCTAGTTGAATTGGATGCGAAACTTTCTTTGATAGGGTTTGATCAGTTAGATCATGGTTTCACAGGGGCAGCAAAAGAAAGTATACAAAATTTAGATTTCACTTCTGTAGACGCAATTATTTTGCCGGTTGCAGGTACAAATGCTAAAGGAGAAGTAGATACTATTTTTTCAAATGAAAAAGTTTCAATAACGAAAGAACAAATTGAAAATACACCAGAACACTTTACTATATATTCGGGTATTGGTACACCTTACTTGGAAAATCTCGTATCTACTACGAACCGAAAACTTGTTAAATTATTTGATCGTGATGATGTGGCAATATACAATTCTATTCC
This sequence comes from Bacillus sp. CR71, assembly GCF_003429245.1. Classification (NCBI taxonomy): domain Bacteria; kingdom Bacillati; phylum Bacillota; class Bacilli; order Caryophanales; family Bacillaceae; genus Bacillus; species Bacillus sp. CR71. Next base: position 4,262,177 of record NZ_CP031748.1, on the reverse strand, counting down.
AACTGTAGAAGGTACATTAATGATGGTAATTCAACATACCGACTATACAATTCATGGGTCCAATGTAATGGTTCTAGGATTTGGTAGAACAGGAATGAGTGTTGCGAGAGCATTTCAATCATTAGGAGCCCATGTCAAAGTTGGAGCAAGACGATCTGAACATATTGCACGTATTACAGAAATGATGTTTTCTCCTTTTCATATGCAAGACATAGAGAAAGAAGTAGGAAATATCGATATTGTAATCAATACAATTCCGCACCTCGTTGTAACAGCGAATGTTATTGCAAAAATGCCAGCTCATACGTTAGTGATTGATTTAGCTTCTAAACCAGGCGGTACTGACTTTAGATATGCGGAAAAAAGAGGAGTCAAAGCGTTGCTAGCACCTGGATTACCAGGTATTGTTGCTCCCAAAACGGCTGGGCAAATTTTAGCAAATGTTCTTTCTCAGTTATTAGCAGCAGATGCAATTGCAAAGGAGGAGGAAAAGAAATGAGTTTGAAGGGGAAACGAATTGGTTTCGGATTTACGGGTTCACATTGTACGTATGAGGAAGTTATGCCGCACTTAGAAAAATTAATTGCTGAAGGGGCAGAAGTACGTCCCGTTGTTTCATACACTGTTCAATCAACAAATACTAGATTTGGAGAAGGAGCAGAGTGGATTAAGAAAATTGAAGAAATAACAGGTTTTAAAGCAATTAATTCAATTGTTGGAGCAGAGCCACTTGGACCTAAAATTCCATTAGACTGCATGGTAATCGCTCCTTTAACAGGAAATTCTATGAGTAAATTTGCAAATGCAATGACAGACTCTCCAGTACTAATGGCAGCAAAAGCGACGTTAAGAAATGGCAAGCCTGTCGTATTGGCGGTTTCGACGAATGATGCATTAGGATTAAATGGGGTAAATCTCATGCGCCTAATGGCAACAAAAAACATCTACTTCGTTCCATTCGGTCAAGATGCACCAGAGAAAAAACCCAACTCAATGGTAGCTCGCATGGAGCTGCTGGAAGACACAGTATTAGAAGCACTGCAAGGAAAGCAATTGCAACCGGTGGTCGTAGAAAAATTCAGATATATGAATTAAAAAACGAAAAAAAACGGACAATTTTTGATGAAACCATCATTCTTACTGTAGAATATGATAAAATTAACGTTATTAAGATTAGAAGGGGTATTGTATACTCCTTCTGATTCTAAGTTATAGAAGGATTGGTATCTAGAAAGGGGCATAGTGATGGAAAAGCAAAAAACTTTTCATGTCGCTGTAGTTGGAGCAACCGGCGCAGTTGGTGAACAAATGTTAAATACTTTAGAGAAACGAGAATTTCCGATTGGGAAGTTAACGTTACTTTCATCTAAACGATCTGCAGGTAAGAAACTTGTATTTAAAGGCGAAGAATTTACAGTTCAAGAGGCAACTCCTGAAAGCTTTGAAGGAGTAGATATCGCACTATTTAGTGCTGGTGGATCTGTATCGAAACAATTAGCGCCAGAAGCAGCAAAACGCGGTGCGATTGTTGTTGATAATACAAGTGCATTCCGTATGACAGAAAACGTGCCACTTGTTGTACCTGAAGTAAATGAAAATGACTTAAAAGAACATAATGGCATTATTGCAAATCCAAACTGTTCTACAATTCAAATGGTAGTAGCTCTTGAGCCAGTTCGTCAGCAATATGGTTTAAAACGAGTAATCGTTTCCACATATCAAGCTGTATCAGGTGCTGGTGCGGCAGCTATTGAAGAACTTCATGAACAATCACAAGCAATCTTAAATGGCGAAGAAGTTAAGGCAAATGTTCTTCCTGTATCAGGTGATAAGAAGCATTTCCCAATTGCTTTTAATGCGATTCCACAGATTGATAAGTTCCAAGATAATGGATTTACATTTGAAGAAATGAAAATGATTAACGAAACGAAAAAAATTATGCATATGCCTGAATTAGAAGTAGCGGCAACATGTGTACGTTTACCAGTTGTATCAGGACACTCTGAGTCTGTTTACATCGAAGTAGAAAAAGAAGGCGTAACAGTAGCAGAATTAAAGAGCTTACTTGCAAATGCGGAAGGTATTGTTCTGCAAGATAATCCAGAAGAGCAGTTATATCCAATGCCAGCTACTGCAGTAGGTAAAAACGAAGTATTCGTTGGAAGAATCCGTAAAGATTTAAATAACGATAAAGGATTCCATCTTTGGGTCGTATCTGATAACTTATTAAAAGGCGCTGCATGGAATTCTGTTCAAATTGCAGAGCGCTTAGTAAAATTACAATTAGTGTAAACGGCTAAGAGAAGGTGCAAAATATGAAAATAATTGTTCAAAAATTTGGTGGCACATCAGTACGTGATGACAATGGACGTAAGCATGCGCTTCATCATATAAAAAAATCATTAGCTGCTGGTTATAAAGTAGTTACTGTCGTATCTGCTATGGGTCGTAAAGGTGAACCATATGCAACGGATACGTTATTAAGTCTTGTAAATCAAGAGGAATCTACTATTTCTAAACGTGAGCAAGATTTATTATTATCGTGCGGAGAGTTAATCTCTGCAATTGTTTTCTCTAATATGTTGAATGAGAACGGTATAAAAGCAGCAGCATTAAATGGTGCACAAGCTGGTTTTGTAACGAATGATGACTTTACGAATGCAAAGATTATTGAAATGAATTGCGATCGTATACATGAAGAGTTAGAAAATGTAGATGTAATCGTCGTTACAGGATTCCAAGGGCAAACGAAAAAAGGTGATACGACAACACTTGGACGCGGAGGTAGCGATACTTCAGCTTCAGCATTAGGTGTTGCGCTTCATGCTGAATACATCGATATATTCACTGATGTAGAAGGTGTTATGACTGCGGATCCTCGTATTGTAAAAGATGCACGTCATCTTCAAACTGTAACGTATAACGAAATTTGTAACATGGCTTATCAAGGTGCGAAAGTCGTTCATCCACGTGCAGTTGAAATTGCGATGCATGCAAAAGTACCGCTTCGTGTACGTTCTACGTATTCTGAGAGTGAAGGTACGCTTATTTCAGCATATGACGGTGCTACAAGAGGTCGTGATGTAGAAGAACGTCCTGTTACAGGTATTGCCCACGTATCAAACGTAACGCAAATTAAAGTGCTTGCAAAAGAAACGGCATATGATTTGCAGCAACATGTGTTTAAAGAAATGGCGAACGAAGGAATCAGTGTCGATTTAATTAACATTTCACCTACTGGCGTAGCATATACGGTGAGTGATAATGTATCAAGTCATGCAGTTAAATTATTAAAGAACCTTGGATATGAGCCAATTGTGACAGAGCATTGTGCGAAAGTATCTATCGTTGGAGCTGGAATGGCAGGATACCCAGGGGTTACTGCGAAAATCGTTACAGCTTTAGCAGAAAAAGGTATTCAAATTCTGCAATCGGCAGATAGTCATACAACAATTTGGGTTCTTGTAAAAGAAACTGATTTAGTGGAGGCTGTAAATGCATTACATAGTGCGTTTGAGCTTTCAAAAGAAAAGCAACTGGAACAATAAGGAGTGAGACCATGATAGATTTTGGGACAATTGCAACTGCGATGGTAACACCGTTTGATATAAACGGTAATATCGATTTTGCGAAGACAACGAAATTGGTAAATTATTTAATTGATAACGGTACAACAGCAATCGTGGTAGGAGGAACGACAGGCGAATCTCCTACATTAACTTCAGAAGAGAAAGTAGCGTTATATCGCCATGTCGTATCTGTTGTCGATAAAAGAGTGCCCGTAATCGCTGGAACAGGTAGCAATAATACGCATGCTTCTATTGACTTAACTAAAAAGGCAACAGAAGTTGGTGTGGATGCAGTAATGCTAGTAGCACCGTATTATAACAAACCGAGTCAAGAAGGAATGTATCAGCATTTTAAAGCAATTGCTGAAAGCACGCCGCTTCCGGTTATGCTATATAACGTTCCAGGACGATCTATTGTACAAATCTCCGTTGATACAGTTGTTCGTTTATCAGAAATAGAAAACATTGTTGCTATTAAAGATGCCGGCGGCGATGTGTTAACAATGACAGAAATCATTGAAAAAACAGCGGACGACTTTGCGGTATACAGCGGTGATGACGGTTTAACGTTACCGGCTATGGCAGTTGGAGCGAAAGGTATCGTTTCGGTAGCATCTCATGTCATCGGAAACGAAATGCAAGAAATGATTACAGCATTTCAAGCAGGAGAGTTTAAGAAGGCGCAAAAATTACATCAATTACTTGTAAGAGTAACTGATTCGTTATTTATGGCGCCAAGTCCAACTCCAGTAAAAACAGCGTTACAAATGGTTGGATTAGATGTAGGTTCTGTACGTTTACCACTTCTTCCATTAACAGAAGAAGAAAGAGTAACGTTACAATCTGTAATGCAATCTATTCCTCGTTAATAAAAATGACCTAGTGTGGAACTAGGTCATTTTTTTATTGATATGAAAATGTTTGAATCTGTTTTAATGTGAATCTTTTGTAAAATGATTTTAGGCTCGCCTTTCTCGTCTGTATATGACCCTATATAGAAAACATTTTATGTTGAAAACGAGTATATTACGCTACGCGTTCTCTACTGGCTAAAGTATGATATGGTCCTTTCGTTAATTTTGTTTCAACCTCTTGTTCTCGATAGTGACTGTCAAATCCCGCTAAAAATTTAACCTTATTAAATTTTTAGCGGGATTTTGTAATTCATAGCTTTTTGTCATGTAATGCAATGTTTATAAGAAAAGGATCTTACATCTTTAATTTTGTTGAAAAGTAGTTGCTAGTACAGGAAATACTTTCGGTTATGTTTTTAGAGGAATTGCCTCAAATATGACGTAATCTATAAAAAAAGTTTCATTTTATAAGTGTTTTTGTGCAATTCAAGAAAAAAATCTAGGAAATCCATCAAATGAAAGTAATTTAAAGTGTTTAGGGGTTTTTTTTTCAAATAACATGGAGTATAAAAGCAGCGGAAATAAGCCATATACTTTTAGTACTGTTCCTTTCTTTTACTTTTTCTTTCGCACGATTTAACTTGTGTTCTATTTCTTCTATCAGGTATAATATGGCTAAGTAGCTTAGTACGGGTATGCTTAGCAAAATTGGGAAAAATTATAATTTAATTACATTTTCATATCATATCGAATAAGATATTTGATTTATATAATGAAAGAGAGGTGAAACCTGGTTTAAAAAATAAACAAGGACATGATATCGCATAACGGTAAGGACATTCGTCTTGGACGGTGAATATATGGTGGTTGTAGAGTTTCCCCTGGTGTCTCTGCAATTTTAGTGAAATCAGTGTTTGCAAGATTTTTAAACCAGGCAACAACATGAAGAGAAAAGAGAATGAGTCTGTTAAAGTATTTGCTCTTGGTGGAGTAGGTGAAATCGGGAAAAACATGTACTGTGTTGAAATTGATTCTGAAATCTTTATTGTGGATGCAGGGTTAATGTTCCCGGGAGATGAAATGTTTGGAATTGATATCGTTATTCCTGATATTACATATTTAGTGGAAAACCAAGAGCGAGTAAAGGGTTTATTTATTACTCACGGTCATGAAGATCATATTGGTGGTATTGTTTACGTACTTCGTAAATTATCTATTCCAGTGTATGCAACGAAATTAACAGTAGGACTTATACAAGAAAAACTTGGCGAAGCGGGTATGTTAGGTCGTGTAGACTTAAAAACAATCGATTCAAATTCAACAGTAGAGTTTAATACTACAACGGTGTCATTCTTTGGAACGACACATAGTATTCCAGATTCTGTTGGTGTTTGTTTCCATACATCAAAAGGTGCAATCGTATATACAGGAGACTTTAAATTCGATCAAACTCCAATTGGAAATAGTGGAGCAGACCTTGGGAAAATGGCTCAAATTGGAAATGAAGGCGTACTTTGCTTATTATCTGATAGTACAAACGCAGAGCGCCCAGGTTATACAGGTTCTGAAAAAGAAGTTGGTGTAGAAATTTCTAAAGTGTTCTACGGCGCAGAAGGTCGTATTATCGTTGCTTCATTTGCATCGAATGTACATCGTATTCAACAAGTATTTGATGCAGCTGCCGAAACAGGGCGAAAAGTAGCGGTAGTAGGACGTAGTATGGTGAAAGTAGTAGACATTGCAAGACGTCTTGGTTATTTAGATGTTCCAGAAGGTATGGTTATTTCATTACAAGAAGTAGACAACTTCCCAGAGAAAAAGGTAGCTATTTTAACGACAGGTAGTCAAGGTGAACCGATGGCTGCTCTATCTAGAATGGCAAAACAAGCACATAAACAAATTTCAATTCGTAAAGGTGATACTGTTATCATTGCTGCTTCGCCAATTCCGGGTAATGAAATATCTGTATCAAAAATTATTGATTTGTTATTTAGAGCTGGAGCTGAAGTTGTTTATTACGGCGAAAGAAAAGTTCATGTTTCAGGTCACGGTAGCCAAGAAGAATTAAAATTAATGTTAAATTTAATGAAACCGAAGTACTTTGTACCCGTACATGGTGAGTTCCGTATGCAAAAAGCACATGCGTATTTAGCTGAAGATGTAGGTATTACAAGAGAAAATATCTTTATCGTAGAAAAAGGCGATGTAATTGCTTTTGGTGACGATGAAGCGAACTTAGTCGGTAAAGTACAAGCTGGTAATGTTTTAATTGATGGATTAGGTGTAGGTGACGTTGGTAATATCGTTCTTCGAGATAGAAAGATGTTATCTCAAGATGGAATATTAGTAGTAGTTGTAACGCTTGGTAAAGATGAAAAGAAAATTATCTCTGGTCCAGAAATCATTTCACGTGGTTTCGTATATGTTCGTGAGTCAGAAGCGTTAATTGAACGATCTACAGAGATTGTACGTATGATTGTTGAGCAGTCAATTAAAGAATATTCGATTGAATGGTCAATGTTAAAACAAAATATTCGTGAATTATTAGGACAGTTCTTGTACGAAGAGACAAAGAGAAAACCTATGATTTTACCGATTATTATGGAAGTATAAAAAAGATCACCCTTATGGGTGATCTTTTTTTCTTTTTAACCCTATCGAATGAAATTTATAACTTAAGAAATAATAGTTATATACGAGTGAAAGGGGATGCGAAATGACAGAACGTGATCGATATACAAATGAAGAAAAAGAAACTGAGCCAAAAGAAGCTGGAAAAGAGGCTTCAATAGTAGAAAAAATTCAACAGCTTGGACAGACAAATGTACCACAGATGAATGAATCACGTATTCATTGTTTAACGATTATCGGACAAGTGGAAGGTCATGTTCAATTACCGCCGCAAAATAAAACAACAAAATACGAGCATATCATTCCGCAAATTGTTGCGATTGAACAAAATCCGAAAATTGAAGGTTTGCTTTTAATATTAAATACGGTTGGAGGTGACGTTGAAGCTGGACTAGCAATTTCAGAAATGGTAGCTTCACTTTCAAAACCAACAGTATCTCTAGTTTTAGGTGGGGGACATTCCATCGGTGTACCGATTGCTGTTTCTACTGACTATTCGTTTATTGCGGAAACTGCGACGATGACAATTCATCCAATTCGTTTAACAGGTCTTGTCATAGGTGTGCCGCAAACATTTGAGTATTTGGATAAGATGCAAGAAAGAGTTATTCGTTTTGTGACGAAGCACTCGAAAGTAACAGAGGATCGTTTTAAAGAGCTTATGTTTGCGAAAGGAAATTTAACGCGAGATATTGGGACGAATGTAATTGGTGGAGATGCAGTAAAGTACGGTCTTATAGATGATGTTGGTGGTATTGGAAATGCGATTCGAAAATTAAACGAATTAATAGATGTTCGCGCGGAAGGTAGTGCAGAAGGGACAATGTTACAATGATTTTATATACAATTATGCCAGAGCAACTTGTGTATCCGGCCGATTATTCACAATGTGAAAGTCAAAAAGTTGTAAATATAAATGGTGTGGAATTAATGGTTTCTGAAGAGGAACATGGGTGTTATTCTATTGTACGTGTGCTAAGTACGGACCCACTTCACTATTTAGAGTTTGAGCCCGGTCAGAAAATAACCTTTTAGCAAAAAGAAGGATTTTGTTTAGAAGCTATGGTATAATATAAAAAACAAGACGGTTGAGCAGCCATGAGTAGGCTGCTTTCTTCTGTTTATTTAGCATTTTACAAGAAGTGTAAAAATAGAAGATATAAAGACCTGAAAAATAGAGAAAACAGACATATAAATAGAGCATTTTTAGGGGAGCTTTACTTATATGTAGAACACGAGGTGAAGAAATGGCAAAACAAAAGCAAAGAGGGACGAAGGCAAAGGCAAGACGTACGATAAAGCCAACTTTGTATTATGAAATCGTCGGTTTAACTCTTTTTGCACTTTCAATCATTACGATTTTACAGCTAGGCGTTGTAGGGAAATCGTTTGTGTTATTTTTTCGCTTCTTCTTTGGTGAGTGGTACATAATTGGTGTGTTAGGTGTAATAGCTTTATCGGTTTCCTTTGTTATAAAACGCGGATGGCCGAACCTTTTAAATAAACGGTTAATTGGATTTTATTTAATTGTATTGGCAATATTAATGTTTAGTCATATTACATTATTTAACCTTCTTACAAAAGATGGAGCAGTGCAAAATACTTCTGTTATTGTGAGTACGAAAGATAACTTCTTTCTTGAAATGAAAAAAGGGCCAGATAGCGTTCATTTAGGCGGTGGTATGTTTGGTGCGCTTATGTTCGCGACATGTTACTTCTTATTCGACGAAGTAGGAGCCTATATCATTGGAATTATTTTAGTTATTCTTGGGGTACTTTGTATAACAAATAAACATATTGGAGAAGTGTTAGCTCCAGTTGGTAGAATTCTTAGAAGTCAATTTCAAGTGATGCAAGGGGATTATAAAGATTGGAGATCCAAAAGAACGGCTGAACAAACAGAAAAGAAAAAAACAACAAGAAGTACAAGAAGCAAACGTGTTGCAGAACAAGAAGAAGTTATTGAGCCGATGGAAGAAATCCAAATTGATCCGCCAATTATTTCAAATTTCACTGAGAATTATCCTGCAAATGAAGAAGAGGATAAACGAATTGAAGTAGAGCAAGAAGATTTGATCACTTCACCGTTTATTGAAGAGACTCCACCAATTGAAGAATCAAAGAAAAAGCGTGGAGAAAAAATCGTTGAATCGTTAGAGAGTGAAGCGCAAGCACCTCCTATGCAATTTTCAAATGTAGAAAATAAAGATTACAAGCTTCCTTCACTTGATATATTAAAATTTCCAAAGAATAAGCAAGTTACAAATGAAAATGCGGAAATTTATGAGAATGCTCGTAAATTAGAACGTACATTCCAAAGTTTCGGAGTGAAAGCGAAAGTAACAAAAGTGCATAGAGGTCCTGCAGTTACAAAATATGAAGTGTATCCTGATATGGGGGTAAAGGTAAGCAAAATTGTCAGTTTAAGTGATGATTTAGCCCTTGCATTAGCTGCAAAGGACATTCGTATTGAAGCGCCAATTCCCGGGAAATCAGCTGTAGGGATCGAAGTTCCGAACTCAGAAGTTTCGATGGTAACGCTGAGGGAAGTTCTTGATTCTAAGGCTAACAATCATCCGGAAGAGAAGTTGTTAATTGGTCTTGGCCGAGATATTACAGGTGAAGCTGTATTAGCCCGTTTAAATAAAATGCCCCATTTACTCGTAGCTGGTGCGACAGGGAGCGGGAAAAGTGTATGTATTAACGGTATTATTGTTAGTATTTTAATGCGTGCAAAACCACATGAAGTAAAATTAATGATGATTGACCCGAAAATGGTAGAGTTAAATGTATATAACGGTGTGCCTCATTTGTTAACACCAGTTGTAACTGATCCGAAAAAAGCATCGCAAGCATTGAAAAAAGTTGTGAGTGAGATGGAACGTCGTTATGAATTGTTTGCTCATAGTGGTACACGTAACATTGAAGGATACAACGATTATATAAAAGAGCATAATAGTCAATCAGAAGCGAAACAACCCGAATTACCGTATATTGTAGTAATTGTGGACGAGTTAGCAGATTTAATGATGGTTGCTTCGTCTGATGTAGAGGATGCGATTATGCGTCTAGCGCAAATGGCTCGTGCTGCTGGTATTCATTTAATTATTGCAACGCAACGTCCGTCAGTTGACGTTATTACGGGTGTTATTAAAGCGAATATTCCATCACGTATTGCATTCGCTGTATCTTCTCAAACAGATTCTCGTACAATTCTTGACGGTGGTGGTGCAGAGAAGCTACTAGGTCGTGGCGACATGCTGTTTATACCAATTGGTGCATCGAAACCTGTACGTGTACAAGGTGCATTTTTATCAGATGATGAAGTTGAGAGAGTTGTAGAATATGTTATTGGACAGCAAAAAGCACAATATCAAGAAGATATGATTCCGCAAGATGTTCCTGATACGAAGCAGGAAGTAGAAGATGAATTATATGATGAAGCGGTTCAACTTGTAGTGGAAATGCAAACAGCATCTGTTTCTATGCTACAACGTAGGTTTAGAGTAGGTTATACGCGAGCTGCTCGTCTAATTGATGCAATGGAAATGAATGGTGTAGTAGGTCCATATGAAGGTAGTAAACCGAGAGAAGTACTCATTAATGATGTACAAGAAAAAAGTTCTTAAAAAAGCCTAATTGTTTTTACAATTAGGCTTTTTTATATAGTGTTTTTGTTATATACTATACTCAGCAATAAAGAAAGGGCTTACATTTAGAGGGTATCTTTAGAATACGAATACTTTGAGTATGTTTTATGTAAATGTTCGATATTTAATGCAGAAAAATGTTGGATTTTGTTGACACGTATGAGAGCAAGTGGTAAGATTACTTCGAAAAGAATCACTGCCTCATATAATCTTGGAGATAAGGTCCATAAGTTTCTACCTGGCAACCATGAATTGCTAGACTATGAGGGGAAAAGTGTGTAACAAAGGATGTAAAGGATCTTTGTGCCGAACTTTTTCTCGAAATGAGGAATGTTTATGGTGCAAAGTTTTTTTTATACAGTAAAGAGTGAAAATTTCATTTTAAAAAATTATTATTATTTATTCGACAATTGCGCTTATTTTTAGTGGTTAGTCATTTGTACTATGTTGTAAGTTGAAAAAAGAGAAAAGAAGTCTTACATCAGAGGTCGAATAATTGAAATGCGGGGGAGTCTTATGTCAGTAAAATCCGATAGTCGTCACCTATATTTACGGGTGATTGATCACATCAAAGAAAAAATTAAAGATGGGGCTTATAAAGAACGACAAAAGTTACCATCAGAGTTTGATTTAGCGAAAGAACTTGGCGTAAGTAGAGCGACTTTAAGGGAAGCGTTACGTATTTTAGAAGAAGAAAATGTTGTCATTCGTAGACATGGTGTAGGGACATTTGTAAATGCAAAGCCATTATTTTCTTCTGGAATAGAACAACTTTCTAGTATTACAGATATGATTTCTAGTGTGGGGAAAACACCAGGAACGATCTTTTTATCATCATCTACTACAACTTTAACAGAAGAGGAAAAAGAGAAGTTTAATAGTGAAGATGGTTTCAATGCAGTGATGATTGAACGCGTGCGTACAGCAGATGGGGAACCTGTTGTATATTGTATCGATAAACTTGCAAAAGAAATATTGCCAGATTTATCGGGTTACAATGAGGAGTCATTATTAACGGTGATACATAATAACACGCATAAGCGCATAACATATGCGGTTGCTCACATTGAGCCAATTGGCTATCACCCTAAAATCTCACCGATTTTAGAATGTGAGCCTGAAACAGCACTGCTTGTATTAAAACAAATGCACTATGATCAAAATGATGAGCCAATCTTATATTCTATCAATTACTTTAGAGCTGATAAGTTTAGCTTCCACGTATTAAGAAAGCGTATGTAGGTAAGTTCCTTTTTAGGGAGGTGACAGCAAGAAGTAAGGGACAGCAGCGAAAGAATAAAAAAATATATATCATTTTTGGAGGGGTTTCTAGTATGAAGAAAAAAGCAGGTCTTTTATTATCATTAACATTAGCAGCAAGTACAGTTTTAGGTGCATGTGGTAACTCGGATAAGGCAAGCAGTGATAAGAAAGACACGAAAGACTTCAAGGTCGGTATGGTAACGGATGTTGGGGGCGTTGATGACAAATCGTTCAACCAATCGTCTTGGGAAGGACTAAAAAAGTTTGGTAAAGATAACGGATTAAAGGAAAAGACAAATTATCGTTACCTACAGTCTGAAAAAGAAGCGGATTATATTCCAAACTTAAAGAAATTTTCAAAAGATAAGTATGATTTATCTTTCGGAATTGGTTATAAATTAGAAGGTGCAATTAAAGAAGTAGCAAAAGAATCTCCAAAACAACAATTTGCAATCGTTGATACTGTAGTAGATGCACCAAACGTAACGAGCATTACATTTAAAGATCATGAAGGTTCATTCCTTGTAGGTGCGGTAGCAGCTATGTCAACAAAATCGAATAAAGTAGGATTTGTTGGTGGGATGAAGAGTGATTTAATTAGTAAATTCGAAAATGGATTTAAAGCGGGTGCAAAAGCAGTAAATCCAAACATTGAAATCGTATCTGAATATGCAGAAGCATTCGATAAACCTGAAAAAGGTACAGTTCTTGCATCAGCAATGTATGGTCAAGGCGTAGACGTAATTTATCATGCTGCTGGTGGTACAGGTAACGGTGTATTCACTGAAGCGAAAAACCGTAAGAAAAAAGGTGAAAATGTTTGGGTAATCGGTGTTGACCGTGATCAAAACCAAGAAGGTATGCCTGAAAACGTAACATTAACTTCAATGGTAAAACGTGTAGATATCGCTGTTGAAAAAGTAGCGCAAGAAGCGAAAGACGGTAAGTTAAAAGGCGGTAAAGTAGAAGCGTTTGGTTTAAAAGATGACGGTATTGGTATTTCAAAAACAACTGATAACGTGAAAAAAGTTAACCCTGAAATTTTAACAAAAGTAGAAGAATTTGAAAAGAAAATTACAGACGGTGAAATTAAAGTACCGGCTACAGATAAAGAGTATAAAGAATATGAAGCTTCTCTAAAAAAATAAATAGAGAAATAGCAAAGGTTAGTTCATAGAACTAACCTTTGTATGTATAAAACTTCCGAATTGCTTAATAAGTTAATAGTGTAATAGGGAATGTTCCCTGTTAAAAGGAGGAACACAATGGAATACGTAATTGAGATGAATAACATTACGAAAGTATTCCCAGGCATTGTAGCGAATGATGATATTACGCTGCAAGTAAAGCAGGGTGAGATACATGCTTTACTTGGAGAAAATGGTGCAGGGAAATCCACATTGATGAATGTACTATTTGGTTTGTACCAACCAGAACAAGGTGAAATTAAAATTAAAGGAAAGTCTGTAAATATTACCAATCCGAATGTGGCAAATGACCTTGGTATTGGAATGGTTCATCAGCACTTTATGCTTGTTCATAATTTTACAGTTACAGAGAATATTATTCTCGGAAATGAACCGAGGAAAAAAGGGAAAATTGCTGTTGAGGAAGCTGCTAAAGAAATTCAAAAACTGTCTGAACAATACGGTTTAGCTGTAGATCCATATGCGAAAATACAGGATATTTCAGTGGGTATGCAACAGCGTGTTGAGATTTTGAAAACTCTTTACCGCGGTGCAGAAATTTTAATATTTGATGAACCGACAGCTGTGTTAACACCACAAGAAATTCATGAGCTAATTCAAATTATGAAAAAGCTTGTGCAAGAAGGAAAATCTATTGTTCTTATTACACATAAGTTGAAAGAAATTATGGAAGTTTGCGATCGTTGTACGATTATTCGTAAAGGAAAAGGAATTGGAACGGTTGACGTTGCAAATACGGATGAAAATAAACTTGCAGAATTAATGGTCGGACGTCAAGTGAATTTTAAAACAGAAAAAATAGACGCGAAACCAAAAGAAGAGGTACTTTCAATTGCAAATCTTGTTGTTCACGATGCACGTCAACTACCTGCTGTAAAAGGCCTTGACTTAACTGTTCGTGCGGGGGAAATTGTTGGGATTGCAGGGATTGATGGAAATGGACAAAGTGAATTAATAGAAGCAATTACTGGTTTACGAAAAGTTGAGTCAGGTTCTATTGCAATTAAAGGGAAAGAAATAACAAATTGGCCTGTTAGAAGAATAACAGAAGAAGGAATTGGTCATATTCCAGAAGATCGTCATAAACACGGACTCGTCCTTGATTTTTCTGTTAGAGATAATATAGTTCTGCAAACGTACTATAAGAATCCGTTTTCAAAGAAAGGGATTTTAAATTTCAGCAAAATTACAGAAAAAGCAAAGGCTCTTATTGAACAGTTTGATGTACGTACACCTAGTGAGCAAACTTTAGCACGCGCTCTATCTGGGGGAAATCAACAAAAAGCAATTATTGCACGTGAAGTAGACCGTGATCCAGATTTATTAATCGCAGCACAGCCAACACGTGGTTTAGATGTAGGAGCAATTGAATTTATTCATAAGAGATTAATAGAGCAAAGGGATAAAGGGAAAGGTGTATTACTTTTATCACTAGAGTTAGATGAAATCTTAAATGTTAGCGATCGAATTGCTGTTATTTATGAAGGGAAAATTGTAGCAATAGTTGATGCGAAAGAAACGAATGAACAACAGCTTGGATTGTTAATGGCTGGGGGAACAAAGAAGGAGCAGGTGGGTACAAATGGCTAAAAAACTTTTAACAGAACGAACGATAAATATTTTAGTCCCAGTACTATCCGTTATTTTTGGCTTACTTGTCGGAGCGATTGTAATGTTAGTTAGTGGTTATGATCCAATTGTAGGTTATAGTGCACTTTGGACAGGGATGTTCGGTAGCGCAAGTGCGATTGGTGAAACGCTTCGTACAATGATACCGCTTATTCTTGCTGGTTTATCAGTGGCGTTTGCATTTCGTACAGGTTTATTTAATATCGGGGTAGAGGGTCAATTGCTAGTTGGTTGGCTTGCAGCGGTTTGGTTCGGTTATGCAGTTTCACTACCAGCTTTCCTTCATATTCCATTATCTATTTTATTCGCAGCATTGGTAGGAGGAATTTGGGGCTTCATTCCTGGATATTTAAAAGGAAAGTTTCAAGTTAATGAGGTTATTGTAACAATTATGATGAACTATATCGCATTATATGTAACATATGACATCATTAAGCGCTTTTTACATGAAGGTAATGATAAAACGTATGACATTAAAGAGAGTGCATCACTATCTTCAGACTGGCTTGCTAGCATTACTGATGGTTCGCGTCTTCACTGGGGAATTATTGTAGCAATATTAATCGCTATTTTAATGTGGTTCTTATTAGATCGAACAACTTTAGGCTACGAATTAAAGTCGGTAGGATTTAATCAGCATGCTTCTCAATATGCAGGTATGAAAGTTTCTCGTAATGTAGTATTCTCCATGACAATTGCTGGTGCATTTGCGGGGATTGGTGGAGCGATGGAAGGATTAGGAACATTCCAGAGTATGACCGCGATGTCTTCGTTTACAGGAGTAGGATTTGATGGGATTGCCGTAGCATTACTTGGAGGGAATAATCCGTTTGGTATAATCCTTTCAGCTTTATTATTTGGTGGTTTGAAAAGTGCTTCCCCTCAAATGAACTTTGAGGCAGATGTACCATCAGAGCTTATTAATGTAATTATTGCATGTATCATCTTCTTTGTTGCATGTAGTTATGTGTTAAGATGGGCGCTTACACGCATGAGCAAGGAGGGGAAATAAATGAGCTTTTTAGATATATTAGCCATTCTTGTGACGGGTACGTTATATACATCGGCACCTATCATTTTCACAGCACTAGGTGGAGTATTTAGTGAACGATCGGGTGTTGTAAATATCGGATTAGAAGGACTAATGCTATTTGGTGCATTTATTGGAGTTGTTACAAACTTATTAATGGGTGATACTTGGGGAACGATGACCCCGTGGATTGCGTTATTATTTGCGGCAATTGGTAGTGGATTATTTGCATTACTTCATGCGGTAGCTTCTATTACATTCCGAGCAGATCAAGTTGTAAGTGGTGTAGCAATTAACTTCTTATCTCTTGGTTTAACGGTATTTGCAATTAAGAAGATTTTTGATAAAGGGCAGACTGACTTTATTCAGTATCGTATTGAAAAGATTGATATTCCAGGCCTTTCGGATATTCCGGTTTTAGGGAAAATATTTTTCTCGAATGTACCAATAACGTCGTATATTGCCATTATTTTAGCATTCGTTGTTTGGTATGTTATTTATAAAACACCGTTCGGTCTTCGTCTACGTGCTGTTGGTGAACACCCAATGGCAGCGGATACGATGGGGATTAACGTATATAAAATGCGCTATATTGGAGTCTGTATTTCAGGAGTGTTTGCTGGAATTGGTGGAGCGATTTTTGCAATGTCAATTTCTAATAACTTCTCAGGGGCAACTATTACAGGACAAGGTTTCTTAGCTTTAGCTGCTATGATTTTTGGAAAGTGGAATCCACTAGGCGCACTAGGTGCAGCTCTATTCTTTGGTTTTGCGCAATCTCTTAGTGTAACGGGCGGAACAATTCCTGTATTAGATCAAATTCCAAGTGTTTTATTAACGATATTACCATATGTATTCACAATATTAGCGCTTGTTGGTTTTGTAGGTCGTTCTGAAGCTCCGAAAGCATTAGGAACTCCTTATGAAAAAGGAAAACGATAAGTATTTTATAAGTATAAAAAAGCTCGCACATTAGTGTGGGCTTTTTTACATAGAATATATTTAATACGGAATTTTACTATGTTCCTTACATATTAAAGTTTTTAGAAAGAATCATATGTAAGCATAATAAGGGAGAAAAGTTGATTTTTTATTTCTAAAAACTGTATATTGAAGAGGAATATTCCTATATACGTAAAGGAGGGCTATAAATGAAACTAATGGAACAACAACTACATGAGTTAGGTGGTTTGCGCGTACATATTATTCCGACTGATAAATATAAAACGAATACCTTTGTATTTCGTTTTAAAGCGCCTTTAAATGAGGAGACGGTGACAGAGCGTGCCCTATTGCCATACGTATTGCAAAGTGCCACAGAAAAATTACCTTCTGTAATTCGTCTTCGTCAATATTTAGAAGAATTATACGGGTCTTCTTTAGCGGTAGATGTAAGTAAAAAAGGGGAAGACCATATTATCTCCATTTATGTAGACATTGCAAATGAAGTTTATTTACATGATGCACCACCGTTATTTGAAAAAGCGCTTTCTATGTTGTCTGATATTGTGTTACATCCAGCAACCGAGGGGAACGGTTTCCTATCTTCTATCGTAGAAAGTGAAAAAAGAGCACTGTTACAGAGAATTGAAGCTACTTATGATGATAAAATGCGTTATGCAAACGAGCGTTTAATTGAAGAAATGTGCAAAGTAGAACCGTATCGTTTAAGTGCAAATGGAAAAAAAGAGAGTGTTACGTCTATTACAAATGAAAGTCTGTATCAATATTATCAAAAGGTGTTAGCAGAAGATGAAATGGATCTATATATTATTGGTGATATTTCAGCAAACGCCGTTGATCTTGTAAGTAAGTATTTTTCTATTTCAGCTCGTCCAGTGAGAGAAAGAAATGTACTCCTTCATAGACGAAATAATGAAGAAAAAGAAGTTGTTGAAAAACAAGAATTAAAACAAAGTAAATTACACATCGGTTATCGTACATTTGTCACATATAAAGATGAAGATTATTTTGCATTGCAATTGTTCAATGGATTGTTTGGTGGTTTTTCTCATTCGAAGTTATTCGTAAATGTGCGTGAAAAAAATAGTTTAGCGTACTATGCAGCATCGCGCTTTGAAAGTCATAAAGGTTTATTATTTGTTATGTCAGGAATCGAAGCGAAAAATTATGAAAAAGCAGTTGAGATTATTAAAGAACAAATGCTTGCGATGCAAAACGGAGAGTTTTCTGAAGAAGAAATACATCAAACAAAAAGTGTCATCCAAAATCAAATATTAGAGGCGATTGATACACCGCGTGGATTTGTAGAAATGCTATATCATGGTATTATTTCAAATCGTACACGTCCAGTTGAAGAATGGCTTACAGGTATAGAAAGTGTAACAAAAGAAGAAATTGTAAAAGTAGCTAAAAATATTGAACTAGATACAATTTACTTTTTACAAGGAACGGAGGGAGAGTAAATGGAAAAAATTGTTTATGAGCAATTAAAAGAAACACTCTATTATGAAAAACTTCCTAATGGATTAGATGTATATGTTTTACCGAAACAAGGATTTAATAAAACATTTGCGACGTTTACGACGAAATATGGTTCAGTAGATAATACATTTGTACCATTGGGGAAAGAAGAAATGATTCGTGTGCCTGATGGGATTGCACATTTTCTTGAGCATAAATTATTTGAAAAAGAAGATCACGATGCTTTCCAATTGTTTAGTAAACAAGGAGCATCGGCAAATGCTTTTACATCCTTCACACGAACAGCTTACCTTTTTTCATGTACTTCAAACGTAGAACAAAATTTAAATACATTGCTAAACTTCGTGCAAGAGCCTTATTTCTCTGAAAAAACAGTTGAAAAAGAGAAGGGGATTATTGGGCAAGAAATTCAAATGTATCAAGATAACCCAGATTGGCGTTTGTACTTTGGGTTAATTGATAGCTTGTTTGTAAAACACCCAATTAAAATTGATATTGCAGGCACAATCGAATCTATTAGTAAAATTACCAAAGATTTATTATATGAATGTTATGAAACATTTTATCATCCGAGCAATATGTTATTATTTGTTGTGGGTGCAATTGATCCAGAGAAAACAATGGATTTAGTACGTGAAAATCAAGCGGAAAAAGATTATAAAAACCAGCCAGAAATTGTGCGTTCATTTGAAGAGGAACCAAATGAGGTAAATGAAAAGAAAAAAATTATTTCAATGCCTGTGCAAACACCGAAATGTTTAGTTGGTATTAAAGCGACTAATTTAAAAGAAAAGGGGCAAGCGCTTTTAAAACAAGAAATTGCGCTTACGTTACTCTTAGATTATTTATTTGGAAAAAGTTCTGTTCATTACGAAGCTTTATATAATGAAGGACTTATTGATGATTCATTCTCGTATGACTATACAGAAGAAAATAACTTCGGTTTTGCAATGGTTGGTGGTGATACGAAACAACCTGATGAATTGGCAGATCGTTTAAAAGATATTTTATTAAAAACAGATTATGATCAATTAGATGCGGCGGCATTAGAACGAGTGAAGAAAAAGAAAATTGGTGGTTTTTTACGCTCGTTGAATTCACCAGAATATATTGCAAATCAATTTACACGATATGCGTTTAATGAATCTAGTCTATTTGATGCATTGACTGTATTAGAAGGGCTGACGGTTCAAGACTTACAAGAAGTAGCAAAATTATTGTTATCAGAAGAAAAAATGAGTGTTTGTCAGGTGTTACCGAAAAAATAACATTTTAAAGATACCCTCATCTTATCATTGAAAAATTGTAAGATGAGGGTATTATTTAGTTGTGTGAAAATTGAACTTGTAGAGATAAGAGAGGGAATTTATGAAAAAGTATGCGTTAGTAACTGGAGGGAGCGGAGGGATTGGCTCTGCTATTTCGAAACAATTAATTCAAGATGGATATACAGTTTATGTTCATTACAATAACAGTGAAGGAAAGGTATTGGAATTGCAGAAAGCATGGGGAGAAGTTATCCCTGTTCAAGCGAATTTGGCTTCTAGTGATGGAGCAGAGCAATTGTGGGGACAAATTGAACACCCTATTGATGTTATTGTATACGCAGCTGGGAAGAGTATTTTTGGACTAGTAACAGATGTAACAAACGAAGAATTGGGTTATATGGTAGAACTTCAAGTGAAGAACGTATATAAATTACTTTCAATGGCACTTCCGCCTATGATCGGGAGGAGAAGTGGTAATATTGTAATTATTTCATCTATATGGGGACAAATAGGGGCTTCTTGTGAAGTGCTGTATTCAATGGTAAAAGGGGCGCAAAATTCATATGTGAAAGCTTTAGCGAAAGAAGTTTCTTTAAGTGGATTACGTGTGAATGCAGTAGCACCAGGAGCAATTGAAACGGAAATGTTAAGTGTTTTTTCTGAAGAAGATAAAATGGGAATTGCTGAAGATATACCATTAGGTAGAATAGGATTACCAGAAGAAGTAGCAAAAACAGTTTCATTCCTCGTATCACCAGGAGCATCATACATAACTGGACAAATCATCGGAGTGAATGGCGGTTGGCACTGCTAAAAATTTCTTACATAAAAAATGAACAGTTGCACAAATTAAGGATGATTTTATTACTCAATAGTGAGGTGCTTAATTATGTCAGTATTAGATAATTTTGATCAGTGGAAGAGCTTTTTAGGAGATCGTTTAGAGCAAGCGCAAGGAAAAGGTTTAGACGGCGGTGCGGTATCAGATATGGCATTTCGTGTTGGCGACTACCTTGCTAATGAAGTAGAAGGGCGCAATGACCAAGAGAAATTATTAGCTGAGCTTTGGAAAGTTGCTGATGAACAGGAGCAACATACAATTGCAAACTTAATGGTTAAGTTTGTACAACATAAGTAAAAGTAGAGAGGAGATTCTCCTCTCTACTTTTTTTGTATAATAATTACACAGGATAGATTATACATTTAGCTTCCCTATTAAGGTGAAATCATATAATATAGTACGTAGGTGTAAAGTAAGCAAGGGGAGTGATCTTGGATGATTGAATGGTATTTTGAATATGAAATACATAAAAACCGACCTGGCTTGCTTGGTGACGTTTCTTCGTTAATCGGTATGCTCGGCATTAATATTGTCACAATTAATGGTGTAGATAATGCACGACGTGGGTTACTTCTTATGTGTGATAATCAAGAGCAAATCTCTAGACTTGAATCAATTTTAAATACGATGGATAACATAACGGTAACGAAATATCGTCCGCCCAAGCTAAGAGATAAGCTAGCGGTTAGGCATGGTAGGTACATACAACGAGATGCAGATGATAAGAAAACATTTCGATTTGTGCGTGATGAATTAGGCTTACTTGTAGACTTTATGGCAGAAATTATGAAAAAAGAAGGCCATAAACTAATTGGGATACGCGGAATGCCTCGTGTCGGAAAAACAGAATCCATTGTTGCTGCAAGTGTTTGTGCAAATAAAAGGTGGTTATTTGTATCATCTACTCTTATTAAGCAAACTGTTCGTAGTCAATTAATTGAAGATGAGTATAGCGATGACAATATTTTCATCCTAGATGGAATTGTGTCAACGAAGCGTGCCAACGAAAGACATTGGCAGCTCGTTCGTGAAATTATGAGATTGCCTGCAACGAAAGTTGTGGAACATCCTGATGTATTTGTGAGTCAGTCAGAATACACATTGGATGATTTTGATTATATTATCGAGTTGCGTAACGATTATGATGAAGAAATTCAATATAATTTAGTAGATGAAATTGAGCAAGGTACGCAAAATAATTTCTCTATGTTTGACTTTTAAAGAAATATTGAGGTGTTAGTAGTGACGGAATTGGGACAAAAGCTGAAAGAAGCAAGAGAAGCGAAAGGCTTGTCTATTGATCAGCTGCATGAAATTACAAAAATTCAAAAACGCCATCTAGTGGCAATTGAAGAAGGCAATTATGATGTATTGCCAGGAGCTTTTTATGCGCGTGCATTCATTAAACAATACGCAGATGCTGTTGGATTAAATGGAGAGGAACTGCTTGTAGAACATCAGAGTACGATACCACAATCTGAAAGGCGTGAAGTTCCACAAGTATCAACGGGACAAAAAACACAAGAAACAATGCAAAAATCTTCATCATGGCCAGTTGCAGATCACATGCCGAAAATCTTAGTTGCGCTGTTAGTAATCGCGGTTGGAGTCGTAATCTGGTTTGTGTTTCAAGCGTTAACTGGAAAAGATGATGAAAAAGTTCCGAGTGCTCAAAGTGAGAAAATTGAAGTTCAAAAAGCGAAAGATTCTCCATTAGATACGAAGAAAGCGGAAGAGCCAAAGAAAGAAGAGCCAAAGAAAGAAGAACTAAAGAAAGAAGAACCAAAGAAAGAGGAGCAGCCAGCACCACCAACTGGACAGCAAGAAGTGAAAGTAGTTGGAACAACTGGTAAGGTATCTACTTTGGAAATTCATAATAATAAAACGTTAGAATTGGAAATTTCAGCGAAGGGTGCAAGTTATGTAGATGTTAAGGATGATGCGGGTAATGAAATTCTAAACACTACAGTACAAAGCGGTCAAACAGAGAAACGCGATGTATCAACATTAAAAGAAGTACGACTTAATATTGGAAGTGCACCGAATGTTGAAATTAAACTGAATGGCCAAGTGCTTGCTTTCCCGTTAGATCCACAAAAAGAATATCACCAAAGATTGGTGATTAAAAACCAAGGGATAGAGCAACCTGCACAATAACAGTCATCGCTTCGATGACTTTTTTTTCGATGAACAAATGTTTTTGATATGATGGAGGAATAGCTGTGAATTTACCAAATAAAATTACAATATCTAGAATCTTCTTAATTCCAATTTTTATGGTAATTATGTTAGCGCCCTTTGATTGGGGTTCATACAAAATTGGTGATGTTGATTTGCCAATTCAACATTTAGTAGGGGCACTTATCTTTATCATTGCTTCAGCTACAGATTGGATTGATGGACATTACGCAAGAAAGTATAATCTTGTAACGAATTTAGGAAAGTTTCTTGACCCATTAGCTGATAAATTACTTGTTTCAGCAGCACTTATTACATTGGTAGAGATGCAATATGTACCGGCTTGGATTGTTATTGTAATTATCAGTCGTGAGTTTGCTGTAACAGGTTTACGTCTTGTACTTGCTGGAACAGGGGAAGTAGTTGCGGCAAATCAGCTAGGGAAAATTAAGACATGGACACAAATTATTGCGATTGCAGCATATTTATTACACGATGTACCTTTAAATTTAATCCATATTCCAGTTGCTGATATCTTCATATGGATTGCATTAATCTTTACTGTTATTTCAGGATGGGATTATTTCTGGAAAAATAGAGCTGCTTTTGTAAACTCAAAATAGAAGTTTATGGGGGAATTAGGATGAATGCTGAGATTATTGCGGTTGGAACTGAATTATTACTTGGACAAATTGCAAATACAAATGCCCAGTTTTTATCTGAAAAGTTAGCTTCAATTGGAATTAACGTGTACTATCATACTGTTGTTGGTGATAATAATAAGCGACTGCAAAAGGCGATTGAAGCTGCGGAAGAACGTGCTGATATACTTATTTTTACAGGTGGATTAGGACCGACAAAAGATGATTTAACGAAAGAAACGATAGCGGCTAGTTTAGATGAAGCGCTTGTGTATGATGAAAAGGCATTAGCCTTAATAAGTAATTACTTTAAGCGTACAGGCCGTGAATTTACGGAGAATAATAAAAAGCAAGCGCTCGTCTTAAATGGAGCAACAGTATTTGCAAATGACCACGGTATGGCGCCTGGTATGGGGGTAAATAAGAACGGAAAAGTTTATATTTTATTACCAGGGCCGCCAAAAGAAATGAAACCAATGTATGTAAGTTACGTGGAGCCTTTTTTACGTAATTTTACAACAGGAGAAAACATTTATTCCCGTGTGCTTCGTTTCTTCGGTATCGGGGAGTCCCAATTAGAGGTGAAAGTTCAAGATTTAATTGATGGACAAACAAACCCAACAATCGCCCCGCTAGCAAATGATGGAGAAGTGACATTACGTTTAACCGCTAAGCATCAAAATGTTAGCGAAGCGGAGAAACTAATTCAACATGTGGAAGATTTGATTTTAGAAAGGGTAGGAGAATTTTTCTACGGATATGACCAAGAATTTTTGCATTATAAGGCAATCGAGTTATTGAAGAGAAAAGGGTTAACTTTAGCATGTGCAGAAAGTTTAACAGGTGGTCTTTTTGGAAATCAAGTAACTGAAAATGCTGGTGTTTCTTCTGTATTTAAAGGCGGTGTCATTTGTTATCATAATGATGTGAAGCAACATGTATTGCGTGTGCCTGAAGAAGTGTTGCATACTGATGGTGCAGTTAGTAAAGAATGTGCTCGTTATCTTGCTGAAAATGTTAAGGATTTATTAAAAGCGGATATCGGAATTAGTTTCACTGGGGTAGCAGGGCCAGATGCTTCAGAACAGAAAGAGCCAGGAACAGTATTTGTTGGATTGGCGATTAAAGGTGAACAAACTGCAGTTTTTCCTCTTAATTTAAGTGGAAGTCGTCAACAAATTAGAGAACGCTCGACAAAATATGGATTTTATCATTTATATAAAAAGCTAGAAGAGATATAAGTTTCTTCTAGCTTTTTTTATAGTTAAATTACGTATTTATGTAATGGAAAATAAAAAAATCGAATAAATGTTCGATTTTTGTTGGCAAATTGAATTGAAAATAGGTATAATAAGATTAGCAATTCAGTTAAGGAGGAATTTTGAATGAGTGATCGTCAAGCGGCATTAGATATGGCGTTAAAACAAATAGAGAAGCAATTTGGTAAAGGTTCAATTATGAAATTAGGAGAACAAGCGGAACGTAGAATTTCTACAATTTCAAGTGGTTCTTTAGCACTTGATGTGGCATTAGGGGTAGGCGGATACCCACGTGGCCGTATTATCGAAATTTACGGACCTGAAAGTTCAGGTAAAACGACAGTTTCATTACATGCAATTGCAGAAGTACAACGTCAAGGTGGACAAGCAGCATTCATCGATGCGGAGCACGCAATGGATCCTGTATATGCACAAAAATTAGGCGTTAACATAGATGAATTACTATTATCACAGCCTGATACAGGGGAGCAAGGATTAGAAATCGCGGAAGCTCTTGTACGAAGTGGTGCGGTTGACATTATCGTAATTGACTCTGTAGCAGCTCTTGTACCGAAAGCAGAGATTGAAGGCGACATGGGTGACTCACACGTAGGTTTACAAGCACGTTTAATGTCACAAGCACTTCGTAAGCTTTCAGGAGCAATCAACAAATCAAAAACAATTGCAATCTTTATTAACCAAATTCGTGAAAAAGTTGGGGTTATGTTCGGAAACCCAGAAACAACTCCAGGTGGTCGTGCGTTGAAATTCTATTCAACTGTCCGTCTTGAAGTGCGTCGTGCGGAGCAATTAAAGCAAGGTAACGACATCGTTGGTAATAAAACAAAAGTAAAAGTAGTGAAAAATAAAGTAGCGCCACCATTCCGTGTTGCTGAAGTTGATATTATGTACGGAGAAGGTATTTCAAGAGAGGGTGAAATCTTGGATATGGCTTCTGAGCTTGATATCGTTCAAAAGAGCGGTGCTTGGTATTCTTATAATGAAGAACGTTTAGGACAAGGTCGTGAAAATTCGAAGCAATTCTTAAAAGAGAATACGGACTTAAGAGAGGAAATTGCCTTCTTTGTTCGTGATCATCACGGAATTGGTGAAGATTCTGGTGTGGAAGACACGGAAGATGCAACTCTTCAAGATTAAAAAATAAAAGACACGGGTCCCGTGTCTTTTATTTTTTTACCTTCTATTAAAGGGGTATCTATCGTAGTGGTTAAAATATTTTTTTGACTCAAATGGGATGTGTAAAGAGGAATATTCATACGTTTTAAGGGAATAAAATGGTATTTACTAAGGTTTTCCAGGATAGTATGCTATCAATTTTTCAAATTCAGATAACATTAAGGACTGAAGGTAAAGAAAGTAAAAGTAGACAACGCTTGACAATGAAAATTACGATAGATACAATGAGAATGTATATTTTTTCTTATATACGATATACTCTTCTCAAGAAGAGAAGTAATATTCGGAGTAAGGTTTAAATCTTACCGAAATAATAATATGACATTTTAATTGTGAAATGAAGAAAGTCCCTTAAAAAAGCGGGACGACGGTCTTTGCTGTATATTGTAATTTAATGTACATGCCGACAGTCTTTTTTCATTCATAGCAAGGGGAGGTGAAATCATGAGTAGTACAGTTTGGATACTCATCTCCATTTTGCTTGCAACAACAGTCGGTGCAGTTGTTGGCTTTTTTGTTCGAAAGTCTATTGCTGAAGCGAAGATTAATGGTGCGGCTAATGAAGCGAAACGTATTTTAGACGAAGCGAATCGTGAGGCTGAAGCACTTAAGAAAGAAGCGCTTTTAGAAGCAAAGGATGAAATTCATACACTTCGTACAGAAGCTGAATTAGAAATTCGTGACCGTAGAAGCGAATTACAAAAACAAGAAAATCGTTTAATGCAAAAAGAAGAGAACCTTGATCGTAAAGACGAAACGCTCGATAAACGCGAGCAGCAGTTAGAGAAGAAAGAGGAATCTCTTGTAGCGAGACAACAACAGATTGAAGAGTTGGAAAGCAAAGTGGGAGAGTTAGTTCAAAAGCAACAAACAGAATTAGAGCGCATTTCCAATCTGACACGCGAACAAGCGAAAGCAATTATTCTTGGTAAAGTAGAAAATGAAGTTTCTCATGAAATCGCTGTTATGGTAAAAGAAAGTGAAGTTCGCGCGAAAGAAGAAGCGGATAAGAAAGCAAAAGAGATTTTATCTCTTGCAATGCAAAGATGTGCAGCTGATCATGTTGCTGAAACAACCGTTTCGGTTGTAAATCTTCCAAATGACGAAATGAAGGGACGTATTATCGGGCGTGAAGGTCGTAATATTCGTACGTTAGAAACGTTAACGGGTATTGACTTAATTATCGATGATACACCAGAGGCGGTAATTCTTTCTGGATTCGATCCAATTCGTCGTGAAACAGCTCGTATCGCTCTTGATAAACTAGTACAGGACGGACGTATTCACCCAGCGCGTATTGAAGAGATGGTCGAAAAATCAAGACGTGAAGTGGACGAGTATATTCGCGAAGTCGGAGAGCAAACAACGTTTGAAGTGGGTGTTCACGGATTACACCCAGATTTAATTAAAATTTTAGGTCGTTTAAAATACCGTACAAGTTATGGACAAAACGTCTTAAAACACTCTATGGAAGTTGCATATTTAACTGGACTTATGGCAGCAGAGCTTGGTGAGGATGAAAAACTAGCAAGACGTGCTGGTCTATTACATGATATCGGAAAAGCGATTGACCATGAAGTAGAAGGTAGCCACGTTGAAATTGGTGTTGAACTCGCAACGAAATATAAAGAGCATCCTGTAGTTATAAACAGTATCGCATCTCACCATGGTGACACAGAACCAACTTCTATCATTGCAGTTTTAGTTGCAGCAGCAGATGCTTTATCAGCTGCAAGACCGGGAGCTCGTAGTGAAACGCTTGAAAACTACATTCGTCGTCTTGAAAAGTTAGAAGAGATTTCAGAGTCTTATGAAGGCGTTGAAAAATCATTTGCAATTCAAGCAGGACGTGAAGTTCGTATTTTGGTAAAACCAGATACAATCGATGACTTAGAAGCTCATCGTTTAGCTCGTGATATCCGAAAACGTATTGAAAATGAACTGGATTACCCAGGACATATTAAAGTAACTGTTATTCGTGAAACACGTGCAGTGGAATACGCAAAATAAAGTGGTGAAACACCACTTTATTTTTTTGTGTTGGAATTGGATAAAATAAAGACAGTTAGTTATATAGCGTAAAAGTGAAACAAACTTATAATAAACATATTATAAGGAATTTCCTTAATGCTATAGCAATAAAAAATGCAGTACATAGAAAGGGTAAGACATATGAGAATATTATTTGTTGGGGATGTAGTAGGATCTCCTGGTAGAGGTATGATTCAACAATACGTACCGGCATTAAAGAAAAAATATACACCTACAGTAACAATTATTAATGGAGAAAACGCAGCAGGTGGCCGTGGGATTACAGAAAAAATATATCGAAACTTTTTAGAGTGTGGGGCACAAGCAGTTACACTTGGAAACCATGCTTGGGATAATCGTGAAGTATTTGAATTCATCGATGATGCAAAATATCTTGCAAGACCAGCTAACTTCCCAGAAGGAACTCCAGGAAAAGGACTTATCTTTGTGAACTGTAATGGAACAGAAGTTGCAGTTATTAACTTACAGGGGCGTACTTTCCTTCCTCCGATTGATTGTCCATTCCGTAAAGTGGATGAATTAATTAATATTGCGAAAAAACGTACGAATATTATCTTTATTGATTTCCATGCGGAGACTACAAGTGAAAAACAAGCGCTAGGTTGGTATGTAGATGGACGTGCTACAGCAGTAGTAGGTACGCATACGCATGTCCCTACAGCGGATAACCGTATTTTACCAAGCGGAACGGCATATATTACAGATGTTGGGATGACAGGGCCATATGATGGAATTTTAGGTATGGACCGAGAAGCAGTATTGAAGAAGTTTTTAACGAACTTACCGGTACGATTTGAAGTAACAAGTGGTAGAACGCAATTAAGTGCAGTGTTAATTGATGTGGATCCAAATACAGGAAAAGCAAAGAAAATTGAGCGCATTTTAATTAATGACGATCAACCATTTTTTGAGTAAATTTCCGTTAAATTTTAGATAAGTTATTATATTTTAATTTTTTAGAAAAATTACGAAAATTTAGCAGGAATACGCGCCATTCCTCGTGAATATAAGTTAAAGTGAAATAATTGCTAATACTTTTTAAAGAAACGAGGAGGAAACGCGGAATGGAAATATTAAAAGTTAAAGCAACGTCGGTCCCTAATTCTGTAGCTGGTGCACTTGCAGGTGTTATTCGCGAACGCGGAACAGCAGAAATTCAAGCTATTGGTGCAGGTGCATTAAACCAAGCGGTAAAGGCAGTAGCAATTGCAAGAGGGTTTGTAGCGCCTAGTGGTTTGGACCTAATTTGTATCCCAGCGTTTACAGATATTATGATTGATGGCGAAGAGCGTACAGCAATAAAATTAATTGTAGAACCTCGTTAAGTTTAAACAACCTGTTTGCAGTATGCAAACAGGTTGTTTTTATAATGGAGGAATGAAAATGAAAATTTTTGATGCTCATTGTGATGTGCTCTTTCAGTTATGGAGTGCAAAGGGAAAAAAGAATTTTAAAAACGATCCGCAATTACATATTACATTTCAACAGTTAAAGGAAAGACAAGGAAGTATACAATGTTTTGCAATATATGTGCCAGAAACAGTGACGTATGAAAAACGATTTGAAGCGGCATTACAAATGATAGATATTTTTTATAATGAAATTCTATCGCTACCAGGTGTGAGATTTATCCGAACGAAAGAGGATATAAATAGATTAAAACAAGACGAGGTTGGCGCGCTATTAACGTTAGAAGGGTGCGAAGCAATTGGCAAAGAAGCGATGAAATTACGTTTGTTTTATCGGTTAGGTGTACGTTCTTTCGGATTAACATGGAACTATGCGAATTTGTTAGCTGATGGGGCGCTAGAGACGCGTGGAGCAGGTTTAACTACTGTTGGTAGACAAGTTGTACAAGAGTTGAATACTTTGCAATTATGGACGGATCTATCACATTTAAATGAGAGAAGTTTTTGGGATGTGATAGAAATTGCAAATAACCCAATTGCATCCCACTCAAATTGTTATAAACTGTGTGAGCATCCACGCAATTTAAATGACGAACAAATTAAAGCGCTTATACAGAGAAATAGCATAATCGGTGTTACTTTTGTACCGCAGTTTCTAACAAGTGAAAGACAAGCAAATATAACAGATATAGTAAAACATATCGAATATATTTGCTCGCTAGGTGGAGAAAACAATATAGGGTTTGGTTCAGATTTTGATGGGATTGTAGATACGGTTGTCAATGTATCTGCCTACCGAGATTATGAAAATGTCATGAATGAGCTTTATAAATACTATGCTGCATCTACTGTAGAAAGATTTTTATATGATAATTTTGTTGAACATATGAGTTTTTAAGTTTTTGGTTTAAAATTCAGAATAATTAAAATTAATTCATTTGATTTTATTGCTTTTTTTAAGACCTAATACTAGAATGAAAAACAAAATAGCTTTATACTAAAGATTCAGGGAAATCAGAAGAGGCATAATTTGCGTCCGTTGTAGTTTATTTGCATAAAAAATGCTAAACTATTACTGTAAAAAAATACACTACAATGAATGCAGCCAAAAGGGGTGTAGGAGATGATTAGTCAACTTTCATGGAAAGTTGGAGGCCAACAAGGTGAAGGAATTGAAAGTACAGGAGAAATCTTCTGTATTGCATTAAACCGATTAGGATATTACCTATACGGTTACCGCCACTTCTCATCACGTATAAAAGGCGGCCATACAAATAATAAAATTCGTGTAAGTACAACAGAAGTACGAGCGATCTCAGATGATTTAGATATTTTAATTGCTTTTGACCAAGAAACAATTGATTTTAACTTCCACGAACTACGTCCAGGTGGAATTGTAGTTGCGGATGCGAAATTTAATCCAACAATACCTGATAATACAGATGTAAATCTATATGTGATACCGTTTACAGATATTGCTTCAGAATTAGGCACATCATTAATGAAAAACATGGTTGCTGTTGGAGCATCAAGTGCAGTATTAGGATTAGACGAAACAGCTTATTTAGATGTTGTTGAAGAAATCTTTGGTCGTAAAGGAGAGCAAGTCGTTCAAAAGAATATGGACGCAATTAAACGCGGCTCTCAATATATGAAAGAATTACTAGGTGAGAAAGTAAACATGATGCAGCTTGAAAAAGCTGATGGTAAAAAACGCATGTTTATGATTGGAAACGACGCAATCGCATTTGGTGCGGTAGCTGGTGGTGCTCGTTTTATGTCAGCATACCCAATCACACCTGCATCAGAAATTATGGAATACTTAATTAAAAAATTACCGAAAGTCGGCGGAACAGTAATCCAAACTGAGGATGAAATCGCAGCTTGTACAATGGCAATCGGTGCAAACTATGCTGGTGTTCGTACATTAACTGCATCTGCTGGTCCTGGTCTTTCATTAATGATGGAAGCAATCGGTTTAGCAGGTATTACAGAAACTCCATTAGTAATTGTTGATACACAACGTGGTGGTCCAAGTACGGGATTACCAACGAAACAAGAACAGTCTGACTTAATGGCGATGATTTACGGTACGCATGGTGAAATTCCAAAAATCGTAATGGCGCCAAGTACAGTTGAAGAAGCTTTCTATGACATTGTAGAAGCATTTAACTTATCTGAAGAATATCAAGTTCCTGTTATTTTCTTAACAGATTTACAGCTTTCGTTAGGAAAACAAACAGTAGAACCACTTAAATTAGATAAAGTGGAAATTCGTCGTGGTAAGCTTGATTTAGAAGCGGAATTACCAGAACGTGAAAATAAAGCATACTTCAAGCGTTATGAAGTAACTGAAGACGGCGTTTCACCGCGTGTTTTACCTGGTATGAAAAATGGTGTTCACCATGTTACAGGTGTAGAACATGATGAAACTGGAAAACCATCGGAATCAGCAATAAACCGTAAAGATCAAATGGACAAACGTTTCCGTAAAATGGAAAACTTGAAGTTTAATACCCCTGTTTATAAAAATGTTAAGCATGAAGAAGCAGACGTATTGCTTGTTGGATTTAACTCAACTCGTGGTGCGATCGAAGAGGCAATGACGCGTTTAGAACAAGAGGGTATGAAAGTAAACCATGCTCATGTACGTTTAATTCACCCGTTCCCAACAGCTGAAATCGATCCACTTGTGAAAAAGGCGAAGCGTGTTGTAGTAGTAGAAAACAATGCAACAGGTCAGCTTGCTAACATTATGAAAATGAATCTTGGTAATGGTGAGAAAATTTCTAGTCTTTTAAAATATGATGGAAACCCATTCTTGCCGAAAGAGATTTACAACGAATGCAAAAAAGGGGTTGTATTAAATGGCAACATTTAAGGACTTTCGTAACAGTGTAAAGCCAAACTGGTGCCCAGGTTGCGGAGACTTCTCAGTGCAAGCTGCAATTCAACGTGCGGCAGCTAACGTTGGTTTAAATCCAGATGAACTTGCTGTTATTTCTGGTATTGGCTGTTCAGGCCGTATTTCAGGTTATATTAATTCATATGGTGTGCATAGTATTCATGGTCGTGCCCTTCCGATTGCACAAGGTGTAAAAATGGCAAATCGTGATTTAACAGTCATCGCTTCAGGTGGTGATGGTGATGGATTTGCGATTGGTATGGGACATACAATCCATTCTATTCGTCGTAATATCGATATTACGTACATCGTAATGGATAACCAAATTTACGGGTTAACAAAAGGGCAAACTTCACCACGTAGTGAAGCTGGATTTAAAACGAAAAGCACACCGCAAGGTTCAATTGAACCATCACTAAATGTAATGGAAATGGCTTTAACAGCTGGTGCGACATTTGTGGCGCAAAGCTTTTCGAGTGATTTAAAAGAATTAACACAAATTATTGAAGCTGGTATTAACCATAAAGGATTTTCATTAATTAACGTATTTAGCCCATGTGTTACTTACAATAAAGTAAATACCTACGATTGGTTTAAAGAGAATTTAACGAAACTAAGCACAGTAGAGGGATATGATCCATCTAATCGCATGATGGCTATGCAAACTTTAATGGAAAATAACGGTTTAGTAACAGGTTTAATTTATCAAAATACTAAGCAACCATCATATCAAGAACTTGTTAAAGGCTATAGTGAAGAGCCTTTAGTGAAATCTGATTTAAATATGGATCAGAAAATGTTTGATGAGCTTGTTGCTGAATTTATGTAATATAAGAAGAGGAGGTTGCCATGTGGCAACCTTTTTTTATTAGAAAAATATAGGGTAGTCTTATTTACTTAGAAAATTCAGAATGGTAAAATAATATATAAATCGTTGTATGAAAATGGCAAGTTCATTGCTTATGAAATGTAAGATAATAAAGGGCCTCTGTATTGTTAAAATTGGCGAAACAGGTCATACTATGGTAATGTTTATAGGGATAAAGCAATATGCTTTTGGGTAGGACAACAAGAAATAATAAAAAGGGAATGTCTATTTGCGTGGGGAAGACTTCATTCTTATGAATGATTAGATTGATTACTCAAGTTTCAAAGGACAAGTTATCTCTCAAGCTATCTAACCATTTTTGAGGTGAGTCTAGGCGCATTAAAATGGACTATAGAGTGTGTATAGTTAAGGGTGAAAGGAGATTACCGATGAACGAGCAACAACGATTAGCAAGTCAACAAGCAAATTCCTCTACGAAAAAAGAAGAGAAAGATTATAGTAAATACTTTGAAAGTGTATATCAACCACCTTCCTTAAAGGATGCGAAAAAGCGAGGGAAAGAAGAAGTTAAAATTGAACGGGATTTTGGCTTACCTGAAGAGTTTCGCAATTTTGGTACAGGAAGAAAGTTCTATATTCGTACATATGGTTGTCAAATGAATGAGCATGATACGGAAGTAATGGCAGGTATTTTCACAACGCTTGGATATGAACCAACTTTTTCGACTGAGGATGCAGATGTAGTTTTATTAAATACTTGTGCAATTCGTGAAAATGCTGAAAATAAAGTGTTTGGTGAACTAGGCCATTTAAAGTCACTAAAGCGAAGAAATCCGGACCTTTTAATTGGTGTATGTGGTTGTATGTCTCAAGAAGAATCTGTTGTAAATAAAATTATGCAAAAAAATCAGCATGTAGATATGGTATTTGGAACGCATAATATTCATAGATTACCGTACATTCTAAAAGATGCGATGTTCTCGAAAGAGACGGTAGTTGAAGTATGGTCAAAGGAAGGCGACGTAATTGAAAACCTTCCGAAAGTACGTCGTGGTGATATTAAAGCTTGGGTAAATATTATGTATGGCTGTGATAAGTTCTGTACGTATTGTATTGTACCGTATACGCGCGGAAAAGAGCGGAGCAGACGTCCAGAAGATATTATCCAAGAGATTCGTCATTTAGCTGCGAATGGTTATAAAGAAATTACATTACTTGGACAGAACGTAAATGCATATGGTAAAGACTTTGAAGATGTAGAATACGGTCTTGGTGATTTAATGGACGAACTTCGTAAAGTTGATATTGCCCGTATTCGTTTTACAACGAGCCATCCACGTGATTTCGATGATCACTTAATTGAAGTGCTTGGCAAAGGTGGCAACTTAGTAGAACATATCCATTTACCAGTTCAATCTGGAAGTACAGATATGCTGAAAATTATGGCGCGTAAATATTCACGTGAGCATTATTTAGAACTTGTAAGAAAAATTAAAGAAGCAATTCCAGATGCAGTATTAACAACAGATATTATCGTTGGTTTCCCAAATGAAACAGATGAGCAATTTGAAGAAACGATGTCGTTATATCGTGAAGTAGGATTTGATACTGCCTTTACATTTATTTATTCTCCTCGCGAAGGTACACCAGCTGCAAAAATGAAAGATAATGTACCTATGGAAGTGAAGAAAGAACGTCTTCAACGCTTAAATACACTAGTAAATACGTTGGCAATTGAAAAGAATAGTCGTTACAAAGGTCAAATTGTAGAAGTGTTAGTTGATGGGGAAAGTAAAAATAATCCGGAAGTACTTGCAGGTTATACTCGCACGAATAAACTTGTAAACTTCGTCGCTTCAAAATCTTTAATTGGTCAGCTTGTGAAAGTAAAAGTAACGGAAGCAAAAACTTGGTCTCTTAACGGGGAATTAGTTGAAGAGCCGATTGAGGTGAAATAATAGATGAAAGTATATTCGAAAGATGACATTGTTGAACAAGCAAAAGAATTAGCAAAAATGATTTCTGAAACAGAAGAAGTTGATTTTTTTAAGAAAGCAGAGGCGCAAATTCATAAAAATGAAAATGTAAAGCGCGCAATCGATGAAATTAAAGCACTGCAAAAACAAGCAGTAAACTTGCAGCATTACGGGAAGTGGGAAGCTTTAAAAAAGGTAGAAGCTGAAATTGATGCATTGCAAGATAAGTTAGACAGTATTCCAGTCGTACAAGAATTTAAATCTTCACAAACATATGTAAATGACTTATTACAGTTAGTTGCTAGTACAATTTCTAACAACGTAACAGATGAAATATTAATTTCAACTGGTGGCGATGTACTTAAGGGTGAAACTGGCGCAGCGGTAGAAAGTAAAAAAGGAAATTGTGGTTGTTAAAGAGATGTCATATTGACATCTCTTTTTTTTAGTTGATTAAACGTAAGTTCTTCTCAAAAAAAGAATGACACATTCCGCTATTGTCACGCATATGATTAAGTGAATAGTGATTGAGGAGGGTTACGAATGTCCGAATTTAGAGAGATTATTACAAAAGCAGTGGTTGGAAAAGGACGTAAGTATACAAAGTCAACGCATACATGTGAATCGAATAATGAACCAACAAGTATTTTAGGGTGCTGGGTAATTAACCACTCGTACGAAGCAAGAAAGAATGGGAAGCATGTGGAAATTGAAGGTTTCTATGATGTGAACACTTGGTATTCATTTGATGGAAATACAAAGACTGAAGTTGTAACAGAACGCGTGAACTACACGGACGAAGTAAGCATTGGTTATCGTGATAAAAACTTTTCTGGTGACGATTTAGAAATTATTGCTCGTGTTATTCAGCCACCAAATTGTTTAGAAGCGCTTGTATCACCAAACGGTAATAAAATTGTTGTAACTGTAGAACGTGAATTTGTAACAGAAGTAGTTGGAGAAACGAAAATTTGTGTAAGTGTAAATCCTGAAGGCTGCGTAGAATCAGATGATGATTTCCAAATTGCTGATGATGAATTTGAAGAATTAGATCCGAACTTTATCGTTGATGCAGAAGAAGAGTAATAGAAAGCTAGGGAGAAGTTCTTCCTAGCTTTTTACTTTACATAAGTGGCGCTGAATGAACATGATTCTTTATGAAATATGTTATAATGAAGATAGACTCCTGAAATAGGAGATATGGATGTCCGTGAAATGTGACATATATGAAAATTGATTACTATGTAAGAATTATGGAGGAAAAGTATGACGCAATATACCCCTATGATACAGCAATATTTAAAGGTTAAGGCAGACTATCAAGATGCCTTTTTATTTTTCCGATTAGGCGATTTTTATGAAATGTTCTTTGAAGATGCCGTTAAAGCAGCTCATGAACTTGAGATTACATTAACGAGCCGAGATGGTGGCAGTAGTGATCGTATACCGATGTGCGGTGTACCGCATCATGCAGCTAAAAACTATATTGAACAACTTGTTGAAAAAGGATATAAAGTTGCTGTTTGTGAGCAAGTGGAAGATCCAAAAACAGCTAAAGGTGTAGTGCGCCGTGAAGTAGTACAACTAATTACGCCAGGAACGATGATGGAAGGGCGTACAATTGATGAGAAAGAAAACAACTTCTTAGCCGCATTAACACATTTTGAAGATGGATCATATGCTTTAGCTTGTAATGATTTAACGACTGGACAAAATACAGTAACGTTATTGACTGGTTCAGTAGAAGATATTTTATTGGAAGTGTATGCAACTGGTTCGAAAGAAATTGTTGTAGATTCTTCATTTTCTAAAGATGAATTAAATAAATTAACTGAAACGTTAAAAATGACAATTTCATATGAAGATGCAACGGCAATTCCTGAAGGATTAGAACATCTTGTGAAAAATGTTTCGCAAGCAAAGTTAATTAAAGCAATTGGACGCTTATTTAACTATGTGATAAGAACGCAAAAACGTTCATTAGATCATTTACAACCTGTAGAAATTTATTATACGAATCAATTTATGAAAATTGATGTGCATTCAAAGCGAAATTTAGAGCTGACGGAAACACTTCGAACGAAAGAAAAAACAGGATCATTATTATGGCTATTGGATAAAACAAAAACAGCTATGGGTGGTCGTATGTTAAAACAGTGGATGGAACGTCCACTTATTCAGAAAGAAAAAGTTGAAGAGCGTTTAGAAATGGTTGAAACATTTGTAAATGATTACTTCTTACGTGAAGATTTAAAAGAAAAATTAAAAGAAGTATATGATTTAGAACGTTTAGCAGGAAAAGTTGCATTTGGTAATGTCAATGCACGGGACTTATTACAGTTAAGACGATCTTTACTTCAAGTACCAGCTATTTTAGAAGCGATTAGTTTGTTAGATAATGCTTATGCAGCAAGGTTAATTCAAGGCGCGGATCCATGTGAGAGCTTAACTGAATTACTAGGAAGAAGTATTCAAGAAAACCCACCGCTTTCTATTAAAGATGGAGATATTATTAAAGACGGTTATAATGACAAGCTTGATCAATATCGTTACGTTAGTAAAAACGGAAAAACGTGGATCGCTGAGCTTGAAAAACGAGAGCGTGATATTACAGGAGTTAAATCGTTAAAAATCGGGTACAACCGTATTTTCGGCTACTACATTGAAGTGACGAAGGCGAATCTTGCAGCACTTCCAGAAGGCCGCTACGAACGAAAACAAACGCTTGCTAATGCTGAACGTTTCATTACAGATGAACTGAAAGAAAAAGAAACGTTAATTTTAGAAGCAGAAGAAAAAATTGTACAACTAGAATACGATTTATTTACAGCGCTTCGTGAAGAAGTAAAAGTATTTATTCCGAAATTACAACATTTAGCAAAAGTAATTAGTGAATTAGACGTACTGCAAAGTTTTGCGACAGTTAGTGAAGAAGAACAGTTTGTAAAACCTGTACTAACAACGAAGCGTGAAATCTTTATTAAAGATGGTCGTCATCCTGTCGTTGAAAAAGTATTGAACGGGAAATTGTATGTACCGAATGATTGTATTATGCCAGAGAAGATGGATGTCTTTTTAATTACAGGACCGAACATGTCTGGTAAAAGTACGTATATGAGACAGTTAGCACTTGTAACGGTTATGTCACAAATTGGTTGTTTCGTACCAGCGACAGAAGCAGTATTACCTGTATTTGACCAAATCTTTACGAGAATTGGTGCAGCAGATGATTTGATTTCAGGTCAAAGTACATTTATGGTCGAAATGTTAGAAGCGAAAAATGCAATTGCAAACGCATCAGAAAGAAGTTTAATTTTATTTGATGAAATTGGACGAGGTACATCTACGTATGATGGCATGGCACTTGCACAGGCAATCATTGAACATATTCATGACCAAATTGGGGCAAAAACGTTATTTTCTACACATTATCATGAATTGACTGTGTTAGAAGAGAGTTTAGATCAACTGAAAAATGTACACGTTTCAGCAATTGAAGAGAATGGTAAAGTAGTATTCCTTCATAAAATTCAAGATGGAGCAGCAGATAAAAGTTACGGAATCCACGTTGCGCAACTTGCAGAGCTTCCAGATAGCTTAATTGCCCGTGCGAAAGAAGTGTTAGCACAACTAGAAGGACAAGAAGAAATTATTATTCCAAAGCGTGTAGAAGTGAAAGTGCAGGAGCAAGAAGTTATTCCAGAACCTGTAGTTGTAAAAGAAGAGCCAGTAGAAGTACTAGAGGCGAAAGTAGAGACTGAGGAAGAATCACAACTATCTTTCTTTGGAGGAGAACAGTCTTCGAAGAAACAAGACAAGCTTGCGTTAGATCAAAAAGAAACAGCAGTACTGGCGCAAATTAAAAAAATTGATTTACTTGATATGACGCCTTTAGAAGCGATGAACGAACTGTATCGCTTACAGAAAAAGTTAAAGAAAGGATGAGTAAGTAGATGGGGAAAATTCGCAAACTCGATGACCAACTCTCTAACTTAATTGCGGCAGGAGAAGTAGTAGAGCGTCCTGCTTCAGTCGTAAAAGAACTTGTGGAAAATTCTATCGATGCGAATAGTACATCTATTGAAATCCACTTAGAAGAAGCTGGTTTATCGAAAATTCGCATCATTGATAATGGAGATGGCATTGCAGAAGAAGATTGCATCGTAGCTTTTGAACGACATGCGACAAGTAAAATTAAAGATGAAAACGATCTGTTTCGCATCAGAACACTCGGTTTCCGTGGTGAGGCATTGCCGAGTATCGCCTCAGTTAGTGAATTAGAATTAATCACTAGCACAGGTGATGCACCTGGTACACACCTTATTATTAAAGGTG
The DNA here is from genome assembly GCF_003429245.1 of Bacillus sp. CR71. Taxonomy (NCBI): domain Bacteria; kingdom Bacillati; phylum Bacillota; class Bacilli; order Caryophanales; family Bacillaceae; genus Bacillus; species Bacillus sp. CR71. The sequence goes on along the minus strand of NZ_CP031748.1, from coordinate 4,223,008 downwards.
GAGACATTATAAAGCAAGAGAAAACCGCGAGCCGAAAAGGAACAGATATTACAGTACAAAACTTATTCTTTAATACACCAGCGCGTCTTAAATATATGAAAACCATTCATACAGAGCTTGGTAATATTACAGATATTGTGTATCGTATTGCAATGTCACATCCAGAAGTATCGTTAAAGCTGTTTCATAATGAAAAGAAATTGCTTCATACGTCAGGTAATGGTGATGTAAGACAAGTACTTGCATCGATTTACAGCATTCAAGTTGCGAAGAAACTTGTTCCGATTGAAGCTGAATCTTTAGATTTCACAATTACAGGCTATGTAACATTACCAGAAGTAACGAGAGCATCTCGAAATTATATGTCAACAATCGTAAATGGCCGTTACGTTCGAAACTTTGTATTAATGAAAGCAATTCAGCAAGGATATCATACATTACTGCCAGTCGGACGATATCCAATCGGATTTTTATCGATTGAAATGGATCCAATGCTTGTTGACGTTAACGTACATCCTGCAAAATTAGAAGTTCGTTTTAGTAAAGAACAAGAATTGCTAAAGCTTATCGAAGAAACATTGCAAGCTGCATTTAAAAAAATACAGCTCATTCCAGATGCAGGCGTAACAACGAAGAAAAAAGAAAAAGACGAGAGTGTGCAAGAACAGTTCCAGTTTGAGCATGCGAAGCCGAAAGAACCATCCATGCCGGACATTGTTTTACCAACTGGCATGGATGAAAAACAAGAAGAACCGCTGCCTGTGAAACAGCCAGCACAACTGTGGCAACCGCCGAAACAAGAATGGCAACCACCACAGTCGCTCGTAAGAGAAGAACAAAGTTGGCAGCCATCTACTAGACCGATAATGGAAGAACCAATTCGAGAAGAAAAATCGTGGGACAGTAATGAAGAGGACTTTGAATTAGAGGAATTGGAAGAAGAAGTTCAGGAAATAAAAGAGATTGAAATGAACGGTAATGACTTACCGCCACTTTATCCAATTGGACAAATGCATGGAACATATATTTTCGCTCAAAATGATAAAGGCTTATATATGATTGACCAACATGCCGCGCAGGAACGTATTAATTATGAATACTTCCGTGATAAAGTAGGAAGGGTAGCGCAAGAAGTACAAGAACTGCTTGTACCGTACCGTATCGATTTATCTCTTACTGAATTTTTACGTGTTGAAGAGCAACTAGAAGAACTGAAAAAAGTCGGTCTATTCTTGGAGCAATTTGGCCATCAATCCTTTATCGTCCGCTCACATCCAACGTGGTTCCCGAAAGGACAAGAAACAGAAATTATCGATGAAATGATGGAGCAAGTTGTTAAACTAAAAAAAGTTGATATTAAAAAATTACGTGAAGAAGCAGCCATCATGATGAGCTGTAAAGCATCGATTAAAGCGAATCAATATTTAACGAACGATCAAATATTTGCTTTACTGGAAGAACTACGTACAACAACAAACCCGTATACATGCCCGCACGGAAGACCGATTCTTGTGCATCATTCTACTTATGAGTTGGAGAAGATGTTTAAGAGGGTTATGTAGAGTGAATAAACTACATTTCAAAAGGGGGCAACATTTACTGTTGCTCCCTTTTAATATGTAGATTTAATTGTTAAACGAGAATATGGTGAAGTAATTTTGCAGTTTATTTCTTGGCTGCGTTAGCTTATATTTATCTATGTATAAAAAAGCGCTGTATACAGCACTTTTTAAAAGGTGCATGAATAGTATAATGAAGATTTTTACATTATTAAAGACATAACTATGCATGGCCTAATATTGATTCTTATTTGGTTAATTGTCATAAGGATCTATACGATTATTTATTTTTATTATTATTAATTTTTTCAGTGTATAGAACTTGCTCTTTGTAGTGTTTCTTAATTGGAAAGTTATGTGTACCTGTGCCGTTCTTGAATTTTTTATCAATGGGGTTCTTTAGAGGAACTGTTGTGGTTTCAGTAAATTCATATGGGTAATTTATTTTAGATTTATCTTCAAACATGAAAATGCCTCCTTTTAGGATTTCCTAAATTCTTTACTATAACATGATATGCATATAGATTTTTTTTGGACTAGTTATTTATATAGGTTAATGGAATTTAATTACATAACCACTGAAGCCTTTTAAAGGAAAATAATTTGAGAAAGAAATGGTATGAATAGCCGTTGGCTCCTATTGTTATTTTTTTGTTTGACAGCGCAGTGAATAATGCATATAAATTCAATATAGATTGTTTTTATAATATTGTTTATATGAGATTTTCTTGATAATATAATGTGAAATATTATAGTATTATTAGGTTATTAGGAACATTTAATGCTGTTTCATAACTGAAAGGGAATTGAAAAAAAACTGAAACTTTTCTCATAAAAATTCAATCTAACTTGAAAAATGAAAGGAAAATGAAATTTTCCAAAAGATATTCTTTGTTAAGATAAAAAGCATACATACAAAAAGTATTGGTATATCTTAAAAATGTATTTTCAAGATATAGTGGGGGAAAAGATGAGATTAGAAAAACAATTAATAAAAAAGATGTATTATGAAACATTCCTAATGGAGAATGAAACAAAACCAACTCTTGACGTACTTGGACAAGCTTATGTAAACGATGAAAAAAATGAGATTTCTGATGGGTCTTATATTCGTTTTGCACAAGGTGAATTTTATTATCGTCATCAAGATTTTGAAGCAGCTATTTTTAAATGGGAGAAGGTTAGTAATGAATTAGCACCATGGGCACAAAAAAATATTGCGGATGCTTATTTCGAACTTAATCAATTATCATATGCTGAAAATATTTATACTTCTATTACTACTGATAATAAAATATTGATGATCGAAATTAGACTACAATTACTTTCTCTTTACATTGAGCAAAATAATTTTGACTCAGCTTTCGGTGTTATTAAAGAAGCAGTTTCTTTAAATCCTGATTATCCGAATGTCACAAAAATTGCCCGTTCCTTTTATGAGGAACAGCAAGATTTTGATAGTGCAGTAGAGCTTGCTGTGAATGAGTTAATTCGAATAGAATCGTATCCGTGGTTTGAGGTATTAAAAGGATATATTGATAAAGGGTTTACTAAACATATTTCACCAGATTATTTTTATAATGCATTAGCTACATTAAATAATGTAGATCAAGTACAGTTTACGCAAATGGTTTCATCACTTTGGAACAGTTATAAAGATGAACAAAATTATTTATTATGGCTTAATACAATAAATGAATTTTTCTTACATATTGAAATACATTCGTCCGATATATGGAACAAAGTTTCTGCTCTTTACGAAGAAACTTACTTTGCATTAATTCAAGGTCAATATACGCTTAGACAATTAAATGATATCATACCCAATCTGTTAGCAAATTGGTTAAAAGTAGTTAATCCATCTTATGCTGTATTTCCATCTGCAGCTGTATTGGCATGGGATGAGATTTTCCCTTCCAAAATAGATTCAGCAAATATAGAGCATGCGGAAAACTTACTGTCACATTCTATTAATCATGTAAATGGCTTAGAGTACAGCTTACACCTTTTTGAATCTATTACACAGTGGGCACAAAAGCACAATATAGAAATAGGTCACCGATTTAAATGGTTAGTTGACGAACTCGCAGATTTAAGAACAAATCGTATTTTAGTAACGGGAACTTCAGGAAATGGAAAAACTACATTTATTAACTCTATATTAGGAGAAAACATATTAGAAAAATCAATTTCAAATGTAGTAGTTTTAAAAAATGATGCTCATATAGAAATAAACGCTATAACAGACTCAGCAATTACAACAACGGAAGATGTCTCTGATTACCATAATATGATGTCTCAGCACCATCAAACATATAGAGATAGAGCGTGTGTTGAATTTAAATTACCATGCAGATTTTTAAATGAAAATAAACTTACATTTGTAGTGACACCTGGCTTTAATAGGAATAACGACACTAGAGATGAGATATTCGAATATTTAAATTCTGTAGACGAATTACTGTTCGTATTGAATGCGGATTCACCTTTTACTGACAAAGAACGTGACATTCTATTAAGTATTCAAGAACATACGCCAAATTTACAAATTCATTTCTTATTAAATAAAATCGATAACATTTACAGTGAAGCAGAAGTGAAAAGGGTATTACATGATACGGCAACGAGAATAAACACATATTTCCCGCATGCGAGAATTTTCCCTTATTCCTCGTTATATACAAGTAGTAAACAATTAAATGATTTAACTGAGTTTATTCATTTTAACTTTAATCATAAAAATATCGATGCAGAACGTACTGAAAAGTTATTATTTTTCATTCGAAAAACAATTACATATCTTTTGGATAAACGTGTTGAGAAAGAAAATAATCTAGTAGATGCTATTAATTGGAATGAAGATATGCTAGTGAAACTAAACGGTAGCATTAATAACCTTACTGCATTTGAGAGGGAAAAAATTCATTTCATTACACAATCATATCGTTCAATGAAGACTGAAATTACAAATGATCTTACTGAAAATATTCCGAAGATATTAAAGAGCTGTTCTAATTTAATTAGTGAAGAAAGTGATTTCGGGCACATGGATACGGAACTAAATAAAGCAATGAATGAAAAAGTGCATAAATATTTAGAACAAACTGTATTACCTAATCTCGCTCTTTCTATGCAAAATTGGATTGCAACTTCTAATAATGAGCTTCTTCAAAGTCAAACGTATTTAGAAGAACTTAGTGAAGGGCTTAATTCACTATTTGGAGAAAATAGAATACAGTTAGAATGTGATTTTAAAGTGCTTGATGACTGGCGCAGAGATACTGACAGGATGACGACTAGAATACAAATGGATGAAGTAAATATTTTACGTCGATTTACGCCAGCACAATTTTTGTTGAAAAGTGCCGGTAAATTATTTGGAGTTCTTCCTAAAAATAAATCTATGCTATATAACAAATACAAACAGTATGTAGAAAATGAAGATTATACTGAAGTAACGGCTTCTATTATGAAGAAATTTTTCTTGCAATTTGAGCTGTTTGAAAACACACAAGAGCGAGATATTAATATATTCTTTAGGAATCCATTTAACTCCTTAAAGCAAGCTGTAGAAAACACGCATTTAGAAATACAAGAAAAACAAGAGATATTACATAAGATGAAATCAAATCCTGAAATCTATCATGATTCTATCATGCTCTTTGAATTGAGATTGCGTCAATGTGAAGTAATTTTAAATATAGGTGATGATAATACCTATACGGATGTAGCTTTAGAAACAAGCGTAGAATAAAAGTAAACACATCAGATTTTTTATATGAAAAATCTGATGTGTTATAAGAAAGTAAAAAGGAGCAATTGTAATAAGTTGCTCCTTTTTCATATATAGATTATTTTTCTGTTTCTTTAATTTTAGTTTGTACTTCGCCAGTTTTAATTTTATTACTTTCTGAGAAGCGTAATAAATCGCCTTCAATAATTTTGTCAGACATTCGTAATTCATTTTGTGCACGTTTAATGAGGGCTTGAGCTTCTTTTTTTGGTAAATCTACAATTTCCCCTGTTATACGGTCGTAGAAAGTGTTGTTTTTGTATGCATACTTATCTGTAACGAAGCTACCATCGCGTAAAACAACAAAGCCAGTATATTCATCTGAAAACATATCATGGCCAAAACGGATATCATTCGTAGAACCAACACCTAATAAATTTAGAATAGTAGGTTTCATATCGATTTGTCCCGTAGGCTTTGAAATAGTTTGACCTTCTGTTTGTCCAGGAATATGAATATATAAAGGTGTACGTTGTAAATTTAAAGTATCAAATTCTGTTATTTGATCTTTGTCTAAAAACTGTGCCATTGCACGATTATGTTTTTCGGAAATGCCATAATGATCACCGTATAACACAATAATAGAATCATCATACATTCCCTCGGCCTTTAAACGCTCAATAAATTTTTTAATTGATTCGTCTAAGTAACGTGCAGTTACGATGTAACGATCGAATACGCCATTACCAGAGTTGTATGGTTCAATGAATTTTGTATCTTCATCATACGTGAATGGATAATGGTTTGTTAAAGTAAGGAAACGAGCATAGAATGGTTGATCAACAGTTTTTAATATATCTACTGATTGATCAAAGTATTCGATATCTTTTAATCCCCAATTTAAATTTGTTTCTGGCGTAATTTTGTAATCAAGCTCATTATAGTAACGATCATAACCAAGAGCGGAGTACATAATATTACGATTCCAAAATGTTGCGTTATTCGCATGGAATACAGAAGTGAAATAACCTTGCTGACGTAAAATTTCTGGAGTCGCAGTATAATCATTGTTACCGTGTGTGAAGAATACAGCCCCTCGATTTAATGGATACAACGACGTATCGATTAGAAATTCAGAATCGGATGTTTTCCCTTGACCAGTTTGATGGAAAAAGTTATCAAAGTAATAACTTTCATTTATGAATTCATTTAGGAATGGTGTAACTTCTTGCCCATTGACTGATGCGCCTATTAAGAAGGTCTGCAAGGATTCAAGAGTGACGACAATTACGTTTTTTCCTTTCGCTGCACCAAACATATTAGGGTTTGGCTCGCTTTGGTTTGCTTTTACGTAGTTTTCAGTTTCTTGTAATTTACTACTATCAGCAAGTGCTTTTTGTGACCCAGCTTTTACTTGCAGTGTTAAGTCATATACTTGGTGAGTATATAAGCCTAAATTTTTGACAAGCATTACCCGGTCGAATGATCTCGTTAATAATTCAGGGCGCTCTTTTTCTGCAAGCTGTAGATTCGTAAAGAATACACCAATCGTTAAAAGAAAGTATAACAAGCGTGTAGAATGAGTTACACGTTCTGTTTTAAAGACCAATGATTTCTTTTTTAATAAAATAAAGAAGAAAACAATGTCTACGAATGCGAGTATAATTTTGTAGTTTAATATCTCTATAATACTGCCGCCTAATTGGCCAAAGTTTGAGGTTTGTCCAAGTACTGGTAATGTAACGAAATCACTATAAAAATCATAGAACATTACATTTCCAACAAGCACGATCGTTAATAAGAAATTAATACATAGCGCTATATAATTTCGCTTTTCACCAGTTGCAAATAATGCTAATCCAACAAATGCTAATGATGCGGCTAGAGGGCTAATAAACAAAATAAGCTCTTGCGTTGAAGACTCAATTTTTAAATCAAAACTGAATCGCGTAATAAGATATGTTTTTAACCATACTGCTAAAGCCATTATTATAACAAAACTTATATTTTGCATTTGTAAATTTATTTTATTCTTCATTTTTACACCTTCTTTATACAATTTATTTAATTGAAGTTATATATTATGTTTTTATAACTATTAGAGTTTAATGAACCATTTAGATTATGTTTTCTAAAGGGAATAATTTGAAGTATTCATATACATACAATGGGGATTTTTAAAGCGTAGTAGCATAAATATAACTCTTTTTGAGAAACGGGCAGAACAAGTCATAGTTGTAGTGAAATTGACTTATAGACATCCTACCATATTAAACACTATGATGATGTTACAAAATATCGAACAAATGAAAGTGAAAATGGATAGAGACTTTTAAAACTGTTGACATTCAATTTATTAGAATTGAATGTCAATCGTTTTAAATATACAGTTATGTTACATATGTATTTTGTAAAATTCCGTTTCTTTGCCAGTTAATCATTAGCCGGGAAGGATAGGAGGGATTATTAAAACACTTTTACTATATATAAGTAAAAGTGTTTTGGAATTGAAAATATTTGACTGACATCTTAATGATAGAAATTAAATGTCAGATAAGTACTTTCCAACATACAGACCACTTGCAGCAGCTTGAGATAAGGAATGAGTGACGCCGGAACAATCTCCAACTAAAAATAGTCCATGCACACTTGTTTCAAAAGAGTTATTGATTTTTATCGTAGGAGCATAGAACTTTCCGTCAATTCCATATAGTAAAGTATGTTGATCAATAGGCTCTTGTATAAATTGTTCTAAACGTAATAAAAATTCTTTCAGCCCTTCAATATATAATTGAGGAACTTCTTGATTCAAATCTCCATAATCCCCCTGTAGTGTAGGTTGTATACGATTATGTTCCATGCTGTTTTTCGCCGTAGGTTGTTTCTTTAATAAGTCCTCTAAGCGCTGTATAACAATCCGATCTCGTCCTTGGTTAATGCCTTTAATAATTGAACTTGCGTATACATTTGCTTCTTTGAGAGTTGGAAAATAGCGAGGAATAAATAAAGTGAAGTTTAAATTAGAAGTGCCAGTTCCTTGCTCTCGAAAATTTTGACCGTCAGGCATAACTAAACCTTCTTCGTACTTTCGAATGATGCGTCCTTTTGGATTCATACAGTAAGTAGTTGCTGTGAAATGCTCACCTTGATAAGAAAGTTTTGTTTCAAAAGTATCTTTTAATATAGAACGTAATTGATGTTCTTTCATTTCTACTCTAATTCCTAAATCTACACGTGTTTGCTCCTGAGAAATACTTAGAGAACTGCATATTTCTTTTAACCAATCGGCCCCTGAACGCCCAGTTGCAAATACTAGTTGCTTAGTTTGAACTGTTCCTTGATTTGTCTCTATTGTAAAATAATCTTCCTGTTTCAGAATATGTTGTACATCTATTTGAAATTTGATCTTTATTTTCGTCAATAAAAATTCATAGAGCTGCTGAAAAATGTTATTGGAAAGGGGAGTACCAAGATGTCTTACTTCTGTTGTTAGCATTTGTAAACCACACGCTTCAGCTCTTTTAGTGAGACTTGAATTTTCAGTACAATATTTTGAGACAGAACTTCCACCAAACTGACATAGAATTTCATCTACTTCAGCCATGAGCTGTATAAAGCCCTCTTTACCGACTTTTTGCTCAAGTTCTCCGCCAAATCCGTTTGTATAATTAAATTTCCCTTCAGATCTTCCTAAACCACCAAACCCGAAATATTTATCACATGTAGTACAATTACACACTTTTCCTTCGTCTAAAGGACAATGGCGATCTTCTAGCGCTTTACCTTTATCAAGAATTAAAACTTTTTTGTTACTTTTAGCTAGTGAATAAGCCATAAAAATGCTACTTACTCCAGCGCCGATAATTGTAACATCATACATATTCTTTCACCTGCTAACGAATAGTTTGTTTTTTATTTTTCTAGTGTATAACAATTTTATGAAGTTAAGAAATAGCTTTTATTAATAAAGTGGGAGTTTTTGAACTTGATGCTGTATTAACTTCTCCGAGTGGTGGAGTAAATACAAAAATTTTTATTTGAAAGAAGAAATAGTTTGAAAAATCACTATGTCATATGATTAATAACATCTTACATAGAAAAAAAACAGACCTTTTAAGTGAAGAGGTCTGTTAATGATTTTAAATCTTATTTAGCAAACACATGGTTACCAATTACTGCTACTGTTTGACGTGTCGTAATCCACTTGTCTGTTGATGTTTTTGGATTGTAGAAATAAATCCAGTCAGAATGTACTCCATTTGTGGAGATAGCCTCTTCTACAGCCATTTTTGCTTCTGCACTTGCAGGCTGATTAATTCTGCCATCTGTAACAGGAGTAAATGCATATCCGTATTTAATAGGTTCATAAATAACACCTGTTATTGTATTTGGAAAACCTTTTGCATTTACACGATTTAGTATAACTTTTGCTACTGCTACTTTTCCTTTATAGGATTCGCCACCTGCTTCAGCAGTAACTAAGCGTGCCATTAAGTCTTTTTCTTTTTGTGAAATGCTTGAGTTAATTTTTAAATGTTGTCCTGTATAAAGCTTGTTTCCGACTGTATTGTTAATTTGTTTTATAGATTGGACGGTGACATTGTAACGCTTTGCTATCGTTTCTAATGAATCCCCCGGTTGTACTTGATAAATAATTTGTCCAGAAATGCTCGCAGGCTTGGCGTTTTGAGGAACAGTGATTTCATTTGATTTCACGGACCCTGGAATATGTAACTGTTCGCCAATAAAGGTTTTATCGTTTCCTTTATTATTAGCCTGTTTAATGGATTGTATTGAAACTCCGTATTGTTTACTAATGCCCCAAAGTGTATCGTTCTTTTTTACTGTATGAATGGTAGAAGCTTCAGCTGTACTTTGACTACATACGAATGTAATTGCAGCCGCGGATAAAGGGATTATATGTTTTATTTTTAGTAATTTCATTGTAAATCCTCCTAAGAAAAAATTAAGGTGAAACTATTAAGTAATGTAGTTCAAAATGTGTATATGCGTAATATATTAATGTAAGTATATTAGCACATATAAAATAAATAATCACTATAAGTTTCATATTCGTGTAGTGTAGAGTCAGAATATGAAATATTGCATATGAAAATACATTGAAGTTCATATTTCTGATTACTATAATCTATTTAGTAGAAAGGGAATACGTTATAGAAATAAAATCATTATAGATTAATATAATAATTAATAATTAATAATTATTAATAGGAGGATTGATGTAATGAAAATATTTCAAAAAATGTATGCGTCAACTGTAATCATTACAACACTTTTAGGAACAGGAGGTACTATCAATAGTGTACATGCTGATTCTATAGAACAGCAGAGTAAATTAGGGATAGAACAAGAAACAGATAAGCAAATCATTGTAAAATTTAAAGCAGATTTGGATTTTCCATATGAAGATGGTATTGAAAAACAAATACAATCTCAAACGAATGATAAAGTAATAAAAGATCTTTTGACAGAATATCCAGATGTAACATTTACTCGTTTATTCACATCTGTAAGCCCGGAACAAATACAAAACCTTGAAGTGAAAGCACCTAATCATGTATCTACAAGTTTATTAAACTACTATATTCTTCAAAATCAAAATAGTGGGTATGAAGAAGAAATAGTAGATAAGTTAAAGGCATCTTCTTTAATAGAAGATGCGTATATGAAGAAACAAGAGAAAATAATGCCACCTGAAGTGCAATCATCAAGTGTAGCTCTTAATCCTAATAAAAATCCTAGATTTAAAAAACAAGGTTATCTTGAAGCAGCCCCATACGGTATTAATGCGCCTTTCGCCTGGGGAGTTCAAGGCGGTAATGGAAATGGTATCACTTTTGTTGATATGGAATACGGATGGCTATTAAATCATGAGGATTTATTACATCAAAATATTGAATTAATGTCTGGAAGAAATATAAATCAGCATGTCGGTCATGGGACGTCTGTACTAGGAATTGTATCCTCTGAGGACAATGAAGTCGGGAATATTGGGATTGCGCCAAAAGCGAAAGCAAAGGTTATCTCTCAAATAAGAGATAACGGACAGTATAATACGGCTGATGCAATATTAAGCGCTGTAAATCAGTTAGAAGCTGGGGATGTTTTATTGTTAGAGGCGCAAGCATCCTTTGATGGATATGGTGATAAATATTTACCTGTTGAAGTACAACCAGATATTTTTGATGCAATTCGTGCTGGTACAGATAAGGGAATTGTAATTATAGAGGCTGGAGCAAATGGGTGGAATGATTTAGATCAGTTCAAAGATAGAAAGGGTAAGCAAGTCTTAAATCGTAATAGTAAAGATTTTAAAGATTCGGGTGCAATTATGGTAGGAGCTGGCTCTTCATCTTTCCCTCATGAACGTATGTGGTTTTCGAATTATGGAAGCCGTATTGATGTGTACGGATGGGGAGAAAATGTAGATACAACTACAGCCGAGCAAAGTAGAAGTGCTGTAAATCTTTATACTTCAAGCTTTAGCGGAACATCTAGTGCTTCGCCAATTATTGCTGGGGCAGCGACTTTAGTACAAAGCATTGCTAAAGAAAATTTAGGACAACCATATAGACCTAGTGAACTAAGAGCAATATTAAGCAACCAGAGCACAGGAACAAAATCTAAAGATCCATATGCAGATAAAATTGGTGTTTTACCAGATTTGAAGTCTATACTAGTAAACTTAGGCTATGAACAAAGAAAACTAAACGGTGGGAATGAATTACAAGTAACAGAAAATGAACCAAATAATGAGCCTAGACAGGCAAATAAAGTTAACTTTCATACACTGGTGAAAGGAACGCTACATAATAGTGATAGAGTAGATGTATTTACTTTCCAAATTGACTCGCCGGAAAATATTAATATTTCTCTACTAAATGAACAAAATATCGGAATGACATGGGTACTTCATCATGAATCAGATTTAAATAACTATGTAGCATATGGTGAAAATGAAGGAAATGTAGTTAAAGGAACTTATAATGCAAAGCCAGGAAAATATTATTTATACGTCTATAAATATGAGAATAAAGATGGTTCATATGTATTGAACATAAAATAAGCAAAGGGAACTTCAGATGAAGTTCCTTTAAATTTTTCTAATTTAGTATATGTGAATGATTTTTTAACTTTACTTCTATGCAATATTTCATATTGATGAAATGTTATTTATTTTTTATGAACTAGCCTATATTATATTCAATAAGTTTGATATAAAAACAGAAAAAGAGAGTGATAATAATGAGAAATAAGAAGTTAATTTTGAAATTATTCATATGTAGTACAATATTTATCACATTTGTATTTGCTTTACATGATAAGAGAGTAGTTGCAGCTAGCTCTGTTAATGAGCTTGAAAATTGGTCGAAATGGATGCAACCTATACCTGATAATATTCCGTTAGCACGAATTTCAATTCCAGGAACACACGATAGTGGGACGTTCAAGTTGCAAAATCCGATTAAGCAAGTGTGGGGAATGACGCAAGAATATGATTTTCGCTATCAAATGGACCATGGAGCTCGCATTTTTGATATAAGAGGACGTTTAACAGATGATAATACGATAGTTCTTCATCATGGGCCATTATATCTTTACGTAACACTGCATGAATTCATAAATGAAGCGAAACAATTTTTAAAAGATAACCCGAGTGAAACAATTATTATGTCTTTAAAAAAAGAGTATGAGGATATGAAAGGGGCAGAAAATTCATTTAGTAGTACGTTTGAAAAAAATTATTTTGTTGATCCTATCTTTTTAAAAACAGAAGGAAATATAAAACTTGGAGATGCTCGTGGGAAAATTGTACTACTAAAAAGATATAGTGGCAGTAATGAATCTGGAGGATATAATAATTTTTATTGGCCAGATAATGAGACGTTTACCACAACTGTAAACAAAAATGTAAATGTAACAGTACAAGATAAATATAAAGTGAGTTATGATGAGAAAGTAAAATCTATTAAAGATACAATCAATGAAACGATGAACAATAGCGAGGATTTAAATCATCTATATATTAATTTTACAAGCTTGTCTTCGGGTGGTACAGCATGGAATAGTCCATATTATTATGCGTCTTATATAAATCCCGAGATCGCGGCATATATTAAACAAGAGAATCCAAAAAGAGTTGGTTGGGTTATCCAAGATTATATTAGTGATAAGTGGTCACCGATTCTCTATCAAGAAGTTATAAGAACTAATAAGTCGCTTTAATTTTTATCATAATTTCATAGAAACAATATAACTCTATTAAAAGTCTTGTGGAATTCCCATAAGACTTTTTAGTATTTGATAGTATGAGAATCAAGTTCTTCGAATATAATTATAAGATTAATAAAAAAATGTCGATAAATGTCGATTGTTGTTGTAATATAAAACAAGTAAAATATAATATATAGATGGAGTGATTTTGTTGTCTTTTATTAAAAATAGTAAAATTGGAACGAAATTAAATGTGTTAGTCATTATATCGAGTTTGGCTTGTATCATGTTATCTTCACTCGGGTTTTTAGGGCTTCAAAAAGGTGAAAATGCATCTTCTAGTATGTATGAAGAAAGACTATTACCAATTGAATGGATAGGAATTGTAGAATCAAATTTTTACCATGTTAATATGAATTTTATGGAGATTATGATATCGAAAGATGAAAAAAGAATGAAAGAACTCATAATAGAAATGGATAAGACTAGAAAAGAAAATGATGAGCTGTTAAAACAATTTGAAACTAGAATTAGTTCTCATAAAGAAAAAGATTTGTATAATGCGTTTCAAAGTCAATTTAAAGATTTAAGAGTACAAATGAAAAAAGCACAAGATTTGGGACTGACTAATAATGAAGAAGCCTATAGCTATTATTTAAAAGAAATTGACCCTAATATGGAAAAAACAATTCAGTCTATTCGTGAACTTATTTTATATAATAATAATGCTGCTGAACAGCTACAAAAAGAGAATGTTAATAGTGTGAAAAATACAATCATAACATTTGTAATTATTTCATTTGTTGGAATCATAATAATCATTTTTATTGGTTTTATAACAAAAAATGCTATAAAAAAACCAATTGTATTATTACAAAAAGATATGGAACGAGTATCTGCTGGAGATTTAACAATTCGAACTTCTTATAAATCCGAGAACGAATTAGGCCATATTGTACAGTCCTTTAATAGTATGTTAGATAACTTGCAACAATTAGTCGGTCAGGTGAAGGTTACGGCGAAAGAAGTGATTGTTTCAACTGAAAATATGCTACAAGAGACGAAAACGGCAGCACATATATCAAACGAGGTTGTTCGAACTACTTCTGAAATAAATAAAGAAATAGAGGGACAAGTGACTAGTATTCAAGAAAGTTCAACTTCAATGGAAGAAATTGCAACTGGTGTTCAAACAGTAGCTGAATCTTCAGCGATGGTTGCTGAAGTTGCTGTTGCAACAATAGACCAAGCAAACTCTGGTAGTGAAGTTATAAAACAATCTATTCATCAAATGAATAGCGTGAATGAAGTTGTCGAAGAAACTTCTAAGGTCATTGATAGACTTGTTACGCGTACACAACAAATTGAAGAAGTGTTAGATGTTATTACTAATATTGCGGAACAAACGAATTTACTTGCTTTAAATGCTGCAATTGAGGCAGCACGTGCTGGAGAAAATGGAAAAGGATTTGCAGTAGTTGCAGCTGAAGTAAGAGGTCTAGCTGAGAAATCTAAAACATCTGTAAATGATATAAATAATTTAATACGTTTTATACATCAAGATACAGAGGATACAGTTCATGTAATGAAAAAAGGTCAACAACAGGCTAGTGGTGGTAAAGAAGCAGCGCATAAGGCAGAACTCGCATTTTCATCTATTATGCAAGATATTAATAGAATAACGACCCAAATTCAAGAAGTGTCTGCTGCCACAGAAGAAATGTCTGCTGGGACAGAAGAAGTAAATGCCTCTTTGTCAATAGTTTCTGAAACTGCAACACAAGTCGCACAAGAAACGAATCGAACGGTACAATCAATTCAAGCACAAGCCACATTGATTCAAGAAATAACGACGAAATCTAATGAAATGAAAAAGAAAGTCGAAAATTTAGAAATGCTAATTTCACAATTCATTATTGAAGAATAAGTCTATTAACATTTATCCCGCTATTTGCCGGGCAGTAAGACCCCTACCTCAAAATTCAGCGGAAGCAAAGAAGTTAGGTAGGGGCCTGCTGCCCGTAAAAGCCCGATTGGTGAAGACTGATTAAAGTTTCACTTTATCATTAGTATAAACTTTAAGATACTCAACATAGTGCTGTGTTGTATAATTTGAAAAAGGACCTTCATAGGTTCTTTTTTTGTAAATGGTGTGAACGATACTTTTCATTATGAAAAAATCAAACTTTTAAATCGGGTTAATTTCAAGTGGAAAATGGATATAATTAACCTTGCGAAAAAGCAACTGGTCCTAAGTGATCAGTTGCTTTTTATTTTTAAAGTGGATGAGCAAAAAAACGCGAAAGTGGTTGGTCCGCTTTTTACAAACATCTATTATGATAAGAGAAGAAAGGTAGTATGTTATCAGCATTTTAAAGAGGAAGGTTTTTATGTAAGTTCTTTAATTAAAATAGATGGGTCTTAGAGAGGTGAAAAGACAATGAGTTTTGCAATTTCACTAGTCGTTATTATTGTAATTGTATCGCTATTTGGGACTGTACTAGTTGCAAGAAACGTGGAGGAGAATTACGGCAAGTCTACAAAAAGAAATGTGAAAAACTTATCTGCAATCTATATTCTTCTTCTTTTTGTTCTACTGGTTGGGGTAACATGGTATGTGGTAATGATTTGATAGTTTGTGAAAGAACTGAAATGAGAGTATGAAGTTGGAATTTCAGAAGCTATCGAGTAATCAGAAAGAGAACTATTTTGGATATATCCATTTACGGATAAGAAAATGTGACTAATTAATACTATTTTTACGGTGAATACTGTTAGTAAAAAATGAGGATAGTTCGTTTTGAAAGGAGGGAACTAGATGGAATGGAAACCAAATCGTGCAGATAAGACACCTTTATATAAACAAATTGCTGATTATATTGAAAGAGGCATTTCTTCAGGTGAATTTCCTTCTGATAGTAAGTTACCTTCTGAGCGTATATTGGCAAAGGGATTACAGGTGAACCGGAGTACAATAGTAGCTGCGTATGAAGAATTAAAATCACTTGGAGTAGTAGAACGGCAAAAGGGAAGCGGAACACGGGTCAATACAGACATATGGGGTGTCTCACATAAACGAATACCGAACTGGGGTAGGTACGTGGAGGACGGATCATTCTTACCTAACGTACCACTCGTTCAACAAATTCGAACGGAAACACAAAAAGATGATTTAATTAATTTAGCAAGTGGTGAACTGTCACCAGAATTAATTCCAAGTGATAGATTTCGAACAATTTTGTCGGAGAAAACATTTATGGAAAACCTCGGTTATGACCATCCACTTGGAAATGAGATGTTGAGAAAAACAATTTCAGCACATGTTCAGCAATATAAACAAATTGAAGCAGATTCAAGCTCTATTCTTATTACGTCTGGAGCACAACAGGCGCTTAATCTTATCGTTCAATGTTTATTAAAACCTGGCGATGCGATCGCGATTGAAGATCCTTCGTATTGTTTTTCGCTTCCAATGTTTAAATCGGCCGGTTTAAACATATTTCATTTACCTGTTGATGAGCATGGAATGAATCCAGATGACTTAATCGATTTGCACAAAAAGCATCGCATTCGGATGGTATTTTTGAATCCAGATTATCAGAATCCAACGGGTACTGTACTTTCATTAGCGAGACGTAAAAAGATTTTAGAACTGTCTTCTGAGTTCGGTATACCAATTGTAGAAGATGATCCGTATAGTTTAATTTCTTTTAATGGAGAAGTGAATCCGACATTAAAATCAATGGATCAAAATGGAAATGTTCTTTATATAAGTTCATTATCAAAAATTGTTGCATCAGGATTACGTATTGGATGGATAATTGGTCCTATACGAGTAATTGAGCGTTTAGCAGATGCAAAGCAACAAGTTGATTTTGGCCATAGTGTATTTACGCAGTGGGTAGCAAATCAATTTTTAGAATCAAAGGATTTTCATACACATATTACGATACTTCGTGGACAATTAAAGCAAAGAAGAGATGAATTAATTACAGAGCTTGAAGGAACATTGGGAGACCGAGTTGAATGTTTCGTGCCAGAGGGTGGAATACATGTATGGTGTAAAGTGAAAGGAAAGTTTGATGAATATCACTTATTAGGTGAATCTATACGGAATGGTGTCGCATTTGTTCCGGGCAGTGTTTTAGGTTCGAAAAATGAATATATACGATTTACGTTTGGTAGAGCGAATATAGAACAAATTCAACTTGGAATTAAACGGTTTGCTTACACGCTAAATGAGATTTCATAATATGGATGTGTGATAGTGAAATGAGGGAAATAAATGAAGTACGTGACGCTTTTACTTCAAGTAGGCGTGCTATATGTATTTAGCTTAGTGGGTATGTGGATTCAGGAAATATTCCATCTATCAATACCGGGAAGTTTAATAGGGATGTTAATACTGTTCCTGTTTCTTTTCACTCGCGTTCTACCGTTAAAGTGGTTTGAGTTAGGTGCGGAAAAGTTAATCGTATTTTTACCGTTATTTTTAATCCCTTCGACAACAGGGCTCATGGAATACGGATCTTTTCTTTTAAGTAAGGGGAGTATTATATTCCTTTTAGTAGTTGCAAGTACTATAGTAACTTTAATTGTTTCAGGTTATATAAGTCAATTATTAGTAACATCAAAAAAATAAAATCGACAAGGTGCACGATTCAAATGGTCTTAATTATTATTACTGTAGCAATTTATTTCTTGGCGACAAATCTATATAAAAAATTTACGTTTGCATTTACGTTACCGGTGTTAACAGTTACGGCAATTATGATTTGTTTATTTTTGATTTTTGGTATTTCTCATCATGAGTATAGGGAAAATGGGGGAGACATTCTTTCAAGCTTATTGAGCCCTGCAATTGTAGCATTAGCCATACCTCTATTTAAAGAGCGAAAGATACTGATGAAAAATTTTTTATCGATACTTATCGGAGTAGTGATAGGTATAGTGGCTGTAACGAGCATGAATGTAGTGATTGGCGGAATTTTAAATATAGATAAGGAACTTATATTAACTACTTTACCACAGTTAGCAACGATGCCTATTGCCCTTTCATTAGCGGATCAAATTGGTGGTATTCCATCTATGACTTCTAGTTTTGTAGTTGTTGCAGGGATAACAGGTGCTATTGTCGGACCGACAGTACTTAAGTTTTTCAGTATAACAAGTACGATTGGAAAAGGAGTTGGAATGGGCTGTGCATCACATATTATCGGTGTGAGTCGTTTAGTGAAGGAAGGCGAGAAAGAAGCGACTATCGGTTCGGTAACGATGATTGTAACTGGAATACTCATTAGTATACTAATACCGTATGGAACGAAATTTATTTTTTAAATGTAATGGAGATGATAACAATGACAACATGGTTTATAGTTACATTATTTGTTTTTGGAGCTATTAAAGTATTAGTTTCTAGTATGCCCACTTCTGTTGTAGAATCAATTATTAGTAAATTTGAGTTGCATCAAAAACTTGAGGCGGAAAATACTTCTATATCAATAGATGGAAAAAATATAGAGGGAGAAATGAAACTACAAGTTATTCATGAATTTAATGAAGCTTTGTTTTTAGATAAACATTATTTCCCGCCGCACGGAGAAGGGACACCAATAGTCATTGATACGAAGAAAGGGAATAAAGAGATTAGGTTTTCTCTATATAGTTATGAGGAACATATTGATGTCATTAAGCAATATAAGAAGAAAGTCGTTGCCTATCGTTTACGCTCTAAAAGCCTACAAACACTGGCACCATTAGCAATAATGGAAGAGTATGCTTAAGAAGGGACCTATAATGGTCTCTTTATTTTTTTATCCAATTATATATGTTCCAAATAAAAGAATGGAAAATCATATAACCAAATAAAGAATATGTATGGTTCCAATTCGTACTGTGTATAAATAAACCTAAACTTTCAGCAATCTGTTCAAAAAGGCTAGCACAAATACCAATTGAAATAATAAATAGAATTCTAGAAACTTTAGATAATTTTTTTGAAATGTGTATAAAGATAACTGTTAAAATCGGCAGTACGAATAATGTAAAAGCTATATTAACCGAAAATGTGGATGAGAAGGGTCTAGCTGGAAAGGAATATATTTGTTTATGAACAAAAAAAGCATCTAAACAAGTTCCAATAATAGCAGAGAGAAAGATTGTAACTACTAATGCTAGAAACTCATTCTTCTTCTCGGAGGAGGACATTTTTCTTTGCGAGAATTGCGAGTTCAATTTTTTCGAGTGTTTTGCAGTAGTCTTCTGTAATTTGTCCATTTATATTTTCCTCCTTATCAACTAAATAATGTACAACTTGCCAATCGGTAAACCAATCTTCACTGTCAACTTCCTCATGCTTCATATCTCGCCATGCATAGATGAGTGCAGGGCTGTATATGCGATAAGCGTCATTTCGTAACTGGCATTTTTTTATTCGGCGCTTATAAAACTCACGGGAAAAAGATTCATTTACACTTGAAAATAAATGGGGCCAGTAATCTTTCCTTGATCCCGTGTGCGGATGGTGTTGGGCCCAGCTTATTATTTGAGATAAAACATGTGTATCTCGAAATAATAATGAATATAATCTTTTTCCAATTAATATTCGTTCATGTAAGGAAGTGAAATGTTTCATTGTATCACCAAATAGTAACACTTTTTGTTTCTTATCATTTTCGTAGAATGGGAAAAGGATATGATTAAACTGAAAGAAATCAAAGAGTTTAAATCCAATACTATTGAGTACGGTCTTTTTAAATTGTACATTTTGAATCACTCTTTTTTCTAAGTAGTTTTGTTCATTAATAATAGTTGCAATGGCTAATGTTTTTTTGTTGCCTGTTTTCCAAAAATCGTTCCACATCGTTTCCATAAATGTAGAAACATTTAGGTGAGGGAGAAGGTGAAATAACTTTTGTGATTTCTTTACACTTTGTTCGTAAAGTAAAAATTGAGGGTATACATCTTGGAAAATAAGCCAATTCCCTCTTTCTAAAAAAGAAAAAAATATGAATTGATCTTTCTCTGATAAGATTCTCGTATATAAATCGCCCTTTAAATCAGTCATATTCCAACCGCCGTTACGTGATACCATATGTCCAAGCAGTGCCCAATGTATTTCTGGATATTGAATGTAAAATTGGTAGTATGCGCGTGTTCTTGTAACATTATTTTTATTTAGCTGTTCTGTTTGTATTTTTATTTTGTTGATGATGAGTTGCTCTTCTTTCGTTAATTTATACAAGGTATCAGAAGGAATAAGCTTGCTTTTTTGTTTCAATTCATTTTTTACATCGAATAGGGAGAGGGGCAGTGCTTTGGAAGGTCCGTTATATGTATGATTTGAATTGCTTTGGTCCATTCCGTTACCTCCCTTTTTCATAAATTTAAACATGATTATTGGCTATGAATCATTCTATTTATCCCGCTATTTGCCGGGTAGTAAGATCCCCACCTCAAAATTCAGCGGAAGCAAAGATGTTCGGTGGGGGATCAACTGCCCGTAAAAGCCCGATTGGTGAGGGCTGATAATTAGTGGGGGATGAACAATATCCCCACTGATTAAAGTTTCACTTTATTTTATTACGAGTATAAGAAATAAATGAGCGGTGTTTTTTTACAAGGAATTTATTTATCATGCAAACAGTATAAAAAATCTTACTGTTGTGAGGTGAAATGAAAAACAGAAACGTTGTTTAATAGTTTCTGTTTTTTTATTTTGTCAATTAAATGTAACAAACGACGATTATGATTTGAATCAATTGAAAATAATTCAATAAATACTATTTAAATTGAGATGTTTCGTAGGAGGAAAAGGAATGTTAAATAAAATAATTTTAATTACTGGTGGTACAGGTTCGTGGGGGCATGAACTTATAAAACAACTATTAGAAAAATCACCGAAAGAAATTAGAATTTTTTCAAGAAATGAAACGGTTCAGTTTGAAATGCAGCAACAGTTTATAAATGATGAAAGGTTAAAATTTATTATTGGAGATATTCGTGATAAAGATCAACTAGTCTATGCTTGCCAAGGTGTACATTATATATTTCATCTTGCAGCTTTAAAACACGTTCCAGTATGTGAGTATTATCCTTATGAAGCTATAAAAACCAACATACATGGTACGCAAAATGTAATTGAAGCCTCTATACAGATGCGAGTTGAAAAAGTTATATATGTTTCAACGGATAAAGCAGCTGATCCATCAAATACGTATGGGATGACAAAAGCAATTGGTGAAAAATTAATGGTTCATGCGAATATACAAACGAAGAAAACAAAATTCATTTGTGTTCGTGGTGGAAATGTTTTAGGGACGAGTGGAAGTGTAGTACCGCTTTTTAAACAACAAATTAAAAAATCTTCACAAGTAGGGATTACCGATGCGAATATGACTAGATTTTTCTTAACAGTTGAAGATGCTGTTGGATTGTTATTTAAAGCCGTATATCAAGGTAGAGGCGGGGAAATCTTTGTTATGAAAATGCCGGCATGTAAAATAACAGATTTAGCAGAAGTGTTAATTGAAGATTCGGAAAAAAGGAACGTTAAGGTAAAAGAGGTAGGGATAAGACCAGGTGAAAAATTAAGTGAAATGCTTTTATCTGAGGTAGAGAGTAAAACAAGTATAAGTTTTGATCAAAATTATTTTGTGGTACTACCGACCATTCCTATAGAAGGACTTCAAGAATATTATTCTAGCTATCCGCTAGTGGATGTGAAGAGTTTTAGTTCTCAACAAGACTTACTTGCAAAACATGAGGTGAAACAAATGCTATTAAAAGGAGGATTTTTGCGATGAAAAAAAATGCGAGCCTTTTAATAACTGGTGCAAATGGTTTTACAGGACGCCATGCTTGCCAATATTTTTTAGAGCAGGGCTTTCATGTAATTCCTATGTTTCAAAATCGTGCACATAGAGAAAAAATTAGAAATGGTATTACTTGTAATTTAACTAATAAGAGCGAAGTAATAAAGGTAATGAAACAAATAAAGCCAGACTACGTATTGCATTTAGCAGGAAGGAATTCGGTCATAGAATCTTGGACATCTGCTCTTGAATATATAGAGATTAACGTAATAGGAACGTTATATTTATTAGAAGCAATTAAGCAAGAAGCATCGCATTGTAGAACATTAGTTATAGGATCTGCTTTGCAAGCAGATAGTATGGACGAAATGAAAATTTCAAATCCATATAGTTTAAGTAAAACGATGCAAGTCATTATTGCAGAGGCTTGGGGAGAATTAATGGATTCAAATATTATCATTGCAAAGCCTTCAAATTTAATTGGTCCAGGGGTATCGAATGGCATTTGTTCGATTCTCGCAAAGAAAATGATAGATATAGAATCAGGTAGAAGTAAAGCTATTATTGAAGTAAACAGTTTGAAAGATAGTAGAGATTTTCTAGATGTACGTGATGCGGTTAAAGCGTATCATGTGTTATTACGAGATGGAATAAATGGAAAACAATATAACATCGGATCAGGAGTAAAACGATCTTTATTAGATGTACTAGAACAATATAAAGAATTAACACAGCTAAATTTTTTTATAGAGGAAACAGAGAAAAGTGGGAGCGACTCAAATGAGAGTTTAGTAATAGAGGAAATAAAAAGGTTAGGTTGGATCCCAGAAATTGAATTTCATCAATCATTAAAAGATGTACTTGAGTATGCGAAGTGTAGTGACATCTGCATGCAATGAAAAACAAAAAAGGGTGTAAGAAATATATGAATGGTTATGAAGTAATAGATAATCAAAATACGCTATTTCTTTCAATTGTTGATACGCTGGACTGGAAAGATGAAGAAGCGCATGTATTGCGTCTTTATGAGGCAATACATAAATATCAAGCGTATGTAGAAGAAAAAAGGGTTAATCGAATAAAGTCAGCATTAGAGACCGAAACTAGGTATGTGATTCAAATCTTTGCTCAATATGAGTGTAGTGAGTATGGAAATGATTTTTATGAACTCATTAAAGATCTTTTACAAGATATAGAGGTGGAGTTAAAGATTTATATAAAAAATAATAAGTTTATTTACATTTAAAAGGTAAATATAAAGCTAGATTTTTAATAATAAAGGTGGGTATAAGTTATGAGCAAAACGATTCTTTTTACTGGGGGCGGTACAGCCGGACACGTTATGATTAATATTGTATTAATTCCTAAATTTATAGAGCAAGGATGGAGAGTCGAGTATATTGGATCCAAAAATGGAATTGAAAAATCATTAGTGAAAAATGTTAAATACAATAGTGTTTCAACGGGCAAGCTTAGGAGATATTGGGATTGGGAGAATTTTAAAGATCCTTTTAAAATTATAAGCGGTTGTTTACAAAGTTATAAATTAATTAAGAAAACAAAGCCTGACGTTATCTTTTCAGCAGGAGGATTTGTTTCAGTTCCTGTAGCTATAGGAGCATGGTTAAATCGTGTGCCTATAATTATACGTGAACCAGATAGCACATTAGGACTTGCCAATAAAATAGCATTACCTTTTGCTACAAAGCTATGCACAACATTTCCTCAGACAGGAGAAAATGTAAGTAATGAGAAGAAGGTTTATGTAGGACCGATTGTAAGGGAAGAAATTGAGAAGGGTAACGTATTAAGAGGAAGAAGATATTGTGAATTTCAACAAGATAAACCAGTGTTATTAATTATGGGTGGGAGTCAAGGTGCTAAATGGATAAATGATATGGTAAGGAAATGTTTAGATACAATACTATTAAACTTTAATATTATTCATATATGTGGTAAAGGGAAGGTAGACCCATCTATTGGCATGGAGGGGTATATGCAATTTGAATATATAGGAGACGAGTTGCCGCATATACTAAATATGGCAAGTGTTGTAGTTTCCAGAGCGGGTTCTACTGCTATTTCTGAATTGTTATTTTTGAAGAAACCGATGTTGCTTATCCCGTTAACTAACAGTTCCAGTAGGGGAGATCAAGGTTTAAATGCTGAATATTTTTCACGGCAAGGATATGCGGAAGTAATACTCCAAGACAGAGTAAATACGAATACATTTATACATGCAGTAAATAAGTTGTATACAAATCAGGAGAAATATATTCAAAACATGAATGAATATAAAAAAACAAATGATGAGGGGATTCATCAATTAGTAGATATAATAAATGATGTGGTGAAGTAATAGAAATGTAAATGGAAAAACAAAAGGAAAGAAGGTATCTTCTTTCCTTTTTACTATATTTGTTCAAATTTATTGTTAGTTATTCCAATTAGCTATGTAATATGGGTGAATGCCGTTTTCTAATAGCTCAGTAAATGCATCAATATGAATAGGCTTACTGTAATAATAACCTTGAATAAACTGACATTTATTTTTTTGAAGGAAATTTACGTGCTCTTTTGTTTCTACACCTTCAGCAATGACAGACATTCCTAGTGTATTTGCTAATGTGATGATTGTTTTAATAATTTCCATTCCATCATCACATGTTTCAGACATTGTAATAAATTCTCTCGGAATTTTTAATGTATCAATTGGATATAAAGGTAAGTAGGCTAGCGAAGAATAACCTGTACCAAAGTCGTCGATTGAAATGTGAATCCCTAGACTTTTTAGTGTACGCAGTTTTATCAATGTTTCTCGTTCATCCATCATTGCAATTCGCTCTGTTAATTCAAGATCAAGAGAGCTTGCTGGTAAACCTGTATTTGTTAAAGTAGAAGAAATAGACCTTACAAAATCCTCTTGTTCAAATTCTTTAGCAGATAAATTTACACCTATTTTTAAATGTGAATATCCGAGTCCGTGCCAACGTTTCATTTGCTTACAAGCCTGCTCTAATGTCCATTTTCCTATTGAAATAATTTGTAGTGTTTCTTCTGCAATCGGAATAAACTCGTATGGAGAAATAATACCTAATTCAGGATGATTCCACCTAATTAAAGCTTCTGCACCGATGATTTTATTAGATTCACTATCAACTTGAGGTTGATACAAAAGGAACAATTCTTCATTTTGTAGTGCGTTTGGTAAATCTTTTTCTAATCGTAATCGTCTTTCAATTTTTTTAGCGATTACATCGTCATAAATAGAGAGAGAGTTAAGCTCTTTTGCTTTTGCATCATACATTGCAACATTGGCGTTTTTCAGGAGTGTAGCGGTATCGATTCCGGAATGTGGATAAATAGCGATGCCGATACTCAGTGATAAAGTTAATTTATGCTCATGTATGATAAATGATTTTTTCATGCATTCAAATAATTGGTTACATAATTGGAATAAGTAATCTTCGTCAGTATAGTTTTCAATTATGATTGTAAATTCATCGCCACCGATTCTTGAAAGATGAGTATGTGATGGAAGACATGATTGGAATCGCTTTGCTACTTCTTCTAATATGTAATCTCCTGACGAATGTCCAAGTGTATCGTTAATTGCTTTAAAGCGATCTAAATCTAAATATAATAATGCAAACTCGCTTCCTGCTATTTTAGCATTTTTTATAACTCTCTTTAATTTTTTATGAAAAAAGGCACGGTTCCCAATTTTCGTTACTGTGTCATGGAATGCTAAATATTTAATTTCTTCTTGCTGTTTTTTTAGTGCAGTAATATCTTTCACCATAATATAGCTTCCTGAAATTTGTCCGTCTATTATAATAGGAATGATTGTAACGTATAAAAAATAAGTAAAGCCATCTTTATATTGAGAACTAAGTTGTAAGGATGCCGATTCTTGTTGTTTCACTTTCTCTAATGCCAATGCTAGCTTATGCTTATCTTCATCTAAAATAATCGAAAAACAAGTTTCACCTAGTAACTCATCCGTTGGTGCACCAAGTAGTACACTCCCAGCCTTATTTACATTTAAGAATATTCCATTTAAATCAATGGTGAAAATAGGGTCAGGATGATATTCATATAATGATTTAAACTTTTGTTGTTTTTGAGAAAGAGCCTCTGATTTATGAACTAAATCAGACGTCCGTAAAGTAACTTTTTCTTCTAGTTGGGCATTAAATGCCTGCAAACGTTTTGTTAAGGAATTGTTTTGCATACGTACGATAGAATGACGAATGAGTACGAAAATAAAAGTAATACAATTTCCTGTAATGAGAGTTGAAGATGATGTTTGTTCTTTTAATGTAAACCCGATTAGTATTGCAACAGCAAGATAGGGAAATACAACTAAAGCTTTTTTTCCTATTATAGGGTTTACAATGAAATAATTTTTATGGCTATTATGATCTTCTGGAATAGAGCCAGCTATTGCAATAAGTAATATAGGTATTCTATATAAAAGACGTAATAATGTTATCGTTTCAGTTGATAAGTGGTTATTTAAGTAAAAATAAATATAGTTAAAAGTTGCAGAACTTATTAATACAAAAATAAAGATATAAATTTTCCGTTTGGATTTAAAAATTGTTGGACGGAAAAAGAGACTAACACCTAGCAGCAGAAATAATAAATCTGCAATTGGGTATAAAAATGAAAGGAAAACATCTCCTAGTGAAAGAGAGAATATATTTAAACTTGGTTGGTTAAATAAATACCATTCTAATGTAAATATGGAAGTAAGCACTATGCATATATCACAAATAAAGAACGCTTTTTCCCATTTATTGCATTCCTTTAAAATTTTATAGCAGAAAGCGATAAGACAGAAAAATAGAAAAAACATGTAAAATACATCAGAAACAGTAAAACGATGTATTGGAATTTCGAAGAAGCTATCCTGATATGTATATACTATTTTCCCTAATAAAAAACTACCAATTGCTATTGTAATACATATCCAAAACGGATTTGAACTGACTTTTTTAGAATATATAGAGTAAATCAGTGATACAAATGTAATGGCTTCAACGATAAGTGAAGCGAAGCGTACATCTGAATTTGAAAAATGAGTAGGGAACAGATAGAAAAACATAAAATAGATTGAATAGCATATTAATGTTCCAATTAATATACATAATTGTAAATTTTTATTTAATTTCAATGAAATCACCTTCTTTAATTATGTACTATGTTCGTTATATCTATACATAATAATATTATTTAAGAATTGTATCAGATTTCCTTATAAAAATCATGTTTATAAG
Organism: Bacillus sp. CR71; assembly: GCF_003429245.1. Taxonomy (NCBI): domain Bacteria; kingdom Bacillati; phylum Bacillota; class Bacilli; order Caryophanales; family Bacillaceae; genus Bacillus; species Bacillus sp. CR71. Next base: position 4,195,386 of record NZ_CP031748.1, on the reverse strand, counting down.
GAAAGTGTTAAATAGTGTAAGTATTCTTAAAGTTAAAAAAACATTGTGGTTGATAGTATAGACTGTATCAAGATTTTAAATAGAAATTGTATATTTAGTCATCCTTTGAATTGTAAAGTTTTTTTAGTGATTTGTAAGTGGAGATGCAAAATTGCATATAAAATGATGAGGATTTTTTAGGCGAGATTTTTATTTTAAATCTGAAAATTAACATTTGTGAAAATATAGGGAAAGGATATAGAATAAGAACGTGTATTCTTACAGAGTGGATAGTATTGCCACTAAATAGGGAGGTTTTTTTATGATATATCGAATTAAAGATGCAGAAATATACTATGAAATTGTGGGAGAGGGTAAACCGGTCATTATCATACATGGCTGCGCCCCTGATCATAGGTTAATGATGAAATGTATGGAATCAGTATTTCAGAAATATGAAGGTTATAAGCGAATATATATTGATTTACCTGGTATGGGGAAATCGAACGCTCCAAATTGGATAAATAGTTCAGATCGTATAGTAGAAGTGCTTATCACATTTATTGAGGAAATCATTTCTACTGAAAAATTTTTATTGGTAGGAGAATCATATGGAGGCTATTTAGCCAAAGGTATACTTACAAAGATGTTTGAGAGAGTTAGCGGATTACTATTAGTATGTCCTGTTGTTGTAGCGGAGCCAGAAAAAAGGATTCTTCCAGATAAACAGGTAATTGTACAAGATGAGGAATATTTAAATACGCTTACTTCCACGGAAAGAGAGAAATTTTGTGAGTTAGCTGTAATAGCAAATGAATATACATATACGCGATTTAAAGAAGAAATTAAGCCTGGGTTAGATGTTGCTAATTATGAATTTATTGAAAGGTTGCAAAAGAATTACTCTCTTACTATGGATTTTCAGCGTGAAAAATATGAAAAGCCCGTTCTTTTACTGACTGGAAGACAAGATATATCAGTAGGTTATCAAAATATTATAGAAATTATTGAAGAATATCCCAGGGCAACATTAGCAGTGTTAGATATGGCAGGGCATAATTTGCAAATTGAGCAGCCTGAATTATTTGAGAGTTTAGTAGGAGAATGGATTAGACGAACAAATCAGCACATTTTATAAAGTATTTTAGTATTACACTTAAGTGTTGAAATGGGATAAATGAACGTGATGTATTAACTAATAAACAATTTTAAGGAGAAATTATGAGCACATATATTTATATGGTTAGACATGGTGAATCACCAAAACTAGAAGGAAATGAAAGAATGCGCGGGTTAACTGAGAAGGGACGTATGGATGCCCGTAGAGTAACTGACATATTAAAAGCGGAGAAAATTCATACTTTTATTTCCAGTCCCTATAATCGGGCTATGTTAACGATAGAGGAGTCAGCTAATTTCCATGAAAAAGAAATAGTAGTATATGAAAATCTTAAAGAGTGTATGTTTTCAAGTGAGGGTCAGGTTATATCAGACAAAGAGGTGTATCCACTTGTACAGAAGATGTTCTCTAATCCGGACTTTTCACGAACGGAAGGAGAGTCATATGCAGACTGCCAGAGAAGAGTAGTGAAAGTATTAAAAGAAATCTTAATAGATTTTCAAGGACGCAAAATTGTAATTGGTACACATGGGCTTGTCATGACATTAATGATGAACTATTTTGATAAACAATATGGTTTTGAATTTTTAATGAATACGTCAAAACCGGATATATATAAGATGGAGTTTAAAGAAGAACAATTAATGAATGTAGAGAGATTATGGAAAGCGGAATAAAATTAGTTGCATGGATTTTGTTGTAAAAGTTACTTTTATAGCAAAGTCTTTTTTTGAATAGAAAGCATCTTTATCAACTATTTTTAGAATGTTAAATCAATAAGTAATTATTCAGTATTTGAATAAATTATGGGGGAATTGGTTTAGGGAAACAATTTTAAATGTGTCAAAACTCCAAACGTTGGATTTATATTCAATAGGAGAAAAAGATGTAGAATTTTGTCTTACAGTCCCCGTTTACTTTTCATTTCATTACATATAGGCTTTGTGGTGTAAGGGGGACATCACCTTTACGCAAAATCTATAAGGAGGTCATTGTAATGAAACAGATTAAAAAGTTTGCGGGAGTTGCTTTAGCGGGGACGATTGGATTAAGTGGACTACTGTTTTTAGAACCAAGTGTAAGCGTTGCGGAAGCACAGCAAGTGAAAGTGGAAAATTTCAATACAATTGATGTAACGATGGATCTAAATGAATTGTATGTATTAAGTGGCAGAAGTATTGATATTCTTTCTGGAGATAAAGAAGCAATTCAGTTAAATAAATACACAATTAGTTTTAATAAACCTGGGAAGTATGTGATTAAAGTAAATGGTTGTATTTATGATGATGTATATACTTTTATTGTGAATGAGTAGTATTATATATTCTTAAATTGCGAGATAAAAACAGAAACACCCTATTTGCGGCGGGAGTCGTAAATAGGGTGAATTTATTTGCATTAAGCAGTACTTTAAATATGTTCACTAATTTTCTTTTTGTTATGTAAAGTATGTAAAAGTGTTTGAAACATCTTAAATGATTGCTGAAAGATTGGACTTTGAATAAAGGTGTACAGAAAAGTTACGATGAAAACAGGACCGCCTAGCATAAATCCAACAACTAGTACAATACATTCTACTATGATTCTAGCACGGCTAATAGAAAGTCCTGTTTTGTCGGAAATAGTAAGCATGAATCCATCACGAGGGCCAGCGCCAATCCCAGCTGCAACGTACATCCCTCCCCCGATACCTGTAATGGCAATACCAGAAAATAAAATGAGTAAGTTTATCCATAAATAATTACTAGCGTCTGGAAGCATGTTTGATTGTAAGAAAAAGTCCATAATGGGACCGATAAGTAGTGCATTCAAAAATGTACCGACATTTATATATTTTCGATCTACTAGTAAAGATATTAGAACGAGACATAACCCACATATGACACTCCACGTACCAATGGTCCATCCAAACTTTTGGTAGAGAGCCATATTTAAAACTTCCCAAGGGTGCAAGCCTAGAAATTTAACTTTGACCGCAAGAGCATTTCCAAGGCCAAAGAAAATTAATCCTAAGAAAAAAAGAAAATAGCGAAAGAGAGTTAGCCTCATCTTTAAAACCTCCCATATTTTATAATTATGTATGTTACCTGTTACGGTTTTAATGTACAAATATTATGTCTTTTTATCATTCGTTTAAAAATGTTAACAATGTAAATGAAATATGTATCTTCACAGTCAAAAAAGTTAAAATATTTCGTTTTAAGGATTATAATGGAGAGAGAAACGTAAAAGGGAGTGAATGAACTTGAAACAAGAACTTATTGAAAGATTTACGAGATATGTAAAAATTGATACGCAATCAAATGAAGAAAGCCATACAGTACCAACAACACCAGGACAAATTGAGTTTGGTAAGTTATTAGTGGAAGAGCTAAAAGAAATTGGGTTAACAGAAGTAATGATGGATGATAATGGCTATGTAATGGCAACACTTCCAGCTAATACGGACAAGGATGTTCCTGTAATCGGATTTTTAGCTCATTTAGATACGGCAACAGACTTTACAGGGAAAAACGTCAAGCCACAAATTCATGAAAATTTTGATGGTAATGCAATTACGTTAAATGAAGAGCTAAATGTTGTGTTAACACCAGAGCAGTTCCCGGAATTACCATCATATAAAGGGCATACCATTATTACAACTGATGGTACAACACTTCTAGGAGCAGATGATAAAGCTGGTCTTACAGAAATTATGGTTGCAATGAACCATTTAATACATAATCCGCAAATTAAGCACGGGAAAATAAGAGTAGCATTTACACCGGATGAAGAAATTGGTCGTGGGCCAGCGCATTTTGATGTAGAAGCGTTTGGTGCATCATTCGCTTATACGATGGATGGAGGTCCATTAGGTGGTTTAGAGTATGAAAGTTTTAATGCTGCAGGTGCTAAGTTAACGTTTAACGGAACGAATACACATCCTGGAACAGCGAAAAATAAAATGCGCAATGCAACTAAACTGGCTATGGAGTTTAATGGGCATTTACCAGTAGAAGAGGCGCCAGAATATACAGAAGGCTATGAAGGATTCTATCATTTACTTTCTTTAAATGGTGATGTTGAGCAAAGTAAAGCGTATTATATTGTTCGAGACTTTGATCGTGAAAATTTTGAGGCACGTAAAAATAACGTTAAAAATATTGTGAAGAATATGCAAGAAAAGTATGGTGAAGATGCAGTCGTCTTAGAAATGAATGATCAATACTATAACATGCTTGAAAAAATTGAACCGGTAAGAGAAATTGTTGATATTGCATATGAAGCAATGAAAAGTTTAGACATTGAACCAAATATTCATCCGATTCGCGGAGGCACAGATGGATCACAATTATCATATATGGGATTACCGACGCCGAATATTTTCACTGGTGGTGAAAACTATCACGGTAAATTTGAGTATGTTTCGGTAGATAATATGGAAAAAGCCGTTCAAGTTATTGTAGAAATTGCAAGACGTTTTGAGGAGCAAGCTTAAAAAAGAACCAAGTAGTACGAATGTGCTACTTGGTTCTTTTAATATAGTACTCGCCATAAATAAAAAGTCGCATAAGACTCCCAATTAGCCCAGTTTGCCGCGAAATCTTTTATTTCATTTTTAGTCGGTTTATTTTCGGAACCTGTTATAAATTTAATTGCATTATGCAGACCAACATCATCAATTGGAAAAGCTGAAGGAAATCTTAAACAACGCATTAAAACATAGTTGGCAGTCCATGGGCCTATACCATGGATAGCGGTTAATTGTTTCTCAGCAACCTTTACATCTTGTGTTTGCAGTAAATCCTCTTTTGATAGTTTTCCCTCTGTGATAAGCTTCGCAATACCGATTAAATATTCACATTTTCTAGTCGTCATTTTTAATTGTTGGAGATCTTCTACATGTAGATTTGCAATTGTTTCAGGTGATGGGAATATCCAATGCTTTCTACCGTCCCATTCTACATAACTTCCAAATTGCTCAACTAATCTTCTTTTTAGCGTATAAGCATATGTTAGGTTAATTTGTTGACCGATAATTCCCCAGGAAAGTGCCTCAAATAAGTCTGGAATACCTAAAGTACGAAGGCCATAATATTGTTCAATTGGTCCTTGAAGGAGTAAATCATGTTTAGCTAATGTATAAAAGGGGGCTAAATCAGTAGTTAAATCAAACCATTCTTTTACATAGTTAGCTACAGCTTCACGTATCGATTTTTCAGATGTGAATGATTCTTCTAAACAAAGTATTTGAATATTGCCATCTGTATTCACACTAATTTCAACTAGAGGATTTATATCTTGAACAGGGATAACTTTATAAATTTTGTTATCTTCAATATGGAACATACATTCATTGTTAGAACGTGATAGATAACGTAAATTTTCTTGGAAACAAAATTCTTTTGGAACTGCTATAGATAATGCGCTATTATATTCTGCTGTCATATGAATTCCACCTGCAACTTTTCTAATGTAAGCAATTTTTTCTTCATTTCTAATCCACCCCTAAATCCGGTTAGTTTCCCATTCTTCCCAATAACGCGGTGACAAGGAATGGTAATAAGAAGAGGGTTAGCAGCAATAGCAGAAGCAACGGCGCGCACAGCTTTAGGTTTTTGAATTCTTTCAGCAATTTCTGTATAAGAATAGGTCTTTCCATAAGGAATTTCACGTACCGCATTCCAAACAGATGATTGAAAATTAGTTCCATAAGCATCGATAGGGAATGTAAAAGTTTCTCGCTTGCTTTCTAAATATTCGATAATTTCTTTCGTATATATTTGCAAGTAATCTGGACTATGGATCAATATATGTTGGGGCAGTTTTTTTCTAGCCCATATATTTAATTCTTCAAAGTTTTCGTCTTGTGATCCAATGAAACATAGTCCATTTTCAGTTGCAGCAATATGAAATCGCCAATTTTTATGTGTAAGTAGCGTCCAATATATATAATTATTTTTGTAGGAATTCATTATCGTATCCCTCTTTCATTTCGTTCTTTTTTCGATATTCAGTAGGAGTAAATCCGGTTTTTTTTTAAATAAAGTTGCGAAATACTCTGGGTTTTCTATCCCGACAGCAGTACTAATTTCTTTAATAGATTGATTTGTGTGTAAAAGGTATTCGGTTGCTTTAAGAACCCTGAATTGTTGTATATATTCTATAGGAGTTAGCCCTATTATTCTTTTGAAAGTACGCTGTAAATGAAAAGGGCTACCATGACACATTTCCGCAAGCATGTCGAGAGTTAAGGATTCGTCATAATGCTTTTCGATATAGTCTTTAATTTGTTCTACCCACTCTTCATTAGGTAAAGTGATCCCGTTTGGCTTACAACGTTTGCACGGGCGAAAGTTTTCACTTAATGCTTGTTCTGCATGATGAAAAATTCGTACATTGTTTCTATTCGGTATTCTTGATTTGCATGATGGCCTGCAAAAGATTCCAGTTGATTTCACAGCATAAAAGAATTTGCTATCATAGGAAGAATCATTATGAATAATTGCATGCCAATACTCACTCGTTAATGTTAACCCTTCATTGTGCAAAAACATCACCTCTGAAAGTAGTATAACCTGAATAAAGTGCGTATGTACGTATTTACAAATGTAAGAGCAAGATTACAAAGATGAACATATGATTGTTTTTCTATTTTGTGATAGCATGAACTTTGAAAGTGAACATCAAGAGGAGGACTATAAGTGAAGTTAATTTCATGGAATGTAAATGGTTTACGTGCAGTTATTGCAAAGGGTGGATTTTTAGAATATCTCGAAGAATCTAATGCAGATATATTTTGTCTGCAAGAGATTAAATTGCAAAGTGGCCAAATTGATTTAAATCTAGAGGGATATTATACATACTGGAATTACGCTGTGAAAAAAGGGTATTCGGGAACGGCTATTTTTACAAAAAAAGAACCGCTTTCTGTTACATACGGCTTAGAAATTGAAGAGCATGATCAAGAAGGGCGACTTATTACATTAGAATTCGAAGATTTTTACATGATCACGTTATATACACCAAATTCAAAACGTGGATTAGAACGATTAGATTACAGAATGAAATGGGAAGATGATTTCAGATCCTATATCAAACGATTAGATGAGAAAAAACCAGTTATTTTTTGTGGAGACCTAAATGTTGCTCATAAAGAAATCGATTTGAAAAATCCAAAAAGTAATCGTAAAAACCCTGGATTCTCCGATGAGGAACGAGAGAAATTTACATGTATTTTAGAAGAAGGATTTATTGATACGTATCGTTACCTTTATTCTGATCAAGAAGGTGCATACTCGTGGTGGTCGTATCGTATGGGCGCGAGAGCGAAAAATATCGGATGGCGTTTAGATTATTTTGTTGTTTCGGAAAGAATGAAAGACCAAATAACAGAAGCGAAAATTAATAGTGAAGTAATGGGATCAGACCATTGTCCAGTTGAATTACATATAAATTTCTAAAAAAAGAAGTATCTCCCTAAAATCAGGCGGATACTTCTTTTTTTAATTCAGTTTGTTAAAATTTTTCAAATCATTCTTGAAATAATTTCATATTAAATATATACTTAGTAACGATAATCATTATCAGTAGAAACGGTTATCAAGTGATGAAGGTGTAAAAGAATTATAGTCTAGGGGAAGTGAACGTGAATGAGTTCTGGATAAAATTATTAATCTAATGAAATATATATTTGAGACAAGGTTCATATAGTTAAATTTTATTGAGAATATAGTTTGAAAATTCGAGAGGAGACATATAAAGATGAACAAGAAATTATTTACTTTAGGGATGGTTACAGTTTTAAGTGTAGGTTTAGCGGCATGTAATAGTGCGGATAAAACTTCAGGCGAGCAAAAACAACAGACAAAAGCTACGGAAACGAAAAAAGATGAAAAACGAAAAATTACATATTTAGGTAAAGAATATACAGTGCCAGCAAAAGTAGATAAAATTGCGACAGCTAGTTTAGAGTCAATGGAAGATGCGGCGGTACTTGGAATTAAACCAGTTGGTGCCATTACTGTAGGTGGTAAATTACCAAAATACCTTGAAAAAGAGTTAGAAGGTGCGAAATCTGTTGGTGAGAAAATGCAACCAAATTTCGAAACATTACTACAATTAAAACCAGATGTTATTACATCGAGTACGAAATTCCCAGCAGAAACAGCTGAAAAGTTTACGAAAGTAGCTCCTACATTCCCGGTATCACACGTTTCAACAAATTGGGAAGATAACTTAAAGTTAATGGGAGAATTAACTGGTAAAAAAGATAAAGCAGAAAAAATTATTAAAGACTACAATTCGGACGCTGAAAAAGCAAAAGCAAAACTAGGAGATAAGTTAAAAGATAAAAAAGTACTTGTCATTAGATTAAGAGCAAACGAATTATTCTTATATCCAGATGGAGTATACTTCAACCCTGTAATTTATAAAGATCTTGGACTAACTGCTCCAGAACAATTGAAAACTGTAAAAGCACAAGAGAAAATTTCATTTGAAAAACTTGCTGAACTTAACCCAGATTATATTTTCTTACAATATGAGGCAAGTGAAAATAAAAACCCGAAAGTGTTAGAAGAAATTGAAAGTAATCCAATTTGGCAAAGTATGAATGCTGCGAAGGAAAAGAAAGTATTTGTAAATGTTGTAGATCCAATGGCACAAGGTGGTACTGCTTGGAGTAAAACAGCATTCTTAAAAGAAGCAGTGAAAAATTTATCTAAATAATACAATAAGTAAGGTGCGTTGAATGATATGCAGAAAACAAATGCAGTACCAGTAACCATATTATGTATAGCACCCATACTCATCTTATTTACAGTTATACTTTCGATTTTGTATGGGGCGAAAAGTATTGATGCTGAAACAGTGTGGAACGCATTATTTCATTTTGATTCAAGCGATGTAAATCATAATATTATTATTACTTCACGTTTACCAAGGGTAGTTGCAGCTCTTTTAGTCGGAGCATTTCTAGCCATATCAGGAGCACTTATGCAGGGGATGACAAGAAACTATCTTGCATCCCCTTCTATTATGGGTGTGACGGATGGCGCTGCCTTTGTTATTACACTTTGTATGATCTTTCTTCCGGGAATGTCATCAATTGGTATGGTTTTATGTTCAATGATTGGTTCTGCACTAGGAGCCGGTATCGTGTTTGGTTTTGGTTCGCTCCTTCAAAATGGCTTATCACCAGTTAGGTTAGCGATTATAGGGACAGTTATTGGAACATTTTTAAGCAGTGTATCGGCTGCAATGGCTTCATATTTTCAAATTTCTCAAAATGTTAGTTTTTGGTTTAATGCAAAATTAGATCAAGTAGATCCTAATATCATTAAAATCACGATACCGTTTGGGATAATTGGAATAATTTTAGCGCTGTTAATATCAAAATCTATTACCATTCTTTCATTAGGCGAAGAGGTTTCTATTAATTTAGGGCAGCGTACAAAACTAGTTAAAGCGATGGCAATTTTATCAGTTATCTTTTTAACAGGAACAGCAGTTGCTTTAGTGGGGAAAGTTGGTTTTGTAGGTTTAATTATTCCGCACATTACTCGCTTTATAATTGGGGTAGATTATAAGTGGATTTTGCCATGTGCAGGCGTTATTGGTGGCGTTTTCTTAGCGTTATGTGATGTTTTAAGTAGATTTGTAAATTATCCATTTGAAACGCCAATTGGAGTCGTAACATCTTTAATTGGAATTCCTTTCTTCCTTTATTTAATTCGTACAAGAGGAGGAGAGAGACATGCTTAAAAGTTCAAGTCAACGTTTTGGAATGACGATGGGGATTATTGTATTTTTAATACTATGTGCCATTTACATTAGTTTAACGAATGGTACGTTTGATATTACGATTACAGATGTATTTAAAACACTTTTTAGAATTGATCCAGTACCAGAACATGATTTAGTTATTTTTGAGTTTCGCCTTCCGCGTATTGTAATTGCTGGATTAGTAGGATTAGGCCTTGGTGTTGCAGGTGCCGTTATTCAAGGGATTACAAGAAATGGATTGGCAGACCCAGGTATTTTAGGCGTAAACGCCGGAGCAGGAACAGCCATCGTTATTTTTATGTTTTTCTTTCAAGGGCAACTAAAGAGCACAGATTGGATTTCTATAATGATGATGCCTATGTTTGGTTTAATAGGTGGATTAGGTGCAGCGCTAATCATTTATTTGTTTTCTTGGAAAAACGGTAAGTTAGATTCGCAACGACTGTTATTAACAGGGATTGCAATCGGTTCAGGGTTTGGAGCATTCTCTATGTATTTATCACTCAAAATGAAGTCAACCGATTTCGAGATGGCTGCAGTGTGGGTGTCTGGAAGTATATATAGTGCAAACTGGAAGTATATTGTGGCTATGTTACCATGGCTTATTATCTTAATTCCGCTTATACAAAAGAAAGCTTATTTATTAGATTTATTTCAATTGGAAGAAACGAGTATTACAAGTTTAGGTGTTTCAGTAGAAAGAGAGAAATCGATTTTACTGTTAAGTAGTATCGGACTTGTGAGCGCATGTGTTGCTGTTTCAGGGAGTATCGGTTTTATTGGACTAATGGCACCGCATATAGCGAAAAGACTTGTCGGTATTCAACATAAGTATATAATTCCTACGTGCGGCGTAATAGGAATGTTTCTTGTAATTGCTTCAGACTTTATTGCGAAAACAGTTTTCACACCTGTAGAGCTACCAGTTGGAATCGTTATTTCTATTGTCGGTGTACCGTATTTCTTATATTTACTTTATAAGGCGAAAGCGTAAGAGGAGGAATAAAAGTGAGTATTTTAAGTGCAAAAAATTTAGAAACAAGTTATGAAAAGCTTACAGTGTTTCGCGATTTAAATGTGGAAATACAAGAAGGAAAAGTAACGACAATTATAGGTCCAAACGGTTGCGGTAAATCGACATTGTTAAAAACAATGGGAAGAATTTTAAAACAAAAAAGCGGAAAAGTATATTTGCAAGGGCAAGATTTACATACAATTCCAACGAAAGAAATTGCGAAGCAGTTAGCTTTACTCCCGCAAACGCCAATTGCACCAGGTGAACTTAAAGTGGAAGAATTAATTTCTTATGGACGCTATCCACATCGAAATAACGTAAATAAGTTAACGACAAAAGATAAAGAAATGATTGATTGGGCATTAGATATAACGAAAACTTCTGAATTTCGGACGAGACAAATTGCAAATTTATCGGGCGGTCAAAGACAAAAGGTATGGCTAGCGATGGCATTAGCACAAGAGACAGAAGTGTTGCTATTAGATGAGCCAACTACATACCTTGATATGTCTCATCAATTAGATGTATTACAAATTGTGGAGAAGTTAAATAAAGAACATAATTGTACGGTTGTTATGGTATTACATGATATTAATCATGCAGCAAGGTTTTCAGATGAAATTATTGCAATGAAGGAAGGAGAAATTGTTATAACTGGTAGCCCAGAAGAAATCATTACAAATGAAGTGTTAAAAGAAGTATTTCATATTGATGCGCGTGTCATGATTGATCCGTATAACGGGGCTCCTGTTTGTTTCGGTTATGATAGCGTTGTATCTCAAGAAGAAAAAATCGAAATATATGTAACAAGTTAAAAAGGGGGGGATAGGGTGAATACTACAGTTGAAAAACAGCAGATTATAACATCTAATACAGAGCAGTGGAAAATGTATTCAAAATTAAAAGGTAAAGAATATCAAATTCATATTTCAAAGCCGAGGCAACCAGCACCGGATTCAGGATATCCTGTCATTTACGTATTAGATGGCAATGCCTTTTTTCAAACATTTCATGAAGCAGTTAAAATACAATCAGTAAGAGCGGAAAAAACCGGTGTTTCACCAGCTGTTATAGTAGGAGTGGGTTATCCAATTGAAGGCGCATTTTCAGGGGAAGAAAGATGCTATGATTTTACGCCTAGCGTAATTTCAAAAGATGCTCCTTTAAAACCAGATGGTAAACCGTGGCCTAAAACAGGAGGAGCACATAATTTCTTTACTTTTATTGAAGAAGAACTGAAACCACAAATTGAAAAGAATTTTGAGATTGATAAAGGTAAGCAAACGTTATTTGGGCATTCTTTAGGTGGACTATTTGCTCTCCATATACTATTTACAAACTTAAATGCTTTTCAAAATTATTTTATTAGTAGTCCATCTATATGGTGGAATAATAAATCTGTACTTGAAAAAGAAGAGAACCTTATACATGAATTAAACAATGCTAAGTTTGAAACAGGAGTGTTCCTTACAGTTGGGTCACTAGAACGAGAGCATATGGTTGTAGGTGCAAATGAATTATCAGAGCGCCTTCTCCAAGTAAACCACGATAAACTTAAATTTAAGTTTTATGAAGCTGAAGGAGAGAATCATGCATCTGTTGTGCCGACGTCTTTAAGTAAAGGATTGAGATTTATTAGTTACGTATAGGAAAAAAGGTAAGCAATTGCTTACCTTTTTTCCTTATTGTTTAAAGGCAACGTATCCATCAATTAAAAAACTAGTGAAAAAGCGAGTCATTTGAGTAAAGCCACATTCCTCCATAATAGTTAATAAATTAGCTTCGGAAATAGGAAATATTTCTGTTTCAAAAGAATTTTCAAATCGGTCCCAATCTTCTAATGGAATTTGATTTTGCATCATATGATTGCGCCAAGCATGTAATTGTGTAGAAAACATACTTGTATGGGGCACACCATTTATTGAAGCGAGAAAGAATGGCGCACCAGGCTTTAGGCGATTACTAATATCATTAATAAGTTCTTTTTTCTCCTTATTAGTTGGAATGAAGTGCAGGACAAGCATACAGGTGGCAGCGTCAAATAACTGATTTGGTAATAATGTATGGATAGTTCCATGTACAAGATGAACATGGTTTTGTATGCCTTCGTTTTTAATTCTTTTTTTAGCTAACTGTAGCATGCTTTCAGATGGATCGACCCCTGTAAAAGATAAGTTGTTATTTTGTTTGCCTATTGAGAGAATTTCTTGTCCGCCACCAGCACCTATAACTAGTAAATTTGGATTCATGTTTTTTATAGGGAGTGTAGTAAATAAAAAATGGTTCATCATTTCATATAGGTGGTAGTAGCCTGGGATTTTACATGGAATTCTTTGTTCATATGAATTTACGGTAGTATCATTCCAATTCATTTTTAACCTCCTAAGTATGTGTTTTATAGGTTTATTATGAAATGAAATTATGAAGGGGAACAATCCCGTAAATCTGGGGGGGGAAGAGGATGCATGAAAAAACAATGAAAGAAATTAAAATGGTAGCGAATCATATAAGTTCTATAAGATCATTTCAAGAGTCATTTCTCCACTTGATACGTAAAGTTATTGATTTTGACGCCGCTTGTTTTACAACTATAGACCCAATTTCTTTTTTATCTACTGGGGCATTTACCGATGAGAGTGTTGAAAAGATTCATCCACAATTGTTTATGAATGAATTTTTAGAAGATGATTTTAATAAATTTAAATGTTTAACAGAACACTCTCCTCATGTTGCTTCTCTAAGTATGGCGACAAATGGTGAACAAAAGAAAAGCTCTAGATACCGAAATATTTTAAAACCAGCAAGTTTTGGAGATGAATTAAGGGGCGTTTGTATGAGTAAGGGGAAATGTTATGGCCATCTTAGTTTATTTCGAGGAAGTATAAGTCCCGCTTTTCATATCGATGATTGTAAGTACTTAGCAACGATAGTCCCAATCGCTGGAGAGGCTTTAAAGAAGACAGTTTCTATACCTTTTTCAGAAGAGAAGGTGATAGGCACAGGTACGATTATAGTAAGTGAGGATTTTAGTGTATTATATTGGAATCAAGGTGGCAGCGAGTGGCTTTCAAATCTTAGAAAGCATGAACAGTTAAATATAAAAGAAATACCAAGGCCAATACGTGCGGTTTGTTCGAAAGTAAAGGCTAACGAGTATAATGTAGGGTGTATGAATAGAGAAGAAAACGTTTGTCTACCTTTAGCCTATGGCCATTTTTTAATCATTCGGGCTAGTAAGTTAGAACGTACAAGTAGTTTTCAAGGTGGTTATATTGTTCTATTCGAAAGAGCAAGACCGGAAGAGATTTTTCCACTTATTATGGAAGCTTATAGTTTTACAATACGTGAGAAGCAAGTAATACGTAAAATTCTTACAGGTATGTCGACAAAGGAATTAGCCCAAGAACTTTGTATATCTATATACACGGTACAAGATCATTTAAAATCCATTTTTGAAAAGACTGGGGTAAGTAGCAGAAATGAACTTGTGTGGGAAGTATTTTCGAAGTTTTGCTTTGATGTCAATGAATGAAAATAAAACAACTCTACAAAGATCACATGAAGTACGGTGGATGAGTTGTAGGATTGGACTTAAAAAGGTTATGGATGAAACGTTCCATAACCTTTTTTGATATGTAGAATTGTCCTTTTTGAACGTTTTGTTTCAACTTTTCGTCTAAAGAGACGAAAAGTTGTCACAATTCGGTCACAATTAGCATAAACATAAAATAGACGAAATGAACTTATTTCCAAAAAGGCTTAGTTCATTCCAATCATGATTCGTAGAGCTGCAAAAGCATGGATTAAAAGTTCACTATATTTTCAAGGAGGTAGATCGTATGAAAACTATTCTTGCTATCGCTGGGCTTATTTGGGTTTTATCACATGGAATTCCAATTTATGAAGGAGAACAAATTCGCAGTGCTCTGAATAAAAATTTTAATGAATATCATGTTATTGATCGGCAAGATAATGTTGTGACAGTTCGTGTAAATGACTGTTTTCATACGGTAACCGTGGAAGGAACTTCAGTAGTGAATGATGAAAAAGTATGTGATCAGCAATAATTATATATAGAAGGAAAAAAGTCTCAATTTATACACGTATAAATTGAGACTTTTGTATTTATGGATGAATAATAAGAGGGGATGGATAATCCCCTTTTATTATTTTTTTGAAAAAAGGAAAGGGTATCATGATAATTGAGGCTGAGAAGCTAATAAGTTGTTAAGAATAGGCATAAAGTGTAAATATACTCTTATGGGGTATCATGCGTAGATATTTAATGCTATAATTGGTATACTCATAAAAACAATTGTTTTATTGGATGAAGAGAAACTTTAAGAAGGTGATAATATGGATCATAAAGAGAATGAAGCAGTAACACATAGATCAGAAAAAGAAAAAGAACAGATTATAAATAGATTAAAGAGAATTGAAGGACAGGTTCGCGGTATTCAAAATATGATTGAAAATGATCGTTATTGCGTGGATATTTTAGTGCAAATTTCAGCGATTAATGCAGCGATGAAAAAAGTAGGAATGGGCGTTCTCAAAAATCATACGAGTCATTGTGTTTCAGGAGCTATTAAAAATGGAAATGGTGACGAAGCAATTGAAGAATTAATGACAGTATTTGAACGTTTTTCAAAAGCGTAAAAACAAGCTAGTATTTAACTGGCTTGTTTTTTTGTTTACCCTTATATTGGATTTTGGTGTATTGTAGTGAAAAAGTGTGTGTAAAATAAACTTTTAGAAAATAATTGAAAAATCATGATATAAAACCATTGATTACCTTAGGGGGGTATGGTAAGATGTAATTGTGATTAACAAACAATGAATAAACAAGAGGAGGATTTTAAATGGAACAGTTAACATTACAAGTTGAAGGTATGTCTTGTGGACATTGTGTAAATGCTATCGAAAGCAGTGTGAAAGAGCTAAACGGTGTTGAACAAGTGAAGGTTCAATTAGCAGAAGGAACTGTTGAAGTTACTATCGATTCGTCTGCTGTAACATTAAAAGATATCGTTGCTGTAATCGAAGATCAAGGATACGATGTTCAATAATTATTTTTAGATATGGAGATAAATCGTACTTTAAATGAAGTACGATTTATTTTGCTAATAATTATACCTCATAAGGGTATATAGAGGTGAGAGACATGAATGAAAAAAAAGAGGCCAATCTTCAAATATCAGGAATGACATGTGCGGCATGTGCAAATAGAATTGAAAAAGGTCTAAAAAAAGTAGAAGGTGTTCATGAGGCAAATGTAAATTTTGCGCTTGAAAAAACAAAAATAATGTACGATCCAACTAAAACAAATCCGCAACAATTTAAAGAAAAAGTTGAATCGTTAGGATATGGAATTGTAAGTGATAAAG
The DNA here is from genome assembly GCF_003429245.1 of Bacillus sp. CR71. Classification (NCBI taxonomy): domain Bacteria; kingdom Bacillati; phylum Bacillota; class Bacilli; order Caryophanales; family Bacillaceae; genus Bacillus; species Bacillus sp. CR71. The sequence goes on along the minus strand of NZ_CP031748.1, from coordinate 4,179,119 downwards.
CTGAATTTACTGTTTCAGGAATGACATGTGCAGCATGTGCAAATAGAGTTGAAAAGCGTTTAAATAAGTTAGATGGTGTGAACAAGGCGACAGTAAATTTTGCTTTAGAATCAGCCACAGTAGACTTTAATCCTGATGAAGTTAATGTAAATGAAATGAAGAGCGTGATTACGAAGCTAGGATATAAATTAGAAGTGAAACCAGATGATCAAGATGCATCAACTGATCATCGATTACAAGAAATTGAGCGACAAAAGAAGAAGTTTATTATTTCGTTTATTTTATCTTTCCCATTATTGTGGGCAATGGTTAGTCATTTCTCATTTACTTCGTTTATTTATTTACCAGATATGTTAATGAACCCTTGGGTGCAACTAACACTTGCAACTCCTGTTCAATTTATCATTGGTGGACAGTTTTATGTTGGGGCTTATAAAGCGTTACGCAATAAAAGTGCTAATATGGATGTTCTCGTGGCGCTTGGAACGTCGGCCGCCTATTTCTATAGTGTATATTTAAGTATTCAATCTATTGGTTCTTCGGAACATATGACAGATTTATATTTTGAAACGAGTGCGGTACTTATTACATTAATTATTTTAGGTAAATTATTTGAAGCGAAAGCAAAAGGGCGCTCATCAGAAGCGATTAAAAAATTGATGGGTTTACAAGCGAAGACAGCTACAGTTGTGCGAGATGGAACAGAAATAAAAATTTTGATTGAAGAAGTAGTAGCTGGTGATATCGTCTATGTAAAGCCTGGTGAAAAAATCCCAGTAGATGGGGAAATTGTAGAAGGAAAGTCAGCGATAGATGAATCGATGTTAACAGGCGAAAGTATTCCGGTTGATAAAACAATTGGAGATGGAGTAATCGGTTCTACAATAAATAAAAATGGGTTTTTAAAAGTGAAAGCCACTAAGGTAGGCAGAGATACTGCATTAGCTCAAATTATTAAAGTAGTAGAAGAGGCTCAAGGTTCAAAAGCTCCTATTCAAAGGGTAGCAGATCAAATTTCAGGTATTTTCGTACCAGTTGTAGTTGTGATTGCAATTATCACATTTGCAGTGTGGATGCTATTTGTTACACCTGGTGATTTTGGCGGAGCACTTGAGAAAATGATTGCCGTACTTGTTATCGCTTGTCCGTGTGCATTAGGGCTTGCAACGCCTACATCTATTATGGCAGGATCAGGAAGATCGGCTGAGTATGGTATTTTATTTAAGGGCGGGGAGCATTTAGAAGCAACACACCGATTAGATACAGTTATTCTAGATAAAACAGGTACTGTGACAAACGGGAAGCCGGTGTTAACAGATGTAATTGTAGCAGATGGATTCCGTGAAGAAGAAATACTACGTTTAGTAGGGGCAGCAGAAAGAAATTCTGAACATCCACTTGCAGAAGCGATTGTAGAAGGAATTAAAGAAAAGAAAATTGATATCCCAAGTTCAGAAACGTTTGAAGCGATTCCAGGATTCGGTATCGAATCAGTTGTAGAAGGAAAACAATTATTAATTGGCACACGTCGATTAATGAAGGAATTCAATATTGATATTGAAGAAGTTTCTAAATCAATGGAAGCGCTAGAACGAGAAGGAAAAACAGCAATGCTTATTGCAATCGATAAAGAATATGCCGGTATAGTTGCCGTTGCAGATACTGTGAAAGATACTTCAAAAGCAGCTATCGCAAGACTGAAAAAAATGGGTCTAGACGTTGTGATGATTACAGGAGATAATACACAAACTGCTCAGGCGATTGCAAAGCAAGTTGGTATTGATCACGTAATTGCAGAAGTATTGCCAGAAGGAAAAGCAGAAGAAGTGAAAAAACTCCAAGCACAAGGTAAGAAAGTAGCAATGGTTGGAGATGGAATAAATGATGCTCCTGCTCTTGCTACGGCGGATATCGGTATGGCAATTGGAACAGGAACGGATGTAGCGATGGAAGCGGCAGATATTACGTTAATCCGTGGGGATTTAAATAGTATTGCTGATGCGATCTTTATGAGTAAAATGACGATAAGAAATATTAAACAAAATTTATTCTGGGCATTAGCTTATAACGCGTTAGGAATTCCAATCGCGGCATTAGGCTTCTTAGCACCTTGGGTTGCTGGAGCAGCGATGGCATTTAGTTCTGTATCCGTTGTATTAAATGCATTAAGATTACAAAGAGTTAAATTAAAGTCTTAAAAAGCTACATTAAAGTAATTGAATAGAATTAAAAAACAATACTTTGAATAAGTATTGTTTTTTTGTTCGTATAGAAATTAAAACGATATAATAAAGAAGAAATATGGAATCGTATGTAGTAGAAAAGTTAAGAGGTAGTTTGGTAAGGAGACTTATATATGTTAAAAGATATTATAGTTAGAACATTTCAGAAAGAAGATTTAGAGCAAGTATTACAATTGTTCTATGAGACAGTTCATACGGTTAATGCAAAAGATTATAATGAGTTACAGCTACAGGCGTGGGCACCAAATCGACTAGATAGAGAAAGCTGGTTAAAGTCTTTAGAGAAGAATATTAGTTATGTAGCGGATCATAACGGTGTGATATTGGGATTTGGGGATTATAACGATGATCATTACGTAGATCGTTTATTTACACATAAAGATTATCAAGGGAAAAGAGTCGCTTCATACATACTACAGATGTTAGAAAAAGAAGCAGTGAAATTGAGGCATAGGGAGATATATACAGAGGCGAGCATTACCGCAAAACCTTTTTTTAAAAGTAAAGGTTTTATTTGCATAAAAGAACAAAAGAAACAGCATAATGGTCAGATTTTTATTAATTATGTTATGAAAAAAATATCCTTCTCATAAATGAGAAGGATATTTTTCATTATTTTACAGCTTCTTTTAGTTCTTTACCAGCTTTGAAAGCAGGTACTTTAGAAGCTGCGATTTGCATTTCTTCACCAGTTTGTGGGTTACGGCCTGTACGAGCAGCTCTTTCGCGAACTTCGAATGTACCGAATCCGATAAGTTGTACTTTTTCACCAGCAGCTAAAGTGTTAGTGATTGATTCTACTACAGTTTGTACAACTACAGTAGCTTCTTTTTGAGAAATCTCAGCATTTTGTGCTACGTTTTTAATTAATTCTGTTTTGTTCATGTTTTTCACCTCATATGTAAATAATGCTATTTAAGTTGTTATTATAACGTATAAAACATTCGAGAACAAGTGTACGTACATATATTCGCAAAAAAAATGAAATTTGTAATATTTTTTAGGACACTTTATAGACATTCCATTTAAGCGGATAGAGATTTGTTCTTCATTTCAGTCTTCTCTTGATGAGAAGGTAGTTTCTTATTATAAGATATGAAGTAAGGTAGTGCTACAAATAACATACCCCCTACTAAATTTCCAAAGAAAACAAAAATAAAGTTTGGAAAATATTCAGCCCAAGTGAAATGACCGGCAAAAATCGCAGCTGGGATGACAAACATATTGGCTACAACGTGTTGAAATCCAATCGCAACAAAAGTCATAACTGGGAACCAAATACCGATAATCTTTCCGATAAATTCTTTACTTCCCATACTGAGCCAAACAGCTAAACAAACGAGCCAATTACATCCGATTGCAGAAATAAATGCTTGCAATGGTGTATCTTGTAGTTTCGCTTGAGCGATAGAAATAGTTTTCGCTAAAAAAGCTCCTTCAGTTAAGCCGACGATATGACCGAAAAAATAGGCTACGAATACAGCTCCTATGAAATTGCTAAATGTAACAATAACTAAATTTCGTATGAAATAAAATAAAGTAATTTTCTTTTGGAACCAGGCCATAGAAACTGTCATCATGTTACCAGTAACTAGTTCACCGCCTGCAAGAATAACGAGAATAAGACCAATAGGGAATACAGCAGCGCCTAGAAAACTAGAAAATGATCCCCAATATTTTGGCATTGTCCCAATAACATGAATATCGAGTAAATACCCTAATGAGATAAAAGCACCACCAAAAAAACCAAGAATTAGTATAGGGAGCAATGATAAATGACCTTTTTTCCTTCCTGAATTCGCAGCAAGTTTCGTAATTTCTTCTGGTGTAAATACAGACATGAATAACCCCTCCGTAATAAAATGATGGAATGAATAGAAAAAATTCAAAAATCTACGTATTATAAAAATATGTTATGACTTCTGTATAAAATTGTCAAAGTGAATAGAGAGGGAACGACATATTGATAACATTGTTCATGTTGTCACATTAATGTAACAATAAGGATTTAAAGTGTTTCTAGAGGTGAAAACATGAATACGAATCATGTAAAAAAAGAACGAAAAAAATCAATCGTAAAGATATTTATTATTATTTTTATAAGTATATTAATGATACCAGTAAGTTTGTATTATTATGCGACAGAAATAGAACGAAAATTAGTAACAGTTACGTGGAATGAAATAGAAGCTTCTGCAATTCCTAAAGAATTTAATAATAAAAAAATATTACAGTTTTCAGATGTACATTTAGGACCAGAGTTTACACTGAAACAACTTGAACATTTAGTGGAGAAGATGAATGAATTACATCCAGATATAGTAGTTTTTACTGGAGATTTAATAGATAAATTTGGGTCTTATAGTGCGGAAAGAGAAGAAGCGAAGGCTATTTTGCAGAAAATTTACGCTCCCTTAGGGAAATATGCTGTGTTTGGGAATCATGATAGGGGCGGGGGCGGTAGTTTATTTTACAAAAAATATATGGAGGAAGCTGGTTTTTCTGTATTAGTAAATGAAGTGCAGAAAATTAAAGTGGAAAATGGCAAATATATTACAATATCAGGTTTGGATGATTTTCTATTAGGGAAGCCGCAAATAGATTCAACTTTAAAAAACTTGAAACAAAATGATTTCAACATGTTATTAGTACATGAGCCGGATGTTGTAACCAAAATCAATCGTTACCCAGTTGATCTTCAACTGTCAGGACATAGTCACGGAGGACAAGTCCAAATTCCTTTTGTAGGTCCGTTAATTACTACCAAACTAGCTGAGAACTATGTTGAAGGTATGTATGAAGTAGAGGGGAAGAGTAAGCCGTTATATTTATATGTAAATCGTGGCATTGGGACTACTAGGATGCCTGTTAGATTTTGGAGTGTACCTGAACTTTCAATTTTTGTGTTGAAGCAAAATAGTGACTAGAATAGTAGGAGGACTTTTAGAGAAAGTTCTCTTTTTTTAATAGTTAAATACTGAATATTATGTAAGTTTTGTTTAAAGTGTTAAATAAAGAAAGGGGAATTTCTAGGATAGAAACATGGCATAAAGAATTGGAAAGTTTATATAATCAAATAGTTTCATGACGAAGAGATTTTCATCAATATCCAGAGCTAGCGTTTCAAGAAATAGAAACGCCGAGAAAAATAGCTGAAATCTTAAAAAGTTTTCATATTGATGTGAAAACAAATATCGGGAGCAGAGGAGTAATCGGCGTAATTGAAGGTGGAAGACCTGGGAAGACGATAGCGCTACGTGTTGATTTTGATGAACAAGCAATGTTAATTGGTGGTAAATTACTTTTAAGTCTTGTGAATAGTTATGTAAGAGATGAAAAAGAATCTCTTCATCATGTAGAAGTGAAAAAGTAATTTACATAAATAAAAAACAACAATAGGTTATGTAACCTATTGTTGTTTTTTATTATTTTTGCAAGGAAAGATTATCAAAATATGTTCTGTAAGTATTAGAGAATTCAAAGTTGTTTTTTGCATCCCAATTAATAGACCAAGACATTAGGCCGCGGAATGCAGGATAGCCACTCTGATTTGAAAGTTTATACTTTCCTCCGAAAGGAATGCCCTTAATGATATAATCTAAAGCTTTTTTCATTTCAGTTGGAGAAATGTACCCGCCACTTGGAGCGGCCGCTGGAGCTGCAGGAAGTCCAATTATGACTTGATCCGAACGAAGAGCTGGGAAAATGTTATTTGCATTACCACCTACAGGAAAACCATGTAAGAGCATATCCGCCATAGCGACTTCGTAGTCTGCAGTACCTTGATTGTAGTTATTACCGTCCATTCCAATCCCGCTACCAGCATTGTAGTGTTGAACGTGAATGTATGTTAGTTTATCTTTCACTCCATAAATAATTGGTAAATATGCACCCCAGATGCTTCCGTATGCGCTATAACCGCCTTGAACATAAGCTGTTTCAGGAGCCATGCTTAATAGAAAATCTGGACCATAATGATCTGAGATTGTTCGAATAGCTGATATAAGATTTACGATTTGAGGAGTAGTTGGGTTTTTGAAATTAGTGTCATTTCCGTTTAAGTAAATACCCGATTCAAGGTCAATATCTATTCCATCAAAATCATATTTATCAATCAGAGATTGTATGGAATTAATAAAACGTTGCTTAGCGGCATTGTCAGGGAGTAAAACGACCCCATTTTGTCCACCTATTGAAAGAACTACTTTCTTTCCTTTACTTTTTAAATAAGAAATATCTGATTTGAATTCTGCATCTGTACCATATACAGGGGAAAATTCAACAGTGGAACGATCACCACCAGTTTCACCGAAAGATACATTGATTACATCCCATTTTGGTGAAACGTCTCTTAATTTAATAATGCCAGTACCGTTATCGAAGTTATGCCAGTATCCAACGAGTAATTTTGAACCTAAATTGTTTGCTGCTTGTGTTTGGAAAGGGGATAGCGGTAGTAGTAAGAACATTACTAAAATACAACAAAAAAATTTGAACTTGTTTAACATATTAACACTCCTATACAAAAAGTTGTCTAGATGTATAATCTTGTTTATTTAATGATATCTGAAAATTCTTTCTTTTGTAAGAGGACTATAATTTTCTCAACAATTGTGTATGGGAAAGTATTAAATCTAATGAAATAATTTTTGAAGGAGATTGAATTGCAATTGTTAAATTCAGAATATTTTGATATATTTTAAAGTATAGGACAAAATCTTTCGCACAGTACTCTTACATAAATTTCAAATTTAGTTTGGAAGGGGATGTACAAGAGTTGGATAAAAATCTTAAGAAAGACCTCAAAATACGCCACATTACAATGATCTCAATTGGTGGCGTAATAGGAGCTGGTTTGTTTGTTGGAAGTGGTGCGGTTGTGCATTCGGCAGGACCTGGTTCTATCGTTTCATATGCATTAGCAGGGCTTCTAGTTATTTTCGTTATGAGAATGCTGGGGGAAATGGCAGCTATTAATCCGACAAGTGGTTCATTTGCAACATATGCAAGAGAAGCAATTGGTCCATGGGCAGGTTATACAATTGGGTGGCTATATTGGTTTTTCTGGGTAATTGTTATTGCAATAGAAGCTACAGCAGGTGCTGGTATTATTCAATACTGGATTCCGGAAATCCCACTCTGGTTATTAAGCTTAATATTAACGATTTTATTAACGTTGACGAATGTTTTCTCGGTGAAATCATTTGGAGAATTTGAATATTGGTTTTCATTTATTAAAGTAATAAGTATTGTTTTGTTCCTTTGCTTAGGTCTTGCTGTTATTTTAGGATTTGTACCAGGAACGGAAGCACCTGGCACTTCGAATTTAGTAGGGCAAGGAGGATTTATGCCAAATGGTATAAGTTCGGTGTTACTTGGAATTACCGTCGTTATATTTTCATTTATGGGATCAGAGATTGTTGCTGTAGCCGCTGGAGAGTCTGCCGAACCTGTAAAAGCAGTAAAAACAGCAACAAATAGTGTGATTTGGCGTATTCTCGTATTTTTCATTGGATCGATCGCTGTAGTTGTTACACTCCTTCCGTGGAATTCAGCGAACATACTAAAAAGCCCATTTGTGGCGGTATTGGAACATATAGGGATACCAGCGGCAGCACAAATTATGAATTTTATCGTTTTAACAGCTGTACTTTCTTGTTTAAATTCGGGTTTATATACGAACTCAAGAATGCTTTTTTCAATGGCAGAAAGAGGAGATGCACCAAAGGCATTTTTGAAATTGAATAGTAGTGGTGTTCCGGTTCGGGCGGTTTTATTTGGAACTTTCTTTGCTTACATTGGAGTTGTTTTTAGTTACATATCTCCAGATAAAGTATTTTTATTTTTAGTGAATGCATCTGGCGGTATTGCATTACTCGTTTATCTCGTTATAGCAATTTCACATTTCAAGATACGTAAAAAAATGGGGAAAGCAGAACAACAAAATTTGAAAGTGAAGATGTGGCTTTTTCCATATGTAACATATGTTACAATTGCTGCGATTATAGCAGTTTTAGTTGCAATGATCGCAATTGAATCTTTACGTTCACAGGCACTATTAACGATGCTTGTTACTCTTCTTATAATAATTTCTTATTTTATTTTTAATAGAAATAAAAATAGTACAGTATTGAATTCCGAAAGTAAAAATGAGGAATCTGTTCGATTCTAATTTCTTGTTTTAGAAGAGAGTTACACCCAATCATTGCTATAAAAGAATCATATATAATCATAGAAACAAGTAATTACTATTGTCATAGTGAATATAAACTTTTTTCTTGACTTTTTATACGAAGGCGAGCAGAATGGTAAAAAAGGAAGGGGGGGATGATGTTGGAAGAGTACGTATTAGAGCTGTATAACTTGTTATATACGACAGAATGGCAAGATATTGTTTCGTTTCTAGGAATAGTATTTTGCATGAAAATTGTAATTGTATATATGGAAGAGCAAGGTATGTTCTATTCCTTCTCATCTCCGTTCGATGTGCAGCGCGAGCCGTTGCTAAACTATGCCAATGTGAATTACGAACAATTTCCTTTTGTACTATTCTTTATGATTCGATTTATAACAGCAATTGTAAAGAAGAAGGAAAGTGATGATGAAGAGTGCCACGCAACTTGTAAGGTAGCTAACGTTTTTTAAGCTAAATACAAGGAGGAGATTTATATGTGGTTTCGATTTCTTATGATTGGTTTCTTTTCATTAACAGCAATTTCATTAATGGGATATCAAGTGTCTGAAATTTTTCAAGCATATAGCGATACATTTTTTAACAAAAATTAATCGCGTTGCTATTTGAATAATAAAGCGATAAAATCCTTCTTAAGAAGTTTTATTAAGAAGGATTTTTTTCTTTGTCTTGTCTTGCTGTGTCAAACTATTGTCACATTTACACTGTGAATAATATGTTAAAATAGTGAGGTTATGTATACATACTCGAAGGAAGAGGGAGTGACCATTTTGGTGGATCAATCAACAAATCAGAAAAGCTATGCTCCTATTGTGATAACGCTTTCTGTAATTGTAAATGCGATTATTTTATTTTTGTTCTTTGGACCTGTTGGCTATGAAGGAGAAGTACATTTTGATGTAACAATTTTACCAATGTTAAATGCGATTTTTAATAGCTTTACGTTCGTATTCTTATTAGCAGCTTTATACTCTATTATTAAAAAGAATGTGAAAATGCACCGTGGTTTTATCCTCGCAGCATTTACAACGACGTTGCTATTTTGTGTTTCTTATTTATCGTATCATTACTTGGCGCCAGCAACACATTTTGGCGGAGAAGGATTCATTAAATATGTGTATTTCATCATTTTAATTACACATATTATCCTAGCAGCAATTATTGTACCACTTGCATTGTTTGCACTTGTATTTGGTTTTACAAATCAATTAACACGTCACCGTAAAATTGTACGTTGGACGATGCCAATTTGGTTATATGTAAGTTTATCTGGTGTTATTGTTTACTTAATGATCTCACCTTATTATCAATAAAAGTCTCAGCCCTTAGGCTGGGGCTTTTTTGTTAAGCAAATCTTTTTGTGAAATGAAAAAAATATGGTATACAAAAGTATAGTTGCTTTTCATATAGAAGGGATGGTAAAGAAATATGCAAAATTTTGTATTTCGTAATCCAACGAAACTTATTTTCGGTAAAAATCAATTAGAACAGTTAAAAACTGAAATTCCACAGTTTGGTAAGAAGGTTCTTCTCGTATATGGAGGAGGCAGTATTAAAAGAAACGGTATTTATGATAATGTAATTTCTATTTTAAAGGATATTAATGCAGAAGTATTTGAATTGACGGGTGTTGAACCGAATCCTCGTGTATCAACTGTAAAGAAAGGGATTCAAATTTGTAAAGATAATGGAGTTGAATTTATTTTAGCAGTTGGTGGAGGAAGTGTAATCGACTGTACGAAAGCGATTGCTGCTGGTAGCAAATATGATGGAGATGTATGGGATATTGTAACGAAAAAAGCATTTGCTAGTGAGGCATTACCATTTGGCACTGTACTTACTCTTGCTGCGACAGGTTCTGAAATGAATGCAGGCTCGGTAATTACAAATTGGGAAACGAATGAAAAGTATGGATGGGGAAGCCCAGTTACATTCCCGCAGTTTTCAATTTTAGATCCAGTTCATACTGCATCTGTACCGAGAGATCAAACGATTTATGGTATGGTAGATATTATGTCACATGTATTAGAACAATATTTCCATCATGGAACGAATACAGAACTACAAGACCGTTATTGTGAATCTGTTTTAAGAACAGTCATTGAAACAGCACCTAAGCTTTTAAGTGATTTAGAAAATTATGAGCATAGGGAAACAATTTTATATTGCGGAACGATGGCGTTAAATGGCATTTTAGCGATGGGAGTAAGAGGTGACTGGGCAACTCATAATATTGAACATGCAGTTTCTGCTGTTCATGATATACCGCATGGAGGTGGGCTTGCGATTTTATTCCCGAACTGGATGAAACATGTTGTAGAGGAAAATGTAAGTCGTTTTAAACAGTTCGCTATTCGTGTATTTGATATAGAAACAGATGGCAAAACAGATAAAGAAGTGGCGTTAGAAGGAATTGAGGCACTGCGTCAATTTTGGACTTCAATTGAATCACCAGCAACATTAGCTGATTACGGTATTGGAGAAAATGAAATTGATATAATGGCTAATAAAGCGATGGTGTATGGTGAATTTGGTAACTTTAAAAAATTAAATAAAGATGATGTTCTAAGTATATATAAAGCTTCTTTATAAGTGAATTTAGAAAAGAAACCTATTTGATTGTTTGATCGAATAGGTTTCTTTTTTGCTTTTTATAAGCGTTTATGAATGTTTGTGATTATTTTTGACTGTTTATGGTTGATTTTTGTGACCGTTTTCATTATACTGTAATCAAAGAAGAGGTGAATAAAATGTTAACTCCTGAACGTCATCAAATGATATTGCAACTTGTAAAAGAACAGAAAGTTGTAAAATTACAGCAATTAGTTGAAAGAACAGAAAGCTCTGAGTCGACAATTCGCCGTGATTTAGCACAATTGGAAAAGCAAAGGTTATTAAAAAGAGTTCATGGTGGTGCCGCTGTTTTAACAGGAAAAGGGCAAGAACCAACGATGGTTGAAAAATCATCCAAAAACATTCAAATAAAACAACAAATTGCTAATTATGCGGCTAGCGTTGTTGAACAAGGTGATTGTATTTATTTAGATGCAGGGAGTACAACATTTGAAATGATTCCATTTTTAATCAATAAAGATGTTACTGTCGTTACGAATGGACTTATGCATATTGAAGCTTTAGTTGAAAATAATATTCGTGCGTATTTACTAGGCGGAATGATGAAGAGTAGGACGAAAGCTTTAATCGGTGCTATGGCACAGGAAAGTATGCAGAAGTATCGCTTTGATAAATGTTTTTTAGGTGCAAATGGTGTACATGAACAGCTTGGCTTTACAACGCCAGATCCAGAAGAAGCGCTCCTAAAACAAATGGCATTAACATTAGCAAACGAAGGATATTTCTTAATTGATGAAAGTAAGTTTTCAGAAGTTGCGTTTGCGAAAATTGCAAATGTTGAAGATGCAAATATTATTACAAACCATTTAGAAATTGATTTAGAAAAATATAAAAAACAAACCAATGTAATTGAGGCTGATAAACAATGATCTATACAGTTACTTTAAACCCATCTATTGATTATGTAGTGCAAGTTCCTTCTTTTGATTTAGGAACAATAAATCGAGCGGAGAAAGATATGAAGTTTCCTGGAGGAAAAGGAATTAATGTTTCTCGTGTTCTTCAGCGTTTAGGTGTTAAAAATATAGCACTTGGATTTACTGGTGGATTTACTGGTCAATTTATTAAAGAGGTATTACAGACGGAAGGTGTAACAACAAACTTCGTCCAAGTAGATGAAGATACTCGCATTAATGTGAAAATAAAAGGGAAAGAAGAAACAGAATTAAATGGCCAAGGTCCTATTGTAACAAAAGAGCAGTTCGAACAGTTAATGAAAAAAATTGAGAGTATGCAACCTGGAGATTGTGTTGTACTCGCTGGGAGTGTACCAGTCTCTATTCCAAGTACCTTTTACGAATCAATTGCTGCGTTTGGAGCTGAAAAAGGTATTCGTGTAGTAGTAGATGCAAGTGGAAGTGCACTGCAACATGTAATTAAAAATAAGCCGTTTTTAATTAAGCCAAACCACCATGAACTTGGTGAGTTGTTTGGAGTGGAGCTTTCAACAGTAGAAGACATTTTACCTTATGGAAGAAAATTAATTGAACAAGGTGTAAAACACGTTATCGTATCGATGGCTGGAGAGGGAGCTTTATTATTTACGGCAGAAGGTATATATGAAGCGACTGTTCCAAAAGGTGTTGTAATTAATTCAGTTGGGGCCGGAGATTCTCTTGTTGCAGGGTTTGTAGGCAAATATGAACAGACAAAAGATATTGAAATGGCATTTCAATACGGCGTTGCAACAGGGAGTGCAACAGCATTTTCAGCTGATTTATGTAAGAAGGAAAAAGTAGAAGAATTATTGTCGCAAGTAATTGTAGCTAAGCGATAGGGGGAAGCAACATATGAAAATTACAGAACTATTAAAAAGGGATACAGTCATTATGGATATGACAGCTTCAAATAAAGAAGCTGTCATAGATGAATTAGTTGAGAAATTAAACGGGGCAAATCGTTTAAATAGTAAAACGGAATTTAAAGAAGCTATTTTAAAGCGGGAGTCCCAAAGTACGACTGGAATAGGGGAAGGTATTGCAATACCTCATGCGAAGACAAAGGCTGTTAAACAACCATCGATTTGTTTTGGTAGAAGTGTAAGCGGTATCAATTATGAGTCGCTTGATGGACAACCGGCACACTTATTCTTTATGATTGCTGCAAGTGAAGGAGCGAATAATACTCATTTAGAAACGTTGTCTCGTTTATCGACATTATTAATGGATGAAGGGTTTCGCAAGCAACTATTAGAAGCGAAGGATGAAAGTGAGCTTCTTCAACTATTTGATGAAAAAGAGAATGAAAAAGAAAAAGAGAATGAAAAAGAAGAAGAGATTGAAGTTGCAAAACCAGAAGGAAATGAACCGTACGTACTTGCTGTTACAGCTTGCCCAACTGGAATCGCTCACACATATATGGCGGCGGATAGCTTAAAAGCAAAAGCGGCAGAGTTAGGAATAGCGATTAAAGTTGAAACGAACGGATCAACAGGTATTAAAAACGGTTTAACGAAAGAGGATATTGAACGTGCAACAGCTATTATTGTTGCGGCAGATAAACAAGTAGAAATGAATCGTTTTGCTGGTAAACATGTCATTCAAGTGCCAGTTGCTGATGGGATTAGAAAAACGGAAAATCTGCTTAAACGAGCTGTCAAACAAGATGCACCAATCTTTAAAGGTGTAAAAGAGGATGGGAAAACAGAAAGTATTGAGAGAGAAAAAGGATTAGGAATTTATAAGCATTTAATGAGCGGTGTAAGTAATATGCTTCCATTCGTTGTTGGTGGCGGGATTTTAATAGCGCTAGCATTTTCGTTTGGTGGTATAAAGGCGGAAGGTCCTTTAGCTGAATTGTTCATGTCAATTGGTGGAGGAAAAACAGGTGCGTTTTTATTCCTTGTACCAATTTTAGCTGGATTTATTGCAAGCTCTATTGCTGATCGTCCTGGTTTTATGCCTGGTGTTGTAGGTGGATTTTTAGCGGCGAATGCGAATGCTGGATTTTTAGGTGGATTAATTGCTGGTTTCTTAGCTGGATATGTTGTTTTAGGGTTAAAAAGATTATTTTCAGGACTACCAGTACAATTAGAAGGAATTAAACCTGTTTTGTTATATCCAGTCTTTGGATTATTGATTACAGGAGTTGTAATGCAAAAAGTAGTAATTCCGCCTGTAGTAGCATTAAATGAAATGTTGACAGGGTGGTTAAATGGTTTAAATGGTACGAATGCTATATTACTAGGTCTTATTTTAGGTGGTATGATGGCAATTGATATGGGTGGTCCAATTAATAAAGCGGCATTTACGTTTGGTATTGCTGCAATAGAAGCACAGAATTTTGGAGTGCACTCAGCAGTTATGGCTGGTGGTATGGTACCGCCACTTGCGATTGCATTCGCAACTACATTCTTTAAATCAAAGTTTACAGAAGCGGAACGTAAATCTGGTTTAACAAATTATATTATGGGAGCATCGTTCATTACAGAAGGTGCGATTCCGTTTGCAGCTGCAGATCCGGTTCGAGTAATCGTAAGTTGTGTTGTTGGTTCAAGTATTGCAGGTGCGTTATCTATGTTATTCCAAATTACATTACCGGCACCGCATGGTGGATTATTTGTAATAGCATTAGTAAATAAACCGTTACTATATATTTTCTCTATATTAATTGGAACGATTGTCTCGGCTATTATGCTAGGTGTTTGGAAAAAGAAAGTTCAATAACAAATGAAAAGAGAGCAGCTTTTAGTAGCTGCTTTCTTTTTATTACAAAAAAATAGGTTAACAATGGAATATTGATGCTTTTTGGTAAAAGATGTAATGAATTTTGGTTTTTTTGTAACAAAAAAGTAACACTGTAATTTTTTCTGGAAAAAGTTCTTGTGCTCGTATGTAAAAAATATATGAAAACCATTGGAGATTGTATTAAAAATACATTTTATTAATATGGAAATTTATGTTACAGCTCATTAATCGTATATTACGAATGCTTTGTAATTGTGTGATTTCTAAAAATTCTAAAAATCTGTTGCTATAATGAAAATACGAAAACAAAGCAAATGGAGGCTATTCATGAAAAAATTATTAAGTATAGCAACAGCAGCAGTTTTTGGTCTTGGGATTTTTGCAGGTTCTGCTAAAGCGGAAACAATTGTAACAACAGACGTATTAAATGTTAGAGAAAACCCAAATGTAGAGTCAAAGCTTGTAGGTAAAGTGTTAAGTGGGAATACACTAGATGTTATAAATACAGAAAATGGATGGACAAAAATTAAGTTAAACGGTAAGGAAGCGTTTGTAAGTGCTGAGTTTACAAGGAGCACATATTATGTAACGGCGGGCGTATTAAATGTTCGTGCTGGAGCGAATACTGATTCTGAAATTTTAGGTAAACTTAATAAAGATGATGTGATTGAAACGACGAATCAAGTTCAAAATGAATGGTTACAATTCGACTACAATGGAAAAGTCGGATATGTTCACGTGCCATTTTTAACAGGAACGGCACCTGTAATTGAAAAGAAAGAAGTTGTAGCTCAAGAAGAAGCGCCGGTTAAAAATAATACAGCAGTTAAGAATAAAGAGTCTGTTAAGAGTAACGATTCTATTAAGAATGTAGAATCAAGTAAACCTGTGGTAAAAGAAAAGCCGGCTGCAAAACCAGTTGCGAAATCTACTGAAAAAAGTGCGCCTACTGGTGGTCGTGAAATTACAGTAGAAGCGACGGCATATACAGCAGATCCGAGTGAGAATGGTTCGTATGGTGGTCGTGTATTAACTGCAATGGGGCATGATTTGACAGCAAATCCAAATATGAAAGTAATTGCTGTTGATCCGAAAGTAATTCCGCTGGGCTCGAAAGTATGGGTAGAAGGATATGGAGAAGCGATTGCTGGAGACACTGGTGGTGCGATTAAAGGAAATCGTATTGATGTATTAGTCGGTTCAGATGGTAGTGCTAATAGCTGGGGGCGCAAATCTGTAAAAGTGAAAGTTATACAATAGGTTATCGATATTAATATAAAAAGCGGTTGCTTGAAATTATGTAAGCAACCGCTTTTTATGGATTATTGAAAGGGATAAATAGTTTTACCTGTAATAATTTTATATGCACTGCAAAATTGTGTTTGTATATATTCTGTATTTTTATTTTCTGGATGTGATGTTGTTTCATGGAGAGTAGAATGAAAAGCCCGTAGTAAACAATTTAGGGCGAAGTATAATTCCTCTTGTGAACAATTTTGTTCTTTTGTAGAAGTAGCTAAAATGAGGTCTTTTGTCAAAGATGAAAAATTGATGGTGGATTGTTTCATAGTTAACTCATCCTCTCGAAACTATTTTTATCATGTATATGCAGAATTGGACAAACTATGTTCTTTTTTATATGTAATTTCATGTACCGAAATGAAAGAACTTGCAATCATGCCGTTAAAATTGGTAAGATTGGGTATAATCAATAGATGGAGTATATTACATAAAGAGAGTTGAATGCTATGGGAGAAGTGCAACGTGAAAAAGTTGCTGTCATCATTGGACCAACAGCTGTTGGAAAGACGAAGTTAAGTATCGATCTTGCCAAAGCGTTGAACGGTGAAATTATTAGTGGTGATTCCATGCAAATCTATCGAACGATGGATATTGGAACTGCAAAGGTAACACAAGCAGAGATGGACGGAATTCCACATTATATGGTCGATATAAAAAATCCGGAAGATTCATTTTCTGTCGCGGAATTTCAAGAACGTGTTCGCAAACATATTCGAGAAATTACAGAACGTGGTAAATTACCAATTATAGTTGGTGGGACCGGTCTTTATATACAATCTGTTTTATTCGATTATCAGTTTACAGATGATGCTGGTGATGTGATATACCGAGAGCAAATGGAAAAGTTAGCTTTAGAACGCGGTGTGGAATATGTACATAAAAAATTGCAAGAAGTAGATCCAGAAAGTGCAGAGCGTATTCATGCAAATAATGTACGACGTGTCATTCGGGCGTTAGAAATTTTCCACACGACGGGTGAAAAAATGAGTGACCAAATTGAGAAACAAGAAAAAGAGTTACTCTATGATGTTTCATTAATTGGCTTGACAATGGATCGAGAAATGCTATACGATCGCATTAACTTACGAGTGGATTTGATGATGGAACAAGGCCTATTAGAGGAAGTAGAAGGGCTGTATAATAGAGGGATACGAGATTGTCAATCTATTCAAGCGATTGGATATAAAGAAATCTATGATTATTTTGAGAATCGAGCCTCTTTAGAAGATGCGGTATCACAATTAAAGACGAATTCGCGTCGTTATGCAAAGCGTCAATTAACGTGGTTCCGTAATAAAATGGATGTCACGTGGTTTGATGTTACAGACGGTGAAAAAACGTCAGAAATTTTACGATACATAGAAGGAAAGTTACAAGTAAAGTCGAATAATAGTAAGTAGAGAAAAAGAGGAGGATTCGACATGAAGCAATCAATCAATATTCAAGATCAGTTTTTAAATCAACTCCGTAAAGAAAATACGTTTGTTACGCTGTACTTATTAAATGGTTTCCAGCTTCGTGGACTAATTAAAGGATTTGATAATTTTACAGTCCTACTGGAAACAGAAGGTAAGCAACAGCTTATTTATAAACATGCAATTTCTACATTTGTACCACAAAAAAATGTTTCAATTGAATTAGAATAGTAATGAATTATTGTACATAACAAAAAAAGAGCGAGTTTCTCGCTCTTTTTTTATTTGTCATAAACAATATATAGTGAAATTTAAGCGATTCTAAATACAGTAAGGCGGATGTTAGTATTTCCTGTCGCAGGAATCGTAATCTCATTAAGAGTAGATTGGACAGAAATTCTTGCACCAGCTACTAATGTTTCGATTGTAGTAAATGAAAGTGAGTCGCCTATTAAATTTGAAGAGAAATTATCAGTTGCGACTGCTCCATTAATTGAAATTCCTACTCCGAGTGGAGCGCATCCTGGCGCAGTTGTAGAAATGGATACGCTAATTACATAAATACCACCGTTGATAACAGTAACTGTATCTGTGCCGTTGAAGATAATATTGTTTACGTTAATTGCAGTACTAAAAATAAAGTTATTAAATTGCAGTACTGTTTGCTGAATATTGTTTGTTACAACAATTGTTGCTACAGGGAAGCTAGGTCCAGTTGGCCCAGTAGGTCCGGTAGGCCCACCAGAAGGTCCAGTAGGTCCAGTAACTCCTATACCAGTAGCGCCGGTAGCACCCGTTGGTCCTTGAATGCCTTGAGGTCCAGTGGCACCCGTAGCACCTGTGTTACCTTGAACACCTTGAGGTCCAGTAGCACCCGTAGCACCAGTAGCGCCGGTAGCACCCGTGTTACCTTGAACACCTTGAGGTCCAGTAGCGCCGGTAGCACCAGTAGCGCCGGTAGCACCAGCAGGTCCTTGAACACCTTGAGGTCCAGTAGCGCCAGTAGCACCAGCAGG
>NZ_CP031748.1:4160275-4160580 GCF_003429245.1 Bacillus sp. CR71 | reverse complement strand
TGAACGCCTTGAGGTCCAGTAGCACCCGTGTTACCTTGAACGCCTTGAGGTCCAGTGGCACCCGTGTTACCTTGAACGCCTTGAGGTCCAGTAGCACCCGTGTTACCTTGAACGCCTTGAGGTCCAGTGGCACCCGTGTTACCTTGAACACCTTGAGGTCCAGTGGCACCCGTGTTACCTTGAACACCTTGAGGTCCAGTAGCACCCGTAGCACCAGTAGCGCCGGTAGCACCCGTGTTACCTTGAACGCCTTGAGGTCCAGTAGCACCCGTGTTACCTTGAACGCCTTGAGGTCCAGTGGCACC
>NZ_CP031748.1:4159851-4160225 GCF_003429245.1 Bacillus sp. CR71 | reverse complement strand
CCCGTGTTACCTTGAACACCTTGAGGTCCAGTAGCGCCAGTAGCACCAGCAGGTCCTTGAACACCTTGAGGTCCAGTAGCGCCAGTAGCGCCAGTAGCACCTGTGTTACCTTGAACACCTTGAGGTCCAGTAGCACCCGTAGCACCTGTGTTACCTTGAACACCTTGAGGTCCAGTGGCGCCGGTAGCACCCGTGTTACCTTGAACGCCTTGAGGTCCAGTGGCACCCGTGTTACCTTGAACACCTTGAGGTCCAGTAGCACCCGTAGCACCAGTAGCGCCGGTAGCACCAGCAGGTCCTTGAACACCTTGAGGTCCAGTAGCGCCAGTAGCACCAGCAGGTCCTTGAACACCTTGAGGTCCAGTGGCACCCGT
>NZ_CP031748.1:4159568-4159801 GCF_003429245.1 Bacillus sp. CR71 | reverse complement strand
CCCGTGTTACCTTGAACGCCTTGAGGTCCAGTGGCACCCGTGTTACCTTGAACACCTTGAGGTCCAGTGGCACCCGTGTTACCTTGAACGCCTTGAGGTCCAGTGGCACCCGTGTTACCTTGAACACCTTGAGGTCCAGTGGCACCCGTAGCACCTGTGTTACCTTGAACACCTTGAGGTCCAGTAGCACCCGTAGCACCTGTGTTACCTTGAACACCTTGAGGTCCAGTAGC
>NZ_CP031748.1:4159164-4159518 GCF_003429245.1 Bacillus sp. CR71 | reverse complement strand
ACGCCTTGAGGTCCAGTGGCACCCGTGCACCGTGTTACCTTGAACACCTTGAGGTCCAGTAGCACCCGTAGCACCAGTAGCGCCGGTAGCACCCGTGTTACCTTGAACACCTTGAGGTCCAGTAGCACCAGTAGCGCCGGTAGCACCCGTGTTACCTTGAACGCCTTGAGGTCCAGTAGCACCAGTAGCACCTGTGTTACCTTGAACACCTTGAGGTCCAGTAGCGCCAGTAGCACCTGTGTTACCTTGAACGCCTTGAGGTCCAGTAGCGCCAGTAGCACCCGTGTTACCTTGAACACCTTGAGGTCCAGTGGCACCCGTGTTACCTTGAACGCCTTGAGGTCCAGTGGCACC
>NZ_CP031748.1:4158455-4159114 GCF_003429245.1 Bacillus sp. CR71 | reverse complement strand
GTGTTACCTTGAACACCTTGAGGTCCAGTAGCACCCGTAGCACCTGTGTTACCTTGAACACCTTGAGGTCCAGTAGCACCCGTAGCACCTGTGTTACCTTGAACACCTTGAGGTCCAGTAGCGCCAGTAGCACCCGTAGCACCTGTGATACCTTGAACACCTTGAGGTCCAGTAGCGCCAGTAGCACCCGTGTTACCTTGAAGACCTTGAGGTCCAGTAGCACCCGTAGCACCCGTATTACCTTGAACACCTTGAGGTCCAGTAGCACCCGTGTTACCCTGAGGTCCAGTAGGTCCAGGAGGCCCGCCAGAAGGTCCGGTAGGTCCGGTAACTCCTATACCAGTAGCGCCAGTGGCACCCGTAGCACCCGTGTTACCTTGAACACCTTGAGGTCCAGTAGCGCCGGTAGCACCCGTAGCACCTGTGTTACCTTGAACACCTTGAGGTCCAGTAGCACCGGTAGCGCCTGTGTTACCTTGAGGCCCCTGAGGTCCGGTAGCACCGGTAGCACCCGCAGGTCCTTGAGCGCCTGTATTGCCGGTAGCGCCTGTGTTACCTTGAGGCCCCTGAGGTCCAGTAGCGCCGGTAGCACCCGCAGGTCCTTGAGCGCCTGTATTGCCGGTAGCGCCTGTGTTACCTTGAGGCCCCTGAGGTCCAGT
>NZ_CP031748.1:4144534-4158405 GCF_003429245.1 Bacillus sp. CR71 | reverse complement strand
CCGGTAGCACCCGCAGGTCCTTGAGCGCCTGTATTGCCGGTAGCGCCTGTGTTACCTTGAGGCCCCTGAGGTCCAGTAGCGCCGGTAGCACCCGCAGGTCCTTGAGCGCCTGTATTGCCGGTAGCGCCTGTGTTACCTTGAGGTCCCTGAGGTCCAGTAGCGCCCGTGTTACCTCGAGGTCCAGTGGCACCAGTAGCGCCTGCTGGTCCAGTAGGCCCAGTAGGTCCGGTAGGTCCTTGAATGAACGAAGCAGAATTAACTAGAGCAGTTTGTAATGCTGCTATTAATTTAAGAAGCTCTTGAAGTGTGCAAGGGTCAATTCGGAATAATTTTGTAATGTATAGTAAATAGTTAATGAGATTTTGAAGCTCAATAAATACAGCGCTTGCTACAAAGGTTGGATTTCTTAATATAGTTATTAAGTTTTTAATAATAGCTAACCCTTGTGCTTTCAGGGAGGAAGTAGCGTCTAGTGAACAAATAAATTTACTTAGTAGGTTCAATGTATCGATTAGATCTTCAATGTTTTGGGGAGATGGATTTGCGAAAAGTTTTGGGATTATTTTTGTTAAATCAATAATAATCGCACGAAATGTTCTAAGTTGAGCTTTAGTAATTGGGATTGATGGAGTATTTGGGATTCGTCCGGCGCTACTTGGAAAGCATGGTTTGGAGAATTTGTTTTGACTGTCGTTATAACGAGACATTAAATCTCTCCTTTCTCATGAAAATGTGAACGAAACTCATCATAGTAGATGCAGAAATTAGTTAAATGGTCATAGTAAAATCGTTTGTTTAAAGAAAAAATAGAAAAAACGCCTTACAATAAGGCGTTTTTTCTATTTTCTGCGTATTGATAATATCGCTTTAATGAAATTTTTGATTTGAATCCAGCGAGTTTTATAATTTCTGATTCAGGAGTTTCTTTTTTTATTAAGTTTAAAATATAGGTGTTACGAAAATGTTGTCCTGAAATTCCTTTACGTAAATTGGCTCTAGCCACTTCGAGGCGAATCATTTTTTGTATAGCAATTTCCGTTAATGCCTTTGGTGCATCATTTTCATATACCCACCTGTATGTTCCGCGGTTAAAATCAAATGCGACAAACAATGAATCATCACTGTGATACTTAGGACGAACTGGTTCTGGGATACTTTTGTAATAATTATATAGTTGTTTTTTGTCTTCTTTTGCTAATGTAATTGTTCTTTCTACACCTGCGGTTGCTGGGATTGACAATGTGTTAGTTTCAAAGTGAACGTGATGCATTGTTAATGCTGTAAGTTCCTGTAAGGATAAACCGTAGTCGATCAATAGATTTAAAATAGCAATATTGCGATACATTAATAAAGGGCGCACAGGAAGTTGTTTTTCTGAAAGTCCTTCTAATGAAGTGACTATATACTTTAATCTTTTTTCTTCATCAGGTGAAATGAAATCTTCGTTACGAAGTGTACGGTCTGGTTGAATAGATATTTCCATATTCTTCAATGGATTGGGAATGTTTAGAAAGTGATGCATTCTATTTAATACAGTAAATACACGATGCATCGTTTTTTCTGAGTAATGTCGATTCGTTTTTAAATCGGAAAAGTAATCTTCGTAGTCTTTTGTACAAAGTGTAGCCCATATATTACTGGAAGGGAGCTTTTTGTTTTTTTCTAACCAATGTCCGAAGTCTTCAACGTCATAAACATAACGTTTAATAGTTGAGGGTTTTCGGCCTTTATTCAATAAAAAAATAGAAAAGGCTTGTATTGTATCATGGAATTCCGTTGTCTCCATAGTCCCACCACCTTAATTATTTCTTATATTATAGCAAACTTTTCTGAAAATAGGCATTTACAAGGGGGACAGGAATAATAATATTTGGTGAGTGGATAAAGTGAAACTATAATCAGTGGGGATTTTGTTCATCCTCTGCGATTATTAGTTGAACCAATCGGGCATTTACGGGCGGTTATCTCCCGCTTAAATACCAAGCGTTTGCTGAATGTCGAGGTGGGAGTCTTACTGCCCGCAAATAGCGGGATAAAATGAGGTGATTGTATGGAACAATCGATGCGAAAGAAAAACAACAATCAAATTAATATTGTGTTAAACCATCGAAAGAAAATTTCTTTGCCAGCCACAGAAAATAAAACGGTAATTTCAAATGAAACTACAATTAAACATGAAATGCTGCAGAGAATTGAAGAAGAGATGGGGAAGCTTGTTGGGATGGATGATATAAAAAAGATAATAAAAGAAATATATGCTTGGATTTATGTGAATAAAAAAAGACAAGAGAAGGGATTGAAGTCTGAGAAGCAAGTACTTCATATGTTGTTTAAAGGGAATCCGGGTACAGGGAAGACAACTGTTGCTAGAATGATAGGGAAATTGCTGTTTGAGATGAATATTCTATCGAAAGGCCACTTGGTTGAAGCTGAACGTGCTGATCTTGTAGGAGAGTATATCGGCCATACAGCTCAAAAAACAAGAGACTTAATAAAAAAAGCAATGGGAGGTATTTTGTTTATTGATGAGGCTTATTCTTTAGCTCGAGGAGGAGAGAAGGACTTTGGAAAAGAAGCAATTGATACGCTTGTAAAACATATGGAAGATAAACAACATGGTTTTGTATTGATTTTAGCTGGATATTCAAGAGAGATGAATCACTTTCTTTCATTAAATCCAGGGCTGCAGTCTCGTTTTCCATTTATTATTGAATTTGCGGATTACTCGGTAAATCAGCTATTGGAAATTGGAAAGAGAATGTATGAAGATCGTGAATATCAGTTATCAAAAGAAGCTGAATGGAAATTTAGGGATCATTTACATGCGGTGAAGTATTCGTCGCAAATTACATCGTTTAGTAATGGGCGGTATGTACGGAATATTGTTGAAAAATCAATTCGTACACAGGCGATGCGGTTGTTGCAAGAAGATACGTATGATAAAAATGATTTAATTGGAATATCGAGTATGGATTTGATGCTCGAAGAGGAGACGCACAGTACATAAACTGTGCGTCTATTTTTGTGTATAAGTTCGTTTACTCTTTTTTTGCTTTTTCTTGGTGCGCTTTATGGAAGCGTTCCATTTTAGCGCTCTTTTCGTGTGCTGAATTAGGGTCGTGTCCAAATTGGTTTACTGAACTTTTTTGAGCTCCTTTATTAACGTGGTTTGTCATTTGTATTCACCTCACTTTAAAAATTAGTATAAACATTATATAAAGAAAAAATCGTTAGAAAAGAAAAACCTCTTTACGATATGTAAAGAGGTTAGATTGCTATTTATGCATTGAACGTTCTTTCGTTTCGATACGTCTGTGCGGTAAATGCCATTTGTAATGAATAGAAACCATGCGGAAGCAAACAATTAAAATGAATAAAATGTAAAGAGCCCAATCGCTAACAATAATTTGAGCGCCAATTAAGAAACCTGCTAAAATTGTCCAAAAGGCATATACTTCAGCTCGAAGAACGAGAGGTTTTCTGCGGGCTAAAAGGTCGCGAATGATACCGCCGCCGATACCAGTTAAAACAGCTGCCACGATTGTGGCGCTAATTGGTAAATTTAATTTTTGAGCATATAATGCTCCTTGTACAGCAAATGCTGATAAGCCGATAGCGTCAGTGATATTTTCCCACTTTTTCCAATGTCTAATTAACTTATTTGGAAAAAGAAAAATAATAGTCATTGATAAAAGTGCGATTTGGAATAACATGTCTTGTTGCCAAAACGCGACAATCGGATAACCGATTAATAAATTACGAAGGGCACCTCCCCCAAATGCGGTTGCCATTCCTAAAATATACACCCCGAAAATATCATAATCCTCTTCCATTGCAACAATGGCTCCGCTTAGTGCGAAAGCGATTGTGCCTATGATGCTAAAAATCTCCCATGCCATGAATTTTCTCCCCCGCTAACTAGATGAAATGTGCTTCCTCTGCTATTATATTAGAAGGTTTAAATTTCGAAAAGGATGAGTGAACATATTTGATGGAAGAAAAAGAAAAAGTCATATTAGTAGGCTGTCAATTGCCGCAAGATGATGATGAAAAATTTATGCATTCCATGAAAGAGCTTGCATCACTAGCTAAGACTGCGAGAGCGGAAGTGTTAGTTTCAACAACGCAAAAACGACCAAAGTTTCATCCGGCAACTTACATAGGTAAAGGGAAATTAGAAGAGCTTCCAATGCTAACTGAAGAATTAGAGCCGGATGTTATTGTATTTAATAATGAATTAACGCCGAGTCAAATTCGGAATTTATCCTCAGTATTAGATGCGAGAGTAATTGATCGAACGCAACTAATACTAGATATTTTTGCGCAACGTGCGAAGTCGAGGGAAGGTAAGCTTCAAGTAGAATTAGCTCAGTTGCAATATACAATGCCACGTCTTATGGGTCAAGGGTTGTCCTTATCACGTCTTGGTGGTGGTATTGGAACGAGAGGACCGGGTGAGACGAAACTTGAGACGGATCGTCGTCATATTCGATCGCGTATTGATGAAATAAAGAAACAACTTGCAGTTGTTGTGGAACACCGAAAAAGATATCGTGAGAGAAGAAAAGACAATAAAGTATTTCAAGTTTCATTAATAGGCTATACAAATGCAGGGAAATCGACACTGTTTAATAGATTAACGGAAGCTAATACGTTTGAAGAAAACCTTCTGTTTGCAACACTAGACCCAACGACGAGGAAGATGCCGTTACCTTCTGGTTATACAGTATTACTAACTGATACTGTTGGTTTTATACAAGATTTACCCACTTCATTAATTGCTGCTTTTCGTTCAACACTGGAAGAAGCGGGGGAAGCAGATGTTATTTTACATGTAGTTGATTCTGCGGATCCTAACTACATAGGGCATGAAAGAACAGTAAAACGATTATTATCAGAACTTGAAATTAATCATATTCCTATTATTACGTTATATAATAAAAAAGATGAATTACATCAAAACTTTATTCCGTTTCCGAAAAGTGATTTCTTAATGACTAGTGCTTTTGAAGAAAGTGATTTATTGCGTATAAAAGAAGCGATAGAAATGAAAATGAAGAAAGAAATGGATCGTTATCGAGTAGAAATCCCTCCGAGTGAAGGTAAGTTATTAACGCTTTTAAAGACGGAAACGCTATTAGCAAAGATGGAGTTTCTGGAAGATAAATTTGTATATGATTGTGCAGGGTATATTTTTACTCATTCATCGCTTAATGTGCAATTAAAGAGATTTTTAGTGGAAGAAGGAGAAAATAAAAATGTTTGATCGTTTGAAAAATGGAGAAAAAATTGCTCCAATCGTAAAAGAAGTAGAGAGTCAGATTACAGAAGTACATAAACGTGCGGATGAAGTAATTGAAAGTAATCAGTTTCGTGTATTAGAAAGTTTTCGTAAACATAAAATTAGTGACTCGCATTTTATCCCGACGACAGGTTATGGTTATGATGATATTGGCCGTGATTCGTTAGAAAAAGTGTATGCTGATGTGTTTGGAGCGGAAGCTGGACTTGTTCGTCCGCAAATTATTTCAGGTACTCACGCTATTTCTACAGCGTTATTCGGTATTTTACGTCCAGGAGATGAGTTATTGTACATCACTGGAAAACCGTATGATACGTTAGAGGAAATCGTTGGCGTGCGTGGGAAAGGTGTAGGTTCATTTAAAGAATATAATATTGGTTACAATGCAGTTCCGCTAACTGAAGGTGGGCTTGTTGATTTTGAAGCTGTTGCAGCAGCGATTCATAGTAATACGAAAATGATCGGTATTCAGCGTTCGAAAGGTTATGCTACTCGTCCATCGTTTACTATTTCTCAAATTAAAGAGATGATCGCGTTTGTTAAAGAAATTAAACCTGATGTTGTTGTGTTTGTAGATAACTGTTATGGTGAGTTTATTGAAGAGCAAGAGCCGTGTCATGTTGGTGCAGATTTAATGGCGGGTTCGCTTATTAAAAACCCAGGCGGGGGAATTGTAAAAACTGGTGGTTACATTGTCGGTAAAGAACAGTATGTTGAAGCGTGTGCATATCGTTTAACATCTCCGGGAATTGGTGCGGAAGCTGGAGCGTCTTTATACAGTCTGCAAGAAATGTATCAAGGGTTCTTCTTAGCGCCACATGTTGCAGGACAAGCGCTGAAAGGTGCAATTTTTACAGCTGCGTTTTTAGAAAAGTTAGGAATGAACACGTCACCAGCGTGGAATGCACCAAGAACAGACTTAATTCAATCTGTTCAATTTGATGATAAAGACCGTATGATTGCCTTCTGCCAAGCGATTCAATATGCATCTCCAATTAATTCGCATTTTACTCCGTATGCAAACTATATGCCAGGTTATGAAGATGATGTAATTATGGCGGCGGGAACATTTATTCAAGGTGCAAGTATTGAATTGTCTGCTGATGGTCCGATTAGACCACCGTATGTTGCATATGTGCAAGGTGGATTAACGTATTCGCATGTTAAAATTGCGATTTGTTCTGCGATTGATGAATTGATTGAAAAGAATTTATTAACAATTTCTTAAAGGGGAGCTGTCGATATCGGCAGCTTTTTTCGTATAAAAGTAACGATTTATGCGATTAGAAAAAAGAATGAAAAAATTTATAAAAAAATCATGTAAGAAAAGCTAACATCTATTGACACTAAACATAACATGTTATAAAATGAGAAGCAGTTAAGGCGAAGGAGGAACTGAAAAATGAAAGAAGATAGACGTTCTGCCCCGCTGTTTCCAATTGGTATTGTTATGGATTTAACACAATTGTCTGCACGTCAAATTCGCTACTATGAAGAGCATAATCTTGTTTCTCCAACCCGTACAAAGGGGAATCGTAGATTATTTTCATTTAACGATGTAGATAAGTTGTTAGAGATTAAAGATTTGTTAGATCAAGGCTTGAATATGGCTGGTATTAAGCAAGTGTTACTAATGAAAGAAAATCAAACAGAAGCAGTGAAAGTAAAAGAAGAAACAAAAGAAATTTCAAAAACTGAGCTTCGCAAAATACTTCGAGATGAACTACAACATACAGGTAGATTCAATCGAACTTCATTGCGACAAGGTGACATTTCAAGATTTTTTCACTAAAGATAACTGATTCTGAAGGCGATTAGAGGGACTAAGGAGGAATTTATAATGTCTAGATACACAAAAGAAGATATTTTCCGTTTGGCGAAAGAAGAGAATGTAAAGTATATCCGTTTACAATTTACGGACCTTTTAGGGGTAATTAAAAACGTAGAGATTCCAGTGAGACAATTAACGAAAGCTCTTGATAACAAAATGATGTTTGATGGATCTTCGATTGAAGGTTTCGTACGTATTGAAGAATCTGATATGTATTTATATCCTGATTTAGACACTTGGGTAATTTTCCCTTGGACAGCTGAAAAAGGTAAAGTAGCTCGACTAATCTGTGATATTTACAATGCAGATGGCACTCCATTTGATGGAGACCCACGTAACAACTTAAAACGTGTGTTAAAAGAAATGGAAGCTTTAGGATTTTCAGACTTCAATCTTGGACCAGAGCCAGAATTCTTCCTATTTAAGGTTGATGAAAAAGGAAATCCAACATTAGAATTAAACGATAACGGTGGATACTTCGACCTTGCGCCGATGGATCTAGGGGAAAACTGTCGTCGTGATATCGTTCTTGAACTTGAAGAAATGGGATTTGAAATTGAAGCATCTCACCATGAGGTTGCTCCAGGACAGCACGAAATTGACTTTAAATATGCAAATGCAATTCGCTCATGTGATGACATTCAAACATTCAAACTTGTTGTAAAAACAATTGCTCGTAAACATGGTTTACACGCAACGTTTATGCCAAAACCACTATACGGTGTGAACGGTTCAGGTATGCACTGTAACTTATCATTATTTAAAAATGGTGAGAACGTATTCTTTGATGCAAACGGTGACTTACAATTAAGTGATGATGCTCGTCACTTCATCGCAGGTATTTTAAAACATGCACCAGCATTTACAGCGATAGCAAATCCAACTGTAAACTCATATAAACGTCTAGTACCTGGATATGAAGCGCCTTGTTACGTAGCATGGTCTGCACAAAACCGTAGCCCGTTAGTACGTATCCCTGCATCTCGTGGTATTAGTACACGCGTAGAAGTACGTAGTGTTGACCCAGCTGCAAACCCATATTTAGTAATGGCTACATTATTAGCTGCAGGTCTTGATGGAATTAAAAACAAATTAACTCCACCAGCTGCAGTAGACCGTAACATCTATGTAATGACAAAAGAAGAGCGCGAAGAAGCAGGTATCGTTGACTTACCAGCAACATTAGCGCAAGCGTTAGTTACATTACAATCTAATGAAGTAGTATGCGGTGCACTAGGAGAACACTTACTTGAGCACTTCATCGAAGCGAAAGAGATTGAGTGGGATATCTTTAGAACACAAGTTCACCAATGGGAACGCGATCAATATATGTCTCTATACTAAGAGGCTTGAACCCTTGATACAACTCGTATCAAGGGTTTTTTAATTCCCTATTATTACATTTTATATGGTTGCAAAATGAAAAACAGCCACATAAAAGCCAATAATTAATAACAAGTAGTGATATCATAGAAAAATATTATCAGATAAATGTAAGTTTTATATAATTTGTGAAATGAAAAAGCCTTGATACTACGGTATCAGGGCTTTTTTAGTGAAGTTATTGGATATGTTAACTACTAGATAATGGATTGTTTTTGGTTATTTTGAATCATGTTACTAAGAAAATCTTTTCGAAAGAATTGATCTTATCTTTTTTTAAAATCACTTGTGCTATGACTTAATAATTCTTTACTGCCTGTACAACGCGACCAATGATTTTTACATCTTCAGCTGAAAGATCGTAAGTTTTTGGTTCGTGGATAGGGTCATTACTCAATGGTATTAAAGTAATGATGCTTCCAGATTTTGAAATCTTTTTCACGGTAGCATCATAACCATTGACTTTTACAACAGCAATTTGTCCGTTTTCAACATAAGGAGTTTCCTCTACTAAAACATAAGAACCATCAGGGAATTCGAGATTCATGCTAGTGCCTTTTACAGTAAGGTAAAAATACTTTTTACGCTTGTTTAAAAATGTACTTAGCATTGGTAAATAGCCTTCGATATTTTCTTCAGCGAATATAGGTGTACCAGCTGCTACAGAACCAATGATAGGAATATGAATAATATTTGATTGATCGTTTTGGATGGTTTCATAAATAGAAACTTCTTCTTTAACAGTATTGTCCTCTTGGGTTGCGAGTTTTTCTAAATCATCAGTAGTGATTCCTAATCCCTTACAAACTTTTATTACATTATCAACAGATGCTTTACCAATCCCTCTTGATAACATGGATTGCAGTGTTGTGGGGGGGAGACCTATTTTTTCGGCGAAGGCTCTTTTGCTATAGCCAGCTTCTTTTATTAAGCGTGTTACAACCTCTGCTTTTTTCATTACTTTCACCATCTTTCGTATTAAAATGTATACGATATTGCGTATTTCTGTATATATCATAACCTAACTGAATTTGTTAGTAAATAGAAATATATACGAAATTGAGTATTTAAATACGTTCTTTTGTTGACTAAATACGAAATTGAGTTTATATTTAAATGGAAATGAACGCAATATCGTACATAAAATAGGTGGTGAGTCGATGTATCCGAATTTGCGTGCAGAGATGGCGAGAAAAAGAATTATGATTACACAAATTTCTTCGCATCTGAAACTTCGCCACACAACAGTGAGCGACAAAATAAATGGTAAATTTCGTTTTTATTATGATGAAGCTTTTGAAATTAAGAAAACTTTTTTTCCAGAACATAATTTGGAATATCTTTTTGAATTTGAAGAAAACGAAGCGAATTGAAATCGGAGGAGAATTGCTTAAAATGGATAATCGAATTATTGAATAATGACTTAATAAAAGGGTTTATATTATAGTATTTATATTAAATTTCGATAATTAGTTAATCTGTAAAAAGAAAGCAACGAATTATGCGTAGTGCGAAATTATCTCAATACAATAAAGATAGTTCAAAATTAGTAGTGAGGAGGAGATGAGGATGGGGCAATTAACTGACTCATCAGTACATAGTTCATTAGTATTTGAAGTTAATGGCAAAGTAGTAACGGATAGTTTGGTAATTGCAAAGATATTCAAAAAAGATCACTTCGACGTTTTGAAGGAAGTTCGAAAACAAATTGTATATGTAGATGAAGAGTTTGGAGGAGAAAATTTTCACGAGTCCACTTATGTTAATTCAAAGAACAGGTGGATCCCTAAATATGATTTAACAGAAGAAGCATTCACGTTACTTGTTATGGGATATACCACTAGAGAAGCGGTTGGAATGAAAATTAAATTTATGAAAGAGTTCAAACGAATGAAGCAGTATATACAAAATCAACAAAATGTGCCAAAGGATCCAATGGGGGTTTTAAAGTTAACATTTGCTGCGTTAGAAGGGCATACTCAGGAGATACAAGAGATTAAGTCTGAGGTGAAGGAATTGCGAGAAAATACGCCGCTTTATGCTATTGAGTGTGAAGAGATAATAAGGGCTGTAAAGAGGTTAGGTGTTATGTTATTGGGAGGTAAAAATTCAAATTCTTATCAGGATATCGGCCTTAGAAGAAAGTTATATAGAGATATTTATAGTCAGTTACATCGGGAATTTGGTGTGAATAGTTATAAAGCTATTAAACGTTATCATTTGGATAGAGCGATACAAATTATTAATGAAGAATATTCAATTCCAACTGTTTTAAATGAAGAAATTACAGTTAAAAACTCACAAATAAATATGGCAGAAATTCAGTAGGAGGAAAGAACATGCAAAGAAAGATTTTAGTCATTACTAGCAGTTTAGCAGGACTACCAACTGTCAGTGAATTTAAAACAAAAGAAGATGCAAAAGAGCAGGTTAGAAAGCTTATTCAAAAAGGAGTGAGTCAAAATGTGATTCGTATAACACAAGAAATTCCTATGAATATCGAAATTCAAGTGGATGTTGAATTTGAGGAATAAGAGAGGTTTAGGAGAAAATTGATACGGATAGCATAATTGTTTTGAATGAATGTATAAGAAAAGAATCCGTTGCAGCGGATTCTATAAGAAAAAATATCTCTAGATAAGTATACCATTGAATACCGTTTTTGAGAATTTATGAGGTGGCTAGTATGGGAATTATTCGAGTGAAAAAAGATAGTAATTATTCAGTTATAAATAATACTGGTTTAAAAGATGAAAGGTTGTCTTGGAAAGCGAAAGGAATCTTAGCCTATGCGCTTACATTACCAGACGATTGGACTTTTCATATTAGCGAATTAGCTCGACATGCTAAGGATGGAGAAGATTCGCTCCGTACAGGTTTTAAGGAATTAAAAGAATTAGGTTATGTAAAACGTTATCCTGTTCGTGATGGGAATACCAAAAAAATTACAAGGTGGGATACGGAAATTTACGAAACGCCACAAAGGAACATGCCACAAGTGGAAAACCAAGATGTGGTAAAGCCATATGAGGAAAATCAAGCACTACTAAATACTAATAGAATAACTACTAATAAACGAAATACTAATATACAAAATACTAATCATTATGATGATATTGATAAATTAGATTCTTGTGTATCCAGCAATGAGAAGGTTAAAGTAAGTTGCAACTTTATTAAGGGGACGGGCATTCCGTTAAGTGAAATTGCAATTGCAGAGTTGGGGGATTTTTGTAATTTGTTTAGTGATGAATTAATTCAGCATGCAATTAATAAAGCCGTTGATGAGAATGCACCAAGATGGAACTACATTAAGGCTATATTGAGGAATTGGAAGGAGCAAGAAGTTAAAACATTAGTTGATGTGGCCATACTAGATAGACGTTTCGAAATGAGCAAGAAAAAGAAATATAATGGGATAGGTAGGAAGTATTCAAATAGAAAAGAGATTGTACCTGATTGGTTATACAAAGATGATGAATCAACAAATCAAGAAGAGGAAAGAAAAATCGTGCAATCTACTGATGAAGAGCGTGAGAGATTACAAGAAGTGTTAAATAAATATAAGTCATAAGAAAAAACGTTAGATGATTTTGTTATTTTGAAATATATTACCTTAATAAAAAATAATACATTTATATTCTTTAAAGATTCCCGATGCATAGTGAACAGTATTATAAAGATATTAGTGAATGTTTGGATCAAGTATGAACCATTTGTAATTTCAGTTTATTTCTTAAAGTTCTATGGGAACTGTTAGAAGTTTTTTCAAAAGGATTCAGGAATTAATTACAATATCTGAATTCTAAAGATGTAAGGAACTTATCAATAGAGGGTAAAAAAATGTTAGGAAAGGGTTGTGTTTATAAAATGAAAGATAATTTACAAGTAATAAAGATTGAAAAAGTTAATAAGCATATTCATTCTATTAAATTAGTATTAAGAGACTTTGTAAAAAGAACGGAAGTGGGTGAATCGGTAAGTGTTCGAATGGCTCAAAGATTATAAGAAGTTAGAAGAAGAAATTACTTATTTAGAATACAACTTAGATAAATCAAAAGCCGAATTGAAGCGTTGGATTAGTGGTGATTTGCAAAATGTACGATTAAACGCTGAATCGGAAGGGGCTAAGGTAGAAGGACGAATTGAAGTAATTGAATATGAATTAGCTTATAAGATGAATGAAGAGTATGATTTAAAGCTTTTAATTAATAAGTTTACAGGACTGGATCATCAAATACTTAAAATGAAATATGTTGATGGAATGACTTTAG
This sequence comes from Bacillus sp. CR71, assembly GCF_003429245.1. NCBI lineage: Bacteria > Bacillati > Bacillota > Bacilli > Caryophanales > Bacillaceae > Bacillus > Bacillus sp. CR71. Next base: position 4,145,615 of record NZ_CP031748.1, on the reverse strand, counting down.
AACAAATAGCGTTTGAATTACATTATAGTACAGGCTATATCCGCCGAAAACATGCTGAAATAAGAAAGATTGTCAAGTTTTTAGATGGGTTTTAATGTTACCTTTTTGTAGGATACATGCAGTGTACAGAAAGTATTGAAAAAGTGATTTATAGTAGTAATATAAGATTTCGACGAAAGGGCAACTATTTTTATGGTTGCTCTTTTTGTTGTGAAAGAAGGTGAGTAACATGAAGTGATTTTATAGATAAATGGGCATTTGGCTTCCGGTTATATTTAGTAAAGTAGTAGGTTTACAGGCGAAAATAATAGCAAATAAGGAGATGTTTAATGATGAATTTATTAGCTGCTTCAGTCAAAACAAAGAATTTGCCACAACAAGTGTTACGTTGGCAATCAATGGTAGAAAGTGAATGTTCCGCACAAGGAGTACCTGAGTTAGTTCCTTACGTACTTGGAATTATTATGGTGGAAAGTGGAGGGAACTCTGAAACAACCCCCGATATTATGCAGTCCAGTGAATCACAAGGTTGGCCAATGAATACAATTAAAAATCCTAAGGATTCAATTTATTACGGAGTAAAGCATTTAAAGGGAGCTTTTGATGATGCAAAGAAAAATGGTATTACAGATTTAAGTGCCATTGTTCAATCGTATAATTTTGGACGAGCTTACCTTCGCTGGTTAGCTTCTAACAATAAACAGCATTCATTACCGGTAGCAGATTTGTATTCTAAAACAGTTGTTGCTCCATCACTCGGAAATACAACTGGTGCTATGGTGAAATATAGTCACCCTATCGCTGTTGCCTACAATGGTGGTTATCGATATAAAAATGGGGGGAATTTCTTCTACTCTGAAATTGTTAAGCAATATGTTGATTTTAACGGAGGAACTGATGGTGGTGACAATAAACCGTTACAACCAAAAGGACTAGGAATCGCAACGTCTAAATACCCAGAAGGATCGGGTATCAATTTATATAGTGGCCCTGGAAAAGATGCTTGGTTCACAGGTCATGTCATTAATACAAAAATGCCATATTTAATTATAGATGCTGCTTGGTATGGTGGGAATGAAAA
>NZ_CP031748.1:4141781-4144484 GCF_003429245.1 Bacillus sp. CR71 | reverse complement strand
GTATTTCTTGATCATCTTCTACCACCAGAATGTGATAGTTCTTCATAATATCACCTCTTGTAGTCATTATAACCTTCTAATCTGGAGTTGATGTGGAGACGTATTAGAAACACTATAAAAACTTCACAAGAAAACTACATGTATTTCAGATTAGCTCCAGATGCATGAGATAGGTTATATACATAACAAGACAGAGGGAGGTAATTAAGATGTCACTAGAAGCAAACATCATTCTTTCTTTATTAGATGTACAACTGTGGATAGCTCCTCATTCGAATAATAGACGCATAAAAGAGAAATAACAAAAATTGAAACCAGCATCGTGCTTAAACAAATACACAAGTGTAAATAAAAGAAAGCTATATAAGTCTAGTGAATAAAAATAGGGAGGATCAAATTGATTCTCTCTATTTTTGTATTCCATAATTAGGTACTGAAAGTCTTTACTATAACTCTAGATTAACTCCATATAGAATACAGATTAAGTTTGTATGATACATGTACCAAATAGAAAGGAATGATACATGTACCAAATAGAAAGGAATGATACATGTACCAAATAGAAAGGAATGATACATGATGTTGACGACTTACACAATCTATCAAATTTTATCCCTTCCTTCTTATTTACACACAAACCTATTACTATCCATTCTTACGAGAATGCTAGGATCTAAGTTTATAACAAAAGAATAAATAGGATAATGGATGTTTATTGTCCCTTGTTTCCACTTTTTGCAAAACACCTGTATAAACACGCATGCTACTTTGTACATTGATTACACTATTTGTTGAGAGCCGAATAGGCTCTTTTTTTTAGAAACAAGTTCGAAGTGTGTTTGAATATCGTTATACATATATTCATAGGAAATTTCAAATATAATGTTACCCCTACGAAAAAACAGTTGATTTATGTTTAAACCATGCCCAAAGGTAAAATTTTCTTTTTTTGAAATGATGATTCTTAAATATTACATTCATACATCGTATTTCAAATATCAAGATAAAAATATTCAATTGTAAATTAAAGGAGAAAGGGATGTTCACAATGGGATACTATGATACAAATCAAACAGAAAGCAATAGGAATAAAGCCTATAAAAAAACAGGGTATTTTTTCACAGGAATAATTGGTGCAGTGATTGGTGCAATTACCATTGGATTGACCACGCCTTATATAAATGAAATCAAAGGAAGTGCAGGTCAATCTCCTAAGCATAACGAAGTAAATCAGGCTACGCCGATCTCTTACAAACCAGAAGATGTGAGCAATCCTCAAAATATGATTGAATCTGCAAAAGAAGTTGTCGTAGGTGTCATTAACTATAAACAAAATGCAGATTTATTTAATACGCAAGACCAATCAGAAGAAGCTGGTTCGGGGTCGGGGGTCATATATAAAAAAACTGGCAATAAGGCTTTTATTGTTACAAATAATCATGTGATAGACGGTGCGAATAAAGTAGAAGTGAAATTGAATAATGGTAAAAAGGTTCCCGCTAAAGTAGTAGGGACAGATCCATTATTAGATTTAGCGGTATTAGAAATTGACGGGATAGATGTAAAAAGAGTCGCAAAACTTGGAGACTCAGAAAAAATTCGTACAGGGGAAACGGTAATAGCCATTGGGAATCCATTAGGACTAGAAGGTAGTGTAACAAAGGGGATTATTAGTAGCAAGGAACGAGAAATACCTGTTAGTACCCTCGGAAATCAACAAGTGGATTGGCAAGCACAGGTAATTCAAACAGATGCAGCTATTAATCCTGGGAATAGTGGAGGAGCTTTGTTTAATGAACAGGGTGAAGTCATTGGAATTAATTCGAGTAAAATTGCACAACAAGCTGTTGAAGGAATTGGATTTGCAATTCCGATTCATATAGCCAAAATAATCCTAGAGTCTCTTGAGAAAGATGGGACAGTTAAACGTCCGATGATGGGTGTACAGTTATTAGATGTGGGGAAAATGACAGATTCTGCACGCCATCAATTAAAATTACCAAAAGAGATATCGAATGGTGCAGTATTGAGGAATATCTCAAACCAATCACCAGCAGAAAAAGGTGGATTACAACAATATGATGTTGTGATTGCATTAGATGGACAAAAAATAGAAAATGTCGTTCAATTCCGTAAATATTTATATGAAAAGAAAAAATTGGGGGATACAATTAAAGTAACAGTTTATCGAAATGGTGAAAAACTAACAAAAAACGTGGAATTAACGGATTAAATAAGTGACGCTTAAAAATATAGCCACCTTTGGGTGGTTTTTTTATATGTGCTTTTTGTGTGGGTACTAGATAGATTAGGAGTGGTAAATGTAATGAACCAAAAAGAATGCCCACATTGATATTCCATACAGGAGGTTAATTTGCCAGCTATAGAATCTCACCCTGTACTGTATGGGTCAAAAATAAAAGGAGTTATCCCTTGTTTGAATTCCTTCCTCTAGTTAATCAATCGGTGACCGTATTTATTTTATATTTATTTTATATTTATTATTATTCCGTTTGTCCTCATTCCACAATAAATGGACTGATTCCTTACTAATGTTCAAAATTGATTACGTATTTTAATTTGTGTTCCAGTTTCTCTTACTATATTAATGAATCACTACATATAAACTCCAGATAAGCCCTAATATCTTTAGATAATCTACTGAATATCTTCATATAAACTCCAGATAGTGTATTTAGAATA
>NZ_CP031748.1:4140285-4141731 GCF_003429245.1 Bacillus sp. CR71 | reverse complement strand
TGAAGTGACCCCTAAAAGTTAGACACGGTTATTTGATTAGGCAGCTTGATAAAAGTGAGTCCGGTATTGTACCGGGCTCATTTTTAATTTTGCCTTAATCCGTTTCGTATTATAATAATCTATATATTTTTCTAATTCTATTTTAAAGTGCTCTACATTTTCAAATTCTTTTATGTAGAGGAACTCCGATTTCATAATCCCAAAGAAATTTTCTATTACTGCGTTGTCGTAACAGTTGCCTTTTCGAGACATACTCTGGACGATAGCTCTTGATTCTAGTGTACGGACGTATTGTCTCATTTGATAATGCCATCCTTGATCCGAATGCATCAGTAGCTGGTGCGTTTCAGGTAAACGTTCCAATGCTTTCTCTAACATGTCTGAAACAAGCGAATACGTCGGTCTAGAACCAATTGTATAGGTAATAATTTCACCATTATACAAATCTAATACAGGTGATACATACAGTTTTTCTCCAAACAATTTAAACTCTGTGATGTCTGTTACCCACTTTTGATTCGGTGCATCTGTATGAAAATTACGCTCTAAAATATTAGGTGCAATTCTACCGACTTTTCCTTTATAGGATTTATATTTCTTCATACGCACAACACACTTTAACCCAAGCTCTTTCATAATGCGCTGAACCTTCTTGTGGTTCACTTTCTGGCCACGATTCGTTAATTCATCACGAATGCGACGGTAACCATAACGACCTTCATTTTCCTCATAAATCGCTTTAATCTCAGCTTTCAAATCGGCATCTACATCTGGACGATTCATTTTCTTTACTAAATCATAATACGTGCTTCGAGGAATAGTAGCTAGCTCCACGAGTGCCTTCACCGAATATTTATGCCTTAATTCATAGATTACTTGCGCTTTGTCTTGTTTTGTGATTTTTCCTTGTTTTGAACTAAGGCATTTAACTTTTTTAAGTACTCATTTTCCATCTCAAGCTGTTTAATGCGTGCTTCAAGTGCTTCGACTGACCCCTCAGCTAAATGTTGTTTTAATTGTTTATTTGAATCTTTTTTCATGGATGGACGCCCCTTTTTCTTAGATTGAAGGGCATCAATTCCTTGTGTTTCGAGCTGTTTTTTCCAAACAGAAATCGTTGAAGGGGCAGGAATATTAAAGATAGCTGCCGTCTCAAATAAGGACATACCGTTTTCAATCATAAAGTTTAGTACGTCTAGTTTAAATTGTTGTGTGTAATTTGTACATCGTTTTAGAAAAGCTTCCAGACCATTCTGTTTATATTGGTTTACCCAATTCAAAATGATTGTGTCACTTATACCGAGCGATCTACCCATTTCTCGATAACTTTCATTTCCGTTCAAATAACGTAGAACGATTTGTATTTTTTCATCAGCTGTAAATTTAGCCATAGAAAAACTGCACCTCCAATTGTTAGACTGTGTCTAACAATTGGGGTGCAGTTCA
>NZ_CP031748.1:3640401-4140235 GCF_003429245.1 Bacillus sp. CR71 | reverse complement strand
TGGTTCACAGGTCATGTCATTAATACAAAAATGCCATATTTAATTATAGATGCTGCTTGGTATGGTGGGAATGAAAATATGTTGTGCCTAGGTTGGGAAGCATGGGCGAAAGAAGAACACTTTGAAGTAGAGTGGTTCCATGCTTATTCAAAATATCCAGCAGGTTATGGTATTAACACATATGATGGTCCAAATGGAAATTATAAAGGAAATGTAGATGGATCTTATCCATATGGCGTTTTTGCGAGAAAAGATGGCTATATCGATATTGGACAAAATACATGGGTAAAAGAAGAACATTTTAATGTAAGGTAATAACAAAGGGTTTCTTATTCTGCGATTATAAATATTAAATTTAAATATAAAGAAAAAATGTTATGAAAGGGTGCTTTTTTAAGTGCCTTTTTATATCACTTATAAATAGGAAGGAAGATTATTATGGCGAAATTTATTTATCCAACCGATACAACGAGAGTAACAAGTGGTTTTAGGGGGAGTAGACCAGATCATCATGGGATAGATCTGGCTGAATCGGGTTATCATCCGATTTATGCAGCGGCTAGCGGACGAGTTAGTCGTTCTTATGTTTCATCTAGTTATGGTGAATGTATTATGATTGTGCACACTATTGATGGGGGTACATGGGAAACAGTATATGCTCATATGCGTAGCGGTTCTCGAACGGTGAAAGAAGGTGATTATGTTACGCAAGGACAAACTATTGGAGTTATGGGTAGCACGGGAGAAGTTACTGGTCAACATCTACATTTTGAATTGCATAAAGGGTCTTGGAACGTTAATAAGAGTAATGCTGTGAATCCATTAGATTACTTAGGAAAAGGAGACGGTGGTGGTACAACAGATCCTTCTAATAAACCACTACAACCAAAAGGGCTAGGTATCGCAACGTCTAAATACCCAGAAGGATCGGGTATCAATTTATATAGTGGCCCTGGAAAAGATGCCTGGTTCACAGGTCATGTCATTAATACAAAAATGCCATATTTAATTATAGATGCTGCTTGGTATGGTGGGAATGAAAATATGTTGTGCCTAGGTTGGGAAGCATGGGCAAAAGAAGAACACTTTGAAGTAGAGTGGTTCCATGCTTATTCAAAATATCCAGCAGGTTATGGTATTAACACATATGATGGTCCAAATGGAAATTATAAAGGAAATGTAGATGGATCTTATCCATATGGGATTTTTGCAAGAAAAGATGGTTATATCGATATTGGACAAAATACATGGGTAAAAGAAGAACATTTTAATGTGAGATAAGGATATTAGAGTAGGGTCACTCGTGTGATTCTTTTTAATTTTTGAAAAGGAGATGAGAACGATGGAAGAACAAATCTTCAATTCAATGATTCAACAAGGAGCATTCGCAGCTTTATTTGTGTGGATGCTGTTTACTACGCAAAAAAAGAATGAACAGCGCGAAGAACAATATCAAAAAGTTATTGAAAAAAATCAACAGGTCATTGAAGAACAAGCAAAAGCATTTAGTTCGTTGTCAAAGGATTTATCAGATGTTAAGCAAAAAATATTGGGAAACGGGGATGAGAAATAAAATATGATATTAAATTATTTGTCGCGTATGTAGGTTCTCAAATAGAAATTCAATTAATATATAATAATGAGAAAAAGCCCTAATACCGATAAGTATTGGGGCTTTTTCTCATTAGCTATAGTGAATAAGGTTGTGGTGGATTCTTCAAGAGGAAAGAGTGAATGAAGTCTAATATTTAATGTAAATGAAATGAAACCTTGAAGGATGCTTAGTTATAACACAGTCTTATTCAGGGATTCGTTAGTTCGCTTTCTAAATTTAGGGAATAAATATAGCTTAGTACCTTGCAATAAATAATACTAAGTGGTATATTATGGATAAATCAGGTACCGTGTATTGAACAGTACTGAGATAGGGAAGGAGGATGGCACTTGAACGTTCAGTTTAAAAAAGGTGTGCTTGAACTTTGTGTATTAGCACTTGTAAAACGTAAAGATAGTTACGGTTATGAACTTGTTCAGCAAATCTCTAATAAATTTTTAATATCGGAAGGGTCAGTATACCCTTTGTTACGTCGTTTGACGAAAGAAGGGTATTTTCAAACGTATTTAAAGGAATCTACGGAAGGGCCACCTCGTAAATATTATCAATTAACAGAACAAGGGGAGACGCAATTTCATTTGTTAGTAACAGAATGGCGTGATTTTGCGAAAGGGGTACAAGAAATTATTGAAGGGGTGGAATGGGATGAGTAAAGAAGGGTTTCTTAAAGAATTATCAAGTTATCTTAGAAAGTTACCAGAGGAAGAGAGGCAAGATATTTTATTGGATTATGAAGAGCACTTTCAGTTTGGACTAGAAGAGGGGAAAACTGAATCAGAAATAATACAGGGCCTTGGTTCTCCGAAAGTAATCGCAAAAGAATTACTTGCGATGTATCGCTTCGATGAAATGAAAAAAAATCCATCGACTTCAAATGTGACAAGAGCTGTTATGGCAGCGATTGGACTTAGTTTGTTTAATTTTATTATTGTGTTAGGCCCGTTAGTCGCAATTATTGCTTTTATATTTTCTTTTTGGATTGGTGGTATTGCTAGTGTAGTAACACCATTTTTCGTTATTGGAAAAGTATTTATGGGTACTTTTATATGGTTGGATCTTTTCGTTAGTATAACGTTTGTTGGAGTAGGTTTGTTGTTATGTATTATCGCTTTTTATAGTACAAAGTGGTTTAAGAGATTGTGTGTACGATACGTAATATGGAACTTCAAAATGATAAAAGGAGAGTAAATGATGAAAAAACTATTTTTAATCGCTATCGCTTGTATCATTATTGGAGTAATAGGAATTTCCCAAACATATGAAAAAGCAGTACAAACTGCTGAAAAAGGCGATAAAGAAGATGTAATTAAAAACGAAACATTAAAAAATATAGAAGTTAAGTTAGATGCCGGAGATATTGTTATCCAAAAATCTCCTGACTCTTCTTTTTATGTAAAGCAATCAGGAGATGTACGTAAACAAGTGATTCGTATTGCAGAAGATGGTGACACATTAAAAATTATTGGGGAAAGAGAAAAAGGTGCTTCATTTGATTTTTCTTTTTACGATTTTAGGTTCCAAACGTCTAAATTGACTCTCCTTGTGCCCGAACGCTCTTATCAAGATGTAAAAGTAAATTCATCTGCTGGACAAATCGAAATGAGTGATGTGAAAAGTGATAGTGTAAGTGTTAGAACACTTGCTGGAGAAGTAGAGCTGAAACAAGTAACGTCTAAGAATGTGGAGGGATCTACAAAAGCTGGTGAGGTGAACTTTAAAAAAGTAATAGGGAAAGTGACCGCAAAAACAACAAGTGGGGAAATAAATATTCAAGATCATGATTCTAAGTATAATCTAGAAGCAAGTTCAACTGCGGGAGATATAGATATTACTTTATCGGAAAAACCACAAGATGCGGTAATTACTGGGCAAAGTGCTGCCGGAGATGTAACAATTTTTAATGAAGAAAATAATAACGTAACAATTGGAAATGGTAGTAAAAAGATTAGCGGTAAAACGGCTGCTGGAGATGTCACGATTGAAACTCGTTAATAAGAAATAGAGTGCATGGAAATCTATCAAAATACAAAAAGAAGATAATTACCGTATATAAATAAGGTAATTATCTTCTTTTTGTTATTTTTAATGTAAATCACGATATACGCCAATTACTTTCCCGATAACTGACACTTGTTTTAAAATGATAGGTTCTAATGAAGAGTTTTCTGGTTGTAGACGGAAATGGTCTTTTTCTTTATAGAAACGTTTAACAGTTGCTTCGTTATCTTCTGTTAAAGCGACTACAATTTCACCATTATATGCAGACTGTTGTTGGCGAACAACAACTAAATCTCCATCGAAAATACCAGCTTCAATCATACTATCTCCAGAAATACGTAACATGAACACTTGGTCTGCTCCGGAAACAATGCTAGCTGGAAGTGGGAAATGTTCCTCTACGCTTTCGACCGCTGTAATTGGTAAACCAGCAGTAACTTTTCCGACAATTGGAACTTGAATAACAGATTGTGTTTCCGTATCCATTCGGTCTTCGCCTAAAATTTCAATGGCACGTGGTTTTGTTGGATCGCGTCGAATGTATCCTTTTTCTTCTAATCGTGATAAATGTCCGTGCACTGTAGAACTAGAAGCGAGGCCGACTGCTTGACCAATTTCACGTACGGAAGGTGGATATCCTTTTTCTTGTACTTTTAGCTTAATAAAGTCGAGAATGTCTTGCTGGCGTTTCGTTAACTTTTCCATGTTTTCTAACACCTCGTTTTCTTTCATTTTTCTTATTAATAAGTATAACATGTGAAAAAACATTCTACAAACATAAGTTCGAACAAATGGCAGATTTATGTTACACTATAGGGAAATGATAGGGAGAAAGAGGGGTTCAAAATGAATGCAATTATTTATGCACGTGTGAGTACAACGAAAGAAGCGCAAGAAACATCATTATTACGTCAAAAAGATGAATTATTGCATTTAGCTGAGCGCTATCAAATGAATGTTACTAAGGTGATTGAAGAGCAGGCTAGTGGGTATACAATTGAACGTGACGGTATATTAGAGGTGTTAGATACAATTCGGGACGAACAAATTGATGTGTTACTTATACAAGATGAAACGCGCCTTGGTAGAGGGAATGCGAAGATTGCATTAATGCATTGTTTACATAAAGAAGGCATAAAAGTATATACACATACACATAATGGTGAATTACAATTGTCGGATTCTGATTCGATGGTATTAGATATTATTGGTATTGTTGAAGAATATCAAAGGAAGATTCATAACTTGAAAATTAAACGAGGTATGCAACGTGCAGTAGAAAAAGGTTATCGTCCAGAAAATAATTTAAAAAATCGTCATTTAAGTGTAGGAAGAGAGAAAAAAGAAGTGCCAATTGAGGAAATTGTACGTTTGCGAAAAAGTGAACTCACGTTTGAAGAAATTGCAGCAACACTACGTGGATTTGGTCATAATGTTTCAAAGGCGACTGTACATCGTAGATATGTAGAGTATACGAAGCAATTGCTTGATAAAGAAGAGTAACTATTGTATGATAATAATCAGTTTTGATTAGAAGGGGGATTCGAGATGATTAATCACGAACTCGTTGAACGCATTAACTTCTTAGCGAAAAAAGCAAAAGCTGAAGGTTTAACTGAAGAAGAGCAACGTGAGCGTCAATCGCTACGTGAACAATATTTAAAAGGATTTCGTCAAAATATGTTAAACGAACTTAAAGGTATTAAAGTTGTTAACGAAGAAGGTACAGATGTTACACCGACGAAATTAAAAGCTTTAAAAAAGCAAGATAATGCAAAATTAAATTAAAAGATGGGCGAAGCCCATCTTTTTTATTTGTAAAAATCCTTATTTAATAACTTTCCAGTTGTTATTAACGGTTGCTTCTATCGTTCTATGTTCCAATATATAATTAGCGATAAGTTCAGACATATCAGTGGGTATATCTTTTACTATCGGTTTGTTTTGAAACATAAAGAAATTTCCCCCGCCACTTGCACGATAATTATTCATTACAACGTCATATTCGTCATTCATATTAAGAGGAGCACTTTTATGCTGTAAAGATTCTACTCTTTCACCAATTGGTTTTGAAATGTTTAATACATATGAAATCCCTTCCCACATATCATAATTATAATGTTGTGGCTTTGGTTCTATGTAGGTAGGGCTTACGATGATGGATCCATCTGTTTTTAATGTGAAATAAGAAGCAGAGAGTTCAAGAGCATCTTTTATATCTGCTCCAGTTATTCTAATTACTTTTAATGTGTTTGGATAAATATAATTAGAAACGATGTCACGCATTGTTACATGTTCTGGGAAGCCTGGAGATGTATTATGGAACAAACTTGTACAAGAAATTGATACATTAGCTATATCCATCTGTATTTTATTTATGAACTCGATAAAAGGATGATCATGCAAACGAGTTTGCATAGCATCTGAAATTTGCATGTCCCCCTCAATAATTCCAATAGGTTGATCAAGCCACTTTTGTGTTTTCTCTTCGTAATCGGCTACCAATGAAAGTACATCTTGGTCCGCTGCAACCCCTTGTACAGATAATAATTCAGAAGAACTCTCTTTTTTCACCCATTTATGTTTCATTTTTTCGAATGTTACTTTTACTTTTCCAACTGAGTGTCCATTGCATCCGGTCTGTAAAATTGTTACACCGTTAGCCATTGTGTGAGAAATGTCTCGGTGTTGATGACCTGTTAGTAAAAGATCTATGCCTTCAATTTCCTGGCACATTGCATATCCTTGGTTTTCACCTGTTAACACTTCAGTCGGTTCCCCGGTTTGTAAATCACTTTCAAATCCACCGTGATAGGCTACGACTAATAAATCTGGTTTCTCGTGTTCGTGAATATAAGAAACCCATTTTTTTGTAGTCTCTAATGCATCTTCAAATAGTAAATCTTTAATATGATGGGCCTGTTCCCAATTTGGGATGTAATGTGTTGTTACCCCTAAAATAGCAATTTTTATATTTGATTCAATCTGTTTGATTATATAAGGTTTTCCGAAATAGGGTTTCTTTATGTTTTTATCTAAAATGTTTGCTGATAGGTACGGGAAGTTCGCAGTAGTCACAGCATTATTTAATATGTCCATCCCGTAATTAAATTCATGATTGCCGATAACTGCAGCATCATACTGTAGGTAATTCGCTAATAAGGACATTGGGTTTTTTTTGTTTTTTTCGTATGTAACATAATGATAAGTAAATGGTGTTCCTTGAATGAAGTCACCATTATCAATTAAAAGAACGTTTGTATTTTGGGAACGTTCTTTTTTTATAAGAGTAGAAATTTTAGCTAAACCAAGTTCTGCCGGGGAGTTATCTTGGTAGTAAATGGGATAAACAGTGCCATGTATATCGCTTGTTAATAAGATGTTTAAAGTTACAGTTTGATTTTGTTCCAATATGACTCACCTTTTCTATTGTTATCTTCCAATTCATCATATCAAATATGTGAAGTGAATTTTGATGTGAATGTATAGAATGTGTAAAGATTCTGTAAATAACAAATTGTGCATCAAAATATGTGATATATTTCTTCATGTTTACGGAAGCTTATTTCATAACAAGAAAAATGGAGGCAATAATATGTTGAAAAAAGTTTTTGCAATGAGTACAACAGTTGTACTAGCGGCGGGATTATTAAGTGGCTGCGGAGCGAAAGAATCAAGTGCAAGTAAAAATGAAGATACGAAAAAAGGTTATGTACCAAAGACCTTAAATGTTCAATTTGTTCCTTCTCAAAATGCGGATACGCTAGAGGCGAAGGCAAAACCATTGGAAAAGCTATTAAGCGATAAATTAAATATTCCGGTAAAAGTTAGTATTTCAACTAACTACAATACAATTGTAGAAGCGATGGCATCTAAACAAGTAGATGTAGGGTTTTTACCGCCAACAGCGTACGTGTTAGCACATGAAAAGAAGGCTGCTAATGTAATTTTGCAAGCACAACGTTTTGGAGTAGAGGATGAAACAGGAGCTCCTACAAAAGATTTAGTAGACTATTATAAATCTGAGTTTGTTGTTAAAAAAGACTCTAATATAAATAGTGTAAAAGATTTAAAAGGTAAAAAAATTGGTTATCAAGATGTAACATCATCAGCAGGATATGTATGGCCTGCAGCTGTTCTATTAAAAGAGGGAATTGATCCGCTAAAGGATGTGAAACCTGTTACATTAAAAGGCCATGATCAGTCACTTATTGCACTTTTAAATGGTGATGTAGATGCAGCTGTTGTATTCCAAGATGCTCGTAATATTGTAAAAAAAGATTATCCGAATATATTTGATCAAACGAAAATAGTGAAATTTACTGAGAAAATTCCGAACGATACAATTTCTGTACGCTCGGATTTAGATGCAGAGTGGAGTAAGAAATTACAAGATGCTTTCATTGAAATTGGAAAAAATGAGGAAGGCCGTAAAATCATTAAAGAAGTATATTCCCATGAAGGATATATTAAATCTGATGATAGTAAATTTGATATTGTTCGTGAATATGGAAAGACAGTGAAGACGCAATAATACATAGTGAAATGGCGGCTAGCTGGAAGGTGTGAGATTTCAGTTAGTTTGCCGTTTTTTAGTTATTGATAATACATTGAAAGTAGGTAAGATGTGTGATAGAGTTTCGAAATGTTTCCAAAATGTATCCGAATGGCACAAAGGGATTGAATAATATAAATTTAAATATTCAAAAAGGTGAGTTTATTGTAATGGTCGGATTATCCGGAGCCGGAAAATCTACACTTCTCAGATCCGTAAATCGTCTTCATGAGATTACCGAAGGAGAAATCATTATTGAAGGTGAGTCTATTACTTCTGCGAAAGGAAAAGGATTAAGGCGTATGCGCCGGGATATCGGTATGATCTTCCAAAGTTTTAACCTTGTAAAGCGATCAACAGTATTAAAAAATGTATTAGCTGGTCGTGTTGGATATCATTCCACACTACGTACAACGTTAGGTTTGTTTCCGAAAGAAGATGTGGAGCTCGCATTTCAAGCATTAAAAAGAGTGAATATTTTAGAAAAAGCATATGCACGTGCTGATGAATTATCAGGAGGACAACAGCAACGTGTATCGATAGCTAGAGCATTGGCGCAAGAAGCAAAAATCATATTGGCAGATGAGCCTGTTGCATCGTTAGATCCACTTACGACAAAGCAAGTGCTAGATGATTTGAAAAAAATTAATGAAGATTTTGGAATCACGACAATTGTAAATTTACATTCTATTGATTTGGCTAGACAATATGCGACACGCATTATCGGATTACATGCAGGAGAAATTGTTTTTGACGGTTTAGTAGAAGAAGCAACGGATGAAAAATTTGCTGAAATTTATGGGGACGTTGCTCAGAAAAGCGAATTATTAGAGGTGGCAGTAAAATGAATGACATGACGATATATTCAAATGAAATACCGAAGCCGCCGAGTAAATTGAAACATATGTTAACGTTTATTTTAGTTATTTTAATGCTGTGGAGTAGTAGTGTACAAGTAGATGCATCATTTTCAAAACTGGTAGACGGTTTTCCAAATATGGTAGATCTATTGAAAGAAATGGTGCCACCTGATTGGAGTTATTTTCAAGTTATTACAACAGCGATGTTAGATACAATACGTATGGCGATTATTGGGACGACCTTAGGAGCGATTTTAGCTATTCCACTTGCATTGTTTGCAGCAAGTAATGTGTTTACTAACACATTTTTATATAGTCCAGCTCGAATGATTTTAAATTTTATACGAACGATACCAGATTTATTATTGGCGGCTATTTTCGTAGCGATTTTTGGAATTGGGCCACTTCCAGGTATTTTGGCTCTTACTTTTTTTTCAATTGGACTTGTAGCGAAATTGTTGTATGAATCAATTGAATCAATTGACCCTAGCCCACTAGAAGCGATGACAGCTGTAGGGGCTACTAAGGTGCAATGGATTGTTTATGGAGTCATTCCACAAGTAAAAGCACACTTTGTTTCCTATGTACTATATACATTTGAGGTGAATGTACGTGCAGCGGCTGTCCTAGGTTTAGTAGGAGCAGGTGGTATTGGACTATATTATGATCGTACACTTGGATTTTTACAATATCAACAAACTGCTTCTATAATTATTTATACCCTTATTGTTGTTTTGTTAATTGACTACATTAGTACATTGTTGCGGGAGAAACTATAATGAATAGAACGACGATGATTGTGCCAAAACCGAAGAAACTGAGTGTATATCGCTGGGTTATTTTTATAGCAATTACATTTGTTTATGTTTGGGCCTTTTCAGGAGTACCATTAGAAGGGATAAAGGACACAGCAGGTGAAATCACGAAAGCAATTATGACAGGGGTATTGAATCCAGACTGGTCGTATGTATCTTTGCCAGATGGTGAAGATTTATTGCATGGATTAATTGATACGTTGGCAATTGCGATATTAGGTACATTTATTTCTGCATTTTTATCTGTTCCGTTTGCCTTTTGGGCGGCAACGAATATGAGTAGTGGAAAATTAACTTCAGGATCTGGAAAATTTGTACTTAGTTTTGTTCGTACGTTTCCTGAATTAGTTATGGCTCTTTTATTTATAAAAGCTGTTGGTCCAGGCTCTTTTGCAGGAGTATTAGCCTTAGGATTACATTCTATTGGAATGTTAGGAAAACTATATTCAGAAGGAATTGAAAACATAGATAAAGGACCGACGGAAGCGTTACTAGCAACAGGAGCAAACCGTTTTCAAATACTTTGGTATGCAGTGTTACCACAAGTGTTACCAGACTTTCTATCGTATACGTTATACAGATTTGAAATTAATGTACGATCCGCTGCGATTTTAGGGGTTATCGGAGCAGGAGGGATTGGTACACCTTTAATTTTTGCGCTGAGTTCACGGAATTGGTCTCGTGTTGGGATTATTTTATTAGGTATTATTTTAATGGTAATTATAATTGATTTGATTTCAAGTTCGATTCGCAAACGGATTGTTTAACTTATTTGAAAAGCATCGAAGTTAGATGCTTTTTATATTTTTAAAAACGTATTTAAAAACGTAAGTATAGAAGAAATTTGTATAAATATACAGATAATTCTCTTTCTTTTTAAAATAAAAATAATGAAAAAGTATGTCATATTGAATGCCCATACATTCCCGGAAACATTGATTTTTTTATAAAAAATCAAAAAAATATCAACATATTTGTCGATACATGTTGTATAATCTTGCGTGGGAAGCTATCATATAAATGTATAAAACGTTTACTAATATAAGCGAAGGGAAGAATAGCATGTCACATTCAATCGAACAACTTTCTATCAACACGATTCGCACATTATCCATCGATGCGATTGAAAAAGCAAACTCTGGTCACCCAGGAATGCCAATGGGTGCAGCACCAATGGCTTATACATTATGGACTCAATTTATGAAACACAATCCAAATAACCCAACGTGGTTTAACCGTGATCGTTTCGTATTATCTGCAGGTCATGGTTCAATGTTATTATACAGCCTACTTCATCTATCTGGTTATGATGTAACAATGGATGACTTAAAGAACTTCCGTCAATGGGGAAGCAAAACTCCAGGACATCCTGAGTACGGTCATACAGCTGGTGTAGATGCAACGACTGGTCCACTTGGACAAGGTATTGCAACTGCTGTAGGTATGGCAATGGCTGAAAGACATTTAGCTGCTAAATATAACCGTGATGCGTATAATGTAGTAGATCATTATACATACGCTATTTGTGGTGATGGAGATTTAATGGAGGGCGTTTCTGCTGAAGCATCTTCATTAGCTGCTCATTTACAATTAGGTCGTCTTGTTGTGCTTTATGATTCAAACGATATTTCATTAGATGGCGATTTAAATCGTTCATTCTCTGAAAGTGTAGAAGATCGTTACAAAGCATACGGATGGCAAGTGATCCGTGTTGAGGATGGAAACGATATTGAAGCAATCGCGAAAGCAATTGAAGAAGCGAAAGCTGACGAAAAACGCCCAACGCTAATTGAAGTAAGAACGACAATTGGTTTCGGTTCTCCAAACAAATCAGGAAAATCAGCTTCACATGGTTCTCCACTTGGTGTAGAAGAAACAAAATTAACGAAAGAAGCATATGCTTGGACTGCTGAACAAGACTTCCACGTAGCAGAAGAGGTATACGACAACTTCCGTAAAACAGTACAAGATGTTGGTGAAACTACGCAAGCAGAGTGGAACACTATGCTAGGTGAATATGCGCAAGCATACCCAGAATTAGCAAACGAATTCCAAGCAGCAATGAACGGTCAACTTCCAGAAGGTTGGGAGCAAAACTTACCAACTTATGAATTAGGATCAAAAGCAGCAACTCGTAATTCTTCTGGTGCTGTAATTAATGCAATTGCAGAGTCTGTACCATCATTCTTCGGTGGATCTGCTGACCTTGCTGGTTCTAACAAAACATACATGAATAACGAAAAAGACTTTACAAGAGACGATTACAGCGGTAAAAACATTTGGTACGGTGTACGTGAGTTCGCAATGGGTGCAGCAATGAACGGTATTGCATTACATGGCGGTTTAAAAACTTACGGTGGTACGTTCTTCGTATTCTCTGATTACTTACGTCCAGCAATTCGCCTTGCAGCATTAATGCAATTGCCAGTAACGTATGTATTCACACATGACAGTATCGCTGTTGGTGAAGATGGTCCAACACATGAACCAGTCGAACAATTAGCAGCGCTTCGTGCAATGCCGAACGTTTCTGTTATCCGTCCAGCTGATGGTAACGAATCTGTTGCAGCTTGGAGACTGGCTTTAGAATCTACAAACAAACCAACTGCTTTAGTATTAACTCGTCAAGACCTTCCAACATTAGAAGGTGCAAAAGATGATACGTATGAAAAAGTAGCAAAAGGTGCATATGTAGTTTCTGCAAGCAAGAAAGAAACGGCTGATGTTATCTTACTTGCAACTGGGTCTGAAGTAAGCCTAGCTGTTGAAGCTCAAAAAGCATTAGCAGCGGACGGCGTTGACGCAGCTGTTGTCAGCATGCCATCTATGGATCGTTTTGAAGCTCAACCTGCAGAGTACAAAGAATCTGTATTACCAAAAGCAGTAACAAAACGTTTCGCAATCGAAATGGGTGCTACATTCGGATGGCACCGTTACGTAGGTCTTGAAGGAGATGTGTTAGGTATCGATACATTCGGTGCTTCTGCTCCTGGTGAGAAGATTATGGAAGAGTATGGATTTACTGTAGAGAACGTTGTTCGTAAAGTAAAAGAAATGCTTTAATGATTTCAGAAAAATCTCTCCGGCATGGAGAGATTTTTCTATGTAAATGAGTTTTTTCGACAGAAAAAGTTTTTTATCTCTCCGCAGTCAGACAATCATTGCAAATTTTCTTATATATAATGAAGGGAAAAGGTTGTCCAGATTGGGAGGGGAAAAATGAAAACGTATGAATTGTATTTAATTCAAGAGGATATTGCGAAATCTTATTTTGGTCGTGAATATTTGTTTTTTGATTTATTTGCTCGATTTTCAGAATCTGGGTCCCTTTCGGAGAAAAAAGTGTTATATAAACAAATGATGTATATAACGAAACCATTGCAAGTAATGAAAATTCATCATAAATTAGAACAAGCTTTGCGCGTTCTTGGTAAATATGATAGAACACATCATACACATACACTTTATACGGGAGCGGAGTACGGTGAAATAATGGTGAAACCGCACTATATTCGTATGAATACCTCTGGAAATGTCTCTATGGAAACGACTTTCTTTGAGGTGTTAAGAAAGTGTGAATTAACATTTTTAGCTATGGATTATGAAAATACAAAGTACGGATGGCTGAATCCTCTAAAACAAGTACGAACATATGTGTAAAAAATGTCGAATTGTATCTTGTCTTATTGAAAAGGTTTTAGTACACTGTAAGGTAGACAACATGAAGGAGGAAAATATATGCCAATTTGGTTAGGTATTCTAGTGGGCGTAGTAGCACTAGTAGCAGGCGTGGCGTTAGGATTTTTCATTGCCCGCAAATACATGATGAATTACTTACAAAAAAATCCACCAATTAACGAACAAATGTTAAAAATGATGATGATGCAAATGGGACAAAAACCTTCCCAAAAGAAAATCAATCAAATGATGAGCGCGATGAACAAGCAACAAATGAAATAAGCGCTAAAAGACACTCACTAAGAGTGTCTTTCTTTTTGTTAGTTACAGTTTTTAAAACTTTTAAAAATTCTGTATTTTTGGTAAACTGAAAACATCGCTCATTTTAAGGGAGGAGGAAAAAAATGAAAGTGTTTATGAATTTAGCGTGGTTTTTTAAACAAGAAAAACGAGCGTACATAACCGGAATTATTTTATTATTTGGCGTTGCACTTTTAGAGCTCGTAGCACCAAAAGTAATTGGAATCGTTGTAGATGAAATTAATGATGAAACATTGACGACCGATAAGTTACTAAAATGGGTTGTACTATTAGTAATTGTAGGTATTACGATGTACATATTGCGTTACATATGGCGTATTATGATTTTCGGGTCTTCGTTAAAATTAGCTCGCCAATTACGAAAAAATTTATATGAACATTTTACAAAGATGAGTCCATCTTTCTATCAGTCAAATCGAACAGGTGATTTAATGGCACATGCGACTAATGATATTCAAGCAATCCAGCAAACTGCTGGAGCGGGTGTTTTAACGCTTGTTGATTCATTAGCTGTTGGGGGATGTGTACTCGTAGCGATGGGTTTTACAATTAGTTGGAAGTTAACATTGTTAAGTTTAATTCCGATGCCGATTGTAGCCATTTCGACAAATTATTATGGAACGTTATTACATAAAAGGTTTCATAAAGCACAGCAATCGTTTTCGGAAATTAATGATAAAGTGCAAGAGAGTATGAGTGGAATGAAAGTGATTCGATCGCTTGGACAAGAGAAAGAAGATTTGCAGGCGTTTCGAAAAAAATCAGAAGATGTTGTGCATAAAAATGTGTTAGTTGCACGTATTGATTCGTTATTTGATCCGACAATCGCTCTTATCGTTGGATTTTCTTTTTTAATTGCAGTATGTTACGGATCGGTATTAGTTGTAAGAGGTGAATTAACAGTAGGTGATCTCGTTACATTTACGACATATTTAGGTACCCTCGTTTGGCCAATGTTAGCGTTTGGATGGTTGTTCAATATTATGGAGCGTGGGCGTGCTTCATATGACCGTGTAGAAAAAATTCTTTCACAAAAATCAGATGTAGTAAATAGAGAAAATGCTGTACATACGATAGCGAGCGGTAATGTTTCATTTGCCATTGATTCATTTTCGTATAAGAAAAATGAACTGTTACATTTAAACGATATTCACTTTGATTTGAAGAAGGGCGAAACGCTAGGAGTTGTAGGACGTACAGGTGCAGGGAAAACGACTTTATTAAAATGTTTAATCCGTGAGTATGATCATTTTAATGGTGAATTAAAAGTTGGGGAGCGAGATATTCGAGATTTAACACTTCATGGTGTCCGTTCTGCCATTTCATATGTGCCGCAAGATCATTTTTTATTTTCAGCAAGTATTGGTGAGAATATTGCCTTTGGAAAGGCGGATGCTACATATAATGAAATTACCCAAGCTGCAGAGATTGCTTGTATTCATAATGATATCCTCCAATTTTCAGAAGGATATGAAACAGTAGTAGGGGAAAGAGGCGTTTCGTTATCTGGTGGTCAAAAACAGCGAATCTCTATTGCTCGTGCTTTATTAACAAATGCTGAAATTTTAATTTTGGATGATTGTTTATCAGCGGTAGATGCAAAAACAGAAGAGACAATTTTAAGTGCCTTAAAGAGGGAAAGAGCAGGGAAAACGACGATTATTACTGCACACCGATTAAGTGCAATTCAGCATGCTAATCTTATTCTTGTTGTTGATGAAGGTAGAATTGTACAAAGAGGTACACATGAGGAATTAATGAAGGAAAACGGCTGGTATAAGGAAATGTATGAAAGCCAGCAATTAGAAGCTTTAGTCGAGAAAGGAGGCGTATGATGGTAGAGAAGAAGCGAAGTGATTTAAGTAGATTGCTTTCTTATATGAAGCCATATAAAGGGTTGCTATCTTTAGCATTTATCTTTTTAGTTGGTGCGACAGTAACGGAAATGATGGGGCCTTTTTTAATTAAACAATTCCTTGATGAACACCTAGTACCGCGGGATTTTGAACGATCAGCACTCGTTACTTTATTTGTAATTTACATAGTTGCTCATTTATTAAAAGTATTATTTACGTATTTAAATCTATTGTACTTTCAGAACATTGCTTTTAAGATTGTTCAAGATATGCGAGTTGAAGTATATGAACATGTTCAAAAGCTGTCATTAAGTTTCTTTGATCGTACGCCAATTGGTACGCTCATATCTCGTATAACGAATGATACGGAAGCGATTAAAGATTTTTATGTCAGTGTATTATCAACATTTGTGAAAAATGTAGTCTTTTTAGTAGGTATTTTAATAGCGATGTTTTTATTAGATGTAAAATTAGCGTTATTTTCTCTCATATTAATTCCGATAATGTTCGCGATTATGGTATTATATCGCCGGAAAAGTGCAGCTTTTTATTTAGAAGTACGTAATCAACTAAGCGTGTTAAATGCAAAATTGAACGAGTCCATACAAGGAATGAATATTGTTCAAGTGTTCAGACAAGAAAAACGTATGAGAAAAGAGTTTGAAGAAGTGAATAATAAACATTATAGTGCAGGGCGACGTACTTTGAAGTTAGACGCATTACTTTTACGACCAGCTACGGATTTAGTACATATTGTAGCTATTGCGTTAGTACTAGGTTTATTTGGGATTGATGCTTTAAAGAGCCCTGTTGAAGTAGGAGTTTTATATGCTTTTGTTAACTATATACATCGTTTCTTCCAACCTGTAAATGAGATGATGATGAAATTGTCCTTTTTCCAACAGGCACTTGTTTCGTCATCACGTGTATTTCATTTAATGGACGAGAAAGATTTAGCACCGGTTCAAAAAGGCAATGAGAATCCTCAAGTTGTCGATGGAGATATTGAATTTAAAAATGTTACTTTTTCATATGATGGAAAGCGTGACGTTTTAAAAAATGTATCATTTCACGTGAAACAAGGGCAAACGGTTGCTTTTGTTGGGCATACTGGTAGCGGAAAAAGTACGATTATGAATTTGTTAATGCGATTTTATAATATTAAGTCGGGAAATATTGTAATAGACTGTGTAGATTTAGAAAAATTTGAAGAACGAGAAATTAGAAAGAAAATAGGACTCGTATTGCAAGATGCATTTTTATTTGCTGGAAATGTAAAGCAAAATATTCGTATGTATAATGAAGAAATTACGGATGAAGAAGTAAAAGAAGCTGCTCGATTTGTGCAAGCGAATACGTTTATTGAAAAGTTACCAGAGCAGTATGAAACAGAAGTAGTAGAAAGAGGTGCAGCATTTTCAAGCGGTCAACGACAATTAATTGCTTTTGCTAGAACGATAGCAACGAATCCGAAAGTATTAGTATTAGATGAAGCAACAGCTAATATCGATACAGAAACAGAAGAGGCTATTCAAACAGCGTTGCAACAAATGCGAAAAGGTAGAACTACGATAGCCATTGCGCATAGGTTATCTACAATTCAAGATGCAGATCAAATTTTTGTGATGCATGATGGAGAGATAGTAGAAAGAGGAACACATCAAGAATTACTAAGTGAGCAAGGTTTGTATTATAATATGTACTTGTTACAAAATAAAGGGAGTTTGCAAAAGGCCTTGTAAATACAAGGTCTTTTTTATTTTGTATACAAAATATATTTACTCTTTGTTTCTATAGCATAAATGTCGTGTCCTCTTATGAAATTTGTACATATTGTATGTATACGAAGTAAAAAAATTAATAGGAGATTTTATATGCAAAACAGATCGAGTTCAAATGTTACGTTAATTGATGTGTCTCATTGGGAAGGGAATATTGATTGGAATGCAGTGAAGGCATCTGGAATTCCAGCAGCGTATGCAAAAGCGACAGAAGGTGTAAATTACATTGATCCTACTTTTACTAAAAATGTACAAGCAGCCCGAAGTGCGAATGTATTAATTGGTGCATACCATTTTGCACGTCCAGAACAAAATGATGCAATTTCAGAGGCGAAATATTTTGTGAGTATATTACAAAGTAACCAGACAGACTTAATGCCAGTTCTGGATTTAGAATCACCAAAAGATCCGAGTAATAGTAATTTAACTGGTAGCGCTATATCGAATTGGGCAAGAAGCTTCATAAATTATGTGAAACAGGCTACTGGAAAAGATGTAATGTTATATACAGGAGTTTGGTATATTAATGAGTTCGGAATTAGCGGATTAAGTGATATTCCACTTTGGATTGCTAAATACTCGAGTACACCGCCTGCTGATGCTGGTGGATGGACAGCGTGGACAGCATGGCAGTACACAGATTCTGGACAAATTTCAGGTGTAGGAAATTGTGATGTATCAGCTGCAGTTTCACTAGAAGCTTTACAAGGGAATGGAGCAAGTGGTGGAGGGAATGTTTCTCCGCCTAATAATGCAACTCCAGTGTACGGGGTTGCTATAATTAATGGAGATAATGTGAATTTGAGAAGTGGACCATCTTTGCAGTCTAGTGTAATTCGCCAATTGAATCGTGGCGAAACATATGAAGTTTGGGGAGAACAAGATGGATGGCTTTGTTTAGGGACAAATCAGTGGGTATATAATGATCCGAGTTATATTCAGTATAAACATTATGTGGCGACTATTACTGGTGATAATGTAAATTTGCGTGATGCTCCATCATTAAAAGGAAATGTTATAAGACAGTTACATCATGGTGAATCGTATCGAGTATGGAGTAAGCAAGATGGATGGCTTTGCTTAGGGACAAATCAATGGATATACTACGATCCAAGTTATATTCAGTATGGTGTACAATAGAGTGAAAATAAAAGGTGCCCCGTCAGAGGTGCCTTTTATTAAAAATATACAACTTTTACAAAGTCTGTATCGAAACCATAGTATACTATAGTAGATATATTTATAAAAAATAATCGAAAATGAAATAAAGGGGTAAAAATATGAATTATGTGCTAATAGGTGCGGTTTTAATATTATTAGCTGTAGTATTTGTGCTGTTTTATAAAAATAAACAGTTAGAATCAGAGAGTCAGCAAGTAGAATTTGAAAAGAAACAAGCGATTGAAACGTATAAAAATGAAATTGCAGCTACGGTGATAGAGCATACAGAACAACAAAATAATTTGAAAAATATGGAACAGAAAAAATACAATGATTTACAAGTAAGTGCAAATAGAGAAATTGAAAATATGCGTATGATGAAAAATCAATTAGCTGTGCAGCATAGTAAAGAACGTAGTGAAATACAAAATAAACATAATAATGAAATACATATGTTTCAAAAATTAATTGCAAATTTACGAGAATATACTAAAAACGGCGCTGAAATGAATACGTACGAAACATTACATTATATGAAGCGAGGATTCATAGAGCAAGGCATCATATTAGATGCTGAAATTCAAATCATGCCGAATGTTTTTATTAAAAATAATAGTGAAGTAAACGATAATCGAATCCATCATCTCATCTTGTGCAAAACTGGTATTTATCTACTTGAGACGAAAGAATGGGAAGAGAAATTAGTTCATGGTTTAACGAAAGAAAATGCTGGTATATATTCATTTATGATTGATGAAATGGGTAAGTATCAACAAGAAGTTGAAAAAGAAGAGACATTTGAATATATAGTAGGTAAAGATTCGTCAACTATACAAGTGAAAAATGAAGGGAATCCAGTATATAAGGCGAAGAAACTATCTCAAATTTTATACAATTGTTTGAAAGAAATGCAGACTAATAGTATAAAAGAAAAGGTAAAACCAGTTGTATATTTTTATAATGAAAATGGAAAAGAAATAATAGATCTTTCTAGTGAGGAAACACCTAGATTAAAAGATCGGGAGCAAATTGTAACGTTCTTCAGAAATGAAATCTTAGCAGGGAAAATAGTATATACAGTGCAAGAATTAGAACAGATTCGAGAAATGATTAGCAGGATGAATTATATAGTGAGTTAAAAGGGGGGATCTTTCTGAGCGCTATGCTACGTGGCATTTTGTATGTCTATTTTTGTTTGTATATAGTAATGTACATTCTATTTATATTCGTCATCGATATGATCCATATGCCCTTAAGTGTAAGGAGCATTTTTGTAGTATTCATACCATTTGTTTTATTAGTCATGGTTCAAAGGGTTATTTTATATGCTTCTAAAAATCGTAATGAAGAAAAGAAGCAAATGTCTGGGGTTTTAATAGTAGCACTCATACCATTAATAGTATGCACTGTACAACTAAGTGTAAATGAATATACGTCAAAGTTTAATCAAAATAGATGGTTAAATCATGCAGAGAAACGGATACATATGGTAGATGATCTATTACAAAAATATAAATTAATAGGGAAATCAAATGAAGAAATTACACAATTGTTAGGCGCTTCAACGGACACGAGAAGTGGGGAAGAAGGAGTTATCACTTTGTATTATCTTGGGACTGAACGTGGCTTTATTCCAATAGATAGCGAACAGCTTGTTTTCCAATTTGATAGAGATGGAAAAGTCATGGAATATACGGTGCATAAAGATTAAAGAAATGTAGAGGGAAGCTATATGTTATAGCTTCTTTTTTATTTTTCAATATGTCACGGAAGGGGGAGAAGGTTTTTGAGTGGAATAAGGAATGAAAGCGGAGGTGATGCATATATATAGATGCATTGGGTGATTATTAGTCCGATTGGTGAGGGGTAATAATTAATAAGTACGGAAAAAACCCCCACTGATTAAAGTTTCATTTTATCATATTGTATAAATGAAAAGGAGGTAAGACGGTGAAAGCAATCCCGACTGATGTCCTGAGTAAAGAATTGATGGAAAGAGAAGGAGTTATCTCTATTACAGTAAAGGAATTTGAAAAGATAGAAGTAGCTGGAGTGGTGGTCGCTGGTCCAGCAGTTATTTTGATTAATCAAGATTAAGTACATATCATTGAAATAAAAAGCATCCGTCTAGGATGCTTTTTATTTGTATGTAAGGATAAATATGATGGATAATTGTGTTACTGGAGGGAAAGTCTGTGGCAATTATTATAACAATGTTAGTAATGGGTATTTTATTAGGATTTGTTGGAGCTGGAGGAGCTGGATTTATTATCGCGATACTCACTTTGGTATTCCAAATTCCTATTCATGTTGCTCTTGCAACATCTTTAACTGCAATGGCATTTACGACATTATCAGGTGTTGTAAGTCATTACCGTGAAGGCAATGTTGCACTTATTATAGGTGGGATTGTTGGGGGATTTGGCGCAATTGGCTCTTATATTGGTTCTAAATTTGGTTCACTTATACCAGCACATCTTCTTCATTGGTTTACAGCTGGGATGTTATTTTTATCGGCAATTTTTATGTTTATTAAATTAATTATGTTCCAAAAAAAAGAACAGTCGTCTTTATATAAACATAAAGAGTTTTCCGTGAAATACTTGTTGAAATGTGTATGCCTTGGATTAGTTACTGGAATGATGGCTGGTTCATTTGGGATTGGTTCTGCACCGTTTATTCAACTTGGATTAATGGTTCTATTGGGACTTACGATTCAGCAATCTGTAGGGACAACAATGCTTGTTATATTACCGATTGCAATTGGAGGCGGGCTAGGATATAGTTCGGAAGGATATTTAGATTATATATTGTTATTGCAAGTATTGATTGGGACCATGTTAGGGGCATACATTGGTGCGAAGTTTACAAATTATGCACCGCGAACGCTTTTGAGGTTTTCGATGATTATGACACCGGTTTTAGCTGGATGTATGCTATTGATGGAATAAAGTGAAATTATAATCAGCAGGGGGTTACTGCCTACAAATAGCGGGATAAAATTAATATAGCAAACTATTAATATATTTTACGAATGAATTATATAGGTAATTCATATTTCCCATATAAAAGGATTTGTTTTAATATTATGAGTGTAAAGTTCGAGTATTCGAAGTACTACTTGAATTATATCCCTATCCCTTTTCTAAAAATGCGAACAAGTTTTGCCCTATTCTATTCAATAGTTAATTGCATAGAAATATATTGTTCGATGACCATTATGGAACGTACATAATGGGAAAATCCCGATCCTTAAAGAGGATGCCCCTAATCTTCATGTGAAAATATGATCGGATATGAAAGCTGACCAATTTATGGTCAGCTTTCTTTTTGTTCGAAAATTATTTCTTCTTTAATTTCTGTTTGCAATAATACAGTTTTTCCGAAGCGACGTTTGCATTCCGCGCGCACTTTTTCAAGGGCTAGTAGCTGAGTAGTGGCGGGAACTGTGACAATAGCTTGGCGAGGTTTTCGATTTTCTTCACAAAAGACACATTCCACAACATAATTAGAAATCATATTTTCATCCTTCCAGTTTTAATTTCTAAGAAGGGATTGTCTATGAAGTTGATGTAACTTTTCGTCGTTGTTTTATTATTTTCCTCTTTTTTTCAAGGGGAAAATAATAAAGAAGGCGAATTTTAGTAGGGGAGGGATGTTTATGGAGAGATGGATAGGTAGTGCAGCGGTATGTGTAAATGAAAAAAATGAAGTTTTAATGGTATTGCAGGGCAAAGAGGGAGAAGAAAAAAGGTGGTCTGTCCCAAGTGGAGGACTTGAAAAGGGAGAGACACTAGAAGAATGTTGTATCAGGGAAGTTTGGGAAGAAACGGGTTACAATGTGGAAGTTGTAAATAAAATATATGAAAAAGAGGGTATTACATACGGAATTCCAGTGTATGTCCATTATTATTTTGTTAAACAAATAGGCGGTAATATGAAAATCCAAGATCCTGATGAGTTAATACATGAAATTGCTTGGAAAGGGATACATGAAGTTGAACAATTGTGTTTAGCTTTTCCAGAGGATTATGAATTGCTGTGCCAATATATAAATAAAGAAGCAAGTATGTAAATACTTGCTTCTTTAATGTATCCAAGACAAGAAAAGCGGAACGATAACCAAACTAGCGCCTGCTGTTAAAAGCATGGATAAACTTGCAATTGTTCCTTCCACAGGACCGATTTCGAATGCTTTTGATGTACCGGTTCCATTTGCGCTCGTTCCTAACATAATACCTTTTGCGATTGCTGTTTTAATACGGCAAATACGTATGAGAGAAGGACCGAGCAATGCTCCTGTTAAGGCAGTTAAAACGACAAATACAGCAGTTAATTGTGACATACCACCAATCATTTCTGAAATAGCCATTGCGATTGGTGTTGTTACGATATGTGGCGCTAAACTATGTTCTAGTGATGAATCAATTTGAAAATAATTTGCTAGTAGTGCTGAAGTAATGACTGATAAAAACGAACCGACAATGACATTAAGTAAGATAGCCATTCCATGTTTCTTTAATAAATCAAAGTATTTATAGATTGGCCATGCAAAAGCAACTGTTGCGGGTTTTAATAATTCAGTTAACCAGTGACCACCAGATTCATATGTTTCATAAGGTGTATCTAATCCGAGCAATAAAGCAATTAAAATAATGGGACAGACGAGAAGAGGAGAAAGTAGACTCCAATTCCAGCGTTGATACATTTTTTTTGATATCCAATATGTGAATAGTGTTAATAGTAAACAAAGAAATCCGATCATTGCGTTGATCCTTTCCGCTTTAGTAGCAATTCTGTTAAAAGTCCTGTAACTAAGGTAACGCAAAGAGTGCTAATCATAATAATTAAAATGAGATCGATTCCATATTGTGTTAGTGTATCTCTGTAACGTATGACAGCGACTGCAGAAGGGATGAAAAATAAAATAAGTTCTTTTAATAAAAAATCTGCTCCGTCCTGTATCCATTCTTTTTTAACTAGGTTAAATTTTAATGAAATTAATAATAAAAAAATACCGATTATACTTCCTGGAACTGGGAGGTGTGCCTGTTTTGCAATCCATTCACCTGTCCAAGCGAAACAAAATAGTAACAAAATTTGTCCGCTTAACTTCCACCATTTCATACAGTAACCACCTCTTTCTTTTTTTACATAAAAATTGTAAAAAAGAATTAACAATTTCTACTATACGTTCATTCAAAATATTTGTCTAATATATAAATTATATGTTATTAATATATTAGACATATTAATCGAAAGTGAAAAGGGTGTCCAAAAATGGAATTACGGCATTTGCAATATTTTGTTGTTGTGGCAGAAGAGTTACACTTTGGACGGGCGGCTGCTCGTTTACAAATGACACAGCCACCACTTAGTCAACAAATACAGCAATTAGAAAAAGAAATGGGAGTTACATTATTTTCAAGAACGAAAAGAAAGGTTGAACTAACAGAAGCAGGAGAAATGTTTTTAAAAGAAGTAAAAAAAGCGTTTGAACAAATTGAAAAAGCAGTAGAAGTTGCACAAAGTGCGCAAAGGGGAGAAGTGGGATCACTTTCAATTGGTTTTGTAGGTGCAGCGATATACGATATTTTACCATCAATTGTTAGGGAATATAGAAAGAAATTTCCGAGAGTGTCTGTTGCATTACATGAATTGTCAACACCAGATCAAGTTCATGCACTTCATGATAACCGTATTGATATTGGCTTTTTACGTCCGCCAATTCCAACACAATTATTAGAATTAGAGCCAATTCAAAGGTTATCTTGCACCTTATGTTTACCAAAGGCACATCCGCTTGCAGAGAAAGATGAAATACATATAGAAGATTTACGAGATGAGCCGTTTGTATTTATTACGAGACCAGTATGGCCAGCTTTATATGATACAATTTTATCTCTTTGCAGAGAAGTTGGATTTAGTCCGCGTATTGTACAAGAAGCAACAGAGTATCAAACAGTTATGGGGCTTGTAGCAGCAGGAATTGGAATTACAGTAATACCCGTGTCGGCAAATAAGTTATATAAAACAGAAGTTGTATATAAAGAGTTATATGATTCTAATTTTGTTGCAGAAATGTCAGTGGCTTACAAAAAAATGAATAGTAATCCAGAGCTACTAGAGTTTTTAAAAATTGCAAGAGAGAAGAAAAGAATAGAAGTAGAAGATGAGTAATAGTAGTAACAGAAAATGGATTTAATTCAGATTCATAAAAGTACACCTTATTAAACAATAAAGCGGAAATGCAACTTAAGTTGCATTTCCGCTTTATTGTTCTTTTTTTAGCTCGATACTAAATAGATAAACGTGTTCATTTTCTTTTAAGAGTAGATCAATGCCTGTTTCTTCATCAATGATAGGAACGATTACAGTTTCTTTACTGGTTTGGATTACAGCAGCTAAAATCGTTTTTTGATTGTATTTTAAATTTTTTATAGATTGGATTGTAGTAGTTGCAGAGCTATTTACGATTGGTGGCGCTTCTTCAGGAACAAGTGTTGCACCACCATTAATATTAATATACCATTGCCCTTTTTCTGGTACATCTTCATTAAAGTAGGGGTATGGCGATATGAAAGAGAGTTTTATTTTCTTTTCTAGAAAATGTGAGGTAGCAATGTAAGCAATTTCTTTTGTTTTTTTACCATTGTTATAATAATCAATTGTAGCATTTATTTCATCTTTATCATTTTTAAGCGTAATGTTATAAAACATGCTATTTCCTTCTTGAAAAGGAGTCATTTGTAAAATAGAAGCTTGCTCTTTTGTTAATTTGTATGGCTCAACAATGGCAACTTCATTGTTTTTTAGTGGGCTACAACTTGTGAGTAATAATAAAGACAAGATTGATAGTAATTTTATACGCATGCAATCTCCTCCTTTTTACAATTATATTCTAAATGTGATTTTTTTATCATTTCGTTTTCTAGGACTAAAGACTTAGAAGAAATTCCGATTGTAGTGCGATGTTTAAAATGTCATATTTTTATACACTAGTAGTATAGAATGCGTATGTAATAAGGTAGGGGAAGAATTTTATGTCTTTATGTCGGCTAGCGAGAAAAAATATTAGAACATTTGCTACCAAAAGGATGAAGCAATTTATTTGGATTGCTATGAGTACTATGATTTTGTTTTTTATGATATCGTTACAATTTAATGAAGGAGCCATTTGGAAAGTAGGGGATACATTTGTATTTCAAATGTATTTTTACACGCTGTTTATTGTACTAATTTTCATATGTATTTTTACTACATATCAAATGATGTACTCCCTTTTGCATGTGAGGAGAGAGGAGTTTACATCTTATGTAGCAGAAAATATGAAAAGAAAAGAAGTGCTATGTTTATTATTTCAGGAGCAATTATTCATTTATGGAGCAGCATTTGTTTTCGGATTAATTAATGGGATGCTATTTTTAAAATTATTTACGGTTATCTTTATGAAAATCGCAGGGATACAAGGAGTAAATAGTGCGCCAATTACAATATATGCAATAGTAGTAGTGAGTATAATTATGATTGTTATCCTTCTATTATCGATGGTGCAATGTTTTCGATTTGTTCAAAGTTTACAAGATAAAAATTCGTTGCATTTTAAGAAAAACAGAAACGTACGTTCTTTTTTGCTGTAATATCCTTAACGAGGAGGTGAATAAAATGACAAAGGAAAATCCATCAAACTATAAAACTCTTCAAATTTGGATTAAAAAAGGGCATCGTATGTATTCTTATTTTCAAGAATGTTGTCATAACGCTAAGAATATGTATAACACCACAAACTTTTATATACGCCAGGTGTACACTGGATTAACACAAGAAAAAGAGTTGCAGCCTTTGCAAAAAGAAGTTCTGGATAATATTCATAAAAATATTGATAAGATGAATGACACACAACTCCTTGCCTATAGGAAGAAATTGGAAAAAGAGAAATTAAAGCCTAAAGAAGAACAGAAAGAGATTACATGTAATTTGTTTTCAGAACCTAATTTTGAAAAACCTTATGTAGATTACAACTTTCTAGATGCACTATTTAAGGCTATGATTCAAAATGATTATCGAGCTTTGCCTACGCAATGTAGCCAGTCAATCATGAAGGGTTTGTTCCAAAATTGGAAATCTTTTTTTGCTAGTTTAAAAGACTATAAAAAGAATCCAAACAAATATGCTGGAACGCCTAGGATTCCAAAGTATATTCGTTCTTCTGAAAAAGAGATTCTGTATACAAACCAAGATTGTATCATTAAAAACGGTAGATTTTTAAAGTTTCCAAAGACGAAATTACAATTAAATATTGGGAAACTAGGTTTCACTGAAGGTAAACTGAAACAAGTTCGTGTGATTCCAAAATACAATGAATATGTAGTGGAATTGGTAATTGATGTTCCTTCTGAACAACAAATGATTGAAGAGAATGCTCGTTATATGAGTATTGATTTAGGGATTGATAACCTTGCAACCATCGTAACAAACACAGGTATGAAACCTGTCCTTGTTAAGGGCAAACATGTCAAAAGCATAAATCAATATTACAACAAAATGAAGAGTCATTTTACAAGCATTCTTAGAAATGGAAAACAAACGAATGAAGGACCTTTTACTTCTAAAAGGATAGAAAAACTTCATCAAAAACGTTACTTGAAAATAAAAGACGTCTTCCATAAAGTTAGTCACCATATCGTAAAACTAGCTCAAGAAGAAGAAGTTTGTAAAATCGTTATTGGTCAAAACAAAAGTTGGAAACAAGAAACGAATATGGGAAAAAGAAATAACCAATCGTTTTGTCATATCCCGCACAATTTACTGATTCAAATGATTACATACAAAGCAAATGCTGTAGGCATTCAAGGTGTTGTAACTGAAGAATCATATACATCGAAAGCAAGTTTTCTGGATAACGACTTCATTCCAACGTATGGAGAAAATGACCAAAATACAACTTTTTCAGGAAAACGAATAGAGCGCGGCATATATCGTTCAGCAAATAAAACTTTAATTAATGCTGATGTAAATGCTGCGGCTAACATTTTACGAAAAGTAATCCCAAATGCATGGACAAATGGGATAGAGGGGTTAGGCGTGAAACAGCTCGCTAATGTGTTAACTCCTCTGACGTTAATCGTCCGTTAGGTCGAAACGTTAGAAACCCCCACTTCAAGCTTTGCTAAGTGGGGGAGTGTTCATTTTACACATAAAAATAATCATGTTACAGTGAAAAGACCTGACAAAGAATGGGAAGGAAAGGTTGTATAGAATGACAAATGAACAATCAATTGTAAAAGTCGATCGGTTAACGAAGCGAATTGGCTCAAAGACACTTGTACAAAATATTAGTTTTGAAGTGAAAAAAGGCGAGGTTGTCGGTTTACTCGGACCAAACGGTGCTGGAAAAACGACTTTAATGAGAATGATGGTTGGTATGATCCGTATGACAGAAGGTGAAGTATGGATTGATGGTCAATCTGTGAAACAGCAATTTGAAAAAAACGCTGCGAAAATTGGGGCGGTAATTGAGACACCCGAATTTTATCCTTTTTTGAGCGGGTATGAAAATTTAACATATTTCGGACGAATGAATGGTAATGTGACCGAAGAACGTATCGATGAAGTAGTGAAATTGTTAGGAATGGGACAAGTAATTAATCGTAAAGTAAAAGCATATTCACTTGGCATGAGACAACGTTTAGGAATCGCTCAGGCGCTTATTCACGATCCGGATGTGTTGGTACTAGATGAACCGACGAATGGATTAGACCCTAGTGGAATACATGAAATGAGAATGTACATAAAAAAAATTGCACATGAACAAGGAAAAGCTGTACTTGTATCGAGTCACTTACTTTCAGAAGTTGAATTAATGTGTGACAGAGTTATCATTATTCAGCACGGGGAATATGTGGCTACGCAAAACATTCAGCATAGTCAAAGTGAAGAGATGGAGACGATCCGTATACGTGTAGATGATGCGAATAAAGCAGCGGAAATGTTAGGGCATGATGTTTTAGTAAAAGATAATGAATTAATTATTAACGTAAAAGATGAAGAAATCCCAAATGTTATTCGTACATTGCTTGAGAAAAACATTCAAGTGTATCGTGTATATGAAGAAAGAAAAACGTTAGAAGAGCAATTTTTAGAATTAACAGGGGGAAAAGATATTGTTTAATTTAGTATATAACGAACTGTATAAAATATTTAAGCGGAAGCGAACGATTATTCCATTTGCGGTTATTGCAGTATTAATAATCGGATTAGGGTGGGTTACGGTAAAGTATTTTGAACCGGAAACAAAAGGATGGAAAGTAGATTATACAGAACGTACTGTAGAAATTGAGAAAAAGCTTGGCATGAAAAAAGAAGCTATTTTAGCAGAAAAATCAGGGGATGAGCTTGTAAAAGAATACCAGCTTAAGATGAAGCATTTAGATACGGATACAGCACCGGCAAGCAGTTCTCCACTTTCTTTCATGAGAGATACAGGTTTTATCGTATTTCCAATTTTGCTCCCATTTATCCTCGTGTATGCAAGTACAATTTTTGCGAATGAATATAGCTGGGGAACATATAAATTTTTAACAATCCGTCCGGCGAGTCGATTTAAAATTTTAACAGCAAAGTTTTTAGCAATCGTTATATTTGCAGCTTTATTGTTTATATTTAATATGATTTTCTCCGCTTTATGTGGACTTGTTATTTATAAATTCCAACAGCCTGCATGGAGTGAGTTTATTTTCCAAGATGGAAATATAATAAAACAAAATATTTTTGTGGAAGCAAGTAAATATTATGTTTTATCGTGGTTACCAACGGTTGTGTATGCATCGTTTGCATTTATGATTTCTGTGTTAACGAGATCTAGTGGAGGTGCAATTGGTATTTCACTATTCCTTGCTTTATCAGGCAATATTGCGTTATTAGCAGCCACTAGATATAACTGGGCGAAATATTTATTGCCAGCAAACACAGATTTATATAGTATTTCAAAGAATGGAAGTTTTATTGATGGAGTAACATTCCCGTTTGCATCATGTATGTTACTACTTTATTTGTTCGTATTTTTATGTATTTCATATACTGTGTTTTTAAAACGTGATTTAACTTAATAAGAAAAGCCGTTCAGGGTGCTGAGATGCACTTTGAACGGCTTTTTTTATGAGAATTGTTTAAGTGCTCTTTCGGCTAGTAAAGCAAAGTATTCGGCACTTATAGGCAGTGCCTCTTCATTAATTGTAAAAGCAGGATGATGCCATTCATGTGTACCGCTCGTTCCCATAAAGACGAATGAACCTGGTATTTCCTGTTGGTAAAATGAAAAATCTTCTCCAGCCATTGACGGACTAGGCGAGATGATATTAAGATTCATCTTTGTGGCAACGTGAGTAGATAAGTCTGTAAGAGCTTTATCGTTGTGAACAGCAGGAGGACCTGAATAAAAACGAAATTCCGTTTTTACACCTAATGCATCAGATACACCTTTAATAATACGCTCCATGAGTGCTGGGATCTTTTCACGTGTTTCAGCTTGGAACGTGCGAATAGTTCCTTCTAACGTAGCTTTTGCAGGAATCACGTTCCACGTATTTCCCGCATGAATATTTGTAACACTAACAACTGCATTATGAGATGAACTTATATTTCGGCTTACAATTGTTTGCAGTGCCATCACAATTTGAGAGGATGCGACAATAGGATCTACGCCAGCATCTGGTACAGCCGCGTGTGTACCAACTCCGTGAATTTCAATTTCAAATCGATCAACTCCGGCCATCAGTGGACCATCTTTAATGCCAATTGTACCTACTGATAAATCAGGTTTATTATGCATGCCGAAAATCGCTTGCACATTACGTAAATGTCCAGCATTAATAACTTTGCAAGCGCCATTACTACTTTCTTCAGCTGGTTGGAATATGAAGCGAACCGTTCCATTTAGGGAAGATTCTCTTTCTTTTAATAAGAAAGCAGTACCTAAAATAGCAGCTGTATGAAAATCGTGTCCACAAGCATGCATTTTCCCTGGTACTTTAGATGCATAGGACAAATGTGTTTCTTCTTGAATAGGAAGGGCATCAATATCAGCACGAACTGCTACAATTGGTCCGTTTTTATTACCAGACACTTCAGCGATAATTCCTGTTTCTAAATTGGAATCAATGATAGTAATGTTTTTTTCTTCTAACCAATTTTTTATTGCTTTTGTTGTTTCGAACTCTTCATATGATAGTTCTGGATACTCATGTAAATGTCGACGGATGGAAATAAGTTTTTCTTTTAGTTGATTTGAAATAGATACCATGTAGTATGCCTTCTTTCTTCAGCAAAATCTTTACTATAAGTATACAACAATAAAAGAGAGGATTTTCAAATGAAAATCCTCTCTCGTTCATGCTGCTATTTTTTTATGCGTATGATGCTTACGATAACGTCCGCGTCCACGCATTGCGTATGCAATTTGCGGGATTGCAATCCCGATTAAAATAAGTGATACACCGAACCATTGTGAAG
This sequence comes from Bacillus sp. CR71, assembly GCF_003429245.1. Taxonomy (NCBI): domain Bacteria; kingdom Bacillati; phylum Bacillota; class Bacilli; order Caryophanales; family Bacillaceae; genus Bacillus; species Bacillus sp. CR71. Next base: position 4,109,085 of record NZ_CP031748.1, on the reverse strand, counting down.
ATAGTACAGCCTCTTTTAAAACGAATACTGACATAATTGTTGTAACCGGTAGTTCCGCTGCACCAAGAATAGTCGCTAAGCCAGAACCGATTTTTGGAATTCCGATTGTAAAGGCAATAGATGGAATTACGATACTAAATGTTCCTAATCCTAAACCGTATTTCCAAAGACCTTGAGAAATGGCACCATTAAAAATAAATGTTGGTGGAAATACAATCATGACTAAAGTTAAAGCACCAGTCATTAAGAGAACACCGCGCGGTAATGAAGGTACTTCAACAGCAACTTTTCCGCTCACGAAAATGTATGTTGCGAATGTAACAGCAGATAATAAACCTAAAATGATTCCAGTCGTATCGAAAGCACCTGCTGATTGTTCTAGTAAACCACTGGATAAAAATGTCCCTACAAGTAAGAAAATAACAGAAATAACTTTTTCTCTTGAAGGTAATGTTTTTGTTGCGACTGCTTCAATGATAATTCCGACCCAAACGAATTGGAATAAAAGAATAATTGCAATAGAAGCTGGTACAGTTTTTAATGAAGCATAATAAAAAATTCCGGTAAAACTTGCAGATGTTCCTGCAACGAATAAAAGTAATGCTTGCTTTAAAGGAACGCGATGTCTAGAAAATAGAAGTGTAATAGCAAGCAAAATAATCCAACCGAACAAATATTGGCTGCCAATTACTTCTCCAAGTGAAAATCCTTCTGCATATGCAAGCTTAACAAAAATAGCTAAAATTCCATAACTACACGCTCCTAATAAAACTAAAAGAGAATAACGAAGCATGAAAAATTCCTCCCATCTATATGAAGTTGTTCCGTATCGAAAATATATAACTAGAGGGAAGTATACAAAATTAGAAATAAAGGGTCAAATGAAAGAAAAGTATGACATTTTATAGAATAATAATAAAAGTATGATATTTATGCATAATCTTGAAATTATTAATAGTAGAAGTATTATAAAATCAACTTTGCATTGTATAGAGACAGCATTTGAAAAAAATATTTTTTAAACCAATATGTAAATAGGCGTACTAGTAGCGTGCTAATTATTTGAGAAACTATGTTACCTTTGTTATGTTAATAACAATTAAAGGAGTTTCATAATCCATTTGAGTTTTTTCTATATAATAGAAGGAAATGAAAACGTTTTATTAGAAACTGTGGGGAAGTGTGGTTTTTCTTATTGCCACGTTGTAAAAGTGATTTCACGAATTGTTCATAGTATTTTTATGTGTTTTTGTTACAATATTTAGGGAGAGGAGTGGAATGATGCAAGATATTAGTATTTTTTTAGCGTTTGGCGCCGGGTTCTTATCATTTATTTCCCCATGTTGCTTACCGCTTTATCCGGCATTTTTATCGTACATAACAGGTATGTCGGTTTCTGAATTGAAAGAAGAAAATGCAATGCTTCGCAAAAGAAGTATGATACATACAGCGTTTTTCTTACTTGGATTTTCAATTATATTTATTGCAATTGGATTTGGTACAAGTTTTATTGGAGGAATCTTTACTGACTATAAAGATTTAATCAGACAGTTAGGTGGTATCTTTATCATCGTGTTCGGCTTAATTATTGTCGGGGTGTTTAAGCCGAAATTTTTAATGCAAGACCGTAAATTTACATTTAAAAATCGTCCAAGTGGCTATTTTGGATCAGTACTAATTGGATTAGCCTTTGCAGCAGGATGGACGCCATGTACCGGACCAATTCTAGTGTCCGTAATTGGATTAGCAGCAACAAACCCAGAATCTGCAATGATTTACATGATTGCTTACATACTTGGATTTGCTATCCCGTTTTTCGTACTGTCATTCTTTATTACGAAAATGTCTTGGATTAAAAGAAATAGTATGGCCTTCATGAAAATCGGAGGATATATTATGATTGTTATGGGTGTCTTCTTATACTTTAACTGGATGACGAAAATTATCGTATATTTCTCAAGTTTATTTGGTGGTTTTACCGGTTTTTAGTATTATTCTGCGAAAATGTTGGAAATACTAACGGAAAAGCATATAATGAAAGTATATTTTGCATATAGCCACAAAAAAGGATGAGAAAATATGAACATAGTTGTTTTATCCAGTATCGTTGCTGTTTGTATGGCTGTCGGTGCGATGTTTATTCGTTTAAAAGCAGCTAAGAAACCTGCAACATTGAAAAAAATTATACTTCCACCATTTTTTATGAGTACGGGCGCATTGATGTATGTTTTTCCTGAATTTCGATTAACTCCAGCAGAAATGTTAGAAGCAATTGGTGTCGGTTTGATTTTCTCTATTTTTCTTATTAAAACATCTAAATTTGAAATTAGAGGACAAGAGATTTATTTGAAGCGTTCAAAAGCCTTTGTTTTTATATTAATTGGATTACTTGTAGTGCGGATTGTATTTAAAACATACTTAAGCCAATCTCTTGATTTAGGACAACTTAGTGGCATGTTCTTCTTACTTGCGTTTGCGATGATTGTGTCATGGAGAATTGCAATGTATCGTTCCTTTACGAAATTACAGAAGGAAATGGAAAAAGAAGATGGTTTTTATAATGAAAAAGATATGAAGCTAACTTAAAAACTGTATATGTACCAAATAAAAAGACAGCGTCAAAGGCGCTGTCTTTTTTATCGAAAATAATATGAAGTTACTTTGCGAGTAAAGATTGATAGTTAGAATAATCAATCTTTTTTTCTTGTAGTTTTTTAATTAAAAATTTATGATCACGCTTTGGTGTGGCAATGATATATCCTTTAATAATTAAGTCTTGTGTAATTTGAGAGGCATTTTCTTGTAATGCAAGTTCCCCAATTTTGCCAGCGATTTTTGATTTTGCAACATCGCGAAATAGTTCTGGAACAGGACTTACAAGCTCTTCTAACAATTGTTTTTGTTCGTCAGCCCATAAATGTCTCGTTTTATTTATGTAGTGTTCTTCCCAATCCAAAATGGACATGCCGTCTTCTTTTGGTAATCGTTTTAAAAATTTTCTGAACATAAAGTATCCACCGATAGACATAAGTCCTAATAAAATAACCGTCCACAATACAATGAACCAACTGAACCATCCTTCGAGCAAGCATATCCCCCCTTAATGATTACGGTTTTCTTTTATTCATATTATATACAGTGAGATTAATAGAAAGCAAGAACGCTTGGTCATTTTGACCAAGCGTTATAGTTTAAACGAAGTATAGTTGTTCAACACATAAATTATTATTATCGTCTTCAACATACTCAATAATAAGTGTGCCAACTTTACGATCTTTATCTTCAGTTGTGAAAATAGAGTAAGAAGTAAAACGTGTTTTTGATAGGCCGCTTATATGTGTAGGTAAAGAAATGTAGTCGTTATCGCGGAAGAATTCCATCAGTTCAATATCCTCAAATTCTTTTCGGTCAACTTGTTTGTTTGTATAGCGGCGTTGAAGTTGTTTTAAAGATTCATTCCAAGAAATTGCTTTTGTGTCGTATACCATTGTTCTATCTCCTTACTGTATGTAATTATTAAGAACATACGTTCCAATCTAGTATACTCTTTTTATTAGAAAAGGGAAAGCAAAAAATAATGTAAGCTTGGATTTCCAAGCTTACATTATTGATGCGTCCGTCATAATCTCTATTTTTCATTATAAGTTAGATAAGAATAAGAAACAAGATGATATATATAATGTTGAGAGTTTTCAAATTTCTGTATATTATAGGTGTACTAAAGTGTAAGGGAATGAGAGGCATGGCATACGTAATTTCACTGCAAGGGCCGATGGCAAGCGGAAAAACAACATTGGCTAAAAGATTAGAAGAGAGAGGATATTCGGTTATATATGAAAATCCTTATCCAATTGTAGAAAAGCGAAAGCAATTAAATTTGGATGTGAATTCAAAAGAAGGGTTTATCATAAATCAAAAAATGTTTATCGAAGTAAAAATAAAGGAGTTTCAAAATGTGAAAGATTCAGTTGTTATTTTTGATCGTGGACCTGAAGATATTGAATTTTATACACTTTTTTATCCAATGATTATAGGGAAAGAGTGGGATATAGAAACTGGATTGAAAGATGAATTATATAAATTAAGAGAATGTCGTTCAGATGCTATTTTTTATTTAGATGTGACGAAAAAGAATGTATATGATAGAAAAAATAACGATAGGACAAGAAAACGAAGTACATTTGATGAGCAATTTAAATTAGTAGAAACGGAAAAAGATTGGTATAGACAATTTCCTGTAACTTATTTGGACACGAATAGATTAACAGTGGACGAATTAGAGGCATATTTTATGAGATGGTTGAAGGAGAAAGCGTTATGAAAAAAATACTTTTATTCGTATATCCAACATTTGCGGAGTTTGAAATAACGGTAGCTACAGCATTGCTGAAAAAGAAATATGACATCATTACAGTAGGTTTAACTAAGGAATTGGTTATAAGTGAAACTGGGTTGCAAGTGCAGCCGCATATAGAAGTAAGTGAAGTACGTGTAGATGAGTATGAGGGGATACTTATTCCAGGTGGAGAAGAAGTACAGTTAAAAGATGCAAAAACTCTTTTTTCAATCATTCGGCAATTTCATGAACAAGAAAAATTAGTGGCGGCAATTTGCGCTGGACCGTATGCGCTAGCAAAAGCAGGCTTATTTAAGGGGATTTCTTATACTGCGACTATAGATTATCAAAAATTCGATTGTTTTCCAGTAAAAAATTTTGTGTATGAAGAAGTTGTGAAACATTCAAATATTATTACAGCACAGGGGCATGCATTTGTAGCATTTGGAATAGTGATTGCCTCTTATTTTGGAGTGGCAGACGAACATAATACAAATTTTTATTGTGGTAAAGGCAATGTAGTAATGGAGAAACTTTTACGAGAAAACGTGTAAAAGCTAGCAAATGCTAGCTTTTTTCTTTTTTACACCGATAAATTACTAACGTTTTTGGATCGCGCCATATACCGTTATGGAGAGATAATTCCTTGTTGATTTCTTCTGTTAGCCATTCTTTCATCTCGGCTTGAAGATACATATTATCGGGTATATTTAGCGATGGAAACATGCTAGAAATATAGTTTACTATTGGGGTAGCATGATGAAAAACGAGCGCATTATGAATAACTGTTTCTTCAACAGTTGGAAAAACGGATTGTAATATCTCTTTACCGTTTTCTAAACAAAATGGAGTGACTGATGATGTTGTTTTCGGTAAATCAAATGCGTCTAACATGCGGTTACACATTTCAATTATACGAGGTAGTGTATCGTTAGAATTTGTTGTAGCTAAAAGTGAGCCGCCGGGACGAATTACTTTATGTAATCCTTGAATTGTTGTTTCAACGTCTTTCACATGGTATAACATATGTCTTGCAATTATTAGGTCATAACAATTTGTTTCAAAAGGAAGTTTATTAGCATCCCCTCGTTTCCATTCTATTAAGTTATTCGTCTTAGCAGCTTGAGCAAGCATAGCTTGGGATTGATCCAACCCGGTTAATGGGCCTTTATGACCATTTGTTTGTAAAAGGGAAAGGAATTTTCCACTAGCGCACCCAACCTCTAATATGCTTTCTTCCCCTTGAAGTTGTAAATGTTCAATAACGATTTCATCTAAATTCACTTGTTTTTCTTCGTAATGTTTATGCGTATCGATACGTGTTTGTAAATTGTTACTGACGCTATATTGCCGTTTTACATCATTCATTTTTTCACATTCCACCTTCGTGCAAAATTGCTGAATCGCATGTGTTAATACGTCGGTTTTCTTTAAACCTTCATATTGAAGTGCAGATTCAAACCTTTCAAGTAATTTTTCTTCAATTCGAAAATGAATATCTTTTCGCTTCGTCATTGAAATATCGCCCCTTTGCATCTGTTAGTGAGACTATAGCACGTCTGAAAAATTTGTGTAAATCATTTGTGTACACAAATGGAGGAGATGAAAAAAATGTTTGAATGTGAGTTTAAACTATTGACGATTTAACCGTTTTCATATATTCTTAAATTAAGAAATATTCAAATAATTAAAAGAAATGAGAGAGTCACATGCTTCTCCAAGGAACACATCGAATTGGTCGTATGGCCATGTTGTTGGCACTTGCGGATGAGAATGAAAGCCCTGTATTATCTATTCCAAAAGGTTGGAAGTATTGTACGGGGAAAGTGGGTTCGATGAATTCGCAAAAAGTTGTAGCAGCAATGGAAACAGCGGCTAAGAGCAACCAAGTTATTGAAACAGATGTTTACAGAGAAACACATGCACTTTATCATGCAATTATGGAAGCATTGTACGGAGTGACGAGAGGTCAAATTCAGTTAGCAGACGTTCTTCGTACAGTAGGACTTCGATTTGCGATTGTGCGCGGTAGACCATACGACGGAAAAAAAGAAGGCGAATGGGTTGCTGTTGCGCTATATGGAACGATTGGTGCACCTGTAAAAGGATCTGAGCATGAGGCGATTGGTTTAGGAATTAATCACATATGATTTGCCCATAGTCTATTAGTTAGAAGGGGGCCTTACTTTTTTAGGACAGAAGTCTGTCTTAAAAAGATAAGGTCCCCTTTTGCCTTTTTAAGGAGGAAAAAAAGAATGATTACGTTAACAGGACACACATTGACAATTGAAGAAATGAAGAGATTGTTACTTGAAGGGGAAGGTGTAACAGCCTGTCCAACTAGTATGCAAAAGGTGGCGGAGTGCCGCGAAGTTGTTGAGAAAATTGTCGAGGACGGAAAAGTCGTTTATGGTATTACAACTGGATTTGGAAAGTTCAGTGATGTGCTTATTCAAAAAGATGATGTAAAGGCACTTCAACACAATTTAATTCAGTCACATGCATGCGGTATAGGCGATCCATTCCCTGAAGAAGTATCACGCGGTATGTTAATTTTACGAGCGAACACGATGCTTAAAGGAGTATCTGGTGTTAGACCGCTTGTTGTAAATATGCTTCTTGAGTTTGTAAATCGTAAAATTCACCCAGTTGTCCCGCAACAAGGTTCACTTGGTGCAAGTGGAGATTTAGCACCTTTATCTCATCTCGCTCTCGTATTATTAGGCGAAGGTGAAGTGTTCTATAAAGGGAAACGCGTTCATGCAATGGTTGCTCTTACAGAAGAAGGGCTTGAGCCAATTGAACTTGAAGCGAAAGAAGGTCTTGCGTTAATTAATGGTACGCAGGCGATGACAGCACAAGGAGTTCTTTCTTATATAGAGGCAGAAGCAACGGCGTATCAAGCTGAACTAATTGCTTCGATGACAATTGAAGGGTTACAAGGCATTATTGATGCATTTGATGAAAATGTTCATAAAGCACGTGGTTATAAAGAGCAAGTAGATGTAGCAAGCAGAATTCGTGACATTCTTCATGATAGTAAGTTAACAACAAAACAAGGAGAACTACGTGTACAGGATGCCTATTCACTTCGCTGTATCCCGCAAGTACACGGTGCTTCTTGGCAAGTTTTGAATTATGTGAAAGAAAAATTAGAAATTGAAATGAATGCAGCAACGGATAATCCGCTAATCTTTGATGGCGGAGAAAAAGTAATTTCGGGCGGGAATTTCCATGGTCAACCGATTGCGTTTGCGATGGACTTCTTAAAAGTAGGAATGGCGGAACTTGCAAATATTTCGGAGCGTCGTATTGAGCGTTTAGTAAATCCGCAATTAAATGATTTACCTCCATTTTTAAGTCCAGAACCAGGACTTCAGTCTGGTGCAATGATTATGCAGTATGCAGCAGCATCACTTGTTTCTGAGAATAAAACGTTAGCACATCCAGCGAGTGTAGATTCAATCCCGTCGTCAGCTAACCAAGAAGATCATGTAAGTATGGGAACAATTGCTTCACGCCATGCACATCAAATTATTCAAAATGCAAGACGTGTTCTTTCAATTGAGATGATTTGTGCAATGCAAGCAGCAGAATATCGTGGTATTGAAAACATGAGTACAGTGACGAAGAGCTTCTACCATCAAGGTCGTCAGCAAGTACCTTCTATTACAAATGACCGTATATTCTCAACGGATATTGAAAATATTGCGCATTGGTTAAAAACGAATTATTCGATAAAAGAAAGATTAGATGTAAACGCAGCACTATAAAATGAGAAAAGGGAGAGATTGAAATGGAAAAAGTACAACAAACAATTCGCGCGCCAAGAGGTACAGAGTTACAAACGAAAGGGTGGGTGCAAGAAGCTGCACTTCGTATGTTAATGAACAATTTAGATCCTGAAGTTGCTGAAAAACCAGAAGAATTAGTTGTATATGGCGGAATTGGCCGTGCAGCTCGTAACTGGGAAAGCTACAATGCAATTGTAGATTCATTAAAAACGTTAGAAAGCGATGAAACGTTACTTGTTCAATCAGGAAAACCAGTTGCCATTTTTAAATCACATGAAGATGCACCGCGCGTTCTGTTAGCGAACTCAAACTTAGTACCAAAATGGGCGAATTGGGATCACTTCCGAGAACTAGAGAAAAAAGGACTTATGATGTACGGACAAATGACAGCTGGTAGCTGGATTTACATTGGAACACAAGGGATTCTACAAGGAACATATGAAACATTTGGTGAGGCAGCTCGTCAACATTTCGATGGTTCATTAAAAGGTACATTAACACTTACTGCTGGTTTAGGTGGTATGGGTGGTGCACAACCTCTTGCTGTAACGATGAATGGCGGTGTTGTCATTGCTATTGATGTAGATAAGCGCAGCATCGATCGTCGTATTGAAAAGAGATATTGTGATAAGTATACAGAATCATTAGAAGAAGCATTGGCTATTGCAAACGAGTATAAAGAGAAGAAAGAGCCTATTTCAATTGGATTATTAGGTAATGCAGCAGAAATTTTACCTGAGTTAGTAAATCGTAATATTATCCCTGAATTAGTTACGGACCAAACATCTGCTCATGATCCATTAAACGGTTATATTCCAGTAGGTTATACGTTAGAAGAGGCAGCGAAACTTCGTGAAGAAGACCCAGAACGTTACGTACAATTATCAAAAGAAAGTATGACAAAGCACGTAGAAGCAATGCTTGCGATGCAAGAAAAAGGCGCAATTACATTTGATTACGGAAATAACATTCGCCAAGTTGCTTTCGATGAAGGTTTGAAAAATGCTTTCGATTTCCCAGGATTTGTTCCAGCATTTATTCGTCCATTATTCTGTGAAGGAAAAGGACCATTCCGCTGGGTAGCTCTTTCTGGTGATCCAGAAGATATTTATAAAACAGATGAAGTAATTTTACGAGAATTCGCTGACAATGAGCATTTATGTAACTGGATTCGTATGGCGCGTCAACAAGTGGAGTTCCAAGGGCTTCCATCACGTATTTGTTGGCTAGGTTACGGTGAGCGTGCGAAGTTTGGCCGCATCATTAATGAAATGGTGGCAAATGGTGAATTATCAGCACCGATCGTTATTGGTCGTGACCATTTAGATTGCGGTTCAGTAGCATCTCCAAACCGTGAAACAGAAGCGATGAAAGACGGTAGTGATGCAGTAGCAGACTGGCCAATTTTAAATGCATTAATTAATAGTGTAAACGGTGCGAGTTGGGTATCTGTTCACCACGGTGGCGGCGTTGGTATGGGTTATTCACTTCACGCTGGAATGGTTATTGTTGCAGATGGAACAGAAGCAGCAGCAAAACGTATTGAGCGCGTATTAACTTCTGACCCTGGTATGGGTGTTGTTCGTCACGTTGATGCAGGATATGACTTAGCAGTGGAAACTGCGAAAGAAAAAGGCGTTAACATTCCAATGATGAAATAAGGGGGAGAAAACATGCTGGACACTTTACTAATAAATATCGGTCAATTACTAACAATGGATCAAGAAGATGGCTTGTTAAGGCGGGAAGCGATGAACACGCTTCCTGTTATCGAAAACGGTGTGGTTGGAATTGAAAATGATGTAATCACTTTCGTTGGAACAGCGGAAGAAGCGAAAGGACTTCAGGCGAAAGAAGTTATTGATTGCGGCGGGAAAATGGTTTCTCCTGGTCTTGTTGATCCGCATACTCATCTTGTATTTGGTGGATCTCGCGAAAATGAAATCGCACTAAAATTACAAGGAGTTCCGTACTTAGAAATTTTAGAACAAGGCGGAGGTATTCTTTCAACTGTAAATGCAACGAAACAGGCGTCGAAGGAAGAACTTGTTCAAAAAGCGAAATTCCATTTAGACCGTATGCTATCTTTCGGAGTTACTACTGTAGAAGCGAAGAGCGGTTACGGATTAGATGATGAGACGGAATGGAAACAATTAGAGGCAACAGCACAATTACAAAAAGAGCATCCGATCGATTTAGTTTCCACATTTTTAGGTGCTCATGCAGTTCCGAAAGAATATAAAGGTAGATCGAAAGAATTTTTACAATGGATGTTAGACTTATTGCCAGAAATGAAAGAGAAGCAATTAGCGGAGTTCGTTGATATTTTCTGTGAAACAGGTGTGTTCTCTGTCGAAGAATCAAAAGAGTTTTTATTAAAAGCGAAAGAGCTTGGCTTTGATGTGAAAATTCATGCGGATGAAATAGACCCTCTTGGTGGCGCGGAAGCAGCGGCAGAAATTGGTGCAGCATCAGCGGACCATTTAGTTGGCGCTTCTGATAAAGGGATTGAAATGCTTGCAAACTCGAATACAGTAGCAACATTATTACCAGGAACAACTTTCTATTTAAATAAAGAAAGCTTTGCTCGTGGTCGTAAAATGATTGATGAAGGTGTTGCAGTTGCGTTAGCTACAGACTTTAACCCAGGTAGCTGTCCAACTGAAAATATTCAGCTTATTATGAGCATTGCGATGCTAAAACTGAAAATGACACCAGAAGAAGTGTGGAATGCCGTAACGGTTAACTCATCATATGCCATTAACCGTGGTGATGTAGCTGGGAAAATTAGAGTTGGTCGTAAGGCAGATTTAGTTTTATGGGATGCTTATAATTATGCTTACGTACCGTATCATTACGGCGTAAGTCATGTGAATACAGTATGGAAGAATGGTAATATTGCATATACAAGAGGTGAACAATCGTGGAGCACGGCCACTATTTAAAGAAGAATGCAAAGTTTATTGATCGTGAAGTGACAAAATGGAGTGAGATGATTAAAGATTGGGAGGAAGGCGTAGAAATATTCGGTGCTGCCTTAATTGGAGCACCCCTTTCTAAGCCATCTATTAGTCATTCAGGAGCAAGTTTTGCTCCAAAAACAATTCGTGCGATGTTAGATGCATATAGTACGTACGCAATTACAGAAGAACACGATATGAAAGAAAGTGTCTTATATGATTGCGGCGATATCACGATGCATGTGACGGATATAAAAGAAAGTCATAACCGAATTGAGAAAACAGTTGGTCATGTAACGAAAGTAAATCCGAACATGGTACCAATCGTTCTTGGTGGTGACCACTCGATTAGTTTTCCGAGTATAACAGGCTTTACAAACAGTAAAGGAAAGGTCGGGATTATTCAATTTGATGCTCATCATGATTTACGTAATTTAGATGATGGAGGCCCGTCAAATGGTACACCATTCCGTAGTTTATTAGAAAATGATGTCATTACAGGGAAACAACTTGTTCAAATTGGAATTCGTAATTTTTCTAACGCACGTGCGTACCATGAATATGCAATAGAGCATGGCGTAACAGTGTATACAATGAAAGACGTACGAGAGCGAGAAATAAAAGATATTATCACGGAAAGTATTGAAGTATTAAGAAAACAAGGTGTGACTTCTATTTATATTTCTCTTGATATGGATGTACTAGACCAAGCGTTTGCACCAGGTTGTCCAGCAATTGGGCCTGGTGGAATGGATAGTACGACTTTACTAGATGCGATTGAATTCCTTGGTAAAGAACCGCTCGTTCAAGGAATGGATATAGTAGAGATTGATCCAACTCTTGATTTTAGGGATATGACGAGCCGAGTAGCTGCGCAAGTAATTATGAGTTTTCTTTTAGCGAGGGAAACAATTAGTAAGCGGGTTAGTATATAGACGGAAAAGTAGATCTTTATCTATGCATTATCAAAAACACATTACTACTCAAAAGTAGTGATGTGTTTTTATGTTAAAAGAGAATGAATGTGTATGGAACCGTTAATAAAATTGCGGGTTGTTATAGTGTATTGTGTAAATTTAATTTCTTGCTTCTGAAGTGTTGACTTGTAAAATAATTTTATGATAAAATAAAATTTTTGCTAAAAAACTAAAAGTATGTTAAGCTTGAGAAGGTTACCATATATGGAGGTGGATTATTTGTTTCAAATTGGCGATAACATTGTTTATCCAATGCAGGGAGCAGGTATAATTAAAGCCATAGAAGAGAAGGAAATCTCAGGAGAAAAACAACAGTATTATGTTATAAAAATGTCGGCTAGTAATATGGAACTAATGATTCCAGCAGGGAGAATATCGAATTCGAATATACGACCAGTTACGGATATAACCGCATTAGTACACATAATGGATATTTTTCAACATGGGGAGTCAGATAGATTACTTACGTGGAAACAAAGGTATAAATTGAACACTGATAAAATAAAGACGGGTAAAATGCAAGAAGGTGCTGAAGTTGTGCGTGATTTAATGCGTATACAGAAAGAAAAAGCACTTAATGCAAGCGAAAAGAAGATGTTAGATAACGCATATGAATTTTTGATTAGTGAGCTGGGATTAATTGAAGGTATCACAGAAAATCAGATAAAAAGCTTTTGTTAAGGTTCATTACAAATAATGTATTATATCCCAAAAAAGATCTTGAATTTTTTGGGAACATAATTATAGAAAATTTATCATTTCAAAGACATTCAACTCTTTCACACCACTTTTAGAGCATTACCTCTATTGTTATTACTACAATCAAATCCATTTTTATTTTTTAATTTCATTTATGAATGTTCGAAGTTTAATTGAATACTTCGATAAAATAGTTACTTGATTTTTGCAATCCTGATTCACACTGGCACGGACGAGGAGCCGTAAGGATGAAAGAGAGGTAGGGCTTTCATTGTTTTAGGTATATAAGTTATTATTTTTAGAAGAATACTGAACCATATTCACTTCTATTGATAAGGTATTTTTTATATTAAAGAGATAAATGAATTGACAACCATATATGTTCAACAAAAAAGGTTTCCTTCTAAGGAAACCTTTTTAATATTATTTATAGCATTTTATTTTTTTTATATTCGAATTTTTTATTGTAAAGTCGTAAAAATTGACGTTACTATCTAAAAGTAAGTATGATGCGATTATAGTAAGATTTTTTAGGGGGAAGAAAGATGACAAGTTCAAGTAATAAAGCAGCGAGTATTTATGAAGGAACAAATGTAAACGCTGGGGGATCTTTTGAAAACGTTGAAGAAACAAAGTTGTTTGATCCAATTCAAATTGGAGCTTGGTCTCTTCGTAATCGTATAGCAATGGCACCAATGACAAGATGCTTTGCAGATAATGAGACTGGAGCAGTGGGTGCTGATGTAGTGGAATACTATAGAAAGCGTGCTGCTGACGGAGTTGGATTAATTATTACAGAAGGAATTGTCATTAGTCCAAGAGCGAAAGGGAATCCAGGAGTACCAGGAATTTATACACAAGAACAAATCGATTCTTGGAAACCTGTTACAGAGGCAGTACATAAAGAAGGCGGGACGATTATTGCTCAAATATGGCATGTTGGGCGTATGAGTCATCATGAAATAATTGGTGGCCAAATGCCGCAAGCACCATCTGCTATCGCTGCAGAGGGAAATGTTCCACGTTTTCGTAAACCGTTTGATACGCCAGAAGCAATGACGTTAGAAGAAATACAAGAAGTGATTGGTCAATACGCACAAGCTGCGAAAAATGCAATCGAAGCTGGATTTGATGGAATAGAAATTCACGGTGCACACGGATATTTAATTGATCAATTTACGTATGACTCTGCGAATAAGCGAACAGATAAATATGGCGGTAATTTAAAACAAAGGTTAACGTTTATGAAAGAAGTAACGGCTGCTGTAATAGAAGCTGTTGGAGCTAATAAAACACTTCTTCGCTTCTCTGCTTTCAAAGGTGATAATCCTACTTATATGTGGGAAAATCCTGAGCTTGCAATTGAAACGTTCGTAAATATGTTCAAAGAAGTTGGATTAACGATGATCCATCCTTCAACGATGAATTATACGCAAGAAATTGCTGACGGAAAGAATTTTCATCAACTAGTAAGAAAATATTGGGATGGTACAATTGTTGGGGTTGGTAATTTAAATCCGAAAGAGGCCGAAGAAGCGTTGCAAGAAGGAACGATTGATGTAGTGGCATTCGGCAGACCGTTAATTGCTAATCCAGACTTTGTTCATCGAATTAAACATGCTGAAAGTTTAGTTGAATATGACGCGAAAGAGCATCTTGTTACGTTAGTATGAATAAAGATAAAAGGAGAACACATCGAGTGTTCTCCTTTTATTATGGGATTTTATAGGGGGAAGCGGGATGAGTGAAACGCTACTCGTTATTATTAGTATATTACTATTTTTAATGTTGCTTTTAATCGTCTTTTTTATCATTACATTTTTTATAAAAAAACGAACACATCATTCTATTTTAAAGTTACATCCATACTTAGGAAGAATGCGCTACTTACTGGAAAAGATAGGACCTGAATTTCGACAATATTGGTTTGATCATGATACGGATGGAAAGCCTTTCTCACGTTATGATTTTCAAAGTGTTATGTTTTTAGCGAAATATCGCTCTGAAATACTTGGTTTTGGATCAAAACGAGATTTTGAAGCTTCTGGCTATTATATTGCTAATACATTATTTCCGATATTGACTGAGGAATTAAGTGTGAATCTCACGCAAGAGCGAGAAGGTAAAAAGTACGTGATTCATAAAGAAGGGTTATTTTCAAGAAGAGAAAAATTGACAGCGGATACAACGAATCTTTGGCTGTACGAAGAAGATGATGCAATTATAGTCGGTGAGAACCGTAAATATCCGTGGAAGCTACATGGTATGTTTGGTGCATCTGCGACTTCTTACGGCGCGATTGGAGAAAATTATATTTTAGCGAGTGGTTTTGGAGCAAAAATGGCAGGCGGATCGTGGATTAATACTGGTGAAGGTGGCGTTATTCCAGAACATTTACATACAGGAGCAAATATCCTTGCGCAAATTGGTCCAGGGTTATTTGGATACCGCGATGAGGACGGTAATTTTTCAATGGGAAAATTCAGGGAGAAAGCAAAAGAAAGTAATATTAGAGCATTCGAATTGAAATTTGGGCAAGGTGCTAAAATACGTGGTGGTCATCTAGAGGGACAAAAAGTAAATGAGAAAATTGCTTCTGTTCGCAACGTCAGAAAGGGAGAGACGATTAATTCACCGAATCGATTTTCATTTTTAAAGAATGCAACGGATACACTTTGTTTTATTCAACAGTTGCAAGAAAGCGGCGGTAAACCAGTTGGAATGAAAATTGTAATTGGTCAGCAGGAGCCTTTGGAAGATTTATTTAAAACGATGAAAGAGTTAAATATCTATCCAGATTTCATTACAATTGATGGTTCAGAAGGTGGATCAGGAGCGACGTATAAATCGATGGCAGATAGTATGGGAATGCCGCTTATTCCAGCGTTACTGACATGTATTGATACAGCGAATCATTATGGTGTTCGGGACAAATTCAAAGTGTTTGCATCGGGGAAATTAATCACACCAGATAAAGTGGCGATTGCTTTAGCGATTGGAGCGGATGCTGTAAGTTCAGCCCGCGGATTTATGATGGCAAGCGGCTGTATTATGGCCCTTCAATGTAATTCTGGCCAATGTCCATCTGGTGTAGCCACGACGAATCCGCATTATCAAAAAGCGTTAGATCCGTATGAGAAGAAGTGGCGAGTCATGAATTATATTATTAGTATGAGATATAGTTTATTTTCATTAGCAGCGGCAGCGGGAGTGAAGAGCCCGCGCCATTTAACTAGAGAGCATATTGTGTTTAAAGACGAGATGGGGAGAGTAGTTCCTCTTTCGGAATTGTTTCCTATAGTAAATCAAATCTAAAAGTATATTTGATATGTAAGATTTTTCAGAGGAATAATCATATTGTTTGGAAAAATTAGGAGTATAATAGGGAAGTGTTTTTAAAAATGACTATTTTTAGGGAGAGATTTACTTGCAGCAAGGTTCGTACAGTATTACAATTTTTTTACTCGTCATAGGGCTCGTTATATTTAGACGCATGCGTTCTATGAATCGACCAATTAAAAATAAAGGAAGACGATTACTATTGCCATTATTCTTCTTATTACCAGGTTTTTCTTTATATGCTGCACCGATACAACTTGTTGGTTGGCAAATTGGTATAGCTGCTGGGATCGGTCTGTTATTGTCAATTCCACTTATTATTTTAAGTGGGTATGAAGTTAGAGAAGATGGCCAAATTTATGCGAAAAAAAGTATCGCTTTTATTGCTACATTTTTAGTTATCGTTCTTTTACGTGCTTATTTTAGAAGACATTTACAAGGTTTAGATCCAAAGTCAATTGGCATTCTTTTCTACACTCTTGCGGTTTGTTATATAGTACCCTGGCGTATTGGATGCTATATGAAATTTCGTAAAGTATATGTAGAGAAAGAGAAAATTGAGATGTCAATAAGCTAAAAGTCATACATTTGTATGGCTTTTTCTTTTAAAATTTATCGGGTAAACGAATGAAAATAAGGTGTGAAAAAAACATCGTTTAATTTTCTGAATATTTTTACTTGAATTTCTTGAAAAATCATTGTAATCCACTGGGATAAAGGCGTTTATAAAGGTTTTCACATGTAATGAAAAGTGCTCGTTCACTTGAAAGAACAAAAAATGTTTGTTAAGGTAGGGAACCATAAGCGAATACAAGAAAATAGAAAAAGTCATTTTTCGAAATTTTGAATGGCTTATGGGCTAAGGGAGAGATTTGGTGAAGATTGAAATTATGGTTTCGCTTGCTATTTATATGGCAGGTATGTTGTATATCGGATATTGGTCTTATAAGAAGACATCCGATTTATCAGATTATATGTTAGGCGGAAGAGGACTCGGTCCAGCAGTTACAGCTTTATCAGCTGGTGCTTCTGACATGAGTGGTTGGATGCTAATGGGATTACCTGGTGCGATGTATGCAACAGGATTATCAAGTGTATGGATTGCGATAGGTTTATTAATAGGTGCTTATGCAAACTATTTAATCATTGCCCCGCGTTTACGAACGTATACAGAAGTGGCAAATGATTCAATTACGATTCCAGACTTTTTAGAAAATCGGTTTAAAGATCGTACGAAAATACTTCGTTTTGTCTCCGCTATCGTCATTTTAGTATTTTTCACATTTTATGCGTCGGCTGGTTTAGTTTCAGGTGGACGTTTGTTTGAAAATTCTTTTAACCTTGATTATAAAATTGGTTTATTTGTAACAGTGGGTGTCGTTGTTGCGTATACACTATTTGGTGGTTTTCTAGCCGTAAGTTGGACGGACTTTGTGCAAGGGTGTATTATGTTTATTGCGCTTGTACTAGTGCCAATTGTTGCTTTTACGGATGTCGGTGGTGTAACAGAAACATTCAATACGATTAAGCAAGTTGATGCATCACATTTAGATATGTTTAAAGGGACTACAATACTTGGTATTATTTCATTTTTAGCATGGGGTCTTGGGTATTTTGGTCAACCACATATTATTGTCCGCTTTATGGCAATTACCTCTATTAAAGATTTAAAAACTTCTCGTAGAATCGGTATCGGTTGGATGACGATTTCAATTATAGGTGCAATGCTTACTGGTCTAATTGGTATCGCTTATTATGCTAAAAATAATGCGACATTACAAGATCCAGAAATGGTCTTTGTAACATTCTCAAATATTTTATTCCATCCATACATTACAGGATTTTTATTATCAGCTATTTTGGCTTCGATTATGAGTAGTATTTCCTCACAATTACTTGTTATTTCAAGTGCAGTAACGGAAGACTTTTATAAAACATTTTTCCGTCGTAACGCAAGTGACAGAGAACTTGTATTTATCGGTAGATTATCAGTATTAGTAGTAGCTATGATCGCAGTTGTTTTAGCGTATCATCCAAGTGATACAATTTTAACACTTGTAGGTTATGCCTGGGCTGGATTTGGTTCAGCATTCGGACCAGCTATTTTATTAAGTTTATATTGGAAAAGGACGAATAAGTGGGGCGTTCTTGCAGGTATGATTGTTGGTGCAGTAGTTGTTATAGCATGGGTACAAATTCCAAGTTTAAAAGCGACTATGTATGAAATGGTACCTGGATTCTTCTGTAGTTTATTAACTGTTATCGTTGTAAGTTTATTAACGAAAGAACCCGTTAAGGCAGTTCATCGTGAATTTAATGAGATGGAAGCAGTGCTGGAAGAGGAAACGAAATAATTAGCGAAGAGAGTAAACGAAACTGGCGTTTACTCTCTTTTTATTTAAAATGAAAATACGGAATTCGTTGACAACTAAAAGTAAGTAACTTATAATAAATTTGAGTTCAAGATAATTTATGTTACGAATACAGATTTTAAATAGAGTAAATATTTTTTGAGAATTATCTCGAATTTGAGATGATTTTGATAAAGTAGACATTCAAGTGTGATATTATAATTAATATCTCGAATTCGAGATAAGATTATAATGACGGATTTTACTTTTCAGTATGGACAAAATGAATAATGAATTTTAATGAATAAAAGTTTTTAAAATGAAATAAAAAGGGGCGGAGAAAATGACAAAGAAAACGATGGGAATTCACCACATTACAGCAATCGTAGGACATCCACAAGAAAATGTAGATTTTTATGCTGGTGTATTGGGGTTACGTTTAGTGAAACAAACAGTGAATTTTGATGATCCAGGTACGTACCATCTTTATTTTGGAAATGAAGGAGGAAAGCCTGGAACAATTATTACGTTTTTCCCATGGGCAGGTGCTCGTCAAGGTATTATTGGAGATGGTCAAGTAGGAATTACGTCTTACGTTGTACCAAAAGGTGCAATGGAGTTTTGGGAAAATAGATTAGAAAAATTCGATGTTTCGTATACAAAAATGACTCGTTTTGGAGAACAGTATTTAGAATTTGATGATCCGCATGGTTTGCATATAGAATTAGTTGAAAGAGAAGAAGGCGAATTAAATAATTGGAGTTTTGGAGAAGTTACACCAGAAGTAGCAATTAAAGGGTTTGGAGGTGCTGTTCTTTTATCTGCACAGCCTCAAAAAACAGCTGAATTGTTAGAACATATTATGGGTCTTGAGAAAATTGGAGAAGAGGGTGAATTTGTTCGATTCCGTTCTTCTGCTGACATTGGAAATATTATTGATTTGAAATTATCAACAATCGGTCGTGGCCAAATGGGCGTTGGCACAGTTCATCATATTGCTTGGAGAGCGAGTGACGATGCAGATCAGCTAGACTGGAAAGAGCATATGACTCGTTTTGGATATCACGTAACTCCTGTACAAGACCGAAATTATTTTAACGCGATTTATTTTAGAGAACATGGTGAAATCTTATTTGAAATTGCAACAGATCCTCCTGGTTTCGCTCATGATGAATCGTTAGAGACGATGGGTGAGGAATTAAAGTTACCGGAACAATATGAACAACATAGAAAACAGATTGAACAAACGCTTTTACCATTTGAAGTGAGAAATTTAGATTAAAGTGATTGAAGGGGGAAAAGGATTATGATGAAACATGTTTTTCAAAAAGGAAAAGATACGTCAAAACCAGTGTTGTTATTACTTCATGGCACAGGTGGTAATGAATTAGATTTACTATCACTTGCAGAAATAGTTGATCCGGAAGCGTCGGTATTAAGCGTTAGGGGAAATGTGTTAGAGAATGGGATGCCGCGTTTCTTCCGCCGATTAGCAGAAGGCATTTTTGATGAAGAGGATTTAATTTTCCGTACGAAGGAATTAAATGAATTTTTAGATGAAGCGGCTAAAGAATATAAATTCGATAGAAATAACATTGTAGCTATCGGTTATTCGAATGGGGCAAATATCGCAGCAAGCTTATTATTCCATTACGAAAATGCATTGAAAGGTGCTGTGCTTCATCACCCAATGGTACCAAGAAGAGGAATGCAATTAGCAAATTTAGCAGGGAAATCTGTGTTTATTGCTGCTGGGACAAATGACCCAATTTGTTCATCAGCAGAGTCCGAGGAATTGAAGGTACTATTAGAAAATGCAAACGCGAATGTAACAATACATTGGGAAAATCGAGGGCATCAATTAACGATGGGTGAAGTAGAAAAAGCAAAAGAGTGGTATGACAAAGCATTTTAAAAAAGAAGCATCTGCTAACGATTAGCAGATGCTTCTTTTTTATTTAAGACTGGATTGCAAGATGAGATGAAGAAAGTGGTAGCTCAATATCAACAATCGTACCTTTATTTAATTCGCTTGAAATGTGTAATTTACCATGATGTTCTTCAATTATTTTGTAACACATCATTAATCCTAGTCCTGTGCCTTTTTCTTTTAAACTATAAAAAGGTTCGCCTAGACGGGAGATACGATCTTCTGGAATGCCACAACCTTCATCGATAATTCGTATTAAGATGAAATTATCCTCTAATGGTTTTGTTTGAATGAAAATATTTCCGCCATTTGGCATCGCTTCTATCGCATTTTTTAATATGTTTATAAAAACTTGTTTTAATTGGTTACCGTCACATTGAATATCATATACGTAATCAAAATGATCCATGATGATATGAACGCTATGCATAATTGCAGTCGGTAAAATAAATGTAACTACCTCTTCAATTAAAGTTTGTATGTTACAAGTTTGGATAGATAATACTTGTGGCTTAGACATCGCCATAAATTGACTCGTGATGGATTCCATTTGTGAAATCTCACTTAACATAACATCGATATACCATTTTTGCTCCTCATTTATTTCAGGGAGGAGCAACGTTAGAAAACCTTTTAGAGAAGTGAGTGGATTTCGAATTTCATGGGCAATTCCAGCTGTCAGTTGTCCGACTACTGCGAGCTTCTCAGATTTTCGTAATAACTTTTCAGTTTCTTTTAGCTCAGTAACATCTCTCCCCATCACGATAAGACCTTTGCGAGAACCGTCAGGATGATAAAGCGGGACTTTTGATATACTTAAGATTAGATCGAAATCATCTCTATGTATAATAAATTCCTCGCCATGAAGAATTTGTCTTTGTTGCCATGCTAGTTCATCAATTTCTTCACAATGTAAAAAAGCTTCTCGGTATGCTTCATTATATTGAATGAGTTCGCTATCTTTTTTCCCATGGTAAGGTACATGATGGAAATTGAAGCAAGAAAGTGCGTAGTCATTTGCCTCAAGCCAGCGCCCTTCATGATCTTTAAATATAACAAAGGCAGGCATGGAGTTTACTAATGTACGTAATCTCTTCTCACTTTCTTTTAGCATATTCTCAATTCTTTCTGATTTTTCAAGCGGCTTCATAATAGCATATACGCCAGTAAGACGATTTTGAACAAAAATAGGAACTAGTTTTGTCACAACATCTAATAAGAATCCATTTTTATGATAAATAGATAAGATATACTCTTGTTGATTATCCGCTTCAGTATTCTTTATATTTTGTAATACTTGCTCAGAAATATGGGCTTCTAAAATAGAGGTAATATTTTTCTGTTCTAATTCTAAAGAAGTGTAACCTAATATTCTTTCGGCAGAAGGATTTATATGTAGAATAACTCCTTCTAAATTTAATGAAATAATACTATCAGGATTGTGTTCGAACAGAGATGCGTACATTTCTGTTAATGAACGATCTTGTATATGGTTTCGCAAACGTCTAGAAATGTTCGGATGACGTTTTTTTTGAGTTGGTGAATATTTTTTACGACTCATAATAGTTCCTCCGTACAAATAGCATCTAAAAAGATTTGTCTATTCATAACTATAATATAGATGTAATGTGTATTTCTATAAAAAATGGAAGTTATAGAATAAATTTTGTTTTTTTTATTTTTTGCAAGGTGAATGCAGGATGTTAATAAGGGGAGCTTATATTGTTTTATAAACCTCTTGTAAGTTACAGACGGCTGTTTTCCGTATAACATTAGGGTAGAGGAGGGGGAGAGAAAATGAAAAATTATATTCAAGGGATTAATCACGTGCAAGTAGCTGCACCTGTAGGGTGTGAAGAAGAGGCGCGTGATTTTTATGGGAATACAATTGGTATGGAAGAAATTCCAAAGCCAGAAAAGTTGAAAAAACGAGGTGGATGTTGGTTTAAATGCGGAAATCAAGAAATCCATATTGGTGTGGAGCGGAACTTTACACCAGCTAAAAAGGCTCATCCAGCTTTTTATGTGAATGAAATTAATGAATTTAAGCAAACACTTATAGAGCAAGGTGTTAAAGTGATTGATGATTATGCACGGCCAGATGTAATTCGATTTTACGTGTCAGATCCATTTGGAAACCGAATTGAATTTATGCAAAATAAAGACTAGGTGGATTCCCACCTAGTCTTTAACTTCTTCTGAAAAGTCCTAATACTTCTACAGTTTCTGTAATATTAACGAATGCATTCGGGTCGATTTCAGAAATTGTTAGTTTCATACTTGCTAATTCTTCACGAGAAACGACGGTCATAAGTACACGCTTTTTCTCGCTTGAATAAGCACCTTCGCCATCAAGTAACGTTATTCCACGTACAACAGTTGAAAGAAGTTGTTTTTTCATTTTTTCTGCTTCATTTGTTACAATCATAAGTGTAACTTTACGATGTTTTGTATGAACAGCATCAATTACTTTACCAGTTACATAAATTGAAAGTAAGCTTGTAAGTGCAACATCCCAGGTGAAGAAGAATCCTGCGATTATTACAACGACTGCATTTAAAATAATAAGGAATCCGCCAAGTTTAATGTCTCGCTTGCGGGATAAAAGCATACCGATAATATCAAATCCACCAGTGGATCCATTACAGTTAAAAACAAGACCAATACCAGCTCCGGCGATGACACCTCCGAAGATAGAAGATAACAATGGATCTGTTGCTACGACTTTTACTGGAACGTAGTATAATGCAACAGATAATACAACTACAGAGACAACTGTGTTAAAAATTACTTTTTTTCCAAGACCTATGTACCCTAAAATAAGGATAGGTAAGTTTAATACAAAGTTAATAATGCCTGTGTTTACAGGGGTTACAATTCCTAAAATAATAGCAATTCCGCCAATTCCACTACTTAAAATTTTGTGGGGGATAAGGAAAAGATTAAAGGCAACCGCAATAATAATAGAACCGATAATAACACCAAGGAATCTGACCATTTCTTTCCCGTCCTTCACTGAAAAATTCATATTATTTCAAGATTATATATGATATTGAAAGTTTTGGGTAAAAACAGTTTATTTCGGTAAATTAGATTAATCAAAAGAATTTGAGTATTTTATTATTTGAAAGGGGATACAGTTGTGAAGATAAAAACATATCAACAGAAAAGCCCGTTGAAGCAAGAATGTGAGGATTCTTATTTTTGTAATAAAGAAAAAAAGATTTATGGTGTATGTGACGGTGCAACACCACTTGTCCCGTTTGGTGATGAAAATGGACATAATGGAGCATACATCGCTTCGCATTTATTTGCAAGTTATTTTACTTCATTACGAGAGAATCATAGGTTACGATTTGCAGTTGCAAAAGCAAATGAAGCATTGCAAAGCAAAATGTTGGAATATAAAGTAGATACGAGAAAGAAAGATCATTTGTGGTGTACATGTATTGCGGCAGTTCAAATAGATGGTGAGAAAATTGAATATGCGCAGCTTGGGGACTGTATGATTGTCGCAACTTTTCAAAATGGAACGATGCAAGTATTAACGAAAGACACAGTTAAAGGAATTAGTAACCGAGCAAAAAGGAAGAGGGAAGAAGATCGTAAGAAAGGTTTATCTGTCCCGGAGGAACATGTTTTTCAAGATGTTCGAGAACAGTTAAAGTACAATCGTTATCTTGCAAATATGCCAAATGGTTATTCAGTTGCAAATGGAATGAAAGAAGCGATACATTATTTACAACATGGTGAATTACATATAGATGAAGTGAGTGGAATTTTTATTTGTTCAGACGGGTTATTTCACCCAGATTGGCCACTCGAACAAACAGTTGCATATATAAGAAAGAATAGTATAAACGAATATGTAGCAATCATTGAAGAGCTGGAAGGGGAAAAGAGAATAAGACCAGATGATAAAACGATTATTATGATTGATTTTTAAGAGGAGGCAGTTCAAATGGAAATTAAACGTGTCAATCTAACATTTCAAGATGAATTAGTTCCTTTAGAAAAAGTAAACAAACTGATTATTCACCATACAGCTGAAGATGGATGGGACGTGTATAAAACGCATGAATTTCATCAAACTGTAAAAGGGTGGAGTGGGATTGGTTACAACTATTTTATCGAAGAGGACGGAACTGTAGTGGAAGGACGAGGTTTACATATTGGAGCGCATGCGAAAGATCATAACCGCCATACAATTGGGATATGTATGACGGGAAATTTTGATAAATACGATCCAACTCCTGCACAAGTGAATGCATTATATTCTTTATGTAAAATATTTATGAAGCAATTTGCTATAAAGAAAGAGAATATACTCGGTCATAGGGAGTTAGAAGGAGTTACAAAAAGCTGTCCTGGTAATCGTTTTTCTATGGTAGAGTTAAGGAAGATATTATCTTAAATATAGAGGAGTAACAACGATGATGAATATAAAAATACCAAATGATAAAAAAGAAGAGCTTGTAGCACAAATTCAGCAATTTTTCATGGAAGAAGATTTAGATGAAATTGGATGTTTCCAAGCAGAGCGTTTAATAGAAGAGATGATTAAATTAGTTGGACCATTTGCATACAATCAAGCAATTGGAGATGCAAGAAAGCTTGTAAGTGAGAAATTAACGAATATTGAAGAAGATTTATACGTGTTAGAGAAGAATGAAGGAAAATAAAAAAGAGCCGATGGGCTCTTTTTTATTTTTCTTTCTTATGTTCTTTATATTCATGTACTTTTTCTTTCACATTACCAACTGTATCTTTAGCAGTGCCTTTCACCTTATCCCATTTTCCTTCAGCTTGTAATTTCTTATTGTCAGTTACTTTCCCAACAACTTCTTTTACTTCACCCTTTACCTTATCAATAGCACCTTCTACTTTTTCTTTTAAACCATGATCATGTTTAGTCATACATTTCTCCTCCTTGTAGTTTGATTAGAATTCTCTTTTCATAGTGCAAGTTGAATGATGTATCTAGTAATAGCGTAACAAATATAGTTTGAATATTCAAATGATTAATAGGATAGAAAAGAAAGTGTCATAAAATTGTAATGAGAAGAGAAAGAATGTAAATTACATGTCTTTTGCAGTCCATATTGATTTCGTATAAGCAATTTTCATATGGGCACGTTCCATATTATTTTGACTGCTGCTACCGAACTTTGCTTGTCCAACTACTAAGTTACAGTTGGATTCAATAGCCGTCTCTATTCGTTTTTGAATTAATGCAGTATGACAGCCTTTACGCTGAAATTCTGGCAAAGTAGCAGAAGCAGCTAATGATGCAATCCCATTATTTATATACAGGACACCAATACCCGCAGGAGTGTTTTGAACTTCGGCTATGAAAAAATGCCAGCCAGGTTTATTGTAGAGAATTTCGTTATTTTGATGGACGCCATCTTTTGTAAAGGATGGCATGTTAAATCCGCGTACGTATATGTCTGCAAAAATATGAAATTCATTTTCTTTTAGTTCGCGTACTGAAATGTTAGAAGGAAGAAGGGAAGGGTCTTCTCTCGGTATACTATATAAAGCGGTATGGAAGCTGGATTGGTAAAATCCTCTTTGAGATAAGTATTGAAATAATTTGGCTGTACCTTGAGCGGGTGTAATTTCAAAACGACAAGGGATTTGTAGCGATTGATAATAAGAGACGATTTCATCTATCTCATCTGTATTTGTAAATGTAATACCTTTTACCGTATTAAAAGCTGGACCAGCAATTATTTTTGATGAAAAGGCAGTGGCACTCCCGAACTTTTTCATTTGTACTTGCATTGGATTTTCAGCTAATGCTTGTAATGCTTTTAGTCTAGAAGAGAGCATATGTATTTCTGCGTTTTCAATTTCTGTGGCTATATCGAGTGTTATAACAGTAGTCATAAAATTCCTCCATTAATAAATATATTTCATGGTATATATACGATTTTTGTTTTGAGATTCCTGTTGAAATGTGAGAGAATAAGAGGTTTTTTGGAAGGGAAATGGAAGTGAGCTGTCGAAGGGAGTGGAAACAGATTAAAGGTGGTGCTCTCATGAAACAAAAAGCCGTGCAGGCATGCTCTAATTGTGGTTCTCAAAACATAGGAGAAGGTGAGTTTGTCGGATATGCACAAATACGGAAAAAGGAAACGATGTTCACATCTTCACCGGTGGATGCTTATATTTGTACAGATTGCGGGAATATCCTTCTATTAAAAGTACGACATTATGAAAAGTTTAAGCAGAAGCCGTTATGATTATTGGGAAGTGGTCATATCCAACGTTGTATACGAAACGACTTATGTTAAGGAAAATGAATATGAGTGATAGTTTACATATATACGAGTATGCTACAGATAAAGAGATGACAACTTTTACTGTATGGGATGCTCATCGATCGTTATGTGACACATATAACTATGTAGAAGAAATTGTGGGTCAATATAATGAAGGGCAAGTAGCACCTCTTGGAATTGTATTAAAAGAGGAGAAAAAACTTATAGGCACGTGTGGATTTATAAAATATGATTTGGTCACACATACAGCAGAAATTGCATACGCCTTATCTCGAAAATATTGGGGAAGAGGATTAGCTACCGAGGCTGCGTTAGCTTTTTTCTACTATGGTTTTCATGATTTGTATCTTAATAGTATTGAAGCGGGATGTGATTCAGAAAATGAAGCATCTGAAAAATTAATGAAACGTTTGAATATGGAGTACGAGTGCACGATTCAAAAAAATATGTTCATTAAAGGTAAGTATCGTGACACGAAAAGATATTGTATATCTCGAGAAAGATATATGGATAAATGAAATATTTCATATTAAAAACTCCTTTAAATGAATAAGAGAGTTTTTATTTTTTTATAACAATAATTACCTTTAATCGTTATAATTGGTTATTAAAAGGTGAAGGTTTATTAACACCATATTTTTAGAAGGAAAATAGCTAAATCGTATACAAAACCGCTATATAACACAATCGCAACCGTAAGTTGACAAAGTGCAACCGTAGGAAGATAGAGATAGTGACAATGTTTACATACAATTTAGTTAAGAAAACGAAGGGGGACACACATATGGAATTTGGTGAGAAGCTTTTTAAATTAAGAAAGGAAAAGGGTCTTTCTCAAGAAGTGTTAGCTGAGAAATTAAAAACAACAAGGCAAGCAGTTAGTAAATGGGAAAACGGTCAAGGATTTCCTGAAACTGAAAAGTTAATAATGATTGGAAAGGTATTTGAAGTATCACTTGACTATTTATTAAAAGAAACTGCTGAGCAAAGTAACGAAAAGGAAAATGGTTATTATGTAAGTAAGGAAATGGCAGAAGGGTATGTAGTGTATGGGCAAAAAATTTCTAAATATATTGCGCTAGGATTTAGTTTGCTCATTTTATCTACAATACCGTATTTATTATTTAAAGAAAATGCAACAATTTCGACATTCCTTGTTATTATCATTGCTGTCCTTGGAATTGGAGCAATGATGGTACCTGTAACAATAGAAGAGAGTAGATACAATGTATTAAAAAAAGAAGAACTACTATTTGATCAAAACTTTCTAAAAGAATTGACAAAAAGATATGAAGTAATTAAGAAGAAGTATGCTGCAGTAATGATCGTTGGATTTTGTTTTATAGCAGCAGGAGCGATACCATTTTTATTTGAGAAAAAGCATATCACTTCAGGAGAATTAGTACAGTATTATCCATACTGTGTTGTACTTATTGCGATTGGAATCTATCTTTTTGTTCGTGTTGTAGGAGTGTGGGAGATGTATCGGATTTTAGTAGAGAATAAAGAATATAGCAATCGTATTATTTTTAAACTAAAAAAGAAAGTGAGAGATAAAGTGGATAATTTTTAATAGGAGAAAATCTATTTTATTAAAAGCTAAGATAGGAGTGAAATGATGTCAAACATTCTGGAAATTAAAAATTTAAGTAAATCATTTGGAAGCAACGTTGTTTTAAAAGATGTTACATTCAATGTGCCATCAGGGGCAATTATTGGATTCATTGGTGACAATGGGGCAGGTAAATCAACAACATTTAAAACAGTACTAGAATTAATTTCTAAAGATAGCGGTACAGTAAAAATATTTGGTGAAGAGAATATAAATAAAGATGCCAAGAATAAGGGGAAGATTGGAGTCGTATTTGATGCTATGAATCTACCGGCTCATCTTACGATAAAGCAATTAAACAAAGTTTTTAAAAAGATGTTTGAATCTTGGGATCAAGATAATTTTTATCGATTAGTTAATACTTTTTCTTTACCTACTAATGAGAAAGTAGGTAAATTCTCGCGTGGAATGTCAATGAAACTAACTATAGCTGTTGCATTGTCGCATAATGCAAAATTATTAATTCTAGATGAAGCGACAGGAGGTCTTGATCCTTCATCTAGGGAGGAGGTGTTAGAGGAATTAAAAAGTTTTGTGAATAAAAGTAATGGTGGTATATTACTTTCTTCACATATTATGAGTGATGTAGAAAAAATAGCTAGTCACCTTATTGTGATAAAAGATGGAGAAATTTTATTGAATGAAGAAAAGGATAAGGTTTTGGACAATTATGCCATTGTAGATGTTGATGAGGAACAACTAACTTTAATCAACAAAGATATAGTTGTGGTGAAAAGGAATAATGGTTCTTATTTCAATGTACTTGTATCAGATGTGCATAAATTACCAAGTGATATTGCTCATAGAACCATCTCGATAGAAGAAATGAGTGTCTTATTAACGAGGAGTGAAAAATAAATGAAAGGTTTATTATTGACAAACTATTATCTAGTGTATCGAACTTTCTTTACGTTCATGGGAATAGCGATATTAGGAGCCGGATGCGTTTTTTATTTTGGTGATGCTTCAATGTACCGTTTAATTGCTACGTTTATTATCTTTTTTGCTGCAATTCCTGCACTTGAGGTTATTAAATATGAGAGTAAGTCGGGGTATGAAAAATATGTACTTACTTTACCGGTTACTAGAAATAATATTGTACAAAGTCACTATCTTTTCTATTTTTTAGTTGTAATTATTGGTACTTTATTATCGTATGGCATATTTTATGTACATGGTTTAGTTTCAGATACACCAATTGATGATGGTATATTTAAGAGTGTTTCTTTAGGGACGTTCATCATTCTTAATGCCGGAGCAATAGCTTATCCGCTTCTCTATGTTTTTGGAGCAGAAAAATCTGATGCTATTACAATTGGAGGCGCATGTGGGGGACTTGTTACTTATTTTGGATTACAAAGTGTAATTGGATATCTAATAGAACAATTTCCAATATCAAATTTAAATTCATCTGTATACGTTTCAATTCTATATACAACATTTGGCGTTATCATATATATATTTTCTTATTTCATTTCGATATTTATATATCGTAAGAAGGAATTTTAATATATTTTCTCTTAGTATTTTCTGAATTATTTCCAAAGAAATAATTCAGAAAATACAGAAAAATGTCGTAATCATTTGTAGAAGTCTGTTATAATAAACGAAAAAATGAAAACGCTTTAAAGGGGGATATAACCAATATGATGATGAATGTACCGCTAACAATTAGTTCTATGATGGAAAGAGCAGAAAAACTGTTTTCAAAGAAAGAAATTGTTTCACGGACACATGATACAGTTACGACGTTAACGTATAAGCAGTTAGGTGAAAGGACGAGAAGGCTTTCTAGTGCGTTAAAAAAATTAGGAATTAAAGAAGGCGAGCGTATAGGAACGTTAGCGTGGAATCATCATCGACATGTGGAAGCTTATTTTGCTATTCCTGGTATTGCTTCTGTTTTGCACACAATTAATATTCGTTTATCTCCTCAACATATTTCATACATTATTCAGCACGCAGAAGATCACATTCTACTTATAGATGAAGATCTCGTACCACTCGTTGAAAATATTCAATCACAATTATCAACTGTACAAGCCTACATTATTATGACTGATAAAGATGAGCTTCCAAATACTACGCTAGAACCTGTATATCATTATGAAAAACTATTAGAAGAAGGCGATCCAAATTTCAAATTTGTAAAAGATATTGATGAAAATACACCTGCTGGTATGTGTTATACGTCAGCGACTACAGGGAATCCAAAAGGTGTTGTATATACGCATCGTAGTACTGTACTGCATTGTATGGCACTCGGTTTAGCGGATACAGCTGCTTTATCGGAAAGTGATGCGGCGATGGCAATTGTACCGATGTTCCATGTGAACGCTTGGGGACTTCCTTTTGCAGCTACTTGGTTTGGAACTAAACAAGTTCTGCCAGGACCAATGTTTACTCCAAAAATTTTATTAGAGATGATCCAAGCTGAAAAAGTAACGATAGCAGCAGGTGTGCCGACAATCTGGCTCGGTGTATTACAAGAATTAGAAAATAATAGTTACGATTTATCTAGTATAACGAGAATATTATGCGGTGGTGCTGCTGCACCGAAAAGCGTTATTAAAGCATTTGAACAAAAATATAATGTTCCTTTCGTACATGCATATGGTATGACTGAAACAAGCCCACTCGTAACACTTGCACGTTTAAAAAGTTATGAAACAGAATTATCATATGAAGAGCAATTAGAAATCCGCTCAAAACAAGGATATCTTGTCCCTGGTGTAGAGATGAAAGTAGTCGGTACAAACGGTGAAGTGAAGTGGGATGGTACTGAGATGGGAGAGTTATGTTTACGAGCACCTTGGATTGCTGAAAGCTATTATAACGATGATCGTACTGTCGAAGGATTCCGAGACGGTTGGTTGTATACTGGTGATGTTGTTACAGTTGACGAGGAAGGCTGCGTGAAAATTGTTGATCGTACGAAAGATGTGATTAAAAGCGGGGGAGAATGGATTTCCTCAGTTGACCTTGAAAATGCTTTAATGGCACATGATGCTATATTTGAAGCGGCCGTTGTTGCAGTTCCACACCCGCAGTGGCAAGAGCGTCCAGTTGCCTGCGTTGTACAAAAGGCAAATAGTACTGTTACAAAAGAAGAACTATATGAATTTTTAAAACCACAGTTTGCAAAGTGGTGGTTACCAGACGATATTGTATTTATGCAGGAAATTCCGAAAACATCTGTTGGGAAGTTTTTAAAACAGGCGCTTCGGAAAGAACTTGAGCATTTGCATAAGGAGAAATAATTGAAAAAATAATTGTAAACCTATATTTAAAATAAGTTGACAAATACTAAATAGAAAGATAATATAACTCCTATAATATGTTATCTAAAAATCATTTTAAGTTTACAAATAGGAGAAGCAAATATGAATACAAAAAACTTAGTTTTCGTCGCTTTATTTAGTTCTATTATGGGAGTGTTAGGGTTAATACCTCCAATTGCTCTTGCTATTACACCAGTTCCGATTACATTACAATCACTCGGTGTTATGCTTGCTGGTGGATTGTTAGGATCACGTCTTGGTGCGTTAAGTCAGCTTATTTTCTTACTTATTGTTGGAGTTGGGGCACCATTACTTGCAGGTGGACGAGGTGGTCCAGGTATATTTGTTGGGCCAAGCGCAGGATATTTACTTGGTTATATTGTAGGAGCATTTGTTATTGGTTATTTAATTGAGCGTTTACGTGAAGTTTCTATTATAAAAGTATTATGCATTAATATAATTGGTGGTATTTTCGTAGTTTATGTATTTGGTATCATTGTACAAGCATTCGTAATGGATATTTCTATATGGCAGACGATGAAAGTGAGTGTCGTATTTTTACCAGGTGATTGCATAAAAGCGATTATAGCAGCAATTCTTGTAACGAAATTACATCGTTCATTGAAACATATTATTACGCCTGCTCTAAAGAGTGGGAAATATACAAATGCGGGATAAGAAAGAGAAGAAACACGTTCATTGCGTGTTTCTTTTTATTATTTTGTAAAGAAAGGACGTCTCAAATGGGGATTACAAAAGAATATAAAAAGTATGCCTCTTTACTATCAAGTAAAATAGCAATAAAGGAAAATGATCGAGTATTAACATATAAAGAGTGGTTTGAGTCAGTATGTAAAGTAGCAAACTGGTTGAATGAAAAAGAATCGAAGAATAAAACGATAGCAATTGTATTAGAAAATAGTATGGAGTTTTTACAACTATTTGCTGGGGCTGCGATGTCTGGATGGGTTTGTGTGCCGTTAGATATAAAGTGGAAAGAGGATGAGCTCAAAGAAAGAATTGCGATCAGTAACCCAGCTATGATTGTGACAGAGCGATATAAGGTAAATGATCTACCGGATGAAGAAGGAAAAGTAATTGAAATTGATGAGTGGAGAAGAATGATAGAGAACTATCTGCCTGCATATGCCCCTGTAAAAGATGTACAACATGCTCCGTTTTATATGGGATTTACATCGGGATCGACTGGGAAGGCGAAAGCATTTTTACGTGCACAACAATCGTGGGTTCATAGTTTTGATTGCAATATACATGACTTTCATATGAAAAAAGAAGATTCTATTTTAATAGCTGGGACGCTCGTTCATTCTCTTTTTTTATACGGCGCAATAAGTGCATTATATGTAGGGCAAACGGTGCATATTATGAAAAAGTTTATTCCAGATCAAGTGCTGGATAAGTTAGAAACGGAACACGTTTCGGTCATGTATACAGTTCCGACAATGCTAGAATCTTTATATAAAGAAAATAGAGTAATAGAAAATAAAGTGAAAATTATTTCGTCAGGAGCGAAATGGGAAGCTGAAGCGAAAGAAAAAATAAAGAATATATTTCCTTATGCGAAAAGATATGAATTTTATGGTGCATCAGAGTTAAGTTTTGTAACAGCACTAGTCGATGCAGAAAGCGAAAGAAGGCCAAATTCAGTAGGAAAACCTTGTCATAATGTGCAAGTTCGAATATGTAATGAAGCAGGCGAAGAAGTACAAAAAGGTGAAATAGGAACTGTTTATGTGAAAAGTGATCAGTTTTTTATGGGATACATAATAGATGGGGTTTTAACACGGGAGTTGAATGCAGAAGGCTGGATGACAGTGCGAGATGTAGGCTATGAAGATGAAGAAGGCTTTATATATATTGTTGGTAGAGAGAAGAATATGATTTTATTTGGAGGAATCAATATTTATCCAGAAGAAATAGAAAGTGTATTACATGAACACCCAGCTGTTGATGAAATAGTTGTAATTGGTGTGAAAGATAGTTACTGGGGTGAAAAGCCCCTCGCGATCGTAAAAGGAAGTGCTACGAAACAACAATTAAAGAGTTTTTGCTTACAGAGATTATCCTCTTTTAAAATACCGAAAGAATGGCATTTTGTAGATGGAATACCTTATACAAATAGTGGGAAAATCGCTCGTATGGAAGCAAAAAGTATGATTGAAAACCGGGAGAAAATATATGAATAGAGCAGTTATTGTAGAGGCGAAAAGAACACCTATCGGTAAGAAGAATGGGATGTTAAAAGAGTATGAAGTTCAGCAATTAGTAACGCCGCTTCTTACGTTTTTAAGTAAAGGGATTGAGAGAGAAATAGACGATGTCATGTTAGGGAATATTGTGGGGCCAGGAGGGAATATTGCGAGACTATCTGCTTTAGAGGCGGGACTTGGCTATCATATTCCTGGTGTAACGATTGATCGGCAATGTGGTGCTGGTTTAGAAGCAATTCGAACTGCGTGTCATCTCATTCAAGGCGGGGCAGGTAAGTGTTATATCGCCGGGGGAGTAGAGAGTACAAGTACGTCACCTTTTCAAAAAAGAGCACGATTTTCACCTGAAACAATTGGTGATCCTGACATGGGAGTAGCGGCTGAATATGTTGCGGAGCGTTATAACATAACGAGAGAAATGCAAGACGAGTATGCTTGTCTTAGTTATAAGCGGACACTGCAAGCGTTAGAAAAAGGATATATACATGATGAAATATTTTCTTTTAATGGATTATTAGATGAATCTATAAAGCTAGAAATGAATTATGAACGAATCATTAAAAGAACAAAGCCCGCATTTTTACAAAATGGAACAGTAACGGCAGGTAATTCGTGCGGTGTAAATGATGGAGCATGTGCCGTTCTTGTAATGGAAGAGGGACAAGCCCGAAAGTTAGGTTATAAACCTGTCCTTCGTTTCGTTCGTAGTGCTGTAGTGGGAGTGGATCCCAAGCTTCCAGGGACTGGTCCGATATTTGCGGTGAACAAATTATTAAACGAAATGAATGTAAAAGTAGAGGACATCGATTATTTTGAAATAAATGAAGCATTCGCCTCAAAAGTTGTTGCTTGCGCAAAAGAGTTACAAATTCCGTACGAAAAAGTAAATGTAAATGGTGGAGCAATTGCGCTCGGTCATCCGTACGGTGCATCTGGTGCTATGCTTGTAACACGTTTGTTTTATCAGGCACAAAGAGAGTCTATGAAATATGGAATTGCTACATTAGGAATTGGAGGCGGGATAGGGATTGCGCTATTATTTGAGAAAGTAGAAGACTAGCGAGGTAACTAGTTTTCTACTTTTTGAGGAACATAAATATTGCTACCAGGCTTCGCTTTCATTTCGTTCCAAGCAGCAATCGCATCAGCTTTTGCTTTCCCTTTATTATTTGGATCTTCGAAAAAGTCACGAGT
Organism: Bacillus sp. CR71; assembly: GCF_003429245.1. Lineage (NCBI taxonomy): Bacteria > Bacillati > Bacillota > Bacilli > Caryophanales > Bacillaceae > Bacillus > Bacillus sp. CR71. The sequence continues at coordinate 4,074,094 of NZ_CP031748.1, read as the reverse complement.
AAAGCGATTGTATTCAAATTGTGCACCGATAGTTGTTTTGTATGTAGGGTCTTTTTTTCGTTCGTTTTCTTCATGCCAAAAAGCTACCGCGTCTTCATATGTTTTTCCAACATTCTCTTTGAAAAATTTTTGAAGAGCTACTGTAAAGCGGAAGTTTGTTCCGATTTTTTCTTTGAAAAAAGCACGAACATCTTCGCTACAGCGGTGATTGTTAGTAATAATCGTTTGAAGAGAAAGGTCTTTATAAGAGAGGGAAGCTTTACGCACTTTTTGCCCAGAGCTGTTTTTTAAGACTTTCCCCGTAGTTAAATAATGTGAGATACAATCGGTTATTTCAATCTTAGAGCCGCTAGCTGGCAACCCATTCTCACGACAAAATGTTTGGAGTTCTGCTTTTAACCAATAATAGTTTTGGAAATCTTCAAGTGATATAGACTTTGTTAAAGGTGGACGCATGAATGTAACAACTACTTTCTTCCATAATTTTCTTCAATTATAAAACGTACGTTCTTTTTATGGAAGGGGTAATTTGTAAATATAATGGGAAGAGGAGATTACATATGGAAAATGTAATGCAAGTTCGTGTTACGGGAATTTTAATTGAAGGTGAAAAATTATTGCTAGTAAAGCAAAAAGTTGCTAATAGGAATTGGTCTTTACCTGGAGGAAGAGTGGAGAATGGTGAAATGTTAGAAGAGGCGATGATTAGAGAAATGAGAGAAGAAACGGGATTAGAAGTTAAAATTAAGAAGCTACTCTATGTTTGTGATAAACCGGATGCCAGTCTATCTTTATTACATATTACATTTCTACTTGAAAAGCTTACAGGGGAAATTATGTTACCCTCTAATGAATTTGATCATAATCCAATTCATGATGTGCAAATGGTACCGATTAAAGATTTAAGTCAATATGGTTTTTCGGAAACTTTTATCACTCTTATAAGTGAAGGTTTTGCAAGTGCAGGGAGTTATCAAGGCTTGAAACAAAATATTGGTTTGTAAGTATAGAGTAAGGATAGCTGTTAGCTATCCTTACTAAAAATGCTTTACACCGCCGACTGTAAAGAAGAAACAAGCTGATTTAAAAATTCATCTCCGCTCATAATTGCTCTCCCGCCACCGCGAGCACTCTTCTTATTTCCGCCACCTTTTCCTTCGATTGTAGGAAGAGCGTCTTTTAAAAGAGCATTCATATCGAGTGATACTGATTTTCCGCAAGCGAGAATACATTGTAGTTTGTCATCATTTTCGATGACGAAATACGTAATTGCATGCTCTTGTTGTTCTGTAATAATAGCGGAAAGCTTTGCGATTTCTTGCATAGAACGATTTGTAAATACTTTAGAAATAAGTATGTCAGCATGAATTTTTATGGGCTGTAGAAGTAGTTCATTTGCCTCTGCAAATAATAATTTTTCATTCATTGTTTGTATTGCTTTTTCATTTTCTTTTTGAGAAGTAAGAAGTTGTGCTACTTTTGCTGGGATATCACTCTCGCTACTGTTTAATTGTTTAGAAACATCTTTCATAATTTGTTGCTGTTGTCCCATTAATTTAAGTGTACGCCAACCAGCGATAAACGTTAAGCGTATACCACCTTTATTGCGCTCCCATCCTAGTACTTGAATAGGACCAACTTCACCAGTTCGTTTCGGATGCGTTCCACCACAGCCGTTGTAGTCAAAGTTTTCGATAATAACAACCCGTATATTTTCTGTTATAGTCGGTTCTTTACGAAGGGGGAATGTTTTCGCTTTTTCTAAGTTCATCCATTCGATATGGATTTGATGGTTTTCGAAAACAATTTTGTTGGCAATGTTTATTGCTTTTTCAACCGTTTCTGTATGAAGATTTTCTATTTCTAAATCAATTGTTACCGTTTCTTTACCAAGGTGGAATCCAATCGTAGGTATGTTAAAATGATCCCAAAAAGCAGCAGATAAAATGTGCTGAGCCGCATGTTGCTGCATATGATCAAAACGGCGCTCCCAATTGATTTTACCTTCTACTTCTTCTGTATGTAATTTTTCTACAATGAAGTGACGAATTTCCCCATGTATCTCTTCTACATTGATTACATCGATATCATTTAATGTGCCAGTATCATGCGGTTGTCCGCCACCTGTCGGATAAAATGCGGTCTCGTTTAAAACGACGTATAAGTTACCGTCTTTATCATAATCTTGCTTTATAATTTTTGTAGTAAAGTCTTGCTTATAAGCGTCAGTGTAATATAATTTTTGCTCCAATTTTCTTTCCCCTTTCGCGTTCACTAGTTTCATTGTAAAGCAATTGAAATTAGTTTCCTAATATTTCAGAAGAAAGAAACTATTTTTAGAATTTTCTTGCTATAATAAGAAAAAGAAAATGCGGGGGTGGAATGAATATGTTATATGAAAACGGCGTAGATAAACTTCTTAGTTTAAGTAAAAATATTTCTGAATTGTATCGAGAATTAAATGAAATGACCCGGATTTTAACGGATTGTAATCGAGAAAGTGTGAAGTTTGATCGGTTATATGTAAAAGAGTTACTGTGGAAGAAAGAAGATGTAATAGAGAAATATGACCAGCTACTTGTGCAACTTTGTATAAATGAATGCTTTGATTTAAAAAGTGTCATTACAGGGGAATATAAGTATACATATGAAGAAGTAGAAAACATAGTTTTACAATTTAATGAAAAGTATAATGTCGCAATCTTAATTAAAGATGTGTGTAAAGAATTACAGTTCACATATGGAATTGATATGGACATAACGAGAACAACTCGGGTATCAACAGCTCAAGTATAGAAAAAGGAAAAGAAAGCAGATCCTTTGCTTTCTTTTTTTTATGTAAGAACGGGGAGAGTAGGTTTAGTGATGAAGGGGAAGTTACAAAATATTCATCCGTTAGGAATGACAATTATAATAGGGACTTTATTTGCGAGGTTCGCCACGTCAATGAGCATTCCTTTTTTAGCAATTTATTTAACGACTGTTAAAGGTGTATCAGCTGGAATGACAGGTGCTATTATCGGAACGAGTGCACTTGTTGGTGTTTTTGCTAGTTTTATCGGAGGGAATTTATCAGATCGATTTGGCCGGAAAACGATTATGCTCTGGTCCATGATCGTTTGGATTTTTGTGTTTATAGGTTTTTCACTTGCGGATCATGTTTTAAGTTTCTTTTTATTAAACGCTTTAAATGGATTATGTAGGTCGTTTTTTGAGCCAACATCAAGAGCATTATTATCAGATTTAACGAAACCAGAGTATCGTTTACTCGTATATAATTTGCGTTACGGTGCAATCAATGTTGGAGTGGCGATTGGCCCTCTTGTCGGATTACAGATTGGAAGCGCAAAATCTACAATTCCTTTTTTAGTAGCAGCTGGAGTGTACATTCTATATACAGCTATATTAGCATTCCAATTTAAGAAGTATCCAATTGAAAAAAAGAAAATAAATACAGAAAAACCTGTCACAATGTTAAATGCAATTCGCATTTTGCGAAAGGATGTCGTATTTTTAGTTGCTTTAGTCGGTATTATTTTGAGTAATTGTGGTTTTTCTCACTTAACGACAACAGTATCTCAATATTTTGCAAATGCACATATATTTCAGGATGGAGTGAAATTATTTTCATATATGTTAGCTTTAAATGCGATTGTTGTAGTGATTATCCAATACCCTGTTATTCAAATGTGCAAAAAGTATACACCGTTAACATCAATTATGGTGGGGACTTTATTTGTAAGCGGAGGATTATTTGGCTTTGGAATAGTAGAATCTATGCTAAGTGCTGCCGTTTGTACAATTATTTTTACAATTGGAGAAGTCTTAATGTTTTCGATGACGGATGTATTTATTGATGATATTGCTATTGCGCATCTAAAAGGAACATACTTCGGTGCGATGGGCTTTTCGGGAATTGGAGCAGTAATAGGTCCGTGGTTTGGAGGAGTACTTCTCGATTACTACGGCTACCAAAATGGGTTTGTAGTATTTTCAGCACTAGCTATATTTTCAACTGTGGCATTTCCTGTGCTTTTAGTTACAAAAGGTTTATCGAAAAAAAGATATGATGCAAATTCTAATATAGAAATGCATGCGAAATAACATAAGCCCCAGTAACCAACTGGGGCTTAGTTTATATTATATTAACTCTTAATTTGAAAAAAGAACTTTTTTTTCATGCTTATCAGCAACTTCATTTTTGGAAATATGAATGGCTAAAAATCCGTTTTCTAAGCAGGCTAGCATCTTTTTATAAATGATAGTAGTAGGTAAAGGGATTGTTCGTTGTAAGGAAATGTTTTTATGAAGTATGCATATAGCTAGGCCTGTCTCTAACTTTTTAATGAGTACATTTTGTTCAGTGACATTTTGTACATCTGTTTCCAAAATATATTCTTCTTCGGTTTCGCAAAGGTCGATGTGAATTTGATTTGGAAAGCTAAAGTTACTATAAGAATCGGAACAAAATTGATCCATCCATTCTTCGAAACCATCAACATGAAAAAGACAATTCTTCTTTTTCTTGCCCATGTAAGACACCCTCCGTAAAATATCAATTCATATCATGTTATGCATGAATGAAACAGAGGTGAAGAATAAATGATGAAATACAAACATTTTATGTTGAATGTGCACGGTATGTGAATATTTTTTATTACATATCATGATGTGCATGTTTTTTTTGGCGTGAATGGTTACGGTTTTTTACTTTATGAGATCCGCTTAATGGCTCAGGTTGTCCTTTTTTCTCTTTAGATTCACGATTGTTTTTACTCATTATATGTTACACCTCCTCTTTCTTTTTAGAATGAGAGAAGTTGACGATTTTATACAAGAATGTTTTTAGAAAAAAAGGTAAAGATAAAGGGGACTAACTATTATAGAAAGGGGATTATATAATGCCATATCATAAAGATAAGCAACAAGCCTTTCAAGCGGCACAGCAAGGAGTTACACAAGCAGAAAATGCATTTAATAATATTGTGAAGAATGACCCTAACTATGGTCATGATTTAAAAGAGTTACGCCAAGAGGTTCAGGAAGCATATGAACAAATTCAAAATGCACTAGAGGTAGCTTCAGAAACACAACGTCCACAACTTGAGCAATATGAAAATAATCTCCAAAATATAATGCGAAATGTAGATCAATTAGAAAAGTAAATGAGGTTGTTGTCTATTCGACAACCTTGCTGCTTTAGTGAACGTTATGTTAAAACAGAAAATTCTTTTAATAGTTTTTTCTTTATTATGCGCAGTACATATATTTCAAGTGGAAAAAGTGGAAGCGAAAATGTTGCTCAGAAAAGAGTTAGAACCAACTGGTTATGTAACATGGGAAGTACCTAATAATGAAAAAATTATTGCAATTACATTTGATGATGGGCCAGATCCAACATATACACCGCAAGTTTTAGATTTATTACGTCAATATAAGGCTGAAGCGACATTTTTTATGATTGGATTTCGAGTTCAGCGCAATCCATATTTAGTGAACCAAGTGTTAAAAGAGGGACATGAAATTGGAAATCATACGATGAATCATTTGTATGCGAGTAATTCGTCAGATGAAAAATTAGAAAATGATATTTTAGATGGAAAGAAATTTTTTGAAAAATGGGTGAAAGAACCTTTGCTATTCCGTCCTCCTGGTGGATATATTAACGATGCTGTATTTAAAACAGCGAAAGAAGCTGGTTATCAAACTGTTCTATGGTCATGGCATCAAGATCCACGTGATTGGGCAGATCCAGGGGTTGAATCCATTGTAAATCATGTAGTGAAAAATGCTAAAAGTGGCGATATTGTATTGTTACATGATGGAGGAAATGATCGTAGTCAAACGGTAGCAGCGCTAGCAAAAATTTTACCTGAGTTGAAAAAGCAGGGCTATCGATTTGTAACGGTTTCGGAATTACTACGTTATAAACATTAGAAAAAATCCCAAAAGGAAAATAGACCTTTTGGGATTTTTCTTTACTGGTTCTTTTTACGTTTCTTATTATTTTGTCGCTCTGCTGGAGTTAAAGGCTCGTTTGCAAATTCTTCATTGTAACCAGTTCCTTGTCCTTGTGCAGATGCAACATTCATTCCTGAAATAGTATGATTTGCTTTTCTTTTACCCATTTTATTTCACCTCTATAACATTTTTTGTATGTTGAATGATGAGCAGTTCATAGTATGTATGAACTGTAAGTAAATCGCTGATAGAGCACTTTACTTTATGATAATAGTATTCATAAGGAGCATGAAAGCTATTCAAATTTAGAAACATAAAGAAAACTTATGATAATCTATAAGTTTCTTATTATTTACTTATTTAGAAAGTTGTAATAAGATATTATCGTAAGGTATTGAAAAGTTTGTCTACATTTTATATTCAGACAACTTAGTCACGTTTAACAGGGGGGAAACATAATGGTCAAACATAATCCATTTCAATCACGTGCAACTTTTGAAGTAGATGGAAAAACGTATCATTATTATGATTTGAAAGCGCTTGAAAATGCAGGGGTTGGCAACGTATCTCAATTACCATATTCCGTGAAAGTTTTACTTGAATCAGTACTTCGTCAAGTAGACGGACGTGTAATCACAGAAGAGCATGTTACAAATTTAGCGAAATGGGGAACGAAAGATGTGCAAGATATCGATGTTCCATTTAAACCATCTCGTGTAATTTTACAAGATTTCACTGGTGTTCCAGCTGTTGTTGATTTGGCTTCGCTTCGTAAAGCAATGGCAGACATGGGTGGGGATCCTGACAAAATTAATCCTGAAATTACTGTAGACCTTGTAATTGACCACTCTGTACAGGTTGATAGAGCGGGTACGGCAGACGCGCTTGCATTCAACATGGACTTAGAGTTTAAACGTAATGAAGAACGTTATAAATTTTTAAGCTGGGCACAAAAATCATTTGATAACTACCGTGCAGTTCCACCAGCTACAGGCATTGTACACCAAGTAAACCTTGAATATTTAGCACCAGTTGTTCATGCTGTGAAAAATGCTGAAGGTGACTTAGTTGCATACCCAGATTCATTAGTTGGAACAGACTCACATACAACAATGATTAACGGTATCGGCGTTCTTGGATGGGGCGTTGGTGGTATTGAAGCAGAAGCAGGAATGCTTGGACAGCCTTCATACTTCCCAGTACCTGAAGTAATCGGTGTGAAATTAACTGGCACACTTCCAAGTGGTACTACGGCAACAGACGTTGCATTAAAAGTAACACAAGTATTACGTCAAAAAGGTGTAGTTGGTAAATTTGTTGAGTTCTTCGGTAATGGACTAAAGAGTATGCCTTTAGCTGACCGTGCAACAATTTCAAATATGGCACCAGAATACGGCGCAACTTGTGGATTCTTCCCAATCGATGATATTTCATTAGAATACTTACGTTTAACAGGTAGAGATGAAGAGCAAATTCGTATTGTTGAAGAATACTGTAAAGCGAACGGTTTATTCTATACAGCAGATAGTAAAGATCCAATCTACACTGATCTTGTTGAAATTGATTTAAATACAATCGAATCTAACCTTTCTGGACCGAAACGCCCACAAGATTTAATTCCACTTTCAGATATGAAAGATGCGTTCCACAAAGCTGTTTTAGCACCAGTTGGAACACAAGGACTTGGATTTAATGAGCAAGAGTTCGATAAAGAAGTGAAGGTTACATTAGAAGATAAAGAAGTAACGATGAAAACAGGTGCAATTGCAATCGCTGCAATTACAAGCTGTACAAATACATCAAACCCATACGTATTAATTGGAGCAGGTCTAGTTGCGAAGAAAGCAATTGAAAAAGGACTTGTAGTACCTGAGTACGTAAAAACATCATTAGCACCAGGATCTAAAGTTGTTACTGAGTACTTAGATAAATCCGGTTTAACAACATATTTAGATCAATTAGGTTTCCAAACAGTTGGTTACGGTTGTACGACTTGTATCGGTAACTCTGGTCCATTAGCGCCAGAATTAGAAGAATCAATCGCAGCAAACGACTTACTAGTAACATCTGTTTTATCTGGTAACCGTAACTTTGAAGGTCGTATTCATCCTCTTGTAAAAGCAAACTACTTAGCATCACCACCACTTGTTGTGGCATATGCACTTGCAGGTACTGTTGATATTGACCTGAAAAATGATGAAATCGGTAAAGATGCAAATGGCAATGCTGTTTACTTCAATGATATTTGGCCATCAGCTAAAGAAATTGAAGATGTAGTTCAAAGCGTTGTTACATCTGAATTGTTCAAGAAAGAATATGCACAAGTATTTAACAGCAATGAGCGTTGGAATGAAATCCAAACTTCAAACGAAGCTTTATATACTTGGGATAATGATTCAACATACATTCAAAACCCACCATTCTTTGAAGGTTTATCTAAAGAGCCAGGTGAAGTTGAAACGTTATCAGGTTTACGCATAGTTGGTAAATTTGGTGATTCTGTAACAACAGACCATATTTCACCAGCAGGTTCAATTGGTAAGCACACACCAGCTGGACGCTATTTATTAGAAAACGGCGTACAACCAGTTGACTTTAACTCTTACGGTTCTCGTCGTGGTAACCATGAAGTTATGATGCGTGGTACATTTGCAAACATCCGTATTAAAAACCAAATCGCACCAGGAACAGAAGGTGGATATACAACATATTGGCCAACTGGTGAAGTAACATCAATCTATGATGCTGCTATGAAATATAAAGAAGATGGAACAGGTCTTCTAGTTGTTGCTGGTAAAGATTACGGTATGGGAAGTTCTCGTGACTGGGCTGCGAAAGGTACTAACTTATTAGGTATTAAAGCAGTAATCGCAGAAAGCTTCGAACGTATTCACCGCAGTAACTTAGTATTAATGGGTGTATTACCACTTCAATTTAAAGATGGCGAAAGTGCTGAAACGTTAGGTCTTGTTGGTAACGAGTCATTTGAAATTCAAATTGACAAAACAGTTAGACCGCGCGATCTTGTAAAAGTAGTTGCAACTGATTTAGATGGCAACGAAAAACAATTTGAAGTAGTAGCTCGTTTCGATAGTGAAGTAGAAATTGACTACTACCGTCACGGTGGTATTCTGCAAATGGTTCTTCGTGAGAAAATCGAAGAGTCAAAAGTGTCAAACTAAATAATTGAAATGAAAAATAAGGAAGCTAACAATAGTTAGCTTCCTTATTTTATGGAAAGGGATGAAACCATATGGTTTCATCCCTTTCTTTTTACTACGAAAAGTGGAGGGAACGTCATGAAAGAATATAAAAGAATATTGTGGCCGTTACGAAAAGAGAAAATATTAGTAATGGCAGCTGTATGTAGTGGGATAATTGCTGCCATTTTAAATTTATCACGCCCAATTTTCATGGGATTAATTGTAGACAATCTTATTCAAAGGGAGCTAAAAGGTGCGTATTTATATATAGCTTTGTTTGCGGGTATTCGCTTTTTAATGTGGACGAACAATCTTTTATTTGATTATATAAGTTCAAAAGCGAGTCAACGTATATTACAAACGAAACGTATAGAATTATTGCGTCACTATTTCTCATTACCGTTTGAAGAGAGTGAGAAGATCAAGCAAGGGGAGTTAGAAACTTGGGTCGTATCTGATATTCCGAACTGGATCAGATTATATGGCTTTATATTAATAGAGTATATACACGCTATTGCCCAATTTATTGGAGCTTTCATAGCACTACAACATATAGATATACAGTTTATATTGTGGGTAACTCCGTTTTTATTTTTAAGTACAATTGTTCCAATACTGATGGGAAAAAAGGTAAGAGATATTGCAAGCGTTGCTCAAAAAAATCAATCGAGTGTTGTAGAGATGGTGTCACAGTTTGTAAAGGGTATACAAGATTTACGTAGTTTACAAAAAGAAAAATGGGCTATTCGCTTATTTAAAGGAGTAACGGCACAATCTTATAAATCGGAAGTAAAGAAGACGATGATGCAACACTGCATTGGAGTAGTTGGAACAGTGATTGAAACAGGGGCATATATCGTTGTTCTCATTATAGGCGCGCAAAAAATAATGAAGGGAGAAATGGAAGTTGGCTCAATTGTTGCCGTGTTAGCCACAATTGAAATGCTCTTTTTTCCAGTCCGTTACGTTGGCGATTTATTAATGATGACACAAGTTGCAGTCGCTTCGGCAAATAGAATTTTTTCCTTTTTAGATAAACGAGTGGCAGATAGTAAGGTAGAAAGAGCGATGGGGATGACAGTAACAAATGTTTCATTTCAGGAGAATGATGAAGAGAAATGCAGAATTCATAATATTGATTTGCAAATTAATCCAGGTGAACTCGTTATTATTGTAGGAGAAAGTGGCGCAGGAAAAACAACGCTTTTAAAATTAATGACAGGGTTGTATAAACCATCTAATGGTAACATTGTTTATTATGGTGATGAGGCTCGTATGACTACAGTGTGGCAAGAACCTCGTTTCTTTCGGACGACAGTAAAAGAGAATATGTATTTCGAGGAAGAGGGTTTAGAAAATCAGTTAGAAAAAAATATTGAGCTTGTAAATGTGAAGCCGATAATTAGAGGTTTATCGGAAGGGCTTCAAACTGTACTACATAAAAGCGGTGAAGAGTTTTCGGGGGGGGAAAGAAAACGTCTTGCATTATTACGTGCCATTGTTTCAAATCCGAATCTTATTATTTTAGATGAACCAACTGCGGGATTAGATCCGAGCAACCAAGAAACTATTTGGAATATGATAGAAGGATTAGGAAGAGAGGTCACGAGAATTGTGGCAACACATGATGTAGAGAAAGCGATACTAGCAGATCGTGTTGTCATAATGAAAGAAGGACGTATTGTTGCATGTGGAAGTCCTAAAAAATTAATAAATAGTCATTCGTTTTGCAAGTGATGTGAATAAAGATAAGAGTACTGCTCTTATCTTTATTCAGCATCATTTATTTGATACTCGATAGATTCTGAATGATTCAGATCAACGTTAAAGGTAGCGGTCGTAAGGAAAGTGGCAATTCCAAGAATTAAGAAAAGGACGAATGAGACTAGAGAGACGTAGAGACAAATACGCCCTACTTTCTTTTTTTTAAGGTCTTTACTAAAGAGTGAAATGATCCATGTAATAATACCGACTGGGTATAAAAGAAAACTAAGAATATATAATGTTGTTTTTTCGAATGAATTCATAAAAAATCCCCCTTTTGTTGTAGGTTTATAACTACGAGAGTAAAAAGGTGAATGGGTCCATAAGAAGATAAGCAACACTTCATTTATTTTTCTAATTATATGATAAAAAGGAAAAAATTTCACTTTAAATAAGAATATTCTAATTATTTCGACTGTGAATATTTCCAAGCTCGTCCGTATAAGCTAAAATAAGGTATATAGTATTTGGGTAATTAGGTTAATAAGAAGATAAATACGTTAGGGTGATATAAAATGTGGCGGAAGCTTACGATTATTGTAGTGTTACTTTGTTTAGCGGGATATGCAGCTTATGAACAATTTGGTAAAAAAGATCAGGCGGTACAAGGGGAGCAAGAAAAAAGTGAAGCTGCTATGAAAGAGATGATTGCAAGTAATGGTATCGAAATAGGGAAGAGTGCGCCAAACTTTGAATTAACGAAGTTAGATGGAACGAATGTAAAGTTATCGGATTTAAAAGGAAAGAAAGTGATTTTAAACTTTTGGGCAACGTGGTGTGGACCATGTCAGCAAGAAATGCCGGATATGGAAGCTTTCTATAAAGAACATAAAGAGAACGTAGAAATTTTAGCAATAAATTATACGCCTTCAGAAAAAGGTGGGGGAGTAGAAAAGGTAAGCAATTTTGTTAAAGAAAAAGGAATTACTTTTCCTATTTTATTGGACAAGAACATTGATGTGACAACAGCGTATAAAGTAATTACGATTCCAACTTCGTATTTTATAGATACAAAAGGTGTCATTCAAGATAAGTTTATTGGGCCGATGACGCAAAAAGAGATGGAGAAAAGAGTTGCTAAATTAAAATAATGGTGAAAAGGTAGAGGTGGAGAGTTCCCATTTCTGCCTTTTCTTTTTCAAGTAGTAATAACTTCATGATATGATGTAAGAAATATAAACGTTTAGAGATAAAGGAGTGTATGGAGTGGGGAATGTATCCTTACCGTTAGATTATGTTGTAATTGATTTTGAAACAACAGGATTTAACCCTTATAATGATAAAATTATTCAAGTTGCAGCAGTGAAATATCGTAATCATGAATTAGTAGATCAATTTGTTTCATACGTGAATCCAGAGCGGCCAATTCCGGACCGAATAACGAGTTTAACAGGTATTACTAATTATCGCGTTTCAGATGCACCGACGATTGAAGAAGTGTTACCTTTATTTTTAGCATTTTTACATACAAATGTTATTGTGGCCCATAATGCTTCTTTTGATATGCGCTTTTTGAAAAGTAATGTAAATATGCTAGGGCTACCTGAACCTAAAAATAAAGTAATTGATACTGTATTTTTAGCGAAGAAATACATGAAGCATGCGCCTAATCATAAACTTGAAACGTTAAAGCGAATGCTTGGCATTCGTTTAAGTTCTCATAATGCATTTGACGATTGTATTACGTGTGCCGCTGTTTATCAAAAGTGTGCAGCTATTGAAGAAGAAGGGAACCGAAAAGTAAATAAGGCTGTGCTTGATGAAACTGCGGTATACGAAGCGGTGAAAGAAATGCTTGTATGTAATAAACGTAATGTAGAATGGCTACGTTGTATGAATGTAGGAAGTTATTTAGATATAAAAGCTTTTTATCCAGTTATGAGAGTAAAGGTAAAAGGGCGAAAGAAATATGTATTAACAGAAATATTAGAAGATGATGTGAAAGAAATATGTACAAGCTTAAAATGTGAACCAGCGTTAAAAAGTGAAGTTGGTAATACGAGAATTATGCTTAATAGCTTAGAGGATGTTATGAAATTAGAAAGTTATATTTTAGAACAGTATGATTTTGTGTTACAGGCGCTTCATGATTATAAAGAAAATGAAATGAATGCAGATGAAAAGTTGAAAGAGTATTTAAATATTATGGTATGAAAAACTCCGTGTGCAATATATTGTACACGGAGTTTTTTTAGGAGTACTAAAACATAAAATTTTCTTACAAATCTGATTAAAGAGTTTTTCGTTTGCTCATACTATGTAATAAGAAAGCGAAGGAGAGAGGGTGAACAACATGAGAAGAAGTCGCCGTAAATCGTTTGAAGAACTTGTAAATGAAAATAAACAACAATTATTAAGCGATCGTGATGCAATTGATCGCATTGAAGAGCGCATCGAAAAACGTTATGAAATGAAACTTTTTAAGCAAGCTGAATAATTCTTAACACTAGTACGATACTAGTGTTAAGGAGGCGATAGTAATGGGTAATCCGAAAAAAAATTCAAAAGACTTTGCACCAAATCATATTGGAACACAATCGAAAAAAGCTGGTGGAAATAAAGGAAAGCAAATGCAAGATCAAACAGGTAAACAACCGATTGTTGATAACGGTTAAAAAGGAGAATGTTATCATTCTTCTTTTTTGTGAGGAAATGAAAGATGAGTTTTTAGCAGTAATATGAAAAAAAGGGCTGACTTTTGTCAGCCCTTTTTCGTAATCGTGAAATTTTCAACGAGTAAACGCCAATTTTGCGGGAATGGTAAACCGATTTTCCAGTAACTAATACCACCTATACCTTGTTCTTTCATTAAATTGAATTTACTTTGAACAGACCGTGAATCTTCAAACCAAACTTCGTGTTGCACGCCGTTTTCATCAAAATAATTAAAATGAGGAGCTTGGGCTGTGAAATCATAACGAATAGGAACATTATATTTACGAGCTAGTGCAACAGCTGCGACGGAGCTAATTGCTTTTGCAGGTGGATTTCCTTGTTTAAATGGAAGTTTCCAATCAAACCCGTATAAATTTTGCCCCATCATAATTTTTTGTGGAGGCATTTGAGATTTTGCATATTGAAGTACTTCTTTCACTGGACCGATAGGAGAAATCGCCATCGGTGGCCCGCCCTGCCATCCCCAGTCATATGTCATAATGACGACGAAATCAACAATTTGCCCTTGCGCTTTATAATCATGAGCTTCGAAAAATTTGCCCTTTTGATTGGAACTTGTTTTCGGTACGAGAGTTGTGCTCAATGTGTACCCACTAGGTAAGCGTGTTTTTACATTTCGTAAAAAGCGATTATACGCCTCGCGGTCTTCAGGTGCTACACTTTCGAAATCGAAATGAATGTCTCGCATGCCATATTTTTCAGCTGTTTGCAAAATGTTAGTAATAAATTTGTTTTGAATCGTTGCGTCGCGTAAAATAACTGATGTTAGATCGGCACTGAAATTACCATTTTCAATATTTGTAATAACGAGCATAGGGATTGTTTTACCTTGCGTTGCAATATTAGCAATTTTAGCTGTTTCAGTAGGTTCTTTTAATGTGCCATCTCTTTTTGCCTCAAAACTAAAATAGGCTAAGTATGTTAAAAATGGATTGATGGCGCGTGTCGCATTAACTAAACTCTCTTTAATCGGTATAGTTGAAGGTTGTAAATAAGCGATGGATTCTACAGCTCGTTTTGTGCCTTTTGGTACATATAATTGTTGTCCGACATGGAGAATAGATTTTAAAGATAAATTATTAACTTTAGCTAAACTAGCGAGGGGGACATTATATGTTTGAGAAATTCGATATAGGCTGTCACCAGGCTGTACATAATAATTATTTCCTTTCGTATTAACGATAAGTGCCTGACCAACAACGAGCGTTTCAGCTGGATTTAGTCCATTGTCTTTTACTATTTCGTCAGGTGTTGATCCATATTTTGATGCCAAGCTATATACGCTATCACCACTACGAACAGTTACAATTTGAATCATATGCTGGCTCCTTTCAGTAAAAGATTCACTGTTTTTATTTTATTTTTGATGTTACTGTATTATGATTAAATGTATGCAAGGTAGCAGAAGTGAAAGAAGGCGAATACATATGTTTGTAGCAGAACATGAAGTTGAAATCCGTTATGCGGAAACAGATCAAATGGGTGTTGTTTACCATTCAAACTACTTAGTGTGGCTTGAGTTAGGTCGCACGAAACTTATACAAGATTTAGGTTTTTCATATGTTGAAATGGAGAAAGAAGGAATTATTTCTCCTGTGTTAGATTTACAAATTTCATATCGTAAAGCGATGCGTTATGGAGAAAAGGCAATCGTAAAAACATGGGTCGATACTGTGAGCCCGCTTCGCGTTGTATATGGATATGAAATATATAATGGTGATGGTGATCTTTGTATTACTGCAAGTACGACGAATATTTGTGCGAAAAAAGAAGGGTTCCGCCCTGTATCATTTAAAAAGTTATATCCTGAGTGGTATGCGAAATATGAGGAAATTAAGAAAAAATAAAAAAGCGTGGCAGAAGCCGCGCTTTTTTATTTTTCATAATTAAATTGTGGGAAGTCGTCACCTTCATGAAGTGTAACAGATAAATTATGTCCATCGAAGAACCATTCATCATCGCCTTCAATAAAGAAGTTAATACCTTCTTCTTGAATTTGAACAGCAGGGTGTGCAGGATCATCTTTACGAATACCTAAAGAAAGTCCTTTTTGCACAGTACTGCAACCACCGTATTGTACGAAAAAGCGTAGTGTTTCATTTGATTGTAAGTTTAATTCATTTTTATACCATTGTGCTGCTTCTTTTGTTACGGAAAGATTCATGTATAGTTCCTCCAAGTTATGTTGCTTTTTCTTTAGTATAAAAAATAACGCAAAAAGACGCTATTAATATGCTTCACGTTTTCTTTTTGCGTTATGTGGGTTACGATCTTATTTTTGCTTTTTTGAAAAGTTTGCTTTTGGTTCAGTTTTATTTATAATTCGTCCGATATTTGCACGGTGTTTATAAATAACCATACCTGCTAATAAACACATCGCAATAATGAAGATTTTATCCCCGCTAACAATGGATGCAATAACAGCAACAACTGCTGTTACCATAGAAGAAAGTGATACGTATCTTGTTGTAAATAAAAGGGTGAAAAATACAACAGCCAATATTGCAAAAACAACTGGTGAATAGCATAATAGCACCCCAGCAGAAGTTGCAACTGCTTTACCACCACGGAATTTCGCGAAGATCGGGTAGACATGTCCAAGAACAGCCGCTAACCCGAACCATAGTGGGTGAATATCTAATCCGAAAATCATTGGTAGACTTGTTGCTAATGTCCCTTTTAAAATGTCAGCAATTGTAACGGTAAAACCTGCTTTTTTCCCTAATGTACGGAATGTGTTTGTTCCGCCTAGATTACCGCTCCCGTGCTCACGAATATCGATTCCGTAGCCAATTTTTCCAACAACTAGTGCAAATGGAATCGAGCCAAGCAAGTAGGCAACGATAAATAAAAGATATGTAGTAACCATAAGTTCAGTCTCCTTTATTCAAATGTGTTGATAAAGGGTAAAAAGAGTTTTTCCCGTATATTGTACCATACATTTGTAAAGAGCACATTTCTTTTTTGTAAATGAAAAATTCATTATTTCGTGAAAAAAATTTCACAGTAATGTTACATTTCTCACAGAAACAGCAAGACTATATGTAGTAACATTTTAATCAAAAGACAACAACATATTGGTGGAGGGTTATAAATGTTACAAAATAATACACGTGGAGAAGAATTAATGAAAGTGTTCGAGACGATAGTCCACGGCAATGAACAAGATTTAATGCAAGAAAATGCAAATGTAGACGGCCGCTCTCCAATGGGTGTAATGGGAACGTTCGCATCTGAGAGTGCAAAATATTATGCTGTTGAGAATTTATTGTCAGATCAAGTGAAAAAAGCGATAAATGAAAATATATTATATCCACATGATTTAGATTTTTATGCGACAGGAACGACGACTTGTTCGCAAATTCCGTTAGCGCAAATGCTTGCTAACGGTTTTCATACTGGACATGGACATATGAGACAACCACAAGACATTAAAAGTGCATTGGCTCTTTCGTCTATTATTTTTCAAGCGAATCAAAATATGCAGCATGGCGGTCAATCGTTTGCACTCTTTGATATTGATTTAGCACCTTATGTACGAAAAACAATTGAGAGACATAAAAAACGATTACAATCATATCCGCTTACGAAAGAACAAATAGAAGAATTTGCATGGAAAGAAACGGAAAATGATACGTATCAAGCGTGTGAGGCTTTCGTTCATAATTCGAATAGTATGCATAGTAGGGGCGGAGGACAAGTACCGTTTATTTCTATTAATTACGGAACAGATACATCAAAAGAAGGAAGAATGTTAATTAAACAACTATTAAAAGCAACACAAGCTGGACTTGGTAAAGGAGAGACACCAATTTTTCCGATTCAAATTTTCAAGATGAAAAAAGGTGTGAATTTTGAAGAAAGTGATCCGAATTACGATTTATTTGAATTAGCATTAGAGACAACTGCAGAGCGATTATTCCCTAACTTTTCATTTTTAGATGCTCCGTTTAATACAGTGCATTATGATGGAAGACCAGAAAGTGAAGTATGTTACATGGGATGTCGTACCCGTGTTATGTCTAATATACATGGAGAAGAAACAGCGATTGGTAGAGGGAATTTATCATTTACGTCTATCAATTTAGTGAAATTAGCGTTAATTAGTGGTTCAAAAGAAGCATTTTTTGAAGCGCTAAACTACTATTTAGATTTAGGAATTAAGCAGTTATTAGAAAGATTTGCGTATCAATGTAAGAAGCGAGCAAGAGATTTTCAGTTTTTATATTCACAAGGTGTATGGCGTGGTGGAGAAGCATTGCAGCCTGAAGACTCCGTAGCTTCGATTTTAAAACAAGGGACGTTAAGTGTTGGTTTTATCGGTCTTGCGGAATGTTTAGTAGCTTTAACAGGAAAGCATCATGGGGAAGATGAAGAATCATGGAAACTTGGGTACGAAATTATTTCCTTTATGAGAGATAGAATGGATAAAGCGACAGAAGAACATCAACTAAATTTCTCGATAATTGCAACTCCAGCAGAAGGATTATCAGGAAAGTTTGTGAAAAAAGATAGAGAAGAATTTGGCGTGATTAGCGGTATAACGAACCATAATTACTATACGAATTCATTCCATATTCCAGTTTATTATAACATTCAAGCGATAAATAAAATCCGTTTAGAAGGCCCGTTCCATGCTCTCTGTAATGGAGGACACATTACGTATATTGAACTGGACGGAGCAGCGATGCATAACAAAAAGGCATTAAAACAAATTATACAAGCCATGGCAGAACATGGCGTTGGATACGGTTCAATTAATCATCCTGTTGACCGTTGTAAGTGCTGTAGTTATCACGGGGTTATTGGAAATGAATGTCCAAGTTGCGGGAATGAAGATGAGGCTAATATAGAAAGAATTCGCCGTATAACAGGCTATCTTGTAGGAGATATGTCGAAGTGGAATAGTGCGAAACGTAGTGAAGAGATAGATCGGGTGAAACATAAATGAAAGTGATGAATATTATTCATGATAGTGTAGTAGATGGAGAAGGATTGCGGACAGTCGTGTTTTTTGCGGGCTGTCCGCATCGTTGTGTCGGTTGCCATAATCCGAAATCGTGGAATATTTGCAACGGAACGGAAATGACAGTAGAAGAAATTGTGAAAGAGATTGCAAGTAATCCATTAACTGATGTAACATTTTCAGGTGGAGATCCATTTTTTCAAGCTGCTGAAGTGAAAAAGGTAGCAAAAATCGTGAAAGATTTGAAAAAAAACCTATGGATGTATACAGGTTATATGTTAGAAGAGATACAGAGTTCCCAAAATAATGATATGATAGAGTTGTTACATTATGGGGATGTTTTAGTCGATGGAAGGTTTGAAATTGAGAAAAAAGATTTAACACTTCCATTTCGCGGAAGCTCCAATCAACGTATTATTCGATTGAAAGAGTAAAAAGGCGGGATAGATTATATGAATAAAACAGTATTGCTTGTTGAAGACGAAAGAAGATTACGTGAAATTGTTAGTGATTATTTTCGTAATGAAGGCTTTGAAGTAATCGAAGCAGAAGATGGAAAGAAAGCGTTAGAGTTATTTGCAGAGCATGAAATTGATTTAATTATGTTAGATATTATGTTACCGGAAATAGATGGATGGTCTGTTTGTAGACGAATTAGAAAAGAATCAGCAGTACCAATTATTATGTTGACAGCACGTTCGGATGAGGATGATACATTGCTAGGTTTCGAATTAGGTGCAGACGAGTATGTAACGAAACCATTTAGTCCGAAAGTGTTAGTAGCTCGTGCAAAGACGTTATTGAAACGTGCGGATGGCGCGGTAGGAGTAGCGGAAGAAAATGCTATGTCTTTAGCTGGAATTGAAGTGAATCGTCTATCTAGAACTGTTTTAGTAGATGGAGAAGAAATTATATTGACACATAAAGAATTTGAACTTCTCGTTTATTTAATGGAGAACAAAGGAATCGTATTATCACGTCAACATTTATTAGACCAGTTATGGGGATATGACTATTACGGTGATGACCGAACGGTTGATACCCATATTAAAAAACTTCGAAATAAGTTAGGAGATAAAGCGAAGCATATCGGTACTGTTATTCGAGTTGGTTATAAATTTGAAGAATAATCTAGAACAATTTGTGTAATTTAGCCTAGGAAAATGGCAATTTTATACTCTCTTTTGAAGGTAGAATGTACAAAAAATACTTTTCTTGTCTACAATGTTAGATAGGAGTATTTTTTTAATTGGATTTCACGATGAGTTCACAAGAAGGACACAAAACGTGACTATACTGAAAATACGAATTCACCAGAGAGGGGAAATAAAACATGGGATATTACGACGGACCAAATTTAAATGAAGAGCATAGTGAAACGAGAGAAGTGAGAAAATCAGGTAGTAAAAAAGGCTATTTCTTCACAGGTTTAGTGGGAGCTGTAGTCGGAGCGGTTTCGATTAGTTTTGCAGCACCATATATGCCATGGGCTCAAAATAATGGAGCACCAGTATCATCATTTAGTTCGGATTCAAAAGTAGAAGGTACTGTAGTTCCTGTTGTAAATAAAGCGAAAAATGAAACTGATTTACCTGGTATGATTGAAGGAGCGAAAGATGTTGTTGTAGGCGTTATTAATATGCAACAAAGCGTTGATCCATTTGCAATGCAACCGACAGGTCAAGAACAACAAGCTGGTTCAGGATCAGGTGTTATTTATAAAAAAGCAGGAAATAAAGCATATATTGTAACAAACAACCACGTAGTAGATGGAGCGAATAAACTTGCTGTAAAGCTAAGTGATGGTAAAAAGGTAGATGCAAAGTTAGTAGGGAAAGATCCTTGGTTAGACTTAGCTGTTGTTGAAATTGATGGGGCTAATGTAAATAAAGTTGCAACTTTAGGTGACTCAAGTAAACTTCGTGCGGGTGAAAAAGCGATTGCAATCGGTAACCCACTTGGATTTGACGGAAGTGTAACGGAAGGTATAATCAGTAGTAAAGAACGCGAAATCCCAGTTGATATTGATGGGGATAAACGCCCAGATTGGCAAGCACAAGTTATTCAAACAGATGCAGCGATTAATCCTGGTAACAGTGGTGGTGCATTATTTAACCAAAACGGTGAAATAATTGGGATTAATTCAAGTAAAATTGCACAACAAGAAGTTGAAGGAATTGGATTTGCTATTCCAATTAATATCGCAAAGCCAGTTATTGAATCACTTGAAAAAGACGGAGTAGTAAAACGTCCAGCTCTTGGAGTAGGTGTCGTTTCGTTAGAAGATGTGCAAGCTTATGCAGTCAATCAATTGAAAGTACCGAAAGAAGTAACTAATGGTGTTGTATTAGGTAAAATTTACCCAATATCACCGGCAGAAAAAGCTGGTTTAGAGCAATATGATATTGTCGTAGCATTAGATGATCAAAAAGTAGAAAATTCACTTCAATTCCGTAAATATTTATATGAAAAGAAAAAAGTAGGCGAGAAAGTAGAAGTCACATTCTACCGTAACGGTCAAAAAATGACGAAAACAGCTACTTTAGCAGATAATTCAGCTACAAAGAATCAATAATCGAAATAAAAGAAAGTCTCTTTCATATTGAAAGAGACTTTCTTTATCGGCTATACTAAAGGAATAGGAGGGATTAATTATGACAATTGAAAACCCAACTCGTACGGAAATTGGTGAAGTGTTAAAGAAAAGCAAAACAATTGCGGTTGTTGGATTATCAGATAAGCCAGAACGTACATCGTATATGGTTTCAAAAGCAATGCAAGATGCTGGATACCGCATTATTCCAGTTAATCCAACAGTAAATGAGGTGCTTGGAGAAAAGGCAGTTTCTTCACTAAAGGATATTAAGGAACACGTTGACATTGTAAATGTATTTCGTCGCTCAGAGTTTTTAATGGATGTTGCAAAAGAATTTGTCGAGATTGATGCAGATGTTTTTTGGGCACAATTAGGAGTACAAGATGAAGATACATATAAACTTTTAAAAGAAAAAGACTATACTGTAATAATGGATCGTTGTATTAAAGTAGAACATGCGATGACAAAATAGTATAGACTTAAAGTTAGAAAGATTGATTCAGCCCTCATTATAGATAAGTAGGGCCGATGAACGAGGTGTTCATCATGAGATTTTTTAAAGGCTGTTTTTGGGGATTGTTATTTGTAATCCCATTTTGGATTTTGATCATTTGGATCATAATAAAGGTTTGGAATGTGTAATCTTGGAATACATATCCATTTCTCGTTGACAAACGATTATTTTTCTGAAATAGTAGCCTAGAGGAATCCTTGTGAGAAAACAAGGATTTTTCTATTGAAAATGGTATATAAAAGAGATAAGATAACTTGCCAAAACTATAGTCGAGGCGTTATTCTATAATAGAAACATATGTTCTGATTTTGGATTAGGAAAGGGGCAAGGAGTTTGGCGAAGCATCAGTTCCAATATAATGAAGATGCGATTCAAGTGTTAGAAGGACTTGAAGCCGTTCGAAAACGCCCGGGTATGTATATCGGGAGTACGGATAGCCGTGGATTGCATCATTTAGTATATGAAATAGTAGATAACTCCGTTGACGAGGCGTTAGCGGGATTTGGCGACGAAATTTCTGTCGTAATACATAAAGATAATAGTATTAGCGTTATAGATAAAGGGCGAGGAATGCCTACGGGAATGCATAAACTTGGGAAACCTACACCTGAAGTTATTTTAACTGTACTTCATGCAGGTGGTAAGTTTGGTCAAGGTGGCTATAAAACGAGTGGTGGTTTACACGGTGTTGGGGCATCAGTTGTAAACGCCTTGTCAGAATGGTTAGTAGTAACAATTAAACGTGATGGTAACATTTATGAACAACGCTTTGAAAATGGTGGCGTTCCTGCAACAACGTTAGAGAAAATCGGGAAAACAAAAGAGTCTGGTACAACAATGCATTTCAAACCAGATACAACGATTTTTAGTACGACAAATTACAATTATGAAACATTATGTGAGAGATTACGTGAATCTGCATTCTTATTAAAAGGAATGAAAATCTCAATAAAAGACGAACGTAATGATTTAGAAGATATATTTCATTATGAAACAGGAATTGAAGCTTTCGTTTCATATTTAAACGAAGAAAAAGATTCAATTCACCCGGTTGTATATTTCACTGGTGAACAAAACGGGATTGAAGCAGAACTAGCATTCCAGTTTAATGATGGTTACTCAGAAAATATTCTTTCGTTTGTAAATAACGTACGTACAAAAGATGGTGGAACACACGAAGCTGGATTTAAAACAGCAATGACGCGTGTGTTCAATGAGTATGCTCGTAAAGTTTCATTATTAAAAGAAAAAGATAAAAATTTAGAAGGTACAGATATTCGTGAAGGTGTAGCGGCTATCGTTTCTGTACGTGTACCAGAAGAAGTACTGCAGTTTGAAGGACAAACGAAAGGGAAACTTGGTACAAGTGAAGCTCGTTCTTCTATTGATGCCATTGTATCAGAGCATCTAGCTTACTTTTTAGAGGAAAACCCGGATGTAGCTACACTTCTTGTGAGAAAGGCAGTTAAAGCAGCGCAAGCACGTGAGGCTGCTCGTAAAGCGAGAGAAGAAGCACGTAGTGGTAAGAAAAAGAAAAAATCAGAAGGTACTTTAAGCGGGAAGTTAACACCTGCACAATCACGTAACCCTCAGAAAAACGAATTGTATTTAGTAGAGGGTGACTCGGCTGGCGGTTCAGCAAAGCAAGGGCGAGATCGTCGTTTTCAGGCGGTACTACCATTGCGTGGTAAAGTAATTAATACGGAGAAAGCAAAGCTTGCTGATATTTTTAAGAATGAAGAGATTAATACAATTATTTATGCAATTGGCGGCGGTGTAGGAAATGAATTCGCTGTTGAAGATATTAACTACGATAAAGTTGTTATTATGACCGATGCAGATACGGATGGAGCTCATATTCAAGTATTGTTATTAACGTTCTTCTACAGATATATGAAGCCACTTATCGAAGCCGGTAAAGTGTTTATCGCACTTCCTCCTTTATACAAGGTAAGTAAAGGGAAAGGTAAGAGTGAGGTAATTGAATACGCTTGGTCAGATGAGGAATTAGACGGTGTAACGAAAAAAGTTGGCAAAGGCTATATGTTACAACGTTATAAAGGACTTGGTGAAATGAATGCGGATCAATTATGGGAAACAACAATGAATCCTGAAACGCGTACATTAATTCGCGTGAAAATTGATGATGCAGCAAGAGCAGAGCGTCGCGTTACAACATTAATGGGCGATAAAGTAGAACCGCGCCGTAAATGGATTGAACGTAATGTACAGTTTGGTATGCAAGAAGAAGGAAATATTTTAGAAAATGAAATGATTATGGAGACGGAGGTGGAATAACATGCAAGCAGAGAAGTTTCATGACCTCCCGCTTGAAGACGTGTTAGGTGACCGCTTTGCACGTTATAGTAAATATATTATTCAAGATCGTGCACTTCCAGATGCACGTGATGGCTTAAAGCCAGTACAAAGACGTATTTTATATTCTATGTATGTAGAAGGTAATGTACATGATAAAGCGTTTCGTAAATCAGCTAAAACAGTAGGTAATGTTATTGGTAATTATCATCCACATGGAGATTCCTCTGTATATGAAGCAATGGTTCGCTTAAGCCAAACTTGGAAAGTACGTAATGTTTTAGTTGAAATGCATGGTAATAACGGTAGTGTTGATGGGGACCCAGCGGCAGCGATGCGTTATACGGAAGCTCGTTTATCACCAATCGCATCTGAATTATTACGTGATCTTGATAAAGAAACAGTTGAATTCGTGTCAAACTTTGATGATACGAGTGAAGAACCGGTTGTATTACCAGCAGCGTTCCCGAATTTATTAGTAAACGGATCTACAGGAATTTCTGCTGGTTATGCAACAGAAATTCCTCCGCATCATCTTGGAGAAGTTATTGACGCTACAATGATGCGTATTGATAAGCCAAATAGTACTGTTGATGATTTATTAACAGTTATGAAAGGACCAGATTTCCCAACAGGCGGTATTATTCAAGGGATTGATGGTATTAAAAAGGCGTATGAAACAGGAAAAGGTAAAATTATTATTCGCGGAAAAGCAGAAATTGAAACAGTGCGCGGTGGGAAACAACAAATTGTAATCACTGAAATTCCTTACGAAGTGAATAAGGCAAACCTTGTAAAGAAAATGGATGAATTACGTCTAGATAAAAAGTTAGATGGCATTGCTGAAGTACGTGATGAGACGGATCGTACTGGTTTACGAATCGTTGTTGAATTAAAGAAAGAAGTAAACGCCGAAGGTATTTTAAATTATTTATATAAAAATACAGATTTACAAATTCCATATAACTTTAATATGGTAGCGATCAATAATCGCCGTCCAACACTTATGACATTACCGAAAATTTTGGATGCTTATATTGGACATCAAAAAGAGGTTATTACGAGACGTTCACAATATGAATTAAGAAAAGCAGAAAATCGTCAACATATTGTAGAAGGTTTAAAGAAGGCATTATCGATTTTAGACCAAGTAATCGAGACAATTCGAGCTTCAAAAGATAAACGTAATGCGAAAGATAATTTAAGTGCAAAATTTGGCTTTACAGAAGCACAAGCAGAAGCAATTGTATCCTTGCAATTATATCGCTTAACGAATACAGACATTACGGCGTTACAAGAAGAAGCAGATGAGCTTAATAAGAAAATTCTAGAGCTACAGTCAATTTTACAAAGTGAAAAAAGATTACTTCAAGTCATTAAAACTGATTTGAAGAGAGTTAAGAAAACATATAGTGATGATCGCCGTGCTATTATTGAAGAACAAATTGAAGAAATTAAAATAGACGTAGAAGTGATGATTCCACAAGAAGATGTCATCGTTACTGTAACGAAAGAAGGATATGTGAAACGTACTGGATGGCGCTCACATAATGCATCAAACGGCAAAGACTTCGGTATGAAAGAGGGTGACATCTTACTTGAACGATTCGATACGAATACGACTGAAACAGTTCTTTTATTCACAAGTAAAGGGAACTATATATATCTTCCAGTATACGAAATGCCAGATATTCGTTGGAAAGATTTAGGTCAGCACGTTGCAAATATCGTTTCACTCGACCGAGATGAAACGATCATTTGGGTAACGGTTGTACCGAACTTTGAGGAAGAAAAACGATTTATCGTATTTGTAACACGAAATGGTATGATAAAGAAAACAGAATTAAATCAATATAAAGTTCAGCGTTATTCAAGGGCATTCGTTGCTGTAAACTTGAAAAAAGGTGATGAAGTTGTCGATATATTTGCGACAGATGGAACGAGTGATATCGTTCTTGCTACACATGGTGCATATGCACTTATTTTCCATGAAGATGAAGTAAGTCCAGTCGGTGTAAGAGCTGCTGGTGTGAAAGCAATTAATTTAAAAGAAGATGACTATGTCGCTTCTGGTAAACCGTTAAATGGTGACAAAGATCAACTTATTCTCGTAACGCAGCGCGGTGCTGTAAAACGTCTAAAAGCATCAGAAATTGAGAAATCAACGAGGGCGAAACGAGGTCTTGTTATTTTCAAAGAGTTAAAACGTAATCCATACCGCATTGTCGGTATTGAAATTGTTCGGGACGATGAATTAGTTTATATGAAGACAGAAAAAAATATTGTAGAAGAGATTGATCCGAAAGCGTATCGAAATAAAGACCGGTATAGTAATGGTAGCCTAGTGCTAGATGTTAATGATACTGGTGAAGTAGTAGAAACGTGGACGAAAAAACGACCGGAGTAAAGTGAAACTATAATCAGTGGGGATTTTGTTCATCCCCACTGATTATTAGTTGAACCAATCGGACTTTAACGGGCAGTTGGTCTCCCATCTAACTCCTTCGCGGTCGGGAGCCTTACTGCCCGTTAAAGCGGGTTAAAAAAAGCATCTTGCTATGAATAGTAGCAAGATGCTTTTTTCTAGGCAATTTATTATGTAAATAATAATAATCTTGTTATAATAACTGAATGAAATCGTTCTCATAAAGTGAAACTTTAATCAATGGGGATTTTCTTTATCCCCACTGATTATTAGTTGAACCAATCGGGCTTTAACGAGCAGTTGACTCCTCACCTAATTTCTTAGCTTTCGCTGGATTTTGAGTTAGGAATCTTACTGCCCGTTAAAGCGGGACAAATGGAGGGGCAACATGAAAAAAATAGGTGTAGGGATTGTAGGATTTGGTTTTTCTAGTACGACATTTCATATCCCACTATTACAAACAATAGAAGAATATGATATTCGTGCTGTATTATCCTCAAAAGAAGAGGTAGTAAAAGAAACATTACCAAACGCTAATGTTGTTAGTACAATTGCTGAATTGGTGAAGCGAGCTGATGTTGACTTAGTTGTTATTACATCACCTAATACAACTCATTTTCCATATGTAAAAGAAGCAATTTTAAACGGTAAGCATGTTGTTGTAGAAAAACCATTTGTTGTTTCAATTGAAGAAGGGGAAGAGCTTATTTCATTAGCAGAGCAGCATAATGTAATGTTAAGCGTATATCATAATCGTCGTTTTGATAATGATTTCTTAACAATTAAGAAATTGTTAGGAGAAAACAGAGTAGGGAATGTATACGCATATGAATCAAATTTTGATCGTTTCCGTCCACATGTGCGTGATCGATGGAGAGAAAAAAATCTACCAGGTTCCGGTATATTATACGATTTAGGATCGCATTTAATTGACCAAGCGTTATCAATATTTGGAAAACCAGATGCGATAAGTGCAGATGTAATAAAACAACGACCAGGTGCAGAGGTGGATGATTATTTCCACATAGTACTGCATTACGGAGCTAAACGTGTCATTTTACGTAGTAGCAGTTATGTGAAAAAAGCTGGACCGCATTTTATAGTGCATGGAGAGAAAGGTTCTATCGTGAAGTACGGTATGGATTCGCAGGAAGAGCAATTAAAAAATGGAATGAAGCCAGGTGATAATGGTTATGGAGTAGACGATGAAGAGAATTTTGCTACTTTAGAAACAGAAGAAAGCTTAGAGCGCATTCCAACAGAAGTCGGTTGTTATGATAATTATTATAAAGGTGTACGAGATAGTATATTAAATGGTGAGAAACTACCTGTAACAGCAAAAGAAGGCTTAGATGTTATTAAACTGATTCAATTAGCGATTGAAAGCAGTGAAAAGGGTAGAGTCATTTCTATAAAATAAAAAAGACACGAAATTCGTGTCTTTTTTATTAGGAATATGTGAATATGATTAATTATTTAGTTTAGTCGTTTATCATACATTAATTGGATTTGTATGCCATAAGGATCTTCAATAATACCATATGCTTCACTAAATATATTTTTTTCTAGGGGAGAGATTATTTTCACATGCTTATCGGAAATTAAATTATTATAAAACCTTTGTATTTCTTCTAAATTAGCGCTTTGAATGCAAAGTGACATGTTATTTCCAACGTTATAACGTTCATTAGGCTTCATTGTATCTTCTGCTATCATTAGCTTTGTATTCCCAATTTGTAAAACAGAGTGAGCAATATGATCTTTATTTTCACTTTTAATTTTAAAAGAACTATCTCTTTTCGCCAGTTCTTCATACGTAACAACCATTAACTTTTTGGCTTCTAAATGACGTGTATAAAAGTTAATCGCCTCCTTTGCTTGCCCATTCATTGAAAGAAAAATAGCTATTTCTAATGTCATAAATATATAACTCCTTTATTAGTTGATAATTATAATATAGATTAAAAGGGTTTCAATACATGACACCTTTTTGGGAGGGAAATATGAAAAAAACGGAACGAATAAATGATATGCTTATTTTCTTAAATAATAAAAGATATTTTAATTTAAAAGATTTAATGGTTAGATATGATATTTCTAAAAGTACCGCTTTGCGAGATATTCAATCATTGGAAGAAATAGGTGTACCCATATATTCTGAATTGGGTAGAAATGGAAGTTATAAAATTATAGAAAATAGTGTTTTATCACCAATTTATTTTAGTGTGGATGAAATGTATGCCTTATATTTTTCAATTCTTACGCTAAATGGATACAAGACAAAACCATTTAATGTAGAAAGTATTGCGCTTGAAAATAAATTTAAACATGTATTACCTGATAATGTGAGTAAAAATATTTCAATTATGGAACGAACGCTTTCCTTTGAAGTAACAAATCATAGTAATTTTAGTCCGTTCTTAAAAGAAATTTTACAGGGGATTTTTGCTGAGCGAGTTTATCATTTAACATATTTAAAAAAAGGTGAGGAGAAAGCATTGGTTGCCCAATTTATTCGAATAGAATCTAAATTTGGCCAGTGGTATGCTAAAATCTTTAATTTTGAGACGAATAATGTTCAAATAATTAGATGTGATAAAATTCTTTCTATTGTGGAAACGAGCAATATTAATCCAAAAAATCTTGAAGAATTATTAAGTTATCTTACTACTTTTCACAGAAAGCCTGATGCAATTAATTTTAGCGTCATTGTTAATCAAAAAGGAAAAGACATTTTTGATAAAGAGAATTACCCTTCCATGAGGATGCAAAAGGAAAATGAAAATTACATTATAACAGGCTATTTTAACAAGCAAGAATTTGATTTTATTTCAAATTATTTTCTGAATTTCGGTGAAACGATTATTTCAATTCAGCCTGTTATGCTAAAAGAGTTAATCTATAATAAGGTGTTATCTATAAAGAAGCATTTAACTTCTTTAAGATAAAGTTAGTTTTAGACATTTTTTGATATGAAAAAGCCCTTGCGATTTAAATATCCAAAGGGCTTTTTGGTAATTCTATTTGTTCTTTAGAAAAATTATTTTTCTGGGACGGAGAGTCCATAAAAGAACATCGTAACGATATCTTGTATATGTTTTTCACGATCTCCTTCAAGAAGTTGTGCTCCAAATTCATCACCTAATTTTGTAAACATTTGAATGTAAAGTAACATCATTTCTTTAGTAAGGTGAGGATTAATTTCGTTTTTGCGCTGCGCTCGTTCTAATATTTCTAAATACCAGGGCAGGATTTTTTCATTTTGATAACTATAAATAAACTTCCGGAGTTCTTCGTCCCTTTGCATCATTTGTAGTAACATATCAGGTTGAAATAACCCGCCAGTATTCATTTTTCTTACAATCATTTTTTGCATCATATCATGAAAAGGTAATTTTTCTTCTGCAAGCTCTTTATAATATTGAAATTCAGATATGATAAATTCTTGTATAAGCTCCCTAAATAACGCATCTTTACTTCCGAAATGATTATAAATTGTAACTTGAGAAACGTTCGCTTCTTTTGCGATATGTTCTATTTTCACTTCATTAAATCCACGTTCTGAAAATAATACGAATGCTGCTTCTTTAATGGCACGTTTTTTCTTTTCTTTTACTCTTTCAAATCCGTTCAATGCAATCACCTCACTTAAAATATACAAGAAAAAATAATGGAAAACAATAATTTTGAAATATGGACTAATAAATATTTCAAAAAGTTGTTGCGAATATGAAAGATGAGGAGTACAATGATTTTGAAATATCACATATTAAATATTTCAAAAAATGAGGTGGAATTATGATTTCAGTTCAGGATGTCACAAAACAGTTTTTGAATGGAAAAGGTTTGTTTCATATTACATTTGATGTAAAAGAGGGAGAAGTATTCGGTTATTTAGGACCGAATGGTGCCGGGAAATCAACGACGATTCGTAATTTAATGGGATTTATAAAACCGACAGCTGGTAAAGCGACAATTTTTGGATTAGATTGTTGGAATGAAGCAGCGAAAATTCAAAGGGAAGTTGGTTATCTACCGGGTGAAATTTCTTTTATTGAAGGAATGAACGGATTAGAGTTTTTAAAATTAATGCAAGGAATGCGTGGATTAAAGGATACGAAAAGACGAGATGAACTGATAGATCGTCTGCAATTTGATGTGAAAACACCGATTCGCAAAATGTCTAAAGGAATGAAGCAAAAAGTGGGGATAGTTGCTGCATTTATGCACGATCCAGAGGTGTTAATTTTAGATGAACCAACATCTGGACTTGATCCACTTATGCAGCAAGTATTTATAGAATTAATATTAGAGGAAAAGCAAAGAGGAAAAACAATCTTAATGTCATCACATATTTTCACTGAAATTGAGCGTACGTGTGATCGAGTAGCGATTATTAAAGATGGTCGACTCGTAACGGTTGAAAATATTCACGATTTACAAAGTATGAGACGACAGGTAATAGATGTAACCGTATCATCGCAAGAAGAGATTGAATCTCTTACAAAGTGTAATTTGCAATTTGAAGTGGTAAAAGGTAGAGAGGCATCTATCATTGTACAAGGAAACTATCAAACTGTTTTACAAACAATTTCAAACTATAATGTAACGGCACTTCAAACGAGAGCGATGGATTTAGAACATTTATTTATGCATTATTACGATAAGAAAGAAGGGGTAACGCATGAATAAGCAATTATTTTTAGCTAGTTTGAAAGAAACACAAAAAAATATTTTGAGTTATGCGTTTGGTGCGGCTTTATATTTGTGGTTATTAATTTGGATATTCCCGTCAATGGTATCAGCGAAAGGGCTAAATGAACTAATAGCTGCCATGCCTGATAGTGTGAAAAAAATCGTTGGTATGGAAAGTCCGATTCAAAACGTAATGGATTTTTTAGCTGGTGAATACTATAGTCTATTGTTTATTATCATTTTAACAATTTTTTGTGTAACAGTTGCAACACATTTAATTGCTCGTCATGTAGATAAAGGAGCAATGGCATACTTGTTAGCAACACCTGTATCTAGAGTGGAAATTGCTATTACACAAGCTGCTGTTCTCATATTGGGACTTCTGATTATTGTATCTGTTACGTATGTAGCTGGGTTAGTAGGTGCAGAATGGTTTTTACAAGATAATAACTTAAATAAAGAATTATTTTTGAAGATAAATGTAGTCGGAGGGCTCATATTTTTAGTCGTTAGTGCGTATTCATTTTTCTTTTCTTGTATATGTAATGACGAAAGAAAGGCACTAAGTTATTCAGCGAGTTTAACTATCTTATTTTTCGTATTGGATATGGTAGGTAAATTAAGTGATAAGTTAGAGTGGATGAGAAGTCTATCATTATTCACGCTGTTTCATCCGAAAGAAATTGCTGAAGGAACGTATAATATATGGCCGGTAAGTATAGGTTTAACTGCTGGAGCACTTTGTATTTTCATAGTAGCAATTGTAGTTTTTAAGAAGAGGGATTTACCGTTGTAAAGTAGAAAGTCCACTGAGAAAGTGGGCTTTTTTTATTTGTAAATTAAATCTAGTATGTTTATTACATAACACTTATAAAGGATATTTATCTTTTTATTTACAAAAATATTCAAAAAAATGAACCTTTTCCTAGGTTCCTACGTCTAATACATGTAAAGTTAAATTTGAAGTGAGGATGAAACAGGAGGAGCAATTGTGAAAGTAATCCCTTTATATAAAATGATTATAAAAGAAGAAACCGATGTTTCTTTAGCGAAAAAAGGCGATCATGAAGCCTTTATAACGCTTATACATACAGAAAAAGTGAAGATGTATCGAATAGCAAAGGCGATGTTACGTGATGAGACAAATATAGAGGACGCGATACAGACAACAATTTTAAAAGCTTATGAAAATATAAAAAAACTAAAAAAAGAAGAGTTTTTTCAAACTTGGTTAATTCGAATTTTAATGAATGAGTGTAACAATATTATTAGAGCGTATAAAAATGTAATTGTGACAGAAGAGAATGATTACAATATGAGTGCGTGTGATCAGTATGAAGATGTAGATTTGTATAATGCGATTCAATCGTTACATGAAGAATTAAGAGCTGTTACGGTGCTTTATTACTATGAAGATATGAATCAAGATAGTATTGCGAAGCTGTTAGAAATACCGAAAGGAACAGTGAAATCAAGATTATCGCGTGCGAGGGAACAACTACAAAAACGATTAAAGATGGAATAGGGGGTGTAAAGGGTGGATAGTGAAAAATTATTTGAGGAGAAATTAAAAAAGAGAATAAAAAATGAAAATGTTATAGTACCTCCAGAGTTAAATGAGAAGATTAATGGTACACTACATAATCTTCAGGTAAAAAAGAAGAGTTACAAAATCCATATGATGATAATTAGTGCAGCGGTTTGTATACTTTCAGTGGTATCTATGTCTGAGTTTTCTATACAAAGTTTTGCGCAAAACGGTGGAGTATTTGAATATGTAAAGAAAAAAGCGTTTTCTGATTATGAAAATGAAGAAGAAATAAAATCAAATGTACATTATCCAGATAAAGAAAAGATTCATCAAAAGATGCTAGATTCTATTGATTATTTTAAAAATAGTTCAGGACAATTTGAGGAATATTCTAGCTCATCAAGAATTGCTACAACATATAAGTATGCAATTGATACGGAAAAACAAAGAGGTATCTCTTCGAAAGAAGATAAACTAGCGAAAAAACGAACAATTATATATAACGAGGGCAAGAAAAAAGAGTTTGATGATGAGAAGTATACCTATAAAGAGACAAAATGGAACCCGAAAGAAAGAAACAATGAATTATTAAAGTTAAATCCTACGGAAAGGTTATTGAGAAAATCAGGTGAAAAAAAGCGATATGATGATGAATATGTAGGACTAGCGAAATATAGTATTCAATCAGAATTCGCAGATTTGTTAATTCGATATAAAGATTGGAATTATAAAGAAACGAAATATCTTGGATTAGATTGTTACAAAATTGAAGGAGTCATCAATATAGAGATGCCTGTTAGCACCTCTGAAGATTTAAGAGGGAAATTCGAAATGGTTGTGGAGAAAAATACAGGGATTATGTTGAAATTTCTTAGTTTTCAAGAAGGCTTGATTCAATATTCACTTACGACAGAATGGATACAAATAGATAAGGGATTGAAAGAAAGTATGTTTCAAAAGGATAGCGCTAAATATGAAAAACATATTGGATGAATAGAAACAGGAGGAGAGTAAATGGGGAATCATTCATCTTTAAGAGAAGAGAAAAATAAGCAAAAATATAAAAAGAAAACGATAATAAGTTTATTACTAGCGGTATTGCTATTTGGTGGAATTGGCTATGGAGCCTATGTATATATGAAAACTTCTAGTCTCGTACAAAAATCTAATTTGAATTTAGCACGAGGTGAAAAATCCAATTTACGTGAGAAATCTGTAAAGCCAATTGCAAATCATGTTTCACTTTTAATTATGGGAATTGATGAAAATCAAGAACGACAAAAGGAGTATAATGGTGCATTTCATACAGATGCATTATTGTTAGCGACTTTTAATAAAGACGATAAAACAGTGAAATTAACGAGCATACCGCGTGATACATATACATACGTTCCAGTTGAAAAGAAAAAAGATAAAATAACCCATGCATATGGAAGTGGTTTCGTTAAAAATGGTAAAGATGGAGGACCGCAAGCTTCTGTGGAAGCGGTAGAAAAATTGTTACAAGTGCCCGTTGATTATTTTGTGAAATTTAATTTTGGTTCCTTTACTAAAATTGTTGATGGGTTAGATGGTATTGAAGTAGATGTCCCAGTTGAATTTACGGAGCAAAATAGTAAAGATGAACCTGATGCGATTCATTTGAAAAAAGGATTGCAAAAATTAAATGGGGAAGAAGCACTTGCACTAGCAAGAACGCGCCATATTGATAGTGATGCGATGAGAGGGCAGAGGCAACAACTTGTTATTGAATCGATTTTAAGTAAATTAAAAAGTGTAGGATCGATTACGAAGCTAGAAAAAATAGTTGAGGCAGTTGACGACGATTTTAAAACAAACTTAGTAATGGATGATATTTTATCTTTTTATAAATACGGTTTAAACGGTTCAGTTGAAAAAATACAACTAGCTGGTGATGATTTATATTTACCTAATGGTCCAAATGGGCAACGTGTATATTATTATAATCCTAATAAAAAAGATTTGCAGAGTTTGAGTAATACTCTTAGAACACATCTAGGGTTAAGTGAAAAGCAAATTGAGGAGAATTAAAGCAGACGTAATGTCTGCTTTTTATTGTGTATAATAGTATGTCATTTATTCTTAAATGTTATATACTATTTTCGAATTAAAGATAATAGTGTAACATAAAATTGTGGTTTAAGTTAAATAGCAAGGGGGCTATCACATAGAATAAATGTTATTGCTTAAAATAGTTTGGGAGAAATGAAAATACAGGGGAGTAGCAAAAATGAGAATTGCAAAGAATTTAACATTCCAAGTTATTGTGGCCATTATTTGTAGTATTGCAGTAGGGGCAATTTGGCCGAGTGTTGGACAACAAATGAAGCCAATTGGTGAAACATTCATCAATATGATTAAAATGGTTATTGCACCGATTATCTTTTTAACAATTGTGCTTGGTATTGCAAGTATGGGAAGTATGAAAAAGGTAGGCCGTGTTGGTGGGAAGGCACTATTATATTTTGAAATTGTTACAACAGCGGCTTTAATTATTGGTATCATCGTAGCGAATGTTGTGCGTCCCGGAGACGGATTAGATCCCTCAAAACTAAAGGGCGGAGATGTTTCGCAATATGTACAAAGCGGACAAGAAATGAAATGGATGGATTTCTTTTTACATATCGTGCCGTCTAACATGTTTGAAGCATTCGCCAAAGGTGATATTTTACAAGTTCTGTTCTTCTCCATTTTATTCGGCGCAGGGTTAACGATGTTAGGGAAAAATGGACAACCGGTTATTGACTTTTTTGAAAGATTATCGAAAGTATTTTTTAACATTTTATCAATTGTAATGAAATTAGCACCGGTTGGAGCATTCGGTGGGATGGCATTTACAATTGGGAAGTATGGTTTAAGCACGCTCATACCACTTGGCAAATTAATGATTTGTGTATATGCGGCAATGGCATTATTTGTTTTTATTGTTTTAAATTTTATTTGTAAACTGTACAAATTTAGTTTGTGGAAATATTTAGCTCACATTAAAGAAGAATTACTCATTGTTCTCGGGACATCGTCATCAGAATCAGTACTGCCGCGAATGATGACAAAGATGGAAGACTTGGGATGTTCGAAGCCAGTAGTAGGTTTAGTCATTCCGACAGGATACTCATTTAATTTAGATGGAACGACAATTTATTTATCGATGGCTACTATATTTTTAGCTCAAGTCTTTCATGTCGATCTTTCACTAGGTCAACAATTAACTATAATAGCTATTTTATTAGTTACATCTAAAGGTGCAGCAGCAGTAACTGGTGGAGGTTTTATTGTGCTAGCATCTACTTTATCTGCAATGAATGTTATCCCATTAGAAGGTTTAGCGCTATTACTTGGTGTAGATCGTTTCATGTCAGAAGCACGTGCTATCGTTAATTTAATTGGTAACGGTATTGCAACTGTAGTTGTTGCAAAAAGTGAAAATGAATTTGATGATGAGAAGTATACGAAAGTAATAGAGGAAATGAAAAGAGAAAAAATAGCCGGGTAAAAAGTCAGTTTTGCTGACTTTTTTTATTTTTGTAGGAAAGGAGTTTCTAAAAATATACATTATTTATTAACAAGAGCTCATAGATATTTAATGTGTAAATATGATAAATACCATTAAAGTGGTACATTTATATGAAAGAGAAATAGAATTTGAAGATCATATGGAATTTTTATGAATATTACTGTAAGAAAATAATTTTTTAAAAATTTTCAATAATAATACTTTACAAATTTTAAAAAATTAGTAGAATAAGAAGTAGTAAGAATCGTCTGATAAATATATAGAGAAAAACAGAATTATCAGAAAATTCTTGAATAGCTATCGTTTAGAATTAGGGAGGGTACAGAAAATGAAAAAGAAACAAATGAAAAAACTAACAGCAGTTGTAGCACCGGTTTTAGCAATGAGCATGGCGTTAACAGCATGTTCTACATCAGGTGGAGATAAGAAGACAAGCACAAATTCTAGCTCTGGTGGAGATAGTAAGTCAGGGGAAAAATTAGCAACGAAACAAGTGTTCAATAAAACAGAAAATCAGGAAATTCCAACAATGGATACGTCGAAGAGTACAGATACTTTGGGCTCTCAAATTTTAGGGAACACAATGGAAGGCTTATACCGTTTAGATAAAGAGAATAAACCAATCCCAGCTGCGGCAGAATCAAGCACGAAGAGTGAGGATGGTAAAAAATATACATTTAAATTACGTAAAGATGCAAAATGGTCAAATGGTGATCCTGTAACAGCGAAAGATTTCGTATTTGCATGGCAACGTTTATTAGATCCAAAAACAGCTGCTGAGTATGCATTCATTGCATTCCCAATTAAAAATGCAGAAGCGGTTAATAAAGGTGAAAAACCTGTAACAGAACTAGGAGTTAAAGCAGTAGATGACCTTACTTTAGAAGTTGAATTAGAACAAGCAGTACCATACTTCTTAAACTTAGTAGCATTCCCATCGTACTATCCATTAAATGAGAAATTTGTAAAAGAAAAAGGGGATAAATACGGTTTAGAATCTGATACAACTGTATATAATGGACCGTTCGTTCTTACTGATTGGAAGCATGAGCAAGGTTGGAAACTGAAGAAGAATGATCAATATTGGGATAAAAAGACTGTGAAATTAGATGAAATTAACTATAGTGTTGTAAAAGAGCCAGCAACTAATGTGAATTTATATGATAGTGGTCAAATTGATTTCTCCTTATTAACAGGTGAATTTGTTGACAAATATAGAAATAATAAAGAGGAATATGGGGTGTATAACGAACCAAGTACGTTCTTTATACGTTTAAACCAGAAACGTGGTGGACAAGATACACCATTAAAGAGCAAGAAATTACGTGAAGCAATTGCGCTATCAATTGATAAAAAGAATTTAACAAATGTTATTTTAAATGATGGGTCAAAACCTGCAGATTATTTAGTGCCGAAAGGCTTAGCAGCTGGACCTGATGGGAAAGACTTCCAAGAAACGTTTAAAAACGGTATTAAACCAGATGCGAAAAAAGCAGCTGCTGCATGGGAAGAAGCGAAAAAAGAACTTGGAAAAGATCAAGTTACAATTGAGTTTTTAAACTATGATACTGGTAATGCGAAAAAAGTTGGGGAATATGTAAAAGATCAAATTGAGAAAAACTTAAAAGGTGTAACAGTAAATATTAAACTGCAGCCGTTTAAACAAAAACTTAAATTAGAATCAGATCAAGATTATGATATTTCATATGGTGGATGGAGCCCAGATTATGCGGATCCAATGACATATTTAGATATGTTTGAAAGTAAGCACTCTCATAACCAAATGAGTTTCTCTGATCAGAAATATGATGAAATAATTAAAAAAGCTGGTGGGGAATTAATGAGTGATGCGAAGAAACGCTGGGAGGAACTAGGAAAAGCAGAGAAACTACTTCTTCAAGAAGATGTAGCTCTTGTACCTTTATATCAAAGTGCTAGATCTTATGTTATGAAACCGCATGTAAAAGGTGTTGTTAAGCATAATATTAGCCCAGAATACAGCTATAAGTGGGCATATGTAACTGAAAAATAATAGAGTTGAAAAAGCATTTAAAAGTGGCTTAGCTACTTTTAAATGCTTTTTTTGTGAGCTTAAAATACTAATTTTTAGTATGGTTAAATAGAGGAGAATAAGGTGTATAGTATGTACATATAGTAGATAGAAGATAAATCCTACTAAATAAAAAACAGAATATTTAAAATAAACCTATTTGCAATTACGGAAAAAAGAGTAGAATGACATTAGTTGTAATCTTCTAAAAAAAAGTCTTTAGTAAGGGGTCTCTCAAGGGTTGGTAATGTACATATAATTAGGGAGGGTACAAAAATGAAGAGAAAAAAATGAAAAAGTTAACGGCAGTTGTAATACCAGTTTTAGCGATGAGTGTTGCATTGACAGCATGTTCTGGATCAGGTGGGGAAAAGAAAACGACTACTACATCAAATAGTGGGGAAGAAAAAAATCTGATATTAAATATGCAGCGAA
The DNA here is from genome assembly GCF_003429245.1 of Bacillus sp. CR71. Lineage (NCBI taxonomy): Bacteria > Bacillati > Bacillota > Bacilli > Caryophanales > Bacillaceae > Bacillus > Bacillus sp. CR71. The sequence goes on along the minus strand of NZ_CP031748.1, from coordinate 4,035,427 downwards.
ACAAGTATTAAATCGTACGGAAAACCAAGAAATTCCGACGATGGATACTTCTAAATCTACTGATACATTAGGTGCGCAAATTTTAGGGAACACGATGGAAGGCCTATATCGCCTTGATAAAGATAATAAGTCAATTCCTGCTGCGGCAGAGTCTAGTACGAAAAGCGAGGATGGCAAAAAATATACATTTAAACTACGTAAAGATGCAAAATGGTCAAACGGTGATCCTGTAACAGCGAAAGATTTCGTATATGGATGGCAACGCTTACTTGATAAAAATACAGCGGCAGAATATGCGTTTATCGCTTTCTATATTAAAAATGCAGAAGCAATTAATAAAGGTGAAAAACCTCTAACAGATTTAGGAGCAAAAGCGGTAGATGATTATACACTAGAAGTAGAATTAGAAAAGCCAGTACCGTATTTCTTGAATTTAATGGCATTCCCATCGTACTATCCTTTAAATGAAAAGTTCGTAAAAGAAAAAGGAGATAAGTTCGGTTTAGAAGCAGATACAACGTTGTATAACGGACCGTTCGTTATGTCTTCATGGAAACATGAACAAGGTTGGCAGCTAAAGAAAAATGATAAGTACTGGGATAAAAAGACTGTGAAATTAGAAGAAATTAACTATAGTGTAGTAAAAGAGGTTGCAACGAAAGTAAACTTATATGATACAGGATCAATTGATTTTACATTACTATCAGGAGAGTTTGTAGATAAATATAAATCGAACAAAGAAGAATATGGTGAGTATGCGGAATCAAGTACATTCTTCTTACGTTTAAATCAAAAACGTAACGGACAAGATACGCCTTTAAAGAGCAAAAAACTTCGTGAAGCAATTGCATTATCAGTTGATAAAAAAGGCTTAGCGAACGTTATTTTAAATAACGGTTCAAAAGCAACAGATCAATTAGTACCAAAAGGGCTTGCGACAGGTCCTTGTGGTAAAGATTACCAAGGTGCATTTAAAAATGGTCTAAAATATGATTCGAAAAAAGGTGCAGCAGCTTGGGAAGCAGCGGAAAAAGAACTTGGAAAAGATCAAGTTACAATTGAATTGCTAAGCTATGATGATGGAACTGCGAAAAAGATTGCTGACTATGTAAAAGATCAAATTGAGAAAAATTTAAAAGGTGTAACAATTAATACAAAAATTCAGCCGTTCAAACAAAAATTAAAATTAGAAACTGCGCAAGATTATGAAATTTCTTATGCAGGTTGGAGTCCAGACTATGCGGATCCAATGACATTTATTGATATGTTTGAATCGAAGAGCCCGTACAACCAAATGAGTTATTCAAATCCAAAATACGATGAAATGGTAGGAAAAGCAGGTAATGAATTAATGAGTGATGCGAAAAAACGCTGGGAAACGTTAGGGAAAGCTGAGAAATTATTCCTTGAAGAAGATGCAGGGTTAGTTCCTTTATATCAAACAGGAAGATCGTACGTAATGAAACCGAATGTAAAAGGAATTGTGAAACATAACATCAGTTCAGAATATAGCTTTAAGTGGGCGTATGTAACTGAGGATGGCGGAAAAAATAAAGTGAAATGCTTTTTAGTATGTATAAGGGAATAAATCTCGTTAGCCTATTGAGAATCGGATAGGTAATAAAGAAGGTTCTATCCGAGGAAATTAGAGAGGTCAGTAAGTAGTAAGAAAGATGAATGATAGTAAGAGACCTCATGCTAATAAGAAAAATATAGAACGTAGTAATAGAGTGGAATAAGGGAATGGATGTTTACATATAGTAGACGGGGGATAATTCATATAGTAGTTAAAACAACAAGTTACTATCATAAAAAAATAAATTTTTAGAAAATTTACAAAAATACTTTACAAAACTAGAAAAAACAGTAGAATATTAATTAATAAGAATTTTCTGATAACGAAAGTTAGTAGGGAATCTCTAAATGTTAATAGCGTACATATAATTGGGGAGGGTACAAAAATGAAGAGAAAAAAGATGAAAAAATTAACAGCGGTAGTAGCACCAGTTTTAGTAATGAGTATGGCATTAACAGCTTGCTCTGGATCTGGGGAAAAAGATAAAGCAAGCACAACACCAAAAAGCAGTGAAAAAGAAGGCGGAAAGCTAGCGGCGAAGCAAGTGCTTAATTTAACAGAGTCTCAAGAGATTCCATCTATGGACTCTGCTAAAGCGACAGACCAAGTATCGTTTCTCGCTTTAAACAACGTAATGGAAGGTTTGTATAGACTTGATAAAGATAATAAAGCAACACCAGGGGTTGCTGAATCATATAAAAAGAGTGATGATGGTAAAAAATATACATTTACATTGAATAAAAATGCAAAATGGTCAAATGGAGAGCCTGTAACAGCAAAAGATTTCGTATTCTCTTGGAAACGTGCGGTAGATAAAAATACAGCAGCAGAATATGCATACATTATGTTTGATTTAAAAAATGCACAAGCGATTAATGAAGGAAAAGCTGAGCTAGATACGTTAGGAGTAAAAGCTGTAGATGACTATACGTTAGAAGTAGAATTAGAAAATCCAGTTCCTTACTTTGTAGAATTAACTTCATTTGGAACATTTTATCCATTAAACGAGAAGTTTGTAAAAGAAAAAGGAGAAAAGTACGGTTTAGAAGCAGATACAACGTTATACAACGGACCATTTACATTAACAGACTGGAAACATGAAGAAGGTTGGAAGTTAAAGAAAAATGCACAATACTGGGATAATAAAACAGTTAAGTTGGAAGAAATTAACTTTAATGTGGTAAAAGATAGCGGTACACGTGTCAATTTATATGAAAGTGGACAAATTGATCGCTCAGGACTTACATCTGAATTTGTTGACAAATATAAATCAAGCCCCGATTTCTTTACACAAAAAACACCGTCAACGTACTTCTTACGCTTAAACCAAAAACGTGGTGGGCAAGATACAGTGCTAAAGAGCAAAGATTTACGTTTAGCGATTGCAAAAGCGTATGATAAAAAAGGCTTAACGAATGTAATTTTAAATGATGGTTCTACACCTGCAGATTACTTAGTACCAAAAGAATTTGCTAAGAGCCCAGATGGAAAAGACTTCCGTAAAGAAAATGGAGATATTTTAAAAACAGATGTGAAAAAGGCAAAAGAGCATTGGGAAAAAGCGAAAAAAGAACTTGGAAAAGATGCAATTACAGTAGAACTATTAAACTATGATGGTGATGGTGCGAAAAAAGTAGGAGAGTTCTTAAAAGGAGAACTTGAGAAAAACTTACCAGGCTTAACAGTGAATTTGAAAAACCAGCCATTTAAACAAAAGTTAAAATTAGAATCAGATCTAGATTATGATTTATCTTACGCTGGTTGGGGCCCTGACTACTTAGATCCAATGACGTTCATTGATATGTTCGTTACAAATGGGCCTCATAACCAAACAGGATATTCAAATCCTAAATATGATGAAATTGTGCAAAAAGGTAAAGGCGAGCTATTAACGAAAACGAAAGATCGTTGGGATAGCTTACTGAAAGCGGAGAAAATGTTACTGGAAGATGCAGCAATTGCACCATTATATCAACGTGGTGATGCAATTGTTCAAAGAGCAAAAGTAAAAGGAATTGTTCACCACCCAGTTGGTGGAGATTACAGCTACAAATGGGCATATATCGGTGAGGAAAAATAAGCTGAGGGGGCGCGTGATGCGCCCTTTTTTTATGCACTTTTCATTCTTCCTTGAATATATAAAATAAAAAAGGGAGAATCCCATGGAACGAAATACTTACATCGATTTCTTAGCTTATTACGGAATAGGAAGTGCTCATCCTGGTGGTTTTACGTTAACAAAACAATTGCTAGCACAACTGCCTCTTAGACAAGGAGCGGATGTCCTTGAGATAGGTTGTGGTACAGGGAAAACAGCGGCTTACATGACAAAAGAATTCGGTTATAAAGTAACAGCGGTTGAAAAGAATGAAATTATGATTCAAAAAGCGAAAGATAGATGGTTGTTTGAAAGATTGAATGTACAATTGATTCAAGGTGATGCAGAGCGATTACCTTGTTTAAATGATTCATTTGAGTTTGTGCTTGGGGAATCGATACTCGCTTTTACAGATAAAGAAAGGGTTATATCAGAGTGCTATCGTGTATTACAGAAGGATGGTAAGCTTGTTGTCATTGAAATGATTATTAATACACATATTGAGAAGAGTGAGGAAGAAAAAATTGCCCAATTATATGGCATGAAAGAATTATTAACTGAGAATGAGTGGGTACAACTATTTCAGAAAGCAAATTTCAAAAGAATTACAATTGCTGGCGGTGGTACAATTGCAGAAACGATATCTAGCTATATAGAAGAGCCGGAATGGAATGTATCAACATATATTCCGAATGAGTTATATGAGGCATGGGTACAGCATGAAAATGTACGGCTTATGTACCAACATATTTTAGGGCATCGTATTTTTATATGTGAAAAATAAAGAAAAAGAGTTGGCTAAAGGTAGTCAACTCTTTACTATGTTAAATGAAAAATAATGCAGCTAAAGTAATTCCGAAGATGAAACCAAATCCAAGTTCAACGCCCCAGCCACAACCGCCACCACAGCCGCCGCCACCACAATTACCGCAACCACGACCGCCACATCCACAGCTACTGAATCCACCACCGCAACCAAATCCGCAACTATCACACCTGCTAATGCCGCCGCAAAGATCACAACCACCGTTTGCATATGCGTCATAGTATCCGAATCCTGTATCAAAAGATGAGCGCTGTTGCATTGGTTCGATCCATACAGATTCATTTGTCACATCGATTATTTTGCCTAAATGAATGCGACCATCGCGATCTTCAATTCGAACAACTTTACCGAAATAACGTCGGCACGTATCATAACATCTTTGTCTATGCATGTTCTGTCCTCCTTCCCCCTTACAGTAATACGATATGTAAGGGGGACAAGTGCGGCTTGTACGAATGACCTACCTATCATAATTGTTATATGAAAGGGGAAATATAGAGAAAGGATATAGTAAGGAGGGAAAGGCAATGAAATCTACAGATCAGTTTCAAACATACGAAGTACCGTGGAAAGAATTTATAGAAGCATTGCGAGATGAAATGAAGAAACAAGTAGGAGCGGATATTATTGATACAGTAGTTTGCAATTTAGAGGATGGATTTGAAGTGTATACATATATACAGGGGGATTTAGAGTTTGAATATAAAGAAGCGCTTGAAAGAAAATACGGAAGTGATGCTAAGACTCCTAATTTGTTAACAATTATGCTATTAGCCAGCATTTATAATACGAGTGAAGCGAATATACGCTTACATGCAGATAACAAAGATAATCCAATTGTTGAAGTATATGTGAAGCAATGAAACACGCTGTGAAAGGCGTGTTTTTTATTTGTATGATAAAATATTAGAAAATTGAGAAAGAAGGTGGAGGATTGGGAATTAAACATCTTAATTTAACAGTTACAGATGTAACAGCATCTAGAGAGTTTTTAGAGAGGTATTTTGGTTTAATTTGTAGTGGAACAAGGGGGAATGCCTTTGTAGTTATGCGTGATAATGATGGATTTATACTAACTTTAATGAAGGGAAAAGAAGTTCAGTATCCAAAAACATTTCATGTAGGATTTCCACAAGGAAGTGAAGAACAAGTAGATAAGATAAATCAAAGATTGAAGAAAGATGGATTTTTGGTGGAGCCTCCTAAGCATGCCCATGCATATACATTTTACGTTGAAGCACCTGGTGGATTTACAATTGAAGTAATGTGCTAATTAAAAAATCAAACTTTTTGTTGTGTGTTTTTAATATGAAAAGTAGGAAAAGTCTGTTTTAAGTATGAAGCTTAGACAGGCTTTTTTGCTTATATAATTGGATAGAAAATGCTATAAAGAATATTACCAAGTGTATATATATGTTTACATAATAAAGTTATGGTGGGTTAGTTGTCCTAAAATACAAGTCATATATCTTGTTTCCTCTCATAAATTTAAACATAGGAATTTGTCTACAAAGGTGGCGAAGCCTCATCATGAAAATTCGAATTTGTGCCACATTCATGTTGTTTCTATTTATATGGTTACATCCTTATTGGACTTTTGCAAAAGGAGAGGAGGCAAAGGAAAGGGTCGTTTCACTTGTATATGATGATTCGGGCAGCATGAGAAATAACGATCGCTGGAAATATGCCAATTACGCTTTGCAAAGTTTAGTTGCGCTATTAGATGAAAAAGATACATTTTCTTATGTTCCAATGAGCAAGCCGAATAATCCGTTAAACATTTCGTTAACGAAGGATAAAAGGCAAACAGAAATTGAAGGAATTGGAGCGTGGAAAACGTATTTAAATACTCCTTTTAGCGCAGTAGAGACGGCGATGCAATCTATAAAAAAGGAAGCAGATATAGATGGAAAACGTGAATTTTGGCTTATTGTATTAACTGACGGGGCATTTAATGATCTAGAAAAAGATAAAGTTGGCGGAAAAGAACAAATTACACAGAAATTAGCCCAGTTTAAGAAAGAAATGGATGCAAAAAAGATATCGTTACATCCAGTCTTAATTACGATGGAAGAAGATTTAGGACAACAAGAAAAAGAACAACTAAATACGTTCAAGGAAATATGGAAGAAAGAGATAAACGGAGTTACGATGCCGTCAAGCGGAGAGGATGGCATTGTAAAAAGTGTAAATCAAGTGGCAGCATTAGTTGCGAATCGTGATCCATTCTCCTCCGTTGAATCGATTGTAAAAACGAAAGTAGTAGGAAAGAAAGTAGAGATTACAACGCCGTTCCCATTAAAGCGTATGACGCTTGTACGACAATCGCCTTCGCTGTCTAATTATCAGGTCACACAAATTTCGAAACCATTACAGTTACAGTCTTCTTTTTCCATACATGCACCCGGAGAAGCGAAATTATTTGGAAATATAGTTCATATAAGCACGGAAAATCAGGAAGTCATTAAACCAGGAACATATACGATAGAAGTGGATCGGGATATTGAGAAAGAAGGATTGCAAGTACTTGTTGAACCAGCGCTTAACTATACGGTTTCTACTTATGACAAAGATGATAATAGTCAAAAAAATGTTGAACAAATGTACGAAGGTGTTACTGCTGTTATTGAAGCAAAGCCTACTGAGTTACCAATTCAGTCTTCTTACTTTCAAGCAGAAGTAGAAATAGACGGAAAACAATATCCGATGAAGTGGAACGATAAGAGGCATGTGTTTTATTACGAAACGAAGATTGGTAAAGGGTTAGTACGTGGAAAAGTTCATATGAATATAAAGGGATTTTACAGACAGACGAAAGAATTCAAAATTGAAACAACAGAAAAGCCAAAATTATCACTTCAAACTGTTACGAAAGATTATGAAGAAAAAGTAACGAATTTAGAGAATAGTAAACCGTTTATTTTACAACCAAAGTTAGATGGTAAGCCGATGACAGAAGGGGCTGTAAAGAAACTATTAAAATCTACTGGTGTCACATCTAAACAATCAATCAACTATGAAATAAAACAACGTGGTAATCAAATTTACGTTTATCCTCGTCCTTATTACTCCGACACATTCAATTTCACAGATACTGGCACCGTAGAAGCTACCATCGTTATACAAGATGCGAAATTACAAGAAGTAAAGAAGCAAATATCACTCCATATTCAAAGTGCGCCGTTTTATGAAAAGTATGCGCTTATTTTTAAGTTTGTCATTCCTATCACTTTATTGCTGCTAGTAGTAGGCATAATCGTTTTAGGATGGATTGTTCGTCCAAGATTTCACCGGAAAGCGCTATTGTATTACGAATGGGATCAAGAAGTAGCGAAAGATTGGTTATATCAATCTGAACCAGAATTACTTCGAAATAAATGGTGGAAACATTATTTTGGTATCCCATTTCGAGCAGAAAGAAAAACTGTGCAATCCGTTACGTTTATAGCCAAGAAAGGTTCGAAATCTGTCTTTGTAGCGAAAGAGTCACAAGTAGTAGGAATGATTATTGATGGGATGTTTATAACAGAGGAAGAAGTAGGAATGGAGCATAAGACACTATATCCAAATGAACTTTTACTAATTGATAGAGGATATGGTAAGGAGATTTACAAATACGAATGTGAATAGTAGATAGGGAAAAGAAGGGGATGGAGTATTGATTCTCTTTCCCTTTTTTCAAACAAGCAAGAATAGGAAGGTGGTTCACATGACATTACAAGTTCCAACAATATTAATTGGTTTAGGTGGGATCGGTAGTACTGTGACGCATCAAATATATGAAAAACTGCCTGAAGAGCGCCGAAAAAAGGTAGCAATGCACGTATTTGATACAGATGTGAATACTTTGAGTAAATTTGATCATATTCGAAAGTTTAAGACACAAACAAGTTCTAGTAAAACGCCTAGGGAGTATATTGCGGGAGATCCAACGATTCCAGAGTGGTTTCCGATGGATCCGACTATACTTGATAAACCATTAACAGAAGGAGCAGGACAGTTACGTGTCATTTCACGTTTAGCGTTACGTGCTGCGATGAAAGAAGATAAATTGACCTCTTTTTGGCAAGAAATCGAGAAAATTTTTCCTGTTACAAGTGATCAAACAGAATATGGTGTGCGTGTCATTATAGTAACATCACTAGCAGGCGGAACAGGTTCGGGGATGTTTCTACAAATTGCATTATATTTACGTGAAATGCTTCGGAAAAAATTGCAGCATCATAACATTTTAATACGCGGTGCGTTTTTAATGCCTGATGTTTTAGTAAAGACGAGAACAGTTAGTGCGAAAGAGTTTGAGACGGTGCAAGCAAACGGATATGCATCGTTAAAAGAATTACATGCTATTACGCTCGGTTCTACTGGAGAATTATCAAAACGCGGCGGGGTAACAATTGAATTAGAGTATCGCCCTGATCAAGTAGATGAAGACGGAAGAACGAATCATACAATTAAACAACATCATTTACCGTACAATTATTGTTTCTTATACGACTACGAAAACCTACATGGACACCATTTGCACAATTTATCAGATTATATGGAGCAAATGGCAAATACAATTTATTTACAGTTATTTAGCCCGATGTCTACAAGTCATTTTGCACAGGAAGACAATCAAATTCAGCAATTAGCAGAATCAAGCGGAAAAGGACGATATTGCGGGGCAGGAACGGCAAAACTCATTTATCCGTATGAGCATGTGTTAAAATATTGTGCTTTAAAATGGGCTGTGCAAGGTTTAGATGAATCGTGGCTTCATTTAGATCAACTGTTTCAAGAGAAGAAGCAAAGATATGACCAAGATGTAAAACGTGGGATGCAGCGTGAAAAGCCGGAGAGAGGTAAAAGTTATTTAGAGGACTTGGAACATCTTGCTACCCGTCCAGAGCAAGCTCATATTTTCTATAGACAAATGTACAATGAAACGCGTGAAGGAGCAGAGGGTGGTAAGCTCGGAGTTGCGAAATCAAAACTGTTTTTAGAAGCTGTAGAAAGTTATGTACAACGCACGGTGCAAAAAGATGAGGAATTAAATCGTCTGCAACATGAGTGTAAAATTTCAGCTGCGAAGCTGAAAATGATGGAACAAATGAAAGGTGAAGTGGCAAGAGTGGATCATGCGGTGCGTTTATATGCGTATGCGATTCCGAGCCGTGTACATGAACATGTAACGACACTTTTATATGACATGATTGAATCAGACCGCTTTTCACCAAGTGGTTCTGAAGGGCAGTCCTATCAACTAAATACATGGTTTTTAAAGAAAACAGATCCAGTTCACCCAGTAGCAGCACGTTTTATGTTATATGAAATTCGAAAGCAGTTAGTAGAAAAAATGAATCGACTACATGAAAATAATGAACAAAAGCGTAATGTAATTCAAAACTACGATAAAAAATTTAATGTGGGTAATATCGATGGAACGGTAACGGCTGTACGCCGAGTAGAAATTGCTCAACAACAAGGCTGGTTTGGAAAAATGATTAATAATCAGCAACGTTTATTCAAAAGAGAATTTGAAGACATCGTAACGCAATATGTACACAAATTAAATGAATATCGAAAAGAAATGCTATTAGAACTTGTGTATCAATCGCTATATCAAACAGTTAATAAAATGATTCAATATTGGGAAAGGTTTTTTGATAATTTACATGAAACACGTGAAAATTTATTGTTTGAAATCCAAAAGCGCAGTAAGGAATTTGAAGGGAAAACAAACCCGACGAATGTATATGTATTAGCTGAGGAACAGCTGCAAGAAAAGATATGGCAAGATATGCAGCAACATTTAAATTTAGGTGTACTACCGAAAGATATATCAGCGGAAATTTATATGAGTTTGTACGGGGAATATTGTCGTGATGCGAAAACAGAAGAGATTCAGTCGAAAAAGGTAGAGGATTTCTACCGAGAACATATACTGAGCTATTGTTATGACGAACTGCAAGTACGCTATCGTGATAAATTAGAACTGAATATCATTGAGGCGTTGCGAAAAGAAGCGGATTATAAGAAACGTGATCGCGATGAATACGTTCGTGAAAAAATTGAAGACCTGTTCCATTTAGCGAGTCCATTCGTTCCGAAAGTTGCTCATCATAGGGAATTACAATATTGGGGTATACATCCTTCTTTAAAGAAAGAGCTGCAAGAGGAATTAATTCAAGAAATGTTTAAAGAAAAAGATACAGTACATGAAGCCTTTTCGCCATTTGAAGTGATCTGTTATCGAGCACATTACGGCTTATCGCTGCAAGACTTTCCTAAATTATCATCAGGACATATTTCAAACGGATTTATGAATGATAAAGGTGACTATTTCCAATCGTATTATCGCCGTGTAAACAAATTAAATAGTAAAAAATCTAGTTTAACGCCGCATTTAGATAAGTATTGGCACTTACCAGCCTTTATGCCAGATTTAAACGCGACTCAAACAAAATTAGATTATGATAAATGTAATCGTGCATTACTATACGCATATATGTATCGCTGGATTAGTTTAGTTGCTGTTGATGGACAGTTTGTGTATCAATATAACGGTGTGGGACGTAGCTTTTTAATTCAGTCGATGGGGAAAAATATTTCAAGCGAAAGTTATAAATTACACAGAGCATTGCTTCATAATCCGTTTATTTATGAAAACATCTTGTCACGATTTGAAGAAGAGCAAGAAAAGGCGATGATACAAGGTGGACATTTATATACACATCCGTTCGTATTAGGAGCCCAAGATGTAAGATGGCTTAGAAAAGAACATGTCCACAATCTTTTAGACATGATTTTAATGTATGACCGTGAAGCGAAGTATGATCCGACGTTAGAAGAAACATCAGATGAATTATTAAGACTATTCCTTGATGAAATCGAGTTGTATTTCCAGAACTATTACGGTACAGGTGCCGATATGGTGGCAAAGAAAGAGAAAGAAATGTTTATTAAACAATTGTGGGATCGCTCGCATGCAAAAGGATATGTAGATCCAAATAGCGCTCCGTATAAAAAATGGCAAAATTTATTAAGTGTTCAAGATGAAGAAGAAACGCCAAAAACGAATGTATAATGAATGAAAAGGGAATCCTTAAAAGTGGCAATACAACTTTAGAAAAGAGGGATTCTGATGCCGTTTTTAGGAAGTGTATATCAAATATTTGGATTATATCCAGAAATTTATTATGGAATGATTTCAGCTGAACTTGCGGAGCAGCAAAGGTTGGAACAAGCGGAAAACGAAGAACCAGAAACAGAAGCGTAACTGCATAAGCTTCAAAATAAAAAATGAAAACACGCTACTTGCTCTTTAAACGTATAAGAGCAAGTAGCGTGTTTTTTCTATTTAATAATCCCATTTTCTAAAATTTTAATAGTTGGTGCTACTTTCACATTAGCTTTTGAAAAGGCACGTGGCCAATCATCTTCAACTTGTTTCCATTCTTTATAGTGAAATGCTCTCGCATAATCACCAAATCCGAATGGATCGAGTTGCTGTTTTTGAATTTTGTAGATTAATTCGTTTAAATCTTTGTTTAGTTGTTTTGTAATAAGAGAAGTTAATTTCTTTCTATCTTTATCTATATCCATGTTGAATGTAAGTTCAGATACGGCAATTTTTAAATCCATTTTAATATTAAATTTGAAGCGGTTATCGCTATAGTCTGTATCGATATCATGATTCATACTAAGAACGTTTATTGTTATGAAATCGTCGCCTTTTGTATCTTTTAGATGGCTATTACTTTCAACTAAATTAGAGGGGATTTTCATTGTAAGTGAAACGGGTATATTAGCTTTCTTTTGCACCATAAGAAGAAGGGCACTTTCATAGCGATTTAAAGACATCTTATAAGTTCCACGAGAAGTTAATAGTGCCGAACCGGTAACAATAACATCTTTCTTCCCTTTTTTTATTTCTGAAATAGCAGGAGTTACGCCTTTATTAAAAGTTTGTCTATGAAATTCATGGAATGTCGTAAACACGGTCCGATTGTATAGTTTGTTCGTATTAATTAAATCTGTTAAATATTCAGGAAGAGCAGGCTTATCTTTGAAATTATTATATATAACAGAAGAAATGGGGCCATCTACTGCAACCATGCGCATATTTCCTGTATTTTTAGGATCGCGATACCAAACATCCAGATAAGGCATAGCTCCTTCTTGTTTTAAAAAATTTGTGCTAAACAATATGAGCTGTAACTTTTCTGTGGACACTAAACCGCTGCTTGAACTGTTAAACGTATCTTTTGCTTCTCGGGGTGTATGTACTTTCGCTTCATGAATTTCGTACTTTTTCTCTACATCTTCATTAAAAATAGGGTTTACGTGATATACAATTAATTTTCCTTTTGGTTTTGCGTCAAAACCGTAAATTAATGAGATGGATTGTTTTTCTAAATCAAGCCGATCTTCACAGCCTACTAAAAAAATTATGAGGAAACAAAATATAATAAAATGAATACAACGTCTCATTTAAATTTTTCTCCTTTTCCAATGCTGATAAAGTGTCATGTATAAGAGAAATACCACTGGGAATAGAAAAACGATAAAATAACTAGCAGTTCCCCAAAATTCCCGCAACGCACTTATCTGATAAGAAGAAGGGATATAAAAGAATAAGATGAAAATACATCCGAATAATAAAAAATAAATAGGTAATGAACTGCCTTTTTTGTTAAGTAATTGATTAATTCCATCTGAAGCAGTGAAAATATAAGGAATACAGGAATCAAAAATAATAAAGAGATAAAATGACAAAAAGATAATTTCAAATCGCTCAAGAAATGAGAAGTGAAACGGTGTAACAAGAGAAAGTGTCGGCCATAAAAACTTTGTTATACCATCTGGACTAAAATAAATAAAAGAAACGAACGTGATTTGAAGATAAATAAATAACGTAATCAAATTCGCAATAACGATTCCTTTTTTTGCAGATGCTTTGTTAGTTAAATAAGGATAAAGGACAAACGAAAACTCGAATCCGAGAAACGCAATGATAGTTGATTTCACGGTGTTTATAATTGGTAGCCATCCTTCCTTGATAAGAGGAAGTAGATATATAAAATGCCCATCTTTAAGAGGAATAAATAATAATAATGGCATCCAAAGTGTAAAGATGACAGTGAAAACAGCAAAACGACTAATAATAAGTGCTCCTTTACATGCAAGCATAAGCATTGGAATAGATAGCAAAATCATAATTAAAGACATAGGAGATCTAGGTAAAATCCAAATGTGAATAACGTATAAGAGGGAAAAAATTAAGGAAACAGCTGCGAGTACAGCATATAAAATCCAAAAAATCATTACTACTCTTCCTAGCCATTTTCCAAGATAGCGTATCAGCACATCAAGTAAAGTATATCCTGGATGTTTTTCCATAATTTTTACAATACATAGACTGACTAAAGTAGTAATGACACATCCGATAATAATAGACATCCAGCCATCTGTATTCGCCCCTTGTGCAACTTCACGCGGGAGTGTAAGTACGCCGAATCCGACTTGAACACCACTAATAGTTAAAATGTATTGAAATAAAGTGATTTCCCTCTTTGCACGTTTTGTCACTTATTCTCCTCCTTTTCCTCAACATCGCTTTGCCGGTTATTTTGTTTTAATTGTAGAGATAGTGGCCGTTTCTTCATGATTTTCCATGGGAAACGTACAAGGGTATCTTTTAAGTCCGAAGCATATGACGGAGAAAAAGGACTACCATATGGCACACCAAGTGATTCCATAGAAAGAATATGGATGATAATGATTGCCATTCCAACCATAATTCCAATGACGCCAAATAAAGAGGCTGCTATCATCATTGGGAATCGAAGAAGCCGAATTCCTGCTGACATTTCTAAGTTAGGAATAATGAAAGAGGCAACCGCAGTAATTGATACGACGATAACCATAACGTTACTAACAATCCCAGCTTGAACCGCAGCTTGTCCAATTACAATTCCTCCTACGACGCCGATTGTTTGTCCAACAGGCCCAGGAAGCCGAATCGCTGCTTCTCGGAGCATTTCGAGAACTAATTCCATTAATAAAGCTTCTAATATGGGGGGGAAAGGAATTTTGGCTCGAGATTCTCCAATCGTTAACAACAATTTGAGCGGAATTACTTCATAATGGAAGGAAATCATAGCAATATAAAGAGCAGGAGCAAATATTGCAATAAATAGCCCAGTGAAACGAAGAAGTCGTATAAAAGATGGAATCATAGGTCTGAAGCTGTAATCATCTATCGTCTGAAAAAAGGATGAAAAGGTCATAGGTCCTATTAATACGCCTGGTGAGCGATCTACAACAACAGCGATTCGCCCATTCAAAATATGATGTGCCGTTGTGTCAGGACGTTCAGTGATAGACAATTGTGGGAAGAGAGTATAGGAATTATCTTCAACAAATCCTTCTAATTCACCGGTAGTAAGAATAGCATCTACTTTGATTGATTCGATGCGGCATGTCATATCTTGTACAACATCTTCGTTTGCAACATCTGCAAGATAAAGTAAAAAAACTTTAGAGGTTGCTCGTTCGCCAACAGTGAATTCCTTCACTTTTAATTCGCGATTTGGAATATAGCGACGAATAAGTGCGATACTATCACTTGCCACTTCATTAAATCCTTCGTGTGAGCTTTTTATGGAAGTCTCTGTTGTAGGTTCTTCAATGCTCCTTTTTGGCGCCGCTTGTGTATCTAGTTCTAAAGCCGATAATTGACCGTTTATAAATAAAATACTTTTGCCATGTAAGAGAGATTGCTCAATGTCTATCCACTTCTGAACTTTTTTAATATTCCCTATAGAAACAGAAGATTCCCAAAAATCGTCTTCATTCCATTCTTTAAATAAGAGAGGCCGAAGAATATCTACATTAATAACAGTTTTATCTACAAGTCCTTCCGTATATATAAGAGCAGCTTCTTTTCCGTTTTTTAACGGGAAAGTGCGTGTAATTAATTCTGGAATACCACTAAATAATTTGGATAAGTGTTTAAGATTAAGCGGCATGGAGGAAGAAATTTCTTTATGTAATACAGTTTCAGATTGCTCGTGTGTAGAGAAAGATTTTTCGCCCCTTATCCATTTTCGAAAAGAACCCATATATTCACCTTATTCCTCGTTGAACTTTATATGGGTTATTATGGATAGTTACATACAGACATATGCGCAGTTTAAAATTTATATTGTATATTTGTACATTTAACGCTATAATTATAGTGTTAAAGATGGAATCGTGATATGACCTGTTATGAATCTATCGTTTTATTTATGAATAAATGGATTGGTATTTTAGCAAGATGTGCTAATAAACTACTCCACCATGATAATAGCGTGCCAAAAATGTGGTGCGTATATTTTCGTGGTGGAGTTTTTTTATTCTCAAAAAGGGGGAAAGACCATGAATGACAACATGGTTCATATTACAATTGACGGAAAAAAGTATGCAGCGGAGCCTGGTTCAACGATATTGGGTGTGATTAATGAGAACGGGATTGAACATCCGCAAATTTGTTACGTGCCAGAAGTAGATTCTATTCAAACATGTGACACTTGTATTGTAGAAGTTGACGGAAAGTTAATGCGTTCTTGTTCGACGATAGCAACGGAAGGTATGGACATTGAACGTGCTTCTGTTCGCGCAAAAGAAGCACAAACAGAGGCGATGGATCGGTTACTAGAAAATCATTTATTATACTGTACAGTATGTGACAATAACAATGGGAACTGTAAACTGCATAATACAGCAGAATTAATGGAAATCGAACATCAAAAATATCCTTATGAACCGAAAGTAGATGTAAGTGAAGTTGATATGACGCATCCGTTTTATCGCTATGACCCTAATCAATGTATTGCATGCGGTCAATGCGTTGAGGTGTGTCAAAACTTACAAGTAAATGAAACGTTATCGATAGACTGGGAAGCGGAACGCCCACGAGTTATTTGGGATGAAGGAGTAAATATTAATGATTCTTCATGCGTTAGCTGTGGTCAATGTGTAACGATTTGCCCTTGTAACGCTTTAATGGAGAAAACGATGCTCGGTGAAGCTGGATTTATGACGGGATTAAAACCAGATATTCTTGAACCGATGGTAGATTTAATTAAAGAAGTTGAGCCTGGATATAGCGGTATTTTTGCGGTATCAGAAGTGGAAGCGGCCATGCGTGATACTCGTACGAAGAAAACGAAAACAGTATGTACATTTTGTGGTGTAGGTTGTTCGTTTGAAGTGTGGACGAAGGGGCGTAAAATCCTTAAAGTACAGCCATCTTCAGATGCACCAGTTAACGCAATTTCCACTTGTGTAAAAGGGAAATTTGGTTGGGATTTCGTAAATTCTAAAGAACGAATTACAAAACCTTTAATTCGTAAAAATGGAACGTTTGTTGAATCTACATGGGAAGAAGCATTGAATGTAGTTGCAAGTAAATTAGGATCGATTAAAGAAGAGTATGGTAAAGATGCTATCGGTTTTATTTCTTCATCTAAAATTACGAATGAAGACAATTACGTTATTCAAAAACTAGCCCGACAAGTATTTGAAACGAATAATATTGATAACTGCTCACGTTATTGCCAATCACCAGCAACGGATGGTTTGTTCCGTACAATTGGTATGGGCGGTGATGCAGGAACGATTAAAGATATTGCGCAATCTGGTCTTGTTATTATTGTAGGATGTAATCCGACAGAAGGTCATCCTGTTTTAGCTACACGTATTAAACGTGCACATAAATTACACGGACAAAAGTTAATTGTAGCTGATCTTCGTAAAACAGAAATGGCAGAGCGATCAGATGTCTTTATTAGTCCAAAACAAGGAACAGATCAAGTATGGTTAATGGCTGTTACGAAATATATGATTGATCAAGGTTGGCATGATCAAGAATTTATTAATGAGAATGTAAACTTCTTTGAAGATTTCAAAGAGAGCCTGAAAGAATATACACTTAAATATGGAGAAGAAATGACTGGTATTTCAAAAGAAACACTTATTCAAATGGCTGAAATGATTCGTGATGCAGATGGTACATGTATCCTTTGGGGGATGGGAGTAACGCAAAATACAGGTGGCTCTGATACTTCCGCTGCGATTTCAAACTTACTTCTTGCAACAGGGAACTATCGTCGTCCAGGAGCAGGTGCATACCCACTTCGAGGTCACAATAACGTACAAGGTGCTTGTGATATGGGTACTTTACCAGGATGGCTTCCAGGATATCAGCACGTTACTAACGAAATGGAACGTGCGAAATTTGAAACTGCTTACGGAGTGAAAATTGATAGTGAACCAGGTCTTAATAATATTGAAATGCTTCACGCAATTGACGAAGGAAAAATGAAAGCAATGTATCTTGTCGGAGAAGATATGGCTCTTGTAGATTCTAATGCAAATCATGTACATGAAGTGTTAACGAGCCTTGATTTCTTCGTTGTGCAAGATGTTTTCCTTTCTAAAACTGCTCAATATGCAGATGTTGTATTACCAGCAGCGCCATCTCTTGAGAAAGAAGGTACTTTCACAAATACAGAGCGCCGTGTCCAAAGATTATATCAAGTTCTTCCTACGCTAGGAGATGCGAAACCAGACTGGTGGATCGTCCAGGAAGTTGCGAATAAACTAGGTGCAAACTGGAATTATAGCCACCCAAGTGAAATCTTTGCTGAAATGGCAAGTTTATCACCATTGTTCTCGCAAGCGAACTATGAAGTGCTTGAAGGATGGAACAGTTTCCATTGGGGAAGTTTTGATGGAACGAATACACCACTTCTGTTCCAAGATGGATTTAACTTCCCAGATAAAAAAGCTCGTTTTGCGATTGCTGACTGGGTACGTCCAGCTGAATTTCCAGCCGAGTTTGACCTTCACATTAACAACGGTCGTATGCTTGAGCATTTCCATGAAGGGAATATGACAAATAAATCAACAGGTATTCAAACGAAAGTACCTGGTGTTTTCGTTGAAATCTCTCCAGACCTTGCAAAAGAACGTGGCGTAAAAACAGGTTCGTTAGTTCGTCTTGTCTCTCCTTTTGGAGCATTAAAATTACGTGCACTCGTTACAGATCGTGTAAAAGCGAATGAGTTATATTTACCGATGAACTCTACAGATAACGAAACGGCAATTAATTTCTTAACAGGTCCTGCTGTGGATGTACGTACGAATACACCTGCGTATAAACAAACGAAAGTACGTATGGAAGTGTTAGAAGTTGATGGCGAAAATCCGATGCCAAAAGCGAACCCACGCAATAAAAAACGTCACCCTCAAGCTGGAATTGAGGTACATCGTAAGTGGGCACGTACAGGGTATGTGCATTTAACGGATAAGTAGGAGGAGAAAACTATGGCTGCACCTATAAAAATGATTCAAAAACAAGAATTAACTGAGGAAGAAATAAAACAGCAAAAGTTAGATGATTTAAAAGAGCTTCTAACTAATAATGAAGAAGCTCTAAATCAGATGTTTAATATAGTAGGGGAATTAAATGACATTGGAATGCTAGAAGCTGCAAATTCTATGCTAAAAGCGAAAGAACCAATTGCGAAGATTGTTCTAGGTCAAGTAACTCGTGAGCCTGTTACAAATTTAATTAATAATATGATGGGCGCTGCAGGTGCGTTAACTGAACTTGACCCAGAACTTACGAAAAAGCTTATAGGTAGTTTATTAGTCGGGCTAGAAGAAGGTAATGAACATCTAGAAAGTAATAAAAAAGTAGGGGTATTCGATCTTATGAAAGTATTGAAAGACCCAGATATTAACCGTGCGATCGGGTTTGGGCTTCATTTCTTAAAAGGAATGGGGAAAGGGTTAAAAGACGAATAAACTTCATGAAGTGAACCTTTTCGCCCAAATATTTGTACGAAATAGTTTGGGCGGAAGGCTCATTTTGGTAAAATATATAATAAAGTAAAATGAGGCTTTTGGGAGGTATAATTGTATGTCAAAAAAAGTACATGAATTTAATGATATGATCCGAAAACTTCGAAAGGAACTTTTCGGAAAAGGACCGGAACGAATTCATACTGTTTTTGCAGAAAATATGGCTATAGCGACTCTTTATGGAAACTTAACACCTACTGAAAAATTTATTTCAAGTACGATGGACGGTGCGGAAATGGTTCATCTGGCTAGAACAAAAATGATTCAAGAAGTGTATGCTGCGAATTCCCGTGAACATTTGGAGGAACTTGTTGGCGCGAAATTAGTGAATTTGTTTTCAGATATGAAAGTAGAAGAAGATATTGCAGTTTCGGTATTTGTTTTTGATAAAAATATAACGTGAGAGAAGGATACTGATCGTGAAACCGATACAGGTAGAAAGAGAAATCTTTCGTTATGAACAAGAGGTATTTAAGCATATAGAGGACAGCATTGTAACAGAGTTTCCTGTCACCATTAAAATGAACGGACAGGAGTTTGTTACAATGGTTAGTACTCCAGAATATATAGAAGATATGGTAATAGGCTTCTTAGCATCTGAAGGAATCATTCGAAAGTATGAAGATATTGATAGTGTATGGGTGCAGGAGAAAGAAGGATTTGTACATGTAACAACGACAAAAGTAAGTCCGTATTATGAACAAATGCAAAATAAACGATATATTACGTCTTGTTGTGGTATGAGTAGGCAAGGATTTGTTTTTGCAAATGATGCACTAAGTGCAAAAAAGATGAAGGGTGTCCATGTACAGGTTGCTGCCGATGATTGTTTTCGGTTAATGAAAGAAATGCAGCAATCTGCGGATACGTTTCATCATACTGGCGGGGTTCATAATGCAGCTTTATGTGATGTGAATGGTATTATTTTAAGCCGAATGGATATTGGTAGGCATAATGCACTAGACAAAATTTACGGTTATTGTTTAAAAAACGATATTTCTATAAAAGATAAAATCATTGTTTTTAGTGGTCGTATTTCTTCGGAAATATTATTGAAAGTTGCAAAAATCGGTTGTGAAATTATACTATCAAAATCAGCTCCAACTGAGTTAGCTTTGCAACTAGCGGAAGATTTAGGTATTACGACAATAGGATTTATTCGTAATCACTCCTTAAATGTGTATACCCATCCAGAGCGTGTTTTAAATATAAAATAAAAGTGAGGCAATGAAGATGAAATCAGTTACATTAGACAAGTTGCAACGTCCGTTAAAGGATTTACGTATTTCAGTTACTGATCGCTGTAATTTTCGCTGTCGATATTGTATGCCAGAAGAAATATTTGGTCCTGATTACTCGTTTTTGTCTAATGACAAAATTTTATCTTTTGATGAAATTGAAAGGATAACACGTATTTTCGTTTCTTTAGGTGTGAGAAAATTAAGGATTACAGGCGGAGAACCGTTACTTAGAAGAGGGCTTCCAAAGCTTATTGAGCGGCTTCATAAAATAGATGGTGTAGAAGATATCGGTTTAACAACCAATGGATCGTTACTTAAAAAATTTGCTCCTGATTTATATAAGGCGGGACTATCACGTGTAACAGTTAGCTTAGATTCCTTAGAAGAAGAGCGGTTTTTCTATTTAAATGGTAATAGGAGCAAAGTGCAAAGGGTTCTGGAAGGAATACAGGCTGCAGCTGAAGTTGGAATGAAAATTAAAATAAACATGGTCGTTCAAAAGGGAAAAAACGAACAGGACATTTTGCAGATGGCGCAATACTTTAAGGAAAACAAGCATATTCTTCGTTTTATTGAGTATATGGACGTTGGAAATTATAATGGTTGGGATTTAAAAGAGGTCGTCTCTAAACAAGAAATAGTAGATACGATTCATCAAGTTATGCCGTTAGAACGGATAGAAGCAAATTATTCTGGTGAAGTGGCTACTAGGTATCGTTATATAGGAAGCGACGAGGAAATAGGTATTATTTCATCGGTAACAGATTCTTTTTGCTTATCATGTACGAGAGCTCGTATTTCTGCAGAAGGAAAATTATATACTTGCTTATTTGCTTCTAAAGGAAATGATTTAAGAGAATTGCTTCGTTCTGAACATACAGATGAGGACATTACAGATGTAGTACGCGATATATGGAATAATAGGGAAGATCGTTATTCAGATGAACGCTTAAATCATAAAAATAAGAATACAATACCTAAAATTGAAATGTCACATATCGGTGGTTAATATATAAAGCTAGCGTCATAGTGAAAAATGGGGAATTTACAAGAGTTGTGGATTTTCTATTTTATAGTAAAAGTGATGATTGATATCTCTGTAAAAGATGTGCAGAGAAATTAAGCAGCATTCAAAAACCTTTATTTTGAGGAGGTTTTTTGAAGCTGCTTTTTTATTTGGAGAAAATGGAGGAATGGGTAATGGCATTTCATAAGCCGGAACAAATTGCTGAGCTTGTCATTGAGGCCGGTGTTCAAAAAGTAAGACAGACATTGCCAGCGATGCTTATTCTCGGTTTTTTAGGAGGAGCGTTTATTGCGATAGGTTTTTTACTTAACATTCGAGTTTTAGGGAATTTACCTGAGCGCTGGGGGAGTCTAGTGAATGTTTTAGGAGGAGCGGTATTTCCTGTTGGACTTATGCTCGTAGTATTAGCAGGAGGAGAATTAATTACGGGAAATATGATGTCACTGTCTATGGCGCTTTATGCAAAGAAAATTACATTGATAAGTGTACTGAATAACTGGGTTTGGATTACTCTCATGAATTTTATTGGGGCAATTTTCGTTGCGTATTGCTTTGGACATCTTGGCGGATTAACAGAGGGAGAGTATTTAAATAAAACAGTAGCGATAGCGGAAGGGAAGTTACATGAATCATTTGGAAGAACTTTAATTTTAGCAATTGGTTGTAATTGGCTCGTTTGTCTTGCTCTTTGGCTCGCTTACGGGACGAGTGATTTTGTCGGAAAAATCATCGGAATTTGGATTCCAATTATGGCATTTGTAGTGATTGGATTTCAGCAAGTAGTAGCAAATATGTTTGTCATTTCCGCTGTTATTTTTGCTGGTCATCTAACGTGGATGGATTTGGCTAAAAATTTTGTTCCTGTTTTTATCGGAAATGTAATTGGAGGAGCTGGGTTTGTTGGTTTTGCTTACTTTGCTTGTTATCAGAAACAACATTCTAATATGAAATAGAGTTCTTGAGAGGAAGGGTATGTAATGGCTGATCGGTATTCACGACAACAGTTGTTCAAACCAATTGGGAGTAAAGGACAAGAAAAAATTCGAAATAAACATGTGTTAATTGTAGGGGCAGGCGCATTAGGAAGTGCAAGTGCCGAAAGTTTCGTACGTGCAGGTGTTGGCAAGTTGACGATTATTGATCGTGACTACGTTGAATGGAGTAATTTACAAAGGCAACAATTGTACTCTGAACAAGATGCGAGAGAGAAAATGCCGAAAGCAATTGCTGCAAAAAATCGGTTAGAACAAATTAATTCGGAAGTACAAATACATGCTTTCGTAATGGATGTAACTTCAGAAAATATGGAAGGTCTATTAAAAAATGTAGATGTAATCATTGATGCAACAGATAATTTTGATATTCGATTTGTAATAAATGATTTATCACAAAAACATAATATTCCTTGGGTATATGGTTCTTGCGTTGGATCGTATGGTATGAGTTATACAATTATTCCGCAAGAGACACCGTGTTTACATTGTATGCTGAAAAATATTCCTGTTACAGGTGTGACATGTGATACCGCTGGAATTATTAGCCCGACTGTTCAAATCGTCGCAGCATATCAATTGGCAGAAGCACTCAAAATTTTAGTGGAAGATTTCTCAGCAATTAGAAAAACATTTTTCATGTTTGATATATGGAGTAATCAAAATCATTTTATAAAATTAGGGAAAATAAAAACAGACGCTTGTCTCTCATGCGGTTTGAATCGAACTTATCCTTATTTATCATACGAAAATCAAACGAAAGCAGCTGTTTTATGCGGAAGAAATACAGTTCAAATTAGAACAGTAGACAATAGGAAATACAATTTTGATGATATAGAAAAAGTATTACAAAAACTGGGGAAAGTAGATCGGAATCCGTATTTACTATCTTGCCAATTCGATGATTACCGCGTGGTTGTTTTTCGAGATGGTCGTGTTTTTATTCATGGTACAAATGATATTTCGAAAGCGAAACAACTATATTATCGCGTATTCGGTTAATAGAGAGGGTGTCAACAATGGAAAGAAGAGTGCCAATTACGGTTGAAGAAGCTGTTCGTAAAGTGATGGGATTTGCTGATAAAGGCTTAAAGGAGCTATTACCAATTGAATTAGCTTATGGACGTATATTAGCAGAGGATTTAATAGCTGACCATGATGTACCGTCATTTAATCGTTCGCCGTATGACGGATTTGCTATTCGAGCAGAAGATACTAATTTAGCAAGTTATGAAACGCCAATTGTATTTGAAGTAGTGGGTGAAATTGGTGCAGGATCGCTATTCCATGAGAAAGTAGGTCCGTTTCAAGCAGTTCGAATTATGACGGGAGCACAAATTCCGAATGGGTGTGATGCGGTTGTTATGTTAGAGCTGACTCGTCAATATGAGAAGAATGGCAACAATTATATGGAAGTGAAGCGATCATTCAAAAAGGGCGACAATATTTCTTTTCAAGGTGAAGATGCTCGTAAAGGAACGGTTCTTGCAAAGAAAGGATCGTACATTAATCCAGGTATTTCAGCTCTTCTTGCTACATTCGGTTATAGTGAAGTGCCAGTTGCGAGAAAGCCTGTAATTGGACTGTTAGCGACTGGGAGTGAATTGCTTGATGTCGATGATTCATTACAGCCAGGGAAAATCCGAAATAGTAATACGTATATGATATTGTCTCAAATTCGAAGAGCAGGCGGCAGAGTAAAATATTTTGGGAAGTTTAGTGATGATTTTAATACATGTTTTACAGCTGTGAAAGAAGCGCTTGGCCAAGTGGATATGTTAATTACAACGGGCGGTGTATCAGTAGGAGATTACGATTATTTACCAGCTATTTACGAAAAGTTAGGTGCCTCTGTTCTTTTCAATAAAGTTGCAATGCGGCCAGGGAGTGTTACGACTGTAGCACAATTAAATGGCAAGTTATTATTTGGTTTATCAGGAAATCCATCAGCTTGTTATGTAGGGTTTGAATTATTCGTAAGACCGTGTATTCGGGCGTATATGTTTAGTGAAAAAGTACATTTAAAAAGAGAAAAAGCGTTATTAGGAGAAGATTTTCTAAAACCGAATCCATTTACAAGATTTGTACGAGCGAAATTGCAATATGATGAGGGGAAATTAATAGCTTATCCATCAGGTTTTGATAAATCTAGCTCAGTTTCCTCATTGGCAGAATCAAACGTGTTTATCGTATTGCCGGGCGGGACAAGAGGATATAAAAAAGATATGTTTGTCGATGTTCTTTTATTAGAAGATAACGAAGGTAGTGAATGGCCTTGGACATTTCATAAAGTGAGAGGTGGTTCTAATGGGACAAGTGTTATTTGAGATTGTAGATAATCCGATTTTAGTTGAAGAAGTAACGAATAAAGTCGCAAGAAGGGAAGCGGGTGCGATTACAACATTTATTGGTACCGTGAGAGAACTTACAAAAGGAAAACGAACGCTACATTTAGAGTATGAAGCATATAAACCGATGGCAGTAAAACAACTTATGAGAATTGGTGAAGAAATTAGTGAAAGATGGCCGGATGCAAAAGTAGCAATTACGCACCGTGTAGGGCGGCTAGAAATCATGGATATTGCGGTAGTCATTGCAGTTTCATCACCGCATCGTAAAGTAGCTTATGAAGCGAATGAGTACGCGATTGAACGTATAAAACGAATCGTTCCAATTTGGAAAAAAGAATTTCGGGAAGATGGAACGATGTGGGTTGGAGATCAACTTGAAAACACACCATATCCAGAAGGAAAACCAAAGAAGGAAGAATGAGAAAATGATTACAATTTTATTGTTTGCAAATTTGCGTGAGGAAGTCGGATTGGATCAATTAATAATTTCAGAAAAACAAGAAATGACTGTTGGGCAATTAAAAGAATGGTTGAAAGATAGTTATCATTTGCAATCCTTGGATACAGTAATGGTTGCAATTAATGAAGAGTTTGTAACGAATGAAGAGATGATAAAAGTAGGAGATATAGTCGCATTAATCCCGCCCGTTAGCGGAGGGTAATAAGCTTTTTCAACAGATGAAGCGCCGAGAAGATGTTGTATATAAATTAGAATAAGAGAAGGGATGAGTTCTATGCTTACTCAAGAACAAATAATAAATGCATTAAAACATGTAGAGGATCCAGAGTTACACAAAAGTGTTGTAGAATTAAATATGGTTAGAAATATACAAATGAACGGAACAGAGGTTAAACTTGAAGTAGTACTAACAATACAAGGTTGTCCGTTAAAAGCAAAAATTCAACAAGATATTGAAGAATCACTTCACGCAATTGGTGCCTCTAAAGTGGATGTAACATTTGGTTCTATGACACAAGAAGAACGTGCAGCTTTAACAGAGAAGTTAAAGAAAAATAGTAGAACAGAAACTGGTATGCCGAGCATGCTTCGCCTTGATTCAGGAGTACGGTTTATTACTGTAACGAGTGGAAAAGGTGGAGTTGGAAAATCAACGGTGACAATTAATCTTGCAACTGCACTAGCTCGTATGGGGAAAAAAGTGGGGATATTAGATGCGGATATATATGGTTTTAGTATTCCAGCTATGATGGAAACGAATACGAAACCAACGATGATTGATCAAACGGCAATTCCAGTCATTAGTCACGGTGTTAAAATCATGTCGATGGGATTTTTTACAGAAGGAAATAACCCAGTTATGTGGCGCGGTCCGATGCTAAATAAATGGATTCAAAATTTCCTTGCGAATACGCACTGGGGAGAATTAGATTATTTATTACTTGATTTACCACCAGGTACAGGAGATGTTGCGATTGATGTTGCAGCAATGATCCCGCAGGCGCAAGAAATTATCGTTACAACACCACACAATGTAGCTTCGTTCGTAGCATCTAGAGTAGGAGTTATGGCAAAGCATACGAAACACGAGATTTTAGGGATTGTAGAAAATATGGCTTATTATGAAGAGCAAGATGGATCGAAAAACTATCTCTTCGGAAAAGGTGGCGGCGAAATGCTTGCAGAACAATTGCAAACAGAAGTGATCGCGCAAATACCTTTTGCAAAACGAGAAGAAAATAACGGTTCATCTGTATATGATGAAGACTCTCTTGTAGGAGAAGTGTTTACATCGTTAGCTGAGGATATTATTTATAGAGGATAGAGGGGGAAGTTTAATATGGCATGTAACATTGATCATTCTATTGAAGATGTGATGAATAAGCTTGAAAGTCAAAAGAGTTTTTTACCTGAAGGGATCTTTAAAGAGTTAAAGAGTTTTTTGCAAGGTATTCATTCACAGAAATTATTAAATGATGTTTTTCACCTCCTAAAAAAGTATGATTTAGTCAGTGAGGAAGAACGAGAGACGAGAAACGCACAATTATTGTACATTTTGAATTAAGTACTCTTTGGCTTTAGAATTTTTTCAGAAGGGGTGAATGTAATGAATATGAAAAAGATGATTGAAATGGTAGAAGCAACTAAAGTGACTGACGAAGAATTATCGATTTCTACTTTACATCAAAAGCTTGTGAAGTTGTATAGTCAAAAAGATTGTGCAGAGTATACGGAGTTATTAAAATATATTTTATCATTATCCGTGCAGCTGAAGTTGAATCTCGTATTGAAATATTTTGGTGTGCGTCTGGTTGTTGCTGCAGACGAGCGTATGCAATTTCAAGAGATATTTAAATGCTTAGCTAAGAAAGATGAGAATGGGGAATGGTTTCTAAATTTTGTTTCTTTATATGTAGGGCTAATTGTAGTTCTTCATTTTGATGAGAAAGTGATTGAGAGCAATTTTTTTGATGATATGGTAGTGGGTGAATGTAATGAAATATAAGATTCTGCTCATAACGTTTTTCTATTTAAATGCTTTAATTGCGATTTTAGTTGGTTATATAAATATGAAGGCAATTAATTAAGAAAAAGGAATGAAACTAGTTGGATAAAAAGAGTTCTTCAGTTGTTTCCGTCGTTTTTTCGTGTTACTATTAATCGAATTTTTCATAAGGAGAGAAAGCGATGAAATGGATTTATTTTCTTATTATTAACGTTATAGCTTTTAGCCTTATGGGGCTTGATAAACGAAAAGCAAAGAAGAAACAGTGGAGAACGCCAGAAAGTACGTTGTTTTTATCGGCGGCAGCTGGAGGAGCAGTTGGAGCTTGGATCGGCATGTATATGTTTCATCATAAAACTCATAAAAAGAAATTTGTTTTCGGCATACCGTTACTTGTTGTAATAACGGTATGTTTATTATTCGTTGTATGAGAAATGTCGAAAGAAATGCAGATTGATTATTGGTAAAGTGAGCATGTGAGACCGTATAATGGAGAAAAAATGAGAAGGGGAGAAAAAGGAAGATGGGGAGTCAATCAGCAGAGCAAAAAAAAGGGATACTATATGCGGCTGGTGCTTACACGATGTGGGGAATTCTACCGATTTATTGGAAATGGGTTGAGGAAGTTCCAGCAGATGAAATATTAGCGCACCGCATCGTTTGGGCATTTGTTTTTATGTTACTTGTATTAGGTGTTACGAAGAGGTTTCGCCAGTTTATTGGGGAATTTGTGAATCTTTTTAAACGACCTAAATTATTAATGTCATTAACAATAGCTTCAGTCTTGATTAGCGGAAACTGGTTTGTTTACATATGGGCCGTTAATCATAATCATGTTATTGAAGCGAGTCTTGGCTATTATATTAATCCGCTTATTAGTATTTTACTTGGTACAGTCGTTTTAAAGGAAAAGTTAAACTTTTGGCAATATGTTGCAGTTGGTTTAGCAGGAGTAGGGGTTGTCATTTTAACAGTACGTTTCGGATCTATTCCGTGGGTTTCTCTTTCACTTGCCTTTTCATTTGGATTATACGGATTAACGAAAAAACTATTAAACTATGATGCTACAATTGGACTTACGATGGAAACCATGTTAGTGACGCCGTTTGCGATCATTTATCTTGTTATGACAGGAGCACATGGTTTCGGCTCATTTGGATCTATTTCAATGTTATCAACGTTACTTTTAATAGGAGCAGGTATTGTAACAGCATTACCACTATTTTATTTTGCAAAAGGAGCACAACTTATTCCGCTTTATATGGTGGGATTTTTACAATATATTGCGCCAACAATTAGCTTAATTTTAGGTGTATTTGTATTTGGTGAACATTTCACATCTACACATATGATTGCATTTTTCTGTATATGGGTTGCTTTATTTGTATTCTCGGTAGCGAAAACAAAGTTTTTAGTGCAGAAACAACCGAAATTTATAAAAAATAAATCAGCAAAAGTATCATAATGCGTAGTATTTTCTACGCATTTTTCTTTATACTTATATTATATAGAATTTCCATTATAGTCAGTAAGGAGCTGAGAACATGGAAACAATTTTACATAATGATCCGCTTATGGCAGCTGTAATTTCATGGTTTTTAGCACAATTAACGAAAGTAGTCTTTAAATTAGTTAAAACGGGTGAATTTGATTTTGCAAAGTTTTTTGCTTCAGGTGGGATGCCAAGTTCTCATGCTTCAACAGTTACAGCGCTTGCTACAGGAGTTGGAGTTGTGGAAGGTGTGGAAAGCTCGATGTTTGCGGTTGCTGCTATTTTTGCCATTATTGTAATGTATGATGCTTCAGGAGTAAGGCTTGCAGTAAGTAAACAAGCAAAAATATTGAATGACTTTTTTCACGGTAGAGAAACAGAATATAAGAAGTTAAATGAACTTGTTGGGCATACACCGTATGAAGTAGTAGTCGGTGCTTTATTAGGGATTATTGTCGGAGTAGGATATTGTTTATGAGCAGAACATTTTATATGTTCTGCTTTTCTTTGTTTTCATACATATTCAGCTACCTTTTTGAATATCGTTATACGGATTTCGAAAGGGTGGGTGAGTAACTTGTTATTATATGAAAAAGTGCATGAAGAAATAGCGAGAAGAACAACTGCACTTCAAACGATGCAACGGCAAGATGGTACGTGGCGGTTTTGTTTTGAAGGAGCGCCACTAACAGATTGTCATATGATTTTTTTATTAAAATTATTAGGTAGAGATAAAGAGATAGAACCGTTTGTAAAAAGATTAGCATCACTCCAAACAAATGAAGGAACATGGAAATTGTATGAAGATGAAGTGGGTGGTAATTTATCTGCTACAATTCAATCTTATGCTGCCTTACTTGCATCGGAAAAATATACAAAAGAAGATGCGAATATGAAGCGAGCGGAAATGTTTATAAATGAGCGCGGGGGGGTGGCGCGTGCTCATTTTATGACGAAGTTTTTATTAGCGATTCATGGAGAATATGAATATCCTTCTCTCTTTCATTTGCCAACACCAATAATGTTTCTGCAGAACGATTCCCCCCTCAGTATATTTGAATTGAGTAGCTCAGCACGTATCCATTTAATTCCGATGATGTTGTGTTTAAATAAAAGATTTCGAGTAGGGAAAAAGTTATTGCCAAATTTAAATCACATTGCAGGCGGGGGCGGAGAATGGTTTCGGGAGGATCGGTCTCCAGTTTTTCAAACGTTATTAAGTGAGGTGAAGAAAATTATAACGTATCCACTTTCTTTGCATCATAAAGGATATGAGGAAGTAGAACGTTTTATGAAAGAGCGTATTGATGAAAATGGAACATTATATAGTTACGCAACTGCCTCGTTTTATATGATTTATGCTTTACTTGCATTAGGGCATTCTATTCAATCGCCAATTATTCAGAAGGCTATAACGGGAATCGCATCTTATATATGGAAGATGGAGAGAGGGAGCCATTTGCAAAACTCTCCGTCAACTGTATGGGATACAGCTTTACTCAGTTATGCTTTGCAAGAAGCTCAAGTTCCGAAAGCAAGTAAAGTGATTCAAAATGCATCAGCGTATTTACTAAGAAAACAGCAAACGAAGAAAGTAGATTGGAGTGTACATGCACCGAATCTATTCCCAGGTGGTTGGGGCTTTTCGGATGTGAATACGATGATTCCAGATATTGATGATACAACTGCTGTGTTAAGAGCACTGGCGCGAAGTAGAGGGGACGAAAATGTAGATAATGCTTGGAAGAGAGCGGTTAATTGGGTTAAAGGATTGCAAAATAATGATGGTGGTTGGGGAGCTTTTGAAAAAGGGGTAACGAGCCGTATATTAGCAAATTTACCAATCGAAAATGCAAGTGATATGATTACAGATCCTTCTACACCAGATATTACAGGAAGAGTGCTAGAGTTTTTTGGGACATATGCGCAAAATGAATTGCCCGAGAAACAAAAACAAAGTGCGATAAATTGGTTAATGAATGTACAAGAGGAAAATGGATCATGGTATGGGAAATGGGGAATTTGTTATATATATGGTACATGGGCAGTGTTGACTGGTTTACGGTCACTAGGAATACCATCTAGCGATCCATCATTAAAACGAGCAGCTTTATGGCTTGAACATATACAGCATGAAGATGGTGGCTGGGGAGAATCTTGCCACAGTAGTGTGGAGAAAAGGTTCGTTACTTTACCATTTAGTACACCATCCCAAACGGCATGGGCGTTAGATGCTCTCATTTCTTACTATGAAAAAGAAACACCAATCATTCGAAAAGGTATTTCATATTTGCTCTCCAACCCTTATGTAAATGAAAAATATCCTACTGGAACAGGTTTACCAGGTGGGTTTTATATTCGTTATCATAGTTATGCTCATATATATCCGTTGCTTACTTTGGCTCATTATACAAAAAAATATAGAAAATAAACCGAGAGATGTCTCTCGGTTTATTTTGTTGGGTAGTAGGTCCCTTTTGAAAAGAATAAGGTTGTGATGTACCTTATTTTTCGGTTGACTGGGGTTTTTGACGTGCATCAGCGGCATTTGCACGTGCGTTTGCTTCTAAGTCATTGTGGTCAGCGAGTTCGCGAGAGAACTCAACATCAATGCCATCAGTTGCTTTGCTTTGTTTGAAATTCTTTTTGTTCATTCGACACAATCTCCTTGCGTTTATGCGACGTTGCAAAGTTAGTTTGACACAAATAGACTTTTTTATACAAAGAGGAATTGGAAAGCAAAAAGCCGAAATATACAGTATAAGTAATAGAAATGGGGGATAGGAATGGAGTTTTTAAATGGGAAAACAGCTGTTGTAACAGGAGCTGCACAGGGAATTGGAAAAGAGATTGCAAGGGTTTATGCAAAACTAGGGGCGAAAGTATTAATTAGCGATGTAAATGAAGAGAATCTACAAAAGACGACACGTGAGTTATCAGATGAAGGATATGAAGTGTGCTCATATCGATGTGATGTGAGTAATCAAAATGAAGCAAAGTCGTTAATTGAATATGCGGTTCAAAAATTTGGTACATTACATATTTTGGTGAATAATGCTGGAATTACAAGAGACGCAATGTTACATAAAATGGAGAAGTCTGCTTGGGAACAAGTATTACAAGTGAACTTAACTGGAGTTTTTTATTGTATGCAACCAGCGCTTCTTTACATGAGACAACAAGGGTATGGACGAATTATTAACATATCTTCAATTAGTAGAGAAGGAAACATAGGTCAAGCAAATTATGCGGCTACAAAGGCAGGAGTTGTAGGATTAACAAAAACAGCAGCGAAAGAAGTTGGAAGTTTCGGTATTACTTGTAATGCGATTTGTCCGGGGTTTATGGATACAGATATGACAAAAACGATACCAGATAAAGTGAAAGAAAAGATGGTGGGCGCTATTCCAGTTGGTAGAATTGGAACGCCAGAAGATATTGCGAACGCAGCAGCCTTTTTAGCATCAGAATACGCATCTTATATTACAGGTGAAGTATTAAATGTGAGCGGAGGACTGCAAGTTTAAAGGAATACATAATGAAAAGAACCTGACCAGGTAAGTCAGGTTCTTTCTCATTAATTTAAGTTAAGCCAAACGCTCTTCACTTCTGTATAGTTATTTAATGCGTAAGATCCCATTTCACGGCCGAGACCAGATTGTTTAAATCCTCCAAATGGAGATGCTGCATCAAAGACGTTATAACAGTTTACCCATACTGTACCTGCACGTACTTTACTTGCAACATAGTGTGCAGTTTTAACATTTTCTGTCCATACACCAGCAGCTAAGCCAAATTGAGATTTATTCGCACGTTCAATTACTTCATCAATATCGTTAAACGGTATTGCAGAAATAACTGGACCGAAAATTTCTTCTTTTGCGATCGTCATTTCGTCATTTACGTCAGCGAATACTGTAGGAGAAACGAAGTAGCCTTGATCGAATGGATTATTTCCTCCGCAAAGTACTTCAGCGCCTTCTTCAATCCCTTTTTCAATGAAGCCCATTACACGTTTTTGTTGTTCTTCGGAAACGAGAGGACCGATTGTAGTTTCTGGACTTAGACCAGCGCCTTGATTTAATTTTTTAGAATAAAGGACGAGATCAGCCATGACATTATCATACATTTTCTTCGGAACAAATAAGCGTGATCCAGCAGAGCATACTTGTCCTTGGTTAAACATAACACCAGAAAGTGCACCAGGAATCGCGCGAGATAAATCAGCATCTGGCAAGATGATATTTGGTGATTTACCGCCTAACTCAAGTGTAACGCGTTTTAATGATTCGGATGCTTGTCGCATAATTTGTTTACCGACAGGAGTAGAACCGGTAAATGCAATTTTATCAACGAGTGGATGATTAACGAGAGCTTGTCCAGCTGATTCACCGAATCCAGGTACGATATTAATAACACCTTTCGGGAATCCAGCTTCTTCAATTAATTCAGCTAAGTATAGAGCAGATAGTGGAGTTTGTTCTGCAGGTTTTAAAACGATTGTACATCCTGTAGCAAGCGCTGCTCCCATTTTCCACATTGCCATAAGAAGCGGGAAGTTCCAAGGGATAATTTGACCAACGACACCAACAGCTTCATGGCGTGTATAGTTAAAGTAATCACCGGAAACAGGAATTGTTTGACCAACGATTTTCGTAGCCCAGCCAGCGTAATAGCGCATATGCTCAATTGCAAGTGGTATGTCTGCTGCCATTGTTTCACGGATTGGCTTTCCGTTATCTAATGTTTCGAGCTGTGCAAGCTCTTCTTTATGTTCTTCCATTAAATCAGCTAACTTGTACATGAGACGGCTTCGCTCAGCAGTGCTCATACGAGACCAAGGACCTTCGTCAAAAGCCATACGAGCTGCGACTACAGCTTTATGAATATCTTCACGACCAGCTTCAGAAACGACGGCAAGTGTTTCACCAGTTGCTGGGTTAGGTGTTTTAAATGTTTTTCCGGAAGCGCTTTCAATGAAAGATCCATTCACATATAACTTTTTTGTACCTTGAAGAAAATTTTCTACCTTTTCATGAAGATTTACAGCTAGTTGACTCATTGTATAACCCCCTTGAAAATATAATGTAAACGCAGTACGAGACGGCGCTTATTCCGAAATCAAGGATGTGGAAACTAGATGGAAAGCCTCTAATTAAAATCATAATTAATAAATACTGAAAATTCAAATTTCATTTGTGTTACAATTGTAAAAAATATGTAATGTAACAGAACCTTCTATATGATTGTAAAAAATCCTGCTTGTTTTTGCTTTCTAGTAGGAAAAACTAGAAGAACAATGGTACAATAATACATCGTGAGAGGAGGGGGAAAAATGAAAGATTATCATGATGATCCACGCTTTCGAATAGCCCATAGAGAAGCGTTAATTGGTCTTGGACTTGCTATTATTAATTTTATAATATGGTACGGATTCGCTTATGGGCTTGGTAGTAAAAATCCGAGTGAATATACATATGTATTCGGTTTTCCCACATGGTTTTTTTATAGCTGTATCGTTGGATTTATCGTTATGGTTATTTTACTTAGTTTAGTTGTTCGTTTTGTATTTCAAGATATTTCACTCGATGAGGAAGAAAAAAGTGAGGAATAATAGATGAATTGGTATGTAATCATTCCAATGATAATTTCGTTTATCGTTGTATTTTTAATTGGTGTATATGCTTCAAGACGCGTGCAAGCAACTGCTCATAATAAATTTTTACAAGAATATTTTCTAGGTGGGCGTGAGCTAGGCGGTTTATTATTAGCGATGACAATGATTGCTACGTACGGTAGTGCAAGTAGCTTTATTGGTGGCCCTGGTATTGCTTACAATATGGGGCTTGGATGGGTACTGTTATCTGCGATTCAAGTTGTAACAGGGTATATCGTTTTAACGGTTATCGGTAAAAAGTTTGCAATTATCGCTAGGAAGATGGAAGCAATTACTCTTATCGATTATTTAAAAGGGAGATACAATAATAAAGCAGTTGTTATACTTTCTGCGTTATGTATTATTATCTTTTTATTTTCGGCGACAGTAGCCCAGTGGGTCGGCGGTGGACGATTAATTGAGTCACTAACGGGTCTATCGTATACAACAGCACTATTTTTATTTACTTTTTCTGTACTTGTGTACGTATTAATTGGTGGATTTCGTGCAGTCGCGCTATCAGATACATTATTAGGAATCATTATGTTAGTTGGAACGACAATCATTTTAATTGCTACTGTCATTGCTGGTGGTGGAATTGAAAAGATTATGCAGGAACTTGTTCAAATTAATCCAAATTTAATTACACCATTCGGAGCAGATGGCAGTTTAACGAAATCATATGTTACATCATTTTGGATTTTAATTGGAATTGGCGTTGTAGGTTTACCGCAAATTAGCGTGCGTGCCATGTCTTATAAAAATTCAAAAGCTATGCACCAAGCTTTAATAATTGGAACAGTTGTCGTTGGTACAATTATGATCGGTATGCATTTAACAGGTGTATTTGCAAGAGTAGTACTTCCAGGTATAACGGTACCAGATAAAGTAATGCCGCTACTTGCGATGGAAGTGTTGCCACCGTGGTTAGCTGGAGTTTTCTTAGCCGCACCAATGGCAGCGATTATGTCTACAGTAAACTCTTTATTATTACTTGTAAGCTCGTCAATTATTAAAGATATATACGTAAATTACATAAAGAAAGATGCAGCAGACAGTACGATAAAAAAAGGAAGTTTGTGGATTACTGGTATTGTAGGACTACTCGTTTATGCAGCGGCGATTAAACCACCAGATTTTTTAATATGGCTAAATTTATTTTCTTTCGGTGGATTAGAAGCAGCATTCATTTGGCCAATCGTATTAGGGTTATATTGGAGGAAAGGAAATGCTACAGGAGCGCTTGCTTCCATTTTCGTTGGAGTAGGTTCATATATGTGTATTCATCTTTTCTATCCAAATCCGTTCGGTATACATACAGTTGTCTTCCCAATTTGTTTTGCGTTTATCGCTTATGTTATTGGAAGTATGAGTGCTGTAAAAAAAACAGTATAGGTTAGCTGAAGAACGTAGTCCTTATAGGACTGCGTTTTTTCGTATGAATTTGTTCTTTTTTATTCTGTATATCCACGTTTATTCATAAATTAATAACAACTGAGGGGATGGAGTTGAGGTCGATGAAAAAAGTGTTATTTTTAGGAGACCCAGGCATTGATGACTCTTTAGCAATTATGTATGGATTGTTGCATCCTGATATTGATATTGTTGGGGTAGTAACGGGATATGGAAATGTAACACAAGAAAAGGCGACAAGTAATGCCGCATATTTATTGCAAATGGCAGGACGGGAAGATATACCTGTTATTAATGGTGCGAAAATTCCTTTATCCGGAGATGTTACAACGTATTATCCAGAAATTCATGGGGCAGACGGTTTAGGGCCAATTAAACCTCCAAAAACTTTTTTGCCAAATATAAAGCCTTTTTGTGCATTTTTTGATCTTCTTGAAAAATATAAAGGGGAATTAATAATAGTCGATGCTGGTAGATCAACAACACTAGCGACGGCATTTATTTTAGAAAAGCCGATGATGAAGTATGTGAAAGAATATTATATAATGGGCGGTGCTTTCTTAATGCCTGGCAATGTAACACCAGTCGCAGAGGCGAATTTTCATGGTGATCCGATTGCGTCGCAATTAGTTATGCAAAATGCTAAAAATGTGACATTAGTACCACTTAACGTTACATCTGAAGCAATTATTACGCCGGAAATGGTAAAATATATTACGAAACACTCTAAAACGAGTTTTAATAAGTTAATCGAGCCGATATTTACGTATTATTATAAAGCTTATAGAAAGTTAAATCCGAAAATAAAAGGAAGCCCAGTACATGACGTCGTTACAATGATGGTTGCGGCAAATCCATCCCTTTTAGACTATGTATATCGTCGTGTCGATGTAGATACAGTTGGAATTGCAAAAGGAGAGAGTATTGCTGATTTTCGGCCTCAACCTGATGCAAAAGCATTAAAAAATTGGGTGCGAATTGGTTGGTCGTTACATTATAAAAAGTTTCTTGAGGATTTTGTGAAATTTATGACGTAGACATAATGGGAGCATACAAGTTAAAATAATGGAGATGGTTATTTAAATGACCATCTCCATTAATTTGTTTTTTAATGATAAATAGAGAAGAGTTACACAATAGGAGAGGAATTTTACTTGAAAAAAACTATAGTATGCGCAGTAATTGTGGGTATTTTCGTTTTGCTAATATCGGGTAACTTTTTAGTGAAAAAAGTATGGAGTTCAAATAATGATGATGCACAGTATATTGCATCTTTTATTGAAGAACATAAAGATGAAAAAAATAGTGCACTTCTAGTAAAGAGAAATGATAAAGTTGTTTATTCTGTAAATCCCAATGTTGTATTGCCAGTCGCTAGTACGATGAAATTAATTGTGGCGCTTGAATATACGAAACAAGTTACTGAAGGGAAAATTGATTCGTCTAGTTTAGTTTCGATTAATGATGTGAATCGTTATTATGTTCCGAATACAGATGGAGGTGCACAAGATAGATGGCAAAAGTATTTGGAGAAGACAGGCAAGATAACTGAAGGAGCGGTTTCTTTAGAAGAAGTGGCAAAAGGAATGGTTAAGTTTAGTTCGAATGCGAATGCTGAATACTTAATGGAATTGTTAGGATTAGATAACATTAATCGGAATTTACAAAGTTTATCACTTCCTGCACATCAACCACTATTTCCAATCGTTTCATCTTTATATATCCCGGGATATTTGCATAAAGAATTGCATGTTCCAAAATATAAAATAGAAAAAAAGTTAAAAGAAATGTCTCAAGAGCAATATCGTGAATATGCGATGAATATTCATGAACGCTTAAAGAAGAAGGGACCATTATTACAGAAGGAAATTCCGCTTTATTTAGAGGAACGTTACGACAAAATTTGGTCAGATAGATTACCAGCAGCTTCCGCAAATGATTATATGGTATTACTTCAAAAAGCAAACCATAAAGGCGGCTTGACAGAGGCTGAAGAAAAAGTATGGGCAAATATCGTTGAAACAGACATGAGTGCCAAGAAATACCGTAAAACATTTAGACATGCTGGGCAAAAGAATGGTTACACACCATGGACGGTGACAAAAGCAGTTTACGCTATGGATAAACGTGGAAACTGTACAGAAATTGTGTTTTTAGCGAATAATTTAAATGAAGACGATAGTGCAGAAATACGGAAACATTTAGCAAACTTACATTTCCAAGTGTTGCAAAGTGATAAGTATGATGCGACTTTTATTAAATAAACTCGGTGCAGAGAGCACCGAGTTTATTTTTATGTACAAGCACTTTTTTTCTATCTCTGGGTATGATGGGTAGTAATACTTAGGTGAGAGGGGAAAAGGTGATGAAACAGAGTAAGGAAGAGTTTATAAAGAGTGAAGGCGCTGATTTCCCTGGAAAAACATATGTGGATTGTGTATTACAACATGTATTTGATTTTCAACGAAATTACTTATTGAAAGATATGTTTCAAGTGCATAAAGCACATATTACGATGTTGACTGAAGAAAGTTTAATGAAAATAGAAGAAGCTAAAGTTATATTAAACGCACTTAGAAAAGTAGAGCGAATACCAAAAGATAAATTGGTATATACAGAGCAGCATGAAGACCTCTTTTTTTTAGTCGAACATTTAATTTCTCAAGAAGCGAAATGCGATTTTGTAAGTAATATGCATATTGGTAGGAGTAGAAATGATATGGGTGTAACGATGTATCGCATGAGTTTAAGGCGATATGTACTACGGTTAATGGAGCATCATTTGTTATTGCAAGAAAGTATATTACAACTTGCCGATAATCACAAGGAAACGATTATGCCAGCTTATACACATACACAACCAGCACAGCCAACAACATTTGGTCATTATACTTTAGCAATTTATGATACGATGCAAAGAGATTTAGAACGAATGAAAAAAACGTACCAACTTTTAAATCAGTCTCCAATGGGGGCGGCTGCACTCTCTACAACAAGTTTCCCGATTAAACGAGAACGAGTTGCTCATCTACTTGGATTTACAAATGTAATTGAGAACTCATATGATGCTGTTGCCGGGGCGGATTATTTATTGGAAGTTAGCTCGCTACTTATGGTAATGATGACGAACACGAGTAGATGGATTCATGACTTTTTGTTGTTAGCAACGAAAGAATATGACGGTATTACTGTTGCAAAGCCATATGTACAAATCAGTAGTATAATGCCGCAAAAACGAAATCCAGTTTCAATTGAACACGCTCGTGCAATTACGAGTGGTGCTTTAGGAGAAGCATTTACAGTATTTCAAATGATCCATAATACGCCATTTGGTGATATTGTCGATACGGAAGATGACTTGCAGCCGTATTTATATAAAGGAATTGAAAAGACCATTCGTGTTTTTTGTATGATGAATGCAGTTGTTCGAACGATGAAAGTAGAAGAAGAAACGTTGAAAAGTCGTTCCTATAAACATGCAATTACGATAACTGATTTCGCAGATGTTTTAACAAAAAATTATGACATTCCATTTCGGCATGCTCATCATGCAGCAAGTGCTATTGCAAATATGTCATTGGAGCAGAAAAAAGAACTACATGAATTACACTTCAAAGATGTAAATATGTATTTGCAAGAACATTTTAAAATAAATTTATTAGAAAAAGAGTGGAAAGAAATTATATCGCCAGAAGCTTTTATTCAAAAAAGAAATGTATACGGTGGACCGAGTAAAAAAGAAATGGAGCGCATGATTAAAAATCGAAAAGAGTCATTTCAAAATGAAGAAGAGGTATTTGAAAGGGAAAAACAAAGAATTTTACAAGCTGAAACGAATTTGAATTCATTAACTTTGAATATTGTTGAATCGTAAAAGAGGAATTTAGTGAATTAATCGCCAATACTTTATGAAACTATAAATAGAGAGAAGAGATTGTCGATGATTCAATTATATGTATATGAAGAGATTTTTCATTTTAAAGAAGATGTTACAACATTTCTAGAAAAGAATGAGCAGGAAAACAATCTCATATTAGGTGTATTACAAATGGTCCAAGAACCGATATTTATGGGGATAGCGAAACAAGGAGAAGAAATTGCCGTTGTATTTCTGCAAACAGAAGAGAAGAAACAAATCATTGTTGCAACTTCTGAAATTGCAGGAGTAGCTATTGAGGAACTTGCAAAAGAGTTAACGAAAGTATACCCGGATATTCCTGGATTGATCGGTAATAAGAAAATTGTACAGAAATTAGCGGAAGAGATTGCGGTATTAGAAAATAAGAAAACGAATGTTGCAATGGAGCAAGGTGTGTATGAGCTGAACAAAGTAAAGAAGAGGTGTAATGCGAACGGACTTTTCCGGGCAGTAAATAATGATGAATTACCATTAATAGAACAGTGGATATATCAATTTTGTGAAGATGTAAAGCTTCCTACTACGAAAGAAGAAGCAAAACAAACTGCGCATACATTAATAACTACAAATCGACTGTTTGGTTTGGAAGTGGATAGGAAACTCGTTTCTGTAGCTGCAAAAACGAGACCAACTAAAAATAATATAACAGTTAATTTTGTATATACGCCGAAAGAAGCAAGGAAAAAGGGATACGCATCTAATTGTGTAGCGGCACTTAGTCAATGTATGTTAGATGAAGGGTACAAGACGACTACGTTATATACTGATCTAGCGAATCCGACATCTAATAAAATTTATCAAGAAATCGGTTATGAGCAAATTGCGGAGTCTGTGCTTATATTTTTAGAGAAGTAGAACAAAAAGGTGTGCTAAAATAGCACGCCTTTTTATTATTCATCAATCCTAATAACCTCGCCTTGAGGGAAGTCCTCAGTTTCTAGTAAGTTACGAATAGCTTTCGCAACATATTCAGGTGATAATAGTTTTCCTTCTTCTTTTAATGCAATGAAGCGGTCCAAATTTATAAAATCTTCTTTATTTGTTTCACGAATTTGTGATTGCATATTTGTATCAACAACACCAGGTGCAAAAGCGACGATTTTTACTGGATATTCTTTTTCTACTTCTTCAGTTGCTACGCACTGTGTAAACATATTTACACCAGCTTTCGTTGTGCAATAAGCGCCCCAGCCAAAGTAAGGATTTTTTCCTGCACCAGATGAAATGTTAATAACGCGTTTATCTACTTTCCAGCCTTTCGTATGCTTCATAAACGTAGATGTAAGAATCATAGGTGCAAGTAAATTAATGTGAACGTTCGTAATGAATTGTTCGCTTTCAGCTTTTTCAATTGGCTTCATAGGTGCAACTGTACCCGCATTATTAATTAAATGAATAGAGGATACATTTTCTTTTCTAATAGATGAAATGATCTCTTTAAAGTTAGTTTCTAAGTTATGTACATCTTGAAGATCTAGGGAATGAAAAATGCAATTGCTGTTATATTGTTCTGCAAGTTTAGTAAGCTCTTTATTTTCTCTTCTAGAAATAGAGATGACAGTTGTATTTTTTTCTAATAATTGCGTGGCAATAGCTTCCCCTAAACCTTGTGAAGTTCCTGTTATAATAACATAGCGCATAGTTTTATAAACTCCTCTCATATGTGCGGAATTTTGTTGGACAACGTACATCCCATAGGTTGTCTACATTTTATAGTATAGAGCACTTTTTACTATAAATGAAATGAGATGATTGTGTGCCTTTTATAAATCGTTTTACGACAACAGTACCTGGTGCCGTCACGTTCACTGGGAATACACTGGGACTTAGTCCTACATCACCTGCACCAGGTAATATTTTTGGTACACTTGCTGTGTTTACGACAGTAAATACAGCATTGCAAGTACCAGGATTCCCAGCAGGGACAACAGATGAATGGGAATTGAATTCTTCAAGTGCAATTTTAAATCTTCCAGCGGGAAGCAGTGTGTTATATGCAGAATTAGTTTGGGCTGGTACGTTCCGGACTGATACGGAAGATGTGTTACCATTTTTAAATGATAACATTACATTTACAACGCCAGCAGGGACGTTTTCTGTTACGCCAGATCCTGTTACCGCGCAGCAAGGTTCAGTAGGAAACCAGTTTTATTATGCTCGCTCTGCCAATGTAACGAATCTTGTTAGTGCAGGTGGAGCAGGAACATATACAACGGGTGCTGTGCCAGCTGCAAGAACTTCAGCCGACCCAACAATCAGTCGTTCAGCTGGATGGACGCTTGAGGTTGTGTATCAAAATGCCAATTTACCACTTCGAAATTTGTCAGTATATGCAGGTCAAGAAATTATTGATGCTTCATCACCACCAGTTGATGCCACTATTTCAGGATTTGCTACTCCAGCTACAGGAGCTGTAACAGGACGAGTGCTCGTAACTGCTCAAGAAGGTGATTCTAACATTGTTGGAGATCAACTTCGCTTTGGACCGAATGCAAATGCTACAGTTGCATTATTCGGACCGAGAAATCCTGCGAATAATTTTTTTCAGTCACAAATTTGTAATGACAGTGGAAATTTAGATACGAGTGGCACGTTTGGAGATTTGAATCAGCCGTTAGGGATAGCTTTGGCCGTCCGAAGACAGGGGTGGGATATTACAAATGTAGATGCCTCCTCATCTTTAGTAAACAATCAAACATCAGCAACGGTTCG
The DNA here is from genome assembly GCF_003429245.1 of Bacillus sp. CR71. Lineage (NCBI taxonomy): Bacteria > Bacillati > Bacillota > Bacilli > Caryophanales > Bacillaceae > Bacillus > Bacillus sp. CR71. The sequence goes on along the minus strand of NZ_CP031748.1, from coordinate 3,992,758 downwards.
ATTCGTTACTAATGGAGATGGATACGCTGCAGCTGGTTTTGGGGTTCAAATTGATGCAACGGGGCCAATTATTAATCCTGTTAAATCGGTCAATAGAACAGTTGCAGGAGTTGGAGATATTCTTACCTACACAATTACAGTTCCTAATACAGGTACAGGAAGTGCAGAAAATGTTATATTACAAGACAGTATTCCGAACGGAACGACGTTTGTTACAGGTAGTGTAACAGTAGGTGGAGTAACACAGCCGAATGCGAACCCTGCTAATGGAATTAATTTAGGCACAATCCCAAATAACACGCAAAGAATTGTTACATTTCAAGTACGAATAACATCGTTTCCGAACCCAAATCCTATTTTAAATCGTGCAATGGTGTCATATCAATTCCGTCCTTTCGTTAGTAGTCCTCCTATTACAAGTACGTCTTCTTCAAACACAGTACAAACGACAGTGAATCAAGCGACTATAAGTATGCAAAAATCTGTAGATTTACAGACGGCAACGCTTAATGATGTATTAACGTACACAGTTAATGTCACAAATAATGGGAACGTTACTGCAAACAATGTTATTTTTGTTGATAGTATACCTGCTGGAACAACATTTGTTCCAAATAGCGTTACAGTGAATGGAGTAGCACGCCCAGGAGCGAATCCAGCAAGTAGTATAAATCTTGGAAGTATTAATGCTTCGCAAACGACTATAGTGCGCTTTCAAGTTCGAGTAACATCTAATCCTCTTGTCAATCCAATTCCCAATCGTGCAAGTGCTACATTTACCTTTACTCCAGTGCCTGGTCAACAACCAGTTTCAGGGCAAGCGACAAGTAACACTGTAGTTACGACCGTTAACATAGCTGATATAAGAACGAGAAAAACAGTGGATAGAGCTTTTGCGACGGTAAATGATGTTCTTACGTACACTGTTACAATTGAAAATACAGGAAATGTACTTGCGACGAACGTTATTTTTCAAGATCCGACCCCAATTGGAACGACATTTATCGCAAATAGTGTGACTGTGGACGGGGTTTCACAACCTGGGGCAAATCCAGCAACTGGGTTTACAGTAGCTAATATATCTCCTGGCGGAAGTAGGACTGTTACATTTCGAGTACGAGTTACATCTACACCATCGGGAGGTACGATTGCGAATCGCGGAAATGTGTCTGCTAATTTCGTCGTTATTCCGAATCAGCCACCGATAACAATTAATAGACAAACGAATACAGTTGTGACACAAGTTAATACAGGCGGTTTAAATGTAATAAAAGAAGTGAATACAACGCAAGCGGCGGTAGGGGATACTTTAACATACACAATTGCCGTCCAAAATACAGGAAACGTTCCGTTAACAAATGTATTTTTCCAAGACCCTATTTCTTCTGCTGTTTCATTTGTTGCAAATTCTGTAACAATTAATGGAGTATCGCAAAGTGGATTGAATCCGAATACAGGATTTTCTCTTCCGAATATTCCTGCGGCTCAAACAGTTGTAGTCACATTTGACGTATTAATTGTACAGGATCCAGAAAATGAAGATATTTTAAATCAAGCAAATGTAACAGCAAGTTTTCAAGTGAATCCGAGTGAACCACCAGTAACCATCAATGTTCCGAGTAATGTTGTGAATACGACAGTACAAACAGGGAACTTTGAAGTTGTGAAATCAGTGAATACGGCTGTTGCAACTGTAGGGGATATTTTAGTATATACAATCGAAGTTATAAATGCAGGTAGTGTACCAGCTACAAATGTATTTTTCCAAGATTCAATTCCACAAGGGACATTATTTATTGAAAATAGTGTAGTTGTGAATGGTGTTTTACAAGAAGGGGCAGATCCAGAACTTGGATTCCAATTAAATGATTTGCCTACTGGCGCGAGTGTTATTGTTACGTTTGAAGTATTAATTGATGAAATTCCCCAAGGGAATAATGTCGTAAATAATGCGAATGTAACTGGAGATTTCCTTGTAAATCCAACAGAGCCACCGATTACTGTAACAGTACCAAGTAATACTGTTATGACGATTGTGAATTCTTCAGGGTTAAATGTAATGAAAAGTGTAAGTGCTACTGAAGCCGGTGTAGGAGATACGTTAACGTATACAGTTCGTATACAAAATAGTGGAACGGTGACAGCGACAAATGTATCATTCCTTGATCCGATTCCAGTTGGAACCACTTTTGTAGCGAATAGTGTAACAATAAACGGGACACCTCAACCAGGTTTAAACCCGACAATTGGATTTCCACTTGCTAATATTCCAGTAGGAGGTATGGTGACGGTCACTTTTCAAGTGGCAATCACGAGTGTACCACCAAATAGAGTTCTTCCGAATAATGCGAATGTAACTGCTGATTTCCAAGTAAGTCCTCTCCAGCCACCAATTACAATTGTAACGATTAGTAATATTGTTGTGACGCGAGTGAATGTAGGATCACTTAATGTAATGAAGAGTGTAAATACACCACAAGCCGGTGTAGGAGATACGTTAACGTATACGATTCTTATTCAAAATACAGGAACTGTTCCTGCAACAAATATTGGTTTTCAAGATCCAATTCCGTCTGGTACTGCGTTTGTAACAAATAGTGTGACGATAAATGGAGTTGTTCAGCAAGGTGCGGATCCTATGCTAGGTTTCCCGGTACCAAATATTCCGGTCGGGCAAACGGCTACGATTACGTTTCAAGTTACAGTGACGAGTGTTCCGAGCGGTGGAAATATAAGAAACCAATCGAACGTTACTGCAAGTTTTCTTATAAATCCAGCAAACCCTCCAATAACGACTGTTACAAATAGTAATTTTGTTGTGACGCAAGTAAACACAGCACAGTTAAATATACAAAAATCTTCATCTGTACAACAAGCAGCACTTGGAGAAACTTACACGTATTCTGTTGTCATTCGGAATAACGGTACAGTAACAGCAACGAATGTCTCTTTCCTTGATCCAATTGCTTTAGAAACAACATTTGTAGCAAACAGTGTAACGATAAATGGAACGCTACAACCTGGATTTGACCCAAATGTTGGTTTCCCGCTTCCTAATATTGCTGCTGGAACATCATTGACAGTAACGTTCCAAGTTACGGTAGTTGCACCGTCTACACGTGGAGCAGTATTAAATACAGCATCTGCTACAGCCACTTTCTTATTAAATCCTTTACAACCACCTGTAACAACCACGAATTCAAGTAATACAACGGTAGTTACAATACCGTTACCTCCTCCTGGTGAAGTAACAGCAACAAAAACAGTTGATGTTGCAACTGGGGCCGTTGGGGATGTATTAACGTATACTGTGCTCATTTCAAACGTAGGAATTATCCCTGTTACAGATGTGTTCTTCCAAGATGTCATACCAGAAGGAACGACGTTTGTTGACAATAGTGTAACGATAGGTGGAGTGCAGCAACTTGGTTTAAATCCAGAAATAGGATTTACAGTTACTCCATTATTAATCGCTGGTGGAAGTATTGAGGTCACATTCCAAGTGACGATTACAGAAATTCCAGATAATGAAGTCATATTAAATGATGCAGATGTTACATTTACTTCACAACCAAATCCGCAGGAACCACCGATTACGGAAACGATATTAACAAATTTAGTCGTTACGGCAATTAATATAGCGTTTATTTTTCCATTGAAACTAGTAGATAAAGAAGTAGCGACGGTAGGAGAAATATTAACGTATGATGTATTGATTTTTAATTTCGGAACAGTGCCAGCGACGAATGTTCAATTTATCGATACTACTTCCGCGGGTGTAGCATTTGTACCAGGAAGTGTGAGCATAAACGGGGTACCAGCACCAGGATTAGATCCTTTCATTGGTTTTACAGTTCCAGATATACCTGTCGATGATTTTGTACTTGTCACATATCAGGAAGTGGTTACAAGCATACCAGAAGGTGGAACGATTGTTAATTTTGTAGACGTTACAGCTACATTTGCTGTAAGTGAAACAGAACCGCCTATTACGGAAACAACGACAAGTAATACGACATTAACAGAAATCAATGAGCCTGGTTTGAATGTTTTAAAATCAGTGAGTCAGCCGGTTGTTGCAGTAGGCGATACAATCACATATACAACAGTAGTTCAAAATACAGGAACAGTGCCAGCAACGAATGTTCAATATAGTGATGTATTACCTTCCTCTATAGCATTCGTGCCGAACAGTGTAACGATAGATGGTGTGTTACAACCTGGATTCAATCCGAATAACGGATTCCCGCTTCCAGATATAAATCCAGGTGAAAGTGTAGAAGTCACCTTCCAAGTAACCGTTGTTAGTGCGCCATCAAACGGAACAATTGCCAATACGGCAAATGTAACTGGAAGTTTTGTATTAGTACCAGGAGAACCACCAGTTATAGTAACAGAGCCGAGCAATACAACACTTACAACTGTAAATAGAGGGCAATTTAATGTTATTAAACAAGTAAATAGGGTTGCTACTCTCGTTGGAGATATATTAACGTATACGGTTCAAATAACGAATACAGGAACAGTAACAGCTAATGCTGTTCAGTTTGTTGATACCATTTCAGCAGGGGCGTCATTTGTACCAAATAGTGTAACGATAAATGGAGCCTCGCAACCAAACTTAAATCCAATTACTGGATTTGGAGTTGGAGATATACCGGTAGGTGAAACAGTCATAGTGACGTTTCAAGCGACAGTTACAAACATCCCGTCATCAGGAACAATTACGAACGTTGCAAATATAACAGGAAGCTTTACTTTAGTGCCAGGAGAACTACCAGTTGTAGTAACAGAGCCGAGTAATACGACGATAACTAGAGTGAATAGAGGACGATTCAGCGTTATAAAATCTATAAATAAAGAAGCGACACGATTAGGAGATACGTTAACGTATAGTGTGCAAGTTACAAATACGGGAACGGTAACAGCAACGAATGTTCAGTTTATCGATGTTCCATCACCTAGTTTAGAATTCGTTCCTGGAAGTGTACAAATAAATGGGGTTCCGCAAGTAGGTTTAGATCCATTTGTAGGCTTTGCATTGCCTGATCTTGCAGTAGGGGATAGTGTATTAATTACATTTGAAGTAAATGTAATCGCAGTTCCGCCTTCTAGTAGCATTATGAATACAGCAAGAGTAACGGGAGATTTCGAATTGATTCCAGGAGAACCTCCGTCTACAATTACAAATTCAAGTAATACGACGGTTACGCCGGTAAATAGAGGCAGCTTAGATATGCTAAAAGAAGTAGACCATTCAGTTGTTGGTGTAGGAGAAACGGTAACGTATACTGTTCGTATATTAAATACTGGTACTGCTGATGCAATGAATGTTCAATTTATCGATGTGCTATCTCAGGAAGCTGATTTCATTCCAAATAGTGTAACGATAAATGGGGTTCCGCAACCGGGGTTAAATCCGCAGATTGGATTTACGATACCTGATATACCAGTTGGTGAGACGGCACTTGTAACATATGAAGCTACGATTACAAGTTTTCCGGATGGTGGAACAGTAGTAAACGTTGCTGGAGCGTTAGCAGAATATATTTTAGTACCAGGAGAGCCGCCAGTTACAGTGATGGACACGAGCAATACAGTTATTGTAACGGTAAATACTGCAATCTTATTTGTTGCAAAAGGAGCAAACTTTGAAGTAGCAATGATAGGGGATGTTGTCACTTACGGAATCGCTGTTATAAATGATAGTACAGTTCCTGTGACCAATATTGTGTTAACAGATATCATTGATCCGAATACGCTATTTATAAATGGTACGGTAACGGTAAATGATGTACCTCTTCCATTTGCTAATCCGAATACTGGTATTCCGTTAGGTGATTTTCAGCAAAATGATGCAGCAATTATTAATTTCCAAGTTGTAATAACAGGAGGGCAAGTAAATAATTTAGTTACAAATACCGCTACAGCGAATGGGCTCGCAACTGTAAATCCGAATGAGCCGCCAGTAGTAGTTGAAGGTGATAGTAATACAGTTGTTATCCCGTTTATTCCTCAAAATGTCTCAACGACAGTCGTAAAAACGGCAGATTTACAGGCAGCAACAATTGGAGATGTCATTACGTTTACGACAGTCATCACAAATACGGGTGATACTGTAATGCAAAATATTCGTTTTCAAGATATGTTAGATAGTAGTGTTCGATTTGTTCCTGGAAGTGTAACGGTTGATAATAGGCCAGTGCCGAATGTAAGCCCGGCAGTAGGGTTTCTTATCGGAATTTTAAATCCTGGTGAAGCAAGGACAGTTTCGTTCCAAGTAGCAGTACAGAGCGCGCCAAATGGCTCAGGAAATTATATAAATCAAGCGAGTATTCGTTTTGAACATCAAGTAGGCACAGTATTGCCACCTGTTACACAAATAGTAGAAAGTAACATAGTTGTCATTCCATTTGTTCCAACGATTGAACAAATTTGTGAAACAAACTTTAATTGCTTAGATAAAATTCCATTTCAATGTTCTCCGTGTAATCATTTGCATGGACATAAAAAATAAAAACAGAAAGAGCATCCTGAAAAATAATTGGATGCTCTTTCTGTTTTAATCATATAGATTCATTTTCGGGTGAGGTGAAAAATTCGTCGGTTTTGTCGGAGAGTAGTAATGGAATGGCTCCTTTTATAACAGAAATGTCCCAGTCCCACCATGCGAGATTCTCTAGTTTGTCAATCGTTTCTTGTGGGAAACGATATCGAACAAATTTTGCAGGATTACCAGCTACAATTGCATACGGGGGTACGTTTTTTGTAACAACGCTTCTGGCGCCGATAATGGCCCCGTTACCAATTGTAACACCAGATAAAATGCAGGATTGATAACCGATCCATACATCATTGCCGACTACGATATCACCTTTTGAAGAAGGGTGACCAGTAATATGTGCTCCTTCATCAAAAAGTGCATTAAATGGATAAGTTGTTATCCAGTCTGCGCGATGTTCACCGCCGAGTATGAAAACGACTTCTTCTGCTAATGAACAAAACTTACCTATTTTTAATTTTGTTTCATCGTTCCAAGAAAAAATGGTTGGCCCTACTTTACTATAAGTATAATCACCAATATCATATTTATTATATTCAGGTTTTTGATTTAAATATAACATGCTTCTTCAGCCTCCTTTCTCAATTAAGCGATACGTATGGAATATTATATGCAAGATGTAGTAATGTGAACTGTATTAATAGGTGAAATGAAAAAAAGGGAGTGGGATGTATGCGATACGAAATGGGTTTATATAATAAACCGTTTCAGTCAATTCAATCAGGAAAAAAAGTATATGAAGTACGCCTATACGATAAAAAACGTCAACTAATAAACAAAGGTGATGAAATCGTATTTACGAATCTTACGACGACAGAAATGATGACGGTAAAAGTAACGGAAATAAAGCGATACGAGAGCTTTAAATCTATGTATGAACAAATTGATAAAAAATTATTGGATTGTGAGAATGATAGTTTAGAGGAAATGTTAGAAAGTACATACAAAATATATACGAAAGAACAAGAAAAAGAGTGGGGAACAGTCGCGATTCGTATTGAGGAAATAAAATGATAAGAAATCGCGGGGCGGCTATCATTGTACAGGAAGGGAAAATTGCTCTTATAAAACGTATTCGAGAAGAGGAAACATATTATGTTTTTCCTGGCGGAGGGGTTGAGGAAGGTGAAACGCCTGAAGAGGCAACGAAAAGAGAGGTATATGAAGAATTAGGGCTACATATAAAAGTGGAGCACCTTATTGCAAAGGTAAAATATAAAGGAAATGAATATTATTATGGTGCCTATATTACAGGCGGAGTGTTCGGAAGTGGAACAGCTGAGGAATTTCAGCGGGAAGGTAGAGGAAGTTATATTCCGTTATGGCTACCGATAAACGAGTTGGAAAAAGTGAATATAAAACCTTATGAAGTGGTCGGAAATATATTTAATCATTATAAAATATAACGTCTGACAACATACAAAAAAAACCATTGACATAGGCTTCTGATTTAAGTATTGTATTCGAGTATGTTTATAATCAGGAGGTTTATATGAGCAATCAAACTACTACACATCATGTGAAAATGACAACAGCGGATCCATCTGGAATTGGTCTATTTGGATTAGCAATGGTAACACTTGTAGCATCATCTCAAAAGTTAGGCTTAACAGATGGCGTTTCACTTGTATTACCATGGGCAATCTTTTTAGGAGGATTTGCACAAATCTTTGCTTGCATTCACGATGCAAAGCATAACAATACATTCGGTACGACAGCATTTGGTGCGTACGGCCTATTTTGGTTAGGTGTTGGAATGACTTGGTTAATTCAACTTGGAGTATTTGGCGAAAAATTAGCACAAGCTGCAGATTCAAAACAGCTTGGTGTAGCCTTTATCGGATATTTGATTTTCACAATCTTTATGACGATTGGTGCAATGGAAACACATAAAGTATTATTTATGATCTTTGTCCTTATTGATTTCTTATTTATTGGTCTTTCATTAAGTACTTTAGGTGTTATGCCGCACGCAATGCATAATTTAGCAGCATATTCTGAACTTCTTATTTCATTATTATCTTTCTACGGTTCAGCAGCAGCAGTGTTAAATACACACTTTGGAAAAGTTGTTTTACCAGTAGGAAAGCCTTTTGGTATTTTTAAAAAGTAATAAAAAAGCACAGATGATTGTATAGTCATCTGTGCTTTTTTATTTATCCCGCTATTTGCCGGGCAGTAAGACCCCCCACCTCAAAATTCAGTGGAAGCAAAGAAGTTAGGTGAGGGCCCTGCTGCCCGTAAAAGTCCGATTGGTTCAACTAATAATGAGTGGGGGATGAACAAAACTCCCACTCATTAAAGTTTCACTTTATTTGAAATAAGTAATATAAATAAAAGTAGAAAAAATCAATTGAAATTGATTCTCATTATTAATATAATGAGAATGAGAATCATTTAATGTTAGAGGGGGATGCCAAAGTGGCAAAAATTTTAATAGCTTATGCAAGTATGTCAGGAAATACAGAGAGTATTGCTGATTTAATTAAAGTTAGTTTAGATGCTTTTGATCATGAAGTAGTATTGCAAGAAATGGAAGGCATGGATGCTGAAGAATTATTAGCTTATGATGGAATCATTTTAGGATCTTATACGTGGGGCGATGGTGAATTACCATTTGAAGCGGAAGATTTTCATGAGGACTTAGAAAATATAGATTTAGCTGGGAAAAAGGTAGCGGTATTCGGATCAGGTGATACGGCGTATGAACTATTTTGTGAAGCGGTAACGATATTTGAAGAACGTCTTGTAGAACGCGGTGCAGAGCTTGTACAAGAAGGGCTGAAAATTGAATTAGCTCCAGAAGATGAAGAGGATGTTGAAAAATGCAGTAATTTTGCAATTGCATTTGCTGAGAAGTTCTAAGAATGGGAGTGTCAACGTGGAGACAATGTTAAGTGCAACTGCTATTGCAAAGTTAAGAGATGGAAAACTGTTGTTAGCTACTACATATAATGGCTTATTTATTGAACAAGACGGAGAATGGAAACGAATTTTAAATGGTTTTCAAAAACGAATTAGGGATTTACATAGCGAAGATAATGTAGTTTATGGTGTAGGTGACGAAGGGATTTTTATTCGTAGTATGAATGGTGGAGAGAACTGGACAATTCAGCGTTTTCCAACAAAAGCAACGAGTTGGAATGTATGTAGCAATGTACAAGGAACTGTCATTGCTCATGGAGAAAAAACGCTGTATCTTTCTAATAATTTCGGTTCGACATGGGAGACTATTCATCCGTTTCTTGAGTATGGCAGTGCGGCACCGTCTATTCGATCGTTATTTTTATATAAGCATTACTTATTTATTGGTACGAAAATACATGCTAAATATGGTGGTGTTTGGCTCTTTGATTTGAAGACACGTAAATTAAAGAGGATTAAAATTGCGATGAATCAAATGATCTCCGCGTTGACTTTACACAATTCTTATTTAGTAGCGGCAAGTGGATCGTGCAAGGGAGTTAGCGGGAATATTTCTTATTGTAAAATAGATGAAAGTATTGCGAGTGAAAAAATATATTGGCATACATGTCAAAGTGAGCAGAAAGCAAGTAGTTATTTAGACTTAAGTGTAGATCAACATGTTTTATATACAACTTCAACACAAAATAAGGCGGGTATTAGTAGTGTGTGCCGTGTGCTTCTTGACGAAGGTATTGTTACAGTATGTGATTCAGTTAAAGGGCACGGATGGCGCATTGTTAATCAAAAAGATGGTTATGTAGTAGCCGGATCAGGCGAATTAAAAGCAATGCAGTGGGAACAAAAAATAATTTAAGAAAAAAACTTTACTTTTATTATATTGATATGATATAGTGTATTTAAACCATTTTACTTTTAATAATATAGAGATTTAAATGAGCTGTAACTTCCGAGGAGGATAGCAATGTTAAATCTCCTCAGGGGTTGCAGTTTTTTAATATCTGGCTTATTATTGTAAGGTGGTTGAAAATGAATATGTACATATAGGTACATTGTAGGAGGATTTTTTTCATGCAAAACGGTAAAGTAAAATGGTTTAACTCAGAAAAAGGTTTCGGTTTCATCGAAGTTGAAGGCGGAGAAGACGTATTCGTTCATTTCTCAGCTATCCAAGGCGAAGGCTTCAAAACTTTAGAAGAAGGTCAAGAAGTTACTTTCGAAGTAGAACAAGGTAACCGTGGACCTCAAGCTACTAACGTAAACAAGAAGTAATTTTTGAAAAAAGAAGGGCTCGCCCTTCTTTTTTTTGCATTTTTATAGATGTCCTCCTACTTACATATCATAACGAGACTGAATTTTCATTTATTTATTCGGAGTATTTTTGTATAAAGTACATGAATAAATAAATACTGAAAATAGAGTGTTTGTGTGAAAAGGAATTTAGAAAGAGGTAAATAAATTGAAAAACGCTACACATTTCATTGTGTTTGATATTGAGAGGAATTTCAGACCGTATAAATCAGAAGATCCGTCAGAAATAGTTGATATCGGAGCTGTAAAAATAAAAATAGGTACAATGAAGATAATTGAAGAGTTTTCGGAGTTAGTAAAACCAAGTGCACGATTAACTCGTCATACGACAAAATTGACTGGAATTACAAAGGAAGATTTAATTGGTGTAGAAAAATTCCCTCAAATTGTAGAGAAATTTATTCAGTTCATCGGCGAAGATTGTATATTTGTTTCATGGGGAAAAGAAGATTATCGCTTTCTATCTCATGATTGTGCATTACATGGTGTTGAATGCCCAAGTATAGAAAAAGAAAATAGAATTGATTTGCAAAAATTTGTTTTCCAAGCGTATGAAGAATTATTTGAACATACGCCAAGTTTACAATTTGCAGTAGAACAGCTCGGTTTAACATGGGAAGGGAAACAGCACCGAGCTCTAGCAGATGCTGAGAATACAGCAAATATACTTCTTAAAGTATATAGCGAGAGAGATATTCATAAACGGTACAAAAGACATGGCGAACTGGAACTTGTAAAGGACGGGAAACTAACGGAAAAAGCGAAAAAAAAGATGCGAAAATGGGTGTTTAAAGAACTAAAGAAAAATACAGAACGCTCTTTTGAATGGAGTACATTTGAAAGTAGTGACACGTGGGAAAGTATTACGGAAAGATATTATATAAGTGAAAATACAGTAGAACTGCTGAAAAAACATTTTCGTACGGCAGTGCGAAAAGCAGAACGGCAGATTAGGTATTTGGCTGAGATGGAGGAGAATGTAGAGGTTAAATGACATTCTCCTTTATTTCTAGCTACATAAATTTAACATCATTATATTGATGGATGAATAAAGTATTCATATTAAATAGGAATTGATTTGTTGTGATTGGGCCATTATAATTGCTTTGAAAATTAAGGGGCGGTAAGAATTTTTAAATACATTCATAAAATTAGAGCCCATAGAAATGAAAGAGGATACAGTTAAATGGAAGCAATCTTTAACATTGTAACAGTTGTAGTTTTGGGGATAATATTTACCACGCTATCAGCAGTAATTATACTTCCTTTCATAGCAAAGAAGAAGAATTGGAAAAAGCTTAATATATCTTTAAAGCGTGGTGTATTAAAGATTAAAATCGAAGAGTAAAATATGAGTTTTATACAAGGGAGGTGTGATAGTGATAGACTTGGATATTAAAGACGTCACCGTACAGATGGAATTAAACGGTGTCTTTTGGAATGAGGATGGGGTTGCTGAAATGACGGTGACTACAAAAGCTGAGCATTCTCTTCTTCTTCGTTTAGTAGTTGACTTAAAAAGTAAAACTATTAGGGCGACAAGTGCCGACATAGTAAATGGATTCTGCCCTCTGTGCAAACAGAAAAAGGACAAATGTAGTGAACTTAATGACTTGCAAAACAAAATGGAAATTTTAGAAGAAGCCTACGATTGGGTGAGAGAGCATCCGGAATATCGTTTTCAATTATCTTTTTACGAGTATAATAAATTTGAGGTAGTGAAGTGAAGTTTTCATTTTACCAACATACATAGTGACTACTCTAATGGAAATACGCTTGCACAACAAGGAAGGAATTTACTTGATTCTGCGACAATTGATATCTTGAATCAATAATAATTTTTAAAAATAAGCATATTTTTGTTATAAATCAGGAAAAACGATTCTATTAAGAATCGTTTTTTAATATAAACATCAACTAAGCTCAAAATAAAAGAGCGCTTATTAAAAGCGCCCAATAAAAACAGATATATGGAAGGATTTATTCAATCCCGTTCGGATCATACGAATACTGTTGCTTATTCTCAATCCGCTCAATCACATCTTGCAGCTCATCTGGCTTCAGAAACTCAATAGGAGAGAAGCCCTTTTCAAATGTAAGTGTGTCTGCTTCAATCATAAGTACATATCGGTCATTTACCTTCGCAATATGTATTTGATCCCCGAAATCAGCAAGTAACGCCTTCACAGAAATATGGTCTGCTTTTAGCTTTAATTCCACTTCAGGAGCATGCTCAACGATTTGAGCGGTAGCTTCCATTACTTCTTCGGTTGAAAATTGTTCCATAATTTCGCGTTTCGGACTGGCAGCCCATACTTCCATCGCTTGGTCGAATTGTTCGCGTTCTTCCGTACCTTCTTCAAATACATCTTCAATTTGGTCGTATACCATGTCCATTACTTGTGTTTTCATAATTTCAGGCATAGAGCGTTCATATTCGACGAATTTTAAGAAGTCTTCAAAGTAGCGGGCGTGTGATGCTTGGTGAATTTTTAATTCGCCCACTTCGACCATACCTTCTTCAGGCATGTACGGATATTGGATAGATTTCATATTCTTTGTTGTGATGGCCATTTCAACGTTACGAATCAGTGTTGATTCATCAGAAATAGAAGCCACCTTTGGTTCGAAGTCGCATTTCATTACAAATACGAATGGATCATCAAAGTATTTGCGTAGTTTTGCCTGAGCAATTAAAAATACACCACCGCGTACAGCGCTTGTGTCAAGATATGTATAAACGAGAGGTTCGCTCATATCTTTAAAGTTTTCCTTTGTTTCTGCAAAGCGAATACGATTAAAAAGGTTGTAATGAGGGTTTGAATCAAGTTCGTGCCCTTCCTCTACAATAAAGCGACCAATTTTTGTTGGGGCTTGTTCTGTTTTTGCATGACGTTCTACTTTTCGCTTCGATATTTTTAATAACTCACCATTCAAAAATTCTTTTAAGGAGCTATCTTCATATTCTTCAGCGTCTAAAGTTTGAAAATGTTTGTAGCGTTTATCAACTGCTTCACCTTTTCCTTCTACTTGTACAACATAAAAGGAAAGATAATTTATTTCAAAATCCATATTTATCACCTTGTTTCATTTCATTAACTCTTATCAGTATAGAGATGGAAAAAACTTTCGTCAATTTATATAAGGAAGGGGGAGCCCCTTCCTTTATATAATTTTTATCCCGCTATTTGCCGGGCGGGCTGCCCGTAAAAGCCCGATTGGTGAAGGTTGATTAAAGTTTCACTTTATTTTCTCGATTAAAATCCGTCTTCTAATGCTGCGAATGGAATGTTTAGTCTGTTTTCTACTGTGCGTAAACGTTGGTTTAAGCGGTTTAGTCTACGTGTATGGCGCTCAACTGTATTTTCTAGTTGACGTACTCTTTGTTCAAGCTCATTTACGCGTCTTTCTAATTGACGATTTCCAGTGCCAGGAAAAGAGATTGGAAGTTGGAATTGTCTATTTTGGTCATATGGATTCGTTTGCTCTGCGTGATCTATATAAGATTGGTATTGTGCTTGTAAGTCATACTGTGGTTGTTGGTACGCATATTGATTATATGGATCATATGGATTGTAGGGATACATAATAACATCCTCCATTTCTTTAAAATAGGTTGAATTCACCATAATGTATGTGCAAAAGCGGAGCGGTGGCACGGCAAATACCTATTTATGTTGAGGGATTTTTCTTTATAAAAAATAGCTTGAGGGTTTTTGATTTGTATTTCTTTTGCTTAATGGTATATACTGGATAAAAGGGAGAGTTTACATAAAAGTTACAATTCTATCAAACTCAAACTTTTATGTAAATATGTATAGACATTTGTAAAAGAAAAGAGTAATTTATATAGAGTGAAAAATAACTTGTAACATTTTATAAACATATTGTAAAATGATTGTAACAAAACATACATAAAAATGAAATAAATACATAATAGTGATGTTGGGGAAAGGGAGAGAGTATATTGTTCCGTAAAGTAAAGGGTATATTAGTTGGGGTGTTATGTGTAGCTGTAGTGAGTGGCTGTGGTACAAAAGTAAGTGATGTTGCATTGGTAAGTGATATTGGTGGGCACACTGTAGAGGCTAAAGCAGAAGTGCAGGATACTATTAGTTTAGTTGATGGTCGAACTGGTACTGAAGTGAAAAAATTAGATTTATCTGGTTTAGGCTATTTTGAAGATGAAGCGAAATTTAAAAAGTCTGTAACAAAGGTTGTTGGTGAGGTTGGAAAAAGCGTCGACAAAAAAATGGTTCCTTCACGTATAGCACCTGATGGAAGTTGGCAAGAAGGAAAACCTTCTTATGAATTAATGGAAAAAGAATTAGTAGATAAATTGTTAAATGTGGGTATGTGGGATGCTACGTATCAGTTGCCGATCGTGGAGAAAAAACCAGTCGCAACATTAAGTGATGCGCAAGGAAATGGTACGGTAATTGGTAGATATGAAACGAACTTAGGCGGTTCAACAGGTGGCCGTATTGAGAATATTCGTTTGTCAGCAGCGAGTATAAATGGAGTTGTGTTAGCAAAAGGAGACCGTTTCTCTTTTAATTCATTAATCGGTGATACAACACCAGACAAAGGATATCAATTAGGGAAAGAAATAGTTGATGGTAAATTAGTAGATGGATACGGTGGTGGTGTTTGCCAAACATCTTCAACTTTATACAATGCAGCAGATCAAGCTGGCCTGAAAATGGTGGAGAGAACTACACATTCTAAAACGGTAGGTTATGTTCCTCAAGGAAGAGATGCTACAATTGCATATCCATATTTAGATTTAGTATTTGAAAATACGAATGATGCACCTGTGAAGCTTTATATGGGCATTCAGGGTGGAAAGCTAGTTGCTGAAGTACATAAAATGAGATAAGCGTTAAAAAGCCCCCTTTTCTGAAAGTTAGAAAAGGAGGCTTTTTTTATTATGAAAATAAAAATGCATGTAAATTCTGACTTTTCTTATTTACATAGGATGATTTTAGTTGTATCCTTCATAGTAACGGTTATATGTAATGGTAAAATATAGGGATAAGGAGATGAAGTTATTCATGGTACGAATTCATCCGAAAACACGTATTGGTCATGTTGAATTTAAAGTGAAAGATTTAGAGCGTCAAATTGCTTTTTATGAGAATGTTGTAGGATTAGAGGTAATTAAGCAAGAGGGGAATAAAGCATATTTAGCAGGAAAAGGTAGTAAGAATACATTACTTGTTCTTGAAAAGATAGAGGACGGGGTACTGCAAGAACCGCGTACGACTGGTATATATCATGTAGCCTTTTTAGTTCCGACTCGTGAAGCTTTTGCTTCTGCGCTATTTGGGGTTCTTCGTAATAAGAATGTAATTGACAGCCCAGCTGAGCAAGAAGGGCGTTATACATATTCAAATGAAATTTTACCAATCTCAAGGTTTAACAGTGCAAGTGATCATACATATAGCGAAGCGTTTTATTTGCAAGATCTAGAGGGGAATGGTATTGAAATTTATGCAGACCGTCCGCGTGATCAATGGGGAGAAGGACCAGGAGGAAGTACGCCACTAGATTTAAAAGAGCTGGCAACACTCGTTGATTATGAGGCTGATGGATTACCTGCTAATACTGTCGTTGGGCACGTACATTTACGAATAGCTGATGTAGAGAAATCACAAGAGTTTTATGTAGAGACAGTAGGGTTTGAAGTGCAACAACGTGAAGATGACTGCTTATTCATTTCTGCAGGAGGATATCATCACCATATCGGTGCAAATACGTGGAACGGAGTAAATAATCCACACCCACCAGTACATGCAACTGGACTAAAGGTATATACAATTGTACTACCGCATAAAGAAGCGTTAGATGCAGTGAAAGAAAGATTAATAGAAAAACAACATGAAATAAATGAAACTACAAATGGGTTTACGGTAGTAGATCCAAGTGGTATTACAGTGCAGTTTGAAATAGAAGCAGTGTAAAATAAGCGAGAAAGTGTATAATCACTTTCTCGCTTATTTGTGATCATTCATAGCTCAATCCAATATCTTCTTACTACATTCCCATCTTCCTCAGTGAAATCATCATCACGAAGCCCGCCGTTATGTAAAATCGTTTTTTCAGAAGCGGTATTCACTGCGTCGCAAACGACAAGTACTTTCGTGATGTCTAATTCCTTCGTTTTTTCTAATGATAATGCTAGTAATTTCGTAGCATAACCTTTTCTTCTTTCAGAAGGGCGAATGCCATAACCGATATGACCGCCAGCGTTAAATAGATGTTCAGTTAAACTATGACGTATATTAACAGCTCCGACAATTCTATTATTATTTGTAACGAGCCAATATGTAGAATCTGGTACCCAAGTTTCAGGGATATTTATTCCGTTATGCGCATCGAGAAGTTCTTGAACCATAGCTGGGAAGTTAGCAGGATTTTTTGAGATAACCCACGGGATCATTGTTTCACCGCTATCTTTCCATTCGATATAGAAATCTAAGTATTCTTCTTGTAAATCAGTAGTAGGTATAAGTAACGAGACGTTCATTGTTAGTAAGCTCCTTTGTTTATGTAGTATTTATAAAAAAATTATGACACAAAATGAAAGCGTTTTCTTAAGTTTCTCAACCTAATTTCATGTAATTCACCTTTGATTTTTTAGAAAATTAGTGAAGATTTAAAATTAGAAGTTATTTATTTTATGTTAATATTTTAAATATTAACATAAAATGGTCGGAGTATTAAGTGTATTTTAGTGGTATTCCTTCATGTTGATAAATGGATGTTTGTGATAATTTTTGTTTTATCTATCTATAATGAATGAAAGGGGGAAGTGCCCGTGAGTGTAGATTTTGATTTTATTATACGAATCGGTGTTGCTGGCTTGTTAGGAGCAATGATTGGTATTGAAAGAGAAATTCGATCGAAAGAAGCTGGATTAAAGACTCATTTCCTCGTAGCGGTAGGAAGTGCGTTAATAATGGTTGTTTCGAAATATGCCTTTTCAGATATTGTGTATGAAGAGCATACGTCTCTAGACCCAAGTCGGATTGCAGCACAAGTCGTTAGTGGAGTTGGTTTTTTAGGTGCAGGCACAATTATTATTCAAAAGCAGGCGGTGAAAGGATTAACGACCGCGGCTGGTTTATGGGCTACTGCCGGCATAGGATTAGCAATTGGAGCGGGAATGTATGTAGTAGGGATTGGAGCGACGATTCTCGTTTTAATTGGTTTAGAAATTGTGAGTCGTATTTTTAAGGTGCAATTTTTATTTCCACAAAATATAACGGTGCAAATGTGTATAAATAAACATGAAGCGGTACAACAAATAGTAGAAACGCTACAAGTGAAAGGCATTCCAATAGTTTCATATGAGGTGGAGGCTTCACAGCAAGGTACAGAAACTGTTTATAAGGTAGGGATGCAACTGAAAAATATATCGTCAGAAGAAAAGAATGAGTTTATTCAGTATATGCAAACATTACCGGAAGTTACGTTTATAAAGTTAAAATCATAGTGTTGAAAACGAGGATAGATGTAGCAGGAATTTTGCTATTATCTATCTTTTTTGATATAAAACGCACATAAAGTCAAGTGCTAATTTTGCGCAGCAAGGATACATATGTGAACGTTCCCTTATTTTTTCTCAATACAGGACAAAAAGTAAAAATAGTAAAATAATGGAGCGGGACACTAAAAATGTAAGGTAGGGGAGAGTATGAAAGGCTATTCAAAAAAAATGTTAGTAGGGGTAAGTTTTGCTAGTTTAATGTTAGGGAGTTTTCAAGGGGTAAGTTTGGCAGAAGATACTAAGGGAGAGCAAGTTTCTTATCGAAATGTACTCAAAATGGAGCCAGTCGGTGTACAACTACCAGTACAAGAATTAGCTCATTCATCGAAATTGCTCGAAAGCAAGTCTTTTGAGCAAAGGATACAATTTGCTGATTTATCACAAAGACCGCCTGAGGTAAAAAAGGAAAGTAAGCAATTAGCTGTAGCGAAAACTTATACAATTGCTGAATTAAATCAATTAAGCAATCAGCAGTTAGTAGATTTACTTATAACCATTGATTGGGAGCAAATTACGGGGCTATTTCAGTTTAATACAGACAGTCTAGCATTCTATCAAAATGATAGTAGAATGCAGGCGATTATTGATAAATTGAAGCAGCAAGGACAAGCCTATACGAAGGATGATTCAAAAGGGATTGAGACATTAGTAGAGGTATTACGTTCAGGATTTTATTTAGGATTTTATAATTCGGAACTTAGTAAATTAAATGAACGGAGTTATCATGATAAATGCTTACCTGCATTAAAAGCGATAGCTAACAATTCAAATTTCAAGCTGGGTACATTAGAGCAAAATAGAGTGGTATCATCATACGGAAAGTTAATAGGAAACGCTTCGAGTGATGTGGAAACGATAACATCGGCTGCAAAGATTTTTAAACAATATAATGATAATTTCTCTACATTAGTAGATAATCTTTCAGCTGGAAATGCTATTTACGATATTATGCAAGGTGTTGATTACGACATTCAATCGTATTTGTACGATACGAGGAAAGCACCGAAAGATACAGTATGGTATCAGAAAATAGATAGTTATATTAATGAACTAAGTCGTTTTGCATTAATGGGAACGATTACCGCAAAAAACGGTTGGCTTATTAATAATGGCATTTATTATACAGGTAGGCTCGGTTCGTTCCATAGTACAGGAACGAAAGGATTACAAGTTGTAACAGATGCGATGAAAATTTATCCGTATTTAGGGGAGCAATATTTCGTAGCTGCTGAGCAAATCGCGACGAATTATGGCGGAAAAGATGCAAATGGTAAAGTGGTGAATTTAGATCAAATAAGAGAAGATGGAAAGAAAAAATATTTGCCAAAAACGTATATGTTTGATGATGGGGCAATTGTTTTAAAAGCTGGAGATAAAGTGACAGAAGAAAAAGTAAAACGTTTATATTGGGCGGCAAAAGAAGTGAAGGCACAATTCCATCGTACGGTTGAAAGTGATCAACCTTTAGAAAAAGGAAATCCTGATGATGTATTAACGATGGTTATTTATAATAGCCCAGCAGAATATCAGTTTAATCGTCAATTGTACGGATATGAAACGAATAACGGTGGTCTTTATATAGAAGGAACAGGTACGTTCTTTACTTATGAGCGTACGCCAGAAGAAAGTATTTATAGTTTAGAAGAATTATTCCGACACGAGTTCACGCATTATTTACAAGGTAGATATGAAGTACCAGGGTTATGGGGTCAAGGGAAAATATATGAAAATGAAAGATTATCTTGGTTTGAAGAAGGGAATGCTGAATTTTTTGCAGGGGCAACGAGAACGGATAATGTTGTACCGAGAAAGAGTATTATAGGAGGATTATCTTCAAACCCAGCAGAGCGTTATACGGCAGAGCGAACGTTAAATGCAAAGTATGGAACATGGGATTTCTATAATTATTCCTTTGCTTTACAATCGTATATGTACAATAAGAGATATGATATGTTTGATAAAATACATGATCTTATTAGGAAAAATGATGTAACAGCATATGATGCATATCGCTCTACATTAAGTAAAGATGCGAATTTAAATAAAGAATATCAAGATTATATGCAAATGCTATTTGATAATCGTGAGAAATATAACGTACCATTAGTATCAGACGATTATTTAGCAAATCATGCACCGAAACCAGTTTCAGATATTGCGGCAGAAATAACGGCGGAAGCAAAATTGAAAAATGTATCAGTGAAGAAAAATAAATCAAAGTTCTTTAATACATTCACACTACAAGGAACATATACAGGAACTGCAGCAAAAGGAGAATATGAAGATTGGAAAATAATTACACAAAACGTTAATGATACGTTAAAACGTTTAAGCGCAAAAGAATGGACAGGCTATAAAACGGTAACAGCATACTTCGTAAATTATCGCGTGAATGCATCAGGACAATTTGAATATGATGTTGTGTTCCACGGTATTAATACAGAAGAAGGTGCAGAGAATAAAGCGCCAGTTGCGGTTATAAACGGTCCGTATAGTGGAAATGTGAATGAAGCAATTTCATTTAAAAGCGACGCATCAAAAGATGAAGACGGGAAAATTACTTCATATAAATGGGAGTTTGGAGACGGTACTGTAAGTAATGAGCAAAATCCAACTCACGTATATACAAAAGAAGGAGCGTATACAGCGAAATTAACAGTAACAGACGATAAAGGAGCAACTAATACTGCTACAGCGACTGTAACTGTTCAAAAGAAAGAAGATAACAGTTTAGAAAAAGAACCGAATAACTCATTCCAAACAGCAAACAAACTGCAGTTAAATCAAGTTTTACGTGCTAGTTTAGGAAATGGAGATACAAGTGATTTCTTTGAAATTAATGTGGAGACTGCTAAAAATCTTCAAATTAACGTAACGAATGAAAATAATATCGGAATGAACTGGGTACTTTATTCTGAAGCAGATTTAAATAATTATGTTACGTATGCTCAGCAACAAGGGAATAAACTAGTAGGTAGTTACTACACGTATCCAGGGAAGTATTATTTACATGTGTATCAGTATGGTGGTGGAACAGGGAATTATACGGTGGAAGTAAAGTAGTAAAAGGGGAGTTGTCTTTTTCAATGAACGGCACAAGGTCTGTACTTTAATGAAAAAACAACTGTAGGAAATGTCCCTAACGATAATAACAAATTAAGTGTCGAGAGATGCTATATTTACATTAAACAAATCTAATTAGTAAAAGAGATAAACTATTATTTCATCCAGATGTAAGAAAAGTTATAAATATTAAGTGCGTTTACTGTAATTAAACTAAAGGATCAGAGTGTATCTGTAACAATAGATAAGCTCTGACCCTTATTATTTTATAAATTTAAGATAATTAATAAGTAAGCTAGCTAGCGGGATTCTTAAAATTCATTTATATAATTAACTAAACAGAAAATTTTTATCACATTGGCAAGGGATACTAATAGAAAAGCGTGTCCCTTTACCTAATTCACTCTCTATCTCTATATCTCCGTTTAATTCTCTAATAATACTATAAGCAATCATAGTACCAAGCCCAGTTCCTTTTTCTGTTGTTGAATAGAATGGCAAAGCAATTCGTTTTATTTGTTGAGATGACATCCCAATTCCTGAATCAATAATATCAATTATGATATTTCCTTTTACTTTTTGTATATTTATTTGTAATAATCCACCATTTTTCATAGCCTCAATTCCGTTTTGGATGATGTTGTTTAGACAGAGTTTGAATTTTTCGGGGTCCCCATTTATATAAAAGGAATCTGTACTGTTTTGTTTGATTTCAACTTTGTATGATAGAGCGAGTGGTGAAATAGTATCTTTCACCTGATTTAAAATGTGATTAATATCTATTTTCTCTTTTAGGGTGTTCTGTGGTTTGGTTAAAGATAAATAGTTATTAATAGTAGATTGTATTTGCTGCATTTCAATTAACATGATTTCTAAGTATTGATCCTGAGATAGCTTAGAGGCATGTTTTTCATTTAATAATTGAGTGAATCCATGTACCGTGGTTAGTGGATTGTGGATTTCGTGTGCAATTGACGCCGCTAGTTCGCTAGCTATATAAAATTTTTCAGCCCGTTGCAGTTTTTCTTCCATTTTATATTTCTCAATCATTCCCTCTATTAAATAAACTGATAATAATACTGTGAAAATATTAATGACTATATAATTTAATAAAAATTCTATGAGAGTAGAGTCTATTTTCCCTCCTGTATTTATTTGAGTTACAATACCGCAAATAGAAAGTGAAGTTGTACATACTAAAATAAGGAGTAAGCTTAATAATACTTTTTTTTCTTTAATATACATAGGTAATAGGTAACGAAAGAGCATTGTTATACCAAAAATAATAGTGAAGATAATAAATGATGGAAGAACGCCATTTCCGCCTAAGTAAAACCGATAAGAAAGATATAAAATTCCTATAAAAATAATGTTTTTTGTATTTCCATATAGAAAAACTAATATAATAGGAATAAAACGTAAATCATAAATAAATCCCACATGTAAATGAAAAGGAAAAGTCATACAAAAAATAATAGCAATGGAGGAAAGGATAGAAAATAACATATTATTACATGTTGTTTTTTCTTTAAACTCTAGCCAAAATACGTGATAGCTAAGGATACAAATTATTATAATAAAGGTATTTAATAAAAGAGTAGAAATTCCCATAGTTTTGCATCTCCGATAGTTTGTAAGTAGAATTATGTATGAGTTGGACATAGATGTTTAGTATTAGTAGACTTTTTGTCTAAAAAAGGAAGGGTACTTGAAAAACATGCTGTTATATTACTCGTATTAAAATTGATAAGGAAAATAGAAAAAATCTATTTAAATTTATGTACATATGAAATTATCAACTAACTTTTGTATGGGTAAAATCGGGATTTAGTTACTGATAAAATAAGGTTTTTAAAGTATGAATATTCTGTGAAAATGATATGCGTGGTGACTTCTGTTTTGTAGCCTCCGTTATATTAACATGGAATATATCAAATTACAAAGTGAAATTTTAGAAAAATTTTATTAGTACATTTTATCTGAAATAGAAATGCTATTTATGTGAGTATTTTGGTACTTACTCGTATAAAACTTTGTTAGAAAAAGACTTTAAAATTTACATGTTTTTTATGAAGCGTAATATTGTAGCTTTATCTATGTGGGGTTCTCAATAACTGTTAATACAAAAAGTTAAGATATATAGTTTTATAGATATGAATTATTACATAAAAACGCACTTGGAAAAGGATGTATGATGGTAATAGAATACAAACATCAAGGGGGAACTTAAAATGAAGTTAAATAAACTAGTGCTTAGTTGTGGAGTAGTTTCAGCATTAACACTTGGTGTGTTAGGGAATAATACTTATGCTGAAGAAGTACACAAAACGAATGATCCAATTCATGTAGTTGAACATGTTTCTGCAGACTTATTATTAACCCAAACAATGGATTATAGTGGCGAGGCTGAAACTTCTTTCGTATATGATGGGAGTACTGACTTAAGCTTCTCTATGAAAAATAATGGTCAAAATACAATGGGATATAGTGTAAAAGGTCCAAATACAGAGCTAATTGTTGGTGGTTATATAAAACCTGGAGAACAACAAATTAATGTTACAAATGTACGGAATGCTTTATCTCCATTACCGAATGGAACATATAAAATTTACGTTTCAAATGATGATGGTTCTAAGGGGCAATTCCAAGTTTCAGTAAGATCTATGAATTAAATTTAAAACGCTTTGTTTTTAAGTTAATTTAATCTTTACTTATTGGAAAGAAGCTAAATTGAATTGAGAATTACCGATAAAAATGAAAACGAGCACCTTATCTAATTGTGAGAGGGTGCTCTTTTTTGCTATTAAACAGAAAACAATTACTTCCAACTACCTATAAATATATTTTGATATTTTCATTGCTAATCTACTAGTTTGTGTCAACGAGAGAATGTCTACTATAAAAGATATTAAAATAAAGATGATGTAACATTCAGCTAAATTATATGGGGAAATAGAAAAACCACTCTTATATGAGTGGTTTTTAGTAATTATTTTTAGGTTATACATTTAAAATTAGGCTAAGTTATAGAAATAATAAACATTTAATCCCGCATTAACTGGCAGTAAGACTCCCACCTCAAAATTCAGCGGAAGCAAAGAAGTTAGGTGGGGGTCGGGCTGCCAGTAAATGCCCGATTGGTTCAACTAATAATCAGTGGGGGATGAACAAAACCCCCACTGATTAAAGTTTCACTTTATCCGTTGTGATTATTTTGGTTCTGGATAATGATTGTAGTAAGAGATTCTAATAAATTCTTGGTAGACATTTGTTAATTTGGCATCTCTAAGAGCATCGTTGAATTTTTGCATACGTACACTACCTTGAGCGTAGCCTCCACCTGGGGCATAAGGGTTTCTAGCTTCAAAGTCATCCAAAAATACTTTTAATTTTTTATAGTCTTGAGATTGATAGAAAGCCACGGCCTCTTCAGGAGTGACATCAAAGTAAGAGGATGATGTTGAGTTATAAGAAGCTGCTTGAGCAGTAGGTGCCTCTAGCATAGTTGCAGCTCCACCGAACATAGTAAGCGCCATAGAAGATACAATAATTTTTTTAAACATAATAAAACCTCCATGTAGAATATTGGACTAATAGCATTCCTGTAATCATTATAGTTACATTAAAAATGATTATCA
The DNA here is from genome assembly GCF_003429245.1 of Bacillus sp. CR71. Classification (NCBI taxonomy): domain Bacteria; kingdom Bacillati; phylum Bacillota; class Bacilli; order Caryophanales; family Bacillaceae; genus Bacillus; species Bacillus sp. CR71. The sequence goes on along the minus strand of NZ_CP031748.1, from coordinate 3,967,707 downwards.
AATGCAATGTTGCATAATGTATCCTGCTATTTGTGGGCAGTAAGGCTCAAAGCAGAGAAGTTAGATGGGGATCGGGCTGAATAAAGTTTTACTTTATTCTTTGAATGAAGAGTCACCCTTATATCTCAATGAAGGAGCGTAATAGAGAATTAATAGATTAAAAGAGGTGTATAAATTACTCGGATTAACAAGAAAATGAAAAGGCTATTTTTAATAAGGGGAAGGTTAATAGAAGATTAATAACTGGAGCAAAGGAATTGCTATTTATATATTTAACATACATATTTGTCTTTTAAATTGTAGGCGTGTTTTAGAATTTGTATATAGTAAATTCGTTAAAAAACTTGATAAATAATAAAATGTGTAAATTTTTTGACTATTTCATTAAAATTATTTAATATTTGTAATTTATTGTTTTATAATGATAATCGGGTCGATCGTGAATGTTTTAGATATTGCGATATATACTCGGATTAATTTATTCTAGGGAGGTTACAAAATTGGGTAAGAGAGTCATTATAAGAGTTTTTACATTATTATCAGTACTGGCATTATTCCTTAATGTATTTTTACCTAGGGCTAGTGCAGAGGTTATGACGCACGAGAAATATTCAATGAACTGGAGTTATAGTAATAGTTTAGGAAAGCACATTCGAACTGAAATGATTAAAAATTCAAGTGGTCAAATTGCTTATTGCTTAACTCTTGGACTAAAATCACCAAATGGTGAAGATCTTCCTGAAATGGGGAAAACAGATAATGTAGTATATAGGCTCCTATTAAACGGTTTCCCGCAAAAAAGTGTTCAGCAGTTGGGAGTAGCTAATCAGAATGAGGCACACTACGCAACTCAGCTTGCAGTTTGGAATGCATTAGGTCAACTTGATGTAAATGAATTAAAACATGAGAATAAAAATGTTGAAAAAGCAGCTAAGGCTATTATTAGTAATGCTAATAATAGTGAGGAGACTCAAGATGTTTTTATGAATGTGATTCCTGCTGAAAAGCAAAAAGCAGAATTAAAGGGTGAATTCTTCGAAACAAATCTATATTCAGTACAAACAAATGCTAAGGGTGGTTCTTATAAAGTAGTAGCAAAAAATGCACCTAATGGAGTAAAAATTGTTAGTGAAAATGGTGAAGTGAAAGATCAACTTTCAGTTGGAGAGAAATTCCGTATCCAAATTCCTAAAAATACTAAAACAGGTGAATTTAATCTAAGTGTTGCTGCAAACTTAACAAAAGTTCAAGCAATTGCTTACCGTGGTACGGATACTGTTCAGAATGCTACAGTACTATTAGAAAGAAATGAAGAAAAGCTTAGTAGTGATCTTGCAGTAAATTGGGAAGCAGCTGGTTCTTTAAAAATTAAAAAGGTTGGAGAAAATGGAGAAGTTTTAGCTGATGCAGTATTTGAGGTCTTTAATGCAAATAATGAATCAGTTGGAAAAATCACGACTGGTGCTGATGGTATAGCAGAATTAAACAACTTACCAATTGGTACTTACACATTAAAAGAAATTAAAGCACCAACAGGCTATGTTTCAGATGATAAACCACAAACTATTGAAGTTAAGACAGGAGAAACAGGAGCTGTCCAAATAGTAAATAACAAAGTAAAAGGTAACATCGAAATTAAAAAGCTTAGTGATTCAGGAAAGGTTTTACCAAATGTTGAATTCACAGTCTTCACTGAAGATGGTAAAGAAGTGAAAAAAGTAGTAACAAAAGAAAATGGAATTGCAAACGTTGAAGGTCTTACGTATGGTAAATATTATTTCTTAGAGACACAAACACCTAATGGATATATTGGAAATAAAACAAAGTATCCTTTTGAAATTAAAGAGCACAATAAAACACTTACTTTTACAGTGGAAAATACAGAAGTAAAAGGTAGTGTAAAATTACTTAAAGTGGATAATGAAGATGTTAGTAAAAAATTAGAAGGTGCAGAATTCGAGCTAAAAGATGCAAGTGGAAAAGTAATTGGTGAATATAAAACAGATAAAAATGGTGAGATTAACGTCAAAGATTTAGCGTATGGTAAATATTCATTTGTAGAAAAGGCTTCTCCAAATGGTTATGTTCTTGTTAAAGAACCAATTATGTTCGAAATAAAGGAACATGGAAAGATTATTGAGTTATTGGCAGTTAATCATCTTATCAAAGGTGATCTAGAAATTACAAAGGTAGATGTAGCTGATGGAAATAACAAGCTTCCAAATGCAGAATTTACGATTTATAACGAAGCAGGAAAAGAAGTAGTAAAAGGAAAAACAGACGATAAAGGAATCGCTAAATTTGAAAAGTTACCATTTGGAAAATACACATATAAAGAAACTGTTGCACCAAAAGGTTATGTATTAAATGAAGAAACGTTCTCTTTTGAAATTAAAGAGAATGGTCAAATCATTAAACACATTGTCAAAGATGAAAAGATTCCTTCAATAAAAACAACAGCTACTGATAAAACAGATGGTACAAAAGAAATGCACACGTCTAAGTCTGTAACAATCCAAGATAAAGTGGAATACAAAGATCTACAAGTAGGTAAAGAGTACACTGTAAAAGGTAAATTAATGAATAAAGAGACTAATAAACCATTAGTTGTAAATGGTAAAGAAGTAACTGCTGAAACGAAGTTTACACCAACAGAAGCAAATGGTTTTATTACACTAGATTTTACTTTTGATGCAACTGGTTTAGAAGAAAAAGAAGTAGTAGTATTCGAAGAGTTACTGAAAGACGGAAAAGTTGTTACGACACATGCTGATATCAATGATAAAGGTCAAACAGTTAAGTTCGTTAAGCCATCAGTAAAAACGACAGCTACAAACAAAGCTGATGGTGGAAAAGAGATTCATTCAAAGGATTCTATCACTATTCAAGACAAAGTGGAGTATACTAACTTAGTTGTAGGTAAAGAGTACACTGTAAAAGGTAAACTTATGAACAAAGCTATTAACAAACCATTATTAATTGATGGAAAAGAAGTAACAGCTGAAACGAAGTTTACTGCAAAAGAAAAGAACGGTTTTGTAACATTAGACTTTACTTTTGTTGGTGCTGAACAGCAAGGAAGAGAAGTAGTCGTGTTTGAAGACTTATTACATGAAGGTCAAGTAATTGCAACTCATGCTGACATTAATGATGTAGGTCAAACAGTTCGGTTTGTAGAACCTTCTATTAAAACGACAGCTACAAATAAAGCTGATGGTTCTAAAGAGTTAGACGCTTCTAAATCTGTAACAATCCAAGATAAAGTGGAATACAAAGACTTAATCGTGGGTAAAGAGTACGTTGTAAAAGGTAAACTAATGGATAAAGCAACAAACAAGCCATTATTAGTTGATGGTAAAGAGGTAACAGTAGAATCTAAGTTTACTGCTAAAGAGAAGAATGGTTCTATCATACTAGATTTCACATGTAATGCTTCTGCATTACAAGGTAAAGAAGTAGTAGTATTTGAAGAACTGTATCAAGATAATATATTAATAGCTATTCACGCTGAAATTGAAGATAAGGGACAAACAGTGAAATTTAAAGAGGTAAAGCCGGAACAACCTAAACCAGAACAGCCGAATTCGGATGAAAATACTCCAACACCAGAGCAACCTAACGAGCAAGTAAAAGAACAACCACAACCTAAGAAAGAAATCCAATCTAAAATTGGATGGTTACCACAAACAGGTACTAATCTTACAAGTTGGATCTCTATGGCTGCAGGAGCATTACTGTTAATTGTTGGTGGAGTGATTTTCTTAAAACGTAAAAATGCATAGAAATTAAAAATAAGCACATCTGTTTTTATAACAAGATGTGCTTATTTTTATCATTTTAGCCAAGAAAACTCCTATATTTAAGTCTGAATGGCATTTAAAATAGCAACTTTATTTGTAGTAAATAATATATAATTTTGTTTTACTGTTTTAATTAAAATACGGTCTGTTGTCCCATAAGCTGCTCCAATACGTATTACATCTACGTCTTCAACACCAGCATAGGTAGCATCTTCGGTAACCTCAATCACATCACGTAATGGAATTGTAATCTCCGCCAATTGCCATGAAATAATTAACTCTTCATTTGTTTTTTTTACATTAATGCCTAGCATTATACCAAGACCCTTCAACAATAATATGCTACACTTCTAATCTCATTATATAAATTTTTAGATTTTTTATCTATATGTAGCCATAGAATTTATTTATATTTGTGAGCATCTTAATGATGTCAAACAAATAGAAGGATATACAGTCTTTCTATTAAGAAATATGTTAAGAACAAAAGTTCACTTCAAATTAATATGAATTTGATATGGTTGAGATATTATGAACGAGAAACAGTAAGAGTTGCAGGAAGGAAATGAATAATGAGACTTAAATTAGTAGGGATTTTCAGTTGTGTAATTATGATGTTAGGTATTTTTATAATTTACACCAATCAATCTATTGGTAAAGAACCAGATAAGACGAACTATGAATCTCGTGAAAACTCCATAAATAAAGAGAAAGATAGTAGAGGAAAAGGGCAATCAAAATACAATGAAAGTTCTTTTGCTAGTATACAGGCTGTAGTTAATAAGGAATATGGATTACCCGAAGACTATAAACCAGAGGATTTAGTTGTACCAAATGTACCATTCTCATTTAGTGGAACGGTAGAAAAGAGCCACCTCCGTAAAGAGGCGGCAGAAGCACTGGAAAAGTTATTTGATTTAGCAAAGCAGGAGGGGATTCAGTTAAATGCTGTTTCGGGATTTCGTTCCTATGACTATCAACAACGACTGTATGCGAACAATGTGAAAAGAAAAGGACAAGAGCATACGGATCGCTTCTCGGCAAAACCAGGACATAGCGAACATCAAACAGGGTTAACAATGGATGTTTCTTCTAAAAGTGCGAACAATGAATTAGAGCTATCTTTTGCTAATACGAAGGAAGGAAAATGGCTGAAAGAAAACGCGCATCGTGCAGGGTTTATCATTCGTTATCCTAAGGGGAAGGAAAGTATTACAGGTTATGCATATGAACCTTGGCATATTCGCTATGTAGGAGATATTGCTGAAAATATATATGGACAAAAGCAGACTTTAGAAGAATACATGAATCTATGAAAATAGAATTGAAGAATTAAACGGGCTATCAATAGACGTGAGATTGTAAAAGGCAGGGGATATAAATTAAGGTGTTTTTTAATTTTTTTAGTGAAGAGGGAAGGTATCCCTCTTCTTTTTTCATTCCTTGTAAAATTTGAGGATGTCTTAGGGGAGTGAAAAGATGGATTGTGTAGGTGTATTAATAAAGGCTACTTTCGATGGCTTCTGGAGATGTTTTTTGAGGGAATATATTCATTGCAGCAATTGACTATATTATAGGAGCATTCACGTTGGGATATAACAGAGAATTATAGAGTAAAGTAGGATTCAAAAGCATTGTTAACAATGTGGGTGTTATAAGTTATTTTCCTATCAAAATAATTAGTTTTTGTTCAAAATTTAAGAGTGTTATTTTATTATATCTAGTAACTATTTATATTATTTAATAATTACTTGATTTACTATTAAGGTGATTATCTTACAAAATTGTAAGGTTATTTTAATTGACACTCGTATGTATAAGTAACTATACTAGTTACACAATGTTGGTGAGTATATTTAATAATCTTTATCTATAAGTGTATGTCCGAGGATTATTTTTGGAGCAATAATTCGATTTTAAATTTATTATCTGATATATATTAATATAAACAACTTAATCTATTCTTTATTCAAGGTCGTATTATTTAAAGATTAATTATAAATGATATATTTACCAAATTGTAATAATTTGATAGAGGTGTTACATTTTGAAATACAAATTAATTGCTACAGGAATTCTTGCTGGAAGTCTATTAACCTACTCATCTAATACATTTGCAAATACTCATAAGTTCCCAGATGTTCCTGCATGGGCGGACAAATCCGTTAATTATTTAGTTGATAAACAGGTATTGAATGGCTATCCAGACGGAACGTTCGGTTCAAATGACTCATTAGACAGAGCTTCGGCTACAAAAATTATGACAAAAGTTTTAGGTATACAAATTGACTCTAATGCAAAACCATCATTTACAGATTCACAAAACCACTGGGCTACTCCGTATATTGCTGCTGCTGAAAAAGCTGGTATTGTTAAAGGTGAGGGAAATGGAATCTTCAATCCATCCGGAAAAGTAACTCGTGCTGCTATGGCTACGATGCTAGTAAATGCATATAAACTACAAAGCGCAGCAAATCATAATGAGCAGGTTAAATTTGAAGATTTAAAAGGGCATTGGGGAGAAAAATATGCCAATATTTTAATCGGTTTGAAAATTTCCAATGGTACTGAGAACGGTTGGCAACCAAATAGATTTATAACACGTGCTGAAGCTGCTCAACTTACTGCAAAAACAGATATGATGCAACATCGTCCCCAAAACCCATTAGAAAGCAAAACAATCATTATTGATCCTGGACATGGTGGCGAAGATCCTGGGAAATCCACAAAGGGATTACCTGAAAGTAAGATTGTACTAGACACTTCTTTACGTCTACAACAATTACTTGAAAAGCATACACCATTTACAGTTTTATTAACTCGTCAATCTGATAATAGACCGGGGCATGATCAAAAAAGTTCTTTACAGGAACGTGTTAAATTTGCTAAGAAAAATCAGGGTGATATCTTTATAAGCGTACATGCAAATGCTTTTAATGGTAATGCAAAAGGGACAGAAACATATTACTATAAATCTTCTAAATCCGAAAAAACAAATCCTCATGTGGAAGAAAGTCGTGTTTTAGCAGAAAAAATTCAAACACGTTTAGTAGAGGCACTTCAAACACGAGACAGAGGAGTTAAACATGGAGACCTTCATGTAATAAGGGAAAATGACATGCCAGCTGTGTTGACGGAACTGGCGTTTATAGATAATGGTATTGATTACAGTAAATTATCTACGGAAGATGGCAGACAAATTGCAGCAGAAGCCATTTATGAAGGAATTTTAGATTATTATGAATGGAAAGGAAATAATGTATCTGAATATAGGCTGTAATAAGTAATTGAAAATATAGTAATTCTCGAAATGAAGAATTCTATAATTTTTTTGTATTTTTTTAAACAATAATTTTAAATTTGTATTTAAAATTATTGTTTAAATTTTTATTTTATGTTTTAATATTATTGATAATAGTTATCAATAATAGTGAGAGGAAGATTAGTGAAACATGTGTTTTTAGTTAGTGTCATAAAAGTTAATGAATTTCTATATTGTATGGCTATGAATCTATCTCTATTTTTGCGAACTAGAAATAATATATTTATATCTTTTAAATGTTTAAGAAGGAGTGGCTGTCTGTATGAAAAAAGCAAAAGAAATAGCTAAATGTGTTGCGGTAGCGTCCGTTATTATGTCTGGATCATTTAGTTTACAAGCAACATCTGCATTTGCAGATTCTAAAGGAACTGTAGAAAATCTTCAAAATGGTGGGAAGGTCTATAATAGTTTTAAAACTACTTATGACATGAAGCAGAATATCAAAAATTCGATAAAGGTTTCTTTTATTGAGGATCCTTACGCAGATAAAAAGATTGCAATTGTGACCACTGATGGTAGTAATATTGATGCTAAATATACAGTTAATAGTGGATACTATAACGCAGGCTTAAAATGGCCATCAGCTTATCATACTGAAGCAGAAATAACAAGTGGTGATAGTGCTCAGTTCCATAAAGCTGCCCCAGTTAATACAATGACTTCAGCAAAGGTCACTTCTGAGGTAGGGTATACACTTGGTGGAAGTGTTAAAGTAGGAGTAAATGATAAAGGGCCAAATGCCGATGCAAGTATCACAGGTAGCTTTGCTTGGAAAGAAAGTGTATCTTATGATCAAGTAGATTATAAAACGGTATTAGAGACTCACACAGATAAGAAATTAAATTGGAAAGTAGGATTCCAATCATTTAATTTCCCAGAGTGGGGAATTTATAATCGTGATTCATTCAATACTTTCTATGGTAATCAACTATTTATGAAATCACGTAGTTATAATGAAGGGACGAATAATTTTGTTTCAAAAGATACAGTACCAGCTTTAACAGGATATGGTTTTTCTCCAAACGTAGTAGCGGTTATTACTGCTGATAAAACAGAAACTACATCAGATTTAAAAATAACAAATCGTAGAATTTCAGATCAGTACAATATTGAGTGGGTAAGTTCAAAATGGTGGGGAACAAATAATAAAGATACATATAATGAATTCTTTACGAACCACTATAAATTAGACTGGAAAAACCATCAAGTTACTCTTGATAACCAAAAATTCCTTGAAGAACAAATGAATAGTATCAACAGCGTGAATGATAAACTTAACAAAGGAAAAGGGAAGTTATCTCTTTCAATGAATGGAAATCAACTCAAAGCTACGTCTAGCAATGCTGGTTATGGTATCAGTTATGAAGATAAGAATTGGGGTATCTTTGTAAATGGTGAAAAGGTCTATACTTTTAATGAAAAATCAACTGTAGGCAATATATCTAATGATATTAACAAATTAAACATTAAAGGACCTTATATCGAGATTAAACAGATCTAGTCAGAAAATGATGGACGATTGATGGATAATTCTCTCATCAAGCTACGAGTATACTAGTTTATCCCGCTATTTGTGGGCAGTAAGACCCCTCACCTCAAAATTCAGCGGAAGCAAAGAAGTTAGGTGGGGGCCCTGCTGCACCTAAAAGCCTGATTGGTGAGGGCTGATTAAAGTTTCATTTTATTTTAAATCTGTATAATGTAACGAAAGGACCAAAGTTTATCTATAAAATGGATAAACTTTGGTCCTTATTATGTTTTTATTCGCACACGAAATTAAGATAAAATTAGATGTTTTTTGTCTATTCTTTTACTCAATTAGAAAAGAGCGTAAAGTATTTGAAAACTATTGATGCTACGCAAGGGGATATTGTTTAAAGTAATCAGAACTTCATCGGTTGTTAAGTTACCACTTTAAATATATAATTAAATTTCATTAAAAAGATACTCTATTCAAAGTCCTTATTGGGTTTTTGAAGTGAAATATATACTATTTGAGGTGTGTGAAATGGGGAAATCTCGAGAGCAGACGATGGAAAATATCTTAAAGGCTGCTAAGAAAAAATTTGGAGAGCGTGGCTACGAAGGTACGAGCATACAAGAAATCGCAAAAGAAGCGAAAGTGAATGTTGCTATGGCCTCTTACTATTTTAATGGGAAAGAAAACCTATATTATGAGGTGTTTAAGAAATATGGTCTTGCTAATGAGCTACCCAATTTTCTTGAGAAGAATCAATTTAAACCTATCGATGCCCTTAGAGAATATTTAACGGTTTTTACTAAACATATAAAAGAGAACCCTGAAATTGGATCATTGGCATATGAGGAGATTATTAAGGAAAGTGCACGATTAGAAAAGATTAAACCGTATTTCATAGGTAATTTTGAACAGTTAAAAGAAATATTACAGGAGGGTGAAAAGCAAGGAGTTTTTCATTTCTTCTCCATAAATCATACGATACATTGGATCACTTCTATTGTTTTATTTCCAAAGTTTAAAAAGTTTATTGATTCTTTAGGGCCAAATGAAACGAACGATACAAATCATGAATGGATGCCAGAAGACTTAGTGGACAGGATTGTTACTGCATTAACAGATAAACCTAACGTGTAAATTATTCAGTATTTATGAATTCTGTTATTACTATTTAAAGCCTAATTTCTCAATGTATTGTAGAGAAATTAGGCTTTTTTCAACACGTCATTAAGGTTTTTATAGTTCAAGGACTCAAGTTAATGATTATATTTTCAAGTATTCGTTTTGAGCTACATAGATATAGTTTTTGTTGCAACTGTTTGTTGAAATGCTTTATCATGCTCAACAATAACCATTGTGGGATTAAATTGTTGAATAAGTTCTTCAATCTGCATACGGGAATAGATATCTATAAAATTTAGTGGTTCGTCCCATATATATATATGGGCTTTTTCACATAAACTTTTAGCGATAAGCAGTTTTTTCTTTTGTCCACCAGAATAATGAGATATATCTTTCTCGAATTGAATTCGATCAAAGTCCATCTTACTTAGGATGGATTTAAATAAGGTTTCATCAATCTTGTGCTCTTCAATGAAGTCTGATAGCGCCCCCTTCAAATGAGAAGTATCTTGTTGGACATAGGAAATGATGAGTCCTGTACCTAAAGTAACTAAGCCTGTATGCTGTATCGGATGTCCTAGAAGTAGTTTTAGGATACTACTTTTTCCGCTCCCATTCGTTCCATCAAGTACAATTCGGTCACCTTGTTCAACTATGAAGCTAATCGGCTCATTCACAATTTGGTCATTGTACTTAACGGACACGTCAACCAAAGTAACCAATTCATTTGATTTAAATTGCAATTGTTCCAATTTTAATGACTCAGTTTTTTCCACATTTTTTAGTAATTTTGACTTTTCCTCAATAGCTTTTTGTTGCCTTGATTCAAGGTTTTTTGCTCTTTTCATCATCTTGGCTGCTTTATGTCCTACAAACCCCTTATCCAACTTAGAGCCTGAATTCCTCGTTCCATTTTTTGAAGCTTCCACGTCATGAGACCAACTTGCTGATCGTTTGGAAGACTGTTTTAATCTCCCTATGTCTTTTTGTAGACGCTCATTTGTAGCCTTCTCGTGCTCTTGTTGTCTATCAAAATTTAACTTCCAAGAAGAATAGTTACCACTTTGAATTTCAATATTTGCTCTATTAATAGATAGGATATGGTCAACGCACCCATCTAAAAAGATTCTGTCATGTGAAATTAAAATAAATCCTTTTTTCTTCCTTAGATAATTAGAGACTATCTTTCGTGCATCTGTATCTAAGTGATTTGTTGGTTCATCAATTAATAGGAATTGACCCGCATTTAAAAACAGTGCAGCAAGCAACACCTTTGTTTGTTCCCCATTTGATAATGTTTTAAATGGTCTGTACATGACCTCAGCATCAACATTTAAATAGGATATCTCACGTAGAAATTCCCAATCTGCGGCTTGGGGACAAATTTCTTCAAGGATTTCATGAGTGAATTTGTTCCTATCTGAAACAGAGTAGGGGAAGTAATTGAATTCTACCGAAGCAAGGATTTTCCCGCTATACTCATAATTCCCTAACAATAAATTAAAGAATGTCGTTTTACCTCGTCCGTTTCTACCAATAAATCCTAGCTTCCAATCCGTATCTATTTGGAAGTTTACACTTTCAAAAATATTATCAAAGCTACCTGGGTATGAAAAAGTTAAGTCTTGGACCTTTATCATTGACATAATAATTCCTCCTTTATATATCGAAACGTTTCATATAAAGTCGGAACATCCATCCATTTTTTAATTCCTCTATATAAGTTTGATGGATATTAACGACTTATATAGAGCATTACATGTGTAACAATAGTGTCTGAAGTACTCATTTTTCTCGCTCCTTTATTTGTGAAGTACATTTAACAATTAGTAAGTTTCAACTAAGCTAAACGGGAATAAAAAAATCCCCCAATTTGTAATCGGAAGGATTAGTCTTTCGTCTATACTTAATAAGTACTTATTAATCATTTGAATCATGACAAATAAAGTATGAACTGAATTTTAAAAATGGATAGACTAACCCTATATTTTGTAGTTTGAAGTTATAAAATTCAACTTAAAATATAAATTAGTTAATCATTATTCATCCATCATTCCTTTCATAATTCTATTTTTAGAGTAACATTCTTTTTAGGGAGATGCAATATTAGCTTCAATTTCATCTAATCCTAGATCATTTATAATTCTTTGAGTAAGGAGATAAAATTTTACCTCTCTTTTTATAAACATCAAATTTTTGTTCAATAGGTCATGTCTTTTGTCCGTTAAAAAGGGAGGATATGAAATTGACATCAACCTTTGTTGTAACTATAATAGTTACAGTGTGTTCCGTAAACTAATTCGAATTGCTATGTTAATGATAGTATATTTTCATTCCTTTTTAAGTGTGACAGGTAGCAACTAACTATAATCCAATAGAGGATTAGATTCTATCTCATATTTAAAGGGTAGATAAGTTGTACCCGCCAAATTTACGATGCGCAAATACTTAAAAAACTACATTTTTCAGCGTATCCTTTTTGGAATCCTCAGTATTGATAATTGTAAACATCTACAAAAAGTTAGCAAGACTGTTGTATGTAGAAAGAAATCTTTTAAAAAGGTCATAATATGGATAATAGGTAACACACATTTAAATTTAGTAGGAGTTGTGCCACTATCAAGACATTTTTTTAATAAAAGTATAGAAAAAACTCAAGAAGGTGAGTCCATTGCGTAAACATACATATGTGCAATTTTATGTATTGATATTGGCTTTAATAGCTTATATAAGCTTTTGCTTTATATTTATATTTGTTTTTCCAAGTCTTTATTTCGTATCAGATTTTAATATCCGACTATCATCTTTAGTTGTTGAAACTACTGTATTTATCTCACTACTGTATTCTATATTATCCAGAAAAATTAAGTTAGGAGTATTCTGGGTGTGCATTATTATTGCGATAGGTTGTTTCTTGATAGGGAATTTTATATCTGCTTTTCAAGTACTTAATGTAGAATTACCAATAAAAAATTTTAATATCTCTGATGTATTTTTGTTGCTTTTCTTATTCTTCTTTCTCTTTGCGTTCTTTTATAAAATCATGATGGAATGTAATAAATGGGAGAAAGCATATTTGCTTTGTGATTTATGCATTGTTGTTACTGCTATTTTTACATTAGAGTGGTATTTATTTAATAAACCTTCTGCAAATATCTTATTCTTATCAATTGGAGATGTTTTTCTCTCATTTATTTTTCCGATTATAGATTTATTACTTCTATTACTTGGAGTTACACTAATCTTTCGACCTGCTATTTTCAATGCAAAAAGCAAATTGTATATTTTTATCCTAGTATTAACTGGATTAGCTATTACGGACTATTTGTATTTTTACTTACAAGGTGATTTGTCAGAGCGTTCAGTTATATTTTTAAGGTGTTTGTATAGAGTTTTCCTATTATTTATTGCTATTGCTGCTACAATTCCAAAGGATGCTTCTTCTAAAAGAAATTATTTTATTATTAATCCGACATTTGGAGAGAAACTTCTTGGCATATTCCCTTATCTTGCAGTTGCAGTCTTAATTGGCTTTACTTTGAAAGAGCAAACGTCTTCAGCTACATTGATTACGGGAAATTGTATTGCTTTTGTATTTGTACTGATTCGTCATACAATCGTACGAATGCAAAACAAAGATTTAACTGAAACATTAAAAGTGTTTAATAATCAATTAGAACAAACAGTATCTCAAAGAACAAGGGATTTAATAAACAAATCTAATGATTTGGTAAAAAATCAAGAAAGATTTAAGTCATTATATGAGTATCATCCGGATCCTATTTTAACGATTGATTCAACTGGTATCGTATTAAATATAAACCAGGCTGGAAGTATGTTATTAGGAAAAGACAGTGCTGTATTAATAGGGAAAGAGTGCTTCTCTATTTTTTTAGATGAAGATAAATCTGAATTGGAAGCGGCTATAAAGAAAGGGAGACGATGTAGTTCATCTTCACTACAGTTGCGTGTGAAAAATAACAATGAGAAGGACATGCTGTTTTGGTATGTCACTATAGTTCCTATTATGATAGAAGGTCAAACTTTTGGGAGTTATGTAATGGTAAAAGACATAACGAGGATGAAACAACAACAGGATGAGATAAACTACCTTGCATTCCATGATACGGTGACGGAGATTGGAAATCGTATATTCTTCCAACAAGAATTAGATAGATCCATTAAGCGTGTGCAAAAAACACAGGATAAATTTGGGCTCCTGTATATTGATTTAAACCGCTTTAAGACTATTAATGATACACTGGGCCATTCCATTGGTGACAGGGTTTTAAAAGAAGTTGCCAAACGTTTTAGGACATGTCTTTCACCGACAATTCCTCTAGCAAGAATAGGTGGTGATGAGTTTGCAATCATTGTCCATAACCAAACAGAGCAACAGCTATTGAATTTGTGTAAAACTCTATTTCTTATAACTGAAGAACCATTCGTAGTAAATCAGCATAGTTTTTACTTATCTCTTAGTATAGGAATAGCAGTGTATCCATTTGGAGGAATAAATACTACTACACTTTTACAACACGCTGATATCGCTATGTATAGCGCAAAGGAAAAAGGTAACAATGCTGTTTGTATGTATGACGAGACATTATCTCAAAAAGTAACCCGTCGATTACGATTAGAACAGGATTTACCAAATGCAATTGAAAATAATGAGTTGTTTTTATTGTATCAACCACAAATTGACAGTAAGGAAGGTAAGGTTATTGGTGCAGAGGCTTTAATACGTTGGCAACATCCAGAACTTGGGCTGATTTCTCCGTTTGAGTTTATACCTATCGCAGAAGAAACGGCGCAGATTATTTCAATTGGAAAGTGGACGTTACAGAAAGCGTGTCGACAACTGAAAGAATGGCATTCTGCGGGCTTTTCAAATCTAAAGATGGGGATAAATTTATCAGCTATAGAGTTTGAACAGAAAGATTTTGTTCAAACCATTATATATACCATAGAAGAGATAGGAGTACCTGCTAATTCGATTAATTTGGAATTAACAGAGCGAATCGCCATGGTAGATGAAAAAGAAACTTTATCAAAGTTAAAAGCATTAAAATCATTTGGTGTACATTTATCAATTGATGATTTTGGTACAGGTTATTCTTCATTAGCGTATTTACCTCTTTATCCAATTGATACTTTGAAAATTCCAAGAGAATTTGTTAATAGGATTGGAACTTCTACTGATGGAGGTGAAATTATACAGACCATTATTTCACTTGCTCATACTTTAAACATGAAAGTCATAGCAGAAGGGGTAGAAACGAAAGAACAATTAACAGTGTTACAACGTAATGCATGTTATCTAATTCAGGGCTATTACTACAGTAAACCTGTAAATGATGATGAATTTATTGTTTTTTTAAGTACAATACAAAATGAATAAATGAAAAATCAGTATATGTATGAAATAAAGTGAAAAGAGGTTCTATCCATATGGATTTGAACCTCTTTTCACTTTATTTTCAGGAGTTATGCAGCAAGGTTTCAGCCTTTGAAAGTAAAATAAGTATCTATATTTCTTGTATTTTGGGTTAATGGGATATGAGGTGAAAGTTGCTTCTTGTGAAAAAGAATTAGAGCCAGCTTGTATATTCTTAAAGCAATTTGAAAAAGGATTAGCAGTTTGTATGGAATTAGGAAATGAAGAGTATGTATATCATTTCAATATTTTACGTTCTCTTAATGAAGATGAAGCAATTAAACTCTTAGAAGAAGTGAAAAAAGTATTTCTTACTTCGAAAAGCAAGGTTTATGGGATTTCGTAGAAGAATATGCAGATCTAAAAAAGGAAGAAATTATACAATAATCACATGCTATCATTTTTAATAGCTAATTAACAAAGGGACTCCAATTATGGAGTCCCTTTGTTAATGGGGTAATGCTTTGGTTTATCTAATTATAGCAATATTTGTAAAAAGTGTAAAGGGGTCCTAGTTTGGAGGGGGAATTATTTAATCTTTTTTATTTAATAAAAGGGATAATATTTAGTTATCTGCGCTTCTTAATTATGTTTTCTATCACAATTTGAAGTGAATTTCAGTTAATCTTATTTATTTTATGGGAATTATAAGGTATACTAAAAGTAGGTGCAAAATGTACCATTTGAAAAAGAGTGAATTGCAAAAAGGAATCCGTAAAGGATTCCTTTTTTGTTTCTTTGAAAATGAAGCAATGTTCTAATTATCTCATTCATTTTTATGAATACGCTGCGATCTTATAAACTAAAAAGGCTTTTATGGAAATTTGCCATATTCCTGTAACAAAACAAAGGTATGTTATGTGTGTTAAATATAAAGAGAAAGAAGGAAAAGTTGTGAAAAAAATTTTGCCAATTGTTGCGTTATTAGGCATGATGAGTTTTGGAGTACAGGAAATGAATGTAAGAGCTGATACATACCACAAGGGCGATTCGAAAATTAGTTTTTGGGATTCGAAAAGAAAGGGTACTAATTTCATGAATAGTACGTCATTACCTGAAAACTATAAAAGTGCAAAAGAAGCTAATATTGAATATGTACGTTTAGCACCTGATAAATGGGCAAAAGATAAAGATTTTCTATTTGAGGATAAACCAGATACTTCTGGAAAGGATTTTCTGATAGGTAATGCAGATAACTATCAGGGATTAGTAAAGGAGGATTTAGAAAAATTAAAGGCGGATTTAGATGCCGCACAATCACAAGGAATGAAAGTTGTTCTTACAATGTTATCTTTACCTGGTGATCGATGGCGCCAATTTAATAATAACAAGAATGACGACAGAATATGGGAAGAAGAGAGGTATCAAGAACAAGCAAGTCAATTTTGGAAGGACCTTGCTCTGGAATTAAAAGATTATCCTGCGGTGGTGGGTTATAATATTATAAATGAACCACATCCAGAAACAGCTAAAAATAATAGATATAATGATTTTTGGACAGAAGATTACGAGAAATGGTATGCAAAAGTGAAGGGAACGACAGCGGATTTAAACAGATTGTATCAAAAAGTAATCAATTCCATTCGTGAAGTAGACCAAGAAACACCAATTATTTTAGATTCAGGTTTATATGCTACTCCATGGGCTTTTAAATATTTAAAACCAGTAAAGGATAAAAAAACGCTTTACGCATTTCATATGTATGAACCATATGAATTAACGAGTCAAGGTGAAAAGAAAAATAAAGAATATCAATATCCAGGATTAGTAAAAGTAGGAGACTTAGAGAAACCTGTAATGTGGAATAAGCAGGGATTAGAGAAATTTTTGAAGCCAATCCAACAATGGTCTAAGAAAAATCATGTATCATCTAATCGAATTATTGCAGAGGAGTTTGGAATTAACCGTACTGTTCCGGGAGCTACCCAATACATGCAAGATCTTATTTCTATCTTCAACCAAAAAGGTTGGCATAAATCATTCTATGCATTCCGTGAAGACACATGGACAGGGATGAATTATGAATTGGGAACAGGAAAAATAAAATGGGATGAAGAGGGTAAACCGGTGCCTCAAGATAATTCACTCTGGGAAGTAATAAAAAAAGATTTACAACCACATAAATAGTTTAGAATATTTGTCCTAAGGACTAAATGTAAGCATCTAATTCAAGTAGAATTAGATGCTTTTTTTCAAAAAAGGTGGAAGTTTAAACAAATATAGTTGCAATTGAATTGACCTTTAAACTGAAAAATTTTTATGAATTTTTTGTGAGATTCCAACCCTTAAATGTTGAAAATTATTTACTGATTTCTCCAATTGGATATATTTCTCCAATCGGATGGAAGTTTAGAATACAGAATCAAAACATAATAAGCTGTTATCGATGAGTTTATCGTAAAGTTGTTATTTAATGTGTCATCAAATAACATTTATATACAATAATAAATAAAGAAAAGGAGATGTTTATGAAAAAATATAGAGTAATAGATACAACTTAAATAGTATGAATAGTTTAGATTGTAAAAACATGAAGAAGAAAACAAAAAATCCTTAAGAGTACTAAGGAAAAATGAAGGAGATAATATGGGGAATAATTCAAAATATAAAACTAGAAAAATACTTGCAGCTACTGCTACAGTAACTATGCTTGCGACTGGAATGATTTCTTCATCAGATGTCTTTGCGGAGCAAAAGGAGCAGCAAAAAAATTTATCGACATCACTGCAAAGTGAAAAATCAGTTAAATCAGAAAATAGAACATTTACAGTCCCAGGAAAAGGGGATGTTGAGCTAATAAAACAACAGGAAAGAAAAAGTATGGCATTTAGTCCATATGAACCAACTGGTTTATATGCAAAACCAAATGAACAAATAACGATTAATGTAGAAGGTAATCAAGATATTCAGGTATATATTGGAACGTATTCATATGATGCTTCTTGGAGAGAAGATTCTAAGATAAAATCATTTACATTAAAACCAGGTATAAACACAATCCAATCTCCAAATGGGGGGATGATTTATTTTTATAATAAACAACAAGGTGGTACCATTCGAACAACAATTACAACAGGCGGAACGACTACGCCTTTCTTTGAACTAGGAAAGCATACGAAACAAGATTTAATTAACATGCTGGACCAATATCCAAATGCACATGCAGTGGAGTTAAAAGGAGAACGTGTATTAATTACGGCCAGTCCTGCACGTATTAAGAAATATTTGTTGGGTTCTAATACAGATCCTGTACAACTCTTAAAAAAGATGGATGAAGCTACTCGAATTCAAGACAAAGTAGCTGGATTATCTGAAGAACAAGTAGATAAACATTATGTTCATTACGTAGAAGAAAATCATTCTCCCGATTATTATATGTATGCGACTTCTTATCGAACTGCATATGTAGGAGATGCAATTCAATATGTATTAGATATTAATAAATTTATAAAAGATGGTTGGGGTCCATGGCATGAGGCAGGGCATTTGAGACAGCAATCACCTTGGAAATTTTATAATATGACAGAAGTACAAAATAATATATACAGCCTTTCTGTAGAAAAAGCATTTACATCTAATCAACCTTTTAGATTGCAACAAGAGGGTGCTTATACTAAGGCATTTCAATACTTAGAACAACCTAATAAAAATTATGACGAAGTTAGTGATGTTTTTGTTAAGCTTGTTATGCTTTGGCAACTACAGCTAGCATATGGAGAGGATTTCTATCCTAAATTGCATCAATTGTATAGAGACATGCCTTCAAGTGAACTTCCACAAACTGATGAAAATAAAAAACAATTATTTATGATTTCAGCATCAAAAGTAGCCAAACAAAATTTGATTCCTTTCTTTGAGAAGTGGGGATTACGTCCAAATAACGATACTATTCAAAAAGTAGCTGCATTAGGATATCCAATTTTAACAGCAGAGATTTGGAAGAGTACGGATTCTAATCCAATTAAACCAGATATGCCTAATGAAAATGATATTTTAGAAGGAAACCAGTTTGCATGGTCACTAAAAGGAATTAGTGATTTCGAGTTTGCAAAAGTCAATTTTAATAAGTCGACAGAAGAGATGCAAATTGATTTAAAAGCAGGCGTACCACATCATTATTTTAATGAAACATATGCGAGTATTAAAGTACAAAATGCATCAGGAAAAGTAGTATACAATAAAGATATTTATGGGAACAAACAACAAAATGCTGAATCACAAAAAGTTCCAGTTAAAATAGGGGATTATGTTGAGCTGACACATCTAGAAGGTGTGCATAGAGCTACTTTAATAAATGTAGGTAACAGTAAACAAGAAAGTTTTGGAAAAAAAGGCATGTACGAAGTTACAAAAGAAGGCTTGAAGAAAGTAGAAAAAATGCCAGAAACAACGGTTTTAGATGGAAATCATTTTGGGTGGTCTTTAAAAGGATATAGTGATAGAGAAATCGCAAAAGTAGATTATAATAGGACAACAGAGAAAATGCAGGTGAATTTAGAAGCAGGCGTACCACATTCTTACTTTAATAATACGTATGCAAGTATTACAGTAAAGAATTCAAATGGTGGTGTTGTGTACAATAAGGAAATAGTAGGGAATAGACAACAAACTGCTGAAAGCCAAACCGTGCCCGTAAAAGTGGGAGATTACATTGAGTTTACCCATATAGAAGGGGAAGCAGTAAAGGAAAAAACACGCGCTACACTTATTAATCTTGAGAATAATAAACAAGAATATATGGGCAAAAAAAGAACCTATCAAGTTACTTCAACGGGATTAAACAAAATAGATTAACATGAAAAACATTCTAAGTATTAGTTGGATGCAAATAGTCGTTCATTATGAACGGCTATTTGGCTTTTATTTAAAGAAAGGTGAAATGAAAATACTCTCTCTTTTGTATATACTTTCGTTTCCAAAAAATTCTACGTTTTTTTATCAGGGGGAAAATAATTTAAAAAATGTGCTTGAGAATTGATACATGTTTAATTGCTATAGATTTGAGAAAAAAGAAACAGAATAGTAAGGTATTTGTTGATAAATCCTCTCAAGTGTTACAAAATTTTACATATTTGGTATGATATATATGAGTTCTATGTATATTAAGGGAGGAATGGGAATGAAAAGGTTCATAACACGTGCAAGTGGTAATACAATCTCAAAAAGGTTAGTTTTAATGGTGTTGTCGATGGTTTTAATGATAGTGATGATTACACCATCGAATGATGTATCGGCAGCCAATCTATCAAAAGCAGGTTCACTAAAAGGCGTGAATTTATTTAATGGAAGTTGGACAGTTGCTATACAGGCAGCAAATTTACAATATGTTTCGGCTGAGCCTTCGGGAAATATAATAGCAAATCGTAATGCAGTTAATGAATGGGAGAAATTTGAATTAATTTCGACTGGGGAATTATATACGTACGCTTTAAAAGCTAAAAGTAATGGGAAGTATGTTTCGTTTGAGCCAAATGGTAGAGTAGTAGCAGATCGTACATCAATTGGTGCATGGGAAAAGTTTATCTTATATAATGGTGGAGACAATAGGATATATGTATTACAAGCACTAAGTAATGGTAGATATATATCAGCAAATGGTGGTAGAGAATTAACAGCTACTAGTTATGTAGCTGGAAGCTGGGAAAGATTTGTTATTGTATACTTCTAAACTTTGAAGTGTTATATATCTAAATGATAATAGCATGTTTAGTTTGTATAAATACCTAATACAATAAATTGTTAAGTATGTAATACAAGTGTATATTAACGTGTAAAAGGGCTGCAAATAATTAGCGGGCCTTTTTGCATGTTAAATAAGCACTTACTGAGGTTATAATGAAAAGAAAAAGAACCCTATAGGGTTCTTTTTCAAGGCATATTAACAGTAAGGAGAATCATGAAATGCTACTTCAAATCTTTATTAGGGGAAAGATTTTGAATAAGCTTAACATACATCTATTTTTACATAAATGTAATATATAGTAAATTGATAATGTTTATACTTACTATTACTAATATTCAATTAAGATAGTTAGCACTATTTGTATAGTGTTAATGAAGTGCATATTTAGAAAACTAATAATGGCCACAAGTTGGTTATATATGTCTAATATTATATTTTATTTACTAAAAGAGCTTATAGATATATTATTTTAAAAATTAATTAACATTTAAACAATTTTAACTGAAATTGGGTGTGTATTAACTAAAAGTAAATAAAATAAACAAAGACCCTGTAATGAATACAGGGTCAAATACAGGGTTAAGGGAACGCATAGTTTCTCAAAATCATAATAGCATATATTCTTTGTATAGCTACATGAGGATTTTGACAGAATTAAGAAAAAGACAGCAATCTGTAAGAAAGCAAATATATTGCTGGAAATTTGATTTGAAATTAAACTATAAGGCATATTGAAATAGATGGAAACTCTTGAGTACCGTGATTAAATATGAGGTTTAGATTAGAGGGATAATTGGATCTTACTGAAAAGGAAAAATGTTTTTTAGATTAAAAGAAGAAAAGGCACTTTTGGGTGCCTTTTCTTTAGGTAAACAGTTTACATATTGCTGAATTATACACGAAACCATAATTCGACTATGAAGTAAATCTTAATATAATTCTAAATAGAAAAATATGTAATAGTATATTTGAGTTTTTAATTATTTTATCGAATATAGAGTAGCAATGTAAATAAAAGGGCATGCATTCGTATCTGCAGCCCTTTTTAGGAGGAATTCAAGATACCAATAGGACACGTATTGGTAAACAGGTTCAAAAATAGTATATGTGAAAAGAAAAAGTCCTATACCAAAAGTAGACAGGACCTTATTTTTTACAATTTCAAAAATGACATTCTGTCCTTTTTGAAATTAGTACAACACACACTTGGTTTGTAATAAAGTTAGAAAAAGTATACATGAAAATGGCAGACAACTATTTTGTTGCCTGCCGGTGCTAGTGGGTTGAATGAGTTAGTCAATTCAATAAATTGCTACCCCATTACCAGAAGAGTGAAGCCGCTAGTTCAAACGGCTTATACATAGTTTTCCTAATAAAGAAAAAATTATGAGTGAAGATTTTGTTTGCTCTATATGAAAAGATAAATAGATATTCATCAGACAAGGATAATTTAGCATACCTTGAATAGGGTGAAGGAACGAATTAAATAAAAGGATTTTTGTTTAGGAAGGGACTGACTCAGGAATGGGACTTTCGGACAGGGTTTGGGAGGCGATGATTGCCTTTGGCATTGCGACTAATATCGTTGCTTGTATGATGGCAGTATACATTCAAAAATATGAGCTAATGATAAATCATCTTACAAATATTTTATTTTTAATAATTATCTCTTTAACGTTTATTAAGATGAAAATTAACAGATGGGTGGCTTTAGGATTTACATTTGTTGTAATAGAGAAAGGTATTAAGGCGGGATATGACTTCTACACACATGATTATTATGGTGTCAGTTGGAGTTTAGCTATCATTGTCTATTGCATATACGAGATGAAAAAGTATCATATTGAAATAAATGAATAGTCTCAACAATAAGATGTTAGTAGGTGTAATTTTTTAAATAATAAAAAAAAGACACTACAAGAGTGTCTTTTTTTTGAAAATACTCTATAATTAACTTTGGGGAAGGTAATGTTAGAGTATTCGTTTAGCATTATCTTTATATTTGATAAACCATGAAATCGAAGGATTTTGTGGTTTATTTTTTGAACAATAGATATTACAGTATTGGCAGTGAGCTAGTGATCATTTTAAGCATTAGGAGAGAATGGATTAAAAGTCTAACATCGAATAACGGTTCCGGAATATAGTGTTGCGAAATGATCTCCCATATCCCAAACAGTACTTGCCTGTATATAGCCCTTAAAGCCTTCTGAAGAATAATAAATCTCTTTTGGTATACTTTCTTTAGTTTGGAAATGTGCTTTAGAGTACTTTACATAATGGTTTTTAACAACTTTTGCATCTGGAACAATAGTGTTTTTTTGTTCCAATGTTGGCCTAGCACTAGAAGGTGATATAAATTTTACAGTGTCTTGGTAATTAGGATCTAAGGTGTCAGCTTGTACACTGTGTGACGAAACAATTGTGCTTAAACTACTTCCCGCGATTAAAGTTGCAAATACTAACTTTGAGAATTTTGTTAATCTACTCATTCTATAATCTCCTTTTTATTATTTTGTAAGGTATCTCCTTACACCTCACAGTCTATATCCACTACAAAAGGGTGTACATACATATTGATAGACAAAATTCTACAAAATACCTCATGTTTTTGGGGACGTGTATAATAATCCAATGTTTAATAATTTATCAGAAGTAAAAAAGTAAGTCTTATATAAAAGAAAAAGAATAATTTATGCAGGTAATGTATATAAAATTATTGTTTGAATATTCTAAAATGAGTTGATAAAGATGTGGGATTGTTTTTTAGAAAATAAATGATTCCAAAGATTAAATTTAGAAGTTTAATTCTCTTTGTAAGTTTATTTTTATAATACTATTCACAGGTGTAGATTATTAAGATTTAAATATAAAATGTCTAAAGATTTTTGTACAACCAAACAGTTAAAATATAAAAAAGTGAGAAAAATGATAAACATTCTTCTCACTTTCATCAATTAGGGTGGCATATACATAAATATGCGTTTGGGTAGATTTTTGAATGAAAAATCCACATGCATAGTATAACAAAAAAAATAGGGCTTTTCACATGTAATATTGCATATGAAATATAGTAAAGTTTTAAATTTTAATATTACAAACTTGTATATACGTGTTACAATGTAATTCTCTAATTTATTTTATTCAGCTATTTAGAATTTATGTTTTAGTTAATTTATTATGGTAAGGATTTCATCTGATTGGATTAGCGCTAAACTAGATTTTTATCCAAACAAATCCAATAATTATTTTTAAAATGAAGTATATGTTGTATCCAATTTATTTGGAATAATTCGTAGTCTAATAATTGCTGAATCTAGAAAAAAACATATTCGAAAGGAGGACAGATAAAACTCTGCCTGTGAAATTTAAATCGCTAAATGGTAAAGTGCGGATGATAGGATGTAATTGTGATTTCATTTCGAATGGTACCATAAATGAATATGGAAAAATATAGGATAAAATTTAAATGAACTATATAAGTAGTAAAAATGAAAAGGAGAAGTATCTAGTGTTTAATATAAAAGAAAGATTGGGACAAATAAAGCTTAAAACGAAGTTGTCTATGGCATTTATAGCAATATTAATTATACCAAGCCTTATCGTAGGAGTATCATCTTATAATAAAGCAAAAACAGATCTTAATGAAACAATTCTACAATCAGCAAAAGATAATATAATTATTTTAGACAAGATTGTTGATGATGAATTAGAAAATAAGCATACAGATGTCACTCATTTTGCAAAGGTACTCACACAAGGGGATTATAATCCTGAACAATCGCAAAATGTACAGAGTAAATTTGATCAATATATACAGTTACATCCAGAGATAGAAACGATTTATACGGCATCCAGTAACAATCAATTTATTCATGCACCTGTTGGTAAAATACCAGAAGGGTTTAATCCGTTAGAAAGTAGTTGGTATAAGGATGCAGTAAAAGCAAATGGAGAGATTATTGTTTCATCTCCCTATAAATCAAAGTCTACAGGAAATATGGTAATTGCAATTGCAAAGCAAAATGCAGATAAAAGTGGTGTCATTGGCGTAGATTTGAATATTACAGATATCGTAAAAACATCCAAAATGATAAAAATTGGAAAGCAAGGATTTGTATCTATAGTTAGTCAAGATAAAACTATAGTTGTTCATCCATCACTAAAGCCTGGAGAGAAATTAGAGAAAACTTTAGCGGATGAATTGTACAAGACAGAAGATGGAGTAATTACTTATAGCCTCAATGGCGAAGATCGAAACATAAGCTTTAAGACAAATAAAAAAACAGGTTGGAAAATAGCTGGCGTAATGCCTACGAAAGAAATTGAAGAAGCTACTAATCCTATTTTTTATAAAACGTTCACTATAATAGGGGCTTCATTATTGTTAGGTGGAATTGTAATTCTATTCATACTCAGATCTATAATTACTCCACTAAGACAATTAGTCATTTCAGCTCAAAGAATTAGTCAAGGAGATTTAACCGAGAAAATAGATATTCGTTCAAAGGATGAACTTGGTCAATTAGGTGGTAGTTTCAATACAATGGCAGAGTCGTTACGTAATATTATTTCTCAAATTAACACATCTGCAGGACATGTAGCTGCGTCTTCTGAGGAACTAACTGCTAGTGTAGAGCAAGCAAGTGTTGCGACAGAACAAATTACAAAAGAGATGGAAGAAATCTCGAACAGTGCAGAAGTTCAAAATAATGAAGTTGAGTCTGGAGCTGAATTAATTGGTGAGGTAACACGAAATATTCAATATGTAGCTGAGAATGCATCTGAAGTATCGGCTTCATCCATATACACAAAACAAAAAGCCAATGAAGGTGAACAATTAGTAGAACAAACTGTAGCACAAATGCAGTCTATCCATCACTCTGTTTCTCAATCCGATAATGTAATAAAATTATTAGATAAGAAATCGCAACAAATTGGAAGTATATTAGAAGCGATTCAAAATATTGCGGAACAAACAAATTTATTAGCATTGAATGCAGCAATTGAAGCAGCTAGAGCAGGAGAACAGGGTCGAGGGTTTGCAATTGTTGCGGATGAAGTTAGGAAGCTAGCAGAGCAATCATCCGAATCTTCGATGGAAATTGGAAGCTTAATTAAGGAAATACAAGCAGACGTACATGAGACTGTAAAAGCTATGAATGAAGTGGGAGTAGAGGTACAGTCGGGAATTAAAGTTGCGAACGATACAAAGCAAAGTTTTTATGAGATTTCAAAATCTGCAAATGATATTGTGTCAAAAGTGCATGGTATGGTGGAACTATCTAATACAATGACTACTGATGCAATGAAAGTCGATACATCGATTGATCAAATAGCTATGGCTGTAAAAGAGAATTCTTCAAGTATGCAAACGATTGCTGGTTCATCTGAGGAACAACATGCTTCTATGGAAGAGATAAATTCTTCAGCAATACAATTAGCACAGATGGCAGAAGAACTTCAAGAGTTAATTGGTGGATTTAAGATTTAAGTTGAGATTCTAGGAGAGAATGCTAGAATCTTGTTACAGAGTGGAAATGCATAGTAAATAAGTATAATATATACTCTCTATGCGCGTATTGAACAGGCAGAAAACCCATTTAAAAACCCTCCATTTGGAGGGTTTTTAAATACATTTACATTAAATTTGTGGGGGTGCACCACCATAATCGCCAACACTATATGAAGGAGCAGGATAATGCCCATGAGTAGCAAGCTGATCTGTTTTAGAAAACTGAAAAATTCCCACCGTTAATACCCCAATAAAAGCAATGCCTGATAATAATAAGCTAATTTTTTTCATTATTTTAACACTCCTTTTGCAATTGATTTTTGTCTTGCTTGATAACAAATATGGAAATAGTCACTTACTTTTTGGTGGTTCTCTAATTGTCTACATTTTGTGGCAAATAATTCAGCGTATTCGACAACATATTCCCATAATTCTTCTTCCTTAAAGTATAAGATTCCTTCTTGAATGATTTTTTCTAATTCTTCCAATGGAATATTTTCGTTTAATCTTTTTAAAATAGAGAAGTGGTGTGTGTATTCTTCGTTATGAATTTTTCTGCAAATCTGTAATCCCTTATCAATGAGTTGGCTGGCCGTTGATTGTTCTCCTAATTTATAATGTTCCTTAGCTTGTAGGAAGATGGCCTTGAAGTGTGTAGGGATTTTCTCTGTTACTTCTGAAAGGTGACGAATAGCTAAAGTAGACATACTTTGATCAGAATACAGCCACCCCATAGTATTTTTTACATATAACAAGGAATCTTCTTCCCTATTTTTTTGTAGTAAATCAATTGCACAATGTAGATATTCTTCTGCTTGTTCGTACTGTTTTAAATAGATGCAGCAACCACCTAGTAAACTATTACAAAAGGCTGTTTTTACCTCATAACCTTCATACTTTGAAAAGATTGCTCTCGATTTATTTGCGTATTCGATAGAAGCGAGATTGTTATAGGTATGGTGATAGAAAGTAGCAATTCTATAGTAAAATTCAGCATGTTCAATTTCATCTGGTATAGCTACCAATATTTTTTCTGCTAGTTTATAATGTTCTTCTGCCTCAGTATAATTTGATATAAAAGTGGAATGAATGGATTTGAAAAAGTGATAATAGAATCGTAGAAATTGATCTGTAGGCATATCATAATCGCTAATAGTATCAAAACTATTTTGTTGAATACCAAGGCTATCTGTTAAGACCTTGTAACGAAATTCGAGTAGTGAATAGTATAGTAACAAATTTTGATCCTGATGTTCTTGATCCGGTTCAATGCTTAACTTATTAATTTTTTCATCAATTTTCTTTTTTAGATTAGTAGCTTTTATAACTTGTTGAGATAGCATTGCTCGATACCAGTCGTTCAATAGAGAGGTTAATTGCTCATTTCCCTTTACTGAAACACTCATAATATACGCCCCCATTTTCTAAAAAAATCCTAATCCAATTTAATTATAAACATCATAACAAAATAGAAGAAAAAATGGAGTGATATTACAATATTTTTCAAGAAAATTCAGAAAAAATAATCAATTTATGTCGAATATACTCATAATAAAACATCCGAAAATTATCAAAAGATAATATGAGTCTTTATACGTTCTATCAGGTGAACTTAGAAACTGTGATTGAAGATTTATGAAATTTTCTTTTCTTAAAACGGATCAATTACGTATTAATTTTTAAATTATTTTATCGGATACATATAGTATGTATCACCACCAAATGTATAAATCTTGCGTATGTAAATAAGAAAAGAATAAAGAAAACAAAAGAAGAACTTGTAAGAATTTCTACAAGTTCTTCTTTTGGATAATGTAAAAAGGTGAAACAGACTATCTCATTATTTGTAATAGTGAAATTATCTTACTTATGGTTTTGTTTTATAGAAGATGTACTATTATATTGGAAGATTTGTTCTAAATGTTGATTAAAGGAAAATTAAAGACTGGTAGGGGAGAAGTGCATAAAAGAGAAAGCCTTCTTTACTTATTCTGAAAAGATAATTCAAAAAGCAATTTGTGTATAGAATAAGCAATGCATGAATTCATCGACATTGGTGATAATAAATAAGAGAATCATAAGCATGAACTTTAGTGGAATAGCTACAAGAAGGGGATAATTATAAAATTGTTAAAGCTCAGTATAATTCTATAATAGTAGATATAATTATTGGAATTTTCAACTTAGTTACTTTTCGGGTAGGGTAAGTAGAAGAAAATAGGAAGTTTTTCTTTGAAGAAAGCTCTTTTGACAGGAATAGATTTTCTCATAACTAGAACAAATAAATTAATAATCGCATATACTGTATTGTCGTTAAAGCAAGACAGTATTTTCTCATAACAAGGGAATCACTAGAAAAATATGTGATTCCTTTATTCTTCAGTATAATGTCAATAGTTGATTTGAAATAATCGAAGAAATAAAATCTTTGTTAATGGACAATCACATCATTTTAGGTATAGTAGGTTTATAATTTAGACTATAAAAATTAATGTGTCTTTTATTATTTTAACCAAGAAGACTCCCTCCATAAGGAACTCACAGCAAGTATGAGTAAGTGGGAGTAGTTCAAAGCATGCAATATTGTTTGATTTGGCTAATACATAGATTTATCATCTCAGAACTGGTGTAAGAATTATAATGTTTATACCATTCTATTGTATTTTCTAAAGTCTGTTGTAGGGACCATTTTGGTTGCCAATCAAGATTGAATTTTACTTTGCTAATGTCAAGATTTAGTAAATTTGCTTCATGAAAATTTATTGCGCCTATATTTTCTGCAGTCCAATCCCCACAGCCCCAAATATCTAGTAAACTTGTCACTAATTTTTCTACTGGAACAATATTGCTTAAGGATGGCCCGAAGTTCCATGCTCCTGAATAAAGGATACCATTATTTATAATTTTTTCTGTAAGGAGTAAATACCCGCTTAAGGGTTCTAGTACATGTTGCCAGGGTCTAATAGCAGTAGGGTTTCTAATAATAATCTTTTTGTTTGATTCTAATGCTCGTATACAATCAGGAATAATTCTATCTATTGACCAATCACCACCACCAATTACATTACCAGCTCGAACGCTTGCAATTATTTTCTTGTGGTGAGAAAAGTTTTCTTCTGAAAAGTAAGAATTTCGATAGGAAGAAATTAAAAGTTCGCAGCATCCTTTGCTTGAGCTATATATGTCATGGCCACCCATAGGATCAATTTCACGATAACCCCAAGGCCATTCTTTATTTTCATAGCACTTGTCACTTGTCACCATAATTCCTATTTTAGCTGATTCATGTAATCGAATTGCCTCTAGTACATTCATAGTTCCTACAACGTTTACCTCGTATGTTTCTCTAGGATATTCATATGAATACTTAACTAGAGGTTGGGCAGCTAAATGGAATACAATTTCAGGTTTATAATCTGTAAAAACCTTATTTAATTTATTAAAATCCCTAATGTCTCCACGAATATCAATTATATTGTTTTGAAGGTTAGTAATGTTAAAGTTATCATTTTTATTTTTAGGATCCAATGAATATCCGATTACAGTAGCACCTAATTCATTCAACCATAGGGATAACCAAGAACCTTTAAAACCAGTATGTCCAGTAATTAAAATTGTCTTTCCGTAAAAAGCATTATTAAAGTTTTGATTTAACAATTAGTCCACCTCCTTTAGTACCCTATTTTTAGGGGATTAGGTATAAATGTTTATTATTTTTATACCAATTAACAGTTTTTATAATTCCTTCTTCAATATTAATTCTAGGTTCCCAGGAAAGAGAGTTTTTTATTTTTTGCACATCTGCTTCAGGAACCCATCTTTCATTCGTTCTAGATGGAATTGCACCGTAATTTGGTCTGGAATTGGTTTTCAAATGTTTGAATAATAATTCTACATAATGTTTCAAGGGGTAAATAGTGCCACTCCCAATATTAAAGATTTCATTTTGTACAGTAGTATTCTCTA
The DNA here is from genome assembly GCF_003429245.1 of Bacillus sp. CR71. NCBI lineage: Bacteria > Bacillati > Bacillota > Bacilli > Caryophanales > Bacillaceae > Bacillus > Bacillus sp. CR71. Next base: position 3,937,385 of record NZ_CP031748.1, on the reverse strand, counting down.
CTGCTAGGATACAGGCATCTATTATATTTTCTATATAACAATAATCTCTTAATTGATTACAGAAAGTTAAATTTACATCTTTGTTTTGTAATACTTGCAAGATTATATAGCTAAAAATTTTATGTGGCTCCTCGCTTTCTCCGAATATGCCAAAAGGTCTTAATGTTATAAGATTAATGCTGTTTTCGCTAGCAATTTGATGGGCGAGTATAGTAGCAGCAGCTTTGGTACTTCCGTAGATATCCACAGGAGTTAGTAACATATTTTCATGAATAGGTTCCATCTTGTTACCGTATTCAGAACTACTCCCAAAATTGATAATTTTTTTACAATTCACCAATTTTGCTGCTTGAATAATGTTACATGTCCCTATAATATTTGTTTCTATAGCATGCATGTAATCTGTATGGGCAGAATTTACACCATAGGCTGCCAGGTGAAAGATATAATCCGGATTAACTTTCTTTATTGCATCCTGTACTTGTTTTCTATCTCGTATATCTATTTCATAGGTTTCAATATTTTTTATAATATCCTTTAGTCTCCAAAAATTTGATGGTGTTCTTATGAAAAGAACAATTCGTGCTTGTAAATTTAAAAGTCTTCGTGCCAAGTGAGAACCAATAAAACCGTATCCACCAGTAATAAGGAAAGTTTTATTTTTAAATGAAGTAATCATAGTGAAAATCTATCCTTTATTAAGATTTATTTTTAAATAAGGAGAGTATCAGTCTTAATTGTAATGAGGGGAGGAGTATTTAAAATAATTTTTTATTGTCGTTGTATCAATTTGGTCAGCAAATAAAGAGGAGGGGGATTTTTGAAAAGTATTATGAAGGATAAGATATGTCTTGTTCAATTGTTCAATATAAGGAATGTATATATAATCTAAAACTTCTGGAGGTAATTCTAAAGTTTCTTGTTTCCATAAATCGAACTCATTTGGATTAATAATTTGCATACTTCCAAAATGAAAAGCTATTAATTCATCTTGATCAATAAAAACTTTTTTATCTGTTTTTGATATAGAACTGCTATTTAAAATGACATTCCAAGGTGCTGCATCAATACCTTTATGAGTCATGATTTTTATATTAGAAAAGATGTTAGGAATGTGATTTAAATATTTTTGGTCACCCCATCTATTCATTTCAACATCATAATGATTATTGCAATATTCTAGGCATTTATCTTTCCACCATGTTAAAATTTCTTTGCTATTTTGATCGTTTTTGAAGCCTACTAAACCAGCTTGATATATACCGTGTATGTTTTCAATTTCAGTAGAGCTTCTTTGAGGGCAAAGGAATACAGAGTATTTCCACCATTCATCAAGAATGATATTAGGTGCTGTAAAGAAATACATATCAGCATCACAATATATAATGTGATCAACTTCCGGATAAAGACTAAGGACATGTAGACATAGGGGCGCTTTTAATGTCCAACAATATTCTTGTAAACTTCTATCATTTTTTATACTGAGGAGTTCATGATTTTCAATATCTTTTACTGGAATTAGTATGGCGTGCTTTAATTTTAATGTCTCTAATATTTGATAAGTTAAATCATCCATACAACAAATCCATACAGTAAATTTAGCGTTGAAATTTTCTAAGGAATAATAAGAGGTCAATCCTTGAATTAATCGTTCTTTACTTATAATCATGGAAAAGTTCATAAAATGATTGGATTGATTCATTTTTCTTCTTAATTGTGAATCTTTATATAAGGTTTGAGCTTTATTTATATCTTTTTTACTTAAAAATTGTTTAGTATCTTTATTGAATTTATTTTTTAATTGATTTAAAACAAATTGAATTCTCTCTAAATACGGAGTGTAAATATGGTTTAATATATTATTGGGTATTGAAATTGCTCCTAAAGACCAAAGATCAAAATCATTTTCATTAAAGATAGTAATACATGCAAAATGGTAAACAACTAGTTTGTCGTTTTCAATAAATACATCGTTTTTAGTCTTGTCAATTTTATAATCGTTATTATATATACAGTTCCAAGGCGCAGCATTTATACCTAAGTTATTTGAAATTTTTACTTTTGGAAAATATATAGGGATATAATCTAAATACTTTTGGTCTCCAAATTTCCCCTCCTCAGCCTCGGCACTGCACCAATCTAGACATTTATTTTTCCACCATCTTACACTTTTTAGTCCATAGAGATCATTCTTAAATCCAATTAGCCCAGCCTGATATTTTCCATACATTTTTTCTACCCAATCACGATCTCTTTGGGGGGTAAGGAAAATAGAGTATTCACCCCATTCCTCAAAAATAATATTAGGATCAGAGAAAAAGCATAAATCACCATCACAATATAGAATAGATGGTAAATCATAATTGACCAATAAATATTCTATCAAGACAGATTTTAAAGTCCAACAATATTCATTTACTTTTCTTTTTCTTTTAATTGCTTTTAGTTCACTATCTTCTAATTCTTCAACTTGTAAAAGGTTTACATTAATTAAATTCATTTCTTTTAATAGTGAATATGCAAAAGGGTCTATACAACAAATCCACAATGTGAATTTTTCTGAGTACTGCATTAATGATTGCTGTAAAGCAATGATTTTCAAGACATATTCATTACCTACAATGACACAGAAATGATTATTTAGATCATGTTGTTGATTATAGAATTGGGGATTCATTCTTTTTTGAGTATTTTTTTTGGAGAGATTTGAAGCTTTAATTCCTGTTGAAAGCGGGTTAACTATTTTCTCATTAGAGGGGATATACAATCGAGGTAAACTTATTTTTTTATCATTAGAGTTCAATGTTTATTCAGTCCTCTCCACTAAAATTTATTAGGATTCCAACTTTCATCTACAGTTTTTAAATCTTTAGGTGTATCGACACTAGCCCAAAAGTCATTGTGTTCATAGACTGCGAGCTCATTGTCTTTTATTAAATTGCGAAGAGGATCTTCTTCTAGAACACAATCATCACTATCACCTAAATAATCGAATATTTCTTTGTTAAATACAAAAAAACCGCCATTAATTACTTCATCAAGTAATGGTTTTTCTTTAAAATCAATAGCAATTCCATTTTCGACCGTCAATAGGCCATATTGACTATTTTTTTTAATTCCAGTTAATGTAGCAATTTTTCCTTTTTCTTTATGGAATGCTATTAGTTGATCAATATCTATATTTGCTAATCCATCGCCATAAGTTAATAAAAAGGTTTCATCCTGTACAAAGGGTTCAAGTTTTTTTAGCCTTGCCCCGGTCATTGTATCAATTCCTGTATTTATAAAGTGTATATTCCAATTTTCTAATTCCTGAAGTAGCGTATATTGATTGGTTTTAAAATTCAAACTAAAGTCATTCTCTTTCCAGCTAAAGTCCATAAAATATTCTTTAATTTTCTCACCTTTATATCCTAGGGGCAAAATGAAATCAGAATGTCCATATTTTCTATACCAATTCATTATATGCAAGAGGAGAGGCTTTCCTTGAACTCGAACTAATGGTTTGGGAATGTCCTCTAAAATTCCTTGCATCCGAAGCCCTTTTCCGCCACACAAAATTATGACTTTCATAAATTTCTTTCCTTCCTCTCTATATATTTTACTAATTTAAACTATGTAGTTTGTTTGATAAATGTATACACGGTTGTACCATAATGACAATCAACTAAAAAATATATGTTAGATTTATAATTCAAATGCTGATTAAACGTGAAGAATACGCACTGTAGTTTATTCTCAATCTTATGTAAATTAGGTTATTCTAAAATCAATGCTTTATTTTATTTAATACTAATGAAAGAAATTACTTGTTTGTAAGATAAAAGAAGGGGAGGGGAATCAAGGGAATTAAAGAAGCTTATAATGAAAAATCTAAGAAGGAAATTAACTATTTAAAGGAAGAGTGAACAAATATTACATTGTAGATTTTACAAATTTAAAAAAGAGCACCGTATAAAGGTGCTCTAGTGATGGAATCAATTTTGTAAAGAACCATTTATTCAATAAAGAAGGACTTATGAGTTATTATATGAACGGTTTATTAATTAAGTGTGTATCAATTAGATGGGAATTTTATTTCTCTACACCTATTTTAATTTACTGGAAAAATCATGTTAAAAGTAAGAAGAAAAGTATTAAGTTAATGTTATTTTATTTAAAATATAATTCCAATCGGAATCATCACCTTCCCATCTATCCTGATAACGTGGGAGTTCAATTGAACAAACCCTCGATATTCCCCAATTTTGTTCAACGATATTAGATATATCCTCCTTAAAATTGACAATAAGAATATTAAAATCTTTATTTGTAATTTCGGATAATACGTTTTTTAATTCAACCGCTTCATCTCGATTTCCCCAAATCCTAATGAATAAAATTGATTCACTACTATTTATTTTTTCAAGGAATCGATTAATTCTAGTGTCTAATTTAGCTTTAAAAGAAGGATAGGTTGATTTCCAATCCTTTTCTGAGTCAATAGGAAAGTCATGCATTGAAAAACAATTATAATAAGTGTCCTTTATACAATAGGTAATTCGTTCTGCCCATTTAGTTTGATTATCAAATTCTGATTCAATAAGACCGTAACTTTCTGAACCTTCTATGACCATATTTTCCAACTTCATAAATTTTTCAAATCGATTTTGAAGTAATCTGTTTACATCTGAAAGTGATGGATAATAAAACCAATCTAAAGGTCCAGAAAATGTTCTTAAATGGTGCCTTTTGATTTGGTTAGTGACTTGACACAATCCTCCTAAACTTACAATTACGCCATAGGATTTTTGTATATCATCTAGGTTCATCCTCATCATCCTTTTTAAAAGTAATTTAAATTATCTATTCAGTATATGATGCAATAACATATTGATGTGGACATATATATCAAAGTACATAGAGCTAAGACATTGGTATAAATTTGAAAAGTCAAAATCCCTAAGTTAAGGGGTTATATCTTTAATGTTATATCATTGAGTTGCTATTGGGATGAAAGTTGGTAGGGATTATACTCTCCAGTAACTTAAATTAGAAACCAGTTCTTGATTACTACAGTAAAATTGTTGTGCCTTTAAAAGAATCCTTAGATAAAAAAGAAAAATCTATTGGTTAGCATTTAACCAGTAGATTTTTCTTTGAGTTATTATCTTTTACATAATAATTATAGAAGATGGAAAATTCCACTTAGAAATAATTTTAAGCAGAAGAATAGACTAGTCTAATTTCTAATGGTTCCAGTATCTTTTATTTTGACGTGTGTCTTTACAGTTATTTTAGCCTCTGCTAACGCTTGCAACCAATTTCCTTTTACTTTTTTCCACTCTTTATATTGAAATGCTCTAGCATATTGGGATAATCCGATTGGATCAATTTTATTCTGCTGTATTTCATATAACATATTTTGTAAATTATTATTAATTTCTTTTTGAATAGCACTTTTTAAATTATTTATATTTTTTTTATTATCATAGTGCCCTTTAATTGAATTCGGATTGGTTTTTTCTATTAAAGCTACATTAGCGTAAATATCGAGATTAAATACAAACTTTCCGTTTTGAAAATTAACAACTACCTTCCTTGTCGCGTTCTGTACGAATATAGAAGTGTTTGTTTTTTTGTTGGACTTTTTAGGAGGAAGCGCAAGGTGTAGTATCATTCGCCCGCTACTTTTTTGCTTATTTATAAGATTGAAAAATTTAACATCTTTTTTAGGGATATGAGTTAAATATTTCCCTTTTCGATTTAAAAATGCAATTCCTACTGTATCGATTTCATTCTTTGTTTTTTTGATAATTGGAACAGTTTGCGTCATTCCTTCTTCATTTTGTTCTCTCATTAATTGTTGAATTGTAGAAGAGACGGATTGGTTATTTTGAATTGACGATTCGATTACACCATTTATATAAGATGAAAGTGATGGTTTACTAGGCTTATGAATTGTAAAAATTTGTTCTGCAGGTCCATCTACAAGTACTACTTTAGCATTAATGGTAGCGTAAGGGTCACGGTAAGAAGAATCAAGCTCCTGCAGCCAATTTGCTTCTTGCGCTAATTTTTTTCCAATTAAAATGATTTCAGCTTTGGAAGCTGTCATAAAGCCCGTTAACTTCGTATCTATCTTACTGAATCCAGTATATACAGTTGATGCTTGTGTCCAATGTTCTATAGTACTTTTTTGCTGTTTATGATGAAAGAGTGGTATGCTTGTTCCAACTTTTATGTCTCCATTAGGGGTTCTATCCAAGCCAATTAACAGGATTAATGAAACCTTCTCAAGAGGAATTCTCTGACTACAACCAATTATATATACACAACAAATTACAATCCATATCCATTTTCGAATCAAAGTTGTTTCCTCCTAGTAATCCAAGTAAAAAGAATACTGTAAGCGAAAAATAAGATTGGTAATAGAATAAAGAAAACGACATTTAAGATATCCATAAGAGAATATATAAACAAATATTGATCCACATCGGGATTTAGGAAAATAAATAGGCCAACTATAAATAACATAAAAGCAAGCAGCGCCCAATTGCGGGCGTTTTTTTGAAGTGAAATGGCCACAGATTCAAAACTGAAAAATAAATACGGATATATCGTAGTGGAAAATACAATTAAATAGTAAGCGATATATATAATTTCTAATCGTTCCATGAAAGAAAAACGAACCCCTTTTAACAGATGAAATACTGGCCAGATTACGTCTTTTATCCCCTCTGGACTAAAGTATATATAAGAAAGAATAGTAACATATAGATAGAAAAACATGGTTCCAGTATTCGCTATTAGTAGTCCTTTTATGGCTTTTTGCTTTTTTTGTAAGAATGGATATATATAATATGCAATTTCTAGGCCAGCATAAGGAGTAATGGTTTCTTTTGTTGCCTTTACAATAGGGTATAATCCTTCTTTAAATATAGGTAGTAGGTGTAAAGGATTGTAGTTAGTCTTTAGTGAAAAAAGAAGAAATAGTGGCATCCAAGTAGTGAAGAAGAAAACAAGCATAGAATAACTAGTAAGAGCCCTTAACCCACTCAGGGTTAAAATAATAAAAGGTAATAGTAATAATATGGTGATTTGATAAGCAGGAGTGGAAGGGAATATCCACACTTTTACAATATCGGTTGCCTTTAATAAAGTATTAAATCCAGCAAAAAATAGATAAAAGGCATATGCAAGAAAAAGAATTGTCCCTATCCATTTACCAAAGTATGTTTTTAAGATTTGTGAGAAATTTTTGTTAGGATTTTTTTGTAACATTAATATAATAAATACCCCGATTATAGAAGTAACTATCCATCCGAGAATGATCGAAATCCAGCCATCTGTGCCAGCATTAGTAGCAAGGGGGCTTGGCATAATTAACATACCAGATGCAAGTTGAAGCGAATGAATGAAAATAATAAATTCGAATAAAGTTACTTTTTGGAACTTAAGATTTCCCATGTTAACCACCTTCTTTTTTCTTTCTTTGTTTCGGCTGTCCTGTACTCGAGCGGGTGGTAATCATCGAAATAGGAAATCTTACAAAAGAATCTTTTAACTCTTGGAGACGAAATGGTGCGATTGGCATTCCATATGGTGAACCATAGGAAGTTAGTGAAACAAAATGAGCAAATAAAAGCATTAATCCACTAACAATACCTACAATCCCATAAAAGTAAGCCAATAACATCATTGGAAAACGGATAAGGCGTATAGAACTTGATAAATCATAATTAGAAACAATAAATGAAGCAATGGCTGTAATAGATACGATAATAACCATAACGTTACTAACAAGACCAGCTTGAACAGCCGCCTGTCCAATTACAATCCCTCCAACGATTCCAATAGTTTGTCCAATTGGTTGTGGTAAGCGAATGCCAGCTTCACGTAGCATTTCTAGTGTAATTTCCATTATAAAAGCTTCCAATAAGGGGGAGAAAGGGACTTTGACTCTTGATGTTGCAATAGAAGTGTATAAGTCTATAGGAATAATTTCAAAGTGAAAAGAGACTATAGCAATATAAAATGCGGGTAAAAAAATAGCTATAATAAATCCTGCAAATCGTAATAAGCGAAAAAATGATGCGATGAGCCAATGAATATTATAGTCATCTGGGGTTTGAAAAAATCCAATCAAATTCATAGGAACAACCATTGCACCAGGTGATCTATCCATTAACACTGCTACTTTCCCATCAAGTATATGATTTGAAATGGCGTCTGGGCGTTCGCTTAAATAAGCCTGTGGAAAAGGAGTCCAATTTTGATCTTTTGTATAATTAGATAGCTCTCCAATACTTAATACCGCATCTGTTTTGATTTTACAGATTCTAGTTTCTATTTCTTGGACTACATCTGCGTTTGCTACATCACCTAAGTAAATTAAATAGACTATAGAAGTGGCTCGTTCTCCAATCGTCAGCTTTTTGATCTTTAACTCTGTAGAAGGAATATATCGACGAATAAGACCTATATTTTTTGTGGCATTTTCAATAAATCCATCATGGGATCCTTTAATAGTAACTTCTGAAATTGGCTCTTGAATCGCCCTTTCTGCCCAGCCTTTTGTGTTTATTAGAAGTGACCGCTTTTCTCCCTCCATAAACAGTACACATTGCCCCTCAAGTAACCCTTCTTTAATTTCATTCCATGTATATACTATTTTGGTATGAGTAGCAATAATATTAGAATTAAATATTTGACTGTCTTCATTTACTTCTTGTAATAATGGTGTAACAACATTGGTTTTTAATGCAACACCATCTGTAAGGCCTTCAAAATAATATAGTAAAATATTCGTGTTTGTTTTTAATTGCAAAGGATGTTCAATTAAATCTGCACTAATATCAAAGATATTATCTAGTGTATTTTTAAGTTGTTTTAAGTTACTTGTTTGAATCTTTTCAATGGTTTTATCTGTCTTAGTTTCTAAGGTCTCTTCATTTAAGGACAAAATTGACACCTCTTTAATATATAACGATTAGTTGTATTTATTATTTTTATATGATTGAATTTTATTCACTAATTTAAACTAATTGGAGATAAGAATTAATAAATTTGATGTGCTATATTATTAATTCAATAATTGAGAGCAAAAAGCAGATGTAATTTGTGTGGAAATTTAAGTATTAAGATAGAATTGAAATTTGAATGATTATAATAAAAAGAACCCTTGATAGGTTCTTTTTTAGTTGGTAAATATGTTGTCAACAATAGATGGCGATAAAGGTAGTAATTTAGATGTCTTTATGTTAATCAGCTAAATTTTGTAGGAAGAATTCATTTTTCATTTATTTGGGTGTTCTAGTGTATTTGAATTTTGCGCACTAACAAATTTTGTTTAGGGACAAAATGCATTTTCTTAATTATCAGAAAAAATAGCGCAACAAAATTCCTATTAATTATTTTGGTAGGTATCAAATATTTCTTTGGCCTTATTTTCTTGATATTACCGTACGTTTATATGTTTCTAAGGGAAAGAAATACTTTCATGTTACCATCTATTGTTTGATTAAGATGGTAACATGAAAGTGAAACGTTTACAACCAGAAAATAAAGAAAAAATATTAAAATGCGACTTTTTTCGACAATTATTCTATGTTTATATTTAATTTTATTATAGGAAAAGGCGGAGGGAAGCGGACCTTTTCCTATAAACTGTTTTGTTGGAATTAGAAATAACTAAAAAAGTAATAATAGCTTAAAATTAAAATGAAATTCAATGATAAAGTTATTATTGAATTTTTGAACCTCAGGTGTCTTGAAAGTATGGTCAAATTTTAATCCACTTTGCATTTCTTCCTTTTGTAACTAGCTTAATATGGCCAAACAGTTGCAAGGAATTTAAAGCCTTACTGATTGTACTCTCTGCAATGTCTGGATAAGTGTTACGAATACTTTCTTTAGTAAAGGGTTGTTTTTGTTTAAGTATAAAATCCTGAATTCTCTCAACTTTAGTATGTTTACATATAGAATCTAGAACTGTGTTATGAAGATCTTTGTAAGCCTCTAATATAATGGTTAAAAACGTTTTTAACCAAAAGCTATTATTATGTTCCTCGCAGTACCAATTCACCGAAGATTTATAAATCGAATTGTAATAATCAGATTCATGTTTCTTAATATATTTATCCAAACATACATATTTTACAAATGTATGTCCACTCTTAATTAACAGCAATTGCATTAACATAAATGCCAACCTGTTATTACCTTGATTGAAAGGGACTATGCAATAAAAATTTAATATAAAACGAGCTATTAATAAAAGTGAATGAAGCCCCTTACTAGTATTTAATGAGTTGTATTGATCACATAATTGCTCCATAAACTGTGGAATAAGTTCATGTGGAAGAATGCGGTAACTATTCAAGTGCATTCCATGTTCTGGAATTCCTGGAATAATAAAAGGTTTTTCACGCCATTTGGCACTGTCAGAGGTAATGTAATGTATTAGTTGAAAATGTAATTCCTGTATAGTTGCTGGATTGATTAATAAAGTACAGGAGTTTTTATGTACAAAAGAAAGTGTTTGATAATAGCAAAAAATAGCATCTTCCGAAATATTTTGAGGTACGATATCATCTAAAATAAGTTCTTTTAATCTTTTATTAGGAACTTTTATATCCTCGTAAATAGTTGTGAAATTTTTTATGTAATGTAGTGGTATAGTTTTTTCTAAGCTATTAAATATGTCCTTGTTTTGTTCCTGATAAGCAGCTAATTTTCCTTTGAATTCGCTAATTTCACTTATTAAATTTATTAACCTCCTTTTCAATTCAATATTTTTATACTTATCATCAAAAAAGTCTCTCATTTTTGTTCCCCCTGTAACCCCTTAACACGTTGTTGCATATATCTTTCCATTCTAAAGGTATTCCACGACATCATTGTAAAATAACGACATTTTCGTTCTGATTTTAAATATATATCAGAATCTATATTTTTATTTAACAATTAAAACATGGAGATTATAAAGAAGAATCGTTAGGATTCAATTTTAATAGGCATAATCCTAACATCAAATGTACAAATGTACAATAAAAAAATAAAAAATATAAAACTATCGACTCTTTTGAAAGATTATTTAAAAGGGTTTTAAGAAATTGTAGGTATAGAGTGCTTTAGTTTAGCAGTAAATATTGAAGTGGTAATAAAGTTTTCATAGGTAATCATAAAGTAGATAAACTATTAATTTGTGACAATTATGTGTCTAATCTATTATATACTTTTATGAGAATTCTAAAATTAAATCCTAAAGAGCTGGATTTTCTATATTTATCATAAAGATCAGAAGAGGTGTGTTGATGAAATGTATCATTTTATATAAAAATATGTAACGTTTAATACTCGTATTGTAAAATATTTTGACATACGTTAATTTAAATATTAGGTACAGGAACATTTAATAAAAACTCAGTACTAAAATACCCTTTAAACGTTTCACCCTAAAATCGTTCTCAAGCACACTGAAGTTCATCCTTTGTTTCTGTGCCTTATTAGCTAAAAATAACATAATAAATTGTTAAAATGTGATAATTAAAAATGGGATTTTAAATCTTTTCTCTTTTCTTAAACGTTAACAATCTCTTGATAATTTGTTTAAAGTAAGGAAATACAGGATAGAAAATAGCTATTAATAAAGAAAATACAGTTAAGCTAGATACCTTAAGCTATTTTATGAGTAATTAAGCGTTAGTTTGAATTAGTAGGGGTATTATATGTGTTTTAACCTCAAGTGTAAATGTTTAAGGTTAAAGGATTTGTGAGTGGTATAAAAGCAAAAAAGTCTGGAAGAAACGGATATAATCGGTTTCTTCCAGACTTTTTTGCTTTTTGTAATATAAAAAATTTATTTTTCCTATATGAGGAATTTTTTTGTTTTAATATTTGAATTTTTTGTGAAATTAAACGGAGTTTTTATTCTTCTTTTAATACATAATGTTACAAAATTGCGTAATTGTATTTACTTTATTTTTATAGGAGATTAAAAATAATAATAAATGCACCAATTTATGAGAGATATTAATATATTAATTGATGATTTGTTCGTTTATCCTTATATTGCTATTATATTAGCGAAAGCAATATATTGGGGGGACAAAAATGAAATTGAAATTAACATCTAAATTGGAAAGATTAAGAACAAGTAAAAAGGGGATTGGTGCTTGTGTTTTGGCTGCAGGCATGACGGCAATCACAATGGCTCCTCAAAGTGCGTATGCACATGGGTTTGTTGAAAAGCCGAGTAGTCGTGCTGCTTTATGTAGTCAGAATTATGGGGTATTAAATTTAAATTGTGGAAATGTAATGTACGAACCTCAAAGTCTAGAAGCACCTAAAGGATTTCCAGATAGTGGACCGATTGATGGGAAAATCGCTTCGGCAGGAGGGTTGTTTGGAGGTATTCTTGACCAACAAACATCAAATCGTTGGTTCAAAAACACAATTAAAGGTGGAGTAAATACATTTACATGGAAATATACAGCAGCACATTCTACAAGTAAATGGCATTATTACATTACAAAAAAGGGATGGGATCCTAACAAACCATTAACACGTGCTGAATTAGAACCAATCGGAACTGTGAAACATGACGGTTCGGCTGCATCAAATAATTTAACACATACAATTAATGTACCAACTGATCGTAATGGTTATCATGTTATTTTAGCTGTATGGGATGTAGCAGATACGTCAAATGCTTTTTATAATGTAGTTGATGTAAATTTAGTAAATAATGAAACTCCTGATACAGTAGCTCCAAGTCAACCAACTGAATTAAATGCCTCTAAAGTTTCTGCCAATAGTGTTGAAATAACATGGAAGGCTTCCACTGATAATATAGGTGTAAAAGAATATCAAGTGTTACGTAATGGAGAAGTAATTGATACGGTACCAGGTACAACTTTTATTGATAAAAAATTAAAAGCAGATACGGAATATACTTATACAATAAAGGCATTAGACTCTGCTGGAAACATATCAAAAGAAAGTGAAAAACTGAAGGTTAAGACAACACATACAATCCCCGATATGGAGGCTCCAACTCAACCAAAAGGATTACATAGTATGGGTACAACATCGACAACTGTTGATTTAATGTGGAGTCCGTCAGAAGATAATGTAGGTGTTGACCATTATATTGTATATAGAGAAAGCGCTGGGGTTATGAATAAAATTGGAACAGCGGCTAATACATCCTTTATGGATAAAGATTTGAAGGCTAATACATCGTATAATTATGTAGTGACGGCGGTTGATTTAGCTGGAAATGAATCTAGTAGAAGTGATGTTTTGAATGTAACAACAAAGTCAGAGAATTCCGCATATGAAAAATGGGATGCAAGAAAAGCATATACTAAAGGTGATAGAGTAGTACATGAGGGGAAAGTGTACGAAGCGGTTCAAAATCATCAAGGAAATGGCGACTCAAATTGGATTTTTGCTTTATCGCTTTGGAAGCCAGTTTTGAATAAATGATAAGCTGAAAAAGATAGTTTACAATTTTGGATTGCTCTTTAAAAATTAAGGGCTGTTCCAAATATAATTATCTAATGGATTAAATGATATGTTAATAAAGTGAAACTGTAATCAGTGGAGGTTTTGTTCATCCCCCACTGATTATCAGCCCTCACCAATCGGGCTTTTACGGGCGCCCGTTAACGCGGGATAAAATTTAATCGCTATCCTAATGTTTACGAAATGAAATTAAAAAAAGAATCCCAATGGAATTCCATTGGGATTCTTTTTTTCTAATTTGTAATAGCGTAAATTTTCACTGTGAATTTGCTAGTGGCACCAATTGGACTTGCAATATAATATTTAGTATTTGTGTAAGCTTCAGTCTTAGATTCATGTGAAATATTTTTCCAACGAGTGGAATCTATTCCCAGGGAAACATCAATCATTACATTGAAAGAAATAGTAGAAGGATAATCTTTTTCTGAAGGCTCAATAACCCATTTTAATTCTTTTGTACCTACAGGTAAACTATCAATTTTAAAGTTTTGGCTGGATCGATTTTGTTGCCCTGATAAAGGACTAGATTCAGATGCTATTTGCGAAATTAATATTTCTTTTTCATTTGAATGTATACCATTTAATTTAATGATACTATCAATTAAACCTGGACCAGGAAAATCAGCTGCGATGATACCAGAATGTTTAATTGCGCCTTGTTGTAAGAGTTCGGTCCCAAGTATATTCATCCCCCCATAGTATACTTGTCCGTTTCTATCGCGAGGGAAATCACTCCACGCATTAGTGGAATTCGTTTGAATCAATTTAGGACTACTGTCAGTATTTCTGCCTTCTTTTCCGCTTGCAACAAACCAAGGATATACATTATTTAAAAATGCGGCTGCGCCCCCCGTACCACTAAAATGGTTGAGGTAAATTTTTCCATTATTAAAGTTAGTATTTGTATTTTGTAGATGGTTTTTTATCGCAATCCATTTTGTGTATATTTCGTTTGGTCCGCTTCCAATTTCAAATTTATCTTGTATATTCAAACCTTCGTAATCAATTCCGTACAATTGAGTGGATGTAAAGTTTTGTAAGATTACAATTTTCCCGCGGGTATCTCCTAAAGTAGGATTATTTCTATCTGAAGTTTGTACGGAATTAGGATCCCAAAAATATGAAGCATTAACGTTTTTGTATTTTAAAAATATCTCCTCAAATGATAGAGATCCATTTTCAGGAGTAGTTTCTTCTTTTAAGCGCATTAATATTGTTTCTGTTGGATGAGCTTTTAAAAATTGAATGGTCTCTTTCAATACATCTTCAAACACAGCTTTTTGATTTACAACACCATGATACATTGCAAAAGAATCTTTTACACGTTTAACACGCATATCTACATATCGAATTCCGGAATTTAATTGTTGGGATAAACTCATAGTTTGATTTCTTGTCAAATTTTCATCAATAAAACTTGCTCCATGTAAAGCCATTGTACCGTGAGTCCCTGGAATAGATATTTCACTTATTTTTGTTGAATCTTCTATTTTCGCCATCCACGATGGATTTTGATACCCTATATTGGATTCATAGGAGTAACCTGGATGACTATTAGCTAAAATAGTAGATGGTGTACTTAAACTTGCTAGTGTAATACAAGTAAGGATACTAATTTTAAAGAAATTTCTCATTTTTATTTTGTTCATTTTTTCTCTCCTGACCTTTAAACAATTGTTAGATGATTTTTTACTATATTTATTGTTTTTCATTCTTAAGATAATAA
Source organism: Bacillus sp. CR71 (assembly GCF_003429245.1). Taxonomy (NCBI): domain Bacteria; kingdom Bacillati; phylum Bacillota; class Bacilli; order Caryophanales; family Bacillaceae; genus Bacillus; species Bacillus sp. CR71. Next base: position 3,922,147 of record NZ_CP031748.1, on the reverse strand, counting down.
ATTTTTGTATTTGAAAATAATTAACAATAGGGGGAGTAAGTTATTTGAGACTTTAATAATTTGTTATTATAAATTGTCTCTAATAGCCAAATGGATTATTGAAAAATCGAAGTATAGCCTCCCAAAAAAACAACTGTTTATTGCATTGAATACAAACAAAACAGAAGTCCTAAAAAAGACTTCCATTTTGTGACATATAATGAATAATAAGGTGGTAAAAAAATCAAGATAATGTGATTGAGTGGTAAAAATTTATTAATAGCTGTTTTAGAATCTCTTATAACAAGGCTGATTACAAAAAGCGGATCTCTACACTGCTAATAAAAATTGAAAAATTCTACTCATTAAAACTTAGACTAACTACAGTTGCAATTGATTGGGCTGCATGTTCCCAGCTTCCATCTATAACTTTACCAATTTGCTGACCAAGTGTATTTAAATCATTTGGATTAACTGGAATTCCATTATACGCAGCAAGAATTGATAAAAGTGGAGCGGCAAATGGTGTCCAACCACCTCTATCAATATTAAATACAGGTTTATCTAGTACCTTTCCATCTTGTACTGTAAACTCATAATAAAATTGATCATCTGGACGAAAACTTAAATGATGAGAAATTTGCCCCTTAACATATTTTTTTCCTGCACCTAGGTTTACTACTTCTATTTCTTTTACATTAAATTCATGTTCAAATACTTTAATTTTTTTGACTTCTGGACCATTTAGGGCAGCTTGAACGGCTGTTTCCAAATTATTTTGTGCCAAAGGTTGAATACTCGATTGTGCCTCTTTGTGTTGAATAGGAGCCTCTTTTTCTGCAGCAAACACCGAGGTAGTAGGTAGTGCACCTGTAGCTAACGTAGCGGCAAGTGCTGTTGTCATAATGATTTTTCTTTTCATCTTCATAGTTTTTCTTCCTCTCTTAAAGTTATGATATATAATCTTTTAAAGACTGACACGGTGCAATTTTTTTCATAATGCACGTAAAAAATTAGTTTAAGAATTATGTGAAATCTTGTCAGAAAATTAAAGTTAATTATATATGTATTTAAGATGATATCTATCTACACATATTTTTTCAATTTTTAGATAAATGAAATAGTAATGACTTCTTAAGAATTAATTTAGCACCTTGTTTATCTAGAAAAGTCCTATAAACACATTTAATTCATAGTAAAAGTAATATATTTGATATTAAATGTCTTGCATAATGCGATAAAAGTTCACAATTTTTTTATCATTATATACAGAAAAAGGTAACGAAACTTAAGCGATATGTAATACTTGTCATAGTTGTGAATTATGTAAATCTATTTAGTGTAACAGCTAAGATGTTAGATCTTGTTTTTCTTAAAAACATTACTTATTCGGATTCATGAAAAGGATTTTAATGGATTAGTTTGATTTGATATAAAAAGAGGACGCATTTTTATTTGCGTCCTCTTTTTATGATAATTTATTTTACAAGTTAAGAAGAATCTTTGATCATCTAAATAAATTCTATCACCCTATTAGGAGATGCTAGTAGAACAATATGGACTTTTATTTAGTTCATTTTCTAACAGTTCGTTTAATTCAATACTATAGGCAAGCATAGTACTTAGTTCAGAACCTTCTTCTATTGTTTTATTGATAATACTCTTTCTTGGTACTATTCTAAGTATTTTTCAGCTAGGTAAGAGGGGTATGTTGAAATAGGAGGGCCCATCTTAAAGTAGGATAAATTGGTCTTTGAAATCGGTATACAGTTCTTTAATAAATATAGTTTTTGCAATACATCTTTATCTATGGGATGAAGCATATAATCTGTCATGATGAAATAATTGTGATGGTAGATAAATACTTTTCCTTCTGGTAAAACCGCGTGACGAGATAAATTTGGATAAATAGGTGGTCCATCTGAAAATTGATTTAAACTACGTTGTGAAACTTTAATAATTTCTTGAACTGAAAATTTAAATTTGCGAAATGCAATGGTGTCAATAAATGGACGTTTTTGATTATTTTCTATATAAAATAACTCTCCTTTTTCACTTTGCACAACCCGTAGATTTGGAATTGACTCTGTAAGGGTTATGGGGGGCCCTTCTGTATATTTGTAGATAAATGGATCGGGAATTAAGACAATTTCATTTTGATTATATTTGAAGTAAGAAAGCATATCTTTCGAAATAAGCCTGCGTTTAAAGTTATCAATTAAAAATACTTTACCTTGTGAATTACTAAATAAAATACCATTTAAATCTTTTGAAGGGAGGTTAGCATATAGGTTTTGGAAAGAGAATGGTGTTTTAAAAGTAATATCGAGCACTTTGTTAATGGGATAAAAAGGTTGAAATGTATTTAGGCGTTTCCAAAACATTGCATCTCCAGCAAACCAATATAAAGGATTTGTATCCCAATATCCACAGTACTTTTCATAGACTTTTAATAATATTCTTCTAGTATGCATAATTGAACAATGATCTACAACATTAGCAGCTGTATATAAAATTTCCGAAGCTTCTCTCACAAATTCATTTGTAGGTTGTAGGTTATAATCAACATATTTTACGTATTGGGAAGAGTAGACTACATCAATTTCAGGATGTTTTTCTAAGAAAGACAACATTTCAGCTAATCTGTTTGGAAGGTATATAGTATCATCTGTTAAATAGCAAATATAATCCCCACAAGTTAATGGTAGTGCCTCATTGATAAGTGTTGCATATCTTGTAGTTTTATATCGTTCATCATCTTGTATAAAACTATTCGTATAAGTAATTCGAGGATCCTCTAGATAATTTTTTATGACATTTATAGTTTCTGGACAGGAGTTATCATCCATAATAAAAAGTTCCCATTCTTTATAAGTTTGCATTAGAACACTTTCAATAACTTGATTAATTAATGATGGCTTATTATAACTAGTAAGGATAATTGATATTTGGGGTTGCAAAGTCTTCACCTCTATTGAGAATATTGAATGTGTTTTTCTAGTGAAATCTAATAATTAAAGCTTTATCGACACTTTCTTTTTTATACTTAAATAATTTATGACTTTTTCATAGATATGGTATGGACTATAGTGGAGAAAAAAGAGACATGGGTGAATATAAATACTGCTATTAATTTTTTATAGATAAAGAAACCTTTTTTTAAATTATCGGAACGGTTTGTCCTTTCTATTTATATAATAACGTAACTGTTTTTGTATTTATTGATAAGGAGGAGAGAGAGATTTGCCTAAAATTTCAGTTATAATGACAAGTTACAATAAGCCTGCGTTTGTTGAAAAATCTATATTAAGTGTATTAAACCAAACCTTTCAAGATTTCGAGCTTTTTATAATGGATGATGATTCAGATGAAATGACCCAGAAGGTGATTCAACCATTCATAAATAATGAAAATGTACATTTTTATAAAAGTAATGTAGCTCATATTTCTGAAAGGACAAAAAAAGTAAGATATGCCGCTTTAATTAATGAGGCACTTAAGCATGCTAAAGGAGAATATATAACTTATATTACAGATGATAATCAATATGAAGAAGAACGTCTTAAAAAGATGTCTAGTTATCTTGATGAGAATAAAGATGTTCAAATTATTTATTCTGCATCAAAAACGATTCATATAGATGAAACAGAGATGCCTATTAAAACGGTTGAGAGACCTGCAAAAAAAATTACGAATAATGCTCCATGTACAATTGATCATTGTTCTATTATGCATAGAGCATCTGTTTTACCAATTCTTGAAAAAAGGTGGAATTCTTATTGGGATGAAGATCCTCAGTTTTACCGGATAGGAGATGCACGCTTCTTTTGGAGATTAAATCACTATTGGGATTTTTATCCCTTAGATGAAATTTTAGATATCAATTATATTACTCCCCATTCAATACATGCGCAGTTATTTGCAGAAGAAAAAAATGAATTTGTGCAATTATTACCACCACAAAGAACATGCAAAGAATTAAGGGAAGACTTAAGAAGAAAAAGAGGGTGAAAAATTGAGTGACATTTATTTGAAAAATTACTGGCTATTAAATTTAGAGTATATAAATATTTTTTCAAGGTTAAAGCATTATAATATTCCTTTACCATTACTGAGTAATTTTTATCAATATTTAGATGAAGATATAAAAAATAAAATGAAAGATAATAATTTTTACAAGCAATTGTCAATTGAGCCAATAGCAGAAACACAGTTACAGTTAGAGTTTGAAAAAATAATGTCTGTATTTCAATCAAAAATAAAAAGAAAAAACCAAAATGGAGCAATCCTCCTAAATTCAGATTATCTCCGTTTTTCAGTAAGTAACTTTACTCACTTTAATCCAAATCAAACAAAGATATTAACTAGATCAAAAAAGACCGAACTCTATGGTCTTCCTACAGTTTGTGCACCAGATTATATAAATAAATCTGCTAATACCGCACATGTTTTTATAGAAAAAGCTAAAGAAATCTTTTTAAAGTTTAATAAGCACCCACTATTTTCAAACCTCTTTTTTCAAAAAAAATTACTAAGCGACCTTCCTATCATGATTGAGAAACTTAATATGGCTCATTTTATTTTTAAAGAACAAGATATTTCTGGTGTGATTGTCGGTACTACGGAAGATATAACAAGTAGAGCTCTTACTTTTCTTTCTAGTAGTGAGGGTATACCGAGTTATTGTCTGCAGCATGGTGCAGTAATGGGGGAAGAAGCATACTTTCCGGTTTTCGCAACAAAACAGGTCGTATATGGGAAATATGAAGAAGATTGGTACCTTCAAAAAGGGGTCAGTGAATCTCAAATCGAAATACTAGGGCACCCCAGATATGATGAGATCTTTGATAGAGTATATATGGATAAAAAGAATCTTTTTAATAAATTAAAAATAGACCCCTCTACAAAAGTGGTTTTTATTGCAACCCAGCCATTTAAAACTTCATTTTATACTGAATTGACAGAAAAGTTAGTGGAAGACAAAAATATTACGGTTATTATAAAACCACATCCTTGGGAAAAAGGGCGTAATTTAGTGGGAGAATATATTAAGTTAAGTAACTTATATCCTAATGTTAAATATATAACAAATGAAATAAACATATATGATGTTATTTTACATGCAAATCTTGTGGTTATCTCAAATTCAACAGTGGGATTAGAGGCAATGTTATTAGATATACCTGTAGTTGTTTATAAATCTTTATTAGAGGAAAGGGATTATAAATATTACGATACATTAGATTGGCTTGTAAATCATTCTATGGAGGATATGACTAGCACGATTAAAAAGGTTCTAAATAATCCTTTACAATCAAATTTAGCAAAAGAATTAAGAAGAAAATTTATTAATGAAAACTATCCGCAAGAAGCATGCACAAAAAGATTAATAAATTTAATTCAAATTGAAAAAGATTAAAATCGTCACCATTTATAAATATTTGAAGTAAAAGATTATATCCTCAGTTTTCAATGATTAATATGTATTTTAAACTTGCAATAGAAACGTATGTTTCTATATCCGGCAAACTAGTTTATCTCTCAACAAATGGATTGCCTATGGAATTACAAACAAGTTGAAGAGAGTTTTTTTGCTAAAATTATTTTTTAATATGAGGAGGTATATATTTTCATGTTTTTTAAAGATAAAAATGTTTTAATTATTGGTGGAACAGGAACAATTGGAAAAAGCATTCTTTCTAATGTTCTACAGGAAAAGCCAAAAGTGGTAAGAGTTTTTAGTAGAAGTGAATACAATCAATTTTTATTACAAGAAGAATTTAGGGATAAAAATCGAAATATTCGTTATTTAATTGGGGATATTCGTAATTATGATCGAGTATTTAGTGCGATGGAAAATATTGATTATGTATTTCATGTGGCCGCGATGAAGCATGTTTCGTTTTGTGAATATAATCCGTTTGAAGCAGTTTTGACCAATATTTTTGGAACACAAAATGTAATAAAAGCAGCAATTGCTCAGAAAGTAAAAAAGGTAGTTTTTACAAGTTCTGATAAAGCGATTTCACCAACAAATAATTACGGTGCAACAAAATTGACTGCTGAAAGATTGATTACGTCAGCGGAATATTCAAAAGGTTCAAGTGAAACGACATTTACAAGTGTTCGCTTCGGAAATGTGATGGGATCAAGAGGCTCTGTCATTCCTTTATTTGAAAATCAAATTAAAGAAAACCAAAAAATAACTGTAACGGATCTTAGTATGAGTAGATTTATGATGACACTGAACCAAGCAACTATGTTAACAATTGAAGCAATGAAAATAGCAAAGGGTGGTGAAACTTTTATATTAAAAATGCCAGTTATTTTATTAAAAGATTTAAGTGAAGTGATGATAGAAGAAGTTACAAAGTTATATGGGTTGCCCAAGGAGAATATAAAAATTGAAGAAATTGGGTTAAAACCTGGTGAAAAAATGTATGAAGAACTTATGACGCATGATGAATCTTTACAGGCTTTTGAATTACCAGATATGTTTATCATTCCTAGCCCCTTAAAAAAGGGAACTCAATATGAAAATGCAAAAAGGGCGAAGGTTGGGTTTTACCGTTCTGATCATCAAAATGCGATTTCAAAAGAAGAGCTTAGAAATTTAATATTAAACCAGCAACTATTAACAGGAGGGGAGAAACTATGAAAATATTAGTAACTGGTGGTGCAGGTTTTATTGGTAGGTGGGTTGTAAAGAGATTATTGCAGGATAAGCATGAAGTATGGATATTAGACAACTTAGCAAATTCAACTACTGCAAATATCACCGAGTTTGCACACGATCTAAATTTAAAGCAATGCATTCAAGGAGATATTAAAGATAAAAAATTAGTTGCTGAATTATTTAAAAATAATTCATTTGATCTTTGTTATCATTTAGCAGCGAGTATCAATGTTCAAGATAGTATAGATGATGCTAGATCAACTTTTGAAAATGATACAATAGGTACTTTTAATTTGTTAGAACAATGTCTTAAGTATGACGTCAAAATGGTCTTTATGAGTACTTGTATGGTATATGATAAAGCTACTAATATACAAGGAATATCAGAATTAGACCCGATTAAACCAGCTTCTCCATATGCTGGATCAAAAATTGCTGCTGAAAACATGGTTTTATCTTACTATTATGCTTATAAGCTACCTGTAGTGGTTATTCGTCCATTTAATACGTATGGTCCATTCCAGAAAACAGGTGGGGAAGGTGGGGTTGTTGCCATTTTTATAAATAATAAATTAGATAATGTACCATTGAATATATATGGGGATGGAAAACAAACGAGAGACCTTTTATACGTTGAAGATTGTGCAGATTTTGTTGTGGCAGCAGGATACTCTGTAAAAGCAAATGGTCATATTATCAACGCTGGAACAGGACAAGATATATCCATTAATAAATTAGCAGAATTGATTTCGGGAAATAAAGTAAGTATTCAACATGTAACTCATATCCATCCGCAAAGTGAAATCCAAAAATTATTATGTAACTATGAAAAAGCAAAAACAATATTAAACTGGGAACCGAAAGTTTCTTTAGAAGATGGAGTTATTAAAACAGAAGAGTGGATTAAATCTTTAAAAATTAACCCTAAGGAGAAAGAGTAATGGTAAGGGGGATTCTCGGTATTCATGGAGGAAAGCCTGTTAGAAAAACTTATTTACCATATGGTCAGCAACAAATTGATGAATATGACATTCAGGCTGTTGTAGACGTATTAAAAGGGGATTTTTTAACAACAGGACCTATGGTTCAACAATTTGAGGAGGCTATAGCGAAATATGTGGGAGCAAAATACGCTGTTTCCTTTTCAAATGGTACAGCTGCATTGCATGCTGCCTGCTATGCAGCTGGCATAACTGAGGGAGATGAAGTAATTACAACTCCAATGACATTTGTAGCAAGTGCAAATTGTATCTTATACCAGGGTGCAAAGCCGGTATTCGCCGATATTGACAATGAAACATATAACATTAGTCCTAAATCTATAGAGGAAAAGATTACAAACAAAACAAAAGCCATTATTCCCGTACACTTTACTGGACAGCCTGTAGAGTTAGAAGCAATACAAAAAATAGCAAAAAAAAATAATTTGATTATCATTGAAGATGCAGCCCACGCATTAGGAGCCACTTATAAAAATAAAAAGATTGGTTCAATTGGTGATATGACAATGTTTAGCTTTCATCCGGTGAAACATATTACTACCGGAGAGGGCGGAGTAATTACCACAAATAATCCTCTTTTTTATGAAAAACTTGTTCAATTCCGTACACATGGAATTGAAAGGAACCCCAAAAAACTTCTTGAAAATCATGGACCTTGGTATTATGAAATGCAATTCTTAGGTTACAACTATAGAATTACGGATATACAAGCTGCTCTTGGTTTATCACAGTTAAGTAAATTAGACTCTTTTATTAAGATTCGAAAGAAATATGTAGACATCTATAGTAAAGAATTTAGTTGTTTATCTGAAATCATCATACCAAAGCAATTGCCTCAAACCAGTTCGAGCTGGCACCTTTATATTATTCGTTTAAATACTAAGTTATTAAAATGTAATCGAAAAGAATTTTACGAAGCGTTACAAAGAGAAAATATCGGTGTGAATGTGCACTATATACCCGTACATTTACAACCGTTTTATCAAAAATTAGGTTATGAAAAAGGTATTTGTCCGCAAGCAGAAAACGTATATGAGGAAATTATTACGCTGCCTCTATTTCCTAAAATGACAGAAGCTGATGTGTGGGATGTAATACAAGCTGTGAGAAAAGTTCTTTTGTTTTATAGTGTTGCTAAAAATTAAATGAAAGGGGGGTTAATAAAATTGCAAAATCAGAAATTGTTAAGAGCAGTTACAAAAGTTGACATTAAAAAAGGAGAGATTATTACAGCTAATAAAGTAACAATGGAGTTAAATGTTGTAGAAAATGCGCTGAACAAGCTTGAAGCAGAGGAATTATTACCTCAGGTAGCTGTATATAATTTGTCTGCAGGTACCCCATTAACAAAAGAGGTTATTGAACCTCCTAAGGTAGTAATAATTGTACTTTGCCGCTTAAAATCTACTAGGTTACCTTTAAAAGCCATATTGCCAATACACGGAGTTTCTTCCATTGAACGATGTCTTATAAATACATTAGCTATTCCAGGAAAACATCAGGTCATACTTGCTACTTCAGATATTGCACAAGATGACCCTTTGGAAAAATTTAATTTAGATGGAAAGGTTAAGATTTTTAGAGGTGATCCAGAAAATACCGCTGATCGCATGTTCCAAGCTGCAAAACAAGAAAATGCAAACATTGTCATGCGGATTACAGGAGATTGCCCAGCTGTGTCACCAGAAATTAATAATTTTTTACTAGATGAACATTTGAAAAGTGGTGCAGATTATACACAGGCAGAGTTAAGTACGTTACCTGTCGGAACAGCAGGCGATATTTTTACATTAGAGGCAATTGAACGACTACTACAAACCCCAAAACCTTTAACCTATGCAGAATACCTTCCATTTTATTTTATTAATAATCCACATTTATTTCGTATCAATATAGTGAAACTTCCTCAACCATTTTGTTACCCTACTTGGAGGTTAACATTAGATGAACAACCGGATTTAGATATGTTCAATGAACTTTATAAAGGTCTGAATGTAAAATCTAAACCTTTATTCTTTCATCAAATAAAAGATTACATCCTTCGAAACCCTGAACTTATTGAAATTAATAGTCATGTAAAATTGAAATGGGCAAATCAACAATCATTAGTAGATGAGTTAAATAGAGAAACGATATTATAAATTAATAAATTGTAGTGCTTTTAGTGAGGAGGGAGTATCTTGCTTGAGAAAAAAATTGCCTTTCGCGCCGACGCATCTATTGAAATAGGTACCGGTCATATTATGCGTTGTTTAACACTGGCCCACGAGTTACGGAATAAAGGTGCTCAAGTATATTTCATTTGTCGTAAGCTAGAAGGTGATTTACATCAATATATTTTAAATAAGGGATTTTGTGTGTTTGTATTAGATGGAGATGGTGAAAATACAAATTTCTTAAGTTCAGAACACGGGAGTTATTTAAATTGGCTCAAATATCATTGGTTTGTTGATGCACAGCAGACCAATGATATTTTGTCGCAACTTCCCAAGTGTGATTGGTTAATCGTTGATCATTATGGATTAGATAATAGGTGGGAGTCTGCTTTAAGAAAAACTGTAAGGAAAATCATGGTAATCGATGATCTTGCAAATCGAATGCACGACTGTGATTTGTTACTAGACCAAAATTTATACGATAACCCTAATGATCGCTATAAAGATTTAATACCAGAGCACTCATTAGTAAAATTGGGGCCTAAATATGCTATATTACGGCCAGAGTTTCATGCTGCTAAGAAATTTTCACGAAAAAGAACAGGAGAAATTGAGAGGATTTTTATTTTTTTTGGTGGGCATGATGTAACAAATGAAACATTAAAAACATTAAGAGCCTTACAAAATATAAATCAAGATAACTTAAAAATAGATGTTGTGGTAGGAAGCCAAAATCCGCATAAAGAGGAGATTCAAACTTATTGTAAGAGTGTTTCTAACGCTTCATATTATTGTCAAATAGAAAATATGGAAGAGCTTCTCGTACGAGCGGATTTAGGGATAGGAGCTGGAGGAACAACCACATGGGAACGCTGCTTTCTTGGATTACCTTCTATTACAATTACAACTGCACAAAATCAAATTGAAGTAACCAAGGCTGTAGCAAAGGTTGGAGCTACATGGAATATTGGTACAGCTGAAAGTGTTTCGGATAAAGCAATTATGGAATGTCTAAACAAACTTTTATCAAATTCTAAAATAGTGAAAGAAATGTCTAATAAAGCTCTTTCTATACAGTGTGCCAGTAATTCAAATGAAATAGCAAAAAATATTTTAGGAGGATAGTATGTTAGATATTGAGGATTTTCAATTGGAAAGGTTAGAAAAGAAAGATTTAGAACTTATTTTAAATTGGCGGAATGCAAAAGAAATACGTTCAGTTATGTATGAAGATCATCAAATAACAATAGACGAACATTTAAAGTGGTATGAAAAACTCGTAATGGATGAAACAAAGGTTGCAAGAATATTAATATATAAAGAAAAACCAATTGGATTTGTTAATTTTACAAAAATAGATGAAATGAATCGAACTTGTTATTGGGGATTTTATATAGGTGAAAAACAAAGTGTAAGACGTGCCGGAACTGTATTAGGTTTATTAGCATTAAATTTTATTTTTGAAATTAAAGACATACACAAAGTATATGCAGAAATAATAGAATCAAACTGTATTAGTTTAAATTTTCATCAGAAACTTGGTTTCCAAGAAGATGGAAGATATGAAGATTATATTTATAGGGACAATGATTATATAGATGTCATTACAATGACCTTGTCCCGTGAACAATGGGAGGAAAGAAAAGAAGCTATAAAAATAGAACTTGAAGGTGAAAAAAATGAGTAATGTATATATCGGAGGTAGAGAGATTGGCAATAGTTTGCCACCATTTATTATTGCAGAAATGTCAGGAAATCATAATCAATCATTAGATAGAGCGTTGAAAATTGTAGAGGCAGCTGCGGAGGCCGGGGCACAAGGATTTAAAATTCAAACATATACACCAGATACAATGACTTTAAATATAGAAAATGGTGATTTTTCAATTCACGATACGAAAAGTTTATGGAAAGGCAAATCACTTTATCATTTATACAAAGAAGCATATACACCATGGGAGTGGCATAAACCAATTTTTGATCGCTGTATAGAGTTAGGGATGATACCATTTAGTACGCCTTTTGATGAAACAGCTGTAGACTTTCTAGAGACATTAAATGTTTCATGTTATAAAATTGCATCTTTTGAAAATACTGATATCCCCCTCATACGTAAAGTAGCCGCAACAGGAAAACCAATAATTATTTCGACAGGTATGGCTTCAATTGCCGAACTAGATGAAACAGTAAGGGCTGCGAGAGAAGAAGGGTGTAAAGAACTAATTCTATTAAAATGTACGAGTACGTATCCTGCGTCTCCAAAATCTACAAATATAGTTACCATACCTCATATGAAAGAGTTATTTAAATGTCAGGTGGGTTTATCTGATCATACACTGGGTGTAGGAGTATCTGTAGCGAGTGTTGCCTTTGGGGCCACAGTAATTGAGAAACATTTAACGCTCTCGAGGTTGGATGGAGGAGTTGACGCTAAATTTTCAATGGAACCAGCTGAATTTAAATTATTAGTAAGCGAAACTGAAAAAGCATGGGAATCTTTGGGGAATGTATATTATGGACCGACTGATATAGAAAAAGATTCTTTAAAATTTAGAAGATCATTATATGTAGTAGAAAACATAAAAGCGGGAGAATTCTTTACAAATAAAAATGTTAAAGCTATTAGACCAGGGAATGGCTTATTACCAAAACACATATCCAAAATTATTGGGAAAAAAGCGAATAAGGATATCGAAAAAGGGACGCCTGTTTCATGGGATTTAATTTGATATCGAGGAAATGAGAGTGTTTATAGAAAGATTTATAACAAAAATACTATTTAAGTAGAGAATAAATTTTAAAGGCCCTGTTTAAAAACAGGGCCTTTAAAAAGGGCATAATATTTAACAACTGAAGGTACCTTCATATTACCATTATTGGAATATCGATACCATATGTTAGGTGTTGAGAAATAAAAAGTTCATTCGGTACAACAAAGTGGCCAGCGAAGCTAGCTAAACACTTGTTGCACAAAAGAAAATTAGGCCCTGAAAGTAATAGATATGTAACCTAAAGTTACATTTATAGTGTTAACAAGCTTGCATATATTATACGAAAAGGTATCTAGTAAAAAATTTATTTTGTAGAAATAAAAAAGAAATTGTCACCGGATCACCTTTTGATAAAACAGCGTACTTTCAAACATAATATATTCAAATCCTTATGATATATGTAAATAAAAGAGCAGCTAGTGAAAGCTAGCTGCTTAATAAAGAAAAGAGAAGAACTACAGGGACGTTTAAATGAGTTCTGGCTTTCGCCTATCTTTAGTATTGACGGAATGTTTAGTTTTATGCTGAAAAACTTAAGAAGAGCATCTATAAAAAGACCTCTTTAAGGAAGAAATGAGATATTGAAAAGTGAATTAGGTTTTTAAAATTCAAGAAAATATATGACTATTTCATTATAATGTGACGATGAAACATAAAATAGTAGTTAACAAACTGGCCAGTATGGAAGCACAAACTTTGCATTTCAGCAAGGTAGGAACTATTTAATTGGTTTTGTACTGTTAATATTAGTTGCAAGTATTGAGTGGGATCAATGGCAAAATTTATCTTGTCCAATGTATATTATTGGATTTGCATCAATTGTTATATTAAAAATACTACCAGAATCAACATTTACTCCCGTTAAATTGGGAGCAAAAAGATGGTTTCAATTTCCTGTTATTGTTCAAATTCAACCATCGGAGTTTTTCAAAATTGCACTAATTATATTTGTCGCAAATTTAGTAATGAATCATAACGCTAAATATATGATTCGGACATATAAAACTGATTTCCTGTTGGTTGGAAAAATTATGTTAGTCTCAATTCCTCCTATTGCTCTGGTATATAGCCAGCCAGATACAGGGATGGTGTTCTTATACGCAGCATCTATTGTATTTATTCATATCAGGGATTCAAAAGAAATTAATTGCATTTTGTACATTCATTCCGGTAACTCTACTATCTACATTAATATTTACATACGTAAGATATCCAGATTTTTTCTTTAAAGAATTAGTTACTAGGTTAAAACCTCACCAACAATCACGCATTATAGGTTGGCTGAATCCAGCTGAAAATACAGATCAAGGGTATCAAACGCAACAATCTCTTTTAGCTGTTGGAAGTGGCGAATTACATGGAAAAGGATTTGGTCAAGGAAGTGTATATATTCCTGAAAAGCATACTGATTTTATTTTTGCTACCATCGCTGAAGAAGGTGGATTTATAATAGCGGCTCTCGTTGTATTGGTCTTGTTACTTCTTATATATCGAGTAACTATAATTGCATATTCAGCAGAGAATCTGTTTGGTACATTACTATGTGCGGGGCAATTAGTGTTCTAACACTTCGAATCTTCGAAAATATTGGTATAATGCCAGTAAAAGGAATTGCACTTCCTTTTTTATCATATGGAGGAAGTTCACTGTTTTCAAATATGATAATGATCGGGCTTATCTTATCGGTGCATAAAAATTATAAAAAATACATGTTTCAAGTGAAATAAAAGTTAAGAATATGTTATAGATTAATTTGAAGAAATCCCCTTGTGCATCTATATGCACAAGGGGATTTCTATTTTAATAAAGCTGTGACTGTAAAATAGTTGTTATAAAGTGGATTCTCTTATGAAAAGTATGCTGTGTTATCACTTTTGTATGAATTTTTTCAACCATTAATCTTTTTGAAATCGTGTCATCCAAATAAAGAGATACTTTATTTAAACAGTCTTCAAAGCTGTTATAGGATATAATTTCATCTTTATTGAAGAACGATAAAAGATCAGACTTTTCTTCAATAATTTGAAAGCCTTGGCAAGCGGCAATATCAAACGTACGATTATTAATAGTATTATTTTTTACTTTATTTTTATTTTTATTTTGTGGAAATAGATGACTACGATGAGGATTTAAAATAAGACTAGCGTTGTTATAATAGAGCGCAACTTCTTGAGGTGGAATCCATTCTTCTATAATTTTAATTCTTCGGTGATTTTTCCATTTTTTTAATAACTTATTTCTCCAATGTCGGCCAATAATAGTATAGTGATAGGGGGTATTTTCTAAAAGGAAATGTATTAATTTTACTCGGTTTGGATAAGGATAGCCAATGAATAATACTTCACTTTTATATTTTATATTTTTTAGACTAGGTTTAAATACGTCTATATTAGTTGCTAATGGTAAGTGATATACATTGGTATATCCTAAAGCTGTGTAATATTTAAGTGCTTCGCTATCAATAGTAAATATAAAATCAAAGTTATTTAATAGAAGAAGAGAAGTATCTATATAAAATGGATCCTCAGTTAACCAGACAGCTAATTTAATGTTCCATTTTTTAAAATATTGAATTGCTTTTTGTGGTAGATGATTACCTAATAAGGTGAATACAATATCGGGATGAAAAGTTGTTGTAATGAAATCCAATTGTTGTATTAATTCACTCGGTTGTATCGCTAACCATTCGAAATTTTGATCTATAAGTGTTCCTTGTATGCTTTGATCTAGATATTGATAAATTTTTGAGTAACCAGAAGTAATGTATAAGAGTTTCATATTTCAACCCCTGCTTTAGGTTTAAAATATATTATGAGATAAACGTAACACTTTCTATTTCTTTACAACTAATTTTAGTAATACTTGTAGTAGGAGGAGTAACTGAATTTTCCTCTTCTAATGTGACGATACAAGTATTAGGGTTAAAATTTGTAAAAATAGCAGGTCCAATAATATTCCCAGATTTACCAGTCACAGTAACGACTTCGCCTGGCTGTAAATTTTTAAAAATACTACATACTCCACCTGAACAACCAAATAAATTGCATAAGAACAAATTTATTCCTCCTTTAAACAATATACTATATCATATGAAGTTTTGTAGAACGATGTGTAGACAAGTAACCTTTAGAAGAGAAAAAATTTAAATTAAAGCAATTTATTGAAATAATAGGTCAATAGAATGTTACATCTCAGGGGATACTGATTAGATTTTTCATGAAAAAAGACATTCATTAGAATGTCTTAAATATGGATTAAGCTAGAAAAATATGAATCATTTTAAAGAGTGGTTAAAGTAACACTTTCTATATCTTCACAACTTATGAATGTAGTATTGGTAGATGAAGGGGTTATCACATCTTCTTCTTCCAATACTACTGCACATATATTCGGAAAGAACAGTGAAAAAGTAGCAGGTCCAATAATTTGACCTGATCTAGTAGTAATTGTAACAACTGTTCCCGTTGGCCACGAAGAGAATAGAAAACAAGCTAAACCTGTACAATCTGCCATAATAAATCCTCCTAACTTTAAATTTTAATTGAAGTAATAAAGTCCAAACATTTTATAGTGTATGTGGGAGTAACATGAAGTGCTTGGACTAATAGAAATCACTTTCTGGTTTTATCTCTTTATGATCAATGAGATAACTATTAAATCCTACAATACAAAGGTTTAATAAATACAATATGGTCAGAAGGTTTAATGAAAAAGATATTCTATGATATAGTAATTAGCTATTCCAAGGTCAAAATACTGTGAATAGGAATTATAAAGTGAGGAATTTTTCAGAGTAACAAATGGAAGTTTTAATAATGTAACAAAAATTGAACATAATCTTCATTAAAAAAAAGAACACAAATCAGTGCTCTTAGAAAGTAGACTATAGGGCTTTCGGATTAGTATATACTATCATATGCTCGTTTTTTTTAAGGGTGTAAACAAAATTAAATAAAAATAATACATATGAGGTTTTTAAAAGAGTAATAGCTCAACAGGATGGATTTGCATACATATAAACTAAATAACCATAATTTCATTTGTAAATTTATATAAACAAAAATATTTGAAAACAAACTTTTCGCGTTGCTAAATTGAATATTCCGGTTCTTATAAGTGACAAAGGATACTTTGAGAGAGTATTGAGACAAGGATAAACTGTAAGGAAAAATTATATAAGTGATTAATTAATATAAAACCATCCTATTATTGTATATGTGGACACTGGATGTTTCTATGTAGTTTGTTTCAAGTGACTTATAATCCAATGTCTATTGGCATGTGATGTAATTAAATGTAGCTAGAATACAGTATAATATTGAAAAATATAAAGTTTGTAGTGTTTGAAACAAATTAAAGAAGTAACATAAGGAATTTACGCATAAAGTAATGTTGATGGTAAAATTAACAGAATTTTCATTTTAATAAGATAAAAATGTGATGTTTTTAACGTATAATAATTTTACTACGATGAAAATACGGCCACAAATTAGTTAATTTAAAAATTAAATTTAGATAGGAAGAGGATAATGAAGACCAGAGATAGTTATAAAATTATTGTCGTTGGTGCTGGGACTGCAGGACTATCTTCTACTGCACATTTATTAAGAAATATCCCCCTATTGAAAGAAAGTATAGCGATTATTGATCCGTCAAAAAAACATTATTTTCAGCCACTATGGAGTTTAGTGGGGGGAGGAATTGTTTCAAAGGAAAGTACAATGCGTGATCAAGAATCGCTTATTCCAAAAGGGGCAACGTGGATCCCTAAAAGTGTTGTTAAGTTATTTCCGGATGAAAATAAGATACTGTTAGATGACGGACTGCTGCTTGAGTATGAAATTCTTATTGTAGCAGCTGGTATACAAATAAATTGGGAAGGTATTAAGGGCTTAAAAGAATCTATTGGGACTAATGGGGTATGTAGCAATTATTCTTATACATATGTTGATTCTACTTGGAGAGAAATCGAAAAATTTAAAGGAGGAAATGCGCTTTTTACCCACCCTAATACTCCTATTAAATGCGGTGGTGCTCCACAAAAAATTATGTATTTAGCAGAGGAGTATTTTTGTAATAGTGGTGTAAGAAACAGAAGTGAAGTAATGTTTTATTCTGCAAACACTGACATATTTCAGGTTCCACGATATGCAAATACTTTAGAACAAGTACTAGAAAGAAAGCAAATTATAACGAATTATAATAAAAACTTAGTAGAAATTATCGCCGAAAAGAGAGAAGCAATTTTTGAAGATACGCAAACGCTGAAAAGAGAAACCATACCATATAGTATGATACATGTTGTTCCACCAATGGGGCCACCAAATTTTATTAAAGAGAGTGAAATAAGTGATTATCAGGGATGGGTAGATATAAACCCTTATACTTTGCAGCATGTAAAGTATAAAAATATTTTCGGACTTGGAGATTGTACTAATTTACCTACTTCTAAAACTGGAGCGGCAATTCGAAAACAAATACCTGTCTTAAAACAAAATATTATGGACGTACTTAGTGGAAGAGATTTGCAGGCTAAATATGATGGGTATACATCTTGTCCAATTATTACAGGATATAAAAGTCTTATACTCGCTGAATTTAACTATAAACATGAGCCTCAAGAAACGTTTCCGTTTAATCAAGCGAAAGAAAGGTATAGTATGTTTTTACTTAAAAGATTTATGTTGCCATATATGTATTGGAATTTTATGTTGAAAGGGATCCTATAGGGGAAGATAGAAAGTGGTTATAAAAATTGAAAAGCAATTTGAAATACCTATTTGGAGGGAATAGCTATGCTTTTAAAATATTTTTATGATGAAAAATTAGCACATGCTTCCTATTTAGTCGGTTGTCAGAAGGAAGGCGTAGCAATTGTAATTGATCCAGGTCGCTATATAGAACAATATATAGAATTTGCTAAGAAAGAGGGAATGGAAGTAATTGCTGCGGCTGAGACTCATATTCATGCTGATTTTCTTTCTGGGTCTAGAGAACTTTCCAATCTTTATCATGCAAATTTATATGTATCTGATGAAGGAGATTGTGATTGGAAATATCAATATCTTAATGAAGGTCGATACAAATTGGTTAGAGAGGGCACAGAGTTTAAAGTAGGTCATATAAAATTTAATGTAATTCACACCCCAGGGCATACGCCTGAAAGTATTTCTTTTTTAGTGACTGATACAAGTCAAAATAATTATACGAATGATAAACCGATAGGGATATTCACAGGTGATTTTATATTTGTAGGAGATATAGGAAGACCGGATTTATTAGAAACTGCAGTCGGTATGAAAGATACTGCAAAAATAGGAGCGAAACAATTATTTGATTCTATACAAAAAATAAAAATACTTCCTGATTATTTGCAAATATGGCCATCACATGGTGCGGGAAGCGCATGTGGAAAAGCGTTAGGAGCAATTCCAACTTCTACATTAGGTTATGAAAAGATGTTCAATTGGGCATTTCAGTGTAATGAAGAAAGTGATTTTATATCAACTTTATTGACGGGACAGCCAGAGCCTCCAAAGTATTTTTCATTAATGAAGAATTTAAATAAGTATGGTCCGCCAATTCGTAAGAAGAGAAAAAGTAATGCTATTAATACAGTAGAAGAACTTCAAGAAATTTTGAAGAGCGTTCATCAAATAGTTGATATAAGGGATGTAGAGAGTTTTGCTGCAGGTCATATCGAGAAGTCAATTAACATACCTTATAACAATTCTTTCACAACTTGGTGTGGATGGTTATTAGATTATAAAACAGAAACGTTAATAATTCTAGATGAGGAAAAGATTAAAGTGGAGGCAATTATTAGAGAATTTGAATCTATTGGGTTAGATAATATTATTGCTTTTGCACCCTTAAAAGTAATACAAAGACTTGATAGATTTGAAAGTTACAAAGAAAAAACATCGATTGAATTATATCCGCATATAAAAGGTGGAAGCGTTAAGGTTATCGATGTGCGTAGTAAAAAAGAGTGGGAGGAAGGACACCTTCATGATGCAATACATATCACTTTAGGTAATCTATTTGAACAACTAGATTATATACCGAAAGATTGTCCAATAGTTTTGCAATGTCGAACCGGATTACGTTCCGCTATAGCAGCTAGTATTTTACAAAGAGCTGGTATAAAGGAAGTAGTGAATTTAAAGGGAGGATTTCTTGCATGGAAAAAAGAAAGGCTTCCTTATACAACAAGCAATCTCAATGTGTAGGAAAATATTATTACAATAGTAAAGAAGGTCGCCATTCACGGCGACCTTCTTTACTATGCGTTATACCCAAATAATTTTAAATCTTCTCCAGACCCTGAAATAATCTTCTCAAATCGTAATCCTACTTTTTCTAAAAGCTTTCCTGAGGCGATGTTATCTATAGAAGTAATTGCTACAATTCGATTCATGCCGAGCTTTTGTACACCGTATTCGATTATTGCAGAAGCTGACTCGTAGCCATATCCTTTTGAACGGAATGTTTCTAAAAAGGCAAATCCGATATCAACGTCTTCTAATGAATCTCTTTTAATAAGGCCACACATACCAAGTGGAGTGAGATCTTCTTTTCGTTCTACTAAGTAAAGGCCAAATCCGAGTTTGTTATACATATCGATGGGACCGTTTACAATATAATTTTTTGCATCTTCTAAGTTTCTAACTCCTTTGTCACCGATAAACTGAATCCATGCAGGATCGTTTACTAACTCAAGAATAAAAGGAGCGTCTTTTATATCAAACCAACGAAGGTTAAGACGTTCTGTTTTAAGAACTATCAATGATTACACCACCTTTAAAAAGTTATAACAATTAGTATGGATTGTGTAAAACAAAAGTGCAACATATTTTAATGGGGCTTTGTTTGTTCACATAAAGTTCGTTTGTTTTGTATAGAGAGATATTTTATAATTAGGATTGATTGTAAAGAGTGAGGTGCTTATACAATGACTCCTAGGTGACTAGGAGTTTTTACTATATAACTATCATTATTACTAAATATGACACACTACACATTCTACTCAAGGAGGTACATAATGAAGAAATTATATAATGCATCGTTTACGTATTTGATTATCGGTTTATTATCAGGGATTTTCGCTAGGGAGTATGGTAAGTATAAAGGGATTTTAGGATCTACTTTGTTAAATCTTTTGCATACACATACACTTGTACTTGGCTTTTTCTTCTTTTTAATTGCTTTAGGATTAGCAAAAGTATTCGCGTTTCATGAAGTGCAAGGGTTTAATAAGTGGTTTGTTTTACATAACATTGCATTAACATTAATGTTAGGTTCGCTAGCAGCGAGAGGGCTTCTTCAGTTAAATGGAGCTGACTTTAAAGGGTTAACTTATATTGTAGGATTTTCTCATTCGTTGATGGCAGTTACTTTAATTTGGTTTATGTTGTTAATAAAGAAATCGTTTAAAATGTAGTGAAAAAGAACTTGTAGCGTGTGCTGCAGGTTCTTTTTTGTATGTTCAGGTTTAATAATCTTATTTTTCTAATTATTTTGTATAAAGATGGTATACTTGTTTTAAAATTAAAAAGGAGAGTTGATTATGGAAATAACAATTGAACATGTAGTAAATGAATTAAAAGGCATACTTCCTGAAGATCGAGTAGTAATAAATATGACAGTACGAGAGTTACATAGTAAAGATGAATCTTATCATACTAGTAGTTTACCTGATGTAGTTGTTTTTCCAAAAACGACCGAAGAAGTTAGCGCGATAATGAAAATAGCGATTCAGCACGGAACAGCTGTCGTTCCATTTGGAGTAGGGTCCAGTTTAGAGGGACATGTAATTCCTTACGAAAAAGGAATTACAATGGACTTTTCTCTTATGAACAAAATACTTGAAATAAGAGAAAAGGATTTTCTTGTGAGAGTACAGCCAGGGGTGACGCGCTCTCAGCTTAATAAAGAATTGAAAAAGTATGGATTATTTTTTAGTGTAGACCCAGGAGCTGATGCAACGTTAGGAGGAATGGCTGCTACAAACGCGAGCGGAACGACAGCAGTAAAGTATGGTGTAATGCGTGATCAAGTTCGAGATTTAGAAGTCGTTCTTGCGGATGGAGGGGTAATACATACCGGGAATTTAGCGGCGAAGTCATCATCAGGTTATCATTTAAATGGTATTTTCGTAGGATCAGAAGGAACACTTGGATGTTTCACGGAGTTAACTTTAAAAGTATACGGTATACCAGAACATGTTATGGCTGCGAGGGCATCGTTTCCAACTATAAATGATGCAGTAGAAGCTGTAATTAACATATTACAAGCAGGTATTCCAATCGCGAGAATTGAACTCGTTGATGAATTATCTATGAAACAAGTAAATCATTACAATGAAACAAGTTACAGAGAAGAACCGACACTATTTTTAGAGTTTCACGGCAATGAAGCAGGGTTAAAGCAAGATATTGAATTTACGAAAGAAATCGTTCTTGATCATAAATGTAAAGAAATTGCGTTTGAGACGGAAACAGCAGCAAGAAATAAACTGTGGGATGCAAGGCATAACTTAGCGTACTCTTACGTGCATAGTTATCCTGGTAAAAAGCTAATGAGTACAGACGTATGTGTGCCAATTTCGGAATTAGCTGGCGCGATTCAACATGCGAAAGAGGTATTAGATAAAGTAGGGCTTATTGGCGGTATTCTAGGTCATGTTGGAGATGGGAATTTCCATGTACTCTTAATGATTGACACAAATGATAAAGAGGAAGTAAAGAAGGCAGACGAAATAAACGAAAGTATCGTTCTGTATGCTCTTAAACGAGGAGGAACATGTACAGGAGAACATGGCGTTGGAATCGGAAAACGAAAGTATCAAGAAGAAGAACATGGGGCGGCATTATGTGTAATGGAGAAAATAAAGAAAGCTCTTGATCTGCAAAATATTTTGAATCCGAATAAGGTGTTTCAATTAAAAGATAGGGGCTGATCGGGTGAAAGTACTAGAAGCGATAAGTAATATAGCTGGAAAGTATTTTGCATTTTGGGTTATTTGTATTGCAGCTATTGCATATTTCATTCCCGCGCCATTTCTCGGGTTAACTAGTTACATAACGATTTTACTTGGGGTTGTCATGTTTGGGATGGGATTAACATTGAAGGCTGTTGATTTCAAAATCATAGCTACAAAACCATTAGCAGTTATTATCGGTGTATGTGCTCAGTTTATTATTATGCCACTTGTCGCATACGTACTAGCCTACGTTATGAATCTGCCAGCGGAATTAGCAGCTGGGTTAGTGTTGCTCGGTTCAGTACCGGGTGGCACTGCATCAAATGTTATGGTTTATTTAGCAAAAGGGAACTTAGCGTTGTCTATTGCAATGACTTCAGTATCAACGTTACTAGCACCAATTGCTACACCGCTCATTCTACTATTACTTGCAGGGCAATGGATGCCAGTAAATGCTATGTCCATGTTTCTTTCTATCGTACAAGTCATTATTGTGCCTATTATTTTAGGACTAGTAGTGAAAAAGTTTTTCCCTCATATCGTTAATAAAGGAATGACTGTTATTCCTTTAATATCAGTTGTAGCAATTATCATAATTGTTTCTGCAGTTGTTTCAGCAAATGTAAGTAGCGTTACTTCTTCAGGACTTCTTATCTTTATTGCGGTGATGCTCCATAATGCTTTCGGTTTTTTGCTCGGATATATAACTGCGTTCGTACTTGGACTAGACGAAGGGACAAGAAGGGCTATTTCAATAGAAGTAGGAATGCAAAATTCAGGTTTAGGTGTTGCACTGGCGACAGCGCATTTTGGACCGGCGGCTGCACTCCCAAGTGTATTAGCAGCAGTATGGCATAACATTGCAGGGCCAATATTAGCAACCATCTGGTCAAAAAATGCAAAAAATGAAAAGAATACTTTTAGCGATGAAAATGTATTAATAAATATAGAAAAATAGGAATGATAAATAATGCAAAAACGTATTGTACATTTTGAAGGAATGGTTGTATTTTTAGCCGCGATTTATATGTATTCGATATATGAGTTTAGTTGGATTATATTTTTTGTATTCCTTTTAGCGCCGGATCTATCAATGTTAGCATATGGGATTAATAATCACGTTGGTGCGAAAATATATAATGTATGTCACACATATATCATATCCATATTAATTGTTCTAATAGGTGTCTATTTTAAGATAGATACCGTTATAATGATTGGCTTAATATGGACAGCACATATTGGAATGGATCGAATGTTTGGATATGGATTGAAATATGAGACGGATTTTAAGGATACTCATATTCAGAGGTTATAAGAAAAAGTATTCATATTTACAGCGGGTCTATTAAAATATTGAACAAAATTCAGTGAATGAATTTTGTTCAATTGTTGAGAAATATATATATAGATAGATACAAATAATCGAATTATGTTATTTTTATGATAATTAAAAGAAGGAGAGTGGATTTGATGAATATACAAATCACTGGCAATGAATTAATTAATAAGATGCTGAATGATTGGTATCGAGATATTAGAGCTCAACGTATAAGTGAAGCAAAAAAATTAAAAGAAGAGATCGATAAAAAGCTTTATATTATCGAATCAGATGTAAAGGTTTCATTTCACTATTATCTGTTAGAATTTCGATATAAAGTGCTAATAGATGGTTTAGGTAATTTGAAAAAAGCTTTTGATAAAATAGATGCATTGCCTAAACCGAATGATGAATATTCTAATTATTATTATTATTTATTCAAAGCCATTCATTATACAATTCTTACTAATTATAGTGAAGCTAGCAACTATTTTGAAAAAGCTGAAGGGTTATTAGAGCATATTTCAGATGAAATTGAATATGCAGAGTTTAATTATAGAGTTGCTATATTAAAATACCACTTGCATTACGCATATTCAGCTATTGAATACGCTTCAAAGGCAAGAGATATCTTTGTTAAACAAGCAGGGTATGAAGTGAACATAGCGCTGTGCGAAAATATATTAGGATTATCTTTTTCGGAATTAAAGCAGCATGATAAAGGTGAGGAATATATTGCGTCAGCAATAAACATTTTACAAAAAAATGATGCTGAAATGTTAGTATTAAGAATCAGACATAATTTAGGTTTATTGTATGCGAGTCAAAATCTTTCAGTTTTAGCAATTAGACACTTATCTGAGGTTTCTAAAAAAATGCCTACTCATTATAAGGCAATCTTTTTAGAGGCAAGAGAATATTATAAATTAGGTGAAATAGAAAAAGCGAAGGAATTAATTGAAAGTGGATTGAAGGTTTGTGAGGAATTAAAAAATGATGAATATAGATATCACTTTTTAATTCTAAAGGGATTTTGTCAGCATTTAGAGGTAGAAAAAATAGAAAAAATTATTCTTGAAGGTTTTTCTTACTTTGAAAGAAAAAATTTATCGGAGTATATTCACGAATATACCGAAAGTCTGGCATTAGAGTTTCATAAGGTAGGTAATATAGAAAAAGCAGAAAAGTATTTTTTTATGAGTTATGAAATAAAAAAGAGAATATTTGAAAAAGAAGCATTAAAATAAAGAAAAAACTTGGATTATCTATAATGGGAATAGCAGCTGGAGTTATGGGGTTTTATGGTAGAAGGTCTTTGCAATAAATTAGCTCACAGTGGATATGGTAGAACGTTTATAATTATAAAACCTAATGAAAATCCATATGCTGTCTCTGAAGATACAACGATGCCTGCAAAACAAATCTTCTATTGAACGTGGGTAATTAAACAAGTCACAAATTATAATTTGTGACTTGTTTAAGGTTGGATACTAAATGTGTTGCTTTCAATATTGAAAGCAACTTTTAAGTTTGTGATTAATAGTTAACTTAATAAATTTTGGGTTAAAATAAAAACAAATTTTTAATCAAGTCCCACAAAAAGTACGATAAGGGCGATTCGTCGGTGCAGGCGGAATGCAGTATTCTTCTTGATCTGTAGAATACGCATAAGGGTTTGATAAAGCTTCAAGAAGTTTCTCCATTACGCTATAGTCGTCATTTGTAACAGCTGCTTCTAGTGCTTCTTCTACACGGTGGTTCCTTGGGATGATTGATGGGTTATTATTTTTCATCATTTCGTAGGCGTTTTCTTTCGATTGTTCTTGTCTTTTTAATCGAGATTGCCACAGTTTGTACCAATCTTTATATTCAGGACTTTCAAATAGAGCTGTATTTTCAATAGCATCAAGAGTTAATGAACGGAATGTATTTGTATAATCTGCTTTATATTTCTCCATCATTTTTAAAAGTTGCTCAATAAGTGGTTGATCTTGTTCTTCGGTACTAAATAGTCCTAATTTCTTTTTCATTCCAAGGAACCAATGGTTTTCATACTGTACGCTAAATTTCGAAATTTCGTCTTGGGCGATCTTTAATGCTTCTTCTTCATCTTCGTGCAGAATTGGTATTAAAGATTCTGCTAATCGAGCGAGGTCCCATGCGGCCATATATGGTTGATTTCCATATGCATAACGACCTTGTGTGTCAATAGAGCTAAATACGGTTCCTTGATTGTAATTGTCCATAAATGCACAAGGACCGTAATCAATTGTTTCGCCACTAATCGTTATATTGTCAGTGTTCATTACACCGTGGATAAATCCAACAAGTTGCCATTTTGCGATAAGACTGGCTTGTCTTTTAATGACTTCTTGTAGTAATGCAGTATATCGGTTTTCATGAGCTTCAATTTCTGGGTAATGCCTTTTTATCGTATAGTCAGCTAGTGATTTCAGGTCCTCTATTGAACCACGAGCTGCAGCATATTGAAATGTACCGACGCGTATATGGCTACTAGCTACTCTAGTTAAAATTGCTCCAGGTAACTTTGTTTCACGATATGTTGCTTCACCAGTTGTGACAACTGCTAAACTGCGAGTAGTCGGAATATCAAGTGCATACATTGCCTCACTAATGATATATTCACGTAGCATCGGACCGAGTGCAGCACGGCCATCTCCTCGGCGTGAATAGGGAGTAGGGCCAGAACCTTTCAGTTGAATATCGAAACGCTCACCTGAAGGAGTAATTTGTTCGCCAATTAAAAGAGCACGACCGTCGCCTAACATATTAAAATGTCCGAATTGATGGCCAGCATATGCTTGAGCTAATGGATGAGCTCCTTCTGGGAGTGCATTACCAGCGAAAATAGCAATTTCAGCTTCCTTTTTCAGTTCTTCAGGGGTCAAGCCAAGAGATATCGCTAATGAATGGTTTAGTTTAACTAACTCCGGTGAACTTACGGGAGTAGGGGGGATTTCTGTATAAAATGATTGTGGTAAAGTCGTATAACTATTATCTAAATTCCAACCTGTTTCATTATTTTTAGTCATTGTATCTCCTCCTTTTTGTATTTTAAGTTATGTATTTGTACGTATGTATTCTTTGTAAAGTTAACTAAAAGTATAATATAATATTTCCCCTTGCAATCTATTGTAAGGACTTCATTGCACTATGTCTATTTAACAGCAAATTTAAAACCTCCATTTTAAGAAAATGGAGGTTTTATTATTATTTAATTTTTACAATTATTTTTCCTTTTGCTCTTCCAGACTCTGAATATTCCATTGCTTTTTGCGCATCTTCAAAAGGGAAGACTCGATCGATTACCGGTTTGATTTTTCCGGCTTCAATATAGTTTGCAATAGTACGTAATTGATCCCCGCTTGGCTTCATAAATAAAAATGAATATTGAGCATTATGCTTTTTTTCAAGTGCAGTAAGTTTTTTGCTGGCTAATGAAAATAAGAGAGTTTTAAAGAATCCTGAACCAAATTCTTTACCGAAGCGTGCATTCGGCATACCTGAAACGGAAACAATGTTTCCTCTGCTTTTTATAATATTGAATGATTTTTCAAGCGTTGCACCGCCGATTGTATCAAATACCGCATCATAATTTTTTAGTATATCTTCAAATTTTTCTGTTTTGTAATTAATAATTTCATCTGCGCCAAGAGACGTTACTAAATTTGCACCAGCTTCACTAGCAGTCGTTGTAACAGTAGCACCCATTATTTTTGCTAACTGAATTGCGAAAGTACCAACACCACCGGATCCAGCGTGAATTAAAATCTTTTGTCCTTTTTGTAATTGCATGATGTCATGTAATGCTTGATATGATGTTAAGCCAACAAGTGGAATCGAAGCAGCTTCCTCAAAACTTAAATTTTTCGGCTTTAAAGCTATATCATCTTCATGAATGGCTATATACTCCGCGAAAGTACCAATCTTATTTTTTCTTGGACGAGCATATATTGCATCACCAACTTTAAAACGAGTTACTTTTGATCCAACCTTCGTGATGACACCGGCAAAGTCATTACCAAGGATTAGGGGCATTTCATATTTCAGTAACATTTTTACTTTTCCGTCGCGTATTTTAAAATCAATTGGGTTAATACTAGCTGCATGAATTTCTGCGAGCACCTCATACTCTTTTATTTCAGGAGTAGGTACCTCTGCCATACGCATTGGGACTTTTCCATATCTATCAATTATCATTGCT
Organism: Bacillus sp. CR71; assembly: GCF_003429245.1. Taxonomy (NCBI): domain Bacteria; kingdom Bacillati; phylum Bacillota; class Bacilli; order Caryophanales; family Bacillaceae; genus Bacillus; species Bacillus sp. CR71. Next base: position 3,894,033 of record NZ_CP031748.1, on the reverse strand, counting down.
TTCATTTCTTATACCTCCAAGTTTTAATAAAAGTTTTGCAATAGCTTCTCAATATCTAATACAAGATTTTTTAATAAACCTAATTTTGTACGTATATCAATATAATAAAAATTCTTTGTACCTTCTTTTCTCATTAAAATAATGCCAGCTTCTCGTAAAATCTTAAGGTGATGTGATACTGCTGGACGGGAAAGGTGTGTTTGCTTCGTGATTTCTCCTACACGTAATCCTGTTTGACATTCCGTTTCCATTAGCACTAATAAAATAGCTTGACGTGTTTCATCACCAATTGCCAATAATACTTTTTGAGAATCAATAAAATCTTTTTTTATAATATTTAATTGTTCTTGTTTATTCATTTCAATCACTTTGCCTCCTGCTAATTAGTCGAAAGGTTTAAGATAACGAACCATTACTTCGATACGGTAATGCTACATGATTGTTGTATGAGGTGCAATATTGGGAAAGAAAATCGAGACGAATGAATTTTTTATTTTTGAAAATTATAGGGAGATAGAAAAGGGATTGGAAGGACTACATAACACAATAGATGAAGTTTTAAAAACAAAAAATGATGTAACAATAAAATAAGCGGTCGTAACCTTGTATAATCCATAAGGTTACGACCGTTTATAATGTTTTTATTATTTTTGATTTTTACGATAGAACATAGTTCAACGTAAAGTACGTTCTTTTGTTTTACACTTTCATACAGATATAATTCAGGTGGATTATATCTGTATGAAAAGGTAAAAGGGATTTTGGGGCGTAATCTATCTATATGATAATTCAAAATGAAATATAAGTCTATATTTTAATGTTTTTTTTGATTATATTTATGTCACTGAGCTCAGAACAATGATGTGGAGGGTAAATATATGAAATCGAATTATGTACCAGTTTTAATTGTTGGAGGGGGATTATCTGGGTTAGCGTCTGCGTTATTTCTTGCAAAACATAACATTGAGTACTTACTTATTGAAAGGCATCCGTCTACTGCCATTCATCCGAAAGCAGGCGGTCTTACTTTACGTACAATGGAGTTATTTCGAGAATTAGGCTTGGAACAAAGAATTAAATTGGCAGGTAAAGCATTAGAGAACTGCCGAGGAAGAATAGCGGTTCATACAATAGCTGAGGCGAATAAAGAAGAATTGGAACAAATGAGAGCGACGCAATACAGAAACGATGAAGAGTTACTTCAAAAAATAGAAAAGATTAGTCCATCAAAACAAACTGCATGTTATCAAATTATTTTAGAAGAGATGATGTTACAAGAAGCAAAAACGCTAGGCGGGCAACTATCTTTTTATCATGAATTAGTTTCATTTGAACAAAATGAAAACGGGGCAAAAGCAAAGATTCGAAATCGTGAAACAGAAAAAGAAAGTGTCATACATTGTGACTATGTAATTGCAGCGGATGGAGCGAAAAGTAAAATACGTGAGCAGTTAGGGATTAAAACTGAGGGGCGTGGAACCATTGGTGGCTATTATATGAATATTTATTTTGAAGCTGATTTAAGAGAGTTTATACAAGGAGACGCATTCGGTTTTTCGATGGTACTTCATCCGGAGGTTCTTGGTGCACTTATCCCAGTTGATAACGTAAAAAAATGGATTTATCATGTAGCCTACGATCCATTAAAAGGAGAGGGGCTAGAGGACTTCACTATAGAACGTTGTAAACAAATTATTCAAATAGCAATTGGAAGTACAAATGTTGAATCAAAAATATTAAGTGTTTTACCGTGGGAAGCGGCCGAAAGTACAGCGGTGAAATTTCAAGGAAATCGAACCTTTTTAGTTGGAGATTCAGCACATATTATGCCGCCAACAGGAGGATTTGGTTCAAATACAGGAATACAAGATGCGCATAACTTAGCTTGGAAATTAGCGGCTGTTATAAAAGGGAAGGCAAAACCAAAATTGTTAGAAACATATCATGAAGAGAGACACTCTGTTGCAAAATTAACGACAGCTTATGCAAGTAGTTTACTGTTTCGTGCTGCGAATAGAGAGGAAGGCAGTTTGAATAATATGGATGTTTTAGCTGTTACAGTTGGATATCAGTATTGTTCAGAGGCAATTATAGATAATTCAGTCACTCCACATAGAATGGATAGCATAGAGTTGAACGGGAGACCTGGAACACGAGCACAGCATTTATGGGGAACGTATGAAGGAAAGAAAGTTTCTACATTAGACTTATTCGGTAACAGTTTTGTATTACTTACAGGAGTAGAAAATAGTTCTTGGGCTGAGGCAGCACATGCTGTTTCAGCTAAATTAGGAATAAATATAAAAGGGTATCGTGTTGGCTTAAGTGGAGACTTTGTTGTTCCAGAAGATATTTTTAGCAAATTATATGGTATAGAGAATGGAGGTGCTGTATTAATTAGACCAGATGGCTTTATCGGATGGCGTTCGGAAAAAACGGTAGTAAATCCAGATATAGTATTGGAAGAGGTAATGAGAAATTTATTATGTGATTTTTAAGTAACTACAGAAATATTGTTTTATGTGCTTCACTGTACTGAAAAAAATATTCACAAATTTCAATAGGTTTGGTATGATTAAATTCGACAAGTTAATAGAGGCCGGAGATATTTGAGAAAAGCCATAAATTTATTTAGGGATACAGGAGTGTATTCTAAATAATTTATGGCTTTTTTTATTGAATGAATCGTACAAAATAGAGAGTTACATATGAAAAGGAGGACTATAGGAATTAAATAGGATAATACTAGTTATCTATATTAATAATATAGATAAAGTATATTTGTAAGATTGGAATTTTAATATAGGTCTATAAAAATAATGAAAGTGTGTCTTCTATTTCGTGTAAATCTCATTAGCTTGTTGAAATTTGCAACGTAGGAAGGGTTAGAAGGATGAGAAAGATTATTAGCGTTTTAGTTATTTTCTTTATGACGGGAAGTATCTTTGTTGGGGGAGCTGTTCATGCGAAAGCAGAAGGGAAGCATGAATGGAATACGAATAAGTTTTTAAATATTGCACATCGCGGAGCAAGTGGACATGCACCTGAGCATACTTTTGCTTCTTATGATTTAGTGAAAAAAATGAAAGCGGATTATTTAGAGTTAGATATTCAATTAACAAAGGATGGCCAATTAATTGCAATGCATGATACAGCAGTTGATCGCACTACAAATGGAACAGGCGAAGTACGTGATAAAACGTTAAGCGAAATAAAGAGTTTAGATGCAGGAACGTGGTTTAATAAAGCGTATCCAGAAAAGGCTAAGCAAGAGTATGTTGGGCAAAAAGTTCCGACTCTTGAAGAAATCTTCCAAAAGTATGGAAGAAGCATGAAGTATTACATTGAAACAAAATCACCAGATGTGTATCCAGGAATGGAAGAGAAATTGTTAGCATTGTTAAATAAATATAATTTAGTAGGTCAAAACATGTCATCTAGCCGTGTTATGATTCAATCATTTAGTAAAGATAGTTTGAAAAAGATTCATAGTATGAATGAAAATATTCCGTTAGTTCAATTGCTTTGGTATTATCCAAATGAAAACAATGAAATTGTTGAATGGTCTGGCATTACACATGAACCGAAAAGTGTAACGAATGATGATTTTCAAGAAATTAAAAAGTATGCAGCTGGTATTGGACCAAACTTACGTAATGATAACGGAGAACTAATTATTGATGAATCATATATGAAAATAGCTAGGAAAAATGGACTGTTAATTCATCCTTATACAATTAATGAGAAACCAGAGATGAGACTGTTAATCAAATGGGGTGCTACAGGAATCTTTACAAATTATCCGGATCGATTACATAGTGTATTGAAGGGGAAATAAGTGAAAAAGGGTATACCAGTGTTTTAGGTACACCCTTTTTAATTTAACTCCCCGATAAACAGAATCTCTTTTTCGTAGCATTCATCTTCATCATAAATAATTTCTTGAAAGCGAAGCGTTTCGAAGGAATGACAAACTGGAATTTCTAATTTCTCCCAAAAATCAATTTCATTTGAAAGAAGAATCCATTTTTGAAATTCACTATTTCTATTAAAAAAATTATGAAAGTAGTCCTCATTTTTAAATATAATGATTTGCGAACCCCACAAATTATTTATAGAAATTAAAACAACAACTCGATATGTATGTGTATCGCTCGGTTTCATATTTATTAAATGATTTGCTTGATTTAATAAGGTTTGAATACATAATCGCTTTACTTTTCTAGGTGTTTTACGAGAGTCGATAAAAGTTTGCGAAACTGGCAATAGCATATTCCAATATTCATCGTTATAGAAAATAGAAGGGAACGTTTTTGTATGTTCCTCAATTCGCTTTATTAAAGTGTTTGTTTTTCGTTTCATACCACGTATTTTCTTTTCACGCATTGTGAGTCATCTCCATAAATTTTTGTAATGCAGCAGAGTGATATATATCTTTTCTAGTAATAAAAGTAGTAGGAACTTTTTTGAAGCTATTTGGTAAAGGGTTGAATGATATGTCATGTTTATGATCATTTAAAATAGACTTCATCATAATTGCTATGCCCATACCTGATTTTACACATGCGAGTATCGCCTCAATTGTTCCGAACTCTAATACTCGCTTAGGTGAAATTCCTTCTTCTTGAAGCCAATCTTCTAATAAATTTCTATAATAGCACCCGCGACTAAATGCAAGTAAATTCATGTCTCCGATGTCTTTAAAGGAAGATAAAGGATTTTTGCTAATGAGAACTAATTCTTCTTCACGAAATATATTTGTATGAAGTTCAGTATGCTGAGTAGAGCCAGCTATAAACGCTCCGTCCAGTTTTCGTTCTAATACAAGCCTAATCAATTGTTCCGTCGTATTTGATTCTAAAATCAATTCGACTTTTGGGTATTTCTCATAATAGGCTGTTAATATAGATGGAAGTCTTACAGCGGTTGTAGATTCTGTACATCCAATTTTTAAAGTGCCTCTTGGTTCGATCCCATTACTTTGAACTGCTTTAACAGATTGATCTATTAAGTGGATAATTTGTTTGGCGTATGTTAATAAAATCTCACCGTTAGAAGTTAAAGTTACACCTTTTCCGTTTCGGTAAAATAAAGGCACACCTAATTCGTTTTCTAGTTGTTTCATACGCATTGTTACGCCAGACTGTACATAGTTTAAATTTTTCGCTGCGTGAGATATGTTTTTTTCTTTCGCAACTTCGTAAAATACAGTTAAATCTTTTATATCCAAGTATCATCCCTCCATAAAAGGTATCATTTTTTTTGATGGATTACATAATAAATCTTTATTTTATATGATATCAGAACTTTCATACAATGAAAGGGGGATGGAGGGATTATTGTGTTAATGGAAGAAAGGGTGAATAGTACTTATAAGTGGGTTATGTTAATTTTTGCGACAGTTGCTCAAACAACAGCGACACTTATAACGTATGGTGTTGGAGCGTTTGCATTATTTTGGAAAGAAGAATATGCACTTACGAATACGGAGAGTGGATTGCTAGTAAGTGTTGTAAATATAGGACCGCTATTTTGTATGCTTTTTGTCGGGCGGCTACTTGATCAATACAATGAAAAGTTGTTAATTTCGATAAGCTCATTTTTACTAGGAGGTTCATTTTTACTGACTAATATGGTCAATGAATTTAATGGGTTACTCTTTGTACTTTTATTAGTAGGAACGTTTTATAGTGTTTCGCAGCCAGGAGGAAGTAAGGTGATAATAAAGTGGTTCCCAAAAGAAAATCGCGGGTTAGCAATGGGGATTAGACAAGCTGGTATACCGATTGGTGGCACGTTAGCGGGAGTATTGATCCCGTTTCTTACAATAAAATATAATATGGCTTATGCGGTAAATAGTATTGCATGCATTTGTATAATTGGAGGGTTTTTATTTTTTATATTTTATAAGGAACCATATATTCAAGAGAAAGTTAAACAAGAACGTATTAAACTTTCTTTTTGGATGCAGTTAAAAGAAGTGATGTGTAAAAAAGAGTTGTATGCAATTTATATAACTGGCATTTGTATGATTTCATTGCAAATGGTGTTAGTTGCACACTTTATAAAATTTTTAGTATTGGAACAATCAATCACGCCAATTTTAGCTGGAAAAGTATTTTCCGTTATGTTCTTTTCTGGAATGGTTGGTAGGGTTATATTAGCAGCTACTAGTGATTTGTTTTATAAGGGAAATCGGCGCACCCCTTTATTTATAACTGTTTGTATTTCTATTCTCTTCATTCTAATATTAGTAATGAGCATACATACAATAACGAATGTATTGTATGGTGTAAGTGCATTGTTAGGGTTCTTTTCGATTGGATGGTTTAGTCTTTTTATAACTGAAGTTGCAGAATCAGCAAGTGAAGAATCGGTAGGGATGACAGTGAGTTTTGCACTTACATTAAATCAAATTTCCATTATTGTTGCACCTGCTTTATTTGGTTATATTGTAGATAAGAAGGGATATACGTATGCGTGGTTATGCATAGTTGTATTACTAACTATTTCAGCGGTTAGCTTATATAGGAATTATAGAAAATAAAGGAATGTTAGCAATGTAAATTTTTTGTGAAGAAAGTCTAAAGAAATGTTGAATGAGCGACATTTCTTTTTTTATTTGTTGTATAATCAAAATGTAAATGAGATTCGTTTTCAATTTCGTTCATTACCTCTTTTGAAATTACCTGTAATTTTAGCCATAATTAGCTGTTTTTCTTTATCGTTATTTGCATGATTTATTTTATTTAAAAATTTTTCAGCATCATTTCCTTTTAATATCATAATTTGTTTTCCGTAATATTCAATTAATACCATGTTGTTTTTTGTTATCCGATAATGAAACATCTTATCATCTAAACGGTTGCGTTTATCGGTGTTTTTCATATTACATCTCCATTCTTTTTAGTATGTAACAAATGTTACAAAAGAATTTGAAATTATAGTGTAATGCATCCGATTGTATGTTGGAAATTTTGCTAGAAAGAAATACAATAGAGAGTAGTCAAAATTGAAAATGAGAAAAAGGAATCTAGTTTTAACATAGTGAATATTAAATAATATTATAATATACTTGATAATTAAAAGATATAAAATAGAATGGATGTACGTTAAGTGAAACTAGATAAAAGAGGGTTCCTAGTATGTTAAAGAAATGGTTAATCGTTTTCTTTATTTTTGCTGTTTTTTGTGGAAGTGTTGTTACACTAATACATGCAAATAAAGGAAAAAAATATGATGTAAAGGCATTTTTAAATGTAAATAGTAAGCAAAAAGATGTTAAGCAGGAAGTTGATGCGAATGCGAAAAAGCGTTATGAAATTGCAGCTGGAAAACTAGATCAGTACTTAAAAGATAAAGGATTTAATGGGAGTGTTCTTGTAGCAAGTAAAGATCATGTCATTTTACGAAAAGGGTACGGTTATGCGAATGTGAAAGATCAAGTATTAACAACTCCAAGAACGAAATATCGCATTGGGTCTATTACGAAAACAGTTGTTGCAATATCTATTATGCAACTAAAAGAAAAAGGGAAGTTGAACATTGAAGACAATGTAAATAAATATATCCCATCGTTTCCGGCAGATAAAAACATTACGTTACGAAATTTGTTAACACATACGTCTGGATTACCAGAACAGGGACAAGGTAGTGTTGACGCAGCATCACGGTTAAAATTAGTAACGTGGATTGGGGCACAAACGTTACAATTTCCAGCAGGGACAGGATGGAAATATACAGATTATAATTATATGGTGCTTGCATATATTGTAGAAAAAATATCGAATAAACCACTTGCTGAATATGTGAAAGAAAATATTTTGACTCCTGTTGAAATGCATGAATCTGGAATGGGCGCAACACTTCCAGAGGATATTTTCTTAGCAGAAGGGTATACGAAAAAAGATAATAAGTTAATAGCCACGCCTCGCTTAAAAATGAACTGGCTGTATGGTTGTGGTGAAATGTATACGACTGTTGAAGATATGAAAAAGTTAGATGAAGCTATTATGGATGGTAAACTACTTTCTAAACAAAGTGTATCAGATATGTTTTCTGCATCACCTGCAAGAAAATATGGATTTAGTTTCTATATTTACCCAGATTATTATCATAACCACGGTGTATTAGCTGGCTGGAACACTTTTAATAATTTTAACTGGGATAAACGAACGTTTGTCATATTATTTTCTAACGTCCAAAATGGTATGAATGATGCATTTAATCAAGAATTTAGGAAAATGGCGAATGATTTAATAGAAGGAAAATAATTATAAAAAATCGGTATTGATATGTAATTATCAATACCGATTTTTTTATTTTGTAAAGTTTTACTTACTGCCCACAAATAGCGGGATAAATAGGTAAGAAAGGTGATTGGCATTTGAATAAACCAAAATAGGTAGTTAAATGCTAAGTAATGTAAAGAATAATTGGTAATTTTTACATTGATAAAAAAGCTTGAGCTTCACACTATGTGAAGCTTTACATTATTGGAGACAAGAACAGGAGGTTGAAAAAATGAAAAAAGTAATAAAGTTTTGTTTAATAGCTACATTATCTACAACGATTATTAGTGGATGCTCTTTTGAGGGTAACAATGAAAATGTTAAAGGGGAAGAAGGAGAAAAAGTAGAGGTACAGAAAAATGCTGGGAAATATACGATGCCAGATGAAAAAGATAAACATGAAGGTACATGGCTGCAATGGCCACATGAATACACATATGGTGAAGAGTATAAGCAGGAAGTTGAACCTATTTGGGTTAAGATGGCAAGTGCTTTAACTGAGGGAGAGAAAGTCCACATTGTTGCATATGACCAGGAAGAAAAGAAGAGAATCAATAAGCTTTTAACAGATGAAGGGTTAAATATGGAGAAGATTGATTTCTTTATCGCGCCTACTGATGATGTATGGGCAAGAGATAGTGGACCGATTTTTGTTTATGACAATAATAAAAATTTAAAAATATTAGACCCGGCATTTAATGGATGGGGAAAGAAAACGCCTTACAAAAATGATGCTCGAATACGAGAGAATGTCAGTAAACAATCAGGAATTGAAAGAATTGATTGGGGGAAATTTGTCCTTGAAGGTGGTGCAATTGAGTTAGACAGCAATGGAACTGCTTTATTAACTCGAAGTGCAGTAACGAATAAAAATAGAAATCCTAATTTATCAGAAAAGGAAATTGAAAAATATATAAGTGACCTTGGGGTATCAAACTTTATTTGGTTAGACGGAGTACCTAATTTAGATATTACGGACTTTCATATTGATGGATTTGCTAAATTCCATAATAACTCTACCATTGTAACGATGAAAGAAGATGACCTAGCCGAATGGGGTTTATCTAATAAAGATATGAATACATTGTTAGATGCCAAAAATGCTTCAGGACAGAAATATAAGTATGAATACTTGCCGCTTAGTAAAGAAAAAGTTGCTTTAGAAAATGGAAAAACTCTCGATTATAAGGGATCGTATATCAATTATTATATTGGGAATACAGTTGTATTAGTGCCTAATTATAATGATCCGAATGATAAAATCGCAAACGATACGATTCAGAAGTTATACCCGGATCGTAAAGTAGTTGGCATTGATGTGAGAGAGCTTTATAAAAATGGTGGCATGATTCATTGTGTGACACAACAACAACCAATTGCATTGAAGTAATTAATTGTAATTTCGTTGTGCTGCTATATAGACAAAATAGGTGAAATCTTATCTTTACCTATTTTGTCGTTCCTTATTATTTGTAAAAATAAAAATTAAATATAATGATAATTGAATTGTAGTGTATGTTCGCTTTTCGTTTTATATGGTAAAGGAGAAAAATGTTTGTGTTAAAGAATTTTAAAATAGTGTTTTCGTATTTCCCTATCGTTTTACAGTACATTTTAAATGTAGCTTTAATTTGCTTAGGGGTTGTTCTAAGTGTATTTCTTATGAAAGAAGTCATTCAGTTTATACAAGAACTGAAATTGGATGGTAATGAATCTAGTTATCATTTAATTGATAGTATCGTCGTATTCTTTTTGTACTTTGAATTCATCGTAATGATTATAAAGTATTTTCAAATGAATTTTCATTTTCCATTACGATATTTTATATATATAGGTATAACAGCTATTGTGCGTCTCATCATTATAGATCACGATAGTCCGTTAGATTTATTGTTATATGCCTGTGCAATCTTTGTATTAATTAGTGCGTTGTTCATTGCGAATTCTAAAATGATGCGTCGGGATTTAGAATAGTGAACATTTGTTGTTGAATTAAATAAGATATTTTATCTTTTTGCAAAAAAGGAGTAACGGTATTGAAAGAAATAATCTTAACCAGCCTCATAATGATAGGGTTTATGATTCTATTATTTAATTGTATACTTTCGTGATTTAAAAGAATAAAAGGTTAATAGAGAAAGAGGTTTTTGTAAATATGGTTCATTACAATAATCAAAATAGTTTACATTTATAAGTTTTGCATTCATAGGTATTGAAGCAATAGGGGTTGAAATTGAAGATCCCTTTGGTCAGGATCCAAATGATCTTCCGCTAGAAGGAATTTGTATAGGAGTAGAAGCGCATTTAGTGAATTTATATAATCAAAACGATCTATTAGAAGTAATGGGTTTGAATCGTGATAAAAAAATCATTTAATCATTTATTGTTGTTTTAAAATAGGTTATTTAAAAAACTTGTCAAGAGTCAATTTAAGGCTTAACGTCAGCTTTATATTTTTTATATAAATATATAATATTTCTCCATGCTATAATCCATTCATGAAATATACGCGGTTCATGAGTTGTAATGAAAAGAGAAATGAATTGAGGAATAGTTGGCTTTGTGAAATCAGTTATGTAACTACTATTAAAAAGCGAGGTAAATAATATGGAACAAAAACATAATGGGATTATTTTTACTGCAATACCAGACGAATCGAATGAATATTATCAACCATTTTATGAAGACTTGATTTACTTTAATGAATGTTTAAATGAAAAGAAATCAATGGCAGATCAACTTATATCTTTATCTGTTGAAGAACAAGACTTTCATACGAGCTGTTTTGAGTATGATGATATTTGGCTAAGAGATGTTGCACCGGTTGCCACAAATCATCTAGTTAAATTTAAATATCGACCAAATTATTTGCCAGATGATCAAGGGCGATATTTAGATCAACAATTTAATAAATGGTTGAAAAAGAATGACTTTGAATATGTAAAATCTCCATTAATATTAGATGGTGGTAATCTTATTTGGAATAAAAAAGATACTGTAATATTAACAGAACGCATATTTGATGATAACGATGATTGGACAGAAGAGGAAATTATTGAGCAGTTAGAATGGGATTTAGATGTGAGCCGAGTTATTATTATTCCTGCTGAAGAAGGGGATGTACTAGCACACGCAGACGGAATGGTTAAATTTATTGATGAACATACAATGTTTATTAGTGATTTTTTAGGGGATCATGAATTTAGATATAGTGTTCAAGAGATTATTCAAGAACAAATGCCAGAAGCTGCATTTATAGTTGTTCCTTCATCGTATACAGAGAAAGGACAATATGATCAAGAGATAGCATCGGCAAAAGGATTGTATATAAATATGTTAGAATCATGTGATGCTCTGTATGTTCCTAAGTTTGGACTAGCTAAAGACGAGGAAGTTTTACGATATATTCAACAGTATACGGAGAAACAAGTTATTCAAATTCATGTAGGAGAAATATCAACAATGGGAGGCGCGATGAATTGTTTAACGTGGTATTGTCCAAGTCATTTGTTACCTTCGAAAATAAGAAGATTGAAAAATCAGAATGAAGATTTTTCAATGAAGAAGATTTTTGATTGGTTTTAATAAATAAGTAATGAAAAGAAAATGTATTCAAGGAGTATTGATATGTATACCATCGCTGAGTTTTCTCGGATTTGTAAAATGAGTACGCGGATGTTAAGACATTATGACAAAGAGGAGATATTAAAACCGGCATATGTGAATCCGGTTAATGGGTATAGGTATTATGAACAAGGACAGCTGGAAGTAGCGTTGAAAATCAAAAAGCTAAGGGAGTATAAATTTCCTCTTCCAAAAATTAAAATTGTTTTGCAGTCATCGGATCAAGATTCGTTTGTTCAACATATACAATCACAAATTATCGAGTTGTCTCAGGAAGTGAAGCAAAATTTACAGGTTATTTCAGAAATGAATGAAATGGTAAAGGTGAATAGTAGTCTAAATACTGCTCGTCATAGAAATTACGATATATTAATGGGAATGAGGAATGAAGTAACGATAATTATTCAAAGAGTAAAAATAGATATGGATGATATGGATGATTATTTTTATGACTTATATGAAGAGGTACAAAAAAATAATTTTCAAATAGTCGGTTCACCATCTGCAGTCTTTTATGATGAAGAATATATTCCAAGTAACAGTGATATTGAATTAAGAATCCCGGTTATGCAGGGGAATGATGAAGACGTAGCACAAGAGTATGAAATGAAAAAACTAAGTCCACATCAAATCGTTACTACTATGCATTATGGAAGTTACGACTATATTGGTTACGCTTATATAGCGTTAGAAGAATGGGTTGAAAAAAATGGGTGTGTAATAGTTAATTCGCCATATGAGGTTTATATAAAGGGGCCTGAATGTGATTGTTTAGCAGAAGAGTATGTGACACAAATTTGTTTTTTAGTTACGAAAATAGAATGAGAATAAGGATTGACATTAACATTATGTCAATCCTTATTCTATGTACGAAAGCAATTTATCATAATAAAAAGGCGAAATAAAGAGTCACCTTATAAAGTTGCTACAAGTAAATGAAGATATTCCTGTTGACCTTAACACGATGTCAAAGTATAGACTGTACGTACATTCATATAAGGGGTGAACACGTATGAGAAATATAGAAAATAGTTTGTTTTATATGCCTGCGGAATGGGAGAAACATGAAGGTACATGGCTGCAATGGCCTCATGATAAAGCTAATAGAGGTGAAGGTTACAGAGCTAAGCTAGATGATATTTGGGTAACGATGGCAAAGGAGCTTCATTACGGAGAAATTGTCCATATTGTTGTATATGATGAGGAAGAAAAAGTACATGTCCAATCGAAGTTAATGGAAGCGAAAGTGGATATGGATAAAATTGATTTCTTAGTTCAAGAGACGGATGATGTGTGGATAAGAGATAATGGACCGATCTTTGTAAAAGATAAGGAAGGCAATCTCTGCTTAACACACTGGGTTTTTAATGGTTGGGGAGATAAATATCCGTATGAAAATGATGCTGTTATTCCGGCAAAAATAAGTGAGATGTATAGTATTCCAAAAGTTAAATCTAGTGTCTGTCTAGAAGGTGGAGGAATAGAGATAAACGGAAATGGAACCTTAATGGCGGCAAAAACTTCTATTATAAATGAAAATCGAAACCCTACACTAAGTCAGGAAGAGATTGAAATGGAGTTAACGAAGTATTTGGGGGTAACGAATTTTATATGGATAACTGGTATTCGTGGTGAGGATAATTATGATGAAGATACGGATTACCATATTGATGGCGCAGCACGTTTTGTAAATGAAAATACAATTCTTTATGAATATGATCCTTTCGGGGAGAGTGAATCCTACCTTTTGGAGGCGTACGAAAAGCATTATCAAGAATTGAGACAAGCAAGAAATATAGATGGAAAACCATTTCAGCTTATACCAGTACCGGTGACAAGAAAAGCTGTAAAAGAAGCAGATTGTAAGGGCTCATATTTAAACTTTTATATTGGAAATGAGGTTGTATTGGTTCCTATATATGGCGATGAGCATGACAAGTTGGCGCTTCAAATTATTGAAGGGCAGTTTCCGGGAAGAAGAATTGTCGGCATTTATGTAAATGAGCTGTTTGCGTATGGTGGCATGATTCACTGTGTGACGCAGCAACATTTAGCATAAAGTAACCGAAATGAAAAAAGCATGCAGAGTATATACTCTGCATGCTTTTTATAATGCTGAAAACTCCTCAACAAGTTGAGTGAATTGTTTCAATGCACTTTCAATCGGTTCTGGCGTAGTTAAATCAACACCAGCTTTTTTCAATAAGTTTAGTGGATAGTCAGAACTTCCGCCTTTAAGGAATTCAATATAATGTTTTTGAGCATTTGGATCGCCGCTTAATAGTTTATCAGCGATTTGAATGGCAGATGCGAATCCAGTTGCATATTTGTATACGTAAAACGGGCGATAGAAATGAGGGATTCTAGCCCATCCGTATTTTACTTCTTCATCAAATACAAGTGAATCACCGTTATATTCTTTAAATAGCTTTTCATAAATTTCACTGAAGACTTGGGCATTTAATGGTTTACCTTGCTCAGCCATTTCATGTGTGATTTTTTCAAATTCTGCAAACATGATTTGTGTAAAGAAAGTACCTTTAAATTTCTCAATAAAATGGTTAACTAAATGGTTACGCACGTTCGTTTCTTTTGCTTCTTTTAATAAATAGTGAATTAATAACACTTCATTTACTGTAGAAGCGACTTCTGCCACAAAGATAGAATAATGTGCAGAAATTCTTGGTTGGTATCCATGTGAATAGTGCGTATGCATACCGTGCCCGCATTCATGAGTAAGAGTGAACAGGCTATTTAAATCATCGTGATGATTTAAAAGAATGAAAGGATGAACACCGTATACACCAAAGTTATAAGCACCAGAACGTTTTCCTGGTGTTTCTCTTACGTCTATATATCGTTTATCTTTAAAACTTTTTAATGTCTCAATATATTCTTCTCCTAAAGGAGCTAGTGATGCAATCATAATGTCAAATGCTTCACTATATGGGATGTCTTGTTTTGCACCTTCTACTAAATCGATGCCTAAGTCGTATTGTCTTAGTTCATCTACGTTTAATTTTTCTTTTCGAATTTCATTGTATGTATGTAATGTTTGAATGTTTTTTTTCGTTGTATCAATAAGGTTTTCATATACTTCTTTCGGAACCATATCGCCAAATAATGATTTCTCTAGCGCTGATGGATAGTTTCTTAGCTTCGAAACGGTAACATTATTTTTAATAGCAGCGGATAAAGTAGATGCGATGGAATTCTTTAACTGAACATATGGTTTGTAATATGCTTTATAAGCTTCTTTACGCTTTTCACGATTCGTATCTTCTATTAACTTTGCATACATTCCGCGTGTTAAGTTCACTTTTTCTCCATCGTCAGTCGTCACTTCACCAAATAATATATCTGCATTGTTTAACATACCAAATGTGTGCTGTGGAGAAGAAAGAGCTTCACCCATCTGTGATAAAATTGCTTCTTGGTCCTTATTCAATACGTGTTTTTTATAACGATATAATTCAAATAAGTCTTCTTTATAATATTGTAAGCCTTCTGTTTCTTCTATGTAAGAATGTAATGTGCTTTCGTCTATGCTAAGTAAGAAGGGGGAAAAGAAAGATTTAGCTGCACTTACTTTCACGTGTAATTGTGATACTTTATCGACAAGAGATTGCGCGTCAGTATCGCGTGTATCAAGGTCAGATTGTAATCGTGCATAAGCGAACATTAAAGATATTATGCTAGAAATTTCTTCACTCTTCGTTAAATAAGCTAATAAACTATTGCCATCGTGAATATTGCCATTAAACTCGTGTAATTCCTTCGTTAATACTTCAATTTTATGAAAATCACTTTCCCAATCTTCAATTGTATGGTAAATGTCTGTTAAATCCCATTTTTCTATATCAGCTACTTGTAATCGATCTTTAAGTTCTGTCATAATCATTTCCTTTCTAAACATGTAGTTATATTTCTATATAACTATGAAATACAACAAATTGCAAAAAATCCCTGCTGAAAATTGAAAAGCCTTGCTAAAATAACAAGGCTTACATACTTATAGTGTAATTCCAAATTTTGAATGTAAAAGGTTTGTAAATTGCATGTCTGTAACGGTTTCTTTCGTTTTTTTACCATTTTTCGCTACTGTAAGGCTATCTTTCGTTAAAGAGGCATGCCCATCTTCAGTTAGTTTTACAATAAGAGGTAGTTTATTAAAGGGTGATCCTTCATGTTCAACGATAATTTTTTGTGCTGTATTTGCTTTTTCTTCATCCACTTCTTCTATATAAAATGCATAGCCTAACGTCCAATCATCAGCAGAAGATTGATCCAAGAACTCATTGTTTTTCCGCATCTCTAAAATGTAGTTTCCCTTTTCGGTCATTTCTTTACGAATACGATAATCTCCTGTAACAGAGTGAATGACTTCACCTGAGAAAGGGACAGGGGCAAGAGGTAAGTATGATCCGAATCCTACTTCAATTAAATAAAGTTCATTATGATGTGTTAAAACGGTTGCAATATGGCCAGAATCAACAGCCCATATGGAGTTTGTAGCGTTATAAACTGTTCCTGAAACGAGATGAACATCGAATCCAGAATCTTTCAAGAAGTAATACATAGTAGGATTGAGTTCATAACAAAGACCGCCACGGTTATTTACTAAAATTTTCTCTTTCAAATTTTCTTTTGATATTTCTTTAAAATTCTTTTCGAGAATATTTAAGTTTTCAAAAGGAACAGTTTGTGCCATTGCGTACATAATGTTAGATAAATCTTCAAATGAAACTGTGTCTTTTTCTTCTATATATAATCGTACGAAAAATTGTTTTTGAAAGTCTGTCATAGAAATCCCTCCGTTATGTTTTTATAGGTAAATTGTAAACAATCTTGAATAGGATGTGAAATTAAAACTACGTTGAATATTTGAAGTGAGATTAAAAATAATGTGGGAGAGTGAGAGATTGCTACTTTACTAACGGTGGAACGAATATTATAATAATTCTGATAAACTATGCAAACGCTTTCTTAGAAGGGGATGGTGTACAGATGTTTAAAAGAGTAACAATAGTCGGATTGTCAGTTGTTATGTTTTTACCTAGTATATATGAGGGGAGTAAAGCATATGCAGATACAGTTAACAATGGAACGTTAATGCAGTATTTTGAGTGGTATGCTCCGAATGATGGGGATCATTGGAATCGTTTGCGTACTGATGCTGAAAATTTAGC
The DNA here is from genome assembly GCF_003429245.1 of Bacillus sp. CR71. Lineage (NCBI taxonomy): Bacteria > Bacillati > Bacillota > Bacilli > Caryophanales > Bacillaceae > Bacillus > Bacillus sp. CR71. The sequence continues at coordinate 3,876,929 of NZ_CP031748.1, read as the reverse complement.
GCAAAAAGGAATTACATCTGTTTGGATACCACCTGCATATAAAGGAACTACGCAAAATGACGTAGGATATGGAGCGTATGATTTATATGATTTGGGGGAATTCAATCAAAAGGGAACAGTGCGGACGAAATATGGGACGAAAGCACAATTGAAGTCTGCAATTGACGCTTTACATAAGAAAAACATCGATGTATACGGTGATGTAGTTATGAATCATAAAGGTGGGGCTGATTATACAGAAACTGTCACAGCAGTTGAGGTAGACCCAAGCAATCGAAATGTTGAAGTATCAGGTGATTATGAAATTAGTGCTTGGACAGGATTTAACTTTCCAGGGCGTGGAGATTCTTATTCTAATTTCAAATGGAAATGGTATCATTTTGACGGAACAGATTGGGATGAAGGAAAGAAATTAAACCGAATTTATAAATTTAGGGGCATAGGTAAAACGTGGGACTGGGAAGTGTCTAGCGAGAATGGGAATTATGATTATTTGATGTACGCGGATCTTGATTTTGATCATCCAGATGTTGCGAATGAAATGAAAAAATGGGGAACGTGGTATGCGAAGGAATTAAATTTAGATGGCTTTCGTTTAGATGCTGTTAAACATATTGATCATGAATATTTGCGCGATTGGGTAAATCATGTTAGACAGCAAACGGGGAAAGAAATGTTTACAGTAGCTGAATATTGGCAAAATGATATCCAGACTTTAAATAATTATTTAGCGAAGGTCAATTATAATCAATCTGTGTTCGATGCACCACTGCATTATAATTTTCATTATGCTTCAACAGGAAATGGGAATTATGATATGAGAAATATTTTAAAAGGAACGGTAGTTGCGAATCATCCTACACTTGCGGTTACTCTAGTTGAAAATCATGATTCACAGCCTGGTCAGTCATTGGAATCTGTAGTGAGCCCTTGGTTCAAACCGTTGGCATATGCATTTATTTTAACGCGTGCAGAGGGATATCCTTCTGTTTTCTATGGTGATTACTATGGTACAAAAGGAAATAGTAACTATGAAATTCCAGCGTTAAAGGAAAAAATTGATCCGATTTTGACGGCACGAAAAAACTTTGCATATGGTACGCAGCGGGATTATTTTGATCATCCAGATGTAATTGGCTGGACAAGAGAAGGTGATAGTGTACATGCTAATTCTGGTTTAGCAACGTTAATCTCTGATGGACCAGGAGGGTCAAAGTGGATGGATGTTGGGAAGAATAACGCAGGGGAAGTATGGTACGATATTACGGGTAATCAAACAAATACTGTAACAATTAATAAGGACGGGGGGGGGCAGTTCCAAGTAAGTGGAGGATCAGTTTCCATATATGTTCAGCAGTAATTTTGTGATGAAAAAGGAGAGGTAGACTGAAATATAAGTTTTCCTCTCCTTTTTATATGGTGCATATTTATTTTTCCTGAATCTTTATTGTAATAAAAGAACTAGTCGACCTTTATAACAACAAGAGATGCATTGGAATAAATAATGTCACCCGTGGCTTCTCTTATTCGTAATCGAAGAACATCTCCTTGGTTTAAAGGTAATAGATCAGTTCTGGCGGATGTGGCTCTTACCCCAGAAGCACCACCAACTCGTGTTTCAATTGCGAATTGAATGGAATCGTTTATTGTAAGATTTAATATGCTAGACGAAATAGCTTGTATTACAAATACGATTGAAAAGGATACAGAGTATACACCAGTGGTATCAATTGTAATGGAGTTGTCTACTGGATTTAGAGTAGTTCCACTAACAGGTCCTGGAATGGTAAAGTTGACATTTGTATTAACTACTGCTGAAAAACCGATTCCTACTTCAGAAGTTATTGTTCCAAATACGGGAAGAATCCCTAAACCAGTTGCGCCAGTGGGACCAGTTATTCCAATTCCGGTAGGGCCTGTAACCCCAGTGGGACCAGTTATTCCGATACCGGCAGGACCTGTAACCCCAGTGGGGCCAGTTATTCCGATTCCGGTAGGACCTGTAACCCCGGTGGGACCAGTTATTCCGATTCCAGTAAAACCTGTCGCACCGGTAGGGCCTGTGATTCCAGTAGGTCCAGTAGGGAAAGTAAATGGTGGAATTGATGGTAGTGTGGGACCGATTAAATTTGGTTCCAGAGCAGGTCCATGTAAAGTATTATATTCTTCATTCATATAGTAAACCTCCTATCATTGCTTGTCATAATTATTAAATGTATTAGAGGAAGTAAATGACATTCGCAATAGCGGAGCCGCTTCTATAATTTTTCCTCAGCAAATATAGGTCTAGTTTAAGTGATATTGAAGCGTACAGTTACGTACTACTTAAGTATGACACCTTTACTTCTCACGTAACATATAGTATGATGATTTCAATAAATTAGATTTCAATGACTATAATATAAATTAATGAGAGGTGCTTTTTGTGAGTGCGGTAGGTACTAAATAGGAAAAATTTAATGAAATAAGTCAGATAAGAACAGGGGATTTTTATGTATACCATACCCCTAACTTTGTCATGGATTTATTTCGATACCTATGAAGATACCTACAATACTTTATAAAGCGTGTAATAAGGGACTGCCATCTATTTTTTTATGGCTTATTTCCTCATATGTTATTACACATGCCTTGTAAATGTAAAAGCTGCGGTATCCCCGCAGCTTTTTTGTATATATTTTTAATGTATAAAAATGGTAATTGAATAATGTAGAACTCATTGGAATCTAATGAGTAGGTATCTTCATTTATGATAAAAATCAATCATAGTGAGGAGAAACAAAATGAATACGATGACTTTTGAAAAGTTACAATATAACGAATTAAAGGATATAGTGAAATCTTATTGTGTAAGTGGATTAGGTAAGGAATTATTAAACAAATTAGAGCCGAGTACGAGTCTAAAAGTAGTGAGAAATCGCTTGAATGAAACGACAGAAGCACGAGCTATATTAGATGCAGAGGGGCATGTTCCTTTCTTCGGCATTTCTAATATTGCTAGTACAATTCAAAAATTAGAAAAAGGGATGATTTTAGATCCAGAAGAATTAGTAAGTGTTTCAGACTTTTTACGTGGATGTAGAAAGATTAAAAAGTTTATGTTAGATAAAGAATTTTTTGCACCAGTATTAGCTTCTTATGCAAATTCAATGACTGAATATAAAAGTATTGAAGAGGAAATTAACTTTTCAATTAAAGGAAATAGTATTGATGTAGCTGCAAGTAAAGAGTTAAAGCGAATTCGAAATAATATTGATTCTGTAGATGGGAAAATAAAAGAACGTTTAATGAAATTTTTAAATAGTAGTGCAAATAAGAAATTCATTCAGGAATTCTTTATTAGTAAAAAGGATGACCGTTATACGATTCCAATTAAATCTTCCTATAAAAATCAAGTTGCTGGAAGTATTATTGAAGCCTCGGCAAAAGGCTCTACTGTATTTATAGAACCGCATACGGTTACGAAATTGAATGCAGAATTAGCAGGTTTGAAAGCAGAAGAAGCGGTTGAAGAGTATCAGATTTTAGCGACTTTATCAGGAATGGTGTTAGAAAACATTTATAGTATAAAGATTAACATGGAGCTAATTAGTCAGTATGATATGGTATTTGCGAAGGCAAAGTTTAGTAAATCGATTGATGGAATAGAGCCGAAGTTAAATGATCATGGCTACATTCATTTAGTGAATTGTAAGCATCCGCTTTTAACAGGGCAAGTTGTACCGTTACATTTTAAAATTGGTCAAGAGTATCGTAGTTTAATTATTACAGGGCCGAATGCGGGCGGAAAGACAATTGTGTTAAAAACGATTGGATTGTTAACATTAGCTACAATGTCAGGCCTTCATATTGCAGGAGATAGAGGTACAGAAATCGCTATTTTCGAAAATGTATTCGTAGATATTGGTGATAATCAAAGTATTGAAAATGCATTAAGTACATTTTCGTCTCATATGAAAAATCTTTCTGAGATTATGAGGATGTCAAATAATAATACGTTGCTATTATTTGATGAAATAGGGAGCGGTACAGAACCGAATGAAGGTGCAGCACTTGCAATTTCTATTTTAGAAGAATTGTACCTTGCGGGATGTATTACCGTTGCGAGTACGCATTACGGAGAAATTAAACGCTTCTCAGAAATGCACGATGACTTTATGAATGCAGCGATGCAATTTAATAGTGAAACGTTAGAGCCGCTTTATAAATTAGTTATCGGAAAATCAGGGGAAAGTAATGCACTTTGGATTGCGAATAAAATGAGCGTAAAAGAACATGTACTGAAAAGAGCGAAAGAGTACATGGGAAATAAAGAGTACGCTTTAGAAAAAGTGAATGAAAGTAAAATTAGAAAACCGAAATTTGTACAAGAAAAAAGAGAATCTCATTATGAGTACAAAATCGGCGATCGTGTGAATTTATTGGATTATGATGATTTAGGTATCATCTATAAGGAAAAAGATAATTTTTATAACGTTGTTGTATATTATAACGGTGAATTCGTTGAAGTAAATGTAAAACGTATTACTTTAGAAGTAGCAGCGAAGGAGTTATATCCAGAAGGGTACGATTTAAATACACTATTTGTTGATTATAAAGAAAGAAAAATGCAACACGATATTGAGCGCGGATCGAAAAAAGCACTGCGTAAAATTCAAAAAGAAATAAGAAAGAATAGAGGATAAGTTAAAATGGTAACGATTAGACAAGAACAAAAAAATGATTATAGAAAAACAGAAGAAGTCGTAAAAGAAGCATTTTTACTTGAAGAATTTAGTGATAAAACAGAACATGAACTTGTAAAACGTATTAGAGAATGTGACGCGTTTGTTCCGGAGTTATCAATTGTTGCGGTAGATGAAGATATAGTTGGTCACATTATGTTATCAAAAATTACAATAGAACAAGATAGAACTTCTGTAGAATCGTTAGCACTTGCGCCAGTTTCAGTTGCTAGGGGCCATCAGAAGAAAGGAATTGGCGGAAAACTGATTACGGCTGCTTTAGAAAAAGCGAAAGAACTTGGATACGGATCAGTTGTAGTATTAGGACATCCAGAGTACTACCCGAAATTTGGTTTTAAGAAAGCAAGTGAGTGGAATGTAAAAGCACCGTTTGAAGTGCCTGAAGAAGTGTTTATGGCGATGGAGCTAAGAGAGAACGCTCTCCAAGGTGTAGAAGGAGTTGTTCAGTATTCGAGTGCTTTTGCTGAGTAGGAGTAACGGTTAAGAAATGTAATCATAAAAGATGCTATCTTTTTGTATGGATATACAGAAAGATAGCTTTTTTTATTAAGCGGATCTACTGACGTATATTTTGCTCAATGAATAATTGAGGTGGTAAAATTGAGATAGAAACGTAAAGGGAGAGAATAGAATGAATAAGCGAGAAACAGATAGCAATGAGAATGCAGTTACGTTATATGTTACAAGACACGGTAAAACAATATTAAATACGAATCATCGCGCGCAAGGTTGGGCTGATTCTCCATTAGTAGAAAAAGGTGTTGAAGTTGCCACAAATTTAGGAACAGGATTAAAAGATATTCATTTTATGAATGCGTATAGTAGTGATAGTGGCCGAGCGATTGAAACTGCTAATTTAGTATTAAAATATAGTGAGCAATCAAAATTAAAACTTGAGCAAAGAAAAGATTTGCGAGAATTAAATTTCGGTATTTTTGAAGGTGAAAAACTTGAGAATATGTGGGATGTGGTTGGAAAAGCTGCAGGCGTTCCATCACCAGAAGAACTTATGAAGTTTTCTATTCAAGAAGTGATTAATCTTATTAGAGTAGCAGATCCTACAAAACAGGCGGAAGATTGGGAATTATTTTCTACTCGTATAAAAGCTGAGATAGATAAAATTAGTGAAGAAGCTGCTGGAAATGGTGGCGGTAACGTTTTAGTTGTCGTTCATGGGCTTTTGATTACTACCTTAATAGAAATGTTAGACAGTAGCAAAACAAAACTTGGGGTGGAAAATGCTAGTGTGACGAAGATTGTATACCAAGATGGAACATATACAGTCGAGTCGGTTGGAGATATGAGTTATGTTGCAAAAGGGAAAGAAAGTGTGGAAATATAATTAAATCTCCAAGAGATATAAGAAAAGGAAGGTAGAGAAATCTAGCTTCCTTTTCTTATTGGAACGATTATGGAATTAATAAAATCTTCCCTGTACTTTTTCTGCTCTCTAATAATTTATGTGCAAGAGCACCATCTTGTAAGGAGAATGTAGTAGGGCACTCAATGTTTAATTTGCCAGTTGCGATCCAATCGAATAATTGAGTAGATCGTTTTTTACGTTCTTCATAAGTGGTAAGAACGTTCCAAAGGTCTCCGCCAGTTAAAGTTTTTGAAGTATCCATAAGCATACGTGGATCAACTGGCGCAGGATTACCACCAGCCATTCCGTAAAATACGACAGTACCGCCAATTTTAGTAGCGTTAAAACTGTCCTCTAATGTAGAACCTACTGATTCATATACAACATTTACTCCAGTTCCATTAGTCATTTCAAGTACTTTCGTATGCCATTCTTCGTTATATAAAAATACGTGATCGGCACCAGCTAATGTAGCTATCTTTGCTTTCTCTTTTGATGACGTTAAACCAATTACTTTTCCGCCATATAGTTTAATCATTTGAACAAGAAGTTGACCGACGCCACCAGCTGCAGCGTGTACTAAAGCTATATCACTTTGTTTTAGTTGATAGCTATCTTGCGTTAAATAATGTGCAGTTAATCCTTGTAATAAGACAGAAGCAGCTGTTTCAAAAGAAATAGAATCTGGTAGTGGGATTACTTTTTCAGATGGAACGGCAACTAGTTCTGCATTTGCAAATGGGACGTCCGCAAATGCAATACGGTCTCCTAGGTTGATAGTAGTAACGTCAGCTCCTACTTTTTCAACAATTCCAGCTCCTTCATAACCTAATACATAAGGCGGATTGCCAGCAAGATGATAATCGCCGCGGCGTCTATAAATATCAGCGAAGTTTAATCCGATTGCTTTCGTGCGGACTAGAATTTCATTTGGATTTATGATTGGATCATGTATTTCTTTATATTGTAGTACATCTGGATTTCCAAACTGTTCGAAACAAAGTGCTTTCATATGGAATCCCTCCATTTGTATTGTTTGTCGATGCTCTTTATCATACAATACAAATATCAATAGGCAAAGAGGATTATTTTGATGAAATCAATCGGAAATATCGATTGAAAAGAGGGATGATAAATGGAGATAAAACAATTAATTACATTTAAAGTAGCAGCAGACACTTTGAATTTTACACAAACTGCAAAGAAATTAAATTTTGCCCAATCAAGCGTAACGGCACAAATTAAAACGTTAGAAGCTGAGCTTGGTACACCGTTATTTGAAAGATTAGGAAAACGCCTTTTCTTAACTGAAGCAGGAAGAAAGTTTCAACTATATGCGGACAAGATAATCGCACTTAGTAAAGAAGCAAAGACGGCCGTGAAAGATGATGAGGAAATAGCAGGTACGTTAATAATTGGTGCACAAGAAAGTCAATGTACATACAGACTGCCTTCTATATTAAAGAGGTTTAAAGCACAATTTCCTCAAATAAAACTTATATTTAAACCAGCACATTCCAATAAAGATGCAAAGGAACAATTGATGGAGGGGAAAGTAGATCTTGCATTTATTTTGGACGAATGTAAAACAGAAGATGTTTTACATGTGGAACCACTTATGAAAGAAGAATTAAAAGTAGTAGCTGCTCCTACGCATCGTTTACTTGAACAACCTTCAGTTTCTATAAAAGATTTAGAGAGTGAAACACTTCTACTAACAGAATTAGGCTGCTCGTATCGGACTTTATTTGAAGAACTATTTCGTACAGAAGATGTGTATCCAGCAAATAAAATTGAGTTCGTTAGTGTCGAGGCAATTAAACAATGTGTTATTGCAGATTTAGGTATAGCTGTTCTACCAGCGATAGTAGTAGAAAAAGATATAAGAGAAGGGACAATAAAAGAGTTACATTTAGAAAATGCAATTTCATCGATTTATACACAAATTGCTTGGCATAAAGATAAATGGATGACAGCACCACTGCAGCAATTTATTGATGTAACAAGGGAGTTTTTTACAACGGATTAAGTGGAGAAATATTTATTTTATATAAAAGAAAAAATGGCAATTTTGTATAAAGAACCGATGCTTGAATATAACAAGTATCGGTTCTTTTATGTTTTAAATATAGAATGCTATAAAATGTGTATTTCTCAACTTTTTTTCTTACAAGGATAAGTAAAATTCTTCGTATATTCCAATAATCATCAGGGAATTTACAACGTTTATTCGTTTCTGTAAGATGCCTCTAGGAAGAGTGAAAGGAGGGCTTACATAGCAGTATAGCTTGTCTTTAGTATACGTACTTATTGTGAGGGGGAATTTAAAATGTTTAAAAAGTTAATGAAAGTATGTGTGTTAAGTGCGGCAAGTATAGGTGTATTATTTAGTTTTCAAGGAAGTACATTTGCAGCTACTGATTTAAGTAGTTATTATGACGGGAAAAATCCAGCAACAACGAAAGTATACGGGGGAAGTACAACATGTGATGCAGATGGATTTAATGCAAAGTCTACAGCAGTTTATGAAGGTAGTAAAAAAGTGGGGACAGTGTATTTACGTTACAGTAATAAATGTCATGCAGCATGGGCTAAGTTTGTGTTAGATCAACCAGCACCAGCTGTTTCGGGAGGAGTGTACGCGTACGCTGTTGTAAATAAATACAAAAATGATGTATTCCAAAAATCAGTTACTTCTAATCAGGGGAACGGCACAATAAAAACAGGTCAAACGAGCACTTATACAGGAATGGTATTTGATTTAACTGCTGATTTCGGATACACAGCAGATGCTGAAGCAGTTACGTTTAATAACGGTTACGGGAAAACAGCACGTTACTAATAAAGGAGTGAAATTATATGAAACTTTTAAAAAAGACGAGTGCATGTTTATTGCTATCTTTACTCGTTGTAACTAGTATGTTTAGCACGATTAATAGCGATAAAGCATATGCAGAAGATCATTCATATGATGGGAAAAGTCCTTATTATAATAGTTGTGATCAATCCGCAGTAACGAAAGAGAAGAAATGGATAGATTCAAATTCTTATGTAGAATTAAAATTTAGCACGACGTGTAAGACGGCTTGGGCGAAAGTTACTGTAACTCGTCCAGCAGTTTATAATAACGAAGCTGATGCAAGGGTTGTTAGAAAAACAGATGGAAAGGCATATACTTGCGGAAGTGCTGGAGGAAATGGTGTTGTAAATAAAGGACAAACATCATGCTATACGCCAATGGTATATGACTTGGATCCAAGAAAAGCGCAAGCACAGGGGAAACATGCCATTCCGAATAGCGATGCTTATAATTATGCGGAGACTATTTGGTATTGATGGAATTATAAAAAATTTAAGATAGCATATTTTAAGAGCATGTTTTGACTGGTTTTCAAAGCATGCTCTTTTTGTTCGTTTATTCAGTGGTAACGAATAGCAAGACTCTAACTTCGAGCTTTGATTGAAGTGAAGCGGATAGCGGGATATTTCGTAAAGGTCTAATTCAGTATGGATATTTCTTTCGGGTATTGGGATAATTTAACATAACTTATTTTCATCCTTCGAAATTTATGCTCTAATTAAAACAAAGGAGGCAAGTAGATGAGTAATGATATTAAACGATATGTAATTTGTACTTTTATAGGTACATGGACACTTTGGGGGTTATTAATTAGCTTGATAAGATTAAACATTACGACATTTGGTACGCCGTTTGCAATGATATTATTTGTTTTCGGTGGGATCATGCCGGCAATCATTGCGATTAGTTTAAAGAAAAAATATGGATCACAAGAGGAGTTTAGAAGTTTCATTAAAAATATTGTAAATCCTAAACATCACTTTGCATGGTATATTCTAATCATTATTCTAGCTTTTATAAGCTGTTATCTTCCAACGATATTTGGTGGAGCAACAGTGCAAAAACCATTATACGTGGCATTAATGAGTTTTCCGATAATGATCATTGGTGGAGGTCTTGAAGAAATTGGATGGAGAGGAATCTTACAACCTGCTCTTCAGAAAAGGTTTTCAGAATTTTTTAGTACGATTATTGTGAGCATTATATGGGCTATTTGGCACTGGCCGTTATGGTTTATTCCGGGCACGAATCAAACTCAAAGGGATTTTCTAGCCTTTATAATTACGACAATTGCCGTATCTTTCTTATTAACTACAATTATTAACGCAACTAAAAGTATTTTTATGTGTCTAATTTTTCATGCGCTTCTTAATTCTTTTTGGAGTGTGTACGTGCCAAATGATAAAGTGTTACCAGCGTTTTCAACTTTTATTTTCGGAATTTTCGTGTTTATTTTGTGTACATTCATAATAAAAAGAAAAAACCTCTTATTGATTAGGTAACTGAAATTATAAAAGGAAACATATTAATATATTTTTTTATGGATATGAAACTAGTTAGTAAGAACACGACACAAACATAATTAAAATATATTACAAGTTTGTGTCGCAAAAAAATTGCAGAACTATAAATAACATCAAAAAGAATGAAGAGCCTTTTCATATATAAACAATGCTAACGACAGTTATAGTAGTTGAGTTGTTAGAATTAACTAAGATCTGTATCAGGAGGATTGTATCCAAGGTGACGAGCCATTGATACAATTTGTCCTTTATGATGAAACTCATGTGTCTCTGTATGAGTTAAAAGCCATAACGGTGTTGTACTCCAAGGTTCTTTTTGCCATTTCACTTCATTTGCTATATTTTCGAGCCAACGGTCATTGTATTCATCTAAAAAACGTTGTACAGTCTCATCTACTAACTTAAATCTAGCACGGACTTTCGTGATATCTGCATGCTCAATTTCATAATCACTAGCAAATGAAAAATCTGCTCGTTTTTGTTTAAATGCGAATGATCCAAGCCAGTATCGATAGCAATCGGCTACATGAATATGAGTCTTTATAATGCTACCGCTTCCGAAATTAGGAACTGTGCTATGTAATGTTTCTACGGGGATTTCTTCCAAAAACGAAAATAGAGTTTCTCTTGTAGAGCTAATAAGATTATATTGTTGTTTTAAAATATGTAACATGCAAGTACACTCCTCTTTTATTTACATAGTAAGTAATTCTATATTTACGAGGAGTGAACCTTTTTATTATTTTTAATAAGCATATTAGATGTATTTCTTATTTGTTTCTGATAGATTAAACAAGGTGAAACGTTAATAAGTTGAACATTCTTAGTTCATAATAAATTGTACATCAAGAAGGGGAACGATAAAATGAATAGACTAGTGGGTTTAAAACAATTTGAAATAACGCGCGGGGCGTTACTTAAATTTATGGAAACGTTAGATGATAAAACTGCGGATACGCAGCCAGAGGGTTTTAACAATACAATTCGTTGGCATATCGGTCACGTGTTAACAGCAGCAGAAGTTTTCATGTTTGGAAAAGAATTCAAACAATTACCAACTGAATACCCAGGTATGTTTGGGTATGGATCACGACCATCTAAATGGAAAACAGAAGGACCATCGTTAGAAGTGTTAACGGCTCAATTAAAAGAACAAGCAAAACGTATTAACGAAATTCCAGCAGAAGCATTTGAAAATAAACTGCCAGAGCCATTCCTAGGATTGGAAACAGTAGGGGAGCTTTACGGTATGATGCTTTATCATGAAGCTGATCATATTGGGCAAATGAAAGCGATGGAACGTATTATTAAAGCTCTTTAGTCTTAATTGCATATAACAAGCAATACAGTTGTAATGTTAAATAATATATATACAAAAAAGGTAGATAAATTATTATCTACCTTTTTTGTATAACTTCTTGAAGGATTAGGGATTATCATCGTGGTGCTGATGAAGAAGGATAAGAGAATTTTATAATTTTTATGGTGTGATTATTAATTGTAGTATTCCTAAATATGGAATATACGTATAATAATAGAGAAGAACTAGAAATAGGGGTGAATACTATGATTACATTAGAGCAAAAGTTGGAGCAATATAAACATACATATGTACAGTTAAAGGGAGAACTAAAATGGAAAACGAGTGATTCTCGAACAGGAATGATGATTGCTGCTATGTATGCAGGTAGTGATAAATTGTTTAATCTCGAACGTTTTTTAGAAATTAGTAGTTATATTAAGAATCAGGTAGGGATGTTTTCATACTTAAAGTCTTATCATCGTTTTGTAGTGGCCGCAACATTAGATATTCACTTTACAGATTACAAGAAAGCTTTTCGGACGTTTTTAGATTTATATGAACAATTGGTCACTAGTGGCTTTAGCCGGAGTATATTTACTTATCTCGCAGCAGCTGTGCTTTTAACAGAAGAAAATGAACAGCATGGCGCGCACATTCAGCGTTCGATGCAAGTATATAAACGCATGAAAAAGGATCACCTCTTTCTTACAAGTACAAATGATTATCCGCTCGCGGTTTTATTAGCAGGACAATCAGAGAATGTAGAAACACTTATGGATCGTGTAGAACGTCTGTATCAGAAACTAGCGAAAGCTGGTTTGCGTAAAGGGAATGATCTTCAGTTTTTAAGTCATATTCTTTCACTAAAGAAGGATGTCCGTGAAGAAATGTTAGTTGCAACATGTACAAACATATGGAATTTGTTAAAACAAGAAAAGGTAAAAGTGAAACAGATGCATTATCCAGCAATCGGGCTACTAGCGTTACTTGAAGATGGAGAAAAAGAGATTTATGCTATTAAAGCGTTGATTGAAAAACTGCAGGGGGAGAAATTATTCCGTTGGCATGCAGATGCGAATATTCTTATTGCTATTCAACTGTTCGTAAGTCAGAAAGGTGAGGAAAGTAAAGCTACCAACACAGGTTTACAAACTATGATAGAAGTCCTCATACAAGCACAACAAGCAGCTATGATGGCAACGATTGCCGCTTCATCTGCAGCAACATCTTCTGCTAGTAGTAGCTCATAATATGTAACTACTTTAATAAGGAAGGTAAAAAAGCCCATCACTTTCTAATGAGTGATGGGCTAACTATTTTTACATAATCAGCATTATTTTTTCGACTCTTTCAAATGTTTGAGTTGTGTAACAATCATAATGCTAATAACAACGAGTAAAAACCATGAACTAATTTTGCTTAAGTGAACGAGATTCCACGCTTCCCGTTGATTTGGATATTGCCATGCTCCGAAAAATGTTGCGATGTTCTCTGCAATCCAAATGAAAAATCCGATAAGGAAAAAGGAGAGAACGAGTGGCATTTTATATGTAACGCCTTGTAATGAAAATTGTACAAATGTGCGAGAGAAAACAATGAATAGTAGTAAAGTTAATATCCATCTAAAATCGTATGTAAAGTGGTGTGTGAAAAAATTGAAGTAAATCATAGCTCCTAACGGCACGGCAAAAATAGCTTTCGGCCAATGATGCATTTTTAAATGCAACCTTCTCCACGCTTGACATATGTAACTCGCGACACTCGCATACATAAAACCGCTGTATAGCGGAACTCCAAAAACCTTCGAATATGCCTCTTCGGGATAACTCCATGAACCGAAATGTACTTTATATATTTCTAGTAAAAGGCCGATGAGGTGGAAGATGGTAATTACTTTTAGTTCGTCTTTTGTTTCAAGACCCGTCTTGTACATAATCCACTGCATAAGAAGGCATACGATGAGTATGAAATCATAGCGGTATAACCCTGGGATTGAAACAATTTTTGAAAGGGCTAGTGTTAAGAAAATAACAACCGGGAACAAACAGGATAATGCTTGTTCATAAGTGAAATTGAGTAGCTGTTTTATATAAAACATGTTTTCACCTTCTATAATTTTTCGTTTTAATTGAATAATCTGAAGAATAATTAAGTATACTATAGTTCTAAATGATAGAAAACTATAATTAGTTTGTTTGAAAAAACAAAAAATGTAAAATGAAGTTAATTCAATGTAGAGGAGATGTGCCAATGTCAGCGCTTATTGTAAGTATCCCGTTTATAAAGCAGTTTATGGAACTAGGGGATAAATGGGCTGAAACAATTATCCCCATTATGTAATAAAGGGGGATTTTGAAATGACAATGAATCTTTTTCGAAATAAAACGATTAAATTATCAGTTATGAGAGAAAAAGATGTTGAATTGATGGCTATGTGGCAAGAGGATAGTGAGTATTTAAGAAATGTAGATACAGATGTAGCATTCCCGCAATCTTTAAATGAAATAGCAAGTGATGAGTTATTAAAAGGACGGAGATCGAATAGTGTTTCTTTCATGGTAAGGACAGTTCAAGAAGATCGCTTAATTGGTTTTGTGGCGATTCATGGTATAGAGTGGAATAACAGAACAGGTTTATTAGCCATTGGTATAGGAGATGCGAATGATAGAGGAAAAGGATATGGGAAAGAAGCAATACATCTTATTCTAAAGTATGCTTTCTATGAATTGAATTTACACCGCATCGGTCTCGATGTTATTTCGTATAATAAACCTGCCATTGCATTGTATAAAAAGATGGTTTTTCAAATGGAAGGCTGTATGAGAGAAGCGGTTCAAAGAGATGGGAAGTGTTTTGACCGTCTGATTATGGGGATATTGCGGGATGAATGGATAGAGCTGCAAGGTTAGAAAGTACATTCGAAATTATATATGTAGTATGCAGGAGATATAATGGTAATTGGCGAAAATTTACAGTGTGTTGATTGAATTTATAAGGAGTCATGCAAAATGAATTTAGAAAAGGCAAAACCAGTAAATGAAGAGGTCGCCGAATTAAAAGAACTTATTAAAGAGTTACACGGAAGTGTGCACCAACTTCAAAGTGAAGTGCAGCAACTAAGGCACGAAAGACCAGTTGTTGAAGTGAGAAAAGGTGTTCAATTATCACCAACAATTGTCGGACAAATTGGTGGTATGATTTTAGGTGGTTTAGCAATTATCGGTATATTTTGGTGATGAAAAAAGGTTTGCAGCACGGATGCTGCAAACCTTTTGTATTTGACGATATAATTTCATGCAATACAACTTTTACATTAAATAACGTAAATATATATAAGCATGTGATAACAAGAGTGCAACAATAGTTAATGGTAAACCAATTTTTAAGAAGTCCATATAAGAGAAGCCATGTCCTTCACGTTTTGCAATACCAGCAACGACTACGTTTGCAGATGCTCCGATTAGTGTTCCATTTCCTCCTAAGCAAGCTCCAAGAGATAACGCCCACCATAGTACTTCGATTTGCGGAGAATCGACAGATAGTCCGAGTCCTGTAGCTAAGTCTTGAATAAGAGGAATCATCGTTGCGACAAATGGGATGTTGTCGATTGTCGCAGATGCGATGCCAGATACCCATAAAATAAGTATAGCTGCGAATCCGATGTCACCGTTTGTTACATCGATTACTTCTCTTGCAAGTGAAGAGATAAGTCCGATATCAATTAACCCGCCAACGAGAACAAATAATCCGGCGAAGAAGAAAATGGTAACCCATTCAACGTGGGCAAATACATCTTCAATATCATGTTCTTTCACGCCGATTAACATAAGAAGTGTAGCGCCTGTCATCGCGATAACAGCAGCGTCTACATGAATAATCGAATGAAGTACGAAGCCTAAAATTGTTAGTCCTAAAATCGAAATAGATTTTAAAAGGAGGCTTTGATCTTTAATGTAATCTTTTTCGTTTAATGCCATTAGTTTTTCGATTTGTTCAGGTGTTGTTTTTAGTTTGTTACGATACATGAAGTAAATAATGCCAAGTGTCACGATAGAAATAATAATTACGATTGGAGCTAAGTTAAGTAAAAAGGCGTTAAAGTCTAAATGCTTGTTTGCTGATCCAATCATAATATTAGGTGGATCACCGATTAATGTTGCTGTTCCGCCTATATTTGAAAACAGCACTTCTGAAATCAAATAAGGCACAGGATTTACTTTTAAAATACGTGTAATGGATAATGTAACAGGAACGATTAATAAAACAGTCGTTACATTGTCCAAAAATGCTGATCCGACAGCAGTTAATAGGGATAGTAATAATAAAATGCGAATCGGTTTTCCGCCAGCTGCTTTTGCCGCTTTAATGGCCACAAATTCAAAGACGCCTGATTGACTCGTAATATGTACGAGAATCATCATCCCAATTAAAAGGGTAATCGTTTCCCATTGAATATGTGATGTGAAAGCAGTATGTAAATCTACAACTCCAAAAATAATCATAATAGCAGCACCGAATAGTGCGATTACAGCACGATTCAATTTCTCAGAAATAATAAATCCGTACGTGATTAAAAATACGGCAATTGCAAAATAATATTGCCAATTTGCTACTTCATGTGCTGACTGTTCCAATCATGTCACCTTCTTTAAATTATGTATTCAATTGTCGAAATGTATCTCGCTGCAATAATACGGGATAAAATATATTGTAGCAAATTCAAAAAAGAAAGAAAACTATTTAACAAAGTGAAGGAAAAAATGTATTTTTTACATATCATATAAAAAATATAAAAAACACAGTGCAAATTATTAGGAAAAGTGAGCGTTGTCCTCTAATATAGAGATAGCAATTTACATTATTTTTGCGTAAAATGGTTTAAAGAGGTGAATTCCGATGGAAATAGTAAAAGATAGTTCTCTTATTCAAAATGAAATTGAACGTTTTGTAAATAAAGATGTATATATTCATTTAGAAACGACAAACGGAGCGTATGCATCACACATAAATGAAAAGATGATGACAGTTGGTGCTTTCATTCGAAATGCGATTATCCGTTTTGAACGCGGGAAGATAACTGGAACAAATCCATACCGAGTTGGTCTGAAAATGGATCACGGTTGGGTATATGCTGAAGGTATTACGCACTGGGAAGTAGACGATCAAGAGCGTTTATTATTAGCTGGACATGATAATTTAGGTCGTCTAGCAGTTGCACTTGAGTTAAGCTTAACACCATTTAAGTAAGAAGGAGGGAAACTTATGGAGAGACATGTACTTGTTGTATTTCCGCATCCAGATGATGAAGCATATGCTGCGGGAGGAACAATTCGCTTATTAACAGATCAAGGAGTACCTGTAACATATGCATGTGGTACTCTAGGACAAATGGGACGTAACATGGGTAAGAACGTATTCGCTAACCGTGAAACGATTCCACATATCCGTAAGAAAGAATTGAAAGATGCTTGTGAAGCGATGGGTATTAAAGATTTAAGAATGCTTGGCTTCCATGATAAAACGTTAGAATTTGAAGATGTTGATTTCGTTGCTGACAAAATTGAAGCAATCATTCAAGAAGTAAATCCATCTCGAATTATTACATTTTATCCAGAGCACGGTGTACATCCAGATCATAATGCATTTGGCCGCGCTGTCGTTCGCGCTGTATCACGTATGCCAAAAGAAGAGCGCCCAGTTATTCATGCTGTTGCGATTACGAAAAATCGTGAAGCAGTATTAGGAGAACCGGATGTTGTAAATAACATTAGTGAAGTATTTGATCATAAATTAACTGCATTAGGTGCGCACCGTTCACAAACAGAAGCAATGCTTGAAGACACGCATGCAAAAATAAAAAACAAAGATGCAGCAACATTAAAATGGCTGCAACTTGAACAGTTTTGGACTTATAAATGGGAGTAGGCTAGAAGGATACCTTCTAGTTGCTCTTATATAGAAAAGCGCCGTCACTTGTGATGGCGCTTTTTTTATTGAAGACTATATATTTCTTAGGGGGCTTCAAAATTTTTAAATTAACATGCAGTATAGCCTCCATCAACAAGAAGTGTTGTACCGTTAACAAAACTAGCATCATCACTTGCTAAAAATAAGACAGCTTTAGCGACTTCTTCTGGTGTTCCAAGTCTGCCTTGTGGATGAAGTGAAGCTAAATATTCTTTCTGTTCAGGATTAACACTACCAAGTAAAGGGGTGTCAATATAACCGGGGCACACCGCATTAATACGTATTCCGTATTTAGCGTAGGCAGTACATAAATTTTGAGTTAATAGTTTCACACCACCTTTTGCAGAGGAGTATGCTGTTGGGGTAGGTAATGAAACAAAACTATGAATCGAACCAGCGTTAACGATGACACCACCTGTACCTTGTTTAAGAAATTGTTCAATCGAATATTTATCAGAAAGGAATACCCCAGATAAATTAATATCAATAGTTTTTTTCCATTTTTCATAGGATAATTCGTTTGCTGGTGCATCATCAGCAACGCCGGCATTGGCATACATAATATCTAATTTACCGTATGTACTTACAGTCTCATGAATTAGCTGTTTAATATCTGCTTCTTTTGTTACATCGGTTTTAATAAATAACGTATTATATCCATGTGCATTCAATTCATCTGATAGGTCTTTTCCACGTTCAGAAAAGTCAGCAATAACTACTTTTGCACCTTCTTCGATAAAAAGACGAACGGTAGATTCGCCAATTCCACTTGCACCACCAGTTATGATTGCTACTTTGTCTTTTAATTTCATATAAACCTCTCCATTCATCAATGAATTTAAGTCGAATTTTTAAATTTTGTTATTAAACTATCAACCTTAAATAGTAAGTAGATAGAAGAAAAAGCTCGCGTTTACTTAATCGTAAAAGCCCGATTGGTGAGGGCTGATAATCAGTGAGGGATGAACAAAACCCCCACTGATTAAAGTTTTACTTTATTGTACTTTTTGATACAGTAATGGACGAAAATATTAATTTGGTCAATTTTATCATTAGATTGAATATTTGGTAAAGAGCTCTCGAAAAGAGCGAGTGCCGATGCTGAAAAATTAAAATAAACATTCAGTATTATTTGTAGGGTAAGGAACAAAGGGGAGAGATGCATAACGAAAAATACTATGCTAGTTAAATAGGAAAAAGCCTTGCAGGGGGGCAAGGCTTTAAACAGGGTATTAAAAATTATTGATTTATTAAGAATAACTTCTTCTTGTGAATAAACTAATTTTAGCATGATAACTCATATATATGTGTTACGAATTTGTGAATAAAAACTCAATGATAAAAGTATGAGTGCAAGGAAATAATGTATTTGAAATATGCATTATTACACAAAGTTCAGTTGAAATAGGGAGGGAAATAAAAAAGCGCAATGAGCAAAATAATTAAGAGACGAATTATACCAAAGATTAGTGGAACGCCTAATACTAAATTTCTTTTTGCATTTAATTCTTTAGAATTGATTTTTAATAATGTATGTAAGAAGCGTATATTTTGAATTATTTAATAGAATAATATATATTTATATTGATTTAATGATTTTAGTTTTTTAAAAATGGGGAAATGGATATGAAGGTTAAATTTGCCGTAATAAAAGATGAGAACTTTGATTGTAGTTTATTGGAAACAAAATTATTGAAAACTTTTAAAGAAGTAGATTGTGAAGCAGATATTGTAAAGGTTGAGGATGAAATTTTTGAAAACAATGATATACAAATGCATTTGTCAGAAATAACCATTAATGTTACTGGGAAAAATATCGGATTTAGATCCGTTTCAGCCAGTATATTTATTGTTCTAGAGAGTTTATCAATACAGCTATTTCGTATTCATATTAGTATACTTTAAGCAGTTCAAAAAGTGGATTCTTCAGAAAATCATACTGATTATATTGAGTTGTAAATATGAAAATAATAGAAATTATCGTAGGTGCTCCCGAATGTTGGATTGCACATTGTTTGTTGTTAAATAAACAAGGGATACTTTTTCTAATTTGAACGTATCTTAACGCTAATTTATAAATAGAAGAATGGAAACATGTGAGTAATTCAATTAAAATGTACAAATAATTTGGTACGCGGATATACGGAATGTATTCACAGGTAAGAGGGTTGTCTCATAATATATATAGATTTTTCTATTAAGATGAACAGAGGGTGTGAATATATGGAAGATGTTTACGCTAAAATTGACAGTCTCAAGGCGGAGCAAAAAGAAATTATGCGAGACATTCGAAATTTAGAAACGCGTACCACTATTAATGAGAAAGACATAGCAACAATCAATAAGCAATTAGAAAAAATAAGTACAAACACAACTTGGATTTTGCGAATTATTATTAGTACGATAATAATGTCAGTTTTAGGATTGATATTAAAAGGAATGATTTAGTCTTGTGAAATAGAACAATATAAAAGAAAGAGGGGAGCTCCCTCTTTCTTTTATATAAATGAGAAGCTATAAATTTTCCGTTTCCTTTTCATCTGCATATTTTTCCTCTAAAGAAATTAATAGAGGAATGGATACAGTTACTAGAATGATTAAAGTAGTTATAAAAGATTTAGAAAGAGAAAAAGAACCTTCAATGAAAGGTGATAAAAACTTGAATGAAAGTATACTTGTTATTAAGGAAATTACTAAAAAGCTAAAAAGAGATATATTTTTATTCTTTATAGATGTCTCTATAAAGTCTTTAACACAGGTTATTACGACAAATATAGTTAATATGACAAGAGAAACAAAATAATGTGTTAAATTCGTCATACTAATAGTAGGGTCTTCTATTATGTAAGCAAGTAACTTAGATACTAATATTCCTCCAAACAATAAAATAATAAAAGCAAGTAATCCTTCTGATATATAAGTGCTGAAATTCTCTTTCTTGTTAAAGAGTTTATAGTTTAGAGTAGATTGGATTATTTGAATTAGGAATAGGGTAATAATCCATACATAATATACAAATGGTAATTCTCCTGAGAATAGAGAAATTAGAAAGTTTACTACTGTCCTTAAAATTTCAATCATTACGAAAGGCCTCCAGTTTGTAAGCTTGTGACATTAAAATATGCTAGTCTATCGTTTAATAATTAAACTTACGAATTCAAACTATTTCTAATTATTCCATAAAAAGGTGACTGCATCAAGTTATCTTTTTAACAATCCTCCAAGGCCGAGCACTAGTAAAAGAAACGTAGTATGTAATATAATTGAAAAAGTATATTTAAAAATCGATGTTAATATTACCCTCCTATAAGTATTAACATACGTAATTGAGGTGTTTTCTTTGTTGTTTTATGAACGGATTTCTATAATGGCCCCTCCTGTTCCGTAGCTAAGGAAAGTCTTTTTATTTCTGAGATTTTCAAAGTTATAGGAGGGTATGAAAAATGAAAAAAGTCTCAGTACCATCACTTTTGTTAATGATTGTTCTTGTCGCATTTCCGCAAATTAGTGAAACGATTTACACACCGTCGTTACCTGATATTTCAAAGGCGTTACATGTAAGTAATAATGAGGTGCAGTTAACACTTAGTGTGTATTTTGCTGGTTTTGCGTTAGGTGTATTTTTTATTGGGTGGTTATCAGATATAATTGGTCGTCGCCGGGCGATGTTACTTGGAATTGTCGTATATGGCGCTGGGAGTTTCTTATGCTATATTGCAAATTCCATTGAAGTTTTATTGCTAAGTCGTTTTATTCAAGCGTTTGGAGCAAGTGCAGGATCCGTGGTTACACAAACGATTCTTCGGGAAAGTGTAGATGGGCATAAACGCCATGTTATGTTTGCTCAAATTTCGGCAGTCATTGCTTTTACACCAGCGATAGGCCCGCTAGTTGGGGGCTTTCTTGATCAAATGTTTGGATTTAAAATAGTATTTTTAAGTTTAGTTGTTATGAGTGTCGGGATTTTTCTGTATACGTTTGTTTCTCTTCCAGAAACAAAAACAGACTCAGTGACAAATAAAATAAATGTCTTTTCAGTATTGAAAAGATTAATTACAAATCCGAAAGTAGTAACATATGGGCTATTAATTGGAGGAGCAAATGGTGTTTTATTTAGCTATTATGCAGAAGCACCGTTTATCTTTATCGAATACTTTCAGTTATCACCCAGTACGTATGGATTTTTAGGAATTGTTGTTGCGTCTGCTTCTATTGTTGGAGCGAAAGTTTCAAAACGTTTACTGGTTACTTATAAGCCAGAGAAAATTATATATATCGGTTGTCTTGTAATGACAGGTGGAGCAGTCGTTTTATCTATTATTACTTCAGTTGGATCAAATCCAAATATAATATATATGATTGGATTTTTAGTAGCGATGTTTATATTGCTATTAGGAATTGGAGTAGCGTTACCTAATTGTTTAAGTTTAGCATTAGTAGATTTTCAAGATGTTATTGGTACAGCTGGTGCATTGTTTAGCTTAGGGTACTATATAATTGTAACGGTGACAATTTTGGGAATGAGTCAGCTGCATACAGGCTCGTTACTGGTGATGCCACTTTATTTTCTGGTTATTGTAGTTATTATGATGGTGTTTACTAAAGTGTTTATTTTAGGTAAACAAACTTCAAAAGCAATTTAAATATGAAATGGTAAAAGGGTCTCATTAAAAATGAGACTCTTTTATATTTTATGCCTCAAAATTGGACTGGACTAAAGAAGTTAGTAATTTATTAATATATTAAATTTCTGATTGGTATATGAATCTAACGTTTGGGAAATCACGTTATCAACTATGAAGATTGAAGTACATGAGATGTGAAACCGAGGAAGAAATGCCATCCTTGGTTATTTATATTGTAATAATATTCATACCGGAATCATATTGAATAGATGTATTTTATTGTTAATTTAGTTAAAAATTAAGCAGGCTTATGTATAATAATTTATTGAAAAAATAATTGAATTTTTCAGATTAATGAATTAATATAAGGTAAGTAATTTTAAGATTTATAGAATATTGGAAGATGAAGGTTTTGAGAATTTTATTAGGAGCACAAAACGATTTTAGGATAGCTTTAAAGCTAGTGTAAAATGACGTTTGCTTCATCATTTTCAGGGCCGAAAGGAATTAGGGGAAAGCATCTTGTTTTAAAATGCGGCTATGAATCATCTAAGAGGGGGAAGTGAAGTGGCAAACAAAGAATTGAAAAGAGGTTTAGAAGCACGTCATATTCAAATGATTGCTTTAGGCGGAACGATTGGTGTTGGTTTGTTTATGGGGTCAGCCAGCACAATTAAATGGACAGGTCCGTCAGTAATGCTTGCTTATGCAATTGCAGGTATTTTTATCTTCTTCATTATGCGTGCCATGGGAGAAATGTTGTATATGGAGCCAAGTACAGGCTCATTTGCGACATTCGGTCATAAGTATATTCATCCGCTAGCTGGTTATATGACAGCGTGGAGTAACTGGTTCCAGTGGGTTATCGTTGGGATGTCAGAAATTATCGCGGTTGGAGCGTATATGCAATATTGGTTCCCGGATTTACCAGCTTGGATACCAGGTATAATTGCCATGGTCATTCTTGGTGCAGCTAACTTAATTTCTGTTAAGTCATTTGGTGAATTTGAATTTTGGTTCGCGATGATTAAAATTGTTACGATTCTATTAATGATTATTGCGGGATTTGGTCTTATTTTCTTCGGAATTGGTAACGGTGGAGAAGCGATTGGTATATCTAATCTTTGGTCAAATGGCGGTTTCTTTACAGGTGGTTTTTCAGGATTCTTCTTTGCATTATCACTTGTAGTTGGAGCATATCAAGGTGTGGAATTAATCGGGATTACTGCTGGTGAAGCGAAAAATCCGAAGAAGACACTTACAAGAGCAATTCAAAGTACAATTTGGCGTATTTTAATATTCTATATTGGTGCTATTTTCGTTATTGTAACTGTGTATCCGTGGGATCAATTAAGTACAATTGGTAGCCCGTTCGTAGCGACTTTTGCGAAAGTTGGTATTACGGCAGCAGCTGGACTTATTAACTTCGTTGTAATTACAGCGGCAATGTCTGGTTGTAATAGTGGTATTTATAGTGCTGGACGTATGCTTTATACGTTAGGGATAAATGGACAAGCACCAAAATATTTCACAAAACTTTCTGGAAATGGTGTACCTTTATTTGGTACAGTTGGCGTAATTATCGGTTTAGCGGTTGGTGTTGTATTAAGCTATATTGCACCGAAAAACTTATTCGTATATGTATATAGTGCGAGCGTACTTCCTGGTATGGTACCATGGTTCGTCATTTTAATTAGTCAAATTCGTTTTAGAAAAGAAAAGGGAGCAGAGATGAAAGATCATCCGTTCAAAATGCCATTTGCTCCTGTAACAAACTATTTAACGATTGCCTTTTTAATTATGGTATTAATCGGAATGTGGTTTAACGATGATACTCGTATTTCACTAGTTGTAGGTATTATTTTCTTAGCTATCGTTACAATTAGTTTCTATGCTTTTGGAATAGGGAAGCGAGCTCCGTTAGACGTTCAAAACAATAAAGAGATTTCAAGTAAATAAAGAAAAGGCTGTTCATCTGGAACAGCCTTTTCTTATTGTTGATATAATTTGATTTGTGATAGATATATTTGAAAAATCGTTGATATATTGTACGTTATGATAGATATATTTGAAAAATCGTTGATATATTGTACGTTATGATAGATATGTTCGAAAAATCGTTAATATAATTTCACATACTATCTGTCACTATCATGATTAAAATTTCTCTAATACGATTTTCCCGATGGTACGTCCACTTTCAAGTAGTGCATGTGCCTTCTTTAAGTTTTCAGCGTTAATAGGTGTTAATGTTTCATTTAAGGTAGTCTTTAAAATGCCTTCATCTAGTAGTTCGCTTACTTTATTTAATAGTTCGTGCTGCGTAATCATATCGCCAGTTTCATACATTGCTTTTGTAAACATAAACTCCCAAACGAGTGTAGCACTTTTACTTTTTAAAATACCCATTTCAAGAGGGTGTTCATTTTCTACGATAGAGCAAATTTTGCCTTGTGGTTTAATAAGGTCACATATTGCTTGCCAATGTTGATCTGTATTGTTTAAGCAGAAAATATAATCTACATCGCTGAATCCAAGGCTTTGTAATTGCTCTTTTAAAGGGGCATGATGGTCAATTGTATGGTCAGCTCCAAGCTTTTTAACCCAGTCTATCGTTTCGCCGCGGGAAGCAGTTGCAATTACATTTAGTCCAGCCCATTTCGCCAGTTGAATTGCAATTGAACCGACACCACCAGCTCCGCCGATAATTAAAATGTTTTTAAATGAGTTCGTATCTTTTTTAGTATGATCAATGCCTAAACGTTCAAATAAACCTTCCCAAGCTGTAATCGCTGTTAAAGGAATTGCGGCAGATTCAGCATCATTTAACGTTTTTGGTTTCTTACCAACGATTCTTTCATCAACTAAATGATATTCACTATATGTACCTTGTCTCGTAATGCTTCCAGCGTAAAACACTTCGTCGCCTTCTTTAAATAACGTACAACCTTCGCCCGTTTGTACGACAATACCACTCGCATCCCAGCCGAGTATTTTTGCTATATCTTCTTTTTTATCTTTCGGAGAGCGAACTTTTGTATCAACTGGATTAACGGAAATTGCGTTAATTTTAACGAGTATATCTCTTCCTGTAGCAACAGGTCTTTCAACTTCAATATTAATTAAACTGTTTTCTTCTTCAATAGGTAAGTATTCATGTAAACCAATTGCTTTCATTTCTATTCCCTCCATTAAAGTAAGAGTCATTTACTCTTTTATTATAGATGGTGAAATGCCATTATGTAAAAAAGTACACTCTTTTTTATTTATGCTGGTATGAAAGTGTGGAAGGAGTTTATTTCTAAAAAGCAGAATTTTTTATTGTGTTACTTTATCTTAAATTAAATGTAAAGGTGGATACATAATGACAGTAAAAAAGCTTTATTTCATCCCAGCAGGTCGTTGTATGTTAGACCATTCTTCTGTTAATAGTACGCTCACACCGGGAAATTTATTGAACTTACCTGTATGGTGTTATCTTTTGGAGACGGAAGAAGGGCCTATTTTAGTAGATACAGGTATGCCAGAAATTGCGGTTAATAATGAAGGTCTTTTTAACGGTACATTTGTTGAAGGACAGATTTTACCGAAAATGACTGAAGAAGATAGAATCATAACTATTTTAAAGCGTGCAGGGTATGAGCCAGATGATCTCCTATATATTATTAGTTCACATTTGCATTTTGATCATGCGGGAGGAAATGGTGCTTTTTCGAATACGCCAATCATTATACAGCGTGCTGAATATGAGGCGGCGCAATATAGAGAAGAATATTTGAAAGAGTGTATATTGCCGCATTTGAACTACAAAATTATTGAAGGGGATTATGAAGTGGTACCTGGTGTTCGGTTATTGTATACACCAGGACATTCGCCAGGGCATCAGTCACTGTTAATTGAGACAGAAAAATCCGGTCCGATATTATTAACGATTGATGCATCTTATACGAAAGAGAATTTTGAAGATGAAGTGCCGTTTGCAGGATTTGATTCAGAATTAGCTTTATCTTCAATTAAACGTTTAAAAGAAGTTGTGGCGAAAGAGAAACCAATTATTTTCTTTGGTCATGATATAGAGCAGGAAAAGGGATGTAAAGTGTTCCCGGAGTATATATAGTGCAAAAAGTCATGAGCTCGCGTGCTCATGACTTTTTCGTTTAAATAATTTTTTTAAATAAATTATAAACTTTTTTTGAACTATCTTCGTTTAACTGATAGTACGTAAGGTTTACATCATCAGGAGTATCTTGCTGAGCAATCATCACTTCGCTGTTGTGATGATCAACTACCCATATGAAATATTTTTTATAAGTTCCATCTTCGAAAGTAATCCACATATCACAATCTATTAAATCTGATCCTTCCTCATCCAATGTTAATTTGCCTTTTTTTGCGGTATTCATACTGTTAATAAACGTTTTTAACTCATCTGTTTTTGTGAGAAAGATATCCTTTTTTGTTTTAATTGATTCGACATGTATATCTTTTATTTCCTGTTTTCCTAAAAAAACAGGAGGCTCATTTGGATCTCGGGAGCTTGAAATAATAGTAGCTTTCTTTTTCGGCTTATTTGCAGTATACAGATCTTGAATAGATTTTCCCGAGTTTACAAACCATACAATTCCAGAAATAATTAATACGCTACCTAACAATAAAATAATTTTTTTAATAGGATTTTCTCCTCTCTATTACTTTGTGTGAAGAGCTTTTCTATTAATATATGATAGGTAAGCGTAAAGTATTATAGTTGAACTTGGTTATGCTTCACAGTTTTTATCGGGCGATCTATGAGTAAATTGTAAGTGAGCCCAATTAATACGAAAATGCCACCGATAACTTTACCGATAGAGAGTTCATTTGTCAGGAAGAAATCAATAATAGTCCCCGCAAATAATTGTCCGATAAAGATGAGTAATGTTAAATAAAAGGCTGATATTTTAGGAGTAATATAGTTGGATAATGAAATAACGATAACGCCTACTAATCCGCCTAAGTACACGGCGATAGGAATAGATTGCAACGTATGAATAGGGATATACAATGAATCTGAACTGAAAATTAAAAATAACATAGAGAAAAATAATCCAGTAATATAATTGAAAAACGTGCCTTCCCAGTTTCCAATTTCCTTTGCTAAATTCGCGTTAATAATTCTAGCAACGACGATAGAAACACCAGCTAAAATAGCGATCGTAATATATAACATATTTTTGCCCCCATTAATAAATTGTCATGATAATAATCCCAGAAGAGATGAATGCTAATCCAACTAGTTTTTTCTTTTCAAACTTTGCAACTTTCATTCCTAATAAGCCGAAATGATCAATAACGATGGAAGCAATAGATTGACCGAGTAAACTTAATGCGATCGTAATAGAGGCACCGAGGACGGAGAAACTTATATTATTAAAAAGAACAGTGAATACTCCAATCGCTCCAGCGCTATATAAAAAAATCGGAATACCTTTATCGAAATGAATTTTATGTTTGTTTAAGATTAAAATGAAGATAACTGCAATTAAACCGACGAGGTGAATGACAACGCTTGCTGTATACTTCCCAATTAACTCGGATAAAATTCCATTCAATGGGAGCATAACGGCGATGAGCACACCAATAAAGACAGAAAGAAAGTTATACAATGTAATATCCCCTTTATATTTCATATTTGTAATGACTGTATCATGCTGAAATTGTGTATTGTTATGACATATGTCATAGTGGAAGAAGAAAATTTTAATTACAATGGGGATGAGTTGTAAAGGTGGGGGACTATGAAGAAAGTATGTAATTCTATTAAACTAGCAGAGTATATGAAGAAAAATAATATTGATTCATTTTTTAGTCATGATATGAAGCCATATATGGAACTTATATTTTTTAAAAAGAATGAGTTTATTTGTAGAGAAAATGAAGAAATAGAGTATTTATTTTTCTTCGTTGAAGGAAAAGCGAAAGCGTTTAATACATTAAGTAACGGGAAATCTGTATTGCTATGTTTCTATGATAGTTTGCAGCTGTTAGGAGATGTTGAGTTAATTCATTCTCAAAAGACTGCTTCAAACGTACAAGTAATGGCAGATTCATATTGTGTTGCTTTACCTTTAGGAAAAGTGAGAAATCAGCTATTTCATGATGCGAAATTTTTAAGATGTATTTGTGGATCGTTAGCACATAAGTTAAATCGACTTTCAAAAAATAGTACAATTAATTTACTATATCCACTTGAAAATAGACTTGCAAGTTACATGTTAGCAGCAGGGGAACGAGCGGTGCAGCACGGAAATCGAATTGTGTTTAGTGGGAATTTAACGGAAACAGCTGAATTGTTAGGAACGAGTTATCGGCACCTATTACGTACATTAAATATTTTTTGTGATAAAGAGATTATAAAGAAAAACAATGGTTGCTTTGAAGTAGTGAATGTGGATGTTTTGAGGGAATTGGCTGCGGATGTTTATAAATAGGAGATGAAGTTATAAATGATTACACCTATATTTAGAATTTTTGATATTGAAAAAGCAAAACTATTTTACATAGGTTTTTTAGGATTTAAACTGGATTGGGAACATCGGTATGAGGAAAATATGCCATTATATATACAAATTTCGTTAGATGATACTGTGATACATTTATCAGAACATCATGGTGATGCCTCACCAGGTGGTACGATTCGGATCAAAATAGATGATGTAAAGGATTATCATTCTGTATTATTAAGTAAAGAATATGCTTATTCGAAGCCGAATATAGAAAAAACACCTTGGGGTACAATTGAATTAACTGTGATTGATCCGTTTTTAAATAGAATTATATTTTATGAGGAAAAATTGTCGGAGTAGAAAGGATTCATATACAAATATTCATGGGTTAAGTAGTGTAGTTACGTGGTAAATGTAATGAAGAGTAGTTCATAAAGTAGTGAACTGCTCTTTTTCATGTTGTTAAACAGATTGAATTATTGAAAAATAAATCGTATGATAAAATACATGAACAAATGAGCATATATTCATTTGTTGTAAGGAGGAGGGAAAAGATGTTAGATGCAATCATTGTTGGAGCTGGTCAAGCGGGATTGACAATAGGATACTACTTGAAGCAGGCAGGATATAATTTTTTATTACTCGAGGCAGGAAACCGAATTGGTGATTCATGGAGAAATAGATATGATTCTTTGCGGCTCTTTACACCGAGTGAATATAGTAGTTTACCAGGTAGGATATTAAAAGGAGCAAGGAATGAATTTCCACATAAAGATGAAATTGCAACTTATTTAGAAGAATATGCAAGACATTTTCAATTACCGGTACAATTACAAACGGAAGTTCTAAAAATAAAGAAAGAAAAAGAAATATTTGAATTACATACTCCTACAGAAATTTTACAAACGAAAAAAGTTATTATTGCATCAGGTGGTTTTCAGCAACCATTTATTCCCTCAGTTTCAGAAAATCTTTCACCACATATTTTTCAAATACATTCATCACAATATAGATCATCATCGCAAATTCCACAGGGGAAGGTACTTGTAGTAGGTGGCGGAAATTCAGGAATGCAAATCGCAGTAGAACTTGCAAAAACGCATGAAGTTACGGTGTCTATTAGTCATCCCTTAACGTTTTTACCGTTACAACTTTTTGGAAAAAGTATTTTTAATCTGCTAGAAAAAGTGGGTTTATTGTACGCTGAAATAAATACAAAGAGGGGAAGATGGTTTCAGAAGAGAAAGGACCCTATTTTCGGTTTTGAAGGTAAGAAACTTATTCGTAATGGAGCAATCAAACTACAAGAAAAAGTAGTAAGTGCATCAGGAAATAACATTATGTTTCAGAATGGTGATATTTATAGTGCAGAAAGCGTTATATGGTCAACTGGTTTTGTTCAAAATTATAATTGGATTGAAATTGAACAGGCAGTGAATGAGAAAGGGTTTCCTAATCATATAAAGGGAGTTAGTCCAGTAAGAGGATTGTATTATATCGGATTGCCGTGGCAATCTCAAAGAGGCTCTGCGCTTATTTGTGGTGTAGGAAAGGATGCAGTATATTTGCTTTCTGAAATCAAAAAAATAGATCAGTAGCAATAACTACTGATCATCCATATGTACATGAATTAGGAGAGGTCAAACATTTATTAACTTTATTATAATAGATTTTCATAGAATTAAAAACTGAAAATTCAAATTTCATGTTGAGAAAGTTTTTTGTATCGAAATATATGAAAAAATAGGGATTTTCATCCCACATTAACGGACAGTAAGGCCTCCACTGATTAAAGTTTCACTTTATTAAAAGGAAAAATGATATTTATATTTTAGTAAATTATGATATAGTCTAAATAAGTGTGTTTTTCCATAAATGTAATTATTTTCATTGTAGTTTCGTTTATATAAGGGAAGGAGAAGTAATTATGAAGTTTGATGATCAACGCTTACTAGGAGTCCGATTAGGTTCTGTACTTGTGACAGAGGAAAATCAATATTTAGTAATTAAGAAAAAAGATCATTATGCACTATTAAATATACATAATTTAGAATGCACTCATGTTGAAGTGCAGTTAGAACATTTGGAAGAAATGTTACATGAAGATTTCCAGGAAAGTATAACGGAGATTATCGCACCAGAACATATAAAAATTGTTGCGAAAAATGTTATATAGATAAAGAAGCTGGAAGGAACAGCTTCTTTATTTTCATTATAAGGATAACGTTTTTACAACCTCACCAATGATCCCTTCCATTTGATGAACACCTAAATCGGAATTGGTCATAATAACAGCGCCATTCCCGCAGTATGGATAACAAACCATCATACATTGAAATCCGACGCCCCATCCGAGTGAATAAATCTGTAATTCTTCATTAGAATCATCTAGAAAAACACCTAATCCAGTCCATTTTGAGCAACCTTGAGGAGAAATCATGTCTAGTACTAATTTTTGAGAAAGTTTTAGTTTGCCCTTTCCTTGTAAGGAATGAATGATTTCAATGACTAAAGCTGATAAGTCAGTGAAATAAAACAAATGAAAGTTAGTAAGGGGGAACATTCATGGAATTCTGGATGGTTATACCGATAGTAGCCTTTGGATTCATTTATATCGCTGAAAAATTAACTACAATTGAAAAGAAAAATGATGCGCGTTTAAAGAGAATTGAAGATAGATTACAATTAATTACGAAAGAATTGGGAATTGTAGAAAGAGAACCTGAAATTAATAAAGAACTACGCCAGCTTGTAGAAGAAGGCAAAAAAATTACAGCAGTTAAGAGAGTAAGAGAAGCTTTTGGTTTTTCCTTACTAGAAGCGAAGCAATATGTTGATAAATTATAAAAAAGATCATCCATTTGGGTGATCTTTTTCACTGCACCATGCGTGTATTTACATAAGCCGCGATTATAACGTGTCCAATTATAATGATAGGAAATAAGATTTTGGCATTAGGAGTAGTGAAGACACTACCGATTGTCGCAATGACACCAGCAATTAAATTATAAAGACCTACTATTTTTGATAGTGTCACTTTATCAAGCACGCGGCGTTCGTTGAATCCTGATAAGAGGCAAGTGTATTGTTTTACTCCGATGAAATAAGCTAGTGCAAATGAAATGATTGCTACTATGAATAATGATGGTGAAGCGAAGAGAGTCATTGCAAACACCTCCGTTAATGGGCTATAAATAAATTATAGTCTGAATGTTATAATTTAACAAAATACAATTTTGATTTTAAATGTAATAGAAAAATGGAGTATTTGTAATGAGGGGAGATTAAGTATGAATATTGTGGAGTTTCAGATTGGGATGACAAATTAACGAAGGAACTAATAGAAATGGTAGAAAAGAAATTTCAGAAGCGCGTAACGGATTTCATTATTACACATGCGCACGCTGATCGAATTGGCGGAATAAAAACGTTGAAAGAAAGAGGTATTAAAGCGCATAGTACAGCATTAACTGCAGAATTAGCAAAGAAAAATGGATATGAAGAGCCGCTTGGAGATTTACAAACAATTACGAGTTTGAAGTTTGGCAATACAAAAGTAGAAACGTTCCATCCAGGGAAAGGACGTACAGAAGATAATATTGTTGTTTGGTTGCCACAATATAAAATTTTAGTTGGAGGCTGTTTAGTGAAATCTGCGGAAGCAAAAGATTTAGGAAATGTTGCAGATGCATACGTAAATGAATGGTCTACATCGATTGAGAATGTGCTGAAGCGATATGGAAATATAGATTCGGTAGTACCTGGTCATGGAGAAGTAGGAGACAGAGGATTACTTTTACATACATTGGATTTATTAAAATAAGAAATTGTAGAAATACAAAAGAGAGGAGAAATAATTTTCTCCTCTCTTTCTTCTAACTATATTTAAATGCTGAATCTGTCGATTACGCCAGCATGTATTACTGAGATTTTAATTCCAAGTATACAAATACTAGAACTGTCATAATTGCTATAACAACGTAAGTAGCATCAAGCATTATAAGTGTTTTTAAAGTTTCAGTCATTCTAATTCACCCCTGTTATAAAAATATAACATGATCTTTTTATTGATTAGATAAGAGATCATAAAGATAAAATGTATATGAAATTTCTTAAGTAGTTTCTATATAAATATATCATATAAATAATGTAAGTAATGTTAAGATAGTGTAAATGTATTGTAAATAAAAAGCTTTACAATAAAGGCTTTAATAAAAAATGATAGTTCCTTAAAATAAAAAATACGCTATTCTTTCTATTGAATGATAGAAAAGGATGGCGTTTTTGTATGTCTATTTTCATATGTGATGAATTGCAACTATTTGTATAAGGGTTCAAAAAATTTTCGTTGTATATATTTCTCCAAATTAATTATTTAGCTATTTAAAAGTATCGAAAGATGTGTGCACACTAATGTACATTTTTTAGTGTCAATAAAAATATTATGTCAACAATATGAACTGTCACAAATCTTTATATATTATTGTGATTGATATCACATCACTTTTTTTCAATGGGTATTATGCTTAAGGTGTAATAAATGATTGGGAGAGGGTGGGATGATATGTTTTGTTATCAATGTGAACAAACGCCAACAGGCGGATGTAAAGTGATGGGTGTTTGTGGTAAGAATGAAACGATTGCGAGTTTACAAGATACGATTGTGTTTGGGCTAAAAGGAATTGCAGCTTATCGCACACATGCTGCTCAGCTAGGGTATACGGATGCATTTGTAGATGCTACAACACAAGAAGCTTTATATATGACATTAACAAATTCTAATTTTAACGAACAAGAGCATATTGATATGGCTATGAAAGTTGGGAAATCAGCTTTACGGGTGATGGAGTTATTGGATGAGGCACATACGAATCATTTTGGTGTGCCAGAACCTGTACAAATTACACAAAATCGTGTAGAAGGTAAAGCAATTGTAGTTACGGGCCATAATTTATTTGCATTAGAAGAACTATTAAAGCAAACAGAAGGAAAAGACATTAATATTTATACGCATTCTGAAATGCTACCAGCACACGGATACCCGCAGCTGAAAAAATATAAACATTTAAAAGGAAACATCGGTAAGGCATGGTATGATCAAAGACGCCTTTTTGAAAAATTTACTGGTGCCATATTAGCTACAACGAACTGTGTTATGCCAATTAAAGGCTCGTACTCTGATCGATTCTTTTCATATGACATTGCAGGTTTAGAAGGTGTACAAAAAATTGAAAATGATGATTTTACAACGTTAATTCAAAAAACGCTAGAACTTCCAGAAGTACATATGGAGTCGGATGAACAGTTAGTGACAGGGTTTCATCATAATACAGTATTATCATTAGCTCCAGAAATTATTGACGCAGTAAAAAAAGGGAAAATAAAGCGTTTCTTTGTTATCGCCGGTTGTGATGCACCGGGAAAAGGCGGAGAATATTATCGTGAATTAGCAACGTCACTTCCGCCAGAAACGGTTATTTTAACAACTTCTTGCGGGAAATTCCGCTTTAATGATGTGGATTACGGTGTTGTACCTGGTACGGAAATTCCGCGTTACATTGATTTAGGACAGTGCAATAATTCAATTTCTACAGTGAAAATAGCGGCTGCTTTAGCTGATGCTTTTCAATGTGAAGTGAATGAATTGCCAGTAAGTATTGTCCTATCATGGTTTGAACAAAAAGCGGTTGCCATTTTACTAGGGCTATTTAGTCTTGGGATTCAAGATATTCGCATCGGTCCAAAGGCTCCTGAATTTATTTCAGCTGGCGTGCTTGATGTATTACAAGAAACATTTGGTTTAAAACTAATTACAAATGCAGCAGAAGATATGGCTATGATGTTATCGTAACGGAAAAGATGTTTTCACTTAATTGTGGCTTTATAAATCATTTGTATGTGTGTGAGTAAACGTACATACATACAAATGATTATTAATAAAGAAAATTTGCTATATCTATAAATTTTATAATTTTATAAAGCTTTTAAAGTGTAACACCACATGCCCATCACCTTAAGATTTTAAGTATCCCCAAAACGAAATTTTTACATGAATATCTATAATTTCACCTCTTTTTCATTTGATTTGAAAATAAGCTTTCTATTTTTAAAAACCAACGATACCACCTCAAATTATATGAATAAAATCCATTCATTTATTAGGAAAATGGATTAAAAATAATAAGGTAGACTAAAAAGTAAAATATTATTTATGATAGTCATTCTTTTATAAAATTCAAATTGGAAATAGCCCTACTCATTTTCAAAATGGAGGGGCTTTTTTTACTGTAAAATCAATATCTGCAGCTTATTTTTGTTGAAAAAATTCTCATTCTTATTTTGATAGTGATATGGGTACATATACATGCACATCAATCTTTTATTATGAAGTAGCCCTTGAATATATTGTTTTTTATTGACAGACATAAAAATGATTTATTTGCTGTATTGATAATTTATAGACGTTATAATAAAATGTTTATGTATATGTAAACTTAATTTATTTTTGTTTGGTTTCATTGGGAGGTTAGGCAGTGTTAATAACAATAAAATAATGGATATATCACCTGCAAAAAGAATGAAACCAATACGGAGAAGATGATTTCGTTAAAAATTCGAAAAATAAGCGTTATTAGCTCTTGAAGAAAAATGACTAGAAAAATTACAAGCATATGGAAAATAGGGTTATACAAAAAGTCCTAAAGGGGGACGGAATTATGGAGAAAAGAAAGTATTCAGTAACACCACAAGATCGAATGAATTATGTATTAGGTCTTTATTCTGCAGATCAACAAATTAATGCAGTTCTTTATTTTCCTGTAGGTATATCCAAGGAAATACTTGAAGAATCAGTAAGGATAACGTTGCAATTGCAACCAGTTTTGAACAGCCGGTTTGTAGAAAATGATATTCCTTACTGGGAGGAACATTCATCTGACACTAACTCATCTATTTGCTTTTTTGCAGAAGGAAATAATCAAGAACTTGAAATAATGGCAATAGATTTTATTAAAGAACCTGGTGATCGTATACAGGGGCCTATGGTTCAAACGAAATTATTACGGGGCACTACAACAGATATGTTAGTTGTGAAATTATCTCATCTATGTTCAGATGGTGCAGGAGTCAAGGAATATATTAAATTGCTTGGAACAATATATACGCACCTTTCATTGGGACGGTCTAAGAAGCAAATTATAAAGGAATTTGATGAGGGAAATGAGAGTTGTCGAGATCAATCACATGTATTCAAATACGCTGGAATATCGGACATAAAAAGTGCGTATCGTCCTAACCAAGAACAACAGGCATCGTTATGGTCTTTTCCATCTCAACCTAACAAAAATAAATTTCCCCAAATGTCCGTACGGCGATTGAGCCGTGAGCAAACTCTACGTTTAACCCAATGGACAAAAGCACAACAGGCTACCTTGAATGATGTAATCATGACTGCATACTTCCGAGCTTTATCACATTTCACTGTGTATGCAGAACCTCGCACTGCAGAAAAAATGATTGGCTTGACAATTGATTTACGTCGATATCTGCCTAATAATACAACTGGTGCTATTTGCAACTTATCCGGTATGGAAATGCCAGTGATTAAAATGGAAGACGATGAAACATTTAAGCAGACTCTTGTTCGAGTTAAACAATCAATGGATAAAATAAAGTCTCAAAATCCAGGTCTTTCTTCAGCAGCAGGAATGGAGCTACTGGCAGAAATGAAGCTATCTACAGTGAAGGAAATGTATAATCAGCAATATGAAGAGGCTGTACAGATGGGGATGGCGTTGCCATTACTGACAAATTTGGGAGTGATCGCTGAGGAACCTATTCAGTTTGGTCAAATTCAAGCTGAGGACGGGTATATGGCATCGCCTATTATGTATGCACCATTCTTTTCAATGGGAGTAAGCTCTTATAATGGAAGACTTACATTTACAATTGGTTATCATGCGCCGGATACATCAAAAGAAAAGGTAGAAAAATTTTTAGATAGTGTTGTGAATCAACTATCAGAAATAAAATAAAAGAGAATATAGAGAACAAATTTCTAACAGAATTGTATTTTAGGGGCTCGTATCATGTACGGATAATCTCTGGGAATTTTCTCTGACCGCACTTGCCTTTATGCTTTATATGCAATGGGAATGGTAGTGAGAAACAATTTGTATCGTGAAAAAACATGATATATCGGTATGAAAACAATAAAGCAGAGCTGATTTAAATTACACTTTGAATCAGCGCTGTTTTACTAGTTTGACGGCCCTTACAACAAAAAAAGGAGACTGTATCCGGTTAGGGTAAAGCGGATTTTTAATTTTTTTGAAAATAAAGTTGACATCCACAACTACTTAGTCATACAATGTAGTTGTAATAAGTAATACTGAATAGTGTAGTTTTACTCAAAAGCTATTCAGTAAAAATTCGCCTTAGTACTCTGTAGTACTGAATATAAGCCAGACAGAATAGGGGGTAAAGGAGGATCAGGACATGGAAAATTTAACTGAAATGCTGAAAGGTTCACTGGAAGGGTGTGTACTGGAAATCATTAGTCGCCGTGAAACGTATGGCTATGAGATTACCCGCCACCTGAATGATCTTGGGTTTACCGAAGTTGTAGAAGGTACGGTGTATACTATCCTCGTACGATTAGAGAAGAAAAAGCTTGTGAATATTGAAAAGAAACCATCAGATATGGGGCCTCCTCGTAAGTTTTATTCATTAAATGAAGAAGGCCGCCAGGAGCTTGAATTGTTTTGGGAAAAATGGGATTTTGTATCGTCAAAAATTAACGTCTTGAAGTCAAAATAGGTTCATAAGATAAAATGTTCTGGCCGATACTTTGAGAATTTCTTGTTCGGCTTTATAAAAAAGGAGGAAAATAAGATGTTAGAAATGTTCAAAAAGTTAATTGGTGATAAAAAAGAGTACAAAATGATGATGGCACGAGTTGAGGCTCTGCCAGAGGACTACCAATTTGTATTTAAGAAAATTCAAAACTACATGTGGAATTTCTCAGCGGGTAACGGGATGGATATGTTACACATACAGTATGAATTAATCGATTTGTTCGAAGCGGGTGCAGCGGAAGGAAGACAAGTGCTTGACATTACTGGGGATGACGTGGCTTCCTTTGCTGACGAACTAGTGGCAAACGCTAAAACGTATGTCTCCAAGTATCGTGAAGATTTGAATGAAAGTATTATGAAGAAATTGAGAAAAAAATAAATGCAATTAGTAATACCGACTGATTAGCTGGTTACAAATGTGAATTGCCGCCATCGCTATTCAGTTATATTTTTAAACCAGTACTAAGTAATACAGATTATCAGTGATACTAAATAGAGGGTGTATGTAATCTAATTTTATAAGGGGGAAAAAGTATGAGCAATGCAGCAATTTCTATAAAAGGGTTAAAAAAATCTTTTAAAGATAAAGAAGTCTTAGAGGGAGTGGATTTTGAGGTGCAGCGTGGCGAAATTTTTGCGCTGCTAGGCTCAAATGGAGCGGGAAAGACGACAACGGTCAATATCCTTTCGACGTTAATGAAACAAGATGATGGTGAAGTGAGTATTTGCGGTTTTGACGTCCAGCGACAACCAGATCATGTTCGTCAAAGCATCAGTTTGACAGGACAGTTCGCAGCTTTAGACGGCATGCTTACTGGAAGGGAAAACTTGATAATGATCGCTAAGTTACGTGGTGTTTCCAATCCCGCACAAGTTGCTGATAATCTACTTGCAAGATTTAGCCTGACTGATGCGGCCAACCAGAGGGCAGACCAGTATTCAGGCGGGATGAAGCGCCGACTTGATATCGCGATGAGTTTGATTGGGGCGCCAGCAGTTATTTTTCTTGACGAACCAACGACTGGACTTGATCCGGAAGCGCGGATCGAAGTGTGGGATACCGTCAAGGAACTTGCCGGCAGCGGCACAACGATCTTGCTCACTACTCAGTACTTGGAGGAAGCGGAACAACTGGCGGACCGTATCGCTATTTTGCATGGCGGAAAAATTATTACGACAGGTACTCTTACTGAACTGAAAGAGATGTTCCCGCCAGCAAAAGTAGAGTATATCGAGAAGCAGCCGACGTTGGAAGAAATTTTCCTTGCGATTATCGGTAAAAAGGAGGAGATGTAAATGAAAAGCAAAACAGGGGTATTACTAGGGCGCTTAATGCGCAATATTATGCGTAGTCCGGATACAATTATTACGGTAGCAATTACACCGATTATGATGATGCTATTATTTGTTTACGTATTTGGCGGGGCTATAAAGACAGGAACGGATAACTACGTTAATTATTTATTGCCGGGAATTTTGCTAATGGCTATCGCATCCGGTGTAGCTTACACTTCCGTGCGACTATTTACGGATGTAAAGAGTGGGCTGATGGCACGTTTCATTACGATGCCTATTAAGCGCTCATCGATATTGTGGGCTCACGTTTTAACCTCTTTTGTTGCTAATGTACTTACTATCGTGGTGGTTATTCTTGTTGCATTATTAATGGGTTTCCGTTCCAGTGCTAATATTCTAGAGTGGCTCGCGGTAGCTGGAATACTTGGGATGTTTACGCTGGCGCTAACATGGCTAGCTATCATTCCAGGATTGAAAGCGAAGTCTATGGAAGGGGCGACTGCTTACTCGTACCCGCTAGTTTTTCTTCCATTTATTAGTTCGGCCTTTGTGCCTACCGAAACGATGCCAAAAATTGTTCGTGCGTTTGCAGAGAATCAGCCTGTAACTTCAATCGTGAATGCGATTCGTGCTCTTTTATATGAAGGAACTGTGGGTAACGATATTTGGATTGCACTCGCTTGGTGCGTAGGTATAATGGTCATCTCTTACTTTTTCGCCAGTAAAGCATTTAAACGTCAGTTAGGGTAAGAAACGAGATAAACGAAACCTTCAGGAATAATATATATTTAGAAAAGCACGGGAGATTTTCCGTGCTTTTATTATTTATCATGCTCTCATTGTAGTAAATGAAATGGTATTTAAAAATAGGATAATTATCCAGTGATAAAGCTTAATATTTGAGGCTCACTGCTTATGGAATGTATAAGCACACTCGTTTTTGTAAATCTGCTAATACTTCATCGGGTATTTCTTTGATTTTAATATCCTTCCCTAGAAAAAGCAGCCAATTTATTATTTCCATCACTTCATCGGGATTGTTAACATTGATAAAAGTTTTTAAAATGGCTGTGGATTGGTAAGGATTAGTATAAGATATTGAAATTTTTAAAGGATGGTATTTTTTGAACTGGGCAATTGCTGTCGGACCAAGTTCAAATACAAGGTTAATTGCTTCGTCCTTCTTACTTAGTTTTTCTAAAATCTTTTTCTTATTTAGCCTTTTGTTCGTCGTGTATGGTTCGATATTAATGAGATCATCGACAGGAAACATCATCTTCTTTTCTTCTTTTAAGTCAAACCCTTCAATGATCCAATGGCTTTTTTCTTGATAAAGGTGCAATAGATAAATTGGATAAGACTTGATTTCTTCATCTTCTTTGATAGTAATCAATAAATGGTTATCTAAAAGAAGGATTTGAATGAGTTTTTCTAACATAGGATGGGGGAGATCAGAAAGCTCAAGTAGATCGGGATTATAAGGATTAGTCCCTTGGAAAAGCAAGAGTTGATTTAAAAGAACGAGATCATCTTGCTGGGTTTCTGAGATGAGTCCTAGTAGTTTTTCGGCTAAAGATTGACGACTCTTTAGGTAGGGAAGTTGTTGATTCCTCGTAGCCATAAAGGCAATAAAAAGAGCTTTCACTTCATTATCAGTAAAGCGAACAACGGGCAGGATAGAGTTGTGCATAACAAAATATCCCCCGGTCCTCCCAACTTCAGCGACAAGTGGCATTCCCATAGCTTCAATTTCTCTAATGTCTCTAATAGCTGTCGACCGTGATATGTTAAATTCTTGTATAATTTCAGATATTGTAAAGTGGGAGCGGTTGTTGATATACCGCATAATTGTATTAATCCGTTCAACTTTTTTCATTTTGGTCTCCTAAACAGTATCATTTTTTGACATGGTTTAAAGGTATTATAAACGTATCAGATGAAAAGATAAATCATTTGAATCATTTTAAAAGAAGGAAGGTTTTGAATATGAAAAATTATACGATTGAAGAAAAAGATAGCTTTATTGTGTTAGGTATTGGAACTGAAATTAAGAGTGACTATACAGACTTTGCTGGGATAAATAAAGAAAAGGAAGACTTTTGGTCGGCTGTTAAAGAAGATGGAAGGCTGGACACTTTAAAAGCTTTAGCTA
Source organism: Bacillus sp. CR71 (assembly GCF_003429245.1). NCBI lineage: Bacteria > Bacillati > Bacillota > Bacilli > Caryophanales > Bacillaceae > Bacillus > Bacillus sp. CR71. The sequence continues at coordinate 3,835,758 of NZ_CP031748.1, read as the reverse complement.
CAAATGAATACATTTTTTCCGTGAGCGAAGCGGTGAATAACAAAATGATGTATTATGCGGGTGTCATGACAGAAGCACAAATAGAAGAAGAATCTAGAGTGATTCAGTTTCCGAGGGGAGAATACTTAGTAGTGAAAGGGGAAGACAAAACGGCTAAAGAGCTAAGTAATAAGCTTACTGGCATCGCCTTCGGTCAAGCTTTACCAGAAGCAAAGGATTTTGCCTATGTTGGTGGACCGAATACAACGGTTGAGATGGGACAGAGAAATGGCCTAGTATTTGGTGAAATGTGGATTCCGGTTGTTAGGAAGTAAAGTGATAAAAGGTGCGAATATGGAAAGTAGAGGCTAATGATCTTGTATTGTTGGCCTTTTTGAAATGAATATAATATTCATATACTGCTACACAGTATGTTCTGATAAAATGGAATAAAAGGGAATTACTGTAAGGTGGTGGTGGGGAGAATAAAAAAGGCTATTTGAGCTATTCATAGTAACGTTTGTTTTTCTATTCCTTCATGTAAGTACATTTACTAATGAAAGATTTAACGATAAATTGGGATCCTTTACTTTCATTGTGCTACTTCTTATGCTTTCTATTTACACTGCATTTATAGAAAAGTATTTTGATGATATACAAAAGTGGATTCGAAATATTACATGTTGCTTTGCTTTATTCGTAGTGGTTTTAGTAGCTCTATGGATAGGTTATTTTTAGTCCTTACTTAAGAGAATGAGAAATATGTGATTACACTACATTCGATTCGATAATATGACTTAGCTGCATCGGTTTATATTAATCTTTTCTCTCCTCAATCATGATAAAATGTACAAAATGAGAATCCAATTTAATAGATATTATAAGAAAACCATCAATTTGATTATCCTTTTTCAAATTGATGGTTTTTATTTTTGAAATAAATATGTATTTTTTAAAAAAATATTTTTTGACCCCCATAAAACTATGTATTCCTCCGAATATGTATAGTGAAGAAAATAAATAGAAGAAAAATGACTATGAAAGAATATAGAAGCATTAATAAATTTACTAGATTAAGTGGGCATCCGAAATAAAAGGATGAAATTACCAATGATATAGAGAAGAGTTATTCAAGGATTGCAGATAAAATAGAAAAAGAATAAGCAAAACGAACGGTAGAAAATAAGAAAGTAGATAAAAATTAAAACTTAACTTTTGTGCCGAGAGAAAAGGAAAATCATTAAGAAAACGTTAGGAAAAGTTAGAATCGAAAAATATAACTAACAGCAAGAAGACAAGACCGAAGAAAAGTACCAAGAAAATCTGGTTAAATGGTCACTTGTGTAGTGGCCATTTTGCTATTTGAAGGAGGCTGGGAGATTACAAGTGTTGAGTTTAGTAATGAAGATCTTAAGAAAACCGAAAATAGAAGATATCGTATGTAACATACAAAACAACGAAGAAGACAAAGAAGCGTTTATCGTACAGTATCAGCCTTTTATTAGAAAATCAATCTCATCTGTCTGCCGCCGATATATAACAGAACAGGATGATGAATATAGCATTGGATTGTTTGCGTTTAACGAAGCAATTGAACAGTATTCATATACAAAAGGAAAATCCTTTTTAGCGTTTGCTGATCTTCTTATAAAAAGAGATGTAATTGACTATATACGTAAGGAGTCTAAACATAACTTTGTCTTTTTAAAAGAAGATGAGCAAGAGGAAATGTTAGAAATGCAAGTATCGCTTACGGAGTATATGAAAGAGATGGAAAATAGTAACCGTAAGGAGGAAATTCTTCATTTTCAAAGTGTGCTAGCTGAGTTTAAAATCACATTCTCAGAGCTTGCTAAAGAATCTCCTAAGCATCGTGATACACGTGAGCACTTAATAGAAATTGTAAAAATTATTATAAAAGAAGAGGAAATGATGGAAGAGCTGTTCCGAAAGAAAAAGTTACCGCTTAAACATATAGAACCACGTGTTAGGGTAAGTCGTAAAACGTTGGAACGACATAGAAAATACATTATTGCAATGTGTATTATTTTTGCAAACAACTATACATATATTCTGGATTACATAAGAGGGGAAAAGCATGATGAATAAAGGAATTGTGATGGATATAAAAAAGCATAGCGTAGTTGTTTTAACACCAAATGGAGAGTTTATTACGTGTAAAAGAAAAGGGGATTCTTGCATAATCGGGGAGGAAATCTTATTTGATGAGCAAGAACAAAAAGCATCGCATTTTTCGATCCCTTCCTTTTTAAAACCTGCATCAATACTTGTTGCTTGTTTTCTATTTGCAGTGCTGTTTTTCTACAATCAACCAGAAGAAAAAGTATTTGCTTACGTCTCAGTTGATATAAATCCAAGTTTAGAGGTGAGCGTAACAAAGGATTTTCGTGTTATAGATTTGCAGGCTTGTAATGATGATGGAAGGCGTATTTTAAAAGAATTGAAGCAATGGGAAAATAAACAATTGCAAGAAGTAATACGTAGGATTATAAAGCAAAGTCAAGAGGATAAGTATTTAACGAATGATAAGCAAGTTATGCTAACAGCTGTTGCAAAGGACAAGGCACTAGAACCACAGTTGGAAAAGGCGATGAAAGAATTAAAGAAAGAATATGAGCTAAAACATATTACAGTTGAATATCAAAGTAGCACAATGCAAGTACGAGAGAATGCTAGAAAAGCTGGAATTGGCACAGGTGTCTATATAAAGCAAGAGAGTGAGAAGAACAAATCGCTTACGCCTCCTGCCACGCCGTCTAATCCGGTGGAAAACGAAGAAGAGATACAATTGCAGCCGGAGTCATCTCCTGATGCATCACCGGATTTGTCTCCCGTACAAGAAAAAAAATATGAGAAGCCAGAGCATAAAGAACAAAAGAAAACAGAAGAACAGCCATCGAAGCAAATAAAAGAAAACAATGGAAGAGGATCCCAGCAAGAAAATAGAGGGAATCAACAGGAGAATAACAGTAGAGAATCTCAACAGGGAAATAATGGGGACCGACAAGGGAACAATGGAAGAGGATCTCAACAAGGAAATAATGGGAATCAGCAAGGGAACAACGGAAGAGGATCTCAACAAGGAAATAATGGGAATCAGCAAGGGAACAACGGAAGAGGATCCCAACAAGGAAATAATGGGAATCAGCAAGGGAACAACGGAAGAGGATCTCAACAAGGGGATAATGGAAATCAGCAAGGGAACAACGGAAGAGGATCTCAACAAGGAAATAATGGGAATCAGCAAGGAAACAATGGAAGAGGACCCCAGAAAGAAAATGATGGAAACGAGCAAGGGAACAATGGTAGGGGGTCTCAACAAGAAAATAGAGGCCACCAGCAAGGGAATGAAAAGAAGAATCAATAGAATATGGAAGTGAGAGATTCATTTCAAAGCTAAAAGGATTTCTCTCGCTATTGTGGGCAGTAAAACTCCCATCTCAAAATTTGGCTTGGGCAAAGAAGTTAGGTGGGGGTTGGGCTGCTTGTAAATGCCCAATTGGTGAGGGCTGATTAAAGTTGCACTTTATTATTCTATAGTTCTATTAAGAAGGAGTATGTGAAAAATATAATGGAGAAAAACATTCAACAAGAGAAAGATAAAGAAAAACCTGTTTTTTATGATCCGAAAGGAAGGAGAAACATAGCCTTTATTTGGTTTCTATGTATCTCAATAGTTAGTGTAGGTGTTGTATTTTATTTTTTCTTTCAAAGTATTTTTTCAACACCAGAAATTCCAAACATGAATCCTACTGTAAAACAAGATACGAAACTTGTACCAATTAATCAAAAACTTAGTGAGGAGCAGTTAAAGAACGAAGAATTCAAGCCAAATACCGAAATGAAGGATAATAAAAATTTGGTGAATTCGACAAACGATAGTAAACAACCTAAAGAAGTGTATGGTTTTTATGTAAACTGGGATGAAAATAGTACCGCTTCTTTAAAAGAAAATATCGATTCATTAACCACGTTAGTACCAGAATGGTATCATTTAAAAGAAGATTTAACGATTAGAAGTGAGATAAAACCTGAGATTGTAAAACTAGCAAAAAAAAATCATGTGAAAATTATGCCGTTACTTACTAACTATACAGAAAAAGCTTCTGGCCCTGATAGTGAGCTTATCCATAAGTTACTGAATTCGCCGAATGATGTGAAGACGAAATTTATTAATGATTTAGTAAGCCAAGTTAAAAAGAATCAGTTTTCAGGTATTAATATTGACTTTGAGGCCGTACCTGAAAGTGATAGAGAAAACTTAACAAATTTTATGAAAGAACTTACTACGGAATTTCATGAACATGATTTGCTCGTTACACAAGATGTTCCAGCTAATGATAAGGCTTTTGATTATAGTGCGTTAGCAAAAATAATAGATCGAATGATTGTAATGATGTACGATGAGCACTATGGAGCCGGGGAACCAGGACCAATTGCTTCAAATAAATGGTTCCAACATACATTAAAAGAACTGAATATTCCGTCTAATAAGCTTATAGTTGCTTTCGGTAACTATGGATATGATTGGGAAGTGAATAGTAAAGAAGCTGCGAAGTCTTTAACTTTCTCAGAAGTTATGGCAATGGCTCATGATTCAAATATGAAAATTCAATGGGATAACATGAGTGGAAATCCTTATTTTAGATATAAAACAGGAGAGAAAGAACATACTGCATGGTTCTTAGACGGTGTTACTCTCTATAATCAAGTGAAAATCGCAATGGACAACAATGCAAAGGGGGTTGCGTTATGGAGATTGGGAGCAGAAGATCCTACAATATGGAAAGTTTTAAAAAATCCTATTGAGGCACAAAAAAATCCTAATGTATTACATAAAATCAATAGTTTAGATGAAGTAAATTATTCTGGACAAGGTGAAATTTTACAGATTGAGAATGAAAGAAAAAATGGATTGAGAGATTTTAAAGTAGGCAAAGATGGTTATCTTACAGATGAAGTATATCAATCCTTACCATCTGCATACGAAGTGCAACGATATGGAAAACCGAAAGGGAAACAAGTAGTATTAACATTTGATGATGGACCAGACCCGAAATATACGCCAGAAATTTTAAATATATTAAAAGAGAATAAAATAAAAGCTGCTTTTTTTGTCCTTGGTGAAAACGCACAACTAAATCCTAGTATTGTAAAAAGAATATACGATGAAGGGCATGAAATTGGCAATCATACTTTCAAGCATCCTAACGTAGCTGATACGTCTTTACTACGAACAAAAGTAGAACTTAATACGACGCAACGTCTGATCCAGGAAATAACTGGGCATTCTACAGTTTTGTTTAGGCCACCATACGAAGCGGATGCTAACCCGGATTCCTCAAATGAAATAGTGCCTATTTTACGGGCACAAAATATGAACTATACAATGGTAGCAGAAAAAGTGGATCCCGAAGACTGGGCAACACCATCAACAAATGAATTAGTAAAGCGTGCTCTTAATCCCGTTTATAAGGGAGAGGGAAATATTATTCTTCTTCATGATGCGGGAGGGAATCGTACCCATACAGTAGAGGCGCTCCCAATCATTATTAAAGACCTAAGAAAGCATGGATATAGTTTTGTAACAATTTCAGATTTAATGAATAAAGAACGAGATGAAATTATGCCCCCAGTTTCTTCTGAGGGGAAGCAATATTTACTTTACAATAAAGCTGTCTTTTCAGGGGCAGGATACTTTAAACATATATTAACAACTATTTTTTATGTTGCTATTGGATTAGGGATTTTTCGATTCTTATTCTTAATTTATTTTGCATGGAAGCAGAAAAGAAAAACGCTATCTCGCTATATTAATTCGTCATATCAACCTTTTGTTAGTGTTGTCATAGCGGCATATAATGAAGAAAAGGTGATAGCTAAGACGATTCGCTCAATTTTGGATAGTAATTATAGAGAATTTGAAGTTATTGTTGTGGATGACGGATCGACAGATGATACGTCAAAAGTAATGAAAGAAACATTTTATAAACACTCTAAAGTTCGTTTCATTCAGAAAGAAAACGGCGGGAAATCATCGGCAATGAACCTAGCGTTTCAACAATCGCGAGGAGAAATCATTGTTACTTTAGATGCGGACACTATTATTGCGCAAGACGCCATTTCTCTAATGATTAGACACTTTGAAGATCAGAATGTAGCAGCAGTTTCAGGTAATGTTAAAGTGGGGAATAGACGAAATTTGTTAACTACTTGGCAACATGTTGAGTATATTACAGGGTTTAATTTAGAACGTAGAGCTTTTGATGAGTTAAATTGTATTACAGTTGTTCCAGGAGCTATTGGGGCGTGGCGCAAGAAGAATGTAGTTGAATCTGGATATTTAAGCGAAGATACATTAGCAGAAGATACGGATCTTACTATTACATTTTTACGTCAAGGGCATAGAATTGTATATGAAGAAAAAGCGTATGCTTTTACGGAATCACCTGAAGATGTGAAAAGTCTTATTAAACAGCGGTATCGTTGGTCATATGGTACGCTCCAATGTCTTTGGAAACATCGAAAAGCTTTGTGTAATTCAAAACATAAAACATTAGGGTTTATTGCATTGCCTAACATGTGGTTATTCCAATATGTTCTGCAATTCATTGCTCCTTTAGCGGATATATTAATGATCATGGGGCTATTTGGTAGCGATCCGCTAAAAGTTTTAGGATTTTATTTTGTATTCTTTTTATTAGATCTGCTCGCATCTCTGTTTGCATTTAAATTAGAGGAAGAGAACCCTAAACCGTTAGTGTGGTTAATTTTACAACGCTTTATTTATCGTCAATTTATGACTTATGTTGTCATTAAATCTATATGTTCATCGCTTCGAGGAGTAGCGGTAGGATGGAATAAACTAAAGAGAATGGGGAGTGTTAAACATTCCACGGAACATAAGGAGGCATCATAAGAGAGCAGACTATCTGCTCTTTTTTTATTGATTTTAGTAAGTTGAATATAGAGTAGTGGTGAGACATTATGTTAAGATTCTCCTTTAGTTTCGGATTAAAGTTTTTTTATATTTTTTTAAAATGACGGACATAAAAACGCATATACCTTCGAATTATATATATGGATAACATAAATATGTATATAAAAGGGGAGAAATAAGATGAGAGAAAAAAAAGAAATGTTTCAAGAAATTGCTGAGGTGTTAAAGGTATTGGCGCATCCCGTTCGTCTATCTTTAGTAAAAATAATGCTTGCAAAAGGCCCTACTAATGTAACAACAATGTATGGGGATTTACAAATGCCTCAAAGTACAATTAGTCAACATTTATCTAAACTAAAAGCTGCTAAAATGGTTACAGGTACTCGGAAAGGATTAGAAATTTATTATGAGGTAACGGACAATCGCACAAAATCAATATTAGCATGTTTAGTTTAAATACTGATTGTCTAGACATTAAGAAGAGGATGAAAAAGTAATTCTTTGACTACAATTTTTAAGATTTTATACAAAAGTAATATGTATAAGTGCATGTGATTTTCTTACTAACATAAGTTGTATGTAGGGTGGTTATTAATTTGTTATACTTCTTAATTAGCTTATTTTATTAAAAATTAGTAAGGTGAAGGATTATTTATGTACACATGAAATATTTTATAAAGAGTACGACTTTACTCCAAAGTTACATTTTTAGTTTTTTATCTATAGATCTAATACTAAAGGGAAAATAACTGAAATATAAATGTAATTGAAAGGAGTGGAGTAACAATGGAGGTAAGCCTTTTTTTAGGATTTTTTTGGGGGTGGATAACGGTTATCATCTCAGGAATACTTTTTGTACGACCATCTATACTACGTGAACTGAAAAAATTAGTGGTAGAAGACAGAGGATTTGGAATTATGTATGGCTTTCTATCAATTTTCCTCGGGTTAGGTACTGTTATCTTACATAATGTTTGGACACTTAATTGGCAGGGACTCATTACACTTATTGCATGGCTCGCACTATTAAAGGGGATTTATGTAATTGCATATCCTGAACCATCCAAGAAAACCGATTTTGAAGTAAGAGTACTATCTACTCGTATAGTGCTTGCTATCCTTGGTGCTTTATCTTTATGGATGCTTTTCATACTTTATATGAAATAGAGACAAATATTTTTGATCATGGGAGTATATAGGTGAGGAGTTTTGGGTAGTCCTTTGGAACGGGATTTTATAGTTAACTGTAAATATAGTGTTTCTTCCCTTGTAGATATGTTTTTATAAATAGTGAGATGGGCAAAACGAAAAGAGTCCTAAATAAATAGGATTCTTTTCGTTTTATAAAAGTGAACTTATTTTGTATCACTAATACAATGGATGATTATTTTTCCGGACTATTCGCAGTTATCTATCTTGGTATACTCAATGGTGGCTATGTGACCATCCGGTCGAATCAAAACGGTATCTATATTTTTTAACTTGGAATCTTGTATTTCTCCTATTATCACCTTTATGTGTGAATCAATATTTATTTTATTTATCTTATCTATATAAGTAGGGTGTATTAATAAAATAAATTTACCATCCTGCATTAATTCAAAGAGTTTATAACTTTTCTTATTTAGAGAAGAAATAGTGAGGTTTGTACATCTTTTTCCTATCAATGGATGCCTTTCTATATCGTGCATCGACGAATACATTATCCCTAAGCCACTTACTCTTTCAGATAAATCTTGATTTATCTCGGGGTATGTAAGTAGGTACGAAAATAAATCCCTCAATTCCATTCCTGCGTTTGAAAAGTTTATCATTAATTGTTCTTGCGCTTGTACTTCCTTGAAAAATTGTTTTCCCACAGCATGTCTTTCAATATGATAACTTTCTAATAGGCTTTCATATTTTTTTTGTTTTATTGCGAGTCCTAATTTCCATCCTATATTAAAAGCATCTTGTAGACCTACATTCAAACCTTGTCCTCCAGCAGGGAAATGAATATGTGCTGCATCCCCAGCTAAGAATACACGCTTATGTTGATAAGTATTTGCTAGTTTGGTTGCATTGCCAAAACGAGAAAGCCATATTGTGCTCTTAATTTGAAGATGTTTACCTGTAATACTATAAATACTATCTATAAACTCTTTTTCTGTAACAGCAACATGAACAGGTATTGTCTGATTCTTAGGGTCAATAATTGCAAAACGAAATACATCAGGTGTAATAGGTACCATCATTAATATCCCATTTATATTAGAAGTAGATAAAAATGGATTATCTGGTATACCTTCTAAAATAACATCACCTAATATAGCGGTAGTTGTTGTGTTTGTTCCATTAAACGGTATATTTGATAATTCACGAACTATACTTCTTGCTCCATCAGCTCCTATTACATATGGAACTTCTATTTTATATATTGTTTCTCTTTGTTCTATTTCTAGTTGTACGAATGTTTCATATTGTTTTAAGTCTTTCAGAGTATGCCCGCGTTTAATGACTACGCCTAATTCTAATGCATGTTCTTCTAATATTTCTTCTGTAATAGATTGGGGAATAAAAAGTGTATACGGAAAATCAGTATTTAAATTTTTAAAGTTTAATCTTGTATCTAAGGCAGCAAAATGACTTGTATTTAATTTCTGTCCTCTAGCTAAAAATCTATCTGCAATACCTCTCATAGCCATCAATTCTAAGGAACGAGGGTGTAGTGTGAGTGCTCTAGAATTTCGTACCCGGTCTAATCTTCTCTCTAAAACAACAACTTTTACGCCTTGGATAGCTAATTCACATGCTGCCATAAGTCCAACTGGACCACCACCAACTACCGCTACATCATAATAATTGTCCATATCATGCCCTCCATTTATTTAATTGTTTAAGAGCTAATGTGAAAAATTGTAAATAGATTAATGATATCTATTGTACATATATAATTATACTTCATTTTAGTTTCTTCGGAAACTAAAATGAAGTTCCTAGGAGAAGTCTACATAGTAAGTGTGTAGTTAAAGCTATATATCGTTTCTGCAGCTTCTTCTGCTTGTGCTATTTTTGCTAAAAATGCTACTGCTGTAGTTCCATATGGGAGTTGTAAAGGTCTTTCCGCTATTCGTAGTTTTAATGAAGTAGTAGTGGTTTTAACTCGACTTCAAATAATTCGCTTTCAATTTCATTAAGTGCATACATTGATACAGGGTGTGGAGAGGTATTAGATAAGACTTGTGATGAAAGAAGTGCTCCTGATGAGGAGTAAAATGTAACAAACACTTGTGAAAATGGAGGGACCATAATGATTACACGGTCAGTTTTTTGTAACGTATTAACCAACTCCAAAATAATATAGTTTTATAAAAATCAAAAAAAAAAATAGATAAATATAAAGATATTATTATGGGTACTTTTCCGATAGTGAATTAAGAAAATTAATAAACTCTTTATTTTATTGTAAATAATTTAAGAGCACACAAATATGCGCGCTCTTAGAATAGAAAGGTAGTTTTCTATGAGTAGGGAGTCCTCATATAATAAAATATGCTTGTCCAATTTAAATGTGAGAAGTTTTTTATAAAAATGCTATTTGGTAAGTCTATGTGAAAAATCACCTTGTACAGGAACTCTTTGCAAAGTATTTTGTCTGCAGTCATGATTATTAAAGTTGATGAGAGCTGTTATTCGACTAATAAAACCACATCTCAAATTGTTGACTATATGTCTAACAACTAGGATGCGGTTCAATTAATAAAAAGTGTCCGAGCAAAATATAAGGTGAAAAGTATAAGATACTTTTGTTATAAAGAGTATTTATAGATGAATGTTATTGTTTTTTATTTCTGAAAGATTTGGGGTTCTAAATTACGAGTTGTTGGAGTCCCTCTAATATAAAATTTCAGTAGAAATATTGAACTACTAATATGAATGTAGAAGATTTAATAAAGACGGTAATGTTTTTTTAGTCATGTAATCTTTTCAATTGATGATCTTTTCCCCATTCACATAGTTCATCCATAATTTGCATTAAAGATTTCCCATATTCGCTTATTGTGTACTCAACCTTTGGTGGAACTTCTTGATATACAGTACGATGGATAATTCCATCAGCTTCAAGTTGCCGAAGTTGTTGAGTCAGAACTTTTTGCGTAATGTTTGGAATTTCTCGTCGGATTTCATTTGTTCGCATTTTTCCATCTATTAAGACACATAAAATATGAACTTTCCATTTTCCGCCGATTACATCGAGTGTCGTTGCAATTGGGCAGTCATCATTTTGATTCATATAACACCTCCACAGGTACTTTAAGGTTCCTATAGCACTTTAAAGTACGTACTTTTCAATTATATGTGACTCATTCATACTAATACGTAAAGGGTTGAATAATTTATAAAGGGGATGAAAAATGATGAAAACACTTGTAATTGTAGCACATCCTGATATTGAAAAATCAAAAATTAATAAAAGATGGATTGAAGAACTTGAGAAATATTCGGATGAAATTACGGTGCATGAATTGTATAAAGTGGCACCGAATTGGGAGTTTAATGTGGAAGAGGAACAAAAGCTGTTAGTAGAACATGACCGATATATATTTCAATTTCCTCTCTACTGGTACAGCTCACCACCTTTATTGAAAAAATGGTTCGATGATGTATTAACATATGGGTTTGCATACGGATCACAAGGAGATAAAGTGAAGGGAAAAGAATTTGGTGTAGCTATTTCTATAGGTGGATTAGAAAAAGACTATGAAAATAGTGGGATTACAATGGATGAGTTGACGAAACCATTCCAAGCTACATGCTTATATACAGGTATGGAATTTATACCTTCCTTTTATTTATATGGTGCAGAATATAAACTAAGTGATGAAGAGATTGATAAAAGTGCACCTGAATATGTGCAATATGTGATGAACAAGAAGTATTCTAATATATAATGAAAAATAGCCATTTACTTGTGAAGTAAATGGCTATTTTATATTCTTCTTATATTCACTAAGTGTAATCTTTAGTAAATTAATAGTTAATCTGGTAAAATAAAAAACCTAACATATATAAAGGGGAGTTTTACTTGAGAACGATGCAAAAATTATTACAAAAAAGAGCAATGCAATCACCAAATTTGGAAGCGCTTGTAGGCGGAGAGAAAAGGTATTCGTTTCAGCAGTATAATGAACGAGTAAATCAGCTTGCACATTATTTGTTACATAATGGTGTGCAAAGAGGAGACCGTATAGGAATACTATGCAAAAATAATCACCCGTTTCCAAGCGTTATGATGGCAAGTTTAAAAATTGGAGCGGTATGTATTCCGCTAAATCATCAGCTTACTGCTTATGAATTAGAAACGATTGTAAAAGAAGCGAAATTAAAAGTATTAGTTATTGATGAAGAATTTAGTGAAGTATTATTAAAGATTGATGCTGTTAAAGAAATCCCTTATGTAATTCAAACGACAAAAGAAGGCTTTGGTTCATTTGAATTAGAGTTGCAAAAACAGCCAACGTCAGAACCGAACGTAGAAGTTCATGAAGAAGACGATGCCATTTACTTATTTACTTCAGGAACAACTGGACAGGCGAAAGCATGTGTAATTGGACATAAAAACTTGCATCATTATTTTGCTGAAATTGCGGGCCAAAGAGAAATCCCAGCAGGTGAACGTTTTTTATCCGTGCATCCATTGTTCCATATGAGTGGCGTGCTTTCTATTTTAAATTGTATTTATCATGGCGTTACGATGATTTTCTTAGCTGATTCGAATCCTGCTATTATTTGGGATAAGATTGAAGAAGAGAAAATTACTACGATGCTTGCGTTCCCAGCTGTTTATAGTTACATGCTTGATGAATTAAATAAAAAAGAACGTAATATTTCAACCTTTAAAGTAGCACAAAGCGGTGGTACAAAAGTGCCAGAAACACTCATTCAAAAATATATGGAAAAAGGAATATATATGGTGCAAGGCTATGGTAGTACAGAAGGTTGGGTTGTAACCTCATGGCATCCAATGATGGGAAAAGAAAAGATGTCTTCTGTAGGAAAAACCTTGAAAAATGTAGAGGTGAAAATTGTTCATCCGGAAACAGGACATGAACTAACAACAAATGAAGTTGGAGAGATTCATGTGAAAAGTCCATACATGTTTAAAGGGTATTGGAATAATGAAAAGGCGACAAAGAAGGTAGTAAAAGATAACTGGTTTAACATGGGTGATGCTGGCATGATAGATGACGATGGATTCCTGCATATTATGGGAAGATATAAAGACGTTATTATACGCGGTGGTGACAATGTATATCCAGATCAAGTAGAAGATGTTATTCATGAAATACATGGTGTTTTAGAAGTTGCAGTAGTTGGAGTTCCAGATGACTTTTGGGGAGAAGTTCCAAGAGCTTACATTGTGAAGGATGGCGAAACAACATTAACAGAAGAAAGTATTACTCAGTATTGTAAGGAGAAATTAGCCAGTTACAAAATACCAGAAGTGGTATTCATAGAAGAATTACCGAAAAATGCTTTAGGAAAAGTGTTGAAGAGGGAATTACGAGATGTAGTTCTTATGAAATAGAAAATTATGAAACGATGGAGAACCCAGTTATGTATAAAGCATGACTGGGTTTTTATGTATCAAAAACATAATAATTTACTAGATTTTGTATTTCGTGTAAGATAATAAAGAATATTCAATTAATAATTCGAGGGATGAAATTAAATGAAGCTACCGTTATTAGAAGTAGAGACGGATAGACTCATTATCCGTCCATTTCAAAAAGATGATTACGAAAGTTGGTTAGATGGATTTAATAAGAGACTGCCATCGCAGTATAAATATGACGATGGCTATCAAGTTCTGGTATCATCAACAAAAGCATGGTTCACGGAATGGATAAGAGGTTTTGATGAAGCAGCACATAGAGATGAGATGTATGTATTAGGCATTTTTCGTAAAGAAGACGGAGCTAATATTGGAAAGCTAGAGCTGATAAAAATTTTACGAATGGATTACCAATGGGCGATGATGGGGTATTCCATACATAATCAATACTGGAAAAATGGATATGGCATAGAAAGCGTGAAAGCTGCGTTATCGTTATTTTATAATAGTCTTCATTTTCATAGAATTGAATTACATATACATGTTGATAATGAGCCATCCGTTCGTCTTGCGGAACGATCAGGTTTTTCTTTTGAATGCGAGAGAGAGGCGTTTTCTTTAGAGAATGGTAAGTGGATGGATTTTCTTATTTATTATAAAAATAAAGAAATGAACAAATAAGGAGAAAAGAAAATGAAGACTATAAACGTATTTCATTACGACGCATTTACGAATAAACCAAATAAGGGAAATCCAGCAGGTATTGTATTAGAAGCAGATGGATTAACGGAAGAGAAAATGCAAATTATTGCTGAAAAAGTTGGATATAACGAAACAACTTTTGTTCTTTCTTCAGAAGTAGGAGATATAAGAATGCGTTATTTTACACCTGGTTTTGAAATGGATTTATGTGGTCATGGGACAGTAGGGACGATATATGCTTTGCGCGAAAAAGGTTTATTAGAAGAGAAAAGTAACCTTACGATTGAAACGAAGGCTGGGATTTTACCGATACAAATAGGTGTAAATAAAAATGGAGAAACCTTTATTAAAATGAGACAGGCAGCACCTCAGTTTAAAGAATTTACAGGTTCAAAAGAAAAATTAGCTCATAGTATTGGTTTAGAAATAAATGATTTAGATGTAAGTTTACCGATTGTATATGGAAGTACTGGTAATTGGACTGTAATTGTACCGATTAAAAATCTTAATGCATGCGAGAGAATGAAACCTAATAATGCTGCATTTCCATCAGTATTAAAAGAAATACCTAATGCTTCTATTCACCCAATTTGTCTAGAAACTTATGATGAACTAGCACAAATGCACGGCCGTCATTTTTCATCAGCTTACGCTGGGACGATTGAAGATCCAGTGACAGGAACAGCTTCAGGTGTAATGGGAGCGTATTATGCGGAGTATTTAGAGAAAGATTTTGAACATGAATTGGATTTAATCGTTGAGCAAGGACAGGAAATAAATAAAGATGGTCGTGTAACTGTTTATGTAACGAAAGAGATAGAAAACGAGAAGTTACAAATAGATATTGCTGGAACAGCGGTGTATGTGAAAGAGTTTGAAGTTTCAATATAAAGTGAAACTTTAATCAGTGGGGGTTTTACTGCCCGGTGAATAGCAAGATAAAAAAGAAAGCCCGGAATACATCCGGACTTTCATTATCTGTTCAATACTTCAATGTACGAAGCATTTCCGGTTGTTCTTAAAGCGGAGCGGAAATTATTATTTTCTAACGCCACAGCAACTTGTTGTAACTGCTGTGCATCATCATGATGGATAAGTAAGCTGTCAGCACCGCTTTCTTCTATATGAATGTGTTCGACATTTCCGATAGCATCATGTACAGCTTTTAAAAATTCAGGTTTCATGGTGTCCTCCTATATGTATGTAACGTTGTTATTTAGTATTTCCTTATTTTTGAAATATAAAAGTAAATGAAAGGAGAAATAAAATGAATATAACGCAGTTTAACGAACAGATAACATCATTATTTGAAGAGCATCTTCACAAATATGGCGATGATGAATATGGTTTTACTCATATAAGTAAAGATGAATTTCACAAAATCGGTTACACAACAAATCTGACATTAGAGACGATTGAAGAAGCGTATAAAAATGGAGTCGATATGATAGTTACACATCATGCGCCGTGGAGTTTTTTATTTGGTATGGAAAAGGCTTGTATTGAGAAATTGAAGCAATATGAAATGAATCATTTTTGGATTCATTTGCCGTTAGATTTTGTAAAGTTTGGCACGTGTACGTCGTTATTTAACGGAATTGGGATAGATACAATACTAGAATATTCCACGTATGAGGAAGAAGAACTACCGGGAATAGGAGAATATAAAGAAGCGATTCCTTTTTCAAACTTAGTTGGAAAACTGGAAGAAAAAATGGAAGAGAAAGTGAAGAGCTGGAGAAATCATGATAAACCAGTAAAACGGATTGCGATTTTAACCGGTGCAGGAAACAATACAAATTTAATTGAACGTGCATTAGAAAAAGGATGTGACACGTACATAACAGGTGAAAAAACATTATATACAGTGCAACATGCGAAATTTAAAGGGATTAATTTAATTGTAGGCAGTCATACTTTTACAGAAGTGTTTGGTGTAGAAAGTTTGGCTCATAAATTACAAGACAGAGACCCGGCAATAGAAATTATTAGAGTATATGAAGAGCATTTAGAGTGATGAAATCACATCACATTACCATAAATGGAATGAACTATATGATGGAATATTGAAGAAAGCCATTGTAATAAAATAAAATTGTTGTTTGCTATATTAGGATGGTTGGCAGGATTCCCCTCACGTTTGTCAAATAATAGTAAAGTTGTCTTTTAAATTAAGAGAATATTCCGAATTAAAGGGTGAGAGAATGGAAATTTCAATAATCACTGCACAACTAATTAAGGAAAAAGTTATTTCACATTATCCAAATAGCGTAAAAGCATTAAACGGGGGAACGACAAGTACTGTATATTTGTTGGATGAACAATACGTTGTAAAGTTGAATGAATCGGATGTCATACGTGAAGAAGCTTATTTTCTTCAGTTTTATAAAAAGGACGAATTATTTCCAAAGCTTTTATATAAGGAACCTTTAAATCGCTATATTGTTTACTCATTCCTTGAGGGCACAACGTCTTGCAAACTAGGCCATAAACGGAGTGTTCTTTGTAAACTTGTAAAGGAAGTTATCAATAAGTATGAAGTGGCTACAGAGGTTGATGGCTGGGGATGGAAAGAAAATCTGCTTCAATCTTGGAGTGAATTTTTAACAACAAATGTGATAGAAGCTCATGAAAATGTAAGACGTTACATAAGTGAAGAAGAGTATAGAACGGTTCTTAATTTAGCAAATAGGGATGCTGGAATAAATCAGCCATTTTTATTGCATGGTGATCTTGGATTTCATAACTTTATATTTAAAGAGAATAAACTGCACGGTGTAATTGATCCTTTACCAGTGTTAGGAGATCCTATATACGATTTAATTTACGCGTTTTGTTCAACTCCGGAAAATTTAACAAAAGAAACAATTAATTATGCGATGAAACAGTGTGTATTTCATAAAAAAGACTGTGATTTATATGAAGAAATAGTCATAGGATTATATTTACGTATAGACACATGTTTAAGACACCACCCGAAAGATTTAGAAGATTATTTAATAGCTTGGCGTTATTGGATGGGTGAAATTAAGCCGGCTTTATAGCACAAATATTTTTGGGGGAGATAGTGAAATGAATGTTGCAGAAGCGAAAAAGGATTTAGCAATAAAAACGAAGAGAGGCTTACCGATTATATTAGCCGGCGTTTTATTTTGGATAGTTATGAGTATAACGGGATTTGTTCTTTCTGAAAAACAAGTGGTGTGGGTATATTTAATCGGTATGGGCTGTGTGTTTCCTTTTGGCTTAATGATAGCTGCTATATTGAAAATTGATATGTTTGCGAAAGGAAATCCGTTAGGGGTTTTGGCAGGCTTAATTGGTGGGATAAATGTATTGAATATTCCACTTGTATTACTTGCCTATTTTCAATTTCCAGAATGGTTACCTTTTGTAGTAGCGATGTTAATAGGTGTTCATTTTATTCCGTACGTATGGATTTATGAAAGTAAAAGTTATGGTTTATTGTCAGTAGGGACTGTATTTGTAACGTCAGTTTGTGGGATTCTTTTTGCAGAAAAAGGATTTATTGTAATTCCATTATCGGTTACAGTTGTCTATTTACTTACTTTTATAAGTTTGTTAATTGAAAATAAAAAAGCAGATCATTATCAACAAAAGTCAGCTTAATAAAGAAATAGGGATAGGGGGAATTATTATGGAAAATTTCGTTTGTACAACGTGTGGTGTGCAGTATGCAGCGAGTGTAGAAGAACCGGTGAGTTGTCATATTTGTGATGAAGAGAGGCAATATGTTAACCAAAAAGGACAATCTTGGACGACACTAGAAAGCTTACAAACAGGTGATACATATAAAAATGAAATAATCGAAGAGGAAAATGGACTTTATAGTATTACGACAAAACCAGGATTTGCGATCGGTCAAACTGCATTTATAGTGAAAACAGAGTCATATCGTTTACTATGGGACTGTATTACGTATTTAGATGAAACGACAATTGAGAAGATAAAAGAGCTTGGTGGATTAGATGCAATTGCATTGTCTCATCCGCATTATTATTCAACGCAGGTAGAATGGGCGGAGACATTTGATGTACCAATTTATATACATGAAGATGATAAAGAGTGGGTAATGCGCCCGAGTAGTCGTATTATTTACTGGTCTGGAGAGTCATTACAATTAGCTGATGGATTAGTCATTCATCGTTTAGGGGGACATTTTAAAGGTGGATCTGTCTTACATTGGGAAGAAGGTAATGATGGAAAAGGGATTTTGTTAACAGGTGATATTATTCAAGTTGTAGCGGATGAAAGGTGGGTAAGCTTCATGTACAGCTATCCAAACTTAATTCCACTACCAGCGAGAAAAGTGGAAGAAATGGTGAATCGAGTGAAGCCGTTACAGTTTAATCGTTTATACAACGCTTTTCATCGAGTAGTAAAAGAAAATGCAAATGAGGCAGTTGAACGTTCTGCTGAAAGATATATAAAAGCAATAGAAGGAAAGTTGTTTCATACGTAAAAGGAGAATAGCTTAATGAAAACGTTAGTATGCTTTGGAGATAGTATTACAGCTGATGAAACATTTTTTAATGGAATGCCGAGATTAACACCACGTTTGCAAGAGGTGTTTCCGAACTGGAAAATAGTGAATGCAGGTATTCCAGGTGATAATACATTTGATGCGTTAAATAGAATTGAAGAAGATGTAATATCATATAAACCAGATTTCGTAACAGTTTTTCTTGGTACGAATGATGCAGTCCCTTTTTCTCAAGTGTCATTACAAGCATATAAAGAAAACTTAGAGAAGATTGTGAACCAAATTTCATCAAATAAAGTACTACTGATTAGTCCTGCACCAGTTGATGAAGAAAGACAGCATAACAAGAACAAATAGAGTACTTGGTCAGTATGCAGACGTGGTGGAGGAAGTGGCGAGGGGAAACAGGAAGTTATTTTCTAAACGTATTCGCTGAAATGATTCAAGAACGGGATTATAAAAGATTTGTAGAAAATGATGAAAAAGATGGATTACACTTTGGACCAGAAGGTTATGAGTATGTAGCGAAGTTAATTGGTGAAAAGTTAAAAGGGATTTTATAAGGAGCAAAGCACTTAGTGTTTTGCTTTTTCTTATTTCTTTCGCAGTCCATAAACTTATTGATTGCTGTAATTTGGACAAACGTTTTGCATTTGTATGTGCGTAAAAGGCTAGTACTGTTTTAAAGTAATATAAATTTATTTTTTAAAATTTATATTTCGTAGTTGAAAATCAATAAAGGTGTAACTATAATAGTTACAGTAAGTTCGTTGTTTTGAAATGTACACATTGAATTACAAGAATGAAGGGAGTTTTTATGTAAATCAAAAAGTTATAAAAATCTATTAATTTTTATAATGAGATAAAATGTTTTTTGTTTGCACAAATTATTAAATATGTTATTTCTAATAGAAAACTAGAGGTGGAAAAATGAAAAATTTTAAGGGTATGTTGATATCATCACTTGCAATTACAACTTTTGCTGGGGTAGGTACGACATTTGTAACAAATACAGTACATGCTGCTAATAACGATTCTAGTAAAATACAAGTTCGTTCTAATAAGAGTATAAACACAACAACTGGCTCGAGAGGGCTTGTATTATCAGTCAATCCTTATGATGAACCTAGATTTTCGAGACAGGGATATCTTGAAGAGGCACCTTTAGGAATTAATGCTCCTTATGCTTGGGGAATTAAAGGAGGAAATGGTCAGGGAGCAACTTTTGTAGATTTGGAAGAAGGCTGGTTATTAAATCATGAAGATTTAGTCGGTCAAAATATTGAATTTATGTCTGGAAAAATGAGTAATGATCTTTCTCATGGTACTTCAGTTCTAGGTGTTGTTTCTGCAGCTGACAATGGAATTGGGAACATTGGGATTGCACCAAAAGCAAAGGCAAAAGTAATTTCAGTGATCCGAGATAATGGGAGAATCGATGTAAGAGATGCTATTTTAAGTGCCGTAGATTCTTTACAGGCTGGAGATGTTTTATTAATTGAAGAATCCTTTAAATATGATGGATATGGAGATGACCCTTTACCAGTCGAAGTGTATTCTAGTATATTTAACGCAATTCGCAAAGGGACAGATAAAGGCATTATTATTGTAGAAGCAGCTGGTAATGGTGGGATTGATTTAGATGAATTTAAAGACCGTAATGGTAAACAGATTTTAAATCGAAATAGTCCAGACTTTAAAGATTCAGGATCTATTATAGTTGGAGCATCTACTGCAAGAGTTCCTCATAAACGTTTAGCTTTCTCTAACTATGGTAGTAGAATTGATGTATATGGTTGGGGAGAATATGTTGATACATTAGATACATATCAAAATCAAAATAGTAAAGGACAAAAAATTACAGATCAGAACATAATTAATCGTTATACTCCTAATTTCCGTGGTACTTCTAGCGCTTCGCCTATAATTGCTGGGGCTGCTGTATCGATTCAAGGGATTGCTAAAGAACATTTAGGTAAGGCATATTCACCAAAAGAATTGAGAGCAATTTTAAGTAATCCAAATACAGGCACAAAGTCTAATAACCCATCATCTGATAAAATAGGGGTTTTACCAGATTTAAGGGCGATTTTGTCTAACCTTGGATATAATAGTGATTTGACTACCAATGATCCTATGGTATTTCCAGATAACATAGAAAAAAATGAAGGGAAAGAAAATTCAACTTTCGTATTTCCAGGTGAAGAAACAAAAAGAACAGGTGATAAAAATTCAACTGTAACCTTCCCAGAAGAAGATTTAAAACAGGAGGAAAAAGAAGAGGGATTAATTGTTTTTCCTGATTAATAAAAAAATACTACCTTCCATTTGGAGGTAGTATTTTTTATTTCTTGTCATTAACAAGCAGGCATGAAAGTTGTATTTGTTTATCTTTCATAATGAATTTAACCACAAAGTCGAATATTTGACTGTTAATTAACTTTTTCTTCTCAATCAATTATATTAATTAATCTAGAAATGCTTGCTGCAATGCTTTGAGCCCATCGCTGTATATACCATGGAACAGATTAATTGCCTCTTCATCACTAACTTCAACAGGAGTGAACGTACCAGACCACTCTACTAATGATGTGTTACTTTCAGTACCTTTTTTCACCCGGATTGTAGATAAATAATTAGTGACCGGGAACGGTGCATTCATGATTGAATACGTGTAGTAGCGTTCCTTATCATTGAATACTTCTAAGCGTTCTATAATTGTATCACCATCTGGATTAGCTAGATGACGTACACGACCGCCTTCAGTTAATTTACTACTAGGTATATAAGGTAACCAGTCTGGAAGGGAGTTGAAACCTCCGATTAATTGCCATACTTGTTCAGGTGATCCGAAAATTTCCATAGATATAGTAGTATATGCCATGTTCATTACGCTCCTTTTCATCCCGGTATTTACGGGTAAATAATCAGTAGGGGATAAACCGCCCCACTGATTAAAGTTTCACTTTATAGGTCCATAACTTATAGTGAGAATGAATTTTATCGTGGATTTTTTATTTGATATATAAGTATAAAGTTAAAACTATATACTTTTAATGATTAAATTATATAATAAATATAGAAACGAAAATTTATGAGCAAGGAAGTTGAAAAATATGACATTAACAATGGGCTTTATTGGATTTGGAAAGTCAGCTAACCGCTATCACTTACCTTATGTAAACACACGTAATAATATAAAAATAAAAACGATTTTTGTACGTCAAATAAATGAAGAATTAGTGGATCCATATAAGGAAAAAGGTGTTTACTTCACTACTGATTTGGATGAATTGTTGAATGACAAAGAAATTCAAATGGTGACGGTCTGTACGCCAGCACATACGCATTACGAATTAGCGAAAAAAGTTATACTTGCTGGAAAGTCAGTTATCGTTGAAAAACCATTTTGCGATACAGTGGAACATGCGAAAGAATTATTAGCTTTAGGACGAGAAAAAGGTGTAGTAGTTATGCCTTATCAAAACCGCCGTTTTGATGGTGATTTTTTAGCTGTGAAGCAAGTAGTTGAACAAGGATTCCTTGGTGATATTATTGAGATTGAATCACATATTGATTATTTCCGTCCTGGTTCAATCACTCATGAAGCTCCAAAAGAAGAAGGTTCATTTTATAGTTTAGGTATTCATACGATGGACCGCATGATTTCACTATTCGGCCGTCCAGATACGGTGACATACGATATTCGTAATAATGAAATGGAAGGTGCGGTTGATAATTATTTCGATGTTGGTTTACATTACGGAAATCAGTTGAAGATTAAGCTGAAAACGAACCATGTCGTAGCAAAAGATTATCCACGCTTTATCGTCCATGGAACAAATGGATCATTTATTAAATATGGTGAAGATCAGCAGGAAAATGATTTGAAAGCGGGGATTATGCCTGAGAGTGCAGGGTTTGGTGAAGATTCACCGATGTACTATGGAGTTGCTAAATATCGTAATGCAAATGGTGACTGGATTGAAAAACAAATTAAAACGCCGCTTGGTGATTACGGTCGTTTCTATGATTCCGCGTATGAAACAATTATAAATGGTGCACCAAAACTTGTGAAAGACGAAGAAGCGGTAACGAATATTGAAATCTTAGAAAATGGATTTGCTGCCCCATCACCTTCAGTTTACAAACTTGAGGCTTTACATTTGAATGAATAGAAGAGAGTTTGCAGTATAAAGGAGGTATGAAAATGGCAAGCGGATCAACACAAGTAAAATACCTCGGCATTTATCAAAAGATTAAACAGCAAATTTTAGACGGTGAATATAAAATCAACGAAAAAATTCCGAGTAGCCCCGTCCTTGCTGAAGAATTTGGTGTTTCAGCCCTTACTATTAAGAAAGCGCTGGATCTATTAGTTAGAGATGGCTACATCATCCGCCGGCGCGGAAGCGGAACAGTGGTGCAAGATTGGCGTCAACAGGAAAAGGCACGAATGATTCAAACTTTAACGGGTACGAAAGCTGTATACGGCAGTGAGGTAGAAAGTAAAATTATCGAGTTTGCGATTGTTGGGGCTGATGAAGTAGTTGCTGAGAAATTGGGAGTTTCAATCGGTGATTTCGTCTATAAAATCATTCGCCTCCGCATCATTCACAGCATTCCGACGATTATGGAGCATACATGGATGCCAATTTCGGTTATCCCAGGTGTTGAGGCTTCTGTTTTAGAGGAGTCGATATACTCACATATTCAAAATAAACTTGGCCTTGAAGTAGGGACATCTGTTGTCAGGGTTAAAGGAATTCGCCCAGATGATAGGGAAAAGCAGTTTATGAACTTAACAAATCAGGATTTCCTAATGCGAGTTGAACAAGTAGCTTACTTAACGGATGGACGAACTTTTGAATATTCTTATGCAGATCATCTACCAGAAACCTTTGAGTTTGAAACAGTCATTACGGCAAAAAATTATAAAGAGACATAAAAAACGGTTGAGGCAAGTATTGTCTCAACCGTTTTTTTATCTTGGATAGAATTTACACATATAGTAGGAGCAGTTATTATTCATCGGCTGTAATCAGCATGGATGTGTTCCCGGTTTTTTCAAGATGAACTTCTCCCCAGGAACAGAGGGAATCGAGTATAGCTCCTAAAGACGAACCGTAATCGGTTAAAGAGTACTCTACTTTCGGTGGTACTTGGTCATATATTTTCCTTTGGATTACACCATCTTCTTCTAGTTCCCGTAATTGTTGCGTTAACATTTTTTGCGTAATACCAGGCATTAATCGTTTTAATTCACTCGTTCTTTTTGTCCCTTTTTTTAAATGACAAAGGATAACAACTTTCCACTTTCCGCCAATAACTTCTAAAGTCGCCTCTACAGGAATATTGTATGTTTTCATAAAAAAACTCCTTTGATGAATTTAGATTATAGTTTTGAGCCTAAA
The DNA here is from genome assembly GCF_003429245.1 of Bacillus sp. CR71. Lineage (NCBI taxonomy): Bacteria > Bacillati > Bacillota > Bacilli > Caryophanales > Bacillaceae > Bacillus > Bacillus sp. CR71. The sequence goes on along the minus strand of NZ_CP031748.1, from coordinate 3,811,603 downwards.
TACGTTGTAATACTAAAATTATTTCTTTTTAGTGCCGATAACACTTTAAAGTACGTACTATTTATTGTGCGAAATGTCGTTCATAATAACTGATGTAAGAGAGAAGTAAGCAGAACTGCACTTTAAAGTGTATATATTACTTTTTAGTACCTATAACACTTTAAAGTACGTACTTTTTATTATGTTAAATATATTCCATAATAGCACTTGTAAGCAAGAAATGAATAAAATGTGCTTTGAAGTGCATTTGAGATTGGTTAGCTGTAATACTATGAGGACATTCATACAAAAGAAAACGATTTGTTGCGTTACAATAATTAATCCAAGACTTAACAGTTGATTAATCGAACTGTAAAGTTTAAAATTACAGTAAGATTTTTAGAAGTGAGTTGTCATCGTCTGTAAAATGTAGTTTCAACAATGTTATAGAAGAAGCATTTTGAAAAGAAATGAATAGTAGAGATAAACGAAACATTACGTGAATTTGATTCTAAACTGTAATTTTTTTTAATACATTTCAATAACCGATATGTAAAATGTACGTTTGATAAAAAACATTAAAGGAGTGAGTTAAATATGGTAATTCTATATACAACAGCAAGCTGTGCTTCATGCCGAAAAGCGAAAGCATGGCTTGAAGAGCATCAAATTGATTATATTGAAAAAAACATCGTATCAAATTCTATGACAGTTGATGAGCTTAAAGCAATTCTTCGTTTAACTGAAGAGGGGGCTACTGAAATTATTTCAACTAGATCGAAAACTTTTCAGGACTTAAATATAAATATTGAGGAGCTTTCGCTTAATGAATTTTATAAATTAATAATCGAGTATCCACTAATGTTGCGTCGCCCAATTATGCTGGATGAGAAAAGATTACAGATTGGTTTTAATGATGAAGAAATTCGCAAGTTTTTACCACGTAGCGTTCGAACATTTTTAAACATTGAACTGCAAAAATTGGCCAATTAATAAGTAATATTTTTTAGAAAAAGTTTTTTGAAAGGAGGAAGCAGAAGATGATTGAAGTATGTGTTACAGTTAATTATAATGATAGAAATTATCAAACAAATGTTATTGTGAGTAAAGATACGATTTGGACAAAAATTAAACAACTGGCAGAAGAACAAGTGAAGAAACAGTGGAGTGTTTAATTTTATTTTCAACTTAAAAAGCTAAATGAAGTTATCGTATATAGGCCAGACCGGATAGAATATAAAGGAATTAATTTTTTATGGTAAGAAGTATTCTATATGTTTTAACGTTCTAACCTATCTGTAATATTTATGGCTACAGTATGTTAATATATGAGAAACAATATTTTTAATCGTAGGAGGAAAACAATGAACAGCGACTTTACCTTGGCCATTCACAGTTTAACTTATTTAGCTTTACAGCCAGACCGGATGTCAACAAGTAATGCTATTTCAGAAAGTGCAGGTGTACATCCAGTACGTATTCGTAAAGTACTAAGTTTGTTAAAAAAACATAAGTTTATACAATCAAAAGAGGGAACTGGTGGAGGCTTTATTTTCGCTCGCGATTTAGGTGAAGTTAATCTTTGGCATATTTATCAGATAACCTCTGAAGGTGCTTTGCAGCCGAAGTGTCCGGAATCAAACGATCAGTGTGTTGTAGGTTCGAACATGCGAAAAGTTCTTTTTGCTATTTTCTTAGGTGCTGAAGAACATCTAGGTGAATACTTAAAGAATTATACAATGAAAGAAGTTGTTGACCTTATTAATCAAGAGCGTTAAGCGGCTTAATTATTATATAGCCGTGAGTTCTTAACACATAAATGTAATGAAAAATATTACAGTTAAATTTATTTTTTTATGTTGTTTATCGTCACTAAAAATAATTTGTAGGAAGGTGAAAGAGTATGATGTCAAAGCATAATCCTGTTTTAAAAGTAGGCGATTGGGTTCGAGGAATATCAGTAGAGGGTGAATTAATACTTGGTTATATTGAATCATTTGATAATGTAGGGGAAGTAGTTAAGGTTAATGTTGTGAAATGTGACAACAGAGATACAATAAATAAAACAATGTCCTTTTTAAGTAAACATGTAAAAAAACTCCCTGAATCAAAGGCAATAAATAAGGAACAAATTCTTTACCTTATAGACCTTGCATTATTAACAGGAGACGAAGAATGGTTTATCGGACTTTCTTCAAAATTAAACTCGATAAACGAGCTAGTTAATGGGGGAGTTTAATTTTTTAGCTTATACCCTAATCAATAATATCCTTTCTTTTGTTGCATCTTAATAAAAGAGGGGATGGATGTTATGAAAATAAGATTAACAATGGTTAGCATCATATGTCTGTTTATTTTTTTATTACCCTGCATTTCTGCTCAAGCAATTGTAAAAAAGGAAAATGATATAAACAGAAATTTTGGCATAGATTTAACTGGTTATAAACTTTATTCGTTTGGTGAATTTAACCAATTAGATTATAAGATAACACCACTTACTCAGTTGTTTTTAGGAATAGTGCAAACAGAAGGTGAGTGGATTAATGAACCACGATTATATATTAAGGGAAATAAAGGTTATTTTCATCTTTTGAAAGCGGACGTTACGAATGTTCTTTATACCGTTGAAAAGAGCGGGGATTTTTGGAGAATTATAGATGTAAAAAGAAAGAAAATCAGCAGAATAACTGTATCAAAACAGCTTTTAAAAGAAGTAGTAATTGAGCTCTTATTGGAGCCAATAAGTAAAGAGGTTGAAAACTATTATAAGGAACCAAAACTTTGGTATCGAGGTTCTGAAAAAATACTTGAAATAAAAAAAGATACAACAAACTATACTTTTTATGTAACTGTTCAAATTCAAACTTTTGAGGGTGCACACAACCCGCCTTATGGAGAGGACACAATTACTTTTCGCATAAAAGGAAATGATCTAAAAACGATTCATTATAAACATAGAGATATTCCTGAAGAAGAGTCGAACAAACTACAATTAAGATAACATTGAAGTGATTTGTTTGTGCATCCTTGATAATGATAATTATGTAAATGAGCTGTCCATATGGGGCAGCTTTTTTGTTTTTTTACTCAGTGTATCTTTTTAAAATGTATATGAATTCAATATTAATAATATATATCCTAAAATTTGGTTTTTTTATTTTGGAATTTTTTCTTTTTACCTACATTAATTATTTATTAGAATATCTTTTATGTTTAAAATGAAATTTTTTGATAAAGGGGATATAAGTATCTTTATAATGAGTAACCTAGAAAAACAATGTATTATTGTATTTTTTTACTAACTAATTCAGCTTTAAGCGATAAAAACAATGGCTACATGCTAACTGTAAAATATTATCCATATAAAATTATTCACCTTTAATATTTCTGAAAATATAAAAATATTAATTTTATAAATATACACGTTATAATGAGGGCGTCGAGAGAAATTTTATTATCTCTGGAGAAAATATAAAAAATGCGATTACTAGTAAGAAAGGTGTGTGATTAGAGGCGAAATGTATGTAAAGTGCTTCAGTGGCTTGTGTAAGCAATATCATCAGTGCTGCCGAAGTTATTAAAGTAATGTATAGAATTGAGAAAGAAATGCCTCGCAAATTAAGAGAGGCCGGTTTAGCTAAAATTACTGTTAAAAGTAAAAAAAGAGAAACCATTAAAGTAATACACTGTTATTAGAAATGTTGCAACGTATTTATGAAGTCTATTCTATATTGTTCTCTTAAGAGGTCTTTATATAAAGAGCGGATATTACGAGTAAACTTTTTTGTGAACGCTAACAATTATATTAGGACGCTAACTAGCGAATGTTTCAATTTGGATTCATTATGATGAAGGACATACAAAGTGGGGCAACTTGTAAGGAATTCATTTTCCGAAAAGGGAATATTTGTTAGGTGCAAAGAGAGATGTAGGAATAGATACAAGGGGGAGTTATTATATGAACGGGAATACTGCAAAGAAAATAGAAGTTCAAGCTGAAAATACCGCACGAAAAAATGAGCAATATGCAGATCCGAAAAAGTGGCATAAGCAGGATACTACATGGGCACTCAGTCTATTTGGAACTGCAATTGGAGCAGGGGTGCTCTTTTTACCGATTAATGCAGGTTCAGGTGGTTTATTATCTTTACTACTAATTACATTACTTGCATATCCAGTTATGTACTACTCACATAGGGCGCTTGCTAAAATGATATACGCTTCTAATTCTGCTGATGAGGGGATCACAGGTACAATTAGAGAGTATTTCGGAAATAAAGCGAGTATCATTTTTAACATCGTATATTTCAGTTCAATTTATACAATCGTACTAATGTATTCGGTTGCGCTTACAAATACTGCAAGTAGTTTTATCGTGCATCAATTGCACATGCCAGAACCTCCAAGGGCTATTTTATCACTTGTATTAGTTCTTGGTCTTATCGCTATACTAAATTTTGGTCAAGATATTACTGTAAAGGTAATGAGTATGTTAGTGTATCCTTTCATAGTTTCTCTACTTTTTATCGCAATATCTTTAATTCCACAGTGGAATACGTCAATGCTTAGTTTTTCAGCTGTTTCAACTGCTTCAACAGGAACAGGCTATTTTGGGACGATATTGATGATTCTACCAATCATCGTATTCTCATTTAATCATTCACCTATGATTTCATCATTTGTTGTGAAACAGAGAGCTACGTATGGAATCGAAGCCACTGATGCTAAATGTGCGCAAATACAAAAGGTTTGTTATATCATGACATTCGCTGTTGTTATGTTCTTCGTTTGGAGTAGCGCATTGAGCTTGACTCCAGATGATATAAAAATGGCAAAAGAACAAAACTTATCAATTCTTTCATATCTTGCTAATGAGCTTAATTCGCCTGTAATCACGATTGCAGCTCCAATTATTGCTTTTGTGGCTATTACAAAGTCTTTCCTTGGCCATTATATAGGAGCATTTGAAGTAATGCGTGACATGATTATTAAGTTCGGTAAATCACGTGGAAAAGATATTGAAGAAAAAACAATTAAGACAGTAATCCTTACTTTTGTTGTATTATCATGCTGGTTTGTTGCTTATACAAATCCAAGTATTCTTGGACTTATTGATTCTCTAAGCGGTCCATTAGTTGCTGCTATCTTATGTCTATTACCGATGTATGCGATTCAAAAAGTGCCAGTACTAGCTAAATACAAAGGGAAAATGAGCAACGTATTTGTTATTATTGTAGGTGTACTTACTGTCTTAGCAAGTATTAAGTCATTATTCTAATTCACTATTATTGGTATTAGTGTAAAAATAGTTAACATGAAAAACTTTTTGGACAAACTTCTCACATTGGAGAGTTTGTCCTTTTTTAGTCATTCTATCAACTTGCCGACAAACAAGCCACCTTCCAGGCAGAAAGTGGCTTGTTTCGGTATTAATTTATTTTAACTATTCATGTCTGAATGGCCCTTTTGGAGCAATTAGCTCTAAATTAGTACCATCTGGATCGGGGAAGTAGGCAACTCCTGTACCAAATCCAGATTTCTAGCCGTCTTCTTGAAAGATAATTGGTTCGTCATATGGTGCTATCCTATGCCCATCAAGCTAACAAAATGGATTGCCTCTGAAACAAAAAATGATTTTTATTACTATAAAAAACGTAAAGTATCTGTTTTTAGAAAAAAATAATTTTTATAAATTGATGGAGATATAACTCAATTCTTTTATATATTTAGTTAAATATGATTGTCAGAATGAACTTAAAGTAATTATGATTTCTAGAAATACGAACTGATGTTTTGAATTGGTTTAAAGTTGCTGGAACAAAATAAAACCAATTGAGCAAAAAAACTTGCAAAAATAAAAAGAGAGATGTATATTAATTGATGTATCAATAATTGATACGTCAATTAATATTTTGACAAGAAAGAAAAGGAACATTTTATGAAGGAAATGTTCGTAAATATCAGTGGAGAAGAACGCAAAATACTTATTCATGTTCTATTACAGATACAAAAAAATGTAGAGAATATTAAAGAATAGAGAGTGTAGGGGGCAGAATAGTGTGGAAATAATCGCAGCTATTTTAGTCGGGATCGTAGCATTAGAACATTTGTTTATCATGATCCTTGAAATGTTTTTTATTGATTCAAAAGTAGCGAAACGTGCTTTCAAATTACCGAAGCATTTAGAAGGAGATCGAAACGTAGCCATTATGTTTGCAAACCAAGGTTTATATAATGGATTTTTAGCGGCTGGTCTCATTTGGGGACTTGTACTTGGGCTCAATCCAATTGGTTATATGGTCCAATTATTTTTCGTGATTTGTGTGGTGATAGCAGCTATTTTCGGAGGTTTCACATCTAATAAATCAATTATTGTGAAACAAGGACTTCCAGCTGTTTTAGCACTAGTTGCTCTTTTATGTATGATATAGAATCAAAGTTTCTCAATAAAAGAACTCATTTTTGAAAAAATACGCTATTCTTTCTTTAGAATTATAGGAAAGGATAGCGTTTTTGTATGTCTATTTCTATATGTAGTGAATTACAACTATTCCTTCAAGGGATTCAACTGCTTTTCAGCTTTTGGATATATTTTCATCCATCTTTGTTTCCTCCTATTGTTGGATAGTGTAATAATTGATAAAAATTTTGATGAAATTGGATTATAATGATTGATCAAAAAAGCTAGTGATTAAAAATATTATTCTTTAGTACATACATTTTTAAGATGTTAAATATATTTCATAATAGTCTCTGTAAGATAAGGGTAACTAGAATAGTACTTTTTATAACTTTGAATATCATTCATAATAGCACCAGTAAGAAGAAAACAAGCTTTACGGTACTAGTCACCAAAGATGTTACAGTAGTTTATTTAGAATCAGATTGATTGAAAGGTTGTACTATATGGCCTAATAATTTCGAAAAAATGTCGGTGTGGCATAAAACAATTATGGAGGTTAAAGATATGAGTACTTCAAATTTGAATGAAATAAGTAAACGAATTTTAATAGAGGAGGAAACACTTCAATTTTCCTCTTTTACAAATGAAGATGCACTGCAACTAGGTTTATTTATCGTTGAAACAGCGAAGAAAGAGGGGAAATTGATTGCTGTTGATATAACGAAAAACGGTGTGCAATTGTTTCATTTCAAAATGACAGGGACAAATGAGGAAAATACGAAATGGATTGAGCGTAAAAAACGAGTCGTTTCTCTGCATGATCATAGCTCGTATTATATGCAGATACAAAGTGAAATAACTGGAATCTCATATAATGAAAAATATCTTTTAGATACTTCGGAATATGCTGCGTTTGGTGGCTGCTTTCCTATCAGAATAAAAGACGTAGGGGTTATTGGAATGATAACAGTTTCGGGATTACCACCAGAAGAAGATCACGAATTGGTTATAAGAGCAGTTAAGAATCATCTGAAGCAATAATAAAAAGGCCAAAACGAACAAGAATATGTTCATTTTGGCCTTTTTATTATTCATTTCATGTAATGAACATAGATCTAATCTTTTTCTAATAAATACATGAGTACTAAAAGATATTAGGGAATGAAGAATCTTTAATCCGAGACACTTTTCTTGACGATGATAATTTATGTAGTTAATATGATAGATATAAAATAACTTAATTACTTTTAATAATTAAATTATTTTATATAAGTTATAGTAATTAAGTAGTATGTGGTAAAAATGCTTTGAATTGCCACTATTAATATTGGGGACAATGAGAAAGCGACAAATATAAAAAATTTGAAGTTAAGAAGCAAGAGTGAATCAACAATGATAGTAGCTTCTGTACAATGCATTTTTACTATAGTGACAATGACTATACATCACGAGGGGGACTGAACTTGGAATCAATGACCTTTGTTTTATTTGGAGCGACAGGGGACTTAGCAAAACGCAAAATTTACCCCGCGCTATATAACTTATATAGAGATCAAAAGCTTCCAAAGCAAATATCTGTTATCGGGCTTGGAAGACGTGAAGTGTCTCATATAGATTTTCAAAAAAGAATAAAAGAATCAATAGAGACGTTTTCTCGTCAGAGGGAAGAAGGTACTCCGGAACTCGAAGGTTTTTTAGATAATTTTCGCTATTGTCCATTAGATGTGAGTAAACCGGAAGACTATGAGAGGTTATTACAAGTCGTTCGTGAAAGGGAAGAGGAACTACATATAAAAGGTAATAGAATGTTCTATCTTTCAGTTGCTCCTGAATTTTTCGAGACCATTGCTTTAAATATTAAGGAAAGCGGACTTGATAAAACAGATGGATGGAAACGCCTGATGATTGAGAAACCGTTTGGGCACGACCTTACATCTGCTCGTGAGCTTAATGATAAGCTTAGTCGCACGTTTGAAGAAGACGAGATATACCGTATTGATCACTATTTAGGTAAACCGATGATTCAAAACCTTGAAGCACTAGAATTTGCAAATCCTGTTCTCCAATCGATTTGGAACAAAGAACATATAGCAAATGTACAAATTACAGCTAGTGAAACAGTTGGGGTTGAAGAAAGAGCCGGATATTATGATCATGCAGGAGCCATTCGAGATATGGTTCAAAATCATATGTTACAAATATTAATGATGACTGCTATGAATCTGCCGGAAAAGGTTAATGCGTGTGAAATTCGAGAGGAAAAACGAAAAGTAATGGAGACGCTTCGTAAAGTGAAAAAAGAAGACGTTCAAAGCCATATCATTCGCGGTCAATACTCTTCAGGAGAGATAAAAGGCGGGCAAGTTGTAGCGTATAAAGAGGAGCCAGGAGTAAATCCTTCTTCTAACATAGACACATTTGTTGCTGCTCGTTTGTGGATCGATAATCCATTTTGGACTGGCGTTCCATTTTATATACGAACAGGAAAACGAATGAAAGAAAAGTCCACTCGTATTGTAATCGAGTTTAAAAATACGTTAAAACAGCAATATCAAGATAATAATCCAAATGCAGCACCTAACTTATTAATAATTGAAATTAGCCCAGGTGAGAATGTTTCATTACAGTTAAATAGTAAAAATCCATTGAAAAATGGAGAGATTGAACCGATGCGTATTAACTTTACTTGCGAGCAAGTGGATGTGGGAGTACCTGAAGCGTATGAAAGACTCATTCACGATGCAGTGAGTGGAGACGCTACATTCTTTGCACATTGGAGAGAAGTTGAATTGTCATGGGAATGGGTACAACCAATTCTTGAAGCGTTCGAGGAAAACTTATTACCGCTTCATGAATATGAGTCTGGTTCATATGGTCCAGAAGCGTCTAATGAACTGTTGCAAGAAAGTGGATTTAAATGGTGGTTAGATCAAGAGACGGAAAAATAAGTACTTTCTTTCATGAAAGCATTTAGGGGGACGATTACTATGGCACAAAACATAAATCAATTAGCAGTGAATACACTTCGTACGTTATCGATTGATGCTATTAATGCGGCAAACTCAGGTCATCCAGGTCTTCCGATGGGAGCAGCACCAATGGCTTATGCATTATGGGCGAATCATTTAAATTACAATCCTAATCACCCAGAATGGTTTAACCGTGATCGTTTCGTTTTATCGGCAGGACATGGATCTAGTCTGTTATATAGCCTACTTCATTTAGCTGGATATGACGTTTCAATTGATGACTTGAAAAACTTCAGAAAGTTAAATAGTAAAACACCAGGACATCCTGAGTTTGGGCATACTCCTGGAGTTGAAGCGACTACAGGCCCGTTAGGACAAGGGATTGCTAATGCTGTCGGAATGGCAATGGCAGAAGCTCATTTAGCAGCGAAGTTTAATAAGGATGGTCACTCTATTATAGATCACAATACGTATGCTTTAGTCGGAGATGGTGACTTAATGGAGGGTGTCGCTTATGAAGCGATGTCAATGGCAGGACATATGAAACTTGGCAAGTTAATTGTACTGTATGATTCAAATGAAATTTCACTTGATGGTGAATTAGGCATTGCTTTCTCTGAAGATATTCAGAAAAGGGCAGAATCTGTACATTGGCAATATGTAAGAGTTGAAGATGGAACCGATGTCGATGCTATTACAAAAGCCATTACATTAGCGAAAGAAAATACGGATCAACCTACTCTAATAGAAATTAGAACCATTATAGGTTATGGAAGTCCAAAAGTTGCTGGAACGAATAAAGCACATGGTAATCCGCTTGGAGTAGAAGAAGCGACAGCGACAAAACAAGTGTATGGTTGGCACTATGAGGAAGACTTCTTTGTGCCTGAAGAAGTAACAGCTCATTTTAATGAACTGAAACAAAAAGGTATTGAAAAAGAGAACGAATGGAATGAGCAATTTAACGTATACAGAGAGTCAAACCCTGCACTAGCAGATGAATTAGAAAAAGCGATTACAGGTGAGGTTTTAATTGAAGCGAAAGACATTCTATCTTTTGATACTGAAAAAACAATTTCCACTCGTGTTGCAAGTGGGGAAGCTATTAATCATTATGTGAAATCGATTCCTTCTATTTTCGGTGGAAGTGCGGATCTTTCTCATTCTACGATGACAGATATAAAAGGTGAAGCAGTATATGCAGTAGAATCATATGCTGGACGAAATATATACTTCGGTGTACGTGAACATGCAATGGGCGCGGCAGCGAATGGACTGGCTCTCCATGGAGGAGTAAAACCTTTCGTAAGTACATTCTTTGTATTTAATGATTACCTTCGTCCATCGATTCGACTGGCTGCACTGCAAAAGTTACCTGTTACTTACGTATTTACACATGATTCGATTGCTGTAGGAGAAGATGGTCCAACGCATGAACCAATTGAACAATTGGCAGCGCTTCGAGCAATTCCTGGTCTAACAGTTATCCGTCCGTCAGATGCAAATGAAACAGCAAGTGCTTGGGCGTATGCTTTACAGCAAACGGATGGTCCAGTCGTTTTAGTACTGAGCCGTCAAAATTTACCGGTGTTTAATGAAACGAAAGCGAACATAGAGAATCTCTCTAAAGGAGCTTACGTATTAATACAAACAAATGAAAATCCGGATGTAATTTTAATTGCGACAGGTTCTGAAGTATCCTTAGCTGCTAGTGCGAAAGCAAAATTAGAAGAAGAACAAGTTTCTGTTCGCATCGTTGCAATGCCGAGCTGGGAGTTATTCGATCGCCAATCGAACGAATATAAAGAATCCGTTCTTCCGTCTTCTGTAACGAAACGAGTATCTCTTGAGATGGGTGTATCTCTAGGTTGGGAACGTTATGTAGGACAAGAAGGAAAAGTACTATCAATTGAAACATTTGGAGCTTCAGGAACTGGAGTTGAAGTCATGAATCTATTTGGATTTACGACAGAAAATGTTGTTCAAATTACAAAAAATGTGTTGAATTCTTAAGCTATGACTGTGAATACCTTTCTGTACATACTAACATTTCAGTGCTGAAAGGTATTCCAGATTGTAGTGATATGGATTTTTAATAAAAGATGATTTGAGGAGGAATTATATTATGCAAGTAGGATTAATTGGGTTAGGTAAAATGGGATTAAATTTAGGGAAAAATTTAATGGATCATAAACATGAAGTAGTAGCATTTGATTTAAATACGAGCGCAGTAGAAGAAATGAAAGAGTACGGGGCAACGGGTACATCTAGTTTAAGTGAACTTGTTCAGTCATTACAATCACCAAGAATTCTTTGGGTAATGGTACCACACGCTGTTGTTGATTCTGTTATTGATGAGGTTACACCACTTTTATCAAAAGGAGATATTTTAATTGAAGCTGGTAATTCACATTATAAAGAGTCTATCCGCCGATATGAGCAATTAAAGAAAGATGGCATTCACTTTATGGATGCAGGAACTTCTGGCGGAATGGAAGGCGCTCGTAATGGTGCTTGTTACATGATCGGAGGAGATCAAGAAGCTTGGGACATCGTTGAACCTATCTTCCGCGATACTGCTGTAGAAAATGGATTCTTATATGCTGGAAAAGCTGGTAGTGGTCACTTCTTAAAAATGGTTCATAACGGAATTGAATACGGTATGATGGCTGCTATTGGTGAAGGATTTGAGATTCTAGAGAAAAGTGAATTTGACTACGATTATGAAAAAGTATCAAGAGTATGGAACAACGGTTCAGTCATTCGTTCTTGGTTAATGGAATTAACAGAAAATGCATTTTCTAAAGATGCAAAATTGGATGAGATTAAGGGTGTTATGCATTCTTCTGGTGAAGGAAAATGGACAGTAGAAACAGCATTAGACCTTCAAACAGCAACTCCTGTTATCGCAATGTCTCTATTAATGCGCTACCGCTCATTAGACAATGATACATTTACAGGAAAAGTTGTAGCAGCTCTGCGCAATGAATTTGGCGGACATGCAGTAGAAAAGAAATAAAGTGAAACTTTAATAAGTAGGGGCTTCATTCCACACCAATCGGGCTTTTACGGGATAAGCATATTAAACATGTAACTCATCAACGTTTAAAAACTGGAGGGAATTAATCATGAAATTTTTTATTGATACTGCAAATCTTGAGGACATAAAAAAAGCATATAAACTTGGAGTTTTAGCTGGTGTTACAACGAATCCTTCTTTAGTAGCAAAAGAGGGCATTAAATTTGAAGACCGTATTGCAGAAATTTGTCAGGCAGTTCCTAAAGTTGAATCTGTTTCGGCAGAAGTAACGCCAGATGCTGTTACAGCTGAAGAGATGATCGCCCAAGCAGAAGAACTGATTAAAATTAACGGTGGCGATGAAAAAGTTACAATTAAACTTCCGATGACGTTAGCTGGATTAGAAGCTTGTCGCTACCTTACTGAAAAAGGTGTGAAAACGAATGTTACACTTATTTTCACGGTGAACCAAGCACTTTTAGCTGCTCGAGCAGGTGCAACGTACGTTTCTCCATTTTTAGGACGCTTAGATGATATTTCTGAAGATGGCGTATTATTAGTTGCTAAAATTGCTGAATTATTCGATGTTCATCAACTAGATACACAAATTATTGCGGCTTCTGTTAGACATCCAGATCATGTAACTCGTGTAGCGATGGCAGGTGCTCACATTGCAACAATTCCTTATAAAGTAATTGAACAACTTGCTATGCACCCATTAACAGACCAAGGTATTGAGAAATTTGCTGCTGATTGGGCGAAAGCGCCTAAATTATAATGAAGTGAAATGTTCACTAATTGCTTTTTTACGAGAGGGTCAATCTCTATGTGACTTCATCCTATAAACTTAATCTTGATTTTGACATCTTATTACGTGAAAACAGCAATATCATATAGAAACGATTCATTTTCAAATTAGTACAATAGATATGAAAAGGCCCCCTTATGAGAGTAAAGTTAGTTAGCACGTAATTCTCATAAGGGAGAGTCTTTTTTCGTATAAACCATGGTGCTCCCAAGTATGTATGCATAATTAGTAAAGAATTGAGAGTGTTCTTTTTTAATGGGATATTCTGAAAGGGGTTACATAGTGAGATCGAAATATATGATCGGTGTAGATATTGGGACAACTAGTACAAAATCGGTTTTGTTTTCAATTGATGGATCTGTTATTGCAAGTCATGGAATTGAATATCCTTTATATTCTCCTACGCCTGAAATAGCAGAACAAGATCCAGAAGAAATCTTTCAAGCGGTGATACATACGATTAAAGAAGTTGTGCAATCAAGTAATATACAAGCGGTTGATATTCTCTGTGTTTCTTTCAGTTCGGCAATGCATAGCGTTATCGCTGTAGACGAAGATGGAAATCCGTTAACGAAATGTATCACGTGGGCAGATAATAGAAGTGCAAGCTGGGCGGAGAAAATAAAGAATGATATGAATGGTCATGAAATTTATTTACGTACTGGGACACCTATTCATCCGATGTCACCACTTTCGAAATTAGTTTGGTTACAGAATGAGCGGGTAGAATTGTTCGCAAGAAGTTATAAATTCATTTCTATTAAAGAATATGTTTTCTACAAGTTATATAAAGAATATGTAATTGATTATTCTATAGCATCAGCGACAGGGATGTTTAATTTGAAATCTTTAAAATGGGATGAAGAGGCTTTACATGTTGCGGGAATTACAGATGACAAGCTTTCTAAACTTGTTCCAACAACGCACAGTTTAACAGGATTAGATGAAGAGCTTGCCAAAGAGATGAATGTACTTGTTTCTACGCCTTTTGTAGTAGGAGCGAGTGATGGAGTACTATCTAATTTAGGTGTAAATGCGATAGACCCTGGCGTTGTGGCTGTTACAATTGGTACAAGCGGTGCGATACGTGCTGTAACAAATCGTCCTGTAACAGATCCAAAAGGTAGAATTTTTTGTTATGCGTTAACTGAAGACCATTGGGTAATCGGTGGTCCAGTTAATAACGGTGGTATGATTTTCAGATGGGCTCGTGACCAATTGGGCACTTCAGAGATTGAACTTGCGAAGCGTTTAGGAAAAGATCCATATGAAGTACTTACTGAAATAGCAGCAAATGTGAATCCTGGATCTGACGGTTTATTGTTTCATCCGTATTTAGCAGGGGAAAGAGCTCCTTTATGGAATGCAAATGCACGGGGATCTTTCTTTGGACTCGGATTGCATCATAAGAAAGAACATCTTATCCGTGCTGTTTTAGAAGGAGTAATTTATAATTTATATACCGTTCTTCTCGCTTTAAAAGAGCTAATTGGCGAACCAAAAAAAATTCAAGCGACAGGCGGTTTTGCAAGATCGGAACTTTGGAGACAGATGATGGCAGATATTTTCCATCAAGACGTATATGTTCCTGAAAGTTTCGAAAGCTCTTGCTTAGGTGCTGCAATCCTCGGTTTATATAGTTTAGGTGAAATAGATACATTATGCGTAGTTTCTGAAATGGTAGGGGCAGATTTTCATCATGGGCCAAACATGGAAAGTGTGGAAAAATATAAAGATTTAACACCAATCTATATTCGTCTGTCTCGTCAATTGGAAGAAGAATATGAAAGTATAGCAGCGTACCAAAAAAAGTGGGTTTAAAAGCTATTTATCAAGAAAATATGGTAACGTATAAAGAGGTACTCCGATTTTTTAGGATACTCTTTCAACATAAAATATTTTAAGAAGTATGATGAACGAAAAATATAGGGAGAGAGGGTTATAAAAATGAAGGATAACAAAGAGTTTATTGGATATGTTGGAACTTACACAAAAGAAAATAGTGAAGGAATATATAAGATTACTTTAGACACAGAAGCAAAAAAAATTAGTAATGTAACACTTGCCGCTAAGCTGGATAACCCTACATATGTAACGATTAACCGAAATAATGAGTATCTCTATTCCGTTGTTAAGGAAGGAGAATCTGGTGGTGTAGCTGCCTATTCAATTGATAGTAAAACTGGAGAGTTAAAGGCAGAAAACAGACAAGTAGTAGAAGGGGCTTCTCCTTGTCATGTGAGCGTTGATAGTGGGAATCATACGGTAGTTACAGCAAATTACCATAAAGGAACGATTGAGTCTTTTGAAATAAATGAAGAAAATGGAACTGTAAATCCTGCTTCATCTATTATGGCGCATGAAGGTTCAGGTCCAAATAAAGAAAGACAAGAAAAACCACATGCACATTACGCGGGATATACTCCTGATGAAAAATATGTGATAGGTGTTGATTTAGGAATTGATAAGTTAATTACGTATGAAATAAAAGATAGTACATTAACAGAAGTGAATAGTTTATCTGTAAATCCAGGGAGTGGTCCAAGACACATTACTTTTCATCCAAATGGAAAATACGCTTATGTAATGACGGAGCTTAGTTCAGAGGTTATTGCGCTAACATATAACTCGGAAGAAGGATCCTTTACAGAAGTACAGTATATTTCTACTCTTCCAGAACACTTTGATGAAAATAGTCAAGGAAGTGCTATCCATATTTCTTCTGACGGCCGTTTTGTATATGCAGGTAATCGTGGTCATAATAGTATCGCTATTTATAGCGTAGATCAAAATTCAGGTCAGCTTACATTTGTTGAACATACATCTACAGAAGGAAATTGGCCGAGGGACTTTGTATTAGATCCCACTGAAAAGTTTCTTGTTGCTACAAATGAAAAGTCACATAATCTTGTGCTATTTTCAAGAGATGAATCTACAGGAAAGTTAACACTTTTACAATCTGATGTTGCTGTGCCAGAGCCTGTTTGTGTGAAGTTTTTAAATGTTTAAGTTGTGTTCGATATAATTTCATATACTCAGAAAACAATAAAAAGCAAAGCGATATCGCTTTGCTTTTTATTGTTTCTTTTTCGGTCTACGTACTAATTCGCCGCCGCAGTTTGGACAAACGTTGTGTCTTTCTTCTGTACATGGTGCGCAAAATGTACATTCATATACACAAATGTATGCTTCAGAATCTTGTTCGAGCGATTGATCGCAAATTTGACAGTTTGTTTTCATTTGTAGTGCCATAATAAGTCTCCTTTTAGTTAGAAAATTTATAATTTAATTATAATTCATTAAATAAAAATAGTCCTTTTCAATTGAAAGGAAATCGAATGATAAAGTTATGAATTGAAACGAAAGATGCCGGTTTATTTTAAAATTGATTATTTATTACAGTTGGAATATTATGAAATAGTCAAAAGACAACAGGGGGTATAGATTTTGACTAATCATAATGATCATTTAAAAGCAAACTGCGAAAAATGCTTCGGTCTATGTTGCGTTGCATTACCGTTCGCAGCATCGGTAGATTTTGCAGTGAATAAAGATGGTGGTAAACCATGTTCCAACTTACAATCAGATTTTAAATGTAGTATACATAAAAATCTTAGAGGAAAAGGTTATAAAGGTTGTACAGTATTTGAATGTTTCGGCGCTGGGCAGAAGATTTCTCAAGTTACATTTAACGGGGTTGATTGGCGGAAAGATGCTAAGCATGCGAGAAAAATGTATGATGCTTTTCCAGTTATGCATCAACTTCATGAAATGCTTTGGTATTTGAATGAAGCGATTCTTTTAAAGGCAACACAGCCAATTCATAAAGAGCTGAAGACCGCAATTGAGGAGACAGAGCGACTTTCGAATTTAAATCCAGATGAGTTAATGAAAATAAATGTTCCAGTGCATAGGGCAGAGGTAAACATTCTTCTTTTAGAAACGAGCGAATTAGTATGGAAGGAAATGAATACTGCGCGTAAGAAACGAATCATACACCGTGGTGCAGACCTTATGGGAGCAAATCTGAAAAAGAAAGATTTACAAGGTGCAAATTTAAGAGGAGCATATTTAATTGCGGCAAACTTAAATGGAGCAGACTTACGAGGGGCAGATCTCATCGGAGCAGATTTACGAGATGCAGATATTCGCGGGACTGATTTTACAAATAGTATTTTCCTGACGCAAGTTCAAGTTAATGCGGCTAGAGGGGACAAACATACGAAATTACCGAAATTATTGTCTCGTCCATCGCATTGGAGTGCGTAAAGAGTGAGGAGTATTTAGTGTGGATATATTTCAGTATTTAGAAGAGGTGCAAGAGGATGCCTTTTCGTTAGCAGTAGAGCAAATAGAAGCGAATTATTATGATATTTGTTGCATGTTGGCGTCTACAGAATATGCAGAACGAATTAAAGCAATTGATTTAGAGTCATATAAGGAAAGTATTAGAGTAGGTTTGGATGCAGCTGTAGAAATGGCTACTAATGAAGAAGCAAAGGCGATTTATTTTGAGTATGATCTTGATAACGAGTGGAATAGTCAGTTTTATCCCGCATTAACGGGCAGTAAGACCCCCACCTCAAAATTCAGCGAAAGCAAAGAAGTTACGTGGGAAGTCAACTGCCCGTAAAAGCCCGATTGGTTCAACTAATAATCAGTGGGGATGAAGAACGCCCCCACTGATTAAAGTTTCACTTTATATTTGTGAGGAATATGTTTCAATGGAAGAAGAGGACGATAATTGGGCTTCAGAATGGACATATAATATTGAGGGGCCGGGGTCTGTAGAATTAGCGGATATGTATAATGAAAATGGCTTTGACACAAGTGAAAAAGCAATCGGTATAACTTTATATTTAATTGCTAAAACGCTGTGTAGTTTTATAAGTGTACGTAGTGAAGTGCAAAGTAATATACCGATTTGTATTGGTTTTCACGACCAAGATCCAATTATACGAACAGGCAGAGACTAAGAATCTTTGCCTGCTTTTTATTTCTTTTCAAAAGTAGTAATTAAAACGCTACATATAATGAGAATACCACCAATGAAAAAGTTACTATTTAATGTTTCATTTAAGAGCAACCAACCAAGTAACGATCCAACGATAGGTTGGAAGAAGAAAAATAAGGAACCGATGCTTGCATCCAGTAATTCTAATCCTTTATTCCAAAGGAAAAAGGCACCTGCTGTTGAGACGATTCCTAAGTATAATACGCCTAATATTACGTACGTATTTACTGTTCCGATAGAGGCCGCTTGTAGCTCCCATATCATAAAAGGTGTAATAAAAAAGAGTGAAAAGAAAATTGCGTACGTTGTAATAACTAAGGATGAAAATTGGATTGAAGCGATTTTTACATAAATAGATAGTAAAGCCCACGTAATAGCGGCTCCAACTAAAATGATTGTTCCGATAAAATAGGAGCCGATTTCAATATCCCATCCGATTACGATAATGACACCGATTGTCGCTATTATAGTAGATAAAAGTCTACGAGCAGTTAGTTTTTCTTTCAAAATGAGCGCTGCAAATATAACCATAAATGCAGGTGTAGCTGATGTAACTAACGAGCCTGTATGAGCGTCGGATAATTTTGTTCCGATAAATTGGCATGTGATTGAAATGAAATAGCCGATAAATCCAATCCAAGCGAATAATAGCCAATCTTTTTTGCGAATGGTTGCTTTTTTCTTTTGCTTTTTCTCAGCTATTTTCAAAATGAAATACAAAACAACAAAAGCGATAATAAAGCGTAACCAAACGAGTGTCAGTGGTGGGATAAAATCGAGTATGTATTTGCTAACAACATACATACCACCCCATATACTTGCTGTTAGTGATAAATATATAGCTCCTAAAATTGTTTGTTTCATGTAAAGTACCTCCGTCTATTTTTAGGGTAATATGAGTTCCCTAAGACGAGGCGTAGTGTATGTGCTAAATGAATGCCCGTCTTAGTTTATAGACGGCCTACAGGCTGATCGTTTTCGAATGAAGTGTTGTAGTACATGAGTGCATTCCTCCTTCATATTTTATAATGATATTATAACTTAATTTTCAGTTTATTGTACTGGGTTATTTTTTTAGAAATAGAACGGTATGTTCTAAAATAAGAAAATTTGAAAAGAACAGGTGATTTCATAAATATATTTGGCTAGCACGTAATTAATGAAATTTAATAATTTAATTATATAAGTAGAATCATATTCTATAAGTTTAAGAAAATATATGAAGTTGTGTATAAATTGTGAATAATAAACCGTCACGTTTGACTGTACAGTTTATGTGTTGTATGATGTAAGTAATATAAACAAGGGGGGAAGATCGTTGGGAAGGTGTATCGAATCGGACAGTTGGCTCTCATGGCTCACGTGTCGAAACGAACGATTGATTATTATACGAATCTAGGTATCTTAAAAGCGGAGCGATCTCAATCTAATTATCGCTATTACGACGAAACAGCATTTGAGACATTACAATTTATTGAGAAGTGCAAAGAAATGCATATGCCGCTTTGTGAGATTAAAGAGAAAATCGAGGAGAAGAAGAAGCTGCTCGGTATCAATGAACACGTTTCGAAACAAGTGAATGAAGTGACAGACCATATTCACCGATTAGAAGTGGAGCTTACTGAGTTAAAACCGCTTTTAGATGAATTGACTGATTCACAACGTGAAAAAATATCGAAATCTTTATCAGGTCAAACGACAGCTTTAATACAGACACTTGCTCTATTATTATAGAATAAGTGAAATCCGACCTCTTTAATTTTTGTATCGGGCTATGTTTTCTAACAAATAAATAAGAAAACATTATAGTATACAGGAGGTGGACACCTTAGTTTTTTAACTAAGGGGATTCATTGGAAATATTTAATTTAGTCATGGTTGCGATTTTAATCGCATTTACTGGATTTTTCGTAGCAGCAGAGTTTGCGATTGTAAAGATACGTTCAAGCCGTATCGATCAGCTTGTTGCGGAAGGAAAACGCGGTGCTTTAGCAGCGAAAAAGGTAACAACAAATTTAGATGAATATTTATCTGCTTGTCAATTAGGTATTACAGTTACAGCTATGGGATTAGGTTGGTTAGGTGAACCGACAATCGAAAAGTTATTACACCCGTTATTTGAGAAATGGAACTTAAATCCTTCTATTTCATCAGTATTAACATTTGGTCTTGCTTTTATGATTATGACGTATTTACACGTTGTAGTAGGGGAATTAGCTCCGAAAACGATGGCAATTCAAAAGGCTGAAAGGGTAACGTTATTATTGGCAGGTCCATTAATGATGTTCTATAAAGTAATGTATCCATTTATTTGGGTATTGAACGGTTCAGCTCGTGTGATAACTGGTTTATTCGGTTTAAAGCCAGCTTCAGAACATGAAGTAGCTCATACAGAAGAAGAATTACGTCTTATCCTTTCAGATAGCTATGAAAGCGGCGAAATTAATCAAGCTGAATACAAGTATGTAAATAACATTTTTGAATTTGATAATCGTATTGCGAAAGAGATTATGGTACCGCGAACAGAAATCATTGGTTTCTACCTGGAAGATTCAGTAGAAGAACACATGAAAGTAATCCAAAATGAGCGATACACACGTTATCCGATTTTTGGGGAAGATAAAGATGATATTATCGGTATGGTCAACGTAAAAGATTTCTTTATTCGATATATGACCGAGGATCAAAAAGATTTATCATTTATTCGCTCGTATATGCGTCCGATTATTGAAGTGATGGAAACGACTCCAATTCACGATTTATTACTTCAAATGCAGAAAAAGCGAATTCCGATGGCTGTTTTATATGATGAGTACGGAGGAACAGCCGGAATTGTAACGCTTGAAGATATCTTGGAGGAAATCGTCGGCGAAATTCGTGACGAATATGATGAAGATGAAGCACCACCAATTCAACATGTGAACGAGCAACATATCATTGTTGATGGAAAAGTGCTTATCTCAGAAGTGAAAGATTTATTTGGATTACACATCGAAGAAGATGATGTGGATACAATCGGTGGATGGATTATGATGCAAAATCATGAAATCGAAGAAGGACAACACGTTGAGGCGGAAGGTTATGAATTTAAAGTGTTAGAAAAAGACGCTTACCAAATTAAACGTGTTGAAATTCGTAAGATGGAACAAGAACAAGAAGAAGAGAAAGCAGCAACTGTGTAAGTTGCTGCTTTTCTTCTAAAGTACAAAAAATGAGAACTTAGGAGCGGATATTTTGATTCAAGAAGCCTTACGTGTATATCGATTACAATTGTATGTGATCTTTAGTGGTTTACTACTTATGTGGACGATTACTCCGTTTGGAAAACAAGTGACAGGGTTTGGTATTGGATTAGCAGTAAGCGCCTATTGTCTTTGGTTATTAGCTCGCAGGGTGGAGAAACTCGGAAAAAGTATCGTAATGAAGGAAAAGGCTCCTGGGTTAGGAGTTCTAAACCGATTTGCAGCTGCCATTTTAGGAGCAATCATCATGTATGAAATTGAGCATGAAATGGAAATGTGGGCATTTGGTACAGGCATTTTAGGTGGTCACTTTTTAATGATTGCAAATTTAGCTTATGCGAATATGCAGTTAGTGAAAGAGGAAGAGGAAGAGAAGCAAAGGGAACATGCTTCGAAAAACATAGAGCTATGATGAAAGGGGCCTAATGGGGTTCCTTTTTTGTGTTTAAGTGAGCTAATGAAAGGAATCAATTTTACGACAAATATAATACGCTTCTTTTTTTCGTTTTTCAATAGTATGAAAAATAATGTAAAAAAATTTAAAAACCCATCGATTTCTAAAGGTTATGTATGTTATTATGACAAAAGACTTTTTGAAAGAGGTGGATACCAATGTTACAAGCGTTACTTATTTTTGTGCTTCAAATTATTTATGTTCCAATTTTAACAATCCGTACGATTTTGCTTGTAAAGAATCAAACAAGATCCGCTGCTGGTGTTGGATTGTTAGAAGGAGCTATTTACATTGTCAGTTTAGGTATTGTGTTTCAAGATTTATCAAATTGGATGAACATCGTTGCCTATGTCATTGGCTTTAGTACAGGACTTTTATTAGGCGGTTATATAGAGAATAAATTAGCAATTGGTTATATTACGTATCAAGTTAGTTTACTAGACCGTTGTAATGAATTAGTAGATGAACTACGTCACTCTGGATTTGGTGTTACGGTATTTGAAGGCGAAGGAATTAATTCTATACGTTATCGCTTAGATATCGTTGCAAAGCGCTCTAGAGAGAAAGAACTGTTAGAAATCATTAATAAAATTGCACCGAAAGCGTTTATGTCTTCTTATGAAATCCGTTCATTTAAAGGCGGATATTTAACGAAGGCGATGAAGAAGAGAGCGTTAATGAAGAAGAAAGATGAACATGCATCGTAAAGAAAAGGGGGTAGTGCAGCTTTAAAAGCATGGCATAATCCCAAAATAAAAAGAGAGGAATCAAGTTTGAAAAAGATTCCTCTCTTTTTTATGTATTATTTTTTTCTACTCTTTCTTAAATTAACAAGTAACCATACAACTTGAATAATTATTGGTAATATAAATGCAATTAATAAAACGATAAAGGCTATTAATTTCAGCTCAGGTGTTTGAGTAACACCGGTCCCATCAACCTCTCTTAGCAAAATGATAGCTGTCAATATCCCGAAAGCTATAATCCAAAATATGTTACCAATCCACCAATAAATCCATCTTCTTTTCATGCTAGCACCCCTTATATTTACCCACTGTTAAAAGTAAATTTTCGTTCGTTACATTTATAATGAAATGCCTATAAAATTAATTTTTTTTAACTGTATACCTAACTTGTTTAAAGGTTACCATTTCTCCATCTTTATCATCATCTTTTGTTTGCAAAAGTTGAACTTTTGGCTTGTAGTCCGTCCTATGAGCGTGTTCGATATCTTTAATGTTAAGCTTGTAGGATTCACCATTATTAATTTTTTTGTTCCAATACTTTTTTATTAGCAACATAAATAAAGGTCACTTTATTTTCATCAATGCCCTCGGTCTTAATTTCTAATTCATTATCTTTTGTTGTAATGGTTGGTGTTAATAATTCCATACTGCCGTTTCCAGTTTCTAAAGAATTTCCTGCAATAGCTGAACATCCGGATAATATGATTCCGGTGAATAGAAGAACAGCTAATTTCTGTTTCATAACATCCCTCAATTCCATGTGAATTTTGATTTTGGTATTGCTAGATTACTAGTGTGGAGCGTAAATGTTTAGTTAGTACCCTTTTAATTGTACCATAATATGTAAATTAAAACAGGATGTATATCCAATTTAAGGGAGATTGAAAAATTTACTGATTGTTGTAAATTCGTGTGTTTTAGCTTCTATTTCAATCGAAATGTAGACGAGAGAAAGAAATTTTTTTATAGAAATTATAATTTTTACATTTTACAATAATGATAGGGAATAGATGAATTCATTTACTTCGGAGGTAGTGATTTGAACATTAATGAGAAGGCAATTGAAATGTTTGAACAAAATAAATATGAGGAAGCAATGGAACTGTTTCAACAAGCAGTACATGAATCTAGAGACGTACAATCTCTCAATAATCTGGCTTGGATGTACTTTTATGAGGAAGAGAATGATGATAAAGCTCTTGAATTAATAAGAGAAGTTGTTAAGTTGAATCCTTCTTCATACTTTCCTTATAACATCTTAGGGGAAATTTACACGAAACAAGAAAAATGGGAAGAAGCGAAAGAAGTATTGCAAAAATCTATTTCGATGCAACCATCGGATGAAGCATTTCACAATGTAGCTGTAGCGCATTATAACCTTGGAGAGTTAGAAAAAGCTTCGGAATTTTTTTTGCGAGTTGCAGGGGATTCGGACTATATAATGTATAGCTATGTAAAATGCTTAATTGATTTAGGGCGAACGACAGAAGCGAAAGAGAAGTTAGATGCTTTTAACAGGAAATCTGATAATTTTTTAGGAGAAATTCATGTAGCAGATTTATATGTTGAGTTGAATTGCTATAACGAAGCAATTGAATGGTTCGAAAAGGGATACAAAGAAGTTTGGAAAAGTCCTAACTGGATTGGTAGGTTTGTATATGCTCTATATAAAGCTAATAATTTCTCCCGTATAAATGAAGTTATACAGGAATCTATCGAAGCGAAAACATCAGAAATAGAAGATGTTCAGAATGAAGAAGTAGAAGAAAACTGGACAGAAAAAGATAAGAAAGAGTTAATTGAGGAATATACAGAAGAGAATAATTGTTATAAAACAATGATAGAACGTATCAAATCTGGATATGTTCCAGGGTTAGAATTTGAAACTTATCATTTAGGGGGGTGCTATTTATTTGGTTGTAAAAGACATAATCATCTTGAATATGAAAAATAAAAAGATTCGACTGTCAAGTATGATGGTCGAATTTTTTTATTATAGGTTGCTTGTCTAAAGGTACCATTTCAATTGTAATGTGTTAAAGAGGTTTCGTCTCATTACATAGGTATATATCCTCTTTAGAGCTCCCTTTTTTAATATTTAAAATATGGAGTGAAATAAAACCAATAACTCCTATTCCGCCGAAAATAAGCCATGGTGTATACATTCCGTTTAAATTGGATGTAAACGATGTCCCGGTATAGTTACCGATGATAAAACCAAATGCGAGTGATAGTTGATAAAATCCGAAGAAAGTGGCTGTATATGATTCATTACTGTAATTTGCAATAGCGATATCAGCGTTAGGTAATACGAGTGTTTCACCGATTGTAAATAAAATTACACAAATAAAGAGCCAATATGGGTGTTGAAATAAAGGAATGAGTAAAAAGGAAATACTCATTAATAAAACACCGTATTTAATAATCGAAAGTGTGTTGTATTTGTGGAATAATTTTCGGAATAATACCATAAATATGACGCCTGTTATCGCATTTATCGTAATAACGAGTGTAGCAAGTTGATTGCTATTACTAATGTTTTTCATATGAAGTGGAAGTGCGACAGTAAGCTGAGTAAACATAATATAGAAGAAAATCATGATAAAGGAAAACAGAAGGAAAGACTTGTTTTGTAAGATGGCCTGTATTCCTAATGTAATAGACGTGTTTTCAGTAGTGACATGGAAGTGATTTTTAAGTAAGTAAAAGATAAAAGCAAATAACAGCATAAGAGATCCTGTTAGAGAGAAAGCGTAGAGTGGATCGAGTAAGAGTAAGAACCCTCCTGCAATTGGTCCGATTATTGCACCGCAATTAAAGCTAAGGTTTAAATATGTAAATAAATTTTTTCTCAAATGAGCTGGCTGTGAGCCAAATATAGCGCGAGCGGCAGGTTCGTAAAATGCAGTTCCGAAGCCAATAAGTGCAGAAGAAATAGAAATTGTATAGAAATCAGAGCATATTCCTAAAGCGATAAATCCGATTCCTCTCAAAAATAAACCAGCTATCATCATAATGATATAGCCTATTTTGTCAGCAATTAACCCTGAGAATAATGGGATAACTCGTGATGTAATTGTCATAACCGTCAACACTGTTCCTACTTGGACAGCAGAAAAATGAAGAAAGGTTAATAGATAAATAGCTAAAAATGCGTATACTGCAAAATACCCAAAAGACATAAAAAATGAAGAAATAAGCATGAAACGTATCGGTGTTGAGAAACTTTTCATAGAAATCCCCCTAATTATGTAACCAGTAAAATTATTTGATGGTTAACTATTTTATACTATAATTATACATAAAGTCAGAAAAAAGTAAATTTTAAGAAGAAGGTGGATCGAATTGAATCAAAACGCTCCAAATGAACTAGAATATATTCGGGAATTTTTAAATACATGGAGAATACCAAACGATACGAGAGAGCCAATTGATTTGCTGCAAACAAAAGAAGATATAAAGCTCTTTATGAAAGAATATTTTGATGAAGAGTTTCCATTTCATACGATAGAGGAATTAAGAGGTTTTCGAGAAGATATTCGGATGACAATTGAAGGCGAAGAATCATTGCAAAAATGGTTAGAGAAATACCCATTTCATGTACATATAAAGGAAGATATGAAAGGTATTACATATGAACCAGTATATGAAGAGAATGTGTATACAAAAGTGCTAAGCATTGTGTTAATGTCAATTCAAGAAAATGTGTGGGGAAGGTTAAAAGCATGTCCAGATTGTCGCTGGGTATTTTATGATCATTCGCGAAATGGAAGTAAAAGATGGTGCGGTATGTATGCTGGAGAAGAAGGAGGAAGAGCATGCGGGACGATTGCAAAAGTGAAAAACTACCGGGCGAAGAGAAAAGGGCGATCTGGTTATGATATGTAAGTAATATTAGAGAAAGAAAAATGGATGGGGGGAATGCTATGGAAGGCACACAAATGTTAGCTTTAAACAAAAAGTGTTGGGATACAGTTGCACCATATTTCTTTCAAGTGGATTGTTTACCGAAATATGGTCCGTATACGGCGTCTGAAGATGAGATTCATTTGTTCGAGTCAATTAGAAATAAAAAAGTTCTTGATATTGGGTGTGGAAGTGGAAGTGGACATTCGTTGCAATATATGGCAGAGCATAGGGCAGAGGAAGTATGGGGTCTTGATCTTTCAAGTGAACAAATTAAAACAGCGAATAAAACGTAAAAGCGTTGGAATCCAAAGTTAATATGCGGAGCAATGGAAGAAGAAGGAGATATTCAGAAAGGGTATTTTGATATTATATATTCCATTTATGCATTAGGTTGGACTTCAAATTTAGGAAAAACAGTAGAGTTTATATATTCCTATTTAAAGCCAGGAGAAAGTTTTATTTTTAGTTGGGAGCACCCAGTATATTCAAACTTACAGTATGGTACAGAAGAAGTTGCTATAAAGTCTTCTTATCATGAGGAAACGTCCATTACGTTTGAAACATTTAAAGGAGAAAATGTACAAGCGATATTATATAAGAGAAAAATAAGTACATATATAAATGAGTTAAATAGAGCAGGCTTTATAATTGAGAGAATAGAAGAGCCTGAACCATCGAGCTCGTTTGATGGAGAACTAGCTGAGCCGTCTACGAAATATTATTCTTTATATAAAGCTAGGATGGTACCAACTACTTTTATTATTAAGGCGAGGAAATAAATTGTTTTATAAAAAGAAGCCTATCGTTTCAAATAGTTGAAATGATAGGCTTCTTTATTTTTAAAAAAATAAGGTCAGAGGTGTACTTTTAAAAAAAAAATGCATTTCATATAAAAGGTGTAATGATTTTAGGGAAGGGGGATTGTTGTGCGTCATCATAAAAATTGCAAAAAATTCGGAGTGGCACTGCCTCTTCCGCTTATAGGTGCAACTGGTCCAACAGGTAATAGTGGCCCTGTAGGTCCAACTGGAGGGCATGAAGGTCCTGTTGGTCCAACAGGGATGACTGGACCGACGGGAGCAACTGGTCCCCAAGGTCCTCAAGGTATCAGGGGAATACAAGGTTCGCGAGGGACAACAGGAGCGCAGGGAATACAAGGAGCTGTTGGTGATACCGGAGAGCAAGGTATAACTGGTCCAACTGGCCTCCAAGGTGCTCAAGGATTAATCGGAAACCAAGGTCCAATTGGTGATATTGGAGTACAAGGATTAGAAGGAACACAGGGAGCTACGGGTCCTGCTGGTAGTCAAGGAATACAGGGCATACAAGGAATACAAGGGGAAGTAGGTGAGCGAGGACAAACGGGGGCACAAGGAATACAAGGAGAGAGAGGAGGAACTGGAGTTCCAGGGGTAACTGGTTCCCAAGGTCCTCAAGGTGTTCAAGGGATACAAGGAGAGCAAGGGGCTACTGGTATACAAGGAGAAGACGGCGCTCAAGGAATACAAGGAATTACTGGAGAACAAGGACACCAAGGTGATCAAGGGGCACAAGGTGTAGTAGGACCAACTGGTTCTACTGGAATACAAGGTCCTCAAGGTATAAGCGGAATAAAGGGAATAACCGGTGTAACAGGCCCTCAAGGTCCACAAGGAGTTCAAGGAATACAAGGAGTAAGTGGATCCACAGGTTTTCAAGGAGCAAAAGGAGTACGAGGGATAACAGGAGCAACTGGTCCTACTGGTACACAAGGCTCAGAAGGACCACCGGGTGGTCCGACGGGAACAACCGGTCCAATTGGTCCATCTAGTGGAGTGACTGGTCCATCAGGTCCACCCGGCCCGCCAGGAGGTCCAACAGGTCCAACGGGTGCGACTGGTTCAACAGGTGTAAGCGGAGGGATAGGACCAATTGGAGCGCAAGGAGTGCAAGGTATAACAGGTCCAACAGGTCCTCAAGGTGTAAGGGGAGCCCAAGGTTCCCAAGGTGTAGTTGGAGCAGTTGGAGTCCAAGGGGCACAAGGTCCTCAAGGTAACCCAGGTATAACGGGTCCAACGGGTGCAGAAGGTTCTCAAGGAATACAAGGTACGCGTGGAGTAACTGGTCCGACAGGTGCAGAAGGCCCTAAAGGTATTCAAGGTATTCAAGGTGTAATAGGCCCAACAGGTGCACAAGGAATGGTGGGAATACAAGGGATAGCCGGTCCAGCTGGTGTTACAGGAGCGGAAGGAGTTCAAGGTGAACAAGGAATCCGAGGAGCAACTGGTCCAGCTGGAGCGCAAGGTATACAAGGAGTACAAGGAATTCAAGGGGAAACAGGAGCAGCTGGAGCACAAGGTCCTCAAGGAGTTCAAGGGATACAAGGGACTACGGGATTGACAGGTGCACAAGGTGCACAAGGTCTTCAAGGAGTGCAAGGAATAATCGGTCCGACTGGAGCTATTGGTTTGCAAGGTCCTCAAGGATTACAAGGAATAACGGGTCCAACAGGAGTTCAAGGAGTGCAAGGAATACAAGGAGTGCAAGGAATAATCGGTCCAACAGGAGCACAGGGAATTAGAGGTCCCCAAGGAAATACAGGGGAGGTCGGTATAACTGGCCCTCAAGGAGTCCAAGGGGCACAAGGTAGTCAAGGACCCCAAGGCCCACAAGGGAATATTGGAATTACTGGTGCAACGGGTGAAACTGGAGCTACTGGAGCAACCGGGTCAACTGGACCACAAGGTGTGCAAGGTGTTCAAGGGATTACGGGAATACAAGGAATAACAGGAATGACAGGCGATATAGGTGCAACGGGTCCGCAAGGAATACAAGGTATACAAGGAATTCAAGGTTTGCAAGGCCCAATTGGAGCAAGTGGGGTGACAGGTGCTAGTGGTAGTATAGGCCCAGTTGGAGCGCAAGGTAGTCAGGGGCAAAACGGAGCGGTTGGACCAACAGGCGCAACTGGTAATGTAGGATCAATAGGTTTCTCGGGGATAGCAGGAGCGACTGGAGCGACTGGTTTACCTAGTGGGGGCGGTTATTTCTTTTCCACTGCAACGAGTACAATTACAGCGAATGCGCTAATACCAATTAATTCTGGTTCTACAATTTTTGGAGCAGGAGTTAGTTTAACAAATGCGACAACTATAACGTTAAGTACGCCAGGGATATATTTAATAAGTTATTATTTTCAAGGGGATGCAATTTTGGGGAATGAAACGATTTCGGTAAGGCTTGTTTTAAACGGAACGCAAGTCGCAGGGAGTTTTATTCTTTATGTTACAAAAGGTAATTTTATATTAGAACCAGCGATTTCAAATACGATGGTAATTGAAGTTACTTCTCCAAATTCCACTTTGTCATTACAAAATGGTCCATTAGCTATTGGGCATGTAACGACATTAGCGGGAGTAATAACAGCTAGCTTAAACATATTACAAATAGTTTGATGCGTTACAAACGGGAGGAGATGCTTGTGAAGAATCAAGATAAGTGTAGTAAGTTTCAAGCACCTATTCCTTTTCCGCCGCCAGGTATTACGGGGCCCACTGGACCAACCGGTCCAACAGGTGCTTTAGGTGGACCAACTGGACCGCAGGGAATACAAGGCGTACAAGGTCCAATCGGTCCAACAGGTCCGACAGGAATACAAGGGGTGCAAGGGGTACAGGGAGAAAATGGTCCAACAGGTCCAACAGGTTTAACTGGACCACAAGGCTCTCAAGGTAGTCAAGGACCTATGGGAGAACAAGGCCCACAGGGAATACAAGGTGTTCAAGGAATTCAAGGCGAAAGAGGTCCGACAGGTCCAACTGGTATTCAGGGAATACAAGGAATTCCTGGTCCAATCGGTCCAACAGGTTCAACAGGAATACAAGGCATACAAGGAATGCAAGGGGAAGTCGGTCCGACAGGTCCAACAGGAATACAAGGAATACAAGGAGTGCAAGGGGACAATGGTCCAACAGGTCCGACTGGAAATACTGGTATACAAGGTGTTCAAGGTAATTTAGGAAGTAGTGGTTTACAAGGTATAACAGGAATACAAGGAATACAGGGTCTAATTGGTCCAACAGGCCCAACAGGTTCTCAAGGAATCCAAGGGGAACAGGGGCCAATGGGGCCACAAGGGGAAACTGGTGTTCAAGGTTTACAAGGTCCCCAGGGAGAAATGGGGCAGGTAGGTCCAACCGGTTCTCAAGGAATCCAAGGAGTGCAAGGTGTAATCGGTCCGACTGGGGCAACTGGTTTACAAGGGGATACAGGTCCAACTGGATCAACCGGATCAACTGGGATAACCGGTCCGACTGGTTCTGCAACGGGTCCAACAGGAGCAACAGGTCCAACCGGTCCTCCGGGAGGCCCAACCGGTCCAACCGGTCCAGCAGGATCACCAGGGGGTCCAACAGGTCCGACTGGAGCAACAGGGGCAACAGGGGCGACAGGAGCAACAGGAGCAACAGGAATCCAAGGAGTGCAAGGAATACAGGGTCCAACAGGAGCAACCGGTTTAACAGGTTTGCAAGGGGTACAGGGGCCGATGGGGGCAACAGGTCCAACGGGTGACCAAGGCATTCAAGGTCCACAAGGGATACAAGGAGTAACCGGCCCGACAGGTCCGCAAGGTCTACAAGGATTACAAGGCTCAATCGGCCCAACCGGTCCGACAGGTCCCCAAGGAGTGCAAGGGGCACAGGGTCCAATCGGTCCAACCGGCCCACAAGGGGTTCAAGGTATACAAGGTGAGCAAGGAGTAAGGGGAGCGACAGGTCCAACTGGTTTACAAGGTCTACAAGGCGTACAAGGTCCGAGTGGCCCAACTGGCTCACAAGGAGTGCAAGGCGTACAAGGTCCGAGTGGCATAACAGGCCCAACCGGTCCTCAAGGAATACAAGGTATCCAGGGACCGCAAGGAAGTATAGGCCCAACCGGTCCTCAAGGAATACAAGGAGTGCAAGGTCCCCAAGGTCCAACAGGTCCGACAGGGGCAACGGGTCCTCAAGGAATTCAGGGAATCCAAGGTCCGATTGGTCCAACTGGTCCCCAAGGAATTCAGGGGATACAAGGAGTGCAAGGTCCAATCGGCCCAACTGGTCCAACCGGCCCTCAAGGTCTACAAGGAATAACCGGCCAGGCGGGCCCAACCGGTCCAACAGGAGCAACCGGTCCGACTGGAGAAACGGGTCCCCAAGGTCCTCAAGGAATTCAAGGATCACAAGGAGAAATGGGTCCAACGGGAGCAACCGGCCCGACTGGAGAAACGGGTCCCCAAGGTCTTCAAGGAATCCAAGGTCTCCAAGGGATAACAGGTTCGACGGGAGCAACCGGCCAGACGGGAGTGACTGGTGCCACTGGCCCGACTGGAATACAAGGCATACAAGGAATAACTGGAGCAACAGGGGGAACGGGAGTAACAGGCCCAACCGGCGCCACTGGTCCAACCGGCTTAACTGGAGCAACAGGATCATCTGCTATATCGACAGGTGGTGGCTATTTCTTTTCTACATCAACAAGCACAATTGCAGCAAGTGCCAATATTCCAATTAACTCGGGATCCACTGTATATGGAACTGGTGTATCTTTAACTAGTGCTACAACTGTCACAGTATCGACGCCAGGAATATATTTAGTAAGCTACTATTTCCAAGGGGACGCGACTGGTGGGAATGAAGTAGTATCTGTAAGATTACTATTAAATGGAACACAAGTAACAGGGAGTTTTATACAAAATGTAACGACATCAACTGTAGTATTGGAACCATCTATTTCAAATACGCTTCTTGTAAATGTAGCTAGTGCAAATTCAACGTTTATATTACAAAATGGCCCGCTCGGTGTTGGGCATGTGACTACAATAGCAGGTACGATTACGGCAAGTTTAAATGTAGTGAGAATATTATAAGAAATATAAAAACACAAGGAATGTCTTTTTAGACACACCTTGTGTTTTTGATGTTAAATGAACAATTTTTTATCCTGCATTAACGGGCAGTAAGACACCCGCTCCAAAATTCAGCTAGAGTAAAGAAGTTAGGTGATAGATCAACGGACCGTAAAAGCCCGATTGGTTTAACTAATAATCAGTGGGGATGCCCCCACTGATTAAAGTTTTGCTTTATCTTTTTGGCTGAAAAATATGTTGAAAGAAGTATTTGTGATGTAAGTTATCTACAATTTTATTTGCTTGATATGTGCGATGTTGTTCGAGTCGAAGTCTTTGCTCCATCATTTTTATTGCGTGATCAGATAAACGTAACATAATACATATCTCCTTTTCTATAAATATAGGTGACTATTTGATATCGATCCCATATTTATAATTAAGGAGGCAAAATGTGTAACATAGGCAAAAAGCACCTTCCTCTCCCATTACGCTTACGAGGTTAGCTGTCGGACTCGGGAAGTGAGAGTTTCCCTACTTAAAAAAAGATTCGCCCCAAGTAGCATAGCTACAAAATTGGTTCCCCCGCTCCAAAATTTGGACTCAGCAAAAGGTATTATAAGGTAAAAGGTAACATAAATAAAACGATTAGTCAAATTATTTTATTTTTTCTGTTTTTTCAGTTGTGTAAGTACTATTCCATCAGGTAGTTCGGTGTATGTTACTTCAAGGAAGCCGTGTTTTTTATATAATGCGATAGCAGGGGTATTTGCTTTACCTGTTTGTACAATGTATGTCATAGAAGAAGGGAACATGTTAAATATATAAATTAGGAGTTTCGTCGCAATTCCTTTTTGAAAAAAATCAGGCGATACAACTAACCTGTGGATATCAATTAGTTTTTCTTCTTGTACAAAAGAAATAAAGCCGACAAGTTTATTTTCAGAAAAATATCCATAGAATGTTTCAACGCAACTTTGAATATCGTTTACAGTATCATATAAACGGGGTATGGCAGTACTATTTAAGTAGTCCCCTTCAACTTTATAGGCTGGAATTTGAACTTGTAAAATGGATGTTGCTACTTCAAAAGAAGTGGAATTTAACTTAAGAATCATAGATAATGAAGCCTCCTTTGAATATGGTATATTAATATAATTGCTTTATGGGTGAGTTTGACAATATTTTTCTTTTTTGCATATAATATATGTATCTCCATATGTAAAATAGCAGTAAATATATTTCTATAGTGAAATATGATTAGCAATGATAAATACATATGTTTGTATTGAATCATACAAACTATAATAGAAATGGAGGACTAAAAATGGGATGGATTATCACATTAATAGTTGGTGCTATTATAGGTGCAATTGCTAGTTCTATAACGGGTAAAAATTTCCCAGGTGGTATGTTCGGAAATATTATCGCAGGTTTATTAGGTGCTTCGTTAGGTGGTAGATTATTTGGATCCTTTGG
Source organism: Bacillus sp. CR71 (assembly GCF_003429245.1). Lineage (NCBI taxonomy): Bacteria > Bacillati > Bacillota > Bacilli > Caryophanales > Bacillaceae > Bacillus > Bacillus sp. CR71. The sequence goes on along the minus strand of NZ_CP031748.1, from coordinate 3,777,715 downwards.
GCCATCATTTGGTGGGATTCATGTCGTGCCGGCATTATTAGGTGCAATCGTGTTAATTCTTATTGTATCATTTGTAGTGAAAGCTGCAAGGAAATAGAGATATAGATTATGATGAAGAGCCCTGAATAAGGGCTTTTCATCATTCGAAGAGGTGGTTTCATTGGAGAAAATAAATATAAGAAAAAGAGATAAGTTAAGAAAGTTTTTTAGAGAACAAAATTATTTGGCGGTATTGCTTGGATTTGCGTTATTGTTTATTAATATTTTATTACTAACAAAAATATCATTTGTTTTTACACCGTTTATCGTATTTTTAAAAACAATTTTCTTCCCAGTACTATTGGCAGGCGTGCTATTCTATATTTTGCATCCATTCGTTTCACTTTTAGAAAAGAAAGGTGTTTCAAGAATCGTATCGATAGCCTCAATATACTTAATAGTAATCGGATTATTTGTGTTTTTAGTTGTAACTGTTATCCCTATTATTAAAGATCAAATTGATGCATTAATTGATAACTTACCGTACTTTGGTCATGAGATTGAACAAGCAGCGCGTAGATTCGGGGAAAGTAATTTACTTGGTAAAATTCAGGAGAATTTAAATATTAATGTTGCGAATATGGTAAAAGACTATACAGTTGATTTTACAAAGTCATTATCATCAGTAACTGGGAATGTAACTGGATTCTTGAGTACTGTTACAGAGGTTGTTTTAACATTTGTAATGGTTCCATTTATATTGTTCTATCTTTTAAAAGATGGCGAACAATTGCCGAATCACTTCTTAAAATTCATTTCAGAACAAAGACAACCAGCAGCAATGAGAATACTAGATGATATGCACTATGCGATTAGCTCGTATATTAGAGGGCAAATTATCGTGAGCTTGTTTATCGGTATTATGCTATTAATCGGTTACCTTATTATCGGTATTAAATATGCGGTACTACTTGCGATTTTAGCGATGATTGTAAATATCGTTCCGTACGTAGGACCAATTATTGCTATTACACCAGCGTTAATTATCGCATTTATTGACTCGCCAGCAATGGTGTTAAAAGTAATCATTGTTATGATGGTTGTACAATTAGCAGAAGGTAAATTTATTTCTCCTCAAGTAATGGGGAAAAAGCTAGATATTCACCCAATTACAATCATATTTATCATTTTAACTGCCGGAAACTTATTCGGGATTATGGGCATTATTTTAGCCATTCCAGGATACGCGATATTAAAAGTGTTAGTTACGCACGGTTATAGATTTGTTAAGTTGAATACGTGAAAAAAGAGCTAAAACAGTGGGAACTGTTTTAGCTCTTTTTTATTAACAATTCATTTGCATATTGGCGCGCCCATTGATCCGCTTCCAATATAGCATCTAGTGAAAGGTCTTTTACGTTATGATGAGCTTCAACTGTTTTGTAAATTGTTTTTTCAATATCGAAAAAGACAATTTCATTTTTTAAGAATCGTGCATTCGCAATTTCATTTGCTGCATTTAATACAGCGGGAGTAGTACCACCGATTTTGCCACATTCATATGCGTATTGTAGACAAGGGAACTTCTCTAAATCTGGTTTTTCAAAATGTAAACTACTGATTTCTAATAAATTTAATTTTTTATAGGAAGAAGGTAGCCGAGTAGGATAGTGAAACGCATATTGAATAGGCATTCTCATATCAGGAGCACCGAGCTGTGCCATAACTGATCCATCAATAAATTCTACTAAAGAATGAATGATGCTTTCTTTATGAATCATTACATCAATTTTTTCATACGGAATATCAAATAGCCATCTCGCTTCCATTACTTCGAATCCTTTATTCATTAATGTGGCAGAATCAATCGTTAGTTTTGCGCCCATTAACCAGTTTGGATGTTTTAAAGCGTCCTTAGCTTGTAACGTTTGCATTTCTTCACGTGTTTTATCACGAAAAGCACCACCGGAAGCTGTTACAATTAACTTCTCAATCTCTTTATTATTTTCTCCGTTTAAACATTGGAAAATAGCTGAATGCTCACTATCTACTGGAATTAAGCGACATCCGTTTTGTTTCGCTAGTTCAGTTACGATATGTCCAGCTGCAACTAAAGTTTCTTTATTAGCAATAGCGATATCTTTCTTCGCTTTTAATGCTTCAATTGTTGGGAGTAATCCTGAAACACCGACAACAGAACTTAATACAAGATTTGAATCAGGGTGAGTAGCTACTGCAATTAAGCCATCAGTCCCGTGTGTGATTTTTGTATTTGCTGAAATACGCGTACGAAGCGTGTCTGCTAAGTCTTTTGTCGCAACGCTTACAATACGAGGTTGAAACGTTTTGATTTGTTGCTCAAGAAGATCAATGTTATAATTTGCGGTTAAACCGACGATTTTGAAATGTTCAGGATGAGCTGAAATAACATCTAATGCAGATGTGCCGATGGATCCTGTGGAACCTAAAATGGATATATATTTTACCATGAAAAAACCTCCAAAGTTGTTTTGAATATTTCTGCAAACCTATATAAGATTAGACAATTGAAGTGGAAATTCCTGCTATATAAAATAGAAAATTCGGGTTTGTTTGGAAGTGGAATGTGATAAACTGTAAAAAAATAACGAAAAAGCAATGAAAGAGAAGAGTACATATTCGAAACTTTTCAGAGAGCTGATATGTGGTGAGAATCAGTAAGGGATGAATATGGAATGGGCTCTGGAGCTTCTAACTGAAATGAGTAGGTAAAGACGGTTACTTCACGTTAAGAAGTTGAAGTGAGCTATAATGATAGCTAATTAAGGTGGTACCGCGGGAGTTTCTCGTCCTTTTTAAGGATGAGAGGCTCTTTTTATTTTGAGAAAGGAGGAGTTAGTGTGAGTGAAAAAATAATGTTAACAGGAATTAAGCCGACAGGTTATCCGCATTTAGGAAATTATATTGGCGCGATTAAACCTGCATTACAAATGTTAAAGAATAATGAAGGAAAAGCATTGTACTTTATAGCTGATTATCATGCATTAAATGCTGTGCATGATTCAGAAAAGTTCAGCAGTTATACGGAAGAGGTAGCAGCTACTTGGTTATCGCTTGGACTTGGGGAAGATGTTATTTTTTATAGACAAACAGAAGTGCCGGAGATTCTAGAATTAGCTTGGATATTAGCTTGCTTAACTCCGAAAGGACTTATGAACCGTGCTCATGCGTATAAAGCGAAGGTGGAGCAAAATAAAGAAGCGGGTTTAGAGATAGATGCAGGAGTGAATATGGGATTATATACGTATCCGATCTTAATGGCGGCGGATATATTACTATTTCAAGCTACTCATGTACCAGTTGGGAAAGATCAAATTCAGCATATTGAAATTGCACGTGATATTGCGACGTATTTTAAGCATACATTCGGCACGACATTTACACTTCCGGAGTATGTCATACAAGAAGAAGGAGCAATATTACTAGGACTTGATGGAAGAAAGATGAGTAAAAGTTACGGGAATGTAATCCCATTATTTGCAGAGAAAGAAAAACTACGAAAGTTAATATTTAAAATCAAAACAGATTCTTCACTTCCGAATGAACCGAAAGAACTAGAAACGTTATTTATAATTTATAAAGAATTTGCGACAGAGGCTGAAATACAGTCGATCCGTGAAAAATATGAGACTGGAATCGGATGGGGTGATGTGAAAAAAGAGTTGTTTCGCGTTGTAGATCGTGAGTTAGCTGGACCTCGTGAGAAATACGCTAGGTATATGAATGAGCCAAATTTATTATACGAAGCGTTAGAAAAAGGTGCTGAGCGGGCAAGAGAAATCGCGAAGGTAAATTTAGCTGAAATTAAAAAACGGATTGGATTTGAGAGGGGGCGCTGAGCGTTCCCTTGTTTATCTATATAATATTCTTCATATTGATATGTAGAGCAAGGAATTCGCACTTCTTTTCAAAACTTATTAGTTGCATATGTTAAAAAGTATGCTAATATAGGGTTACTTATTAAATGTGTTTAATAAGTATAATTTAAGTCACTTATTAAAGAAGTTTAATAAGTGGATCTCATTCAATAAAAAAGGAGATGAATGTATGAAAACGGAGAAAGAAAAGATGGTGGCAGGAGAAATGTATATGCCAGATGATGAAGAGTTAGTAGCTGATAGAACTGAAGCAAAACGTTTAACACGCCTTTATAATGAGGCGATGGAGATAGGAGATGAAAAACGTTTTACGTTATTAAATCAGCTTTTAGGTTCTTCAGCTGATGGGAAAGCCCAAATTAATCCTGATTTTCGTTGTGATTATGGCTACAATATCCATGTTGGAAAGAGCTTTTTCGCAAATTTTAATTGTGTGATTTTGGACGTTTGTGAAGTGCGAATCGGTGATAATTGTATGTTTGCACCAGGTGTTCACATTTATACTGCTACGCATCCGTTGCATCCGGTAGAGCGGAACTCTGGTAAAGAATATGGAAAGCCAGTAAAGGTAGGTAACAATGTTTGGGTTGGCGGGGGAGCTATTATTAACCCTGGTATTTCAATTGGAGACAACGCTGTAATTGCTTCAGGGGCAGTTGTGACAAAAGATGTACCTCATAATGTAGTAGTTGGTGGTAATCCAGCTAAAGTTATTAAAACGATAGAAGAATAAAGGGCGTTTTCAACAGTTCGTAAATTATCGTATAGACAATGTGAAAGGTGTTTCATATGGAGAAATATAGTGCGGACAATCATAAAAAGAGATTACTTGCCTCTCGAAATGCTCTTTTTCTCTTATTTGCTTTGCCAGGTGTGGCATTTGCTACATGGATTTCAAGAACAGCAACTACTCGAGATATGTTAGCAGTGTCAAATGCAGAAATGGGCTGGATTTTGTTCGGACTATCTGTTGGTTCAATAATTGGTTTACTGAGTGCAAGCCGCTTCATTGACTGTAAGGGAGCTAGAGACGTTATTATAGGCAGTATGTTTTTTATGATTGTTGGATTGATTTGTTTAGGTATAAATATTTATTTTGTTTCTAGTATGGGGGCTTTTAGTAGCTTACTAGTATTTGGAGTAGGCTACGGATTGGCGGAAGTCGCATTGAATGTAGAAGGTTCTTCCATTGAGCAGAAATTAGGAACAACTCTTCTTCCGAAATTCCATGGCTTTTTTAGTGTAGGAACTTTAGTAGGCGCGCTCAGTGGTTCTGTCGCAGCGTCGCTTCACATCCCGATTCTGTATCAGTTTCTTGTGATTTCGGTCATATTTCTATTACTTGTATGTATGGTGTATCGTTTTCTTCCGCATGGAACAGGAAAGAAGGAGAAATCGCGGAACAAAAGGAGAGAGAAGCGTACTTCCTTACGTATGGAAAAAAAGGTGCTTTTAATTGGTCTTTTTGTGCTTGGAATGGCATTTGCAGAAGGTAGTGCAAATGATTGGCTACCTATCGTGATGGTAGATGGACATGAGCAAAGTATAGTGGCAGGTTCTATTATGTACGCAATTTTTGTATTAGCAATGACGTTAACTCGTATGTGTAGCAGCTATTTCCTTGATCGATTCGGTCGTGTCGCTGTCGTACGTGCCACTATTATGATGGCGATTCTAGGAATTTCAATCGTAATATTTGGGAGTAATTCGTATTTTCTAGCATTTGGTGTAGTACTGTGGGGGATTGGTGCAGCGCTAGGTTTCCCAATTGGTCTGTCAGCTGCTGGAGATGACCGTGAAAATGCGACTTCTAATGTTGCTGCAGTTTCTATCATTGGTTATACAGCCTTTTTAGTCGGACCACCATTTTTAGGGATACTTGGGGAAGCATTCGGAATACGTAATGCCTTGCTAGCGGTTTTATTATTTGTTCTTTTGTCTGGAATTGTATCGTCTATTACAAGAGAGAATACACCGAGCTAAATAAGGATTGCATGCAGCGGAAATATATCATCTCTATTGCTTTAGAAAATGATGTATGATATATTGTCAACGCAACTTATTAAAAGTGTTTAATAAGTATGTTGATTAAGGTGGTGAGCGATTTGAGTGAACAATTTGTTACTCAAAAATCAATTAAAGAGACGATCCTTCGCGGCATTCGTACGGCTCTTCTAGAGCAAGGAAGTGCGACGAAAGTTGAACTTAGTAATACATTAGAAATTAGTTTTCCAACGATAAGTAAATTTATAGAAAATATGAAACAAGATGGTGAAGTCACTTTAGTCGGTTTAGATGATTCAAGTGGCGGAAGAAGAGCGAAACGATATGCGTATAATCCAGAATATATGTTAGGATTAGCGATATTTTTAGAAAAAAATGAGACGAATTATACAATTTTTAACTGTTTAGGGGAAGTAAAAGAACAAGGGAGTACTTCAAGTGCATTAATTGATGCGGGACTAAGCGTATTAACAGAACATATAGAAAGTCTTATAGCTATGTTTCCAAAAATAAGTTCTATATCAATTGGTGTCCCTGGTGCGGTCGATAATGGGCGTATTTTCTATATTCCTGGATATGAAAAGTTTCAAAATTTTAATTTGAAAAGTCACTTTGAGGAACTGTTTTCTATACCAGTAGTAATAGAAAACGATATGAATGCTGCAGTGCTCGGGTATCATAAAAACACGAGGAATAATGACAATTCCTCTCTTGTATATTTGTATTCAGGTCAAAATGGCCCAGGTGCGGGGATTATGGTAAATGGAGATGTCGTACGCGGAAGTACATTTTTCTCAGGAGAGATATCTTTCGTTCCGCAGTATGATAATAAAAATTTCTTACAAGCTTTGAGAAGTGGGGATTCGCATAATTCAGAGGAATATAATATAGATGCTATTACTCGTTTAATAGCTACATGTATAGCTATTATTAACCCTCATACGTTTATCTTCTGTGATGATGAAGTGAATCAATTTGTAATAGATCAAATTGTAAAAAGTTGTCCGCAGTACATTCCGGCAGAACATATTCCGAAAATAACAGTGAGCAACTGGAAAGAAGATTATTTATATGGGTTAAAAAGCCTTGGACTTGATCTTATGATTACGAGAACAAATAAAGAAAATTAAATGTACTGGCAATGAAGCATCCAATTGCCAGTTGAATAACATAAAAGAAAAGGTGTCGATTATGAAAATTGAACATGTAGCAATTTGGGTGAATGATTTAGAAGGAATGTGTGATTTCTATAAACAGTACTTCGGTGGTGAAGAAAATAGCTTATATCACAATCCGAAAAAGCAGTTTGAATCTTATTTCATAACTTTTGAAGGTGGTGCGCGTCTAGAACTTATGAGACAAGTAGGGATAGACGATAAAATAAAAATACAAACAGTAGGATATGCGCATATTGCTTTTTCTGTAGGTAATAAAGAAAAGGTGAACGAATTAACTCATACATTAAGAGAAGCAGGGTACCCTGTGTTAAACGGCCCACGAACTACAGGGGATGGTTACTATGAAAGTGTAGTAAGTGATCCTGAAGGGAATCAGATTGAGATAACAATCTAACATTATATTTACTAATAAAAAATAAAATTTTGTTGTTCCCCCAAATGTTTACGAGAAACCTATTATTTCTGCAGAAAGGGGGACATAACATTGAGTGAAATCATTTTTATTTTCTGTATATATCCATTGCTTATTTGTATTTTTTCAATAGCTGTGACATATAAAGTAGGTACATTTTACGCGATGCCAATTGTAACATTTCTTATTTTTCTTATGTTAAGTGTTACAGTGCACGATCCAGCATTTTTCTTTTGGGTTGGCATGTATACTATTCTTTCATTTATTGTTTCTTATATAACTATCCTTTTTATAAAGGGATATAAAGTTGTAGAAAGAGAGCGTTAATATCATTTTGGGGAAATAGGGATTTACGGTGAACGATAACAACCTCATTTCACGTTGTAATGACGGGAAATGAGGTTGTTTTATTTATATTTTTAATTAGAGTGATGAAAATCGCGAAGAATCCCCTCAATGACTGGATGAAGAGTACTAGGTAACTCATCAAACGGAAAGAAACGTAATTCTTTTGACTCAGTTTTATCACATATAAGCTCCCCGTGAAATTCGCGGCAAATATAAACAACGAGTACACCATGTACTTGATCGCCGTTTGGATAGATTTGAAAGAAATCTGGCCCTGAGTATGTACGGAATAGTTCTGGATTTTTAATAATAAGTCCAGTTTCTTCAAATACTTCTCGTTTTAAAGCACCTTCTAACGTTTCGTTATATTCTAAGGCACCCCCAATAATGCCCCATCGGTTAAAATCTGTCCGAAGCTGCAGTAATACTTCATCTTTTTCATTTAATATAATGGCATGTGATCCTATTAAAATAAGTGGATGATTTCCTACTAGATTTCTCATGTCTTCAATGTAGCCCATATTTTTGCTCCTTGTATTTAATAATAGTTAGGGAGTTCTTTTAACATTCTTTCTGTTTTACGCGCTGTAAAAGCTAAGTTATGGTCATCTTTCGTTCTGAAAAATAATGTGCGTAAAAAGGTTTTAATGTTGGCGCATAAAATACAATACTCATTAAGTGAAAGGCGTTTTCTAATTTGAGGAAGCCTTTTTATTTTTTTATGAATAATAGAAATTAACTCGTTTTGAGGAAAATCATGATACAGCATTGCTAGTAATGGAGTAACAATGCGTTCATCTTCATTATTATGAAAAAGGTCAGATGGAATAAAAATTTTATTTAATAAACAATGAATTAATTCTTCGTACCATTCAAAGGTCGTATACGTATTATGAACAATTTCGGTGAAAGCATCAGATACGTGAGCAAGACAATGAGCCCATCCTTTGTTTTCAATATAGCCTCGAAAATCCGTTTCTAAGTTTGTATATGTAATGAGTTTATTTTTTATTTCTTCGATATCCTCCTCTGTACAAAAGTAGTGCGAATTAGCGAATTGGAGTATTAACGCAATTAACGAAACAGTGTAAGAACGTGTGAAAACCCCATCTGTATGTGGGGAGTAAATGTCACAATATAAATACTCATCACTTAAACAAGTTTGCAGAAGTAATTTCAGCTGATCGTCCATAAGGAATTCATGATGAATGAAATGCGCAAAACATTTATATATAAGTTGGTAACGAACGTAGCTATCAGTCGTTCCGATATACTGAAGCATGTTCAAAGTTAACTCATTTACGTCTATATGCTGTAGTTGCGTATAGTCATTTTGTTGTATAAGCTCTAACTGTTGTTGCAATGCTGTAATATCCACTGGAGAACCTCCTCCGCACTTTAAAGATGCGATCTTTTCTAGTATTCTATATATTCAAGGACAATCCTGCTCATGCAAGGAGAACGATTAGAAATTCGAGTATGATATAGATGAGGGAAGAATATGACGACGATAGAACAGTTAGAAAAACATTTTAAAATAAGAAGAAGTGCTTCTTCTATTATGATAAAAGAAAATAATGCAGAGATTTTTACAGAAGAGCAATTAGAGGAAATGATGCAATATTGCGTTGCTGAAGCTAAAAAAGGTGAATTAGAAAAACTACATTTTGAAATTTCTTCAAAAAGCCCAAATTATGATGTGTATAAAAAATGTTTTGAAACGTATTCATTTGAATATGTTACGGAAAGCATGATTGTATTTAAAGATATATACGAAGTAGAAGATATAGAAAGTGAAGTTGATTTTAAGTTAATTGAAGAAGTAGGGGAAGAGGCTTTTTATTCACTGTGGAATGAAGCGACGGGAGAACCAGTCGTTCATGATCAATTTGTGCATATGATGCTACAAGAAATTGGTGAGCAATGGAAAGAACATTGCTTAACAGCGAATGTCGATGAAAAGCCGATAGGAATTGTAATCCCGCATATTGAAAGAGGTACGTTAGAAGAAGGGAAACTTATGTACTTCGCAGTTACTCCAAATATGCGTAATAAGGGATATGAAGCTGCATTATTTGCAGGTGCGTTGTTTGTCTTAAAGGAAATAGGTGCATCTTATTATATTGGTGAGACAAATATACAAAATGAATGGATGAAGGATGTTTTTGAAAAGAATGGATGTCAGCTGCTAAGTTGTACTGAGCGGTATGTGAGGGTGTTTTAGGAGGATGAATGGTCTATATTCTCGAACTCGTATAGCGGGAGGGGACTATTTATTCGCACCCTGATCGCGGGACAGTTGTATATAAAGATTTAGGTGATGAACAAATTGCATATGTCTTTCGAGGGAATCCGTGTACAACTTATGAACAAGTAAAAGAACTTTTTGCCTCTTTGTAAGATAAAAAGAAAAATGAGAACGACAAAATAGATATTCCTATAATACAATAAAAAAAGATTCGATTATATGAGAAAGCGTTGGTGAAAGAATGGAGCAGCAAAGAAATTGGCTACAAGCAACTGTAGAAAGAATTGAAGATAATACGTTACAAATAAAGTGGGAAAATAATATAGAAGAAGTTCGTATTTATTGGAGTACTTCACCAGATCATATTGAAGAAAATGGAGAACTACTTGCAACGGTAAATGGAGAATTATCATATACAATTGAAAACCCGAGTGAAAATGAACGTCCATATTTTAGATTAGTAGGAAGTAATGGACAAGCAGTAACAGTAGCCGAGCGTAGATTGCCATTACAAGGTGCGTTTAACTTCCGTGATATGGGAGGATATGAAACGACTGAAGGCCGTAAAGTAAAATGGGGCAAATTATATCGTTCTGAAGAATTAGCAGGGCTAACTGAATGGGATATTGCCTATTTGCAAAAGTCTGGCTTAAAGTTAATTTGCGATTATCGTACAGACTTTGAAGTGAAGCATAAGCCGAATCCAGAAATTACGGGTGCTCGTCAAGTGTGCTTACCAGTTATGCAAGACTTAGCGAAAGACTTAAATATAAATGAGTTTTTCCAAGTTGGTGACCTTTCTATGTTAGGAAAACCAGGTGAATATCTTGTGAAAATGAACCAAGGTTTCGTAAGTGGTAACGAGGCATTCGTGAGCTTCTTAAACTTAGCGCAAAACCCGGAAAACTTACCGTTAGTAAACCACTGTACAGCTGGAAAAGATCGTACTGGATTTGGTTCAGCATTATTACTACTTTTACTAGGTGTACCAGAAAAAACAGTAATGGAAGACTACTTACTAAGTAACGGATTTCGTGAAAAGCTAAATGAAAAAATGATGGCCTTTTTAGGTGCGAAATTACAAAACGATGAGAGCAGAGCGATATTAGGTGCAATGTTTGAAGCACGTGCTGAATACTTGCAAGCTGCGATTGGTGAAATTCAAAAGCAATACGGATCAGTTGAAGCATACGCTGAAAGGGCTCTTGGCTTTACGAAAGAGTCGTTAGAGGAAATGAAAGAGTTATTGCTGGAAGATAAGTAAGAAGAAGGGAGGCTGGTTTTAATTAGCCTCCTTTTCTTATTGTTGTTATAATTAAGCTATGAGAATATAGGAGTTGAGGAAAACATCATGAAATACAAAGTTATATTATTCGACGTAGATGATACATTATTAGATTTCCCTGAAACGGAAAGACACGCATTACATAATGCGTTTGTACAGTTTGGTATGCCTACAGGGTATAATGATTATCTTGCAAGTTATAAAGAGATTAGTAATGGATTATGGAGAGATTTAGAAAATAAAATGATTACGCTAAGTGAATTAGCAGTAGATCGATTTAGACAATTATTTGCACTTCATAATATAAACGTAGATGCGCAGCAATTTAGTGATGTATATCTTGAAAACTTAGGGAAAGAAGTACACCTTATAGAAGGCGCAGTACAATTATGTGAAAATCTACAAGATTGCAAGTTAGGTATTATTACGAATGGATATACGAAGGTGCAACAATCAAGAATCGGAAATTCACCTTTATGTAATTTCTTTGATCACATTATTATTTCTGAAGAAGTTGGTCATCAAAAACCAGCGCGTGAGATTTTTGATTATGCATTTGAGAAATTTGGAATTACGGATAAATCAAGTGTACTAATGGTCGGAGATTCGCTAACTTCTGATATGAAAGGCGGAGAAGACTTCGGCATTGATACGTGTTGGTATAATCCGAGTTTGAAAGAGAATAAGACGAGTGTTAATCCGACTTATGAAGTGGAGAGTCTGCTACAAATTTTAGAAATTGTAGAAGTGGCTGAAGAAAAGGTAGCTTCATTTTAATTGTGCTGATATTTGTCGAAAAATCGATATATTTGAAAAATCGTTGATATATTGTAAGTTGTGATAGATATATTGAAAAAATCGTTGATATATTGTAAGTTGCGATAGATATATTTGAAAAATCGCTCATATAAGTTCATATACTAAGATATAGAACAAAAAATAACGCTACTATACAAGGTCATTCACGTGTTATAATGCGTGAATTAAATATACGTATATAAATAGTTTCTCAGAGTGATGCGATGTCATGTATGATTAGTGTAACAACTAGAGGTGAATGAAGGATGTTAACGTTTTTATTTGAGTTAGACAAGGTTATTCCGCAGACGAATGAGCCACGGTATGTTGCTTATACAAATGGTTTTATCGAAGGGGATTTAACAATCTGTATGGATGACAGAGTATTTTTTCAAAAATCATGTATGAAGGTTGCAGAGCTGGGCATTTATTTAGGTCAGTGGATGGAACAAGTTCAACACGGGCAAAACGTGCCTATGAAATATGAAACGGCTGACCGTGAAGAGGTAATTCTTGGCTTCTTCTATAAAGAGGATCATAATCAATGGAATGTTTCTTCCAGCTGGCAAGAATTTGAACTTCAAGAGCGTATCTCTACTGAAACATTAGTAGAGAGCGTTCAATGCTATTTATATGAGCTAAATAAGGAACTGCGTGCGATAGAATATCCTGTGACGTTTGATCAGTACTTAAGAGGAGAGCGAATGATGCAGCTTTCTTACAAACGACCGTGTGATAGCAAAGCAGATACGACGCCGATAGAGGTTTATAATGGAAGCGAGCAAGTAGGCGTAGTAAGGGGCTATTATAAAAATACGCTGATGAGAGTGCTGGATTTTATTCCGAAAATTGGTAGTAATATCATTTATGAAATAAAGGATATTAAGAACAATATTCGCGTCATTGCAAAGGATGTAAGTAGGCAGCGCCAAAGAAAGATTTTAGTAACGTACATCGATAATAATGATGCAGAGCATGAAATACTTGTATGTGACGGAAAGTTATTGGATGCAAATTTTATATTTACCTTTACATATAAGGCAGAAGAATATGTTGTTCATAAAACTTCATTTGGAATGGGAAAATTATTACGAAAAGGCTATTTAATCGCAGATTGGAATATTCGTCTTGAGGAAGATATGTATTACATCGAGATGAATGCATATGATGGAGATTACATGGAGGATCAATACTTACTATTAGGCGTATTTCATGCGGTTTTATATGGATAATCGATGAGAAATACCGTCATTCTTCTTGGAAAGAATGACGGTATTTTTTATTTATCCTCAAAAATAAAAATCTCATCAATTGTACTATGTAGTGCCTTCGCTATATCGTGAGCAAGTTGTAAGGAAGGATTGTATTTACCTTTTTCGAGATGACTAATTGTTTCACGGCGTACACCAACTTGCTTCGCTAAATCTTCTTGTGTCATGTTCAATTTTGCGCGGTATTCTTTTATCTTCGTTACGAACGCCATGGTGCATCTTCCATTTCATCAACAGGTTTATCATAAAAGAACATAGAAAAACCGAACGTAATAATGAGTGTGCCGAAAATAAGAGCGATATCAATTTCTTGTAGCGCCGGGTTTGGAAATAACATTTCAATAAATATAATGATAGCGGTAGTTAGTAATGTAACGATAAATGCATTGCGACACGATTTATTGACAATTTGTTCAAACAGTTCATCGTGTTGAACTGTTCTATACGATGTGAAAAAGGAGAAGAAACAGAACATAGTAAACAATCCTTTTTCATAAAAAAATCCGAGGAAACCGAAGAAACCGAGAAATCCTAAATATTTTATCCAAGTTGTTTTCATGATAGGTCCTCCTTACGTTGTTAGAAATAAGTCACGTTATGTTACAAATATATCACAATTGGATAGGAATGGTAATAATAGTTTTCCAGTTTGCTTCATAATAATAGTAAAAAGAGGAAATATGCTGCGAAATAAAGAGGATAATATTGTAAAATGGTTGTAAGGAGGGGGAGGAAGAAATGCTAACTTGGATCATGATCGTTGTATTACTTGTAGTGATTACTGTCATTGCGACGGTGTTAATTGGGCGGAATGGTGATGCAAATTATAGCAAAGCGACAAAGGGGAATATTAAACGATTAACAATGATTTATATTATACTAGCTGTCGTTTTAGTTGTTGGATTAGGGGTGTATATTTATTTTAAAGGTTAAATAAACTGAAAAATGTAAAAATCTTAAAATAGAAGTATGCTATAATATCAATATAGTTATTTGGTAATTAAGGAAAGGATTGGATGGAATGATTGAAATTACGAATGTGTCAAAAAGTTATAATGGGTCTACCTATGCAGTAAAAGATTTAAGTTTATCTGTACCTAGCGGCGAAATCTTTGGATTTTTAGGACCGAATGGTGCGGGTAAATCCACGACAATTAAGATGATTACTGGCATTCACGGGGTGGACAAAGGGACGATTACGATTAACGGAAAAAATATTATGGAAGAGCCGATGGAAGCGAAGAAGACGTTTGGTTATGTGCCGGATAGCCCAGATATGTTTTTACGTTTAAAAGGAATTGAATATTTAAACTTTATGGCTGATATGTATGAAGTGCCGAAAGAAGTAAGACAAGAACGAATAGAGTCTTTAGCGAAGAAGTTTGATCTTTATAATGCATTATCTGATCAAATTCAAAGTTATTCGCACGGTATGAGACAAAAAATCGTTATTATTGGTGTGCTCGTGCATGAACCAGATGTATGGATTTTAGATGAACCGTTAACAGGGCTTGATCCGAAATCTGCATATATTTTAAAAGAAATGATGAGAGAACATGCGGATAAAGGAAAGATTGTATTTTTCTCTACACACGTATTAGAAGTAGCGGAAAAAATATGTGACCGGATTGCTATTATTAATAAGGGGAATTTGCAGTTTAAAGGAAATTTAGATGAAATGAGAGATCATTTTAAATCCAATGAATCACTTGAAAAAATGTTCTTGGAGATGACGGGCAATGAGTAAAATTTGGACGTTAACGAAGGTACTATTAAAGTTAAATTACGCAGATTTTATAGCAGATAAGAAGAAGCGATGGGCGTATTTATTTTCATTTGCAGCTATTTTATTTGTTGGATTTTTAATATTTGGTTCGATGACGCACGGAATGTATGAAGGTCTGAAACAATTAGGGCAAGGGCCGGGAATGATTATTGCAATGGGACTTGCGATTGCGAGTATATGGGTATTTTTAATGAGTATAACGAACATTTTAACTGTATTTTACTACAGCAATGATATTGAAATGTTACTGCCGTTACCATTAAAACCAGCGCAAATTATTTCGGCAAAATTTTTAACGGTATTAATTACACAATACGTAATGAGTTCATTCATTTTATTACCAATCTTCATTACGTACGGTTTAAAAAGTGGCGCATTTATTACATATTACATATATATGATTTTTATTTACTTACTCTTCCCAATCGTGCCGTTAGTATTAGCTTCGTTACTGATGACAATTATTATGAGGTATACAAATATAGCGAAAAATAAAGATCGAGGAAATATATTTATTGGAATCGTAAGTATATTATTTATTGTAGGAATTAACGTATTTATGCAGTGGAGAAATAAAAGTGCGTTTTCTGGAGATGGGGCTGCGGAATACCTTGTAAATAATCAATCTTCTCTTTTAGTACAAATGACAAATTATTTTCCAACTACATATTTTGGAGCAGTGGCATTAGTAGAAAATGCAAATTGGAAGGGACCTTTATATGTAATAATCTTTGCAGTTATTTCATTTGTCTTCTTTGTGTTGTTTTATTACATAGCAGAGCGTACATATTTAAAAGGGGTTATTGGACTTTCAACGAGTACAGCAAAGAAACAAGTTATTTCGGCGGAAGGTTTACAGAAATCAACAGTACAAAGTTCGCATTTAAAAGCGTATGTGAAAAAAGAATTTAAAACGTTATTCCGTACACCACAATTTTTCTTAAATTGCATTGTACAAACTTTCGTTATGCCAATTATGTTGTTCTTTATTTTATTTGTGCAAGATGGAAATTTAAAGTTTATTACAGAGTATATTAACAATCCAAAGACAACAGGATTTGCAATTGGTGTTGGTCTTTGTGCATCGTTATTTTTAATGGGTAGTAACGTCATTGCAACAACGTCATTTTCGCGAGATGGAAGCTCTTGGTTTGTGAATCGTTATTTACCAGTAAAGGCTTCGGATATCTTTTTTGCGAAAGCAATCACTGCTTGGTTAATTAATGTGATCATTTTAGCAGTATTCGGTATTACGATGGCAGTTGTAGCTGGGATTTCTCCAGTCTTTATGATACTGTGGTTTTTACTAAGTGCGAACGGGTTGTTATTAATTAATTTAATCGGAACACGCTGGGACGCGCAAACTGCAGATATTCATTGGGATACAGAGCAGAAATTATTTAAGAGCCGATATACCACTTTGTGGAATTTTTTAGCTAATATTTTAATAGCTTTAATTATTGTGGGGGGAGTAAGTGTATTATACTTCTTCCTTCATGTCGGACTGTGGGTTATGTTTATCGTTTTATTTGTAATGTTTACGATTGTAAATTATATCTTTATTAAAATGTTAAAATTAGGTGCTGAACGTATACTGTCAAATATTCAATAAGAAGATAGATCCTCTGTATTCATGCAGGGGATCTGTGTATAGATGGAGGAGAAAAAGGTGAAGAAAATAGCAATTGTAACAGGGGCAACTCGTCTGAATGGAATTGGTGCAGCTGTATGCAAGGTGCTTGCTCAAAAGGGGATAGACATTTTTTTCACGTACTGGCCAAAGTATGATAAAGCGATGCCATGGGGAATGAGTGATCAAGAACCCTTTTTGCTGAAAAAGGAAATTGAAAGTTACGATGTTCGATGTGAAATGGCAGAAATCAATTTATCGCAGTCTTATTCGCCAAATCGTTTGTTTTATATGGTATCAGAACGGTTAGGTGATCCATCTATTCTAGTTAATAATGCAGTATATTCTACTCATACGAGAATTGAGGAATTAGATGTAGAGCAGTTGGATAAACATTATACAGTTAATATTCGGGCTACTATGCTATTAAGTTCATTGTTTATAAAACATTATTCACTTAAAACGGGCGGGAGTATTATTAATCTTACTTCAGGACAGTCAGTAGGTCCAATGCCAGATGAACTAGCATATGCAGCAACGAAAGGGGCAATTGAAGCATTTACAAAGTCAGTAGCACCAGTAGCGATGGAGAAGGGGATTACTGTTAATGCCGTTGATCCAGGACCAACAAATACAGGGTGGATTACAGAGGAATTAAAACATTATTTAGTATGGAAATTCCCGCAAGGTAGAGTTGGAGAAACAATGGATGCTGCGCGCTTAATTTCTTTTTTAGTAAGTGAAGAAGCGAAATGGGTTACTGGGCAAGTTATTCACTCGAATGGTGGTTATTCATAAAAATATTATGTTAACAAATGTTGAGAAACAAAAAACGAAAGGAAATTTTATTTTTTTGTATAAATAAAATGTCAAGAAAGATAAAAATTTGATAGAAGAGTATATCGTCATATAAAGATAGTAATTCTTAATGTGACAATATACTCTTTTTCTTTTACTTACGAGCAGAAAAATGAAGTAGAAGAAACTCGAATATTAAAATGAGTTTATCAGTTTTTGTCCGTATTATTATGAAGATTACTGTCGGAAAGATGGTAATTCGTATGAAAAGGGATTTTTTAAGGGGAAATCGAATCGTAAAGGGGAGGATAAATAAAGTAAACATAGGGGGATTTATATGAAAATGAAAAAGGTCGCTATCGCATCGATAACAATTGGTACAATGCTTACTATGGCAGCTTGTAGTCCATCAGCAGATAAAGAGGCAGAAAAGAAAGAGCAAGTAACAGCGCAAAATGAAGGAGAAGCAAAAACGACAAGTGCAGATGAAGCGTCCAAAACAACGAAAGATACTGAAAAAGAAACAAATACTTCTTCAAATGAAAAAACAGATAAAGATGCAAAAAATACGAAAGAATCATCAGGAACAGAAAGTAACGGCAAAACGTCAACTCAAAATGAGAATGTGAAAACAAAAGAAAAAGAAACGACAGGAAAAACGAATGACCAAACGACTAGCGGGAAAACAGCAGATCAAAGCACAAGTACAAGCTCAAACACAAACAATAACGAAAAGACAACGAAAGATCCGAAGAAAAGTGTTGCTGTGAAAACGAACGTTAAAGAAGTTGTGGCATTAATTGATAGCTTGGACAAGCAGTTAGCTGCTAATCCAAAATTGGAAACAGTGAATAAGCTTGGCAAACAAATTAATGAAAAGTGGGACGTGATTGAAAAAGAGCTAGAAGCATCACATCCGACGGATTCTAAAACAATCGGTCAAAGTATGTATCCGTTAATTGTAGGAGCGGAGAAAGAAAAAATCGATATTAATAAAATGAAATCATTAACGACGAAAACGAAAAAAGATTTAAATCAGTTATTGACGAAACTTTCATAGTTTCAAAAGCCTACTCGTGTGAGTAGGCCTTTTTTAGGTTGTTGTAATGTGCACAGTATAACTTATTTATTATCATTTTCAATTACGATGCGAAAGGAACTGAATGCTTGTTGACTGATATAATCTTCTTCGCTAACTTTAAAAGGAAATGGAAAAGCAACGAGTTGAAAATTACTTTCCTGATCCACTGAAGGCAATGTGAAATTAAAGATTTGTCTTGTTTCAGGTGCAACCTTAGTATAAACGACTTTTCTATTGTTAAATATTTCAACTTGTTTCCAATCTTTAAAAGCTACGATTGCGTAAGTCATTTCATCATTCGTTTCATTACCGTTTGATAGGGTTAATTGCTTGCCTTCCTTTTCAAAGAAGACAGTTTGTAAGTTCTCTTCACGGTTCGTAACAAATAATGGTTCGTAAAGACCATCTTTTAAAATAGCATCTGGATCTATAAGGGAGAGTTTTATTTTTTCGTTTTCTTTCTGAAAAGGATGCATTGAATATCGCATACTTAGAATATCTTCTAAAATTGCTGCTTTATTTAAGTTATTATCTTTTAATTTGTATTCAGGTTTTTTAATTATTAAAAAGGTTAATTCATTTCCATTAGGAGAGGTGTGTAAAGAGATTTTCGTAGTAATTGAACTGTTTGGTTTCATATCAAAAAAATAGTGTGATATTTCATTAGTAGTATCTTCTATTCTAAAAGGTTTTTGTTCGTAATCTTCTAGAACAATTAATCCATATTTTCGGTTTTCATTAATAGTATGTACGAATGATAATGTTACATTAATTTTATTATCCTCACTAGTAATTGTACTGCCATTGTTGATATGTTGGCCTTGATTATCCTTCAATCCGTAAGAAATAGTATTGGTTTGTTGCTCTCGTTTATTTTCTATGGAAAGAGGATGAGGTTGTATGATTGAAGTATTGAACAAAATATAAATTGTAAGTAATGAAATAAGTAAAACACCGCTAATAATATATATTTGTTTCATAAATAGCACCTCAATATATGTAAAGTATTAGAGAAAAAAGATATGCAAGATGCATATCTTTTTTCTCTTTCTTACCAGAAGGCTTTTGTTTCGTGATTTACATCATTATAACCACTTAATTTATAGGTATGATTACCGATAGCGTAATCATCTCCATAATAAACGCTTGTGTTGGTCGCTGTAGCATTTACAAAGGATGATTTTTTTGCACTATTACTTTTCGTATTTACTAATGAGCCATCGCCATTGAAAGTTCTTGCTTTTGCATAAACATAGTCTTCGGTCGTAGTTGATTTCGATTTCGCAACTGCATATGGGTTACCAAAAAAGGGAGTATATACGCTAATGTTAGAGTCATTCTTAGGTGCAGCTGCAACAGTCAAACTAGGAACACTAGATGTTTTTGTTGATTGAATTGTATCAAAGTCAACTAAAACGGGCTGCTTGTCTACAGTATCGACCTCTGAAGCACTTGCGTTATTAGTAAAACCAAAACCTAAAACCGCTAACCCTAAAGTTGTCACCGATAAAGATTTTTTCATATTCACTAATTTTCCCACCTTTTTAAATTTTTGAGTTCGAACTCAATTCAAACAATATATGAAAATTTCGAAACTCTCAATGGTTTATCCCATACTTAACTTTTCTTTTACTTTCGATTCAACATGTCTTCATTTGCAAAAAAGCGAATATATCTTCTAATGCTTAGCCAGCAAGGGATACAGGTTTAATTTTATGAAATTCGTGTAAATTTAAATCTATTCATGTCATTATGTCTGTTATTTTTAAATTCATATGGGAAACTTATTTAAAAAAGGATGGTGACAAAAATGACAATCGATCGAATTTGTACAATTGGACCCGCAAGTAATAATAAAGAAACGTTAGCACAGTTAATAAAGAATGGTATGAAAATTGTTCGACTGAATTTATCGCATGGCACGCATGAAAGTCATAAAGACATCATTCGTTTAGTGAAATCATTAGATGACTCTATTAAATTTTTGGGTGATGTACAAGGTCCTAAAATAAGATTAGGTGAAGTGAAGGGAGAGCAAATTACACTTCAGGCAGGAGATTCTTTTATTTTACATACAAAACCAGTTACAGGGAGTAATACAGAAGCAAGTGTTGATTATGAAGGAATTGCGAATGATGTGAAAGTAGACAGTAGAATTTTGATTAATGATGGAGAAGTTGAATTAATTGTTGAAAAGATAAGTACGGACAAAATAGAAACAAAGGTTAAAACAGGTGGCAATATCTCATCTCATAAAGGAGTTAATTTACCAGGTGCGACTGTTCGTTTACCAGCTATTACAGAGAAAGATAAAAAAGATATTCAGTTTCTTTTAGAAGAGGATGTTGATTTTATTGCGTGTTCTTTCGTACGAAAACCTAGTCATATAAAAGAAATACGAGATTTTATACAACAGTATAAAGAAACTTCTCCAAGTTTAATCGCTAAAATAGAAACGATGGAAGCAATCGAGAATTTTCAAGATATATGTAAAGAAGTAGATGGAATTATGATTGCAAGGGGCGATTTAGGAGTAGAGTTACCATATCAATGTATTCCCCTTTTACAGAAAATGATGATTCGTGAATGTAATCGAACGAATACATATGTTATTACAGCAACACAAATGCTTCAATCTATGGTAGATCATTCTATTCCAACAAGGGCTGAGGTGACTGATGTGTTTCAAGCTGTACTGGACGGGACGAATGCAGTTATGCTTTCAGCTGAAAGTGCATCAGGAGAACATCCAATCGAAAGTGTGAGAACATTACGTCTCGTTTCAGAATTTGCGGAGCATGTTAAAAAAGATGGACCTTTTGCGATGAAAGATGTACTGCAATTACTGCGTGAGTCTCTGGATGAGTAATAAATAAAAAGAGGGCGGATATGCATCCGCCCTCATGTTTTTCATTCATACTATTCTTGCTCTTGCTCATCCAAAATCTTTTCAAACGCAGCAGATACTTTATCAAACTCTTCATCATTTTCAATGTATGAAAACTCATTATCTTCTTCTACTTTTAAAAAGAAAATATCAATGTCTTCCTCAGTTTCTGTTTGGATATCTTCAACAAAGGCAACTGCAATATATTCTGCGCCTTCGACATCCATCGCTCCAAGTACTTCTACTTCTTGCTCTTCGTTATTCTCATCACTAAGAGTAAACACTTCGCCAACTTCAATATCAGACATATTCATTCTCCTCCTGTTCGACTCTAAAAAATAGAGCGCTCAAACTGTATACATACTAATATATCTTTCCATGAAAAATCAAATTCATACATAAGAAAAACGACTGATAGTTCTTTAGTATAAGTATCCAGCTATTAGGAGCATTATTTGTGTGTGCTATATTACTTAATCCATTCAACAATTGTATCCATAGTCTGTCTTGTTTTATCACGCTTTGGCTCTTCTTTACGGTAACCAAAGGCAACCATAACTGATGCTTCAAAGTTATCGCCTTGTATAATGCCTTCTTGACGAAGTAAAGAATCTACTTCCTCTTTATCAAATCCTTCTATTGGACAAGAATCAATACCGATTTGAGCTGCGCTCGTCATCATATTACCTAAAGCAATATAAGTTTGTTTAGATGCCCAATCAAATACAGCACGATCGGATTGTAATAAGTTAAAATCTGTTTCCTGGAACTTTTTGAAGAATTCATATCTAATTTTTTGAGTGTCTTCAGGCAATCCAATAATATCGTTCATCATATATTTAATATACTCTGCATCATAGTGCATATCTTTAATGTTTCTTGAAAGAACAATGACGAAGTGGCTTGCTGTTGCAAGTTGCCCACCAGCGCCCCATGAATACGGTTGTAGTTTTTCTCTTAATTCTTTATTTTGTACGACAATAAATTTCCAAGGCTCATATCCAAAAGAAGAAGGAGATAATCTGCCTGTTTCTAAAATGAATTTAAAATCCTCTTCTGAAATTTTGTGTATAGGATCGAACTCTTTACATGCATGTCTGAAATGAAAAGCCTCCATAATTTTCTCTTTTGTAATTTCTTTTGTATTTGTCATAAAAGTTCCTCTTTTCGTTAATTTATTTTGTAAGTAAATTATATTTTTAAAGTAACATAGACACAAGTACGCACATTTTTGTGTTATAGTATCAAAAAAGATACTATTGGTAAGGGAAAGGAGTTATGATGGATTGTTCGAATGAAAATAATATAAATTACCCATTTCTAAATAAATATTCTTGTCCAGTTGAAGCTATGGTTGAGGTTATTGGTGGAAAATGGAAAGGGGTTATTTTGTATCATTTATTAGATGGTACAAAGCGGTTTAATGAATTAAAAAGATTAAAACCTAATATCACACAAAGAATGTTAACACTGCAGCTGAGAGAACTTGAAGCAGACGGCATCATCCATCGTGAAGTATACCGTGAAGTTCCACCTAAAGTAGAATATTCGTTAACTGAGCTTGGTGAATCACTACGTCCAATGATTCTATTAATGATGGAATGGGCGACTCATAATATGGAGAAAGTTTTGGAAAGTAGGAATACGAAAAATAATAGTTAAGAGTTGTAGAAATAAAAGGTGTTTTCCATACGTAAAGACACCTTTTATCCCGCATTAACGGGCAGTAAGATCCCCACCTCAAAATTCAGTGGAAGCAAAGAAGTTAGGTGGGGGATGAACAAAACCCCCACTGATTAAAGTTTCACTTTATTTCTATGTTTTTACTTTTTAACTTCAACTGCTGAAATTGCAAAGTCATTCAAGTTTACAGTTTTACCATACCAATCAGAGTGTTTGAAGACGATACCTTTACCATATCCTTCAGTTGAAGTACGATCCCATAGTGTTGTCGAATAGCTAGCAGTAGGGGATGCTGTACTTACAGAAGAAATTCTATTTTGCCAATTAGGAGGCAAATTTTTAAAACCGCTACTAAGAGAAAAATACTCGCCACCTTTATTTGCATGTTCATAGAAATCTGTACTATTAGGTCCGCTCCCTCCAACACCAAGGGGATTGATTGTATTATTCAACCTTTGTTTGTCTTTTTCAATAAAAGAATCTAAACTTTCTTTGTTCGAAAATCCATAAGATAACCAGTCTCCATTTTGATTTTGTTTCGGTAGAACTACAGTTATTTTTACGTCTTCCTTAGATGGAGCACCCAATTTGTTAAACGAATCTACAGTCTTTTCATCTACAGTTACATATTCAAAAGAGCTAATCGAATAATCCTTTTCGGTACTAGCTGATACTGACCCCAGTCCTCCAGTTAACGACGAAACAGTTAATAATGCACCTGCTACCAACTTTTTCAGCATGGATTCATCTCCTTAAAACTTAGATTTTTTACATAACTAAAATGTATGTTAATTTGAATGTATTATAAATATTTAGAAATTTATAAAAATTAAACAGAATATTCTTTTATTAGTCTGGAGTAAGGAAAGTAATTAAAAATGAAAAAAGGTTTACTTAAAAAGTAAATCTTTTTTGCTGACCTATTTCAAAACTCAATGGATTAAAATTTCATTTTATCCATCTATGAATCATAAACTTCTTTTGCATTCGTAGAAGCAGCATCTAATAAAAGGAAGATGGCTGCTATCATATGTAGAAGGATTTCTATATAAGGAAAGAAGGCAACTAGAGTAACGATAATACCTATATAATGAGCGTACGTATTCATGCCTGCTTTTTTAGCTAATAAAATAGTAGTGATATGTAAAGCAATCAATAGTAGTAAAGGTATCCCATCTAGGTTAACAAGACTTGGAAATATATAATAGCAAGGAAGTAATAAAAGATGATAGATCCCTGTAGGCCACTTTAGTGCTTATATGTAAGTTTTCAAAGTAAATCCTCCTAAAATAATCAATATCTATATATTACCAAAAAAGTTAGGTGATTGGATATTAAACACTTGTGGTTTTTAGTATAATATAATTATTTTATGTTAACTAATTGTTTCCTTATCTATAAAATAGAAAAACCACCCAAACGAGGGTGGTTCGTATTATAAATAACTACTTAAAGAAGAAAGGGGAACCTTCACCTCACTACCTTCCTTCATATTCCGCAGCATAACGGTTTCTGTACTAAGTTCTTCTTCACCAATAATAAGCACGTAAGGGATATTCTCTTTATTGGCATAATTAAGAGCACGTTTTAATTTGCGTCCTGCTAGTTCGAGTTCGACTTTTAAGGAAGTGGTAGAACGTAATTGCTGGGCAATTTGTAAGCATTGTAATTCTGTCCCGAGTGAGATGATAAATACATCCGCTGTAGATGATATCGTTTCTTTCTGTGAGAGTGCTGTATAAATAACGTCTAAACCGAATGAAATACCGACTGTTGGATAGCTAATATTATCGCCACGGAATGCCCCAATAATATTATCGTATCGACCGCCGCTACCGATGCTAGATGTAATCGATCCATCTTTTAAAAAGATTTCATATACGGTGCCTGTGTACATTGTAAGTCCTCGCGCTAAAAACGGATTGAATATAGCATTTTCATTTATTCCAAGAGCGATTAAATATTGCTGTAATTGTTGCAATTCGTTTACTCCATCGGCAACGATTGGAGTATTGAAAGCGTCTTTAAAGTCATCAATTGAAAGCTTTAGACAAGATAATACAGTATTACATATTGTATCAGCCATTTCTTCAGAAATTCCGCGCTCTAATACATCTTTTCGTACACCATCAATCCCAATCTTTTCGATTTTGTCTAATGATAAAATGACGTCACTTGTTAATTCAGTAGGGATGTTAATGGCCTGAAGAATACCATTTAACAGTTTTCGGTTATTATATTGGATCGTTATCTCTAAGTTTAATGTTCGGAACAGCTCAAACGCCATGCTCATGAGTTCCGCTTCAGCCATGACTGATTCTACACCGACTATATCAACGTCGCATTGTATAAATTCACGAAATCTTCCTTGTTTAATTGGCCCATCTCGAAATACTTTCCCAATTTCATAACGTTTAAACGGAAGGCGGATGTTCGGATTCATTGCCACGACTTTTGCGAATGGAATAGTTAAATCGTATCGTAAGGCAAGGTCACGTTTTCCTTGATCCTGAAGTGTATATATTTCTTTTAATATTTCATCGCCACCACCGTACTTGTAAGACATAAGCTCATACATATTTAACATTGGTGTCTCTAACGGTTTGCATCCGTATCGTTCAAATGTATCTTCGCAAGTTCTTTTAATTTTATTTCGCAGCACTTGCTCCTCTGGTAAATAGTCTTTCGTTCCTTTTACATTTTTCATTTCCATTGTAATCACTCCTTTTTTTAATTAAAAAAAGCTATGCAGGTATAAAAATACCCACATAGCTTTATGAACGCTTCGTGGGTCAACAGGAAAAGCCCTGTACCCACGAAGAAAAATTTTTCTTCGGATACACGGCGTTACGTATGATGATGAAGTTGGAAAGAAGTATTAAAATTTCGCATTGCAAATCTCTCCTTAACGTAAGTTTTTCCAAATTATATCAGATGATTTTTGAATTATCAATATTTTTAGTTTTGAAATATACGTGAAGTTATGTAGGAGAAATGGAAAAGGGTGTATAATAAAACTTAATAATATGAAATAACCTTTTAAGGAGAACGTTATGAAAAAAGATAAAACAAATGCGATGCGAATATTAGATAAAGAAAAGATCGAATATTCGATGATGTCATATGATCCAGACGATGGGAAAATTGATGGCGTATCAGTAGCCGAGAAAATTGGACGAGAAGTGAGAGAAGTATATAAAACGTTAATCGCTCAAGGAAATAGTAAAAATTATCATGTGTTTATCATCCCAGTAGATGAGGAATTAAATTTAAAAGCTGCCGCAAAAGCAGTAAGTGAAAAGAAGATTGAAATGATTCCTGTAAAAGATATTACGAAAGTGTCAGGATACATTCGCGGTGGTTGTTCACCAGTCGGAATGAAGAAGTTATTTTCTACATGTATCGATGAAAGCGCCCAATCACTTGAAACGATGATCGTAAGTGGCGGGAAGATTGGTATACAAATTGAGCTGAAAGTGGATGACTTGGCGAAAGTGACGAGAGCGCAGTTTGGAGAGGTAACGAAGTAAATATACATATAAAAAGAAGTTCTAGTTTTATAGGACTTCTTTTTATTTTAGGAAGATTTTCATTAACGATTGCT
Source organism: Bacillus sp. CR71 (assembly GCF_003429245.1). Classification (NCBI taxonomy): domain Bacteria; kingdom Bacillati; phylum Bacillota; class Bacilli; order Caryophanales; family Bacillaceae; genus Bacillus; species Bacillus sp. CR71. Next base: position 3,750,806 of record NZ_CP031748.1, on the reverse strand, counting down.
GTAGGATAAACTAGTTTAGTATATAATTTTTTTACGATGTAAGTTATTTGGGAAGGTTATTTTTTCATCGGATTTATCTTTAAAAACGAACATTTTTAAAAACTTAACGAAAAATGTTCATGTTTTAATTGCGCGCACACTAATAGTTTGTTATATTATCCATATAATAATTTTGAATAACATCACTCGTATATACTCGGTAATATGGTCCGAGCGTTTCTACCTAGTTCCCAATGAAAGAACTGGACTACGGGTTAAAGTATTCGGCCGTTCTATGCTAATGAGCGCTACCGATCTATAATTTGGCATTTGTTTTATCTTTTGCTCAATTAACTTTGACTACCGTAGTTCTAGAAAGTAGAGATTCTTCTACAATTTCTAGAACTTTTTTGTTTGGACCAAAAGCATCGAGTATAGAAAACACAACAAGAGAAAGAGGAGAGATTATTTATGAAGAAGAATACGTTGAAAAAATGTGCTGCCCTAGTAACTACTGTTGCATTGTCATTCTCGATACTTGCGGGATGTAATGCGAGTCCGAAACAAGTTGAGGAAAAAAGCAATCAAAAACCTATCTTAATTCAAGGGCCAATGCCGATAGAAGCAGAAAAGTTTGCGAAAAGGCTAAAAAATGTGAAAGAAGAAAAGTCTGGAACTTTTGTATTTTATAAAGGAACTGTCGACAATTATCCTGTAATCGTTGCGAAAACAGGTAAAGGAATGGAGAATACAGCAGCTGCTACAGCGGTGGCTATTGAAAAATATAAACCTACAGCAATTATTAACCAAGGAACATCAGGTGGACATGATCCAAATTTAAATGTATTTGATATTGTATTAGGAAAACAAGTTGCAAATATAGGTTCATTAAAAACAACAAATATGGATGAGAATCAAGGAATTGAGCCGACAAAATGGATATCTATGGACTTAATGGCTTCTGAAGGAAGTGCAGGAGAAGATCCAAATGCTGAGAAAATCCGATACTACGAAGGAGATAAGGATTTACTTGCAGCAGCTAATGCGGTAAAAGATAAATATACAAAAGGTAAAGTGGTTGAAGGTACTATAGGCTCAGCAGACCTTTGGAATAATGAAGTAGATAGAATTAAGTGGTTCCATACAAAATACGGTACATCTGTAGAAGAAATGGAAGGAGCTGCTGCAGCTCAAATCGCGAAAGCTTATGATGTCCCATTTTTAGGGATTCGAGTATTATCTAATAATAAAACAAACGGCGGGAAATATAACCCAAATACAGCAGCCGCAAATCAAGAATATGTATATGAAGTAGTTAAAAAATATATAGATTCAATGCAAAGTAAATAGTAGTAGTTCTGCTCCAGCATAAACGTCAAGTAACTGTAAATGTTTTCGAGACGGATAAACTTGTCTTAGGAATGGTAGTTGAAAAAAAAAGCTTGTTTCTTATAGAAAATATAAGAAACAAGCTTTTTTATTTAAAATAAATTGGGTAATTAAACTATAACGTCAATATATACCGTTGAATATCATAATAATATAATGGGGGTGATGTTATATGGCACTTACTACAGGACCAATTGAAAACGTAGGAAATCAACCTGCTAATGCAAATAGAGTTAGGGTAAAGATCCTTAACCGTACTGCGGGCCCACTTACTGGAGTAGCTAGAGTTTTTAGACTTGACGGTTCATTAGTATTAATTGAACAGGTAAACTTCAATGTGAATTCTAATGCTTCTACTTTTGCAACTCTAAGTTTAGTTCATCCTGCTTTTGGACAAGCATTTGAATATGAAGTTCAAATTGTTCCTAATCAACCTGGTGGACTATATAGTGTTTATGGACTAACAGCTGACAGTGTTATCATTACTGCACAACGTGTTGTGAACTCAGAATTGACACAGTTTCTTTAATTAAAATAGATTGGTGCCTACATGGTATCCAATCTATTTTTGTACGTATTATTCAGAGAAAGAAAGGTTTTACACAAAAATAAAGACAGTTATAGAAAAGGGAAAAGTCGAGCTATCATCTTGATTTTTATTATTTCTGTCTTAGATTGTATCTGTTTTGTGGCATGGTTTTCTTTGAATGCTTTTTATTCAAACTGTTTTTTAAAGTATTTATCAAATATGCATTATTGCATAAATAAATTTAAATTTATAAGTTAATATTAAACTACTTTTTAATTGTAAAGAATATTTTAATAATCTTTATAAGAGAAGGATATTCCATGTAAAAAGTGAAATTGTTTGGAATGTGAATAAACAAAAAGTTTAGAAGTGATACAGACTGGATAGAGTCGTGTATTAAATAAACAGAAAAGGGGTATGGATTTCTAAAAGGTTTCGGGGGTTAGAAAGCACTTTTTAGTGAATAGCTTCAAATTATATTTTAAAGGGGAATGGGTATATGAAGTTTCGAAATACAAAGATTGCTATGATTACACTATCTTCATTTTTTATTTTAGGTTCTGCATCGCTATCATTCACAGATACTATACACGGTGAAGTAGCTCCTGCATCAGCACAAGAGATTATTGTAAAAAGTTATGACGATACATATTATAATAACGCAATAGGAAAAACGGGGTTAGAATTAAAGAAGGAACTGCATAATATTATTGATAATCATACAAAGTTATCATACAGTGCGGTTTGGGAAGCACTAAGAGATACTGATGAAGATCCAAATAATAAAAATAATGTGTTACTCTTATATACTGGTCGTTCGCAAGGGAAGCTTACGAATGGATCAGGAGTAAATAACTGGAACCGAGAGCATGTTTGGGCAAAATCTCACGGTGACTTTGGAACGACTGCAGGACCTGGAACAGATCTACATCATTTAAGAGCGACGGATGTATCTGTAAATAGTTCACGTGGAAATCTGGATTTTGATAACGGTGGTGTAAATCATTCTGAAGCGACAGAATGTAAATATGATAGTGATTCTTGGGAACCTCGTGATAGTGTAAAAGGAGATATTGCTAGAATGCTGTTTTATATGGCTGTTCGTTACGAGGGGGACAACGGCGAAATAGATTTAGAACTAAATGAAAAAGTGAATAACAATAAAGATGCATACATGGGGAAACTATCTGTTTTATTAAAATGGAATGAACAAGACCCGGTCGATGATTTAGAGCGAAAGCGTAATGAAGTGATTTTTACAAAATATCAACATAACCGCAATCCTTTTATTGATCATCCTGAATGGGTAAATAAAATTTGGAACTAAGATTTTTAAAGGTATTATATTTTGATAAAAGGGATTAATCATTATGATCAATCCCTTCTTATATGTTTACTAGAATAAATGATTTTTATAGGATTGAAGAGGAGAATAGGATAGATATTTTATCAAGTTAAGTATATATGGGTATTTTAGTACGGTCCCCACTCAATATTCACCCCAATAATAAGAAAAACAAGTCCAATGATAAACCAAATGAATGCAAGTGGAGCCATGAATCGAATCCATTTGCCGTAAGAAATGCCGCTTGCTGCGAGAACGCCCATTAAAACACCGGAAGTTGGATTTAAGCAGTTGACTACACCTTCTCCAAGCATAACAGCCTGTACTGTAACTTGGCGTGTAATGTGCATGAAATCAGCTAATGGAGCTAATATCGGAATAAAAATAACCGATTCTCCTGTCCCGGATGAAATAAGGAAATGTAATGCGGCACTACTTACGTACATACCGATAACACCAAATACAGGGCTTTGTCCTTCGAGAGCTTGTGCGAGTTGGTTAACAATTGTATCAAGCAATTTTCCTTGTTCTAAAATGACTGAAATACAACGAGCCATTCCAACGATTAAAGCACCATATATGAGATTTTGGCAGCCCGCTAGAAAAGTAGAAGCGATATCGTTTGCTTTCATGCCACCTATTATTCCGGCTGTAATTGCTATGAAAATAAAAGTAGCGGTCATTTCTGCGTCCGTCCAATGTAGACGAAAAGCGCCTATTAAAAATGCAATTAATGATAAAGCTGAAACGAGTAAAATTAATTTATGACGTATAGTCCAAGGAACTTCTTTTTTCTCTGTTTCTTTTTCGCTTGAAAGAGCGTTACTTGGAAACCAGTTATCGCCAAGAATGCTTCCTTTATTCGATTTTTTCAAGCGCTTTACATACCAATTTATATAAAGGATAGTGGCAAGTAAAAAAGATATATAGATTGCGGTGCGTAAACCAATTCCGGAAAACATCGGAAGTTCTGCAATCTTTTGTGAAATGCCTAAAGGTGAGGGAGATAAAATAGTAGCATTAAAGCCAGCATAAGTACCTAAATAAATAATTGCTACACCGACGATAGCGTCCCATTTCAATGTGCGTGCAACGATGATGCCGATGGGGATAAAACCGATAACTGAATTAACGATAATGCCAGTCGTTCCAAGAATAGAAAAAAGTGCAGCAACGATACAAATGAAAAGTAATTGCTGATTACGAAATTTGTTAATAACATGATAGATTAAACCGTCAAGGGCACCTGTTTTTTCAAGAATTGCAATGGCTCCACCTGTAAATAAAATTAGAAAGATAATAGGAGCAGCAAGTGTCATTCCTTTTTCAATAGCGGTAAAAAAAGAAACAAATCCTACGGGTGATTGCGGAACAGAATGGTAGCTACCTGGTATTGTTGTTGTAACGGTCCCGTTTGTAACCCTTTTAAATTCTCCAGCAGGAACGAAATACGTAGCAATGGCGCAAAGTAAGGCAATAAAAAATAGTAGTACGTAAGCATCAGGCATTTTAAACTTTTGTTTACTAGGTTGTTTTTTTGCCTCAGTTTGTATTTGCATAAAATCCCTCCTTCTTCACTTGGTTAATTTTTAATATTCTGAATTTAATCTGTGAAATAGATTATAATAAAGGTGGCTTCTTAAGGCAATAGTTTTTGTATCCTTTCCCGTACATACAAATTATTGCAATGTTAGACAGGGAAACGAAAATAAGCCAAGAATATGTTATGTAGAAAGAAAAAGGAAAAGAGGGAATAAGATGTGGAAAACTACGGATCTATGTGATGAATTTGAAAAGGAATTACAAATATGTCGTCAGTCTTTTCGATCTTTTGGGAAGAAAGAACAATTCCACGGGAAAATTGCAACTGTAAAAGTGAAAGATGATAATGTACTAGTGCAGGAAGGATTGCAAACATTACCAGAAGGAACAGTATTAGTTGTTGATGGCGGAGCGTCTACTAATTGTGCGTTACTCGGTGATAATTTGGCAGCTATTGCGGAAGAAAGAAAGTTAGCAGGAATTATTGTGAATGGGTATGTTCGTGATTCTAGCGAACTAAAGAATATTAATATTGGTATTTTAGCGTTAGGAACGATGCCAAATAGAAGTGTGAAAGAAGGAAAAGGAGAACGAAATATTTCATTGCACTTTGGAAAAGTGGATTGGAATCCAAATGAATATGTTTATGCGGATGAAGATGGCGTCATTATTAGTGAAAAGAGTTTACATAGTTAAGAGTTAATAAGTTATTATTCTTAGAAAATAAATCCGATAAAGCATGGACAAAATTCTTTGTCAATAGTAAAATAATACAGAAATTTAAAGTTTACAGAATGTATAGGTTTATCGTTTTACGATAACTTAAATGGAAGTAAGTTGTGCCAAGAAAAGTGAATGTTATCACAATGATACGTTCATAAACAAAATTATTTTTCCTATACAAATATAGCCGCGAATAATGCGGGTAGGAGGTGTTGTACATTTTTGTTCGACACTTACAAAAAGAGAGTGTCAATCGCACGCCCTTGAAGGGCCTTTTTTTGTGTAAATGGTAGTAAGGGAGGAAATTTTGGGATGGCAATGTTGAAAAAGTGGCTGCTTACGTCGTTAATGGCAGTGACACTTGTATTTGTTTCTTTTGCGAATACAGTACATATTACGTTTGCTGAAGAAAATACAGCAAAACTTGCAATTATTGGGGAATCACAAAAAGGCATTATGTTATGTCCGAAAGAAGAGCAAATTAAAGATGGGGAAACAGCTTTAAGTTTGCTGCAAAAGGTCATGGGGGACAAGGTAGAATCTGAAACGATGTCGTTTGGAACATATGTAAAAGGCATCGATGGCTTAATGGCCGGGGCTACAAGTGGTTGGACATACGATGTAAATGATACATCTGCACAAGTTGGGGCAGATAGTTATAAATTAGAGTCTGGTGATGTTGTTGTATTCCGTTTTGTTTCAGACTGGAGCAATATGAGCCAGGAAACATTGAAAGAAACGTTAGATAAGTTCGGGACTTGTAAAACAGAAGAACCTAACGGTGGCAAAACAGAAGAACCAAAATCAGAAGGTCAAGATGATAAAACGCCAGATGGGAAAAACCAAGGCGACCAAGACGGTAAAACGCCAGATGGGAAAAATCAAGGTGACCAAGACGGTGAAAAACCAGATGGAAAAAACCAAGGTGACCAAGACGGTAAAACGCCAGATGAGAAAAACCAAGGTGATCAAGACGGTAAAACGCCAGATGGGAAAAAAACAGAACAACCACAGCAAGAGAACATTCAAGATCCAAGTGCACAATTAAACGAAGCCATTTCTAAAACATCAGATAAGATGTTACAAGATGGAATTGAAAGTGACTGGGTAGCTGTAGCGCTTTCTCGTTCTGGAAAGAATGTGCCAATTGAGGCAAAATTAAATTATGTTAAGTCAGTAACTGAAAAAGTAGAAAAGCGTATTAACCGTTTTTCAGCGACAGATTTAGCTAGAACAATTATTATGATGAATGCAATGAATGCAGACCCTAAAAATGTAGGTGGACATAATTTAGTTCAAAAATTGTATGAGTCAGATAAAGTGAATTCTGTTACAGGTTATGCATTTGCTTTACTTGCATTTGATACGAAGAAGTATGAGATTCCAGTTGAATCAAAATGGAACAGAGTTGCTCTAGTGGAAGCACTGTTAAATAATCAGCATACAGACGGTGGATGGACTTATAATAGTTCAGGTAGTAAAGATAGTGCTAGTAGCGTTGATGTAACAGGTATGGTTTTATCAGCATTAGCTCCTTATCAAGAGCGATCAGATGTGAAACCAGCTATACAAAAAGCTGTTGCTTATTTATATAACGAACAGCTGCAAAATGGTGGTTTTTCAGCTGATGGACAAGAAAATTCAAATAGTACTGCGCAAGCAATTATTGGATTATCGCTTGTTAAAGATGTAGATCAAAACCGTCTTCATAAGGCAATACAAAACCTATTATCATATCAACTTTCAAATGGTGAATTTAAATGGTTACCAAGTGATCAAAATGGTAACGGAATGGCTACAGAACAGGCTCTTTTGGCATTACTTCAATTTAAGGAAATGGGAAAATCTATTTATGATTGGTCTAATGTAGACGTTGGTGATGTAATTAAGCCAAAACCGATTGAAGAGCCAGAAAAGGTCGTTGAACTAGAAAATAATGTAGTAGAAAAAGAAGTTACTGAAGAACCGAAAGAACAAGACCAAGTACAACAAGAAACAAAAGATGAAAATCTAAAAGTAGTTGTAGATAACGAACCGGTTAAGAATAAAAAAATCGGAAACGGTAACAGTCTACCAAAAACAGGAGCATCTTCTCATAGTGCAGCAACAGAAGTAGGTATGGGTGTATTATGTATTGCTTCTGCATATGTATTATGGAGACGTAAAGCAGCTTAACAAAAAATTAGGAGCAATTATTTGCTCCTAATTTTCGTATGAAAGGTGAGAGATAGGATGAGTAAGGTGAAATGGTTCATTTCTTTACTGCTTTCGCTCGGGCTACTTGCCGGATGTGAAGAGGCAGCTGTAAAGCCTGAGAAGAAGGTAGAACCGAAGCAAGAAGAGGTAGCGAAACAAGAAGAACAAAAAGATGAAGCGAAGCCGGAAGAAAAAACAGAAGAAAAGCAAGCTGAATCAGAGCAAAAGCAGCAAGAAGAGCAGAAAGAGAAACAAGAACAAAAAGTAGAAGAGAAGCCGAAAGAGGAAAAGCCGCAGGCACAACCAGAGGTAAAGAAAGAAGAGAAACAACAGGAACAACCGAAAGAACAGCCGGCTGTAAATAAGCAACCAGAGCAGCAACAAGCACAAGAAGAGAAACAACAACCGAAAGCACCAGAAGTAAAAGAAGAAGCAAAGGTTGTGAATCAGCCGAAAGAAACACCGAAGCAGGAGCAAAAGAAAAAGTCAGAAGAGAATAATAGTGTACCAGCTCCACCAACACCGGTACCACCACCAAACCCAGTGCCACCACCAGTACCACCACCAGTACCACCAGTACCTAAAGCAAAACAAGTAACAATCTCGGTAAAAGGAAATAACGGATATATAATGGGTGCGAAAAAGATGGATGTACAAGAAGGCGATACAGTGTATAAAGTATTGCAACGTACAGGATTAGATGTTGATGCAAGCGGATCTAGAGATAGTATTTATGTAAAAGGTATTAATGATTTATATGAAAAAGATATTGCGGATACTAGTGGATGGAAATATCGTGTGAACGGTGCTTTTCCAAACCATAGTGCTGGTGTAGCTACGGTAAAACCAGGAGATACAATTGAGTGGGTATACGTATTACAATAAGAAAGGCATTCGGTAAAGGGCTATGAAAATAAGTTTTTCTTCTTTACATCCTTTTGTGAATTTTTTCTATTATATCGGGGTGATGATACTATGTATGATGTGTCTTCATCCTCTTTTTTTAATTGGAGCAATACTATTAATTGTTATTTTAAATGTGATGCAAGGGAATAGCGAAAAGATAAGAAAGATGTTACCAAGCACAATTATTTTCTTTTTTATGGTCATTTTATTTAATTCGTTATTAACGCATAGAGGCCGAACGACATTATTTTGGTTAGGTGATAGCCGTATTAAGCTTGAGGCGATTATGTTTGGAATAGTAATGGGGTTATTACTAGTTGCAGTTATGTTTACGTTTGCGTCATACAATGATATTATTTCCAGTCATAAATTTTTATATTTGTTTTCAAGAATTTCACCGAAAGTTGCATTGTTAACGATGATTACAGTGAGATTTGTTCCTTTGTTTATAAGGCGATTAAAGAAAATCACACTCATTCAAAAGACGAAAGGTGTGCAGGTAGATTCAGGTTCGATAATTGAACGCGTCAAAAATGGTATGCAATTGCTGCAAGTATTATTAATTTGTTCATTGGAAGATGCACTGCAAACGGCAGATTCTATGCAAGCTCGTGGATTTGGTGTAACGGAACGAACGACATATATTCGCTATAGAATGGAAAAACGAGATTGGTATACGCTCAGTTATTTAAGTATTCTATTTATAATTGCTATCATATGTAGTACGTATGGCGGAGGAAAGTTAATCATTTATCCGAAAGTCGAATCTATTTTATTTCAGCAATACGATGGGATGATGTTTATCGTATTTACGATGTTTATTAGTTTACCAATTATAATGGAAGGAAGGGAATGGTTATGGTGGCGCATGCAGAAATAAACAATTTATCATTTGTATATGCTGATGAAAATGAAAAAGCGTTACAGCATATTTCTCTTTCTGTTCAAAAAGGTGAGTTTATTGCACTTGCTGGAGAATCGGGATCTGGGAAGACGACGTTATTAAAACATTTTAAAAAGGAGTTACTTCCAATTGGTACGCGTTCTGGAGAGATATTTTATGAGGGTGTTTTAATAGAGGAAGTAGCTGATTTGTTATCTGCCCAAGAAATTGGGATGGTATTTCAAAACCCAGAAAACCAGATTGTTATGGATACAGTGATTCAAGAATTAGCATTTTCTTTAGAAAATATCGGATTACCATCACATATTATTCAAAAAAGAATAGCAGAGCTTATTAGCTTTTTAGGATTTCAAGATTTATTGCATCAATCTGTTCATACGTTATCTGGTGGGCAGAAGCAGCTTGTCAATTTAGCTGCGGTATTAGTTATGCAGCCGAAATTGCTATTATTAGATGAACCGACAGCGCAGTTAGATCCAATTGCTGCAAAAGAGTTTTTAGGATTATTAAAACGGATTAATGAAGAACTTGGAATTACGATTATTTTAAGTGAACATCGTTTAGATGAAGTTATCCCGCTTGCAACACGCGTTGTTTGTATGGATAATGGCTGTATTATGTATGATGGTAGTCCTAAAACTGTTATTACGAATATGTGGGGAGTAGAAACATTCCGTCCATTTATTCCGCAAATTCCAAGGCTATTTTTAGAGTGGAATGTGAGAGATATTCCGTTTACGGTGCGAGAGGCGCAAATGAAAATGAATAATTTTTCAGCGATATCATATGTAAATGAGCTAATAGCACAAAGTGAAAAGCAAGAGGTAATTTTAAGCGCAGAGCATATTTCGTTCCAGTACGAAAAAAATAGTCCGCTTATTTTACGTGATTTATCAGTTTCGATTGAAAAAGGAAAATGGGTAGCGCTCGTTGGAAAGAATGGGACAGGGAAGTCTACACTGTTAACGCTTTTAGCTGGTTTGCAAAAAGTGAGAAGAGGGAAAGTAAAGTGGAATGGGAAAGTGATACATAAAATTGATTCGAAAGAACGATTTAAAAGTATTGGGTATGTATCGCAGCATCCATATTATCATTTTACATTTGATACAGTGTGGGATGAGGTGTATGAACGTGCACGTGAATTATACGGAGAACAAGGAAAAGAAATAGCAGAAGATACGCTAAAACAGTTTTGGTTGTACTCGCTTAAAGAACGCCATCCGCACGATTGTAGCGGAGGAGAGCAACAATTACTTGCGTTATGTACGACATTATTATCAAAGCCAACTTTATTATTACTGGATGAACCGACAAAGGGGCTAGATCCGTGGAAGAAAGAAAGAGTAGGAGAGCTATTTAGGAAGCTACAAAAAGAAGGTACAACAATTGTAATGGCAACGCATGATATTGAGTTTGCAGCGAAATACGTGGATCAATGTATGATGTTATTTGATGGGACAGTCATTATGAATGATGCACCGAAAGAATTTTTTAGTGGTAACTTCTTTTATACAACATCTATTAATCGATTCATTCGAAAAGAATTACCATATGCATTAACGTGGGAGGATGTGTACGAAGCGTGTCCAAACGATATGTTGCATTCATAATATGTATTTTTGCAGTAATAATAGGCACATTACTCTTTACTACACTTATTATGGACGGTTATTACATGTTAAGTAGTTTGTTTTTATTAGTTGTTATTATGTTACCTTTCTATATCCGTTTTGAAAGGAAGGCGTTTGTTTCACGTGAAATTGTTCTCGTTGCTGTATTAGCGGCAATTGCAGCAGTAAGCCGGGTGCCATTTTCTATTTTACCAAGTGTACAACCAACTTCTTTTGTCATTATCGTTTCTGCAATTGTATTTGGAAGTGAAACTGGTTTTATGATTGGTGCTACAGCAGCAATCATATCCAATATTTTTTTAGGACAAGGTCCATGGACACCGTGGCAAATGTTTTCATGGGGCATGATTGGTTTTATAGCAGGTCTACTTCGTAATACATTTTTTATGAAAAAGCTATGGGGAAGACTTCTTTACGGAGTAATTGTTGGCTTTTTATTTGGCTGGATTATGAATTTCTGGGGCCTTCTCGGTTTTATACGAGAAGCAACGTGGGAAACTGTCATTTCGTATTATATCGCAAGTTTTTACTTTGATTTGAGCCATGCGATTTCGAATGTTATTTTCTTATTACTATTTAGTACTTCATGGATTACGATTCTTACAAGATTTAAAAAGAAATACGGTATATTAGATGAGCATAACGTGACATAGAAAAGCATACTCATATAAGGTAGGGTCGCGACTTACATATTCGTTTGCCTCTTTCATGCTTCTTACATATTGTAAGGAGCATTTTTTTGTCAAAAAATTGATTTAATATGCATCCGTTATTATATAAAATTATTTGTATAATGGTAGGTGAGAACTTTTTTCAAAAGTGAGGTGTATAGTTAATGAAGTTAGTTATTCCGAAGCAACATGGTGCATGGGCCATGCTTGTTATTCCTTTTTTATTAAGTGTCGTACTTGGGAAACCTACTATTTATCATATTCCATTGTTTTTAGCGTGGTTTTTTATCTATTTAGCCACGTATCCATTTCTTACGTACATAAAGCAAAGACGAAAAAAAGAGTTTTTACAAGCTGCCATTGTTTATTTCAGCATTGCGTTCCTATTTGGGATGATTTCTTTATTATATGAGTGGCGAATTCTTTTATTCTTAATAGTAATGATTCCATTATTTATAGTGAATATGTATTACGCCCGTCAAAAAAATGAAAGAGCACTATTAAATGATATTTGTGCAATCATTGTGTTTTGTATCGGTGGGTTAATTAGTTATTACTTTTCAATGAAGCAAATCGATCATACAGCTTTATTCATTGCACTTATTTCATTTTTATACTTTTTAGGTAGTACGTTCTATGTGAAAACGATGATTCGTGAAAAAAATAACCCGAAGTATCGTCTTATATCTTGGGGATATCATATCTTATTAACGATAATTGTATTTGCGATTAATCCGTGGTGTTCTCTTATTTTTATACCAAGTGTCATTCGAGCAATTGTGTTGTATGGCAAAAAAATTTCTATTATAAAAGTAGGAATTTTAGAAATTGCTAATTCTGTATATTTTTTAATCATAACGGCAATAATTATGAAGTATGCCATTTGAAAAAACTTCCCATCAATAGATGGGAAGTTTTTAATCTTTTTCTAAAATGTGAACGGTGTACTCGCAACGTTGAATAGCTTGTTCAACAGCATAAAGTGATTGTTCAATACGAGCGCGATTAAAATCTTTTTCAACTGTTTCGAGCGCTTCTTCTAAACAATTTTTAGCTTCTTGTAATGATTGAAAAGAATCTTGTACATATCCGCGAGCATTTTGATGCATTTCATAATCCTCCTTGCATGTTCGTATATGGGTAGTATGAACAGTAAGGAAGAAAATATAATTTGTTATATTTATTATATTTGTTTGACAATTAAAGTGGAATTACGTATAGTAAGAATTAAGTGAATATTTTCTTATCCAGAGAGGTGGAGGGACTGGCCCGATGAAACCCAGCAACCGCGATGCAGGTGCTAATTCCAGCAGAACATATTTGTTCTGGGAGATAAGACGAAGATATATACGTAACTTCTTCTTATCGGAGAGGTTTTTTTATTGCAAAAAAACCGATTACGAAAATTTATATTAAGAAGAAAGGGGTTGCGCATTACTGTGACACTCGAAAAATACGTAAAACTGCGTAGTACAGTTTATGAATATATGATAGAGCAAGATAAGCCGATATCATTGTTAGATATTCAAGAACATATCGTTTCGCATCATGAAGGAAAATTCACGAAAAAGATGTTGCATCAATTTTATTTATCAAGATTATTAGACGAACTAAAACTGGATGGGAAAATTACATTAGCTGATGAATATCTCTATGCTGAAAAAGGTGTATTGTATAAGGCGAGAAAAGGGAGCTAAGCTCTCTTTTTTTCTTAAAATAACGGAGTATGTAGAGTAAAAGACTGCTAAAGCAGCCTGATACAGGGAATGGTGTTGAGTGTGTAGTGTCAAAAATTGAATGTGCCTGAAAGAGGCAATTCATATCGGCTGCAAATGAAAAGAGACACCTTCGCCGAATAGGTGTCAGTCGTTTTGTCACGTAGACTTGCTACTTAACAGTAATTAGAATAACATGCAGGATTTTTGAAGTCAAAAGGGAATTAAAGGAAGGGGTACAATTATGTACGCTTACTTATTAAAAGATATAACGAAATGGATCCCAAAGTACATTGTAGATAAGGGATATGAATATTATGAAGATGGGCATGTAGAAGATGTTGAAATACAAGATAAAAAAGTGTTTGCTTTCGTTACTGGAAATGCAGGGAATTATGAAGTAGTTATCGATCTCGAAGATTTTTCAGAAAGTAACTGTGAGTGTCCCTATGAAAATTATTGTAAACATATGGTGGCAGTTGTTTATGATATTCAAGGTGCTGGTGAGAGTGCAGTTAAAGAGAAACTGAAAGATTTAAAAAAAGAAGAGTTACTTATATTATTAAATCGATTGTTGCAAAGTTCGAAAAACGTACAAATTGTAGAGAAGTTATTAAAGAAGGAGAAACTTTAACGTATAGAGGGAGTTGTTTTGTAGTGAACGTACTAATTATATATGCTCATCCTAACCCTTCAAGTTTTAACGCGGCGATTTTCAATCATGTGCAAAAAGGACTACAGGAAACAAATCATTCAGTTACCGTACTTGATTTATACAAAGAACAATTTGATCCAGTCCTCGTATTTAATGAAGAGAAGAAAAGACGCGATTTAGTAAATGAAGAGGAAACAGCTCGGTATAGAACGTTAGTAGAAGAAGCAGATACACTTCTATTCATCTATCCAATATGGTGGTGGGGGATGCCAGCAATTTTAAAAGGATTTATCGATCGTATTTTCGTAGCTGGATTTGCTTATAAATATGAAGGGGCTCTGCCGAAAGGATTATTGCAAGGGAAAAAAGCATGGGTTATTAATACGTTAGACTCGCCTCTATGGTACGTCGCATTGTTATATCGATCAGCAGATTGGATTATGATGAAGAGAGGTATTTTACGTTTTTGTGGCATTCGCGATATAAAACGGTCAGTGTTTCAATCTGTGAAAACGAGTAAAGTATCAAAGCGTGAGAAATGGTTATTACAAATAGAAGAAAAGGCTCGTGCATTATGAATGAAGTCGATCGTATTATAAACTGTGTTCAGTATGATGGCGAACTTTTTCGGAAGTATGTTACGTGTTTACTTCAATTGAAAAAATGCAGCGAAACATTTCAGCAAATTCAAATAGAGTTAAGAAATGATTATTTAATAAGAGGAATTTGTGAAAGAGAAGTTGATCAGGTAGTACGGGGAAGTAAAGAATATGAAATGCATTTTCTTCCTAAAGTATTACAGTGGAATTTTTTGAGGGAAAATCCACATCTAATTGAAAAAGTGTGCGAAGATTTTTTTGCATTTGAGTCATTACATCTTACGGAGTTAGAGTGGGAGAAGATTATAAATTTCATGGGAAATAATTGATTTATTATGTAAAAAAGCTAGTATAAAACTAGCTTTTCGTTTAAATAAATAAGAAGCATAGACTAATGATAAAACCCGCATATAGTAAGTTCACAACACAAAATCCCATAATGTCACGAGCACCTAAACCAGCTATCGCTAATGCTGGTAATGCCCAGAAAGGTTGAATTAAATTCGTCCAAGCATCGCCCCATGCAATTGCCATTGCTGTTTTTGCAGCAGGTACACCAAGTTCAGCGCCAGCTGGAATCATAATTGGTGCTTGCACAGCCCATTGACCGCCGCCAGATGGAACGAAAATGTTAACAATGCCAGCACTTAAAAATGTAAAGAGCGGAAAAGTCGTTTCATTTGAAATGCTAATAAAGAAATTAGAAATAGCTCCTCCAAGTGAAAGTCCTTCACTATTTGCTCCAATCATCATGCCCATAATTCCTGCGTAAAACGGAAATTGAAGTAAAATGCCAGAAGCACTTTTCGTAGAGTCTGAAAAAGCACGAATATACTGAATCGGAGTACGGTGGAAAATAAGACCTGCAATTAATAACATAAAAATCACGATATCGAGAGTAAGGTTAAAACCTTTCGTATAAAAGTAATTGAAAATATAAATGAGACCTAACAATCCAACGCAAAGTGTAATAATAATGCTATTTTCCATCTTTTCAGCGAACGTATTTTTTTCTACTTCTTGAGCAGCAGCTTCTTCATGGAACACGCTAGGATCTACTGTAATCGTATGTTTTTCATCTGGATGCATCGCTTTATTAATGAGAGGCATCGTAATGAGAAAAATAATAACTGGAACGAGAGCGTATGGTGAGAATAACGTTTCTGTTATTGGAATCGCCTCTTTAATACTTCCAGCAGTCGTTTTAATTAACGTTTCACCGCCTGTTGCTAACGTAAGAGGAATAGAGGCAGAAAGACCGGCATGCCAAATGAGAAATCCAGAGTAAGAAGAGGCGATTGCTAGTCTATAATCTAATCCGTCCAGCTGCCTTGCCACTTCTTTTGCGTATAAAACAGATACAACAATTCCAAAGCCCCAGTTTATGTATGCACCGAGTAAACTTACAATTGAAATGGCAATAATGCCTTGTCCAATTGTTTTTGGTAGTCTGGCAGCTTTCGTTAATCCTTTTTTAATAAGAGGAGCATTTGCTAAAGCAGATCCAGTCACGAGTACAAGTGCCATTTGCATAGAAAAGGCGAGGAGTCCCCAAATTCCATTACCCCAGTGATTAATCATTTCTACAGGTGTTTGGTGAGTCGCAAACATACCAAAGAAGATAACGAAAACAGTTAGTAAACATGATAAAATAAACGGTTCTGGCAAGAAGCGTTGCACTAAGGCGACGCAACCATTTGTAAAGGAACGAAACAAAATAGATCAACCTCCTTATGTATATGTATTACAATTATTCGAGGTTGTTTAGGAGATAACCTTCAATGTAAAGAAAATTCAGATATTTATAGAGCGGTAATTTATTGATAGATTGATATAGAGCCTCGTATCAAATTCTGCTTTTAATATACTAGAAGAAAAACGGTTGGAAATGGGGTAGCACTTATAGGGATAGTATAGAGAAAGGTTACTAGCTGGCTTCAAAGCAACTGTTGCAAAGGGAGAGGAGATTCAATACAATAGTGTTGCATTACATGAGAAATATGTTTTAGCACAAATCTAGCTAAAAATGTTTATACAAATACATTTAAAATTGATGGGGGAATTATGATCAAAAGTTTTTATCTTTTAAAGCCTAAAATGTTTACGGCAGATATATATTATAAAGTTTTTATTACAGGTGACTGTATATATTTTATAAAGATTGGCGGACAGTTTCATAGCCGACATGCTTATAAAAAACAATTACCTGGTATTTCAGAGCTATTGTTTTTGTTTTGGTTCAAAAAAATTGAGAAAAAACAATTAAACTTAGAAACTGAAATAGATGCAAAAATACATACTGGCGATGTACATGAACTCTTGCAATTAAAGAATAACTTTTCAATTGAAATAAATATAATTGAAGAGGTACTATTAAATAAACGAGGAACGTTTCATACAGGTTTTAATGATAATGGAACAATTTCCTTTATGTTAAAAAATGATCAAAAAATAAAGTTCATCATACCGGAAGAAACTTTATTTTCATCTATAGAAGAAATTTTCGACCAATATGAACAGACAATCTTTGTAAGGGAAGTGTTTTAATACATTCTCCAAAAGATGTGGGTGTATTAGTTAAACGCTCAATTAAAATTGTAACCTGCTTATAAAATTTTCGATAGGTGTATTTTAGGTAATTGTTTTTTCAATCTTTTCTAATAACGAAAAGATAATTGGTATAGTAGTGTAAATAATGTACTGTAATGAAAAAGCTTCCACTACTGTGGAAGCTTTTCTAAATGATGTGCAATATCAATATACATATTTGAATAAACCGAATGTATTTCATTACTTGGCGTTGCGTTAGAAGAGAAATGAACGATTACCATATTTGCTTTCGGATCGATGTAAAGTGTTTGTCCGTAACTACCTAACACTTCGAAAGCACCTTGTTCATTGTGGGGAATCCACCATTGATTATGATAAGAAATAGAAGCGCCAATACTAATTTCAAGTTCACCTTCTTGTACATTTTTTACACTTTCTGTAATAGAAGAAGGGAGAATTTGTTTTCCGTTATATTCCCCGTTGTTTAATAGTAATTGCCCGAATCTCGCCATATCTCTAGCAGTTGCATTTAAGCCAGCGCTTGCTTGTTCTATTTTCATTTCATCTGTAACGTAATACGCGTTTTCTTCCATACCAATTTGAGACCAAATTCGTTCGCTTACATTTTCAGCTAGTGATTTACCAGTAATAGTTCTAATAATCCAAGCAAGCGTTTCTGTTGATCCGTTATTGTAAGAAAAGGAAGAACCAGGCGGTGCAGTTTCTTCGGCTTCCCGTAACATATCATAAATTTTCATCGGACCGTCGTAATTTTTGCCGCGGGGTAAAATATTGCTAGCTAAATATAATTGTGCATCTTGATTTTCTAGCCCAGGTTGCTCATATCCATGAGTAGGATATTCAGCTGAAACTTGCATGTCCATTAATTGCTGAAGTGTGGCATTACCGAACGGTGTGTTTTTTAATTCTTTTATGTAAGTGTCAGCTGTTTTTTCTAAGTCAATACGTTTTTCTTCAGCGAGAGATTGTATAATTGCCCCGGTAAAGACTTTTGCTAATGATGCCATACCATGAGGTTCATTCTGTTTATACCCATTGAAATATCGTTCGTAAACAAGTTGTCCATTATGTACAACGACAAAAGCATCTGTTTTGTTATCGTCTAAAAGTTTTTTTAGAGGAGTTGTATTTCCGAATCTACGCTCCACAGCAAAATCATCTAAGTTTTGCAATGCGGAAGGGAAGTGAGCAATTTGGTCAGGGTTGTTTTTTACGTTATTAACTAAAGTGAATTCTTTCATATGTGTATACGACCAACGTAAGTAAGGGTCATTTAACCAGTTTTCTTTTGTCACATTATGTTTTGATGGGGTCGTTTTATTATGTTTGAAGTAAGTAAACCCAAGCCCTGTAATTACAAATATGAATGTTAGTATAAGTAAGAGTAGGGGAGATTTTTTTAGTTTCATATATGGCCCTCCTTTTTATTTCTACTATAAGTATACGCTCGTCTTGAAAGAAATACAAAATAAGGAAAGTAAACGGGGAAGTTTACTTTCCTTATTAACGTTAAGCGGAAATTTTTCCGTCTGTAGGTTGTTTCTTGAATTTTTGTTTTCGTCCGTGTAATCCGTAATATAAAAGTAAAGTGAACGCAACGATAATAGCTGCGATAAAATACATATTATGATAACTGGATTTCGCTGCGACAATACCTAAAATGAAAGAACCAAAACCAATACCACTATCAAAGAATGAAAAATACGTAGCTGTCGCAGAACCACGTCTATGGTTTGGGGCGGCAGAAATTGCAATCGTTTGGAAACTCGGAATTAATGTTCCGTAACCTAAACCGATTAGCATACCTGCGCCAAGGAACCAAAATGAAGTTTGTGCTTGGCTTAATATGAACATTCCGATTGTGAAAATAATGATTGCAGGGTAAACGAGTACATTTTCACCGAAGCGATCAAAAATCTTTCCTGTAAATGGACGAGAAATGACAACAACAAGTGCGTATACAATAAAGAAGTAACTTGCAATTTCACTTAAACCGAGTTCTTTCGCATAAATAGGAATAAAGGATAAAATACCACTATAAGAAAAGGCTAAAACAAATCCTGTAAGTGCAATCGGAATAGAAGATGGTTCGATTAAGTCTTTCCATTTCATTTTTTCACGTTTTTGTTTGCTAACAGGTGCTTCGTGAGGAATATCGACAAGTAGCCCTAATAAAAATGCAAGTAATGAAAATACGGAACAAACGATAAATAACACAGTAAACGAAAAATGAGAAATAATTGTTAAACCTAAAAAAGGACCAATTACCATTGGCAGACTCATAAATACGCCGAAATATGCAAGTGCTTCGCCTCGTCGATGAGCTGGCGCAACATCAGTTACAATCGTACCAGTAGCTGTCGTTGCCATCCCGAACCCAATACCGTGTAAGAAGCGAAGGGCAAGTAATAAGAATAAACTTTGCGCACCGAAATACATAACAGTAGCGGCTAAAAATAATGAAAGTGAAATAAATAATATTTTCTTTCTTCCTAAATCATCGAGCCATTTTCCTGTGAATGGTCTACATAAAACAGAAGAAATAAGAAACACAGTTGCAACTAAACCAATTTCCTCAGGTTTTCCTTTTAGGCCGTCTATTACATAGACAGGCAGAGTAGTCATAAGCATGTAAAATGTTAAGAAGAGAAATAGACTACTAAAACAAGTTCCGAGGAAATCCTTCGTCCAAAGTTTCTCACTTTGCATCGTCATCCCTCCAATTTAATCTAAATTTTTAATAATTTGTTGTAACATTTGAAATGCTTGATGTAAATCATCTTCGTTAATACCTTCTAGCGTTTTTTCTTCGAAAGTGTCAACTTCTTCTTGCCATACTGGAATCATCTTTATCGCTGTTTCGGATAAAGAAATAAGCTTCTCGCGGCGATCTTTACCTTCTGTACGAATAATCCATCCCATCGTTTCCATACGTGTTAACGTACGAGTCATCGTTGGTGATTCAACATTTAAATACTGGCATAATTCTGTTTGCGTACAAGAACCAGTTTGATTAATGCGGAAAATAACAGCCCATTGCGCACTAAATAACCCTGTTGGAGATACACGTTCATTAAATTTCTTCGTAAACTTTCGAGAAGTCTGGCTGACGATGTGAAAAAAATGTTGTTTTTCGTCCATGTATTTTGATCCTTTCAAATTAGTTACCTAGCTAACTATATACTTTTTTATAATAATTGTCTAGTAATAGACATGTTGATTTATGTAAAAAATTCTTATAGGTTTTATGTTGCGAACGTATATTCTACGTGCTATTCTTTAATTAAGTAAAGAATTTTCTTTCTATTAAATAGAATGGGGGAACTTGTGATGATTAAGCCTGCAACAATGGAGTTTGTTTCACTATCGAACGGAGAAACGATTGCATATCAGGAAGTTGGAAGGCGAAATACAGATATTCTTGTACTCATTCACGGGAACATGACATCGTCACAACATTGGGATTTAGTCATTGAAAAGTTGCAAGATCAATACCATATTTACGCTCTTGATTTAAGAGGGTTTGGACAATCAACGTATAATCAGTCCATAGATTCATTACAAGACTTTGTAGAAGATATAAAATTATTTATCGACGAGTTAAAGCTAGAGAAATTCTCATTAATGGGCTGGTCAATGGGCGGTGGCGTTGCGATGCAATTTACAGCGAACCACCCAACTTTTGTAGAAAAGTTAATTTTAGTAGAATCAGTAGGAATGAAAGGATACCCAATCTTTAAAAAAGATACGAATGGGCAGCCGATTGTATCAAGTTTAGTAAAGACGAAAGAAGAAATTGCGCAAGATCCAGTACAAATCGCTCCAGTATTAGACGCGATAAAAAATATGAACAAACTATATTACCGTACAGTATGGAATCTATTAATATATACACATAATCAACCTGAACCGGACCGTTATGAAAAGTATTTAGATGATATGTTAACGCAACGTAATTTCGTAGATGTGAATTATGCGCTCATTACATTTAATATTTCAGATGAACATAACGGGGTTGTAGGGGGAAGTAAGCAAATTCATCGTATTAAAGCGCCAACACTCGTCATACAAGGTGATAGAGATTATGTCGTACCGCAAGTAGTCGGTGAGGAATTAGCGAAACATTTGCCAAATGCAGAGTTGAAGGTATTAGAAGATTGCGGACACTCGCCGTTTATTGATTGTTTAGATGTATTTATAAAACATGTAGAGGATTGGTTAGAACAGAAATAATCCCCGAAATGAGAAGTGTTGCATATACTATAACATTTGTATGTATAAGGGGAGATTATCAATGCATAAACCATCCTTAATCGCTTATTCGCCATATAATCATCATATCTATACAAAAATAATGATAGATCCGATGTATATGCAAGTTTCACCAGCTGTAGTTCCTTTACAGATGCAGCAGCCACTAACAGCTCATATGCAACATTACTTATATGGACCTTCATTTTATGAAGATCCATATTTTAAACACTTTCATTACAATGTGAAAGCGCAAGTTTGGGAAGGATAGGAAGCTAAAAGGTTCATTCTTTTAGCTTCTTTTTTATTATGAATATTCGTACACGCATTTGCAGAAACAGTTTATAATGAAAAGTGGAAGCGTGAGAAGGAGAGGGAAAGGGATGTCAATGCGTTTTACTTTTTGGATTATGGTTGGGATTGTAGCAATCTCGGGTTTGTCACAAGGAATGCTCTTACCTGCCATTGCAATGATTTTTGAACAAGAAGGGGTTAGTTCAAGTATTAACGGTATTCATGCAACGGCATTATACATTGGGATATTAGTTATTTCGCCGTTTCTTGAAAAACCGATGCAAAGGTTTGGAATGAAGCCAATTATCGTTATAGGTGGGTTTCTCGTTATTATTTCATTATTCTTTTTTACACAAACATTTTCGTTTTGGGTATGGTTTATCCTTAGATTTCTAGTTGGAGTCGGAGATCATATGCTGCATGTCGGAACGCAAACGTGGATCACGACAACATCAGACCCAAGTAAAATAGGGAGACAAGTATCGATATACGGTGTATTCTTCGGAATTGGTTTTGCTGTTGGTCCGTATTTAGCAAGCACTGTGCAGTACGGTCTTGCAACACCATTTATTATATCTACTATACTTTGTTTAATAGGTTGGCTTTTACTACTTCCAACAAAAAATGCATTCCCAGCGCAAGATGAAAGAGAAGTGAAGAGTGAATCATCATTTTCTCGTTATAGACAAGTTGTTGGATTAGGATGGATTGCGTTACTAGGACCACTTGCATATGGCGTACTTGAGGCGATGTTAAATAGTAACTTACCAGTATACGCGCTTCGTAAAGGGTGGTCTGTTTCAGATGTATCCTTCTTATTACCAGCATTTGCAGTTGGGGGTATTATTACACAAATTCCGCTCGGTATATTGAGTGATAAATACGGAAGGGATCGTATATTAACGTGGACGTTTAGCATAAGTACGGGCATTTTTCTACTTGCCGCCGTATTTGATCAATATTACTGGATCGTCTTTGCCTGCATGCTTTTAGCGGGTATGGTTATTGGATCGTGCTTCTCTTTAGGGCTTGGATTTATGACTGATTTATTACCGAGACACTTACTACCAGCAGGTAATATATTATCCGGAATCGCTTTTAGTTTAGGAAGTATTATGGGACCTGTATTAGGCGGCGTATTTATAGAAAAAATACAGTATACAAGCTTTTTTATTGCGGTTATGATTATAATGGGAATTCTCGCAATGTTATATATGGTCTACATGAAAAATCAATTCGCATCAAGAAAAATAGAAAGTAGGTTAGGGCATGACAAAACAACCTAATAAAAAGAAATTTGAAGTACTTGAAAATGAAACAATTACAGACTGCTTAGCACGTATGGAACAAGAAGGCTACGCTCCGTCTCGTCGTATGGAAGAGCCAATCTTTCATGAAGTAAAGAAAGACGGCAAAACAGTAGTTGAGCCGTGCGGTAGGAAGATTGTTTTTGAAGGGAAATTGAAGTAATCCAATAACAAATTCTCTTTATAGTATAGAGCCATCCAATAGTTGGGTGGCTTGTTTTTTTATTAATCAATGAAGGAATTGAATAGAATGAATCTCTCGTTCATTTCTCCTAATTGGCTTCTTTATATGGGGCAAAAGATTGCTACTTTTTTCGTATATTGGTAAAATAAGTTCTTGGGTCTTACTTATTGTTATCGGTATAATGTTTGTCGCTTGAATGAAAGAAATTAGTTACAAAAATTTCGCACTATGCAAAGGGGTACAGCAACGATCCCTTTTTTGGAGGCACCTTAAACATAAAGCGAGAGAAGAGGCTATATGAACGATTCTCCTATCTTGTTTAAATATTAAACGAGTTATTGCAATTGGAATAGGTATATCAAACTAGTCGACATCCTGATGGATTATGTTTTTCTAGCAATCTATCAATTCTGATGGAATTGATAGATTGCTAGAGAATGGAAAATGATTATCTGTATATTCCGAAGTAAATGTAACAGAGTGTCCTTCCATAATTAAGGGTAAAACCAAAATACGTTGTTTTAAAGAATGATTTGTTAGAACTGGTTATAAGTAATAAAACAGAAAAGAGGATCACATGTTAGATACTTTACAGAGAAGTAAAAAGTTTTTTTTATTATGTCTTATTTTTTTAGTGCTTTTAACTGCTTGTGGTAATACAGATGTTAAGACATCTAAAGCTTCATTACCACCGGCTGAATCTAATATAGATACATCATTAAAAGCACCAAATTGGGTAGAGAAGAGTCCTATCCAACAGTCTCCTAATTTTACGGAAGATAAAAAAGTAAAATCGGTTGTGAATTTAATAGCAACGGGTGATAATTTATATCATGACGCAGTAATTAAAGATGGCAAACAAAAAGACGGTTCATATGATTATAACTATATTTATGAAAATATCAAAAAAGCTGTTAAATCAAGTGATCTTGCTATCGTGAACCAGGAGACTCCAATTGCAGGAAATAATCTAAAAGTACAGGGATATCCGACTTTCAATACACCTGAAGAAGTAGGACAATCTTTAGTGGACACTGGATTCAATATAGTGACTCAAGCGACAAATCATGCTATGGATATGGGTATTAAAGGTGTTGCGAATACAAGAGAATACTGGAAGAAATATCCGGATGTTATCCCAGTAGGCATGAATGAGAGTCAAAACGAGCGTAATGAAATAAAAACGATTACAAAAAATGGTATTCGCTTTGCGTTACTAAATTATACATATGGTACGAATGGAATTAAAATTCCGGCTGATAAGTCTTGGGCTTTAAATTTAATTGATAAAAAAGCGATACAAAATGATGTGGAAAAGGCAAAGAGTAGCTCTGATATGGTGATTGTTATGGTGCATTGGGGAGTAGAATATACCTCAACACCTTCAAAGCAACAAAAAGAAGTTGCTCAATATTTAACAGATTTAGGTGTAGATGTAGTAATTGGAAATCATCCACATGTAATTCAACCAATTGAGTGGAAACAAAATAAAGAGGGACATGAAACGCTAATCTATTATTCTCTTGGAAATCTTATTTCTGCGCAAGAAAAATTAGAAACATTGGTTGGAGGATTATCTTATGTACAATTTGTTAAGTATGAAGATAAAACTTTTGGTATACGACAAGCGGCAATCGTACCGACAGTAACCGACTACGCTGATGGTAAGAAACAATTTAAAATTCAATTTTTAAAAGATTATTCGGATGAAGATTCTAAAAAACATGGAATTAAAAAATTTGTCGGCCCCGTTTCTTTGAAGGATTTTAAGGAGATTCCTAGAGACGTGTTGGGAAATTGGTATAAAGACTAATAAACAAAAAGGGAATGAGATACAATTAAAAAATTTATAATTTTAGCATTGGTATTGGCAATGGGATGGAGTCTTGCTGCTTGTAGTGGAAAGCAAACATCTCAGGAAACTACTAATAATAACGATAAAAATAAAAAAGAGATACATGCGAATAAAAAAGATGTTTTACCTATCTCTGATCCTAATGATTGGAGAATTATTCTTGTAAATAGAGAGCATATGTTATCAAAGGAACTAGGAATTGAATTAACAAGTATCACCCAAAATGCGAAGCCAAATATGAAAATAGATAGTAGAATTGCAACTTCCTATCAGGATATGGTAGCAGCTGCAAAAAAAGAGGGAATCAATCTTTATTTAAGATCAGGTTATCGAGCTATAAAATTACAACAAACTTATTATGATGCGTCAGTTAAAAGCTATAAATCTCAAGGTTTGTCGGATAAAGAGGCTAGTGCTAAGGCGTTGGAATATCTTCAGTATCCTGGTGCAAGTGAACATCATACTGGATTAGCGTTAGACATTATTTCAGTTGAATGGCAGAATACTGTAGAAGATTTAAATGCAAAATTTGAAACTACCGATGCATTCAAATGGTTAGATAAGAATGCTGCAGAGTATGGGTTTACTCTCCGCTATCCAAAAGATAAAGAGAATAGTACTGGCATTAAGTATGAGCCATGGCACTATCGTTATGTAGGAAAAGAAGTTGCCGTTTATCTAAAAGAAAAAGGGTTAACTTTAGAAGAATATAACGAAAAAATTAAGTCTGGTAAGTAAAAATATGCTTTAATTTTATTAAACATTATGCACTGCTACAAGAAAAGGTGAATCTGAGGATGTGTTAACCTTCCGCCTAGTATTGTAAAAACTGAGTATGATAATTTGAGCACGTACGAACCAGTTATCTTGTAAAAAGATGTATGTATTAAGAAATTAAAGTTAAGGATCTGATATTCATATCAGATCCTTTTTCTATCGTTCTTTTAAGAGCGACTGAGCCAAAATATTGGAATGAATATAGAAATAAAACAGCCAAAGGAATAGTAAAACGAATCAGGGAGTCTACTCGTACGCTTCATTGGGATTATCCAGAAATAGTTGTTGATGAAAATAAGAAAGAATTGGTCTTACTCTCAAGCAAGGATTTAATATGAATGAATTGGATAAAAGGTAGTAATAAAAAACACTGCGCCTGGCAGTGTTTTTTATTATTTCTGCACATAAATACATAGTCATATTGATTAAAGTTTCACTTTATTGAAGAAAAATGCGAAAGCCATTCATAAAATATGGAAATGTTAAAATCCCTTTGATAAAATAGCAATATGTAAAAATAATTATTTGTTAATTCTTAATGTAATGAATATTAATGTTTAAATATATGAATTTAACTACATAGTTATTGTGCTAAAGGGGGAGAAAGATGTTAGATGAATTGTACAATGCTTTTTTAAATGCGTCTGGTTTTACAGAAAGTGCGAGGAAACGAGATCGGTATGATGATTTACACGATTATTTAAAAGATAAAGAAAGAGAGTTAAAGCAATTCATTCAAGAGGCTGAATCAGCAAAGAGAGATTATGAGAGTAAAAGTAATGGTTTAGAAGCTAATAAAATTCCAGCAGTTGAATTTGAACAAAAACGTCATGAAAAGGATGAAGAATTACATACATTAGTATCCTATTTTAAAAGTGCATTAAGCGATATTGGATCTGCAAAAAGTACAGCTTATGCAAAGTATTTGGAATATAAAGCGAAAGCAGAATCGGAGAAAGCGTCAGCATACGCTGCCGCGACCAAGGCTTTTGAAGAAAAGAAAAAGGAAATTGAAAAACTTATCCATTAAGTATACAAAGAATGGAGGGAACGAACATGAGTGGTAAAGAGGTTGAAATTATAGGAAGTAACACTGCAAGTGCCATTTCTTACGCACAAAACATTGAAAATGGTATGAAGGATTCTTTAAACCAAGCGAAAGATTTAAAAGCATATGTCACAGGTGCGAAATGGAATGGAAAAACGAGAGATGCATTTTTAAGTTATCTTGATTTGATCATTCAATATAATTCAGAAATGGTAGAGGCATTTGAAGGACATACGAAAGCTTTGAAAGAGTTAGATAAAAGCATTCAAACGTACGGAGATAAATCGGAAGTAAGGGCGATAAAACAATTGTGATGGAGAAACGAGGGATAAAAGAATGGGGAAAGAAATGAGTTTTGCACCTGCTGAATTATATGTTCTCGCAGGTGCAGCTGGGGTTACCGATATATTTGGATTGCCAAACCGTGACGCAATTATTTTACTTGATGAAGAATGTGTCACGAAAGCAACTACGAGTTTAAAAGAAAAGGGCTTACTTACAAGTGAAAATGGAATTACCCCTGCAGCTTTTCAAATAATTGAACTATTAAAGGAATATGAAAATTGTCATGAATACACGAGAATGAATAATGTATTAATTGGCTTTTTAAAAGAGGATAAAGACCGAGTGGCTGTATTAACAGAAATAGAACCAAATAAAAAATACGAGATCGACTACATACCAAAACCGGACGTATATTTTTCATTATTAACACGCATACCCTTCTTATTGAGAGAACCGAGAGAAATAGAAGATACATTTTTCTCAAAGAGAATGACAGAGGCAGAACAACAAACATTTGAGGAAAAAGATTTATCAAATAAAGACGTTATAGCGATAGAAACGTATACGAGGCCTCGAAGTAATAGAGGAGGAAAATGGGAATGTTTCTTATATTTCACTGAAGGAGAAGATTTCGTTCAAATAGATGTAGATCGTAATCGATATGACTGGGTGAGCCTCTATGCGGTTAATAAGAAATTGTATGACGTGTTAAAAATGCCATATAAAAAGTTAATTGACCCGAGACAATTCTCGTTAGGAGGTATTCAATAATGCAAGTATCAATGGGAGATAGTGGTTCTGGTGGTGGAGAAGAAGTATTAGTTAATTTTCAAGAACTACTTGATATAGTAATGAAGTTAGAAAATATATATAAAATCCATGTAGACGTCATTGGAACGAATATTGAGAGTTTATTAAGCTGTGATTTTTATCAAAAAGGTGAAGCGATGAGAGTAATTGAAAAATATCCTGATATATTACACAAAACACTAGAATTGGCTGAACACTATTCTAGGTCAGCGACAGTTGTAGGAAATGTATGTGTAGAAATGCTTGAAAAGGACGAACAATTACGTGAAATATTAAGTAAGTTGTAGAAATCACCATACGGCTGGGGGATGAAAACGAAATGGATGTGAAATATAGACCTGAACCATGGCAAAACATGGGGGATGGTATGAATCGAATTACAAAAGATGCACTCATAAAATTACGGGACGCAAATGAACTATTAAAAAAAATTGATGGAAGAATACGAGATTTAGACTCGGATGGTAGTATACATTTTAATCCTAAAGATCAATCGCAAAAAATCGGGGAATTACTCGAGAGCTATTCGACATTACAAAAATATTGCGGAGAAGCAGGGCGATTAGTCTCTGAACATATAGATAAACCTTTTTTAGTAGAAATGGATAAATTCGCTCAAAAAGTGAGAGATACATCTATTCTCAGTTTTGAAACAAATAACCGAATTGGCTCCACAACAACGACAGTATTACCAGGTGCGCATGCGGGCTACGGAAGTGTACCACAAACAATACAGAAGAAGAAAGATAAAATAACAGTAGAAGATATTTTTAAAGATTCACCTGCATTTGATAATGTACTGAGAGAGGAATACAAAGAACTAAAAAAACGAAATCCAGATGCAAAACTAAATTATGAAGAATACAAGAAAGTAGTCCCATCCACACGAGGATTTGAATACAAATCGATAGAAGATGAACAGAAAAAACTAGAAATGGTGCGAGACATAGGAATAGGCGTAGGAATCATCATCACAACAATCCTTTGCCCACCACTCGGGGCCGCTGCCGCAGTAGTATACGGAGGTGTACAAATAAAAAGCGGTATCGACGGAGAAGACTGGGGAACACACCGGAAATTGAGCCAAGAAGAGCGGGTAGGAAACATCATTTTTGGCGGATTAGATGCAATCCCAGTTGTTGGAGCAGTAGGAAAAGGAGTAAAAGCATTCAAAGGGACGAGTGAATTAGCTGATTTAGCCAAATTATTAAAATTCAAAGAAGGAATGCCTGGTTTTAATCCAAATTTGGGTAAAAATGTGGTACAATCGCTTAAGGAAAATAAGACTTTAAAGAATGCACTAGATGCTATGAAAAATACTCCTATTCCAGTAGCAGTTAGGACGGTGGATACTGGAATAGGAATGAAGCTTCCTTATATAGAATCTTCAACTGTTGGAGAAGTAGCCGGAAAGTTTTCAAAGGCAAGTACGGCAGCTAAGGATGATGCTTATCAACTTGCTAAGGGTAGTGGTGGTTCAGGAGTTAGTAAGGAAGGTAGTGTGGCTAAGGGTACGGGTAAAATTGATTATGATTTAGCTAAAGATTATATTAGAGATGTAGAGTCAAAAACAGGATTGAAGCTTCATAAAAACCAAATAGAACAATTAAAGGCTGCTCTAAGGGAACATAAGTATGAAAAAATGACGCCATTGGAAACGTTAAAACACAGAAATAAATTTAACAATGTGAAAAACAAATTGATAAGTGAATGGGAAGAAAAAACAGGTCAAACATGGCCAAGATATACTGAGGAAGTTTATGATAAAAAAGGTAGAGTAGCAAGGGATATTGGGCAACCCTATGATGCGCATCATATTATAGAGAATAATTTTGGTGGGCCTCATGAATGGTGGAATATACATCCAGCTAAGTTTCCTGATGAACATCAGGCAGGAATTCATGGTAAAGGGTCACCATCAAATAAATTATTTCCAAGGAGGTAGTTTTTATGGCTACATTTGATTTTATAAAAAATAGTCATCATAAGTTTTTTAAATTACAAGAAAATGAACTTATAGTGGCAGAAGAGAGACTTGGATTTACATTTCCTAATGAACTTAGAAATTTTTACTTAGAAGTTGGCTATGGTTTTATAAAAGGAAATAATGTGGATGCAATAAATAGAATAATGGATCCAGATACTATAGCGGATATTACATTGAGAGAAGGTATTTACGAGTTTGATCCAGATTTAGAGGGAATATACGAGGAAGAAGATAAATTAGTTTTTTATGAAGTAAACGAGGGTGTATATTTAACACTTGATTTGAATACACCTCAACAAACTCCTGTATATTTTTTTGAGACTCAAATAGCTGATTCATTGGAGGAATTTATACGAAAAATTAATCAAGATACTGAATACTTTGTGGATATGGTTGATTAATGCTCTATAGTATAGATTAAAAGTCTTCAGTAATAAGTAAACAAACGAGATTGGTTATAGTAGCTTTATAAGTATCATAGTCATCGATACTACTCGATGTATACTTTACACACGAGAATGACAAAGTTCGTGATGCTAAAGTTAAATATACACTGGCACATAAGACAAGCAAACGAAAAAGTACTTTTTTTGAAGTGGACAGAAAAAGAATAGGCTGTTAAAAAGTATATACTCCATGATGGTTGTACCATCATAGAGTGTTATGTGCAATGATAGAATAGAAAATAAAGTACGAGCTTAGGCGAGATGACATTTTACTGGGCGATAAATATAAACACATGGAATGTATATTAAACTAACGAACTCGTACAAACTCGTAAGTTTTAATATAGTATTTGTCATGATGTACAAAGGGTGTCATACTGTTACTACAAAACTTACAAATTTACGCTACTTAAAAACATATGAACTTAAAGCACTTGATTGTCAATTAAAGGCAACAAGTGCTTTTTTGTGTTTTAGCGTAGAAAATGGAAAAACAGCATTAGCATTTTGGAAGCAATATCCGTCACCCTCTTGTTTAGAGGGGGCAAATATAAAGCAATTAACGGCTTTTTTAGTAGAGGTTAGTCACAATACATGTTCGGTAAAGAAAGCAAGCGACATATTAAAACTTGTAAAAGAAGATGGACATACAATGAAGGAATATTAAGACACACGAGACTTTTTAGTGAGAAGTATTATACGGGAGATTGAGTTTAAAAAGAAAGAAATGAAATACATCGAAAGAGAATTAAAACAGCTAGTAAATCTACTAGATTATCAATTAGAGACGATGCCGGGAATAGAACTTGTGACGGCATCAGCATTAATTGCAGAAATTGAAGATGTAAGACGATTTCCAAATGCCAACAAATTAGCACGATTTGCGGGGATTGCGCCTGTTTACTTTGGTTCTGGTGGGAAAGGTAAGACACACAAAAGCAAACAAGGAAACAGGCGCTACACGCTTTATTTTATAATTTAGCAGTGGTGCAGCAAGTGCAAGTAGCAAAAGGCAGTAAGATGCCACGAAATCCAGTGTTTCATGCGTACTATCAAAAGAAGCTTAAAGAAGGAAAAACAAAAGGACAAGCATTGGTATGTATTATGAGAAGGCTTGTAAACATTGTATATGGCATGATGAAATATAAAACGGCATATGAATTGCCGATAGTAGAAGAAAAAGAAGTAGTTTAATAAGGTTTACATGGTTTGCTTTTTTATTGTGAGGGTTTAAGATTACAACATAGGGTACGGGTGATAGTAGTAAGACAAACCCTAACAAAATTAAACTAACCCCGGAAAGAGAAAAATACTATCGAATAAAAATAGATGAAGCCAAAGCACGGGGGGATTATAAGGAAGCAGATAACATTAGGTATAATCGTCATTGTGAAGAAACAAAAGAGCCTTTAGAACGTAAAGAGTGGGATGTTAAGCGTGAAAATTTAAGGAAAAGTCAAGAGCGAGGAAGAGAAGAAGAAATAAAAGGGAGAAAAGCTTTGGGAGAACACCTAAATCGTACATTAGAGGACAATAACTCTGGCAAGGTTGTTACGTATACATCCAGTGAAGGGCATCTTACGCGTCCAGATAGTATAGGTCGTAATGCTAAGGATGAAATCGATTTAGTTCATGATCACAAACACAAAATAAGTGACAAAGAACACGTTATTCATAATGACAGTCAAATGCGAGCTGAAAGGGAAATGCTCGAAGATAAAAATGGAAGTCATATTGTGACAATATCAAGTGATAAACCCGATTTGAATGGGATACCTCCTCATCCAAGACCAAGTGGGCCTTTAGGAGAAAAGAGTGAGATTTACTATACTGACCCAAGTAGTGGAAAAGTGACTCATAAATGGGAGAACAATACACGTTTACCTGGTGGAGGTAGGTGGAAAAAGCTGTGAATAAAAATTATTATGTGACTATATTTTTTAATATTAAGGGGGATATACATGAAACCAGATTTTTTCACAATTACAATGTATCCTACAGTATCTTTTAACGAAGAAGAATTATTAGGTCGTCTTTTGGATGTGTTTGAGTCAAATGAAAAATTTGCTCCTACTCATTGGGGCAACTGTGAAACGGTACGGGTAGAATATAACCGTCAGGAAATGCTGGAAAAAGTAGATTCAGAGCGTATAGTATCAGAAGTTTACCTGTATCGTGATAAATCTGTGAACTACACAGGACGTTTTCAAGTTAACTGGAGCCATCGTTCATTTTTAGAGTTTGAGTTTCATAAATCAATACCTAAAAAATTATGGGCTGCTTTTTTTGAGTTATCTGACCAAATCGCAGAAATTGCGAAACCAAGTTATGGAGTAACTCAAATTTTTTGGCCTTTATCATATCCGTGGAATACCGAACATGAACGCTTACAAATGTGGATGGAAATATCTTCCCAACCAATACCAGTTAGGTTTCTTCCTAACGGTCCCTTAGGGATAGGGGCTAGAACATACTTTAGTGGTCATATTTTAGAAATGTTTGATAAGGAATTATTACAAAATAGTCCAGCTGTGGTATCTGAGCTAGATTGGGGTGGCCTTTGTATTGATATTTTAAATAATCCATTAGAGAGTGACAGTGATACATTACTTGATAATTGGCTACAAGTAATGAAGTATTTGGAACCAGCACAAGTAATGGCTATACCAAGTTTTGATGAAGATCAGATGGGTATAACTTATTCTCCAAATGTTGCTTGGAAGGAGTATCTGGAAAGTTAAATGAAAGGAATTTGTAATCATGGATGAGAAAAATAATGATAGAATAAAAGTCATGGAAATATTAAATCGATCTCAATACAATGATGAAATTATAGATGGGCTAGATATGAGCAATTTAGACCTTACTTTTTCTGATTTGTCAGAGGTGATGGCAGAGGGTATCATGGCAAAACAAGTCCATTTAAGAGCTTCTTCACTAATGAGAGCATCTTTTTTTGATTGTGATTTTGAGTTTGCTGATTTCAGAAGTTGTAATTTAGAGGAAATACACATTGCAGATTGTAGGTTTGGTGAAGCTAATTTCTCTAAAGCGAATATGAAATATGCAAAATTGAATATAAGTAGTTGTTTTGAAACATGTTTTGACGAAGTTGATTTTTCATATGGAGAATTAGTTGGAACAATTTTAAATCATGCTACTTTTCGACGAGCAAATTTATATAAAATAGATGCAAAACAGGCCGACTGTACGGGAACGGATTTCAGCAACGCGAATCTTACAGAAGGTAACTTTGAAAAAGCATATTTAGAAGATGCTAATTTATCAGAAGTAGATGCTAGAAATACAGATTTTACAAACGCAGATTTAACAGGAGCAATCCTTTTAAATGGGAATTTCACGGATGCGAATTTTACCGGTGCTAAACTTGACAATGTAGTTTGGAAGGGAGCAAAGGTAGAAGGAGCCAAGTTTGACGAAGATGTTAAGGAACAAGTCTTAAAAATGATTTAAATATGATGGGAAGTATATACATTTAAGCACTCGAAAACCTATGATTGGTAGCGAGTGCTTTTTTCTTAGAGATATTAGAGATTGATAAATAAGTAAAAATCAATATAGATTATTTTTAAGGATTGTTAGATAGATTAAGTCGTGAATATTATATAATTGAAAATACATTAGTAAAAGGTGTGGACTCCGTAACCCCATTCGCTAAAGGTGTAGAAATCATGCCAGATGGAAGTGTCGTTAGATCTGGAACGAACTATAACTATAGCGGGAAATTCCAAGAAGCCCATGATGCCTCAAAGGCGAGTATTCAGAGTAGGATTTCGAATTTGGAGAGTGGTGGGGTTAAGGGTACGGGTAAAGAATATAAAAACTATAAGGATGTAGAATATACTGGAACAACTAAAGTTAATGGAGAAGTAAGGGATATTAGCAGACGGGTTTTTCAAAGGTTAGATATTGATTATATGAGAATTGACCCTAAAACTGGTATGACAAATCTCCAATTGATGAAAAAAGGAAGAGCACCAATTTGGCAAGATGGGACTGCTATAGAACTTCATCATTTAATTCAAAGAGAGCCCGGATCAATGGTGGAGCTCCCGGGTAGTATGCATAAGGAATATTATAAAATATTGCATGGCTTAGTGGAGAATGGTGGAAGCTTTAGAAACGACCCTGTGTTAAAAAAGCAATATGAAAATTTTAGGTCGAAATATTGGAGATGGAGAGCTAAACAAATAGATAAAGCTGAATTATAAAAGGAGGAATTTTGAATGAATAAAGAGGAATTAACCAATTTTATTAAGATAAATATGGAATCAGATGACTTTACTGGTGGAGTAGATAAAAAACAAGTTGATTATGTTCAAGATACCCTACAGTTAAAATTGCCAGAAAGTTATAAGTGGTTTTTAACTAATTATGGCTCTGGTGGGTTATTTGGTGTTGATATTTTAGGGGTGGCTAAGTCTAATATAGCTTCTGTTGTTATTGAAACAGAGAGTTATAGGGATTTAGGAATGAGTGAGAATTTAGTAGTTATTGAAGATATTGGGGAATATGCTTATTGTCTAGACACTAGTAATATGGAAAACAATGAGTGCCCAGTAATAGCATGGGATAGACAAGGTGGACTTGATGACTACAATACAGCAAAGAATTTTTATGAGTTTTTATCACAAAGGTTATTGGATGCAAAAGAAGCATGGGAAGAAGAGTTTTAATATAGATAAATGACCTTGTTTAGCTTAAAGCTGAATAAGGTCATTTTTATTATAAGAAGATTAATTGTTTATGATGAATAGAAGTTATAAGTATTATTTGTATATTTTTTGTTTTATATATGATTATATTTAAAGTTTAATGCGTAGGTAGACAAGAAAAGAGAATGAAAACGAATTTGTTTTTGATGTGGATAGAAAAAATATATGGTGTTTGAAAGTAAGTACTCCATGATGGTTGTACCATCATGGAGTACTGTGTGCAATGATAGAATAGAAAACGAAGTATGAGCTTAGGCGAGATGACATTTTACTGGATGATGAATATTAAGGTATGGAATGGACATAAAACTAACGAATTCGTACAAACTCGTAAGTTTTAATGTAGTAGTTGTCATAACATGTAAATGGTGCCATGCTATTACTATAAAATTTACAAATTTATGCTACTTAAAAACATATGAACTTAAAGCACTTGATTGTCAACTAAAGGAACGAGTGCTTTTTTAATAGATAGACATGCTATAAATTTTTAGAAATTATTTTTTATGAATTCAGGCTAACAAAAATTACTAGTATTATATAATTGAAAGTACATTAGCAAAAGGTGTGGACTCCGTAACCCCATTCGTTAAAGGTGTAGAAATACTGCCAGATGGAAGTGTCGCTAGAACTGGAACGAACTATGGCGGGAAATTCCAAGAAGCCCATGATGCCTCAAAGGCGAGTATTCAGAGTAGGATCTCGAATTTGGAGAGTGGTGGGGTTAAGGGTACGGGTGAAGGTAGTACAAAAGTTAAAAAAACTGATAGTTTGTATAAGAGAAGTAGTTTTAGAAAAGGTACTCGTGTTAAAGCAGAAAGTGAAGCACCAAAAAATGCAACAGGAAAAATGATTTGTCCTACGTGCGGAAAAGATATTCCAGATAGTATTACCATTAATACTAAAAATGGACCAGTAAAAAGAATTGGATATGACTTAGATCATTATCCAGATACTTGGGCAGAAAGAGTTGTAAGTATGAAAACAGGTGAAGTAAAACCAACACGAAAAGAAGTATTGGATGAATATAATGCTCGAATAAGGGTTCAATGTCATGAATGTAATATAAGTCATAAATTTGAAGGAATAGAAGGAACATATAAAGGGGAGATAAAAGAATGATAAATTACGGAGAGCTTTATTATGACCATTATAGTAAATATTTAGGTGATCCAATAGACCGAGAGGTTTTTAAAAATAATGAAGAGCTTCCGAGTATGCAAATTTTAAAATATGAAAATGTATTTGAAGAATGTTTAGTTTTTAATACACTTGGACTCAGTAAATATGAAGAAATAGTAAGGGATAATGTTGAAATTTCAATGGTAGTTGATGGGGCATTTAATAGTACAGGGTATATCCTTGCAAGTGCTTTATTTTATTGTATAGGTAATGGAATAGAAATAGGACGAGGAACAGCAATTAGTGGTATTGAAAGTATTGATAAATCATTTGTTCAAAAATATAATAAAAGTGCAGTTTACTTTACTGAACCATTCGCTTTTCCAGAAGAATATGGTGATGTACGTACTGGAAGTGAAGATCAAGATGGTAAAATTTTGTTAGCATTCTTTATTTCCCAGTCGGAATATGAATGTTTTGTAAAATACGGAACAGAAAAATTTGAAGATTTGTTAGAGGAAAATAACGTAGATCCTTTTAATATTAGCAGGAAATCTATAATTTGAGGGTTAATTAGTATTGAAAGGTATAGACAATTAGGGTTAGAAATTAAAGAATTCACATAAGACAAGTAAACGAAAAAGAATTTATTTTTGAAGTGGAAAGAAAAAGAATAAGCTGTTAAAAAGTAAGTACTTCATGATGGTTGTACCATCATGGAGTATTGTGTGCAATGATAGAATAGAAAACGAAGTACGAGCTTAGGCGATATGACATTTTACATGGTGGTGAATATAAAAACATGAGATGGACATAAAACTAACGAACTCGTACAAACTCGTAAGTTTTAACGTAGTAGTTGCCACGATATATAAAAGGTGTCAAACTGTACTACAAAACTTACAAAATTAGCGATACTTAAAAATATATTAACTTAAAGTACTTGATTGTCAATTACAGGCAACAAGTGCTTTTTTTGTTTTAGTGTAGAAATAATATGGTACAATCGCCTAGGGAAAATAAGACTTTAAAAAATGCACTAGATGCTATGAAAAATACTCCTATTCCAGTAGCAGTTAGGACGGTGGATACTGGAATAGGAATGAAGCTTCCTTATATAGAATCTTCAACTGTTGGAGAAGTAGCCGGAAAGTTTTCAAAGGCAAGTACGGCAGCTAAGGATGATGCTTATCAACTTGCTAAGGGTAGTGGAGGGGTTAAGGGTACGGGTAAAGAAAGTAAGATTGATATTGGTAAAACTGATATAGATGCACTAAGGAAAAAATGGAATGTTCCAGAAACTGAAACAGTGGCAGTTGGAAAAACTGATGTAAAAGGATTAGAAGATTTGAATTTTGAAGGAGGATCGCCGAAAGTACGAAAAGAAGCTGGATTACCTGATTTAGATGAAGTAATGCCTGACAGGAATATTAAAGCCCCAGGGACTAACCCATTGTTCACTAGGCATGCAGAGGAAGGGGTTCTGAATGAATTTGATTCAGCAGTAATAAAGGCAGGTATAAAACCAGAAGATGTAACAGGAACATTAAAACTTCATCAATCGAATCCTTCAGGTGTATGTAGAAAGTGTTATCAAGGATTAGCGAACGATAAAGTTCCGCCTGGTGTGTTAAAGCAATTAAGTTTAAAATATCCTAATCTAAAAATCGAAGTAACATCGGAAACCGATGAAAGCATTAAAGTAACTGGTAGGCTTAATCTAATGATTAAAAATGGAAAGTATATTGATTAGTTGGAGGTTAATTATGGCTAATACTAACTTTAGTAGTTTAACAGAAGATGGTAAAGTAATATTTTTTCTTGGACTTTCAGAAAAAGTTTTGTCGGTATTTTCTCAAAAGGAAGATCAAATTTTAGCCCAGGAAGTTATATTTAAATGTTGGGAATGGCTAAAAGGTAAAGAAAATATAGGGGATATTCTTTATGAATTATTAGATAATGAGGAAAATGGTATAACAATAATTCAAGAGATGTCAGATAATGAAACAGATGTCATAGCTTGGAACTGTGTTATTGATGCAGTTGCTTATACTAGTAGAAAAGCATTTGAAAGAGAAGGTGTCAAATATTATCCAGAACCAATTGCTTTAGTTGATGATACATTAGTAGACCATTTTATGGATTGTTTCGCGAAATGTATAGAGAATTCAGATATTTATATTCAGAGAATAAATTTTTTATTGGATGATTATAAGAATGGGAATATTGCGAGTGATTTGCGGACAGAAGTTTTAAGGGAATTACAAATAAAAAATTAACTATTACTCTATTATTTTATGAATTTTTTTAATTAGAGTTATCAAATTAGAAAAGGATGTTTGCAGTTTAGAGTTGCAAGAATCCCTATTATGCATAGAAATAGCACTTGATTTCCTTTTAGGTAACAAGTGCTTTTGTTTTCTTATAAAGTATTTATGTCTGAACGATTAAAAATGCTTACTTGAAATTCAAAACTCATGATGGTTGTACCATCATGACATATTGTTTTAATACAGGTTTTGTGAGAAAAGTATGATAAATAGGTGAGATGACATTTTACTGGTTCACGAATATAAACACATGGAATGGATATAAGACTAACGAACTCGTACAAACTCGTAAGTTTTAACGTAGTAGTTGTTACCACATATAAAAGGTGTCATACTGTTACTATAAAACTTACAAATTTATGCTGCTTAAAAACAGATGAAACTTAAAGCACTTGATTGTCTATTTGAGCAACAAGTGCTTTTTGCGTTTTAGCGTAGAAATAATGTGGTACAATCATTGCGTGATAATAAAGCTATTATGCTTGACCGTTTGAAACTAGCGAGCCTTAAAATGGAGAAATCCGGAAATGAAAAGATGTATCAATTTGGCGAAAAAATAGCCAAAAGCATAGATGATAGGACAGCCAAATCGGCAAGTTTTGAAGTTGACGGAAATGGCTTACTAATATCTAAACAAGGTGGTACAGATCTCCAAAGCTGGGTGAATAAGCATCATACAGAAAGTAATAAGATTATAGATGATAAGATTAAGGGTGTGGAGGCTTCTCTTGCTAGTAAGGGTACGGGTGAAGCTACTAGACTTATTCCAGGTACCCCTGGAAAGGTTACAGGAGGTAGTTCTACAAAATTAGGGCAAAATTTATTGGAATCCATGGGGCTTCCACGTTCTGCATCACGGAAAGGATATCAGGCGCAACATATAATACCTAAAAATTTAAGAAATCATCCGGTATTAAAGAAAATTGGAATGGATATGGATCATGCTGATAACGGGATATTTTTACCGATACCAGCAAAAGATCCAAGTGCTTTGTCTAGGCATAGAGGATTTCATAGTGTATATAATAATGTGGTTAAAGATCAGTTAGATAAATTAAATATCAATCAAAGTATTAAGGAGTTGGAACAACAAGTATTTGAATTGCAACAAAAAT
Source organism: Bacillus sp. CR71 (assembly GCF_003429245.1). Lineage (NCBI taxonomy): Bacteria > Bacillati > Bacillota > Bacilli > Caryophanales > Bacillaceae > Bacillus > Bacillus sp. CR71. Next base: position 3,710,904 of record NZ_CP031748.1, on the reverse strand, counting down.
TAAAAAAAGGTACAGAAAGTGGCTTGCCATTATACAAATCAAAGGTATTAGAAATTGGTATTGAGAAGTTTTACAAAACAAAATTAAATGAAGAAATAAAGATTTGGCAAAGAGGTGGCGGTGCTACTGAAGAACTTTGGGAAAGGTGGATAAATAAATGAAGTACGGAAAAAACACTCAATTAGTCGAAGAGGTTATTAATTTTATTACAAATTTACAACTTTTTCATAATGAAAACCTTCTAAATCGTGATGTTGTTATGGTTAATGAGTATGAAAGAGCACAAGAATTGGCATGGTCTCAAGATTTGGATGAGGTTGAAAACGTTTGGGAAGATATTAAATCCTCAGAAGGTGGGGAAATAATAGGACAATTATATGAGCATGATTTAAACTCTATGGAGCGTCCTATAAGGGAGATTATTCAATCATCTGAGAACTATCCAGGTGATTTTGTATTACAATATATTGATATTTTTGAAGAAATAATTGGAGATTTACATATGTGTGCACTAAATCGTTTAGTAAATGGAAAAGTTGATAATTTTTATGAAAGAATCTTTGAGGTTTATAAGCTTGGGGGATGGCCTTGTGGATGGGAAGGTGAATATCCACAAGGGAGAATAATTGTATATTCACCAGATAAAAAATAAAGTATATTTGTAGTGGAAAGAAAAACAATAAGTGGTTTAAAAGTAGAGACCCATGATGGTTGTACCATCATGGAGTATTACGTACAATGATAGAACAGAAAACGAGGTGCGAGCTTAGGTGAGATGACATTTTACCGAAAGATGAATATAAACGCATGGAAGAGACATAAAATTAACGAACTCGTACAAGCTCGTTAGTTTTAAATTAATATTTGTCACGATATATATAAGGTGTCATACTATTATTATAAAACTTATAAATTAAAGCTACTTAAAAACAGATGAACTTAAAGCGCTTGATTGTCAATTATGGCAACAAGTGCTTTTTTGCATTTTAGAGTAGAAATAAGTTGGTAAACGTATAATTTTATAAATGTATTAAGTGTTAAATTTTATAAACTGTAGTGGCTTTGTACAGTGTACGACACTACTAGAGAAAAAACTATTGTAAAAATAAAGGGTTGTATTATGTTTTGAAGTCATCGTAAAGTACGTTTTAACGGATTTACGTTACGAACACGTTATCCGCAAAAAAACGGATAAACGTTACAGGGACTCAAATTACTGTAACGGGAGGGGATTTATGATGGGAAAGAAAGTAGTTGGTTACATACGAGTTTCAACGGAAGGACAAGTACGTGATGGGTATAGTTTAGCGTATCAAATAGAAGAGATTGAACGTTACTGTAACGAAAATAATTTAGAACTACTTCGTGTGTATGAAGATAGAGGATTAAGCGGAGCGACTGTTGATGAAGAGGGATTAACAGTTGAACGTGATGGACTACAAGAGCTATTGTCCGATATGGCGTATAAACAAGTAAGCTATGTTGTTGTGTTGAATACATCACGATTGTGGCGCTCTGATATGGCGAAAGTATTGATACAACGAGAACTAAAGAAACATGAAGTAGATGTGAAGGCAATTGAACAATCAAGCTATAGTATTTACACACATGATCCAAATGACTTTTTGGTGAATGGCATGTTAGAACTATTAGACCAATATCAAAGACTTGAAATTGCATTGAAGTTAAGTAGAGGTAGAAAGAAGAAGGCTGAACGAGGTGGATATGCAGGTGGTGGCGTACTTTTTGGCTACAAGGCCAAAAAAGGACAAAAGGTGTTAGAAGTAGATGCTGGGAAAGCAGTAGTTGTACGTAGACTATTTGAGTTAAGACACATTTTTAAACATTGGTCACTTACCCAATTGGCAGAACAATTGAATGTAGAAGGCTACTGCGCAGCGAAAGGTAAACAATTTACGAAAGTACAAGTGAAACGCATGTTAGATAGAGAGAATTTTTATCGTGGCATGTATAAATACGGGAAAATACAAACAAAAGGACAACATGCAGCAATTATTTTATAAACTCACTTAAAAAATTAGCTCATTTTACTATACATACTACTAAAGAGATGAAAAATGGATAGGCTTGCGTACCTATGCGCATCGAAAGATGAACGCTCGAACTAAGGTTGCCGACATTTTTGTATATGACTAAATCATTGAATAGAGGGATGAGTTATGCATAATAGACAGAACTATTTGTATGTAGGAGTAGATTTACATAAGGAGCATCATACGGCTGTTATTATTAATTGTTGGCAAGAGAAATTAGGAGAAATACAATTTGAGAATAAACCATCTGCATTTTCGAAGTTTTTATTAGAAGTAGAGACATATGTGAGTGATGGTTTATCAGTTGTATTTGGTTTAGAGGATGTTGGCGGTTATGGAAGAGCATTAGCGAAATATTTAGTAGATCATGAACAAGTAGTGAAAGAAGTAAATCCAGCTTTATCATTTTTAGAACGAAAGAGCCAAGTGATGATACAAAAAAATGATAGTTGGGATGCGGAATGCGTAGCCCGTATACTAATAAATAAGTTAAATCAATTACCAGATGCAAAGCCAAACGATTTATTTTGGTCGATACAACAACTAGTGTCAAGAAGGAATGCATTAGTAAAAGCACAAAGTGCGTTAAAGAACCAATTACATATTCAATTAAACCACCATTATCCAAGTTATAAAAAGTTTTTCTCAGAGTTAGATGGAAAAACAGCATTAGCATTTTGGCAGCAATATCCGTCACCCTCTTGTTTAGAGGGGGCAAATATAAAACAATTAACAGCTTTTTTATTAGATGTTAGCAACAATACATGTTCAGTAAAGAAAGCAAGCGACATATTAAAACTTGTAAAAGAAGATGGACATACAATGAAGGAATATCAAGAAACACGAGACTTTTTAGTAAGAAGTATTGTACGGGAGATTGAGTTTAAAAAGAAAGAAATGAAATACATCGAAAGAGAATTAAAACAGCTAGTAAATCTACTAGATTATCAATTAGAGACGATGCCGGGAATAGAACTTGTGACGGCATCGGCATTAATTGCAGAAATTGGGGATGTAAGGCGATTTTCAAATGCCAATAAATTAGCACGATTTGCGGGGATTGCACCTGTTTACTTTGGTTCTGGTGGGAAAGGTAAGACACACAAAAGCAAACAAGGAAACAGGGCGCTACACGCTTTATTTTATAATTTAGCAGTACAGCAAGTGCAAGTAGCAAAAGGGAGTAAGATGCCACGAAATCCAGTGTTTCATGCGTACTATCAAAAGAAGCTTAAAGAAGGAAAAACAAAAGGACAAGCATTGGTATGTATTATGAGAAGGCTTGTAAACATTGTATATGGCATGATGAAATATAAAACAGCTTATGAATTGCCGGTAGTGGAAGAAAAAGAAGTAGTTTAATAAGGTTTTACATGGTTTGCTTTTTTATTGTGAGGGTTTAAGATTACAACATAGGGTACGGGTAAAAATCCAGAAATAGTGAAATTTACAGAGGAACAATTATCTACTAAACCCTTATATTCTAGAAATCCTGAAAAATGGCAGAAAAAAGGTGGGAAAATCGAAATTAGTGAGGAAGGAATATGGACTTATATTGATTGGGAGATTCCTCCAAATCGAGTTTCTTATCCTGGAGGTTTTCCCAACTTTAAATCTGCTGGGTTGGTAAGACAAGAAGTTCCGATAGGTGAATTTAATAGATATGACATTGATTTTGCTAAAGCTGATGAATTAGCTCCAAATGGACCAAAATTAGATGAAAACACATGGCACCATCATCAAGATTTAACAACAATGCAAGAAGTTAGTAAAGAGATACACAGAAGATTTCGACATATGGGTGGAATGTCATTAGCTAAGAAGTTAAAAGATTAAATAGGAGTGAAATAAATGAATTTAAATGCTTTTGGTAAAGCAACTGAAGAATCAATTGAAGAATTAGAAGAGTTTTTAGGATTTTTACTTCCGGAAGATTATAAAAAATTTTTAAGTGAATATAACGGAGGGACTTCGAAAGTTAGGTATAGTAAATTTTTTGTTAAAGAATTAAATCAGGAAATCCCTTTAGATGTTTTGTATGGTATAGGTGTAACAAAAACTTTTGATTTAAGTGAATGCTATGAAGAGTTTGAAGAAGATATGTTACCGACCAGTTTAATCATAGGAGATGATCCGAATTCAGGGTTAATTGTACTTATTACAGATACTGAAAACCATGGTGTATATTATTGGGATCAATCTTTTTATTTTCCACAGTCTAGTGAAGAAGAAAATACGTATAAAATAGCTGATAGCTTTAAGGATTTTATTAATGGATTGAAGAATCCTTAATTACCAGCTTTTGTATGTTGTAATTAATAATTTAAGATATTAAGCAAATATACGAAATGGGTTACAGTAACTTTATACATGAGAATGCTAAAAAATGTGGTACTTGGTTAAAGATAACAATCATATATGTAGATGAATAGAAAATAAAGTGTATTTGCAGTGGAAAAAAAGTAGGCTATTAAAAAGTGCATACTTCAAAACACATGGAATGCATATTAAACTAACGAACTGATAGAAACTCGTAAGTTTTAATGTAGTAGTTGTCATGACATATAAAAGGTGTCGTACTGTTACTAAAAAACTTACAGATTTATGCTATTTAAAAATACATGAACTTAAAGCACTTGATTGTCTCCGAAAGGCAACGAGTGCTTTTTTATTAGATAGACATGCTATAAATTTTTAGAAATTATTTTTTATGAATTCAGGCTAACATAAATTATTAGTATTATATAATTGAAAATACATTAGCAAAAGGTGTGGACTCCGTAACCCCATTCGTTAAAGGTGTAGAAATAATGCCAGATGGAAGTGTCGTTAGATCTGGAACGAACTATAGCGGAAAATTCCAAGAAGCCCATGATGCCTCAAAGGCGAGTATTCAGAGTAGGGTCTCGAATTTGGAGAGTGGTGGGGTTAAGGAGACAGGTGAAGGTAGTAATACAAACCCAAACAAAATTAAACTAACTTCAGAACGAGAAAAATACTATCGAATGAAAATAGATGAAGCCAAAGCGCGAGGAGATTATAAGGCAGCAGATGATATTAGATATGATTGTCATTGTGAAGAAACAAAACAACCTTTAGAGCGTAAAGATTGGGACGCTAGGACTGAAAATTTAAGGAAGAGCCAAGAGCGTGGAAGAGAAGAAGAAATAAAAGGGAGAAAAGCCTTGGGAGAACATCTTGATCGCCAATTAGAAGACAATAACGCTGGTGAGGTTGTTACATATACATCTAGTAGATGTTTAACGTTTAAATATAGGAAGAAAAACAATTAAGCTTTTATTTTATTTAAAATGGATACTCTATTAGTAGTGAATAATAAATAATTTTGCTTTGCTGTCTTAATTAAAATACGATCAGTTGTACCATATGCTGTTCCAATTCGGATTGCGCTTTTTTCTTCAACACCAGCATATGTATTATCTTCCGTTACCTCAGTGATTTCACATAATGGAATATGAATTTTAGAGAATTGCCATGAAATAATTAATTCATCTTTTGTTTTTTCAACATGAATACCTAACATATTACCAGAACCTTTCTATAATAAAATTTCACTCGTACTATTTTATTATACAAATTTATAAATTATATTTCTATTTTTTTACAGAGAGTATACAATTAACAACGAGAAAAAGGTTCATAATTACTTTCATTCCTATTATAACAAATTCTACAATAGAAAACAGAACGTATATTTGGTATAATCAAAATATACTATATGAAACGATGTACATGAGTTTGAGATTTATGAAAAAAGGTAAGTAATACATAATAATACATACGCTATAGGATTCAGTTCATGTTATAAAAATCAATAGTTAGAAAGGAAAAGAAGTATGAATCAAATTTCATTCGAAGATTTATTTGAAGAAGAAAACAAACGAGAAAAGTTGGAGGTAGCTGAGATTCCCGTACCTTTATCGCCCTTACAAAAGGCTATTTTAGAGTTAATTAATTCTGAAGAAATAAGTGCACTTGAGTTATGCGAGCAATTAATACGAGCTGGTAAAATATCAGATGAAAGATTCACAACGGATAAGCCTAAAGCATATGGGCAAGTATGCTTACTATTAGAAGGTTTTGTTAAAGAAGAAAAGCTTATTTTTGTCAAAAGTGATGAGAAAAGAGATAGAGTATATAAATTGAAAGAAGAAGATTCTAGCGAATAAAATGTGTAAAGTATAGTAATGAAATAAGGAAGTCCTCATATTTGTGTTGAAAGATTATTTTCACATAAGCGTGGGGATTTTTTTGAGGGAGGATGTATGAAAGCTATATTGCTAATAATTTTACGGAGTTTTTAAATAAGTTACATGATTAATAGTGGAAAGGATTCAAACTTATCTGGCAGTGATAAATGAAAATAGTTACATAACCTCGTTTCTAATAAAAAGGGGGGATTAAAATGAAACCGAATTATTTTACAATCGCAATGTATCCGACTGTAGCATTTAACGAAGAAGAGATATTAAATCGTCTTCTAGATGTATTTGAGTCAAACGAAAAATCCGCTCCTACTCATTGGGGAAACTGTGAAACGATGCAGGTAGAATATAATCGCCAGGAAATCATAGAAAAAGTAATTTCGGAGCGTAGAGTATCTGAAGTTCACCTGTATCGTGATAAAACAGTGCATTATTAACTCTACATCAGTAGAGTTAATAAATTATTTAAATAAAAAACTGTTAATAAACAACGAGAATTAATGACGGGTTATATTCACTTAAGAATATAACCCTATTTATTAGAACCAGTAGTATATAAGGAGATTATTCTACGAGTTATATACAAATATTAGACGAGGAATATTTGACGTTGTAAAAGAAAAAATATTTACTCTTATATCATTATTGATGTTGTCCTCAATTTTCCTCATGTAGCACTTGAAAATCAGTAACAAGTGAAACGATTTTTCCTGCTTCATCAATTCCCCAATAGGAAGGATAAAATCCATCTCCATAACCTGAACGGAATATAATGATATTACTTCCTGTTTCCTCACACACCACGCAATTTCCCCAATCTTCATCATGTTCTGTTAGTATGTCATCTATAAGATCATCATACAAACTAGTAAATTCTTCTCCTAGTTCTTGTTGTAACCTATCTTCTATTTCTTCTAACTTACCAATTGCTTCAACATCTGCAAAGCACCCTAAGCCTGTATCAACTGGGTAACCAAAAATATATCCGTCTTCCAGTTCACTGACATTTTGTCCTGGTTTTGTTGCCATCTTCCATCTTACCGCTTTTGACTCCGACAATTTCAATTCGGCACCAGCAATGACTCCATCTTCCTTATGCCACCAAGCAACAATTGGATATGTACCTGGCTGAATTGTTTGTTCGAAGTGATTTGTATTAAAAATAAGAGGATCACAAGCAACAATTTTACCTGAAGTAACTTTCAACTGTTCTAGTGCTTCGGAACGCAGGGCCTCACTATCCGGTTTAGATAATTCACGTAATAACTTTGACATAATGTTTCTCTCCCTTTCCTTTTAAAATATTTGTTGGTGCTGCCTCCCATATATTTTTACATGAGTTACATTTGTGTTCTGTGGTATTTCTAGCGCCTTTGTATGTTCCTATAACTTCGATATTATCGCCATGAACTTCTAAAACCTCTGCGGCATATCATACCCGCGTTTTCTAATAGTTCTGCAACATATTCTTCATGCGTTTTACGTTTTCGGATATATTGCTCCCCCGTACAAGTGTAGATAGAACAAACATTTATTCATTGAAAAATATAACAAATGAATTTGACTTTAAAATTAGAACCAGTTTTGAGGATGTAAATAATAATCCACCCGTTGATTATATTATTTTAAGGGTAAAAATGCATTAATTAAAAATTCAATAAAAGAAGATTAGACTAGATAGTGTTTCTAGATTGATCTTCTTATTTTATATTCTCAAGGGATATCCCACTTCACTGCGACTCATTGCAATATGTCTACTTCTGTGACACATTACACAATTGTACAGTGATAATGAAGTAATATGAAAAAAAATATAAAGATTTAAATTTAATCCTATATATTTTTTATAAATTCTAAAAGTAAATCCCTTATTTTTGGTATGATTGACAGAGACTATTTAATTTCTTATGAATATTCTTAAAAAGAGAGTGATGCTATATGAAATCAATAAATATAAATGGGAATATATATCATATTGAATCTGTTCCTTTTGAAGATAAGAGTGAGCAGGATGAAGAGGGATACTACGAATATTTTTACAAAGGAGTCAATTTATCGTTTCACTCGGACAAAGAAATAATTAAAGCCCGAATTTATGAAGAGGAAGAAATAATATATTTTTTAAAAAATCCATCTCTTGCATTTGGTAAAGATTTTGAAGCTATAAAAGTATATATAATTAAAGAATATGATGTAAATAAATTTAAAATTCCAGGTGAAAAAAAGTCTATATAGAATTATAGCTATAATTCTATATAGGCTTTACCATGACCAATTATAATAAAACAGGAAAACTCACAAAGTATTTATGCCTGTGGGTGATGAAAGGAATGTATTCGAAATTGAGTAAATCAAGTGAAATAAGTAGATTTGAAAATAGATTCTCAGAAAATGTGATTGAAATAGCAGCTGTCACAGGGGCATTAGGAATCGGCGCATCAAAAGGCGGTGACAACATTTTGTGGACTGCGTCAATTGATTTGATTGCGTGGAAAGACTTACATACCAATGAAACGATTACAAAAGAAGATATACGACTCGCATGGTTGGTTGATGATGCAGAATGGAGAAAATCAAAAGACATTTTGACAGCAAATACAGTTGTAACATTACAGGTGCGCAAGTCAGAAAATTCATTGATGCTTGTTAAGGTTTTGGAAACACCATATAAAGATGATGAGTTGGAAATCATCTTACAAGATGCAATGAAACCGCTTTTTTATCATGATGAGATGTTGGGTGTGTTCGAACTCGATAAAAGAGTGAAAACTTTTGAAAAGAGAATATCTTGGGCTGGTGAAGAATGTCATTTATATTTTGATTGGAGTGAAGACAAACATATGATGAAGTCTGCACTGGAAACAGCACATGCACTTTTCAAAGAGCAAGATGAATGGAAAATGAAAATGAAAATGTACGCTGCAAAAGAACTGGTAGAGTTAGCAAATGAATGGCTACAAGATGATGATGAAGCAGAAATCGACGAAATTACAAAAGAAATGTCCATTAATTCCATCACATTAAGCAGCTTAAGCGTTTATTCAGAAGGTGATTTTGAAATATTCTTTTCGGATGGAGATATATTTTGGGGACATTCTATCATTGTAAGCGGAAATATTCATGAGGGGCTCTCTTCGGCTGAGATTGCAGGATAAAGTGAAACTTCCATCAGTGGGGATTTTTCTTCATCCTTACTGATGGATTATTTGAACCACTCGGGCACTTACTGTCCGAAAGTAGCGAGGGAAAATGTATTTTTTGTGGCTAATCATTTTACGGAGTTTTTAAATAAGTTACATGATTAATAATATTATCCATATATAATGGTTCGTATAAATGTAAGAAGCAATAAAAGGAGAGAGAATGATGGACTTAGAGCATTTAAAAAAAGATATTTGGTATGGAGAAGTTTCTAATCATACAATTGAAACTCTTAAGTCTAACCTAAGGGATGGTCAACAGAGAAAGAATGCTTTATCTTAATTAGTGAATTGTTAAAGCTAGGTGATTTCTCTGTAAAGGGGTTACTAATCGAACTTATGAATAGTACTCGAGATGAGCTTGTGTTGAATTTATGTACTAGACTATTTTGCTCAGTAGCTACTCACGATGATTTATTAGAAACGAATAATTTGAAATTCCTTTCAAGTGCTTCAGAGGATGGAGTTCATAATTTTGTAGTAAGTGCTGGTGAAACTCTTTCATATCATGTAGTACCATATCTTTTAGCATTACTAGAAGAGTGGGAAGATACCTTTGTTGAAAAAGCTATTAGAAATGAACTTTCATGGATGCTTGGAATTGAGGACGAGTATTATGAAGTATCGTTAGAAGAATTTAATGAAGCTTATTCTGGTTTTATCGAAAATAATGATGCGCAAGAATATTATTATCGTAATAGACTATCTTTTCCTGGAGACTTGGCAAAGGAGTTAGTGTCGGAAGTTATGAGTTCTTTAAGAGATAGAACTACTTATAATGTTGTTACTATACCTTCCGTTTTATCAATTTGGAGTGGAATCAAATGTCCAATTCAATATGATACGATTATAACAAATGAAAAAAATAGAGAGTTGATGTCATATATTGATGTTTTAACAAAGAAAGAATGGAAGATTGGTAAAAAGTATTTTTATGGATATGTAGTCGTATAAGAAAACGATATATGCGATGAATATAAAACATTCTATGGCACCCTGCTAAGGAGTGATTTTTACTATAATGGAAAGCTTTAATGGATGGTATGTTTTATGGAGGAAAATAAAAAAACAACTAGTAGCTCAACTAAATGTAAAAAGATATAAACACATCAAGAAGGTGAACGAATGATATTGCCAGAGGATTTTCGAGAGAAATGGGATGTTAATAAAGATGGCCCACTCGTTACATTTCATGAAAAAGAATTAATAAACAAAAACTTTTCAGATGAAGTGAAACGATTTTTGTCTATAGGAGGCTTACCAGAAACACCGTCACCATATTTAGAGTTTACTTCATCTCAGTCTTTCGTAAGGTCTATTACAACTGTATTTCATATGCCAGAAGAGTTTCGAAAATATTGGTTTTTAGGAACAACTAGTTCTGGAGATCCAATTTGTCTAATTGAAAAACAAGAAAATGTAGTATTTCTAAATAATAGTGATGAGTATAAAGAAGTGTTTATGAATTCTTCTATACATCAATTTGCAGAATGTTTATTAGTATATTCAAAAATGATCGATAAGGCAGTAGAGATTAATGGTGAGGATGCCTTTATCGATAATAATATACCAGAGTGTACAATAAGTTGGTTGAAGGAAGAGTTGAAAAAAATTGATGATAAGTGTATGGAAAAGGATTCTTTTTGGTTGATTGAAATTGAGAACTTATATGAATAATTGAAAGTGAAAAAGAAAATGTATGGTGCATGGAAGAGGAGTATGGTGATAGTGAAGAATGCTATGAGTACATATTTTAAATTAAGAAAAGAATATTTTGATAGAGGTTTGAATTTCTTATTTAAAACACCATATAACGAAAAAGTTGATTTTGTTATATATCAAGGTGAAATAGAGGAAGATGAAATTTCATGGAAACCAGTTGAGAAATATATTGAAACTGATTTAACAATACTTGAGGAGCAATTCGCAATTAAGTTTCATGATTCAGTTTATCACTATTTTAATTCATATTGGTTCGCTGATTTGGATGGGTTTATCGGTGACCATTATATTAGTTTAGAAGCTGTATTACCAAATAAAGAGTTGGACTCTTTCAAAGAGAAGTTAGAAGGGTATGAGAAAAATCATTGTAAGCTAGATAAGATTCCTATAGGAGTAGAAGGAAATGGTTCATTAGTTGTTTTAAATAATGTAAGCGGAAAGGTCGAATTGGAGGATTTCGAACGTGGGTTGTTTATAGAGGTTTCGAATAGTTTAAATGAGTTGATTTCTAGTTTGAGATTACAAAATAGTAAAGTGAAGAATGTTTATATGAATTATAGAGGGGCGTAGAAAAGTGGAATATAGTGGAATGGTTTCAGTTTGGTTTGGAATTTCTAAATCACTTCAAAATCTTGAGGAGTATGTCGATATAGATTACACGATAGATGGTGATTCAGTTCATTCAAAGTTTGGGACGAGCTTTGAATTCGGTTATTATGATGAAGATAATATTGAAATTTGTTTTTATGAGAATAATAAAAGGGACGTTGAACATATTTTAAGTGATTTTTCTTATAGTGAACAAATTATTCCTAAAATAAAAAAGCTAATAAATGGAGATAGTTTAGCGAAAGATATTAACTTTGCTATTGTTCTATATGATTTTAAATATAATGAAGTAAAAAGAGAAGATATGTTTGATGGTTTAGAGGTTACATTGATTGGTTCTATGCCATACAGGTAGGTTGTACGGGGTTGCTAATTTATTTCACAAACACATGGATAAACCTTATAAAGGAGGGATACAAATGCATGCTTTGCTGAATTGTTTAGAAGAAGTTTTGGAAGAAGACATATATAAGCGGGCAGATAAAGAGCAGGTGAATGAAGTAATAAATAGATTAGGTGTAGAAGTATCTGATACATTTAGAGAGTTTTATTATCGATTTGCAGGACCTTTTTGGGAAGAGCACGTTCCTTATGAATTACTTGATATTATAGATGAAGAGAATAATATTGAATACTACACAATTATTGCTCGAAAGGAACATGGATTTCCTAATAAGTATTTAGTTTTAACGGAAATGACAGCAAATGCTGCATTGGTACTTGATAGTGTAACCGATCAAGTTTACTCAGTAAATTTTGAAGGTGGAGATGAATTACTTTTAAGTGGAAAATTAAAGGAGAGTTGGTCAACATTTTATCTGTTTTTGAAAGACTATTTTAAATGTTAGGTGTTAACAGAAATGAATAATAAACAGGGACATCTTTACGAGTAACATTAAAGAACTATTATTGGAAATAAAAAATGAAGATCCTGATATGTTTAGTGAATCTGTTAATGAAATTATTGAGCTTATCTAATAGTTGAATAACCTTAATTAAAAAGGTGTCAATCCTTCTCGAATTGACACCCAGATACGAATCTGTTTAACACCTTACATACTTACGCTTAAAACCAAGTCTTCCTCTATCAAGTTCTTTCTGAATACTTTCAGAAGCATTTAACAAACTGCTTTTTTTATTATCACGTTTGACTTCAACTATACCAACTTCTTTTGCAATCTCGACTGCTTTTTCGTGTAGTGGTACATATGAAATTGCCACAGTGTTTAGGAAATTATTCATAGCGGATTTTGTTCGTTCTGGAGAATGATGAATTGTATCTTTCACCATTTCAAGCATATCGGAAATTTTACTTTCGGAAAATTCATTGTCTTTGCGATTTCCTAAAAGCCAACAGTAGCAACTCCAGCCTGCAGACATTTTAAGCTCGTCCCCACTTGCAATCCATTTATCAGCAACATCTTGTGCAATATTTGACTCCGATAAAGTTACTGCCACTACATAATCAGATAGCATATAAAAATATGCCCCGTCTATCCAGCGGTCAAAATCAGACTCACTCATAGCTTTTGGGTCGGCAATAATACCTGCAAAGTACATAGCATCGTAGTTACCTGTGGCATAAAGCTCTTCAGCTAATTCTTGGTTTACTTTTATTTTTTTAGCGATTGGTTTCATAGCGCCTGTAGCTACGCCAAAAACTGGCTCATGGGCGCCGTTAGATATGTATATTTTTTTCGTTCGTTCCTTACCTAGAGCCTCAAGTTCTTGCATAATTGTTTTAAAATCCATAGCTGTGCACTTCCTTCCTTCATGTAAGAGCCTTTTTAAGTCTTTCATATTTCTTATTTTAATACTAATTGTATTTAAGAGGTATGTCTACTTTCTAAAGGCATCGAAACTTGGTTTGATTTTTAGATGAACTACATTACACTTTAGTGTAAATAAAGAGCTAATTAAAAGAATGGTATAATATAGAAAAAGTAAGTGATGAAAATTAAATAGGGGGAATTTAATTGGAAATAAAATTGAATCGATTATATAGAGAGATAGCGGAAACGGTTCATGCCATGATTCCAGAAGAATGGGAGAAATTTTATTTTTATGCACAAATATCAGAAGATGGAGGGGGAACTTACTTTTTCTATAACAACTTCAGAAATAAAGAAAATTATAAGTATAGTGTAGAAATTCCTTTTAAATACGAAGTTGATGAAGAGGAGTTTGAAAGGAAAGAAGATTTTTTATATAAATTGAGTAAGGAATTAAGAAATGTTTTCAAAGATAATCAGCAAGAGCTTTGGTACTCTTTTACAATGTCTCTGGAACATAGTGGGGAATTTAACATGCATTTCGATTATACAAATTGGTTCGATACAGAATATAGTTTTAGTGATCAGGTGATTATTTGGAAACATAAATACTTAGGTGAAGTACCAATTGATGAAAATGATAAAGAGCTAATTCATAAGTATGACAATGAATTTCCGAATAATCCTATTTGACTGAAAGGAAAGAAGAAATGGTTTTTATAAAAATCATGAATTTTAAAGCGTAAGTTGAATGAGAATATATATTCATAATGGAGGACGCTATTAATGGAAGTACACGGAATGGTTTCAATATGGTTCGGTAATATGCAAACGCAAGATCAGTTGGATACATATATAGATGTTACGTATGATGAAGAAGGAGACTCTATACCAGCAAGATTTTTTGTTGATTTTAATATTGATATGATTGATGTAGATGAAGATTTTATTGAAAAGGAAGTGTTAGAAGAAGCGAGTGATGACATTTCTATGTTATTAACGGGATGTTCATATGATGATAAAATACTTTCTCGAATTAAGGAAGTAGTTAAATTAAATAAATCCTATAATTCTATCGTTTTAATTTATAATTTTCAATATGACAATTCAGTAAGTAATTGTGAAGGTTTTAATTTTGTAACTGCTACAAGTTATCTATAGATACAAGAAAATTGCAGTAGAATAAAAAATACATTTGTATAGTTTTTCCAATGAATATTTGGTATGATGGTGAATGGGAAAAATATACAAGCAGTTAGTGGTTCATAAAAGGGGGATTGAATTGAAAAGAACGCCTGAATTTGTATTAGGTTTAATTGGTGGCATTTTGGGAATTATTATTTCTATAATATTAATAGTTGTAGCGTTTAATATTATGGAAGGTGTTGATTACGAACTTTTAGCTTATTACTCTATTATTTTAACGGTTCAAATAGGATTGCTTATTTTATCATGTTTAGTAAACAAGGTTAATAATAAAGTTTATGGAGTTTGTATGATTGTGATTCCTATAGTTATGTTGTTTATGTCATTATTCTTTTTACTTATTCCGACAATTTTACAAATTATATCTGGTTCATTTGCATTTAGAACATTAAAGTTAGAATCGAATGTAAGCTAAATATAATTATTAACGTCTGAATATTCGGTTTTTTAAACATTTTCGTTTGCAGTTCAAATTAACATAAAGTACAAAGTTGTACGCTTTAGGAGGAGAAATAAATGATTATTTGGTCTGGTTGGGGTTTTTTAGTCGCAATTATTGTAATTATTAATACTCTTTTGGGTAAGGCTATCTTTGGATCTATAACGGGGGACGCTACATATTTTCAAGATCATAGTTGGCCAATGGCGGTAATGTTTATTATATCAGGGGTTATGTCTTGGTATTTAGGTAAATATATTAATAAGCCAGATGGGAAAGTTTATATAGATACCGAAACTGGTGAAAAAGTTATGTTTAACAAAAAGCACTCATTATTTTTTATAAAAATGGAATATTGGGGACCGATTCTAGGAGTTATTGCGATTGTAACTTTAATTACAAGATAAAAAAAGAGGATGGGTATAGTAAGAGTAATTTATCCAAGTAAAAGGAGAAATCAGTCATGAATGCAAAGAAACTACTAGGGGTAGCAGTTCCGGTCATGTTGTTATTTGGTTGTGGAGTTTCTGAGAAAACGAACACTTCTAAACAGGAGAAAACAGAAGAGTCTAAAGTAAAAGAATCGAAGTCTAATAGTAAGAAAGAAAAAGTTTCAAAGGAAGACTATCCTAATAAAGTGTATAAATTAGGGATAGAGTTTGATAAGTTGTTTGCGGAGCATAACAATATTACAAGAGAGGTTTTTGACGGTAAGAAAAAGAAATCAGATATAGTAGATAGTGTGAAAGAATTAAATAAAACGTTAGATAAATTCGAGTCGATAGATCCCCCTGCAGAGTATGTAAATCAACAAAAGGATTTTGAAAAAGCAATTAGTTATTTTAGAGAGTCTTTTTCTTTAATCAATGAAGTATTCACCCGAAAAGAAAAAAGAGAAAAAGGCGATAAGACTGATAAAGAGTTAATGGAGAAATCCGAAAAGTTAGTGAAAGAAGGAGATATTTACTGGCTTAAGGCATTCAAAGACCTTGAAGGGGATATTAAAATCGGTGACGGTACAGTATCTGTGAAAGATTTGAAAGAGTTAGATAAGAAAGCTGGAATTAATACGGATAACGTTATGAAGAATGTGAAGGATGGTACGGAATTAATTGGTAATTGGGGATTCAAAGGAACAGACGGTTTCATTATGTCACTTATTTTAAAAGGTGATAAGACATTTGAAACGTATGGTAAAGGTGAGTATCCAAATAAAAAGAATTATATTGAAGGCACTTGGGAATATGATAAGGAAGCTTTTACAATCTATTTACATCTCAATAAACGTTTAGTAGACGGTGTAGAAGATACAATTCAAAAAAAGAAAATAGCATATAAAGTTCAAGATTATGATGGGGAAAACTTGCAATTATTTAATGAGACGTCATTTCATACAATTAAGTATGTGAAGCAAAGTTAAAGTTATGGAGGACTAGGTTTAAATGGCCTGTTCCTTCATTAAAGTGTGGGTATGTAAATAATATGTTATCTTTCGTTCTGTTTACTTAGTATCATGTTATTCTTTAATAGAGTAATGAATGGAATTTTACATTAAATATATGAGGTTGGTTACAAATGATAAAGAAATTCACTAGGTTAGTATTAATAGTGGTTATGCCAATCAGTCTTATTACAGGTTGTGGGGCTACTGAAAAAACTGAAGCACAAAAGCCGAAAGCGGTACAAACGGAGAAAAAGGACTATATGGATTATTCATATGGTAGCAAAGGTATATTAGTAAGTGGCAAAGCGAAAGAACGGCAACAATACGAGATTGGATATATGGATGATAATAAGTTAATTGGAATTGATGAAAATATTGAGGACTGTATTATTTTAGATAATAAAGATGAAGCAAGTCTCGTTTGGAAACAAATAGAGCGTGGGTCTATTATTGAAGTGCAATATAGTAAAAATCGCAACGATATCGTCGGCGTACAATTAGTAGAAGATCGTGAGCCATACGAAATTAGTGATAAGTTTGATCGAAATACGATAAACGAAATTGTTGAAAACGTTAAAGGGAATTTGTAATAGATGTATTTCGATAGTATAGGATCTCTTATTATGAAATTGTGAATCAACGGCATTTTTTATATGAAAATGCCGTTGATTTGTGTTAAAAAATAAATGCTATTCTATAGTCTTGTAGAAAAACACGTATTAATCATAAATGAATTATTCTTCGTTCAGCTGTGATGATCGCCGCAAGGTTATTATCCAAAATAAAAGAGCACAAGCACTAATAGATACACCTAATATGCATACGCCATCCCAACCATATTTTGCATACGTATTTGTTGAAAGAATTGCACCTGTTGCACTACCGATAGAATAAAAAATCATGTAACTGGCAGTAAGTCGACTTCTTGCTTCGGGACGCACTGTGAACAGCATACTTTGATTGGTGACATGTACAGCTTGCACCGCTAAATCTAAGAGGATAATGCCGAAAATTAGTAATAATAGAGAGTGATTAATAGATTTAATTAGGAGCCATGAAAGTACTAATAAAGATAAAGCTATGCCAGTTGTTCTTTGTCCTAATCCTTTATCAGCTAATTGTCCAGCTTTAGTAGCAGCTAATGCACCTGCAACTCCAGCAAGGCCGAACGCACCAATAGCTGTATGTGAAAGATTATGTGGTGTAGCACTTAGAGGTAATACTAAAGAAGTCCATAAAATACTGAATGAAGTGAAAATGAGCAATGCTAATATTCCGCGAATGCGTAAGAGTTGTTCTTCTACAAATAATAAGAGTACAGAACGTATTAACTTCCGGTAAGGCATAGTTGTCATTCTGCTCTGTTCAAGAGTAGGTAAATTACGATATAACAAAACAGTTACGAATAGTATAAGTGTAGCGGAGGTGAGATAAACGGATCGCCATCCAGCTAAATCTGTTAATGCGCCTGCAAATGTACGCGCAAGGAGAATGCCTATTACAACGCCGCTTGTAACGAAACCTACTATGCGTCCACGTTCAGCTGGATTTGCTAAAATGGATGCGTATGCGACGAGTGTTTGCGTAACTGTTGCAAGAATTCCTACTAAGGCCATACCTATAAAAAGTACGATGGCCGAGGGAGCGGTCCCAATTACAATTAAAGCGATAACGGATAAAACCATTTGAACAATAATGAGTCTTTTTTGGTTTAATAAGTCACCAAGTGGAACTAATAAAAGTAATCCGATTGCATAACAAACTTGAGTAATAGTAATCACAATACCGATAGTTGAATGACTAATCTTAAATTCATTTGATAAAGAATCAAGTAGCGGATGAGCGAAATATATATTTGCCACCGCCATCCCGCAAGCTATTGCGAATAATAGAGTCATGTAGCGGGACATGTTTGCGCTAATAGGTGAATATAACTGGGGATCATTATGTTTAAGAGTGGTCATCATCTTTTCCTTGCTATTCATAAAATCAGCTCCATTTTGTATTGGTGTAAATAACGTACCGAGCGGTATGTTATTTTGTAAGTAAAATATAATCTTGAGTAAATGTATATGTCAAGTTTATTTTGAGTTAATTCTGTTTTCTTTGACACATCGTTTATAATTTAATACGATATATAATATACTGATTGGTACATAAAGTGTTAGTTTATAATCTAAAAATGTAGAGGAAGGGGATATTTTTAAATGGCTCGACTACGCGAATTTGATGAAGAAAAAGCTTTGGATGCTGCTATGCAACTTTTTTGGGAGAAAGGATACGCTACTACTTCATTAAGTGATCTAACTGCAAGAATGGAAATACAAAAACCGAGTTTATATTCAGCTTTTGGTGATAAAGAGGGCTTATTTGAAGCGGCATTAAGGAGATACACAAATTTACATGCGGCTCGTATACGAACAAAACTTCAAAACGAACAATCTGTAAAAGAAGCAATTCGGATGTTTT
This sequence comes from Bacillus sp. CR71, assembly GCF_003429245.1. Taxonomy (NCBI): domain Bacteria; kingdom Bacillati; phylum Bacillota; class Bacilli; order Caryophanales; family Bacillaceae; genus Bacillus; species Bacillus sp. CR71. The sequence continues at coordinate 3,691,763 of NZ_CP031748.1, read as the reverse complement.
TTGAAAATATGGTGGAAGAGGAATATAAAAAAGAGTTCAGTAAAGGCTGTTTTTGTATTAACACAATGGTTGAGCTTGCTCCTCATAATGAAAAGTTTGAAGTACTGACTAGAGAACACCAAATGTATCTTGCAGTTATTTTTCAAGAATTAATCATGAAAGGAATTCGATCAGGAGAACTACAAAGTGATTTGAACGCTAAAGCATTAGCGCAAACATTAGTCACGTCCTTAATTGGATTAACAGTGTTAATGAAATCACGCCCAGAACGTTCCGTTATAGATAATTCGGTATCTATAATAGTATCGTTAGTAAAATAATTTTTGAGTGAGATGTTAATCAGCAAATTAAATATTAAGAAAGTCGATTCCTTATTAAAATAAGAAATCGACTTGTTATAATTATATATTTTGTAAGTTGTCTTTCCAAAAATTATAGCTATTATCAATAACTTCTTTTAATTTGAAATAATTTTCTCAAGTAACTTGCACGTGGTAGAGAGTTTCTCCATCGTCTGTAAAAATACCTGAGTAATCATCTATATACTTCCACTCATCCTTATTGTTAAAGTAGTACATTGCGAATTGGTTGCCCTCATCATTTAACATGTTGTCTGCTAAAACGCCATCCCAGTTTATATAAATTTGTGTGCCAGTCATTTGTCTAAGTTTAAATTGATTAATTTCGTCTGGAGACTCTTCTTCAAATTCTTGACTAAATAAATTATGTTCAATGATCCAGCCTAAAAACATGCCAGTATGTACAAATGCTTTTGACGGTATTTGTAATTAGTTGTAAAATAATGTTTGTTGACGGATTTTGTAAAAAGTATGTTAGATGAAATTCATCTGTAGGGATGACATATAAATATTTTCTTAATGGTTATAAAATATAATTATTTAAATATATAAATAAAAAGAAGTCATATTAGAAGTACATAGTAGATTCATATTTTAACAAATTAATGTGAGAATAAAGGGAGGTTGAGATACACACACGGCGGGAATGTGTATGTATCTATTATAATAATGAATAAGACAATCAAACAACAAGTAATCGCACTATCAACAAGTCTAGTGATTTTAGGGAGCGTACCTTTATCAGTATCAGCAGAAGAGATAAACAACTCTCAAACTGATCAACTTAATATTCCCCAAGGAGAACACGGATCGAGCGGATTAAATTATTCTAATTTCAAGTTGGAAGTTCCTGATCATGTACAAGTTAACGAAGCAGAAGTATCTGAAAATGAAAAAATTCTTTTAGAAGAATATAAGCATAAACATGATGAAACAGAAGAATTAAACAAAATGCAAGATGCTAAGAAGGGGCAAGTAGCAGAAAAGGAAGCTATTTCAAACATTGAAAAGGCATTTGAATCTGTAGATGGTCGAAATGATGGGTCTGATCGTCAAATGAAACCTGTTGCAAAGCCAAGAGGTATTCAATATAGCGCACAGAGTACGAAGAAATATGGAACACTTGCAGGAGTTCCATTTGTGGAGTGGATTGTTCCAGCAGGAAATCCTGATATTCGTCCTGCAAATCCGATGAAAGCACGTTACATTACAATTCATGAGACCGCAAATACAGCCGCTGGTGCTAATGCTGAAAATCATGCGAAATATTTATACAAGCAAGCAACTGAAGGCACTTTCCGAACAGCTTCATGGCATTTTACTGTAGACGATAAACAAATTTATCAACACTTACCAACAAACGAAAATGGTTGGCATGCAGGAGATGGAGATGGATCAGGAAACAGGGAATCTATCGGTATCGAGATCGCGGTTAACCAAGATGGTGATTACAATAAAGCATTAGAAAATGCAAAACGACTTGCAGGTTATTTAATGAACAAAGAAGGAATTGGTGCAGATCATATTTACAAGCATCAACAATGGAGCGGGAAAAAATGTCCTGACATTTTAATTTCACGTGGTAATTGGGCTGGTTTCGTACAAGGAATTCAGTGGTATGCAAATATAAATGCGCAGATTGATACGCCTTTACAAGATAAAAATGACTCATTTAATCCAAATGAAAATAATCCAGCTGAACCTAGCATGGAACTAGTGGTAAATGGTAGTGGCATCAATGTACGTAGTGATGCGGGTATTGAACATCGTGTTGTACGTAAAGCTTCAAACGGAGATCGTTACAAAGTATTAGCGGTTAAAAATGGTTGGTATAAAGTAGGTAATGGAGAATGGATTTTCTATGACCCAAGTTGGATTAAAATTAACTACAATGTACCAAAGGAAGAAGTACAAAAACCAAAAGATGATATTACAGGTGGCTGGTTTGAAGGGCATATTCGTAAATTAAACAGTCTAGGTATTATGCAAGGCGAAGGTAATGGTGTATTTGCGCCATATCGAAATGTAACGAGAGCGGAGTTTGCGAAATTAATCTCGAATGCTCTTAAACTACCAGAGGGAAATAAGTCATTTGTAGATATTAATGAGGCACATCCATCACTTCATGACGGTATTAAACGTTGTGCAAGTGCAGGAATTATTAATGGTCGTGGTGAAGGGATTTTTGATCCTAACTCACCAATTACTCGTGAAGAAGTATCTATTATGATTGACAAAGCATTACGATATAAAGGAATTACAGGTGAGTTAGTAGCATTACCATTTACAGATAAGCATTTAATAACATACAAAGAATCGGTTCAACGATTATACAGTCTAAAGGTAGTTAATGGTGTTGGAAATAATGAGTTTGATCCCCGAGGTACAGCAACTCGTGGTCAGGCAGCTGCCTTTATTGTGAAGATGTTAGATTCAATGCAAAAATAAAATAAAACTTGAATCAGTGGGGCCACTCGCGTTGCAATCGAGCAGTTTATTCACCGAATTTTGAAATGAGAGTTTTACTGCCTGCAAATAGCAGAATAAATTGTATGTAGAAGCTGACATTGGTAGAAGTAAAAAATAAGAAGAATTTGAAAGGAGCTATCCAAAATAATAATTTTGAATAGCTCCTATTTAGTAGGAAGAAAAAATTGTATTTGATAGATTGTAATTAATGTAGAATGCCCTTCCAAGCCCCTCATAAGCCCCTACCAAGTAATAAATCACTAAGAAAAAACAAAAACAAAAACAACTACAAGAACAAAACAAGCACGAAAAAATGAAACCGGCGTTGTAGTAGTAAAAAAATTGTAATTCGAATGCCAAAACCATTCCCGCATGCCTATCTTTATAATGAAGGATTAAAATTTTCCTATTTACTAGCAAAGAGTGGAGGGAAACATATGGCGGTATACCGTAATGTGCAGGTGAACTTTTGGCAAGATGAATTCATATTAGATTTAACGCCAGAGGAGCGTTATTTTTACATATATTTGTTAACTGGTACGAAAACGAAGCAATGTGGTATTTACATATTACCGAAGCGTGTGGCAGAGCTTGAAACAGGTTATAGTATGGAGACTGTTGAGAAGTTGCTAAACAGGTTTGTTGAGTATGGAAAGATTTTATATGATACGGAAACGAAAGAGGTATTCATAATAAACTGGTTACACTATAACCCTATTTCAAATACGAATGTAGAAAAGTGCGTATTACGTGAGTTAAAGACTGTAAAAAGTAATGAGTTCATACATATGTTTTTACGTAAATGCCTTGAAGAAGAATACACGATTCCATTATTATTGCAGTATTTTGGTATGCCAGAAGAAGAGGATAATAGTAGTTCACAAGTAGTTATTGAAGAGAAAGAAGAAGCGGAAGAGATAGAAACCATAGAAGAGGGCGTTCCAAATAGTGAAGTTTATAAGTTTTATGAACAAAATATTAGTAGTTTATCCCCGTATATTGTGAAGGAATTGAAGAATTGGATACAAAGACTTTCTGGAGAGAAAGTGTTAGAGGCACTTAAAATTGCGTTTGAAAATAATAAGAAAACGTTAGCTTATGTGAAGGGGATTTTGAGGAATTGGTGTAGTGAAAAATTAAAGGATTTTAGTGGGGAGAAGTGCGTAATGGGAAGTTTAGAGAGAAGGAAATGTATTTTGAGTAGTGTATTTTAATTTACATTAACTTAACATAGAATGTATGTTCGTTTTCGTGGGATTTATGCTATACTACCATTAAATAAGGGTATTTTTATAATAGATAAAAAGATGCGGGGGGTACAAAGTTTGACTACTAGTACATCTGAGTTGTTTCAATATATTAATATGACAGAAGAACAGAAACAATTATCACAACGATATTTACAGACAAAAGAAGAAGAGATTTTAAAAGATATTCAACTAACGACAATTCGTGATCAAAAAAGAAGCGATTTTGCGGAGCGATTTATAAACGATTTTAGGAAAGTGCATAAACAAGATCCGGATTTTTTTCGATTATTTTACCATATACTCGAGGAGCAATTATTAAATGTTCTTGTAGTCCGTTTTGCGCATGTCAGTTTTTCTAAAATGAAGATTTATTTAGAAAAAAGTGCACTTCCTTTGGACAAACTTGTAGCAATCGCATGTAAATATTTATCCAGTATTTCAAGTTATGTGAATGAAGCAGATGTTTTTCTTAGAGAGTTAACAAGAGAGAATCCGAACTATATAGAGGGACAATTACATACTTTACCAACTAACCAGCAAGTAACATTACTTCTTGTAATGTTTGATGTAGATTATGAAAAGTTTCGTACATATAGTTCTTTATTGAATGAGAGGTTAGAAGAACATACAGAATTTATATTGAAACTGCTAGGGGAAAAGGAAAAGGTTGAAGCAGTTAAACGGTATTTAAAAGGTAAAGATGATAGTGAAGTATTTATAGGTTGGAATTTACCGGAACATATTTGGCGGCTATTATTTTGTGTTCATAAATATTCGGATGTTGCGAGGCGATATATTGAAATATTGGCGAAGAAAAATGTTTGGGGTTTTATAAACTATGCAACACGTTATATGTGTCACACTCTCGGTCAGTCTCAAAACTACAAAAAAACTGGTAGTGTAAATAGAGAAACATATGAAGAAATTCAAAGTTTTTGTACACAGTTTTGGATTTCTAAGGAACGATTTTTCGCGCATCGTCTAAGGCAACATGATTTGAATAGTGAGGATTTTTGTAAGACGTATGAATATGAATTGCTATGCTTTATGTTGGAGGAAGATCCTGAATTTATTCAACGTACTTTGCAATATGTAAGTAAAATGAATTATCTCATCATCGCACGCACGTTAGCTGAAAAAGGATATGAGCTAAATAGAGGGAAAATGCGAGAAGAATTTTTTGTTGCTGCTTTGCAAATAAAATTGTCTACAGTGCGGGATACATATTGTGATTATTTACTAGGGAAGTTGTCACTTGAGGATATAAAGCAAATACTTAAAAATCCGAAATATAGAAGTATGTATTGGGGTATGCCGGTGTTAGAGGTTGCGCTTCTTTGGGATATAGATGATGTAGCGAAAAGGGAAGCTGTACTTACACTACAGTTTGGAGATGATGATAGTGTTAATTTATACGAACTTCTTTACGAATGTTCTGTCAGAGGAGTAGAGCCGAAACAAGTATTAGAAGATCTGCTTTCGTATGGGTTAAGTAAGGAAAAACTTATCGCTTATGCAGTTGAAGAAGCTGCATGCTACAGTGAAGAGAGAAATAAGGCGAAGGAAGCGCTTGTTTGTGTAATTGTAAAAGAACAAGCATATATAATTGAACGGTTTGATGAGTATTCTGCTATGGCAAAAGCATATATTTTAGAAGAGTTAGCAAAGGATAACATGGTTAAAATGCGTCCGATTTTAATTAAAAGCTTAGGGGATTCATCTAAAAAAATGCGTGAGTCTGTAGTTAAACTGCTTTCAAAAGATGTAGAAGCTGCAGCAGATGTAGCAGTTGAACTTCATAATAAAAAGAAAATTGTTCGTGAAAATGTGATGAAAATACTTATAGAGTATAAGCTTGAAAAATATACGAAACTTGTACAGGAAGCTTTGCAAGAAAGTAAAAATGAATCTTTCGCAGGGAAATTCTCGTTTTTATTTCAAACGGAGGAAGAAAAGATAGAAGAACTATGTGCACGTATTTTAACTGAACAAACAAGAAATTCACTTCTGCAATTGATTGGGGATGAGCCACAAATCCGTTTACGTGACTCTGATGAAATTGCTGATGCTGCAATTCCGTTAGCCTATCTACAACAGTATATTTCAGATGTTGTTATTGAGAAGAAAGAAACAGCAGAAGTAATTGGTAGAGCTTTAAATGAAGAGGACTTAAAAGAATATGTGCAAACAATATATCAAATATGGATTTCTCAAGACGCAGATGTGAAGAAACGTGGAATTCTTTCGTTATACGGAATGTATAGTGACGACAAAATGGTCGACATACTTATAAAGCAAATTGATGAATGGGTGCTTCAAATGAGAGGAAAGATAGCAGCGGATGCCGTTCGTGCTTTAGGTTTGTCTTCATCTAAGCTTGCACTTATGTCTATTCATGCAATAGCATTTAAATATAAACATAAGCAAGTACGTAATGCAGCAAAAGAAGCGCTAAGTCTTGCTGCGAAAACACGTGGTATAACAGAGGAAGAGCTGGAAGATCAATTGGTGCCGGACCTTGGCTTTACTATACATGGTGAAAAGATAATTGATTTCGGGAATCGAAGTTTTACTGCCATTTTAACTACAGAGTCAAAAATTGAATTAGAGACAGAGGAAGGAAAACGTATGAAGTCACTTCCAAAGCCGAATGCAAAAGATGATGTAGAAAAGGCTGAAGAGGCTAAAAAAGAATTAGCCTCTTTAAAGAAGGAACTCCGAACTACTCTTTCCATGCAAAAACAACGATTGGAAGCGGCACTTTCGTTAAAGCGTTATTGGTCACATAATGCATGGAAGTCTGTATTTATGGATAATCCAATTATGAAGCAATTTTCTATTTCACTCATTTGGGGTGAGTATAAGGAAGGGAAGTTGCTGAACGCATTCCGTTATGCAGAAGGTGGCGTGTTCTGTACAATTGACGGGAAGAGTTATGAACTTTCATTTGGCACTGTTATTGGTTTCGTTCATCCGTTAGAATTGTCTGGGGCGGAGAAGGAATTATGGAAAGAGCAATTAGAAAGTGCGGGAATTGTTCAGCCGTTCCTACAAATTGAGCGTCCAGTGTTTGTAGTAGAAGAGAATGATGAGAGTGCTATTGAGAGATTTGGTGGTATTTTAGTAAATGGTCGTTTGTTATTCGGTAAGATGACGAAGCTTGGATGGATCCGTGGATCTGTTCAAGATGGCGGTGTGTATTATACGTTTTATAAAGAAGATACTCGTACTGGATTAGGGGCAGAGCTTTCATTTAGCGGAGCGCCGATTGGTTATGAAGATGAAGAAGATGTATGTGTATTTGACATTCAATTTTATAAAGCAGGTACAGTGAATCATGGTTCATATGAATACGATGAGATTGATGATGAAAGACGCATTGTACCAAAAGAAGTAGATAAACGCTTCTTTAGTGAAATGTTATATGATGTGCAAGTAGCGACAGGTGCAAATCTTGGGCATAATGAAAGTTGGCGTAGCAAACGATAAGAAAGACCCCCTTCATTGGTAGGAAAATGAAGGGGGTTTTTCAATGTTTTTAAAAGGTTCTTTCTCAAAAAGAAGCGAATAGTGTGAGAAAGGGGTGGTTATATGGAGGTAGTTATAAAGAAGAAACGAAAAAGGGGAAGAAGAATTTTTATTTGGGCTAGTAGTATCGTTCTCTTGTTAGTTATTTCCGCTGCGATTTTTTTGAATATATATACGCTGAAATCTATGCCAAAGATAGATGGAACGATAAAGCTAGAGGATTTACAACACGCTGTTACGGTAAAGCGGGATAGTAAAGGTGTCCCGCATATTAAATCGGAAAATGCACATGATTTATATTTTTCACAAGGATATGTACAAGCGCAAGATCGGTTGTTCCAAATGGATTTAAGTAGAAGACAAGCTTCTGGTATGTTAAGTGAAGTTGTTGGGGAAGCAGCTGTTGACCGAGATAAATTGTTTCGAACACTCGGTTTACGGCGAGCGGCAGAAGCTTCAGTTAGTCAATATGATGGAGAAGCAAAATATGCCCTGCAGTCATTTGCTGATGGGGTGAACGCTTTTATACGTGAGGCAAAAGTGGAAAAGAAATTGCCGGTTGAGTTTACTATATTAGGTTATGAGCCTTCTGAATGGTCAATCGTGGATTCTTTAACAATTGGAAAGTATATGGCGTTTGACTTAGGAGGACATTGGCATGGACAGGCGTTTCGATATTGGGCGCTGAAAAACCTTTCGAAAGAGCAAGCAAATGAGCTATTTCCTACATATCCGAAAGATGCACCTAGATTGCTAGCTGAACTAAAAACTACAAATGTGGACGTAGCACAAAGTTTTTCAAAAACGATAATTCCCCCGGAGTTTAACGGTAGTAATAACTGGGTTGTGAGCGGTGAGAAGAGTGCGTCAGGTAAGCCGATTTTAGCAGATGACCCTCATTTATCCCTTGCGACACCTTCTATATGGTATCAAACGAGACTTGAAATGAAAGATTTAAATGTGAGTGGCGTTATTTTCGCTGGAGTACCAGGTGTTATATTAGGCCACAATGACAAAATAGCGTGGGGCGTTACGAATACGGGGCCTGATGTGCAAGATTTATATATTGAGAAGAGAAATCCTAATAATGAAAATGAATTTCTGTATAACGATAAATGGGAGAAAGCTACGGTAGTTGATGAATCGATTAAAGTAAAAGGCAGGAAGACAATTCCTTATAACGTTACGATTACGAGGCATGGGCCAGTAATTTCAGAGTTTGCGGATAAGGGGAAGGAGAAAACGAAAACAGTATTTGCTTTAAAGTGGACTGCTTTAGAACCGTCAGCTGAGTTAAAAGCTGTATTAAATATGAACAAAGCAAAAGACTGGACGGAGTTTGAAACCGCTCTTCAAGATTTCCATACACCAACCCAAAACTTTGTGTTTGCATCAAACGATGGCACGATTGCTTATAAAGCGAATGGAAATATACCAGTGCGTAAAAAAGGCGATGGTAGCTTGCCTGTTCCAGGATGGACAGATGAATATGAATGGGAAGGGTATATTCCATTTGATCAGCTGCCGAAAGTTATAAATCCGAAAGAAGGTTTTATTTCAACTGCGAATAATAAAATTGTTGATGATGATTATCCGTACCATATTAGCAATACGTGGGCACAGCCATATAGGCAAATGCGTATTCAAGAATTTTTGCAAGAGAAGGAAAAGTATACGGTGAAAGATTTAGAAGAGTTACAGATGGATCAAAAGAATTTATACGGGAAAGAGTTTACTCCTATATTTTTAAAAGAGTTAAATAAAGCATCTTTAAATGAGGTAGAGAAAGAAGGCGTAAACCAATTAACAAAGTGGAATTTTTACGATAGTAAAGATGAACCGGCACCATTAATATTCTATTTATTAATGAAAGAGATTTCAAATACGTTATTTTCAAAAGAAATACCGAAAGATGTAATGAAGTTATTTGAAGGGAAGTCACAAGTTGTTGATGAATTGATTCGAAAAGAAGTAGCGGGAGAAAATAGCGCGTGGTTTACGAAGTACGGAGGTTTCACAAAAGTTGTGCATACATCGTACGAGAATGTAATGAAGAAATTGCAGAAGGAATATGGACCGGATGTTGGAGAGTGGAAGTGGGGCGATTACCATCAACTCGCTTTTACACATCCAATTTCAAAATCATCTAGTATGTTAGCACTACTCGCTTTTAATCGTGAGAAACCAGTCCTGATTGGCGGAAGTCAAGTTACCGTGCAAGCAGCGAGTTACGGCGATAACGGCATTGTAAATCACGGAGCGTCTTGGAGATTCATTATTGATACGAAAGATATGTCAAACGGTTATCATATAGTGGGACCAGGACAATCGGGACATTTTAGAAGTGATTGGTATCATGATCAAATAGATGATTGGGTAAGTGGAACGTATCATACGACTACATTGAATACGGAGGGAATAGAGGGGAAGGTGCTAAATTTAGAACCGAAGTGATAGGGGGTTTTTGTTTGTGGAGGGACTAGTAATAATCTTTTTGATAATGAAAGCTTATCATTTAGAACATAACCCAGTTCTTAAATAATTTTAACAGCCAGCCTACTATCATTTAATTTGATAGTAGGCTGTTTCCATCTTCGAAATACGCTGTAGCAACTTCTTCAGGATTACGATTATTTCCACATGCTGCAAGTGCTGTAACAAATAAAGCCATTACAACTATTAACATGATTATTCCAGTTTTGAGGGGAATTAGTTAACAAAGACCAGGTATTATTTGCAACAGAACGGTCCCTCTGTACCCCTTGTTTCGTCATTTTTCTACGCCATCCAACTTGACAAATGTTTTTTTATCAAACTACAATGAAAATCATTATCAATAATATAGGGAGGATACTTTTGTCAATAAATGAAAAACAATATATTTATAGGTTAATAACCAGATCTTGTTAAGTCGTATGTACTATTTTTAGTTTAGCGTTGCCCAGAATGTACACCAATTAATCTCGCGAATTACAAGAAAATTATTATTGAAATGAGGCGTGCATTGTGAAGTTGGACGTGAATGAGTTAGCAGAGTATCTTGCCAATAATCCTTTCCGAGTAGAAGGAGTATATCGTTATGCTAAAAATCCAGGTGTGCCTTGTGCTGAGTCTACAGATTCTTTCCCAGGATTTGTATTTCCACTTACAGGGAAGACGCAATTTCAATTTAATGGTACGCCGTATATCCTTTCCCCAGGAAAAGTTATACATGGGGGTGCAAAAATGACATTAGCCCATAAAATGCTTGGTGAAATAAACTGGGAATATATTCTTGTTTTATATCAGATAAGCAATCCAGAACGAGAAGACTCTGGCTTTACTCATCAGCATTTTGAATTATTAACAGGACAATCTCCTCGTCTTGTCGAATTACTTATGCGTCTTTGGGATGTGTATAATCAGCGTGGAGGCATTTCGATGCTTCAGACTGAAATGCTGTTTCGCGAAGCGTTGAATGAAGCTTTATTAAGTGTTGTCAATAGAGAAAACAACTATGAGTCGCATACTTTATTCGAACGAATATCTAGTTACGTTCGCAAATACTATTATAAAGATATTACAATACATACGCTTACAGAACAAAATAATGTTAATCGAAATCGTCTTTCTTACGTGTTTAGAAAGCATGCAGGTATGGGGCCAGCAGAATATTTATTGAACTATCGTATAAAGATGGCTCAAAAAATGTTATGTACAAGTGGTGTGCCTGTACAACAAATTTCGCAGGCTGTTGGAATTGCAGACCCTTTTTATTTTAGTAGAGTTTTCAAGAAGCGAGTTGGCATTTCGCCTACTAAATATCGCGAGAAGTTCATCAATAATCCATACTAATGTCAACAGGGGTCCATTCTTATTTGAAAATCACTGTTCTATACTTATGGAGAGTTAAAGGAAACATTGGATTGAAAGAACTTTCATTGAAATCACTCCTTTGTACTATCTGAATGAAAAGTTCTGGCCGGAGCATTTTCTTTTTAAGCGTAATGACGACTTTTTTACTTAGATTATTGTAATATAGTGGAAGTTAAAAATGAGGAGGGATTATTATCCATTACCAACCTATTAAACTAAATGACGAGTTATCTAAAATTAACGATTATTGGTATCCACGAGTGATTGGTGAAATGAATGATGATCAAATTCAGCTTTTTAAAGCTAATGGAGATTTTATATGGCATGAGCATCCTGATACGGATAAGCTATTTATTGTGCTTGAAGGGGAGATGTTCATCGATTTCCGTGAAGGACAGGTGAAAATTTCTAAGGGCGAGATGTTTATTGTCCCGAGAGGCGTTGAGCATAAACCTTTCACTGAAAAGGAATCCCACATCATGTTGGTAGAGCCTAAAAGGGAAATGGATTGATAATCGTAAAAAGATAAAAAAGGAGCGGAAATCCGTTCCTTTTTTATTTATCTTACTATTTTTAGGGGCTTAGTATGAGTAAGATGTGAATAAAGGATGAATAGCATTTTTATCAATAAAAATTTATTGGATTTTTTGTGGAATATATATGAAACGTTGTATAAAATAATCAAGAAAGCCAAAAATTATAGGGGGAAAGTTGTGAAGAAAAATAAGAGTTTAATAAGTTTTTTAGGAGTGTTTATTATGTTGTTTTCTTTTTGTTTTCAAGGAAATGTACAGGCAGATGTAAATACTGTTCAATCTGGAAAAATCAAATCAGGAAACGTAACAGTATGGGAAGTTGGAAATGTAGCGAAAGTATTAGCGGATGTGGAGCGCTTAAATTTAAATACAGTAAATGTACCGATTCAAGTGGATATCCCGAATGTGACTTCTACGAATATGGTAATTAATCAAGCGCAAAAGCAACAAGCTATTATTTTAATTCAAGAATTATTAAAGCGTAATATTCAAGTTATAGTGGAACCGTTCCCGTATATTCAGCAGGGGAATGTTGGAGAGACAGAATGGAACCCAAGTAACATTAATGATTTCTTCTGGAATTGGAAGACGGTTATTCTGCAAGATATTTTTAATTCCATTACAAGTAAATACAATGTGTATGGACTAAAGATTGCTTCTAATTTCGTGAACATGGAGTATGCAGAAGGATACTGGAGCGATACAATTGATTTTGTTCGTAATCAGTATAAAGGAAATGTTTTGTATCAAATGAACTGGTGGTTAACAGCAAGCTGGGACCCTTCTTATGAAGCGAAGTTTAAAGAGAAAATCAATCGTCCGTATTTAAAAAAGGTGGATATTGTAAGTATTGATAGTTGGTTTGAAGTTTCAGGAAAAAGAAATCCAACATATGAAGAAGTAAAGAAAAGTTTATTTGCGACGACAGTGTATAATCGTGGACAAAATGTTGTTCAGCAATTGGAACAATTACATAATGCAACAGGAAAACCAGTTTACTTCGGTGGGTTTAACGTTCCGGCGCGTGAACTTGGATTACAAAATCCGTGGAATCCAGATGTTTCAAATGTGTTTTCAAAAGATGTACAATTAAATGGATGGCGTGCTTACCGCGATGTATTAGAACCGAAACCATATTTTAAAGGTTTTTCAATTTGGTTTATTGGCTCTAATGATAGTACACATGCGTATCAAATACATAGTAAAGAAGCAGAGGCAGTTATTAACGGGTGGTACCGAAAATAATTTTTATAAAATAGGTAAGTTTTAAAGATTACTACATATATTTCTAGTGAAAGGCCTTTCACCATCTTATCACCTAGGGGGCAATCATAATGAAATTTTTGTCTTACCTTACAGTAATTTTGGTGATTCTCGGCGGTTTGAATTGGTTATTTGTAGCGTTAGATTACAATGTAGTTGAGAAATGGTTTGGTTCTATGCCGGCGCTTGTGGACACTATTTATTGGCTCATTGGTCTTTCTGCTATTTATCAAATTTTTGATCGGTTCTTCACGGACAATTAGCAATTATACTTTATTACTAGAGTGTTAAGTACGATTATGTACTTAACACTTTTTTGTATGTTTATAAAAATAGTTTGCACATGCAAGCGATTCCATTGCGTCTTGCGCCGTAATAATAGAAAACAAATTGACCACGTATTATATTTTGGGTTATAATTCAGAAAGTTTAAAAATTAATAAAAATGAGAAATAGGGAGGTTATGAGGGTAATGGAGAGAGTCTATAATTTTTCAGCAGGACCATCAATACTCCCTTTGCCAGTTTTAGAGAAAGTGCAAAAGGAGCTTGTAAATTATAACGGGACAGGCATGTCTATTATGGAAATGAGTCATCGATCTTCTTATTTTCAAAGTATTATAGAGGAAGCGAGTAACTTACTTCGTGAATTAATGAGCATCCCTGATGAGTATGATGTTTTATTTTTACAAGGCGGTGCGTCATTACAATTTTCTATGATACCACTGAACTTAATGAATACGTATAAAAAAGCTGGATACGTACTAACTGGCTCATGGTCTAAAAAGGCACTGCAAGAAGCCGAAAAAGTTGGGGAAGTACAAGTGATTGCTTCTTCCGAGCAAGAGAAGTTTACTACGATTCCTAAACTGGACGGTTTATTAAGTGATGAAAAACTAGATTATGTACATATTACAACGAATAATACAATTGAGGGGACAAAATATGTGGACATTCCACATGTAGAAAGAGTGCCGCTCGTTGCGGATATGTCCTCAAATATTTTATCAGAGCGATATGATGTTTCGAAGTTTGGTCTTATATATGCGGGGGCGCAAAAGAATTTAGGACCTGCGGGCTTAACGATTGCTATTATAAAAAGAGATTTAATTGGGGGAGCAGATCGCTCTTGTCCGACAATGTTAAATTATGAAACTTACAGTAAAAATAACTCCTTATATAATACACCGCCATCCTTTAGTATTTACGTAACAAAACTTGTACTAGAGTGGTTGAAAGAGCAAGGCGGAGTATCTGCGATTGAAGAACAAAATAGAATGAAATCTTCACTTATTTATCATTTTTTAGATGAATCTAAATTGTTTACTTCACCAGTTGATCCTACGTATCGATCACTTATGAACATTCCATTTACAACACCGTCAGAAGAACTTAACAATGAGTTTTTACAAAAGGCGAAGGAACGCGGCCTTGTTACGTTAAAAGGACATCGCTCAGTTGGCGGTATGCGTGCCAGTATTTACAATGCGATGCCAGCACACGGCGTAAAACGATTAGTAGATTATATGAAGGAATTTGAGCTTGAGAATAGATAGGGAGATGGGGATATGTTTCGTGTTCAAACGTTAAATCAAATTGCAGAAAAAGGCTTGCAAGTTTTTACTGAAGAACGTTATGAAGTAGGAGATAGAATCAATCATCCAGATGGAATTTTGCTTCGTAGCTACTCTTTACATCAAGAAGAGTTTTCAAAAGACTTAAAGGCGATTGCAAGAGCTGGCGCTGGTGTAAATAATATTCCTGTCGAGAGATGTACAGAAAAAGGAATTGTAGTATTTAACACGCCGGGGGCAAATGCAAACGCTGTAAAGGAACTCATTATTGCCAGTCTTATTATGTCTTCACGTAACATTATTAATGGTGTAAGTTGGACGAAAAACTTAGAGGGTGAAGAAGTACCACAGCTTGTTGAATCAGGAAAAAAACAATTTGTTGGATCAGAAATTGCAGGGAAACGTCTAGGTGTTATCGGACTTGGCGCAATCGGTGCTTTAGTTGCGAACGATGCGTTAGCGTTAGGGATGGACGTTATTGGATATGATCCTTATATTTCAGTTGAAACAGCTTGGCGTCTTTCTACACATGTGCAAAGAGCATTTAGCCTTGATGAAATTTTTGCAACGTGTGATTATATTACCCTTCATATTCCTCTTACAAATCAAACGAGGGGAATTATTGGGGAACACGCTATAGAGAAGATGAAAAAAGGTATGCGTTTATTCAATTTCTCAAGAGGAGAACTTGTAGATGAAAAGGTTCTTCAAAAAGCGTTAGAAGAAGATGTTATTACGCATTACGTAACAGACTTCCCGAATGAAAATGTGATAAAGATGAAAAATGTAACAGCGACGCCTCACCTTGGTGCATCTACGTCCGAATCAGAAGAAAACTGTGCATTCATGGCAGCGCGCCAATTACGTGAATATTTAGAGACAGGAAATATTCGTAATTCAGTAAATTATCCAAACGTAGAATTGCCGTATATCGGAAAGAAACGAATTACAATTATGCATCAAAACGTCCCGAATATGGTAGGGCAAATTACAGGATGCTTAGCGGAACATCATATTAATATTGCCGATATGATTAATCGTAGTAAACATTCTTGGGCGTACACAATGATTGATATCGATAACGGAATTGATGATATAATAAAAGAGAATATTGTAGAAAATATAAGCAAAATTACAGGTGTTGTAGCCGTTCGAATGATTGTGTAAAGGAGAGAGGAATGTGGCAAAAATACGACCGTTTCGGGCCATTCGTCCAGTAGAGGAAAAAGCGGCACAAGTGGCAGCTTTACCGTATGACGTATTAAATAGTGAAGAGGCAAGGGAAGTTGTAAAAGGGAATCCATATTCTTTCTTGCATGTTGATAAAGCAGAAATTGATTTAGACCCGGCACTTTCACCGTACGATGATCGTGTATATGAAAAAGCGGGTGAAAATTTAAATCGATTTATACGAGAAGAAGTGTTCATTCAAGACGAAGAGCCAGCGTTATACATTTATGAACTGACGATGCAGGGAAGAACGCAGTCAGGCCTTGTCGTTTGTACATCTATTGATGAGTATGAAGATGATACAATTAAAAAACATGAGAGAACGCGTCATGAAAAAGAGCTAGATCGTATTCGTCACGTAGATGTGTGTGATGCAAATACGGGTCCTATCTTTTTAACGTATCGTACAAAAGAAGAGATAAAGCATTTCATTGCCAGCTGGAAAGAAGAACATGCGCCAATCTATACATTTACAGCAGAAGACGGCGTTAGGCACGTTGCTTGGAAAATAGCTGATGAAGAAGTAATTGCAAGTTTAGTAAACTTATTTGAAGATATTCCTAACCTGTACATTGCAGATGGACATCACCGCTCTGCATCAGCTGCAAAAGTAGGGATCATGCGAAGAGAACAATATCCGAATTACACAGGAGAAGAAGAGTTTAATTTCTTCCTATCTGTATTATTCCCTCAGGATGAATTATCGATTTGGGACTATAACCGAGTTGTGAAAGATTTAAATGGCTTATCAGAGGAACAGTTTTTAAATCAAATTACGCAGTACTTTTATGTAGAAGAAGCACCTGTTTCTCCGTATAAACCAAATGAGCCAAAAACATTTGGTATGTATGTAAATGAGAAGTGGTATAAGCTTACTGTGAAAGAAGAAACATTTGATGCGAATGATCTTGTTAGAGGTTTAGATGTATCTATCCTGCAAGATCATTTATTAAGTCAAGTACTTGAAATACATGATCCGCGTTCTGATTCACGCATCGATTTTGTCGGAGGAATCCGCGGATTAGAAGAACTAGAACACCTTGTAAAGAGCGGTGAATATAAAGCAGCATTCGCATTATATCCGACATCAATGGAAGCTTTATTAGCAATCGCAGACGCTGGAGAAGTTATGCCGCCAAAATCAACGTGGTTTGAACCGAAACTGCGCAGCGGGTTGTTTGTACATTCATTAAAATAAATAGACTTCTTTAGATTGAAAAACCGAAATGATTTGAGTTTCGGTTTTTCTTATTTTGGCTCAGTTAACGTTTAATGTTGATTTTCATGTTAAGATTGAAATATGTAACAGCAGGTCGCTACAAAAAAATGGAGGAAATACGATGAAAATGCATCTTCAAAAAAGTTTTTATGTTGAATTGAAAAATGCAATTCGTTGTCATTATAACGAACTTTTAACTAGGTGCGGTGTTGACACAATATATGGGTACTCCATATTAACAGACGATTGTGTCAATAGCATTGGACCAGTGGCTAATGAAGAAAGACTAATCAAAGTTAATAAATCGGACCCTTTATACAATTATTATAGATACGGAGCTGTTGAGTGGAGCGAATGGGACGATTTTGGAATGTTTGATGAAGTGAAAAAAATTATTAAGAAATATCATAATATTGTCGAAGATGACTTTAACATACGAGTAAATACACTGTTGAAAGAAACATTAAATGTGTTAATGGAACTTGAATCAGAAGGATTGTTTGGAGATAGAGATGATAATCGATTTATTGTCATTTGTGTAACTGATTCTTCGAACGAAATCATGATTGAATCAGCTCGATTGCTTAATACATTAAAGACATACGAAGAATATGCTTCAGAATTTGCATAAGAATAAATATAAGTAAAACTGCTCTCTATAAGAGGCGATTTTCATTTGATCGAAAGTCACCAATTAATAGTAACTATTCGTTGTGAC
The DNA here is from genome assembly GCF_003429245.1 of Bacillus sp. CR71. Classification (NCBI taxonomy): domain Bacteria; kingdom Bacillati; phylum Bacillota; class Bacilli; order Caryophanales; family Bacillaceae; genus Bacillus; species Bacillus sp. CR71. The sequence goes on along the minus strand of NZ_CP031748.1, from coordinate 3,673,763 downwards.
GTAACAATTGAACAATTAGAACCTGATGAAAAAAACGTACAAAGATAATTGCGATGTTTACATGTGTGAATCAAGTTGGAAAAGAAGTTATGAAGGGAAGTTTTTCGGGGATTATTCTTTAATAGGAGAAGTAATGAATAAGTGGGTTCTCCATGCCTCTCAGGCTTAGCGTTTTAATTCCCCCATAACGTATATTCTGTTCTTTTCTTAACTATTAGAAAATAGTTGAATAAGCTCGTCAACAAAAAGGACATTCCGAGTATTACAAGAAATGTCCTTTCTGCTAAAATGTAAGGTATTTTGCTAAAATTCAAACTCTAAAATCAGTTTACTAGTTTGACCTGTAAACTGATAATTATAGGACCCTCTCAGATTTTCTAAGTTACCAGTAGCTTTAATAATTGTTCCTGGGGAATCTAAATTTCCTTTATCAAATATTCCTTGCTCTATAGCTGTGAATGTCCCTTGTTGCCCCTTATAAATTCCTTCAAAGTGTAAAAATCCAGAAATTTTAGCCGTAGCCAAGTGACCATCATTTATATTTGAGTCTACATAATATAATAAGTATTCAACAAAAGCTTTTCCTTTTAATTCTCCATCAATATCATATTCAACATGGGCAATATTAATAGGGAAATCTTTTCTAGTATCATCAATTAGTTTTTCATCCCATTTACTTACTGTAAATGTTACTTCCATACACGTAAATCCCCCTTTATCATTAGATAAGTAATCTTCATATCATTTGAAAAGTACCAATTCACAGTCATATCTTATAGAAGTGTTTTTTATTTATTTGAGTCCTGTCATATCGTTATCTGCTCCTCCCCACGAAGGACTTACTGTCGCCACGGTATCTCCTGGCTGTAATCTCTTTGGTTTTTTTAACATGTTAACTCCGCTCCTACATAATGTAATGGACTACGATTATACAAACTGTATCATTGAAAAACATGATGTATGACATTAGTTTCTTCATCATTAATCCGTTTACCTGCTGGGATTCAAGAATTCAGTCTTAGTGTTGAATATAGGAATAACCGATTTATATTTGAAAATTACAGTATGCAACATTGCATGAGGAAAACGGTTGTTATTTTCACAACCTGTAACTATAATGATTACAGGTTGGTCGATACCAATCAAACAAATACAATCATCATGAATGGAGATGTTTCATAATGGGTATGAAAAAAATAATTTTAGCAGGTGCTTTAGGGATCGCAGCATTATCAGGAACAAATTTACCAGGACTAGAAGTAACAAAAGCGAGTGCAGCTTCTATTGAATCGAACTTCTCGACGTTAGAAGGACGAGTAGTAGAAGTAGATAACGGTGTAATTGTCGTAAAATCTAAGCAATACGAAGAACCTGTTAGTGTGTATATTGATTCATTTTCAAATGTGAAAGTAGGAGATGAAGTAAAAGCTACTGGATCTATGATGCGTAATTTTACAGAATATATGGTTGCAACTGCAGTTGAAAATACAACAAACAAGTTAGGTATGCACATGAAAGAAGATGGCTCACCTAATTATGTAATTGGAGAAGTATCAAAAGTAGGAACGATGGAAGATGAGGGAGACGGTGCTACTAAATATGTTGTAGTTGAGTATCCATCGCTAAATGGGAAGAAAGATATTATTGATGTTTTCTTAACAAAGGGACAAGTATTTAATGTGGGTGAGAAAGTGAAAATTGATATGAAGTATGTAGGCTGGGGTGGAAGTTCTATTAACTGGAACACAACGGATAACATTGAAAAAGTTCATGAGGTAAAGAGCAACGTTGAAAATAATGATGATGTTTGGGTTTGGTCTTAATAAGGCGAGTATAAGTCGTTATTTGCAATTTTCTCCAAACAATACATGTAAAAACTAAATGTATCATGCAGTACCCATCTAATTCTCATTGCGTATGACAATTAGATGGGTACTTTTTTATTTGAAATTTGTGCAAGTCAATGTTTAGCATTTCTTTTTAAGAGTAAATTACGGTTGAAATCAAAACTTTATTTGCAGTACATAATAAATAATGTTGATTTTTTATCTTATATTAAAATAAAAACAAACCACTGTTCGATTTGAATATTCCACGATATAATAGTGAGAGTTTATGGCAGAATAAATATTTACATAAGAAGTGAGGTACTGTATGAAAAAAAGAACGACAGACATTATTTTTATTATTATCGGTGCATTTCTTTTTGCGTTAGGTGTTAATTTGTTTGTTATCCCGAACGAGTTTGGTGAGGGTGGGGTAACAGGTATCACGATTATTACGTACTATTTATTTGAATGGTCACCGGGCTTAGTTAACTTAATTTTAAATGCGATTTTGTTAATAGCCGGTTATAAGTTTTTAAATAAGATTACAACAATTTATACGATTATCGCTGTAGTTACGAACTCGCTATTTCTTCATTTGACAGAAGGCTGGACGATTGCTTCGGATGAAATGCTTGTAAATGCCATTTTCGGAGGAATATTTATTGGGTGCGGGATTGGTCTTATTATTCGCGTTGGTGGAACAACTGCAGGTACTACGATTTTAGCAAGGATGACGCATAAATATTTAGGCTGGAGCATTAGCTACGGTCTACTGTTCTTCGATTTAATTGTTGCGTTTTCATCTTATTTCATCATTGGTGCAGAAAAACTGATGATAACAATTATTATGCTATATGTAGCAACGAAAGTGATGGAGTTTGTAATTGAAGGTTTAAATCCGAAGAAAGCCATTACGATTATTTCTGATAACCCGAATGAAATAGCTGGGAAGGTAACTACCTTAATGGGCAGAGGGGTTACTGTGTACTCAGGTCATGGCTATTACACGAAAACTCCAAAGGAAATTCTTTATGTTGTTATTAATAAGCAAGAAGTAGTGAAGCTAAAGCGGATTGTTCAAACTACGGATCCGGCGGCGTTCATCGCTATACACGATGTTCGTGATGTGTTCGGAGAAGGATTTGTTGATATTTCGAAGGCTTAGAAATTATTTTTGATTAAAATAATCTTAATACTAAAACGTAAGAATCTATTTTGAATAATCTTTTTTCAAAATAGATTCTTTTCTAATGGATCTATATTTATAATTAACCCCCATGCACTTTAAGCTCAATCTTTTACGTTCTAAAGAAAACTGCCGATAAAGCCCTCCAGTCTTTTCTTTAATTTTGAAATGTGAGAGTTGAATTACAATGGATTATATGTGATTGTTTAATCTATTCCCCATGAGTTTTGCCATTTGTTTCGCATCTGGATTTCCTTCATCGTACAATTTATCAATAATATTACTATAATCCCTCTCATTCCGATTTTGACTTAATTTATATGCAGCCTGGATGTCTCCTACTTTAATTTTAAACCCAACTATCCCTTTCAGTTCATTTTCTAAGAGAGTGGGGGAAAGTTTATCCCATAATATTGGATTTTCACGATGTTCTTCATATTTTTTCAACATTGTTGTTAATTCATCTATTAATTCCTGTTTATCTAAAATACTTGCTTTACCATATATATGAACGGCTTGATAATTCCATGTTGGAACTTCTTCATTTTCATACCAAGAAGAAGAGATGTAAGAGTGCGGTCCCTGAAACATTACAAGAACATCTTCGCAGGTTTCAAATGTTCTCCACTGGGGGTTCCCATAAGCCATATGTCCAGTAATAAAATAGTCATCGCCTTGTTTAGTTAATCCAAAGGGCAAATGAGTTGCGATTGGTTTCTCTTTTTTAGTTGTGACGATTGTTCCAAAAGAGTTTTTTTGAACAAAATCCCAAATTTCATCAACATTTGTGACTTTAAAATACTTTGGAATATACATAATAGCCCACCTTTCAAAAAAAGTTATATGAGTGTTTTGATCATTATAAGGTCAACTTGTTCGTTATCGCCCATATAAAAGGAATGAGAGCCAGCTTGTACAAAACCTAATTTCTTATAAAAAGCAATAGCATTTTCATTTTTCTCCCATACGCCTAGCCAAATATTCTTTTTATTATGTTCTATTGCAATTTCAATAGCATTATTTAGTAGATATTTACCAAGACCATGTTTTTGAAAGGAGCTCTTTATATAAATTCTCTCTACTTCAAGTGATTCATTTCCCATTTCTTCAGACTGAGCATCATCAATATTGACCTTTAAATATCCAGCAATTTCATCGTTAAAGTAGACAAAAAAGAATTGAGAAGAGATATTGGATAATTCTTTTTCTAATTGTTTTAAGTTAAATGCCTTTTCCAAATAGTGATTCATACTTTCGGGTGAATTCTGATGTTTAAAAGTCTCATTAAATGTTTCATAACTAATATCTTGAAGTCTGTGTATATCTTCAAGGGTGCACTTTTCTATATGTGTAGTCATTTGAATAGTTCGCTCCTTTATATAATCAATAATTTCTCTTATTTCCCTTTTTTACAAAATCCCAATCTTTTTCTATATTTTTTCTTACTCTTTGAAGAAGATTAGAAATAGTTTCCGCTTCTGTTTCCGAAAATCCCTCTAATGCAACAGTATTTGAATAATCGTTTTCTCTTTTAATAAAAGGATAGACATTTTTCCCTTTTTCTGTTGGGAAAAGTTTTTTGATTTTCTTGTTAGATTCATCTTCTTTCTTTTCGATAAATCCATTGATTTCAAGCTTTTTGATAGCACGGGCTGCAGTTGTACGATCTACTTTTATCATCTCAGATAGCTTTTCTTGAATGATTCCTGGGTTTTCACATATTCGCACAAGGTACAAATACTGACCTTTTGTAAGCTCATATTCTTTAAATTCTATATTACTAATAGAATCTAATGCTCTTGCAATCATGCCAATTTCACGAAGAATTTCTTTCATAATGAACTCCTTATCTTTTGTTTTTATTGCAAATGCAACAATTTGAAGTTACATTTAATATAAAATATTTTTATTGTAAATGCAACAAAAATGACGATGAAGAGGTTGATTAAAATGAAGTATGTTTTTTATGTATTAGGAATTTTAATATTAACCCTTGGTATTTCTGTCACAATACAATCAGATTTTGGCACTTCACCTTTTGATGCACTTTTAGTAGGACTTTCTTTAAATGTGGGGCTTACTGTGGGAAGCTGGGAAATAATAATAGCTTTATTATTAATATGTTGTAATTCGAAATTAAAAAGACAAAGACCAGAGGTACTAGGGTTGTTAACAGCATTCATAACGGGTATTGGTATTGATGTGTGGCTATTTTTATTACGCGATTTAATTACACCTGAAATATGGTACAGTAAAATGATTTATTTTGGAATCGGATTAGTTATTACAGGATTAGGAACTGCAATATATTTACAAACAAATTTTGCTCCCATTCCAATTGACCGATTAACTTTAATCATACAAGAATTAACTAGAACGAATATTTTTATAGCACGAACATTTATTTACCTTATATTCTTAATAATGGCAACGATTTTACATGGACCAATTGGTGTTGGAACTATATTAACTTTTTGTTTAGGTGGGTTATTACTGAATTTCTTTATACCACTTACTAAAAAAGTAATAGATCACTTATTCGTACACCAGAGTACGTCATCAAGTTATAAGAAAAATAAAGCAGCTGACCATAATGATAACAAAAGTATCTTCTAAGGAATCCTTTTCTTTAAATTACTTATACATTTGAAGACTGACTGTTTTTGAAACCTTCTTCAATCCACCAAGAACTTATAAATTCTGTTTTTCTTTTTCTTGCAAAAAATCCAATTGTTTCTTAAGGTAAGGATGTAGAAGGATGAACGAGAGAGGGTTTAATGAAGATGATACATATTTTATTAGCTGATGATGATAAACATATTAGAGAGTTATTGCATTATCATTTACAAAAAGAGGGGTTTAAAGTTTTTGAGGCTGAAGATGGAAATATAGCGCAAGAAGTATTAGAGAAGGAAAATATTCATCTTGCGATTGTAGACATTATGATGCCGTTTGTTGATGGTTATACGTTATGTGAAGAAATTCGTAAGTATCATGATATTCCTGTTATTTTATTAACTGCGAAAGACCAGTTAGTGGATAAAGAAAAAGGATTCATTTCTGGTACAGACGATTATATCGTAAAACCATTTGAGCCAGCTGAAGTCATTTTCCGTATGAAAGCATTACTTCGTCGTTATCAAATGCTGAGTGCTGATATTATTACGTTGCACGGTACAACAATTGACCGAAAAGGCTTTGAAGTGAAGTGTAACGGACAAACGATTTTGCTTCCACTGAAGGAATTTGAATTGTTATCGCAACTGGCTAGTTATCCTGGAAGAACATTTTCAAGGGAAGAATTAATTGAATTAGTATGGGGAATGGATTTTGAAGGGGATGAACGAACGGTTGACGTTCATGTAAAGCGATTAAGAGATCGTTTTTCAAAACGAACGGATGATTTTCAAATTACAACGGTGCGCGGCCTCGGGTATAAGTTGGAGCTGAAATAAGATGAAATCACTATATTCTAGATTTGTATTTATGACGGTCGGCATTATGCTACTTAGTAGTATTATAGGCTTTTTATTAACGAACGTATATTATCAAGTGAAGTTAAAACCGTATAATAGTGAAAAGATTTTAAAGTATGCTGAAGAAGTAAAATCGTTATATGAAAAGCAAAGTGAAGAAAATCAAGAGGCATACTTACGGTCTATTGCGAAGCTAGGATATGAAATTTATATTGTCGATGATCAAAAGAATGGAAAGCGTATCGGAAATGCATTTCGTAAGACGACAATAAGTGATGATACCGTTCATAAAGTATTGCAGGGGGAGACATTTAATGGTGTTTCTACTTATCCAACGCGCCTTTTCATTACAGGATTTTTCGATAATGAATTAATTAATAGCGTCGGTGTCCCGGTAAAACACGGTGATAAACAGTACGCTTTATTCATTCGCCCTGACATTCAGCAACAATTTGGCGAGATGCGAATTTTCTTAGCGGTATTACTTGGGTTTATCGTTTTACTAACTATTATTTTTATAGCGATTGCAGCAGGTTACATCGTTCGTCCCATTCGTAAATTTACGAAGGCTACGCAAAAAATTGCGAGTGGGGAATATGAAATTGAATTAGACGTAAAACGAAAAGATGAAATAGGAACGTTATCTACAAGCTTCCAAAAGATGACGAAGAGTATTAAAGAACTAGATGAAATGAGACAAGAATTCGTTTCGAACGTTTCACATGAATTTCAGTCGCCACTTTCTTCCATACAAGGTTTTTCAAAGACGTTGCAAACAGAAAAGATGAGTGAGGAAGAAAGAAATCATTACTTACAAATTATTGAGGGTGAAAGTAAGCGAATGTCTAGTTTATGTAAACAGTTACTTACGCTCGCTTCATTAGATAAAGAGGAAAAGGTTCTACAAATAAGAGAATTCAATCTACAGAAGCAAATTAAAGACGTCATTTTTATGCTTGAGTGGAAATGGCGGGAAAAAGATATCGCCGTTGAATTTGATGTGCCAGATATCACTATAAAAGGTGATGAAAACTTACTTCATCAAGTATGGAGTAACATTTTCACGAATAGCATTAAGTTTTCAAACGATGGTGGGACGATTGAGTTTTTCGTCGAAGAGTTAGAGTCTAGTGTCATTATCTCTATATCTGATAACGGAATTGGTATGGAAAAAGAAGAGATGGACCGTATATTTGATCGTTTTTACAAAGTAGATACGGCAAGAGCGAGAAACGTAGAAGGTAGTGGTTTAGGATTATCGATTGTGCAGAAGATTGTGGAACTGCATAACGGAGACGTTTCAGTGTATAGCACGAAAGGGGAAGGGACTACTGTTCGGGTGGAGCTTCCGAAATAGATGGAAGAGGCTGTTTGGAAACGGCCTCTTCTTTTTTTGGGCGCTAGTATACGTGTAAAGTGAAAGAATGGGAGTCATTTTAATTACATAATTGGACCGATTTGTGGCATAAGATTAGCAGGAAGTTTATTTAAAAATGTAGAATCTCTACAGAGTTATAAGGATTGTATTAAAACTTGAACCGTGTAGGGAGGAAATTAATTTGAAACGAACTGACTTGTTATTAAACGCACTAGATTCAACATTCGATAAAGAGAGTTGGTATGCACCGTTTAAACATGCTATAGAAGGACTTACAGCCGAACAGGCTATGTGGAAACCATCTGGTGAGGAAACGAATACCATTTGGGAGAACGTTAATCATCTCATTTATTACAAAGAGAGGCTTGCTGCAAACTTGGAAGGTCATGGATGGGCACATAACCTTGACGGTAATGACACTTTTTATCTTACTAAGCAATCTAATGATGACACGGAATGGAAGGAAGTCGTTGAACGTTCTGAAAATGCTCAGCGTAATTTAAGACAGGTATTGAGCGTGATTTCTGAAAAAGAGCTTGAACAAAATTCACTTGAAGAGAAATTACTGGACATCATGCTTCATGATGCTTATCATACAGGCCAAATTATTCAATTAAGGAAAATGCAGGGGGCATGGCCAGCAAAGCGTTAACGGAACGTATTAGTTATTCCATTAAAGGGTGCTATTTTGCATCAAAAAGTAAACAAGCATAACTTCGTTCGAAATTTCGAATAGGGTTATGCTTGTTTGAGCTTTGTAACAGAAAGAAAATATTTTCTTTCTGTTACAAAGCAGTACCTTTCACCTGTTCTTCCTTAAACCGAAGCTCAAAAGTATCCGCCGTAATTTCATCAGCTTTCGGCAAAGCCCGTAATTTTGGATGAAGCAGCCATACGAGGGAGATGAATAAAATCCCGATGCTAGCGAGCGCAAAAATGATTTGGCTACTATATACATTCGCAGTGTATCCGCCAATTAAAGAACCGAACGGCATAGCAATTGTGCCCATACTCCGTGTGACTGAATTGATACGCCCAAGATATTGGTTTGGAATTACAATTTGACCAATAGTCGCAAATAATATGTTGGTCGCACCAATTGGTATCCAAGCTAAGCCGAATAAAAAAATAGATAACCATTGAAACGGTACAACCGTAGAGAGAAACCAAAAGAAAGCACCAGTGGCAAAGCTAATAATGGAGACACGGCCAACATTATATTTACCAACCGATGAACTGAATAGTGCTCCAATTAAACAACCGGCGGATATAGCGGCTAAAAAGAAACCATATAATTTCACACCGCCTAAAGAATCAGCGAAAGAAGGGAGTATTGCCATCGTCATACCGATTGAAAAATTAGTGACAACGGAACCGATTAAGAAGACGCCCATCAATGAACGAAAGACGATTGAAAAGCCTTCTTTTAAATCAGAGAAATATTGCTTTGTTGAAAGTGTTGTGTCTGCTTCAGTTTGTTTTGGCATTTTTAATGAAAAGAACAAAAGGGCAGTAATCGCGAATGTAAAGGAGTCGATCACATATAAAGTAATTGCGCCAAATAGTGCTACTAATATTCCAGAAAGAGTCGTACAAATTAAATCAATGCCTTGATATGCAAATGAAAAGAGTGAGTTTCCTTTTAATAATTGTGTTTTATGCAGTAGAAGTGGTAAAGCTTTCGATTGTGCGGGATAGGCGAATTGTTCGATAAAAGCTACGATGGGCATGATGATGAGTAGTAGGTGGACTGTTAGTAGATCGAAGTAGTGTGTAATTGGAATGATTAAAATAAGAATGCATTGCAAAACTTGTGTGATGACGAGGGTGTTTTTTATTGACCATCTATCGACGAATGGACCAGTAAGAAATTGTAATGCAGAAGGTAATAACGTAAGAGAACCAGCCAATCCAGAATAAAAAGGATTACCACTTAATTTGTATACGAGCCACATTGCTGCTACATAATACAAGCTATCTCCTATGTTTGTAAAAATTCTCCCTAAAAATAATAAGAGGAAATTCCGGTTTTTTAATATGTCCACTTTATCTACTCCTTTATAATAATTTTATTCGGTAAAATAAAATTGACCGTCTCGGTAAAAAAAATCGTATTACGATTTTTCTTCTTTTTTAATAAATTGCTGCATTGTTCTCTCGGCGATTTGAAGTGCAGTAGTAGAAATATAATAAGGTTTGCTATTCGGATCTTTATCTGCACCTTTTGTGATTTCGTTTAATTCAGCCATTAATTCATAAAACTTTTTCACCCACACTTGAAATTGTTCTGGCGTAGCATCAAATTCCCAGCAGGATGAAACGTAATTCCACTTAGCTGGATCTTCACTTGCATTTTGTAATGTAAAAGCTTCTTCTGGTGCAGCAAGAATTTGGCTTTTCGTTCTTTCTATCATTTGTAAAAAGATTTGGCGACCTGATTCGCTTAATATTTCTAAATGAGGTAATAGATCTGCGGCAGGGGTGAAGCCTTTAGCGACAGATTGATAAAACTTTTGAACAATGCCATTCTTTTCTTCTGTATAAACAATCTCTATAAGACCATTCTTTTCTAATTCTTTTAAATGATAATGAATTTTCGCCCTTGAAATGCCGAATTTCTCAGATAGTAATTGTCCAGTATAAGGACGTTCGCATAGACGTATCATCATTTCGGCACGTAGTGGATCGCTTAATGCTTTTAGTTGGCTATAAGTGGTTAGTGTTAATACGGGCTTCAACATGATCAACTCCTTTAATAAAATTACTCGGTCAATATTATTTGACTGAATTGTATCAAGGATTCTATTTATTTTCAATACTTTCAGAAAATTTATTTTTTACTCTGTAATCTTCTGTTCATATTCCGTTCATATTTCTTTTTTATGATAAGTGCATAGAAAGAAAGAGGAAGGAGCGAGCATAATGTTTTTAGCTCTGCGTGAATTGAAACAATCAAAATTAAGATACGGATTAATTGGACTTATCATGGTTTTATTATCATTTTTAGTTCTTGTTATTTCAGGATTAGCAAATGGATTATCATATGATAATGCTTCATCGATTCAAAATATGGAGGCAAATAAGTTCGTTTTAGCAGATGATGCGGAAAATAAATTACTTCGTTCACAAATTAAGAAAGACGATGTAGATAACGTAGTAAATCAAGTGGACGAGAAAGAGGCAGTTCCATTTCGGGTGAAAGTTTCAACGTATGAAAAGAAAGATAGTTCGAAAAAGGTTGATATCGCTATTTTTTCAATTGAACGTGATTCATTTTTAGAACCGAACATTGTAAAAGGTGAGAAATTAGGTACAGCAAATAATGAAATGGTTGCTGATGAATCAATTAAAGAAAAAGGAATCGATATTGGGGATACAATTATCGATCCTGTTTCAAAGAAAGAATTTACAATCGTTGGATTTACGAAAGATCAAATGTTTAGCCATACACCAGTCGTTTATGTAAATGAAGACGTATGGGGCGCTATTTCACAACCAAACCAAAAAGATTATAGTGCAATCGCACTTAATACAGATAAAGAAGTAAAAAATGCACACGTAATTGACAAAAAAGAAGTGCTGCAAAGTATTCCAGGGTTTAAAGAAGAGCAAGGAACATTAACAATGATCATTGCATTCTTACTTGTTATCGCTGCATTACTAATTGGTGTATTCTTCTACGTCATTACACTGCAAAAAACACAGCAATTAGGTGTATTAAAAGCAATCGGTACAAAGAACTCGTATTTAGCAAATAGCTTAGTCGTGCAGGCGTTATTCTTATCAGTCGTTGCGATGGTAATCAGTATCGTTCTTGTACAAGGGTTAGAACAAATTTTACCAGCAGGTATGCCGTTCTTATTAACAACACCGATGATTGCACAATATGCAGCAATCTTTATCGTAATTAGTATTTTAGGAACACTTATTTCGTTATACCAAGTATTAAAAGTTGATGCGCTAGAGGCAATTGGAGGCGGGATGTAATGACTTCATTATTAAAATTAGACAAAGTAAGTAAAGTGTACGGAGAAGGGAATACGGAAGTAACAGCCCTTCATCCGATATCGCTTGATGTGAAAGCCGGAGAATTTATCGGAATCGTCGGTCCTTCTGGATCAGGGAAAAGTACGTTATTATCAATCGCGGGTGCATTATTATCACCATCAAAAGGGGATATTTACATTCGTGAGCAAAATATTACACAGTTATCAGAAAAGGAAATGACAGACATTCGTTTGAAAAAAATCGGCTTCATTTTCCAGTTTGCAAATCTTGTTCCATATTTAAATGTGAAAGAACAATTGCTTTACATTGCAAAGCTGAAAAAAGAAAGTAAACAAGAATCGGAAAAGCGTGCAGATCATTTATTAGCGGCATTTGGATTAGGAGAAAGAAAGAATCATTATCCAAATCAACTATCTGGCGGGGAAAAACAAAGGGTAGCAATCGCTCGTGCTTTCATGAACAACCCAGATTTAATATTAGCGGATGAGCCAACGGCAAGCTTAGACTCAAAACGTGCACGTGAAGTTGTAGAAATGATGAAACGTGAAGTGAAAGAGAGCCAAAAAGCAGCAATTATGATTACACATGATGAAAGAATGCTTGATGTATGTGATCGTATATTGATGCTTCGAGATGGACAGTTAATATAAAAAAAGGAAACCCGTACATGTATGTGCGGGTTTCCTTTTTTTTAATGGATTTATTTAGAGAATAACGTTTTAATTTTATTACGAGTAAGTAATAAAACACCGCCTAATACAGATAGCATTCCTAGAGCCATATTGTTTGATTGCTCGCTACCAGCGTTAGGAAGTTCTTTAGCGTTATTGTTTTTAGTACCATTAGTTTGTTTAGCCTGTGATACTTCATTAATCTTATTATCAACATTTTGCTTCGTTGTATGTATCTCAGCTAATTTGTCATCAATTTTTTTCTCAGTGTGTTTAAAGTCGTTGATTTTAATATCTAAGTCTTGTTTTTTCTTTGATAAATCGTCTGAAACAGTTTGTTTTGATTGTTTAATTTCGTTAATTTTATTGATTAAATCTTGTCTAGCTTCTTGTAATGCAGCTAGTTTGTTTTTCACATCTTGTTTAGCTAGTTCTAAGTTAGCGGAAAGACTGTCTAAATTGCCTTTAATTTTCTTAAGTTCCTCTAACGTGTTACCAGTATTCGGCTTGTTTTCTTTTAACTCAGCAAGTTTGTCCTCAGCAGTTTGTTTCGCTTTCTTTAACTCAGCTAATTTTTCATCTACTTGTTTTTTTACTTCCTTAAGTTCATTAACCTTTTGATCGATGTTCTCTTTATGTTGCTTCATTTCATTCACTTTTTCATCGACAGTTTGTTTATGTTCTTTAATCTCATTCACTTTGTTATCGATATTTTGCTTATGCTCTTTTACTTCAGCAACTTTATCTTCTACTTGTTTTTTATGCTCTTTAATTTCAGCGATTTTATCTTCGGCGATTTGTTTGTCTTGCTGAAGTTTTGCATCTAACTCTTGTTTATGTTGTTTAATCTCGTTAATTTTTTCATCAGCAACTTGTTTACGTTCATGTAGTTCATTCACCTTCGTATCAACATTTTCCTTAACCTTGTTAAGTTCATTCAATGTTTGATCCACGTTTTCTTTGTGTTGCTGCAATTTCGCATCTAACTCTTGTTTATGTTGCTTAATTTCAGCTAATCGATCTCCCGTACTTTGCTGAGGAGTAGCATCATTTACTTCCGCATGAGCAGGGTTCGCGCCAGCAATCATTGCTAAAGCTAGTGTAGACGCAGCGATTGTTTGTTTTGTTTTCATATTTTTGTACCTCTTTTCTTTCATATGCATGAACTGTTTTGTGTAAAAATGAGCATATAGAAGTAGATTATCTTATTATTATATACTATGTTAGGCGCTTAGAGGAAGGATTTGCATAATAATCTATGATTATGTAATTTTTATAATCTCTTATTTGGGGGTAGGGGATAAACCTTTAGCTAGATGAACAATTTCTTCTATAGTAAAGCTTACATCTTTATTATTGCGAATAACAAACAAATAATCAGCCTCGTTTTCTACAGGATCTACCACATCATCGTGAAGTGATTCAGTTTGTTGTCGATCAAGTACTTCTTTGAAACTAGAATATCCACCTCTAAAAATATTCGTACTTCGCGTGCTTCGAGCCACTCTTTCGTAAAGTACATCATCTGGAATGTCAAAATGAACTAATATGCGTACATATTCATTCTGTGGAAATAATTCGTTTAGTAAATAGAATCTTCCGCTTTTACTGCGATTGGAATTACAAATAATAAGGTGTAAATTTGTATGTTCTTTCGCATAATCAACAATGAATTTTGAAAGACCGTGCTTTAGTATATTTGAACCTTCTGTCGGCTGTAATTTTTCATAATGTGTGTTAATAAATTCAGCTTGGTTGTCCTGGTCCATAATAAAAGAATTAGGTAACTCTTTTTCTAGCTCTTTTGCAAATGTAGTTTTTCCACTGTGTGTTTTTCCAACTGTAATGATGACTAATCTTTTCATGACGCCCTCCATTTGTATTGTTATGAACTGGAATATTCGGTGTAGATCGAAATCTTCCTGCTAGAGATTACACAAATTATTGGAGCGTTAGTAGGCTGAAAACTTGACAAAAAAACTTATTTATTCTATAATTTACCAATATAAAAATAAGGTGTATAATAGGGTTCTCCTGGCCAGGGGAACCCTATTTTTGTTGTGAAAATGAAGGAGAGTGTATGTGTGTGAAACAAGGTGAAGCAAGTGTAACGTCGTTAGTATCAGCTTTCGGAAGGGCGTATCATAGTGAATTTGATAATCCTAAAATCTTTGATGATTATGTAGCTAAAGATTTCATTTCACAAAAAGAACGTAACAATATTGAAACGAACATGGTTCAAGGGATTCACTTTTTCAATAAAGAAATTGCAGAGCAGTTTCAAGACAATCCAAAAGAAATATTAAAATGGATTACGCAAGTTCAGTTATCACCAACACCTTTAGCACGTGCCGCATATTGTGAAAGAGTATTACTACATGAAATTACATTAGGAGCGAAACAATACGTCATACTCGGTGCAGGCTTAGATACGTTCAGTTTTAGACACCGAGAATTAGAAAATAAAATAGAAATATTTGAAGTGGATCATCCTTCTACGCAGGCGTTTAAGAAGGAAAGAATAAAAGAAGTAGAACTTGAAGTTCCAAATAACCTTCATTTTGTTTCGATGGATTTCACGAAAGGATTTTCCTATGAACAGTTACGCAATGAAGGATTTGAAAATAAAAAGACGTTCTTTAGTCTATTAGGTGTAACATACTATTTAACGAAAGAGGAACTTGCTAGTTTAATAGAGTGCTTGTTTGAGATAGTTCCAGTAGGGAGTTCTATCGTTTTCGATTATCCCGATGAAAACTTATTTAAGAAAAAAGGACTGTCCAATCGAGTTGAAAATATGGTGAAAATGGCTGCGGTAGGCGGAGAACCGATGAAATCATGTTATTCTTATGCTGAAATGGAAGAACTGTTAGAGAAGGCGGGCTTACTCATTTATGAGCATTTATCACCAGAGGATATTGATGTATTATATTTTGAAGGACGAAACGATTATTTAGAAGCTTTTGAGACAGTACATTATGTACATGCGGTAAAAAGGTAGGAAATTAGTAGGCATGGGGAGGAATCTCTGTGCTTTTTTGTGGAAAACAAGAGGATAGGTTTATTGGGAAAGATAATGATAAATATATTGCTATATAAGTTATTATATCTAAATGAACATCAGGAAGAGTTTCGGGTATATTTGTCGGAAAACATAGAATATTCAACAAAAATCCATGATTATATTATATAATGATTTTAATAAACCATATTTTAGAAATTACCCCCGATTGTGTAGAAGGTATATTTTGTTTTGATAAGCTAAAATGTTTAGCTAAAAGAACTTGTAGTGGGGCTTGCTACAAGTTTTTTATTTGTAAAATTTTTATTGGCTAAAATATGGAAAAAAGGAGGATGCAAGTTTGATAAGAAATTTAAAGAAAGCAGCACTTAATTCGTTAGATGGGAAATGGGGAGTAAGTATAGGGATATCGGCGTTATACTATTTTGTACCAACTTTAAGTGCATCAGCAATCGCTAGTTTTATATATTTAATATTTGGCTTGTTTATTGGGATAATTGGTTTGGATGTTTTCTTTATTTATTCAATGGGTGGGCAACTACAAGTAGATCTAACAGCACTAGTTTTACTTATTCTAAGTTATTTTTTTATAGGACTGATTTGTTTCTTAATTTACAGTGTCATACAAGGTATCTTTAATTATGGGTATTCTGTTTTCACCTTACGCTTAGGTAAAAATGAAGATGCTAAGGTGGACGATGTATTTGTGGGGTTTAGGAAAAATAATTTGTGTAAATCAATGAAATTAGGAGTGTTGCAGGCTGTTTTTCTATTTTTATGGAGTCTGTTATTAATTGTTCCAGGTATTATTAAATATTTTTCTTATTCAATGGCATATTATATTTTAATAGAGAATCCGGATTATACAGCAAGTGAAGCATTAAGGGAGAGTAAAAGAATAATGAAAGGACATAAGTTCAAGTTATTTGTTCTTTGGTTATCTTTTATTGGTTGGTTTTTATTAACTGCATTTATAGGCATGTTTACATTTAATCTGTCATTCATATTCATTTCCCCTTATTACAACACAACTGTCTCGCATTTTTACTTAGACTTAATTAAGAAACAAGATGCTAGAGAAGCGAAGGTAAGTATATAAAGAATATAATTAGTAAGAAAATATGTATAATGTATATTTTCTCGATTGTGGACATGCAATTAAGCATATCCCTTTTTAATGTGATATTGAAAGAAATAAAGAAGCTGCAATTGGATATGTTTTACTTATAATAATTTGGACAAGGATGTTATAACATTGGAGGAATTTAAAATGAGGAAGAGTAAAATGTTTCAGGATTTTAATTTTAAGTTAGTGGTAATTGAAGCTTTATTAGATAAAGAGCCACTATTTCTAAAAGAATTGAAAGACTTAATAGAAAAGCATACGAATTATTTTGAATGGTATTCAGGAGCTGGGCCAATTGTTGAAATCAAAGCTTTTTTAGAAGCGTTAACTTTGGAAATAAGTGATTTGGAAAAGATTGAGTCCCTTTGCTTTGATGGTGGGAATGAAATTTATCATATTTTAAAGCCTGATTGGGACGGTGAAGACAGTTTATTTGATGTTATATCTGTTGAAGGATTTCAAAATCTAAAAAATTTAAAAACAGTGGAATATATTTCAATGTGTTACCCGAAAGTATTAGAACCATTAAAACAGGCTGGAATAGAAGTTGAGGATTAATGAAGAGAATTTAAAATGGTAAAGTACTTTATTGAAATTGTGTAAAGGAAATTAAAACACAACATATTAAACGAAGTGATTTATCGTATAAATTTACATTCAGTTAATATTAGTAGGTTAATAGAAAAATTAGTGTTAATTGTTAAATGGGGCGTGTAAAAAAGACAAAATCTCTTAAAAAACACTTAAATTTTTACTCCATTAATCTTTACAATCGCCCCCTATAATGTGAATTGGACAAGCACCTAAGAGAAAGCAGAACATGTCAGTTTGTACATTCTATTATTAGGGGGAGAATTTGTATGAAAAAGACAGTTGCTTCGTTAGCAGTTATGGCGGCATTATTACCGACGTTTTCAGCACATGCGGAAGGGAAAGAGCAAGTCCGGAAATCAGCTACAACTTTTAACGTTATTAGTGATATTCAAGGGGATTTAGGGGATTTTGATCATGTGCTAAAAGATATGAACAAAGTGACGCCACTTTCTAGAGCGCTTATTATGAATGGGGATATAACGCCAACTGGACAACAGTCACAATATGATGATGTAAAGCGTGTGTTAAATAAAAATAAGCATCCAGAAAATGTATGGTCTACTGTTGGGAATCATGAGTTTTATGCTGGGAAATGGACAGCAGATGGGAAACTCTCTCAAAGTACATGGCCAAATGGTGTAACTGAGGAAACTTTATTTAACCGCTATCTGAAATTTAGTGGACAAGAAAAGGTATATCATAAAAAAGAATTAGATGGGTATCCGCTTCTATTTTTAGGAACTGAAAAATATATGAAATACCACGATTCAAAAATGTGGGACGAAGTATATATGAGTGATGAGCAATTAGGTTGGTTAAAACAAAATTTAGAAGAGTATAGTCAAAAAGATAAAAATAAGCCAATCTTTATTTTCTCTCATCACGTTTTACCTGATACGGTATCTGGATCAAGACAATCGCCGTATTTACAAGATTATTTAAACGTGGATAAATTGTACGATATATTAAAAGACTATCCGCAAGTTGTTTTCTTCACGAGTCATACGCATTGGGATTTAAACTTACCTGACTGGGCTGGTAAAAAGAAAATTAAAGGCGGAGATGAAAAAGGTTTCACTGTTGTAAATACGGGCGGGATTGAAACAGGCTGGATGTCAGCGGGACCAAATGGAGGAGAGAAAACTGCTCCAGATGGCTATTCATTTAAACAAGGGTTACAAGTGAAAGCATATGGTAACGATGTAATTGTGACAGCTTACGATTACAAACGTGATAAGGATATAAAGAAGTTATTAATTAGTGATTCAAAAATTGCGCAGATGGCACCAAATGTAGCGGCAGATGATAGTAAAAATATAATTGTCGGTGCAACTGAATATATGGAGTATTCTATAGAAGGAACGAATGAGTGGCATACGTATAGTAAAGCAAACCCTCCGAAATTTGATGGGGATAAAGTGGTATATGTACGCCATAAAGGTGAAATGAATTTAGAGCCGGGATTAACACAGTTACTTCGTTTTTCGATAAATAAGTGATTGGAGGGAGTCTGCATTTGAATGTGTGGGCTCTTTTTGTTGATGAGAAATGGCTGCCTGTCTGTCGTTTTTTGTCGATAGATTGATATATTGCAAGTTACGATAGATATATTTGAAAAATCGTTGATATATTGTAAGGAATGAACGATATATTTAAAAAATCGTTGATATAAATTTCATGTACCGTAATTAAGTTAAAATCATTAATACGGTTTTACTTATCAAAACGAAATTCTAATACATTTTTAACCCAGAAAGATGACTTCACCATTTTTACGTGTAATAATAGTAACGTTACATATATTGTGAAAGAAGTACAAAAGGAGCGTTACAATGAATTTAGCTAAATTCCCGAGAAAAAAATATACAGAATCATATACACCAATTGAAAAGTTAAACAACTTTTCTGAAGCACTTGGTGGGCCGACTATTTATTTTAAACGAGATGATTTACTTGGTTTAACAGCTGGTGGTAATAAGACGAGAAAGTTAGAGTTTCTAGTTGCGGATGCAGAGGCAAAAGGTGCAGATACGTTAATTACAGCTGGTGGTATTCAGTCAAACCATTGCCGTCTAACACTGGCAGCTGCGGTAAAAGAAAAAATGAAATGTATCCTTGTATTAGAAGAAGGGCTTGAACCAGAAGAGAAGCCAGACTTTAACGGAAACTATTTCTTATATCACTTATTAGGTGCTGAAAATGTCATTGTTGTACCAAACGGGGCAGATCTTATGGAAGAGATGCATAAAGTAGCGAAAGAAGTTAGTGAAAAAGGTAATACACCATATGTCATACCAGTTGGTGGATCAAATCCTACTGGTGCAATGGGATACGTTGCTTGTGCGCAAGAAATTATGGCACAATCATTTGACCAAGGAATTGATTTCAGTACAGTCGTTTGCGTAAGCGGTAGCGCTGGTATGCACGCTGGTTTAATTACTGGTTTTGCTGGAACACAAAGCCACATTCCTGTAATTGGAATCAACGTAAGTAGAGGAAAAGCTGAGCAAGAAGAGAAAGTAGCAAAACTTGTAGATGAAACTTCAGCACACGTTGGTATTCCAAACTTTATCCCGCGTGACGCTGTTACGTGCTTTGATCAATATGTAGGGCCAGGATATGCGTTACCAACGCCGGAAATGGTAGAGGCAGTTCAGTTACTTGCGAAAACAGAAGGTATTTTACTTGATCCAGTGTATACAGGTAAAGCGGTAGCGGGATTAATCGACTTAATTAAAAAAGGTACATTTAATAAAGAAGACAACATTTTATTCGTACATTCAGGTGGTTCACCAGCTTTATATGCGAATACGTCTTTATTTGCGTAAGTGTAAAAGCATTGGGTATCCAATGCTTTTTTGTTATATACTGGAATTATTGAGAGGTAGGAGGATGATATGAATTCAAATTTAAAATGGATTATATACAGTACTCGGCATTTCTATTCTATTAATCTTATTTGCGGCTTATGGGGTGTATTCTTATTTTGCATTTTAAAAGCGTAATGGAAGTGAACCATAATGTAATGTATGTTATAGTTTGATATGTTAATTACTTACAATAATTTCTACAAGGAGAATACATAATGAGAGCAAAGAAACTAGTAACGTTAGCAGTTCCATTTATGCTGTTAGTCGGATGCGAGGCAGGAGATAAAGATTCTACTCATAAGACTGAGCAAACTAGTAAAGCAATAACGAAAACAGTACTTTCCGAACAACAGTATCCGTACTACATATGTGAGCAAGTGGTAGAGTTCCAATTTAAGAAGGATGAACTATTACTAAACTTAGGAGAATCCTTAAAGGACAAAGAAAAAGCAAAAGCTGTTTTAAAAACATCAAACGAGATAGATAAAATTTTAGACAATATGGAACACATAAAAGTACCTGATACATACAAAGACATTCACAAATCCATACAAGAAGGGGTAACAGAGGCAAGAAAAGCAACGAAGTTAATTAAGGATGCTGGTAAAGAAGATAAACAGAAGGTTCAAGAAGCTACAATGAAAGGTACTGAATTTTTATCAGGTGTAGACGGAGAGCATTGGAAAAAAGCAATTTATGAGTTATCGCAGGAAAACAAAGATGCTTATAGTAAGGCACTTGATAAGAAAGTAAAGGAGCACTCAAAGTAAAACAGTAACTTGTAACAATACATATCCACCTAAAATTTCCGCGAATGCTATGCTAGGAAGTTAGGTGGGAGATTACTGTCCTTAAATGTGGTTGATTAAAGCTACAGCCACATTCTCCTGTTCTAATTAACTAAAAGAAGAACTTCCCCATCCCGATTAGACTACTAATCATTCCTATTCCACTCATGGTGCCTTTTCCTGCTGTAAATAAGTTTCCAAGCATTCCTAGCTGACCGTTACCTCCGTTATTTCCCCATCCCATTGGGGCCCACGGACTACCCCATCCTGGAGGGTTTCCAAAAACACCCGAGTTATTGGTATTGATATGAAAAGGCTTAGCTGGCGGCGATAATAAAGCGGCAAGATGACCTTGTGCGAACATCCCTGTATGATTGAATGGTTGGGCCCAGGGGAAGGGAGGTTTTTGAAAATTAAAACCTGCATGACCTGGTAATGGAGGCCAATTAGTAGGGTGACCTTGTGGCATTATCCCTGCATAATTGATTGGTTCCCCCCAAGAGAAGGGAGGGGGGTGGGGAGTGAATCCCGTATAATTGGCTGATGAATCCCAACTAACTGGATAGACTCGGTAACTCCAATTCTCAGGAATCTTCAAATCATTCATTACCTCAGATTTAGTTATTTCGGGCTGTGAATATAATGAAATTTGGTTAGTATATTGTTCCCCGTTTCCCTTTGAATTCAAATACCAATATTGGTGCATACGCTTATTCTCCTCACTTTAAAAATGTAATGTTAGACTTAGCCTATGTAATATTCCTTTTTATGGATGGTTACATAACTAGATCTACAAGCCTGTATTTAAAGGAATGGGTGTGTGGCCTTGTTGATTTAAAGTTTCACTTTATTTTAGAAGGGTATTTTCAGTCGCTTCTTTTATATATTTCAGCCTAATTTAAATTCCGTTAACAAACGTTTTTATAAAGGTTTAATCAAAAAAAGATTTTAAAATGTTATGTTGGGCAAGTGGAATTGCTAAAAAGAGAATATCCATTCGAAGAGTTTGGCAAAATACTGCAAGGGTAATGTTTTCTTGTGCAAATATGTAAACGATTTAAACGAATCAATGAAATTTATAATGAAGGGGCAATTAAATATATGAGTGAAACATTACATAAAAGAAAACCACCATATTTAATGCTTGTAATCCTTTTTATTGGGGCATTTGTTTCATTTCTAAATAACTCGCTTTTAAATGTAGCCTTGCCATCAATAATGAAAGATTTAGACATTCAAGATTATTCAACGATCCAGTGGCTTTCTACAGGGTATATGCTTGTAAGTGGTATATTAATTCCGGCATCAGCATTTTTAATAACGCGTTTCTCGAATAGAAGCCTATTCATTACATCTATGGTGATTTTTATTCTTGGTACTGCCTTAGCAGCTGTAGCGCCGAATTTTGGTTTATTACTTACTGGTCGGATGGTTCAAGCGGCAGGCTCTTCAGTTATGGGGCCTTTGTTAATGAATATTATGCTAGTAAGCTTTCCAAGAGAAAAAAGGGGAACAGCAATGGGGATTTTTGGACTAGTTATGATTACAGCTCCAGCAATTGGACCGACACTATCAGGTTATATTGTAGAGTATTATGACTGGCGTTTGCTTTTTGAAATGATTTTACCGTTAGCAATCATTAGCTTACTGTTAGGGATTTGGAAATCTGAGAATGTCATGAAACAAAACAAAAATGCAAAACTTGATTATCTCTCATTACTATTATCTTCTGTCGGTTTTGGCGGTTTGTTATATGGATTCAGTTCTGCAAGCTCCGATGGTTGGACAAATAAAGTTGTCTTAACAACCTTAATCATAGGCGCTATTGCCCTAATTGCTTTTATTATCCGCCAATTAAAAATGGATGAGCCGTTATTGGATTTACGTGTTTACAAGTACCCAATGTTTGCACTTGCGTCTGTAATTGCAATTGTCAACGCAGTGGCCATGTTTTCGGGGATGATTTTAACACCAGCTTATGTACAAAACGTCCGCGGTATTTCACCGCTGAGCTCTGGGCTGATGATGCTTCCAGGTGCGGTAATAATGGGGGTTATGTCACCAATTACAGGTAAACTATTTGATAAATATGGCCCTCGGATTCTTGGTATAGTAGGACTTTCCATTACAGCCGTTTCAACTTATATGCTGGCAAATCTGCAACTCGATTCTAGTCACACACATATTATTCTTATTTACACATTGCGGATGTTTGGGATGGCGATGGTGATGATGCCACTTATGACAAATGGCCTCAATCAATTGCCAACGCGCTTAAATCCGCACGGTACAGCTGTTAATAATACAGCTCAACAAGTGTCCGGTTCGATTGGTACTGCTATTCTTGTTACGATTATGAATTCTGTAACAAAAACAAAAGCTGAAAGTCTAATGGCTGATGTAGATCCAACAACCTTCACAGAGGCTACGAAGGCAATGTTAACTCAGAAGGCTTTATTATCCGGAATTCAATATTCATTCTATGTAGCGCTTGGCATGAATGTTGTTGCACTACTATTAGTTTTTTTCGTTAAACGTGTAGATACAAGTGCGGAAGCTGTCGAGAAGTTAAATCGGTAGAGAAGAATAAAACGCTAGATAATGATTCCTACAAGTTTTTTTGCTGCTAAGGCGCCGATATTTAAAGCTGGAAAAGAGCTGAAAGAAGCAGTGAAATAATTATATATAGTGAAAGAGGACCTGACGTTCATATCAGGTCCTCTTTCATTAGTAACACGGTATACTTGCTTATCGTATTGGTTTAACTAAACTACTGATTTTTCGAATACTACAATCTTAAGCTCGTCAACTTCTCTATTTTGGGGTGTTTTAGAAGAAAATAAATCAAAATGATCGTTTTATAAACAAATGCAAGAGATGAGATCCGTTTGCAAATTCTCATAAACATTATAATTTTAGCTTATCTTTTAACGCCAATATTAAAAGGATCCAATTATATTTATTCGCTTCATTTTAATTTAGTATTTTTCTACAATTTATAAATCTAATTGCCAAGCTTATACTCAATATCATAATCATGAATAGTTAGGGAAAAGATAAAATAAGGTAATCAATTACATATCTGTATCCCAGGCAATTAGTTGCTATTTCCTCTTTATTAAATGGGATATGCTATTTCATGCTTTTTTGAAAGGGTGTTTTAAATGGAAAAAAAAGTATCTGCCATTCCCCAGCCGAAAACATATGGACCGCTGGGTAATCTCCCATTAATCGATAAAGATAAACCGACTCTATCGTTTATTAAGCTGGCGGAAGAGTATGGTCCCATTTTTCGAATTCAAACTTTAAGTGATGCCATAATTGTCGTTTCTGGACATGAACTGGTAGCAGAAGTTTGTGACGAAACGCGGTTCGATAAAAGCATAGAGGGTGCTTTGGCAAAGGTTCGTGCCTTTGCTGGAGACGGATTATTTACTAGCGAGACTCACGAGCCTAACTGGAAAAAAGCTCATAATATTTTGATGCCTACATTTAGCCAACGGGCAATGAAAGATTACCATGCCATGATGGTCGATCTTGCTGTACAACTCGTTCAAAAATGGGCACGGCTTAATCCGAATGAAGACGTAGATGTTCCGGAGGATATGACTCGCCTTACGTTAGATACAATTGGTCTATGTGGTTTTAATTACCGATTTAATAGCTTTTATCGTGAGACCCCTCATCCTTTTATCACTAGCATGAGCCGTGCTCTAGATGAGGCAATGCACCAATTGCAGCGGCTGGATATAGAAGACAAACTCATGTGGAGAACGAAACGTCAATTTCAGCATGATATCCAATCTATGTTTTCTTTAGTAGATAATATTATTGCTGAACGTAAAAGTAGTGGAGATCAGGAAGAAAATGATTTACTTTCCCGTATGTTAAATGTACAGGATCCGGAAACTGGTGAAAAATTAGATGATGAAAACATTCGTTTCCAAATTATCACTTTTTTAATAGCTGGGCATGAGACAACAAGTGGATTGTTATCTTTTGCAATTTACTTTTTATTAAAGAATCCGGATAAGTTAAAAAAAGCCTATGAAGAAGTAGACCGTATTTTGACAGATCCTACTCCAACATACCAACAAGTTATGAAACTGAAGTATATACGGATGATTTTAAATGAATCGCTACGTCTATGGCCTACCGCTCCAGCATTCAGTCTCTATGCAAAAGAAGATACAGTGATTGGCGGGAAATACCCAATTAAGAAAGGAGAAGATCGTATTTCTGTTCTTATTCCACAGCTGCATAGGGATAAAGATGCATGGGGAGACAATGTGGAAGAATTCCAACCTGAACGATTTGAAGAGCTGGATAAGGTTCCTCATCATGCTTATAAGCCATTTGGAAATGGCCAGAGAGCATGTATCGGTATGCAATTTGCACTTCATGAAGCCACTCTTGTAATGGGAATGCTTCTTCAACATTTTGAATTAATCGATTATCAAAACTATCAGCTGGACGTAAAACAAACATTAACGCTAAAGCCCGGTGATTTTAAGATTAGGATTCTACCCCGAAAACAAACTATTAGTCATCCTACTGTTCTTGCACCTACAGAGGACAAGCTGAAAAACCATGAAATTAAGCAGCACGTTCAGAAGACACCTTCTATTATTGGGGCTGATAATCTTTCACTTCTTGTTCTGTACGGCTCGGATACAGGTGTAGCAGAAGGTATTGCAAGAGAATTAGCAGATACAGCTAGTTTAGAAGGGGTTCAAACGGAAGTGGTAGCTCTTAACGATCGAATTGGAAGTCTACCGAAAGAAGGAGCGGTTCTTATTGTAACTTCTTCTTATAATGGAAAACCGCCAAGTAATGCAGGACAGTTTGTGCAATGGTTGGAGGAACTAAAACCAGATGAGCTAAAAGGTGTTCAATACGCAGTTTTTGGTTGTGGAGATCATAATTGGACTAGTACCTATCAACGGATTCCAAGATACATTGATGAGCAGATGGCTCAAAAAGGAGCAACAAGGTTTTCTAAACGCGGAGAAGCAGATGCAAGTGGTGATTTTGAGGAACAGCTCGAGCAATGGAAACAAGGCATGTGGTCTGATGCGATGAAGGCATTTGGATTGGAATTTAACAAAAATATGGAGAAAGAGCGTAGTACTTTGAGTCTGCAATTTGTCAGTCGTCTTGGAGGATCTCCTCTTGCACGAACATATGAAGCAGTTTATGCAACTATACTAGAAAATCGTGAACTCCAATCATCCAGCAGCGATAGAAGTACACGACATATCGAGGTATCCTTGCCAGAAGGCGCTACATATCAAGAAGGAGACCACCTTGGAGTGCTGCCAATTAATAGCGAGAAGAATGTTAATCGAATTTTAAAACGCTTTGGATTAAACGGAAAGGATCAAGTCATACTGAGTGCAAGTGGACGAAGTATAAATCACATACCTTTAGACAGTCCTGTTAGTTTATTGGACCTTCTTAGTTATAGTGTCGAAGTTCAAGAAGCAGCCACTCGTGCACAAATACGAGAAATGGTAACATTCACAGCATGCCCTCCTCATAAAAAAGAATTGGAAGCATTATTAGAAGAAGGGGTCTATCATGAACAAATACTAAAGAAACGTATTTCAATGTTGGATCTTCTTGAAAAGTATGAGGCTTGTGAAATCCGATTTGAACGCTTTTTAGAACTGCTTCCTGCGCTCAAACCGCGTTACTATTCTATTTCAAGCTCTCCACTTGTTGCACAGAATCGTCTGAGCATTACGGTCGGTGTTGTTAATGCGCCTGCATGGAGTGGAGAAGGGACATATGAAGGAGTCGCTTCTAATTATTTAGCTCAGCGTCATAATAAAGATGAGATTATTTGTTTCATTCGAACGCCACAATCAAACTTTGAATTACCTAAAGATCCAGAAACACCAATTATTATGGTTGGGCCAGGTACTGGAGTTGCACCATTCCGTGGATTCTTGCAAGCGCGTCGTGTTCAAAAGCAAAAAGGTATTAATTTAGGACAAGCGCATCTATATTTTGGTTGTCGTCATCCTGAAAAAGATTATCTCTATCGTACAGAGCTAGAAAATGATGAAAGAGATGGATTAATCTCTTTACACACAGCTTTTTCTCGTCTAGAGGGACATCCCAAAACATATGTACAGCATTTAATAAAACAAGATAGTATCAATTTAATTTCGTTATTAGATAATGGAGCTCATCTTTATATATGTGGTGATGGCAGTAAAATGGCTCCGGATGTAGAAGATACCCTTTGTCAAGCATATCAAGAAATTCATGAAGTCAGTGAACAAGAAGCAAGGAATTGGTTGGATCGTGTGCAAGATGAAGGGCGATATGGAAAAGATGTTTGGGCTGGTATATGAATGTTTCTTAATTAGATACGTATTAACTAATGAACTTCTTTCGAATAAATTTCACTTTATTAGTATCGTGTATTTAGCTGAATAATGATTAACCGGACTATTTAGTATCTACTAAATAAAAAACAGGACCTGATATGCATCTATCAGGTCCTGTTTCACATAGACATTATACATGGATATTTTCCACACATTATCAATGTTTGTAATGTAGTTAGCCTTGTGGGTCAGCTATAAAATCAGATATTATTTTTTCAATATCGAAAGGAGTAATCCCTTTATCCAAAGAGAAAATAGTTTCTGCTTCTTCGATGTCTTGAACGAGTTCACCTCTAGCTTCAATATGTAATCGGAACAAGTCATATAAATTCGGTTTAACTAAATTAGTTAAAGCCTTTCCAACTAGTATCATACCTTTTTGATTCGCCTCGATGGTATTATCATAAGTTAGATCTCTTGTAAGAGATAAATCTGTCCAAATCAATTTTCGTTTCTTTAAGTCTAAGATAACTGGAATAGAGATTTGGGTGTCGGCAGTAATATCCACTTTATCTTGAACAGTAGAAGGTTCAAATATTTCACCTGAACCAGGATATTGACGAACCATCCAACCAGTAAAGCATTCTGGTAAATCTTTATATGGTTGGTCTGTGTAAGAAAGCAAAGTCATGACTACATAGCGTCCACCATATTTCAGCACAGACGGAATATCGAAATCAATGAATTCAGATGCCCCCTTTGGTGCAGAAGTAATGTCTCCGCTATGGTAGGCTTTGAAATTTTTTGAACGTAAGTTCGTGAAGGATACATGTTCTTTGTATTGCCAATCTTCGTCGTACATTGCAGCAGACAAATCAATGTCAACGCGTCCTGTATGTTGTCCATTCACATAGCCTTCTTTCCACCATAGGAAAAAACGAATCGTATCTCCTTCTGGCAAATCTACTTTACTTCCTCGAGATAATGTGCGAAGCGCTTTGCTGGCTGAACGTTGAGAGAAGGGAACTAAGTGATTTTTTAACTGTTCATCCAAAAATACTTTTCCGAGACTTGGAAGTTTTGCGAAGCGATTTTTTAAAGTATCTTCACACATTTTTACAATCATTAAACAAATATCCTCTGAGATAAATGGAAGTGTATTTTCAATACCTATAGCTTTTGCTACATTTCCCTTTGGAAAAAAGGTACGAAATTCATTTTTATCATTTCGATGCTTAAAATGAGCTGTGAGTTGAAGTAATACAGGAGTAGAAACGTCTCCTATTATACTTAGAAACTCTTCGAGAATATGGAAAACATCTGTTGACTTATCACTACATAAACGGATTAAATGATCCAAGCGTCTGGCAAATTCCCCAGGGCGAGTTTTTAAAAGATTTTTCGCTGTCATGATATCACGATTCAACAAAGCTGCTTCTATTTTTCCATTAAATGTTTCAACTTTAATGTTGTTGCGAAGAATCTCAAATGCTCGGTGGGTTTTTGGGAAACGAGTATGATATTCTGCTGGATGAAGAATTTCACCTAGACGAATCCAACGTTTTTTGTATCGAAGCATATCTTCGGTAATGTTTCCGCATTGCTCTAACAATCCTAAAAGGAAGCGTCTTTCTGCTCGGTTAAACTTCTTGAATCGAACGGAAGATGCTAAACTCACATCGCCTTCAGATAAAGCAACTGCAAGGCGAAGAACATCAGTTGCTGTTTTAAAATACTTTGCAGCAGCATCGGCTGATATTTTTCTGTTTATTAATAAAACTCCAATTATAAAAGACATATTTTCCTTATGAGGAATTACATTAGGTAGAAAACAGGAAACATCTTCAGTGTGTGTAATAGCCCATTCTACATCTGTCTTATCAGTTGAGGAAATAGAGCTGTTTGCACTAATCAATTGAGAAATCATTTGATTGAAATCTTCTTCACTTCCTAAGTTAATAACTTTCAAATCAACGCTATCTAAAAGAGGAAGTCGTTCTTCTACTTTTGATACAGGTAGGCGCAACGTCACATAATGAATAATAGCATTAATGTATAAATCAGCGTCACTTAAATCCATCATTTGTTGCGGAAAGTTTGGATACATAGGAGCAAACTGAATATGTGCACCAACCATTTCTTTTAAATGTTTTACCAACTCTTTGTAAAACGATGTGAATGTATCAACCGAAAGTGTTTGCAACTCTTCTATTAAAGGCTCGGAAAAAGTAAATCCTAAACTTTCCAAGTTTTTTAAAACAGTGGCTAAATAAATGTTCGGTAGTTTATTTTCTTCTCTTTTTATAATTACTTTCAAACTTCTTCTTATGTAAATAGAATTTTTCATGAGAACGCCAGCTATTCACTCCTTATAAAAGAGGGGAATAGTCTGACTGTCCTCCTTTCAGTGGTAGATTTTTATTTTTACATGCATAAACACACTAATTATAGAGAAATGCACTGAGGGTACATAGCTATTTTTTAGTGGAAAATTAGGGGTATAACATTTAGTTGTTAAGTGGTAATTTGTTAATTAAGAAAAGAAAACCTCTACATCAATGGTTGATAAACTAAAGTTTATTCAATCCCAAAGAAGAAAGAGGTTTTATAGTCTAATTATTTTCATAGGAAATTGACAACTCTAAAACAATTTGAAATTTCTGGAAAAGAAGGAAGAATTGTCATAGCCTATGTGTTTAGCAGGAAAGTAACATCCCTATTTGGTCAAAGAAGTTAGAAGGAAGGAACGTCATAGCCTGCTTTATTAGTATATTCTCTTGCGAAGAGCAATTCAAGTATACTGTCTGATTTTTTATATTTTTCTTAAAGGGGAATTTTCATGTTTATCCCGCATTAACGGGTAGCCCGATTGGTGAGTGGGATTAAAGTTTCACTTTATAAATAGGGAGACCATCACATGCCCTTTTTATAATACTATTACGGGAGGATTTTTATTTTTGATATATTATACCATTTATTTAATGGTATAATATGGTATTAGTTCTATGGAATGGAGTTGAATGAGTATTATAAATACAAAAGGTGAAATTAAAAAAAACAAAAAGAAAAGTATTACTAACTATAATTACTATGTTAGTAATTATAGTTGGGTTTGGATATTGGAAATTTTTTAGTTTGCAAGGTGTTCCAAAAGGGGAATTAATTCGAACAGTGAAATCTCCAGATGGAAAATATCTCATCAAGACTTATTTTCATAATGCAGGATCATTAAGTGCGGATGCTGTTAGGGGTGAATTAGTTAACCTTGATACAGATTCAGAGAAAAATATATATTGGAATTATCCAGATACCGATCCATATATTGAATGGGTAAATAAGAATATTGTTAGAATTGGAGATCAAACTTTAGATATTTCATAGAAAGAAACCTATGATTGGCGTGATGATGATAAGCACGTTAAAGAAATGCCTAAACAGTTTAGTAGATAAAGCAAGAAAATTTAAATTTATTTAATCTTATTCGTTTAACTATAGATAGGATTATATGAGTAAAAAAGTCCATTTAGATCTTCTAAATGGACTTTTTTAGGTTTCTAGATACGACTACTGATAAAAATGGAACAAACTTGTTACTTAAGTTGTCTATTAAGTATACGTATAAAACAGGTGTTCATGATAATTCGCTCATTTTATCCCGCTATTTACCCGTAAAAGCCCGATTGGTGAGGGCTTCTTGCATTTCACTTTATGAAAAGTGAGATGCAAGAAGAGTGATATCCGATAGACTTTTTCATTGTGTCGGTATGTATAACACCTAGAAAAACTATATATTCTTGAAAGAGGTTGAAAATGTATGATAGTCTTAAACAAGTTTTTTAACATTTTACATTACAAAAAGATGGTACCTGTAGTATTTCTTTCATGTGCAACGCTTATAGGCTGTTCCGATGGTAATACTCAATCTGAATCACTTAAACAAACGAAACAAACAAATCAAATCAAACAAGAAACTACTGGTAATGATTCTTTTGCTAAACTTGAAAAAGAATTTGATGCTAAACTTGGTATTTATGCATTGGACACTGATACGAATCAAACCGTTACGTATCAATCAGATAAACGGTTTGCATACGCATCTACCCACAAAGCTTTAGCTGTGGGAGTACTTTTACAAAAGAAATCAATAGAAGATCTAAATCAAAGAGTTTTGTATACTCGTGAAGATCTTGTTAATTACAATCCAATTACAGAAAAGTATGTTGATAGGGGGATGACTCTGAAAGAGCTTGCAGATGCTTCCCTTCGATATAGTGATAATACTGCACAAAATCTTATTCTTAAACAATTAGGTGGACCTAGCGAATTCAAAAAATCACTGAGAGAAATAGGAGATACCGTTACAAATCCTGAACGTTTTGAACCAGAGTTAAACGAAGTGCATCCAGGAGACGTACATGATACTAGTACCCCAAAGGCATTAGCTACTAGTCTTCAGGCTTTTGCGTTAGGAGATGTACTTTCAACTGAGAAACGGGATTTATTAATAGATTGGATGAAAAGGAATACTACCGGAGACAACTTAATTCGTGCTGGAGTTCCAGGAGGATGGGAAGTAGCTGATAAGACGGGCTCGGGATCTTATGGAACCAGAAATGATATCGCAATTATTTGGCCACCAAATAAAAAGCCAATTGTTCTTGCGATACTTTCTAATCATGATAAAGAGGATGCTAAATACGATGATAAGCTTATTGCAGAAGCAACCAAAATAGCGCTGGGTGTCTTAAAAGCTAAAAATAAATAATAATAGTATTAGTTATTGAAATTTTCCTGTTTTTCCGTCACAATACTGTGACGGTCTTTTTGTGTATTTTACAAAGAATCGTCTTAATTAAAGAAAAAAAGATAGAAACTATCTCTAGTAAGTTTATTAATTAAGTAACAACAAATATATGCTTTATTGTATACTTATTGCATTTAATGTGGAGGAATAATATGGAGTCAAAAATTCTTATTGTTGATGATGATAAAGAGATTAGAAATCTTATCTCTGTATATCTAGAAAATGAAGGCCTAAAAACTCAAAAGGCAGAAGATGCTATACAAGCTTTACAACTGTTAGAAGAAAAGGAATTTGATTTGGTTATTTTAGATATTATGATGCCGAATATGGATGGCATTGAAGCATGTATGAAAATTAGGGAAGATCGCAATATGCCTATCATTATGCTA
Organism: Bacillus sp. CR71; assembly: GCF_003429245.1. Taxonomy (NCBI): domain Bacteria; kingdom Bacillati; phylum Bacillota; class Bacilli; order Caryophanales; family Bacillaceae; genus Bacillus; species Bacillus sp. CR71. Next base: position 3,641,284 of record NZ_CP031748.1, on the reverse strand, counting down.
TCTGCAAAATCTGAGGATATAGACAAAATTCAGGGCCTAGCCTCTGGTGCAGATGATTATTTATCAAAACCGTTTAACCCATTAGAATTAATCGCTAGAGTGAAATCCCAATTAAGAAGATTTAAAAAATACAATACGTCCGTAGAACATAATAAAAGCATTCTAGAAATTGGTGACTTAACCGTAAATACAGATACACGTCAAGTATGGGTAAGAGGAAAAGAAACAAGGTTAACTCCAAAAGAGTTTGCTATTCTCGAACTACTTGCCCGCAATAAAGGGATTGTCCTGAGTGTAGCAAAAATATATGAAGCAGTTTGGAAAGAGGTTTTTTATAAATCAGACAATACCGTCATGGTGCATATTACAAAAATAAGAGACAAAATTGAAGAGGATTCTAAACATCCCATTTACATTAAAACTGTTTGGGGAATTGGGTATAAAATATGAAGAATGTTAGTTTCAGAAATAAGATCATTATAAAACTTCTTGGTGCTGTTGCAATTAGTTTTTTTATTTCATTTGGTTTAACAATCCTCATTTTGGCATACGTCATAGATCCATTATTTATAAAACACGAAGAATTTGGTATGTTTGAATTCAATGTCGCAATGTTGTTCTTATTCGCGTTCGCAATCTTTACCTTTATTATACTTTTTTTGATATTGGTTCGAAAGAAAATAGTATATTTGAAGCTTATTTCTGATAACGTGAATGATATTGCCAATGGAAAACTAGGTCTAACAATTGGGATTAAGGGGAAGGACGAATTGACCCAACTTGCTAAAAATATCAACTATATGTCTAAGGAATTGGAAAATACATTTGAACAAGAAAGACGATTAGAACGTACAAAAAATGAGCTCATAACTAACGTATCTCA
>NZ_CP031748.1:3573598-3640351 GCF_003429245.1 Bacillus sp. CR71 | reverse complement strand
TCCGGATCTGTTGGCTTCTCCGGATCTGTTGGCTTCTCTGGTTCTGTTGGCTTCTCTGGTTCTGTTGGTTTCTCCGGCTCTGTTGGCTTCTCCGGATCTGTTGGCTTCTCTGGTTCTGTTGGCTTCTCTGGTTCTGTTGGCTTCTCTGGTTCTGTTGGTTTCTCTGGTTCTGTTGGTTTCTCCGGATCTGTTGGCTTCTCTGGTTCTGTTGGCTTCTCTGGTTCTGTTGGCTTCTCTGGTTCTGTTGGCTTCTCCGGATCTGTTGGCTTCTCTGGTTCTGTTGGCTTCTCTGGTTCTGTTGGTTTCTCCGGATCTGTTGGCTTCTCCGGATCTGTTGGCTTCTCTGGTTCTGTTGGCTTCTCTGGTTCTGTTGGTTTTTCCGGCTCTGTAGGTTTCTCTGGATTTGTTGGTTTTTCTGGCTCTGTCGGTTTCTCTGGATTTGTTGGTTTTTCTGGCTCTGTAGGTTTCTCTGGATTTGTTGGTTTTTCCGGCTCTGTCGGTTTCTCTGGATTTGTTGGTTTTTCCGGCTCTATTGGTGGCTTTGGTTTTTCTGTCTCTGTATTTTCCGTATTACCATTCTCACCCTCCGTTGTAATTGGTGGGTTTACAATTGTATCTGGTTTCTTCTCTGGTGGAAGAATATCACCTATACTCGCTACTGAAGAATCAATATTTTGATCACCGAATGCAAAATGATCTCCATTCACGGTGACTTGTGGCTTATTATCCGTAATAGCTGCAATCACGTTGTCTTTTGCTGTATCTTGAATTGATTTATCTGTCGTTTCTTTATCAAAGAGTGCTAGAACACGAGAAGTGGTGTCATCCCCATTTTGAAGATTACTTACAATAGATTTTTCCTTAAAATTAATTTTTGATTTATCCAGCTCTTCGAGTACATAAGCAACTTCATTATCCTTACTTTGAATTGCATTCTCTGTAATTGCTTCAAAATCTTGTTTGTTCAGATCTTCTTTCTTTTCCTCCGGCTTATTCTTATCTACCTTTTTTGTAATAGCTGATTTACTTTTTGTTGATTCCTTACTTCCAAACCAACTGCAACCTGTCGTACTTAATATCAATGAACCACCAAGAAAAACAATCCCCATTTTTTTGTACAGATTCTCATAATTTAAAGGCATGTTATTCTCTCCCCCTTAGATGTTCTGTAGATCTTTATCAATTTTTTCAATCTTAGCTTTCTTTTCCTCTTCACTTATCGTAGACTGCTGAATATCTCGTTTCTCTAATTCTTTGACCTCTTTCATTACATTTTTATTTCCTTGCGTTTTGGCAAAGGAATAACAATCCTCATATTTTTTTAGATTTACAAAGGCTTCAACAATGAGTTTTTCACGTCTACCATCCATATTGACTTTCCCCTTAAGTTTGATTACCTCCTCATATTGCTTATTAAGCGCTGCCTTTTCAAAGTCGATCACATCATTTTTGACATCAATTTCATTGATTTTATTCATATTGTCTATCCCAATAAAATAAGCAACTACACTTTCTGCAAATTTCGGCTCATATTGTAATGCCTTATTTGCCTTTCCATTTAATAAATAAGTAAATAAAACTGCCTTCTGACTATCTTTATCTAATTCTGTGTAATTGACCTTATCAAAATATTTAACGGCTTCTCCATACTGTTGAATGGCTGCCTGTTGTAATCCTTTTACTACATATTGTTCCGAACCAGCATTTGCACTCGAAACTGGTTCGGAAGAGAATAACTTAAAGGCAAATATGGCACCAGCTCCAATTAACACCACACTTCCTATGACACTCGCAATAATCTTGAGTCCTTTTCTATTTTCCTTTCCAGGCTTTATTTGTGTTTTTACTTCATCCGATGGACTATAAGAGGGTTCTTCCTTCTTTTCTGATGATTCTTCTTGATATTCATATTCTTCATGAAAAGGAGAATCATTGATTTCCCTTTCTAACGTGTCTAACAGCTCCTTTTTTTGTTCCTCTTGTTCCGGATCTAATTGCATCACATTCATTTTTTTAGAAATGTGATCAAAAATGTGATCTGCATATCTCGAACCAAGTGATAACGTACCGTTATAAATTTCATTAGAATGACCATCTAACAAATCGAAATCAATATGTTCTTGCCGCCCTGCCTCTCTATAAACTCGTTCTAATCGCTTCGTTAAGATATAAGCTTCATGAAACGAATATTGCTTACCCGACTCAATTTCAGTTCCATTGCTACTCTTAAAAATGACAAACATGGCTTCTCCTTTCTTCCGTTTAATTTAAGTTCACTTCGACTGATCTCTTGAATTACTATTTTCAGCTTTATTGGTTGCGTACTTATGATAGATACAAAAAACAGAAATCAATACCCATATAACGATGAAGAATGTCAAAGCTCTTAACAGACCTTCTGTTGTTGGTACTGTCATAATCGGTTGTATATTACCAATAACCGAAACGCTCTCCAATACACTTGGTAATCTCATAATTAACACCCCAATCGCTTAATGAAACTAAAATTCTATGAAAAAAAGGCAACAAAAAAAGCCATACCCTTTGCATAGCTCCCTCATTGCCTTATTTATATTTGTTCACTATTTCATCCAGAAAAACGGGAATAAGATTTGACCAAATTTCACATTGCTATTTACGCTTTCTGCTAAGTATTGGCATCCCATTACGATCACAAGTCCGGCTGCCCCACCAATAAACCACCAAATACATTTATGTCTTCCTCGTTCACCACCCCAAATTAATAGATAAGCGCCCCAGCAAAATACAATCGCTGTACTAACCATTGCCCCTCTTTGCATCCATGTAATAAATGAATTCCCCGTATTAATTAGACCATCCATCGCATCACCTAACACTAACATTTGAGATAATGTTTCCAACATTGACATATACATTCACTCCCTTTTCATTTTTAAATACTTATACGTTACTAAGCTGACTTGATTCATTCGCCTTGCTGTCTTCTTTTACTTCTGTTGATGTTGCCTTATAAGCTTGTAAAGCTTTCATTACTAAATCTTGATTTTCTTCAATGTATTTCTGATGATGTAAATGAAGCCAATGGTTATAATCCTGACCATTGGCTCTTAATAGGTTTGCTACCATATCTTTTTCTTTTTTTAATTCCCTCTGTGTAATCGCCACTATATCACCACCTTTCAATGATTATGTGATTACTTCTGATATTGTTCTTTGCAATTTTTAACAAAAAAACTAATTTCTCTTTCAAGCTCTGATGCTTTAATTTCTGACAGCTTAATATCTTTTTTCGGCTTTCCTTTTTCATAGTACGCAAGAGAACTTCGTCTTTGAGATAGTCCCCAATCATGAGGATTGCTGGTACCTGGTATATCCTCACGTTCTTCATCTAACTCGTGTACTTCAACATTTTCTTGTTTAGCTACTTTTTTTACAAAATGAAGCCAATCTTCTCGCTTTTTCTTGTCAGCGCTTAACATAACAAAACCTGTGCCATCTTCACTCATGAACTTCTTCATTTCTAACGGACTAAGTTCCATTACTTCCCCTTTTCCCGAACTAAAGACAAATGTTGAACCAATACCAATTGCAATTAACAGTCCAACAACAGCGGAAATGATCCACCCTTTACGACTCATGTGTATTCCTCCCTATGTCATATTTTTATAAGCGATTTTGAAGTGTGATGAGACACTTTTAAACTCCAACATCTGTCTTTATTTTATAACATTTAAAGGAAAGTGGGATAGAAAATGGAAATATCATTTATGGCTGGAATGACGAACCCTGTATTGGCATGCGTATAGAGACTAATCCCGACCTAGCTTCTATATGCCCAATACCGCACTACGTATTTTGGCGTGAACGTAGAACCTTATGTATCTACTGTTGTGATGTTCCTCGCTTCTTCAGAATGTCAAAATGGGATATTCCTCACGAGTACTGACACAAACAGGTCTTTGATACACTGCATTTCCCAGTGGTCACAGATGAGTTTTACGATCTTACTCACCCAACGATAATCGTATACCTAACCCCTCTAGTGACCTTTCGAAGGGAGGCACGCATATATATTGTATATTTCACCTTTCTACATCATTACTGAAAGGAAGAGATACACAATATATATCTAAATTGTCAAAGAACAACTTACTTTGTGCTATGTTCTCAGCACACTTCAAAATCGCTTTTTTTATTTACATTTTTGTTTGACAGCTACTAATTCCGCATGTTTATTTTTTCGTTTAGCAATTAAGTTTTGATGTTCATCTCTAACCGAGCGCACTTGATAATAAATTTGAGCTACCTTTTCGATGCTTCCTGTGCTATTTTCAATTGCGATGGTACCTTTCAGTTCGTATGTTTTTCCATCAAAAGTTTTAACACTATGAGCTTGTGATGCGGCAATATCATAAAACGTGAGTCTTTTTTCTTTTCCCATATGAACGCCTCCTATTTTTGATAAGGAAGGGAGAAAAACGCTTCTCCCTTGTCTAGTTTTCTAGCCATCTAGATAGGATGAAATAGTGAGCGAGTGCTTCATATCATGCTAGGATTGTTGTGTTGTACGAAGTGATAATGCGTTGTGCTGCCTCTTTTCCGTATATGTGTTGTAATGCGGATTGAGATTCAACTACGATTGAATGCTGAATGTGGTATGTTGCGCTTTCTTTTAAAAACTGCTCCATATGAGGGATTGGGTACAAATCATATTGATGAAATACCAGGTGAATCGGTCTTATATTCTTGCATTCTGTTAGATATTGAAGAAAATTAGATAATGCTTCTCCTCGCTCTTGATACGTACTCATTTCCGTTTCTACACTGATGTACACAACGGATTTATGTTTTAAATCCATTTGTAGTGTTTCATAACCAGTTAATAAATCATGTTTGATGATGTGATACCCTTGTTTTTGTTTTTCGTGATGGGTATCTTCATAAAAGATGCCTTTTGGATCAAAAATAAAAATAAAATTATTGGTTGTTTCCTGTACATCTTCTATGACCGATTTATAAGCTCCAAAACGAGCTTTTATGACACCAGCAATCTTTTCATTCGGTTCTTTTAAAACTCTAATCACTTTTGTATACTTCTTATCTACACCTAGCATACTTTGCACTCCTTCCTAATTTCATTTTCGACTTATAACTAGTACTGAAACTAAAAATACTCTCCCTGTTTCTCGAATTTCTCATATTTTTCTTGCTGCTTATCTAAAATTCGTAAAAGTGTATTGAATGTGCCTTGCCTTGTTTTTTTGCTGATAACGCTAACACGTTAATAATTTGATAGGCCGGATGATCTTTCTTCAATAACTCCCTCAACTCCAAAGGAAAGTTATCTTTTTCTTTTGCTTGTTGTACTAATTCCCTAATCCCTAACCTTTTCTAAATCTGAATAGTATAAATCTCCATGTCATTGATTTAAATACAAAATACTTCCCGCCAATAAATTTGTAGCGGATTCTATCCAGAAATCATACCTTTCTTTCAGCTTGATTGCAGTTTGAGCGATTCAAAATTGCTTGCTTTAATTCTTCAGGCAACAAAGGACCCTTGCACCGCATAACGTCTTCCTCAAGTTTCCCTAAATTCCCTATTTTATCGACATAGATTTCTGAAATCTCATATCACCTCCCTCTTGGTTTCTTATATCTTGCTACCTATCAAAAAAACAACTGTCTAAATGGGCATTACGAGTATACATGCATTTTGAAACCCAATAGTAAAGCTCAGTGGATTTCCATCTACTTCATTGAAATAAGTTTCATATTATTTCATATCACAATTGAAATTTTTTATGGTTTCTTTTTGCAAATACGACTTCAAATAAACCTAGTACGATACATGCAATACCAATCCATTTTATGTATGGATTTCCGGCTTTATCTCCTGTTATTGGAAGAAATATTTCGATTTTCTTTGGTTTTTGTTCTAATTGTTGTTTTATAACAATCTGTTGTGATTTCTCTAATTGTGGAATGACAGGTTTTCCGATTACTTGTGGTTGGTCGGTACCTGTGATTACGGTGCTTCTATTTGCTCCGTTTTTTGTGGATGTGGTGTCTGTGGTGTAGGCGGTGTCGATTCCTTCTAATTCTTCACTGTATGTTTATTGAATTCCGAAATTATATTTTAAAAAATAATTATAAAATTGTACCTTTTATAGATTGTTCATTTACAATATAAATGTATAATTATTTTTCGTGAAAATAATTCATTTCAACTTTGCTCGATAATATGTTGCCAAAAAAAGCTTTTCGACTGGTTCTCCCAAAAAATCCGATATACTTTTTGCCCGACTAGAAATTAAACCCTTTCTACCCGACTCAATATCATACAAAGTACTTACTGGAATTTTAGAACCTTTTGAAACCTCATTAATTGTATAACCCTTTGATTCACGAAATTCTCTTAAAATCGTCAAGTGTCTCACCCCCTATATACAGTTTATTAGTCTTCGAGCCTAAAGTCAACACTTTAAGTTCTTATTTTATACACCCTTAGTGTTGATATATTTTTTTAGAAATCTTATGTTACTATGCAAAATTATAAAATTGGAGTGATGAATAAAATGACAATCGATAAAAATATTGTGGGGAAAAATATAAAAAAATTAAGGGCTATAAAAGGAGTAAGTCGGAAAGAAATGGCTGAAGATTTAAATACTACATATAGAACTGTATCTAGTTGGGAAACTGGAGAAAAAACACCACGCTTAAATAAATTAGAAGAAATTGCTACTTATTTAAATGTCAGTGTGTCTTCTTTATTAAAAAAAGAAATTCCGGATGAAGACCTCTTAAAAAGTATTAAAGGTGAAGATCCAGTTGAGCGTTTAGCCAGATTACTCTATGAACGATACATGAGTGTACCAGATAAACATAAACCCCGTATTGAAGAGGAATTATTAAAATATGCTAGTCAATTAAAAGCGCAAGTTGAACAAGAGGAATAGGGCATCTCCTATTCCTCTTGTTCATAGCTCGCACATAACTCCAAAATTTCACTAAAAGTTTGTAAATCAATTGTTTTCACAATCTCTAATAATTCATTTACGCTTAATCCCATTCTTCCCATTGTTGCCCCTCCCTTTTTTGCTTTTATATTGTGAAAAACAACACATTTTTTTCACAATTCCCCGTCTAAGGATTTATAAAACAGTTTATAAAATCACAAAAGACACCGTTCAAAACGATGTCTTTTGTAAAAATATATATTTTAAATAAAATACAGAAAAATTATCCACCACCACCGGGATCGACCATCATTCTATATACCATATACTGATTCCCAGAACTTTTAGCTTTTTGGGAGTACTGTTGTGTTTCCATTTTACCTAGTGAACTATTCACTAAGGTTAATAACAGTATAGCGGCTACTATTGATACATATAACTTTTTCACCATTTTTTCACCATCCCTTGACAACTAAATTATATTTTCTGCATATTTATCATATATTACTTCTGCAAATTTTACATACAAAAAATCATTATTTACTTTAAACATATCAATAGACTGTTTAATTAAATGTATATCTTGTTTAGCCATTCCCAAGTAACAAGTTTGAAGTGGTGTTAACATTTTTCTTTTTGATCTAATTTCTTCAAGTATATTTATTGCTTGTTGATTTCTTCCCTTTTTAATTAAAAACAAAGCGTATTCAGCTGGGTGTAATCTATCGAAATCAATTTTATTTAAATCTTTCCACCAAAAGATTCTAATGAAGTTAATATCATTTAGAGCTATATTGTATTTTAAACTCCCTTTCGCGCCTTTCAATACATTTAACGCCTCTCGAAAGAAATATAAAGATTTTTTATAGTCAGAAAACATATAGTTTTCTCCGCTCCTAATGTTCAACAAAGCTTCCATAACAGGGAAGAATTCAATATCCTTATATGTTCTTAATTCACCATTTTCTATTACAAATTGTAGAGAGTTATTTTTTCTTAATATTGAATAACTCCAAAGTTCTTTAACCCAAAATCCGTATAAACTCTTTAAGAAAATATTAGTTACTAATTTATCATCTCTAATATTCTTCTCGATTCTTTCCTTATAACCTTGCATTAATCCAAAATCCCCTAAATCACAAAGAATTAACATACTGAGTATATCACAGAAAATTTCTACATCCACATTAGAATTTCTAGCTTTTTGGATATTCAAGTACACTTCTCTGACATTTTTACCTTTCAAACGATCAATATATAAATTAAATATATCTGCAAATCGTTTCAATTCTACATCCTTGCTCTCTTTACATATTCCAGCGAGATATTCAATTAATAATACGTGATCGTTCAAATGAGCAATGGCAAATGCAACTTTAACATTTATGTTTAACCTATCCTCTAAAGTACCTAAATAATCTATTATTTTTTGTTCTTGTTTATCTTTATCATTTGCAAATATGACATAGGCAATTTTTGCAAATGTATATACGGATATCTCTTTATCCCTGTTAATCCAATTAGAGATAGTAGATTTAGCAACTCCAATTTCTCTTGCGAGATCAGTATATGTTTTGTTTTTAGAAGATAAATAATTATCAAATTCCCTAGATAACTTCTTCATGTATTTTCACCTCGTCTTTTTCACGAATATTCAGAAACGTACATATAAGTAAGAAAATTATACCACAGTACCTAGAAAACTTTTCTTGCTCAATTGTTAATTGAATATTCTGATATTTAATTGAAGACAAATGTGAAATACTTCAATTTTTGCACCTATTCTTCAAATATGAACTTAGAGTGTTGATATTATGTACATACAATTGTAAAATAAAAATAAATTACCTATGAACGAAAGTTTTTTAGGATACAAAAAAATAAAACCCCACCGCCCAGTTTCAAATTGGCTTCTAGTTTGGCGACCGGAACCAATTTAAAACTTCTAAGATAGGGTTTTAATTCACACTATAAATATATGTGTTTCTCTTTAGTATCATACTTGATATTAAAATTATATCATAATGCATATACATTGTGAATATAAAACCGCTGTTTTTCCTTTTTATTTGCGGTGGGAAAAATAGGAGGTTTTTTCAGTGTTGTTGCGAAACTTTTTGCTTAGTCGAGCAAAAGCGGAACTAAGTCCCCACATTCATCACTTATCTAAAACTCCTGGATCTATCAATCAAGAAATTAAGAAAATAATTTCTTATATTGATAGTATTGTCCTAGAGTGTGAAGGTGCTACCACAAAAGATTATCTTACCAAAAGGAAATACGAAGCTTTAGAGACTGTTTTATCTTATTTAGTACAAGAAGGCTATAGTCAAGTTAGACAAGAACACATCAGCAAAAAATCTGGAATTTCAAAACCTATTATTAATTACATTTTTAATTGGCTGCAAGATTTAGGGGTATGCCAACAAATAAAGGTAAGACGGCATGGAAAGATCGCCCCCTCTGTTTACATCTTAACAATACATAATAACTATCTAAAGATTGTTGAATATTTCAAGATAAAATGGGCTGTAGCAATTGATGTTTGTGCTACTTTTACTAGATTTTTAAAGAACAAAATTAGTAAAAAGTCTGATGTAACAGATCTTGAATTTATGCAAAAAAACAATTTTAAACCTTCACCTTCCTTAGATTTTTTCGGCATTGAAGAGCAATCAAAACCTGCTGTCAATCATGAGAAACAAGGAAAAAATAATAGATTACAAGACTTAAATGATTATTTGAGTGAAGATCAGAAAAGAGCGTATTACTACATTTTGAGTCAAGAGCTAACATACCTATCTGAAAATGATGCGTATACAATTGCTTTAAGATTGCCACCGGATATTGATCGCTACACAAGATGGGATTTTGAAGAATGTGTGCAATGGTTCCAGTTTAATAAAGCTGAAAACAGTAATCCTGCACATTTCATAAAAATGTTTAATCAAAAATCTAAACAGAATCAAGAACGTAGAATACGTAATGCACAAAATACAAGCTCACTCTTAGATAAAACTAATAGTCATACATTTGTTTTCTATAATTTTTTAAAAGAGCACGATTAAAATCAAAAAATCCAATTACAAATAGCCTTGCTGAAAAAAACATATACAGCAAGGCTATTTGTAATGTCTTCCTATAGTTCTTTATAACCCTATTGGTCTTCAATAAAATAATTCATAAATCATTTATATTTTTTAAGTACTATAAGTTTTTCTTTTTAATTCAACCATAAAATTTAAACCTTATGAATCCAGTATATTCAATTATTATTTACTAAACTATTTATTTAGAAATTTACTAAGTAAAAATCTCCAATACCTTGATACAATAACCATTATGGCCCAAATATTAATTCTAATGTTTTTATTTATTTTAATTTCTAAAACAAGATTTATTAAATATAGTACTTTGCATCTATTTGTAACTTTTTAGGGAGGCTTAGCATATTTTCTAAAAGATTCCCTAATTTTTTATATAATTTGGCATAAATCATATTTTAAACAATCGATTAAAATATGATTCTATCAGTTATGTCAATACAGTGACCTTTTGTTATTCATCAAAATTGATCAATAATATTGAATTAATTTTTTCTAAATTATCTATGGTCTTTAAAATCTTCGTACTCATTGATTTCACTCTTTAAAAGGTATAATAGCTTATTTCACGCACTGTCTTAACAACTGATTTCATTATACAAGCGTCTTCGTCCCCCTCTTCAACTATTGTACAGTCTACATTTTGTTCTAACATCTGTTTTATTACTCTTAACGACTCTTGAAATCATTCACCCTAATTACTAGTAAAATTAATAAACGTCTAGATAAATCTATTGCCCCCCTTTTCATCTTCCTATACACATCTACATTTCATATCAAATTTATGATGTATATTATTCAGAAATCTGGTCCATACTAATACAAATGAAACTTCAAATTAAATTTTTTTAGCTATAATTATTTAATATTTAATTAATATATTTCATCTCCCAATATCCTCATTACTTTTACTTGTAAAAATAACCCTGTTCGAGATTCAAAACCCAACAAATAATATCAGAATCTTTTAAAAATTCAAACAACACCTATGCAAGATTCTATACAACAATAAAACGCTACTTTAACGCATAGCGTTCACATAAAAAAAGCTTTTTATTTGCTTTTTAGGCATATGTACTATAAAAAACCGTACTTAATTGCTAATTCTATTAATGAAAGCTTTGATTCTGTTGCAAATATCTAGTAAAATTCTTATATCAGCAACAAACTTCTAATATTAATAGTTAGTTTTAAAATAGTTTCCTATGTACATTAATGTTGTATAAATACTTGTTCACTTCCAACAATGAACGCTATTAGAACGAATAGCGTTCATTGTTGAAAAAACATTAACGCTAGATGTATAGACTGACTTAATATATAAGTATGTATACAAACAAACTGATATGAGTACAAATGATTAGATGGCTGCCTATAAAAATTTCTACTCTTAAAGGAAAGATCTTTTCAAGAACGAATCAATATCTAACATACAAATAATGGAGGTGTGAAGTTTGGAATATGGATATTTTGCACAAGAAGTAGCAAAACAACTAGATATAAACACCAATACACTTCGCAGATGGTCAATTGAACTAGAAAAAATGGAATATATATTTGAAAGAAATGAGCGTAATCAACGAATTTACTATGAGAATGATATAGATATCTTAAAGCAAATGAAAGAATACTTAAATCAAAACTGGAAACTAGAAGAAGCTGCAACAAGAAGCATGGAAAATACTGAAGAGAACGCTCAGAAAACGGATAGCGTTCATGAGGAAAATGAAGTTCAAGTAACACTCAGAAAACGTTCAGAAACTGATATTTTGATGATTCAAGAAAAATTTTCTCACATGCTTGAGCAACAAGATAAAATTGTACAACAAAACCAAGATATCATTAAATTGTTATTACAGGAACGCTCAGAAAAAGAAGACAAAGATCTACAGATTCAGTTATTACAAGAAAAACTGGATAAAGCAATTGAACTATTAAATGAAGATCGCCAAGAACAGCAAGATAACACCAAAAAAACGTTCATTCAACGTATATTTAATTTAAATTAAATCAAATATACGTTTTTTATCAAATATATCTAATTGAGCAAAAAAAAGCGGTAGCTACCGTTTTTTTTTTGCTCATCCTTACAACACGAATATGTAGTTTTGTAAAAAAATTTCTATGATATGTTTTTTCTTGTTTAATTTCGAAAAGTGTAGTTTTTTACAACTTGTGTTACTAATCCTAACTAGAATAAATAGCCTGTGATACATGATGCTATTATAAGGGTTGATTAATTACATAAACTTTCTACTAAAATCATCAAAAAGCATCATGTCATTGGTAAAGAATACTTATAATTCAGTGGTATGCTCAAAAATAGAAAGCTTGTAAAAGCGATTAGTGACATGTCTTGGTCACAATTTCAAACAATGTTGAAATATAAAGTAAAGTGGTGTAGTGAACAATTAGTTGTAATATCTAAAACATTTGCTTCTAGTCAATTATGTTCCAATTGCAACTATAAAACATAGATGCTAAAAATCTAAACATTCGTGAGTAGGATTATCCTTATTGTGGCACACGTCATGATAGAGATCGTAACACAGCGCTCAATCGTAGAAATGAAGCTAAACGTAAGAACTATCGGGATAGCCTACTGAATTAGAAACCGTTTGGCTTCTGTACTTAGGTATCCATTACCTCAAGGATACTAAGTACTCAGTTGTCCAATATATTTTTCTTAACATATCTTATTGGACCTTTCTTAGGGATTCCAAAAACTCTCTATATCGCAAATAAAAACATGTTAATCCTATGTCCTAAAATTAGTTAAGTGTTTACTTTGTCAATTTTTAGGGAAGATTGACAAATCCTCTATTTTCTTAACCACATAATAAACCTGTATAGGAAACTCCATGCTTTTTCTAGTCTTCTTTAATTCATTTTGCCAGACTAAATTTTTTCATATAAATGTCATCAATCACAGCATTCATTATTATTAAATCCTATGCGTTATAAACGCTATTATTAAAGGCCATATCTTTACTTCTAAAGTTACATTATGTCACCCTTAAAGGAAAACTACTATATTTATGCACTGAATCTCTAATGAACGCTATGCGTTCATTATTTACAATACGTTAAATTAACGTTTTGTAAGCGCTCATATCGTTTTTTTATTGTATTAAAATACTTGCCATCTAATATCCTTTTAGATCGTTTCAAGTTCAAAACACTAAACACAGAAAATTTTCCATTCTTTAATTTGTTAGGCCGCTATCACATAGCTCCTAGGCCTCTTAGACGATTCTTATCGCTCTTATAATTTAAAACTTTGCTAATAAGATATGTACCACAGAAAGAACACGCCAATTAATGTCTATATTTCCGTAATCATACTTCGAACATAGTCTACTAACATCAACTATTTTTAATTTAGCAACCACTTTATTTCATACCACTTGCTTAAAATACTTTATGACATATATAGCATAGTCAGGGTCGTTACTATAACGTTCATTAATTAGTACAACTTAGAAACATACAGCTTTATTATGGACTATTAATTGATACACCCTATCAGATTTTATATATTGCTTTAGCATATATTGTATCCTTTAAACAACTCAGAATATTGATATTAAAGAGGTAAACGCCAAAAAAACGGGTAGTGTTCACATAAAAAACACTCAATAACACTTAAGTTAAAAAAGATTTTAGCATAATCACAACTACTTATCTCTTTGTCCTGCCTTATGGATTCCAAAGATACTTCATATATCTCCAGCCTACTTTAATAAATTTATCAGATTGTATTTGTTATATTAAGCTTAACATTAACTTAGGATAAATCTTAAGATTTGTAATAATAAAAAAGCACCATACCATCGCAGCGTTCATTATTACTAATTTATGTGCGTTATCAACACTGTTAAATAAGACATATCTATCCTAAAGCCATATTATACCGAATTCCTTGTGAACGCATAGCGTTCACGTTTTTTCAAATCGTTAAACTAACGTTTCGAAGGCGTTCATTTTTTTATTCCTACTGTATTAAACATCTTGCGCCTCAAACAGCCTGTAAAGATGTTTGGAGACGCAAGATTACTAAATAAAAAAACACTCCATTTCTTATTTGTTAGGTGGCTATTCTCGTAATTCATATACTTTATAAATAAAATACTTCGTTCTTATGATTTAAACTTGTGTTAATACCTTTATCATAATGTGTGTTATAAGAATGAAACTCTTATGAACATCTATAACACGGCTAAAATTAGGGGATTTCTTGAAATACGCCCTTGGAAGATTATGCTTTGCTTCTTGCAAGTTGATCCCTGTTTAAAGAATTTAATACGATATATTTTTACTTCATTTAGTTGAAATTGTTTTTATAACATTTAGTACTAGTTATAAAAGATATTATATTATAAGAATTAAATAATACTAATTTATGTATAGGTATATTTTATTTTTATCATTCAAATAGAACAAAACATCATATGAATCCTTATTTTATTTATTCATACATCTGTTAGGTGTAACACTCTTTAAATAACTCCTAACGTTGTAGTTAAGGGATTAGTCGGTAAAATAACGGATAGCGTTCACGTGAAAATAAACACTAAAATAACACTTTGATAACGTTTAGATTCTCCAGAATCCCGATACCTTAAAATATTCACTTAACCTTTATAGATTATAGTTAGGATTAATAATTTAAATTTATAACATCTTCGATTTGGTAACATCATTTAAAAGCATAGTTGCTTAAAAGTAGCATTCTCAAAATTATTGCATAAATTTTATCAATCTCCGACAAAGAACTATTTCCTCAAAAATGTGAACGTGGTAGGTGTATGCCAATTGACGTAAGCCAAAATGCTTGGCTTGTTATCATATAATTGTAGATATTGCTTTTTATGAATTCTTAAGATAGGATGTTGGTTGCAGAAAACTCATTGCAATTGTAAACTATCGTCCCATGCTTGACGAAATTATGAAAAACAGGATAAAACAGTAATCTCATATATTAAATAGATCGCAATATTGTTAAGAGATCACAGTTTCACATAAATAGTATTCTCATATTAAATACATCCTATACAAAAAATTGTTAGTAGTGTTAAAAATATTTTCTGAGAGTTGCATGACCGTTTTTATAACGTTCATGCAACCCTCAATGTGTGATAGTAACTTTCGTTACACTCATAAATCCCATTATAAAATTTTTCCATTTTTTTATAATTATATTGTAAAGCTAGAAATGAATTGATTTATTTTTTTAGTTAATCCTTGATTAATATATCTATTATAGAATATGCCATAATAATGAAAAATTCATTCGTAAAACCTCTAAAATAAATGCCTAAAGCATGCGATTAGATACAACTATAACTTTCTCCTCATTACATTTTGCCTTCGACTCCAACGTTATTGAAATTACATCTAAGATACATCAAAAAATTATTGCCTTCTTTAGACTACATATGCCAGTTCAAAGTATCATTCGTTCTTCTGAAAAGAATACGTTTTGTTTTTATTAGCTAGTTTCTACTGTTGGAACAAATTTAGCTTTTTTATAAATAAAAAGACTTCTTTAATTCCTAATCCCACATCATTCTCAACAGAAGTACCAATTTTCATTAATTTTTTTATGTATCATCTAACAGTCGTACTAATTCATAGGCTTTACAAACAGCGTTCCACTATAGATTATAGTTATTTTTGTTTGATCATCTATTATAACCATATTTCCGTTCGTTTGTTTCTTTTGTAGAATTTTATTTTGTTTGGACTAGAGTAATTCATTTCAAAAAACATATGCTTATATCCATCGTACTTCTCTCCGGACTAAGATTTCTATCTTGAATCTCCTTATATAAAAAAGAAGATTCTTTTAAATTACACTCATATTATCTCTTTACCGAAGCTTCTGCTCTATCCATCAAAAACATCGAATTAATTAATATGTAAATATGCAACTAAAAATTGATTCAAGTAGGCCCCATTACAAAATAACAACGCCTAAATAACACTTCTAAAACGTTCATATAATAAAACTATTGTATTTAATGTAACTTAAGAAACTTAAATATATAATTTTGGTTAAAAAATTTGATGTCTTACCATAAAAATTTAGAGTTAATTTCAAAAATAAAACAAGAGCACTAAAGGTTATTCACTATCTATTTAAATATCTTACTTTTAAACTTTAAGCCAGCATTCCTGTGATTCTCCGTGAACGCATAGCGTTCACGGAGAATCACTTACTACATTCCTACTATAAACAGTAAAAGTATGTAAACCGATTAACACCCTAGATATATATCCAATCCCAAATCATATTATATTAGTTGCTTCAGAAAGTAGTTTTATTTTTCAAAGTATGTTACCAATGAACCTCCTAAAAAACACCTTTTCAACATAGCTTTATATTGCCACTATGATTTAAGTATGTATGTAGAGACTACTTTGATATCTATGTGATTTTTTATATAGAAATACTTCAATTGAAATTCTTTACAGCCTATATAAACTACTTTTTTTATTATTGAGCTCGAAAAATAAATTTATAGGTTTTATCATTACGTAAACCATTTTCTCTTTAAAACCACCTTTAAATGTTGCTATTACAATGTTTAACGCTTTAAAAACGCCTAGTGTTCATCTGCTAAGTTCGCCAGATAAACACCATAATAACGTTTGTTTAGCAAATATATATGAATCTGTAATTAATCCTGTTTAATTTTTATATTCGAATCAAATTTCATAGATTCTCTATTCTTTTAAAGGAGTGCTGCAAATACAAATAGAACATATACAACAAAAATACATATTGTAACTTGATATGTAGAGAGTTAATTTGCATACTACTTTTTAGTCTTTTAGTTATAGTTATCATCAAAATAGCCAAAAACAAACTTACTATAATAAAGATCTCAGTTTAAAACCGTCTTTCAATGCGTTACTACACCAAAAAACATCTAATCTTCCAATCTCATTTCTTTTATCAGCTATTGGTTTATAAAAAACATTGAAATCATTGATATAGAGGGGTTTAACGCATTAATAACGCCTAGCGTTCACATAATATCAAACACTGAAATAACACCTTTATAACGTTTATTCGGCTAACCATTTTAACTATTCAAGTATGTATAAGTCATATTCGTAATTAATCTTATTTGCATTCTAATTTTCTTTCCCCTGATTAAAATGTATACCTCATTCCACTAGATATCCCTTGGATCCCCAAAATATATCATCAATAGTCTATCCATAAACCATAGAAACAACATGATATTTTAAAAGGCATCTTCGACAAACGTATTCCTCCCACCAATAACGCCTTTTATATTTTATGTATATTTTTTAGATATCTAATATATATCTAAAAATACAAAAGATCAGAAATATCCCGAAATA
The DNA here is from genome assembly GCF_003429245.1 of Bacillus sp. CR71. Taxonomy (NCBI): domain Bacteria; kingdom Bacillati; phylum Bacillota; class Bacilli; order Caryophanales; family Bacillaceae; genus Bacillus; species Bacillus sp. CR71. The sequence goes on along the minus strand of NZ_CP031748.1, from coordinate 3,622,927 downwards.
ACCCAACACATCTCGATTTATTATCTAATTTATATTTATTTTATATCTATTTTATATCTTAATTATATTTTTTATTCATAAACCTTATAAAACCCTTGTTATTAAAGGTTTTATAGGTTATAATATATTTATTAGATATAAATTAGAAATAAATTTCATAGAGGTGATGTATAATGGCAAGTTTAAAAGGCAAAACTCTTCATATAGACATAGAAGGTGATATTGGGAACGATTCATTTAAAGGTTACATCAATGGTGAATACATAAAAATGAAAAATGTATATCAAAGTGTTTACTCAATGCCTAATGTTACAGAGACAAACATCCAAAAAAACGTAGTTAATTTAGTAGATAATATGTTCGTGAATATTGCTAGTAAATCAATTCGAAGATCCGGAATGTATTTCATTGGTAATCGAGCGATGTTAACAGGGAAAAATCCTAAAAACATGAACATTAAAGTCGGTCAAAAATACAATGATGATTTGCCTCTAATTAATATGCTAGGATTAATTGCAAACAAATCAGTTCAACTTGAATGGGAACGCACAGAAGAACTACCACAATCAATCAATGTGACTGTCGACCTTATTTCAGCTATCCCAGCAAGCCAATGGACACCCGTAAACGCTAAACATTTAGAACAGCGTTTTACTAATTCAAATCATGTTGTAGTGGTTTATGTAGGAGAAGAGCAGGTAACGGTTAGCTTAACATTTAATAGTGCAAACATTACACAAGAGGGTGTTCCTCCGTTATTTGCAATTCTTGAAGGGGAAGAGGAGATGTTTACTGATTTCACTAAACTATATGCAAAAAAACTTGAAATCAAAAAAATTGACGGCTCTTTCTTTAAAAACAAAAAGATTCTACATTCTGATATTGGGGATGGAACAACTGAGTATATCTATACAGTTGGCGTGAACCCAGTAATTGATGCTTGTAGCGGTGAAAGACGTGGTGTCGGTCATGCTACAGAAGAAGCTGTAAAATTATTAAATCAAGAACGTGGCACAAACATTAAACGCCAACAATTCTCTCAAATTCTTCAAGATATAGATCATAAATACCATGAAGAGGCAACAACCCACTTTAATATTACAAAAGTGGAACAAGCTGAACTAATCCTAGAAGATACAGATGAAAAATATGTAAACAATACAGCCAGTGAAGCTGAAGTTTTATGTGTGTATGGTGGGGGAAGTATTACTTTTAAAGATGAATTATATAATCAATTATTAGAGTATTGTGAGCGAGTTGGAATGTACTTATTGTGGATTCCAGAGAAATACGCTGTAGACATGAATGCTAAGGGGATGCAAATTATCAAGAAAATTCTTTCTCGAAAAAAGGTGAAATAGTATGTCCGACAAAAAAAGAGAATCCTTCTTCTGGAACCTCAAGAAGATTGAGAATGAAGAATTCTTTAAATGGTTCGAGTCACAAAGCAATATAGCCGATTCTTTGTATAAACTTGTTTGCTATTTTATTGATAAACACGGTTTACAAGACGTGGCTGATTATAAGATACAGCAACAAATGCAAAAAGAAATTTTACTTCAAGATAAAGACTTTTTAAATGATGTTAAGCGTATACTTTTAAATAATTCAAACCTTACTATTCAAAAAGAAAGCCAAGCAAATGAAGAAGAGATAGCCGATTCAAATAGAATAATCTCATCTACTGAAAAGAATTCTACTTCTAAAGATACACATATAGAAAATGAATCAACAACTGAAAAAGCAGTACTAAAAGATGAATATGAAGATCTGGATACGGCCAATTTATTTGGTAACTAGCGTTATAAATCCATGATAAAAAGAGTCCCTAAAATAGGGACTCTTTTTATCATAAATTTAAGCTTTTTCTACATCTTATCAATAATAATTTGTCTTTTGTACCACTGATTTAATTTATCTTTAGCCGTGCCTGAAAGGCGTTTTGTTTTCTTATTATAAAACCTAGAAAGGGTAGGTTGTGATATACCTATTTCTTTTGAAAGTTCTCGCATTGTAATATTTTTATTCATATGGAAGTATGATATTTTTTCTCTAATTGAATTTTCATACTCATCAACATCTAAAGTGTTATTTTCTATTTTCACAGGAGACTCTTCTTGTATGATCTCTACTGTTTTTTTCTTCACTATTTTTTCTATTGAATTCATTAATTCTTTCGGCGGTAAAATTATTATACCTAACTGAGCATAATAGTTCTTAAACCAATTCTTCTTTGTTAACATTTCCTCTTTTAAATCTTCACTGTACTCCCAATGTGATATTACCTTTTCCTTCTCTAAATCAATAAGAACATTTTCTAACTGTTCACGAATACGATTTGGCTTTTGATTTTGATTTATACCCATGACAGCCAGTAATCCCTTATCTCCTCCTATAGAGTAAGGCCTTTTTAAGCTAGAGAACATTTGACGAATTCTCCATTGCCAAGTTAAATAACGAATCAATCTCTTATGATATTTATGTCTATAACTATTATATTCTAACGCTTTTTTTGATAATAGTGCCGTTGTACTACTAGAACCATATAAATAACTTGATAAGAAGCTCCCTGGCTTAATCCTGCAAGATTCTATCCCCATATATTCGTTAGTGTTAGTATCTCTCCAGAGTACCACAGAATCTAATACAAAAAGCCTTTTAATAACTTCTCGCTTTACTTCATAATGTTTACCTGCTTCAGCTCGATCATTTAATACAACTACCTCATTATCATCATTTAAATAGATAAAAATACTTGCTAAGGCAGCAATTCGTTTGGCAACCTTTATTTTATCTTCTGCTCGATAATATTCTGTGTTATTAGCCTTTGCTTTAGGTATACTACACATTTCTAATACCTGATTATATGAAAAGTCTATGAATTCATCAGGGGACTTTGCCTCATTTAACCATTGGATAGTAATTGCATCTAAACAGTCAGCAGTTAAATCATCCATATTACTCATTACACCATCAACCAATGTATTCCAACGAGCAGCTTCTTCAATATTTATTAATCTTAAATCTTCATCTTTATGTGAAGAAAGTTGTGCAACTCCACTACTATCTTTCGTTTCAATTGGATAAGATTTCAACTTTGTATTTTCATCTTCTTCAAATTGATTCTTTGCTATACCATCTCTTAATTTATAATAAACCGCAGAATTATTCACTTCATAGTAATTCTCGTGCTCTAAACTTGTATTAGATTCCTTTGGTTCCTGCACGGTTTCATTGTTAGCTCTTGAAAACTCTTGCTCCACAAATAATCCTATCGCCACATCAATTTCAATTTGGTAAGCTTCTATGTTGGTGAATATTTCCAAAGAGGAGATTCCCTTTTTTTGTTGCTGTTCAAGCCACTGTACAAGCATTGAAAATGATGGGGAAAAATAGTCCGAAGTTACGATCCTACTAGTATCTTCTTTAACTTCTAAGTAATAAGCATTCCATTTATACCACAATTGTTCATTATGTTTATAGATAGGTGCTGATATTACTAATGCATCTTTAAACAATTGTAGAACATTATCCATATACATCCTTCTCCTTATTTAATTTACAATTGAGAATGATTTAAACTTAAATCTATATAGCCTTATGATGTTCCTATTCATGAAAATAAAAAAGAATACAGTAAGTTCTATCCAACCATCCTTTAGTGATAATCTAGCACGTATGCTTATAACCACCTCTTTTACTGATTATACAAGACTGTATCCATTTGGAAAAGGTAAGACGTTATATGAAAACCAATATTTTTCAAGGGATTAGCTGAAACATGAAATTCTTTTGCGATATCATGTCCCTTTTGACTAAACATGAAAAAGCTAGGTTATTCATGTTTTAACAGTTTCGCTGTATATATGGTAAAACTCATTAAATTTTGCATACAAAGTGAAAATTTATAGCGGTATCATGTCCCTTTTGATTAAAACATGAAAAAAATCCAGCCTAAAATGTTTCATGAAATTAAACTATATATTTTTTCATAATCTTTTCTATCCTTGATACAAAAGGGTTTCTTCTATATTCAAGGTATGAAACAAGAAAATTTATAGCGGTATCATGTCCCTTTCGTGTTTCATAAAACCTCTTAAATCCCTTATATACCATACATTTATACCACATCTTCTCAAATTTCAGGGGATTATAAAACATGAAAATTTATAGCGGTATCATGTCCCTTTCTATCTGAAAAGATGAATCACTCCTAGCGGTATCATGTTCCTTTTATAAATGCCAAATTTCATATAAATCCCTTTAACATCAATGTTTATTAACGATTTTCATGTGAATTGTAATAAATAGAAATATGAAAATCTACAGCCCTATCATGTCCCTTATATTTTTGAGAAAATAAGCTTCCAATCCCATTAGAACAACGTTTATTAGCAGTTTATAACTCATTTTCTTGTTTATTCGGAACATGAAAATCCATAGTGATATCATGTCCATAAAAAAAATAGAACAAAACCCGAAACCCCTTGATATGAAAGGGATTAACGTACATTTCATTTTTTCATGTTTGCTCTTAAAGGGGCCCATTTCATCGAATTTTGATTTGCTATAATTAAAATCGGTATATTTTATATTGTACGGATATGTATATTTTAATTTGTATAGGAGGTGAAAAAGATGAGCAAATCATTTGTTATTCGTAATCAACGTAGTCTAAATGGACAATCTACTAATGCGGTTATAGTTACATTAAAATCTTGGCAAGCACTTGTTGATGCATTGGAAGGAAAATACTATAGCTATAAAGATACATACCTTGAAGATATTATTAATCAAATGTCGTATGAAGAACGTATTGCGGATATCGATGGATTTGTTGCACAGGCAAAGCCATCTTTTTCACGTCATACTATTTCAAAGACAATGGGAAGAAAACATAGATTGTACGGTATTACAAATGCAGATCTTGAAGTATTCCTTTATCTACATAAAAAATGCTATACGAATGGTATTATTCCAAACGTAACAGTACATATGCTTTGGGAAGACTATAAGCAATACAAAGAAGAATTGGCATGTATACAGCATTCTCAATTCTATATTGCATTAAAAAAATTAAGCCTACATAACATTATTACGATTGAAAATGAATTAGATAGTCGATACACAATTAAAATAACTCATTTTATGAATGAAGAAACAGAAAAAGCAAATCCTTATGTTTACATTAGTCCTGTAGTCTTTACAAAAGCTTTCTTTGAACTTTCAGTAGCATCTAAGAAGCTATTCTTAGATATTGCTATGCAACAGCATAGAGAAACTACATTAAAACGTTCTTTAGACAAACAGGATGAAAGAGGTAATAAGACTCACTTTGGTGGAATGTACCGCTTTCTACATAAGAAGTATCCACATCAAATTCGTGCAGTTATGAAAGAACTAACGACTGTATTGCCTTGTACAGGAACTCCACTATTCAAAATCTGTAAACTACAAAAAGGGGTTCAAAACAAGAAAAAATACACGACTTTATTTTTATCTATTCATACAGACTTCTTATGTGGAAAAGAATCAGGCGAACTACAGTATCGTGATCCTTTTACTCCAAAGGTTACGTATGCCCGTAAAGCCCGATTTATTGAATCTACACTACAAGAAATGCATATTGGGGAATTTACACGAGACATGAATAAATTTATTCATGTACTTAAAAATACTTGTCATCGACAAATTCGTAGTGTAATACATAGTTTGCGTGACATGATTGATCGCACTGAAAAATATCCAAATAAGTTAGTGTATACACTGAAAAAATTACTAAATCAAACATCACAGTATCATATTCTTGATACCGCAGCTAAAGAAGGGATTTATCCTCTTATTACACAGCACGTACCAGCAAAACAAAAAGAACAAGCTATATTTGATTTCGGATTGCATTTCTCTATGTACTCTCGCCGAAGCATCAAGAAGCTGTTCCGTAAAACATTTGAGTTATTAAAGAACAAATTTGCCGTACCTGTTACAGAGGAATCTTACCATCGTAATTATCTAAGATATCAAGAAGAAACATTATTTAGAAAATACGCTTATGAACAAGGTGCAAATCTAAATGCTTATATGGCTTTAGAAATAGAAATGCGTGAACTTCTAAAAATAAAAGGACATAAGGAACGCTTTATTCCTAGCGATGTACGTGAATTGTTCATTGAAAAGATAGATAAATTACCAAAAGAAAAGCTAAGGGTAATTGAAGTACCTGATAGCATAAATTTAATTACCTTTATACGTGCCTTGGAAAAGCTGATACGTACTGGAATTCAAGTAACATCAACTGAACAGGTATTAAAAGTAATGGAAGAAATGTAATCATTTTCAGCTCTCTATATTTGAAAAAAAATCAAAGTAGAGGGCTATTCGTGTTGGCTCTATCATTCAAAGTCTTTCTATTAGATACATTTATATACTTTTCTAAAAGATTCTATTGAAAATAGAGTCTTTTTTTATGCACTTCTATACAATAAAAGTTATTCATCCTTCTTAATTTCCACAATAGTAACTTGAAAAGGTATCCAATACCTATATAAATAGAGATTTTACTCTACATAAAATCATAAGAAAAATTAAATTTTTAGTGGATATGTTTATAAAAAGTATCATTTGTGAATAAAAATATCATACTATTGTTGCTATATAAAGGTTCTATAAGTAAATCTACTAAAATTCATCAAGTTTTATGTGATTAAATATGAATAACTGAATTAAGTGGATTAAATTATGATCCTTGTGTATAGATTGTGTACAAATAACTACAAATTGGGGACAACTATCGAGAATATCTTCTTATTTACGGTTGAATAAATATACTTATCAATGAATTATTTTTCTTCATTTTTTATGTAGGAATAGTGATATTATTTTATGATTTTATGTAGAAAGGATGGTACAACAAAGTCTATTTTTACACTCCCATTACATACCATTTATGATTTTTTACAGTAGGGTATGTTAAAAACATTGTCATAGCAGGCTTTATTCTATATTTTATGAACCTATAAAAGTTTTATCTTTATATTTTTAATATATATAAGATATATATTTATATAAGATTTTAAGAAAAGGGGGAATATTTTAGAGAGGATGGGGACAAACAAAATATTTTTAAATAAAAAAATAATTTATATTATATATACTAATGTTTTCAAAATTTATTAATAAAAATTTCTAACTACTATACACATAAAATACTACTAGATAAATTACATATAAGTGTTAAGTGTCTTCTTTAGTAGAGTTATCACAACAAAGAGATTTACATACTATAACAAATTAATAGTCCTTTACAAGAAGATGAATTACTATTGCTTTAGGAAATTAATAGTTATAAACTTATAGGCAAAGTCAAGATCCTAGCTATAAGTTTGTAAAAATAGAGTATAAATTTATTATACTTTATTAAATTTTTTATACATGAATAGGAGTGATATTTATGCAACTAAAAAATGTAACACCTATGGGATTAAATGATGATGTATTCAAAACAATTATTAATAAAACTGAAAATACATTCCCATCATTTTTTTTCATTAATCCGTCAGGTAATGTTGTCATACCAAAATATTTGAACAAGGATATATGTATCTATGCAGTTTTCGGTGAAACAATGGTTATAATTGATAATGAAATTGAGATATTAAGGCATCAACAAATATTGTATTTTAATGCTGAAGTGTACATTGAATTGAGAAATAATACAACTGAGAATGTAATTGTATATATTGATGGTGTAAATAAGTAATTATCGATTAGAATTATTATAAATATTTGTGAAATACTTCACAAAAAATACACAATAAAAAATAGTCATTTCATGTATAGTGGGAGTAGTTGAAAATTTCATATCATTACTTGTGAAATACTTCACATGTTTTAAGACTTTACTTAATAGGCAAGATGAAAACAATAAGTTCCAACATTTTAAATCTATTTTTATAGTGATCTGGAGGCTTTAATATGACAAAAAAGACAGATGAAAAAGAAGTACAAGCAATGGTCAACGTAGTAATTAAAGATGAAAATGATGTACAAGAAGTTGTTAATACTTTAGTTGAAAATGGAAAAGAAGCACTAAAAGCAATGGAATCTTATACGCAAGAGCAAGTAGATCATATTGTTCATGAAATGGCACTATCTGGATTAGATCAACATATGCCATTAGCAAAAATGGCGGTAGAGGAAACTGGTCGAGGTGTGTATGAGGATAAATGTACAAAAAATATATTTGCGACTGAATATATTTGGCATAGCATAAAAAAAGATAAGACTGTAGGAATTATTCATGAAGATCCACATGAAGAAGTCATTGAAATTGCCGAACCAGTAGGTGTAGTTGCTGGTGTGACACCAGTAACGAATCCTACTTCAACAACTATGTTTAAAGCAATTATTGCAATGAAAACAAGAAATCCAATTATTTTTGCTTTTCATCCATCTGCTCAGCGATGCTCTGTTGCAGCGGCTAAAATTTTAAGAGATGCTGCAATTAAGGCAGGGGCACCGAAAAATTGCATTCAATGGATCGAAAAACCTTCTGTTGAGGCAACAAAAAGATTAATGAACCATGAGGGGGTTGCACTTGTTCTTGCAACCGGGGGTGCTGGAATGGTGAAATCAGCATATTCTACAGGGAAACCGGCCTTAGGAGTAGGACCTGGGAATGTACCTTGTTATTTAGAGAAATCAGCACATGTAAAACGAGCTGTAAATGATTTAATTTTATCAAAAACATTTGATAATGGTATGATTTGTGCTTCTGAACAAGCAATCATTGTAGATAAAGAAATCTATAATAGTGTAAAAAAAGAAATGCAAGACAACAATTGTTATTTTGTTACCGAAGAAGAGAGAATAAAACTAGAGAAGCTTGTTATTAATGAAAATACATGTGCAGTAAATAGTGATATCGTTGGGAAATCAGCACATTATATTGCATCATTAGTAGGCATTAAGGTACCAGAAGATACAAAAATACTTGTAGCTGAAATTAAGGGAGTGGGTGCAGAATATCCACTATCACGTGAAAAATTGAGCCCAGTATTAGCTTGTATCAAAGCAAATTCACAAGAAGAAGGATTTAAATACTGTGAAGAAATGTTAAATTTAGGTGGCTTAGGGCATTCAGCGGTTATTCATTCTACAAATAAAGAAGTACAAAAACAATTTGGTTTAAGAATGAAAGCTTGTCGCCTTATTGTAAATTCACCATCAGCACAAGGTGGGATTGGTGATATATATAATGCATTTATTCCATCTTTAACATTAGGTTGTGGATCATACGGTAAAAATTCTGTTTCTCAAAACGTAACAGCTACACATTTAATAAATGTAAAGCGTTTGGCGAATAGAAAAAATAATATGCAATGGTTCAAATTACCACCTAAGGTTTTTTTTGAAAAACATGCGACACAATATTTAGCTAAGATGCCAAACATTTCACGAGCATTCATTGTAACGGATCCAGGAATGGTAGAACTGGGATATGTGGACACAGTTACACATTACTTACAACAGCATTTAAATGATGTAAAAGTAGGTGTTTTCTCAGAGGTAGAACCAGATCCATCAGATGAAACAGTATTCAAGGGTGCTGAGATGATGAGAAGCTTCAAACCTGATGTAATTATTGCATTGGGCGGAGGTTCAGCAATGGATGCAGCAAAAGGAATGTGGCTATTTTATGAATATCCAGAAACAAAATTCTTTGGAATCAAACAAAAGTTTTTAGATATTAGAAAACGTACATGTAAATTTCCAATACTAGGGCAAAAAGCACAATTTGTTGCGATTCCAACAACATCAGGAACAGGGTCAGAAGTGACACCATTCGCGGTTATTACAGATAAAAAAAATAATATAAAATATCCACTTGCTGATTATGAATTAACACCAGATGTAGCGATTATTGATCCACAGTTTGTAATGACAGTGCCACCTCATGTAACAGCAGACACTGGAATGGATGTGTTAACACATGCAATTGAAGCATACGTGTCTATTATGGCAAATGACTATACAGATGGATTGGCCTTAAAAGCCATTGATCTAGTATTTAAATATTTACCGAGAGCATATAAAAATGGAAATGATGAAGAAGCACGTGAGAAAATGCATAATGCTTCTGCAATTGCAGGTATGGCTTTTGCAAATGCATTTCTTGGTATTAATCATAGTTTGGCTCATAAGCTTGGACCAGAATTTCACATTCCACATGGACGTGCTAACGCAATCTTAATGCCGCATGTAATCCGCTATAATGCTATTAAGCCGAGAAAACATGCATTGTTCCCAAAATATGAGCATTTTGTGGCAGATGAACGTTATGCATATATTGCAAGAACATTGGGGCTGCCAGCAAGTACAGTGGAAGAAGGGGTAGAATCTCTTGTGCAAGCAATTATCAGCCTTGGAAAAGAATTAAATATTAATATGAGTATTGCAGGACAAGGAGTAAAACAAGAAGCATTTGAAAATGTTGTGGATGTCTTATCGGAAAGAGCATTTGAAGATCAATGTACACCAGCAAATCCGAAACTCCCATTGATTTCAGAATTAAAAGAAGTCTATAAACAAGCATATAAAGGTGTGTAATAAGTTAAGTAGGTATAACTTTTTAAGTTCATAGATTTTGTATTTGATATTTGTAAATATATTGTATATGGGAGTTAAGGGGAAATATATATTATAAACAGCATTGTTTTAAATAGAACATCTAACAAAAATGCTGCCTAGATGACCTGTATGTAGGTAAGATGGGAGTGTACAAAAGCTATGTCTAATTATAAGAAGTTAAATCAAGTAATTGAAAAAAAAGAGGAATTAATATCGCTTGTTAAGCAGTATGGATTCACTCATGAAAAGGTGCTTTGTTATAGTAGAGAATTAGATTTATTACTAGATGATTTGATGAAATCTAATAGAAATAATAAATAAATAAAATTTATATAAAAAAGAAATAAAATATATATATTTAAGATATATTTTAAATGAAAAGCGCTCTCCTATTTATAGGTGAGCGCTTTCTTATCTCCATTTCATCTATTTTGGTGAGGTTTTTTTATTACCAAGAATCTTATGCGTGATAAATCTCACAACATAAATGCACATATAATTTTACAATATAGTATGTAAGTTGATGGGAGGCTTTCTTTTTGATAAATCGTGATTATAACAAAAACCCATTTATTGTAATATGGGAGTTAACAAGAGCATGTGAATTAAAATGTCTACATTGTCGTGCTGAAGCTCAGCATTATCGCGATCCTTTTGAGTTAACATTAGAAGAAGGAAAAAAACTAATTGATGATATATATGAAATGGATAATCCGATGCTGATTTTTACTGGTGGGGATCCATTAATGCGTTCGGATATATATGATATTGCTGAATACGCGGTGAAGAAAGGTATTCGGGTTTCCATGACACCCAGTGCTACTCCAAAGGTTACTAAAGAAGCGATTAAAAAAGCAAAAGATGTTGGGATTGCTAGATGGGCATTTAGTATAGATGGACCAACAGCTGAAGTACACGATCATTTTAGAGGAACAGAGGGGTCATTTAAATTAACAATGGATGCAATTCATCATTTAAATGAATTAAAAATCCCTATTCAAATTAATACAGTTGTTTCTAATTATAATTTGAGTGTACTTAAAGATATGGCAAATTTAGTAGAAGCATTAGGTTGTGTGTTGTGGAGTGTATTTTTCTTAGTCCCAACAGGACGTGGTAAAGAGAAAGATATGATTTCACCAATTCAACATGAAAGAGTGTTCCGCTGGCTATATCAGCTTAGTAAAACTGTTTCTTTTGATATAAAAACCACAGCTGCTCAGCACTATAGACGCATTGTTCTTCAAGAAAAAATGAAGGGAATTAAAAAGATAGATCAAATTATTCAATATAGAGACGTACTGATGGAAGGGATGACGGACGGAGTTAATGAATTTGGACGCGCTCCAAAAGGAGTAAATGATGGAAATGGAGTTGTATTTATTTCTCATATTGGAGATGTATACCCAAGTGGGCTATTGCCAATTAAAACCGGGAATATTAAATCAACACCGATAGCTGAAATTTATCGAAACTCTCCTGTTTTTCAAAGTCTTCGTAATCCAGACAATTATAAAGGAAAATGCGGTGTTTGTGAGTTTCGATATGTTTGTGGGGGATCTCGTTCTAGGGCATTTGCGATGACGGGGGATTACATGGAAAGCGAACCTTTTTGTATATATGTTCCAAAAGCATTGCGGAAAAAGTGTAAGAATTGAGCATGTCTCTTTTTTTAACCTGTTTTATAAATTTTTTTATTGTATATTTCCAGTATTTATGAGCAGATACTTTCCGCTCATAAATACTGGGTTAGTGATGACTAATAATTGAAAAAAAGCAAGGGAATTATACTTATTTTAGGCGTATAATACGTTGATTTGAGCTTCCGCGAAATGGAAGAGTCAAATCTCTTTTTTGGATTTCAAATCTTCCATCAACTAAAACATCTCCATAATGTAACAGCTCAATCATATCTTTGTTTTGTGAGTTTTGTATCTCTTCTAGTGTATAGCCAGTGTAAATCCAAAGATTTTTGTTTAAACTTTTTACAGCCTTTGCAACTTCTTTGACCTCGATAGCTTGAAAAAATGGGTCACCACCTGAAAATGTTACATCAGTTAGAGGATTTGTGGAAATTTCTTTTATAATTTCTTTCACACTCATCTCGGTACCATTATAAAGATTCCATGATTTGGGGTTATGGCAACCTAAACAATGATGCGGACAACCAGCAAAAAACACAACTGTCCGTAATCCTTCACCATCTACTACACTATCATGAATAATATTCATTACCTTCATTTATGTTTCACACGATCTGCTTCTTCACTACGCTTTGCATTGTTCCATTTTGACATGTCCCCTACAAGATATCCAGTAATACGGCGAATTCTTTCAATATGATGATCTTCTATATTTCCACAGCTAGGGCACTCATTTTCAATCACTCCATTATAGTCACAACATTTACAACGATCCACTGGGTGATTAATTGAACCATATCCTACTTTATACTGTGCCATTGCTTGAACAATTTGTTTTAAAGCCATTTGATTATGCGCTGCCGCCCCATCTAGTTCAATATACGTAATATGACCACCGTTACAAAGAGCATGAAACGGTCCTTCTAAACGTATTTTATTAATTGCTTGAATAGGATAATAAACTGGAATATGAAATGAATTTGTATAGTAATCATGATCGGTTACACCTGTAATAGTTCCAAACTCAGCACGATCCTTTTTGATAAACTTCCCTGATAGTCCCTCGGCAGGAGTTGCAATTAAAGTGAAATTCAAGCAATGTTCTTCTGTTGCTTGGTCCATCTTATTTCTCATAAAGGTAACAATTTCTTTTCCAAGTTGCCATGAATCTTTATCTTCCCCATGGTGTTTTCCTGTTAAGGCAACCAAGCATTCCGCAAGTCCAATAAAACCAAGGCTCAATGTTCCTTGCTTTAAAATCTCAGTAACTGAGTCTTCCGGTTGTAGTTTTTCTCCATTGCGCCAAATCCCTTGTGAATATAGGAATTGAAAGTCTCTTGCCTTTTTTGTGCATTGATATGAATATCTTTCTAGCAATTGACGAATGCCAAGTTTGATATAATGATTTAACGATTCGAAAAATCCCTCTTTTGAATCATTTATTAAAGCCAATTTTACTAGATTAATAGAGGTAAATGATAGATTTCCCCTGCCAATTGCTGTCTCCTCACCATGAATATTAGACATCACACGAGTACGACAACCCATATAACATACTTCACTTTCTGGGTGCCCATTATAATACGCTGCATTAAATGGCGCATCTAAAAATGAAAAGTTAGGGAACAATCGCTTTGCTGTTGTTTCTAATGCAAGTTCAAATAAATCATAATTTGGATCTTTTTCTTCAAAATTCACACCTTTTTTTAACTTGAAAATTTGAATGGGGAAAATAGGAGTTTCACTTTTTCCTAATCCCGCTTGTGTTGCCTGTAGTAATTGTTTAATTAATAGCCTTCCTTCCTTTGATGTATCTGTTCCGTAATTAATTGAAATAAACGGAACTTGTCCACCACCACGGCTATGCATACTATTGGAATTATGAATAAATGCTTCACATGCTTGATATGTATCGTTTTCTGTTTCTTTCCATGCAAACACTTCGATTTGTTCCTTTGTTAGCGGATAGTCTTTTAACTTTTTCTTATTTTTTTCAAATGTTTTCCTCACATATGGTGCTAAATCTATATCAAACATGGCAAGAGATTGCCCACCATGCTGCATATTTTGATTAGCTTGAAGAATAATAGACGAGAGTGCTAATGCACTTTTAATATCTTGTGGTTGTCTCATATGGCCATGTCCAGTGTGGAACCCTTTTTTCAGCAATTGTGCTAAAGGAATTTGTGAACAAGTGGTTGTTCCTGTTGCATAAAAATCTAAATCGTGTGGGTATAAAATATTTTGATTAATAGCTTGTTTTACTTGTTTAGAAAGCAAATGTTCCCTTACATAAAGTTTTGCGCTCTCTGATGCAAATGTTCCCATCATTCCCATTGGAGATCGACCATCAACATTTGCATTTTCTTGCATTAAGTCTTGATCGTTACTGTTTATAATTTTATCAAAAGTTGTCCATAAAGTATTTTTTTGCTGTTTTACATTGTCTGAGTTGTTCATAAAATTCACTCCTGCTCAATATATAGTATCTAACATCGATAAATAATACTATATACAGTTCGTTTCTGCAATGGTACTAATAAATGGAGTATGTAATCTTTTCTGTTTAGAAGAGACTAAATCTAGAAGTTTATCGTATTACCTTGCTCATAAAAAATGAAAAGATATAGAATGATTCAATTATTTATAGATAAAAATTCTTTTGTTTTAGGTTCAAAGAGTGAGGTTATCAATAGAGAGTAAAAACACAATGAAGAATGTTTTATTCTATAAAATAAAAGGTATAAAAATAGAATGCAGTGATTTCACTCACAGTATTTTTTAAAAACATAGTTTATCTTATAAGGGAAGAGTGAGTATGAGAAATTCATTATATTTTACTATTTGGGATGGGTATTCCCTAAATTGGTGGAGTATGATTACCAGTGGGGGGATTCTCTCACTGGTAAAGTTTTTTATCTATAAATTTAATGATATATATGCTACTTATTATCATTCTTACGTAACATTTTGATAAAAAATTAAATGTGAGGTGTGGAAGAATGAAGTTAATTATTCCAAAGCAGCATGGAGCCTGGGGAATGCTGCTTATTCCATTTGTTTTAGGTATTTTAACTGGTAAATGGACATGGTATCATATACCTCTTTTGTTAGCGTGGTTTTTTGTGTATGTAGCTACATATCCCTTATTAATGTATGTAAAACAGCCGCGAAAGAAGTATTATTTATATTATTTTTTTCTTTACTTTGGTGAGGCTTGTATATGTACAGCTATTGCTCTTAGTTATGAATGGCGTATAGTTTACTTTTCTATTATTATGCTCCCGTTTTTTTGTATAAACATTTATTTTTCTAGCAAAAAAAATGAACCAGCCTTATTAAATGATGTATGTGCAATTCTTTTGTTTTGTATAGGGGGCATTATAAGTTATTACTTCACAATGAAAACAGTCGATAAAAATATATTGATAATAGCGACTATAACATTTTTATATTTTATAGGAAGTACGTTTTATGTAAAAACAATGATACGTGAAAAAAAGAATCCAACGTATCGCATTCTGTCATGGTGGTACCATTTATTACTTGTGATTGTTACGCTTATTTTATCACCAACGATTACCATTATTTTTATCCCAAGTTTGATACGGTCTATAGTACTGTATGGAAGGAATATTTCAATCTTAAAGGTGGGGATTTTAGAGAGTATAAATGCTATTTACGTTTTTATTACAACAATAATAGTATTTAAATATTTTATCTCGTAAAGACTAATAATGATTTATATTGTTTATATTATATTTATATATAAATTTATTTATATATAATATTGTATTAATGTTTTCTTCAATACTGTATGTAGAAAGGAGTGTATAAATAATGACTTTTTACCAAAAATTAATGCCGTATTATGATGAAATTTTTCCGGAAAATGAAAAACAAGTGAATTTTATTGCTTCTTATTTACAAGAGGGGGACTCCGTAATTGATGTAGGTGCGGCAACAGGGAATGTGGCTAATGCATTAGTTGAAAAAGGAATGATTGTAACTGCGATGGAACCAGAGAAGAAAATGGCTGATAAAATTTCTGAGAAGGCTAAAACCCATAGGGGAAGACTTTTTGTAAATACACTTAGAATGCAGCAAATAGACGATGTACCTGGGATATTTGATGGTATTTATTGTATTGGAAATACGTTGGTTCATTTAGACAATGTACAGGAAATTACTGATTTTATTCAAAGCTCTTTTAAAAAACTTAAGAAAAATGGAAAGTTCATAGTTCAAATTGTAAACTATGAAAAAGTATTAAATCAAAAAAATTTCATATTTCCAGTAATTAAGAAAGAACATTTCTCATTCAAACGAGATTATGCAATAGAGAGAATAAAGGTGCTATTTACTGTAACATTAAATACATGTGGTGAAGAATTCTCAAATAGTATAGAGTTATATCCAATTACAAAAAAACAATTACTTCCCATATTAATAGATTGTGGATTTGAGTCAGTAGAAACTTACGCTAATTTTGATAAAAAAATATATTCACTTGATGGTCCGGCATTAGTAATTGTAGCAACAAAATAAATTTTAAAAACACCTGAGTAGAAAGCTGTTACTCAGGTGTTTTTTTATTAATTTTTTTAAAATGTGATTCTAGTCCTCTTTTAATTATAAAAAAGTTTATATAATTCAGTGGTAAATCGAATCTGATTGAGGAGGAATTGAGTTATATGTGCAAAGAAATTCAGTTAACTAAAGATATATATTGGGTAGGAAAAGTTGATAATAG
Organism: Bacillus sp. CR71; assembly: GCF_003429245.1. Lineage (NCBI taxonomy): Bacteria > Bacillati > Bacillota > Bacilli > Caryophanales > Bacillaceae > Bacillus > Bacillus sp. CR71. Next base: position 3,605,902 of record NZ_CP031748.1, on the reverse strand, counting down.
AGAAGTTCCATTTCATCGTTTAATCTTAGCAAAAGGAACAACTTATAACGCGTACTTGCTAAAAACGGAAAAACCAACAGTGATTGATACAGTTGATATAGAGTTTGGAAGAGAATTTGTAGAATCATTAAGTAAATTAATTGATCCACAAGAAATTCAGTATATCGTAGTGAATCATACAGAGCCCGACCATTCAGGGGGATTGGCAGCATTAGCATCAAGAGCTACTAATGCAACGATTGTATGTACAGAAATTGCAGTACCAGAAATACAAGAGATGTATAAGCTGCATAATCGAAAGTTTTTAATAGTAAAAGACGGTGATACATTAGATATTGGTGGAAAAACATTAAAATTTAAAGAAACGCCATATCTTCATACGGAAGAAACAATGATTACCTACTGTGTAGAGGATAAAATTTTATTTCCTTGTGATATTTTTAGTACTCATATAGCAAATGACGAGATTTTCAGTGATAAAGCGAATGTAGATATTACAGAAGACTTTATCGGCTATTATAATGCCATTATCCATCCACATAGAAGATATGTAAGAACATTAATAGAAGCTCTAAAAGGTTTGGATATACAAATGATTGCACCATCTCATGGCTACATTTTACGTCATGATATACAGAAGTATATTAAATTATATGCGGATATGAGTAGAGATACGAATCAAGATAAGAAAGTAACAATTGTATATACAACAATTAAAAATAATACAAAAAAAGTAGCAAATATTATTAAAGAAACTTTAGAAGCAGATAATATTCATGTATCAGTATTTAACGTTGATAAATCAAAAAAATTAGAGGTTTTAAAGAGTATTCAAGAAGCAGATGCAGTCTTTATAGGATCTTCAACTAGATATGCAGATATGATTGGTAATTTAGAAGACATTTTAAAAGAAATGACAGAAATGAACCTAGAAGGGAAAATTGCAGCTTCATTCGGTTCATATGGTTGGAGTGGAGAGGCAATTGAAGTGATACAAGATTACCTCAATGAAACAAATATGAATGTACAAAGCACATCAAAAGTTATCCAATCTACAGGTATGACTCATGTTGAATTTCCTATTCGGATTAGATTCTCTCCAAAAGATGAGGGGAAAGTAAAGAAAATCCAACATGCAACAACATTTGTTACAGATTTATTATTGAGTTCTATTTAATAGAAAAATGGAGGTGAAAACATGGAAAAGAATTTTGTTATTATTGGGAGTGGTGTAGCTGCTGTAAATGCCGCTAAAACTATTAGAGAGTATGATAAAGGATCAAATATATTTATTTTTGGTGAAGAGCCATTACTACCTTATAAAAGAATTAAATTATCAAAGGATCTGTATTCAGATTTACACAGTGAAAAAGTGTTAATTAAAAAGAAAAAGTGGTATCAAGATAATCACATATCAGTTTTTATAAATACAAAGGTGGTAAAAATTAATACAGATGAGCAATTTATTGTTACATCCAATGAAGCGGTATTTTCTTATCATAAACTATTAATTTGTACAGGAGCGAATAATAGAAGATTAGAGATAAATGGAATTAATAAAAAAAATATTTTTACTATTAGGGACATGAAAGAAGCAGATGAGCTTAAAGGTCATTTAGAGGACAAAGAAAGTGTTGTGACCATTGGTGGGGGTGTACAAGGGTTAGAAACAGCATGGTCTATTCTGAAAGCTGGTAAAAAGGTATCCATTGTAGAAGTAGCTCCTTTATTAATGAGAAGACAATTAGATACAAAATCTTCGCTTCTCTTGAAACGAAAAATTGAAAAGGAAGGAGTAAAGGTGTATTTAAATACTTCTATTGATTCTATTCTCGGGAAAGAATCTGTAACTGGCATAAAGATGAACGACAATTCTCAAATTAATTGTGATAGTATTGTTTACTCAATTGGCGTTACTCCGAACACTAAACTTGTACATGATACGGCTATTAAATTAAATAGAGGAATTGTTGTGGATGAGGAGATGAGAACAAATATAGACTCCGTATACGCTGCGGGAGATGTTGCAGAAGTAAATAATGAAATTGAAGGCTTATGGGGGACTGCCTTGGAACAAGGAAGAGTAGCAGGTAGTAATATGGTCTCTAAAACTGCTATTTATAAAAAAGAAATTCCAACTACTATTTTTAACGCATTCAATGTATCTTTATTTTCAATTGGAGTTGTTAATGAAGAGCAATGTGATACAACAATTGTTGAAGAAGACGGTAAGGAGAAGTATACAAGGTTATTTATTAAGGATAATAAAATAGTCGGTGTGATTTCATTAGAAGGAGTTGCGGCATCTATTCCTTACAAATCTGCGATTGAAAAGCATGTATCGTTAGAAGGAATAGATTTATTAAATACAAACATAAGTGAAATAATGAGCAAGTTAAAAGAAAAAATATAAAGCTGTACAAAAAGGAGAGGAAATCATGAAAAAATACATTTGTTTACCATGTGGATATATTTATAACCCAGAGGTAGGGGATCCAGATGAGGATATAGAACCAGGAACAAGTTTCGAAGATTTACCAGAGGACTGGGTTTGTCCTGTGTGCGGAGAAGATAAAAATCATTTTGCACCAATAGATGAATAAGAAGGTAAAAACAATGAGAATACTGCACAGTATTCTCATTGTTTTTTATATTTTTGAATGTGATTCTGGTCACAGAAATATTCTTTGAAAAATCCTATAATAGTTATGTAGCAGATACTTATACCGATTCAGCCATTCTCGGTACACTCTATAAGGCCCTGACGCCACCCTTTCTCCTCAGGGCCTTATTTTTTCTATGCCATATTCAAAATATGTTTATGTAGATAGTGTATATCACTGTCTACATAAACATATAGTTGTGATTTGGGTCACTGCAATTTTTGATAAAAATGTCTATAATAATCTTGGATATCAGTATATTTTTTATTCTATATTTAAAGTAAGGTGAGAAAATATGGACGATAATCATAAAAAATCAAGAGAGCTTTGCCCAAGAAAAGTACTAATTTTTAAGACCCTTTCCGAAGAGGAAATTAGTAATATAGCTTCAATGACAAAACATAGGAAGTTTAAAAAGGGTCAGCCATTAATTCTTGAGGGAGATAAATCAGATACATTATTTATTATTAATAGTGGACAAGTAAAGCTATGTACATTAACTCTTCAAGGGAAAGAGCAAATATTGCATATACTAACAAGTGGTGAATCCTTTTGTGAATTAAATATATTTAATTATGATGAAAAAAGTAATTTTAGTGCGTATGCTATAGAAGATACTCATATCTGTATGCTAAAAAAAGAAAATATGGATTATATAATGGAACGAAATCCAAGTATTGCATTAAAGTTGTTAAAAGTTGTCACAAAACGTTTAGCTAAGATAGAGAATTTAGTGCAAAATTTAGCGACAAACAATCCTGAAGTTAGAATTGCTCATATACTATTGGAGTTTTGTGATAAATATGGCAAAAGTACAGAGGATGGAATACTTATTAACTTGCCATTGACACGAGAGGAATTGGCAAATTATGCGGGGGTAACAAGAGAGACTATTAGTCGTAAATTGAATAAGTTTGAAAGTTTAGGGCTCATGGCCTCTGTTGGAAATAAGAAAATAATAATAAAAAATCAGTTAGCTATTAGAAGACTTATCAGTTTCTGACAAAAGACCCCTTTCTCAGAATATAAAAGAGGAGTTATTACAAATTAGTAAGTATTTTAATTATATGAATTCTTAAAATCATTATATATGAGTAAAACACGAAAAAGGGAATATGTGTTACCAATCGGTTTAATTGATAAGGTATGAATTTTTTGAGCCGCAAAATATCACATGCCTTATAATCAAACTTAAAAAATAAATTTCAAATTATTTTATCTTATATTTTTGATTTATGCGAGGGACACACCTTAGGTACCACTCCAATGGTATAGATGTGTCCTTTAATTTTATATATAATTAAATAACGTTAGTGATTCTCGTGTAAACTAGGGATTATTATATAATAATTATATAATGAGAAATTAGTAATTTAAAGTTTATCTCAAATCTTATAGCTCTGTGTTTTTTTAAGGAATGATAGTTAGGGCTTGTCTGCCTAATTGAACCCATGCTTCTTCAAAATCCTTCTTATCAATTCTTTTATTTTTTTCCGTATCTAATGGATCATTAATGTATACATATTGATCGGTGTATCCAGTTAGTAAAACACTATGTTGACGGTATGTAACCTGTCTCTCACCCATATTTGTTTTCCAAGTACGAAATTCATAATCAGGTAGTTTGCGAAAGCTCGCGTTTGTTAAAATCCAAACAGGGTGTTCTTTATCAATTGCTTTATATAAATCCTCAGGATTACTTCCGGTTAAGTCTATAATACAATTCTCTGATATGTATAATTTGGCTAACTCTAAAATCGGCTTAATATGCACACCTAAACCAGGCATATCTATGTCATACATATCTCCAACAAATCCTTCGTCCATATTTCCCATCAATCCATTGTTTTGAAAAGGTACATATTTAATATTTTCAGCTAACTCTAATTTATCAACGGATAGACCGTTAAAATTTAAAAGCATTGCTAAACTTGTAACTTCGCATCCACGTTCTAATTCTGGATTTTGTAAAATCAAAGGGACTTCTAAAGGATTATTCTCTTTAGAAGATAGTTTTTTTTCATCAATTTTAACAAGTTTATCCATCTCATATGTTGTATTTTTAACGCTATTATTTTCACCTTTATGGACTAGAGTTATTATACATAATACCGTGCATAAAATAATTAATAGATAAATACTTTTGTGTCGTTGCATTTTAATATGTCTCCTTAATTAAATTAATACTTTAATTTAATACGTAACGGGGTTGCAAATGTGTCAATATTACAGTGTTCTCTTTAACACGTTTTCAAAGGTTTAAAACTCTTCTTAAACAATTATTAAGAAGAGCTTTTTAGATAAAAGTTATAAAGAATTAGTTTTAATTAACTAAGAAATTATGCAAAAAGAGTATTTGTCTGTACATTTGTTATATGCTCGGCTAATACAGTAGCTTGTGCGTGGAGGGGGGCTGGAAATCCTAATGTAATACCATTGTGTTCAGTGCATTCACCAATTGCATAAATTAATTTATCATTTGTTTGCATATACTTATTAACAACTATGCCACGTTTAACATATAAGCCAGCTTTTTTTGCTAAATGTGTATTAGGTCGCCTACCAATAGGTATTACAATTAAATCGTATTTTTTAATAGTGCCATCTTCGAATTGGATCCCCTCTGCATAGTCTGTACCTAGGATTTTAACCGTGTTTTTTTCCATGAGAAATTGAATCCCTTTTGCTTTTAGCTTGTTACATAGTAATGAACAAGCCAAGATATCTTGTTTTGCCATTAAGTGTGAACTGAAATGAACTACGTGGACGTCTATTCCAAAATCAAATAAATTTTGTGCAATTTTTAGACCGAGCATGCCATTACCAATAATAATAGCTTTTTTTGCATGCTTCTTAATATTTAATAGAAATTGAATTTCTTCAGTTGTTCTAAGTTTATTTACTCCCAATAATTGCAGTCCTTTAACGGGAAAAATAAAAGCAGTAGATCCTGTTGCAATGATGAGTTTATCGTAGAAAACAATACGGCGTTTATCTGTAACAATGACCTCGTCCTCACGATCAATTTCTATTACCTTTTCGTTTGTAAAAAGCTTAATATTATGTTGTTTGTACCAATTATATTGCTTTTGTATTCTATTTTTAATATCTAATTGTAATGAAATAGTGTTTATTTGATTGTAGAGAGGATAGAGTTCATCACTGAAAATAGAAATGCTATACATATTAGGATTTTGTATTAAAATCTCTTCAATACAGCGTAAACTAGATATACTATTACCGATTATTACTAAGCGTTTTCGTTTTCTCATATCAATTTCTCCTTTCGATTGTGAAGTGTTGAGCAAAGATGTTCGTTCATATTATAACAATTTTAAAAAGCAGATTGCTTGATATATAGTTTATTTTAAAATATGTCACAAATTATCTTTATTCGGGTAATGAGATACAAAGATGATCCCATTAAACTCATAGGTTAGAGGAAATTTTAAAAATGTTACTAAGATATTTCAGATGGAAAATGTTGAATATGTTTGCTGCTAGTAGTATTTCTTCAATTTTTAAAGAATAACGCATACAAACACACTGTAACCTTATAATTAAAGTTTTTTTATGTATAAATGCGAATAATTTCCTGATAGATCACTATACAAGTAAGTAAAAATTAAGATGGAGTGCTTTTCCTAAACATGATAAATTAAAACTTTTTATACCAGATTAATTATTCTTTTATTCTATATTCACTAGGTATATTCGTGTATTATGCACCTTCTAGGATTTAGTGAATATAGCAGATTGCACATCATTTGAATCATTTTGTAAAGTGAGTATGTTTATTTTGTGAAATATTGAACAAAATCTTGAAAGTAAATATTGAAACATGTAGCTTATTCTTAGGATTATTTATAATAACCATGAACTAAAGGAGTGTGTAATTTTATGTTAGAACAAGGGATAGCTGATGCTATAAAACTTGCACAAAAGAAGAAACAAATATTAGATATAAACCCAATACAATATTTTGTTCGTGCATTACTAGCCGGCATCTATATTGGATTTATTATAGTATTATGTTTTAAATTAGGGGATTTTTTTCACGTTGTAAATTCACCTGCAACTTATTTAAGTGCTTCTTTATTTTTTGGAATTGCACTTATATTAATAATATATGGTGGAGCGGAATTATTTACTGGGAATACAATGTATTTTACAATTTCGACCTTACGAAAAAAAACAACGGTCTTAGATACTTGTCGTAACTGGGGTGCTTGTTTTTTAGGTAATCTGGTAGGTGCAATATTTTTTGCGTTATTATTTTATGGTACTGGTATTTTTGATCAAATTGAATATGAACATTTGATAAGTAATGTTGTTGAAGTAAAAATGAATACACCGACAATACAGCTATTTTTCAAAGCTATTTTATGTAATTGGCTTGTTTGTCTAGCATGCTTCCTTCCTTCTCAAGTAAAAGGGGATACAGCAAAAATAATTGTTATGATGTTATTGGTTTTTACATTCTTTTTATCTGGATATGAACATAGCATTGCAAATTTATCGCTATTTGCAATCTCCCTGGTATCGCCACATCCCAATACTATTTCTTTTAGTGGGGCTATTTATAATTTAATTCCAGTTACAATTGGAAATATTATTGGTGGATCTGTATTTGTTGGCATGGTATATCATTATATAACCCAAAACAACCCTACAGCTGAACAGAAGGGCGATTTAGTTGAATCTCAATGTGAGGAAAACATCCCATTACAAACACAAATAAAAATTTAAGCTACTAATATAATCATTTTCGTATAAAAATAACATAATTATTTTGAATGTTATTTTTATATCAGTTGGCCTAATTAGCCGGAAATACCGTTTTAATAATTCTTTTAAATATATTTTTTTCTTTTATAAAATATATTATTTGTTTTTGTTAGACATATAAGGGAAGGGAAATATACAAAAAACATTCACAACTTATGTGACCTAAATTTGTTAATATAAAATGCAAGATCACATGTCGAATTTATTACAGAAAACTCTAAAAAATCAGTGGGAGGTTTACTAGAAAATGAATTTTGAAAAAGTTTGTTTGGTATAGAAGTGCTTTTAGGGGGGGATTGCTAAAATAGGTGAAATAACCTTCGATATACAAAATAAAAATTTGCAGTAATTAGATTTGAATGAAGATAATATAAGCATGAATGTCATTATGAAAAGTGATAATCCGTTAGTGAATCTTAATAAAAATGTAAGCGTTAACAATTTTATTTAACTAGATGTATAAACTAGATTTTTCACAGAATATCAAAGAATCTTTGAAATGTAGATAAAGAAAAATTATCTTATCTAGTGAAGCTATACATAATATTTTTTTGAGTTAAATAAGAAATAATGTTGGAGCAATATTTGCTGGAAATACATATGAAAAGGAATTTAAGTTTAACTATGTGGTATTGAACATTAATGTATTTCGAGTTCATTATTTGTTTATTCAAAATCAATTAAATCTCTTTTTATTAGAATAACAACAATGCACAAAAACATAACATAAATAGTGAGGGATCTATAAATGAATAAAAATATTAATCGTGTAGTTTTAATTGGTACAGGGGCCGTAGGGTGTAGTTATGCATATTGTATGATTAATCAGGGGTTGGCAGAAGAATTCGTTCTTGTAGATGTAAATGAAGCAAGAGCAGAAGGAGAAGCAATGGATTTAAGTCATGCAATTCCTTTTTCACCATCACCAACAAAAGTATGGAAGGGTAGCTGTGAGGACTGTAAAGATGCACAAATTGTTGTAATAACAGCCGGATTGCCACAGAGACCAGGTGAAACACGTTTAGACTTAGTTGAAAAAAATACTAAGATTTTTAAAGAAATTATACGTAATGTCATGTCAAGCGGATTCGATGGTATTTTCTTAATTGCAACAAATCCAGTGGACATTTTAACATATGTAACTTGGAAAGAATCTGGATTGCCGAAAGAACGCGTAATTGGTTCAGGTACAACACTTGATTCTGCACGTTTCCGTTACATGTTAGGAGAATATTTTGAAATCGATTCTCATAATGTTCATGCTTATATAATTGGTGAACATGGTGATACGGAGCTTCCGGTTTGGAGTCATGTGTCAGTTGGCGTTCAAAAGCTACAAACCATTTTAGAAAATAAAAGTCAGTATAATCAAAGTGACTTAGACGAAATTTTTGTTCGTTCACGTGATGCGGCCTATCATATAATTGAACGTAAGGGAGCAACCTGTTATGGAATTGGAATGTCTTTATTACGTATCACAAAGGCAATTCTACATCATGAAAATAGTGTATTAACAGTATCTGCATACCTTGAAAATGAATATGGTCATAATGATGTATATATAGGAGTTCCTGCTGTTATAAATCGTCAAGGTATTCGGGAAATTATAGAAATTGAGTTAAATGAGGAAGAAAAGTTTAACTTTAATCATTCTGTACATACATTAAAAGAAACCATGTCACCAATACTATAAGGTGAATTTATCTTATTATATTATGTCGGATATATAAATGCTTGGCAAAAGTTTAAATGTATCTAATCTAATGTAATCTGAAATTAAATACTATAGAAAAATGTTTGTTTAAACTGAAATACAGTACTTTCGCCTTGTAAAGAATCATTTTATAAACATTATTAAGAAGTTAATGGCCTTCATGATATTAGTTCATAACATATCAAGATTGAACATTTTTAGAATCAATATAACTATTTATAGCTAAATATGTTATGTCTTTCACAAAGGATTGATACCTTTTTTGTATACTTTCTATTAAGGCACTAAATGCAGACAAATTTGATTAAATAAAAAGCACTTTTTTAAAAATTTAAGAGAGTGCCTTTTTATTTATTAATTAACATTAGCAATCTAATACATACATTAATAAGAAGAGAGCGGTCCCTGTGTGCATCTGGCTACCGTTTAATTACATCCTTAATGGGCATTTATAAAACAATAAGCATACAGTAGGAAATGTGAAAATTAGGGGGATAATGGAGCATACAAAGTTGGCAATAAACCGTAGGGAAAGGAGGGAACGAGATGAGAAATTTCTTTGAAGAAAAATATACAAATTTAGAATTTAAAAGGGAACTAATAAATATTATAAGTAAAATCAGTGAATATAAAGGAGAAATATCAGCATATCAAACTCAAAAACCAGAGATCTTTAATCTTTTGGAAAAGAGTATATCCCTACAATATATTAAAACTTTTCCTAATATATATGACAAGTTTACATTCTCAAATAAACAGTTGAAAAAATTTGTTTCTAATCATGTTAGCCCTCAAACATTGGAAGAGGACGCTTTATTTTGTTATTGCAAAACATTAGAACTTGTGCAAAAAGAAAATCACAAACTGCCTATTAAACCACAAACAATTCAAGAACTGCATTTCCAATTACTGAATTATTCAACGTCTGAAAGTGGTAATTGGAGAAAAAACGAACTTGTATTATCGTGTATTCCAATGTTAAATAATCAATCCAAATTAAGTACAGTTGTTTTATATGATATGGTTCCGCAATATTTGTATCAGCTATGCGAACAATATAATACATTAAGGGCTAAAGGGAATTTTCATCCGCTCCTACTGATTCCTCAATTTATATTAAATTTCCTATGTATTTATCCATTTAATAAAGGGAATGGCAAGTTAGCAAAAATATTAATTCAATGGTTATTAATTGAAAGTGGATATACATTTGTAAAATATACATGTATAGAGAAATATTTTAAAAAATATGAATTAGATTATTATGATGCTCTGTATAAATCTGCAGCTAATTGGCATCAAGGAGATCATAATGTAGTTTTCTGGATGAAAATTTTTTTAGATATTGTTTTAGATGCATATGAAGAATTAGGTAATTTAATAAAAAATTGTATAAGCACTCATACTAAAAGAAAAAGAATTGAGAAATACATAGACAGGCAAAATCATCCTTTTACTAAAGAAAATATTCGAAACATGCATCCAGACATAAGTGAAAGTACTATAAATAAAACATTACACGCTTTAAATTCACAGGGATATATTAAATTGGTTTCTAAAGGTAGGAATGCAACATGGATAAAGCGTAAATTAACTTAGGGTAAAAAACTAGAACACTGGCAAATAATAAACAAGGAGAACCCAAAAAGGGTTCTCCTTGTTTATTATTTGTTAGACTAATGTATCTTTTAGAAGGATAAAGAAGTAAAATAGACTATTTATTAATTGCAATCTAATCATAAAATTTTGTATCACATCTTTAAGAAAGACTGGTCTACTCGTTATGATTTTCTAAACCAAATTGTACCTTTTTACGCATAGTGTAATAAATAGGGAGGCCGAGTGCTGTTAGACCTATTCCACATAAAGCTAGTAGAGGTTGAGTGAATAAGGTATTAATAACAATGAACAATCCGCCAATAATAGCAACTAATGGTATAAAAGGATACAATGGAACTTTATAAGGTCGTACAAGATCAGGTTCTCTTTTTCGTAAGATAAATACAGCAAGGAATGTCATTGTGTAGAATATCCATATTACAAATACCAACATATCAGTAAGAGTATTGAATCCGCCGACGGCCATCATAATAATTGAAATAAATAGCATAAATAGACCAGAATTATAAGGGACCCGACTATTTTTAGATAGTGTAGCAAACCATTTACTAAATGGTAGTTTGTTCTCAATAGCCATGGCATAAGGAATTCGCATTCCTGTCATAATATAACCATTAATCGTTCCAAATACGGAAATTAAAATGCCAATGGTAACTAGTTTTCCTCCCATAGCTCCAAAAAGAATTGTAGCTACTTGAGAAGCGGGTGTATCAGTACCTGCGAGCGATGTTGCAGACATGACCATTAGAAACGCGACATTAATTAATAAATAAACAACCATTACTGTTGATAATCCTAATACGATTGCTTTAGGTAAGTCTTTTTTAGGGTTTTTCATTTCTCCAGCAATATTCCCTACATGAATCCATCCATCATAGGCGAACATTGTTGCGAGTAAACCAGATCCAAGGGCAGATATCATAGATTTGTTCGGCCCTGCCTCAATTGGAAAAAGCTGAAAAGTAACGTCACTTTTGTGTAGTAATCCAAAAATAATAATCAATGCTAATGGAACCAATTTGCATATAGTCGAAGCCATTTGGATTCCACCAGCTGCTTTAGCTCCTAAAAAGTTCATAAGAGTTACAAATGTTGCTGTGATAATTGCAATTGCGATAATTAGCATTTTGTGTTCATTAACATTTAGGCCAAATAAACTAACCGTTTGTGTCCCGAAAATAATAGCAAGAGCTGCAATATTTGCAGGGAAGTATATGACAGTTTGTGCCCAGCCAAGCAAGAAAGCAGTTAAGTTTCCATAAGTCCTCTTTAAATATGCCATCATTCCCCCCGTTTCAGGAATAGCGGCAGATAGTTCAGCAGCAGTTAGTCCTGCGCAAACGGTCAAGATACCACCAATTACCCATGCAAGTAATCCTAGGCTAGCTGTTCCTGTTACTCCATATAATGCAGTGGGCTTGAAAAATACTCCGGCGCCGATAACGGTACCAATAACTGTGGTTAATGCTGCAAAGAAACCAATATCCTTTTTTAGTTGTTGTTGTGACAAAATAATCACTCCCAATTAGAAAAATATATAAATTCTCTTATGAATTCTTTATCCTGTTTGTTAAATTATTTGATAGTATATCCTGTATCCATACAAATAGCCGCCCCTCATCCTTACCAGCTAGAGAATTTGAATACATTTCAGATACTAAATAAAAAAGAAATTAAACGTATAAGTAAAGAAAGTTTAATTTCGCCTCAAATCATGTGAAAATTTTCACATGATTTGAGGCGAGTAAAATTCAATGAATTATACATTAAAAGAAATTCTTTAATTTAACCCGAAACATGAAGTTAAAAACGAGATTTCTTTTATATGAATAATAAGAATAAATGAGGTATTTTAATATTTTGATATAGTAAAATGGTAAATCGAAATTCAAAAGAGAAGATATATTCTTGTGAAGAATATCACAAAGTATTGAGGGATTCAATCATATTTTCGATATAAAATATAGAAAATCAACTAAATAAAACATTTTGTGAAATGTTTCACAAAATTGTTGACCTCTTATTTTTACTAATGGTATCTTGTAGGTGCAATCCAATGTTATAAATTAAATTATATTTGAAAAATATTGTAAGGATGAATATTTAGAATCTTATATTTATCTGACAATAATTAATTTAATTTATAACTCACTCTAAAAAAGGATGTGTAGATATGAAAATTGGTGTAGTGAAAGAGATAAAAAAAGGGGAAGCTCGTGTAGGGATGACTCCAGAAAATGTTCAAAAATTAGTTTCAGCTGGAAATGAAGTTTTAGTACAAAAAGATGCTGGATTAGGTTCTGGTTATACAAATGATGAATATATAAGTGCAGGAGCAAGCATAGTAAATCAAGGCCAGGCATGGGATGTTGATATGGTAGTAAAGGTAAAAGAACCACTACCTGCAGAATACCATTACTTTAAAAAGGATCTAATCGTTTGGGGCTTTTTACATCTGGCTGCGTCGAAAGAGTGTGTAGAAGCAATGAGAAATGCTGGTACTACTGCGATTGCTGGTGAAACTATTAGTGAGGATGGAAATTTAGCATTATTAAAACCTATGAGTGCAATTGCTGGAAGACGTGCGGTATTTATGGGAGCTTATTATTTAGAAAAACAACATCAAGGAGAGGGGATTTTATTATCAGGTATTGAGGGAATCCCAGCCGGAAAAGTTGTAATCCTAGGTGGAGGGAATGCTGCAACTAATGCCTGTGATATGGCAATTGGAATTGGATGTAGTGTTACAATCCTAGAGGTTAATCAAGAAAGAATTGCATATTTAAGAAAGCAATACGCAACAGAAGAAGTAAATATAATTGAATCTAATACTGAAAATCTAGAGCGAACGATTAAAGAAGCAGATTTATTTATTTCAACAATTTTAATACCAGGATCTCGCCCTCCTAAAATTGTTAAAGAGTATATGGTTCAATCTATGAAGCCAGGAAGTGTCATTGTGGATATCGCAATAGATCAAGGTGGTACAGTAGAAACTATTGATCATTATACAACTCATGATAATCCTGTATTTATTAAACATGACGTAATTCATTATGCAGTACCAAATATGCCTGGTGCCACCCCACGTACTTCAACTATGGCGTTGGCAAATGGAAATATTGAGTATTTATTAGCAATTTCTAAAGATGGATTAGAAAATGCAATTCAAAATAAATCATCATTAGCATCTGGGGTAAATGTATATAAAGGTATTATTACCTACGAAAATTTAGGTATGACGCTAGGTTTGGACTTTAAAGAATTGAAAGAAGTGTTAGTATGATTACCAAAAAAGTATTGTTAGATATCACTGACATTAAAAAAGCCAAAGAAATTCTTGATGTAAATGCCCGAAAAACACCTTTGGTTAAATCTTTCTATTTAACTAGTAAAACGGGTGGAGAAATTTATTTAAAGCTGGAAAACATGCAGTTAACGGGTTCATTTAAATTTCGTGGTGCATTTAATAAAATTTCCCAACTAACAAATGAAGAGAAAGAACGTGGTGTAATCGCTTGTTCAGCTGGAAATCATGCACAAGGTGTGGCACTATCTTCCCATTTACTAGGAATCAAAAGTAAAATTGTGATGCCAACCTCTGCACCGCAAGCTAAAGTGGATGCGACGAGAGGATATGGTTCTGAAGTTATTTTATACGGTGATACGTTTGATGATGCAAAAGCGAAGTGTGAAGAGATTATAAAAGAAACAGGCGAAACATACCTACATCCATATGATGATGTAGAAGTAATGGCTGGCCAAGGGACAATTGGGTTAGATATTCTGGATGATATGTGGGATGTTGATACTGTTATTGTACCTATTGGTGGAGGAGGAATTATTTCAGGAATTGCTGTAGCGCTGAAATCATTTAATCCTTCCATTAATATTATTGGGGTTCAAGCAGATAATGTTCATGGAATGAAAGCTTCTTATGATGCGGGGAGAATTTTAGAACACTATGAAGCACCAACAATAGCGGATGGTTGTGCGGTAAAAATACCAGGAAATTTAACTTTTGAAATTGTAAAAGACCTAGTAGATGAAATTGTAACTGTATCGGAAGAAGAATTAGAAGTAGCGATGAAAGACTTATTGCAACGCGGAAAGGCTGTCGTAGAAGGAGCGGGAGCGTTAGCCACAGCCGCACTTCTGGCAGGCAAAGTTGATAAATATGTACAGGGTAAAAAAGTAGTAGCGGTTATTTCAGGTGGCAATGTGGATTTAAAACGTATTTCAACTGTATGTGAGCATTTCTTTGTTGCCAATGAGGTAAAATAACGATTGAATAATCTTATAAAATAAAATTATTTTACTTAAGGGGAGCTAGGAGACGATATCTTAGCTCCTTTTTTAATAAATGGAGGCGTGTGTTATGGCCAACTTATTTAGGAAAAAATCAGTAAGGAAATTATTAGAAGATGGTGAAAGTAAGACTTTGACAAAAACATTGGGAGCATTTGATCTTACCATGCTAGGGATTGGTGCAATAATTGGTACAGGAGTACTTGTATTAACTGGATTAGTAGCCGCAAGAGATGCGGGTCCAGCAGTTATTTTTTCATTTATGATTGCTGCAATTGTTTGTGGGTTTGCAGCCCTATGTTATGCGGAAATCGCATCTGCTCTTCCAGTCTCTGGTAGTGTATACACCTATTCATATGCGACGATTGGTGAGTTTGTAGCCTACTTAATGGGATGGACTTTATTGTCTGTATATATAGTTACAACTGCCGCGGTAGCGGGTGGATGGACAGGCTATTTTCAAAACTTATTAAACGGGTTTGGGATTGAGATACCAAAATCACTTTTAACAATTCCAACACAAGGTGGAATCGTTAACTTACCAGCAGTAATCATTACTTTGTTATTAACTTGGTTATTATCAAAAGGAACGAAAGAAAGTAAGCGAGTGAATAACGCAATGGTATTAATAAAAATTGGTATTGTTGTTTTATTCATTTCAGTTGGTATATTTTACGTAAAACCAGAAAACTGGATCCCGTTTGCACCTTATGGTATAAGCGGAATCTTTGCCGGAGGAGCTGCAGTATTTTTTGCCTTTTTAGGATTTGATGCGTTAGCAACATCTGCTGAAGAAGTAAAAAATCCACAACGTGATTTACCGATTGGTATTATTGCTTCGCTAGTTATTTGTACAATTATTTATGTTATAGTTTGTCTTGTTATGACTGGTATGGTTTCTTATAAGGAATTAGATGTACCAGAAGCAATGGCCTACGTATTAGAAGTTGTAGGACAAGATAAAGTAGCGGGTATAATCGCAATTGGAGCTGTAATTGGTATTATGGCTGTAATTTTCGCTTACATTTATGCAACAACACGTGTATTCTTTGCGATGAGTCGTGACGGTTTATTACCAAAATCGTTTGCGAAAATTAATAAGAAGACAGAAGCACCAGTATTCTCAACTTGGTTAACAGGTATTGGTAGTGCTTTAATTGCTGGATTTATCGATTTAAAAGAATTATCGAATTTAGCGAATATTGGAGCGTTATTAACATTTGCGATGGTTGGTGTGTCAGTTATTATTCTTCGTAAAACACATCCAAATTTAAAACGTGGTTTCATGGTACCACTGGTACCAATTTTACCGATTATTTCAATAACATGTTGCTTATTTTTAATGGTAAATCTCCCTTTAAAAACCTGGGTTTATTTCGGTATTTGGTTATTTATAGGGGTAATCGTATATTTTATGTATTCTAAAAGACATAGTCAATTAAACAAACTATAAATAAGATATATCAGAGACAAAGGGTACCATGCCCTACATGTTTGGACAAGTAGGATTCTTCTCATTTGGGATGTACCTTTTCTTTTTAAAAAAAATTTAATCAAAAGAACTTGAAGGTTTATGTTATACCACTACTACTTCTTTACCGAGTAAAATTTTAGAAAAAGTGGGACGAGATCCTATGAAATATAAGGTTTGTAAGTAAAGAAAATTAAGTATATTACTCTCTCGATGTAAGGGTAAATATGTCTGTTATTTGATAAAATACTTTCTTCATAAATAAAACAGCCATCAATATTGATGGCTGTTTTATTTAATAATAGATAGCTGTGGAGAATTACTTTTCTTTTCTCACGCCTTTGAAAGGTGCTGGACTACTGGTTTTTTGATCAAGGAATCGTCCAGTTGTACTGTCACGTTTAATCCAATTTCCGTTTGGACCTTGCAATTGACTACGCCCTTTTACTGCGCCAATGCGCCCTTTTCCAGGTTCACCGTTTTTCGCCATGTGAATCCTCCTCTCCTATATGCTTATTGTTGTCTGTCTTGTTGTATATTGTTTATTTTATAAAAAAACATGTGATTTTTATATTATTTTGTATCAGAGATAGTACCAATAAAATATGGATTTTGTCAGCAAAGCAAAATTCACATAGAAAAAGACAATTTCCTGTACTTAGAGGTAACCGACTTTAAATGGTTAATTACCAAAAAACTTAATGGATAAAAATAAGGAACTTTGTTTTTAAACTGGTAATGATACTTTATAAAAAATGTTTAAAAGAGTAACAGATATTAGTTCTTCTATAAAATTAATTACTTGTTTATGTTTGAATGTTTTTCTTAATCATCATCCTAAGATTGTTGAAGAAGAGATATGGAATCAAGAAAATAGAAAAATAAAAAAATTACAACTTGGAATGAAATTCGCAATCTAGCAAAATGCGCAGTCCGTGGTTCTAATATGATAATTGTACAGTCTTATTTGAAAAAGAAAAGTGGAGAGTGAACAGAATGGAAATATTTAAAGTGTCCTCAATACCATCGGGCAGGAAAACATGGTTGTGTAAATCATGTGCCGATTCAATATGGGTATTTTCATCAGTTTGTCATAAAGTTATTAGTGGAAAAAGGAGAGTCTGTTACTTTAAGGCTCCAAAGCAATGTCGAAAAGGGGCAAGAGGAAAAGATAAGAAAGTTACAAAAGCTTATGAGCACAAATCAGCAAAAGAAAAAAACGCTACTAGATTTGTATTTAGAAGAACTTATTAATAAAGAAGAGTTTGAAAAAAAACGGAACGATCTGGAAGTGGAAATACTCAAAGCGGATCATGAATTACTTGTGATGCAAAATGGCAATCATGTTCAAATTGATATTCAAACGATAAAACAAGCATTTGAGCAGTTACAAAAGCAAGAGCTAGATTTAATTCACGTATTTCAAACATTAATTCAAAAAATTAATGTTCATCAAAATGGGACGGTGGATATTATATATACTTTTGAAAGTCCGTTATAAGAAAAAAATTATATAAAATGATAATATTTTTTTAATCCTTAGAGTGCATTAAATTTTATTGTTGTTTTTTCATAAAAAAGACCACTTTTATGTGGTCTTTGGTTGTTTTTACAAAAGTGGAGCACTTGTTCATGAAACAAAAGAATAGATTATAAAATAGAGGACTGCAAAATATCTAGCTATTAATTAATTTGATACCATATACGTTGACAATATTGTTTGTAATTTATTTAACTCAGATACAATTAGCTTATTAATCGATTCTTCAGTGATTTTTGGTTTTTGTCGATGATCCAAAATTTTATTATATTGTTCATTAATACGTAATCCTTCTTTTTCGCCAAAGCATCTTATAAACAAGTTATTTTTTACATTATGAGTATTAATGAAAATTTTCTTTAAGTCAGTATCCATTGTAGCAAATAGATGTATGGTATTTCCTTCATTTTCATCCCAATATAAGGTACTCCAAAAAGATAAATAAGTTAAATCCCAAGCCTGATTTGAGCTCTTTTTGAGGATATTATCTATATCGCTGAGCTCATGAAGTCTTGGTTGCTTTATCTGTTTTGAAAATAATAATGCTGCATATACCACTGAGTATTGGCAAAATAGAATGTTTTTATCAATCCATTGTAATAGGGCTATCATCTTTTCTGTGGTAGAAAGTTCCTGATTCATAAGTAAGTACCAAATATGCAAGGTTTCTGCAAGATGCATCTCTTGGTGATTATTTTTTACATCGAATGTGTATTCCTTATAGGTTGATATATTTATTTGGGGTATAGTAGTTACTTTTCCTTCAAATAGATCAAGCCATGTTTTTATAGGGTATTGATTAAACATCGTTAAAAAAATATCATTTTCTAAACTGGCTTCTGTATTATTGTTTTTATTGTTGGCATATTCATTTAATGCCAAACCTCCAGTAATTGATATATGATTGAAATGTGCCCAGAACAATAGACTGCTAATAACCTTCAGAATATGTTGATCTTTTAGAGTGCCGGTATTACAAACCTCTACAATTTTTGTCATGATATTCCGATCAATAATAAGAATATATTCTTTACCATAATGGTTAGAGAAATCCGGACAACCTTCTGGGGAAATAGTAGGATGAAATATTAAAGATTTTTCAATGATAAATTCAGTTAATAATTTAATCTGTTCTTTATGAATTTTCATTACTTCCATAGTGTCCTCCTATAATATGTATACTGATTATTCTAATTTAGTATCATAATAACATTTTATCGTACTTCTTATTTTTTTGTACAACTATATTTTATTTTTGATCACCTTTATAGTGTGTTGGGTCTATTGGGGTTATTTAATCATAGATCTCTTGAATTTAAGATAGAGCTTGTTTCGTTTTGCGCAAACAATACACATCTCAAATGTGATGTGTATTGTTTGCAAAGAATGAATTGTTATAGGGTAAGTTAGCGTAGGTTTGAAATGCTGTTTGTGGTAAAATTTACATTATGAATATTTTGAAAAGGTGGTAAAAGAATGAAGGTAGAATGGGTTCGAATTCAAGATTTTCGTTCGATTGAGGATACTGATAAGCTGTACATAGATTCTTTACTTACTGTTTTAGCTGGTAAAAATGAAAGTGGTAAAAGTAATATATTAAGAGCTCTAGAAGTGTTTTCAATAGGTGGATTTTCTATTGAAGATTATCCTGAGGGTAAAAGTAATGACGAAATTGATCCTATGGTAGAAGTTTCTTTTAGATTGAATCTAAGAGATATAGAAAACACTGTAGTAGAAGATAAAGGGTATACTCCATTTCATCAAGAAAAATACTACAATTTTATAATTAGTAAACCCTTAGATGAAAGTAAAATATATACATATGGTTCAATTCAAAGATACTTTTTTAATGAGCGATTTATTAATTTGTTGGAAAGGATTAATGAGAGTCTATTAGTGGCTATTGAAAATGCCGATATTAGATCGAGTGTAAGAAAAAGAGCAGAATCTTTATATAAGCTGGGACATAGTTTTTTAAAGACTTTTTTAGAACAAGAGACACCTATTTATTGGTTAATGGATTATAGAAATAATTTAAGTGATATATTAGGATTTATGGATGTAGATGACAAGATATATAAAAAAAATGTGAAGAGTGCAGATTTAACATTTTCTCCTGAGATATTGAAACAATTCTTGAATCTAAGTATATATATATATGATCGGTATCAACATTTTGAAAAAAATGTAGTAATACCGAAGTTTAAGTTGCTTGAATCATTTGAAAGACCTTTACCGGATTCAGTGTCGCTTTTTAATGAAGATGGAGAT
Source organism: Bacillus sp. CR71 (assembly GCF_003429245.1). Classification (NCBI taxonomy): domain Bacteria; kingdom Bacillati; phylum Bacillota; class Bacilli; order Caryophanales; family Bacillaceae; genus Bacillus; species Bacillus sp. CR71. The sequence continues at coordinate 3,585,527 of NZ_CP031748.1, read as the reverse complement.
GTTTGGACGAAATATATACAAGACGCTTTAGGAGGAACTGAAGGTGGAAGTGTTTCGGAGATGTCAAATAGAGAGATAAAAAGGGGTCTAGATAAGCTTTCGAAGGACACTACGTCCTTATTTCAGAATGTATATTCGCAAAGTCGAATAAAGATAGAATTAGATTTAGGTGTTCATAATACTGTAGATGTATATATATATGATGATGCAAATGACATTGATTTTCTCCCTAGTCAAAGAAGTAAAGGTTTTCAATGGTTTTTATCCTTCTTTTTTGCAATTAATACAGTTCAAAGAACAGGGGATATTATTTTGCTTGATGAACCTGGTCCATATCTACATCCAAAGGCACAAAATGATATTTTAAACGCGCTAGAGATATTAGCGCAATCAGATCAAATTATTTTTACTACTCATAGCCCATATTTAATCAATCCAAATAACTTAGAAAGAGTACGTTTAGTTACAAGGAACATCCAAAATAATACTATCACTGAAAATCAGATACATGCATCTTCAGTTGCTGATCAAGAGGTATATACCCCGATAATGACAGCAATTGGTTTAGACTTATCCAAAAGCTTTGGGGCTTTTGGGGAACATAATGTTATAGTTGAAGGCATTTCGGATTACTACTATCTAGAGAGTATGAAAAAACATATTAATTATAATGGGAAATCGGACATCTTGAGGTTTATTCCAAGTATAGGAGCTTCTCAAATTGACAAACTAGCTTCTTTATTAATAGGATGGGGAGTGAATTTTAAAGTTTTATTAGATAATGATAACGCGGGAAATAACGAAAAAAAAGAACTCGAGCAGAAGTTGTTTCTATCTGAGGAACAAATGGTCTTCGTAAGTGACAATTCTGGATTTGCTATTGAAGATTTATTTTCAAGGGAGGACTTTTTAAAATACATTATGCCTGATTTGAAAATATCTGAACAAGAAAAAGAATTAAACAATTCTCGTTTATTAAAAGGAAAAAGTAAGGCTTTATTTGCAAAGATGTTTAAAGAGAAATTGAAAAAAAATCCAGATATAAAATTCACTACACAAACCATTGATAATTTTACTGTGCTATTTCAAAAGTTATATGATGGAAATAGTGTAACAACTAAAGAAATGCAAAGCGTACAATAGGCTTTATTCTAAGTGTGAAAAAGAAAAGAGTTAATAAAATAGGATTGTCCTTATAGTCAATTATCATATAGTAGTCATGAGGTGATGAACTATGACTATGAAAGCCTCTCCACTTAAATTAGGCAATGAAATATACGGTGCAATAAAAATTGAAGAAGCGTTTCTAGAAGCTTTAAAAATGTATTTTATAAAGCAGCAAGACAAAAAAACTCCTGATTAAGCAGGAGTTTTTTATTTCTCTGAAGAGGATGGCACAGGAGAAATGATTATTCAATTTTATAAATCCATACATACTTTTCACCTATATATGCATCCAAATGTTTCCACTTCCAAGGCGGTGGAGGGGAATCTTGATAATAGATTCGTTTTTTAGAGACATTCCATATTTAAAATTAAAATTAGAAAAAATAACGTTTTTTATCTCCTGATAACTTACAAACTTAAACTGAAATAGAGAAAAGGAATGAAGTAAACTGATGGTAGTAATCACCTTAGTGATTTCAATGTATACATGACGAATCAGCTTGTATTTATTTCCTTGATAGGATTTTACATAATATTAATTTTTTGTGAATTATTAATCTGAAAATAATTTGATTTAAAGTATTATTCATACGAAATGAATACCTTTATGTAATTTATTTGATTTATAAGATAGTTAAGAATACCAAATCAAAACATAAAAGCTCATTATTGATTGATATTTTATAAAGTTGTATTAATATGTGTCATAAAATAATATCAAAATATAATTATAAATAGAATAAGGGAGGACTATGTAAAAAAGTAATAAATACAAGTTCATGAACTGTTTTTGCACGTAAGTACATGCTAAAGAAACCAAAACTATTAAATTGATCAAGGAAATGAGAGGGAGATACTATGGGGAATAAATCAAAGTATAAAAACAAAAGAATACTAGTAGCTACTGCAACATTAACTATAATTGCTTCTGGGATGGCTTCTTCATCAGATGTCTTTGCAGAGGAAACTCAGCAGCAAAAAAGTTTACCGACATCACTGCAAAATGAAAAGTCAGTTAAATCAGAAAATAGAACATTTACAGTCCCAGGAAAAGGAGATGTTGAGGTACTGAAACAACAGGAAAGAAAAAGTATGGCATTTAGTCCATATGAACCAACTGGTTTATATGCAAAGCCAAATGAACAAATAACGATTAATGTAGAAGGTAATCAAGATATTCAGGTATATATTGGAACGTATTCGTATGATGCTTCTTGGAGAGAAGATTCTAAGATAAAATCATTTACATTAAAACCTGGTGTAAACACAATCCAATCTCCAAATGGGGGGATGATTTATTTTTATAATAAACAGCAAGGTGGTACCATTCGAACAACAATTACAACAGGCGGAACGACTACGCCTTTCTTTGAACTAGGAAAGCATACGAAACAAGATTTAATTAACATGCTGGACCAATATCCAAATGCACATGCAGTGGAGTTAAAAGGCGAACGTGTATTAATTACGGCCAGCCCTGCACGTGTTAAGAAATATTTGTTGGGTTCTAATACAGATCCTGTACAACTCTTAAAAAAGATGGATGAAGCTACTCGAATTCAAGACAAAGTAGCTGGATTATCTGAAGAACAAGTAGATAAACATTATGTTCATTACGTAGAAGAAAATCATTCTCCTGATTATTATATGTATGCAACTTCTTATCGAACAGCATATGTAGGAGATGCAATCCAATACGTGTTAGATATTAATAAATTTATAACAGATGGCTGGGGCCCTTGGCATGAGGCAGGACATTTGAGACAACAATCGCCCTGGAAGTTTTATAATATGACAGAAGTACAAAATAATATATACAGCCTTTCTGTAGAAAAAGCATTTAATCAACCATCCAACTTAGAGAAAAGTGGAATTTATCCAAAAGCATTTCAATATCTAGAACAAGTGAATAAAAATTATGATGAAATTAGCGATGTTTTTGTAAAGCTTGTTATGCTTTGGCAACTACAGTTAGCGTATGGAGAGGATTTCTATCCTAAATTGCATCAATTGTATAGAGATATGCCTTCAAGTGAACTTCCACAAACTGATGAAAATAAAAAACAATTATTTATGATTTCAGCATCAAAAGTAGCCAAACAAAATTTGATTCCTTTCTTTGAGAAGTGGGGATTACGTCCAAATAACGATACCATTCAAAAAGTAGCTGCATTAGGATATCCAGTTTTAACAGCAGAGATTTGGAAGGGGACGGATTCTAATCCAATTAAACCAGATATGCCTAATGTAAATAATATTTTAGAAGGAAACCAGTTTGCATGGTCGCTGAAAGGGATTGGAGATTTTGAATTCGCAAAAGTAAATTTAAATAAATCAACAGAAGAAATGCAAATTGATTTAAAAGCAGGTGTACCACATAACTACTTTGATAGTACATATGCAAGTATTAAAGTGCAAAACACATCAGGTAAAGTGGTCTATAACAAAGAGATTTATGGAAACAAACAACAAAATGCTGAATCACAAAAAGTTTCGGTCAAGGTAGGAGACTATATAGAGTTAACACATCTAGAAGGTGTGCATAGAGCTACTCTCACAAATGTAGATAATAGTAAACAAGAGAGCTTTGGAAAAAAAGCCATATATGAAGTTACAAAAGAAGGTCTAAAGAAAGTAGAAAAAATGCCAGAAGCAACAATTTTAGATGGAAATCAATTTGCATGGTCATTAAAAGGATATAGTGATAGAGAAATTGCAAAAGTAAATTATGATAAAACAGTAGAAGAGATGAAGGTAAAACTAGAAGCAGGTGTACCCCATTCCTACTTTACTAGTACGTATGCGAGTATTAAGGTCCAGAATGCTTCTGGCAACGTTCTGTACAATAAGGAAATCGTGGGAAATAAACAACAAAATGCTGAAAGCCAAACTGTGCCCGTTAAAATAGGTGATTACATTGAACTTACTCATATAGAAGGGGAAGCAACAAAGGAAAAGACGAGAGCGACTTTAATTAACCTTGAAAATAACAAAAATGAAACCATTGGAAAGACAGCAAGATATCAAGTTACAAAAGAAGGCCTGAAGAAAGTAGAAAAAATGCCAGAAACAACAGTTTTAGATGGAAATCAATTTAACTGGTCTTTAAAGGGATATAATGATCGAGAAATCGCAAAAGTAGAGTATAACAAAGCATCAGAAAAAATGCAGATTAAATTAGAAGCGGGTATCCCCCATTCCTATTTTACTAGTACGTATGCAAGCATTAAAGTTCAAAACTCATCGGGCAATATATTGTACAATAAAGAAATTGTAGGAAATAGACAACAAAATGCTGAAAGCCAAACCGTTCCAGTTAAGGTAGGGGATTATATCGAGTTTACTCATATAGAGGGAGAAGCACAGAAGGAAAAGACCCGTGCCACACTTACTAATCTTGAGAATAGTAAACAGGAATTTGTAGGCAAGAAAAAAACATATCAAGTTACTCCTACAGGATTATTAATAAAATAGATAAAAAGGATGTCTAAAAAAATAGAATTTTTTTAGACATCCTTTTTTATTATTAAAAAACGCTAATTATTAATAGTGATATAGGATGAATTCTATAGCCCACTAACTATTATATATACTCAAAAAATCAAGTTATAGCTAATGTTCCAAGGATTGACACATCTATTCTTAGTTAATCATGTTATACTTTTCACAAATGAAATGCTACAATATCAAATCTTAGTTTTATGACATCCTTCTGTTGCCACAGTTTATAAAAGGTCAATTCCAATGGGATTGACTTTTTATAGTTGTAGCACAAAGTTATAAACGCCCATATTTATTATAAGATAAATGTTGCAATTTCACGTACCGTATTTGTGAATGTATATATAATTACAATAAATATTATTCTATATGTAGCTTTGCGATATGTAACTGTTAAATAGATAATATTCAACCTTCTCGTGATATTTTAAATTAAGGTTAAAAGAAAGGAACGTAAAATAAAGTAATTCGTTAATATATAAGGATATTAGTAATAATTTGTGGGAAATTGAAGAACTAAGGTATATGATTGTGAAAAAAATCACAAACATATACCTTAGTTCTTCAAAATTATTTCAAAAGGAGGTTATAAACAATGAAAAGAATTATAACACTGAGCACTTGTAAACTGCAAGATACTATAAAACATGGTGGGTGTGGTGCATGTCAGACATCTTGTCAGTCTGCTTGTAAAACCTCATGTGGAGTTGCAAATCAAAAGTGTGAAAATACAATAAATAGGAAACAAGAAGTATAGTATTCAATTATATTTTATTTAGGTGGCAATCTTTATGAAAAAGGAGTTTGGTTATCCAGTATGATTCATCAATATAAATTAAATGGATACAATATCGTGTTAGATACTTATAGCGGATCCGTACATGTCGTTGACGATCTTGCTTATGAAATAATTATGCTATATCAGAATACTCCTATGGAAGAAATCCTGTCAATAATGCAGGAAAAGTATAAATATGATTTCCACGTTTCCAAGAAGGAAATTCGAGAAACAATTGCGGATATTGAAGAACTAAAAAGAGATGGGAAGCTTTTTACCGAAGATGATTATAGGGACCTTTCAATTGATTTGATAAATCGTCCCACTTATGTAAAAGCTCTTTGCCTTAATGTCGCGCATACATGTAATCTGTCGTGTGAATACTGCTTTGCTAGCCAAGGAAAATACAATGGAAATAGAGCCATAATGAGTTTTGAAGTTGGAAAAAGAGCCATAGATTTTCTATTAGAAAACTCAGGTAATCATCGAAATCTCGATGTTGATTTTTTTGGTGGGGAGCCACTCATGGCGTGGAAAACTGTCAAACAGATTGTCGCCTATGCAAGAAATAAAGAAAAAGAGTACAAAAAAACTTTTCGTTTTACCTTTACTACAAATGGTATGCTGCTTAATGATGAAATTACTGAATTCTTAAATCAAGAAATGCACAATGTTGTATTAAGCCTTGATGGAAGAAAAAAAGTTCATGATTATCTTCGTAAAACTGTCAATGGGAAAGGTAGCTATAATCATATCATTCCAAAATTCCAGGAGTTTGTTGGGAAGCGTGGAGATAAAGAATACTATGTACGTGGAACCTATACCCATAATAATGTTGATTTTACCAATGATATTTATCACATCGCTGACTTAGGTTTTAACAAAATCTCAATGGAACCTGTTATCTGTAATCCCCAAGAACCATATGCGCTCTGTGAAGAAGACCTGCTGGAAATTTACAATCAGTATGAAATTCTCTCGAAAGAAATGCTAAACCGTGAGGAAAAAGGAAATGGTTTTACATTTTATCATTACATGCTCGACCTTTCAGAAGGTCCGTGCGTTCAAAAGAGAATTTCTGGTTGCGGTTCAGGGACTGAATATCTAGCTATTACCCCGTGGGGGGAGATATTTCCTTGTCATCAGTTTGTGGGAGAAGAAGAATATAGTATGGGGAATATATGGGATGGCATTATAAAAGCAGAGATACAGTCTCAGTTTAAGGAAAGTAATTGCTATTCAAAACCGGAATGTCAGGAATGTTGGGCACAGCTTTACTGTAGTGGCGGTTGTCCAGCTAATACAATACATGCAACGGGTTCTCTTAAGGGAACACATGAGTTCAGCTGTAAAATCTTCCGAAAGAGAATAGAATGTTCTATGATGGTTAAAGTAGCTCAATCCATTAGAGCTATGAAGAAGGAAGAACAAGGCATGGTTCAGTAAATAAAAAAGTGCACAAGTGTTGTTATAGCATAAATTTATAAAGATAGTTACAAACAAGAATTCTTTAGTCCAATTTAGAATAAATGAGTTTAAAAGAAGATAGCCATTTGTAATGGCTATCTTCTTTTGTAAAAAATATATAATTTATTCAATTATTTTTTCGATAACAGGCATAACAGCGATTGGTGGAATAGAGTGAGTCCATCCTACGGAAAATATATTTAGTTTTTCACCTACGCTATAGTTATCCTTGCTAGTAATAGGAACACGTAAAATTTTATTCTGAGAAGCTAATTCCCACCAATTATTTTGATAAGAAAGTGCCTCCTCTTTTGTATTAGTGTCAGCTACAACTAAATAATTATCATCTGCTGAAATAACATATCCAGTAAAAGGTATCTGTATTCTTACTTGTTCTTCCTTAATAGGAGTAGGAATACTTATAGAATCTGCGGAAGTAGGAGTTAATCCGAAAACTAATCCACATCCTAGCGTCAGAGTGGTAACCACTGTTACTAATTTTTGTTTTTTTGAAAACATAATATAAATCCCCCTTATATTTTATCCGTACACCATCACCTTTCTATTTTTTATATAGAAAGCCTTTTTATATCCCTAAATTTAACAATTATGTCACAAATAATCCATTGTTTTTTCAAATGGGTATTATTTAAAGATAATATATGTTATAATTCACCAAATTAACTATTAATTTTACCTCTATCTTCTAGTGAATATATATTTTTGAAAAGAATGATAGCGCTATCTTTTGTAAATGTTCCTATTTGCATGATTACCTAATTTTTATGTACAATAAAGAAAAGAGAGTTTCTTAGACAGGAAGAGGAAAGTCATGACCAAGTCATTAGTAAATTTACGCATTGATTTTGCTTTTAAGCAATTATTTGGGACAAGTGGTAGTGAGGATATTCTTATCACATTTTTAAATGCCATGCTAAAGAATTCATTAGAATCACCTATTATGTCACTACAATTAGAGGATCCACATTTACATCGAGAACACGAGGATGATAAATTATCAATTTTAGATGTCTCAGCCACATTAGACACAGGTACTAAAGTAAACGTAGAAATTCAGCTGAATAATAATCACGACATGATTAAACGAAGTTTGTATTACTGGGGTAAATTATATACTTCACAGTTACAAAAAGGGATGCCTTACAGCTCTCTTAGTAAAACAATTACTATTAATTTGTTAAACTTCGTACTTTTTCCCGAATATGAGGAATTTCATACAACGGGAAAGCTATGGAATGTACAACAGCAAAAGCAGTTTAGTGATGATATAGAGATTCATGTTATAGAGCTTCCTAAACTAATGGAACAATGGCGGGAAGAGAAAGTTAATCCGTGGGAAGATTCATTTGTTCGTTGGCTGTTATTACTTCCGGCAAATGAAGATGAACACTTAACTCAAACATTGGAGGACATTGCGATGAATCAAGATCCGATTTTACAAAAAGCAATGAATAAGTGGGAGCGAATGAGTCAAGATTCGACATTCCGACAAGCCTATGAAGCGAGGGAAAAAACCCTAATGGATGAAGCTGCAAAGTTTGCTCACGCAGAGGAGCAAGGAATCAAAAAAGGTATTGAAAAGGGTATTGAAGAAGGCAAAAAAGCCGAACGTATACAATTGGTATGTGGTATGTATAAAAACGGAATGTCTGTAGAGGATATTGCCAAATTTACGAAGTTACCTATAGAAGAAATAAGAGAAATTATCCAATTATAAATAAAAAAGAACACCTACAGCATTTGTAGGTGTTCTTTTTTATGACCAATAATGTCCGGAGTATAATTATTAGTTGATGTATCGTCAGGAAAATAAGAATTTACAACATTAAATATCTTTTAAAAAACTTACATGGATTCTACCTTAAATACATGCTCTATATTCCATCATAATATTGTTAATAATTGTTTGGACGGGCAATATCTCTTTGACTTCATTTACTCGTGCACCTGCGAAAACAAGACCATTTTCACAATCACCATCCATAGAGGTTATCAAAGAATCTAGCGTGCAGAAACGATAAGAACAGTTTTTTAAGCAATTTATACACTTTTTTATTTTTATCTTTTTATTATTATCAGCTATTAATTTAGTAAAGTTATTTTTAACCGCACGACCTTGGAGCCCGACAGTTGTTTTGACTAATATGGTATCTTCTAATCGAGCATTTATATATTTTTCCTTAAAGGATAGTGGTGCGTCACACTCATTACTTGCAACGAATCTTGTACCCATTTGCACACCAGATGCACCCATTGTTAAGGCACGAGCAATATCTTTCCCAGTCATAATTCCTCCAGCAGCAATTACGGGAATTTTGACTGCTGCAACTACTTCCGGTAATATATCGAATAAAGGTCGATCGGTACCCAGATGTCCTCCTGCTTCATGCCCCTCTACTACAACAGCGGCCGCACCCAAGCGTTCAGATAATCTAGCGAGTTTGGCTGAGGATACTATTGAAATAACTGGTATGCCGGCATTTTTCCCCCAATTATACATATCTCGTGAAATGCCAGCACCAGATATGATGAAATCAACTTTTTCCTCAATGGCTGCTTTCATTTTTTCAGCAAAATCATTCATTGCAAAAAGGACATTTACTCCAATATAACCAGTATTCCGAATCTTTTCTTTCGCCTTCCTAATATGCATTCTCATTTCATCTATGGAAATACCAGTTCCTGATATAATCCCAATTCCTCCAGCATTTGCAACTGCAGATGCAAGTTTACTTAATGAAATGCCTACGCCCATTCCTCCCTGTAGAATTGGGACCTTTGGCATCATATGCCCGATTTTTAATTGTGGAAAGTTCAAGTAAATACCCCATTTCATTAATGTTATTAGAGTAGATCTGTTAAACCCCTTCAGTTTAACACGGTGTTTGGAACAAACACAGGAAATTAATACCTGATACTAGTAGTTTGTGATGTTTTTTGATAATTTTCACAAAATGTTCGAATAGTGCGCTATAAATTTTAGAATAATATCAAATGTATATTAAGGATTCTGGATAAAAAACAACGAAATTTAGATTTTCTAACAAAAAATGTTATTAAAAAATTGATTTGTCAAAAATGAAGTGGGATGTAATCATTAATTATTTTAAGCGGGGATATGAACAGAGCTAAATAGAAGTTTATATGCTTTTTAATAAAAGTAATTTTTGTATTATAAGTGTTAAATAATCAATAGTTGTAAAGGAAAAAATCTATGTTTTTAGTAATCTACACGATTGGATTAGAGACAATTAGATGTGTAGTACATTCTAGAAGTCTTAAATATCAATATTCCAAAAATCTTGATAATCAATATGCTTATCAAATTTTTTTAGTATTCTAATGATTTTAGTTGCAGATGTTAAAGTGGGAATACGATCCTTTTTATTTGCTAAATCACTTATCAGAGATTTACTTAATCCAGTCCTTTGTACAAGCCATTGTTGTTTGATTCCTCTGTGATCTAAATACTTACCAAATGGAGTTCTTTTTTTTCCTAGACCAAACATAAAGAATCCCTCCTAATTAAGAATGATGTATAAATAGCTTGTACAAAATTCCATAAATTTAAACTTTTGTCCATAAATATGGAATTATAATTTAGAATAAAGCATAGAATAATATAAATATAATGAAAAAATATGGAATAATTTTGAGGAATCTAGCATTCATAGTAATAGCTACAAGTTGCTGATACACTATCCTAATGGCAACTTGTTGCAAAGGGTATTACTAAAATAAAAAAATCTGAAACTCCTTACGTCAGAAGGATTTTCAGATTTTTTCTTTTTTAGATCTTTAATTTATAGATACGTATTTTATAGATTATTATGCATAATATGGCGAATGAGTAGAATGGATTATCTGCTTATATAGCTTGATTGACCTTGTCACTAAGCATATAAATCTGTTTTAGATATGATGAAAGGAAATACTGACAAAAAATGTGAAATCTGAAATCAGTCATATCTGGTCCAGTATACTCACCACTTTCTACCCAGCTGTTAAGTTATCAGTTTGTAGTGAAAAAAGTACAGTCGGCCAGTTTGTGTAACAAAAAATATTTCTATCCCGTCTACAAATGGTTTATTAATATACAATTCAGGGATCATACTTATATTACAAACACTATGAATACTTTTTTGTTTCATAAATTCTCTTTCGTTAATACACTTGCAAGTGTATTATTTTGGATCTTTATGTGTCAAATGAATAATGTTTTTATCTGAATTTTCTTCACCATATTATGTTTGGGTTGCCATACCCAACATAATATGAAAAATCTCAATCTCATTTTTATAGGATGAAATGAGATTGAGACTCTTTTGTTGTTTATTTGCTGGATAATGGAATGGTAACTAAAAATTCTACGCCTTGTTTGGTATTATTTATAGAATATGTGATAAAAAGGGACTCGAAAATTTGTTTTACAATATATAAACCTAAGCCACTCCCTCCCGTATTTCGATTTCTTGACTTTTCGATTCGATAAAATGGTTTGAAAATATGTTGTATATCTTCTTCTTTTATTTTGACACCTGTATTGATAACTCGCATTTGGACGTTGTTTTGTTTAGAATCCTTTGTTAACTTTATATAGACTTTTTCGTTATACGGTGAATACATAATCGCATTATGAATGATGTTTTTACATGCTTTTTCTAAAAGAACATAATCCGTATAAACAAAAATATCAGAATCGACTTCTTTTATTATTTGAATGCCTTTTTGAGAAGCAAAAAATTCGAGTTTTTTGGCAATTGTATCTATTGATCTCGAAAGATTTACTTCTTCCACTTGAAGTTTAAAGGTATGTTGTTCTAATTTTGACATGCTTAAAATTTCGCGAACCAGTTGTTCCAGACTTTCAATTATTTGATAATTTTTCTTTAAATACTGGTCACGATTTTGATAAGGGCCGATATTATATATCATCCCTTCTAAGTATCCTTTCATAACAGTAAGAGGAGTTTTTAATTCATGTGCTACAATAGC
>NZ_CP031748.1:3414739-3573548 GCF_003429245.1 Bacillus sp. CR71 | reverse complement strand
GACACATAGTATTTACCAGTAGGTGTCATAGAAATCGTACATGACTTGATTATATGGCCTTGTGGTATTTCTCTATGCTGTTTGATACGTACCATTTTCAGTTTTGGCAATTTGATATGACCGTTAAGCAACATAATATTTCCGTTCACTACATTCGTTGTATAAGACTTTCTGTCTTTTTTGCTTTTGAATGTTGGGAAGTCATTTTGACCACGAAAGAAATTTTTATAGGCAGTTTGCAAGTTTAGTTGAGCATTTGCCAAAGCTAATGAATCCACTTCTTTTAACCACTCAAATTCTGCTTTGTATTTTGCAGGAGTGGGAAGCTTTTGTTTCTTTAGTTGATCCTTATCATCTTTATGTTTTTCATACGCTTCTTTCCGTTCAGCTAACATTCTGTTATACACGAAACGTACACAACCGAAGGTTTTACGCATAAGATGTGCTTGGTCTTCTGTTGGATACAAACGGAATTTATATGCTTTATTCTGCTTTGTCATATCATTTCACCTCACTTTTCACTTTGATTTTCAATATATGTTTTTACTACGTCTATTGGCGAACCACCAGTAGTTAGCAAGCAAAAGCTTCTTGACCAAAACATCTCTTTCCAAAGTTTCTTTTTCACTTGTGGAAAGTCTCTTTTAATAAGTCGAGAACTTGCACTTTTATAAGCATTGATGAATTTTGTCATTTCTGTATTAGGGTGTGCCTTGAACAAAATATGAACATGGTCTACATCATGATTCCATTCAACTAATGTGATGTTATAGTTTTCAGATAGTCGAACAAACATATCTTTTGCATAGTCTGACATATCATCATCAAACACATTTCTTCTGTATTTCACGACCAACACAAGGTGATAATATAACAAGAATACTGAATGGTTATTACTATCTAATTTCATTTATATACCAGCCTTTATAATTTATAAGACTGCTTATATCAGAGGCAAAATAAAAAGGAAAACCTTTTGGCTACGCCAAACCGAAATTCATCTCCCACCTACCGTTGGGCTACGCCCTTCACACGCTTGAGGAAGGAGAATTCTTTCGGGAAATTCGTTAAAATATATCATATATAAAAAGTACGGGTCCTTTAATTAAAGGCTTGTACTTTTTATATATGACTTAATATAAGTTGTGAAATAAATTTCTGTTTTGTAAACAAATGTGAACAGAAATTTAATTTTTTGTTTTGTTTATTTTTTCTGAATAATACATATTGACAAAACGACAGGGTCAATATAGAATTGGTTTTGTTCACCGGTGAACATTTTGTAAGATTTTTGTTTAGTATCATTTTTATTAATTATTTTTAACATCAAGATATTCTATCTTTTTTGCATATAGTTTGAAATATTATTGGTTATTTAAAATCAATAAAACGGTTTATATTGATAAAATTATTTAAAGGGATGATTTTATGACAAATGCTATAGCGGTAAGAAATGTACGAAAGTTTAGTTCTCACCCCTTATCTACTAATTGTGCTGAAATATTAAAACGTAGTAAGCATGCAATAATAGGTATTAGTCCGTTTAATAGTAGATTTTCTGATGAATATATTAATAAACTCATTGAATGGGCATTACATACTTTTGATGATGTTAGTGTTTTATTAGCTGGAAAAGAAGCTGCAAATTTACTTGAGGCTCTAGGAACACCAAAAGGTAAAGCGGAAAGAAAAGTTAGAAAAGAAGTATCTCGAAATAGAAGATCAGCTGAAAAGGCACTAAAAGAGCATGGTGGCAATGTAAATGCTATCCATACTTTTTCTGATTTTAATGACAACAATGCATATAACTGTATGAGAGCAGAAGCGGAAAACATTTTTTTAAACGAAATTCATTTTCGAAATGCTTGCTTAGAAATGTCACATGCAGCCATTTTAGGTAGGGCAAGAGGTACCAATATAGATGTTAATCACATTTCAAATGACATGCTAAATATTGCAGTAGAATATGTAATTGCAGAGCTTCCATTTTTCATTGGAGGAGCTGAAATTTTAGGAACTCAAGAAACTGTACTTATTTATCATAAACCATGGGAACTTGGTGAACAGATAGTTAGAAATGATTTTTCTATCAAGATGAAACCAAATCAAGGATATTTAATGGTACAAGAAATGGAAGATTTATCTTAGCAAATGGGAAGTAACCAATACAAGGGGGAAGTAATATGTCAAATACTATGAAAACTGTAAATATATTAACAGAGAAATTTCAAGAAGATCCATATAAGTATTTTTCATACCTACGTCAGAATGACCCAGTACATTATGAACCTGAGATTGATAGTTATTTTATTAGCAGATATCAAGATGTCCGTAATATATTGAATGATACTGAAACATTTACAACAAAATCATTAGCTGAACGTGCTGAGCCAGTAATGCGTGGACCAGTATTAGCACAAATGCGTGGAAAAGAGCATGTTGCGAAAAGAAAAATTGTTTTAAGGAGCTTTATGGGAGATGCTTTACAAAAATTAATGCCTTTAATTAAAAAGAATGCAGAAGATTTACTATCTCCACACCTTCCAAATGGAAAGATAGATTTAATTAATGATTTTGGTAGAACATTTGCTGTTTATGTAACAATGGATATGATTGGATTAGATAAGAAAGATCATAAGAAGATAGGAGAATGGCATAGTGGTGTAGCTGAGTTTATTACCAGTATAAATCAACCACCAGAGGCCAAAAAACATTCTCTTTGGTGCAGTGAACAGTTGGCTAATTATTTAGAACCAATTATTAAAGAGCGACGATTAAACCCACAGGAAGATTTAATTTCTAAATTATGCAGTGCTAAATATGAAGGAATAGCTATGACTGATACTGATATTCTAGCATTGATATTAAATATATTATTAGCTGCAACAGAACCTGGTGATAAAACTCTTGCTTTATTAATCTATAATTTAATTAACCAACCGAAACAATTGCAAGATGTATTAAATGATCGCTCATTAGTACCATTAGCTATTGCAGAAACTTTACGTTATAACCCACCAGTGCAATTGATTCCTCGTCAATTGTCAAAAGATACAGAAATAAATGGTATTCAATTATCCAAAGGAACTACGGTATTTTGTATGATTGGTGCAGCGAACCGTGACCCCAACGCATTTGAAAGACCTGATGAATTCAACATTTATCGTCCTGACCTTGATATTAAAAAGGCATTTAGTGGTGCTGCAAGACATCTTGCATTCGGATCAGGTATTCATAATTGCGTAGGAGCAGCGTTTGCAAAATCAGAAATTGAAATAGTTGTAAATGTAGTCTTAGATAATATGAAAAACATTAAATTAGAAGAAGATTTTCATTATGTTGAAAAAGGACTTTATACACGTGGACCTATTTCTATGCCTATTCTTTTTGATAAGTTAGTTTAAAAAAGATTGCTATTTTAATTACTAATATAATTCAATTTTACTAAGGGGCTAAAACCCCTTAGTCTTTTTTTATTTTTATCAAAAGGTCAACATTTATACCTTCTAAGCTAATATAATAAAAAGTTAAATACATTGTTTCCATGCTTCTAAAAATTTAGTTACAACTTGTAACTCGGAATTATCAAATTGTTGGAATAACTCACTGTAACGCTTATGTGCAATTTTGTGCAACTTTTTATGAACAATGGCTAATTGTATTCCCTTATCAGTTAAAGTATAAAAGATTTCCTTCTTATTATCTGTATTTTGATGCGTCAATAAAATTTTATTATCAATAAGAACGCGAATAGCTTTAGAGATGGTTGCTTTAGAAATATTAAGTTCCATAGATAATAGAGTGTTATTCATTTGTTGTTTACTCTCATGAATCACCGAAACAATATGTAGTTGCGTTAGAGTCCAACTTTTATTTATATTTTCATATTCACTAGCTAATTCTTTGATCATCTCTTGAGATGCATATTTTTTCTTTTCTCTTGTTATGACAAAGTCTTCAATAGCTTTTAAGGTTTGTTTATGGACCAAATTTGTCATAATAATTTCCCCTATCTAAAATTATTGTTTACCAGTTAACAATATAAAGTTTACCAGTAAACAATAATTAGGTCAACAATTTAAAAAAGGACTTTTATGCATTGGAACTAATTCTTTAATATAATAGGGCTTTATTAGGTAAAATTATGAAAAATAGATACATTAAAGGTGTTTACATAATTAGTTAAATTCCAACTTAGCAATTGACAATTGCTAAGTGAAGATATAAAATCAAAATAGTTTACCGGTAAACAAAAAAGAATAAAATAGATAAAGAAGGGTAGAAGCATTTAAATGAATAAGGGCATAAAACAGAAAATTTACGATAATTATCTACATTTGTTACACCTCAATGAACAAAAGGCAGATAAAGATATTGAGACTTTTTTTAAGCAAGCAAAAATGGATGAAATAGAACATGTACCGACAAATATGACAAGTATACACGTAATTGCCTGTATTGGTGAGAATCAACCAATAAATAATATTACAATTGCAAGGAAAATGAATTTATCTAAAGCGAATATCACAAAAATTAACACCAAATTAATAAAAGAAAATTTAATCACTCGTTTTCAGTCAATTGATAATAAAAAGGAGGTATATTATCAACTGACTCCGGCAGGACAATCACTTTGTGAATTACATCAGAAAATTCATGACCAGAAAGAAAATGAATTTTATCAGTTCGTTGATTCATTTTCTGAAATTGAACAAAGTGCAATATTGAAGTTTTTACAAAATATAAACGATAAAATGTTTGGGAAATAAAGTTATTATAATTTAAATAAATTAGCTAATTATTAATAATTTTTTAGGAGGGATAGCATGAACCGTGTTAAATCAAGTGCTTCTTTTCTTTTATATTTGTTGTGTATTAGTGCTTTTTTCGCTTCTTTAAACCAAAATATATATTCTCCAATAATCCCCATAATCCGGGATTCATTCCAAGTATCTATAACAATGGTTAACCTTTCGGTTTCCATATTTATTTTTATTACGGCAATTATGCAAATTGTTTTTGGTTCTATAATTGATTTTAAAGGTGCTAGGACCATTCTTATTCCGAGTATTATTTTAACAATTATAGCGAGTATTGGTTGTGCAATTACAAGTAACTTTACAGTGTTTTTAATATGTAGAATTTTACAGGCTGTAGGGACAGCTGCAATACCACTTATTGCGGCAACTACAATTGGTACTGTATTTCAAGGAGAACAACGAGGAAGTGCAATGGGTACATATCAAACCATGTTATCCATTGCCCCTGCTGTTGCACCTGTGTTAGGAGGTTTTATTGGGGAAAAATATAATTACCCAGGTGTTTTCTGGCTACTTGTATTAGTATCTATAATTCTATTCATTACTAATTGGTTATATTTCCCTGAAGATCGTATGGGGAGTAAAAAAGAAATGAGTGGAAAAACACTTATATCTCACTATGCTTCTATATTTAAAAGCAAAGTGGGAAGCTCCATATTAATATTAAGTTTCTTTGCATTTTTCCTTTATTTCTCCTTCATTGTTTACTTACCAATTTTATTAACAGATCATTATCAATTAAGTTTACAAGTAGTGGGTTTACTTTACTTACCAATGGCTATAAGTTTAATAATTGGAAGTATGACCTTTAAAAAAATTCAATCAAAAATTTCACAAAAAAATCTTTTTATAACTGGAAATGTAGTCTTAGCTTTAAGCGTAATATTATTTGCTGTGACACACTCGAATACTTTAATTGGTGTAACAGTTGCTTTAATTCTCCACGGAATATCAATTGGTATCCTCACTCCTTTATTCGCTACTATGATTGCAAATGAATTTGAACATAATAGAGGAAGTGCAATGGGAATGTTTAATTTTATTAGATATATGGGAATGGCTG
Source organism: Bacillus sp. CR71 (assembly GCF_003429245.1). Taxonomy (NCBI): domain Bacteria; kingdom Bacillati; phylum Bacillota; class Bacilli; order Caryophanales; family Bacillaceae; genus Bacillus; species Bacillus sp. CR71. The sequence continues at coordinate 3,567,665 of NZ_CP031748.1, read as the reverse complement.
TCGGACCCATTGTTTCGGGATTATTATTAGCACATTTCAAGCCTACAGTTGTATTTGCTCTATTTGGCGGATTTTTTATTTTTCTCTCTTTTTGCATGCTTATAAGGATTAGTAAGAGATCTATTAAAATCGTGCAAAAACAAGAAAATCTAAAATAAGAAAATGATTTATTATAAAGAATTAATAGCATATAAACTTTATAGTTAAAACATTATTCATAATAATATTATGGTAAACTAATAAATAATCTTGTTCATAATAAAAGGTGTAATACATTATTTCTTTTTAATTTTGAATAAGGTAATTAGAAATTTCAATAAGAGAAATTAGATTTAGTAAAGTAATAAAGAAGGTGTAGAAAGGTTTTATCGTAAAAAGACAATCAAGTTATTTAATTTTAAAACCTAAAACAAGCATAACCCCGTTCTAATTTTAGAACGGGGTTATGCTTGTTTAATTTTCGATATAAGATATTTCACTGTACTTAAAAATATAACAATAGAGTTGTTTAAAAATCTATTTTTTACTCAACAATAGTGCCCTTTTATTGAATAATCGGCTAAAGTTTTATTTGAAAATTAATTAAAGACAGTGGTTCTCTAGGATAATACTAAGCATAAATAATATTGTAAGTCGGTTTGACAACTCCACTAGGGTACTGTTTCATGTCCACTAACTTCAACTTAAGACGCGGCTTTACACTTCCGAATAAAGAAATACCTTCACCGACTATAATTGGATTAACCTTCAATACCAATTGATCAATAAGTTTATGTTTAATCAACGACCCAGCTAATTCTCCGCCTCCACATAGCCATATTTTACCGTTCCCTTGCTTTTTGAGATTCTTAATATATTTTATAGCATCACCTTTAATAAGTTCAACCTCTTCGTTTGACTCAAACTGCATGGAGTTGGAAAATATGTAATGTTTTATGCCCTTATAGCCAGGTTCACCTGGTTTAGCACCGAATTGAAATCCAAACTCATATGTTTTTCCACCCATCAATACGGCCATTCAGTTATCCCTCCTGTAAAATGAATCACCTAATTAATTCCATAAAACTGATTTCATTTCCTTTTCTTATTAAACAAGCTGTCCCGGTTAAATCAATTAGCTTTATTCCATTAAATGGCCCAATTATGGAATAACATGATTGGCGTTTTTAAACAACTTTATTATCTCTGTACATTTATTTTTACGCTTTTTTATTTTAATAACAAATTTATTGCTATTCTAAATTTACCATATAAGATTTTACAACTTGCAATAGGAATTCTTCCTGTCCCATACCAGTATCCGCTGCCATTTGCACTACTTTTTGCTTGAATTCATGATCTGCATGAAAAGTTAATGGCTCTACATTATTTTTAAAGTAAACTCTTTCTACATGTGGAAGGACCGTACCTGATTTCATATGAGAATGTAAGTTATTTAATCTCTTCTTGAAACTGTAATGGATCAACTTGTAATACGAAAGGTTTAATTTCTAATTTAATAAATATCAGGTGAAATACTCAATCGCATATTTGTGACACCTAGCTCTTTGTAAAATAAATTTATTAGATTATAAATAATGGAATTAAATAGCTGCGTTTTTTTTTATAAAAAACATAAATACCCTCGTTTGGTAATTACACCTTGTATATGGAAAGGTTCAAAGGAGTAATCATGTTCCTTATAAGTGGATAGAGGCAAAATTTCTTCGTCTTATGTAAGAATCTTGCCGTCTGCTCCATTGATTTCTATTACTCTAGCGGTTTTCTCCAATTTTTTCGCGATTACTATAGTTATATTTAAAATAAGTCATATGTTCTCCGTAATTAAGTTCGGCTAAGTTTATTTCTATTTTCATAGCATCTAATATTATAAATAATATCATCATGATTTAGATTATCCAAAAATTCGACTTAAAAAAGTTTGCAATATACACCTAGATTGTAAATGGACTTAAGAAACTTTGTACTAGAATTACCTATTTACACAATGGCTGAGTGATTATGTATGAAATTGGCTGGTTTCTATTTTAAATACAAACTGTATTATAAAGATATAAATAAATAGATTAGGGAGTTACTAGTAATATGAAAGAGATAGAAATTATAAAATCAACAGAAAAAATAACCATTACATGGCAAAGCGCAACAATAAGTATCCCATTAAAAGATATAATTGAGGTTAATAAAAATAATACGTGCAAGAATACTAACAAAGCAGTGGAAATCGGTAATAAGTTCAAGCATTCAGAAACTATCTTTATTAGAACAAAAAAATTGGATTATATATTATTTACAACTAATAAATTAACGCTTCTAAATAAAATCGCATTCTAACTTATGATTAGTTAGAATGCGATTTTTTCTAAGTATTTTATAATAGTGCCTGTTAAGGTTTCTGAAAATATTACATATTTATAGGAAACCTTTGCGAAGAACTAATGAATGGGATTATGAGAAAAGTAAAAATAAATAGAAGATAAAACGGTTTTAATTATATAAAAAATACATAATTATAAATAACAACATTTAACTTATTTAATATTAAATTATAAAGGGACAATTTAAAATTCGTCTTCTAAAATTAAATTACCGGCATCATTATCTTTCGTCAATCGCTGATTTAGGTAATTTTCTTTCGTAGTACGATCATTTTTATGACCTACTGCAGCTGCAATAATATGAGGTGGTAATTTCTTGTAATCATATAAGTACTGCACATAAAAATGTCTAAAGAAGTGGGGAGTAATTCCAATATCCACTGTAAAGGATAACTGAGTATCCTTTATGATTTTAGAAATATATTGTGACAAATAATTCTCTCTATAAGGAGTATGGTTTTTAGTTTGAAATACTGCTCCACCATTTCTATTTCCAATGTCTATAGGTAATCTTCGCCGAATTCGAAATGCTACAATCCGATTAAAAATCTCCTTATTAATAGAAACAATCCGTTCACTATCACCCTTTGTATCAACCTTTAAATAGTATCGTCCTCGTATGGCATCATACTCAAGATCTTCCCACTTTGCATGTGCTACTTCTGCAACACGTAACCCTGTAGTAGCTAGAACTGACAATAAAGCGTAATTGATTTCATTATCCTTGTAGTAATGAAGTAACTGTTTTACTTCCTCATATGATAACTCACGTTTAGGTTTATGTTGTTTATTTACAGTTGTACTTAGTATTTCAACATGTAGAGGATCCTGAATATATTGGATTTCATATAGCCATTTCAAATATGAACGAATAACTCCAAGCTTTCTACTAATTGTAGATGGCTTGTATTTATCTTTTGACTGATAGGAGATTGCCTCTTGAGATAACCATTTTTGATAATTACGGATATGTCGTTTTCTAAGATTTCTCCATACTTGACCAAATTTATAATCCTTTACATCTTTCTGTAGAAATTCCTCACTTTGTTTAATAAAGAAATAAAACTGACTTAAATCACGTGCATATAGGATTCTTGATGCATCCTTGATTCGTTTTCCTTGGTCAAAATGTGTTTGTCGATTCAAGTAGTAGTACAGTATTTCTTCATCTGAAAATCCTTCATAAGTATATGAATCTTCTCTTTCGTTATTTTCCTTTTTTACTTCCGCTTCATTTATATAATCAGGGTTCCATAATGCAATTAGATTTGTGAAATTTTGTTTTTGTTTCTCTATGTTATTTAAAGAAGTCTCACTATGAACAATATCTAATTCAAATTTCAATGTTATTCAACTCCTTATAACTTCCTTTTATATTAAATATTATACCGTAAGCAATTATAAATTAAATTACATATTAAAATTAAATTTTATGAAGTAATAAGTATATAGTAACTGTAGAAAATCTCCCATTTTCTATGGTTATTATTTAATTTTAAACACAGTATTTATGTTATATAATTTAATCATTAATAAAATCTAATTTTAAAAGAAAATTACATTAAACGTTATTGTAAATTACAATCTAATGTATGTATTAATATATGATATAATTTATTTAAAATGTAAATACTACAAATTCTGATTTACATAATATTATTATGTAAATCACGAGGTGTGAGGAGGAATTAGAATGATTAGCGTATATGAAATGACTATGACTACAAATGAAGTAAAAGATTATTTAGATATAAGTCACTTTATTTTTAATAATTTAATGAAGCAAGGAAAGCTAACACCAATCAATAAGGATACGTGGCGTTTAGATGGTAGTTTTTTATTTAGTAGAGAAGAAGTAGAAAAGGTAAAAGAAGAACGTAAAATTGAGGGAATTACTTTATACCAAGCAAGTAAAGAGTATCATATTAGTATGAATCAGCTTGAAAAATGGATAGAAGAAGGAAAGTTAGTTTATTCTTTAATAGAACATCGTAATCGACAAACGAAATTTGTGAAGGAGGAGGATGTTCGTGAACTTGTTCAACAAGTAGAACAAGCTAATCATATATATACATTTTCGCAGAAATATAATGTAGTATTATTTCAAAAGTTTGTTAAGGGCAATACATTGGCACGTGTTATTTCTATTCCAAAACGTGGTAATATTATAGTTCTTGATGAATTTGGAACTAATATGACACTTAGTGAGGCATTAAAAGCAGGATATGAGTCCGCTTATAAACTGTCGGATAAACCTAGAAGTCATCATCAAAGGTTTGTTAAGTTTCGTTTTCCTAAATCTGCGCAATTACGAAACAACATTTTTCACATAATCGATAATATATTGCAGTACGTATCTCCCAGAAATATAAAGATTTTAGAAGAAGAGACATTTTGGTATTTCGAGATTCGTCAATCATTAATTACATTGCCACCAGGAATTCAAATGGAATGGATTGAAGAGTTAACGCCTTATATAATAGAAGGGAAAATTGTTCCAAGAATGAATCATAGCGTATATTTGGATAGTAATACTGTAACGAAGTCTGTCATTCTTACAAGTAAGGAGTACAAATACTTGAAAGAAATTACAAATGAAACAAATAGCTCTATTGAAGAATTTATAGCCATTGCTATTAGAGACAAGATTAATCAGCACTTACTTAAGTGAAATCGAATTTTTTAATGAATTAAAGCTAAATCTAGGTATTTTCTCTTTTACTTTTATTAAAATGCTTTAGGTGAAACAGAATAAATGCTAAACGTTCCTATTACTAAAATAATAGTGGGGATATAAAATCTGAATGTCTAGTTTGTATATCTTAAATACTTCCTATAAAGTCTGTTATCAGACTTTCGGAAGTATAGAGAAAAAATATAAAAATAGTTGTATGAATAATGTAGCGACAAATTCTCTCTATATGTATTATGTAAAAATATCTATTGTGTATGTGAAATAAATTTATATGTATGTTTTAATCATTAATGTTAGAAAATTACCCTATATTTTTTTGATATTATTTATATTTTTGTTTTAGTCCAAACTGCATTACGGCCTTTTGATATTAGTTTAATTAATTTTTCTTCTTGTAAACAAGCAAATGCTTTATTGATTGTGCTTGGTGAAACATCTGAAAATACCATTCGTATTGCTTCTTTTGTAAAAGGTAGTTCTTGTTTTAATATATACTCTTTAATTTTATAGCTTTTGTTCCCTTTCAGTTGGTAACTTGTAATATGTACGTCTAGTTCTTTATATGCTTCTAGAATAATATGTAATAGACATTTTAATATAAAGGATACATTGTGTTCTTGAAAATGCCAATTTGCTGAAGATTTATATAGGGCATCATAATAATCTCTCTCGTATTTTTTTATTATTTTATCTAGTGAAATATATTTCACTAGTGAATGTTTACTTTGTAATAGTAATAAAGATATAAGTAGACGTACCATTCTTCCATTTCCAGATTCAAAAGGAAAAATACATATAAAATTAAGTACAAAATTACAAATTAAAAGTAGTGGATCAATATCTTTTTGATTTAATAAATAATTGTATTCCTCACATAAATTTTTTACTGCTTCTGGGATTTCTTTAATCGTTAAAGGACGATAGCAATAAAATGAGAAATTAAGTTGCTCATGTTCTTCAAGTAAGATATCCTGTTTTCTCCACGTTCCGCTATCCGAAGTAGCATATTTAAAAAGTTGAAAATGTATTTCTAAGATTGTGCTTGGATCAATAGTAAGCCTTTCATAGTTATTATGAATGAGTGATAGCGCATCAACGTAACAAGATATTTCATCTTCAATCATTGTTTTTGGCGACAAATCATATGTAATTAATTCTTTTAACCTTTTATTTGTTATTTTTAAGTTTTTATACATTGCGACAAAATCTTTGGTATGTTGAAGCTGAGTAGATCTTTGCAACTTTTCTAATGTACATGGAAATTCCTTTTCGTAGACCTCCAATCTCCCTTGGTATTGCTTTATTTTTCCAATTAGGCTTGCTACATCTAAATTTATCAATAAATTTGTGAATTTTTCGCCAAAAAACGACATATTTTTCCCCTCCTATAATATAAAACTATACAATACTTAACTGGATTTAAAGTGTTTTTTTGAATAATTTTCTAAAAAAAATTAAAAATATAGTTTTTTATGTGTGAAAATTACAATAATTAGGGTCTTTTTGCCTTATTTTGTGACAAGTTTTAACATCAGATTAAATAGTTTCATGTTAAAAAGCAGAGTTTTATATTGTGTGATTGCTTTTTATCAATAAGTGAGTCATTGCATATGGGGAAGGGGGAAGTCCTTACTAATGAAGACTATTGCTTTTTACTTACCACAATTTCATGAAATACCTGAAAACGATTTATGGTGGGGGAAGGGTTTTACAGAATGGACCAATGTAAAAAAAGCAAAACCACGTTTTCTGGGACACTATCAGCCTAGGGCTCCATTACGGGATTATTATTACAACTTGTTAAATTTAGATGTTCATAAGTGGCAGATAAACTTAGCAAAACAGTATGGTTTAGATGGTTTTTGCTATTATCACTATTGGTTCAAAGGGAAAAAATTACTAGAAAAACCACTAGAACTAAGAAATCAATGTAAAGAAATTGATTTCCCATATTGCTTATGTTGGGCAAATGAATCTTGGACAAGATCTTGGGATGGGAAAGACCAAGAAGTATTAATTCGACAAGAATATGGGGATGAGTCTGATTGGAAAGAACATTTTAATTATCTTTTGCCATTCTTTAAAAACAAGAACTATTTAAATATTAATGATAAACCGATATTTGTAATTTACCGACCAGCTTCTATACCAAACTTAAATAAAATGTTGGGTCTATGGAATGAATGGGCTCAATATGAAGGGTTGCCAGGGATACACTTTGTAGAAATGTTAACAATTTTTGAAGATAAATCAGATTTTCCTTTTGATGCTGCTATAGAGTTTGAACCTATGTACACTTTAAAAAAACTAATAGGTAATACAACTTCACTACATCAAGAAAAAAAAGATTTTCACTTAAGTTATGATTTTGTATGGAAAAGAATATTAAACCGTCAAATTAAAGAACGAGAAAACATATATAAAGGGGCATTTGTAGATTGGGATAACTCTCCAAGGAAAAAAGAAAGCGCTTTAATTGTGAAAGGGGCTAATCCCGATAAGTTTAAGAGGTATCTTTTACAACATAGTAAGGACACTGACTTTTTATTTATTAATGCTTGGAATGAGTGGGCAGAAGGCACATACCTAGAACCAGATGAAAAGTATGGATATAAATACCTTGAAGCTTTAATGGAGATAAAGAAGAGTCACTTCTAATAAATTGTAACAGCAAGAAGAAGGGGGAAACATTATGACTGATATAAATACTATGATTTCCATTCGATACATTAAGAAATCATATGGAGATTATACAGTTATTAAGAATTTAAGCATAGATATCCGTAAAGGTGAAATTATAGGATTACTAGGACCGAATGGAGCTGGGAAGACAACACTTATATCGATTTTATCTACTCTTACTCTGCCAGATGAAGGGTATGGTACAGTATGTAACTACGACTTGTATACTGAACGGAATAAGATTAAAAAAAATGTGAGTGTAGTACCTCAAGATTTAGCGCTATACCCGACTTTAACTGCATATGATAATTTATCTTTTTATGCCGATTTATATGGATTAAAGGGAAATAGGAAAAAAAGCCGCATAAAAGAAGCTTTGCAATTCGCACAGCTTGAGGATTGGGCACATAAGAGAATTGATACATTTTCAGGTGGTATGAAAAGAAGAATTAATTTAGTGATCGGTTTGTTAAATAAGCCAAAAGTTATTTTCTTAGACGAACCAACAGTGGGAATTGATCCGCAATCAAGAAACCATATTTTTAATTGTATTCGCCATCTCGTAGAAGAACTAGGAATCACTGTCATATATACAACTCATCATATGGAAGAAGCTGAGATGTTATGCCATCGTGTAGCAATTTATGATAAGGGTGAAATATTAGATATTGATACCCCAAAAAATTTAATAACAAAGTATGGGGAAAATTATTTAGAGGTTGTAATATCAAATATTCCAGAAGAATTTATACATAAAACAAAAATGATTGCTGATGTGAAGTCATGCACTTTGGTAGATAAAAAAGTCATCATTCAATGCGTAGATAGTTTTAATGTTACAAGAGAAGTTATGAAATTAATTCAAAAGTATAATTTGAAAATCGAATTATTTAATGTTAAAAATTCTAATTTAGAAAATGTATTTTTACATCTAACTGGGAAAAATTTAAGGTCTTAAATGAAAGGAGATGGTAAAAATGAAAGCTTGGTATATAGCTAAGAAGGATCTATTTATTCTTTTAAAGGATATCCCTGGTCTAATCTATTTATTTATTACACCTATTATAGTTATTGCAGTTGCTAGTTTTGCATTATCAAATGTATTTGATAGTAAGACAGAAAAATTCAAGATTCCTATAGTAGTAAATGATAATGGAGAACTTTCTAAAAGGGTTATTGAGGAATTGAAAAAAATCCCTGCCCTTGAGATAGAAGAAACTTATGAACTAAATGGTAAAAAGAAAGCATATACAGAAGAACAGGTAAAAAAGGAAGTTCAAACTAAAAAAGCGGCAATCGTCATCCCTAAGGATTTCACACAAAATGTATATTCAGGGACAGAGGCCAAAGTCATCATCATAGAAGATGAAGTTGATCGCATTATTCCAAGTGTTGTTTCAAATGCTGTAACTCAAATTGTGTCAGGAATACAAAGAGATATGACTAAAGAGATTGTAAAACAAGCCTCTGCCCAAATGGAAGTAAATGTGAAAGTAGAGTTTAAAGAATTAGCATCAGATAATGAACATAAACCTACTCCATTTGAATCTAATGTACCGGGATATGCCGTAATGTTTGTACTTTTAGGTACTGCTGCAGCTGCAGGTGCATTAGTAGAAGAGAGAGAGAATGGAACGTTAAGAAAAATTCTTACTTTACCTATCAATACATTATCAATCATTTTTGGAAAGATGCTCTCATGCTTTATAACAGCTATTGTTCAATGTGCAGTCCTTTTTAGCGTAGGACATTTTGTATTTGGAATGTGGCTAGGGAAAAGTGTATTAGGAATTATATTGCTAGTGATATGTACTGCATTTGCAGCTTCAAGCCTAGCAATTTTATTAGCCTCTATATGTCAAACAAGATCCCAAGCAAATGGTATTTCAATTTTAATCGTGTTAACTATGTCTGCTTTAGGTGGATCTTGGTGGCCACTTTATATAGAGCCTGAATGGATGCAAAACCTAGCGCATATTACGATTACAGCTTGGGCAATGGGAGGCTTTAACGATTTATTAGTATATAACAAAGAATTCTCCTCTGTTCTTATTCCATCAGCTGCATTAATTGGTATGGGAATTTTATTTTTAACAATCTCCATACAAAAATTTCGACGTTCTTATTAAAAGTAGGTGAAATAAGTGTACTTAGTAAAAAATGAGGTGAATGTTCGTTTTGGGGAATGCGATCCTATGGGAATTGCTCACCATTCTCATTATTTTCATTGGTTTGAGCTGGGTAGGTTTCAAATGCTAGATATGACTGGTATAAACCAGTATTTAAAACAGGAAAAATTGTATTTTCCAATTATTGATATAAGATGTACCTACAAAAAATCAGCTCGTTTTCAAGACGAATTAATTGTAGAAACCTATCTTAAGAATGAAAGTAAAATTTATATAGAATTTGTTTATAAATTATTCCGCAAGAGATGCCGAGTTTTGCTAGCAGAAGGATTTTCAAAACATGTTTTAACACGGTCGAATAATCAATTAATTAGTAGATTACCAGAAGAAATTTTAGAAAAGATTCAATTTGAAAATAGCGGGGGTGTCATATGATTACATTTATTTTTCCAGGACAAGGGTCTCAATCAGTAGGGATGTGTAAAGGGTATTTAGATAAATACCCAGACATATTTGTACCATTATTTGAAGAAGCAAATGATACGCTTGGATTTGATTTAAAGCAATTATGTTTATATGGGCCAAGTGAAAAATTAATAGAAACAAGTGTTACACAACCAGCTATTCTCACGGTGAGCACAGGAATATCAAGGCTTTTACATTTGAACGGTATAAGGCCATCCAAAGTGGCCGGTCATAGCTTAGGACAATTTTCTGCCCTAGTAGAAGTAGGTTCTTTACAATTTTCGGATGCGCTATCCATTGTTCGAAAGCGTGGTCAACTGATGAGTAATGTAAAGAGAGAGGGATGCATGTTAGGGGTTGTGTCGAATACTTATCAAACACTATTTGAAGTTATAGAGGAATCTAAACAATATGAAATTGATATTGCTGCCTATAATTCCCCCACACAGGTTATTTTTTCTGGAGAGAGTAAGACCATTCTTAGGTTTCAAAAGGTATTAGATCAAAAAAACAGTATAAAAACTAAAATACTCTCAACTAGTCATGCATTTCATTCGCGTTTAATGGAAGAAATGGTTCTTGAGTTTAAGGAGTATTTAAATTTATTTTCGTTAAAAAGTGCCCAAATACCAATTGTTTTAAACTGTTCAGGAAAACCAACTACAGGTAGAATCAATATTTTACAAGATATAAAAAGACAATGTGTAGATCCAGTTATGTGGCAAGACACTATCTATACTTTATTGAATAATGGTACGAAACACTTTATAGAAGTAGGTCCCGGAAATACGTTAACCAAGTTATGTCGCTCCTTTAAACAGAACATATCTGTATTCTCTACAGAAACACCGATGTATTTAAAAAGAAGTCTTACTATGATAGAGAAAGAATTTAAGGAGGAACAGGTCTATGTTTAATGGAAACGAAGTGGCATTAGTTATCGGAGGATCAAGAGGCATTGGTAAAGCAATAACAATGGACCTAGCCAATCAGGGCTTAACTGTTTACTTTACGTTTCAAAGTAATCAAAAATCAGCAAATGAAATAGCCAACACTATAGAAGCAAAAGGTGGAAAGGCATTTCCTATGCATGTAGATATTACAAATGAAGATTCTATTCATAAATTGTTTCAACACATACGCTCAAAGGAAAAAAGAATAGATATTTTAGTAAATAATGCAGGAGTTATTAATGATGGATTTGCTGCAATGATGAGCGAGGAAAAGTGGGATCATGTGGTTGATTTAAATTTAAAAGGAACCTTTCTTTGTTGTCGACAAGCATTAAGAATCATGATGAGACAGAAAAGAGGTTCTATAGTAAATATCACGTCGACAAGTGGAATAACGGGTGCAAGGGGGCAATGTAATTACTCTGCTTCAAAGGGTGGGGTTATTTCTTTAACCAAGACCTTAGCATTAGAAGGTGGGGAATTCGGCATTAGGGTTAATGCAGTTGCACCTGGTTTTATACAAACAGATATGACAAAAGGAATGGATCAACAAACATTAAAAAGGATGTTAGAACTAGTGCCACTTGGCAGAATTGGGGAACCTAAAGAGGTAGCACATCTAACAACATTTTTATCCTCTAATTATGCAAGTTATATCACTGGGAAAGTTTTTACAGTGGATGGTGGATTAGTTAATGGCTAAACAATAGATGATTAAATGACGAATTTTGAGTTAAACAAGGAAATGGGGAAAACAGATGTTTACGTATGTAGAAACAAAAATTATTGCTGCAAAAAGAAAACAATTAACTACTAGAATTAAAGAAATTATTACTGAGAGATTAGATTTAGAAATCGAACCGCATTTTATTACTGATGATCAGCCATTATTCGGAAGAGGCTTAGGAGTGGACTCCTTGGATGCATTAGAGCTATTTCTGGCAATTGAAGAGGAATTTGGAGTTGCAGTGTATGACGAGAATATGGCAGTACTGGGTTCCATTAATAAAATTGCTGATTTTATTGAAGAAAATAGGGAGGATGATGTGAAGTGAGACCGGTATTAAATGCAGATCAAATCCGAAATATCTTACCACATAAATGGCCATTCCTTTTCTTAGATAAAGTTATTCAACTTGAGCCAGGAAAGAGTGGAATTGGTATTAAAAATGTAACAATAAGTGAACCCTTTTTTGAAGGGCACTTTCCAAATGAATCAATTATGCCTGGAGTGTTAATTATTGAGGCTTTGGCACAAATGACGGCTGTTGTTTATGTTACAGGAGAACTAGCAAAAATAGATGCACATGGCGCATGTTCACCTAAAATAGATCCCAGTTCATATGTGGGTTATTTAGTTTCTGTACGTAATATGAAATTTTTAAAACCTGTAGTACCAGGAGACCAGCTAGAATTACATGTCCAAATTGGAAGATCACTTGGGGTAATCTCACAAGTAGAAATCACGGCTTATGTAGATAAAAAGAAAGTTGCTACTGGTAGTATTCAAGTTTCTAAAAGAGTTGAGGAAATATGATCCATGGTATAGATGTTCAAGTTCGTGAGTGTACAGAGGCAGATAGTGAAAAGTTAGCTCACTTTTATAATAAATATCAATATGGACCTATTAAATATGGGTATCCCTTAAATAAGCAAGACATCAAGCAATTATTTCGAGAGCGGAAGATACAGTTATATTTAATTGCTGAATATGAAAATGAAATTATAGCCACCTTATTATTTTCTAGTTTGTCAGGTCAAAGAGCAGCAGTTTCAGATGGAACCTGGGCAGGATTCTTTTTAATCCATCCAGAATTTCGTTCGGGAAATATACCAGATAAATTATTTGCTTATGCAATTAAAAATCTTATCCAACAAGATATTAAGTATATTGACACAGAAGTGAATCCGGAAGATAAAGTAGCCATGGCACTCTATAAAAGAGTGGGGTTATATCAAACAAGTAGGTCGTATATAGACTATGATGGCTACTTGAATTTAAGGAGCTATTTACCTTATGTTATTAGTTATCTATTAGATGCATTTAAACCGATTATTTCAAAAAGTGACCAAGATATATGGTTATCTAGAGGTTGGAAAACAGTTAGGGGATTGAAATCCTTACGTTCTATTCAGAGTAACGCCATAACAAAAAATGGAATTGAAGTTGTAAAATATGCTATTAATCTTGGAGCAAAAGATGTGAATTGTTGGGTCGATATAAAAAGTGAAAAGATTACTGAGGTAGAAACCGAACAAGTACGATTCACTAGTTATATTTTAGAAGGAAACAATTTAATTGTTGGAGAGAAGATTCGTATCTGTTATGTATATGAACACCATTTTCAAAATCCTATTGAAACTAGTATTAAATCGACGATAGGGAACGATTACTTAATTGATTTCAAGAAAATTTTTTATCCAAATAAAAAGTACGAGTGGGAAGAAGTTATAACAGTAAATAAGAAAATTGAGGGAGAGCTTGTTACTAAGTTAAAAGCAAAAGAACTAGAATTATCTGTTCATTTTGGAGTAACCATAGCAAATCCGTTAGAAGTAAATGTTGCTAATTATCCTAAGTTAATTAATGGAAAAGAATCTGCATGTATCGTTAATGTAAAAAATAATTCTTTAGATAGATTAATTTACAAACTACTTATTCAACAAGAAAACTCGAAAATACTAAATTTCAAACCGCTAGAAAAACACCAAATCTGTATCATAGAGCCGGGTGAAATAAAGGATCACATTATTGTATTGAATCCTAAAAAAATTGGTATCACTAATATGACATTTTCGGCTGTTAGTCATCAAAATAAAAATATTGGGGAATTAAAGGCAATAATTCCGATTCATGCGCATGGGAAAAATCATGTTTATGAAACAAAAGAATACTTAGTTCTAGAAAATATGTATATAACTGTACAAATAAGTAAAAGTACTGGTTGTTTATATATATATGACCTTAGAAAGCAGCAATTATTGGCAAAAGAAGCATGGCCAGATCTAGATTATCCATTTTTAAATGCAGTAAAAGAACCGAAAGTAAATGAGCTGTCATGGGAAATAACATCTGATTCATGTTTTGAAATTATTCATGAGGTCACAAGATTAAAGAGAAGCATTTGTTTTTTGTCAGATAAGATAGTTCAAATAAATGATTTCGCACAGGAAGGAAAATATATAAAAATATATCCTTGGTGCATGTTATATGATGCGAAGATGACGGTACCATTAAAGAGTGGGTTAGTTTCTAAACCTATGGTATATGGTGAGTATCCATATGCACTACATGACTATGAATTTGTAAATCAATTCGATCTACCTAGTCATCCAAACATGTATGAGCGAAATTATACATTGTTTGAATCACAAAATATTAATATTGGATTTATATGGAAAGGAAATATAGAGCGTATCCTATTTGGATTAAGATGGATGCCAGCGGTAATATTTAAACGGAATGATAAAGAAAAATGTATAACAAAAACGCACTATTATACTTTATGTTCCCATGATAGCAAAGATGAAGTGGAAGAAATCTATAACGATATTACTAGTCATACATCCAAATTCATATCTAATAAGATTCCGTACTCAATTGAGACTGACCAATTTCATATTATAAATGAAAACGGGGAATTTCATATTCATGGAAGTCTAAAAAACTTATTTTCTTCCATATTAAAGGGGAAATTAACATTGTTTTTCCCTCAGACATCTTACGAACAACAATTGTTTATACAAGACATAGAATCTATAAGCAATTTTAATTTTGAATTTAGTGGAAAGGTTAATTGGTCAAAAGCTCATTATGCCGTACTTACGTATCAAGATGAATTAAATAGAAATGCGATAACTAAAAAAATATATCTTTTCCTTAAAGGAAGAAATAAATTAACATATAGCGAAAAAAAACAAGAATATCTAGTTCAAAATAATGTACTAAATTTAAAGATTAAAGTAAACCAAAGTAGTAAAATAACAGAATTTATGTATAAAGATAAAGAGATTTTAAAAGAAAACTCAGTATTAAGTTCTTATAATTTTTTACCCGGTGTAATGATACCAACAGCTAACTCTTATACTCCAGATTGTAGGAAAGATTTGAGCATTAATTCAATATATCTCAATAAAAGTAATCATTCAGTAGTAGCAACGGAAAATACATATAAGGAATTTATTAATCAGATTTTCTGTCAATCTGATGAGTGGAAAGTTAAATATACAACTGTATATGATCTACCTGTTTTACAAATACAATTGAAAAGCCTACAGAAAGATAAAATAAAAACTAGTGTCTTTCACTTATTCTGGGAGAAAAAAGGAA
This sequence comes from Bacillus sp. CR71, assembly GCF_003429245.1. Classification (NCBI taxonomy): domain Bacteria; kingdom Bacillati; phylum Bacillota; class Bacilli; order Caryophanales; family Bacillaceae; genus Bacillus; species Bacillus sp. CR71. The sequence goes on along the minus strand of NZ_CP031748.1, from coordinate 3,552,033 downwards.
AAACAAAAATTAAAAAGATGTATTATTGGCAGAATGGAGAGCAAAACACGTTAATACCAAATGGCAAACAAAGAAAGATTTATTTAGATAATAAGGTAATTCTCGAATTATCTAATGGGTTATTTGTATCTATTTTAGCATTATCACATAGTACAAAATGTTTTATATACGAATGGCCCAAAAAAGGGATACAAATCGGAATATATGGTAATCAGAATGAATTTAATGATGGAGATATTCGCTTTAATATTGCAGTTGGAGAAACTTTACTTGATAGTGAATACTTTTCGCAAATTTTAGTAGAGGGGAATAAGACATGAAAGTATTGTTTATTGCACCTAGTCATTTTAGCATTGGTGAGTTGCATAATGCCTTATGTCTAGCTAAACAAATTCAAAAAGACGGGGAAGTTTATTTTTTAACAAGCGAAAAATTCTCATGGTATGCCAGTAAATCTGTAGCCAATGTTACATCACTAACAAAGGGGCTAAAACAAAAAGAGGTTATTAAACAGATAATTAATTCTTTTCAGCCTGATGCAATTGTTTTAGCTGATTACCATAATTTATTTTTAGAGTCTCCAATTATTGATCTTGATTATCTATTAAACCTACACATACCTTGCTTCTCTATTGATTCTTTAGCTTGGGGTAGTGAGGACAGATTATTAGAAAATAAACTATTTAAAAATGCAAACTACAATAGCTTAAAGAAAAGGTCAGTGATTGAACTGCCTAAAATCCCATCTCAATTTAAGTTAATTAGAACGTGTCCAGTGAATAGTCATAAACAAGATAATAAGAAGATTGTTTCTGTCAAGTTGTACAAAGAAGCTTTACAAGTAGATGAAGAGAGAAAAATGAAAATACGAGCACAACTTGGTTGTAGAGAACAAGATAAATTAATTATGATTGCAAAATCATCATGGGCCAACTTATTAGTAAAAATGAGGCTCATGGAGAAGAAACAGTACAATGATGCAAAGTTTAGCTATGAATTTGTATTACAAGAACTATTAAGTCTATATCTTCAGGACTTTCCGAGTGATACATGTATTAAATTTATTGGGGTTTCAGATGAGACTAAATTTGTTTCTATGAAAAATGGAGGGAAAATAGAATTTGTTTCACTACCATTTCTTCATTTGGAAGAATACGAGCAACTAATATTATCGTGTGATTTATTTATCAGCGATAATATTACATCCTGCTCAATGGGAAAAGCGGTATTTGGAAAAATACCTGTGATTAGTCTTGTAAATCATATGGGAAATGAAGAGTTAAGGGCTCAAAGAGATAGCTTTAACCCTACCTTAAGAGGCATTATAGACAAATGGAATTATATAATACCTAATGGACTTTATCCATTTCTTGTATTTCCAAATGGATGGCATAAAGAATTAGCTCCATTGATGGAGAAAAATGATTATTTTAAATGTGTGTATACTTGTGAAATTTTTGATTTAAAGGAAACCAGTCAAACAATATTTAATATGCTGTATAGCAAAACTAAGATTGAGAGATTAAAGAAAATGCAACAACTATATATAGATAATGTCTGTAATTTACCGACAATAAATGATGTGATAAAGAGAGAATTGGGGGCACTTAATCATGAGTAATCAAATTAATATACAAAAAGAGAAAAATGAAGCATATGATGCAGTACGTAGCGGAATAGGTGTAATAGATTTATCAGAAACAGGAAGAATTGTTGTAAAAGGGGAGGATCATGTAGAATTCCTAGATCGTTTAGTTACGAAAGATATTATGTTTATGGAAGAAGAAACTACACTCTTTACCTTATTGTTACAAGAAGATGGGACTGTAATCGATATAATTAATCTATTTAAAAATGAGGATTCTATTACAGTTATTACTACAGCGCATAAAAAGGATACTGTACTAGCTTGGTTAGAAAATCAAAAGACAAATGGTATTGAGATTATAGATATAAGTCAAACGCATTCTCTCCTTGGATTTGAAGGCCCTTATGCATGGAGATTAGCTCAAAAATTTTTAGATTTCGAAATATCATCACTACCATTTCAATCGTTTGTGTTAAATCAATTATTCGGAAAGGAAATTCTATTGGCAAGAACAGGTGTAACAGCAGAGTATGGTTATCAATTATTGTTTGAAAAATACTTGGAACCAATAGTAGTTGAAACCATAAATTCTTTTAAAGATGACGATATTAACTTAAAAAGAGTGAATTGGGAAACATTAGAGACGTTAATGTTAGAAATTCGACATCCATATTTTGAATTTAAACATTTAGAAGAACTAAATATTTTCGAAGCTAGTTTAGAATGGTTTATTGATTTTTATAAAGATGAATTTTATGGGAGAGAATCCTTAGAACAGCAATCTGAAGCTGGAGAAAATAAAAGAATTGTGGGATTTACGACAGGAATAGAGAGCAGAATTACAGTTAATGATGAAATTTTTATAGAGGAACAATTAATTGGTAAAGTTATTGAACTTAAAGAAAGTCCTGTATTAAACATGAGACTCGGAATTGCTTTATTAGAAGAACCATTTGCTGTTTCAGGAATTGGATTTTATGTGAAAAATAAAGAAAATGCTTTGTATGAGGCACATACTCAGTCCTCACCATATATTCTACCTAAATCATGGTCAATCAAAATACTGTAAAGGTGATGGCATATGAACATAAATAATCAACGAATCGTCGTGACTGGCATGGGAATTATTTGTTCAAACGGAAATAGTGTAAAGGAATTTTGGGACAATATTAAATCGGGGAAATCTGGTATTAAGGTAATTCAAAATATCGATATGGCAGAAATGGTAACAGATTATGGCGGGGAGATTGAAAACCTTCAGGTAGATGATTACTTCTTTAAAGATGAAATAAAGGATATGGATCGATGTGGAAAAATAGGTGTCATGGCGGCAAGGGAAGCGGTTGAAAATGCAAAATTAAAAATAGAAAACTTTAATCCATACCGAATTGGAATATCATTAGGCACCTCTTTAGGAGGGATGTTGAGCGGAGAAGAATTTCATAATCAGTGGATCAAAGATGGCATTGAAAAAGCAGATGAAACGTTACTTTTTAAGTATCCAATCCATACTCCCTGTGACAATATTACTCGAGACTTAAAAATAAAAGGACCAAAAATGATTATTTCCAATGCATGTGCCGCTGGTACAAATTCAATTGGTTTTGCGCTGGATACAATTCGAAATAACAAAGCAGATATAATGATAACCGGTGGTGTAGATCCCTTATCTAAATTGTCAATGAGTGGTTTTAATAGTTTACAAGCACTAGCACCAACGCCACCATCGCCCTATAGCAAGAGTAATGGCGTGGTAATCGGAGAAGGTGCAGCTATTCTTGTTTTGGAATCCTTAGATCATGCGGTTGAAAGAGGTGCAAATATCCTAGCTGAAGTAGTGGATTACGATTTATCTTCAGATGCCTATCATCAGACGGCACCAGATCCGGGCGGGGAAGGTGCTTTGAGATCCATGCGAGGTGCTTTAAAGAAAGCCAATATAGATGCTAAGGAAGTAAGCTATATCAATGGACATGGTACAGGTACACCAGCAAATGATGTATCAGAGCCAAAAGCAATTCGTACATTAATTAATGAAAATAAGACACCAGTTTCTTCAACTAAATCAATGATAGGACATATGTTAGGAGCCGCAGGGGCGGCGGAAGCAGTAACAAGTATTCTTGCTATTCAACATGGATATTTACCTCCAACTATAAACTTTGAAGTTGAAAGCCAAAAGTTTAATCTAGATTTTGTACCTAACATAGGTAGGGTAAGTGATTTGAGTTATGTACTATCAAATTCATTTGCTTTCGGTGGAAACAATGCAAGTATCTTATTCTGTAAGTACAATGAGAACCTTGAGTTATCACCCGCAAAGGAAAAGCTAATTAAAGAAAAAAAAGTCGTAATTACTGGTGTAGGGGGACTTGCTGGGAATTCTTCAAATCTTCAAGAAATTAAAGATTGTATGTTTAAGGGAAAGAGTGGTACCTCAAAGATTAAACAGTGGAACGACAATCCTAAGTGCATACAAGCCGGAAAAATACCAGAACAAAACTATCGAAGGCTAATACATCCTAATTTATTAAGGAAGATGGATTCAATTAGCAAACATGCAGTACTGTCAGTGAAAATGGCTATAGAAAACGGGAACTTAAAGATAGATAAAAATAATAGGGACAAGATAGGAATTATTTTTGCAACTGGTACAGGACCAGTTGCAACGGTAGAATCATTTAACCGAAATATTATCCAAGAGGGTGTTAAGGCCGCCAATGCTAAATTATTTCCAAACACAGTTATGAACGCAGCAGCTGGACATATTTCATTAAACTTTAAAATAAAAGGGCCTACTTCAACTATTTCATGTGGCGGGGTTTCTGGTATTAGTGCACTATACTATGCCTATGCCATGATTCAATCTAGTGATTATGACACATTCATTGTGGTAACGGCAGATGAAGTAAATAATCCAATAATAGAGGGACACTCAAAAATAAAAAGATACTTAACAACTGAGAATATAAGTCCTTTTGATTGTAATAATAGCGGTACCATACTTGGTGAAGGGAGCGTTGCCTTTATTGTAGAAAGTGAGGAGGCAGCGTTAAAAAGAAATGGTAATATTTTAGCTGAAATTAAAGGTTTTGGGTTAACATCTGATGATAGTAAAATAGGGGACTTAAATCATCTAGGAAAGGCATGGGAGGAATCTATGCGTTTAGCAATGAAAGAGGCGATGATTTCTCCAGGAGAGATAGAATATATTTGTGCAGCTGCCAATGGTCATACATATTTTGACCGTATTGAAGAGAGAGTTATAGAACGTATATTCGGAAATGGAGCTCCTGTTAGTGCCACAAAATCTATCTTTGGGGAAACTCATGCAACTGCAGGCCTTCTTTCTCTTATTAGTGTAATATGTGCATTTGACGGTGAAATACCAGCTACGCAAAATGTAAAGAGTCATAGAGGAAGAATCGATCTTGTCACAGAAAACGCTCGTAAGACACCGGTAAGCAATGCCTTAATTAGTACATATTCTTACGGTGGTAATTATAATTCTATTGTAATAGGAAAATATTTAAATTAATTATTTATGTAGGAGGCCACTTTTATTAAGTAAGTAATGGCCCCCTGCATAATAAGCTATATAGTTTTTAAAGCTTAGGCTCTTAATTGAGCATATCAGAAAAACTATGAAGGAGCACAATGCCATGAAAGGTATCATTCTTGCAGGTGGGAGCGGTACTAGATTGTACCCCCTTACCCAAATTGTATCAAAGCAATTATTACCTATCTATGATAAACCCATGATTTATTATCCTTTATCAGTACTAATGTTGGCGGGGATAAGAGAGATACTAATTATTTCAACACCACAAGATATTAATAAATTTGAGCAAATGTTAGGTGATGGTTCAAAATATGGAATTACTCTTTCATATACTGTTCAGCCTTATCCAGAAGGTATAGCACAAGCATTTATAATCGCTGAGGAGTTTATTGGAAATGATAATGTAGCTTTAATTCTTGGCGATAATATCTTTTATGGTCATGGACTAACAGAATTACTAGAAAAGGCTGTTAAGAAGAAAAGGGGAGCTACAGTTTTTGGTTATTATGTCAATGATCCAGAGCGTTTTGGAGTAGTAGAGTTTGATTCTAAAAAGCATGTAATTAATATCATGGAAAAGCCAAAGGAACCAAAATCAAACTATGCAGTAACTGGTCTGTATTTTTATGATAAACGTGTGATAGAAATAGCAAAAACCATAAAACCGTCTAGTCGTGGAGAATTAGAGATAACAGATATAAACAAAGAATATCTTAAGATGGGAGAATTAGAAGTTGAATTATTGGGAAGAGGCTATGCATGGCTGGATACAGGCACACACGAATCATTATTAGAAGCAGCACAATTTATAGAAACGATTGAGAAAAGACAGAGTTTAAAAGTAGCCTGTTTAGAAGAAATTGCATTTAAAAAGAAATATATAACCAAGCAACAACTATTAAAAATAGCAAATTCGGTAAAGGAAAATCAATACAGCCGATATTTATTAAGGGTTGCCCATCAATAGCATTTAAATGAATGGAGAGAGAAGAATGCGTAAAATTCATACAGCATTAGATGGTGTTTTTATTATAGAGCTTGATAAATGCAGTGACAAACGTGGTTACTTCATAGAAACATATAATAAGAAAAAATTTGAACTTTTAGATTTACAGGGAGAATTTGTACAAGATAATCAATCATTATCTGTTCACACAGGCACGATACGTGGGCTGCATTATCAGTTGAATCCTAAAGCCCAAATGAAGGTAGTGAGCTGCATTTCTGGTTCTATTTACGATGTAGTGGTAGATATTCGAAAGGGATCCCCCACGTACGGGCAATGGTTCGGAACAATTTTAAGTGAGTATAATAACCGTCTACTTACCGTTCCTAAAGGGTTTGCACATGGTTTTTGTACAATAGAACCTAATACTATCGTCCAGTATAAAGTAGATGAGTATTATTCCCCTAACCATGAAGAGGGAATTCTATGGAATGATGAAACGATAGGAATATTTTGGCCAACTAATCAACCAATTTTATCAGAAAAAGATAGAAAACTGCCTAGATTAAAAGATACTAATATCAACTTTGTTTATGGAGATGATTTTAATTGAAATTATTAATAACGGGTGGGGCAGGTTTTATTGGTAGTAATTTTATTGGTTACATTTTAAAGAAATATCCTCAATACCAAATTGTAAATGTAGATTTATTAACATATGCAGGAAATTTATCTAATCTCAAGGAAATATCATCAAATCAGAATTATAAATTTATCAAAGGGGATATTTCAAATGAAATATTCATAGATAAGTTATTTAAAAAAGAGAAATTTGATTATGTATTAAATTTTGCAGCAGAATCTCACGTTGATAGAAGTATTAAAACTCCCCATATCTTTGTCCAAACTAACATATTAGGTACACAAGCCTTATTACACTCAGCATATAAAACAAAAGTGAAAAAGTTTGTACAAATTTCTACAGATGAAGTATATGGGACATTATCTCAAACGGGTGCGTTTACAGAGCATACAATAATAGCTCCTAATAGTCCTTATAGTGCAAGTAAAGCTAGTGCAGACTTAATGGTACGAGCGTATTATGAGACATTCGGTTTACCTATGAATATAACTCGTTGTTCCAATAATTATGGTCCCTATCAGTTCACGGAAAAATTAATACCATTAACAATAACTCATGCGTTAAATAATAAAAGTATTCCCCTATACGGTGATGGATTACATATAAGAGATTGGCTTCATGTAGAGGATCACTGTGTAGCTATTGATTTAGTTCTTCATGGTGGAGCAGATGGGCACATTTATAACATCGGAGGAGATAATGAATATACAAATCTAGATATTGTACAAAAAATACTCAAATTCCTAAATAAAGATCAATCGCAAATTACATTTATCTCAGATCGCTTAGGACATGATCGGCGTTATGCCATGGATGCTACTAAGCTGAAAGAAGAATTAGGTTGGAAACCAAACTATCTATTCGATGCTGGACTCACTCAAACAATTAAGTGGTATATAGATAACCCTACTTGGTGGGAATGAATTTTATTAACTAAAAATTATATAAGTTAAACGAGGAATTTTAAAATGAAGATACTGATAACGGGAGTAGATGGACAACTAGGACAAACTTTAATGCAAGTACTCAGCAGAACACATCATGAGCTATATGGTGTGAATCGAACCACGTTAGATATTACAAATAAAATAAAAGTTAGCTCTTATCTTGATAGGTTAAAGCCAGATGTAATTGTAAACTGTGCAGCATTTACAAATGTAGATGGGGCAGAGAAAAATAAAGGGCTGGCATATGAAGTGAATGTATTAGGTACCAAGTATATTGCTGAAGCTGCAGGGAGAATAAAATGTAAATTTGTATATATTAGTACGGATTATGTATTTGATGGCGAAAAGCATACACCATACAATCTTGAAGATCGTCCTAATCCATTAAATATATATGGAGAAACGAAATTGGCTGGAGAACATTTCGTAAAAAAATACACGAAGAAACATTTTATTATTAGAACGTCCTGGATATTTGGAAAGGGCGATGGTCACTTTATTGCTAAGATAGGAAAAATAGCAAGTCTATATGGTGAAGTACGTGTAGTATCAGACCAATTTGGCTCACCTACCTATGCAATAGATTTAGCAAACTTTATTGAGGAGTTAGTAGAGACAGATCAATTTGGATTATATCATGCGACAAATGAAGGAGTATGTTCGTGGTATGAGTTTGCAGTTGAATTTTTTAAAGACTTCAATACAGATATCAATATAATTCCTTTAACGACGGAAGAATTCCCCCAAACAGCCAATAGACCTAAATATTCAGTGTTAAGCAAAGAATGCATTATCCTGAATGGATTAAAACCATTAAGACATTGGAAAGAAGCATTAAAAGAGTATAAGGAACAATTAGATAGTAGGGGTCACCATATCAAAAAAAGAAAATTGTACGTTTAGACATAATTCAGACACAAATAAACCGGTTCCCTGTACGTTAAGGAACCGGTTTTTAGTTTAGCTGATAAGTTGGTTTATATTAACGATTTAGACTGTAGAGCATTTGAGCACGAACACAGTCTATTGGTCTATTTACAGGTATCTCTAAGAAATATTCTAGCTGCCATGCCTGAGTTTTTTGAGCCTGACGGCTCGTAGTCTTGTCCCAAGGTGGGTAAACGCGTATTGCTCGTTTACCCACCTTTCCCCTTATTGGATACTATATCCTGATTACATAGAACAGCTTTTGGAAATACAAACTGACCAAAGTTATTCCCTTCACGGGTACTAATAACAAACAAATCGACTGAATCTGATATGTCATATGGTTGGATCGGTCCATCCCCACTTCTCTCCCACAAAGTCACAAATTGCCCGACCTTTGTAGGAGTAATTTTAGCGACACGAAATCTAATGGAGAGAGCGTTCAAATTAAATACATATGCCCCATATTCAGCGTTTTGTGTTTCTATTCGTGGTTGAGAACACTCGAACCTGCATGGGCTATAGACAAGATCCTTAGTAGCAAGAAGGTCCCTATGAATTGTGACAGAGGAAGTCCAGGAATTTTGACGGCTGATATCAGCGTCTGAAAAGTCTAGATTTTTCTTATCCATCTGTTCAAATCCTTCATTTTAGTTAGTAAGCTTACTATTCATTATTCAACCGACAGAAATATCCTTATACCTCCATCTTTAGAGTGAAATTGAAAATCAGTTTTATATGCTCTTTTTATATCACTTTTCCAGATATCCATCCAAGCATTAAAAACCCCTTGTGGATCAATATTATCTACTTCTACAACATGATAGTTGCCTGCTGGAATGATGACACTATTTTCATCAATAAATTTCTCTTCAGTACCAATATGCAAATCATAATCACCTGTAAAATCACTTTCATAATTATTATAAACAGCATATACATCACCTTTTAAATTTAAACGAAGAATCTCTTCCCATAGACTAAGTAGTGCATCTGTATTTTGATTATTTGTTCTTATTTTTTTTCCATAAATATATTTTTCAGTAACTGCTACATTCATTGTTAATTCCTCCTACTAGTTGATATAGAAAGTGTAGCATTCATACTATGACAACAGTCTGTCAGCTTTTATAAATAAATTTAATTTCATTCCTATATTCATTTTTAAGCCATAGTGGCGATAGTATCTTAACATGCCTACCAAACATTAATAAAAATGGCAGTAAATTTTTATTGGTGTCATAATTAAAGGCTACTTTTATACTCCCATCTTCAAGTACGGATATTTCATCCTCAGTAAAAAAATCGTATAATTTCCCAAGTTCACTTTTCGAAAACAATAATATAATTTCCTCCACTTTAGCTGACTTATTAGTGAAATACTCATTTTCCTCAGTATAGACAGTTCTAGTATTGTCATGTATTACTTCCATATTTCTTATCCTAGTCAATTTAAATAATCTCAAAGCTTCTCTGGATTCACAAAAGGCTTCTAAATACCAACTACCATTCATAAAATTTAATTTTAAAGGTTGAATAATTCGACTAGATATATTCGCTGTTTGTGAAACATAAGAAATACAAATTTTATTCCCCTCATCAATTATAGAGAGTATTTTTTTTATCTTCGCTTTTGTTTCGTCTTCTATCGTTTTTCGGTGTAGTGTAGATGATGTTATTGTAATGCTAGAGTTATATTCACCTTTATTTTCTTTCAATAATTCTATTTTTTTTTGTAAAATTGATAGTTGATTGGTATCAAATAATTCATTTTTTAATGTTAAACCTTCTAATAAAAATTTCTTTTCTTCATCATTAAATGTAAATTTATCTAGTTGATAGTTATCAATTAACGTAAAACCACCATTTTTTCCTAAATATGAAATAATAGGGATACCGATAGATGATAAAGCGTCTATATCTCTATAGATGGTTCTTGTACTTACTTCAAATTCATTGGCTAATTCTTCAGCAGACACTATATTTCTCTTCAATAAGTAGATAAGTATTGAAAACATTCTCGCGGTTTTCATGGTTTGTTCATCCTCCTATAGGTGTGTGAATGCTTAACAGATTGAATCGATACATCTGAAAATCTCCCCGAATTAACGGGCTCCTTTTTATTTTCCAAGAGCATTGCTACAAACAAAAAAAGAACTGGATATTGGCCAGCTCAATTCAATTTGCTTTCATATTCTTTCATTAGTTTATAAAACGTGTTTTTCTTTAGCTCTAACATTTCCATAAACATAACAGCAGTTATTTCTCCACTTTTTCATTTTGAATGAGTTTCTTCTATTATATTCATTTGTTGTTTGCTTAAGGTCGAAAGGTTTACCTGAGGACGGCCTAAATGTTTTCCTTGAGACTTAGCTACCGTAATCCCCTCAGCTTGTCGCTGACGAATTTTTTTACGCTCTTGATCTGCAACATAAGAAAGTAAAGATAAAAATTGATCCTCCATTAATCTGCCCATATCTCCCATTTCACGAAATTTCCGGCTATCAAACAATGTTTCATTTTCTAAAACAACAAAATCGGCTTGTAATTCTCTTGTTATGTATTTCCACTCTGAAATGACTTCATCGTAATTTCGTCCCATACGATCCAAAGCATCTATGTAGACAATATCACCTTGACTCAATATTTTTCTTAACAATTGATATTGCGGGCGATCAAAATTTCGTCCACTTGCATTATCGACAAAAATGCGTCGAGCTTCCACTCCTCGTTCTATCATCTTATGTAACTGACGTTGTTCATTTTGTTCTTTTGTATTTACACGTATATATCCATAAATATTTGTCACGTTTTGTATTCTCTTCAAATTGGTTACCACAATTATACCATTTTGTTTGTAAAGGTATACCTTTACAAAAGGTTAGATAATTCTAAACTAATATTTTTTAGAATATTTCGTTTTCAATAGATGCCAATAATAAGTATTAAGTAGATTTTATCAATACCTAAATACCTCTAAAAAATATATATTTTAGTAAATGATGCTTATTGAAAAGGGGGTTATGAACATGAAGATAAAAAAGATACAATTGGTAACAACTATATATCCAGGTCAGTTATTTAGCGCTGCAACTTTACCTGAAGGCACAAGCTTTTTGAAATGGGAATTAGCAAGTGGTGGCGATTTAGATGATATTCTTTTTGACGTAATGGAAGATAAATTTGGGGACTTGGATGATCTTATTTTTAGTGATGTTTTACACGAAAATCGAACTGAAGTGATAAAAAATAAAGAAATGTACATTGATAATGTTCGAAATGCTACATCATTAGTTGGAATAAACATATATGCTTTAATTTATGAATAAAGAAGTCTCAATATTTTTCAATACCCATTTTCTTCTACAAATTGTATATTTTAGTTAGGTTGCTGTAGTAACCTGATTAAAATATACATTTATTATGAAATGGGGAATGGATATGGAAACAAAAGCGACAGTAGAGATCGCAAGAGTAAGATCAGGTAAAGAGCCACAACCAGGACAGAAAAATCGTTCAAGTGGCAACTTTAGTACTGAGAATCTTCCTGCAGGAACAAAATATTTGAAATGGGAGGTTATAGGCGGCGGAGATCCGGACTTTATTAGCTTTAATGTAATGGAAGATAAGTCCGCTGCAACGGACCCTACTCATTTCTCTGGTGTATTAAACGGCAATCGAACAAGTGTTATATCTAAAAGATCTCTTTATATTGCCAACCCTAAGAATGCTACCTCTGAATTTACTGTAATTGTATCTGCTATGGTTCAATAAGTAAAATCAGAAAAGAGACTATGAACTATTTTTTAGTCTCTTTTTTGTCGGTTACTTCGTCACTCTTTCTATTTAGCTTGTTTAGAAAAAATAAGATTTTTTTATATTTTGGGGAATAAATTTACTTAAGTTGACGGATCCGGGGACCCAATACATAAAGAATATTCCCGTGATTTTCTCAACATAGGTGCACCTTATATTTAATAAAAAACCAAATTTTTGTTACATCTGTATAAAGAAAGGTTTTTGATTTAATAGGGAAAAATACTATAGGGAGGAATAAAATATGTCTTTGAAAAAGAAATTAGGTGTGGGAGTGGTTTCAGCCGCTCTTGGTTTATCTTTAATTGGTGGGGGGACATATGCTTATTTTAGTGATCAAGTTGTGTCGAATAACAAATTAGCCGCGGGGACATTAGATCTTACTATGCAGCCTACAACTTCTCTTAATTTAGATAATTTAAAACCGGGGGATAAAATTTTAAAAAAGTTCAATGTAAAAAATAGTGGTACGTTAGATATTAAAGATGTTCTAATGAAAGTAGATTATACCGTGAACGATTTGAAACTAGATAATCAGGAAGATGATTTTGGTAAACATATTAAAGTACAATTTCTTTGGGATTGGGATCCAGTAAAAGGTCCTATATACGAAACAACTCTTGCAGAATTAAAATCACAAAATCCGGAAGTCGCGTCTCATAAAGTATTCCTTTCAAAATGGGAAGAGACGGGTGGATTAAAGGCTGGTAAGATGGATTGGTTCTGGATAAGGTTTACCTTTGAAGACAATAAAATGGACCAGAATATGTTCCAGGGAGATAGTATTGCGATGAAAATGGAGTTCCAAGCGAATCAAACAGATGGACAAGAAAGATAATATTGCTAGGCTCATATATGGTAAATCTAAGACTTCTAAGATATATCATTTTAGAAGTCTTGTTTTAATATTTGACATCGGGTTAATACTTGTGAAAAAGGGTAAACTGTAATCATACCAACCTTTTATTTGTTAAAAACACTTTGTAACAGAACCCAGCACTTTAGCTTGGTTCTTATTTTCATTTACCTTAGGCTTTGTCTCATATAAATTGTTTAATACAAGATTATACTCATTTCTTGTAATTTCTTTATTATACAACTGAATTAATAAATCTTTATGCTCTTTTGAAAAGGCCATTTTATCAAAAAACTTAGGATACATAGTACCATTCTCTCCGCTTCATGTAGGGTTTTATATGATAAATCAGAAGTAGAAAAACCCATATCTATATAGAATAGGGATGGGTTTTTCAGTTACTGTTTTAGACGTCGTTGTATAGTATAAATATTGACTGAGTATTAAATTATAACATAAAAGTTATACTCCTAGTTATTTTTCTAAAGGTGTCAGGTACCTGCAAATGTGTGAACGTCCTGTCCGTGGGCTTTAGAATCGAATCGTGGAGATTGCATGTTTATATACAAGCTGTTGCTTCCCCTTATATTCTATTAAAATAGAAAAAGTATCATATCCTCTTATTATTCCTTTTATATGTAGTCCTTTTAACAGAATTAACGTGATATCCTTCCTCTTTTGAAACGCTTCTTGTAATAAGTGTTCCTGTGAAAATAGTATGTTCTTGCCTCTATCCTTTTGAAATAATTGTAATTTCGTTTCCAATGAGTTCTCCCCCTATTTTTCTCATACAGTCACTTTGTATGGTTCTAGTTCAGCTAACAGTTATTTAGCGCCGTTTGGAATCAACGTCAGACTAGTTTTACATTCTTTGAAGTATTTCTCCTGTGATAGGACAAGTATTATGAGCTGTATATTTTTGTAGAATAATCGCATCTTCTTCTACAAAAGTTTCTAGCGCATCCACTGTATCCACTTGTAAATTTTTCCATGTTTATTTTGGTATTACAATTCGTCCAAAATTATCTACTTTTCGTTATTTTAAAACTATATATACTATAAAAAGTTCATCTCAATCTATAGAAATAAAGAGATTTTCAATGTCTTCTTACGTCCACTGTTGCAAACATTCTAATCCCTTCATACTCTCAATCACTTTTTCGTCACTCACTATATAATAAATCTCATTTCCTTTTCGCTCATAGGAAACCACCTTAAACTGTTTTAACTTTATTAATTGCTGTGACATTGTAGATTGTGGAACACGTAGTAGCTTCTGTAACTGGGATACATTTAATGGACCTTTTAAAATTAATTCTCGAACTATCATCAAACGCATGGGATGTCCAAGCATCCGCAATATATCTGCAGGTCTCTCGTAATCATTAATATTCATATAGAAAGCTTTTTGCATAATCACTTCTCCTTGTTAGTTTGCGTTTCCTTCATCCTAACATCATCTATTTGTTTGGCAAATGTTTAGATACACAAGAGATCCCTTCAAGTGCTTATGTTTTCATAACTATATCATTTCCAAAGAATCTTCCTATGTCCTCTTGGTATCTTCCATTGCTTCCGATCTTATTATAATAAATAACTCATTTAGTTCTCTCTGCTGTATATTTTCTGGTACTTCTAATTCCCGTCCAAACGTTTTCCTTCAAGGAATTTTTACTACTTTAATCTGCTGCGTAGAGACCAGAGTTTGAAGTTTTCCTCTTTCTGTCCTAGTGACAGGGTAGTTTTAAGTTATTAAAGATGCCTTTTTTGTATCTAAAATCCAAAAATAAAAAGATAAGATCAGGGAACACAATCTTATCTTTAGCACAAGGAGTAAACAAAAGGATAACTATCATATCTATATCATAACTTATTTTTGGTTAATTTGGAATATTATATCCATAAATAAGCAGTATATCTATATTGAGAAATTTATTACAAATTTAGTTAAAACCCAATTGAATTTTACCCAAAAGTTTACTTTCATTTAATCAAATACAATAAAAAGTACCTATGAAAGTAGGTGCTTTTTTCTTTGTTATATAAAATTTATAGATTAAAAATGAAATTTAATGAAGTGAATAATTTACGACCGTAATCATCTCTCAAACATTGATTTCTAACCGAAATATTTTTAATGAATTATCCCATAACGAATCTTTTCGTTATATAGATAAAGAAAGATAACAAAACTTCATTTACATATATTTAAAAATTATATTTAGTTATATTACAAAATTCATTTTCTTATTGTTATTTATATATAAATATACATATGTTTCTTTCTATAAGAATACTATATTTTCCTCTATTCACCTATACTTATAATTTTTGTGAATTATTATAGTGTAGATATTGATTTAAAGTTGATTAATTAAAGTGTCGAGTCCACTGCTTTTTTTATTTAACAAAAAAGAACCTACAAACCTCCAGATTCTCCTGATAATGACTTATATAAGTAAGAGTCGAGAATATAATACAACAATTTAAAAATGAGTTCAAGTAAACAAAAAGAACCCGTTGGATTTCGGGTCCTTTTAGAAGTGATGACGTTTTCTCGGCTTAGGAACTGAGAAAATACAAAAATATAATACATGGAGATTTAGAAAATTTCAATACTTAAATTAAAAATTACCGTGAGGTGGATGAACATGGAGAGATAGCGAATCCGTCGCTTTTTTTATTTTGCATAGAAAAAAGGAACCTGTAATGGCTCCTTTTCACAATGTTATCTTATGCTTACTTATTTTCCGCTTAACATCCATAAGAGCTAGTAATGCTGCAATAGCGCAAAGACCTTTAAACCAAAGGAACTCGGAAGAAAATATTCCACCAAAGAAAGCGACCGAGTGTATAAAACAAGTAATACCAAATAACCAAAGCATGAACTTTAATTCCTTTAAGGAATACTTATAGTTTTTAAGTCTTTCCCACATATGTATTAACTCCTATTGTCCTGATGTTCTGTAGTTTTTCTTGATAATATTTCGCATATTTAAGACAAAGAATAGAAGGAAAACGAAGGCGATGATACCGTTAACCCAGTAGTATGTATGTCCTGTTGTGAATCCAGTATAGAAAGAATAGGAGTTCCAAACTAAAAGGATTGTTGAACAGATAGTAGAGATCAATAATGAACAAAAACTTCTCATGATTTTTAACTCGATTCAAATTTTTAGAATATTTTATATAATTATACATTTAAATGCAAAGATTTGCAAAGTGAATTATCATAAAGGGGAGTTAGACAAATTACTTCCTATAATTTGAGTAAAGTGATAAATTGTATTTGTTATATAACGAAAACAAGCCATATGTGTAAGATGGTTTCCCCGTTACGATTAATGAGATAGTTTGATTTACCTTTTATACATTATCTGAAAAAGAACTTGTAGTAATTATTACAAGTTCTTTTTGCTGTTCTTATTGTATTAGAAAAGAGTCCTTTAAATATAGCAGAAATAATGAAGTGTTTATTTCTCGCTTGCTAATTAAAAGTTTGTACTTTAACAGGTTTCATTAATAAACATACTTTTTATTAATGAATATATCATTTAACAGTACTGATAGTGAAGTTCTTGAATCTTCAATGTGATGCGGAAAAAGAGCGGGGGGAAATTCTAAAAAAATACAGGTGATACCTGCAAAAACGACATAAACTGTTGAGTGAATTCAACGTGTATATTACGAATCTTTCTGCAAAAAATATGATAAATACTTCTTGTAATTTATATCCAACATTTTGCTACTCTATCATAGCTTTCAGTGTGTTTCTCCAACAGATTTATGACACACTAAAAAGTCACCTAAAAGGAGATGGGATTTTTGCACGAAACAACGCAAGAACTCGCAAATTGGCAATATTATTTTGCAATCGTAGTCTTCCTCATTACCTATGCCATTATCATTTCAGAAAAAATCAATCGTGCTGTCATAGCACTTCTCGGTGCAGCACTCATGGTTATCTTCGGCATTGTCGACCTGCATACTGCCTTCACAAAACATATTGAGTGGGGAACCATTACATTACTCATTGGTATGATGATTTTAGTAAACATCACTAGTAAATCTGGTGTATTCCAATATGTTGCAATTAAAGCCGCTAAACAAGTAAAAGGAAATCCCATCAAAATTTTAATTTCCCTTTCTTTGCTTACCGCGATTGGTTCCGCACTTTTAGATAACGTGACAACTGTACTACTTGTTGTTCCAATTACTTTATCTATTACACGTATTTTACAAGTAAATCCTGTTCCATATTTACTTTCTGAAATTATTTTTTCAAATATTGGGGGAACTGCAACACTAATCGGTGATCCACCAAACATTATGATAGGTTCTGCAAATAAGCATTTAGACTTTAATGCGTTCGTATTCAATTTAGCTCCAATCGTAATTATACTCCTTGTTGTTACCACAACAATTATTTTCTTTATTTATCGTAAAGAGTTAATTGCAGATTCTGTTCAAGTAAAAAAATTAATGAATTTAGATGAAAAACAATACATTAAAGATGCTACATTGATGAAAAAATCTTTAACTGTCCTTGGCCTTACGATTCTTAGCTTCATGACTCACTCTATCTTTCACATTGATGCAGCAGTAATGGCATTAACTGGTGCTACTGTACTTATGCTAATTGGTGTAAAAGAGCATGAAATTGAAGAGGTATTTGCTCATGTAGAGTGGATTACTATTTTCTTCTTTGCTGGTCTATTCGTACTCGTTGGTGGACTTATTGATATCGGTTTAATTAAAACATTAGCACAAAAATTGATTAATTTAACAGGTGGTGATATTTCTTATGCTTCGGTTTTAATTTTATGGGTATCTGGTATTGCATCAGCAACAATTGATAATATTCCGTTTGTTGCGACAATGATTCCACTAATTAATGATATGGCTGTCGGTCTTGGTTTATCACCTTCTGATGCACAGATTGATGTATTATGGTGGTCATTAGCACTAGGAGCTTGTCTAGGTGGAAACGGAACATTAATCGGTGCTTCCGCTAACGTGATTGTTGCTGGAATTGCAAGTCGAGAAGGTCATCGTTTTAGCTATATAGATTTCTTAAAAGTTGGTTTTCCAATTATGATTGTTTCATTAATTATTTCTCAAATTTATATTTACCTGCGTTACTTAATGTAGTATCAAAAAAGCTATCTCCACCTTGAGTTTTCGATGAATTCTAATATCTTGCTGGTTGATTTCGCATCAAAGTATGTAAACCAGCAATAAAAATAGAAGATATTATAGGTGATCTTCAACTTTAGCTTGATTTTCGTAGGTCCGGCAAGTGTGAGATGACAGAAGGCTGAAGTGTTGACAATTGTAATGATTTTTCCACAATTAACCTCATATCTTTAGTTTTCAAAGAGCAATCTGTACAAGTATATAGTAGCAAATATTTTGCTTTCCACTAACCGACATTCATCCCTGACCTATCTGCTGGTGCTTTCACACCTTCCCATAAATTGAGGAGGGGGCTTCTTTCGGAAAAACATACGTAAAAGCTAAAATAATACTATCTTGTTGCTTTGTAAAGCTTTTGTAAATTATTTTATAATCAATTGAAAAAGTTATATATCAATGATACTTTAATAACGAAATTCGATATTGATTTTCGATATTAATGCTATAGGAGGGGGAGGAATTGGAGGATAAATTATTAAGAAAGTTAAATACTTCATTAAGCACAACGAGCAGCTAGTTAATAAACTAACTGCTCGTTGTACAAAAGAAACACTGCGCTTACAGAAATATTTTGTAACTGAAAGTTACAGGAATAGTATGAACAGGGTTGAAAATATTATTCGGAAATGAAAGAAAACTAAACAAAAACTTTATTTTATACAATAAAGTAGTTAAATCAATTTGCTAACAACTTAATGTATAAAAATGATTAGCGCTTAAAAGTAATGGATTCTAACTTAAAGTTTCAATTATAGTATAAAAGGAATTGGAAAAGTTATGTAGGAATAAGACTTAATAACATCCTTATTCAAGAAGGGGTGCAGTGATAAAAATGTATATTTGCCCAAAGTGTCTAGAATGTTTTGCTGATCAATATGAACTTTTTGAACATTTTATTCTATGTGGAGAGGGAAACAGGAAATTCTGATAAAAAAAGATTATGTAACTTATTACGAGGTAATTAGGTATGCAAAGCTAAAAATCAATGTTTTCAGTTAGCGATGTAATATACAGAATGATTTGTCTAGGGCTAGGAACTTTGATTTGTTTTCAGCTATAAACAATGTTCAGCAAATTATGTTAACGGACCGTTAAATTACAGAATTTAGTGATTAGTTTTTATGTATTCTTGAAAATTTAGTGTACATTCTAGCTGGTATATAAATGGATTAGTGTACTATTGGTGGAATTGTTATATTCTTTTCATTTCGCAAAGAAACATACAATTCAAGGTTGTAATTTACCGTAGCAAAAAAGATATCATTTATATTATTAACTCCTTGAACTGATAATTGTTGGTTTAGCCAATCCTCGTTTAAATGTAATTTTTCTAAAATATTTAAACAAACTTTTCCTTCTAATATAATAGGGAAGGAAATAGCAGACATTTTGTTTTGTATTTTAATATCTTCAATTGTAATTGTATTTTTTGAAGGCTTTTTTAATACACTTAATGCACCATTTGCTTCAATGATTGCCGTTTCAACATCATTAATATCAAATACGTTTTTTTCTCTTAACATTTGTAGAATGTTATCAATAGAATAACGTATCTTTTTTAGATTCTTATCGAGCAATTTTCCGTCTTGAATAACAATTGTTGGTTCGAAAGTAAGTAATTTATCCAGTTTTCGATTTGATATTTTCCAACTAGTAACAATTTTTTGGAGAATACCTATTGCAATGATAGTTATTACCGTTGGTAAATGCTTAATACTAGGATCCGCTATATCAGCGCCAACAACAGCACCTAATGTAATAATAATGAGAAAGTCGAATATAGGTAATTCACCAATTGCTCGTTTCCCCATAAATAGAGTGACAAATAGTAATAAAGGTAAGATGGTGATTATTCTTACTAGTACTAGTGATATTTCTTTTAAAAAATCAATCATAATTCCACCTCTTTAGAAAACTTGTAATTGTGTTTGTGCTACTGTTATAACAGAGCATATATACTTGAAAATAGTGATCTGTAGCTAAAAATTAATAATCTTCATTTTGTGCAACAAAGCAATTAGTAACTGGAACTAACTGCTTTGTTGCACTTCACAAACCCACGTTTACAGCAATAATTTGTAAATTTGCGTTACATACGTAGTATAAATCACATTAGAAATAGTATGCGAAATGAAAGCGGATTTAATGAGTATTTTATATTTTGTACTTCTATAGACAAAATATATTTATCATCAAATCTTTTTTTATTTTTTGTATAGACAGGGTGCACCTAATGGAAGTATTAAATATTTAATGAAATGGCATTAGCGATAGGATAATGCTTGTTTCCCTAATGCTTCCCACGATTGAATGAAAATATCTTGGCTTACTTTGTGTGCTTTTTTCACAGTTAATGGGTCATTGATATAAATGTATTTGTCCTCGAAACCTACAATAACAACAGCGTGTAAATCCAAAGGAGCTGTAATTTTTTTGTCATCATGCTTCCAAGACTCCCATCTATCTGGAAGGCGATAATCTCCTGTAGTCCATACTACCACAGGTTTACCGAGCTTAATTTGAGCTAACACAGTATTAAAAGGTTTTCCTGTTAAGTTTACCGTACGATTTGGTAGATAACGCTCCATTAATTTTTGTAACGGTTGAACGTGGACAGCGTATCCCTTATTTTTTCCAGTTATATCTCCGACAAACCCTTCTTTAGGATCTCCCCATTGAATGATGTCTCCACTTTTATTTGTAGACAGCGGAGTAGGATCTTTTTTTATCTCGTTAGCTAAATCCATTTTATTAACTTTAATACCTGCATGCTGTAATACCATCGCTAAACTTGTAACTTCGCATCCATATTTTAATTCCGGTTTTTGCGAAATAAGCGGCACATCTAGAATGATTTTTTTAGTAGCTGAAGTGGGAGATGGTTGTAAAGTTTTACTTTTTGGAAATGAATGTGTTGTATTTTGAGTCAATTTGTTATCTCCATGTTTAACGTGTAATTCATTCTTTTTAAGAGTGGATGGTTTTTCTGAACATCCCGTTAAAATTAAAAATAAGGCATATAAAGTTAGAAATCTTTTCATATCATTCACCTTTTTAATTGTACTTACTTGATACCATAATACTCTATTACCCGATACTTTTTAGAGGTGTAGAAGGTTTAATCAGTTTCCTTTTATACAACAAAACAGACTAACTACGTGTAATAAAACGAAATTCCATGCGTACCAGGTAATAATTTGTGACTTTAAGTTACAGTTATAGTATGAGCGAGTTGAGGAGAGCTATGCAGGGATAAAAAGCATTAAAAGTATTAAAAGCTTTATTCTAAAAGTGACTAGTGAAGCAAGTTTATATCTATATAAAATGTTTTGGTAATAAAAATGCCCTTTTTGAACATTTTATGTTTTACGAAGAGAGAAATGAATATTGAATCCTTCACAAAATAGGAAGTGAGTATATTTCTTTCTTTTTATACAAATTATTAAGTGTGAAATACTTATGAAATCAGTAGCTTTAATTAAGAGATTGTAAATTGTCGAGGTGATTCAATACATGCCAAAGTTAGAGGTAGAGGGATGTAGCCTTTACTATATAGTAAAAGGAGAAGGGACTCCTATCATTTTTATTCACCCTCCTACGCTTACCAGCGAAAATTTTGAGTATCAGATCGAAGAATTATCGAGAAATTTTAAAGTAATCGCTTTTGATGTTAGAGGACATGGCAACAGCCAGAGTTCAAGTCAGCCAATTACATATTCACTAATTGCTAAAGATATGAAAAGTTTACTGGACCACTTGGAAATAAAAAAGTCTTTTGTATGTGGGTATTCAACAGGAAGTACAGTTGCCCTGGAATTTTTATTAACTTATCCCGAAAATAGTTTAGGAGGAATTCTAATAGGCGGAATGTCAGAAGTGCGTCAAGGGTATTTAAAAAATAAGATTTCTCTTGGTGTCCAATTGGCGAAAGCAAGAGCAATTTCATTTTTAGCATTTGCCATTTCGTGGGGGAATTCTAATACAAAAAAATTATTTAAAAGAATGTTTCGAGAAGCTCGGAAAGGTAATGCAAAAAATATTGAACAATATTATCGCTATAGTTTGCACTATAATTGTACCAATCGTCTTAAAGATATCCATCTACCTATGTTATTGGTTTATGGAGAAAATGACAAAACTTTTTATAGTCATGCAAACTTATTACATGAAGAATTGCCATGTAATGAATTAAAATTTATTACGGGTGCAAAACATCAAATACCAACAAAAGCGGCTATAGAGTTAAATCAAATGATTGAGCAATTTGTTTGTACTCATTCTAAGGTGCCTAAAGAAGCTCTTAAATTATAAAGTATTATCTCAAATCTAAAAGGGATTTATAATTAACATTTTCAAAAAGGATAACGGATGAGTTTTGTTTCTAACTTAAAAAATTATGATTAACAGTAGATCAATTAGAAATGAAATCGTGGAAACAGGGGATTTTCGAAAATTGAAGATGAAAAAAGCAACCCATGTACGTAATAGACAATGAATGTATGAGTTAAAAGAAGATAAATAAAAAATTAACAAGTGGAGGTGTCGAAAAACTAATTCGGGTCACCATATTCAAAAAAGAGAATTGTACGTATTAAAACAGATTAGCCGATTTCCTGTAAAACAAGGAACCGGCTATCTGCTTTTTTATATGGTTGTTATCTTTTAATAGTGACAGTTATTAGTTTAGATTACTTTGTTTCTTTTGTGTGTTAGGCGTAATTTCATCAGCAAACTCCATATTTGCCAAATTTACTTTGGATGGAATAAATGTTCTTGTTTTATTTTGAAAACCTTGAAACGTTTGTTTTATAGGTCTTATCAAACTTGAATTACGTGTTGCTAATAATCCAAAAACTGTTCCTAATCCTAGTAAAGAAGCCCAAATCCATCCTTTATTGTTCTTCTTTTTATTTCCGAATAACTCAAACATTTGTTGAGTCATTTTTTTAGAATTGAATAATGACATCAAAAACTTAAGAATATTCATTTTTTGTCCCCCTTGTAAAATATCGTAAAAAGAAACACTCGTTTCAATTTCACATAATTTATGATGCGATATTTTATTGGGATTTATGATGCCAACTTATACTAATAATTCTTGGTTTTCAGACCGGAACTCCCTAATATTACCCAAGTTTTTTTTCTGAAATACGAAAAATAGTTTTATAAAAAAATCAAAAAGGAACTGAAAAGTTATGTATTATTTAGATTAGAAATTTATCAATTCTCTTTCAATAGTCGGTTATGTAATGTCGACAGGGTGAGTAACGCAAGAATTGAGCCTACTAAGGCAAGTGACATATCCCAGTGTGCATCCCATATATCGCCTTGCATACCTAAAAAATCTTTTGCTGCTTTTCCTCCCTTTGCTATTTTAAAAGCTAACCATTCGATGATTTCGTATAATGCAGCAATAGCAAGTGAAATACTTACACTAATTGTAACTAACCAAGGGCCTTCGGTAAGTTGGGTTTTCTGTAATAAAATTTCTCTTATCACAATGATAAACAAGCCTTTTATCAAATGTCCAAATCGATCGTAGTGATTTCGCTTTAACTCAAAAGCATCTTGTATCCAATTAAATAGAGGCACCTCTGAGTATGTGTAATGGCCTCCGACAAACATTATAATGGACAACGTTGTAATAATTATATATGAGAGAGTAGTGAGACGAAACTTATTGTACGTTGTAATTACAATGGATAGACCGAAAATAGCAGGAATAGCTTCTGCTGCCCATGTTGAGTATTTTGCAGGATCAATAACAGACCATATACAAACGGCTATAATAACCAATAATAAAAATAAGTGAATCACTGCAAGTTTGTTTCTTATCACTTTTTTCACTCCTATTGAAAGTTTTTTACTTAAAGTATTTGAAAAAACACAATTCGTATACAGAGTACTTAGAATTGTTCACCTTAGTTTATACTTACAAACAGCTTTTTTAATGAGTAGAATAATAAGAAAGGACCTGCATACTACATATTTCTCTTTCGGGAGGGAATAATATGTATATAACATTTCAAAAATAAAGGAGAACATCTGCATGAATTACAAAATGTTTAGGGCTATCAATCGTCTAGCGGGTCGTAATTCAACTTTGGATACATTTATGATATTCATTTCACAAAAGACTCGATTCTTGTACATTTTTTTATTAGCCATAATGTGGTTTAGAGGCAATTCCTACAAAAAAATTATTTTGTTTGCTGGGGTATCAGTTGGGTTCTCTTTATGTATAAACCGTTTCATCCAGCTGTTTTATTTTAAGCCTCGTCCGTTTGTTATACATCGTGTGCGTTTACTTATCCCATCAAAGAATAATTCTTCATTTCCTAGTAAACATACAGCCTTAGCATTTGCCTTATCGACCTCTGTCTTACTTCGCGAACGCTTATTTGGCTCAATTATGTGGTTTTTAGCAATTTTGACAGGTTTCTCACGTATTTGGCTAGGACATCATTATCCATTTGATATAATAGGAAGTGCTTTTATAGGAATCTTAACCAGTATGGCTATTGATAATACTACATATTTATTTAATTCTTTTGTTACCTGGATTATAAGTGTATATAGAAAAACAATTTTTGTGAATTAGAGACACTGCTTACGACACCTTTGATAAATCATAGTACATAATCTTGCATATTTTTTACTAAAGTAACTTTTCCTCGAAATATGTTTTGCGGTAAACTACAGGCATTTAGTTAATCACTTGAAGAAAAGAAAATATTTACTTGCTTTTATGTCTACTGTTTTACCTGTAGGTTTCTTGTTTGGTTGCAATTGCGTTGATGAAGATGAGCCATATCCAACGGAAGAACCTTCCGAAGAAATTCGAGAAATAATTAATAATATAGGAGTTATCATTCACATACTGTTACCAAACAGCCTAATTGGAGTAGAGCGATATATAGTGATTTAATGGAATAGAACAAGTAAAAAAACACCTCTTACTATCGTATTTATTAAAATATGATAGTAAGAGGTGTTTTTGGTTATAATAGTAGTATTTCAAAACTCGTGTACTTTTTGTTCTTTCTAACAATCATCATTCTACCATGGTATTTAATTATAATTATCATGATTGTATAACAAAAATTTTAATATAGAACGCTACATGTCTTTCATTATTTAAAGATGATTATTCATATGTAATTTTCAGAATTCGTATAATATTCATTGGACATGTTGATAATGGATATGGAATGAAAGGATGATAAGCATGAAGTGGCTTGTAATTGGGATCGGGATTTTGTTATTGATTATTTTGTTTATATTATTTTTAAAAATATCTTTGAAAGTTACTTTTTTATATACAGAAATGGAAAAACAGTGTTTACTACAATTGAAAATATTCAAATTTAAATATACATTTGATGTGCTAGAAAGAGTTGAAAAACAGCAAAAAAAGACTGGTCAAAAAATTGAAAAAGCAGAAGGAGAGGGCGGTATTGAAAATAAAGTAATAGCACAGATTGATAGTATGGGAGAGATAATAAAAAAGCTGCAAGAGATTCATTCTGTACTTAAAAAAAATCTAAAAAAAGTTAAAATCAATCAATGGAGATGGCATTCACAAATTGGAATAGGGGACGCAGCTAGTACTGGAATCGTAACAGGGTTTGCGTGGTCAATAAAAGGAATGGTTGTCGGAGTTGCTGGAGAATATATGCACATTATTGATATACCAGAGCTTGAAATTACACTTGTATTTCAAGGGAAAGGTTTTGCATCTAGGTGTGAATTAACAGCGTCATTTCATATTTATCGTTCGATAATAACGGTATTTATGTTATTTATGTTCATGAAAAAGCAACAATCTGTTAGTACAGAAAAATCTGTTCAAACATAAAGTACTTTGAATTATTTTATGTTTCATTTCAAAGAAGTGAAACAAGTATTTTATAGGGAGATATAAAAGATTTGATTTTAGGAATTCCTCAGGGGGGAAATTAATTAATCGGATTGATCTTAATTTTGATGTCTCTACTATTACTAATTGGATTGAAATTTATACAATAGTACTACCTGATTTGGGATTAATTTCAAATGGAGCGTGTAGTTTTTTAATGGGAGGCTTTCAAAATAAGACAATGAATCTGTTTGGAGTATCTTTATAACACTAGTTGTTACAGAAAAAGTAAAGTTAACTTATAATAACATTGTTTATGGTGCATTAGAGTGAAAAGAAAAATACGTACCAAATAAAGTTGAAGAAGTAAAAAAGGTGTTTCAAATAAAAGATTCTCAACACCATGAAATAGTTGATGAATCAATTTCAGATGATATTCAGTAGAAATTAGAATGAAAAGCTAAGAGGTTTTATAGACTTATCTCAATTGTCCGGAAGTTTTTACACCATATTTGTAATAGTCTCCAAAGAATTACAGGTAGGATAATCAATTTATAAATATTGGATTATTTTTCTGTTGATGTTTGCACAAGACATATGTATAATTTAAATCGTAATGATTACGATTTAAATTGGAGGTTTCATAATGAAAATTGCATTTACAAAGAAGGTAGGTATATTAACTATTAGTTCAATGTTAGTATTAGTAGGCTGTCAGACTTCAGGTTCATCTAAAAAGCAAGAGCAAACATCTGAAAGTCATACACATGAAAATGAACACGATCACAGTCATAATCATAGTCATGCTCATGATGAAGAAACAGAAAAAATTTATGAAGGGTATTTCGAAGACAACCAAGTGAAGGATCGATCACTTTCCGATTGGAAAGGAGACTGGCAATCTGTATATCCATATTTACAAGATGGAACGCTTGATGAGGTATTTGCTTATAAAGCGAAACATAAAGGTAAAATGACAGCTAAAGAATATAAGGATTATTATAATGAAGGGTATCAAACAGATGTTAACCGTATCGTGATTCAAGGGAATACTGTAACATTCTACAAAAACAAAGAGGGGAATTCTGGTGAGTATATCTATGATGGGTACGAAATTCTGACATATGATGCAGGGAATAGAGGTGTAAGATACATATTTAAACTAGCAGAAAAAACAGAAGGAGTTCCTCAATATATTCAATTTAGCGATCATGGTATTTATCCGAATAAAGCTGGTCACTACCACTTGTATTGGGGTGACAATCGTGAAGCTTTATTGGAAGAAGTCATACACTGGCCTACCTACTATCCATCAGATATGGATGGACATGATATTGTCCATGAGATGATGGAGCATTAAATTAGGAGTCACGATGATCTGAACTTTCGTAAGAAAGGGGAATTAATATGTTGGTGAGTACAACATTGTTTGTAATCTAGTTGCTTTAGTATAAAAGGATAAGATGGGACGCTCGCTGTATGCGATGAAAGTCGTACGTACAGTGTTAAGCGTGGGAAGAGATGGATATAACTTCAAAGTCTTACCTATCGCAACGAATGGAAGAAACCTTTTTGAAAAGGTCCTTTTGTGAGGGTAAGTCCTTTTCAAAAAGGCTAGTAACAAAGTTTACGTTGAGGCTACTTATTATAATACAAGATATTACTTATTGCTTCTATATGTTTAATGTTGAAAAATTTATGTTCTTAATAAAAACTTCATTTTGTAATAATTAAAACATAAAACACGAGCACTTCGGAAAGTGCTCGTCTGTAAAGACTATCCATTCTAAAAAGAAAGGATACAACATATCATATAAATTTTTTTACTTAAAGCTGTATCTTTTGTGAAAAAACTACATTTTGCACAACAAAGCAGCTAGCTTAATTGGCTAACTGCCTGTTGTACAAAAGAAAATTAGGCCCTACAAGTAAATGATATGTAACTTTAAGTTACGATTATAGTATGAATCGAATTTAAAATGTTATTCGAGAACAACCTAATAAAATTTTTATTTTATAAAATATTCCCATGTAAAAAAGCACTTTCATTAGTGCACTTTGTAAAAAGGGTGTAAGTTGCCAACTCCTGTTATAAAAGAGGTACAATTTTCAAAACTTGCTGAAATGGTGAAAACAAAAAGCAGCTAGCAAAAGCTAACTGCAATGAGAAAATTACATCCACGAATCTAAGGAGTATCAATATTTCGTGAGTTATGTATAGTATGTATGAAAATTTCAAGTTTATGTAATAACACACTATTTGATTAAGCGTAAAAGATTAACTCACAATTATTTAAGGGACATACAACATTAATTGTATGGTTATCAATTTTAGTGATTGCATCTTATTTTTTGCTCATTATAGGAAATCGTTTTTTAAATTCGCATTTGGATGATACTATCCATTTGGTGAAATGTTAGTTACCAAGTATCTTGCTCAATCCTTTACACTTCCATAATGATTGGAAGAATCATAGGACGACGTCCGATTTTTGAAAATAGAAATGACCCTAACACATCTACAAGGGTCTGTTTTATTTGAGCCCAGCTCACAATTCCTTCATTTAATAAAGAAGTTATACACTCAAAAACAACATTTTCTATTTCTTTCATTAATACTTCTGATTCACGCATATATACAAAGCCTCTTGTAACAATTGCTGGCGGAGATATTAATCGCTTTTGTTTACAATCTAAATTCAGACTTATAATAATGATTCCTTCTTCAGATAGAATTCTACGGTCACGTAAAACAATGTTTCCAATATCACCTATACCACTCCCGTCAACATACACAGCCTGAGAAGGTATAGTTTTACTACTAATACTTGCTTCTCCTTTGGAGATTTCTAATATTTGACCATTATCCATAATAAAACAGTTTTCTATAGGAACACCACATTCTACAGCTAATTCTACATGCTTTTTTAACATACGATATTCTCCATGAATAGGCATGAAATAGTTCGGTTTTAAAAGGGAGAGCATCAATTTTTGTTCTTCTTGTGCTCCATGGCCAGATGTATGAATATCACATATTTTATGATGAATTACATTTGCACCTACTCGATAAAGCTGATTAATAGTTCTATTAACGCTTAATACATTCCCTGGGATCGGAGAGGAAGAGAGTACAACTGTATCCCCAGGAATAATTTGAATTTGTAGGTGATTATTATACGCAATTCTTGATAAAGCTGCCATTGGTTCTCCTTGACTACCCGTACATATAATAGTTACTTGATGACTTGGAATATGATTGATTTCATGTACGCCAACGAATATGTCCTCTGGAGCTTGGATGTACCCTAAGTCTCTTCCTATTTGAATTGTTTTTTCCATACTTCTTCCTACAACTACAATTTTACGATTATATAAAATAGAAGCCTCTACAACCTGTTGCAATCTGTGAACGTTAGATGCAAAAGTTGCAAATAAGATACGTCCCTGAGCCCCTGAAAAGATTTCCTTTACGGATTGTCCAACCTTTTTTTCTGACATTGAAAAGCCAGGAACTTCACTATTTGTACTGTCAGATAGTAAACACAATACACCTTCTTTTCCGATTTCAGCAATTTTGTGTAGGTTCGCCTCGGTACCAACGGGTGTAAAATCGAATTTAAAATCACCAGTATGTACAACATTTCCGTTTGGAGTGGTTACTACTATACCAAATGCGTCAGGAATACTATGTGTTGTTCGGTAAAAACGTACTTTCATGTGTTGAAATTCAATTTCTGTTTCATCCAATATATTTCTTATTTCAACATGGCGGATATTATGTTCTTCAAATTTACTTTTAATTAATGCTGCAGCTAGCTTTCCAGCATATATCGGTACTTGTATGCGTTTAAATAGAAAGGGAACCCCGCCTATATGATCTTCATGTCCGTGTGTGATGAATAATCCTTTTATTTTATCTTTATTTCTTTCTAGATACGTATAATCGGGTATAACATAATCAATACCTAATAGTTCAGATTCAGGAAATTTAAATCCAGCATCTACAATGATGATTTCATCTTCATACTCAATGACATACATGTTTTTCCCAATTTCTCCAAGGCCACCTAAAGCAAAAATCTTTGTTTTTCCACTTTGTAGTGTTTTCATGTGCCAACTCCTTATATATTGAAATATTTCAAGCTTCCTTTATGATAAAAATTCCTGATTTTGAATAAGTAACTTCAAAATCAGGAATCATACAAAAAATATATTATTTTACAATCAGTACTGGACATTGAACCCTTTTAGCTACTTTATGGCTCACACTTCCTAGTACCATTTCTTGCAACGCATTGAGTCCACGACTACCAAGTACCACTAATTCAAAATGTCCTTTATTCGCATGCTCTACAATGGTTGGTCCTGGTTCACCATGTAATATTTTAACTTCATAAGAAATACGATTTGCTTTTAATTTTTCCTCAATAGGTAAAAGTCTCTTACGACGGGATAACTCTAATTCTTCTTTCCCTTGTGCATGAATAACTTCATTCTTTGCTTTTGCATAATCAACTACTAATACAATTTCAACTGTACATTCATTAGCTAAAGATGCAATTTTTATCGCTTCTTGTGTAGCACGTAAGGAATGTTCAGAACCATCTACAGCTAATAGGATTTTTTTATACATATTTTCCACTCCTAATCATGAATTAATGTGAAGAAGCTTTTCTATTTGGGTTATTATATACAGCTAATTTTTCTACGAGTTTCTTACTAGAAGAATTTAAGTTTTTAATGGTAACAATATTTTGATTTTCTTGGTACTTAATAACAACTTTGTCGATAGCTCCAACTGCCGAATCATCCCAAACATGCGTGTTTGAGAAGTCAATGATAATGCTTCTATTTTTAACATTGAAATCAAATGATTCTACGAATCCTTCTACAGATGCAAAGAACAATTGACCATCCACATCAAATCTCATATTTGAGCCATCTTGTTGTTTTGTAACTTTTATCTTTGAAATTTTAGCAACAAAGAATATTGCACTTAATAAAACCCCAGCAATTACACCTTTAGATAAATCATGCGTTGCAACGACAATAATAACTGTTACTAACATAACTGCTGCATCACTTTTAGGTGCTTTCACTAGATAAGAGAAGGAAGACCAATCAAATGTGCCAATTGATACCATAATCATAATTCCTACAAGAACAGGCATTGGAATTTGTACAACTAGATCTCCTAATACGATAATGAGAAACATTAAAAACAATCCTGCAATTAGTGTAGACAATCTACCACGTCCACCAGATTTTACGTTGATTACCGATTGCCCAATCATTGCACAACCTGCCATCCCACCAAAGAAACCATTGATAACATTGGCGATTCCTTGACCTCTTGATTCTCGATTCTTATTGCTATCGGTTCCTGTCATATCATCTACAATGGATGCTGTTAGTAAAGACTCTAATAATCCTACAATTGCTAACGCAATTGAATAAGGGAGAATAATTTGTAGTGTTTCAAATGTAAATGGTACGTCTGGAATAAAGAACGATGGTAATGTTCTTGTAATTGCTCCTAAGTCACCGACAGTTCGTAAGTCTAAATGCATATAAATCGCAATAGCTGTTAATAATACAATCGCTATTAATGGAGCTGGAATTGATTTAATAAATCGCGGTACAATATAGACAATTGCTAATGTAATTGCTACAAATACATATGTCAGATTAGAAATGCCAATAAAATGTGGTACTTGAGCCATAAAAATTAAAATTGCTAAAGCATTAACAAAACCAATCATGACAGCACGTGGGATAAATTTCATTAATCGTGCTACTTTACATACCCCAAAAATAATTTGGATAACACCTGTTAAAATTGTTGCTGCTAATAAATAATTTAGCCCGTGCTCTTTTACTAAAGGAACCATAAGTAATGCCATTGCACCGGTTGCCGCTGAAATCATTCCAGGACGACCACCTACAAAGGCAATAATCACTGCAATACAAAAGGATGCATATAATCCCACCATCGGATCTACACCTGCAATAATGGAAAATGCGATCGCCTCTGGAATTAATGCTAGTGCAACTACAATCCCCGCAAGGATATCAGCCCTAACATTTGAAAACCATTCTGTTTTTAATTTTTCTACCACTGTTTTATACACCTCATATCATTTATTTTGTGGCTTTTAAGTCTCATAAAAGCCGCGTTCACGATTTAATAAAAACAGTCTAACACTTATCGTCCCAAAAAGGAACCTTTTTGATACTGATTTTACAACTCCAAGTTATGGTATGATAAAAGAAACGTCTAAATTGTTAGGAGAGCATGTATGTTAATCGGATATATGAGACCATATCAAGACGACTTGAAATGTGAAGAACAACTCAAAAGCTTAGAGAAATGTAATTGTACGATGATTATCTCAGAGGAACATTCATCGGCAAAAAAAAGAGTACAACTTAAAAATATGATAGATAACCTAAAACAAGATGATAAAATTGTTGTTACAAAACTATTCACATTAGCTGATTCAACACGTCATCTTGTTGAGTTATTACAAGTCATTGATAATAAAGGTGCTTACATTTACTTTGTTCAAGAAGATATTGATACGAGTCATACAAATGGGTATCATTTTGGAGATATTGTAAAACATCTTGTTGATTTTCAAAGTGATGTAATTAGTGAAAAAACGAAAAAGGGTTTGTATGAAGCGAAACAAAAGGGAGTGACAACAGGACGTCCTAGAAAACCTGATGAGAATGTAAAGCGTGCTATTGTAATGTATCAAAGTGGTAACTATAGTTTGGCTGAAATACGAGAAGAAACTGGAATCAGTAAATCAACTTTATATAGATATTTAGAAAACTGAATAAGAAAAACAAGCTTTTGTTCAATAAGAAAATTTTAACCATGAAAAAGTCACTTTCCTGTACGCTGAGGAAAGTGACTTTTTGGTTATCTTTGAATGTATTACGGATGAATGCTTAAATAATACGGAATCATTACTTTGTAAAGGCTTTGTAAATTATTTTATAATTAATTGAAAAAGTGATATGTCAATGATAAATTAATAACGAAGTTCGATATTGATTTTCGATTTTGATGCTATAGGAGGGGGAAAACTTGGAGGATAAATTATTAAGAAAGTTATTTTTAGGGTTTATCCAAATCCACATTTTACATCATGCTAAGGAACATCCCATTTTTGGTGCATGGATGTTAGAAGAACTGAGGGAACATGGCTATACTATAAGTCCTGGAACCTTATACCCTATTCTTCATGCGATGGAAAGTGATGGTCTTTTGAATAAAGAGGATCGTAATGTAGCTGGGAAAATCAGAAAGTATTATACAGCTACTGAAAAAGGACGAGATGTTCTAGTGGAAGCACGAAAGAAAGCATACGAACTTTTTAAAGAAATTAAAGACTAATAAGAAAGGACGTGTAGAATGAATCATACAACACAGCAAAGCAGATTTAAGATTTTATTAGAAGTACTGCTAGTTTCTATTCGACTTGGACTTACATCTTTCGGGGGGCCAATAGCACATCTTGGTTACTTTCACGAAGAGTATGTTCGCAAAAGAAAATGGATGGATGAAAAAAGTTATGCGGATTTAGTTGCGTTATGTCAGTTTTTACCTGGCCCTGCTAGTAGTCAAGTTGGTATTGGTATTGGTGTAATGCGTGCAGGTGTATTAGGAGGAATTCTTGCTTTTATAGGTTTCACTCTTCCTTCTGTTATTGCATTAATCATATTTGCATTAGTTTTACAAGGTTTAAACATTGGAGATGTTAGTTGGATTTATGGGCTAAAAATCGTAGCGGTGGTAGTAGTAGCGCATGCGATTTTAGGAATGGCTCAAAAGTTGACACCAGATTTACAACGTAAATCAATTGCATTATTTGCTTTAGTTGGAACGCTATTATGGCAAACAGCTTTCACACAAGTTGGTGTAATTTTATTATCGGGGCTAGTGGGTTATCTTATCTATAAAAATCATACGGATAATGATGAAGCGAAACTAAGTTTTCCAATCTCCAGAAAGTTAGGAGTAATTTGTTTATCACTATTTTTTGGATTACTTATTTTCCTTCCAATTCTAAGAGAGGTTACATCGTTAAATTGGATTGCAATGTTTGATAGTTTTTATCGCGCAGGTTCTTTAGTTTTTGGTGGAGGTCATGTTGTGTTACCGTTACTGGAACGTGAATTTGTACCTACGGACTGGATGGATGAAGCGTCATTTTTAGCTGGTTACGGTGCTACTCAAGCTGTACCTGGACCATTGTTTACATTTGCAGCGTATATTGGTGCTGTTATTGGTGGATGGCAAGGTGGATTATTGGCAACTGTAGCTATTTTCTTACCAGCATTTCTTCTTATTTTAGGCACATTACCGTTTTGGGATCAACTAAGACGAAATCCTAAGATCAAAGGTGCTTTAATGGGAGTAAATGCGGCAGTAGTCGGCATTTTAATCTCAGCTTTCTATCATCCGATTTGGACTAGTGCAATCTTACAACCTGTTGATTTTGCTTTCGCTGCCATATTATTTAGTATGTTAGTGTATTGGAAATTACCACCTTGGGTTATTGTAGTGGCGGGTGCTGTTGGTGGTTCACTAATATCACTATTATAAAATTAATAATTGTGTTTTAAACTACCATTTTATTTGGTGGCTTTTTTGTTTTCAAAATAAAAATGTACTCTCCCTTGTAACAAAAACGGAACGTTTATGTTACAAATATCTTAAAAAAACACTCATTGGTAAATAATGTATCCTTGTGATCTGTTTTTACACGTATCTCGGCTGTACCCCAATATTAGTGTGGATTTTAGTGTCAAGCCATGAATAGAAAAAATAAATTATTAGGTATATAACTATATACTTATGTTATTGTTATAGGGAAGAATTCCTAAAATAATCGTTGCAAAAGGGATGAGCTAATGTATAAAAAGGGGGGATATTTTTGATTGATCAATTATTTATTGTGGGGATATACCTACTAATCATTTTTATGTGTACATATATCACATTAGAGTATCAACAGCATAAAATGAGTAGAAATCATTATGTAGTATGGTTAGTTGCTGTTTTTTTTACAGGACCATTCGGTTTCCTTTTATACCTGTTATGTGGAAAGAGATACAACAGTCTGTAAGAATACGCTGTAAAGAAGTATTGTAAAGGTTTTGTACAAAATGAGCTTTTCAGTTGATTATATAAGCGGTTAATTATATATTTATTTCAAGAGGGAGAGAAAATTAAATATGAATCCATTTAATGAATATTACGTTTAATTTTTACTCAACATATAAGTATATGCTTATACAATTATGAAAAGGAGGTATAGATATGGAAAAAACGGTTATAGAATTAACAAGAGTGTCACAGTTATTAAAGCTACTAGGAGACAAAACAAGGCTAACAATAGTATCAATTCTCAAACAACGTGAGTGTTGTGTATGTGAATTACTTGAAGTATTTGATATGAGTCAGCCTTCTATTAGTCAGCATCTTAGGAAATTAAAGGATTTAGGTTTAGTACAAGAAGAGCGGAGAGGTCAGTGGATTTATTATTCTTTAAATCAAGCAAGTGATTTATACACAATTTTAGAAGATGTTTTAGCGCATGTACCAGACCAAACAGAGAAAATTAAACAAATTGAGAAGAGCAATCCTACACTCCGGTGTGGTTGTTAATAAATAGTCAGAAAGGGAAGTGAGAAGGATGAGCAACACGGGGAAAAAACGTCTGTCTTTCCTAGATCGATATCTAACCCTTTGGATTTTTCTTGCGATGGCAGTAGGAATTGGAGTTGGCTATCTATCCCCTGGATTTGTTGAGGGAATGAATAGCTTACAAGTAGGAACAACTTCTATCCCACTTGCGATTGGATTAATTTTAATGATGTACCCACCACTTGCGAAAGTTCGCTACGAAGAAATGGGGCGCGTTTTTAAAGATGTAAAAGTATTGATATTATCACTGGTGCAAAACTGGATTATTGGACCTGTATTAATGTTCGCCTTGGCTGTTATATTCCTGCCAGATAAGCCAGAATATATGGTGGGGTTAATCATGATTGGCCTAGCTCGTTGTATTGCAATGGTTATCGTTTGGAACGACCTAGCAAAAGGTGATACGGAGTATGCGGCAGGATTAGTTGCTTTTAACTCTGTATTCCAAATGTTATTTTTCTCAGTATACGCTTATGTATTTGTAACAGTCATTCCAGAATGGCTAGGAATTGAAGGAGCTGTTGTAGATATTACAATGGTAGAGGTTGCAAAATCAGTCTTTATTTACTTAGGAATTCCGTTTATTGCAGGAATGTTAACACGTTTTATCTTTGTAAAAACAAAAGGCCGAGAGTGGTATGAAAAAGTACTTATACCAAAGATTAGTCCAATCACATTAATCGCATTGTTATTTACAATTGTTGTGATGTTCTCATTAAAAGGAGAGGTCATTGTTAGCGTACCATTTGATGTTGTACGTATTGCAATTCCATTACTCATTTATTTTGTAATCATGTTTTTTGTCTCCTTCTATATGGGCAAAAAAGTGGGTGCAAGTTATGGGGTATCAACAACATTAGCATTTACAGCTGGTAGTAATAATTTTGAATTAGCAATCGCTGTAGCTGTAGGGGTATTTGGAATTCAGTCTGGTGCAGCGTTTGCAGCAGTTATCGGACCTTTAGTTGAGGTGCCAGTTATGATAGCACTTGTAAATGTAGCACTCTGGTTCCAGCGTAAATACTTTCAAACACAACCAAAATAAATATTCATAAAAAAGGTGGAATTATCATGGAAAACAAAAAAACAATTTACTTCTTATGCACAGGAAACTCTTGTCGTAGCCAAATGGCAGAAGCTTGGGGCAAAAAATATTTAGGTGACAAATGGAATGTACTTTCTGCAGGTATTGAGGCGCACGGAGTAAATCCGAATGCAATTAAAGCAATGAACGAAGTAGACATTGATATTACAGATCAAACATCTGATACCATTGACCGTGATATTTTAGATAATGCGGATCTTGTTGTAACACTTTGTGGTCACGCAAATGATGTATGTCCGACAACACCACCACATGTAAAACGAGTTCATTGGGGATTTGATGATCCAGCTGGTCAAGAGTGGTCTGTATTCCAAAAAGTTCGTGATGAGATTGGCGAACGTATCAAAAAATTTGCTGAAACAGGAGAATAATTGAAAATTAAATATTTGTAGCCGAGAATCTTTTTCTCGGTTTATTTTGTAAAGAAGGGGAGAAATCAAAGATGAAGAAGATAGAAATTTTTGATCCTGCAATGTGTTGTTCTACTGGGGTTTGCGGACCAAGTATTGACCCAGAGTTAATTCGTGTATCAGTTGCTGTTAACAACTTGAAGAATAAAGGTATTGATGTGACCCGTTATAATTTGGCAAGTGAACCAGATGCATTTGCCAATAATATTGTTATCAGTCAACTATTAACAGATAAAGGACCAGACGTGTTACCTGTAACTTTGGTAGATGGAAAAGTAGTAAAAGAAAAAGGTCACCTGACAAATGAAGAACTTGCACAATTAACAGATATAACAAAAGAAGAGTTGAGTCAAAAGCCAGTCGTACGTTTAAAGCTAGACGTGAAAAAATAGAGAAAGAAGTGAAAGGCAATGACAAACTTATATAATCCAAACACAATAGCATTCACACCATTTTTATTTTTTACTGGTAAAGGTGGAGTAGGAAAAACATCAACTGCATGTGCAACAGCTATTACGTTAGCTGATATGGGGAAACAAGTTTTATTAATAAGTACTGATCCAGCTTCTAATTTACAAGATGTGTTCGAAATAGAACTTACGAATAAACCGAAAGAAATTCCAAGTGTACCAAATCTACAAGTAGCAAACTTAGATCCTGAAACAGCAGCCTATGAATATAAAGAACGTGTTGTTGGTCCATACCGTGGAAAGCTTCCTGATGCTGTTATTGCAACGATGGAAGAGCAATTGTCTGGGGCTTGCACAGTAGAAATGGCCGCATTTGATGAATTCTCTACGTTACTGACAAATAAAGAATTAACATCAAAATTCGATCACATCATATTTGATACCGCACCAACAGGACATACGTTACGTCTTCTTCAGCTTCCAACAGCTTGGAGTGGATTCTTAGAAGAAAGTACACATGGTGCCTCTTGTTTAGGACCATTAGCAGGGCTTGGAGATAAAAAAGAGTTATATAGTCAAACGGTTCAGGCACTATCTAATCCGAACCAAACAATGTTATTGCTTGTGACACGTCCTGATAGTTCACCGTTGCAAGAAGCAGAGCGTGCAGCCAAAGAATTAGAAGAAATTGGAGTTAGCAATCAATATTTGCTTATAAATGGTGTTTTAACGAATTATGTGCAAAATGATGCTGTTTCTAAAGCTTTGTTTACGAGACAAGTACGTGCATTAGAAAATATGTCAGAAGAGCTAAAAGGTCTTCCAGCTTATGAACTTCCATTAGTGCCATTTAATGTTACCGGAATAGAGAATATGAGAAAGTTGGTTCGGCCAATTGAAAGTCTCTCAATTTTAGATGAGATACAAGAAGGAATTGCTATATCTCCTCTGCAAAACTTGATTGCAGATCTTTCTGAGACAGGAAAACGAGTTATTTTTACAATGGGAAAAGGTGGAGTAGGAAAAACTACTGTAGCTTCAGCCATTGCAGTTGGTCTTGCTGAAAAAGGGCATTGTGTACATTTAACTACAACGGATCCAGCAGCACATATTGATTATGTCATGCATGGGGAACAAGGGAATATTACGATAAGTCGTATTGATCCAAAGTTGGAAGTAGAAAACTACCGCAAAGAAGTGATTGAACAGGCTAAAGATACGGTAGATGAAGAAGGTTTAGCGTATTTAGAAGAAGATTTACGTTCGCCTTGTACAGAGGAGATTGCAGTATTCCGTACTTTAGCTGAAATTGTTGAAAAAGCAAATGATGAAATTGTGGTAATTGATACTGCACCAACAGGTCATACATTATTGTTACTAGATGCAGCACAAACGTATCATAAGGAAATTGCACGTTCTTCTGGTGAAGTACCACAATCCGTGAAAAATTTATTACCACGTCTTCGCAATCCAGAAGAAACAAGTGTTGTCATTGTAACGTTAGCAGAAGCGACACCGGTCCATGAAGCAAGTCGTCTACAAGAGGATTTAAAACGTGCAGAAATTCATCCGAAATGGTGGGTAATTAATCAAAGCTTTTATGCAACGTATACGATAGACCCAGTACTAAAGGGACGATCACAATCTGAAGTCCCATGGATTCAAGAAGTTCAAAAAGAATCACAACATAATTGTGTAATTATTCCTTGGCAATCAGAAGATGTTATTGGATATGAGAAATTGAAAGAATTGACAGTTCAATAATTGTTCATTAGGAGGCATTCACTATGCATAAAGTCGTTATTTTAGGAACAGGACCAGCCGGATTAACAGCAGCTATCTACTTAGCACGCGCGAATATGAATCCACTTATTATTGAAGGAACTCAGCCAGGTGGACAATTAACTACGACAACAGAAGTAGAAAATTTCCCAGG
Organism: Bacillus sp. CR71; assembly: GCF_003429245.1. NCBI lineage: Bacteria > Bacillati > Bacillota > Bacilli > Caryophanales > Bacillaceae > Bacillus > Bacillus sp. CR71. The sequence continues at coordinate 3,512,109 of NZ_CP031748.1, read as the reverse complement.
ATTTCCTGATGGTATTATGGGACCAGATCTAATGGACAATATGAGGAAACAAGCAGGGCGATTTGGTGCAGAGTTTAAAAATGGTTGGGTGGAAAAAGTGGATGTATCCAAGCGACCATTTAAAATTACTGTAACTGGGATGGGAGATATAGAAGCGGAAGCTATTATTGTTTCTACAGGTGCTTCTGCTAAACTGCTAGGGATTCCAGGAGAGAAAGAACAGATGGGTCGTGGAGTAGGAACTTGTGCAACATGTGATGGATTCTTCTATCGTGGTAAAAAAGTCATTGTAGTTGGTGGTGGAGACTCTGCAATGGAAGAAGCAAACTTCCTAACAAAGTTTGCAACAGAAGTTCATATTGTACATCGTAGAGATGAACTACGTGCATCTAAAATTATGCAAGATCGTGCAAAAGCAAACGAGAAAATTACTTGGGGATTAAATAAGACACCGATAGAAGTAATAGCAGATGGAAAAGTTACAGGTCTAAAAGTGAAAGATAACGAAACCGGTGAAGAAGAAATAATTGAAACGGACGGTATTTTCATTGCGATTGGCCATCGTCCAAATACAGAATTTTTAAATGGTCAAGTAGAGATAGATGAAGCTGGTTATATTGTTGTAAAACCAGGCACAACAGAAACAAATATACCAGGAGTATTTGCATGTGGTGATGTGCAAGACCATAAGTATCGTCAGGCAATTACGGCTGCAGGAACTGGTTGTATGGCTGCATTGGATTCTGAACGCTTCTTAGAAAATCATGCTGTGCATGATTGGAGTCAATCTTTATAAAACGGGGGAAGTTAAAATGAATATTACAGATAAAGCAAAAGAGTTTATTGAGACTGCTATGAAAGAAAACGGTGTTTCAACATTACGTTTTACATTTGATGGTGCTGGATGCTGTGGCCCTAGTTACGGTATTAATTTAGGTGAAGCACAAGAAAATGATGTCACAGAAACAGTAAACGGTATTCAAGTTGCTATTGATCCAAAGGTAGCTGAAATTATAAATACACTAACACTAGACTATGTAGAAGATCAACAAGGTGCAGGTCTTGTTATCAGTGGCGGATCTAACTGCTGCTAAATTATAAATCAAAGGAGAATAACAAACATGACGAACTATCACGAACTTGTAAAAGGAAAAGTATATATTGGTGGAGTAGACGCTATACAAGACGCAGTAAAAAAACATGGGGTTACAGAGGTGTTTGACTTACGTTCTGGAGGAGAAGAGCCAGAAGGATTTCCAGGTGAGGCTAAGCGACATGCTTACCCAATTGTAGAAGGAGTAGAAGGCGAAGATGAATCTGTTAAAAGTGCAATTGGAGCCGTTAAAGAAGCTGTAGAACGAGGAGAAAAAGTATTTTTCCATTGCTCTGGTGGACGAAATCGTACAGGTACAGTTGCAACTGGTTTATTAGTAGAATTAGGGTATGCATCTAACGTAGAAGAAGCGGAACAAAAAGCAAAAGAAATCCGTTCAATCATTAATATCAAACCAGAAATGAAACAAGTATTGAAACGTTTATATGTATAATTCATCTAAGTCTCAAAAACATTATCGTTTTTGAGACTTTATTATTTTATGGATTTATTTTGGAATGAAGTTCTCATCATTCTTATTCAATTGGAAATATGAGACAATCAAATAGTGTTTCTTTAAAATTTAAATCGAATGTCTTAGCTTTATGATAAATAAAAAGGCGGGAATTCTTATATATGTGAGGGTATGAGAACTTCTTACAGCAGAAAAACGAACACGTTATATACAAATCCCCTCTGATATTAGTGAATGGACATTAAGTACATACTTTATCTTTAGTCAACATGATAAAAAAATCATTAATCGTCATCAGAGGGGTTATAATCGACTGGGTTTTGCTATGCAATTATGTGTTTTACGATATTTAGGATTGAGCACATTCCTAACGAAGTTTTAGAATTTGTAATTTGTAACAAGACAAATTGGTGCAAGTACAGAAGACTGGAGGTAATATGCCCAGCGGGAAGTTACAAGGTATGAACATGTGGAAGAAATTCGAAAGGAATATGGTTTGCGTAATTTTATAACTACAGATTATCGAAGATTATCTAAATTTCTTCAATCTCATGCACTAAATAATGGAAATACTATATATCTTATTGAGACAGCATTACAAGACTTACGTACTTGACAAGTTGTACTTCCTTCAATGGCAGTGATAGAACGAGCAATATGAGAAACACGCAAAAGAGCTGAAGAAATTATATTTAAAAACGCTTATATCTCCTTTATCTCTTTTACCAAAAGAAAAATAAGCAAGTTTACTTCACTTTATACCTAATTCTTCAAAAACATATTTAGCTTGGTTAAAATAAATAACTGGCCAATTTTCACCAGAATCTTTTTTAAAGGTAATTGAGCGTTTAGAGTATATTTTTCATAAAATCCCCCTTTAATATATTTGATATAATAATGGGTTTACTAAATTATAAATGAAAGGAGATCTTAAGATAACTAATAACTTTAAAATTTTGCTTACTTCGATATAAAAGGTTTTTAAGTTATAAAATAAGTTCATCACGGAGGAAATTTAAATTATAAATCTTTCTTTGCATATATTTTCAGGGATATTAGCATTGATATAAGACCAATAACAATTGAGATAAAACAAGGCATCCATGTTAGGACAGTTGGTGAGAATGGAAAGATGATTTTAAAATCGATGTGACTTGATTGTAGACCCCTTATAAGAGTAAGAGCAACAAAAGGTATTAAAAAGGCAGTTAAAAGTAATATGACTTTTGTTTTGTCATAACCAAATTTAAATTGAACAGGAAGAAGTATCCCGGATAAAATACTTAGAGTTAGAAACGTTATTCCAAGAGCAATAGCGCTTAGGTTTTCTATACCTTATGGTGCGATTACTGATATAATTACACGGATAATGGATGCACAAATAAAAATTACAAAGAGAAAAAGATACTTCGCTTTTACAAATGCACTTCGTGTATATGGAGTTGCACAAAGGAATGCAGCTCCCTTGTACTGATCTTCAAATTTGGATACTGTTCCAAACAGAATATATTCCATCAAAATCACTGTTAAAAGAAAGCTAACAAAGCCGCCAACATTTAATTGCAATTGTGTAGAAAGATAAATAGGAGCAATAGCGGCAAAAACGAGTAAAATTAAAAAATATTTTTTGACTAACATAAATTCTTTCATTACTAAGTTAATTAGCATAGCTATTCCCCCCAATATATGAAAGCATAATATCCTCAATAGTTGGTCTTTCCATTAATACATCAGGAATGAGTCGACGTACGTCATCTTTTTTGGTAGTAATTCCTTCAAATCCGTAGTGAGTTTGATGCAAATTTAAAAAAGTTTTTTTGTTTGCTCATTAATGAAGCGATTACTGCCCTTTACCAATGCATGCGAGTCTATTAACATATCTTTTTCATCATTTAAAAGTTATGAATTAACAACAAGATTCGAAAGAAAATTTCGAAAATAAAAGAGTGATAAAATTTAATGGATATTTTATAATCACCCTACTTTTTATTTAATTAATTTTCGCTATCCTATATATGTGCAGTTATTTATATAACACATTTATGTTAGAGAGGGATTCGTACTTAACTAAACATTAAATAAAAAATAATGATGAAAGGTAAATGTATGATAAAAAAATTAAAACGCTCATTTTTCCAATTAGCTTCAGTTATTGCTAATTGGATGTAGCAATAAATAATTAAATGGGAATTGGAGATTAGTGGATAATGATAATAATTGTACGATTTCTTACACGTTTAGCGAAAAAATAGAAGTTAATTCAGAAACCCCAAAAAAGAAAACTATATTGTTAATAAAAGAGTATACCGAAAAAATGTCAGATGAATTTAAAATTTAGGGGCATACACTTGGTTTGATAATGAGTGGATAAATATTGATTATGACAAAGATTTTACTCAGAAACAAAAAATGGTACAAGAGAAAGACAAATTGACCGCATATTTTCCAGAGGTAGAAAAAGCATGTATGTATAAAAGATAAAATTAAGATGACCTGGGAATTATAGAAGAAACTATAGAATGATAAAGATACTTTAGAGGTATCGTTAAAAGAAAATTAGATATTATATGGAACACCGACTGCTTTTGCTTGTTATCTATTTAAAGATATTTTTGCCCAAACTTGGCTATATGGGATACGTTCTATTTATAATGCTTCTACATCTTTAATGGAAGAAAAATATTAAATTAAAGTTAGTAAGGTATTTAAAAATATTTTTTATAGGGACATTTTTCACTTCTATCCTAAAAATGATAAGATTTGTATGTAGAAATGTAAAATTGTATAACCATTCAAAAAATACTAAAAGAATTTTTCGCTATAGGGAATAGTAGGAATTTAAACTATCCTCTAAAAGAACGAAATACATAATAGTATTTTTAAAGATGGTATAAAATAGATTAATCAAGTTTTAAAGTGAAATATATGTAAGTAAAAGAAGAGGGAGAATAAAATGAAGCCCATTACAATTTTAATAGCTGATGATGACTTGGAGATTGCTGAATTAATTGAAATACATTTAAAAAAAGAAGGATACCAGGTTGTGAAAGCAACTGATGGAGAAGAGGTAATTCAGGTTATTCAATCACAGCAAATCGATTTAGTTGTGTTAGATATCATGATGCCAAAAATGGATGGTTATGAGGTAACGCGTAAAATCCGCACCAAACATTATATGCCAATCATTTTTTTAAGCGCGAAAACATCTGATTTTGATAAAGTGACAGGCCTTGTACTAGGTGCAGATGATTATATGACGAAGCCTTTTACACCAATCGAATTAGTCGCACGTGTGAATGCTCAACTTCGCCGATTTCTAACGTTAAATCAACCGAAATTAGAAGAGGAGAATAGATCCGTTTTAGAGGTAGGCGGCGTTGTTATTGATTTTGAGAAACGAACGGTACATGTTTACGGAGAGAGAATTGAATTAACCCCGAAAGAGTTTGATATCTTATATTTATTAGCGAGTCATCCGAATAAAGTATATAGTCTTGAAAATATATTTCAGCAAGTATGGACAAATAATTATTATGATGATAGTTATAGTACAGTTACGGTGCATATTCGTACTTTACGAAAAAAAATTGGGGAGGATAACAGAAATAACAAATTAATAAAAACGATTTGGGGAGTAGGTTATACTTTCAATGGTTAAAATAATGAAAAGTTTTCGATTTAAAATGATTGCATTGTTTGCGCTAAGTACGGTACTAGCAGCTGTTGTCACATATATTATGTATAAAGGATTATTTTATTTTAAAACAATGGTACTTCATGAAAATCCTTTAGATCAATTTAGGGAAACAGGAAGGGCATTTGGAGATAAAACATTATTTTTATTTTTAATTTCCTTTATTTTATTATCTATTTTACTTTTCTTCTTTTTAACAAAACCATACTTAAAGTATTTTGATGAGATTTCTAATGGTATTCATCATCTTGCAAAAGGAGATTTTACAAATACAGTCAATATCTCATCAAATGATGAATTTAGCGATATTGCACGTGAAATTAATATCGCGAGTGAAAAATTAAAAGAGGCAGTTGAAAGAGGAGATTTCGCTGAAAGTAGTAAAGATCAGCTTGTTGTTAACTTAGCTCATGATTTAAGGACACCATTAACATCTGTGCTTGGTTATTTAGATTTAATTCTTAAAGAGGAGAACTTAACAAAGGAACAGATCAAATATTATTCTACAATTGCATTTGCAAAATCACAACGACTTGAAAGTTTAATTGAAGAGTTGTTTGAAATTACACGAATGAATTATGGTGTGCAACAATTAGATGAAAAATCTATTAATATAAGTAAATTACTTATACAGCTAGGTGAGGAAATATACCCATTATTAGAAAAGAATCGATTAGAAGCTAGATTACATGTTGAGCCTCATTTATATATCAATGGTGACGGGAATTTATTAGCTCGAGTATTTGAAAATCTTGTAACAAATGCGGTTCGATACGGAAATAAAGGGAAATTTGTTGATATGAATGGATATATTGAAGATGGAGATGTTGTTGTACAGATTGTTAATTATGGAGATAGCATCCCTGAAGAAGAATTACCCTATCTTTTCGATATGTTTTATACGGGTGATAAAGCGAGAACAGTGCAGAAAAACAGTACAGGTCTTGGATTATTTATTGCAAAAAATATTGTTGAACAACATAATGGAAACATTTCAGCGCAAAGTAATGAAATTAGAACAATATTTGAAGTGAGATTACCAAAAGAAGAGCATTTAAAAATTTAATAAATATTTAATTTATATCCCACTTTTTATTTAATTAATTTCTTCTATCCTATACATAGGTTAGGTCAAGGAGGAGTTAGAAATAAAAAGTGGGCTTTTTATATTGCGCACCGTATGCGTTGAGCTTTTTATAACACAATGATTTTAAAAAGGTGATGTTTAAATTTTGAAATCTAATTTATATATCATTCCTGAAAAAGATTAACTAATTACACAAAAAGAAATAATGGTTTCCAAAAATAAAACATAGGAAAAAGTGAGGGTAATATGAAAAAAGTAAATAAAGTAATCATCGTCGGTGTGTTAACAATTGGTATAGGAGTTGGGGGGTATATGACGTTTGCTGGGAATTCTGAACCAGTTATGACCTATAAATTATCTGAAGTGATAGAAAAACATATAGAGAATCAGCAAAACTTAAGTGGAGAAGTTATCCCAAATGGTATTGAAACCATTTTATTCGATCAAACAAAAGGGACGTATGATTTAGTAGTCCAAAAAGGTGAGGAAGTAAAAAAGGGACAGCTCCTTTTTAAATATAATGACCCTACCACAAAACAAGGCGTAACGGAAGCTGAAATACAAAAGAAAATTGCGCAAAAAGAAGTAACATTACTTCAAAAACAAATTGATGTAGCGAAACAAAAAGTAAAAAAGGATAAAAATGTTGGTCTTTCTGGGGAAGCAGTAAAAGCTGCAGAAATTGAAGTGCAACAATTAGAATCACAAATTGAAATGAAAAAGTTTGAAGTAGAAAAAGCGGATGAAATGATTAAAGTAGCGAGAGAGAAGTTAAACGCACTTTCTGTAACAAGCCCTGCTGATGGTGTAATTGATGATATTGTCAGAAATGCTGATGAAAAAACCGGTATGAGCGGTATTACACTTCGTCAGGCTGGTCCATTTAAAGTGAAAGGTCAAATGTCTGAATTTGAACTTTCTAATGTACAAGTTGGACAAGAAATAACAGTTTCATCAAAAACTGTAGCGGGTAAGACATGGACAGGAAAAGTAACAGAAATTGGTTCTACACCATTAAAAAGTATGGATGAAAACAAAACAGTTTCTGATTATCCATTTATCATTACATTAGACAATAGTGAAGGCTTACAAAATGGTTTCCACGTATATGTAAAAACTAAATTAGGCGAAGCAATGGGTACAATCGTTCCAAAGACCAGCATCTTAAAAAAGGGTGACAAAAATGTTGTCTTTGTTGTAAAAGACGGAAAAGCAAAAGAACAAGTTGTTACGGTTGAATTTGAAACAGGTAATGAAGCAAAAGTTTCAGGAGTGAAAAAAGGAGAAAAAATTATCTCTAAACCTACTGTAAACCTAAAAGATGGTATGGAGGTTGCCACGCAATGATTAATTTACAAGGCATTACAAAATCTTTTCAAAATGGTGAAGAATCCATTCAAATATTGCACGGAATTGATGTAACAATAAATCAAGGAGATTTCACTTCTATCATGGGGCCTTCTGGTTCTGGTAAATCAACACTAATGAATATTATCGGGTGCTTAGATAAGCCCACGACGGGTTTATATGAATTAGCTGGACAAAATATTTCAAACATGTCTGAAACCGAACTTGCGCATGTTCGTAATAAAGAGATTGGATTCGTATTTCAAAACTTCATGTTACTGCCACGACTTACAGCGTTGCAAAACGTTGAATTACCGCTTATTTATGCAGGAATCGATAAAAAAGAAAGACGTGAGCGTTCATTAGCAACTTTAACAAAAGTCGGTTTAGCTGATCGCGATACCCATCTTCCAAATGAATTGTCAGGTGGTCAAAAACAACGTGTTGCAGTCGCACGCGCAATTGTAAATAATCCGAAATTTATTTTGGCAGATGAACCAACGGGTGCACTAGATACGAAAACAAGTGAACAGATTATAAATCTATTTTATGAATTAAACAAACAAGGTTCAACGATTATTATGATTACTCACGATCGTGAAATCGGGGAAGCTGCAGCACGTCAAATCGTCATTCGTGATGGGAACATTGTTCAAGATTGGAGGAAATGAATTTGAATTTAAATGAAAATATACGTATGGCTATCTCTTCTATATTTGCACATAAAATGCGATCCATTTTAACAATGCTAGGAATTATTATTGGAATCAGTGCGATTATTACGATTCTCGCAATGGGTGATGGAAATACTGCAAAGATACAAAAAGAGATTGAAGAGAGCCGCCATATGGATGAAATCTATATAGAGTATATCAATCCGGATTTTCCACTAGATAAAGCGAAAATCACACGAGATATGGTAAAGCAATTACAAGGAGTACCAGGTGTAAAGGACGTGTACCCACATATGAATATGGACGTAAAAGCCTATGTGAAATCAAAAGAAGCTCCTCTTAATTTATATGTGGGAACAGGTAATTTTATGCGGGATCAAAAACTAAAAATGGTACATGGGCGTGAGTTAACAGAGACTGAACTGGAAAAACCAATCCCTGTTGTAATTCTCAGTGAAGCTTTATTTAAAAAACTGTTTGATACTTGGAATGATGATTTGTATATAGATATAAAGGGAAAACCATATAAGATTGCGGGGGTGTATAAATATGATAATATATGGCAATCAAATTTGCACGCAGGATATACATCGATTGACAATGCACCATTAATTGCAGGGGTTGAGGAATATGATGCAGTGACAATTAAGTTATCTTCTTCTAGTGAGCGAGAAACTGTAGGGAAACAAGCTGTATCTGTATTAAATGGATTGAAACCACTGGAATTTGAGCATCTATTTACAGTAGCAGATGAGAAACAAAATGATTCGGTCGTAGAAGAATCATTCAATACGATGGAAATGGTATTCACTGGTGTTGCTGGAATCTCTTTAATTGTAGGTGGTATTGGTGTAATGAATATCATGCTTGTATCCGTTACAGAGCGTACACGTGAAATAGGTGTTCGAAAAGCACTTGGCGCAACACGAAGAAAAATATTAATGCAATTTCTCATTGAAGCTTGTATTTTAACGGCATTGGGTGGAGCAATTGGTTTTGGATTAGGTATGCTCTTTGCTTGGATAGCTGCATTCGTAGGTGGATGGCCATTCATTATATCCCTAAATCTCGGTCTATTATCTGTCGGAATATCTATAGTAATCGGTATTGTCTCTGGTATATTTCCGGCTAATAAAGCAGCTAAATTGGATCCAATTGATTGTCTACGGTATGAGTAAGAATAGTGACAGGTTTAATTTGGTAGTAAGATGTTATCACAAAAGAGTAAATGTTCTTATGAGTATTCATCCTTTTGTAAAATACTTTCATGATGTTTCCAGTAAGCTAAAAATTTTCAATTCCGTTTATGTATATATAGAATATTGATATTAAATAAGATCAGTGTGTTATAGATAGAATGCGTGGAAAAGCTCTCGTGTAATTTATCAATTTTCTGTAATTGAGATGTTTCAAGTTGTTCATAAAGGAGAGGGTATGCCAAAAGAATCTAGAATTTTGGCGTGCATGAGCAATATTTTAATCGGATTAGGTTATTTGTTAGCCTATTTTATTAGTGAGATGGTTATATTAACTTTGTATTTATGCTATCGTATAAAGCTGTATAGTCTTATATGATATATGGGTTATTTCAATAAATTATATAAAGAGGTATTATGCTATGAAATTCGAAGACAAGCGTATGTTAGGAATCCAACTAGGTTCTTTATTACTGACAAAGGAAAATCAATACTTAGTTATTAAAAAAAATGAAAATTATTCGTTAGTTAACATTAATAATTTAGAATGTATGCTATTTGAAGTCCCTTTGGAACATATAGAAGAAATGGTGGTTGAGGATTTAAAGGAGACAATTCAAGAAATTGTAGCTCCTGAACATATTAAACTGGTAGCTAAAAATATTTTATAGAGGTATCTTCACCTCACTATAAAGCTAATATAAATTTGTGTCCATATAGAGAAAAAAGCGCTATTCTTTTTGTGAAAATATACGAAAAGGATGGCGTTTTTGTATGTCTATTTCTGTATTTGATAAATTACAACTATTTACTTAAGAGATTCAAAGTTTTTTATCTCCAAATACCTTATGCGATCTTGATAGAGGTTTGGATTTTGTATAACGGGCCAGTAAGTACCAAGCAAAAAATTGACTGCTTTTATGTCAATTTCTTCTCCATACACTTCTGTTTTCCAGCGTATTCGTATTTTAGATTCAATTGCATTTCAACTCCGAGATATATTTTCATTAGTTTATCCGGGGAAACAACATGATTGCAATAACGGGCCGTGTGTACCCCTACTGTGACCATGAGTGATTTATGTATCCGAGATTTAGATTGTTTGCATTTAAAAGACCTTCAATATATCCAAGATAAAGAGACCCACAATATCTCTTGTATCATGTAGAATACACGTATTTATTAAAAAAATCCTAATCCTGATTATTTTAAAAATGGAAAAATGAAGAAAGGTAAAAAGTATATACAAATAAATATGGATACGTTAATAACCGCCTTTCAACCAAAACAATACTTGAAGTTAGATTGCCAAAAGAAGAGAATTTAAATTTTTAATAAATATTTAATTTTCACCCCACTTTTTATTTAATTAATTTCTTCTATCCTATATATGTTAGGTCAAAGAGGAGTTATAGAAATAAAAAGTGAGGCTTTTTATTTTGTGGACAGTATGCGCGAGGGGCTTTACATAACACGATGATTTTAAAAGAAGTTGTTTATATTTTGAAATCTAATTTATTTATAATTCCAAATAAAATTAACTAATTACACAAAAAGAAATAATAGTTTGATTGTAAGGACTTAATAAAAAGAGTAAATTAGATTGTTAGTATTCTCTCTTTTTGCAAATAAGGATTTTCGTGATGTGCTCATCAAACTAATTTTCTTGTATGGGTTAACGGAATTAAAGAAAATTAACGTGCTATAGATTTTAGAAGAAAAGAGTGATATAGAGATGGAAATAGTGTTAGAGGCAAAAAATATTAAAAAAGTATATGACACAGGTGGAAATAAATTTGCAGCGTTAAAAGGTATTAACTTACAAGTAAAAGAAGGTGAGTTCGTTGGAATTATGGGACCTTCTGGTTCTGGTAAGACGACTTTACTAAATGTTCTTTCTACAATTGATAATGCGACGAACGGTGAGATTTTAATTGATGGAAAAGATATTGTAAAGATGAGTGATGATAAGTTAGCGTTATTCCGCCGTGATCATTTAGGTTTCATCTTCCAAGATTATAATTTATTAGATACGTTAACAGTGAAAGAGAATATCGCTTTACCACTTGCGTTATCAAAAGTGAAAGCGAGTGAGATTGACCGCCGCGTTCTTGAAATCTCAAAGAAATTTGGTATTGATCATATTTTAAGTCAGTTCCCATATCAAGTATCTGGTGGACAGAAGCAGCGCTGCGCAGCATCACGTGCAATTGTTACAAACCCAAGTATGATTTTCGGAGACGAGCCAACTGGAGCGCTTGATTCTAAATCTGCAACAGATTTACTTGAAAGTATGAAGTCATTAAACGAACATGATAATTCAACAATTTTAATGGTAACGCATGACGCGCTAGCAGCAAGTTATTGTAAACGAGTTATTTTTATAAAAGATGGTAAGTTATGTAAAGAATTGCATCGTGGAAAATTAACACGTAAACAGTTCTTCCAAGAAATAGTTGATGTAATGTCCGCAATTTCGGGAGTTGCAATGGAGGGCCTTATCTAGTAGTAATTTCAGAACATACAGCGGAAGTTTCTAAGAAAATTGGAGCTCTATTTTAAGCATGAAGTATGATACTTATTATTTTCGTGACAATATTTATTATATATTTTAATGGATATTTCACACATAATTGTAAAAATGCAATAGGCACTTTAAGTTAAACTGTGAAACTAACAAAGTGGTCTATGTCCCACTGACACAAATATTTATGGAGGTCAAAAAATGACTTTATTTGATATCGTTCAACGTAATATACGGCGTAATTTTAAAGAATACATACTCTATTTTGTTTCCCTAACTATGAGTATGGTTATCTATTTTATTTTTGCCTCACTTCGCTATAGTGCTCAAATAAAAAAAGTAATGATTAATAATGTGATGGTTAATGGTGTTCTTCAATCATCCAAAGTAATTCTCATCCTTTTTATAGCAATATTTATTATTTACTCTACTAATTTTTTTATGAGGAAGCGTAAAAAAGAGGTAGGATTGTACTCTTTATTAGGTATAACTAAAAAACAGATCAGTACTATGCTATTTTTGGAAACCATTATAATGGGGGGCATAGCTTTAGTAATTGGAGTACTAATTGGTAGTTTAGGTTCTAAATTAGCTTTAGAACTGCTAACAAACTTGATGAAATTGAGTGTACCTGTTTATTTTGAGTTTTCTATAAAAGCGCTAATAGATACGTCCGTGCTCTTTTTAGCTATTTTATTATATACTGCATGGAAAAGTTCTCGTGTAATTTATCAATTTACTTTAATTGAGATGTTCCAAGCCGATCATAAAGGAGAAAACATGCCAAAAGGATCTAAAATATTGGCGTACATGAGTATTATTTTACTTGGAATAGGTTATTTGTTAGCAAATTTTTTTAATGAGGTTGTAAAACTTGTAAGGACCCCTGGGAATCCGGAACCTATGTACATCCCGATTATTATTTTAATTGCAATTATTCTTGGAACATACTTTCTATTCTCATCTTACACAGTAATTGTATTAAAGAAAATGAGAAGTAAAAGAAACATACTTTATAATGGTATGAACATACTAAATATTCCACAGTTGTTATATCGGGTAAAAGGAAATGCAAAGTTACTTGCGATTATTGCTCTATTAATTGCTGTAGCTTTAACAGCAATTAGTACTGTTGTATCAGGATATTTCGGTGGACGATTGGAAGCAAAAAGCGAGGCACCGTACAGTTTTTCATATAAAAAACAAGAGGATGCGATTGAAAAGCACATACAGACTGTTTTTGAAGAGAACAAGAAAAAAAATTCAATTATCCGTGACTTTGAAGTTGAAATGATAACAGTTAAGGGAGGCCCTTTTGAGGAAAAAGGAAATACAAATCTACAAAATCTCCCTTCTAAAATACCATATGATTTTCAGCTTATGTCCCAATCTATGTTGAATAGAAATGCTAAAAATATGGGAGTGAAGAAAGTCAACTTAAGTCCAGGGGAAGTATTTATATATAATCTACATGAGGATAAGAATTTTGAAAAGGGAAATAGACTACAATTACCCCTTAAAGTTGAGCCGAAAATATCTGTCATTCAGGATGTCAAAATTCGGAAACTAACAAATTTAGGGGATTTAGTTGTCATTGTACCTGATCAACTCTATGAAACGATTAAACAAACTCATCAGCCTTATGGTGTAAGAAATATTGATGTAACACAACAAAAGGATAGCGAAAAACTAACTGAAGAGTTATTAAAAATATCACCTAAAGATAATGATATGAAAATTGGCTCTTTTTACAAAGCGTATGTAGATATTATGGATATGACTGGACTTATGTTATTTGTTGGTATCTTTTTAGGGGCTGTATTTGTCCTGGAAACAGGCTCGATTATCTACTATAAACAATTATCTGAAGCATATGCAAATCATAGATATTATAAGACTCTTCGTAAAATCGGTGTTACGAAAAAAGAGGTAAGAAAGTCAATTTCAAAAAAAGTTCGCTTTAGTTTTATTTTACCTGTAATAATCGGACTTGCTCATAGCTTATTTGCTGTACCAATACTAACAAGTATGCCTGTAGATACTATTATGATTCCTATTTTAATAGGTAGTGGTTTATATTGCATAATTTATTTTGGGTATTATGTATTAACTGTTTATTCTTATTTTAAAATTGTGTATAAGTAATAACTAATAAATGATTTTAATATTTGAAGTGAAAGTTACTAAGTTCTAAATAGTAATGAGTAATGAAATGAACAAAACCAATATTCTTAACATACAGGAATCGATTGTTTTTATAATAAAAATTACTTAGCGTACGAAATTCGCATTTTTTGGTACTATCTCAATTAATCTAAGTCTCAAAAACATAAATGTTTTTGAGACTTTTTTATTTTATAAACATTATTTTGAAAAGACGCTTTCATCCTTCCTATCCATTTGGAAATATGAGACAATTAAATGGTGTTTCTATAAATTTCAAATCGCATGTCATAGCTTTATGATAAATAAATGATGAATCTACAACTAAAGGGTAGAAAACAACAAGAAGGATTGAGAACAAAAAAATTTAAAGAATTGTTCTCTTATAACAGGGAATACTCCTTAAGGAGGACTGACCAAAATGCTAAGGAGTTGTACACGATATGGAAAATGCAATTGGAATTGTATATGATGGGCAATTTTATCAACTTTTACTTCATAAAAGCCCAACTGTTTTTAAAGAAAATATCAGACCAATGGAAGCGCGCTTACCACTACCTTTGATTTTCTCAGATGATCAAAATGGACAGATTGTAAATGTAGCCTATGTTTCTAATAAGCCTGAGGTAGTAGGGAATACCGTAGCATTATCAAGTGAAATGTTAGAGATTTTACATGTTAACAGTACAGAAGAACCGTGCTCTTTCTTACCAGGTACTGTGGGCGGGGCAACCAACGTTCGTTCTTGATATAAAGAACTATTGATTGAATTAAACTGCACGAGAAGGAAGCGAAATCTACTTTAAAGGTTATGGTTATCATAAGGGAATTGGATGCTACGGGGGAACAAGGCATTAATTAAAGAAAAGACACCCAATTGAGTGATAAAAAAAGGAGAGTGAGATTTCACTCTTCTTTTTGTTGTACGCCTTCTACTTCCATGTAGTCAAAAACAAGTGCATGAATATCCTTATCAAAATGTGTACATTCTTATAAGGAATCGATGTTTTTATCTTTATAATGTGACGCTAACCAGTCTGCAGCGAACTTAGTTCGGCTATATATACAGAAGTGATTTCCATGTTGAAGGAATATACTTCCTTTAAACCACGTTTCAAAGGATGGTTTAGAAACATTTTTTGTATGTTGAATAGTGTCTAGTACCTTCATCCAAATATCTTTTTCAGGATGGGGTTCTACTATTTATATTAATAATATTATCAAATTTAATATCTCACCAAAAAATGAAGAATAATACCAATGAATTCTATTCAAATTGTCTTTTTTCTAAACGATCAATCGCTTCTCGTTTCTTTTCATTATTTATATTTGTATAGATACTAGTAACCTCAACAGAAGTGTGACCGAGTTGATCTCGTAGCAATACTAAGTCCTTGTTTTCCTTATAATGATTTGTAGCATACGTATGACGTAGCTTATGTGGACTACGCTTTTCATCGAATGCACTTGAATACTTCTCTACTAAATTCTGTATAGCGCGTACAGAAAGCTGTGTGTATTTTCCCTGGTACCTAGTTACAAATAGAATATCTTCTTCAGGTGGACACATATATTTCTCTAAACGTACTTTCATGTATTCTTGTACGTCGTCTAAACACGATTTCGTTGCGAGTATTGAAGATTTTTTATTACCTTTACGAGTCACCTTAATGGTTCCCTGTCGAAAGTTAATACTTGAGAGTGTAAGACTAGCTAATTCTGATACTCGAAGCCCAGTGCCTAAAATAAGGCTTATTAATGCTATATCACGTTCTTTGTCACGTAGAAAATAATTGTATTTACGTGTAGAGGTCTCTTTTAGGATTGTTGCATAATCATTTATCAAAAATCGTAAGAATGCCACATCTTCATTATCGTTAAAGATAATATTTGCTACTTCATCAGCTCTTGCTGCAGCATCAACTTTTTCTTTATGTAGTTCGATTTTCTCCATAACGTTACGTGAGAGATAGCTTTTTCCATGCTCATCTTCTGAATTCTGTGCCAAATATTTAAAGAGAGATTTTAAGGCAGAAAAGGTTCTATTAATAGCTCTAGTTTCAATTCCTTCACCTTGTAAGTACATGTGAAAGCGATTTACATCATTTAAGGGTAATGTCTGTAATGTCTCAATAGGTATATCAGTTATATTAGTAACCACGTTACCATTTACGACAGCTAATCGCTTAAGAATAATCCATCTAAAGAATTTTTCAAATTCAGTTATATATGCGTATAGCGTAGCAGGGGAGAGAGCAGTCTTCATTTCTAGGTATTCTATGACATACCAAGGCATATTATTTTTATGCTTTTCTATAAGAGCTTTAAAACGTTCTTTTTCTCTATTACTCATGGTGTACACCTCAAATCTTTTAATTAAGTGATAATATATACTATTAAAATGCTTCATAAATATGTATTGGACAACAAGAAAGGTATCAATTTTATATTGATACCTTTACTATACATAATTCTATTATAATCGACAATCTTCACGTTAAATACACTTTTAACGAACAGTTTGATCGATGTATCTTGAATCTTATTATTTAAACTCCCAATTGGATGACTCTAGCAGGGGATGTATGTTATTGATAATAAATTCAGTATTCTTCATTATATTTTCAAAATTACCTGTTAAAAAATTAAACTTCCATTTGTAAAGAGAGTTATATATTTTGGGTTTTGATTGCATACGAACTTTATTCCCTTGAATCCTTGGTATTTTAGAAACTATCGAAATAATGTTGTCTTTTAATTGTTGTAATTCTTGGCTTGAAATATATCCTTCATTAGGTAATTGAACTTTTAAGATAAGATCTTCATAATTGAATTCCCAATAGAATTTAATTGTTTTATTAGAAATCGTTTTACTTAACCATCCGGGATTCCAATTCATAATAGGGTTATTATTACCACTGTAAATATTCCATTCTATTTCTTTTTTTGAGTAGGATTTAAGATGATCGTAGATGTAATAAAAAGCCGTAAAATGAGTTCTATATCCATTGTCTCGCCAGTAGTCCTTGTCTTTAATATAAGTTAGATTAGCTAATTCATCTTTAATGGTTTGGCTTCTTACCAACTCGCCTTGTAAAGATTGTAACCAATCCGTGTAGATATAGTGGCTACAATCGATGTTTTTAAATGCAGTTAAGATCTCATTTAAGCAGAAGGTATTAAAAGGTTCATATTCAGGAATCTGACATATTTGAGAAGAACCGAATAAGAACAGCAGAAATATTGTATTTTTCTTTTCCTTTTCAGAAAAACCGTTATAAGTTGCTAAAAGCTGGTCCTTTTTTGCTATAGTATCAACCTTCATTTCAATAACTATATGCTTTATTTCTCCATTCGTTAGTAATATATCAATGACAAGGTCTACTCTTTTGCCTTTTCCGATAGGATATTCTGTTTTACATTCTACAGAATTAATATTTGAACACTCGAAGGGAAGAGGGATATAACATAAATCATATATATTACGGATTATTTTGAATTTTTCATTCTGCTTAATTTGGGTATTACTAGAGTCTAACAACCATTTTATAGCGCCTGTATGAACCTTTTCAAATTGATATCCAACAATATCTACGAAATTGGAATTCATGTGATTTTACATCCTTTCATGGTTGGAAATTTGATTACATACGCCCAGTAGTTAGCATTCTTAACTGAAACAAATCATTGTATTTTTGTTGATTTTTACTATTTATTAAAAAAAGATTAGAGTCATTTACAAAATCACTAACCCTATATATTTCTGATTCATTTTTTGATGGTGATAAACTTGTATAAGGAAAAATTGATTCAATTTCTTGTAAGACTGTGCTTTTTTGTTCTTCAGAAACATTTTCATCCCATAATAGTACTAAAAATACAGCAGTGCCAAGCCTAGTAACATATATAGCTTGAACATGCTTTACATCGTAAGTTTTATATGGTGGTCTAATTTTTTCATCATCCACGAATATGGGGTTTTTAATAGTCTCAAAAGGTTTTTCAGGGAAAATATCTTTCATTGGTTTCATCTTGAGATGGAACCCTAACAATAATGAAAAATCAGAAGTTGTAGAACTAGTTTCACCAATTAAAAACTTAGAGTTTAAATCAAACCATGGATGTTCAATTTCTCTATAAGAACGAGTAGTATTATAGATTATCTTTAAAATCCATTTTGCTAAATTATTATAGTCGTATGAAACTTCATATGGATCGTGGGACCAATTTTCTTTTAAAAAATAGTCTTTTATAAATTGTGTTCCAACATCATCTAGACGTTTTAAATGAACGTTATTACAAGTTTGGCAAACGTCCTTTATAACATGTTTTGAAGGGCTTAGCGGTATAACTTTCTCTTCACCCATATAAGCATGGGTAGCTTCTGGGAATAATTGGATTAATGCGTTAGGATATACATGTTCTCTAGTTAATTCTTTTTCTTCTTTGCAATATGCACATGGCTTCATTATAAAATTCCTTTCTAGTAAACATTCTTTGGAATTAAAAAAATCAATCAATCTTAATATTATTATAATATATATTAATTAATTATAACACATTTTCCCAAGTGTTCGTTAAATAAGGATTTAACGCGAAGATGAAATTTATAGTTTAATTTTATTTTGTCCCCTCCTGTACAAAGACATGAAAATGGATACTTTTTTATAAAGGAATTACTTTAGTTATATATATCTAAGTACATCTTTACCATGATTTTTAATAGAAAATCTATTAATTAAAAGGTACAGTTGCGTATAAGGATTCTTTCTAAAATAAAAAATAGAGTCTCAGGATACCGTTCCTGAGACTCTATTTTTTATTTTAAACAGGACAACATAATTTTCTCTAACTCTTCTTTACTTAAATTATCTGAAAGAATTGTGACTTGATAAGTATTATTCTTTCCTTTTGCAGGAACAATCATTCTCATCACTTTAAATTTATCCTTTGTGCTTTCAGATAAAGTTATTTTTATACCTACTAATTCATAATTAGTTATCTGTTCACTAGTCCCTACTATCCCCTTTAACGAATCTTCTCCTTGATCTCTAACTGCAGATTGATACACCATATATACGGAATCTTCCTTGCGATATTCATAAGCAATAGTGGGATTCATTTTTTTAATAGACATCGGTGTTTGAATATCTTCTCCAGTAAATTTATACCCTTTTACTACATACGTTGGTGTCTTAATTTGAAAACCAAGATATTCCTCTGCTTGCTTTTTAGTCAATTTTAAAGACGAATAAATTTTCTGTCTAAATGGTCCAATTTCTTCAACATTTTTTTCATATTTTTTTCGCTCTTCTAGGTCTAACTTTTCAGGACTTCCTGCTAATTTTACTTTCTTATACAAAAACTGTGATTCTGTTTCTAAATTAATAAATTGCTCAAATTCTTCCTTCGTAAATAGATTCCTTGCTACTCCAAGTTCTGTAAGTAAAGTATTATACTCCTCACCTGAAACTAAAAATTCCGCTTCTGCCTGTTCTTTTGTACCAATCATTTTTTCTACAATTTGTTGTATAGAAATATCGGTTTGTGTTTTTAAATCTTTCATACTATTTTTCACTTCTATTTGTTGTTTCTCTGGGCTAGTCGGCTTATCGGCACGGGCATTTAATAAGGATACAGATGATACTGCAATAATTGCCACAACTCCTAGCGCAGACCAACGATACGATTTTTTTTGGAACTTTTTAATCATTAGAATTCTCCTTTTTAACATCCTTTTGTTTTTACTGAAATTTGCCACGCTCGGTACTTGATAATAACTTGAGTAATGTTCCAAAAGGCTAATAATAGTATGTCCATACGCAATTTGTTCCTCTGAATCTATACATGTAAGAGCTAATGCATCGCATGCTAGTTCTTGATCTTCCCGCATACATGAGTAGGCATACCAAAGAATGGGATTAAACCAATTTAAAATGAGTAAACCATGCATAAGCCAGTTCACACCGACATCTCTTCGCTTGATGTGAGCCAACTCATGATGGAAAATATATCGTAACTGTTGTTCATCTAATACTTTCATATGTACAGTTGACAATAACAACTTGGGCCGAATAAATCCGAACACTGTTGGACTAGAAACCTTTCCAGATACAAGTAGAGGGATATCTCGTTGAACAGACATAGATTGCTTACATTTTTCAAAAATCCGGATAATTTTCTCATCTGTAATATCAGGTTGTTTTTTTATGTAAAGTAGTAAACGCCTGTTCATAATAAATGTAGCAAAGCTTAGAAGAATAACGCCAGTAAGCCAGATGTATATACAGATTGTATAGAATGGAACCGTCCCATCATCCTGCTTTTCATTATTGTGTGTTTGTGTCTTGTTTGCCTGATTAGTTTGTGTTGAACTTGAGGTATAAGTATCTTCTTTTGTAAGAACCTTTGTATCGTCTATACCTTTCAATTCTTGCATACGTTCTTTTGAAGGAAAAATAGCTACAGGGGTTCGGCTAGAAATGAATGCATCATTATTCTTGTAAGTAAGAACAGAATAGATACTATAGGAACTATCTGGCGACCAAGGTAATACAAGTCTTATTATTAATATAATCCATAGCATGTATTGCCAACGTGGAGTTAACTTATTTCTAAACAAAACCTTGATACATAAGATTAGACCCACTAATATGCTCGCCATAATAGTGGTTTCTATCAACCAATCGAAAAAATGAGGCAGATAGACATTAATAAACATTTCTATCATTATGATCTATCCTTCCTCTGATTTTCCTCAGTCTTCTCATCCAGGATACGTTTAAGTTCGTTAATGTCTTCTGAAGACAGCTTTTCTTCTTTCAGGAAATTTACTAGTAAGGGCTTAAATGCGGCACCATAGAAACGTTTAAGTAAAGATTTCGTTTCTACTTGTAAATAACTATCTTGTGAAACTAAGGGATAATAAGCGTACATACGCCCCTTATCTTGATGGTAAGCAACTGCTTCTTTTTGAACTAATCGATTAATTAGTGTTCGAATCGTTTTGGGTTTCCAATCCATTTTCTTCTCTAACTCTTCAATCACTTCATTTGCCGTTTGTGGAGATTTTAACCACAATACTTTCATTACTTCTAATTCAGCTTCCGAAATTTTAGGTAATTCTTTCATTCGTTTAAATTACACCTCCCGCGGATTACGTTTGTAATCCACAACTGAATATTACACTTGTAATCTCTCTGTGTCAATCTTGTTTTATATTTGTGAAATCCTTTCCTATGCCCATTAACATAAGAACGAGGAAATTAACATCGCTCAGATTGCTCCATCTCTTCCTAGCTGATAGCTATCTCTCTCATTTATACAGTGTTACAAGATTTTTCTTCTAGTGGAATGTATTCCGCCTCTTTTAGCTGATGAAAAGGACGTAATTGTACACTGTATATCGTGTTTCCCGCTGCTCTCATTCCCGAGAAAAAATAAATTTCTCCTTCTATTTCGTAGGCAGGACGTATGATTAGCCCTTTTTGACTTTCATATTGGACATGGCCACTTTCAACGATTCCTTCATTTAACAAGGCATCTCGAGCATTTGTATAGTCATTTCGAAAATCGGTATGAATTGTTCTATAAGACATTGTATCCCTCCAGCGGTTTGATGAGTTGCGTTTAGCTGTGTGCAGCCAGGTGTTTGGCATCTATTTTGAATGACATGTACGTTTAAATTCGATGTAGGAAAACATAATTCCTAGTTTGTTCCTGTTCTTTTATGGAAAAGTAACATTTGTCATATTGTGTTTATAGAATCAAAAAAGAGTAACACCCTTTCTCAGGTACTACTCTATCTTTGTGTTATTGTATATACGGTTTAATATCCGAGTATGCCGACAATTTGAGTTGCTTTGTTGTTACGAATTGAATAATAAATTTCTAAGCCTTTACGTTCAGCTTTTAGTACTTTGCCCTTCATTTTCGATAAATGTTGTGAAACAGATGATTGGGGTATCTCTAAAATTTTTGTTAGTTGGGAAACATTAAAAGTATTATGTTTACTTAGTTCGTTTATAATACGTAAACGAATTGGATGCGCCATTATTTTCAAAATTTCAACATCTTCTTCTGTAATATTAGTTTTTTTTGATTTTAGAACCGTGATTGTCATCGTTATTCTCCTTTATTATTTTCTTATGAAAAGTTATTTACCCTAGTATCCTATGTTTGATTTTATATTTTATATATTTTAATAGATAAAAATTAAAGTAACATTAATAAACTCTATAGTTATTATATAACGCATTTTGTATTCGAGTGTGAAGTTCATCTGGAGTTTACGTGATTTTTATATATTATAATATACAATTAAATAAATTTATATCTGATATCTAATGTTTTAAAATTGTAAATAATAATGGATAGGCTCAGTCATAAATGAAGGAATTTTCTACAATTCTATTACATATACTTACGTTCATACACTATAAAATTAATTACTATTTTCACGTCTTTCTATAAATGTGAGTTGTAGCATACATCTGTCACAATTTGAGCCATAACTTTACCCTTTTGGCAAGATTATGTTTCAAGTAACAAAGAACAAGAAAATGAATACTAAATGTTACAGGTAATATAAAAAGATTATAAGACCAATACTCTTCAAACAAATTAACCAGCTCCTCAAATTCAAGAACTGGTTAATTTGTGTTTAAGTATTTCATTAAACAATAAATATATATAAATTATAAAATTTACTATATACTTGAAACAATACATATAGAGTTACCTACCAAATCGTACCTTCCAAAGCAATTAGGTATTATAAAGTGGTCTCCTTTCTTAAAGAAATAGTGCTCACCTTCTTTAATTAGCTCACCTTCCCCCTTTACTACACTAACAAGAAGGAAAGTTTTTTGTTGTTCCAAACGAACTGATCCATCTAACTCCCATTTTTCAACTGAAAAATATGGACATTTGATAAAGTTAGTTATACTTAAATCATCTACTTTTTCATGTTTAACCGTTAACTGATTCGATTTAAAGGGAGCTTCTATTACATCAATACTCTTTTCAAGATGCAGATCACGTAAATTCCCATCAGAATCTCTTCTATCATAATCATACAATCTATAGGTTGTATCAGAGTTTTGTTGTGTTTCTAATACTAAAATCCCTTTACCAATTGCATGGACAGTTCCACTCGGCACATAGAAGAAATCTCCAGGTTTCACCTTCACACGATGTAACAGTTGGTTCCACTCTTTTTGTTCAATCATAGACATTAATTCTTCTTTTGTTTTCGCATGATGCCCATATATAATTTCTGCGTCTTTAGTGGAATCGATTACATACCAGCATTCTGTTTTTCCTAGTTCTCCATTCTCATGCACGCTAGCATATTCATTATTAGGATGAACTTGAACAGATAAATCTTGATTGGCATCCAAAATTTTTGTAAGAAGAGGGAAATGCTCCCCCTCCATATTTCCAAATAAATCTCGATGGTTATCCCACAGTTCACCCAAGGATAGCCCTTTATACTTTCCGTTCTTAACAATACTTTGTCCATGTTGATGCGCTGCAAAAGCCCAACACTCTCCAGTTTGATTTGATGGAATTTCATATCCAAAAGAAGTTAAATGTGTCCCACCCCAAATTCTTTCTTTAAAAACAGGTGCAAAAAATAATGGTTCAGTCATGATTTGAATCCTCCATTCTATGCAATTTCATCTAGTAGTTTGTATGCTTCTGCTTTTGTTTGAACAGATAATAACCGCTCTCTATAACTATCATCCATTAGTTTTCGAGAAAGCATTTGAAGGATTTTTAAATGTTCATTTCCTTCATTTCCTTTTGGTACCGCAATCATAAATATTAACTTTGCTTCCGTTCCATCAAGACTGTTCCAATTTATACCCGATTGTTTAATTCCAAATACCACGCTCGGTTTCCTAACGGCAGCTGATTTCCCATGTGGAATCGCAATGTTTATACCAATCCCTGTAGTACTTTCTTGCTCACGGTTCATAATAGCCTGTTTAAATTCTATCACTGAATGTAATGCACCCACCTGCTTTAACTTTTGAATCATTTCATCAATGATGTCATCTCGTGTTTCCCCTTTTAAGTCCGTTTCAATTAATTCTAAACTTGTAATATCTGTTAATTTTTTAATTTCTACCTTGTCTACTTGTTCGCCTCTTGCTTGAGCTTCTTGTCCCAGTTGTTGCACTTCTATTGTTGCTGAAACTTCTTTTATTTGTTCATTTTCTTGTTTTTCTAACTTTGAAACGTCTTTTTTCAATACATTTACTACAACAGCTGTCACAATAGAGCCTACAATTACAGCCACAAAAAACATAAATACATTATCTACTGCTCCTAACACAGCAACAATTGGACCACCATGTGCCACTCTGTCTCCTACATGACCAATCATTGCAATCACAGCACCCGTCATCGAACCAGCCATTATACTCGGAATAACACGAAGTGGATCTTGTGCTGCAAAGGGAATCGCACCTTCCGTAATACCAAATAGCCCCATTGTGAATGATGCTTTACCCATTTCTCTCTCTGAATCTTGGAATTTCCCCTTACCTATGAAAGTAGCAAGTCCCATCCCGATTGGTGGAATACAAATTGATGCAGCAATTGGACCCATAATTTCATAGTTTCCTTCTCCAATCATTGCTGAACCAAATAAGAATGCTACTTTATTGACCGGACCACCCATATCAAATGAAATCATTGCCCCTAAAATTAATGCTAAGAGAATTGAACTTGATCCTTGCATACCTGCTAACCAAGCTGTTAATGATACGAAAACTTGTGCGACAGGGGCACCAATAATAAATACAAATGCTAAACCTACAATAAGAGAAGTAAATACCGGAATAATAATAATCGGCATAATTGGTTGAATCGCTTTTGGAACTTTTAATTTTTTGATTCCTAACGCTATGTAACCAGCTAAGAAACCAGCGATAATACCACCAAGAAAACCAGCACCACTTTCACTTCCGTAAAAGCTTCCTGTTGCTGCAATATATCCACCAATCATACCAGGAACAAGTCCAGGCTTATCTGCTATACTATATGCAATATATCCAGCTAGTATTGGAACCATGAACGTAAATGATGCACCACCAATTTGTTCAATAGTTTCCCAGAAAGAACCCTCCGGAATCACTAAACCCCCAGGTGTTTTTTCTCCCCCAAGTGTTAACGCAATTGCAATTAATAATCCCCCGACTACGATAAATGGGACCATAAAAGATACACCATTCATTAAATGACGATATATCGGATTTTGCTTTCTTTCCTGTTGGTTACTTTCTACTATTTTTGACTGTGAATGATAAAGAGGTACATTCCCGCTGATTATTTTTTGAATTAATTCTCCTGGTTTACGAATACCATCTTGTACCCCAACAACCAACAATTTTTTCCCTACAAATCTATCTTTATTTACGACTCTATCTGCAGCTATAATAATGCCGTCTGCTTCGCGAATATCTTGTTCCGTCAACTCATTTTCTACCCCTATTCCACCTTGGGTTTCAATTTTCATTTGGACTCCTAATTTATCCGCTGTTTTTTGCAAATTTTCAGCTGCCATATAAGTATGGGCAATCCCATTTGGACATGATGTAACCGCCAACAATTTCATTCTTAATCCTCCTCACACTTTTTACTAAGCGCCTACATTTACTATAAATTAATATTAAGACGTCAAAAGTTTCATTTTTTACCGTAACTTCCGGAAAATAAATCTTTTACCTAAGCAAACAACAGGTTATTTGATCCTCCACTCTTCGGTTAAATATGTAAAAAGGATAAAAATTTCATTACATTTGTTTCTTTCGTAAGCTTTTGAATAAAGGATGGTTGCTCACTTATAAAGGATAGTTCCTGAAACAATTGTTTCGTTACCTCTTGTCCATCACTTTTAACTGCTAGCATAAATACAAGTGATACCTTTTCTGCTCCCCAATCAATTGGATTCTTTAATGTAGCAATTGCAATTACTGATTCTTGAATAAATTTTGGGTTGCCATGGGGAATTGCGATTCCTGCCCCAATCGTTGTTGCTGACATTTTTTCTCTTATAATTGCATTTTCTGCATACTCTTTATCTACATAACCCTTACTATGCAAAGCATATGCTAATTTTTCAATTAACTCATATGGATGTTGTATATCCTGTTGTAAAAACACTAAAAATGGAGATGTATAATTGAGCATAACAAAGTCTTTTTGTTCTTTATAACTTGGCTCATCATAATTTTGTATAAAGTCCCCTAGCTTCTTTTCTTCTGGCCCCTCTAATAATGGGGATACTACTATATGAGGAATGTTTAATCTTGAAAGACTAGTAGTTGAAATAACGAGATCCACATCACGATGTTTCATTATATAACTTTGTAAATCAGCTTTTGAAATACAGTCCATAACATGGATATGACGAAATTTACGCTCAATTTTTGTACGTAACAACTGCGACATGCCAATGCCCATATGGCAAACAATAATTACATTTTTAGATTTTTCCTGGTGATTTAACCGTTCAACAGATGCTTCAAAGTGTAGAGTAAGATAAGCCGCTTCTTCTTCTGGAATATATATATTTAGAGATTCATTTATCTCTTCTAATACTTGTATCAATACATTAAACACATAGGGATACATTCTCTTTATATCGTGTAACATCGGATTAGAGACAGAAAGATCATAGCTTAAGCGATTCAATGCAGTATATAAATGAATCGTTAACCCTTCAATTAAAATTTCGTCTTTACTGAAATCAATTTCATATAACTGTGACATACGTTTAACTAATTGCTGTATAACCATAGAAAGAATTGGATTACTTTCAGTACGTGTGCTGTCCTGCATTGGTTTATCTTGATAACGAATTTTCCCACCTAAAATATGAGCTGTTAAATACGTAACTTCTTCTTCTGTAAAATGAACTGAAAAAACACATTCCAACTGTTTTAAAAATTCCAATGTCCATATATATTCTTTTGTTTCTTTCAGTATTTTAATTTCCTTTTCAGCATTTAAAATAGGTTGTTTAAGTTTCATTCTCCGTACCATGAGCAATGTATGCACTAATAAACTTTCAAATGTATCATCTGTAAAAAACAATGTATTTCGTTTTTGTAACGCTTTCAATTCGTTCGTAACAAATTCAACCTCATGATATTGAAATTGTTCTTTAATAAATTGATTCGTAAGATCAGAATTACGAATCAAATCTGATAATCTAGCCAATGCTCTTCTTTTTTTCTTTTCAATTCCATCAATAATAAGTCCAACTCGCTGTTTTGAAACAATGGTTAGATCAAAATGATGTAACCATTTTTCAATTCTATCTAAATCTTTTTTTATAGTCGTTCGACTTACAAAATATTGGGATGCCATTTCCTGTGCAGTAACTGCCTTTACATTCATTAATAAGTTGTATGCAATTTGTAGAATTCTTTCTTCATCTGATTCATACTTTGTGCGATTATTAATACAATAAAGTTTATTAAACAAGTCCACCTTTTCATATTCCTCAATCTCTAAGTACACACCTAATCCCGGTTTCCTAACAAGAAGCGCACTTGAATAATTCGCAAGATGCTCCTCAATTATTTTAAAGTCATTACGAATTGTTTTTTCAGAGCAATTCACCTTATCCGCAAGGTCTTGTACTAATGAATAGTCGTTAGATTCAGATAATAGTAGAAATAAAATTTCTTTTTGTCTTGTATTCATAAATTTCACCTATCTCTTATATCTTTCTATGTTATATGCATTACTTTACAAGATACTTTTACCCTCTCTTATAACTAGCAATTTCGATTAATTGTACTCACTTTCAAATTTTAGCTACCTTACGTTAAAAATTCTTATTTAGAATTAATTATTTTTCTCGATACTCCAACATCATTTCTATATTAAGTATCTTCAACAACTAAGAAGACAATTAATTTCAATATACCGTAAAGTATCCTAATTAAAAGTTTAATTTATTACCAAGGCTCCGGAAAAGCTGCTTTATTTCTGTACCAAAATAAAATCCTGTATTAGTAGTTTTTTTATCTACATAATTAATTTTAATCTCTCTTCTAGAATCTCCCTATCTGATTGTGATTTTGAAATTACAAGACATGTATCATTCCCACAAATACACCCTACTTTTTCTTTCCAGTCTACAGAGTCTAATAACACCCCTAAAACATGTGCATTACCCGGTAAAGTTTTAATAATAGTTAATTGATTTATATAATCAATCTTTACGACAACTTCTCCCAGCTTTTTCTTTAACATCATATCAGTTTGTATATTATCTCCTGTGAAGTTTTTATATATAGTTAAACCGTTTGAAGAAACTGTCTTTATTATATTTAATTCGCGAATATCTCGCGAAATAGTAGCTTGTGTTACAATTTCCCCCTTTTTTGCTAACAGCTCTACTAACTTTTCTTGTGTATCTATTTCATACTCTCTCACCGCTTGTTTAATTAGCCTTTGTCTTTTCTCTTTTCTCATAAAAGACGCCCCTTATATCGTTATACTTTTATTATATCTTCCTATAAATTTTATTCGGAAGAGGAAAAGGGGAATGTTGCGGAAACGTTCATAGTTTTGAGTACTTTACGCCCCTATAGGAGCCCACCACACATCCATTAACTTAAGGATGTAGAATCTGGATAAAAAAGAATTATCTTTATTCGCTGAAGAGTTATATTGATATATAATTACTAACCTTCAATTACCAATCCTATCCATTGCAATAAAATAAAATAGGTTGTAACATCTACCAGTATTTAAAT
Source organism: Bacillus sp. CR71 (assembly GCF_003429245.1). Lineage (NCBI taxonomy): Bacteria > Bacillati > Bacillota > Bacilli > Caryophanales > Bacillaceae > Bacillus > Bacillus sp. CR71. Next base: position 3,483,073 of record NZ_CP031748.1, on the reverse strand, counting down.
GACGAACATTGTTTAAATCATTTCAACTAATATTGAAGAGGAGAATACAATGAATAAAATAAAAAGGTTACTAAAACGTAAAACGACTTGGATAATCCTTATCCTATTCGTATTTGTTTATGTAAATAACAGTTCTTTTTTTGCTGAGAGGGCCGATAGGACTCCTCTTCTTCTTGCTCACCGAGGGCTTTCGCAAACATTTAGCATGGAAGGGATTGAGGGTGATACATGTACAGCTGAACGTATAAATAAACCTGAATATCCTTATTTAGAAAATACAATTCCATCTATGGAAGCGGCATTTAAAGCTGGGGCTGATCTAGTAGAGTTTGATGTTCAACCAACTAAAGATAATAATTTTGTTATTTTTCATGACTGGACTCTTGATTGTCGTACAAATGGTAAAGGTGTTACAAGAGATTTTACAACAAAAGAATTACAAGCACTTGATATTGGTTATGGTTATACAGCTGATGGTGGTAAAACATTCCCTTTTCGTGGTCAAGGGATTAATCTTATGCCAACACTTGATGAAGTACTTAACCATTTTCCAGATCGCTCTTTTCTTATTCATATTAAAAGTGATGATGAAAATGAAGGAATCCAATTGGCTGCTTACCTTAAGAAACTACCAGCAAAACGCCTTGAGCAACTAACTGTATATGGTGGCGATAAACCAATTGCTGCGATAAAAGAGCGCATCCCTAGTTTACGATTAATGTCTAAAGCAACCATGAAAAAGGATCTTCTTACTTATAGGGGTAACACCAACAAAACGCGAATTTCGTACGCTAAGCAAAATTTTATAAAGAAAAAGCCGATTTCCTGTACGCTAAGAGATAATCGGCTTCTTATTACTAAGTTATCTGTAATGGTCGTAGAGAATCTAATGGTGCGATTTCTTTTTTACTAAATCGGTATTCTCCTAGGAAGTTAATGTGTTCCCATCCTAATGGGGAAATGTGTTTTAATAGTTCTTCATCAAATTTTTCTTTTTTCTTCAAAACGTTTATTGCTTCACTTAAATAAACAGTATTCCACACACTAATTGCATTAATTAAGAGGTTTAGTGCACTACTTCTTTGTAGTTGATCTTGTAGCGCTCTTTCTCGTAATTCACCATGTTTTCCAAAGAAAATAGCTCGAGCAAGTGCATTCATAGCTTCTCCTTTATTCAATCCGCGTTGAATACGTCTACGCATTGTTTTATCTGAAAGATAATCTAAGATGAAAATTGTTTTCTCAATTCTTCCTATTTCTCTTAGTGCCTTCGCCACTTTATTTTGACGGGTATAAGAGCCTAATTTCCCCATAATCAATGCACCCGATACTTTCCCTTCTCGGATAGAATGAGCTAGCCGTAAAACATCATCATAATTATCGCAAATTAACTTCATATTAATTTGTCCCCGTATTAAGGATTCTATATTTGAGAATTCTTTAGGTGATCCAATCGTATATAATTTAGAAGTGGCTAAATCACGTAACCTAGGCGCAAAGCGAAAACCTAATAAATGAGCCAATCCAAAGACTTGATCCGTATAGCCCGCTGTATCTGTGTAATGCTCTTCAATAACCAAATCAGATTCATGATGTAATAATCCATCGATAACATGTACAGCATCCCTAGCATTTGTATTAATCACTTTTGTATAAAAAGAAGAAAATTGATCACTTACGAATCGATAGATGGTTGCTCCTTTTCCTGTTCCATAGTGTGGATTGAAACTAGCACTGAGAGAAGAGACCCCAATTTGAACTCTCATTCCATCCGATGATGAAGTAGTTCCGTCTCCCCAATAAGAGGATAAAGGAATTTTATGCTGAAAGTTTACGAGTATGGATTGAGCCCGTTGAAAAGCATCATCATACATTCTCCACTGGCTAGCGTGGGCTAACTGATGATAGGAGATACCTGGAGTAGCATCAGCCATTTTAGTTAGACCAATGTTAGTTCCCATCGCCATCATTGCAGCGAGGGATATAATAATTTCATCGCCTTTAGGGGGTTTATTTGTTGATGCGTGAATCAGTTGCTGTTCAAATCCAGTCCAATTCGATACTTCTAACAGTAAGTCTGTTAGTTTGATACGTGGTAACATATTGTATAGCTTAGCGCTTAATTTCTTGGCGTCTTCTGGGACATCTCGTTCTAAACGATGAATACGTAAACTGCCTTTTTCTAAATCCACGCCTTCTAAAGAATTTACATTGTCTGAAAAACTTTGAATTCGATGTAAAAGGACTTCAGTGCGCTCTTTTATGTACTCCTCTACTTGAACCGGAACTGCTAATCTGGTACCAATATCTTTACTCTCTGTCCATTCTTGTTGTGAAACAAGGTATTCATCAAAGTCTTTATGTTGTCTACTTCCTACAATAGATATATCTCCTGAACGTACATAATTTCGAAGTTCAGTAAATGCAGCTAATTCATAAAAATGCCGATTAATACTTCCATCTTCATCATATACATATCTTTCCCAACGTTTAGAAACAAAGCCTAATGGAGCACCTTCTGAGACTTTTCGTTTTCCAGATTCATTTAACTCATGAATAGTATCTAAAGCTAATAAAACTGGGTTCGCATACTTGGTAGAGCGAAATTCTAAAGCTCTAAGTAAGGTTGGCGTATACTTACGTAAATAATTATAACGACTTTCTAATAAATCAAGATAATCATAATTCATAGGGCGAGATAATTTTTTGGCTTCTTCTACAGAAGCCAAAAATGTTTCCCAAGGCATAACAGTGTCTAATAATAAAAATGGGTCTAAATTTTCTTGTCTAGCTTTAATTAAAGCTGTTCCTAAATTCGCGTAATGATTAATTTTTTCATTAACTGATTTTCCATTCTGTTTTTGAATTTCTTCTTGCTGTTTTCTTCCTTTTAGTTGAAGATTCATGATTTGTTTATCATGAATCTCAAATGCTTGATCAACCAAGTCTTGCGTTAAATCTATTAAATATGCAATCATGATCGCATATTTTTTGGTACTGTGAAATCGCCGGAATGAAAAGGGTTCATACCTTGCTCCTATTCGAGATAATTGTCGTATTCGATTTGGATGTAAACCTTTGGTATCAAGCTTTAATGTCAATCTTCTTATGTAATCTAAGCGTTCAATTACTTTTAAAAATGCATCAGGAGAAAATTGGCCAGGTATTTCTCTTAGCCACGATAAATAAGTTTTTGAAGTATTAGGCATTGGATGGAGTAGTTTATCTAACTTTTCTTGTTGTGAAGAAGTCAAAGAGGCGGTTAGTACTTTAAAAATCTTTTCTTCTGTGCGCTTACGTACTTCCCATACAGCTCGTTCTATTGTTGGTATTGCAGGTAAAATGATTTTCTCTTTTCGTAGTTCTTGTAATGCAGTTTGAATCAGATACATTGTATTTCCATTTTCTAATGCATATGGTTGTAGAAATTTAGAAATCCTTAGATAATCAAGAATAGTAAAATTACGATATCCATATTCTTTACGTATTTCTTCTAAATGCTCTCGCCTAGTAGGTTCTCGTTTTGCATATGCTTCATAGACCGTGTGGTCTACACCAATTTGTTTAGCAACAAACTTTAAGAGTCCTTCAGGAATTGCTGGCATATTCGTAACAGTACATCCAGGATATCTTAAGATACAGAGCTGAACAGCAAATCCTAAGCGATTGTGATCTCTACGATGTTGATTAATGATTTCAAGGTCCTCTGTAGAAAATGTGTAATGCAGTGCTAACTCATGTTCTGTTTCAACAGAAATACGTAATAGTTCTTCCCTTTGTACAGGCGTGAGAAGTTCTTTTCCTCTCATAACATTTCCTCCATTTATAAAATTAATGAGGTTATTTGTTAATGTATCGATACAATGTTGTTTTACTTAGACCCGTAGCCTCTGTAATTTGTTTAATGCTATATTCTTTACTTTGATACATTTTAAGAGCCATTTCAACCTTATCAGTATGTTTTTGTGGTCTTCCTCCTTTTTTTCCACGAGCTCTAGCTGCGTTCAATCCTGTTTTGGTACGTTCGCTAATAATATCTCTTTCTAATTCTGCAATACTTGCCATCATTCGAAAGAAGAATTTTCCCATAGCATTAGAGGTATCAATGTTGTCATGAATAGAAATAAAATCTACACCTAGTTCTTTGAATTTTTCACTTAACTCAATTAGGTGTTTTGTAGAGCGAGAAATTCGATCAAGTTTGTAAACAACTATCTTATCGCCTTTACGTAATACTTTTAGCAACTCCTCGAGTTGAGGGCGCTCTTTTTTTATTCCTGTCATTTTCTCCTGGTATAGCCTTTCTACGCCATATTGTTGCAAAGCATCTATTTGCATATCGAGATTTTGTTCTTCTGTGCTGACACGAGCATAACCAAAAATCAAATTGTTTCACTTCCTATCTAAATATATCTATTAAAATAGTACCAAAAACCTCATTAAATTAAAATAAGGAACTTTGTTTTTGGATATGAGTTTTAGTACTCAATATGGATGAGTTTTTAACGCTTTTGTAAAAAAAACAAACAAGTACCATAAACGTTCGTTTTTGGGATAGACCTTGTAGAATAAATTCGTTCATCAAGTAATTATTTCTGAGAATATCCCCGTAAATGATTGAATAAATAATCTTTTGGAAAATACATACTAGGAAGTGAGTTAATGAACTTATCATAACTCCGTTCGTAAAATCTATAAAGTATTACTAAATACCAAGAAACTCAAAATGAAGAGGTACCTTAAACAATAAAAGAAACCTTAAAATAAATTTTATACATAATTAGAAAATAGATTTCAGAATTATATTGACAATTTTTAATTTCTAATAATGCTAATTTAAGAAAAAATTAATTTAGAACTTTTTGTGTGTCTCACAGCTGAGCCTCATATTTCCCTCTTCTCTAAAGCATTGGCAAAAGCCACCGTAAAAAAATAGGGGAAAATAAAAGACATGGATCAGGTATCATACAATACCGATTCCATGCCTCAGAAATGATTGAACTTTAAGATAGAACTTCTATTTATTTTCTATTTTTAATTCTTTTACGCCTTCTTTTAAGACTTGTGCTTCAATCTTAAGGGTATTCCATTGGTCTTTAGCTGTATTTAACAGCGGAAGGATAAATGCCAATTTATTAGATGATGCTTTATTTGATGTTTTATCTACTGTTCGAATTATATTGTGATATTGTGCATCCAAATCATCCCACTGAGTTTTCATATACTGCAATTGGTCAATAGCATCCTCTAAAGATTTTTGCATTCCCTCGAGACTGTTAGATGCAATTGTAATTGAATCACTTAAATTCTTTGAACGCTTTATCTTGATATCTAAATTATTTTGGTCATCATTTTTTTTATCTACCTCGTTTTCTGCTACGGTCCTCCAAATCTTACCCGTCACCCAAGCAAAAAATCCTCCTGCTCCAGCTATTGAACTGCTTTCTTCAATAACATTCCCTTTAATTTCTTCAAATTTTATGTCATTTATTTTCGCGATTAATTCTTCAAGACTTTTTTCATCTTTTATAATCTCGGGATTCAGACTAACTAAATGATTTCTTAGCGATTCCTTATTTTGTCCAAATTCCCTAACATCATTGGAGATCAATTCTCTTAACTTTTGTAGTTCAGTTATTAAATTTTGTGCAAAGGTTTTATTATGTTGTATCTCTTCCTGCAAGTCTTCCAACCCTTCTTTTAAAACATCATTATCTCCCTCTTTTACAGCATTCTTTAACACATCATAATAACTATTAAATTGTGTATCATAGTTTATAATATTTTCAAAGTTATTTAAGAGTAAAACTTTTACTGTATTGTCCCAATATAATGCATTCTGTCTGGCAGTCGTTTGACTATTTTTTAGTTTATTCAATAATTCCTTATCATTAAATAAACTAGCTTCTTCTATATTAATATCTGGAGTCTTTGCTAATAACAAAGAATAAGCATTCATTTTATTAGCAAATATGCTTGCTTTTTCTAATGTTTCTTTCAATCGTGGCCCTTTTATAGCCAATTCACTCTGTACATTGCCTTCTTTTATTGGTTGACTGATTTCACTGGCAAAAGTAGAAATTGGGACTAAAGTACTAGAGCTTAAAACACCGAAGAGGGTAGATACAACTATAACTTTATATGATATTTTTTTCATTTTATTAATCTCCTATCATTTTTATCCTATTACATAATTATATTTTTTAGTTCTTTACTTTTGATATGTCGTTAGCTATTAATTCTGCATCATGTTTAATGTCCTGCCAGTCTTTTTTTGCGGACTCTAAATCATTTTTTATTATTTTTAAATTTTGCTCATCAATTGAATCTATATTATCAATCAATACTTGATAATTTTCACCCATTTTATCCCACTGTTTTTTCATTGTTGTAAGAGAGAGAATAGCTTGATCCACTGTTTGATATAATTCAGTTAAATGACTTTTTGCACTTGTTAATGAAATGACCGCTTTTTCAGCAATGCTAGCTTTTTCGCTTAATTCTTTAATTTCATTCGATACATTGTTATAACCCTCTAAATTTTTTGAAACCATTATTCCAGTAGTTGTACCTAATGCTACACCAGCTGAGGCAAGTGCAACTAAAACACCAACAACTAGCGGTGTAGCTGTCCCTGCAGAAACTACGACAACAATAGTCCCTGCGATTGCAGCACCTATTAATAGTGTGGTACCAATTCCTCCACCAATTCCCCAACCTAACATGTTATTAAAATGCTCTTTTTGGGTATTGTTTAAAACTTCTATTTCTTTTTTGAGTTTTGGTAAGATTGCATTTTGTCCGCTTAAAATTGCAAGCAACCCTGGTTGTCCATTATTACCATCAATTCCTGCTTTTAATTCTGTTGAATCTGTATATAATTTACCTTTAAATTCCTTTAGCATATTAATTACTGCTGCAACTTCTTTTTGATTTTGCGAAATGTTCTCCAATAAATCTCCTAACCCTTCTTTGAGAAGAGCTTTGTTGCCCGTATTTGTAGCATTAACTAAATTGTCATAGTAGTTTTGAAACTGTATATTATAACTTAAAATATCTTGTGATACTTGAGTAAAATTCGGCTTGACAGTATCCAACCAATAATTCGCATTTTGTATTGCAGTTTTTTGACTCTGCTGAATTTGCTTTGCTAGCTCCTCTCCTTCCTCACCTAGTGAAAGTTTAGAAAGATCTATAATAGGAGTTTTTATAACAGTTAAAGCATATATATTCATTGCTAATGTATTTGAACCAGTTTTAGCCAATGCTTCTTTCATTCCTTTAGGTCCTAATTCATATCCATTAGTTTCTTGCTTTTGATTTTCTGAAACTTTTTCTTGAGCAAATACCTTGATAGGAAGAACGTTACTGGTTGTAGCAAAAGCAATTAATGTTGCTAACGTAACAACTTTATATGGAGTTTTTTTCATTATGCCTCGCCTCTATTCTGTAAATATAAATTATTTACTAACCCTATAGGGATTAGTTTTGGGTTACCTCTGCTGAATTAAATTTTTGCATCTGTTTTTCAAGTTGATTGCGTAAATCCTTTAATCTTCTCAATTTAGAAGGTAATGATTTATATATTCCCTGGTTAGCATTACTATTCATTATATCTATACAAGAACCAATTTCTCCCCAATCTTTTTTGTATTGAGTAAGCAGTTCAATTGTATATGTTATTTGCTCTGAGAATTGTTCTAAATCATTTTTCATTTCAAGTATCCTTACTTGTTGAAGTTCGCTTACTGATAAATCTTTAGTTACTTTGTATAAACTTTCATTTTGTGTCTGTAAATCAGCTAACTTCTCACGTTGACCAGCTGTTAGATTATTTATTTTTTCAAATTCATTAGAGATTTTCTCAAATTTTTCAGGATCTAACAATTTGGTGTAGTCATGCTTTTCTGCTTCAGCTTTTGCAGCTGCAATCATATCCTCTTTTCGTGCATTTTCAACTTTTTCGCGTGCTTTTTTTTTCGCTTCTTCTATTTCCTGTTCAGATTTATTTTCTTTTTTTGCGGTTTCTTCAGCGTCATTTACTGCTTTTTTAATTCTGTCATTAATTTCTTTGCCATTATTCACAGCTGCCATCGCAGATTCTGCAACAGGTGATATTAAATCTTTGGATAATGAATATACCTCTTTAAAAACTTCCCAGCTCTCTGAATTTAAAGCACCAGGTACTGAAGCTATTTCTTTCAAATCTTCATTAATTGCCTTTTGTGCTTCTAAAATTTCTTTTTTGTATCTATTAACTTTGCCATCCGAACTTCCTAGCAACTTTTCTCCTTCTTCCACTTTTATACTAAGCTTTTTCATTTTTTTATCTAATTGTGACTTAAACATAGTTATTTCATTAATTGCACTTTGAATCTTGGATTTATTAGATGTAACTTGTGACTGTAATACATCTAATCGATCCAAAAGCTCTTGTTTCTCTTTTTCATCTTCTGTTTCATGTTTTAAACTTGGATAGTAACTATCAAATTTATTTATAAATCCTTTGCTTTTTGTACTTAATTGTATCAATCGTGGATTAAGTTCGTTCGCCCATTCAATCATATCTCTTTTAATATCTGATTGAATTGTATTTAATTCTGGTAGTTCGATTAAATGAATATTAGGACGCATGTTAGCCTCATCAATATACATCTGAATTAAAATTGATTGGACGCCTAACTTTCGTAATGAAGATGAAATATCCAATTCTTCAGACAGATTTTCTGCATAAACAACTTCATTTGAAGATATATTTGATAACATTAATCCATTACTAACTAACGAAGTTGTTACAACAATTAAAAAAAACTTCTTTTTCATCATAATAATTACTCCTTTATCTTGTTATTTCCCTATGTTTATACATATTTTTTATTTATTGAAAATAACGTGCTGTACAATTTCGCGAAAATATTTGGTTTGAAAATATCCAGAATATGATTTATCGAATTTCCTTAATATCATTTTTAACATCCAAAAACTCTCCCTTCTGTAAAACTTATTAAAGATATAAAGTGGTTTTAATATCCTCGTTAAACGTGTAATTTCCCTTCTATTATGATTTCTCAAACCGTAAACTAATGAAGAAAATTACTACTATCCTTTTCATTATTTTGCTGTTTGTTTAATAATGAAACCTTCCTTGTATTGTTTTGTATACAAAACGAAGATATAAGAGATACCTTATGTCTTTTATAAACTAAAATAATGTCGACTTCATGTATCCATGATAGAGATGTTTCATACTTCTGTCAATATTTATTATCAGGGTATTTTTGGTAAAAATCAAAATGAAATTCATTTTGCATCTTAATAGCTTAGTATCAACTATTAACTAGAAATTAAAGATAAACAAGCAATTTTTTCGTGAAAAAATTTATAATATTAGTTATTATTATGGACAGAATAGCTTATTGACTCCTTCGGCTATACTATACTTAACTTTATTGGTGCGCATATTTTTTTAAAAATGTATACTTTGCAATGTACTCTGTATTAATGTACATATGTAAAGATATTGACTTTATAAATGTTTGTTGAGAAAATAAAAGATATTAAGGGTATTTAAAAGTTATGATGAAAGGTGTTAATATAATGAATTATTCAAAGGGAACAAACTATGCTTTGCATACAACACTTCATTTAGCAAAAGCGGATAATAAAACTCTTTTAAGTGTTCATGAGTTAGCTGCAAAAGAATCTGTTTCTGCAACTTATTTATCAAAAATACTAACGAAATTAACTAAATATGGCCTTATTGAATCTGTATCTGGCGCACAAGGGGGATATCGCCTAAAAAAAAGTAAATATGATATAACTTTTTTAGATATTATACACGCAGTTGAAGGGACTGCACCTCTTTTTAAAAGTTGTGAAAGTAACGATCCTGAGTGCTTGATAGAAGCTGTTATGAAAGAAGCTGAAAAACAAATGAATGATTATTTAAATAATAAAACTATTGGAGAAATTGCTGATATATTACAAAATAATGAAGTCTAAAAAGAGGATTCTTTAAAAGGGAAAATTATATTGAATAATTTATTGAGAAAGCAGTATTTTAATTTTTAATTTATGTTATATAAAGAAAGGGGATTAAAAATGTTGTATATAAAATTTGTAAAACTTGTTAGAAAACTTCGCTCCGGACAAATGTATACGATGAAGCATTGTACGGAGCTTAATCAAGAAGCGTAATGCTTCTTATATTCATCGGCTAAATAATCTAAAAAAAGCGTGGTTATTACTATGCTTATTTAGTTATGGTTATTTGCTGATGATAGAATAGATTAAGGGGCCATAGATAATGCTTTGTCTATAGTCCTTTGTGTTTGTTGCAACTCGAATGAGTTTTACAACAAATCGGCATTGTATATACCATACTAATACATTTAGAAAGTATGATATACACAAAAAGCAGAGGGCTAATGTCACAAGACATTTTTCTCTGCTTTTTTATTTTTTTAAGAAAAGAGGAAACAATATGAGCTTACTTACAGTAGAGAACTTATCACATTCATTTATAGATAAAAACTTATACGAAAATGCCTTTTTCGATTTGCATAAGGGCGAACATATGGGAATAGTTGGACAGAACGGGGCTGGCAAAAGTACCTTAATAAAAATATTAATGGGAGAGATTATTCCTGATAAAGGGAAAATCAAGTGGCAACCCAACATTCAAATAGGACATTTAGATCAATATGCTGAAATTAATGGAAACGATACGATTTGGGAATATCTTAAGACTGCGTTTGCAGATTTATTTGAGATAGAGACTAAAATGAAAAAACTATATCAAGATATTTCTATTACTGATGATATGGATCAATTAATACAAGCTGCAACTTATCAAGAACAATTGGAAGCTAACGATTTTTATTCAGTAGAGAGTACCATTAATAAAATTGCCACTGGATTAGGTATAGATGCAATTGGAATGAATCGTAAAATCCAAGAGTTAAGTGGCGGACAACGTGCTAAAGTTATTTTAGCAAAGCTATTACTGGAGAAACCGAATGTATTGTTGCTGGATGAACCAACAAACTTCCTGGATAAAGAACATGTGGAATGGCTTGCCAATTATTTAGAAATATTTGAAGGGGCTTTTATCGTTGTTTCCCATGACTTTACTTTTTTAGAAAAAGTATCTTCTTGTATATGTGATATAGAGTTTGGCACTATAAAAAAATATTTTGGTAAATACTCAGACTTTCTTCGTCAAAAACAGCACTTACGACAAGACTATATCCGTCGATATAATGCACAGCAAAAAAAAATTGAAAAGACCGAAGAATATATCCGAAGAAATATTGCAGGAAATAACTCTAAAATAGCAAAAGGACGTAGAAAACAACTGGAAAGAATAGAAAGAATTGCTCCACCTACGTTTACTCATAAGCCATCTATTGAGTTTAATGAAGTGCCAATTTCATCCCATACAGTACTCACAACCAAAAATCTTGAAATTGGATATACTTCAGTGCTTTTACCTAAATTAAATTTTTCAGTTATAGGTGGGCAAAAAATGATTGTTACAGGGTTTAACGGGATTGGAAAATCAACATTATTAAAAACTTTAGTTGGACGTATACCAGCTATTGCAGGTTATTTTAGATTTTCGGAACAGATACAAATAGGATACTATGAACAAGATTTAAACTGGGATAATGGAGCAATGACACCACTTCAAATTATCTCAGAGCAGTTCCCAAAACTAAATGAAAAAGAAATACGGAAACATTTAGCACAGTGTGGTGTAAAAGATAAGAATGTTTCACAAGCAATTAGCACATTAAGTGGTGGAGAACAATCAAAAGTGAAATTATGCATTTTGAAACTTTCTCCATGTAATTTTCTCATTTTGGATGAACCTACGAACCATTTGGACGCGGAAGCGAAAGAAGCCTTACGGAACGCTTTAATCAAGTTTAAAGGAAGTATATTGCTTGTTTCTCATGAAGAGAATTTTTACCGTGATTGGGCAGATAATATTTTTAATATAGAAAGTGGAATCATGTAAATTCTGTAAAACAAACTTGTAATAGAACTAAAAGTATACAGAGCGTGATTATAATGAAAGTTGATTCATATGTGCGGAAATCATTCCCCGCACATATGAATACAAATTTTCTCCTTTTAATAAAGGGAGGATATCTAAATAAATTTTTAGCATGAAACAATGCTATGGAAGGAAAGAAGTGAAATATATGATTTTGGAAAGAAAAAAAATTATTCTTATTGTAACGGCATTAATGCTTAGTATATTAGTTGCTTCAATGGACAATACAATTGTTGTAACAGCAATGGGTACCATTGTTGCAGAACTTGGAAATTTAGAAGATTTTGTATGGGTAATATCCGCTTATATGATTACTGAAATGGCTGGTATGCCTATTTTCGGTAAATTATCTGATATGTATGGACGAAAACGTTTTTTTATTTTCGGTCTAACTATTTTTATGATTGGTTCAGCATTGTGTGGCACTGCAGATAGCCTAATGCAATTAGGAATTTATCGTATTATTCAGGGAATTGGAGGAGGAGCAATTGTACCAATCGCTTTTACAATCGCTTTTGATATTTTCCCTCCTGAAAAACGTGGAATGATTTTAGGACTTCTGGGGTCAGTATTTGGAATATCTAGTATAATAGGTCCATTATTAGGAGCTTATATTACAGATTTCATTAGCTGGCATTGGGTATTTTATGTAAACATACCAATAGGTTTTCTCGCAATACTTTTCATTGCTATTTGTTATAAAGAATCTTCCGTACATGAAAAACAAAAAATTGATTGGTTTGGATCTGTTACACTAATTGGTGCCGTTTCCTGTCTAGTTTTTGCTTTGGAATTTGGAGGGGAAAAATATGCTTGGGATTCTTCCACCATTATAAGTTTATTAATTGGCTTTATTATATTCAGTATTGCATTCTTATTTATTGAAACGAGAGTAGAAGAACCAATTATTTCTCTTAAAATGTTTCAAAACCGTTTATTTGCAACAACAGCCATAATCGCATTGCTTTACGGAGCGACATTGATTGTGCCGACAGTATATATCCCACTCTTCATACAAGGTGTATATGGAGGAAGTGCTACAAAAGCAGGTTTACTGTTAATACCGATGATGTTAGCAACAGCTGTAACTTCGCAATTAGGTGGCTACTGCATGTTGAAATGGAATTACCGAAATATCATGATTGGTTCATCATTACTTACAATAGCAGGTATTCTCCTTTTAAGCACCATAGCACCTTCAACAAATCATTTATTATTAATAAGTTATATGATTATTGTAGGGGCTGGCATTGGTTTTTCATTCCCAGTGTTAGGGTCTTCTGCGATTCATTCAATTGATGTTAGTCAAAGGGGAGCTGCAACTTCTACAACTACCTTTATTCGCTTGCTTGGTACAACCGTTAGTGTTACTGTATTTGGAATCATTCAAAGAACAAACTTCCAAAGAGGATTAGACACGACATCTATAAGTGAGAATAATAATTTTCATGATACAAATGCCATTTTGTCAGAAGATGCTCGTTCTTTAATACCACACAACATTTTAGAGCAAGTAACAAATATATTATCAAATTCAATTAGTCATACATTTTTGTGGGCTTTAATTCCGGCTAGCTTAGCGCTAATGTTCATTTTTTTAATGGGAAATGCGAAATTGAATCAATCTAAATAGATACAGATATAATAATTTTAACTATAATACCAGCTAAAAAGAACATACCGATTAGTATTGTTTTTTATGTCAATAAATTCATTATCTAAGCTAGATTAGGTTGTACTGTAAACAAATTAAAGTGCTACTTTAATTAAATTTAAACAGAAAAATGCTGAAGATACCTTCTATTAAAAAAAGACGATTCTTAATACCAAAGAATCGTCTTTTTCGTTTTCAATTTTGCTTAGCGTACGAAATTCGCGTTTTGTTGGTGTTACCCCTTATATGGCGTTAGGGTGGACTGGTTACATGCCTTCAAGCCTGAAGCATGGGGAGTTACATATACCAGACAAAGTAGCTCCTTGGCTTTGGGGATGGCCAAATCGTTTTCTTAATCGAATGGATAAAGCTGATACTCGAGTTATTGTTGTAGGAGGAAATGGATTTGGATTTTCAAGTGGATTTGACTCGCTTGAAGATATAAAACGTCTTCCTGACGATTATACAGGTGGAATTTGGACAAACCGCATTGATAAAATAGCACCTGTATTTCAAAAATAAAAGATGATATAACAATCGAAGTTTTTTCATATGTTTAACCATTTATATTTTAAAAGAAGACTTATTAATAATATTGAAGTTTTATACACCGATAAACACCGCTGATGACCTCCATTATTTATAGGAAATCAGGGGTGTTTTTTGGATGAATGCAACTCACTGTAATTCAAATCGAAGTACGACAACAATCAAAAAATAACCCGCTACATGTAAAAAATGGGCTAAATCCACATTAATAACTCATTGTAGATAAATTATTAACCTTGCAATACCTTCTTAAATTTAATTGTAGGGGTACCGCCACATCGCTATCAAGCTAACAAGACAATATCCCCCCTAAAATGAAAAAGGCGTTATTCTTTCTGAGAAATCATAGGAAAGGATAACGCCTTTATATCAATATGACTGTATCCTATATGAAAAATTAACATCGTTCCGAATGTATATATTGTACACATTGTGTATAATGTGTTCATAAGCATTTAAGAGGCAAGGAGTTGAATCATGAAAATCTTACTATCTAATAAGTCTAAGTCGCCTATTTATCAACAAATCATTGATCAGATTATATTACAAATATCAAATGAAACATTGAAAGTAGATGATTCGTTACCTTCTATGCGTTCATTAGCAAGAGACTTGAAGGTAAGTGTTATTACTTCAAAAAGAGCGTACGAAGAACTTGAAAAAGCGGGTTACATCTACTCTATAGTAGGGAAAGGCTCGTTTGTTGCAAAACAAACAAAGAAACAACGTGCGGGTGAACCAAGTGATCCAATACGTGAAAAGTTCAGTACAATCGTTCGAGAGAGTAAGGCTAATCATTTATTAAGGGATGAGTTAATACAAATTATTAATCGTATTTATGAGGAGGAATAAATATGGAGAACATTGTAGAAGTGAAAAATGTTTCAAAAACATATAAGGGATTTTCTTTAAAAAATGCATCGTTCAACATCAAAAAGGGGTTTGTAACGGGATTTATTGGTGCAAATGGTGCTGGGAAAAGTACGACAATTAAACTTATTATGGATCTTATTAGCAAGGATAGTGGAGAAATCACAGTGTTTGGTAAAGATCATCAAAAGGACCAAGTTTCTATTAAAGAGCGTATAGGATTCGTATACGATGACAATATCTATTATGAAGATATGACAATTCATCAACTGAAAAAATTCATTGCTCCAGCGTATAAAAAATGGGATGAAAATCAGTTCCAATCCTACTTACAGCGCTTTGAGTTACCGACTAACATAAAAATGAAAGAGATGTCTACAGGGATGAAAATGAAGACTTCCCTTGCGTTTGCACTTTCACACCATGCCGAATTTATACTTATGGATGAACCGACATCTGGACTCGATCCTGTATTTCGAAGAGAACTTTTAGACATCCTTTATGATTTAATGGTCGATCAGGATAAAACAATCTTTTTCTCCACACATATTACCACCGATTTAGATCGTATTGCTGATTTTATTGTATTTATTCATAATGGAGAGATTGTATTTGAGAAAGATATACATAGTATTTCTGAAGAATATGCAACTGTAAAAGGGGATAAATCCTTGCTTACGCCGAAAATCAGAGAACAATTAATCGGGATTCGTGAAACAAACGTGGGATTTGAAGCACTCACAAGTAACGCCAGCCGTTCACGTACGCAATTAGGAAATGATGTATTAATTGAAGAAGCGACATTAGACGATATTATGTACTATACAAAAAAGGGGAATATTCAATATGTATAATTTAATATTAAAGGATTTTCGATTGCAAAAATTAATGATCTTATTCTATCTACTTGGTATATGCTTTTTTATAGGGACGTTTGGAAGTTTTGGGTTCATAGTCGTTTTGGTGGCTGGTTCTTATATGATAAATCTACATTATTACGACGAAAAGAATAATAGTCACAAATTTATTAATAGCCTACCTTATAGTAGAAATAAAATTATTATGTCAAAATATATCGGTACAGTGTTGTTTACAATTCTAGTAGTTCTATTTTCATTATTGATTCAAGCAGTAATTCAAGTTGCATCCCCGAATTATGGAGTTGAAATTGAAACTCCACAGACAATTATGGTTAGTGTTCTTACTGTCATGTTGTTTACGTCTATCTACTTACCATTTTTCTATCGCTTCACCAATAAATATTTGATGGCTGCTGTCACCATTATTTTCCCTGTATGTGTTGTTTTATGGAGACCACTTGAGGCATATGTGCATATTACTGAACTTGTATATAGTGTTACTACACAATTTACTATTAATCAACTAATTGCACTTGCTTCAATCGTTACCATGCTTATATTTATCGGTTCTTACTTCTTAACGGTGAGAATTTATAAACGTACTGATTTTTAAAAATTCTTTTTAACTGAAATATAGAATACTTAACAAGTAACTGTTGTACAGTTTTATTCTTAAACGCTTTGGCGCTACTCAATCGCTATCAAACTAATAAAACAAAATTTTCCCTTCAAATGAAAAAATACGCTATTCTTTCTGTAGAATTATAGGAAAGGATGGCGTTTTTTATGTCTGTTTCTGTGTCTAACGAATTACAATTATTTGCTCAAGAGATTCAAAGTGCCCGCTCGTGTAATTGTTCATCGATTAACAAAACAACAGCAACAAAAACGATTACAAGATCAAGCTGTAAGAGAAAAAAAGAAAGGAATGAAGTATTCTCCTCGTAGTAAACGACTCAGTAGTATCAATGTATATATGACAAACACCCCTACAGATATTGTCCCGATGGGACAGGTACATGACTGGTATTCTTTGCGTTGGCAAATCGAAATTTTATTTAAAACGTGGAAGTCATTCTTTCAAATTCATCATTGTAAAAAGATAAAACCAGAACGATTAGAGTGCCATTTATATGGTCAATTGATTGCAATTCTACTCTGTTCCTCTATCATGTTTCAAATGCGCCAATTGCTTCTCATAAAGAAAAAACGAGAGCTTAGTGAGTATAAAGCCATATATATGATTAAAGACTATTTTCTTCTTTTATTCCAAACTATACAAAAAAACACCCAAGAGCTATCAAAGGTGTTACTTCGCCTGTTCAATCTCCTGCAGCAAAACGGGCGGAAATCTCATCGATATGAGAAAAAAACGGTCTTTGATATATTAGGTGTCGTTTACAATTGTACCATGTCTGAAAATCAAGCCGCTTAATTCAAAAAAGTGAAACCCGTTAGGGTTTATTTCGTATGCAAATCTTTCAATCATCTACACTTGTCCTTTAGAAAAAAGAAATAATCTCGTTTAAAATTGACTTTGCGTAAGCTTAGCTTGATAGCGATGTGGCTGTACCCCTTGTATAAGAGTTTGTTTTTAAACAAACTCTGTCTAAATAGTATCCTGATATTACAAAAAAGAACTAAGATGTTTCATCCTAGCTCCTTTTTAGCAATATCAACTTATTATATACATTCATCAATCGTTATTTTACTTCATTGGCAACAAAGAAATGCTCACATACACTTGAAATACGTTTTAAATCCACATTGCCACCTGAAATAACCGCTACTACTTTTTTACCCTGTACATATTTATCAACTTTGCCTGCAAGAAGAGCGGCTGTTGCTAATGCTCCCGCACCTTCTACGACAGCCTTTCCGCGTTGCAATAAGTCTTTCATCGCTACTTCTAATTCTTCTTCCGATACAGTCACAATTTCATCTACTAGGTTTTTTACAATTTCAAAGGTTAAATTTCCAGGTATTTTAACTGCACAACCATCCGCTATTGTTGGAGCTTTATAATGTGATACAATTTCTCCAGCATCATAAGAAGCTTTCATACCGTGTACGTTTTCAGCTTGAACTCCAATAATATTAATGGAGGGATTAAATGATTTCAGCGCTACAGCAATTCCTGAAATAATTCCTCCTCCACCAATAGGTACAATAACAGTATCAACATCCCACATATCATCCAGAATATCTAACCCAATTGTCCCTTGGCCAGCCATTACTTCTACATCATCATATGGATGTAGGTATGTTTCGCCTGTTTCTTTTATAATTTCTTCACATTTCGCTTTTGCATCATCAAATGTATCACCGTATAAAATAACTTCAGAACCATATCCTCTCGTCGCATCCACTTTAGCTTGCGGTGCAGAGGTTGGCATCACAATTTTGCTTTGAATTTTAAGTAAATGAGAAGATAATGCAACACCTTGTGCATGATTTCCAGCTGAACAAGCGATTACACCACGTTCTTTTTCTTCATTTGTTAGTTGGGAAATTTTATTAAATGCACCACGAAACTTGAATGAACCCGTTAACTGCATATTTTCTAACTTCAAATAAATTTCTCCACCGGTTTTACTGGTTAAATAGAAAGATTTAACCAAAGGCGTTTTTCTAGCATTTCCATCTAAAATTTTTTTTGCTTTTTTTATATTCCCAATGTTAAGTGGTAAAATCTCATTACTCATATTAACACTTCTTTCAATGGATTATAATCTAATTCTAGTGTTGTACCTAAATTCTCATAAGTTATTGTCCCTTTGTAAATATTTACCCCCGTCGCTAAACCCGGTTTATTTTGGATTGCATTCTCCAATCCATTTTTAGCTATTTCTAGTAAATACTCAATATTTCCATTTGCTAAGGCCATAGTTGAAGTACGTGGAGTAGCACCAGGCATATTTGGTACTGCATAATGGATTACATCATGCTTAATAAATATAGGATTATCATGAGTTGTATAATGATCGACTGTCTCTACCGTACCACCTTGATCTATTGCAATATCCACAATGACACTTCCTGGCTTCATAGATTGAACCATATACTCTTTAACAATTTTAGGAGGGCGAGATCCTGGTATTAAAATTGTTGAAATAAATAAATCTGCTTCTTTAATCGTTCGCTCTAGATTTTCAGTATTAGATTCAATTATATTTACTTCTTCTGTTGCGTATTGCTTTCTTAAATATGCAATTCTTTCTTGATTAACCTCTAGGATTGTAACACTACATCCAATTCCAATTGCCATATCACAAGCATTAGTTGCAGCATTTCCTCCACCTAAAATAACTACATTTCCGGCAGGAATTCCCTCAATACCTGATAATAAAATCCCTTCTCCTTGATGTTGTTTTTCTAAATAATATGCTCCCATGAATACAGCACGACGCCCAGCAATTGCACTCATTGGCTTTAATAATGTCAAAACACCATCTTCGCTAATTGTTTCTCCTGCAATTGCAGTAGTACCAGCATTTCTCAGTGCTTCGACACACTCTTTCGACGCAGCCAGATGTAAAAAACCCCAGATTATAAGATCTTTTTTAAAGTAACGATATTCTTCAGGTAATGGTTCTTTTACTTTAACTACCATATCGACTTCCCAAGCTTCTCCTTGTGCTACTAAATTTGCACCTGCGCCTGTATATTCATCATTTGTATATCCTGATCCAATACCTGCATCTTTTTCTACTAAGATTTGATGCCCTTCTTCAACTAACTTCCGAACATTTTCAGGGGTCATTCCTACACGTGCTTCTCCCTTTTTTATCTCTTTAACTACTCCAATTCTCACTTCTAACACATCCTTTTATAAGCAATATAATACCTAGGATTAAAAAAGTAATACATGAATTTACCAAACTTATTATGTCCATTCATGTTATTTTTATCGCCTAACTAGCTTTTAAGGTAGAAAACATCCAATATCAATTATTGTTATAAGGATATGTAAACATTTTTCGAAATCCCAGGTAATATTCCTCCTACCAAAAGTATGTGGAATTGATTCGGTAACTAAAGAGACGATGCGCTGAAAGTAACTATGTTCCCGGAAGGTTAACAAACACTACTTAAGAACGCCTAATCAAACGATTGTATCAAATAAAAGATACTGATTAATATCAATTATCATATGTTATTGATGAGAGGCGAATCGTTAAGAAATAGATTCCGAAAAATACTTCTATTACTACAAAAGCTTTTTAACCATTTAGTGTTATAGAAATACCACTAAGGAATGTATATACTGAAATTGTTGCTATAACAGCATTGCTACTTGTATTAATAACAGAAACTGTATTAGAATTCACATTGGCAAAATATATATGAACTAATTCAGTCAATGATGACCTAATAAACGTAGATGTAAATTAAGAAACCTCTTTAGAAAGAAAAACCTAATTAGGGACTGTTACTGTGCTTTTACAGCAAGGCTATTCAAGAAATTACTAATTGAAGAAGCTTGAAAAATGCGTAGGCTAAAAGAGCTGATATTATAATACTTTTCAGTAATTATAAGTATTGATGGAAAGAATTTAGATTCTTTTGGCTGCCAAGATTCGTTATGCCATTCCTGACTGTGGAAGTATAATTCATACCTATTTATTTTATCTTGCATAACTTTTTTGCTGTAAACTGACTTCTGGACTTCAATGAAAAATGGAGATCTACGCCAAATTGTAAATGCATCTGGTTCCATGAATTCTTTACCGTACTTTGGCTCCACTTTAAACAGTTTAGGTTTTTCATAATAGATAAGCTGTTTATACACATCTAATATGCCTAGAAAGTGGGGAATCTTTTGGCTAGTTTTGCGAAGTGTGCTGGATTGAGGGAAGTAAATGTATGGCTGTTGCGAGATATTGGCATTCACATGACCATCTCTTCTTAATCGCTTCATCACCGTATTACAGCATGTAACCGCGTTCTTTAATCCTTGAAAATGCAAATCAATAATATCATCACGAGACATACATCTAAAACGCTTCAAATTGTTTAGTATGGCTTTGTCTCTATTCCTCATAATCTAACACCCCGAATAATTGATTTTCTTCTTGTGGTAGGTTTTGCAACTTTATATTCTCTTTCGGAACGCGATAAGGTTCAACTATCTTCTTGGCTTTACTTAATTCTAAATAAGGAGATTGTACTTTCTTTAATCCATTTAACTTTAATATCATTTGGCCAGATTGCTCCAAGCGTTCTGAACCAGGAGTACCCATAATATTACTATTAATTGTACTATCACATTTAAAGCCCATTCTAACCGTCATATTGAGCTTTAACTTACCATCCAACACTTTTGCATCAGGTCGTTGCATACTTAGCATTAAAAAAACTCCAAGTGCCCTTCCGACTGCCGATATTTTTTCAACTATAGACATACATTCCTTTTCATCTTGCAACATAACCACTTCGTCGATAGCAAGTAAGATATATGGTTTCTGATTATCAGGATTTAATTTGTTGTATTCGTCAATATGATCTACTTCATACTCTTCCATCAATTTTCTACGTTCGCGTATTTCCTTCCACACTTTCTGCAGCATAATCTTCATTTCTATTTCTTCCATGCAAACCTCTTTTACGTGTTTCACCCTTCGCAAGAAATGAAATTCGGAATTCTTCAAATCGCCCAGGTACAAATGTAATTTATCAGGAGACATATATTGAATAAGTGTAGACAGTACAACGCGTACCATACTACTTTTCCCGCTCCCCGTCTCTCCTGCAATTAGAAGATGCGGCGTGTTTGAAGCAATCATGTCATACGTAATCATATTTCCAAATTGGTCACGCCCCACAATTACAGGAAGATGATGTTGTATAAGTAATGGCTGCCACTTCTTATAACTGTAATTGTATGCTTGTAGCCCAGCATCCGAAAGAAACACATTAAGTACAAACCTTTTAATATCACCTTCAATTGCTACATTACGCCCTAATATTTGTTGAAAGCAAAACCACTTCTTTTCAATATTTTTCGGATCTAATCCGTTTGGAATGGTAAATATGTATCGAACCTTTTCTTTCGAGGAAAAAATGTCATGTATCTTCGGATAAATGGGTACTTTTCCACCTCTTGTTTGATGGTCTACATATAAACCTGCCTTTGTAAATACCTCTATAAGTCGATTCTTCAAACTTTGTTTATGAAGCCAATCCTTTAAAATCCCCATGTAATTTCCTCCTTAAAACATCTCCACAATTTGAATGAATACATACCCAATGAAACAAACTCCACCTATCCTCATTCCATGATATATTCCATCACTTACAAGTTTCGCTGCTGCAACATGATCATTTTTCACAAGATGCTTTTCTAACAACGCCCCTCCAATTGTCGTTACTCCTAAAGCTCCTAAAGAGATAAATGTAGTTAACATATAAATTTCCCCTTTATAAACAGAATTTTGAATGTTGATGATACATGGGCTTACAAACTTAGAAATTTGGTAGAGTTACCTTGATAGCTAATTTGGTAGCAACCTTGATACATCTTATTGTGAATAGCTTGTACAATATGCAAATTTTTCTTTGCAATTGCGTATAGTTTTTTGCATTTTGGACAAGGATGATTAAAAAAGATTATGGAGGAGATTAGCGTGTGGGGTAGAGGTATTGGAAGACATAGAACAAAGCTAGCTAAATTTTTAGCTAGCTACGATTACTCAATTCAGGATTTTTCTAAAGCTAGTAAAGTAAACAGAAATACATTAGGCCAACTGTGTAATGACAAGGATTATGTACCATCACCAAATACAATGCAAAAAATAATGAAGATTGTTAGAAAACATGATTCTCGAAAACAAGTAACTGACTTTTGGCATATATAAAGAGAATAAACTCTTTATATATCATTCCTTATGCAAGCTTGATATTAATTTTTATAGGGATACGGTAACGATTCCTTATAGGCATTGCCTTACTGCCCTCTCGTTCTCGCACTAAGCCTTAATTAATTTTTTAGTAGTGGAAGATTGTTTTCTTTTATTAAATCATAAATGAATTTTTCTAACACACTTTCAGCTGCTTCTCGCATTTGATCCGGTGTTGAATCATTAAACACCTTTTCTATCTCCCTAAGTAGTTGTTTTAAAGAATGGGTTTCCTTGCTATTTTCCAGGAATTCCTCACCTAACCCTTGAACAAATGTACTAATAACAATTACCTTTTCCAATTTAGTTAGTTCCATCTCTATGCCTCCTAATCAGATTATCATTCTCATCAAACACGACCTCTCCCCTAATTAATAAAGAGTTACCAAAAGTCTTGGTGTTATGACAAGATATGCATAGATATTGTCGATTCTCATGATTTAAGTATTATATTTATCCTGTGGTCTAATCTTAACGATATGCTCAGAAACTTCCCTAAATCGTGTAATTTTCATAATAGACAAGTAAAAGTCTCTAAAGGTATTACTTTAAATTCAAATCACACGTTTGTTAGGATCTATAAATCCACACTAGAGATAAAAAGTGGATTTATAGACCCGTATTTTTGGACAAATTTACCGGCTGAATTAACAGAAACTTTGTGTTACTCTGAACTTGTTGAATATCCCAATACATTCAACAATGCTCAAAATTGCATATTTACTATGCAACCATCCACCCAGATACCTTAGTTAATACTTCTCCCTAATTGTCGTTATTGCTAAGGTATCTTTTTAGATGCCCTGTGTACAGTTTTTTTCTCTCAGTGATAAAGCTATTTCCCATTTGATATAATCAATTTTTTCAGTACATTTTCTTAACAAAATTCAGATTTGGTATTTTTACTACCATTTACTTTATATACAGTTTTTAAGTTTTTCCCTTACAATTTTGAAATCTTCTGCTAAAATCTAAACATATTTTTGCGAACACTTAATTAATATATAAAAATTAAGTAAAAGACTTTTATATCATTTTAAATGGTTGCCATAAAGATAAGGCAAATATCCAAGTAGGATCTCCATTTCCTTGATAGCTTTGAACCGCTTCATAAAATTTCCCTTGATACTCTACTTTATCGCCCTTTGTATATGCCTTCTTTGGATCCCATTTTTCATAAGATACATTTTGATCTTTTGTTTTAATTGGAAGAATATCACTTTGAATCGATGTATTTCCAGTTGCATCTACAGCCCTCACTGCATATTTATATTCCTTATTAGCTGTTAAGTTTTGATCAGTAAACGTCGTTCCTTGTACCATTTGAATCAATTGTCCATCACGTAACACTTGATATTCTTTTACACCCACATTGTCTGTAGAAGGATTCCATTTTAGCTCTACACTGTCTGATGCAACATTGCTTGCATATAATCCTTGTGGCTGTGTTGGAGCTTCTGTGTCCGGTTTCGGATTAACAATTTGATTTACTTTCTTCAGGCCATCCTTTGTAACTTCATATATTACTTTTTTATCAAAGCTTTCGCATTTATTATTATCCAGATTTGTTAATGTCGCTCTCTCTCCACCTTCTAGGTGTGTAAGCTCAATAAAATTGCCTACTTTTACTGGGACTGTTTTTGATTCAGCATTTTGTTTGTTATTCCCATAAATCTCTTTGTTATATACCACTTTACCTGATGTATCCTGTACTTTAATACTTGCATACGTGCTATCAAAATAATTGTGTGGTGTACCTGCTATTAAACTAACTTGCAATTCTTCTGTTGATTTATTTAAATCAAGTTTTGCAAATTCAAAATCTCCTATACCCTTCATCGACCATGCAAACCGATCCCCTTCTAAAATGTTTGGAGATTCATTTTTGATTTTCACCTTTTTTTCCACAGTTTGATCAAATATATCTGTTAATACAATTTTTGCATAAGTATTTGTTGGTAATGATATAGATTGACTGATTCCATTTTGGTAAGATTTAATATCATTAATTACGTTAATCGGTTGGCCCGTCATATTTTCATTATTATAAATTTCAATTTTCCCCTTAAATTGAGGTGTACTACTATCTTTTAATTGCCAAGTTATATTTAATTTTTCATTTTCATAATACATAGACTTTACATCATAATCTAGTTTTCCTATTTCAGGTTGGCTAGGTTGATTTAACGTAAATGTTTTTCCTGTTCCAATAGTTGATCGAGAGTCTCCCCCAGCCTTAAACCAAAGATATTCTGAAGTAGCTCCCCCATCCCAATTATTATTCAATGGCTCTTGCCCCTCTATTGATTGAGTATTCCAAGATGTCCATTTTTTATCTGAGATATTTCTTCCATATCCATTTTTTACACGTGCCTCTCTTACATCTTGTCCATTACCAAGCCAGTCTTCTTGAAACAGCGTTTGTCCATAGTTAAATGTAACGTTAGGAACTGGAAAGTCCATAATCCCAATAAGCTTCCATTGGTTTTTTGAAACATCTTTTAACCACTGTCCAAATTTTGTGTGTCCATTCTCTTGCCAAGAACGCATTGTCATGCGATACCAATTATAATTCTTCCAATCATATGTCGTCTGAATTTTAAGACCTGTTCCTTCTCCACCAAAATTACTTGCAACTGATGTAGGGGATACATATTCTGCTTTTATTGCTTCCTTAGAAGAAATAGGATCCCAAACTGCAAAGTGCAAAGTACGCTTTCCATTTTCATCAAAACCGCTTTGTTGTTGGAATCCAGCATACCCACCAGCTTCTCCCCCCTGGTTCCAGTTATGTACAGCCCAATATGTATAAGGTGCTGTTTGAACAGGAGACCAGTCTATACTAATAATATCTGAAGAAACACTATTTTTAGGTGTAACATAAACTCCTGGAGCAGACGCCGCCTCTATGATAGAAATTGATGATCCAAACATCGAAAACACCGTGCTAGCTGCTGTAATTGCTAGGATTTTTTTGACGCCATTTCTTGTTCTTTGATTGAACATAATTTTCCCTCTCCTCTTTCGTTATTAATAACTATTTAAAATAATATCTCTCTATATACAATTGAACAAATTCCCCATGAATGTAGTACTATTTTAATAAAATGGATATATTTGATGTTATTTTCACTGTTATTCAATAAGCATTTATAGTATTTCGTTATAAATTTAAGTTATATATCGCTGAATTTATCCTATTAACAATAGAAAAATTCATAAAAATAAAAATATTTCAGAACTTTTTAAGCACTTATTAATTAAAAACCCCCATTTTTCTACAAATGAGGGCGTAATACATTGAAAATCTTATAGTTTACTTTCTACATCTTACTTGTCTAAAAAATATTGAATTCATTTTTAAGTATTTGATGATATTGTTTCTCTGTTATTTCTTTTTTAATTTTCTTTCCATGCCGGGTTTCTGTAAAACTTTGCTTAGTAAGTGCAATATGCCCGTGTTCAATTAATTTGCAAATAATATTCCCCTTATTTACTGGCGATTCTGGATGCTCTATAACCATGTTTTGTATAGCATTCACTTTCTTTTCATTAATTGCATTTAAATAAAAAGCATAACCGATAGACCAGGTATCACTAAGGTCCGAATCAAAAAAATGCGAAGTTTCTCCATTTTTTCCTTTTTTCATTTCAAACACATGGGTTCCTTTCTCCGTATTTTGTTTACGAACACGATATTCACCCGTTACAGAAGTTATACTGGCACCATTAAAAGGTACAGGATATAAAGGAAGATAGGATGCGAAACCAGCATCTATTATATAGTTTTGATTTTGGTGTTGTAAAACGATAAGTGCGTGGCCATCATCAGGGTTCCACTTTCTTGTTTTTGGATCAAAAAGAGTTCCAGCTATTCGATACACATTAAATCCACAATCACACAAAAAATAATATAATAAAGAATTAATTTCATAGCATAATCCGCCACGTTTCTTTAAAAGCAGCTTTTCTTCAATATTTTCTCTAGAAAATTCTTTCGTATTTCCTTCCATGATGTCTAAGTTTTCATAAGGTAATAAGTGCCCCATCTGCAAAAGAATTCTATGTAAATCTTCAAATTTCACATTTTCTCTTGGGGGAATTTTTAATTTTGAGAAAAACTTTTTTTGTAATTCAGTTAACATTATATATCTCCTCCATTTGCAGAAATCATATATATTTACCTATATATTAAGACTATTAATTATATATGGTGTACAGCTTGATTAATACATTTCATAAGAGTGTGTAGCACTAACCATATTAGCGACAATTAAGGAGCAAGTGCTCAAAAATTCCTTAATATTTATTCAAATGTATGTTTTTGATATTTTGATATCTTTGCTAATTCCCCAAAACTGAGTTGATAAGAATTTAAATGTAACGTCTAAAAGTGTACTTTATGAAAAATCAAAAATAGAGAATCTAAGATGCAGTTATTATTCAGATACATAACTATATAACCTTTAATCCTTCTACTTATACATATAATACTCTTTATATCGTTCAAACTTAGATTTTTTTGTTTTTGCTGGTATTATGGGTGACCTTAATGTTTTAGAGGGTGCCGCTTGCTTTGGCATTTCTAATACTCCACGTTTCTTGAGCTCTCTATACAAACTACTCACTTTGCACCCTACTATTTTCGCAATGTCTGGATATTCGGTCCCTTGATTAAATAATTGAACTGCTTGTTTGCATCTTTCATCCCATTTTTCTTCTGTCGTTCGATTTTTAACTGATTTTTTTTCTAACTTGAAATACTCTCTTTCTATATTACACTTCTCCGCATTATACTGTTCTGCGTCCGCTTGAAGATTACAAAACTCCTCCCCCTCTAAGGGTATCATTTGTGCTTTTTTCGTAATTACTTTCATGTTTCATTCACCTCATTTTATTTGATAAATTCTCGCATCCTACTACGTTATCTACAATTCTTGCTAGTTTCTCAGATAATACTTATAATAAGGCCATTAATACTTCTATCCTTATCACTTCTATTACAACTTTTAATTAATTATTTACAAGCCACATTGATTTTGCTGTTTACGTAAACTACTTATTTGACATTCAAATTGATGTACATTTCTTATACATATCCATTCCTTCTTAACACCAGCGCTTGCTAGCAAATGTAATCCCACTTCAGTTTTATTTTTCTTTTAGCAGCCTTTTCATCAAAAATCAATTCCGTTCCTATTTGACATGCTGCTTTTCCAATTTTTCAATCATCAATACAATATTTATGTACACAACTAGTATGATGATCTTGCAAATCTAAAATACAAATTCTCATTTCTCTATTATTCATAATTCCAATCTCTGCGGTATAATAGTTTCCAATATTACACCACTAATGACAACGCTTTCTAATTCTAATAGATTTGATTCATCCCATTTGAACAAGTCTATTCATTTTTGAACCCAACTCCAAACAATCCTACAATTCCATTCATAACAACGGGTATTTTAGTCTGAATTTTTAAATTATTTTTCTATACAAATTTTGATGATGTGGTAAAATTATAAATGAAAAAGAGTATGGATTTAAAAGAAGCCAATGAATATAAAAATTGGCTTTTTTCTTGATGGAAAATGAAACAAAAACTTCTTTAAATCTTTATTAGTGATAAGTTTTAAAGAAAATCCATCCTGGTTATAGTTTTACATAATTGTAAACTATAGTAAATTGATATTATTAATATTGAATATTCTTAACATTAATCCCACCTATACACATCAACAAACAAAACATTACTATTAATTTCTACTAATTTTTTGTAAACATACTAAATTATCACCTTTTAATGGATTTATTTACCTTAAAATTATCTTTAAATTTATATATTCTGTTTTTGTAGTTTTAATACCTCTTTGTATTTAATATTTCTTTTACAAATACAGGTAATCTATCAAATATAGTGAATCCGAATTAGGGATATGAAGTCTATACATCTTCTTTAATTTCTAAAATTACTAATTCAGGAAATTTATAAGTAACCTACTATTTATCAATGTGTAGCATAACAATTGCCCTCGAATCTTCAAGTAACCCACCAAAATTAATTTGTCTTTCAATAATTCCCTTTAGGTGTCCACCTACTTTTTCAAAAAGCTTCTTTATCTTGAATAAACCCTTTTTACGTTCAAATAAATATTTTTTCAAACTTGTGCGTGCCCTAAAAAAATACAAGTGATTTTATTCTAGTCACCTTGAATTTCTTGCACACCTAGTGAAAAGAATCCGTTTTTTACTAACGGGTTCTTTTCTTTATTCGTCATACTATAACTAGATTGTTACATTTTTTCACAGCTCACCTTTACTTGCATAAATATTCCGTTCTTATAAATCCGTAAATCCTCTTTCCTTTAATGCTTTTATGTTATTTGAGTCTATTCATGTAAATTCATTATTTCTCCCTTATTCAATAGCCTCTGAACCTGTAGGTATAAGGTTTATCTAGAAATATAGTCTAGGACACATAGGATTTTTGTGTACGAAAGAAAGAATCGTAATTTCAACCAAAAACCATTTATTTACCTATTTTAAGTTTCTAAATTTGTATTGATAATTCTTGGCTTTAGAAGTATCCTATACATATTCAAACATTTGAAGATGTATAGGATACTTCTGAAATGTTAAATGTAAATATATACTTGAGGTGTTTTAATGGGAACCGAAATGCAACAATTTAAAGCAGATTTCTTTAAAGCTTTATCGCATCCTTTACGAATAGGGATTTTGGAACTTCTATCAGAAGGTGAAAAAAGTGTAAATGAAATTCAAAGCATTCTTAAAAAAGAAGGTTCTGCAGTTTCTCAACAATTAAGTGTATTACGCGCGAAAAATATTGTTGTTGGCACTAAAGATGGAAAACGAGTATTATACTCCCTTCGAGATCCTATGATTATGAATTTATTAGTGGTTGCGCGGAAAATTTTTAACAATCATTTAATTGATACAATTTCTATGTTAGAAGAGCTAGATGAAGCAGAAAACGAAATGGTAAAGGAGGAATAAATTGAGCAATGAGGCTAAAAGAGAAGATATCATCCAACATGGAATTGAGATATTTCACTCTATAGGAGCTCATCACGTTTGTAATGTTTGCATAAAAAGTGGATATTCTTGTTGCTTTTCATGTCAACATTTACAAGATGGTATTGGATGTCAAAAAAGGAATACAGCTTGTACAGCATGGTTATGCGGCATTCAGAACTTTTTGTTTGATCAAATAGGATTATTAGAAGAATGGAATCGTTTTTGGACTGAAATTCCAGGACAGATGTTTCGTAGAGATATTACTCCAGATAAAGTAAAAGTCACTACGTTTATTGATACGAAGAAGCTAGATAGTCGAGCTGGAGAACTTCTAGCGGAAAGATTACAATTCCATGTACAACAAGGTGGAGATATAGGAAAATTAGAACGTCATTTAAGCAAAACTTATAGTAAGTATTAGGATGTCGTTTTCTTTGATAAAAATTAAATCCTCCTGTATAAAACGAATGCGACACATAGTTGTAATCCGAGTTTATTAAAAAGAGAAAAGAAGGGTTTGTAATGAGAGGTTTATTTACGGGAAGGTTTGAAGGATATTCATTAGGGCATTTTCAAAAAGATCTTCTTTCAGGACTGATTGTTGGAGTTGTTGCGATTCCTCTTGCTATGTCTTTTGCCATAGCTTCTGGTGTAAAACCAGAGTATGGAATTTATACAACGTGTATTGCCGGGATACTTATTTCTCTATTTGGTGGTTCAAAGTATCAAATTGGAGGGCCTACAGGGGCTTTTGTTCCCATTCTTTTAGGGATTGTCATTACTTATGGGTATGAAAATTTACTACTCGCTGGTTTGATGGCTGGAATTATCTTATGCCTTATGGGAATTTTTAAATTAGGTTCGTTAATTAAGTTCATACCACGTCCTGTAACAATTGGTTTTACTTCAGGTATTGCTGTTATTATATTCACTGGGCAAATTGCTAGTTTTTTAGGTTTAACAGGCATAAAAAAACATGAGGCTTTTATAGCAAACTTGAAAGAAATCAGTACTCATATCGGTACCACTAATTTTTATAGTGTAGTGACTGCTCTGATTTGCTTTTTCATTATACTCATAACACCCAAAATTTTGCCAAAACTACCCGGTTCATTAGTAGGTATTGTGATTTCAACTGTAATTGCAACTATATTTTTCTCAGGTCATGTGCCTACTATTGGTACAGCATATGGTACGATTCCAAATGCACTACCGCAATTCAATATACCTGAGATTACAGTAGAACGTATCCAACATTTAATTGGCCCTGCATTTGTTATTGCTATGTTGGGGGGCATTGAGTCTCTTTTATCTGCTGTTGTCGCAGATGGTATGACAAATAGTAAACATAACAGTAATAAAGAGCTTATTGGTCAAGGAATTGCTAATATTGTTACTCCGTTATTTGGAGGAATTCCGGCAACTGGAGCTATTGCGCGCACAGCAACTAATATTAAAAGTGGAGCTGTTTCACCCATGTCCGGTGTGATTCACGGATTTTTTGTGTTATTTACACTTCTACTGCTAGCTCCATACGCTTCGCACATCCCACTTGCTACCATGGCTCCTATTTTAATGGTTGTAGCTTGGAACATGAGTGAGCAAAAGCATTTTGCTCATATACTTAAAATGAAGACAGGGGATTCTCTTGTATTATTGGTAACTTTTTTCCTCACTGTATTTACCAGTTTGACAACAGCTGTGGAAATCGGTCTTATTTTGGCTATTATTTTATTTACAAAACGTATGAGTAATATGCTTGTCATGTCAAAAGTTCTTCCTGATCATACAACAAAGAATGAAAAATTATTACCGCATGTGGTAAATAAAGCTCATGATTGTCCGCAAATTAGTATTTATACAATAGAAGGTCCATTATTTTTTGGAGCTGCACAAACTTTTGAACAAAACATTTTAGCAACGATTCATTATCAACCCAAAATATTAATATTACGTATGGGGAAGGTTCCTTTTATTGATACAACAGGCGAATCCTACTTTAGAAATATTGTTCAACATTTTAAAAACCAAGGTGGCGTACTTCTTATTTCGGGGACACAATCAGAGTTGAAAACAACACTAACTAAAAATGGATTATACGATGAGATTGGAAAAGAGAATTTTTTTGATCATACAGGAGACGCAATTAACTGTGCTTTAAGACATTTGAATACAGCAAAATGTGAAGGGTGTAAGCATTATGCTTTTCATGAATGCGCTCAGCTCTCCCAGCAAGGCCAGGATATTAATACAATTAAAAATAAATCAAATGCATTAGAATTTTAAAAAATATATTTTATATACAAATTTACTTGTTTTGAATTACTCTTTTAAATATTTTATTACAAATAGAAAACGAGAATATTTAATTTGGTGAATGCGAAGAAAATTTTTATAAAGTTTGTACAAGAAGGATTTTCATACATTCAAAAAATGATCATTGCACAGCAAGAAGAGAATATATTCCTTACATTTCAATGCAAAAAAAACTGTACAAATAGTGCCCTTTCAATAGATGATAAAAAGAATTACGAAAAAAGTATATCGTTTTTTTCTCATGCTTCTGGTGGTGTAATTATATGGGGAATAGCTTCAAATAAAAATAATAATGGTGTTCACATAGCTAAAAAAATCCAACCTATCTCTAATGGAAAAGAATTTTTTAGTAATCTAAATGATTTAGTATTTAAAAATTCTAACACTACAAACCAGGATGTTAAGAATATATATATTCCTTTTCCTAAAGAAATAAACCGTGGATTTGTAATCACCCATGTCCCCAGGAAAGACTATCTGTTAAAACTTAATGACTACTATACAAAGACCAGGGATAACTTTGCAATGATGATGGGACAGATTCTATTAAATGATATGTTAGAAAATAGAAAATTATTAAGGGAATCACTATAAATCATGCATATAAAGGAACCCTCTTGCTTTTACAAGTGGGTCTCACTTTACATTATTTTATGTCGGTATAAAGATAAATAAAAAACTGTCATTTGAATAAAGAAAACAATAAATACAATGTATAAGGGATATCCTGGAATATACATATTAAAAATAGGAGAAAGCACTAAAAATCCAATTGCGATGATTAACACATACCATACTGAAACAAATGCTGTACGACAAGCTCTTTCAGTAATTAACTTTTCACGTTCGTCTTCTAGGGGAAACAATAGTGGATACATCAGATATGAAAGGGCGTTATATTTCTTCTTCTGTATTTTATAAAAAATTGTTATTACAATACCTATAACTAATAAAAATAAGACTGGTGTAATATTTAATGATACTTCAAAAGTTACTTTCTTAGCGTCAATAATATTGGCAAGTTCTATAATGCCGTAATAAAGTTCAATGAATACCCAACATGCTAATGCCATAATAAGTACATTAATCATATAAGAAATCATCAATCTATTCATCCTCTTCTTCCTCCTTATTTAATACAAACACTTCTTCCATCTTCAAATCAAACACATCACAAATTGACAATGCTAGTAATAATGAAGGGACGTAATCCCCTTTTTCAATTGCTGCGATCGTTTGCCTCGTCACTCCAACTTTTTCAGCTAATACACTTTGTGTGAAATTAAAACGAGCTCTAATTTCCTTTACTTTGTTAAAAATAGTCAAGTTCACCACCTCTTCCCTTCAATGTATACCATAATTAACAAAATGTAAAATGAACTTAACATTTATTCCGCTAAAAATCCAATTTTATAAAAAGCGTTACCACCACACATTCATTAATTTAAAAATTGTATAGTGCTCCTGAAACAAAACGCAGATTGCGTGCTCTAAGGCTGAATTATTTGATATAGCAGTAAACTTCAAATACTCCCCACCTTCCAATAGAATCAATTAATAACATGGAAAAATCAAGTGAACTCTTGCTGTTCAAGTCGTTAAGGTACCCGAAGCTCACAAGAAAAAGAAGGAACCATATTTAAGTCTTAGAAAAGAGATAAACATTAGAAAAACTGTCATTAAAAATTCAAGTAAACCCTCTAAAAAGTTTTACAATTAAAGCAGAGAGACTTTGAAACAGGAGGCGCCAATTTATGAATCGAATTGAACGTGAAGAAAAAACAATTAGCATTATGATTGATATGTATTGTAAAAACGAACATAAACAAAATACTCTATGTGAAGAATGTCAAAAATTAAAAGATTATGCTTATTTTCGTTTATCAAAATGTCCATTTCAAGAAAAGAAACCAGCATGTCAAAATTGCAATATTCATTGTTATAAACCAGAAATGAAAGGTTTAGTTAAGGAAGTTATGAAAAAGAGCGGACCAAAAATGATTTTAAAACATCCATATTTCACGCTCATGCATGCTTTTGACACAATGAAGAAGTTTCCTGACTTACCAAAAAGAAAAAAGTGTAAAAAGAAAAAATGGTTTGTCTAATAAACTAGTTTTTTTATTCCTTTTCGACTAAAGAATTATATGTGAGTTTTAAATCCTAATCGCTTAACAATATTTTCAGCTGTGCATTGCTTCTGAGTCATTTTTAAAATAAAAGTATTTCGAAAAAGTTATGCAGAAATCCCTTTCCTCAAATTTGTCTGCTTTATCTCCAAACTAATCATTTTTTTGAATATAGATTTCCATTTGAAATCTTGATACATCTTCATCATAACTCCAAAGATAGGTTTCGAACCTAAAGTGGCAAAAAACAAAGAGTGAACTATCGCTGTGATATCTTGGGTCACTAGTTCAGGAATAGATAATATATAGTTCTAAAAATGAAAAATGTTTCATTCGTAAAGCAACAAGCTCATTTAGAGATAATCCGTAGTCTATATGATAGATGTTTTTTAGGAGGGTTACCCTATAGTAGTAGATTAGCTTTTATTTGCTACTTTCTCCTCGACAACTTTATTAATAAGATCATCAATAACTTCCGTGCATCTTATAATAAAATCAGCATCCTCACGAGTAGTATCACAATTGCTAATACGTTCAATCACTTCTGTTCCATATTCCCTATCTTCATCTGTTTTTGCTAAATACCTTTTGTAAGCCCTTACAACTAGTATTGCTTCTTTTTGATCCATATCAATTTGGTGTAGCTCACCATCAAAGTTTTCCAATGAAATCACTCCTGTTTGTAAATAATACATTAATGTTTAATTATATTATAACGTTTTATAGTTGTATTGTTTTTGTGAACTTGTGTAAAAGTGTAAATGTCCACGTTTACACTTTTACACATTAAGAAGGAAATTACGTGGAGGAATATAAAGTTGGATATGAAAAACGATATTCATAAGTGACTCTTGTGAAGAAAAGATTTATAAAAGATAAATATAACAATTTATATTGTGATAACTGTTTGATAGAACAGGGGCTTTTAGATTAAACAATATTTATTAAATATCGAATCGATACTATAACTCGATGCGGCTGAAAACGGGATATAGTATTAAACTCAAAGTAGTTGGGGAATGAATACGCAATATCAATAAAAGAACTAAAATATCTAATGGATCTCAAAAATAGTATAGGAAATGTATAAAAAAGATCACTTGTCTTGGAAACAAGTGATCTTTTCATTAGATAAATTGCTACTTGCCA
Source organism: Bacillus sp. CR71 (assembly GCF_003429245.1). Lineage (NCBI taxonomy): Bacteria > Bacillati > Bacillota > Bacilli > Caryophanales > Bacillaceae > Bacillus > Bacillus sp. CR71. The sequence goes on along the minus strand of NZ_CP031748.1, from coordinate 3,447,544 downwards.
ACAGCAGGTAGTTGTTATCCTATTCATATGTTCAATAGATATTATAACACATATTCTAGTTATGTAGTTGGAATTGTTTCAATAAACAAATAAGAATTATACTTTTTTACTAGTGTACAAGCCGCTTCTCTTAAAGGAAGCACAACATAGCATACAATACAGGACAAGACTTTCAAAAAACTTGTCCGAGTTAATTCTCAAAAAGGGGTGAACATAAATGCCTATCGTTAAGCCTTTTATAGCTGGAAGAAGATTTGTAAGTACAGCAGCAACAGGAACTGCCGCTGGAGCAGATTTAACTTTTGCTAACACAGACTTCACTGATGACACTGGTGCTGTAACTACATTCCCTGCTTCTTATGCTTATTTTACGCTTTATATTAATGGCGTTATTCAAACAAGTGATACTATTACTGGTGTGACTACTACAGCTGCTACTATTGTAGGAGGAGCCGTCCTAGATGGAGGTACTCCTATTGCAATTGAATTTACTATAACGTAACTTTAGTTGTCTTTTTAGAGGTTTCATTAAAAGAAACCTCTAATTTTAAAAACTGACATTAACTTTAGTAACAACTACATAATACATTGCATATACCAGTATAGAATGATAGGAATTTATACTCACTCTCGACAAGAGCACTTATATGTAGTGCTCTTTTTTAGCTTCCTCTTTTCTACAAAATGAAATTTTTGTTTAGTTTTCTTACCTGCATAATATTTTGATATTTGTTTATACTATAGTTGTAACTTTTTGTTACAACATATATCTGTATCGATTCAAACTTCTAAAATTGTACAACGGAGCAGTTAGCTATTTCGGCTAGCTGCTTTGTTGTTTAAAATGAAGTTTTTGTTCGATTTCACTCTAAAAGTAAAATTTTCATTTTTTCATTCAACCAAATTCATAACATATTCTTTTCCTCCGATAAAATAATGATTAGGTGTCCCATGTACATTTTATCCACTGGAAATAATACCTTTCACGTACTTACGTATTAGAAACTTTATTTCTGCTTCTTCTGCAATAACAATTTTGTTCACTTTTCCGATACATTTATGAAACATTCATATGTTATTTTCAGTACGTTCTATTCTTTTTGAAAAACCATGTGAGAATACCAAAACAAAAAGCCCTAGAGCCCTAACTCTAGGGCCTTTTGTTTTTAAATAAGGATTTTGTTTAAAATTCATTAACCTTATTGGTTCCTTTGCATACAGTATTACCACAAGGAATTCCACGGGTTACTCTGGTCAAGTTACCTTGAATTTCTTGCACACCTTAAGGGAAGAATCCGTTTATAACAAACGGGTTCTTTTATTTTTTATACAATAAGAATTTTGTTTATAAATTAATAACATTCTCTAGCATGGTGCACTCTATAACTAAAAGGAGTAATCATGAAAATTTTTAAATACATTGCTCTTACCATTGGATGGCTTGTATTACTGTCAATTTGGTATATAGAATTCTTTCATTAATCCTCGTTATAGTTCTTGGTCTAAGGGCACCACACTCTCTAATAGAGTCTTTTTTAGTTCAAATAACTATTTTGTTTAGTTTTCATCTTCCTCAGCATCACAATAACATTCTTCTTCCACCTCATTGCAATGATCACAAATCTTTTGAACTTCAAAACCCTTAAATTCATAAATAGGTACTACTTAATATTTTTCATTGCAAGAATCGCATTCTACCTCATGATTTCCTTCTTCCCATTGAGCGCGGCAATCTTCTACAACTGAATTACAATACGGACATTTTTGAGTTTTTAATAGTTCCATCTCTCGTTCCCCTTTTTTGAATAATCTTTTTTGTATTACACATACTACATTTGAACCGCTTTCTCCCTGGCTTCTCTCTTTCCAAATGTAAGTTGCTCCAGTGTGCGAGCATAGCAGGTAACTTAATTAGTTGCCTGCTACCTTTTTGTATAGGCGTAAAGATTCTTTTAAAAAATAACGCTTTTGTTTAATAAAAATTAATTAACTATAATTTGAAAAATCGGAAACATTTACTCAATGTTTTTTCTGAATACTCATGCTATTATTTATGTGCTGATGTTCACCATCCCAAGAACTCAGTAATTTCATCCATAAGCTCCACTCTCACCCTTTTGAGAGTGGAGCCTTTATTTATAGGTTTATCCTCAATATTCATTAATACAAAATTCAAATTTTGTATTACTTCGTTCCCGTAGATCCAAATCCGCCAACACCTCGTTCGCTAACCAATAGCTCGTCCACCTCAACAAAATGAGCTGTTACCACTGGTGCGATGACGCCTTGAGCGAAGCGTGTACCTTTTCGATTACATGAGATTTCATATTTAAACTTATTGGTCTTTCAGTGTTATCTACCAACACTCCAACCTCTCCACGATAGCCACTATCCATGTTCATCCACCCCACGGTAATTTTTAATTTAAATATTGAAATTCTCTAAATCTCGATGTATTATATTTTTGTATTTTCTCCGTTCCTAAGCCGAGAAAACATCATCACTTCTAAAAGGACCGAAACTCCAGCGGGTCCTTTTTATTTACTTGAACCCATTTTCAAATTATTGTATTATATTTTCAGGTCTTACTTATATAAATCATTATCAGGAGAATCTGCGGATTTGCAGGTTCTTTTTTGTTAAATGAAAAAGCAGTAGACACGCCATTTTAATTAATCAACTTAAAATCAATATTTACACTATAATGATTTATAAAAATTATAAGTATAGATAAATAGAGAAGAATGTAGGATTCTTATAGAAAAACATATATTTAAATATAGGATTAATCAACTATTAGGAAATGAATTTCATGTTATAGCTAACAATAATTCTTTGAGTATTTCCGTACATATAAATTTACTTTATGAAATTCCAAACTTAATAGGAGTCCGTTTATTTATATTAAGTTTAAATGTCCCGTAAGGATTTACATGAGTAATTAAAAGGGATTGTATACGATGAATAGCACCAATATAAAATTGAACCCTCAACTGACGAGAAAATGATAGTTCTAATCTTCAACTTGCCACTATCCAATTTTTCATTAAATAATTTGATAATAACTCCATAAACTAAACTTACTTGTATCTCATAGGAGTGTATTATTCGTGAAAAAAAATTGGATAATCCTCATTCTTTTAATCGTTTCTTTTTGTTCCACACAGATACCCATATATGCTTTTACAAATAGTCGTAAGGCGTATGAAAAAACAGGGAAGGTAATTTGGGAAGTAAATACAAAGGAAAAAATAGTTGCAATAACATTTGATGATGGGCCTCATCCTGTTTTTACCCCTCAAATACTTGATATTTTAGCTAAATACAATGCGAAAGCAACCTTTTCGTAGCAGGTAATAAAGTTAAAAGATTTCCTGCTATTTTAAAAAGGCAAGTAAAAGAAGGACACGAAATTGCTAATCATACTTATAATCATATATATGATAAAAATATTACTAGCGCTAAATTAACAGCAGAATTAGATCAGACAGATGAAATTATCAAGCAAATTTCTGGCTATAAACCAACTCTCTATCGTCCAGTCGGAGGCCTTCACAATGATTTAATTATTAATACAGCTATACAAAATGGGAAACTCGTTATTCTATGGTCATGGCATCTGGATCCTCAAGATTGGAGAAACCCAGCAGCAAGCAAAATTTCTAAATATATAACCAAAGGTGTTAAACCTGGTAATAACATTCTACTCCATGATTGGAATGGTAGTGAATTTTCTCAATCATCTCAGACAGTTAAAGCATTAGAAAGTATCATGAGGTATTTAAAAAACAATGATTATAAATGTGTAACGGTATCTGAAATGCTCTATCGTTCCATAAAAGTAATTCCCGCCCCTTTTGATCCTTTTTATCAGTGAATCTAGGCTTATTTACTATCTGTTTTTTAGTCCTCATAAGGAATGTCTTACTCCCATTTTAGGAATAGATTAAAAACCTACGTTGATACCTATGTCGCGATACTTATATTTTAAGCTAATGTTAATAAAAGAGGCATATTCTAAACATAAAAACAGGACAAGCTATATTGCTTGTCCCATAAAGAGCAATTCATGAGGATTTTTAAAATGTCCAAATGACTCATATTGGTAAAATGAATCATTAATAGTTTGTGTAAAATCAATGTAATTATACAAAAAAAGCAAGTAACTTAATTAATTCCCTGCTATTACAGAACTGTTATACTGGAGGAGAATTCTGGAATCCCATTACTGTTAACTTAAAAAGGGTATGTACAAAACTTTCATTCATTATATAAAAAGTTAATGATTTGGCAGACAATACTTTAGATTGTCTGCCTGTGGGTTTCATGAGCTTGATTGGAAAACTAATTGTTTTCCAAGAGTGAAGCCACTAGTTCAACCAGCTTAGAAATAGTTTGTGTAAAAATTATAAAAATATGTAAAAAAAGGACAAATATCATTTGCAAATAAAGAAGAGCACTATATAGGGGTACCGCCACATCCCTATCAAGCCAATAGTTTTAATTACCCCCATAATGAAAATTTTATGCATCGTTAACTATTGATAATGATAGGTTATGTTAATAAAAATTGTATGGGTGATATATCATAAGTATTTGTATTTCAAGTTATAAATTGTTATGATAAACTGGTTAATTTAGGGAAATACAGGAGGGGAAATATGGATTTAATTAAAGAAGTGACTTTATTAAGATATCAATTTAGACTTATGCAAGGTATGATTCAGTCAGATGAATTCCCATTTTATAGATTTGTTATAGATTATGAATTTGAAGAAGAACAAGTAAATGCCTTAAGAAAAATTTTAATTGCATTTCATGATCGATTAACTAGAGAAGAAGTTTCGATTTTTGCCCAAAACGATCATTTATTTTCTAAATTTAAACTTCCTTTAGATATGCTATACAGCCCAGAAAAGCCTAATTTAGATGAGTTTAAACTATATATTACTAAGATTTTTTATCAAGAATTTGAATTGAAATACTTATTATTAAGTTTGAAAAAACAATGTATTTTTGTGAATGTCTGTGATTATCTTTTAGAGCAATTAAAAATGAGTAATAACGTTTGATTATGTAAATATATAAAGGTAGCATAAATAATTATTAAACGGCTATTTGGTACCGCTACATCGCTATAAAACTACTGTCTCTTCAAACACCATGGTTTGAAGAGACAGTACCCCATGTTCTAGCCTCAATTCCTCCTACAGTTCTATATTGAGTAAAACTAGTTGATCCCTATCATATAAAAAGAGCACCACTTTTTGGATGCTCTTCGTTATGACTATATTTTATTTAATTTCCTTCTTTTGTTTCTACCATTTTTCCTTCTTCAGAATCTGTACCTGTACCTTCTGTTTTTTCAACAGTTTTTGCACCTTCTTTAGGAGTTGCTGGCACTGCATCTTTAGGTAAATCAAAGTTTTGTGAGAAAGATGTTGTTCCATCTGCACTCTGTGTAATTACTTGACTTGAACCATTTTCATTTGACTTTAAATTGTCCATTTTCGTATCATCTGCACCTGCTGCACCTCCCGCTACCAATCCTGTACTTAAAAGTGCTCCTGCTAATAATGTTTTAATCATTTTTCATTACCTCCTGTTTATTTGTAATATTCATCAAAAAAGTATCTAGAGTTAATGTTTTAATCATTATCTTTATCTACTTGCTTTTTGATTACATTTAGCATAAGACAAGAATCTATAGTTGATATGGACTGTATCTGGAGATTATGTAAAGAAAGATAGATAATCAGTTGCATATCCTAATGGGTGTTTAGACAGGATTGAAACTTTATATGAGTTTGATAATTGAGTTACCCTTTGTTTTTGATCGTAAGGTTTATGGCTGGGGTGAAGCCTATCGAGGATCTAACCTTTTCTGATTTGAAAGTAAACTTTTAAATCATTTATAACTAAATTGGTAATAAATTTCTCAATATAGATATGCTTGTTAATTATAGTTATAACATTCAAAATTAACAAAAAATAAATTATAATAACTATATGATAGTTATCCTTTTGTTTACTCCTTGCGCTAAAGATAAGATTGTGTTCCCGATCTTATCTTTTTTTTGTAGATTTTTGATACAAAAATAGAATCCTTAATAGCTTAAGGATTCTGCAACAGGAAAGAACAAATATATAATAATAAAAAGAATTACTTATATTTTAATTTAAAAATAATACAAATAAATTGAGAAAATTTCGAACGACTTGAACATTATTACATACTTAATTATAATTGATTAGAAGTTGAAGTAGTAATCTGTCATCTATTCCTTCACTTGAAAGAAGATTGATCTCAATCTTCTTTTTTTTGCTGTATTTGCCTCTCCCCTCGAAGGAAAAAGAATTACTTGATAATAGTGGAAATTGCTTGTTTGTAAACCAGTTGTTGCTTACCATGAACCATCATAAGAACGGTAAATTTATCCGTTGCAAGGATCTGCCCACGTATTGAAACGCCATTCTGTAAAAATACAGTAACTTCCCCTTTTTTCTCTTTCAATTGTTCATACATATCTTCTTGTAAGTTATACATGAAATACGCCCCCTATTTGTATCTACTTTTCTTTTAATACTTCCAGCGGCTCATTGTTGTCTATTTGTCTTTCCCATTCACCTTCTATTTTTCTAAACCATTTTCCTATTTTGCTTACATAGTATTTTTTCACTTCACTATATGGAATCCAAATCTCACGTTCCTGTATTTGATTCATCACTTCATGAAGAATCTCATCATGCTCGTATTTTTTAGGTTTTCGATGATGTGTTCTTACAAACTGTATGTATTCTCTACGTAACCAATTAGAAATATTATCTTTTTGTTTTTGCCGGAGATGTGACCATTTTTTATTTGTCTGAAGGAGTTTTCCATTTACTTTTATATGGTTTTTCATCAACACTCATCTCCTTTTACCATCTAAATGCATCTATACAACTATCGTATCACATTTAAATTAATATACGGCTCTAGGTACATATTTCGCAAGAAATCTATCCGAAATAAAAATAATATCTGCATTTCACATAAAATATTATCCAAAACAGATGAGACCGAATCTATTAAGCGGATTAATTAGGCACAAAATTAAATGTAGACTATACTTTATGTGTTTGGTTTTTATTAAACATTACGGTACGTGAAATTATATATCTCTCTTGTTAAAAAAGCCCCCATAGATCTTACACCTATGAGAGCTACCTAAGGGTATTTAGACTTTCGATCCCATTTTATACGCTTTATTAAAAAAACTTTGCAACAAAACACTATATTTCCTATTAATATAGTTAATCCAATCGAGCAAGCCGAAATAATTTTTTGAAGTATGCATACTCATTTTCTAATTAGATTAATATAAAGGGAATAGAAACGTTATAATATTTTTTAGTTTGGAAGAGCGTAAAATTTCACTTTAAATGTACCGTTAGAAGTATATCCGCTAGGAGGACCTGCGATATACAAATTCTTTCTATCATCTCCTGAAGGGATCGTTAGAATAGAACCATCTCTAACATTTGACCAAATTACAGGGTCTGTACCTGATTTATCTCTTGCGATTTTAAATGACAAAGAGGTAGCACCTGCTCCTTCTAAAACAACTCGTACTTTGGTACCTGCCGCGAGATGTTCAAGTGAAAAATTATTACTTGATCTACTGGTTTGACCAGGCTGTGCCTTATAGAGTGACTCCACTTCTCTTGTTAAAGTCCCTGTTACATTAGACAATTGGAATGTTTGATTATTACCACCATGGAAATTATATACTGTAACATTTGTTCCATTTGCAGTACCATAACCACTTACATCTAACACTTTGTTTTGATCCTTCTTATTCCTTACATAATAATATCCATTTCCTGCTTCTGTTGGTATCCAATATTGCTCTTCCTTATTTTGATTAGATGTAGCAACTACATTATTAGAACCATTAAGATCATTCCAAGCTAATACTAAATTTTGATTTGCTATATTTTTAATTTGGTATGCTGATTTATTTGAATCATATACGAGCTTCCATTTTTGATTATTAGCGTTGCCATTTTGCCACAATTGAACATTTCCATCTGCTTGATTTAAGTCAACGACACTACTATTATTTAAAATAGAAACTATTTGATAAGTACCACCATCTTCCAGTTCCGGTGTATAAGGGTCAAAGTTAATGGGTGGCTTTGCGTTAGCAAGAGCTTTTTCAAATCTGCCATCTTTGATCTCAAGTGTTGCATCTCCAAAGTTCGTAGTCATTAGTTTTTCTCGAATATTTGGGCTTGGATAGCCATTCCAACCAACCATTGGTAGTTGGAGCCACTGTTTATAATAGTTTTCTGGCGGCTCGTCATTGCTATTAGCCAGGCGAAAAGCATGTGTCGAGCCGCCGTCCTTATGGTATACAATTTTCGGGTGGTTTCCATCGAATCTAACGTTTGAGCGAGGGTTAGTGTACCAATTACCATGTGCTGAATAAGTTACATATTGAACCTGACTATCTTTAACCCAAACTATTGTGTGTTCCCAGTCATGTCGATGTCCAGCCGAACCAGGGCCCAAAGATGCTTGATCTTTCTCAAAATAACTCGCGTACATAATTGCAGTCCAGCCATTATTTGATTTGGCCCGAGAATAAGTGTTTGAATTTTCCAGTCGGTTAAGATCTCTACAGACACTTTCCGGGGAACCGCTCAAACTTAGGCCAGGGTTAGTCGTGCCATCTGGAGAAATTGCTGCAGTCGCATAACACCCGTCTGTGTCGTAGTCATACACAGGAGCATAATCTAACTCTATATTTGACGCATTTTGTGGAAGTGCCTTGATTACATCCCCATATGCTTTTGAGGTAGAAAGAAAACCCTTATCAAATTGTCCACCTAAGTTGAATGCAAATGTACTCAATACTATTAACGCGGTCATTACTATTTTTGATATTAATTTCATATTACCCCTCCTAGTTATATTAACAAAAATCATTACTAAAACATTTTTTTAAAGTAGCGTAGATTATAATTTCCAGCTTTGATACTCCTTTCAACACATAAATATAGTTTTTTGGATAATATAGCTCTTAACATACATGGTAAAGGTCAACTTGTGTCTAAACGTAAAAATCCTCAAAATAGCGTGGTGACCCCTAAATATATCTCATAAAGTTTATTTTATCCCATTTACATATCTTGTTTATTGAGAAACATAATTCAAATCAGTGTTTTATTCAAAAATAGATAAAGCACTCGTTCGAAGGCCTTCTACTATTCTAATTTTAATTTAAGAGTTCTCTTTTGCTTAAATATAATAAAAAAGAATCCTTATTATTAGGATTCTGCAACATCCCAAACAATGCAGTATCCATTAAGCGGATTATTTAGGAAAAAAAATTAAATGTAGACTATTGTTTAAGTATTTTATTTTTTATTAAACATTACGGTACGTGAAATTTTATATTTCCTTATTAAAAAAGCCCCCATAGATCTTACACCTATGAGCGCTACCTAAGGGTATTTAGACTTTCGACTCCATTCTATTGTAACAGGCTTTCACCATACATGAGAAACATACTGAACCAAAAACAGACACTCATAATAAGAAACTCTTTAAACCCTTGCTGAAAGGAAATACGACCTTCTTCCATTCTACATGCCCCTTTTCTCTACAACTTTTTATATGTTAAAATAAGAGGGAAAGAAATGTGCCAATTTCTTTCCCAGATGGTCACTCATGACTTTGCTCTTTGTTTGCTTTTTGCAAATGAAGAGCTTTTATTTTGCATACTTATACTTACTTTCTAACATCGCATAACGCAATAACTTTAACTTTGTTTCTTTTTTCAATGCATTCCATTCCGATACAGCAATCTTCACTCTTCATTCCTCCATTACTTTGTTATTTATTTAGACTTATAAGTTCCATTTGTAAATTTTTTAATTTCTTTATCACTAAACCCTTTATGGATAGCGAAAATTTCTGGAAAATCCGAGAGACACAAATCAATAATTGTATTATCAGTTGTTCTTATATAGTAGTATTGAACAGCTCCCTGATAATCTGAATATAAATAGTACTTATGAATCTTATAATCTAATCCATTTTTCTCTATTACCTCATAAAGCTTATTTTTAGTTTCATCCATTACGTCAAAAATCGTTAACTGCTCCATTATTAACAGCCCCTCATTGCGTAAATTTACTAAACTAACTCTAAGAACAAGATTGTTTCATTATGCTCATTGGTATGCACATTAAACTGTTTTCCTGTAGCTTCTAATGCACTAAAAAGCATTCTTTTATATCCTTGATCCATAAAATCTACACTGATTTGACCATGATTCATAATAAATTGAAGATCAGCCATCATCTTTTTAACTTTCCGTTCCATATAATAACCTCCTCAATAAAGTTATATAACTTATACAACCATTCTATAACTCATTTTTCCAGTTGTCAATATAAGTTATATAACTTATAATTATTTTTATAGAGGAGGTTGCTATATGGCTGTTAATAAAGACAAGTACACTCAAATTTTAGTTACTTTTACAAAAGAACAAGTAGAACAAATAGAAAATTATTGGCATGAAAATAAGCTGAAGAACCGAAATGAAGCAATTCGTCAGATCGTAGACAAAGGGTTAAGTCGTAAATAATGGCTACCCTTTTTATTTTTCCTAAAAAACCTAAAAACGCATTTAAATTCCCTCTCTCCCTTTACATGCGTTTTTATAACGAATAAGACTTATTATATTAATAAGCCCACCAAAAACTCATACAATCAAATCTGAAGAGTCGTTTTTTCAGTTGAACTGATTTTTTTCATGTATTCTTAAAAAAATGAAAAAAGAGCCGGATTTTCATCCCAGCTCATTTATTAATTGGCTCTGTATGTGTACATGTAGGATATTGAGTACAACCAAAAAACTTATTTCCTGTTTTATTTGAATTGCGAACCACTAAATCATGTTTACATGTTGGACATTTCCGTTCTGCAGGTTTTACCCCTTGATACACATCTTCAGCCGAATATTCGGGATTAATTTTATTAATCAATTTCTGAAGTTCTACACGATCTATTAGTTTCACATTACAAGCTTCCGCTAATTCTTTCGCCTGCCTTGTATACACACTGTTCGTTACAACCCAGCCCTCTTGTGCCTTGTAATAGGCTTGTGCTGCATATATCTCCTGTACGGCACTGATGCCTACTCTATTTTTCATTCCGTAGCGTTTCGCCTGGATTACAATACGATTTTTTCCCTTCAATACCAGATCTGCTCCGAAATCATTTGACTGCTTTGTGACTGTTGGAGAATAACCCAACTCTCGAAAGAGAGCTTTTAGATATACTTCAAATTGATGTCCGTCCATTTTATCTATATAACGAATACCGGACTTAGCCATTCGCTTTAATATTCTTCGCTCCTGGAACTTCCGATACATAAATTTACAAATACGAAAAAGAACATAAAGGATAAAACCATACATCAAAATTTGTAATATGTTTGGCATTTCTGGTAGATTAGACACTTCGCTCCACCTCTTTAATTGGTTTCACTTTCTTTGGTTGGTCTGTTTCTTTTGTCTGTTGCTCACTCACCTGTTTCTTCCGGACATCGTTCCAATCCTTTTCATTCGTTGGAATATCTTCTTTAAGATCTACAAAGCATTTCATTGTCTGAATGAAGTCTTTCCCAGCTTTATCATTATCAACCGCCATGATGACCTCTTTAATATCGTGCCCTTCTTTTTTCGCATCCATTAAAGATTGAATCACTGTTTTTGACTTCAATCCATGCATAGAAACCAGGCGAGCGTTTTGGATATTATTTTGTTTAATGCTCCAATGAGATAACATGTCGATTGGATCTTCATAAAAATAAATCTTATCCGGTTTACCTACATCAACCGTAAAACCGGCATTAATTTTTTCATAATTCGGGACAATTTGCTTAAAGCTTCCTCTTTTATTCTCCATTTTGACCGTACCTTGACGGTTCATTCCAATTACTTGCCCTTTGCCTCCTTCTTCTCTCCATTTGAACACCACGTTATTTTTCTTATCCTGGGCGATGAGATCCTTTTTAATCAGCCAATTCACCAAGCGAGGATCTATTTTCCGTTCATGAATTAGATATTCTTTTATCTCTGTTTGCTTATTTACTTCCAGGTGTTTAGGATAACTAAATGGCTGCTGCTCTTTTTGGCGCTCCTCTTCAGCTTTTGAACGATCAAACTCTTTGTAGTCTCCCTTCTGAATGTCCATTACGGCTTGTGGGAATGTCATGTCATAGTACATCATGGCAAAGCTAATCGCTCCATATCCTTTTTCCCCTCGACTATTCCAGGCGTACTGATTTCCTTTAATGATGAGACTATCATGCTCCGTATGACGATAATAATTTCCTTCTTTCTTAAACGTTTCTCCTTTTGCTTCCAGATATGAAATCAAGTCAACTTTTCTTGCTTTCATCGCATCCTCCGTACTGACACGTGCCATTACGGAATCCCCCCTTTACTCTATAAAATGAAATAAAAAAGAGGACTATTCCGTTTCCTAGTCCTCTTTTACATACATTCAATTTTTATTTGCCGAATAAGAATTTTAATCGCTTCTCCTGTACGCTGTATGATAAACGAGCGTCAAATTTTTTCCCGTTTTTGTTCGAGATAAACCCTTTGATCTGATCCGTTACATTCTTTTCTAATAACTTTTTCACATGGTTACTACTTAGGTTTTTACCAGAGAATGTACCAAAGATAATGAAGTCACAGCCTTTTTTGTATTTCTCACATAAGTAGTTACTTTTCCCTACAAGGACTCTACTCTTACACAATGGACATTTACCAATGGTACGATCTTCAGTCGTTGGAAAACGGAATTTCAAACTTCCGTCCGCTTCCATATAGATAGCTGCTGTAAATTCTCCCTTTTCTCCTTGAAAGCCGTTGATAAAATCTGTTGTTTTATACTGAATTAACTTTTTCATCTGATTACCAGGAATCGCTTTTCCTTTCATCTTGGCTGGTAACATAAAATCACATCCATTTTTATGCTCCGTGCATCCATAAAATGTTTTACGATGAAGCATATCACCCTTTTTACATTTTGGACATTTACCAAATGACAGCTCTTCTTGTGTTGGGAACTGAAATTTAACTTTCCCTTCATGTAATACGAGATAAGCGGAAAACTCCTTCTCATTGGACTTAAATCCTTTTAAAAGATCTGTTTTCTTATCCTCAAACAGCTTTTTCGCTTGCGCTTCCGGAATCGCTTTTTCTTTAATTTTTTTCGGTAAGGAGATTTCACATTCCGGATAATTACTGCACCCATAAAAATTGCCTTTATGAAGGATTTTTCCTTTTCTACAAGGGCATTTGCACACCTCAATCTGCTGATTCCAGGTATTAATAATGCTATCCGACACCTTATCATCCATTGCGCCTAATTGTTCCACTGTGTCTTTTACAAACGTATTTGTTTTCTCCACAAATTCCTCATATTTCATTTCATTCTTTTCGATCATGTAGATCATCCCTTCCATTTCAGCCGTATAAGCTGGATTTTTGATTTCATCTACCGGAAAAGCATCTATAAACGCACGACCAATATTAGTAGTTCGAATCTGACTGTTAGTAACATCAATATAGCTTCGCTCTAACAGTTTTGGAATAAACGTTTCTTCCGTTGCGACTGTCCCAATCCGTTTTCCTTTCATAAGTTCTTTCAAATGTTCATCATCTAATTTACGCCCTGCCGTCTCCATAAAGGTTAAAATGGAACTTTCCGTATGAAAGGCTGGTTTCTTCGTTCGAGACTCAATCAAGTCATACTGAACGATTCTGAAAGAATCTCCTTCTTGTAAAATAGGTATCTGGAATGCTTCAACTGATCCCTCTTCTATATCCTCTTGAAACACACTTAGAAACCCTTTCTCTTGTAGGATCTTTTCTTTTGTACTGTATGTGTTGCCCTCTTGATCTATAAAATGCACTTCTCTTACCAAGTAGATTGCTGGTTTCATAAAATTCCCGATAAATCGTTTTACAATTAAGTCATATAACTGTTTTTCTAATGGTTCTCGGTTGGTCCCGACATATAATTTTGTTGTTGGGATGATGGCAAAGTGACTACTGACTAATTCATCATTAAATGTAGTGTGTTTTTTTGTAATAGAAGATGGGATTACTTGTTGTACGAGATTTGCATAGGTGCTTTTTTCTAATGCTGCCATTACTTCTTTCACTCGTTCCACTTGCTCAGTAGGTAAATGCCTGGATGAAGAACGAGGATATGTGATAAAGCCTTCTTCATACAAACTCTGAATATGCTTTTTTGCTGTTTCCGCATTTATCTTCAGTTTGGCGTGAGCATCTTTGTAGATATCCGTTAAGTTATATAATAATTTTGGTTTCTTTTTTCTATTGCTTTCTTTAAATTCCGTTACAATTACATTCGTTTCTTTCAAGCTATCTCCAAGCTTTTGTAGTGGCGATGGATCTATCAGTTGATCTTCTGTTTTCATTACTGGTGATAAACCGTTTTCCGTTAGTAGCTTTAAATTGTAATAGGTTTGTTCTTTATAATTTTGAATAGCGATTTCCCTTTGACGGATTTCATTCAAGATACACATTTGAACACGACCAGAAGCCAATAAGAATTGGTTTCTTGCTAGTTTGGATGTACAGCCTCTTGTAACATTAATCCCTAGAATATAATCCAGGTATTGCCTTGCTTTAGCCGATTGTGCAAGCCCGTCATAATCCGTTAATGGTTCTAATCGATTCAATGCTCCTTCTAATTCTGCTGCCTCAAAAGATGACTTGTATACACGAGATTGCTTTTTGTTTACCCCAGCGTACTCGTATACTTCCCTATAGATTAATTCTCCCTCTCGATCCGCATCACATATGTTTACCACGTGGTCAACATCATGACGCTGCAACAGTTTAACAAGTGTTTGTAGTTGCTCAGCATACTCTTGTTTTACTTTATAAACTGGCTGATAAATTAAGGGTAAATGCTCCAATTTAAATACCTTATACTTGGAATCCATCTCTTCCGGATGTTTTAACTCTAATAAATGCCCCCGGCACCAACTAATAATGTAATTTTCATTTTCATAGTAGCCATAATACGGCATACTTCCCGAATACTTTTGAGAGTTTCTAAATCTAGGTGATTTTAATAATTCAACAGCTACCTTCTGTTTTTCAGCAATAAATAATGTTTTCCCCATAAGTACTACCTCCTATTAATCTGCAATTTCAGTTTCACGCTTCCATTTCTTATTTCTCCGCTTTTTCATCATTCTGTGACCAAACAATAGAAACATGTTCAAAAAGACAGCTACAAGGAACATACAGCCCGCAAACAACCATACATTCATGGCATTCTCTCCTTTCCGTTCTATAAATAAGAAAGAGGGCTTTTCTTTTGCCCTCTTTCATTTTTAGATATAAAAAAATCACTTTCCGTTATCTCAATTGAGTAACAAAAAATGATTTAATCTGGTATTCCGTCTATACAATTTTTCATCGTTCCATTTCCATTGTTTCTTTTTTTCTACCCGATTTCTTTGTAGACTTCGACTGTTCTACATTCCCAGGATCCATTTCCTTTTCTTTTTCTTTATCATTCGCTTTTTTTCCATTCAATGGCTGAAAATTTTTATCAAAATCCGTTTCCTTTGAGGTTGTAGACTGATTCACCGTTATTCCTTCTTTTCCAAGCTTCTCATCCACCTGATTTTCTAATTTTACTACGTGTTCCTGGCTTACAAGCTCATTATCAATCGAAACATATTTCGTTGTATAATACCGTTCTTCAGCTTTTACACGAGTGACAATGCTATCAATATTATCTGGTGTCTCTTCATATTGTGAACGTCTGTATGCTTCGAATTTTCGGCTTAAGTCCTTATCTAAGGTAGCTGATTCTTTTTCTTTTGAAGGTTGAATTTGTTGATCTAAAGAGACAATAGGTGCATATCCTTCCTTTTTCATTTCTTTATACAATTCCACTTCTTTTTCATTAAATGAGTAATCTTTTTGTGCTTCCGCTTTATCAACTAAGTGTCCATATCTTTCATCTTTTACGATTTCATCTAGACTCATATTTGCATCCTTTTCATAAACAACAAATGACAAATTTCCTCTCCCATCAAAGATAGAACTTTGAACCTTTTCATATAAATCTGGTTTCAAAATGTTATCTAAATAGACATTTTCTCGTTTCCCGTTCTTTTCCATGAGGGAAACATATAAATCGTCCCGATTTGTTTTATCTTGATTCCATACAGACAAATGATTTATATCTTTCGTAACAGCATCCATCATGTGGATTCTTGCCAGTTCTTCATCTTGCATACCATTTGCTAATACTTCAATTGTAACTAAATGGTTAGGTGTCTCTTTCAAGTTCTCTAATGTACTTTCCTGTGCTTTTTCCATCGGTATTTCTTTATCAGTTCTATAATTCACCACTTCATCACGTAACGCTTGTTTCACCTCATCCGATAGATACCTTTTCTCGTTTAATACTTGTTCATATGGCGTCTTGTAGTCACCATCCCCCATATTGAAACGATCCATACTCACAAGCTCCATTCTCCCAAACTCCCTATCGACTTCTTTTGGAATGACAATATGGTAACGAGCTTGATCGTAGGGGATCGTTTGACCTCTTTCTCTAGCTTCTTCTCTTGCTTTTTCAATACTTGAAATGGCTTCAGCCATTTTTTCATTGGCTTCTCCAAATGGGATTAGTTGATTACTCTTAAAGTTTTCGTTGTCGCTCCATTGAACTAACATGGTAGGACGATTAATTTCATCTTGATTTAGTGCTGCATACTTTTCTTGATTCGCCTCGTTAAATGCATCAATAAATTCTTTATCACCCAATTTTTCTGCACCTTCTACAGGTTCAAACGCACGATTTTTATCTGCTTGTTCTCTTAAATCGTTAACAGAAATGAGTTCTTGTGTCGTGTTACTTAAACTCATGTATTCCACTAATAAAATATTTTTTTCATCCTGTTTCTCATTTTGATTTGCCATACTTTCCACCTCTTTTTCATTTATTTGTTGTTTTTCTGTTTCCAAACTACTTTCAATCGTTTCGATGAATTCAATGGAAGTTTCATGTACTTCTTTCAACAACTTGGTTTTATCTTTCATTTCTTTTCCTTGTGTCCAGCTCGCTAAATACCCTAACGAATATTCGCTTGTATCAATCCCAAAATAAGAAGAAACGGCGTAAGCTGTCATTTCTGCTTGAAACTCTTTTTCTGGTGCTGTGTAATTCATACGTGTCTCTGCTGTATGAAGTTTGGCATGTGCCAATTCATGAAGAAGTGTTTTTACATTTTGTAATTCACTATTTCGTGGATTCAAAGCGACCTCTTTTGTTAGGGGGTAACTTACGCCCTTTGCAACGCCCAACTCTGATTTTGGTGCAATAATTTTCACTCCGTTTTTTTCCGCAATGGCTTCCATTCCCTTGTACAAACTCTGGTAATCTGTAACGCTCCCTTCTAGCCAACGATTCGGAAAAATACGGGGAAGATCTTCTGCTTTTGCGTTCGTTTGGGACACGTCAAACACATGACCGACAGCAAAATATAAGCGACCTGGTTTCACTTCTACGCTTTTAGATTCAATTTGTTTTTTCTCTTGCTCACTCGCCTTTGTAACGGATTTCCATGTCCCATCTTTGTCTTTAAATTTTGCTACAGTTCGGTTTGGAACAAGAATTTTGATTCCTTTCTCACCCTTCTTAACCGGAAATCCTTTTTCTTTCCAAAAAGAAAAGGAACCAACTGCACTGGCTCCCTGGAATTGACTTTGTATTAATGAAATATTAGATGGTGAATAGTGATAAAACTTTGCCATAAACGTTAGATACTCTTTTAAATCTCCCGGTGTACGAAAATAACCTTCAACGCTTTTTTCCATCTTTTTTGTTAAAGCTTGCACCGCTTCTTTCTTTTCTTCTGGTGATTTCGTTTGATACTTTTTCTTATAACTTTTACTCATGATCTTCTCCTACTCTTTCACTTGCTTTTTGTAATTCCTCCATTTCCTCTTCATTCCATCTCTCAGCTGTATCGAAGAAAAGCTCATGAGTCTTTACATTGATTGGAACTAACATATTCTCTTGATTCATGACATGAACTGCAAGTTCTTCCTCTTGTTCTCGTGTAATTTTGATTGTTAGTTCTTCCTCTTTTACAAGTAAAACAAGTTCACCTTCTCCAACCTCTTTAATGACTCCTAATGCGATATCTTCATGAAATAATAACATCCTGCTAACCTCCTGTTTTTTTATAAAAAGAAACAATGTAGCTTACGTTACATTGTTCTTTGATGCCTCATGATCTAAACGTTTTTGTCTTGCGTTACTAATCCGTTCGGCTACGACTTCTTTTGCTATCTTCACACTTTCCATCTCTTGTTTATCAGTCGTAATAAGACTATCTACACCCTCTAAAAAGAAATAACCATTTAATAATTCAATTAAAATTTGCGTATTTCTATCCGCACTATTTGCACCAAGACGAATTTTTGTTAGTTCACTTTTCAACACATCGTGTAGATTCTTTGATACAATTTCGGAAATATAATTCAATGACCATTCTGTATTTTTTGATGCTTGATGTTCTCTACAAATCCTAACAATTGCTTCACCGTTATATCTTATATTGTGTTCTTCCATGTAGTCTTTAATATACGTATCTGTTTCTTCATCCAATGTAATTTGCATGCGAAAGTCTTTCATTTAATAACCCCTCTCATTTTGATATGCGGTTTCTTTTTGCATACGCTCATAATACTTTTGGTTCTTCCAGCTTTCGTATTCACTTTTAAAAGCGCCTTCCACTTTTCTCATAGAATACTGAATAGATACATTCTGCTGAAATTTTCGAAATGACTTTGATTTTTTCATGTGATGGATTCTTTTTTGTTCTTTATCATATGCCTTCATTTCTTGTAAAAAGGCGTTCCCCATTCGTTTATACAGGTCATTGATTTTATTCGTTTTATAATTTTCATATTGCTTCTTATCATACTTTCCTTCCCCATATGCTTCTTTAAAAACTTGCACTTCTTTATCTAACTTTTGGAGAAACTGATCGTAATCTTTTTTATGATGATGTTGAATATACCGACTGCTTAATTCATCAATTTGCGGCTTTAATGGTTGAATCGTATTGTAGCTATATTGCCACTGTCTTTTATCACTTGGTAACTGTTTATAGATTTGTAAAAACAATGGTTTCAAATGTTGATTACGCCACTCAAAAACGGAATCTTCTTTTTTCCTTCCCACCATATTGTTTCGAATTAGATCATTAATTTGTTTTTGTTCCTGTTTACGATCTAACAAATTATTTACGACTTTACCCTTCATCGCATCTAATGTTTTTGGTTTTCTTTTACCACGTTCTCTCGTTGGAAATGGCTCAACAGTTGCGACATGAATATGAATATTATCCGTATTAAAATGAATGGCTGCCGACCAGATAGAGCTTTTTTCCAGCCCCTCTCTTTTTTGCATTTCCTTCATCGCAAGCCGTGTTACATCCATTAACTTTTTTTCATCCAACGTTTTTGTTTTCTCATCATAAATTCCTTGTTTCTCTAACCAGGGATTATGAAAAGAAATGACATCTTGCCACATGATACTTCCATTCTCATGAGCGGTTTTAAACATTTCCTTTAAGGACTTTTTTTCACTTTCTGTTAAACGATTTGCGTGTTCCGTAAATAGTGCCGAGGTCTTTTCTGAATTCCCCATATAGTCTTGATACGTTTCGAACATTTTCGGATTCAGCTTCACTTCACTTTTCGCTTCCTCACGATCTACATAATCAATATAGTTTTGAAAAGCATCCGAACTTGGCAACACAAATTTTGTTTTTAAAACAACACCTGGTGTGACGGAAGACTGAACAGGAACGGCATTATTCATTTTCAACATCCTGCATCATCATTTGAATAAACTCATTCATTTTTTCCATTGCGCTATAACAATCACTCATCATATGGATATTCTTTTCAATGAGATTTTCTAATTCCATTTCCCTTTTATTTTGTTGATGAAAAAATGCCAGCATTTCAATTTGAGCTTTCAAAAATTTTTGTCGGGATATCCCCTTTCTCTTTGCCATTTCATCTATTTTCTTTAAGGCAACTGGATCTATATCTCTTATTTTTAGATTCACAATTTCGGCTCCTTTCTGCAATTCTGGGTAGAGATCAAAAAATAGTGAGAAGAGCATAAGGGGTTTCTGCCCCCACCGAGGGTGTGGGGCTAGGCGGAGCCTAGCGAAACGATGGGGGCAAGAAAAGCTTTTAGGTGTGGACTCACTCACGACCCAAAATCCCCTAATGTAGACTCACTCACGACTCATTTTTTCGTGATGTGGACTCACTCACGACACGACTTTTTTCACTTTTTATTAATTTCTTGTGCCTTTTGCTCTAATTTTTTGATTTTATCTCCTGCAATTTTTTGTTCGCCTTTAAACAATTCCACGTTCTTTTCCGACGACTTTATTTTAGATTCTAATGATGCTATTTTTGATTGTGTTTCCGTTTTTTCTGCTTCCGTTTGATACTTCATTTCATCTTGTAATTCTTTTACTTTTTCATAAACTGTCTTCGCATTTTCTTCTTCCAGTTTGATTGCTTTCCCATAATTTTTTATCTTTGTTTCGATATCCTTTTTGTCTCTTTCAATAAAATCTAGTTCATATGTTTTTTTATCTTCAGCAATCAGTTCGTCATTCGCTTTTGTTTTTCTTTGATCGGTAAAAATCGTCTGAACTAATTTATTCGGACTTTTTGTTGCTGCATTTTCTTCTTCATATTCGTTCACATCTTGTGTAAATTTACGAATATCCATTTGTTCTTTCTCACCATTTTTATTGTAAATATCGAAAGCTAACGCTCCCCAATTCGGAGATAAGTCTTTTACTTCTACTACGTATTTTCCGTTTTCCTCATACAATACTTTGACTGGTAGTTGAACACCTGGATTTGCTTTTTGCTGTGCTTTAAATGTATATCCTGTTTCCTCATATCCTTCTAATCGAAAGTAAATTTGTATAAAATTTTTGTGTGGATTGTATTCCCTTTTCTCTACAATCAATTTCCCCATACCCGACAACTTAATTACTTTATTTGTCTCTGTATGAAATAGTTTTTCATCGTTTGGCATGTAAATTTTAGATGTTAGGAAAGCGAAAAAGCCTAAAAATAGAAAGCTTATAATTGTTAAGTAGATCCACGACTTATTTTTTCTTAGATTGATTCTTTCACTCTTCTTACCAATTGCACCTATCACACTCTCACCCCACCTTTTTCGTTATAAAACTTTCATATTTAACTCTTCCACACTTGTAACTCGCCATATTTCATTTTCCTTTTTCATGATGATTCGTAACACATTGTTTACTTTTTCTTCTCGGTTTTGCGTTGAATCTGTTGTGACATTTATAAATTCAGCTAACACATTTACTTCCTCTTTATCCGGTTCATTTTCTTGTAAATAAAACTTCATTTCTATTGGTTTTGTTTTATAGGTATCTCCTAGTTCGTATTTATCAGTTGGATAAAATTGTTGTAAAAGTTCTTCACTCATAATGGATTTTGCCTTTTCTTTTCGCTCGCTGTACCCTTCTTTTTCTCTGTGAAATGATAATTGTATAAACGTTTCGGCTGTCGTTAAATACGCCCTTCTCTGTTGTTCTTGTGCGGAAGGAAGTACCTTATCCAGTCGTTTTTTTAAATCTTCATTTTGTTTTGTTAGTAATTCATTTGAAAGTTTTAATTGTTTTTCTTTGCCATCACTCATTGATTTTTTACTCAAATAGATATTAAAAGCTGTTACACCTACAACTAAAATGACAAACACAATAAACAAAGATTTTCGTTTATCTTTCATTCTTTTAGTCTCCTATTCTTTCGGTTTTTAGAACCTTCTTACATGACCAGTAAACACTTTTTTCCAATAGGGATTATTTAAATCTTCGATAGACACTCCTTTATTTGTTTGGCAACCAATGAAGTGATTTTTATCTACAACAAAACCAACATGCCCATCCTTTTTATAAGTATCAAAGAATATTACGTCACCAGGTTTCATATCATTTGGCGATATCTTTTGACCAATTTTATTTAATGACTCTGTGTTAACATCCGTTACAGGTCCTAACTCTCTTCCTACTTGCTTAAATGCCCAATGTACAAAACTAGAGCAATCAAATATATTCCTATCAATCTCACTTTGCTTTCGTCCTCCACCGAAAACATAAGTACTTTTTCCTATCAACGGACGACCAACATCTACAACCTTTACACCACTACTTCCACCACTTCCTGGATTTCCTCCACCACCAGAAACAACAGAACCCGGCTGATAATACTTTAAAACTGCATCAACATAAAGTATATCGCCATAACACGCTTGATACGGTACAGCTTCCGGTCTAAGGCAATGATACATACCGGTGTGAGCTACTTTTTTGTATTGTTCTTGCGAAAATTTTATAGCTATTTCCTTTGTATATTTACCACCATTTGAAGCAACAAAATCAAAAAATCCAGTACCAAAATTGTAAGCTTGTAGGGCTGTTTTTATATGATCCATGTCACCAGGACTCGTTACACCAGCTCTTTCTATCGCATGTTTAAATTCTTGTACACCAGCCCAAATACTGTAGTCTGGATCTGTAATACAATTAGGCTTTTTACAATACTTCGTATTAAATGCGCCTTCGGAACTCTGCATCGGATCACTACCACGTCCTCCGCTTTCTTGCATCATTTGTGCAAGCATTAAAGCAACAAACGGTTCCACGCCAAAGGCTTTCGCATGCTTCCGAATCGTAGGTTCCCATTTTAGAACTTCAGGTGAAACATTCATGACTTGCCCTTCACCTGTATACGTAATATCACCCGTGTCTGTTCCACTATCACTCCCCATTGCTGCAATAAAAATGCTTACTACTCCAAGTAAAAGAAAAGAAAAAAGACCCATCACAAGTAGTGCTAAAGTGATGAGCCATTTCTTTGGTATAATCTTTAAAACTAGATGCATAGTATTAAGCACCTCCCCCGAATAACATCAATTCTTCATCTGTTACTTCTACATGAAAATGAATGTTTTTTACAGCCCCAATACTTAAGATGACATCCCCTGTTGGCAAATGTGGAATCGCTGCAATCTCACTTTCACTTAACTGTCCTGCAAATACTTTTCGTAACATATCTAAACTGTTATTATCTTGCTGCATAATAAATTTGTACTGTGTAAGTTCAAATAACTTTTTAATTTCATCAATCATTTCTTGTGAAGATCCTTCCGGTACAAAATCACGAATCGTGTGACTTGCATATAAAAGCCCTGCAAAGTATTTTCGATCTTCTCGGCTAAATTTCGTTAAAAATTGTAGCGCATGAGCGCTTTCTTTTTTCGTGTTGATGATATGATGCGCCTCGTCAATAATAATGAAATAACGAATTACATCTTCAAAAGCAAGTTGTTGTTTAGTATATGCCTCTAATTGTGGCGCACCATTGGATATCATTTCATCCCATATTAAATTAAAAACATTAAAAATTTGCGCTTGGAATACTTCCGGTTTAAAATTTGAAATGTTTCGTAAGGAAAACGATACAACTTGTTCTTTTTTAAAGTTTTCAATAGTGGAATGACCATCAAATAATTGTGCATATGCTTCTACTAAATTTACAAGATTTAATTCAATCAACTCTAAACGATGTTTTCTGCTTTCTCCTAAATTCTCATGGTGTTTTCTATTTTTTACATTCTCATATAATTCATCACGAACAAAAGATAAAAAGTTTGAGAAAATGGGATACTCATTTGGTTTTCTTGTTGTAATTTCATTTTTCGCTCCTTTTTCGTCATTCCATAATCCCATTCGAATATATAATTTGCGAAGTAAATTTTCATATTCTTTAATTTCATCATCTTTTGCTTCTGGCGCAATGAATCGATAAAAAATTGTCAATTTAGATAGATGTTGAGTGAAACTAACTTCTTCAAGTTCTGCTGTCTTATATACTTGAAGTGGGTTAATTTGACCTTGTGAACCATCTAATGCAATTGTTTTCCCGTTCAGATCACGTACTGTTTCCTCAAATTCCCCTACAATATCAAAAATACGAATAAAATGACCTTTACTTGCATAGTCTACTGATTTCTTTTTTAGTAATGTTGATTTTCCAGCACCAGGCTTTCCAATCATTACACCGTTATAAAACTTTCTTTGTTCGTCTTTATGAAAAATATCAAAAATAACATTTCCTTTTGTTTTCGTTGTTCCATAATACGTACCGTATGGATCGTGCAAATAAGAATAATGAAACGGACACCCACCAGCCAAACTGACTGCCGGAATTTCTTTCCCTTTTCTTCGGTTCACATAATTTTTCTGTGTATCAAAGCTCGTTACGAGTGCATCCCATTCATACTCTTGTTCATTTAAAAAAACAGCTCCTCGAAAGTTATAAGATTCTAATGTTTCCATGATCTCTTTTACTTGTTTTTCTAACTCATCTAATGTTCTAGCGGAAACATAAATACGGATATGAATACGTTTCATGACCTCACCTTGTTTCAAATCCGTATAGAGAGCTTCCAGCTCTAAAAATTCATTTTTTGCATCAATTCGATCTATATTATCCTTTGCTGTATCATGCCGAACACTTTGTTCACTCATGGATTTATTAATCGATTCAACGACTTCTTTTCGATCATCACTCATTACATCTAATGTTGTGATCACATTTGGCATATTCATAATTTGCTCTAACCAAAAATCATTTACCTCTGTTGGATAATCATAGACATGAATGCAAGTACCTAATCCGTCACCTGTTTGAAAATAACTTTCTTTAAAACTAATTCCCCCTTGTGGCTGAACTCTAGCCACTAAAAAGGGGTTATAACCTTTCTTCTTTTTTAGTTCCTCTTGTTTTTCTTTTTTAGATTTTTTACTCTTGAACGCAAACATATTGTTGCCCCCTTACTACCATATATTTTTCGTTCCTAATTTTGCATTTTGATTGAACAATTTAAACATAAGCTCTAACTTTTTCTCTTCATCCACCTCTAATAGTTCAGTAGAGCGCTTGATATATCGTTTTGCTGAATCTACACGTTCTTTTACGATTAATTCCGTTTCTCCATAAATAAATAAGAAGGCTTCACGATTGGTTCTGCCCCATTCTAAAAACTGAAGTTCTTTTAACTTTTGATTTAAAATTCGTTCATACAAAGGACTGGTACATTCTTTAATTTTCTTCTCTATATAACGTTGTTGTTCGGTTGTTTGACATGGAAAGTTTAAAAAAACGAGTTTAATGGACTGTTTGTAGGCTTGATAAAAATACGCATGTGAGAAAATGACAAATGCTTGTTCATCGCTATTCTTAGAGAACATATCGTCACCTTCGACTTGAAGAATTTCTAAAAACTCCTCATTTTTCAGTTCAAATATGCCATCCTCCGTCATGTCTACAATTTGCATAATTTCCGCAATACTTTTCTTTACCTTTGGTGGCGCTTCTTTCTTTTTTCTAGATAAAAAACCTAACAGTTTTGGATTTTTCTTTTTCGAAGTGTCTTTCTTTGGCTTTTCTTTCTTCTGTGTTTTTACTTTTGGTTTTGCCTTTGTTCTTTCTTCTTTCTTTTTGTTAGGTACCACCTTCACAATTTCTTTTGGTTCAGAAATTGATTCTTTTACGTTTTTTTCGTTAAATCGAAATGCATTTTTCTTCGGTCTTTCTAGTTGTTTTGGCTCTTCTTTCTCTACATCTTTTTCGCTGAATAACGCCATATGTGATCCCTCCCTTATTGATCGTTATCAATGGCGCAATATGCACCTTTCCTTCTTAGCAATGTAATAATCAAAACTTCATACATTCGTTTTTGAGGATTCGTACTTGGTCGCCAAATCATGATAATTGCAATAACTGCCATGAAAATAACAAATGGTAATTGAAAGGAATCATGTACAAAATTCCTAAGAATCATCGTTACAACTAATAAGCCAATTAATAAAAAGAAATCTATTAAATAAAGCACTTTATTAATCCGTAATTCTGTACTGATTTCCTTCGGAATCCGATAGCTTCTCATCGGGATTCCCTCCTTTTCGACAATAAAAAATAAGCGTACGATTACGCTTATTTTTTATCCGTATTCTTTTTATTTTTGTTCACAATATCTCTCCAACTTTTACCCGTATTTTGACCCATTTGATAAAAACGCTTTGTATTTTGTACCGTTTCAGAAGTATTAATTCGTTCTTGTACACCTCTTACTTTTTGTTTCACTGATGATGTCGTATGTTTAACTTTATCCGTTGTATATTGTCCCAATGTCCGTGTTTCCTTACTGCTACTTGCTGCCACTTCCTTATCACTTTCATAAGGAATAATTGGACTACTATGTGTCACCGTTACGATGTCGGCTGATGCCGGGCTACTTCCACTTGGTACTGTTCTTGGTGTTTCCACTGGTGCTGGGTTACTTCCACTTGGTACGGATCTTGGTGTTTCCACTGGTGCCGAGCTACTTCCACTTGGTACGGATCTTGGTGTTTCTACTGGTGCTGGGTTACTTCCGCTTGGTACGAATCTTGGTGTTTCTACTGGTGCTGGGTTACTTCCGCTTGGTACGAATCTTGGTGTTTCCACTGGTGCCGAGCTACTTCCACTTGGTACGGATCTTGGTGTTTCTACTGGTGCCGGGCTACTTCCGCTTGGTACTGTTCTTGGTGTTTCCATTGGTGCCGGGCTTCCTCCACTTGGTACGGATCTTGGTGTTTCCACTGGTGTCGGGCTTCCTCCGCTTGATGCTGGTCTTGATGTTTGACTTCCTTCATTTGCTCCTTGTCTTACGCCTCCTGGTGTTGGATTTCCTTCACTTGTTCCTGGTCTTACTGTTCCTGCTGTTGGATTTCCTTCATTTGCTCCCTGTCTTACTGTTCCTGCTGTTGGATTTCCTTCATTTGCTCCTTGTCTTACTGTTCCTGGTGTTTGACTTCCTTCATTTGCTCCTTGTCTTACTGTTCCTGCTGTTGGATTTCCTTCATTTGCTCCTTGTCTTACTGTTCCTGCTGTTGGATTTCCTTCATTTGCTCCTTGTCTTACTGTTCCTGGTGTTTGACTTCCTTCATTTGCTCCTTGTCTTACTGTTCCTGCTGTTGGATTTCCTTCATTTGCTCCTTGTCTTACTGTTCCTGCTGTTGGATTTCCTTCATTTGCTCCTTGTCTTACTGTTCCTGGTGTTTGACTTCCTTCATTTGCTCCTTGTCTTACTGTTCCTGCTGTTGGATTTCCTTCATTTGCTCCTTGTCTTACTGTTCCTGCTGTTGGATTTCCTTCATTTGCTCCATTTGATTTTCCAGCTTCTTTCATTTCATCTTGAAGACTTGTTGTTCCCGATTCTTGCCCATTCGCTCCCCCTGGGTTTTCGTTCCCTCCTTTTTTCATGTCTTCTTGAATAGATGGCATACCACCATTCTTTTTACCTTCTTCCTTATTTAAGTTCCCTTTTTCTTTTTCTTTTTTTGCTAAATCATTACCATTTGCTTTTTTCTGATCCGCTTTTTTCATTTGATCTTGCAAGGACTCTTTATTTTCAGACTCATTCCCTTTTTTCAAACCGCTTATAAGCCCTGCCACGCCACCTGTTGCCATCGCTGCCGCACTTGCTGTTTTAGCTGCTGCAACACCCGTTCCTTCTGCTGCACCTTTCGCTCCTTTTCCAATCATATTTCCGAGACTCTTCATAGGTTTTGAATTTGCAAGACTGCCAATTCCTTTGCCAAGTGCGAAACCACCTACTAACATACCCCAACTGCTCTTTAATCCAATATCTATACCGAATAACCTTTCTACGGCTGCTGGACCATCTAGAACAGCCATACTAAATGCGGCTAATGCAATCAGATACGGTACACCATTTAATTTGTCATGGAGAAAAGCTGTTCCTATTAGGTATAGCTTCAAAGATAGGAATATCATAATCGTTGCTATAAATATATTGAGGATATTAGATAATACAGCCTTTAACTTTTGACCATTCGCAACATCGGCTGGTGCTAATATATTTGCTAACAAGTAGTTAAACGACAATTCATAAAATAATCTAGCTAATTTAATACTTACTAATAACAAAGTTAATCCTGTTATCAGTAAAGTAAAGAATATATTCCAGAAATTCCAATGCCAGCGATAATACTTTTCTGGAAAGAAATCAAACCATCCATCTTTTAATTCAGCTAAAGATGCAACTCCTAACGCATCCATTACTCTTTTATTTTTCAAAATTTTCTTTCCGTTATCTGATAAATCTTTGTCCTTTGTAAATTCAAAATCCTCATCTATTTTTTCAGTAATATCTATCTGTCTAATATTTTTTTCAGGAATATTATTTTTCGGATTCATATCTTCTTTCTTTTTCCATCCGTTTTGATCTATTACTGCAACATCCGTTATATTCTTCTTAATAATTTCATCACTTAAAGAACCCTTTTGTTCAGATTTCACAACAGCTATGGCATCATCGGTGAACTTATCGACCTTTGTCATACCAGTACTTAATAAACAAAGTACACTCAATGTTATGAAAATATTGATGATAATTTGAGAACGGTTCATTTGTTTATTCATAATAAACATGTAGCCAATATATAAAAACGAAATGGCTAAAAGAACGACAAACAATGGATATAACATATCAACAAAATTTTGTATTTCCGGTGAATTAAAGAATCCTTTAATCCCCAGTATGGCATCTGTCACACCTTCTAAAGCATCTACAACTAAAGATAAGCCTACAATTAGGAACCATCCTAGCCAACGCAATACATAATTCACGATGTCTCCTACTTGAAGATAATCCGAGAACGATTCTAAAACCTTTAAAATCTCTTCATCTTTCACTATTTACCCTCCTCTCATGCTTGCTATTGTCCCAATACTTCTTTTGCTGTCCAATTCACTCTCTCATTTAGCCTGTCGATACGAATATTCAATTTCCCTTTTTGTTCCCGATCTACTGAAAGGAAAAGAACCGCATCTTCTAGACCAAGAATGACCTCATTTTCTTCTGTTACAAATGGCGAGTAACTATCTAAAATCAATTGCATTTTATCCGTGATTGTCGGTACACCCATTACCTCTTCCCCCTTTATATTTAGATTCAAAAAAGCACTCAATCATTTGAGTGCTTTCTAACTTGTTACTTGTTCTTTTTCTTCTAAATCACGCAAGATTCGATTAATCTTGTTTTCGACTGCTTGATAAACACTTTTGTCAATGTGGTCATTGTGAGCTAACATTTGAAATTCACTGTAAAACTCGCCCATTTCTTGATTTTCAACTTCATCTATTGATTTTCCTAACTGTGCTAAAAAGAACTTATCGACCAGTTTCAAAACCGCTAAATCAGATTCGAAAAATTCGTTAACCGTTTTTCCCTTCCAATTTTCAATGGAGAGGGAATCAAACGGGCTATCTTCCTGCTGAAACGCCTCTTCCGGAATCTCTTCATCAATTCCCATCATTGTTGGCTCTTCTACTGGCTGCGGTGTCTCTACTGGTGGCAAATCTTCCTGTTCTGGTTCTGATGTTTCTTTATCAATTTGTTCTGATTTTCTTTCTCCTAGAAAATCTACAATAAGTGATTTTGGATTTACATCATCATGTAGAGAATCAATATCTATATCTAAAATAGATTTATCTGTATCGAACTCTACTCCTAAGTACTCCCATCTGTATTTTAAGGCTGTTTCTCCCGTATTATAAATCGGGCGAGGTCTGATCCGTTTTCTGTTATTATCCTGACGTTTTATGACACGAATAACGGCACTTTCTCCTTCTTTAAAATTCATAAGTTCATTTGCTGTTAACAGTGGTCGTTGATCTAGACTTTCCGTTTTATTTTTATCAGTAGAAAGACCTTTTCCGCTTCGGGAAGATAGATTAATCGTCTGATTCCCTAGTTTTTTAGAAACTTTTTCGGCGGTTTCTTGATCGTTAGTTAGAATGTAAATTGTATTCCCACAGTTTCCATCAATCGTATCTGCATCCTCACCATACTTATTTTTCAATTGTGCATATGCCTGGATTACAAGGTTAAAGCGAACATTTCTACCAAGACAAACCGTGATAATATTTGCCATTCCTTCAATACTCGGCATATTTCCAAACTCATCTAAGCAAAAAACCACTTCACGGTGACATTTCCCTCCACGAGCGAGGGATGCACCCTTTGCCAATATAAAATAAAGCTGCCTTACAAAAATAGAAGCAATCACATGATTTGAAGAATCAAAGTCTGGTGTAATCATAAAAATAGCGACTGGTTTATCGAAATAGTCCACTGTTATTACTTGTATATCTTCATTTTCTTCTACTACTTTAAATTCTGTATCACCTGTCTTTTCATCTATTTTCATAATAGAAATAGATGTTTTCTTTTTCTTATTTCCTTTTTCATTAAATTGAATGGTATCCCCAACTTTTATTACTTTCTTAAAATCTAATGCAAAACGTCCCGTAATATCTGATTTGATAGACTCCTTTGAGCCATCCGGAAATACAATTTCTATTCGTTTTCTAGGTGCCACTTTTCCTTTTATTGTTTTTCCAAAACCTACACGTTTTAAATCCACACTATTTTTTGCGGTCATTTTAGCGATTTCATCAAATGTAAAAATAGATAAACCGTTCATTGTTTGTGTAAAAATACCACCTCTAGCTTGCCCTTTTGAGAAATTAGAAGTTGCATATTGCATTTTCGCAACACTGTCTGATGGTAAATTCTCAAAGTATAAATCTAAAGCATTTTTCGGCGGTTCCTCTGGATCTATAATTATTTCTTTCGAACCAAGTTCCGATAGCATGTTAGCTACTGCATACATCGTTATTTTTTCTTCTGTTCCTTCTGCAATACATTTATCTGTTATAGCTAAAATCATGGCGTTACATAAGCTCATAGCGCAATCTTGCCAAAAAGGATCTTTAACACCTGGTTTATAATACAAAGTGTGAGAGAGTGTTTTACATAGTGCTTGCGCTGTTGAATAATCTCCATCTTTATAAGCATCTTTGACAAGCTGCAATAAGTTATAACTCATAGAATCAAGTGGAGTTAATAAATTCAAAACTTCAATGTGATACCCTCGTTCTTCCAGCGTTTCTTTTGATGCGCTGAACAATTCTCCCTTTGGATCGTTAAAAATTAAAGATGGCTTATGTTCCGCTCTAGAATAGACATCAATTGTAGGAAATACAAAGGTTTCTCCTTTACCAGAGCGTGTTGTACCAATGATTAAATTGTTTACCGGGCTATCATCAATAAATACCTTGTCACCTAATCGGGAGATAACAACACCACCGCCACCTTTAAATGTTTCCTCTCGATCTGGTACAGCTCGGTACTGCTTTTTCAGCTCTTCAACTGTTGTAAAACGACTAGATCCTTTCTCATGATTATTTAAGTTTTTAAAGGAAGATTTCAATTTGTACACTGTTCTTGCAATAGTTCCAATCACTACAAGGAAAACAAGCAAGTAGTAAATTGGATGCTCTGCAATTGGCATCCGAAAAAGAAATCCTATCTCCATATGAAACGGTTTGGGATGTAATAAATCACTAAAAGTTGTTTCTATCAGCTCTAAAGATAAGTTGAGTAAAAAATTAGCGATCAATAACATTCCAACAAACAAAAAAGCACTCAATGGAATGAGTACTTCTTTTTCAGCTAATTTATATTTGATTGATATCTTTTCACTATACATATCAAAGTATCACCTCTGTTCAATCTAGCCACACGTATTACTTCTTTAAGCCGAAGCCCGAATCATAATTATATTTCTCATATTCTATTATCTTATCGAAGTCATTCGTTACATCTAAAGATATGACATATCCAAATTTCTTAGTAATTTGTTCATCTGTTGGCATTTGTTGAAAACTTGCTATTACTTTTATATCGGAATCCTTCATTTGTTGAAGAAAGTATATAAAATCTTCCTGACTTAAATAATTGGTTTCATCTACAATTACATATTCAAATTGTTTAGCTTTATTTATTACATCTTCTGTAATTTTAAAATTCCCATACCCTTCACTCGATTCACATTCCAAGTGTTGTAGAGTCACATGACCCGTTTTCTTCTCAAATTCTTCGTCTTCGTATTCTCTCGTTGGATCTAACACTAAAACTTTTGATAAACTTAAAGCCATTTTCTTCAGTTCCCTCGTTTTCCCTGTTCCCACTCGACCTACCACCATTAAACTTTTATCTAGACTTGAAATTTGTACTAAATTTGCACTATTAACAAACATCTATATGACCCCTTTCAAATTAAAAAGGTACTCTTTTTATGAGTACCTTTTTGACAATATCAATTGATTTTTTCTTTATTTACTCGCTACCATCTTTTCATTTTGTTTCAGAACTGGCTTTTCTTGATTCGTTGGTTTCTCTGGTTCTGTTGGTTTTTCCGGATCTGTTGGCTTCTCTGGATTTGTTGGCTTTTCCGGTTCTGTTGGCTTCTCTGGATTTGTTGGCTTTTCCGGTTCTGTTGGCTTCTCTGGTTCTGTTGGCTTCTCTGGTTCTGTTGGCTTCTCCGGATCTGTTGGCTTCTCCGGATCTGTTGGCTTCTCTGGTTCTGTTGGTTTCTCCGGATCTGTTGGCTTCTCCGGATCTGTTGGCTTCTCTGGTTCTGTTGGCTTCTCTGGTTCTGTTGGTTTCTCCGG
>NZ_CP031748.1:3414095-3414689 GCF_003429245.1 Bacillus sp. CR71 | reverse complement strand
AAGGAATTGGAAAATACATTTGAACAAGAAAGACGATTAGAACGTACAAAAAATGAGCTCATAACTAACGTATCTCATGACTTACGCACACCGTTGACATCTATTATTGGTTATTTAGATTTATTAAAAAGAGGGCAATACAACAATAACACACAATTACAGGAATACCTTGAAACCACTTATTCAAAGTCACAGAGACTGAAATATTTAATTGATGAGCTGTTTGAATATACTCGTTTATCAGGCATAGATGCTAAGTTAAATCTTAATGAAGTTGATTTATCAGGTCTGTTGGAGCAAATAGTTGGAGAATACATTCCTATATTTGAAAAGGAAAGTTTAATCGTTCAAAAATCAATTACACAAGAAATAATACCTATCTTCATAGATGCAGAAAAAATGGTACGTGTATATGAAAATCTGTTTATGAATGCGATAAAGTACAGCATGAAACCATCCCAATTATTCATATGTCTTGAATTAATGGATAACAAAGCAATTTTAAAAGTATCAAATAAAGTCGAGAGATCGCCTGTTAGCGATCCAAATAAATTGTTTGAAAGGTTTTTCAGGGGTGATAAGGCAAGAAAAAAT
>NZ_CP031748.1:3412731-3414045 GCF_003429245.1 Bacillus sp. CR71 | reverse complement strand
AAGTCGAGAGATCGCCTGTTAGCGATCCAAATAAATTGTTTGAAAGGTTTTTCAGGGGTGATAAGGCAAGAAAAAATAATCAAGGAAATGGACTGGGACTTGCTATCTCAAAAAGAATTGTTGAACTTCATGATGGTAATATACATGCAGAATATAAAGATGGCTGGATGTCCTTTATTGTTGAACATCCAATCAAATAGAACGGCTTATGGAATTACAGGTTCCATAAGCTTTTTTTATAAAACTTAAGAATTCTTAAGGATTTTACAGGGTGTTTCCTAATTTTTATAGTTTATCATGGGTGTATTCAAAGTGATGAGGTGAGCAAAGAAGAAAAAAGGAAAGACTTCATTGTAGCTTTAGGGTGAATGCAATATGACTATTTTATTAGTAGTAAACAAACGTAGTAGCTTATTGTAATGAAATAAAAAATGTAGGAGGATATAAATGATAAAGCCAGTTGTAGATGTAAAAAACATTCAAAAATTGTACGGTAAAAAAGGTGAGAATCAATCACATGCATTAAAAGGTGTATCATTCTCAATTCAAGAGGGGGAGTTTGTCGGTATTATGGGGCCTTCTGGTTCTGGTAAAACAACATTATTAAATGTAATTTCAACGTTAGATAAAGCGACAGGCGGCGTTGTTGAAATTGCAG
Source organism: Bacillus sp. CR71 (assembly GCF_003429245.1). NCBI lineage: Bacteria > Bacillati > Bacillota > Bacilli > Caryophanales > Bacillaceae > Bacillus > Bacillus sp. CR71. The sequence continues at coordinate 3,413,387 of NZ_CP031748.1, read as the reverse complement.
GAACGGATATTACGAGGATGAAGCAGGGTGAACTTTCTGATTTTCGTTCACAAAAGTTAGGATTCATTTTCCAAGACTTTAACTTATTGGAGAATTTATCTATCTATGAAAATATCGCACTCCCACTTTCACTTCAAGGTGTTTCATCTCGTAATATTGGAAAGAAAGTAGAAAAAGTAGCTGATATGTTAGGCATTACAGCTATACTTCAAAAATATCCTTCTGAAGTATCTGGTGGACAAAAGCAACGTTCCGCAGCAGCACGTGCGTTAGTTCATGAACCAGCAATTATTTTGGGAGACGAGCCGACTGGAGCCCTAGATTCTAAAAATGCAACGAGTTTACTTAATGCCATGACAAGCTTAAATAAAGAGCAAGGTGTATCCATTATGATGGTTACGCATGATCCTTACAGCGCAAGTTACTGTCAACGTATTTTATTCATTCAAGATGGTGAGTTATATAAAGAAATTCATCGCGGTAGTACCCGTGAAGAATTCTATAAAGAAATTTTAGATGTGCTTGCAAACTTAGGCACAGAAAAAGCGTAAGGAAGGAAGTTCAATCATGTTATTTAAGCTTTCTATGTCAGGCCTAAAAAGTAAGTTGCAAGATTACATTGTTTTACTTGTTGGTCTTATTGTCTCTATTTCAAC
>NZ_CP031748.1:3411331-3412681 GCF_003429245.1 Bacillus sp. CR71 | reverse complement strand
AAGTCGAGAGATCGCCTGTTAGCGATCCAAATAAATTGTTTGAAAGGTTTTTCAGGGGTGATAAGGCAAGAAAAAATGATCAAGGAAATGGACTGGGGCTTGCTATCTCAAAAAGAATTGTTGAACTTCATCATGGTAATATACATGCAGAATATAAAGAAGGTTGGATATCCTTTATTGTTGAACATCCAATCGAATAGATTGGCTTATGGAATTACAGGTTCCATAAGCTTTTTTTTTATAAACCTTAAGAATTCTTAAGGTTTTTTCAGGGTGTTTCCTAATTTTTATAGTTTATCATGTATGTATTCAAAGCGATGAGGTGAGTGGAGAAATTAAAATAAAATTTTCTTTCAGCTTCCAAGTGGATACATCGTGACCGCCTTATGGAAAAGGTAGATGCAACATGACTATTTTGTTAGTAGCAAATATGAATAGCAACTTATTTTAAAGAAATGAAAAAACAAACGTAGGAGGATATATATGACGAAACCAGTTGTAGACGTGAAAAACGTCCAAAAAGTGTACGGTAAAAAAGGTGAGAACCAATCACACGCGTTAAAAGGTGTTTCATTCTCAATTCATGAGGGGGAGTTTGTCGGAATTATGGGGCCATCTGGTTCTGGTAAAACAACATTATTAAATGTAATTTCAACGTTAGATAAAGCGACAGGCGGTGTTGTTGAAATTGCGGGTACGGATATTACGAAAATGAAGCAAGGTGAGCTTTCTGATTTCCGTTCGCAAAAATTAGGATTCATTTTCCAAGACTTTAACTTATTAGAAAATTTATCTATTTACGAAAATATTGCACTTCCACTTTCACTTCAGGGTGTCCCATCACGAAATATTGGACAGAAAGTAGAAAAGGTAGCTGATATGTTAGGAATTTCAGCAATCCTTCAAAAGTATCCATCTGAAGTATCTGGTGGACAAAAACAGCGTTCAGCAGCAGCACGTGCGTTAGTGCATGAGCCAGCAATTATTTTAGGGGACGAACCAACAGGAGCGCTTGATTCTAAAAATGCAACAAGTTTACTGGATGCGATGACAAACTTAAATAAAGAACAAGGTGTATCCATTATGATGGTTACGCATGATCCTTACAGCGCAAGTTACTGTCAGCGTATTTTATTCATTCAAGATGGTGAGTTATATAAAGAAATTCATCGCGGTGGTACCCGTGAAGAATTCTATAAAGAAATTTTAGACGTGCTTGCAAACTTAGGCACAAAAAAAGCGTAAGGAAGGAAGTTCAATCATGTTATTTAAACTTTCTATGTCAGGCCTAAAAAGTAAGTTGCAAGATTACATTGTTTTACTTGTTGGTCTTATTGTCTCTATTTCAAC
>NZ_CP031748.1:3410444-3411281 GCF_003429245.1 Bacillus sp. CR71 | reverse complement strand
CTTTCTATGTCAGGCCTAAAAAGTAAGTTGCAAGATTACATTGTTTTACTTGTTGGTCTTATTGTCTCTATTTCAACTTTTTATATGTTTCAAACGCTAGCATCCAATAAAACGTTCCTTGAATCCAACTCTTCTATTAGGGATATTGTGGCTGTCTTTAAAATTGGTTCCTTTTTGTTAGCGGTTATCACATTTTTTTATATTTTATATGCAAACTCTTTCTTATCAGCTCTTCGTCAAAAAGAATTTGGTATGTATATGATGTTAGGAGCAAAAAAGCATAAAGTTACCTTACTTATGTTCATTGAAACAATCATATTAGGTGCCACCTCTCTTTTGATTGGAATTACAATTGGTGTAGGACTTGCAGAAGGTATCGGTCAGCTATTAATGAAACAACTCGAGTTTGCTGGTAAAGGTTATAAAGCATTTTATCTGCCATCAATAGCTATTACTTGCGTCTTCTTCTTTGCACTATTTGTATTATCTGCAATTATGAATAGTATTAAATTATCGCGTATTTCTGTACTACAACTTGTACATGCAGATGCACAAACAGAACGTGTTGCCATAAAAGGAAAAATGACAGTTGTAATTGCATTCCTTGGTATTCTTTTATTAGGTATTGGTTATGCATCACTGATCTATATGTCATATGCAAATCCGCTAATTGCTTTGGGATTAATGGCCGTCGGATTAATCTCAGCAACCGTTGGTACTTACCTTATATTTGGATCCCTTCTTCCAGTTATGATTAACAAGCTAAAGAGTAATAAAAAACGTAGTGAAAAAGGCCTCAATGCTTTTACTTTTGCACAATTAAATTTCCGCATTAAT
>NZ_CP031748.1:3407462-3410394 GCF_003429245.1 Bacillus sp. CR71 | reverse complement strand
AGCTAAAGAGTAATAAAAAACGTAGTGAAAAAGGCCTCAATGCTTTTACTTTTGCACAATTAAATTTCCGCATTAATGGTCTAACAAATGTGCTTGCAACAGTAGCAATCTTAGTGGCTCTTGGTGCTGGTGGAATTGCTTGTGGTATGGCATTTAAAAACAACATCCTAAAAACGACAGATCAAATGCGAATTTACGATTCAGTCATTCATAATCCAACAGCGGAAGAAAAGAAAATTTTGGGTGGTATCTTATTTCAAGAAAAACATGAATATCATTACAAAGTTGATGATAGGTATGTTTATTATCTTAAAGAAGATGTAGAAAAAAATCGTCCTTTCTTGCAAGGTATGAAAATAGAGAAAGTTTCAGAGGAAATACCCATTGGTGCATTTTCAATAAAACGGGTTCAAGGAGAGACGAACACAAAACAATGGATCCAGGCTTTCAGAACGATCCAGCCAGATTATATGTATCTTGATTATGAAATGAAAATTGTAGATCAAAACATATACGATGGTATGAAGGGTAAAGAAAGTACTGTGTTTATGGGGAGAACAGATGATTTTGGATCATACATAAAAGAATGGAAAAAACTTGATGAATTACAGATGGCAAAATATAAAAATGTGAGAGCGGAAGAATTGGATAGTAAGTATCAAGCATATATTGAGAGTCATAATTTTGCCAGCGGACTAATATTTATGGGTTTTTTCGTTGGAGTTGCATTTTTAGCAATGATGGCAAGCTGCTTAATGTTTAAAATTCTATCCGGTGCATCCAAAGATAGTACACGTTATCAAATGCTTCGTAAAATCGGTGTTCGCAGGGAGTTATTAATACAATCGATTTATAAAGAGTTATTCTTCGTATTTTTAGTCCCAGCAATTGTGGGTATTGTTCACGTATTAGTTGGTATAAACATGTTCAGCGTTCTTTTGGCTGATCCGTACTTTCGTATTTGGCTACCAATTATTATTTTCGTAGTGATTTACTCGATTTACTACTTGATTACAGTTCAATTGTATAAAAGAATTGTACTTCCGAAAGAAAAATAGTTTTACAAAACATACAAAATGTTAAACTCAAAAAAACCAGTGATATCCTACACATGTACTAGTATCACTGGTTTTTTATATGGAAATTTGATGGTCAATTTGACAAATTATAAAAAATTACAAGCTCAGTTTTACATTTTTCCAACGATATTTTTGTAAAATTATCTTTCTTTTCCCTCTGTTTGATTGGCTTGGAACTCCATTTTTAACGCAATACTATCCCCTTGGAACACGTTCTGATCTGTGCCGTTGTCTTCAAATACAAACTTTATCCAAAACCAATCCATTTTCCCAGGTTTTACCCCCCCTGTTTCAGTCCACTTAGAATGAAATACTTTTTTGGAGACAATCTCTGAACTTTGTGATTTTAGTTCTGCAAGGGTTGTCTCGTATGCAGGGCTTTTTGCAGGATCCCAATCCCAAAGAAATTGTACTTTAATATGTTTACCGAAATCTTCTGTAGTATTATTTTGTTTTAAGTCGTTTACAGTATAGTCTATTTTCATCATGATATCTTTAATATCTAAGGAACCACTATTTTTTAAATTGAATTTTTTTAATATTTTGTCCCCAGGTTTTAAATTTTCTAAGTTAAGTGAAGTAGTTGGTTGCATAGCTAAATCCAATGTACCTGCAGCAAATGTATTATTTGTCACAACTTGATCGCTAAAATATGCATATGTTCCCCCACCAATTAAAGACATACCAAGAGCGGCTGAAACCACTCCAACACCTAATTTCTTTTTCAATGACATTTTTTGTTCCTCCCATATCATTTTTACAATTTTTCTCCCTAATTAACTAAAACGCTCCCCTTAATACAGGTATAGCATCAATTGTAAGAATTTTGTATTGAAATAAGAATATTACTTATTGAGAAAATTATGTTGTTATCTGTTTTCTATAAATTAAACGTACTCAAAATAGAAAGTTTGAATCCGGAATTTACTTAAAGTTAAAGGGCAATGGATGTACCGGTAACGTACTGTTGATTCGGAAGGAAACACAATCGATTTTTGTCTAAACAAAACAAGAGATGAAAAGGCTGCAAAGCGCTGCGGCCTTTTCATGTTTCAAAGCCACGTGTAATAACAGTCGATAAGAATCCGGCTTATTCTATAGCAATTGGGTAGTTGAAAAAAGAAAAAGGCATACCTGATAGTAAGCAACTTAGACAACAAAATTACTTGAATCATATAGAAGATGGACTTGTAACATAGAATACGATTCCGTTAGGAATATATATGTTTTATTCTCTTTTACTTTGTTTTTGCATCAGAACCAAAATACAAAGGGAGCAAGAAGAGCTACGTAACCGTCAAGAGAAAATAAAGAAAGAGACAGAAGAACGACAATATATTCAAATAAAGAAAGCGTAGCTATATAGAAAAAAGCGCTATGGAACAAATGAAACTTGTATCATGTCTATATATTGAAACCATATTAAAAGTGAGGGCAGTTTTATGTTTATTCAAATAAGTTTGAGGTGTGGAAATGGAACAGAAGTTTACTGGAAAATGTAATCATGACGAGCTCGACTATGTTATTAAAGACTATTGGCAAGATGTATGGAATTATTCATTTATTATTACAAAAGATCCACACTTATCAGATGATATCACACAAGATGTCTTTATAAAGGTTTTTAAACATTGGCATTCGTTTCGAAAGGATTCATCCATTAAAACGTGGATATTAAAAATCACAAGAAATACAGCCATAAACTATTTAAAATCATCCTATTTTAAAAGGATATCTTTAGTGGGATTTTTTAGTGACGACAAGCAGTCTTCTTCGGCAGAACAAGAATTTTTTAAGCAAGAAGAAATGAATGATGTGTGGAAGGTTGTATTAGAACTACCTAAAAAGCACCG
>NZ_CP031748.1:3379209-3407412 GCF_003429245.1 Bacillus sp. CR71 | reverse complement strand
AGCTAAAGAGTAATAAAAAACGTAGTGAAAAAGGCCTCAATGCTTTTACTTTTGCACAATTAAATTTCCGCATTAATAGTCTAACAAATGTGCTTGCAACAGTAGCAATTTTAGTGGCTCTTGGTGCTGGTGGAATTGCTTGTGGTATGGCATTTAAAAACAACATTATAAACATGACAGATCAAATGCGAATTTACGATTCAGTCATTCATAATCCAACTGCGGAAGAAAAGACAATTTTGGGTGGTATCTTATTTCAAGAAAAATTTGAATACCATTACAAAGTTGATGATAGGTATGTTTATTATCTTAAAGAAGATGTAGAAAAAAATCGTCCTTTCTTGCAAGGTATGAAAATAGAGAAAGTTTCAGAGGAAGTACCAATTGGTGCATTTTCAATAAAATGGGTTAAAGGAGAGATCGACACAAAACAATGGATTCAGGCTTTCAGAACGATCCAGCCAAATTATATGTATCCTGATTATGAAATCAAAATTGTAGAACAAAACATATACGATGGGTTGAAGGGGAAAGAAAGTACTGTATTTATAGGGAAAACAGATGATTTTGGATCATACATAAAAGAATGGAAAAAACTTGATGAATTACAGATAGCAAAATATAAAAATGTGAAAGCGGAAGAATTGGATAGTAAGTATCAAAAATATATTACGAGTCATGATTTTTCCAGCGGACTAATGTTTATGGGCTTTTTCGTTGGAGTTGCATTTTTAGCAATGATGGCAAGTTGCTTAATGTTTAAAGTTCTGTCGGGAGCATCAAAAGATGTAGCACGTTATCAAATGCTTCGTAAAATTGGTGTTCGCCGAGAATTATTAACAAAATCAATCTATAAAGAGTTATTCTTCATATTCTTATTCCCAGCAATTGTGGGGATTACTCACATATTAGTTGGTATGAACATGTTTGGATCGCTTTTAATCGATCCGTACTTTCGTATTTGGTTACCACTTGTTATTTTTGTAGTAATTTACTCGATTTATTACTTGATTACAGTTCAATTATATAAAGGGATTGTACTCCCGAAAAAAGATTAATGTAATGATGTTATTTATACGAAGTATAGACATAATCGGACCTCGTTTTATTGATTATTTTGAATGGGTACAAGAAATTTAGAAATAATAGGTGGACTAGCACTACAGTCCATAAACTATTTATTTTAGATTTTAAATTAAAAATTTATCTTTTATCTAAGAAGGGGCGCGGCAACGATTACTACTTTTAGGGGCCATTGGCAAGTTTTATTTAATAGGATTAATTTGTATGAGTTTTCTTTAAAGCTTGTAATGCTATAATCTCATAAGTTAAAGTTTCACCCTGAAAATCTATTATTTATAATGAGTAGCCCGAAAGAGAAAGGATTGTTGCCGTGTCCTATCACCATCAAGCAAGGTTGATAGGTATGTATGCGTCACTACGCCATATAGTAAAAATAAAGGCTCAAAAACGGCTTTTGTCGATTTAAAAGCTGCAAGGATTTGTTTAATTTTATGAAAAAAAGTAAGAATCACCAATATAATTGGCGGTTCTTACTTTTTTTTACATACATATTATTAGCATGATAGCATTAAAAATTTTTGTACGGAGAGAGAGGTTTCTATATGCTCTATGATGAAAATATAAGTTTAACAGGACGTATTGTATCGCCTGGTGAAGCGCAATATGATTCAGCACGTCAGGCGTTCAACACATTTTTTAATAGATTCCCTTTTGTTATTGTCTTTGCACAAAATACTCAAGACGTTGTGAATGCAGTACGATGGTCGTTACATAATAACGTACCTATCCGAGTACGTTCAGGAGGGCACAATTATGAAGGCTTGTCAGTTTTAGATGGTGGTATTGTAATTGATGTCAGTGAGATAAATCAAATAAAAATAGATCCAACATCAAAAACTGTTACAGTAGGAGCTGGTTGTAAAAATCTCCATCTAGCTGAGCTTCTTGGGAAAGAGGGATTAGCTATTCCTAATGGGGTCTGTCCTAAACCAGCTATCGCAGGAATAGCGCTAGGTGGTGGGCAAGGTATTCTTTCTCGACCATTAGGACTACTACTTGATCATGTCGTAGAAATAGAAATGGTTGATGCTAACGGCTGTGTATTGCAGGTTAATGATCAGGAGCATCCTGATCTATTTTGGGCTTTACGTGGTGGAGGCGGAAGTTTCGGTATTTGTACATCTTTTCGCTTTCGTACTCAGGAAATTAAGACTGTTGGTTTTGTTGAAGTTAGTTGGAGGCATCAAGATTTAAAAGCCGTTATACAGGAATGGCAAAAGTATACTCTACCTACTTCTGATAAACGCTTTACTCCTACATTATTATTGTCTTCAGAAAAGACAGCTCCTGTGTTGATGCATGGGATTTTTCATGGATCAGTTACAGACTTACAGAAATTGATACAACCACTTCTCAAAATTGGATCACCTATAAAGGTAGACATAAAAGAACTCTCTTATTTAGAAGCTATAACGTTAATATCCAATCATCAGCCTACAACTCCTTTTCCATTTAAAAGCGTAGCACCTTTTATGGATTCTTTATTACCTGAAGAAGGTATTGCTACAATTCAACATTTTATGAGTCAATCTCCACCTAATTCTACTGTTTCTATATTTTTTCAGGGCTTAGGGGGGACTGTTTCTGCAGTACCCGAGGAAGCAACTGCTTATTTTTATCGAAAAGCTCTAATGAATATGGTGTTATTTTCCACTTGGGACAAACCTGAGGGAGCTGCACAAGGGATTCGTTGGGTAGAAGCTTTTCGTCACGCGTTAATTCCTTTTACGAAAGGTGTCTATGTTAACACACCTGACCTCTCAATGAAAGATTGGTCGGATTTATATTATGGTGAAAACTTTAAACGATTGACTCAAGTGAAAGCTAAATACGATCCAGAAGATATTTTCAATTTTCCACAAAGCATTCCACCTGTTTATAAAAAATAGAAATCCTTTTCTGACCTTAAATTTTGCAATTTATAAAGAATGATAGATAATCCTTTTTGGAAATAACAATTAAAAGAGAGAGATAACATTGATTATTGACTGTATCAAAAGTTAAATCACTTCTTTACAGAAGGAGAAGGAGAATTAAGTCAATCGGATGAATAGTATAGTCCTGCTAATATCCCAGAGTATGTTATAAATGATATTGCCACTTGGGTGCAAGGAAGAGTGAAATGAAATTAGCAACTATATTTTTAAATGACTATTTTCAGAGACAACAAGTGAATTAGGGGGACTGGTTTAGAGGAATCCCCACATGAAAAGACCTGAAACTGTCTTCCGTATAGCGATAATAAAGATGTTTAATTTCTAATATAGAAAACAATAGCGTTGCTACATTCAATATGTAGTAACGCTATTTAAATTTTTTAAAACAGGGTTAAATTTTTCAAAAAAATTACCTATCAAAAATGATATTCAATTAAATTCATAAGTTTATCCCGCATTAACGGACAGTGAGACCCCCACCTCAAAATTCAGCGAGAGCAAAGAAGTGAGGTGGGGCGGGCTGCCCGTAAAAGCCCGATTGGTGAGGGCTGATAATCAGTGGGGGATGAACAAAATTCCCACTGATTAAAGTTTCACTTTATCCTTTACTGTATCTTGTAACTACATTTTACCTTGCTGTAGAGAAACAAAAAACATTTTTCTTATTCAATAATTCCAATTTCTAGAGCCTTTTGAACAGCTTCTTCTTTGTTGCGGACTCCTAGCTTTGTATAAGCTGTGGAAGCATAATTTCTGACCGTACCATTCGATAAATATAACCTTGATGCTATGGTAGTGTATCGAAGTCCCTTTGCCACTAGCTGCAATATTTCTATCTCCCTAGCTGTTAGCTCATAAGCGGTTGCTTTTGATTGTGGTGTCTCTTTTTGCTCATCAAACTTCTCAAATATTTTGTGAGACATTCCCTGATCAATCAGTGTCCCACCTTTGTGAATAAGTCGGATCGTATTAGCTAGCTCCAATGTTTCAATAGATTTGAGTAAAAAACCATCCGCACCGTTGCGAAGGGATTCCAACGCCTGTTCGGTATCCTGAAAAGTTGTGAAAATCAATACGCGGATATGTGGCCATTGTTGCTTGATTTTTTTGGTTGCTTCGACTCCATCCATGTGCTGCATATCTAAATCCATAAGTATAACATGGGGTTGAAGGCGCCCACACAAATCGATGGCTTCATTGCCATCCTCAGCTAAACCGACTACATTTAAATCTTCATATCTATCGAGTAGTGTCCTCAAACTTTCCCGAACAAATGGTTGATCGTCTACAATTAACAAACGAATAAGTCCATCTTTTATTTCAGTTTGTCGCGGTATGGTACATGTAACAAGCATTCCTTCCTCTGGCTTTGTATATACAGACAATTGACCTTGCAAGTTCATTGCCCGTTCTTTCATCGCATTCATACCAAAGCCTTCCTGCCATTCTACATTTCCTTTTCCATTATCTTGAACTTCTAACCTCGTATATTGTTCGTCAAACTGCAATGAAACTATAATTTCAGTTCCCTGACCATGACGTACTGCATTCGTAAGGGACTCTTGTAAGCAACGAATGAATGCGATCTTCGCTTGCCGAGACAGCTGATATTCCTCTCCGAATGTCCTAAAACTTACATTTACCTGAGCGTGCTCCTGAAATTCGGCTCCAAGATTTTGTAGAGATTGAATTAAGGAAGGCGATTGACATGAAGAATCCATTTGATGTAGGTAACCTCTCACGTCCTCGATACTTTTCCGTCCCATTTCAAGCAGAGAGTCTAGCCTCTGTATACCCATTTCAGTAGAAAGTTCGGTACGCAACGTTTCCATCCCCATAATAATAGAAGTATAAGCATGACCAACTGTATCATGAAGCTCACTCGACAGTCTGTTCCGTTCTTCCGCCAGTGTGATGCGTTCAATCTGAGACATATATTGCTCAAGTACCGCGTTTTGTTTACGAATTGATTCATTTTGTTTATGATTGACGATTAATAAATGAAAAGCGAAGCCCATTACATAAGCAAGTCCATAGTAGGTAACCAAAATCCAATAGCTATTACTTGGCGCAACCGCATAGAGAATTCCAGTTGTTATAAAAACTGTTGTTGGAGCTGTCCAATAATAGGACAAATGCTTACTATTCGCAGCAATTAGAAAAGCCGATATCAGAAATGTAACGTTAGCTTCCGGAAATAAAGAGGTTAAATATATACACAGTCCACCATATAGCAGTATTTCTGTGAACAAGTAATATTTGTAATTGAACAGTAAGGCTACCCATGGAATCGAGAAGGCAACAACCTCCCAAAAAATAACAATCCAAAGTGGCAATGTTAAACTATCCTGAAAATCTAATGTGGTTATGGCGATAGAGACACTAACAAGTATACGGACTCCTAACATAATCCAATCGTACCAAAACCAATACTTAACCATATCTAACAAGTCATTTACCCCCTAAATAGCCTACCTTTTTACTTCCTATAGTATAAATTAATCCTTCATGCCTTATTATACTTTTTAATTTAAAACTGCGATACTACTCACAGACTGCAAACTTCTATTGATTTAGTTGCTGAATCATACTACGTGTATAGCCCCCAATTTTCTGTGTCAAACCTTCTACTATTCTAATACTTATGGCGGTAAATACTATACCCATAAACATTACAAAGAGTGACTTGGTAAACGTATCTATCTGTATGAATATAATATTCATATCGATGTATCGATACAGTAGTGGTGCCAACAGGAACATAAGTGGCATTACATAAAAAATGATTGCACTAATAAGACTGAAAATGCCAATCACAAATTTCTGCATTAACCAATAGACAGCAGACCAAGTACAACGATCTGTAAGCACTAATTTCACCTGAGCCCAGTTCGATGTATCCATTGTTATATTTCTATCGTAAGAGTCTGTTGAAATATCTGTATAAATTTTCGTCTGTATGCGCTCGAATTGGATAAAGTGTGTGGTAGTCTGTAGTACGCGCATAATTAATGGAATCCCAACAACAGTAAATGAAAGGGTGAAACTAAATAGCAGAGCTATTAGATAAAAACAAAAATAAAACAATCCTGTAACGAAAGTTAGCAATAAAAAATAACCATTCTGGATGAATTTTGATTTCATAAAGTTCATCGCTCCTATCTATGTAATAACCGAATCATACTGCTTTTTTTGTCATTCTCACTAGTGTAAAAGTGTCATATGACATTTCTAAATGATGCTAAAAAGGGGAGAGCAGCCTACTGCTGGTTAAAAAGATGCTTATATCCCGCTATTTGCCGGGGAGTAAGACCCCCACCTCAAAATTCAGGTGGAAGCAAAGAAGTTAGGTGGGGGTCGGGCTGTCCGTAAAAGCCCGATTGGTGAGGGCTGATAATCAGTTGGGATGAACAAAACCCCTACTGAATAAAGTTTCATTTTATTAATCCTCCACAAAACAATCCCGTTTTTGCATTTGCAAGAACGGGATTGTTTTGTACTTTTATTTAATATGAGATGGACTTGTTTTTCGAATGTGAAAAATAATATCAAATTGCTCAAGCAATGATTTATCAAAGTATGTCGATTCGTTTGGGAATATTTGTCCCCCTATACTTAGTAATGGTCTTTTGGCTTTAACCCATTTCTCTGCTTGTCCTTTAAGGTGACGGTTATCCAATAAAAACATGTTATATGGTACTTTTCCGAGGGTATAGTTAAAACTATTTACATTTTGTGGAATCGCACGCGTTGTAATCTTACCTCCAGTAGAAGGATCATATTCGCTGTATAAGGTGAAATTCCCCTTCGTAGTTGTACTACCAATTGTGACATAATTATTGTCTAAACGTTCCTTCAAAAATTGCCCCGCAACATAAGGGTATAATTTCTCATCGATAATTCCTTTAGCAATATGAATATTGTGTCCCCATACCATCGTTTTACCACCAAATGTTTCTTGTGCCCACATTGCATGATCGGCCAAGTATTGCTCATGTAGCTTTAACATACTTGGATAGTCGTTAGGAATTAGCATTGTGGTAAATTTCTCTATTGCACTTGCCGTTGCTTTCGCCCAGATGTACTCGGGTGAAACTATTTCTGTGTTGGCTTGTTTATTCTCATCTTTTAGTAATCGAGCTACTCTCTCAGCGTTTGCTTTGAACTTTTCTTTTATTTCAGGAGCAAGGTCCATATATTCCTGTGTACTTCCATTAAAAGCCGACAATTCTTTATAATTTTCTTCTACTTCTGCCAGCAAATTTGGTCGATGCAGCTTTACATAATCAATTACTTTATTAAAGCAACCTTGGTCCAATTCCTTTAAGTCGAGCCCGATAAATTGGATCTTTTTTTTATTGGATGGATCGGCATTATAATCTTTCATCCACTCAATCATGGCTATAATTTCATCAGTAGGATATAACAAGTTTAAAAACTCCCTAGGGTTTCCTTTTCCTGTTTGGATATATTCATTTAGCTTTAAGCCGTTTCCCCAATCTTCTTCCATTGCGAAATTTGTAAAACCCATCTCAGTAACCAAATATTTCACAAGGCGAAATTTCATAGTGAAAATTTCAGAGCTTCCATGAGTATTCTCTCCTAATCCCACATATTGCGCGCTCCCAATCATTTTCTTAAGTGGTTTTAAATCCTCAAATGATTTTGACGGCTCTATCGTTTTTAATGGGTAAGCCTGTGATTGTATGGATTTAACTATATTTTTTTGTATTGATTGACCTGAATTTTCGACTGCTACTGTTTGAGCCTTTCCTACTTCTACACATCCTGTGACTAATAAAGCTGTACTAACCATTGCAATTATGCTTTTCTTATTCATTTTTTCCACCTCAATTGAATTATTTGTAAAGCAAGATTGATTCATTGTACTTGAACGAATCAATTGCCTTAATTCAATTGTTATCTATTCCATATCATATTTTCTAGTTACATATTGTCATAAGGTTAATTGACACAGGTCATAGACTAATCATTACACTTTTGTACTATCGGTTATGACAACTTATAAATAATAATTACATTGATGAGTCGTAAGTAAGACTAGACTATAAATTGGGGAGGGATTTTAAAGATGAATGAATCTGTATACAAAAACATTTTTATTCTAAGTTGTGTCTGTGGAAATGACAAGAAGTAAATTCGATAAACAAGTGAATGAAAGGGGAAGGGCGGATTAAAATGATATTACACGCAAAATCGTTCCACAATAAAGATAAAATCCAACGTGCTAAAATAGGACTTCAACTCTTTTTGAGTATCTTAATCATTACTTCTATTATCCTAAATGTAGTAGTAATAATTACGAAAAGTATGCCGCTTATTGTGGTATATATGTTTACCCCAGCATTATCTTCTATTTTGACTCGCATAATACTGAAAGAAGGGTTTAAAGATGTATCTTTTAGTCTCGGTAACTTAAAGATATGGAAGGGGATTGGGTTTGCTCTGCTAATCCCTATGATTATTTGTGGAATTACTTATTCTATCGCCTGGTTGAGCGGAATTGCGGGGTTTCAGTATCCCGAAGTTGGTATGTTTATTTTAGAACCGATCTACAATATGCTTGGGCTTCAGTATGTAACGGCACCATTCAACTTCATTTATCTAGTAGTATTGAGCGGCATTTTCGGAAGTTTGCTTGGCTTAATCCCGGCTTTGGGAGAAGAAATGGGTTGGCGAGGTTATATGCTCACAAGGCTAGTCGATGCAGAGTTTTCACGGCCCATCCTTATTAGTGGATTGATTTGGGCAACGTGGCATGTTCCAATAGTTATTGCTGGTCTATATGTAGCGGGACCATCTGTCGTTCTTTCAGTACTTGGTATCTATCTTTGTATTGTACCATTCAGTTATATTACAGCTTATTTACGACTTATCACAGGTAGCATTTGGCCTTCGGTTATTATCCATGCTACTTGGAATGCCATTATTCAAGGACCTTTCACACGTGCAAGTACAGGGTATCAAACTGAGATTTGGATTGGAGAATCTGGCTTGATAACCGCTATTATTATCTTGATTACTGCAATAATTACGTCTCGAATCGTAAATTTTACTAAATAGCATACGGATGTGTTTTAAATTCAATTAGTGAAATATGACGAGGCGAAATAAGATGCACCTAAAAATATTAGAAAAAATCTAGTTGAATGGACTCTTACTTAATCTTAGGCTGCTGGATATATGGGAGGCATCAAGCTAAGGGTTTAATTTATAAAAATAAACTTGATTGTCATAAAAAACATAATGTTTTTCATTTAAAGGCTATGAGATGAAATTTCATCATCTTCATCACGTTAGACCTTCAGGAAATAAAAAGTTAAACGATTATACAAATACTCTAACTGAAAAAACGATAGTCCTTTTATCAAAAATGTAGAAGGACTATCGTTTATTTTTTTGACAAAATTAGGGGGTGATGTTCATAAAATGGAGAATATAATTCGTATTTTACGTAAAGAGGAAAAATTTTCCGAATAAGATTTAGCTAATTTTCTTGATGTATAACGATTGATTGAAATTTCACTTTATGACTTGTAAAGGGATGTTCAATGCATCGTACCATTAAAAAATCTAAATTTAATCGATGAATTGCGATAAAATGTGGTCGGAAATAATGAAATTTTAGGAAAAATAAGGTACACTAGTCTATGATTTTAGTTGAAAATCGTTTGACGTTAATGCATACGGGGGAAAGATTGATGAACAACAATACAACAAATGAATCAGTTGAAGAAATTGATCAAAAACGAGTAAGATCAAAAAAACGTTATACAAATTGGAAGTTTATCGCAGTGGGTATTGGTGTAATTGCACTTCTTATTGGGGGAATGAGTTATTATCAGGCAACTCACTTCAATTCGAATGTTACAATTAATGACACAAAAGTTGGTGGTCTGAGCGCTGATCAGGCAATACAGAAATTAAAGACATCTGGACTAGCAAACAAAGTCTATGTTGATCAACAACAAATTTTAGATGAAAAAGATACAAAAACGGAACTTACGGAAAAAGATTTGCCTCAAGTTAAGAAACTATTAAAAAGTCAGTGGACATTTTTCCCTACCTCAAAGGGAGAAAATTATTCATTGCTACCAGAGAAGGCAGATCAGTATCGTAGTGAAACGATGAAAAAACTTGTAGAAGAAAAGCTCATCTCTATGAATGCAAAATTAAAAGCGCCTCAAGATGCTATGGCGAAGCTAGAACAAGGAAAAATAGTTATTTCGAAAAGTGTTGAAGGAAAACAGTATGACGTTACTAGTCTACTAAAAGATTACGATAAGCAAAAATATAAAAGCGAAATTCACCTGAAGTCTGCATACATAAAACCTATTAAAGAAGACGATCCAATTGTCAAAAAAGAGGAGAAAGCACTACAGAATCTTCTTGGGCAGTCTGTTGAGTATAAAGTGCAGAATGAAGTTTATCCTTTAAAAGCGAAAGATTTAATTCAAAATGCCTCTATGTCAAAGGATATGAAAGTTACAATTGACGCGAGCGACATTAAGAAGAAAATTATTGAAATTAATAATGCCAAATCAACATTAAATAAAGATTTCTCATTTAAAACGCATTCCGGTTCAATCATATCAGTAAAAGGGCAAGGCTACGGCTGGGCACTAGATGTTGAAAAAGAAACTAAACAAGTTCAACAAGCCTTTGAGAAAGGCGAAAAATCGCTTTCTGCTTCTAATATTCATGGAAATGGTTGGGAGAAGGAAGGTATCGGTTATAAAACAACATCGAATAATGGCATCGGAGACACATATGCAGAAGTTTCAATTGCAGAGCAACAAATTTGGATTTATAAAGATGGAAAATTAGTTGTTACAACAAATGTAGTAACTGGTAAACATAGCACGGGTGAAGATACATCACCAGGTGTTTGGTACGTCCTATATAAACGAACACCATACACGCTCAGAGGCAGCGCAGTAGGTAAAGCTGATTATGCAGTTAAAGTAGATTACTGGGTCCCATTCACAAATAGCGGTCAAGGGTTCCACGATGCCGGTTGGCGAAAAGACTGGGCAAATAATGCTTATTTAACAGGAGGATCAGGTGGGTGTGTGAACCTTCTTCCTAATGTTGCAAAAACTGTATATGATAGTTTGAACACTTATGATCCAGTTATCGTGTACTAAAAAATAGCTAAGTATCAAGAAATAAACAAAGCAGGAAATCTTACCTGATGGTATATGAAAAAAACACCTCTTGCATTCGCATACTAAGTGTGCAAATGTAATGGAGGTGTTTTTGTTTGAATATAAAAGTGTATTGCTTATAAGAAACAAAGTAGAAAGAGATTGAGAATAAGTATTCAAATAATCAATAAAATTGACAATGAATATCATTTTCACTTAATATAGAATCGTCGCATTTAATTAGACATGAATTTTTTGTTAATATAATAGATTTCTATTAAGTTGTCATATTTACGAACTATCATTAAATATTTTAAGAATTTAAACGTAGGAAAGGGTAATATAAAATGAACTGGAAAAAAGGCGGGTTATGGGTTATTATTTTTTTCGTTGTAAAAGGCACGATTTCTACACTTTTAATCGTTACAGGTGCTAAATATTTTGATTTATCATTTATGCAACTTATCTTATTAATTCTGACCTTATTAGTGATTTCTCTAATAAGTCGAAAATTGCTGTATAGACATAAACAAAACAAAAAGCAAAAAGAGCTAAATATATAATGGAGCCCCAGAGACCGTTGGATTTCTGGGGTTTTATTTCGATAGTTTTTTCGCATGTATATCAATTTAACAGAATAGGTTGTCCAAAATGATAAAATCGATGATGTTTAAAATGCGTCAGTTATTTTTACATAAGGATTGTAGAGAGCCTTTAAATATCAATCTTTATTTTGAAGCGACAGATGCGCATAAATTATGCTTGTTTTTCAATTGGTAGTTTAAATGTAAAAGTACTGCCTTCTCCTAATTCACTTTCAACTGTAATTTCTCCTCCGTGTAGTTCGACAATCCATTTTACCATAGACAATCCTAAACCTGTGTTTCCGATGTTTGAAGATGTTCGTGCTGCGTCAACTCGATAGAAGCGGTCCCATATTTTAGTAATATGTTGCTCGCTGATGCCTATACCATTATCAGAGACTTTACCTATTATGTTGGTTTCATCACGGAATAGTTGCATATTCACAGTTCCACTCGCTTTACTATAAGCAATCGCATTCGTTAGTAAATTCATTAATAAACGCATCATCAATGTTTGATCGGCTTTAATAAATAGGTCTTTCTCTATATTAATTGTTATATCAATCGAAGCCTCTTGTACCATTAATGAGAGCTCTTCTACGACGATTTCCGTTAATTCACTCATATTGATACATTCAAATTGGAAAGTATTATGGTTTCCTTGGTCAGCTCTTGCTAATAATAAAAGTTGTGAGATTAGAGTGGATATTTTACGTGATTGCTTTAAAATTACTTCTAACGATTCTTCCATTTCTTTCGGATTATTCTTCTGCGATAAAGCGTATTCGCATTGTGAAATAATAACAGATGTTGGTGTTCTTAATTCATGAGATGCGTCAGATGTAAATTGTTTTTCACTTTCAAATGATGTCTCCAATCGCTCAAACATTTTGTCAAAGGTTTGTGCTAAATGATACATTTCGTCTTTCGGTGAACCTTGTAAATTAATTCTCTTCGAAAGGTCTTTACCATCACCAATTTTACTAGCTGAATCACTCATTTGTTGCACAGGTCGAAACGCCCTTTGCGTGATAAAATATCCTCCGAATGCCGCAATAAGAATAAGTAATGGGAATGAGATGATTGTTACCACGATAAGCGTATTCATCGTTGAGGATAATTGGTTCATAGTCATTATTCCACGAACCCAGACTTGCTCATCGCCGCCTGCATTATGGAGAAAATCATATACTATCCATTCTTTATTGCCGTCTTTAATGGTTTGTATTTCATCGGATTTAAGCGATATCTTTTTATTAAAGCTTGTTGGACTATGTCCTACTAACAGCTCACCTTGTTTACTATAAATACTAATATTTACGCCATCTTCTAAGGTTTCAAAATCATCGTCAATCTTTAACTGCCCATGCTTATATTTGATATCTTCCATGCTTTCTTTTACTGTGCTCTTTAATTGATCTTTCATATTAAAAAGCAAAACTTTATCTGAAGAAGTTAAAATAAAAGCTAACACGAGTGCCATAATAATTACAATTAGCCCCGTATACCACAGGGTTACTCTCATTTTTATTGATAGTCTTTTCATGATTCTACTCGCAATACGTAACCAGTTCCTCGTACTGTATGAATTAACTTCGTTTCAAACTGGCTATCAATTTTTTTGCGAAGATAGCGGACGTAAACATCAATAATATTCGAGCCACCTTCATAGTCGTAATTCCACACATGTTGCTCAATTTTATCTCGTGTCAGCACAACTTCTTTATTACGAATCATATATTCTAAAATAGCAAATTCCTTACTGGAAAGAGTGATAACTTGGTCTCCTCGTGTTACTTTATGCATATTGCAATCTACCACTAGGTCAGCGATTTCAAACACATTAGATGTATTTCCTGTTTTTCTTCGCATTAACACTCGAATTCTTGCTAACAGTTCGTCAAAAGCAAACGGCTTTACTAAATAATCATCCGCACCTAAGTCGAGTCCTGTTACACGATCATCAATTGTATCTTTAGCTGTAAGAAGCAAGACAGGAGTTGTATTATTGTCCGCGCGTAATCTTTGTAATACTTGTAAACCATCTATTCCTGGAATCATAATGTCAAGCACAATCAAATCGTAGGTAGCCATGTTTATATAATCCAAGGCATCTTCTCCATTCCCACATGCATCGACACTATAATGTTCTGCATTTAATCGTTTTACCAATATATTTTGTAAGTCTTGTTCATCTTCGACAATAAGAACTCGCATTAACATTCTCCTTTTCTTCTTATTAATATGTATCACTATAATTCCAAAACATTAAAGCAAGATTAGAAACGATTTAATTATATCATTTTATCCAGCATTAACGGGCAGTAAGACTCCTCCTTCAAAATTCGGCGAATGCGAGGGAGTTAGGGGAAGTCGGGCTACCCGTAAAAGTCTTCACTTTATTTTTTTATACATTAATCTTCCTTTAATGTTTGTTCAGTAATATAAAGGCAAGGATAAGGTGCACATGTAAAGGGAGGAAAACAGAATGCGAAAATGGATGCTGATTGGAGCGATATCTTGTGTATTGTTAACAGCTTGTTCTACTCAAGCTGTTAACAATACAGAAGTGCAACAACTGAAAGTGGAAAATGATAAATTACAAAAAGAAGTTGCTCAACTACAACAAGAACCAAACAAAACAGAGCCTGCTACGAATGATACGAAGCAAACACAAGATTTCAAAAACGAAGTCACATCTATTGTAGAAAAGGCAAATAACACGAAACCAGTTGGAGCAAAAGAAGATAACTTAAATATGTACTTGGCAACAAAAAAAGAAATTGACCAATTGGATGACAAGATAGATCTATCTGATAATCAGCTAGAAGCAGATTATCACGCTGGAACGATAACTGTTGAACAATATCAAACGCAAGAAAAAGAACACGATATACTGGAAGATCAATTAGAGCAAGCAGAAAATGCGCTTGAAGCAAGATTTGGAATAGAGGAGTAATCATTAAGGAGTGGATGAAAATGTTAAAGCATAAAAAGAAAATAATTATAAGTGTAATTGCTATTTTAGTAAGTGGTATTGCTATTGTTGGTGGATATTATGGTATGGGTTACAATTATGCAAAAAAGAATGAAAACTACACAGAGAAACAAGTTCGTGAAATTTCTTTAGCTCATACAAATGGAGAAATTATTAATGTGAAAAAAGAATTCGAATTAGAAGATGATAACTTAGCACAATCAAAATTTGAATATGAAGTAGAAATCAAGACACCTGATAATTTGTTAAATATTTTAAAGGTTAGTGCTAGAACGGGTACAATAGAAATCGATAATGAAGATTGAAAAAATATCGACAAATAAAATATTACGTACTTGATTTTTGTTATCGATAGCGAAGAAAAAGACGGTTCCCTAATTTTACAAGGGAATCGTCTTTTTTTTTGTTTTATGGATCTATGCATTTTTTATACTTTCCTATCCTGGTGCGGTTTTAGGGTTCTTGTCTCTTATTGGATTAACTGAAAAACTGTATAAAACCTTGTATACCCTTAGTGTGGTTTTTTCCGAAATACTGGCGGTACCCCGTCGCTATCAATCAAAGCTCATACAACGTCAATTATATTAGGGGGTGTTTCAGTTCTCGTTTTATCTTTTTACAATGATGAATATGAAATAATGACTTCCACTTATAAGAATGTGAAGAAGTGTTGATGCCAGTTGGAACTGTGGTAAAGGTTGAGGGTGGAATCTAAGGGAATATTAGAGATGTGCATGAAAGGTTATTAATCCATCTTCTATAAAATCGTGGGATTATATATGCACTTATTATCCTGGAGATTTTAAAATAAAACCTATCTAATTATAGAAGTGATTTGAACGTAAGGAAATTGTAAGAAATGGATAAGAAAAAAGAAATTTTTATTGTGTAGGATACAAATATAGAGAAGCGTAAAAGAGGGAGGGTAAATAGGATACATTTATACGAAAAACAAACTAGTAATAAGAGCATTCTATTGGTGGCAATTACTGAAAGAACAGAATACTCACTACAGTTCCTACAGGAAAGGGAAGAATCAATGGATATGGTCTAGGAATCTATGAAATTATATTTCCTAACGGTGTCCCGATATGGGAACATACAGATGTTATTCTAGGATTTGATACTTTTGCTGGAGGGGCATATGTTGACGGCAATTTGAACAGTATGGGTAGAGCCGAGAATACTGGTCTTTTTAAAAGTATTTTACTTGTTGAATATAGACAGTAGGGATAAAGCCAGAATAGTAGTTTATGTGATGTTTGTAATTGAACAAATAAAAGATGAAATCGATCATTTATCTAAGGAGGAATTTTTCTTATGGAAAATAAATTATCTGGAGTGTTAGCCGCTACCTTAGCTCTAACGATGAGTCTACCAACAGGAGCGATAGCGTCTTCTAGCAGTAAGACTCCGGTTGTATCTAGCCAAGAAGTTGCTAGCAAAGATTTGGAGAAGATTGCTGCAGAGAACGCTGCACTGCTCACGAAGTCCTATGAGACGACTAGTGTACAGTATGCGCTGATTGATAATGGTAAACTTATTTTGTCGGGGCAGACAGGTAAGAACGACATAGAAGGGAAAGAGCCACTAACCAAAGATACTCTATACGGAATTGGTTCAACCAGTAAAGTATATACAGCTGCGGCTGTTATGAAACTGGTAGACGAAGGAAAAGTTGATTTGGATGCTCCTGTTGCCCGCTATATTCCTGATTTTAAAATGAAAGATAAACGATATAAGCGTATTACACCGCGTATGCTGTTGAATCACTCCTCGGGTTTGCAAGGTTCGACGTTCAATAATGCATTTTTATTTAAAGATAATGATGCTTACGCCCATGATATATTATTGCAACAATTGTCCAACCAAAACTTGAAGGCAGACCCTGGTGCGTTCTCAGTATACTGTAATGACGGTTTTACACTGGCTGAGATCTTGGTAGAAAGAGTCAGCGGTATGAGTTTTACTGAATTTCTACATCAAAAGTTTACAGAGCCATTAAAACTGAATCATACGATAACATCGCAAGACAAATGGGAAGACGAAAAGCGGGCTGGACTGTATTCTCCGACATACCAGGGACAGCTACCAAGTGAAATGGTGAATCTAATTGGTACGGGAGGAATCTCTTCTACTGCAGAAGATGTGGTGCGATTCTCACAAATATTTATGGGACAGGGAAAAGAAATTCTCTCTAATAAAGCAGTCAAGGCGATGGAACAAGAAGAATATAAAAAAGGAATGTGGCCGGGAGATAGCGGAAATGTGTTCAACTATGGACTTGGCTGGGATAGTGTAAAACTATACCCATTCAGTGAATATGGGATAAAAGCGTTGACTAAGGGTGGGGATACGATACTGCAACATGCTACATTGGTCGTGCTTCCAGAACAGAAGATGGCAGCAGCTGTATTGTCCTCCGGCGGCAGCAGCATGACAAATCAACTGTTGGCAAATAAATTACTGCTAGCTAGGCTTAAAGAGAAAGGGACAATTAAGGATATAAAGCCAGATAAATCCTTCGGAAAGCCCGTCAAGGCTAAAGTGCCTCAAGACGTGGTAAAAAAAGCAGGATTTTATGGAAATAGCTATAGCCATTTCAAAATAGAAATTACGAAGAAGGGAGAACTGGTTTTACCAACTAAACCGGAAGAAAAATATGTATATACGGCGGATGGAAGCTTTATAAATGAGAAGGGTACTTCCAAGCTTAACTTCGTCAC
Organism: Bacillus sp. CR71; assembly: GCF_003429245.1. NCBI lineage: Bacteria > Bacillati > Bacillota > Bacilli > Caryophanales > Bacillaceae > Bacillus > Bacillus sp. CR71. The sequence continues at coordinate 3,389,916 of NZ_CP031748.1, read as the reverse complement.
AGAGAAGAATGGAAAAGTTTATTTGAGAGAGAGCACATATGAATTATCACCGGGATTGGGGCAAAATGTGCTGACTCACTATTTAGCCCAGAAATTAGAAAACAATGTGTTACCGAAGAAAACAGCTGCTGCATGGGCGAAGCGCGAGGGTGGCAAGTTCTATCTCGTTAACGAAAAATTTAATTCTATGAACTATCTAGGACAACTAATGCCTCTTAACACACAAATTACGATCAAGGATGGATATTGGGACGGCAAAAAAATTACAGGTCCGAATACGGCGACGCATCAAATTCAAATTCCTGTGATGAATGGGCGGGATACAAAGGAAGCCCATTTCTATACAGAGGATGGTACTGAATATATGGAGATGTCCAGCTTTTTATACGTCAGTGAATCTAACGTAAAACCCCTTGATACAGGTCGATTATCAAAAGTTACATTGCAAAAAAATGGGCATGCGAAATGGTTTACGGTCCCGCAAGAGGCAGCAGGGAAAACGATGAATGTGGAGTTGCCATCAGGAAGTTCATTCGCGGTGTATGATGAGAATGGAGTATGCGTCAATTTTACCGTCGTTAGTGATAATAACAAAGTGAAACTACCAGAGAATGGAACGGTTGTATTTGCTGGCGCACCGAACTCCGAATTTACAGTCGCATTGAACTAGCTACAACTCGGGATAGACTTCAATAAAACAGTGCGACATGGAAAAGATATTTTATTTGTATCTTAAGTATTACCTTATTACAATTAAATTCTTAGCTTAATAGCAATGGGATAGCACCACATGCCTATCAGCCTAAGAAAATAAATCAACCCCATGTCCATCAAGCTAGTAAAAATAAATACCCAAAATATAGTAAAATTGACATCTCCAGAGTAAAAATGTAAAAAATTATTGTTTAGGGGCAACATAAAACCTTAGTTTGATAACGATATGGCGCTACTCATAAAAAAGAAATAGGAGAGAATATCCTATTTCTTTTTATTGATATAATAAAATGTAATGAATAGATCCAAAGTAATGATAATAATTAGAAGTAACAAGTGTATAAGTGCATCAGTTTTTCCGTTTAGTAAAGACTTTACAAAGAAATCCCATTCTGTTTCATAGGGAGGTTCTACCCAATTTCGTTGCAGACCTAATACCATTCCATTTATAAAATAGACAATACTTAATAGAATCCTTCCAACAAATAAGGCAGCTGTTTTTATATTCCAATCCTTTATCTTGATTACATAAAGGATTGGAAATAGTATCACTATCCAAAAAACAATAATAAAGACTGTATTTCCCATTCTCTCCTCCTAACAAAATGATTGTATTTTTAATCTTGGTAAATTCTTAGGTTGGAGGTATGTTTCATTGTTACTGGTTAAAAACAAGGACCGTAATTCTGGCTCCTTTTCTATCCCGCAAAATAAAGGTTTGTTTTATCTCTCCGTCTCAAAAAACTCAATCCACTCTCCATCAGGACCAGCGAAGAATATGTAACGTGTTCCATCTGGTAATGTTTCGACTTCTTCTCCTAGTAAAAAGGTTACTGTGTGTTTCTTTAGTCTTGTGATTTCTTCTTCTAATGAATCTACCTTAAAGCAAATGTGATGTACTTTTCCTTCTGCCGGAAGAGAAGAATTGTAGCCTTCAATTAATTCAAGTATCGTTTCCTTCGATTCTTCTACACCTAAAAAAGCGAGTTTTAAGTCTGGGTTTGGGTGTCCCATTCGCTTAATGAGCTGTAAGCCAACTACTTTTTCATAAAAAGTAATAGATGTTTCTAAGTTTGCAACCATAAGTCCTACGTGTTCAATTCTTCTAACTGGCATGTAGATTCCTTCTTTCTGAAAATTATATACAATATATTATTGAAAATTAAGAAAATAAGCAAGATAAAAACCTTACAAATTTAAGCGTGTTGTATGTTATAGTGAGAAAGTATGTTTGGGGAGAAGGAAGGAGATTATACGATGAATATACCTACTCAAACTCCTTCATTATCGGAAACGATGAAAGAGTGGCATTATGCATTAGCATATGAAATTAAACATTGGAAAACGATAGGTGGTAGTAAAATTTCTATCATGAACGGTCGTTTTTTATATACAGATTATGAGAATACAGTGTATGTATTTCAGCTTATTTCGGAAGTAAGTTTACCTGAAGGTTCACCAATTCGAATTGAGTTCGATGGTGAGGAAGCGACAGGAGAAGTATTATCTGTACATGGATTAGAAATAGAATTGAAATTAAATGATTATATACAAGGTGAAATAAGAGAAGCGGTTTTATACAGTGAACCGTGGCAACTTTTAGAGCAACTGCAAGAGCGATTGAAAGAAGCACGTAAAGATAAGCTAAAACGTAATCGTATAAAGCGTCTCGTTGATGGGACGAGCAGTCCGAAGCATATTGAGAAGATGAAAAATCCGAAAAATGAACTAGCATATCGTTCGTTTTACAATCCGACAACGTACGTATGGGGACCGCCTGGAACAGGGAAGTCGTACAATTTATCACGTATTATTTCGGCTCATTACCAAAAAGGAAAATCGGTACTTGTGTTAGCTCATAGTAATGCGGCAGTGGACGTATTAATGAGCGAAGTAACGAAACAAATTGAGAAGAAAAAGAAATGGACACCTGGCGAAATTGTTCGTTACGGTTATAGTCAACATGAACATATACGAAATCATGAAACATTACTTACGTCGAAGCTAGTTGAAACGACGAACGGATCTTGGGGAGAAGAAAGACTCTATTTAGAAGAAACACGACAAGATCTTCGTGAAAAGATTTTATCATATAAAGCGACTTCTGCTGATAAGAAGCGTATACAAGAGATTGAAAGTGATCTTCGAAAGCAAAAAGCGAAAATTAAAGAAGTAGAAAAAGAATATATTGAAAATGCGAAAGTAATTGGTGCAACTCTATCAAAATGTGCAATTGATGCGCTAATTTATGAGCGTACATTTGATTTAGTTGTCGTAGATGAAGTGAGTATGGCGTTCGTTCCGCAAATCGCATTAGCTGCTTCACTTGGAAAACGTATCGTTGTTTGTGGCGACTTTTTACAATTACCTCCAATTGCGATGGCGAACCATGAACTTGTTCGCAAATGGCTTGGGGAAGATATGTTTTACCATGCTGGGATTGTTGAGTCTGTTAATAAATCAGAAGCACATCCGAACCTATTTATGTTGCAGGAACAAAGACGTATGCATGCGGATATATCGAAGTTTACGAATTCGTTTATTTATAAAAATAGAGTATACGATCATCCGTCTGTTTCAGAGCGTAAAGAACTTGCGCAATTGCAGCCGTTCGCAAATGAAGCGAGTGTTTTATTTGATACGAGCCAAATGGGAGCTTTTTCGTTAAAAGATGCGGCTTCTGGTTCACGTTTTAACATTATGTCTGGTTTAGTAGCGATGCAAATGATGTTAATCGGATTGTTAGACGGTGTTCAGTCGATTGGTGTTGTGACACCTTACAGGGCGCAGTCACGCTTTTTATCAACGTGTATTAGAGAAATGTTGCAGAGAACGAAATATCAAAACATACCAGTTTTAGCGGCGACAGTTCATAAGTTCCAAGGTTCTGAAAGAGATATGATGATCTTTGATACGGTTGACAGTTATCCGCAAGAACGACCTGGCGTATTATTCTTTGATCACAAAAACCATCGCCTCGTCAATGTAGCAGTGACAAGAGCGAGAGGGAAGTTCATTCAATTATCAGATTGCCATTATATGCGTAAAAACCTTTCGAGAAAACAAGCGTTATCACAATTAACAGCTCATATAGAACGTCATGGAGATGTGTATGATCGCACGACATCAAGACAATTGTGGGAACGGAAAATTTCGAAACGTTTACGCTGGTTTATGGAAATGAATCTTGAAGAGCCGAAAGGGTTATTAAAAGATATTTTAGCCGCAAAACGAAAAATTATTATTTCACTTCCAAGTACAAAACAAGTGGATAAGCGAGTATGGCAAGCGTTAATGCGTACAAATGCACAGATAACAGTTTATAGTGATGGACCAGTTCCACTGAAAAATGTAAAGTTACAAAGACAAAATAAAGCATTCCCGTTTATCGTAATTGATGATGAAATCTTCTGGGCAGGCGCACCGCTTACATCTCAAATGATGTTTGAAGGTAGTACAGAATTTCCGTACGTATGTGCCAGACTGCAAGCGCCAGAAACAATTGGTGTATTAAAAGGATTTTTAGATATTCGGTAAATTCGGATAGGAATTCCTTGACTTTTATTTGGAATGAACTTAGAATGAATGTAATTTAATATAATTTTATGAAAATTCTTATCACGAGAGGTGGAGGGACTGGCCCTATGATACCTCGGCAGCGGATTCGTTATGAATACTGTGCCAATTCCAGCAAGGTAACTTGAAAGATAAGAAAGAAGCTCATTTTGATTGTATATACAGAAGCCTCTTTCTATCTTTTAGAAAGAGGCTTTTTTACGTGAAAATAAAAGGAGGAAGAACAATGGGAGCGACAGGAGTAACGTCACAAAGAAAAACAATTGAAGAGAGTATCGAAAGAAATAAGGAAAAGTACATAGAAACAAGTCATGATATTCATGCGAATCCGGAGATTGGAAACCAAGAGTTTTACGCATCCAGAACGTTAAGCTTATTACTAGGTAGTGCAGGATTTCAGCTGCAACACAATATAGCTGGACATGAAACAGGTTTTATCGCGCGAAAAAGTTCAGGAAAACAAGGACCAGTCATTGCATTTTTAGCGGAGTATGACGCTTTACCAGGACTAGGTCATGCGTGTGGTCACAATTTAATTGGCACAATTAGCGTTGCAGCAGCAATCGCATTATCAGAAACGCTTGAAGAAATTGGCGGGGAAGTTGTCGTGTTTGGTACACCAGCAGAAGAAGGCGGGCCAAATGGTAGCGCGAAATCAAGTTATGTAAAGGCAGGTTTATTTAAAGACATTGATGCGGCACTTATGATTCATCCGAGCGGAAAAACAGCGACAACGAGCCCTTCACTAGCAGTCGATCCACTTGATTTTCATTTTTACGGAAAAACAGCTCACGCCGCAGCTTCACCAGAAGAAGGAATTAACGCATTAGATGCGGTCATTCAGCTGTACAACAGCATTAACGCACTTCGCCAACAACTTCCGTCAGACGTGAAAATTCATGGCGTTATTACAGAAGGCGGAAAAGCACCTAACATTATCCCTGACTACGCCGCGGCAAGGTTCTTCATCCGTGCAACAACGAGAAAAAGATGTGCGGAAGTAACAGAGAAAGTAAGAAATATCGCAGAGGGAGCAGCATTAGCAACAGGTACGAAAGTGAAAATCCATCAATTCCAAAATGAAATCGATGAACTACTCGTAACAAAAACATTTAATGACGTCGTAGCCGAAGAGCTAGAATTACAAGGTGAAGACGTAAATCGGAAAGAAAGATTTGGCATCGGCTCAACAGACGCAGGAAATGTTAGTCAAGTCATACCGACGATTCATCCGTACATTAAAATTGGTTCAGACGATTTAATTGCACATACGAATGAATTTAGAGAAGCAGCACGTTCAGAACTTGGAGATAAAGCGTTAATTGCATCGGCAAAAGCACTAGCACATACAGCATATCGATTAATTACGGAAGAAGGGCTGTTAGAGAAGGTGAAGGAAGAGTTTAGAGAGGTGCAGAGGAATCAAGGATAGATGGTTAAAGGGAGTGGGGGGATCCACTCCCTTTCTTTTTTGCGTAACGCTGATGCTAAGATTTTTTTGCAGTAAAATCAATGTTAGTGGAACTTTTTTAATCAAAATTTTTTCAAAATTAACATAAATACTTGCAATATTTAAATTAGTACTATATAGTTCTAGTTATGACAAAGGTAAAATTAATGAATCAAAAACGTGTGATTGAAGTAGCTGCAACATTATTTTTAGAAAAAGGGTTTGCTTATACAAGTATGGATGAATTAGTACGTGTAAGCAAAGTTTCAAAGTCTAATGTGTATTATCACTTTTCTAATAAGGAAGTATTATTAGAAGGGGTCGTTGATTATTGGATTGAAATGTATCAATCTGCAATTGATGACGTACTTTCTCAGAACCAATTTTTAGTTGAAGATCGTATCCAACTGTTTTTAAAGCAATTATCACAAGGAGTTCAGTCGAGAGAGTATAAGGGGAGCTGTCCATTTATTACTCTTTATATTCAAAGTCCTAAACAGGCCACGCAAATAAAAGAAAAAATAGGTCTTTTTTTTACAGGATTACAAAAGAAAGTTTCTCTATTACTTAAACAAGGGGTAGAGAATGGAGAATTCAGAAATACGATTAATATTGATGAGGTTGCATCACTTTTTATTACAAATCTTGAAGGAGCGTTATTTATTTCAGAAACATTGAAGGATGCAGCTGTAATCACGAAAACAGCAGATCATTTTTTAAAATTGCTTCGATAAAAGAAGCTTTTTTTTTACATCAAATTAGTACTGAATAGTACTAAAAAGGAGATTTTATATGAGAACAGTATTTTTAACTGGTGGAACAGGCTTTATTGGAAAGCAATTAGTAAAAGAATTAGCCAAAGAGGATGTTAAAATTCTTCTTTTAGTGAGATCGAAAAGTAAAGCAACACGCATTTTTCAAGAAAGAGGCATCTTAAAAAAGGCAGTTCTGCACTTTATTGAAGGTGATTTGACGAAAATAGATTTAGGTCTAAGTGCTGAAGATAAGGAGAGGGTATTGAAAACGGATGTGATTATTCACGCAGGAGGCCCCATGGATATTCAAGCGACAAGTAAAGAGGCAGCTTCCGTATTTTTAAATGGCGCCAAACACATTAGTGAATTAGCTAAAAGCATTCATCAATTGAAGGGCTTACAACAATTTATTCATGTTGTAGGTTATATGAGTCCCTTTGATGATAAAAATAGCAAGATTGCAATTGATGTGTTTAAAGAAGGAAACAATTATTTGAAAATGAAAAATCCATATGAGAGAACAAAATTTTTAGCAGATCTTTATATCCGTCACCAGGCATCAGCAGTAGGTTATCCGCTTTCTGTAATTAATCCGCCAACTGTAGTCGGTAGTAGTAAAACAGGGAGTACAGAGCAGATAGCAGGATTAGGTTTGCTTGTGATGAGTATGCGAAGAGGGCTCATGCCAGTGATTCCTGGAGGTAAGGGATATAGGTTACCACTTATTTCAAACGATGAGCTTGCGAAGTTTATTGTGCAGGTTTTCAGATTGGAACAACCGACTATTCAAACATATACACTTGTTGAAGACAAACAGCACGATCAGAACATTGCTGAATTATTAAGTATTATGTCGGAAAGTATGAATATGAGGGCACCAAAAATCTCTGTCCCAATGCCACTTATGAAAGCAATTATGAATAGTGGGGTAAGTAAAATAACAAAAATTCCTTCTGATGGACTGAATTTTATTACAAAACGAAAATTTTCAAATGTTTCAGCGAAAAAAATTATGGGAGGAGATTGGTTTAAGAAGACGAGTGTAATGAAATTTTTCCCTGCCGTAGTAGCTGATTTGGATTATCGAATGATGCATCAAAATGGCCAGCATAATCATTTATTTAAACGAACATTATGTGATAACACTACCCTTTACCAATTACAAGGAGAGGGGAAACCGTTTATTTTATTACATGGTTTATTGAGTGATGGAGAGGATTTATTTCCTTTAGCACAAGAGCTTCATGAAAAAACTGGTCAACCTGTATGGATCTTGGATCTTCCAGGTTTGGGACGTTCTCCTTTTAAACAAGAGAAAAATCTTCTAGATATCTATTTGAATGTAGTGAAAAAGTTATTAGAGAAAGCTACTAATGGTGCACATCTAATTGGTCATTCATTCGGTGCGTTTATTCTTCTGGAAGCATTGGTACAAGAGTACATAGATAAGAAGTATTCAATCACTTTACTTCAGCCGCCTATTGCTAAAAAAAATCCTAAATCGCTAAATGTTCCCCAATTTATGAACAAATGGACATTAAAATTGGTAACTACTAATTTGATAGGGCGTTATTTATTAAGTAATGGTTTGTTTGAAAGTATGGAGAGCATCCCTGAACATTATATCGAAAAAATAAGTAACAGTTTTACTTCTCCTAGAATTTTAAATACTACGGTTCAGCTTAATAGTTTACTACTGAAAAACGATCAAGGTGATTTCAATGAAGTAACAAAGTATAATCTTCACATTATTTGGGGGGATTATGACAGAGGTTATTCTGCTCCATCGCATCTTGGTAAGGTTGATTTTGTTCCATATGGCCATCATTTTCCTCTTAGCCATCCGAGTGAAACGGCAACATTAGTAATAAAAAATAGTAATACTATCAGATGAGAGTGTGAGATAAATAAAAAGTTTGTAGTAAGATCGTTGTGTCTTTGAAATAAAATCGTACTGTGTGGGGGCCCACCCCATCACTATCAGACTAAGAAACGCAAATACCTCAAAACGAAAAAATGAGCATTTTGTTACAAGATAGTACAAAATTTCGTTCTGGGGGTGCTATAAAATTTTAGCTTGATGACGATGTGGTGCTACCACATGCCCATCAACTTAAGAATTTAGAATTCCCCCCTCCAAAATTATGAGTTTTTTGTTACAAGTTATCACAAAATTTTGTTTTTGGGGTAGTTTTATTTTCTTAGCTTGATTGCGATGAGCGGTACCTCATAAAGGCCCCTGATACATAATTGATGTTCTGCCATTTGTAGAAAACAATCCACTTATACCATTTTAACAAGAAGAAATATCTCGTCCATGTTGTAATATTGGCTTACGTTAAGCTTGTGAAAAAACATATTCATGTATAATGCAATTAATGTATGATACATTAGTTGTAGGAGGGTGACCTATTTGAAAAGAGAAGATGCCTTAAAACTAAGAACAGATATTAAGAAAATGATTATAATAACTGGGGTTTTTGAATCTCAAAATTTGCCCAATGGACCATTTGAAAAACCTTTACCGACTTCTCAAATGATGGCGTTAGAGGAACTAGAGGTGGAAAAACTAACTGTTTGGCAACTATCCAATAAACTTAGATTAGAGACTTCAACTGTAAGTAGATTGGTAGATAAGTTAGTAAAAAAGGGGCTTATTTATCGTGAAGTAAATGAAAAAAATAGAAGAGAACTTTTTCTGCACCTCACAGAAAAAGGTCACATAACTGTTAATTGCTTAAGAGAGCAATCCGTTGCGTTTTATCAAAGTATTCTCAATAATTTGTCAGAATCAGAACAAAAAATAGTTGTGGATGGTTTTGAATTATTTATTGATTCTATTTCTAAGTCTTTTGATTAGAGTGAGGTAAGTCATAACATTTGGAGGATAAAATGAGTTTGCATTTTGAACGTCCTATTATTGAATTAAAAGAGAAATTTGATGAATTAAAGAAAATTATGAAAGAAAATAATGTAGATTTATCGTCAGAAATTCATGAATTAGAAAAACGTTTAAATAAAATGCAAGATAAAATTTATTCTAATATTACACCTTTTCAACGAGTTCAAATTGCAAGGCTACGTAACCGACCCACGACATTGGACTATATACCTTTATTGTTTACAAACTTTCTCGAACTTCATGGTGATCGATTATATAGTGATGATAAAGCAATGATAGGTGGTATTGCAAAATTTAAAGGGGTGCCCGTTACGGTTATTGGTCATCAAAGAGGTAGAAATACAAAGGAAAGTATAGAAAGAAATTTTGGAATGGCACATCCAGAAGGTTATAGAAAAGCGCTAAGACTTATGAAACAAGCTGATAAATTTAATCGCCCTATTATTACATTTATTGATACAATAGGCGCCTATCCAGGGATAGGGTCTGAAGAGCGTGGAATTTCTGAAGCTATAGCTCGAAATCTATTTGAAATGACTACACTTAAAGTGCCAATTGTTTGTATTGTAATTGGAGAGGCATCAAGTGGTGGAGCTCTTGGCATTAGTGTCGGTAACCATATCCATATGTTAGAGTATTCATGGTACTCGGTAATTTCGCCAGAAGGAGCAGCATCTATCCTATGGAAGGACGCTAAGTATGCTCCAGAAGCTGCTGAACATATGAAAATTTCAGCAAAAGATTTAAAACATTTAGGAATTATTGATGAAATCATTCCTGAAATTAAAGGTGGAGCACAAAATGATATAAAATCACAGGCAAAAATGATTGAATCTGTAATCGAATCATCTCTAAAAAAATTGATACTATTATCCTCGGAAGAGCTTATACAACAGCGGTATGAAAAGTATAGACAAATAGAGAATTATAAATGAAAATATTTAAAGTCCGTATTACATTTCGGAGGATTCTCGCGAAAAAATTTAAAATATTTTGTAAGTAACCTCTTAAACTGGGATATGCTGATACTATTACTCTACAAAAGATGTGTGATCGGTATGGAAAAGGAAAATTTGTTCAAATGGAAGCATTATCACATACCCATCAACTTAAGAAATTGATTGTTCCCCAAAACGAAAAAATGAGCTGAATTCTCATAAATAACTGTGAAAATATAGGAATTTCGTTATGGGGGGTATCTCAAAATCTTAGGTTGATGGCAATGGGGTACCGCCACATCGCTATCAAGCTAAGCTTATGCAAAGTCAATTTTAGGCGAGATTGTTTCTTTTTTCTAAGGGGCAAGTTTA
>NZ_CP031748.1:3321675-3379159 GCF_003429245.1 Bacillus sp. CR71 | reverse complement strand
TGAGATACGTTAGTTATGAGCTCATTTTTTGTACGTTCTAATCGTCTTTCTTGTTCAAATGTATTTTCCAATTCCTTGGACATATAGTTGATATTTTGAGCAAGTTGGGTCAATTCGTCCTTCCCCTTAATCCCAATTGTCAAACCCAGTTTTCCATTGGCAATATCATTTACATTATCCGAAATGAGCTTCAAATATACTATTTTCTTTCGAACCAATATCAAAAAAAGTATGATAAAGGTAAAGATTGCGAACGCGAATAAGAAAAACAATGCCAAATTGCCTTCAAACATACCAAATTCTTCGTTATTTACAAATAATGGATCTATGACGTATACCAAAATGAGGATTGTTAAACCAAATGAAATAAAAAAACTAACTGCAACAGCACCAAGAAGTTTTATAATGATCTTATTTCTGAAACTAACATTCTTCATATTTTATATCCAATTCCCCACACAGTTTTAATATAAATGGGATGTTTAGAATCCTCTTCTATTTTGTCTCTTATTTTTGTAATATGCACCATGACGGTATTGTCTGATTTATAAAAAACCTCTTCCCAAACTGCTTCATATATTTTTGCTACACTCAGGACAATCCCTTTATTGCGGGCAAGTAGTTCGAGAATAGCAAACTCTTTTGGAGTTAACCTTGTTTCTTTTCCTCTTATCCATACTTGACGTGTATCTGTATTCACGGTTAAGTCACCAATTTCTAGAATGCTTTTATTATGTTCTATTGATGAATTGTATTTTTTAAACCTTCTTAATTGGGATTTTACCCTAGCGATTAATTCCAATGGGTTAAACGGTTTTGATAAATAATCGTCTGCACCAGAGGCTAGACCCTGAATTTTGTCTATATCCTCAGATTTTGCAGATAGCATGATGATAGGTATATTGCGGTCTTCCCTAATCTTCATACACGCTTCAATACCATCCATATTAGGCATCATAATATCTAAAATAATCAAATCAAACTCCTTTTCTTCTAACAGTTGTAAAGCTTCCATAGCATCTTCTACCTTTTGAGTTTTCAGACCTTCATTTTCCAAATAAACAGAGATAAGATTTCTAATTTCTTTATCATCATCAACAATAAGAATTTTTGACTCCATAGGATTCCTCCATATTTTTTCTCGTATTAAACAGCTAAAGACATAAGCAGGTGAGACATTTTTATCTTCTCTTTATTGTAAACTTGCAAACGGAAGACAAGAAATAACATAATAGATATAAGTAATATCGTTCCCCTAATATATTGTTCAATATTTACTGCTGAACCATATATAATTAATACGTTCTCTTTTTCTTTAAATTTTGCTTTTAGTAAAAAAATAAAATTTCTTATTATTTTCCACTAATAAAATAATTGTCTTGTGATTTCTTCTTTTAATTAATTTTTCTGTGAATACACCTGTACTCAGTCCATATTTGACAATATAATTTACTTTCTTCAAATCAATTCCTTCAATTATTTTGTCTCTAAGAAACCTTGAACTTGGACTGGCTGCACCAATTGATTTTTAGTGAATTATATACAGAAATAAGAAAGCGAATTGTTTTCATACCTAATCATCCCACAGGTTTGAACTCATAATCATACTCTAGAGTCCAAACCTTAAGAAAAAGGGGCAAAAGTTCTTAAGAATTCTTAAGCTTTCTACAGCATTTTGTCATAAGAATATATGACGACTCTTGAAATGTTAGCGGGATCCCCAATAACACTTACTATTCGTCAATCCGAAGAACAAAAAGAACTTGTAGGAATCTCTACAAGTTCTTTTTTAGATAATGTAAAAAGTTAAAACAAACTATCTCATAATTTGAATCGGAGCAAACACTATAACCACGGGTTAATTTTATTATATGCCGATTCCTAACTTATGCCCTTTTTATATTTGAAAATTCTGTGAATTAGTAAAATGAGTTTTACGTTATAACTAACTATAATTCTTGAATATATGTAAATGGAATTGTCTTATCTTTTTTTATTTATGTGATAAAGAAATTAGGTATAGGAAGATTATACAAATGTTTATTTATAATATTTTAGCGATGAAACAATGTTTGAGATATGGAATGATTTACGGAGGCCAATGGTCCGCTTTGTTAAATTCCACGTTTATTATATGAATTTTATATAACAAAGAAAAAAGTACCGCTCAATTATATTTTCTATTATCGGTACAGCTTTAGGTAAACTATTTTGCTTTCATGTGTGTATGATGTATATTTAGTTTTGGTCTTGTCCGAGAGAAAACTCACAGCTTTACTGTGTCACGGAAGTATAAAAGCCTGGGAGAAACTGTTTAACAGTTTTCTCTTAGGCTTTTTTTGTTTTTTTTGGTAAGAATAAAATTGGAGGTGTCTTTTAGATGAGTAAAGACTGGATTAAAGTATTTATTGCTGCTTTCTTTGAAATTTTTTGGGTTATTGGTTTAAAAAATGCTGATGACTTTTGGACTTGGACGGGGACTATCATTGCTATATTTTTAAGCTTTTATTTAATGATCATGGCAGGAAGAAAACTTCCCGTGGGAACTGTTTATGCTGTTTTTGTTGGGTTAGGTACAGCTGGAACTGTCTTTTCTGAAATCCTGTTCTTTGGTGAACCATTTAAAGTGGGAAAAGTACTCTTGATTTTATTTTTATTAGCTGGAGTAATTGGCTTGAAATTAGTTACAGATAACAGAGTTCAGAAAGGTGATGAATCCTAATGGCATGGATTTCTTTAATCTTAGCAGGGCTTTTTGAAATGTTTGGTGTTGCTATGATAAATAAACTGCATAAAGATCGAAATTGGCAATCATTAGCTTTGTTAATTCTCGGATTTGGATTAAGTTTTATATTTCTTGCTTACGCAATGGAAACACTACCTATGGGAACAGCTTATGCAATTTGGACTGGAATTGGTGCGTCTGGAGGTGCAATTTTAGGCATGATTTTTTATGGAGAATCAAAAGACTGGAGAAGACTTGTCTTTATAGGTATGGTTTTAGGTGCTGCAATAGGTCTAAAACTCGTTTCATAAATGCTTTTTTAGATTGTACTATGAGGGGGCGCCATACATGCCCATCAACTTAAAAATGAAAACAAAGTGTACTTTCATTTTGTGGAGGTAAAGCATTCCTAAAATAGAAGCATACTCTTAATAATATGCATACCAAATAAACCCTAACGGGTTTCCTTTTTTAAATTATGCAACTTTCTTTTGTTTTTTCAACCCATTATACTCATAAACAACACCCATAATATCAAAAACAGTCTTCTTCTCATATCGATGAGATTTTCTTCCGTTCTTCTGTAGGAGGTGGAACAGGCTGATTAGGATCTTTGTTATTTCTTGGATGTTTTGTTGTATGGCTTGATACAAACTCGATAAGTGATCTTGAATCATTCCAATTGCTTTATATTCACTTAATTCTTGTTTCTTCTTTTGTAAAATTAATTGTCGCATCTTAAACATAGTAGAAGAACATAGAAAAATGGCAATGAGTTTTCCATAAACATGGCATTCTAATCGCTCTTGTTTAATATGTTGCCAATGATGAATTTGAAATAAGGATTTCCAATTTTTAAAAATGATTTCAATTTGCCAGCGGAGAGAGTAAAAATTATGGATTTGTTCCATCGGAGCAATCTCCCAAGGTGTATTGGTAACATATAGGTTCATGCCAGCTAATCGTTTGCTTTTTTCCGAATATGTAATCCCTTTTTTACTTTCTGTGTACACTTGTTTTTTCATACGCTCACGAAGTTGTTTTTCTGTTAATCGATACATAATCACCCGAGTAAATAGTTTTTTATCCTTTCCAATATAAGCTTCTTTTATTTCATAGGACTGTCCTGGTTTTAAGGTATTCATGATGTGCTCTAAATCAACTTTGATGTACTGAGATTGTTTTTTTATTGTTCCGTTTCGAAAGTATTCAGGAAATTCATTTTTGACATATACCCTATTGTTTAATTTGAGTCGCGATATATAGTACACACCACGTTGATCCATTTGATCTAAATCATCCAGTGAATAATAGCCTAAATCCCGAATACATAGGTCACCAGGGCGTAATGTTGATAAACACTCTGTTCCATAGGTTTTATCATTATTTTTCCCTGGTTCCACTTGGAAATTTAAAAACTGACCACTATGTAAATCATATTCTAACTGGATTTTTATACCCGCTGTTTGTGCACAACCACCTGATCCAGGATATACATTGGCCAAGTGTTTTGGTACGTGAAAAATGGTTGCATCTAAAATACGAATTCGCTGAAAATAGGTAAGTGAAGCACTTGGAATTGCTGACTTTCCACAAACTTTATTTTTTAATAATGTGGAGAAAATATGTTTCAAAAAGAACACTGCCTTTTTATTAAAGCACTTATTTAGTCCTTCAGGACTCATAAGAGTTCCTGTTGATGCATGTAGCTGACTACACAATCGGACTAATGAATCACTCGCTACTCGTTGACTAATCCAGACACATATAGTAGCTAAATCATACCCTGAAAATTTACGTTTTCGTTTTACAAAACCTAGCTCTCTAGCGAGATTTTCCAAAAATGAAGGGGTAAGATGTTCATATAATTCTTCAGCAAATAATTGTAATTCGTCAGAAATTGATAGATACATACAAAAACGCCATCCTTTCCTATGATTCTACAGAAAGAATAGCGTATTTTTTGGTTTTTGTGCAAAGGTAGTGGAAAAGAAAATATAACATATATATTTCTAGCATAATGGTAGGATAATCCTGGTTCCTCATCATTTCTACTCTTACTTTTTTCCATTTGATAAAAACACCCATCATATGGATAAAAATTTATCTTAGCTTGATAGTGATCGGGTACCGCTGTTTTGTGCAAGCAACAATCCCTGAAAAATGCAGAAAAAATTCCAGAGGCGCGCAGCTATTTTTTTAAATGTTAATTTTGGTATTTCCAGAAGATAAAGCATTTCGCAAATGATAACTTTCACCTGTGAATGCAATGATATGAGCATAGGTCCCCTTTTAATACTTATAAATAGCTTTCTTAAATGGATTTCATCATATCTATATTTGTAATTTCATAGCCTAACTTTTCATATAATCCACGAGCAACTTTGTTATGACCAAAAACATGAAGTCCAATTTTTTTCATTCCTAATTCTTTAGCAATCACTTCAATTTCTTTCATTGCCTTTTTACCATATCCTAACCCTTGATATTGCTCAAAAATAATAAAGTCATAAATAAAACCTTCCTCATTACTTGTAGGCGATTTTTGCGCAATCCAAATCATTCCAACTAGATTTTGATCATGAAAGATAGAGTATAAATAATTGTACTCCGTTTTTTCACCTTTTGGTAACAGCTGATCAAATTCTATTTTGGACAAGTTAACAGCTTCATCTTCACTCCAATTTCCAGCAGCAACCTTCTCTTTCGCATAATCTTCAATCTCATTCTCATAATAACGCTGAAACTCCTCTTCGGCCATAGGCTTTAGTGTAATCACGTATTTCCCCTCCCGCTATGTTAATTATTCTTTATTTTAAATTTTTAATCTGAGGCGTGCAAGCAACAATCCCTGAAAAATGCAGAAAAAATTCTAGAGGCGCGCAGCTATTTTTTTAAATGTTAATTTTGGTATTTCCAGAAGATAAAGCATTTCGCAAACGATAATTTTCACCTGTGTATGCAATGATATGAGCATGATGGACCAAACGGTCCACTAATGCAGAAGTAAGCCGGTTATCACCAAATAGGGATCACCATACATGCCCATCAACTTAACATTTTGAAGTATCCCCCAAACAAAAAAATTGCACTGTTAAAGGTAAATATAGAGCTAGAATGTAGGTTATTAAGAATTAATAATTATTAAAGTAGAAGATTTTAAGAATGTTTTAACCTGGCTGAATGAAGGTTCGTTTATTTCCCCCTTAAGTTGATGGGCATGGGGGGCGCCATACATGCCCATCAACTTAAGAACCCAAACAAAATGAACTTTCGTTCATATGAACGGAAAAACTCTTAAAATACTTTGTGTCCTTAAAAATGAGCATACTAAATAAACCTCAATCGACCCAATTTTAAAAATCATGCAATTTCCCTTTGTTTTTCCAATCCACTATACTCATAAATAACACCCAGGATATCAAAGACTGTTTTCTTCTCATATCGGTGAGACTTTCTTCCATTTTTCAGTAAGAGGTTGAATAGACGGCACAAGATTTTGGTTATTTTTTGAGTGTTTTGTTGTATTGCTTGATACAAGATGTATAGATGATCTTGTATCATTCCAATGGCTTTATATTCGCTTAATTCCTTTTGTTTCTTTTGTAAAATTAATTGTCTCATCTTAAACATAGTAGAAGAACATAGAAAAATAGCGATGAGTTTTCCATAAATGTGGCATTCTAATCGCTCTCGTTTGATATTTTGCCAATTATGAATTTGAAATAAGGATTTCCAAGTTTTAAAGATAATTTCAATCTGCCAACGAAGGGAATAAAAATCATGGATTTGTTCCATCGGAACCCATTCCAAAGGTGTATTGGTGACATAAATATTCATACCAGCTAATCGTTTGCTTTTCTCTGAGTACGTAATACCCTTTTTACTTTCCTTATACACTTGTTTTTTCTTACGTTCTCGAAGTTGCTTTTCAGTTAACCGATATATAATAACGCGTGTAAATAGTTTTTTATCCTTTCCAATATAAGGATCTGCTATTTCATAGACCTGTCCCGGTTTTAAGGTATTCATAATGTTTTCTAAATCAATCTTGATGTACTGAGATTGTTTTTTAGCTGTCCCATTTCGAAAGTATTCAGGAAGCTCATTTTTGATATACACCATATTATTTAATTTCAGCCGCGATATATAATATCCCCCACGTTGATCCATCTGATCTAAATCGTCCAGTGAATAATAGCCTAAATCTCGAATACATAAGTCGCCAGGCAGTAATGTCGCTAAACATTCTGTTCCAAAGGTTTTATCATTATTCTTCCCTGGTTCAACTTGAAAATTTAAAAACTGTCCACTATGTAAATCATATTCTAATTGAATCTTTATACCTGCTGTTTGTGCACAACCACCCGAGCCAGGATACACACTAGCTAAGTGTTTTGGTACTTGAAAAATTGTTGCATCTAAAATGCGAATCCGTTGAAAATGGGTAAGTGAAGAACTGGGAATCACTGAGGTTTCACAAACTTTATTTTTTAATAATGTAGAGAAAACTTGTTTTAAAAAGCAAACAGCTTTTTTATTGAAGCGTTTATTTAGTCCTTCTGGACTAATAAGAGTTCCTGTAGCTGCATGTAGTTGACTACACAGTCTAACTAAAGAATCACTCGCTATCCGTTGACTCACCCAAACACAGATAGTGGCTAAGTCATGCCCTGAAAACTTACGCTTTCTTTGAACAAAATCTAATTCTCTAGCAAGCTCCTCTAAGAATGAAGGAGTAAAATATTGATATAATTCCTCAGCAAATAATTGGAGTTCATCTTGAATCGAAAGATTCATAAAAAATACCATCCTTTCTGTATATTTCTACAAAAAGAATAGCGATTTTTTTGCTATATGGATACAAATTTATTTTAATTTGATGGTGATGGATGGTGACCACTATTAAAAAGATACTAACATACTTTATAAAATATAAGCATTTAAGAATCAAATTTTTAATTTGAATTATGCCCTTTTCCCTTAAGGGTCTTTACTATATTAATAAAGAAGATTAGTCCTACGGTAAAGAATGTAAGTGGATGTAGCCATGTTCTAAAATTAACCAAAGTTACAATAATCATTATTATAGAAGCTATAAAGCCTATAATATCAATGCTAGAAGATAGTTTCCCTTTTGTTGTTTTCATTTATAACATTTCCTCTCCAGATACAACTTTAATTTTAAATTCCCTATATAATAATAACACGGGCTTAGATTTTTAACTATTTTGTACATTAAATTACTTTCGTTGGTTCTGGTGCAAGAAATACTGTCATTGTGTACACTGGGGTATCTACCACATCGCCATCAACCGGAAATTTTATAGTACCCCCAGAACGAAATTTTGTGCTAACTTGTAACAAAAAAACTCATTTTTTCGTTTTGGGGTAATTCTAAATTCTTAAGTTGATGGGCATGGGGGCGCCATATCATTGCGGGAAAATTGTACGTTTAGACACATTTTAGACACAGAAAAACAAGGGTATAAATTTAGATGATGGTTATAATTTCAAAAGTGGAACTGATTTTTTTATTATGACTAAAAAATCAATCCCACTTATTTGTGTCTTTAAGAATAATGATTTTTTCAAAGATGATTAATATGTTCTATACTTTTATTCTATATAAAAGTAATTGTTTACTTTTCAGTGATATTTACAAAATTGACGGCTCTGTTTTCCTCAGTAGCCAAAGCCGCATTCACTTTATTTATTTCCTTTGTTAATTCTGGTGCTTTCCCCTGAGAGGACAAATTAAGATTCCCAAAAGATTTATTAAAAGATAGAAATTGTCTTGTTTTTTCTTTCCCATTTATTTCTTTAAATACTGTATCATCTACAATTAATAGGATTTCGTTGGATTCACCACGATATGGAGATAGCCATACATCCCCTTTGTATTGAACATTCATTTTTTTCTCATCAAATGTTAGTTCCTTCAAGTCTTTATATTCTTTATTTGCAAATAAGATAGTTTCATCTTTTTTTATTTTTGGTAACGAATCAATAGGGACTGAAGAGGTGAGCCCCTTATTATTATCTCTTTCACGTATAAGTCCTTTTTTGTCCATTTTTTCAGCAGTTGTTCTGCTTATAAATAATAAATTACTAGGAGCATCCTTAAACTCTGCCGGAAGCTTTACGTTGAGCTTATTATTATCTATGGTCCCTTCTTTTATTTGATATAGGTCTTGTGATGTTATTATATCTTTGTACAAGTCTATTATAGAGTTTCTTGTTTGTTCGTTTATCTCCCCTACTTCTATTGAAATTCCATTTGCTGGGGAGTTTTTTGTACCAAATAATGAACATGCTCCTAACATGGTACTCAAAATACCAGCTACTATTAATAATCCAAGTCTTTTTTTCATCCTATATTCCCCTTTCTTAAATTAAAAGATTGTTTTATACATTTTTTTCAAATATTGAGCACGAACAAAGTAAAAGTATATAATTTGCATAACTAAGAAACAAATCAATACCATAACGGAACTACCTAAGACTGAAAAATTGGCTAACTTTTGTAAGGCCATAAAAGCAACCGCACTATGTGTAATTGCTATTGCAATTGGTAAAAAGAATAACAATGCAAGTTGACGTGTCACAATTTTCTTTAATTCCGGTTTGCTTAAACCAACTTTTGCTATCATTTTATATTGCTGCTGATTTCGTTCTAAGTCTGTGTATAATCGGAAATATAAAAAGCTTGCAGCAAACGTAAAGAAAACAATGCCTATTAATACACTCATGATAGATGCAAGTCCAAAACTTTGCTTCATCACTATCCATGTAAGAATTAAAGTCGAAAATGTATATTTTTCGTTGTCTACTATATCCTCAATTTTACTTGTATTATCTTTCTGAAAAGCAGCTACAATATTTTCTGCAACTTTTTTTGTTTTCTCCCAATCTTTCACAATAAAACCATTAATAGTGGTTTCAAAATAGTAATTCTCTGGATCCGCTATCATTTGATTATATACAGCGTCTGGTACAATAATTATCGTTTTGATTGTATCTTGTAGTTCTTTCGGAGTAACTATTTTATTTACATGCATATCTTTTTTTATATCCCTATACAACAATTGAAAGTTATTTTGATTAGATTTTGTATTAGCAACTTTTTTTGAAGGTATGACAAGACTATCATTTTCATCTTTTAAATTTTCTTTTTCAAAACCAAATGCCTTAGCTAACTTATTATAATCACTTAATTTTATAACGGTTGATAATATATTATTATTATAGAGAGTATCTCGAATTTGTTTTGTTGAATAAGTCACCTGTTCGAAATTAAACTCACCATCATGGAGTTCGCTTTCTATTTTTTTTAAATGTTCTTTTTCTAAATGGTTATTATTATTAGACTGATAAATAAATGCAAAAGGGCTTTCCGATTCAGCCATGGATGAGTTGCCTAATCCCATACAAGTCCCCACTGCAGTGAAGGCAACTGTAGAAATAATAGTGACCATAAAAAACATTTTTGCATTATCTTTTAATTGATACACTAAATCTGAGATGGTGAGTATGTTTGTTTTCTTAAAGAAAATATTTTCCCGTTTCTTTAATGCACGTAACACATACACACTGAGCTGGGTAAATAAGAAGTACGTTCCAAGTACAACAAAGCTCACCCCTGCCGCCATCATGAAAAATACATAATTCGCACCCTTGTACTGAATTGCGTTAACACTATGGAAAACAGTCGTATATCCTAGTCCAATGCAAATAAGTGCAAATAAAGATAGCCCAAATGATGCTTTTGGTTCGGGCTTTGGCTTTTCTTCTGCTTTTATTAATTCTACTAGTTTCTCTACATTTACTAGTCGAGAAGTGAAAAGTGAAATAAATAAAAATAGTAAGAAGAAAGCTCCAAATGTTATTCCAATTGCTTTAAGAGGTAGGTAAAATGGGAGTCCTTTATCAATCATTAACAGATTGTTGCTCATAATTAAGATAAACTTAGAGAACACCATTCCAATTGTAATTCCTGTTAAAATAGAAGTGATACCAATTATTATATTTTCAATAAATACTAATTTGTTCAATTGTGAACGTGACATCCCATGTAGCATTAGAATTCCAAAATCTTTTTTTCTTGTTTTTAAAAATGCACTTACAGAATATAGGATGAAAAAGAATGAGAAGAAAAATATTAACCCCTGTGATATCTGTAATCCTGACTTTGCAAATGTATTGATTGTTACACTGGCAGCAAGATCGCCTTGTAAATTAGGATGAAACGCAAGTAATGCATAAGTAAAGAAAATCATAATAGCAAAGGTACTACTTAAAAAATGAGCCAAATATGTTCGTTTACTTCGAATGACGTTATTAAATGCGAATTGTCGAAAAGTCATGTGCATTTCCTCCTAATAATGCTAAAACCTCTAGAATTTTTTCATAGAATACTTTGCGATTATCTCCACAATAAATCTCATTGTATAACTGTCCATCTTTAATAAACACAATTCGATCACAATAACTTGCAGCCATTGCATCATGTGTCACTAGCATCATCGTTGTGCTATTTTCTTTATTAAGCCTTGTCAATAATTCCATCACATCACTAGCAGATTTTGAATCCAGATTTCCTGTAGGCTCATCCGCAAGTAATAATTTCGGATTATGAATAGTAGCTCGTGCGATTGCTGTTCTTTGTGCCTGTCCACCTGAAATTTCATACGTACGTTTATCTAATATTTCAGTTATCCCTAGTTTTTTAGCAATAGCTTCAACTTTCCCTTCCATTTCTCTAGGGCTTACACCATCAAGTGTAAGTGGAAGAACAATATTTTCTTTCACTGTCAATGTATTAAGGAGATTAAATGATTGAAAAACAAACCCTAATTCACGTCTTCGAAATAAAGACAACTGATCTGAAGATAACAGATATGGGTTTTCTCCATGAATTAATACTTCTCCTGATGTTGGAGCATCTATAGTAGACACCATATTTAATAGCGTTGTTTTACCACTCCCAGATGGTCCCATAATTCCTACAAATTCACCTTTGTTTATTTTCAAATCAATATGGGATAATGCTGTATAAGAAATTTTCCCAGGATAAACCTTTCCTAAATCTGAAACATGTAGTATCTCCACAAGTATTTCACCTTCCATTTCTCTTTTCGATACATGAAGTGTAACTTATATATAGTATGGCTCATATCGATTTCCCTAACATTTATCTAACAAGTTTGTAAGATTCAAAAGAAAAACCGATGAAAGGTATACCTTTCATCGGTTAACGAGATGCATATGGAAATATGATTCTAACTTTTGTCCCCTTACCTACCTCAGATTCTAGCTCAATCTTATGATTTAATTTTTCACATACTTCTTTAACAAGATATAATCCCATTCCCGTAGACTCTTTAAATTTCCTACCATTTTCTCCAGTATAGAATAGATTGAAAACACGTGGTAAATCAGCAGTAGGAATACCAACTCCATAATCTTTTACTTCCAAAATAATTGCTCGTCCTTTTGAATACGCCGATACAATTACTTTTTCTTTCTTACTTGATGAATATTTAATTGCATTTTCCAGTACTTGATTGAGTATAAATCGAAACCATTTCTTATCTGTTTCTACAATAAGATTCGGATCTACTTTTACCTCTGGATACACATAACTACGTATAAATAGACGTTTATTTTCATGAATAGCAGAATCAATCATTCCCAATAACTGCAATCTGTTCACTTGAAAATCTTGTTCAAATGTTTCTAAGCGAGCAACATATAAGACCATTTCTAGTCCTTTTTTGATTCTTTCTGTTTCTTCATTAATACTGTCAAATCGTGAGTCTTCTGCATCTTGTGTAATTAACTCAATAACAGAAATAGGTGTTTTCATTTGATGAACCCATTGATTCATAAAAGTCATTTGTTCTTGTTGTTTTCGTTCCCATTTTTTTAATTGGTTTTGATAATATTGATATTGAGATTGTAGTAATGTTTCTAAGGCCATTGATAATGGAGTCAAATCACTATCTTTTATTGACTCATTTAAAGTTTCCATTGGTGTTGATAGACGCTTGTAGAATGAACGATGACTATAATAACGATAGATTAAATAACCCATTAATAAAAAAACACCCAAAAATACAGAATATAATGCTGTCAATATATGTGGATAACCATCAAACCAATATATAAAAAGAATGATAAGCAATTGGGCAAATGTATAACAAATAAGTGGAATATGTTCTTGTAAAAATAATTTCATTATTCCTTTCCTTCCTTTTTCCAAGTAGCATGCAAACGATATCCAGCACCACGAACTGTCTCCAGTGCATTTTCAATACCTAAATCTTGCAGTTTCCTTCTAATTCTCCCTATATTTACACTCAATGTATTTTCGTCTATATATGAACTATCCCATAGTTGTTCTAAAATCACTTCACGTTTTACAAGGAGCGGAGACTTTGTTATT
Source organism: Bacillus sp. CR71 (assembly GCF_003429245.1). NCBI lineage: Bacteria > Bacillati > Bacillota > Bacilli > Caryophanales > Bacillaceae > Bacillus > Bacillus sp. CR71. The sequence goes on along the minus strand of NZ_CP031748.1, from coordinate 3,365,987 downwards.
AATATTTCTAATAAAGTTGTTTCTTTTCTAGTAAGTAAAATTGTCTTATCATTTAGTTGAAGTTCCATTCTTTCTGGGAACAGGATTAACCCTGATTGCTCAACTATTCGTTCTTTTACTTTAGGAGCATATTCACCGTATGCTCTTCTGAGCTGGCTACGGATTTTAGACATAACAACTTCATAATAAAAAGGTTTCGTAATGTAATCATCACCACCATTTTCTAAAGCCATAACTTGATCCATCTCTCCACTCCTTGCAGATAGAAATAGAATTGGACAAGTAGAAATAGCCCGTATTTTACGACACCAATAATAACCGTCAAAATTAGGTAAATTCACATCTAATAGCACTATATCTGGTTTTATATCTTGAAATATATCTAAGACATTTTCGAAGTCCTCTATAATAACACTTTCATATCCATATTTTTTAATATGAGTTCCCAGTAATTCAGCAATTTTCATATCATCTTCTACAATCATGATTGTATTCATAACGTACTCTCCTTTAATTTAAGTGCAATTTCTAAAGTTCATTTGTTATTTAATATTTTACTTATGTAAAAAAGATGATATCTTACCTCTCCCCTTAAATGCAATAAGTATCCAATAAACCTTAATCTGTTGTTACTTAATTAATCATTTCAATAGGGATTGTTTCTATCTTTTTTCTTTACTTACGTAGACTCTTTTTAAAATACACAAAAAGACCGTCACAGTATTGTGACGGATAAACGGGAAAATATTAATAACTAATTACTATTATTATTTATTTGTCACTTTTAAAGCTTCTAACACTATCTTTGTTACTTCTGCAATAAACTTATCATCGTATTTAGCATCCTCTTTATCATGTTTAGAAAGTATCGAAATTATTTGGTGATCGAATAATTTCGATATCATTTCGGATTCCATAAGATTCCGAGTCAGTCTTATCAGCTACTTCCCATCCTCCTGGAACTCCAGCACGAATTAAGTTGTCTCCTGTAGTATTCCTTTGCATCCAATCTATTAATAAATCCCGTTTCTCAGTTGAAAGTACATCTCCTATCGTAAAATCCTGAAGACTAGTTGCTAATGCTTTTGGGGTACTAGTATCATGGGCGTCTCCTGGATGCACTACGTTTAACTCTGATTTAAAACGTTCAGTATTTGTAACGGCATCTCTTATTTCTCTCATTGAGTTTTGGAATTCTCTAGGTCGACCTAATTGTTTAAGAATAAGATTTTGTGCATTATTATCACTATATTGGAGGGAAGCATCTGCAAGCTCTTTCAGAATCATACCTGTATCAAAATTCTTCAATAAAATAAACCCGGTTTATTTCGTATGCAAACCTTTAAATTCCCTACATGTAGCCTAAAAAAGAAATAACTTCTACTATAAATTGATGTTGTATTTTCTTAGCTTGATAGCGATGTGGTACTACCCCATGCCCATCAAGCTGAGATTTCAAGACATTCCCAGAATTAAAACTTCATTTTTTTGCAGTTAAAAAACAAATAAAAAAGGTCCTTAACAATTTGTTAATGACTACGGAATAAAGCCGCAATTTGGGTTGAAATCCAATCAGTTTGTAGAAAATAAATTGCAACTATAATAGCAATTGTATTCCCAAAAGCAATGTTTCAAATGGATTTTAGCATACCTGTAACTGTAATGGTATCAATAAAATGTGGATTGGATTACAAATACTGGCTTCAAAGACTAAAAAAATCCTGCATGTCTAAACCATGCAGGATTTTTTTAATCTTTGTTTTTCATAATATAAGAAACCAGACGAAGGATTTCAAGGTATAACCATACTAATGTCATCATAAGTCCTACTGCACTGTACCATTCCATATACTTCGGTGCTCCACTTTGAGCACCATTTTCAATTGAATCAAAATCTAGTAATAGATCTAGTGCAGCAACAATAATTACAATCGTACTAATAATGATACTAATTGTCCCACCTTGGTGAATATATGGAACAGTCACCCCTAAGATGCCCAGTAAGAAAACAATAAAATACATAATAAGAATTCCAAGTGTTGCAACCGTTACAACTGCACGAAACTTTTTAGTTACTTTGACTACTCGAGTTGCGTATAACACTAACATGGCAAATAAAATTGAAATTGTCAGTAATACGGCAGTTAAAGCGATAGAATCTCCAAATCGCATTGTATAAAATGCTGAAATACTTCCTAATAAAATCCCTTGTAATACTGCGTAAATCGGTGCACAAATTGGTGATATACGAGGAATGAATATAACTACAAATGCGACAATTATAGTAACTATTACAATTCCACTTAATACAGGTATCTTCATTGTCCCTTGTGTCATCTGTACGTATGAATAGACAGACGCTGCAAGAAGTAAGGTAAGTAAAATAAATGTTTTTGCTATTGTTCCGCCAATAGTCATCGTAGAAGCATTTGTATTTTCTTTATGAAATTTTTCTTTTTTTAATATTGGATTAGTTGTTCTCATTTTTTCCTCCTAGATACACTCTACCTTTAAAGCAGATCTTTATATTTCTAATTTTTTATCAATGATACGACCTGTAATAGCTGTTAAGACAATTATGAATAAGCAAGTAAAACATACATCTAAAATAGTGAAGTCTTCACTAGGATACAGTGAAGTATCAATAAAACCATTTTTATCTATGAACCACGTACTCTTTATGGTGATTGCATATTCACCTAATTTACTTAAAAAATCCAATACTAATGTTTGTATGATTAAAAATAAAGCAAAGAGAGTTATTGATAAAAATCCTTTACTCACTGATGACTTTATAGGAATAAGTTTTGTAATTACTATGATGAAATAACAGGAAATTAATATACTCATGAAATCGATTCCCCATAACAAAACGGAAAGTATGTGATGTAGAATTCCATATGCATATAACTTATGAAATTCTTGTTGGTAGCCTTCGGTTACTTTTGCTCCAAGGTTACTTTGAGAAAAATAGTATAGAAAAATTAAGCCTATTACTAATAAAAGAATAAACATTAATGTGAAGAAAAATAAATTTGCATATATATACTTTTTTCCTGAGATGGCTGTATAACGAATCATCGTATTTTTTAGCATTTTATTGAAAGAAGGCAAAGCTATTAAAAGTAGTAAAAATGCAGCGCCACCTATGATGAATATAAATATACCTAATGTTATATCCTTTGTAAGTTGATTTGTTACCTTTGATAATCCCACCATCTTAAATAAAAGAAGTAATGAAATAGTAATAAATCCAAGGTAAAATACAGCAATTCTTTTTCTATTGCAATTAAATAAATAGCGGAAAAGTGGGCTCATTTCTCAAAAACCTCCTTAAATAACTCATGTACTGCTTTACCATGATGAAAACGAATTTCTTCTACATTTTCATATAATACAATCCCGCCGTCTTTTAAAAAGATTACCTCATCAAATATATTTTCGATTTCCTCTATTAAATGTGTTGAAATAAGAATGGTACTATCTTCACGATAAAATTTAAGAATTAAATCTAATACATGCTTTCTAGAAACAAGATCAATTCCACCTAATGGTTCGTCTAATACATATAACTTTGCTTTCCTTGAAAAAGTTAATATAAGCTGTAATATTCCTGTTGTTCCTTTTGATAAGATACTTATGTTCTCTTCTAGAGGTATTTTAAACTCGATTATCAAATCTATTGCATGCTGTAAATTAAAATCAGCATACATATCTCGATAGAACAACAAGGCATCTTTTACAGTCATCCATGTTTCAAAAACGGGATTATCGGGCATAAATGAAACGATTTCTTTGGTTGATAATCCCACCTTGTTATTTTCAATTCTAATACTTCCTTTAGAAGGAAAACGTAAACCCGAAATCATTTTTAATAATGTCGTTTTTCCACTACTATTTGGACCAACAAGACCGATAATTTTTCCTTCTGCTATTGTTAAGCTTACATCTTGAATCACTGTTTTCAAATCATATCTTTTTGATAGATTTTCAATTTTCAATAATTCTTTCATTCATTGCCCTCCTTTTTCTTTTCCAAAGAAGAATGGAGTATTGAGAGAATCTCCTCTTCCGTAAAACTTAAATTATTCATTCCATTTATAAAATTATCAAGCAACTCTTTAGCCATTTCTTTGCGTAGCTCTGTGATTTTTTCTTCATTCATTGTTACAAATCTTCCTGTTCCTCTACGTGTCTCCGCAATACCTTCCCGTTCTAGCTCTTGAAACGTACGTTGAATTGTATTTGGATTCACTTGTAATTCACCCGCTAATTCACGTACAGCAGGAATTTTTTCACCTGGTGCCAAACGTCCTGTTACAATTTCTTTTTTGATGTATTCCATTACCTAAACATAAATGGGGATATTAGGAGAAAACTCAGTTTTCATTTCTTTCCTCCTCTGTATTAGTGTACTAGACAAATAGTACACTAATGTAAATTATATGTAAATAGTTATTTTGAAAACCATAATAAATGGAAGGTGATATATTTAGTGAATTCATGTAAGCGTCCAAGTACCAAAAATCATATCCAAAAACAAAGTTCCTTATTTAAATTCAACAAGGTTTTGAGTACTATTGTTCTTCAACAATGTTTCAAATGCGTCAGTTTCTGCTTGAAAAGAAAAAGCAGGAGCTGAATGAATACAAAGCAATTTATATGATTAAAGATTACTTTCCGTTACTGTTTCAAGCGATAGCTTTTGGTACAGAAGAACTTTTAAAAATTCTACATCGTCTTTATCAACTACTCAAAAAGAACGGTCGTAAATGTCATAGGCATAAGAAGTTGACCGTCTTTGATATTCTAGGGATTGTGTATAAAACGACATTGAAGCATAGACAAGCTGCCTAGCGAAAAAATCAGATTTTAATAGGCTTCTTTAGCATGCCTACTTTTCTATCAATTACTAGATATGAAACAAGGATCGTTTCATATCTAGTAATTTACTTGGTTAGCTTGATGGGCATGTGGCGATACCCCATCGCTATCAAGCTAAGCTCATACAACGTCAATTATAGTAGAGATTATTTCTTTTTTCTAAAGGCTACGTATAGGGAATTTAAAGATTTGCATACGAAATAAACCCTAATGGGTTTCATTTTTTTGATTTAAGCCGCTTGATTATCAGACATGGTACAATTGTAAACGACACCTAATATATCAAAGACTGTTTTCTTCTCATATCTATGAGATTTTCGCCCGTTTTGCTGTAGGAGATTGAACAAGCGAATTAGAATCTTTGATAGCTCTTGGGTGTCTTTTTGTATAGCTTGAAAAAGAAGAAGAAAGTAATCTTTAATCATATATATGGCCTTATATTCACTCATTTCTCGCTTCTTTTTTCTAAGAAGTAATTGCCGCATTTGAAACATGGTAGAAGAACAGAGTAGAATGGCAATCAGTTGCCCGTACAAATGGCATTCCAATCGTTCTCGTTTTATCTTTTTACAACGATGAATATGAAAGAATGATTTCCACGTTTTAAATAAAATCTCAATTTGCCAACGTAAAGAATACCCCTACAGATATTGTCCCATTGGGACAATATCTGTAGGGGTATTTGTCATATATACATTGATACCGCTAAGTCGTTTACTACGAGCAGAATACTTCATTCCTTTCTTTTTTTCTCTTACAGTTTGATCTTGTAATCGTTTTTGTTGTTGTTCTTTTGTTAGTCGATGAATAATCACACGAGTTGGGACTTTATCCGTCATTCCTACATAAGCGTTGAATATTTCATATGTTTGTCCTGGTTGAAGAGAGCTCATTAATACCTCCATATCTATCTGGATATACTCTGTACCTTTCTTGATTCTGCCATCTTGAAAATAATCAGGATTAGGATTTTTTTGATAAATACGTGTATTCGATTTGATACGTGAGATATAATAAGCCTTTTTATCTTGTATATGTTGAAGATCTTTCAAATGGAAATAACCTAAATCTCGGATACATAAATCATTCGCTGTTACAGTTGGGACACACAGGGAACCGTAGGTTCGATCATGTTGTTTACCTGGACCTGTATGAATATGAAGGAATTGCCCACTTAATAAATCATACTCAAGCTGAATCTTTACTCCCGCTGTATGGCTGCATCCTCCTGCGCCCGGATAAACGAATGAAAAGGGATCTGGGAGTTGAAATGCAGTTGAATCTAAAATACGGATACGCTTGAAAAAAGAAGTATATGGAGACGAAATCTGTATAGATGAGGTCAATTTTCGGCTTAGTAGTTCAGCTAGTATGTGTTGTAAAAATTGAACGGCTGCTTTATTAAATCGTTGGTTCATTCCCTCGGGACTGATGAGCACTTCTGTCGAGGCTTCTAACTGCTAGATAACTGAGTTAAAGACGTCGTAGTGATATTTTGGTTCATCCATACACATAAAGCGACTAAATCTTTTGCTTGGTACTTACTGGTTCGTTGCACGAAACAAACATCTCTAGCAAGATTCCGTAAGGTATTTGGAGATAAAAAACGTTGAATCTCTTGAGCAAATAGTTGTAATTCATCAGACACAGAAACAGACATAAAAAACGCCATCCTTTCCTATGATTCTACAGAAAGAATAGCGTATTTTATCTTTTTATGGATACATTTTTTAGCTCGATGGCGATGTAGTGTTACCTCAAATATAATTATTTTATTTGAAGGTCTCTTTTAAATTTTTATCAAATCTTTTCATAGGTTGATATACAAGGACGTGCAGTGATAAACCTATCACTGCAGTAATGTTTAAAATAATACTTATAATCATTAAAGACCCTTCTATAACTGGAGAAAAGTATCCGTTCGTGCTTAATGTAGAAGAACTTATACCTAGTATTAAAATCACTATTAGTAAAGGTAAGTTTTTAACCAATTTGAATCCCCCCTTTAAATATAATATCTTTATATTATTATACAACACTTAACTATGTACTTAATATAAGATAATTATCTATGAGAATTTAACATATTTCCTCTTTTTGGGGGTGACCTACTTCTTTAGCTTGATAGCGATGTGGCGAGACCCCTACCAATAAATAGAGAGCTAATCAGTAATGTGGAAACTGAATAAGCAAAAACTCTCATACATGTTGCAACTCCAATTAAAATAAGACAAGCTAGAATTGCCTTTTTTGCTCCATACTTCTTATTCACCTTACCTGTAAATAATGCAAACACACCCATACATAATACGGGAATAGATGTTTGGTGGTGTAATTATTTATTTAATCGTTTCAGTAATAACTCTCGTAAGCTGTCCGATAGTGCATCCACCTCAATTATCTGTTCTATTGCTTCTATATTGTATTTGTCGTGGAACTTAACATGATTGACTTGTGAAATTGATACTTTTTTAGGATGCGATGCAACGAGTTGTAAAAAAACGAACTTTAATCAATCCTTTTTTTTACATTCCCTTTTTCTAAAACCACAGAAAAGATAAGTACTATAGTTAACACCATAATAAACCTTACTTCACTTCCATCACTTACAAAAAATGAATACAAAGTATAAATTAAAATTAATATTCCATAAATAATTTTGTGCAATGAACTTCCACCTTTTTCTATATATATTTTAGTATAAAAGTTTAATTCAAGTCCTAGATCAAAATAAAAAGCACCTGTGATATACACAAAGTGCTTTTCTCTTGTCAATTTATCTATTTTCACTATACTTATCTATTTTCTTTTTATAACTCAAACTTCTTAGAACCGTACTTTTAGCTTGTTGCAATTCATTTTGTTTATATGGAATATGTTTATCTGTCTGTACATCTTCAACATTTTCTCCATCTGCTAATAATCTCCTGTACTTAAAAGAGTGCCCTGTTAATACTGTTGTAACCCCCTCCTTTTGTTTGATTATTTGTATCATAAAACAAGTATCTGAAGTTTATATGTAGTCTATCTAGAGTCTATGTAAATTTAAAAAATCTCTAACAAAATGTTTGTATTGTAACGTTACCACCAAAACTATTGCTCTAAACACCATAATTTGAAGAAACAGTACCCTATGTTCTAATCCTCAATTCCCCATACAGCTCTATGTTGAGTAAAACTAGTTAATCCCTATAATATAAAAAGGGCACCCCTTTTGGGATGCCCTTCGTTATAACTATATATTATTTAATTTTCTTCATTTGTTGGTACCATTTTTCCTTATTGAGAATCCGTACCTGTACCTTCTGATTTTTCAACAGTTTTTGCATGTTTTCCAGGTTGTGATTCTGTACCTCCATTTGTTTCTACCATTTTTCCTTCTTGAGAATCTGTACCTGTACCTTCTGTTCTTTCAACAGTTTTTGCATGTTTTCCAGGTTGTGATTCTGTACCTTCTTTTGTTTCTACCATTTTTCCTTCTTGAGAATCTGTACCTGTACCTTCTGATTTTTCAACAGTTTTTACATCTCCTTTAGATGCTGGCACTGCATCTTTAGGTAAATCAAAGTTTTGTGAGGAAGACGTTGTTCCATCTACACTCTGTGTAATTACTTGATTTGAATTTTCATTTGACTTTAAATTGTCCGTTTTCGCATCATCTGCACCAATTGCACCACCCGCTAATAATCCTGTACTTAAAAATGCTCCTGCTAATAATGTTTTAATCATTTTCCATTACCTCCTGTTTATTTGTAATATTCATCAAAAAAGTATCTAGAGTTAATGTTTTAGACATTATCTTTATCTACTTGCTTTTGATTACATTTAGCATAAGGCAAGAATCTATAGTTGATATGGACTGTATCTGGAGATTATGTAAAGAAAAATAGATGATCAATTGTATATCCTAATGAATGCTTAGACAAGATTAAAATTTTATATGAGGTTGATAGTTGAATTACCCTTTGTTTTTGATCGTAAGGTTTATGGCTGGGGTAAAGCCCATTGAGGACCTAATCTTTTCTAATTTGAAAGTAAACTTTTGGGTAAAAGTTTACTTTGGAGTTTTGAATCATTTTATAACTAATTTTGCAAAAAATTTCTCAATATAGATATAATTGTTAATTATAGTTATAATATTCAAAATTAACAAAAAATAAATTATAATAAAAATATGATGGTTATTCCCTTTGTTTACTCCTTGTGCTAAAGATAAGATTGTGTTCCCGATCTTATCTTTTTTCTTTGTAGATTTTTGATACAAAAAAAGAATCCTTATAACAAGGATTCTGCAACAGGAAATAACAAAATATAAACGATTGTAGCATATATAAATTTAGTTCTTATTATAATGGTAATCCTTTGGCTACTCTATTTTGATATTCTTTAAGGGGTAGTGTAATAGATTTATTTGGTGCATCTATTGGAGTTGCTTTAACATATATCTCAGAATAATGACCACCTTCACCGCTAAACTCAGATTGAATATCTACTACTGGTATTTGTATATTTTTATTATCTGGTTGTACATAAGATTCAAAGTTTAAATATGATGGTGTTGGTTTTGAACCATTCGTAAGTAAATAATACACTTTTGAATTGTAAAAATTAGGACGTGATTCCTGCCACGTCCATCCATATCCATTTTGATCATAGTAGGATAGTTTCGGAACATGAACTTTTGATTTTGTTTTAAATGTTCCTGAGAAATTAGCGGCTTTCACTATACCAAAATATGTTGTGGTATAACCAGCCTTACAAATTACAGGCTGTGATTTAAATATAATTTGTTCTTCATGAGTAGATGTGTTAGAACTTGTATGAGTATAATTAAATTCAGATGAAAGTGTAATCTCTTGACCGCCTTCAGCAACAAAAGGAATTTTAACTGCTAACGTTGATTTTGAAGATACTCCTAATTTAACCCCTTCTTGGTTTGAATAGGTAAAAGACTCTGTTGTTTTGATACTTTTTTCAGGAGAATACCATGTTTGGTCTACTAATCCATCATTTTTGTATGATAGTAGTTCGATTTGTTGTGTAGGTCCCCAACTATCAAAATGTGCTGTTATATCTAAGTTATTAACATCAGTATGATATTCGGGCTTAGATACATATTTAGTTGCAGTATTTGGATTAGCTGCAGTACCTTCTGGAGTCATTCTATCTTTTATATCTTGTATAAACTTATCTTCATTATAAACATTATCACTCTTTGTATTAACATTTAATATTGTACTTTTTGTAGCATCTGCAAAAGAAGTAGTAGGCATACTTACTACTCCTATACTTAACATACATGCGAATAGCATCATTACAGCCATTTTTTTATATGATTTCATCAATATTCCACCTCTCTTAATAGATTTAGCATTATGCTATTAATATATCTAATTGACGGAAAATACTCAATATTCCGTTTGATCAGTCACTATTGGATAAAATTAACTAGTTTTTTATGTTTTATTACATATATGCATCTAGAAATATGTTAATTTTTTTTGTTAATGTCATATTTAAGATAAAAAGATATATAGAAATTAAGAAATCTACTGTTAATTGTCATAAATTCTACAATGTTTTTAAATGTGTTTATCTTTCTGGCGTACCGCCAGCATTTCGGAAAAAAACCACGTTAAGCAAAAAATAAAATAAGCTGTCCAGATGGACAGCTTATTTACATAACTACCGTTAGCGGAAGTTGATTTATAAAAAATGTTCCAAGTATTTTCAATTTCTTTTTAAAAGATATCTTTCACGGGAACCGTAATTTTGCTCAGCTTGAAAATATGCAAGTTTGTCTGGGACACATGAAATGATAGAAGATAAACCATAAAAAGCTATTTTTTCTACCGCAATGTGTAAAGGTAAGTGTTTACCGTCTATATCTTCGTTTAAGGACATAACATAACAGTTATCATCGGCACCATGATTTTTTAATAGTTGTAGGAGTTCGTCGATGTTAGCTATACGTTGTGTGATGCTTACGATGTATTTCTCATTCAAGGCAACGCTGTAGTTATGATTTAAACGCCATAAGGCATCTCTTCTTTTTTTAGGAGAAAATAATTCAAATAGAACCCTGTCACGTAATCTCTTAGAAAAAAATTTTTTGACAAATGCTTCTTCATATTCTTTGTCCATATATAGTCCTCCGAGTAAATGATTTCTTTAAGGTTGTATTCCATACTAATCAGAGGTAACCTTCTCCGTATATCATATTCATAGTTGGTTAACATAACGTCCTATTATCGGTAGCAAAGAAAAAGACGTCCCCTTACTCTCACAAGGGATTCGCCTTTTTCTTTTTCTATGACCCTATGCATCTTTTTATACATTCCTATTCTGAAGTGCCTTTTGGCTTCCCTATGTCTCCCTATTTTTCGCATAAAATCTTGCATACTCTTAGCGTGGTTTTTTTCCGAAATGTTGGCGGTACCTCAGTATGTATTACATAGCAAGTGTAGAGATTGCTTGTTTGTAGATTAGTTGTTGTTTACCATTAACCATCATTAGGACGGTAAATTTATCTATTGCAAGGATCTTCCCACGTACTGGAACGCCATTCTTTAAAAATACTGTAACTGCCCCTTTTTTCTCTTTCAATTGTTCATACATATCTTCTTGTAAATTAAACATGAAATGCGCCCCCCCCTGGTTTGTTTGTATTTACTTTTCTTCTAATACCTGCTGCTTTTCACTGTTGGATATTTTTGATTCCCATTCACTTTCTATTTTTCTAAACCATTTTCCTATTTTGCTTAGATAATATCTTTTTACTTCACCATTAGGTATCCAAATTTCACGTTCCTGTATTTGATTCATCACTTCATGAAGAATCTCATCATGTTCATACTTTTTAGGTTTTCTATAATGTGTTTTTACAAATTGTGTATATTCTCTACGTAACCAATTAGAAATATGTTGTCTTTGTCTTTGCTTGAGATGTGACCATTTTTTATTTGTTTGAAGGATTTTTCCATTTACTTTTATGTGGTTTTTCATCGACACTCATCCCCTTTCACTAGCAAAACGAATATATCACTATCGTATCACATTTAAATTGAAATACTGCTCTAGGTACATATTTCGCAAGAAATCTATCCAAAATATACAATACATTCTCTATTTAGCTGATTAAGTCTACACAAGATTAAATGTAGACTATTATTGTAGTGTTTTAGTTTTTTAAATCATTACGGTACGTGAAATTATTTTGTTAACCATAAAAAAAGCCCCTTGAAAGGAGCACTTATTTGACAAGGTACTGTTCTATTTCTTTTATTAATAGTTCTGCACCTTCTGGACTCAATGAGATCTTACCCTTTGCTAATGCCATATTACGATTTGACACTTCTCCTGTTAATGCACAAACATGACCAGGCTGATACTTCTTTAAAATGATGTCTTCCCCTTCTACAAAAATCTCTAATGGTGATTTTTCTTTAATCCCAAGCGTATTTCTAAGTTCCTTTGGAATTACTATACGCCCTAATTCATCCACTTTTCTAGTTACTCCGGTTGCTTTCATCCAGCATATTTCCCCATTTCATTATCAATTTGTACCCAATTTATTCTTTACTATTGTAACAGAATTTCTCCATATATGAGAAACATAATAATCCCAAAACTAACGATCATAACCAGAAATTATTTAAATCTTTGCTGAAAGGAAATACGCCCTTCTTCCTCTTTTCGCAATACTGCGTAAAATAACTATACTTTTATGGATTAAGGCATGAATTTCCTGTCAAGGAGTTACTTCAACTCGTTAATATTACTCGTAGTACGTACTATTATTGGATGAAACAGCTCAATCATCCTAATCCAAATGCGGAGGTAAAAGAACTGATACAAGCTATTTATGATTAACACGATGGGTGTTATGGCTAGTAACAATACAGCTCATTCTTTCGTTTTGGAGTATTTCAAAATGTTAACTGGATGGGTATGTACGGTGACCTCTACTTAATTATCAGAAAAACATTAGCCTTTACTTGTACACACAATAATTACCATTATTTTCCGATGTTAGCATCATAATAAATCTTTCCTTTTCCTCTTTTTATCAGTATTGGTAGGTAAAGAGGGGCTAGGCACAAAAACAGGTTGTGGAGAAAGTCTTCTTCACAACCTGAGAGTAAGTTATATATCCAAATATGACCTGTTCTTTTAACTATTTAGTCTTTTATAATCTGTTATAGTCGATATAACTAGAGTCATAGTAAATCCACTGACCTGTTCCAATTCTTAGCCAACCATTCTTTTCTTCATATACTGTAACTTTTTCGCCTTTACTTGTCTTTCTAACAATAGAATAGTTTGTCCCTAATCCGCTTCGAACATTTACCCCAATACCATTAATTTGAGCCGTTCCAATTACCTTTTCAACACTACCATTTTCAATTACTTGTAGCATATTTAGAATGAATGTTGCTGTTTCACCACGAGTCGTTGTTCCTTTAGGGTCGTATTGATTGTCACCCTTACCTCTTACAATACCTAGGCCATACAGTCTTTGTACATCTTCTTTATAAATAATTTGGTCTTTGTCTGAGAATGGTAGGTTTACAACTGGTCCCCATATACCTTTATACTGTAAAGCCTTGTTTACAATAATTGCTGATTCTTCTCTTGTAATAGGTGTGTTTGGGTCAAAATAACCATCTCCTCTACCTTGAATGATACCTGCACTTGCAGTACGTTGAATACCATCTCGTAAAGTTGAATTTGCATCGTTTAGGTCTTTAAATGAAGCATCTCCAGCTGGCAGGTTTAGAGATTTAGAGATTAATTGAGCAAATTCGGCTCTTGTTATCGCTCTATTAGGTGCGAAAACTCCGTTTCCTTCCCCTATCATAATACCTCTTCTATTTAACTCTCGAATAGCTTCTTCATACCAACCTCCAGTAATGTCATCTTTTGGTTGATAAAGATTATTATAATACCCACCAACGCCATTTACGAATGCATCCCATTGTCCATTATTAATCATATTAGCAGGACAGATTTTACCACTCCATCTTTGGTGTTTTACAATGTTATTTAACGGTACACCAGTTTCTTTCATTAAATAAGCTACAAGTTTCTTAGCATTATCTACTGCTTTACTATAGTTACCGTCACTGTTAACTGCGATTTCAATTGCAATAGATTCTCTATTACCTGGACCATCACCGTCTCCTGCGTGCCATCCGTTCTCGTTTAATGGTAGATGTTGATAAATCTCTTTATCGTCTACTGTAAAATGCCACGATGCAGCTCGGTCTGTGTTCCCTACTGCTTGGTTATATAGGTATTGAGCGTGGTTTCTAGCACCTGCTCCTACACTTGTATTATCAGTCTCATGGATTGTAATATACTTTGGACTCATGTAGTTTTGAGGACGAATATTATCGTTACCTGCTGGAACAATCCATTCAGTGAATGGAACACCATTTATTGTACTAGAGGTGCTAGGTGATATGGGAGACAGACTACGTTTTGTTCTGTTTGAATTGTTAGGAACAGTTAATGTACCTGTTTCTTCATGAATGCCTTCTGAACGTTGAAGATTATCTACTTTCTTATTGTCGACAGTACCTCCACCACGTCCGTCTACCTCTTCAAAACTAGCTTCAATACTTTTTAAAGCCTGTTCATCTGTTGTTTGAAGTTGGTCTGTGTTACCTTGCACTTGAAGGCTTGTTGATTGCTTATTGTTTACTGATTGTTGTTCCTCTGCAAACGATACCAATGGTGAAGATAATACTGTTAATCCTGCCGTGAATGCTACTACTTTTTTATTAAATTTAATGTTCATTTCTAATTTGGTATACCTCACTATTTTAATAGATATACCTTCCTCCTTGTACTTCTTTTAGTCTGAATGTTAGTTTAAATAATGGTAGCCTGAACCCTCAAAATAACAGATTGATTTTACATTTCATATGTCAAACCGACATCTATAAGTCCTACTTGAAATGCTAGTACTTTAGAATTATAACACAGCACGATTGCAATACTCCCAAGACTCTTGCAAGTAATCTCCTAATCTTGGATATACTGATAGTATGACTCTAAAAAAGGGCATGATCACATCGCAATCAAGCTAACAAAATAAAATCCCCCCGATTAAAAGTGCCGCAGCAACGATTAATATTATTATTCCATCAGGACTATTAAGAATTTCTTTTATATGTTTTTTTGCTATTTGCTTAGTTTTTCCACTTGAAAAGAGATAAACAATGGAATAGAGAATTAGTAAGAAAAATACCGTAACTAACTCTATCATGGTTTATGTACCTCCTAATATATATGTACCTTTAATTATCCAGTAATTTTCTTGCACCTTGTATCAGCCAGAGTAACTGGAATACTTAGTTCAATAAAAGCCAAATGATAAAAATTACTCCCATAACTGCTCCAGTTCCAAAAAAACCTACCAACATTTTTCCCTCAGGACCATTAATAAGCTCTTTTAAAACTTCTTTTGCTATTCGCTGACCTTTACCACTTAAAGATATCGAAAGAATAAAGAATATTACCACTAATACAAATGAAAAAATTATTAGTTCCATGACTTGTGTACCTCCCTAATATATGTTCGCTATTAATTAAACAATAATTGCCTTATACATTATATCAACTAGGGTACATGGAAGTATAACAAATTATTTTTATAATTTAATTTATTAATTGGAACAGCATTAATACAGGATAGTTCAAGTCGGAGGAAGGCACCTTTGGGTGTCTTTTCTTTTATAGGGGTACAACCACATGCCCATCAAGCTTAACAAAACAGGTTGCCCCAAAAACGATAAAAATGAACTTCTTTGCGATAAAAAACACAAAATTTTCGTTAAAGGAGAAGCTCAAAATCTAAATTTGATGGGCTGAATCCCGTATTCCTCCTTTTCGAGGGGGGCAAAAACATCCGTATCAAAAATCTACAAAAAAAGAAAAGCTCAAAGAATACAATCTTATCTTTAACACAAGGAGAAAAAAGGCAGAATCTGTTTGATTAAAAATATGTTTTAGACTATTGAACAATAGTTGTAGACTGACAATATGTTTTCTGTACCCGAAGGATAATGTGTTAGACGAGATGACTGGGATAAACGGATAAGAAAACCGCCTGTGAGAGGGTCAATTTTTTTAAGTAGTAATTAAGTTCATGTTTCCATCGAAAAAATGCACCTTAACGAGGAGCATTAAGATATGTCTTTTTCACTTTAATGCTTTTATTATGTTATCTACAAATATTTTATCGATTTCATGTCCATGGTTTATTTGTTCTGGGTCCATAAGTAATGCTTTTGATCTATCTTTGTCAATCCACAAATGATACGTCTGGGTAGTTCCGTTTAAATAATGAACATTGATTTTAAAATTTGGTTCTTTTATGTTAGATGGATTTGTTGGGGTATCGAAGTGAGTGAATTTGATAGCATTCAAGAAGTCTCCAATCTCTAAGTCCTTAACGAATATGTATTTTTTATCACCCTCAACTTCAATAAATTCAACAGGTTTATTTTTTATGGAGTGTGATCCCTCACCATTCTTCGCTGTATATTTAAGTATAATACCATCTTCTGACTGGGTGCAATCTCTTAGCATATATGCAAGACCATGTGTTTCTTGAGGAGTAACGAACTTATTACATATATCCTTTCTATTGTCGTTTTTGTACTTGTGAATAAAAGTAAATTTCTCATTTTGATAAGTTACAGTGTCTAAACTCGGTACTTTTGCCTCCTCGTCAATTAAATAATTTTTAATGTGTATCTCGTCATTTTTCTTATCTTTTACATTTTGAGAAAATGTTTCAAATCGTTCTAGATTTCTAGATTTTTCTTTAGGTATGTGTATTACAATCTCATTTTTACTCGCTTCAGAAGATGCTTCTTCATTACCACATGCAGTTAAAGAAGCGAGCGATAAGCATATTGCTCCAACAATTAATGTTTTCTTCAAATTGAGTTCCTCCTTTGAATATATTGTAAATTTAATTATATCAATGATTAACTATTTTCCCCTAAAAAATTTATCGATACAAATCTTTTCCGTATCCCATCATCATTAAGTTAAAGCAAAGATGTATCCATAAACGGGTAATTTTTTAAGCATCTTTTGAGAAATCAGATGATGAGAATTCACTGGCTTGCTTTTCATTATAAGGATAAAATTTAAATTTCTTAGATTCGTTTATTTTTTGTAACTCTTCATATAAATTAAATGCAATATTAATTTCCTGTTTACTAGCGTTGCTGTCTTCTTTTATATGAGTTAGTTTAAACGCTTTCTCTATTAAATCTGTTCTTAATTTTAAAATAGTAATCACATCACTTTTCAAATCAAAATATTTAATTAAGGTTTTACACTTTCTCAATATTACAGTATCAGATTTCTTATATAATAAAATTATTCTCTTTATTTATTTTATGTATCTGTTCCCTTTGAACCCTACTATTATAGGGTTCCTTTTTTTATAATCATATATTTATTAATTAAGTTATCAATTTCCTGACTTAAATAGAGGACTTTCGTATGACTAAAGCCATGTTTATTTACCAATTCTACTAATTCTAATTTTTTATTTTCTATTAAATCATTTAACTTCGCTACTAACATAAACTTGTTTCTATCACACTCCCTCTGAGCAAAATAAAAAGAACTGCTCCCAGCTCTTATATACTAAAATCTTTATTATTGCAGTGTAAAATTTTCCATATTCTATTATAAATGAATATATATAACGCTAACAACAATAATTTCTAGTGTATAAATAAAAAGCAGCAATATTTAATTACTGCTACTCTTTTTAAATTCATTATTTATAAAAAAGTATTCTTCCGGTCCATCAGCCTCACCATATCAAACTTCCAGCCTTATAATATGTGCTGCTACTTCCTTTAAAACCACATTCATAAATAATATGATAGGTGCCACGTTATGTTCTAGATCTCTATAGTTCCTTAGATTGGCTATAAATGACCATTCATTATCTTTAAAATTTGTATAATAATCATTCTCTTCTTCCCAGATTCCTATGTGCCACCTCATATATAGAAAATCACCTTCTGCAAATGCTTCATTTATCTGTTTCTTTGTAAATGGAATATCTTTACTATGATTAACTTTTATATATTCTTTAACGAATGGAAACTTTAAAGCAGCTTCTTCCCAACTTCCTGTATTTATTAATTCCACCAATCCTTTATATTCATCTTTTATAATTACTTTATCTCGAAAGGCTGTATACATTTCAAAAGAAATTTACTTCACCCTCTTAAATTCATTATGAATTTAATTAACATATATACTTAACTACACAATAGAAGGTTTTAGAAATCGTATTACGTTTCCCTTTTCATTAAATTGACTCTCATTGTTACAATTCTTTGAGGTAAGATTCACTATATAACTCTCTGAAATTTTAAAAGTTCTTTCCTCATTAAACATTGTCAAAGGAACTGATACTCCAACATTATTATCTAAATGACTTAGTACCATTACAGGGATAGTTTCTCCTTTTAACAAATCAACATATGAGGTCTTAACTTTATAATAATGCCCTTCTAAAAAATGCATTTTTCCGTTTATTAAATCCACTGCAACTCCATTATTACAATACGCTAAGTTTTGATTTAAAAAATGAATATCGTCTGATACTTTAATAAATTTCATCGTTTTATTATCAAATATATAGTAACCATCTCTTACTACAAAAAGATTATGTGGATTGATAAACTCTAGCAGATAATGTGTAATTTCAAAACTAGTATCTCCCTTAATCATTTCTCTGTATTCTACATAAAGTTTTTCTAACTTTTTAAATGTACTTAGTTTGATCCCCTGATTTGGTCTTGATGCAAGTGTTAAGTCATCTAATACCCATTTAGCCACATATGTTGACGTTGGAATCATTTACAATTTCCCCCTTCAAAATTCTATATATGAACATATAAACTATTTAAATTTAATAAATTGGGCTCTACTTAAAGTATAGGCAGAATCTATTTAATAACTAAGATAATTCTCTAACTTTTTCATATTTACTTCTTATAAATTATAATTATCAAACTCCTACTATGAAATTTTCAAGAATCAAAAAACTAATACAATTTGATTTAGCTATTTGGCTGTATAAAAATATATCAACTACCAATTAACTGGATTTATACTTTAAAAAATGTACAAATCGTTCCTATTATTTCGAGACAATTGAAATATTTGAAAAGAAAACCCTACACAGAAAATCATATATGGATATTATGATTATATTTTATGTAATTACGTGTGAGATTCTAAACGATATTTACGTCCTTTCAGAGACAGTATCCCCTTGATTATCTGGTGTATAAAAATATATTAAACATATAGTACGTGAAATTTTTAAAGAACACTTTAGGAGGTTTTAAGTACATGGCAAATGTTGTTTTAATTATACGGAATTCAGATCTATTAAAATCTATGAATAAGATATTAGCTAATTCTAAATCTGCAGAAAAAGTACATGAATTACTAAACAAATCAAAAACTGGAATTTATTGTTTTGTCTAATTCAATAAGCACGAATATCATCACATTCAGTATCTATATAGTTTAACTCTACAAATTGCACATCTTTTTGGTGATTTAACAATTCTATTTTATTCATATTGTTCCAATCAAATACTTCTGCATGAGAAACTAAGCATTTTGCTTTCACAGTAGTTGTAATTCTCAGAAGTTGTTCTCTATCCTGCCATGTTGATATAAGACATGGCATCTCTAGCTCAATTAAAAATTTTTCTCCTACGGCAAAAAAATTCATTACACTGAGTGCATCTGATTCAAAAATCTCACATTCTGTTGTTTTTGAAATGACTTCTGCCCAACCATCTAAATAGTCAATACCTTTTAGCATAATGGGAAGCTGCTCTATCATTTCAACTTTTTGTGTTATAACCTCCAATAATAAGGTTTCAGCTAAAATATCAATCTTTTCTTGTTCCAATATTAAATTCCCTCCTTAATCGACGAAACAAAGAAATATTTTCTATATTATATTATGAATTGATCTATGAAAGAAAAATAAATGAATGCTCTATACAATTCGATTTAACATAAAGCATTATAATCGATAGCAAGAAAAAAACGGATCCCTCCTCTAAAAAGGAATCCACCCTTTCATTATGTACTTCTATACTTGATTTATTTTCTTTGCTCTTGCAACCTTCCACAAAGCCACAATTAGTATGAGGAGTGGTATTCCCTGAATGAAGAGAAATCCTCCCGAAAAATAAAGCACACGACTAACTAGAGGAGGCGCTGTTGCCGACTCACCCGCAAAATAAGCCCCATAATTAGCCGCCACACCTGCATAATCAGCTATCCCACCTATAAGAAAAGCCGCTGGACTTGTGATTAGATTTATCCCTAAACAGATCATTATCGATGATAGGTTTTTAGCCTTAATTTTTGGTGAAACAGACAATAAAAATAAGAATAACGCAGTGCCGTTTATAAGAAGTAGTGGTATTACATAATAAATCCCCATAATTCCCCTCCATGGCTTTAATTGTACCATCAGCAAGGATTGATTTGAACAAATAGGATATTTATGTAAGTCAGATATAGTGTCTCATTATCAGTAACAAGAAAAAAAGCCCTGATCAGGGCTTTTTTTTAAGATTACTATCATGAAATTTTTAATTGAAGAAAGACATGATTAGATTGATGCATCTTTTTTTGATGTCTGTTTTGTGAAATCATACAAAGCGATTGCACCTAAAAGAACAAGTATACCTCGAGGAGCATCTATCAAAATAGTTTCCCACATTTCTGGCATTGTCCATTTAATATCTCCTGCTGATGCAAGATATGATTGAAAATAACCGATTGAAAAATCAATTATACATAAAAATACAAATATTGTTAGACCAATTCGAATTAATTTTTTATTTGTAAACATATAACACCTCTCAAAACCCATTGGATATTTTTGATTTAAGGTTTTTTATATATAAAAATCTTTATATGTAATTTTAACATACAAAAAACCCAAATAAATACAATATGCATATTTACATATTGTATAAACAGTATTCCATGATGGTTAAGAAATTCCTGCAAGTAAAAAAAGGAGCCCAATAGGACTCCTTTTTGTTTTAAATCTTAATAGTTAATTATAGCTTGTCCAGCTGGATACCAGGTTCCGTTATTTGCTAGAGCGAAACCATAGACAGTCTGACCAGAGCCTATTTTTTGTTTAACATTATTTAATGATTCATATCCATATGCCTGATAACCATTCCCGCTTTGTGGATATGCTACTGCTAATGTATTGTAATTATTTGGATCCGAATAACTATTTGTCCAAGCTATTTTTTGATAATACTTTGAAGTGAATGGATTTTCTAAGCCTTTTACAGCAAATTCAACAGTGCTCCCATTGACATTAACAGTAGTATACGCCGTACTTAAAGTATTTAAGTCTGCAACCTTTTCCTTACTTAAAGCTGGTGTGTTTTCTGCCGCCATCACACCGCCAGCTCCAGACAACATAATCCCAGTTGCTAATGCTCCGATTGCTAGTTTCTTTAACATAAAAAATCCCCCTTTAATAGTTTTATGGCTTGCACCTTCATCATACTTTCGATTTTCATACATGTAAATATATTACAATTTCAGAAACATAAAACTATTTATTGCGAATGTTGAGTTAAGATATGTTGTCTGATAATAACGATAGATGGTTATTATCATATGAAAAAGTCCTACATTAAGTAGGACTAAATAGCCTTAGCAATCTCATAAATAACGGAATCATTTGCACCACTATATAACCGATACCTGCCCTTGAAATTAGACTGAATCCTCGCTCCTGACTACCAACCATAATGAACAAACTACCGCATAACGCTACAACGGATGCTATTGGGTATGACACCACTTTAATTAAGAATATAACCGGTTCAAACGCATTTACAATATGATTGTATAATTGGCCCTCTATATAATTCTTTATCTTTCCATCGTTTGATTGCACATCTTTAAATACCTCATTCACATCTGGATTTTAACCATCAGCAAATACATGAGGAATATCTATAATATTGCTGAATATAATTACACTGCCAATCATAATTCTCATTCGCGCCGCCACGGGTGCGTATTTTTTGCATCCTTTTTGAACAAGCTCCACTTTTTCTTCGTGCCATAGTTACCATATGGATCATCTCCTTATTTTTAAATGTCCATTTTGTTCAATAAAAAAAGAACACTATAAAGTGCCCTAAGCTTCTGAGTATAAAATATACGACAATGCCTTGCCCGTTCTAATGGCGCAACCTAAAAGAGCTTTATAGCGGAATATATATAGCTCTCGGAAAAGGAATAAGTTGGTTGGCATTGACTCGATATTGTATGTTTGGGAATTCCTTATGTGCAATAAAAAAGCTCTATACCTATTTATAGAGCTCTTTAAGTGAGTAACGGTGTATTTATATTGACCTGATATTATATGATGAAAGCCTCCTTATGTACAAACGAAAGAGAGCACTCCCCCAATAAGTGCTCTCCCTTGAAAAAATATAGGGGAACATGTTGGAAACCGTTCAGTGTCATTATATGATATTCTCATTCCCAACTATGCCTAAGTCATGTATTAAAGGGGGTTAATGTGTAATTTCTATACAACAAAGAAAAAAGCACCCGAATGGATGCTTAAATTAAACTTATTCATTATCAATATCTCTACTTTCATCATTAACTGATTTAGGGGCTAACATGATTCCTATATCCGGCGGCAAAATTAACTCTATACCAGCTACTGGTTGATTGTCCTCATTAAAATAATACTTCTTTATCTTATTCAATTCTTCATTTTTCTTATTTTCACTCATATTATCCCGCCTTTTATGTATGATATTAAAAACTTTTCTTAATATGTACATTGAGAAAGATAATATACTATTTTTCAACTCTCACACAACTTATAAAATTTTCACATAATAAAAGAACACCCATAATTGATAGGTGCTCTGATATATAAAGTGGTTTCCATCCACACATTCCAATATATGCTCGTCCATCTCGAAAGATGCAAACAAAAAAGCACCTAAATAGGTGCCTTTTCGAAACGTATAACGCGAGTAGCCCCCACCACTCTGTATGGTTCCGTTATCCATTAGGCCTTTAATAATTTGTGTTTCTTATTAGCCATCTTCTCTTTTGCTGCTTCAATGCTATTTACTAATTTCTTATGGTCCTGATCAAATTGAATCATTCCATCAAACATAGCTGGTGCTACTGCTTCTTCAACATAAGGAAGAAACAAATTGCTCCCATCTTCTCCGCTTTCTCCAGGTAATCCAATTGATGCTGTGCAATGTTCTTCAAATCAAAACGTGTATCTTTCTCTGTAGACTTCGCTTCAAATGCGATAGCTCGCTTATACACACCGTCATAGTCTACTGTACTTTTAGCTTCATAAAATTCATTTAGTACACGGCCACCTTTATTTAATACCTTCACAGGAGCCGGGCGCTTGCTTATAAGCACCACTCCCCCTCTTTGATACATTTTTTTCATTCGCTAGATTGATAAGCATTCCAAATGCAATCCCACGGTTTCCTAGTCCCGTTGTTACTCCTCACTTTCTATTAAAAGGAGTATTTTGTTCAGTTGTCTCCATTACATACAATAAACGTGCTTCATGATATAATATTTTCATTTACATAAATTTACTACTTCATAAAAGGAGGTAACTATTATGAAAAAATGGATTATTGCTATCATATATTGTTCTCTTTTAACAACATTTTCTTATTTATCTATTAAAACTGTACTTTTATCCGCTACTACCTCTACTTCATTCCCAAATCTTCATTTCTTTGTTGGAATGTTCGGATTAACCTTTGGCATTTGGCTATTCGTATTTGGAATACGAAAATATATTTTGTTTGCCACGGAGGATGAAAAAGAACGCCGAAAATTTAAAACCATGTTTTCTATTATTTCAGTTTTATCTTGCTACATTGCAACTCTGTTATTTTTTATTTAATTCAGCCTACAGTTTGTACATATACTATTTCTGCCCCTGAATAAAACTCAATATTCCGTCAATACTGTAAACAACCCATTTCGAACCATATTCCATTACCTGAGCAGTTAGCTTTTGCTAGCTGCTCTTTATTTGTACAAGGTACTCAATTGACTGGCGCACATATAATATTCTGAGTTCCTTTCTTTATAAAATAGTCGTTATAAAATGAGACTCGTCACGAGAGCACTTTACTAAGTGCTCTTTTTATATTCCAACTTAATACAAAATAAAATTTTTATTCTAATCTTCTCTAACATCTTCCTTAATGAAAAACGACTCACAGTTTGTATAAGCCAAGCATATATTTACTTAGACAAGACATAGTTTTTTACTGTACATGTACAATTTTTGTGCATGTTTTTTTGTTCAATACAATAACTATTTTATTAAAAATCCTTAATGAGCTACTCCTTAAAGTTTTGTAATATTAATGTCACTAAAATCAATTTTTCCACTATAAACTCTTTACTATAATTTTCTATATACACAAACAAGGAGAGTGTTATATGAAAAAATCATTAGTTATATCTGTATTACTCGCACTATTTTCTAGTTTTGCTATTGGATGCGAAAGATCACCTACTATAAATAGAATGGGAACCGAACAATATTATGTACAGATAACAAACAACGGTGAGATAAAAGGGAACCAACGATTCTATACTTTATCTACTTATAATAAGGATGGGATAGAAAAAACAGTTACATTTGGAAGTGTAAAACCTGGAAATAAACCTCTTAAAGAAAATGCCTTCATCCGCCTTTATGTCAACCAAAAATATGACAACAATACTGAGATAAATCATAGAGAGTTGAACTACCCCCACTTTCACTTTGTTTAGAAGTGAGGGATTCCTAAGTAAAGAGTTCTATCGAACTCTAATTGATTAGGCTAACCCCGCAGTCCTTGCGGTTAGAAGCCTTATCGCTTCATTCTTTATATTGATACTTGCGTTAATATCCCTATCATGGTGTGTACGTCAAGAAGGGCAGTCCCATTCACGTAGGTTTAGATTTTTAACGTCTTTATTTTGATATCCACAACAAGAACATAATTGGCTGGAAGGAAATGTTTTCGATACGACAATGACTTGTTTTCCATACCATTTTGCTTTATATTCCAACATTGTTCGAAATTGTGACCATGATACCTCACTAATTGCTTTTGCTAACTTATGATTCTTTAACATATTCGATACTTGCAAATCCTCTATACCGATAACATCGTGATTTTTGATGATTTCAGTTGAGATTTTGTGCAAGTAATCTTTCCTAGCATTTGATATGTATTCATGAATTCTAGCTACCTTTACTCGTTGTTTATTCCAGCGAGAAGATCCTTTCATTCTTCTAGAAAGAACACGCTGCGCTTTCGCCACCTTATCTTCTAATAATCGAAAAAACTTCGGATTTTTATAGGGTTTACCATCTGACAAAATAGCAAAATCTTTTAGTCCTACATCTATTCCAATGTAAGAATGTGTTTTCGGAAGTTCTTGTACTTCTGTTTCAACTAATAGTGACACAAAATATCTGCCAGAAGGGTTTCGTCTAACAGTCGCATTTACAATACGTCCCTTTACTTCGCGGCTTTTGGCAAATCGAACAAGGCCTAGTTTCGGCAACTTTATTTTGTTCCCTATAACGGCAATGTTTTCATTTGTTTGTTTTGTGGTGTAAGATTGTACGTTATTCTTCTTGGATTTGAAACGCGGGGCACTATTTTGTTTTTTGAAAAATCGTGTATATGCATCCGCAAGGTTGCGAACAGACGACTGAATCGCAATACTATCCACTTCTTTGAGCCAAACAAACTCTTTCTTCATGGCAGGAAGTTTGGCAGAGCATGTACCATATGTTAAACCTTTTCCAGTCTCTTTGTATACGTGATCCCATAGGGATAGGAAATGATTGAATACAAAGCGAGAACAACCTATCGTTTTGTTAATTAGAATTGCTTGTGCTTGATTTGGATAGATACGAAACTTAAAGGCTTTATTAATTATCATTTAATTCACCTCCATTTCAGTATATGACTATTATATACCAAACGTACATTCGATAGGTAGTGGAGTAAAACTTTCTGTAAGTCGAACAATTAAGATGGCTTCCTGCCATCCCTTGTTCGAAGCCAATTCATCTCCCACCTACTCACTCGGCTGTGACCCTTCACGCTCCTTGAGGAAGGAGTCTTCTTGGCTAAAATGATAAAAACATAATAAAAAAGAGTGCGATTAAGATATGCACTCCTTCAAAAGAATTTACCACTCTCGATGGTCACCGTGATCATGATTACGATCGCGTTCATGATCACGTCTACGACGACACTCATCACAATCGCAGTCACGTCTACAATGACAGTTGTTAAAATCGTTTCTTCTGCGTCTACGACCGCATCCACAAAATACTAAATCATCCCAAAATCTATTACAATCTCGAGAATGTCCAAAATTATTATTCCACCCCATAGATATGATTCCCTCCTCTAAAAATTGAATTTATCATATTCTATGATTAAAAGTTAGAAATGGTTTGTTTACTAGTCTATGTTTCAGACTAATAATATTTCAATTTGCAAGTCTATCTGATCCCTAATCTTTCCTTAATAACAAACAAGACGCCACCCAGATTACGGCAAGCGCCTACGATAATTGCTATAAACTTAATCAAACTTATTTATCCTGACTTTATTTATTCCTTTGTTTCCATACCCCATTCTCTTTACGATAAGTATTCTTGCCATCCATGAAGTCAGCTGTATTACCCGGAATGCTATATTTCTTATTTTTTTTCTTAGCCTTCTTCTTCAGTCTCTTCTCTTTTTGAATAACTTGCAAATCTGCCTTCCATTGTTTCAACAAATCCTTTTCACGTCGCATCGAATTTGTACCCCTTGGATTAAAATGTGAACTAAATAATTAGATTCTACCTATTTATATAGAATCCTTTAATCCAAATGTCCATTTTATTCTACCCCTCGTTTAATATGTACCAATTTATGTTTTTCCTTCTATATAGGCCAACGATATATTATAATCCTTTATATCACCAAGGAGGTTTACCATTCTTTATTTCCATAAAATATTTCCCGTCTTAGGATTCTTTTGGTTTTTATACGGTTTTATTGGTCTCATATTTTTATTACTTTCCTTAGCGTATCGTAACAATGCGTATACATGTATGCTTAATGTGTAATTTCTATATAACAAAGAAAAAAGCACCCGTTATGGATGCTTTTGATTACTTATGCGCTTAATTTTCCAGTAATCTCTTCTGCTGTTAAATCGTATTGTTATTCCTCACTGTCTATAAAAATAATTAGTTCGTTAAGTTTCAATATGTAATATTGTATACTCTTTACTTTCAATTTCCATATATGCAATAATTTATTTATAAAAATACAAAATATTAGTAAGGATGATTTATATGAACAAATTCCGGAAGAAGATAATTAAATCCTTACAAACTTCTTGGGGATGCTTAGCATTTGGTGTATTAATATTTGCTATCTTTTTAATTATAGATCTAACAGATACACCTTTAAATACATTAAGTTGGAGAGATTGGCTAGGTTCTTCAGTAGGTGCAGCCATTGTATCTGTAGGAATGTTTACTTTAAGTAACTTGGATTTAAAATAATTTTTCCGTCAATACTATATGTAGGCTGTATGTCAAAACTCATTTGAAGTAATTTTCTTTGTATCTCCTTGTATGGAGCAGTTAACTTTTACTAACTGCTCTTTTAGTCGTGAGCATTATTGACAAGCTATCATATAATGTAGTCATGCCTTTCTTAAAATTAAGTTCGTCACTTGAATTATAAAAATGGGATTAAACCCTATAATCTTTTCAAGAATCAGCCATATTTTATTCCTGAAAAAGTGCTTTATTTTACTGAAAGGTGGTTGCGGAAACAACTGCCTTTTT
Organism: Bacillus sp. CR71; assembly: GCF_003429245.1. Lineage (NCBI taxonomy): Bacteria > Bacillati > Bacillota > Bacilli > Caryophanales > Bacillaceae > Bacillus > Bacillus sp. CR71. Next base: position 3,338,104 of record NZ_CP031748.1, on the reverse strand, counting down.
GTTTATGACAAAAGGATTATTTTTTTCAAATGTTTACTACTAATGATCAGTAAATATCTTATAATTGTTATATATGAAATAATTTGTTTAGGAGCAGATAAAATGCCAGTTACACTAGAACTTATTCTTTTTATTCTTATAGCAATTAGTGCTGTTGGCTATTTGATAAAAGAATCTCAAAAAACCAAGAAAAGAACACTTGGAATTTCACTAGAACTTTTAGTTCTTTTCTGGTCAATATGGAGAATATCGACTATTATAATCCAAATTTCGGAATATAATCTCTCGTGAATAAAACCCAATATTCCGTCAATACTTTATATGACATTAGATTTTCTCCCTGTTCCCCCTTGGAGAACCGAGCAGTTAGCTCTTGCTGGCTGCTCTTTGTCTGTAAAAATACACTCAATTAACAAGAAACGCATATAATATTCTGTGTTCCTTTCTTTATAAAATAAAGTAGTCTTCACAAAATGGATCTCGTCACGAGAGCACTTAATAAAGTGCTCTTTTTTGGTTTTAAAATAAACAAAATGAAATTTTTATTTATTTTTCTTTCATATATAATATTTTAATATTTGTTTATGATATAGTTGTAACTTTTGTACAACATATAGCTGTATCCAGTGAAACTTCTAAAATTGTACAACCGAGCAATTAGCTACTTTAGCTAGCTGCCTTGTTATGTAAAATAAGGCATTTATAAAAAGCTTTCTCAACACCCAACTGATGGAATCCAATTACCTTTTATGGTAATCTATTGGTAATCACGTAAAAATCTATCGTTCCATTAACAGGACCCGTCCCCCTAATCGGGTCCTGTTAAATGTTCTCTATTAAAATGGTGTTTTGGTTCGACTATCGTCTTTACTTCCCCACGTCCTACAATTCAATATGCAATATTACATATTTAGTATATCAAATTTATAAACATGTAATAATTGCTTTATACAATGTTTATAATTATTATCGAAAGGAGAATACTACATGTCTTTCTTTTCGTGGTCTCCTCTTATTTTCTTAACAGTTGTTGCAATCATCATTTCTATTAAAAAGACTAAGAAACAATAGCTTTAAATAGTTACAATAAGTTATTTTTAGGAGGTGTAGTTATGTCATTTGCAGCATGGAGTGCAATTTTTATGACTTTAATCGGAGCAATGTCAGGATTAATATTTGGTACAATTTCTTCTAAAAGAAGTAAAAATATCAACTAAAAACCTACTAATAAAAATAAATTTTTATTTTAGTGACAGCTGATACAATCTTAATATTCCAGCTGTCATTTTCTATTCAAATAACTATTTTTTCACTTTTTTGATACATTTATGAAACATTTATATGTTATCTTCAGTAGGTTCTTTTCTTTTCATAAATTGTGTGAATTATACCCACACAAGAAGCTCTAGATCCCTAAATCTAGGGCTCCTTCGTTTAAATAAATATTTTTTTAATTTGATGTATAGACAACTATATATTTAAATGTTAAAATGTTATTGTGATTCCCGCATGGTTTCACATACGACTTTTTTTCTTCGGTTATGGGGTTCTTACGTAATAGTAAGAGCCATTTTTTTATTCCAATAAGTTTTTTGTTAAAAATTTACACACACGTACTTTTCGATATATAATTAAATTATTAATATATTAGGAGTGTTAAGTATTTCAGGAACAATAATGATTTTGTTATATATTTGTTTCGGAATGAGTTTCGTTTTTAGCTTAATAAGGGAATTTCGAAAACCACAGAAAAACCAGTTCTTAATTTTAGTTGATTCTTTAATTTCGCTAGGAGCTCTATTCCTAGTAGGTAGTATCTTCATCTAAATTAATAGCTACGTAACTTGGCACCATTAAGATTTCTTTACCGCATACACTACATTTAGGATTTCCATATGCAGAAATCCCTTTAATAATTTCAATTTCTAATAAATCCATGTCTGTGTTATCAAATACTTCAATCACATGTAAAAGTTACGTAAAGATTGCTATGATTTAATTCTTCCACCCCAGAAACGTTATATAATGAAATTGCAAACATTAGGTTTTTACCTTTCTGTACGACATAATTCTTTGCTAGGAGCAAATCCTAGCCTTTTTTATTTCACCCTCCGTTGATCCGAAGTGCAGATTCCCTCTTTCAATTACATTAGCTTGCATGCTAGCCTCTTTAGGGAATTCAATGTAATCAACAAGTACACTAACCTTCCCTCTAAAACCACTATCCTCAGTTCCAAGAATCACGCGTCATACCACTACGCGGACGTACCTGCAATTCATATCCTGGTGGAATCTCCAAAGCTAATCAATCCCATTTGTACAACCTTTGTTTGGCCCGGCCATATAATCGTGTCCTCTGCTGCTACAAGATCAAAACCAGCATCACCAGACTTTGCATATCTTGGTAACTCCACATCTTTTATAGATTTTCCGCACGGGAAAGCCCACTACGGTGCGATAGCACCCACTTTAGGAATGGGATGAGAGTGAAGTCAAATGCGATGTACAAATAAAACACCGAAGGTACGTTCTCTACATCAAGAATTTGAATTGGTATCATTTTCATAATAGGCAAGTAAAAGTCTCTAAAACAATCTTGTTCTCTGAAAACAGAATACATAGGAGGTTGAAGTAACAAATTCTTCTACTCCGTAAAATGTATTGAGTCGTCAAGCACAAGACGCTAAAACACATTTGAGAACTCACAATCTGACTCGTTTGGTAATAGAATGAGTGCCGTATCTGCTATATGCACTGGATACGGCGTGGTGATGGCACACCGCAATCTTGCACGTCAGCGATACTAGAAATAGACTTCGCCTTTGGTAGTAAGAATCCCACTGACGTTAGCTAGCTTGTGGCTTTAGCCGTGGGAGTGTCAATTACCTCCCTTTGCTTTGATTAATAATTGAGTCACTTCGTAAACACCATGTTGTATTTCCATCATTCTTGATACACTCCTTTAATTAGATTCCACAATTCTTGTTCAGTCATCTCATAAAGTTGTCGACCTGTCTTTTCTTCTTTATAAATTCCTTTTTGTAGTAAAACATCGATATAGATTTGTTTCCTGTCCATGTTGCCTCCTAGCTGCTTTTCTTCTTAAGTCTCCTTATAGGTGTAGTTGCTGCCCTTTGTGGACTCCATCCTCCTTTTAATACTCTTTTACTAAATGTGCTATATGAAATACCGTTCTCTTCAGCTAAATTGACCATATCTTCCATTGTTGCTCTTAATTTCTTTACAGGCTTTTTTGCTGCTTCCTCTGGTGACATCCCTTTATAAACACGAGTTAAAAATGTCTTCTTTTTAACCCCATTTTCTAATGCTATCCTTAACCACTTTTGTTCCCTAAATTGATATTTCCGAGGCGGTGTATTAATTGCCTTACTAACATCCCATCCCATTTGATACACCCTACGATATAACATGTTATAGCCAATGCCGTTCTTCTCGGCTGCTTGATAATCTTCCTTTTCTAGCCATCTATTTATCATCATGGCGCTATGCCTCCTAATCCAAATTCATAATCTCCTCTAAAGTTCTATCTGAAATATGGGTGGTAATGATTTGTATATTCCCGTATTTCTTTTTAGCCATTTCTATAGCTGCGCCCCCGGACTTCGCGTCAAACCAACGAAGCTTCCATTTCTCGTCTTTATCGTAAAACTCTACTGAATACGTCATAATGCTATTACGTTTCAAAAACTTATCCGCTGTACTTGTTGCAGTATAATCAAAACTTCCGACTACATCCTCTAGTGTTAGTTGTTTCATGCTCCTAACCCCATTGGGCGAGATTTGATTTTGTTCTTATCTGCCTGATCCATGATTAATGCGGCGATTTCTAGTTGATACCTTCCTAGCTCTTTTGCTATTTCGAGAATACCTTTATCCTCATCCCACATTTTTCTTAATTGAATCACTTCACTTTCATCAAACACTAAGTCTAATTCTTCTAAAGCGATATATAAGTTACGACGCAATTTCTTCATGTACCTTTCCTGTTGCAACGCCATTATGTAATTCTCCTTTTCCAAATCCGTTCCAAGTCGTGGCATCCCATTTCCCCTCCAGTTGTAATTGGTGAATTTCCCTTAGCTCCGCCATAACGGCATGACGTCTTCTATCCACTTCTTCAGGACTGCGATTCCCTGCTTCGCAAATACAAGGTGCAAATTGAAAGCATCCATTACCCATATCGTTCTTAATTACTCCCGTTCCGTTACATGCACACATTTTAATTCCCCCTTTAAAAATGATAATGTCTTTCTTCTGTAATACTTTGTTTCTTTGAAAGTAATCGTTCTGAAGTTATTGAGAATCCGCGATACAATCCGTTCATAATACGCACCCTCTAAACACACTCCTGTAAGGCTTGTTGTAAATATAGTAGATTGAACCTTACTATTTTGTTTGATCTATTTTTAACTTGTTGTAATTCCTTTTTATAAGTAACCCTTGCTTCTCAAGTTTGTTTATTATCCTTCGTAATGTAGCAGAAGACCATAAAGGAAATTGCTTAAGCCATTCATCGTAACTGTTATAGCCTTCATTGAAATTCTTTAATTTATTTACCAATAATGAACTTGTTGTAAAATATCGCTTCATTTAATACAACTGTTTTATTAATCCTAATAAAACGATTAACGGTTGTTAATGTATAAGTAATTTGCTCATTTAGTTCACTTTCTTCATCCAACACTCATAACTCACATTGTCCTCCATGCCAGTAAACCGAACCTTTTCTCTCCCTCTGAACTTACCTTCATGATAAAAGGTTCTTTCTGCCCTATATATTCGTTTAATTGGCGTTACATAGTCATAACCTCGTTTTTCTAAATCACGAACTGCTATTAACATCTCCTTCATAGACCCACGCCTTACAGGTATCTTAAACATCACGCATTCGCCCTTTCGCATACTGCTATGTTGCCTTTAACCCACTTTGTTGATTTCTTAAGTGCTTCTTCTGCTTGTTTTAATGTCAATTCGCCAATTTCTTTAATACTTAATTGTCCTTTAATCCTGTCTTCATCTACTTTTCGACAAGTAGCTAATTTTTTATGTTTAATTTAATTGCACTAACTTGTTGAGCATTAATTATTTCCTCTTGGATTTCTAGTAAATCTTCACCCGCATAAATTTATAAACCTAATCCGTGAATTGCAATTGCTTTTACTAAGCACCGCTGGATACTCGTGTTAATGTCAAAGCTGTTACGCTCTGCAATTGGCTTGTTTTGATTGTTTTGTAGTGGGTGACTTTGACTTAGTGATTTTCTTGTACAGTTAATTCCCCCCCTACAAAGTAACCACAATCTGTTTTGAGGTAAGGCCCTCCATTAAATCGTTTTACTTCCCATATTGCTGTTGGATCTACTTTTTAACTGCCCATGATAAGTAGTTAAAACGCCCTTTCTTTTCAACATGTTCCGTGCAATCTATTTAAGCTAATTTAGAAAAGTAGTTTTCAGTTGTCATATGAATTTCCCCTTTTTAAAATGGTGCTATTTCCGTTTGTTTACTAGCTTCATAGACTTGCATAAGTGCTTGTAATCCATATTCGTAAGCTACAACCATTGATGCAGCGTTAGGCTCTTTGCTTTGCTTATATCGTTCAACCAAATTCATTAAAATTTGAATTTCAGCTTCAATTTTGGTTTGTAGTCCCACCTTATTCACCTGCCACTTTCTCTGTAGAATGAGACATTACATATTGCGTAATGCACTCTGTTTCTGCGTGTAAATAATCACCACCAAAATCTAAGTAACTTTCACCGAAGTATATTTCTCCATTGCAACCTTCACATTCTTCAATAAAGTCTCTTGCTGATGAGTCATGATAATTACCATAAGTAATTGGATTTTCAATCATATTTCATTCCTCCTTATTTACTGAGAGAAAACGTATGTTATAATACATGTAGCTAATTTTAGGGAATATTTTCTCTACAACGCTCGTTGCCATCGAGCGTTTTTTCATTTTTAACGAACTCCCCGAAAGAATTCTCCTTCCTCAAGCGTGTGAAGGGCGTATCCCAACGGTAGGTAGGAGATGAATTTCGGTTTGGCATAGCCAAAAACTTTTGATAAACTTGCTATATGAAGCTCTTCGATAACTTGATATATGAGGTTGCAGGAAGAAAATAGAGTGCGAAAACCAAGCCATTCGGTTCCCACGTAAAATATCAACCGTACCAAAAGAGCGTCCAAGCGTTGGACATCTAGGGGTGGAACACCCCGAAGTAACGCTCAGGGAGACGAAAGGTTACTTTCGTCGTGGAACTGAGAAGCTCCCACTTCAAGCTTTGCTAAGTGGCGAGTAGTTCACTAGATAACTACCTAACAATCTGTTAAAATTTAGTTACCGATATGTGTAACAACTGGCCTGTGCTTCTGTACGGGCTTTTTTGATGCTTTCAGGCATCATAATACTCAGGAACCAGTCTATTAGGTAGGGCACCCTATTAGATTACCGAATATTACGAAAAGCAAGAGCTTGTCGTATTCACTCTATAAAAACGCTATTACAAACATAATCCCTTTTGGCTCCTATGGATTATCAACTTTTTTCATAATTTTTATCTTTGTTTTTTTATATTCATAATTTCGTAACATCTTTATATAATGTTTTAATAGATTTTATGTTAAACTTATAACATTCCAAGAAGTCCTTTACTTTTAGAATCGACAATTCTTCAATACCCTTAGTCTTGCCCTACATCCCCTGTAGGGCTTTTATCATTAGCTAGGGTGGTATACCTCAACCTTATCTGTTCTGTTATGCACAACTCTAGTTCTTAAATTCCTTATGATCCACAAGATTTTCTTTTGTTCATATTCATCACGCTGCTGCTTATTCGTCATCTTGTTACCATCCCATTTTTTGTCCCAGACATCTATTCATTCGGTGTACCAGGTATTCCAATAAACATATTACTGACGATACTATTACCAGTGATAATGTGCTTTCCTCCATCATTTACATCGCTGCCCTATCGATTTCTGGAATAATTCCGCGTTTCGTTAGTATTTCATGAATAAATCTGTACTCATTGTAAACACTCCTCATAATTTTTTTAATAACAAAGCAAATCAACCATCTTCTCTGTTTTCTTAGAAATTTTTTTATAATAAAGAAAAGCTGATGGATAAAACCTCCATCAGCTTTTCTATTTCTTGCTATTCAATTAGAAGCTAACTGTCGCTGCTTCCTCTCCTGAATTAATCATTCGTTGTTCAATCTTTCCTAGCAGTTCCTTTATCTTACTTGAATAAAGTTTAACTGCTTTCGTAGATTGAGCATTCTTAAGCTCTTCTGTCCATTCTGCTAAATCTTCCTTTTCTTGATCATCTAGATAATCAAAAACTTCCTTTCGAGACATGGGGCTCACCTCAACTTAACTCTTTGTATTTGGCCGTTACATAACCAAATCTCCTCATCTCTCTATTTCTATTTATAACAGATTACTCCTCCTTTATTCCTTATTCTTTTTTTCGAGTTCGGTCAATTTCTTTGAAATAGACTGAAGCTCGTCAGTTTTTACTTGTTCCGTCGCCAAACGATTGTGCAGCAGGAAAGCTTGCCCTGAAATCCCAGCAAGAATACTCACCTTAAGAATATCCATCATTGTTTCAGGGTTAAACATTGCAACACCAACGAGTGAAGCAATACTGCCTACAAACATCTCTCCCAAGAAACTCGGGTGAAATGCAAGCTTGCTCTTACGAGGCAACAAAAACTTTTTGTTTGTGATGTAATGACTAGCCAATCCTGAGACCATACCAGCCACAACTGACACAATTACTGTAACCAACATAATATGCACCCCTTTTCGAAAAACTTTTGACATTGCAGCAGCAGTTTCTATTTAATAATTAGTTGCTATGACACAGCATCACCCCTTTCAGGCAAAAACAAATAACCTTCCAGGAAAATGAATTGTTTACACAATGAAATAAAGTAACATAAAGTTCCTTTTTGTGTAATTTCATTAACCCGAAAGGCTATAAGTAGTTAGTGATATAAAAAAGAAAAATAAAAAAATGCAACTAAATTATATCACAATGAAGTTCGTTTTATCTTTAAATTCAGAAAATTTATTCTGTTATTTAACTTTCTCAAGTTAACAAATCAAATTCTTTGATACCTTTACACTAATAATTCGAAAGCCTGATTATTATTTATTTTTTCAATCTGCCATCAATTATGCTATAGATTACAATACAATTTTGATGAATATAGAATTCCAGTATCTCAAATGCTACCTTTTTATCCTCTACATTTTCAAAGTTACATAAATTTATTATTCTATTTCCTGTGATTTCTCCTAAATTAGTATGATTTTCAAACAATTCAGGTCTCATATAATCCTCAGCTGCGACTATTGATTCAAGTTGAAAGTTCTGATTCAATAATTCTTTAACTGAGAATGACTCTTTACGTATAAACTTTAGAACTTCCGCTAAATCAATAGGTACCATTATAACGGCCACTTTTTTATAATTTTCATAGCCGATATATCCACCCTTCATAGAAAATAAAAAAGACAAGGAATTAATCCTCGTCTTTTTCATAACCGCAGTCATTTTTTTCTTCATATTCTATTACCATAACCAAAAGCGATTGGCCTTGTTCACGTTCCATGAACCCGTTTGGTGTTATTTTTTTAACCATTTTCTCGTAATTTGCACAATACTTCAAAAAGCTATTCACTTCTTCATCAATTCTTAATGCATCAGCAATAACAGTTCTAATTTGCAACATAATAAATCCCTCCAAGTAATTTTTTATTTTAAATATGTAATCTCAGAAATTCGAAATCCGTCTATTTCTGGTACATATTTAAATTCCAGAATTAAGTTGTTTTGTTTTACCAAAAACAATCCTTTTTTTACTTTTGTAACAGTTCTTGGTTTTTTATAATTAAATAGACTTGGTTTACTTATATAAGTAACTTTGTAATTCTTATTTGTACTAAAGTAGTCTGATATAAATTCATCAGCTAATTCTACAGTAGTTACATGATTTCCTAAAAACATTTCTAGTTCTTTTTTGTTTTGATAAATGGTTAGGTGGCCATTCTTATCAATATCATCAAATATTAATTTGAATTGCCCTCCTAAGTCATTAATCACATTTTGTGATAATTCATCTTCAAACAAATAATCGTATTGAATTTTTTGTTTCAAATCTTCTACTTTGATTGGAGTTAAAGCATCTGTTTGAGGTTCATCCTTTATAAAGGTGTTATAAAAAACAAACATCATAGCTAAAACGCCTAACACTAAGAACAATCTCTTAATCTTCATAAATTCTTCATCCTTTCACAATGTGATGTTCTCCAAAAAACGCAAAAAAGCCCTTTTCGGAGTAATATTTAAAAAGAAAGTAAAAGTAAAAAACTTAAACTATCTTTGAAAATCGAAACCCCGAAAGGGCTATAGTGGTTATAGATATAAAAAGTTGAAATTTAAAAAAGGTATACTTAATTTTAACAAATTACACCTTTAAAAACAACAATCTTCAGAATATTTAATCCGTTAAATTTATGTTATGATGAATATTATAAACCCTCAGAATGGAGTTTGATTTACAATTGAAAAAACGTCTAATTTCTGTTTTTCCAATATTAATATTTATAATTGGCGTTACCTTACTTTTACTAAGACAGTTCGTTTTTTTTCCATATAAGGTTTCTGGAGTCTCTATGGAAAATACCTTATTTAATAATGACAAGGTTTTAATTAATCATCTCACCCATTCAATAGACGATCTGCAAAGATTTGATATAGTTGTTGTTAATTCCCCCCTAGAAAACACTTCTAATAAAAAAACAATTATAAAAAGAGTAGTTGGTTTACCTGGAGATAGAATAGAATATAAATCACAGATGCTTTATATAAATGGACTTCAGGTAAAAGATGCATACTCAAAAGGTAAAACAGCTGATTTTTCATTGAAAAATATTTATGGTTTCGAAAGGGTTCCAAATAATACAATTTTTGTATTAGGGGATAATCGTGAAGAAAGCTTAGACAGTAGATTTAAAGAAATAGGATTTATATCTTTGAATGATATTGAAGGTAAGGTAATTTTACGCTATAAACCATTAAATAAATTTATGAAATTTTAATACAATTAATTAAACATATAAAAAAGGTCCAACTGTAGGAAAGTCGGACCTTTTTAAAATATGATTTTGATTAGTTAAGTTCGACTGATAAAAAACTTATAGATGAACCTTCTAAAATCTTCGCTATTATAGATTTCTGCTAAAATCTTATTTTAGCTACACCATTAAAATTTGATGCAAGTAATCCATTATCCTGCTCTTTAGAAGTTGTTCCTGCAGTTTTCTGTTCTGGTTTTTGTTCGGGTTTCTGCTCTGGCTTTTCTTTCTCAAGAACTATAACATTTACTGTTTCAGTTGAGCTATTTCCTACCTTATCGGTTGCCGTTACTTGAACTGATATTGTGCCTGGCTTACTTGTATCATACGCTCCTACTGTTATTACTGGATTTGGATCTTTATTATCTTTTACACTCACTAAACTTTCTGGACTTAATTTATCTCCCACATGTACGGTTACACCTTGTTTCGCTGTTATTACTGGTGCTTCCGTATCCTTCTCCTCTTCCTTTTCTACTACTTTTACTGTTACCGTTACAGTTGAGCTGTTACCCGTATTATCAGTTGCCGTTACTTGAACTGATATTGTACCCGGTTTACTTGTATCGTACACTCCCACTGTTATTACTGGATTTGGATCTTTATTATCTTTTACACTCACTAAACTTTCTGGACTTAATTTATCTCCCACATGTACGGTTACACCTTGTTTCGCTGTTATTACTGGTGCTTCCGTATCCTTCTCCTCTTCCTTTTCTACTACTTTTACTGTTACCGTTACAGTTGAGCTGTTACCCGTATTATCAGTTGCCGTTACTTGAACTGATATTGTACCCGGTTTACTTGTATCGTACACTCCCACTGTTACTACTGGGTTTGAATCTTTATTATCTTTTACACTCACTAAACTTTCTGGACTTAATTTATCTCCTACATGTACGGTTACACCTTGTTTCACTGTTATTACTGGTGCTTCTGTATCCTTTTCCTCTTCTTTTTCTACTACTTTAACGATTAGTGTTGTACTCGAGCTATTTCCTGATGCATCTGTTGCCGTTACTGTTACTTGAATTTCTCCTGCCTTACTTGTATCGTACGCTCCTACTATTACTACTGGGTTTAGATCTTTATTATCTCTTACGTCTACTAAATCGCCTGCATTTAAGCTATCTCCTACATAAACAGTTACACCTTGTTTCGCTGTAATTACTGGTGCTTCTGTATCCTTTTCTTCTTCTTTTTCGACTACGTTGACAGTTACTGTTGTACTTGAGCTATTTCCTGATGCATCTGTTGCCGTTACTGTTACTTGAATTTCTCCTGCCTTACTTGTATCGTACGCTCCTACTATTACTACTGGGTTTAGATCTTTATTATCTCTTACGTCTACTAAATCGCCTGCATTTAAGCTATCTCCTACATAAACAGTTACACCTTGTTTCGCTGTAATTACTGGTGCTTCTGTATCCTTTTCTTCTTCTTTTTCGACTACTTTTACTGTTACTGTTGTACTTGAGCTATTTCCTGATGCATCTGTTGCCGTTACTGTTACTTGAATTTCCCCTACCTTACCTGTATCGTACGCTCCCACTATTACCACTGGGTTTGGATCTTTATTATCTTTTACTTCTACTAAATCGCCTGCACTTAAACTATCTCCTACATGTATAGTTACACCTTGCTTTGCTGTAATTACTGGTGCCACTGTATCTTTTTCAGGTTTCTCCGGTTTTGTTGTACCACCATCATTACCATCTCCGCCTGTTGGTGGTTTTGTACCGCCTCCACCATCATTACCACCTCCACCATCATTACCTTCACCACCTGTTGGTGGTTTTATATCTCCCCCGCCACTATTACCTTCACCACCTGTTAGTGGTTTTGCATCTCCTACGTTACTAGAATCTCCAGAAGCTGGCGGTTTTTTATCATGATTAACTGGAGGCATTGAATTATCTGCAATAGCAACCCCATCATTGATATTTAAATCGCCACCAAATACAAAGTTCTTACTATCCTTATTATCCGAAACAGAAGGATTGTTTGTTGCTGATGCTATTGAAGTATTTAAATCTGAAAAACGATTATTTGATTTATCACCGTCAATAACTGATGCTAGATTTCTATCTGAATTTATAGCCGCGGTAGCAATTGAATCAGTTAAATCATCAAATTTCTTTTTAGTTTTGTTATTTTCAATGATTCCGGCTAAATTTTGATCAGAGCTACGTTTTGCATTATCAATGATTTCATCAAAATCGTTAGTATTTAAATTTTCATTCGTTTCATTCTTACTTTCATCTTTTTTCTCATCTTTTTTCTCATCTTTCTTCTTTTCTTTTTCAGTATCTTTTTTCTTTTTAGATACTGATGCTGTTTTGGTGCTCTTTTTTTCCGAAGAAAACAGCGAGCAGCCTGAAACTACCCCAACACTTAAGGTAGTAGCAGTAGTTGCAAGTAAAACTTTCTTGAAGATTTTTGAATAATCTAAAGGCACAATCAATTCCTCCCCATTACTTAACCTGCACTTATAGTTGCAACAGATGTAGCAGAACTATTAGGTGTAGAATTACTAATTTTTTCGAGTAAATCTTTATTTCCAACCTTTTGAGCAAACTTTTTAGCTTCCTCAGATTTATTTAATTTCAAATAACTATTAACAATAATTCCTTCTCTTCTACCATCTAGTGGCACTTGATCTATTAATTTGATAACTTCTTCATGTTTGTTATCTAACGCAGCAATTTCAAAATTAATTAGTGAATTTTTAGTTTTAAGTTCTTTTACCTTTTTCAAGTTATCAACAGCTATATAATATGAAACTACTGATTCTGCAAAACCTTGCTCTAAGTCAATAGCCTTTTGTGCTTTACCGCTTAAAAGATAAGTAAATAAAACTGCCTTTTTATCTTCTTTTCCTAATTTTTTATAATCAACTTTATCAAATTCCAAGGCAGCATCTTGATATTTTTGAACTGCAGATAGCCTTAATCCATTTATTAAATTCGCATTAACTTCTAAACTATTTACATTATTTGCAGATGCAGCCTGTGAATTCTTCAAATTACTAAAAGCAAAACCTGCTACTACTAATAAAACAATTGATGCGACTCCTATAATAGCGTACTTATATTTTTTCATATTATTTAAGATTCCTTTTTTATCGATTACTACTTTCTCTTTTTGTTCAAATTTAGTTTCATTTGGTAGATCTCTTTCCTTATTTAAATTAATCTCATCACTTTCTGGTTCACTTTTAGCTACAACTATTTTTTGTCTCTGTTGTGCTTCTTTTATTTTCTTTTCTTCCTCTAATCTTCTTTTTCTTACTTCTTCAAGTTTTCTCTCTTCTTCCTTCCGTCGAGCTTCTACCTCTTTTCTTGCTTCTTCTTCGGCCCTTCTATGCGCTTCTGCTTCTGCTCGTTTTCTTGCTTCTTCCTCTGCTTTTCTACGCGCTTCCGCTTCTGCCTGGTTTCTTGCTTCTTCTTCGGCTCTTCTACGCGCTTCTGCTTCTGCTCGTTTTCTTGCTTCTTCCTCTGCTTTTCTACGCGCTTCCGCTTCTGCCTGGTTTCTTGCTTCTTCTTCGGCTCTTCTACGCGCTTCTGCTTCTGCTCGTTTTCTTGCTTCTTCCTCTGCTTTTCTACGCGCTTCCGCTTCTGCCTGGTTTCTTGCTTCTTCTTCGGCTCTTCTACGCGCTTCTGCTTCTGCTCGTTTTCTTGCTTCTTCCTCTGCTTTTCTACGCGCTTCCGCTTCTGCCTGGTTTCTTGCTTCTTCTGCCCTTCTACGCGCTTCCGCTTCTTCACGTTTCCTTGCTTCTGCTTCTGCCTTTCTACGTGCTTCTACTTCTTCACGTTCCCTTGCTTCTTCTATTTTTAAATCATTTTCAGAAGTGCCTGCCTGTTTTTGAATTGTAGTGATCCAATCAAGAGCTGGGTTACTATTTGAAGATTCATTTTTAGGTGAATTTACATTTACACTTTCTTCACGTTGGTTCCGCGGTTGTTCTGAATGCTCTTGTGGTATTTGCTCACTTATTGTATCTTTATAGACATCCTTATATTGTTCTTCTTCCTCTGCTAGTAATCGCTCACGTCGTTCTTTTTCTTGTCTAATCCTTTCTTTAATTACGTTTCTTTTTCTATTATTATGCATATAACAACAATGGCCTCCTTTCTATTGGTACCTCATAAATGAGAGTAATTAAATTATTTATCCTTCATAATTAATCATGAGATATTTCTATAGAAAAACTAAGGAAAAATAAAGATAATATTATTTTTTTAAGCATGATAAATAAAAAAGGATAAACAGGTAGCACCCATTTATCCTTCTTTTTATTTTACATCTATTGAGTTTTTAGTACATGTTATCCCCTTAACACACCCCTTTTTTAAAATTTTCAGACAGAAAAAGGATACAACACGCTCGTTATACTGTATATTCTGATGAATACAAAAATATATTTTCACACCATATTAAGTTCATCCATTACTTTCAACTTTTCATGTAATAGATTAAAAATTTCTTCTTTATAGTCACATTTCTTCAATTTTTTAATTGCTTCATCCTTTATTTGTGACACTCTTTCAGTTGTTATCATAAGTGCTTTTGCAATTTCTTTATGCAAATATATTTTACCATCTAGAAGACCAAAACATAGATTTAGTACCATCTTTTGCTTTGGGTTTAATACTTCATCAAATATTAACCATATCTCGTAATTTAAGTCTTCAATTACCATCTCATTTGTTGACGGAATTGCTGAACTATCATCATAGAATGGATTTAATATACCTATATCTTCATTTATTGTATCTACATCCAAAGTAATAGTAGTAGCTCGCTTATAATATACGTTGTGCTTAATGACTGTTTCGCTAGTTACATTTAACTCTTTTGCTACTTCTTCCACTGAAGGGGTTCTGTTGTACATTTGTAGATATTTATCTTCTAACTCGACATATCTTAAATTAAATTGATTCACATAATTAGGGATTTTAAAAGATCCGGACTTTTTTTTACATATAATTCCTAACATACTTTTTTGTATCCACCAAAAAGCGTACGTGGAAAAGCAATACCCTAATGCCGGATTAAAATCTTCCATTGCCCGTAACATTCCCTCATTACCTTCTTGGACCAGATCATCAAACTCTATATCAGGGTGCTTGTTTTTGTACTTTCTTGCAATAGATAATACTAGTCCTACATTCACATGAAACAAATAATCACGTAGATCCTTTTCACCATGTTTGTACCGCTGAAATAATTTTAAACTTTCTTGTTTTGATAGTACCTTATAATTCCCAATTTCCTTAATTTCAAAAGTGTTTTCTTCTAGATTTGCCATTGGCTTAATACTTCTTGCAGTAGAACTTTGTGTTATAGTTTTATCTAATGATTCATCGCGATTCAAGCTACTATATGAATGATTCATACTTATTCCTCCCTTCTCATTTTTAACGAATTGTTTCTAAAAACATCTTTGTCTCCTTTTGTACGTTACTAATCAACTTACAATTCCTTGCACATGTATTGGCAACTTCTTTATGTGCTTTCGTTTTTCTCAATTCTATATAAATATCGCATCCTTTGCAGATGCTACTAATACCTTTCATTATTTCTAATTGTCTTCTTCTCTCATATAAAAACTGCTCTTTTGTTTTCTTCTCGCTTACTCGTCTCCCCATTTGTTTCACCTCGTATACATGAATAGTATTATTTAGTAATTAAAAACTACTATCGGTATTACATAGATACGAAACTTCGCCTTCAAAACTCTTCCAAATTTATCCTGTATGTATATGATATAGGATTATAACAAAATGTAAAATTAATTATTCTAAAAATTTCAAAAAATTACCGATATATTAAAATATCCATCATTTCCTTATGATTAAACTAATTATATTTATATAAATCTTGATAATCATCAAAGTTTATATATACAATTTAAACCCTTATGACTATCAAGAACACGTATAAAACAATGGATGTATTGTATTCTTCTATACAATACATCCTTCGATTTTATAAAAACCACTCATTCTAGTTATGGTATAGAAAAGTACTTAATCATTTCTAGCCCTTATTAATATATCTCTTAATTTATTTCAAGTGAACTACCCGCCACTTAACGTCCTAACGGACTGTTTGAAGTCGGGGCTTCTCGGTTAGTCGTTACTTTTGGTAGCTAACGAATTCGTCCTAAGACAGCCGAGCTAACTCCCTTGTTCCAAGGGTTATTTTATTGCTATCTATGCTAACGCTAATAGGCGTATTGCTTCATTTTTG
>NZ_CP031748.1:3319586-3321625 GCF_003429245.1 Bacillus sp. CR71 | reverse complement strand
CCACATCGCTATCAAGCTAAGCTTATGCAAAGTCAATTTTAGGCGAGATTGTTTCTTTTTTCTAAGGGGCAAGTTTAGGTAATTGAAAGATTTGCATACGAAATAAACCCTAATGGGTTTCACTTTTTTGAATTAAGCGGCTTGATTATCAGACATGGAATTGTAAACGACACCTAATATATCAAAGACCGTTTTTTTCTCATATCGATGAGATTTCCGCCCGTTTTGCTGTAGGAGATTGAACAGACGAAGTAACACCTTTGATAGCTCTTGGGTGTTTTTTTGTATAGTTTGGAATAGAAGAAGAAAATAGTCTTTAATCATATATATGGCTTTATACTCACTAAGCTCTCGTTTTTTCTTCATGAGGAGCAATTGGCGCATTTGAAACATGATAGAAGAACAGAGTAGAATGGCAATCAACTGACCATATAAATGGCACTCCAATCGTTCTGGTTTTATCTTTTTACAATGATGAATTTGAAAGAATGACTTCCACGTTTTAAATAAAATTTCGATTTGCCAACGCAAAGAATACCAGTCATGTACCTGTCCCATCGGGACAATATCTGTAGGGGTGTTTGTCATATATACATTGATACCACTGAGTCGTTTACTACGAGAAGAATACTTCATTCCTTTCTTTTTTTCTCTTACAGCTTGATCTTGTAATCGTTTTTGTTGCTGTTGTCTTGTTAATCGATGAACAATTACACGAGCTGGCACTTTATCAGTCATTCCTACATAAGCATTAGCTATTTCACATGTTTGTCCTGGTTGAAGAGAGTTCAGTAACATCTCCATATCTAACTGTATATACTCTGTACCTTTCTTAATTCTTCCATCTTGAAAATAATCAGGGTTAGGATTTTTTTGATACATACGTGTATTCGACTTGATACGAGAGATATAGTAGGCCTCTTTATCTTGTATATATTGAAGGTCTTTTAAATGAAAATAACCTAAATCTCGGATACATAAATCATTTGCCGTCACAGTTGGGGCACACAGAGAGCCGTAAGTACGATCATGTTGTTTACCTGGACCTGTATGAATATGTAGGAACTGTCCGCTTAACAAATCATACTCAAGTTGAATTTTTATCCCAGCAGTATGGCTACATCCTCCTGCACCTGGATAAACCGATGAAAATACATCAGGGAGTTGAAATGCAGTTGAATCTAAAATACGAATACGCTTAAAAACAGAAGTATATGGAGAAGAAATCGGTATAGATGAGGTCAATTTTCGGCTTAGTAGTTCAGCTAGTATGTGTTGTAAAAATTGGACGGCTGCTTTATTAAATCGTTGGTTCAGTCCCTCGGGACTGATGAGCACTTCTGTCGAGGCTTCTAAACAGCTAGATAACTGAGTTAAAGACGTCGTAGCGATATTTTGGTTCATCCATACACATAAAGCGACTAAATCTTTTGCTTGGTACTTACTGGTTCGTTGTACGAAACCAACATCTCGAGCAAGATTCCGTAAGGTATTTGGAGATAAAAAACGTTGAATCTCTTGAGCAAATAGTTGTAATTCATCAGAAACAGAAACAGACATAAAAAAACGCCATCCTTTCCTATGATTCTACAGAAAGAATAGCGTTTTTTTCTTTTTATGGATACATTTTTTTAGCTCGATAGCGATGTGGTGTTACCTCAAATATAATTATTTTATTTGAAGGTCTCTTTTAAATTTTTATCAAATCTTTTCATAGGTTGATATACAAGGACGTGTAATGATAAACCTATCACTGCAGTAATGTTCAAAATAATACTTATAATCATTAAAGACCATTCTATAACTGGAGAAAAGTATCCGTTCGTGCTTAATGTAGAAGAACTGATACCTAGTAGTAAAATCACTATTAGTAAAGGTAAGTTTTTAACCAATTTGAATCCCCCTTTTAAATATAATATCTTTATATCATTATATCACACTAGATTATGTAATTAATATAAGATAGTTATCTATGAGAATTTAACGTATTTTCTCTTTTTTGGGGTGACCTACTTTTTTAGCTTGATAGCGATGGGGTA
>NZ_CP031748.1:2912593-3319536 GCF_003429245.1 Bacillus sp. CR71 | reverse complement strand
ATAGTTATCTATGAGAATTTAACGTATTTTCTCTTTTTTGGGGTGACCTACTTTTTTAGCTTGATAGCGATGGGGTACCGCCAACAAGACGCGAATTTTGCACGCTAAGCAAAAAAACAATAAGCTGTCCACATGGACAGCTTATTTACATAATTCTCTTTATTGGAAGTAAAGTAAACCCCTCTTATTGGGGTACGAACACTGTTCTTGTTATAATTAATCTTTTTCAGAACGTCTATAATCCTCTTTTAAAAAATATATGTAAATATAATAAAAAACGAATGATTAATAGAAATATTCTACGCCACTCGTTTTTTATTGAACTTCTTTTTACTGTACTTTTATTTTCTTTATGGGTTATTAGAAAAATAATTGTCTATATAAGTCTTTATTTTTTCAAAATCCTTTTCCATAAATAAGATTGCTGGTACTTCAATTATTGGAAGATTATTTTCATTATCAAAAGGTGGACACGGTTTGGGAACTACCAAATAGTCAACTGAGTTTTTATCCCTAATATAATTAATTGAAACATCATAATACTTAGAAAAATATCCCTTCAAATCATCCTGATTCCTTAAAAATGGTAGAGAAAATATTGAACCATAATTTATACCAGCGTCGACAATTAATACAAAGCATATTTTTTTCATGATACACCCTCCTCGTATAATAAGTTTTAAGTTAATAACTGCTCCTTGAAAATTAAATAGTTTTTATCTTCAAGAGCTAGATCCAAAAAATGATGTATGGGTAAAATTTAGTCTTGGATACTGGGGGATTTCCCTACCTTATTCAAAGAAAGGCATTACATGCTATTCCGAATGCAATAAAACAAATAAAATACTAAGACAACAACAGTAATAATACTCGATGCTGTTTTGAAAGTTTTGTTTTCATACGTTTTATTTAACAAGAAGAAGAACAAAACGACCCAGACCCCGTTGGAAAAGAATGATGTTAGTGCATTGAAAACAACTCGAAACGCAAACATAGAGTCGTCCATTAGTTTTTCACCTCTCTTTTTCCTTATTATACCATTTACAAAAAGTGATGTATCGTGTTTTTCATAGAATCCTTGTTTTTACTAAATTTTTTGTCTCTATGTCTATCTATCACTTATACAAAATTTTATACATCGTTGATATAGCGGGGATTCTAGGGATCTTCGCTATTCTTTTTTGTATAACTTCTTGTATAAAAAAGTAGTTAGACTAGTGTGTTTTACTCCAATTCATTTCAAAATATAATTGAAAATCCATCTTTAAATTAAAAAAGAAGGTGTTACCTTTATATACTAATAACTTCGAAATATTGTTTAACAGATAATTTTTATCCCGCTTTAATGGGCAGTAAGACCCCCACCTCAAAATTCAGCGAAAGCAAAGAAGTTAGGTGGGGGATCAACTGCCCATAAAAGTCCGATTGGTTCAACTAATAATCAGTGGGGGATGAAGAAAACCCCCACTGATTAAAGTTTCACTTTATGCATTATTGATTAGCATTGCTTATTGTGCTAACGAATCAGGATAGTGTGGCGACCGACAAACTAAATAGTTGCTTATCCTCAATTATTAGAAGGAAAGCTCTATCATTTCGCGAATTTATTAGACATAGACGAGCGCTATAATTTTCTATATGTACATAAAGAGGTGACTACGCATGAATCAAAGACTGTCAGAAGAAGAATACGCCGGGAACTCTGGCGAATATATCCGTTTGGTGCCGGACGGTAACATCATCGACATTTTGCTCGCCCAGGAAAAGCAAATGACCGAGCTCCTGACATCGTTGACTGAAAGCCAGGCCGCATATCGGTATGCAGAAGGAAAATGGACGCTGAAAGAAGTCGTGGGCCACATTGCAGACGCGGAACGCGTCATGACCTACCGCCTGCTCCGATTCGCAAGAGGGGACCAGACGCCTCTGACCGGTTTCGATCAGGAATTGTTCATACCTCCTTTCGGAAGCTGGACAACCGAGCAATTGGCCGAAGACTACCGGGCCGTACGGCAATCAACGATCACATTGCTGCGCGGGCTACCGGCGGAGGCGTGGACCCGCAAGGGCACAGCCAACGACTTAGGCATTACGGTGCGCGCCCTCGCGCACGGCATCGCAGGACACGAACTTCATCACATGGGGGTCATCCGAAATCGATACTTGAGTTAATCGTCGGCTGAGGCCTTTGGAATGGAACTAACACCTCTTATACAACCTTAGATACCGTTCTTATTGGGGTCCCGCCCCACAACCATCAACTTAAGGATTTAGACTGTTTTTGAAATGAAAAGCACATTACTATTCTCTTATGTTAATGAGAAAGGGTGACGTGCTTTTTATGAATATGCACCAAAAAAAGAGTTATATCGGTTTTTTCATTTGGGGGTATTTGTTTTTCTTAGCTTGATGGTGATGGGGCACTACTTTATAATGGTCAAATTAAAATTTAAAACAGCTAAAGAGACTCCATTCCTCGGGAACATTGTAACCATTAAGTTGTAAAGAGAACCATAGTTTTTTATTTTTGAAAAGGCTATAGTCCTTTTTAGTTGTAGTAAAGATATGACGTGAGGAAGTTTTTCTAAATCAAAAAAAGTTGATTAATTAGTTGCATAATAAATTAGTCAGCGTATATACTATAAATATCAAAAAAAATTGATGAAGGGAGAGTGAACTACAGTGGCGCAGGATTTTAAGTTATATGAGAAAAAGTTTAAAGCGTTAGCGGATCAGAAGCGTTTAGAGATTATGTATGAACTTTGCCAGCGGGGCCAGACTTGTGTATGTGATTTAACAGAGATTTTTGAAATGACGCAATCTAAGTTGTCCTATCATTTAAAGATCTTATTAGATGCAGGTTTAATTGTAAAAGAAACAAAAGGTACGTGGAGTTATTATGATTTAAATGATACGGAAGTAAATAATTTATTATCAGAAGAATTGTGCTGTATCTTTAGAAAAACAGGCAAAGGTAGTTGCTGTTAAAATTTTGCACTATTAATCAAAAAAAATTGATTAATAACATGTAAAGAGGAGGAATAAGCTATGAGATATGTTCACGTTGGTATAAATGTTACGAATTTAGAGAAGTCTATCGAATTTTACGAAAAGGTATTTGGTGTGTCACCAGTTAAGGTGAAAGTAGATTATGCAAAATTTTTATTAGAGACGCCAGGACTTAATTTCACGCTGAACGTAAGAGATGAAGTGAAGGGAAATCAGGTAAATCATTTCGGTTTCCAAGTGGATACAGCTGAAGAAATTACGTTACATAAAGAAAGATTAGAAAAAGAAGGTTTCTTTGCGCGTGATGAGATGGATACGACTTGTTGCTATGCAGTACAAGATAAGTTTTGGGTAACAGATCCTGATGGGAACGAGTGGGAATTCTTTTATACGAAAGCACATAGTGATGTTCATAAAATAGAAGAGGCATCATGTTGCAAGACTTCTAACGTAGTAGAAAAAAATTCTTGTTGTTAATAGGAGATGGAAAATAAAATGAAACGTTTATCTTTTCTAGATCGATATTTAACACTATGGATTTTTCTAGCTATGGCTGTTGGGATTGGTTTAGGGTTTGTGTTTCCTAGTGTAGTAGACGGATTAAATACATTACAAGTTGGAACAACGTCTATCCCGCTTGCTGTTGGTTTAATTGTCATGATGTATCCACCATTAGCGAAAGTTCGTTACGAGGAAATGGGCCGAGTATTTAAAGACGTAAAAGTATTGGTTTTATCTTTAGTACAAAACTGGATTATTGGACCTGTACTTATGTTTGTTTTAGCAATTATTTTTCTTCCTGATAAGCCAGAGTACATGGTCGGGCTCATTATGATTGGTTTAGCACGTTGTATTGCAATGGTAATTGTTTGGAACGACCTTGCAGATGGGGATAAAGAGTATGCGGCAGGTTTAGTAGCTTTTAACTCTGTATTCCAAATGTTATTCTTCTCCGTTTATGCATACGTGTTTGTAACTGTCATTCCGGAATGGTTAGGAATTGAAGGGGCTATCGTCGATATTACAATGGGAGAAGTAGCGAAATCGGTATTTATCTACCTAGGGATTCCTTTTATAGCAGGTATGTTAACACGTTTTGTACTCGTTAAGTTAAAAGGAAGACAATGGTATGAAAAGGTGTTTATACCGAAGATTAGTCCACTTACATTAGTTGCATTATTATTTACAATCATCGTTATGTTCTCATTAAAAGGGGAAATGATTGTTAGCGTACCATTAGATGTAGTAAGAATAGCAATTCCATTACTCATTTATTTTATTGTCATGTTTTTTGTTTCTTTCTTTATGGGAAGAAAAATTGGTGCAAACTATCCGGTGACAACAACGTTAGCATTTACAGCAGGTAGTAATAACTTTGAATTAGCGATTGCTGTAGCAGTTGGTGTGTTTGGTATTCATTCGGGCGCAGCATTTGCAGCTGTTATTGGTCCGTTAGTGGAAGTACCTGTAATGATTGCACTTGTAAATGTCGCTTTTTGGTTTAAGCGTAAATATTTTAATGATCAACCAATATAATTAAAAACAAAGGCGGAAAACAACATGGAAAACAAAAAGACAATCTATTTCTTATGCACAGGAAATTCATGCCGAAGCCAAATGGCAGAAGCGTGGGGCAAACAATATGTAGGGGATAAGTGGAATGTATATTCTGCAGGTATTGAAGCACACGGAGTAAATCCAAATGCTATTAAAGCGATGAGAGAAGTAAATATCGACATAACAAACCAAACATCGGATATAATTGATGCAAACATTTTAAATAACGCTGACTTAGTCGTTACCCTTTGTAGTCATGCAGATTCTGTTTGTCCGTCGACACCTCCGCACGTAAATCGTGTTCACTGGGGATTCGATGATCCAGCAGGAAAAGAGTGGTCTGAATTTCAACGTGTTCGCGATGAAATTGGAGAACGTATAAAGCGATTTTCTGATACAGGGGAGTAAAATAAAGAGTCAATCTTCTATCGTATAGGAGATTGGCTCTTTTTTATTAGTCATGACTGCATTGGTTCGCATAAATTACCGAAAAATAGAGGATATTCTATTGGATTGATAAAGTTAGAAATGTATTTAATCATGTAGGTGTTCACAAATAATAAAGTCATTTAAAAGATCATAAAGTTGTTTAGAATTAGAGATGGTATGATGAATAATCACACTATCTTTTCTTTTTTATGTATAATTAAATAAAGGGATTTTTGGATATTGAAATAAAGGGTAGTATATTAACGCAAGGGGGAGAATGATGGATAAGTTGTTACAAGAAATCATAAATTGGTTAAAGATGAGAGATGAACAAATTGTTATCGGTATTTCAGGACATGGTGCAGCTGGAAAAACGACGTTTACTAATAGACTCGTAAAGCTACTAAATCAAAATGAAGTAAATTATATTAATACAGATCCTTACATTGTTAGTTCGGATATCCGCAAGCATGCAGTGATTCACTATACATATCAAAATGAAAATCATCGTTATAAAATGACAGCTTGTCATCCAGCGGCGCATCATTTGGCAGCTTTAGAAAGAGATATTCATATGGTTAGAGCTGGGCTAGATTTTTATACGATAGATACGCATTATATGAAAAGTAAGTTGATTTCTTCGGAAAATAAAGTAACGATTGTGGAAGGAATGAGCGCCGCATTTATTAATCCTGATTTATTTGATTTGAAAATTTATTTTTATACAGATGGCGAAACGGAACTAATAAGAAGATCAAGCCGGGATATAGCTGAAAGGGGAGCCGATATAAATTATTTAAGGCAGTCTCATGAAGAACGCCGGATTCAATATGAAGTATTTATGCATTCGTATAGTCAGCGTTTTGATATCATTATCAAAACCTCTGATGAAACAATATGTATAGAAAAAAATACATTTGAGTTTTATAAAGTTTAAATGAAAATCCTCAATTTGTTAATTGCATTATAACGGTTATTTTTTCTTATTTAGTACTTGTATTAAACAAATGTATTATTTAATCATAATACATTCACTATGAAATAACTAGATTTTTAAAAAGATTTAGTAGCCTTCTTTCATCTACATAGATAGAAGGCTATTGTAATTTTGGCGACAAAATTACATAACTTTATTATTACTCCACAGTAGGATAGAATTCTTTATTTGAATACATTAGGTGTATCTTAAAAATCCTCACTTTAAAAGGTTTTTATTCGGAAGTACAAGAATGAATTTTTGCATGAAAGGGGAATAGGGTGAAACGTATAATAAGAAATGTAGTAATAAATTATTTTAAAGAAATTCATTCACTAATAGTGGAAGAAGAATTACATAAGAACAGTTGGCATACCGATCTACACTATAAAATTATCGTAAATGGAAATCGGTATTCCGCACGGTTTATAAATAGCGATCGAACAATCAATTCAGCTTTTGGGATGTTATCAAATGAACAATTGAAAGAGCAAGTACGATTTACGTATTATTTACGAGAGCATGGAATCCCATTTATGCAGATTAAGGAGAATCAGGCGGGAGGGTCATTTACATTTGTTACTTGGAATGATGAACAGTACCGGTTTGTATTGTCTACTTGGATTGAAGGGGAGCATGTTACTCATTGTACAGAAACAATGGCAGAGATTTTTGGAAAGGAAGCAAGAAATATACATGATATTTCTAGTACATTTCAAAGCTCGACTTTTCAAAAGAAATCGCATTTAGATGGATATGGTGAGTTTATAAAGCTATTAGAAAATAAAGGTGGTACATGTAAGGAATTGCGGGGGTATATAGAGCTCGCTAAGTGTCATATAGAATGTGCACATACGAATAGTTTGGAGTTTATTGTACAAACTGATTTAAATCCTTTGAATGTTTTATGGGGATTAAGTCAAAAGGTAAAAGGAATTGTGGATTTTGAATCTATTAGTTATGTTGACCGCGTTGAAGGGTTAGCCTTTTTAGTAAAGTGGTATTCTCGAACAGAAGGAATACATTCGCATGAAGTATGTTCAAGTGTTGCTAGTTCATTTTTAGAAGGATATAAGGCTAATAATATTTTAACCTCAAACGATTATAAAAGACTGTCTTCATTATTATGGTTATCTGGTAGTTTGAATTGGAATTTTGTGAAGAAAACGCTAAATGTATTAGAAGATGCGGGGCAGCTAGAGGAACATTTTGAAGTTTATAGAGTGAGAGGAGAAAGACTATCTTCATTGTTAATTTGTAGATAACATTTATTGTCCTAATTTACGATTCAAAAAAGAAACAATATGGGGTGTCCGAAAATGAAAATACAAATTGTATTGTTTGATGGCTTCGGAGAACTTGTCTCTTTCGCGCCGTTTGAAGTACTGAAAAGAGCAATAGAAGAAGGGGCTCCGTTTACAGTTGAACTCGTATCAAGTGAACGAAAACAAGAAGTTACTACCTCGTTTGGAGTTACGGTTACACTACATGATTTTTTACGAATGGATAATCGCCCAGATTTGTTAATTGTACCTGGTGGTGGCTGGAATCATAAAGCTGAACATGGGGCACGAAAGCAAGCAGAGCTTGGAACACTGACAGAAACGATTAGAGAGATGCATAATGAAGGAACGATTGTTGCGGGAGTTTGTACAGGAGGTATGCTACTAGCAGCCTCAGGTATATTGAATGGTAAAAAGGCGACGATGCACCATTTGGCACAGGGTGAAATGAGTAAATATGGGGCAGAACTTCTTCATTACCGAATTGTAGATCAAGGCGATATTATTACTGCAAGAGGAGTTACTTCAGGAACTGATTTAGCTCTTTGGATTACGGAAAAGTTCGCAAGTTCTAAAATTGCAGCTGCTGTTGAATATAGAATGGAATATGAGAGGCGAGGTGTTGTTTGGAAGTAATTTAATTATATTTTTTGCTGCAGAGCGTATCAAATATTGTAAAAGAGAAAGAGCCAACTCATACGAGTAGGTTCTTTCATTTATATACTATATTGCTTATTTTTTCACAGTAATATCTTTTTCAAAAAATCATAAAATAGATAATATATTTTGTTCCACATTGATAATTATTTTCATTATATATTTATAAATTAGTAAAATTTAGTTTACAAATTTTCATATAGCTTATATAATTTGACTCATATAAAAAAGTTTCCTTAAGGAAACTTAAGCGCGGGTTTACATTCGCTTTATATTTTTTTGCTTAAAAGTTGCCTTTGCGCAAAATAATTATATACACGAAAAAAAGAAAGGGGAATGCATAAAAAATGGGTGAGGCTATAATTGTTAAAGATTTGTTTGTATCGTATCAAGGGAATCAAGTAGTTCAAAATGTCTCCTTCGATATTGAAAAAGGGAAGCTCGTTGGAATTATTGGTCCAAATGGAGCGGGGAAATCTACTTTAATGAAAGCTGTATTAGATTTAATCCCAAATGATAAGGGATATGTCCAAATTCTTGGAGAGGATATTCGAAGCGTTAGAAAGAGTGTTGCATATGTACCGCAAAGAAGTGATATAGATTGGGACTTTCCGATTACAGTTTTAGATGTCGTGCTAATTGGAACGTATCCATCTTTAGGTATGATGAAAAGACCGAAGAAAGAGCATCGGGATTGGGCGTTTGATTGCTTAAAAAAAGTCGGAATGGAAGAGTTTAAAAATCGCCAAATCGGTGAGTTGTCAGGTGGACAACAACAACGTGTCTTTTTGGCGAGAGCTTTAGCGCAAAAGGCGGAAATATTCTTCTTAGATGAGCCGTTTGTCGGAATTGATGTAACAAGTGAAGAGACAATCATTAAAATTCTTAGGGAACTACGTAAAGAAGGAAAAACGATTGTCGTTGTCCATCATGATTTAAGTAAAGCAGAATCGTATTTTGATAAATTACTATTAATGAATAAAAGCTTAATTCATTACGGAGAAGTACGCCAAGTATTAGAACCAACTGTTATGTCAAAAGCGTATGTGAATCAAGGAATATTGTTTAATAATGCAGCGGAGGTACATTCATCATGAAGATTGTAGAATTTATAGATGCATTAACGCAGTATAGTTTTCTGCAGAAGGCGTTATTAACTTCCGTTATGGTAGGAATTATCTGTGGTGTCATTGGATGTTTTATTATTTTACGAGGTATGGCATTAATGGGTGATGCCATTTCACATGCTGTTCTTCCAGGAGTAGCGCTTTCTTATATGATTGGAATGAACTATTTTATAGGAGCGGTTTTAACAGGTGTTATTACTGCAGTAGGAATCGGATTTGTAAGTCAAAATAGTCGTATTAAACATGATATGGCGATAGGAATTATGTTTACATCTGTTTTCGCTGTAGGGATTATTTTAATTACCTTTATGAAGAGTAGTTCTGATTTGTATCATATTTTATTCGGGAATGTCTTATCGGTTCGTTCTTCTGATATGTGGATGACACTGATTATTGGAGTGGTCATTATTGGTCTTGTAATGTTGTTTTACAAAGAATTACTCGTATCCACGTTTGATCCAACGATGGCGCAAAGCTATGGATTACCGAATAAATGGATTCATTATGGCTTAATGATTCTCCTTACAATGGTTACAGTAGCTTCACTTCAAACTGTTGGAATTATTCTAGTCGTTGCGATGCTTATTACACCAGCGGCTACAGCGTATTTATTAACAAACCGTTTATGGGTCATGATTTATTTAGCAGCAGGCATTGGTGCGCTTTCATCTGTAGTAGGGTTATATTTTAGTTTCTCTTATAATCTTGCTTCAGGTGCAACAATTGTTCTTGTCGCAACATTCTTGTTCGGATTGGCATTCTTTTTCTCACCGTCACAAGGTTTGTTTTGGAGAGCTATCAAAATTAGAAAAAATAGAGCAGAGTTGTCATAATTGATTGGAGGATAATGATGAAATTTAAAAATGTTGTATTATCGGTAATTTGTATTTTTGTATTTGCATTAACAGCGTGTTCGAGTAACATAAATGGAAAAGAAGAGGGTAATGGAAAATTAAAAGTTGTAACTACATACTCCATTATATATGATATGGTGAAGCAAATTGGTGGAGATAAAGTTGAGATTCATAGTCTTGTTCCAATCGGAGCTAACCCGCATGAATATGATCCACTACCAAAAGATGTTATGAAAATGACAGATGCAGATATGGTATTTTACAATGGGCTAAACCTAGAAGAAGGTGGAGCGTGGTTTAAAAAGCTATTAAAAACGGCAAATAAATCAGCGAAAGATGCACCGGTTTATAAAGTAAGTGAAGGTGTAGAAGCTATTTACTTAGAAACAAAAGGATTAGAAAAAGAACCAGACCCACATGCTTGGATGAATATTAAAAATGGTATTTTATACGCTGAAAATGTGAAGCAGGCATTAATTAAAGAAGATCCTAAAAATAAAGAGTTCTATACTAAAAATGCTGATGAGTATGTAGCAGAACTTCAAAAGTTACACGATGAGACAGTAAACAGAATTCATCAAATTCCTGAAGAAAAACGTTTCTTAATCTCTAGCGAAGGTGCTTTTAAATACTTTGGAAAAGCATATGACATTAAGACGGGATACATTTGGGAAATTAACTCAGAGAATCAAGGTACGCCAGATCAAATTAGAGATGTTGTAAGTTTAATTCAAACAAACAAAGTGCCAGCTTTATTTGTTGAAACAAGTGTAGATCGACGTAGTATGGAAACTGTTTCAAAAGAAACAAACGTGCCAATTGCAGGGACAATTTTTACAGACTCACTAGGTAAATCAGGTGAGGATGGAGATACTTACTTAAAAATGATGAAATGGAATATAGATACCATTATTAATGGGCTACAAAAGTAGGATTTATCTGTTTTTCAATGTAGCGTAACTATTGAATTTTTATAAAATAAGAGATGAAAGAGCTAGCTCATATGAGTTGGCTCTTTTATTTATCCCAATATTTGCGGGCGGATAAGATTTCCTCCTTAAAAATTCAGCGAATGGGAGGGAGGGCTGCCCGTAAAATCCCACTGAATATGTACTAATAATCAGTGGGGGTGACAAAACTTCTACTAATTAAAGTTTCATTTTATAATTTTTACTTTATTAAAAGTAGATTTGTTAGAAAGGATAATCATTTATTGATATAATGAATGGATGCGAAGCAGGAAATAGATAGAAAGATACTGCTAGTAATTTATACTTAAAATGTAGGGAGATTGAACAGAGTTATGGGGACAGAAAAAGAAATTAGTTCCGCTAAATTAATATGGAAGATGACGCGCCCACATACATTAACGGCGACGTTTTCTCCTGTAATTTTAGGGACAGTGGCATCACTTTATGTTGCCAAAATTGATTGGCTGTTATTTATTGCGATGATGGTTGCATGTTTAGCATTGCAAATAGCAACTAACTTATTTAATGAGTACTATGATTTTAAACGTGGATTAGATACCGCTGAATCCGTTGGCATCGGTGGCGGAATTGTCCGTCATGGATTGAAGCCAAAAAATGTGTTAACAGTTGCACTTTTATTATATGTCGTAGCAGCTTTTATTGGCATTTATATTTGTATGAATAGTAGTTGGTGGTTAGTGGTTATTGGTTTAATTGGAATGGCGGTTGGCTATTTATATACAGGTGGTCCATTACCAATTGCGTACACTCCGTTTGGAGAATTAGTTTCTGGATTGTTAATGGGGACATGTTTTGTACTTATTGCTTTCTTTATTCAAACAAATACGATAACGATTGAAAGTGTATTGATTTCCATTCCAATTGGGATTTTAGTCGGTGCAATCAATATGTCAAATAACATCCGAGATATAGAAGAAGATATTAAAGGTGGAAGAAAGACATTAGTAATCCTCCTTGGGAGAGAAAAAGCCATAGTAACACTAGCGGTAGCCTTTTTCATTGCGTATTTA
Organism: Bacillus sp. CR71; assembly: GCF_003429245.1. Lineage (NCBI taxonomy): Bacteria > Bacillati > Bacillota > Bacilli > Caryophanales > Bacillaceae > Bacillus > Bacillus sp. CR71. The sequence goes on along the minus strand of NZ_CP031748.1, from coordinate 3,307,642 downwards.
TGGATTGCCGTAATTGTATTAATGGGTTATATAAGCCCTTGGGCATTAGTTATGTTCCTAGGTTTGAGAAAGCCAATCTCTGCTATTCAAAGTTTCCAAAAAGGGGCAAAGGACCCTGGGTATATGCGCATCGCAATGAAATCAACAGCAATGACAAATACGATTTTTGGCTTCTTATTATCGGCAGGATTATTAATTAGTTATCTGTTTTAGATAAAAAATCTTGTTAAATAACTTAACCCCAATTTCTCAATTTTAATATGGAGAAATTGGGGTTTTTATTTTGACTTTGTTTAATGCTAAAAACAGTTTCATTTGAAATATAAATACCAATAAATTGCAACTTCATCATTTTCAATATCTAAACCTTTATAAACAAGAAAATCAAACCCACCAATTACAAATCCACATTTTTCATAAAATTTACATGCTGCGACATTATTATTTTGCGTTTCAAGCATGATCCCGGGCATGTTGCCTTCTTTTGCCCATCGCTTTGCCTGATCAACCAATCTTTTACCAACTCCGAGTGTACGATATTTTTTATCCACCGTTATATCTTCTATGTAAGCATAGTGATTCCAATTCTTTTTCAATACCATTAATCCAATGATTTGGTTATGTAACAGTGCTATGTAAATGACTTGATTAGGTTTATTTATATATTCATTGTAAGCCAGTTCTTCATTATCATCTTGATTTTGTAAATAACTTTTTTCATAACTTGGAACGTCTTCTACTGTATATTCTATGCGTCTATTTACTTTGGAAAGAGAAAGAATTAACCGAGCATTCACTATAAAACTGTCATCGATCTTCGGGAAATTGTCTAAATCATTTTTTTCTAACTCTCTAATTAAAAGATTCATCGGAGCACCTCCACATAATAATATTTCTTCTAGTTCTTTATTTGATTCAAATGAATTCCAATTACAAAATTATAATAGAATTTCAATAGTATGGCTAACTCAGTATTTTATCTTTATAACAGCATACTATTATCTTGATATAAAAATTTTGTTTAGAAAGAGTAGTATTTTTTATTTTGGATGTATATCCAGTTTTCAAATTTAACTGTATTAGAGAAAACAATATTTTTCTAAAGAGTGGATGCAGTACGCTATTCTTTAACTAATTTCGACATTATCTGCATTTTATCTTCACCTTCCTCTATTAATCTATTTATTGTAAATATCAACTGGAGTTAATGCTTAGCTGTATAAATAATGAATATGAAAATTAGTAGGGAAAGGATCGAAACATAATGAAAGAATCACAAAATAAGAAAAAAACAAATGTAGGAACTAAGGCAATACTATCTCTAGGGGTTGTTTTAGCAACGACCTTTTTCACATTCTTTTTAATTGGGAAATGGAACTCTATCCCAGCGAAGGGAGTAGCTAATGAAAGTAGTAATCAAGTTAATACGCAACAACAAGAAAAGAAAAAGGAGACACCACCAGCAAAACAGAAAAGACCTGATGGAAAACCGGTAGGAAAGGTTGTTTATTTAACATTCGATGACGGTCCTAGCGAATTAACTGGGAAATTTTTAGATGTACTAAAAGAGCAACATGTTGCTTCGACATTTTTTATGCAAGGTAGCAATTTACAGAATACCGCTTTTCAGGAAAACGTAAAGCGAGCAGTAAAAGAAGGACATTATATTGGTGCTCATAGTATGACACATAATAGTGATAAGTTATACAAAAAAGGACAATTTGTACCGGAGATGAAAGAAACGTTAGCTCTTATCCATAATATTACGGGTACAACTCCTAAACTAGTTCGTCCGCCATATGGATCTGCACCAGGATTAAAGGGCGAGGAAATTCGTAACCAAATTGTAGAAGCAGGAATAAAAGTTTGGGATTGGACGATAGATTCAAATGATTGGAAATTAAAAGGTAATCCACAGCAAATTATAGAGAATGTAAAGCGTACAACAACAGAAGATGTGGAAGTAGTTCTAATGCATGAAAAACCACAAACATTACAAGCGCTTCCTGAAATTATTAAATTTTATAAGGAAAAAGGATATGAATTCGGGGTATACAATGAAGCGGATCATTTTCAACTAAACTTCCAGAAAGATCAACGTCTATAGTATCAAATAAATAAATTAAGAGCATGTTCTGATTCATCTTTCTTCAGGACATGCTTTTTTTGCTTGTTTCTATAAGCTCATTAGTACCAATTTAACAAAGCATCAGTTACAAGTTACTTTATGGATACCTCATTTTAGAATAACTAACTTATAGAAAAATTGAATAATTTTCATGTGTAAGGAGATTTTAAGAAGGATATAGAGGGGATATTTTCCTTTTGTTTTCTAGATAAATGATTACTTACCCAAAACATTATAGTGGAACGGTTTCTAAAGCTTGTCTGTCAAGAAATCCTAACACTAAAGTTCAAGTATAAAAACATAAACCACTCGATAAATGGGGTAGTATGATGAAAAAACTTAGTAGAAAGCGTTTGAGAAAAGATATTCAGGAACTTGAGAGTGCAAGTATGCTGCTCCATAATAATCAAGAGTGTGAACTCAAGCAGAATGTATCTGCGAATGAAGAAGTTTTGAGACAAGTTTTTGAAAATTGTTCCGATATTGTTTTTCGTCCAATAATCATAGATAGTCAAAATAAAATTCTTATTATTTATATAGATGGATTAATCGACACTAAAGTTGTGGAACAAGTTGTTTTGAAACCAATGATGTTCGAAGGTCTGCCTAGTGGAGTAAAGAGTGCGGATTCGGTAGGAGAAATTATACAAAATCAGCTAATTGCGGTTTCTCAAGTAAAGACAATCTCTAAAGTTCGTGAGGTTATAGAAGCAGTATTGAAAGCGAATATCGTCATTTTAACAGAAGGAGAGAGTCAAGCTCTAGTCGCTGATTTAAAAGGTTTTGAAAAACGAGGTATTGAAGAGCCGGCTGCCGAGATCTCTGTTCGTGGCCCTCGGGACGGATTTACGGAAACAATAAGGGTCAATACGAGCCTGATTCGCCGAAGAATTCGAAGCCAAAAACTAAAAATGGAACCTTATTCGATTGGGGAATTGTCACAGACAGATGTGGTAATTGCCTATATTGAGGGAATTGCACCTGATTCGGTTTTGGATGAAGTTCGCCAAAGGGTAAAGCGAATTCAAATTGATGGAGTGTTGGAGTCAGCTTTCATTGAAGAGTTTATTGAGGACCAACCCTTTTCTCCCTTTCCACAAATTCAAAATACTGAGCGGCCAGATGCGGTTTGTGCAAGTTTATTAGAGGGGAAAGTCGCCATTTTAGTAGATAACACACCTTTCGTTTTGATCGTTCCTATGACATTTTGGACAGGTCTGCAAGCAGCGGAGGATTATTATGAACGCTCCATCTACACAACTTTTGTTCGATGGATTCGTTTAATATTAATTAATATTTCATTATTTCTTCCTTCTCTCTATGTTGCTATTACAACCTTTCATCCTAAATTAATTCCGACAAATTTGCTTATTAGTATTGCAGCTGCGCGAGAAGGCATTCCTTTCCCGGCTGTCATAGAAGCGCTAATGATGGAGTTTTTATTTGAAGGTTTGAGGGAAGCAGGGGTTCGGTTACCAAAACCTGTTGGATCCGCAGTTAGTATTGTCGGAGCACTTGTTATCGGGCAAGCTGCTGTGCAAGCAGGTATTATTTCGGCACCTTTGGTCATTGTTGTGGCGACGACCGGTATTGCGTCATTTGCATTCCCGCGCTACAACTTAGGAACAGCTTACCGGATGTTACGCTTTCCTATGCTGTTATTGGCAGGAATGCTCGGGCTATACGGTGTTGCAATAAGTACCCTTGCGATTTTGATTCATTTAACTAACATTCGTTCTTTTGGCATTCCGTATTTAAGTCCAGTTGCACCTCAGACTCCTCGTGATTTAAAGGATGTTTTTCTCCGAACACCTCGTTGGAATATGACCCACCGCCCAATAATGGTATCTGGTGAAGAGAAAGTCCGTTTTCCAGGTGGACAAAAGCCAGATGAGAAACGGGGAGGGGAAACAGAATGAGCCTGCACAAGGCACTCTGTATGATACTGGTCATTTCTTTATGCTTCTTGACGGGATGTTGGGATCGGACAGAATTAAATGATTTGGCAATAGAATTAGGATGGGGACTTGATCAAGCGAAGAATAATAAGATTGAAATTAGTGCTCAGTTTATTATTCCATCAAAAATGGGAATGGGACAGAGCGGAAGAAGTAATGCAGGAAAAGCGTTTTTTACAGAATCGGGAACGGGAAAGGATACACATGAAGCTATACAAATGATGCAAACAAAAATGTCGAGAGAAATTTTTCGAGGGCACCAGCGTGTAATATTGATTGGAGAAAAAATGGCTAAAAGTGGTCTTGCTCCAGTTTTAGATGCATATAGCCGCGATCCTGATATTCGATTACGAGCAGGTGTGTTTGTCATAAAAGGGAATACTGCAAAAGATTTTCTGAAAGCATCCATCCCTTTAGAGTCTATCCCGGCACTTGGGGCACTTAAAGAGCATATGCAAATAGAGGCAGCGGGAGATATGTCTTTATTAAATTTTCTTATTGCTGGTACGAGTGATGGAATCACCCCGATTTTGCCCGTTATTAAACTAAATGTGTCTCATGAAAAAGGTAAAACCGTGGTCAAAGGGTTTCAAATTGTAGGCGGTGCTATATTTAACAACGATTTCAAATTGGTAGGATACTTGAACATGCAGGAATGGTTAACTACTCTTTGGATAGTGAATCGTTTAAGTAAACAGACAGTTACAGCAACGGCCTCTAAAGGAAATGGTAGTGCAAGTTTATATATGACAAAGATCAATAGAAAAATCATACCTACTATACAAGGGGACACAATTAAGTGTGACATTGTTTTTTCTGGTGAAGGAACAATTCAGGAGAACAATACGAATTTAGATCTTTCGAAGCCAAAAAATCTTACTCTTTTAGAACATGTATTGGAAAAACAGTCCGAAAAGGAAGCTCTCCAAACTATTAAAAAGGTTCAAAAACAATACGGAACCGATATCTTTGGATTGGGAGAAGCCATTCATCAAAAATATCCATCCGAATGGAAAGGGTTAAAAAAGAATTGGAGTAAACAATTTCGAAAAGTGGAGGTTTCTGTTCATACAAAGCTTACTATTCGGCGAGTAGGGCTGACTGGACCACCGTTGCAGTTGAAGAAAAATGAAATGAAAAAATAAGGAGGAATATAGAGTGTGAGAAATTCGATGAAAATCTCTGGCAGGCAAATCTTTTGGATGATGTTCACATTTGAAGTGGGACAATCACTCCTTCTAGTTATTCCAGCGACGATTCGTACTGTCAAACAAGATGCGTGGATCTCAATTTTGATTGCAGGAGTGATAGGGGTTGCTCTTACTTTTTTGGCAACTACACTTGGTTCGCTTTATCCGAAACAAACTCTCATTGAATTTAGTCAAACTATTCTTGGTAAATGGCTAGGAAAGCTACTGATGATTCCTTACTTCTTTGGGTGGTACATGATAATTTGGATAACCGTCCGTGAATTTGGTGAATTCATTATTATCGCTTTGTTTCATAATACACCTTTGTGGGTCATTGTCTTTACTGCGATGTTATTGCTCATTTTTATCATTTACCAAGGAGGGGTGGAAGGTATTGGACGTTTAAGTGAAATCATAGGGCCAATTGTACTTTTAATGATAACGTTTATAATCATTTTGAATGTTGGCAATATGAATTGGGATTATATGCGGCCTATTTATCACGATTCTGGCTGGATTCCCATCCTTAAAGGTTCCTATACCCCTGTAGCCGCATTTTTTGGAGAGGCTGTTATGATGATGATGTTCGTTTTCTTTATGGATAAACCAGAGCAAGCGTCATCAAGGGCGATGTTGGGGGTAGGATTAGCCGTTTTCATGGTAACAATCGGAACATTAGCGGTCATTTTAACATTCGGTCCGAATTTATCTTCAAGTTTTTTGTATCCGGTTTACGATTTGAGCCGATACATATCTGTCATGGAGTTCATTCAAAATGTGGATATTTTGATAGTTATTATTTGGTTTTTTAGTATTTTTGTGAAATTGGCGTTATACATGTTTATCGCTTGTTATGGAACAGCACAAATATTTCATTTGAAGGATTGGCGAAAAGTAGCGTTAGTTCTTGCTCCTATTTCGTTCATCATAGCTGTGTCAGTTAAAAATATCCAAACATTTACCCATTATTACTACATATTTTTCGTAATTCCAATTGCATTTCCCGTTTATGAGCTAGGGATTCCTTTACTGTTATTGGTGGTTGGCAAAATTCGAAGGAAATATGCATAAGCCCAATCGGTAATATATTTGGAGGGCAGGTATACTTTTAGTTTTTTGACTAATATAAAAAGAGAAAAATCCTACTTATAAGTGTAGGATTTTTTGTTTGTATATTACGTTACAAGAGTTTCCTTATTTTCTCCGGAATGTCCTTTTTAGAAATGTATGCAACAGAGCCTTTATAGTAAGAGTATTTTGTTGGGGATAATCAAAAAACATATATTGCAATATAAAAATTCACTTTAATACTAAAGGATACATGACAACGATTCCTATAAATTCTTCTCAATAATTGAAAATAAAATCAATCCAGATTATTATATTGTTATTGTAATTACATTTTATTGAAGGAGGATACAAAGATGAAAAACTCAAAAGGCTCTATTGAATCAGAGATAAGCAAAGCAATTACTCACTGGGAAAAGGACTACCTAGGACGCGGGTCTATATCCGTTAAGACAGATATATTACGGGATATGATTATCGTAAATTTACAAGGTGTTTTAACGCCGGCTGAATATAGTGTTTGCGAAACAAAAGACGGTATGCTAACGATAAAGAAGAATCGTTCGGAGCTAGTTGAATCTGGAATTGATGATCTGAAAGAGATTATACTAGAATTAACTGGAGAGAAAGTGAAAAGCTTTCATACGGATATAAGCTCCCGTACAGGCGAACGAGTAATGATTTTTAAATTGCTTCATAATCTTGAGGAGAAATTTTAAAAATACCTTAAGGTTAGTGGAAGGATTAAGAAACCTACAAGTTTTGCACTTTATTAACAGGCTAATAATTAAAAACTTGAAGTTATTTAGGTATAATAAATCTTAATTCTAATAACTCTTAAAAAACGGATAAAGAAATTGACAAACTGCTTAATATGGTTTATCTTATAATTGTTTTAAAAAATTGATAGATGCTCATTTTAACAGTTTGCTATAATTAAGGCTTTAGCATTTTTTTAATATGTAATATTGACTAAATGAAAAAGTTTCTTAATGAAAAGATAGCGTATAACATAAATTGATATATTGATTGCATAATCTAGGAGATCAGAAATATACATTTCTTTTTAACAGGAGTAATACATACATTATTATCCTCTATAAAATGGGAGCTCTTCAAAAAACTTTATTGAAGTTAGTTGAAGGGAAACCGACAATCTCCATAATTCAATGATGATATAAAATCATTGAATTATGGAAGTTGTCGGTTTTTTTTATGGGAAAAAACGATGTACTAAAAAGAGTGAATGAAAATTGAAATTTAAAAAATCATCTTAATTAAAAGGAATTTTTATAGGTTATTTTCGCTTAGAAGGGAGTATTTAACATGTTAATTTCGCTGAGTTCATCAACACTGTTAACATTATTTTTTATGGCGCTTAGTGCTTCTTGGCTAAGTGGATTATTGTTTTTACATGCAAGGATACCTTTACGTTTTGTTCATATCCATATTGGTATCGCTGCATTGCCTTCATTGGTTTCTTTACTCGCACTTGTTAATCACAATGAAGATAGAGTTGTAGGGCCTTGGCATCTAGATACTTTAGCTTGGTTCATGGCTTTCTTTGTTCTTACAATTGGTTTAATCATTCAGCGTTTTTCTATACGTTACTTACTGGGAGATCGCTCATATCGAAAATACTTTGCACTTTTTACATTTACTACAGGTGTATCTTCAGTCGCATGGTTAAGTAATGATCTTCGTTTCATGATTATTTGTTGGGGAGCAACGCTTATAGGATTGGTTCTACTCATAGGGCTAAATAAATGTTGGAAAGTAGTTAGTGAAGCAACAAAAATTTCTAGTTATTTATTTACAATAAGCTGGATCGCCTTGCTATCAGCTATCATTTGGCTTTTTCAAGGCACTGGACAGTGGCAATTAACATCAGTTTTAACGAATGAAAATGTAGCTCAATTTGGAACGTTGGAGAAAACAGGAATTAACTTATTGATTATAGTAGCTGTGATGATTCCAGCAGCACAATGGCCTTTTCAAAGATGGTTAATTGAGTCAGCTGTAGCTCCAACTCCTGTGTCTGCTATTATGCATGCTGGTTTAGTAAATGCTGGCGGTATCATGTTAACTAGATTTTCACCTCTTTTTCATGATGATATTGCACAAATCATTTTACTAATTTTCTCAAGTATTTCTATCTTAATCGGAACAGGAATTAGCCTAGTTCAAGTTGATTATAAACGTCAGCTAGTGGGATCAACTATTGCACAAATGGGGTTTATGCTTATTCAATGCGCATTAGGAGCCTATTTAGCGGCTGTTATTCATTTGATTTTACATGGTTTGTTTAAAGCTACACTGTTTTTACAAGCTGGTTCTTCCGTGCAACGTTTTGGGGCAGTGAAGCAGTCTAATGAAAAGATATCTGATTTATGGATTATGGTCGGACGTGTTTTCGGATTATTTATAGCGATTGCTTTTTGGTTTACGACTTCTGGAGAAGGGTATGAATTAGTTAGTGCGTTCATCTTAGGGTGGTCATTATACTTTTCATGGAAACAGCTTGTTGTTTTTGGAGAGGGAAGAATGGGACGAATTGTTGGCGTATTTATTTTAGCTGGTTTTTCTCTCATTTATTTTACCGTTCATAATTCTCTTTACAAATGGTTGCATACTGACATGTATCAAAGTGTTCAACCTTCAGCTCCAGCTGTTATCTTTGTTATATGTATTTTACTATTTAGTAGTGCTATTAGTACTTTCGTTACTCGTAATCAATCTTCTACTTTATTCGCTGTACTTTATCTTTGGTTAGTTCGAGTAGGTGAGGCGAGAAGAAAGTCAGTAGAAAGTCACCCAGGCTATCTGAAACATTATGTATCAAAGGGAGGTAATTCGTGATGAGCATATTGTCAATATTAAAGAAAGATACAAATATTGATATGCAAGAAAATAATATAAATGATTTAGTTGCATCTGCTAGCCGAGTGATTGCACCACTTTGGCCTATCTCTACGTTTGCAGCTCATCACCCTTGGATGGGACTTGAAAAACAATCATTTGAACAAGTTGCAGATTGGTTAAAAGAAATTCGTAATGTGGATATATATCCGAGTGCTGCTATGATTCATTCGGCAAAGGCAAAAGGGGAGATTGAGGAATCATTTTTACAAAGTGGCTTGTCTCGTTGGCTTGATTCACAATCTTTTCATATCCCGCGAAAGAAAGTGGAGCAGTTTTGCCAAGTAGCTTTAAAATTAGAGGAATTACCTTCTAGTCTATTATCATTGCCAGAAGTAAATAAACTGGCAGAAGAAATGAGTTATATAAATACAGAGAGTATGAAAGACTCTTCTTTGCAACCTGTAAGTTCACTTATAGAGAACCAAAAGGGTGAAAACCTATCTGATATTCTTAATTATCATATCATTAAATGGTGTAAATTATATCTTGATGACTCCGGATCAAGTTGGACGATGCCAAATCGAGAGAAAGGTTTTTATCGTGCATGGCAACACCTTATTACATTTGATCCAGCGCTCAGTAAAAATGAGCGTAAAGTTTTAAAAGATTGGCCACAAGATGCCCAAGTAGCTTTAGCGAGAGCATTATCTGAACTAGGAATTTCTGAATCTAACATACAAGCTTACCTTGAAGGGCACTTACTTTCTTTGCCTGGGTGGGCAGGAATGATACGATGGCGCTCACAACAATCAATTCAGGAACAGGAACTCCTAATAGAATATTTAGCAGTTCGAATTTCTATGGAGCTGGCTATTACAAAGCTTTATTTACCTTTAAAAAATCAAAAGGTTGAGAAAAAAGTTGCAATCGTCCCGCTTATAGCTTCTTGGATCTATTGGGGGAATATTTCAACACGGGAATGGTTACAAATGCCTGCTGCTGAACAAAGTGAATTATTAGTATTCGCTTATCGTTTTGATGAAAATATTCGTAGGAAACTTTGGCTGGAAGCTTGGGAACAGACGCATGCAGAGCAATTAAGGAAGAAGATTGCTTCTAAACAACGTGCAACTAATGATAAAAAGCGTGTATTAGCTCAATTAGCATTCTGTATTGATGTACGTTCAGAACCGTTTCGTCGCCACCTTGAAAAATTAGGTCCGTTTGAAACATTTGGAATAGCTGGTTTCTTTGGATTACCAATTGCAACTAGTGAACTAGGTAGTAATAACAACCATCCTTCTTTGCCAGTTATACTCAAACCGAAACATCAAATAAAAGAGCTCACAAATGAAAATGAACTTAAATCTTATGAGCAACGTAAGAGGGTAGGCAGTTCGGTACGTTATACATTTAAAACGATGAAACAGAACGTACTGACGAGTATGGCGCTACCTGAGTTAAGTGGTCCTTTATTTGGTCTACAAATGGTGACAAGAAGCTTTGTCCCAAGAGGAGTTGGTGCTTTCATTCGTAACCTTCGTAAAACTATGTTACAAAAACCTGATACAACATTCTCACTTAATCATGTTCATGACACAAAGGGCGAGATACCTATCGGTTTTACGAAAGAAGAAAAAGTGAACTATGTGCGTCAAGCTTTAAAAATGGTGGGACTGACAGAAAAATTTGCTCCTTTAGTTGTAATGTGCGGACATAGTAGTCAAAGTACGAACAATCCTTATGCTGCAGCACTTGAGTGTGGTGCTTGTGGCGGAGCAGCAGGGGGATTCAATGCAAGAGTTTTTGCTACTTTATGTAATCTTCCAGAAGTAAGAGAGGCATTGGCTGCTGAAGGTATTAAAATTCCTGAGGACACCATTTTTGCAGCAGCTGAACATAAAACAACAGTGGACGAATTGGAATGGATTTACGTCCCGGAACTTTCGGAAGCTGCGCAAGAAGCATTTGATTGTATCGAGTCGATTATGCCAAATGTGAGCCAACATGCAAATAGAGAGCGTTTAACGCAATTACCAAATTTTAAAACGAAAATAAAAAATGCGAGTAAAGAGGCACATCGATTTGCAGAAGATTGGAGTGAAATACGTCCAGAATGGGGATTAGCTCGTAATGCATCTTTTATTATCGGGCAACGAGAATTAACTCAAGATTGTGACTTAGAAGGTAGGGCGTTCCTCCATAATTATGATTGGAAACAGGATGAAAGTGGCGATATATTAGCTAACATTATTGCAGGACCAGGAACAGTAGCTCAGTGGATAAATTTACAATATTACGCTTCAACTGTAGCACCTCATTATTATGGTAGTGGAAACAAAACAACCCAAACTGTAACGGCAGGTCTCGGTGTTATGCAAGGGAATGCAAGTGACCTGTTGCCAGGCTTACCTTGGCAATCGGTTATGCAGTCAGATAGTGAGACGTATCATTCACCACTTCGTTTACTAATTGTCATTCAAGCACCTATTGAATATATAGAACGTTTGTTAAATAATGATTTCACATTTCGAGAAAAAGTTCAAAATGGATGGGTTAGACTTGCAAGTGTTGATCCAGAGGGACGCTGGAAAAACTGGTAACAATTATTATTGTTACTAGCTTAAAAGTTTCATAAATACAATAATGAAGAAGGAGTGCTCCATATGAATTCAAAGAATAAAAAAGTTTTATTATTAACAGACATTGAACACGGAATAGAGCCTAGTATCCAACAAGTAACTAACATTCACCAAGAAAACATGTTGACTATACACAGCTATGATTCTGTAATTGTACATCCTTATGGAGATATAATGAGATCTATTATTATTGCTATTTATCAAGAAAATGTTAAAGAAATTTTTGTTGTCGGAATAGAGGATAAAGAAACGTCTTCAGTTAATCTACAAACTCAACGTGATTTCATAAAAGATAATATAGAATTAGACTATCTCTTTAAAAATTGCATGCCTGAATTTTCAAGTGGTAGCCTCGATGAATGGCTAAGTGGAAAAGAAAATGTTAGTGAAAATATTGAGAAGAGTATAGATATGATTTGTCATCATCCACTAGTACCGTCTGATGTTAAAGTTCATGGTTTCAAGATTGATAGAATAGGGGAAAAAGAAACGGTTGTTAAAATTCCTACTAATAAAATAGTTGAAAAAGTTAACTAATTTATTAAAGACAAATAAATTCTTATGTATAAATTGCTGTTGTATAATAAATTTTATTATGTTTTAAGAATCAGAAGAGGTAGCCATGCAAAACAAAATTATCGTTATGTTTCAAAAAGATTTTCGTTTATATGATAACCCAGCTCTATTTGAGGCTGTTCAGTCCGGGGAGGTTCTTCCGGTATATGTACAAGATGAAACTTTTTCAATAGGAAGTGCGGCAAAGTGGTGGTTACACCATGCTGTAATAGATGTAAAGAAGCAACTTGAGGCATTGGGCTCTACTTTAATAATTCGTAAAGGACGTACGGAGGAAGAAATACTTTCTCTCATAGAACAATTAGATATAACGGCTGTATATTGGAATATTTGCTATGATCCGGACAGATTACAATCTAATCAAAAAATGAAAATGATGTTAGAAGATAAAGGTATTATTTGTAAGGAATTTAATTCGCATTTATTATTAGAACCGTGGATTATAAAAAAGAAGGACAACACTGAATATAAGGTGTTTACGCCTTTTTACAATGCATTTCAAAAGCAGGTAATACCTAAACCTATTAGCAAAGTGCAGAGTATAAAATGGGGAAGCTCTTTACCAGCAAGCTTATCTGTTTCAGAATTACACTTGCTGCCAACTATACCGTGGACATCTCATATTGAATCAATATGGGAGCCTACAGAGGAAGGGGCATACAAAACATTCAAGAAATTTTTCTCTAGCAAATTAGCCTCTTATAGTGAAGGAAGAGATTTTCCAAATCAAAATGCTCATTCGATGTTGGCGCCATATCTTTCATTTGGCCAAATATCAGTGAAGTTAATGTATCATTACTTAATAAATAAAAGTACCGAAAGACAATGTAGTCTTTTTGAAAAACAAGTGAATAGTTTTATACGCCAATTAATTTGGCGAGAGTTTTCTTATTATTTGCTATATCACTATCCGTTTACAGTATATAAACCTCTTAATAAAAACTTTGAACATTTTCCGTGGAATAAGGAAGAGGAGTTATTAAGAGTATGGCAAAAAGGTGAAACTGGTTATCCGTTTATTGACGCGGGAATGCGGGAGCTTTGGAAAACAGGTTTTATGCATAATCGGACAAGAATGGCTGTAGCCTCTTTTCTTGTAAAGCATTTGTTAATTCCGTGGCAAGAAGGAGCAAAATGGTTTATGGATACACTACTAGATGCTGATATTGCAAATAATACAATGGGATGGCAATGGGTTGCTGGAAGTGGAGCAGATGCATCACCGTACTTTCGTATTTTTAATCCTATCACACAAGGAGAAAAGTTTGATAAAAATGGAGAGTATATAAGAAAATGGGTACCAGAATTAAGAGATATACCGAATAAGTATATACATAAACCTTGGGAAGCACCTGAGCATATTTTACAAAAGGCCAATATAAAGCTTGGTAATACATATCCTTTGCCAGTCGTTGATCATAAGGCAGCAAGAGAGAGAGCACTGTGTGCATATAAAAGTATGAAAGAGTTCGTATAAAATAGATTAAACGATATGTATTTGAAATTTAAATATTAGAAATTTATCCATTACAAGGGCATACTAATCATATAAAGTTTCTATAATCTTCTAGTAAAAAGGAGAATGTTTATGAAAAAATCTAGTATTATAGTATTTTTACTAACATATGGTTTGTTTTATGTTTCTAGTGTTTTATTCCCTATTGATCGTACTTGGTATGATGCGTTAGAAAAGCCGTCTTGGACACCTCCTGGTATGACAATCGGAATGATATGGGCTGTATTATTTGGACTTATTGCATTATCAGTTGCAATTATTTACAACAACTATGGATTCAAGCCAAAAACATTTTGGTTTGTATTCCTTTTAAATTATATGTGCAATCAAGCGTTCAGCTACTTTCAATTCAGTCAAAAAAATTTGTTTTTAGCAACAGTAGACTGTTTACTAGTCGCTATTACTACGTTACTTCTCATTATGTTTTCTTCCAATTTATCTAAAGTATCGACATGGTTGCTAATTCCATATTTTTTATGGTCTGCATTTGCTACATATTTATCTTGGACAATTTATAGTATAAATTAAAGACGTAAATGAAAACTTGAGCACAATAAAAATGCTCGAGTTTTTATGTTTATTAATGATAATCTAAAGTATAGAATATATACATCTTAGGGAGGTCATACATATGAAGAAATGGATGAAAATTGTTCTGTACTCTTTACTTGGTATTTTACTTATAGGGAGTATTACTTTTTTTACTTGGTCCCAGTTTACTTACAAACCAACGAAAGAGGCTTTGTCGTTAGTGAATGATAAAAAAGATGAAGATAATATAGTTTTTGGACAGAAAGATGCTAAAATAGGGGTTGTTTTTTATCAAGGTGCTAAAGTAGAAGCTGAAGCTTATAGTTACTTAGGAGAAGCTCTTGCAAAAGATGGGCATTTTGTAGTAATGCCTAAGTTACCATTAAACTTAGCGATACTTGGAATCAATGCGGTAGATAGTGTAATTGAACAGTACCCTGAAGTTCAAAAATGGTACGTTGCTGGACATTCAATGGGCGGAGCTATGATTTCTAAGTATGCCTTTCAGAATGAAGACAAGGTAGATGGGATCATTTTCTTAGGCTCTTATCCTGCAGATGATTTCTCTACAAAATCGATTCCAATGTTATCTATTTATGGAGAAGTAGATGCTTTAGCAACTGTAGAAAAAATAGAGAACAATAAAAAGTTAATGTCAAAGAATACAACTATGCACATGATAAAAGGCGGAAACCATGCTCATTTTGGCATGTATGGTGAGCAAAAAGGTGATAATGCAAGCTTAATTACGTCAAAAGCACAACGGGATGAAACAGTTAAAGTAATTGAAGAATGGTTGTTAAAACAATGATAACGAACTTAATAAATCGATCGAAAGAATTCTCCAAACGGTAGATGGGAGCGATAATAAAGAGCCAACTCGTACGAATTGGCTCTTTTATTTCTTTGCTATCTCCAATTGTCCCCTTATTTTCTCTGGAATGTCCTTTTCAGAAATAATATCGTAGGAATAGACATACTTACCTTTCACATGAATTTTTAAGTAAATTTTTCTTGTAAAATCATTAGGCGTGTTCGTTCCAACTTTATATTCTTTTTCATTGCTTAATTCATCAACACCTTTTAGTGAGTACATAGCTCTTCCTTTATGATGATAATCTGGAACACCATATCCTTTCGCAACGGCATATACATTCTTTTCTTCAGCAATCGGATTAAATCTGTCTAAATCTCCGCGTAATATGAAAGGTAGTAAGTATATAGGGAGGCCTATTCCTAGTATGCAAATTACAAATTTCTTCATGATCGTTTCTCCTCTTGTTCATTTACATGATTCAGTATAGAAAAAAATTCTTATAAATATAGAGGGAAATTCCTTAAGGTTTTCTTAATAAAGTTTAACCGTGTGAAAAAAGACTAACTTGAGCAGTAAGCTTACGGAATGAATAGCCAAATAACCTGTTTTCTTTATTTTTTGAGGATAGGTTATTAGGTTTTATATTGGTATGAGTGAATTAAGAAATAAGTGAGATTTAGGAAATAGAATAAATTTATTTTACAGTAATAAGAGAATTAACTAAATAAATGAGAGTGAGAACAATTAAAGAAAGCATCTAGTGGGGTGCTTTTTTCTTTTGAAACAGAGAATCTCATGGGTCATTTACATGTAAATTAGTGCTGTGCTTCTAAGTCCTTGGAAAATCCAACAATAAAAAAAGAGGGGGAGGGCATTTTTTATTGAAGTTTGTTAATGATAGATTTTTAATTAGTTAGGGGGGATCGTAAAATAGATTATTAATCTCTTTGATAATTTTTATTTTCCTTATAGTTGGCATACTGTATTAGAAATTTTAAATTTTGAAAGGAGAATCAATAAGTATGGGTAAGAAAAGAAGAACAAGTAATAAGTTATTACTTGTTAGTGCGATTTTTTCAATAACAATTCCCTCAGTCTCATATGCGGAGGAAGTAATTTTACCTGAAAATTTTACGAGTTCTTCAAGTTTGTATGAGGGACGGAATACGGAAGTATTGAAAACAAGCTTATATCCTGATACATATAATTATCCGTTTAACCATCAATTTATTTCGAAATTAAAGGAAGCAAACACAACTATAGAAAAAGTAGACAATAGTGATGATGAAAATCCTATTATATCTACTACTCTTTCATTTATTCGTCATATGAATAGTGAAGATTATAAATCTGCATTTGATTTAACCTCAAGGTCATTACAGAAAATAATATCCGAAGAATGGCTGAAGAGCTATTGGGAGGGACTCCCAGTACAATTACAAGCAGGTTCTTTTATAGAAATTGGAGAGGTTACACAAAAAGAGACAAATCCTGTTCATACAAATGTGGAGATTCAATTAGTTTTTGAAAAAATGACTGTACCTTTACTAATTAAACTAGATCCATCTGGAAAAATAGACGATTTTCAACTAAGCATGTCGTTTAGTCCTGTTGCAGAGCGTCCATCATATAGTAAGCCTGAATCATTTGTTGATAAAGAAGTAGTAGTTGGAAGTGGTGCATTTCCATTACCAGGAACATTGTCGGTTCCAAAAGGAAAGGGTCCTTTTCCAGCGGTTATTCTTGTTCAAGGATCAGGAGCAACCGATCAGGATGAAACAGCGTTTGCTTTAAAACCATTTCGCGATTTAGCTGAAGGTCTTGCATCGAAGGGAATTGCTGTTCTTCGCTATAATAAAAGAACTTATGAACATGGGTTGAAAACACAATTTAGTCCCTTTTATACAGTTGATAAAGAGACAACAGATGATGCTCTTTTTGTAACTCAATTTCTTAAAAATGAGCCTCTAATAAATAAGAATCAAATATATATTCTTGGTCATAGTCAAGGTGGAATGATGCTTCCGAAAATGATTGAAAAAGACCAAAATAATAATATTGCTGGGGCAATTGTAATGGGTGGGCCAGCTCGTACGATCCAAGACGTTGTTTTAGATCAATTTGAGTACCTTTTTTCTATTGGAGCAATGAATCTAGATGAATATAAATTCTACAAAGCACAATTTGAATTATTAAATGATCCAAATTTCTCTAGTCAGAATCCCCCAAAAGATTTTTACTTAGGATCAGCAATATTTTGGGATTCTATCCGAAAAATTAAAGCAGCCGAAATGTCAAAAGAACAAAAGACACCGCTTCTTATTATTCAAGGGGAAAGAGACTATCAAGTTCAATCAAAAATCGAAATTCCTCTTTGGAAAGAACAATTAAAAGAACGAGATAACGTCGATTATCGACTATATCCGAAGTTAAATCATTTCTTTACAGAAGGTGATGGAGAAATAAGTAAACCGGATGAATATTATAGTCCTGCTAATATCCCTGAGTATGTTATAAATGACATTGCTGCTTGGGTGCAAGGAAGATCGCAATTAAATTAGCAACTATATGTTTTAATAAAGACTTTCTTTCTGTAATCAAACTAGAAACATTATTAGGTTATATGTTTTTTAGCACTCTTTTAAAAAGAGTGCTTTTTTATTTTCCTAGGATTTAATTAACGAAAAAAATATCTTGTACTCCTTTTGTAACTTTTTCTAAATAGAAATTTTCTATAAAACAATTGGCTTGCCTTCCAAACAAATCGTTATTTGTAGCACTTTTATCAAAGCAAACTTCTCGTGACATCGCTGTGATATTCAAAAACATTTATAACTTATTTTATGAAATTTTTTGAAAATTTAGGTTTAACATCTTTAAAATAGGTGTATTACATATTACATAACAACTAAATAAAAAAATAAAAAATTTAAAGGAGGAAAAATACAATGCACAAGAATGAAAGAAAACCGGTGGTTCATGAATATGAAAATGAACAGGAAGTAGTTATGAAAGTAAAAGAGCTAGAATTGCAAGGGATTCACCAAGATGACATGTATGTCTTAACACATGAAAAACATCTAACAAAAAAGATTGCGGATGATACAAACACAAATACGATTGGAGTAAAAGAACAAGGATTGGGAACAAGTATTATCAACTTTTTCTCCAAAAAAGGGGACGAACTTCGAAATCAAATGGAAGAAATGGGATTGTCGAAGGAGGAAGCTAACTTATATGAAGAAAAGCTAGATCAAGGGAGGATTTTACTCCTAGTAACAGCTGAAACACCAATGGCGAGTGATAGGAAGTCGCAAACCTATCATTCTCTCTAATAGATTGCAATAGGTAAGGTAATTATTTTAAGTTGTAGCATTGAAGAAAATAAAAGTAGAGAAGGGTGAGAAAAATGAAACATACAATATTTAAATATGCTGTGATTGGGATTACGACCGGAGTCATCGTCTCCCTATTAAAAAAAGAAAATCGGAAAGCTATACAAACAAAAGGAAAAAGCGTAAAAGAAAAACTACAAGAAGGAAACATAAAGGAAACATTGGAGAAGGTAACTGAGACAAGTAAACAATTCTCTGCAACTGCAGCTAATGTTGCAAAACAAACATTACCACAATTGCTTACAGCCACACCAGTTGTCATTTCTACCATTAAAGACTTAACAGAAAACGAAAGTAACAAAAAGAAAAAAGATGAAAAGGATTACGAAATAAATGAAAATAGTAGGAACCTAGACGGAGAAAAAACGGAAAATGAAAAGAAATATGTGAAAGAAGGGAAAGAAGAGAAAGAAGAGAAAGAAGAGAGTGCCTAGATTTAATTCTTAAAAGAGAAAGTGAGGAAAAAAGTATGAAATCTCTGTATGCAATTGATGTAGGAATTGGCTTTACCAAGCGGGCATATCGACAGGATGTAGATTCTGAGATGACGATTAAGAGTGAAGCTTCCACACTAGCCCCTGTACCTAATCATACTGACAGTGAAGATTTAACAAAGGTGAGTTTTATAGACTTAGACTTTGCATACTACATGGGAAATGAAGCACATCAATCTGACGCTTCATTGCTTCCTCCATTTAATGAAGAAATAGAAAATTATTATGAAAGCGAACAGTTTAAACAACAAATATTTGGTTGCATTGCAAAGGATTATAAAGAAAATGTCGTGTTACCTTTAGTTGTTACCGGGCTTCCAGTCACTTGTTTTGGTAGTCAGCACGAGCAATTACAACATGCACTAAAAAAAGAAACTTCCGTGCAAATTGATGGGAAATTTATTAATATTACGGTGGAAAATGCTTTGATTCTTCAGCAACCAGTCGCTTTACATGCCTATTTCTTAAAAGAGGGAATCATTCAGGAACAAGATCGCATCTTAATTATTGATGGTGGATTTTGTACATTAGAAATGGCAGATATGAAACAGAATCTCATTTTAAATCATTATGAGACGGAACTAGGATGTAGCAAGCCTTTGAAAAATATTAAGAATATCCTGCAGAATCATGCGGGTGAAAGTAATCAATTGCATATTAACGACATGCCAAAAATATTAGAAAAAGGATATGGAGATCGAGACGAAAATTATGAGACAAGTCAGGTGGATATTTTAATTCAAAAAGAGTTGGATGCACACTTCCAAGACGTCATGCGTGTATTACAAGAACAATTTAAGTTAGACCAGTATGATACTATTATTTGGACCGGAGGAATAGTAGATATCCACAAAAAACGAATTGAAAAAATGCAAGGTGAAATTGCTTCTTTCCGTATGGTAGACGCTTCAAAAGAGGCCGCGCTTCATGGATACTATATTATTGGAAGTCAAGTATTTGAGGACATCACCAATCAATCTGCACAAAAATCCCAATTATAATAACGATCGAAATGAATTTTGTTGAATAGAACTGCTAAATTATAGGGCTTGATTTCCATATATAATAAATTATTTATAAGAAAAGATAAAAAGTGCTTGTATAGAGGAAATGTTTAAAATTGAGAATAAAAATAACTAATATATAGGGGGTCTTTCTTTTAAAAGAATAAGACCTCCTATGCCATTTATTTTGTAATTTAGATGATTTAAAAACTTTTCCTCCAAGATATGAATACCTACATACAAATTTCATATTACGGATATGATTCGATCAAACATAAAACTATTTAGAAAGGAAGAATAATATGGAATGCATAAAAATGACGAAATGGAGTTGGTATCATGTGAAAACTAGTGAGCTTGAAAAACTTTCTTCTATAATCCCTCGTGATGTAACATCTTATTTCTCTCAATTTGTAAAGAAAATAAGTTCTCCTTGTGAAAATGGATTATATGTTTATACGTTATCACCAAGTCAAACTTGTGTATATGGTTCGTTTTTATATGATCAAGATAAAAAGGATGCCAAAATTCAAAAATTTATTCATTATTTCGTAGCTCATGGAATACTGATAACAGTCCAGGAAAAAGAGGAAGAGGATTTCCAAAAATTAATACATAATTTCCCTATGGGTATAAAAAATTGTAATAGTTCCGCTGAAGGAGTATGTGCTATCTTATCAATATTTATATCTCACTATTTACGAAAGGTTGACTATTTTGAAAACAATTTCAGAAATGTATTATGGGATTTTTATCATCATAATAACATAGCAGTTTTAGAAAGAATTTATCATATTCGTCATGAATTATTTATGAACACACATGTGTTTCGCTTAATACAGGAAGTGTTACAAGGCTTGGAGGAAGCTTGGTTAGAAAACTTAACAAACACCCTTTGTTATAAACAAACACACGTAAAATTAGAGCGTGGATTACAACTTGTTAAAGAGTACCAAGAAGAATTAGACACGATGATTCATTTACAAGAAGTTGTTTCTTCTCATCGTGGGAATGAAATTATGAAAGCTCTTACTGTATTAACTGCTGTGAGTACGCCTTTGACAGCTTTAGGAGCATTATGGGGAATGAATTTTAAATACATGCCTGAACTAGAATGGAAATATAGCTATTTAATCGCTCTCTTATTTATTATTTTCACAACAGGGGGTATGTATTTATATATGCGAGTCAAAGGATGGACAGGTGATTTATTACGAGTAAAGAAAAAGAAATCTTTTTTTAAATCTAATTAATCCTGTTTATAAAAAATATGATAGATATATAGTTAATAATATTTATTAATTGGGGTAGTGCCATATCCCTATCAAGTTAAAGTTTTGATGTCCCCGCAATGATAAAAATTGTGAATATTTATATGAAAGATTAGAGCTCTCCTTCTTGTAGGAGGGCTCTAATCTTTGTTTAAAAACTATAGCATATACATGGGCAGACTCAATATGTGAACTTTGTCCGGATTCAATTTAGAATATAAAAAAGGAGAACTTGCGTTAGAATACAAGCTCTCTTTAAAAGAAATAACGTAATTGAGATACTTATATATTAACAATTTTTTCTTCTAATTCCATATTTCTTATGTTGAGAAATAAATGATAAGGGGCTTAATAAAACTAAAATGAATTATTGACATAATATTTAGACGATAATATAATAAATCTCGAATTCAAGATAACTTGTAAAGGATTGGTAATTATGAGTGTGATTAATGATGAGAGCTTATCTTTAAAGTTATTTGTTACATTATCAAGGGCAGCACAGGCAATTACTAAGCGTATTGAAGAGGATATAAAAAGTTATGGACTTAATCCAACTGAATTTGCAGTGCTTGAGCTACTATATAGTAAAGGCGATCAGCCTATACAAAAAATTGGAGGGAAAATATTACTTGCAAGTAGTAGTATCACGTATGTAGTGGATAAGTTGGAAAAGAAGAGGTTCTTAATACGAAAACCATGT
This sequence comes from Bacillus sp. CR71, assembly GCF_003429245.1. NCBI lineage: Bacteria > Bacillati > Bacillota > Bacilli > Caryophanales > Bacillaceae > Bacillus > Bacillus sp. CR71. The sequence continues at coordinate 3,285,487 of NZ_CP031748.1, read as the reverse complement.
CCAAAAGACCGCCGTGTCACGTATGCGTCAATTACTTCAGATGGTATTCAGTTAATGGATAGTATTTTTCCTCAGCATAAAGAGGCGATTCGGCATATATTTGGTGGTTTGGACTATATTGAGAAAAAAATGATAATCGAAAAGTTGAAAAAATTAGGGTATTATGCACTCGAACTATAAATTTTTAGAAATATATCTCGAATTAGTAATGTCCTAATTAAATCTAATTTAAATAAATAGGAGGAAAAATTAATAAATGGTAGTAAATTTATTATAATACAAAATGAATAAACCATGTAATTTCAATTGGTATAGCATGAAATAAAGTTGTTATGTTAACGTATACATATCGTCCTTTAAATTATAAATCTTTCATAAAGCGGAGAGTGGGTATCAAGAATGGAATTACGTCATTTAGAGTATTTTATTCAAGTTTGTAATAATAATAGTTTCACTAAAGCTGCGGAAGTTCTAGGTATTTCACAGCCGACTTTAAGTCAACAAATCCGTGTTTTAGAAGGGGAACTTGATACACCCTTGTTTCATCGAGTTGGAAGAGGTATCAAAATGACAGAAGCGGGTAAGCTGCTATTTGATAAAGGAAAATTTATCATGCAACAATTTGATGACGTGTATAATGAAATTTTTGAATTAAAGGGTGTAAAAAGAGGTGTGATTACTATAGGAGGTTTATTAGAGGATCTCACTTATTTAACACCTTATATTATGAAGTTTCAACAACATTATCCCAACATTGTAGTAAAGATTATAGAATCCGAAGTTGCTGTAAATCAAATCGTTGACAAAAATATTGATTTCGGGATTACACGTAGTGCTCAAATTCCAGACATATTAACAAGCACCCTTTTGTATAGTGAAGAGCTCGTCCTTGTAATTCCAAAAAATCATCCTTTGAATGAAAAATCATTTGTTTCTTTTCGAGAATTAGTAGGGCTGAGTAGAATAATGGTTTCATGTAGTTGTCGTGAATCTATTAAGATATATTGTGAGAGTTTAGGGTTATCTTTATCTGAAGCAAATATAGAAACAAAATCTTCTATTTCTCTATTGAGCCTTGTATACAATGGACATGGGGTTGCCATAATACCTCTTTCACTGGTTAACTTTGTTAATAATGATACTTTGAGCATAGTTCGTATTACTGATCCAACACCAAGCCAAGATATTAATCTTATTCACTTTGATGATAAATTTTTAAGTTTTGCAGCACGTATCTTTATGCAGAAGTTAAATGATTCGCAAAAAGTATCAGTGTAATAGAAATAATAATGATTCTAGTGTAACAATTGAAAAATTAAGATCTATATTAAAGTCAAAGGGCAGTGGATTTATATGTGTGGTGTAGTCGATCAAGAGGGGGATACCATTGACTTTTAATTAAGGAAAAAAGGACAGACTTTGCAAGGAGAGAAGGCTATCAAAAACAAGTTAAGTTAATCAATCAATTCTTCGGTCTTATCGCATAGTAACACATTCCATGTAGGGATATACAATGCTATTTCGAATCTACATACCCTTATTGCAGAAAGAAAACCACCGGCATTATACCGGTGGTTTTGACTTAGAAAGCAAAGCAAGTACAACCGATACCCCATGTAGTTCCATCTTTTCCTATTACGGTATGAGTGTGTTGATGGAGAGGGTTACTGCAACTATGTAACTTGTTATCATGGGAATCGTGGGAAAGTATAGTGTTGGCTAGGTTAGCACCACCATAACCATAAACGCCCGTCGGTGACCAATCAGGTGATGCTGGCGGCAATTCAGGTGATAAATTTTTAAATTCATCATTTCCATAAACAACCTGCCCCCCCATAATGGTGAGTAATGATTCAAGGTTTTTGATTTCTTCTTCTGGCACAGTAAAGTAGTCAGCAGACAATACAGCAAGATCAGCAAACTGACCTACTGCCAGGGTTCCCTTTTTACCTTCATCATCAGAGAACCACGCACTTCCTTTTGAATATAATTCCAGGGCTACTTTTCTATCAAGTTTATTTTTTTCATCGTATATGGAAAGCCCACCAATGGTTTTTCCGGCAACCATCCAGTAAAGGGCAACCCAAGGGTTATAGCTGGAAACCCTAGTTGCATCACTACCGGCGCCAACAGGTATACCAAGGTCTAACATACGATAAATCGGAGGAGTACGCTTTGCAGCTTCCTTTCCGTATAAATCAACAAAGTATTCACCTTGAAAAGCCATGCGGTCTTGGATGGCAATACCGCCATTTAAAGCCTTAACACGTTCCATACTACGATCTGAGATTGTTTCTGCATGGTCAAACCACCATCGTAGACCATTAAAAGGAATTTCACTGTTAACTTCCTCAAATACATTTAAGAAACGTGTGATTGACTCATCATAAGTTGCATGTAAACGGAAGGGCCAACGGTTTTCCACCAATAGAGAAATTACTTTCTTTAAGTCAGCTTCCATCATCGTAGCTAGTTCAGGCCGTGGCATTTGAAATTTTTCAAAATCGGCTGCTGAGAATACTAACATCTCTCCGGCACCATTCATTTTATACTTATCACTTCCTTGACCTGGAGAAACAATTTTTGCCCATGAAGCAAAGTCTTCATATTCATGATTTGGATTTTGCGTAAATAGATTATAAGCAATACGCAAAGTTAATTGTTCCTTCTCGGCTAAATGTTCAACAACTTTGTAATCATCCGGATAATTTTGGAATCCACCACCTGCGTCAATAGCACTTGTAATACCTAATCTATTTAATTCGCGCATAAAATGGCGAGTTGAGTTAATCTGGTCGTCAAAATTAAGTACTGGTGCTTTACCCAAACTTGAATAAAGAATAGAAGCGTTAGGATTCGCAATTAAAAGGCCTGTTGGATTACCTCGTTTATCCCGCTCAATTAAGCAGCCTGGAGGGTCTGGTGTATCTTTCGTATATCCCAGTGCATGCAGCCCTGCACGATTTACAAGTGCTCTATCGTAAAGATGTAGCACAAAGACAGGAGTGTGTTCAGAAACGGCATTAATTTCTTCCAAAGTTGGTAACCGTCTCTCTTTAAATTGAAATTCAGACCAACCTCCAACTACTCTTACCCACTGAGGAGCAGGTGTACGCCTTGCCTGTTCTTTGAGCATTTCTAGAGCAATAAAAAGTGATGGCACGCCTTCCCAACGTAATTCCATATTATAATGTAGACCACCACGAATAACGTGTATATGAGAGTCATTCAGGCCTGGAATAGCTCTCTTTCTTTTAAGGTCTATTTTCTTTGTTTTTTCCGTGGCACTATTAAGAAGCTCATCTCCACCTACTGCAGTGACTAAACCATCAGTTATGGCGATAGCAGATACCTCAGGTTGAGAAGGGTCAAGGGTAGTAATTTTTCCGTTATATAAGATCATATCCGGTAAAGTCATGTTCACACCTCGTCTACTTTCTATTATTTTGTAACCATGGATGAAATAATTTACCGAAAATCGGCATGACTACCCATGATAGCAAGGACACTATACATACAGAAACAAAAAAAGCTGACATAATAGGATTCATATGTTTTATAATAGGTCCTATCAATTTAGGAACTAACATGCTAAGAGGCCATACACCCAAAAGGGTAACGATAGACATTTTCCATTTTGGCGGTGGAACTGGCGTTTTCGGAGTAACAAACCAATAAGCCAAACTGCTTTCAGTTTTGTAAGTTGGATTAGTGGCTTGAAATTGCTCGGCCGTTTTTAACAAATCCCGGCGAACATCTGATTCTTTCCAAGCACGTAGATGCTCATACGTATCAAAGCGAAAAATAACAGTATACTCTCTGGATTCGTTACTTGGGACTATTAGATTTACACCTAAATGTCCTGGGAATTTAGTAGCCGCAGCCTCAATTTCATGTCTCCATGTTTCAAACTGTTTTTCTTTACCCTGTTGAATTTCCCATGTAACAATCGTTGTTACTGGATTAGCAGCATCCATTGTGTTCTCTGTATGAGTCTCTTCGACAGCTACTCCTTCTAGTTTCATATTTTTCTGCTTGGAAGCGCGCCGTGAACCATAGTATATGCGTATTCTACACCTTGACCATAAGCGCCAGTGTGTTCTTTTACAATCTCCATTACAGCATCATAAGTGTCTTTGTGTGCCCAATCACGTTGGTATTCAAGTAAAACTTGAATTGCTGTCACTGGAATTGCACCAGCTTGTTCTACACGACGCATAGCAGCGTTATGTGCTGTCAAACTAGTACCACCTGAAGCATCATCAACTGCATACACCTCATAGCCAGCTTTAATTGCTTCAAGCACAGGGAATGCAAGGCAAACTTCAGTCCAAAGTGCTGCAAATATTAATTTCTTTCTACCTGTTGCTTTAACTGCTTCAACAAATTTTGGATCTTCCCAAGAATTCATTGAACTGCGTTCTATAATTTCATGGTTTGGGAATATGTCAAGAATTTGCGGCCAAAAATAACCAGAAAAGCTGCGTGTTTCAACTGTAGTAAGAATAGTAGGTACGTTAAAAGTTTTTGCTGATTTAGCAAGCAGCATAACGTTATTAATCAATGTTTGTCTATCAATACTTGCAACTCCAAAAGTCATTTGAGGCTGAAAATCAATCAAAATTAAGGCACTGTTCTCCGGATTTAACAATTCTAAATTACTCATAATAAAACGCTCCTTTTTTAATTGTTTAAAATCAATATTATTGAAAATAATGTTTTTTCTGTTAATTAAAAAGAGAGTGCTGATTTAATCAGCACTAAATGTATACTATCCATTTTTTAAAAAGTGATTTAAAGCTATTTCCTTGAAATACATTTATGCATTTTGTTTACTAAGATCTCGCTGTGCGCCCATATAGCTTCCAATTATATTTTGATAGCCTGGAAGATTGCTAGCAAGCAAATTGCCAAAACCTTCGACATCGTTGCGCCAATCGCGTTGTAATTCGCAAGCTACGCTAAACCAGTTCATAAGTTGCACACCACTATGTGCCATACGAGTATTTGCAGCATCTGCAACTTGTTTATTGAAAGTACCTGAAGCATCAGTAACAGCAAATACTTCATATCCAGCTTTTATAGCGGAAAGTGCAGGGAAAGCAACACAAACGTCCGTAACTACGCCGGCGATGATAATTTGCTTTTTTCCAGTTTCTTCGATTGCTTTTACAAAATCATCATTATCCCATGCGTTAATTTGTCCAGGTCGAGCTATTTTTGGTGCATGAGGAAAGAGATCAACCAATTCTTGCATTAAAGGTCCGTTAGGTCCGTTTTCAAAACTTGTTGTTAAAATAACTGGTAAATCAAAAAACTTAGCAGTATGAGCAAGAGCTAAAACATTGTTCTTGAATTCATCAACACCATAGTCACGTACTAGTCCGGACATAAGACCAGTTTGATGATCTACTAAAAGCACGACAGCATCATCTTTGTTAATACGAGAATAGAGATCAGTCATTATGTATTCCTCCTAAAAATTAAGTAATCGAAGAAAGTTTAAATAGTCGAATACTATCATAAGTTTCTTCGTTTATAACTAAGCTGACCAATAATATTGGTTATAGCAGCATTCACAGAACATGAAGTGCTATACAAATTTATAGTATTTGAAAACTGATTCATTAATCAATTCTAAATTATCTATAATTTGTATAGGTCGTAACTATAGTTGTTTTCACTATAAAATAGATTGGTTTTACCTATACATCCTATAGATAGAACAATATTGATAGTCACCTATTTTTGTTATTACAATTGAATATGAGTAATGTTCAGTAATTATTTTATGATGAAAAAGGTATTAGAGGGGGGATTGTTCCAAAAGGAGAAAATGAATGCATTGGAACAATAGAGTTTCATACTTAGAGTTCACAACATAAACGTGCATGAATAGGTTATGACATTCATCCGGATTATTGAAAAAAAGGATACATATTAGAATATTTTTGGGAGGTAGAAGCATGGCTAAAATTACTGTAGGAACCGAAAATCAAGAACCAATTGAGATATATTATGAGGATCATGGCACAGGAAAACCAGTTGTACTCATTCATGGTTGGCCGTTAAGTGGTCGATCTTGGGAATACCAAGTTCCCGCTCTTGTTGAGGCTGGATACAGAGTTATAACATATGATCGTCGAGGATTTGGACAATCATCTCAGCCGTGGGAAGGGTATGAATATGATACCTTTACTTCTGATTTACATCAACTATTAGAACATTTAGAGCTTCAAAATGTCACACTTGTTGGTTTTTCTATGGGGGGAGGCGAAGTAGCCCGGTATATTAGTACGTATGGAACAGATCGTATTGAAAAGGCTGTTTTTGCTGGGGCAGTTCCTCCATATTTATACAAATCAGAGGATCATCCTGAAGGGGCATTAGATGATGCAACAATTGAAGCATTCAAAAGTGGTGTGATTAATGACCGACTTGCATTTCTTGATGAATTTACTAAGGGATTTTTCGCGGCTGGTAATCGAACAGATTTAGTTAGTGAGCCATTCCGTTTATATAATTGGGATATTGCAGCCAGTGCATCACCTAAAGGAACACTTGATTGTATTACCGCCTTTAGTAAGACAGATTTTAGAAAAGACTTGGAGAAGTTTAATATACCTACTCTTATTATTCACGGTGATTCTGATGCAACTGTACCATATGAATATAGTGGGAAATTAACACATGAAGCAATTCCTAATTCTAAAGTAGCCTTAATAAAGGGTGGTCCACATGGGCTAAATGCAACGCATGCTAAAGAATTTAATGAAGCACTCCTATTATTTTTAAAGGACTGATTACAACTATATAATTGTTAATTGATAAATTATAAACAAGTAAAAATAAATCTAAAAAAAGATGCTCTTGGATAAAGCCAGGAGCATCTTTTTTTAATGCGGAGTAGTGCACCACCGTAATCAATTCGAAGGATAGAAATCTTTCATAACGAAATTTCTATTCTTTTTTTAATGGTGGTAATGATATGTTAGGTTGATAAATATTCATTAGTTTCGAATTGAATATTCTTCTTAAAAGCAAAAATTTATTGATTAGAGTTTTTTTAGGTCTTTTAGATGTATTGCTATATTACGATCAAGATAATATTTTGAATAATCCTCCAAACAAAGAAACGCACATTTTCTTGTTTTGGGTAGTGAAGTTTCTTAAGTTGAGTGGGGCCCTTTACATCCTAATAAAAAAGTGTAGGCTTAAGCTTACAAATATTCATCCTCCACTTAAAATTGACGTTTTACACCTTCACATTTTTGAGGAAGGAGTTATTTGTCAGAAAACAATAAAATATTATTAATTTTTATAATTAGTAGAATTTTTGTAGAAATAATTCTCTTAATATATTAAAATAACATCGTATTATGTCAGATTTTAATTAGGGGAGAGAAATTTTATGTTGAAAAAAATCATTCCAGTTGCTTTAGCATTAAGTACAGTTACTTTTACTAGTGTATTTGCTGCGCCTTCAATCCAAGCAAGTACAGAACAAAACCGCTACATAGATGTACAAATGCTCGGTATTAACGATTTTCATGGGCAACTAGACACTGTAAAAAAAATTAACAATAAAGATGCAGGGGGAATTGAGTACTTAGGGGCTTATTTACGTGATCGTGAAAAACAAAATCAAAATACATTAAAGGTACATGCTGGAGATGTTGTTGGAGCAAGTACTCCTGTTTCAGCATTATTACAAGACGAACCTACAATTGAATTTCTAAATGATTTGAAATTCGATGTTGGAACGATAGGAAATCATGAATTTGATGAAGGTGTTGAAGAAATGAACCGCCTTATTTATGGTGGATACCATGAGAAAACAGGGAATTTTAAAGGAGCAAAATTCCCATATGTTGCTGCAAATTTCTATAATAAATCCACCGGTCGTTTATTTTTACCACCATTCACTATAAAAAAGGTACAAGGAGTTCCTGTTGGATTTATCGGAGTCGTAACAACGGATGTTCCTAATCTTGTTATGCCTACTATGCTAAAGAATGTAGAAATTACAGATGAAGTTGAAGCTATTAACAAATCCGTAAAGCAATTAAAAAAACTAGGCGTTAAATCTATCGTTGTTCTTGCACATAACGGAGGTATAACAGATGGGAACGGCGTAACAAATGGTGATATCGTCCAATTAGCAAATGAGACTGATCCAGAAGTCGATGTTATTTTTGGTGGGCATAGCCACACCTATGTAAATGGAACTGTTAATAATAAACTTGTCGTACAAGCAAATTCATATGGTATGGCTTTTGCTGATGTTGATGTAAAGATTGATCGTAAAACACAAGATATTGTTGAGAAAAAAGCAGAAATTGTTACAACTTACCATGAAGGCATAGAGCCTGATAAAAAAATCAAGAAGAAGATGGAGAAATATCAAGCAAAAATCGCACCTCTTGTTAATGAAGTTGTAGGTAAGTCTATTGCGCCACTAGATCGCAAACTCAATACGGCTGGTGAATCTACTCTTGGAAATTTAGTTGCTGATGCCCAGCGTACAACAATGCAATCTCAAATTGCACTTATGAATCCTGGTGGTATTCGTAATGACTTAGATGCTGGTGATATTACATGGGGAGAGATATATGGTATTCAACCATTCGGAAATCAATTAATAAAAGTAAATTTAACAGGTCAAGACATTCGTGATATTTTAAATCAACAATGGCAAAAAGACATAACAAGAATGCTTCAAATTTCAGGAATCCAATACACTTGGGATGCGAACAAGCCTAATGGAGAAAAAGTAACAAGTATTCGCTTAACAAATGGAGAAGAAATCATTCCTTCTAAAACTTACAGCGTCGTTGCGAACGCATTTCTAGCTTCAGGTGGAGATGGATTTGTATCCTTTAAAAACGGTAAAGATGCTGAAACAGGACCAACTGATTTTGAAGCATTAGTAGATTATATAAAAAAATCAAAAGAACCAATTCAGTCTATTATTGATGGAAGAATTCAAAAAATAAATTAGTTTTTTATTAATCTCAAAAACAACTAGATTACCTGTGCACTATACTTTTTAGTGTGCAGGTAATCTATTTTTTATGGGCTTGAAATAAAGTCTTACTGTGGCCAATGTGTATACCGTCTAGATGGAGAATGCCGAAAACAATGGAGTAGACAAAAAATAACCTCTAAATTAACTCTATGATGAAGAGATTAAAAATAATTAAAATTTGAAACTTCCTATTAGCCCAATATTAACTACACTACAATGGATTGAAGTTCATGTAGTTTTATATTCGTATGAGGGAATTAAGGATTTCTTAAGAACCTATTAAGAAATAAGTGAGTTTTAGGAATTAGAATAAATGTATCTTAATGATAATAAGAGAGGTAATGGTTTAAACGGTAGTCCTTATAGTATGTCAAAAATTAATAAATTAGTATTTCAGGAGGTTTTTATGAAAAAGAAAATAATTATTGCACTTAGTGCTTCTGCTATAATACTGACTAATTTTGTAGGAAGTACTTATGCAGAATCGAAAACAGAAGTTTCTGTTACAGCTCCCTACAATACAAATCAAATAGCAGGATGGTTAGAAGCACATGCAAAGCCTTTAAAAACAACTAATCCAAATGCATCTCTTAATGATTTAAAACCACTTAAGAATATGGTAGGTTCAGCTTCAATTGTAGGTTTAGGTGAAGCTACGCATGGGGCTCATGAAGTTTTTACGATGAAACACCGTATTGTTAATTACTTAGTAACTGAAAAGGGCTTTACCAACTTAGTTTTAGAAGAGGGATGGGACAGAGCTTTGGAACTTGATCGATATGTTCTTACTGGTAAGGGAAACCCAATCCAACATCTATCACCTACATTTAAAACGAAAGAAATGTTGGATTTACTTGATTGGATTCGGCAATATAATGCTAATCCAAAACATAAATCTAAAGTGCGTGTCATCGGGATGGATATTCAATCAGTAAATGAGAATGTTTATAATAATATAATAGAATATATAAAGAGGAACAATTCAGATCTTGTGCCTAGAATAGAAGCGAAGATAAAAGGTCTTATTCCTGTAACAAAGGATATGAATACTTTTGAGATTCTTTCGAAAGAAGAAAAAGAAAAGTATATTTCAGATGCTAAACAAATCAGTGCTTTATTAGAACAAAATAAAAGTTATCTAAATGGAAAATCCAAAGAGTTCGCATGGATAAAACAAAATGCCCGTATTATTGAACAGTTCACTACAATGTTAGCGTCACCTCCTGATAAACCATCGGATATTTTTTTGAAACATGATATCGCAATGTATGAGAATGCGAAGTGGACTGAAGAACATTTAGGAAAAACCATTGTATGGGGACATAATGGGCACGTTTCGAAAACAAATATGATTCCTTTTATATACCCTAAAGTAGCTGGGCAGCATTTAGCAGAATACTATGGGAAACGGTATGTATCTATTGGAACATCAGTTTATGAAGGGCAATATAATGTTTATAATAGTGACGGTGAATTTGGCCCTTATGGAACATTAAAATCAGATGATCCAAAAAGTTATAACTACACCTTCGGACAAGTTGAAAAAGATCAATTTTTTATTGATTTACGTAAGGCGAACGGAGTGACAAGAACTTGGTTAAACGAACAACATCCAATTTTCGCGGGGATAACTACCGAAGGGCCTACTATACCTAAAACTGTTGATATATCATTAGGGAAATCATTTGATATACTTGTTCAAATTCAAAAAGTGAGTCCATCTCAACTACATCAATAAAATTAGAATAATGTGCCTAAATGACAAATTTCATATAACACTATGAAATTTGTGTTAATAGAGCAAGAAAAATAATCATATTAGAAAAAATCAACAATGTAACTTGTTAAGAGTAAAAAGGATATTCAATATTTAAAGCGTGAAAAAACACTGAAGCGACATCGGTGTTTTTTTGCGCTTTCGGGCACAGATGCTACTTCAATCCTATTATTATAGAAACGATTTCGAATGTAAGAAATTCGTAAGGGATAGGTAAGGAAAAAGAGATTTTCATTGTGTAGGATAAAAATATGAGGAGGCGTGAAGGGGGGAAGTTACATATAAAAAAATCAGTAACAAGAGTGTTTTGTGAAAATAATGAGTACAATGATTGCAAATGCATTGTTGCCTTTTCACCATTGGAAGAATTGATAGTTGTGTGGTTCGTATAGGACACTGCTATCAACTATCTATACAATTTTAATAGAAGAGAGGAATGCTTTATGAAAACACACAGTAAAATTACATGTGCAAGTCTAGCACTATTAATAGCTGGAAGTTCCCTGTTATACATAACCCCAGCCTCAATTGTAAAAGCAGAACCCACGCAAAATGTATCTAGTTCGTTACATACAAATACTCAAAGTGATCGTGCTGCCGTTAAGAAAGCGATGCGAGATACACTGCAACTTGGATACCCGGGAATACTCGCTCAAATTTCTAAGGGTGGTAAAACTTGGAGTTATACTGCTGGGGTAGCGGATCTGAGAACTAAGAAACCAATGAAAGCAGATTTTCGCTTTCGTATTGGCAGTGTGACGAAAACGTTCATTGCAACAGTTCTACTTCAATTATCTGGAGAGAACCGTTTGAACCTAGATGACTCCATTGAAAAATGGTTGCCTGGTGTCATCCAAGGAAACGGATATGATGGTAACCAGATTACGATCCGGCAAATATTGAATCATACAAGTGGTATTGCTGACTATATAAATTCAAAAGACTTTGATATTACGGATATAAAAAAATCGTATACGGCTGAAGAATTTGTAAAGATGGGGGTTTCTCTTCCGCCAGACTTTGCTCCAGGGAAGGGTTGGTCTTATTCAAACACAGGATACGTAATACTGGGGATCCTTATTGAAAAAGTAACTGGAAATAGCTATGCGGAAGAGGTTGAAAAGCGGATTATTGAACCGCTTGATTTGTCAAATACATTCCTACCTGGCAATTCAAGCGTGATTCCAGGCACCAAGCATGCCCGTGGCTATTTCCAACTAGACGGAGCAAGTGAGCTAAAAGATGTTACTTATATTAACCCAGGTAGCTCGGATGGAGATATGATTTCTAATGCTGATGACTTAAACAAATTCTTCTCTTACTTACTCAGTGGCAAATTACTGAAGGAACAGCAACTAAAACAAATGCTTACTACAGTGCCTACAGAAAGAGAAGGAACCGGATATGGCCTTGGAATCTTTGAAACTAAGCTTCCGAACGGTGTCTCGGTATGGGGACACAGAGGTGGCGTTCTAGGGTTTTCCACTTTTGTTGGTGGAACACTTGGAGGCAAGCATACAGTGGCCGTCAATTTAAACAGCTTTAACTTTAGTAATCCTGATCCTTTTAAAAGTATTTTACTTGCTGAATTTAGCAAGTAGGCAAAAAGGAAAAGCGGATAAATTTTGTTATTTGTAATTTCAATCGGAATAGATTACTGATTGAAATTAGTATAGAGGGGATTAAGTATCTAGAAACAATTAAACTAATCATGAGAGATAGTTAAGTAAAAGGATTTGTTTATACATTTGCGGATTAAAAGAGAACAGATATAATGAGTGATTATTATGTATATACTATTGTATTTGTATGGGTATTATCACTAATTGTAAATTTGTATAAAGTGCGAAGTCTAATTTAAGACTTCGCACTTTTTTCGTTTACCAGCTTTTATTGTAAAGCTATTAACAATAGGGAAAAGGAGGAGGTAATTAGTTATGCGGATGAATCTTGGTACATGCGCTATATAGGAGGTTTTGCTGAAAAAATATATAAGAAAAAATCAAAATTAGAAGAATATATGTATGAGAGACAAGGAAGCTGAAGTAAATTAAAAATCTTTACTTTTTTGTTTTGGAAATGGTATTTTATCATTTTCACACATATAAGAAACAAAGGAATTTATATAAATTATGTTTTGATAATAAAGGTTTAATTGTTTTTTTTATTAGTTTTATACTTATGAGTTAACTGGAAATTATAGCGGTTTTGTATACGTAGTTTTTCTCGCTTTAATTGATAGCGCGCAGATATGACGGTTATTTTAACCAAAATTTTCATGAAAATACCTTCAAAAAGAACAAGGGTTCGTATATAATAAGAACAAACGTTCTTTTTGTTAGGAGTGATAACCTTGTATGATTATTCTCTTTTACCAAATCGTATTATTTTATGTGTCGATCTCCGCAGCTTTTATGCAAGCGTTTCATGTATTAAAAAAGGACTTGATCCACGATATACAAAATTAGCTGTTGTAGGGGATGTAAACCGGAGTGGATCAATTGTATTAGCAGCGACACCGCCATTAAAAGCGTTAGGAATAAAGAAGATGGCACGGTTGTACGAAATACCGAAGCGGTCAGATATTATTATTGTGAATCCGATTATGCATACGTATATGAAGTGTTCAACTTACATAACTGGTTTAGCTTTACAGTATGTTGCGCCGGAAGATTTCCATCAATATAGTATCGATGAGTTTTTTATGGACATGACCGCAAGTATTCATTTGTTTGCGAGTAATCCGTACGAGTTTGCATTAAAGTTCAAGCGAGAAATATATGAACGTACACGGATTGAAAGTACGATTGGTATTGGTCCGAATTTATTATTGAGTAAAGTAGCGATGGATGTGGAAGCGAAAAAGAATAGAAATGGAATAACGCAGTGGACGTATGACGATATACCCGAGAAGTTATGGAGTATTAGACCGCTCAGTAAATTTTGGGGTATATCGTATAAAACAGAAATGAAATTAAATCGAAAAGGTATACATACGATTGGGGATTTAGCGCAGTACCCGTTGAAGTATTTAAAGCAATCATTTGGTGTAATAGGAGAGGAATTACACTTGCATAGTAACGGGATTGATTTTAGCAGAATAGCAGAGAAATACGTTCCAGCGACAACATCTATAGCGAAAAGCCAAATATTATTTCGTGATTATTCAATAGAAGAGTTCATCGTTATTTTATTAGAGCATGTAGAAGAAGTTTGTTACAGATTAAGAAGAGAAAAGAAATATGCGCAAACGATTCATTTTTCAGTCGGATATAGTAAGGAATACGGAGGAGGAATAACAAAAGCACATACGTTAAACAGAGCAACAAATTTAACGATGGACATTTACAACGTTTGTACCTATTTTTTATACGAGCGGCATACAGGAGAGCCGATTCGATCGATAAGTCTTTCCTTAACAAATTTAATTCATGAAGGAGAAGAACAAATTTCGCTTTTCGATAACATTATACAAAGAGAAAAAGAAATGAGATTAACGAAGGTTATGGACGAAATTCGAACGCGATTTGGTAAGAATAGTATTTTACGTGGAATTTCCTACACAAGCGTCGCAACAACAAGATATAGAAACACATTATTAGGAGGACACAAATCGTGAAGAATGCTAATATGCCAAAAGGAAGAGGAATGGTAAAGTGGCAACCGTTTTCCAGTATGCCAGAGCAGTTCGCCTGTATTAAAGAAATGATACAGGAGCAAACAAAAATCTCGCGTCCAATCTTAACTCAAGATGCAAAAGAAAGAATTGAAAATAAGCTGTTAACTTCATATTTAGGTGAAGAAGAGGTTTTACTTACATATTATAAAAATGGCTATCTATATAAAAATTACATAACAGTAGCTGATATAAATCCATTAAATAAGACGATTACTTGTATCGATGCTTTTCATAATCAAAGAATGTTTAAGTTTGGAGATATAATTGAAGTGAATTCGAGGGGATAAATAAAAAAGATTATCTCTTCCTAACTTAATTATATCATGTAAATTAAGTTCGAAATAGACTGTTTCTTCTCATTTACTACTGTTACAATCAAGAACACATGAATAGTAAGGAGAGGTGCCAAATGAGTTCTTTCGTTCTCGATTTTCAGGAAATAGAAAAAACGCAGCTTTTTCTCGTTGGTGGAAAAGGATTGAATTTAGGGGAGTTATCAAATATTCAAGGGATACAAGTGCCAGAAGGATTTTGTGTTACAACGGTAGGGTATGAACAGGCCATCGAAAAAAATGAAGCGTTTCAAACTTTGTTGAATCAATTAGCAATGTTAAAAATTGAGGAACGAGATCAAATTGGTGAAATTAATAAGAAGATTAGAGAAGTCATTATGGCAGTGGAAATTCCAGTTGATGTAGTGAAATCAGTAGTTCATTATCTCTCTCGCTTTGGCGATGAACATGCGTATGCAGTGCGTTCGAGTGCTACTGCTGAAGATTTACCGTATGCCTCGTTTGCTGGTCAACAAGATACGTATTTAAATATTATTGGAAAAGAAAGCATTTTGCAGCATATTAAAAAATGCTGGGCTTCTTTATTTACAGATCGAGCGGTTATATACCGAATGCAAAACGTTTTTGATCATAATCAAGTTTCTATATGTGTTGTCGTTCAAAAAATGGTTTTCCCTGTGGCTTCAGGGATTTTATTTACTGCCGATCCGATTACTTCGAATAGGAAGGTGTTGTCAATCGATGCCAGCTTTGGACTTGGCGAGGCGCTAGTATCTGGATTGGTTTCTGCCGATAATTATAAGGTAAAAGAAGATGAAATCGTCGGAAAGGTCATCGCAACGAAAAAATTAGCCATCTATGGACGAAAAGAAGGCGGAACAGAGACAAAGAAAATTGCTCCTAATCAGCAAAAAGTTCAAACACTTACTGAACAACAAATTTTACAACTAGCACGCATCGGAAGACAAATCGAAGTTTATTTTGGTTGTCCGCAAGATATTGAATGGTGTTTAGTTGATGATACATTTTATATAGTCCAAAGCAGGCCGATTACGACTTTATATCCAATTCCAGGAGTAAATGATGGGGAAAATCATGTGTATATATCGGTTGGTCACCAACAAATGATGACCGATGCGATGAAACCACTTGGGTTATCTTTTTTCTTGTTAACGACTAGTGCCCCTATGCGTAAAGCGGGAGGCAGGTTATTTGTTGATGCTACGCAACAATTAGCTTTACCTGCTAGCAGAGATTACTTAATAAACACTTTAGGAAAATCGGATCCACTCGTAAGAGATGCATTAACGACTATAATCGAGCGAGATGATTTTATTCAATTGTTACCGGATGATGAAAAAGGAAAGAGTGCTAGTAAAAGTAAGCAACCTGCAAGTTCGCAAACAGAAATCGAAAATAATACGGCAATCGTTACGAATTTAATACAGAATAGTCAAGAATCGATCGAAGAGTTAAAACGAAACATGCAAACGAAATCAGGTGTGGATGTATTTGATTTTATTTTGCAAGACATCCAGCAATTAAAGAAAGTATTATTTAACCCGCAAAGTATAGCTGTTATTATGGCTGGTATGAATGCTTCAACATGGATGAATGAAAAGATGGAGCAATGGCTAGGTGAAAAAAATGCAGCAGATACACTTTCTCAATCCGTACAAAATAATATTACTTCAGAAATGGGTTTAGCATTATTAGATGTTGCAGATGTGATTCGGCCGTATCCAGAAGTCATTGCGTATTTACAGCATGTAGAAGATGACAGCTTTTTAGATGAATTAGTTCAGTTTAAAGGCGGGGAAAAAGTTCGGGATGCAATCGAGGCGTTTCTAAGCAAATATGGAATGAGATGCAGCGGAGAAATCGACATTACGAAAACGCGCTGGAGTGAAAAGCCAACAATCATTATCCCGATGATTTTAAATAATATAAGAGACTTTGAAGCTGGCGCTAGTAAGCGAAAGTTTGAAGAAGGACTACAGGAAGCTTTGAAAAAAGAAGAAGAGTTAGTAGATCGATTACAAGACTTGCCGGATGGAAAACAAAAAGTAGAAGAAACGAAGCGAATGATTCGCAACATCCGTAATTGTATCGGTTATCGTGAATATCCAAAATACGGCATGATTAATCGTTATTTTATATATAAGCAGGCGTTATTGAAAGAAGCTAAGCAACTTGTGCAGAGCGGGGTCATTCATGAAGTTGATGATATATACTACTTAACTTTTGAAGAACTTCACGAAGTCGTCCGCACAAATAAACTAGATTACGAGCTTATTCATAAGCAAAAAAATGAGTACAAATTATATGAAAAACTAACGCCGCCGCGAGTTATGACGTCTGATGGAGAAATCATTACAGGTAAATATAAACGAGAAAATCTCCCAGCTGAAGCAATAGTAGGTTTGCCTGTTTCTTCTGGAGTGATTGAGGGGAGAGCACGCGTTATTTTAAATATGGAAGACGCGAATTTGGAAGAGGGAGATATATTAGTTACGGCATTTACCGATCCTGGCTGGACACCTTTGTTTGTTTCTATAAAAGGGTTAGTAACAGAAGTCGGTGGGCTTATGACGCACGGAGCAGTAATTGCACGTGAGTATGGATTACCAGCAGTCGTCGGAGTAGAGAATGCTACGAAACGAATAAAAGACGGTCAACGAATTCGGATACATGGAACAGAAGGGTATATTGAAGTGTTGTAAGTAAAAGAGCATCCACTATTATAGTGGATGCTCTTTTATTATATAGCTGACTTATTTCTTTAAACCAGCCGCATAAAAAGGTCCATGAACTGCAATAGTTGATAAAAAGCGAGCAATCTCCTCAGGTGTTTCTTTTTGTCCATTATTTAACCATTGCTGTATGACACCTATATGTGCAGATGCCATATAAGAAGTTAAGTATTCGCTTGGAACAAGTAAATTTTCCTTATTAATGAGAGGACCATTCGTATCTTCAAATAATGTTTTCCACATAAAATCTTTCAGTTTTGTTTGGAAAGATAAATCTCCATTTGGGCTAAGCACAGCTCTCATAAAATCACTATTTTCATTTAGAAATTCAAGAATAGAAGTGATAAGTATAAATGACATTGTTGGAGAAGGATTTGTTCCAAGATCAGCAATAACTTCCGGGAATTTCTGTTTGGCAATTTTAGAAAACTCGTACATAATGTCTTCTTGGCATTTTGTCATTAAATCAAATTTATCTTGATAGTGCGCATAGAAAGTACCGCGATTAATGTTTGCTTTCGTTGTAATATCTTTCACTGTAATGGCGTCAAAACCTTTTTCTTCAATTAGCTCCACCAATGCATTTCGTATGGCGGTTTTCGTACGAACAACACGCAAATCTAAATTGCTATCGCGCAACGCATGTCCCTCCTTAATTTTACTCAACACATTTAGAAAATGTGTCTTATAACCGACACATTCCCGATTTTTGATTATTGTATATGGTTCAACTCGAACATATAATTCAAAATATAAATAAACAACACGTTGTTGATTATTATAAATCAAATTAAAGGAGGAAAAAAGAAAATGTTTAAAAATAAACTTTTATTTTTATCACCAGTTATTGCACTGCTTGTTGTTTTTATTTTTTCATTAACGTTATTTCCAACTGTTCAACCGCAGCCGAAAAACTTGCCAATTGCAATTGTAAATGAGGATCAAGGTGTAGAAATTCCAAATCAACCGAAAATGAATATGGGGCAAACAATTGTTGATACGGTGAAAAAATCATCGAAATCAGATGAAGAACCTGCGGTAAAGTGGGTAGAAGTGAAGAATAAGGAAGCAGTTCAAAAAGGGCTAAATAATAAAGAGTATTATGCAGCGTTAGTCATTCCGAAAGAATTTAGTGCAAAACAAGCATCGTTACGAACACCACAGCCATCTTCACCTGAGATAGAAATATATATTAATCAAGGAATGAATACGGCTGCATCAACTATGGTAGGGCAAATATTACAGGCGATCGTTGATAATATGAACAATAATGTCCGTACACAAATATTAGAAGGGTTGAAAACAAAAGGAGCTACTGTAACAACAGACCAAGCTGAGAAATTAGTAACACCTATTGTAAAGAACGTGAAAAATGTGAATGAGGTCGGCAAAAATAGTGCGAACGGTAACTCACCAATATCATTGTTCCAACCGTTATGGATTGCAAGTTTAGCTAGTGCAGCGATTATTTTTATTGCGATTAGTAAAATGCCAGTAAGCTCAAGAAAAGAAAACTTTCTGTTAAAAGTAAAACAAATCGTAACAGGAGCTATTGCGACACTTGTAATTGGGTTTGGTCTTACATGGATTGCA
Organism: Bacillus sp. CR71; assembly: GCF_003429245.1. Classification (NCBI taxonomy): domain Bacteria; kingdom Bacillati; phylum Bacillota; class Bacilli; order Caryophanales; family Bacillaceae; genus Bacillus; species Bacillus sp. CR71. Next base: position 3,266,364 of record NZ_CP031748.1, on the reverse strand, counting down.
GATGGGATGGTAGGGTTAAATATTTCGAACTTCACGGATACAGCTCTATTCTTATCTATTACTTCTTTTAGTTTCTTCTTAATGATATCTGCGGTACTTTCATTAGTTGGACTAAAAGGAATCGGTTTATTCGCTTTATTACTATTCTTCGGAGCGCCGTTATTATCGTTAGCACCTGAGATGTTGTCTCCGTTTTATCAAGACTGGGTTTACTCATGGTTACCAATGAAATTTATGATTGAAGGCCTAAGAGAAATCTTCTTCTTCGGAAAAGGATTAAGCTGGAATACACCTGTTACTGTACTCGTTTGGATTGGTATAGTAAGTATGGTTACTATATTAGCAACTACATTCAAACGTAGTGTAGTAAAAGGGCATAAAACAGAATTGAACGCTTAAAAAAAGCCGTTTCACTAAATTAGTGAAACGGCTTTTTTGTGATGAAATCTAAAAGCTGAAGAATGAGTATCTGCTGTTGTCGCCTTAGAATTAAGTCGGAATCTCTAAAAATCGCGTACGTTCCAAACAATCTCACCACGTTCATCATCCCACGTACTGTGATGACGCTTAAATCCTATCTTTTCTAGTACCCGGAGTGAAGCGATATTCCAAGCGCCTACAGTCGACCAAAGTCTATGGCGCCCAGTAGCAATCGCAGCGTCCAGTACAACGGATGCCGCCTCAGTTGCATAACCTTTACCATGGGCGCTGCGGAACAACTCGTATGCAATCTCCGGCTCTTCAAGTGTGGAACGACCGATAATTAAGCCGCAGTATCCGATGAAATCGCCTTCATTGCGCCTTCGAATAGTGAGAAGGGAAATGCCATTTTCCTCTGCCTTCTTGCGCATCTCAATGAGCCGGTTACGAACGGAATCAACGGCTGGAATGTCCACACCACGTTCGCCAATTAATTTGCTCAGCCAAACGGAATCGGATTCCTCCCACATACTAAGCTCAAGTCTTTCGGTTTTCAGCTGGAAGGCCATAGGTTTAAATAAAGATGGCATAGTGGTACCTCCTAGTTATATGACTGGATTCATAATAGCTTCGCATCTCAACACCACATCTGGTTGGAAACCTGATTCATTCGCGAATTTATAGCAACAGCGTACAAAAAAATAGTGATATTTTATCCGCTATTTGCCGTGTAGTAAAATCCCCATTGATTATAGTTTCACTTTATGAATAAGCAATTCCTTTGCAAAATAGACCCTTTTCTCAAACTTTACTTTCAATCTAAAGTCGTCCCGTTATATACACAGGCTCCTACTATTTCTAAATGCATAAAATGTTAAGCGAAAGTATGGAGGGATACGATGTATAATTCGAATTATTATGATTGGTATAGACAAAATGATAAGTGGATTAGTGATATTGAAAAAGCTATAAACGGAGAGTATAGCGCTATAAGCTGCTATGCAAAATTAGCGAATATGGCTCCAAATCAAGTAGAACAAAAACAAATTCTTGAAATTCGTAATGATGAAATAAAGCATTTTCACAACTTTGTACAAATTTATACGAGTTTAACTGGTAGGCAGCCAAAACCACAAATTACTGAAGACTGCCCAAATACGTATTTACAAGGATTAGAGTTCGCTATACAAGATGAACAAAAAACAGTAGATTTTTATTTGGAAATTTCAGATGAGACATCGGATGCACATCTGAAAGAGTTGTTGCGGAGAATAGCTGCGGATGAACAAAATCATGCAGTATGGTTTTTATATTACTTCGTGAAGTCGAAGTGAGCATTAAGAATGAACGACTGATGTGGTGCATATATTAAAAAATATTTTAAAACGTAGTGCAACAATTGAATGAAATATTTAAATGTAAGCAGAAGGAAACCGTTTCGCTAGTAGTGGAGCGGTTTTTTTATGATGTACATATGTATCGACAAAATATAGTAATTACATTTGATATATAATGTATGAAATGAAAATGAATAAGTTAGGAGCAAGTATATGAAAAGAGGGATTACAGTAGATATTCTAGATGGATATGATAATTTACTTTGGAAAGTATTAAAGCCAATTGATATTACTGTATTTGATTGGCAAGTCATGGGAAGGGAGGAAGCTTATATAATAATAGGGAATGAATTAGGTTCAGAATTATTTTCAGAAGATAACGAGATCATGGTAGGTTCAGCTTTAAAAAAGCTAATAAAAGACAACATATATTATCTTTTATTTGTAGACTTAAAAGCATATCCAAAAGGGGAAGTACTAGGAGAAATTGAAACATATGAAGAATTTAAGGAGAGTAAGTGTGAAGTAGTCGTATTAGTAGCGGATGGTGATTACATACAAATTTATGCGAAAAACCAAGAAGAGATTGAAATGATGTATGAAAACGCAGTGAATCAAGGATTGTATGTAGAATATATTACAGATGAAAATGATGGAAGGACTCGTTTGTCAGTATGGTAGCAATTTGAAAGGGGAAAGGCAATATGGAGAGAAATATAAGTAAAGAATATGCAATTCGAATTGCTACCGAAAATGAGAGTGATAGTATTAAAACTCTATTAAAAGAAGTAGCACAATGGCTACAACATAAAGAAGTGGATCAGTGGCAGTATCTTTTAGGAGAGGAAGCTACGGCTGAAATACTAGAATGTATAAGAGAGAAATATACATATGTTGTTCTGAAAGAAGATGAAATAGTTGGTACGGTTACAGTTTCTCCTAAACAAAATGAATGGGATGAACATATTTTTGGTAAAGAGGAAGTTTCTAATTCATTATATATTCATAGATTTGCGGTGAAACGGAAGTATAAGGGGAACGGAATTGGAGAATGGATTTTACAGTGGATAGAAGAGAATGTACAACATGACAAAGAGTATTTGAAGTTAGATTGCGTGGCGCATAATCGTACGTTGAATGATTTTTATAAGAAAAATAGTTTTGAATATGTTGGAAGTACGGATGGGCTTAGTAAGTTTCAAAAGAAAAGGAGAATGTGAATGCATCCAATTAACGTAAGTTTAGTTGAAAAGTTAATACAGGAACAGTTTCCTGAATGGGCCCATTTAGAAGTGAAACCTGTAAAGTTTAGTGGGCATGATAATAGGACGTTTCACTTAGGGGATGAGATGAGTGTAAGATTGCCAAGTGATGTGGCATATGCACCGCAAGTAGAGAAAGAAAATAAGTGGTTACCACTATTAAGTAAGAGGCTTTCTTTACCGATTTCTACCCCACTTGCGAAAGGAAATCCGTCTGAAGCGTATCCATTGCCTTGGTCTATTAATAAGTGGATAGAGGGGGAAACAGTTACGAAACAAAACGTTCGTGATTTAAATGAATTTGCAGCGGATTTAGGATCTTTTTTAGTAGAATTGCAATCTATTGATGCGAGTAACGGACCTTTAGCTGGAACACATAATTTTTACCGGGGCGGACTTATATCGGTATATGATGAAGAGGCGAGAGTTGCTATTGAAAATAATAAGGATGTTTTTGACGAGGCATTATTAAAGCACCTTTGGAATGTAGCACTTAGTTCAACATGGGACCGTAAGCCAGTTTGGGTTCATGGAGATGTAGCGCCAGGGAATTTACTCGTTAAAGATGGAAAGCTTTGTGCTGTAATTGATTTTGGTATTTTAGGAGTAGGAGATCCTGCATGTGATGCGGCGATGGCTTGGACATTTTTTGATGAAAATAGTAGAAACGTATTTAAAGAAGTGTTACGTATGGACGAAGAAACATGGAATAGAGCGAGAGGATGGGCACTTTGGAAGGCGTTAATTACATATGACGCAAATAAGGATAGTAATGAGAGGGTGGCAGAAGAATCTTATCGTATCATTCAAGTGATTGTGGATGATTATAAAGGGGAATAGAAAAGCCTATTTCAAAATAGGTTTTTTCATATGATTAAATAGTAGAAACGGAAAGAAGGAATATAACATAATTATACAGAATATTTAGATAATAGGAGGTGTCGAATTTTGAGTGAAATTGAATTAAAGAGCAATATAATTAAGGCAGGGCGAGAGAAGGGGATTATTCTCCGGTTTATACTTGCTAGTCTCGTTGGAGTGTTTATGTTTTTCGTTCCTGTTACGATAAACGGTGCATCGTCTATTATGATTGATCATATCGTATCGTGGATTAGGGCTTCGGTTCCTGACGTAGTACCTTATTATGCATTATTTGTTATGGCGATTGGTGCGATTTATCCATTTTATACGAAGAAATGGAATGCATCTATCGTAGACATTTGTTTTTCTATTTTAAAAGTAGTTGGCGTTGTTTTTGGCATATTATATTGTTTAAAAGTAGGACCAGCTTGGTTCTTTGCGCCAGATGTTGGACCGTTTTTGTATGAGAAGCTAGTCATATCAGTAAGTTTGCTCGTTCCAATTGGCTCGGCGTTTTTAGCGTTATTAGTCGGATATGGATTGCTTGAATTTATCGGTACATTTTGTCGTCCGATTATGAGGCCATTATGGAATACGCCGGGGAGATCGGCAATCGATGCAGTTGCGTCCTTCGTTGGAAGTTATTCGCTTGCTCTCCTTATTACGAATCGCGTGTATAAAGAAGGAAAGTATACGACAAAAGAAGCGGCGATTATCGCTACAGGATTTTCTACAGTATCCGCTACATTTATGATCATCATCGCAAAAACATTAGATATTATGCATTTATGGAATGTTTATTTTTGGACTACGCTTGTTGTAACATTCATCGTGACTGCTATCACCGTAAGAATCCCGCCCCTCAGTAGAAAACCAGATACATATGTAACAGAAGAAGGGTTCCCAGAGCCTGTTTATAAAGAGAAAATGTTAGAATGTGCTTGGGAAGATGCGTTAGAAGTATCAAAGTCTGCACCGAGCATTATGAAAAATATTGCAGTGAATTTAAAAGACGGATTTATTATGACGATGGGAATTTTACCATCCATTATGTCAGTAGGATTAATTGGTATCGTCTTAGCGAAGTTTACGCCAATATTTGATTGGATCAGTTATATTTTCTATCCGTTTACATGGCTATTACAATTACCAGAAGCAGACTTAGCTGCTAAAGCCGCATCAGTTGGTATTGCAGAAATGTTTTTACCGTCATTATTAGTTGTAAGTGCGCCACTTGTGACAAAGTTTGTCATTGCAGTTGTTTCCGTATCATCTATACTGTTTTTCTCCGCTTCCATTCCTTGTATATTATCAACAGATATTCCGTTAAAAGTATCTGAACTTATTATTCTGTATGTGCAGAGAACGATTTTAACGTTGCTTATCATTACGCCGATTGCTTATTTGTTGCTTTGAACTAGAATGTAAGTTCTAAATATATGACGTTTACTAACTTGTGTAAATGAATATTTATTGTAAAATCGTAGGTAGTGCGAAATTATAAGTGCGATGCTTGAATAAAGGCATCGCATTTTTTATTTTTAGATGTACTACACGTTTACGAAAAAATATTTTTATATATTAATAAAACGATATTGATGGTATGTTATAGTAACAACAAAGGGGGCTTACAAATGGAAATTATTCACGAAAGAGCAAAGTTGCGGTTAATGGATAATACTGATGTCGAAACTTTGTTTTCGATTGTAGAAGGAAATCGGGATATTTGGGCGTATTTAATCTCTAAAATGGATAGTGTGCAAGATATGCAACAATACGTTCAAAAAGCGATAAAGGGTTACGGAAGAGGTACTCAAATACCTTTGGTAGTCGTAGATCAACAGACGAATAAGATTGTAGGAAGTACACGTTTATATAATATTTCAGTAGAAGATAAGACAGTTGAGTTAGGGCAAACGTGGTATCATCCGAGTGTGCAACGTACCAGTATAAATACAGAGTGTAAGTATATGCTTCTCCAGTATGCTTTTGAAAAACTGCATATGCTTAGGGTACAAATTAAGACGGATGCAAGAAATGAAAAAGCACAACGAGCAATTGAAAGGTTAGGCGCAGTAAAAGAGGGTGTGCTTAGAAATGAAAGAAAATTACCGAATGGTTATGTGAGAGATGCGGTGGTGTACAGTATTATCTCGAGTGAATGGCCAGGCGTAAAAGAACAATTGTTAGAAAAATTACAGTTATATAAAGAAAAGGTATAATTCGTGTTTTGAAAGGTATATTGTTCGTGAGATATGAAAAATATACCTTTTTTCTTACAAAATGCTACTTTATTTTAATTCCTTTTGTTTCATCGTTCCCTTCTGAGAAAAAATTCGTTACAATGTAGTTGTATGGTAATAAACTTATGAATTTAAAAAAATGTAATGAATACCGCAAATGAAAATGAATTGATAATCCTCAATTTTAAATGAAAACCCTTTTATATATAAATAACAAGTAAAGTTCCTTCTTTTAAATAAACTCAAACAAAACGATTTGATATAAATGTTTTTTATAGAAGTATGGATGATGTACGGAGGCAATTACAAATGAAAGAAAATAAGAAGAGTAAGAAAAGACGAATCTTTCAAGTATTTTTACTAATGATTTGTTCTGCTATTTTATATGTAAGTTATGCAGCTTACGATATTTGGAGTTATCGTTTTAAAGCAAATGATGACGTGAAAACGGATGCTGGTATCGTACTAGGCGCAGCTTCATGGAACGGAAAACCATCTCCTGTATTTAAAGAAAGAATTAATCATGCGATTTCTTTATATAGGAACGGAAATATTAAAAAGATTATTTTTACAGGTGGTACAAAGTTCGAGGCAGAACTTGAGGAAGCACGTACTGCAAGAGTATATGCAATGAAACAAGGTGTAAAAGAGGAAGATATTTTAATTGAAACAAAATCCCTTTTCACTGAAGAAAATTTAAAGAATGCGAAGCAAGTTGGAATAGAGAACGGAATACACACATACACGATTGTAAGTGATCCACTTCATATGAAACGCGCAATGAGAATCGCAAAACATATTAATATTGAAGCATATGCTTCACCAACGCCGACATCAGCATATAAAACGTTAGATACAGAAATACCATTCTTCTTTAAAGAATTATTCTCGTATATTGGATATGTAACCTCTTTGCCGTTAAAAGCATTGAAGGGGGACTAATATAAGAAAAGGATCTATCCTTAAATAGGAACTTTTCTTATTAGTCAAAAACATTGTATTTTTATCGGAATAGTGAAACAATAGAGAGGTAGCTTCATATAATCATAATGACAAAATGAACGGTTTATGAATCGAGCATAAAGTGAAACTTTAATCAGTGGGTGGGTTTCCCACTGATTATTAGTTGAACCAATCGGGCGTTTACGGGCAGTTGATCTCCCACCTAACTTCCTTTGCTTCACCTGAATTTTTAGGTGGGAGTTTTACTGCCCGCAAATAGCGGGATAAAGGAGATTATAGTATGGCACTCTCATTTGTTGAAACAGAAGAACAGTCTTTAATTATTGAGAAAATAAATAAATTGATTCCGAAGTTCATGGAAAGGGAGCATCAACTAAGTGAATTAGGATCATTTCCGTATGAAAATATAAATGATTTGAAAGATATCGGATATACGAAATTAACGTTACCGAAGGAATTTGGTGGTAGTGCGATTTCTTTATATGACTTCGTTTTATTTCAAGAAAAAATCGCGGAAGGCTGCGGAGCTACTGCATTATCGATTGGCTGGCATCTTGGCATTGTGAAAGAATTAGCGGAAAATCGCTCTTGGGATGATGATGTGTTCAAATGGTTTTGCGAAGAAGTAAGCAATGGTGCGCTCTTTAACAGGGCAGCAACAGAGCCAAAAACAGGGAGTCCGACGCGTGGTGGTAAGCCAGAAACAATAGCGATTCAACAAGGCGAGAAGTGGATTATAAATGGAAGAAAAACTTTTACAACAATGGCGCCAGTACTTGATTATTTTATTATTTCAGCAAGTATGGAAGGCCAAGAAGAAGTTGGTGAGTTTGTCATTCCAAGAAATACGCTCGGTGTATCCATTGAAGAAACGTGGGATAGCGTTGCAATGCGAGGGACTGCTAGCCACGACCTTGTCTTACAAAATGTAGAGATAGACAACCGCTTTTTTACGGATGTAAAAGGCGGGAAAGTGAAACAAAAGGGTATTGGCTGGTTGCTACATATACCAGCATGTTATTTAGGAATTGCACAATCAGCAAGAAATTATGCAGTTCAGTTTGCGGGATCATACAAACCAAATAGTTTAAACCATTCTATTAGTTTATTACCGAATGTTAGAAGATTAGTTGGAGAATTAGAACTCGAGCTTATGCAAGCTCGCGTCTTTTTATATCAAATTGCGAAAAAATACGATGAGGCAGAAGATAAACTGTCACTGCAAGCAGAATTAGCGGCAGTGAAATACGCCGTAACAAATGCGGCGATATCCATAGTGGATAAATCAATGCGCATCGTAGGAGCAAAAAGTTTATCAGAAAAAAATCCGCTCCATCGTTACTATTTAAACGTCAGAGCAGGATTACACAATCCGCCGATGGATGATGCAACATTGTCTATGCTGGCGGATGCGGCGTTTCGGTCGTAGTTTTTAAAGCTTATATTTTATTGTTTATGGATAAAATAGTTGTTTTGAAAGCACGGGTTTGATTAGTGATCAAATCCGTGCTTTTTATGTGTATGAAGTACTTGGGTGAGATGTAGGTTTTTAATATAAATGATTATCATGGTTTTGTGATTGTTTCTTGTTGAAAAATTCTTGTTGTAATGCCAGTTTGAAGGCTGTATAAACATTTTTCGTATTTAATCCCAAATTAATGGTCTTTCTAAGTTTATCATTCGTAAATATTGTAAAAATTGACCTGCATGGACCGCATCATGATAGGCAATTCGTAATAGCATGTCTCCTAAATATCTTTGATAGCCAACATCGCTTCGATCGATAAGGGTTGAATCTAGCTCTGCTATGTTTATGGATTGAACATACTCTATGAAGTCAGTAAAGTATGATTGTGCCAATTCAATTTCCTTTTTTACACAAGTAATTGGCTCTTCATCATACGGGAAATGTATATCATTTATTGAGCCGTTGTTTTTTAAAATCATATGATAGTAAAAAGTTGAGCTCCATACGTGACGAATCATCTCACCAAAAGAAATAGCCTCATTATCAGGCCTCCAATTAAGAAAATTATCGGGAAGAGAATTCCATAATTTTTCTGAGCGCCTTCTCGTCTCTTTCAAATTTAATATACTAAGATCAATTGCATTCATAATAAATTCTTCTTTACTATTAAACTTAAAATAATTGTATCAATTTAACAGTTAGGGTATCATCGAAATATGAATGTATATCCGAATATCTCATATATAGCTAAACTAATTGCTGAACCTACAAGAGCAATCATCTTAGATTGTCTAATGAATAATCAGGCACTACCTGCTAGCGAATTGGCTTATATGGCAAAAGTGTCACATCCAACAATTAGTTCTCATCTTTCTAAATTAGTAGAGGGGAATCTACTTACAGTTGAACAACATGGTAGACATCGTTACTATCGACTTGCTAATCAAGAAGTTGCAGAAGTGCTTGAAAAGTTAGAGACAATCGCACCAACAGTTCAAGTTCGCTCTTTAAAACAATCAGGTCAACTAAAACAAATTCGTTATGCTCGAACTTGTTATGATCATCTTGCAGGCAAACTCGGTGTAGAGATAACTGAAAAATTACTAGATAGGAAATTTATAATTTTAGGGGATGGAGAATACATTGTAACAGAACAAGGTAAACAATGGTTTCTGAATTTTGGAATAAATGTTGATGAGGCAGATACAAAAAGGAGGGTATTTGCAAAACCTTGCCTTGATTGGAGTGAACGGCGTTACCATATTTCTGGTTGGCTAGGGTCTGCAATTGCAAAACTGCTTTTTGAACAAGGATGGATTACGAAAACGGATAAGAACCGAGCTGTCCATCTTACAAAGAAAGGTGTAAAGTTATTGGAAGATCAATTAGGCATTGATATGAAAACTGAGGAAAGAAAAGCTTGAAATTAGAAAAGTCCGTCAAAATGACGGGCTTTTTCATTATGGTAGGAGTGTACATGAATAATAGGATGTTACCAATAATCGTTGCCAATAAAAAATCTTTCTTTTCATTCTTCTTTTTTAAGTTTTAAAGGAGAAAGCTAGGCTTCTTATTTTTACTAATGTTATAATAAGAAAAAAGCACGAAAAGAGGTCATCTCATGCTAGAGGTTATTGCAACATGTTTAGAAGATGTAAAAAGAATTGAAAGTGCTGGCGGGAAGCGGATTGAATTAATTTCATCTTATACAGAAGGTGGTTTAACACCAAGTTATGCTTTTATAAAAAAAGCGGTAGAAGCGGTGAGTATACCAATTCATGTTATGATTCGTCCGCATGCGAAGTCTTTTACATATACGGAAGAAGAAATTGAAATGATGAAAGAAGATATTATAGTTGCGCAGAAGTTAGGAGCAGCTGGTGTAGTATTAGGCGTATTAAACGAACAAAATGAAGTAGATGAAGAGAAATTAGCGGATTTACTATCTGTTGTAGATGGAATGAATGTAACGTACCACCGTGCGATAGATGATATAGAAAATCCAGTAGAAGCGATGAGAACTTTAAAGAAGTTTCATAAAGTAACTCACGTTTTAACTTCAGGTGGACAAGGAGATATAGTAGACAATATTCCGGTGCTTACAGAAATGCAAAAAGTAAGTGATGGTCAAATTCAGCTTGTAGCTGGAGCTGGCGTGACGAAAGAAAATATAAAGCGATTGCTAGATGAAACTGGAATTTCGCAAGCACATGTCGGTACAGCGGTAAGAGAAGCAAAATCATGTTTTTCTGAAATAGATCCTAATGTAGTACAAGAACTAGTTGAAATAATAAAATAAGTGCTTAAGAAAGAGGAGAAACGATGAAGGAAAATACGAAGAAAGAATTATTCTCTTGGGCTAAAACGATAGGGTTTACCCTTGTATTAATTGCTATTATTCGCGGCGTTTTATTTACACCTTCTTTAGTGCAAGGTGAATCAATGATGCCCACTTTAGAAAATAATGAACGAGTTCTCGTAAATAAGATTGGTTATAGTATAAGTGGATTAGAACGCTTTGATATTATCGTCTTCCACGGCAAAGAAGGATACGATTTAGTAAAACGAGTAATTGGTTTACCAGGTGATACAGTTGAGTATAAAAATGATGTTTTATATGTAAACGGAAAAGCGATGGAAGAACCATATTTAAAAGAGTTTAAAGAAAAAGCAACTGACCGTGTATTAACTCCAGACTTTACGTTAGAACAAATTACAGGGAAAACGAAAGTGCCAGAAGGCCAAGTATTTGTTTTAGGGGATAATCGTGAAGTTTCTAAGGATGGTCGCATGTTTGGCTTTATTTCAGAAGATGAGATTGTCGGAAAAGGACAAGCTGTTTTCTGGCCGTTGAAACAAGTAAGAGCGTTATAAAGTGTAGTGAAGTATGGGAGAGATATTCTTCCGTACTTTTTTATTTGTTTAAAATCTATTGAATGAATTGAAAGAATATTTTATAATTTTAAATTATATGTTTGTTTCGAAAAATGGAATTTAAGTTCCGAAATTCAGAACGAAAGGAAGAGAGAATGAGTATAAATAAAACGGCAGTTAAGACAATGGATATTTTAGAGTTGTTTTATGAGCATGAAGAGCTAAGTTTAACTGAGATGGTTCAGCTTACAAATATGCCGAAAACATCTGTTTATCGTTTAATTGGCTCGTTAGAAGAGATGGAGTTTTTACAAAAAAACGAAAAGGGGAAATATCGTTTAGGGGTCGTATTTTTACGGTTCGGTCAACTTGTTTCACAACGATTATCAGTAAGAAATATAGCAATTCCTTATATGAAAGAACTTAGAGATAGTTTAGGACAGGCAGTTAATTTAATAATTCAAGATGGTAATGACGCAATTTATGTTGAAAAGATGGAAGGTGTTCAGCCAGTACGCGTGTATACGGCGGTTGGAAGAAGAGCACCGCTTTATGCTGGTGCATGTCCGAGAATTTTACTATCGTATTTTTCTGAGGAAGAGAAACGGAGATACATAGAGGAAGTGGATTTAAAACAGTTTGCAGATGGAACAATTGTGGATAAGGAACAATTGCTAGAAGTGTTGCAAATGGCAAAAAAGGAAGGCTACACAATTAGTTATTCTGAGTTAGAAAATCATACAGCCGCAATAGCAGCGCCCATTTTCGCAAGTGATGGAACGGTTGTAGCAGGCATTAGTATTTCGGGATTAGCAATTGAGTACAGCGAAAGTAACATTTCATATTTTATCGCTAAGGTGAAAGAAACAGCACATCGCATTTCGAAAGAACTCGGCTTTTTGGCATAGAAAGAGGGAGTAGGATGAAATTTTCTGCGTTAGGGGATCAAGCAATTATTGTTACATTTGGTGAAGAAATTAAGATGGATATATATGAGAAAGTACAGCGGTTATTTCAAGCACTGCAGCAACATCCGTTTGCAGGAATGATTGAGTGCGTTCCGTCGTTTACTTCATTAGCTGTTTACTACAATGTATACGAAGTATGGAAGAGAAATGAGAGAAATGAAAGGCCATATGATTACGTTCACCAGTATATAAAGGAGCTGTGTGATTCTTATAAAGAAGAAGTAAAACAGGATGTGAAACATATTTCTATACCAGTGTGCTACGGGGGAGAATATGGACCTGATTTAGAAGAGGTTGCGCATTATAAAGGTTTACAAGTAGAAGATGTGATTCGAATACATAGTGAAACTACATATTTTGTATATATGCTAGGTTTTACACCAGGGTTCCCGTATTTAGGAGGACTATCAAAAGAATTAGAAACACCTAGAAAAGAAACGCCACGGTTACAAATCTCTCCTGGTTCAGTAGGTATTGGCGGAAATCAAACAGGTATTTATCCGCTTGAAACACCAGGAGGATGGAATATTATCGGCCGAACTCCTATTTCATTATTTAATCCAGAAGAAGAAATACCAACATATATTCAAAGTGGTATGTATTTACGATTTATCCCAATAACGAAGGAAGAGTACGTATCATTTGAGGGGGCTAAAGAATGGATGTAGAAGTTTTGCATGCAGGAATGTTTACAACAGTCCAAGATTTAGGGCGATCTCATTATCAACAATACGGTGTACCCGTTGGCGGGGCGATGGATCAAAGTGCACTTCGAATGATCAATATGTTAGTTGGCAATGAAGAGAATGAAGCGGGACTCGAAATGACGATTATGGGACCTAAATTGTTAATAAAGAAAACGACTTTACTTGCGATTGGCGGAGCAGATATGGAACCGTTATTGAATGGAGAACGTATCCCGTTATGGCGTCCCATTTTAGCGGAAGAAGGTAGTATGCTTTGTTTTGGAAAAGTGAAAAGTGGTTGCAGAGCGTATGTGACTTTTGCGGGTGGCATCCATATTGATCGTACTATGGGAAGTAAAAGTACGTACATACGTGCTGCGATTGGCGGTATAGAAGGAAGAATGCTCAACAAGGGTGACTACTTCCAAATTGGTGCACAACCAGAAATGGCGAATCGTTTCATTCAAGACTTACAAAAAGATGGGAGAATAAAAACGAAATGGGCAATTAACAACAGCGTACTATCAAAGTATAAGAAACATCCTAAGCTTCGTGTCATAACTGACTTTGAATATGATCAATTTACAGAAGAAAGTAGAAAGGCATTTTTTACGAAAGAGTATAAAGTATCTAATTATGCTGACCGCATGGGCTATAGGATTGAGGGAGAAGTTTTAAATAGGATTGAAGAAAAAGAGGTTTTATCGAGTCCTGTTACATTTGGAACCATTCAAGTTCCAAATGGTGGACAGCCAATTATATTAATGGCAGATAGGCAAACGACAGGTGGCTATCCGAGAATGGGAAATATCATTTCTGTAGATTTACCTCTTCTTGCCCAGCTAAAGCCGGGGGACTATGTTTCTTTTGAGGAAATTACGCTTGAAGAAGCGGAACAATTGTACATAGAACAAGAAGTAAATATAAATCTATTAAAGAAATTTATCGCTTTACGAAGCTGAAATTAGGAGGGATACATTGTGACTACAATCGATTTAAACTGTGATTTAGGAGAAAGTTTTGGAGCTTATAAAATGGGGAATGATGATGAAATTCTTCCGTTCGTTTCCTCTATAAACGTTGCTTGCGGTTTTCATGCGGGTGATCCGTCTGTTATGCGGCAAACTGTTGAAAAAGCTTTGGAGCATAACGTAGCGATAGGGGCGCATCCTGGATTTCCTGATTTAATTGGATTCGGTAGAAGAAACATGAATGTTTCAGCAAGTGAAGTATACGATTATGTTTTATATCAAATCGGCGCATTAGACGCATTTGTAAAAGCGGCAGGCGGGAAAATGCAGCATGTAAAGCCGCATGGTGCCTTATATAATATGGCGGCAACGGATTCGAAAATTGCAGATGCAATCGCTAAGGCAATTTATCATATGAATCCGAGTCTATCGCTTTACGGATTAGCAAATAGCGAGGCGTTTATACAGGCTGCAGAAAAATACAATGTAACTCTCGTACAAGAAGCGTTTGCGGATCGTACATATAAGCAAGATGGAACGTTAACGAGCCGTACAGAAGAAAATGCACTTATAAAAAATGAAGACGAAGCGATAAAGCAAGTGCTTCAAATGGTGAAAGAAGGCTATGTAAATTCGGTCAATGGAGAGGAAGTAGCAGTTCAGGCGCAGACGATTTGTTTACACGGTGATGGAGAAAAAGCAGTACAATTTGCGGGAAAAATATACAGAATATTCGAACGTAATGGTATTTCTATTTGTGCACCGAAATAAAAAATAGGGGGAAGTGCTGGGATGATTAAATTAATCGGAATACTACTTGTTGCAGTGGGCTTTTTATTTAGATTAAATACACTTTTAGTAGTTATGGTTGCAGGTATTGTTACGGGGATGGTTTCAGGATTAAGTTTTTATGATGTGATCAGCATGTTCGGTAAATTTTTCATAGAAAATAGATATATGTCTATGCCAATTATATTAACTTTACCGGTAATCGGAATTTTAGAGCGTTACGGTTTAAAAGAAAGAGCAGAAGCACTTATAACGAAATCAAAAGGAGCAACAACTGGAAGAGTATTAATGTCATATTTTACGATAAGAGAATCGTCAGCAGCACTAGGGCTTAATATTGGTGGGCATGCACAAACGGTAAGACCGCTCGTTGCACCGATGGCAGAAGGGGCCGCGCAAGGTAAATACGGTAAACTTCCTGAAAAATTAAGAGAAAAGATTAAAGCAAACGCAGCTGCTGCGGAAAATACAGCTTGGTTTTTCGGAGAAGATATTTTCATCGCAACTGGTGCTATTTTATTAATGAAAGGGTTCTTCGATTCAGTAGGTATGCATGTGGGTGTATGGGATATGGCACTTTGGGGCATTCCAACTGCAATATCTGCACTTATTGTAAGCTGGATTAGATTTAGAAGGTTTGATAAATATATAGAGAAAACAATGAAGGCAGAAGGAAAAGAAGAGAAGGAGGCAATCTAATATGAACATCATCACAATGGATACAATCTATTATGTATTAGGGATAATCGTTGCTTTTATCGCTGTTCGTATCGCATTCGATCGTGAACATCCCAACAGATTCGGTTCTAGTTTATTTTGGGCATTGTTTGCAGTTACATTTTTATTCGGAAATGTAATTCCTTCGTTTTACGTTGGCTGTATCGTGCTCGCTATGGTCGTTTTAGCCTCGCTAAATAAAGTAACAAAATCAGAGGAAAAAGAAGTTCCAGTACAAGAGCGTGTAAAACATGCTGAGAAATTAAAAAATAAAATTTTTATGCCTGCACTATTAATTCCTATTTTTACAATTATCGGTACGTTGACCTTAGGGAAAATTAAATGGGGAAATGTCTCTCTTGTTGATCCAGATAAAGTAACATTAGTTGCATTAGCGCTTGGTGCATTACTCGCATTCGTTGCGGCGATGCGTATTACAAAATCAAAAATAACAACGCCTGTACAAGAAGGAAGCAGACTATTACAAGCTGTCGGCTGGGCTGTAATTTTACCACAAATGTTAGCAGCACTTGGCGGTATATTCGCGAAGTCTGGCGTTGGACAAGTTGTTTCAGATTTAGTCGGACAAGTGTTACCGACAGAGTATCCGTTCGTTGCTGTTATGGCGTATTGTTTAGGAATGATGCTTTTCACAGTCGTAATGGGAAATGCATTCGCAGCGTTTGCCGTTATTACTGGCGGAATTGGTTTACCTTTAATTGTTCAAATGCACGGTGGGAATCCAGCAATTATGGCAGCACTCGGTATGTTTGCTGGATATTGCGGAACGCTACTTACGCCAATGGCAGCAAACTTTAATATCGTTCCGGCGATGCTTTTAGAACTAAAGGATAAAAATGCAGTTATTAAAGCACAAGTACCAATTGCTCTTTCAATCTTTATTATCAATATGTTTATTATGTACGGCCTTGTATATCGTTTCTAATTAGGAGGGAAAACTATGAAAACAGTATTATTAACAGGATTTGATCCGTTTGGCGGAGAAAGCATCAACCCAGCTTGGGAAGTAGCAAAAAGTTTGCATGAAAAAACAATTGGAGAGTACACGATTATTAGCAAACAAGTCCCAACGGTATTTCATAAATCAATAAAAGTATTAAAAGAATATATAGAAGAACTAAACCCTGAAATGATTATATGTATCGGACAAGCTGGGGGCAGACCAGATATTACGATAGAGCGTGTCGCAATTAACGTTGATGATGCAAGAATTGCTGACAATGAAGGGAATCAGCCCATAGATGTGCCAGTTGCAGAAGAAGGACCAGCTGCTTATTGGTCTACACTTCCGATGAAAGCAATCGTAAAAAGACTGCAAGAAGAAGGTATACCAGCTTTCGTTTCACAAACAGCAGGTACATTCGTTTGTAATCATTTATTCTACGGTCTCATGCATGAACTAGAGAAGCGTGATAAGAAAATAAAAGGCGGATTTATTCATATTCCGTTCTTACCAGAACAAGCGAGTAAATATCCAGGGCAACCGAGTATGTCACTTTCTACTATTCGTAAAGGGATCGAATTGGCAGTTGAGGTAACGACAACAGTTGAAGTAGATATTGTAGAGGTTGGGGGTGCGACGCATTAAATAAATCGAATCATACAACACCTCCTGTAAACAACTGGTATAATAAGTATAGGAAAATACATAGAGGTGATTTTTGTGCAACAATTTGAAGAAGTACGTTCAATTTTAGAAAAAGCGAAGAAAATTACAGTGTTAACAGGTGCAGGAGCAAGTACGGAAAGCGGTATTCCAGATTTCCGCTCAGCAAATGGATTGTATGCTGATGCGAATGTGGAGATGTATTTATCAAGGGGATATTATAATAGAAATCCGAAAGAATTTTGGAAGCATTATAAAGAAATATTTCAAATTAATACGTTTCATCAATATAAACCAAATCGTGGCCATTGCTTTTTAGCTGAATTAGAAGAACAAGGGAAAGATATTACGATTTTAACGCAAAATATTGACGGTTTACATCAATTAGGCGGTAGTAAGCATGTCATTGATTTACATGGAACACTTCAAACAGCACATTGTCCGAAGTGTAAAGCGGGATATGATTTGCAGTATATGATTGATCATGAAGTGCCTCGCTGCGAGAAGTGTAATTTCATTTTAAATCCAGATGTTGTTTTATACGGAGATACATTGCCGCAATATCAAAATGCGATAAAACGTTTATATGAAACAGATGTGCTTATTGTTATGGGAACGTCATTAAAAGTACAACCCGTCGCTTCATTCCCGGAAATCGCAAAAAGAGAAGTAGGGGCAACAACTATTTTAGTAAATGAAGAGTTAACAGAACAGGAATATAACTTTGATTATGTTTTTCAAAATAAAATTGGTGAATTTGTTGAAGGATTATCTTCAATGAAATAAGTTATCGAAAAAACTGAGGTATCCGCCTCAGTTTTTTATTTGAGTAATCACTGTTTTAAGCCATATGAAAACATTTTGATAATGTAGTAACCACATCTCTATAATTTATAAAAATCAATTTGCCCCATTTTTCTTTTAGAATAATATTCATGTTATTGTGCATTAAGGGAATGGTAATAAATAGGATAATTAATTAAAAAACTGAAAATTAAATCTTTTATTTCTTTTGTAATTAATATAAAATTCTATATATATCATATAAATAAATTTGATACATAATGATTTTGCGTAGAAATGTTAATAGAATGAAGCGAGGGAGCGAAATGAGACAGAAAAAGGAGCAGAAGAAACAATCGAAAAAGAAAAAGACTCATATTCCTTTTCGGTTAAATGTACTATTTTTTATTGTCTTTCTTTTATTTTCAGCTATTATAATTCAATTAGGTAAAGTACAAATCATTGATGGAGAAACGTATAGAAATGAAGTAAACAAAAAGGAAGATGTAACGGTAAGCACTCCCGTTCCTAGAGGGAAAATGTTTGATCGGCAAGGTCACGTTATTGTAAATAATAAACCATTGCGAACCGTTACATATACGAAAATGAGAGGAGTAGACTCGAAAGAAGTTTTACAAGTAGCAAGAGATTTAGCCAAGCTGATTGAAATGTCGCAAGAGGACATGGATAAGTTAACAGAGACAGATAAGAAAGATTTTTGGATGCAGTTAAATGAAAAGCGGGCAGCAGCGAAAGTAACGAAAGAAGATGAGAGTAAATTTAGAAAGCAAGAAATAGAAGGAAAAGAATTAGATAAAAAAGTAGAAGAACTGCGCCGGGAAAGAATTACACAAGAAGAATTAAATGAGCTTTCAAAGGAAGATATAGAAGTATTAGTAATTAAAAGCAAAATGAATGCAGGATATAAAATGACACCGCAAATCGTTAAAAAAGATGTAAGTCAAAATGAATATGCTGTCGTTAGTGAAAGATTGGCAAGTTTACCGGGGGTAGATACGACAGTAGATTGGGAACGAGAATACCCAAATGATAAAATACTGCGCTCTATACTAGGTAGCGTTTCTAATGAAAATGAAGGGTTGCCAAGAGAACAATTAGATTATTATTTAGTTCGTGATTATAATCGAAACGATCGTATTGGTAAAAGTTACATTGAAAAACAATACGAAGATGCACTACATGGAACGAAAGAACAGTCTAAAAATATTATGGATAAAGCAGGGAAAATTGTTCGAACAGAAAAAGTGACCGAAGGAAAAAGTGGAAATAACTTAATGTTAACAGTCGATATGGATTTACAGAAAAAAGTAGAGGGAAGCCTTGAAAAGAATTTACGAGCTTTTCATGCTGCAGAGCCGATGATGGATCGTGCGTTCGTAGTAATGATGAATCCGAAAAACGGTCAAATTTTATCAATGGCAGGAAAGAAAATTGTAAATAAAGATGGCGGTATGCAAATAGAAGATTATGCATTAGGAACGATGACAAGTTCTTATGAGTTAGGATCAACTGTAAAAGGTGCTACTTTATTAGCTGGATATCAAACAGAAGCGATTAAGCCATATACACATTTCTTTGATGCACCAATGTATTTTAAAGGAAGTTCTAAGCCGAAGAAATCGTGGAAAGAATTTGGGGATATTGATGATTTAAGAGCTTTACAAGTTTCATCGAACGTTTATATGTTTAATACAGCTTTAAAAATGGCAGGCATTAATTATGTCCCAAATAATCCATTAGATATTAAACAAGAAACATTTAATAAAATGCGCTACTATTTTAGACAATTTGGCCTAGGTGTGTCGACTGGTATTGATCTGCCAAATGAAGCAATCGGTCAAGTAGGTAGAACTGATAACATACCCGGATTTTTACTTGATTACGCGATTGGACAGTATGATACATACACGCCGCTTCAGCTTGCGCAATATATTTCCACAATTGCAAATGGCGGTTACCGAATGAAACCACAAATTGTACAAGAAGTTAGAGAGCAACCGAATAGACCAGAGGATGTAGGAAAAGTCGTTCGGTCGATTGAACCAGTTGTATTAAATCGAGTGGATATGGACACTTCGTACATTAATCATGTAAAAGAAGGGTTTAGAAGAGTTTTTCAAGAAGCTGACGGAACAGGTACCGGAACGTTTAAAGGTTTACCATATAAACCAGCGGGAAAAACAGGAACAGCTGAGACGGTATATGGTGGAGAAAGTGATATTGGAAGAGATGAGAATAACAACCGAAAAAAATGTTATAATTTAACTCTTGCCGGTTATGCACCATATGATGCTGATCCGGAAGTAGCTTTTTCAGTTGTTGTACCATGGGTGAATGATGATAAATCAGGAATTAATTCTGCGATTGGTAAAGAGATTTTGGATGCGTATTTTGAATTAAAAACAAATAGATCAAATACAAATTCAATTCCAGTAGAACAACCGAACAAGGCACAGTAAAAATAGTATCACTGCATGGAAACATATTGTGCAGTGATATATTTTTTGAGTTAAAAAGCGCTTTATAAGGTGGGAATGGATATGAAAAAGGAAATTAAGAGAGGCTGGGGAAAGTACATACTATTTATATTGGTGATGGTAATAGGCTACCATTCTTTTACTTTATGTAAAGTGGAAGGGGAATCGATGCAGCCGACTTTATATGAAGCAGATTACGTATTTGTAAATAAAGCAGTAGTACGTCTTTCTAATTTACAACGCGGAGAAATTGTCATTATAAAGGAAGCGGATGAATCGAAATATTATGTGAAACGTGTAATAGGGCTTCCGGGTGATGTAATTAACATAACGAACGGAAAGGTATATGTGAACGATAAAAAGCAAGAAGAACCATATACGAACAAAGATTTATTTAACAACACACAAGTGTTTTATAACTTTCAAAAGACAAAAATTCCGCCAAATAAGTTATTTGTAATGGGAGATAACCGCGAAGTAAGTAGAGATAGTCGAAATGGCTTAGGATATATTGAAGAAGATAACATAATTGGCAAGGTGGAATTCGTATATTATCCTTTTTCAAAAATGAAAATGATAGAATAAGTGGGGGAGAAGCAAAACCCCACTTATTAAAGTTTCACTTTATTTTCTTTAAAAAACCTTTTGGATTAAATGATATGAAAAATTTATGTTTAGACTCGTCGATTATGAAGTTATTATTTTTAGTTAAAAACTCATCCACAGCCTCCATCGGACCAGGACCCCAATCGGGAAGAAGCGGATTTCCATTAATGGAGGTATCTTCTACAATCATATAACTGCCAGTAGTGACGATAGATTTATATAGTAATAGTTCTTTGGATACATGCTCTTTACTATGATCAGAATCTAAAATAACTAAAACCACATCATCAGGTTTGCGCATGCTTACTATTGTTTGGACGGCCTGCACAGAAACAGAAGAGGCTGTTAAATACGTAATCCGATTATGTGATGGCCGATTTGGCTGCGGAGTTATATCGATAGTAAGTACGTGACCTTTTCCAATTAAATCTAACATAGAAGCTAAATACAGTGCACTACCACCGTGAAAAGTCCCGCATTCAATAATTAAATCGGGCTTTAATTCATAAATAATTTCTTGATACAAAAAGAGGTCAGAGGGAAGTTTACAGATTGGAACTCCGAACCAGTGTGTATCGTTTAACCACACGAGGCTGTTGTAATATTGGTTTAGAAATTCATTGCTTATATTATCGATTTTAAATTCTCCTTTCTAAAAAGGATTCTCTCGTTTGACGTAAAGTGTTTACGCATGAAAGTTGTACTATATATTATGTAGTAAGGAATTGTAAGGCGAGTGTTTTTACTTGAAAATAAGCCAAATAACTCATGTGGAAAATGAAAGGAAATGATTGTATGTACAAATACACAATTTGTTTTATTAGAAAAAGCGATAAAATACTGCTATTAAATAGAAATAAAAAGCCGAATATGGGGATGTGGAATGGTGTTGGAGGAAAAATAGAAGATAATGAAACGCCATACGAAGGAATAATTAGAGAAACGTTTGAGGAAACGGGTATAGAACTTTCAAGTGTAATGTATAAAGGGACTGTTGGTTTTAAAGGTAAAGATGAGCCCCAGGCTAGTGAAGGAATGTATGTGTTCGTTGCTGATTTGCCAGATGGAATGCAAATGAATACACCATTTCGTACGGCTGAAGGATTATTAGAATGGAAAGAAATTGATTGGATATTAGATGGTGATAATAGAGGTGTTGTTAGCAATTTACCAAAATACTTACCGACAGTATTAACAGAAGAAAATAAGTTAAAACATATATTCACGTATGATAACCGGAATATTATTCATTACACAACTGCATGTTTGACAGAAGATGATGCGAATAAGCGATATGAAAAACAACTCATTTCTCAATAGAAGAGGATAGTGAAAAATCACGTTTTTGCTCTCATTATATATGCGAGGTGATTATATGTTTCAGAAATACAATTCATTGGTCAGAATTGTAATATATATGATATAACTTTTCTTATGGTGAAAGAGTAGAGAATATACGTAAACGGAACAAAAAGGAGGTGGCTTTGCCACCTCTTTTTGTTAGCTACGAATCGCCTTAATTATAAATCGATGTTGATTCACATCTAAATATCCTTTTTGCAAAATAATCTCATGTATACGATATAACTCCTCAAAGTACTTTTCGACAGTAAAATCAGGAATTTGCCACGGAATTGCTTTTAAATAATAGATGATAGCGCCAATATCATAAAAACGTTGGAAAGGGAATTCTTCTTTTGCTTCTAAAATAGTAAATCCATTTTGGTTTAACTCACTGCATGCAGTTTCGAGAGACCAATTTGCAAACTCACTATTTAGAGGCGTACCCAATTGTTCATTAAGTTCAACGCAATCAAGACCGCCAACTTGTTGTGTAAGAAATGTTCCATTAGGAGAAAGTATTCTATTTACCTCAGAAGCAGAATAGGATTCATGTTGATTCAGAATGAAATCAAACTGTTCATTTTGAAATGGTAAAGCAGTATCATCACTTACTGCCACAACTGTAACCCCTAAAGGTTCTAATTTCTTCTGAGCAATTGGCACGTTTGGAGCGTAGCCCTCAGTAGCGAATGTAGTTGACGGGAACGGTTGTAACATAGATAAAAACTCTCCGCCACCAGTACCCATATCGAGCATTGATTCTGCACGTTGCATAAGCTGAAAAGCAGTACTGCCGTACGACCACGATAATGGCTCGCTCTTCATTCGACCCGTTTCTGAAATGAAAGAAAAATCCCAGCCACTAAAGTTTGTATTTGCACTTTCTAATAAAGTTAAAAATAATGGATCACGTTTCATAAATTTGTCCTCCTATTTTTTAATGGATAATATGATGAGAAAAGAAAAAGGGAGGACCTCTTATTAAAATGAAGCAGTTTTATGTTTCATGTTCGAATAGATTCATATAAATTCGCTCCTTGTGAGAATGGTTATTTATATATTCGGGATAAATAAGTGGAAATCCTTTGATCAAGAGAATTTAGTAGATATGACTAAGGAAGTTCTAAATCGCTTGGAAAGCATGATAAGTGATAAAAATATATTAATTGGAATGCACCGAGAGAAATAATCGTTATTCACGAAAAAATATAGATGGAGGAAGCTTTGTTAAACCTGTTGAAGAATGCAATAGAACATTCTAAACCAGGTGGTAACATAATGATTCAGGTCAAAAATTCTCCAATCTATATCGAACTAGTGATCCAAGATTTTGGAGAGGGAATTTTAGCTGAAGAATTACCTCATATTTTTGAACGATTCTATAAATCAAGTAGTTCTAAAAAGCTTGGCTCGAATGGAATTGGGTTGGCACTTGTCCAAGCTATTATTTAGGCTAACTAACATATTGTATGTTTCAGTATCTATTTTATAAAAAAGAAAATAGATGTAACGGTCCTCCTTTTAATAAAAAAATCCTATAAAAATATAGTGCTCTTAAAAAATTTTGTTACAAATTTGTTTTGTTTGACTTTAAAAAAGGAAAGTAATATTTATTTGTAGAAAATTTTTAAGGATAAAAATAGGATGAATATCCATGGTAAGAAAAAGGGGGCACTTAAATGTTAACAAATGATTTAGATTTTCGATTAGAACCACGTTTAAAAGAACTGTATGAACAACATAAAATAAGAGCGCAGAAGATAGACTGGGCTTATCATGAGTTTTTACCATGGGATAAGGGAATGGACTTTAAAAGAGTTCCTTGGGATGAAAGTCAAGTTACTCTCCCTTCTGGTGTAATTACGGCCATTGAAACAGCTTTATTAACAGAAGTGAATTTACCATGGTTTACAACGTATTTATCTGCGACTTTTAAAGGTTCCCTTTCTGTTATTACAGACTTTATTCATACTTGGACCTCAGAAGAGGATCAACATTCGAATTTATTAGAGACATATTTACTACTCACTCGAAGTGTAAACCCTAAACGTATACATGAATTAAGAAAATCAGTCGTTGAGTGTGGATTTGAGCCTGATTTTCATACACCAATCGAAGCCATGACATATACGACGCTACAAGAACTTGCAACAATGGTGTTTTACAATAATGTAGCTAAGGTGGCAAGTAAGCATGATCCAGATCTTGCTACATTATTACGCCGTCTTGCAAAAGATGAAACACTTCATTATGCGTTTTATCGAGACGTTATTCGAACACATTTAGAATTGGAACCAAATTATTGCTACCATATTGCCAATGTGATTAGGAATTTTAAAATGCCAGGTGCCGTCATGCCTGATTTTGAAAATAGAATGGCTGTGATTGCAAAAGAAGCAAACTATGGCCCACTACAATATTTTGATCAAGTACTTGATGTAGTGGTTGAGTATTGGGGGTTAAAAGATTTACGACCAATTGCCCCTCTAGCAGAAAAAGCAAGAATTGAGATTTTGGAGTATCATATAAGATTGAAAAAAATACGGGATCGATTTGGCCGTTTTCAAGGGGAAATTGATCTACGTTAATGGGTGGAGATTTCAGGATATACGCGTATGGATTCCCTTTTCTTTTATTGGAAATCTCGAACGCTCTTTGGTATTTTACGGCTGTTTTACTTGATTTAACTTTTGAAGAAAAAAAGTAATTGACACCTAAAATGAACTTGTGATATTATTAAATATTTGATAAAAAACAACATATGTGTTAAGCTTGAAAAGGTTACCACATATGGAGGTGGATTATATGTTTCAAATTGGCGATAACATTGTTTATCCAATGCACGGAGCAGGTATAATTGAAGCCATAGAAGAAAAAGAATTCTCAGGGGAAAAACAACAGTATTATGTCATCAAAATGTCAATCAGTAATATGCAAGTCATGATTCCTACGGGTAAAATATTGAATTCGAATATACGCCCAGTTACTGATATACTTGCATTAAAACACATTATACACATTTTTCAGCATGAAGAATCATGTAAATTACTGCCGTGGAAACAAAGGCATAAAGTGAACACGGACAAAATAAAAACGGGTGAAATACAAGAAGGTGCTGAAGTTGTACGCGATTTAATGCGTATGAAGAAAGAAAAAACACTGAATACAAGTGAAAAAAAATTGTTGGATGATGCATATAAGTTTTTGGTCAGTGAACTAGAATTAATTAAAGGAATCACTGAAAATCAAATAAAAAGTTTCTGTTAAGGTTTATTATAGATAATGTATTATATTTCCCGAAAACATCCTGAATTTTTCGAGAATATGATGAGTATTAAAAGTAAATCATTTCAAAGACATTCAATTTCTTCAACTCACTTTTAGAGTAGGAACCTCTTTTGTTATTACTTCAATCTAATCCATTTTTATTTTTAAATTTATTTTACGAACATTCGAAGTTTCATTAAATAACTCGATTAAATAGTCACTTGATTTTTGCAATCCTGATTCACACTGGCACGGACAAGGAGCCGTAAGGATGAAAGAGAGGTAGGGCTTTCATTGTTTTAGGTAATATACTATCTAAGTCATTATTTCTAGAAGAAAAAACAATCAATCTCACCGCCAGCTTTAAGAGTTCCTTACATCTACTGAGACAGTGAATAGTAATTGTTTATCTTCTTTACGTAAAATTGATAAACGAACTGGTAACACCATATGGTAAACTACAAAAAATGGTTTCCAGACCAAGAAACCATTTTTTATTTTATTTACATAACAATAGTAAATTAAGCAGTAAGAAGGAGTCCGCACATGAAAAAAATGTTAACAAAAGAATTAAGTAATGAATTAAAGAAGCGAGAAGGGATTATTTCTATTACAGTTGAGCCTTATGAAAAAATCGAAGTTGGTGGAATTCGTGTAGATGGACCAGCTATTATTCTAATTAATCAAGAATAGGTAAAAATAGTTGCATGCAAGGAGAAAAGGATCAGCCTTTAAGAAAAGGGGGATCCTTTTTGCTTGCTGCAGCTAATATGGGATATACATAACTTTTATCTGATGTGTTGGGGTTAAAAGGAAGGAGAGGATGGAGATTATCATGGTGGAAAGCTTAATATTGGTAGGATTTCTTTTTACGTTATATAAATTAGTTGATAAAAAAACAAACTAATTATTTAAAACGATAGATTGTTTCCTTTTTAAGGGCGAGATTTATCTGAGAGTGAAATGGATCATCTAAAGGAGGAATTAAAATGGATGCAAGGAAAGAACGCATAAAATACGAGAAGATGTCAAAGAATTATGATCGTATTTATTTAGTTTCGTTTATCCTATTAATTGTACTTGTTTGTAGTAGTGTGATTATCATAGGAGCTACAGGCGGAAAATATGGAGTATTTTTATTGTTAGCAATTTTACTTAACGCACGTATTACGAAAGAATCTCAAAAAAAGTATGAGCACTATTCTAATAAAGGGCGTATTTAAAATGATACATAACCAGAAAGGAACAACCTAGATGTATATTCAAAATATCCCTTTATCATCTCCTATTAACTAGTAAAAGTAACTTTATATAAATCATTTTTTTAGCAATGTAGAAATAGAAACCGTACCCTATTAAAATGTTATTTCCGTCCATATAATGAATTATCCTTCTAGCATATTTATAAGATTTATATCATATATTAGTAGAAAGAATGCAAGTTAGAAAGGAGTTTTATAGAATGAGTTATTTGGAGGGAAATGACTTTAGTAAACAAAATATGGTAAGTGTGCCTAATCCCTATGTATATCAGACATTACAATCAGTAATTGGTAAACATGTGGTTATTGAAACTGTAAGAGGCAATATAAGAGGTAAATTAAAGGATGTGAAACTAGATCATTTGCTCATTGAAGATACGGTGCCATATATTGTACGCATTCAACAAATTGTATGGATTATGCCAAAACAATAATCACATGTAATTTGATTTATAATAGATTAGCATTATAAATCAAATAAAAACACAGGGTTTTATCTCTGTGTTTCTTCAAATTTTCGTTTTTGGATATATGCTTGAGCATGGATAATTTCTTTCTGAAGTTCTTTTAATTCTTCCATAGATCCAGATTCAATCCTCATGTACGTAGTAACTAGACTAATCATCATATCCATCTTCTCTACTATATTTTGAATGACCTGTTCAGATTGCTCTTTTTTAGGGTGTTGTATTGCTATTAGAGCATTTTCTATATAATTGTTCTTTCTTTGCTGGATATCATAAATAAACTGTTTTGTGTTTGAGTTCATTTGTTATTCCTCCGTTTTGGATATACTTCTATTCTATCATATTTGAATGGTGAATATTAGATTCCCCTAAATATACACCTGTCACATACATCTCCTCAAATATAGAAACTAATTCCTTAACGTACAGGGAGCTAATCAAAATATGTTAATTTTGTGTCTAAACGTACAATTTTCGTTTTTGATATGGTGAGCCCTAATTGTAGTGCCCAATCCGATGTAAATTCCTCAATAACAACAGATTTTTCCATATCTCTAATACCCTTATGTATTTTGTGCTTGAATATAATATCAGATTTAGATAAGCAAAACTATTTCAAGTGAATAGAATCCACTCTTTAAGAATACATAAAAAATATATATAAAAGCGTATTCTAATCACTGCATCATTGGTGAAAGTAGAATTCTATAAATTTTGGAGGAAGAGATATGCAAAAAAAGGTTCTCCTGTTTACAGATTTAGGGATTGATGATGCGTTTGCTATACTGTACACCTTTTTTCGTAAAGACATTCAACTTGTAGGAATTGTGGCCGATTATGGAAATGTATCAAGAGAAGATGTAATAAGAAATATTAACTATTTAAAGTACATTGCGGGAAGAGAAGAAATACCTGTATTCCTTGGTGCTTCTGTACCGTTGACAGGTATAGTGATTCAGTATTTCCCTGAGGTACATGGAAAAGTTGGATTAGGACCTATTATTCCACCTGAAATTTCATATCCAGTTTATCCTTTAAATGATATTTATCAAATTATAGAATCAAATTTAGAAGATCTTACAATTATCAATTTAGGAAGACTTTCTTCGCTAGCTACGACTTTTGTATTAAATTTAGAAACAATGCGAAATGTAAGAGAATGCATTTGCATGGGGGGAGCTTTTTTCTATCCAGGTAACGTAACTGCTGTGGCTGAAGCTAATTTTTACGCAGACCCGTATGCAGCAAACTTAATTCTGCAGCATGCAAAGAACTTGACGATTATTCCTTTAAATGTGACTCAACACGCGATTGTTACACCCGAAATGGTCCAGCAAATTGATGCATTTCATCGGAGTACACAGGATCTTGCAGGACTCATCATCAAACCTATGTTAGATTATTATTATAATTTCTACTCCAAGTCTAATCCTGGTATAAGTGGAAGTCCTATGCATGATTTTGTAACAGTTTGGTATTTGCTAAATCAAGACGCTGTTAGTCTTTCAAGAGTACCTATTAAAGTAATTCCTGATCAAGGAGAAGGATTTGGTCAAAGCATTGCAGATTTTCGTTTTGTTACTAATCCAGGCTATAAAACGCATAATGTAGCTTTTCAGTTTGATTATGAAAAATTTAAGAAAGATATTATGGAAACGTTCCTAAAGAAGAGAGTGTAATAGACTTTATTAACTTCAGATAATACGGATTATGAGAATCAAATGTCACTTAACTTAACTTAACTTAACTTAACTGTAAATATCAAATTAACAAAACAAGTTCCCCTAAAATAAAAAAGACGTTGACTTCTCTATGTAATTAACTGTCGTTTCATGTCCAGCGATGATGAATAGCCAAATTGTCGAAAGAAGCTCGTTCTTATTCAACTTGTTTTCTTGCTCTCTTGTTTGAATGAGATCGTTTATCAAATCAGAATCAGGATTTAGACGCTTTTCGTTAAGTAATGTCTCAATGTAATGAATAAACTTTTAAGTGTTGTTTTAACTTCAGTTCCCTGAATAGGTTCCACAGAGGTGTCCATGAGTTTTTTGTCTATTTGCGGAACTGGTTTCGATCAGTGGCGGGAATCCCAAGCACCTCTGAAATGAAAATAATGGGTAGTGGTTAAGCAAAATCTGCAATAATTTCCATCTTTCCTTGTTCTTGTACAGCAACTAACAATTCGTCGGCAAGTTGCTGAATACGGGAACGAAGGTCCTCAATCATACGTGGTATAAAGGGTTTAGAGACCATCCGACGCAGGCGAGTATGATTAGGAGGATCTACCGTAAGCATATTCGGACTCTAGATTCTACAACATTTCAACTTACAGACAAGTTTTCTTGACATATACATTATTTTAGACAAGCCTTTTATAATGCATATAGGGTAAATTGTTAAATTTTGATTTTTTATATGTAAAATGATAATAAAGTTATTTAATTTCAAAAGTCCAAATAAGTATAACCCGATCTAAATTTAGATCGGGGTTAAAAATATAGTTGTTTAATCTTGATGTAAGAAACGTCACTAGATTGAAAAATATAACAAAAAAGTTATTGAAAAATGAATCTTTTCACTTGATATATATTTCTTCTGGAGCATTTATACATTTTCATAGTAACCAACCAGCTAATCAATATGATTCCTGCAAAAAGTAATAGTAAATTACTATACAAATGAGTGAAAGAATTAGCATTCATAGGTAGTAATTTTCGGTTTAGCAAATGTATCGATAATAATCCACCTACAATCGCAATCCCCATTCCTTTCGTTAGAAAGCCTGGGAAATTAAGCAAACTCATTCTAGTACCAGCAGCCTTTTGTTCCAAACTACTGAAACACTGATAGAGATAACTGTTTTGGTCATGAACTCACTGTTGTAATATGTCTAGTGTGTCTTCATGGTATGTTTCAAGAAAAGGCCGAATGGCATATTCAGCGTTATTCCTTTTCGTTATTTCATACATGGTGTTGAATGAGGTTTCAAAATCGTTCAGACCATATTTTTCAACGTATTTTGCGATAGGCATGTACATATATCCGTTTGTGAATGTGCCTACTTCTGTTGTATTTTCTGGTCCTAATGTTTTCAGTAATATATGTATTGCTACATTAAAATCTTTTTGTAAAGCATTGTGTAATTCATCTGCTATTACTTCAATACGTTGTTTTAACTCTAAATTTTCAACTTTATATGTTACAGAATCTACAAAGATTCTTTTAGAAAAATTAGGATCGTGTTTACAAATAGAATCAGCTATTTTCTCTGCTAATTCTTCATTAAATAAAAATTTTAACGGAACATATTTACCCATTTTTTCACCTCGGTGGTCAAATGAAAACAATTTTTATTTTTTAATCGACAATCCATAAACTAAAGTCTCACTCGGAGTCGTAATACTAAAACCTGTCGTCTTATAATCAAGTTTCACTGTATCACCAGTGTATTCTTTCGTGAATGAATCCATTTGTACGATAAGCTCTACATCTTCATATACAACATCATCTGCGTTATATGTATCCCAAATTAAATCGACATCAACGAAAATACTACAAGAGTTCGTCATTGTTCCTCTAATGCGAACGATCTTTTTATCTTCACGTTCTAATCTACGTATAGCTGCTTTTGCTTCATCAGTAATACGAATGTTCATTGTATCCCAACCTTTATTTATATTTCCTTTATTATTGCAAAAACAGGAGCAATAATAAAGGAAAGAGGTTTGCAACAAAAAACGAGCAAACAAATTTGTTTGCTCGTTTCACTTTATTTTAGTTCACATTTATCAAGTGGAATCACTTTTGTTTTTTTCGTAAATTTATAACCTAACCATAGTACTAAGAAGAGTGGTAAACCGATGTAAGAAACGAGTACACCGTTCCAATCAATTGCTTCACCCATAAATGCGCCGTAGTTTTGTCCTAAAATTACGATGATACAAAGTGTAAATGCGAAGATTGGACCGAATGGGAACCATTTTGCTCTATATGGTAAGTCTTTTAAATCTTTTCCTTGTGCGATATATGCTTTACGGAAACGGTAATGACTAATTGCAATTCCGACCCATGCGATAAAGCCAGACATTCCAGATGCGTTTAATAACCAAATGTATACAACACCGTCACCGAATAAAGAAGCAATGAAAGCAATACTACCAACAATTGACGTTACGATTAATGCGTTAACAGGTACACCGCGGCTATCTAATTTACCAAGAAACTTTGGTGCTTTTCCTTGGCGAGCTAAGTCCCAAAGCATACGAGTTGATGCATACATACCAGAGTTACCAGCAGATAGTACAGCAGTTAAAATAACAGCGTTCATAACAGAAGCAGCAAAGGCAACGCCCGCTTTTTCAAAAATAAGTGTAAACGGACTTACTGTTACATCACTTGCAGCAAGGCTTTCAGTTGTATAAGGAATTAGTAAACCGATAACGAGAATCGCAAGGATATAGAATAAAAGAATACGCCAAAAGATTGAACGAATTGCTTTTGGGATATTACGTTCTGGATCAGATGTTTCACCAGCAGCTACTCCTAATAATTCAGTTCCTTGGAAGGAGAAACCAGCTGCCATAAATACACCGATAATTGCCATGATACCGCCGTTAAATGGTGCATCTGCAACTGTGAAGTTTTTAAATCCAACAGTTTCGCCGCCCATAATTCCGAAAATCATCATGAAACCAACAATTAAAAAGATAATAATAGTAACTACTTTAATAAGTGCGAACCAATATTCAGATTCACCAAACCCTTTAACAGATAAATAGTTTAAAAGGAAAATAATAGCTAAACATAATCCACTCCAAATAAGAGAAGGAGTATCTGGGAACCAAAATTTCATAATTAATGTTACAGCTGCAAGTTCAGCAGCAATCGTAATTGCCCAGTTATACCAATAGTTCCATCCAAGTGCAAAGCCAAGTGATGGATCAACAAATTTTGTTGCATACGTACTAAAAGATCCAGTAACAGGCATGTAAGCTGCAAGTTCAGCTAAGCTTGTCATTAAAAAATAAACCATAATTCCAATTGCGGCGTATGCAATTAATGCGCCACCAGGTCCAGCTGTATGGATGACACCACCGCTGGCAAGAAATAGTCCGGTACCAATTGTACCACCGAGAGAAATCATCGTAAGGTGACGAGATTTTAATCCGCGTTTTAATTCACCTTGTCCTTGTGTAGTTTGCGTTTTAGAGGTAGATTGATTTGTTGCGCTATTCATGTTCAACACTCCTTTTCTTGTAGGTTAGGAAGGAGCGGGGGAGAAAAATACAAAAAACCGCCAAAGGAATTTGGCGGAACGTTTCACAAATAACCACCCCATCATACCCTTCCGTTAAGATAGCACCCCACGTTTACACGGTAATTTGTAAACGTGACAGTTCTGTTCCTTTCGGAGACAGCCCCAGCTCATATTTCCAGAGAAGAAATATAAACTTCGGCAACCTTTCCTTTCAAACGGAGTTGGTGACATTCTCTGTGTCTCGTCCGTTTTACTCATAAAAGTCGCAACCTCTACCTCATCGGATTGATGAGGATTTGATATATTGCTAAGATTTTTAATATATGGCAATTGTAATGACTTTCTGAATATATTGCAAGATATTTTGTTAGGAAAAGTCAAAAAATATCGGTTATTGTATAGGAAACGCTTGCAAAACTCCACCCGAACCTACTATTATGTAGCAATAAGCAAAGAAAAAATTGTTATACAAATGTTTCGCAAAAAATATTGAAAAACCCTCTAAATTAAAAGAAAATTCAGAAAAATATAATTCGACATAACTATCAAAAGAGGATTATTCCTTAAATTCGTTTCAAAGAATAAGTATAAATTTAACGGATAGAATGAATATTCTTTTTATTTTTAGTAAAATTGAGGTATTGTTTAATTGAAAAGGGGAAATCAATATGAAATTAGAAACAGAAAGGCTCTATATAGTGCCGTGTACAGAAGAGAGGATTCAAATTGCTAACGAGCAAGGATACAATAGCGGTCCGCATATTGTAGGGCATGTAAAGAATGTAAAACAAGATGCAGCTATATTACCATGGGGTGCGTGGTATGTTCTTCGGAAAGAAGATGATAGCTTTTTAGGTGATATTGGGTTTAAAGGGAAACCAAACGAGAAGCAAACAGTAGAAATTGGCTATGGATTTATTGAGAAATATT
Source organism: Bacillus sp. CR71 (assembly GCF_003429245.1). NCBI lineage: Bacteria > Bacillati > Bacillota > Bacilli > Caryophanales > Bacillaceae > Bacillus > Bacillus sp. CR71. Next base: position 3,232,764 of record NZ_CP031748.1, on the reverse strand, counting down.
GGAATCAGGGCTATGCAACAGAAGCTGTAAGAGAACTAATCGATTGGGCTTTCAAAACAGGAGAGGTAGAAACAATAATTGCAGAGACACTCCTAGATAACTATAGTTCGATTCGTGTTTTAGAAAAGTTACATATGAAGAGAGTAAATGCTACAGAAACGATGATTAATTGGAAAATAGAAAAATAAAAAATACCGCTCGAAGTATATCGGGCGGTATTTTTATCGTTATGGTAGCATTTGTTTTTGATCATTCGGATATCCGGCTGTCGATGCGTTAGAACGCTTGGAATGATTGCGAACAGCAATGAAAATAGAAATAATAACGACAAGACCAACTGCCACGTAAGAAAGTGAAATAATAGTTGGATCCACTTTAAATGTAGTCAGCAGTGTACGTATATTCGTAAAGATAATAAGACCACCAACTAATACCCCAAGTAAATGTGCTGGAACGATACGAACTAACCATGCAGCAATTGGAGCTGCGACAATACCGCCAAGCATTAAGGCAAATACCCAAACCCAGCTTACTTGTTCCCAGCCAAGTGAGATGAAGAAACCAATTGTTGCAGCGAGTGAAACAGGAAATTCACTCGTATCTACAGATCCAATAACTTTTCTAGCTTCATTTCCTCTTGCTAGAAGAACGGGTGTCGTAATCGGCCCCCAGCCACCGCCACCAGTTGAATCAACGAATCCAGCAAATAAACCAAGCGGCACAAGTTGTTTTGCAGACATACGCTTATTTGAAGCAACAATTTGTTTTTGAAGGACGAATCGTAATAAAATATAAACCCCTAAAGTAAATAAAAAAACGGAAATGTACGGTTTAATTACATCGCCAGGTAAATTACTTAAAAAACATGCCCCAACAAATGCACCAATTGCTCCAGGTAATGTAAGTCTGGAAACTGTATATTTATCAACGTTTCCAAATTTGATATGAGATGCACCGGAAGCGGCGGTTGTAACGACTTCAGCTAAATGAACAGAAGCGGAAGCTACAGCCGGTGCGATACCAAACATTAATAATAGTGAGGTAGATGTTACCCCATACGCCATTCCAAGTGCCCCATCAATCAATTGAGCGAAAAATCCGATAATAGCAAAGACAATTAATTTCTGCATAAATAATCCCCCTGTAATAATAAATGAAAAAGGCACTTTTCCCGTATGAGAAAAGTGCCTTTGGTTTTTCCAATCAGCAATAATTAAATTTGTTTCATTATAATACATATTAATCGTATAAATCAACTGGGTTTTAAAGTTTTTTGAATTGAATGAAAGAAAAATAAAATATACAATAAAAGGATGGAGAGAAAGGGGAGAAGGACATGTTGCGATTTGATCATCTAGTACACGCCGTACATTGTACACCGGAAGAAGCGGCAAAACAAATGCAGGCGCACGGATTTTATACTGCAATAGGTGGAGAGCATATTACTTGGGGTACTTGGAATAGTTTATGTTATTTTGATTTATCATATATCGAATTTTTAGCAGTGCAGCATGAAGAAAAAGCGAAAGAAGCAGACAATCCATTAGTACAAGAAACAGTAGTGAAATTACAAGACGGAGAAGGAATGCTGCAAATCGCAATTCGAACAGATGCAATTGAAGACCTAGCAGTAAAGTTTAGTAAGCACGGTTTACATACGATAGGACCATTTGAAGGGAAACGTATGAGAAAAGATGGTCGCCTTTTAGAATGGAAAATGTTATTTGTAAAGCAAGAAGAGAACGGACCGAAATTACCTTTCTTTATACAATGGAATGAAACGGACGAAGAAAGAAGAAATGATTTACGTAACATTGGAACAATCACGGAACATAAAAATAAAGTACAACAAATTGAAACGATCCATTATGCAGTGAAAAACGTTCGAGAAACGGTGCGGAAATGGAAAGAAGTAATGGGGCTATCTACAAGCTCAGTTGTGAAAAGTGAAAAATGGAATGCCGAGTGTCAAAGTGTAGTATTTGGAGATATTCATGTGCAGTTTTGTGAGCCGATTGGAGAAGGGCTAGTGCTAGAACATCTGAATAAGAATGGCGAAAATCCTTTTGCAGTGGAGTTTAAAGGTGAAAATAAACGAGAGCATGAAGTGTTACATAGTTTGTACATATATTGATAGAGGTGAACGTTGTGAAGGAAATGCTTAGAGAGATAGAGAGTAAACTAGAATGGCCTCGTATTGTAAAGTGTACAGTTATTTCAAAAGGTTTTTCACATGAAGAGAAATATAAAATAGAATTAGAAAACAGAGTAACATATTTTGTGAAAGTATGTGATGCTGTTCATTTTGAACGTAAACAAGAAGAATATATGTATATGAAACAATTAGAGTCATTACATATTCCAACGCCTAAGTTAATTCATTTTATAAAACTTGAACAAATAAATAAATGTGTTCAAGTATTTGAATGGATCCAAGGTATAAATGGTGAAGAAGGTTTAGGGAAGCTATCCGTGGAAGAACAGTACCATGCAGGAAGAAAAGCAGGAGAAGTACTAAAGAGGATTCACTCAATTGAAAGAGAAAGTGCAAGTAATAAATGGGAAACAGTTCGATGGAATAAATACGAAAGATACGTAGAAGCGTTAGCAAATTATGAAATAGACTTCCTTGATTTGAAGCCAGTATTAAGATTTGTAGGGGAGCATAAACAATTATTGAAAAATCGCCCTATTACCTTTTTACACGATGACTTCCATCCAGCAAATAGTATGATTCATAATAAGGAGTTTATCGTTATCGATTTTGGTGGATATGATTTTGGTGATCCAATACATGATTTTTATAACGTAGCGATTTTTACTACAAGAATAAGTAAACCATTTGCGGTTGGACAAGTTCACGGATATTGCGGAGGCGAACCGTCGCTTCATTTTTGGAAACTGTACTCATTATATGCAGCAATGACATTCCCAGCTGATATCGTATGGACAAACCGAAGCACGCCACATTTAGTAAATGATATGAAGGAAAGATTGAACGGAATTTTAGAAGATCATAATCATTTTTCATCCTATATTCCAAAATGGTATCAATCACAACATGAGGATATAATAAACTATAAGTAATGGAGGGATTCATTTGGATAAAATAGCGGTAATTTCAGATATACATGGTAATATTCCAGCATTAGAATCTGTACTGCAAGATATTAAATTAAGAGGAATCGAGCGCGTCGTGTGTCTTGGAGATTTAGTCGGAAAAGGTCCTCATTCTAGCGAAGTGATTGAAATCATTCGTAAAGAATGTGAAGGAGTTGTAATGGGGAACTGGGATGATTTCATTACAAAACCGACTGAATTTGAAACGTTAAAATGGCATCAAAAACAATTATCGGAAGAACAAAATGACTATTTAAGAAGCTTACCATTTTCAATCGAATTTTTTATGAGCGGCAAACTGATCCGTATGTTCCACGCTTCACCGAGAAGTTTATATGAAAGAATTCAACCACATGCCTCAAGAGAAGAGCGTATTAGTATGTTCGAAAATAGTGAGCTCACAGAGAATATAGAAGGGGAAAGAAAACCAGATGTCGTTTGTTACGGTGACGTTCACCAAGCGTTCGTTCAAAATTTCAGAGGGAAAACGTTATGTAATGCCGGTAGCGTAGGAAACCCACTTGAAATAACACAAGCTTCCTATTTAATATTTGAAGGAACTTACAATGAAAAAGAAGCAGCGAGCTTTTCTATTCAACTCGTACGAGTACCGTATGATATTGAATTAGCTATCAGGCTGGCAGAAGAGCTCGATATGCCAGAAATTGAAGAATACAAACAAGAGTTACGGACTGCTTTATATCGAGGGTTTAAGGGGAAGTAAGCCAATCATAATATATCAACGATTTTTCAAATATATCTATCATAACTTAAAATATATCAACGATTTTTTCAATATATCAACGATTCGACAAAGGATATCGACTTACCGACAAATAGTGACATAAAAGTTAATTATAATTTTGTTATGTAAACTAAATGAAGGGAGAAATATCATGAACCGAAAACAATGTATAAAAGAAATTGCTAATCATATTTTAATGTTAAATTTAACGCACCCAACAAGAGTTGGAGTAAGCGGTATTACAGCATCAGGAAAAACAACATTTGCAAACGAATTAGCGGAAGAAATAAAAAAACGAGGGTTACCAGTAACGTGCGCTAGCATTGACGATTTTCATAACTTAAAAGTGATTCGTTATACACAAGGTAAAGAATCTGCAAGAGGGTATTATGAAGATGCACACGATTATACAGCTTTCAAAGAAAGGTTATTAAAACCTTTAGGACCTAATGGGAATTTACAGTATGAAACGATCTCTCATAATTTAAAAACGGATATTCCTGTACATAATGAGCCGTTAATGGCTCAACCCAATATGGTACTCATAGTAGATGGAACATTTCTATTGAAAAAAGACGTTGAGTATTTATTTGATTACAAAATCTTTGTAGATACAGATTTTGAGATTGCGAGAAAACGTGGTGCAAAGCGCGAGACTGAGGCTTTTGGAAGTTATGAAGAAGCTGAGAAAATGTTTTTAAACAGATATCATGCGGCCTGTAAGATGTATATAGATGAGCATAATCCGAAAAGTTGTGCGGATGTTGTATTTCAGAATAGTGATTTAGGAAATCCAGAAGTTATATTTCATGAATGAGCGTATTACATAATCAGAAATATATGTATAGCCTTTTGTTTATTGTTATAATTAAATTAATTTTATGAAGCAAATAAAAGGGGATAAGACAATAAAAAACGCAAAAAGGGGACAAGAAATATAATGAATGAAGTACTAGAACTAAAAGAAGAACTACTACAAATTAAAAATAATAATTATGCTGTACCAGAAGACGTAGATGCTTATCCATATGCACAGTGGATGTTAGATTATATCGGGTCAACTGATGCTGAATTACGCGATGATTTAATTTATAGTACGCTTCACAAATGGATTACAAATGATGTGTTTAGACAAAAAGAATTACGAGGATTAATGCTGCAAGCAATTAGCCCTGATTATTTATTTTATAAAATTGGTGAAAAGGGAACAGATTCTGTCTTTAAACGTGCATTTTCTGTATTAATTCCACCACTTATTTTATCTGTTCATGAAAGAGAACCATTGTTATCTGAAGAACAACTGTACAGTGTGGCAGAACAAGTGCTGGAATATGTATATTTAGAAGAAGATGTAAGAGGCTACGTAGAAGGAAAAGGCTGGGCACACTCTACTGCACATGCAGCAGATGCGCTCGATGCTTTAGCACGTACAATCCAAAATCGTGAGTTCTCATATGCAATACTAGCTGCTGTTCGCCAGAAGGTACGCTTACATGACTACGTATACATTCACTTTGAGGATGAGAGATTAGTAGCACCAATTATGTCGTTACGTAACCAAAATCTTTTAACTGAAGAAGAGTGGAGCAACTGGTTACATAGTATAGCAATTGTTGAAGACATCCCGCATCCTCAATATGATATTTTAGTACAAAATATTAGAGCTTTCTTAAGAAGTTTATATTTTAGAGTTTTAGAGACAGAGGGTAGTACAGCCTTTACAGAGGATATATTGGAGACTTTGAAAGGGTTGCGTAGGTATTAAAAATAGGAATATAAGAAAAGAATAAGAGTAAAAAACCGATTATACTTGTAGGCCCTCTACAAAAATAATCGGTTTTTTAGTTGAATTGAAATTTTAGACTTAACTATACACGAGTGTATTAAATATGTAATTGTGGTTGTTCTTCATATAAACTATTCACGTACTGTTTTAAATTCTTGATGAATAATAGAATATCTTGACTAGGCATTCTAGCATGTAGAAGATGAAATATATTTCCTTTCCCAATTTCAAATTCATCCGAAGTTAAAGTAATAGGGATGTTTTTAAAAACATGCCATGGGAAATATAAGTGTACAAAAGCTTCTCTAAAATATATACCTGATTGACAAATTAATACCCCATCCGATCCTTTCCCCATATTCCCAAGAACAGATGTATCTAAAAAAGCGATGATCTGTTCTTCTTTTGGAATGATAAATCGTGCCTCAATTGCTTTTAACTTTTTTTCTGAAATATGAGTGTCTACAAATAATCCATTATCAGGTTCTAATAATTCATTGTGCGTTTCAAATAAAGAGCAAATAGATTTTATCTCATCCATTTTTATAATTGGATGTATATCCTGTTGTTTTGAATTTTGGAATGAATTCGTAAGAGCTATTAGCAATTCTTTAAATAATAGTGGGGGATAGTCACTCCCGTTAATATTGAAACTTTTTTGTGCATCAAAAGATAAGAAACCATCTTTATCAATTTCAATTTGTTGCACTTTATTTAATTGTTCCCATTTCAAATTTCCTTTACCTAATAACCAATTTTTCCAGTATAAACCCGAACTCGTAAAGTAAACACCATACTTGCCTGATCCTAATAAATTACAACTTAAAAAAGCGACAATTTGATCTTCCGTTGGTATAGAAAAACGTTTTTGAGCAATTGATAAGAAATCTTTAGGAATTCTAGTAACATAAAATCTAGATTGTTGAAACTCTAAACAAATATTAGTTAAACGATTAAAATCTATATTCATCTTAACCATTCCCCATTTCAAATTTTGTTTCGATATATTAAATTATAAGGTTGTTAGGAAAATATTAACACTTAAATTTACCTTAAATTAATAAGTAGAGGGTTTATAAAATAAATTTATATTAGGATAAAATTATGATTTGCATTATATATTTGGAGTAGTAAAGTCTTGTTAAGTTAATAAAAAGGTACATAAAACCAACACCTCCCAACCATACTAAAAAATGTGTTGGAGGTGAATGTTATGGACAATAAAGACTTTGAAAAAGTTTATAATGATTACTTACATCAAGGAGAAGAACAAGCTCAATTTGAAGTAGACCATGAAGTTAATTCAGGAGCAGAACAAATTGTTGCTGTTCGTAAAAATGATGATGGTGATTTAATTGCGTTTAAAACAAGTAGCGGGAGAGAGTTAGATTATATGACTGCCCTTGAAGAAGCAAAATCAGGGAAGTTAGCTCATGTAGACGTATTTCATAAGTATGGCAGAGATATTATACGTAGTGAACCTGATGGAATAAAGGAAAATAACTTAGATAATTTACCTTCATTTTAAACGGGTAAACCTCAAGAAGAGAATGTTCATTTGGATATTCTCTTCTTTGTGTTGCGAAGTTTTCCTTGCGAAAAGAAGGTTCATCTTTAATGAGCGATCATACTTTTAAAGAGCGCTCTAAATTTCTCTTTATCTTCTGCTGTAAATGGTTTCGGTCCCTTTGTACGCTTACCGCTTTTTCGAACCATTGCACTTAAATACCGTGTTTGTAACAATTGTTCAATGTTGTCATTCGTATACTTATAGCCTTTATGGTGTAGTACGATACAGCCTTTTGCTAAAGCGAGTGAAGCAAGACCGTAATCTTGCGTTACGATTAAATCTTCTTTTTTTGCTAACTGCATAATCCGGTAATCCGCAGCATCTGCTCCAGAATCAACATAAATTGTTTCGACACCTTTTGGCTGCTCTGCATTAGAATAATGTGAAAAGCTAGTAACGAGGGTAACAGGAATTTCCACATTCGTAGCCTCAAAAATAATTACATCTTTTACAGGACAAGCATCTGCATCAACGTAAATCTTCATTTTATCACTCCTATAAATAGGTTCGAGTTGATAATAATGGTAGATTTAGGTTTTGTCAAACGAGAAAGCTTTATTTAAAGTTATTTTCACATACCAAAATAGCCTCGCGTAAACGAGAAATACCTTCCTCAATTTGATCAATATCCACTTTTCCATAAGATAAACGTATATAACCATCTTTCGCACCGAAAATACTACCTGGCATAAAAGCAATTTCTTGTTTTAAACTTTGCATAATGATTTGTTTTTCGTTTATAGGTTCTTTTAATTTCCCCCAAATGTATATACCACCAGTAGGGTTTGAAAAAGAGATTTTATCATGAAGTTGCTCGTTTAGGGCACGAACGATAACGTCTCTTTTTTCTGCTAGTTGTTTTCGTAACGGTACGATATGAGACTGAAATGGTACAGTTTCAAAAAATTGTTGCATAAGCCACTGCGGGAAAATACTCATTCCTAATTCCATTTGGTGCCGTGCATCTGATAATCGCTCTACGACAGACTGCGGGGCGACAAGCCAACCGACTCGTAAACCTGGTGCAATCATTTTTGATAAAGAATGTACATAAATGACAGTTCCATTTTCATCTATTGATTTCAAAGTAGGACAAGGTTGTTTCTTTTCTAGCGTCAGCAAACTAGATGGATCATCTTCAACGATTGCAATTCGTAAATCTGCGCAAAGTGATAATAGTTTTTTTCTACGGTTTGGATGAAGCATCGTCCCCGTAGGGTTTTGGAAATTTGGATTTAAAAAAATCATTTTAATGCGGTGCTTTCTGTATAGCTCTTGTACATCGTCTGGATTAATGCCGTGTTCATCGACAGGTAATGGGAAAATACGAATACCTGCTGATTGGAATAACGGCAGGGAATAACAGTGTGAAGGACTTTCGAAAGCAACAGCATCACCTGGATTTAATAAACATTGCACGATAAGGTGCAGTGCTTGTTGAGCGCCGGATGTAATCATAATGGATTGTTCAGTCGCCTCAACTTTTAAATATTCTTTCATATATTTTACGACCGCTTGTCTTAGCGGGAGATAGCCTTGCGGATGATCGTAACTTAATGAATGCGTTAACGGTTGTTCACGTAAAATCGTTTGTAGTTGATCGTGAGGATAAAGATTACAACCGAGTTCTCCATTAGCGAAATCTATAATATTTTCATTTTGTTGTACTTCTGCCCGAATATGGCGAAGTAGTGGTAAGTTTGGTAAAAAAGTACCACCTTCTACGAAATTTCTCCAGTTCGGCGTTAATGTTGGAGAAACGCCCCACATATGTGTACTCACACGTGTACCTTTACCAGTCGTACTTTCTACAATTCCCATAGCACGAAGTTCATTATAAGCAGTCGTTACTGTACTTCTGTTTACATTTAACTGCGTAGCTAATTTCCGTTCTGAAGGGAGGAAGCTTCCTGGAGGAAGTTCTCCATATGTAATACGTTTTTCAATAAAGTCAACCACTTGCTGATAAATAGGGATTTTACTGTCACTATCTAGCTTCCATTCCATACAAACGCCTCCGTATCTCTTATATACATTAAGTATAACAAATTGGCTGGGTAAAAAAACAGCCAATTGGACGGTGCTATATCCAGCCAATTTTACTATGCTAAATATGGAAGGGGAGATTCGGATGAAAAGATGGCAAATGGAATGGCTCCTAGTATCAGTAGCGTTAGTATGGGGAGCAAATTATACAATAGGAAAGTATGGCGTGGCATATATGTCATCCATTCAATTTAATAGTTTACGATTTTTAGTAGCATCACCGGTCTTATTACTTATTACATTTATGATGGAACGCTCATTACGTATTGAAAGAAAAGATTGGTTACGATTAGTAGTAGTCGGTATCGTTGGTACGGCAATGTATCAAACGATGTTTATGTTATCTGTGAAATATACTTCAGCAACGAACGCCTCATTATTAATTGCGATGTCACCTATATTTACAGGGATATTAGCAGTATTGCACAAACAAGAACGTTTTTCGATGAAAGTACAAATTGGTTCAATAGTAGCGTTTATTGGTGCAGCATTTGTTTTATTAACAGGACATACAGGAGGAGCTACTTACGAATATGCGTGGCTCGGAAATGTAATTGGATTAGTCGCAGCAATTGCGTGGGGATGGTATCCAATATTAGCGCAACCTCTTATTACAAAATACTCCGCAATGAGAGTTACATCATGGTCTACTTTAATTGGAATTGTACCACTTGTTATATACTGTTTATTCAACGTAAACTCTTTAACATGGCCAGTAGATACGCCAAGCTGGGGTTCACTAGCATATTCAATCATCTTTGCGACCATCTTCGGACTAGCAATGTGGTATGTCGGTATTAGTCAAATAGGCTCAACGAAAGTAATGGTTTATATGTATCTCGTACCATTGTTCGCAGTTATCTTTGCGGCAGTTACAATTGGAGAGCAAATTAATATGATGCAACTCGTTGGCGGACTTATTATCTTCATCGGCTTATATGTTGTAAAAAAAGGCGGAATCAAAAAGCCTGCTTTCAATTTGAAAAAAGTCAGTTAATAGTAAAAATGATCTCTTTCATATAGAAGGAGATCATTTTTGTTTTCGTAATAAAAGTGCTTGTTCAACCGCCCATTTTTGATGATCGTGAATGAGAAGCTTAACAGCAAGTAATGGAGACATCCATCGTAAAACATGATCCTCCCCACAGTTTTCAGTTTGTTTCTGCACCATGTTCGCAATATAAAAGAACCCATCGTTTAAATAATATGTATCTTCTTTCTCTGCATAAAAATATCGTGCCGCATTACCGATATACTGATCAATTTCAATTGCCCATCCTAATTCCTCTAGTAGTTCACGATGTAAGCATTCATCTTTTGTTTCGGTACCTTCCATACCACCACCAGGTAAAAAATAACGGTCTCCTTTTTGGATAACAGCAATCATTGAAGAAGATGAATGGAAAATAACTGCATAACAACTAGGTCTTAATACATAATGAACGGTACGCTTTTTCGAGCCAAACGTAAGTTTTGAAATCATAAAACACGACCTTTCTCTATAAAATACATAAAAGGGATATTAAGGTAAATGCAGAATGATATAAGTATAATCTTAATAGATTGGAGTGGTAACAACATGATAAATCGAAAATGTTCAAGGTGTAAAGAGATAACGGGTACAATACATGGGGGTAAAAAAATTAAGGAAGAATTTTTATGTGAGGACTGTTTGCAAAAAGGAATTGCGAGCGGGGAAATCGAATTATCACAAGTGGAGAAAGAACAAACTTCGTATCTTTCTATAAAAATATTAAAAATAATGAGTGTTATTTATTTAATAGTATCAATTATAACCGCTTTTTCTGCTGGAGCATTTATACAGGATCCAGGGCTTGGTGGAATATCTTTTTCAATAACAGGTGCAGTTGGTGTTATGATAATTGGATCGATATTTCAGTCTGTTCTTGTATTTTGTGGAATATGGGTATTCATCCTTTTAGTAGAAACGGTTATTAAAATTTATGAAAAAATGAAGTGAGTGAAAGGGAGAAACATATGCAAGTAAGAAACATCCAAGGGGAAGATTATGTAAAGATTCATTCTGTTTTAAATGATTGGTGGGGCGGTAGAGATATGGCTGCTATGTTGCCAAAACTGTTCTTCGTTCATTTTCAAGAAACGAGTTTTATCATTGAAGAAGATGGCGAAACGTTAGGTTTCTTATGTGGATTCTTTTCACAAACATATAAAGATGAAGCATATGTTCATTTTATCGGTGTCAATCCGAAGTATAGAAGAAGAGGAATCGCATCGACATTGTATTCTTATTTCTTTGATATCGCTCGTGCAAATAATCGTAAAGTTGTAAAAGCAATTACGTCACCAATTAACAAAAAGTCGATACAGTTTCATCAAGAAATCGGTTTTCGAATTGAGGCCGGGGATGATGAGGTAGAGGGTGTATCGGTACATACAAATTATGATGGGAACGGCGGTAGTAGAGTTTTGTTTTTGAAAAATGTGTAAAAGTAGGCTAGCTTAACGGTAGCCTTTTTGTTGTGAGGAGATAAAAATATGGAGAGTAAACAAAGTAGAAATGAATACTTACGACGCATTTATAAAGTGCAAGATTATATAGAATCACACATAAATGATTCACTATCCATTGAAGAGCTAGCGGATATAGCAGGATTTTCAAAGTTTCATTTTCATCGGATTTTCAAGGGGATAGTAGACGAGCCATTATCACGGTATGTAAACCGATTGAAGTTAGAAAGGGCAACAAATCTACTTACATATCGCACAGATATGACGATTACACATATTGCGTATCACTTCGGGTTTACAGATTCAGCAGTTTTCTCCCGAACATTTAAAAATTATTACGGTGTAAGTCCGTCTCAATATCGAAATGACAATAGCAAGAATTGCAAAGACGTAAGCGAAACTTCTCAATACAATGAGTGTAAGAAGGTTCGAGGAAATGTTGAAATTGTAACAGCGGATAATATAAACGTCGCATACAAAAGACATATCGGTACATATGAAGAGTTAACGATAGCTTTTCCAAAAATGATAGAGAAATTATTTCATTACGCAGCGGTGGAAAACTATTATGTATTTGAGGATACGAAAGTATTAACCATTTACCACGATCATCATGAATTTACTGAGGACAATCATTTAAGAACTAGTTTATGCATAACAATTCCGAATGAGTCCGCAGTAGAAACGAACGACATTGGAATAATGGTTATACCTTCTGGAAAGTATGCGGTAGGTCATTTTGAAATATTCCAAGATGAATATAAAGGAGCATGGGATTTCTTATACGGTGAGTGGCTTCCAAATAGCGGATATAAACCGAGAGATTCATATCCTTTTGAAATGTATAAAAATGACCCAAGGCAGCACCCGGAAAAGAAACATATAGTTGATATATATGTACCTATCGAACCTTTTTAATCGTTGATTAAGGGGGAAGAACAATGCAAACTGCTGAAAAGCTAGACTGTATTATAAAAGAAGAATACAAAAATATTAATGGTATGTTAGTAGTGCAGAAAGATAATGTTGTTTTTGAAAATTATTATAATGGTTACAGTCCAGATAATGCGTTTCATGTAGCGTCAGTTACAAAAACGATAATCTCTGCGTTAATTGGGATATGTATAGATAAGGGCTATATAAAAAGCGTTGATCAAAAAGTAATAGAGTTTTTCCCTGAATATACACTTAAGGCATCTGACATAACAGTGCGACACCTCCTTACAATGACAGCACCATATCCTTTTACGGATTGGCAGGAACCGTTAGAAGAACTATGTACACAAGAGGATTGGGTACAGTATACACTTAATAGAATGGGGAACGGCGGAGAAATCGGATCTTTTAAATACTCATCTGCAGGAGCTCATTTACTATCAGCAATTATTACGAGCACAACAGGAAAAAGTGCTCGTGAATTTGCAAACAAATACTTATTTCAACCACTCGATATGAGAGAAATTCCAAACTATAATATGAAAGCATTTGGATTTGATGACCTATTCGGAAAAGATGTGAAAGGATGGGTTCACGATCCAAATGGTATTTCAACAGGCGGTTGGGGACTAACGTTAACGGTTAGGGATATGGCGAAGTTTGCACAGATGTATTTGAATGAAGGTATTCATAATGGAAAACAAATACTATCAAAATCATGGATAATAGAATCAATAGCGATGAATTCAAATCAATATGGTTACTTATGGTGGTTACGAGAAGAAGATGGAATCTTTTCATACTGTGCTATGGGTGATGGTGGGAATATGATTTGTTGTATTCCGAAGCAGGATTTGGTTGTAGTAATTGCTTCTGAAATTATACCGAATGCACGGGATAGATGGGAATTGATTGTGAAATATATTCTTCCTTACTTACAAAACAATTAAATTTAAGATATAAAGGCGGTATGAGATCTCATACCGCCTTTATATATGGCATTTTACATAGAAAGGGAGATGGGAAAATAACTTAATGTCATTAAGTTAACTGGAAAATAAATATAGCGTAAAAAAATGTTAAGATTTCGAAGGCTTGATTTTAACCTTTATTTTTCTATGTATAATGAAGCCGCATACTAAAAATCTTTTAAAGAAAGGGGATGAAGTGTGTATGAAAAACGAATTAAAAGCTAATGTGCATTTCTTGATGGCTTAAGGAAACAGAATAATATTTTAAGTTTTTTTGATAAGTACAGCGTTTATATGGAATTTGTCAAAAAGGATATTTATCTTTTTGACGTTTGGAGGGTATATGAATCTAATATTAAAAGAAATAGCAGTGAACATAAAAATATTCATTATGTTATTTATTGGATTTACTTTAACAATTCTGCCCATACTTATAGCGATGTCGATTCGAGATTATTACGATGAAAAATTTTATGAGTATAAAAATGGTTATTTTAAATATTACTATGCTATTCAGCTTACTAGTTTTGGGGAATTGGATTTTAAAGCAATCCAAGCGATAACAGAAACTAGTTTTAAGAATTCAAGTGTTATTACAAATGATATGAGAACCAAACTGCCAGGCATAGGTGAAGTAACGATGGTTGGTCTTATAAATAAAAATTGGTCTCCGCCTTTAATAAAGGGTTCTCATATGGAAGATGGGGAAGAAAATAGTGTAATTGTCGGAAAGAGAATTTATAAAGAATCTGAAACAATAAAACTGTTTAGTAGAGAATATAGAGTTAAAGGCGTGAGCGCTGCGAATACCGGATACGCATATGACTACAATGTTTTTGTCGGCTTAAGTGACATGCCTGATGAGATAAAGCGACGTATGCAAAATGAAAATACATTTGAAATGATAGTAAGGTCTAACGAAAATCCTAAACAAGAAATAGATACATTTATTCGGTATGTTAAGCAAAATAGAACTGATACAAATGCGAAAGTGATAAATGAAAAAGAGAATTATGAGAACGAAAAAAGCTCGAATAAAGCTATGAGAGCACAACTTACTCTTCCGTACAGTCTACTTTTTATTGCTGTAATGAACTGTATAATTGCGAGTTATTTTTGGATTTACACGAAGAAGAAGAGTATTTCCTTAAGGAAAACGTTGGGAGCAAGCAATTTGAATTTATTTGTATTTATATTTAGCCAATTATTCATATGCGCAATCGTTGCAGTCATTTGTGCGATATGTATGCAGTGGATTTTAAGTACAATGAATAAAAGTATAGTATATGTAATGGGTTTTACTATTCATATAGATGTTTTCAAAGTTGTGATGAGTGTAGTAATTTCCTTGTTTATTTCGTTCATCACCGCTGTAATACCATTTTTCAAAATACTTAAAATTGAACCTGCTAAAGCGTTAAAGGAGTAAATAAGATGAGACTAAAAAGTGCTCTTATGGCTTTGAAAAATAGATTGCTCATTTCCATATTTCTCTTAATACAATTCACGTTTGGATTAGCGGCAATAACCCTTTCCATTAATATGCTTTGTAATTTTCACTATCTTGGAAACAGTTCCAACTCGTTGCTAGATTTAGAAAGTACATATTTTATCACTTATGATGAGATGACTACTGATAGGTTGAAGGCAGATCAATTTAATAAAGGGCAAATCGAAGAAGTTTATAAAAAAATGCAGCAAAATAAAGATGTGATTTCGTATGGTACATACGAAGAGAGCATAATCGAACTAGAATCAAGCAATCGACTGCTCCAAGAAATTATGTTAGAAGAATTGAAAAATAAAACTTTTCGCGATAAAAACCCTACTATTCTTATAATTACAATAGATGAAAATTATTATAAATTACTGAATATACCTATAAAAGCTGGAACAGGCTTTTCTTATCAAGACTTCCAAAAAAATAGTGAAGAGAAAACGAATGTTTTACTAGGTCCTTACTTTAAGAAATATTTTCAAATAGGGGATACAATCAATAATCAATATACGATTATTGGATTTTTGCCGGGAAATAAATTCATTATAAATGGTAACGGAGCGAATATATACCAGAAATTAGATAAGGCTATGCTATCACCCATGCCAATTGATAGATATGAACATTATGAAATAATGTTTTCAAGATTACATCAAAGTACAATTATGAATTTAAAAAGAGACGCAGATGTAAACAAACTACAAGAAATGATTCAACTGAAGGGAAGCGACGTTACGTTGTACTTGAAAAATTTAGGAGAAGAAATAAATGAAGCCGTTACTAGTAGTATGGATACGGAAAATATCGATCTTATAGTAGGAAGTCTATTTATTTTATTTATAATAGCGGGAATTGTCGTAACGACAATTGTTTCCATCATGATGAGAAAGAGGGAATTTGGTATTAAGATGGTCCTTGGAGAAAGTAAGTTTGGGATGTTCATTCAAATTGTATTAGAAAACATATGTATTGCGATAGTTGGTAAGTTTTTATCGATAGTTTACTTTTTATGGAGATATGAGGATCATCTGCAAGTTTCGAAGGACTTTGATATGGCATCTGTACGCGAAATAAATTTAAATATGCCTATTTTATTATTTGTATTCCTATTCTTATTAGTGATCATCATTATTTCAAATCTCATTGTCTTCTTGTTTATTAGAAAACTTGAACCGAAAACATTAATAGGTGGGATGGAATAATGAGTTTAATTGAATTGAAAGACATTAAGAAGGTGTATAGTAACAAGAACCATAATACGTTCGCGTTAAATGGTATAAACTTAACGATAAATAAGGGCGAAATTATAGCGATAATGGGTCGATCAGGGTCGGGGAAAAGTACGCTATTAAATGTTATAGGGTTAATTGATATGCCAAATGAGGGTGAATATACGTTAAATGGAAAACCATTAAATGAAATTAGAGCGAATAAAGTTCATAAAACAAGAAATGAAATGATTGGATTTATTTTTCAATATTTTGCATTGTTAAAAGAACATACTGTACTGGATAATGTAGCACTACCACTCACATATAGAAAGTTAAAGCAACGAGAAAGAGAAAATAAGGCGAAGTTCTATTTAGAAAAAGTAGGTTTAAAAGAACATATGCATAAAACACCGGACGAGTTATCAGGTGGACAACAGCAGCGCGTCGCAATTGCTAGAGCGTTAGTAGGCGAACCAGAAATAATTTTGGCTGATGAACCGACAGGGAATTTAGATAGAAAAACAGGAGAAGAAATTATGGATCTACTATTACAACTGAATGAAGAAGGACGAACGATTATTATTGTAACGCATGATATTGAGGTAGCGAATAAGTGTAATAGAATTATTGAGTTAATTGATGGGGAGATTGTGTAAAGGTAAAGAATGAGCGCTAATAATTACTTTTTATTTTATAGAACTAAGATTATAGTGAAAATCTGCATTCCACCCGTAACTTTTAAGAGCAAAAAATCGTTTAACAAAAGAAAGGATTTTTAATGATGAATGGGGGAGAACCATGAAAATTTTAATACTAGGTGGTACACGATTTTTAGGAAGAGCTGTTGTAGAAGAGGCGTTGAAAAGAGGGCATGAAGTTACAATATTCAATCGTGGAACAAACAATGAAATTTTTCCAGAAGTGGAACATTTAATCGGTGACAGAAATGGTGATGTATCAAGTTTAGAAAATCGAAAATGGGATGTTATCGTAGATACGTGTGGGTTTTCTCCGCATCACATTCGGAATATTGGAGATGTCTTAAAAAATAATATAAAACATTATATATTCATCTCAAGCCTTTCCGTATATAAAGATTGGATCCCGCATGACATAAAAGAAGACTATATATTACAACCTGAACCAACGGAAGAGCAAATAAAGGCTGTAGAGAATGGTGAAATATCTCCTTATGAGCATTATGGTGCGCTGAAAGTATTATGCGAAAAAGAAGCAGAGAAGTATTGGCCGGGGCGTGTTTTACACGTAAGAGCAGGACTTCTTTCAGGAATGTTCGATTATACAGATCGACTTCCATACTGGATCGGGCGTGTAGCAAAAGGAGGTAAAGTGTTAGTTCCAGGAAGAAAAGACCGTCCAGTACAGATAGTTGATATAAAAGACGTCGCAAACTGGGGACTAAACATGGCAGAAAACAAAAATGCAGGTACATTCAATGTAACAGGTCCGAATTATGATTTGACGATGGAAGAGCTATTAAATACGTGTAAAAAAGTTACGAATAGTGATGCTGAATTCGTTTGGATAGAGGAATCGTTTATGAATGAACATAAAGTGCAGCCTTGGACAGAGATGCCTTTATGGCTTCCAGAAACTTTTTCATTAGAAGGTGAAACGAAGCCGTGGAAAGGTGGATTTTCAATTAGTATTGAAAGTGCTGTTAAAGAAGGACTTACTTTTAGAAGGTTAGGACATACAGTTACAGATGTGTATGAGTGGATGAAGAGTGTGGACGAATGGGAATTAAAAGCAGGTATTTCAGGGGAGAGGGAGAAGGAATTGTTAGAAAGATGGTATCAATAAATTTAGCGGTGTCCTTTGAATATACTTGATTGCACATAAGGAGGAGAAAAGGTGATGTGGAAAGACACCATTCACAGTATCTCATCAAACTTAAGCTTAAAAAATTCGGCTACGAAGGAGGAACTTACTGATATACAACAATGTATACATGTGGAGTTACCGAATGATTTATATCAATTATTACAGGAAACAAATGGTATAGAAGGTGAATACGGTGACTTTATATGGTCTGCTTCAAAAATTAAAACTGAAAATATGAGTATGAGAAATATAGTTGATTTTAAGGATTTATACATGCCTTTTGACTGTTTATTATTTTTTGCTGATGGCGGAAATGGTGATTTGTTTGGCTATTCCATTTTGAATGGAAAAGTGCAAAGAGATGATATATATGTATGGAATCATGAAAATGATAGTAGAACGTGGGTTGCTCCTTCTTTAAAGACTTTTATGGAGTGGTGGGAGAGTGGGAAGATAATAATTTAAATATAGTATCAAAAAAAGCGCCTTGTTACTAAAGAAACAAGGCGCTTTTTCACGAATAATTAATCTACTACTCAATCGGTTCTTCCCCATACATCTCCCATAGCTTAGGAAACATCTTTTTTAAACCTCCTTCATCGTCTTCATTCCAGTCAAATTCAAAATCTACATCGTCGAATTCTTCATTAGATAAGACATGGTAAAGTGTAAAGTAAGTATCATCTTCGTCACCAGTTTTTTCTGCATATACAGTGAAACCGAAATATAAAGAAAGTTCTTCAATCTCTGGGACGTCATACTCACTCAAGTTTTCTAATACAGGAATTAATCGTTCTGGATCTTCAATACAAGCTTCGTATGTCTCTTTTCCTTGATATAATAACCATCCGCGGAAGTAATCGAAAGTATCATCTGAACAGCCACCCATAATAATATAGGCTGCTGCCCATAAACGGGAGGTATAGGAGTCTTTCAAAAGACGATGCATATGCGTATCAAATGCTACAATTTCATGTACTGTACGTTTAGCAAGGTGGGAAGTAAGCCATTCTATTTGTTCTACTTGGTCCTCACCTTTCGTTTTTGCACGATTAAGTAGTTCCCAAAATTCTTCTTCGGTTATTGTCTTTTCTTTTATGTAATCTTCCCCTTGAATAGGGTTTATATATCCTTTTTTACGTTTGGAAGCAACTAGTTTATTAGCTTCTTTCATACATTCTTCTTCTGTTTCAAACTCTTTCGCTTTCACACTGCCAGCTGTGCCGATTTTTCCGTAAAACACAACATAGTCTTTTTCTTTCACAACGATTTTCCAAAACTTATTTGATTTCTCAGTTTGCTGGATTAATAACGTTTCCATCCGTACCCCCATAATGTTTTCTAGTGTGCAATGTGATTGTAACATATGTATATACACTTGTAATGATGAAAAATAAGAGTTTGGAAAATTCGAAAATGATTGAATGAAGTGGATAAATTTAGTAACCTTATTTGTACAGTAATTACATAATTGTTTTGTAATAATTCGATATTTATATAAGGGGGCGTTACGGATGGATCTTACGTTTAAAGTAGAGGAAACATGTTTTAATTACCGAGTCGGAGCAATTTGTAAACAGGATAATAAAATACTTATTCTTCAAAACAAAGGGGAAGATTATTGGTATGTACCAGGCGGAAGAGTGAAAATGCTAGAAAATAGTGAAGATACGTTAAAACGAGAACTTGCAGAAGAATTAGGTGTTCCTATGAAAGGGAAAAGATTAATATGGTCAGTAGAAAATTTCTTTACACTTTCTGAGCGAAAGTTTCATGAAATTAGTTTTTATTATGAAGTAGAGCTACATGAGTTACCTGCAAATGGAGCGGATCAATATATTTTGGAAGAAGAAGGTAGAACGTATTTCTTTAAGTGGGTGCCGGTAGAAGAGTTAGAGGCATATAATTTACAGCCTGCATTTATAAAAGAGAAAGTAAAGGATATAGCAGTTCATACAGAACATATCGTTTTACAAAATTAAATGTATTCGGAGGGGAAAAGGGTGAAGGGGACTAAAAAAGAAATACATATAGATGATAAAGTAATTCGTTACACACATATCGAAAAAGGTTCTAGTAGGATTTGCTTTATGTTCTCCGGTTCAGGATACAATTACGATAAACCGTTATTTTATTATGCGACGATGCTTATGCTCGAAAATAAAATAGATGTAGTACATATTCATTATTCTTATGACGAACAAGTAATGAATAAAACAATGGAAGAAATAACGAAAGTAATGATGGATGATATTAATCCTATAATGAAGGGCGTATTAAAAGGTAAGCAATATAACGATACTATGTTTTTAGGGAAATCACTCGGAACAATTCCGATTGCAAATGATTTAATGAAGAGAGAAGAATTCGCGCAGTCAAAAATGATACTACTTACACCTTTACTGACGTTTGATACAATTTTTGATTCTATCTTACATAGTCGACACGAAGGGCTTTTAGTTATTGGGGATAAAGATCACCAATACAATGCAGCTCAAATTGATCAGTTACATAAAACGAATTTAATGATCGATGTTGTTAAAAATGCAAATCATTCTGTAAATGTTGGGGAATATGAAACAAAGAATTCAATTGAAGCGATAGCAAATATAATAGAAAAGCTTAAAGAAGTTGTTAGGAAAAACTAACTCATCAATACATGCAAAAAGAAGTGCGAATTGCACCTCTTTTACTTTAATAAGCCTTCAGCACATGAAGCAAATAATCTTTCCGGTTCAGCGGATTATAATCAACACGTTTTCGAGTAGGGAAGGGAGCCATAAGCTTTGTGAAACCAGCTGGCTTCGTTGTAAATATGCCGTCTCCTTCTGTAAATGAATGTAGCATTCGTTTAAAATTCTCTGTTTTTGCAACAGGTAATGATCCTGTTAATTGGTAAGAATCATTATATAATATAGGCTCTGCAAAAGTTGCTGGAACGGCAGCGAGCTTATACATCGCGGTACTAATTGCGTGCTCCGGTACAGTTAATTCAAACTCGTTTATTGGCTCATATACATGTGTTTCAGCTTGCTTTAAAGCATTCATTAAAACGAGTGGTGTTAAATTTCTAAAGTCACTTGCTGTTGTAACAGGACTAGCATAACCGGTATGTGTTAATGTGACGATAATATCTGTAACTTCCCAACCATATAAACCTTGTTTTAACGTTTGAAATACCGTATCTTCAATCGCTTTATGGAATGCTAATGGAAGTGATCCAAGCTCAACACCTAAGTTATACGTTATGCCAGAATTAAGTTCACCACGCTCCACTTCGAAGCCAATTGTTGCGTAAAATGGATTCGCTTTTTCGCCCATTACTTCAACGCTATTCCCTATGCCAATTGGTTTCTCAATACATACAACTCGTGTATTTGAGAAAGTAACCTGCAAATTATACTTCTCAAAAAGTGTGGTTTCAATTACTTCTTTTTGCACTTCACCGAAAAGGCGAATGTATAGTTCCTTATGAACATCATCTTTCCACACTTTAATGAGTGGATCTTCTTCACAGAGTTCCATAAGTGCAGCGTATAAATCATGAATTCTTTCTTTTGATACTGCATCAATGGCCGCTTCCATTTGTGGTTCGGCAAAGTGAATATCTTTTATATAACGAGTCCGTTCACCGATAATATCACCAATTTTAATATCATTCAGTCCCCACACTTTGCAAAATTCTCCGCTAGGAACGATAGAAGCTTGAACAACATTCCCGTTATGAAATAGACATATTTTCTTAACCTTTTCTTTATGCCCCAGAACGTCTCCGCGCTGTATATCAACATATTTTCTTACGTGTAAACGACCAGAAAAAACTCTTACATAAGCAATCTTTTCTCCAGAAGGTTCACGTTCAATTTTAAACACAACACCGGATAATGTTTCGTTTTCTGCCGACTTATTAGCTGGAAATAAGGTTGAAATATTTTCGAGCAGTTCAGTTACACCTATACCTGTCATGGCTGAACCGAAAAAGATTGGGTACACACTTGCTTGCTGTATTTGTTTTTCGAGTTCTTCTCTTAATAATACGTCCGGTACGATTTCATCATTTACATATGACGCAAGTAACGATTCATTATATGGCGCTAACAGTTCCGTACAATCGTCATATGATTTGTATGCAATAATCCGGGCTCCTTTCGTTCCTACGTTTAGAACAGAGTAGAAGGGGAATGCTTCATTTGAAAGAATCTCTTTTATTTGTTTCATAACTTTTTCAGTATTTGCGCCATTACGATCAATTTTATTTACGAATAATATTGTTGGTATGTTTAGTTTCTGTAATGTTCGCATTAAAATCTTCGTTTGTGCTTGCACACCTTCAACGGCAGAAATAACTAAAATCGCACCGTCTAAAACGCGGAAGGATCGCTCCACTTCAGCGATAAAATCAGCGTGTCCAGGTGTATCAATTACATTTACTTTTAAGTCATTTATATAGAAAGAAACGACAGATGCTTTAATCGTAATTCCGCGTTGTCTTTCTAATTCCATTGAGTCAGTTTGTGTATTACCACTATCAACTCGGCCAATTTCTTTAATTACATTTGTTTCATAAAGAATACGCTCAGTCAAACTCGTCTTGCCAGCGTCTACGTGCGCGACAATCCCTATATTTATTGTTGTCATATTTAAATATCCTCATTTCATTTTCCATTTTCATTTCCTCATTTCTATTTGTGTATTGCCGCATTACAATCACTCTCCAGTTCTTTAAATTAGTATTATTATAGTGCAATTAACATTATTTGTAACGCTACAAAGCGCCTTAATTTGGAAAAAATAAAATAAAAACAAAATGCTTGCATTCTAAATCGATATAGATTATATTAATTGACATATCAACTATTGATACATCAAATGTTTTTATTTTGATTGTAAAGGAGGGGTAATTTGACAAGTTCATGCTCAAAAGAAGCGATTATTTTATATAAATTACACTTTCTAAATAAAGAAGTAAGTTCGAAATTTGAAGGGTGTACGGGTATGAGCCAGTCTCGATTAGAGCTTATACTTCAATTATTTGAAGTAGGTGAAATTAGTCAAAAAGCACTTCAGCAAGAAGTGAATATTGATAATGCTGCGATAACAAGGCATTTAAAGCAGCTTGAGGCCAATGAAATGATTGTAAGACGTAAAAATCCAGATGATAACAGAATTACGTTAGTTTCTCTTACTGAAGAGGGACGAAATAAAATTCAAGCATTTCAAGAGGAAAAAGAACGTTTTGCAGCA
This sequence comes from Bacillus sp. CR71, assembly GCF_003429245.1. NCBI lineage: Bacteria > Bacillati > Bacillota > Bacilli > Caryophanales > Bacillaceae > Bacillus > Bacillus sp. CR71. The sequence goes on along the minus strand of NZ_CP031748.1, from coordinate 3,209,302 downwards.
TCTGCATTTAAAGGATTAAGTGAGGAAGAACGCGATAATCTTTTAAATATGTTAAATCACATTCAAGAAAATATAAAAGAATTATAAAAAAGGGAGAATACAACTATGACTAACTCAGTAAAAACAAATGATTTTAACGAAATTTTAACAGGACGTCGTTCAATTCGTAAGTACGACCCTTCAGTGAAAATTAGCAAAGAAGAAATGACAGAAATTCTTACAGAAGCAACACTTGCACCATCTTCAGTAAACATGCAACCATGGAGATTCGTAGTGATTGAAAGTGACGAAGCGAAAGCAACACTTGCGCCACTTGCGAAATTCAATCAATCTCAAGTAGAAACATCTTCAGCAATGATTGCTTTATTTGGTGATTTAAACAACTTTGATAACGCAGAAGAAATTTACGGTACAGCAGTAGAGCGTGGTTTAATGCCAGCAGAAGTAAAAGAAGACCAAATGAAAAAACTTTCAGCTTACTTCTCAATGGTTACACCAGAAGTAATGAAAGACACTGTATTAATTGACGGTGGTCTTGTAGCGATGCAGTTTATGCTAGCAGCTCGTGCGCACGGTTATGATACTTGTCCAATTGGTGGATTTGAAAAAGACCAAATTGCAGAAGCATTTGGACTAGATAAAGAACGCTACGTACCAGTTATGTTAATTTCAATCGGGAAAGCTGCAGACAGTGGTTACCAATCAGTACGTCTTCCAATTGAAAAAGTTGCAGAGTGGAAATAATTTTATAAAAGAACTTCAATAAGTGAAAGATGAGAGGGGAAGCACCATGATTATTATTCACGCAATATTTCAAGTAGATCCAACGAAACAACAAGCATTTTTAGAAGAAATTCGTCCGCTTATTCATGGTTCAAGAGAAGAAAGTGGAAATGTATCTTATGACTTATATAAAGATACAGAAAAAGAAAGTGTTTATACGATGGTAGAAGTATGGAAAGATGAAGCAGCAGTTGCGAGCCATAATACGAGTGCACACTTCACATCTTTCGTTAGTAAAGCAGCACAATTTTTAACTGCTCCGCTTAATATAAAAGCTTATAATGGAGAATTAGTAAAATAATAAGGTAGAAAAAGATGACTTTAGCATATGGCTGAAGTCATCTTTTTTGTATAAGTAGAATCCATCTTGGACTCAGTTATGTTGATAGATAAGCGTTGCTCGCACCCTCAGTAACAGTGCTGAATTGTATGTTAAATTCGAACATTCGGTTTATTGGGATATTTTTCCGTGTTATAATTTTCTTGTAAATAAAAGGTAGAGGGGAGTAAGTAATGGGAGAATTTCAAAGTAATTTGCATACGGCAACGCAACTTGCAACGAAAATGAGAAATGCTTCAGATAGGATGCAAAGTGCTACTAGTCGCTCTATAAATAAGGCAACGCGTACGACACTATCTGTGAACTTCAAAGCACAAGAAGCAAATCAACAAAATTTACAAATCACGAAACAATTTTGCGCTACTTTTCAACAAACGATTGATAATATCCATTCCGTAGCAAATGAATTTGAGAAAATGGATACTGGACTTCAAAAGACTTTTCAATAATGTAACAACCTACGTAAAGGGGAAAAGGTAGGGAGAAAAGATGAGTCAAGAAATTGAAACGAGAATCAGTCAATGTAATCAAAAATTACGAATTATATTTGAAGAACAAAATGAAAACCGAATCGCGCTGCAAAATCAAGAACGAGCTGAGGCTAGTTTTCATGAATGGAAAAATAGAAGCAATCGTTTATTTAACCGAATACTAGAAACTTGGCACGACGACAAAGAAGTGTTTCACCTTTTTACGAATATGCGGCAAGAAATCGGACAGTATGAAAGAAAACTTACATTCGAATTAGAAAATGAAAAAGAGACGTTGCTTAAAGAAAAACGGCATCTCAGTGAGAAAGAAAACGACCTTTCCTATGAACAGCAGCAACTACAAAGGGAGGCCGATACATGAGTTTAAACATGTATTTGGGAGAAGTACAAAGTCAAACTCAAAGTATGAACGCTATATGTAATGCTACGATTCAAAGTATGGAACAAGCCATTCAATCTATTGATGCCTTTGCGATAGACACAGTATTACAAGGACAAACATACAGTAGTGCAAAAGCCTACCTTGTCCAAACATTTCGGCCATTAGCGCAAGGAATCATATGCTTATGTGAAGAATTAATTCGCCAAAACGAAGCATTTCCAAACGAGTTCCAAGCGAAAGTTGCTTCGACAGATGTGATCGAACAAGAAATAAGAGAACAAATACGGGGAATTAATCAATCGATTACAAGTATAGAAGCAATAGAAGTACTTACACCGATGCTCGGAGTAAGTGCAATTGTAACGGTATTAGGTACAATGAGAAAAAAACTAGAAGAAAAACTAGAGCGTCTATATGAATTCAATCATTCATCCAGCAACAACTACAGCACCGCCCTCCAATTAGCCGCTAGCATCACAGCCGGACTCGCTGAAGTGCAAAGCGGGAAAGGGTTTAGTCCTGTGAGTGGGACGTTTCATAGTGAAAAGTTAAATATGGAATGGGCAAAGCAAATTCAAATAATTATAGAAGAAAAAATACGGAAATCTGACAATGGTATTGGAAAAAGTGTAGATTTAGAGCACAATGTGTATAACGACTTTGAAGGAATAAGCAGCGAAAATCAATCTATCAATAATAGATTTACAAAAGATGAGATACAAGCGACACAAAAATACCTTGAAGGAATTAAAAATGGTACAATAAAAGGGAATATAGGTGAGGATTTCCAAGTTGAAACCGATGATTATGAAATGGAGCATAACATTTTTGGCCAGCCAGTCGGTGGTAGAAGGCCAGTACTCGATCCTTTTTTAATCGGTGTGGCGAAGTTTGGATTCGATTTTCTCTTTGGTGATCTTTTCACACTCTTTGACCCAGAAGCTACCTATGGTGAAAAACTCCTAGCAGTTGGGATGATGACTCCATATGGGAAAGGTGTAAAAATAGTTGATAAACTTCATGATTTAAAAAAGGTTGGAGATGTGAAGAAAGCAACGTCTGGGAGTGCGGGGGTTGCTAAGGGGATAGATAATCCTTTACTACCAGGTGAAGGGAAAGTTGGAACATATGAAGAATTAATTGATGCAGGAACACGTGGAGACAATATAACTCCTCACCATATGCCGTCTGCAAAATATATGAAAACAAAAGCAGAGGTACATAAAAATGATGGAGTAAGTATGAATATGGAGCACCCTCATCCAGGGAAAGGGGGCAGGCACCGTCAAACTGAAACATACGGAATGACTGGTAAGAAATTAGATGCCTATCTTAACCTTGAACCACGTGACGCTTTAGCACGTGATATAATTGATGCAAGGAATATTTATATAAAAGAAGGACTTTACACTCCTGAGATACGTTCAGGACTATTGGAAGTAATAAAATTAAATAAAACAAAGTACCCAAATATTTTTGACAGACAATAGGAGGTGGGGAAAGTTGGACATTTTAGTCGAACTTACCGAATTAAAGAATAGTCGTTTATTAAGAGATGAGAATGAAGTAGAAAAATTTGAAAAATCTATTGGGAATATTTTAGAAATGGAGGATGTTAACCATATAGAAGTATTGTGTCAAGGCTTTGATGATTTAACTGAAAATGATGAAGTAATGTTTGGTTTAATTCATGCTATAGAGTCGTATGACAAGATTGTTAGTTCTGAAGTTTCGCTGAAAGTGTTAGCTAATTCTATTCCTAAGATGATTCCTCATGCTAAGGAATGGTTAAAGATACTTCACAAAAGAATATTGAATCATGAACCATCGAGGAATATTTATAAAAAAATCATCCCTACATTAAACAATGATATTCAGAAATATGTTGTTTCTCAATTAACTAGTATTAAAGAAAGAAACCCAAGTCGTTTTGAAGAAAGTGTAAATTCAATATTAGATTTTTTAAAGTAAGTTAAAAACCTTGACTGGCTAAATGCCTTTCAAGGTTTTTTAGTAAACTAAAAGGTTTTACTTTTTGAAAATTTCACATGTAAATCAAAACTTATAATAGTAAATTGATATTCAAATATAGCGACAAAACTTACAGAATAATAGTTATCTATTAAATGAAACTACAATTCATAAGTGTTGATTTCTTTTTCTACCATTTTAAAACAAATATTATATTACTCCTAAGATTAACACAAATAGCTACCACAATATTAGGCGATAAGGCACTAAATAAAGTAGGCTATATCACAAAAGGAGCAAAAGCATCAAGTGGAGTAAGTACATTTGCTAATGCAGTAAAACTAGCAAAAGAATTGAAGCCTACGCTTGAAATGTTACAATCATTTAAGAAAGAGGCTTCCTATGCATTCTCTAATGTTGGTGGAACTATTATAACCAAAATACCACAAGGCGAATTATTAGAAGCTTTTTATAAGTTTGCGAAGTCTAAAGATGGTGGTAAGGGTAAAACTGGTGAAAAACTATCTAAAAAGAAATCAATACCGGACTTTGTGAAAAAGCAATGGGAAGCAGGGAATAGATTTAATAAGGAAAATCGTCCTCGATATCCTTATAATGAAGTAGAGTTAGAGGCAAAGGAAATCAATGGGAAGAAATATGTTGTAGATTCTTATATTCCGGGTGAAGAAATTGTCTCGAGGAAATTTACCCAATTGGCTGAAGTAAAAGAAAAGACGGCATTAAGTTATTTAAGTGAGTTTACTAAAAAGTATTCTTCCGGTTCAGAAGTTTCTTCAGGTAAATTTAATCCTAATGCTTTAAAAGGTGGTCGACTAGATGGAGAGTTAATTTTGGAAATCCCTGTACAAACAAAGCCAGTTCCACAAAAAATTATTGAAGAGGCGAATGAGAAAGGGATTATTATTCGTGATATTAATGGGAAGGTGTATAATTAATGGGAATTTATTATTGTGATAAGTGGTCTAATATAAAAAAGAAGCCTTGGAATATTATTGATGAGAATACAGCCAAGACACTTCATGAAAATCGTCATTCTTATACTGCTGTTCTTAGTGATGGAGAGCAGCCAAAGTATTTAGTAAATGTCACTGAGAAATGGGTATCGGTAAGTTTTTTGGATGATTTTCTTCGTAAATATTTACACTACGATTTTATTGTTAAAGAAGATAATAGACTATTCCTAAGGACAATAATGTATTGGGAATATGACGGGGATACACAGTTAAAAAGTATGATTTTGGGGTATCAAGAAAATGGTCATATTGCTATGGAGCAAAAAGATTCTAAAACTGGAGAAGTAGAAGAGCGAGAGATAAAAGATGATGTATCTAGAAATTGGGATGCATTCCCTAAGTTTGGCCAATACTTATATTTGTGCAAAGAAGAGAGGTAATTCTTTTGAATATAAGAACAATAACTAGGCGAGATAGCTATTAGTGGGCTAAGAATATAAATAAATGGAATAAACATGAAACTAATGAATTCGTAAGTTTTAAAGATATTGTAAAGTTAATTGGAAATTTCCCCAAATAATCCTACTTAATAAACAGATGAACTTAAAGCACTTGATTGCCGAATAAAAGCAACAAGTGCTTTTTATTTCGGAATTACAATATTTGGTACGGTGAATTATATATTCAAAAATACCAAAACAAAAGCTTCAAATAATGAAGTGCTTCACAATTCTCTTTCATGATATGAAGAAGTTTTCAACGACTGGATTATCGTAGCAGTTTACTCTACGAGACATGCCAATCAATCGATTACAAGTATAGAAGCAATAGAAGTACTTACACCAATGCCCGGAGTAGGTGCAATTGTAACGGTATTAGGTACAATGAGAAAAAAACTAGAAGAAAAACTAGAGCGTCTATATGAATTCAATCATTCATCCAGCAACAACTACAGCACCGCCCTCCAATTAGCCGCTAGCATCACAGCCGGATTCGCTGAAGTGCAAAGCGGGAAAGGATTTAGTCCTGTGAGTGGGACGTTCCATAGTGAAAAGTTAAATATGGAATGGGCAAAGCAAATTCAAATAATTATAGAAGAGAAAATACGGAAATCTGATAATGGTATTGGAAAAAGTGTAGACTTAGAGCACAATGTGTATAACGACATTGAAGGAATAAGCAGCGAAAATCAATCTATCAATAATAGATTTACAAAAGAAGAGATACAAGCGACACAAAAATACCTTGAAGGAATTAAAAATGGTACAATAAAAGGGGATATAGGTAAGTATTTCCAAATTGAAACCGATGATTATGAAATGGAGCATAACATTTTTGGCCAGCCAGTCGGTGGTAGAAGGCCAGTACTCGATCCTTTTTTAATCGGTGTGGCGAAGTTTGGATTTGATTTTCTCTTTGGTGATCTTTTCACACTCTTTGACCCAGAAGCTACCTATGGTGAAAAACTCCTAGCAGTTGGGATGATGACTCCATATGGGAAAGGTGTAAAAATAGTTGATAAACTTCATGATTTAAAAAAGGTTGGAGATGTGAAGAAAGCAACGTCTGGGAGTGCGGGTGTTGCTAAGGGTACGGGTAAAACTGTAAGCAATTATCTTGATGATATAGTCGAGGCTGGTGGTACCAGAGGAGAAATAGATTCTAAACTTCGAAATCCATTAGATAATCCTAAGATAGCAAAGGAGATTGAGGGAAATACTGAAGCTATATATGGATATTCACCTAAGAAGGAATCTGCCTTAAATAAGTTTGGGGTAGACTGGACAAATGGTGATGAAGTAGCTTATGCAAGAAGTGAAAGAATAAAGTATCATGAAAAAATACAACAAAAAAGAATACAACTAGAACAAGATATTAAAAATCTTCAAAATGATGGACTATCTATGGAGGAAATTGCTAGATTGAAAGTTGAAGAGCGAAATCAAGGAAGAATGGAAACGTATATAAAATCTAATAATTTAGATGGATTGAATGCAATGAAAGAAAGAAATATTCTTGAATATGGCAGGGCAGAAGGACCTACACCTGAACAACTTTATAAAAAGTATGGTTCATGGGAAGATGTGATATATGGCAGTTTAAAAACAAATCCAGCAATGGATGTCTTGACAGGATTATTTCATAGTATGGGAGGAAAATAATTATGAAAGAAGAAAAAATACAAGGTAATATAAAGTGGATTGCATACAATAATTTAAGATTTAGAATAGAGAAGGTTAATGATGATTCATCCGTAATTTGGGTTTCTGATAATTTTGTGAATTTATGTTTTACCTTAGTAATGAATGACTTTTTAAGTAGATGTGAGGATGAGTTGAATATAAATATTGAAATTGATTTTACTTGGAATAATCATAGAGGTTTGATTATAAAAAATCATGATATAAATCTAATTTTAGGAGAAATAATTAATTTTATTAGTGAATGGGAGTTAGAAGGAAATTCAAATGCTGATAATTTTTCTACGGAAGAGTGGTATTCAGCATAAGCTTACAAGGTATGCTAGCTTTCCATCATTCTTAGGAATTTAAAAATATGGAGGGAAATTTAAATTTAATGTATGTTTAGGGGATATTGAATGTGAATTGAACCTAAAGAGTTAGATAAATATTTTAAGCAACTAGTGAGGAATGAATTCTGTATAGTAAAGAATTCATTCCTTTTAAGTTTGTTTTAATTTACTTGTAATTATAGTAGTTAATATTTGAAGAGGCAATCACCCTAAGTCATAAAGAGACGAAAGCCTATACTCAAAGTAAGATTTCAAAGCTTTAGGAAGAAATTGGTTGAGTTAAAGGGGCTAAGGATGATACTTAGGCTGCGGCTAACGGTAAACCTAGCAGTAACAAAAATACAAATGTAGACAATTTTGACGCAAAAACAGCTACAAATAAGCAAAAAGGTAATTATGGTGAAATAAAATCTAGTGACAATTTATTGAATAATCAAAGTTTAAAAGAAGCTGGATTTGATTTAAAGCCAGTCGGAAAAAGTGCACCATCAGGCATAAATGATAAAATAGTAAAAGGGATTGATGGATTATACGAAAATGCAAATCTAAATTCAAATATTAAATATGTTATTGATGAAGCAAAGTTTGGTAGTTCACAATTAGGAAAAACTAAAGATGGACGACAAATGTCAGATGGTTGGTTGACAGGTGTGAATACTGAAAAAAGTAGAATATTGAAAGCTGTTGATGGAGATAACAAATTAGCAGATAAGATTACAAAAGCGTTGGAGAGAGATAAGGTAGAAAGAGTATTATCAAAAGTCGATAGTAGCGGAAAGGTTAAAACATTTAAGATAGATGCAAAGGGTAACATCGTTGGAGAATGGCCATAATTTAGAAGCTAGGAGGAATTGAATGGTATGAGAGATTATTTATGTATAGAAGAAAAGTGTAGAGAAGGAATTGAATATCATAAAGAGTTTATAGAGGAAAATAGAGAAGATATTAAAAGTTTAGAAGAAGATACTAAAAATGGAATTCAAAGATATTCTAAAGATAATAAGAGTATTATAGAAGGGACATATCTAGCCAATTTTAGATATGAGATGGAGGATATTAGGGCAAAGTATTCTTTAGGGGAAGATGTTAGTGTAATAGAAGAAGATTTTCATAATGCAATTTATGATTTAGAGAATACAGGAAGTAGGGAAATTGGATATTTAAGTCTGATTTGGATGATTTCCTTAGGGATTTTGTTAGAAACGGATAAAAAGAATATAGAAAGATTAAAAAAGATAGTTGATAAAAAAAATGTGAATGACGCAGTAATTGATTTCCTCTTATGCGCTAGTGATATCGGATACACAAAAATGATGAATAGATATTATAAAGAAAATCCATATGCAAAAACGAGAGAAATTATAGAACTTGCACAAACAGATAAAAAAGAAGCGTCTAAAAGATTACAAACGTACATGGAGAAAGAATGGTTTAGAGGCCATTATGATTATGAATGGAAAAATGCGCATAAAGAACCTGGATATGTAGGATATTGGAGTTTTGAAACGGCAGCGCTTGCAAAAATTTTGGAACTGGATGATACAAGTTTAAAAGATAATAACCATTATCCATATGATTTGGCACATTATAAAAATGAAATGAAATTCAAGCATATAGACCTAAGTGAATATCACTATGAAGATGAGACAGAAGAAATTGAGGAAATAGTAGAAGGAATTGAACATAATCCTGCATTGGAAAATATTATTCCGCCAAAATGGCATTCATTGGTCAATGAATTAATACATGATTATAAGAATATGGATGATAGTAGTTTTTATGAAAAATACAAAAAAACGATAGGAATAGGTCAAGTGTGGTTCTTACCACAAGAGTATGAAGAAGAAAATGAGCAAAAAAATCTATTAGGAAGTTTAATTGTGTTTGCCCTGACGGTAAGAGATTATATATTACAATTGGACTATAAAGAAGATTTAGAGGACTACATCGATAATCTTAAAAATTTCTGGAATGTTTCAGAAACAAAGTTAGTTCAATTTATGTTAGAGAATGATCAAAATTATTATGCATGGGTACCAAAAGAAGTAAATATCCCAAATATGTATGAAGTGAAGATAGAGAGTGTCGATGTAGAGGAAGTTCTATAATAAGCAAATTAAAACATTGTGTATCATGAGTAACGTTGAAAAACTAATTTATACGGAATTTAATGAATTAAGAGGTTAAAAATAGTGGTAGTTTGGAGAATCCAACTGCCACTATTTTTGTGTTTACGAATGGTTCTGTAAATTAAGTAGAGTATTTCAGAGTATATATATTATGTAGGAGAAGTAAATAAGTTAAAGGCGCTAAATAAAATCGGTCATATCGCAAAGACATCAAGTGGAATAAGTACAATTGCTAATGCAGAAAAACTAGCAAAAGAATTGCAGCCTACGCTTGAAATGTTACAATCATTTAAGAAAGAGGCTTCCTATGCATTCTCTAGTGTTGGTGGAACTGTTGTAACCAAAATACCTCAAGGTGAATTAATAGAAGCTTATTATAAGTTTGCGAAATCTAAAGATGGTAGTAAGGGTAAAACTGGTGAAATAGCTAAGGAATCTAGAAAAGTAGCCCAAACATTAGAAGCAGCTAGAGCACAACAACGTACGGTAATAGAATCAGTAGAAAGTGGCGAAGTAGCTTTAAAAACAACGAAGCGTAAAGGAAATTATGGTGAAATGAAGATGGATGACTTTTTTGAAAGTCAAACATATACTAGAATTAGTGATGATCGTGTATTAACATTAGATCAAAAAATTGTTAAGGGAATAGATGGTATATATGAAAATTCATCTCCGCCGCCTAAGTATGTAATAGCGGAGGCTAAGTATAATACTGCGCAACTTTCAAATACAAAAGATGGAAAGCAAATGAGCGAAACATGGATAGATGGTTCTAGACGTTTGGAATCAACTGTTGGAGAAGAAATGGCAGATAAAATTCGAGAAGAAATGCTTTTGAATCCTGAAAATGTACAAAATATACTAATTAATGTTGATAAGGATGGTAATGTGGTTAAAAGCATTTTGGATTCTTCTGGGAAGAAAATAATTGAGTAAGGAGAATGAAATGAGAGATATTTTAAAAAATGAAGATTATTTCGAGGATTATTTAAATAGACAGAATAATAGAATAGAAAAGTATAAAGAATTAGCAATGAAAGTAAAAAATGAAAGACCAAATGATTTAGGTAGTATTAAAAGAGCTTATGGATATATTGAATCAATTTGTATTGATAAATTTAATTGTTTATATTCAATGGGAAGACCTATGGAAGTACTAAGAGATTTTTACCCCGAAATAATTGAGGCGATGAAAAAGGGGTGGAGTGGCAAATATAGATATATAGATTTATTGTGGGTTCTTTCTATTGGGATAATGCTAGATGTTTCAAAAGATTATATAATTGAATTAGAAAAGTTGGTAGAAAAAGAGAAATTGAATGATTATTTGATTGATTTTTTATTTAGTTATAAAGATGAAAATTGGGAAGGGAATACCACAGAATTTATCTTTGCAGACCCATATAAATCAATTTATCGTGTGGTCAATGCAAAGAATAAAGAAGAATCAGTAAAGGAATTGAAAGAATATTTAGAGGGAAAATGGTATAAGGGGCATAGTGATACAGGCTGGTATGATTCACATGAAAATAAAAATGATATCTACAATGGTTATTGGAGTTACGAAAGCGGAGCAATCGTAAATATTTTAAAATTAGATGATTCAAGTTTAAAAAATACTTTATACTACCCTTATGATATGGTGCATTATCAAGGAAAATAAATGTAATAATCCACAGTGTTCAACTTTTTACACTGTGGATTTTTTAGTTTGTGTTAAAGTAGCTATAAGGGTAATGTTGGTAAGGGATCTAGTGAGCTAGAAGTAAGGTTGATGCAGAACTAATTAGGAATTATCACTGTTTTTTTATCTAAATATCCATAATATCTAATTGACTGTTAGTAAATTCATCAACATATTGTTATCAGAATATATTTTTATATATATAAATTGATTTAAGAGTTTAGCTAAATCTTCAATAGGCCATATCACAAAAGGAGCAAAAGCATCAAGTGGAGTAAGTACATTTGCTAATGCAGTAACACTAGCAAAAGAATTGAAGCCTACGCTTGAAATGTTACAATCATTTAAGAGAGATGCTTCTTATGCATTCTCTAGTGTTGGTGGAACTATTGTAACCAAAATATACCTCAAGGCGAATTAATAGAAGCTTATTATAAGTTTGCGAAGTCTAAAGATGGCGGTAAGGGTAAGACTACAGAACCATACGATGTAGTACCGTATAGACCAAGCAATTCACCATTAGAAAATCATCATGGCGTTATGGATGTATGGGCTGAACATAATGTCCCTGATTATGTTAGTAGAGGGGCGAATACTCCAAATATAGCTTTAACTAAAGAGCAACACAATGATACTAAAGCTGTTTATAGACAATGGCTCTTTGATAAAACAGGGAAAAAGGTTGGAGGTAAAGTAGAGTGGAAATCTGTTTCAACAAAGGAAATACAAGAATTGACGGAAAAAATGTTTGATGCTGCGAATGTACCACGTTTAGCTAAGCAAGAGTATTATAGGGCTTTTAATCAATATAATTTTAGGGAGTAATTCAGATGGAAAATATTAATCAGTTGATTAAAAAAGTAAAATCATTACCTAATTGTCGAGTTCAGGAGCCTACAGAATTACCGTTAATTGATAAGAATAAGCATATGCTACCAGGTGATTTAAAAGAATTTTATAGTCTTTGTGGTGGTCTAACTTTATTTGAAAATGAGGAATATCCTATTCATATTGTTACCCCAAAGGGGTTTATTTTGGCTAATCCCGTAATTGTAGGAGAGTTATGTGAAGAAGATATTTCATCAACTTGGTATATTATATGCAATGATGGCAAGGATGAATATTTAACAATAGATCTTAGTGAAGAAAGACTAGGTAGATGTTATGATAGTTTCTTTGATCGGCATGGAATAGTTGGGGAGTCGCAAATTATTGCCACTTCATTCACTGACTTACTTGAAAAACTTATTAAGAATAATGGACAATATTGTTATTGGCTAAAGAGTGAATTTGAATCACTGGGTGATGCTTATGATGATCAAGAGTGAAAAGAGAATCTTTAAGTGAGATAGGAAAGTGACAGGGTGTTTGAAAATACGTATTCTATGATGGTTGAACCATTATGGAGTACTATGTGCAATTATAGAATAGAAAAAGAAGTACGAGTTTAGGTGAGATGAGACCATGAACAGAGAAGATTCTCTGAAACGATGTAACAATGGCAAAAGAGAATTTGTAGAACGAGAGATATTATTCCGTTATATGAGTCTGTTCGTTATGGTGAAAAGACGTATACGGATTTAGATGTGGAAGAAATAATGAAGTGGGTAGAGGAAGATGGGAAGGTGGATACATAAATATCCACCTTTTCTTTTTTTATACGGAAATTTGATTAACATGAATTCTTTTTTTATATGAAACCGTCTTCAAATAGGTAAACAAAATTAACTTTATTTACTTATACTTTATTACATGTTAACCTATACTTAATTTTTATAAAATATAATTAATTTTTGATTTTTTAAGGGTGTGAAAATGTAATGAAATCGGTATTAAAAAGCATACTTATTTCCTTTGTTTTTTCTGCAGTAGGTATGTGTTGGTTACTGTACGTATTATTCAAAGGGGACGGAGACTGGTTATTGTCTTGGATAGGTGTATTAATGGCATATTTATCTTTATATACTTTAATAGATTTATATTGTAAAAATACATACGATAAAAAAATAAATAAATGGCTTATAAAAACATCGGTGACTAGTTTTAGTTTTGCTGTATTAGGAATCTCATTTTGTATCATACATGAGCTATTAACACCATGGAGTCTTAGTTTAATGGTGTGGTATTGGTTGCTAATGTTAGTATTATTTTTAACGACTATAATATCATTAATCAGTTTAGTATTTGTTAATCGTAAAAATCACAATTTCACCGTTGGATATAAAATGCTCATACTTCTAAATGTATTTCTTACATTGGGACCAGTATTATGGCCGCTATTACTTTCTATTATTGGAAATGGTATGAATGCTAGTGCGGGCTGGTAAAAAGGAATTTAGATTAGTTGTGCAAAGAATAGGATGACAAGTTGATATAGAATTTTAAATGTTTATGAGAACATGTTTACATAAAAAATGAAAACATGTTCTCTTTTTATTTGCATGCATAACTCTTCCTCAGTTTACCGTATTTAAATTTAAACGTAAGTATTTCGTAAGGAATGGATAAGAAAAAAGAGAGATTTATCATATAGGATGAAAGTATAGCTTGAATCAATCCGATATTAATGGAGGAGAGAAAGCCTTATGAAAAAATGTAATTCAATTAAGTTAGCAAGTTTTGCAGTTTTATTAGCGGGTACTGCTCTATTCACACCTGGTTTTACTGTGACTGCAGAGTCAACTCAAAATATTTCTAGTTCGTCACAAGTACATGATCAAAAGAATCGTAATGGCTGGAAACAAGTAATGCAGGAAACAGTACAGCTTGGTGCTGTAGGAATATTAGCTAAGGCGTCTAATAACGGAAAAACTAGTAGTTTTACTGCTGGCTTGGCGGACTTAAGTACAAAGAAACCGGTGAATTCGGATTATCGCTTTCGGATTGGTAGTGTGACGAAGTCGTTTACTGCCACGACTATTCTTCAATTAGTAGAAGAAAAGCGCTTACAACTTGACGATCCAATTGAAAAGTGGCTACCGGGTCTCGTGCAAGGAAATGGGTATAATGGTAATCAAATTACGATACGACAACTTTTGAATCATACGAGTGGTATCGCTGAATACTTAAAGTCAAAAGACGCGGACATAATGAATTCGAAAAAAACGTATACAGCAGAAGAAATAGTGAAAATAGGCCTTTCGCTGCCTCCAGATTTCTCGCCGGGTAAAGACTGGTTGTATTCAAACACAGGATACGTAATACTAGGAATGCTTATTGAAAAAATAACTGGAAATAGTTATGCGGAAGAAATCGAAAAGCGAATTATTGAACCTTTGGACCTATCAAATACGTTTTTACCAGGAAATTCACCCGTCATCCCAGGAAAGAATCATGCTCGTGGATATGTAAAAATGGAAGGAACAGGCGAGTTGAAAGATATTACTTATTATAATCCGAGTTTAGCTAATGCAGCTGGAGATATGATTTCTAATGCGGATGATTTAAATAAGTTCTTTTCATCTTTACTCGGTGGTAAGTTACTGAAGGAACGCGAGCTAAAAGAAATGCTTACTACAGTTCCTATAGAAGGAAAAGGGGTTGGTGACGCATACGGTCTTGGAATCTATGAGACTAAACTTCCAAACGGTGTTTCAGTTTGGGGGCATGGAGGAGGAATTCCTGGATTTACAACTTTTGCTGGGGGAGTAATTGGAGGCAAACATACATTGGCTATCAGTCTCAACTCTATAGGTGGGGTCGATATTGTTCCACAGTTTAATAAAATGATGCAAATTGAATTTAATAAATAGATGAAAAGAAAGTGAATGGAATTTTTTTATAGTTATATTTAAAAGAGGTGCTTTTTTAAGTTCGCAACTATGGACAGTAGTTGCATTTATGATATGGCATCAAGTGTATTTCAAAGTGAAAATCAATCTTAATGCTTACGATAAAAATAAAAAGGATGTCAGTTGCATGGCATTCTTTTTATTTTGAAGAAAAGAAATGTGTTTATTTCTGAAAATTGTTATTTTTATAATCTTTTCATATAATGAAAGTAATAGGGGGTATAAAGGGGAGTTATGAATAGATGATACTTTAGTTTGTTAATTATTTCTAATATTAACTAATATAACAGTGGAGTTGAATACAATGGGACAAAATCATTTTAAATGGAGTAATAAGCAATTACGAGAACATGTTGAAGTACTAGACGGCACAAGAAGTCCACACATATTATTAAAGAATGTAACATATTTAAATTCCTATATACGCGAGTGGATGACAGCGCACATTTGGATATATAATGATCGAATTGTATATGTAGGGGAGCAGCTGCCAAAGCAATTAACGGAGTGTGAAGTTGTTGATTGTGAAGGAAAGTATGTCGTACCCGGTTACATAGAACCCCATGCACATCCATATCAGTTGTATAACCCAGAGACGCTAGCGAATCATGCGATGCAGTTTGGGACAACAACTTTTATTAATGATAATTTAACTTTATTTTTCACATTAAAGCGTGAAGAAGCATTTCGTTTATTAGATGAATTCAATAAGATTCCAGCAAGTATGTATTGGTGGTGCCGTTTTGATGGACAGACTGAATTACAAAACGGGGAATCTTTGTTTAATAGTGAAGAAATAGTAGAGTGGCTACAGCATGAAGCGGTGATTCAAGGCGGCGAGCTAACAGCATGGCCCAAATTATTACATGGTGATGATGAAATGTTACATTGGGTGCAGGAAACGAAACGATTACATAAAAAAGTAGAAGGACATTTTCCAGGTGCATCTGAAACGACTTTAGCGAAGTTAAAACTGTTAGGTACAGATTGTGATCATGAGGCGATGACAGGGCAGGAAGCTTTCGCTCGTCTTATGCAAGGTTACACTGTTTCCCTAAGAAATTCTTCAATCCGTCCAGATTTAGAAGTTTTACTGAAAGAATTGTTGGAACTAGGCGTAAAGCAGTTTGATAGATTTATTCTTACTACAGACGGCTCACATCCTTCGTTTTATGCAAATGGAATGACAAACGTTATGATTTCTACCGCGATAAAACAAGGAGTGCCAGTAATAGATGCATACCATATGGCAAGTTATAATATTGCTCGCTATTATAATATGGAGCATGTGCATGGTTCAATTGCGACAGGTAGAATCGCCAATGTCAATATTTTAGAAAGTAAAGAAAATCCGGTGCCAACGAGTGTAATCGCAAAAGGACAATGGGTAAAGCGTGATAGAGTAAACAAAAATGAATCGTTACTTATAGAATGGAGTAACTTCAAAGTAACTCCACTACTGTTAGACTGGACCATAGAAAAAGAGGATATGGTTTTTTCTAATAAAGCAGGTATACACTTATTGAATAACGTTATAACAAAACCATACGTTAGCGAAATCGACTTAGGCCTTAATGAACTGTCTATTGTTCATGATGAATGTTTCCTCATGATGATTGCCCGTGATGGCAGTTGGCGAGTGAATACAGTTGTGAAAGGTTTTGCGAATGAATTAGGTGGCCTTGCTAGTTCTTATTCAGGTACAGGCGATATCATTCTTATTGGAAAGAGTAAAGAAGATATGCTTACAGCTTTTCATAGAGTAAAAGAGCTTGGCGGAGGGATTGTAATTGCTGAAAAGAATGAAGTATTGCACGAAATTGCATTACCATTGCTCGGGATTATGTCGGATGTAAAGATGAGTGAATTAATACAAGAAGAGAAAAAGATGGTGAACTTACTGCAAGCGCGAGGATATGCTTATAACGATCCAGCATTTACGATTTTATTCTTTTCTGCGACGCACTTGCCTTTTATACGAGTAACACCTATAGGATTATATGATGTGAAAAGTAGTAAGGTAGTTGCCCCGCCCGTGAATTTGATAAAGCAATATTAAAAGGAAAGGTCCTATAAAAAATTTATTTTATAGGACCTTTCTCATTTCTAGCATAAGAATATTGTAAGCCTCAAATAATATAGTATCTAAATCATTTGAGGTGATATGTAATTATGAAAAAAATATTGTACATCTTAAGCATATTTATTTTGTGTGTATCGATACAACACGTTGTACATTCTCAAACAGATGCACCAAAGTTAACTTCAGATTGTCTCGAAGAAAGTAAAATTCGGGATGAAAAGTATGTGGAAAATATTATGAAGGACATTAAATCCGTATTTCATTTGGATTTTGATGAAGGTGGCTTTTGGGAAGTTAATAAAAGAGATTTAGAAGCTGCACATTTAATGTATGGTGGTCGGATTGATGATACGTATTATAATTCGTTAACTAAAGTTTTTGAAAGTGGTGGATATAGAGGAGAGCCAAGATTGTTTGTAAAGCCGCTTGAAGCATTTTTACTCTATAAAGAAATAGACGATACAAATGTGATAAAACACCTTGAACTTGAAAAAGGGGAATGGGTTGTTACTGAAACGCAAAAGAAGCAAGGGGAAATAGTGGAATACAAACCGTTGCAATGTGAAAAAGATTATTTGAAAAAGAGATATGAGTATCATAATCCCAAATGAAATAACGGAAATTTTGAAGGAGAAAAATTTCGTTAATACTTGTAAATGAGGCGGTAGAAATTCCTAGTAATTTCGCCATAAAAAAAACGTCATTTTATAGATTAAAAATGACGTTTTTTTTATTCTCAAAGCTTTTGTATTGCACTCTCAATTTTATTCACCAAATCAGCTGACACTTTATGAAAATACCCCAAAACTACCTTTCGAATATCATCGGATATAACTTTCAAATCACTAGCTAAGTTTTCAGCGAGATGTTCTTTTTCTATCGGCTGTAACTTCGTATAAAATTCACCAGCCTGCGTAAAGTCATTTTGTTTTGTTATAGAAGTTCTTTCAAGTTTACCTTCAACGTATCTTCCGTCACCGCTCGTTATTTGCTTAGTCGGTGTCCAATCTTGCTGCTGGTTAATCGTTAATTTGCGAAATTCGGGACCAATTCTTCTTCGTTGTGAATCACTGTAAATATTAGCGCGCCCTTGCAGCATTTTATCATCTGATAGTTCTGCACCATCCAGTAAATTAGAAGGGGAAAATGCGACTTTTTCTACTTGTTCCATAAAATTTTCAGGATTTTTATTTAATACCATTTTCCCGACTGGTATGAGAGGATACGTCTGTTCATCCCATACTTTTGTGTCATCTAAAGGATCATAAGATAGGTGCGCTTCATCTTTCGGATCCATGAGCTGGACGTATAAGCCATACTCCACTGGTTTACCATTTTCAATTGCATCATATAAATCTTTCCCGCTATAATCAGGATTTTCGGCAGCTAGTTTAATTGCTTCTTTACTAGTAATGTACTGTACACCTTCAAATGGGTACCAATGATACTTTACATACTTTCGATTACCTTCCGCATTTCTCCAAATGTATGTATTTACACTATGTCCTGGTATGTGGCGAAGACTTTTGACTGTACCATTATTAGAGTATAAACGGACAACAAAATGAATAGATTCAGGTGCTTTAGCGACAAAACTCCAAAATCTATTAGGGTCTATTAAGTTATTTTTAGGTGAAGGCAATAATGCTTTAATTGTTTCAGGGAAACGCATAGGATCACGAACAGAAAAAACAGGGATGTGATTGCATAAAAGGTCAAAAATGCCTTCTTTCGTATAAAATTTTGTGGAAAAACCGCGTACATTTCTAGAAGTATCCGGTGTTCCTTTCGTACTAACAGCTAACGAAAATCGCACCATAACAGGAACTTTCTCATTAGAATTTTGTAAAAAACTTAATTTAGTATGTTCAGACATCGAATATATCGTTTGAAAATAACCGAACGCACCAAATCCTTTTACATGAACAGGTCTTTCTAAAATTTTTTCATGAATAAATTCTTGTAATGACTCATGCAGTACACTATCTTGCTCTAGTACGGGTCCACGTGAACCAACTGTTTGAGAGTGAAGTTTAGCTTGTTCATTACGTTCGTCATTTTCATTAAAGTCTTTCCCTAGTATAGATTGCCCCTGTTTATCATAGTTTTCATCCATCGATATAGCCTCCAAATCTTTTTTGTCCATTGTTACTAAATATGATTTTATAGCCTTAATTATGTATGACACGCACAGTTCAAAGCAGTAACATACCGCTAGATGAAAAAAACACATATGTAGTGGACCTGTTGAAATAGAAGAAATTATGGAAAAATGAATATCGGGAAGAGAAAGCACACGTTTTACTAAAAATGTGGAAGAAAACCACTATTAAAATTTCAATCTTAAAACTTAATTTATAAACGATTATATAGAGAATGAACGTTAAAAAAGGGAAAATAACTAGGAGGAATTTAGCATGTCGGATTGGTTTCAATTAGATAAAGAATATATGATGTCTACATATTGTCGTACAGAGGTTGCAATGGAAAGGGGAGAAGGGTGTAAACTGTATGATGTAGATGGTAAAGAGTATTTAGATTTATTTTCTGGCGTAGGAGTAAATGTATTAGGATATAATCATCCTAAAATTGTACAAACGACAATGGAGCAAGTTGCGAAATCGTTGCATTTACCGTTTCATTTTTTAAACCCAGTTGCAATTGAGTATGCAAAGAAATTAGTAGGTTGTACTTTAAAAAGCGGAAAAGTCTTTTTTACAAACTCTGGTACGGAAGCGACAGAAACGACATTAAAATTAATTGATAAATATAGATCTATTGCGAATGAAGAGCGTGATGGAGTAGTTGTGTTAAAAGATAGTTTTCACGGGAGGACGTTAGGGGCACTACATTTTACGAGACAAGAAAAAGTATATCAAAATTTTCCTAAAACATCTATTCCTGTATATGAAGTAGAGCGCGAGAATATAGACCAATTAGAAGAAACCATTATTAAAGAAAATCCAATTGCGATTATGCTAGAGCCTGTTTTAGGTAGCGGGGGGATTTATCCTTTATCAAGTGAATATTTACATGGTGTTCAAAATTTATGTAAAAAATATAATGTACTTCTTGTCGTTGATGAAGTTCAAAGTGGAATGGGTCGAACGGGAAAACTATTTGCTTATCAAAATTTTAATATTACACCGGACATTATTCAAATCGGTAAAGGAGCAGGAGGCGGGATACCGCTAGGGGGAATTATTGTAGGTGAAAAGTTATGTGATGTATTTTCACCAGGAGATCACGGGACAACGTTTGCTCACTCATCAATGGGAACAGCATTAGGTTTAACTGTATTAAATACATTACTTGATGATGGGTTAATGCAAGAAGCTTATGAAACGTCACTATATTTAAATGACAAACTGCAAGACATTCAGAAAGAAAATTCTTATTATATTCAGGAAGTGCGTCATGCGGGGATGATGTTTGGGATAAGTGTGAATGACACGAATGAAAATGTGAAGAAATTACAGATTGAGTTAATGAATAAAGGGATGTTAGTCGATGTAACACAAGGGAATATTATTCGATTACTTCCGCCGTATATTATTACGAAAGAGGAAATTGACGCATTCACTTATGAATTTATTTCCTGTGTTCATAACATAGCTGCTACAGCAAGTATTTAAAAAAATATAAAAAAATATAAAAAGCTAAAGAAGCCGCTATTTTAGCGGCTTCTTTAGCTTTTTAAAATAGTAAATTACTTAACATAGAGAGCATCTCATTGGACAAATAATTAATTATGTGAAACAATAATAACAGATAAGGAGACGTTAATTTTCCTTAAGTGCTTCGAATTAATTTTATTCAATAAGAGAAGGTGTGCTTAAAGAAGTTAAATTAAATAAGGAGCTGTTTTATTATATGCAACAAAATAATGATTTAAATTTTGAACCTCAAGACGTTAATATTGTCAATCCTAAACAAGCCAGGAAAGCAGTAATTGCTACTGGTATAGGAAACGCAATGGAGTGGTTTGACTTCGGATTATACGCGTATTTAGCGGTTATTTTAAGTCAATTATTCTTCTCAGGTGTTGATAATAGTGGATTGCAGCTTGTACTTACATTCGGTACATTTGCAGCAGCCTTTCTCGTTCGACCAATCGGAGGTGTATTCTTTGGTAGAATAGGAGATAAGTACGGCCGAAAAATCGTGTTAAGTACTACTATTATTTTAATGGCACTTTCTACATTATTCATCGCATTACTACCAACCTATGAACAAATTGGTGTATGGGCACCAATACTACTTTTAGTTGCCCGAATGATTCAAGGCTTCTCTACAGGCGGCGAATATTCAGGTGCAATGGTTTATATCGCAGAATCTTCTCCAGATAAAAAGCGTGGTATACTCGGTAGTGGTCTTGAAATTGGAACACTCTCAGGTTACATTGCTGCATCGGTAATTGTTACCATTTTGACGTTATTGTTAACAGATGAGCAAATGCTCAGCTGGGGATGGCGTATTCCGTTCTTAGTAGCTGCACCAATTGGTTTGGTCGGTTTATACTTACGCCGTCATCTAGATGAATCTCCAATCTTTGAAGAGATGGAAAAAGCACAAGAGGGATCTGAAGACAATGAACAATTTTCATTTATGGATATTATTAAATATCACAAAAAAGACTTCTTATTAAGCACAGTAATTGTCGCCTTCTTTAATATTACAAATTATATGATTCTTTCGTATATTCCTTCTTATCTAACTCAAGTACTTAAAGTCGAAGAAACAACAGGCTTATTAATTATTTCTATTACGATGGCACTTATGATTCCACTAGCACTATATTTCGGTAAGTTAAGTGATAAAATTGGTAATAAACGCGTTGTGCAAATTGGTTTACTTGGTTTAACTGTATTTGCAATTCCAGCATTTTTACTAATAGGTAACGGACATATTGCAGCTATATTTGCAGGTATTTTCGTACTAGGTTTCTTCTTAAGTGTATATGAAGGAACATTACCTTCATTATTACCATCACTCTTTTTCACCGATGTACGTTATCGAGCACTTTCGATCTCATTTAATATTTCTGTATCGATATTCGGTGGAACAACACCGCTCGTATGTTCATACTTAGTTCATGCAACTGGTAACCCGCTCGCACCAGCATTTTATTTAGCAGGTGTAAGTATTATTGGATTAGTTGTATTTAGTGTACTATTTGTTACGACTTCAGGGCGTGCGCTAAAAGGTTCATATCCTACAGTAGAAACGAAAAAAGAAGCACACCTAATTGCTAAAGAAGACCCTGAAGAAACACTTTGGTGGCATGAAGAGTCATTAGAAATTGAAGCAGGGAAGAATGCTTCAATTTAAAAAGCAACGTAGAAGTATAAAAAGACTCCTATGAATAAATAACGGGTTCAGTTACGGGAGAGAAAATATAAAATAACAAACAAAAAAGGGATGTAAATCACATATGATTTAGCATCCTTTTTTATATTGTTATTAAAATGTTTAAGCACTTTTATGTACTCTTGCTATTTTATATACTAAAACCATTGCTAAATTGGTTGTCTAGAAAGACCTTTAATGATAGCTCGTGGAGATGGTAAAAGTTATATCTATTCTAATTTTAATCCAAAATACGCACAAATGGCTCTAACGATAATTCGAACCCATTATAACTTTTGTATGCCATTTACCACAAACGAAGGGAAAAAGAAAACAGTAAAAACACCAGTATAACAATTGGGTATTACTGGAAAATTGTTTGATTTAAGAGATATAATTTAATTTAGATAGTTCACTCAAATAATGGTGGACTATATTTTTTTAAAGGTAAATGGAAAATTACGTTAAAATAATTATAGAGATTGTGAAAAAATGTTCTTAAACTAACGGTCAGGTTACTTTAAGCAGGATTTTTCAAAGGAAATGGTGAATATCATATTTTGAAGGGGTGATTGCAGTGAAGTAAGTGATTTTTTTATCTTGGTTAAATACTTTGAAGAAAGGGATTTATAATTATGAACACAAAACTAATAATAGTAGAAGGTTTACCTGGATTTGGAAAATCAACCACTGCAAAGCTAATAAATGAAATTCTAAGCCAAAATAAAATTGAAGTTGAACTATTTTTAGAGGGAAATTTGAACCATCCAGCCGACTATGATGGTGTATCTTGTTTTAATAAATTTGAATTTGATAGATTATTATCTAACAGTGGAGATTTTAAAGAAGTGCTTCTTAAAAGAGTTCTAAAAAAAGGAAGCAATTATTTATTACCATACAGAAAGATAAAAAATGAGTTTGGTGATCAGTTTTCGGACGAATTATTTAACGATATTTCAAAAAACGATATATATGAATTGTCATTCGATAAAAATGTTGAATTAATTGCTGACAAATGGAATGACTTTACTGAAAGTGCTCTAGAAGACAATAAGGTTTATATCTTTGAATGTTGTTTCATACAAAACTCATTAACTATTGGGATGATTAAATATGGTGAACAAAAAGAAAAAATAATAAATTATGTAATGAAAGTTGCAAAAATTATAGAGAATTTAAATCCAATGTTATTGTATGTAGAACAAGATAATCTTGAATTTTCATTTAGGAAGGCACTAAAAGAAAGAACTCCAGAATGGTCCACAGGAATCGTCGACTATTACACTAACCAAGGCTATGGGAAAGAACATAACCATTCAGGTGTAGAAGGAGCGATAAAAGTTCTTGAAGCTAGAAGGAATTTAGAATTAGAAATATTCGATATGTTAAAAATGAAAAAAGAAAAAATCAATAATACAAAATATGAAATTGATTCATATAGCTCAATGTTAAAAGATAAGTTAACAATACAAATGGTGAAATAGCTTTTTGCACTAACTGGTACTTTAGTTGAAGAAGGAAATGAAAACGCTCAGAATATTTTCTGAGCGTTTTAGTTTGCTATTTATAATGCGAAATACATACAAATTATTGTGTTATTTCTAATGGTTATTAGCATTTTTCTCTCCCTAAACTGAGCACATGAATGAAAAAATAGGAGTCTTTTGTTGTCTTATTTCTTTCTTTTCTTCAAATGTTTTTGATATGCATAAAGCTTATGAATCTCTTCCTTAAATTCATGCAGAAGTACAATGCTTTTACCATTTGAATAACGCACCGTATTATAAGCATCTATAATAATATCACTTTGAATATTTACATCTTCTTCATCATGTATTCTTTCTAGCCAAGCCTCAACAGTTTCTCCCCGTTTTCTATTTAAAGGAGGGGTTAACTTACTCTCTAGCTTGAAAATTTCCTTCCGAATTTCGTTATGTGGCGGTTTATTTCGTTTAAAACGATTTTGGCTCATTCCTTCTTTATCAGTAATGATAGTAGATTCGAAGACGTGCATATTTGGTAAACTTAAATGTTTTCGTTTTTTTACTATTTTCCAAACGACGTAAATAGCGATAGCTGTACAGACTATTATTGTAGCGCTATTTATGAGTATTGGATCAAAATCAGGAATTTTTTTTCCGTCTTCAATTTTTGGTTTTAAGAGATGTCCTTTATTTGCCCAAACATCTTCAGTATCTTTTAATTCCGCTGCTTTAATTAATGGCATTAAAGCATAGCCGACGCCTAATGCGACTACTTCCGTTATAAAACCAAAAATAAGTCGAATGAAAGGAAATATTTGAACAATTAATATACTCATTAAGCCAATCGTAATGATAGAAGCAAAACGTAATAGTTGTTGTTTGCGATTTGCCCCGGTTAACCAAAATGTAATCATAAGATGCAAGGCTAACATTAATAGTTTCCACAACGGTGGAAAGGGTGCATAAAATATAACTGAAACGACAAACCATACAATACCACCTAAAGATTTTTGAACTGGATATCCAGGTCCGACCACATGTACGATAAAGAAAAATAGTGGTAATATGATTGTGCCAAAAAGAGAAAAAGGTAAAAATAAAGAGAAAAGAACGATTTGAAGAACTAAAAGTATTACAAATCCTGTTGTTTTTTTCTGCATAAATTTATGAATAAGAAATACTCCAATATAGCCTGTTGTTAAAAATATTGCAATACTAATTAGTTCATCTCTTTCTGTTAATAATGAAAGCAGGAGGAGCAGAATGAAATCATGAATGTGATATAGCCAAGTTTTCAACCGATTCCACCATCCCTTCACTAGTAATGAGAAACGTTGGCTGCGAGAGAAGAGGGAGTTCATTTCTTTGTAAACCAATGTATATCATTGTAGACGATCGTTCTCTCTTTCTCGTTACATAATGAAGGAATCCTTGTTTCGGAAGTAACGTACTATCATCTGAAATACGGGCTAATTCTTCTAAAGCTTTTGCATATTGCGTTTGCCCTTCATGTAACGATAAATGTAATGCACCACCTTCTGCTAATACACTAATAAATAATTCAAACGGAATGTGGTGCTTCGTTGTGTACTGGAAAATGTATGTTGCATATGAAATAAGTTCTTCTACATTATCTTTCCAACCAAATCCACGATCGGCAGCTAAAGAAAGACAAATCGTCCAACTATAATTTTTTACAGGTTCATATTGCTTCGCTTGTAATTGTTGCATTTTAGCAGATGCCTTCCAATGAATAGAGCGGAAAGACTCACGCTCATATCGCTTTACACCGATAATAGATGTTTCATCATTGTAAAAAGAAAAATTCGTTCGATAAAATCCATTCAAAAGTTGCTGAAGTTCTTGCAAACCTGCTACTTCTTTAGGAGAAGGATACACAATAATTTCAGTCCTTAATTTATCAAAAACAGGTAAATGTACAGTTAATAGATGAAATGGATCTTTTAATACACATTCAAACTGTTCAATTTGAAACACACCACGCTTCGTTGCGGTTAATGTTAAACCCCATTTTTGTGCCGAATGTGCGGGTTGTGAAAATGGGAAAGAGAATAATGTTTTTGATATTTGTTCAATGCCTTGCTCTTTATGCGGTATAAGGGACGAATTTAAATGAAAGTAACAAACACCATTAACGAGCGGTATGCTGGCTCCATTTTTTAAATGAATAAAAAACTGTCCAGATTCCTCAGGAAAAAGCCGTGTAGTTTGTTTCTCATTTATGATTTGAAACTTCTTCTCTATGAAAGCGACATATTTATAAATAAAAATCGCAAATATATAATAGAAGAAAAAGAGAAACATAAGCATTCGTTGCGGGAAAAAGAATGTGAAAAGTAACGCGATTGGAACGGTTAGTTGAATAATATGAAGTTGAAAAAATAAAGGTACAGTTACAACGCGCTGTCCATTCATGCTTGCTCAATCTCCACAGGTACGTCAACTTCTTTTAAAATACTTTTCATAATATCATTTTTTGTCGTACGTAATGCACCTTCCATTGATAAGACGATACGGTGATTCCAAACAGAAGGAACTAACAATTGTATATCTTCTGGTGTGCAATATTCTCTCCCGCGTAAAAAGGCTAAAGCTTGAACAGCACGTACTAAAGCTAATGTGGCACGTGGGCTTACACCGTTAGCGATATAATCATGATTTCTTGTAGCATGAGCAAGTTTAATAATGTAATGTTCTAAAGGTTCCGAAACAAATATTTCTTTTACTCGTTTTTGAGATTCTAAAATATCTTCTAATGAGATGACAGATGTGACACTTTCTAATGGTAAATCGTTCCGAAAACGTCGCATCATTTGTAACTCATCTTTAGGAGTTGGATAACCAATTGAAATCGTCATTAAAAAGCGATCAAGCTGTGCATCTGGAAGAGGGAAAGTCCCTTGTGATTCGATTGGGTTTTGCGTCGCAATAACAAAGAACGGTTTCGGCAGAGGCGTAGATTTTTTTTCGAGCGTCACTTGTCGTTCTTCCATCGCTTCTAACAAACTCGACTGCGTTCTCGGCATTGCACGGTTAATTTCATCTGCTAGCAAAATGTTTGTCATAACCGGTCCAATTCTTAATTCGAATTCGCTTGTTTTTGGGTTGAAGTATTCAATACCTGTTACATCACTTGGAAGTACATCAGGGGTGAATTGAACGCGAGAAAAACTACCACCAATACTTTTGGAAATGGTTTTCGCCAGTAACGTTTTCCCAGTACCAGGCACGTCTTCGAGTAGTGCATGTCCATCAGCAAGAAGTGAAACGAGCAGTAGATCAATAACATTTTCTTTCCCAACAAACACAGATCCGATGTTTTCTTTCAATTTATGTATCATATGTACCATTCCTTTCATTATAAAAGAGCTAATATTTCTATATTTTAACAAATTATTCAGAAAATTTGTATGGTTTTTTAATTCAAAGAAATGGATATTTAATTATTAAATTACTCTTGCATATTTTGGAATATGATTATACAATATCGATATATGATGTATCGCAAGTCGATATATCATAAGGCGATGCATCGGAGGTAGTTATAATGAATGCGAAGGCGCAAAAATATATTCCGTTAACTGAGGCGACATATTACATACTGTTATCACTAGTGAAACCAATGCACGGATATGGAATTATGCAAATGGTAGAAGAGATGACAAATGGGGAAGTAAAGCTTGGTCCTGGTACTTTATACGGGAATACGACGAAGTTACTAAAAGAGAAGTTAATTGTTGAAGTTGCCTCTACAGATAGAAAGAAGTGCTATGAGTTAACGCCGTTTGGGAGAGAAGTGCTGGAACTGGAGTACAACAGATTACAGCGGTCTGTAAAGAATGGAAACAGTATATTAGGGGAGTGAATGGAAGATGGAGACAAAGAAGATATTCAAACCTTTCGCAGTATGGAGCTTAGAAAAAGAAGAAGCGTATTTACGTAAAATGCATCAACAAGGCTGGGCGTTACAAAAGTATAACGTAATGTATAGGTTTAAGAAAACTGAGCCGAAAGATGTAGTATATAAAGCAGACTTTAGATTAGAGTATAAAGATTCGACAGAAAAACAAAAAGAATATATCGAAATATATGAAATGTGTGGTTGGAAACATGTAACGAGTTTTGCGAAGTGGAATTACTTTTGTAAAGAAGTAGAAGAGGAAAATGAGTTACCTGATATTTATTCAGACAAAGAAACGAAGATACAAAAACTTGTTGAATTGATACAGTTCGTTGCAATTATGTTTGTAATGTTAATTCCAGTGCTTTACTTATGTTTTCTTGGAGTATCAGAATCAGGATTATATAAAGGTATGGTAGGGTTTTTAGTTTGTATATATTTATATGCGTTTATTAATTTATTTAGGAAGATTAAAAAGTTAAAAAAGGAAATATTTTAACAAAGAGTGATATTCTTAGAGAAGATATATATTGATGGGAATCAACTTCTCTAATTTCTATATATATTTTTTTTGTTCATTCTTTTTTATATAATAAAAGACCAACTTTTTAATTCATAGAACTAACAGTTACAAAGATAATATCAGTAACAACACCTAAAAAAATCATAAATGAAGAAGAAATAATCAACAATAACGAACTAGCAATTAATATTAATTTATTAGATTTTTGATTTTAAAAATGGTAGTAAAGTAAAAGACTACAAATAGTAGAAACAATCCATATTGTTAGATCGTAAGGAGTCGTTATTTTCTCCCAATCGAAGATCCAAAAGTAAAAGATGACTATATGACAAGTTAATAGTAGAAATATTGATGGAAGCGTTATCTTTTTATTGTTTGTTTTACCTCTCTTATGTAAACATTTCTAAAAGAGTGCGAAGTTTAACATATAATAAGGAAGAAACACATTTTTAATTAAGTTATTAAACGGAAAAATCCCTTATAGAAAAATCTATTTCTATAAGGGATAATAATGTTTTTATTAGAAAGACTGATTTTGAGCAGGTTTAATAAATTGTTCTGGGTTTTCAACAAGCCCACATACAGCGCATTGGACGCGATAAGTAGGTCCTTGATAGGCCATATGAAAAGCATTCATCGTGTCATTTGTATATTCTTCTTCTACTTGACCAGTTTGTGGATTTAATTTGACTGGTTTTACTTGTTGCTCAAGAATATTAAAGCGAGTACGGTTCGTTTTACAACTTGGACATAGCATTGGTTCCATATGTATACACCTCCATTTGTATCATTTCTTAAACTCTTTAATTTTATGCAAGCAAAAAACTTTCTCAATATAAATAGGTGTTTAATGTATTTAAAATTCAGAAAAAATAAAATATAATAAAAGTACGAACTGGTTATGTCCAAACCAAATCTCCTGTTTTATGCCAATAAGCTGGGGGGCCGAGAAATCGGCCTCATTTTTTTTGCTCATTACTACAAAGAACAAGGTTTTTATGAGACTTTTGTCGAAATTTTAGGGGTAGATATAAAGGGGGATGTAAAATGGATTTGAAAATGAAGTACATCATTTTATATGTAGAAAAGTTTGAGGAATGTTTAAAATTCTATAAAGATATTTTACAGTTACCTATAAAAGCAGAGCACGGTACATATATTGAATTTAATACTGGAACTACCATTTTAGCGATGAATACGCGGCAAGATGTGAAAGAATTAACAGGACTACCGCTTACAGAAGGTGAATTACAGTCTTCTCATTTCGAATTAGGATTCGTTGTTGAGAATGTACAAGAAACGATTGAGCAATTTAGAGAACAAGGTATTAAGATTTTAGTTGAACCTATTGTAAAACCGTGGGGACAAACAATTTCTTACATTGCTGATCCAGATGGAAATTATATTGAAATTTGTAGTTCATTAGAATAGAGGGAGAAAGAGAGATGGGATTTCCGAAACTAGAAACAGAACGTTTATTCTTAAGAGAACTTACACTATTAGATGCGGAAACGATGTTCCGTTATTTTTCGAAAGAATCTGTTATACGTTATTTCGGAATGGATTCTTTCCAAAATATTGAGCAAGCGAAAACAACGATTCAAACGTTTAAAAATCGTTATGAAGAAGGAAGTGTATTTCGCTGGGGAATCGAGAAAAAAGGGACGGGCCAATTAATTGGGACGTGTGGATTTCATTTAATTAACAATCATCATAGACGAGCTGAAATTGGTTATGAATTAGATGATACATATTGGGGACAAGGGTACGCAACGGAAGCGTTACAGGCGATTTTAGCTTACGGGTTTGAAACATTGCAACTTATAAGAATTGCTGCTGTTGTATATGTAGAAAATAAAGCTTCTCAAAAATTATTAAGTAAAGCAGGGTTTCAAGAAGAAGGATTACTTCGAAAACATATGATTCAAAATGGAGTTGCTCATGATACTATTTTATATTCTTTATTAAAAGAAGAGTGGAAGAAGTAATGAGCACAAACGAACTTATAAAGATTATGAAGAAGCATAGGGAAAATAGATTCATTTTAGGTATAGATGGTTTAAGTCGATCTGGAAAAACAACATTCGTAGCAAATTTAAAAGAAAATATGAAACAAGAAGGCATTCCGTTTCATATTTTTCATATTGATGATCACATAGTGGAGCGTAATAAACGCTATCATACAGGATATGAAGAATGGTATGAGTATTATTGTTTACAGTGGGATATTCCATACTTGAGGCAGAAGTTTTTTCAGAAGTTACAACATGAGACAAAACTGACTTTGCCTTTTTATCAAGAGGAAACAGACTCATGTGAAATGAAAAAAGTACAGATTCCTATTGTAGGCGTAATTGTTATTGAAGGAGTCTTTCTACAGCGAAAAGAATGGAGAGATTTCTTTCATTATATGGTCTATTTGGACTGTCCAAGAGAGACAAGGTTTCTACGTGAGAGTGAAAAAACGCAGAAAAACCTTTCAAAGTTTGAAAATAGGTATTGGAAAGCAGAGGATTATTACTTAGAAATGGAATTGCCGAAGGATAGGGCGGATTTAGTCATTGAATGATTTGAAAATAGAAGGTGAATAGAATGAATATTTTATGGGATTTTGATGGGACGTTATTTGATACGTATCCTGCATATACAATGATGCTTTCTGAAATATTAGGTGATTCAGTAGAAAAACAAGAAATATACAAAAACTTAAAAATATCATACTCTCATGCAATTCAATATTATAATATTTCATGCGAGCAGGAAGAAAAAATTAAAGTTTTGAAGGGGAAATTTACTCCAAAAGATATGGAACCTTTTGCGGGTGTCGAAGAGGTTTTGAAATTTGCAAATAAAAATGTGATTATGACCCATAAACATAGGAAAGGGGTTATGGCCATTTTAAAATATTACGGCTGGGAAAAATACTTCGTAGATATGGTTACAATTGACGATGGCTTTCCTCGAAAGCCGAACTCTTTGGCTTATAATCATCTGCATAAAAAATACAATATTGATTTAGCTATTGGAGATAGAGAATTAGATTTATTACCTGCAAAAGAATTAGGTATTTCAACATGTATGTTTCAAGGTAATTGTGATGTAGCGAATTATTCTTTATCACATTACTCGGAGTTTTTTAAGGTAGTGATAAATAGAGAGTTTTCTTTATAAAATAAGTTAGTATTTAAGACTGTATATTTCATTTTAAAGGTACAGTCTTTATTTTTTAGAACTATTTCATTTTATTTTCTGTATATAAAAATTGCTAGGAGTTAAAGAATGTCCGTCCATCTTTATTAAAGAAGTAGCCAGGTTAATTGTTAGATAGAAATAAACTGAAGGATAAAGTGATAGCGTCCACTTTATCTTTTTTATGTTTTAACCAAATTATGGTTATTCGTGTTAATATGAACTCATAGCTATATAGAAGGGGTGGGGTTAGTATGAAAACAGAAATAGTTCCTAAAAAGAAGTACAGTATAATAAGCTATATATCTTTACTCATCGGTATTTTGTGTTTTCTATTCGTGTTTATAACGCCAACAAGGATAGCGAATGCAGGTAATATAGTTGGAGATTATATTACAATTGCCCTGACAGGTGTAGGTATCATGCTTTCAATAATCACAATGACGAAAAGAACAGAGAAGAAGGGAATTGCTATTCTTTCATTAATACTGTCCTCATCATTTTTTATATTTTGGATCATAGCAATTATCCTATTGTTTACTGGTCAAATTAGTTTTGCGCCGTAATGTGTAATAAAAAGAGTCCTTCTCGTATGAAGGACTCTTTTTATTCGGTTTCTTCAGGTTGATATTCTAAAATATCACCCGGTTGGCATTCTAATGCTTTACATATTGCTTCTAAAGTTGAAAACCGAACTGCTTTTGCTTTTCCGTTTTTCAAAATAGAAAGGTTAGCCATTGTAATTCCAACCTTCTCCGAAAGCTCTGTTACACTCATTTTTCTTTTCGCTAACATTACATCAATATTAATGATAATTGCCATATTATTCACCTCAGACCGTTAAATCATTTTCTGATTTTATATCTATAGCATCTTTTAATAGTCTTTGGAGAACGGCAGCAAAGACCGCGATTACCATTGAAGCAAAAATCATAATCATTCCGATAATAATAATGCCAGGGGCGTCATCTCTCTCTGCCACAAGATAGAAAAGTGGCATACCTAATACATATAATACACTAATTGCCAATGCGCTGTACTTAATATTTTTTAAAGCTTTAACAGATAACTCTGAAAATGCGTTGTTTTTATCAATATAGTTTAAAAGCTTAAATGTTTGGTACAGTGCGAAGTAATAAGGTAGTGCTGTTGCGTATAAGTTGATAAATACAAGATATTTAATATATGCAATATCTGGATATAATTCTGCGGCGAAATTTCCTATTTTAGGGACTAAAAAAATGCACATAGCAAGAACAGGGATTCCGATCAGAATCACAACGGTCTTTAAAAAGAGTGTGGATCCTTGTTTCATAAAAAGCACCTCATTTATTTAATATCTTATTAATTTAACATGAAATTTATTGTTTAACAATAAATTTTTATTTCTTTTAATCGAGGATTTATTGTTAAACAAGTAATTAATGAAAAGAATGCTAAATCTTTTTTATAAGATAGATGAAACATACCGATATTTAATTAAAGAAAGAGAAGGTAACTATTGTTAGCTTTATGAGAATTGGGAACTAATAAAACATATGTAGGTTTTGGAATGGAAAAGGAAATAAGGTGTATTTAAATGAATGCAAAGTTTATGGAGGAACAATCATGTTGAATTATGGTGTGAAGATAAAAAAGTTGCTATTAGTGGCAGCTATAATAGTAAGCGTATTAAGTACGGAAAGTATGATGAATTATCATGCGGCCAAAGCTAAGGTGAAAAAAGTAGAACATCAGCCTAAAAATATAATTATGATGGTTATGGACGGGACTAGTTCAACGGCGACAACATTGGCTCGCTGGTATAAAGGGGCACCGCTTACGTTAGATCAAATTGTAACAGGAGGTGTTCGTACGTTTTCGGCGGAATCAGCTATTACAGACTCAGCGCCAGCAGCAACAGCATTAGCAACTGGAAATAAATCGAATTCAGGATATGTAGGTGTACTACCTTCTATTGTAAATTCACCTAGCTTAAAGCCAATAAAAGAAGAGGACAAGTTACGGCCGGTCGCAAACGTATTAGAAGGTGCAAAACGTACTGGTCGTGCAACGGGAATTGTTGCTACATCTGAAATTCAGCATGCTACTCCGGCGGGATTCTCAGCTCACCATGTCAATCGCAAGCAATTTAACGTAATTGCGAAGCAGCAAGTATATCAAAATATAGATGTCGTATTAGGCGGGGGAAAAGCGGCGCTTCTACCTATAAAAAGTAATGGAATCCGAAAAGATGGTGAAAATTTAGTAAAGGTGATTCAAGACAAAGGATACGATTTTGTTGAAACGAAAGATGCGTTATTGAACTCCAAATCTAATAAAATTTGGGGCTCTTTCTCACATCATGCTCTTGCGTTTGATATGGATCGTATAGCAACAAATCCAGAACAACCGACACTTTCTCAAATGACAGAAAAAGCAATTCAAACATTATCAAAAGATAAAGATGGCTTTTTTTTATTCGTAGAAGGTAGTAAGCCAGATTGGGCAGCTCATGCTAATGATCCGATTGGGATTATTAGCGATGTATTGGCATTTGATGAAGCGGTAGCAAAGGCGTTACAATTTGCGAAGAAAGATGGGGATACGATGCTTATCGCTTTAACTGATCATGGTAACAGCGGCATCTCTATAGGGAATAGGAATACGACAAAAGGATACAATACTACACCGGTTTCTGCATACATTGATCCATTGAAAAAGGCGAAAATGACACTTGAAGGAACTATAAATAAACTGAAATCTGATTTATCAAATGTAGAAGATGTAGCTAAACTATACGGTTTGGATAATCTAACTCATGATGAAAAAGAAAAATTAAAAGCGGAAAAAAAGAAAATGGATGTAGGACGAATCCTTACTACATTATTGGCTAATCGTGCAAATATCGGCTTTACGACAGGAGGACATACAGGTGAGGATGTATTCTTATATTCTTATGGACCTCAAAAACCAGAAGGCTTAATCCAGAATACAGACATTGCGAAGACGATGGCCAAAGCGATGGGCTTTAACTTAGAGGAAGTAACGAATAAAATATTTTTAGAGAGTGAGCAAGCCTTTAAGAAAATCGGTGCAACTGTAACAGCCGACAAAACCGAAGGAGTAAACCCGTTACTTGTGGTAAAACATAATAAAGTAGAAGCACAACTATTTGGTAACAAAAATATAATTCGTATCAATGGTAAAGGGTATGAATTAGGAAGTATTATTGTAGAGAGTAATGGAAAGTGCTATGTACCACAAGAAGCAATTCAACTATTTGTAAAGCATTCTCGTTAAAAAATTGCCAACCAGTTAAGCTAACTGGTGGCAATTTTTTGTGTTCATTCTAAATATAAGGGCTCGGATTGTTTTGTAAAGTTTTTCAGAGGAGACTTGTATAAATGTTAAAGGGGAATTATATTCTTTTCTTACATTAAAAAATTTCGTTTTGTAGAATAGAGAATTTATACATATAGTAAAGTCTAATGTATTATCAATTAATATTTACGAAAAATATATTAATACTTTAGAATTTCTTTAATTTTCATTATTTTTTATTTAAGGTTATCCGTTATATTTATAATGTGTTTATTTCAATTTATCGTATTGTAGCGCAGTTTCATATAATTAGAAAGCAATCCTCAAAATAAAATCTCCACT
Organism: Bacillus sp. CR71; assembly: GCF_003429245.1. Lineage (NCBI taxonomy): Bacteria > Bacillati > Bacillota > Bacilli > Caryophanales > Bacillaceae > Bacillus > Bacillus sp. CR71. The sequence goes on along the minus strand of NZ_CP031748.1, from coordinate 3,174,029 downwards.
AGAGTAAATTTATTATTTTTTTGCGTTTTTTATTTACAAAAATTATTATGCCGCTAAGAAAACTGTAGTTTATTGAATTAGAGATATATTAGAATTTATTTGAAGAAAGAGAGAGGGAATAAAATGAATATAGTGCACTTACGTCCTAAACAGCGTTCTAAGTATCGAATTATGCTAGGGACGTGGTATTACTCTACAAAGAGGTATATTCAGTGGTTATCAGACGGAAAAACATATGCAAAAAGGTTCCAACAAGAAAAGCTACCTTGTACAGCAATTCAGCACCGAACGATATTACTCCGTAAGCTCAAAGATGTAGATATGTGGTATCAACAGAATAAGGTTGTTAATTTGAAAATTGCTGTTAAAAAACTAAATGGTATCGTCATTAGACCAGGAGAAACATTTTCTTACTGGCGTTTAATAGGTAAGCCTACGAGGAAAAAAGGGTATGTAGAAGGTATGGTATTACATTACGGATCTTTTCAAACAGGTATTGGAGGAGGTCTTTGTCAGCTTTCGAATTTAATATATTGGATGACTTTACATACACCACTGACAGTAACAGAACGATATCGTCATAGCTTTGATGTCTTTCCTGATTCTAGGCGAACTCAACCGTTTGGGAGTGGAGCAACTTGTTCCTATAACTATTTGGATTTACAAATTAAAAATGAAACGGACCAACCGTATCAACTTCATCTTTATATGACAGATGAATATTTAGTTGGTGAATGGAGAACAGTCTATCCGCAACTTTATCAATATGAAGTGTATGAGAAAGAACATTCAATTCAACCTGCATACTGGGGCGGTTATATACGACATAATGTGATTCAACGTAAAGTATATAATCAACAGAAACAGTTAATAGAAGATCAATATGTAACAGAGAATCACGCTATAATGATGTACGAACCACTATTAGCTTGTAATAATGAGAATAGTGAGTAATATGGTAATCCATAGATTAAATAGTATAGAAAATATTTAATTCTTATTTTTATTAAAAAAGTATGAATCCCAGATTTACTGGATTTTAATTGTAACTAAGAACATATAAAAGTTCACTGTTATTTATAGGAGAGTCTGTTTGTTTTTATATCTTATGTATTTCACCCTGCATAAAAAAATATTTCTCAACATTTTATTTGTTGAAAAAGATTGAATATTCGTATTATAACGAATATTATGTTGTTATCGGCAAAAAACGATAATTTGCAGACACTGGGGAGGAAATACATTGAAAAAGAAAAAGAAATTAAAACCATTAGCGGTATTAACAACAGCAGCAGTACTAAGTAGTACGTTTGCTTTTGGAGGTCACGCAGCTTATGCTGAGACACCAACATCATCTCTACCAATAGATGAGCACTTAATACCGGAGGAGCGTTTGGCAGAAGCGCTAAAACAACGGGGGGTAATTGATCAATCTGCATCACAAGCTGAGACGTCAAAGGCTGTCGAAAAATATGTTGAGAAAAAGAAAGGGGAAAACCCTGGGAAAGAAATCTTAACAGGAGATAGTCTTACACAAGAAGCTTCTGATTTTATGAAAAAAGTAAAAGATACAAAAATGAAGGAAAATGAACAGGCACAGCAGCCTGAAGTAGGCCCAGTAGCTGGACAAGGTGCAGCATTGAATCCAGGGAAATTAAATGGAAAAGTACCTACTACATCAGCGAAGCAAGAAGAATACAATGGAGCTGTTCGAAAAGATAAAGTACTTGTTTTACTTGTAGAATTTAGCGATTTTAAGCATAACAATATTGATCAAGAGCCAGGATACATGTATTCTAAGGACTTTAATCGTGAACATTATCAAAAAATGTTATTTGGTGATGAACCATTCACTTTATTTGATGGATCGAAGATTAACACATTTAAGCAATATTATGAAGAACAATCTGGTGGTAGCTATACAGTTGATGGGACTGTAACAGAGTGGCTTACTGTTCCAGGAAAAGCATCAGATTATGGTGCTGATGCGGGTACTGGGCATGATAACAAGGGGCCTTTAGGACCAAAAGATTTTGTGAAAGAAGCATTAAAAGCAGCGGTAGCAAAAGGAATCAATTTAGCAGACTATGACCAATTTGATCAATACGATCAAGATGGTGATGGAAATAAAAATGAGCCAGATGGCATTATTGATCATTTAATGGTTGTACATGCTGGCGTTGGTCAAGAAGCTGGCGGCGGTAAATTGAAAGATGATGCGATTTGGTCACATCGTTCAAAACTAGGTTCAAAACCATATGCAATTGATGGCACGAAATCTTCTGTTTCGAACTGGGGCGGAAAGATGGCTGCATATGATTATACAATCGAGCCTGAAGACGGAGCAGTTGGTGTGTTTGCACATGAGTATGGCCATGATTTAGGCTTACCAGATGAATATGATACAAAGTACTCAGGACAAGGTGAACCTGTTGAGTCATGGTCTATTATGAGTGGTGGTAGCTGGGCTGGAAAAATTGCAGGAACAGAGCCAACGAGTTTCTCGCCACAAAATAAAGAGTTTTTCCAAAAGAATATGAAGGGGAACTGGGCGAATATTCTTGAAGTAGATTATGACAAACTTAGCAAAGGAATCGGTGTTGCAACATATGTAGATCAAAGTACTACAAAATCTAAACGACCTGGAATTGTTCGTGTTAACTTGCCGGACAAAGATATAAAAAATATCGAATCGGCGTTTGGTAAGAAGTTCTATTACAGTACAAAAGGAAATGACATTCATACAACACTTGAGACACCAGTATTTGACTTAACAAATGCAAAGGATGCTAAGTTCGATTATAAGGCATTTTACGAACTTGAAGCGAAGTATGATTTCCTTGACGTATATGCGATTGCAGAAGATGGAACGAAGACACGCATTGATAGAATGGGCGAAAAAGATGTAAAAGGCGGCGCGGATACAACTGATGGTAAATGGGTTGATAAATCATACGATTTAAGCCAATTCAAAGGGGAAAAAGTAAAACTGCAATTTGAGTACTTAACAGATATTGCAGTAGCTTATAAAGGATTTGCGTTAGATAATGCAGCCTTAACTGTAGATGGAAAAGTTGTTTTCTCTGATGATGCAGAAGGTCAGCCAGCAATGACGTTAAAAGGCTTTACTGTGTCTAACGGATTTGAACAGAAAAAACATAATTACTATGTAGAGTGGAGAAATTACGCTGGTTCTGACACTGCGTTACAACATGCACGTGGCCCAGTATTTAATACAGGAATGGTTGTATGGTATGCGGATCAAAGCTTTACAGATAACTGGGTAGGCGTTCATCCAGGTGAAGGGTTCTTAGGAGTAGTAGATTCTCATCCAGAGGCAATTGTAGGGACATTAAACGGACAACCTACTGTGAAGAGCAGTACGCGTTATCAAATTGCCGATGCGGCATTCTCATTTGATCAAACACCAACATGGAAAGTAAATTCACCAACACGCGGTATCTTTGATTATAAAGGATTACCAGGAGTGGCAAAATTTGATGATTCTAAGCAATACATCAACAGCGTTATTCCTGATGCAGGACGTAAGTTACCGAAGCTAGGACTGAAGTTTGAAGTAGTAGGCCAAGCTGAAGACAAGTCTGCAGGTGCAGTTTGGCTTCATCGATAAAATAAGGTAAAAAGAAGAGAAGCTGCGATAAGTCGGTGAAACTGACTGATTGCAGCTTTTTTCTTCTTGTGAAAAAACTCGCTGTTTTTTATGTACTTATTGGAAAAATATGAAGTTTTTTTGATACATAAAATGCTCCGTCTGTCCAATTATAGAAGCTATTTTGGACGTAAGAAATTTGTAAGTAATGAGTAAGAAAAAAGAGATTTTCATAGTATAAAATATTTATTATAGCTACTTTTAACACCTGATACTAATAGTGTGCTATAATATGAATTAGCAACAAAAAGGAAAGGAATTAGAACAATGACCTTAGAAAATACTAAAAATTTAAAAAAACAAGTTGCTCCTTTTGAAAAATCAACGATTAAAAAAAGTGTTTGGCAACTGATCAACACAATCGTGCCATTTATTATTTTATGGTACCTTGCTTATAAAAGTTTGTCAGTTTCTTATTGGTTAACATTAGTTCCAGCACTGTTAGCCGCTGGATTTATGACAAGGATTTTCATTATTTTTCATGATTGTACCCATTATTCATTCTTTAAAAGTCGACGTGCAAATAGAATAGTTGGAACGTGTATGGGTGTTTTAACATTATTCCCATTTGATCAGTGGGGGCATGAGCATTCTATTCACCACGCTACGAGTGGTAATTTGGATAAGAGGGGTACAGGGGATATTTGGACGCTTACAGTAGATGAATATGTAGCAGCACCATTTAGACTCCGTTTAGCATATCGTTTATATCGCAATCCATTCGTTATGTTTGGGTTAGGCCCAATTTATGTTTTCCTGCTTAAAAATAGATTTAACCGAAAAGGTGCTAGAAAAAAAGAACGTATGAACACTTATTTAACAAATATTTTAATCGTTGCTGTAGTAGCTATACTTTGCTGGGCGATTGGGTGGCAATCGTTTCTGTTAGTACATGGTACTATATTCTTAATAGCAGGTTCAGTAGGGATTTGGCTGTTTTACGTACAGCACACATTTGAGGATTCTTATTTTGAAGAGGATAAAGATTGGGAATATGTGAAAGCGGCAGTGGAAGGAAGTTCTTTTTATAAGCTTCCCAAAATTTTGCAATTTCTAACGGGTAATATTGGATTCCATCATGTTCACCATTTAAGCCCAAGAGTACCTAACTATAAACTAGAAGAGGCACACAATAATACGCTTCCTTTAAAAAATGTACCAACGATTACGCTTGCTACAAGCTTACAATCACTACGTTTCCGTCTTTGGGATGAGAAAAGTAACAATTTTGTTAGCTTTAAAGATGTCAAAAATATAATTAAAAATAATGTTTCTGTTCGGGTGAAATCTGAACTATAATTGCATCGCATATAAAACTCCCCTTAATCATTTTCGATTTAAGGGGAGTTTTTGTTTAAAGAGTAGATGCCAGATAAGAAGAAAAATTAAATGATTCAAATTATAATTGAAGCAGATTAGGAATTGCTCGTACGTAAGTACAAATATAAGGTGACAGTAAATACATTATGTTAATAAGTGGAGTTGTCATGAATTCTCCATTATGATAACTGTTCATAAATCCGACGAAAATTAATAGCAAAAGGGGGATAGTACAACATTATATCTAAAAATAAGAAAAGACTTGAATGGAAATTTCATTCATTTTTCTTGGTGTTCCGCATTCCATACACTTAAATAAGATGCATATTCTAATTCATCTGGATTCTCATGTAACATAGAAATGAATTCTAATTTATTTCCATCACAATCTAGAAAGTATACACTTGCAGCGGGCATCCACCTTTGGACAATTGGCTCTTGATTTCCTTTTCCTTGACTTCCTATCACTTCTATTCCACGTTCCTCTAACCAAGATTTAGAAGTCATTAAAGATTCTAAATTTACACCAAAAGCAAAATGTCTCGGCTCAAAGTCTTCGATATTATTTACTTCCCATAGTCCAAGCATTTGTTTTTTATTTTCTCCGACCCAAAAGAAAGCCACTCTTCTTTTGGAGAGTTTTCTTGCTAACGTTAATCCTAGCTTGTTTTGATAGAAATTTATCGCTTTTTCTAAATTTTTTACATGTAAATGAGTTTCGTATATGTTCTGTATTATTATGATCATTCCTTTCTTTATTGGTAACTACCAATTGAATAGTGAATGTAATTCTAAAGTTGAAATATGTATAAGCCTAGTAATGTACATCTATATCCGATATACCTACTTACTATTATATTGAAATTGAAATAAGATAAATCCAACTGAGGTAGCAAGTTTAAATGAATATTCTACTACTTTTGTAGGAGAGGGGATATATTCATTAAATTCAGATGAAATCATATTAAAATAATGAAAAACACTATTCTTTTCGTAAGAATAACATCTTTTTTAATGTTCTTAAGTTGATGGCCATAGGGCAGAATTTGAAAAATGCGAAATTACAAAGCTAAGAATTTTAACTCCACAAAAAAATCGATTTCCTGTGGAGTTAAAGGAATCGACTTTTTATTTACCTTGTTGTATTAACGCGGCTGTTAACTTAATAGTAGATAAGTATAATCACCTATTTCTCCCAAAGTTCAATCAATCGACCTTCAGGATCCTTAATCCAAATAAACTTTCCAAATTCACTCATTTCTTCTTTCTTTTCAAGAGGTACACCAATATTCTCAAGATGCTTTATAGTCTTGTTTAGATTATATACTTGGAAATTTAACATTACTTGTTGTTCTGTTGGAAAATAATTGTCATTCTCAGTAAAGAAAGAAAAGATGGTCTCATTTCCTAACTGGGGTTTAATCACAGTCCCATTCCAATCTTCTATATCAAGTTTCAACACTTCACTGTACCATTTTTTTATAACATCAAGATTCTTAGTTCTCCAAAATATTCCTCCGAAACCTTTTATCATCGTATCTAACTCCTGTCTGTCTTTAAATATATATTAAATATATCAAAACAAAACAGTAATAGTAAGCTGAATCATCAACTTATGAACAGTAAAAATCATAATTGCTAGTATTGTAGCATTTACTACATTAACACTTTCAACATCATCATTGGCAAAACTTGAAATCTGGGGGGAAGGTATTGAAATGCTCACTTTTCAACCCATAGTTCATCTGAGAAATTCAGAACTTAAAGTGTTATAAATAATCCTTTCAATAGTAGGGAGAAATGAAAGAAGGAACGATAAAAGACCATACATGAAGTGAAGCGCCACGTGTGGTCTTTTATGTATCGTCAAATATTACATAGTCTCGCTAATTTTACTTTCACTATGAGTGTTAGTAGATATTCTTTTCTTAACTTTAAAGTGATAGTAGGTATAGCAAAAGATGATAAATGGTACAGTGCAATAGATTCCAAGTCGTTGTTCTGGGATAAAAATAAGACTGATTAATATAATGCCATACAATCCAAAACCAAGAATTGGTACGAGTGGATAAAGTGGTGTTTTAAATTTTAAGTCTTCTAATTTTCCACCGTCTGCTAAATAATGTTTGCGGAAAAAGAATTGAGAAACACAAATTGACATCCAAACAATAATGGTAATGACTCCGGAAATTGAAATGAGCCATAAGTAAACCGTTTCAGCAGCTACTACGCTTGTCAAAAGAGAAAAAGCAGAAATAGCTATCGTCATGATTAAAGCGTTGAGAGGAATTCCACGTGATGATAATTTCTTTAAAAAGGTTGGAGCCATTTCGTTTTTTGATAAAGACCAAAGCATTCGAGTAGCAGCGTATAGTCCTGAGTTTGCAACAGAAAGAACAGCAGTAAGAATAACAAAGTTCATAATATCAGCTGCATATGGAATACCGATATTATCAAAAACAGCAACGAATGGGCTCTTTGTTAATCCAGCTTCTTCCCAAGGAATTAAAGCAACAAGAACAAAGATTGCTAAGACGAAGAAAAACATCGTGCGCCATATAATATTTCTAATAGAACGAGGTAAAGTTTTTGCTGGATCTTCACTTTCACCTGCTGCGATTCCAACAAGTTCTGTACCTTGGAAGGAATAGTTGACTGTAACCATTGTTAAAAGAATAGCGGCAAGTCCATTTGGGAATAAACCACCATGATTTACGAAATTTGATAATAGCGGAGCGGGTTCGTCGCCTTTTAAATCAATAAAACCGAACATAGCGGCGCCGCCAAGAATAATGAAAGCGATAATGGCAGATACTTTTATACTTGAAAACCAAAATTCTGTTTCTGCATAACTACGAGCAGATAATGCGTTAATAGTGAAGATTGTAACGCCAAATATTAAACACCAAACCCAAACAGGAATATCAGGAAACCAGCGCTGCATTGTAATGCCGGCAGTTGTAAATTCAAGACCGGTCGTATTCGCCCAGCTTAACCAATACAACCATCCGATTGTAAAGCCAGTTGCAGGATTGATGAACTTAGTGGCATATTCCTGGAAAGAACCTGAGACAGGCATGGCTACAGCGAGTTCACCAAGACATAGCATAACGAAATACATTAATAATCCACCGGCCATAAAGGCAAGTACGGATCCACCAGGTCCAGCTTGACTTATTATAAAGCCAGATCCGTTAAATAACCCCGTTCCAATCACACCACCGAGTGCAATCATGAATAAGTGTCTACTTTTCATCGTTCGTTTTAATTCATTGTTTGTATTACTTACTTGGGCCATTGTTTTCCTCACTTTCGTAGTTGATAGAATAAAGTTTGATGTTTTTCCGTATTATGGAATGTATTCCGTGATGTGAAATCTTGTTATAATTTTCAGATAATTAAAAAGAAAAGTCAATATTTTTTTGTTTGCGTTTTCAATTCTTTGTTAGTGATATGTTTTTATTGTTAGAAAATTAAATAAATAAATTGATTTCATTTCGAATGTTTGCTAAATTGATAGTTAATTAAGCATACTAACATATTACGAGTAAAGTTGAGGCGAGTTATGGTACAGTCCATTGATCGAGCGATAAGTATTATTAAATTATTGAATTCTACAAATGAAAAAGAGTATTGGGCTATTTCTGATATAGCAGATGGAACACATCTCCCAGTTAGTACAGTACATAGATTACTTAACTCTCTAATGGAGCATGGGTTAGTTACACAAATACCAGAGACAAAACAGTACAAAATTGGACCAATGTGGATGGAAATAGGGTTACGTCAATTGGAGAAGGTAGACTACAGATCAGTTGCAAGAGAAGTGATGAAGCGGTTGGCCTTTGAAGTCGAAGAAAGTGTCTATTTAAATATTCCAAACGGAACACATTCTATTATCATTGAAAGAATGGATAGTCCTTTAAAAATTCGAGTTATCGATAATCTAGGGGAACAAATTCCACTTTCAATTGGTGCCGCAAATAAAACGATGCTTGCTAATATGAAAACGAATGAAATGGAACATATTGTAGAACATTTACTTTCTTCATTACCAGAACAAAAGCAAATTCTTCTTAATCAAATAAAGCAAATAAAAAATGAAGGATATGCTGTCAGTTATGGTGAAAAAACAGAAGGGACAGCTTCAGTAGCTGCACCTATTATCGGATTTAATCATAAAGTAGTAGGAGCATTAAGTGTTGGGTTAATTAGTCATCGTATTAATGATGATCGACTATCTTTTCTTATTAGCAAGGTAAAACAAGCAGCTCATGAAATATCAATAAAAATCGGCAGTACATCAGAACTATAATTTTGATAGCTGTCGTCATTTTTTTATTCATATACTGGAATTCGTTTTCATAATGCGGAAAAATAGGGGGATTTATATGTCAAAGTGGCAATCAAAAGAACAATTGATTCAATTATTAAGCAGTCTTGTTGAAATTCCTAGTATTACCGGTTCAGAAGCTGAAGTAATATTGCCAGACTTTGTTGTGGAACAATTATCTGAATTACAGTATTTCAAAGAAAACCCGCATCATTTACAAAAAAATCCGACAGGGGACGGACGATATTTTGTTACAGCACTAGTAAAGAAAAAAGATAGTACAAAAAATACTGTAATTCTAGTAAGTCACTTTGATGTTGTAGATGTACAAGATTACGGAGTGTGGAAAGAAGATGCATTTAATCCTAAAAAGTTAACATCTATGTTTTATTCTCATAAAGATGAACTTCCAGAGCATGTGCGTGAAGATATAGAACATGGGGAATGGCTGTTTGGTAGAGGAACAATGGATATGAAATGCGGTCTAGCATTACAAATGGCAATGATTGAACAAGCATGTGAAGGAAGATTCGATGGGAATGTTCTTTTATTGGCTGTACCAGATGAAGAAGTGAATTCTGTAGGGATGAGGGCCGCTGTTCCGGGACTGTTAGATTTAGCTAGAGAGCATAACTTAGATTATAAAACGGTCTTAAACTCAGAGCCTATGTTTTCAAGACATCCTGGTGACCAAAATAAGTATATTTACACTGGCTCTATTGGTAAAGTGTTACCTGGTTTTCTTTGCTATGGAAAAGAGACACATGTAGGTGAACCTTTTGCAGGCTTAAATGGGAGTTATATGGCTTCATTAATAACAGCAGAATTAGAGTTAAACACAGACCTTTGTGATATTGTAGAAGGGGAAGCGAGTCCTCCGCCAACTAACTTACTTCAAAGGGACTTAAAGGAGGATTATTCTGTACAAATTCCGCATCGTGCAGTTACATTATTTAATTTGTTTTTATTAGAAAAATCAATGACAGATGTAGTTTCATTGTTACGTCAAAAAGTAACGAAAGTAGCAGAGAAAATAGAAGAGTCGTATGAAAAACATGCATATCGTTTTTCTAAATATAATCCATTTATACCACCTAATCTCAAAGTAAATGTATTAACGTATGAAGAGCTTATCACATATGCAATTGAGCAACATGGACAAGAAAAAATAAATCATATTCAATCTAATATTATAAAAAATAGAGAAGATAAAGATGATCGTGCGGTAACGATTGATTTAGTAGATAAATTAGCGATTTTATGTAAAGAAAAGGCACCGATGATTGTACTTTTCTTCGCTCCGCCGTACTATCCAGCTGTGAGTTCACGCAACAATCCTTTAATAAAAGAGGTGGTTGTAGAAATGGAAAAGTATGCACACTACAATCATAAGATTACATTTGAAAACCAAAATTATTTTGGGGGGATTTCAGATTTAAGCTATGTAGGCTTGCAGTATCCACTGGATTCAATGAGTTCGCTTGTAGACAATATGCCATTATGGGATAAAGGTTATTCAATTCCGCTTCAGGAATTAGAAGAGTTTGATGTTCCAGTATTAAATATGGGGCCGGTAGGAAAAGATGCACATCAATGGACAGAACGTCTAGATGTAAACTACGCATTTGAAACACTATTAGATATGTTACCGAAATGCATTGAAAAATTATTAGTTTCTAATAAAATTACACAATCATAGTAGGGAATAGGTAAGGGATAAAACAGAACCTTTAAAGAAAATTCGAATGAAATTATTTTAATATAATTAAAAACGGAACGGCCAAGCTCAATTTTATATGAGTTTGGCCGTTTATCATGTAGTGAATTTTTAATTAAAATTATGTGAATTCATAGCTAACGTAATCTCTTTTATAGTTTTATTTTTTAGTTTGACCAGATAGTTCAACAGACTTTTGCGTACAACGCTGCATAGCTGAAATAATCGCTGTTCGTAATCCTTTTTCCTCTAATGTTGCTACAGCTTCTATTGTCGTTCCACCAGGAGAACAAACCATATCTTTCAATTCACCTGGATGTATTCCTGTTTCTAGTACCATTTTTGCAGAGCCTAACACAGCTTGAGCAGCGAATTTATATGCTTGATTTCTAGGCATACCATCTAGTACAGCAGCATCTGCCATCGCTTCTATAATCATATATACATATGCTGGTGAAGAACCACTTACAGATGTTACAACATCCATTAATTTTTCACTTACGATCTCTGTTTGACCAAAACTATTGAAAATGTTTAGTACATCTTCTAAATCTTTTTCTGTCACCATTTCATTAGGGCATAATGCAGACATTCCTTCTCCAACAAGAGCAGGAGTATTAGGCATTACTCTTACAACTTTTAATTTTTTATTAAAGGCATTTTCAGTACTTTCAATACTTTTACCAGCAGCGATCGTAACGATGATAGCATCGTTTTTGATTACTTCTTTTATTTCATTAATTATTGATGCGTATAGGTCTGGTTTAATTGATAAAATTAAAATATCAGCATTTTTAGCTACTTTATTGTTGTCGGTAGTTGTAGTTAGCCCATATTTTTCACTAGCATTTTTTAAATTAGCAGTGTTTAAATCTGAACAAATAATATGATTTGAAGACACTATCTTTTTGTTTAGCATCCCGCCAATCATAGCCATTCCCATATTTCCGCAACCGATGAATCCAATTTGTTTATCCATAATAACTCAATCTTGCTCCTTTTATAATCAATTATATCGGTTTGATATTGTTATCTTAGAATAATAATAATATCCCTGTGCAATATAAAGAAACATTCTAAGAGAATATATTCCTTTTTGCAACACTAAAAGATAAAAATTAATTATATTCGACATTATGTAAATATATACACTATAATGTAAGGTTTTATGTTTATGAATATGAGTTAAACTTATATCAATTTGTATTTTCATTCAGTAGGGCAATAATTTCATACAAGTCACTTGTGGCACTATTTATTTTTAAAAATACCTCTTGACACCGAATTGAACTATATCGCATAATATAAAAAAATTAGATTGAAAATCGTTGAAGGGAATTAGTACATATGTCTTCTTGCGAAAGAGAGTGGAATTCACCGGCTGAAAGATTCCTCGTATAGAATGTATCGAACCTATCCCCGAGTCTTAAATGAAAGTTTAGGCGTTCGCCTGCGTTATAGGCACCAAGTGGATATCTATGTATATCAATTAAGGTGGTACCGCGGAACAATGACCGTTTCGTCCTTTTTATTTTATTAAGGGCGAAGCGGTCATTTTTATTTTGCTCTTAAATACTTCAATGCAGCATTGATGAGAATAGATATAGTTGCAAAGTGAATGAAGTGTAAACTATAAAAACTTTGATTTTAGACTTGGGGGATAAAAAGGTGAAAAAACAACGAATTGTTGTAAAGATTGGAAGTAGTTCCTTGGCAGATAGTCACGGAGGCATCTCTACAGAACAGCTTTCAGATCACGTTGCCGCATTGGCTCGGTTGAAAGAGGAAGGGCACGAGGTTGTGTTAATTACATCTGGAGCCGTCGCTGCAGGTTTTTCAGCGCTAGGATATCCTAGTAGACCTGTAACGATTAAAGGGAAACAGGCTGCAGCAGCTGTCGGACAAAGTTTGTTAATGCAGGCGTACACGGAGGAATTCCGTAAATATGGCATCGTTACTGCGCAACTTTTGCTGACGAGAAGTGATTTTTCTAGAAAAGAACAATATAGTAATGCTTACGCTACGTTAGGAGAATTACTAAACCGTTCCGCTCTTCCAATTATTAATGAAAATGATTCCATCTCTTTAGAGGAGCTGACGTTCGGTGATAATGATATGCTGTCAGCTTTAGTAAGCGGGCTTGTTTCGGCGGATATGCTTATGATCTTTACGGATGTGAACGGGTTATATGACAAAAATCCTCAGAAAAATGCGGATGCAAAAAAATATTATTTTCTTCCTGAAGTTACGGAAGAAATTTCTTCTCTTGCAGGAGATGCTGGCTCAAAACTTGGGACTGGTGGTATGAAATCAAAAATCGATGCTGCAAAGACAGCACTCTCTCTTGGTGTGAGTGTATTTATCGGGACAGGACGTGGACAGGAAAAGTTTGTAGATGTTTTGAAGGGTAAGGGTGATGGAACGTATGTTGGTAATGCTCCTCAAAAAGAAATGAAGATGAACAAGCAATGGATTGCCTTGCATTCGCTTGTTAGCGGACAAATTGAAGTAGATGCTGGGGCGGCTACTGCCATCATTCAGCATGGTAAGAGTTTACTTCCAGCTGGTGTTACGAATGTATCAGGATTTTTCCAAGTGGGTGAAGTTGTAGAGGTTGTAACGCAACAAGGGCGCGTAATAGGAAAAGGACAATGCACATATAGTGCAGAGGAACTAAGAGATGTAAAAGGTATGCAAAGCCAAGATATTCAAGTAAGAGGCGAGAGACATAGTTATGAAGTCATTCATAGAGATCATTGGGTTTCACTTTAAAAAGGAGGAAATGAAAATGAATGAAGTGTTGGCAAAGGGGATAAAAGTAAAAGAGGTTGCTAGAGAACTTGTGCTTAAAACTACAGATCAAAAAAATGAAGCACTTGCTGCAATTGCTAATCAGTTGATAGTAGAAACAGCTTATATTTTAGAAGAAAACAAACGGGATATTGAAGAAGGTAAGGAGAAAGGATTTTCTGATTCACTCCTTGATCGCCTTTTGCTGAATGAACAGCGAATTGTTGATATGACAGAGGGTATTAAGCAGTTAATTGAATTACGTGATCCTATTGGAGAATGTGTAAGTGCATGGGAACGACCAAATGGACTATCTATTCAGGAGATGCGCGTACCACTTGGTGTTGTCGGAATGATTTATGAGGCAAGACCGAATGTAACTGTTGATGCTGCTACAATTTGTTTAAAAACAGGAAACGCAGTAATACTACGTGGTAGTTCTTCTGCTATCCATTCTAACAAAGCCATCGTTAGCGTTATTCACCGGGCGCTTAAGCAAACTAGCTTGCCTTCAGAAAGTGTACAGCTCATAGAAGATACAACGAGAGATAGTGCAAAACAGCTGTTTACATTGAATGAGTACTTGGATGTTCTTATACCAAGAGGCGGTAAACAATTAATTGATACAGTAGTGAGAGAAGCGTCTGTTCCAGTACTTGAAACAGGTGCGGGAAATTGTCATATATTCATTGATGAAACAGCGGATAAACAAATGGCATTTAATATTATTATAAATGCAAAAACACAGCGCCCATCTGTATGTAATGCAATTGAGACGATTGTACTTCATGAGAATTGGGCAGAGCAATATGGTAGCGAGTTGTTTTCTTCTTTGAAGGAAAGAGGAGTAGAGCTACGCGGTGATAATAAAGCAGTGGCGATTGATACTTCTATCTTACTTGCGACAGAAGAAGACTGGGAAACAGAGTTTTTATCTCTCACACTAGCAGTGAAAGTGGTTGCCAATGTTGAAGAAGCGATTCATCATATAAATACGTATGGATCTATGCATTCTGAAGCGATTATTACTGAAAACGAGGAAAACGTCAGCAAGTTTTTTACTTCTGTAGATGCCGCGGCACTTTATCATAATGCATCGACTCGTTTTACAGATGGATCCGAATTTGGATTCGGAGCGGAAATTGGTATCAGTACGCAAAAATTACACGTAAGAGGACCAATGGGGCTTCCAGCATTAACTTCCACAAAATATGTAATTCGTGGAAATGGACAAATTCGGAGCTAAGAATAACAAAAGACATCCAATTTAATTGAGATGTCTTTTGTTATTATAATATCCATTTACCATACAAAAAGCCCTACAAGCATAGCGCTTAATAAAGAAACAGCCATCCCGCTAACAAGAAGCTTCCAAACATTTTTACCGATGACTGATGATTTTTCCCCGCCAAATAATGAATTGTAAGTTCCGTAAATCATACCTACTGTACTAAAGTTAGCAAAAGAAGCTAGAAATGTTGTTGCAACCGCAACCGTATGCGGTTGTAGCGACTTTAAGTTTGATTTTAAATCCATCATAGCAACAAATTCATTCGTTGTAATTTTTATTCCCATTAATTCAGCTACATACATAGCATCTTTGCCGGATAAACCGAGTAAAAATGCAAAAGGACTAAAGATAATGGAGAAGATTTTTTGAATTGTTAACCCCGTTACAAAAAAGCCTAAAATCCCATTTAAACATGCTGTTAAAGCTACATACCCAATTACCATGGCTAAAATAACGATAACCATATTCATTCCAACTAACATACTGTTTGAAATAGTAGAAAAGAAATCCTTTTTTTCATGCTTTGAAGGTGTATATACGACATCATCTTCTTTTGTAACTTCCACAGGATTTAATACATTGGCTAAAATTAATGCATTAATACAGTTTAAAGGGATTGCACTGAAAATATATGTAGCTGGTACCATTGATAAATAAGCGCCAAGAATGGATCCGCTAACGCTACTCATACTCATAATTCCAAAAGTCAACAAACGATTTTCTTTTAAAACAGATAATTGATCACGAACAACTGCAAGTGCTTCAGTGTTTCCTAAAAACATCATTTGAATGGAAAAGAAACTTTCTAACTTTGGTAAACGAGAAATCTTTGAAATAACCGCACCTACTTTATCAATAATCCAAGTTAAGATTCCGAAATACGAAAGAATATCGAAAAAAGTAATAACAAAGATGATAGGCAGTAATGCACTAAAGAAGAAATCAATGTGTGGACTGTCCATAGCGGAAGGAAATGCAAATCGAATACCTTCGTTCGCGCATGCCAGTAGCCAACTGAAAAATGACGCAATTTTATTAATGATAATACTGCCGAGCTTCGTGCCTAACATAAACCACGTAATAAAAAGCTCCAATATGATGAGAATTACAATTGGTCTCCATTTTATATGGTTTTTGTTAGGTGAACATAAGAAAACGATTAATATGACAACGAAAATCCCTAACATATTTAATATGAAATGCATGTCAACCACTCCTTGAGCTTTATTATTTGTATATAAAAAAGCTCTTATTCTTCTTAATTTAGAATGAATGTGGTTTAATTTATATTTTTATAAATTCTAAAAATATAGAAGGTGAAATTCGATAAAAATAGAATTTAATACATAGCAAACAAGGAGGGGATAAAAATGGAGGTCTATCACATAACGAGTAGAAAGAGGGAAACATACAACGTTCAGGTGAAATATTCGATACTTTTCGAATGTGCACTTGGCATTGCAGCAATTACTCATAAAAGGTTAATTAATACACTTGAAAAGACTGAAAGTGAATGGGAAGGAATTAGACAATCATTAACAAATGAGATGAGAGAACACTTACAGTTTGTAGAAGAACATAATACGTGGAAAGCATTGCTTCAGTTATTGTATGAAGAGGATTTTCAGGACTTATCGCAGTTTAATTTTAAAATTGATTCACTTTCAGAAGAGGATTTGAAATTTATATGTTTACCGTTTTTAGGAGAGAAATATGAAGAGAAAAGACGTTTAGCTGCAACGGGAGTTGTATGTGCAATACACGAACTAAAGGAACTAACAGATGATCATCCGTTTTTTTCTACTTATATTAGCTTTATATGTGATGTAGATGTACAAGTGCTGAAATCTCATTTAATCGCTGTTATGACAGGTTGGTATGAGAGTGTAATTAAGAAAGAGGAGGAAGTACTTTCTATATTAAAACGAGATTATGAAGCAAAAAATGAAATGAATAAAAAGATGAAGCCGGAAGAGTTTGTCGAGTGGGCGACTGGCGGAGTGAACTATATGCCAGAGCCAAGTATTCATCACGTACTTCTTATTCCGCAAATGACGTACAGACCGTGGAATATTGAAGCAGATATTGATGATACGAAAGTATTTCATTACCCAGTTGCGAATGAAAGCATTCATCCTGAAGATCCGTATGAACCGAATTATTTTTTAGTTCAAAAACATAAGGCTCTTGGGGATGAAGCGAGATTGCGAATTGTAAAAATGTTGTTTGAAAAAGAACGTACATTACAGGAAATAACGGAAAGATTGCAGCTTGGTAAATCGACAGTACACCATCATTTGAAATTGTTACGTGCAGCGAAGTTAGTTGATATACATGACGGAAAGTATGTATTAAGGAAGAAAGTAGTACAGTCGTTAGCAAAAGAATTAGAAGCATTTTTAAATAGATAATATGCAACGAGAATGTACATAAAGGGAGGAATATAAAAGAAAAGTTGGTGTGTGAAATTGAAAAATATATTGAAAAATCGTTCGTTCTTTTTTATGTGGATTGGGAGTGCAATCTCAGAATTAGGAGGGGCTTTCGGAACGTTATGTAATTCAATTCTAGTATATGAGTTAACAGGATCGGAAATGGCTTTAAGTAGTATGTGGCTATTATATTTCATCCCATCACTCATACTGCAATTAATAAGTGGCCCATTTATTGATAAATGGAGCCGGAAGTGGATTATGATTTTTTCACAATGGATACGAGCGTCCGTATTCTTATTACCTTTGATGATGCTAGTTTCGGGTAGTATAGAAGTTTGGCACATTTATGTTGTTCAAATTGTAGTGGGACTTATTACACCTCTTTATACACCTGCGAGTCAGGCAATTACACCGAGCATTGTAAGTCAAGAACAACTTCAAGACGCAAATGCGTACATTGATGGAATGACTCGCCTTATGATGTTTCTTGCGCCAGTATTAGGTGGAGTAGTAATTCATTACATTGGAACAGAATTTACATTATCTTTTGTATGTATTTGTCTATTTGTTAGTGGTGCTTTCTTACTTTATATAAAAGAAAAGAGAACTACAACAGATATAAGAAAAACGTGGCTAGAACAATTTCTTCAAGGTTTTACATATTTTTTTACAAAACCAATCATCGTTTGGCTCGGTATATTTCTTACTTTCGTGCAGTTTGGAGTAGGGGTAACGATGGTCACAAATCTTCCTTATATAAAAGACGAGCTGTCAGCGGGATATGCAGAGTACGGCTATTTCATGGCAGGTTTTCCACTTGGCTACGTAATTGGCTCAGTATTAGTCGGAAAAGTAACATATAAAAGCCGGCGTATACTTATGCTTGGAGGATTGTTTATAGGGGGGCTCACATACATTTCATTAGGGTTCAATCATAGTATTGTCATTGCAATAATAATTGAAGTAATAGCAGGGATTTGTATTGCATTTTTCAATGTTCATAACACGACAATATGCCAACAAACCGTCCCAAATAATATGATGGGACAAGTATTTTCAGTGCGTTTATTTTTTATACGATCCGCTATGCCATTAGGTGTGTTAGTAGGGGGAATATTGAGTGAAATGTGGGGAGTAAGAGCGCTATATGTAATCATCGGTGCAATTATATGTGTTACATCTTTAATAGGGATGTTACTTCCATATTTCAAATTTTTAGATGAGGCGATAGAAAAGAAATCAGCATAATTCAAAAAATTAAAACTTTACAATTGAAAATAATTATCATAATCAATTATAATAGAAGCATACTAGTATTCGTATTACAAAGAGGGAGTGGGATATATGTTTATCGAAACGAAAACATTTACAGTAAAAGAAGGTACATCAAATATAGTTGTAGAACGTTTCACTGGAGAAGGTATTATTGAAAAATTTGAAGGCTTTATCGATTTAAGTGTTCTCGTGAAAAAAGTAAGACGCGGCGACGAAGAAGTTGTCGTAATGATTCGCTGGGAATCTGAAGAAGCATGGAAAAACTGGGAAACAAGTGAAGAACACTTAGCTGGACATAGAGCAGGCCGTGGTAAACCAAAACCAGATCATATTATTAATGTGGATCACGCAGTTTATTATGTGAAATCATCGAAATCGGCTTATCAACAGTCTTAATATACAAGCAGAGGATACATGTTGTAGAAGCAAACATGTATCCTCTTTTTTATTACTGGGGGATGTAAATGATAGGAAATCTTTCATTCATTAAAAAAATGTTCTAGGATATAGAAAAAAATATTAGACTTATAAAGCATAGTCTTAGATGGAACGCTTGAATATCTTGCCTTACATATTTAAGGGTTATGAAAATGAGTCTATATCCCTTCTGTTTACAAGGAGATGAGTACATGAAGCTGAATCATTTAAATTTATGTGTTGATGACTTATCAGAAGCGAGACATTTCTTTGAAACATTTTTTGATTTTCAATTTTTGGAGCAAAAAGGGAAAGCGCTTGTAGTGATGAGTGATGAGAGTGGATTTATACTTGTACTAAGTGATCCAAAAGCATTTAAGGGAAATAAGGAAGTTACGTATCCGGAAGCTTTTCATATTGGTTTTTTAGTGGATACACCAAGTGAAGTGGATCAAGCATATAATCGCTTAGTAGCCGGCGGTATTGAAATAGACAAGGAACCTTATTCGATGCGAGGGAGTAGTTATGGTTTTTATTTTACAGTATTTAATGACTTATTAATTGAAGTGTCTTGTCTTGATTAGAGAGAAGGTAAGAAAGTTTCAAAGCTTAATAGTAATCATCAAGAATAATCGTTTGAAGGTGTATATATAGCCCCTTATCCAGTTTGGAAAGGGGCTTGCTTATTTTATTACCTTATTTATCTTACTATTTGTGGATTGATTAAAGTCTCACCTTATTTGTCTATCTGAATTTCAAATTCAAGCACAGCTTGATCTTTCCTAAACGGCATACTGAGTTCTTTAAATCGAAAGCTTATTCCAGACAAATTATCAGGAAGGACAGGAGATACAACGAATTGATGATTCATATGTCCATCAGTGCCGCCACCACCTTCTGACCAGCAATCGTATGTATCATCTATTGATAATTGGAAGAAACTATGAGGCTTATTTTCAATAAAAGCTTCATCCGTGGAATCCCAATCGCTATATAAATAAACTACACTAGCATTTGCATATTGCCGAATAAAAGTTACAGTATACATGACTCCATTATGTTCATAAGTTTTAAAAACAGGTACATGTTTTTTGAAGTCAGTTGGTTCAACGCGAGGTTTAAATTCTTCTTCATCCATCATGGAAGAGAATAATGAGTTTAGATAGTCTGGATAAAATTCGTATTGCTTTGCCCATTTATAAATCGCTTCATCATGTGGAAAACCTGGGTCACCACTTGAAAGTTCTTTTCGTTCTTTTAATAGGGCGCAAATTTTTTCATCAATAGAGTATAAGCGTTCATCGTAATGATCGGTAGGGCGTTCGAAAGTCATTCTTCGCATAATCATTCCTCCTTTACTTTATTTTAACAAAAAAGACAGACTAATAAATAGTCTGTCTTTTTACATTAATTCTTCACATCATCATAAAGTTCAAGCGCCTCTTTCACATTTAATCTATTCTTCACAATACCATGTATTGCTTGAATCATCGCAGCTGGGTGCTCGGATTGCCATATGTTACGTCCCATGTCTACTCCAATGGCGCCTTCTTGCAGTGCATTGTACGTAATGTTTAATGCGTCTGCAATTGAATCTAGTTTTGGGCCGCCCGCGATGACGACTGGGGCAGGGCATGTGCTCGTTATTTTTTCGAATCCTTCGCAGTAATACGTTTTAATAATATCAGCACCCATTTCAACACATACGCGGGAAGCGAGTGCTAGAAAGCGGGCTTCACGTTTTTGTAATTCCTTTGCGACTGCGGTAATTCCGAGTACTGGCAGGCCGTAATCGTGAGCTTCAGAGACTACGTTTGCGAGATTCGAAACAGTTTGTGTTTCATAGTCTGATCCGACAAAAACAGAGACGCCAACGCCAATTGCGTTTTGCTTCACTGCTTCTTTTACAGGTGTAACAATTGTTTCATTCGCTAAATCTTTACCAACGACAGTAGCTCCGCCAGATACACGCATAACCATCGGTGTACTGCAGTTTTCAGGAATACAGGAGCTAAGTACACCGCGCGTTAAAAAGAGGGAGTCTGTATAAGGAAGTAAGTTTTTTAC
This sequence comes from Bacillus sp. CR71, assembly GCF_003429245.1. NCBI lineage: Bacteria > Bacillati > Bacillota > Bacilli > Caryophanales > Bacillaceae > Bacillus > Bacillus sp. CR71. The sequence continues at coordinate 3,152,714 of NZ_CP031748.1, read as the reverse complement.
TGTTTCAAGTGGTTGTTCTAGCCCGTGAATTGGTCCTAAGAAATAACCGTGATCTATGGCTAACATAACCGCTCTACCATCAGGTAAAATTGTATTTAATCGATTTTTAAATCCCCAAGTCATTTGAAATCACTCCTTCGTTAATGTTGGATTTTCCGTTTGTACAGTATCTTTATTTGGTAAATGTGGTGACTTTATAAAAACAGCTTTAAAAGGTTTGTCAGAATGGTTAATTAAATAGTGAGATTCATGAGGGCGAACTTGCAGGACATCACCTTGTTTAATCGGAACTCTTTCGTTATTTACATAGAAGTCTATTTCGCCTTCTAACGCATAAAAAACTTCTTCACACGTTGTATGGTAATGATTTTGAAACTCTTGCCCAGGCTGAATGACAACAAGACCTAGATCAATATTGGGGCCTTGTATTAAATATTTGGGCCCGTTATCACCGAAGCGATAGGAGAAATCATTTTCATTCGCTTTTAACATACAGTTCACTCCTTTATGTAAATGAGTTACAGTGCACCTGGCGCAATCCACATATGTGTTGTAAGTCCTTTATCAGCTAAAGTGAGCTGACTGTTATACACGGTTTTCCATGTTTCATAGAATTCCTTGTATAGCTCGTGATTTTCCGTGATTGGTTCAAATGTATTTTCCCACTGTAAAAATTGTTCGGCAGCCTCTTCCATAGATGTATATATTCCAGCGCCAACTCCAGCAGCAATCGCAGTTCCTAAAGCAGCTGCTTCTTTCACAACTGGTACTTTTACAGGAATGCCGAGTACGTCTGATAGAATTTGTGGCCATAGTTTCCCTTTAGCGGCACCGCCAGCAAAAACAACTTCAGAAGGGAATGTATCAGTAAGATTTTCAATTAGTTTTAAGTTTCCAAGTGTAACGAAGGCCGCATTTTCTTCAATAGCACGGAACAGTTCCTTTTTTCCGCATTTGTCAGCGTCTAAACTTAAATTTAAGAATGAAGGTGCGGCATGACGCCAAGAAATGTAGTTCATAACGTTTGAAAAAGTAGGGATAATACCATATGAACCGACAGGTACGTCTTTCGCTTGTTCTTCTAACAATTCATAAGCGTCTACACCGAGTTTTTCAGCGAGCTTTTTTTCTTCTTGGCAAAAAGCGTCTCGAAACCAGCGCATAACAAGACCAGGGAAAAAAGCGATTGTTTCATATTGCCATAGATTCGAAATGACATGGCAATTTACACGAATCGCAGCATATGGATCTGTAATTGGTTCTGTAATATTTACTTCTTGTTGCCAAAAGCTGCCTCCGCATATTAATGTTTGATTTGGTTTCACGACTCCAGTTCCGAGTGATGCCATTTGAGCATCTCCGCCGCCAGCGACGACAGGAATTCCTGCCAGTAATCCAGTTAATGCTGCACACTCTTTTGTAACGTTTCCGATTACTGTACCAGCCTCATTTACTTTTGGTGAAAATGGCAAAGTTATACCACACTCTTTAGCGACATCGTTATCCCAATTTCTATTTTGTAAATCAAAGATTCCAGACGTACAACCGTTGGAAGGGTCGATTTGCAGTACATCGCTTAATTTATACAAAATCCAATCGTTTAACATCGTAAAGGAGTGGATATTACAATAGATTTCTGGTTCATGTTTTTTAATCCAAAGTAGACGTGGTAAAGCACCTAATGAAAAAGTTTGCCCAGATTTTCTGTATAAATCTTCTTCAAGATGTGAGCGGATTTCTTTTAGCTCACTAACTTCAGCGGATGCACGGCCATCAACATTTGCACATGCCCATATTTCTTGCCCATTTTTATCATATAAAACAAAACCTTCTCGCATACTTGTAGCGCTAATAGCTTGAATAGAAGAAGGAAGTATATTACTTTTTTGTAGAACTTCTTTCGTACACTGTTGTACGAGTTGCCAGTTTGCTTTTACATCAAAATTCATAGAACCGGGGTAACGAGGATCAGTTTTATGAACCCATTCTTTTTGGCTTACTGCAATTTGATTGCCTTGTAAATCAAAAAGAACAGCTCGAATGCTTCCTGTACCAGCATCGAAAGCTAATAAAGTAGACATTAAGAATCACCTTCCTTTCTTAATAAGGAGAGCGCAGTTTCTTCATCAGTAATTAATGTATGAATAAATTTCCCTTTTAAAGCCCCATAAATGGCATCTATCTTTTGAGTACCTCCAGCCACACCAATGACATGCTTCATACTGCGAAGAATCGTAAGTGGTGTGCCAATTAGACGATTATGATGCGAGAGCTCTAATAAATCACCATTCGTATTATAAAACTGTCCTAAAATATCGCCCGCCCCGTTTTGACTTCGAATATATGTCATTTCACGTAGCGTTAATTTTTCTTCTTTTACAATCGTAGCGTCTTGAGATAACCCGCCAATACCGACAACTGCCGTATGTGCAAGTGAAGCGACATGAAGCATATCTTTCACGCTTGGTTCTGATAAAATACTTTGTGCCATTTCAGTAGAAGATGCTAGAAAAGGAGTAGGAATAATATGAAGATCACCTTGCATGTAGTGTAAATAGTTTTGTTTTCTTGGGAGATAGTGGTTTACTCCGCCTGTTAGCGTTACGAATGAAAGATTAATAGAACTTTCAAAATGAATGTTTTCTAGCATTTTACTTATTGTTTCACCCCAGCCGATGCCGAGTAAATCACCTTGTTGGAGATGAGTCTCTAAATATTGTGCAGCGGCTTTTCCGAGAGAAGCGTGATAATTGTCTATTGGAGTAGGGATAATGAAAGCATCTTTTAAGTGGAATTTTTTCATTAGGTCACGCTCAATACTTAAACAGTGTAAACCAGTTCCTTTTACGTGAAATGTAACGATACCTTCACTGCGTGCCTTATCTAATAACCGGACAACTTTATTTCTTGAAATGTGAAGAAGTGAAGCAATTTCCTGTTGTGTTAATTGGTCTTTATAATAGTACCAAGCTACTTTAGTTAATAAATTCTCTTCAAAGTTCAGCTGTGTCATACTCTTCATCCCTTTCAACAATTGACCACTCCTTAAACATATGTGCCACATATTTTGTTTATTCCAGTTGAAACGATTAATTGTACGTAGAAAAAAGTGTTCTAGATATAAAAAAAGGAATATACAATGCTACAAAACAAGTAGAACAAATAATCATTTTCTCAAAAAATGTTCTGGATAAAGGCAGGTGACATCATGTGGAGAACGTACCTTTATTACAAATAAAGAAAATGAGTAAGGCGTTTTTAAATCAACTTGTATTAAAAGAAGTGAACTTACAAGTAGAGCGTGGAGATATATACGCTTTAGTGGGGGGAAATGGCGCCGGGAAATCAACATTAATGAAAATATTAACGGGGTTATATTCGTATGATGATGGAGAGATGTATGTAAAAGGAATGAAGCAACAGTTTTCAAATCCGTCAGAAGCACATAGAAAAGGTATTTATTTAATACCGCAAGAACCACTCATTTTTCCGCATATGACTATTGAAGAAAATATATGTATCGGGTTAAAAGAAAAGAAAAAGAAACTAAGAGTACAGATTCAGCAATTGATTAACAGTCTAGGGTGGGATATTGACCTTTATGAGTTAGGAGCATCATTATCCATTGCGCAGCAACAGTTAGTAGAAATCATTAGAGGATTAATACGAGACGCTGAGATTCTTATTTTAGATGAGCCAACATCGACGTTAACAACTCATGAGATCAAGAGTCTTTTTGTGCTGATGAAAAGTTTGCAAGAAAAAGGAATTGGAATGATATACATTACACATCGTTTTCCGGAAATCTTTGAAATCTCCAATAAAGTAGCGATATTACGTGATGGAACAATCGCGAGTCAAGGGGATATATGTGACTATACATATGACACGCTGATGGAGGGGCTATTGCCAAAAGGATATAAACAGGAAGAAAAAAGAGAAATAGTTCAAGAGACAGAAAGAACGAAAAAAGTATTAGAAGTAGCGAATGTGACTAGTCACATATTCGAGAATATATCATTCACTGTACATGCTGGAGAGATTGTGGGGATTGCTGGCATTGTTGGATCAGGTAGAACGGAATTAGCGGAAGCAATATTTGGATTGGAAGCTATAAAATCAGGCTCTATTTTATTAGAAGGAAAACTAATTGATACATGTCCTTTGCATAAAAGATTAAGCGAAGGGCTCGTTTATGTGCCGGAAGATAGGGCGAGGAATGGAATTTTCTCCATTGTATCTGTCAAAGAAAATATTACTGCAGCATGTTTACAGCAAAATAATCGCTTTTTTATTAACCGAGAAAAAGAAAGCGCTTTAGTTAATTTTTTTATAGAACAATTCCGAATTGTTGTACAGAATATGAATGAAGAACTCGCATCTTTATCGGGAGGAAATCAGCAAAAAGTCGTGCTTGCGAAATATCTTGCATGTAATCCCAAAATCATTATTCTTGATGAACCAACTCGCGGAATTGATGCAAAAGCAAGGCTTGAAGTGTATGAAACGATAGAAAAAATGAAAAGAGAAGGACTCGCCATATTATTCATTTCTTCAGATGTTGAGGAAATCGTCCAATTAGCTAACCGTGTATACGTCATGCGAAATGGTCAATTTGTTTCTCATTTGGAGAAAGAAAAAATAAATGTAGAAGAAGTTACACGTCTTGCATACGGAGGTGTAACGGAATGAAACGCATGTATAAAATGCACGAAACGTCTATCATACTGTTACTACTAATTTATATAGCCATGGTCGGAATAATAAATCCTAGTTTTGTTCAGTTTAACTCGTTATCGTTAATGATGAAATCAAGCGTTATTTTAGTCGTTCTAGCAATTGGCCAATCGTTCGTTTTATTTACGAAAAATATAGACGTATCAGTTGGCTCAATTATGGGATTAAGCGCGGCAGTTTGCGGGATGTTATTAACGAACGGATATAGTGCAGTCTTGTCGATACTTGCTGCTATAATGCTTGGTGCTATTATCGGTTTCATAAACGGGATTGGAGTTGCAAAGTTTCGGGTACCAGCCATTATTATGACATTAGGGATGTTAGGAATTGTTAGAGGTGCAATGTTAATCTTCACAGGCGGGAAGTGGATTGAAGATACTCCAAATAATTTTAAGAAACTTTCATCTATCGTCATACTTGGTCTGCCGATAATTGTATGGGGTGTTCTTATTATTTTATTACTACTATACTTCTTTTTAAGGAAGGTACCATACGGAAGATACTTCTATGCGGTAGGTGACAATGAAGATGGTGCGAGGCTCATTGGGATACCTGTTAATAAAGTAAAGATAAATGCGTTTATTATATCGGGCATAAGTGCGGCAATCGCTGGTTGCATATTTGTTATGAATATCGGGTTCGTTCCAAATCAAACTGGTACAGGAATAGAACTACAGGTGATCGCAGCTGCTGTGCTAGGAGGAATTCATCTAAAAGGAGGAACCGGTTCTATATTTGGAGCCGCATTAGGAGCATTATTTTTAGAAGCAATAAGCAGTTCACTCGTCTTTTTAAAAATACCAGCATTTTGGAATAATGCTATTTCGGGTTTTTTACTATTACTTATTATCATACTAGATAGTGTCATGAAGAAGTGGAAAGTAGAGAGGAGGATGAATCTATGAAGTATTTTTACAGATGGGAAGGTGTTCTAATCGTATTACTTCTTATAGAATTCATTCTCTTTAGTTTTATAAATCGTGATTTTTTAAATATTAGTAATCTCCTTTTTAGTACAAATGATTTTCTGTTTATAGCAATCGCAGCGATTCCAATGACTTTCGTTATTGTAACAGGAGGAATTGACGTATCTGTAGGATCTATTATGGGGCTAACTTCGATTTTAATTGGTGTACTTTGGATGAATGGGATTCATATTTTATTAGCAGTAATAATGGCACTTATAGTCAGTTGCTTAGCAGGAGCTTTAAATGGATTCATTATAAAAATGACAGATGTAGAACCACTAGTTGTTACACTCGGAACGATGTTTTTATATGGAGGAATTGCACTCGTCATTTCAGGGGGGGCGGGTGCTTCTGGATATGAAGGGATAAGTGGTTTACCTGATGCTTATGTACAACTAGCAAATGGTAGTTTTATAGGAATACCTAACTTATTATGGCTTCTTATCGCATTAACAATTGTATGCACGATTTTGTTTCACCGAACGATATATGGACGCCACGTACAATTAACAGGAGCGAACGAAAATACAGCAAAATACACCGGGATTCAGACGAAGAAAGTAGTAATCATTGCTTACATACTTTCTGGGTTAGGAGGTGGATTAGGGGGTGCTTTCTTAACTGCATATTTCGGTTCCGCACGTGCTGATATGGGAAGTGAAACAATATTACCGATCATTACAGCAGTCGTATTAGGTGGGACACTTATTACAGGGGGAAAAGGTAGTATTTTCGGTACAGTACTGGCAAGTATTTTTATAGGCCTTATGCAATATGGCCTACAAATGACAGGTTTAACAAATGAACAATCAAATGTAGTAATAGGTATTATCCTTATTCTTTCAGTTATTATGAGACATTTCAAATTACATCAATTCTTAGCAGGGAAAAGACGGAATTTGCATAAGGGGGAAATGTCATGAAGAGAAAACTAGGGATTGTATTGATCGTATGTATTTGTTTAATTGGTTTAATCGCTTGTTCCAGTCAAACGGCAGATAAGAAAAAAGCAGATGATGTGAAATTTGCATTTATCCCGAAATTAACTGGAGTTGGCTTCTTTACATCGGGCGGTGAAGGAGCAAAGGAGATGGGAGATAAGCTAGGCGTACAAGTGAAATATGATGGGCCGTCTGAAGCGAGTGTATCAGGGCAAGTAAAGTATATAAATAATTTCATTAATCAAAACTATGATGCACTTATGGTTTCCTCTACATCAGTTGATGGTTTATCGCAATCACTGCAGCGTGCTAAGAAAAAAGGAATGACTGTCTTAACGTGGGATTCTGATGTGAATCCGAAAGACCGTTCTTTTTATATAAGTCAAGGGACACCAGACCAACTTGCTAACTTATTAATTGAAATGACTTCCAAGCAAATTGGAGATAAAGGAAAAGTAGCTTTCTTTTATTCTAGTCCAACAGTAACGGATCAAAACCAATGGGTAACGAAAGCGAAAGAAATTATTAAAAAGAAATATCCGAACTGGGAAATTGTAACGACGCAGTACGGTGAAAATAATGCGCAAAAATCGTTATCAGTAGGGGAGAACATATTAAAAACGTATCCAGATATTAATGCAGTCATTTGCCCGGATGCAACGGCACTACCAGCGATGGCACAAGCAGCTGAAAACTTGAAAATGGATAAAAAAGTTGTTGTAACTGGCTTCTCTACACCAAACGTTATGCGTGATTACGTAAAACGAGGAACAGTACAACAATTTGGATTATGGGATGTAAAACAACAAGGTGCACTCGCAACGTATGTAGCAAATGAAATAGTAGTAAAAGGGAAGAAGTTAAAAGTAGGGGATAGTTTTGAAGTAAAAGGAATCGGAAAAGTGAAAGTAGAGCCAAACTCCATCCAAGGTTATGATTATGAGGCAGAAGGAAATGGAATTATTGTATTGCCAGAGCGGGTTGTATTTACGAAAGAGAATATTGATAAATATAATTTCTAGTAACGAAAAAACGTCCGAATATATCGGACGTTTTTTTATTTCTTCATTAGTTATGAACTGTTTCTTTTTCATTTAATCCAAGCGTACGACCTGTAGAAGTGTGTAGGTCTTGGAACAACCTTGGATTTTCAGTTAGTGAAATGCCATATGAAGGAATCATTTCTTTTATTTTTTCTTCCCATTCTACCATGCGGCTTGGGAAACATTTTTCTAATACTTCAAGCATGACGTGAACAGCAGTAGAAGCACCTGGTGATGCGCCTAGTAATGCGGCGATTGAGCCGTCAGCTGCACTTACTACTTCTGTACCAAATTGAAGTGTTCCTTTACCGCCAGCATCAGTATCTTTAATTACTTGTACACGTTGTCCAGCAACTACAATATCCCAATCTTCACTTTTCGCGTTCGGAATGAATTCGCGTAATTCTTCCATGCGTTTTTCGTGCGATAACATAACTTGCTGAATTAAGTATTTTGTAAGTCCCATTTCTTTTACACCAGCAGCTAACATCGTTAAGACGTTATTCGGTTTTACAGAACCGATTAAGTCAAGATTTGAGCCAGTTTTTAAGAATTTAGGTGAGAACCCTGCGAATGGTCCGAATAATAAAGCTTTTTTATTATCTATATATCTCGTATCAAGGTGAGGTACAGACATTGGCGGAGCGCCAACTTTAGCTTTACCGTATACTTTCGCATGATGTTGCTCTACAACTTTTTGGTTTTTACATACCATAAATAGTCCACTTACTGGGAATCCACCGATATGCTTTGATTCAGGGATACCAGTCTTTTGAAGTAGAGGTAGACTACCGCCACCACCGCCAATAAAGACGAATTTAGCAGTATGATGCTCAATTTTACCACTATTCATATCGTGTACTTTCACTTCCCACAAACCATTTTTCGTGCGCTTAATATTTTCAACACTATGCTTGTAGTTTAGCTCGACATTTTTCGTTTTTAAGTAATCAAACAACATACGTGTTAATGCACCGAAGTTAACATCTGTTCCAGAGTCAATCTTCGTTGCCGCCATCGGTTCATTAGATGTACGGCCTTCCATAATGAGTGGAAGCCATTTTTTTAATGTTTCAGGAGCGTCGGAAAATTCCATTCCTTGAAACAGTGGATTTTTTGAAAGCGCTTCAAAACGGTTTTTTAGAAACTCAACATTTTTTTCCCCTTGTACTAAACTCATATGAGGTAGTGGCATAATAAAATCTTGTGGATTACGAATTAATTTGCTTTTTACAAGATATGCCCAAAATTGTCTTGAAAGCTGGAATTGCTCATTCACTTTTACAGCCTTACCAATATCTATAGATCCGTCAGATTTTTCGGAAGTATAGTTCAGTTCGCATAGCGCAGAATGCCCTGTACCTGCATTATTCCATTCGTTAGAGCTTTCTTCCCCGGCACTTGCGAGTTTTTCAAAAACTTTAATTTCCCATTCAGGTGCTAATTCTTTTAGTAATGAGCCTAACGTTGCACTCATAATTCCTGCACCAATTAAGATAACGTCTGTTTTTTGCTGCATGTTGCTCATGATAATCTCTCCATCCCCTATATTGGCAAAAAAGTGTAGGTGTTTTCTATGTCTAAGCCGTAAAAGAGAAACACCGCCTAGGCCCCACCTAGGTGTATACCTTTTTTGTCTCAATTATATAACCATCTCATACTCTATTATAATAATTAATAGACTAAAATATCTAGTGTTATCTGATAATTTTAAACTATTTAACGTTTTATTCGCTAAAAATCTTATTTAACAAGCTCTTTTAAGGTGGTAAATAGAAAAAAATTACAGTTTGAAATTATCTCGAAAAAGCTTACGTATCCTTAAGTGACTAAATCGAGTACCTTTTTATGGGATTATTCTTTCTGTAATGGTAAGATTATTCTGAAAAATAAAAAGGAGGGACTCTAATGCGTACAAAAGAACAAATTTCAAACTTATTTCGAAACTTTTCAATAAAGGAATGTAAAGGGTCAAGTGATTTATATGAATATTTATCAATGAAAATTGCTGAAGATGAGGAAGTACTTACACTATCGTCCTATGCTCAGGTAGGTCAACCAGTCCCAAACTTACTATTAGGTGCAGTACATTATTTATTGTTAGCAGGGAAAGAACATCATTTAAAAACGTATTATAGTAGTTTAGTTGAAAATGCCGATACAAATTTAGATAAAGCTTTTAATCATTTTAAAGATTTCTGTAAAGAGTACCGAGAAGAAATCGTTACTTTGTTACAAACGAAACTCGTTCAAACGAATGAAGTAAGACGGTGTGCATACTTATACCCAAGTTTCTGCTACATATTTAACAAAGTGAAGAAGCCGTTAGCGTTAATTGAAATTGGGACAAGTTCTGGATTACAACTGTTCTGGGACCAATATCGTTATTCGTACGGAACGGATGAAATGTACGGAAATATAAATTCAACTGTGCATGTAACTGCTGAAATAAGAGGGGAGAATATGCCGCATTTACTTAAAGAAAGCCCATCTGTCGTAGAAAGAATCGGACTGGATTTACATGTGAATGATTTACATAATGAGGAAGATTATTTATGGCTACGTGCACTCATTTGGCCAGAACATAAAGAAAGGCTTGAAATGTTTGATCAAGCTGCATCTTTAGTGAAAAATGAATCTGTCCAATTCATAGAAGGAGACGGTGTAGAGCTATTATCATCTATTATTGAACAAATAAGTGATGAAGCTGTTATCTGCATTTTCCATACACACGTTGCAAATCAAATACCAGAACAAGTTAAACATAAATTAGAAAAACAAATACAAGAAATCGGCGCAAAACGTGATGTATTCCACCTGTATAACAATATGTGGGATCGTGACCTTCATATTGATTATTATATTAACGGAAACGAATATCGTGAAACGGTTGGAGAAACAGAAGGACACGGGAGATGGTTTAGCTGGAAGATTGGAAATGAGACGCTTATTTAGATTAATATTGGCGCTCTCACTTGTAAAAAGTGAGGGCATAGGTTCAAGCATTAACTAAATGACTAAGGAATAAATATTATTAGTACAATACAAAAAAAGCTTGGGAGAAATCCTAAGCTTTTTTTGTATTACACTTAAACCCCATAATGGATCATGTACTTCTGTTCTGTTGTAGCTTGTTCAATTTTTGAAGCTAACTCAATCAGCTCATCAGAATTTTTGAAGAACTTTGAAGATGTAACTGTTTCATAGAATATTGCTAATGATTCAGGCGGGATAATTGTAATACCGTAATAAGCTAAACCGTATTCCTGATTTTTGACTGTATGAAAGTAGGCTTTCATAATTGATAAATTTCGATTTAAGCTACTGATAATATCATCATCAACAGAAATACAATGATATTTCTCTGGTGTATAATCTTCGTAATTTTTTTGAGAAGTAAAATCGTCAATTATTCCAAAATCATGGACACATGCCATCATTATCATCCTTTCAATTTTAATAAAGTGAGTTCTATTAAAGTAAAATGGTCATTCGTTTAAGTGTAATAGAAATAGTTATGTAGTTCATAAAATATCTTCGGTTCTTCTTCGTGAAGACAGTTTATTTATCGATAAACTCATCGGGAGCCCAAGTGGCGATTTCATTCCCAGGTACAGCGACTACAAGCCATTGCTCACATAGAACACCAGATTGCCAACATTCATAATAATCATGAAAACCATTTACAAAAATAATTTGTCCACTCTCTAATGTAATAATTAAATGAGGGCTTTCTAAGCCGAGTCGTATAGCGGTAACTTTTTGTCTTCTTATCTTAAATATCCTTTCATATTCTTCTTCCTCAGAATAAACTTCAAATTCATCTTCATTTAATGGGTATCTTTTTTGAGGTTTATTAAATAAACACCATTTGGATTCGATATTGATATATAATTGTCCGTCATAATCAACTGAGTCGTGAAAGTTTGTGAAATGAATCTTTATAGCGGCTGGAGAAATACCAAATTGTAATCCATCAACTTATGATCCGATGAATAGATTTTTTAACACTTTTTCAGCGTAAATTTTATCCTCTTGATTCATTCTTGAAATCCTCCTTTTCTTAAAAATATACCTTATATTTTTATTGTAATAAATAAATTTTCATGTAAAATGAACCTTTTGTGAAAAACGAGCGAATATAGTGTGAAAGATCACGAGAAGGGGTTGTAATGTTGGATGAAGTAAAATTAAAAGAATGGCTATAGAGTTTACTTTACTGTTAAAGTATTTCATATAAAAATCACGCATTCATTCTAAGTCATTTACCCAAATTACGATATGTTCAATTTTCATAGGTTTCATCCATCCTATCTGTAGCAATTAGGCTTCCACTGTATTAAGTTTGCATTTGCATTGCAACAATTTTGCTTTGGTGTTAAAGCTAGTTGTTAATTTTTGATTATGTACGTACATACAATATGTAATTAAGTAAATGATCAACATAGTAATTACAGAAAAGGGTGAATGAAGCATATGAATCAATTTGAGCAAATGATGTACGTTGGTGTCATCATGTCTATTGTACTATCCGTTATGATTTTAGGGTCCTTATATTATAATCCTCGACTTTCATTAACTGATTATCCGAAAGATATTCAAAAAGTAGTTTTTCCAAAATCGATTCATGAAAAAAAGCAAACCATTTACTTTAATATTGTATATAATGCTATTCTTTTCAGTTGTCCTTTCGTTTCTACATATATATTACATAAGCATGAAAAATTATTGTATATTGATGCTTATTTACACACTTTTGGTATTTTAATGATTTTTAATTTAGTAGATTTATTTATAATTGATTGGCTAATTTTTTGCTGGATTACTCCGAGGTTTGTTGTGATTCCTAGTACAGAAGGAATGAAGGGATATAAAGATTATAAGTTTCATTTAAGAGGTGCTATAGTCGCTACTAAAATTTTAGCAATCGTAAGTTTATTTTTGGCGGGAATTGCAACAACTATTTAGTGTGAAGAAGGGCATGAAGCTTTTATAAAAGATAAGGATATTTATAATATATAGAATTAGAAATAAGAATTTGATAGTATTGGAGTAAGGAGTTTTAATAACAGTATATTAAACAATATTAATATACTGTTGCAAATGTTTTGATATTATGTAAAATTATACAATTTTACAGAGGCATTTGATAAAATTCAAAAAATATAATGGAGGCTAATATGAAAAAAGTAATTGGCGCAGCAACAGCAACTATTTTTGGATTGGGGGCGTTTACCTCAACTGCTACCGCAGAAACAATCGTAACAGCAGATGTACTTAACGTACGTGAAAAACCGACTACAGAATCAAAAGTGGTCGAAAAAGTAAAGAATGGGCAAGAGTTAAAAGTCATCAATACCGAAGATGGTTGGTCAAAAATTGAATTGAACGGTAAAGAAGTGTTTGTAAGTTCGGAGTTTACAAAAGATGTGTATCATGTAACGGCGAATTTGTTAAATGTACGTACCGAAGCAAACACAGAATCAGAAATTCTTGGCAGACTGAAAAAAGATGATGTAATTGAATCAACGCATCAAGTAAAAGACGGATGGCTGCAATTTGAGTATAAAGGAAAAACAGCTTATGCAAACGTTTCTTTCCTATCAAGTACAGCACCAACTGAAAAGAAAACCGAAGAGAAAACGAAGCAAGTAGCGAAAGTACAAAAATCAGTTAAAGAAAAGAAAGAAGTAAAGACGCAGAAAGTAGCAAAAGCGAAAGAAACAACGAAAGCGCAAGAAATAGTAAAGCCTAAAGAAGAAGTAAAAGTTAAAGAAGAACCGAAAGCGCAAGAAATAGTAAAGCCTAAAGAAGAGAAAAGTAAAGAAGAAGTAAAAGTTAAAGAAGAACCGAAAGCGCAAGAAATAGTAAAGCCTAAAGAAGAGGCAAAAGTTAAAGAAGAAGTAAAAGTTAAAGAAGAACCGAAAGCGCAAGAAATAGTAAAGCCTAAAGAAGAGGCAAAAGTTAAAGAAGAAGTAAAAGCTAAAGAAGAAGAAAAAGTGCAAGAAATAGTAAAGCCTAAAGAAGAGGCAAAAGTCAAAGAAGAAGTAAAAGTTAAAGAAGAAGAAAAAGTGCAAGAAATAACAAAAGCTAAAGAAGAAGAGAAAGCAAGAGAAATAGCAAGAGCTAAAGAAGAAGAGAAAGCAAAAGAAATAACAAAAGCTAAAGAAGAAGAGAAAGCAAGAGAAATAGCAAGAGCTAAAGAAGAAGAGAAAGCAAAAGAAATAGCAAAAGCCAAAGAAGAAGAGAAAGCAAGAGAAATAGCAAAAGCTAAAGAAGAAGAGAAAGCAAGAGAAATAGCAAAAGCTAAAGAAGAAGAGAGAGCGAAAGAAGTATCAAAAAACAACATAGAGTCTGCTAAACGTGAATTAACGGTAGTAGCGACAGCGTATACTGCTGATCCAAGTGAAAATGGTACATATGGTGGACGCGTTTTAACTGCGATGGGGCATGATTTAACGGCAAATCCGAATATGAGAATTATCGCAGTTGACCCGAAAGTAATCCCATTAGGATCTAAAGTATGGGTGGAAGGTTATGGAGAAGCTATCGCTGGTGATACTGGAAGCGCAATTAAAGGTAATCGTATTGATGTATTAATGGGTTCAAAAAGTAAAGCTATGAATTGGGGAAGACAAACTGTTAAAGTGAAAATTTTATAGTAACTATAATGATCCAAATAGAAGTCAGTTCTCTTTATTGAGGCTGGCTTTTATTTTTTTAGTGGAAGTATAATAGGATTCTTAAATGACTTATTAATAAAACTGTAATAAAACATAAAAATTGTATCATGTTTAGAAAAACTATTAAGAATGAGGTAAGGAAGTAGAACAGAAGGGTATTGAGAAGTAGAGAAGAATAGTATGTTGCTACAATTACACAAGATATCGAGGAACGTGAACTTATTTCAGTAGTTGATTTCCAGTTTGGGGAAATGAATATATACTATTATTTATGTAAAGATTGTTCAATTATAAAAACGGAAACACAAAGTACATAACAAGACTAACATATTATATTAGTCTTGTTTTTGTATCGCAACATCATTAAGAATCGCATCAAATATATCTTTTTGCGTAAAGTTATCTGTAAAAATAGTTTCTCTGGAAACCTCAATTGTATCGTGCGGATTATACCATTTTTGTAGGGAATCTTCACCAAATTCATGTCGTTTGTCCCTTGTGTTATGTCGTCTAATAGTTTCCTCTAATGATAAATCAAAGTAATATGTAAATGCATTTTTATCAAAATAACGAATTAATTCTTTTAACATCTCACCATACCTACGACTGTTCAATATACCTTCTAAAATAACAAATTCACATTTTCCTTTTCCGTACTTTGTAATTTCAAATAGTAAATCATGTGATAAATTCCCCATTGTGTCGTGTACTCTAAGCATATCTCTACGCACAACATCCTGTGATACTAAAAGTGTACCTTGTCCGAAATGTTCTTGTAGTTGCTTTGCAATCGTTGTTTTACCACTTGCGGAGTTTCCTCTAAGAATGATTAAAGTGGATGTAAATATAGGATTAGACATAATGTATTCCCCCCAACAGTATTAATTATATAGAAAATTTTAACAAATAAAGTGAGGAAAGTGTATAATTAATATGACGGATATTTAAGGAGGGGGTTAGATGGGGGATATATTAAAAAATGCACGACCTATATGGAAACGGACTTGGTTTCGTTATCTAGGGGCATTTTTTATTGTTCAGTTACTGTTTATCCCGCATTAACGGGCAGTAAGACCCCCACCTCAAAATTCAGCGAAAGCGAAGAAGTTAGGTGGGGGATCAACTGCCCGTAAAAGCCCGAATGGTTCAACTAATAATCAGTGGGGGATGAACAAAACCCCACTGATTAAAGTTTCACTTTATTTTGTGTGAAATAACTGCGTGGGCACCAAACTTTAGGCCAGGCGGAGAGTTTTTTAATAGAATATTAAATTCTCAATTTTTCACTGAATGGTTCACACTCTATACAATCCCGCAATTTAACGTATTTACAGCATTTTTTTCGATTACATTACTACCATATGCATTAGTAGGTGCAATGAAAGATATAACATCAAGAAAAAATATAAAGGAATAATAGAGGTATAATATGCTTTTTCAAAAAGAAGGTTTATTGATTAGATACGTAATGGAAGATGATGCATCTATCGTTTCTAAATGGTTAACGGACCCAGCAGTCCTGCGGTATTACGAAGGACGAGATAATCCGCAGTCTGTAGAAAAGGTGCTTGATCATTTTATACATAATCCAAACAATAATGAAAAAAGATGTTTAATAGAATTTGATACCGTTCCGATTGGTTACATACAAATGTACCCAGTTGATTCAGAGTGGAAAGCGTTATATGGCTATAAAGAATCACAAAATGTATGGGGAATGGACCAATTTATCGGTGAACCAGCCTATTGGGGAAAAGGAATTGGACAAAAACTCGTTCAGGCAGCAATTACATATATTATGGGTGAAATGAGAGCAGAAGCAATTGCAATGGATCCGAAAGTAAATAATGAACGAGCGATAAAGTGTTATGAAAAATGCGGATTTAAAAAAGTAAAGATTTTAAAGGAACATGAGCTGCATGAGGGGAAATTAGAAGATTGTTGGATGATGGAATACAAACAATTATAATGAATATGCAATGGCTTATATAAACGAAGGGAGCTGTGCGAAATGAAAAAAGCGTTAATCGTAATTGATGTGCAAGCGGGTATGTATACAGCTGGAATGCCAGTACATAATGGGGGAAAGTTTTTACAAACACTGCAAGAGCTTATTATGGAATGTCGTTCAAATGATATTCCAGTTATTTATATCCAACATAACGGTCCTAAAGACCATCCGTTAGAAAAAGGTACGGATGGATGGCGAATCCATGCGGCCATCGCTCCGCAAGAAGGAGATAATATTGTTGAAAAGACGACGCCAGATTCATTCCATAAGACAAACTTAAGCGAAGTGTTACAAGAGAAAGGAATTGAACACGTTATTCTTTCGGGAATGCAATCAGAGTATTGTGTAGATACGACAACGCGCAGAGCATGTAGTGAAGGATATAAAGTAACGTTAGTGAGTGATGCGCATAGTACATTTAATACAGAAGTGTTACGTGCTGAAGATATTGTGCAACATCATAACGCAGTATTGGGAGCGTTTGCGGATGTTGTTGCATTAAAAGACTTGAAAGTGGCTGCCTCTAAATAAGAGGTAGTTTTTTTATTAGAAAAAAGCGTCAAATATTGTCGGTAAGTCGATATTTTGAAATAATCGTTTATATAATTTCACGTACCATAATGAAAATATACAAAAAAGGAGCACCACATAATTAAAAAGGGTGCTCCTGCATTAAAATGTTACTTCTTCTTGTCTTTATCCAATATATTTTGTTCTTCAGCAAATTCCGTACCATATGCAAAGCGGCGATTAATACGAATGTTATCATTGTTGTGCCTTGTATGAGAGTTAGAGAAGCGATGAACGATTACTTCAGATAAAGTGAAGACGATGGCAGAAAGGATACTGCCCCATGCAATTTGCATATAGTTGTCTAATAAAATATTACCGAAAATCCATACGCTTAAATATGTTAATAAGAAATCCGACATAATGGCACCAGTATTGCCAATTCGATTTAAAATGATTTTATCAACGAACATGTAGGATACGATTGTAACAAAGAGACTGAATGAAATAATTTGAACAAACGTTGCAGGGAAAAATAAAGCAAGCCCAATGCTAAATGCGATAATGCACGATATAAACTTGATAAGCACTACTGTGAAATCATTCAAAATTCACACCTCCGATTTATACATAGTTTTTCAATAAATTCTGGAGTTCATACATTGTAACGGATTTATTTACGTAAAACTTTTTCATGTTCGGAATTTAGTCTAAATATTATAAAAACAACGGAAAAATGTTATAGTAAAATGAGAGTGTATGACATTTTTAGGTAAGGGGGAATCCAGGATGTGGATTACTTCAGAAGTAGAAATTCCAGATGAGTTAATCGATCACCTTGAGCAAGGAAAGTTAGTGTTATTTGTTGGAGCGGGAGTTTCTATGAAAGGGAAATCAAACTTACCGAATTTTGATGATTTAGTTGATGCAATTGCAAAAACGTTATATGTCGAAAAACGTGAAATAACAGAACCACATGATTATTATCTTGGTAAAATTGCAAAAACAAAAGATGTACATCAAGTTGCAAGAGATCTTGTTCATATAGAGAAATCAAAACCGAATCCATTGCATTTTGCAATTCCAAGGTTATTTCCTTTAGATACAGATATCCGCATTGTAACAACAAATTTTGATCAACATTTTACAACTGCAATTAAGGAAATAAATAGAGATATCAATGTTTATTATGCTCCAGCTTTACCGACTGGGAGAGCATTTAAAGGTCTTGCTTATATACATGGTAATGTAGAACAGGAGAAAGAGGCTTTAATTTTAACAGACGGTGATTTTGGAAGGGCTTACTTAACCGAAGGGTGGGCGAGAAGATTTTTAGTCGATCTATTCTCGAATTACACCGTTTTATTCGTTGGATATAGTCATAATGACCCAGTAATGAAATATTTAGCAACTGGTTTACCACCAAGTACAAGACGATTTGCTTTTGTCGCACAAGGGGAAAATACGTACCACTGGGAACATTTAGGGATAAGACCAATTGTGTATCCGAATAAAGTGAATAATCATCAATCCCTCGTAAAAGCGGTAAAACGCTGGGCGGAATTAATGGGCGATAATTATATTACGAAAAGAATGCGTATTCGGGATATTGTAACGGTTCCCCCGTCAGTAGAACAGGAACAATTATCATACATAAAGCAATCAATTAAAAAAATTGAAACAGTTCGTTACTTTGTGGAATTTGCTCATGATTATGAATGGGTCGAATGGTTAGAAGCAGAAGGTAAATTACAAAATTTGTTTATGCTTACGCCAAACTATAATGAAGTAGATGAATTACTTGCAGAATGGTTAGTGGAACAATTTCTTTTTAGTCATCAGAAAGAATTATTTCAATTAATTTATAAAAACTATTCTAAAATATCACCGTTATTATGGAGAACGATTTGTAACTACTTAAACGAAACGAAGAGTAAGATGGATCCGTTGTTGTTTGCAAGATGGACACTCTTTTTATTAGAAACAGCTGAAAAAGATAGTAGCTCTATAGAAAAGATTTCTAAGTTACTGCAAAAATGTTCTTTTCCTGAGCATAAGGAAATTGCCTTATTGTTACTAACTTTTATTTTAGATGGAAAACTGAAGTTGAAACGTGTAAGAAAATGGGGAAATGATACGCAAGAATCAATAGAACTCGAGGAATCGAGTCGCTTACCAGTATCAACATTTTCTCATGTGGAGCAAATTTGGAACGAAAAGATGAGGCCATATATCACCCATTATGCTGTTCCAATTATGATGATCGGATTAGAAAAATTGAGAATGTTGTCGTTAAGACAAACGGCACTGAAAAAAAGAAATAAGGAAGATGTAGAAAAAGATTTTCATCAAAATGATCTTGCATTTTTAATACAAATTGTAAAAGAGTGTCTAACTTATTTATGTGAAAACAATGAGAAAAAAGCGGATTATTATATTACAGAAATGATAGAAGCAAATAGTGTACTTCAAAAGCGAATTGCAATTGACGCGATGAATAAAAATATTTTTGTTCGTGTAGATGACAAAATGAAATGGTTGTTACATGAAGGACTTCTTTTAGATTTCACTTATAAACATGAAGTTTTTCAACTTTTAAAAAGGCATTATGCACATTGTTTAGAAGAAACAAAAGAAGAAGTCACTCGAACTGTAATAAAGCATCTTACAGAAGAGAGGGTATTTGATGCATGTCTCGTATTAGACTTATTATTCAAGTGTGATTCAAATAGTCCATCTACGGCAAATGGGTATGAGTTAATGAAGCAAAAGCATCCTCATTTTCATTCTGAACGATACAGTGTACAAAAGAAAGAGGATACAGCGCAAAGCATTACTTGTAATGTAACAGCTGACGGATTATTGCAGCTGAAAGATGTTGAAATTATGAAGCAAGTTCGGCAATTTTCGCAAGATGGTGTTTTTGAACAACGCCATTTTTTAGAGATGTTATCAAAAGCATGTAAATTGAATACAGAGTGGAGTATTTCATTCGCATATCAATTAGTAGGAGTGCAAGAAATAAGTAATGAAGTATGGTTTGTTTGTATTAGAGAATGGCGAAATAACCGAGGATTGACAAATGATCAAATCCAAAAAATTATTCCGCTATTGCAGAAATTTGTTAGAAATACTGCTTATCATTGGTTAATTAGTAGTTTTCTATATGAAATTAGTAATCGACTAGAAGAGTTAGAAGAGAATAGTATACGTGTTGTAAAACGCTTTGCTTTTTCAGTGTTTCCTCAAGTTATGAAGAGTGATACGGATTTTAAGCTTGGAAAACAAGATTTTTACAATGAATCAATTCAGCATCCTGTTGGGAAAATGACGGCTGTATTATTAAAGTTGTTATCATATGATCATTTATACGATCGTAATGTATATGAATATTTATTTTTATTTGAAGAACAAGTAAGAGTTAATTTGGAACGAACAAACTTTATGTTTGCTCGTTTAATAGCAGATATTACATTTCTATATCATATTGAAAAGCAATGGTGCCGAAAATATTTGTTACCATACTTAGATTTAAAAAAACAAAATGAAATTACGGAATATGCATGGGCTGGTTTATGTTACACGCAAATAAATTTACCTTTATTTACAGAAATGAAGCGTTTTATTAAGTATGCGATAGAACATTTGGAAGTATTACATCCGCATACGAGGGAAGCTTTCTTGAAGTGGCTTAGCTTTGTATTTATTAAATGTGTACTATATTGGGAGCAAAAAACAGAGTGGTTATACCCTTTACTCATACTAGAAAATGAAGAAAATAAAATTAAATTTATGCAGTTTTTATGCTATTACGTCAAAACATTAAGCGTAAAAGAACAACAAAAATTTTGGACAGCTTGGCTCAGTGTATTTTTACGAGAACGACCAAAAATGGGTGAGATAACTGCGAGAGAATATGTAATGCTTTTACGTATTATCTTATACATGGATGAAATATTAGAAAAAGGATTATGTATTATGTCTCGTGCATTTTCAAGTGTACATGGTAAATGTACAGGTGAGGAAATGAAGCAGTTATTGATTGAAATGCTTCATAAAAAAGAAAGTATGAAAGCGCATAAAGAAATGTTTGCAAATGTGTTTTTTATTTTACTACAAACATGTCACGAAGCCGTTTTATTTGAAAAAGAAATCATACAAATAAAAGAATTATTAGTTCAGTATGAAGTAGAGGAATATGTTTTACATTTACTAGAAAATGAAATAATTCGCATAGGAATTGTAATGGGTGATTTACAAAAAGAATTATAGGATGAAAGTGGAATTTTAAAAAAATATATAAAAAGTTGTTGACAGTGTTTTAAAAAGCGTTCTATAATACGAATCATACTTATTCAATTTCAAAAACATTTGAATAAACAAAGTGCAATGAAGAGATCACAGTAGTGGTTAGTCTTACTGTAACAGAGAGCTGGTGGTTGGTGTGAACCAGTACAGGGATAATCATGAATTACAGTCTTGGAGCATCTTTTTCGTAATAAAGATAGTTTGTCTTTATGAGGAAAAAGCGGTCAATTGATCGTTAACAGTGAAGAGAGGTAGACGGAAAGTTAGTCTACAACTAGGGTGGTACCGCGATAAATATCGTCCCTACTGATTTATTCAGTAGGGACTTTTTGTATTTTAGTGGTCCAACTTGAAAATAAAATAGTCATGCATTGAAAGGAAAAGCAGTAGTTGTTGTTTCCCTGTAACAGAGAGCTGGTGGTTGGTGCGAACCAGTACAAAAACAAGAGCGAATTACAGTCCTGGAGCATCTTTTTCGTAGTAAAGATAGTATTTGTCTTTATGAAGGGAAAGACGGTCAGATGATCGTTAACAATGAAGAGAGGTAGACGAAAGAAGTCTACAACTAGGGTGGTACCGCGATAAATATCGTCCCTACTGATTGCATCAGTAGGGCTTTTTTGTACAAAAAAGTGGGTTTTTAACTAGTAGTTCATGCCTTTGTACGAATTATTAGTTTAAAATAAGAAGAGGTATCGATTCCACTATAAATTTGTATAATTAACCAGTTCAGAAAATAGAGAATCTTTTATTCTCTTACTATACTTTTAAAACATTAGAGGAGGATTTCCAAATGGCAAATCATGAATTAGATCAATTACGTAAACAGGTAGATGAAATTAACTTACAACTATTACACCTTTTAAACAAACGTGGTGAAATTGTTCAAAAAATTGGAGAGCAAAAGCAAGTACAAGGTACGAAACGCTTTGATCCAGTACGTGAGCGTGAAGTACTTGATATGATCGCAGAGCATAACGAAGGACCATTCGAAACATCAACTGTTCAACATATTTTCAAAACGATTTTCAAAGCAAGCTTAGAGTTACAAGAAGATGATAACCGCAAAGCGTTACTAGTATCACGTAAAAAGAAACAAGAAAATACAATCGTTGATGTAAAAGGTGAATTGATTGGAAACGGAACACAAACGTTCATCATGGGACCTTGTGCAGTAGAAAGCTTAGAGCAAGTTCGTCAAGTAGGGCAAGCGATGAAAGATCAAGGCTTAAAATTAATGCGCGGCGGTGCATTCAAACCGAGAACATCTCCATACGATTTCCAAGGTTTAGGAGTAGAAGGACTTCAAATTTTACGTCAAGTAGCAGACGAGTTCGACTTAGCAATTATTAGTGAAATTTTAAATCCGAACGATGTTGAAATGGCATTAGACTACGTTGATGTAATTCAAGTTGGTGCACGTAACATGCAAAACTTCGATTTATTACGTGCTGTAGGTAAAGTTAACAAACCAGTATTATTAAAACGTGGATTAGCAGCAACAATTGATGAGTTCATTAACGCAGCGGAATACATCATTGCGCAAGGCAACGATCAAATTATTCTTTGTGAGCGTGGTATCCGCACATACGAAAGAGCAACACGTAACACATTAGACATTTCTGCAGTACCAATTTTAAAGAAAGAAACACATTTACCAGTTATCGTTGATGTAACACATTCAACTGGACGCAGAGATTTATTATTACCAACAGCGAAAGCGGCACTTGCAATTGGCGCAGATGCAGTAATGGCTGAAGTGCATCCAGATCCAGCAGTTGCATTATCAGATTCTGCACAACAAATGGACATTCCAGAATTCCATAGATTCATGGATGAGTTAAAAGGTTTCAAAAATAAATTATCTTAATTCCATATCATATATGCATTGAAGAGGAAACAGTAGTGCTTATCTCACTGTTAAAGAGAGCTGATGGTCGGTGTGAATCAGTACAAAGGTAAGCATGAATTACAGCCTTGGAGCATCTTTCCCGACAACTTATGGAGGGGAAGACGGTCAAACGATCGTTAAAGAAGAAGAGAGGTAGACGACAGTTGTCTACAACTAGGGTGGTACCGCGATAAACATCGTCCCTACTGAGCGCTCAGTAGGGACTTTTTTGTACAAAAAAATAGTAAAGGGGCAAGAGAAATGAGATACATTACAGCTGGAGAATCACATGGACCGCAGTTAACAGTTATTTTAGAAGGTGTACCAGCAGGTTTGACACTTACGGCGGAACATATTAATAAAGAATTATTAAGAAGACAAAAAGGTCATGGACGCGGAAGACGCATGCAAATTGAAACAGATACAGTTGAAATTGTAAGTGGTGTTCGTCACGGGATGACACTTGGATCACCGATTACGTTAATCGTAAAAAATGATGATTTCAAACATTGGACGAAAGTAATGGGTGCCGAGCCAATTTCGGAAAAAGAAAGTAAAGACATGAAACGTACAATTACAAAACCACGTCCCGGACATGCGGATTTAAATGGAGCAATTAAATATGGTCATCGTGATATAAGAAACGTATTAGAGCGCTCATCTGCAAGAGAAACGACAGTTCGTGTAGCTGCTGGTGCAGTTGCAAAACAAATTTTAAGCGAATTAGGCGTGGAAATTGCAGGACATGTTCTTGAAATTGGTGGAGTAAAAGCAAAACATATTTCAAACTTATCAATTGAAGAAATTCAAACAATTACTGAAAACTCACCAGTTCGATGTTTAGATAAAGAAGTAGAGCAAGAAATGATGAATGCGATTGACAACGCAAAAAGTAGTGGAGATTCAATCGGTGGCATCGTGGAAGTCATTGCAGAAGGTATGCCAATTGGCGTTGGTAGTTACGTTCATTACGATCGTAAATTAGATGCAAAACTTGCTGGTGCAATTATGAGTATAAATGCATTTAAAGGTGCTGAAATTGGCGTAGGTTTTGAAGCGGCACGACAACCTGGAAGCAAAGTGCATGATGAAATTCTGTGGGATAAAGAAAAAGGATACACGAGAAAAACGAATAATGCCGGCGGTTTAGAAGGCGGTATGACAACAGGTATGCCAATTGTCGTAAGAGGCGTTATGAAGCCAATTCCTACTTTATACAAACCGTTAGCAAGCGTTGATATTGATACGAAAGAAGAATTCCAAGCGAGTATTGAAAGATCTGATAGTTGCGCAGTACCAGCAGCGGGTGTAGTAGCTGAATCTGTTGTGGCATGGGAACTTGCAGATGCACTAGTCGAACAATTCGGAAAAGATCGTATGGAATTATTAAAACAAAACATTATGCAACACAATAACTACGCAAAAGAATTTTAATAAAAAGGTGGGTTTAACGTGCAAGTAAAGGATCAACTATCATCATTACAACCATATAAACCAGGTAAATCACCAGAACAAATGAAAGAAGTGTACGGAGATCATTCGTTTGTGAAATTAGCATCGAATGAAAATCCATTCGGTTGTTCACCGAGAGTTTTAGAAGAGTTGCAAAAATCTTGGTTGGAACATTCTTTATATCCTGACGGAGGTGCTACAACGCTCCGTCAAACAATCGCAGATAAGTTGCATGTGCAAATGGAACAAGTACTTTGTGGTAGTGGTTTAGATGAAATCATTCAAATAATAAGCCGCGCCGTATTACGAGCGGGAGATAACATTGTAACAGCAGGTGCAACATTCCCGCAGTACCGTCATCATGCGATTATTGAAGGCTGTGAAGTGAAAGAAATTCCTTTAAATAAAGGTGTATACGATTTAGACGAAATTTCGTCAGCGGTAAATAATAATACGAAAATCGTATGGATTTGTAATCCGAACAACCCGACGGGCACATATGTGAATGAGCAAAAATTAACTCAATTTATTGAAGGCATTAGTGAAAATACGTTAATTGTCATTGATGAAGCGTACTATGAATACGTAACAGCAAAAGACTTCCCTGAGACATTATCGCTTTTAGAAAAACATAAAAACATTCTTGTACTTAGAACGTTTTCTAAAGCATACGGATTAGCTTCTTTCCGCGTTGGATATGCGATCGGACAGGAAGAGCTAATTGAGAAATTAAATGTTGTACGTTTACCATTTAACGTATCTTCATTAGCGCAAAAAGCAGCTACAATTGCTTTTAGTGATGACGAGTTTATTAAAGAAATAGTTCGCGTGAATACAGAAGGATTACAGCAATACGAGAGTTTCTGTAAGGAAAACGGTATACCATTTTATTCGTCACAAACTAATTTCATCTTCTTACCGGTAGATAATGCTGGAGAGATTTATGAAGCTTGCGCACATGCAGGGTTTATTATTCGTCCATTCCCAAATGGTGTCCGTATTACAGTTGGAACAAGGGAGCAAAATGAAGGAGTGATTTCAGTGTTAAAACAACACTTTGAAAATAAAAAAAGTAAGTCTCGAGATGAGGCAAATGCGTAAAAAGGTAGTATTAATTGGAACAGGTTTAATAGGAGGCTCTCTCGCATTAGCAATTAAGAAAGAGCACGATGTAATGATAACAGGTTATGATATATTTAAAGAGCAAGTAGAGCGTGCAAAAGAATTACACGTAGTAGATGAAATAGCAGTTGATTTACAACATGCATGTGAAGAGGCACATTTAATTGTTTTTGCTTCTCCAGTTGAAGAAACGAAGAAGTTATTACACAAACTTGCGTCATTCCGTTTACGAGAAGATGTTATAGTGACTGATGTTGGTAGTACAAAAGGGTCTATTATGAACGAAGCGGAAGCTTTATTTTCAAAGGAAGTTTCTTTCATTGGGGGACATCCGATGGCGGGTTCTCATAAAACGGGAGTTGAAAGCGCAAAGGCGCATTTATTTGAAAATGCATTTTACATTTTAACACCGATGAATCATGTACCAAATGAACAAGTGGAAGACCTTAAAGTATGGTTAAAAGGAACAGGATCACATTTTCTTGTTTTAAATACAGAAGAACATGATTATGTAACAGGGATCGTTAGTCATTTCCCGCATCTTATCGCAGCAGGTTTAGTAAAGCAAGTTGAGAAGCATGCAGGAGATAATCCGCTCATTCATCAACTAGCTGCTGGAGGTTTCAAAGACATTACACGTATCGCATCTAGTAGTCCGAAAATGTGGAGTGATATTGTAAAGCAAAATCGAGAGCATTTAATGGTATTATTAAAAGAGTGGATCTCTGAAATGGAAGGTTTATATAAGACAGTTTCTACTGGAGATGCAGGCGAGATTCAAAACTATTTTGCAGATGCGAAAGAATACCGTGATTCTTTACCAGTAAGAAAGAGTGGTGCAATTCCTGCTTATCACGACTTATACGTTGATGTATTAGATAAGGTGGGGGCATTGGCTCATATTACGAGTATTTTAGCGCGCGAGGAAATTAGTATTACGAACTTGCAAATATTAGAAGCGCGTGAAGGACTGCTTGGGGTATTACGTATTAGCTTCCAAAGGGAAGAAGATCGTATGAAAGCAAAGCTAGCGCTTGGAGAAGAAGAATACCAAACTTATGAAACAATTTAAATGAGAAGGTGAAAAACGTGAAAGAAAGAACAATACAACCTGTTAATAACGGATTGAATGGCAATATTACAATCCCAGGTGATAAATCCATTTCACACCGTGCTGTTATGTTCGGTTCGATTGCAGAAGGGAAAACAACAATTAAAGGTTTCTTGTCCGGTGCAGACTGTTTAAGTACTATTTCATGTTTTAAAGAAATGGGAGTAGAAATTACGCAAAACGGTGATGAAGTTACTGTAGTTGGTAAAGGATTAGAAGGTTTACAAGAACCGAAAGCTGTATTAGATGTTGGTAATTCTGGTACAACAATTCGATTAATGTCAGGTATATTAGCTAACACACCATTTTTCTCTTGCGTACAAGGTGATGAATCTATCGCAAAAAGACCGATGAAGCGTGTAACAAACCCATTAAAACAAATGGGTGCAAACATTGACGGCAGAGAAGAAGGAACATTTACACCGCTAACAATACGTGGTGGAGATTTAAAAGCAATTGAATATATTTCTCCTGTTGCAAGTGCACAAGTAAAGTCAGCTATTTTACTTGCAGGGCTTCGCGCAGAAGGTGTAACAGCTGTTACAGAACCACATATTTCCCGCGATCATACGGAAAGAATGCTTGAAGCATTTGGTGTTAAAGTAACTCGAGAAGGAAAGACAGTGAAGCTGTCAGGTGGACAAAAATTAACAGCAACAAACATTCAAGTGCCAGGTGACGTATCATCAGCAGCATTTTTCTTAGTAGCAGGTGCAATCATCCCAAATAGTAAACTAGTATTACAAAATGTAGGAATGAATCCAACTCGTACAGGTATTATTGATGTTTTAGAGAAAATGGGTGCTACGTTCACTGTAGATCTAATTAACGAAGGGGCATCAGAACCAGCTGCAAATATTACAATTGAAACATCTTCATTAAAAGGAATTGAAATTGGCGGAGATATTATCCCTAGATTAATCGATGAGATTCCTGTAATCGCATTAGCGGCAACGCAAGCGGAAGGAATTACAGTAATTAAAGATGCACACGAATTAAAAGTAAAAGAAACAAATCGTATTGATACAGTCGTTGCTGAGTTAACGAAACTAGGAGCTCGCATAGAAGCAACTGATGACGGCATGATCATTTACGGAAAATCAGCTCTAAAAGGCAATACAGTAAATAGTTATGGTGATCATCGCATCGGAATGATGCTTGCGATTGCTGGCTGCCTGGCAGAAGGAAAAACAATTATTGAAGATGCAGAAGCAGTAGGTGTATCATATCCTACATTCTTTGATGAACTTCAAAAGTTAGCTAAATAATAAGGATGGAAAGCAGATACGTGATGTATCTGCTTTTTTTGTTAAAACGTCTTTCTAATTTCACTTACCGAACTACAAAAGTAAGAATTGTGATACAATTCAAACGGGGAATGGAGGAGAATTATATGAATGTCATACAATTAAAAGAAGATAAGTTCAGAGAAGCATTACGTTTATCAGAATACGCTTTTCAATATAAAGTAGATGAGGAACGATTACAGCAGCAACTTACAAAGATGAAGGAAAGTCATGAAATATACGGCATTATGGAAGGGGAAGACTTAGCAGCAAAACTACATCTTATTCCGTTTCATATTTACATAGGTAAAGAAAAATTTAAAATGGGTGGCGTTGCAGGGGTAGCGACGTATCCTGAGTATAGAAGAAGTGGGTATGTAAAAGAGCTACTTCAATATTCACTTCAAACGATGAAAAAAGATGGCTATACAGTCTCTATGTTACATCCATTTGCGGTTTCATTTTACCGTAAATACGGCTGGGAACTTTGTGCGAATTTAGTCACATGTCATATGACTAAGAGCGATTTAGTGATGAAAAAACAAGTAAATGGCACTGTGAAACGTTTCAATAAAGAAAATCATCCAGAAGAAGTCGAGAAGCTTTATGAAGCATTTGCAGAACGTTTTTCAGGTATGTTAGTTCGAGAGAAGAACTGGTGGTTTCAAGCGGTTTATGATGATTTAACATTAGCGATTTACTATGATGAAAATAAAAAGGCAGCCGGTTACATGTTATACAAAATAGAAAACTATAAAATGACAGTAGAAGAATTTGTACCACTGCATAATGAAGCACGAAATGGTCTGTGGAACTTTATTTGCCAGCATGATTCTATGATTAAAGAACTTGAAATGACAGTAAGTGAAAACGAACCGTTGCTATATTCATTGCAAGAGCCACGCGTGAAGACAGAAATAAAACCATATTTTATGGGAAGAATTGTAGATGTAGAGCAGTTCTTAAAACAATATGAGTTGAGCTGGAACAATGTACAGCAAGAAGTGATTCTACACATTACAGACGCATTTGCTCCGTGGAACAACGTATCAGTGAGGCTTGCGAATCATGAAATAACAATTATGAAAGAGGAAACAATAGATAAAGGAATTAAGCTGGATATTAACGCATTATCTACAATAATGTTTGGCTACAAGCGTCCGTTAGAACTTAATGAACTAGAATTCATTAGCGGAAGCGAAGAGGAAATACAAGCATTTGAGAATATAGTTCCAGTACGTAAAGCTTTTATTTATGATTTCTTTTAAGCTTTAAATAGGAAATGGGGCTGTCCCAAACAAAATTTGGGACGGTTTTCTCTTTGGTTCTCGTTTTTGTCGGTAAGTCGATGTATTCTAAAAACCGCTGATATAAATTGATTCACAAACAAGGGATTAAAATTGCAACTATACGTAGTTACGCACTTGACTTTTAGTCCTTGTAATTTATAATTAAAAACGGAATGAATTTTCATTCCTAAAAATAGAGGTGGAAAAAATGGCTAAAAACAAACAAGAGGATATTTTTGATGCTGCGATGCAACTTTTTGCAGAGCGTGGTTACGATGGTACGACAATTCCAATGATCGCTGAAAAGGCAAAAGTCGGTGCGGGTACTATTTATCGCTATTTTGAAAATAAAGAGGCACTAGTTAACTCATTATTTTCAAAAAGTATGTTAGAGCTTTCTGAAATGATAAAAACAGATTTTCCTGTTGAAGCAAATATTCGTGAACAGTTTAGTCATACGTACAACCGTTTATTTGAATTTGCGAGAAACAATGTGGACGCTTTTTTATTTACAAATTCTCACTGTGACAGTTATTTTCTTGATGAACAAAGTAAGAAAATATTTGACGATTTTATAGGCTTCTTTATGAATATTATTGAAGATGGAATCGCAAAAGGTTTTCTTCGTCCATTGCCTCCAGTTGCTTTAATTATTATTGTATATCAGCCGCTAGAAGCATTAACGAAAGTAATTGCAACAGGGCAATTAGAATACTCGAAAGAGTTAGTAAAAGAATTGGAAGA
The DNA here is from genome assembly GCF_003429245.1 of Bacillus sp. CR71. Lineage (NCBI taxonomy): Bacteria > Bacillati > Bacillota > Bacilli > Caryophanales > Bacillaceae > Bacillus > Bacillus sp. CR71. The sequence continues at coordinate 3,122,618 of NZ_CP031748.1, read as the reverse complement.
AAGCTCTTGGAATGCTATTAGAATCATTTGATTCTATAGCTTTATAAGGACAGGAATGAATATTCATTCCTAAATAGATTTAAAAAATGAAAGTAGGAGAGGGTATTTGTGCAACCAAAGGAATGAACATTCATTCCGGAAAAGATTAGTTTAATAGGGTCTATAGAATAAATCAATAGAATGATAGGAATGAACGTTCATTCCTAAAAATAGTTTCAAAATAATAGGAATGAATATTCATTCCGGAACTAACATTATACTTTCAAAATGGGAGATGATTAAAATGAGTAAGCTAAAAAATTGGAGAAGTTTATCTTTTCTATTATGGATAGTTATTACTATTACAATGATCGTAACGATGCCTAATATGGATAAATTAGTGAAAGAAAAAGGGCATATTACGATTCCGAATACAGAGCAAAGTAGTATCGCTGACAAAATGATAAGAGAGATGGATAAAGACGGGACAGAAAAATATGATGTTATAGCTGTTTTTAATAGTGGAAGTAAAGCAGCTTTAACAACTGAGCAAAAAGATGAAATAATAAAAACAATCAACGCTTTACAAAATGAAAAAGAGCAATTAGGAATTAAGGAAGTTGTTTCACATTTAGATAATAAAGACTTGGAAAAACAATTGATATCTAAAGACAATACGACCATTTTAACGCAAATTTCTGTAGATAAAAAACATGGTGAAATATCAAAAATTGCAAATGGGCTTCATAATAAAATTAAACCGAAGGGAGTTAAAACGTACTTAACAGGAAGTGATTTAATAGCGGGTGATTTTCTTACATCCTCTCAAGAGGGAGTGAAAAAGACAGAAGTTATTTCTATCATTTTCATTTTAGTTGTATTAATCATTGTATTTCGTTCACCAATTGTTCCAATCGTTTCTCTGCTTACAGTGGGTGTATCATATTTAGTTTCAATGGGGATTATTGCCCACCTAGTAGATCAATTTAATTTTCCGTTTTCTAACTTTACACAAGTGTTTGTAGTTGTTGTCCTGTTTGGGGTTGGAACAGACTATAACATTTTATTATATACAAGGTTTAAGGAAGAATTAAGTAAACAAGAAAATGCATTTTTAGCTACGAAAGAAACGTTTAAATCGGCAGGGAAAACCGTTTTATATAGTGGGATAGCAGTACTAATTGGTTTTGCATCTCTTGCTTTAGCGAGTTTTAAATTATATCAATCTACTTCAGCCGTAGCAATTGGTGTCGCAGTATTATTACTCGTATTAACTACGTTAAATCCATTTTTTATGGTGCTTTTAGGAAAAGGAATGTTTTATCCAGTAAAAACATTTAAAGGTCATGAGGATAGTCGTTTATGGGGATTTCTTGCGAAAAACTCAGTAGTAAGACCATTCGCAGCTTTAATCATTGTATTTGTGATATCGATTCCTTTCCTAATGAAATATTCTAACACACTAAATTACAATGATTTATTTGAAGTAGATAATAAATATGAATCGAAAAAGGGGATTAACGTAATAGAAGAACATTTTCCACCTGGTTTTTCTTCACCAAGTACGTTAGTCATTCAATCGGATAACAAGTTAGACGAGGCGAGTTCTCTTCAAACTTTAGATGAACTAACTGATAAGATTTTGAAAGTGAAAGGTGTGTCAGAAGTATATTCACCGACGCGTCCAACTGGGGAAAGGATAAAAGAACTATATATAAATAAACAAGCTGGAGAACTAAATACGGGGTTAGGAGATGCCAATGGTGGTATAAAGGACATTAATGATGGGTTAACTGCTGCGAAAGATAAAATGGGTAGTAAAGACTCAAATAGTCTTGCAAACGTTCAAAAGTTAATTGATGGAACAAACGAAGCGAAAAACGGTGTAACGGCATTAGGAACAGCTTTACATCAACTATCAAGTGGTATAAATGACGGAGCACAAGGTGCGCAACAAATTGAGGGTGGATTAACTTCAGTAAATGAAAATATAAATGTTTTATCTAATGCAACTTCACAACTTCATGCTGGTTATGCACAGTTAGAAAAAGGTTTAAGCTCTTACGATCAATACTTCGGAAGTATTTCTCAAGCAATTGATGGTGCGAAAAAAGGTTATGAACAAATTGAAGTGTTAATGACCAATTTTATTCAAACGAAACCAGAATTAGCAAATGATCCGAACATACTACAAACGATAGGAATTGCTAAAGAGGCTCAGAAGCAATTAGGTGTGCTTTCAAATGAATTAAATCAATTAGCAACGCATCATAAAGCGGCGATGGGCTCATTTAAAGAAGCGAATCAATCGTTATTGAAAGTGGATAACGGTTTAAAAGAAATGAACAATGGAGTTACTAAATTACAAAAAGGAGCAGCTGATCTTAAAAATGGATTAGATGAAGGTGCTTCAGGTTCTAAACAAATTGCGAACAAGTCATCTGAGTTACAAACCGGATTAACAAAAATAAATGATGGGCAAGGCCAGTTATTAACCGGGCTGAAAGACTTGCAAGAACAGATGGGGCAATTACAATCAGGATTATCTAAAAGTACAGAAGGGCTCGAAAAGGTAAGTAACGGACTAGGGGATGCTCAGAAATATTTAGGAGAATTGAATGAATCAAAAAGCTCTGAGAAATTTTATATTCCAAAAGAAGTTTTAGAGGGAGAAGATTTCCAAAAAGCATTGAATACGTACATGTCACATGATAGAAAGACTGCTAAAATGACAATCATTTTAGACGTAAATCCGTATTCAAAAGAAGCGATGCCAATCATTGAAGAAATTAATAAAACGATAGACGGTACATTAAATGGTACAGAATTAAAATCAACAAAAAAAGCGATCGGCGGTACAACAGCAAGAAACGTTGATTTAAAAGAAGTAACGGGCCAAGATTTCTTACGTACAGCTACAATTATGTTAATTGGAATTGCGGTTGTATTACTCGTTATTACACGGTCATTTTTAAATACAATCTTCATTATTGGATCTTTAATATTAGCTTATTTTGCATCACTTGGTATAAGTGAAGAAATTAGTACACACATACTAAACGTAGAGTCATTGAGCTGGAATGTACCATTCTTTAGTTTTATAATGATAGTCGCTTTAGGTGTGGATTATAGCATTTTCGTAATGATGAGATACAATGAGCTAGAGGGGGACCCAGCAACGAAAATTGTAAATGCATCTCGTCACATAGGAGGAGTCGTATTATCAGCGGCACTTATTTTAGGTGGTACATTTGCTGCATTAATCCCTTCGGGTGTATTGACGCTTATACAAGTAGCATCTGTTGTTGGTGTTGCACTGTTATTATTAGCTATTATTGTGATGCCAATATTGATACCTGCGTTAATAGGGTTAACGAATAAAATGAAGAATTATACGAAAAAATTAAGTAAAAGAAAGTAAAGAATCCCCTTTTAAAAGGGGATTCTTCTTATTTAATAAATTTGTCCATCACATCTTTATATTTTGCGAATTTTTCATATTTCATATCTCTGTTCATTATGAAATATGCTTCTATATAATATTATTTCGTTAAAAACGTACATTTTATTCAAGATAGAAAAGGGATGAATAGTAATCAACCGTTGCTATTCATCCAGCTTCTACTATATAATAGCTATAGTCTACAATAATTGAGTCGTAATATGCGATTTTTTAAGACAATCGGTGAGAAAACGCTGAAATAAGCGGTATTAGTAGGAGGACACAAATGATTACAGTAAGTAACGTTAGTTTGCGTTTCGCGGATCGCAAATTATTTGAAGATGTTAACATAAAATTCACGCCAGGTAACTGCTACGGTTTAATCGGAGCAAACGGTGCTGGTAAATCAACATTTCTAAAGATTTTATCTGGAGAAATTGAACCATCAACAGGTGATATACATATTACGCCAGGTGAGCGTCTAGCAGTATTAAAACAGAACCACTTCGAATATGAAGAGTTCCCAGTATTAGAAACAGTAATTATGGGTCACACGCAACTTTACAAAGTAATGCAAGAGAAAAATGCTATTTACATGATAGAAGACTTTAGTGATGAAGATGGAATGCGTGCTGCAGAACTTGAAGGTGAGTTCGCTGAGCTTAACGGTTGGGAAGCTGAGTCAGAAGCTGCAATCCTTCTAAAAGGTCTTGGTATTGGTGAAGATCTTCATGACAAAAAATTATCAGAATTGACTGGTGCAGAGAAAGTAAAAGTATTACTTGCTCAAGCATTATTCGGTAAACCTGATATTCTATTACTAGATGAGCCTACCAACCACTTGGACTTAAAAGCGATTCAATGGTTAGAAAACTTCTTAATGAACTTTGAAAATACAGTAATCGTTGTATCCCATGACCGTCACTTCTTAAATAAAGTATGTACGCACATGGCTGATCTTGATTTCGGTAAAATTCAACTTTATGTTGGTAACTATGACTTCTGGTATGAGTCAAGCCAATTAGCTTTAAAATTAACACAAGATGCTAATAAGAAAAAAGAAGAGAAAGTAAAAGAGTTACAAAACTTCATTGCACGCTTTAGCTCAAACGCATCTAAAGCGAAACAAGCAACTTCTCGTAAAAAATTATTAGATAAAATTACATTAGATGATATTAGACCATCATCACGTCGTTACCCATTCGTTGGCTTCACACCTGAGCGTGAAATAGGAAATGACTTATTAACTGTTGAAGGCCTTTCTAAAACAATTGATGGCGAAAAAGTGTTAGATAATGTGTACTTCACTTTAAATAAAGGTGATAAAGTTGCATTTATCGGTCGTAACGATATCGCGATGACAACATTATTTAAAATCCTTATGGGTGAAATGGAGCCAGATAGCGGTTCATTCAAATGGGGTGTTACAACATCTCAATCTTACTTCCCAAGAGATAACTCTAAGTACTTTGAGAACAGTGACTATAACTTAGTTGATTGGTTACGCCAATTCTCTCCACAAGATGAGTCAGAAAGCTTCTTACGTGGTTTCTTAGGCCGTATGTTATTCTCAGGTGAAGAAGTTAAGAAGAACGTTTCTGTATTATCTGGAGGCGAAAAAGTTCGTTGTATGTTATCTAAAATGATGTTAAGTGGTGCGAACGTAATCACACTTGACGATCCAACGAACCACTTAGACCTTGAGTCTATCACTGCATTAAACAACGGTTTAATTGCTTTCAAAGGTACAATGTTATTCACATCTCATGACCATCAGTTCGTACAAACAATTGCAAACCGCATTATCGAAGTAACACCAAACGGTGTAATCGATAAAGAGGCAACTTACGATGAGTACTTAGAAAATGAAGAGCTTCAAAAACAAGTAGATGCAATGTACAAAGGTCAATAATATATCATGAAAAAACTCGCTCTTTTTAGAGCGAGTTTTTTTGTCGAGAAAACATAACACCACTGGTGGGGCAAATGAATAATTATTCAAATATAATATTAATGAACATGAGGATTTTTCATGTACGGAAGAGATGTAATGACTTTAAGATTTAGTTGAAGCAGGGGAATGTAAGGTGAGCAATATAATTAAATAACATTATTTTTTCATGTGAAATATGTACCAAAATTGGAGATAGAATAGTTTGCGAATGAGTTTATAAAGGTATATAGTATGGGATGTCATAATTAGTGGATGAATCTTGGGAGAAAACAGGAAATGTTACAAATGTATTTTGTTAAATAGAAACCAAGGTCAAAATGTTTAAAAAGAAATAGTTGAATAAATACTAGCTTCAAATTATAATTACTAATATTCTTCATATAGTTAAATAAAGATAATCTATTTGAAGAAGAAAATTTGAATAGAGAGACAGACTTATAAAAAATAAGCCTTGGATGATTAAAAGAGGTGGAGAAATGAAACAGTTCTTATTAAAGAGCAAAAGTGTGTTAAGCAATCATTTTGGATTCTTTCTGTTTGCCGTTATTTTATTGTGGCTCAAAACATATGCCGCTTATGTAACGGAATTTAATTTAGGAATTTCAAACACAATCCAAAAATTCTTGCTGTTTTTCAACCCGCTTAGTTCAGCAGTTCTATTTTTAGGACTTGCATTATTTGCAAAAGGGAAACGATCTTATATTTGGTTAATCGTTATCAACTTGTTATTGTCGATTCTTTTATACGCAAACGTAGTATACTATCGCTTTTTCAGTGACTTTATTACGTTCCCGACATTAACACAAACGAATAACTTTGGAGATTTAGGTGGTAGTATTCTTGCGTTGCTACATCTTTATGATCCACTATACTTCCTAGACACGATTATATTAATTGTGTTAGTCGCAACAAAATTCGCAAATCCAAAACCAATTCGTGTTGCGAAGCATAAATTATCTCTAGTATTTGTAGCAGGTATTTTATTATTCAGTGTTAACTTAGGTCTTGCAGAATCCGACCGTCCTGAATTATTAACAAGAACATTCGATAGAAATTATATTGTGAAATATTTAGGGGCATACAACTACACAATTTACGATGGTATTCAAAGTGCGAAAGCATCAACAGAACGAGCATTAGCTGATGGGGATAATATGACAGAAGTAAGAAATTATTTAACATCAACTTATGCAAGTCCAAATCCTGAGTATTTCGGTAAAGGAAAGGGAATGAACGTAATTTATATTCATTTAGAGTCATTCCAAAACTTCTTAATCGATTACAAATTAAATGGTCAAGAAGTTACACCGTTCTTAAACTCATTTACAAAAGATGCGAATACACTATACTTTGATAACTTCTTCCATCAAACAGGACAAGGGAAAACATCTGATGCGGAGTTTATGTTAGAGAATTCAATGTTTGGTTTACCGCAAGGTTCTGTCTTTACAACGAAATCTCATAATACGTATCAATCAGCACCAGCTATTTTAGGACAACAAGGATACACATCAGCAGTATTCCACGGTAACTACAAAACATTCTGGAACCGTGACGATATTTATAAATCATTTGGTTTTAATAAATTCTTTGATGCGTCATACTATGATATGAATGAAAAAGATGTAGTAAACTACGGATTAAAAGATAAACCGTTCTTTAATGAATCTATTCCGTTATTACAAACGTTGAAACAACCGTTCTATACGAAGTTTATTACGTTATCGAACCATTTCCCTTATCCAATCGATAAGGCAGAAGCAACGATTGAACCAGCGACAACAGGCGATTCATCAGTAGATACGTACTTCCAAACAGCACGCTATTTAGATGAATCTGTAAAAGGTTTCATCGATTACTTGAAACAATCTGGTTTATATGATAACTCAATTATCGTTATGTACGGAGACCATTACGGTATTTCAGATAATCATAACGCAGCAATGTCAAAAGTAATGGGTAAAGAAATGAACTCATTTGAAAATGCACAGTTACAACGTGTGCCTTTAATCGTTCGTGTACCAGGAGTGAAAGGTGGCGTACAACATCAATATGGCGGTGAAATTGACGTTCTTCCTACGTTATTACACTTACTAGGTACAGATACGAAAAACTATGTTCAATTCGGTTCAGATTTATTATCACCAGAGCATAAACAAGTCGTTGCGTTCCGTAACGGTAACTACGTAAGCCCAACTGTTACTGCACTGAACGGCAAATACTATGATACAACAACTGGAAAACCTGTAGAATTTACAGATGAAATAAAGAAAAATGAACAAATGGTTCAAAACTCACTAAAATACTCTGACCAAGTCGTAAATGGTGACTTATTACGATTCTACACACCGGAAGGATTCACTCCAGTAGATCGTTCGAAGTATAACTATAACAATCGTGATAAAAACAAAACGAAGGTAAAAACGACTCCGGAAGGGGAAGCTAAATAAATAATAAAAAGCGCTATTCATATGAATAGCGCTTTTTATTTGTAAATATACCATCATTATTAGACAGAACTAGCTGTTGCTTTTTGTTTTGCCTTTCCGAAGAAAACTACACCGACGATGATAATAATGATAAATGCCCATTTAATGAAAGGGTTACTTTCGAAAAATCCAGCAAACCATTTCTCATCTACAATCATTTTTGCAGCAGTATAAGCTAAAACGGCTGCTCCAATCGTAATGATGACAGGAAAACGATCCACCCATTTTAAAATCAATGTACTGCCCCATACGACTACAGGAATAGAAACTAATAGACCAATGATTACTAAAGAAAAGTTACCATGGGCAGCTCCTGCAACAGCGAGTACATTATCAATGCCCATTAACGCATCAGCGATAATAATGGTTTTAATAGCAGACCAAAATCCTTCTTCGGCTTTAATATCATGATTTTTGCCCTCAGCAATCAACTTGTAAGCGATCCATATAAGAAGTATACCGCCAATTAGGAGTAAACCAGGTATTTTTAATAACCAAACGACAACTAAGGTAGCGAGGGCTCTAATAGCGATTGCCCCGACAGTACCCCATATAATAACTTTTTTTTGTTGGTCTTTCGGTAATCTTCTTGCTGCTAATCCAATTACGATGGCATTATCTCCGGCTAACACTAAATCGATTACAATGATGGCAAGCAAGGCAGACAAATATTCAGATGAGAGAAACTCCATATACATATCACTCCTTATGGTTAATATGTGCTAAAGTGTTGATAATATAAAAAGGGTTGAAATTTTATATTCAATCCATAACTTCTTACTATATTTTGATAAATCTGTTTTAATTTCGTATAAGTCGCTTTTGCAATCTTTTTTGTTTTTCGATTCTTTTTCTTAATTTTCGATTCATCTTTTTAATACGGTTTTCTTTTCTACTATCCCAGTTATCACTTCTGATTTCATTAATAGATGTATCTTCCTTAGCGCGAAAACGCCTTACTTTTTTTACGAAGGAAAGGGGGATGTTGCCGATAACACCTTGTTTTTCTAACGAATCCTCTTTACCTAGACACCAATCAGGATGAGATAATAAATAATCGAAATCAAATATTATCTCGTATTTTTTATCCATATATGTATACCATTCATCTAAAGTACACTTATTTTTGTATGTAAATATATTGATCCATCAGTCATAGCGCAGCACCAATAGTCAAAATAGCTCCATAGTACCCATTCTTTCGGTACATCTAGTGTTAAAATTACCATTTTTGAATTTGTTCTACCCCAAGCTTTATGATTTCGATTTGGGTAATTATTTGCTTCCCAGACCCAAATAGGATAGTTACCTTCGTAATGAGGCAATCTTGTTTTAGCAACGCGCACCATCCAGTCATATGAATATAAATCGTCTGGATCGATGAATTCTTTATTACCTTCTAAATAACCAAGTTTCTTAAATTGTTTCCAAGCTTCTTCAGTTTGTACTGTATATACGATCATATGGCACCTACTTATTTAAACTAAATTTTAGTATAACATGTGATTTTGAATTTTTATTGATATTAGAGAAGGGGGAATTTGAGTCGAATATACGAGGAGTAATTCCCAAAACGACAAAAAGACTTGATTCCCAGCTAAAGGGAATCAAGTCTTTTCATTACATACGATTATCATGCCAGAAGTTTAATGGGAAATGTTCGTTCTCATTATATGCTTCTAATTCATATCCTTTTTCTTTCAGTCCTTTAATAATTCCAGGTACTGCTTTTACTGATTGTGGATGAATATCATGCATAAGGATAACTTCTGTTGGATTTGTAGCACCATGTAACACGTTCTCTACAATTTTAGCAGATGCAGCATCAACTTGCATTTTGTTGTATTTCCAGTCTAAAGAATCAATTGTCCAATCCCAAACTTTTAAGCCATTTTCTACAACTTTGTTGCGAAGAGCTTCGTTTAATCCTGGCATAGAGCCGTAAGATGGACGAGTTAATACTGGTGATTTACCTAAAACACCAGCGATTAAGCCTTGGTCTTCCTTCATTTCATCTACGTAATGACCTTCTGTGTAAAGTTTCTTGTAGTTATGAGTCATACTGTGCATCCCAACGTAGTGGCCTTCAGCATCTTCGCGTTTTACAAGATCAGGGAAAGCTTTTACGTTTGAACCAATTAGGAAGAATGTTGCTTTTGCATTTTCTTTCTTTAACATATCTAAAAGCTCAGCTGTGTATTTTCCAGGACCATCATCAAATGTTAAATAAGCGACTTTTCTAACTTGCCCGTTATAATGTTTAGGAGCTTCTTTCGGAGCAAGAGATGTTTGAATCTCACTTACAAGTTGAACAGATTTTGCTTCATCCTCTGTACTAGCTAGAGCAGTATGTACTGATCCCAAAGCCGCTTCGTATGTGAATAATACCCCCGCACAAACTAACATAGCCCTTTTTACTAAAGTTGTCATTCGAATTCCATTGTGCATAATTTTCCTTCTCTCTATAAAAGTTCTACTCTACTATATTAGCAATTATAGGTAGGGAAATGCAAAAAAACTTTTTTACAAGTGTAAAAAAGTTTACTCAAAAGTATGCAAGATTTTATATCAATTGCAGTTTTGAAAAATAGGATGAATTTAAACTTTATTATTTAAACTTTCAATCATCAAATTTAAATCTTCTAATAAGGATGCATGCGCTTTTTTAGGAGAACCTGTATCAAAGGGAGGCTGAGGGTCGTATTCTAACATGAGTTGAACTGCTTTGCTTTTTTCATCTCCAAATTCCCAAGCTATTAACTGAAGGGCCATATCAATACCTGCAGATACACCAGCAGCTGTTATAATTTTTTCATGGCGCACGAATCTCTCTTCAGTTGGAATAGCTCCGAGAGAACGAAGTAAGTTAAAACAGCTCCAATGACTAGTAGCATTAACACCATTTAGTAGACCAGTAGCACCTAAGATTAAGGAGCCTGTACATACAGTTGTAGTCCACTTTGTCGTTTTATGTATTTGGAGAATCCAATTAAGAGTTTCTTCATCCTTCATAAGTTGTGTAAAGTTTGGTGGACGACATCCGGGAATAATAAGAATATCTGCTGAAGTAATTTCATTAAAATTGTAATCAGCATGTAAATAGCCCATTTTCGAATCTAATTTTATTAATCCCTTCGTTTTAGCAACAAATTTTATGTTGTTGTTGCTTTCTGCAGCAAATACTTCGTATGGACCAATAGCATCTAATGCAGTAATTCCATCATAGAGCATAATAACGATTTCCATTAAAACCTCTCCTTTATTTGTTACGAATTGAATCTAGTAACGATAAGGAAGATAAAATTATTGAATATTCTTTTATCGTTACTTTAAATATACTATACCCCTAATGTGTATCGCTTAGTGCAACTGTGTCAAAGGTGTGACGAAATCTATGAATAGGTTCATTTATTTTGAAAAGATGTATTCACTTATTTAATGGGTAAAAGTTTAATTTACTTGGAATTTCTATTAAAAACGATATGCCACTTTCACAGAAAGAAGAAATGAAAAATATAGTACTTAGGCTAAAGTCTTAAAACGAAAGGAGACTAATCATACTTTCGTATCATTTCATTTTCGTTCCAATTATTGATTCGAATATTTTTGTTTTTTATTAAAATATTGGTAAAGAAACAATTACATGAAAAAAGGAGTGGGAATATGGATAATTATATTTGCACTACATGTGGAGTACAGTATCCCGAAAATGAAGAAGCACCTTCTCGCTGTAAAATTTGTAATGAGGAAAGACAATATGTTAATCCAATTGGGCAGTCATGGACAACATTAGAAACGATGCAAAATAGCAATTTATACAAAAACGAAATAATAAAAGAAGAAAGCGGTTTGTATAGCATTACTACTAAACCTAAATTTGCGATTGGACAAACAGCATTTTTAATACAAAGTAAAACTCTAAATGTTATGTGGGATTGCATTAGTTATTTAGATGATAAAACGATACAACGTATATATGATTTAGGTGGTATTCAAGCAATAGCACTTTCTCATCCACATTATTACTCTACACAAGTTAAATGGGCGGAAACATTCAATGTACCTATTTATATTCATGAAGATGATAAAGAGTGGGTGGTTCGTCCGAGTAAGCAAATTAAATTTTGGTCTGGGGAGCATCTGATATTATCGGAAGAACTTACATTGCATCGCTTAGGAGGCCATTTTAAGGGGGGAACTGTTATACATTGGAAAGACGGTAATGAAGGGAAAGGCATTTTGTTATCAGGTGATATTATACAAGTAGTTTCGGATCGAAAATGGGTAAGTTTTATGTATAGTTATCCCAATCTCATTCCATTACCAGCGAATAAAGTTAGAGATATGGCAGAGAAGGTAAAAGATATCCAATTTAGTCGACTATATAATGCATTTCATGGTGTGGTGGAAGATGCGAATAAAGCTGTACAAAGATCTGCTGATCGGTATATAAAGGCCCTGCAAGGAGAACTATTTCATACGTAATAGCTTGTAATTCATCTCTACATTTATATAACTAATTTTATATGAATTTTATACTAAAGTCCTATTGTTTATTAACTAATAGGTCTTTTAACTTAGGAAGTTCACACTAATGAGGGATGTTAAAGGGAATATATGTAACCTATACTAATTACTATAAAGCTTTGGAAAATGAAAAGGAGGAGATTTGCATGAAGAATTGGGTTCAATTTAGAATTGCAAGACCAACAGATAAATTTGAAGAAGTGATAAATTTTTATGAAACAGGATTAGGTTTAAAACGTATAGGGGAATTTCACAATCATGAAGGATATGATGGGGTTATGTTTGGCTTACCAGATGAAGAGTATCATTTGGAGTTTACTACACATGTTAATGGAAGTCCATGTCCGGCACCGACAAAAGATAATTTACTAGTTTTTTATATGCCTAATAAAGATGAAATTGAAAAGATAGTGAATCGATTAAGTAATATGGGCTATCATGAGGTGGAACCAGAAAACCCGTATTGGATAGAGAAAGGAACCACAATAGAGGATCCAGATGGTTGGAGAATTGTGCTTATGAATGCATCTGAATAAAGAAACTATTTTCATATGAAATAGAGTGTAACAAAATAATTTAGACATAAATCCCTACAGTGTTTGTAGGGATTTTTATATAAGAAGATCTTATTGAGAGAGTTATTAAAATGTAGAAAGTATTTTGGCTAAGAACAAATGTAATAAACATAATTTATGAAGGAGGTATAAAAGTATGATAGTAAACCATTTTGAAGAGTTTTCTAAACATGTTGGAAATACACCTCTCATGAAATTAAAATGCGAAGAAACGAAGGATCTTTCTATCTATGCTAAATGTGAATGGCATAACCCTACAGGGTCAATTAAGGATAGGGCAGCACTTGGAATGATTAATAAATATTTACAAGAAGCGGACAAAAAACAAAATATTTTAGAGTATAGTGGTGGAAGCTTAGCGAGGTCAATTGGGTGTATTTGTAATTATTTAGGGATTCAATGCACGTTAGTTTTAAGTTCTGGAACCGGTAAATTTCTATTAAATGAACTTGATCGTTATGGTGCTAACGTAATCTTAGTTGATAAATGTAAAGGGTTCTACGCAGTAATTGAGAAAACAATAGAGATTAGCAAACAAAAGCCAGAATTATACTTTTTATTCCAACATTATAATAATGCAAATCTAGTAAGTCATATAGAAGGTACAGGGCGAGAAATTATTGCACAAATGAATGGAAAACCAATACATGCATGGGTAGCATCTGCTGGTACTGGTGGGACTCTAATGGGAGTCTATACAGCAATAAAGAATTATACAAAAAATGTTGAACTACATTTAGTAATGCCTGCTGAATTGCCTTATGGTTCGGAACAACCACCAAATGATTTAAAGAAATATGCTGGATCAGGTGGGTTCGGCTTAGGAAGGAAACAATATTTCATAGAACAGGAAGAAAATTTGATAGAAAAACAATGGACTTATTCATATGAAGATACCCTGTATGAAATGGCACGTTTTTACAAAGATACTGGTATAAAAATAGGAACTTCTGCGGCAGCGAATTTATTAGCAGCTAAACAAATTGGGAAAGAAAAAGGTGCGAATTTTAATGTAGTTACAGTTTTTCCGGACGCAGGGTCAATAGAAGAGTGGTCAGATGTAAAAAATTTAGTTGAAAAAATAGGTGATTGAGAGGACCATTAAAAGTTCTTTCGTAGTTTATATCTTATTCTACGCAAAATTGATACCATCAAAAAACTGTATGTTTAACATGTACAGTTTTTTAATGGTATAGCTGTGCAATGTTTAGAAATTTCACATACCGTATTTTAAAAATAAATATAGGAAAAACAAAAAGTAATGTAGAATATATCGTACATACATATATACAGTCAACATAAAAGATAAAGAGGTGGGTATATGTTACTTGAAGAAGTAATCCAGCAACTAGAGGAATATGGAACAGAACAAAATCGAAAAACGTATAAAAACCACGGAGCGAAAGAGCCATTATTCGGAGTTAGTTTTGCGAATCTAAAATTGTTAAAAAAGAAAATAAAAAAAGATCACGATTTAGCAGTTGAATTGTGGGAAACAAAAAATATGGACGCGATGACATTAGCAACTTATATTTTAGACCCGAAGAATATAACAGCAGAACAGCTTAATAGTTGGGTTCAGGATGTTGATTATTACTGTTTAATGGATGTTTTTATGACATCTATATGTACTTCGCCAATTGCAATAGAAAGAATGAAAGAGTGGACAAAGTCTAATGATGAATGGATTGGAAGAGCTGGCTGGTCTTTATTAGCAAATATATCGATTAAAAATAAAGCGTTACATGATGATTTCTTCTCTCCATACTTAGAAGAGATTAAAGAAAATATACATAATGAAAAAAATAGAAAAAAAGAAGCGATGAATAGTGCTTTAATCGCAATAGGAATTCGTAATGAAGACTTAGAGCGACAAGCGATTGAAATTGCACGTGAAATTGGAAAAGTAGAGGTTGATCACGGTACAACATCATGTAAAACACCAGATGCAGAAAGCTATATAAAAAAAGCGAGAGAAAGAGCTGAAAAAAAGAAAATGAAATAAGAAAAGAGGAACGGCTATGAAACCCATTGAAGCAGCACAAAGCATAATTACATCACAATTTCCGAATTGTGATGTAGCTTTACTCGGTGGAAGCGTTGCACGAGGAGAAGCGACAAAAACATCTGATCTTGATATTGTAATAGTTGACCAAAGTTTAACTTCTTGTTATAGAGAATCTTTCTATAGTAATGGATGGCCTGTTGAGGTGTTTGTTCATAATTTTACAACATATAAAACCTTTTTCAAAATGGATTGTGATCGAGGGAGACCGTCGTTACCACAATTAGTTTCAGAAGGGGTTGCATTAAAAGGGGAAAAGGAAATTGTTGAGAAATTAAAAAAAGAAGCGAATGATTTACTACATAAAGGACCAGCTAAATGGACCGAAGAAACGATTAAGCAGAAGCGATATTTTATTACGGATATTTTAGATGACTTTATTGGTGCAACAAAAAGAGAAGAAGAATTGTTTATCGCTAATTTATTAGCGGATTTAGTACATGAATATGTATTAAGAGTAAATGGTAGGTGGCTTGGGAGTTCAAAATGGTTTATTAGAGTGCTAAGAAGATATGATGGGCAATATGCAAACAAATTTGTAGCGGCTTTTGATCATTTTTATAAAACGGGAGAGAAAAATGAATTAATTCATTTTATAGAAAAGACGTTAGAACAGTATGGTGGAAGAGTGTTCGAAGGATTTTCTATTGGTAAATAAAAAGAGGAGAGAAAAATGAATGTACCATATGTTCAATTAAGAGAATTGACACTAGATGATGTAGAAGATCGCTATCAATGGTCATTAGATAGAGATGTAACAAAGCATTTAGTCGTACCAGATCAACATCCTCCGTTCACTCGTGGAGATACGAGAAACTGGGTTGAAGCTTGTATAAGCCGAAAAAATGGTTATGAACAAAGGGCGATCGTTACTGAGAAAGGTATACATATTGGATGGGTAGACCTTAAAAATTTTGATAAAACAAATAAAAATGCTGAACTAGGAATTGCGATTGGAAATAAAGACTATTGGGGGAAAGGATTTGGAATGGCAGCTCTAAACAGCATGTTACAAATAGGTTTTTCCCAGTTTGAATTGGAGAAAATTTGGTTACGTGTAGATGAAGATAATACACAAGCTAAAAAGAGTTATGAAAATGCCGGATTTGTATGCGAAGGGTTAATGAGAAATGATCGATTGAGACAGGGAAAGTTCATTCATCGCTATCGTTACAGTATATTAAAAGAAGAGTATGAATCAAAAAATAATAACCTATAAAAATATTATGTCAATTAAAAAGGGGAAGATAAAATGATTCGATTACTTACAAAAGCGGATGCAAAACAATATTGGGAGTTACGTTTACAAGCACTACAAGTAAATCCAGAAGCATTTGTAACGACTTATGAAGAAGCAGTACGTCAAGAAAACCCTCTTGAACGCGTTGCTAGTAATCTTTCATCCAACAGTAGTTTTACATTTGGTGCTTTTAATAATGAAAATCGTTTAGTTGGGGTTGTTACTTTATTAACAGAAGAAAAGGACGCATATAAGCATAAAGGGCATATCGTTGCAATGTATGTAGATACTGAAAATCGAAGAAGTGGTCTTGCACGTGATTTAATACGTAAAGCAATTGAAAGGGCAAAAGAGATGAAGCTAGAGCAATTGAATTTAGGGGTTGTGTCAACGAACGAACCAGCCAAACGATTATATGAATCAATGGGATTTAAAACGTACGGAATTGAAAAAAGGGCTATAAAAATGAATGGTGTGTATAGTGATGATGAACATATGGTGTTGTTCTTTTAAGAGAGGAAGTTTAGCATGAAAGATCTCCATTTAGAAAGAAATATGGACCTTCAAGTAGCGATTTTGTATGCGACGGTTGCTGATACGTTTAATAGATTGCAAAGGTTAGTAGAAGGTACTGAAGAGAACGAACTATCCTATAAAGGGTCTGAAAATAATGAAAATAGTATTGGGCAGTTACTTCAGCATTTAGCAGTTGTCGATTTACATTGGGTGTATCGTTTCAAGGGAGAAGATGTTCCAACAACATTTGAAAATAAATATGGTCCTATGTTGAATGAAGTAGGAGAAATGCCGAGTTTAAGAAAATACACGTTGCAAGAGTTAATGCAAGATTATGAAGCAGTGCAAAAATTGTTTCATGAAGAATGTATGAAACTAACAGAAACTGATTTAACGCGGGAAGTTTTGTATGAAAAAGGGGAAACTGCGACTATAAGATGGGGAATTTGGCATATAGCAGATCATAATCGATATCATCAAGCACATATAAGTCGATTGAGGAAATTATATAGAGCTAGATTACATACAAGTTAAAGATTGTGAATTTTAATTATATTTATTTTGTTGTATAGTATTAGGGAGAAACTAAACAAGGGGTTTTACAATGAAAGCAATTGTTATAGGAATACTGGCATCATTTTTCTTTGCCTTTACCTTTGTTTTAAACCGGGCAATGGACTTAGAAGGTGGAAGCTGGATTTGGAGTGCATCATTACGGTATTATTTTATGGTTCCAATGCTATTACTTATTGTTATGTATAGAGGGAACTTAAAGCAACTCTTTCAATATATGAAAAACAATCCGAAAGAATGGTTAGTATGGAGTATCGTTGGATTTGGTCTCTTTTATGCACCGCTTAGTTTTGCTGGAGCGTTCGGACCAGGTTGGCTTGTTGCATCAACATGGCAAATTACAATCGTTGCAGGGATTTTGTTAACACCATTTTTTGCGGTGGATCCACTACATAAAAAACTTCCGATGAAGGAATTAGTTATGTCGGGTATTATTTTATTCGGTGTTGTTCTCATGCAAGTAGAACATGCTTCTTCATTAGGTATTCGTGAAACCGTTTTATGTGTAGTTCCTGTACTTATTGCAGCATTTGCGTATCCTCTTGGAAATCGAAAAATGATGCAAGTTTGTAAAGGGGAATTAGATGTATTTCAGCGAGTACTCGGTATGACATTAGCAAGTTTACCATTTTGGTTTTTATTATCTGGTTACGAAGTATCAACTGGCGGATTACCGTCAAGTAGCCAAGTTTTTCAATGTTTTATTGTAGCAGTTAGTTCGGGGTTAATCGCGACAGTATTATTTTTCTTTGCAACAGATCTTGTGAAAGATGATCCACAAAAACTAGCAACAGTGGAAGCGACGCAGTCTGGTGAAGTTTTATTTGCGCTAGTAGGAGAGCTGATCTGGTTATCTGCACCAATTCCGTCATCATTATCTTGGATTGGTATGAGTCTCGTTATTATTGGGATGATACTTCATAGTTATGTAGCTGTCGTTGTAAAAAAAGAAGAAAAAATAACGGCGTAATGAGACTAGCTCTTTTTATTAAGAGCTAGTATTTTTTCGTAGAAAGGGATGAAAGTATGAATTTACAACTTGTTGAACAACTTGAAAAAGATTCAATATTAAATGTGCTACAATATGCCGTCGGTCCAAATGAAATAAGCTTAAAGAAAGCAGTATTACTTTATCAAAATAATAAAGGGACTTTGTACAAATATGAAGAAAAAGCTTGTATAGGTATAGAAGTAATCGGAGCAACTAAAGCACGAGTATGTCATATAGCAGTGGATCCAGATTATCGTCAAAAAGGAATTGCACTGCAAATGATTAAAGAGGTTGTAAGAATATATCAATTGACTTATATAGAAGCAGAGACAGACGATGGGGCGGTAGAATTTTATAAAAGAATTGGTTTTCGAGTTAAAAGTTTAGGAGAAAAATATAAGGAAATCGAAAGATTTCATTGTTATTTGGAAAAATAGTATAAAAATATGCATATGGAGTATAGTCTGAAAAAATAAGATCTACATTTTTCTTCATTTCAAAAAACTCTCGTTCATCATTATCTACGATTTTAATAGAGTTTTGAGTCTTCAGTATAATAATATACATATTTTTGTAGTAATGAATATGATTAAGTTAAAAATTAAGAAAAATATGATAATATATTTATATAAAAGTTTAAATTTACATGGCTAGTGGGGGAACCAATATGAAAATGAATGATATAGTAGCAAGTACAAAATTTCCAAATACAATCGAAACAATAACAAAAGATTTAAAAGCATTAGGAATCGAAAAAGGAATGACAATTATCGTTCATTCATCACTAAGTTCTATCGGATGGATATCTGGTGGTGCGGTTGCTGTAGTAGAAGCATTAATGAAAGTTGTTACGGAAGAAGGAACGATAATAATGCCAACGCAATCTTCGGATTTGTCTGATCCGAAACATTGGTCAAGACCACCTGTACCGGAAGACTGGTGGCAAATTATCCGAGATAACGTCCCTGCATTTGATTCACGTATAACCCCAACAAGGGGAATGGGTGAAATAGTTGAATGTTTTCGTACATATCCGAATGTAGTACGTAGTAATCATCCGTTAGGAAGTTTTGCTGCATGGGGAAAACATGCAGTAGAAATAACAATGAACCATTCATTATCAATGAGCTTTGGAGAAGAATCTCCATTAAGAAAAATATACGATTTAGACGGGTACGTATTATTAATTGGTGTTGGATATGATTCAAATACGTCTGTTCATTTATCCGAGGTGCGTACTGGTGCATGTGAGTTAATACAAGTAGGAGCACCTATTATAGAAAACGGTGAAAGAGTGTGGAAAGAGTTTGTTGAAATGGATTACGAATCTGAGAAGTTTGTAGAAATTGGTGTTGAGTTTGAGCGAAAAGGAACTGTAAAAAATGGGAAGATAGGGAATGCAACGTGTCGTCTAATGAAACAGCGTGATATAGTTGACTTTGGAACAGAATGGTTTCGTAAGAAAAATTAGTAAGGGATGGTTACAATGAAAGGGAAAAAGGTATTAATTACGAGCGGTGGTTGTCTAGAAAAATGGGATCAAGTACGCGGGCATACGAATATGGCTAAAGGTACAATCGGAAGGATAATCGCAGAAGAACTTCTAGCTAAAGGGGCACATGTTATATATTTACACGGTTATTTTGCGGAGAAACCGAGCGATGTACATAGAGGGTTAGAATTACATCCATTTGAAGGGATTGTTGATTTACAAGATAAAATGAAAAGTATCATCACACATGAAAAGGTTGATGCGGTTATTATGGCAGCGGCTGGATCAGATTGGATTGTGGAGAAGATCTGTGATCAAGATGGTAATGTTCTTAATATGAACGGAAAAATTTCAAGTGATATTGCACCGATTATTCACTTTCAAAAGGCTCCAAAAGTATTAAAACAAATAAAAGAATGGGACCCAGAAACAGTACTTATTGGTTTTAAACTTGAAAGTGATTTAAATGAAGAAGAACTGTTTGAAAGAGCGAAAAATAGAATGAAAGAAGCAAGGGCGAATGTAATGATTGCGAATTCACCACATTCTTTATATTCGCGCGGAGCTGTGCATTATGTAATTGGACAAGATGGTAAAGGGAAGTTGTGTAATGGGAAAGATGAAACAGCGAAAGAAATTGTCAAAAGCTTAGAGGTATTATGTAATCGTGTCACTGCTTTTTAAAATTAAGTTTTTAGATAAGAATGAATCCGCATAGTAATAAGTAAGCGAAACTTTAATTGGTGGGAATTTTACTTTTACACGAATGTGAAGCGTATATCAACCAAGAGCTATACACAGAATAATTGGTGAGGAGTGGATTCTATGGAACATTTATTAAAGCAAGCTATTAAACTTAGAAACGAAAAGAAATATGCGCAGTCTAAAGAGATGCTTATAGGATTAACAAACTTTACAAAGGATGCAGAAGTACTGTATCAGTGTGCGTGGATACATGATGTAATGGGGCTAGAAACAGAAGCAGTTCCGTATTATGAGCAGGCAATCGCAAATGGACTTGATGGCGAATCCCTTTGCGGTGCTTATATTGGTCTAGGAAGTACATATCGTTGTATAGGGGAATATGAAAAGGCAATTACAGTATTAGAAGCTGGGGTGAAAAAATTCCCAGAGAACGATCCGATGAAAGTATTTTTATCATTAGCAAAATATAACGTAAACGATCACGAGTCAGCGATGAAATTATTACTTGAAACTGTCGTGAAAGTAGAGGAAGTAAAAGAATTTGAACGTGCCATTTCATTTTATAAAGACCACTTAAATGAGGTTTTTAAATAAAGGAGTGAACGTATGAATGTTACACTATCGCGAAGGCGAAAAGGTATTTGGATTGGACTCGTCTCTTTAATTATGCTATCAAACTATTTATTGTATGCTCTTCCAATAGTACCAGCTGCGCCGAAAGAAGTTGTACTTGGGTCATTATTAGATTGCATGTTTGTCATTCCAATCATCACGTATTTCTTCATTATTCGAAAAAGGTACTCGTTAACGTATATAGTTCCTGTTGTAATAGCTGGTTATATTTTTGCAAGATTTATTATTCCAAGTGACTATTTACAAGATTTTTCATACGTTTCTTATATTATAGTTGCAGGAGAAATTGCTTTTGTATGTTTAGAGTTATTCCTTCTATATAAAATTGTTAGAAAGCTTCCTACCATAATAAAAAAATATAAAGAATATAAAAGTGAGTACTCTTCATTTTCTTATGCAATTGATGCTGCGTTTGACGCTACTATGAAAAGAAATAAATTAATAGATATCATTGTAACGGAGTGTAAGTTAATCTATTATGCATTTTTATCGTGGCGTGAAAAAGTACCAGAAGGTGAATACGTATACTCATATCACAAAAAGACTGGTGCAATAGGTGTATATATCATGATCATCCATGCGACCTTAATAGAAAGTATTGGTTTTCATTATTTGCTACACCAGTGGAATCCAGTAATAGCATGGATTTTACTTATTTTAAATGTATACGCGATGATTTATTTTATAGCTGAAATACAAGCGATGCGTAAAAATCCACTTATCGTAACAGAAGAACAAGTAATCATTCAAATTGGATTAGGAAAGAAAATTGTTATACCATTTACACAAATTGATAATATTGCGTTTTGCAAGGATGAATTGCTAACGGCAAAAGAAGGGAAACAGGTATTGGATGCAACTGTTATGGAGTTCATAAAAGAACCTGCTACTTTTGAAATAACATTAAAAGAGCCAGTGAAAGCACAGTTGTTATATGGATTTTCTAAAACAGTAAGTCGTGTGCACTTAAATGTTGATGAAGAACGAAAATTTTATGATGCGGTTAAGGAAAAGTTAAAACATGAGTAATAGTGCTGTTAGTTACATAAAAACAAATGAGTTTCCGTTAGAAGTGAAAAAATATGAAACATGGATAGTGAAAAACTCTTTCTAAATAAGAAGGAGTTTTTCTTGTGTACTTGTATAAATCATTATATAAAGAAGTATATAATTGAGGATAGAACTAGTATGAGGGGAAACAAAATAATGAATAAGTTACTTACATCGAAAAGTGAAATTATAGAAAGAAAAATCCGGTATAACTCAACAATAGTAGATCACAATTGTTTATTACTTGAAAAGCAATCACAAAGTATCGTTTTATTTCACGAGGTGCAGTATTCATTTACAATGACTGCAAAAGATACTAAGTTAACAATCCCAAAAGGAAGTTATACAATCGCATATTATTGGAAAGATCGTCCGTACAATTTATACGTATGGAGAGATATAAAAGGGAAGTATTTAGGTTCCTATTTTAATATCGTAAAAAACACACAAATAAAAGGAGAAGTGGTTTCCTTCGAAGATTTAATCATCGATATTATGGTACTTCCAAATGGAGAATACTTCCTATTAGATGAGGATGAATTACCAGAACCATTAGGAAATTTCGAAGGTGGTTATGTGAACGAAGCTCTTCATTTATTAACGGATACAATTAAAACGTTCTTTCCAAAAATAATAAAAGGGACTGCTGATATCTTTAAAAATAAATAATGTTCGCTAAAACCTAGTTGACTTATCGGAAATATTTGTATAATATGTACTTAATTCCATAACGTATTGCTGATTGGAGAAACCAAAGGCATTTTATCTGTTGATAAAATGCCTTTGGTTTTTTTATTGCACAAATACTGAATCTGTTCATTTATATGAATCATTTTAAGGAGGAGAAGAAATGACTGTTTCAATTGATGGGGTATCAAAATATTTTTTGAAACAAACTGGTACTGTTCAAGTATTAGAGAATATTAATTTTCAATTAGAGAAAGGGGATTTTGTTACAGTAATTGGTCCGAGTGGGTGCGGAAAAAGTACATTACTAAAAATTGTTGCAGGTCTAGATAATGATTTTGAAGGTGAAGTTATTATTGACGGGGAGCCTATCTTAAAAACGAGCAAGAAACAAGGTTTTATTTTTCAAGAGCATAGGCTTTTTCCATGGTTAACAGTTGAAGAAAATATAGCGGCAGATTTGTCGTTAAAAGATAAGTATGTGAAAGATAAGGTGAGAGAATGGGTTGAAATCGTTCGGTTAGATGGCTTTGAAAAATCGTATCCGAAAGAAATTTCAGGCGGGATGTCACAACGTGTTGCGATAGCGAGAGCGTTATTAAGAGATCCGAATGTATTATTACTTGATGAACCTTTTGGAGCGCTGGATGCTTTTACTCGAAGTCATTTACAAGAAGTATTGCTGAATATTTGGGAGCAGAAGAAAACAACAATGATATTCGTTACACATGATATAGACGAAGCGATATATCTTTCAAACCGAATTATCATTATGAGTGCAAAACCAGGGAAAATACATAAAGTGATTGAAAATAATTTGCCTTATCCGCGAAATAAAACTTCTCAATCGTTCCAACAACTTCGAACGAAAGTATTACAGCAGTTTGAATATGGAGGGTTGATTCAAACAAGTATATAGGAAAAGGGTGATTTTATATGTATAAAAAATTTAAAATTCTTTCTTTTGCTTTAGCTATATCAGTATTTTTATTAGGATGTGAAAAAAGTACAGTAAGTAGTAAGAAAGAAGATGTAACAATACAAATTGGTATACAGCAAGGATTAAGCCCGCTATTACTAGCAAAGAAAAAGGGATGGTTTGAAGAGGAGTTTAAAAAAGAAGGAGTTAAAGTGAAATGGACAGAGTTCCAAAGTGGACCTCCTTATTTTGAAGCAATCGCATCAAACCGGTTAGACTTTGGTGAAGTAGGGAATTCTCCAGTCATTTCAGCGCAAGCAGCAGGTATTGGATTTACCGAAATCGCCAATACAAGTTATGCGAGAAAAGGAACTGGAATTCTCGTTCAAAAAGATAGCAAGATTGCGAGTGTAAAAGATTTAAAAGGTAAAAAAATTGCAGTAGCAAAAGGAAGTAGTGCCTTTAATTTATTATATAGAGCGCTTGATAAAGAAGGTATTGATGCAAAAGATGTAAATGTCATTCAATTACAACCAGATGAAGCGCAGCCTGCATTCGAATCAGGATCAGTAGATGCATGGGCGATTTGGGACCCTTTCATATCATTACATACGTTAAATAAAGGTGCGAAGGTGATTGCAGACGGTGAAACATTAAATGTCTCTTCACCAGAATTTTTAATTACGAGGACAAAATTTGCGAAAGAACATCCAGAATTAGTTGAGAAATTCCTCAAAGTTTATGAGAAAGCACGTGTATGGCAAGAGGCTAACTTAGATGAAGCAATAAAAGTGTACACTTCTGTAAAAAAGATAGATGAAGAGATTGTAAAAGAAGTGTTTAATCACGACAAACCAATTTTAGTTCCGGTAACGAAGGAAATAATAGCAGAACAACAAAAGACAGCGGATTTTCAATATAAGCTCGGTTCTATAAAGAAAGAAATTAAGACGGAAAAAGTTGTAGATAATTCTTTCGTAGAAAAAGCATTGAAAGCGAAGTGAAAAGAGGTTTTGTAAAGTGGAAAATACGAAAGCTGTTATGAAACCAGCGAGTATAACGATTAAGAAAAATGGCATAAAGAAGGTACGAAAGTTAAATGTAAAAGTTTTAGTAAGGGCGATTACTATACCGGTTATTATATTAATAATTTGGCAGTTGGCTGGCGTATTCGGTCTTGTTTCTAAAACAGTTTTACCAACACCATTAGATATTTTTCTAGCTTTCCAAGAGCTTATTAAAACAGGAGAGTTATTCGGCCATTTAAGTATTAGTGTATTCAGGGCTGCGGCTGGTTTCTTTATTGGTGGGGGCTTAGGAATCATTTTAGGAACAATTGTTGGATTTTCAACGAGAAGTGAGCAATATTTAGACCCATCTGTGCAAATGTTAAGAACTGTACCTCATTTAGCTGTTGCGCCGCTTTTCGTATTATGGTTCGGTTTTGGTGAAACATCGAAAGTGCTATTAATTGCAGATGGTGCATTTTTTCCTTTATACGTAAACGCATTTTTAGGTATTAGAGGTGTGGATTCAAAGTTATTTGATGTTGCGAGAGTGTTAGAGTTTAGCAAAAGAAAACTAATTACGAAACTAATTTTACCATCTGCATTGCCTAACCTTTTACTAGGAGCAAGGTTATCGTTAGGTATTGCATGGGTGAGTTTAGTAGTAGCAGAACTTATGGGATCTACAGAAGGTATTGGTTATATGATTATGGATGCAAGGCAATTTTCAAATACAGATATCGTATTTGTCGGCATAATTATCTTTGCATTTGTTGGGAAGTTTTCTGACTCTCTAGTACGTTTATTAGAAGTGAAGTTTTTAAGATGGCGAGATAATTTTAAAGGTGAGACTAGGAATTAACATATAAATTATTAGGGGTAATTTATATAGAATTTGTTAGTATACGTTTCAAAATAAATAAGGGGTGTGTAAAGGTATGGAATTATTATGGTTTATTCCGGCTTATGGAGATGGTCGATATTTAGGAACGACAAAACGAGGAAGAGCAGCTGAATATGGTTATTATAAGCAAGTTGCTGCGGCAGCTGATTATTTAGGATATACGGGTGTTTTACTTCCAACTGGTCAAGGATGTGAAGACCCTTGGGTGTTAGCTTCAGCTCTTGCTGCTGAAACAGAAAAACTAAAATTTTTAGTAGCAGTGAGACCAGGACTAATGTCACCTACAGTTGCAGCGAGGATGGCA
Source organism: Bacillus sp. CR71 (assembly GCF_003429245.1). NCBI lineage: Bacteria > Bacillati > Bacillota > Bacilli > Caryophanales > Bacillaceae > Bacillus > Bacillus sp. CR71. Next base: position 3,096,566 of record NZ_CP031748.1, on the reverse strand, counting down.
TCTACATTTGATAGAATTTCAGATGGGAGACTACTTATTAATGTAGTAGCTGGAGGAGATCCAGTTGAACTACAAGGAGATGGATTATATCTTGAGCATGATGAAAGATATGAAGCAGCGGATGAATTTTTAAAAGTTTGGAAATCGACATTGCAAGGTGAAACGATCTCTTTAGAAGGAAAACATATTCAAGTTACAGATAGTAAAGTTGTATTCCCGCCAGTTCAAACACCATATCCTCCTATATATTTCGGAGGATCATCAGCTGCTGGAAAAGAAGTAGCAGCTGAACATAGTGATGTATATTTAACGTGGGGAGAGCCACCAGAGCAAGTGAAAGAGAAAATAGAAGAAGTAAGAAAACTTGCAGAAGAGAAGGGGCGTACAGTACGATTTGGCATTAGATTACACGTAATTGTAAGAGAAACAGAAGAAGAAGCGTGGGAAGAGGCAGAACGTTTAATTCAATATGTGGATAATGAAACAATTGAGCTTGCTCAAAAGACATTTGCAAGATATGATTCGGTTGGTCAAAAGAGGATGACACATTTAAATAAAGGTACGAGAGAGTCGTTAGAGATAAGCCCTAATTTATGGGCTGGAATCGGACTTGTAAGAGGTGGGGCAGGTACTGCACTTGTAGGCAATCCACATACAGTAGCAGAAAGGATAAAAGAATATGAATCGTTAGGAATTGATACGTTTGTTTTATCAGGATATCCGCATTTAGAAGAAGCGTATGAAGTGGCAGAATTGTTATTCCCATTATTGAAAAACGAGAAGAAAGAAGAAAATAAAATGGTTGGTGAAATGATTGCTGATGCATATGCATTAAAAAAATAGTGAGAAATAAAGTTTCACCTATTTATTGCTTTATTTTGTTTACTGCCTGTTAATACGGGATAAAAAACCCGCAAGTTATTCGCTTGCGGGTTTTCATCGTAAATTATTAGAAAATATGGTAAAATTAAAGGGTAACTTAAGGTGCGGTTGGTTGTTCAATTATCACTTCTCCGAGTAGGAGGGGGGTGATAATACGTGAGTGAAATAGCGTTGCTACTGCAAGGTGGACTGTTTCTCGTTGCATTGTTAACGTTCGTCGTCGTTTTAATAGACAAGCTCAAAAAATAACAACCCACCTATGCTTATAGAATGTGGGTTGTTTTGTTTGTAAGAAACAAATAGGATAAATGAACAATCCAATCTGCTAAGTTACGTGGACTAGTGTGTAGCCGCACATTAGTCTTTTTTATTTATATACAATTTATAATTGGTTTATGTGATTGTATTGTTCTTTTCATACTCATTATAACACAGTGTCTTTTCATCAAGAAAGGAGACCGTATGTTCTGGTTTCTGTTATATAGTAGGTGCTTTTTCTTTAAACAGCCCATCCATATACTGTTTTAAACTTTGGACATAAAATTTCTGCGTATTCACATTATTTACACCGACAATCGGCGATGGAAGGTCAAATCTTTTTTCTGATAAATGAACGACAACATCAAAGATGTCAAACAAACGAATGAAGCAAAACAGGCCGTCTTTATCGCTAAGTAAAATAAAGTAATGATTTTCACTACTTGTATTTAGCGTATTCCATAAAGAACTTTTGCTTAAATCACGTACAATGCTTTTTTCTTTTAGTTCCACGAAATCTGCATTGGAGAGAATGGTAGAAATATCAATTGCATCTTGATCTTCAAAGTAGCCGTCAACTGCTTGTACAGCGAATGTATAAGCCATTTTTAATACACTCATTTTATATTTACGGTTATCTAATAGTAATTCACGTTGAATAGAACTCGCTACTTTCGTTACACGTTCCTCTTTCCAAATTTCATTATGTAAGGAAATATCGTGCTTTTTACATAGTTTCATAATTAATGCATTAGAATAAAGAATCTCGTCGCTTACTTCGACAACATCAGTCTCAGCAGCCGCAAGTTCCTCACCGTGCTCATTCGTATAGAGTGGGGAATCAATTTGTCTTTTCATTTGTTCAATCTTAAATTGACTCAATTTATGCCTAATTAAAGGACGATCAATATTTGTTGTCATTTGTTCATGACAAGTATCACAAATTGAGTTTGTGAAATAATATCCACATAATATTTCTGGAATGACATATTGTTCACTAAGTTCTTTCGTATCTTTTCTGCAAATGATGCATTGTGTCATTTTTATCACCTTTACCTGCAAATTTGTATGTAATCTCATTGTAGTGTATTTATCGGTATTTTGGAATATTGTAAAGGAAAATATTATGTGAAATTCATACTTATTTTGGTACAATGAAGAGAAGTGCTAGTTTAAAGGAGGCCGTTTTTTTGAAATCAAAAGTGCACTTTTGGACATTAGAAGTGCTAATGGTTGTAGGAATCATATTTATTTGCACAAAAATATCATTTTTATTTCAACCGATTGGTATCTTCATATCAACATTATTTTTCCCAATCTTAATCGCGCTTTTTTTATACTTCATATTTAATCCTGTATTAATCTTTTTGGAGAATAAAAAAGTACCTAGAAATTTAGCGATATTACTGTTATATCTTTTTATCATAACATTAACTGCGGTTGGCGTTGGAGTAGTTGTTCCTACGATTTCACAACAGCTAATGGACTTAGTAAAAAATATGCCAGGCTACATAAAAGAGGGAAAAGTATACATACAAGAATTATCACATCATAGGTTGTTTGAATGGTTATCTACACAAAACTACGTTTCCATTGAAACAATTGAAAAAAATGCAATTGAATACTTAAAAGATATACCAAATACAATTACGTCGAGTGCAACGGCTTTATTTGGTATTATCACGAACGTTGCATTAGTTGTATTTACTGTACCGTTCATTTTATTTTACATGTTTAAAGATGGACATGCCTTTCCAGGAAAAGCGGTAAGTTTATTACCAGAGTCTTACCGTGAAGAGGGGCTTCGTATCATTAAGGAAACGAACGAAACATTATCTGCATATATTCAAGGACAAGCGCTCGTTTGTATATTTGTAGGTGCGTTTACATTTATCGGTTATTTAATTATCGATTTACCGTACGCTTTCGTTTTAGGAATTATTGCAGCATTTACAAACATCATTCCTAACTTAGGTCCATTTATTGGGGCAGCGCCAGCTGTTATTGTAGGACTGTTCGTATCTCCGATGCAAGCATTGTACGTAATTATTATCGTAACAATTGTACAACAGTTTGAAAGTAATATTATTTCACCACGTATTATGAGCTCGAAATTAAACATTCACCCATTAACAATTATTATCCTAATTTTAGGGGTAGGTAACTTTGCTGGAATCATCGGAATGATTTTAGCAGTACCAGTTTATGCAGTAACAAAAACAGTTGTTTCGAACTTAGTGAGATTGTTTAAGACGAAGAGAAGTAATCGGAAATAGTAAAACCTGAGAAAGATACACCGCTTTTTAAGTGGTGTATCTTTTGTTTATAAAAAATAATTAAAAGTGGGTTGATTTGATTTTATTATATATTTTTTATACATCAAATTCAGTGATGAACTTGTGTGATATAAGGCTCTATAAAACTATGTGGAATCCCTCTGAACTATCCAAATCATTTCCTTACAGCACGCTATCAACATCAAAATCGACTCCTTTCAATTCTATATAGTTAAACGATTAAAGGTGAGTGTAGTATTTGCTTCTACGATCTCGAATTTCATTAATAACTTGTTTATATTGTCTTTCTTGTTTTAATTCATTTTGAGATATTGTTTCTTTTTGAATCGTAATCGTTAAAAAGAAAAGGTGAAACTTCATATGTGAATTCCTCCTTTCGAATTGGAATTACAGATGACTACAGTAATGACTTTGTCTTTCTTTTACAGAATCCATAGCTTGATTAATTTGTCGTTCATGAAGCATTTCAGACTCAGAAAATTTATTTTTTTGAATGGTAATGGTTAAAAAGAATACTTTAAATTTCATTGGATAATTACCCCTTTATAAGTGATTTAGAAAAGACGAGTGTAATAAGAAGATTGGCGCTCTTTTACTTCGTCCATAATGTTTTGGATGTGTTGCTCACGTAAAATCTCTTTCTGTGAAAGCTTACGTTTTTGAATGGTGATTGTTAAAAAGAATGCTTTAAATTTCATGAATATATTACCCCTTTAAAATATATTTTTAATACATTTGAGTGTAGTATGAACTTTTAATGTCAGTTATTTTATCAGTCAGTTGTTTTAACTGTTGTTTACGAATGATTTCAGTTTCAGATAAAGTATTTTTTTGAAGCACAGTCGTAAAAAAGAAAATATGAAAAGTCATAAATGAATTCCTCCTTTCGAAAAGGAATTACAGGTGATCACAGTAAAGTGCTTGGCGCTCCTTAACATCATTCATAGCTTTTTCAATTTGCTCATTATGAAGAATTTCATCTTTGGAAATTGTATTTCTTTGAATCGTAATACTTAAAAACAATACGCTAATAGTCATTGAATGTTGCTCCTTTCTTAGAAAAATAATGTAAGAGACTAAAAAAACCGCGCAAAAAAACCACAGGAAGATACAGTTCTCCTATGGCGGGGCGTGAAAAAGCCACAGGAAAGTATACGACCTCCTGTGGCGAATTTATGAATTAAATGAAATAAAGTACGATTTTCAATTCTCCATTAGGGTGGTCGAATTCATATTTAATTGTCCAGAAAACACAGGTGCAGTTAACGCTAAAGTTAATGCATGTAATTGTAATTTCATCATTTCCTTCGACCTCCTTTTAGAATTTTTTTCTTACGTTAGTAAGTATATACAATTAATGGATAATTGTAAACATAAAAAATGAAAATTTTTAATTTTGATTAAAATGCGTATATTTAAAAAGGGATTTGAAAGTAAATATTGTAATTAACGAAATATCGATAAAAATGGGGGATGCTAAATGAAATATATGCATCATAACATAATCGTTATGCTAACAATTTTTTTATTCATTACGGCTTGTTCTAACGGAGAAAGAATAAAAGATATATATGATGTTAGGTCAGATGATTTTAAGAAATATACTGGGACATACGTTGGTAATAATTCAGATGTGGTTGCAATTATTAATCATTTATCCGGTGGTGGAACAGTTCAAAGTATAAGTTTAGAAAATGAAAATATAAAAGTGAACTATGGTGCAAAAGAGAGTGGAGCTCTTACAGAAGAAATGATTGAGACGTATTGGTTTGATGAGAAAGATACGATGAAGAAGAATTTTCTCTTTAATGCTACCTATCTAGTAATTTTAGTACCAAACGCAAAAGCTTATGAGTTTCAAATAGAAAATAAAAACTTTAAGATAACGAGGGAAGAAATGTTATCAATTTTGCATAGGGAATTCGATGATTTTCCAAAAGAAAAAGATATATGGGATAAAAATAAAGTTATAAAGTTCTTTAACGGCAATGAAGAAAAAATTAAAATGCTTGTGGAAGATAAAGATTTTCGGAAATCTTTATTTGCTAAATATCCAGTGAGCCAGTTGAAATAATGGAGGGGAGAAGATGGAGTTAGTATACAAAATTTCTTATCATAGAATGCAGGATCATTATTACAATTTTTGAAAGAAGATATTCCATACATCCCGCATGTAACAGTCGGAAGAAAAGAAAGTGCCGAATTAGCTGCTGAAGTAGTGAAGGAGATTCCTAGTTTGCATGGGAAGTTAAATTGTGTGATTGATAGAATAAGCGTGGAGCGAATTGGAGAGAACGGGGAATCAATTATTGAATTTGAAGTGCCATTTCTAAAAAGCTGACAAAAGTCAGCTTTTTATTTCGTAGCATGAAGTAATGCACCAATTGCACCGCTATTACCACCATCTTGTAAAAAGATTGGTGTTTTATTTTGATATTCGGTGTAGCTACTAATAATATGTTGAAGTTGTATGTTATTACATAAAGTTGAACCAATATAAATAATGTGTTCAATGTTTTTTGTTTCAGCGAATTGAAGGCTTAATGCAGTAACGACTTCACCGACAAGTCCTTGTACAGTAGCTAGTATATCGGAGCTACTATTATTTGATTCTGTAATGGCTGCTTTTCCGAAGTTACTAGCAGTTAAGTTATTATCGATAGGGGAAAGAATACCACCATAAATATCTCCAACCGTAATATCTAGTTCTTTTCTAGAGCCTACTTTTGTTAGAGGGATTACATCTTCAAAATGATCTATATTTGTTAACAATTTTGAAAGTCCCATAATAGTCCCACCGCCAACTCCGGTTCCACCAGCGCGAATATATTGTTCATTATAAACGTAATGGATAGAAGTACCTGTACCGATATTGGTTAAAATAAAATTGCGTATAGCATGTTTTTCTTCTTTTAATATGTATTGGACACCTGCAAGAGTAGCTTTAAATTCGTTTAGCTCTACTATTTTATATGAACTTGTAAGCAGTTGCTGTAATAGTTTCGATTTACCACCCGTAATACATATTTGTTTTATGCCATTGTTGCTTTTAATCCAATCTATTATTTTATGTTGTTCATGCGAATAAAATTTTTCAAAAGTTAATAGCTTTTTTTCGTTAAAATAAGCTATTTTCGTTAATGTGCCTCCAGCATCGATACCGATAGTACGTTCCATTTCCCTACTCCTAACTACGTAATATATTTTCTTATTTATTTAATTGGTTGAGAATAGATATTTCCAACTAATATAAGGAACACTTTAATCTGCTTGATATATTAATAGTTTTTCTATAGTTAAAATAGGCTGGTCGTTTACAGTTGCAATACCTTTACCAAGAATAAAACCTCGGCGATTGCGCGTTAGCTCATAATGTAAATCAAGTTTATCACCGGGATATGCTTTTCCGTGGAATTCAACTCCATCTAAAGAGGAGAGAAATCCTAGTCCTTCAGAATCACTTGTATGTATAAATGCACTAAGCTGAGCAAGTGCTTCTACAATTAACATATGAGGCATATGTTTGTGACTATCGTTTATAAACCATTCGTTATTTGTAATGAGTTTATATCCTGTAACGAATTCATCTTGTTTTACATTTATTACTTTATCAATCATTAAAAATGGATAACGATGGGGAAGTGTGTCTTTAATATGCATATGAAAGTACCTCCAATTAATAATACCCCTGCTAAAGTTAAGCAGGGGAGTGGGAACTAATTTTTAACTAATTCATTTACTTTTTCAAGGACGAAAATGCCGCTATTTCTAATGTTTTCAACAACTTGTTGCAACACTTCTTTATCTTGAACGAGTGCAATACGTACGAAGCCTTCTCCGTGAGGTCCAAATGCGTGACCTGGTGTAACAACGACATTCGCACGATCCATTAATGCATAAGCGAAGTCTAGAGAAGTCCATCCTTGTGGAATTTCAGCCCAGACAAACATACTACCAGCTGGCTTATCGACATTCCAACCAAATGTTCGGAATCCATCGACTAAAGTATCTCTCCGTTCTTGATAAATATCGCGGTTTTTCTCACAAAATGCAGCGCCATTTCTTAGTGCTGCAGATGCCGCTTTTTGAATTGGTAAAAATACACCGTAGTCGGTATTGGATTTAAATTGAGTAAGTGCACGAACAATTTCTTCGTTTCCAATCATATATCCAATACGGCTACCTGCTAAACTATAACTTTTTGACAAAGAATTGATTTCTACGCCAACTTCTTTAGCACCATGTACAGAGAGGAAGCTAATTGGCTTATTACCATCGAAATAAAATTCAGCATAAGCAAAATCATGGACAACGATAATATTATGCTTTTTCGCGAATGCGATTACTTCTTTAAAGAAATCTTCATGGGCCATTGCTGGAACGGGATTCCCTGGGAAGTTTAAAATCATCATCTTCGCTTGATCGGCAATTTCTTCAGGGATGACTTCTAAGTCTGGTAAGAAATCATTCTCTTTCTTTAAAGGCATGTAGTAAGATGTTGCACCAGCCATTTGAATACCTGTTTCATAAGCTGTATATCCTGGATCAGGAACTAATATAATATCACCTGGATTTGCATAAACCATAGGTAAATGAACGAGCCCGTCTTGTGAACCCATTAATAATAAAACTTCTTTATCCGCATTTAATAAAACGTTATGAGTGTTGTTGTAATATTCAGTTACAGCTTCGTGAAATTCTTGAATACCTGATAATGTATACCCGTAGCTCTCTTTCTCACTCGCTGTATGTACCATTGTTTCTCTTACAAAATCAGCGGGCGGCATATCAGGATTTCCGATGCTCAAATCAATCATGTTATGACCTGCTGCAATTTTTTCTTTTTTATAGGCTCCTAATTCACTAAATATAGAAGATTGGAATGCTTTCATTCTAGTTGCTAACGTGTAAGTCATCAAAACCCCTCCTAAAACAGTGCTTTCATTCTGCGTTTTTAATTATTCTGAAAACACATGTTTATATTTTATCATTTTTTTATGAAAATTAAAACGATTGACAAATTTAGAGGAAGTATTAGCCTATTTTGAAAAGTATCGATGTAAATAGCGTAGACGTGTTAATTGAAATGTCTATTATAGGATTCATTTTATATAACTTAAGTTATTTTATAGTTTTTATTAAGTATTTGTGGAAGATTTCTAAAGTGAAATAACGCAGAAAATATTTTCTGCGTTTCCTCTGAAATATAATCATTTCTTTTTATACGTGCATAATTTTTCAGCTGTCAAAAAGTATACATTTAATGTACCGTCGGCAACTTTTAAAGTTTGCTCTGATGTAAATGAATTACCATAATCAATGTGATATACATTAGAATTTTTGACAAATGAGCCTTTATATAAATCGTCTTTATTCTTTGTGGTTTGCATTTCTACTAAATTTTGCACAATTTCCTCTTTATTTTCTTTTTTGACAACTGTTTCAAATTTATAATATACAGGGCATTCACCATTTTTATTGTCAACGACTTCCCAAGAACCGTATATATCGTTATTGCTGCATCCACTAAGTAGGATGATTAGTATAGGAATTGTAAGTAGAACCTTTTTCATTTTGTGCTCCTTTCTTTTAAATTTGAATAAACGTGCGAATACGATAGGGATATTATAATAAATAAAGTTTAAATTTTTTTAAAGAATTATTTAATTTCATATAAAAATTTAGGAGAAATTAAATAAGCATGAATCTAGTGTAAAGTCAGATTCATGCTAGTACCATAGCCTATGTTATATCTTTTTTGAGGATAAATAAAGAGGAAAGCAGAAGCACTATTCCATTTAATATATATACGCTTGCGATCATAAAGGCTAACGTACCTGCGCCAAATCCTGCTTTATCGAATATAGAAGCAAATGTTGCGATAGTCAAAAAGACAATGGGAGTCAGTAGTAAAAATATGAAACCTGCCACGATTCTTTTTTTAAAACTATGTCCAGATAAGGAAATGGCTAAAAAGTTTAGGATGCTAAACAGAGCAATTGCAAAGAGCAGGACAATAAATACTTCAATGCCATCATACATTTTACCACTCCTTTTATAAAGAGTACTCTTTATAATCTATTCGAAATAAAAGGGGGATACTCCTTTAGGTAATTTCAATAAACGTAATAAATAGGCGTATTATAGAACAAAGAAGTATGGATTCAATATTATATCCATACTTCTTTGTTTATTTTATAAATTCGCAGATTGTGAATGCTGTTTTTCATAATGTTTCTGCTTAGAAAGGGAAATAGAAATAATCAATAATGAAACGACTCCGAAGATGAGAACCATATATTGTAACCCAATTGTATCTAAGAAGAACCCTGTGCCAAGTAAGACGATTTGGAACATAACCCTCTCAAACATATTACGGAATGAGAAGAGGCGACCGTGATAACTTTTTTCCACTTTCGTTTGGAAAATTGTCGACATAATAGGGAAGAAGCAGCCAACACTAAACCCAAACAAACCAAATGATGTAAGAGCCATCCATTTTATATCGCTAAAGAACAATGACAGGTGTGCAAAAGCAGTACAAATTGCGAAGAAATATAGTAATTTTTCGGGTTTGAAATGATCAGATAGACGTTTAATTACGAAGGCACCTAACATAAATGCGACACCTTCAATTGTATATATGAACCCTTTAATCGTAGGATCATGTTGCATTTCGCTAATGTTAATAACCATTAAATTAAACCCTGCTATAAATAATAGAGGGATGATACTTAATATAAGTGCTGTAAAAGCAATAGGAATTCCTTTTAAAATACGAAATACTTCCATAAAGCTATTATCTTTTGCAGCTTGTTTACTTGGTGTTGTTGATTTCTTGTCTTCGAATTGTAGGAAGAAAGTCGAGAGGAATAATAAGGCGTATGCTGCCATTGAGAAGGCATACATGTACTGTAAACTCATCACAACTAAAAGAATTCCACCTAGTGAAGTACCTGCAATACGAGCGATTGTACCAACATTCATATGTACACCATTCATTTGTAATAACTCATGCTCACGTACGATGAGTGGAATTACAGATTGTAATGCAGGGAAATAAAATGCTGCTGAAATTTGAAGAGCAACCATAAATGCAATCATAAATGCGATACTTTCAAATTGAATAGCAAAAAACATGAAAATAACACTTAAAACTCGACCAAACCCAGCGTAAAGAAGAACTTTTTTCTTTTCATACTGATCGATGACACGGCCAGCCATAGGTCCAACTAGAACACCGGCTAATAGTCCGATAAATAATATAACTGATTTCATGAAATCAGAAGGGACATATTTTTGCATAAATTCAAGGTTGCCAAGAATACCAAGCCATAATCCTAGACCTGCAATAAACTCCCCAATTAAAACAATCCAAACGTTTTTATTACGCCACATAACATAAAACCTCTCCGTCTTTTAAAATGAAAAACTCGTATATAAAACCTCCTTATTTATGTAGTATTTTTATACGAACTTTTTTAGAGTCAGAGTCTATATTACGTGTTTCATAATTGGATTTCAATCTTTTTGATTTGTAAAAAATTTGATGTATTAATTGATGAAATAAATGAAGCAAAACGTAAAAAATTCATGATTAAAGCTAATAGAAAGTAAGGATAAATATAAAAAAGCAAGAACGTATAACTACGTCTTGCTTTTCCAAAGTACAAAATTAAACATTAATTTCAATTAGCAATATTTACGCTCTTGTCCAATAGCTAAAGCGCTAAAAGATAGAGGACCAGCAACTTCTGTACTTGCACTACTAATAAGGTTTTCTACAGTTAATGAATATTCGTGTGTTCCACTGCTAACGTTTTGGTCTGTAGCTTGGAATGTTTGTACGTAAAATTGTTCAGAATTTGTTGATTCAATACCTACTTGTGTATTGAAAATTTCAATGTTATCAAGGAAAATTCGGAATAAAACTTGTGAAATCTCAGTTATACCTTCTACACCAACTGTAGCTATTAATTCTACTCGATTATTACGTGAATCTCTACTTGAAATTCTCAATTTCAAATTTGCTAGAATTACTTTGTTTGGAGAAGAGGGGATTGCAAAAGTTGTTGCATCAGTTTTACTTATAGGTTGAGTAGCTTAATAATCAATGATATGAGTCATATTCACAACCTCTTCATATACTGAAATACGGAAATAGGGATGAATTATCTTGGACAAATACTAGAATATTATAATAGAGTCCACAACAATTGTTGAAAAGAAGCAATTTACATAAAAGCATCAAGAATATATCATAATAAGATGATATTTTTCTTAATGCTTTTTGTAATTAAGCAGAATATTCTTCTTTACGTACTTCAAAAAATTCATTACGTCGTAAGTAATTATAAATTCTCTCAGAAACTTCTTCTTCTTCAGACACTAAGAAACGATGGTCAAAAGCGTAGAAAGATTGACCTTTAATTAATTTTACATAATATATATTAAACGCCTCCTGACACTAGATTATTACTTTCTTCATATTATGATGGCCTATATGTCTGCTAAAAATACTTGGAGTTTCAAAGGAAGTAAGTAAAGGGATGAAAGAGCTTACAATTTTGTAAGGTTTATGTCACCTTTTTCGATAGTTTACATTCACCAATTTCTTCTATACTACAAATAAGTTGCATAAAATAAGGGGGTAAAAAGATGGATGAAGTAATTGGAGAAGTTGTAGCAGGTATTTGTGAATTTGTAGTAGAAGTAACAGCGGATGCTATAGGAAGTTTAGTTTCCGGAAATGATGAGGAAAAAGAAACATTATAATAATTTGTAAAAGTATAAAGTTGATCAAATTGTAAAGGCTGATTTCTAAAGGGAAGTCAGCTTTTTATTTTTTACATTATATTAACTTAATTTGAATATTCATTTGTTATTATATTGAAGAAACCTATATAAGGAGGTGAATAAACAAATATGTCGAATTCGGGGGCTGATTTATCTGTTTCTCGTTTGATTGTGGCAAATGTAGAGGAAAAGGAATATCATTTTATTGTTCGTGAACATCCGATTGTAGGGAAAGTTATATCGCTATTTGAAAATGGTAAAGAATATGGTTTACTAGATAAACAAATCGCTAATAAAGATAAATTTATTACATCGGAGCTTACTAAATTAGATTATTTTAACTTAGATGTTTTATATCATACACCTGGGTGGATATGGATTGGTATGGATCAATTTGGTTTACATGCTCGTGAGGCTACTTATAACGAAGTAGATGTTATTATGAAGTTGAAAGAGGATTTATATTATATAGATATATACGAAGAAATAAAAATGTAGTAAATATTTAGTCAGGTTAGGGGACAAGTTCCCGTAGCCTTTTTTGTTTAATAGTAAAACGTAAAATTATATTATTTTGATTATAGGTAAACTTGATAAGAAGTGAGATGAAAAGAGGATTTGAAAATACATGAAGAGAATTGTAATAATTATATGAATCGTATATGTAAATAACAATAGAAAGAAGATGATAAAATGAGTAAGGAAGAGCTTGTGAAAAAACAGTTTGGCAGTAATGCAGATAAGTATGTGAATAGTAAAATACATGCTAAAGGACAGGACTTACAATATGTAGTTCAACAAGTTGCGTCTCGCCATAATAATCGTCTTCTTGATGTTGCTACTGGTGGCGGACATGTTGCGAATATGTTAGCACCTATGTTTGAAGAAGTAGTTGCACTTGATTTAACAGAACAGATGTTAGAAGAAGCAAAAGGTTTTATAAAGCAGAATGGTCATGGAAATGTGTCTTTTGTAGTAGGAAACGCAGAGGATTTACCATTTGCAGACCATTTTTTTGATACAATTACATGCCGGATTGCAGCCCATCATTTTACGAATCCGGCTCAATTTATTTTTGAAGTAAATCGTACGTTGGAGGATAATGGATTATTCATCTTAATAGATAATGTTTCGCCAGAAAATAATGAATATGATACATTTTATAATTTTATAGAAAAAAAGCGGGACCCAAGTCATGAACGAGCTCTAAAAAAGACAGAATGGCTTACTTTATTAGAAAAAAACGGTTTGCAAATGCAGTCATGTCTTACTTTTGATAAGAAGTTTGATTTTGACTGGTGGTGTAATATGATGAATGTCCCTGTACAAAAGCGCGAAAAATTAACAGAATGTATGATGAAAGCACCAAACGAAATGAAGGGATATTTTAATATTCAATTTAAAAATAATAAAGTAGATTCATTCTATACTGAAATGGCTATGTTTATATGTAAAAAAAGTACAACATTAAAAAGATAAATGTGTTGCAGTCTTTCTGAAGTACGATATACTTAGTACAGAGAAACTGAGAATTGAGGAATAGTTATAATGATTCGTGTACGCATTGAAGGTACTGAGGAAGAAATGCTTGAATTTATGGGGAAAATGCCGGACATTCCTGGATTTGAAAAGACACATATGAGAGAGCCGAGAAAAGGAAATAACCCGAAATACGATTCGAGTAAAAATGTACTAGCATATTTGTCTTATAAAAAGATTGAAGTCGCCAATAAATAGGCGGCTTTTTTAGTTTGCGCTGTTTCACCGCCTTGTCTTTTTCACATAATAATAATAGTAGATTATGCTGAAGAGGGGTGAGAATAGTTAATAAGAAAATCATCTTTTTTGGAGACTTTGGTATTGATGACGCCGTAGCGTTAATTTATGCAAATAAAACATGTAAATTAGATATTCTAGGTATTGTTGCAGAGTACGGGAATGTATCACGAGAAATCGTTACGGAAAATGTTTATTTTTTAGAAAGGTACTATGCTACACATGTAAAAATTATTGAAGGTGCGAGTAGGCCGATGACAGCTGAAGAACCTTTGTTTTTCCCTGAAATCCATGGGGATCACGGTTTAGGTCCTATTAATCCACCTGAGATGAGAATTTGTAAACGAGAAAATTTTTGTGAATTAATCAAATTAATCGAACCTTGTCCAGAAGATATTATAATTGTGGCGACAGGAAGACTAACGACGCTTGCTACGTTATTTTTATTGTATCCCAATATAATGGATCGTATTTGTTCGTATTATATAATGGGCGGTGCTTTCCTATTTCCAGGTAATGTTACACCAGTATCTGAAGCGAATTTTTATGGTGATCCAATTGCAGCAAATATTGTTATGAAATATGCGAAAAACGCTAGTATATACCCGTTAAATGTAACACAGGGCGCGCTTATTACGCCTGAAATGGCCAATATAATAGATAAACAAGGAACTGGACAGGCGAAACTCATTAAACCAATGATTGATTTTTATTATGAGAACTTCTATAAAAAAGAATATCCGGGTATTGGTGGAAGCCCTATACACGATTTACTACCGTTTGTCTCGTTTATAAATGATAGTATTTTTGAATATAAAAAATCGGCAGTGTGGATTAGTACGACAAATGATGTGACTAGGGGCCAAAGTGTAGCTGACTTTAGAAAAATAGCTGAACCAACAAGGTTTGATGGTCGGCCGATTCAAAGAATTGCTGTTGGTTTTAACTATCCTGCTTTTAAAGAAGAGTTTATGCGAACAATATTGAAGCCAGATTGTCCTTAATGTGTTAATAATAAGTCGGATAAATCGTTAGTCCGAAAAATGGTTTATCAGTCTGTATTATTCTCAAAAGTCTTATAGTTGAGCAGCATGAATAACTTATGAAAAATGTCACATAACTAATGGTAAGCAATTGTTTCTAATTATATTTTGATTGGTTAAATATAAAGGAGGTTATTATATGATTTGGTCTTTAATCGTTGGTGGTTTATTAGGATGGTTTGCAAGCTTAATTACTGGAAGGGATGTACCAGGTGGTGTAATTGGTAATATTATTGCTGGTATTATCGGTTCTTGGATTGGTACGAAATTACTTGGTAGTTTCGGTCCTGTAATAGGCGGATTTGCAATCATTCCTGCTTTAATTGGTGCGGTTATTTTGATTTTCATTGTGAGTTTTTTACTACGAGCAATGCGGAAATGAATGTAGCAGGACTGTTTACATTTGTAAGCAGTCCTTTTTATATGTTATGCTAGTATTATACAATCAGGAGGTGTCAGCATTGAAATCATTTACAGTAAATTTCCATCAAGAAGATAATGCAAAAGCGACAACAGTACATAAATTAAGTGAAGAGGACTTCAATAAAGCAACTGAAAAAGGTACTCGTCATTTATTTGATTTAGATACAAACGTTGGCTTCTTCGTATTCTTTGATGCAGAAGATGCAGAAGGAAATGATCAATACTTAATGTTACAATATGAAGGGGATCATGAAGAACCAACTGCGTGCTACGGATTTGATTTAAAACTATATTATCAATTTTTAGCGCTATACTTAAACGATCTTGAATTCCAAGGCGAAACAGATGAGGAAGAGGAAGAATACGGTCCAATTCATCATTTAGCGCACTTACTTTATCATATTGTTGAAGATGGTAAATCAATCGAAGTATAATATACATATTTGAAGCTGTCCTTTTGGGGCAGCTTTTTTATATGACATTGAATTGGTGTATTATTAGTTGAACCAATAAGGCTTTTACGGGCAGCCCTGCCCATCTAACTTCTTTGTTTCCGCTGAATTTTGAGGTGGAGATTTTACTGCCCGGCAAATAGCAGGATAAATTCATAATAGAAATTTATTTATTACTTTCATGTTAGCATCGTAAAACACCTGTTATAATGATTGTAATTAAATTCATGGAGGCTAATTCTATGCTTGTAGATGTAAAAGCTTTTATTAAAGCTGCAGGTTTAACATGTATTTCATCATTAAGTGGAGATAACACGTTTGTTTATAATTTTGAAACTGTAAAAAACACTATCGCTACACTTTTTAAGAAGCTAAGATTTACCATTTAATTTCATTTCAACCAGTAGGAAAAGAGTAATCACTTCCTACTGGTTTTTTTTCTGTTTGAAGGAGCTGTTGTGACAACATGTTTTAAGTGATAGATAGAGGATATTGTCATTGAGAAGAGAAGGGTTAAATAAGGAGATGAAAATGGTTTCGTTTATCAGGAGGTAGTTACTTCGGATATAACAGACTTGGTTACTTTTTAGAAACAGCTTTTGTAATATATTTTGTACAAGCTTTTTGAGAGAGTGAAGTACTGACTTTTTTGAACAAACATAATTTGAAAAGTAGTGTAATGGGTTGGTTAACGAAATAAATAAGATGCAATAGGGGGTAAAAATGATGAAAATATATTTAAAAATAGTTATGTTATTTTTGGTGTTTACATGTATGTTTGCGCTAGCCGCATGTAAAGAGACAGACGAAAAAAACGAAACAAATCCAACCTTGGAAAATAATAAAAATAAACAAAGTAATTCTTCAGAAGAACAGAAAAATCTTGAAACAAAACCAAGTAATGAAAAAACAACAAAACCATCAACTGAGCCAGATTCGAAAAATAGAACATTTAATCAAAAATCAATTAACCACATTAAAGATTTGTTTGAATTAGCAAAAGAAGGAAAAGTACCTAATGTACCATTTGGAGCCCATACAGGGGATATTGAAGAAATAGAAAAAGCATGGGGGAAAGCGAATAAAACCGAACAAGCAGGGAACGGAATGTACGCAACTTTTACAAATAAAAATGTTGTTTTTGGATTTAATAAAGGGTCACAAGTTTTTGATGTACGCTCATATCATGCAGAACTAAAATCGATTACATTACAAGAAATTGAAAAAGTGTTAGGAAAACCATCTTCAGTTAAAGGGAATGGTGGAGACAAAATATATGTATACAAAGTAAATAACCAGTATGAGTTAAAATTTGTCATTCCAAAATCGACTGGTAATGTAGATCATATTTCCGTGTTTTCACCAGAGGATAGTATTAATAAAATGGCAGGATAAGAAATTAAGTGATTTCAAAAACACCTCGCTCTTTAAGTGAGGTGTTTTAGTTGTAAACAAGGAACGTCTCATTTCATATGCGAAATACTTCACTTTTGTTTTTTAGCATGCATCCAATAAGAAATGTTGATCTACTGAAAAAGTAGTAACTTATAAATTATGTGTAGGCTGGTTTGCGATTTTTTTTCGTTCCAAATTTTGAACAAATAACGCTTGTACAATACCTCCAACTAATAAGAAACTAGCGCAAATATAAAACAGCATACTTCCATTTAACTTACTTAATAAAACTGCACCAATAACTGGTCCACACGTTCGAGATATATCCCAGTGTATACCGTAAATTGAAAAATATAAACCACGTTTATCATGAGGTGCAATTTCTGAAACGAATCGTAATAAATGGTTTAGAGCAATACTTTCTCCAATGACTAAAAAGAGTAAGGTGAAGAATAACGACAATATCGTCGTTGAATAACTAAAGCCAACTGCAGCTATTGTATAGCAGGCGTAAGAAATAAGGATGATTTTCGCCATAGAAAATCGTTCAGACCATTTTACGAGGAAGATTTGTAGAATGATTTCCAAAATGGCTTTACATGTTGAAATAAATGCGAGTATGAATACGAGATTAAGAAATACATGTTCTGCAAAAATACGATAATTCGTCTCAGTTTGTGCATAAAAAAAGCTAATAGGAAGTGTAGAAACCATAAGACCGAATATGGCGTAATGTTTAAAAATAAATTGCTTTGGTGAACTTGCCTCAACTGTTTGTTTTGACATACTTATTGGTGGAACGGTTTCTGGGAGCTGGGTCCAAACAACAACGGCATATATCGTAAGGGTTACACTTTGCACGATAAATAAATATTCTGGGTGAGTATTATAAAAACTTGCACCGATTAAAGGGCCGACTACGGATCCAATTGCTCCCATCGTTTGTAGGAGAGCAAAAATTTCTGCTTGCTGCTCTTTTTTTGTTAAATCAGCAATTTGTGCACGTTGAGCCGGAATATATAAGGAACGGCCAATGCCATTAATGACATATAACAGTGCAAATATAAAAACGGATTGAGCGAAAACGAAACTACCGATTGCAACACTTTGTAGCAATAAGCCGAGTAACATAATCTTTTTCCGGCCATATTTATCAGTAATTCCTCCAGCAATAAGTGTAAATAAAATGTCTGAAAGTGGCTGTAATCCGAAAATCAGCATAGTTATTATTACATTGCCGTTTAACATTTTATTGACGTAAATAATCATAATGATAGCTAACATAGATTCAGTCGTTCTGGTTAATAATTCACCACACAGTCTAATAAAAATAGGTTTATTGTAACGAAGTAAGAGATAATTCAATATTAATTCCTCCTTTCTATATTGAAATGATAAGATGAAAGAAGAATTGGAAAAAGTGTAGAAACAATAGGGAGTATTTTTCACCTTTTAGGGGGATTATGATGTTTATTTTAGATCAATACATTGAACTATGGAGTGCTTATGGAAAAGGGGAAAAAGAGGGAGAACAATTGGAAGTAACAGTGCAAAATATATCTGAAACATTATTTTGTACAGAGCGTAATAGTAAATTAATTATAAAAAAATTAGATGAGTTAAATTGGATCAAGTGGTTTCCAGGTCGCGGCAGAGGAAATCGTTCTAAGTTAATATTTCAAAAGGACCCGATATCTTTAATTTTAGATAGAGGAAAAGAAATAACGAAAAAAGGGGATGTGAAAAGCGGGAGCATATTTGTGGAACGCTATAGCTCACATTTTCCATTAGTAAAGGAAGAATATCACTCCTGGGTGGATTCAATATTTGGTCATAAGATTGAAATGACATCTGAAGGGAGAAGAGATGTACTCCGGTTGCAAGTACAAATGAATTTAGATATCACATTAGATCCTGTATACGCTACAATGCGTTCAGAATGCCATATGGTAAAACATATATTCGATACACTCGTGTATGTAGACGGTAATACAAACATTATAGAGCCAAGACTTGCATTTCACTGGGAATATAATGATGCTGAAAAAATATGGACGTTTTATTTACGAAAAGGAGTTCACTTTCATAATGGAAAACAACTTACTGCACATGATGTTATATACTCATTGAATCGATTTATGAAGCTGGAAAATAATGCACACGCATGGATGTTACAACACGTTGAAAGTATTCGTTCAGTGGATGACTACGTTGTCGAAATTCAATTACATACGGAAAATCGAATGTTTTTACATATGCTAAGTGCAGAACAGTGTTCTATCGTGAATAAAGATGAAGCAGGAGAGCTAATTGGAACAGGGCCTTTTCAATTATATAAAAGTAATGAAAATTTGTTCATTTTAGAAGGTCATCCTTTATATTTTCGTGAAAGACCTTTTTTAGATCGTGTTGAGTTGTGGAATGTAGAACAAGGTGTAAGTACATACGATGTTTTAGTAAAGGCGCAGTATAAAGATAAAGAAAAACATAATAAAGAATTGTCTCGGCTTGAGTCGAACGTGACATATATAACATGTAATCATACGAAAGAAGGACCAATGCAAGATGAGTTATTTCGGAAAGCATTATATAAAATCATTCATGGTTATACAATCGTTCAAGAACTCGGCGGAGAACGTGGAGAAGTGGCACAGAAACTAATATTAGCAGGTGAAAGCATTGTAGAGATTGAGGAAGATGTAGAAAGTTTAATTAAAAGGAGTACTTATCATAATGAAGCGCTACAACTCTACACATTTACAGGACGAGATCATGTTGAAGATGCACAATGGATACAAAAAGAGTGTGTGAAGTACGGGATTCGTGTAGAAAATAATTTTCTTGACATAGAAGAGCTATTGGAAGTAAGTACGATACAAAAGGCCGATATGATGCATGATAGTGCCACAATAAGTGAACGAATAGAAGATAGTCTATTATATATGTTTCTTACAAAAAATAGTTTTATTCATGGACAAAGCAGCATGGACTTTCATGAAAAGTTGTCTCCTTATTTTAAACAAGAAGAATTAGAGAAAAGAGTTACACTGTTACGCGATATTGAGGATACTTTGTTACGTCAAATTCATATTATTCCTTTATATCGTAATAAACAAGAGGTAAGTACACATGAAAAAGTCCAAAATATAATGATTAATTCACAAGGTTGGATTGATTTTTATAATATTTGGTTTAAATCTTGATATATAAGGGCTTTTGCGCATTTTCATAAGATGTGTAAGAGCCTTTTTTTGTATGTGGGAATAGGTTTGTTTTACACATTGTTACCCTACTTGTGATAAAAGTCTATTTACAGCGTAACAGTGTTATGTTACATTGTTATCAGGAAGGGGTGTTATACAGTTGAGTACAGATTTAATTTCAAAAAAAGATTTATTAGAACTAACTGGTATTTCATACGGACAGTTATATAGGTGGAAGAGAAAAAATTTAATACCGGAAGATTGGTTTGTACGAAAGTCAACATTCACGGGTCAAGAGACATTTTTTCCGAAAGAAAAGATATTAGAGCGCATCGATAAGATCCAAACGATGAAAGAGGATTTATCACTTGATGAACTAGCGAATATGTTTTCACCGAGTGTGAGAGAAATTCTTTTAACAAAGGAAGACATTTTACGTAAGGAGATTGCATCAGAACCAGTTTTACAATTTTTCATAGAACAAACGAATAAAACAGCAGAGTTTCAATTTGTAGATATTCTTTATGTGTACATGTTAGAAGAATTACTACAATCGGGAGAGATTAGTTTAGAAGAAGGAAAAATGGTCTTGCAAGTTTTACGTGAAAATTATGAAGCAATTAAACATAAAACTTGTGATTTAATCGTTGTCCGAAAATTAGGGATTTCTACATGTTTATTAGTTTCAAACGTGGACGATTTAATTTTTGAAAAAGGCACTAAAATCGTTTTACGCGAAGCGATTATGAAATATACCGAAGCATTAAAAACTAAATTGTTGTAGTGGAGGAGAAAGTATGCGTACAGATAATTTGATTATAAATGGTTACGGTTCATCCAATGGCGGCGAGTTTCATAAAGTACAATTAAACGGAAAAGGAACTGTGAATGGAAATGTTGAATGTGAGCAATTTGAATGTAACGGTTACGGTGCAGTTACTGGCGATTTGAAAAGTAGCAGTGCACGAATTAGCGGATCTGGTAAAGTCGATGGCACAGTTCATGCTGAAACGATGCGAATTGATGGGAAAGCAACAATTACGCAAGATGTAAAGGCAAACAGTTTGAAAATTGCAGGAAAAGGTACGATAGGTGGAAATGTCACTGGTGAAGAATTTAAGGTCAATGGTCAAGCTACAATTGACGGTAATTGTGAAGTGGATACTTTTTCTTCAGAAGGACAATTTACAATTGGCGGATTATTAAGCGCTGATGAAATAAATATTAATATTCACGGTACATGTCGAGCGAAAGAAATTGGTGGTCAAACGATTAAAGTAAAGCATAGACTAAGTACTTTTAGTAGGCTGTTTAAATCAGTATTTGGTATGCAATTAGAGGCTGAACTATTAGAAGGTGACAATATCGATATTGATTATGCTCACATAAGAACGGTAAGAGGAAATAATGTTACGGTAGGACCGAACTGTGAGATTGAACTAATCGAATATACGGGTGTTCTTACTGTTGATAAAAGCGCAAATGTAAAAGAAATTAAGCAGATTTAATGGAAGGGAGAAAATGATATGGAACATCAACACAGTCTTACTGTTAATGGTTCTGGTAGTTCAGCGGGCGGAGATTATAATAAAGTAAAGATTCGCGGTGAAGGAACGATTTCTAATGATATGAGCTGTAATGAATTTAAAACGTACGGCACGAGTGAAGTGTGCGGTAATATGAAAGTGAAAAGTTATGTCGTGTATGGAGATAGTGAAGTACAAGGAAATGTAGATGCGGAATCTGTAAAAGTATACGGAAATACACAAATGCATAGTGATGCTCATATTGAAAAAATAAAAGTAAGAGGTATGATAGAAGTTAAGGGGAAATTAACTGGTGATTTCGTAGATGTGAAAGGCGCTTTAAATGTAAAAGGAGATATTGAAGTTGAAGAACTATCACTAACTGGTGGCCTTGAAAGTGATGGATTACTTAATGCTGAAAATATTGAAATTTCACTTCGTTATGAAGGTAGCAAAGTAAGAGAAATTGGCGGTCAGAAGATTACCGTTCGTAAAAAAGTGAGATTTATTCCATTTACCAATCATGCTGGAAGCCTCCAAACATCTATCATTGAAGGAGATGATATCTATTTAGAACATACGATTGCTGAAGTTGTAAGAGGAAACAACGTTACAATTGGTCCTGGATGTGAAATTAGTATTGTAGAATATCATACTAGTTTTAACCAAAAAAGTAATGCAGTCGTAAAAGAACATAAACAAATATAAGTAGTATGAGGGAGAGCAAGGTTATGGTTGAGAAGAATAATAGGCTCGGCTTTGTTGTAGCGGGCTTATTGCTAGGTATTTTAATGGCATCAATGGATAATACCATTGTCGTTACAGCGATGGGAACAATCGTTGGTGATTTAGGAGGCCTTGAAAACTTTGTATGGGTCGTTTCTGCCTATATGGTCGCAGAAATGGCAGGTATGCCGATATTCGGAAAACTATCAGATATGTATGGTAGAAAGAGGTTCTTTATTTTCGGTTTAATCGTCTTTATGATTGGTTCGGCACTTTGTGGTACTGCTGAAAATATTACACAGTTAGGGATTTATCGTGCCATTCAAGGTATTGGCGGCGGGGCATTAGTGCCGATCGCGTTTACTATCGTTTTTGATATTTTCCCTCCTGAAAAGCGTGGGAAAATGGGTGGTTTATTCGGAGCAGTATTTGGTTTATCAAGTATTTTTGGTCCGTTGCTTGGTGCGTATATTACAGATTACATAAGCTGGCACTGGGTATTTTATATTAACTTACCGCTTGGCGTTTTAGCACTTATTTTTATTACATTCTTTTATAAAGAGTCAAGAGTTCATAGAAAGCAAAAAATTGATTGGTTTGGCGCAATTACTTTAGTTGGAGCAGTAGTTTCTTTAATGTTTGCGCTTGAACTTGGCGGACAAAAGTATGATTGGGATTCTAACTTTATTTTAAGTTTATTTGGTGGATTCGCTATTTTAATTATTGCATTCATTTTTATTGAACGTAAAGTAGAAGAACCGATCATTTCATTTGAGATGTTTAAACAACGTTTGTTCGGAATGAGTACAATTATTGC
Organism: Bacillus sp. CR71; assembly: GCF_003429245.1. NCBI lineage: Bacteria > Bacillati > Bacillota > Bacilli > Caryophanales > Bacillaceae > Bacillus > Bacillus sp. CR71. The sequence goes on along the minus strand of NZ_CP031748.1, from coordinate 3,072,972 downwards.
TTTATGTTACGGAGCTGCGTTTATGTCAGCAACTGTATACATTCCATTATTCATTCAAGGTGTATACGGTGGCACTGCAACAAACTCGGGATTATTACTTTTACCAATGATGTTAGGCTCAGTCGTAACAGCGCAGTTAGGTGGGTTTTTAACGACAAAGCTTAGCTACCGAAACATTATGATCATTTCTGCGGTTATTATGCTAATTGGACTATTTTTATTAAGCACATTAACGCCAGAAACAAGTCGTGTATTATTAACAGTGTATATGATTATTATCGGATTTGGAGTCGGCTTCTCATTCTCTGTACTAAGTATGGCAGCTATTCACAACTTCGGTATGGAACAGCGCGGATCTGCGACTTCGACGAGTAATTTCATTCGTTCATTAGGTATGACACTTGGTATTACAATCTTCGGAATGATCCAAAGAACAGGTTTCCAAGATCAATTAGAAGAAGCATTTAAAGGCATGAGCGGGGGAATGAATACAAACACATTAGGGGATTCAAGAGCCATTTTATCAGAATCGGCAAGATCTCAAATCCCTCCGCAAATATTAGATAAGATTATTGATGCTCTTTCTAGTTCAATTGTTCAAACATTCATGTGGGCATTGGTACCAGCTGGATTAGCATTCATATTCATTTTCTTTATGGGAAATGAGCGCATGGTAATTAAGAAAGAACAAACAAATAAAAAAAGTGAAACATCAAAAGCGTAATGAAAAAGCTCCTTTCCAATTGGAAAGGAGCTTTTTCGTATGTATGGTGTTAGATTAGCCTTCAATAATTTCGTATTCTTCGTCTGCAAGTAATAAAATTTGTGTTTTCTTACCTTTGTTTTGAACTTCAATTACATCGTATGCACCTAAGTCTCTTACTTTGCTTTGAGAAGCGTTAACCATAACTTCCATAGAATCGATTAAGATATCTTCTTCAATGTATGATTCAGGCAATGCCATATCTTCAGTTTCTAATACACATGCATATAGATTTTGTAAGTTTTCAGCAGTTGGGTTTTGTTCCTCAACATCAATGATGTTTTTTACTGCTTCCATATTTTCTTCTTTTACTTGGTATACTTTAATTTTAGCCATTGTTTTAATCTCCTTTATAACGTAATCGTAGAGGCTACACTTCATTATAACGTTTTTTTCATGAAAGATGAAATTGTTATATGTATTTATAGTAAAAATTATGTGTTATTACTCATTATTGGTGTAATTCCCTTACTAATATTATGAATAGGTAACGATATTCCTACGTTAAAGTTATATTGTCCAAGCTTTTTTGTTTTCCTTTCATATATATGTATTAGCTATTCTATATAGAGAAGGGATGGAGTGTAAGTGGATTGTGAGCCGAAACGTGATTGTGGATGTTGCCAAAATAGTATATGTGAATTTTTACAAAGTCTAGAACCGTATACTAAAGTTGAAAGTATTGTAATAGTAGGAAACGAAATCGTTGTATCTTATTTTCTTTCATTTAATGCGATGAAAGGGATTGTATCATTCGTACAAGAAGACAGTGAGGTTATTTTTGTAGATTGCTCAAAAATTGATGTAATCCGAATAGGAAAAGTTTGTAGTTGCAAATCGAAAGTTAAATATATTGAAGAGGACTTTAGCTTGCTAGGAAATGTGTGCCCGCAATGTTTAACAGAGGGGAGTACAATCTTTTTTGATTTTCATAATCCAGAATTAAATTTATGTTTACAAGCGAAAACAATTGATGCACCTATATGTACTGAATTTACAGATGAACTTGGGAATGTAGTAAAGCAATTTGCAATTGTAGGTGAAGCGATTGTTTCTAAGGATTTTGTTCAAGTACCTGAACTGTTAGATTTTCGATTAGTTTTATCGGATACTGCTGCGAACCCTTTGAAGTTTGGAATGCTGTTCATTAATTTTCCTGATATTACATTCGTTATTCTTTTCGCATCTAGTGGATACTTAAACATTTCAAATTGTTTAAAGGTAGAGAGTGGAACTGGTAATATCGAAATAGAAGAGCTGAAAAAAATGATAAAGGATGACGTTAACACGTACAAGTCAGTTGTTAAATTGACTAAAGTATATAAAAATGGTGAAATGGAATCTTTTATTTCTAAGAAGGAGTTATAACGCATTTTTTGATAAATCCTCATACATTATGTTGAGGGTTTATACATACACGATGTATATTCTAAAGTTTAAAAAGTGAGATACTCTTTTTTTATTAGATGTTATAATAATTTTATATTTGTGAATGATTTATAATTATATAAAAATTTAGTTTAATAGGTGTTTTCTTATATGGTAAATGGTTGATTGAAAAATTATATAAGTTTATTCTAAAAGATTTAGAATAAGATTGATTTTATAGAAGGCGGGAATGTAAATGATACATGAAGCGAATATACATACAAGAAAAAAACTAGTTTCTATGTTTGATGATTTCAATAACGTTATTTTACTTTCTTATTTACAAGGGCATATGGGGACTGCTTGGGTAAATGATCTTGAAAATCCAACAGTAGCACAAGTTACGGTAGGAATTTTCACATTTTACGCTGGAGACCCAAATGTGCAAGAAACAGAAGAGTTATTACGTAACATTCCTGAAAGAATTCTAGTTATCGTAAATAGTGAAGAGTGGAAACAACGCTTAGAAACATTCCATGAAAGAAAAATAGATAAGTTTTTACGCTATAAGTTCAAACGAAATTCAGAAGGTTTTAATCGTTCAAAATTACAGTCTTTTATATCAATACTTCCAAAAGGATATGAGTTAAAAAGAATAGATGAGCATATCGCAAATAGCCCTACATTACATAAAATCTCTGAAGATTTTATAAGTCAATTTCAGTCGGTAGAAGATTATATAAACCGTGGTATAGGTTATAGCATTTTATATAACGGAGAAGTTGTATGTGGTGCATCCTCGTATAGTATTTATAATGATGGAATTGAAATTGAAGTTGCGACTGATCACAATTATAGAAGAAAAGGCTTGGCAACTGTAGTTAGTGCAGCTCTTATATTGGATTGCTTAGAAAATGGAAAGTATCCAAACTGGGACGCAGCGAATACTACATCTGCTAACCTAGCAGAAAAGTTAGGATATGTTTTTGATAAAGCGTATGATACTTATTTTGTGGATAATAGATGAGTGAAGGAAATTACATACTAAAAAATAAATACGCCCTAGTACGTAAGTCTAGGGCGCATTTATTAGTTGGTAAATATCTTCATAACAATCTTATCACATTTTATCTTTTGAATGTTTGGAATTAAAGATATTTATGTGACTTTTTGAAAAAATAAAAGAGCAGCTAGCAAAAGCTAACTGCTCCTCTCCAAGGGAGAATGGAGAAATACAATCATGTTACCTATAGTATTGACGGAACATTGAGTTTTAATCAGCCATTTATAAAAGGAGAGATAAAATATCTTTGATTAATCCTTAGGCTCCGATTAGGAGTACTGATAGAAAAACGATTGAGAATATACTTTTTATTATATTTACAATTTAAATAGTAGAACGTGTTTATCGTAGTTCTCCAAACACCAATTATATTTTTTTAGAATAATTGGATGGACTGCTTCTTTCGTAGTATCGACTTCAGTATAGCCATATTTCTTATAAAAGTTTTCTAATTCCTCAAAAGGAAGACAATATACATCTTGTATTTGTGATTTTTTTACAGTTTCTACTAAAAATGAAACAAGCTCACCAGCTAATTGTAGCCCTCTAAATTTAGGGAGAATAAAAATCCCGCCCATTTCTATAGTATCTGCATCTATTTGGACTAATCGTCCAACACCTGCATACTCGTTGTTATATGTAATAATTGCAACTTTATCTCTCTTTAAATCACTTCGTACAAATCCTATTGATTCATATTGATTATTAATCCATTTTAAATCGTTAGATGTAGCTAGTTGAATACTCATATACATGCTCCTTCCGAATACTAGCGCTCTCTTCATTATATAGAACATAAGATACTATATCAAAGGAACCTTGAGATAGCACATTTGTTTAAGTTATTAGTTAAAAGTGTGGGGTTGCTGGCATTGAAATGTAGGCTTCACCAAATATAGGATAATAATGTTGTGAATTTAGTGTTACATAGTCAAAATAAAAAATAGTTCATGTGTTCGATAACGCACGATTTTTTTAGTGTAGAGAAAATCATAGGGATATTTTAATTAGTAGCTACTGTATTCATTGAAGCTATTAAGGAAATGTGGTAATCGCCAGCCTTAGTGATACAAATCATATTAGGATTTAGTAAAAAAACTCTTCCTGAAAAAGAGGGAGATTAAAGATAAGAGCACTTCGAAAAGTGCCCTTCAGTAACGACTACTCATTCTAAAAATATTATATGAAGTTAAGTGTATTTAAGTATGGGTCTTTTATATAAATGTGAAATAAAAGATGGTTGTCTTCTTGTTAGAAGGCTATTTTTTGTTATTACAAAAAAGAATTAGAAGTAAAATATAAATTCAAGTTACTTGTCCAAACAAATTATTAAAAAATACATAAAATGCTAGTAGTTAGCCAATATTTTAATATTGCTAATTTTTTAGTTTAAAAGGGGTGATTTTATGTGTGATTGTGAAGTTTGTAGACGAAAGAAAAACCGGGATCCATTAAATCGGGATTCTGAACGAAAAAAAGTGGATTCTGAGCCAATAAAAAAGGATTGTGAACCAAAAAAACAGGTTTCTGAGCCAATAAATCAGGATTCCGAATCAGTAAATTCTTATTCATATAGTAAAAATGCAAATTTTTTAGAAGAAGCTATACAAACAGATGAAATCGATCAAGTTTCTGAGGAATATATTGAAATAGTAGATTCAGCAGATGTACAAGTTACTACTACAGATACAAAAGCTGCGCTATCCATCCAAGCTGCGTTACAAGCAGCTATTGTGGTTGTAGTAAGTATTTCTATAGCAGATAGTGAAAAGGCAGATAAAATAACACAAGAATTGTTTCAAAAATCATCTATTAAACAAATTAATAGACAAAAAACATTTATTAAAAATTCCAGAAACGTAACCGTAACAACTACTGATACAGATATTGCAGTGAATATTCAAATTCTCCTTCAAATTTTATTAGCGTTACTAGTTAAACTAAACATTTTATAAAGTGTCTATCCCATTTATATTTAGCTATAATGGTTGACTCAAAGTAAATATTTTTTTGTTGTAATATGTGGTACAAGCTTGGACTTCTTATTATGACTAAATTAAAATTCAAGATTGATGGGAAGGTAAGTGGGGATAACTATACAATAGCAAAGGTGAACTTATTATTTAACAGTAATTAAAACTTATATATGTTAAGTAACGGGAGGCTGTCTTCGCATTAGAAGACAGCCTTTTGATTTCATTAGTAAAAAGAAGGGAAAATAGAAGATTAAGTTACTTGTCCAAGCAATTGTTATTTAAATACATATAATGCTGGTAGTTATTTGAAATTTTTATAGAAAACTGATAGGAGTGAACATTGTAAATGGATGATTTAAATAAATTTTCTTCCTTTAAGTTTGATAAAGATCAAAAGAATATAATTATAGACCTTTTACTCTCAGATATTTTTAATAGGCATGGGATAAATGAAGAAAAACTAAAAAATTTATCGCCAGAAAAAAAGCAGCAAATTAAAAGTATTATTTCTGAAATACAATCACAGGTTAATAATTATTTAGATTGAAAGGGGGTGAACTTATGGAAAAAACATGTCATTCAGATGGAAATAAAAAGTGGAGTGCATTAGATTCTTCAAATCCTCATCCGTCTTTTAAAAATGCTAGCGTTTCAGAAGCAGCTGCGCAAGAAAGTAAAACTTATCAAATTTCTGAAGAATCTATTACAATAGTTGATTCAGCAGATGTAGAAGTTACTACTACTGATACAAAAGCTGCGTTATCTATTCAAGCAGCTTTACAAGCAGCTATTGTGGTTATAATAAGTATTTCTATAGCAGATAGTGAAAAAGCTGATCGTGTAGCACAAGAATTGTTTCAAAAATCATCTATTAAACAAATTAATAAACAAGAAACTGTTATTAGAAATTCTAGAAATGTTACAGTTACGACTACGGATACAGACATAGCAGTAAATGTTCAAATTCTTCTCCAAATTTTATTAGCTTTACTAGTAAAATTAAATATTTTATAAAATGTTTAACCTGTTTTTTTATATAGTGATTCTTACAGGTGAATATAGTACAGGCTATAAATATTAATCATTAACATCGCCAAAATAATAATGAGAACAATGTGATGGGAAATAAAGTTTGGTTGTTTTATGGAAATTTAAAAGCCATTTCCTTTATTGGATGTGGCTTTTAAATTTTAAACAGTATAAATTTTAAACAGTATAAATTTGAAAAGATTATATTAAGATAAAGAATTAAAATATGATGATACAAAATACTTATAAAATTATTCGTGTTATTGAAAAATGATAAGAAAAAGGTGTTTAAAATAGAACCATTTTCATTAATAGTTCAAGTTTTGAAGAATAGTGCATACAATATAAAGTGTTTTCCTTTCTTCATTTAAGTTTTACGTATATAATTTAAAAGTACTATTTTTATTTTATTATTTTATATTTATAACAGAATAGAGGTTTAAAAATGGGTGTTAAAATCATTACGGATAGTGCGGCGGATTTACCAGTAGAATTGCTGCAAGCATATGATATTGATTTAATTCCACTCCGTGTATATGATGAAGTAGAAACAGAGTATTTAGATGGAGTAACATTAGAGTCAGTTACATTACTGCAAAAAATGAGAGAAGGCGCTGTTTATAAAACGTCATTGCCTTCACTTGAAACTTTCCAAGAAAAATTTGTTTCTTATGCAAAAGAAGGTAATCCTTGTATATATTTAGCTTTTTCATCTGAACTGTCTGGTACATATCAATCATCAGTTGTCATTAAAGAGGAAGTAAAAGAAACATATGCAGATTTAGATTTAGAAATTATTGATACGAAATGTGCTTCGCTTGGTCAAGGGCTTGTCGTATTAGAAGCTGCTAAAATGGCAAAAAACGGCGCATCAAAAGAAGACATATTAAAACGTGTCGCTTTTCTAATGAACCATATGGAACATATCTTCACTGTAGCTGACTTACAGTACCTTGTTAGAGGCGGGCGCTTAAGTAAAGTAGCAGGATTTATCGGTGGTTTATTAAACATTAAGCCGATTTTGAACGTGGAAGAAGGAAAACTTGTCCCACTTGAAAAAGTACGAGGGAAAAAGAAAGTATTAAGCCGTATTGTTGATATTATGGAAGAACGTGGAAAATACCTTAAAGGTCAAACAATCGCTATGACTCACGGTGACGACTTAGAAACAGCTGAAGCGTTAAAAGCATTAATTACTGAAAGATTTGGCTGTGAAGTATTTATCGTAAATACAATTGGTGCAGCAATCGGTGCACATACAGGTCCTGGCGTTATAACGTTATTTTTCTTAAATGAAGTAGAGTAAAGGATTGATCTTTTGATCAATCCTTTTTTATTTTTTAATCTGTGATAATCGGTCGATATGGTATGGATGAAGATGAAACCTTTGAAGTTAGCCTATATCAAATGCAATCCTGTAGAGGGAGTATTTTTTATATGTGAAATGATACTTTATGGTAGAAGAAAAGATATAAATAAGAATGCATTTATAGAAATCTGAATATTTAAGGATATCGAAATTTTTTTATTTCATATATAATTGTGTAGGAAGAAATATCTGTAACTATTTGTAAAAATAGGAGGCGGCTATAAAAATGCAAGAAATTGCTAGATGGGATTTAAATCGATTGTATTTGAATGAGGATATTCTATTTCCGATTTTAGAGTTGAAAGAGCAATATTTTGTAACAAAAGATGTAGAGGTTCTTTCAAAGCTTATACAAGCTATTGAAAAAGCAGAATACTATTTGTATTGTCAATGGGTTGAAGAAAGTGTTTCATCTGACCTTACTAAATTGAATGTGAAAGTGAAGGAACTAAAAAGTGAAGTACAGCAAATAATAAAACATAGTGAAGTAGAAACTTCCGATAATATTAATATTAAGTTTATAAAAAATGAACTTAGTGCGTGGGAAGATATGTACATACAATTACGGGATAGGATAGAAATAGAGCACAATAATAAACAATTATCATTTGGACAAGCAAATAATATTGCAATGAATAGTGAAAATGAAAAGGAAAGATTAGAAGTATTCGAGTTACTTACAAGTACTTTACATAAGGAAAAAGAAATCTTTGCTACTGTATTAAATCAAATAGGGAGATTGCGTAATGCAAAGAGTAATGAAATAGAAGATAGAGAGATTTTAACACAATCTTTTCATGCGAATGGCATTTCAGAAGCTGTATTATTCCAAATGTGGAATGCGACAGAAGAAAACCTTGATAAATTAGTAAGTGCTTTAAACGTGTATAAGAAGGGAAAAGAGTCAATTACATGGCATGAACTTATGACAGTAAAGGAAAGTAATGAGGTTATAATTCCTTTTTCAGTAGCAGTACAAAACGTTTATGATGCATGTAAGAATATTGATGAAGAATTAGCAGAATTTGCACGTAATGCGATAGAAAGTGGATGGGTAGATGCTGAACCGAGAGAGAATAAACCACCAGGTGGGTTTTGTGCTCCATTTTTCAGTGAGAAAGAATCACGAATTTCAATGCGCTATGATGGGAGTATAGATAGTGTAAGAGTGCTCGCTCATGAATTAGGACACGCTTGGCATTTTTATAATATGAGTTTCGAACAATCTATATCTTTTTTAGATGATAATTTGCCAATGAGTACGGCTGAATCAGCATCTATTTTCTTTGAAACGGTACTCTTAAATTATCTAATTGAAACAACGGATAGTAAAGATATGAAAAAGTTATTACTTAGCTGGAAAATAAGAAATAGTTTTAATTATGTAATGGCAATACGAGCATCGTATCAGTTTGAAAAAACATTTTATGAAAAATGTAAAGAGGGTCCTTTAAGTGCTGATGAAATTGAGAAATTATCTATAATGGCACAGAAAGCAGCTTATGGAAATGCTTTAAGTGAATACCAACCGTTTGTATGGATGAAATATATTCAATTTTATATAGCAGATGTTCCTTTTTACAATTATCCATACACATTTGGATATTTAGTAAGTTTTAGTTTATTAGAAATCGCTCAAGAAAGTAAAGGTACTTTTCATTCGAAATATAAAGAGTTTTTACGAGAAACAGGAAAGGTTCCAGTAGAGGAGCTTATGAAAAAATATTTTGAAATAGATATAAGAAATTATGAATTTTGGAATAAGGCTTTTATTCAAATTTCTAAAGATATTGATGAATATTTGCAGCTTATGTAAGGGGAGAGTATAGTGGATCAGCAGTTTATAAAAGGTATACCTTTTTCAACTTTAGAATATGCAAAAGCTATAAGTTTATTAAAAGGTTGGCTACATGAACAACAAGAGAAACCAAGGTTTGTAGTAACTGCAAATCCTGAAATTGTTATGTCTGCAAAGGAAAATACGGAAAAATCAAAGCAGTTTAAAAAGATGTTACTATCTGCGGATTTAATAACAGCGGATGGGATTGGTGTCATAATTGGCTCGAAAATATTAAAAGGAACTTTGAAAGAACGTGTTACTGGAGCGGATTTAACTCACGATTTAATAAAATATTGTAACGACAATGAATATCGTGTCTTTCTTTTTGGAGCCGCTCCAGAAAGTAATAAAAAGGCATTAGAAAAATTAAATGAGCAGTTCCCAGGAGCGCAGTTTAAAGGACAGCATGGATTTGTAAATGGTGAAGAAATAAAAATAAAAATTAAGCAATTCAAGCCGCATTTACTACTCGTAGGACTAGGTTCACCAAAACAAGAAGAGTTCATCTATGAAAACATACAAACATTAAACGTTCCGCTATCTATTGGTATCGGAGGCATGATTGATATAGTATCTGGTACTGTAAAAAGAGCACCGAAAATGATGAGGGATACTGGAACTGAATGGCTGTATAGGTTACTCTCACAGCCGAAAAGGTTAAAGAGACAACTTGTACTTCCGAAATTTTTATTGTCGGTTATGTCTGAGAGGATTAAAGGGATTAATTAATAAAGGAGACTACATACATGAACAGAATCGGCATTATTGGAGCAATGCAAATTGAAATAGATTTACTTTTAGAAAAACTAGTTATACAAGAGGAACAGACAATAGCGGGAATGCCTTTTTATATTGGAGAATTCATGGGGATAGAAGTAATTATTACACGTTCTGGTGTAGGGAAAGTAAATGCAGCTGCATGCGCGCAAACATTAATTCATAAATTTGATGTAGACTCTATCATTAATACAGGCGTTGCTGGTGGGTTACATCCAGATGTAAAAGTTGGCGATTTAGTTATTTCAACTAACGTAACCCATCATGATGTAAGTAAAAATCAAATGAAAAACTTATTTCCGTTCAAGGAAGAATTTATCGCAAGTAAGGAATTGGTAGAGTTAGCACGTAAAGCATGTAATAGTAGTAGTTTACGTACTAGGGTTCATGAAGGAAGAATCGTCAGCGGTGAATGTTTTGTTGAAGATTCAAAGTTAAAGGCGAAATTAATAGACGAATACGCACCTCATTGTACAGAAATGGAAGGAGCAGCAATTGGACATGTCGCCTACATAAATGATATACCGTTTCTTGTTATAAGATGTATTTCTGACAGTGCAGATGATGAAGCTCAAGTTTCTTATGATGATTTCGCGAAAACTGCCGCAAATTATTGTTCAGAAATTATCGTTGAGATGCTGAAAAATATATCGAGTAATACTTATAGTTCAAAAGGGGAGAATGACATGTTACAAGCGTTAATTTTTGATATGGACGGAACGTTATTTCAAACAGATAAAATTTTAGAATTATCGTTAGATGATACTTTCAATCACTTAAGATCACTACAACTATGGGATACAGTAACACCAATTAATAAATATAGAGAAATTATGGGTGTGCCGTTACCGCAAGTTTGGGAAGCTTTATTACCGGACCATTCTATTGAAGTAAGAGAACAAACAGATGCATATTTTTTAGATAGACTAATTGAAAACATAAAAAGCGGAAAAGGCGCTTTATATTCAAATGTAAAAGAAATATTTACATATATAAAAGAAAATAATTGTTCAATTTACATTGCTAGTAATGGTTTAACTGAATATTTACGAGCAATCGTAACTTATTATGCTTTAGACAAGTGGGTGACTGAAACGTTTAGTATTGAACAAATACAATCGCTAAATAAAGGTGACTTAGTTAAAAGTATTATGAACAAATATGATATAAAAGAGGCAGCGGTAGTTGGTGACAGGCTATCTGATATAAATGCAGCGAAAGACAACGGTTTACTTGCGATTGGATGTAATTTTGATTTTGCGCAAGAAGATGAACTTGCTCAGGCTGATATAGTAATAGATGATTTAATGGAGTTGAAGGGGATATTATCTGAAGTGAAGAATACGCACGCTATGAATTACATAAAGTAACAACCATAAAAATGCTCAGAATAAATGATTCTCGAGCATTTTTATGTGTTTTCATACTTAGGGGGAATGGACTTGAAAGATATACATATTCAAAAAATAGAAAATTTAATGGAGTATGAATTCAGTCATCTCGTTCAAGACAGTGAAGAAGAAGGTTTTAATTTCCTTATAAGACTAATAAATGAATATAAAAACAAAATAAATGTATTCAATAAAACTGGAGAATGTTTATATGGTGTTTTCCAAGGTGATATGTTAATTGGAGTTGGAGGTTTAAATGAGGATCCGTACACAAAAGACAATAAGATTGTGCGGTTAAGGAGATTTTATATTTCAAGGGATTATCGGCGTATAGGGTTAGGGAACTTATTATTAAACCAACTATTATGTCATGCGGAAAAGTATTTTGAAGTGATTGTTTTACATGCTGACACGAAGCAAGGGGATGTGTTTTATACTGCAAATGGATTTGTAAAAGGGGGATTATATAAGGGATCGAGTCACTACAAACTATTATAGAGATTGCTATCCAAAGAATAGCTACGGACAGGGTTTTTGTTGGTAAATCGATATATCTTAAAAATCGCTGATATATATGAAGTTGCGACCCTTATATAAAAAAACAACTTTTATAATTTCATTTACTAAATTGTTATTATAAAAAAGAGCACCTTAGCTTTTAAAATTTAGCTTATAAGGTGACTCCTTTTCAGTCAATTACGTTTTAACGTTCATTTGTTTCAATAATAATCCTGGTTTACCTTTTACATAATAAAAATGCGGATTATTTTCATCATCATAAAGCATAATATAAGGCTTTTCATTTAGTGGGAGCAGTATAAGTACTTCGTCTATTGTAGTGTGTAACCATTGATTAGTAATAGAAACCGGCTTAGATAATGGGATTTTTATCATATAGCCATCTTTTGGAACGACATTTAAGTTTTTAAATGGACCGGTTATTGCTTTAGCGTATTGAACTGCTTCTTTTTGGATTACTGGATCTAAAGATTGTTTTTGAATGACCATTTCTTTTTGACAATCAAATACTTCAATTTGTTGATTGGTTTTTGCGAACGCATTTGTTGATAATAGAAATAAAAGAAGAGAAATGACCCCGATTTTTTTTATCATAATACAACACCTCACCATTACTATCCCCTCAAAAGCTTTAAATATTTTTCTGTCACATTCATGTAACAAAGATGTTGTATGATACAATTGGTTTTTGTTTAAAAGCAATGGAGGAAAAAATATGAAAGTTTTAATTGCAGATGACGAACAAGATATGTTAAGAATTTTAAAAGCTTATTTTGAAAAAGAAGGCTTCGAAGTTTTATTAGCGAAAGACGGAGAGGAAGCACTTCAAATGTTTTATGATGAAAAAATTGATTTAGCAATTTTGGATTGGATGATGCCGAAACATAGTGGTATTACTGTCTGTCAGGAAATAAAAAAGAATTCAAGCGTAAAAGTGTTAATGCTTACGGCGAAAAGTGAAAGCGAAGATGAATTAGCAGCGCTTCAAAGTGGGGCAGATGAGTACGTAAAAAAACCATTTCATCCAGGAGTACTAATTACACGAGCGAAAAAGCTTATTCAGCATGATGATATTATTCAAGTACAAGATGTAAAGATAAATTTCGCCAAAAATAAAGTATATAAAAATGATATAGAGTTAGAAATTACAAAAACAGAGCTCGAATTAATAAAATGCTTTTTAAATCATAAAGGAACGATTTTAACTCGTAAAAAATTGCTAGATATTGTATGGGGATTTGACTATTTTGGAGAAGAGAGAACTGTTGATACACATGTAAGAAGGCTGCGTAAAAAAATTGGAGAAAATATTATTAAGACGCATCGCGGGCTGGGCTATAGTTTGGAGGAACAAAGTGAATAAACTTGGAAAAAAGTTATTTTTCAGTATTTCTGCAACTGTTATTCTCATCTTTATGATTTCGTTATTATTCATTAACAATCTCTTACCGAACTATAATATTTATAAAACACGTGAAAGCTTAAATAAATTTACAACACAAATACAAAATACAACAGTGGAAAATATAGAGGATGTTATTCATACAATTGAAAGTGAAAACAACGTTACAATTGCGTATACGCCAATTAATCAGTCAGAAGATGCTATGAACGAAGCATTACGCATGCAACTTACGAAAAAGAAAGTGACGTTAAATAAGCTTTGGATTACGAAAGACGAAGTCATGAAAGTGAAGACGGAAGGGCAATCGAATAAACTGTACGATCAAGGAAAGGTAAAAGCGAGTTTTTTTGCTAAATATATTGCGAAAGATGATACGATAATTTTAATTGGGACTTCTATTGCGAATTCAAATGAAATTATAAGTACGTTAAATACATTTTACTTATACATCGTATGTTTCTCGCTGCTTCTTATTATTTTACTTGTGTGGATACTTTCAAAAATAATAACGACGCCACTGAAAGAGCTAAGTGATGTAGCTCAGGATATTTCACATTTGCAGTTTAAAAGAACGAAAGTGAAAACGAATGATGAAATAGGAGAGTTGGCCAATAGTATTAATATCATGAGCGAAAAACTACATGAAGCACATCAAGATTTAACTGATCGTAATGAACATTTAAAACGATTTATGGGTGATGTGACGCATGAATTAAAGACACCGATCGCATTAGTAAAAGCATACTCTATGGGGATTAAAGATGGACTAGATGATGGGACTTACGTAGATACAATTATTAAACAAACAGATCAAATATCAAACTTAATTGAAGAACTATTACGATTTTCTAAACTAGAAAGAGATATTTTACAAAAAGAAGAATTCCCTATTGAACCACTGGTCCAGAGTATATTAGATAAGCATCAGATTGAACTGGATTCGAAAGAAATTAACTTGCAAGTAAACTGTAATACGAGCGATACAATCGTTTATGCAGATTTAAATAAAATGAGAATGGTATTTCAAAATTTAATTTCTAATGCAATAAAATATTCAGCAAATCAAAACATAATAATTACTTTAGAAGATAGAAATAAAAGTATATATTTTCAAATAAAAAATGGCATTCATACGGAAAAAATTAAAGATATCGATAAAATTTGGGAGCCTTTTTACGTACTAGAATTTTCTCGTAGTAAAGAAAAATCAGGTACAGGATTAGGACTAGCGATAGTGAAAAGTATTTTAGAAAGACATGGTTTTGAATATGGAGTTTCCTCTATAGATGGAGAAATTCAATTTTATATAAATGTGAAAAAGGATTAATGAAAATATTAGTCCTTTTTGCAGCTTTAGAGGTTAGCGATACAGGATGAATCACCATAATTTTCAAAATTGATGTATTAAATGGAGAATTAGCAAATGTTCTACTTTCATTAAATTCACGTGAAGTTCACAGGGAAACGTTACATTTACATAGTTACATTTGAATTTAATGAAGTGAGGTATTCGGATTTGAAAAGAAAGAAATTAGTAATAGGTAGCATTTTAATGGGGATGACGTTATCTTTATCCGCATGTGGTTCATCAGATAATATTGTAACTACAAAATCAGGAAGCATTTCAGAAAGTGATTTTAACAAAAAATTAAAAGAAAACTACGGTAAACAGAATTTATCTGAAATGGTAGTAGAGAAAGTATTAGATGATAAATATAAAGTTACGGATGAAGAGGTAACGAAACAACTAAAAGAATTAAAAGACAAGATGGGTGATAATTTTAATACATATATGGAATCTAATGGTGTGAAAAATGAAGATCAGTTGAAAGAGAAATTAAAGCTTACTTTCGCTTTTGAAAAAGCTATTAAAGCAACCGTAACGGAAAAAGATTTTAAAGATCACTATAAGCCAAAGCTTCAAGTTAGCCATATTTTAGTGAAAGATGAAAAGACAGCAAAAGAAATTAAAGAAAAATTAAATAGTGGCGAAGATTTCGCGGCATTGGCTAAACAATATTCAGAGGATCCAGGTTCTAAAGAGAAAGGTGGAGAACTATCTGAATTTGGACCAGGTATGATGGTGAAAGAATTTGAGGATGCTGCATATAAGTTAGAAGTTGGTCAATTGAGTGAACCTGTTAAATCTTCCTTCGGATATCATATTATTAAGTTAACGGATAAAAAAGAGCTTAAATCGTATGAGGAAGAGAAAGAGAATATTCGTAAAGAATTAGAACAGCAACGTATACAAGATCCTCAATTCCATCAACAAGTTACTAGAGATCTGCTTAAAAATGCAGATATAAAGGTATCTGATAAAGACTTGAAAGATACCTTTAAAGAGTTAGAAAAATAATAAATGGAATGTAAGACAATCGATAGAAATATCGGTTGTCTTTTCCTCTATTTATCCCGCTATTTGCCGGGCAGTAAGACCCCCACTTCAAAATTCAGTGGAAGCAAAGAAGTTAGACGGGGGCCCTGCTGCTCGTAAACGCCCGATTGGTGAGTGCTGATTACAGTTTCACTTTATAAAGAAGGGGGGAGTGGGAAAATACTTTCACACCTGCATTAAATTTTACTTAATAAGAAATCTTTGAGTTTCTCAACTTTTATATAAAAATAAAACTGAATTTTCAGTTATTTTTTATATAGTAAAAGAGAACGAATAAGGGGAGGGAACATTTTGAGTAAAAAGAAAATGGCAATTACACTGTCAGCAATGCTATCTGCAACAATTATACCTAGCTTTACTATGGATGTGCAT
This sequence comes from Bacillus sp. CR71, assembly GCF_003429245.1. Lineage (NCBI taxonomy): Bacteria > Bacillati > Bacillota > Bacilli > Caryophanales > Bacillaceae > Bacillus > Bacillus sp. CR71. The sequence goes on along the minus strand of NZ_CP031748.1, from coordinate 3,056,702 downwards.
GCAGAGAAGAAGGAAGAGACTAAAAATACGAAAATTGAATTAGAAAATGGGATGACAAAGCCGATTTATTCTCTCGATGAAGCTATTATCGAAAATTTATATGTAGAGACAGAAGTTGATAGTGATCGCGACGGTAAGAAAGACAGAGTATCGATAAAAGTTATGCGTCCAAAGACAGATCCGAATGTGAAGGTTCCTGTTATTTATGAAATGAGTCCATATCGATCTGGATTAAAAGATGTTCCTGTATATAATGTAGATGAAGAATTGTATGCGTATGAAGGAAAACCGTATGGAGCAGTTAATCTTGGTTCGTATGGGAACTATTACGTGCCAAGAGGTTATGCAGTTATTCTAGGCGAAAGTATCGGTACTGGAAAATCAGATGGATGCCCTACAACTGGAGATGAACAAGAAATACTCGGTACAAAGTCTGTTATTGATTGGGTAAACGGTCGCGCGAAAGCATTTACAGAACAGGGTGAGGAAGTTCAGGCAAATTGGTCTACAGGAAATGTAGGTATGACTGGAGTTTCTTATAATGGTACATTACCAAATGCTGTTGCGACTACTGGAGTTGAAGGTTTAAAAACAATTATTCCAATCGCAGCAATTAGTAGTTGGTATGATTATTATCGTGCAAATGGTGCAGTCATTGCTCCAGGCGGATATCAAGGAGAAGATACAGATAATATGGCAGAAGCAGTACTGACAAGAAAGAATCCAGAAGTTTGTGGTCCGATAATGACAGAACTTACTGCTGGACAAGATCGGAAAACGGGTAATTATAACGATTTTTGGGATAAAAGAAATTATGTAAAAGATGCTAAAAATGTAAAAGCGAGTGTATTTGTTGTTCATGGTTTAAACGATTGGAATGTTAAAACGAAACAGTTCGCACAATGGTGGGATGCTCTTGGAGAAAATGATGTACCTCGTAAAATGTGGCTATATTAAGGTGGACACGGTGGGACATCAAGTAATAACTGGCAGCAAACACAAAATAAATGGTTAGATTATTGGTTGTACGGAATTGAAAATGGAATTATGGATGAACCAATGGTTGATGTGCAAAGAGAAAATAAATCGTGGCAAAAGATAAAAAATTGGCCAGATCCAGCGGCTGTACCTTCAAAAATCCGTATGTATTTAAGTAATAAATCAGTCAATTTGCGACTAAGTATGGGATCGGTTAATAAAGTTTTCTCATTCGTAGATGATGCACAAATAAAATCAAATCAATTAGTAGCAAACCCAGAATTAGAAGTAGCCAATCGATTAGTATATACAATGCCTGTACTGCAAAAAGATACGCGTATAAGTGGTATACCAAAGATTTCAATTACAGGAAATATTGATCGATCTGTATTAAATTTAACAGCATTACTTGTTGACTATGGAGGAGCGAAGCCGGAAATCGTAACGAGAGGCTGGATGGATCCACAAAACTTAAAGAGTATAGAAAATTCAACAGCGATTCAACCGGGCAAAGATTATGCATTTACATGGGACATGCAGCCAGATGATTATGTATTTAAAGTGGGGCATCAAATCGGAGTTGTTTTAATTGCAAGTGATTATGATTATACAATTAGACCGAAAGCTGGAACGAAACTTACAGTGAAATTAAGTGAAGTGACATTGCCGATTGTGAAATAAATATTTTTTCTAAAGAGCTTACTAAAGTAAGCTCTTTAATTTACAGTCTGAATTTTTAATTTTTATATTTCAAATTGGAAGGTTATGTAATACAATATCATTATATTCTATGGAAAGTGAGTGATATATTATGACAGTCAGCTCTTTCAAAATCTCATTAAAATTCGAGGTACAGGAAGATTAGTTGAATTGAAATCTTCCGTACGTAAAAACGGAGGAGAAAATAAATGTTTAGTTTTTATAGTACACTTTGTACGGAACTGTATGATTACACAAAACCAGTCGGTTATTCTTTGAATGGTGATATTGAGTATTACAAAGAACGTTTAAAAGATTGTAGAGGAAGAATCCTCGAAGCTGCAGTAGGTTCAGGGCGTGTCATCATTCCACTTCTAGAGGCTGGTTTTACAGTAGATGGGATAGATTATTCACCTGAAATGCTAGATTCTTGCCGTAAGCGCTGTAAAGAGAGAGGCTTACATCCTAATTTATATGAAGGAAGCTTGCAACAATTATCACTTCCGCATAAATATGAGGCAATTATCATTCCTACTGGATCTTTTTGTTTAATTGAAAATCGTGTCGATTCTATAAACGCATTGAAATATTTTTATGAACATCTTAATCCAGGCGGACGATTAATCGTAGATATTATGCTTCCGTATGACTGGAAGACTGGGGAAATTCATACATCGACTTTTTCTTTGCCGAGCGGAGACGGAATCACATTAGAAAATAAATCAATTGAAATAGATTGGCTGAACCAAGTTACTGTATCATATTTGAAATATGAAAAGTGGAGTAAAGGACAGTTAGTACAAACAGAACTACAACGCTTTGCGGTACGTTGGTATGGAATAGAAGAGTTTAAACTTCTGTTAGAAAGTATAGGTTTCTCTAATATTACTTGCTCTGCTGAATATGCTTATAAAAACGAACCGTCAAATGCAAATCAAATGTTTACTTTTGAAGCTGTGCGAAAAGAATAGAACTAATACTATGAATAAAAAAATAAGGCAATCGATTAAAAATCGGCTGCCTTATTTTTAATTTTATGTAATTGTTTATAGAGAAAGATCGGAGGGAAATAAATGAAACTTATATTAATATTTGGCCCACAAGCAGTTGGGAAAATGACAGTGGGTCAAGAATTAGCAACATTAACCGGTTTAAAACTTTTTCATAACCACATGACAATTGATTTAGTAAGTCCAATTTTTGATTACAGTACGACAGAAGCAAAAAGGCTAGTAAGTTTATTTCGTAATGAAATATTTGAAGAAGTATCTAAAAGTGATTTATCTGGAATGATTTTTACGTATATATGGGCATTTGACCTCCAATCGGATTGGGATTATATACATTATGTAGAAAGTATTTTTGAATCAAAAGGTGGGACAGTGTATTTTATAGAGCTGGAAGCGGAATTAGATGAAAGATTAGAACGGAATAAAAGTCCGAATAGATTAGAACATAAACCGAAAAAAAGAGATATTGAGTGGTCTCAAAATAATTTGAAAGAGACGATGAAAAAGCATAGATTAAACTCTCTTCATGGTGAAATTGAAAAAGAAGAGTATATAAAAATTAATAACACGTATTTGAGTGCAAAAGAAGTAGCGGAAATGATTAAAGAGAAGTTTCAATTGTAAAATTTTTGAAGTCTATTTCGTTTCCATTGTCTAAGCATTCTCCTACTAATTACATATACTATTTATGTTAAAATCGGTCGCTATTTTAATATATATAACTATACAGGGAAGAGGAGAGAATAAATTTGGAAAACGTAGAACAAGATAGAATTGAAAATCAAGTGTATTCAAATCGTGTAGTAAGATCAGAATTTGATGCGAATTGGGAAACTTGTATATCAAAGAGTGGTTATGTAATTTATGTAGCAACAAGTAATAATGCTGAAGTAATAGTGCTTCTTGCAGATGGTTCAAGTAAATTATTAATTTTTGAAAAAGGCGGTAAAGTAGTAGTAGGTGGCGGTGGAACAAGTCATTACAGTAAGCCGCATATTGCAATAAATATTTAAGGTAAAACATGTTAATTGAGAAGAAGCTGGAAAACGGTTAGTCATTCATATTTAGAGAATGACTAACCGTTTTTAAATGTGGTTTTTGAAGAATTATATAAGCAATATAAAAAGCATTTCCTATTTCGGCAAATGCTTTTTATATGTTATAGTATAATAGTGTCCTAAAGTAATGTTATTTTAATATATTTCAAATTTTGTTGTGTATTATTTTTATATTAAATTAGCACCTAAAGTATTTTTTTATATAAGGAGTAATAATTAGAGAAATGAAAAATATAGACTTTATACTAGAAAGTGATGAGGCATTAAAACCGTCTGAACGATTAGTGCTATTATTATTAGAGAAGCATAGAATGTTATATACGAACGATCTATTGGCATTATCAAATTTATCATATAAAACATTAACAGACTCATTAACGGCGCTTGTTTTAAAATCGTATGTGTTAAAGGAAACAGGTAAGGGAAGAAGACAGAATTGCTATAGATTAGTATGATAAGGCAGCTGTTTTAGAGAATTTTACATATGTTTTTTTCAAACGTAAGGTGAAAAAAGTTTTTTGTTTTCAAACGAAAAACTCACTATAAGAGGGACGAAGATAGTGGCGTTTCATTTTTGTAAACGTAATTATTTCTTCATTGAAAATACAAAAAATAAACCGCATAAAACAGAAATAAAAAAACAATCCATTTTTAAAATGGATTGTTTTTTTATTGGAATAATATTATTTGATATGTTGAAAGCATGAATAGCAGAATAAACATTACCTGTTTTATTTCATGCAACTGAACAAATATGATGAAAACTATGTGTATAGTTTTTTGCTTGCTTTTTCAGTAACTCTAATGAAATCATGGTCTTCATTGTTTAAAGGCAGTATTTTTAACATTATTGCTATTCAGCATTAAGCACAAAAAGGGATATATAATATTATTATGTAAACTTAAGGTTTTAAAAGGAAAATGTAATAATTAATAGAACATGTAGAAGGAGATGCTTAAATAGTTTGAAGGATGGGAGATTATTATGGAGCATTTACAATCAATAGCACAAGCTGTTATAAGTGGTCATAAGGGAAAAGTAGTGAAGTTTATAAAGGCGAGTCCAAGTATTGTTAACGAATGTAGTGAAGATGGCTGGACACCACTTCATTTAGCAGCTTATTTTGGACAAAAAGAAATAGCGAGTTTTCTTTTAGAAAGCGGTGCAGATATACATAGTAGAGCGAAAAACGAAAATGAAAATACGCCTTTGCAAGCAGCAATCGCGAACAAGCAAAGTGAACTTGTTGCTTTCTTAATTGAAAAAGGATCAAATGTAAATATTATGCAAAGTGGTGGCTGGACAGGACTTCACGAAGCGGCATTATTAGGAAATGAAGAAATAATTATGCTACTCCTTAAAAATGGAGCTAATAAGATGATAAAGAAAAATGATGGGAAAAACAGCGTATGATATTGCATTAGAAAAAGGATATGATCACCTTTTACATCATTTGAAACAGGAAGTGAACTTATGATGAATAAATGGAGTGTTGGTATATTTTTATTTAATGAAGTAGAAGTGTTAGATTTTGCAGGACCATTTGAAGTTTTTTCTGTAACTGAGGTGAATGAAGAAAAACCATTTACTGTTTATACAGTTAGCGAGAATGGAGAAATGATTACAGCAAGGAATGGATTGAAGGTACAGCCAGATTATAGTATTGAAAATTTACCACCAGTGGATATTTTAATAATTCCGGGTGGGCTAGGTGCTAGAAAATATGAAATAAAAAATGAAATAGTAATAAAATGGATTCGCCAACAAATGAAAGAAGTAAAGCTGATGACTTCAGTTTGTACAGGAGCGTTATTACTGGCGAAAGCAGGTTTACTGGAAGGGTTAAAAGCAACAACACATTGGGCTAGTATTGAAAAGTTTAAAAATGAGTTTCAAAATGTTGAAGTTATAGAAAATGTAAAGTTTGTAGATGAAGGACATATTATAACATCTGCCGGAATTTCAGCTGGAATTAATATGGCATTTCATATTGTGAAAAACTTGTTAGGTGTGCATGTTGCGGAGGACACAGCGAAGCGAATGGAGTATGATATTAGTTTGCCAAATTAAAAAGCCCGGATTGGGCTTTTTATATTGAATGAATATAGTTAAGCTCTTCATCACTCAAAATAGGGCGAACAGATGCATTTGCATTTTCTTGTGCTTGCGTTCCTGACTTCGCACCAGGAATTACAACACTTACTGCCGGATGAGAGAGTACATAGCGAAGTGCAAGTTGCCCTAGGGTCTGATTTTTTTTTGAGAGCAACCGAAGTTTCTCTACGGTTTGTAAGTCTTCTTGAAACCAAGTTTCATTTGGCCAATCTTTGCGTAAATCTCCATCTGGAAAAATTGTTTTATTTGTAAATTTTCCAGTTAAAATGCCCATTTTTAATGGACCACGAATAACAGCCCCTAGATTTTTCTCTTGTAAGAATGGTAATATATCTTTTTCTGGTTTTCGATTTAATATATTGTAATCAAGTTGTACGATATCAATTTCGTTGTTGTTATTGAAATGATGAATGTATTGTAAATCATGAGTCGAAACACCGACTGCTCTTACTTTGCCATCACGTTTTAATATGTCAAATGCACGTAGAAATGCTTCTGTTTCTCTACGATTATGCCACCAAATATGACAAAAATAAAGATCAATATAATCTGTTTGAAGACGTTGTAAACTTGTTTCAAATACGGCGATGATTTTTTCAGGAGTATCATATACAGGAACGCCATTAGTGTCGTAGTGATGTCCGATTAAACCACCTTTCGTTGATAGTATAATATCATTACGATGTCCTTTAATCGCGGTAGCCACCAACTTTTCACTATGTCCTAAACCATACACATCCGCAGTATCAATAAAATTCACACCACACTCAATGGCTTTTTTTATAGCAGTTATAGATTGTTTATCGTTAACAGGTCCCCATTCATCACCACCGATTGCCCATGCCCCAAAACCTATTTCAGAAACAGTTATTCCAGTGTTACCTAATGTGCGGTAATGCATATTTCCCCTCCTTGTAAGCATGTTATAACATGGATATGTAGGGAAGGAATTTTGTGTGTGAAAAAACTCTTCTACAATAGTAGAAAAAGAATTACAGAAACTACTATTTTATAGCAGCATGTATAAAAAAAATCGGTGTAAATATGGAAATGTCGTCGAATGCTATCTTTAATTGGTTAATTTATGGGATATTTTTGTGAAGGAGTTTATTTTATAAGAATAGAATTTAGTTTAGTAAGAAAACGTGCCGATGGTAGTGAAAAATATGGGTTAGGGGGATTTGAATGAGGAAACTCAAACGAGTAAATGTTCCTAATATACCAGAGCAGTTATCACAACCTAGTGACAAGCGTAGGATAAATAAAAAGAAGTTAAGGCGACTTATTTTAATGGTCCTTTTTATTGCAGCAACTACTCTGTACGTTCAATATATTTTAACGAAACAACAAGAAGTAATTGATAAGAAGAAAGGTACGATTACGGATCAAAAGGAACAATTAGTATCTTTAAAGAAAGATAAAGATTCTTTAAAGACTAACATAGAAAATTTAACAGACGATGAGGAAGAAATTTTGAAGTTTGCGAGAAAAGAGTATCAATTTTCTAAGTCAAATGAAACTATATTTGTGATGCCCAAGTAATGAAAAAAATAGTTAGCCGTCGCTAACTGTTTTTTTTATGTATGAATGTAATGGTACAAGGAATAATCACATATTGTAAAAATGAAGAGTTTAAGCTATTTTCATAGATATGGAATATGCACTAAAATAAATGTTGTTAAAATTCTGTCAATTATATTATAATACAAGGTAAGCGGATACATTTTTTGATCAACGTTGAGTTCCTCGCTCATACGACTATTAAGAAACCCGTTATCCTCGTATACGAAAGGAAGATAGCTGTTGTACGCTTCAAATACAATTTATATCGTAGGGGATGCGAAAGCACCTCAAAATAATCCCATTACTGAAAAGTTTAAAAGCTATTTCGTAGCATTTGTACTTGTTAAGGATACAGGGGAAATTGTAGATGTAGACTGCTCAGCGACAATTGCATTAACATCTCAATTTGTTAAATATTTATTTCTACATAAAAATATAAATGACCCGGCGTTAGTAATGGAAGTAAAGAACCGATATTTCGGCTCTTCTCAAAAAGCGTTACTTGTAGCGCTAAAAGATGCACAGAAAAAATATAATCAGATTGCTGCTTTGTCTACTCAATCATAGACAAAATCCAGCCGTAAGAATCATTCTTATGGCTGGATTTTTTTATTTCACATTATCATCCTACATCAAAAGTAAACGGAAACAAAGTAGAGAGATAGGAGAGTAAATGCCCAATAGGTTTACTTAATAATCTGTGGGTATAAATCTCCGGTGGATTAAAATTTCACTTCATTGGAGAACGAAAGGATGAACAAAATGAAAATTACAGATGTAAAAGTAAATCGTAGACGTGTAAAACTTCATACACCGTTTAAAACCGCGCTTCGTACTGTAACAGAAATTGAAAGTATAGATGTTTATATTCATACAGATGAAGGAGTGATTGGTAAGGGAGCTGCAGCCGCAACGCCAGTTATTACGGGTGATTTCACCAGTGGAATAGTAGAAGCGATTTTAGGACCGATGCGTTCATGTTTAATTGGTCAAGATATCATTCAGTTTCAGCAGTTACTACAGCGCATTCAAATGAGTTGTATTAGAAATTCAAGTGCGAAAGCAGCGGTAGATATCGCTTTATATGATGTATATTGCCAATATCAAAAGGTGCCGTTATATGCATTGTTAGGCGGGAAGAAAGAAATTTATACGGATATTACAGTGAGTGTGGATGAGCCTGTATTAATGGCAAAAGAAGCGAAGAAACATATAGAAAAAGGATTTCAAACATTAAAGATTAAAGTGGGTAAAGAGGCGCATTTAGATTTGGAACGTATTGAGGCAATTCGAAATGTGGTACCAAGAAATACGACATTACGTTTAGATGCGAATCAAGGTTGGAGTCCAAAAGAAGCGGTCTCTATCATTCAAGGGATGGAAAATCGTAATTTAAATATAGAATTTATTGAACAACCAGTACACGCGAAAGATTGGGATGGGTTAAAGTACGTCAAAGATCGTGTGCAAACGCCAATTATGGCCGATGAAAGTATATTTTCAGCAAGTGATGCATTAAAGCTCGTTCAAGGAAGATATGCAGACTTAATTAATATTAAATTAATGAAATGTGGTGGCATACGTGAAGCATGGCGTATTGCAGATATCGCAGAAACAGCTGGTGTGAAGTGTATGGTGGGAAGCATGATGGAATCTTCACTTTCCGTTAGTGCTGTTGCGCATTTAGCGGCAGCGCATCCTAATATTCATTATTTTGATCTTGATGCACCGCTTTGGTTAATGGAAGAGCCGGAAGGAATGACTTATTCTGGATCAAAGGTAAACCTTCAATCGACAGTGAATAGTAAGTCTTAGGAGAAGAGACTAGTAAACTATTTTTTTTAGGGGGATATATATGAAAAAAGTAGGAACTGCATTTTTAACAACTTTATTTATATTTTCATCGTTTACATCGGCAAATGCTGAAGAAAAGAAGGATAATAAAGCATTTATAGATGTATCTGCTGCAACGTTATGGACAGCACCTGATGCATTAAGGCCAATCGATACACCGAGTGCAACAAATCCAGTGGATCTATGGAAATGGACGAAATCAATGACACTTGACGAGAAACTATGGTTAACAAATGCAAATAAATTAGAAACACAAGCGTTACTCGGTCAAGAAGTAACTGTTATTGATAAGAAAGGCGAGTGGGTGAAGGTATTAGTGCATGGACAGCCAACGCCACGAAATGAAGAAGGTTATCCGGGCTGGATGCCTGAAAAGCAATTAACATATAATCAAGAATTTGCAGATAAAACAAATGAACCTTTTGTGTTAATAACAAAGCCAACAGCGATTTTATATATAAATCCTTCTGAAAAACATAAATCACTTGAAGTCAGTTATAATACAAGACTGCCGCTATTAAGTGAAGACACAATTTCATACCGTGTATTGTTGCCAGATGGTCAGAAAGCATGGCTACGAAAAAATGATGGAACAGTTTACCGCTCTCAAACTGATATTCCAAAACCGACCGCTGATGATTTAATTAACACAGGGAAAATGTTTTTAGGTTTACCGTATATATGGGCTGGTACAAGTGGTTTTGGATTTGATTGCTCTGGCTTCACGCATACGATCTATAAATCGCACGGCATTACAATTCCGCGAGATTCTGGACCGCAATCAAGAGCAGGGGTTGCAGTTGATAAAGAAAACTTACAAAAGGGAGATTTAATTTTCTTTGCACATGATCAAGGGAAAGGTAGTGTCCATCACGTTGCAATGTATATTGGTGATGGCAATATGATTCACTCACCAAGAGCTGAAAGGTCGGTAGAGATTATACCACTAAATACACCAGGATATATAGAAGAATACGCTGGTGCTCGTCGTTACTTACCTTAAAAATAGAGGGGGTTTTTAAATGAAAAAAGTTGTTCGTTACTCATTAGTTAGTACTCTATTAGTTTCTTCATTTTTAGTTGGCTGCGCAAAAGAAAAAACTACAACAAAGCCGAAAGATGAAAAGAAAGTATTACAGTTACTAGAAACGGGTGAAATTCCGTCGTTAAACTCAGTGAAAGTCACAGATGCAATCTCGTTTAACGTTTTGAATAACGTAATGGAAGGACTATTCCGTCTATCGAAAAATGATGAAGTAATTGAGGCAGGCGCACAAAAATATGAAGTGAGTAAAGATGGAAAGACATATACATTTCATTTGCGTGATGCGAAATGGTCAAACGGAGATCCAGTAACCGCTCATGATTACGTATACGCTTGGAAGCAATTGATTAATCCAGATACCGCTTCTCAATATGCATACATTGCGTACGATGTGAAAAACGCTGAGAAGATAAATAAAAAACAACTAGGTCTAGATGAATTAGGAGTAAAAGCGAAGGATGATAAAACGTTCGTCGTAGAGCTAGAACATCCTGTACCGTATTTTACGAAATTATTAATTTTACCATCCTTCTATCCAATTAACGAAAAATATGCGAAAGAGCAAGGTGATAAATACGGATTAGAAGCAAATAAAGCGGTATATAATGGACCATTTACATTATCAGAGTGGAAGCATGAAGCTAGCTTTACAATGAAGAAAAACGATAAGTATTGGGATAAAAAAGAAGTGAAGTTAGATGAAGTAAACTATCAAATTGTAAAAGAAATTTCAACTGCGGTAAATTTATATGAAACAGATAAAGTTGATAGAGCTGTTATTTCTACAGAATTCGTGGATAAATATAAAAATAATAAAGAGCTAAAACAATATACAGATCCAGTTATGTACTTCTTCCGATTTAATGAAAATGTACCGATTCTTAAAAATAAAAATGCACGTCTTGCGCTAAGTACAGTTTTTGATAAGAAAGGACTTGCGGATTCATTTTTAAATGATGGTTCGGTTGCTGCAAACTATTACGTACCAAAAGGATTTTTAAAGGGACCAGATAAAAAAGATTTTAGAAGTACGGCAGGTGAGTTTAATAAAACTGATGTAAAAAAAGCGAAAGAATATTGGGAAAAGGCAAAGCAAGAAACAGGTACAGATGAAGTGACGTTAGAACTATTAAATTATGACTTAGAAAACTTTAAAAAAGTTGGAGAGTACATTAAAGAGCAGCTTGAGAAAAATTTACCAGGTTTAAAAGTGAATGTGAAATTGCAACCACATACGCAAAAATTAGCACTAGAGAAGAAGAAAGAATATGAAATGTCGTTATCACGCTGGTTACCGGATTATCCAGATCCAATGACTTACTTAGAAGTATTCCTTTCTGGAAGTAGTGTTAATAATACAGAATATGCAAACCCAGAATATGATGCGTTAATTAAGAAGATTAAAACAGAATTAGGTAATGATGAAAAGGCTCGCTGGAAAGCAATGCAGGATGCTGAAAAAATGCTACTTGATGATGCAGTAATTGCACCGGTATTCCAGCGCGGATTATCTTACTTACAAAAACCATATGTGAAAGATTTATATGTACATCAATTTGGTCCAGCTACAAGTTTAAAATGGGCAGATGTACAAAAATAAAAGAATGGGGAAACAGACTTCACGTATGTGATAGTCTGTTTTTTTGTACAGTTCCGAATGAAATATAGACATTTCATATGTTTTTTTACGACTTAAAAATAAAATTATTACTAAAATTCCAGTGTGAAATTTATGTAGAATCTTGTATAATTAACGTGTTTCTATGGAAACATTTTCTTGCGCTATTTCTATAGGATTTAATAGAACAAGGAAGGAAATACATACATGTATATAATAGACAAATAGAATGGAACATCATGTATAGAGAAAAAGGAGAGAAAAGATGGCGTGTCAAAGACAAGGGTTACAAGTTAATAACGATAGAAAGAGGGACAGAAGATGAAAATGAAGCATGCTTTTGGTCCTATAATTTTAGCGTGTGTGCTTTTTTTCATTATCATTCTAATCCCATCGAAAAGTTTAGTATCGCTTATTAGTGATAAGAAGGTAGAAGATGCGGCTACTTCTTTACAAAAAGAGAAATTACAAAGTGTTTTCTTACAGCAAAAAATGTTAGATAATTCACAGTATTTACCGATGTACGGTTCATCAGAATTTTTACGAATGGATGCATATCATCCGTCTAATTATTTCAAAGTAAATCCAGCTGGTTTTACACCGTTTTTAATTGGAACTGGCGGTACACAAAGTTTAGCTCATATTTTAAATATGACATCTACTATGGATGAATTAGAAGGTAAAAAAGTAGTCTTTGTTCTTTCACCACAATGGTTTACAAAGACTGGTGTATCACAAGGGGATTTCACTAATAATTTCTCCAAACAACAAGCATATCATTTTATTTTTAATGATGAGATAAATCCAGAAATGAAGAAGCAAATCGCGAAACGGCTATTAGATTATAAAGTTGTTCAAGAAGATGATATATTAAAAAATTCATTAGAAGGTATTGTATATAATGATACGAAACATAACATAAAAGCAGGTTTAGTTAAACCACTTGCTTATATGCATCGAAATATTTTAGATCATAGAGATTTATTTAACTCTTTATTTAAAATCGAACCGATGAAAGAGAAAACAAATAGCGGACTTCGTTCAATTTCTTGGGAAGACGCACGTAAACACGCAGAACAAGAAGGGAAAGCTGAGTCTACTACAAATACATTTGGAATTGAAAATCCGTATTATCATAAGAATAATCTGAAGAAAAAACTTAAAGGTTTAAAAAACTTTAGAGCAAATGAAACATATGATGAATCACCAGAATATAATGATTTACAAATTATTTTAGATTTATTTAAAGAGAAAAATGTCAAACCGCTCTTTATTTCTGTACCTGTAAATGGGCCTTGGTATGATTATACTGGATTCCCGAAAGAACGCCGTGAAGTGTATTATAAAAAAGTTCGAGAACAGGTTGAGAAAGCAGGATATCCAGTAGTTGATTTCTCTGGCCATGAATATGATAAGTATTTCTTAAAAGATACGATTCATTTGGGCTGGAAAGGTTGGATTTATTTTGATGAAGCAGTGCAGAAATTTTATTCTGAGAAATAAAGTATAGAAATCGGAATGGCTATGAGCCGTTCCGATTTTTTTAGTATAGAGGATTTTGGTGAGGACAATTTGGGAATGCATGTATATCTTGAACCTGTCTATAATCATAATGTTTCATTGCGAACTGAGCTTGATAAAGGTATTCATACACATATAATTGACCATCATGCGCTGAACATAATACGCCGGAAGTTCCTTGCCCATTTATGAAGGAAATACCGATAGGGCGTCCGATTAAGTATGGTATTTTTTGCTGCCAATGCATAGGGGAATCACTCCTTTTTGAGATAATATACGAAAAGAATGATCGAATGGTTGCTTATCCATGTAAATGTAGATGGAAAGGTGTTATATAATTCCTGAAGATTAATTCATATATAAATAAAAAGCCGCTATAACTTCGAATGAATTTATAGCGGTTTTTATTATATTCTTAAGCAAGATTTTTGCGCTTTTTTGTCCATTTTTTTATAACGAAGTATAAAAGTATAAGTACGACGCCACCAATTGCAAATGATTTCACATACGGACCAGCAATATCGTTTATATTCTCCCAATTTTCACCTAGTTTTTCACCTAAATAAATGAAAATAATAGACCAAGGGATAATCGCAAGTGCTGTTAATGTAGTGAAACGTAGTAAAGGCATTTTTGTAATACCAGCAGGAATTGAAATCGCATGACGCACTACTGGAATGAAGCGTGCTGTAAAAATGACGCCAGTTCCGTAACGATTAAACCAATCTTCTGCAGCATCTATTTGTTTTTTATGTATGAAAATATATTTTCCATAACGTTCTAATATAGGGCGTCCGCCGTATCGTCCAAGCCAATAAATAAAGATTTGGGCAATAACACCGCCAATTGTACCGAATACAACTGCGCCTATAAATGAGATACTACCATTGAATACTAAGTATCCTGCATAAGCAAGGACAATTTCACTTGGGATAATCTCAATCATAAGTCCAAGCATAATGCCCCAATAACCTAATCCTTCAAAAAACGTTAATACTGAATGAATAAAACTACTTAACATTGTTGCACCTTCTAATTTATGGATTTTTGAATATATGCCCCTTTACTTAATAATATAAAAGGTTCACTATATGTATATTATACCTTATTCATATAGGGGATTGCTATTTCAATTCTTTTATGTCTCCCATAAGTATTATAGTAAAGGATATAAGCCACGTTTTCATGAAGGGTTAATGAAAAGATTATTAAAAATTTCTTATATATCAATGATAATAAACTGAAAATTAAGTATAATGGTATAAGTCTTTCATTTACAAAAATAGGAGGGAAACGTATGTATATTACAGATCCGATTTATGGACCAATCTCTATTCGTGATAGAGATATCCTTCGTTTGATAGATACAAAAGCATTTCAAAGGTTGGCGAATATTAAACAACAAGGACATACTTATTTTTTACATAAGAACGCAATACATACGAGGGAAGAACATTCGATAGGTGTATATGTGCTAGTAAATAAAGTAATAGAACATCTTACTGAGATTGGTGACATACATTTATCGAAATATGAACGAAAGCTAGTATCTACTGTAGCCCTTCTACACGATGTTGGACATGGGCCATATTCACATTGTTTTCAGCAAATATCGGGTGAAGATCATGGTGATTGGACGGTACGAATCATTCAAGAGGACGAAGAAATACGTACGATTTTAAATCAAACACCTAGATTATTAGATGATGTAACGAAAGCTTTAACAGAAGATGGATTTTTTCCAATTATAGATGAGCTCTTATTTAATTCATTAGGAATGGATCAATTAGATTTTTGGAATAGAGATTTATATTACTCATCGCTTGAATTAGAAGGTTTACAGATAGAAGAATTGATTGCTAACATGCGTTTAATTGACGGTAAACTTGTTATTGAAGAATCGGGAATCCCCTTCATTGAACAATTAATGAAAATGAAAGAAGGGCTTTACAATAATGGATTTGGCCACCCGTTTGTGATAGGAAAAGACATATTGCTGCAAACAATTTTTAAAATGATAGAGGAGAAAAATCTTTCGTTCTATACTCCTGAACTTCAAAACTTCTTTCATAACGGAGAGAAGTTAGAAGTAGAGGACTTTCTTCCGTTACAAGATGAAATCATTTTAAATGAAATAAAGTACTTTGCAAAATCAAAGGACGTACAATTAGCGACGTTAATTCAGCTTTATTTTTCAGAAGCCAAAAGTTTATCTTTTGAAAAAGGACTAGAGGGTGATTTTAAAAAGGAAAATAGCACTTTAGCAGTAATAACTGAGAAAAAGGCGTACAGTTCATATGTAGGTGGTATTTACGTCTATAGTGAGGGGCAGTTAGAGGATATTATAGAAAAATCCCCTTTTATTCAACAGATAGTGAGATTACCTAAAAAAGAATATGCATATTCTTTTTAAATTGGTTTGAAAACATAAAATAGATGGGGTGGAAATGTGAACTGGAAAGAACGTCTTCTATAATTGGATGATTTACCAATTATATTAGAATGGTATAACGACGAAGAATTACATAACATAGCAGATGTGAAACCATTTAAGCGATATACAATAGAAGAACTTCGGGAGTATTGGACTAAAAAATTAGCGCGGTCTTATGCAAGTTATCATGTAATAATAGTGAGAGATGAAGTAATAGGAAGAGTCGGATTAAAAAAGACGAAATATGATGATACCTATGTGATGGAATACTCTATTCTTATTGGCGTTTCGAATTTATATTCAAAAGGACTTGGAACAGAAATTACAAAGTATTTCATAAGTAAATCGTTTTTAGATTCCGATATACAAGCAGTTGTATTACAGGTAAGGGAAGACAACAAAAGGGCAATTCGTTGTTATGAGAAAGCTGAATTTAAAAAAGTAAAATCATATATAGAGAATGAAGTGAAAGTGTATGATATGCATAGAATTAAGAATGAGAAAATAGCACATTAAAAAAACAGTTAATTCTGAATGTAATGAGGGTTAGAGGGATATATGGAACCTTAAATGACACTACTTGTAGATATGCGTAATACTACGGCTTTATATGAAATGAAACTTAAATTTAAATAAATCAAGCAAGCATTTGTTGTATATTTGGAACAGATGGTTGCTTGTTTCCGTTATAAAAAAATAGAAGCATTTCTGCTCCTATTTTTTAAGGCTTCACATCTAAGTTCTGTAAAAATAACGTTGCTGTTACGTAACGCTTTGCTAACATTTGTACATAAGCGGTATGTACAGAAAGGGTCGCAATGATAATAGCGTTACGAATTGCTTCGCGTTGTTCGTTATTAATTTGATCGAACTTGCTTGCGATTTTATCAGCTTTTTCTTTTACAATGTTTTCAATTGTATGAACGGTATCTGTTGCATTTAATTGTAAGCAATTCCCTTGATTGAGTTCTTCAAATAGAGAAGAGTATGCTACATATAAATGAACAGGATTGATTAAATCATCACTTCGATCGGCTGGGTCATTTACAATAAGGCGTAATAGCTTACGAATGGATTCAAAATCAAGTGCTGTTTTTAAATCTTCGACAATAAATAGTAAGGCTGCTTGTTCAATTGAATATTTTTTCCCTTTTTGAGGAGAGCCAATCATTTCTTTTATATCTCGTTTCACCCAGTTTTGCATAGCAGTTACAGAGAAACTTGTGTTTTCAATCTGATTGCCAAGCGCAACTATTTCATTTAAAGAAAAACCGACATCAGTATCGTCAATTTTAATCAGCTTTTCAAAAATAGGTGAAAGTGCGGTAGTAATAAAAGCTGTAACGCTTTGTCCGCTTTCAATATCTTTTTTATGTGACTTTGCCCAAGCTTCTTGTAAAATACCGAGAGGCTTTTTCGTATTCCATCCTCTTAGTGATAGAAGAAGGGTAGCCATTTCGTTTCGTGTGAGATGAAATGTTTCCATCTTTTCACCTCCAAAATAATAAAAAGTTCTTATGAACTTATAATATGTTTTGTTTCATTTAAAGTCAATTCTGTTTTGCTTAAATTTTCCTTTGTCACCAAACTGTCGGAAGTAAATAATACTTGCATATTTCGACAAAAGTTCATATAATAAGTTCATAAGAACCTTTAAAATGTTCTTAAAAACAAATCTATCATTCTGAATTTACTAGAAAGATAGATTTCACATATATCTATATAAAAGGAGAATGGATATAATATGTTGAAAAAACTTGTAGCAGTAATGACAGCATTTATGGTTATCTTTGGGGCTAGCAGCTTTATGTTCGTAGATCATGCGGCAGCGAAAAGTTACAAATCTGGTAAAAAATCATTTACACCAAGTTCAGGTCAAAAGTCAAAAGTTGATTTAAACAAAAAAGACTCAAATGTAAATTCTCAAAAAACGACTCCAGATTCAAAAACGAAAGCAACAAACACAGCACCAAAAAGTAATAAAGGAAGCTTTATGAAAGGTTTATTACTAGGTGGTCTTGGTGGTTTACTAATGGGTAGCTTATTTGCAAATATGGGAGCTCTTGGTTCTGTATTAGCGTTTATGGTAAATATGTTAGTAATGGCTGGTATCGTAATGTTAGCAGTTCGTGCATTTAAATACTTCAAAGACCAACGTAAAAAGAAGGCAGATGAAGTAGCATGGAAACAATAAAAATTTCTGAACAAGAATTAATAAATGCGCTTTGCGTATATATAGCTGAAAAAAGACAAGTGGGTCCAGAAGAAGTGTTAGTTGAACTCATGTATGACGATGACTACGGTTTCTCTGCGGAAGTAGAGGTAAATGGTCGCCAGCAAATTTTAATTCAAGCAAACTTAATCGAAGCATTACGCTTATTGCTTGACAGAGAATATAATGTCAATTCATTCGCAGCGAGATTACAGCTTGAATTAGATGATGAAGAAGGTATTTACGCATTAGCGAAATTTAATAACTCGGATGAGTAGAGAAAAGAGCTGTTGAGAATAATCTCAGCAGCTCTTTTTAGTATGTGCATATGTAGAAGAATAATCACGCCAAATTTCATTCATCTTTCGTCTACCGATATCTACCATCGGATTAAACTGAATTGCAGCTTTCTGACGAACAAAGTGAACGTTTTGAATGGCGTGATATAATTGTTGGTCGACTATATCACGTTTTTTACTTGCATATTTAGCAATTGATAGACCTGCAACAGTTCCTTGCGCCATCGCAATTTTTCCGCTTTCAATGCCTGTAATATTGCCAGCTACAAATAAACCTGGAAGAGGGGTTTCCATTGTTTCGGAATGGAGAGGAACGTGTCCGCCTAATTCTGAAATGTAATGGAAGGGACAACCAGCTACAGCTGCAAGTTCGGCAAGTGGGTATAATCCCCCGGCAATACAAACAAAATCTGCTTCATATATTTTCTCTGATCCATTAATAACATTTCCTTTAGAGTCAATATTAGCAATACGTACACCTTCAACTTGATCTGTTCCGATAATTTCAAGAGCTGCTTTCCGAAGGTGAAGTGGCGTTCCGTTTATTTTCATTCCGCTGTTTGGATAGAATGTTAATCCAGCTTTTCGAATCCAATCATATTTCATAAAGTGGCTACCTATTCGTAAAATAGCAGAAGGAGCGAGATGTGCTGCATTTAAAAGAGAGTTTAAAACTTCTTCAGGTTCACCAGCTTTTTGACTTAACTCGCTTTTTTCAGGGAGTACAATATGATCTACTTTAATTCCCGCTAATTGCAATTCACTTAAAATGGCGAAAGACAAAATGTTAGCACCAATAATGATTCCTTTTTTTCCAACTTGCACGCGATGAACATTTGTCATAACTTGAGCTGCTCCAATTGACATCACTCCTGGAAGTGTCCAGCCTGGAAGGGGAATAGAATATTCCGCAGCACCAGTAGCAAGTAGTACGAACGGTGCTTCTAACGTACCGATATTAGTATGTACAAACCAATTGTTTTCATCTTTATCTAAATTATAGACCGAAACACCGCACCTGATATGTACTGAAAGTGATTCTGCTTCTTCATGAAGTCGCTTCGATTCTTCTATTCCGTTCCACCATTCTCCAGTAGGCTCTTGATGCAACTGTCCTAACAATCTCCCGCCCGGCTTCATAAATTCATCAATAACGAGCACTTTTAGTCCGAAACGAGCACAAGAGATAGAAGCAGATAATCCCGCTGGTCCTGCACCAATGATAATTACATCACTCATCGTTTTTTCACCATCTCTCTCACGATATTCGGATGCTGTTTCCCGCTTTCAACAACCATGTTTTCTTCTACAACAGTTAAGCATGCGCGTACATTTGTTTGATTATTTACTGTCACGCGGCATTCGGAACAGTGCCCGATATTACAATAAATACCTCGCGGTGTCCCGCTATCTTCATGAACTCTTAATGTCCGTATTTCATTTGCTAACAGGGCAGCAGCTATCGTTTCATGTTCATATGCTTCGTATTGATGACCGTTAAATTGAAAAGTAATACGCTCACTACTTTGTAAAGTACCTAAAATAGGGTGATGTGTAATTCTATTCATTTACTTTCACCTACCGATCCAAAAGTAACTGCACGTATTGGTGGTTGATATTTTAACGGTAGTTCATTAAGAGTTACGTCAGGATTCGCATTTTCTATCATTCGATCTATCATTATTCTGCATGTGCGACCACCGCAAAATCCCATGCCAGCACGTGTTCTTAGTTTTAATTCTCTTGCCGAGCAGTTATATTCAGCAATTGTCGATTGAAGTTGTCCATATGTAACCTCTTCACAACGACAAACGATTAAGTTGTTTTTATTTGTCATATGTATTCCTCCTCTAGTTCGGTTTGCACAAATTATATATGCAAAAATCATGCCAATATAGAGGGGAGAGGGCTACCTATAAACGCCTGATTGGTGCATACTGATTCTTTATTGAAGTCCGAGTTTCTTTAAACGGTTATATAAAGTAGCCCTTGTTACGCCAAGTTGTTTTGCGCATTCTAATTTATTCCCATTTAAAATTCGTAAAGCCTTTTCAATAACTTTTTTCTCATGCTCATCCATCTCTTCTTGTAAAGAAAGGATTGTATTATTGTTGCTGAGTAATAGGGAATGAGCTGTATGATTGTCTAAATTTTCGGTTGTATGAAATGGTAAATATTCTTGTTTTATAATTCCGTCTGTCGCAAATACCACAAGTCGTTCAACAACGTTTCGAAGTTCGCGAATATTACCTGGCCAATTGTAATGAAGCAGTTCATGCATAATGCTTGAAGGTAAGTCACGAATTGGTCTGTTATAGTTGATTGAAAAATCGTTTAAGAATGAGTATGTGAGTTCGATAATATCCTCTCGTCTTTCACGCAGCGGTGGAATATGCAGGCTAACTACATTTAAACGATAATATAAATCTTCTCGGAAAGTTCCTTTTCTCATTTCTTCTTGTAAATCCCGATTTGTAGCAGCGATAATGCGGAAATCAATATTAATTTCTTTTTCTCCGCCAACTCGGTAATACTTTCGTTCTTGTAGTACACGTAACAGTTTTACTTGCATATCGAGCGGCATTTCGCCAATCTCATCGAGGAATAAAGTACCGCCTTGTGCGAGTTCGATTTTACCTTTTTTCCCTTTACTATTCGCTCCAGAAAAGGCCCCACGCTCGTAACCGAATAATTCACTTTCAAATAAAGCTTCTGGAATTGCCCCGCAGTTAATCGAAATGAAAGGCGCCTTCGCTGCTTCACTTGCTTCATGAATTGCTTTCGCAAATACTTCTTTTCCAACTCCGCTTTCCCCAAGTATTAAAACAGTTGATTTCACCGAACAAACTTTTCTAGCTAATTGTATCGTTCTTTGTATAACAGGACTTTTCCCATTCATCGCAAGGAATGGATCGGATTCATCTTTATACTTTGCCACTTCTTGTTCTAAACGGTGCATTTCATGTGACATATTAAATAGTTTTTCATTTAAAGCGACTTGATTTGTAACATCTGTTTCTGAAACGACTGCTCCTATAATTTCATCATTACAATAAACTGGATTTGAATTAATTAATACGAATAAATCGGGACGAGGCTGATGGAACTGAGCGACTATATTTTTTCCATCATGTAAAGATTGTAAAATTTCCAAGTCTTTATAATCAAAAAAACGAGTAATCGGTTGCCCAATAATCTCATTATGGTTGACTGAAAATATTTTTTCAGCACCATCTGTCCAAGTTCGAACGCATTCTTTACTATCAATGACTGTAACAGAAGAGTCAGTTGTTTGTATTACGGTGTTATAAAATGACTGTAGTTCATTGTAGGACTTATAAAGAAATGGAATCATTTGCTGAGAGGTTATACAGAATATCGGCTCATCATTTTCGTTAAGGATGATAACAGCTAATTCATAAGAAAAAGCGTCAATTAATGTAGTGAATGAGTCATCTACATAAATAATGGCGCAATTATATTCTTCTGTAGTAGAAGGGAGATAATAAAACCTTCCGTTTACTTGCTTAATGTGATTAAGGCTACATGTATGATCGATTAAAATACTTTCCAAAAACTCTTGTATAGTCGGAAATGAAAATGCCATAATATCCTCCCGTTATGTATAAAAAATTTGACAGTGATAAAAAAATAATACACCTATTTACTATAAATTTGAATTATTTTTACAAATAAAAATATTGTTTATGGAAATTGTATATGTGCAGAATTGGCACGTCAATTGCATAAAAGAAAGTGAGAGGTTTAGGGAAAGGAGGAGTATATTGTGAGGCACTGCGACGTTTTAATTATAGGTGGTGGAATAATAGGGTGTTCTATCGCTTATTACACTTCAAAATACGTAAGAGACGTAACAATCATTGAAAAAGGAGAATTTGTCAGCGGGACGTCTTCACGGTGTGATGGGAATATTTTGGCCATTGATAAAGACCCAGGGTTTGATAGTCAAATGTCTTTAGTAAGTCAAAAATTAGTAACTGATTTAAGTGAAAAATTAGAGCATTCATTTGAATATAGGGCACCAGGAAGTATTCTCGTATGTGAGTCAGACGAAGAGATGGAAGCTGCGCAGCAATGGGTAGATCGGCAAAAAGAAGCTGGATTACCGTTTCGAATGCTTGATAGGCAAGATATAAGAGAAGAGTCGCCTTTTTTTGCTGATGATTTATTAGGCGGTTTAGAATGTGCGACGGATTCAACTGTGAATCCATATCTCCTTGCTTTCTCGCTTCTGTCAGAGGCACAAAAGTTTGGCGCAAAAGCCTTTAAGCAGACCGAAGTAAAGAGTATGAAAATAGAGACGAATGGTTCATTTGTTGTAGAAACTACGAATGGTACTTTTACAGCAAAACAAGTTGTAAATGCAGCCGGTGTGTGGGCTCCTAAGATTGGTCAGATGTTAAATGTAAATATACCAATTGAACCGAGAAAAGGGCATATTATAGTAGCATCAAGGCAACAACATGTAGGATGCCGTAAAGTAATGGAATTCGGTTATTTAATTTCTAAATTTGGCGGAAAAAGAAAAGTAGATGCTTTAACTGAAAAATACGGGGTTGCGCTCGTATTTGAGCCTACTGAAAGTCAAAATTTCTTAATTGGAAGTAGTCGTGAATTTGTAGGGTTTCATACGAGAATAAACAATGAAGTCATTAAATGTATCGCAAATAGAGCGACTCGCTTTTATCCGAAAATGGCAGATATGATGGTAATTCGTTCTTACGCTGGTTTACGTCCGTGGACAGAAGATCATTTGCCGATTATTTCACGAGTGGAACATATTCCGAATTATTTCATTGCCGCTGGACATGAAGGGGATGGGATTAGTCTTGCAGCAGTTACTGGGAAAGTAATTGAAGAGTTATTAAATGAAAAAGAGACAATTATTCCTATTGAACCACTTCGTTTGAGTCGTTTTACAGAAAGGGTGTTAAACGGATGAGGTCACAAAGAGTCTTTACGACTATTGATACACATACGGGCGGGAATCCAACGAGGACATTAATTAGCGGACTTCCAAAGTTGATTGGAGAGACGATGGCAGAGAAGATGTTACATATGAAAAAGGAATATGATTGGATTCGAAAATTGTTAATGAATGAACCGCGTGGTCATGATGTAATGTCAGGGGCATTATTAACAGACCCGTGTCATCCTGAGGCTGATATAGGTGTTATATACATAGAGACAGGTGGATACTTACCGATGTGCGGTCACGATACAATCGGTGTATGTACAGCGTTAGTTGAATCAGGTTTAATTCCAGTAGTTGAACCGATTACTTCTTTAAAACTAGATACCCCGGCTGGCTTAGTGGAAGTAGATATTGCTGTTCAAGATGGAAAAGCAAAAGAGGTATCTTTCTGTAACATACCAGCTTTTCTATTGAAAAATATTACTGTACACGTCAAAGACATTGGAACTGTAGAGGCTGATATTGCGTATGGAGGGAATTTTTATGCCATTATTGATGCGAATTCAGTAGGCCTAGAATTAGTACCAGAAAATGCATCTACAATCATCGATAAGGCGATTCATATAAGAAACACAATTAATGAGAAGTTTGAAATCATTCATCCAGAGTATTCGTTTATTAGAGGATTAACACATGTTGAATTTTATACAGATGCTACTCATGAATGTGCGAATGTGAAAAATACAGTTGTTGTACCACCAGGCGGAATAGATCGATCCCCATGCGGTACAGGAACATCTGCGAAGCTAGCTGTATTATACGCTCAAAAAGAAATCAAAATTGGTGAAGAGTTCATTCATGAGAGTATCGTTGGTTCTTTATTTAAAGGATATGTCGTGAATACGACACATGTTGAAAATATTGAAGCTGTCATAACGAAAATTACGGGATCAGCTTGGCTTATGGGTATGCATAAATTTTTTTACAATGAAATGGATCCACTCAAAGAAGGATTTTTGCTAATTCCGCCGATGGAACATGAAACGGAGGATATAAAATGAACATTCAAAAAATGTATACAGCAGTAGACGTACATGTAAATGGCGAGGCATTTCGTGTAATGAAAGACGTACCATGCAAATACTACTACAGTTTGGAGCAATTAAATGAACAATTTTCAGGTGAATTAGCAGAAGAGAGGAAGCTTTTATTAAATGAACCACGTGGTTTTATCGGTTTGAATGGGTGTATTGTCGTTCCATCTATCCATAATGAAGTGGATGCAGCTGTATTATTTTTTAATCATGAAGGTTCGATTCCGCTTCATTATGGGGGCATTGTTGCGGTAATAACGATGTTACTCGAAAGTGGGTATTTAAAAAAGAGAGAGTCCAATCAATACAAAATTGAAACGTTATCTGGAATATTTTTAGTTCATGCGTATGTAGAGAATGATGAAGTTGTATCTGTTTCGTTTGAAAGCAAACTTTGCTATTTGATTGAGGAAAATTTACAGGTTGGTAATGTAAGTTATTCTCTCATACAAGCAGATAAAGTATATGCAGTTGTAGAAAAAGGTGCGTATTCGCCAGAAATTCGTGTTGAAAACATTCCAGAATTGAAAAGATGGGGAGAAGCTACACTGCAGGTTATACAAAAACAGTCGCTAATAAAAAGGCTTATTTTAGTAGATCCTTCGCAAAAAGAAAAGAACCATATAAAGTCGATTACATTTCATGAAGATAACTTTATCGTACGTTCGCCAGGTTTTGTTTCTACTATCGTTTCCTATGTTCATGCGTTATTTAAAAATGATTATATGGCGGATAAACCTTTTAAAAATGAAAGTATATTTAATAGTTTTATAACTGTGGAAAAAGTGAAGAAGGAGGAGCTAGGGTACATTTTCCGTTTTGAAAGTAGAGGATTTATTACAGGAATGCAGACGTTTCTATTAGACCCTACGGATCCATTTCCGGCAGGGTTCTTATTAAAATAAAATGTGATAAGGAGAGATAAATATGCAAAAAATTAAAGGGGCATTTCCAGTATTAATAACACCGATGGATGAATTTCAGGAAATTAATTGGGATGGGGTAAAACAAAATGTAAATTACTTTATCGAACAAAAGGTTGCAGGCATCATCATTAATGGAAGTACAGGAGAGTTTGTAAGTTTATCAAAAGAAGAGCGATTTAAAATGGTAGAAACCGTTTTGAAAGAAATTGATGGCCGTATTCCAGTCATTGTTGGAACTGCTGCGGAAACCACGAAAGAAACAATTGAATATACGAAACATGCAGAAGCGCACGGAGCGGATTGTGCATTAATTATAAACTCTTACTATTGTAAACCGAAGGAAGAGGAGATCTATTTTCATTTTAAAGAAATCTCAAACTCTGTAAATATACCAATTATGTTATACAATAATCCATTTACTTCTGGTGTTGATATGAGTACAGAGCTAATGCTCCGTATTGGAAAAGAGTGTGAAAATGTTACACATATTAAAGAATCTAGCGGAGATATTCGAAAAGCAAGAGATTTAGTAAGACAAAGTGAAGGGGCTTTCCAAGTCTTCTGTGGTTCTGAAGATTTAGTTATGGAATCATATTTAGTTGGTGCCTCGGGATGGGTTTCAGTAGCAGGAAATATCGTTCCTGGTCTCGTTACAAAAATGTATGAGCATTTTCAAAATGGTGAATTAGAAAAAGCATGGGAAATAAACGATGCTATTTTACCACTTTGCGAGTTTCTTGAAGGGTCAGGGAAATATGTTCAAATCGTTAAACGTTCCATGGAATTACATGGGCAAGCGGGAGGACCTTCTCGCTATCCAAGACTAGGATTAACTGTTAACGAAGATCAAAAGCTTCAAACGATTTTATCAAATATTGCAGCTCATGCAGCTGTTTAAATAAGGAGGAGAACATAATGTTAAAGACAAATATTGAGCTGAAACCAAAAGTGGAAGCGTTTTTAAATGAAGAAATTAAAATGTTTATTAATGGCGAATTTGTTTCTGCTATTGGCGGAAAGACGTTTGAAACGTACAATCCAGCAACAGAAGATGTTTTAGCAGTCGTATGTGAAGCGCAAGAAGAGGATATTGATGCTGCAGTAAAAGCAGCAAGATCTGCATTTAAATCTGGTCCGTGGGCAGAAATGACTACTGCTGAAAGAGCGCATCTTATTTATAAATTAGCAGATTTAATTGAAGAACATAGAGAAGAGTTAGCGCAATTAGAAGCTTTAGATAATGGGAAGCCGTATCAAGTAGCACTTGAGGATGATATTTCAGCGACTGTAGAAAATTATCGTTATTACGCAGGATGGGCTACAAAAATTATTGGGCAAACAATCCCGATTTCAAAAGATTACTTAAACTATACGAGACATGAACCTGTAGGTGTTGTAGGTCAGATTATTCCGTGGAACTTTCCGCTCGTTATGTCTTCTTGGGAAATGGGAGCTGCACTGGCGACAGGTTGTACGATCGTATTAAAACCAGCAGAGCAAACACCTTTATCCTTACTATATACAGCAAAACTCTTTAAAGAGGCTGGATTTCCAAACGGTGTTGTAAACTTTGTACCAGGCTTTGGTCCTGAAGCAGGAGCGGCAATTGTAAATCATCATGCCATTGATAAAGTTGCTTTTACAGGATCTACTGTTACAGGAAAGTATATTATGCGTCAGTCTGCAGAAATGATTAAGCATGTAACGTTAGAGCTTGGCGGCAAATCACCAAATATCATTTTAGAAGATGCGGACTTGGAAGAAGCAATTAGTGGTGCATTCCAAGGTATTATGTATAATCACGGTCAAAATTGTAGCGCAGGATCACGTGTATTTGTTCATCGTAAACATTATGAAACTGTAGTAGATGCACTTGTGAAAATGGCGAACAACGTAAAACTTGGAGCAGGTATGGAGAAAGGAACGGAGATGGGTCCACTCGTATCTAAGAAACAACAAGAGCGTGTGTTAAATTACATTGAGCAAGGGAAGAAAGAAGGTGCTACAGTTGCGGCTGGTGGTGAACGTGCGCTTGAAAAAGGTTATTTCGTTAAGCCAACTGTATTCACAGACGTTACAGACGATATGACAATCGTTAAGGAAGAAATATTTGGACCAGTTGTTGTTGTACTTCCATTTGATTCGACAGAAGAAGTAATTGAACGAGCGAACAACTCATCTTATGGCCTTGCTGCGGGTGTATGGACGCAAAATATCAAAACGGGTCATCAAGTGGCAAATAAATTAAAAGCAGGAACAGTGTGGATTAATGATTATAACTTAGAAAATGCAGCTGCACCATTTGGTGGATACAAACAATCTGGTATTGGCCGCGAATTAGGTTCATATGCGCTTGATAATTATACAGAAGTGAAAAGTGTTTGGGTAAATATAAAGTAATAGGGCGTTTTACTGACAAAAATTGAGGGATGAAATAATGAAAGATGCGGACAACTAGAAAGTTTGATAATAGTTGTCCGTTTTCTTATATACAAAATTGTTTTTCAAAAGAATGATAAGGGGGATTTGGATGGAGAATTTAGTAGAATGGTTAGTAGGGCAAGTGTGGAGTATCGGTTTAGTTGTTTTTGCATTAGGGGCAGGCGTATATTTCACGATTGCAACACGCTTTTTGCAAATTCGTTATTTTAAAGAGATGATTAAACTATTATTTGAAGGAAAGAGTTCAGAGACGGGAATATCATCTTTTCAGGCATTTTGTTTAGCCTTATCAGGAAGAGTTGGAATTGGTAATATCGCAGGGGTAGCGACAGCAATCGCTTTCGGCGGGCCTGGAGCTGTATTTTGGATGTGGGTAATGGCTTTGTTAGGGGCAGCGAGCGCGTTTGTTGAATCAACATTATCTCAAGTATACAAAAGTAAAGTAGGGAATGAATATCGCGGCGGTACTCCATATTTCATTGAGAAAGGTTTAAAAATGAAATGGTTTGCAGTCATTGTAGCGGTAGTTGTAACACTTTCATATGGCGTGTTATTACCAGGTATTCAATCTAGTAGTATCGCAGTTGGATTTGAAAACTCTAATGGTATTAACAAATATATAACTGGTATATTTTTAGTCGTGTTACTAGCAGCAATTATTTTTGGTGGTGTAAAGAGAATTGCTGGCGTTTCTCAAATGCTTGTTCCATTTATGGCAATTGGTTATGTAATTGTTACATGTATCATATTAATTGCGAATGTAACGGAGATTCCAAGTATGTTTGCTTTAATTTTCTCTAGCGCATTTGGTGTAAATGAAATGTTTGGTGGAATTGTTGGTGCAGCTATTGCATGGGGCGTAAAACGCGCTGTATTTTCAAACGTTGCTGGTGTCGGAGAAGCGACGTATAGTTCGGCTGCTGCTGAAGTATCGCATCCTGCAAAACAAGGATTAGTTCAAGCGTTTTCCATATATATCGATACAATTGTCGTATGTACAGCGACAGCTCTTATGATATTAATTACAGGTATGTATAATGTTATACCTGAAGGGAAACGCGCTATTGTAAAAAACATAGGAAGTGTGGAAGCAGGTCCAATTTATACGCAACAAGCAGTTGAAACTGTGATGACAGGGTTTGGTCCAATATTTATTTCAATTGCAATTTTCTTTTTTGCATTTACAACGTTACTCGCTTATTACTATATCGCTGAAACGACACTTACTTATTTAGATCGTCAATTGAAGTATGGCTGGTTAAAACCAGTTTTAAAATTTGGATTTTTAATTATGGTTTACATCGGTAGTGTTGAATCAGCGTCGCTTTTATGGAATCTCGGAGATTTAGGAATCGGTAGTATGGCATGGTTAAACTTAATCGCGATTCTATTATTAAGTAAAATCGCATTAAAAGTGTTAAAAGACTATGAAACGCAGAAAAAAGAAGGGAAAGATCCAGTATTTGATCCTAAAAATGTAGGGATTGAAGGATTAACATTTTGGGAAGAAAGAAGTAAAGAGGTTGAAAGGAAAAGTTCTAGAGAAAAAGTTATAGTAGATGATAATTTAAAATTATAACGTAAATTAACTGAAAATTCTTGATTTAAAAGAAGGTATATTGCCTCCATTTCATCGCATACTACAATAGGTATGGATAATATGACTGGAGGGAATAAGATGGAACATGAGCAACATAGTTCGATAAATGATATTCTACATCATTATAAAGAAGGTATAGGTAGTTTTACAAATCAAATTCCTGAAATCGCTGAGACATATAATGCGTTTACGCAAGCTTGTTTTCAAGAGGGTGCTTTAACAAAAAGAGAAAAACAACTTATTGCATTAGGAATTAGTTTAGCAACGCAAGATGAGTATTGTACAATTTATCATACAAAAGGTTGTCTTGATCAAGGATGTTCGGATAAAGAGATTCTGGAAGCATGTGGTGTTTCAGCAGCATTTGCTGGCGGAGCTGCGATGAGTCAAGCGGTAACTTTAGTGCAAGAGTGTTTAACAGAACTGAAAAATCAAAAGCATTGAATAAAAAAACGTTTTAAACTTTATGTTTAAAACGTTTTTTTATGTGAAATTAAATTTGTATTCACTTTAGTATTCTATATCTTCATAAATCGAATTCTCTACATCAGGAAGAACTGTGTATATACTCTTACCGATTAAAGCTTCTAATTCTTTCTTAATTGCATAAAACCCTTTCCAATGTAAAGATGTATGAGATGTTGTACCATGACGCAAACCAACGGAAATTAATCTTCTTTCCAGCGTAGTAAAGCCATCCGCGTCAGCAAGAGCGTCACAAAGAGTAATTACTTTATTGTATAAGTCGTAGTTACTATGTTCATTCAATATTGCAACCAACCGGCTTTTCATATGGTCAGGAACGAGATGCCATTCCGCTGCGATATCTATATGTTCATTTTTACAGGGAAACGAGTGTGTCACACAAATAATGGCGTTTCCTGCATATCCTAAATCATTCATATACATATAACCATCATAGGAATGAATGACCGATTTGGTAAAACCTTTGTATCTTCCGATATCATGCAAAAGGGCAGCGTTATATGCTATGTCAGCGTCTAGGTCATACCCTTTTTTGATAAGCTCTATAATTATGTTTTCAGTTGCATGAGCAACATGTAGTGAATGTTCAAACCAAGGGCCCGGGTTTTGTTCATATGCCCATTCGAGTAATTCTTTTGCATATGTTCTATCTAATATATATTTCATATAGTTATCCTTTCACTAAAAAAATCATATCCTAAATAAATTCATCTTATTATTTCATTATTCCTTCTTTAAAAATTGTTACAATGAAACAAAAGGGGGAAAAGTAATGCGAAATTTAGTAATTGAAGAAATTAAGCAACTAGAAAATGATATGGAAGAACTTTCGAAACTTTTGAAAACGGTTGTAAATGATGGGGCATCAATTGGTTTTTTGCCTCCACTGGAACAAAAAGACGCAACAAAGTATTGGCAAACAGTATTAGCGCCAGAAGTGATATTGTATGTGGCTAAAATAAACAACGAAGTAGCAGGGAGTATTCAATTACAATTAGTTACAAAGCCTAACGGAATTCATAGAGCCGAGATTTGCAAATTAATGACTCATCCAAACTTTAGACGTAACGGTATTGGACGATTGCTTATGCAAAAAGCAGAGGAACGAGCGAAGCAAGAAAACAGGTCTCTTTTAGTATTAGATACTAGAGAAGGAGATCCTTCCAATAAATTGTACAAATCACTAGACTACCAAGAAGTTGGAACAATACCAGGGTATGCAATTTCTCCGAATGGAAAGTTAGATGCTACGGTTCTTTATTATAAATGCATATAAATTGTGATTAAAAGGTTATCATACTGAATAATAAGAAACTATTTTAACACCGTCTATATTTTTCTGGCGGTGTTAAATAAATTTATTGATATAATCCATTTAACGCACTAAATGAATTTGAGAAAGTTTTTAGAGGGTTCTTTTAGTAATGATTCTCGTCTTATAATAAATGTAGAGAAGATGACTAGCCAACTATAGTTATTTTCGCTTTATTATCGGAAGGGGATGAAAGAATGAAAAAGAATAGTTTACAAAAGATGAAGAAAGTTATTTTAAGTGGTGGCGTATTACTTACGGGATTATTAACATTTGGATTTTCAGAAAAGGCTTCAGCTCATGGTTATGTAGAATCACCAGCGAGCCGATCTTATTTATGTAAGCAAGGGGTAAATGTAAATTGTGGACCGATTCAATATGAACCACAAAGTGTAGAAGGGATAGGGGGATTTCCGCAACTAGGACCTTCTGATGGACAAATTGCAGGGGCTGGTCATTTTCCTGCTTTAGATGTTCAAACTGTGGATAGGTGGAAGAAAGTTACGTTAAATGGCGGGACGAATACATTCAAGTGGAAACTAACTGCTCCTCATAGTACGAAAGAGTGGAAATATTATATTACGAAAAAAGGCTGGAATCCAAATAAACCTTTAACGCGATCAGATTTAGATTTAGTGCCATTCTATGTGAAAAATGACGGTGGGGCTAGACCAGGGACAACAGTAACGCATGAAGCAAATGTACCAACTGATCGTAGTGGATACCATCTTATTTTAGCTGTTTGGGAAATTGCAGACACTGGAAATGCGTTTTATCAAGTTATAGATGTAAACCTTGTGAATAATGGCTTAGCTTCAAATTTCGCTTTTAACAACGTAGTGCAAGCTCCTACACTATTTTAATTGAAACATATATTTCGATCATCTAATTCATTTTAGATGATTTTTTTTATGAAAATGATGAAAAATATAGAAGAAAGTGCAATTATTTATAAAAAAATATGCTTTAAATATTGTCATATTTGCTTCTTTAAGATATCCTTTTCATGAAGAGGTGGAAAACATGGAAAAAGTACTAGTTTTCGGGCATAAAAACCCAGATACAGATGCAATTTGTTCTGCAATTGCTTATGCAGAATTGAAAAAAGAATTAGGAATGAATGCTGAGCCTGTACGTTTAGGCGAAATCAGCGGTGAAACTCAATTTGCGTTAGACTATTTTAAAGTAGAAGGACCGCGTTTTGTTGAGACAGTAGCAAGCGAAGTGGACAACGTTATTTTAGTTGACCATAACGAGCGTCAACAAAGTGCTAACGATATCGAATCAGTTCGTGTGTTAGAAGTTATTGACCATCACCGTATTGCTAACTTTGAAACAAGCGATCCTATATACTATCGTTGTGAGCCAGTTGGATGTACAGCTACAATCTTAAACAAAATGTACAAAGAAAATGGCGTTACAATTCGTAAAGAAGTTGCAGGTTTAATGTTATCTGCAATTATTTCAGATTCTTTACTATTCAAATCTCCAACTTGCACAGAACAAGACGTAGCAGCTGCTCGTGAATTAGCGGAAATCGCTGGTGTAGATGCTGATAGCTACGGCTTAGAAATGTTAAAAGCTGGTGCTGACTTAAGCGGAAAAACAATGGAGCAATTAATCTCTCTTGACGCTAAAGAATTCCAAATGGGTAATGCGAAAGTTGAAATCGCACAAGTAAACGCTGTTGATACAAACGACGTTCTTGTACACCAAGCGGAACTTGAAAAAGTAATTTCTGCAGTAGTAGAAGAAAAAGGTTTAGACCTATTCTTATTCGTTGTAACTGATATCTTAACTAACGATTCTGTCGGTCTTGCGATCGGTAAAGCAGCAAACGTTGTTGAGAAAGCATACAACGTATCACTAGAAAACAACACAGCTACATTAAAAGGTGTTGTATCTCGTAAAAAACAAATCGTACCAGTATTAACAGAAGCATTCCAAGCTTAATTTTATTGAGTACACATAAACAGCAAGGACAAGTAGTCAGATTGGCTACTTGTCCTTTTTTATCTCTAAAAAACAGAAAATTAAATGCAGGATTTAATAATTATAGTGAGTATGCCTTTAAACAAAAAAATAGAGATTACAGTATTGAAGATTGTTTTAAGTTTCATGAGTCGATAGAAAAGTGTGTTGTACCAATTTGGAAACAGTTAGGAAGTTTTCTTAAAAAGAATCTTGATGTAAAAACGTATCGTCCCTGGGATCTTGCTCCTTTTAATTTGCAAAAATATCCATTTGAAAATTATATTAATTTATTGGATGGAATTGAAGAAATGTTGCGGAAGACAGATTCATGTTTTCATGAGGAATTTACTCATATAAGGAAAGCGGGATTAATTGACGTACAAGAACGGAAAAATAAAGCACCAGGAGCTGCTTGCTTTACCTTATCTCATAGTAAAGACGTTTTTGTTTATTCTAATTTTAGTTCTTCATTTTATGCGATTCATGCATTAATACATGAATTGGGGCATGCATTTCACTTTTATAAACAATTTAACAATGAAAGTAGTATGCAGGAAAGATACCTTCGTGAAGAGGTGGCGGAACTTTATTCCCTTAGTCTTGAATTACTATTAATGGATAAGCTTAATATTTTTTATACGCAAGAGGATGATTATAAAGAAGTACAGCAAGCTCAATTATATCGTACTTTATCGTTATTAATATCGTCAGTTTCAGGAGATGTATTCCAGCACTGGCTTTATACAAATCCAAACCATTCACCAGAAGAGCGAGATGAGAAATATATTGAACTATGTAAAAGGTATCAATATTCATCAGTTGATATTGCAGGAGTAGAGAATGAAATTGGTTCGAGTCATTTCACTTTGTTCAGTTTCCTTTTTATAAAATTGAATATGCAATTGCGCAAATAGGAGCGATGCAATTGTTTCAAATTTATCGAGAGAATCAGGAACAAGCGATTGCTTTCTTTAAAGAGGGAGCGAGTTCAGATTGGAATTTACCTATACAGGAAATATATATAAATACAGGTGTTGCGTTTGACTTTTCGGAAGAAAGGATACAAAGTACTGCAAGGGCTATTTTAGATTTGATTAACGAATTAAAATAAGGATAGCGTTAGCTATCCTTATAATCGTTTATTCGTAAGATTTTTTCTTGTTTATATAAAATGTGATTATCGCAGTAATGAAGAAAATAGGTATCGCATACACTTGCCCAACAAATAACTTCCAGCCGACATAATTATAGCCTTCAGATGCTGGGATGATAACGGAAATAACGCAAACGATAAAATAGACTAATAGTGCAGGGATAATATTTTTCATTTTTATGAACCTCCTTTTTAATTATATCTATACATCCTTATGTTAAAATTTATATTTAATATTTTGAAGAAAAAAAGCAAAAATTTTTATGGTATTATAATATTTGCAATGAGAGTGATCCATAGTACGTATATGGTAAAATGTGTAATTTTAGCTTTCGGAATTATTATATAGTATTTCGAGAGAAAAATGTACAAAATAACGAATTTTATTTACAGAAGTAAAGGGAGTAGAAATATATATGAAAAGGCTATGTATAATTCCTTGTGGAAAAAAGAAAATTTGGGATAAGCACTCAAACTACGGACCGATGGAAGCAAAAGATGTATATATTAGTCCGTTCGGAAAAGCATGTCAGGCATACGCAACTATGTTTTTCGAAAACTGGGTTATATTATCAGCGAAACATGGATTTTTAAGACCAAATGATATTGTATTAGAAAACTATGATCTTGCATTTGATTCAAAAAGCGATGAGGTAATAAGTATAGAGCAATTACAAAAACAGTTGGTAGATAAAAGTTTATTACAGTTTGACGAAATCGTCTTACTAGCAGGAAAAAAGCATAAAAAAGTAGTGACAAAGTTATATCCAGAAGAAATGATTACATATCCGCTAGAGGGGTGTAAAGGGATTGGGTATATGTTGCAGAGGTTGAAAGAAGCTGTGAAGGAAGGGGAGGAAATATAGGTGAAGTTTCAGTGATTTTAAACTCTATTTATTTAGGGAGCTTAGGCATCGCCGAAAGGGTGATGCTTTTTTGTTCGTGCCGTCAATTTTAGAAAATGTAGGGTGTATGGGTACAGTTAAGATTGTAAGTGGGAATAGCAATAAGACAAGTTTTGAATAGAATATTAAGAAAGGAGATGTTGATGAATAATGGCTAGATATAGTTTGCACGGAGGACATAATAGTATTGTTCAAGGTGCTAATTTCGGGAATCGGAAAGAACACGTTCTGGATAGGCAAGTTAAAGATGCCGTGGCGGCTAAGTTAAGAGCCTTAGGACACACGGTTTATGACGATACGGACGAGGTAGGAACAACTCAATCACAAAATTTAAATAATATCATTCGTAAAAGCAATTCCCATGCTGTGGATTTAGTTATTTCTTTTCATCTTAATGCAAGCGATGGAAATGGACAGGGTGTTGAGGTTCTGTATTATGATCAGAAAGACTTGGCGGCTAAAATCTCAGCTCAACTAGCAAAAGATATTGGATGGCGTGATCGAGGTGCAAAACAGCGTACAGATTTAGCGGTATTAAATGGGACGAAAGCACCTGCTATTCTTATAGAATTAGGATTTATTGATAATGAATCTGACATGGCAAAATGGAATGTTGATAAAATCGCTAATTCTATTGTGTTTGCTCTTACAGGACAAACTGGAGGAGGTACAGTGGATTTGCTCAAAGTAAAAACTGGCGGTGTAGCATTTAGTAATTTACAAGCTTTGGCTCAAGCGATGGTTGATGCGGGTATTGATGGACAAATTGTCGTTCAGAAAGATGGCATTGGTTATGCTATAACGAATGGCTATCCAGCTGGAAATATCGATAAATTTACAGCTTGGTTAGATGCGCGTAAGTGGTACTATGAGTATGTGAGATAAAGTAAAACTTTAATCAGTGGGTTAAAAATACAAGTTGGCTTTTATTATTTTAATGGCTCACGATAATATACTATGTAACCACAAATATGGACAATGTATATAATTAAAACCACCTATCAAAAAGGTGGTTTTAATTATATACTTTAGTTTTTTTGAATAATCATCTTTTAAATCTATAATAATATTCTATTTTTCGATACATAAGTTAAATTTTAAATCATTATCAATGAATACAAAATCTCTACTGCTAATTAAAAAACTGACTTGATTGTTTAAGGGATAAGAGCAAAAAATACAATCTCTGAATATGATAATAAAAAAGGAGATGATGAATAATGGGTTACATTGTAGATATTTCAAAATGGAATGGCAATATTAACTGGGATATCGCAGCCCCACAATTAGATTTCGTAATTGCACGTGTGCAAGATGGTTCAACTTATGTTGATCCTTTATATAATAATTATGTACAAGCAATGAAAGTAAGAAATATTCCGTTTGGTAATTATGCGTTCTGTCGTTTCGTTTCAGTAGAGGATGCACGGATAGAAGCAAGAGACTTTTGGAACCGTGGTGAAAAAAATGCCACAGTTTGGGTAGCTGACGTAGAAGTAAAAACAATGAATGATATGAGAGCGGGTGCACAAGCATTTATTGATGAATTACGTAGATTAGGAGCTAAGAAGGTCGGTTTATATATTGCTCATCATATGTATGCTCCATTTGGAATGGCAAATGTCAATTCTGATTTTGTATGGATTCCTCGTTATGGTGGTAACAAACCGGCGTATCCATGTGATATTTGGCAATACACAGAAACAGGGAATGTAGCTGGTATCGGAAAATGTGATTTAAATGAGCTAATTGGAAATAAACCGTTAGCTTGGTTTATAAATCAAACTGTTGAGCCAATAAAGAAACAAGAAGGGGTTGGAATTATAGTGAATAAATATAACAAAGTAGTTACTTATGAATTTGGTGTAAATTTAATTCCTGACATGATTCAAATGATGGATAAGCTTGGATATACTTCTAAAATAATATCTCCCGGAAATAACCAAGGACTTGTGTATTTCGAGACAGATTATCGTCAAGGGAACGAACTGGACAAAGTAACGGCTTGGTTAGATACGAAAGGAATTAAATTTTTTTATACAAAAGAGTAGTTTGCTAAATAAAAAGCCGTCATGTGACGGCTTTTTATTTTTATGTAATCTTCTAAATCTAGTTATAATATGGAGAAAATAGACTAATAAACAAGCCTTTGTATACTTTCAAACATAGAATATGATGAATTCTATTAAGGAGGAAGCATATCCATGGGGAATACTTGTCATTGTGGGCATTCCCGAAATTGTAATAAATTTTGGGATAATTTAATGTTTGGGAGATGTAGATGTAAACGCAGTGATTTTCACGAATGTTGTTGCAAAGAGAAACCGAAATGTGAGTGTGAAAAATGTCATTGTAAAACGAAACCGAAATGCCATTGTAGAGATGAAGATGAAGGGTATTAATAATAAAAAAGAGTACGATACGTACTCTTTTTTAGGGTGGTTATATTCCATCTTGAACAGATTTCTTTACAATTACCCATGTGTCTTTCTTTTTAACCGTTATAGCTACATTAGTTCCATTAGATTCCTTATAAAAGATATATCCATTGTTTGAGTTTACATATGTTACTGGCTCACCTATGCAATCTCGCGAGCAGGATTTGTTGACCAGTTCAATTAGGGATAGTTCGCTTGGATCGGTTTTACTTGCTTCTATAACAGCATCAAGGTTTGTTTTTCGATAACCTTGCAAGTTTATATGAAAAAGCTGCTCTATTTCTCCTGTAATGCTAGTATTCATTACTTCTACTGAATTCTTTTTTTCTTGAAGAAATCCGTTTTCATAAAGTAATTTTGTATATCCAATCCATGCTATTAATACTAGCATGAAAAACATACCCGTCATTTTAAGCATTCGAAGTCGTTTACTTATAATTGTTTCTGAGTATTTCATTCAGTCTAATCCTCCAATGTTTTTAATTTAAAATATGCTTGGATACATACTTTTAGAAGAGGATGAGAATGAATGAGTTTTCAATAAAAAAGAAAACATCCAGAGCTAGATGCTTTCCTTTTTTGTATGTTTCGCTATCTGTTAGTTACTTGTTTCATCAGCGGTCTTATTTCTTTAACTGGTGGTTTCTTATCATAGGCATCAACGTAAGAAAAGTAGTAGTTTAAGTTTCTTAGAAGACCTTTTCCTATTTTTGCACTTAAGAAAGGAAATACTTGTCCAGTATAATCATCGAGAGATTTACAGTAATATTTTTCATCTAAATATATACTGTATTTACATGTTAGTTCTACTAAAGGATTCCCTTCATCATCAAATACTTCTTTAGAATCAATAATATCTATTAGTGCAAATTTTTCATTTAGGTAAACTTTCTTTTTTTTCTCGTGTTTATTTGTAAGTATAAAAACGAGCCCAATCGCGTTAATCAAACTATTTCCTCCTATAAAAAACGGATATTAATAAAATATATCGATATAAGCTAAATGTAAAGAGGAGAGGTGAAATATCATGGAGAGAAAGTTAAATAAGCCGATTTATGTTTGGGAATCGACTTATTTTATCAAGTATTACTTAGTAGTAATACCTACTCTGATTAACATTTCACTTTATTGAAATACTTGTGGGAATTGTTTTACGATTGCGTTTGTTATCATGTCGGCCATTTCTAATGCTTCTTTTTCAATTTTATCGTAAAGTTGTACTCCTGCTTCATAATCTTTATTTAGGAAGGTAAGTGCTTCTGCTTTCGTTAGTGCTAAATGTTCATAAAACATTTTTCGGAATTCTTCTTTTCCTATATATGGGTTGATGTTATTAAGAAACTCAACGATTTCATCACCATTAGCGTACCATTTTTTCTCTATAGCGGCAGCTGCATTTTGATCACCAGTTTTTGCGGCTTTAACAAGATCTGCTGCAATGACTAAGTGATCCTTAATTAATGCACTATATTTTTTTACTGCATCTTCACCGTAAAATGGTTCAAGTGATAGTCCCATATGTGTTGCGTTTTGTAGAAGGCGTCCAACAGTAACGTTAACATCGGGTAAATTAAATACAATACTTATAATAGCCAATCTCGTCCAAGCGACGTGTTGTTCCCATAAAGAACGCATATACCCTTTTAAAAAATTCTCGTTTTTACTAATTCGGTAGTTACGTACGGATAAATCATAGTTTACATAAGGGTTATGGTAGGGGGAGTAATACGATTGCCAATAAGAATACATAAATAGTAACACTCCTTTGAACATGTATAACTCAAAGTATGATATAGATTTATGTTTAGTTACGTGTCCTAGATTATTTTTAGGGAATTTGAATTGGAGAAATTAGGTGAATGATCTTGTGGTATATATGAATAAATTGAATATAAAGTAAAAGAGGGTCTGCAAGGGAAGTTACAGACCCTCAAAAGGGTATTGCCGAGATGTCGGACTCGACTACGTAATGTTATCATAAAATTCTTTTGAAAAAACCTGGTAAATGTGTCCAAATGAAATTGGGACCTTAATAAAGTCAAAGAGACCTGCTTCCCGCGGCAGGCCCCATTAACTAGATAATGTCGATGAGCAAAAACTCATCTGGAGTACTTTCATAGTAACAAGTAAAATGTGTTTTGTGTATTGAGAAAGAAGAATTGCATAATTATATGTGAACAATTAAAATCCCAACAATTTATGATTATCATTAATTGTTGGGATTTAAATATGGTTATAAAATGGAAAAAAGACTTGGAAGTGAGATTGAGGTGTAGAAGTAAGTAATCATGAAAAAGACCTGCTAATATAAGCAGGTCAACTTAAGGGGTTTATCCAACAGATTATTATATATGGTAACAACTGAATTGTAGTAAGTCTATACATTTAATATTGAGAAAAATTCTGCGAATGATATATTTTTTGCGCATATATTAACATCTAAAAAGTTGAGAAAGAAAATTAAAAAGCTTTTTATAAGAGAATAATGGTTGGTACTTATAGTATGATTCATATTTCCACGCATCATTATTAGAGAATTGGAGTTGTGTTGTTTTCTTTTTTGCCGTGATGGAACTCATATTATGATGTTTCATATAGAAACCTCCTGAATTTATATGTATACGATTAGTAGTATTCAAGAAAGGGAAATAAAATGAATATTTAAATTGAAACTCTTTCTTCATGTTTACTGGATTTACGTTATAAATGTTGTAAAACATATAAAACATGGATGCTAATTCATATTAAATAGGTGGAGAAACATAGAATAATGAAAAAATAATAAGCATCTATTCATCTCTTTCAAGTCGCATAAGTGATTGATATAATAGAAGTAGATGAAAGATAAAGAAAAGCAGGTGACTCTTTTTTGTTTACTAAAGCACAAGAACTTTTAGCGTCCTATTTTGGTTATTCTTCGTTTCGAAGAGGACAAGATGAAACAATTAAAAATGTACTAGATGGGAAAGATACAGTATGTATTATGCCAACGGGTGGCGGTAAGTCGATTTGTTATCAAATTCCGGCATTAGTATTTGAAGGAACGACGTTGGTTATATCGCCTTTAATATCACTTATGAAGGATCAAGTAGATACATTGGTACAGAATGGCATTTCAGCTACATATATTAATAGTTCTATTTCTATTGCCGAAGCAAATCAGCGAATTCAATTAGCGAAACAAGGACATTACAAATTACTTTATGTCGCGCCTGAGCGTCTTGATTCGATGGAGTTTGTTGACCAACTTATCGATATGAAAATCCCTATGATTGCGATTGATGAAGCACACTGTATTTCACAGTGGGGACATGATTTCCGTCCAAGTTATTTACATATACATCGCATATTAGATTATCTTCCAGAAAAACCGCTCGTATTAGCATTAACAGCAACAGCAACACCGCAAGTACGTGAGGACATTTGTAACACACTTGAAATTAATCAAGAAAATACAATTATGACAACGTTTGAGCGTGAGAACTTATCGTTTTCTGTCATTAAAGGGCAAGATCGAAATGCATATTTGGCGGATTATATTCGTCAAAATCAAAAGGAATCTGGGATTATATATGCAGCTACTAGAAAAGTAGTCGATCAGTTATATGAAGATTTAATGAAGGCTGGAGTTTCTGTATCAAAATATCATGCTGGTATGAGTGATAGTGATCGAAATGAGCAACAAGAACTCTTTTTACGAGATGAAGTAAGTGTAATGGTAGCAACATCTGCATTCGGGATGGGTATTGATAAATCGAATATTCGTTACGTAATTCATTATCAGCTTCCAAAAAATATGGAAAGTTACTATCAAGAAGCAGGACGTGCTGGTCGTGACGGATTAGATAGCACATGTATATTGTTATATTCTTCTCAAGATGTACAAGTACAGCGTTTTTTAATTGATCAATCAACTGGAGAATCACGTTTTTCAAATGAACTTGAAAAATTGCAAAATATGACCGATTACTGTCATACAGAACAATGTTTACAATCATTCATTTTGCAATACTTTGGAGAAGAACCGAAAGAAGATTGTGGACGCTGTGGTAATTGTACAGACGATCGCGAGAGCATTGATGTGACAAGGGAATCACAAATGGTTTTATCATGCATGATTAGAACGAACCAACGCTTTGGGAAGCAAATGATAGCGCAAGTATTAACGGGGTCGAAAAATAAGAAAGTTATTGAATTTAATTTTCATACTTTACCAACGTATGGGCTTTTATCGAACCGTAGTGTAAAAGAGGTCAGTGAGTTTATTGAGTTTTTAATTTCAGATGAGTTAATTGCAGTTGAACATGGCACTTATCCGACGTTAAAAGTAACAGAAAAAGGGAAAGAAGTATTACTTGGTAAAGAGAATGTTTTACGAAAAGAACGAGTAGAGACAAGACAAATTGTACAAGACCATCCTTTATTTGAAGTGCTTCGTGAAGTACGTAAAGAAATTGCACAAGGAGAAGGTGTACCTCCGTTCGTTATTTTCTCTGACCAAACATTAAAAGATATGTGCGTGAAAATGCCGCAAAGTGATTCCGAATTGTTGACGGTAAAAGGTATCGGAGAACACAAACTTGTGAAATATGGCTCGCACTTCTTACAAGCAGTTCAGCATTTTATTGAGGAAAATCCAAATTACGCTGAAACGATTAAGACAGAAGTAGTTGCAGAGCGTAAAAAGTCAGGAAAAGCGTCCGCAAATTCTCATTTAGAAACGTATGAAATGTATAAACAAGGTATTGATTTGAATGAGATTGCAAAAGAACGTAACTTATCAAGACAAACAATCGAAAACCATTTAATTCGCTGCTACGAGGATGGAATGGAAGTAGAGTGGCAAAGTTTTGTTCCAGCAGAGTATGAATCTCTTATTGAAACTGCCGTTCAAAATGCTGAGGGTGGTCTGAAATCTATTAAAGAACAGCTTCCGAATGAAGTGAGTTACTTTATGATTCGTGCTTATTTACAAATAAGAAAGTAGAGACATATAAAGGGGATAAGATTTTATGTATCATGTTTTCGTTTATGGCACGTTAAGAAGAGGACAAACGAATGCTCATTATATGTTAGGTGCAACGTGCATTGCAGACAGAGCTTGGACATATGGAAAATTATTTGATACGAATGAAGGATATCCGGCTATGACTTATTCGATTGAAGAAAAGGTGTATGGAGAAGTTTATGTAGTAAATGATGAGATATTGTGTAAGTTAGATGAACTAGAAGAATATACAGGTAATGCGGAGACCGATTTATATGATCGAATCACGCAAACAGTATATGTTGCTGATAGGGAAATAGAAGCATATGTGTATATCGCTCAAGATAAAAAGATGATATTGAAAGTTATTGATTCTGGTGACTGGGTGGAGTATCAAAAAGAAAAATAAAAGTAGCTAAAGAGTAGATAGTGGAATAATCCATTATCTATTTTTTATACTTTCACTTTCAAAATTCTTATTATTTTGATGAATTGTAAATATAGGGAAATCAAAAGGAGGATTTTTCATGGGCATTAGAAATTTAGTTTCTCACCTGTAACAGAAAAATAATTTGCAGGAGGAGAATAATAATGAACGAATTAAATGTAAAAGAATTTTATAAAAAACAATTTGAACTAATAAGCTATGATATAAATAATGAAAATTGGTTACAGGAAGTTGCTAAAGAAGTGCAAGAACAAGTTGGATATCCAATTCAGACGATGTTAGAACTAGGAGCTGGAAATGGCGGATTTGCAAGGGCGATGTCTAATTTGAATGTAAAAATGACTACTGTTGAGCTTGTACCGGAGTTAGCTATGTTTGCAAAAGAACATGCTACTAATGATATTGAGGTTCATTGCGCCGATTTTTATAAAATTAACTTTAAAGAAAAGTTTGATGTTGTTATTTATT
The DNA here is from genome assembly GCF_003429245.1 of Bacillus sp. CR71. NCBI lineage: Bacteria > Bacillati > Bacillota > Bacilli > Caryophanales > Bacillaceae > Bacillus > Bacillus sp. CR71. The sequence continues at coordinate 3,013,126 of NZ_CP031748.1, read as the reverse complement.
TAGACGGATTTGGTGTAGGAACAGATGAGGAACAATTGATTCTATTAAAACGAATTAAAAATTGGATGATGGATGATGGATGTGCACTTATTGATATTTATCAACCGTTATATTGGGAAAAGGCCAATGGACAAGAAATGCCGATAGGTTCTGCAATGCGAAAGTATGAATATGATAGTGAAAATGCAAGAATGCTAGACCATTGGTGGGAAATAGATTCTTCAAATGATATCGTGACACAATCTTTACGCTGCTATGCTGTAGGTGAGATTAGTAATTTATGTGCCGAGGCTCATTTAAGTATAGTTGGGATTTTCCCAGGAGGAGCGCATGATTTTGAAGCTGGGAAATATAAAGAGCGATCCTCTTTAAATGAATGTTTATCATATCGAATAAAAGTAAAAAAGAGTAGGGATTAAATCCTTACTCTTTTTACTTTTATTGTGTGAATAATTGTCGTTTTTGTATACATCAATTTAATATATGTGTAGTTGTGTGATTTAAATGTTGCATATTCTTTTTAAATTAGAAAGATGAAAAGTAAGTTTTTTCGGAAAATTTAAATAGAAACTATTGACTTTATGATTGGATTTTTAATACAATGATACTTCGACTGAAAAATTAGAACGGACAGGAGGGAATCGTCGAAATGAGCAACATATTTGAAGATGAGTTACAAAAAATGAAGGATACTTTGCATACGATGGATGAGCAATTGGATAAGCTTGAAAAAATCCCAGTTTATTATGGAGAAGATTTTAAGGAGCAAATTCTTGAAAGTATGAGAGAGTCTAATAGACAAAATTTACGTATTGGTGTGCAAGAGCCGTACTTTGGAAGGTTAGATTTTCAGGAAGATGGTAAAGAAGCAGCTATGCCGATTTATATTGGAAAAGTAGGGGTTTCGGATATGGACACGATGAAACCAATCATTATTGATTGGAGAGCACCTGTCGCAAGTATGTTTTATTCATTTACCGGTGGAGAAGAATTAGCATTTTATCAATCACCAGATGGGTTAGTAGAAGGTGATGTGTATTTAAAACGAAACATTTCTATTCGAAAAAGAGAACTTGAACGTGTCGTTGATACATATGTAAAAGGAAATGAAGATGTATCACATGCCGATGATTTTCTTCTATATCGATTAGGTGAGAATAAAGATAATAAACTAAAGGATATTGTTTCAACGATTCAATCGGAACAAAATGATATTATTCGTGCGGAAAGAAACTTGCCATTATTAATTCAAGGGGTTGCAGGGAGCGGAAAGACAACAATTGCTTTACATCGCCTTGCTTTTTTGATTTATGAATATCGTGAGCAGCTAGAAGCTGAGAGAATGATCGTATTTGCGCCGAATAGTCTGTTTTTAGACTATATTTCGAGTGTACTTCCTGAATTAGGTGTAGGGAATATTAGTCAAACAACGTTTCCGGATTGGGCATTACGCACGTTAGATGATTCAGTGAAACTAAAGCAGACAGAAGAAAAATTGAAAGAAGCATTTTCAATTAATCGTGATGAAGAAAAGGTTATGCTCGGTAAATTGAAAGGTACACTGGAATTTAAGTTCTTTATTGAAGAGAGAATGATTCAATTTGAAAATGAATTAATACCAACAAGTGATTTTGAGGCATGGGACAAAGCTATTATTCCAGTAGAAGACATAAAAAAATGGATGCAAGTTGAATATAAACATTATCCATTAAAGAAAAGAAGAGAAAGATTAGTCGGCCGAATGAAGCGCTGGATTGAAATTGAACTGAAAAAGTATGGAGAAACAAACGAGAAGAAATTATTAAAAAAAGAAGCGACAAAGAGATTGAACACTTATATGAAGTTTTGGCCGAAAATGAGCCCACTTTCACTATATAGTTCAATATTGAAAAGTAAAGAAATACTCGAAGTATTGCCTGAAGAACTTGTGAAAGAAACTGAAAAGAGTTGTCGTAAAAAAGAAGTGTATGTAGAAGATTTACCAGCTTTAATTTACATACATCACCGCATAACAGGTATTGAAATCGGACAGAAATTCCATCACGTCGTTATTGATGAAGCGCAAGATTTTCCACCATTCCAAGTTTATGTATTAAAAGAAATTACACTAGGTAATTCTTTTACTATATTAGGTGATTTATCTCAAGCAATTTATGATTATCAAGGAATTGAAGATTGGAGTGCTTTTAAAGAAGTATTCCAAGAAACAGGTTATTATGAACTGACGAGAAGTTATCGTTCTACAAAAGAAATTATAGAATTTGCGAACGAAATAATTAAAAATGCAGAGATTCCAGTTGGGCTCGCAACACCAGTTTTTCGCAGTGGTGAAGATGTTAAGGTAATCCATGCAGAAGATCAATTTAATGAGATTATGAAGACGTTAAAACATCTACAAAACGAAGATGTGAAAACCATTGCGGTAATAGGAAGAACAGACGATGAATGCCGCGATATATATGAGAAATTAACAAAAGCAGGATTGGCTGTAAACGTTATTGAAGCAGATCAAAGTAAATATGAAGGTGGTATTTCAGTAGTACCTGTCTATTTAGCGAAAGGTTTAGAATTTGATGCGGTGCTTTTAATTGATGTGGATGAAGAACATTACAAAAACACAAAACATGATGCAAAGTTACTATATGTCGGATGTACAAGATCACTTCATGATTTATGGATTTTCCATAGTGGGGAAGCGTCACCTTTAATTAAAGGATTAAAATAAAGTGAAACTATAATCAGTGGGGAGTTTTACTGCAAGCTAATGTGGGATAAATATAAAAAGAGGATTTTCTAGTACTGTATGAAAATCCTCTTTTTTATATTGAAATGGTAGATGTGTAAAATGACAATAAAGTTATTTAATTTTAAAACCTAAAACAAGTATAACCCCGCTCTAAATTTAGGACGGGGTTAAAACATAGTTATTTAATTTTCGATATAAGATACTTCACTGTACTTAAAAATATAACAATAAAGTCGTTTGAAAATCTAAGTTTTATTCAACAATATCGCCCATTGTTGAATAATGTTCAATTTTAAACGAATAAAGCCATTAATATTAAATTTTGATAGCTATCATTCAATTTTACACCCTTTGCTTTTCTACCCTCTTCAAAGAAGCCTAGATTCTTATATAACTGGATTGCACCTAGATTATCTTCCATTACCTCAAGACAAACTTTTTCAATCTTACTGTTATTTTTAGCCCAATTGATTAACGTTTCTAGAAGAGCTCTTCCAATACCATAATTTCGATATTCAGGTAGTATGGTCATCGCGAAAGCCCCTTGATGACTAATTTTTTCTTTGTTTCCGTTCTTAAAATCTATTGCACCGACTAACTTACCATCAACTTCAGCAATAAACTGTACATAATTTGGATTTTCATGATAAGCTTTTAACGTTTTTTGAATAGCATCGATACGCACCTTTTTTACATCCTCAACCGTACTTAGCGTGTATGGAGCGTTTATTAAAGCTTTTGAAGCAGAATCTAGTATTCTTTCTGCATCCTGTTCTTTAGCTTCTCTAATTATTACTGTTTTTCCATCCTTAGATTTATAAGTAAAAACATTAGTTGATAAGATACTACACACACCCTTTCGGAATATAATTAATTAAAATTTTTAACTGTTTCGCGATTCTTAAGTAAGAAAAAGTCGTATCACCTTTTTCTGCATTCGCTCTGCTTCAACTTAATAACGATTATTTCAAATGTTTCTAATTTTTACAATAATTTATTCCGTTATATAACCCGATTTTTGAATAACATGACTGGCGTTTTTTAAACAAATTCATTATCTCTGTACAAGATGAATTAACGACTTGAGCTGTTGTATAAATAATATACAATGACCTTTTCTAATTCCTTAGTTTGTCCTTTTTCCCGTATACGAACGGCATCTACTGGAATTTGTGTATGTTTTAACCAATCTAGAATAAGGTGTAGTTGTACTTGTATTTGACCAATGTGTAGCTTCTTTATGTTCTTATTCTGAATTCTATTAATTAATTGCAGCATATAGGGAAGTTTTTCTATACATTCGCTTAAATCTCCGCAATAACCTGAAGGGAATTCATTTGTACCAAATTCTAAAGTATTGATGTAATTAGAAACTAGGTATATCATGGCTTTTTGTTCGGTATAACCACCTAATTCAATCGCTTTTCGAAGGGATTTTTCTAAATCGTCTTCTTTATTGCTAGAGTCCATATAAATTCCTATCCATCTAAAAGGTCTTGAATCAATCGGATTGTTTTCTGTCCATCTATATAGAATATCAATTAGAAAACTATTTAGTGAGAAAGTTAAGACCTCATCTTTTTCGTTTAATGCATCTAAAATAGTAAACAGCGAAATGGCAAACTCTTCTTGATCTTTTGATTCCCATTTCTTTGCATTTGAAATAAATGTCTCTAAATGTTTATAAGCTAATTTTCGAAGTCCCGCTTCGCGATGCTGACAGTAACAAATAAAATCATGCCAATGTTCATTTGTATTCATATTTATAATAATGGTTTGTAATGCAGTGTGAGGTTTATGTATTATAAGTCCCCCAATCTATTAAGAACGTGTTGAAAATTTAGTGTTATTATATCATTACATAAATTAAAAAGGGAGAGTTACTATGATTACAAAAGTAATTACGAAAAGTAATTGGGAAATCGCAAAAATAATTGGAGAAATTAATGAAGATTCACTTATAGAAGAGGGATTTATTCATTGTTCATTAGTAGATCAAGCTTTAAAAGTTGCAGAAAAATATTTCAAGCATGAAGAAGATGTTTTATTACTTACAATTGATCCAGCCCTATTAAAAGCAGAAGTAAAATATGAACTTGCTTCTAACGGTCAAGAATATCCGCATGTTTACGGAGTAATTAATGTTGAGGCGATTGTAGAGGTTGTTCCATTGCATAAAGAAAACGGAGAGTTTATCCCGCATTAACAGACAGCTCGATTGGTGAGGGCTGATAATCAGTGGGGAATGAACCAAACCCCCACTGATTAAAAAAGATAAGTATGTTATATATGTTAGTGAGAAAAGCGCAAATCATATAGTTAGTGTGTTTTATTATCCGTTTTTTGGTAAAAAATATTGTTTTTATCACACTAATACTGTACGATACATAGTATAAAACATATACTGTATGACATATAGTAATGGGAAAGAGGTGAGTGAATGGATGCTTTATTAAATTCGTTAATTACTGAACTAAGAAGAGGAACATTAACATTAGCGGTTTTAAGCCAGTTAAGAACACCGCAGTATGGGTATTCACTTGTCCAATTATTGGAGAAATCAGGGATCACAATCGATCAAAGTACTTTATATCCACTACTTCGCCGATTAGAAAAGCAAGAGCTAGTGACGAGTAGTTGGGATAAAACGGAGAGTAGACCGCGTAAGTATTACGTTTTAAGTGAATACGGATTAGAGATATTTTTGCAGTTAAAAAAGGAATGGATAAAGGATTCGAAGGAACTTTATAACTTATTAAAGGAGGACAAGAATGAATTTAATTGATATTTATGTCGAGGAAGTAGCGAAGAGATTACCTGAAAAAAATCGTGAAGATATTATTCTTGAACTACGGTCAACAATCGAGGATATGTTACCGGATGATTATAATGAAGATGATGAAAAAAGAGTTCTTGAAAAATTGGGAAGTCCAGTTGCATTAGCTAATGGGTACTTGGATAGACCAATGCATTTAATTGGACCACGTTATTTTGATGTATATATGACATTATTAAAAATGATCTTACCAATCGCAGTTGTAATTGCGCTTATTTCAATGGTTGCAGAAAATTTTATTAGTTATAGTGGTGATCAGGCTGTATTAAATGTTATTTTAAAATTGATAGGTGAAGGCATTGGAAGAACGTTTGAAGTAGGTTTCCAAGTATTTTTCTGGCTGACAGTTGTGTTTGCTGTTATAGAAAGAACGGATAAAGAAAAGGACCCACAACCATTAACAACAAGTTTAAAAAAATGGACGCCGGATGATTTGAAAAATATTGCGTATATCCCGAAGAAAAAGGCGATCTCAAAGTTTGAAGTGTTTGGAGGTCTAATGTGGACGGCAATATGGGCTACACTTTACTTCTATGCGAATCATCTCGTTGGCGTATACAATGGTACGGAAAATGGACTGAAGTTTGTCTCGCCAACTTTTAATCAAGATGTTTTACTGCAGTACTGGCCAATTGTTGTAATTATGATCGTTTTTGAAATAGGTATATCCCTTTATAAATTAGTGCAAGGAAAATGGACGCAAAGATTGGCGATTGGAAATGCTATTCTTCAAGTAGCTGGGACGATAGTATTCATTGTAATTGTAGTAAATCCACATTTATTTAACACAGGATTTATTACGTATTTGGCAAATGCATTTACTATTTCCACAGAGGAGTTTAAAACGTGGCTCATTGGGGGAGGAATTTTCTTCTATACGTTATCTGCTGCAATAAATATATTTGATGGTTTCCGAAAAGCTAGTATTCGTACGTAGATAAAAATCGGAAATTTCGGTAAAATAAAACTATTAAAAAGATAGTGAAATAAGATGAACATGATGAAAGGAAGAAAACAATGATAAGGGAAGCAACGAAAAGAGATTTAGCATACATTTTAGATATTTATAACGATGCGATACTTTATACAACAGCTGTATATGCGTATAAACCTGTAACCCTTGAAAATAGAATAGATTGGTATGAACAAAAAAAGGCCGAAGGGTATCCAATTTTCATATACGAATTAGATAATAAAGTAGTAGGATTTGCGACATTCGGCCCATTTAGAGCGTGGCCTGCTTATAAATATTCAGTTGAACATTCTGTGTATGTAGATAAGACATATAGAAAAAATGGCATTGGGTCTTTATTCATGAAAGAATTAATTAAAATTGCGAAGGAACGAGAGTATATGACCTTAATTGCTGGAATTGATGCAGAGAATGAGAAAAGTATTGCCTTGCATCAAAACTATGGATTTGTTCATGCAGGGACAATAAAAAAAGCTGGTTATAAGTTTAATAAATGGCTAGATTTAGCTTTTTATCAGCTGGAGCTTAACGGTCCTGAAAATCCTATAGAAGAATAAATATTTTTCGGTAGCAAGAAAAAATTCATGCTACCTTTTTCTTATTTTAATAGCTGATGAAAAGGTTTTTTATATTCAATATTGAATTATTAGAAGTTAATATAACGATATGAAAAGAGGGATGGAAATGGAAACTGTCATAAATAAAATAAAAGAGGTACAATCTAATTATGTGGGAATGGAAATTTATTCTACAAAAAACAATCGTATAGTTGCTTCATATAATAGTGAATTAAATATTCCGTTAGCATCAGCAGCAAAATTAGTTATTGGATTTGTAGTAGCACAAATGGTGAAGGAAAATAAACATAATTGGAATGATATACTTCATCACATTAAATTTAATCCGCATGAAGATAGTACGCAGTTATATCCGCATTTACAAGGAAGAACTTCTTTAACACTTAGTCAAGCGGTCGAGGTAATGATAGCTTGTCATGATAGCTACGTTGCACAGTCAGTTGTAATGCACTGTGGTGGATGGGATGCTGTGAAAATGTATGTACAAACGTACTTTTCAAAAATTCATATACAAGAGAATGCTAGAGATGAGAAAAATATTGGAGACTTAAATGAAGTTCTTGCCCTTTTGATACAAACCTTTCAAGGTTATAAATCAGAACCAGAATTATGGGAACCAATTATTAGTGGCATGGTAAGACAACAAGGAGAGTATGAAGAAATCCCATATTATCATTTAGCTCATATGACAGGTGGATTGCTCACAGCTACAATAAATATTGGTATAATAGGAATGTTTAACGAATTTCCGCTTCTTTATGTGATTGGGGGAAAAGATTTACCGAATCGACGTGAAAATAAAGAGGTAGATGAAGCTTTTGCAGTAGTTTTAAAGTACATATACAAAGAATATAGTGAAAACATGCTAGGAGTGAGCGGTTGAAAAGAAACTTAAAGACTTCAACAATCATTATTTTAATTTTAACGATTATTGCTCTTGAAGTTGGAATCGCACTATATAATCACAATTTGTCATTAGATACAATTTACTTTGCAGCAATCCTTATTTGTATTGTATTGCTTTTTGGTACACGTGTTTCTGAAGAGAAAGAAAGTAAATCGAAACGAGGGCGAAGAAAAACAGCTCTTATATTTTGGCCATCTATTTTATTGTCTATCACTTGTTTCGCAGTTATAAGTTACATAAGGATAGGCTATGTCTCTGTACCAGGGATAATTGGCTTTTCATGCTTTGTTACATATGGTGGATTCGTATGTATTAGTATTTTAAAGAGAAAAAATAAAATGTAGCTTACTGAGCTGAAAGGAAGCAATATATATGAAACATATAAAGAACGGTACACGCACTGAAGGAGAATATATTAAAAATAAAGTTATTCAATATAATATGTCCATCTTAACAGATGAGGCAAGACAGACGATGGAAGAAGTAAGCCTCGTAGTAAAAAATGAAGAAGGAAAAATTTTTGGTGGCGTAACAGGTACGATGTATTTTTATCACCTTCATATCGACTTTTTATGGGTTGATGAATCAGTTCGTCATGACGGTTATGGTAGCCAACTTTTACATGAAATTGAAGGTATTGCGAAGGAAAAAGGGTGTAGATTAATATTGCTAGATTCATTTAGTTTCCAAGCACCAGAATTTTATAAAAAGCACGGTTACAGGGAGTATGGTGTCGTTGAAGATCACCCGAAAGGTCATAGTCAGCACTTTTTTGAAAAGAGATTATAATAATATTATGTATACTGTTTGATGGGAGAAAGAATATGTACACGTATAAATTGCAACAAGAACAACCAATCTGTGCAGAAAAAATAAAAAAACTTTATGATTCTGTCAGTTGGTGGCCAGAAAGAAAAGAAGTCGATATTGAAAAAATGTTAAAGAATAGCATAGCCATTGGAGTATGGGAAGAAAATGAATTAGTTGGATTTGCTAGAGTCGTTTCTGATGGTATTTTTCGAGCATACATTGAAGATGTTGTCGTACATGAGAGTGTAAGAAATAATGGTATTGGAGAGAAGATGCTAACAATATTACTTCGAGAAATATCTCATATTGATATTGTTAGTCTATTTTGCGGAGAGAAGCTAATAAAGTTTTATGGTGAGCAACAATTTCAAACAACGAAGCAAATTGTGATGCATCGTAATCAAACAGGGAAAGAATAAGAGGTGCCAATTAAAATGAATGCAACAAGAGCGTACTGTTTATCGAAAAGAAAAGCGAAAGAAGATTCTCCAGATGGCTGGAGTGCAACATGTATGAGGCTTAATAATAAAATATTTGCGATAGTAAATCATGAAGAAGGTGAAAAAGCTGCGATTACATTGAAGTGTGACCCAGAAGTCGCATTAAGAATAAGAGAAGATTATCCAGAAACAATTATTCCAGGCTATCATATGAATAAAAAACATTGGAATACTATTTATATTCATAAGGGTATAGAACAGGAGCAAATAAATAAAATGATTGATTGGTCGTATGATTTAGTATTACAATCATTTTCAAAGAAAAAGCAGCAGGAGTTAATGAATTAATATGTATTAGGAGTGTGTGTAATGAAAGATTCGATTAAAGATACGTATGATAAATTAGCGAGTACATATAAAGAAAATCTAGATTTCGCAAATCCATATAACAGTTATTATGAAAGACCGGCGATGATGGAGCTTATTTCAAAGGAACTAGAAGGAAAAAAGATACTAGATGCTGGATGTGCAGCTGGATGGTATACTTCTCAATTCATAGGAAGAGGAGCAAATGTTACAGCAATTGACGTAAGTCCTGAAATGGTAAAAGCAGCAAAAGAAAATATAGGAGAAGAAGCGACGTTCCTTTGTCATGATCTGCAAGAAACATTGCCATTTGAAGATAATATGTATGATGTGATTGTAAGTTCATTAACTCTTCATTATATAGAAAATTGGAATCAAGTATTTCAAGAATTTCGTCGTGTATTGAAGCCAGGTGGAGAACTTATTTATTCTATTCATCATCCTTTTATGGATTTCACAAAGTTTCCATGTGAAAATTATTTTGAAAAACAGTTATTAATAGATACTTGGGTTAAACCGAATATTACTATTGAAGTCAAGTTTTTTAGAAGATCATTACAAGACATACTAAATGAAACTACAAATTATTTTGTATTAGAAGAGATAGTGGAACCGAAGGCAATTGAAAAAATGAAAGAAGTAAGCGAAAAATCATATCATTATTTAAATATGAATCCACATTTTCTTATCATAAAAGCAATCAATAAATAGCTAGTAAAATAACTTTGTTTTACTAGCTATTTACAGTTTTACATTACATATTAGGAGACTTTAAAATGAATACGAAACGAAATAGAGTAGTATATGCACTATTTACTATAGTTGTTATTATTTTAGGTCTTAGCTCAAGAAAGTTTGCTTTTGCACTACCACATCTATTAAATGATTATTTAGGTGATGCATTATGGGCATTAATGATTTTCACTGGCTTTGGATTTTTGTTTCCTAAAACAGAGACGAAGAAGTTGGCTTTTATTAGTTTAATGTTTTGCTACGGGATTGAAGCGAGCCAATTGTATCATGCGGAATGGATAGATAGCATGCGTGCAACGACTTTGGGGGGACTCGTGTTGGGATACGGTTTTTTGTGGAGTGATGTAGTGGCTTATACAATTGGTGTTGGAGTGGGAATACTTTGTGAGTTTATGTTACGGAGGAAATAATCGATTTTAAAAAGGAGCCCTTTATGAAAAAAATAATATTAATTGGTTCTGGTGGTTCAGGAAAATCTACATTAGCAAGGCAGTTAGGGAATAAATTAAATATTAAGGTGCATCATCTTGATGCATTATTTTGGAAACCGAATTGGGAAGGTGTTCCGAGAGAAGAACAAATAACAGTTCAAAATAACTTAATTAAAGATGAGAAATGGATTATTGATGGGAATTATGGCGGGACGATGGGTATAAGACTGAATGCAGCTGATACAATTATCTTCCTTGATATTCATAGAACAATTTGTGTTTATAGGGCTTTTAAAAGAATTGTAAAATACCGAAATAAAACAAGACCAGATATGGGCGCGGGATGTGAAGAAAGATTTGATTTGCAATTTTTTAAATGGATATGGGAATATCCTAATGCTAAACGACCTACAATTTTAAAAGGGTTAGAGCAATTGCCGGAAGAGAAAAAGGTTATTGTTTTAAAATCTCCAAATGAGGTTCGGAAATTTTTAGAGCACATATAATTATAGAATGTAACACAAAAATTCTTTGTGAATCTTACCGATTAGTTTAATAAAACTAATCGTTTTTTATTATGAAAAATTTAACGCTTTTTGAAAATTGTATTTTGTAATGAGTATATGACTTTAAGTTCATATAAAATGAACGTTTGGAGGAATAGAAAATGACTAACGATTTAATTCAACTAATCGATTCATTAATGGTCAATATTCCAGCTGGAGAGGTAGTATTAAGAGATGATCGAATAAAAAAAGAATGGCTAGTACAAATTCAACCATTTCTTCTTGCAAAGTATGCTGTAACAATGGAACTATATGATGCTATTACAAATAGTACATTAAATAATTTTGATAAAAATCATAAACCAGTTGTCAATATTTCATGGAACGATGCTATTGCGTTTTGTAATGTACTTTCAAAAAAAGCGGGATTAAAAGAATATTATTCTATTAGTGATGGTGGTCAAATTGTGAAATGTAATTTAGATTCAAATGGCTACCGATTACCATCTGAGGCGGAGTGGCAATATGCATGTAAAGCAAGTACAACCGGATATACATACGGGAAACTTCTTGATATAGCGTGGTATAATGAAAATTCAAATGGACAAATTCATGACGTTGGCCAAAAGGAACCGAATGCATGGGGACTTTATGATATGCTAGGGAACGTTTGGGAATGGTGCTATGATTTGTATGATGAAAAAGTATACGGATCATACCGCATTTTTCGTGGAGGTAGTTGGGCGGAGGCAGCGAGAGGTTGCGGCGCTACTTGTCGTCGCCGAAGCCATCCCACATTTCATATAGAAGATCTCGGTTTTAGACTTGCTAGGTCAATTTAGCAGGAATATGATACGAACAACAAAGAAAAGAGTATGGAGAGAATCCATACTCTTGCTAACATAGAAATGATTTAACGTAAGGAGTGTTTATAATGGCGCGTGTTTTATGTATTAACGCTGGATCAGAAGGACATATAAATCCAACTTTACCGGTTGTAGAAGAATTGATTTCTCGCGGTGAAGAGGTCGTTTATTTCTCAATAGAAGCTTTCAGGGAGCGGATTGAAAAGACAGGTGCTACTGTACGAACGATTGATGATCAAAAATTTATAAAAGCGTTTCTATCTGGAGGCAGAAATTATTTACAGGAAAGAATAAACGGTCTTCTACATACAGCGGATATTGTTATACCTAGTGTTCTAGAACAAATTGAAGGTGAACATTTTGATTACATAATTCATGATTCTATGTTTGGCTGTGGGCACTTAATTGCTCAAATTCTTAAACTGCCATCCATAAATTCATGTACATCTTTTGCGCAGGATGAAAAATCTTTTGAACAAATGTTAGGTCATCTGTCAAAAAATATTCCAGTAGAAATTCATGATAAAATACAGAATGATTTTCAAAACTTAACGAAGGGAATTGCTGAAAAATATGGTGTTGAAATAAAATCACAGTATGAAGTTTTCTGTAATCCTGCACCCCTTACTATTGTGTATACAATTAAGAAGTTCCAGCCTTTTGGTGATACGTTTGATGAAACATATAAATTTGTAGGACCATCTATCTCTGCACACGTGAAAAACAGAGACGTTGATTTTACTTCAATTGAAGAAAAAAGTCCGATTTATATTTCATTAGGTACTGTTTTTAATGAAGCGATTGACTTTTATAAACTGTGTATGAAGGCCTTTGAGAATAATGAGCATACAATTGTTATGTCTATTGGTAATAAAACGAAAATAAGTAATCTAGGCGAAATTCCTAAAAACTTCATTGTGAAACACTATGTGCCTCAAACCGAACTGCTTACTTATACGAAACTATTTATTACACACGGCGGGATGAACAGTACGCATGAAGGACTATATAACGGGGTTCTGCTCGTTGTAATACCGCAAAGTGCAGATCAGCCAGCAATCGCAAAGCAAGTGGAGAGTCTTGGAGCAGGAGTTCAATTACATATGAATGAATTAACCGTGGAGAAATTGCGTGAAAGTGTGGAGTTAATTTTAAATAACCCTTCATATAAAGAGGCTGCTTTGAATTTGAAGGAATCATTCCGAACATCGGGTGGATATAAGGAAGCTGTTGATGAAATTTTCACATTTGTAGGTCAGTAATAAATATAAAGTTATACAACAGAAAAGTGTCTATATTAAATGATATAGACACTTTTCTGTTGTAAGAAGAGAAGAATTGTTTAAATGGAAAAAATGAAAATACTAAATGTGAATTTTGAGAACTAAGTCTACAATTTCTGCTGCACACTTTTATTTTATCCCGTATTAACCGACCGTAAAACCCCAACTAATTAAAGTTTTACTTTATGATTTCAGGATGTGGTTTTATATGTTAGTAATAATTTCACTGTTTCTGCACAACTTCTGCACATGCTTAGGCGAGTTCTATGTCATGATATATTCATAAAGTGAAATATTTCACAAGGAAAAAATATATTTTCACTGCGGTGTATGCATAATTAATACATACATCGGTACAAGTTTGTCTCTTGTTATTCTTTTACATCAAAGCCCACATTCCACTACAAAGTATAACAAGAAGGAGACATGAACATGAATAATCGATTTTTAAAACAACTACAAAACATGAAAATGAACAAAAAAAGTTTAGGAGCTGTAGCATTAACAGCTGGAATTATTAGTACGACACTTATTCCTCAAAATGCTTATGCGCACGGTTTTGTTGAAAAGCCCGGTAGCCGATCCGCTTTATGTAGTCCAACTTATGGTGCGCTAAATGTAAACTGCGGAAGTGTTATGTATGAACCACAAAGTTTAGAAGCTCCAAAAGGGTTCCCACAAGGTGGTCCAGTAGATGGACAAGTTGCTTCAGCAGGCGGAAAATTTGGTGGTATTTTAGATCAACAAACAGCAAATCGTTGGTTTAAAAATACAATCACTGGTGGGGAAAATACATTTACTTGGAAGTATACTGCGCCTCACTTAACGAGTAAGTGGCATTACTATATTACTAAAAAAGGATGGAATCCAAATAAAGCGCTAACAAGAGCAGATTTTGAACCAATTGGAACTGTGCAACACGATGGTTCTGCAGCTTCAAATAATTTAACTCATAAAATTAATGTACCTACTGATCGTAGTGGATATCATGTGATTTTAGCAGTATGGGATGTAGCTGATACAGCAAATGCATTCTATAATGTAATTGATGTTAATCTTATTAATGATGTGAAACCAGACATAGAAGCGCCAAGTATTCCAAATGGACTTCAGACGAAAAAAGTAACAGCGAATAGTGTAGAACTAACATGGAACTCTTCTACGGATAATGTAGGGGTAAAAGGATATCAAATCTTCCGTAACGGAGAGATGATCGATACAATACTAGGCACTCATTTTATTGATAAGAAATTACAACCAAGCACAGAATACTCTTATACTGTAAAAGCAATTGACGCAGCTGGAAATGTATCGAAAGAAAGTACAGCGCTTACAGTAAAAACAACAGTTGCGACTCCTGATACAGAAGCACCAACACAACCAAAAGGATTACATAGTATGGGAACGACAGCATCAAGTGTGGATTTAATGTGGAGTCCATCTGACGATAACATTGGTGTAGACCATTATGATATTTATAGAGAAATAGAAGGATTAATGAAAAAGATTGCAACATCCAATACAACTTCTTATATGGATAAAAATCTGCTTGCTAATACTACTTATAAATATGTAGTGAAAGCTGTTGATGTAGCTGGAAATGAATCCGTACAGAGTGATATATCCACAATTACTACAAAAGCTGAAAGCGCTTCATATGAAGCGTGGGATGCAAAAAAAGCATATAAAAAGGGAGATAGAGTTCTACACGAAGGAAAAGTATATGAAGCAGTCCAGAGTTATCAAGGAAATGGTGATCCAAACTGGATTTATGCATTATCATTATGGAAAACAGTGTAAGCTTTACCTAGGCATGAACTAAGAGATGATGGGCTTTGATGCAAAAGGGAATCTTGAGAATTCGCTTTTCTATTTATAAAAAAGACGACGTATTCAGCGTCGTCTTTTTTTCTAAATTTTACTTCCCTTCATTCAATGATGATAAGTCCCGTAATTAATTAAACTAAAGTGTTATTTTAATAAAATAGCGGGAAAAGGAGAGATTTATAGAAAAATCGTTGTGTATGATTCTAAAATGTTTTTGAAAATGTATGGAGTGAAATAAAAAGAACCCTTTGTAAAACGGGTTCTTTTGGTGCGTTAATCTATTAATTACAATCTTGATGATATTCATCACATGAATCTTTATTATCGTTACAGCAAATACAAAATGTTTTTTGCACAAATAAACTAACTATACTAGTAGGGCCTTCCTGTTTCGTAAAAGTAAGACTTTGAAAATCTTCAACTTGAAATATTTTTGTTTGAACAGGTTGTAATGTTGTAGTAATTGGGCGGCTAGATTTTCTTGTTAGAATAGTTACTTGAACGGGTGCACTCATCCCGACAACGAATAACTGAATTAATGTTTTATTATGATTGTTTGTGAAATCCTCAAATACAGTTTGTGGAGCGGTGGTTTCAAGGAAAACAGATAAAGGTATATTTCCATTTGCATTTTCTTCAGAACCAGTTATCGTATGAGTTTCAATAAAACAGTTATTTTTTTGATCGTTCGAATACGATTGGTTTTTATAATATTTTTTACCATCTTTATAAAAATAATTAGCCATAATTATTTTGCTCTCCTTTCTTTGGAATATCAATATATAGTATTAATTAAAAGGAAAGAGTGCTTGTACTAAAGAATAATATCCGCTCTTGAAAATAATTGAAAAAACAATTTGATATGCATACTATTTGAGAATGTTGTAGTTTCTAACTAAAAATAAGCACACATTAAAGTGTGCTCTAGATAAGAAAGGTAAGAATCTTATGAATGGAGAATCTCCATTCAATAACATATGCTTGTCAAATTTTAAGGTGAAAACTTTTTAACAAGAAAGTTATTCAGAAAATTTTCCTGTGATGATAAAATTATATTTTTGATTTTAAATGTTTGGAATTATGGATGTCGAGATGGATTTTTAAAAAAATTATAGAAATTTAATTTTACTATAAATAAAGGAGCAGTTAGCCAAGTTTAACTAATCGATATATAGATATTATATTGAGTTATGTATTGTATTCGAGGAGGAATAAAGAATGTGTACGTATTGGGAAACGTATTTAGAGAATTCTCCGAGAAGCAAGAAAAAAATAAATGAGCCGTTAGCAAAAGCTAACGGCAAACAGGGATGTCACACTAGATGTATTTATAATATTAAAGAAATATTGATTTTTATTCAAATGGAGAGAAGTAGGCTATTAACATGGAGATGCATAAATTCATATCCTGTAAGTAGTAAATTAATGACGGGATAGATTGAAAATGGATGATCCGATTAAGGAGATAGTTGGTGCTTGGTTTGTTGCAGTAGGGACAATTATTGCTGCGGTTGGTAGTACACCTTTTAAAAAATTGAATGACGAATTAAGAAGAGATTTAAACGTATGGGGGAATGTATTACAGGCAACAGGGAACGGCCTAGAAGCTGATGGACAAGGGGAAATATCTCTTGAAAAAATCGGTAATGAAATCCAATCAATTGGTAATGTAACGGTTTTAACAGGACTCATTATAGAATTTGAAGATAATACACAAAAAAAAGTAGTGATTGCAGGGAATTGGATTCAAGCATTAGGTGGTATTACATCAATAGGTGGTGAATTAGAGGATAGTTCCGACATAGATGAATCGTATAACATTGTTGGGAATGTGTTACAAGCGACTGGAAATTCATTACAGGCAATAGGTGGAATAGATGAATTGAAAGCTAGTCGGGATAAAGTGGAAGAAATTTCGGAAGGAAATGAGGAGGATGGACAGATTATAGTGATTACGGGGAGCTGGATTCAAGCGGTTGGTTCAGTAGTTTCATTAATCGGTCAAATAAGAGAAGAAAGACAAGAGATTTTAGACAACAATTCATAGTGAGTTTAATAAAATATTCTTTTTAAAGTGAAAGCAAACAGAATATAGTGCGAATAGAAAACTAGAGAATGCCAATTTCATTAAGGGTGTTTTAAGACTATGTATGCTAGGTTCTTTGCTTTCAAGTTAAAAGTTCTTTCATTGGAATATTCACTAAAGAGACTTTCAAGTGAATAAGATACAGAGAGGTGACTATATGAATAAACAATATAGTCACCTTTCTATTATGATAACATTTTCGTCATAAGTATATGTGGAATGCTATCTTCCATGAATATATCAGAAGAAGTTTGATAGCCTAATTTTTTATAAAATCCTTCAGCTTGTGTTTGACCGTGTAGCTTCACTTTTGTAACTTGTTCGTTACGAGCAATTTCTTCTAACGTTTGAATGATAACTTTACCTAATCCGTATGTACGATAATCTTTTAAAATACAAATACGTTCTAATTTTCCGACACCATCAACAAATCGTATACGCCCTGTGCCTACAGGAAACTCATGATAATAAACTAAAATATGTTTACATTGCTCTCCGATTTCATCGAATATATCGAATTCATCTGCAAGAGGGACACCTTGTTCTTTTACAAATACTTCTTTTCGAATGTGAAAGGCAGTTTCTAAATCAGTAAGTTCTGTTATAAGTTTGGATTGCAAAATGTTCAGTCCTTTCTAGTGTAATCAGCTTGTGTTTTCATAGTATATCATAATAAAGTGCTATTAAGAGAAGATGAACATACTAAAAAGCCAACTTTAAAAAGTCAGCTTTTATTACAATTCCTTTATCCCATTTTTAGTGCAGATAATTGCTTTACTCGTCATACTTATAAACAATCCTGTTTCAACTACACCAGTAATCATTTTTAATTGGGTGTGTAAATGGGCAGGATTAGAAATATGATTAGAGAATATACAATCGATAATCATGTTATTGTTATCGGTTATATAGGTTTCATTATTTTTCAAACGTAATGTTGTTTGACACCCTAAAGACTGAATTTTATTTTCGGTTTGTTTCCATGAAAAAGGGATGATTTCAACAGGTAATGGAAAATTACCTAAATGTGTTACAAGTTTCGATTCATCAGCAATGATAATTAGTTCTTTAGAGGAAGAGGCAACGATTTTTTCACGAAGTAATGCACCACCACCGCCTTTTATAAGTTGTAAATTTGAATCAATTTCATCCGCTCCATCAATTGTAAGATCAAGACTTTGTACGTCGTTTAACGAAATTAGGGGGATATTTAGTTGCTGTGCTAATGCTTCAGTTTCCTTTGATGTCGGTACAGCTTGAAATGATAATCCTTCTTTTACATACTCACCTAATTTTTGTATTGTCCAATATACAGTAGAACCTGTACCAAGCCCAATCTTCATACCATCATTTACAAAGTTAGCAGCATATTCGCCAGCGAGTTGTTTTAAATTCATCGCTTTACTCCGCCGGACGTGGCCCAGCATCAAGACTTGAATTTTCAACTGTAAGTACCGGACGAACGACTATATCTTTATGTACACGCATTTGACAAGATAATCGTAAATGATCTTCAATCCCTTTTTCCGTCATTGCATGTTTCTCATTCGCACTCGCTTCACAGAAATCACCTGCTAGTATTTCTACTCTACAAGTCGTGCAACGTGCATTCCCGCCGCAACGATGGAGAATGTTGACACCGCTATCTTCAATTGCTAATACTAACTTTGTTCCTTCTTTCACATCAAAAGTTCCCGCACCTTCAATTGTTAATTTTGGCAAATTTGTTCCTCCTCACGTAAAATTGTACATAACATATTTATGACCGCGAATTCTTGAACATAAACATTATTTTTTTATACCCCCCGTAACTTTTTTAAATGTAGAATCGTTTATTAAGTAAGCGCTGAAAAGGAGTGGTTATTTTGTGCACAAAAGTAACTCATGTTTTAAAGAATCATATCGATATGAATCATTCAAATATAAATTTTTTAATTGAACAATATGGAGAGCTAAAAAGATACTGTACTTTTTTAACGAAAAACAAATGGGATGGGGAAGATCTCGCCCAAGAAACGGTGTGTAAAGTGCTTCAAAAATATAGAAATAAAGATATTTGTATGACACTCGTCTATAAAATAGCTAGAAATCGTTGGTTAGATCAGATGAAGTCTAAGTCTGTTCATGAAAAAATAAGAGAACAAATCACTGTTGAAGAACCACATGAGAACATTGCAGATTTGCATGAAATGGTAGGGAAAGTATTGTCTTCATTAAATGTACAGCAATCCGCAATTTTATTATTAAAAGATGTTTTTCAATATAGTATCGCTGATATTGCTAAATTGTGTTCTGTATCAGAAGGTGCAGTGAAAGCTTCTTTATTTCGGAGTAGAAATAGGCTGAAAACTGTAAGTGAAGAAGGGATCGAGATAGTCGAATTCACAGAGGATATTGAAGTTGTTGTAACGTCTATTCGTGAGGAAAGACCGGAATTGTTAACGAAACTTCTTCCGACAATAGATTTTACTAAGTTACCATCTAAACAGCCAGTCTTATTATTTAGTGTAAAAGAACCTTCTTCCTACAGTTGTATGCTTTGCGTTGCATAACAAGTATTGGAGGGATTTAAAATGAATGCAATTCCATATGTAGTAGAACAAACAAAATTAGGAGAACGTTCCTATGATATATATTCAAGGTTATTAAAAGACCGCATTATTATTATCGGTTCAGAAATTAATGATCAAGTAGCGAGTAGTGTCGTAGCTCAATTATTATTTTTAGAAGCAGAAGATGCAGAGAAAGATATATTCTTATACATCAATAGCCCCGGCGGTTCAACGACAGCAGGTTTTGCAATATTAGATACGATGAATTTAATTAAACCAGATGTGCAAACGCTGTGCATGGGCTTTGCGGCATCATTTGGTGCATTGCTATTATTATCTGGAGCAAAAGGAAAACGGTTTGCGCTCCCTAACAGTGAAATTATGATTCATCAGCCGCTTGGTGGTGCACAAGGGCAAGCAACAGAAATTGAAATAACTGCGAAAAGAATATTAAAGTTAAAGCATGATATTAATAAAATGATTGCAGAAAAAACAGGCCAACCGATTGAAAGAGTAGCACATGATACAGAAAGAGATTATTTTATGACTGCAGAAGAAGCGAAGGAATATGGGATTGTAGATGATGTTGTTACGAAAAAATAAGATGAAAAAGGCTAGAGGATATATTAATTCTCTAGCCTTTTTATTAATCCTTTACCCATTCATCAACTAATGCTTGATTTTTTTTAATCCATTTTCGCGCAGCTTCTTCAGGATCTTTTGTTTTATTTAACATGACCATTAACGTACCGAGCTGTTCATCGTTCATTTTCCATTTATCAAAGTATTTTATAACATCTGGGTGATCTTTTTCGAAACCTTTACGAACGGAGTAATAAATGTCATCTTTTTCACCATATACTTTCTTAGGGTCTTTTAAATATTTCAAGTCAAATTCTGAAAACCCCCAATGCGGATTCCAAAGCGTAACAGCGATTGGTTTCTTTTTTGTATATGCTTTCTTTAGTTCACTCATCATCGCAGCTTCAGAGGATTGGACAAGTTTTAGTTTTATATCATATTCTTTCATTGCTTTATTCGTTAAATTCATAAGACTACTACCGGGTTCGATACCGACAATTTTATTATCTAGTTCATCTTTATGAGCATTTAAATCTTCGATACTGTTTATATTTTTCATATAAGAAGGGACGACTAAACCTAGTCCAGTACCTTCGTACCATTTTGATTTTAAGACAATATCATCTTTATAACGATCGTTTAGCGGTTTATCTGTAACTGGTAGCCATACTTCTAAATTCGCATCAACATCGCCACGAGCAACACCAGTCCAAATTGCGGCTTTTTCTAAATACATGAGCTCAACTTTGTAGCCTTTTTCTTCTAATAAAACTTTCCACATGTTTGCAGTTGCAATATTTTCTTTCCAACTTGTTACACCAAGTTTAATTTTCCCTTTCGAATTTGCATTTGTTGCATTACATGAAGTGAAAATCATAGTAATAAATAATGCAAGGCATATAAACCAAATTTTCTTTCGCATTGAAAACCTCCTAAGTAACGTTTGCCTTATAAAATAAATGTATAAGTAAGCATTCTTATTATGAACGGAAACGAGAATTTTAAAGAAATCTTATGAATGTCATTTTTATGTAATATTTCTTTGTAAAATCGCAACACTATGTGAATAGATGGGTAGAAAAGGAGTAGTGACATGGATAATACAAAGGTGCGTGTTGAAAACGTAACAAAAGTATTCGGGAAACATCCGCAAAGAGCCCTTTCCTTATTAAAAGAAGGAAAAAGTAAATCGGAAATTTTAAAAGAGACAGGAATGAACGTTGGGGTGAAAAAAGCAACGTTTGAAGTATACTCTGGAGAAATTTTCGTTATTATGGGTTTGTCTGGTAGCGGGAAATCTACGCTAGTTCGTATGTTAAATCAATTGATTAAACCAACTGCAGGTCATATATACATAGATGGTGAAGACATCGCAACGATGGGAAAAGAAGAGTTACGAAGAGTAAGAAGAACGAAAATGAGTATGGTATTTCAGAAATTCGCTCTATTTCCGCATCGTACAGTTATACAAAATGTTGCATATGGGTTAGAAATACAAGGAGTTCCGGTTGAAGAGCGAGAGAAAAAAGCGTTAGAATCGCTACAGTTAGTAGGACTCGATCATCATAAAGATAATTATCCAAGTCAACTTAGTGGCGGTATGCAGCAGCGCGTTGGAATCGCAAGGGCGCTAACGAATAATCCAGATGTATTACTAATGGACGAGTCATTCAGTGCATTAGATCCACTTATTCGAAAAGAAATGCAAGATGAATTGTTAGAGTTGCAAGATAAAATGGAAAAAACGATTATATTTATTACGCATGATTTAGATGAAGCGCTTCGAATTGGAGATCGTATCGCATTAATGAAAGATGGAGAAATCGTTCAAATTGGAACGCCAGAAGAAATTATGATGAGCCCCGCTAATGAATTTGTAGAAAAGTTTGTTGCGGACGTGAATTTAGGAAAAGTAATTACGGCGGAGTCTATTTTAAAACGACCAGAAACTTTATTAATTGATCGTGGACCTCGTGTAGCCCTTCAAATTATGAGGAATGCTGGTGTTTCAACTGTATATGTTGTAAACAAAAAGTATGAGTTTTTAGGTATATTAACTGCGGATGATGCGAGTAAGGCAGTACAAAAACAGTGGCCGATTGCTGATTTATTACTTAATGATATTCCGCATGTGTATTTAGATACTTTACTGGAAGAGACGTATGCAAAAATGGCGGAGATGAAATATCCGTTACCAGTAATCGATGAGAAGAAAAGGCTAAGAGGAATTATTAAACGTGAAAGTGTCATTCAAGCTCTTGCAGGAAACATTGAGGAAGAGGTGAAAGACGATGAATAGTATACCGCGTATTCCGTTAGGGGAATGGGTCGACTCATTTGTTGTAAGTTTATATGAGCACTTTGAAGGCTTATTCCGAGGATTCTCTTATATTATTGGTGGATTCGTTGATTTACTCACTAATTTTTTAATAATAATTCCTGCCATATTGATGATTATTATCTTATGTTTCCTCATTTGGTACACAACGAGAAAACTATCTTTAGTCATTTTTACGCTTATTGGATTATTATTTATTTTGAATATTAACTACTGGGCACAAACGATGCAAACATTAGCACTCGTACTTACGTCAGTTATTATTTCAATTATTGTCGGAATTCCAATTGGTATATTAGCATCTCAAAATGAACGTTTCTCAAAATTTTTAAAACCAACATTAGATTTTATGCAAACAATGCCTGCATTCGTATACCTTATTCCAGCGATCACATTTTTCGGAGTAGGTGTAGTACCTGGAATTATTGCATCAGTAATCTTTGCAATGCCACCGACAATTCGTTTTACTGACTTAGGAATTAGACAAGTTCCAGAAGATTTAATTGAAGCAGCGAATGCATTTGGATCCACTGCATCACAAAAACTATTTAAAGTACAATTACCACTTGCAACCGGAACGATTATGGCTGGTGTGAACCAAAGTATTATGCTTTCGTTATCAATGGTTGTAACAGCGTCACTTGTAGGAGCTCCTGGACTTGGAGTTGATGTATATCGCTCGGTAACACAAGTTAATATCGGAATGGGATTTGAAGCTGGATTAGCTATCGTAGTAATCGCAATTATATTAGACCGAATTACACAAGGGTTCCATACGAAAAGAAAATAATGACCAAAAAACACACTTTTATACTACAAAGTGTGTTTTTTATTGCATCCAGTTTACATACGAACGATAACAGAACCTCCAGCTGGTGCACAAACTTGGTTTTGCTGTTGTTCCATGGATTTAATTAATTGATTATTTTCTTCAATTAATGAGATTAATTTAGCTAACTGACTTTCAAGACTTGCGATGCGCTGCATCATATATTGTGAATCATGATGCAATGTATTCCTTACAGGATGGGGGAATAAACATACTGTTGATTTATATTTGGATTCCAATGAGGATGCATTTGAATCGTTCCTCCTTCAATAAATTACGGATCTTTCTTATAGTAAATGCCTATATATATTTAATGGTTACTTGAAATTTTTTCATTATAAAAGGAGTATGTACAGAAAATGGAAAATATTATATATGAAGTTAAAGTGCATTTTTTGAAAAGATTCAAGCGAGATAGTGCGTATATTAATACATTTAAGTGAATGCATGTTGTTTAGGGAGAAATGATGGGAGGAGATGCAATTTTGGCTAAAAATAAAAAAAGAAATGATGCTTTGGCAATAGGTGTCGGTATAGGGGTTGTAATCGGTGTATTTCAAGGGCACTTTACAAATAATTTAGTAATCGGAATTGTGATTGGGATTATAATTGGGATTGCGTTTTTGAAGAAATAATGAGGTGTAAATTCATTTCAAAAATTGCTGTATAAAGAGAATGAAAATTCGGAATACGAAACTTATTTTTCCTTTTTTTGTGATATTATATATGAAAAGGATGGTGATGGATATGTCAACAAACAATCAAGTAGAACAAAACTGCTTCATTTGCGAAAAACATAAAGGAAATATTATAGTTCCAGGTGGAGCTATTTACGAAGATGAACTCGTTTACGTTGGACATGTCTACTGGGATAGTGAAGAAACATACCTAGGTTATGTAATGATAGATATAAAAAGACATGTACCTGGCCTTGCTGAACTAACAGATGAAGAAGCGAAAGCGTTCGGACTTATAACAAGTAGAGTAAGTAAAGCGCTAAAAGAAAGCGAAGGTGCAGAGCATATTTACACTTTTGTTTCAGGAAATGGTGTACCACATATGCATATGCACATTATTCCACGTTATCCAAATACACCAAAAGAATTTTGGTCACCAACCGAAGTAGCGAAATGGACTGGTGCACCATATGGTGATGAAGAGAAAATAAAAAAACTATGCGAAAGAATACGTAAGTATATGGTAAATGAGTATGCATACAACAAATAATACACAATATTCATGGGTTGGAAATATAGAAATGTGTTTAGGAGAAATTTCAGTTAAGCAATATGGTGATATTGTACTTGGTAAATATGGCGGGAATATAAGTGCTGGAGCGAAAAAGAATGAAGATGGTGTATTAGTTTGGTCAAATGGTGAATGGGAATTTGCAGCTATATTAGATGGACATAATAGTGCAGAAAGTGTTGATTTAGTAGTAAATACAATCGAAAAAGAATATGAAAATATAAAAGTAATTTTGAATGAACCAATTAATACAGTGTTTCAATCTATTGAAAATCATATACTGACAATTTTTCAGTCATCTTCATTTAAGGAAAAGTGCAAAAGAATACAAGGTGAAACAGCTTGCTTACTATGTGTAAGAAAAGAAAATTATATATGGTGGCTTTCTATTGGTGATTGTTTAGTGTATGTATTTCATGAAGAGTTACATAAGTTAGGACAATATGCATTAAATCAACGTCATTTTTACGAATGGATTGGAAATGTAAACACATTTGATTTACCTGTTCCTTGTTATTCATCAGGTATTCGTGAATTACGTACTGGAAAGAACCGAATTGTAATGGTGACAGATGGAGTATTAGAATGCGGGGAACGCCGATATGAAACGCCAGTAAATCTGTATAATAATATGAATAGAAATAATAAAAAACTTGAAGAAAGTGTTCATCATGTATTAGAGCACGTTCATCATCAATTCGGACGCGATAGTGCGACTATAATTAGTTGGGACGTTGAAAATAAAGAGAGTGCTACGTATCCGAGTGATCAGCCGGAGAAAAGGTAAAGGAGGAGGCCTTTCTGTTTCTTTTGAAACTAATTGTCTTATTGTTATGGATTATAATTTTATTCTTTTTAGAAAAAATTGTGAGGAAGAAGTTAAATATACCGAGACAAACTGGATGGAATAGTAAATATGTCAGCCAATCACATAAATGGGGGCAATGGATTATCATTATTTCTTATGTAGTACTTATGATGATAGGTTCAATTTTGAATCCAATATACATGACTTATATACCAATTTTCTTTTTTATGACGTTGTACATTTTTCAAGGATATATGCAGTGGAAATATGATAGGAAAGCAAAAGAATATATTATTTCGTTTGGAATTGTTCCGTTACTAATAATTACAGGTTTTATTTTGAATGTATTCTATAATACGTATTGGTGATGAATGGTCATACAAATAAAGGGTGAGAAAATGATAAGACCACGTTTACGGGCTGAAGTAATGATTGTAAACGACGAACATTCAAAAGTACTAGTACAATGTGATGAGAATGAATCATTTTATCGTTTTCCAGGTGGCTCTATTGAATTTGGTGAAACGTCAAAAGAAGCAATAATTCGAGAGTTAATAGAAGAATACGATTTGAAAGTTGATGTTCAAGAGTTAGCAATTGTAAATGAACATATTTTTGAGTGGGGCAACGAAAATGGTCATCATTGTACATTGATACATTGGGGGACTGTTGAAAAAATCATTACAAATGAAATAAGGCATAAAGAGCATGAGGATATTATATTAATTTGGAAAAGTCTAGAGGAATTACAGGAGAAGCCGACATATCCTGAAGGCATCATAAGTTATTTAGAAGGGGATAACCGTAATATAGTCCAATTTATTTCAAGTAATTAAATGAAATAATAGGAGGGGTGAAAATGGGAGCTTCTACTTTTGGGATTATAACTATTGTTTTTTGTATAGCTGTCTACTTTCTCGATAAGTTTTTAAGAAAAAAATTGAATATGCCCAAGGGTGGTTTTTGGGGATATAAGAAACATGTAAATAGTTTACATAAAAAATTGGAAATAGGACTACTTTTTATTTATTTAATAACTAGCTTTATATTTATCTTTAAATTTGAAAGTGTTAATATCGCTTATGTCATTTTTACTTATTTAGGTGGGACGTTAATCTTAAGAGCATTGATGGAATGGAAGTATGATAAAGAATCGAAAGAATATATATTTTCGGTAATTGGGGTATTCACGTTTATTTTTATGACTTCGATACTATTTTACTTCTTTCCACCTGCTGTATAATAAAAATTTGATAGTACAAATAATGAAATAACTAATAAGCAAGAAACCATTTACTACTAAATGGTTTCTTGTTTATTTAAGCATTTATTTTAGTTAATATAGATGTAATGAAATTAGTTTTATCCTCTGCATACTTATGTTTATCAGTAGGATTAGCTTGTGAAAGTTGAATTTTTAACTGTTCATACTGCATGCGTGCAGTTATATTGTCTTTTAAGTAATCACGAAATTGTAATTGTTCTATTAAATATGTATTCCCTTGTTCATATATATGAATTTGATGAGTTCTTGGTTCACTTTTATTAAAATAGTATCTTTCGGGTAATACTTCTTTTCTATATTTATAGTTTAGTAGTTCTAACTTTTTAATAAAATGTATACCGTCCGTATAATTTTCTAATTCAATTGCTATATCAATAATTGGCTTTGCACTTAAATATGGAATAGAAGTACTACCAATATGGTGTATCGCTAAAATATGTTCGCCAATTTGTTCCTCAATGATTTGTTTCTCTTTCATAAACTCAATTTCCCATTCTTCAGTCCACGGCACTAAAAACACTTTCCCATATGGTAAACCTAACATTTAATTAGCACCTCTTTCAAAATAGTTTTCAAAAAGTTTATTACATCTTCTTAAAGCTTCTCAAAACAAGGTGTTCCCACAATCTCCAAGGAAGAATCTTCTTCGTAAAGATCATAAATTTTACACCTTTTCCAATAGGATATCGTAAAGTAGTACGCTTTGTTTCAGCAATTTCAACGATTTTATTAGCAACATCTATCGGATTACCAAATGTATCACTACCGCTATTAATATGTTTTTGTATTTTATCCATATATTCTTTGTAAGGAGATGTTGTATCAGATTGGTTTTCAGCTAGTTGTTTACCAACCTCCCATATATTTGTATTGTAAGAACCAGGTTCAATTAAAGCGACATCTATTCCGAAAGGTTTTAATTCTAAGCGAAGCGATTCACTCCAGCCTTCTAATGCATATTTTGAAGATACATAAGGAGATAAACCAGGGAATCCAACTTGGCCGCTAATGCTGCTTATATTAATGATTTTTCCACTTCTTTGTTTTCTCATATATGGTAAAACAAGCTGGGTAATTGATATAGCTCCAAATAGGTTCGTTTCAAATTGTTTACGGTATTCCTCTACTGGAATTTCTTCTACAAAGCCGCCATTTGCATATCCTGCATTATTAACAAGTAGGTCTACTTTTTGTATTTCTTTTAAAAATAATTGGAAGTTATGTATAGAGTTTTGATCGGTTACATCTAATTGTTGAATTTTTATGTTTTGTTGTAAGTTGAGTTGAGTAGCTTGAGATAGTAAGTTCACTTGTTTTTCAAGGTTCCGCATTGTAGCAATAACTAAATAATCTTTTTTTGCGAGTTCGAGTGTAGTTAATAGTCCAAATCCACTTGAGGCTCCAGTAATTATTGCGATTTTTTTATTCATTTTTCGCCAGCTTTCTTTTTCTTTTATCATAACGAGTTATGATAAGAAAATCTATTATTCTTACATTTAGTATGAAATCAATTTGTATGTAAAAAAAGGGGATTATAGGGAATCAGCGTATATAGAGTAGTGTATATTAATATGATAATGAAATGAGGGAAGAAAAATGGTCCATGTAAAAGCTGTATTAGCGGATCAGTTATTAGCAAATGCAAATGATCCCAGTTGGTATATGCCATTTTCAGATGCAGTTAAGGGTTTGTCTGAGAGGGAAGCTTGCTGGAAACCGAATGAAGAGAGTAATAGTATAGCTGAAATCGTACAACATTTACTGTATTGGAACTCTACGTGGCAAACTAGGTATAAAGAATCAAATGTGAATGCAGTACCCGCTATAGGAGATAATAACAAAAGTTTTATGCTTTCAGATAATCAAACTTTCGATGAATTACGGGAAAAACTACTAGAAAAACTGTTACAATGGCAAAATCTCATTAATGAAGAAAAGGTTGAAAGTGATGTAGTGGGATTTCCTGTTTCTGCAAAGTGGTGGGAAGTGTTAGCGAATGTAACAACTCATAATGCATATCATATTGGGCAAATTATTTACATCCGAAAATTACAGCAGAGCTTTGAGAATGAATAAGATAATAGTTCTCAAATTAGGTGAACAAAGGTGGACAAAACGAGACAAACGTCTCATTTTGTCCACTTTTTTATTGTTAAAAGATAGAGAAAACCTATTAAAACAAGGATTCGAAATTGGCACAATACTTGCAATATAAAAGACGAACAAGAAAATAGGAGGGCTGGACATGTTAAAAACAACTGAAAGTAAAGGGAATGAAATTACGAAAGAACAAGCTCATTGGATGTACGAAAAAATGTTAGAAATTCGTAAGTTTGAAGATAAGGTGCATGAATTGTTCGCGCAAGGCGTTTTGCCAGGTTTCGTTCATTTATACGCAGGTGAAGAAGCGGTAGCAGTTGGTGTATGTGCCCACTTAACGGATAGTGACAGTATTACAAGTACACATAGAGGTCATGGACATTGTATCGCAAAAGGTTGTGATTTAAATGGTATGATGGCTGAACTTTTCGGGAAAGCGACAGGATTATGTAAAGGTAAAGGCGGTTCCATGCATATTGCCGATTTAGATAAAGGAATGCTTGGTGCGAATGGCATTGTAGGCGGGGGTTTCCCACTTGCTTGCGGTTCAGCATTAACAGCTAAATATAAAGGAACAAAGGATGTAAGTGTTTGCTTCTTCGGTGACGGAGCAAATAATGAAGGGACATTTCATGAAGGGGTTAATTTAGCAGCGATTTGGAAGTTACCAGTTATTTTTATTGCAGAAAATAATGGTTATGGTGAAGCAACTACATTTGAATATGCTTCAAGTTGTGATTCTATTGCCAATCGTGCAAAAGCTTATAATATTCCAGGTGTTCAAGTAGATGGAAAAGATCTTCTCGCTGTATATAAAGCTGCTGCAGAAGCAGTGGAACGTGCGCGTAATGGTGATGGTCCAACAATTATTGAATGTATGACATATCGTAATTATGGTCATTTCGAAGGTGAAGCGCAAACATATAAAACAACAGAAGAAAAAGAAGAACATTTAAATGAAAAAGATGCAATTGTGAATTTCCGTAAGCATTTAATTCATGAAGGTTTATTAACAGAATCTGAACTTGTTGATATGGAAAAAGCAGTAGATGATGCAGTACAAAGATCCATTGAATTTAGTGAAAATAGTCCATACCCAGACGATGAAGAATTATTAAAAGATGTATACGTTTCTTACAAATAAGAGGAGGGTGAAAAATTATGACTAGAACAGTAAGTATGTCAACTGCAATTAATGAAGCGATGAAAATCTCAATGCGTCGTGATGAAAATGTAATTTTAATAGGTGAAGATGTTGCAGGCGGTGCACAAGTTGATCACCTGCAAGATGATGAAGCTTGGGGTGGTGTTCTTGGTGTTACGAAAGGACTTGTACAAGAGTTTGGTCGAAATCGTATATTGGATACACCAATTTCTGAAGCGGGTTATATGGGAGCTGCGATGGCAGCTGCTGCAACTGGGTTACGTCCGATAGCTGAGTTAATGTTTAATGATTTTATCGGTAGTTGTCTTGACCAAGTATTAAACCAAGGTGCGAAATTCCGTTATATGTTTGGAGGTAAAGCGAAAGTACCCGTTACAGTACGTACGATGCATGGCGCTGGTTTTAGTGCAGCAGCTCAACATTCACAAAGTTTGTACGCATTATTTACGAGCATACCAGGTATTAAAGTTGTTGTTCCTTCCACACCGTATGATGCAAAAGGCTTATTATTAGCGGCAATTGAAGATGATGATCCAGTAATCTTCTTTGAGGATAAAACACTTTACAATATGAAAGGTGAAGTGCCAGAAGGATACTATACAATTCCATTAGGAAAAGCAGATATTAAACGGGAAGGTTCTGATGTAACAATTGTCGCAATCGGAAAGCAAGTTCATACAGCGCTTGCAGCTGCAAAGCAATTATCGAAAAAGGGGCTTGAAGTAGAAGTAATTGATCCACGATCTTTATCACCACTTGATGAAGATACTATTTTATCATCTGTTGAAAAAACAAATCGTCTTATCGTCATTGACGAAGCGAATCCTAGATGTAGTATTGCAACAGATATTGCGGCAATTGTAGCGGATAAAGGTTTTGATTTGTTAGATGCACCTATTAAACGAATTACAGCACCACATACACCTGTTCCGTTCTCACCACCACTTGAAAAGTTGTATTTGCCAACGCCAGAAAAAGTAATTGAAACTGTATCAGAAATGATTGGAGACCAATCTTTATTACATGTGTAATAAAACGATGAGAAGGGAGAGAGACACATGGCTGTAGAAGTTGTAATGCCGAAGTTAGGTATGGCGATGAAAGAAGGTATTATTACGAACTGGAATATTAAAGCAGGCGATAATGTAGCAAAAGGAGAACTAATTGCTAGTATTAATTCAGAAAAAATTGAAACGGAAATTGAAGCGCCAGCTGATGGTACGGTACTTGATATAGCTGTAAGTGAAGATGAAGGAGTGCCGCCTGGTACTGTAATTTGCTACATCGGTAAACCGAATGAAAAGGTAGAAATGCAGGAAAGCACACATGTTGTAGAAGAAAAAACATCTAATATAGAAGTACAAAATGTACAAAATCAAGAAGCAAATGGGAAAGAAGTATCGAAGCAAAGAATTAAAATTTCACCTGTAGCGAAGAAAATTGCAAAGTCTGAAAATCTGGATATCAAGGCATTAGTTGGTACAGGTCCTGGCGGAAGGATTACAAAGGCAGATGTATTAAAAGTACTTGAGGTAAGAGTAAACGTTCCGGAAATATCTGAACGAGAAGAAAGTAAAGCGATTCCTGTTACTGGTCTGCGTAAAGCAATCGCAAATCGTATGCACGCAAGCTTACAAAATAGCGCACAATTAACGTTAACGATGAAAGTAGATGTAACAGATTTAGTTGCTTTACATAAAGAAATAGCGGAAGTTGTACAAAAAAGATATGATAATAAATTAACTATTACGGATTTCGTCTCGCATGCTGTTGTATTAGCACTTGGAGAGCATAAAGAAATGAACAGCGCTTATATAGATGATGCAATTCATCAATTTGAACATGTGCATTTAGGCATGGCAGTCGCATTAGAAAAAGGGTTAGTCGTTCCAGCTATTCGCTTTGCAAATAATTTATCTTTAGTAGAGTTGTCTAAAGAGATTAAGAATGTGGCACAAAAGGCACGAGCAGGTAGCTTAAGTAGTGATGATATGCACGGAACGACATTTACAATTAGTAATTTAGGTAGCTTTGGTATTGAATATTTCACACCGGTATTAAATACACCTGAAACTGGTATTTTAGGTGTAGGTGCAATTGAACATGTTCCTGTATTTAAAGGGAAAAAATTAAGAAAAGGAAGTATGTTACCTTTAAGTTTAACATTCGATCATCGTGTATTAGACGGTGCACCAGCAGCTGCATTTTTACGCACAATTAAACATTATTTAGAAGAACCTATAACAATTCTTTTATAAAGAGAAGGTGAGAGAATGAGTAAATTAGTTGTTATTGGGGGCGGACCTGCTGGCTATGTAGCAGCAATTACCGCGGCTCAAAATGGCAAAGATGTCACTCTTATTGATGAAGCTGACCTTGGCGGAACATGTTTAAATGTTGGGTGTATGCCTACGAAATCACTGTTAGAAAGTGCTGAAGTACATGACATTGTGAGAAAAGCGAATGATTATGGAGTTACGATTAATACAGAAAATATCTCAATTGATTGGGGTCAAATACAGGCGAGGAAATCACAAATCGTAAAGCAACTCGTCCAAGGAATACAATATTTAATGAAGAAAAATAAAATTAAAGTTGTAAAAGGAAAAGCGAAATTCGAAACGGATCATCGTGTGCGAGTTGTACAAGGAAATAAAGAAGAAGTAATTGATGGAGGGAGCTTTATTATTGCAGCTGGTTCCGAACCTACAGAATTACCATTCGCTCCGTTCGATGGAAAATGGATTTTAAATAGTAGCCATGCAATGTCTCTTGAGAGTGTACCATCTTCATTGTTAATCGTTGGCGGTGGTGTAATAGGATGTGAGTTTGCAAGTATTTATAGTAGACTCGGCACAAAAGTATCGATAGTTGAGATGGCACCGCAATTACTACCTGGTGAAGATGAAGATATCGCGAATATTTTAAGAGAGAAATTAGAAAAAGATGGTGTGGAAATTTTTACGGGAGCAGTTTTAAAAGGATTAAATAACTATAAGAAGCAAGCTTCATTTGAATACGAGGGAATTACTCACGAAGTAACTCCAGAATTTGTTCTTGTTTCTGTAGGAAGAAAACCACGAGTACAACAATTAGGATTAGAAAAGGCAGGAGTTCAGTTTTCAAATAAAGGGATTGCTGTGAATGAACATATGCAAACGAACGTATCACATATTTACGCAGTTGGTGATGTGATCGGTGGAATTCAGCTTGCTCACGTTGCCTTCCATGAAGGAACGACAGCAGCATTACACGCAAGCGGAGAAGACGTGAAAGTAAATTATCACGCTGTTCCCCGTTGTATATACACAGCTCCAGAAATAGCTAGTGTCGGGTTAAGTGAAAAAGGTGCAAGAGAACAATATGGTGATATTCTCATTGGAGAATTCCATTTTACAGCGAACGGAAAAGCTCTTATTTTAGGAGAACAAACGGGTAAAGTAAAAGTCATTGTGGAACCTAAATCCCAAGAAATTGTAGGGATTTCTATTATCGGTCCTCATGCAACTGAACTTATTGGTCAAGGGACCGTAATGATTCATACAGAAGTTACCGCTGATATAATGAGAGATTATATTGCAGCGCATCCAACCTTATCTGAAGCGATTCATGAAGCATTATTGCAAGCTGTAGGACAGGCTGTACATGCTTAAATCGAATTATAATAAACCACTATTCTCTAAATGAATGAGAGAATAGTGGTTTGAATTTTTATAGAAGAAATTAAATCCTCTATTACTTTTTAATGTCAATAGCTGAAGTTTTATCGTTCCATTCAGGAGCTAAATTAGCAGTTTTACCGTACCAATCAGCGTGTTTAAATAAAACGCCTTTTCCATATCCTTGTGTTGAAGTGTGTTCCCAAAGTGTTGTTGAATAACTTGCAGAAGGCGACGCTGTACTTACAGAAGAAATTCTGTCATTCCAGCTAGATGGTAAGTTTTTAAAGCCACTGCTCCAGTAAATATATTGGCCACCTTTATCTTTATGTTCATAAAAATCAGTACTACCAGCACCACTACCTAAAGGATTAATATTATTTTTAATTGCTTTTTTATCCTTTGCAATATACGCATCCAATGTTTCGCGGCTAGTAAAACCATAAGCTAGCCAATCTCCATTTTCATTTTGCTTAGGTAATACCATAGTAATTTGGATATCTTTCTTATCCTGATCACTTAATTTTGCAAATGAATTAACATTTTGTTCATCCACTTTTAAATAATCAAATGACTTAATTGTGTTACTTTTTTCCTCAGCGCTTACTGCACCTAGTCCTCCAGTTAATGCAAAACCCGCTACTAATGTCCCTGCTACTAATTTCTTCAACATATAACCATCCCTTTTTGTTTGAATTTTTGTACAGGTGAATCTTGTACAGCTAAAATGTATTCTAATTTTATACTTTTGTAAATATTCTGAAGTTTTAGAAATAATAGGCGGAATATTTACATTTTTACATTATTTCTTTAGAAAAAATGGTTATTGGAATGATATAATAAGTGGATGTATTGCTTTTACTGGATGTAAAGATATTTTAGGAGAGGTGTCATTGAAATATTTTACAAGAGAATGGTATAAAAAAATGCAAGTTTTAGAATTTGTAAGTTTTATAGAGTCTATAAAAGAATGGTCGGAAATGGATATACAAAGTTTAAAGGAAGAAATAGAGGAAAGGAAAATAGATTTATTAAAATTCCTTCCTGAATCGATATACTCAATTATACAAAACATAACAATTAATTCAGAATACCCCTCAGGTGAACTGAAAAAACTTATGCAAGAGTGGACAACAGATTATGAGAAAAGAATGGCACAATTAGATCAATCATACGTAGAATATTTTAATTCCATTGAGAAAAAACTTCCGTCAAATGTCGCTCAGTTACACAAGACATCACTACACGATAGTGTAATTAAAGTAATAAAGAGAGAATCAGAAGATACTTTGTCTATCGTATTAGATTGCAGTGGTACTTTTAGTGAATTTGATAAACTTGAAGTAACCTTTATAGGAGTAACAAAGTGTTCTATGCAGGAAAACTTTGACAGTGCTTGGTGGCTATATCATGAAATAGCTCTTACTGAAGATGGTTTTGAACTAGGTGTTTTATTTGACTCTCCATTTAGAGAAGTGACGATTTGCGCAGCAGATGTATTACTTGTGAAGAAATAATGTTGTATGGAGTATTACAAACGTTTGACATAATAAAAAAATAAAGTTATTGTAGATACATGGAGTCTACAATAGGAGCTGTACTATGAAATATTCTAAAGCTACAAATTATGCTCTTCATACAATGCTTTTTCTGGCAAAGGCCACACCAAATAAGTTAGTTAGTGTTTACCAATTAGCAGAAATGCAAAATGTTTCACCAACGTACTTGTCTAAAATACTAACTAAGTTGACGAAGGAAGGGATGATACACTCATCATCTGGTCCAAAGGGCGGTTACTCGCTTAGTAAGAATTGGGAAGATATTTCATTTTTAGATATTATACATGCAATTGAAGGCAAAACATCATTGTTTGACTGTTGTTTACATGACAAACCTGGATGTTTAATTAATGAGGCAATGCTCGCAGCAGAAGAGAAAATGGAAGAAGAGTTAAGAAATCAAAAAATCGTAGATCTTGCGAAAAAAATAAAAGTGGATTTTTAATCTGCTTTTATTTTTAAATTAATTAAGGATAAAAAGGCTCTTTAATATCTTTAATTGTAGTTAGAAAATGATATGAAGAAGGAGAGAAGATGATGAATAATTTTTGGAATGATCGATATAAATCAGATGAATATTTTTACGGGGAAGAACCTAATACATTTATTAAAGAACAAGCATTTCGTTTAGCAAATCACAATAAAGTAATAGCATTTGCGGAGGGGGAAGGTAGAAATGCTGTATTTCTAGCAAGACAAGGGAACGAAGTAACAGCTATTGATTATTCGAAAGATGGATTAGAAAAGACAAAAAAATTGGCAGAGAAGCATAACGTAAACGTGCATACAAAAAAAGTAGATTTATTAGCTGATAGTTTGCCAGAAAATGAATATGATGCGGCAATTATGGTATTTGGACATTTTCATGATGATTATAAAAAAATGATATTAGATAAAATGATACAAACGATAAAGCCTGGTGGATTAATTATGTTTGAAGTTTACTCAAAAAAACAAATAAACTATAGTACTGGTGGACCAAAAGATGTTGATATGCTGTATGATCCAATTGATATCCTTACTTGGTGTGAAGAACATAAGGTAATTCATTTCTTTAATGGAGAACAAGAGCGAGTTGAAGGGAAAGGGCACACTGGTTTAGCTGATGTTATTCAAGTTGTTATTAGAAAATTAATATAAGTGTTAATGAAAGTTAAATGTATGAATGTAAAAAGACCAGTCGTATAAGACTGGTCTTTCTATTTAGATACTAAATTATCAAGCTTCCAATATGTATTTGTTAACGGCGCAGCTTTGCTATCTATGTATAAATACATATTATTTAAATCTTTTGGTGAAGTTTTCAGTTCAAATACAACGTCAGTAGTTAAAGAGAATTCGTGTGGAACATTTTTATAGTGCTCGTCACCTATCGGATGAGCTTCACCTTCATATTTCTGACCAGTTTTTTCATCTTGTATGAAATATTTTATTTCCGAAAGATCAATAGTTTGTCCATCGTCTCGAACATTATTAATCATAACACGAGTAGTAAGGCGCCGCTCTTCGTCTATTTTTTCAAACTTTGCATTCTCAACTGTCGCTCTATAGTATTCATTTTTAACTATTTCTCCATAGTGCATTGCATTCTTTTCGAGAGCGCTCTTTTCTTGTTTTGGTGTAGTATTGCTATTGCACCCTGTTAATATTCCTGTAAATAATAATGCTGTACATGTCGTTTTGATTAGTGATTTCATAGTAATCCCTTTCTGTATTAAAAAGTAAAACATAGGAATAATTTTACATGAATAAGGAAATAAATAGAAGTCTTTTAGTGGAATATGCAAATCTGCATTTATTTTATGTGAAGTTAACAAAATAGAAAAAGAGGAAAACACTGCATAAAGACGGAAGAAAAAGGATTGAAAATATTGTGAAACGGAAGAAACGTGCATATAATTAATATAAAGTTCAAATTTCTGAACCTTCAATAACGGTGGTGATAACATGTTTACTGAAGAACGTCGAGAGAAAATTTTAGAACTACTTAATACAGATGGAAGAGTAATAGCAAAGGATCTTGCGGAAAGATTTGATATGTCTATTGATTCTATAAGAAGAGA
Organism: Bacillus sp. CR71; assembly: GCF_003429245.1. Lineage (NCBI taxonomy): Bacteria > Bacillati > Bacillota > Bacilli > Caryophanales > Bacillaceae > Bacillus > Bacillus sp. CR71. The sequence goes on along the minus strand of NZ_CP031748.1, from coordinate 2,975,530 downwards.
TTTGTCTATTATGGAAAAGGATGGTTTATTAAAAAGAACGCACGGAGGTGCAATTGAACTTACGCGAGTGAGAAACTTAGCTGCGGAACCAACTAAACGTTATAGTGATAGCTCAATATATGAGGACACAATTGCAAGAGTTGCGGTATCTTATATACAAGAAGGTGATTCAATTTTTATTGGTGGGGCTTCCGTTCATAATGCGATGCTGAAATATTTACCGGAAGTATCATTTACGGTTATTACGAATTCTATAGAAATAGCTGGTTATCTACGAGAATATAAGAATATTGATACGTATTTAATTGGCGGAAAAGTAAAACCTTCAGGGAATATTACTGATACACTTGCCTCTGAATTGATAAGCAGATTTTCTATTGATCTGTATTTCTCTACAGGTGGAGGCATTTCATTACAAGGTATTAGTACCGCAACACCTGAAGTTGCTTATTTTAGTAAAAGAGTAAGTGAAATTGCTAGAAGAAATATTTGTTTAGTTCCGCATAATAAACTTGGAATAGATTGTTTTATAAGAGGAGAGTCTCTAAAAAAAATTGACATTATTATAACTGACGAAGAGGCTAGTAAAGAAACTGTTCAGGACTTTGAGAAACAAGGTAAACAAGTTGTAATAGCGCCATTATATTCATTTGAAAGGAGTTTGACATGATTGTAAAAGAGCAAGAGTTTCATATAAATGGATTAACTTATACAATTCGTTCTGCAGCTGAGAAAGATGCAGAGCAGTTATCGAAAATTAGAGTTCAGATTGATGGAGAAACTGAAAATATGGATAGAGATGCTGGAGAGGGATTTATAGATGATCTAGGATTTCAAAAAATAATAAAAACAGATAGTGAAGAGACTAAGAATCTCTTTTTAGTTGTAGAAGTGCACAATCGAATCGTTGGATTTTCAAGATGTGAAGGGTCAAATTTTAAGAGATTATCTCATAAAGTGGAGTTTGGTGTTTGTATTTTAAAAGAGTTTTGGGGATATAGAATGGGTAAGAGTCTATTGCAACAATCTATTAAATGGGCTGATGAAAATGCAGTAAATAAAATATCTTTACAAGTATTAGAGACAAACGAGAAAGCTATTCATCTGTATAAAAAATTAGGTTTTGAAGTAGAAGGCATTTTGAAAAATGACAAAAGACTATCGGATGGAAAGTATTATAATACGGTAGTGATGGGAAGGTTTACTGATACTTTTCATAAAAGAGGGGAAGAGGTATGTTTTACAGAAGGAAGTACTATGTAGTGAAAAATGAATTCATAGAAGTATTTAATGATCATTTCAATAACACGAACTTACCTAATCAGTTAAAGCATGGCTCTAGGCTAATAGGACGCTGGATGAAAGGTAATAAGAATGGTACGTCTGAAGTATTCGCCATATGGGAATATGATAGTTTTGAAAGGTATAAAGAAATTGAATCGAAAATTAGAAGTGACGAGATTCATGTAAAAAGAATACATGATTGGTATGAAAAACATGGCGGAAGAGAATATGTTTTACAGAAGTACATAGTAGAGATGAAAAATGAAGAGTTAGTATGTACTGTAAAATAATAGGAGCGAAGACTAATGCAGGTCAGAACGAAATTATATATTAGTTTATCAGCCGCTATTTTATTTGCAATAGCCGTGATTGTTTTCTTTATAAATGGTAATCCACAAAAGTGGTTTTGGTTATGTATTTTCTTTGCGTCCATTATACAAAATATGGTGCTACTAAAAAAGAATAAAGACGCACATTAATATATTCAAATTATCAACATATTTGTGTCATCTTTCTAGTTGTATTGAAAACGCTTTTATTCAGTTTTATAATAGAAGTATGTTTTATAAATCTCCAAAACAATTAAAAGGGAGATGATACAATGTTAGCTTCACCGTTTTACTTACATACATGGAAAAAGTTTATTGATGAAGGAGTCTTTGATTCGAACCGTATAAACGAAAGAATTTCAGAGTCATGGCATCGATGTAGACAAGCAAATGTGAATCCTTATATGAATAAAGGTCAGAAAATTTTGTCTTCTAATGTTTTTCAAGAACAAAAGAAAAAGAGTGAAATTTTTCTTGATATAGCATTACCTCAAATACAAAATATGAGAAAAACCATTGATGAACTACAAATGATGGCATTATTAATCGATCCAGATGGTTATGTTCTATCGTTAAGTGGAAATAAACAAACGTTAAAGCGAGCGAAACATATTAATTTTATTGAAGGTGTAAAATGGACAGAAGCAGCTGTTGGTACAAATGCAATTGGAACAGCGCTAGAAATTGAAGAAGCTATTATGATAAGTGGTACTGAACATTATTCCGTGGCATCTCATAGCTGGAGTTGTGCGGCTGCTCCTATCCATAATGATGACGGGAAATTAATTGGTGTTCTAGATTTCTCCTGTCCAATTGAATTTTCGCATCCATATATGCTCGGTATGGTAACTTCAATTGCACATGCAATAGAACGTGAATGTAGCATAAGAGTTCATCAAAATGAATTACACTTAATTCATCGTTTTTTGGATGTCATTGATAGTGACGAACAAGTAGTTATTTGTAATCATCGTGATGTTATCGTTTCTGCGAGTAAGAGTGTTCGTGAACGAATAAATAATTGGTCAAGAATGAAGCTTGAAGAGTTAATGCACCATGGATTGGAAACTAAATTAGAGATACCAGTATATAGTAATGAAAGAATGATTGGGAAATGTATGTATTTAAAGAAAAACAAACAAATAAATACATATTCTGCTTTCGCATTTATAAAAGGAATTACTTTTTCAGGAGTTACCGGGACAAGCAAAGCATTTCAACACACACTAGAAGAAATTAAGCTTGTTTCACCGACTGATGCTAGTGTGTATGTATGTGGTGAGACAGGAGTAGGAAAGGAATATGTTGCGAGAGCGATTCATGAAAATAGCCCAAGAAAAGATGGTCCCTTTATAGCTGTTAACTGCGGTTCTCTGCCTAAAGAATTAATGGAAAGTGAATTGTTCGGTTACGTTGAAGGTGCGTTTACAGGTGCGCGACGTCAAGGGTATAAAGGGAAATTTGAACAAGCGCATGGAGGAACATTATTTTTAGATGAAATTGGTGAAGTACCACCAGAGATGCAAGTAGCATTATTGCGTGTTTTACAAGAACGTACAATAACTCCAATAGGAAGTTCAAAAGAGGTACCAGTAAATATTCGTATTATTACTGCCACACATAAAGATTTACTACGGTTAGTAGAAGAAGGGAAATTCCGTCAAGATTTATATTATCGTTTGCACGTTTATCCGTTATATGTTCCATCGTTAATAGAAAGAAAAGAGGATATCTCATATTTTATACAACACTTTTGCGAACGGAAGAATTGGAATGTTGTATTTCCAAAGAGTATTTGCAATCAATTTTTACAACATACATGGCCCGGAAATATTCGAGAACTAGTAAATGTATTAGAACGCATTTACATCTTGTCGCAAGGACGGGAAATATGCGAAAAGCAAGTCGCTTTTTTGCTACAAACAATGATGGGAAATCAACAACAACTTGAGTTACAAGTTGAAAATAAAACAGAACATCCACTAAATTTTCGCGAAAAAATACAGCGTGATAGCATGATTGAGGTATTACAAAAGACAAACGGAAATGTTTCATTAGCTGCAAAACTATTAGATGTACCCCGTAGTACATTTTATAAGCGAATGCAAAAATATAAGTTATAAAGTAGATTTTTGTAATCTACTTTTTCTTTGTGGGCTCATGTTCTGTCGGAATCTGCGCTTACCGGGGAAATAATAGAATTGTTAGAAGGGAAATTTCCTAATGGAGGTTAGTATGTGAAGTATATTGAGATTGGAATCGGGAATAAGTGGTTCGTTCGAACGGAAACTGAAAATAAAGATGGGACTGAATTTGAAGAACGAGGAATTATAAAACCTATTTACTTAGAGTCTGTATACGTACGAATTTGGTTTCGGAAAACGTGTTTTATTTTTGATACGAAAGAGGGTTTTAAGAAAGATAAGAAGAGAAGGATTGAATATAAATTTATTGTTGGAATTGTGAGTAGGGTGACTGAAGAAAAAGTACGCTAATGAAAAGCATGTAAAGTAAAAGTGGTACTCAATCAATTGAGTACCACTTTCAGTAAATGATAGAAATTTGTTTGCAAGTTTTTCTAGCGACATGTTTTTATCCTTTCTATATAGAAGTTTGTATTAAGAATATTATGCAATAAATATCAGAAAATACAGTTATTAATAGATTAGGAGAGAATAGTATGTCAATGTCACTATATTATAAAAAAATCCGTGAGCAATTAGGGCATGAACTAATATTCATGCCGAGTGTAGCTGCTATTATAAAAAATAAACAGGGGGATATTTTATCCCGCATTAACGGGCAGTAAGACTCCCATCTCAAAATTCAGCGAAAGCAAAGAAGTTAGGTGGGGGATAATAAAACCCCCACTGATTAAAGTTTCACTTTATTTCAATATCCTGGTGGGGAATACTGGAGTTTGCCAGCTGGAGCAATTGAACTTGGGGAAACTCCAGAAGAAGCCGTAGTTAGGGAAGTTTGGGAAGAAACAGGATTGAAAGTACAAGTAAAAAAACAAAAAGGAGTATTTGGAGGAGAAAAGTACCGCCATACATATCCGAATGGTGATGAAGTAGAATATATTATTGTTGTGTTTGAGTGTGAAGTTAGCGGTGGCGAGTTGAAATCGATAGATGGTGAATCGTTAAAACTAAAATATTTCCCTTTATCTGAAAAGCCCCTTTTAGCATTGCCATACCCAGATAAAATATTTTTATAAATGTAAAATAGCACACCGTATTTATTGCAGGTGTGCTATTTATATAACCCCGTCGTATACATTTCCGTCAATGTATGTACTATCTCTTCTAACTCTAATTTTTTATCATTTTTCACAATCGCCCAAAGAAACATCTCATTCATTGCGAACCAAGCACGTGCTACAATTTCTTTATTTAATTCAGGCTGTGCTAATCCACTTTCTTGAGAGTATGTAATATCCTGCGTAATATTGTTTATGAAGCGTTCCCGTATCTCGTCCCATTTTTTACGTATCTCTTTTGATAATCCGATTGCTTCTTCTACAACTTGTAAAATAGCTCGTTCTTTCTTTGCTAGTTGGAGAAATGCTCTAACTTGATTTCGAATCATTTTATGAGCTTCTTCCTTCGTTTGAGGCAAAAAGGAGCGCTTGGCAATATTATGAAATTGATTCATAACATCTTCCATTAAACTAATTAGGAGATCGTCTTTGTTTTTGAAGTATACATATGCTGTTCCGTAACCGGTTTCTGCATGTTTAATAATTTGTGTAATTGTCGTTTTTTGAAATCCGTTACGTATAAAAATAGTGTAACCAGAGTGTAGTAGTTTCTTCTTCGTTTCTAAGGAGCGGTGTTTTCTTGATGAAAGAGTAGAGTTTTTCAAAGAATCACCTCTTTATACTGAAATGTCTGAAAATATAACTGTATTGTAAAAGAAGTTCATATATAAAGTCAACTGACATAATATCATTGACGTTATATCAATTAAGGTGCTATATTTCAATTAGTTAGAATAAAAAGAAAATTAAGAGAAGGTGACACCATGTATAAAGAACCATTTCAACCAACTTATGAGTATGCGCTTGAATGTGATAAACATGATGAACTGAAAGATTTTCAAACTGAATTCTATAAAAAAGAAGGTACTATATATTTAGATGGAAACTCATTAGGGCTACTTTCAAAAAGAGCAGAGAAATCATTACTTACGTTGCTAGATTCGTGGAAAGAATATGGAATTGACGGTTGGACTGAAGGTGAGCACCCGTGGTTCTTCCTTTCAGAGAAATTAGGTAAACTTACAGCCCCTCTTATTGGAGCTTTACCGGAGGAAACTATTGTAACCGGTTCTACGACTACAAATATACACCAAGTTATTGCGACGTTTTATGAACCGAAAGGAATACGTACAAAAATACTTGCGGATGAATTAACTTTCCCGTCAGATATTTATGCACTTCAAAGTCAAATACGTTTAAAAGGATTAGACCCAGATGAGCATCTAGTAAGAGTGAAAAGCCGAGATGGTAGAACACTTTCTGAAGAAGATATTATTCATGCGATGGAAGATGATATCGCTTTAATTTTATTACCTTCTGTTTTATATAGAAGTGGTCAAATTCTTGATATGAAACGTTTAACAACGGAAGCACATAAACGAGACATTCATATCGGATTTGATTTATGTCATTCAATAGGATCTATTCCGCATCATTTCAAAGATTGGGATGTTGATTTTGCTGTTTGGTGCAATTATAAATATTTAAATGCAGGACCGGGTAGTGTTGCAGGACTTTATGTAAATAATAAACATTTTAATAGACTGCCAGGGTTGTCTGGATGGTTTAGTTCTAAAAAAGATAAGCAGTTTGATATGGAGCATACATTAACAGCCGCTGATCATGCAGGTGCTTATCAAATTGGTACACCTCACGTATTAAGTATAGCACCATTAATTGGTTCTCTTGAAATTTTCAAAGATGCTGGTATTGAACGTTTACGTGAGAAGTCTTTACATATTACGAGATACATGCTGAATTTAATTGATCATGAATTAAAAGATTTCGGATTTACAATTGGAAATCCGTTAGAGGATGAAAGTCGAGGCGGGCACATTTATTTAGAGCATGCAGAAGCAGCACGTATATGTAAAGCGCTAAAGGCAAATGGAGTAATTCCAGATTTTAGAGCGCCAAATGGAGTGAGACTTGCGCCGGTCGCTTTATATAACACATACGAAGAAGTGTGGAAATCTGTACAAATATTAAAGGGAATTATGAAAGAAGAAAAGTATAAGCAGTTTGAAAATAAGCGAGAGGTTGTGGCATAAGTATGAAAACATCAGAGTGGATTGATATTTCACAACCGCTAAATAATAATATTGCAACGTGGCCAGGAGACACACCGTTCTCGTATGAAGTTTCATGGTCAAAAGAAGAAAGTGGCTCGGTAAATGTCGGAAAGTTAACGATGAGTATTCATACAGGCACTCATATTGATGCACCATTTCATTTTGATAATGATGGAAAGAAAGTATTGGATTTAGATGTTCAAGTTTATGTTGGCCCAGCACGGATTATTGACGTTTCTAATCTTGAAAGCATCGGGAAAAAGGAATTAGAAAACTTTCATTTAGAAGGTGTAGAACGATTATTATTACGTACATCTTCACATGGAAAAAATGAAGAATTTCCAGATGTGATCCCTCATTTACGTGCAGACATAGCACCTTTTCTATCAGAGAAAGGTATTCGTTTAATCGGAGTAGATGTACCATCAGTTGATCCGTTAGATGATAAAGAATTAGCAGCGCATCATCAATTATTTAAACATGGAATTCATATTTTAGAAAATGTCGTATTAGATCATGTAGCAGACGGTGATTATGAACTTATTGCATTACCACTTGCATTAACTGATGCAGATGGAAGTCCAGTTCGAGCCGTTATTAGACCAATATAAGTAGAATTATATAAAAGGGGCGTTTGGCTAATATGAAAGAAAATGAAAAAGTAATTATTGAAAAAGGGATTCATACGGATTTTAAAGAGAATATGACGTATGGGGAGTATTTACAATTAGATAGTTTACTATCTTCTCAAAAAAGATTATCGGACCATCATGATGAAATGTTATTTATCGTTATCCACCAAGCAAGTGAGCTTTGGATGAAGCTCATTTTACATGAGCTAAATGCGGCGATTGAATCTATTAAACAAGATAAATTACAACCAGCTTTTAAAATGTTAGCACGTGTATCGAAAATTCAGTCTCAAATTATTCAATCTTGGGATATTCTTGCGACATTAACACCATCAGAATATATTGAGTTTCGTGATTCACTCGGTCAAGCTTCAGGTTTTCAATCGTATCAATATCGTATGATTGAGTATGCACTTGGCTATAAAACGCCGCACGCATTAAAAATTTATGAAAAGGATCCAGAATTACATGCACGACTTCATAAAGCGCTACATGCACCAAGTCTATATGATGTCGCGATTCAAGCATTAGTAAAAGAAGGATTCCCTATTCATAAAGATGTGTTAAACCGTGATATTACGCAGCCTTATGAAGAAGATGCAACAGTAGAAGCGGCGTGGTTAGAAGTGTATGTGGATGTGAAAAAATATTGGGATTTATATCAGCTTGCTGAAAAATTGATTGATATTGAAGACTGGCTACAACAATGGCGTTTCCGTCATATGAAAACAGTAGAAAGAATTATTGGACATAAAATGGGAACAGGTGGATCCTCCGGTGTTTCTTATTTAAAACGAGTACTTGATCAAAGATTCTTCCCAGAGCTTTGGAATGTTCGTACGAAATTATAAAAATAAACCTGTCAGTTCATTATGGCTGACAGGTTTATTTTTATTTGAGCACAATTATGTTTAAAATGAAGTAACAAGATATAATAAATGGAGTAACTATTTAAATGGAGGTAAAGTTTTTGGATTTCAAGCAACTAGAAAATAAATTCGAAAAGAAAAAAGTGAATACATTTCTTGTTTATCAAAAAGGGGAATTAACAACTGAGTATTATAAAACACCTGAATGTACAAATAACTTATATAAAATAAATTCGATTACAAAAAGTATCGTATCTTTATTAATTGGTATTGCAATTGATAAGGGCTATATAAATGATATACATACACCGATTACAGAGTGGATTGAAAATGTACCTGGGGAAAAACATGATTTGACGCTTTATCACTTATTAACAATGACTACTGGTGAGGATTGGAAAGAGTTTGGGAATGGAGTAGTATTCCCAAATGACTTTGTAGAATCAGAGAACTGGGTACAGTACATATTAGAAAAGCCAATAATTGAAAAACCTGCTACAAAAATGAATTATAATTCAGGTTCTTCTCATTTACTGAGCTATATTATTCAAGAAGCTACTGGAATGTCGACAGAGCGGTTTGCAAAGAAATATTTATTTGATCCATTAGAAATTAACGAATACGAATGGCAACAAGATCCGCAGGGTATATATGTTGGCGGCTTCGGTATGAAAATGAAATCTACAGATTTATTAAAATTAGGAAAATTATGTTTACAAAATGGATATTGGAATGGGAAAGAAATTGTATCAGCACAATGGTTAGAAGAGTCAAGCAGGGCGCAATTTGAAACATATGAACATGTCGGTGCCTATGGATATCACTGGTGGGTATTACATAACGAAAGATTTCACATACCGTATTGTATATATTTCGCTATGGGATATGGCGGACAATACATCGTTATCATTCCTCAGTTAGAAGTAGTAGCTATTATAAGTAGTCATATGCCAAAGCGTGGGCTCGTTCCATTAAAATTATTTATTGAGCATGTACAGGGAAATTCTAATTATTTATAAGAAAAGGAGGGAATGTATGAGGGGTGAAAAAACTTTATCTTTATTTAGATTATGTTTAAGTCTTCTAGCATGTAGCGCCATTATTACGCAATTCATAATCAGGGCACAAGTGAAACCGTTCAATCCAGTTAACTTTTTTAGTTTCTTTACGATCGAAAGTAACATTTTAGTTGCATGTATTCTCCTTTTAAGCAGTATCGGAACAGCTACATTTGGTCGATCAGAGCAGTTTGGTATACTTCGTGGTGCGGCAACGGTATATATACTTACGACAGGACTAATTTATTTTTTACTATTAAGAGGATTAGAAGAATCACTTCAAACTGCAATACCATGGGTAAATACGGTGCTGCATTATATCATGCCAATTACCATGCTTTTAGATTGGATTTTAAATCCACCAAATAAGAAAATCACCTGGAAAAAAGCTGCAAGTTGGCTCTTATTCCCGTTTTTTTACGTTGTATATAGCTTATTACGTGGTCCAATCGTAAATTGGTATCCATATCCTTTTTTAGATCCGAGAATAGGAGGATATGGTAGAGTCCTTTTATATAGTATAGGGATAGCTGTTGTAATTGGCGCTATTTGTATATTGGTAAGATTTTTAGGGAATCGAAATTTTAGGAAAGAATTTTAGAAATGCAAGAACCCCACTGTTTCTGTTTTTAACAGTGGGGGTTCACTTTATCTACTCGTCTTCTGAAACGACAACTTTATAAATTTCTCCGTCTTCGTTTCAAATTCTACATCAACAAAAACACCATATTCTTTTCCATCTTCACGTAACCACAATTTAAATTTTTCAACAGTTATTTGAACTGTTTTGGGTTTTCTACCTATATGTAGATAATCAATAATTTCTGCTTTTGGGTATTGTTCTTTCGTCTTTTCTACGGCAAGTTTACCCCATTTGGCATACGGCGGCTGCGCATGAACAATTGATGAGCCTGTATATATATTTGAACATGTTGTTAGGAACAGAATGACGAGTGCGACACGTTTTAACGATTTTTTCATGATGAACTCCTTTTATCCTTTTTTTATATTGTTTACATATTTTTTCAACGATATTAGTTTGGATTTTTTTGTCTTCTTTACATAAAAGCGAGGCTTTTACAAAACATAACCAAGAAATCATTTCTGTAATTAAGGAGGGAAAAGTATGCGCCAAAAAGCTATTTTTAAAATAGCAGTTTTACTTGCGTTCATAGGACTGTCTTTAATGGTCAGTAGTATACAACTAAAGAATGTAGAAGCTTTTTCTAATCAAGTCATTCAAAGAGGAGCATCTGGCGAAGATGTCATTGAACTGCAATCTCGTTTGAAATATAACGGATTTTATACGGGAAAAGTGGATGGTGTTTTCGGATGGGGTACATATTGGGCACTTCGGAATTTTCAAGAGAAATTCGGATTACCCGTTGATGGTTTAGCTGGAGCTAAAACGAAGCAAATGCTCGTGAAGGCAACGAAGTATGACAAGTCCACTGCCAATAAAGGAAATAGTGGTAGTACTGCACAAAAAAATAAACCATCTCAAAATAAAGGGACAAATGTTCCGAATGGTTATTCGCAAAATGACATTCAACTCATGGCAAACGCAGTATACGGGGAATCACGTGGTGAACCGTATTTAGGACAAGTTGCAGTAGCTGCTGTTATTTTAAATCGTGTTACAAGTGCATCATTTCCAAATACCGTTTCAGGAGTAATATTTGAGCCAAGAGCCTTTACGGCAGTTGCGGATGGGCAAATATATTTAACGCCAAATGAAACAGCGAAAAAAGCTGTATTAGATGCGATTAATGGATGGGATCCAACAGGAAATGCTTTATATTATTTCAATCCAGATACTGCGACTAGTAAATGGATTTGGACTCGTCCACAAATTAAAAAAATCGGTAAACATATTTTCTGTAAATAGAGCGGAGGTGGGACAATGTTACGAGGTATTATCATTGTATTATTAACAGTCGGTGTAGTAGGAACAGGATACTGGGGCTATAAAGAGCACCAAGAGAAAAATGCGGTTTTAATTAGAGCGGAAAATAGCTATCAACGTGCATTCCATGATTTAGCATACGAAGTCGATTTATTACACGATAAAATTGGCACAACACTTGCGATGAATTCACGATCATCTTTATCACCTGCATTAGCGGATGTATGGCGTTTAACATCTGAAGCTCGCTCAGATGTAGGGCAACTTCCTTTAACATTAATGCCATTTAATAAAACGGAAGAATTTTTAGCGAATATCGGTGATTTTAGTTACCGTGCAGCCATTCGTGATTTAGAAAAAGAGCCTTTAAATGAGCAAGAATATAAAACGTTGCAAACTTTATATTCAAATGCAGGAAATATACAAGATGAACTAAGAAAAGTACAACATCTTGTTTTGAAAAATAATTTACGCTGGATGGATGTAGAAATGGCACTTGCATCAAATCGCGATCCAGCAGATAACACAATTATTGATGGATTGAAAACTGTAGAGAAAAACGTAACATCATATTCTTCTACAAACTTCGGACCGACCTTTACAAGTGCGCAAAAAAATAAAAAAGGCGGATTTGAAGCGCAAGGAAAGGCAATTTCTAAAGATGAAGCGGCGAAAATTGCAAAATCGTTTTTGAATTTAAAAGGAAATGAAAAAGTAGATGTTGAGAAAAGCGGAAAAGGTGCGAAAGAATCTTTCTATAGTGTGAAAATTAAAGATGAAGCAACGAACAATGAGTTTTATATGGATATTACGGGAAAAGGCGGATATCCAATTTGGGTTATGAATAACCGCGAAATTAAAGAACAGAAAGTTAGTTTAAACGATGCAGGTAGTAAAGGTTTGAAATTTTTAAAGGACCATAAGTTTAATAATATGGAGCTTTATGATAGCTCTCAATATGATAATGTTGGTGTGTTTACGTATGTAGTAAATGAAAATGGAGTACGAATTTATCCAGAAGCAATCCAAATGAAAATTGCTTTAGATGACGGTTCTATCGTAGGGTTCTCCGCAAAAGAATATTTAGCGTCGCATCAAAAACGAACAGTTCCATCGGCAAAGTTAACTGTAGCAGAAGCAAGAAAGAAAATCAATCCGGATGTGAAAGTAATGGAAGAACGTAAAGCTGTAGTAGTCAATGATTTGCATAATGAAGTACTTTGCTATGAATTTGTAGGTACTTTAGGAAAAGATACGTACCAAATATTCATTAATGCTAATAGTGGGGCCGAAGAAAAGGTAAAGAAAATGCAAGCTGTTGAAAAAATTTATGATTAAACCTTAATAGTGAAGTGGTGAAAATAATGAAAACTCTAATATATATATTGATGCTTTGCTTCGTTATAACTGGATGCAGTATTGGAAAAAAAGACAATCCAAACGAAAAGCCGGAACAAAAAAATGTCTCAATGAAAAATGTTAATTATACGAATAAATCAAATAAGCCAAATGAAAAAGCAGCAGATCATTTAGCATCTTTAGCTGCAAGTGTGCCAGGTGTGAATGATGCGACAGCCGTAGTAGTCGGCAAATATGCAATTGTAGGTATAGACGTAAAAGCAAAACTTGATCGAACTCGAGTTGAATCAATTAAATACTCTGTTGCAGAAAGTTTAAAAAATGATCCTGATGGTGCTAATGCAGTCGTTGTAGCAGATGTTGATACGTATGAACGCCTCAAACAAATTGGAAAGCAAATTAAAAAAGGAAAAACAGGTGAAGGTATACTAGATGAATTAGCGGCTATTGTGGGCCGAGTAATGCCACAAGTTCCAAATGATATGATTGAAAATAGAGAAACGAATCCAATTAAAGATAATGATAAACAATTACCAAAAGATGAAAAACAAGAGCTAAGAAAAGAACAGGATGATCAATCAAATAATCATTTGAATAAATGAAATTAGCCTCGTACTTAATTGTACGAGGTTTTTGAATATAATATTAAATATTCAGTTTATTTTTAAGGGAATATATGGTTTAATTATGATGGGAGGGACAACTGTTATGATGAAAAAAAGCGCATGTATATTGTTTAGTTTTTGCTTAGGTTTCAGTATGACAGCGTGTGAACAGAGAAAAGAAGTGAAAAATCAAACAGCAACTTCTTCTACTGTGATGGAAAGGCAACAGAAAGCGTCTATCAATATAAACCATTTCTCGAACATAAATGAAGGAATGACTTATACAGAAGTAAAAGATTTAATTGGTTGTGAAGGGGATTTACTTATAGAAGAAGGGGTAGAGCATTCTACACAAATTAAACAAATTTTTGCTTGGAAAGGAAACGATCCAAATTCATTTGTTGAAATTACCTTTTTAGATGGAAGAGTGCATTCAAAAGTACAGCAAGGTATAAGTTAATAAGCAAAAAATGGGAGAGTTTAGCATGAACATACACACAGGGGAAATTCAATTAGTTCCGTATAAGGAGAAATATAAAGAAGTTATACAAACATTTACTTTACCAAGTGAACAAGTTCAGTTTACATCAGATCCAAGCGCATTACTGGAGAAAGCAAAAAGTGATCGTACAAAAAATGTGATTGTTATTTTAGATTACAATGGGGTACCGGTTGGTCTTTTCGCATTGCAAACGGGAGATAGAGTAAAGGAGTTTACGGATAATGAGGATGCTTTACTTTTAACATCATTTTCTATTAATCACAATAGACAAAGAAAGGGATACGCTAAAAAGTCATTGTTATTATTAGAAGAGTTTGTAAAACGTTATTTTCCAATAAAAAATGAAGTTGTACTTGCTGTGAATGAAAGAAATATTCCTGCACAAAATTTATATGCAAAAGTCGGCTTCAAAGATAAAGGTTTTAGAAGAATGGGACCAATTGGCCAACAAATAATAATGCATTTACCTATAATGAAATAATGAGATAGAAAACTTACTCTTGAATATTCATGTAGTAGGTTTTTTTATTTTAACAATATATAATATATGTATATAAAATGAAACAGAAATGAAGGATATAAAAAATGAATCAAGATAGACAATGGAATATTGTTGGGGGAAGAGTGATTAAAACTGGGATTGCAGTTTTTCTTACAGTGTTAGTTTGTAATTTTTTTAACATCCCAACTATTTTTGCTGTAATAACAGCAATTGTTACAATTGAACCAACTGCAACAGACTCAATAAAAAAAGGGCTTATTCGCTTTCCGGCCTCAACAATTGGATCGGCATATGCCATGACTTTCACATTTTTCCTAGGCCATCAAGCAATTTCTTATGCATTAGCTGCGATGTTTACGATTGTTACATGTCAAAAACTAAGGTTACATGCGGGAACATTAGTCGCGACTTTAACTGCTGTAGCTATGATTCCAATTACGGCAGATCATTATTTTACTGCATTTTTAATTCGTTTAGCTACTACATCTACTGGTATTATAGTATCTACTTTAGTGAATTTTTTCATTTTCCCACCACACTACACGAAAACGATTTTTGGATGTACAGAGGATCTATTTGCTAAAACAGCAAATATTATGGAAGAATGGATTACTGCATTACTTGCAGGAAAAGGTATGAAAAAGGAGACAGCTCAGGATCTATCTAAATTGACTTTATTATTGCATAAGGCGATACAATTTGTTCAATATGAGCAGAAAGATTGGAAATATCATCACCATACAAAGAAGGAAATGAGAAGCTTTTTACTTGTACAAAAGCAATTGCATTTATTACAGCAAATCATTTACCATATAGATAATTTAGCTCGAGTGTCAATTGAGACCTGTGACTGGTCACAAAGTGAAAGGGAAATATTACAACAAACAACTTATTCTATAATTGCTATATTGAGAAACCGTTGTAATGAAATTGATGAGGAACATTTTAAACTTATTGCTGAATTAGACAAGCAATTTTGGAGTTATAAAAATGATTTAAAAGATTATAAACCAGATCATTATCATCACCATTTCTCAAGTGAATCTATTATTTTATTTGAGGTATTATCTATTCATGATATGTTAGAAGAATTAAAACAAATATCCGAGAAATATGAGTGGGAAAATCAATTCAGTTGATAAATTCATTTTATTGTGGGGGAATAATATGACAATTTATGTTGCACTACTAAGAGGAATCAATGTCGGTGGACATAAAGTAATCAAAATGGCTGATTTAAAACGATTGTTTGAATCAATAGAATTAAAACATGTGAAAACATATATACAAAGTGGTAATATCGTGTTCGAATCTGAGGAAGGTATAAACTTTCTAAAGGACCGAATACAATCTGAAATGAAAAATGAATTTGATTTCGATGTTCCAGTCATGCTAAGAACACATGATGAATTTATAAATATTATTAAACAATGTCCGTATGAAGTTCATTCATTGTTAGAAGGAGAAAGTGTTCATGTTGCTTTTTTAGCTAATGTACTTTCTGAAGAAGAGAGTAGTCAATTGCTTACATTTAAAAGTGAACTTGAAGATTGCTATATAGATGAGAAGGTTGCTTATTTGTTTTTCAAAAATAGCATTCGAAATTCTAAATTAATGAACCAGTTTCAGAAGTTACATACACCAGCTACAGTTAGGAATTGGCGGACTGTGAATAAATTAAAAGCAATTGTAGAGAGTATGTAAATATAAAAAGATGAGGTTTTCTACATGTAGAAAACCTCATCTTTTTACTTATATTGTTTTGCAACTATGAGTTCGACAATAGGATAAATAAAGAATGAAGAGCAAATTGCGATGAACAGAGGGAGGTTTTTAACGCCATCTAAATTAGCCCCCATAGAAAATCCTTCGGAGAAGATTAATAAAAGGAACATTATAACTACAAGCACAAAATACGCAATTTTAAAGCTTTTATATGTAATTTGTTGGCCCATTTCATCTTGACTTTCTTCTGATACACCGTGGGGATCTCCCCAAGTAATGTGATTAATTAAATTACTAAGTATTAACGAAATAGCAAAAATCGTAC
The DNA here is from genome assembly GCF_003429245.1 of Bacillus sp. CR71. Taxonomy (NCBI): domain Bacteria; kingdom Bacillati; phylum Bacillota; class Bacilli; order Caryophanales; family Bacillaceae; genus Bacillus; species Bacillus sp. CR71. The sequence goes on along the minus strand of NZ_CP031748.1, from coordinate 2,959,100 downwards.
TACCCAAAATAGAACCTTCAGTGATGTATTTATATGTGCCATGTACTATTATTGCAATTAATGCTAAAACAATGATGATAAAAATAGTTTTTTTAGTATTCAATAAATAATTGCCCCCCTCGATTGTAAAAAACTCTTTACAAATATAAGTATAAAATTGGAAAAGTATCATGTCAAATACTTTTTACATAAAATATGTAAGTATGCAATATTTTGGTTTTATGATAAATAAAAAATTACAATACATTTGAATGTAAAAGAATGGGCTCGCATATATTTGGAAGGGATGTCAGATTAATTTAGGGGGTAGTTATGTCTATACTTTTAAAAGCTGGTGCAGATGCAGGAAACAACGGTTTGAAGTTAATGGTGAAAGGGCAAGACCCTATTTTTATTCCGAGTATTTATTCTTTATATATAGGTGAGCCTACAGGACTCTTAGATGAGGTAGATGTTTCATTATCTGAATTAGAAAACCACATTGATGTGACTATAAGTTCGCCATCGTTAATGCTAAATAATGTACGATACATCGTTGGAGAAAAAGTCATTCAAGATCAATTAAAAGGTACTGAGGTAGAGAAGAAATCGAATAAGTCAACGGATGAGTTAATGGTTATTACAATACTATCAGGTTTGGCGGTAAGCGCTATGCGTCAAAGTCCAACTTCTAGCCATATTAATATTCGTTATGATTTATCTGTCGCTCTTCCTATGCAGCTTATTACACAAGAAATAGCTGCTGAAAATGCAAAACGTTATATGGGAAATCATAAGGTTATTTTCCATTATCCGAACGGACGCGATGTGACAATTAATGTTTCAATTGAGTTTTGTAAATGCCTGCCTGAGGGCGCATCTGGGACGTGGGGCATTGTATACGATGAAGAAGGAAATGTTGTGAAACATAAAATAGAATGTGAGCCGAATCAAGTTTCTGAAATTGATTTTGTAGATAAGACTCTACTCTCTTTTGATATTGGTGCAGGGACGACAGAAGAAGTTGTTTCATTAGGGGTAAATTTCCGTCCGCAACTAAGTAAAGGTTTATCTTATGGTGTAAAAGAGACGTTATTACAAATTATCACGAGATGGAACCGAAAGTATCCAACTAAGACGGTTGATAGTATTACAGAATTCAATCAAATTTATTTAAATGATAAGCATCCGAGAAATACCTTATTAGTTGAGGAATCACAGCCGGCACTATTAGGTTTAGCAGCTCGTGTTGCAACAGATATTATAAATAAAATTGATGATATGAAAGACGATCCATACGTGTTTATTTATGGCGGTGGTGCAGTAATTATTAAAAACAGTTTAAAAATGATTTTAAAGCAAAAAGGACGACTCAAAAATGTAATCTTTGTAGATAATCCGTTATTTACCAATGCACGAGGATTATTAGTCTATACTTGTTCGCCAAAATATAGAGAGCATAAGCAAAAAGAGTTAGGATTTACAAACTTAACGATAAGTTAGTTGGTGGAAGTATGCGATCTAGGCGATATAAACGTGGTGATCGAGTAAAAATCAATATTCATAAATCGGTATCACCTGAAATGCTTGCGTGGCTGAATAAACAATCAAATCCAACTAATTTCTTCTTTTTTGCTGCGCAGCAACTATTTAAACAAGTAGGAGATATTGACGTTTCTAAAGCTTTACCAAGCAGCCATGTTTTCTCATTATATGTGGAGCCTTCATCCTTATTAAAAGTTGAAGTAAACCCTTTTAAAAACATGACACTAGAAACAAATACATCCACCGAAAATGCAAAAAAAAAATTATGGGAATCTGTTGATCAATTAGATTGTCCATTTTTTTAAACATAGAAAAATATAAGAAGTCCCATCACTATACATACGAATACAGTGATGGGTTTTTGTTTGTAAATAGAAGGGGCACAATATAATTTGTGCCCCTTTTGTTAATTATTTGTTTGTCTAAATTTCAGATGTATGTTTAGAAACAGCAGTAATTATGTTTTCCCAGTCATCTGGATGGTTTTCATGGCCTGCCCCTTTAAGAGTTAATAGTACTGAGTTTGGAATTTCATCAATTAGTGCGAGGCCATGTTCGAATGGGAGTGCTGTATCATCTGTTCCGTGAATAACCAATGTAGGTGCTTGTATGGAGTGAAGTACACCTTCATATGCATCATCACCTTGAAGTAAAGCATGATTAAACATACTTAATAAATTATTTGCGCGTTCTATTTCTTGTTTTACTTGTGTATAAACTCTATTTTCATCAAATATTCGTTCTGATCCACATAATAGACGAGATCCTGAAACTAAATACTCTGCCACATCGTTTTTATTTGTCCAATCTATACTTGTGCCATTTACATGATGTGTTAAAATTCTTTCATCCATTGGAGGTAAATCGCGAGTATTGTCATCAGATCCTATTACACTAGTCGCTAGTAAAGTTAGCGTCAAAATTCTTTCGGGATGTTTTATAGCGGCAATTTGAGCAATCATACCACCTAATGACATACCAAATAGGTGAGCTTTATCAATATGATAAGCATCTAGTACTCCAATTGCATCTTCAGCCATATCTGTTACTGTATAATTGGAAGTTCTAGGTTCGTAGGCAACAGAGCGTCCAACATCACGGTTATCAAAGCGAATAACAAATTTCCCCGTACTAGCCAACAGCTCACAAAACTCTTCGTCCCAATAAACCATGGAACATGTAGCGCCCATAATTAATAAAATAGCAGGGTTCTTAGGGTTCCCAAAGCTTTCTGTACATATATCAATTCCGTTTATTTTAAATATCTTTTCACTCATATAGTTAGCCTCATTTCTTTTGAATTTAATTAATAAAACAGTTTTGGATGATTCTAAGATGTGTGTAAGATTCTTTTTGAAATTCATCCCGCTATTTGCCGGGCAGTAAGAGCCCGATTGGTGAGGAATGATTAAAGTTTTACTTTATAATGCTTTTTGCATAATTACCCCCAAAAATAAGTATATGGTAATTCAAGGCAAAAAATTTTGAGAAATAATTGTATGTTATTAAAATAAACAGCAAGGAGGAGAGGAAATGAAAGCAATTGTTATTGATCGATATGGCAGTGTTGAAGAATTGAAAGAAAGACAAGTTTTAAAATCGGTTGTTAAGAATAACGAAAAAGCTCAACAATAAATAATAGCCCATACTACACATTGTCATTTTCGGGTATTATTTATTGTTGGCTATTGTGTTATTACTTCTAACAAATACTGTTTCGTATTGTATCATGTAATTTCTCTAATCCAATTGCCATATCTTTCTCGTTTAACATTGAATAGCTAATTCTTAATTGGTTATCATTTGTTTCGTAGTTTAATAGACAAGCTGTTCCTGGTAAAAAAGAGACATCTACTTCATTTGCTTTTTGTAATAAGGTAAAGGGATCTATCGAATCAGGCAGTTTCACCCATAAATTAAAACCGCCATTTGGTATCTCAAAGTTTAGTCCTTTTAATGGCGATAGTATATCAATTGTTAAATCACGTCTCATCTGTAAAGCTGTACGTAATTTTTCTAAATGATTTTTCATACGTTCCGCACGTAAGAAAGGTAGAAGTGCCTTCTGTGTTAATAAAGGACTACCGATATCCATGGAACCTTTCACTGCATATAGCCATTCAAAAATAGGACCATCGGCAAAAAGTGCTGCGATACGGAGTCCTGGTGCTAACGTTTTACTAAATCCTTTTATATATATCACGTGGCCATCCTTATCAAAACTTTTGATTGGTGGTGGGACTATAGCACCTTCAAAATATATTTCTCCGAAAGAATCATCTTCAATGATAAAAAATTGATATAGCTCCGCTAGTTCTATAAGTTCCATTCTTCGTTCTTTACTCATTACTGTACCTGTCGGGTTCTGGAAGGTGGGATTTGTATACAATAAAACAGGATTTTTACTTTGACAAATATCATCAATTAAGTCGGAGCGAACTCCATGATTATCAAGAGAAATAGGAATGATTTGAACACCTTTATTGATGAAAACGTCAAGCGCAGCACTGTAACATGGACTTTCTACTAATACGATATCTCCAGGTTTTAATAATGTTTGAGCAATTAAATCAATTCCTTGTTGTGCTCCGCTTGTAATTAATAATTGAGATGGGTCCGTCACTAATTTCTGGTGTTCATTTAAGTAATTTGCTATTTCAACTCGCAGTTCATAATCGCCTTGAACTGGCCCATAAGTTGCTAACAACATCGGATTTTTATCTAGCAATTTATGCATTTCGTCTGCCAAAAATGGATTTGGTAACAGACGAGGATACAGAATTGCTTGTGAAAAATCATAATATTTACGGTGCTTATTCATTGCATATTGAGAACGCATAACATTAATAGATCTTGATTGTTGCCATTTATACGGTATCGGTTTGAAATCTTTCTTTACACGTTTATATATGTAAGCACCTTTTCCTTGTTCGATGCGTATATACCCTTTCGTTTCTAACTGTTTATACGCTTTACGAACAGTTAATACATTGATTTGTAAATCTGTGGCCATACAACGTAAAGAAGGAAGGGATTCACCATGTGAAAGCATACCACTTTGTACTCTTTCAACAATTTGCATATATATTTGCTTGTAATACGGTATGTTTGATTCTTTACGCAATACAATCTTCATAGTTTCACCTATTTTTCTTTTTAATTTAATTAAAGCGAAAAATATATAGGGAATCAACTACAACTTGAAGTAACTGTTATATGTATTGATACACTGTTATACACCATACCCTCTATACTCATTTTAAGAGTAAAAAGGAGGAAGAAAAATGGTCATTTTTAATTACATTTTAGTATGTATTATTTTCGGGACAACATTTTTAACAATAAAAATTGGAATTGAAGCAGGGGCGCCACCGTTGTTTTCAGCAGGAATTCGATTCTTTTTAGCGGGCATAATCCTTATGATTATTTTTAAATTAAAGCGAAAAGAAATTATGCCACATATATTTTCAAAACGTATTATGTATGCTGGATTTTGTTTAACATTTATGACATTCGCAAGTTTATATTGGTCAGAACAATATATTTCTTCGGGATTAGCTGCTGTTCTTTCTGCTACGGGACCAATGATGATTTTATTAATACAAGCAAAGAGGAATAGGGAGAAATTACAAAAGGAGCAACTCGTTGCTTTAGTTATCGCACTAATAGGTGTTATATTTGTTTCTTTACCAGGAATGCATCAACAAGTAAGTTTCATATGGAGTATTGCTTGTATTGTTTTAGTTATAGGAGAGTTATTTTACGGAATAGGCTCTATTCGTTCGAAAGAAATACTTTCAGATTTATCAAATGTATCACCATTTCTTATTAACGGTATTCAAATGTTTTATGGAGGGATTTTACTACTAATCGCATCTATTATTGTAGAACAACCAAATGTAACTGTATTAACTTCATGGAGTGTACAATGGCCTATTTTATATCTCATATTTATCGGATCGATCGGTGGACACGGACTATATTACTGGCTCTTATCAAAAACAAATCCAGTATTTCCATCGACGTGGTTATATGTATCACCATTAATTGCAATAATTGTGGGATATATCATTTTAGGAGAACCTTTAAATCCTATAATGGGAATGGGGGCTTGTTTTATATTGATTGGTGTATTTTTAGCCAATCGTTCTACACTACGGACTTATTTCAAAAAAGGGCGGTTATTAGAGAAGGAGATGTAGTTTAATAAAGCAACAGCCCTGTATATTACAGGACTGATACAATAAAAAACACAGTTGGTTATTTTTCCAACTGTGTTTTTTATAATTAATTCACTTTTTTAATAAAACCTTTATAATGACGTTTTACAAGCTGGCTTTCTAACGTCTTCATAGTTTCTAGTGCTACACCGACAATGATAAGTAAGCTTGTACCACCAATTTGGGCAGAAGGTGGTAACGTAGCAATTTTCGTGAATACGAGCGGTAATATAGAAATTGCACCTAAGAAAATTGCACCGATAAATGTTAAACGGTATAAAATTTTAGTTACATATTGTTCAGTTGCTTTACCAGGACGAATACCAGGAACATATCCATTTTGCTTTTTCAAATTCTCAGCCATTTGTTCAGGATTTACTTGAATAAATGCGTAGAAGTATGTGAAAGCAACGATAAGACCGACATAAAGTGTCATTCCAATTGGATGTGCGAAATCAAGATTTGCAACTAACCATTTTGATATGCTTGAATCAGGGAAGAGCTGCGCAATTGTACGCGGCGTCATTAAAAATGCAGAAGCAAAGATAACTGGTATAACACCAGCACTATTTACTTTAAGAGGTAAATGAGTGTTTTTTGCTCCTTGATATTGATTGTTTCCTGAAACAGCTTTTGCATATTGTATCGGTATTTTACGTACAGCTTGTTGAATGTAAATAACGCCAACAACTATCGCTAAAATTACGAGTCCAATTAAAACAATTTTTATTATGTGCATGAATAGCTGATCGCCAGCATTTTGGAATTGTTGTAAATAAATTTGATTTGCAACATTTGGAATCGCGGCAACGAGACCTGCGAAGATAATCATCGAAATACCATTACCAACTCCGTTAGCGGTAATTTGTTCGCCTAACCAAAGTAAAAATGCAGTACCTGCAGTTAAAACTGTCGCAATAAATAAGTATGTAGTCCAGCTTTGATCTGTTATTAATTGTCCACCAGCTATATTATTAAAGCCATAAGACATTCCGATGGCCTGTATGAATGCGAGAATGATTGTAAAGTATCGAGTGAATTGAGCTGATTTCTTACGGCCCATTTCTCCTTGCTTTGCCCATTCCGAAAATTTAGGTATAACATCCATTTGAAGTAATTGTACTATGATAGAAGCTGTAATATATGGTGTAATACCTACAGCAAAGATTGAGAAGTGTTGCAGTGCTCCTCCACCAAATACGTTTAACATACCTAGAACGTTAGCTTGATCTTGTACTTTTAATACCTCTGCGTTAGTATGAGGAACTGGAATAAACGTGCCAATTCGAAAAACGATTAACATCGCTAGTGTAAAAAGGATTTTCCTTCTTATCTCAGCTACTCTCATGAAATTTGAAATCGTACGAAACATTATGTCGCCTCCTATATTTTTATCAGTAAAAAACTGATTATTATACCCTATGAAGTAACCACAAACCTCCTTCCGCACTAAATTCATTTGACAAATGGATTTTCATACACTTTGTAGTTTTCACGGATATAAAAATATAAGGTGTCATATAAGCGACCTATACACTTTTCGTAATCATTCAATACCCATAATATATCGAATAAATTCACAAATGTACATACATACGCATGAAAAATGAATAAATAGGGTCATTTTTTACATTTATTTAATGATAAATTGATAGGACATTATTATTCACGATTGTTATACATGTTATAAAAATAAAGGCGAGCCACTATGATTTATAGCTTATATTCATTCAAATGTGTCAGCTAATAGTGTCTCCCAATCTTTAAATGATAATTTATTAGTTATATGTTTTAGTGCATTAGGTACAACAATATGACAAATAAGTTCTAAGCTATTACCATCTGGATCAATAAAATAAACAGATGCATTACCTTGATGTGGACGGACAAAGGGTTCAATAGATTCATTACTTCCAAACGGAACGGTTTTAATTTGAAGTGAGTGTAACCAATGTAATGATTCTTTTAAATCCTCATATGAAACTCTAAATGCAATATGACGTAAAGAAGGATGATATTTTGTTTCGTATTCAGAGCCCGCCCATAATCCTAGCCAACTTTTCCCATCCTCAATCCAAAAGAATGCTGTTGACTCATCGCTCCAGGCTAACTTCAATCCTAGTTTTTCATAAAATTCGATAGATTGTTGTAAATTACTCACTGGTAAATGTGCTTCGTATATTCCTTTAATCAATTAAAATCCTCCACCTTTTTATTTCCTTACAATTAATATATCGATTTAAAAAGAATGTAAAATCAAATAAAAGTATGAAAGTACATACTACTTTAGTAGTAGTAATCAATTATATTACAATTGAAATTTATCCCCCGCTGATTAAAGGTTCACTTTATATGATTAGAGAATTCTTTTAATTTAAGAAGGAATAAATGTTAAAAAAAGCTAATTAAACAGTGTACGTATTTATAGGGGAGAAGATGTAAATGAAAGTTGTTATAAAAAAATTACCACCATTAGAAGTAGCGTATATAAGACGAACTGGTAGCTACTTTGAACCGCAAAATCACTGGGGAAAGTTACTGAACTGGTCAATTGAAAATAACCTTTATCCACCAGAGCAATCATTTATCGGAATATCATTAGATAATCCTGAACTCGTTGCAAGTCATAAGTGCCGGCATGATGCATGTGTTACGATTCCTGAAAACTTCGATAAAGAAAAGTATCATGATGTGCAATTTAAAAGATTAGATGGAGGTACATATGGTCTATACCAGTTCTATGGTGAACCTCATAAATTAAGTGAAGCGTATCAATACATGTATGCAGAGTGGCTACCAAATAGTGAGTATGATGCAGATTATGATAGAGATAATTTAGAGTTTTGCTTAAATAATGTTCCTGAGGATTTAGAAGGAAAGTTAAAGGTTGATTTATTTGTGGCTTTAAAATGAAATTGGAATAGTAGTGAAAGAAAATCTTTTTTCGAAGATAATATTTCTAGCGTAGGAATTTAAGTATGTAGGTTGCAATGAAAGGAGAATCCACATGGATACATTTGTAAATAACAAGTTTTATGAAACGAGATATCAATTAGTTGAGGAAATTAATTTGTTGAGTGATGCTCAATTTAATAGGAAACCAGATAAGGATAAATGGAGTATTGCACAAGTTTGTCATCATTTAGTTTTATTAGATGAAAGAGTGATAACAGTTATTTCCTCAGGGTTAAAAAAGTTAGATAGTACCCAAAATGAGCGTAAAGAAATTCACACTATTTTATTAGATAGAACGAAAAAGTTTATAGCTCCAGAAATGATTGAACCAAGTATAGAACCATTTGAAGTGGAGCAAATGCTCAATATGCTAAACGAATCAAGAAAAGAATTGATGCGTTTTCTGAGTACAATAGAAGATGAATCTAAATTAGTAAAAAAATCAGTGATGCATCCAGCTCTTGGAGAATTATTTCTTGATCAGTGGATAGAATTAATCTATTTGCATGAACAGCGTCATATAGAACAAATCAAAGAGATAAAATTGCTTTGTGAAATTGAAAAGTAAAAATCATTCCCTGTTTATTGATGCGTATTATAAACAGGGGAAACGATTGATTCATATTGATTCAGAAGAAAACAAAAATAGAATGAAATTAGTTGAAAGTAACCAATAAGCTTAAGAAAATATAAAACTATCCGATTTTCTGTATAAGTATAACCCCGTCTTAAATGAAGAGCGGGGTTATTTTTTTTGAAAGTGTTTTTATTTAGAAGGAAATAAATCAGCAACGAAATTCAAAAAATTAATCATCATAACATATTGTATATGCACGTTTTAATAAATTGAAATGATAATGAATGATATATCCTTATTTTGAAAGTACACTTCACACCCTTAAGGAAGGGGTATTCTGTCAGGAAACGATAAAATACAATTCTGTTAGGGGATGTATGCAATTTATTCTCTTTATTTTTGCAACAGAACCACCTTCAAAATTATCTTTTGTAGTTGAAGTTTCCCGAATAATAAGTTACATTTTTAAAGTTCAAACAACTTTACGAAAGTACAAAAAGGGGAGAAATATTATTATTATGCAAAAAATGAAATGGAAGAACTATGTATGTTACTTTGTAATTCTATTACTGCTCGGAACAGCAGTAATAGTCAAACCACCTATCTCTAAGGCTGAGGAATCTGAAGTTAATATTACATTGTTAGGTACTGCAGATATTCATGGCAGATTTATGCCTTGGGATTATGCGCTTGATGGAGCAAATATAAGTGGAAGTTTGACGCAGCTTTATACGGTTATAAAGAAGGTCCGTCAAGAAAATCAAAATACCATATTAGTAGATGCCGGGGATACAATTCAAGGAAACTCAGTAGAATTATTCAACGATAAGCCACAATCGCCAATGATGGTAGCGATGAATACAATGGGATATGACGCCTGGGCATTTGGAAATCATGAATTCAACTTTGGATTAGATACATTGAAAAAAGTTAGTGAGCAATATAAGGGAAAAACGTTAGCAGGAAATATTTATAAGGAAAATGGAGAGCGCTTTCTTCCTGCATATACAATTGTAGAAAAAGGTGGAATTAAAGTTGGGATTATTGGTATGAATACACCAATGATTAGTGATTTTGAAAAAGGGACAGATCACTTAAATGGTTTAGTGGTGAAAAATCCGGTAGAAGAGACGAAAAAGGCAATTAAGGAATTAGAAGGTAAAGTAGATGTAATGGTAGGAGTTATGCATATGGGATTAGAAAATGAGAATGGTATCCCTGGTACTGGTGTTCAAGATATTGCAAATGCTTGTCCGGAACTAAGCGCTATTTTTGCGGCTCACATGCATAAACTTGTAAAAAAAGAAGTTGTAAATGGCGTAATTATTACAGAGCCAGATAAATATGGAACACATATTTCACGTATTGACCTTACTTTTACAAAGCAAGATGGGAAGTTGGTTTTAAAAGATAAAACTGCTACCGCTATACCTGTAAAAAATGCTGATGGAACAACGATAATATCTGATCCTACACTTGAAGAAACACTAACACCTTTTCACGAATATGCGAGAAGAGATGCAAATGTTGTAGTCGCTCAATTAAAGGGTAGAAATCTTGTTCCTGAAAATGAAATAAAGGGTATCCCAAGTGTTCAGATTCAAGAAACACCTTTATCAGATTTCTTTCATGAAGTCATGCTCTACTACAGTAAAGCAGATGTAGTAGCCCATCAAATTGATAATGATTATGCCCGTTTGGATACAGGTCCTATTAAGAAAAAAGATATTGCGTATAATTACCAATATGCCTTGGGAGAAATTACAGTATATAAGATTTCTGGAAAAGATTTAAAAGACTATATGGAATGGGCAGCAGGATATTTTAACTCATCTCGTGCCGGAGATGTAACCGTTAGCTTTGATAAAACCCGCCGTGCATCTAAATACAGTACGAACGATTTCTTTGGAGGCGTAAAATACGAAATTGACTTAACAAAACCATACGGAAGTAGAATTACAAATTTACGCTCTATTCGTACAAACAAACCAATCAAAATGAGCGATGTTATGACGCTGGGAATGAATGCATATAGAATGGAGGCTCTTCAGGCAAAAGGAGGAGCTTTAGAGGGGCGTAAGTTTGAACAAATTTGGTCATCTAAACAAGAGAATGCATTTGGAGAAACAGGTGGAACCATTCGTAACCTTGCTATTACATATTTAAAAGAGGTAAAGAACGGTGTATACACACCAAAAGTTATGCGTAATTGGAAAATTACTGGTGTAGATTTACATTCTTCAGAGCATAAGGCTGTAGTTGATCTTGTGAATAAAGGGATTTTAGAAATTCCAAAAACAGAAGACGGAAAATACACAAATATAGCATCTATAAATACGAAAGATTCAATTACAAAAGAAGAGATTGTAGCACTCTCACAAAAAGCAAATATTAATCCAAATCAGTTTAAGCATATAAAAACGAAAGGTGAATTTTACAAAAAACTTAGTAGGATTACTAAAAAAATATAAATTATAAGGTTTCTTATAGTAATTGTTATTTTAATAGCATTAAACCCACTCTTACAATAGTAAAGAGTGGGTTTTTATGTTGTTATTTAGATGTAAGTGCACTTTTATTAGAATGAATATAGATAATTAACCAATTGGATGAGCGCCTAAAAGGACTCTTTTTTATTCAAATTAATGTTCATATGTGTTCCGTTCATTATTTATAATATTGACCACAATTTATGTAATTTTGCATAATGTTACATAAATTGTGTATTTTCTCTTTTTTCCGACAGAAATAGACAGTATACTTTGTACAAGCTTTCTATTTCAAAAATTATACGAGGTGAAATAATGAAAAACACAAAGACATTAACTAAGGTAGCATTAACAACAGGATTAGCTTTAACAGCTGTGGCACCATATGGGGTAGGTCATGCAGAGGAAACAGATCAGTTACAAGTTCAAATTCAGGAGGAATCGTTCCGTTCGGGTGAACTTACACAACCGTCACAAAAGGCACCAGAAAATGTAGTAAAGGATGCACTTAAGGAGAAAACAGAGCAAGCTCTGTCCCAAAAACAAGTCAATGGAGAAGCAGGAGTAGATTATAAAGTCCTTCAAAAACGTGGTTCGTATGATGGAACTACACTTGTACGTATGCAGCAAACATACGAAGGAAAAGAAGTATATGGCCATCAATTAACTGCACATGTAGATAATAATGGTGTTATTAAAAGTGTTTCAGGTGATAGCGCGCAAAATTTAAAACAAGAAGAATTGAAAAAACCTATTAATCTATCAAAAGATGAAGCAAAACAATTTATTTATACGAAGTACGGGAACGATATCAAGTTTATTACTGAGCCAGAAGTTAAAGAGGTTATTTTTGTTGATGAAAATAATGGACAAGCTAAAAATGCATACCAAGTTACCTTTGAAGCCGCAACACCAAACTATGTTTCTGGTACTTATTTAGTAAATGCACAAAATGGTGATATGTTAAAAAATATGGTACAAGAATCTAACTTAAAGGCCAGTGACAAACTAGTTGGAGCTTTAAAGAAAAGTAAACAAAGCAGTCTTACATCATTAACTGGAACAGGAAAAGATGATTTAGGTATTTCTCGTTCATTTGGTATCTCTAAACAAAGTAATGGCAAATATGCTCTTGCTGATTATACAAGAGGGCAAGGGATTGAAACATATGATGTGAATTACAAAGATATTACTAAAGAAGAAAGCTATTATCCTGGTACATTAGCGACTAGTACTTCGGCAACATTTAACGATCCCAAAGCGGTAAGTGCTCATTACTTAGCAACAAAAGTATTTGATTTTTATAAAGATAAATACAAGCGTAATAGCTTTGATAATAAGGGACAAAAGGTAGTTTCAGTTGTACACGCTTGGGATTCTGAAGAGACGAATGATCCGAAGAATTGGCAGAATGCATTAAGTGCTAATAATGGAAGTATGCTTGTATATGGTGATCCTATTGTTAAAGCATATGACGTAGCTGGACATGAATTTACACATGCTGTTACTTCTAGCGAATCTAATCTTGAATATTACGGGGAATCCGGTGCGATTAATGAGGCACTATCTGATATTATGGGAACATCTATTGAGAAATACGTAAATAATGGAAACTTTAACTGGACAATGGGAGAACAAACGGGATCTGTTTTCCGTGATATGGAAAACCCAGCTTCTGTTCCATCTTCACTTGGAGTACCTTATCCAGATGATTACAGTGAATTTAACGATTTTAATGGATGGGATCAAGGCGGTGTTCATTTTAATTCAAGTATTATTAATAAAGTTGCGTATCTCATTGCAAAAGGCGGAACTCATAACGGAGTGACTGTTAAAGGAATTGGTGAAGATAAAATGTTTGATATTTTCTATTATGCAAATACTGATGAGTTAAACATGACTTCTAATTTCAAAGAATTGAGATCAGCATGTATTCGAGTGGCAACTAATAAATATGGTGCAAATACAGCTGAAGTTCAAGCAGTTCAAAAGGCATTTGATGCAGCAAAAATTAAGTAATTTAGAAATATAGTTATCATTCGTATATTAATACATTATGAAAAAACAGCTAATATCATTTTAAGGATATTAGCTGTTTTTTTACTTAGCAATGTATTGTTGGAAATAAACTGACTAAGCAATAATTAGGTGCGTTATCTGTAAGAAGTTGCGACAAATAAATAAGGTTTAAAGTGTGTAAAAACAGAAAATTAATAATATATTGACCTCTTGATAGAAAGTCTATAAAATGAAAGCGATAACAAACGATTGCTTTAAAATGATTTCCCTGACCTTTTAGCATTTACAAATATATGAGGGCATACACAAATCTATTTTTTTAAGCAATTTATGCAAACGCTTCCGTATTAAAAGGTCATTGAAATACATACGTGAAAATAGCCAATATGGAGGTGAAGCAAAAGAGATTTCTAGATTAATTTAAGCAGTGTTATTCAGTGTAAGCATAATAAATCGCTAGTAATATTTGAAGAAAGGGTGTATGTGGTGCAAATTATAAAAAGATTAATTAACAAAACAGTTTTATTACTTACTTTAATCGTTATGTTATCATCTGTTTTCTCCTTTCAGGGTGTGAAGGCAGTTTCAAATTCGAAAACAACTGAAGTTATCATTCATTACAAAGAGAAGCTTGGAAATACAAAAGACTGGAATCTTTGGTTATGGGGAGAAAATGCAAATGGTACATCTTATGAATTTACTGGTGAAGATGAATTTGGAAAATACGCTAAGATAAAAATAGACGGTGACTATAATCGTGTAGGATTTATAGTTCGAACAAATGAATGGGAAAAAGATGGTGGGGATCGTTGGATTGAAAATATAAAGGGCGGTCGTGCTGAAGTATGGATTCTTTCGGGCGATGAAAAAGTATATAACTCTAAGCCTTCTTCAGATCTCTCAATTCAAAAAGCAACTATTGATAGTTTCCATGAAATTACCGTAACGACTAATGTCCCGTTTCATATTAGGGAAAAGAAAATTGAAATTGAAGGCATTAAAATTAAAAATATTAGTCCTTATGATATAAATAGTGGAGATATTACTAATAAGGTCAAAATAATTACGGAACAGAAAATTGATTTAAAACAAACATACAAAGTTAAAATAGAAAACTTAGCTGATACGAATACTGAAATTGGTAAAGTCATTCGTAGCGAGGAATTTGATAATTTATTTTATTATAGTGGTAACGATTTAGGGAATACATATACCGCGCAACATACAAAGTTCCGTTTATGGGCTCCTACTGCAAGCGAAGCGAAGTTAGTTACATATAAAAACTGGAACGATAAAATAGGTGCTGAAATAAACATGCAACAAGGTGAAAAGGGAACTTGGACAGCAGAACTAAAGGGGAATCAAAAAGGGCTCTTTTATACGTATAAGGTCAAAATTGGTGATAAGTGGACTGAAGCGGTTGATCCATATGTGCGTGCTGCTTCTGTAAATGGAGATAAAGGTGCAGTCGTTAATTTAGAAGAAACAAATCCGAAAAAATGGAAAGCAAACAAAAAGCCAAAATTTAAAAATCCGGAAGATGCTATTATTTATGAGTTACATGTACGCGATCTTTCCATCCAACCTGAAAGTGGTATTAAACAGAAAGGGAAGTATTTAGGTGTAACAGAAAAAGGAACAAAAGGGCCAGAAGGTGTAAAAACAGGACTTGATCATATAAAGGATCTAGGTGTTACTCACGTTCAGTTTTTACCGATATTTGATTATGCTTCTGTAAATGAAGAGACTTTAAATGAACCGCAATATAACTGGGGATATGATCCTAAAAATTTCAACGTTCCAGAAGGCTCCTATTCTACAAATCCTTATGAGCCGACTGTGCGAATAACTGAATTGAAGCAAATGGTTCAAACACTACATGATAATAATCTTCGAGTAGTGATGGATGTAGTATATAACCATATGTATAACGCTGCTGAATCTAATTTCCATAAGTTAGTTCCAGGTTATTATTATCGTTACAATGAAGATGGAACATTTGCAAATGGAACTGGAGTAGGAAATGATACTGCTTCAGAAAGAAAAATGATGAGGAAATTTATGATAGATTCCGTCACATATTGGGCAAAAGAATACAATTTAGATGGATTCCGTTTTGATTTAATGGGTATTCATGATTATGAAACGATGAATGAAATACGTAAAGCTGTTAATCAAATTGACCCTTCTATTATACTACACGGAGAAGGATGGGATTTAAATACACCTCTTGCAGCTGAGCTGAAAGCAAATCAAAAAAATGCAGAGAAAATGAAAGGGATTGCTCATTTTAACGATAATATACGTGATGGGTTGAAAGGTAGTGTATTTGAGGAAAAGGAAAATGGTTTTATAAATGGAAAGGAAAACATGGAAGATCGTATTAAAAAAGGTATTACGGCAGGTATTGACTACGATACAAATTCGTCTACCTATCAAGATCCGGAACAGGTATTAACTTATGTGGAAGCACATGACAATCATACATTATGGGATAAACTTGAGTTAACTAATTCAGGTGACAGTGAAGAAGTGCGAAAACAAATGCACAAATTGTCTTCTTCAATTTTATTAACATCACAAGGAGTTCCATTTTTACATGCAGGGCAAGAGTTTATGCGGACGAAATACGGTGATCATAATAGTTACAAATCTCCAGATTCAATTAACCAGATGGATTGGCTGCGCCGTGCAACGTTTAATAATGAAGTAGATTATATGAAGGGTTTAATAGAATTACGCAAAAAGTACTCAGCTTTTCGAATGACATCTGCAGAGCAAATAAAAACACACGTATCATTTATTGATGCTCCGAAAAATACGGTAGCTTATACAATAGAGGGGAATAAAAATGAATACTTTACAGTGGCTCACAATGCAAATAGAGAAGCTGTTGAAATAACACTTCCATCGAAAGGGCCTTGGAAAGTACTAGTAGACAGCAAGCAGGCGGGAAGTAAACCACTTTATGTTGTCCATGACAATAAAATTAAAGTTCCTGCATTAAGTTCATTTGTCTTAAAAACAGAGAAACCGATTAAATAAAAGCGAAGAATGTGGAAATAAATACTGCATTGAGCAAATTTAACAAGGATTGCAAATAAAAAAAGCGAAGTGAAGATTATTCTCACTTCGTTTTTAAAGTTAATGTAATATAATTTCACATACTGTAATTATATTACAATTTAATAAAAGAAATAAGCAATAGATTATTTCTTTTGTGGCAGTAGGAGAAGAAGATATCTTTGAGTTTATTTATAAAATTACCTGAAATACATTCGTAATTCAGATAATGTTTATTATATATTCGAACATATAACGAACTAGATGTTCGAGTTGTATTAATTCCTACAAATCGTTTAAAAATAACAAAGGCGTAAAAAGTATAAGGAATTAAAATAGAGAAAAGACACCATTCAAGGTGTCTTTTCTCTATTTTGAATATGAAATGTAAGTAACTCGATTGTATGTAATAGTATGTGATATTTTCACACTAACTGATTAAGAAAAATTTAAAACTCTTTTCTTAATCTATTTGTAATAAATTACATCATAAAATTTTATCGATATAATAAATAAAACTTTCTCAACATTATTTGATTTAATAACTATATTCAACCGCTCTCCAATCCATTACAATAATTTCACATTGGAAATACATGAATATTCTCAATGTTATAAATGGTTTATACCTTATAGGATTACTATGGGAAAGGATGTGAAATATCCAAAAAGAAATCATTTTTTATGATGAAATAAAAAATTTTAATGAAGAAAAAGTTATTTCATTATTTTCAAGTTTCGTTAAAGTGCATGTATTTATAATCACTATGAGACAAGGAGCAGAATCCAAAAAAATTTTTGTAAATTAGAAAATTGCATTTCAAAAATAAGTTAAACGTTTATGGAGGGTTATATGAGCGAGAAAATTTATTACTGGTCTCCGATTAAGCATTGGGAGAAGTTGCATAATGAAGTTTTGATAGGGGAAATGAGATTTACAGGTATTCTGTCTGAGTGGTTTCCAGATTTTTATTTTATGGCTCAAAAAGGTGTGAAAATTAGTGAACTAGTAGAGCGCTTTTCGTTAGGAAATGTAGAAGAGACACAAAAAAACATAGAGCTCATGATAAAAAATCGTGTGTTAGTAAGTAATATATTACACCCAAGAGAAGTATTTTCTTCACAAGAAAAGATTTTTTCAAATCCATATAGCAACCAGATTCGCTTTTCTAAAGAAAAGTTAGATAAGTATATGAGTGAACAATTAAATCGCACGCACGTTGCTGCACGGTCGACCGAAATTCAACTTGAAACAACAAATGAGCTACCTACTATAATTAAGGAACGTAGATCTTGTCGTCAATTTGATACGGAAAAACATATTAGTTTTTCGGAATTTTCCCAATTCTTATCAACTCTAAAACAGGTTAAGGAAGAAAAAATATACTATCATTACGCAAGTGCAGGCGGGCTCTATCCCATTGATATCTTTGTTTATATAAAACCAAAACGTATAGAGGATATGAAAGCTGGATTTTATTATTATAACCCATCAAAAAACAGTCTTGTGATTGTAAACAACATTGATCAAGTGATCAAAAGTGATCATGAGTTAATTAATCAGGATTTATTTACTCAATCTGCATTCTCAGTTTATTTGATTTATAATGCGAACGCTTCTATCCCGAAATACGGTTCAGATGGATATTTATTTGCTTGTATTGAGTCAGGCATTATCACTGCTACCTTAAATATGGTTGCTGAAACATTAAATTTAGGGGTTTGTTCAGTTGGTCATATGAAATTTGAAGATATTCAGCAATTTTTATGTTTGGATAATCATCAAGTGTTTCTCCATGGGCTTGAAGTTGGCTTAAAAATTAACGAGTAGAAGAAATGAATATTAGGGGGATAAAGATAAAAATGCACATTAAAGATCGAAGTTCAATTCATGAAAATAAAGAAGTAGAAGCGTTTTGGAAGGAGCAATTATCTTCCGAGATTCTCGATTTTTCTGTATTTAAATTTAATAGCGATTACCAACTAAATAAAGAAACACCTTGTGAGTACGTTCAAGTCAGAGTGAATGTAGAATTTAGTAAAAGTATACAAAAAATAAGTAAGTCTCAAGATTTATTATTATTTAGCTGGTTTCAAGCCGCTTTAAGGGTTTGTTTGGCACATTATACAGATCAAGAAAGAATTACCATTGGTATTCCTATAATTGAAAAGAATCTTGAACAAAGTGAGAATCTTAATAAGTTGATTCCTTTAGGAAGTGAAATCCATCCGCATCACCCCTTTAAACAATTAGTAAATGAGATTGAACAAACGACTTTATTCGGGTATGAAAATCAGGAGTATCCGCTCTCTGAATTATTAGTTAAACACAATTTAACTCCTTTTCAAATTGTAATCGGGATGGAAGGATTACATAATGAAAATTCGCTAGAAGAATACGCAGAGAATAATTTAGCCCTATGGATACGAAGAAAATGGAATGAAATACATAATGAATTTGAATTTCAAATTTCTTGTAAGTCCCGTTCATTCTCTTCTTTGCAACAGTTTGCCAATTCGTATTGTTATGTTTTAAAGCAAGTTTCACAAAATCCGAATTTGGCATTGAAAGATATTTGTATTATTGCAGAAGAAGAAAAAGAGTTGTTAGAAGGATTGAATACTTTTCAAACGGGCATAGACTTGTTTCAATCATTTCAAGATTTGTTTGAAGCGCAAGTATTAAAAACTCCAGATCAAATTGCTGTTGTTTGTAATGATCAATCTTTGACATATAGAGAATTGAATAAGAAAGCGAATCAATTGGCTTCTATTCTTCAAAGTAAAGGTGTTTCAAAAGAAAGTATTATTGGCGTTATGGTAGATCGGTCATTAGAAATGATTATTGGTATGATGGGGATTTTAAAAGCAGGAGCAGCGTATTTACCAATCGACCCTAACTACCCAACTGAACGAATTGAATATATGTTACAAGATAGTCAAGCAAAATATTTACTTAGTAAGCGAACAGAGGAAGTATTGCCGCAATTTGCGGGTGAAGTACTGTATCTTGATAAAGAATATCTTTTCCAAGGTGAAGAAAGTAATTTAGTACGAGAACATAATCCTAATGATTTGGCTTATGTTATTTACACATCAGGATCGACAGGAAATCCAAAAGGGGTAATGATAGAACAAAAATCGCTAGTTCATTTTTTAAATGTAATGAGAGAAAAAGTAAAGGCTAATCAATCATTCTTGTTTCTTGCTAGTGTATCTTTTGATATTTCCTTGTTAGAAATATGTCTTCCTTTAACGCAAGGTTCAAAAGTAGTAATTGCTACAGAGGACCAGTTTGCAACAAAAGAATTGGCTCATTTGGTCAAAAAACATAAGGTGGATTTATGGGAATCAACGCCATCGCGAATGGAAGTGATTTTGAGTGATCCAGAAGGGGCAAATTTTCTAAAAGATTTAAAATCTATTTTATTAGCAGGAGAAGCATTTTCCATTGATTTGGTTGAAAAAATTCGTTGTATCAGTGAAGCAACAATTTTAAATATTTATGGTCCCACAGAAACAACCATTTGCTCAACAGTAAAAGACTTGAGCATTTCCAAAGAAGTTACGATTGGCAAACCAAATCCGAATTATCATTCCTATATATTGAATAAGTATGGCCAATTAAAACCATTTGGAATTCCTGGTGAACTCTGCATTGCTGGAGTAGCGGTAGCACGAGGGTATCTTGGTAAAAGTAAACTGACAGATGAAAAATTTGTACCGAATCCTTTTACGGCAGGAGAAATGATGTATCATACAGGTGATCTCGTTCGTTGGTTGCCTAATGGAGAACTTGAGTATTTAGGTCGAATGGATCATCAAGTGAAAATTCGGGGGTATCGGATTGAATTAAGAGAAATCGAAACTCAATTAAGGGAATATCCAGAAATAAACCAGGCTATCGTTGTTGATCAAGTGTATGGAAATAGGAAATTATTAGCTGCCTACTATGTATCGGATAACAAGGTGTCTTTTGGTGAAATCAGAAAATATTTAAGTGATAAATTACCTGAGTTTATGATTCCTGAAAAAATGATTCAGGTAGAAGAGATTCCATTGAATCCAAATGGAAAAGTGGATAGAAAAAGGTTATTGGATATAACACAAACGGATTATGTATCAATCCCATACGTTGCCCCGCGCAATGAAATTGAACAAAAATTAGTGTGTGCATGGGAAAAAGTTATGGAGATTGAGGGAATCGGTATTCATGATAATTTTTTTGCATTAAAAGGAGAATCCATTAAAGCACTTCAAGTAATTAATTTACTAAGAAAAGACTGCTTAAAAATAAGTACAACAGATTTTTTTAAGCACCCTACAATCGCTCAACTGAGTTCTTGTGTAAAGTTAGAGCATAAAGAGGAAAACTTTGAAAGTAGACCAACTCATGTTAAAGATTTATCTAATCCATTTTCCTTAACAGAAGTTCAGACAGCGTATATGTTAGGAAGGAATTCACAGTTTGAATTAAGTGGTATTTCACCTCAAACATATTTTGAATATGAAACAACATTGGATATCAATCGTCTTTCAAAAAGTTTTCAAAAGGTAATCCATCGTCATCCAATGTTGCGAGCTGTAATTTTACCAGAGGGAAAACAGCAAATATTACAAAGCGTTCCTGATTACGAGATTGAAATAGTGAGTCTCATAGATTTAGATGATAGGAATCAACATGCTCGCTTACAAGAAGAGCGTTCTCGAATGACTAACCATGTATTCCCTTTGGGGCAATGGCCTTTGTTTGAATTGAAAGCTTTTCTTTTAAAAGAAGACACGTATTTATTATGTTTTCGATACGATGCTTTGTTAATGGACGGAGCAAGCATGAACATTGTTGGACAGGATTTGTTGCATTATTATTATAAACCAAATCAAAAATTAGAATCTTTATCTTTTGATTTTCAAGATTATATGTTTATCTATGATGAAATGGAACAAAGCGAAGAATATAAAACAGCAAAAGATTATTGGACAAGTAAGCTTCCTGACTTTCCGTTTGCACCTTCTTTGCTGTTAAAAAAGGATCCAGCAGAGATTGCTACTCCTAAATTCCAATCACTTACAAAAATCCTGGATAATAAAAAATGGACAAAGCTAAGAAAGTTAGCACAAGAGAAAGAGGTAACTCCTTCCGCTCTACTTTGTACAATATATGGTGATGTGTTGGCATATTGGAGTAATCAACGTCGATTAGCAATTAACTTGACTGTATTTAACCGTTATCCTGTTCATGATGAAGTAGAACAGATTGTTGGAGATTTCACATCGCTTATTTTATTGGATGTTGATGTAAAACCAGAGCAAACTTTCTTTACTAGAGTAAAAGAAACGCAATCTACTTTATTAGATGGCCTTGAACATCGTCATTACGATGGAGTTAACTTTATTCGAGATTTTACTCGATATCATCAAATGACGCCAAAAGCAGTTATGCCAATCGTTTTCACCTCGATGTTAGCAGGTGCAGGTGCTTTCTCTTGGGAACAACTTGGTTCTCTTCGCTATATTCATGCTCGGACTCCACAAGTGTATTTGGATAATGTAGTAATTGAAAAAAATGGTGAGTTATTAATTAGCTGGAATTATGTTGAAGAGTTGTTTGATATTGATGTGATAGAAGCAATGTTTTCCCAATTTGTTGACTTATTGGAACAATTGGTGAAACAAAGCGATATAACATCTTTGCAGATGAAAGAATCGGATCAAACTTTAATTGAACAATATAATGAAACAACAGAAAAAATACCTTCAACTACTCTGTATCAATTATTTACAGACCAAGTAAAACGTACACCGAATGAAGTAGCGGTGGTATTTGAGCAAAAATGGTTAACATACTCGGAACTTCATAAACGCTCCAATCAAATTGCCCACTTCTTAAAAGAGCAGGGCATTGGTCTTGGTGACAAAGTCGGTCTTTTAGCCAAAAGACGAGTTGACACAATTGTTAATATGCTAGGTATTTTAAAAGCAGGTGCTGCTTATGTTCCGATTGATCCCAATCATCCTTTAGATCGCCAAACATATATTTTAAAAAATAGCTCATGCAAGCTTTTATTAGAACCTAGTCTTTATGAAGAAAATGATTTGTCATTTTATACAACAGAAGACATGCCCGCTATTGCTGGTCCAGAAGATATTGCCTATATTATATACACTTCAGGAAGTACAGGAAAACCAAAAGGAGTAATTATTACTCACCAAGCGGTTACAAATACGATTCAAGACATAAATCAAAAATATGAGGTAAATGAAGATGATCGTATTATTGGTATCTCTTCCATGTGTTTTGACCTATCTGTATACGATATTTTTGGAGCTTTAAGCACAGGTGCAATGTTAGTAATGATTCGTGATCCGAGAGACATGCAAGAATTAATCCGCACTGTCGAACGTAGAGGGATTACAATTTGGAATACAGTGCCTGCAATCATGGATTTGGCATTGGATCAAGTAGGTTCTCATTTTGAACATTCTTCTTTACGTTTAGTTTTACATAGTGGAGATTGGATTCCGCTTTCTTTACCAGAAAAAATAAAACGACATTTTCCGATTGCAGAAGTAGTTTCACTAGGAGGAGCAACAGAAGCATCGATTTGGTCAATTTATTATCCGGTCAAACAGGTGGAATCACATTGGAATAGTATTCCATACGGGATGCCCTTGGCAAACCAAACGTATTATGTGTTGAACTATGAAAAGAAAATGTGCCCTGTTGGTGTAATTGGAGATTTATATATCGGGGGAGTGGGCCTTGCTAAAGGATATTTAAATGATGAAAAGAAAACAAATGAAGCGTTTGTGTCACATCCTGATTTTGGTCTTATATACAAAACAGGAGATTGTGGAAAAATGCATTCTGAGGGATATATTGAATTTTTAGGCCGCCAAGATTACCAAGTAAAAATTCAAGGGTATCGAGTAGAGTTAGAAGAAATCGCTCATTGTCTTCTAACTTATAAACAAGTCGAACATGCTGTCGTAATTGATCAAACAGATGAGAACGGAATAAAATTTTTAGTTGCATATGTGGTAACTGAGCAAAATATTAGTACAACAGAACTACGAAAGCATTTGCGAGATCACTTGCCAGATTACATGATTCCTTCTTATTTTGTTTATTTGGATCAATTACCCTTGACTCCAAACGGTAAATTAGATAGAAAAGCGCTCCCTACTCCCGAGAAACAAACAAATGAAGTATTTATTGCTCCAAAAACTGAAATGGAAAAAATATTAACTAGTATTTGGCAAGAAGTACTCAAAATAGATCAAGTTGGAGTAAATGATCATTTCTTCGCCTTAGGTGGAGATTCGATAAAAGCGATTCAAGTGTCCGTCAGACTGTATCGACAAGGATTTGAGCTTGAACCAAAAAATCTATTTTCATTTCCTATATTAAGGGACATGGTTCAATTTGTTAAAAAGCTAGACCATTTTTCAAGTTCACAAACAAATGATGTAAACATAATGAACGATAATAAAGCTACATTACTAAATATTAAAGATAAACAACTTAATCAACAAACACTTACCAAAATACAAGAAAAAATGCCGGATATAAAAATAGAACGTATTTACCCGTTAGCACCTTTCCAAGAAGTTATTTATGAACATGCTACGAATGAACCTGATACAAATGCATATTTTGAACAAACAATTTGGGCACTTGAGGGGGAGTTGGATATTAAACTCTTTATTCAGTGTTTCCAACAATTAGTTGATCGTCATGATTCTTTAAGAACAATAATTGTGCAAGATGAACAAGCAAAACCTTGGCAAGCTGTTCTATATGATGTTCAAATAAATTCAGAAATAAAAAACTTGATTGAGATGACGAAACAAGAACAGCAAGAATTCCTAAAACAGTGGATGAATGAAAATTTAAGTCGAGGATTTAAAAATGATGAACTTATGACACGTCTCTGTATATTCCAACTAGGTAATAACGAGCATAAGGTAATTTGGAGTTCCCATCATCTATTATGTGATGGTTGGAGCGTCAGCATTTTGATAGACGAATTATTCCAGCTCTATGAAACAACAAATGCGGGAACTACGGCGGGGTTACCTATAGTAAAACCTTTTGAAACATTCATAGACTGGACTTTGGTACAAGATCATGAGAAAGCACGTCATTTTTGGAGGGATTATTTATCAGGATACAATCAGAAAATTAGTATTCCTAAAAAGAAAGTCCCATCTAAAAGTGAAGGGTTAAACTTCACTTTTATGGATTTAACCTTAGACAAGGATTTGACTAATCAGTTACAGACATTTGTAACTAAAAACAATATAACTATGAATACAGCACTACTAGCTGTATGGGGAATATTACTTGGCAAATTCAACGGAACGAGAGAAGTAGTATTGCCTAATCTCGTATCAGTCAGACCTCCCGAAGTAGAAGGAATTGAAAGTATGTTCGGTCTGTTCACAAATGTTTTGCCTATCCGATTAGCATGGACAGAAACGCAGTCTTTTGTGGACTTCCTGCAAAAGGTACAACTAGAGACATTGAAATGTAATGAGTATGCATACTATTCATTTGTTGATATACAAAAGCAAAGTGAATTAAAAACTGAGTTGACTGACCATCTTTGGGTTTTTGAAAACTATCCAACTAATCCAGCAATCTTTTCTTCAAATGAAAACAGACATTTTGCTATCACGGATTACGAAGTTGTTGATGAGCCACATGTAAAGTATGGAATTATGTGCTTCCCTGAAGAAAGACTTACAATAAAGTTTGGATATGATCAAACTTTATATGAAGCGAAGAAAATACAGGAAATATTAAATCACATCCATTGCTTAATCAACATGATTCTTCAAAATCCAATACAAACAATTTGTGATTACAAATTATAAAAAATGAAAAGGCGAGCAAGAACTCGCCTTTTTAAATAGAATAGGGGTAAATCAAATGACAAAAAACTTGCAGCTATCAGCCGAAGAAATGCGTCAGTTAGGATATCAAGCGGTTGACTTGATTGTTGATCATATGAATCATTTAAAAAGTAAACCAGTTTCAGAAACGATTGATAGTAATATTTTTAGAGACAAGCTAATTGAAACGATTCCGGAAAACGGATCTAATCCAAAAGAATTACTTCATTTTCTTAATAACAATGTGTTTAATCAAATTACTCATGTGGATCATCCTCATTTTATGGCTTTTGTGCCAGGTCCTAACAATTATGTTGGTGTATTAGCAGATTTTTTAGCAAGTGGGTTTAATGTATTTCCTACAGCTTGGATAGTAGGTGCAGGTGCCGAACAAATTGAATTAACGACAATTAACTGGTTAAAATCAATGCTAGGATTCCCTGATTCAGCTGAAGGACTATTTGTCAGTGGTGGTTCCATGGCTAATTTGACTGCACTTACTGTAGCGAGACAGGTCAAGCTGAATAATGACATAGAAAATGCGATTGTTTATTTTTCTAACCAAACTCATTTTTCTGTAGATCGAGCACTTAAAGTATTAGGTTTTAAACAGCATCAAATTTGCCGAATTGAGACAGATGAAGACTTAAAAATTTCAGTTAGTACTTTAAGAAAACAAATAAAAGAAGATCGATTAAAAGGGAAAAAACCATTCTGTGTTATTGCTAATGCAGGGACAACGAATTGCGGAGCGGTGGACTCCCTCGATGAATTGGCTGATGTATGTGGTGATGAAGATATATGGCTACACGTGGATGGGGCTTATGGGGCTGCAGCAATTCTCAGTGAAAAAGGAAGGGAGTTATTAAGTGGAATTCATCGTGCCGATTCTTTAACGTTAGACCCGCATAAATGGCTTTTTCAGCCTTATGATGTTGGTTGTGTACTTATTCGAAATAGCCAATATTTAAGTGAAACATTCCGTATGATCCCAGAGTATATTAAGGATACAGAAACTAATATAGAAGAAAAAGTGAATTTTGGGGAGCGTGGAATTGAACTTTCTCGTAGATTTAGAGCATTAAAGGTATGGCTTTCTTTTAAAGCATTCGGAGTTACAGCTTTTCGTGAGGCAATTGATCATGGCATTATGCTAGCTGAACAAGTTGAAGAGTTTTTAAGGAAAGAAAAAGATTGGGAAGTAGTAACACCCGCCCAATTAGGAATTGTTACTTTTCGTTATATTCCATGTGAGCTAACATCTACAGATACAATTCATGAAATAAACAAAAAATTAGTGGAAGAAATTAATCAAAGAGGATTTGCTATGCTAAGTACTACTAAATTAAAAGAAAAAATAGTAATTCGACTTTGCTCTATCAACCCAAGGACAACAAAAGAAGAAATACTTCAAATCATGATGAACATAAAAGCATTGGCAGAGGAAATAAACACATCGCCTAAACATCTTATATCTGTTTCTCAACCTTGATATATTAGGCGGATTTTACATATTAATAGCCGATTCTCATTTAGAATCGGCTATTATGTTTAAATGATAACATATATACTATTTATAAGTATTTATCTTGTAATGGGATTAAGCCTCAACCTTGGATACTCGTTTGAAACCAGTCTTTATTGCTTGTACTATTTCGTTCACAGCATAAATAGATACATCGGCATTTGGATTTAACCCTTCAAACCAGTGATAGGCATTTGGATATAAATGAAACTCCACATCAACACCAGCTTGCGCTAGTTTGCTTACATAGGTTAATGTTTCGCTGCGGAATGGATCTAATTGACCAACAAATGTGTAAGTATACGGTAAGTCACTATAATCCTCAGCTCGAGAAGGTGCTGCATAGGCAGGGATTTGATCCGTTCCATACATTTCTCCTAAATACATTTTCCAGCCAGCTTCATTTGCCTTTTGATTCCAAACAAATCCCTCTTTAATTTCATTCGCTGAAGGTGTATCATTTCTGTCATCAATCATTGGATATAGTGGCATTTGTAAACAAATTGAAGGATATTTTCGATCTCGGGCTAATAATGATAATGCTGCTGTTAGTCCACCGCCGGCACTTACTCCTGCAACCCCAATACGATTTGAATCAATGTTTAATGACTTTGCATTATCAGCAATCCATTTTAAAGCTGAATAACAATCCTCAATTGGTGCTGGGTAAGGGTGTTCAGGTGCTAAGCGGTAGTCTACAGATACAACCACACAGCCAGCTTCTTTTGCAAACCTCATACAAGTATCATCGTTATCATCTATAGAACCTAAGATATAACCACCACCATGTATCCATAATAAGACAGGTAAAGATTCATGATTTGATTTTGGACGATAAATTCGTAATGGTAACGGATTATCATCAGGCCCAACAATGACTTTATCTGTTAAAGAAAGAGAGTCATCAACAACGGTAGGTGGTCTCATTTGAGCTATTCCTTCTCTGATTGATTGCAAGTTTTCCGGGCGTAAATCGAGATCCGGAAACATCTCTAACCCTTGTAATAATTCTGGATTTACTCTAGTTTTCATTTTAGCACCTCTATTTGTAATTGTTTTCAAATAAATGAAGTGTATATTCTAAGTAGTTTAATTGTGAAAGAACACCACAATTAAATTGTAAATTGGATATGTTATAACGGTCAACAGAATATTCGGAAATTAAAACCTTTCTCAAGAAGGACTTTCATGCAATTAATAATACAAGTATTGGATTTAAGAGCAAAGTGGTTTAATGTCGTTGTAATTATGTACATTAGAAAAATTTCTTTTCTAGACTCATGAAGAATTATGAAAAGCAAAATTTTATAGATAGTTATCTTAAAAATAAACAAAGAGAGAAGAACTAACCAATGTTCTTCTCTCTTTTTCATATGTAATTAGGGTATCCTTAACTGCAAATACGGATGGTATAGATTAATGGATGAATAATTTCCTTTTAAATTAATAACGGAATACATAAAGATTTTTATATGTAATATTGCATATACAGGGACTACTAGTGAAAATGTTGAGCAATGTTTTTCCATATGGTAAATTAGTTCCTTAGTTATTTATTTTATTTCATTTTCAATCGTGTAAGGCTAGGGGCGAAGATTTACAAAGGTGACTAGTAAAAAATATAACAATATAAGTATAAGATTTTGTACTTAGTAATCTCGCGATTTAAGGCATGACATTGGATAAGTGCGGGGAGTTCAATCGATTTTGAATAAAATCAATAGTATCAGTTGCAATTTTTTTACGTTTAAGAACGATCCCGGCATGCCCACATTTATAAATATATCGTGGAGGTCTTTCCCAAGATTCCCACAAGTAGTCTGTATCCTCAGAATGCACATATAGATCATGCTTACCTGAAATTAATAAAATATTTTCTTTTTTTACTTTTGGCAATGCTTGACTCGGTTCAGTGATTTTCCAATAATCTATTAAATCATCATACGTAACACCATGATGTTCCAAGTCTTCTCTAATAAATTTACCTGGAGTTGTATTCCAAATAGAATAAGAAAGTCGATTTGCATAGAAAATGGATGCTAACACATCAATTTCTTCTTCAACAAGAGAGGTTAAGTTAGTAATAAATCCGCCTAAACTAATTCCTA
Source organism: Bacillus sp. CR71 (assembly GCF_003429245.1). NCBI lineage: Bacteria > Bacillati > Bacillota > Bacilli > Caryophanales > Bacillaceae > Bacillus > Bacillus sp. CR71. The sequence goes on along the minus strand of NZ_CP031748.1, from coordinate 2,929,722 downwards.
TTAGAATCAGGGGCCCATTTTTATTTGCTTTAATCCATTTAATCAAAGCTCGTAAGTCAGCTACCGCTTGTCTAGTTGCTTGTAATGTTCGTTCAATATTTGCACTTACCATATACTCTCCACTGAATAAGGATTGATCGGGTTTTCTTTCAAAATGATAGGGTAGAGTGAAATAATACATATTCCACTTCAGGCTGGTCATATGATCGTGGAATATTTTTTTCACACGTTCGTTAGAATCCATTCTCCAACCGTGAACAAAGATAACATGAGGTGCATTTTCATTTTTATGTAAGAATAATTCCCCAGTTACAGAGTCGTTGCGTGAATCACCGGATTGAACCGAACTTTTATAGTTGAATTGCCCAACCATGTATTCATTTTCCTGCTTTGAATGCTTAATGTCAAAATGAAAATGTGATGGTTGTACTTTATAAAAAGATTCTATGTCCTTTATATTTAATGAAGTGTTAGAAAGGGAAGTAAACTGAAATGCTACACTTCTTTTTTTATGTAAATCATATAAGGCGTACCGATCAATGAGTTTTGAAAAAATCAAATTAACCTCCTCCAAAATACATATTGTTTAAAACATGGACAAAATTTATGTTGTAAATTAATTATAAAATATTCTCTTTTCCTAATAGTAGGTGATAAATTTGTATATCATATTATAAAGCTTGCAATAAAATAAAACTATAAATATATACTAAAATTTAAGAAGTAAGTTAATGTTCATATCCGTATAAAAGAATATTAAATTGTTTCTTTTCTTATTAAAAGATGTAATTTCTATTAGGAAACTTACATTCTCATATAAATATTTACAAATAGGTTTCTCTATATTTATTGTATAGAAATTACACAGTAAATATTTTTTGTGCTACATACATTAAATTAATCTTAACCTTTAATAAATTTATTAAACGGAATAACTCCTTATCAATATTCAAAAACGGCTGCATTTTTGAATTTGTGTTCTAGCTTTTCTGAAACAGGTAAATAACTACACATAAACTCCTTATATCTCTAGTTAAACTACCGATTAGCTCCATATAAACTCTAGATAACCTATATAGAATACAAGTTATCAAGGAGGTAAGAAAAAATGAATTTTATGAAACGAGCAATTCTCAGTATGAAAAAAAGGATAGGAACATCATTAATTTTGATGGCAGTTTTTCTGATTGTTACAAATTTGGTTCTTTCAGGTTTCACAATCCAAAATGCATCAAAAAAAGCAGCGGATGCTGCAAGAAAAAAACTTGGTGCAGATGTTACTTTAGGTCTTGATTTCGACAAATTAGGTCAAAAAGCTAAGGAAACTGGAGAAATGCCAAATCCGCCGCAGCTCGATGCAAAAGAAACAGATCAATTAGCGAAGTCCAAGTATGTAAAAGATTATAATTACATAGCTAACACTTTCGGTATTTCTGATGGGCTTAAACTAGTAGGAGCTTCAGAAGGAGAAGGAAAAGGTAAAGTGGGAATGGCGGCTGCGCGAGGCGGTTCAAGCTCTGGTACAGAAATCGATATGAACGCTTCTTTTATGATTGAGGGAGTTCGCAAGACTGCATTACAAGAAAGCTTTAAAAACGGAAAAAGTAAAATCATTGATGGAAAACCAATAACAGAGCAAATGAAGGATCAGAATGTAGCTTTAATGGAAAAACGATTAGCGGAATTAAACAATTTGAAAGTAGGAGACAAAGTTAAAGTGCAATCAGGGGATAAGAAGGAAACCCTTGAGGTTGAAATTATCGGTATTTACGAAACAAATGAGCAAGCAATGGGTCAACAGGCTCCTCCTATTATGGATCCAGCTAATAAACTATATATGCCGCATTCAACTATGAAAAAATTAGAAGTAGACCAAGGTATAAGTAGTGTTCAAGTCGTGTATTTCTTGAATGATCCACAATATATTGATGCATTTAAAAAAGAAGCAAGAAAATTTAATATTGATTTTAATTATTATAAATTAGATGCGCATGATTCATTGTACAAGCAAATGATTGGTCCTATCGAAAATATCTCTTCGACTTCTCAAATGATTATTTATATTGTATCGATTGCAGGTGCGATCATTTTAGGATTAATCATAATGCTATCAATTAAAGGGCGTCGTAAAGAAATGGGAATTCTATTGTCCATTGGAGAGAAAAAGTGGAAGCTGATGGCGCAATTCGTAGTAGAAGTAGTGTGTGTCGCTATTTTAGCATTTGGATTATCCATAACAACAGGAGCTAAAGTTTCTCAATATATCGGGGATAATTTACTTTCGAATGAAATTGCTACTTCAAGCGAAGAAACAGATACCTCGCAACATGGTACTGTAATGATGGCTGGACCTGGTGGTACTCTACAAAATCAAAAAGAAGATCCGATTAATAAAATTGATGTAAGTGTAACAGGAGAAGATGTAGGAAAAATGGGTGGAATTGGACTAGCTATTGCTATAATAGCAACGCTTCTTCCGGCATTATCTATTCTACGTTTAAACCCAAAACAAATTCTTTTAAAAGATGAATGAGGAGGCTCGATATGGAGACAATTTTACAGTTTAAAAATTTAGATTATTATTATGAAAGTAATGGAAAAAATGTAGCGATACTAGAAAATGTTAACTTTTCTTTTCAAAAAGGACATTTCTACACGATTTTAGGACCATCTGGATCTGGTAAAACTACGACTCTAAGCTTAGGTTGTGGACTAGATGTCCCTAAAAATGGTTATGTACTGTATAATGGCAAAGATATTAGAAAAATTGGTTTGGATCGATACCGTAATCAAAATGTATCTGTAATTTTCCAATCTTATAACTTAATAACCTATATGACAGCTCTTCAAAATGTCTTAACAGCAATGGAAATTACAGGTGTTAAAGTGCAAAATAAAACAGCAAGAGCATTACAGTTATTAGAGAGGGTAGGACTCTCAGAAGCTGAAGCGAAACGAAACGTCCTGCAACTAAGCGGTGGGCAACAACAGCGTGTAGCAATTGCTCGAGCACTATCTTGTAATGTTGATTTATTGATTGCGGATGAGCCAACAGGAAACCTTGATGAGCAAACCGCAATGGATATTATAGAACTGTTTCAAGAACTTGCACATAAAGAGAATAAATGTATTATTGTTGTGACGCACTCACAGGAGGTTGCTAAAAAATCAGATCGTGCAGTGTATTTAAGTAAGAAGAAGTTGGTTGTAAATGAAATCTAATATAAACATCGTAGCTGTTCAATTCACATAATTTTCAAAATCTAGACCTTTCAAAAGCTTATATTTGATTTATAATAAAATCAAGCCATAATCAAAATGGTCTCCCTGTACTGAATGTTAAAATAGTTTGTTGTTCCCGTTTTAATAATATTTGAAAAAGAACTTGTAGGATATTCTACAAGTTCTTTTTAGTATAATTGGTTACCTATATCATGGGATAATCATACATAAAAAACGGAACATTACCTAGATGTATAATCTAAATATCGTCCCGTTTACCTATCTATGTATCTGTATAGTTATTGCAGAATTAAACCTACAATCATAATTAAACTAAATACTATCATCCAACCAAACGCACAATATCCAAAAATTTTAATCCATTTAGGTAATTGATTCATGTTAATTTTATTTGTGGGAACTCCTTGCATCGAAAACATCATTTTTTGATCTCTATCTCTATTATTTTGTTGTTCATACATAATATCATCACCTTTCCAGAACTATTGTGTTTATAGTATATCAACCTAAAGAAAATTATGTACAGAATAAAAGAGGATAGCATATATATTATGTGGTGAATTTTATAAATAAATGCATTTAATTGCCATGATTCTAAGTGCTAATACGTTATAAATACTGAACAAGAGCCCTACATAAATAGGACTCTTGTTCTTCAAATATTAACTTGCTGGATATGCATCAGAACCAAGATAACGTTCTTTTATAATTTGAAGATGATGAAGCTCATGACCGGCAATGATGTATGCTAATGCACGAACTGTAACTTCAGAATTATTCGCATTTCCTCTTTGTGACCAGGCTTCTTTATCTAAGCTTCTAAGTAAATACAGGGTAGATTGGCGAACAACTATTAAATTCTCAAGAAGATCTTGCATAGATTGCTTATCAAAAGCAGCTCTAAGAACATACATATCATCATTATAGCCTGGAAGTTCTGCTGTCTCGCCTCGAGCGATAGATAGCAATCGATACGCCATAATACGTTCTGTATCTGCTATATGACCGATTACTTCTTTTATACTCCATTTAGTAGGAGCATACCGGAAAAGTCCCTTACTATTAGAAATTCCCTTTAATAAAAGATTCGTTTCCTTCATTTGTTGTTCTAGAATATGTATGATATTTCCGTCTGATACCAAGTTGGTATACGTTGCATAATAGGAGTTATATTCACTTACCTTTGGTCTTATTTCCATACGAATCATCCTTTATGTTTAATCTTTACATATAGCTTATCATAAAAGAATTCCAAATTAATCTGAAAAATGGAGGTGAATAAACATTTTTCATCCTCCTTTTCAGTTTCATAGATGAAATGTATCTCAAATAAGAGAATCTAATTTGCTGCTAAGCGTAATTTCGCTTTTTTTGCTGTTATAGGTAAACATTTAAGTTGAATACAGTTTGTCACTACTTATGACAATCGCCATTTAAAAAGTAGCATACGTCATTAAACGAAAAGCCTGTTAATAAGTTTATACTTACTACAAAAACAAATAAACTCGCCCTATTTAAAGGAGAGTTTATTTGTTTTTATGTTTAGATAGCGGAATACTCATGCAAAATTGCACACTATGTTCCATATTTTTTATTGAATACTTTATATCTAACGTTTCAAGAATTTGTTTAACAATATATAGCCCCAAACCACTTCCTCCAGTATTTCGATTCCTTGATTTTTCAATTCGATAAAATGGTTTGAAAATTTGTTGAATATCTTCATCTTTAATATTGATACCTGTATTTATAATTTTCATTTCGATTTGATCTTGTTTAGAATTCTCTCTTAACTTTATATAGACTTTTTCATTATGTGGTGAATACATAACCGCATTGTGGATAATATTTTTGCATGCTTTTTCTAAAAGAGCACAATCTGTATAAATAGAAAGGTCAGAATCAAATTCTTTTATTATTTCGATACTTTTTTGAGAAGCAAAAAATTCGAGATCTTTTGTGATTGTACCTATTAACTTTGAAGGATTAACTTCCTCTACTTTTAGTTTGAAGGTGTGTTGTTCTAATTTCGATACGCTTAAAATTTCACGAACTAATTGTTCCATACTTTCAATAATTTGATGATTTTTCTTTAAATATTGATCGCGATTTTGATAAGGGCCAATATTGTATATCATCCCTTCTAAGTATCCTTTCATTACAGTAAGAGGGGACTTTAATTCATGTGCTACAATCGCAAAAAACTCTCTGCGTTTTGTTTCTATTTCTCTTTCTTTTTCAATATCATTTTTTAATTGTTCATTTGCTTTTTTTAAATCAAACATAGCTTGTTGTAAGTTAATAGACATGTCATTCAAACTATTAGACAATTCTCCTAACTCATCTGTAGAGCGAACCTCAATTTTTTCGGAGAAATCTAAATTTGCCATCTTTTGTGCACCTTCATTAATATAAATAAGTGGCTTTGTAATAAACCTGGAATAAAAATAAGCACTTCCTATACCAATAATGAGCACAATGATACTAATATAGGGGAGAAATCGTACTAAAACCTGTGAAGCTTCATCAATCGGTTGAAATGTAGCAAAGACTATAAGTGTTAAACTACCATCTTGGAATTGAATTGGTTTCGTAACGTTATATGAATTGCTAAGGGTACTTGCATTCTCGAATCGTGTTGCTTTAGTAACTACTGTTTTTTGCGTACCACTTTGAATAAAAGAAAATGAAGGAGAGTAAATAATTACTCCTTCTTTATTTTGAAGGTAAAGCATCGCATTATTTTTTTTTGCGTATTCATCAAAAAGTGGTATCGCATCTTGAAACGTAAGATTTTTAGACTTATCAATGATTTCGTTTATCCCTGTTTGAAGTTGATCTGTTTTATATTGCTCATAAAACGTAGGGAGAAAGAAGTATAAAGTTAAATAAATCAATACTGCAAAGGATAACAAAATGAGAGATGTAGTCATAAAGAGTTTATAAGTAATTTGCTTCATCTTCATGAGTTTCACAATACTATTCATCAATTTTATAACCAATACCCTTTATTGTTTTAATATAAGGGATAGCTAATTTTTTGCGTAGGTTTTTAATATGTGTATCAATTATTCGTGTTTCTCCAAAATAATCGTACCCCCAAACCTTCTCTACGATATTTTCTCTTGTAAGTACTTTTCTCTCATTTTGAAATAGTAGTTGTAGAATTTCAAACTCTTTTGTCGTTAATATAATTTCAACATCATTTACATAGACTCTATATGCATCCACATCGATACGAACTTCTTTAAATATCAAATGATTATTTACATTTTTATCATAACTTCTTCTAAGTACAGCTTCGACTCGTCTAATCAAAACATGAAATGAAAAGGGTTTTGTTATATAATCATCGATCCCAAGATCGAATCCTTTCATTTGATCTTCCTCTTCTTCCAACGCAGTTAGCATAATAATTGGTACGTTTGACTGACTTCGAATCATTTTAGAAACTTCAAACCCATTAAGATTGGGCATCATGACATCTAGGAGAATTAAATCAAAGGATTGCTTATTAAATTGTGTCATACCCTCTAGTCCATCTGAAGCGACTACCACTGTATAATGCTGTGTCATTAAAAATTGTTTAATTAATTCCTGAATTTCTTGATCGTCCTCTACCACGAGAATATGATAGTTTTTCATAATATCACCTCTGGTAGTCATTATAGCCGTACTATCTGGAGTTTATGTGGAGATACAGTAGTAAACTTCATAGGACGTTTACTACCAAAAAGTATTATTAGCTATATTACTTTTTTATGGAGAAATAATTGATTAAAAAACTTATCGTATGAATTGATGTATGAATAATATTTACGAAAAACTAATGTATAATAATGTGAATTGTATGTAATTTCTTAAAATTCGTGAAAATATACTTGTACTTCTTTACCAAAAGAGGGAAAGGAATTTTAATATAGAAGAAGCTACAGTAATACTAGAGTGTGTGCCAAGAACTTTGGATTTCTCTCATCTAGTTTCTATTTAATCGTTAATCACTACATAACAATGTTCTGGCTAAACCAAAAGTTTAAAGGTACAAACTTGGAGAGATTTATATAATGTTAGAAAGGTTGTGAAATGATTTGAAGTGTTATAAAGGTATGCTGTTTGATTTAGATGATACCTTACTTGATAGGGATAAGGCAGTAGCGGCATTATTTTTAATTGTTTTAGAAAAGTGTTATGAAAATGTAGATGGTGCGGCTAAAAGCAACATGTTACAGAAATTCAAAGAATACGATAAAAGAGAATATGGCATAAGTAATAAAACGACAGTTTTAGAATCATTGTTTGATGAATTCACGCCGAAGTATAGACTGCCACGCAATTATATCCAAGATTTTTGGAATAATAATTTCCCTAGATGTTTTTCAATAGACCAAAATACTATTCATTTCTTAAATCAAATAAAGAAGCACTTTAAAGTTGGAATTATAACAAATGGCTCAACTCAGAGGCAAAAAGCTAAAATATTTAACACGAATTTAAATAGGTATTTTGAAACAATCATTATTTCTGAAGAAGTGGGATTTAGTAAACCTGATAAACGTATATTCGAACTAGCGTTAAATAAGCTAAATTTACAGCCGGAAAATACTTTATTTGTTGGGGATGACTTAGAAAAGGATATTGCTGGTCCTCAAAATATAAATATAAAAGGTGTGTGGTTTAACCCTCAAAAAATCAAGAATACTACCAAAATACAACCATATGCCGAGATTAACACTTTGGATAGTTTGTTAAGTTATGTTACTCCACAATATTTTTATAACAAGTAAAAGCAATTTCATATATATATTCAAAAATATAAAAAAGAGAAACTATCATTAATTTCATTGACCGTATTAGTAATAAAGAATAGAGGCGATTTTAATAGCTGCGGCTAATTTAATCTATGATTAATACGAAGTTTTGTAAAACAATTTTACTCATACGGTGCACATTATAAAGGGGTGGGACTATGGACATAAAGAAAGTAGTAATCGATGGAATCAATATTGCGGTCATTAGAAACGATCAGGTATTAATATCGGATGTTCAGTCTGCATTAGATACTATGGCAACAGTTCAATACGAGGTAGATGCGAAGCATATTATTATCCACAAGTCATTAATAAGTGAAAGCTTCTTTGATTTAAAAACACGTCTTGCGGGTGATATCCTTCAAAAGTTTATAAACTACAAGGTAAAGATTGCTATCATTGGGGATTTCTCTATTTACACTAGTAAAAGCTTAAAAGACTTTATTTATGAATGTAATAAAGGGAATGACATTTTTTACTTAGCAACTGAGCAACAAGCAATTGAAAAACTAAGTACATTAAAGTAAAAATTATATCCTGCTAAATTCCCCCATTTCACTTAGTTCATGATTATATACGATATAGAAGAACTGATGTTTGTGGTAAACTAAGAGATGAATAAAGGGGGAGTTTTTTTGAACAATTTTAATGATACGATCCGAAATTTAAATAATATAGTTTACCAACCTAACAATTTAATGATTACGAATCTAAAAGAAGAAAAGCAAAACGCAGAATATGCAGGATGTTTATTCCACTTAAATAACAAAACCATTCGTTTTAGAAAATCAAAAGTTACTCCTAATAAAATTGGTCAATTTGTTTCTTTTTGGGAGAAAGATGACAATATGCAAAATCAAGCATTTTCTTATGACGCTGCTCCTGATTTATTAGTTATTACTTGTATAGATGATCATAAACTAGGACAATTCATTTTGCCTAAAGAGATTCTTCTTAAGGAAAAAATCTTGAGAACACAAAATCAAAAAGGCAAGATGGCTATGAGGATTTATCCTATATGGGATAAGCCTGTTAGCAATCAAGCTAAAAAGAGCCAAATGTGGCAACTTCAGTATTTTGTTGATTTAAGCGATTGTAATAATTTACCTATAGACAAACTATTAAATTTGTATTTGTAGCTTCTTATCTTTAGTGATCTTGTCGGTTAGACTTTTTGTACCGGTACAGTTACATAAAATGTACGTTGTTACAGTACCCCTTAAAACTTACAATCAGCATATATTATTTAAACTTATAAAATTTTAAGGGGTGCTAAATATGACAAGTTTACAAGATCAGCTTTTCGCAAGATTAAATCTTAAAAAACGTAATGAAGTAACGTTTGAAGAATTACCTACTATACTCTTTTCATTTGCACATACTATACCATTTGAGAATTTAGACGTTATAGCACAAAATACGAATCAAATCTCTCTGGAAAACTTACGAGAGAAAATTTTAACTAGTTCCCGTGGTGGACTTTGCTACGAATTAAACACCCTTTTTTACTATTTCTTAAAAGACTGTGGCTATGATGTACAACTGGCATTAGGTACGGTTTATAAAAATGATATAAATGCATGGGCACTTGAGGATGGCCATATAACAATTATTTTAACTTATGCTAATGTACAGTATTTAATTGATGTAGGTATAGCTTCATTAGTACCTCTTGTTCCTGTACCTTTTACTGATGAGTCTGTTTCTTCAAAGAATGGGTCGTACCGGGTGAGACGAAAAGATACGAGTAAAGGAAATTATGTTTTAGAAAGAATAGATGCTGAAGGAGAATGGAAAGTTTGTCATGCCTTTTATAAACATATTATTGATGAGATAGTAGTAAACGATGTTCAAAGAAGAGTAATAGAAGATGAGAAATCTATTTTTAATAAGGGACCAATTGCAGTGAAATTGACGGACTCTGGGCATGTCTCTTTAACGAATAATAGTGTAACTGAAATTATTTATGGAGCAAAAACTAAGCGTGAGGTTACAGAAGAGCAATATAGAGAGCTTTTATATACTTTATTTGCTATTAAGTTATGAATAATAAAGATAGCCGGTACTTAATCAGAGGCGGCTATCTTTATTATTTTTTGGTGTAAATGGTTTTCGTCTAATATGTTTCGGAAACTGCGGTATAGTTAATGTTTCCTCAGTTTCTTCATATGTATGAAAAACTGGTTCTTTTGCAGCAGAATAATATGATTTAAAGTTTGATTTTCTTAATACATATAATACACTAGAACAGTACGAAAAAGTATGTACAATGAATTTTGAATGTAAAGGAAGATTATTATGTCAGTTATTGATAAATTGAAACTTAATAAGTATACAAATATGGTCGTAATTAACGAACCAAGTAATTATGACATTTTTACAGGTAAAGAAACTGTATTCTCAAAAGAACACGATGCTATCTTTATATTTGTAGAAACGCTTGATGAAATGGTGAAACAAACGAATTTTATTATTAGTAATGAAGAATTACTAATTGAAAAAGGTTACGTGTTCTTCGCATATCCGAAAAAAGGTAATGCTCGTTATAGTACGTTTATTCACCGTGATGAGATGTTTCCGGCATTAAACGTTGGAGAAGATGGTTATGTGGGAGAAAGCAATATTAAATTTGCACGAATGGTAAGTATGGATGAAGTCTTTACTGTTGTAGGTTTAAAACGTGAAAAGAAAAAAACAATGAAAACATCTGCTATGAGTCAATGTGTTGCCGATTATGCAGATCGAATTAAAGATGTTGAAGCATTATTAACAAATCACCCGAATGAACTTAAGTTTTATCAAAGTTTAACGCCTGGATACCAAAAAGATTGGGCACGTAATCTTTTTTCTGTGAAACAAGAAAAAACACGTGAAAAACGTCTAGAGAAAATGATAGAAATCCTTTCACAAGGCTATAAAACAATTGAATTATTCCGTAAGAAGAAAAAATAATGACTAAGAAAGTCACAATGCTGCAACAATTAATTGTGATGAGTACATTGAAAAAAGTATTCCTTCCATTATACTAAGGAATGTTCTTATATTTATATAATTAGCAAAAAGAGAAAAGGTGTTTGAAATGAAATCGTATATTGTAGTTGGATCTGGAATTTTAGGAGCGTCTACTGCTTATCATCTTGCTAAAGCAGGTGCGAATGTTACTATCGTGGATCGCCAACAATTAGGGCAAGCAACTGATGCAGGAGCAGGTATTGTATGTCCATGGCTATCACAGCGTCGTAATAAAGCATGGTATAAAATCGTTAAAGGCGGTGCAAGTTACTATTCTTCGTTAATTCAGCAATTAGAAGAAGACGGTGAAACTGACACAGGATATAATCGTGTAGGTGCAATTAGTTTACATACTGACGAAAAAAAGTTAGATCAAATGGAAGAGCGAGCTTATAAACGACGTGAAGATGCCCCAGAGATTGGTGAAATCACTCGCTTATCAGCTGAAGAAACAAAAAAATTATTCCCAGCATTATCAGACGAATATAGTTCTGTTCATATTAGTGGTGCTGCACGAGTAAATGGAAGATTATTACGCAATGCATTAATAAGTGCTGCGAAAAAACATGGTGCAACTTTTATAAAAGGCGATGCCATATTAGTCCGTGAAGGAAATCATATTACTGGAGTTATAGTAAACGATGAAACAATTTTAGCAGAAAAGGTTCTTGTAACTGCAGGTGCATGGGCGAATGAAATCTTGAACCCATTAGGAATTAATTTCTTAGTTACATTCCAAAAAGGACAAATTGTTCATCTGCAAATTGAAAATACAGCAACAGAAAATATGCCAGTTGTTATGCCGCCAAACGATCAATATATTTTAACGTTCGACAATGGTCATGTCGTAATTGGTGCAACACATGAGAATGATACGGGTTTCGATCATCGTGTAACAGCAGGTGGTCTACATGAAGTATTCCATAAAGCATTAGCAGTTGCACCTGGCTTAGAAAATGCTACAATGCTTGAAACGAGAGTTGGATTCAGACCATTCACACCAGGATTCTTACCTGTTATCGGACCGCTACCTAACTTTGAAGGAATTCTCGTTGCGAATGGATTAGGAGCTTCGGGTTTAACAGCTGGTCCATACTTAGGAGCGGAACTTGCTAAACTAGCGCTCGGACAACCGATTGAATTAGATTTAAATGATTATGACGTTGCTGGAGCAATTGAATAATATGGGGTACTGCTAACATTTAGGAAAACCATGCTAAACAAATTTGACAAGGAATAAACAGTTTTTCCTCTGTTAAGAGTATGCCTGTTTATGAAAAATAAAATTCTTTAAAAATAGAGGGCCGACATTATAAACCTGCATTAATAATGTAGAATTGTGATGTCGGCTCTTTATTCATATTGATTTAAAACTTATTTTCGAGAGGAGGTTAAGTAATGAGAGCACCATATCAAGTATTGATATTTCCTTATATAAAAACTGACGATTCTATTCAATATGGTATTTTTAACCGAAGTGATTATGGTTATTGGCAAGGAATAGCTGGTGGCGGAGAAGACGGTGAGATTCCTATTGAATCAGCAAAACGGGAAGCGTTTGAAGAGGCTGGTATTACAAGAGAATGTCCATATATACAATTAGATTCTGTGTCTTCACTACCAGTAGAGGATGTAGTTGGAGGATTCCTTTGGGGAGAAGAGGTTTATGTAATAAAAGAATTTTCTTTTGGAGTTAAAGTCCCTACAAAAAACATATCATTATCTAAAGAACACTTCAATTATAAATGGTTATGCTTCGAGGAAGCAGTAACGTTTTTGAAATGGGATAGCAACAAAACAGCATTGTGGGAATTAAACAAAAGGCTATTAAAACAATAAAAGTTTTAGCTAACAAAGATATTAGTGGAACAAGAATTTGAACAATTAAAAAAATCTTGCTACACTTCTAAACAGTGTTTTAGATTATAAAATAGAGTAATATAGATTTGGCATGGGTAATGAACTAAGAGAACTTGCACTAAGAAAAGCCCTATACAGTTGCCTGTGAAAAAATGAAAATAGTTAGAAATATTTTTATGTTGTACAGTTTTTGGCTATGAATAGCGGAATAAATATTAAGTATTCAACAGTTCAAATAGAACGAGTCATCTTTTTATTTTAAGAAGAAAGATGACTCGTTTTATGCTAAAATTCGCTTAGTGTATATTTTCGTTAAAATGTGGGTGGGCCCCTTTTAGCAAAACCGGAGTGGGAATGATGAGTATAAATAGTTTTGTGGGATTAATAAAGGACGAATTATTAAAAGAGGTAAGCATACGAAGTGAGGATGAATTCGAGCCTGTAGTAGTTAAAGATATTCCTAGACTTTGGAAGTGTTTAGGGACAGGTAATTATGCCGCAGTATTCATGCACAGAGAATACAAAGATTGGGTAGTGAAAGTTTACGTGCGAGAAGGAGAAGGAATTGAAAAAGAGTCAGAAGCATACCGAAGAATTGGAAATCATCCTTCTTATTCAAAGCTTATATATAAAGGAGAAAATTTCATAGTATTGAAACGTTTAAAAGAAATTACTTTATACGATGCTATTCATAAGGGGATTAAAATTCCTAAGCAGGTAATACTTGATATCAATGAGGCTTTGGAGTATGCGAGGGAACAAGGGTTAACTCCTTGTGATGTTCACGGGAAAAATGTGATGATGGAAAAAGGAAGGGGATATGTGGTCGATGTATCTGATTTCTTAAAAACAAAAGAAGATAGTAAGTGGAGAGACCTAGAAAAGGCATATTTCACCTTTTATTTTCCTTTCATTTATAAATTGCCTTTCCCCGTTAAAATACCGTATTTTATGTTAAACATTGTTAGACGTTCGTACAGAAAATATAAGAAGCTTAAAAAGAAATTCAAATTATAAAAGGACCACATATGTTCCCAAAAACGAGTTGAATTCACATAAATTACTGTAGAAAAATTTAAATTTTTGTTTAGGGGCTACTTCAAGACCTTAGCTTGCTGGGTATATGGTGCTACCCCATTACTATCAACTTAAGAATTGATAGTAATGGGGTATTTAATTTCTTATCTTGATGAGTATGGGATACTGCCAGCATTTCTTCTATCTTCTATATTCTTGTTGTAGGGTGTTATAAAATTCTTAAGTTAATAGGCCTTGAGTGGCATACAATAGCAGAATTAACGAGTAAATGTAACAATCTCATCAACAGCTTTGATATAACCACCTGCCTCACGGAATGATTGACTAATTTTTTTGGCATTCTCTTTGTAAATCGAATGCTGCAACACTTCATTAACGGCATGTTTTAAATCCTCAGCCAATAATTGCTGGATATTTAACATAAATCCTGCGCCATAAAGTGATTCACTTGTGCTATTCATTCCACAATGACTAATAAATACATCCGCTTGGCGCAGTATATCTAATTGTGGAAGATAATTACCAACAATAAAATTATCAGGTATATCTCCTAGCTGCTCCACTGTTAATTGTTTGCCTATACTAAGCTTTCGCATTGAGATCTTTTAAACCGACGAAACATTTTTGATAGAATTCAGGCTGATTATTAATTATGGTTCCCATAGAAATATGCAACCCATTTTCCAGGTAAAGACTGTGCATCATAGAGGATGTAATCGTATGTTTCTTTGGAGGTTTCTTCAAAAATGGAATCAGTAATTCTTTCCATAGCATGAAGGAAGTGTAATAAGTACTCTTGAGGATGGGAAGTCATAAGATTCATAGTTTCCGAAAGCTCTCTTTGTGCCTCTTGATTGATGGGACGGAATTGTGCACCTGCTTTTTTGATTTTTTCTTCAAAATCATTTGATGAATAATAGACAATGTTGTCTCCACGTTGTACTAAATCATGTACTAATCCTAATGTTGGATTTAAGTGTCCTTCTCCACCTATATTGATGTAAAGTGCTTTTTTCATCTTTATCCCCTCCAGTAAATTTGATATCGTAAAATGTAAACGATTTTTTATTTTGTTTGAATTATAACGAACGAAGTGAATAAATGTCTATTTTAATTTTTGAATATTCTTAATTTTTAGAGGGTATTTTATTTAGATAACTTGATGGATGTGGCGAGACCCCACATCCATCAAGTTAAGAAAAAGAAACACCCCAAAAACAAAAAAATGAGATGACTTCTCAAAGTAACTAACTGTAGAGAAAGAAAAATTTCATTTAGTGGGTACTTCAAAACCTTAGCTTAATGGCGATGGGTTCACCATATCAAAACAAGAAAATTGTGCGTATAGACATATTTTTCAACCGCTTCCTGTACGTTAAGGGAATCGTTATTTTTTTACAGTTTTTTTATTATGGAATTCAAAATAACTAATTATAATAGGTGAAAAAACAATCAATAGTTGGGTTACGGAAAGGATTCGAATTTACATTCTTTCTCAATACATATTATGGATAAATAAAGTAAAATATGGGTTAGGGTTATGTCTCATGTTGTGTTAATCCTAACAATAACTAAGGGTACATAATATGCTTTCATACCTTTGAATAATTTTGTTATAGAAGGGATGGAGATTTAAATGGCTCAACTTGTTGGTATTGATAGATACCTTTGTACTGGGGCTTTAATCTATATGCGTGAGGGCCTTTCCCTAAGTCTTGTTAGGAAGTAAGGAACAGCAAGCAAACACTTATACAATATGAATAGAGGAGAGGAATGCCTTATGAAAATACGTAGTCAAATTACATGTGCAAGTTTGGCCCTTTTAATAGTTGGAAGTTCCCTGTTATATACAACACCAACCTCAATTATAAAAGCAGAGCCCACTCAGAATGTATCTAGTTCGTTACAAACAAATACGCAACGAGATCATACTTCCGTCAAGCAAGCAATGCGGGATACATTGCAACTTGGATACCCGGGGATACTTGCTAAAACTTCTGAGGGTGGAAAAACGTGGGGGTATGCCGCTGGAATAGCGGATCTGAGAACCAAGAAACCAATGAAAACAGATTTTCGCTTTCGCATTGGGAGTGTGACGAAGACGTTCACCGCAACAGTTGTACTTCAATTAGCTGGAGAGAATCGCCTGAAGCTAAACGACTACATCGAAGACTGGTTGCCTGGTGTCATTCAAGGAAATGGATATGATGGTAACAAGATTACTATCCGGCACATATTGAACCATACAAGTGGTATCGCTGAATACTCAAGGTCAAAAGACGCTGATTTTACGGATACAAAAAAATCGTATACGGCTGAAGAGTTAGTGAAGATGGGGGTTTCTCTGCCTCCAGACTTTGCTCCAGGAAAGGGCTGGTCTTATTCAAACACAGGATACGTATTACTGGGCATTCTTATTGAAAAAGTAACTGGAAACAGCTATGCGGAAGAGGTTGAAAATCGAATTATTGAACCACTTGAATTGTCGAATACATTCCTACCAGGCAACTCAAGTGTTATTCCAGGCACTAACCATGCCCGTGGATATGTCCAACCAGACGGAGCAAGTGAGCTAAAAGACGTTACTTATTATAACCCAAGTGCAGGTAGCTCTGCTGGAGATATGATTTCTACTGCTGACGACTTAAACAAATTCTTCTCTTACTTGCTCGGTGGCAAATTACTGAAGGAACAGCAACTAAAACAAATGCTTACTACAGTTCCTACAGGAAAAGAAGGAATCGATGGATATGGTCTTGGAATCTATGAAACTAAGCTGCCAAGCGGTGTCTCGATATGGGGACACTCAGGTGGCATTCTAGGGTTTACAACTCTAGTTGGAGGTACACTTGGAGGCAATCATACGTTGGTCGTCAATTGGAATAGTTTGGGTAGAACTGGCAGTCCTAATCCTTTTAAAAATATTTTACTTGCTGAATTTAGCAAGTAGGAAAAAAGGAAAAATTTATCGTAGTTTTCATAGTTGAAAATGTACTTTTCTGGTTCAAAAGCCCCAACTTATTTTCAAGAAAACTTTGGGGCTTTTTTTGTTTTGGTGGCGTTTATTCTTAAGTTGATGGATGTGTGGTGCTACCCCATCGCTATCAAGCTAAAAAAGTAGGTCACCCCAAAAAAGAGAAAATACGTTAAATTCTCATAGATAACTAT
>NZ_CP031748.1:2898172-2912543 GCF_003429245.1 Bacillus sp. CR71 | reverse complement strand
TTATCTCTAACAACAGGAGCTAAAGTTTCTCAATTCGTAGGGGATAATTTACTTTCGAGTGAAGTTGCTACAGCAGGTGAAGAAACAGACACTTCACAAAATGGAACTGTAATGGTGGCTGGACCAGGCGGAACTGTACAAAATCAAAAAGAGGATCCAATAGATAAAATTAATGTAAGTGTAACAGGAGAAGACGTAGGAAAAATGGGAGGGATTGGACTAGCTATTGCTATATTAGCAACTATTTTGCCAGCATTATCTATTCTACGCTTAAATCCAAAACAAATCCTTTTAAAAGATGAATAAGGAGGCTCGATATGGAGACGATTTTACAATTTAAAAACTTAGATTATTATTATGAAAGTAACGGAAAAAAAGTAAAGATACTAGATAATGTTAATTTTTCTTTTCAAAAAGGGCATTTCTACACGATTTTAGGACCATCTGGATCTGGTAAAACCACCACGCTTAGCTTAGGTTGTGGGCTTGATATACCTAAAAATGGTTATGTACTTTATAATGGCAAGGATATTCGAAAAATTGGTTTGGATCGATACCGTAATCAAAATGTATCCGTAATTTTCCAATCCTATAATTTAATTACCTATATGACTGCCATTCAGAATGTACTAACGGCAATGGAAATTACAGGTGTAAAGGTGAAAAATAAAAAAGCAAGAGCATTAGAATTATTAGAGAAGGTAGGACTCACAGAAGTAGAAGCGAAACGAAATGTCTTACAACTAAGCGGTGGACAACAACAACGTGTAGCAATTGCCCGAGCATTATCTTGTAATGTTGACTTATTGATTGCGGATGAGCCGACAGGAAACCTTGATGAAGAAACAGCAAATGACATTATTGATTTGTTCCAGGAGCTCGCTCATCAAGAAAATAAATGTGTAATTGTTGTAACGCATTCACAGGAAGTTGCAAAAAAATCGGATCGAGCTGTTTATTTAAGTCAGAAAAAATTAGCAGTGAAAGATGCACCTAGCATTTAAAAAAGAAATACCACGACTAGAAGAGTGTGTACGGTATGGGAATCGTGAAAATGATAAATAACTAGTTAATTATTTTCCGAAAAAATATATGATTAATTTAAAAAGGAATGGAGATAAAAATCTCCATTCCTTTTTAGATAGATAATTAAACCTTATTTAACAGCCTCTTTTAAAGCTTTTCCAGCTTTAAATCCAGGTACTTTTCCTCCTGGGATATGCATTTCTTCGCCCGTTTGGGGATTGCGCCCAGTACGTGCAGAACGCTTACGTACTTCAAATGTACCAAATCCAATTAACTGTACGGATTCCTCTTTTTGAAGAGATTGTGTAATTTGATCTAGGATAGCTTGTACAGATGCAGTAGCCTCTTTTTTAGTAAGTGATGTTTTCTCAGATACTTGGTTAATTAGTTCGGTTTTATTCATTATGAACCTCCATTAAATAATATTTGTTAATTTAATTTTATAGTATAGTAGGTTTTCAAGAAAGGGCAAATTTTATATAAATATAATATTAAAAAGTTGAAGATACTCTTACAGTTTTGTATAGGCGTATTAGGTGTTTTTACTTTGAAATCTATACTATATAAATAGTTACATAAGGCGAATTGTATTGTAGAGAAGATACAGGCACCCATTTGTAAAATTATAAAATGAAATAAAAATTAATTAATTGAAGTAGTATCACCTTACTATAAATTTAAAGGTAAATAGACTCAAACGAAAAAATTCACACCTTTTAATTAAAAGTATGTGAATTTTTTGTTTTGGGGGCTTAAAATTTTTAAGTCAATGATTAAACGTCGGAAATTGAGTCATATATTAGATTTCTCAGCAATATTAAAAATATATGGCGTAAAGATTAAAAAGAAACCCAATATCACCATCAAAGAATTTAATGAAAATAAAGAAGAATCGTTAATCAAAGATGATCCAAAAATAATTACAAAAGTCATACCAGTTCCACGCAAAATAGATTTAAAAGAAAAAGAATTTGTCATCATTTCAAATGATTTCAATTGCGAATTTTGAATTGATTTAGCTACTTTGGTTTTCATGTTCAATCCTTCTTTCTAAAAAATAAGGTATATACTATATTCATTGTATTCCTGGGTGTTTTGAAATTCAAATTTTTATCATTTTAGCCAAGAAGACTCCTTCCTCAAGGAGCGTGAAGGGTCACAGTCCAGTGAGTAGGTGGGATATGAATTTGCTTCGAACAAGGGATGGCAGGAAGCCATCTTAATTGTTCGACATATAGAAAGTATTACTCCACTACCTGTCGAATGTACGTTTGGTGTATAATAGTCATATACCGAAATGAAGGTGAATCCAATAATGATTAATAAAGCATATAAGTTTCGTATCTATCCAAATCAAGCACAAGCAATTCTAATCAACAAAACGGTTGGGTGTTCTCGCTTTGTATTCAATCATTTCCTATCCTTATGGGATCACGCATATAAAGAGACAGGAAAAGGCTTGACCTATGGTATATGCTCTGCCAAACTACCTGCCATGAAGAAAGAGCTTGTTTGGCTAAAAGAAGTGGATAGTATTGCGATTCAGTCGTCTGTTCGCAACCTTGCGGATGCTTATACGCGCTTTTTCAAAAAACAAAACAGCGCACCGCGCTTTAAATCTAAGAAGAACAACGTACAATCTTATACCACAAAACAAACAAATGAAAACATTGCCGTTGTAGGGAACAAAATAAAGTTGCCGAAACTAGGCCTTGTTCGATTTGCCAAAAGTCGCGAAGTAGAGGGGCGTATTGTAAATGCTACAGTTAGACAGAACCCTTCTGGTAGATATTTTGTGTCACTATTAGTTGAAACAGAAGTACAAGAACTTCCGAAAACACATTCTTACATTGGGATAGATGTAGGACTAAAAGATTTCGCTATTTTGTCAGATGGAACACACTATGAAAATCCGGAATTTTTCCGATCATTAGAAGATAAGTTGGCGAAAGCACAGCGTGTTCTTTCTAGAAGAATGAAAGGATCTTCTCGCTGGAATAAACAACGAGTAAAGGTAGCTAGAATTCATGAATACATATCAAATACTAGAAAAGATTACTTGGACAAAATCTCAACTGAAATCATCAAAAGCCACGATGTTATCGGTATAGAGGATTTGCAAGTATCAAATATGTTAAAGAATCATAAGTTAGCAAAAGCAATTAGTGAGGTATTTTGGTTGCAATTTCGATCAATGTTAGAATACAAAGCAAAATGGTATGGCAAACAAGTCATTGTCGTATCGAAAACATTTGCTTCCAGCCAATTATGTTCTTGTTGTGGATATCAAAATAAAGACGTTAAAAATCTAAACCTACGTGAATGGGACTGTCCTTCTTGTCGTACACACCATGATAGGGATATTAACGCAAGTATGAATCTAAAGAATGAAGCGATAAGGCTTCTAACCGCAAGGACTGCGGGGTTAGCCTAATCAATTAGAGTTCGATAGAACTCTTTACTTAGGAATCCCCCACTTCTAAACGAAGTGAAAGTGGGGGTAGTTCAAGGAATTCAATTTTGTGTAACAAATCAGTAGGTATTAGGAAGCAGGGTAAATTGCTTTATATGTAGGAGGGAACCGAAAGATATCTATTTATAGAAAAAGAAGAACGCTTTCTCTTAAACTGAATCTCTCTAATTTCGACTTGATAGTAATAGGATTTTCTCTTTAATTTAGTGAAGAAATAGACGTTCTCTTGTATGAAAAGAAGCGAGCTTGATATAATCTATAAAATTAACCGATTGTACTTGTAAATAAAAATAGCATGATAGCAATTGATAAAAACAGGTATATTATATAAATTGTCAGCAATATATATCATCCCTTTCTATTGATATACGTATCATACAAACATAACCTGCAGTATATATGGAGTTTATGGGTAGTTAGTGTAATGATTATTATAATAATTTTTTAGTTGTGAGAAAGAATAGGAGAATCAACTATTACTTATTGATTTTATATCGTTATTTTAAGAAAACAGAATGTGTTTTACTGTCAGTTTTTCTATGCTATAAGTAGCATTAAGATACGATAGTTACTGCTCATTGGTCATAAGTAGTTATTTGAAATCAAGAAGGAACGCCTTTACTATAAATAAATTATATATAGAAAGGTGATATGATTATGTACTTATATGAAAGTAACGGGGAACGAAACCAAGAAATGTTATTTTCCATATAATGTGTTTCCGCGAATAAAGTTGAAATAAATCAATTACCAACATGGAATGAAGTTGTAGTTATTGTACTTTTACTTTTAGGACGTTCAGCGGTTTGTTAATTTGTATTTTAATTATTTTTATAAAATAAAACATTTTAATCTAAATATGAATTGTTTCCAAAAACAAAAAAGAATCTAGTGGAATTTCTAGATTCTTTTTTATTTTATAATCCTAAAGATATGTCACATTAAATTTTTTTAAGTTCACTGGATTCTTTATTTCCTTTAATATAGCATACCTGGAGAGAATGCTATATTGATACATAAGGTAATTGAACTTCTTAAGCCGACGGAGGGATAAAGAAATCCTTTAAAAAATTTAATTGGTAATAGCATATACTTTTACTGTAAATGGGTGATTCACACCAATTGGATTTGCGATATAATATTTAGAATTTGTATCTGCTGCAGTCCTGGACTCATTTGAAATATTGCTCCAACTAACACGATCTAGACCCAGAGAAACATCGACCATAATATTGAAAGAGATACTGTCAGAAGTCTCTCCCTGGGTAGGCTCAATAATCCATTTTAAACCGATTGTCCCTGGGGGTAAATTATTTATACTAAAGTTTTGGCTGGATCGGTTCTTTTCTCCAGGCAATGGCTTAGAGTCAGAAGAAATGTGGGAAATTAATATCTCTTTTTCATTAACGTTTATCCCATTTAATTTAATGATACTATCTATTAAACCTGGACCTGGAAAATCAGCTGCAATGATACCAGAATGTCTGATACCACCTTGTAGTATGAAATCTGTCCCCATTGTATTCATTCCACCATAAAATACTTGACCATTTGTATCACGAGGGAAGTCTTTCCATTCATTTGTTGTATTTTTTTGAATTAACTGTGGGTTACTACCAGTATCTCGGTTTTCCTTTCCACTTGCAACAAACCAAGGATAATAATTATTCCATAATGCTGTAGCGCCACCTGTACCACTAAAATGGTTGAGATAGATATGATTATTGTTAGAGTCGTTATTTGCCTTTAGAAGCTGGTTTTTTACTGCACTCCATTTCTCATACATTCCATCGGGTCCAGCGCTAACTTCAAAATTATCTTGGATATTTAATGATTCATAATTAATTCCGTATTCTTCAGATGCTGCGAAGTTTTGTAGTATTACAATTTTTCCGCGGATATCTCCTAACTTAGGGTTATTTCTTTCTGAAAATGGCACAGAATTAGGTTCCCAAAAATAGGACACATTACGGTCTTTATAACTTTTAAATATCTCCTCGAATGACAGTGAGCCGTTCTCTGGATCAGTTTCCTCTTTTAAGCGCATTAAAATTGTTTCTTGAGGGTTTTCTCTTAAAAATTGGATTGTTTCTTTTAATACATCTTCAAACATTGCTTTTTGATTTACAATACCATGCTGCATGGCAAAAGAATTTTTCACACGTTTAACACGCATGTCTACATAACGTATTCCTGCATTGAACTGCTGAGATAGGGGCATTGTTTGATTTCTTGTCAAATTCTCATCAATAAAACTCGCTCCATGTAAAGCCATTGAACCATGAGTACCTGGAATAGATAATTCGCTTATTCTTTTTGTATCTTCCAATTTTGACATCCAGTTTGGATTTCGATAACCTAAATCGGACTCATAGGAATAACCTGGATGTCTATCAGCAAATACTATTGAAGCTGTACATAAACTCGCTAGTGTAAAACAAGTAAGAATCCCGAATTTTAAATGTTTTTTTATCTTTATTTTCTTCATTATATCTCTCCTGATTTTAAACAGATTAGTCTTATATAATAATTTAGGTGTTTTTACCATATGCATAAAGTCCAGCATGAGAATAATAGAGCGTATTAATTTGAAGATTTAGTTTTTATAAATAGTTCCAAATTTATAATAGGTACCAATGGGTTTATAAAGTCAAATAAGGTAATATATTAGCTACCATCAGAGTTACTATTGTCATTTACCTTAAAATATTGTGTTAGCTTTAAAATTTAGAGAGGAATATTTTCATTTAGATTTGCTCAAAAGCCATCGTACACTGGGAACATAAGTTTTGAAATGTAATCATACAAGGATGGGAAGGCCAAAATAATCAAGTACAAGTTTAGTGAAATGATGACAAAGTATATTATCATACTTCATGTACTTTATAGGGCATACAATTCAAATGTAATATTATACAAAGAAAACAGAAGTCTTAAACTAGACGTCTGTTTTCCGAATTACAATGAATTGCTGAAATTAGTAAGATCTACATGATTCTTAATTTTAATTAACATAGATTTTTATTTGTTAAGAACCTATGTGGCAAAATTATATGCATTCTATATCTGAGATCAAAAGACTTTTGGGGAGAGTCTCACTTGTATTAATGCATTAAAGTTAGAAATATATTTGTTACATATAATATCATTTTAGAAAAACTTACGAATAATACTTCTCTGTAATCCTAAATAATGCCTATAAGCTTATTTCTCATTAAAGCTTAAACTAACTGCAGTAGCAATAGATTGTCCTGCATGTTCCCAACTACCATCGATAACTTTACCAAGTTGTTGACCGAGTGAATTTAAATCATTTGGATTAACAGGAATTCCGTTATATGCAGCAAGAATTGATAAAAGTGGAGCTACAATTGGTGTCCAGCCGCCTCTATCAATATGAAATTCGAATCCGGTTACCTCACCATCTTTTTTTGTGAATTTATAGTAAAGTTGATCATCTGGACGGAAGCTTAAATGATGAGAGATTTGTCCGTATACATCTTTACCAGCTGCACCTCGATCCACAACTTCAATTTCTTTTACATTAAATTCATGCTCAAATACTTTTATTTTTTTTACTTCGGGACCATTTAATGCAGCTTGAACAGCCGTTTCTAGATTACTTTGTGCAAACGGTTGAATACTAACTTGTGATTCCTGTTGTTGGATAGGAGCAACTGTCTCAGCAGCAAATACTGATGTTGTAGGTAATGCACCTGTAGCTAATGTTGCAGCCAGAGCAGTTGCTGTAATGATTTTCTTTTTCATAATTTTACTTCCTCCTTTTTAATGTATGATAATAAACTATAAATTACTGACAGATAAATTATTTCTATACATATATAGAAAAACATTATTGTGGGTAATGGAAGTTAGACTGACAGATAATTTATATGATAATAGTATCAATATGCATTTGATTTCTCAATTTTCAGTCAATGTATTCAATACTAACCAATTTTAAGTAAGTTTTAGAAGGTAAAACTCTAATAGCAATCTAAAAACATGGCAATATTAGAGCGAAAATGAAATGATAATCATAAAATATTCTATTAAAATCAAAAAAATATAAAAAATTTCACATATATTTTTAGTTTTAGTTTATTTAATTATATTTATTTATATATATATAATTATAAATGTTTGTGTGAATTAAAAATGAAGAATATTAAAGTAATCGTTAAAATTAACGAAATGTTCAAGGTTTCAATCTCAAAATATGAATATTAGTTATATAATCATTTTAAAGGGATAATTCACCCTTCCTCTAATGTTGTTGTTTACAAGTTTATAGTTCCAATGTGTTGAAGTTACGATAAAAAGAACTTGTAATTATATATTACAAGTTCTTTTTGTTTCAATTTTTTTGTGAAAGATATCTTAACTAGTTATGTTTTTCATATTTTATCAAGGGGACGGTAGAATTCTATCGGAAGTATATGTACATTATCGTAAAATAAATAGTAATTTGTATATAAACTAAGTGATTCTTAATCTTATTCTGATAACAAAAGGAAAGACCAACTAAAAATATAGTTGGTCTTTCCTTTAAGTTGGTGTAAAAACAAATAAATAAAAGATAGGTGAGAATTAATGCTGCTATGCAGTATTGATTCTGAATTAACTATAACACACTTCCTAAAAAGTAGTTGTGTCAGTTGATTGAACATTCATCCTTCTTTTTTATCAAATAAATATCTAAAATACATCAATTAATTGACAAGGGATGTATTTTAATCGATAAATAAATCAATACTATAGATTTTGGAAGTAAATATTTTTTTTATTCTTGTACAATATGTTTGCATTTAGAATTAGTTATAATACCACTTTTTAATAACCAATTTACTCATTAAGAACAAGGTATTAATGTGTATGGACAATAATTAACAAAATAAAAATCTAAATTTTCATTTTGTTAATTAATTCGACTCCTCGTAGATTGATTTTACGAGGAACAAACTATTTTAAAATTAAACGTATGAAAATAAAAGAAGTAATTAAATGAAGCAATAAGGCTTCTAACTGTAAGGACTGCGGGGGCAGCCTAATCAACTAGAGTTCGATTGAACTCTTTACTTAGGAATTCCTCACTTCTAAACGAAGTAAAAGTGGGGGTAGTTTAAGAGAATATGTAAAGAAGAGGTAAGAAGGTCATGGCGAAACAAGTTAACGGGATTGTTAAGAAATCTGTGTAAGTTTTTGAAACGAATATTTAGAATAGCAAATATTAAGGCAAGATTGCTTCTGTCTTTTTTTATCTTCTTTTGAATTTCGATTTGTGTGATAATTAAATCGAAAGGTCGTGTAAGAATGAAGATAGCGGTGATACAAGCAAGTACCCAAATTAGCAAAAATGAACTGATTTTTGAAGAGACAAAAAGGGCTGTGGCGAGGCATGGATATGAAGTGCTCAATTTTGGTGTTACATTTAAAGAATCCGAGTTAAGCTATATCCAAGTGTCCTTAGCTGTTGGTCTACTTCTAAATTCAGGTGCAGTTGATTTTGTGATCACTGGATGTAGTAGCGGTGTTGGTATGTCGATTGCCTGTAATACACTTCCGAATGTCATTAGCGGTTATCTGCCAACTCCAACAGATGCGTTCCTATTCGGTAGGATAAATAATGGAAACTGTGCATCACTGCCACTTGGATTGAATTTCGGTTGGGCGGGCGAATTAAATCTTCGCTTCACGCTTGAGAAACTATTTGAAGAACCGTTCAATACTGGGTATCCTGAAGAATCTGCCGAACGAAAGAAACGTGATGCAGAACTTTTTAAAGTAATCAAGAGTTTTTCACATCATAGTATTGTTGAGATTCTAAGTCAGCTAGATGGAGCGGTTATTAATCCTGTTCTTCAAAAGCAAGATTTAGTGGAATTCCTCTTGCGAAATGGCAATAACACAGATATATCAAATTATCTTATCGAACAAATGAAGCATTTAAATTACGGTAGGTAAATACTATTTTTTTTAATACGTTTGGCGAATTTATAGTTAACCATAAGTTGATTCAACACCATTAACCAATTACACCGCCATTCCATTTGTTTTGGAGACCTTTTACATGTAAATACAGAACCTTGAGTAAGGCGTTTTCGTTCAGGAAAGCGCCTTTTTCGTTACCTTATGGAGACTTGATATTGCACTTTAAAGTTAGCTTTATTTTTATTTCAACGGTGATATTCAGACCTGTTCAGAGCTTATTTACTATACCTGTGATAAGAAATATGCATATAGATAATATCATCATACCTATTTTAATTAGTAGTGCATATATAGTTTGCTGTTTAGCAATTAAAGTTTTTACGTAAATATGTTGTGGCTAATAATATCAAAATTTATTTATATATCCACTGAATGAGCTTTTTATATATTTATTTGGATATAAATCATTAATCATTGCATATGGGCTCCCATTCCAGTATCTTACTACAGGTGTCCATAATCTATGATTTTTAAGCCATTGCATTGTGTATTGCTGTAATAATTGATTATCTGTCAGCTTCTCTTTTTCTTCAATTGTCCACTGTAAGGCATCTAGCGCTTTTTCTCTCGTCCAAAAACCATTTGGTGTCATTTTAAATTCCCATTCTTTAAATTGACCTGGATATAAATCATTAATTATTGCATATGGACTATCATTCCAATATAGTTGACAGGCTCCGCTCAATCCTGATTGAACTAACCATTTATTATCGTATATATTCTTCAATTGATCCACATTTAATTTTTCTTTTTTTTCAATTGTCCATTTTAGTGCTTGTAATGTTTTATCTTTCGTCCAAAACTTATTAGGGGCCTTATTAAATTCCCATTCTTTAAATCGATTTGGATATAAATCATTAATCATCGCATACGGGCTTCCATTCCAAATCACCCTTAGAGGTGCACTTAGTCGATGTTCAATTAACCATTTTTGCCCATAAATTTGTAAGAGTTTTTGTGGTGGTAATTTCTCCTCTTCTTCAATTAACCATTTTAATAATTGCAGAGCCTTTTCTTTCGTCCAAAAATTTAATGGTGTCATTCTAAATTCCCATTCTTTAAATTGATTCGGATATAAATCATTAATCATCGCATATGGACTATTATTATATTTGTGCTTCAATACACCACGTAATCGATACTTTGCAATCAATTTGTTATCCCAATTCTGTTTTATCTCTTCTTCATTCCAATTCAAAATTTTTGTTACTAAATACTTTGTTACTCTTCTGGCCAATTGATTATTTCTATCTAATTTCCAAGTGTTTGGTGGGAATCTATTTCTTTTTCCATCTAATATCTCCTGATAGATGTCCTCTATAGTATTAGTGTTCGTCTGCATCTTAAGACCTTCTTTTAGTTGTATATATAGTTAAATAGATTTTAATGTTAGGACTTTCGTCTGAACTATTAAAAATGTAAACTCTGTCTTAACTTAGAAAATATGATGCTTAATCAAATCATAGTAATGTAAAATAAGAATTACCTATAGAAAATATATAGTCTAGGGCAAATGAAAGAATAGATTTGTAAAATATAATTTTCAATTCATAAAAGACATCAATCTGAATAGAAAGATGTCTTTTATTTAATAGTATTACGGTTTATTTAATTACTTTCCATAAAGCTAATGAGAAAATCCAATTTGGATCACCGTATCCTTGATAACTTTGAACTGCTTCATAAATTTTACCTTGATGTTCTACTCTATCTCCTTTTTTATATGCAGCATACGAATCCCATGCCTTATACTCAGAAGAGGGGGTATCTTTTGTTGTGATTTTGATTTCATTACTCGCAACTGAAACTTTTCCTTGAGTATCTATAGCTTTTACCATATATCTATATTCTGTACTAGCCAGTAAATTTTCATCTGTATAGTAAGTTGAAGGACTTGTAGCTATTTTCGTACCGTTACGATAAATCTCATATTCTTTTATACCAACATTACTTATGGATTCTTCCCATATTAAATGAACACTGTTTGTAGTAGTTTCTGATGCTTGTAATCCTGTTGGAGCTGTTGGAGCTATTTGTTCTGGATTCTCTTCTTTTGTTGTAACTGAAACTTCATTGCTACTTTTTGACTTATTTCCCGCTGCATCTGTAGCCTTAATTGTATAATTATATCTTGTATTGGCTTGTAATCCCGCATCTTCATAACGTGTTGTTTTTGTTGTTCCTACTTTTTTTCCATCACGATAAACTTCATATTCTTTCACACCAATATTATCTGTGGAAGCCTCCCACTGTAGCTCAACAGTTGTTGTTGTTTTACTAACAGAACGTAGGTTAGAAGGAGTTGTTGGAGCGATTACGTCAATTTCATTACTACTATTAAAAGCAGAAAATAGTTTAGAAAAGGCACCGTCGTCTACATCGGGTAATCCAGAAGCATCTCCAGTTGCCTGACCGATTTGCCAACTTTCAATAGCTTTTTTATCACGATACACTGACCACATACTAATTTCCCCAATACCTTTTTCTTTGGCAAATTGGAACAATTCTTTTGCATTATTTAATGTGAAAGTTTCATTTTGAGTATCGTTTTTTCCTATCATAGGTGTAACAGCAATCATTTTCCAAATGTCAGAATCTTTAATAGTACCTTTATATAAATTAGTTAATTGTCCATGCAGGCTATTAATAGCATCTATTGCAGCTTGTCCCATTTGTTGGTTTTGTTGTCCGTAATCCATAGTCATAATATTAACAGAATTTAAATCTACATCATGTTTTATAGCGCTTTGAATCACATTTATCCCATCATTAGTTAGGCCATAAGGCATTACTGGTAAGGTATAACCAATTTTTACATCTTTACCTTCAGCTTTTAATTCCTTTTGTAATAACGCAATTGCTTTTGATCTTCTTTCGATAGATTCTGGGTGAGCGACTAAGACTCCTTCAATATCAAAATCCATGTGTGTTAAATGTAATGTGTTAATTACACTTTTATAAGCATCTTTTAATTTATTTACATCTGTAATAGCTGCGGCAAGATCTGCACCTAATCCAGGGATATTACCAGCATTTGCTCCACCAAAAGATACTTTAACATCTCCACCTATTTTTCTAATTTGTTTAATTTGATCATCTAAGTTACCATCTCCAATAGGGGTATGACTTCCTCCCCATACTGGATTTCCATTTTTATCAGCCACTATAAAGGAAAGCGTGAAGAAACTAGTATTTGTTTCTTGGGCATATTTTAATAGATTTTGAGGATTCATGCCGTTATCTACATATGGTGCAAAAACATGAGTTGGCCAAGTGATTCCTTCACCAAATAAATCATTAGGATCGCTATTGTCAGGTATATATTCTGAACCAGTATATAATTCCCAACCGCTAAATTGTTGGGTAGGTAGTGTACCTGCATTTACCCAATATACAGAATGATAAATCTTACCTTCATATGTAACGTAAGATTCACCTGGATAATCTTTATTTTTATTCCAAAATGGCGCTACTTGTTGTTGAGATTTCGCTATATTTTCTTGAGCGTAGGCAAACGTATGGCTAATGGCTTGGGATGTAGGAATGATCATAGTTAATGCAACAGCTGTTTTTGCTAGAGTACAAAATGGATGTTTCTTTCTAATCATAATAATATCTCCTCACTTATAATTTATAATTTAAAAAAGAAATTATATTTGGCATTATTAAAATTCTTTTAATATATATTTTGAAGAATTATTGCCGTAACTCCCGATACTGATACTTTTATACGTGATGATTACCCTCATTTAGTAGGATAACAACTTACAAAAAATGAAACAAATTAGAGGGAAATATAATTATATTGATTCCAAAATAGTATATTTCTTCTCATAAATTACAGGAAATCGAATTAAAATCTTATAAATATATACTATTTTTATAAGATGGGAATTAATAGTGAGCTAGAAGTAATATAAATGTACACAAAAGTGTCGATTCTAATAATCTAGTTTGGTTAAAAATTTTTATCTTAAGTAGAAGACTAACTACTATTTTGACTGAATCTAAACAATTTGTTGCATTTTTTAGTAATAAAATGAGATTATTCTTTTTAGGTTTTCTAAAATTGTCTTACTTTAGTTGAGTAGGTAAACTGGAAACACCATAAATTAAGTCCTTTACTTCTCCTGCATTTTTTATCATTTTAGCCAAGAAGACTCCTTCCTCAAGGAGCGTGAAGGGTCACAGTCCAGTGAGTAGGTGGGAGATGAACTGGCTTCGAACAAGGGATGGCAGGAAGCCATCTTAATTGTTCAACTTACAGAAAGTTTTACTCCACTACCTATCGAATGTACGTTTGGTATATAATAGTCCATATACCGAAATGGAGGTGAATCAAATGATAATTAATAAAGCTTATAAGTTTCGTATCTATCCAAATCAAGCACAAGCAATTCTAATTAACAAAACGATAGGTTGTTCTCGATTTGTATTCAATCATTTCCTATCCCTACGGGATCACGCATACAAAGAGACTGGAAAAGGTTTAACATATGGTACATGCTCTGCCAAACTTCCTGCCATGAAGAAAGAGTTCGTTTGGCTCAAAGAAGTGGATAGTATTGCGATTCAGTCGTCTGTTCGCAACCTTGCGGATGCATATACACGATTTTTCAAAAAACAAAATAGTGCCCCGCGTTTCAAATCCAAGAAGAATAACGTACAATCTTATACCACAAAACAAACAAATGAAAATATTGCCGTTGTAGGGAACAAAATAAAGTTGCCCAAACTAGGCCTTGTTCGATTTGCCAAAAGTCGTGAAGTAGAGGGACGTATTGTAAATGCGACTGTTAGACGAAACCCTTCTGGTAGATATTTTGTGTCACTATTAGTTGAAACAGAAGTACAAGAACTTCCGAAAACACATTCTTACAT
>NZ_CP031748.1:2892249-2898122 GCF_003429245.1 Bacillus sp. CR71 | reverse complement strand
TTATCTCTAACAACAGGAGCTAAAGTTTCTCAATTCGTAGGGGATAATTTACTTTCGAGTGAAGTTGCTACAGCAGGCGAAGAAACAGACACTTCACAAAATGGAACTGTAATGGTGGCTGGACCAGGTGGAACTGTACAAAATCAAAAAGAGGATCCAATAGATAAAATTAATGTAAGTGTAGCAGGAGAAGACGTAGGGAAAATGGGGGGGATTGGACTAGCTATTGCTATATTAGCAACGCTTCTTCCGGCATTATCTATTCTACGCTTAAATCCAAAACAAATTCTTTTAAAAGATGAATAAGGAGGCTCGATATGGAGACAATTTTACAATTTAAAAACTTAGATTATTATTATGAAAGTAATGGAAAAAAGGTAACGATACTAGATAATGTGAATTTTTCTTTTCAAAAAGGGCATTTCTACACGATTTTAGGGCCATCTGGATCTGGTAAAACTACAACTCTTAGCTTAGGTTGTGGGCTGGATATACCTAAAAATGGTTATGTACTGTATAACGGGAAGGATATTCGAAAAATTGGTTTGGATCGATACCGTAATCAACATGTGTCTGTAATTTTTCAATCGTATAATTTAATTACCTATATGACTGCCATTCAGAATGTACTAACGGCAATGGAAATTACAGGTGTAAAGGTAAAAAATAAAAAAGAAAGAGCATTAGAATTATTAGAGAAGGTAGGACTCACTGAAGTAGAAGCGAAACGAAATGTCTTGCAATTAAGTGGCGGGCAACAACAACGTGTAGCAATTGCTCGAGCGCTATCTTGTAATGTTGATTTACTAATCGCTGATGAACCAACCGGAAACCTTGATGGAGAAACAGCGAAAGAGATTATTGAGTTATTTCAGGAGCTCGCCCATCAAGAGAATAAATGTGTAATCGTTGTTACACATTCACAAGAAGTTGCAAAAATATCAGATAGAGCAGTTTATTTAAGTAAAAAGAAGTTAGTAGTAAACGAAATTAATAATAGTTAAGAAAAAGGTTACTATTGTTCTTAATTCACATAATTTTCGAAATTTAAATCCGTGGCTGTTAATATTTGTTATATAATGTATTTGTCAAAGCATTATCCCTGTAGTTTCTGTGATGAATCTGTAAGATAGTTTGTTTGTCACTTATATTCATCTGAAACTAAAAAGAACTTGTAGAGATTTCTACAAGTTCTTTTTGTTTTAAGGGTTAAATATGGATTTAAAATATAGTTGCAATTTTTTGAGGGGGGAAAAGTACATGTTTGTAAAAGCAGAAAGATTATTAATACGGAAATTTGAGTTCAAAGATTGGCAAGCTGTTCATGAGTATACATCAGATATCAATGTTATGAAATACATACCTGAAGGGGTTTTTACAGAAGAAGATACAAGGAACTTTGTGAATGAAAACATTGGTAAAAACGCTAAGAACTTTCCTGTGGTATTAATAGATGAAGATATCCTGATTGGTCATATAGTATTTCATAAATATTTTGGTGAGCATACTTATGAGATTGGTTGGGTGTTCAATCAAAAATACTGCAATAAAGGATATGCTTCTGAAGCAGCACAAGCTACATTGAAATATGGTTTTAAGGAAATGAAATTACATAGGATTATCGCTACATGTCAGCCACAAAATATCCCATCTTATCGAGTAATGGAGAAGATTGGAATGAGAAGAGAAGGATATTTCAGGAAGTGTATACCACATGGGAATGAATGGTGGGATGAATATTATTACGCTATTTTGGAAGAAGAGTAGTGTCTCAGAACGCATTTTTTAAATTGAAGCTTCTATCTCAAAAGGCGAAGTCCATTTCTGCTATGGCTGACGTGCAAGACCATGGTGTCCCATTACCACTCTCGTGATTGTCTTTTATGAATTCTTAAAATATAGAATGTTAGAAATATATTATGGTAAAATGTGTATAACTATAAATTATTAAATAGATTGGAGAATACTAGAATGAAAGTACAATCACTAAGAGTAGGGATATTGGCTTGCTTCATGATATTTTGTTGGTCCTATGGAGATGTCTCTGCTGCATCTACGTGTGGGCCATATGGTGAAATTAAGCCGAACCAAAATCCCTCTCGTCAGCACATAAATTGCCTACTAACGAACGCAGCATTAAACGAAAATGTTCCTCCTGAAGTTGTAAAAGCAGTAGCTACACAAGAAAGTGGATGGAAACAATTTGATGGAAACGGCCAGCCAATCATAGCGCAAGACGGTGGAATTGGGATTATGCAAATTACCAATCAACCTCAGTTCGATCAACAAAAGTTAAAATATGATATTAATTATAATATTGAAGCAGGTGTTAAAGTTCTTCATAGTATGTATCAGCGAACAGATCTTCCTAAGGTAAAAGCTGCTGGACCAGAAGTAATCGAAAACTGGTACTTCTCCGTTATGGCTTATAATGGAACAAAACCTGCAAACAGTCCTTTGTATAAAGCTACCGGTCAAAAAAATTTAAACGCTTACCAGGAAAAAGTGTTTTCTATTCTAGAACAATACAGTTTTTTAAATGATACAAAATTGGGGCAGTTTCTTTTCAGTACAGCTGATTTCGAATATGATCCTAACACGAGCAAAAATATTGTATTTAAAAAGAAGGAGTACATACTAACAAATCCACATTCTTCTATCTATCACTTAAAAACAGGTGATCAAGTCCTTGTAACAAGAGATGGAGTAAATTTAAGGTCTAAACCTACTTCCGCTTCAAGTGGGAAACCGTTAAGTAAAAATACGAACTTGATTATTCAAGGAAACGCTGCATATGATGAATCTGTAGATAGTAGCAATCAGTTTGTATGGTATCCAGTTAAAACTGCAGATCAAAAACTAGTAGGTTATATTTCTTCTGCATATATTATGAAAAAATTATAATTTAAGATCAAACGGTGAAGATAATCACTGATAAAGATATGGTAGTGATGGGAAGGGTTGAACCAAATATAGTTGTGGTTCTGGTACAAAAAAATATTAAACTTGAACATACCGATACTGCTACTCTACAAAGGCTTGTAACCGGTATGGAACAAAATGGTTGTTCAAGTGGAAGCATTTTGTTCCATACCGTATTTTGTAAGCAGTGAAATGATACAAGCGGTATAACTTGAATCTTCGTAAAGAAGCCCTCCTGCGTGTATATTACTTAGGAAATTTTGGGAGGAAGTGAAGAGAGAAGAGCTCCCAACGAAAGTAAAAGAAAGAATAGATATGAAATAATTAGTTACTTGTAATGGCGGATTCGCCGTTTTTTTTATTTACAATGAGAAACGCATGTTAGGGTGAATATTGAGGTTAATTGGAATGCCAGACTGATCGATACTGTGAACGTATTAATGAGTGATTTATATAAGTACCTATACATACCAAGTTAACGAAATTTTGTTCATTGGTTTTCATTAGAGGTGCATCTCGGGGAAAGAAGAGAGTGTGCAAAAGAAGTGTTAGAAAGCCGTAGCGTAATTGACAGAGTTAAACTTGTAAGATGTCTCGTAATAGATAGCATAATAGAGAATTAAATCGTTGTATATTTTAATATATTGTTATAATATTACAAAGGTGATAAGGTAATATAAGGTAAATGTGCTAATGTTATTGTATAAATATAGCGAAAACAGGGAGAATGGACATGAAAAGATATCTAGTATTAGGATTATTGTTGTCAAGTTTATTAGTGGGGTGTGGTCAGGAGAACGCCTCTACCAAGAAAGAAACGCCTAAGAGTGAGCAGGAAGTGAAGAAGGACGCGCAAGCCGATAAGAAGGTAGATGAAACAAAGCATGATGAATTAAAGGACACGGAAAAGCTGGATGATAATGTGCCAAAGGATAACGAAAACAAAGCGCTTGATACGAAAAATAGTGATGATAAAGTTGATATTGTGCAGTATCAGCTTCCATCAGATGAAAGTAGTTCTACGATGCCTGTCGATTACTTTGAAGCACTTGAACATGGTATGCCATATGAAGAAGTAGCTAAGGCCTTACACCGTAATGCCACAAGTGCAATTAAAACTAAGAAATTTGATACTGAATTAATTGAATATACTTATGAGGCGCCAGAAGCGGTGATACAAGTTCAATTTAAGGATGGTAATTTATTTGGTGCGGAATATGTTGGTCAAGATAAGGAAATGTATTCAGTTATTCCTGTTGGATGGGATGTAAAAAATAATCGATGGGATGAAGAGAAAAACGTAGGCTTGCAATCTAGTGAGAGTAAGTCAAACAATCACAATTCTCAAAGGAACGAAGGTAAGAATGTTGAAGCCAATGATAAGCCCGCATCTAGTACAGCAGGTGTAAAGGCAAATAAAAAGCCCGGAGAAGTTACTACGAATCATAAACCTAATAATAAGGAAGTTGAACAACATCATAATAAGGAACAGCAACGTGAGGAAATAGAAGAATTTAAGCCGAGTGATGCAGACATGGAACGCATTAAACGACAAGAAGACCGTTGGAATACGCCATCAGGTGGTTTTGGTGCTACATGGCAACAAGAAATGGAAGAGATGAAAAAACAGAAATAAAATAATGTATATACTTATTATACGGATTAAATGAATTTAAAGCGGGAAATTTATTTGATTTACTAACTCTTAATAAGGGTGGAAGATTATCACAAGGTAAAGTAATTATTGCTTTACCTTGTGATAATTTATAACAAAGTCTGATTATTGATAGAAATACTTGTTGAACTACTCACCACTTAACGTCCTTACGGACTTTTTGAAGTGGGAGATTCCTGCGAACACCGGTGTATCCACCGGTTATCTTAGCAGGCTCTACTCGTAGTCCCTACGGTGAGAACATAAGTATCTTGTACGTTGACGCACCACACTCCCTACTTTAGCTTGGTTTTCGCAACTTCGGCAAGCATGGGGCGATAGAACGTTGAAGATTTTACGGTTGCAACGTTTTTCTGCAACCAACCTCATATCTTCAGTTTTCGAAGAGCAATCTGTACAAGTAAATGATAGCAAACATGTTGGCTTATGCCAACCGACATTCATCTCCCACCTAAAATTGGTGTTTTGCACCTTCATATTTTTGAGGAAGGAGTCTTCTGTCTGAAAATGATAAAAACCCCTATTAATTTTTATGTTGATAGGGGTTTTTATCGATCTTATTTTCAAAAAATGCTCTTTAGACTTGCCTATAAATCAAATTTTATTTTTAACTAATACTACGATTTAGAAATCATAAAAGTTAATCTATTTCTAAATTTAATTGGCTACAATTAAATTTCTTGTCTTATCAATATGATTAAGTAACATACTATACTCTTCTTCATACATAGCTAAACGTTGCGAAAGAGAGTGATTCTCTGTTTCTAAATATTCAATTTGATTTTGTAAAGTTGTCAATTCATCCATTTCTTTATAATTTTGTAGAAAGAGAATAATATCCTCTAATGTCATAGATAAAGAGTTTGTTTCTTTTTTTTGTTGAGAGGGAGAAATATTGTTTCCCACTTTTCGATTTTGTTTTGCTTGTTGTATTTCCTCTTGGTATTGTTTTCTTACGTATGAATTCCAACGAAATCCACAAGCTGCAGGTGTCCTATTTAGTAGTTTTGCTACTTCTTTGAATGCAGCTAACTGTGTTCCACCGTTACAAATATTCTGGAGTACTGTTGATGCGAGAAGTAAATCGTTATCGTTAGTCCAGGAGTCTTGTCTTGAGATTACCACGTTTTAACCTCCTTATATGCTTTATATTACATATATGCAATTACTTAAAATGATAGAAGTCCAGCTTTTCTTAATTTAACGAATTTCCCGAAAGAATTCTCCTTCCTCAAGCGTGTGAAGGGCGTAGCCCAACGGTAGGTGGGAGATGAAT
>NZ_CP031748.1:2890617-2892199 GCF_003429245.1 Bacillus sp. CR71 | reverse complement strand
CCGATATTATATATCATCCCTTCTAAGTATCCTTTCATAACAGTAAGAGGAGTTTTTAATTCATGTGCTACAATAGCAAAGAATTCCCTTCGCTTTGTTTCTATTTCTCTTTCTTTTTCAATATCACTTTTTAATTGCTGATTAGCTTTTTGTAAATCAAAAATTGCCTGTTGTAAATTTATAGACATATCATTCAAGCTATTGGACAATTCCCCTAATTCATCCATAGAGCGAACCTCAATTTTTTCGGAGAAATCCAAGTTTGCCATCTTTTGTGCACCTTTATTAATATAAATAAGTGGTTTAGTAATAAACCTTGAATAGAGATAAGCACTTCCTAAACCAATAACTAGTACAATGATACTAATATAGGGTAGAAAACGTACTAAGACCTGTGAAGCTTCATCAATCGGCTGAAATGTTGCGAACACCACAAGCGTTAAGTTAACATCTTGGAATTGTATTGGCTTGCTAACCTCATATGAATTACGAGGATTATCTAAACTCCTTGCTGGTACTGTTTTAACAAAACCTTTTGCTTGAGTACCGCCTTGAATAGTACCCTCTTGAATAGTACTTTGAAGAAAAGCAATAGAAGGAGAATAAATAAGTCTTCCCTCATTATTTTGAAGGTAGATTACCGCATTATTTTTTTGTGCGTATTCATCAACAAGTGGTATTGCATTTTGAAGCGTAAGATCTTTAGATTTATCAATTATTTCTTCGATTCCCGTTTGAAGCTGATCTGTTTTGTATTGCTCATAAAAT
Source organism: Bacillus sp. CR71 (assembly GCF_003429245.1). Lineage (NCBI taxonomy): Bacteria > Bacillati > Bacillota > Bacilli > Caryophanales > Bacillaceae > Bacillus > Bacillus sp. CR71. The sequence goes on along the minus strand of NZ_CP031748.1, from coordinate 2,891,431 downwards.
TTAGGGAGAAAGAAGTATAAAGTTACATAAATCAAGGTTGCAAAGGCTAACAAAATGAGGGATGTAGTCATAAAGAGTTTATAGGTAATTCTCTTCATCTTCATGATTTTTACAATCCTATTCATCAATTTTATAACCAATGCCCTTTACTGTTTTAATATAGGGTATATCTAATTTTTTTCGTATGTTTTTCATATGCGTATCAATCATTCGTGTGTCCCCGGCATACTCATATCCCCAAATTTTTTCTACGATATTATCTCTTGTGAGTACCTTTTTTTCATTTTGAAGTAGTAGTTGCAAAATTTCAAATTCTTTTGTCGTTAAGGGAACTTCAACTTTATTTACATATACTTTATATGCATCGCCATCGACATGTAGTTCTCTAAATACAAAATGATTATCCGTACTTTGATTATTACTTCTTCTCAGTACTGCTTCGACTCGTCTCATCAAAACATGGAAAGAAAAAGGTTTCGTAATATAATCATCGATTCCAAGATCAAATCCTTTCATTTGATCTTGTTCTTCTTCTAGCGCAGTTAGCATAATAATTGGTATATTTGACTGACTTCGAATCATTTTGGCAACTTCAAATCCATTCAGGTTTGGCATCATCACATCTAGAAGAATTAAATCGAAGGACTGCTTATTAAATTGTTTCATGCCCTCTAATCCATCTGATGCAACTATAACTTTATACTGTTGTGTCATTAAAAATTGTTTGATTAATTCTTGTATTTCTTGATCATCTTCTACCACCAGAATGTGATAGTTCTTCATAATATCACCTCTTGTAGTCATTATAACCTTC
>NZ_CP031748.1:2806892-2890567 GCF_003429245.1 Bacillus sp. CR71 | reverse complement strand
TAAACTTGCCCCTTAGAAAAAAGAAACAATCTCGCCTAAAATTGACTTTGCATAAGCTTAGCTTGATAGCGATGTGGTGCTACCCCAAAATAAAAAGATTAGGAGTGAATCCTAATCTTTTTATTTATACATATTTTTGGTTGTTATATCACTATCAATTCCAAAACGGGATATTTTGAATAAATGAAACCGTCAAAATTAGTGTTGATGCGGAACCAGCAGTTACTAAAGTTACTATTTTTCGTCCATTCTGTTCTTTTGAAGGTTTTATAAGTTCTGTAATTAACACAATCCATATTATGATAGAGACTATTGAAATAATATTTATAGACATATGTATCACATCCCTTCTTGTTTTTACATAAATATTTCTTCTTTTATAAAATAAAAGCAATTTAACAAGAAAACATGTACCTCATTAAAAATCAATATTTCCCTGTTAAACCACCTTTTTTAAATAGAAATACGACTGATAAAACGATAACAACAGCCTTCAAACTTCCCCAATATGGATAAATAGTATGATCTGTTAGACTAGCATATTGAAAAATATTCTCTAAACCGAAAATTCCTATCATGACTGCTAAAATAAATGAAGCTGATCCATACGTCCCGTTATGATAGAGGGTAAATAAGTATATTGCACATATAAGTGGTACGATGATTTGTAATAAGAGTGTCATAATTAGTCCCCCAGTATATTGATACTTATATTATATACAAAATTGTAATAAAAAGGAATGCGACTTATTTAATACTAACAGAACTACTCTAATCATATTCTTCTATAAAAAAGAAGAAAAAGGGGTGTACAGTTAATTGACAAAAGTTAAAGTTAATTTACGACCCATTGTTCATAACGTAAATTTACCAACCGTATTGAAAACAACGATACTTCCAGGTGAATCGACCGAAAGACTATTTATCGCAACTCAATTAGGAGAGATTTTTTACATAGGGGACGGAGTTATAAAAAAATTTTTAGATATGCGTCACCTAATTATTAAATTAGGTACATCTGAAGAAGGTGTTTCTAGTAGCGGTTATGATGAACGAGGATTACTAGGACTTGCATTTCATCCGCAATTTTATCAAAACGGTTTATTTTATCTTCATTATTCAGTAGCCGGAACTCAAGGTCCAGGTGCACTTTCTGAACAATTTAAACCGAATCCTTGTGACCCTAAAACGTTAAATTTAAAGTGGGTTAATAGAAATACGCAATATGATCACATTGATACAGTGGAAGAATGGACTTTACAATCTAACGGCCAAGCTCAAAAGCGACGAACATTACTGAATGTAAGAAGACCATTTTTTAATCATAACGGAGTCAATAGTTTAAACTTTTCACCTGAGACTGGAAAACTTGTTTTTACAAATGGAGATGGCGGATCAGGTTATGATCCATTTAATTTAAGCCAAGATGATTTAGAAATAGCAGGAAAAATAATTGAAATCGATGTAAATAAAAATACATTTATAAATAACCCTCCTGTAGTTACACGCTTTAATGACCTTCCTTTATCTATACAAGAAACACTTACAGTAATTGCAAAAGGAGTACGTAATATAACCGGCATTTCATTTCAAAGGTTTTATAATCAATATATCAAATACACCGGAAATGTCGGACAGGATATTGTAGAGTCTATTTTTTCATTTGTTCAATATAAACCTATACCAGTTACAGAACTTGTTCAAATGCATTTTATGAGGTTAACTCCCAATCAAGATGGTTTTATCAATTTTGGGTGGCGAGGATGGGAAGGGGATTTACCTACTTCTTTTATACGACATTGTTCCGAAAATCAGACTTTGGATGAGAGAACAATAGTTTATTATGATGAAACAATACAAACTTCAGTGAAGCGTATTCTGCCTCTACTTAGTTATTTTCATAAAGATTTTAGAACCGATAAGTTTGGAGGAACTTCACTTACAGGAGTTCAGCCATATATGGGAAATGCAATTTCAAATTTAACGGGTAGCGTTGTTTTTACCGACCTTGCTAAGAAAGAAGATTCTCGACCGCCAGTTAAGGGTGTTTTAGCTTATACTAGAGCCGGTACAGACGGTAAACATGCTGACTTTCATGCTATTGAAACCAATTATGATTTTGGTACGCAAGCAGCTTATTATATGAGTTTAGGAACAAATTCGGCTCAAACTAGGTTATATTTAGGAGTTTACGGTTCTATGAAAGTAACTGATTTTAACAAAGGTACCATTTTTGAAATTATTCCTTGATACGATACAAATGCTCAGTCTAAAAACATAAGGAATTTATTCTGTTTCCAAAACGCAAGACTTAACTTGTCCCCCTAAAAATCTTCAATGTATTAGCATCTATTAACTTGGAGAAAGTAACTCATAAACCATATGTGTACGAATAATATAGAAAGTAATGAATGAGGTATCTTTAGGGGGTATTTTAATGAATCGTTTTGTACGTTATTGGTATCAACTGATGATAGAGCATGATATAAGCTTTGTTCATAAAAGAAACTTGTCCCTTGCGAATAAGTTAGTACTTACAGCTTTGATGAGTGCATTGGCCACCATGTTTCAAGCAGCGGGGAACTTAATTCCTGGTATAGGTTTGCTCATTAGTCCATTTTCGACATTGCCGATTTTTTTTGCTATTCTCTATTCTATTCGTGAGGGAATACTTTCTTATATTCTTACTATTTTTCTATTATTTATTATTGAGCCAAGTGAACTAATTGTCTTTCCTTTTACTACAGGCTTATTAGGTCTAGCCTTAGGACTAGCCTTTTTAAAATTCAAGAGGAGAATTTGGATTGTTTCCTTTTCAGCGACTTGTCTACTTATAGGGATTATGATCGTTCTCGATGTTTTCCGTTTTCCGGTACTTGGTCCTACTGTTCATACAACTATGGACATAAAAATTATTTTATCAATATTTATACTGAGCTTTCTATACTGCTGGATTTATGCAGGTTTTTGCAGAATAATGATGAATAGATTATGTAAAGTGTTGTATTGACAATGGCATAATGAAGATTGGAGAATGCATTCATGACTAACGTTGCAGTTAGAAGACCAAATTTGAATGATGTAGATGAACTATATTTATTTTTCCGGATAGTTATTACGAATACATACAAAAATGAAGGATTGTCACAATTATTGGATGACATAGAAAATGAAATTAACTCAAAAAAGCAGTATTTGAAAAGTGATTTTGATAGTAACGGAGAAAGTCGTTACTTTTTATTAGCAATTGATACAAGTAACGATAAAATCATTGGAACAATCGAAATTGGTCCAGCAAGTACATTGATTAATAGTTGTACAGGTGGTGTACTTAAAAATTTGTATGAAATAGGAACTGTATTCATACTTCCGGAGTATCAAAGAAAGGGAATAGGGAGTTTATTACTACATACAATGTTTCTTACATTACTTAGCAGAGGGATAACAGAATATTGTTTAGATAGTGGATATAAAAATGCGCAAAGTATATGGACGAAAAAGTTTGGAAAACCTAGCTATGTATTGAAAGATTACTGGGGCGAATCCAGTGATCATATGATTTGGAAGAACAATTTACATGATACACCTATAATATTTGAATTATAAAATGAAATATGCCTCTGAACATAGCTTTTCTTACTTATGTATGCTATTATTTATCTTTATAATAAAAGAGGACGTGAATGAACTTGATTAAAATTAGTATCCCTGAAGTTGATGTTACAATTACTGAACGTAAACAAGTTATTAAAGGAGACGAGCCAATCATTACTCCAATTAATGGATTTATCGATTTTCACTTGTTCCCTAGAGATAAAGGCGGCATTTTTATGTTTTACAATATTAATGACGAACTTCTTTTCGTAGGTAAAGCTCGTAAAATTAGACAACGTATTAAGAAGCATTTTGAAGATAATGTTTCACCAATTAAAAATCACCGTGATGAAGTATACCGCATTGATGCATGTATCGTAGAAGATCCAACAGAAAGAGAAATTTACGAAACATATATCATTAATGAATATAAAGCGAAATATAACGTTGATAAAGTATTCTACAAATAATGAACATTAATAAAAAACAATCCTAGCTAATATGCCAGGATTGTTTTTTATTTAGATTTATTCTTCATATCTTTCTCCTTTTTTCAAATGATTAGCCACAATAAAACAGAATATCCCTATAAATATAAGTACAATACCAAGCGTTTTATGTTTTCCCTCAAAGAAAGGAATATCTGAAATAACATTTGTCATACATAGTCCTAAAAATACAAGGATAGGGCCTACCCAAAGTAATACATTACCGAATTTTGTGTGCTTCCACATAATAACCCTCCTTAATTCTCTTTACATATATATCCATAAATTAAAAGTAAATTCATAGAGAAATATAGTTTTTTTCATATCGAAAATTTAACCTTCATATATTGGTACAAGCAAAAGAGAAAGGAGACCATCATGAATTGGTTAGAAGCTTTCATATTAGGTATAATTCAAGGTTTAACAGAATTTTTACCAATCAGTAGTACCGGACATCTTTATTTAGGAAGGCATTTATTTCAATTAGATAAAGCAGGCTTATTTTTAGATACGATGTTGCATATTGGGACTTTACTTGCAGTGTTTATTTATTACAAAAAAGAATTTATATATTTAATTAAAAACCCATTTTCAAAGCTCATGTTATTACTTATTGTTGGGACGATACCTGCAGTTGTTATTGGTTTATTGTTTAAAGACTTCTTTGAAGATATTTCAAAAACAGGAATCACGATCGGTTGGGAGTTTTTAGTGAGCGGATTCTTTCTCTACATGGCAGATAAACAAAAGAATGGTCGTAAAAAAATGGATGACATCACATATAAAGACGCATTAATTATCGGTTCATTTCAAGCGGCTGCTATTTTCCCAGCGATTTCTCGTTCTGGTATGACAATCGTCGCTGCATTATGGAGGCAGTTAGACCGTGAAACTGCTGCTTACTTTTCTTTTTTATTATCAACGCCAGCCATTGTCGGAGCCATTATTTTGCAATTTGTAGACGTTTTTCAAGGGAAAGCAGAATCTATTTCTAGTACATCTTTAATTGTCGGAACGTTATCAGCAGCGTTTTTTGGATACATAGCCGTTTCATGGATGATTCAATATTTAAAACGTCACTCCTTAAAAGTATTCGCGTATTACGTATGGGGATTAGGTATTTTAATTTTAATGTTGCAATTTACTGATGTATTTTAAGTATAATGATAAAGAAGTTAATTAGTTTAAGATCCTGTTTCATTCATACAAGGCAGGATCTCTTTTTATTAAGGGGGAAAATATGTTTAATACGGCTATCGTTATTGGTGGAAGTGTGGCAGGAAAGTTTGCAGCAAAAGCATTATCAACTTCTTTTAAAGAAGTAATCATTATAGAAGCTGGTGAAAGATGGGATGGAAAGTCTTCGAGAAAAAGAGTTCCACAAAGTAATCATCCTCACGTGTTATTAAAAGGTGGAGAAAACGCAATTGAAGAATTGTTTCCTAATATTACGAACGAATTAATAGAAGCGGGTAGTATTATAAACAACTTTACGCGTGATTTGAAATGGCATCAATTCGGTCTATGGAAACAACCGTTCATAGGGGAAGTACATATGATTCAACAAAGTCGTCCTTTGCTAGAATGGCATATTCAAAAACGAATACATCAAATTTCAAATATTACTATTAAATATGAAACATTGGTTAAAGGGTTATTGGTAGATGCAAAGCTTAACAAAGTGTGTGGAGTAAAAGTTAAATATTTAGAGACAGACACACAAGAAGAAGTTCATGCAGATCTTGTAGTTGATGCGAGTGGATTTGGCTCAAAAAGTATAGAATGGCTACGAGAATACGAAATTGAAGTAAAAGAAGAGAAAGTTCGTATTGATTTATTTTACGCAACGAAAATGTTCAAACTTAAAGAAAATGAGGAGTTAGACTGTTGTAATATGCTAATGTCTCCGAGTTTCCCTGATAACCCTTATGGCGTTCTTATTCAAACGATAGAAGATAATCGTTATTTTGTTACTTTCAGTGGATACGCAAATGAGAAAGCACCACAAACAGATGATGAGTTTTATGATTTTGCTGAAAACCTATCAATTTCTAATGTTACAAACTTCCTAAACAAGGCTGAGGGAATTACTGATATAAAGACATACAAAATTCCTTATCAAGTACGCCGGCGATTTGATTTAGTGAATAATGTACCAGAAGGCTTATTAGTTGTTGGAGATGCGCAATGTCGTTTTGATCCCGTTTTCGGCCAAGGCGTATCAGTTGCTGCTATGGAGGCTCACCAGTTGCAATTACTTCTGCAAGGCAGAAAACAGCTTGATAAAACATTTACACAACAATTTTATAAAAAGACAGCTAATATAATAGAAACCCCTTGGGATATGACAACGACAGAAATATCACGTCACCCGCAGCTAAAGAGAGAATTAACTACAAAACAAAAATTTCAGCTATGGTATACGAAACAAATATATCGACTATCCGCAAGTAATTCTGATGTTTATATTCGATTAGTACGAGTGATGAATTTAATTCGTAGTCCATTTCATCTTTTTCATCCGAAAGTGCTACTATCTGTATTGCTTAATCGAAAGAAATAGCAGGAATATAATTGATTAAAAAAGAATGTATAACAGTTAGTAAATCAAGAAGGAGAATACGAGATGGAAATATACATAGAGCAACTAAAGAAACAAGATGTTAAGGATTTATTTACGTTTGAACTTACGAATAAATCTTTTTTTGAAACAATGGTACCAAATCGTGGCTCGAAATATTTTGAATTTGAATATTTCCAAAAACTACTAGACGATTTATTAATAGAACAAGCGGATGGAGATTCTTATTTTTATTTAATTCGTAATGAAGAAAAAGAAATTGTAGGGCGAATCAATTTAGTAGATATAGATACGGAAACTCGAATTAGTTCACTAGGGTATCGGGTCGGAGAAAAATTTACTAAAAAAGGAGTTGCAACAGCAGCCGTAAAATTAATTTTAGATGTAGCGAAAAATAATGAAATTACTGACATTTATGCTAAAACAACGACTAATAATCTCGCATCACAAATTGTACTAGAAAAAAGCGGATTTTCTTCTTATCAAAACGAATCAGATACAACATCTGTAGAATTAAATGGAGAACATGTGAAGTTTGTACATTATATTTGGAGAAATACTTCGCGCTTATAATAAGGAGGACTTATTCATGAATGATTTGCGTTATCCAATTGGCCAATTTACATACAAACGTCCTATAACGGAAGAAATGATTGATACATGGATTCAAGAAATTGAAGATTTACCACATGAACTAACAAAGGCAATTAAAGATTTAGATCAGAAGCAGTTAGATACACCATATCGCGTTGGAGGTTGGACTGTACGCCAAGTAGTTCATCACGTCGTTGATAGCCATATGAATAGCTACATACGCTTTAAATTAGCACTGACAGAAAAGAATCCAACTATTAAGCCGTATAAAGAAGAGAAGTGGGCAGAGTTACCCGATTCAAAATTACCGGTAGATGTTTCACTAGTAATGCTAGATTCATTACATAAAAGATGGGTTAACCTTTTATATTCTCTAGAAATTGAAGATTTAGAAAAGACATTTAACCATCCTGAAACTGGTGAAACAAAACTTGCTGTTGCAATAGGACTATACGCATGGCATGGTCGTCATCATACCGCTCATATTACTTCTTTAAGAAAGCGTCTAAATTGGTAACATGGATATTATATTAGAGAAGGCGACAGAAACTGATGTAGAAGTTATATTTCAAATGCAAATAGACTCATTTAGCCCTTTATTACATAAATATAAAGACTATGAAACAAATCCAGCAAATGAAACTATCGAAAAAACTATTTGTAGAATAAATCAAGTAAACGGTGGCTTCTATAAAATAATAGTGGATATGAATCTTGTTGGAGCGATATGCATTTCACAAAAAGAAACACCCTCTAAATTTTGGATCAGTCCAATGTTTATTCATCCGGGTTATCAAGGAAAAGGAATTGCTCAAAAGGTGATTACATTAATTGAGGAAATGTTTCCTGAAGCAACGAGCTGGGAACTTGCTACTATTTTAGAAGAAGAGAAAAATTGTTTTTTGTATGAAAAGATGGAGTATAAAAGAACAGAAGTTATAAAGAAATTAAATGATAAAACTACACTTATTTATTACAAAAAAGAAAGGTAAAGCATATAAAACACGCTTTACCTTTTTATGTTATTTTAGATTAAATATACAAAAATGATGTATTTTCTTCCAAAATACTCGGGTTAGTAATTTCTGAAATGAATAAAAATACAAAAAACCACTACTTTGTCGTATATGTCACTAACGCTTTTTGAATGCTTAAAATACTATCGTCACCTTTAAATTCTTTCGTAATTGGATCCTCCATACTAGACACCCAAATTTTAAGTTCTGCATCTAAATCAAAATGCCCAGCCGTTTCGATGCTATATTGTGTAATACTTTTATAAGGAATAGAATGGTATTCTGTTTTTTTGCCGGTTACTCCTTGTTTATCTACTAAAATAAGTCGACGATTTGTAAATACGATTAGATCACGAATTAATTTATAAGCATGCTCTACTTTTTCATCGTCTAGCATAATCTTCTCTAAATCACGTTCTACACTTTCAGAACTCGTATTTGATGCATTTCCTAAAATACCGCTAAATAAACCCATATTAAATTCCTCCTTTAATATATGTGGAATGAATTACTTATATTGTAACATGTTACTCACAAAGATATTATGACATTACTTTAGTAGTTTCTGGTTATTGTTGTAATTAGTTTATATAACCTCATCTTAAAATCTTGTGCTAATATGAAATTAAGAAAAAAGAAGCAGAGGGATATAACATGAAGAATATCGGTTTAGTATTAGAGGGCGGAGGAATGAAAGGTTTATATACTGCAGGTGTACTCGAATATTTCATGGAAAAGAACTTATTCTTTCCGTATGTAGTCGGCGTATCAGCTGGAGCCTGTATGGGGGCAACCTATTTGTCACGTCAAAAAGGGAGAAATAAGAAAGTAAATACAGAACTAGTATCAGATTACAGGTATATATCTTATCGAAATTTAATTCGAAAACGTGAATTATTTGGGATGGACTTTTTATTTGATGAAGTACCTAATAAAATTGTCCCGTTTGATTTTCAAACTTTCTTAAACTGTAATGAACAATTTGTTATAGGGACGACTGATTGCGAATCAGGACGAGCTGTTTATTATAATAAAATAGAACATGGAAATGATATTTTAAAAATCATCCGTGCATCTAGCTCAGTTCCGTTTATAGCACCTGCTGTAGAATACGATAATCGTAAGTTGTTAGATGGAGGAATTATAGATCCTATTCCAGTTCTAAAAGCTCAAACTGATGGTTATGAAAAGAATGTAGTTATCATGACAAAACCAGAAGGATACGAAAAGCAGCGGAATAAATTTTCTAGACTGGCTAAAATTTTATATAGAAAATATCCGAATATCGCAGAATCTTTAGTAGAACATTATCGTTTTTATAATGAGACGATATCTTATATGAATCAAATAGAACAAAAAGACAACTTTTATGTCATTCAGCCTAGCGTACAGCTTCCAATAAGCGGAATAGAAAGAAATAAAGAGAAACTTGTTAATTTATATAACCTTGGCTATATAGATGCTCAATATCATTATGAAAACTTATTAAATTGGATAGAGAAATAAAGGAGGAGAAAGTTGAAGTTAGGAAAAAGGGTTATTTTTAATGAATTGCAGAAAATGCCTAGTCCGCTGTACAAACCGTTTCCTTATCGCGCTACAGCAAAATTGCAGCGAAACTTAGAAAGTAGATTTACCGAAGATAATTGTATAAACGCTGATTTTAATCATCATTGGATGCATACAGCAGCTACTTTAAATTCTGTACTAAATGGAAACGAACAGAACATTACGTTTCAACAAATAAAGTGGTTAAGAAAATCGTTTTTTGAGTGGTTTCCGCAATATCGTTTTCTAGAAACAGAAATTGTGAATTATCCCATTTTGTATAGAGATTTCATAAGTTATGAGAAGACCAGGAAGCTATTACTTTATTACCTTACTGAATAAAAGCGAAAACGTACAGGTTACATTACTTGTACGTTTTTTGTTCATAAAACATTCAATATTAACAATTAGTTTATATAGGAATTCTAATGAGAAGAAAGAAGTACATATAATAGAATGATACAGGGGAGGAGAGAGGAATAGCTGTTTTGCTTTAAGTTATTGTCCAACTCGAATACAGTTAGTTATTTATGTTAAAATATTTCGAGTGAAATCAAGCTTTTAAGGATTTCATTGAACATTAAACAAAACAAGTTAGCAACGTAGAAGGGATAACATTAACATGAAAAACGTATCAAATATAGATAAAGTAGAATCAATAAAATCTTTACAGTCAACAATTAGTAAACTTGAAAATGCCTTATCACAGATGACTCAAAAAGGATCAAATACTACTTTAGTGAAAAAAAGACTCAAAGCAGCTAGTATCGGCTTAGCTATGTTAGAAAGTGTTTGGAAGCAAGAAACTCATCATTATACTCAGGAAGATTTAGCAGAAGCTCGTAATGTTCTGATTGGTTTGCTTCCATCAATTGAAAAGATTTACGTTAAGTCAAAGCTTGGGAGTCCTCAAAGAACGCTTTTAGAAAGAAGAATAAAATCGTTTGAACTTTCTATTCAAGCAATAGACAATTATTCTAGTAAATAACTTATTTAAAGAGTCTTATTACAAAAGTGTAGCAAGACTCTTATATCATTCTATCAAAATTAAATATCCTTACTGCCACATTGCAGCAAAGGCAAAACATCTTGATCTACCTCATAATTATTCTCAAACTTCACATCTTCAAGAACATTTCATTGTCTTTAATAAAAATCCATGCATTAAGTAATCTTCAATCGCAAAAACACTCAATTATTTAATTTACGAAAATGGAATACCGCCATGTATTGCTGTAGATCATGTTAATCAGCTAGAAGAACTAACTTTTGAAAACGATATTCCTCGCATTGAAAATCAAATTTCATCTATAAATTCTAATGCAACTCAACTTCACTTTTATATGGTAGCAGGACAACTTGAAAACAAACCTCTTTTAACGGCCAATAATCACTTGTATAGAGCTTTAAAAGATAAAGGGTACAAAACCACTTATGAAGAGTTTCAAGACGGTCATGATAGCGTGTGAGGGTGAAAAAAGTTATTTGATGGATTGAAAGATTTGAAATAGATAAAAACCACACTATAAAATAAAAAGGAGAGAAAATCTATGAATCAGGAAGAACTCGATAAAAAATTAAAGAAACAAGAGATTTTAGTAAAAGATGAAAAAGTTTGGTCGTATACGTATGAGGATCATATTAGTTCTATCGTTAAACAAGCAGAACAGAAAGGAGCTTTTGATAATTTACCTGGTAAAGGTAAACCTCTTAATCTCGATAAAGATCTTTCTTACAATCCTGAAAAGCAACTTTATAGAACTTTAGCAAATAATCATATTTTGCCTAGGTGGATTGAGCTTTCAAAAGAAATTGAAGATTTAAAAGAAAGACTAAAAGAAAATACAAATACGGCAGAAGCAGCGGAATTAATTCGAACTATCAATAAAAAGGTTTTAGAGCATAATTTACTTTGTCCGACAAGCGCGCAAAAAATGAGGGTGAAAATGGATTTTTAACGATTTTCAATTAAGCTATCGCTTACTATATAATTAAGTTAGGCATTTTCAATTCGTTACTAAAGGGAGGCAAATGTAGTGAAGAATACGTATCAACTTCAAATTCCGAAAGAACTAGAACAGTATCGTAGTATTTTAGAAGAAAGTGTGAAACCGTATGTTAAAGTGTCTGGAACATTAGCAGAGACAACGCTTTTTGAAAGTAAGTTTGGTGGTTATCCGTATTTACCTATAGATCAAGAGCATCCTAAAGACTCAAATGGACAACCTATGATGCTACTTGCGCAGTTAAACTTTGAAGAAATGCCGCATGTTGAATATATGCCTCAAAAGGGATTGTTACAGTTTTTCGTAAGTCCTGAAGAAGATCTTTTTGGAGCAGATTTTGATCATCCCACAAGCCAAAAAGACTTTCGAATTGTTTATCATTCTACAATCACAGCGGATTTAACTAAGGTGATTACTGATTTTAGTTATTTAAACACTTTACATTTAGAGAATTTTATCATACCCGAAGCAGCAAAACTAAAGTTTGAGTTGGCATATCAACCAGTAACACCAAGAGATTATCGATTTGAAATGATTTTTAGTGATAACATTGATTGGGAAGAGATTGTTGATGAAGAAAATAATATAGAATTAGGCGAACTGTATGATGATTTATGTAAAGATCAAGGACATAAAATTGGTGGATATCCATTTTTCACACAGACAGATCCGAGAGAATGGGAAGAAAAATACCAGCAACATGACATATTATTGCTGCAAATCGATACAGACGACTCATTAAATATTATGTGGGGCGATTCTGGGGTTGCTAATTTCTTTATACGTAAGGAAGAGCTGTTAAATCTAGATTTTTCCAATGTCATTTACAATTGGGATTGTTACTAGAAGATATAAATAAATTAATAGCAAACAAAAAATCTTCCTGAAGGTGAGGAGGATTTTTTATGTTAAAAATAAGCGTTATGTTAACTAGAATAAAAAACAATGAGTGTAATGAAAGGCAAGCCTAAATAACAGAAATAACAACAAATAATGTAAAGTTGTAAAACGTGTGCAAATAGCAATAAGTTCATTAAGTAAAACATAAAATAAAATTACTAATTTATATTTTGTATAGAAATAATTTTTCTGTATAAAAATTTCTTGCCGATCAAAAATGATTTGGATTCGTTAAATCTTAAGCGATTATTGAGTAAGATTTGCTGTGATGAATTTATAACAAATAAAAACGATAAAAACCGAAGAAATTTGTTTAGATAAGATTTCATATGAATCTCACTAAAAATCTCCGTTCCGTCTCATTAAGTATAGTTTACTTGGTTTTTGATACCTGTAATCGCTTTGTCTCTATAACTACCTATAATATATATTATGTTAACTGTAAAAAAGTAATAAACTTATTAAGTGTTAGTTAGAGTTATTATGATCCCCTTTTCCACCGAATTAGTAATGTGTGACTGATTGTGTAGTTATTCGCTTTATTAGCTATTGATAATAATATTTTCGGATATGAATTAGATTTTAAATAATAAAAAATACAATTCGTTTAATGTGTTCATTTTAAACGAATTGTATTGATATGATTGCGAATACGTTTTTAAAATTAATTTGCTACAGCGATCGCTTCGATTTCAATTAATAAGTTATCGTTAATTAACTTTCTAACTTCTACAGCTGAACTTGCTGGTGGATTCTTAGTATCGATGTATTGATCTCGTATATCTCTAACAATGGCCATCTGAGAAATATCTGTTAAGAAAAATGTTAATTTTACTACATCATTAAATGTTAGTTCCGAAGCTTCTAATGCACTTTTAATATTTTCGAATACTTGTCGCGTTTGTGTAGCTAAATCACCCAGGCCAACTATTTGACCATCAGTATTGATTGCTACTTGTCCAGATATGTAAATTGTTCGTTTAGCGTTACTAACGTCGACTACATGTGAGTATCCAAAAGTTGCTGGCATCGTTTTTGGATTGATAAATTTCTTTTTCAAGATCCTTCTCTCCTTTAAATATCTTATTTTCTTTATATTAGATTTTAATTTCAGATTATCCTCTATTTACTAATAATTATTTATCCATTCAGCTGCTACATCTGTAAAAGTATATTAGCACTTTAATTTAAAGTTAATAATGGATTATGTACGTTTGATTTTCTTGTGTGCTTGTTATAATTACACCTTGTTTTATTAACTCTTCAGTTACTTTTGTATAGAAAAAGTGATACCACCAGATAAAAAACTCTTCATAAGTTATTTCTTTTGAGTATCTGCTGCTCACAAAGTATTCTTTTAAAGGTTTATCGTTTTCATTAAACAATAAGACTAAATCTTTACTGATTGTGTTTGCAATTTCGTTAAGTATAGATAAGTCTGTTGATTTAAATACAGGGATAACAGGTTGTGAATTTTGATATAAGCCTAATTTTTCGTAAACTACGTTTAAATGTAAGTCTTTTTGTTTATCTGCTGCTACGAAACCTTTTACTAATTGCTTTTTCTTATAATTAATATCAGTATTATTGTTTTGAAAATATTCTTCAAATGTTTCGTTATCTGCTGTTATTAAATTTAATGTTGAATATCTAGAATTTCCATAAAGACCAATTTGAACTTCTCCTAAATCTAAATACGTATTACCCTACATCCCGAAAGCCTCTTTATCTGTTAGTTCTTGTTCTTGAATAGCGTAATAATATCTTTTCTTATTTCTTAAAGGTCATTTCTTTTTTTAATATTTTTCTTCCATGTAATTTATTTGTCCAAAATCTAATAACATACCACTATACAGTAAAAGACTATACGATTCTTTAGATAAATGATTAAACGTGTCGTTTCTTTTTGAAATAGCTTCAATTTGACTTGAGTAATTTTCAATGATCTTAAGTGTTGGTTTAATTAGTGATTCACAAAGGTTATAAAGCTTTTTTCCTTCACAAGCTGTTATCACCATACATGTTGGATAGTACCTCCCTCCTGTTTGTTTCAATAGCCCCTCTACTTCTAATGAATTAACGTGCTTTTCAAATTCCTCATTCGTCCAATTTAGCTTCGGTTTTATAGCATTTGACTCAATTACAAGGTGGAGCATTACAAGTAAATGTTGAAGTTTCGTCCCTTTTATTTTTATAGATGTCGAATTATCTCCAGACGAAATCATTTTAGCTTCATAAACTGACTGTATGTAATATATTCTCAAGACTATTATTAGTGAGAATTTCATATTCCCTCCCTTACTAGTAAATTCATTGTAAAATCTATGTATTTACTAAGTTCTATAAACGAAAATAAGTATCCTTTAATAAGATCAAATTAAAAACCTTAGCATAGATATACTAAGGTTTCTTGAATTTTTATAATGAATGAATTCTTTCATAGTCTTTTTTAAATTGATTATCATTTTTTAACCAACTTTTAAAAGTTGGTTCCTTTATTTCTAAATTGGAACAAGTTGTAGCGATACATTTATTTTTCATATATTCCTTAAGAAAATTTTGTTTTCTCTGCTTAACAGCAGCTTGAGTTCTTTTTAGTTTTCGATCTTGTAATTGATCTAGACTTAGACTTTCTTTCTGAAATTCTTGATATTTTCTATGCAAATAAATATCTTTGTCTTTATAAATCCAATTTGAAAATAGTTGTATTGATTTTCTCCCGGTTAAAATGACGCGATAATGTTTATTTTGATTTAGTAAATCGGTTGGTAAATTGTGATTTTGTAGTATTAGATTTAAAGAATTCATAAAATTATATGATCCACCTACAAAACTAACTGTATAAGTTTCATAATTGGCGTAACCATCCCCATCAAAATACCCACGAACAAAATGATGTAAATATTCTTCTGGCACGAATGGAAATTCGATGTTAAATGATTTACATGGCATAATTCCGTGTATGTTCATAAGGTTGTCCTTTATTGTTTTGCTATTAATATTTAGCATATATACACCTGTTTTTTTGTTTTGGTAAAGTGGCTGGTTTGTTTTTAGTTCTTTTTTTATGTCTTCTAAAATGTAACTTTCTTTTTGTGATATACTGACGCATTGATTTTCTTTTTGTATGACACCATCTGCTGCTATAAATCCTAATATATAAGCCATGTTATTTGACCACGTTTTAAAATAACCTTCTGTTATGTCGTACTTTCTCTTCCAACTCCCTATAGCGCGCCTTGGAACGTTATTGTCTGTTAAAACCATACGAATATACCTAGCAGACACATTAGCGAGTATAGCGATTTCTGAGGTACTCCTCCCATCTGCATAAAGCTGCGTTATTTCAGATTTTGATAGTTTACATTTTGATTTCTTTTTTCTCTCTATTTGCACATACGTCCTCTCCTTCCTTTTAATACTTAGAGACATATTTTCTTCTATAACATACAACGAAACGTATGTTCTTTGTTGCGTATAAGAAGGAATTTACTAAATTAAAACATTTTACATTTACTTCATATTAGTTTCATCTGCTGCATGATTTATTTTTTATATATAAAAATAATGAATTTGACAAATTTATAAAATGTACTGCATTTAAGATGAAAGGTAAAATGATTTCGTTTAAACTACAATTAGCTACAATAACAACATACGTATATGGTTAAACGTAAAAAGGAGAACGAATGAAAAAGAAATATATAAATCAAATTCATACTGATGTAAGTTTTAAACCGAAAGATATTATAGGTTTAATAACTGATTACTTTAAAATGAAATCAAAGCTGCGTCCTATAAAGAATTTACCTATTGTTTTATCGGATAAAAGTAATGAGTCTTTAGAGAGTGTGACATGGTTTGGGCACTCTGCTTCACTATTAAAAATAGAAGGTAAAATATTGTTATTAGACCCTATGTTTGGAGATGCCTCTTCCCCATTTCCTCTGTTTAATAGTAAACGTTATAGTGGCGCTTTTTCTTTAGACCGCGAAGACCTTCAAGAAGTTGATGCGATTATCATTTCTCATAATCACTATGACCATTTAAATTACAAGAGTATTATGCAGTTAAAAGATCGTGCAAAGCACTTTTATGTTCCAACTGGAGTAGCACAATATTTAATTAAATGGGGTGTTTCTCCTAGTAAAATTAGTGAGCATAATTGGTGGGACGAAATTATGTTTGATAATATGAAGTTGGTATGTGCTCCCGCAAGGCATTTCTCAGGACGAAGTATGACAGATAGAGATTGTTCGTTGTGGTGTTCATGGCTTATTCTTGGTCAAGAAACTAAAATTTTCTTTAGTGGTGATAGCGGTTATGCCCCTCACTTTAAGGAAATTGGTAATAAATATGGTCCATTTGATCTTACTTTAATGGAGTGCGGGCAATATGATCCTAGATGGTCTGCTATTCATATGTTACCTGAAGAGACAGTTCAAGCTCATATTGACGTGAAAGGAGAACTACTTCTTCCGATTCATTGGGGTGCTTTTACATTAGCATTACACGAATGGAGTGACCCGATAGAACGAGTTACGAAAGAAGCAAAACGTTTAGGAGTTAAAATTGCAACGCCGCAAATTGGTGAATCGATTACGTTAAAATCTATAGACTATCCTTCATCAGCTTGGTGGAGAGAAATATAATTATAAATATAAAAAGAGCGAGTTCTCTTATAAGGAATTCGCTCTTTTTTGTTTTAATGCTTATTTCACTATATTTGCTTTTCCGCTATCTAAAACTCTATTTGTCGGTACAGAGGTAATATCAATCACTGTATTCATGCTCTTATCAGTTAGTTCAATAAGCTCGTTTTCATGTTTTATTTTATTTAAGTCCCATACCATCCCATGGAACTCATTATGCTGTCCACTTACTCTTATAATACTTTTCGTTTTATTTGAAGGCTGTATTTGAAGGTTTATGAATTGATTCCCACTAGTTTCATTTGGCGTGGTTACTTGACTATCCATATAAATCATATTTACACAATCTTCAAGTGAGAAGTTCATAAAACGATTGGCATTTATCCAGGCATAACCAGATTTCGGTTTCTTTGCTACTAATTTTAGCCCAGTTTCCATTCCTACAACTTTTATATTTTCAAAGTTAATAAATGAAATTTCATTTTCTTTTCCACCAGCATACAAAGAAATTCCAGTACCTTTATTTGTTTCTGTCCAATTGATAATATTTACATCTTTTATTTGTGTCTTGTGCCACGTGTTATAATACTTATTTTTGCCGTCTAAATATATAACTTCAGAATTAAATGTAGGATCGTCTATAGCTATATATGCTCCTTCGATAGATGCATTTTTTTCTAATTCTAGAACTCTAAAATTACCTTCAACAACAAATTGTGTTCCATAACCAAATAATAACTTTACACCTTGCTTCACTATAATTGGTGAGGTGATTTTGTACTTCTTATCATCAAGCAATACCGTTTTAATTTTACTAGATTCTGCTTTATTAATAGCAGATTGTATTTTGTTTGAATCATTTTTTCCTTTAAAGTCTTCTACATACACCTTATCATTTTTAGATAAACCATCTTTTTTATTGTATTGATAAAAAGCAAAAGTAATTAAAACTACAGCTATGAGTAAAATAATTATTTTCTTCATTACACTCATCCTCATATAAATTTTCTCCTTAGATACTCTTCGAATCATTTACGTTATAATTATTTTGCTGTGTATTATAGATTACAATGCCTGCTTTTTATAATTGAACTATATTATCTATAGAACTGTCCTGCTTAGCCAATTCTTTATTCCTATAATCTATTAATTTATGATTAGATAAAACAAAATTGTGCTCTAATATTAATTCATTGTGGAGTACTTCATATAAAAATTTTGGTATCATCTCTCCTACGCCGTAATTATAATCACTTAGAATCCAAGAAATCTCTTTCCAGTCTAGAATTCCTTCTGAAACTTTTTTTGGAGTGTGATATATAAATTCATTCAGTATCTTTATTAAATAAACATACATGCCGCCAGAATATGAAGAGTCCTCCCACTTAATAATGCCTTTAAATTGAATGTGGTCATGCGTAACTTTTATATTAGTCTCTTCTTTTATTTCACGAATTGCATTTTCTAAAGGTGTTTCTCCTTTTTCGACCTTTCCTCCTACCCCATTCCACAATCCTTTTACAGGGTCATATTCTCTATTTAACATAAGTATCTCTTCGTTTCTTTTTATAAAACATAAAGTATGCTTGTACATAATGTGATTCCTTCCGCTGTTTTTAATAAGCTCTTACTGGTGATATAAGATGTACTGCTGCAGATTCTGTCCCTGCTTCAATTAATATTGGTCTCATAGAACCGCTGAAGCTTAGAGTAACCGTTTCTTCTTTTATCGTCCTTAAAGCATCCATCATAAATCGTCCATCGAAAGATATATTTAATTGTTTTTCACCTTGAATCGCATCTATTTGTTGTGTCTCGGATATTTTACCAATCTGAGAAGAGTTAGAAGAAATTTTCAATGTGGATGCGTTTATGATTTCTAAGTTGACATTGTTATTTGCCCATTCCCTAGCTAATAAGCTGGATCGATCTACACCTTGTAAAATTCTTTTTCTATCTACGTTAATGACTGTCTGAAATTCATTTGGAATTAAACTAGATATATTAGGGTATTTCCCTTCAATTAGTCTTGAATATAATGTAGTTGTGCCGAATGTAAAAATAATGTGACTTTCTGAAAGATAGATATATACGAATTCGGAATTACTACTCATTAATTTTAGAAGTTCACTAATAGTTGCACTTGGTACGATACAACTTGCTTTCACATCTGTAGATATCATCGTTTCGCGTATAGCAAGTCTATGTGAATCAGTTGCTACGCAAATTAATTTATTATGATCTAACTCCAAATGAACGCCAGTAAGAACCGGTCTAGATTCATTTTTAGCTACTGCAAAGACAGTTTGTTTAAACACCTCAATTAATTGTTCTGTTTCCACTTGTATTTCTGCATGATCGTCAATAAGTGGGACATTCGGAACCTCATTTGCTGGAAGTCCATTTAAGTTTAATGTAATTTCTTCTGACTGTATCGTAATGATTTGCTCATTCTTACTTTTTATTGATATATCACTTGGCATTTTCTTTATAATTTCAATGAAATATTTTGCAGGTACTACAATAGTTCCTGCTTTTAATATAGTTGTAATTTGGTCGTTTTCGTTGGAACTAGGGATGAATTTTTCAATGAAAATATTTGAATTACTTGCGATTAAAGTAATTCCAGATTGATCTGCGGTTATTTTTATACCAGATAATATAGGTATTATAGCTTTGGTAGATATAGCTTTACTTACTTCTGAAAGTGCTTGAGTGAAATGATTATGATTAACGATAAACTCCATTTTTTCCCCGCCTTACATGATATGTTAATGTTATGAAGATTGATGAATGATTGTTCCGTTAAAAAAGTAAGGTGCTGTTTCTTTCCTTTGTAATGTATTTAATAATTGTTCTGGTATACGTAAATGCGGTGCTGCTTTATGTAATTCCATCCAAGTAATCCCTTCGATTTCTTTTGGTCTTGTTATATTTATCTCCCCGTCGATTATTTCACCTAAAAAATTAAAGAAAATGGCATGGTGCCCTCTCTCTTCAAAAAAAGCTTCGCTAATGTAACCAATACCATTTACAGTTATATGTAGCCCGGTTTCTTCTTTCACTTCCCGAATTACTGCCTCTTCTAACGTTTCTCCAAATTTAACTGCGCCACCTGGTAACGTGTAATAAGAGCCATTCTTCCCTTTGTTTTTTACCATTAGAATTTTTTCGTTTGTTTTATCATATAAAAGTGCATATGTAACATTTACTTTTTTCATCTAAGTCCACCTTCAATAACGAGAATTTTCTGTCTTTGTTACATTCTACCATTTAATCGTTTTAAAATATAAAAAAATTAATAGAGTATTTCATTTATCTGCTCTTAGTAAAGTTAATAACCGATAACCTTTCATTGCTATATAAAAAAGAACGTATGTTGAAAGTAATTATTCAATGTACGCTCTTTATGCTTTGATTTGTTTTGGGATTCTATATATTTTCTAACCTTTTTTCTAAATAATATCGATTGTGCCCTTTCGGATGATCTTCACTTACTCCAATCACTTTATATCCATGCTTTTTATAAAAATTAGGGGCCTGAAAACTAAAAGTATCTAAATTGATTAGCCTACACTCTTTTTCAATTGCAAATTCTTCAATAAGTTTTAATAACTTGCTTCCATATCCTTCGTGTCTATAATCTTTAGAAACCCAAAGGAAATCGACATGCACGTGGTGCCAAAATGTAATTGCAGTTATTCCACCTACAATTTCTTCCTTTTCATTTTTCACTATAAAACTAATTTTTTCTGAAGGCTTTTTCTCTTCATCCGAAATATGTTTTTGGTTATATTCAATTACTTTTTCTCTTATGTAATCACTATCTTCTTGGACCCATTGTTTTACTATTTTCATTTTAATTATCACGCTCCTTTTAAAGTATCTATTCAATTTAATAATCATAATGTCCTGTCTAATTTAATAGTCGTAGAGCACTGTTTCATTTGACTAAAATAAAGAAAAGCCCTACTACACTCCATCTGTAATAAGGCTTTATACGTAGTTCGATTCATTTAATAAAAACTTCCGTTAGTTTAAACATATTAGTAAAATAATTCAATTGTATGACTGCGAAAAAGAATGAACATCCCTAAACAAATTAGAACTATTGGAACAATAATATGACAATTTCTCTCAAGTACTTTAGCTAAAATAGGAGCTCTTAACAATTTGTAGCTAATAAGACACCATATTGCTATCATGCAAAAAAAGATAACTAATGTAACAATATTTGTTTTAAAATTTTGACTAGCGAACATTGGTATATAAATTGAAATATTGTCAGCTCCATTACCTAATGTAATCGAAGCCACTTTAAATATTGAACCTGAAACGTTATCAATGACTGTATTTCTTTTATAAGAACGAAGTGACAATAGTGCTTTCACTCCCATATAAATTGGCACGAATCCTAATAACCCAATCCACGATATAGGAATGAAAAAAGAGCTTAAAGAACCAATGATACTTAGGAAAATAATTACACTAAACCCTAAATATTGTCCAACAACAATATAGAGTTCTTTCATCTTAGTTTTTTCCGGGACTGCTCTACCTTCTTTCTTAATTACTCCTGTTTTTACTTGTGAAAATAAAACAAGGAGTATAAAAATGTCATCAATATTTGTTGAAATGAATGCCATAAAAGAAGAAATTATGGTTGTAACCAATATAAGCCAACTACCTTCATTATAAATTTATAAGAAAATAATGGTCTATAAATGTATTGCATTTCTAATAACAAAGTTGATTAACTGTAGTTTTTAAGAATATTTTGGTTCTTTTATAAAACAATATGATTATTTTACTAATCTGCTACTTGGTTCGTTAAGAAATAAACTACTTTATTCCTTTTTAAATCATTTTACTTTGAATGATGTAACTCTTTTCTTCCTACACAATTAGTAAAAAGGAAAATCAAATATTTCATAATATAAAAAGAGCCCTATATGAGGACTCTTTTTAAAATTAAGCTACTTTCCGATACAAATGTTGTTTTTCTTTTTTCTTTTCTGCTTTTGGCGGACGAATTAATATCGAAATAATAAAGGAAATAACACTTAAAACACCGATTATAATAAAGGTCGGTTGAAATCCCCCGAGTATCGCTCCAATAAATGATCCTGCAAGCGCACCAAATCCGAAACCTTGGTAGACAATGCCGTAATTTGTACTATGGTTTTTTAATCCAAAGAAATCTCCGACAATAGCTGGGAATATAGTTATATTACCACCGAAGCAAAAGGCGACACTTGCTACACAAGCAAAATAGATTCCGTAATTTAGCGGAATAAAACTTAAAGTAAAGACTGACAATCCTATAATAATAAACGTTGCAGAGACAATTTTCATTCGGCCGATTTTATCTGATAGCGTCCCAAGAATAATTCTACCTACTGTATTAAAGATTGCAATCATAGCAACGGCGTTTGCAGCGGTTGCTGCGCTAAGTCCAACGAGTTGTACGCCGATATCTTTTACCATACTTATTAAATACAAACCACCCATACACGAGGTGAATAACATAAAAAATAGGAGATATACTTGTTTCGTTCGCATCATTTCACGCGGAGTATAGTCATTGTGTAATGTTTCAGTTACAGCATTACTTACAATTGCCTCACGTAAGAAGAACGATCCGATTAACACTAAAAGTAACACGATAATACCCCAATATAAGAATGCTTGTGATACACCAAGGTTATCGATAAGATTTCCGTTTATATATCTAAAGATTAAGCTGCCCATTCCATACGCTGATACAGATATACCTGAAATAAGCCCTTTCCGATTTGGAAACCATTTAATTAAATTAGATAGTGATGTAATATAAGCTGTTCCATCCGCATAACCAACAACGACACCAGCTAATAAATATAATAGTGGTAAAGAAGAAACTTGTGAACTAAGTATTAAGCCGAGTCCTAAAACAATTCCTGCAGTAGCAATAAGTTTTCGCAGTCCTAATTTTTTCTGCAACTTTGCTGCAAATAAAGTTGAGAATGATAAAGAAAAACTTGTTATGGAGAAAGTTATCGCTACTGAATTAAGATTCCATCCAAACTTACTTACAAGGGGTTGATTAAATAAACTCCATGTATAAATTGTTCCAAGGCCAATTTGAACAATGATTGTACCTAGAACAATTAGTAACGGATTTATAGAACTTTGTTTCATACTAACTTGTCCCCTTCTTTTATCTTGACATGAATTTTCACAGTTAGTATATCCATCATAAATTACAAGATACTGTACGGAAAATGGTAATTAAGTTCATATACACAAAAAGACACTTCATAAAGAAGTGCCTTTTGCAGGTTATATCAGATATTTCTAAAGAAAGCTTTGTTAAGATAAGACATTTTCAAATGCTTATGTATATATGTTATCAAATAATTTCTTAAATGTTATGAGACTTAAGACGTATTTTTCATTCATCATATAGTCGGATGAAAAATTAATATTCGATTTCATCAAAATCTTTCGGCTGCGGTACAGTTTGCATATTAGCTGCATCTTTAGGATCGCTATAAATTGCATTTTGCTCTGTATTTACATCTTTTATATTTTGCTTTTTATTTTTGTTCACTTTATCTTTCACTTTCAATCACCCCTTTTTGTTATAGGAGTAATTATGCCCTAATACGGTTACTAAATGTATCAGCGACTAAATTACTAAATTCACGTAAATAATATAAGTAATTATCACCGCCGTAGTTATATCTTTTATTATACATTTTTGCAACAACTACATTATATTCAGGTATTACTAAAATAGTCGGTCCAGTAATCCCTAATATTTGATACGACCCTTTTGGAATACGTTCACCAAGTTCGCTTAATTGTGCAGGCTCATTTTGGATGAACCAAAACACCCCATTTTGTGGTAGCTCTTTGTTTATAAATGTTGGACTCTGCAAACTCGTAGCAATTTTTATAACTTCTTTTGGAACGATTTGTTTATCATGTATCATGCCTTGATTTAGATGAAGATTGCCCCACTGCGCAAATTCTCTAGCTGAGACAAATAGATTTTTTTCAGTACCATCATTTACTGTACCAATTCCACTTATCGGGTCTTCATTTGGATTATTAATAATTTCAACCAAATTTTCATCTTGCTGTATTCTCCATCCTGTTTCTTGAAATTTAGCAGGTTTAAAAACACGCTCTTTTAACAATTCAGGAAAACTTTTGTTATATAGCTGATAAATAAGACGTGTCATCATTCTTACATTAATATCTCTATACGCCCATGATTGTCCCGGTTCAAATTCACGAAAAATTGTCCCGTCATTCGTTTCTTCTAATCCGTGCGAATGTGTTACTAAATGTCTTATCGTCGTTTTACCAAGCAATATAGGATCAAAGTCTTTAAAATATTTTATCGCTTCATCATCAATAGAGTTTATTTTCCCCTCATAAAGCGCATACGCTATTATTAATCCTAAATAACTTTTTCTAGCAGAAGCAACGTTAAATTGTGAAGGTGCTGTTACTTTCTTGCTTGTAGATGTATTTGAGTGATAACCACTATAATGCTCTAGCACGATTTTATTATCTTTTATAATACAAAGTGCTGCAGCAGAACTTTGATTTTTTTCTTTTATATTTTCTACCCAAGAAATCAACTTTTCGTATGTATACAAATAAATCCCCCTTAACACTAATACAAAATTACAGCATGAAAGAAAAGTATAAACAGTATTTACACCTTTCTTTCATATAAAATATTAATGATGTACTATATTTAAATAATCCACCAGTTCCAGCAATTAAAGCAACCAAAACAACCAGCGCAACCTACGCAACGTCCACCACAGCCACCACATCTACCGCCGCCACAACCGCCACAGCGTCCACCACAACCTCCGCATCCTCCGCAACGACGTGCATCGTCTTGAATGTAGTAGTATGGATATTGACTTTGTTGTTGATCCCAATACACAACATTACCAGTTTGATAATCATTAAGATTTAATGTTTGTAGTTCATGTTGAAACTGATTCATTAAGAACCCCTCCATTTATAAATATAAATTCCGCCCAAATATTAAAGTTAATAAATTCTTGTGAACAAAGTAGAAACAAGACTATAGACTAAATGCGTACATCAACAAAATATGAACTTACACTAGGTGATGTACCTTGTTTTTCAGCCTATTTTCTTTATATTCATTCGATGGACGTATTTACTATAAATAAAGTGATTTAAAAATTACTAATCCAACAATTTAGTAGTTCATCACTTAACTTTCTTTCTAGTAATTCCTTCACTAAAGGCATTGGCATGATTTCATAATGATTTAAGGCTTCTTTATTACAATCTATCCATTGAAATGCTAAATGAGACTCGCTAGATTTCGGTGGTAAGTCCGTATGTAAATCTTGTGACTCTACTTCAAAAATGTGGTTAATTTCATGATGAAGCACTTCTTTATCTTGCCATTGATTTTCTATGACTCCTAAAAATTGTTGTATACTACAGTTTACTCCAAGTTCTTCTCTTAACTCTCTTATTAATGCATTCTCTGCTGATTCTCCAATTTCAACATGGCCACCAGGTAAAAAATAATGATGGCCAATATATTCAGCAACTAATAATTTTTCATCTTTTATCATGACTGCTCGTACAATATGATGAAATTTACTTTTCAATTGATATTCCTCCTAGTTATTCAATGTATAGTTGCTCAAAATAGTCATTTAGTATTGGTATAATATAAATCATAGGTGTTTCATACGGATGAATATCATTAATAACTTCAAGAGCATCTTTTACAAGTTCTCGTTTACACTTTATTTCAACTTTACATTCTTGCCCTTCGCATATTCGACCAATTTCTCCATTAAAAGGAGATGCCTCGTCTAACGGTCTCCAATATCCTTTCACTGAACTATAGGAAAGACAATGGTCATATTCGCCCGTTTTACATGCTCCAATTTTATTTAATTCATCCCTTAATGTTTCAATATATTCTTCAGGAATGAACACTTCAATTTTCACTTCAGTAAATTGCATATTTCATTTCACGCCTTTACTTCCTAATAGTTAAACAAATAAACGATATACTTGCTCGCCATCATACTCCTGTTCTAATGATTTGAAACTGTATCGTTCATATAGTTTCTTTGCAGAGATATTATCTTTATGTACGGTTAATCTAATTTCTTTACACGATTTAAAAGTATTTTTTATTATATTAATACTTTCTTGTAATGCTGCTTTTCCATATCCATTACCTTGCTGCTTTTGATCAATAATAAATCCGTTAATCCAATACATATCTGATGTCTTTCTTACAACTGCATGCATTACAAAACCAACCATAAGGTCACCAACGTATATAGCGAATGGTATGTACTCTACATTGTCACCATCTGGTTTTATATATACTTTAGCAAGCGAAACTGCTACGGATGGAACAAATTTCAACTGATTTTCTTTAACTTGTAGCTTTAATGCTTCTTCCCAATTTTCTCTCGTAACAACCTTTAACTGGACATTCAATATTGTAAGCTCCTTTATCTAGAGGGATGTATTTTTATATTCAACGCATTGAAATAATTCCCTTTTTCGACAACAACTTATAACATGATTTTTATAAAATCTTGAATGAATTTTTGTTCATCTATTTCTAATGCTATATGGGCCCCTTCAGGTATAGAGCTAGGGCGAAAATCAGCAAATGTTTGTCCTTTCGTATCTCCGTATGTATCTACATTTACTGTACGATGCACAAATTCAAAAAAACTTGGATTTACTAATCCACTTATTGCAACCACATCATGTAGCAAAGGTCCTTCGATAGATGGATTAAGTTTTTGGTATGCAGATAAATAGTAGTCATACATTGGTTTCATTATCATATGAAATGGATTCTTTGTATTAGCTTGAATATAGCTAAATACATTTGGTGTTAACACAGCTTTGTTTGTTACATTTAAAGGGAATATTAATAAATTCTTTGCTTGATGGAAAACAATTTTACTTGCTATAGGATCTCCATACACATTTGCCTCTGCTAACGGCGTAACGTTTCCTACTTCTAAAAAAACACCACCCATGAAATATATTGCTTTTACATTTAGCATTAAATCATTCCATAAATTAAAAGCAATTGCTAACGAGGTAGATCTTCCTACATCAACAATCGTTAAATCTTTTCCGTACTTTACAAGAATCGCAGCGATACTACCAAAATTGTATATTGGAATAGATAATACGCTTTCTGGAACATGGATGGGCCCTAATCCTTCTGCTCCGTGAATTTCAGGGTAGTACGTAGTAATTTCTTCTGTAAGTGGTTTTGTTGCACCACTAATGACAGGAATGTCTTGTCTATTTGCTAACTGTAAAATATACGCTGCATTATGTGCAGCATGTATATGCTCAACATTTCCGTATCCAGTTACAATACCTACAATTTCAATTTCGGGATGCAGTAAACCATACATAATGGCAAATGAGTCATCAATACCTGGGTCTCCGAAAAATAATACTTTTTCCAAGAAATACTCTCCCCTCATAAAAACATAGAGTCATCAATAACTATGTATATGAAAAAAGCAAGTATATCTATGCGAATTTTAGAATGGATAATGTTTTACAAAATATTAAAAAGGAACTAGCGTATGCTAATTCCTTTCTTAAGTAACCATTCTCAAATTTAATTAATTATCGTATCCTTCATAAATTGCATCATTTATTTGATTTTGTATTTTTTTATCATCAGGTACAGGTTTCCACCAATTTCCTGTAATAAATAACATAGTTAATAAATTATAACTATCACTAAAATAACTTTCTCTCTTATTCTTCATCCAATCCCAACCGCTATTTACCCACTTTTGATTATTGCTACTCGTTATACTTGCAGCAATAAACGGTGAAACAAATACAGCAGTTGAATAACTACCAATATTAGATCCATTTAATTGATAACCATCCACAATTTTAGAAGGATTTCCATTCGTTTTATTTTGAATCCATGAAGAGACTTTATCAGAAATGACTTTACTTCTTTTCTCGCCGTACATCGCATAGTCCATTACAATTCTCAATGGTACCCGACTAGCATTGTAATAATATGCATTTGTATATTCTGACTCCTCTAAGAAGTCTTTAGGTGCGGGTTGTGGTGGGTTTTTTACAACGAAATCTGAAATAAGTCCTGTATTTGGAGAGTACTTATTACTAAATTGCGTATAAACATCGTACAAATTATTAATAACAGTAAGCCAAGTTTTATCACCTGTAAATTCATAAAATGCTCTAAGGTGTGACATCATCCAATCAGATGGCCTCGTATCAAGTGAATTTTTAGAATCCCAATCTCCTAAATTTAGTCGGCTATTATTTGTAACATTACTAGCTTTAATACCTTTTGTAATCATGTCTTGTGCTTCTTTTAAATAATTAACTGTTCCATTTGATCCCCACTGCTTATGAGCAAGAAGAAGAGAATACGCAATATCTAAATCCCCATCAGTAGCAGAATCAAAATGACCTTGTGCTTTTTTACTATCTGCGACAACCCATCCCATTAAATTAGGATTTTGAGAGCTTTTAAAAGTTCTTGCTGTTTTAAATAAACCGTCATAGATTTTTTGAGCATTCGAATCATAACCAGCCATTAATACTGTAATTATCATCCCATACCCTTGACCTTCTGAAGTTCCAAGTGGCTTAAACCCATCCGCATCACCTGTAATCTCTCCTTTTACATAATAACCACCAGGTAAAGAAGATAAATCATTTTTCAAATATTTCTTTTTCCAATTATCGTAGTAACTTCTTACAGAAGCATTTAAACTTTCCTGTGTAACATGAGTAGGTTTTATAACACCTGCATAATTAACTTGCTGGGGAAATGGTTTCATTTCCTTTGCAGAAGCTACTTGTTGATTAACTACAGGAATAGAATTTTGTACTGAATTGTCCGTTACATTTGCTGCGAAACTAGAATTAGAAAAACTAGCTAGTCCGATTCCTATAATAGAAATACATGTGAAAAATTTTCTTTTTCCATTCATTATGTTGTCATCTCCTTTTAAAATGCTTACTACATAAAATGTAACATACAATATTTAACTGAAATACAAAATATTATATTTATCAACATAAGAAAGAAACTATATGAAAAAGTATCATAAAATCATTATTGAATTACATTATACGGATTGATTATTTGCTAAATTCCTATGTTTTTCTTTTCTTAATACTGGTATATGAGCAATCACGATACCAAGTATAGTAATCCCTCCGCCAATTATCGAAACTAAAGTTGGCACTTCTCCTAACCATAACCAAGCAATAAAACATGCAGTTACTGGGGGTTAAATATAGAGAGCTTGTTGCCTCAGCAGCACCAGCATGAGATATGATATAGGCCAATGCGATATATGGGAGTACTGTTGGAAATAAGCCTAAATATAAAACACTCACATTCACTTCAAGAGGAGCTGCTAGTATTTCTTGATACATTCCCGGTAAGAAAATAAGCATACATACAGTACTAGATACAATTGTATATATGGTGAATGGTAAGAAGCCGTACTTTTTTAAGTAAGAAGTTTGGAAAACAAAATATAGGCTTTCTGAAATTGCTGCAAATAATATAAATAATCCCCCACTATTTAATTGAATACTATCTCCTTGACTAAATGATATGAGAGCAATTCCTATAAAACTAATTACACCACCGATCCAACCATTTAATTTCATTTTTTCGTTTAAAAATATAGAAGCAAGAATTGCCGTTACTATAGGTGTGACCGAAACAATTAAACTTGCAGAACCAGCATTTACTGTTTTTTCGCCGTAGTTTAATGCAATGTGATAAAAAGTGAATCCTAAAGCACCGAACATAAAAATTGCTGGGATATCCTTTAAATCCGGTAGCCGTAACTTGTAGATAAAAGAAAACAACAGAAGTATAAATGAAGCGATTAATAAGCGTAGTAAAGTAAGATGCTCAGGTGTATAAGATTCAAGCCCCATACGAATTGCCGGAAAAGCAGTTCCCCATATAAGAATCGTAAACGCGTGTGCATATATAATGCGTAAATCCCATTTTTTATTATGCATGTTTTCTCTCCCTTTCTAATAAACCAACCATTTTTAAATTACCAATTATTTCTTTTCATCATATTTAATAGTTGATACAATGTCTTCAACCAGTTATTTATCGTAAAAACCAACCACTTGGCATTTTTAAATTGAACGAGGGAGTTTTTTTATGACAACGAATAAAAAAACTGCCTAAATATCGGCAGATAGTAGATTATATGAAAGAAAAAATCGAAAACGGAGAATGGCCGATCGGAAGTAAGATCCCTAGTCAAAGGCAGTTAGCAAAATTATTTCATGTAAATCGAAGTACTGTAATAACTGCGCTCGATGAACTTATGGCAGATGGCTTAATTCAAGGGAAAATCGGAGCAGGAACAGTTGTAACAAATAATACATGGTCATTATTAGCGACGAATCCCCCGCCTGATTGGAGTGAATATGTAAAAGCTGGTATTCATAAACCTAGCAAGTTAATGGTACGAGAAATAAATGAAGCAGAAGCAAATAAAACACTTATCCATCTTAGTAAAGGTGAACTTGCACCTCAAATTTTCCCGCTAAAAACGATGCAGTCCATTATGAAAAACGTAAGTGACGAATTAGATTATTTCGGATACGAAGAACAAAAAGGTTTTTTACCGTTACGTGAGGCAATAAGTAACTACGTAAAATCATTCGGAATACATGTATCACCGGGTTCTATATTAATCGTCTCTGGTGCATTACAAGCATTGCAATTAATATCAATTGGTCTTTTGCATAGAGAATCAACTGTTTTACTTGAACAACCTTCTTACTTATATTCACTTCATGTATTTCAATCAGCAAATATAAATTTATCTGGTATAGCTATGGATCATCACGGTATTTTACCTAACGAATTATTAAAACGCATTAAATACAGTCAAAAGAAAAACATTTTATATTCTATTCCTAGTTTTCAAAACCCAACTGGGATATTAATGTCTCAAGAACGAAGAAAAGAAATAATAAAGATATGTGAAAAGGAACAGTTACCTATTATTGAAGATGATATTTATCGTGAGTTATGGATTGATGAACCCCCTCCAGCTCCTTTAAAATCAATAGATAAACATGGACATGTATTAT
Source organism: Bacillus sp. CR71 (assembly GCF_003429245.1). Lineage (NCBI taxonomy): Bacteria > Bacillati > Bacillota > Bacilli > Caryophanales > Bacillaceae > Bacillus > Bacillus sp. CR71. The sequence continues at coordinate 2,859,001 of NZ_CP031748.1, read as the reverse complement.
ATGTTGGTAGTCTATCTAAAACACTTAGCCCAGGACTTAGAATTGGATGGATTATTGGACCTGAACCAGTTATTGAAAGATTGTCAGATATAAAAATGCAAACAGACTATGGATCGAGTTCGTTATCCCAAAGAGTTGCTGCTGAATGGATAAAAAAAGGTTTTTATGAAGAACATGTTGCAAACGTAAGAATTCAACTAAAAGAACGAAGACAAATCATGATACGGGCTTTAAATAAGTATTGTGCAGATATTGCCACTTGGGATATTCCTAACGGCGGATTCTTTATATGGCTTAAGGTTGTACCTAGCATTCCGATGAAGAAATTATTTTCAGAGGCACTATCAAAAGGAATTCTTTTAAATCCAGGACGTATTTATGAAGAAGAATCAGAACCGTACATTCGTTTATCATATGGATATGCTTCTCCAGAACAAATGACTCACGGGGTTAAATTGCTGAGTGAATTAATCCGTAAGCTAATGGCATAATAAAAACTCCTCTTTTTCTATAGAGGAGTTTTTATGTATCTTATTTACCACAACCGCATTTCCTGCCCCAACACAATAAGTCCTTCATAAGGATCTCCTTCAATGTTTAATACTTGAGCAAAAGCAGGTTCTGTTTTTATACCGTTCTCTTTTAAGCGAAGAATTTCTTCCCTTATATGTGGATGCTGCATTAATAGCATGTGCTCTACTATCATATGTCTATATGCATTTTGGTTACGCACTGGCTTAGGCTGAGCAAATAATTCAAATTCAAAACCTTCGAATTCAAAATTTACCTTTATCGATTCAGTACCTTTCATTTTTTTCTTTTTTATATTGAACCCTCTATAAGAACCATATAAAGATCTCATTTCCTGCTCAAAAACATCAAAGTTATGTACTTCCATTACTATATCTAAGTCAGATTGGAGAGTATCAATTCTTATAGGGATTGTCCCGCAAAGAACGGGACTATACAAAGCTAAATCCTCCATTATGTTTAGTTTATTTAAAACATCATATACCTTTTGTTGTTTGTCATTCCCTGATTGTAAATATGTAATAGATGTAAACATGGAAGTCTCTCCTTCATTTCACGTAATACGTGGCTCACTAAAATCAAGAAAAATTTGTCCGTTTAAATTTGTTCTAGGATTACCTTTATTTCAATATATTAAGGCCAACAAACAATATGTTTCAACTTTTCTCCTATACTGCAATACTATAAAAATAAAAAAGGAGGAATTATTATGAGCATTTTTAACATTCTTTTAACCATACACATACTATTTGGAACAATATGCTTAATCACTGGTATTGTAGCGATGGTTGCTCAAAAGAAGAAAGGAAAACATACTGAATGGGGCGAGATATATCATGCATCCTATGTTGTCATTACCCTTACGGCAATAATATTATCCATTATCAACTGGGATAAAATCGCATATTTATTTTATGTAGCAATCTTCTCTTATTCATTTACAATTTATGGATACCTTGCACGAAAAAAACGTTGGAAAAATTGGCTCCATCACCACATTAGAGGTATGTTAGGTTCTTATATTGGTGCAGTCACCGCACTTTTAGTAAATGTCGGCATCCATATTCCCATTATAAATTTACTTCCGCCTATATGGTTTTGGTTTTTACCGACCTTAATTGGTATCCCCCTCGTAGCCAGTGTATCAAAAAAATATAAAAAGCGTAGTTGAAATTAATTACATTTTGATTACTTTCTGATTATTAGAATGAAAAATTATACTCTATGTATCACAAATGATATTATGAATGCTCGTCCTATGAATATTTAAAATAAAATGCCGCCCAGCAGGACGGCTCTTATTTTTACTTTACAAACGTAACATATTCACCAGAAACCCATTGATTTCCACCAACATTATACCAACCATCTTTATATCCAAACGATTGATATTTTTCACCTTGGTACACGTTTTTCACAATGCCGTAATTTGTTCCTGGGCCGGTACGAACACGCAATACATCCGCTATTATAGTAACTACACCTACACCATCGTTTGATGATTGTGAAGTTGCTGGTACATTTCCTCCCGTATAACGAATGTATGATGGATCGTTATAAATCCACTGATCGCCACCTAGATTTAACCAGCCATTTGATTGTCCAAATACTTTGTAGGACTCTCCTTTCCCTAATTGACGAATAACGCCATATCCAGTACCGGGTCCTTTTCGTAAATTTACATTACTACCGTTAATATAAGCAACCCCTACACTATCATTCGACATGGGAGGAGTTGCTACGTTTTGAGCACCTTTTCCAAAAGTATCCGTTCCATACCCTTTGTAGTTATATTGCAAATGCGGGCTATCCACAAATCCTTTCCAGTCACCGCCCCATTCAAAACCAATTTGTTTAGCATAACGAATTGCTGATGCCCACGGTTCTTTATTATAGCCATTCCAATCTTCTGTACCATTCGACTGAATTGGAACAAAATCTAATGCCTGTCCTACTAAGTGATATGATCGCATCGTTTGTGATGCTCCTTTACGAACATATTCACGTTGTTGCTCGACCGTACGGATTGTTTCATAAATTAATACTTCAATTCCATTGTCAATACAGTACTGATACCACTTAAAAGCTGCAGCTTTCGTATTATCCGCTAAGTTATTCAGATTATTTACATTTCTAGTGTGGTATTTCAATATGCAACATCTCCTTTTCTATTATCATATGCAAAACTCGTCTCATGGGTTGTACATATACCTAGAACGATCCGAAGTACAAATACATAAGAAGCCAATTCATCTAAATAGATTTACATTTCTAGCTTCAAACTTTGTAAACTGAAATCGAAGCAATAAAAAAACCGCAACCCAGGTCTTCTAGTTGCGGTTTTTGGTATTTTCTTTTTATATGCAACATGTCATCTTGCATTATTAATCCTAATATATAGATTGTGTAAATTTTCCCTTTATGAATAACACTTCTTATTCATGACTTTTCAAATCCAATATGGAATGTAAACGATCCGGATAATTAGTAAACATCCCGTCGACTCCCCATGAAAGTAACTTTTTCATATCTTTTTCATTATTTACTGTAAATGGATGAACTTCTAATCCGTTTTTCTTTATTTTATTTACATAATCTGAATCAATATATTTGTAATTCATACCAAGACCTATACAGTACGTTTTATACTTTTCTATCTCTAATTCTGTTAATTGAACTGCTTTTTTATATGGTAATAATTGTACTAAAGATATATTACTATTTAAGCTATGAATCTTTTGCAGACTTTCTTCACTAAACGATTGAATAATAACTTTATCCTGTATTTCATAGTGATTAATAATTTCTAATAATTTTTCTTCCATTCCTGGATATTCATTAGGTGATTTTGTTTCAATATAATAGTTTGCGTTATGCCCAAACGTTTCAATAATTTCTTTTAATGTTGGGACTTTAGCATTTTCAAATTCTTTCTTTGCTAAGTTCGGATATTTTTCGTTGAAAAAAGAACCTGCATTTAGTTGCTTTATTTCTTCTAATGTATGCTCTTTCACTAGCCCTGTACCATTTGTTGTACGGTTTAAGGTTTCGTCATGCATAGCCACTAAATGTCCATCTTTTGTCATTTGGAGATCAATTTCTATATAATCTCCATTCATTTGTTGGCCTAATTGATATGCCTCTATTGTATGTTCAGGTGCGAACGCAGAAGCACCTCTATGTGCGATATTTTTTATATGATTTGATTGATTAATAGCTTTAGTATACTTATGTTCATTTATTTTCTGAAAAACAAAGATACTTATTACTATAAAGGCACAAATTATTGTAACGAGATAGATCTTTTTCATAACAATTTATAAGCTCCTATATAAAGACGATTTAACTTGAATGATTTACTCAATTAAATGTCGATTTTCCAATACCGTCATTTTGCCGATAGCTTGAAATCCTGATTTTTTATAAATATTGATTCCATCTGGTGAAGCTTGTAATACACAATACGTATTTTTAAATTTTTGTGCTTCTTGCAGAAGGAAATTGAACATAGTAGATCCGAATCCTCGTCCTCTCATTTCTTCTTTAGTTGCTATGTCATAAATACCAATACTATCTTTTGAACATATCAATGAACCAACAGTTACGACTTCACCTTCATATAACCCTAAAAATAATTTCATATTCTCACTGTTACATATATCAAGATTAGAAATTTGATTATAGAATGCTTGTACATGTATACCTTCTTCTGATGTGCCGAATAGATCAGCTAACGTTTCTCCAAATTTATTTATTTGTCCAGGTGAAGATGCTTGTTGAATAGTAAAACTTACTGGCATGTTTATTGTTGGGGAAATTGTTTTTAAGTCTGCTACCATCGCAATATTCTGTTCCGCTTTTTTTAAACCGATTTTAATTAACTCGCTTTTTATATCCCGCTCTTGCTCCTCATCCCATAACCAAACACTCATTGGAAAATTTCTTTGATAATAGTATTCTACCTCTTTATATAATTTCTCGATCCCTTCCGTTAAATTATTGTTTAGTAGAGTGATGATATTAAATGTATCGGCAGGTAATCCACAATCAACAGCAATATAATCTTTCGTTTTTTTTATACTCATTCCGGGCACAAATTGTGCAACATATGAAGTTTTAAATGCAAAGTTATCTAGTAGTAGTTGTTTATAATTCATCAATAGTTCTCCTTTTCATAAAAAGTAACACTCGAATTTTTCTATATTAAATATAACATATTAGAAATTTACCATTTTCTATAAAAAGTACCTCTTTAAATTGTGCTCTATAGTTTAAAATAATTAAAAATGATATAACGTTGTCGGAATGAAAAAAGTGGTATATAATAAATATTAACATTACTAGTAATTATTTTAGGTATTCCTAGAATAAAGGAGCGATACATATGAAAATTACTATTTATTTCGGAAGTCATGAAGATCAAGATGTTCGTACTATGGACTGTCATTTAGATGTAGAAGATACAGAAGAGATTGTTTCTGTATCATAATATAAATAGTTAGGGTAAAACCTATTCCTTACAGCGTTTAAGGCACCTTTTATAAGGTGTCTTTTTTGTTATATTTTCATCAAAAACCCTTTACTTTAGAGCGTTTTAATAGTAAAATATAAATATACGAACAAACGTTCTTTTTATTTTAAACGTACATGAAGGGATGATTTTAACAATGGCTCCATTAAAGCGCAGAGGAAGAAAAAAGCAAGCACCTATTATTTCAAATACAGGCTTTATCGGCTCTGTCTTTATTGATACATTGGAGTTACAAAAGAAATCCTATTATTTCGCTCGTAAAAAACTTCAAATTGTTCATCACGTACTAGATGGTCTCTCTGGAGCAACAAGTGCTTTATTTAAGGAACATAACATTTCAGCATACATGTCATGTGTGTATTTACATACACAAAAGAAAATTGGTTTTGTTCTTTCAACGAAACCATTTGAACAAAGTGATGGCGTTGCTTATTTTGTAAATTATTTAATCGAAAAGAATTTTTACGGCGACCATGACGAAGATGTAGAATATCAAGAAGTATTTAATACAGGTTTTATCGGTGTAGTATTCGCTGATTTGTCTAGTATAGATCGCTTTAATTTCGAGTTTGAAATGGGTATGCTAACGAAATTAATGAAAGATATGATTATTCCGGTTAAAGAACTCTTTTTACGCCATAATGTACCGGCTTACATCTCCACTTCTCATTTAGAAGAACAAAACAAATTAGGTTTCGTTCTCTCTGTAAAGCCATATGATGAACGCGCTGAAGCTGATTTATATTTTGAAGCGTATTTAAAAGAACGAGGATTATTTATTGGTGATGAAGAAGATGATATTGATAAAATTGTTATTAGAAAAACAGCTGAATTACGATAGAAAAGCGCAGGATGCTGATCCTGCGCTTTTTAAGTTACGTTAAACACTATAATCTTTTGAATGAATTTCTAAATTTAACTTATTTGTTAAAATTTTATTCAAAGTAAAAAATACAATCCCCCCTGCAATGGGAAGCGTGTAGGCTGGAATGAAATTTAATAATAGTCCTGATATTGCAAGTGCTATTGGCTGCATTATTTTACCTAAGCTTAATCCAATACTAAGAACTCTTCCTCTATATTCTTCAGGAATCTCATTTTGCATGAAATACATTAAAGGAATATCAATTTGTGCTATCATAAACCCTAAAAAGAACATAATCATGCAATACGTAGTAACATATACCAAATTATTTACTACAATAGATTTAAATAAAACAGGTATTCCTGAAACTATCATAAAAATTGCCAACATAAAACTTATTTTTTTCAATAGATAAGAATAAGAAAAACAATCAGTTATCTTTTTTACTAATATTGCACCAACTATCATACCTATCGGAAAAGTCCCTTGAATCATACCAAATTGCTTAGAACTAAGATTGAGAACTGTGTTAATAATGTATGGCAACGGAACAGTTACAGCAAAGCCTAAAAAGAAATTAAGTGAAATTAAAATACTAAAAGTATTTTTTAAGCTTTTCCGCTCCAATAAGTAAGAGTATCCCTCCTTTATATCTTCAATAAAATTAATTTCTCTAATTGAACATTCCTCATTTATGTTTTGCTCGCACAATTTAAAGTTTATAAACAATATGGATATAGCCGAAAGGATAAATGAAATACCGTTAATAATTATAAAAGTTTTCATATCAAAGACTGCAAAAACAATGCCCCCTAACATAGGCCCTAAAATTAAAGATATAGAATCGATAATTTTACTTATAGAATTAATACTCATTAACCGTTCTTTAGTAACCATATTCGGTTTTACGGCCTCTAATCCTATTCCAAAAAACGTTGTAAATACTGTCATAAGAAAGGTAGTAGTATAAATGATGAATAAGTTTAATCCATAATAGCTGCTTAATATATAAACAGTTATTAATAATAATCCGCTTAGTAAATCCATACAAATAACCAGTTTCTTTTTATCAACCTTATCAGCAATGACACCGGCAAATGGATTCATAACAATCATTGGAATCGTTCCTAATATGAGCGAAATTGCAAAATTTAACGCAGATCCGGTTATTTGTAAAACATACAATCCTAATGCAAAACTATAAATAGAGCTACCAAATAGTGATACTGTTTTTGCAATTGAATATAAACTAATATTTCTTAATTCTTGATTGCTTTTTTTATTTTCTATATGTAATCGTAAACTTCCCATCACTTTTCCCCCTGCCTAACTTTGTGTTACGTACATTGTAAGTTCTTGGGTCAACCCAATAGCAATATGTACTATTTGAAAAGTTTTAAGGGAAAATAAATAAAAGATGGGGTTAACCCCATCTTTTTCCGAAAAATGAATATGTATAAATTTCTTCTCCTTGAACAAAGAAATCCTCGTACCTTCCCCCTCGTATCAAATAATTTGAAGTACTTTCATCAATAGATTGAAACTGTAAATTTTCGATTTCTTTTGTTACTTTTGCAGATGTAAAATTCTCTCTGAGTCTAGGTGCAATTTGGCTATTTATACTAAATTTATTAAATAAAATAAATGAACTTAATAAATAACAATTGTGTTTAAAAAGGGAATTTAATTCACACAATAAGAACTCCTCATATTCAAAACTATAATTACTTGTACCTGATTGATCGATTACAATATCAACAGAATTATTCTGAATAGGTATGTTTAGAAAGTCGGCACAGATAAATACAATATTTCTTTTCACATTTCTTCTCTCAATTACATCTTTTAAAAGTAAAAGTTTATTCAAATCTCGATCAACAGCAATATATAAACACTCTTCCGGTAGTTCTTCATAAATATTTCGTAAAAAGAACCCAATACCAGACCCTAAATCAAGTAGTATTTTTTCATTTAAATCTAATTGCATTAGTTTCTTTTTCGCCCATTCTCCTCCTCTTTGAACATTTTCCAAAAAAGCAGTATCAGTTTCATGAATATAATCCGAAATAGAATCTTCAAGTGATTTCTTTTCATACGCTTTCACTGAGTTGCCAGCTGTTAAAACCCCTGAAATAATCGTGTATTCTTCACCACAATTACAAATTAACTTTCCCTCAATAATTTGATTCTTATTAATAATGCCATCTTCAAGAATTAAATTTCCGTTACACTTAACACATTTAAATAAATGAAGTACTTTTAAATCTACCCCTAAAATTGAACTCGAAATTTCAGTTTCTATAGATAAATTATGTAACGCTTCCTTTAATTTGCATTTTCGTTCCTCTAAAGTTTTTATTTCTTGTTCAATCTTTTCATATTTTACTTTAAATAAAGATTGATAAAAATTATCCTTTTCATAGTCTAAGGATTTCCCTAAATTTTTATAAAGAAACAGTTCTTTAATTTCATACAAGCTAAACCCTAGCCATTTGTACTCTAATATAAGTTCTATATCCTTTTGACAATACTCGTCAAAAAAATAGTGACTTCCTTTTTTCTCGGGAATAACGAGTCCGAGGTCCATATAATGTCTAATCGTATCTACACTTACATTATTTACTTCTGCAAACTTACTGATTTTCATCCTAATCACTACCATTTATATATTTGTTTATACATACTTCTTTATTATTTTAAAAAATCCTTTCATCTGCCTATACAAAATTATTTATGCTATGAAAAAGATGTAATTAATTTTAAAGTTTCGCCACATAACCATTAAGCTAAGCTTAGCTACTCTTTTTTAATCTTGAATTTAAAAAAGAGTAGCAGGTAGTACGTTTATGTCTATATATCTAAAAACTGTGAGTTCATGGATGAATTTAAAACTGCGGCGTAAGTACTGCAGTTTCTTCCTTTTTCATTGAGTTGAAATATGTAAAGTTACGTACTTTAACTGTAGCGGACTTGTACTACGCGTTCATATAAATTTTATAGACGTTAAGGATTTTGTTTTATGGGAAGTGTTCTTGCTATGGAATCGGAATTGTAAATATAGATGAACGTGATTCAAATCAAAAAAAGGTACTCCTAGAAGTACCTTTTTAACTATTCTATATGTGCGAACGTTTTCAAAAATTATTGGATATAAATTGACGTACGCATTGTATTAAATGGCGCGTTTATAGATGTTTTTTGGTATTCAAATGTTCCTTGTTGATGTCCAGACGCATCCCATTTGTAATACCAGCCAACGATTGGTTTTCCGCCGATTATTGTGGATCCAATACTTTTTACATTAGAACCATTCATTTTAGTAAACGGATTTTGACCGTATCCCATCTCTTTCGTTGTAATATATAAGTATTTTCCCCCGTGGTTACGTGTTGTGCTAAAGCTGTTTTGGTTAATTGTTTCTACTCCGCCCAGCTCAGACTCTACTTGTACGACGTTTAGTGAAGTAAGTGGTGCTGCTGGTCCAGCTGAAGCTTCTGTTGCCATCCCTAATCCGACGAACGCTGTGATTGCTAACGATGAAATCCCTAGTGCTGCTTTTTTAAACATAAAAAACATCCCCTTCCATCTATTGTTTTCTCTTTCATTGTCAATATAATCCTAATAATCTTATATGTAAATAGATTGTAACTGTAGAAATAAAAGGTAGAATATTCTGATTTATTAGCATTTAAAAATATGACTTCAACTTTTTTCGTTAAAGATAGTCATCAATCTCTAACTACCTAATGACCTCAAATAAACGCTATTCAAGTCATTTTAAGAGGTACAAAAGACCTTATAGTATATAAGGTCTTTCCCAACACTCTGAAAAAACCCGTGAATGATTCACGGGTTTTACTTTAATAACTAATTGCTATTGTTCCCTCACCTGCATGAACCGCAAATGAAATTGGTAATGGATATAATTTGAAATCCATTTCGGGGAATGCTTGTTTAATATCTGCAATCCATTCTTCCGCTCCAGCTTTATCGTTAGCATGGAACATATGAAGTACTTTTGGTAATTCTTTTTCAAGTTCATTTTTAATATATTCTCGACATTTTTGGATTTTACGAACTTTCTTTTCAAGTAAAAGCTCTCCACCTTTTACTTCTAGTATTAAGTTCACACTTAATAAACTTCCAAGTAAAAATTGAATACCCTTTACACGACCACTCGCATATAAACCTTTTAAACTCTTTGGGAATACATGAAAAGGTCTTCTTTTTTCATCTACTAATGTTTTGTGTATATCTTGTAAAGTCATACCATCATTGTATAACGATTTCGCTTTTCTAATTAATTCATCCATTGGATAACTTGTTGTTTCACTGTCTAATACAGTTAATGGAAAACCTGCCATTTCTGCAGCTAACTTCATATTTTGATAGGTTCCACTTACTTTTCCGCTAATAGCAACTGCAAATCCTTCTTCATATCCTTCTTTGCATTTTGTAAACAACTCTACCATTTCCCCAATATTAGGTTGTGAAGTAGTGACTGTTTTACCTTCGTTTAACGCATTATAAACCCGTTCACGTACACCTTCTTCACAATCTTTGTACGAAATTCCATCAATAATAACTTCGATTGGGATAACAAAGTTATCTCCTTCTGTTTTAAAATTCGCAGTTGTACTATCAGTAATCCAAGCAACACGCTTCATGTTGTTCCTCCCTTAATTCAATTCCTCTTTTCTAATTTTTCTATATATTTATGTTATAAAAAGAGAATATCCCTGTAATAGTAACAGGACTTTATTATTTTGGCTATAGTAGATGTATATTAAATGTGACTATTTCTTGTCTATTCCACAAATAAAAAAGAAAATCAAGGAATTTGCTCGATTTTCTTCTTATTCATATACTATTTAAAAGTTTCATTATCTAAAATTACAACATAATCATTCGTTAATCTTCCTGCCTCTTTTGTATAACTAACAAGCCTTTGTATATTATCACAGCAAATTTTTGCTCCCCATACGAGTAACGGTACGCCAATAAAATCGATATGGAACCTTCTAGAAAACAGACCACCAAAAGTCATTGGTAAAGGTACGGTTGGTGATGTATTAGAAAAAATAATTTTTTCATGACTTTGATAATGTTTTTGCAAGATTTCTCCTAAATGCTTCATCGCTGGTACAACAACTTTTGATGCGCCACATCCAATCGTATATACAGGATGACCGTTTTCGTCTATTCCATGAAAAATAATTTTTCCCATATCTTCTGTTTTCAATTTATTAAAGTAATCTACATTCAAAATTTCTTCTTTTGTTAACTTACGATCCGTTGGTAATTTATTTAAATGATATGCTGCAGCTAGTGATGTTGTATGTGTACCGCCGAAGTCTGTGTAAATGTATATCATATTATCATCCCTTGTTGTAAAAGTTCAATGTTATTTAGTATTACCGTTCGCAACAATGTTAAACAAGGGATGCATGTATTTACGCTTTTTGTGTTAATTCATTATATTTTTTCCAAATATAATAACGTCTACTAATTACGGTGCCTAATGTAATACATAAAAAGGCATTTGTTACAACCATTAGTGTCTGGTGCGTGCTACCAGAAAACATACTTTGTTTAATAATAATTTTTGCTCCTAAAATAACAAGAAGAATTATTGTACTTACCCAATTTCCTTTCCGTAGTACATGACCCGTTTCACTATCTAATCGAAATGTTAAAGCTTTCCCCCGTATAATTCCAATACCTAAGCCAATTCCAAGCATTACAAAAAACAGTAGTCCTTGCAGCAAAGTTATTTGTCCCATACGAATAATGGACTGAACTGTTACAAAGCACAACAAAGCCGGAATGAGCCAAATACGGTTTATTTTCACTTTTCGTTCTTTACTTTGCATCAAAACAATAATAAGAACAACAAGTAAAATATCCATTTAGAATCCTCCTATAAACTTGTTTATCTTTAAAGATTATATTCTCCTCTTTTCATTCCATAATTGAAATACAATAGCTACTTTCAAGTGTAAGATGGAAAATGTGAGTTCTCATCAGCCTTAAGCATTATTTATAAAAATAAAAAGACGTACTTTTTACTCGTACGCTTTTAATAACTTGTTTAAACTCCTATTTATCAACTAATTCCACACCTTTAGAATTAGTTTTACCCAACAATCGAATGTTAAATTTATTAATAGCTTTTAAAAAGATATTATAAATACAATATCCAACAATAGAACCTATAACATTACAGATCACATCATCAATATCAGTAATACGTCCCACTCCACTAAATAAAGACTCAATTAATTGTAGCAATTCAATACTAACTGATATAGCAAATCCTAATAAAATATTATTTTTGAATTTCGTATATTTATCCCATAAGATTGGTGCTGAAAATCCTAAAGGCATTAATAATAAAATATTCCCGCCTACATTTCTTACAATTAGACCAATCATAAACAGGGCATCCCCATCATAAGCACTACCAATTTGATTGATGTCTTTAATAATTGATGCAAATGGTATTATATTGACCGAGCGATTCAGATTTTCAACATTAGAAGGAAAACCAATTGGTAAAGGGAATAAAGTTACTGCAACAACCATACAAATGTAGACCACGAATAAAAAACTTATTATTTCTTTCCACCAAATCACATGTTTTTTATTTTTGGTACCAATTAATATTCCACGTACAATTAAATAACAAATAACCCCTAAAATAATAAACAAACTACCGTTGATCATATACAAATTGCTAACACGCCCTTTCATATGAATGAATAATTAAAATTTACAACTATATAGTAATGTTTTCGAATTCCAAAATCTATATAATTGTATATATTTTTATGAAATTATAAAACCCTTTATTTACTAAATAAAGGGTTTCTCGTTAACTAAAATATTTTTCAAAATAGAAACTATCATGAACCCGTTTAAATTATTTTTGTATCTCTTCTTTAATATCCATATAATTAAAAAGCTCTTTCTATTTCTGTCATTAATTTTTCGGGTCCTGCCCCTTTATTCGATGGAATAACTAAAGTGATTCCTAATTCTGGATATATAGACGAGCGAAAACTGACGCCTGGATCATATCCCATTATATGATATTTGAATACCTTGTTTTCTCGTGTTTCAATCCATATTCCATAGCCGTAAGACTGTTTATCATTTACTTGAATGTGGGGAGTTAAAAGTAACTTTGTATATTCCTTTCCTAAAATTTCATTATTAAATAGTGCCGCCCAAAATTTCAGCATGTCTGGTGCAGTAACATATGCACCTCCATCAGCTCCTCCTTTTATTGGTATAGAGTAGGCGTTTGTTCTCCAATTTTGGTTAGTTTCATCCTTTATATATCCTAGTGCTGTATGTCTTGGTAATCTATCTAAAGAAAAATAGCCAGAATCATTCATACCAATTGGATTAAATATGTTCTTTTCTATATACTCCGTAAATTTAAATCCCGTCTGTTCTTCTATTATTAATCCGAGTATGATAAAACCTGCATTGTTGTAGTGAAACTTACTTCCAGGTGTAAACATCATATTACTGTTTTGGAATAATGGTAAAAAATCTTTTAAGCTCTTTAATAGATACATAGGTGTTTGTTTCCAAAGATCTTCGAAGTTATCCATAATACTTTCATCAAAATAATCTGGTATACCAGCGCTATGCGTTAGTAGTTGATGTATTGTAATATCTTCATCAAAGTTTGGAAATTTTATCTCTAGACAATCTTTTAATTTTGTATGAAAAGAAATAACACCTTTTTCAACAAGTTGACAGATGCCAATTGCAGTGAAAATTTTACATCCTGAGGCAATGCCGAATCTTGTTTGTATCGTATTGCTTATACATTCACTTTGGTTTGCGTAACCCAATGCTTTTTCATAGACTAGGTTTTTTTCTTTTTTTACTAAAACTACTCCAGAGAAATCTATTTCCTTTTGTATTTCTTTTACAATTTTATTAATCTCATCTTTTGTTTTTATCACGACAACCACCCTTATCTTTCCAAATTGTTCTTTCCCCTTATTAATTTTTCCATATAAAGGGGAAAGAACCCTCTTATTGAATACGATAAATTGTTAATGAGAACACAAAGTTTATTTCGAATTTATCCCGCATTAACGGACAGTAAGACCCCCACCTCAAAATTCAGTGGAAGTTAAGCGGGGGATGAACAAAACCCCCACTGATTAAAGTTTCACTTTATTGATTCAGTAGAATACAACTTAGATTGCAATGGGAATAAAGTAAACACACACAATACGATAGTGATAAATAACATTATTAATGACCCTACAATAACTACAAGTTGTATAGAAATGAACTGAGTCGCAACACCAGATAATATTGTAATAAAAATTGTTACTAACGCAATAATAAGCCCATATATACTCCCGATCCGTCCCATCATATGAACAGGGATGTTATTTTGGTAAAATGTATAAAATCCTGTATTTGCATATGCCATCGAAAAAGATAAAATAAAGAATCCAATAGCAGCTATTAAAAATACATTTGAAAAGGCATAAATTAAATAACCAATTGCGATGAATAATGATCCTATTCCAATTAGAAATGAAGGTGCTAATTTCTTTGACAAAATTGTATTTGTTATGGCACCTAATATATAGCCTGCACCAGCTATACTAACTAGAAAACCGTATTCACTATCTGTTAGTAGTAATACCTCTTTCGCAAACGATAGTTCAAGTGAATCAGTAGCAGTTGCTAATACGAACATACTTTGAAATAAAAAATACACATATACGACATACACATGTTTTCTACTAAAATTTATAACAGTGCTCCAATCTTTTTTTAATACTGTAAGGGATAATGTATTACTAGTTGTATCCGAATCTTTTTTCTTATCAAGGTTGGGTAAAAGTAATGTAATTAATCCTGATAAGAGAAATGCTATAGCATTCATATATATAGCGAATTCTGGTGTACCCGCAATTAATAATCCCCCCGCTACTGCTGGTCCAATTAGTGATGCACCAGATCCTATTAAACTACGTAGTGAGTTGAAACGTTGTCTTCGCTCTACTGGAATTAATTTCGTCATATACGTCATAGCAGTTGACTCATAAATTGCACTGGCCATACTTATAAAGAATACGAATACATAAACAATCCAAAGTGACGGAAGTAAAGGTAAAATAGCGATAAATAACGCACGATATATATCGAGGTGAATCATTAACTTCCGTTTATTTAAACGATCAATCATACTCCCAGACCAAGCGTTTGTAAATAAAGTGGCTAATGGTTTTATTACATATAAAGTAGCAACAGCTAAGGCTGAGCCACCCATATTATAGACAAGTACATTCAGTGCTATTAAGTAAATCCATGCCCCTAAATTCGCAATACCAACTCCGGACAATAGTAATAAAGGATATTTCCAATCTTTAAGTAAGTTTTTCATTTTTGGCCCCCGCTTTCCAAATTGTTTTACAACAATAAAAAAATCCCACCCCCAAGACTTTTAATCTTAGGGACGAGATTATCATCGCGGTGCCACCCTAGTTTGTTAATATGTCACCATACTAACCTTATCAGGTACTGCATTCTCATTCATGCTTATACCATAGCTCTATAACGGGAGCTCCCGTCACACCACCCCCTTCATAACAGGTTCCGGTGTACTGCTCAGAGGCTTGATTCAATAAAGAATTTTTACTCCTTTTCAGCTAAATGGAGCTCTCTGTGAAAAATTCATTTTATTTACTATTCTCTTCACTGCATTTGATTTTTTCCATATTATCACAAATGATTTTAACTGTAAATAAAAAATAATCAGATATTTAATAACGTATTATTATTAATTCGCTTATTTATTATTTTTTCTAAAAATTACGGTGCGTGAAATTACTTATAACTCTAAAGAAAGAGCCATTTTCATATAGCTCCTTCCAAATACCTGAATTAATTTGTATTCGCCTCTGTTAACGGTTGTAACGGCGGTTCTAATTCTATTTCTAGTGTATCTCCTTCTTGTAAACCTTGTCCTTTTTCAATACTTTGGCTCGTTACATAACCCGTACCAGAAGTTTTCAAATCTAATTTCAAAAGCTTAGAGAAATACATAACATCACGCATGGACCAACCTTTTACATTTGGCATATGTGCGTTATTTCCTAATAAAAATATACGATCTCCTTCACTTATTACCTCGCCAGACTGTGGGTATTGTTTTATTATTTTTCCTTCTCCTAAAATTACCGGCTGTAGCTTCTCTTTTTCTACACTTTTCTCTATTGTATCCATCGATTTATTTACATAATTTTGCACTTTTAATTGAGATTGTTTCGCTGCATCAGCTATTTGTTTTTCTGTATACGGTTTCACTTTTAAATATTCAAGGCTGTTTTTTATAACAGGTTTAAATATTTCAGCAAGAGGCTGAGCTCCATACTCATCTCCTTTTAACTTTGGCTGCTTAATAGCTAAGTATACGATTAACTCCGGATCATCAATTGGAGCCATTCCTAAAAAGGAGAAAATGTAATTCTCTTTCCCTTCCATATATCGGCCGTTTTCAGGATTCGGGATTTGTGCTGTTCCTGTCTTACCTCCAATTGGATAACCATCCACTTTATACATTGTACCAGTTCCTTTTGAAGATGTTATAACACGCTCCATTAAGCTTCTAACCTTGTCCGCTGTTTCTTTTTTTATCGGATTCCCAATTTCTTTCGGTTGATTTTCCATAATAACTTCTTTGTTTGTTGGATTTACAATTTTATCAACGATATATGGTTGCATCATTTTCCCATCATTTGCTATTGCAGTAGCCGCTTGGATTAATTGAATAGGAGTTACTGTAGAACCTTGACCGAAAGAAGTTGTAACTTGTTGAATTTGCGTATTTAATAATAAAGTATTTTTACTTTCACCAGGTAAATCTATTCCTGTTTTTTGATTGAATCCAAATTTATTCATATATTGCTTAAATTTATTTGGTTTCAGTAACTGATCTTCTAAAATAGAAAAAGCTACGTTTGATGACCTTTCAAAACCTTCATCAAACGTAATTGATCCCCATCCAAATCCACCATTATGATCTTTTATATCAGATGAACCCACGGAATATTTTCCAGATTGAAAATATTCTTTTCCGTTATATACACCTTCATTAATGGCAGCTGCTAACGTAAAAACTTTCATTGTTGAACCTGGTTCATATGCATTTGCAATCGGATCATTTAAAAAGTATTCGATATCACCTACATTAGGATTGTAACTAGGTTTACTAGACATTGCTAAAACCTTTCCTGTTTTTGGATCAGCAATAATTCCAATTAACATAGAAGGATCATAATGCTCTTGTGCTTTGTTCATCGCTTCTTCTAAAAAGCTATTAATTTGTTTATCAAGGGTTAAATATACGTTATTCCCATTTTTAGCAGGTTCTACTTTACCTATATCATTCGTAAGCGGAATCCCCCTTCGTGTACCCACATATTCTATATTCCCGTTTGTAGAGCGCAAATATTTATCCAAACTCTTTTCAAGCCCAAACTTTCCTTCTGTATTCCCTTTATCATCTGGTCTAGCAAAACCAAGTATATAGGATGCAAAGTCTTCATTCGGATACACTCTTGCTTTTTCCGTCATAAAAGATACACCTGGTATTTTTAAATTATTAATTTTTTCCTTCGTTTCCCTAGATAAGTTCCGACCAATTTTTCCAATTTCAACTTGTGTACGCCCTTCATGCAAGTTTTTCAATACTTCTTCTTTATCAATTTCAAGTGCATCGGCTAATTGTTGTGCGGTTTCATCTTTATTTTTCACTTTATCTTTTCCTTTTAAATTCACAACAACTCGATACGTTGTAGAATCTTGTACTAACACCTTCCCGGTTTGGTCATAGATAGTGCCACGATTCGCTTCTAAAACACCTTTTTTATTATGTTGTTCATTCGCTAGATCCTTTACATTCACATTATGCACGACTCCTACTGCCTGAATATAGAATATACGCAAAATCATAATAAGAAACAAAACAATAAAAGCAATCATCATATATCGAGCGCCTTTATTCGTTTGGAGTTTTTGCATACTTATCTCCTCTCTTTTGGAATGGATTCGTACGAAGATACGTTTTTAAATTTGTAATTTTTGTTTGCGATACTATATGTTTCGAAGTTTTCTTTTTAATTCCTTTAAAACAATGCAAAACTAACTGTTGTTATTTTGTGTCATTATTTTATATAATTTAAATTCGGTGCGTGAAATTTCAAAATATTAATTAGTACAACTTGATTACAGAGCACTCTAAACTCTTTTCGTATTTCCTATAAAAAAGTTCCCCTCTGGATGTCCAAAGGGGAACTTTTTTATAATACAATTATGCGATATGGTTATATTTCGCTAAGAAAGGAATTCGTCTCGCTACTAATGCATACATTTTGAATACAAGTTTCGCTATTGGTTCAAACATACGTGCACTTTGCATTACTAATGCGCTCATAATAAGTGTTAAGAATGCTGCACCAAGTATATCTAAAGGATAATGAACACCTACGTACATACGTGATATACCGACTAATACTGCCCATAATAGCGCGATATATTTCAGTTTTTCTCCTCTAAGAATAAATACGAAGACGATTGAAAATACAAGTACAGAATGATCGCTAACGAATGATGAATCTGCTGCATGTGGTACTAATTGATGTACATCATGTGATACGAACGGACGCGGATGGTAATATACTGCGTGTATAAGAACATTTACTAATAATGCAAAAATAACCGAAAGCGTCGTATATAAAACTGTATATTGTTTTCTAATTGCCTTATCTTTCTTTCCATTATTAAACCATAAGATAAGCATAAATAAAATGGCTACGTATGCAGCGCTATTTGTAATAGCAACCATTAACGTATCTAATAGTTTGGATGAATCAGCAAAATTATTAAACCACTGAAATACTGTGTAATTCATTAAACTCTCTCCTTACATACAAGTGTTCTTGATTTACACAGTATACAATACCATTATGAAAATAGGCTTAAACTTTTTTCATCTAATCCTCATTTTACTATTATTCATATGACAATTATAAAACAAATTTTATACGCAATTTATGTATAAAGCTGGTAAGCCTTTATAATAAGGCGGTTCGTATTTTTTCATGTTTGGGATACATAACATATTCATTTAAATATACTAATTGCAAAATCATATTTTTTAATTCATTTGAAGTACAATATTTCCGAATTGTTCTCCATGTTCCATACGGCTTAGTGCTCGAATTGCTTCTTCTAACGAGTAAACTTTATCAATAATTGGTTTAATTTGATGTTTTTCTATAAATTTTATCATCTCATTAAATTCCTCACCGCTACCCATGGATGTTCCCATAATATCAATTTGATTGTAAAATAGCGCGCGTAATGGTAATTCAATTTTATCTCCTGAGCTTGCACCAAAATTCACGATTCTTCCATTTGGTTTTAATACATCAAAATATTTCAAAAAAGTTGCCGGACCTATACTATCTATTATTAAATCTACTTTTTCACCTTGTAAGCTCTCTTCCCAATTTCCAGCACTATGAAAAGAAATATCTGCACCATATTTCTCAGCAAGTTCCCTTTTATTCTCTACCCTAGAAGTAACACTCACTTTTGCGCCAATTGCTTTCGCGAATAACATGGCAAATGTAGCAACACCACCGCCTATTCCCGGAATTAAAACGTGTTCGCCGCACTTCAGTCTACCTTTTGTAAAAAGCGCTCTATATGCAGTTAGTGCGGATAAAGATAGAACACCTGATTCTTCCCAAGTAAGATATGAAGGCTTTTCTACTACATTTTCAGCTGGTACAATTACATATTCAGCAAACGTTCCATCTTTCGGTCCACCTAGCACTTCCGGTAACTCCGGTACTTCAGTAGCATGTTCCCATCCAATACTAGGATTAATAATAATTTCTGTATGTAGTTTAATATTTGAAACTCCTTCTCCTATTTCTGTAACAACTCCTGATCCATCTGACCCTATTACTAATGATAGATCCATTTCTTTTCTATTATTTATAATAAATAAATCCCTATGATTTAATCCTGCAGCTTTTAACTTTACTTTTACTTCACCTGCATTAGGACTTATTTCAGGTGAAAATTTATATTCTAATCCCTCTAATCCTTTTTTATATTGATGTACAATAGCTTTCATTGCTTAATTCCCCCTTAATATTTCCAATGTACTCGAAATATCAAAATAAATAAAATAGTTTGCCTCCAATAATTAGAACTTATATATTTTGTCATGAAAAAAACAAAAAATCCCCTCCCTATAAAAAGTATAGGAAGAGGTTTCAAAACTAGTTAGATAAGAATCTATAAATTTATTAAGTTCTAGCTAATTCTAATATTTTTCGAATAAACGGCGCTTTTGCCTTTGTATACGACACACGATCAAAAGTATATGTAATAGCAAGCATCTCTTTTAATTCTCTATATTCTTCACGTGCCCATTCATGGCTTATTAGAAAGTCCCGAAATAAAATATTGTTTCTCCATTCTTCGCTATTATAAATATAAATATGCAAATGATGAGTACCTGCTCTCCATTTTCCCTTTCTAAAAAAGCGCCAATTCGTAGCTTCTTTTGGAACAAACTCATATCCAATTTCAGATAGAATTTCTATCCAGTTTTCAGTAATTTGCAAGTCCGTTACGCCAATCATCATATCAATAAGAGGTTTAGCTCCTAATCCTTTTACTGCAGTGCTTCCTATATGTTCAACAGCAATTATTTCTTGTCCTAACAAGGAACAGAATTTCTCTTTTTCTTTTATATAATCTTCAACCCAGTCTTTTTGATATGCTTTAATAACAATTTGTTGGTCCATTATATTCACCTCTTTATAAGTGTTTATCATTATATTTATAAAATTTTATATTATTAGCATAGGATTTCCATAAAATATGTCGAAATAGTGGAATGTACAACTTAATTATATTAAATGTGAGGTAATCTATGAAAGATAATTCCGTGGAAATTCAGTTAAATAACGTAACATTCCAATTGAAAGAATATCATAATTTTGATTGGCTTATTAAATTAGGGACCGTATTTGCAGTTTTTGACCAGCAAGATTCAGGTAATATAAGTTTTGGTATAGAAAAAGATGGTCATAAGAAATTTATTAAATACGCAGGAGCACAAACAATTGCATATGAAGGAACAACAAGGGATGCTATTGAAAGGCTAAAAAATTCAGTTACTATCTATGAAGATTTAAAGCATGACTCGCTTATAAGATTAATCGATCATTTTCCAGTTCAATCTGGATATGTATTAATTTTCGATTGGTTTGATGGTGAATGTCTTCATTCGCATTGGCGTTTCCCACCTCCTGAGAAATATAAAAATCCAAACTCTCCATTTTATAAATTTAGACATTTGTCTGCTATAAAACGAATTCATTCCTTACATTCCATTTTTTCTTTCCATACTTATGTAGAAAAGAAAAACTATGTAGCGATAGATTTTTATGACGGTAGTATTTTATATAATTTTAATACAAACGAAACAAAAATTTGTGATATAGATTTATACAGTAAGAAACCTTACATAAATAAAATGGGCCGGCTATGGGGTTCCTCCCGTTTTATGTCACCAGAGGAATTTGAACTAAACGCTATAATTGATGAAAGAACAAATGTATTTAATATGGGAGCAATGGCTTTCTCACTTCTAGGCGGTGAAAAAGATCGTTCCTTTATAAAATGGGAAGCAAGTAAGGAATTATATGAGGTAGCGTATCGTGCTGTAAATGAAAATCGGGCAGAACGGTATGCATCAGTTACAGAATTCTATGATTCGTGGTTAAACGCGGCGAATGCAGAAAGGATATAACCTTAAATTATTAAAAGAAATATAGAGTTTATACTGTTATCATGTATATTAAGACTGTTTTTATGAGTATTTCGTATAAAGTGTGATGTAACTGATTAAAGCTATTTTCAAAGGCGACATATCGGCAATAAGTTATGTCTATTCTGTATAAGTGTTAGCAAGTTCGTTTGCAAACTTGCTAACACTTTTTTGTTTAAATAATTCACACATTTTTTCTTAATATACTGATTATGTTTCCAATTGTGTATTAATGTGTGGGTTTGACTACCCATATTTTAGACAAAATGGACGGTAAGGGTGAGGACAATATAAATATGTCTTTTTCTTTGTATATGTTTATTTCACGAGCTATAAATTTTTTCAATTCCAAGCATGTGTATCATATTCTTCATTATTACAATAAATGCATTTCACGGTAAAGATAGGGAATTTGTATATCTAATATTCGTAATTTACGTTATGGTACAATATGTTAATTAATTACAATACTTTCTAAAAGGGGAATACATAATGAAAGCAACGAAACTCATAGCGTTGACAGTGCCAGTTCTATTATTGTTCGGTTGTGGGCTAGGAGATAAAGATTCTACTCCTAAGACTGAAGAAACTAGTAAAGCAATGTTGAAAACTACAATATCTGAGGAACAGTATCCAAGTTACATGTATGAACAATTACTAGATTTTAACTTTAATAAGGATGACATAATAATAGGTTTAGGTTATGCACTAAAAGGTGATGAAAAGTATAAAGAGGTATTCAAAACGGCAAGTATTTTGGATGAAGCTTTAGATCGAATGGAGAACGTAAAAGTACCTGATAAGTATAAAGACACGCATAAACTCATCTTAGAAGGGATAGAGGATGCAAGAAAAGGTACAAAACCAATATTAGAAGCTAAAGGTAAAGATGTAAAAGAAGTTAGTGTAGTTATTGCGAATAGTTCTCCCCACCTGTTAGGCATGGATAGAGAACAGTGGAAAGAAGCAGTTTACCAATTAGCTAAAGAAAACAAGGATGATTTCTCTAAGGTATATGATAAGAAAGTAGAGGAACATCAAAATAGAAAGAGTAACTCGTAATCAATTATACAACACGATAAGGAAATATAAGAAAATGATGATCAAAAAGGTAAATTATTAAATTTTATTGAAGCTAAATACGAAGTTAAAGAAAAGAAATAATACATACTTAATATTTCTTTTAGGGCGCATCTTCATGAAAGTTGTACGCTCTATATTTAAAGGCTTTCGTTTAATGGGCTTAATTGTAAAGACTTAACTTAAAGCATTATCTAAAAGTAAACATAATATCCCTCCATGACTCTAATGGTACCATTAGCAAGGACAAATTTGAACAACTAGGATATTTATGTAAGTCAGATATAGTGTCTCTTTATCAGTTGCAAGAAAAAAAGTGGCTCCCTATTCTCTCACATGGAATCCACTCTTTCTATTTCTACAACTCTATTTTTATACGTTCCTCTTCTTGTCCTTAACAGGACTGCCATCACTAAATCATTAACATAATTATCTTTAGCGGAAGTTAAAAGTTTTTATTTTCTTACTCAATTAAAGCGCCCGTTAGTTAAAGATTATGGATAATTAATTTGAAAGTGTTTTATCTAAATACACCTTTTCTTTTGGAAAGCCAATCTTCTAAGGCATCTTCGTGTAGTTTTGTGAATAATTTTGGTATTTGGTCTATTGGGAAGTATTTT
This sequence comes from Bacillus sp. CR71, assembly GCF_003429245.1. Classification (NCBI taxonomy): domain Bacteria; kingdom Bacillati; phylum Bacillota; class Bacilli; order Caryophanales; family Bacillaceae; genus Bacillus; species Bacillus sp. CR71. The sequence goes on along the minus strand of NZ_CP031748.1, from coordinate 2,835,476 downwards.
AAATCCAAAGTCTCAATACCATCTACAGTAAGTTCTCCGCCAATTGGCTTACATTGAAAACAATGAGTGATAGTCTGAGCTTTATCTCCGTTCGGAAACTCACCAGAATATTTAGAGTAGACACCTATAAGATGTTCAACCTCAACATTTAATCCTGTCTCCTCAAATATTTCTCGTTTAGCGGTTTCTTCAAGAGATTCTCCAAGTTCCATAGCACCACCTGGTAGACCCCACTCATTTCTATCTCCCCGTTTTTGTAAAAGAATTTCATTTCGTTCGTTATAAACAATACCTCCAGCAAAATTAAGAAATATTAAATCATGCCCTACTTTTCCCCGGATATAACGAATGTAGTCCTTATTTGTAGTCATAAATTCCCTCCTATTTATATATAAAATACAAAATACAAAATAATTATATATAAATATAGAAGAAAGTGGTAATAAAAATGATATTATTCCTTATTCTCATAAGGGATTCGCTTTCTTTTTTTATCAATCTATGCGTTTTTTAAACATTTCTATTTTGGCACAACTTAGGTTTCTCGTTTGTTACTGGATTAGCCGAAAAACTATATAAAATCTTGCATGCCCGTAGCATGTTTTTTCAATGCTACAGTAATTTGTATTCGTCTCTGTTTCCCTATTTTCTTTTCTCTCATAGATATATGACTACCTTTGACATCTCCTACCTTCAATTTCAAAATGTCCCAGATTCTTAGGCCTGTATTGATTCCGATAATGAATAGAATGTAATTACATAAACTCCTTTCCTTAAAGTAATCTTTCAGCTACTGTATTTGCTCTGGATCACGTATTGATTGAACGAAACTTATTAAAAAAAGTTTGATAATTAATATAATAAAGTATTCTTTTATAATGAAAAATAACACTTTTTCTTTTATACGTTATAATATAATATATAAATATATTATATTATTATATAAAATATTATAAGGAGTTCATTAAATGAATCAGATTGACTTTATTTCTATACAATCACCTGTTAATCAATTAGCTATACAGGCAGCTATTATGTTCCTTGCTATCGGAGTTACTTTTGGGTTAATTTATATCTTACTGTTAAAAATCCATGCTCCAAGATGGTTAGCTAGTGTTTTAGCAACCACATGTACTATTGTAGCTATTTATCAAACGCTTTTAATTTTATTTCCATGAATACAGCAAAAAAGAGACCCTATGGCTCTTTTTTATTCCTTAATAACAATCTAAATATGGTAAAATATATCCATCGCTCATATGTCCAACTATGCAATTTTCAAAGTAGCAAAATTATAACTAGACTTATACAACATGATTCAAAATAAAATGAAGGAGAGTTTTTAACGAAAGGACATATTCGAAAAAGAGGAAATAAGTACTGTATCGTTATTGATGTCAGTCCTGATTCAGAGATAGGAAAAAGAAGCTGAGAAAGATATGGTGAAAAAAAGGGATTTTTGTAAAGCCATCTAAGCTTACTTTAAAAGACTATCTGGTTTAGTGGTTAGAAATTAAAAAGATGAGTTTAGAAAAGAATACCTACGTTTCTTATAGTAGTTACATACCCCACCATTGTTATACCTAGCATGGGAAATTAACGCTTAGGATTTATTCTCATATTTTAACGAACTTGCAGGAAGAACCAGTAAAAAATTTTGATAAAAGTATCTTTAGATAACTAATGTTTGCATTTTATAAAAAAAGCTAAATAAATCTTGTATGAACAAGGTTTATACATCCTAACACATGTTATCATGTATAATACATATGTTAAGTAAATTCAGAATAACGAGGCAAATATTATGGACTTTGTTTATATTAACCAAAACGTATTAAATAACCTTCTATACATTTTATGTAGTATATTTGTTTTTTATTTCATATATGATAGCAGGCATTATTTGAAAAAATACAAAATATTACTGATTACCCTTTGTTCTAGTATCCCGCTTATTTTATGTATGCGATACCCTATCTATATGGATGAAAGTTGTATTCATGATTTAAGACAAATTCCGGTCATAATAGGTACGCTTTATGGTGGATTCCCTGTCGGTATCATATTGTTTACAATTTTATTAATTACAAGATTTATATTTTATGGCTTTAATATGCTAACAGTCGTTGTTTACGGAATAATGTTCATCGTTACAGCACTCGCATCTTCAAAATTTAATACATATAATAGAAAGCTTAAAGTAGCTTTTTCCATGTTTTTAACCTTTTTCCTAGCAATATTTACAACTGTAATTGTATTAACTTTATCAGATTTTGAAGTGAATAATTTGTATATTATTTATTTCATGGTATTACCGACTACTTTAATGTTATTTATTGTTTATATAAATGAAGTTATAAAAGATGCTGTATTAATGCGCTCAAAATTAATTAAAATGGAAAAAATGGAGATTGTTAGCCAACTCGCTGCAAGTATATCGCACGAAGTAAGGAATCCTTTAACGGTTGTAAAAGGATTTACACAGCTTTTAAAAACACCAAATTTAACTCCTGAATCAAGAGACGAATATATTAAACATATACTTGAAGAGTTAAATCGTGCCCAAGAAATTATCGATGATTACTTAACGTTTGCCAAACCTTCTCCAGAAAAATTAGATCAAATTTCAGTAAAACAAGAGTTAAATCGAGTTATTAATATGATATTGCCATTGTGTAATATGAATACGATACATATTACACAGGATTTTTCTGAGGCAACCATTGTTGGTAATAAACAACACTTTCAACAATGTTTTTTAAACTTAATAAAAAACAGTATTGAAGCAATGCCTAATGGTGGTACCTTAAATATTTCCTCATCTATCAATAATAGTAAAGTTGAAATACGAATTGAAGATAGTGGAGTTGGAATGTCACAGGAGCAAATACATCGATTCGGTGAACCGTATTTTAGTACAAAAACGAAAGGCACCGGTTTAGGTACGATGGTTGCTGTTAAGATTATTGAGACGATGTATGGAAGTTTAAAAATCCGAAGTATCGTTAGTAAAGGAACGACTTTAACGATTACGTTCCCAAAATATAGTAAGAATACGCATTAAAACAAATAAAAAAGGAGCATAGTCGCTCCTTTTTTATTTGTTTCGATACATAAGTATCTTCAATGTTTTTTAGTTTACATTTGTGAAGACTAATTAAAAATTAGTATCCTCCGCCCCAGCAGCTGCATCCTACAATTATTAATAGAATGAATAACACAACTAATAAAGCGAAACCTCCACCAAAACCACAAGAACCACCGTAACTCATATTTTCTCCTCCTTTTGGTTTGAAAACTAATAGGTAGTTGATCATTTTAACTGGTTCGTATTATACATTATGTGTATATCCCTTTTTTGAGCATGTCTACATAAAAATAAGTAAAAGCACTCGTTTAAAGAGTGCTTTAAAATGGATACCAAAAATTTTGAAATACGTTTAATTTTAAATATACGGCAACAATGAATATGAAAACACCGGCAAATAAAGCGATGAAATCTTCACGTTTCGCCTTACTTGTATAAAACCATGTACGTTTATCCTTCTTTCCAAATCCTCTTAAATCCATTGCATTTGAAACCGTATCTATTCTTTCTAGAGAATGAATGATTAGTGGCCAGAAAATTAAAACACGGTTCTTCATACGAACCCATAAACTTGCTTCTCCTTTTTCAAAAGCCACTCCTCTCGCTTCTTGCGCGTGTTTAATAATTTTATACTCAGACTGGATGTCAGGAATATAACGCAGTGCAATATTTATTGCATATGTAATCTTATAATGAATACCAAATTTACTTAAACTACTTACAAATTCACTTGAATCTGTCGTGTAAATAAAAAGAAGTGTAAATGGTAATAACGTAAAATACTTTAATGAAAGTGTAGCTGCATAAAATAATGTTTCATATGTAATTGTTGCATATCCAATATGTAAAAACGAGGTATATGATTCAGTTAATTCAGATCCATAAGTGGGTGTAATAAATAAAATCATGACAGAGTTTAATAAACTAAATGTAAATATGACACTAAAAACAATTAAAATTTTACGAAATGGAATTTTAGCAATTCCGAGTCCAATACACCCAATAATAAATAAAATTAGCAACAACCTAAAATCAAAAAACAAAAAAGTAATCGTCATACAAAAAATAAATAAAAACAATTTTACTACCCCATCCATACGATGAAAATATGTACTATGCACCTTCCTCCCTCCTATTACTGTCTAAATAAAGCTCCATAAATTTTTCTGGACATACAATCCCACTAAATTTAACAAGCTTGGTTAAAGAACTCTCTCTTAAGTTGGCTCTTTGTAAGGTTTCTTGATCACCAAATACATTAGACACTGTATTATCCGCAATAATTTTCCCTTCATGTAGAACTACTGCACGGTCTGCATATTCTAGTGCGAGATTCATATCGTGAGTGATAAAAACAAATGAGATTCCCTTTTTAGCTAGTTTTTTAATAAACGACATAAATTGTTTATAATGATAATAATCTTGTCCCGCTGTCGGTTCATCTAATATGATAAGCTTGGGATCTATTGTTAATACAGATGCGATTGTTACTCTCTTTTTTTGCCCATAGCTTAGCGCTTGAATTGGCCAATTACGAAATGGATATAAACCACAAATTTTTAAAGTTTCTTCTACTCTATTCTTAATTTCTTCCTTAGAAAAATTATTTAATTTTAATGTAAATGAAACTTCTTCAAAAACAGTGGGCTGTGTAATCATATGATTTGGATTTTGCATCACGTAAGATATGGTTTCCCCACGTTTACGAATAGACCAAGAACTAATATCTTCACCTTCTAACAAGATTTCCCCATTTTTCATTTTGTTTATGCCTATAAGACTATGAGCTAATGTTGATTTCCCTGCTCCATTATGTCCCAACAGTGCCACAATTTCTCCTTCATATATTGAAAGGTTTACATTTTCTAATACTTTTTGTTTATTAGGGTATGAAAATGATAAATTCTCCACTTTAAGTAATTCCTTGTTTTTAGTATTACCTTTTAATATGACTTGTTTCTCCATCCACTCTCTTATAACGTTGCTTACCTTTTCCTTTTGAAGGTTTTCCATTGGATATATTACGTCATTATTACTATCAAAATGTAATCTCTTTAATGCTTCGATGTAAATAGGCTCTCTTAAGCCAATACATGGTAATATATTTGACGCTAAGATTTCTTTTGGTGTTCCTATTGCAATGACTTTACCTTCATCAATTAATATAACTTTGTCTAAATCCAGCTTTAAAATTTCTTCTATTCTATGTTCGATAATAACAATCGTTTTATTATATTGCTCATGTATATCTTTCATAAGTTCTATCGTATGTAAGGCGCTTAGCGGATCTAAGTTCGCTAACGGTTCATCGAACAATAATATATCCGCATTTGTTGTTAATAAACCAGCAAGAGAAACTGTTTGTTTTTGACCTCCTGATAATTCATGTGGACTTTGTTTATGAAACGTATGCATCTTCACCTTTCTTAATGAGTCCGAAACAATCTTTTTCATATCCTCTTGATTTACACATTCATTTTCTAAATAAAAAGCTACATCTTCTTCTACTGTCAGACCAATAAATTGAGCATCTTGATCTTGCAAAATTGTTCCCACATGTTTACTCTGTTCAAAAATACTGCCTTCCCTCGGGTCTTTACCGGCAATTAATACGTTACCTGTACTAATCCCTTCATAAGAAAATGGAATTAGCCCATTGATACAATGAGCTAATGTCGACTTTCCTGAACCACTTCGTCCAGCAATTAGCACTTTTTCCCCAGGGTATATATGAAAGGTAATATCACTTAAAGTAGGCTGCGCAGCATGCCCGTATTGAAAGGTGAATTGTTCAAACGAAATAATTGGTTGCATGTTAACATCCCTACTTTTCAATTTTTAAATGTGCATGTTTCTTATTGGATTTCGCCAAGCCAATTGTAAGTGGCAATCCAAGAACTAAGAATACGATAACGTCGGAAATTGTTGCTCCTAATACTTGTATAACAATTTTGTCAAATGGTTCTCCCATCACAATAATATCGAATGCCCCAGCAAATATAATAGCAATGACAATACCAACTAACCCAGTAATTGCTAAATAAGAAATATCTCCCTTGTTAAATGACCCGTTTTTCACACTAAAACCAACTCTTTTTTGAATAAGACCCATTGAAAAACCAATAATCCCTGAACTAATAACCCAGCCCCACCAAATCCCCCAGCCAGCAATCGTATCTGTTACGGTATGACCGATAAGTCCGATTAAGAGTCCTGCCACTGGACCAAATAATGCTCCAAAAACAGTTAATATAGCTAATGCTGGTTTAATAAATGTATTCGGTGCAATAGAAAATCCCCAAAGTCCTAATATCCCGTATAAGGCTGCTCCAATCCCGATTGCTACTACTAACTTTGTTGATAATTTATTCATTACAATTCCCCTCTCATATTGGTCAACTTTTATTATTCTATATTTATTTTAAAAATGAATTATGCATCGACACTTCCTTTCTATACAACAAAAAAATGACCTCTTACATAAGAGGTCATTTTCTTTCACGTTCAAGAATCCTCTTATCTTTCAAAAAACACATCGTGTCCTCTGCGGAATTAGCACCTTCCTATAAAATTGCATAGGGGTTGCTGAGGTTTCTTAGGGCCGTTCCCTCCACCTCTCTGGATAAGTATTAATTTGTAATTCGTATTATGGCACTAAAAAGCATAAATTTCAATACTTTTCTAACTATTTTTATTTTTCGTTAAATAGTACATTTAAATCATTGTATTCTTATCGGAATTATGAAATAATAAATTCAAAATCGTTTCGGGAGGAATGCATTATGAAAGTTATTGGTTTAATTGGGGGATTAAGTTGGGAATCTACATCATTATACTATAAACATATTAATACACTTACACTCTCTCAATACGATCAAAATGCGAAGCTAGTTTTATATAGTATGGACTTTGGAGAAGTAACTACTTTATTACAAAACCATCAATATGAAGAAGTAAAAAATGAACTAGTCACGGTTGCAAAGAAGGTTGAAAAATCTGGGGCTGACTGTTTATTAATGTGTTCAAATACTGTACATCTATTTGCCGAAGAAGTAGAACAAGCAATCTCTATCCCGCTTCTTCACATTGGCGATGTAAGTGCTAAAGAAATGGTAAAACAAAATATAAAACGTATCGGACTATTAGGAACAAAACAAACGATGGAGCAAGATTTCTATAAATCACGATTAGCGAAATATAACATTGAGACAATTATCCCAAATGAAGAGGAAAGAACAGTTATCCATCATGTCATATTAGATGAATTAAGTAAAGGGATCATTTCAGAAGCATCTAAAGAAAAGCTATTACAAATTACAAAGTCATTAATTCAAAACGGCGCTGAAGGTATACTATTAGGCTGTACTGAAATACCTTTACTCATCTCCCAAAATGATCTTACTGTTCCCGTTTTTGATACTGCTTTTTTACATGCAAATACTGCTGTGCAATTTGCTGGATAAGAATATACAAGCATAAAGGTACGAACCTCTATGCTTGTATATAGTTACGACTATTTCCCCCGCTATTTACGGGCAGTAAAACCCCCAACGATTAAAGTTTCACTTTATTTAAAAGAGATTCAATAACTGCAATTACTTCTTTTGAACCACCACATTCTAAAAAGCTATCATTAAGTTTTCGTATACCATGCTTATACTTTTCGTTTGAAAGAACATCTGTTACAGCCTCTTTTAAAGTGTGCACATTAACATGTTCTTTCAATAGTCTACGCGCTGCTTCCAGTTCAGTTAATCTTTGCGCTATCATAGGCTGATCTTTATCATGCGGTATTATTACAAATGGGACATTATAATGAATGGCATCGTGTACGCTATTCATGCCGCCATGTGTAATAAAAATATCCGCTTCATTTAATATTTCTGATTGAGGTACGTATGGAGCAATTATAAAATTATCTGGTGCTTTCTTAATTTTAGAAATATCATTTCTATCACCAATTGCCATTACAACTATCCCATCAAAATCTGAAAAAGTATCAATACAAGTATTAAAGAATGGTTCGAGTCCTTCAAGCAGTGTTCCCATTGAAATATAAATAACTTTCTTCTCTTTAAGTGATTCCAGTGGAAACTTTATATTTGTTTTACGCTTTGAAATACTCGGTCCAATAAAAATGTTATTTTCTCCGAACGATTCGCTATTAGGTTGGAAATAACGACTTGTGTATACGAGACAAACATCACCCTTATTATTCATAAATTGAAGATTATTCTTTGGTTTTACTCCAAATTCATGTTCCATCTGGTTTAGTAATTTTTCAGAGATCTCCTCTGGTTGGAATGGTATATCTGCATTTGGATGAAAAGGTAATGTCTTCAAAAACTCTGAAGGAATTAAAAATATAGGCGAGGACACTACACCTGGAACTTGTAAATACTCCTTTACTAACTCTCCCGCACCAAATATATCATAAATTACGAAATCAAAATTTATGCTTTCACTTAATTGTTTCGTAATTTCTAATATATATAAAGAAGTTTGAACATGCACATGAAAGAAAGCATTTAACCCAGATGAGGTTTCAGCATCAATAGAAATCTCCTTTAATAGATCCGGATGTGTATGTACAGTAGCTCCTAAATCTTCAATCCTATCTTTAAAGTTTGCAGTTGTAATATAATGTACGTTATCCCCTCGTTCAGTAAAGGCTTTCACTAAATTTAATGTAGGGTTTACATGTCCCTCTGCTGGAAAATTAACTACTAAAATATTTAGCACTTATTCCTCACTCCTTACATTTCACTGTTTTAATTAAAGCATACTGTTATTTGTACATGTAATCGTCCCCTAATAGTCCTAAAATGCTTGCTACATTATGTTGATAAATAATTTTCAGTCATCAACATAAAAAAAGCATCTACCTATGTAGATGCCTAACCGTGATAAGGAGTGTTCTGTGAGGTTAGAACAAGCTTCTCTGCTTGTCCTATGCTATCAATATATGATTTATTTTATAAAACGTGAATAGTTAATAGAATTATTTTATCCATTTTATATGATCAAATGGATAAAATACCATTTCTACTTTACCTATTATATTTGACTCATCAATAAGTCCAAGTGTATTCCTACTATCTTTACTATGATTACGATTATCACCTAACACAAATAATTTATGCGTAGGAACTTTTATTTCTCTCAAATTTGAAAAACGATTGGATACTTGTGACATATCTAAATGTATATACGATTCATCACGCTTTTTACCGTTAATAAATACCTCACCCTCTTTTAGTTGTATGTTATCCCCCGATAATCCAATAATTCGTTTCACATAGTAAGTAGGCTCGTCTTCTTTTTTTATAATGACAACATCTCCATGATGAAAAGACGATAAACAGACGTTTACCTTATTAACAAGTATATAATCTTTTTCATTCAAAGTAGGTTGCATTAAAATTCCTTCTACCATACAAAATAAAAATGACTTATTAATAAAAATAACCCCTATTATAATTAAGATGTAGCTACATATGTTCCTCCAATATTTTAGAATAAACGGCTTCATATATACCTCATTTCTAATCTATTCCCAGATAAAAACGCCTCTAGTTCACATGAATGCTAGAGACGTTTCGTCCATTTTAATTCTCTTTAGAGGCATCTGTTTTTGGCGCTTCACCAGTTAATCGCTTATTTTTCAAATCAAAATAAGCATCTAAAACTTCTTTTCCAATATCGGAGTTAATGCCCGATTTATCATTTTCAACCCATGGTACTACAACAGAAAATGCTACTTCTGGATCATCATATGGCGCATATCCAGCTAATGTTAAGTTATAACATTCTCTACGATCGCCTTTCGCATTTCGCCCAATTTCATTTTCTCCACCATATACAGTTTGTGCGGTCCCTGTTTTACCAGCTGGTTTATATGGTGCTTTTTGGAACGCTCTTACTCCCGTTCCATCTCCTTCTTGAAATACTTTTCTAAATCCTTCTTTTACTTGATTAATATATTCTTGTTTCATATCGATTCTATTTAAAACAACGGGTTCTATTGATTGTACTACTTTACCAACCTCATCTTTTTGAACGGTTTGTTCTCTAATCTCTTGAACAATTTGTGGTTTCATTCGATACCCTCCATTTGCGATAGTCGAAATATATTGTGCAAGCTGAAGTGGTGTATATGTATCATATTGTCCAATAGAATAATCTAATAAGAAACCAGGCTGATTATCTTTTCTTCCAATTTGTCCTGCAGTTTCATTCGGTAAATCAATACCAGTTTGTACGCCTAGTCCAAATTGCCTGAAATAATATCTCATTTTATCAAAATATTCTTGTTTAATATCTAGTGAACTATTTTTCACATAATCCACACCAGCAATTTTTAATGCTATATTAAACATATAAACGTTTGAAGAAACTTGTAACGCTCTTAGATCGTCTATATCACCAAAATTTTTCCAAGACTTCTTTTCCTTAGTTCCTTTAAACTTCATAGGTGCATCATAAAAATGTGTTCCAGGAGTTATTGCATTTGTTTCAAACCCTGTTAACACTGTCGCACCTTTAACCGTTGATCCAAGCTCATATGAACTTGTCAGCGTGCCTAAAGCATAATCTTCTACTTCCATTTTCCCATCTTTTTCTACAAGCCTTTTCCCAGCCATTGATAATACTTGGCCATTTTTAGGATTCATCATCACTACGAAAGCACGGTCTAACATTGATTCTGATCCTTTATATTGTTTTAATATTTTTTCTATACTCTCCTCTACTTTTTTTTGCAATTCCATATCTATGGTTAAAGTTAAATTTTTACCGCTTTTTCCTTCCGAAACCGTTTCCGTTCTCATTGTATTGCCTTGTTTATCAGCAATGCTTCTTACTTCTTTTTTCGTACCATGAAGTACATCTTCGTATTGCTGTTCGATATAACTTTTGCCGACCCTATCATTTCGGCTATAATCACGCACTAAATAATAATCTAATCTTTCACGTGGCAATCCTTCATCAGCATTTGAAACGTTACCAAGAACGGAACGAAATAGACCATCATTTACATAGATTCTCTCCCAATCAACTGATGCGTCTACCCCTGGAAGTTTCGCTAAATTTTCACTAATCACCGCATATTCCTGTTCACTAACGTCCTTTTTAATAATTTGAGGTGCCATCTGAAAACCTGAGGTCATTTTACTTTTAATAGCTAACACTTCTATATCTTTAGCCGTTAGTTCTTGAAGATTTTTATCTGTAACGCGCTTCCTTTTTAAATCTTCTATTTTTTTGTCTAGCTCTTTTCCGGTAATATCCTTATCTCGGAACTTATCTATTTCTTTTTTTGATACTAAGTCTTGAGTAAGTTCTGGATTTAATTGCATCCAAAAGTCTTTCTTATCAGTCTCAGTTAACTTATCTATATCTTCTTGCGGCATTTCAATAATGTCTGCAAGTTGTCTTGCTGATTTTAATATTTCTTCTTGTTTTACACCTTTCACCTTTGTATATGTAATCGTACGTAAAGATTTATTATCAACTACTGGATTTCCTTCACGATCAAATATTTTCCCACGTGGTACAGAAAGGCCCACGGTTGTATTTTCTCTCTTCTCTACTTCATTTTTATATGTTTCTCCATCAAAGATTTGCACTTTTCCTAACTGAATAATGATGCCAGAAAATAATAAAAAAACACAAAGGAATAAAATATTTAACCGGAGAGGTACTACTCTACCACTCTTCTTCTCTTGTTTTTTCACCTTGTCATAATCTCCTCCTTACAATATTCCAAATAATAATCACTTTTCTATATTAAAAGTAATGTACAATTTTTATACATTGCTTTGTACAAATATTAATATAATGTTTAAAACTTAATAGAAATTAAAACAAATGTAAAGAAAAGATAAAGTTTACTAAATTAAATATAAAAAATACCCAATAACAAAAAGATTAGCTTTCACTAATCGCTTTGTTATTGGGTATTAATTGATTTAAGAATTACTACTAGTGCGTATTGCTATACATTTATCGTCACAATTAGAAAAAGATTGTTTACTTTGTACTTTCGGTAAGTAAATTGTTACTGTTGTCCCGACACCAACCTCGCTCATGATACTAATTGTCCCTTGATGACTTTCAATAATTTTATAACTTAACATTAATCCAATACCAGTCCCTTTTTCTTTCGTACTATAAAAAGGTTCACCTAATCTCTTAATTCTTTCTTCAGGTATTCCTATTCCTTCATCTATTACATGAATGATGACACCATCATCATTTATTTCTTTTATGTGAATTGAAATTTCCCCACCATTTGGCATAGCTTCGATTGAATTTTGCAAAATATTAATAAATACTTGTTTCAATTGATTTTCCGAGCATTCAATAATTATATCTTTGTCATCCGTAAATAGTTCAACTTGAATATTTGTCATAATTGCTTTTGTATTCATTAACGATACGACATTTTTAAAAATTTGATAAATATTTTTCTTTTCTGTATTTATCTCATCTGTTTTAGCAATTGACAAAAATTCTTGCAGGATCGCTTCTATCCTTTCAATTTCAGAAAGCATAAGATCAAAATATCTTTCTTGATCTTCTTTATTAATTTGGAATAACTGTATAAAACCTTTAATTACAGTTAAGGGATTTCTTACTTCATGAGCTACCCCAGCTGCTAATTGACCAATTGCTGCAAGCGTATCTGATTTGTTTAGCAATTCTTCTGTCTTTTTTCGCTCTGTAATGTCACGTACAATAATCATAATTTTATCATGTAATAATGGTAAGCACCTAGCTTCAAAGAAATCAATACTTCCATTAAGTGTGAGTGGATATTCTACAATTACATTCGTTCCTTTTTCCTTCACTTGATTAATGGCTTCCTGAAACTGCTGTACTACTGAAGATGGTAATACTTCGTAAAACTTTTTTCCCATAAAAGCTTCTGCGGGTACGTAAAACTTTGTAGGAGATCCTGCTTTGTAATCTATAATTGTGCCATCATCTTCTGTTAAGAAACATAAATCTGGTAAAGCTTTAAATATTAATTCCAGTTCAGATGTTTGTTGTTTTAACTGCTCTTCTATCGCTTTTAAATGTGTAATATCTACACCAACAGCCCAATAACTATATCCTGTTACAGGAAACTGTTCTGATATATTAGACCACATTATTGTTTTGATTTCACCATTTTTACATGTTAAGTGCATTTCCCAATCTCTGAAATTTTTTCCACAAGTTAAAAATTTCTTTTGTATTTGCTGGCGATAACTATGATCAGGATATAATAATTGAAGTGCATTTGGATTTCCAATTATTTCTTCAGCGGTATAACCTGTTACAATTTCACATTCTCGGTTCCACAAAACAAAATCTCCATTATAATCAAGCGCATCGACCATAACAGGCATGTTTTGTAAAATCGTATGTAGTTCCTCCTCTTTCTGAGAAAGCAACGTTGTTTTTTTACTTTGAATTACTTTTATTGCGCCATCTAAAATTAAACTTGAGAGCATTTCAAAGTATTTTTGACAACTGAAAATTTCGCTTTTTTTGGACCATACAACAAAAGATCCTAAATGTTGATTGTATAAGAAAATGGGGATTTCAATCTTTGGAAGTTTACTCTTAATTATCTCATTCATTCCGAATGAAAAAATACACTCTTTTTCAGCATCAAGAAGTTGATGTGATATGTTAGTTAATTTATAAAATTGTTCTGCCATGGTTTCTATTGTACTCACATCAATAAGTTCCATTAGCCGCGAATTCATTCCTTTTTCACCTCAATATGTAAAATTAATACAAATCTAAAATTCATACTTCTCCATTATACGAAGAAAGCTAGTGTAGGTATATAGCTGTAGAATAATTATTCGCACAAATTTTATTTTTCAATTAAAATAAGAAAAGAATGTATATACTGAATATACCTTTAATTAGTAGATATTTCGTTCATTCCTCCTTACATTCACTGAATTTTTCCTTGAGGGTCATACGCGTCACTAATAACGGTATAAAAATGCAACAAGTATAAAATTCATAAAATATTCACAAATTTCATGAAAAATATAAACATTTATTCCAATATATTCTATATAATGAAATGTAATAAGGCTTCTATGAATCTCATAGAATACCTTACCCCTAATAAAAAAGAAAAAAGAATCCCTTTGGATTCTTTTTTCTTTTTTAATTACATTACATATTTATATAAAGCATGTGCCACACCATGTTCTTCATTTGATAACGTTTCGTATTTACAGATTGTTTTTATTTCTTCAACTGCATTACCCATCGCAATTGATATGTTCGCTTTTTCCATCATAGAAACGTCGTTTAGCCCATCACCTATCGCTACAGTGTTTTCAACTGGAATATTAAGATATTCTGCTAAAGTATATAATCCATTCCCTTTTTGAGCATCTCTATGATTAATCTCTAAATTGTGCCAATATGAAGATGTAATTGCTAAATCTGTATTATGAATAAATGTTTCTTTTAGTTTTTTTAATTTCTCAATATCATAAGAAAATGGTAATAGTTTATGCACATGTATATCTGTTTCTACAATTGGCTTACAACTTTCCGCACTATGAAACGCTGTATGCTCAAGATATAATGCTGCGATTGTTTTTAACTCTTTCAAGTCGAAATTTTCTTTTGAATTCTTCACATACTCAATTTCATTACGTACACTCTCTACTCCATAATCCGGTACATACACACCTTTATCAGTATAAAGCTGATAATATAAACCATTCTCTTCAAGATATTCCACAATTTCAAGTGCCTGCATATTTTGAATTGGATATCTCTTCATCATTTTCTTATCTTTATATATAAGCGCACCATTTTCCGCAATGATTGGACACTCTAAATCAACTTCTAACAATAATCGTTCAATATCAACAATAGAACGTCCAGTACAAATTGCTACAACATGGCCAGCTTCTTGACATGTTCGAATTGCTTCTGCATTTTCTTTACTAATCATTTTATTCCCCGAAAGAAGAGTTCCATCTAAATCAATTGCGATTAATTTCATTATTTCTTCACCACTTTCTATAAATACACGAGTTCTAATTAATTATTAGGTATCGTTTTCATACAATCCTCGTGAGGTACTTCTTATTTATAATTTATGAAAAGCGTTTCAGGTCAAGAAATAATTAAAAATAAAATCCAAAGCTTTTCTTTTTAAAAAGCTTTGGATTTCAAACTATGAATTATAACTAATGTATTTTGTCTCACACATGTACACATTTTTTTCTTCAGTTGGGATATATACTTTAAACTTTTCTAACCGTTTTCCATAGATATGAATTGTGATAACGCTTTCCTTTTTGCTAATTTCAAGAATATGACAATCCGCAGGTGGAATGACTTTATCGGTTTCTCCTTCTCCCAAATATAGATTTCCTGTATGTGTTAAATAAACAAGTGAATTTCCAAGTTGTTTCGTTTGTATAAAGTTCTGCACCATTATCCTTCCTGAAAAGACGCCTTCTACCCCCCATGTGCCGTCATGATCATGTAAAGGTGTAGATTGTCCATCTTTCCATACGAGAGCTAGTACTTCAAAACGTTTGAGCGGATCCTCATACAATAAATGTCGTGCATATTGAGTCGAATTCGCCTTCTGTTTATCTAACGGAAGCCATGTTTTCTTTTCTAAAAGTTCTTCTAGTAACTTTTCAATGCCACACACTATTTCTTCTTCAAATAAACCGTTTTCCATAAGATCTGTAACACCTTTAATAAACTTTTGAAATGATTTACTTCCATTACAAGTCAACATAGGAATCCTCCTCTACGTTTTATACAACTCCATATTAAGGTAATTACCTGAAACTCACAATTGAGAAACAAAAAACAAGATGCAAATGTATGCACCTTGTTGAGATTTTTATTTGGCTTTCAATCGAATAGGTAAGTATTTTAATGTTTGTTCATTTTCCAATATACATTTTTCTAAACAGAAAGATGGAGATAGCTCTATTTTTTCAAAAGCATTTATAAAGGTAGTTAATGCAATCTCAGCTTCTAAACGTGCAAGTGGTGCTCCTAAGCAAAAGTGAGGACCTTTCCCAAAGGTTAAATGCTTTTCATTTCCTATTCGATGTACATTAAATTGAGAGGGGTGTGAAAATTTTTTCTCATCTAAATTCGCTGCACTAACCCACGCAACAATCATCTGATCCTTTTTCATTAAAGGGCCAAATATATTTGTATCCTCTGTAATCCTCCGGGCCAATGTAACAGGAAAGCGATAGCGTAATACTTCCTCAATCGCTTTTGAAATTAAGCTAGGGTTTTTTCTTAAATCTTCATAAATTCCAGGTGAATCTACTAAAAAGCAATAAAAGCTATTAATAATTAAATTTGTAGTGGTTTCATTCCCAGCCGCTAGTAAACCTAATGAAAAGGTTACAATTTCTTCATCGGTTAATCTTTCTCCTTCATATTCAGCTCGAATTAAATCGGAAATGATATCATCAGTTAAATGATATCTCTTTTCCTGAACGATCGGTAGAAGATATGCCTTGAATTCATTTAATGCTATCCCTTTCTCAGCATCCAGATCATTAAACTTTTCTTTACTATACGGCATAAATAAAATATCAGACCATTCTTTAATTTTTTTACGATCTGTTGTTGGGACTCCTAATAAATCAGAAATAACGGTAACAGGTAAAGGGGCAGCAAACTGTTCAACGATATTAACTTCACTATATTTTTCGATATGCTGTACAAGTTCATCTGCGATAGCCTGTATTCGAGGTTTCCACTGTTCTAGACTTCTTGGAGTAAATGCCTTAGAAACAATGGAACGTGCATTGCGATGTTCTGGTGGATCTGTAGAGTTTATATTTATTCTAGTTTCTAATGGAGGGATTGAGAATTGTCTGCGCTCCCTTCTACTTGAAAATAAGCGATAATCTGATAAAACACGATTTACATCATCATATAAAAAAACATTCCATACATCCTGCTCTTCATCATAATGAACTGGGTGATTATCCCTCATCAAACGATACCATTCATATGGATTCCATAATTCTTCTTTTGTTTTCAGCTTTGAAATTTCATGAACTAAAATAACATTTTCAGGTGAAGCCATAGTTCTTTCCTCCCTTTTCTTTTACAATAAAAGTGATAGGTCGGCAGTTCAAAGTTGTATAAACTATCATATGTTATTTTAACATATACTAAAGGAGATTTTTCATTAGAGGACTTGAGAAATATATAAGGGGGATTTTTATGTACGTTGACATTTTACTACTAGCAGAATTAACGACAGGACCAAAACATGGATATGAAATCAAAAAAAATGTTCAAAATCGTTTAGGTGAGAATTTTGAATTAAATCACAACATGCTTTACCCTGCCCTTCGGCGCTTTGAAAATATGGGTGCTATAACGAAAAAAATACATAAACAAGTCGGAAAACCAAACCGAAATATGTACGATATAACAGAAACAGGAGAAGAAATTTTTTCTGAAATGTTACGAGATTTTCCCGAAAAACTTGCGACAAACAATGCAGAATTCCTTGTTCGTATCGCACTATTTGAAAAACTTGACTATGAGGCTAGAAAAGAGATTTTAACTATACGCCAAAACGTACTACATAATCAGCTTACTGCTATTCAGTCTCTAGAGGTTACCTCATCTTTTATTACTGAAGTCATTGAATTTAGTAAATCACGAATTGAACATGAGTTGACTTGGATTACATCACTTATGAAAAAAATATGAAAAAATAACAAGAAAATTTAAAAACAATGAATGAAAATGATATTTATTATCAATACTATAATTAATAAAAGGGCAACCACGATTTGGCTACCCTTAAACAATTTACACTTCTGGATCGAAAGTTTTGCAATCTGTTTCTTCCGTTGTAGATGCATGTTTACCTTTATGACTTACTACGTAAATTGCCTCTGCACTACATTTATTACCATTCGCCCAAAATTTACAGTTGTTTACTTCACATAAAACGTCTTGTGCCATAGTATCACACCTCCTTGTTCTATTATCATTAACAAAATTCGGAGGTATGATACTCTTTGTCATGCATTTTTTATTCCCTTTTTAGTTTTCTTAATGATTCAATATCTCCTCGTACAATCACATCTATATTTTCAGTTATTTTTTCAATGTCAAAATGCCACCATTGAATTTGCAATAATTCTTGAATTGTTTCATTTGAAAATCTCTCTTTTATTTTATTTGCAGGGTTTCCACCAACAATTGTATATGGTGCGACGTCTCTAGTCACAACAGATTTAGCTGCAATGATTGCACCATCCCCTATTTTTATTCCGGGCATAATTGTTGTATCCATACCAATCCAAACGTCATTTCCTATAACTGTATCACCTTTGTAAGGTAAATCAGACAAACTAGGTGTATACTTCTCCCACCCATTTCCAAATATATTAAATGGATATGCCGAAAATCCATCCATCCGATGATTGGCTCCGTTCATAATAAAGTTAACTCCAGATGCAATACAACAAAACTTTCCAATAATAAGGCGATCTCCAAGAAATTCATAATGATGTAATACTCGATTTTCAAATTTTTCTCCATCTTTCGCATCATAATAAGAATAGTCACCAACAAGTATATTAGATTTTGTTATTGTATTTTTTATAAATTGAACGTTTTGATTTCCTTCAATAGGGTATTTAATATTTGGATTAGGATTCATTCTGTACAGCACTTCCTTTACCACTTATTTCACTTTCTATCGCTATTACTGGCTTTAAATTGTATATAGGTATAATAAACAATAATCCAATTATAAAAAGTAAAGCCGTCCCTTCATACATCATACTTAATGAAAACATCTCTTTTAATGAGCCAGCTATACTCATCGTTACTACCATTGAACCGGTAAATAGTGGACTTAAAATACCATTTACACGACCTATAAAATCGGTATCGCTATTTTGAATAATAAGCGTATTAATACCAATTTGGATACAAGGAAGAGCTAAACCACTAAAAAGCTGCGCTGTAAGTGTAACCCATAAATTTGTAGAATACCCTATAATGCTAATACCAATTGCTTGACCAAGCATACCGATAATTAACATCTTTTGCGGAGCAACGTTTTTCGCAAATACCATCGCTAATGCCCCGCCAACAATCATTCCCGCACCATTTACTGTTAGTAGCCACTGTAAACTCTCTTTTGATAATCCTAACTGCTCAGTCACAATAAATATACCTAATGGCTGAATTAATCCTATACCTAGTCCTGCAGCCATAAAACAAAGCCCCAGCAAAGTTAATGCTTTTTTCTTTTTGACATACTTAATACCGTCCTTCATCTCCTGCAACAGAGTGATATCTTTCTTTTCTACGTCGTTTTCAAGATCTTTCGGAAGAAATAACAATACAACTGCCGCAAGTACAAACGAGATGCCTGTTATGATGATTGAAATATAAATTCCAAAACTATGAAAGATAAATGTCCCTAGGATTGGTCCTAATACCATAAATATTGCAAATATCGTTTGATATATAGACATTGCTAATTGAATTTGTTCCGTTGATAAATGTTGTTTAAACAACTTCATTCCAGATGGTTGTGAAAACTGTGAAAGGATTGCAGAGATGAGTGTCACAAAAAACACAATTTTCCACGTTCCAAACATAAGCGTAATTAATACAGCGAATACTGAAATGGAACTTAACGTCTCACACCATATCATTGTCTTCTTTGGCTTCCACCTATCAGCAAAAGTACCGCCAATAAATGAAAAAATAAAAATTGGAGCGAATTCAGCAACTGAAATCATCGAAATAGCAAAAGCATCACCTTTTGTCATTTCCATTACATATAGTAATACCGCAAAGTTTCGAACCCATATTCCTATTTGTAAAAATAATGCTGATGCTAAAATCCCTTGAACAAACCGATTTTTTAATACTTGTGATACCCCATTGTTTTGTTTCGTTACTACATTTGTCGACATAAAAAAGCCTCCTATTTCATGTTCTGAACAGGAGGCAGCACAAATCATATAAAAAGACTATATATTCGCAGAGCGAAATACATCCCTTTTCTATAAATGTACAGACTAACCCTATTCAGAAGAATATTTCGTTTTTTAACGAAGATCTCTTACAAATAGAATTAGTTGATCATTGGGATGTCTTCACCCTTCCGTTTCGAATTTAAATAACACATACATACTCTATGTAAATCATTTTCGATGTATGCATGTCTCCTTTTACTATTCTAGAAAGTTAAAGGCAATTCCTCTAAAGAACGCATTAAATAGTTACCTTGCCATTTAATTTCTTCACGATTCCCTTTTATTTGTAGTTCAGGCATTCGATTAAACAAAGTAGTAATAGCAATCTTTGCTTCCAACCTAGCAAGTGGAGCGCCTAAGCAGAAATGGCTCCCATGACCAAAGGCAATATGACGATTATTTTCCCGAGTAATATCGAATACTTCTGGGTTTTCAAATACAGTTTCATCACGGTTTGCAGAAGCTAAGGCAATGACAACCATATCTCCTTTTTCGATTGTTTGGTCGTGAATTTGAAAAGGTTCATCTGCCCATCTTGAAGTTGTAACCTCAACTGGAGAATAATATCGTAGTCCTTCCTCAATAGCGGCATCAATTAATTTTGGATTTTCTTTTAATAACTGTAATTGATCTGGATTTTCGAGGAGCGCTAATACCGTATTTGTTATTAAATTTACCGTTGTCTCGTGTCCCGCCACAATTAGTAACATTATCATTGAATATAGTTCCCGAGCGCTAAGTTTATGCCCTTCACTCTCTGCAAGTATTAAAGCACTCACCAAGTCTTCTTTTGGCTCTTTTCGTTTAATATCAACTAAATATTGAAGATATGTAATAAACTCAGATAGTTGCTTTTCAGTTTCTTTTATTTCTTCTGGTGTTTCTGGGTAAGCAATGACAGCATGAGACCAAATTCTAAATTTCGCTTGATCTTCTTTTGGAATGCCAAGCATTTCACTTATTACAATAATCGGTAAAGGGAACGAATAATCATCAACAAGATTTAATGAACCCTTTCGCTCGACTTCATTTAACAAATCACCTGCAATATCCTGTATTCTTCCTTCCAATTGCGTGATCATCTTCGGTGTAAAAGCTTTTTGTACGAGTGATCGTAAACGATTATGGTTAGGTGGATCTGAATTTAACATATGAGTAGTTAAATAATCACTATTGTCAACAGTAAGAAACACATTCAATGTATCTTGAGAAAATACATTGGCTGGATCTTTTTTTAAGCGACTATCTTTTAAAAGTGGCAAAGCATCTTCATATCTTGTGATAAGCCATTCCGCACCTAGTTCAGTTTTATTCACAAATAAGATAGGTTGCATTTTTCTAGATTCTTTATAAATTTCATACGCATCTTCTTTAAATTGAGCTGAAGCTAAATTAATGCCCTCCTCTATTTTTAGTCCAACCTTGTTTTTCATTGACATTGTATTCCCTCACTCTCATTTGTTTTTGAAAACCAACCCAACATATGCATTATACTCTAATAAAAACGTGAAAATTGTAAATTTTTAACCAAAATCTTACTTCGTATATTGAAAAATAAAAAAGTGAGAGAGTAAAATCGTTTCACTCTCCCACTACTCTTTATGCGAAGCACATAAAATTACTAATTTGTTGATAGCGATAACTTACTTTACGACGACGACCACCTTGCCAAGTGTAACCTGATACTCCGTTTCTTCTCACTTCAGTCGGAAAGAACCATAAGTCCCTTCCGAAAGGACCAGGACGATGTAAACGTAAATAGCCCCATCTTCCTAGACAATTACACATCCATGATTTCATATTGCCCGCTTGAGATGGAGACGCAAAGGTAGACGGTAACGACGGAGCTTGCGACGGCGGTGGTGACGTTGGAGCATCTTCCGCATCATCTGGTCTGTAATCTTCTTGTTCCATATCTCTCGCTTCATCTACAGATTCATACCCGTAGTTTTGTGGATTATAATACATCGCTTGATCATATGGATAATTTTGTTGGTTATACATATTAACAAATCACCTACTTTTCATTCATTACCTTTAACATTTATATGTGATATGCCCTCTCTGGGAAGCTTATGTTATAGCCCAAATTCAACTTAAAAAGCTCGTATTATTAAAAATACGAGCCTTTCAAAAATAGAAGGTGTTTATTATTTCCTTAACTTCACACTATAAAAACGCATTTCATCTAACGAACCTTCAAATTCAAATACTTCTTGTTTAATTAATTGTTTCAAGCGATATTCTAAGAAAGTATCTCCAACCAATTGTTCAACAAGACCAAGTGCTTCACCAATTACTCTAGGAGCTTTGAGGAATTCTCGATCAGCACCCACACTTTTCGCGCATTCAATTATAAATTGATCAAAATAATCTTCTTGTACAGAATATACTTCATTTTCTTTCCACACTCTTAAACATTCTACGCTTCCCGATATTCTATCCCATTCATGTTCAAACTTCATTCGCTTCTCTTCAGTTAAATAAGGTAACTTTGCAAAACTTTTTTGGAATAGAGCTAAACTTTCAGGTGGTAATTCTCCAGTTCCACGAATATCATACTCTTGTTTTAATATTTCTCGACTTGCTTCAGATGTATTAATAACTCGAATGTTTTTCTTATCCTTTAATTGTGCCATTACAAAACTTAGGCCTACATGTTCATGTGCATTATCAGCCTTCCAAATTGTAATAGGCGTTTCAACAGGAATAGTATGTAGTTCTTCTATAGTTGCTATAAATCTTGATAAATATTCTTCTTCAAAATAACTATCATAAGCAGTTAAATTATTTATTAACCACTTCTGTCTTGCTAGTTGCCCCCCATTCGTATGCAACTTATATATCGGTCCAATTGAAAAGAATTCAGAAAAAGCAACAACACTCTCTTCAGATAATTCTTCTTGACTTAACATATATGTTAAGCAACCAGCCGTTGAATCATCAAAAGCAATATGTACGTGCGTACTTTCTTTTACATTTCTTTTATAAGTAGGATTACTCGTTAATTGTTTCGGAATATCCATCAAATTTTTAATTGTATCTTCACTATAGTTTTCTTCTAATAAGTTTAACTGTATGAGAATACTTTGAAGTAAATCTTTAACCTCATCCTCGTACATATCCTCTACAGCATTTTTAATTTTATCTATCACACAAATCCCTCTATTCATTTCAAAAATAACGTAGATTATAGTGTATCATTTTAGTATAGTTCTTTAAAGTCAAATCCAGATTGCTAGAGCAATCTGGATTTTCAACAAATACTTTCCTTATATTTTTGAATTGCTAAATATTTTTACTTTGAAAATCCTTGTATCTAAATGTATAATTATATAAAAACAAAAATATAGGAGCTACATTTATGGAGAAAGTACTTACTAATTATAGACATTACTTAAAAAATTGGAGATTTATATTTATTTGCATACTACCTGTTATCGCCTTATTCGTTACTTTCTATGTCATCTTCGAACTACTGTTTCATCAAGATTTCTACTTATCTAACTTAATTTCTGCTATCATATTATTTTTAATATTTACTAATGTTAAAGATAAATTTAAAATTAAAGGCTAAAGAACATTATTTAAAAATAGCCCTTTATTCTTGCATCCTACTATAAAATAAGCCTTGCAGTAAATTTTTACAAAAATAAGAGCACCCTGCAATTGGATGCTCTTATGTGATTAGAAGTTTTTTCTGAGTATTAAGTAGGACACGAAGATCTTGTCCTACTACATAATATATGCATAGTCATTGCTAAAAAAATCTACTCAAATATTCACTATACAATTTCATATTTATAAATTAAAAAACATCCATTGGGGATGTTTTTTATCTAACGATTTTAAGCTTCCATAAACTTAGCCGGTACACCAATTTTTTCAACTACAGAAGATATATTAGTAGGATTAATCATTACATTTTCAATACATACTAATTTATTTTCTAATATCCCATTCTCTGTAGTAATAAGTTCTTCAAACCGATCTAAAGTCATTGAAAATTTGTGTTCACTTCCACCATTCATACTAACTTTTACATACTTCATAGTGTCACCGCCTTTCATAATAATTTACATTTCGACAAGAAGGCGCTTACACCCTTTTTTTATTTACTCTTGGATTTCTCACGTTTACATATATTTTGAGAAAAGAAACTACTATTATTTACTCACAAAATTATTACTAATAAGAAAGATAAAGATAAAAATGCACAAAGTGGAATATATAAACCAGTATCCATTCTAGCGAAGTGCGTATCTTTTTGTCGTTTAAAGATACCAAAATAATTAAACTCACCAATTACTCTAATAGAAAAGACGATCATACAAATCCAGGAACCGACTTGAATAATAACATTAGGAACTGCAAAATGAACAATATTTGCTTGTTGCAACAAAATTATCGCTGCCATACTTAATAATAATGCAATGAACAATGTCATTCCGGCACGAGGTGTAAACGCCTTTTCCCCTGATTTAGTTGGTATAACACTATTTGTCCCCCAATTACCTCCGAAACCCCAATATACATGTAAAAAGCTAACTAAGAATAATATACAAGCAGATATATATGTAATGATAAGCATTTTATCCTCCCCTTATTTTATTTAACTTCTCACCTATAAAATATGCTATCCCCCCCCTCATTAGCAACCTTTATTTAATTACATAAAAAAACCGTAATGATTTATCAATATTAAGATAAGTCATTACGGGGTTATTAAACTTCATTATGCATTAAACCTATTTCTTCGGCGTTCCATCCTTGTTTGACCTTGAACTTCATTTTCTTTGTATGGATCTATTTTCTCTGTCATTTTATATGTTGCAACTGGTTCTTCGTACTTATGCTCATGTATCTTTTCTGGAATTTTACTTTTAGATTCTTTCCCACCAAACTTAAATAGTTTCATCTTTAATTTCGGTAATCTCGGAAGACGAATCTTAAATGATAATCTTTTGCGTTTCTTTTTTGGTCCAAGTAGATTTATATTTTCTTTATTATTATCTTTCTCTTTGCGGTGAATGAACATCGCAAGTAATCCTCCTAATACAAGTCCTCCAATTAATAGTAATATATATACATAATGGCTTGTCATTAAACTCGTCATGCGTTCAAGTATGACTAACGACTGTACTTCTTTTATATCCCATAGTAAAGCGGCCCATAATGAGAATAATCCCAAAGTAAGTCCATATGTACGAAAACGAAATAAACATGGAATTAACGCGACACATGCAGCAATTTTCGCATTTGCTATGATTGAGCTTGTTGTAATATCCTGATGCCAAATAACTAACAGTAATGTTATAAATGGCGCATACGCTATCCAGCTGCATATACGTGAATACATCTTTTTAGCAAAATAACTACCGAAACTAGTAAAAAATAAAAGCCCTCCAATATATACAGATTGTTCTAGAGGGATTTGCTTTGTAAGTCCTGCAATTGGAAAGAGGACGCTCAGTAGCATTAAGAGCACATCTAATTTCTTCACCATTCCCCATTCCTTTCAAATTTTTTCAATTAATAAAAATCGCTTTTCCATTTGGTATAGTTTTTGTATTTCTAAAAAACATATTAATCCTGTCTGCACATAAAGTAAATATGTAAACGAAAAGATACTTGACAAATGATATCCTTATTTGCATAAAAAAATGACAAATCCTGATCGATATAACGAGCAGGATTTGTTTACTAGTATTTAAAGTAGAATAATTGAATCTTTCTTTTCTACTTTTACTACATCTACATCCAATTCATCATCAAATTCTTTAAATTCTCTTGCATCTATGTCAGTAATATAACTCTTTATTACTTTTTCCATATGTACGGAATATGTCATGTGTACATTCTTTTTCGAAAGCATACTAGAATTACAGCACATGTAATGTATCATTTTAGCGATATAATCCCTTTCTACAGGTTTTACACCTAATGGTAGAATTTCAATTATATATCGCTGAAAAACTTCACTACAATTAAGTGAATATTCACCAGTGCTATAATACATCCCTTTTTGATCTGCATATAAGCCTATTCTATCTAGAGCATCATCACATTCTATTACACCGTAGCTTGGTACATCAAAACCTGTATTTATTCTAATAATATTTAAGTTGGGAACCTTTAATACCTCTGGAACAATATCAGGTAAAATATCTGTATTAATTTCTTTATTTTGTAACTCTTTTATCCAATATTTTCTCAAATTTGCATCTACAATGAAGTAAACTTGTTCATTTTGTTCTTTTGCATATTGTACAATTTCCATTAATGTTTCGAAAACATATTGTTTAAAAAGAGCCCCCATATCATTTCTCTTTGATGGTTGTGATAAAAATGCATTATGTTTATTTATATTTAATAATACGTAATCAATCTTTTGCCACTCTGTATTCCCATATAATTTATATAAAATTTCTTTTCCTTTTATTTTTGAAAGAATAGGTAAGAAATCAAATTTCGATATTCGTTCAATTGATAAATTAACATATGTACAAGGTAAATTTATCTTATTCCAACTACGCTTCAAAAATCCTTTTTGTTCTAATAGACTAAAAACACTATTTACAATTGTTTTACGAGATACACTTTGGCCTATAAATAAATTAATAAATGTTGAAATACGATTTGTTCGTGCAAATCCCTCTCTAATGATTTGTTTTGGATCAATTTTTTCGCGTCCATCACAATTTTTCATTGCGATTAATGCTAATGTCGCATCACTGCGCTCACCCGCGGTAGCATAGACAGCTTTCGTAACATCATCTACAAGATTTGTTTTATATTTTTGACAATATTGCATTTTATATGGATTTTGTAACACCTTTTCAATATTGTATCTCACAATCTTTAATAATACTGGGAAATCTGTATTCAATACATAAGAATTTTCACCAATTTTAGTCAAAACAATTTCGCTATCAAGTAATGCTTGTTCTATTTCCAGCGCTATATTTTCAGACCAAACTTCTAATGTTAATGTCTCTAATCCTTTTGGTGCAAATAAAGGAAATAATTCATTTTTGTTATTTGTTGCTACCTTTTTACATTCTGGAAGTATTGTGAAATAAGAGAATTTACGCTGGAATTCTTTAAATAAATACTCTCTTTCCTTTACTTTTATACCTGGTTCTATTTTAGTACCTTGGACTTTATATATTCTTTCATTGTATGGAAATAACACCCTTTTATTTTCCCCGACAATATAATCTTTCGGATATTGGAGAATATGGTCTAAATCCAAATCTCCACCTATTTGAAAATCATCTTTTAAATTTCTAAATATCTTAATCCATTTCATGCCGGTTGTAGCTTGTTGCATTTTTAGTTTTACAAACCGTATTTTTTTATTATTTGATGCAAACTCTGGGGTAGAAATCAATATCATCCCTCGTTTTCGTCTGAAAAGTAAAGGAATATCTGGATGATTATATTCTTGATAAAATCTCCGAATCCCTATTGAAATATTTAATAATGGAGCGTTCTCACCACCACGAGTTATGCATTCGAATCGATATACATAGGAGAAAAAATCTTGTGTTTTTTCATCTTTTATTGGCCCTGACATCGCCTCACAAATATTTTGTGATCTAAGAGGAGAAAAATAGATTTCTTCTGCATTTGTATTTTCTAAATATATAGGACGCTCACAAAAAATATGTGAGATTAAAGCGGGCACCCACTTAGAATACGTTTCATTATCATGTAGTACTGGCAAATTAGAAATCAAATCGGATTGCCATTCATATTTTGGTGGCTCTACTAATTTATTTGGTTTCCAATCATGAATAATCTCATACCAACTTTGAAAAATATAATTGAGCTGCTCTTGTTTAATAGGTTCTTTTGATACAATCCATGGTGTATTTTCATTTAATACATACGGATTATGCTGAATAAACAATATATCAGAAAACATATCATACAGTCTTTCATTCAAACGTTTCAACTTACTCGTTAATAAAAACGTCTTATAATGTATCTCTACGATGTCCAGCCATTCAATAGGAAAGTATATAAATGATACCTTTTCATTTAAAAGAGGTTCTACTATATTTTCAAATGTTAACAACCTTAATTTTTTCATAAAATGATTCTTTCCTTTCTTCAGTTGTCTTGATTATCAAAAAGCTAGAACAAAAGTTACTTAATCTAATCCATTTAAACAAAGTATTTAAAAGAAAAGTAAAAACTATCTACATAAAACATTATCAAACCGACTCTTTTAAAAATTAAAAGTAATTATTATCTACAACACCTCTTAGTATTCGTAATTTAATACATTTAAATTATATAATATATATAATATATTGTACTTATCATTTACAATAACTTTACAGAAAAACCAAAAAAGAACACCTTAAATTGAAGTGACCCCTAAAAGTTAGACACGGTTATTTGATTAGGCAGCTTGATAAAAGTGAGTCCGGTATTGTACCGGGC
>NZ_CP031748.1:2720127-2806842 GCF_003429245.1 Bacillus sp. CR71 | reverse complement strand
CATCAGCTGTAAATTTAGCCATAGAAAAACTGCACCTCCAATTGTTAGACTGTGTCTAACAATTGGGGTGCAGTTCAAATCGGTGCTCTTTTTACAAATATCAAGCGTTATGTAGTTGAACATATAGATAACATGAACCCTCCAAATGAAATTACTCCTAGTAAACCTACTATAAATCCTGTTAAACAAATACAATCAGCAAGACAAATAGAAGACTGCGATAATGGAACGAATGACCTACTTGTACTCGACCCATATTGTTTTATTTTTTCATAATTCATATCTAACATTAAATGTAGACATGTTACACCATCCTCAATAGTATGTAGAGATTCTTTTTCTAATCGCTCCAATAATTTACTATCAAAAGAAACTGATAGAGGATACTGCTTATCTAATTTTATATTTTGATAAATTAGTTGCAAACGAGATAATATATTATTTTTCTTCTTTTCAGATGTTACTGTACATTTCATATTATTAAATTCATTTAATAACAGTGTCAATTCATCTCTTTTTCCGTATAAATCTTTAGCTATTTTTCTCTTTACTTTATACGAATGGAAAATAGATTTTAGTTCAACCATATTCATACACTTCCTAATTACATATTATTTACCCAATTATTTTATAGATAAACAGTACTTTTTAATCTTATTTAAAATACACTCAAGCAACTTATTTTACTATCGATTAACATTACATTAACCTTACACGGTTGTAATAAAATCATTAGCTAGAAGGAAGCAATGCCCAAACTAGACAGATATTTAATGATAAAACCATAAGAAAAAAACAATGATTAGATTTTAAATCTAGTCATTGCTTTATCCATCACATCTTGATTACACCTATATATCTTATTGTTACTCTTTCACTTGAATGATTGAATATATCCATTAATAATGACTATATTCTTTGTCGGCACGTACATATATAAAACTAATGTTTTTTAATTGATAAGGTGAAACTTTAATTAGCCCTCATCCATCGGGCTTTTATGGGCAGCCGGCCACCTAACTTCTCTTTGCTCTCGCTGAATTTTTTTAGGGTCTTACTGCCCGGCAAATAGCAGGATAAATGCAATCAATATTCATACGTTATAATAGTACCAGTAGTATCAGTAGTACCACTAAAACCATTAAAACAGTTAGAGCAACCGCCACAACCTCCGCAACCAAAACAACCGAAGCAACCAATACAACGGAATCCACCACAACGGAATCCGCCACAACCCCCACAACGACCACAACCCCCACAGCGACGAGCAGCATATTCAATATAGTAATATGGATATTGATTTTGCTGGTCCCAATAGACAATATTTCCAGATCGGTAATCATTAAGGCTTAACGCTTGTATTTCTTGTTGAAACTGATTCATTTTCATAACCTCCGTTTATAAAATACAACCTCATTGATGCTTCCCTATATTTCTGTTCGTTATATCTAAGTAGAAATAGCGCTATAAACTAAGTTCAATACGTACACCAACAAAGTATGACTTATTACTAGATGATGCACCTTGTTCATATACCTATTTTTACTATGGGCTCATTTTTATAAATAGAAATTATAAAATATAAATTCTAGCGTCATATCTTCATACTTACTAAGCTCAATTAATTTCTCAATAATCACGCGGACAAATCCTATATATTTCCATATATCACTTAGATTTTCTTGTACTGTAAATGCCTTTGCTATAACACCTCTAAGTAACCGGTTTCTATGAAGGTTAAGAAATTCCTATAAAGAAAAAAGCCCTAATTAGGGCTTTTTATTCTATTTCTCCAGCAAAGCTCTCTATGAAATTTCTAATTGAAAAAAGACACACTTAGATTGATGCGTCTTTTTGTGATGCCTCTTTTGTGAAATCATATAATGCAATTGCGCCTAAAAGAACAAGTATACCTTGAGGAACATCTAGTAAAATAGTTTTCCAAATTTCTGGAATTACCCATTTAATATCTGCTGCTGTTTCAAGATATGTTTGGAAATAGCTGATTGTAAAATTAATTATCCCTAAAAATACAAACAACGATAAACCAAATCGAATTAATTTCTTATTTGTAAACATATAACACCTCTCAAAATTCATTGGATATTCCTGCTTTTGCTTCTTTATATTTCTATATCTCTATATTTGATTTTAACACACAAAGAACTCAAAAAAATACAATATGCAAATTTGCATATTGTATGAACAGCACTTCATGTTAACTTAGAAATTCCTGCAAAGAAAAAACAACTCCGTTACAGCTAACAGCTCGGGTTTCTTTTCTTATTTAACTTCATACCACCAACATTTACGTTCTTTAATTGTAAAATAAATGTGACAGAAGTTTATCCAGTTAATGCGTAGACAATTAAATGAGCTAAATTATCGATATTCTATTTCACCATATCCGTAGCACTAATGACTTTACGCAAATTTGACAAGAAAAAATATAGAGATAGGTATGATCCATACCTATCTCTAACATTACTTCTATTCTTTATCCAATTACGTCTTTTACGTCTGTATCCACTGGCCACTTTTCTAATGTATAAGCCATTTCCCAAAATGAATATTCATATTGACTGCTAATAATAAAATGCTGTTTCATACGCTTGCGGTCTGCCTCTGTTACTTTTTCAGCAATAGTATCTAACCGTGTAATTTGTTCTTCAACTAGCGTACGGAACCAATCAGATCCATAAGCAGAAATCCATTCGTTATAAATTGGCTCTTCCGGCTGACATTCTTTTAAACGTTCCCCAATTTCGTAATACAACCAATAGCAAGGTAAAATTGCTGCAATGATATCTCCTAAATGCCCTTCATACGCAGCACGATACATATGTGAAGTATACGCATATGCAGTTGGCGCAGGAATAAAATTATCTTTTTCTTCTTTTGTTATCCCTAGCTTTTTAGCAAAATTCTCATGTAAAGATAACTCGGCCTCATATGTATTTTGAGCATGATGTGCCATACGAGCTGTCGTCTCTAATTCAAGAGCTTTTGCAGCTCCTAAAGTTTGTACTCTAGCAAAATGACTCAAATAATATGAATCTTGAAGCACATAATAGCGAAAACTAGCTAAATCTAACGTTCCTTCACCAAGTTTTTTTACAAAAGGATGGTTAAAACTCGCTTCCCAAATTGAATCTACTTCTTTACGTAATGATTGTGAAAAAGTCATTTAAATCCCTCCAATAATGTATAAAATATAAGTATTTATCCACAATTATTAAAGCTGTAAAATAAAAAAACTTTCTTTACAGGCGTAAAGAAAGTGAAATTGACAGTATTTATTTACTCATTAAATAGCAACGTCTTTCCCACTTCCCTACGCTGGCATTAACCAGATCAGGTACTAAGAGTCTCAAAATCACATTTGATCTCAGCCTATAAAAGGCCCCCCTAGTGGATAAATATTTTGTTTTTATAATGTATTCATCATAGCATACTTCGTGAAACTGTCAAAAGAATTAGTTATATAATCCCCTTAAAACCCTTCTTCTTTTCTAACTTTTAATGATGTTTCAATAATCATATCTAATAGTTTGCTATAACTAATTCCCGCTGCTTCTGCACTTTTTGGCAATAAACTTGATTGTGTCATCCCTGGTAATGTATTAATTTCCATTACATATGGAATTCCATCCTTCACCATCATATCAACTCTTGCATAAACACTACATTTTAATGCTTTATAACAAGCCAGTGACGCTTTATTTACACGTTCATTAATTTCCGCTGGAAGTTCGATAACTTCCTCAACTGTACTAGTATCATCATATTTTGCATTGTAGTCAAAGAACTCGGCTGCATGTCGAATTGAAACTATAGGTAACTGTTTTCCATCCAGAATGGAACATGTAATTTCATCACCTTTTATATACTTCTCAATTACTACTTCAGAATCCCATTCAAATACAGTTTCTAGCATTGAGATCAATTCATTTTTATTGTAAACGATTTTCACCCCGACACTCGATCCGCCAGAGTTTGGTTTTACCACTAATGGAAATCCTAACTTATCTAACTCATCAAGCTTTAGATCCTCCATTTTTGTAAGTTCAATCCAATCTGGTGTTTCTACACCTTCATAACGTAAAATCTTTTTTGAAATATTCTTATCCATACATATACTACTAGATAACATATTACTTCCGCTATAAGGAATCCCTAAACTCTCCAGTGTTCCTTGAACTGTCCCATCTTCTCCATATTTCCCGTGTAATGCGAGCAACGCAAAGTCAATGTCTTTCGCTTTTTCAATTAAATCCATTTTTTCATTTAATGTAATTGGGAGTATTTCATACTTATTTTTATCTAAATGAGCAATCATTTCATTCCCTGTCATAATTGAAACTTGTTTTTCAGACGATACCCCGCCCATAATAACACCGATTTTCATTTTCTCAACTCCAAATTTCATTTTTTAATGTATCACCAATTATTTTAATTCCCCGAACTATTTCTTCTTCTTTCAAGCGCGAAAACCCTAATCGGAAAGTGTTCGCCCCTTCTCCATCAGAGTAAAAAACATCTCCAGGTGAAAACGTAACGCCTTTCTCATAACACTTTTGTAAAAGTGTGCGGGCATTCATATGCTCTTCTAGCTCTATAAATAAATGAAGTCCACCATCTCCAGTCATTCTTTTGAAAGGAATGAACTGATTACACGCGCCGACAGCTAACTCATATTTTTTCTTATAAACCGATCTTGCCTTTTTTAAATATTTCTCAAAATATCCCTCATGTAAATATTGAAATAGAACCGCTTGATCTAACGTAGATGTGTGGATTGTTCTTGCTCTTTTTACGCTTTCTAAATAATGAATCAGCTCTTTATCTGCAATAATCCAACCTACACGTAAACCAGGGAAAAGTACCTTTGAAAAGCTACTAATATAAATCACATTATTGCCAGCTCCAGCAAAAGTTAATAAGGGAGCTAAATGTGAACCTGAATAACGTAATTCTTCATTAAATCCGTCCTCTATAATAGGAACCTTATATTTCGAGAATAACCTCATCAATTCCGTTCTTTTCTCTGAACTCGTAACAATACCGGTTGGATTATGATAAGAAGGAATTAAATAAGCAAAATCAAAATCTTTTTCACGTAAGCTTTTTTCAACTTCATTCGTATCAATACCATCCTCATTCATATCAATCCCATGAACTTCAAGTCCATGTAAACGGAACAGCTTTAGTGCAGCGTGGTGAGTTGGATTCTCACAAATGACACGACCGGATTTTTTTGATAAAGAAGAAAGTACAATATCCAATCCTTCTGTAAATCCATTTGTAATTAGAATATCTTTATTCGAAATGTCTACACCTTTCATTTCCATGTAATGAAGTAAATAATTCATTAACGGTTTATATCCCTTTGCATATCCGTAGTTCAATACGATGTCCCCTTCAATGGACATACGAGTAAGAAAAGCTCTTTTGAAGTTTTCAACATCAAATAGCTTCTCATCCGGGGCTATACTATTAAAAACAATCATTCCCTTTTCCCAACGAACACCATGTTTCATTAAATCTAATTCATCCGCTAATGCGGTCACTGTATTAAGTTTATTTTTCCAATCTATTTCAACAGACGAAGTGTTAGATATATCTACCTTCGCAACAAAGTTCCCTTTTCCTTTAACTGCATAAATGAGTCCTTCTTGCTCTAAATCTGCATAAGCAGCAAGTACAGTGTTTCTACTCACACTTAGTAATTCACTTAGTTCCCTTGTTGATGGGATTTTTTGATTCCCGAGCAAGTGCCCTTTCATAATCATCTTCTTCAAATAATCTTTCAATTGAATATAAACGGGACGATCTTTAACAACTTTAAAATCCTTAAACAATTCCTTACCCCCTGCAATCATTTTTGCATATTTATTTCATTCACAAAAGGTCCACGACATATGTATTTTTTATAAAGGGCGGTACGGTCTTACAAGTCTTTTCGATATAAGTTAATTACATCTTTTAAAGCTGCAGCTGCAGCGCCTCGTGGATTAGAAGCCCCACCAATTGTAGTAACTTGTCCCATCGTATCTGTAAAGAACGTAATTCCTTTTTCGGTCCCATTTACTTTTGCTAACGGATGATCTTTTTCTATTTCGCACGGTTCAACATTTAAATTCACATTGCCACCCTCATCCTTATATATTGATGCTATTAATTTAATAATTTTATGTTGTTCCTTAGCATTTTGTATTTGTTGTTTTGTAACGTGCTCGATTCCTTTTATATGTATATCAGTAAGTGTTTTCTCTGTTTCCATTAAGCTGTTTGTCAAAAGTAACAATTTACACGCACTATCTGAACCACTTATATCTAATATAGGGTTTGTCTCAGCAATTCCTTTATTTTGCGCTTCTTTCAGTGCTTCTTCAAATGTCATATCTTCCTCATACATTTTCGTAAGAATATAATTAGTTGTTCCATTTAATATTCCTTCTATTTTTTCAATACTGCAACCGGCTAAACTAAATTGTCCGATATCTAGCGTCGGTAGTGCAGCGGCTGTTGCACCGCTATATCGAATTCGTACATTTACGCCTCTTGCTGCTTCATTTATTTCTCTCCAGTTTGTAACGAGTGCACCTTTTGAAATTGCTACTATATCCATCTGTTTCTCAATCGCTTGTTTCATATATTGTTTCCCTGGATTTCCATCTTTAAGATTTGTAACTGTTGATTCTACCAATACAGTACCACTTATGCTAGTTGTTGCACGTTCCTTCGGATGATACTCTAAATATTTTTCAATTGCAGCGGTACCGCCACCATACATCAATAAATGATGAAGAGATAAGCCGTCTTCATTATGTATTGCAATATTTCTTCCTAATACGCCACTTACAACTAATTGAATCCCATATGTTTCATATATATATGAATACTTTTCATTTAATAATTTTATAAACTCTCTGCCTACTGTTCCGTATCCTGATAATACAACTTGAATCTTCATAATATCCCCCCATATTTTTCTACCAAACCCCTCTTTCAATATAATATAAAGCGCTCTCGAATTCCATCGAGAGCGCTTTATTATTACTTATTTCGGTAAACGTGATAGCTTTTCAGCAATTGTTCTATAAAACTCTTGAATGCTAGAAAAACCTAACGAGTCTGAAACACTTAATCCTACCATGTCGAGATGATCCCAATTCGCTTTCGTTTCGATATGATTCCATTTTCCAACCTGTAATGACTCATGATTATTTACAGCAACATTAGAAATTGGTGCAATCATAGAATTGGTATTTACTACACCATCATTTTGCCACCAAGAAGTATCAACTAACGGACGGTTTTCTTCATATCTCGCATAAGAACCTAAGAAAAATGCATTCCCCATCAACACTTTATTCATCGTTATATGAGGCAAATGTAAACCTGTAATAGGTGCTGCTTGTGATGCATGTCCACTATAAGATAAGTAATAAACATCCGGTTGCGTCTTTACCCAATTATTTAACTCCTTTGCACCATCTGTACTTAAATCCCATTGACTTATATCTTTTGTATTTTTCCAAAGTGAACTATTTAGAATACGATTACTATATTGGAAAAAGGACTCTCCAGCAATCTTCTTTATACCCCATTGATCCAATTTAAAATCATATAAAGATAAATTATTGTTTCCTCCAAAGCTCGCAGCTGTAATGAGTAAATCTTTAACGAACGGCAATAGAAGACTTCCGTCCGCGAGTGTTGTGCCATTATGAGGAGTTGCTAAAGTTGTAACACTATGAACATACGATTTACCGCCTTCAAATAGTGGTGATATCTTTGCGTTCGGATGATTTTTCACATAGTCTTTTTCTTCATAACTGCCTTCTTTTAATAACTGCACTAATGTTCTTGTCGTTTGTCCACCCATGCTATGCCCAACTAAATGAACTTTATTTGTTTCACTCCAATTCGGCGTAAAACCACTATAAGTTCTGCCAAAACGATTATGTCCATGTTTCTCAGCATGCGAGGCACCATAGTCTACTGTGCCACCGCTAATTTGCGCATACAATTCACATGCACGATCCCAGTTACTAGAAACAGGTCCAACAGCTGCGGTATGTACCGTATAACCATTTCGTTTCAAATCTTCCTGTATATCATGAACACCACCCCAATACTTTACGCCAAGCATTTCTTCTCTACCCCATCCAGCAAATCCATTCACCAATATGATAGGATAATTATTTGGTTGCCCCTCTTCAGCATATGATATTTTCGCTACGAATGAACATAAGGTCACTAATGCGAAAAAACATATTTTTAAAAATAACTTCCCCATACTTTCTCCCCCTAATAAAACGTTTACATTTTTCTTCTAAAAATTAACACAATGTTTTAACAACTTAAACATAATGTAAAGTATTTTATATACGTTGTATATATAGAAAACATATACAATTGTTGATAAATATTAATTCAAGTGAACATTTACTTTTTACAATACAACTTGTAAATCTGTTTATTTGAATTTATAATTAGATATAGTTTCCTCATGTTAAAAAAATTTAAAAACCATAAGAAAACTAATCTCATTGCTTGAAAAGGAGGAAAAAGCATGCAAATCGGATCAAATATTCATACATTATCTCAACCTACTAAAATAACTCCATCTACTCTTGAGCATAATACTATCTCTTCTACTAAACTGGAAAGTAAGAAAGTAAATGATCCTATCAAGTTTGATATTCGTTCATCTGAAAAAGAAATGAAACAGCCTGAGCATAAATTTAATGAATTAGATTTATGGAAGATGTTAAAGGATAAAGGTGTTCCTTTATGGATCATCCTTGAAATGCTACAAAAGGCTCGTAAAGAAAAAGAAGCCCAAAATAATTCAGTTCAAAATTCAAATGCGATTGAGGAAACAAACGAGACTCG
This sequence comes from Bacillus sp. CR71, assembly GCF_003429245.1. Taxonomy (NCBI): domain Bacteria; kingdom Bacillati; phylum Bacillota; class Bacilli; order Caryophanales; family Bacillaceae; genus Bacillus; species Bacillus sp. CR71. Next base: position 2,797,938 of record NZ_CP031748.1, on the reverse strand, counting down.
ATTAAATGAAGTAATGTAAAGCATAATATTTGATTGGTCTACAAACTAAAAAGAGTTCGGGGGTGATAAAGTTTCTATCAACCTCGAACTCTTTTTTTATGATTTTTCTCCAATCGTTACAAACTGGAAAGATACTTTTCCTTCCAAACCTTTAATTAGTTTTTTTACTTTAACATTTTCATTAACCAATGTATTATCTGTCGACATTTTAGGTTTTTCGTCACCTAGAGATTTTTTCAAATGAAGAAGATGCATTTTCATTTCATTTGCCTTTATTTCTTTATACACACTATTTTTTGCTACAATCATATACCATTCCGTTGAATATTTACGATTGTTACCTATCCAGGCATCACTATCGTATGTAACAGGAATCTCTTCCCCTCCTATTTTAATACTTTTCATAGTCTTATCGTCTTCACTTGTAAATAATAGTGACCCTTCTTTTGGGAATTTCGGTAACGTATCTATAATATAATTGGAGCCATTATCTTGTTTTCGAAAAAGTTTTTCTTTAATCAATGCTTGTGCTGTAGATTCATTTAAAATTAAGACATTTCCATTTCCAACTTCCCCTTTTTTCACAGAAAACACTTCATTTTCTTCCGTAATTTCCTGATAACGATTAATAATTGGTGAAATATTATTTTCATCTCCAATAATTAATACACCGTTTGCAGGAAATGAGTTGTCCTTTTTAGAACATGCACTAAAGCTTATTAAAAGTATTATAGTTAACATAAAAATAGTTAATATTCTTTTCATCACGATTCCTTTCATCATACAGTTCATTTTTCCACATACTTTAGTGTAGTCTTACAAGCTAATAAATTCTATTGCTCCATAACCTTATAAAGCTTTTGCAGGTAACGCCAACGGGTTATAAAGAAATATAAAACTTGTATACATATAAATGAAATTAAAATAACGATAGAGCTATTTATGATAGAAAAATCGACTAATTGCTGTAATGCTATATAAGCAACTACAGTATGAATCACTGCAACGAAAATTGGTAAAAAGAACATTAATAATAACTGCCTCGTTACAACTTTTTTCAACTCACCTTTACTTAATCCCATTTTCGAAATCATTTTATATTGCTGTTGGTCGCGATCCAAATCTGTATATAATCGGAAATAAATAAAACTAGCGGCGAATGTAAAGAAGACGATTCCAACTAAAATACTTACCATAAGTAATAAACCATTCTTTTGCTTTGCTTCCAACAAGTTTAATGTTAAAGCTTCAAAGTAGAAATCTCTGTCCCTAAGATTTTTATCGAATATACTCTTTAATTGATTTGAAATCTCTTTCGTTTTTATCCAATCATCTACAACAAATCCGTAAGTACGATATGGAATTTCTTTATTAACTGGGTCACTAGTAAGAGGTATTCCATCATATACCTGATCTTGAACAGCGATATAAATAGTTCTAGAATCATGTGGTAAAACTAAATTTTCTACAGCTTTTTTCACATGAAATGTCTTTGTCCAGTCACCTTGAATGACTTCTATATTCTTTTTATACTCGCCATTTTTAAATTCTTGTTTTTGTGATACGACTCCAGGAATTAATAAAATTTCATCTTCTTTTTCAATTGTTTCTTGTTGATAGCCTAGTGCTTTAGCAAGATCGTTGTATTCACTTAACTTCATTACATTTACGCCATTTTCTGTGTATATATATGAAGATGAAGCCATTCGATACGGAATATTAGCATCAGAAAGGTGTTTTTTTATAATAGAAAGATTTTTATTCAATACTTTGTCATTTTCAAAACTTCCATACAAAAATGTATACGGATTTGTCATCCTTACCAAATCCCTATTTCCAATTGCGGCTGTTGTACCAATTGCTGTAAATGCAACTGCTGAAACAATAGATACTATAAAAAACATCGTTGCATTATCTTTCATACGGTAAATTAATTCAGAAAATGTTAATATATTTGTTCTCTTTAAAAAGAAAGATTCTCTCCTTTTAGCAAGGTGCAGTATATACACGCTACACTGTGTATATAAAAAGTACGTTCCTATAATTACTAGAAGCACACCTATTCCAAGCGTAATAAAATTGGTACTTGGTATGAAGCGAAATACTGAAAAATATCCATACCCTATACTAATTAAAGAAAGTATCGATAATAAAACTGAAGATTTCGGTTCAGGTTTTGGCTTTTCCTCTGCTCGAATAAGTTCCACAAGTTCCGTTACTTTTATCATTTTAAATGTAAATAATGAAACAATTAAAAACAAGAAAAGAAATGTAATAACTGTTAATAATACAGCCTGCACTGGTATATAAAAAGGTAAACCATTATTAATCATTAATACACTTGCACTTATCAATAAGACTAGTTTAGAAAATATGAGTCCAATGAAAATCCCTATACAAATTGAACCAAGTCCAATCAACATATTTTCAATTAATAATAATTTCTTAAGCTGTCTCATTGACATACCTTGCATCATTAAAATACCAAATTCTTTCTTACGCGTTTTTAAAAACGAACTAACTGAATATAGAATGAAGAAAAATGAAAATACAAAAATCAATCCTTGCGAAACTGAAAATCCCAATGTACCAAATGCACTTATTGTTGCACTTGTCGATTTCAACTCACCTTGTAAATCAGGATGAAATAATAAAAGAGCATACGTAAAGAAAATCATAATAGAAAATGCAATACTTAAAAAATGGGCAGCATATGTACGCTTATTGCGAAAAATATTATTAAATGCGAACTGACGAAAAGTCATGCCTTTTCCCTCCTAACAAAGAAAGGACATCCATAATCTTTTGATAAAAAGTTTGCCTACTTTCACCACAATAAATTTCGTTATATAGTTGACCATCTTTAATAAAGATTACTCGGCTGCAAAAGCTCGCTGCATACGGATCATGTGTAACTAACATCATCGTTGCTTTTTCTTCTTTATTTAGAGTATCAAGCATCTCCATTACATCATTTGAAGATTTAGAGTCTAAATTCCCTGTTGGTTCATCTGCAAGTAACAATTGCGGCTTATGAACGATCGCACGAGCAATTGCTGTTCTTTGAGCTTGTCCCCCTGATATTTCAAACGTTCTTTTACTCAATATATCTATAATGTTTAATTTCTGTGCAATCTCTTCCACTCGTTTGTTCATATCTTGCACAGAAACACCATCTAAAGTCATCGGCAATACGATGTTTTCTTTTACAGTAAGTGTGCTAAGAAGATTAAATGATTGGAAAACAAATCCTAATTGTTTTCTGCGAAATAACGCTAATTCTTCTGATGATAATTGGAAAGGATTTGTACCATTAATAAATATTTCTCCCGATGATGGAGAATCAATAGTAGATACCATATTTAATAACGTTGTTTTCCCACTACCTGACGGGCCCATAATTCCTACAAATTCACCTTCTTGAATTGATAAATCAATATCTACTAATGCTTTAAAAGGTACTTTCCCTCTATATACTTTACTAATACTATTTGCCTGCAAAATTTCCATTTATATTCTCCCTTCATTTCCACCGCTCACTATAGAGTGTAAATGAATTGTCTTACAGCTCATATTGATTCATCTTTCATTTATCTTACACGCTTGTAAGATTTCTAAAAAAACTGATAACAAACCTATTTTCAATCTATAAACAAAGCATATCTATCTTATAATATTTGCATATTGGTTTGAATTACAATGCTATTTTCTAATCTTTATTTTATTAATATGAAAAGACCGATTTTTATCGGTCTTTTTACTTTCAAATATTATATTTTAACTGTTGTATGTAGTTAAAGCATATTTGAGTTACCCATTAAATACTATTTCACTTTATAATAACCTCTGCAAAAAAAATGAGTGCTTCGGTTTCATTGCAATCAAAAACGAATTGTAAATATCTGAGGCGGAAATGAATGTGTTTATCCAACATATAAATAATAAAATTGATTTAATATTTCCTGATACAAAGAACGACATCATGGCAGGTACTACTGATAATACAATAATAGGCAAGCTCATAAAGACCCAAAATCTCGTTTTGGATAAGACTGCATTTGTATTTAGCCCAAAAAATCTTTTACTAAATGTTAAGCTAATATCCCCTTTTTTACTTATTACTAAAATGTGTAAACATTCGTGAATGATAAAGATTAAGGTACCTATGCCGGATAAAATGAATATAAAAAAGCTTAGAGTTTTAGCTCTAAGCTTTTTTATGATTTCGTATTAATTCCTTTTACTGCACAATATTTTTTATCCATTCAGATTTACTCAATACATAATGATTATATAGTTGATTTGCTATCTTGTGTTCACTCAAATAAGTAAACCCGCATTTTTTAATAACTTTATTTGATGGTACATTGTTAATTAAAGTAATTGCGTTAAGGACAATTAAATTTGTTTCTTTAAACAAATAGTCAATTAAGCCTTTGGTCGCTTTTGTAGCATAGCCATGATTTTGATGTTTATTTGAGATAGCATACATTATCTCTCTGTTTGGTGAAGGGAGTTCTTCTTTCATGCCTGTGCAGCACCATCCAATGCATTCATTTGTAGCTTCCTTAAATATTCCTAGCTTTAACATATGATTATCTATGTTATTCGTAGTTTTCACTGCCTCAAGAAATGCTTTGTTTGCTGGTATTTCATAATTTGCAATCCAATCCACCCTTTGTTCTTTCGTCGATTTCCAGTCTGGTAAAAACTTTTCTATTTCCGGTTGATTGGCTATTTTATAAATACTTTCTGCATCTTTGACCATAAACCCTTGCAAGTATATATCTCCACAATCTATTCTAAATAACTTAGTTGAACTCTCTTCTCCCATGTTAATTCCCCTTACTTACGTTATAACGCCTTTATCTGCTTCGTAAGTTCTATAAATCGTTCATCAAGTTCTTTATATTCTTTGTCGTTAGAAGTTAAAAAGCATAATTTCCCTAATACTTCTTGTCTCTCTGTTTCTAACGTTAAACGTAGCTCTTCAATATTATCTCTTGTTTTAGTAGGTTCTTCTAGCTGCTTTTGTATCGTATTGTTTAAAAACACGAGTTTTATGTTAGTTGTTTTCTCTAAAAAATATCGATCGTGAGAAACAATTATTAATGTTCCGTTATACTCAGCTAATGTATTTTCAAGTTGTTCACGTGAAGGTAGATCCAAGTGATTCGTCGGTTCATCTAAAATGAGTACATCTTTTTCATCTAAAATATAAGCCATTAGCTTACATTTTACTCTTTCTCCCATACTCATATGCTCAATCGGCTCTTTCCATTGAGAAGCTTGGAACCCTAAATGTTTCATTAAATTTTGGACTTTTCCTCTTTCTTCAAATGTCTCTTTAAAAAATAAATCTTCTGGCGTTTTGTCCAGTGGCAAATCAAAAACCTCTTGTGTTAAATAACCGATGTTTGCAGATGGTGAAATCCATATTTCTCCTTCAGCAGTTTCCGCTCCCATAATCATCTTCAGTAATGTTGTTTTCCCGCTACCGTTTGGTCCAACAATTGCAACTTTCTCACCGTGCTGAATTGTAAAATTAACGTTTTCAAATAATGCTTTTCCATTAAATTCTTTTTTTAATTGCTTTACTTCTAAAAAGCGTTTTCCTACTTTTTTACTCGCTTGAATAGAGAACTCAATTGAATACTCTTCTTTCACACGTTCTACTTTCGTTTTCTCCAGCTCTTTTTCGAGACGTTTTCTTTTTGACTTCACTTGCGCATCCATTCGTTTCGCTTTTACACGATAAAACTCTTTAAAACTTTCTTGTTTTGTAGACTGCGCGTGTGCCTTTTGTGACCATGAACTTAATTCTTTTATATGTGTTTCTACTTGTTCTATCTTTTTTTGCTGCTTTTCATATTCTCGCTGCTGCGACTTCCTTCTTTGCTCACGTGCTTTCATGTAGCTTGTATAATTACCACTATGGTCAATTAATTTTTTGTCCTCAATTGACCATATTTTTGTTGCGACAACATCTAAAAAATATCGATCATGCGATACAATGATAACTGTACCTTTCATATTTTTTATTTGTTTAATGAGAAATTCCGTACTCATTTCATCTAAATGATTTGTCGGTTCGTCTAATATTAAGACATTAGGATTTTTAGCAAATCCTTTTGCTAATCGAATTTTTAACTTTTCACCACCACTTAAAGTATGAAAATCGTTCGTTGGCACGCCCCATTTCGCAAGCAGTTCTGCTTCTTTTGCAATTACATCGTTACTAATAAAAGATTCTATTTCTTGCTCAACATATGCGGTTGTCATATTCATTTGCTGCCATTCAACAATCCCTTTTGAAGGCTCAATCTTTCCATTTATTAATCGAAGTAACGTTGATTTACCAGCACCGTTTTTACCAATTAATCCGATAACATCCCCTTGTTTTACTGTCACATTCATTTTCTCTAACAACATATTTTCTTTTATTTCAACATAAACATCATTTAATTTTAATAGTTCTTTCATAATACCGATCCCTTTCATTAAGGGAGAATAAAAAAATCCTCCCAAATAAATTTGGCAGGATTAGTCGTTAAAATATTTACACCCAAATAAGCTATTACGCAACATAAATAGCAATACCGTTGTATGGAAATCGGGCAGACTAATCCTATTTTTTAGAAATTGAAATTTATTGAATTTCAACATTTAAAAATAAGATTAGTTAATCATCGTCCACCCATCATTCCTTTCCCTCATTAGTAACCATATTGTACCATAATAGTACTGTATGAGTAAATGCAATTATTTGTGCTGCTAAAAAAGATTGCTTTCTTTTAAGGTCTATTCATTATTTCTTCACTTCATATCGAACAAGTATCAGCCACATTTGTTGTACTACTTGCTTTAGCTTTCCCTAGCAATAAAATTGTAAGCATTCCCTCTTATATAAATTTTATATAAATTCATCATAAATCATATATTATACATACTAAATTTCAGTTCTTATAATAAAGGTATCATTTTTAAGGGGTGGTTCTACAATGGAATTTAGTAAACTAGGAAACAGTGGATTAACAGTAAGTAAAATCGCATACGGGAACTGGATAAACCATGGTGGAAAAGTAAACGAAGATACTGCAAATGATTGTGTAAAAGCCGCACTAGATGTTGGAATTACAACGTTCGATACTGCTGATGTTTATTCGGACACGATAGCTGAGGAAGTACTTGGCCGATCTTTGCAAGGTATACGCCGAGAAAGTATAGAACTATGTACAAAAGTATGCCATCCGACCGGTCCTGGAAAAAATGATCGTGGATTATCAAGAAAACATATTATAGAAAATTGTAATGCATCGTTAAAACGATTACAGACAGACTATATCGATATTTATTATGCACATAGATTTGATATAACAACTCCTCTTGAGGAAACAATGTTAGCTTTCTCAGATCTTGTAAGACAAGGTAAGGTTCTCTATTTAGGCGTAAGCGAATGGACATCAGAACAAATTACCCGTGGTGCAGCACTTGCACGCGAATTGAACATTCCATTTATCGCTAGCCAACCTCAATATTCGATGTTATGGCGAGTTATTGAAACTGATGTGATTCCAACATGTCAACGTGAGGGACTTGGCCAAATCGTATGGTCGCCACTTGCACAAGGTATTCTTACAGGAAAATATCAACCTGGTAAACCATTACCAAATCAATCGCGTGCTAACTCCGATGCTGGAAAACCGTTTTTTGACAAACTCGTGCAACGTTGGATGAGTGATGATGTGCTTACCGCTATCCAGGAAATTAAACCTATCGCACAAGAAATTAACCTTACCTTATCTCAACTCGCAGTTGCTTGGGTATTACAAAATCCAGCTGTTTCTTCTGCAATTATTGGTGCTTCAAATCCGGAACAAATAAGAGAAAATGTAATTGCTTCTAGTGTTAAATTGCAACCTGAAATTATGGATCAGATTGACAGTGTATTAAAAGGTTTCGCTGAGTATGATACTAGTAAAACAGGTTGAATCATGAGTAAGTTTTATCTATAAATAAACACCCCTTGCCAACTTCCCACAGCCCATCCTATAAAGATGGGCTGTGGGAAGTCATATAAACCTCTCTAACAACTGTTAAAAAGTTCTTTAACACGACAGACTTTTCATCCTTCCTCCATCCAGCATATAAATTTATTTCCGGTGTATTTTCTAGAATATCTTTATACATCACTCCTGATTTTTTATAGCTTTCCACCGAGGATGGAACGACAGAAATCCCCATTCCAGCTGCAACTAAGTTTACAATCGTTTGCATTTGAACTGCTTCTTGAACAATATTTAAACTTACCCCATATTTCCAAAAGTAACTAATAATTAAATCATAAAAATTTGTACCGAAATGACGAGGAAATAAAATGAATGGTTCCTCCACTAATGATTTGATTGAAATATTAGGTAACGAAACGAAAGGGTGATTTTCATGCAAAACCAACTTTAAACACTCTTCAGAACAAACTTCAGAAGATAATATTTCATTATTTTGCTCCGAACGAATAAATCCAATATGAATTTGTTTTTCGTAAAGCGCTTTTATTTGTTGGTCTGTTGTCATCTCACGTAATATGAGCTGAATTTTTGGAAAACGTTCTCGAAATGTTTTTAATATGCCTATAACTGTTTCTGTAGAATCGACAAAACCGATGATTAAATGCCCGATTTTCCCTTCATCTGCAAGCTGTGTTTCTTTAATCGTTCTATCTACTTGAAGTAATGTTTGCCTAGCACCTTCTAAAAAGACTTTCCCCGCCTCGGTAAGCTCAACCATCCTTTTTGTCCGGTGAAAAAGTTGAACTCCTAATTCTTCTTCCAATTTTCGAATTTCTTGACTTAAAGGCGGTTGTGCCATCATAAGACGCTCTGCTGCACGACTAAAGTTTAATTCTTCTGCCACCGTTATGAAATATTTCATTTTACGAATATCCATTTCAAGCCTCCTATCATTCGCAACTTCTATAAGATTCTATTTTTATTATAAAAAATGGTTCATGTATGTAGTCTTACATTTATTCTTATTGGGTTCATTTTGCCTCTCTTATCTATAGAATATTTCATTCTCCAATGTTATCAAGGGTACAAAACAAGGCTAAAAAACTTATCTCCAAAGTTCTTTAGCCTTGTTTACTTTTTACACATTAAAAAATATTACTCGCACTACCGTACCTTTACCAACTTCTGAATGGATTTCCACACTATGTCCTAATTGTTTTGTAATTTCATATACAAGATATAGCCCCATTCCTGTTGATTCTTTAAAATCTCTACCGTTTTCTCCTGTAAAGAAAGGTTTGAATACTCTTGGTAAATCTTGCTTCGGTATACCTACGCCATTATCAGCAATTTCAAGTATAACGGTATTACCTTCCTTACAAGCTTTCATTTTAATCTTTTCTCTACTACCTGATGAATACTTAATCGCATTCGATAGTATTTGTCCGATTAAAAACTTTAACCATTTCACATCACTTTCTACAGTAATGTCCTTATCAATTTCAAGCTCTGGATATACAAAATTCCGTATAAAGAAACGTTTATGTTCATGTACCGAATCATTCACTATTTTATGTAGTTGTACCCTTTCTACATAAAAATCTTGTGTGAACGCTTCTAATCGTGCGACATATAGAGCCATTTCCAATCCCTTTTTTAATCGGTCTGTTTCCTCATTTATACTTTCAAAACGTGAATCTACTTCATCCTGTGTAATTAATTCTATTACAGATAAAGGTGTTTTCATTTGATGGATCCACTGATTCATAAAGGTTAAATGGTCATTATTTTTTCTCTCTTGTATTTGCAGCTGATTTTGATAATGTCGATATTGCACCTCAAGTAGTTCTTGAAGAGCAGCCGATACAGCTGCAAAATCAGATTTTTGAACAGATTCATCTAAAGATTGCATCGGGTTTGCTAGGCGCTCATAAAAAGAACGATGTGTAAAATAACGAAACACTAAATAACTTCCCATAAAGAAAACACCTAGAAACATTGCGTATAACGCCGTTGTAATATGATTATGCCCATCAAACCAATATACGAGAAATATAGCTAGTAGTTGAATTATGGTAAAGCAAATAACTGGTATATGATCACGTATAAACAACCTTATCATTTTTCTATACCATTATCCCAAGTAATGTGCAATCTATATCCAACACTACGAATCGTTTCAATCGCACCTTCTATATGTAACGTTTGTAACTTTTTACGCACACGTGTTGTATTTACACTTAATGTATTATCATCAACATAAGATTCACTATCCCATAATTTATTAAGTAACACTTCTCTACTCACAACACGCGGATAATTTTTCATTAATGTCTCTAATAAAATAGCTTCGTTTCTCGTTATATCAATTTCGTCGTTTCTAAGTTTCAATACAAGCCTTTCAGGATATAAACAAAGGCCTTGTTGCTCAATCATTCGCTCTTCTAGTTTCGGTGCATAATCTCCATATGCACGTCTTAAATGACTACGAATTTTCGCCACTACAACTTCATAATGAAAAGGCTTCGGAATAAAATCATCGCCACCGTTTTCTAACGCCATAACTTGATCCATCGTGCCTTCACGGGCCGAAATGAATAGTATCGGACATGTAGAAACACCGCGAATTTGACGACACCAAAAGTACCCATCAAAACTCGGTAAATTAATATCTAATAAAACTAACTCTGGTTGTTCTTCTAAAAAAATGTTTAATACATTTTGAAAGTCCGATACAATAACTCCTTGATAACCATATTTCGCAACATGTGTCGATAATAGTTCTGCAATTTTCATATCGTCTTCTACAATCATAATTTTGACCATTATTGAACTCCTTTTTAATCCACAATCTCAAATATACTTATATAAAATAAATACTACCTCTTTTCACAAAATCAGTAAATTAAAAAAAGGATGCTTTTATACGAAAGTATCCTTTTTCGTCCCTTATCTATTTAATATGAAATTTACTAAAAGTAAATCCTAGTTTCTCCACATAATCCATTCCTAGTTCCATACGCGCTGTTTTCAGCGGATCCACAACTTGGCAAACTTTTAAATTACCTGCTGCCGATAATAAAAGCGTTGCATCAGCTTTAGACATTGCCAATTCTTCATGTAAAAATGTCACCATATTACGTACAGCACGATTTGCTGCATCATCTAACAATTTCTCTGAAGCAATCGTCATCATTTTTTCTTTTTGAATAGCCATTGGTAATGGCCATTGTTTTCCTTTTATCGTTTGAACTGTTACCGTTACCTCACCAGCAACCTCTACACCACTAACACCAATTTCACCATCACCCATTGCTGCGTGTAAATCACCTAATGCTAATAGTGCTCCTGGGACATTAACTGGTAGTAGTAGTGTTGTTCCTTCTTTAATTTCTTTACAGTCCATATTCCCGCCGTGATCATGCGGTGTGCCACATGAAATGCTCTCTTCTTTCGGTGCAGTACCAATTACCCCAATCATTGGATTAATCGGGATTTGTAGTTCACTTGAAAACAAAACATATTCATTATGTATTGGGACAATTTTCACTGTATTTTCATTTAACTCATCACCCATTACACCAAGGTTTGCACCTGTAGTTAAAACACCCTGCTCTGCAATTTCAATTTTTTCAATCGTTACGACTAATATATCGCCAGGTTCTGCTCCTTTAACATATACAGGTCCAGTCGCTGGATTAATTCGGTTCCAATCTAATTCTTGTAACACAACATCTTCAGAATCGATTTGATTTTCAAAGCAATCATATGTTTCAAATACAAGACTGCTCCCAATTTCTACTTCCATACACGGCTTATTTTCTGGTGACATTGAGTAAATGATATGGTCTTTATGAATTCGATACATAATACCTCTCCCTTTTATATTTATCTACTATTACTAATTAGCTTTTTTTATACAAGCTCCTCTTAAAATTAAATGTTATTTTCATGTAAAAAAGCACGCAGATTGTTTTATAACATACACTCTTTACTATAACAGAAAGGTGGTATCACTATGCCCCTTATTCCATACAACGAAAGTGATGTTGATTTACTAGCTCGATTAATTCGTGCTGAAGCTGAAGGCGAAGGTCGCCAAGGTGAGGAGTTAGTTGGATGCGTTGTAGTAAACCGTGTATTTTGTGATTGCTTAGATTTTAAACAACTCCGTACCGTACGAGACGCTGTATATCAAAGCCCCGGCGGATTTGAAGCAGTACAATATGGATATTTTTATCAACGCGCTCGTGAATCAGAAAAAGAAATCGCACGAAAAGTTTTACAAGGTCAATGGCGCTGGCCTGCACGATGGGCTCTTTGGTATTTCCGTCCAGTTGGAGCTTGTCCGCCTGAATGGTATAATCAGCCATTTGTAGGACAGTTTAAAAGCCATTGTTTTTATGAACCAAGTGGTGATGAATGTCCGAAAATGTATTCACGATAGTAAAATTTGCAACGCAAGTACTTAGAAATTTTGGTACTTGCGTTGCTTTTAACTGTGTTTTAGAAATCTAATAGTGTGATGAAATTTTCTATGCCTACTACATGTATTAATAATGGTATACGAGGACCATTTGATTGATTCATAATGAGCTTATATATAATAGTGAATAATTGTTTTTGATTTTCTTTCATTATATTTTTATTTTCATGATGACAAATCGCATATAATTGCTCCATTAAGTGAGAGTAATCTTTGTTAGAACGAAGTATATCGCAAACTTCTACTAACCATTCTTTCTGTCTTTCATCCAATGTGTTGTAAAACTCTGTATTTCTCTCTTGATTTACCGCAATTAATTTTTCAGATTGAAAATTTCTTATCCAATACTCTGTGCGATTACTCACCGCTCTCATTTCATCTAATGCATAGCTCCTATCTATTTTCTTTAATATCCCCTGTAAAATAGTTGAATCAAAATTTAATAATGGTAACGTTCCTGCTACTTGATTAAATTTCGGATATTCTTTAAACCCGATAGTAACTCTAGAAAGTTTAATTGCATCAAGTAAATCTTCATTTTTGAGCGTTTTATTTTCATAACTATCTTTCAATCGCTCATATTCTGTATAATTGCGAATCACATCTTCATCAAGACCGATATGAAAAGCTGCGTTTGGTCTATATTTTGCAAACATAAACAGAATTACTTCTGGTAAATACACTTTTAACAACTCACTAGGTGTAATACTATTTCCTGAAGAACTAGACATTTTTTCATGATTGCCTTTAATTCCAATAAAATCATAAGCAACATAATGAGGAGCTTCACGATTGAATATTTTCCTTGCAATTTCTTTTGATACATTATAACTACCCGTTTCTGCTGAATGGTCTCTGCCACCCGGCTCAAAAACAACCTCCTCTATCATCCATCTCATCGGCCAATCGATTTTCCAATTTAGTTTCATTTTATTTGTATTTAATACGGATAACTCTTTTTCATTTCCGCATTCACATTCATACCGGATTGTTTTTAATACTTCATCAAAATGTGTAATAGTTGTTGTATCTTTCCCGCACCTCTCACAATATAATGTAGCTGGATAAAAGCTCTCTCGCTCTTCTTCACTACACTCTCCAGTTTTAAAATCCATTAAAATATCATATATATCTTTTCGTTTATACAAAGCCTCTAATATATTTTCGTTATACCTTCCGCTTCTATATTCATCATGTTGATAAATAAATTCCACTCCAATTCCAAATGCTTGAAGCGATTTTTCAAACTCTTTTTCAAAATGCTCCGCATACGAGTTATGACATCCATACGGATCTGGAATATCACAGTATGGCATACCAATATACTTTGCAAAAGATGGATCAATATTTTTTGGAACTTTTCTAAACCTATCATAATCATCCCACGAAAATATAAAACGAGTCTTTTTCCCTAAATCTTGAAGTGCTCTTACTACGAAATAAGTCGTTACGATTTCACGAAAGTTCCCAATATGAACAGAACCTGACGGACTAATTCCAGATGCACAAACAAACGTTTCTTTATTTGGATGTTTCCTAATTAATTCATGTGCTACTTCATACGCCCAATGCATATATTACTCACCTCAATTATTTTTTTGTTTTCTAATTTCCAGTTTTATGCAACAAAAAAAACTCTCACCCCCAAGATTATTCATCTTGAGGACGAGAGTTGTTAGCTTCGCGGTACCACCTCAGTTTGTTAATATGTCACCATACTAACCTCTTCAGGTACGGCAAAATATGCTTATACCCTATCTCTATAACGGGAGAACCCGTCGCACCATCCCTAAATAAATTAGTTCCTTGCGCAGCTCCAAGTCTTTTTTCGTTAAGATGTATACCGCTCTTTCTCAGCTACCAGAGCTCTCTGTACGTATTCTTTCTTAACTACTCTTCTCTTCTATGCCTTAAATATTAGTTTTTTAATATGATAATTTATAACACTTTTATTGTCAAACTTTTCCGAATCGAAATCGTAAAATTATCTAAAAAAATTCTTTATCGCTTCTAATTGAATTTTGTGGCTACACTCATCACAACAATATGCCCCTTTTGGTTTCTCTTTAAATCGCTTATATTTTTCACTACCTTCGTAAACACGAAATATATTCTTACAAGAAAAGCAAACAATTTCATAAAACATCATATGCATTTTCCTCTCCTTGTTTATACACTTTTTTAATCACTTGTGAGAAGGTCATTTTTCTACATTATAAATTTTAATATCCTTTGACTAAAAGGTTTACCTCTATTCTTATCGAATTATATTAATATCTTATAACGCGAGGTGAACATCTTGTTCAGTAATATAGAATTAGTTTTAGATGCTAAAGCAAGTTTAGCTGAAGGACCATGTTGGAATGAAAAAAAGCAACTTTTATATTGGGTTGATATTATGGAGAGAAAATTATGCATATACAATCCTACCGCTAATACGAACCGAGTAATTGCTCTCAATCAACAAATTGGCTGTGTTGTTCCATATTTAGAGGATGTACTACTCTTAGCTATGGAAAACGGCTTTTATTCTATTAATGTAAATACAGAAAAACTGACACATATTTTTGACCCCGAACAACATTTAATAGAAAATCGTTTTAACGATGGAAAATGTGATCCCGCTGGTCGTTTCTGGGCAGGTACTACAGATACATACGGTATTAATGCTGCAGGTTCCTTATATTGTTTACATAATAATTTGAGTGTAGAAAAAAAATTTCACATGTAAATACTTCAAACGGAATGGCTTGGTCACCTGATCATACATACCTTTACTTTATAGATACACCTACTAAAAAAGTGGTTCGCTATCAATATAATATACGTACTGGAGAAATTCATAATCCAAGTGATGTAATCATTTTCTCTGAAAATGACGGTCTACCTGATGGTATGACAATTGACGAAGAAGGTTGTTTATGGATTGCACATTGGGGAGGTTCAAAAATAACTAGATGGAATCCCTCTACTGGAGAACAAATATTAAGTATTCCAATTCCTGCGTTATATGTAACATCATGTACGTTTGGTGGGCCTAACTTAACTGATTTATATGTTACAACAGCCAGAACAAGAATGACGGATGACGAATTAAAACAGTATCCACATGCTGGTGGTATTTTTCGAATTCAAACAAATGTTAAAGGCTGCCCCACCTATTCATTTTGTAATGAAAATATTGGAACTGACACAATATGAACCGTATCGATTACATAAGACAAGAAGAAAAGGAATATCACGATCTTTGCTATGAACAATATAAACTATTTGAAACTGGATCTTGGCTTCACAAGCCGGTTAAAACAGTTATGGATTTAATGGACTACTTTGAAGAGAAAAACAAATTACAAGTGCTTGATCTTGGCTCTGGCGTCGGTAGAAATAGCATTCCAATTGCACAAAAGATTAAAAATGCTAGCGGAACTGTTACATGTGTTGATTTACTTGATTCCGCTTTAACAAAGCTACAAATTTATAGCAAAGAACATGACGTATTCGAGGTTATAAAAACAGAACAAGCAGCAATTGAAAACTATCATATTAGATCTAATACTTATGACTATATCGTTGCAGTATCAAGTTTGGAACATGTCAAATCAGAAGAAGATTTTAAAAATGTACTCCAATCTATGAAAAGAGGTACAAAAAACGGCGGTATTAATTGTTTAATTATTAACTCTAACATACAAGAAATTGATTCAATAACGAATGAAGAATTAGAAGCTTTAATTGAAATTAATCTTTCAACCGAAGAAATGATAAGTGCTTTAAAAAGCATTTATAAAGAATGGAAAAAACTAAAAGTTGAAATAAAGGAATTAGCTTATAATATAGTTCGTAATGAAAGACACGTTCAATTAAAAACAAATGCCATTACGTTTGTCGTTCAGAAATAACACTATAAAAAGTAAGAATATTTCCTCATATATTCATAGGAATACCCTTACCTTTTATTTTGTTATTAGTTTTCGCATCATCTAAAATATAATTTTCATTCGAAATACTACTCAGCTATTAATTGAATTCATTAACTGGAAGAAATATTCCACTTCATGAGTCTCATTCAATTTATACCATGAATGAAGTGTATCCGGCGCAAATACATCTAATTTCCTTAATACTTCCATGGCAAATTCTAGAGGTGCTACACCCGATGCAGTAATAAGATTTTCACTGGATGCTACAGGTCCTACTTCATAAAAATTTTCTCCTTTATAAGTAGGACAAACCATTTTCATATAATCTAAATTATTACTTGTGTGATTTATAGAATCCAAGTAACCGTAATTTGCAAGACCTATAGTTGCACCGCAAATGGCAGCCACAATTGTACCAAGCCTTAAGGCTTCACCAACTTTTTTCAAAATAGGTTTATGTATTTCTTCACTCCAAGTATTCCCTCCAGGTAAAATTAATAGATCGTTACTCTCAAGGATACATTCATCTAGGGAAATATCCGGCTTTATATTCAAGCCCCCCATTGAAATAATCGTTTCTTTATTTATTCCAACTGTTACTACTTTAAAAGGCGCTACATCTTTTTTGAAATATCTTCCTGTATTAAGTTCAGCAATTAAATGTCCGTATTCCCAATCAGACATCGTGTCAAATACATATAGATATGCTTTTCTTGTTTGCATTCAATAACACTCCATTCATATACTACAGTTTTAAATAAAAAAAGTACTCTTTTCAAGTTTAACATTTTATGCAATATTTATGGTTTAAAATTCCAAATAAAAGAGCACTTGTTTCCGCAAGTGCTCTTTTCGGGGATTTTGAGATACCCTATTAACGAAAGTTAAGGTTACTTAAAGTTAAGAGGTATTTATACTATATGCTTGTCCTTTATATTTGTGCATAATCAATATATAAATATCTTTAGGAATATTTAAAAACTTTTATTTATAGTTCTTTCTGGCATTTTATCATTAAGAAATTTATTGAAGGTTTATTCTCCATGTTCTTATTTGGTTCATCAATTTCGGAAACTTGTACTAGTCCATATTTATTAAAATCTCGTTTTATAGATTCAGAATTATAGAAGAACATTTTTATGCCTTCCATTATTTCGAAATAGTCTTTATCCAACTGTTTCCCCTTCCCAAACATTGGGGCTTTTTGAGAAACAGTTGTGAAAACCATATATCCACCTGGTTTTAGCTGATTATAACAACCTTTAATAAATTGCTCTCTCTCTTGCTTATTCAACAAATGTAGAAGTGCATGACTATATATACCCTCATATGATTTGTTATTAAAAGGCATCTCATTTACCGAACCGTGATAGATACTAATATCTTCTAGGCCATTTTGCATTGCTAAATTAATGGCTGTTTTTGAAATCTCAATACCTGTTACATTTATACCATTATCGATAAAAACCTTTGCATTTCTTCCATATCCAATACCAGGAACTAATATATCCTTAACGTTCTTTTCAAGGAAAAAATCTTTTGTACAAATTGCAGATTCTGTAGGTTCAAATCCCCACATCGTTTGTTTTTCAATAAAACTTGATTCCCAAAATTCCATTATGTATCTATCTCCTTATTTTCAATCCATTTTTAGTATCAAATTAAAAGCATTTTTGTATTTGCTATACAGTTTTTTCTTCTACTTATACCACTTACCTTAGTCATCGTAGCTCCATTGAATATAGCATAATAATAAGCCCATATCTAATATAAAGATTGGTTAAAAATCTACCCTATTTTATTAATCCTTACGTTTATAGAAAATAAAAAAACAGTCAATATTTTTTTGGTAGTATTGGCTGTTTCTCATGAGAAATTATCTTTTTATATTGTACCGATCTAATACTTTTTCTAACATTTCTAAAGTTATTGGTTGTCCTTCTTTTATTAATTGATAACCAATACGCCCATTCGGTTCCGCTGTAACTTGCTGTAAACTCTTTACGTCATGAATCCCTTTTTCTCTTAATTGCATATAAAGTTGTTGTTCCGACATTTTTGCCTGCATCAAATTCTCTTTTACAATCTCTCCGTTTTCAACAATTATAATGCTACTTCCATTTAGGAATTGTTCCACCTTCCTTGATTTCAATTCAAAGAAATGAATGATAAGTAATATGCTTGCAAATATGATAGCCGCAAATATAGATGGGACTACTTTTCTACTTAATACAGGTTCTACAATAATACGGCCAATTGATACAACTATAATGATTTCAGCTCTTGTCATTTGGCTGGCAGATGTACTACCTGTCATTTTCAAAACAATTATTCCAGTAAAAGTTAATATAATACTTTCCAAAATTATATTCATAACTACCCAATCCTTTAATGGTGTATTTTACTATCATTCCCATTAAAGGTGTGTTTTACTTACCTATTAAGTTGTTAAATCCTTCAGACCATGTTGGAAATAAAGGTATCCAACCATACTCTTTACGTGCCTTATTATTGGAAGCTCCTCTTTCCCAACTATTTTTCCCATCTTGAACTTTAGGCTGAGGTGCCCCTATCGCTGCTGCATATATTGGTAACCATTCTTTACTAGTTGCTGGATAATTATCTACAATATTTACGATTCCTGAAGGCCAATTAAGGGCTAGCATAGTAGCTCTTGCAGCATCTTCAACATGTATAAACGAGCTTATCCCGTCTGATGCGATAATTTCATTATTACCATCAGAAAGTATACATATTTGTCCATTAGTTTTAAGAGCTTTTTGCAATGCATGAAATCCACTATTTGTAGCAGAACATTCGAAACCATAATTATATGTTTCTATTATTTTTTCTTCTGAATCATATATGTTTTTCGCACCAAAATTCTTTGCAAAATCTCTTCTATTTTTATTAGGCTCAACAACATCCACGTGCTCAACGCCTACATAGTATTTTAAGAAATAACAAGCGAGTAAACCAATAACTCCCATTCCAGTTATAAGTACTTTTTCATCCTGTTGCGGGTTTAGTTTCAATACTCCTTTAGCGGCATCACACGAAAGAATAGATAATAAAGCAACTTTAGGTTGTATAGAACTAGGCACTCGAATTACTTTATGCCCCTTAACTATCCCTATTGTTTCATGTCCATAAAAAAACTACTTTATCGCCTACGTTTACATGTGTTACTTTATTACCAACTTCAATCACTTCACCATAACTTTCATATCCAGTTTTTCTTGGATAAAAAGGATTCGTATCCGTAACATCGGATCCATTATACTGTGGTAACTCGGCCCCAATGCTTATAGCTCCTGCAATTGTTTTAACAATAATTTCATCGTCCTGTACGGATCTAATTTTACCCGGTTCCCACTTAAGTTGTTTCGCACCTTCTAAAACTAACTTATACTGTTCCATTCATATCCTCTCACTTTATAAAAATATATTCTCACTAAATTTCAAACAATGTATAATAGATTCATCCAAAATTAAAGCTATAACGTTGGCTAGCACCCAACAGTGATAACATGATAATTGAATTTGATGGATATAGAATAAACGAGTATGTTATTGGCCGTAACTGTTCTATTAACGAATTAATAACGATGTATTTAAATGTAAGAAATGAAGAGATATCTAATGAGGATCTGCTACGCTTATTTTGTGTACGATATTATTACAAAAAAAATCCAAAGTTACTACAAGAAGACGTCACTAGCAATGTTGTCATTGATTTAGATACGGACTATATTTATACCCCAAATAGATAACAGTAAACTAGATTGATTAGTATTTATGATTCAGCTAAGTGTTTAATAAAATAAGTAATTGCCCAAATTAATGTCGCAAATTGAGTGACAAAATACATTGTCCATTCAAAGCCAGTCAGTTTTCTCTCTCGTTTAACCTTCTTTAAGTATCTGTAAAATATGAGTGTACTTAAAAACATAAGTAACAATGATAATTGCTGTAAATCATCGACTATACGTACCGCCATAGACTCCATCGCCCTCCTATTCAAAATAAAAGCTATACTTTAAGAGTATCATTAATTGGTAGTTTATTTCCATTTTAAACAATTATGTCATAAATAAAAAGAGCACTCAGCTATTGAGTGCTCTAAAAAATATTAATTAAACTCAGTTCCTTGTAATGGTTACATGTAATTCCCCTTACTTTTTATAACTCAGTTCTATTACTTGTGGTATATACTTACTATCATATTTTCTCGTATAGATTTCTCCATCTGGAGTAACTAATTGTAAAACAATCTCACCACAAACCCCATCTAGTATTTCAAATTCACCTTGTGCATTTGAAATACTGCGTTCCTTACTTTCTTCAATTGAATCTTCATATATTTTCACATTAGATATAGGTTCGTTATTTTGATCTACGATAATACCTCTTGAATACTTACCAACCACGATGCATTGGTCATCTTTTTTATAATATTTAGTCACAACTATAGCTCCAATTATTATAGCGGCACACACAAACAAGAGAATTATTTGGCGCCTCACAACAAACCTCCTAATTCAAATTATTCTTTTCTAAACTGAAAATTCAAGTGTCTTGATTGGTTGATTTCCTCAATTACTTTACGAATACCTTCTTCAATCTTATCTTCTTTTACATTCGAAACATTTAACTTTAACAGTTTTTCTTTAGGAAAATTCCTCATATAATTCTTATCAATAGTATCGACACTTATTTGCATGTCACCTAATTTTTGTATAAGTGTTTCTGTAACTGTGTTTTTCTGCATTTCTAAACAAGTGTGTATTCCAAATGTGTTTTGTCTATTATATGTAAATAATGATTGATCTTCATTTTGCACTTTTTCTAATGTTTCTGCTAGTTTTATTGATCTATTGTAGTAGGAAGAATTAATTTTACTTTTATGACGTTCAAACATACCGCTCTTTATATAAATTTCTAAAGCCGCTTGAGAAATCATCGGACTATCAATATCTAGTATCTTTTTGTATGTATAGAAAGCATTTGCAATGGATGGTGGGATGACTGCAACTCCAACCCGTAAACCAGGAAAAATAATCTTCGAATAACTTTTCAAATATATGACATGACTACAATTATCCAAGCTATATAACGGATCTGCTTTTGAATCAGTTTCTAAATCTGCTAAATAATCATCTTCCACTATAAATACATTGTATTTCTTAGCCAATAGTGCGATTTTTTCTTTCTCATCTTTAGAATAAGAAGTTCCAAGCGGATGATGATATCTCGGTATCGTATAAAAGAATTTTATTTTTCCAGTTTGAAATATTTGCTCCAATTCATTCAAATCGATACCTTCATTCGTACGTTTAATACCGATTACAGGAACTTTATTTATTTCTAGATAATCAATATATAGATGATATGTTGGCTGTTCAATTAATACAGTTTCATTTCCATTCGGAAATGGTATAGAAGTTAATATAGCAAGCGCCTGCTGCACACCTGACGTTATAAAAATATTGTCTTCTTTCGTGAACACTTGATAATTTGCCAACTGTTTTTGAATGACTGGAATTAAAGATGGTAACCCTTTCGGTGTTCCGTATACGAACAAATCATTTTTATAAGTATCAATAGCCTTATTAATGCAATGCTGAAAATCTAAATATGGGAAAACATCTGGATCTGGTGCTGAAGAAGCGAAATCAATTATCTCGTTATTTTCTATGGTACTCCCAGATTTCTTAACAACGTAGTATCCACTTTGAGGGACAGAATATATAATGTGACGCTTTTCTAATTCATGAAGCGCACGTATAACTGTTGCCTTATTACATTCATATTGCGTAACGAGTGACCGTATAGACGGTAATTTCTTCCCTTCTTTTATTTCTCCATTTTGAATCATATTTTCTATGTCATTTAAAATATGTAAATACTTATACATATTACACCTCCTCCAGCAATTCTATATTTAATTACATCGGTTCTCTATTCATATAGCATTCATTCCTCAATTAGTTAATTTTCCGATCATCTATATCGTAAATCCCAATAGCATATGAATCATTTTCAATCCATTTCTTTACTGCTTCTGTTTTAAGTACACCTTCAACTTCTTTTTCTATTTTCTGTCCAAGTTCTCTCGCCCCTATTTCATCATCGCTAATCTTAGTTTTTATATCAATGGTAACAGGTTGATTCTTTTTATAATTTATTTGCTGAATACCAAACCCTTCATATCCGTTTTTTCTGAATGCGTCATCAAATATATGTCCAAAAACTTGATTCCATCTACTCTCTGCCTTTACAACTTCTCTATTTCTTTGAGTTATATTGATTTTATAAGCCATTACACCTTGTATCGCCAACCTTTTATTAATATCATTTTTTATTTCGTTACTATCTTCGCTATCAGCAATCTCTAAATCTACTATCCTTTCTTTTTCATCTCTTATAGCAGCACTAAAAAAAGATTCCTCCTTTACAGCTGCTGTAGCAATATCCATCACTATAGACTCTTCACTTTTAGCATCTTCAATCTCATTCTCACAGGCACATAATAAAGTGAAACTTTAATCATTGGGGGTTTTGTTCATCCCCAATGATTATTAGTTGAACCAATCGGGCTTTTACGGGCAGTTGATCCCCCCACCTAACTTCTTTCGCTGAATTTTGAGGTGGGGATCTTACTGCCCGTTAATGCGGGATAAAACAAGTGGAAATAAAAATACAAGTAACTTCTTTCCCTTTCTCATGCAGCACCCCTCCATATATTTTCATTTACGATAAACTTTTTACTTTGACATATAAATACTTTCTTTAATTATTTAAATTTAACATTATTTCACATTTACCCCACTTAACAAGGGAATTACAATTAATAAATAGAATATCTCTATGAATAAATAAAAAGTGAGGGATATATAATGCAACGTGTAAATACGATTGATATTAGTAATGTACTACAATTGGAAAAAACTCTTTCGACTTTATTAAATAAAATGATTTCTTCAAAACTAGACCTTGAAAATTGGTTAAAAGAGCAGTCAAAAGTAATTTGGGACATCGAAGAACAATTAAGATCACATTACATCGCCTTTCAATGTAATACGGATGATGAAGAAATAAAGGATACTTTTGAACATGATCAACAATTTGTAAAGCCACTTTTAAAGCGGTACCAAAATTTATTGGATAATAAATATTTAGAGTCACCTTTTCGAATGGAATTAGATTCTAACGTATATGGTTTATTAGATACAAAAATAAAAAATGCTCAAAAGTTATTTTGTGAGGAAAATATCGAATTAGAAATACAGGAAGACAAATTAGTCACAGAGTACTTTGAAATTACTGGAGGATTAAGTGGAATTTGGGACGGAGAAGAAAAAACGATAACAGAATTACAATCCTATTTACAAGATTCGAATCGTGACACCCGTAAAAAGGCAAAAACCATTATTTCTGAACAATTTTTATCTGTTGAAAAAGAACTCCAAAACATATTAAATCAATTAATTGAAATTCGCCATCAAAAAGCAAAAAATATTCAACTAGAGAATTATCGCGATTATATGTTCAAAAAATACGAGCGTTTTGATTATTCAGCGAAAGATTGCTATGAACTAGCTGAATCCATACGTAAGTATGTTGTGCCTCTTAAAGATAAAATATTGCTAGAGAAAAAAGATAAACTGCAAGTTGATACGCTTCGCCCGTGGGATGTATCAGCTGTAACTCCAGATCAAAAAGTACTTAAACCTATTGCAAATGAAAATGATTTAATTGAAAAGAGCACTCATATCTTTAATAAACTAGATGTTGAATTTTCAGCACTTTTAAACCGAATGTATAAACACAATTGTCTTGATTTAACAAGCCGCAAAGGAAAAGCAGCTGGTGGCTTTTGTGAGTACTTACCAGCTTCACAATTATCTTATATTTTTATGAACTTAAATTATACACAAGATGATATTGTCACTTTTATACATGAAATGGGTCATAGTATTCATAACGAACTCATAAAACCATTAAAATTACGACAGTATATAGAAATTCCAGCTGAAACAGCTGAGCTAGCCAGTATGACAATGGAGTTATTCTCGCTTAATTATTGGGATACCTTCTATACAGACAAAAAAGATTTAAAACAAGCAAAAATTAACTTCTTTAAAGATGTTATTTCATATTTACCTATTATGCTTATTGTCGATCAATTTCAACACTGGCTGTATGAAAATCCAAGTCATACTTCTGAAGAAAGAAATGAAAAATACTTACAACTTCAAAAACATTATCAGTCTAGCGTCATACATATTGATGGCTACGAAAACTGGATAGCAACGAGTTGGCTACCTGTACTCCATATTTTTGAAGTACCATTTTATTATATTGAATATGCGATCGCCCAACTTGGTGCATTACAAATGTATAAACAATATAAAGAGGATCCTAAGCAAGCGCTAGAAAATTATAAAAAGGCATTATCACTAGGAAGCTCGCAATCTATAAAAGAAGTGTATGATGCAGCCGGTATTCGTTTTGATTTTTCTGGTGAAACAATTAAAGAACTAATGCTATTTGTAGAAAAAGAATTAGAATTACTTGAGCAATTATAAGAAGAAAGCTGCACCTATATTTTTGGTGTAGCTTTCTTCTTTATTTTATTAATCAGCTCTATGTACTGAGTATCTCCATATCCGATTGTTGGAAAAAGATAAAACAACTTTATTAATAATTCACGAGTTGATAAATCTTTATTTTTAGAGATGAATTTCATTACTGCATTATCTTCTGTTAACATTTCTAAAAATAAGTCTATAGCCTGATACATTACAGGTGGTACCTTATGAGAGGTCTTTTTATGGTTTACTAATACTTCATTGTATATAGAAGAGTAATTCCCCAATTCAAGTTCAATTTGATTTACTTTAAATTCATCCTCTCTAAAGCTATTTAAGTATACCTTCCCTTCATAAGCAGACTGTTCAAGGTGAGAAAGTATGGTAAGTAGGTTCATTTGGCAAAACATATCTTCACCAAACCATAGAACAATACATTTATACTTTTTCGTAAAAAGGTTTTCTAACGGATCTATAACCTTTTTTATATAACTTTCTACTGAACTGTTATGTCCTTTCGCTCTTGTTTTAATAAACTCTTCATTAAAAACTTGAGTAGTAGCCGAGTTCACACACATTGCCTCATTAAATGGTGCATAATCAGAATCACCCATTAGCTTTTCGTTTTTAAATTCTTCATACATAACTTGACCATTTAATATGTTAAGTACCTCTTTATCAAATAGCTCACTCTTCCTATTTCGTAACTGCTCAACCTCTATTTTTCTAGAAATATTCATATTAAACGCCCCTTCTTTATTTAAATTTAGTTTAACAAATGATTGAATAGGCATTTTGTTAAGTTGGTATTCTCTTGGATTCATTCCAAAAACATTTTTAAAACTTCTACTATAAACCTCTTGGGAAGAGTAATCGTAATCCAATGCGACCTCAATTATCTTCCTACCATTCTTTAAATCCTCCGTAGATAAATACAACCTTCTAAGAAGAATATAACGTCTAATACTGAAACCCGTTACTTGATGAAATTTAAAAGAGCAATAATAAGGAGAATACCCCATGTAACGAGATAATTCATCTAATGAAAATCTCTTTTTTAAATTGCTCTCAATCCAATTAATCATCTGCTGTATATGTTCATTCATTTCCTTCACTCCTTATTTAAAAGTATAGGAGAAGTGCGTTTCTTTCTTTTGATATTTCTTGTGTTTTATAACATGAGCCTTTCTCTAAAGTCTTTATAATCTATATATAAGTATTAATTTTATATTTTTTCATCTATCTTATTTTGTCATACCTTCTATTCATTTTTCAATTTAGCGTTAATGAGTATGTTGGCAACACCTTACTAATTATTAAAGGTCAATTTACATCATATTTCATTTTAAAGGATTTCAAAAATTAAACACGAATTTTATAAAATAAAATTCTTTTAATTCCCAAGTTAAAAAATTAAGGTTTGGAAAGGACGTTTCAATGAACAAGCTAGAAAAAGAAATACTTCAAT
This sequence comes from Bacillus sp. CR71, assembly GCF_003429245.1. Taxonomy (NCBI): domain Bacteria; kingdom Bacillati; phylum Bacillota; class Bacilli; order Caryophanales; family Bacillaceae; genus Bacillus; species Bacillus sp. CR71. The sequence continues at coordinate 2,771,461 of NZ_CP031748.1, read as the reverse complement.
TCATAAATGAACAGTATCCGTTGAATTTTATTAACATTAAGCCAATAACAAATGAGATGTATGAATGTCTTACAGAACAAGGTACATACTTCAGTAGAATTACAAACTACAAAACATATGAAGAACAGATAGAGGAAGTTTTATATACAAATTTTTTATATCAAAATGGTTTAGGTGTTCCACCAATAATCCCTTCATTACAAGGGAATTTTGTAGAAAAATTCACATTAGACAAGGAGATTTTTGCTGTATTATATAAAGCTGCTCCTGGTATACATTTACCAAGGTCTGAATGGAATTCTAATATATTTAAAAAACTTGGTAAACAAATTGGAAAATTACATCGTATATCTAAAAGCTTTGAAAAGATTAAACCAGTAAAACATATAAACGATTGGTATGAAAATGAAGAATATAATTTTCTTAAATATATCCCTAAAGAAGAAAATACAATAAGAGAAATTGCATCTGACGTTTTAACTTCCATAAAAGAGCTACCAAAATCCCCTTCAAATTACGGCTTAATACACGGAGATTTATGGTTAGAAAACATTTTAGTCGAAAATAATTCAAACTTAACAATGATAGATTTTCAAGACTGCGAAAAACATTTTTACATATTCGATTTAGCCGTTCCTATTTATAGTGCAATAGAATATTCATTTGCTGGAAATGGGAATATCGTTGACTATGAGTATTCTATTACAAAAGCACTATTTGAAGGCTACCAAGAGGAAAATGAGCTACCAAAAGAGATGAAAGACAAGTTTCCGTTATTTATTAAATTAAAGGAGATTTTTGAATATAGCTTAATGCATATGTATTGGGATAAAGATGAATTAACGGAGGAACAAGTACGGATTATGAACCTTTATAGGATGAAGATCGAAAATAAGAATACCTATATCAATATTTAAGAATACTGTTGTTTAACTACAAGGAAACTTTAGTTAAACAACAGCATTTATTAATTAGCTGACAACCTTTTTTATGACTTATAAATACTGATTCAATAATCTTTTCAAATACACTTCATTTTGCGGTGATACTTTTTCAGAAAATCTAGCTGCAATAATAATAGGAGCCCATTGAAAAACTTCATCTCTTGATATGCCGGTACGACTGCAATATATATGTAAATACATCTCAGCTAATTCTACCGAAGATTGTGAGTACAACAAGTATGTTCGAAATACATCTGCGCGAATATCACCTGAACTAGCATCTACCCAATCTATAACTTTCACTTTCTCTTCCTTACTCAAAATCAAATTAAATGGATGAAAATCTCCATGACATAGCCTAAAATCAAATGTAATAGATTCTAATTTTTGTAATATATCCTTCTTTTTGCGTTCATCCAATTTATGCACAGATTTAATTTGACGCTCTAACCTTTCCCTCATTAACTCCATTTCATCTGTATTCACATGTATAGCATGGATCTTTTTTTGCTCATTAACACAAAGGCCGATATAACGCTCTGCCTCATTTAAATTATTAAGCAGAAGATCACCAATGTTGTCCCCTTTTACATGTTCCATAATAATTGCCTGTCTATTTTGTATCTTTGTCACTTCGAATACGTTTGGAACTGGCAGCCCGCATGAATAAGCATATTTTTGTTTTTTTGCTTCATTCATAGACTCTGTATCTGGGAGGTAATCTTTAAATAATTTTACAACCTTATCATCAGTTAAATAAATTTCTGCAGTATTCCCTTTTGCAATTGGATTACCTAGATTCACTTCATTTCTCTCCTTAAAATAAGTTTGAATAATGCTTAATCCTTTTCTTTGCATTCACTCTAATCATAACGAAAACCTTCTTCACGAAGATATAAAAAACTTACCACTTTCTATCCTTAAATAGAAAGTGGTAAGTTTAGTTCTTTAGGAATATTGGAATGAAACTCTGGTGTATACACAATAGAAAATGAATATCCCTGCTCAATAAATGATACTTCATTATGTTTACATTCAAAGGGAACATTATTTTTCTTAAAGTTATTTTGGATGTGCTGTAAAAATGCTGAATCCGGTGTTCCGAAAGAAACATGAACTTTCGGTGGTAAAGCTTTCATTGCGATTGGAATCCAAGGTCTCTGCCACCAAGTCGCGACGATATATGCAGTGCCACCTATAACAAAGTTAAAAATATCCCCATCTTCCATCGTTTTCATATTTAGATTTGATTTTAACCATTCCGTAAAAACAGGTACACTTTTAACAGGAAGACCAATTTCCCTTACGTATAAAATGTTTAAAGGTGAGTGTGGTACTAATACATCTTCTTTAACATAACTATGCGCGATAATTTCGAGAAGATTTCCATCGCCATCTCTGAAATATAAGTTGAATCGGCCGCTCTCTTCATCAATTGTATGACCATCTTTCCATTTTACAATGAGTAATCCAGACTTTTCAAGCCATCTTGCAACTTCATGAAATTTTGAATATGGAATCTCAAAAGCAAAGTGCGCAGGTGCAATTGGTTCATATAATTCTTGAAAACTAATTGTAGTGTACGGTGTTACTTTAAATTGAATAAATGATTCTGTTTCTTTTTTTATTGGAAAAGATAATATGTCCCTATAAACTTGTTTTACCCCTTCTATGGAAACCGTTTGTAATTTTATATCTAATATATGTGTAATCACGTTACATTCCCCCTTGTTTCTTATTATCTATTCGTATTGTATTACACTTATAAATAGATAAAATCAAACGGAAGGATGGATTTTTCATGTAGAAACTACAACTTTAGTATGAATATGTTAGCTCCAATTATTTTTTATTTCTGCTATAACAATTTCTGGTTTATCCCAGTGCAACATGTGTGTAGTATCAGGAATTACTTTTACTATACTGTCCGTTTTCTCTTTAAAAACATTTACTGTCTTATCTCTATAATCCGCCCAAACTTGTGGGACTGTAGCTCGAAGTAATACAATATTAGCCGGTAGCTTCTCATATATATCTATAGTTTCATCTTTATGCATACCTCTTATTATATTACTAGCTGTATTTCCCCTGGCATGCCACCATACTTTATTATCCATTTCGATCCCTAGATCCTTTACAGCAACTTCTAACAATGAAGACCACCTAGTATAAGCTGCTTTTTCACTTTTGAAAAATTCGTCCCAATTATTAAAAACGTATTCATCAAAGTCCTTTTCATAATAAGCCATTTCATCTTCCAACGTTTCTTCTTTAAGCCTTTTTGTTTGATATCCACCATCAATAAGAATACTTCCTTGTACTTTTTCTGGATGATTTAACAAATAAAATAACGCTACAAAACTTCCCCATGAATGTGATAGAAAATAGAAGTATTCGATTCTCAATTCATTTATTATTTCATTTAACCAATTTGCTAAATTGTGCATCTCATAATCTTCTGTTCTTTCAAATGGGGGTGTTTTACCATGTCCAGGTGCATCAACGGAGATAAATCTATACTCTTCTTTTAATTCCTCAGCAATTTCTATAAAACTTAAACTCGTACTACCTAATCCATGTAAACAAAAGATAACGGGCTTGTCATTATTCCCCCATTCAGTAATATGTACATTTATTTTTTCATTGCTAATATAGTAACGTTTCAAAACATTTATCCTCCATATTTTGATTTTTTAATTTACACTTTATTTATTTCTATTATTTTCAAGTATCTCCTGTATTCTTTTCCACACAAAAAGCTGCTTTTCTTTAAATGAAAAGCAGCTTTTACACTAAAATATATTACAATTTAACAGCAATAATCATAAATCTTTTTGAATTAGTACGAATCCCTTTTTCAAAACTATACGTATCAATGAACTTTTGTAAAATAGTAAAATCCTCTTCCTGTTCTCCGAATCTAGGAATAATAGGGGTATGTTTTAATAAGAAAATGAGATCTTCAGACCTACTGTAATAATCAGTAACATCATATTCACGTACTTGCACGAGATCAAATCCTGCACTAATAAGTTCATTCATATACTTTTCTTTTAAAGTACCATCCCGTTCACCTAAGCATTGCCCTCTACCAAATGCTTCTTTCAGGTTTAATTTATCATTCTCACTTACTTGTTGTGTTAAGAAAAAGGCACCCTTTTTCATTACTTTCGCTAACTCAGATGCCAGAAACGGGGCATGACAACTTGAAGCAATATCAAAATGTGCATGTGGAAATGTTAAAGCTTCAGAACCCATTTGAAGAAACTCAACATTTTGTACACCTGATTTTTTCAAGTTAGAATGTGCCGTTGCAATCATGCCGTTAGAATTATCAATTCCAATCAACAATTTAGCTGATGATGCTATGTTAAGTACATTTTCTCCTCCCCCTGTACCAACATCAAGTAAAATATGTGATGGTTTACACCTTTCTTTTACCTCACTATAAAAGTCCCATGTATCTCCTACAGTTTCACATTTTATTTTACTAAAATCCCATCCATTTAATCTTCCTATTTTATCATAGAAGCTTTTATACTCTAATTCGTTCATCTTATTACTTCCCCTTTGTAAAAATAAATTAAATATGTATAATAACCTACGACACTCCTTAATTATATATTATAAATTACAAATTATTAAAACAATATTTCCCTTCACACTACAATAAGTTTACATAACATTTTTATGGTTTATCTTTATCTATATATTCTAAATGCCCTCTTCCCCAACTACACATACTATCCAAAACAGTACTGACTGTTTTTCCATGTTCAGTTAAGCTATATTCTACTTTAGGTGGTATTTCTTGATAAATTTCTCGTTTTATTAGTTGATCTTGCTCTAATTCACGTAATTGCTTCGCTAACGTCCCTTGAGATATATCTGGTATCAATCGCTTTAATTCACCAAAACGTTTCATTCCATCTGTTAGCAAAATAAACAAAATGAGTGGCTTCCATTTCCCACCGATTATTTGTAATGTTGCTATTACCCCTTTTAACTTCGGTTCTTGTAAATCCATTTTTCTCACCTCTCCTCAGATATCATAAAGTGAAACTTTAATCAGTGAGGGTTTTGTTCATCCCAAACTGATTATTAGTTGAACCAATCGGGCTTTTACGGGCAATTGATCTCTTACCTAACTTCCTTGCATTTTCCTAACTTTGAGGTGAGAGTTTTACTGCCCGTTAATGCGGGATAAACCATATTTAGCGATTTTTCCAATTACTTATCCGCATAAATAGCGATTAGTACGAAATTTACGACTATGTACATATAAAGTGCGTACTTTTCACTTGCTCCCTTTTAGCGAATAATAAAAGCATAGCACAGTTATATTCTAAATTTTTTATTAAAGGAGTGGCTAAAATATGTCTATTACTACATTAGAAAATAGTCGTATTGTTATCATTGGCGGGAGTTCTGGTATTGGATTGGCAACGGCAAAACAAGTAATTGAACAAGGAGCACATGTTATTATTGCAGGGCGTTCGGAAGAAAAATTAAAAGTTGCTAAAAAATTAATAAATAGCAATCATCTTCAAACTTATATATTGGATAATCAAAATAAAGAGCAATTACAAATTTTTTTCAAGACAGTTGGGAACTTTGATCATTTATTCACACCGGGAGCCTCTTACACACTTGGACCAATTACCTCTACAGAGGAAATTGCTGAAAGTAGCTTCATCGGAAAGTTTTGGCCTCAATATTATGCCGTAAAATATGCAATTCCTTTTCTTTCAAACTCTGGATCTATCGTGTTAATGTCCGGTGCATTTAGTCAAAGACCACTTAAAGGCGCACCTGCTTATGGAGCTTGCAATGGTGCTATTGAAAGTTTAGGGAAGGCTTTAGCTGTGGAATTAGCTCCTATTAGAGTTAATGTGGTTTCTCCTGGAACAATACAAAAAGAAAATGAACAAAATGAAAATAGACTAGTTGCTTACGAAGCTTATAAATCTCTTTCACTTGTACAACGAGCTGGATATAATGATGAAATTGCACATACTGTCCTATATTTAATGCAAAATAGTTTTACTACGGGTAATGTATTGTTTCCTGATGGAGGGTACACATATCATTAAATTATTTAAGACAAAAGCCCCTTATTACGGTGGCTTTTGTTGCTCATTTAAACATTGCTGAAATTTCCAAATAGATGATTACATTACTTTAGTACCAACTGGTTGGTTTTTAGATGATTCATTACAATCCGCTCATTTTGTACATTTGCAAATAAAATTGTGCTAGTAGTTGACGAATCGAATCTCGAAGTAATTTGTCTTGATATTTATGGATAAGTTTCCAAAGAAAAAAGGCATATAATTAATGCCTTTTTTCTTTATCATTATTTAACTGGATAACAAACTTCTGTAACCCACTTATTAGGATCCGATTCCATCGCTGGGCTCACATGATAAATATTAAACATCGGGCCTGCTAATTTGTAACCTTCTGTCTCAATCCATTTTGCCGCAGCCTCATTTACAGCTGTCATCTGTTCATAACTTCCATTAACTGTTATAGAAGCTATATTGGTTGATTTCATATTTTTAAATGTAACGTCTTTTGTATTTTCGTGCTTACCTAGAATACTTAGCTGTATTTCTATATCTACATCATTTTCTTTGTATTCACGATCATGGAAAACCGCAATACTATAACTCGGATGGGCAATACTAATATTTTTCATTTGAATTTCTTGCATTAATACACTCCATAAATCACCTTCGCAATTATACGATGGAATAATCTTTCTAACACTAGCTACAGTTCTTTCTGGAATTTCTTTTATTGAAACATGATAATTCATCTCAACAACATCCTCTCTCATCGTTTTCATTGAGTCTTCGAGGAGACGTAATTGTTTTTGGAGGTTATTCATGTCTTCTTTAATTTGAGCACTACGATTTAAAAATTGCTCTTTTATGCTATCTATATTATCGCATTCTATTATTTCTTTGATGGTAGCAATATTAAACCCCATAGCTTTTAATGTTTGAATTTGATTTACTTTTTTTAATTGGTCAGCTGAATAAAATCGATATCCACTCTGCTCATCGACTTTTACTGGTTGTAATAATTCCACTTTATCGTAGTGTCTCAACATACGTATACTAATGGAAGATAGTTTCGAAAAATCCCCTATTTTAAACATGATTTCCTCCTATAAGTTACATCTACTTTGAAGCTCAACTTCATCATAAACAATGACATTATGTGAGGGTCAACTATTTTTAACGATTTAAATAATAATTTAACATGTTATATTTATATAATTAAAAACCTATATTCCTGTTTTTATGACTACTGCAATTGATAACCATTAGTTATTTTTCTCAAGACATTCATAAACCGCCATCATATCTCGTTTATCCAACTCACGAATACGATTAAAAATTGGTATTTGCCCAACAGCTTCTGTTAATAAGCTCTCATCCACAACATCACTAACTTTTCCAGTTAACCACGTTTGTACATCCACGCCCTCGACAACTTCTTTTAACCCTTCGTCATTAATACCACTTGCATTACAAGTTACACATGGAATTGTTAGTTTAAAGACACCATCATGTAGATTATCTTCGGTTATCACTTTCTTACCTTTACAAAATGGACATGGATTACTTTTTTTAATTTTATTAATTTGGGTAACTATTTTTTTGTATCCAAACGCTTCGTATACATACGTAAGTTTTTTATATTTACCATTTGTGAAATACTTATCTATAATGTTTTCTCTCGTTTCATAAACATTAGGGAAATCACAAACAGTTACTTGATTATTAACACTAATGGATTCGATATTTCCTTTTATTTCACCCCAGAATGGTAAGACATTTTGTAACACCATTTCATAGTTTGAAAAGCTTGCTTGTTCTAATTCAAACATCTTCAGTGCAACTTGTGCTTTTCTTGGCAATAAAGAAACATCTTCTGTCAATACCATATCGCCACCAACAATAGACTTCAATTTAACAAGTGTCGGTAAATCACCAACTGTTTTCACTACTTCATTAATAGGCTGATTAATTATTTCACGAATATCTACGTTATCAAATTTAAGTGGTTTATGATGATTTAAAACCGTCCCCTCGCAAATTGGACATTTCATCATTTTTTTTGAACTTTTAATTTCTTCTTTAATAGGTGCTTTTGAAATAACAATATATCCACCAATAATTGTATTAAATCCTACCCATGTTCTGCGTGTCTTTCCTTTTTTATCATAAAATGATTTTTCAAAATACCCGTACCAAAACGTATGCTTTTCTTCTTCTGACATATCATTATAGCTCTTTGACAAATCGTGATCAAGCTCATTTTTTATTTCTTCGAATAGAAATTCTATTTTTTCATGCTGATAAAATTTTAATACCTTCATGATTTCTGGATCGAATAGCCCATCCCAAAATGGAACACTTTTATCTTGAATGGCAATATCTTTATCAAAAACTTCAATTTGAAGACGTCCAGAACAAGATGGACAATGATTGTCCTGTGAATAGAAATCAAAACTTCTCGTATCTTTATTAATTGGATGAGCAGCTACAATATGATTAATTAATCCACCAATCTCATATAAGAAACTATATTGACTATATAAATGTCTTTCAAGATCAATAGCAATAACAGGTGCGATTGTATCAGATTCATATTCACCATAAATTAACCTAGCCATTGATGATAAACTTTTTAAAATACCGCCCTTATAAATATTTTCGGCATTTTTAAAATAGTTAATATGATTTTCTTCTAAATAGTGAACCCCTTTTTTCTGCTTAAGCATTGAAGAGATGTGTATTTTCTCTGTGCTATTCACATTACTTTTTTGACGATAGTAATCCTCATGATTGACAACATCCAAATGCTCTATAGATTCATTCTGCCTTTTTCCAAAATCAACTATATAATCAGAGCTTTCTAACATGTAACGATTATGCTCAATCATAATGATCGAAACTGATTCATCTTGCAGAATACCTCTAATACTATCGATAAATTGATTCAAAATATTTTGTGATAAACCTTTTGAAGGCTCATCAAAAATAAATAATGTATGTGGATTTCTAGTGTTTGCAAATAATTCCGAAACTAAATGAACACATTGAAACTCACCTGTCGATAATGTTTGTGTTTTTCTCTCTAATGTTAAATAGCCAAGCCCTAATTTAATTAGTAGGCTCAAACGTTTATAAGCGATATCTTCATTTGGAAGTTCATCAATAATATCCTCAATCGAGCGCTCAAAAATATCATCAATGTCTTCACTATACTTTGTCAGTTTCTTTTTAATATCTAGGAAAGTTGCTACAGTTGATCGACTTGTAATTGATTGATTTCGGTCTTGTCCTACCATAACTAATTTATCTTTTGGATATCGTTTCAAAAAATCTGTAGCTAGACATTCGTTGACAAGTGTAGATTTCCCACATCCTGATTCTCCTGTAACTGTTACAAGCCTGTTTTTAGGAATTTGAAACTCAGCCATTTGGATATTACGGCAATATAAATCATAGAATGTATAATATTCTGTTGGTATTTCTTTATTTCGATCCCACAGTATTGACTTTGGTCTTGGTGATTCTTCCACAATTTTCCCGCCATATTTTCCGCTACCAGATCCAAAGAACAATTGCTCATCAGTTGTATCTAGTACTGTATCTGAATGATCAATAAGCCAAATTTGATTTTTACACCCTAATCGTTTAATCTCTTCTAAAATTTGTAATAAAGTTTCATGATCAAGTCCAACTGAAATCTCATCAATAATAATTACAGCATTTTCACTTACTGCCATGAATTCGGCCAAATAAAGTCGTGTTAACTCTCCACCTGATAACGTACCCATAATTCGATTTAATGTTAAATAACCAATGTTCATATTAATAATATTTTGCAGTATATGCTGTTTTTCTTCACTAATATTTAACTCTTTTGCTAGTGAAAGAATAGATTCAATACTTAAATCATTAATATTTGAGATTGAATGTGGCTTGTCCAACAAATCAATTTCATGTTGTTCAATTTCTTCACTATAACGTTTTCCCTTACATTTTTTACACTCAACATTTTTTGTAGTACCACGGCCTTTACAACCAGTACACCAGCCTAATTGATTATTAAATGAAAAGACCTCTGGAGAAAGATTAAATACCTCAGCAAGTTTTTCCCGAACCTCTGTAAAAACACCAGTATGAGTACCAATCGTTGAACGCGGATTAGACGAAATCGATGATTTTCCTAGAAAAAGTACTAAAGGTATTTCTTCCATCTTAATGGCACTAAAATTTGTTTCCATAATGTTAGGAAATAAATATTGATATTCAGCCTTTGGCAATAAAGAAACTAATCGTTTTTTTGATTCTTCACCAATTGTTTGGCAAAAAGTTGTTTTACCCGATCCAGATAAACCAGCAATTCCAAACGATTTATTAAACGGTATAGTTGCATCTAATTTATTTATGTTATTAGCAATTAATTGATTTACTTTCATATTAACCTCTATTCTTATTTATTCACAAAAGCATTTTTACAATATAATAATTACATAATGAATATTACCTATTATGCAATTATCCTCTCGCTTCATGAATCTTATCCTTGTATATTTCAAACCATTGTTGCCATTCATCTTTAGAAAATTCTTTCTCTTCTCCTTTTAAAACGTAAGAAAAAAGATTTAAACAAATATGCCAACCAGCTATATCTCTCGGTGTATGATCTGTTAATTCATGAATGTACTCTTTAAGAAGTAAAAGAGTACCATTTTCCTCTTTATGTATTTCAAATCGGACACGGTCTTTATCCCAAGTAAATTCAAGTACTGAGTTTAGTTGACATTCTAAAATATCAATGTTTATGAATGAACCGTCCATCATGTCGAACTTTATTATTCCACCAGTTTTAAGGCTTTCAATCTGTAAATTGGACATCCATTTTTTCAGCTTACTGTTTTCTGTTAATACAGACCAAACTTCCTCTACCGTATATGGAAATTCGCGTTCAAATTTTACAATATATCCACCAGTTAGTTTCCCAATTTCAGCTATCATTTTAATTGCCTCCTTATATAGAATATATGTTCTCATCTCATTTTACACGAATATAAATATAAAATAAATATTTATGTCAGCGAAGTGTTAATTTAAAGTGAATGGTGCTGAGAAAAACTTAAATATTTTCTAAATCGAGTTATATAATATTGAAAATTAAATATAGATTTGCGTACAAATAAAAAAGCCGCATTTGCGACTTATGAAATCATAGGATTAACTCCTGTTTTGTTGAATGATTAACGCTTAATCGCATCGACAATTAGCGATGGAAAACCAAGTTTATCGCCTTTATTTCTAGAATCATACCTTTTCGAACGGAAAATAACACCGTCGTTTGCATCCCATTCGTTGTAATAAAACCGACCATTTTCATCACAATATTCAAGTAAAACTACCTCGAATCCAGCAGTTTCAAACATTTCCGTTAATGTTATATAATTATGAACGATTTTATGACTTGCTGCTGGATGATCTTTCGGACCGGGTCCCCCTATTTGAACTATATTTTGATATGCCTCATCCTGAAAGAATGCATCAGGGACTCCGCACCGAATATGACCAGATGGTTTTAAAAATTCATAACAAATTTCAGCTGCTCTTACACCTTCTTAAAAAGTAAGGTGTTCCCATACATGCTCAGCTAAAATAGCTGAAATAGAGTTGTATTCAAATCTTTCTTCCCACGTAGCTTTATCTAGTAAGTTAAGTTCATCTTCTTGCGTTTGAATCCAACCTGGATTATTATTAAACACTCCAGCTCCGGCAACTACTTTAATTTCGTCTTGTTTTATTGCCACCATGTTCACCTCTTAAATATTTTAATTCATTAATATATTCTATGTTTACTATTATCCTTCCTCCTTTAACAAATTTAGTACCATGAGTCCAGTACAATACCGAACTCATGTCCTAAAACTCTCTAACGCAACGATCTGTCTAACTCTATAAAATTAGTTCATAATATACGATTTTTCTTACAGAAATATAGCACAGCAAACATTAGCATAATACCAATTACGTAAAAAATTGTTGTTCCGCTCCCACCAGTATTAGGAATTACCCAATTATTCTTCGCATTTTTCACTGTTATTTTTTGTGTCTTTACTGCTTCTGTAATTTCTATTTCTATTTCTATTGGATCCCTAAGTAACATGTATCCGTTCGGTGCTTTTATTTCTTTAATCGTATACTTTCCAATTACTAATTGGTTGGAAATTACCTTTCCTTTTTCATCCGTTATTAATCTACTAACTTCTTTCCCTTCTTTATCTAACACTTGAAATACAGCGCCTTTTAGCTTTAATTCACTATCCTTATCATCAACTTTTTCAATTTCAAATTGCCCAGTCGGATCTGGCAATTTCTTATTTTCTATTTTAATTTCTACTACTGTATCTTTTTCTATTTTTACAGTTATTTTTTCTTTTAATAATTCGTAACCTTTAGGTGCTTCTACTTCCACTAAGGTATAGTTTCCTATTGGTAAGTCCTTTGATATCATTTCTCCTTTTTCATCTGTTATTAACTCTCCAACTACTTTTTCTTTTAAATCTTCTATATGAAACTTTGCTCCTGCTAGTTTTTTATTTTTATCACTTATGTCTACTTTCACAAGCTTCATTTTCCCCATTGGATCTGGCAATTTCTTATTTCCTATTTTAATTTCTACTACTGCATCTTTTTCTATTTTTACAGTTATTTTTTCTTTTAATAATTCGTAACCTTTAGGTGCTTCTACTTCCACTAAGGTATAGTTTCCTATTGGTAAGTCCTTTGATATCATTTCTCCTTTTTCATCTGTTATTAACTCTCCAACTACTTTTTCTTTTAAATCTTCTATATGAAACTTTGCTCCTGCTAGTTTTTTATTTTTATCACTTATGTCTACTTTCACAAGCTTCATTTTCCCCATTGGATCTGGCAATTTCTTATTTCCTATTTTAATTTCTACTACTGCATCTTTTTCTATTTTTACAGTTATTTTTTCTTTTAATAATTCGTAACCTTTAGGTGCTTCTACTTCCACTAAGGTATAGTTTCCTTTTGGTAAGTCTTTTGATATCGCTTCTCCTTCTTCATTTGTTACTAGTTCTCCAACTATTTTTCCTTTTGGATCTTCTATATGAAACTTTGCCCCTGCTAGCTTTTTATTTTTATCACTTATGTCTACTTTCACTAACTTCATTTTTCCCATTGGATCTGGCAATTTCTTATTTCCTATTTTAATTTCTACTACTGCATCTTTTTCTATTTTTACAGCTATTTTATCTTTTAATAATTCATAGTCTTTTGGCGCTTCTATTTCTACAAGGGTATAGTTTCCTTTTGGTAAGTCTTTTGATATCGCTTCTCCTTCTTCATTTGTTACTAGTTCTCCAACTATTTTTCCTTTTGGATCTTCTATATGAAACTTTGCCCCTGCTAGCTTTTTATTTTTATCACTTATGTCTACTTTCACTAACTTCATTTTTCCCATTGGATCTGGCAATTTCTTATTTCCTATTTTAATTTCTACTACTGCATCTTTTTCTATTTTTACAGCTATTTTATCTTTTAATAATTCATAGTCTTTTGGCGCTTCTATTTCTACAAGGGTATAGTTTCCTTTTGGTAAGTCTTTTGATATCGCTTCTCCTTCTTCATTTGTTACTAGTTCTCCAACTATTTTTCCTTTTGAATCTTCTATATGAAACTTTGCTCCGACCAATTTTTTATTATCATTATTACTATCAACTTTTTTTATTTTTACTTTTCCAGTACTAGGCTTGTTCCAATGTTGCCAGTTAAATTTGAAATTGTGAAATTCAAATCCACCAGTTTGTTGTACCGCACCGACAAATGCTTGTCCATTAATCGAACCGCCTTTTGTTTCTAATACAGCATTGGGGGCAAACACACTACCAACGACACCATATCCCTCTGTTATAATTTTTTTCGCATTTGGAAAAACCCAAATCACTTTCCCATATAGCTGAGTAAACGGGGAATTAGGAGAATATGGTTGTGATGTAGGAACTATATCTGTAGCCCTTCCAATATTGTTCGTATCATATAGAATAGACCCATTTTTAAATGTAACCTCTGTTGCATCCGAATACATAACAATAAAATCTTTGTCCTTAGCATTTGGTAAAAATACATCTCTTATATCTAAATTAATTTTCCCTGTCAATTCTGATGAAACATAAATATTAGGATTGTTTATATCTTTTCCGATTCCATGACTCATATTTGGAATTGGGGTATTTGTTTTATATTGACCTGCATTTTTACTGACTTGGTTCACTATATTGCGAAATTCATTAAATTTCGCGTCAATTTCTAGTTTTTCTTTATAAACGATACGATCATAAGAGGATTGTATGATGCGATCTGGATCACTCTCTTTTGTCATTACTACTATTCCGTTTTGAATGATAAAAGATTCTTCTCTTGATTTCTTAAATTTTCCAGACAACAACAAGGACGGATATCCCTCATCAACCCATTTTTCACCTACTATATTAGATGTTCCCGCTGCAGCACCTACAATTGTATACCCCGATGCATCCATATCACCTTGAACTGCAGTTGCTCCTTCAATGTCGCCACCTATTGCTTTATGGTTACCAAAGACAACTGCATTATAACGCGATATATCACCTAGACCTTCTAAGTTTGTCGTGGATCCATATACTTCTTTTGGTACATATATGACAAAACTTACACTTAACATTAACAAAACAATAAAATGAATACTTACCAGCTTTAATCGTAGCCTCAATTCCTTTGTTCCCACCTTTACCGTATTTTTTCTATAGTCGAATAAAATGACATATTCACCAATGAGGATTTACTTCATCTTTTATATACTTTATATACTTTCTTTACTTATCTCTGAATTTCCGGTCCCACTTCCCATTAATGCAGGATAAATAAATACATTCTATCTAGTTAACCTTTTCTTATAAATTACGACTAGAAACACACATAACAATAGGATTGGAACTATTACAGTCCACTTATTAAATATAAATATCTCTGTACTCACTTTTTGTTTTTCTTTCTCGTTTAACTCCACACGCACACCTCGAACTAGCAATCTATTGGTGTTTACTCCATAAGGCGTACACGTAATTAAAGTTGTATAATCTTTTTTTTGTACAATTTGTAGATCGTCCGTTTCGTGTGGTAACACTACTTTAATTTGATCTACTTTATAAGCAAGAACTTTGTCTAAAGAATGAATATAAAAAAGATCTCCTTCGCTCAACTTATCTAAATCTGTAAATAATTTTGCTGATGGTAAACCACGATGCCCTGTTAAAATAGTGTGCGTATTTTCTCCACCTATCGGGAGCGAAGAAAAATCTAAATGACCTATCCCGCGGCTCAATACTTCCTCAGATGTCCCTTGATAGATTGGCAGTTTTATATTAATTTTCGATATTTCAATATACCCCATTACATCTCCTAAATTTAACGCATCAGCATATGCTTGATGATTACTTTTTTTTTCAGAAAATGGATCAGTAAATGTTTTCGTGGAAGTTTGAACTTGTTTATTATATTCGGCTGCTTCTTTTTCCCTACGTTCGACTTCTTTCTTTTGTAGCTCTTTGATCTTCTTATCGTAAGAGCTAATCTCAGAATAATGTGCACGAGTCGCCAACCAATTACTAATAGTAGGATATAAAAAAACACCTAATCCAAATAAAAAAATACCTCCCAAAACAAGATTTCGTTTCATATTTCCACCTCTGTATATGCTTAAATATCGAAAAGAGGGAAGCATTTTGCTTCTCCCCTTTTCCCATAGTTACATGTTCCTAAAATCTTAATTATTAGCAGACTTTTTTCTAAAGAAAACAAATGCCGCTGTAACCATTAACGTAAGACCTATTACAGTAAAAAGAGTCGTTCCTATGCCACCCGTTACCGGAAGAACCCATCCACTTTTATTATTTTCAATCGTTAATTTAACCGTTTGATTATTTTCACTAATCTTTACATCAATGGGATCTTTTAATAATTGATAAGAAGCTTTTGTACCATCTTCTTTTGTATATGTTGGAGCTTTCGTTTCGAAAATTTGATAGTCTCCATATGGAATGTTAGACCATTTAATAACACCATTTTCATCTGATACACCTGTTACTTCTTTTCCTGCTACAACAACTATTTTTCCATTTTTATCTTTAAGTACAAACTCTGCACCTTTTAATTTATTCTTATTAGCACCATCAATTTTTGTTAACTCAATTATTCCAGTTGTTGGAACAACAACTACAGGTTTAGATTCCTTTTCTCCAATTACATCATTTTTATTTGTAAAATCAATTTTTGCTGTATTTAAAATTTCCGAACCAGATGGTACTCCTTCTTTTACTTGAGATTTAATTTGCAAATGAAATTCTTTTTTACCATCTAATTTTGTGAAATCTTTTACTGTAGCTGTTACTTTTTGACCTTCTATAGCTACCTCTACAATGCTTGCATTTACTTCTGCTCCATCAATTTTCACGATTGGCTTTCCTTGAATCACTAAACGATTATCCAAAGTATCTGTTACCACATATTTTTTGTATTCCTTAATGTCTTCTGGAATTAATGTTTTAATATCATAATTATAATTAGTTAACGGATTGATTGGTAACGCTTCCAATTTTCCGTTAATCTTTTTATCAATTATTGGTTCTTCATAGTTTTTCACTTCTAATTTAACTACTGTACCAGAAGTAATAGTTCCATCTTCATTAATTGTTCCGGAGTTCTTAACAAAAAACTCACGTTTAGTTGGATCTATTACATAGCCTTTCGGAGCTTTTGTTTCTTGGAAATAGTATTCTCCATACACCAATCCTTGCACGCGAATATGACCATTAGCATCTGTTACTAACTCTTTTTTCACTTCTGTACCGTCTTTTTTAAATAAAGAGAATACTGCACCTGCTAATGCTTTTTCATTTACACCAGTTTTTATTAAATCCACTGCACCACGTTTAACCTCATTTTTAGGATACATGTGAACATCATAGTTTAGCACCTTACCCTCTTTATTCGTTAATGGGATATCCACTGTATACGTATTGGGATTTAGATTAACATGTGGAGGTCCTGCCACTTCTTTCACCTCATAACGTCCTAGCGGAAGATCTTTTAATACAGCTTGTCCGTTATCATCTGTTACTACTTGCGTTGGAGTTGCTCCCATTACAGGTTTCACATCTTCTTTCACGATTTTCCCATCGTTTGAAATTTTTTCAAAAGACGCAACCTTTTTCACTTCAAACGTTACACCTTTTAATGGTTTCGCATCTTTTGGCACCTCTTGATTTGCAGAACCGTCACCTTCTAGTCCCTGCGCTCCATCTTTTTCTTGTTCATACTTATGAATCGTTAAAGTACCTTTAGATGGTGAATCTGCCTTTACTAATACACTAGACCATGTAGAAAATGTTAAGAATAACACTAAAAGCACACTAAATATTTTTTTCATTTCTCTTATCCCCTTTACTACTTCTATCATTTTAAAAATCTCTTTATTACTATTACCTTCTTAAAAGCAATAGTGTGCCAAGTATCAGATTTAAACGAATAACATAAAACATAGTCGTCCAACAATCCATTGTTTACAATCACTTATTCACATTTCTTATCTTCTATTATTACGTTGTCTCTCCACATGATATATGTAATTTTCTCCCCTAAATTACACTTATATCTCTACTTCAAAAATCATTACATTTGTTACATAATAGCTTTCACTGCTAATTTCGACTAGTCACTTACTGTCAATCTATTAATTTCTCACTTCCTATCCCTATTTAAAATCCAACCTTAATCATTTTTAATACATATAAGTAATAACCAACAAATAAGTGTGACGATTCATATTTTACGTTACTGTCCAAAACTATTACCTGTATATTCAAATAATATGTGCTATTCATGTTAAATTATGGTATTATTCTTAGAAGTTTATAACTTTTATTTATATTTTTTATTAATAAAGGTTTTCCGTTTCTACTTATGAAAAAAGGAATATATGTTTATTTAACTATTACGCATAACTGTAAGGAGGAAGAATATGACTAAAAAGCTCAGTCTAGTTGAGATAGAGTACATTTGCAATATGTTTTTCCAATCTTTTGAAATTCCAGTTTGTTTTTTAGATTGTAACAAAAATATCCTTTTAGAATTCACATCAAAAAATGATTCACACTTGTTGTATACATCAAAAATAGAACAGTTACATGTGCTTTTTCAGAGAAATGATACATATAATTCCCCCATCTTCAGAACTCACGAACATCTAGGGCACTTCATTTTAATTCACATAAAGAGCGATTATATGGTGAACGGTACTGTTATTATTGGGCCCTTGGCACATGTGAATTTTTCTACAAGTAAAGCGGATAGTAAACTTAATTTTATTCCAAATTATAAAAGAACAAGAGACCATTATTTTTCATTGTCAGTCAAAGATCAAAATTTCTTTGTAAATATAGCAATATTGTTCTATAACATTCTCTATAAAAAAAATTCAGATGTAAGCACATTTTCAAATAACAGTGACTCACTTCATATAAGTCATAGCAGAATCTTAAACGAAGATGTATATATTTCAATGCAAAAAGACGAATCCATTTATCATAATTTATATATAGAGCAGCAACTACTTGGTTCTATAGAAAACGGGGATAAAGAAACCGTGCTCAAATATTATTACGAATTCCAACAAGAGACTCTTTCATCTTTATCTTCATTCCATCAATTAAGACGTCATAAAAACATTTGTATTTCATCCATTACGCTCGCCACTAGATATGCGATAAAAGGGGGTCTTCCATCTGGGATAGCTTACAAAATTTATGATTTACATATTCAAAGAACAGAAAATTTAAAAGACAAAGAATCTGTTTGGGATTTATTAAAAAATGCTTTTTGTACCTTTGCAGACCGTGTAAAGGCACAAAAAACACAGCAACATTCACAGACTATTGCTATTTGCAAAAACTACATTTTTAAAAACATTTACAATCCAATATCTGTTAAACAACTTGCTAAATTTGCAAATGTGAATTCAGATTATTTATCTATATTATTTAAAAAAGAAGTCGGTATTTCATTAATTGAGTACATTCAACGTGAACGAATCGAAGAAGCAAAGAAATTATTAACTTTCACCACCTATCCCTTATCAGACATATGCGCTTCGCTTAATTTTAGCGATCAAAGTTATTTTACTAAAATTTTTAAAAAATTCACCAATGAAACACCTGGTAAATATCGAAAATCTCATGTTGTCATTTAGAGTGACACTTCCATTAAAGCAAAGTGTTTTCAGTAACTTATCAATGGCAAATTAGAAGTACTCCTATATTCATGAGCTATAGGATTTATGCTATTTTCAAATCAAAAAACACGTTACTATTCTCATTAAAATAAAAGAATAGTAACGTGTTTTATATGTAATATAGTTCTGTAGACAGAATAGTATCCAACTGCAAATTTTTATAAAGGCCAAATGTACCGCTTAACTATTAAAATCTTAATAAGTAAAAAATCCATATTTCGTTTTATTTACTTTCTACTTTATTTCTTTTGAATACTGAACTCTTTTCTTCAAACGAATAATCCCTACTATTATTTTTGTATCTTTCTAAATTTGCGAATCAAAGTGAGTACTGTACCTGTAATAATCATCAATATGCCGATTGCTGCACTGTTAGTTGTACTTACACCCGTCTTTGGCAGCTCCTTATATGTATATTCTTTTTTATCTGTATTACTGTTATTTGAGATACTATTGCTATTTGTCTTATTAGCAAGACCATTAGGTTTGCTAGTTTCTTTATCTTTCACTAATACTTTTTGTATTGTATTTACCTCATTACCCACGGAATCTCTTACACTATATATTATTTCATAAATACCAGCTTTAGTTGTATCTATAGTTCCTTTATACGCTACTTTAGAAGTAAGATCACCGTCTTCTTTGTCAGTAGCCGATACTCCTATCAACGGATCAAATTGATCACCCTCAGTAATCGAAGTTGTAGCAGGTACTTTTAGTATTGGTTTTTCATTTTTAATTTCTTCTCTAACTTTGACCGTTACAGTTTGCTTCGCCGTTACTTCATGACCTTTAGAATCTGTAACCGTGTACGTTAATACGTAAGTACCGGCTTTTGATGTATCTACTTCACCATCAACTTTAATTTTAGAAGTGAGATCACCGTCTTCTTTATCGATAGCTAATACTTCTGCCATTGGAACAGATGAATCTCCTACATGAAGTATCGCTCCAACAGGCACTGTTAATTTAGGTTCTAAATCTGATATTTCTCCATTTCCCTCTACAATTACAGTCTGTATAGCCGTTGCATTCCCGCCTTTAGAATCAACAACCAAGTATTCCACAATGTATGTACCTGGTTTTGAAGTATTTACATCGCCTTTATGCTTTACTTTATTTGTTAAATCACCATCTTCTTTATCAACAGCTTTTACATTTCTCATTGGATCAAACGTATCTCCTACACGTAGTGTAATCGTAAACGGTACAGTTAACTCTGGAGCTTGGTTTTCTGCTGTTTTTTCGTTTTCTTTCACTTTTTCTATAATTTTTGCAGCATCAAAAGCATTTTGGACTGCTTGAACTTCAATTGAGTTCGTTCCATATTTATTAGTTGCCACTTTAAGGCATGCCAATTTCAATTCAGAAAAATTAGAAGTCATGTTTAATTCATCAGTATTTGCATAATAGAAAATATCAAACATTTTATCTTCACCAATGCTATTTACATTTACACCGTTATGAGTACCACCTTGTGCAATTAAATACGCAACTTTATTAATAATACTTGAGTTAAAATGAACGCCTCCATAATCCTCTCCATTTAAATCATTATATTTACTATAATCATCAGGATACGGTAGTCCATCTGAAAAATTAATTGCAGTTGGATTTTTCATATTACGAAAAATCGATCCAGTTTGTTCTCCTATTGTCCAGTTAAATTCCCCATTATTTATGTATTTCTCTATAGCCGTTCCCATAATATCCGATAATGCCTCATTAATTGCCCCAGATTCTCCTGAAAATTCAAGGTTAGATTCACTTGATGTAACTGCATGTGTAAATTCATGACCGGCTATATCGAACGCTTTTACCATAGGATCTCCATATAAAAGCATACTAATGTTATTAATATTAGTACTAAATGCATTTTCCCAATTTTCAGGATCATTTGTTCCTCCAGAATCCCATGCATGTACAACTGAAACTACTTTGTTTCCTTTATTATCAAAACTATTACGCTTATATTTTTCTTTATAAAAATCGTATACCTTTGTTGCTAAGAAATGAGCGCTTACCGCCTTTGGATCATTAAATGTTGTTGAAACGCTAGTTGCTAGTATACCAGGATAATAACTTTCTTCATTTGTAATATCTCTATAATTTACATCATATGTCTCAATTCCTTGTCCTCTTGTGTAATCAGCAAGCGCATAATTCCCACTGGTCTGTTTAGAAATACCAAATGTACGAGTTACGCCTAAATCATCTTTTCCTGTTCCAGTTAATGATGTAAAATTGCTAGTTTTATTTTCCTTAACGGATTGAACATACTCTTCACTTATTTTCAAACTTGATTCTTGTACCATATCTTTTAACATTTCACCATTATGAGCATTCACTAAATAAGTTCCAGATACATAATTTGGTGTTGTAGCAGCAAATGTAACTTGATATGCATTGCTAGCCTGTCCATGATTTTCATCAACAAAAATAACTGCCTTAACTTCTGGCTCAGAAATAAATTTAGTATCGTTTCCGTACTTTTTATAAATATATTGTTTTGCTTCTTCTTTTGATAAATTAATAGGTTTCTTTAAATCTTCTTGTGTTAAATTTTGTGCGCTATCTCCTGAAATACTTTTAATAATACCTTTTTTATCTACGTGAGCAGTCAACTGGTGACCATATACTTCTTTTCCTTCATATATTTGTTGCATGCGCACAAGTGTAGTTCCATCATAAGAACCACGTTTTTGAAGAACCTTGTAATCTACTCCTGTTTCTGCACTAACTTGTTTTGGAGACAAAGCATGCTCCGTATTTTCCTTAAGTGCATCTTTCACTACATTCTCTGGCGCCTTTTTTGATGGTTGTGTAAGATCACCTGTACGGAACGAATCCTCTTGAATTTCTACTTGCATTTGACCAGTTTCCTCTGCATGACCTAATCCATATGGCGTTACACTTGTTAAAACGAATCCTGTTGTTAATGCAACTATAGCTATTTCTTTTTTATTTCCCATGATATTCCCCTCGTATAAATTCCTATTATTTATATGAAACTGCTAAAATGTATACAATCTATTCCTAACATAAAAAGATGACTTTTGTAATCAACAAAAGCCACCTCTTTAATATGTAATATCCCTAAAATGTTTTTAATACATAATTTCTATACAAAAAAGAAAAAAGCATTCATTAACGAGCATTTTGCAATACTTTTATTAGGTCATTTATATTTTCAACTTTCTGTTGAAACTGATCAAGTCTGCTATGTAGCAATGAAGGATTTTTATCTTCAGTTGAAATAACTTGTTTTAATTCGTTTTCTAATTTATCATACATATCAAAGAAATTATCAAATTCTACACTTACAAGCTCTTCATTTTCGCGATAGAATCTTTTTGCTTCTATATAAGTCATATATGATTTATTTAAAAATCCTAATGAAATTAAATATTTAGAAGTGTTTTCTTGATAAATAGCAATATCACACGCTATTTTAATATCAGAATAAGTCTTTTGAACAAGACAATGCAATTCAAAAATCTTAAACTTTAATCCATTATTCATTTCATCCCCTCCCATCGTATCTATTCTACATAAAATTAGAATATTATACAAAGAAAATTATTAGCATGAAATTGACAATTAAAAAGATAACTTAAGGATAAACAAATTCCTCTCATTACAAATTATAGTTGCGAAGCATTTACCAACTTAACAGAAAAAATAAAAAGCGAAAAGAATAAATCCCTTCCGCTTTTAGAGTAATAAATACATTTCATATTGCGCTAAAGAATTCTTTTCAAATCCACATTTCTTTAAAAAACCCTCCAGTAAATTATTGTTAGGAAACCCAATTGATAAACTTGATAAAATTAATTCTTCTCTTGCTACTTCTAATAATTTCATCCCAACACCAATATTTCTATAAACTTTGTCTACGAAAATAAAACTAATTTTACCTTGTTCATTTACACATAGAGAGCCTTTTAAGTCATTATCGACATATGCACCATAAAATACATTATTTGTTTTTTCGATATAATCAACATCATTTTGCCAATTTATATGGAAGTTTAACCATTTCTGAATTTCATCTTTAAAAGTTGGAAATTCTAATTGTTTTACTTCAATATCCTTACAATCTTTATTCATTATTTTAGTCAAATCATTTAAATTATAATAAGAAAGATCGTACACTTTTTCATAGCCCAACTTATTATAAAAATGAATCGCTCGGTCGTTTCCTACAATGACTTCGAGAAAAAGTTGCTTACATCCATGTTGAATCGCCTCTTCTTTATGCAGTTCAAATAATTTTTGACTCACACCAATACCGCGGTAATTAGGATGAACCGCTAATGTTCCACAGCGCATAGTCTTTATACTTTCATAATCCTTTATACCACCTAATATTACGCCAACTGATTTGTCACCGTCTAAAGCAAGAAAAGAATGTTCTAGCAAATTACCTTCTGGTCCAAAAAAACGTTGTATAAAACCCTCTTTTGAAACTTCCATCTTAATAATATAATCGGAAAATCCATCTTTAAAAGCTTCATATACTAAATCAATATTTACTTCACTACACCTTTTATATTGAATCATATAAAATTGCCCTCCAATTGCTTGTATTAATCTCAACATGTACCCATATAATATATTCCATCTATTATAAATTTCAGCTCTTAATTTGAAATGAACGGACATTTCCCTACATATAACTTACTATTAATTTGTTTTATAACAAACTATCTATTATTTACTACATTAATCTCATAAACACGTAAAAAAGCAATTAAATGCTCACATGCTCTTTCGCATGCTAGCATTTTAAAGATTTTTTGTTCTTCTTTCGTTTTATCATTTGCTTGATCTGAAGCAGCTTTTAAACATAAAAATGGTTTTTTATTTATTTGACACACATAGGCGAAAGCTGCTACTTCTTGATCAACTGCCAATGCTCCGTATACAGTATGAAGTAAATATCTCATTTCTGAACTACGAATACGTTGATCTCCAGATAAAAATGTACCGAAATGTATCGGATCATACAATCGTATTTTTTTTATTCTTCTTACAAGTGATTTTGTTGTTTCAATAGGTGCTGTTCTACCGTTATATAAATTAAAAACATCTTCTCCTGAGCCAGCAGCAGTAACATCGTGTTGTATTGCGTTTAGTGCTACTACAATATGACCGTTTTTCACTTTGTTTGATAAACTTCCGCATATTCCTGTCATAAACAACTCATCTGGCTGAAACTCACTAATTAACAATTGTACACAACTAGCGCAGCTTACTTTACCGACACCAGTTACAACTGATATAATTTCCAGCTCATTGATAGTATGAAAATGAAATTCCCAAGCTGCTCTTTTTTCAACACGTTCACTCGGATAATGTTGATGCAAATACGTCAGTTCTGGTTCCCATGCAGATACAATTGCAATACGTTTCATTACACGCTTCACTTCCCCTATTGTCATTTAAATAAGTTATCTATACTTTCTCGTTCATAATCTGGAATCCATTCTTTATATTTCTTATATAAATCTCGTATTATTTCTTTATTCTTCGCAATTACTTCACATCCTCTATCATCATACATAAACATGACAATATCTTTCGTTGCATTTATGAGAAATACATCTGGATAAGAAATTTCTTTTTTCCGTCCAAATCGAGGATACAAAACAGAGAAATCCTCATGATTAGCAGCTTGTATAAGCGATTCATATTTAATATCTTCCGCAAGACATTTTAAAGAAAATTGATATGTACAATATAATGTGAAACTTTAATCAGTTCATCCCCCACTGATTATCAGCCCTCACCAATCGGGCTTTTAGGGGCAGCCCGCCCCCCACCTACCTTCTTTGCTTTCGCTGAATTTTGAGGTGGGGGTCTTACTGCCCGGCAAATAGCGGGATAAATCTGCCTCTTCATCTTCAAATAGAAACGGTAACGTTTCTTGTCTTATATGAAATCTTAAATCTCTTTTCTTAATATATTTATTGTATACATTTATTTTCTGTGGAGTTTTTGTGTTTTCCTTTTTAAATCTATAAACATTTGTCACTACAAACACTACATCTTCTTTTGAAAATATGTCTTCAAATAAGAATTTATTATATGTATATAGCTGAGAAAAGTATTCCATATTTAAATCGTCGGTTCCTTCTACAATTTGATATTTATCTTTTCCAAAATCAAAATACAAATGATTTTCCCACTGAGAATATAAGTACGGTACTAATGTAACTCCTGGAAATGTTTGATTCATATATTCTTTTAATTGCATTTCCTTGTCCCTTCTACTGTACAATTCTTTTTAAATACCAATATGCTTCTTCTAGCCACGGATGTATAACTTTCAATGTATCTTTCCTTTCCCACAAATATGAAATATATACAAAAGCAGCTTTTTCCAAAGATTTTTCCAATCCTTTTTTTATTTCTATTAAATATGGTGGTGTCCCCTTTTGATCCCATTCTATTTTATCTGCAACAAATAAAACTAAATCCATCTTTGTTGGGTGTTTACGCAGTGTAGTATGACAACAAATTGCATCTAATACGTCTTCATCTTCTACTTTAAATATTTCTTTTGCGATTACTCTCGATAGTTTTTGATGAATAATCATAGGAAACTTTCTTTCTGCTTCCTCTATTTCTACCCCAAATTCTTCAGCAACTGCAATCCGCTCCTCGTTCGGAAAAATGCCACTAATATCATGTAAATATCCTGCAATTGCTGCTTTTTCTTTATCTACGTGAAACTTTTCTGCAATCTTTTTTGCCTTATTTGCCACACGAATTGAATGTTTATATGTAAACTCTTTATTATATTTTAGTAGAAAATCTTTAATATCATTGTCTATTTTTCCAGTTGGAGCAAATGAATATATATCATTATATAACATAGAAAATCCCCCTTATAACTAACTTTCAGTATAATGCAGAATTTAAATATCTTTGTTATTTTATATTCGTTATTAATCTTTTTACTCCTTTTTAATACGTTACATGAAATTTTATACAGAATCATTGCTACAAGTACATAAATGTTTGATATTATAGTAATGTTGATGATTTGTAAGGAAAGGAACTACAAAATGAATAAAAACATATTAATTATTGATGATGATAAAGAAATTGTTGAATTACTTGCTGTTTATTTGCGAAATGAAGGCTATAACATTTATAAAGCTTATGATGGCGATGAAGCATTGCAGAAGGTTTCTACATATGAAGTTGACCTTATGATTTTGGATATTATGATGCCAAAACGAAACGGATTAGAAGTTTGTCAGGAAGTACGTGAAAATAATACTGTACCAATTCTAATGCTTAGTGCAAAAGCAGAAGATATGGATAAAATATTAGGTCTTATGACAGGTGCCGATGATTATATGATCAAACCATTCAATCCATTAGAATTAGTAGCTAGAGTGAAAGCTTTATTACGAAGATCATCTTTCCAAAATGCTACTTCGCAAAAGAATGAAGATGGTATTATTCGTATTCGCTCTGTTGAAATACACAAACATAATCATACTGTTAAAGTAAATGGAGAGTATATTAAACTAACCTCTATTGAATTCGATATTTTATATTTACTTGCGAGTAATACAGGAAGAGTATTTAGTTCAGAAGAAATTTTCGAACGCGTTTGGAATGAAGATGGTTATGGTTCAAATAAGACGGTAATGGTCCATATTAGCAACTTACGGGATAAACTTGAAACGGTAATGAATGGAGAAAAATTTATTCACACTGTTTGGGGAGTTGGCTATAAAATTGAGAAATGAAGCATTTGATATATTAAAAGATATCCCTAAATGGAAACTTATTTTTTGGCTCTTACTAGCTATCACACTCACTCCTATTACTGAATTAATTATTTATCGCCTCGTTACGAGTGTAATTGAAAGTTCACTTACTCTAACCGAGCTCGGTAAAGAATTCATTCGAATTTTTGGTTATGAAAAGTATAAAGGGGTTAAAGAATCTTTATGGATGATGATTGTTTCTTATTTGTTTTTATTTTCTATTTTTTCATCCTATCTTTACATTTTTTATCGTCACGAGAGAAAACTTTACTATGAAACTTGTATAAAAAAAATGATAGAAGAAATTCGTTACATTGCAAATGGAAACTTCAATCATAAAGTTTCTGTTGTAAATCATAATTATTTGGAAGAGTTAGCAATCGGGATCAATGAAATTGTTGAACAATTAAAAGTCTCAATTGATGAAGAAAGACAAGCGGAACAAGCAAAGAGTGAACTTATTACAAATGTATCACATGATTTACGTACTCCCCTTACTTCTATAGTTGGATACGTAAATTTAATTCATCATGATAATTATAGAGATGAAGTGGAATTGCGATACTATATTCAAGTCATTTATGATAAAGTAACTCGTCTTAATGCATTAATGAATGACTTGTTCGAATATACACGTGTTCAAAATAAAGAGTTAAGCTTGTATTCTGTCCCCATTGATATTGTAGAGTTACTTGGACAATTAACTGTTCAATTCCGAATACAGGTTCAAGAAGCTAATATAGAATGTAGACCTTCTTTCCCATCTCAAAAGCTCATGGTATTAGCTGATGGTGACAAATTAGTGCGTGTGTTTGAAAATCTTATTATAAACGCTATCGCTTATGGAAGCGAAGGTCGCTATATTGACCTTACTGCTTATGAAAGCAATAATATGATTACAATTGATATAACAAATTACGGACAACCTATTCCTAGTACGGATTTACCTCATATTTTTGAACGTTTTTATCGCGTTGAAAAATCGCGCTCTACAAACACTGGTGGATCTGGACTTGGATTAGCAATTGCAAAAAGTATAGTCGAATTGCATAAAGGAACAATTGAAGTATATAGTGATGACGAAAAAACAACTTTCACTGTAAAACTACTCCCCTACAAAGGTTAATATCACAAATAAAAAGTTCAATTTCTTATCATATAAGAAATTGAACTTTTTCCATTAATTACAAAAAATTAATAATCCTTTATAATTCTTTAGAAATTCTTTACCTTTTCTTTCTTCCTAATTAAGCATTCTTTTTTACAATACTATTATTGATGTCATAATAGGAGGATCGCTTATGCAATTCTTAAAAAAATTCGCTATTTTATTATTATCTTTTTTCATTACTGCACTTATCGTTTTATATTTTTACCTTTATGTAAATGGTCCGATTATTCAAGCTAAATCAGCTATCTTAATAAATGCTAATTCAGGTGAAATTGTTTATAAAAAAAATGAAGAAACTCCAGTACAATCAGCTGCTTTATCTAAATTAATGACAGAATATATCGTATTGGAGCAACTAAATGATAGAAAAATACAGTTAGATGACTTCGTACAAATAAGTAACGAAGTATTCCGAGTAGAAACAAGCCCTATACAAGTAACATCGAATGATAAAACAACGGTTCGTGATTTACTTCATGCATTGCTACTGGCAGGGAATAATCGTTCTGCACTCGCTCTTGCAGAACACATTGCTGGAAATGAAGATAACTTTACAGTATTAATGAATAAAAAAGCAAAAGAACTAAAGTTATTACAACCATCTCCATTTCTAAACTCTACTGGAATTAATAATGATACAAATAAACAATCAACTACAACAGCAATAGACGTAGCTAAATTAGCAGCACGATTAATAAAAGATTTTCCAGATGTATTGAATATTACGAAACTAACCTCTTACCAATTTTCCTTCAAAGATTCCCAGGTTTTCAATACGAATAAAATGATATATTCCCTTAATGAAAACATTAAACTTCAAGGTGTTGATGGCTTACAAACTAGTTTTTCAACTAATGGTAATTATAGTTTTGTCAGTACAGCAAAACTTGAAGATACTAGACTAATTTCAGTAATATTAGATGCAGATGAAGAAAACATTTCATTTATTGAAACAAAAAAGTTGCTACAGTATGGTTTTGATCCTTCCTCGTACTCTGCACTCCAAGCTTTTAAAGACACCCTTACATCGTGGACAATATTGCTTCAGTTTAAAAATTTAATTATACAAACTATAATGATTTTTTTAATCATTACCACCTTAATGTTTTTACATATACGTCAGAAAAAATCCGAGGATTTCAATTAAGAAATCTTCTTATATATAAAAACCGACTTGCGTTTGAGATGCAAGTCGGTTTTTAATTCTATTATCCTCTTCCAATTAAATTTGCTGAAACTGGTTGCAAGTTTAACTGCCTCGCCCATATAGACAGCTGACCAATATGATGAATTTCATATCCCATGTCTTAAAACCTATGTTTTTCGAGGCATACACCCATCTCTGTTTCCGTTCATTGTGTTCGTTTGTTTAGTTTAAATGGGTTAATCTATTAATTCTATTAAATCCAACAATTTAACTATTACATATTAAAGTTCTATTCATATACTATAGTAGATTACTAGAAAGGAGGCTTAACTATGGATAGTTGCGTTGTATTTGTAAACGGACAACCTTTTTTAGTTCTTTCAGTAGCTGGTATTGAAATTGCTAGATTAGAGATTTCCCTTCAAGTAGCATTAGCTCTAAGAGTGCTTGGGATACCAATCTGTGATTAATTACCAAATTAATAAAAAAAGAGGGCATTAGCCCTCTTTTTTTATTTTCTTCTCACCTTTTCTTAACAACAAACAAAATTCAAATTTGATTAATTATAAAAAATTAAAGTACATGAACGTTACATGAAACACTTGTTAAGATCGCTGTCCTTCACACTATTTATTTCGCCGACATTATATAATCAAAGCACACGATGATTAACTTTTTATACGGCTTATTTTAAGTGTGCTAGCCAATACTTTTACTTGTATGTTCTATACACTCATTCTCTACGGTATACTGATACCAACTTATATTTTTTGATGAGAGCCCATTTCCCTATATCCCTCTTTATTCCCATGCACTTTTTTCTCAAATCCAAGCTAAATAATCTATATTGTTATCTTTTAAACTCGCCTCACTATCCGATTATATTAATAACCTATCACCTGGTAACCATTATCTAATTTATCTTCAATTGGATGGTCCATCATTTATACTTACGGATTGGCTTTCCCGTATCTATTGTGCATGGACATTAGGTTTTCTAGCATCTAGCTCATTTCTTTAAAAATGTAGGGTATTTCGTCTATTATTAAATGAATAATGTTTGGAAGGGTGATGTAATATGACAGAAATTAAAGTAGGGCTTACACAATTTTTAGACTTCACACTGAAAGGTAGTACAGCTAAAACAAACTTTATAAAAAATCTAAAATCCCAACCTGAATATCAACCAGCTTTTGATTACTGGAAACAATTACGAGAAACTGTTATTAAATTTCATCAAAACAAACTACCTTTTGAATGTTTCGAAACATTAGTACAAACGGTTGATCAGAAAAAAAAACAAAACTACATTGATGTTATAAAGCAATACAAAAAATTCATTAAAAATAAAGACATCTCCTGGTTTGATCCAGGTAAATCACATTGGAAATCAGATGATTTAATCGTCCGTTCATCACCTGAACTTGGCTTATTCATTAATAATGAGCCACATCTTATCAAACTGTTTTTCAAAGGAAAAAAAGAGCGAATTGATAAATACAACATTAACTCGACACTTACACTATTAAATGAATCAACATTTTCAAATGAACGAAACGATGTGAATTATACGGTACTTAACATCCAAAAGAACAGAATGTATACGAATAACTCTATTAATAATAATCATTTAGTAGCGCTTAAATCAGAAGCTAACCAGTTTTGTTACATATGGAATAATCTGTAAAGTTTACTATTCATCCCTTTCAATACCTTGTTGATGCATACTTTAGTTACAATTTTTACAGATTCATTCAGTTTCGTTTAATTAGGGCTCACCCTCTTATTCCTCAGAAACAATGCAGGTGGGCCTTTTTCAAAAATGGTTTCTTTGTCAGTTTTAATATACTAGCTCTCCCCCTGAAACAGCTGCAATTGAAATTATTTTTGTTTTATTATCCACTATACCCACCAAGCCCCTTTTGTTAACATAATATAATTATAAATTACTATTGTTGCTACTTCTTCCATTCATATTCTAACATACTCATTTCCCATAAATTCCAATACGTTTCTCCTACTCTTTTTGACTCTCTTAATAAGCCTTCTTTTACAAACCCTATTTTTTCGTAACAGAAAATGGCCGATGTATTAAAATCGTACACACCAAGAGTTACCCTATGTAGTTTTAATTCGTCAAAAGCAATATGAAGTACTGCTTTCATCATATGTTTTCCTATAGAACGTCCTCTCATCTTCGTATTACCAACTAATACTTTTCCAATTCTAGCGGACTTATTAATATTATCTATTTGCCCAAGCGAAATATGACCAATAACGTCTGAAGTCACTTCATCTACCACTTTGAAAGCGAGTGTATTTGCACTTTCTATATACTTCTCTAATTGCTGTTCGTCTAAAGGGAATGTGAATGCATTTCCTGACCATTGTATTAGAAATTCTTCGGAGTTAATCCAATTTATTAATTGTTTAAAATCAGATTTCTTAAAGCTTTCTAGTTTAATCACTTCCTTGCTCCTTTCATACATCATGCTTTATAACCTCAAACTTATTTCTATATAAAGAATATATTCTCCTTTTATATGAAATTAAAATAAAGCCATTCATGTGAATGGCTTTACAAAAAAGCAGCATAATTATGCTTTGTTTGCTACATCAATACCATTAAAATCAAAGTCAGCAGTAACCGTTGTAACAGGTGGGAAAATTGCTTCAATTTTACAAATGGAAATAATTACTCCAACCGATCCAGGAATAGCCGCAAGCCTAACTAGATCACAACTTACAGACGAAACAGTACCTACATAAGTACGTCCCTCTGTATTAATTTGAACTGTTCGATTAATTAATTTCTTAAGTTCATCTCTAATTCCTTGTACACAAGAATTATCACATTTCTCATGCTGTTCTTTTTTACACTCTTCGAATACTTCCCAACAATCATCTTGTTTACATGTACACTTCTTTTTACAATTATTAAATCGAGAACCCAATACCTCACCCCCTAATCCTTTCTATTAGTAAAGTATGTCCACTAGCTTAAAAGGGTACGAGGCAAACACATAAAAAGAAAAAAAACAAACAATTGTACTATACTTTCTTTTCATTATTCATTATAAAAACAGACTTCTCCTAATTAAAAGCTTGTTTAATGAGCGGCCGTGAATTTAGTCCTACTCCATTTAATGTTTAGACACCACTTTCTAAAACAAATCTTTTTTCTTTTAAATAAGACGCACCTTAAAAACACACTAGATTTTTCCATTAACTCACATATACATAGACTTTATTTGTGGATTTTTCCTTTGTTATTGTGAAATATACATTTAAAAAAGCGTACTCGAAAATAAGATATTATTTGTAATCAGAACGCTTTCTTCAACAAATGTTTATTGGAAAACACCATAACTAGTAGTAGTTCTCTCCACTATCTCTTAAAAATTAGCATGGTTTGTATGAACTCTATATCGAGTAGAAAACACTCTATCATATAAAGATAAAATAGTAGGTTAATAAACAAGCCATTTTTTTATTAAAACATAGAATAATATGAACACTATTGAAAGGAGGTAGAAATGAATGTCTTGGAAAAATGATTGCTGGAGTTCTCAGAAAAAGCATTGTTGTGATGATTGGTGGAAATCTAAAGAAAAGCATCATTGTGATGATGATTGGAGTTCTCAGAAAAAGCATTGTAATGATGATTGGTGGAAATCTAAAGAAAAGTGTCATCGTGACGATGATTGGTGGAAATCTAAAGAAAAGTGTCATCGTGACGATGATTGGGGTTCTAAACGAAATAAGTGTCGTTGTAAATGTTTCTTTATTTGTTGCCATTGTAAAAGAAAAAATTGGTAATTTTTTTAATGTCAACGTAAAGAAAAAAATATGGCTTTTGGAACCAATCGGGCTTTTCCGGAAAGTTAATCCCACACCTACTTCCTTACTTTCGCTGAATTTTTAGGTGGGGGCATTACTGCCCGGCAAATAGTGAAATAAATACTAGAATGTAATATATAAAAAGCTGACTGAGTATAGTCAGCTTTTTATATATTAACACGTAAAAGTTTTAACAGACATATAAAGCAGGCACGCTTTGTTATCACCTTGTTGTAAATTAGTATTTCTCCATTGAGTAGACATTCCATAATATCGTATTTTGATTAAAACAAAAAACATACTTAACACCAATAGTAGAATTTTTCTTCTTCATCAAATTCACTTCTTTTCTTTTTATTAACATAAAAAAGGAGCTCTGTTTATATAGAGCTCCTTTCTAATTTTATAATTTACTAGACTGTAACCCCTGAATAAACGGTACTACTTCAGGATTTACAAGTGACGACAAATCACCTAATTCTTTTCCTAAATAAGCTGCTTTAATAACACGGCGCATTACTTTAGAATTACGTGTTTTCGGTAAATCTTCTACAACGTGGATGTCTTTAGGACACAACGCTTTTCCAATATGTGAGTTTACTAAACTCATTAATTCTTTCTTTAAATCTTCTGTAAATATTACCCCTTCTCGTAATACAGCAAAGCAATGACAAACTTCACCTTTCACTTCGTCAGGTACACCAATTGCAGCAGCTTCGATTACATCGTTATGTTTCACAAGAATAGATTCATATTCAGCAGGTCCAATACGTTTACCTGCAATATTTAACGTATCGTCTGAACGCCCTGTGATGATATATTGTTCACCATCGTAAATGACCCAGTCACCGTGGACCCATTTATTTTCAAAACGCGACCAATATGTGTTTACGTAACGTTCATCATCTTCCCAGAAGCTTTTCGTCATACCTACCCAAGGTTTCTCTAAGCATAATTCTCCGACTTCATCTCGAATTGGTTTACCTTGATCATCCAGTACGACAGCTGCCATTCCTGGTAAAGATGCGTTAAAACTAATCGGTGCGATTGGCTTAATAAGAACATTGCCGAAAATCCCACCAGAGATTTCAGTTCCACCTGAGTAGTTACAGATTGGAACATTTCCTTTTCCAACTGTTTCAAACAGCCACATCCATGGATCAGGATTCCAAGGTTCTCCTGTTGATGCGAATACTTCCAAACTCTTTAAAGAATGTTTATTGACATACTCATCACCTTTTGCCATTAATGCTCGGATTAACGTTGGCGAAATACCTAGATGAGTAATTTCATATTTATCAACTGTCTCCCATAACCGGTCTGCTTCTGGGAAGTCTGGAACACCTTCGTACATAACCATCGTTGCTCCATTAATGAGTGAACCGAATAATAGAAACGGCCCCATCATCCAGCCCATATCAGTTACCCATAATACACGATCACCTTGTTTAATATTCATTCCAAATCCTGCATCAAAAGCTGCTTTCAAAGGAAATCCTGCATGCGTGTGTACTGTTCCTTTCGGCTTACCAGTCGTTCCTGATGTATAAATGAGCATTAATGGATCATCACTTTGCATTTCCTCGGCATGTATGAATGGTTTTTCTTTTTCTAGCGTACTCCACGAAAAGTCATAGTTATGTGGTGTAAAATCATTTCCTGCATGACGAACGATAACAACTTTTTCAACAGTTGGGCAATGTTCACAAGCTTTATCTACTTCATCTTTTAAAGAAACAATTTTACCGCGGCGTGAAAATCCATCTGCGGTAATAATCATTTTTGAACCTGCCGCTTGCACACGTGTCATAACTGCATCAGACGCAAAGCCTGAGAATATTGGTGAAATAATTGCTCCAATTTTCATTACAGCTAGCATCGCAACAACTGTTTCTGGAATCATCGGCATATAAATTGTTACACGGTCACCTTTTTCAATACCCGCGTGTTTCAAACCATTGGCAACACGGCTTACCCAGTTATCAAGCTCTTCATATGTAAATGATTTTGAAGTTCCATTTTCTCCTTCGTACTGAAGTGCTGGCTGTATTCTTGTCTCTTCATCCGCAAGCCAGCGGGATAAAGCTGATTCTACAACGTTACATGTTCCGCCATTATACCACTGTGCAAACGGTGTACCATTTTCTAAATCTAACACTTCTGTATAAGGTTTCATCCATTGATAGCCAACTGCTTTTTCTGCCTCTCCCCAAAGCCAAGCTGTTTCCTCAATAGATTTATTATAAAAAGTTTCATAGTCTTCATATCCCAATGATTTCATCCAACTATATAAACGTGTTTTTTCCTTGTACTCTTCTGTTGGAAACCAAACTGCTTGTTTCAATGTTTTCCCCTCCTTAACTTTTTGAGCAAGAAAGCCCTAAATAGGGCTTTTAAACTGGATATACAGGATGTTTACGATCCGTGAATACTTGATATTTACTCATATACATTTCGAAACGTCCTTTTAACTCTTCACGTAAATTGTTTGGATGAACAATACCATCAATCACCATCTCTGATGCTAAATGATAAATATCAATATCTTTCTTATACTCTTCACGTTTTTCAGCAATGAAGCTAGCACGCTCTTCTTCTGGTAAAGCTGCAATTTTATTTGCATATACAGCATTAACCGCAGCTTCTGGACCCATTACCGCAATAGAGGCTGTCGGTAATGCCAAACAGCAATCTGGTTCAAATGCTGGACCTGCCATCGCATATAAACCAGCGCCATATGCTTTACGAACAACGATAGAAATCTTCGGTACAGTCGCTTCACTCATTGCAGAAATCATTTTTGCACCGTGGCGAATAATACCAGCACGCTCTACTTTTGTACCGATCATAAATCCTGGTACATCCGCAAGGAATAATAATGGAATATGATATGCGTCGCATAAATTAATAAACTTAGCAGCTTTATCAGCTGAATCATGGAATAATACGCCGCCCTTCATACGCGGCTGATTTGCAATAATACCAACTGGCTTACCATCAATACGTGCTAAGCCTGTAATTAGCTCTTGAGCAAATAATTTTTTTACTTCATAGAATGAACCTTCATCAATAACTCTATTAATGAGATCTTTCATATTGAAAGGAGCATTTTGATTTTCTGGAATGATTTGTTCTAACGTTTTATCGAATTGTTTCGGTTCTTGAGGTGTAACCAATGGAGTCTTTTCTAAGTAGTTGTTTGGAAAATATGAAATGTATTGTCTTGCTTGTGTAATCGCATCTTCTTCTGTCTTACATAAAACATCTCCGCATCCTGATACAGAGCAATGCATACGAGCTCCGCCCATCTCTTCTAAAGTTACCTTCTCACCGATAACCATCTCAGCCATACGAGGAGATCCTAAATACATAGATGCATTTCCTTCTACCATCATTACAACGTCACAAAAGGCTGGAATATACGCACCACCAGCTGCAGAAGGTCCAAATAACAAGCATACTTGAGGAACTTTACCTGATAACTTTACTTGATTATAGAAGATTCTTCCTGCACCGCGGCGCCCTGGGAACATTTCTACTTGATCTGTAATACGTGCTCCAGCAGAGTCGACTAAATAAAATAACGGAACACGTAGTTTTTCAGCTGTTTCTTGAATACGTAAAATCTTTTCAACTGTGCGTGATCCCCATGATCCAGCTTTTACAGTAGAATCATTGGCCATTACACACGCAGTACGACCATGTATTTTACCCGTTGCCGTTACAACGCCATCCGCAGGTAAGCCTGTTTGTTCACAGTTAGCAAATAATGCATCTTCTACATATTCGCCATTATCAAATAGAAGCGCTAAACGATCTCGAACAAATAATTTTCCTTTTGCTTTATTTTGCTCATGATATTTCGGTGCCCCGCCTTGTTTAATTGTTTCAACTCGTTCTTCAAATGAATTAGATTGTTGTTTTTGGTCTAACATATTTACTCCCCCTTATACATCGGTTTGCGTTTTTCTTTGAATGCCTGTAATCCTTCTATTCGATCTTTCGTATGGATTACACCTTCATACGCTTGTTTTTCCATTTGTAATCCGGTATGTAAATCAACTTGAATACCATTTGAAATTGCCTCTTTTGCTAATCGAACAGCAATCGGTCCATTACTAGCAATTTTCTCTGCTATTTCAATCGCTTTCTCTTCAAGTAAATTAGCTGGTACAACAAATTCTACTAAACCGTATTCTTTTGCTTCTTGCGCTGAAATACGTCTACCTGTATA
Source organism: Bacillus sp. CR71 (assembly GCF_003429245.1). NCBI lineage: Bacteria > Bacillati > Bacillota > Bacilli > Caryophanales > Bacillaceae > Bacillus > Bacillus sp. CR71. The sequence continues at coordinate 2,733,930 of NZ_CP031748.1, read as the reverse complement.
AATTAATTCTTTCGCTCTACCAACACCAATTAATCTCGGTAAGCGCTGTGTACCACCTGCTCCTGGTATAATTGCAAGTGTCGTTTCAGTAAGACCAAGACTTGCAGATTCAGCAGCAATTCTAAAATCACAAGCTAAACTTAATTCCGTACCACCACCAAGTGCAATTCCATTTATAGCAGCAATAACTGGCTGTGGTAATTGTTCAACCATCTCCATAGTAGTGCGAATCATACTAACAGCATGGCGAACTTGTTCTTCGTTCATATCGGCACGCTCTTTTAAATCTGCACCAGCACAAAATGCTTTTTCACCAGCACCAGTCAAAATAACTACACGCACGTTTGAATCTTCACTTATTTGAGTTAATATAGTTTGTAATTCATCTAATAATGCTAAAGATAATGAGTTTGCTTGTCTTTCACGATATAACGAAATCTTTACAACGTGAGGTGTTACATAATCAACTGAAATGTTTTGTAATTGTAGCATCTTCTCACCTACTTATCGTTTTATGTTGAAGCGCTCTATACACATGACTCGGTAATTGGATATTTAATTTACTTTGAATAAATTGACTTGCTCTCAATAACTTCTCTTCATCAATATTCGTTTGGACTCCTAACTTATGGAGCATATGTACTAGGTCATCAGTAGCAACATTACCTGATGCTCCTGGTGCATAAGGGCAGCCCCCGAGTCCACCACAAGAACTATCAAACGTTTTAATACCGTATTCTAATGATTTAACTACATTCGCTAGAGCCATTCCATACGTATTATGAAAATGCATTGCAAACTGCGAAGCATCATACTTCTTTAATAGATGTTCTAATACTTGTTCTACTTGTAATGGATTTGCTACACCGATTGTATCCCCAAGAGAAACTTCATAAATGCCGTATGAAAATAGTTGATTACATAATTCGTCAACTGCTGTGACACTTATATCCCCTTCATAAGGACATCCAAATACAGTAGAAACATAGCCTCTTACCTTTTTCCCTTCGAATAATGCCTGTTTTGTTATATCTTCAATTACAACTAATGCTTCTTTAATCGATTTATTAATATTACTTTTATTATGAGATTCACTTGCTGATAAAAAAACATTCACCTCATCTACATTTTGCAAAAAAGCTCGTTCCAAACCATTTTGATTCGGAACAAGCGCAGCATATGTAACATTTGGATCCCTTTTCAGCTCAGAAAATACATCATTTGCATCTGCTAATGCAGGGACCCATTTTGGGTGAACGAATGAGGAAACTTCAACATACGACAATCCTGCTTCTGTAAGTAGTTGAATCCATTTTACTTTATCTTTTGTGCCAACAATCTTTTTTTCATTTTGTAAGCCATCACGTGGCCCGACTTCTTTAATGACAGCAAAATTAGGTAGTTTCAATTCGCTTCCCCCTATATCTCCCTATTCAATTTCTAATAATACATCTCCTTCATTTACAAAATCGCCTTCTTGCACATTAATTTTCATAACTGTGCCAGCTTCTTCTGAAATGATTGGAATTTCCATTTTCATAGATTCCAAAATGACGACATCCTGCTCTTCCTCTACTGTATCTCCTACTCCTACAACAATCTTCCAAACGTTTCCTGCCATCGATGCGTATACTTTCGTCATCATTTTTTCCCCCTTAATATTGTTAAATCTTATTTTTTAACGAGTTGTTTCGTTACAAACCCCGTTGTATAAATACCCTCTTTGAACACTTCGTCTTCCAAAACTTGCAGTAGCATTGGCGTGTTCGTTTTAATACCTTCTACTTTTAATTCTTCTAGAGCATCATGTAATTTCGAAATTGCTTCTTCACGAGTCTCGCCATGTGCAATGACTTTCGCAATCATTGGATCATAGAAAGGTGTAATCGTTACATGATTTTCTAAGAAGTGATCAATCCGTACATTTGACGGTAATGTTAAATCTGTAATTTTCCCAGGTGATGGGAAGAATGTTTTCGGATCCTCTGCATAAATACGAGCTTCAATGGCATGACCACTACGTTTTACATCATCCTGAGTAAATGATAGTTTCTCTCCACTTGCGATAAGGAGTTGCTGTTCTACAAGGTCTAATCCCGTAATTTCTTCTGTCACTGGATGCTCTACTTGTAATCTCGTATTCATCTCTAAGAAATAGAAGTTCTTCTGATCATCTACAAGAAACTCAACTGTACCTGCATTTGTATAGCCAAGTGCTTTGGCAGCTTGTACAGCAACTTCTCCCATCGCCTTTCGTGTACCTTCATCTAAAAATGGTGAAGGTGCTTCTTCGATTACTTTTTGATTTCGGCGCTGTACCGAACATTCACGCTCCCATAAATACACTGTGTTACCATGTGTATCTGCTAAAAGCTGAATTTCAATATGATGCGCATCTGCTATATATCGCTCTAAATACATTTCTCCGTTACCAAAGAAGTTTTGCGCTCTTGTTTTATTACTTTCAAACGCTTTGGTGAGCGTTTGCTCAGTTTCCATCAACTGCATACCAATGCCTCCGCCGCCTGCGGATGCCTTAAGCATTAAGGGATAACCAATTTGTTTTGCAATTTCAATTGCTTCTTCAGCAGTTTCAATATTTGTAGTAATACCTGGGACTACTGGGACATCTGCTGCTTGCATTGCGATACGTGATTCGATTTTACTTCCCATCTTCGTAATGATTTCTTCTGAAGGACCGATAAATACGATTCCTTCTTCTTTGCAACGAACCGGAAAAGACGGATTCTCTGATAATAAACCATAACCCGGATGAATCGCTTCTGCATTTGTCTTCTTAGCTATTTCAATAATTTTTTCAAGGTTTAAATAACTTTCTTGAACACGCGGTCCACCTACTAAGTAAGCTTCATTTGCCATCTTCACATGAAGGGCATTTTCATCTGCTTCAGAATAAATAGCAACAGTGCGTATGCCAAGTTTTTGACAAGTTTTCATAATACGAACAGCAATTTCCCCGCGATTCGCAATTAATATTTTTTGAAACATAGTGATTCCTCCCTTTTATCTACATCCTAAATGTCTAGCAATTACGAGACGTTGAATTTCAGAAGTTCCTTCACCAATTTCTAATAGTTTCGCATCACGAATATGTCGTTCAACTTCATATTCACGCATATAACCATATCCACCATGAATCTGTACTGCTTGATTCGCAATACGGCTTGCTGCTTCCGATGCAAATAGTTTTGCCATTGCCGCTTCTTTGCCGAAAGGTTTATCGTTATCTTTTAACCAAGCTGCTTTATGTACTAAATTGCGTGCTAGCTCTACTTCAGTCGCCATATCAGCTAATTTAAATTGAATCGCTTGAAAATTAGAGATTGACTTTCCAAATTGTTGACGTTCTTTCGCATATTGTAATGCACGTTCAAAGGCTGATTGCGCAATACCAACTGCCAATGCAGCGATTGAAATACGCCCTCCATCAAGTGTATATAAAAATTGTTTAAAGCCTTTATTTACATCACCAAGAATATTTTCTTTCGGTACACGAACACCATCAAGTACGATTTCACAAGTATTAGAAGCGCGAACACCCATCTTATCGTAAGGACTTGAAATCGTTAATCCTTCACTCGTAGTAGGCACGATAAATGCAGAAATACGTTTTCTACCATTCTCTTCAATACCGTTGACAGCGGTTACAATAATTGTATTTGCATACTCTGCGTTTGTAATCCAACACTTCTCACCACTGATTACATACTCATCACCATCTAATACCGCTTTCGTTTGAGTACCACCTGCATCTGATCCAGCATTCGGCTCCGTTAATCCGAAGGCACCTAATGTTTTACCTGACGCCATTGGAACTAAATACTTTTGTTTTTGTTCTTCTGTACCGAAATAATAAATTGGAGAAGCACCTAATGAAATTGTTGCAGCATAGCTTAAACCGGTGCCACCACAAGCGCGACCAATTTCTTCAACTGCTAAAGCATACGATACTGTATCGCCACCTGAACCTCCATACTCTTCTGGGAATGGGATGCCTAGTAATCCTAGTTCGCCCATTTTTTGAAATGTTTCATATGGAAACTCTGCAGTTTTGTCATAATATACAGCTTTCGGTGCGATTTCCTTTTCAGCAAAGTCACGTACCATTTCTTTAATCATTTGTTTTTCGCGAGTTAGAGTAAATTCCATTCCGCTACACACCCCTTATCGAATATTGAGTTTCGACAGCGTGCGAGTTTCTACTACAAACATAACAACTTAAAAGACAAGAATATTAGTTAGACAATTGCTATAATTCTGTCATAACTTAATTTTAAAACAGATTCTGTACTAATGCACAAAAAAATTCCTACATTGTTCTACAACAACATAGGAGGTTTTGTGTCGAATTATGTAATTTATTGTTTAATAATCTCTACCTTTTCCGGAATCAGAAATTTCTACTAATGCTTCAGGATATGGTTCGAAATATGTTTGTCTTAATAAATACTTTTCATCAAATCGAATAGCCCATGATTTTAAAATTGTAAGTAAACTACTAAGTGGTATTTTCTTTTCTGCATACTTTTGTAACAGTTCTATAAAATGATCTTTTTCTTGTTTTTTTAACTTTGTTTTAAAATATCCAAAAATGTGCTCGCATACATTTACATTCGATGTATAACGGGGCGCACGCATAAATAATTCATATAAAGTCTTCTCATAGTTTTCAAATACCACTTCAATCTTTTCATTTTTTTGATTTGCAATTATACGACCTAATTCCTTTTGTTTCACCTGATTATATGCCATAAATAAATATTTATTATCCGACTGAAACGATACAAGTTCTTTCATATTTTTATTGTGTTTAATCATTTTGTAATATGCGATTGTAAATAGCCTTGTAAAGAAATGCTCTCTAATAATAAAATTCGACAATCTACCTTCCTCTTCAATAGGAAGATACGAAAAATTTTTTACTACTGCTCCGCCAAATAAGCCAGCTCCTTTTCCCTTTGCTGGCGCTTTTTCAAAACCAGAATAAATTTTCACATCACGCGTACCACAACTTGGTGAACGATTCTTTAAAATAAAACCATCCACATCCGATATCGTTTGTAAAAAGTCATTTGAAAACTGTTCCATTTTTTCAGTTACATCTTCTCGTGTCGACGGTTGCACAAGTCTATTCTCACCATTTTCTTCTACAATTCGTATCGTTTCACGAGGAGTCCCCAATCCAATCTCGACTTCTGGACAAACAGGTATAAATGTAACAAATGGCTGCAAATTTCGTATTGTTACATCTGGAATCATCTCTCCATTATAACGACAAGCATCAAATTCTAAACATTTACTTACGACGATTGTAGGTTTTGCAAATTGTCGCATCTTATTACCTCCTTATTACTAGTCCGTATAATATAAATTGTACTAAGATTAACATTTTAAGCAAAGTTTGATTCAGTTATTTTTATGAGAAATATAAATCCAATGATACATTAACAATCATTCAACTCTATTTTCTATAAATGTGCGCCCTATTAATGAGGGTTTAGATATTGTGAAATGAATAATACACACATGCTTCGGAGAAATTAATGATTAAGAAAGGAGGGATTGTTATGAAAAAGAAATTATCATCTATTTTGAGTGTTTTAACACTATCTATTATGTTTTTAGGTACATCTACGCAAGCTGAATACGATGGAAATAATATGAATAGAGTTAATAACACTGATATTTCAACTCGAGTAAATGACAATAACTTAGACAGAGTTAATAATGATGTAAGAACTCGAAATATAAATACAACAAATGATTTAAATGATAATCGTGATAAAAATAATAATTGGGCTTGGCTTGGTTTATTAGGACTAGCAGGATTATTAGGTCTTAGAAGAAGAGACAAAGAAACACGCTGATTTAGAATGTTTTTAGTAAACAAGCACTTATTTATCAAAAATATATAATGAAAATAAATCGCCTTTTTAAAGGCGATTTATTTTTACTTAAAAGTAATGTATGTAATTCACACTTCAACGATTAAAATCGTGGAGTTAATCCATACAATATAAATTGAATCGTATTTTCAATTTCCGCTTCATCATTCCATTTTTCTTCAGGCAATAATAAAAATCGTGTTAATAATAAACCTAATACAGCTGATAAAGTAAGACGTAGTACGGAAGATGGTGGTATCTCAATAATTTCCCCTTCTTCTTGAAATTTCACAATCAACTTTTTGAAATGTGAAAACAGTTCTGTTTCTACTAATTGCTGTATTTCATTTTTCAGTTCTGGTTGGAATGGCACCTCTTGAATTAATATTTTTATCATAGGAAAGTGTTTTTGAGCAAATTTAAACCTATTATGAATTACAACCCTTAAAAGTCTTTCATATGATTCATACTCCGATTTAAATATTTCTTTTGCAAAGGTTTGTACGAAAAATGGTGCAGCGAACTTAGTTAAAGTTGGCATTACGACCGCTAGTAATAAATCTTTTTTCGTCTTATAGTAGCGGAAGATTGTTCCTTCCGCTACACCAGCCCGTTTTGCAATTTCACTTGTTGAAGTTGAAGCGTATCCTTTTTCTCCAAACATATCAACAGCCGCCTCTAATATTCGCATTTGACGTTCATTTCTTTTATCCGTATTAGTTGCAGCTATTAATTCCTCCAGCCAATCCTTCTGCATTTATAAAGCTCCTTTTTGTCATTATTATATTTTGCGATGTTTCTTTAAAGCAAATACATTTCCTACTGCAAATAATATTGAAAAAAGTAATAATACAGTAAGATCTAATGCAATCTCTGTAAACCCTTGATTCCGAATCATCACTTGTCTCATTGCGTCAGCGCCGTATGTGAGTGGAAATACTTTCCCTAACATTTGTAGCCACTTGTTCATAGATTCCATTGGAAACAATCCAGAAAAGAAGATTTGTGGCACAATAACAAGCGGTATAAATTGAATCATTTGAAATTCATTATTTGCGTATGCCGATAAAAACGTACCTAATGTTAGTGCAGTTAAAGAGAGCATACATGTAATAAGTAGCGTTAGCCATATAGAGCCAGCTACGTATAAATCTAAAATATAAACGGAAAAACTTACGATAATAATGGATTGTATAAAGGCAAAGATTCCAAAACCAATAATATAACCTGCGACTATTTCCCATCTTCTTATTGGAGTGGATAATAACCTTTCTAGCGTACCACTTAAACGTTCTCTTATGAAGGATACACCTGATAATATAAATACAAAGAAAAATGTAAAGAAACCAATTAATACAGGACCAAGCCCATCAAACATCGTAAAGTCTTTAGAGCCATGTAAAAAATTTACTTCAGGTTTCATAATCGATACATCATTCTTCTCTGTGCTTTTTTGCAATACTTGAAGTACAGCACGATTTTTTGACGAATCACTACCTTCCAACAGAAGTTTCATTTTTCCATTCTCTATACGAAATACTGCATCTACCTTTTGTTTTTCCAACTCAGAAATCGCCTTTTCCTTACTGTATTCATAAATTGACGCTTCTTGATTTTTCATCATTTTTACTATTTGAGCAGGCATATCAACAACAGCAATTTGCGGTATATAGTCTTTCTGTGTAAACACTAGTGACAAAAGCCAAAGTAATAACATCGGTGCTCCAAACATCATTGCTAACGAACGCTTATCTCGAAAAAATTGACGAATAATACGTATAATTACACCAGTAACTCTCATGATGGCACCACCTCTTCCAGCAAAAAGACATCTTCAATCCGTCCAGATGACACGCGTTTTTTCAATTCTTCAGTTGTTCCAACCGCAACTAGTTTCCCTTCTCTAATTAATCCTAGACGCTCACAAAATTCAGCTTCATCCATAATGTGCGTCGTTACAATAATCGTTGTGCCTTTCTTTTTAAGATCATAAAATTTTTCCCAAATCGTTTTCCTAAGAAGCGGATCTATCCCCACTGTAGGCTCATCTAAAATTAATATTTCTGGTTCATGGAGGAGTGCTATTGCTAATGATAAGCGTTTTTTCATTCCACCTGAAAATTGTTGTACTTGCTTTTTCATATACTGTGACAATTGTACAAGTTCAAAAACCTCTGCAATTCTTGTCTTTTTACTTTTTCCCTTTAATCCATACATCGTTGCTATAAAATCTGCATTTTCATATGCTGACAATTCTTCATATAATGCATCCGCCTGGGCCATATAACCAATTCGTTTCATTTCATTTAAATTAGGCATATTAGTATTATTAACAAGCACTTCACCTTTCGTTGCCTCATTAATACCTGCAATCATTTTAATGAGCGTTGTTTTCCCCGATCCAGAAGGTCCAACAAAACCAAAAATCTCTGCTTTTTCAACTTGCAATGAAAGATTGTGTAACACTTCTTTTTTTCCAAAACTTTTTGATACAGTCCGTAAAATAATTGAAGGTTGTTGCACGTTTCATCCTCCTTTTCCAATAAAAATGAGTGAGTACTCACTTTTATTTTACTCTTGCTTAATTATATGTCAAACTTCGTTGATTAGTATGTATGTTCAATCACCGATATTAAAAAATGAAACAGAGTCGACATTAGAATTTCATTTCCTAAAGTCGACTCTGGTTCATTTAAACTATAAATTTCACTTTACGTTTTTAAATTCATATACTTCCGAATTCTAGCAACGTCTAAAGAATATTCGATAACTAATTGCTGTAACGGTAAAATAACTGTGTCAGGATATAAATGTGCATATTGTAATGTTTCTGCATATTTTTCTAACCTTTTTTCTAAATACTTTATTATTTGATCAGGATGACTTACTAATAAACATTTACAATAATAATGGATTTGTTCCTCAATCGCCGTGTATTCTTCAATTTCATATTCTTTATGCATGTGTACACCCCTTTAAGTTTTTTATATGAATTACTTATCACAATTTTCACTCGACAAATTTTAAGTTTTTTGATTATTTACACTATAACAAACACTGAGGGTCAAATTTTGTTACTTTATGTAACGTAGAAAATTTTTAACAAAATTGTAATGTTTACTCCTGCAAAATACAGAAAGCCCCTTTACTCATTTTTGTATAAAAAAAATCGTACAGCTTAATTTAGCTGCACGACTACAATTTCTGGCCTATTCAAAATCCTTTGCGGAATGATACTATTTCCTAATCCTCTACTCACTACCATTGATGTATTTTGTTCTACATATAAACCCGCTGTATATTTAGGTAAAACACCTTGATTTGGCGCAACTAATCCTCCGATAAATGGCAATCTAACTTGCCCTCCATGAGCATGTCCCGATAAAACCAAATCCAACCTCTCATTCGTATATTCCTTTATAAATTCAGGCCGATGGGATAATAATACATTATATTTATCTGGCTGCATTTCAATTTTCGCTTTTTTAATTTCATCTATTATAATATTTCCTTCATCACGGTTTCCAGTAACAAACTCTGGATCATCAATACCTAGCAAGTTTATTTCTTGCTCACCCTTTCGAATGCCTACATGTTCATTCCTTAAAACATTGACATCATATTTCTTCAACTCTTTTTCTAAATTGTTATACTTTCCAGACCATTGTTCATGGTTTCCTGTCACAAAATATACAGGATATTTCTTTACAATTTCTCGTATTAATTGCATACTAACTTCTGCATCGTATGATTTACTGTCAATTAAATCACCCGTAATCGCAATAATATCTGGGTCTATACTTTTTATTTTTTGAATTAACACATCTTGATTATCGCCAAATTTTTTATTGTGTAAGTCTGAAATTTGTAGAATTTTATACCCTTTAAAAGAGGATGGTATTTTACTAGAGGTTATTTTAACCTCAGTTATACTTATTAAATTGTTCTGTAAATATAAAAAGATTGTAAAACCTACTAATATACAAATAATCATTACGATTCTATTAATCTTTTTTTTCATATTTTCTCCTTTATATTCTCATCAAACACTTCTATATGCTAACTGAATTATATTATACTTTCTTGAAATTTATTTAAATTAATAAAATAATACAGTACAGAAAATTTCATATGAGATACGTCATATATATTCGTTATATTTTTACTTTTACCTTTTTAATAATAAGAACACAAAAACGACTCTTATCACACGAAAAGAGTCGTTTTCTAACTTTATACTTTTAATACTTTTATGTTAAAAATGCGAAAACTAAAATACTATTACCTAAGAGCCTTAACTATAACTTCCGTTGCCTCTGCAATGAGTTGATTATCATAGCTAGCCTCTTTCTCATCTTTACTAGATAAAATTGCGATGATAATTGGTGCTCTATTCGGAGGCCAAACGATAGCAATATCATTTCTTGTTCCGTAACTGCCAGCACCTGATTTATCTCCAACTACCCAGTCAGTTGGTACGCCTGCACGAATAAGTTTGTCCCCTGTAGCATTTCCTTTCATCCACTCTGTAAGAATTTTACGTTTTTCAGCTGGAAGTGCATTTCCGACCGTAAAAGCTTTAAGATTCGTAGCAATTGCTTTCGCTGTACTAGTGTCACGAATGTCTCCTGGAATAGCTTCGTTTAATTCTGTTTCAAAGCGATCAGACATAGTAACCCGATCCCCCATCTTTCTAAGCGCTTTTTCATATCCTTTAGGTCCGCCTATTTTATTAAATAAAATGTTCCCTGCAGTATTATCACTTGAACGAACAGCAGCCTCAGCAATTTCTCCTAGTTTCATTCCAGTATCTACATGTTTCTCTGTAACAGGTGAATAATCCACTAAGTCTTCTTTCGTAAATGTGATTACTTCATTTAATGTATCAATTGAGTTTTGCTGTAGTAATACTCCTGCTGCTAAAGCCTTGTAGGTTGATGCGAAGGCAAATCTTTCGTTAGATCGATAAGAAATTGTTTGATTTGTACCAGTATCAATCGCATATACACCTACTCGAGCATCAAATTTTTTCTCAAGTTGAGAGAACTCTTTATGCATCGCCTGATTTTTATGTTTCACTTGTCCAGTCTTTTCTTTCGCTTCAACGTGCAGTGCCCCTCCTGTAAAAGCTTCTAGGCTTGTAATACTTAAACCTAATATACCAACGCATATTCCTATTTTTAGCATCCTCTTATTTTTCAAAATCATCATTCCTTCCAAATTTTTAGCACCTTTTTATACGTACACATAATAGACAATCACCGAACCAAATTTGTTCCATAAACTAAAAAAATTATAGCTAGTATGAGAGTTATTAACAAAATAAGAGATAGTAGCTACGACGCCTCTATCTCCTATTTCATATTTCATTTTTTTACTTATAAATGGCTTTATATGAACAGGTTCTTTCCCTGAGAAAAGTACTCTAATTTTGCTTAGAACTACCTGTACTAGTAGCTTCACCATGTATACGTTGCTGTTTTAAATCAAAGTATACATCTAATACTTCCTTTCCGATTATAGAATTAATTCCATTTTTATCATCATGAAGCCATGGAACTACTACGGAAAATGCTACTTCTGGATTATCATATGGAGCATATCCAACTAACGTTAAGTTGTAACATTCCATACGTTCTCCTTTTGCATTTCTACCAATCGGGTCATCTCCACCATATACAGTTTGGGCTGTTCCTGTCTTTCCTGCTGGTTTATATGGCGCGTTTTTGAAATATTTCACGCCAGTTCCATCACCTTCTTGGAATACCCATCTAAACCCTTCTTTTATCCGATCAATGTGTTCTTTCTTCATATCAATTCGATTTAATACGACAGGCTCTATGGAACGTATAACTTTGCCAACCTCTTCTTTTATTGATTGTTCTCGTATTTCTTGTACAATTTGAGGTTGCATTCTATAACCACCATTCGCAATCGTTGAAATATATTGCGCTAATTGCAACGGCGTATACGTATCATACTGACCGATAGAAAAATCTAGTAAAAACCCAGGTTGACTATCTACTTTTCTCGTTTGTCCAATTATTTCATTCGGTAAATCAATACCTGTTGGGACACCTAAACCAAATTGCTTGAAATAATAGCGCATCGTATCAAATGCTCCTTGCTTAATATCCAATGAGCCATTTGGTACGTAATTAACTCCCGCAATTTTTAAAGCTGTCTGGAACATGTATACATTCGAAGATACTTGTAAAGCCCGTAAATCATTAATATTACCAAATCCGGATACATTCCACGATTTCTTAGCTTGTGTACCTTTAAATTTCATCGGCGCGTCATAAAATTGATCTCCTGGATGTATTGCGCCTGTCTCATATCCAGTTAATAAAGTAGCACCTTTTACAGCTGACCCTAGCTCATACGAAGTTGTCATGTTTCCTAATGCCAAATCCTCAACTTCTATTTTCCCTTCTTTTTCTACAATCTTTTTGCCTGCCATTGATAAAATTTGTCCGTTATTTGGATTCGTCATGACAACAAAAGCTCGATCGAGCAGTGGCTCTGAACTCTTAAAAGCTCTCAAGTTTTTCTCTATACTTTCTTCCACTTTCTTTTGTAATTCCATATCAATCGTTAATGTTAAACTATTACCACTTTTTCCTTTAGAGATTATTTCTGTGCTAACAATGTTTCCTGATTTATCAGTAATATTTTTCACTTCTTCTTTTGTGCCGTGTAATACATCTTCATATCGTTGTTCAATATAACTTTTTCCAACACGATCATTACGGTTATATCCACGTACTAAATAAGAATCTAAATTTTCTTTCGGTAATCCTTCTTCACTACTCGTAATATTTCCTAATACAGAACGAAATAAATTACCGTTTACATAATTACGTTCCCAATCAACAGTTGCATCTACTCCTGGAAAATTCGCAAGATTTTCGCTTATCCGCGCATACTCTTCATCTGTTACATCTTTTTTAATGATTTGTGGTGTTAGTTGATAACCTGAACTCATTTTACTTTTAATAGCTAACACCTTTAAATCTTGTGCTGTTAATTCTGCTAATTCTACCTCTGTAACACGACCTCGTCTTAAGTCTTCTATTTTTTTATCTAACTCTTTTCCCTCTATACCCTTTTCTTTAAACTTTTCTATATCTTTCTTAGTAATCTTTGTCTCCGCACGTTTCGAATTCAACTGCATCCAAAAATCTTTTTTATCGATATCTGTTAATTTATTTATATCTTGTTCAGGCATTTCAAGTACTTTCGCCAAGTCTTTTGCTGTTTTTAAAATATCTTCACTCGTAATTCCCTTCATCCTTGTATACGTAATTGTGCGAAGAGATTTATTATTAACAACTGTTTTCCCTTCTCGATCTAAAATTTGTCCACGTGGAACTGGAATACTAGTTATTGCATTTTGACTACTTTCCACTTGGTTCTTATAAGCCTCTCCCTCAACGATTTGTACCTTTCCTAGCTGCATAATAATAGCTGAGAATAGTACAAATATGCAAAGGAACATTATATTTAATCGAATAGATATATATGTCTTCTGCTTCTTGCCTTTTTGTTCTTTCATAAATCCTCCATTTAATCCTTTCAGAAATTGCTACAAATACTAAAAGCATTCCTTATATATTAGATACCGATAATCGGTTATAAATATTGCCTCAATTTTTTGCTTAATCCTTGTAAGCAACCATTTCTTTTCGTTTAGATACGGAATTAATAACTCTCCCTTCCTGTTTTCTCTCTATTTTTTTGCCACTTGCATGAGAAGTGCTAAACTGTATAATGACCCTTATCAAACTTACATATAAACTTGCTAGTAAATTTTCATGCTAATTATTCCTTTCTTCATGCTGTAATACTTAATAGACAACCTAAACAATAAAGTTGTTCCACATTTACAAAAAAA
>NZ_CP031748.1:2719457-2720077 GCF_003429245.1 Bacillus sp. CR71 | reverse complement strand
CTAATTATTCCTTTCTTCATGCTGTAATACTTAATAGACAACCTAAACAATAAAGTTGTTCCACATTTACAAAAAAAACAATTAAATATAAGATGAAGTAGGCTACATAAGGGAGGGTTATATGTTACATACAAAAAGATGGAGATTATTTGCGTTTCTTTCTATTGTAGGTTTGATTTTACTAATTTTATTAAAAATCAACTTCATTTCAATTACTATCGCAACTTCTTCAGCTGAAAGAGGAAAGATTTTTGATCAAAATGGTGTAATACTAGCTACAAATAAGAAAGTTAAGTCTCTATATTGCACTTCTAATGATGAAAAGCTATCGAAACAAGATACATCAAGCACATTAGCTTTTTTCAATCAATTTTCAAGCGAGTTTCAACATGATATTTCTACAGAGAACATAAAATCTCAATTACAACAATCTTGTAAAAAGCAGACTATGAATGATATACCGTTATACTCTGATATAACTGAGAATGAACTTGCATTCATAAACAAAAACAAACCCAATAATGTAATAATTAAAGATGAATGGATTCGATATTATCCTAAACACGAAATTGGTTCACAAGTAATTGGGTATGTAGAAAATGACCTTAATTCAAAGCATA
>NZ_CP031748.1:2717622-2719407 GCF_003429245.1 Bacillus sp. CR71 | reverse complement strand
GATTCGATATTATCCTAAACACGAAATTGGTTCACAAGTAATTGGGTATGTAGAAAATGACCTTAATTCAAAGCATATGCTTGTTGGAAAAAGTGGGATTGAGCTGCAATATGAAAATGATTTAAAAGGAAAACCAGGAAAAACTCTTATTTTTAAGATTGGTAATAAAAAGTTCTTCTGGAACATTCAAAACGTACAAAAAGGAAAAGATGTCCGGCTAGCCTTAGACTCTAAATTGCAGCAAAAAACAGAGGAAGCATTAAGATCTCAAATTAAGAAAATACCTGATGCTAAAGCTGGTTATGTTGTAGTGAGCGATGTAAAAACTGGCGCAATTTTAACTATGGCCAACTCGGCAGTATTTAATCCAAATACACACGTATCATCTAAAAATGAAAACTTTAAATCACTTTCGCAAAATAAAACAATTCAAAAATTAAAGTATGGTGAATCTTATGTAAATATGTCCTCTACTATAAAGCCGCTTACTATTTTAATTGGATTAAGCGAAAAGCTTTTTCAACCTGAAGATACTTATTTAGATAAGGGTACCTTTCAGTATGATAATCAAAATAACATTTCGAATGCACCTGGAACGCCAACAGGTGAGATTACACCAAGGCAGGCTATTATTAATTCATCTAACACATTTATGACAGCAAAAGTAGCTCTGCCCTTATTCAACCAAAATAATGGGAATATAGAAAAGGTGGCACATATATGGACAGATTATTTAATGCAATTCGGCCTACGTTCTAAAACCGGGATTGATTTACCCTTTGAAGAATACGGGCAATATGAATTCCATCCATCTAATACGTTTGAAAAGGGAATCTCCGCTTTATTAAATGCCTCTTGGGGAGAAAATGAAGTGCATACCCCCCTTCAACTCGCTCAATATGCAGCAACTTTGGCAAGTAAAGGCGACAAATATAAACCTCAAATTGTAAGTGTGATTATTGGTCAGGACGGTAAGGAAACAAAAAAGTTTAAACCCATTTTAGAAAGTTCAAATCGTTATCCTATGGAATTTTGGAGTGTCTTGCAAGGTGGAATGAGTCAGAATATAGAGGAGATTAAAAATTTACCCTTTCATGTCGCAGGTAAAACGGGTAGTACAGGTTCTCCGAATGAGCAAGAAAGAATGATAAATCATTCTCTTTTCATTTCATATGCTCCTACCGAAAATCCACAAATCGCCATTTCTGTCGTTATTCCTGGTAGTAATTCAGAAAAAAACATTGCCGCTCTCGTTACAGCAGAAGTTTTAGAGTTCTGGCATACACTTCAATAAGAAAATAAAAACAAAGAGGAAGGTTCATTAAAGTAAACCTTCCTCTTTTACCATATAGAATCTATATTTATTATTTTCCACATACCTTCATGATCCTTTTCGAACACAAATGAATATTTAATATCCGTTAAAACATACTCTTTTTGTACATACCCAGTATTACCGTTAAATGTCGATATTTTCATATATTCATCATTCTGCACTTTTTCTGGAATCCAAGCTTTTACAATTTCATTAGATACTTCATATAAAATTTGTGATTCTCGTTTTGGTTCAGCTAAAATTTTCGTTTTATTTCCAGTAACAGTTACATATATATAATGGTCTCGCTTTGATTGGTTACTTTCTGTCATTCCACTTGGTACTTTATATACTTTCTTTGTATCATTTGCAAACTCTCCCCCCATTGTAAGGGCGACTTGCAACTCATGAAAAATATCTTCATCAAACTTCAGTTCATCCTTCTTATAACTCTTCCCTTTAAATAGAAC
>NZ_CP031748.1:2715778-2717572 GCF_003429245.1 Bacillus sp. CR71 | reverse complement strand
GATTCGATATTATCCTAAACACGAAATTGGTTCACAAGTAATTGGGTATGTAGAAAATGACCTTAATTCAAAGCATAAGGCTGTTGGAAAAAGCGGGATTGAGCTGCAATATGAAAATGATTTAAAAGGAAAACCAGGTAAAACTCTTATTTTTAAATTGAATAATAAAAAATTCTTATGGAATATTCAAAAAGTACAAAAAGGTAAAGATGTACGGCTAGCTTTAGACTCTGAGTTGCAGCAAAAGGCAGAAGAAGCATTAAGATCTCAAATTAAGAAAACACCTGATGCTAAAGCTGGTTATGCTGTAGTAAGCGATGCAAAAACTGGCGCAATTTTAACTATGGCCAACACGGCAGTTTTTGATCCAAATATATTAAATACACGTGTATCTTCTAGAAAAGAAAACATTAACTCTCTTTCGCAAAATAAAGCAATTCAAAAATTAAAGTATGGTGAATCTTATGTAAATATGGCTTCTACTATAAAACCACTCACTATTTTAATTGGATTAAACGAAAAGCTTTTCCAACCCGAAGATACTTATTTAGATAAAGGGACTTTTCAGTATGATAATCAAAATAACATTACGAATGCACCTGGAACGCCAACAGGTGAGATTACACCGAGGCAGGCTATCATTAATTCATCTAACACATTTATGACAGCAAAAGTAGCTCTGCCCCTATTCAACCAAAATAATGGGAATATAGAAAAAGTGGCACATATATGGACAGATTATTTAATACAATTCGGCCTACGTTCTAAAACCGGGATTGATTTACCCTTTGAAGAAGACGGACAATATGAATTCCATCCATCTAATAAGTTTGAAAATGGAATCTCCGCTTTATTAAACGCCTCTTGGGGAGGAAATGAAGTGCATACCCCTCTTCAACTCGCTCAATATGCAGCAACTTTGGCAAGTAAAGGTGATAAATATAAACCTCAAACTGTAAGTGCAATTATTAGTCCGGACGGTAAGGAAACAAAAAAGTTTAAACCAATTTTAGAAAGTTCAAATCGTTACCCGATGAACTTTTGGAGTGTCGTGCAAGGTGGAATGAGTCAAAATATAGAGGAAATTAAAAAGTTGCCTTTTGACGTCGCAGGTAAAACAGGTATTACAGGCTTTCCAAATGAGCAAGAAAGAATGATAAATCATTCTCTTTTCATTGCATATGCTCCTACTGAAGATCCACAAATTGCCGTTTCTGTCGTTATTCCTGGTAGTAATTCAGAAAAAAACATTGCCGCTCTCGTTACATCAGAAATTTTAGAGTCTTGGCATACACTTCAAAAAGAGAATAAAAACAAAGAGGAAGGTTCATTAAAGTGAACCTTCCTCTTTTACCAAATAGAATCTATATTTATTATTTTCCATTCACCATTATCATTTTTTTCGAACATAAATGAATACTTAATATCAGTTAAAACATACTCTTTTTGTACGTATCCAGTATTGCCATTAATTGTCGATATTTTTATATATCCATCATTTTGCACTTTTTCTGGAATCCAAGCTTTTACCATTTCATTAGATACTTCATATAACACTTGTGATTCTCGTTTTGGTTCAGCTAAAATTTTCGTTTTATTTCCAGTAACCGTTGCATATATAAAATGCGCTTGCTTTGGTTGGTTACTTTCTGTCAATCCACTTGGTACTTTGTATACTTTTTTTGTATCATTTGCAAACTCTCCCCCCATTGTAAGAGCGACTTGCAACTCATGAAAAATATCTTCATCAAACTTCAGTTCATCCTTCTTATAACTCTTCCCTTTAAATAGAAC
>NZ_CP031748.1:2715047-2715728 GCF_003429245.1 Bacillus sp. CR71 | reverse complement strand
GCGACTTGCAACTCATGAAAAATATCTTCATCAAACTTCAGTTCATCCTTCTTATAACTCTTCCCTTTAAATAGAACTTCATCATTTAACGCTTTGTACAAGTCATTTTCATTTTTTGAGTTCGTACTTTGATATAGTTCATTCATAAATTGTTTTAATGATGGATCTTGAGCAGACTCATCTTTTGTTTTAGGCTTAATTTGAGTACTACTTTGTACCGGTGATTTATTATCATCAAGCCAAGGTTGTTGAACAATGAAAAATAACATTGTACAAACCAAAACAACTACAATAGGTAATGCTTTTTTACGAAATGGTCTTTTATGTTTTACAAAATCCACTTCATTATTTTCATATATAGACTGCTTTATTTTAGAAATAAATTCTTCTTCATCTTTACGATTCTCCATTGGCCCTTTTTTTATTTTTCTATACCAGTCAGGATTTTGTTTATTGTTCATCACTACTACCCTCCCCTATTAATTTTGAAACCTTACTTCTCGCTCTACTTAATCTCGATTTTACAGTTCCAATGGATACTCCTAATGTTTCAGCCATTTCTTCATAAGATAATTCATATTTTGCGTCCAATATAATTATTTCACGGTGCTTTTTAGGTAGTTCTAATACAACCTTCCACACATCATTCATTTCTTCTTGCTTAAAAAATTCTTGTTCTGC
>NZ_CP031748.1:2694243-2714997 GCF_003429245.1 Bacillus sp. CR71 | reverse complement strand
CAAAAATGAAGCAATACGCCTATTAGCGTTAGCATAGATAGCAATAAAATAACCCTTGGAACAAGGGAGTTAGCTCGGCTGTCTTAGGACGAATTCGTTAGCTACTAAAAGTAACGACTAACCGAGAAGCCCCCACTTCAAACAGTCCGTTAGGATGTTAAGTGGCGGGTAGTTCACTTCTCGTTTGTTTTCTCTTCAATAATAAATTTTCAAAGCAATTTTGTTAATGCATTCACCTTTTCTTTCATCTTGTTGAATTGATTTGAAATTTCTTGAATTGAAACTGCTTGTGATTGAATTGATTGTACTGTTTGAGATGTTTCTCTTTCTACTCGTGTTGCAGTATCAGTTATTAGTGAAAAAGACGCATTTGCTTCTTCTGTGCCGCCAGACATCTTTTCTGTTGCTGCAGAGACTTCTTGAATTTGACTTATAATTTTATCAATATCTCTCATAATAGATGAGAATGTTTGATTCGCTTTGTGGGCCTCCTCTTATCCTTCTGCTGCTTTTTGTTCTTCTTTTTGCATGACACGAACTGTATCATGAGTATCTTGTTGAATAGATTTGATTAAATAATTAATCCCATTCGCAGACTATTTAGATTTTTTCTGTAAATTCCCTCACTTCTGCTGCAATACCTTTTGTGTCAATCTTTAAAACATTGCCCCATGCATCGTGTTCATAGTTTGCGACTACTTGTCCGTATACATCTGTTATCGCTACTACATCACCACGTGGGCTATAGTGATAGAATAACGTCTGTCCTTGTGATTTCATTGCGAGACGTACACCGTCTATTGAGTATACATAGTGACGAAGGACGTTTCCATTTCCATCTGTTTCGCATAATGACTTGATACTGTCACCGTCATAGAAGTAACGTGTTACTTTTCCATTAAATAAAAAAGTATTAGGAAATGCAATGATTTTGAGTGGCAGAAAATAAAGGTATAGTAATTATAAGTGAAGATTAAAAAATGCGAGGATCTATTTTGATTATATCTCTTTTTTTAACATAGACTGCACAATTTTAGACACAGAAAAAGCAATACTAAAATCTTTACAAAAAATTTTAAAGGAAGATTATGCAATTCGCGAAATTAATATAATATTAATGAAAAAAGGCCTCTTTTATCGTTGAAAAGAGACCTTTTACCGTACCATATTAAATTATTTGAGTACTAATAATAGCAAGTATTGTACTGGGATACAATTTATTTACTATACAATTAAGTATAGCATGTATATCTTATCAAGAGATGTGTCAAATTTACGAATAAATATTGTGCTTAGCTTAGTTACTTGCTAAGCAAGTAACTAAGCTAAGCGATTCCCCTCCCTCTCTACAACTACTTACAAATCTGATGTTTTTAAAACTAATGCTAAATGTCCGATGCTCTTATGCCTTGGACATTCTCTTTATATCTTTTATTTTCTTTGAATAATCTATAAAGCTCACTTTTTAATATATTTTTTTCACGCTCTAGTATCTTTTGATGCTTACTCAATTCATTTATACGCTTAGCACTTTCTTGTATTTTTATATAATTACTCATAACTAACCTCCCAATAGATTATGTTTAAATATATAATGTTTTGGTGCAAAAAATGCGGTAAATATTTTTGTACAAAAGAAGTTTTTATCTGTTAGCTATTAAACGAAAGAATTTCTTGTTGTACTTTACATTGAATATAGAAGTGAGTAAAAATAACGTATCTATTACAAGTTGATTTTCCGTTTGGAGTTCCTTTTGGTGATGCAATGGAAAAAATATTTTAGGATTTAGCAAAGAGTATTAACAAAGAAAAAGGATTCCACTAGAAAATATGGACAGAGAATCAAGAGACAAAAGAAGCTGGAGGCATTTATATATTTGAAGAAAAACAGATGCGGAAATGCACAAGAAGAGACTTCAATCTTCTAGTGTTAAATATACTAGGATAAGAATTTTTAAAATCAATAAAAAGCTAACCAAACTGAATTATGGTTATGTTAAATAAAAAAGAAGGAGATAGCTTCCTTCTTTTTGCTGAATTCTGCCTTTATGCTAGCTCATCCATCGTCATCAAGCTATACTTATATAAAGTGAATTTTAGGATATATTGTTTCTTTTTTCCAAAAAGGGTCACCATATCAAAAAAAGAAAATTGTACGTTTCGACACATTTCAACCGATTTCTGTACGTTAGAGAATCGGTTTTCACTTCTGTGTTTCTTTAAATTTCCGTTTGTTAATTGCTTGATAAAGAGGGACACGTGATATTCCAATGCCTTCTATGATTTCTTTGGTGGAACATTTGTTACTATCATACATACGTAGTTCACTTGAAAGTTTTTCTTTTTCTAGTTTTGGTCTTCCTAATTCCCTCCCCGTTTTTCACTCGCTTTTACATTCATATTCAGTAAGCGAATAAATTTTTATATGTTTTGAAGAGTTTACTTTACGGTTTATAGCAAGAACCCTGTCATTACCCCACAAAAGTAGAATACTCCTACTATAATACTTATTATCATTTTCCATCTTCCTTATCATTCTGATTTACACCCAATGATTGAAGCTGAATATTCAATTCCATTTACAATTGCTTGTGTTCGATATTGTACTACAACCTCTAAACCCTTTTAACGAAACTTTTTTACAACTTTATCTAATTCCATTTTTAAATCCTTACGACTCCCAGATCTAACTATTTTAATTTCTATAGTTTTCACAGTAACACCTCCTAAACAAAATGGTAAAAATTTATTGCGTTCACTATCACTTTGTTCTTCTTTACAATACATTTAACCTATTAAGACTAAAAAATTATACAACAAAAGAGTGCAACGGTTTAGAATCAATCTTTTCACCTACCTCTTAACTTCATACCATTTTATAATTGAGTTCTTCACCAAAACCACTTGTGATAATACCTTTAACAGATGAATGTTGCAAGTAAGAACGACCCATTCAATATTTTCTATTCAAATATGATAGAATGAAAATATATCAAAAATGGAGGGGAAACAAATGAACTCAAACACAAAACAGTTTATTTATGATATCCAGCAAAGAAAGAATAATTATATAGAAAATGCTTTAATAGCAATACAACATCCTAAAAAAGAGCAATCTGAACAAGTCATTCAAAATATAGTAGAGAAGATGGATATGATGATTAGTCTAGTTACTACGTACATGAGGATTGAATCTGGATCTACGGAAGAATTAAAAGAACTCCAAAAAGAAATTATCCATGCTCAAGCATATATTCAAAAACGGAAATTTGAAGAAACACAGAGATAAAACCCTGTGTTTTTACTTAGTGGACTATGACATTAATTTTTTATAAATTTGATTATTGTTTTGGCATAATCCATACAATTTGTTGAATGCGTACAATATATGGCGCCGTATCTTCAATAAGCAAATGATCTGGTTTCACATCTTTTAACTTTCCTCTTACATTACCTCTTACAGTTTCAATAACCACATGTTTACCAATTACTGATTGTAATGTCTGATATACGTAGGGATTAGGTGTACTTACCATATGTTGTTCACTCAAGTCATTTCCTTTCGAATAACTCATTCTATAAGACTCCTTTCTAATTTACATTCTTTCTCCTAATATATGATATAAATCTTATAAATATGCTAGAAGGATAATTAATTATAGGAACGGAAATAACATTTTAATAGGGTACGTTTTCTATTTCTACATTGCTCAAAAAATGATTTATATAAAGTTACTTTTGCCAGTTAACAGGAGATGATAAAGGGATATTTTGAATGTACATCTAGTTTGTTCCTTTTAGGATATGTATGATTTTAAATACGCCCTTTATTAGAATAATACTCATACTTTTTTTGAGATTCCTTCGTAATACGTGCATTAAGTAAAATTGCTAACAATAAAAACACTCCATATTTTCCTCCTGTAGCTCCTATGATAATCACACTACTACAAACAAGTATAATTAATAGGAAAAACGAAACTGAATAAATACGGTCATAATTCTTTGACATCTTTTCGTATTTTATGCGTTCTTTCCTTGCATCCATCTAAATTCCTCCTTTAAATTATCCATTTCACTATCAAATAAATTTCGTCCTAAAAAAGGAAACAATATATCGTTATATAAATTAGTTTGTTTTTTTATCAACTAATTTATATAACGTAAAAAGAAACCCTACCAATATTAAGCTTTCTACCATGATAATCCCGATCCTCTCCTTCCTTTTAACCCCAATACATTAAATAAAAGTTGCAGCAAACAAAAAGGATCCTCCCTTCTCTTAAAGGCTGATCCTTTTCTTCTTACATGAAACTATTTTTAGCTATTCTTGATTAATTAGAATAACAGCTGGTCCATCTACACGAATTCCACCAACTTCGATTTTTTCATAAGGCTCAACTGTAATAGAGATGATCCCTTCTCGCTTCTTTAATTCATTACTTAATTCTTTTGTTAACATTTTTTTCATGTGTGCACTCCTTCTTATTGCTTAATTTACTATTTGTATGTAAATAAAATTCAAAATGGTTTCCTGGTCTGGAAACCATTTTTTGTAGTTTACCATATGGTGTTACCAGTTCGTTTATCAATTTTACGTAAAGAAGATAAACAATTACTATACACTGTCTCATTAGATGTAAGAAACTCTTAAAGAAAGCGGTTAAATTGATTTTTTTCTTCTAAAAATAATGACTTAGATAGTATATTACCTAAAACAATGAAAGCCCTACCTCTCTTTCATCCTTACGGCTCCTTGTCCGTGCCAGTGTGAATCAGGATTGCAAAAATCAAGTGACTATTTAATCGATTTATTTGATGAAACTTCGAACGTTCGTAAAAGAAATTTAAAAATAAAAATGGATTAGATTGAAGTAATAACAAAAGAGGTTCCTACTCTAAAAATGAGTTGAAGAAATTGAATATCTTTGAAATGATTTGCTTTTAATACTCATCATATTCCCGAAAAATTCAGGATGTTTTCGGAGGATATAATTCATTATTTATAATGAACCTTAACAGAAACTTTTTATTTGATTTTCAGTGATTCCTTTAATTAATTCTAGTTCACTGACCAAAAATCTATATGCATCATCCAACAATTTTTTTTCGCTTGTATTAAGTGCTTTTTCTTTCTTCATACGCATTAAATCCCGTACAACTTCAGCACCTTCTTGTATTTCACCCGTTTTTATTTTGTCCGTGTTCACTTTATGCCTTTGTTTCCACGGCAACAATTTACAGGATTCTTCATGGTGAAAAATGTATATAATGTGCTTTAATGCAAGTATATCAGTAACTGGGCGTATATTCGAATTCAATATTTTACCCGTAGGAATCATGACTTGCATATTACTGATCGACATTTTTATGACAAAATACTGTTGTTTTTTTCCTGAGAATTCTTTTTCTTCTATGGCTTCAATTATACCTGCTCCGTGCATTGGATAAACAATGTTATCGCCAATTTGAAACATATAATCCACCTCCATATGTGGTAACCTTCTCAAGCTTAACACATATGTTGTTTTTTATCAAATATTTAATAATATCATAAAATTATTTTTGTTGTCAATTGATTTTTCTTTGAAAATCAAATTAAATAAAACTAGCACAAAAACCATAGGGAATGTGTAAGATTTCCAATAAGGGGAAGGAGAATTTCCCCTCGCATATTCTGAAACCTCTACTCATTAACGTAGATCCGTTTTCCCTTGAAAACGACCAAATCGATTCCTTATTTTTTTCAATCTTGTGTGGTACTCCAAAATCTCAATTCTTGCTTTTTCTGCAAGGGGGGCAATTGGTCGTAAGTCTTTTAACCCCCAATACTCAACCACTACATCAAGTACTTGATCAAAATATTGTAGTGGTCCATAGTTTGCTTCTTTTGCAATCACAGCCATTCTATTTTCAAAATCAGGCATGACTGCACCTGGCATTTTAAAATTCCTAATCACATTGGCAATATGGTAGCAATAATTTGGTTCCAATTCTAAATGAATTCGAATAACGTCTCGATAAAATGCATAATGAAGTGTTTCATCTTTTGCAAGACGGCGTAATAATGTAGCAAGATCTGAATCATGCTTACTTGCAACCTTAGCAACATTATTGTAAAACACCATCGTTGCAAGTTCTTGTAGCGTCGTATACGCCATAGCTTCGATTGGTGTATGAAAATCAGGCTCAAATCCACCCTCAACGACTGACTTTCTTAATTCATGTATTCGCTTAGGATTCACACTTCGAGTGAGTAGTAAATATGTCTCCAATAAATTCGAATGTTGATCCTCTTCTGAGGTCCAAGTATGAATGAAATCTGTAATAACAGAAAGGGATCCTTTAAAAGTCGCAGATAAATACGTTGTAAACCATGGTAAATTCACTTCTGTTAATAAAGCTGTTTCAATGGCCGTAATTACACCAGAAGGAAGAGTAACTTGACTTTCATCCCAAGGAACTCTTTTAAAGTCCCTTCCCTTATCCCATGGCAAAAACTCATGATAACCCCAGTCTATCTTCTGCGCTCTTATTTTATGTTGTTCATACATTTCTTTTAAACGTGGTTCTAATCGAAAATCTAAATCATTTGTTAGCATCTATAAGTGCCCCCTTTTCTTATCATATAAATTGTCATTCTATTTTTACTCTTAAAATTTTCTACAAATAAATATTACGTTCCGTTTTTGAAGTCAAACATAATAAATTTGTAACAAAATCTTTTAAGAGCGCTATATTTTTATAGGATTTTTTTATTAAAAGGTGGACCGTTACATCTATTTTCTTTTTTTATAAAATAGATACTGAGGCATACAATATGTTAGTTAGCCTAAATAAAGAAACTAACCTTAGTAAATTCAGAATAACATTCATGGATGAAGATAATCGTCATGTTATAAATCTTCGTGAGTGTAAAAAGGTGCATGCTTATAAAGAATCATTTTATAATAAAGATAGATAGTGTTTTATACACATTAACAACTTATTTAGATATAAATCCAATATATTAGATTAAGCACTTGAAAACCAAATACAGTGGATGAGATAGCCTTAAACGACAAATCCCAACTAGAACAATGTACATTGGCTATGTATGGTGAGTTAGACCAAATTTTGTTATACAACAAAAAAGGGAAGAGGCGATAAACATGCAGTCAACAGAAGCGCATATGAAGGAAAAACAACGTAGAGAAAAAATAGAAATTATATTTAGTCACAGGGTAAAAGGGGAGAGTTATTTTCACGGCTCTTCCTATCAATGGAAAAACATTGTATATCAAAATTATGATAGAATACAACAAAAAGAGATGGAAGTTGAACAACTCATTTCAAAAATGGAAAAATCAGGGATTCGTTTTACGCAGCACCGTTCACTCATACACTATCCCGTCATTGATTTTGTAAAATATATAGCTAAGATTTATAAGGAACCCCTCGAAATACAATAATCATATTTAAAGGAAACCTTTATAAAAGGTTTATTTTCGAGGCTTTTTTAACTAAAACCTTAAAAAATCATTACAACATTCTTTTTATTTTCAATACTCTTCGGTTTTGTTATAATATCAACCATAGCGTATTATATTCGTTTGTATATTTTCATATTTTGGGGATTTTATTACACAAAAAGACAACTCTTAATTGGAGTTGTCTTTTATTTTTTTCGATATACACAATACTATTCTGATACAAAAACATCAAGATTCTTACAACCAAAGAAAAAGTAGGATTTCTAATAAGAGAGATTCTACTTTATTTCCTCATATTCCGTCATTATTTTATGAAACATGTTTTTCTTTGGATCTAACATTTGCATAAACATAGTAGCTGTCTTTTCTTCACCTTTACATTTATTACAAAAAATGTTATTATTAAAATGAATTATTTTTGTTCGGTGTAAAGGATTTGTAACTTTTCACCTTTATGATCACTGAGAGCAAGGATAGTATTACATTGTGTGTGTTTACACACTAGGAGGCAATACAAATGGAAAAAGGTAATGTGAAATGGTTTAATGGCGAAAAAGGCTTCGGATTCATCGAACGTGAAGGTGGAGACGATGTATTCGTTCATTTCTCAGCGATTCAAGGCGAAGGTTACAAAACTTTAGAAGAAGGTCAAGCAGTGACTTTTGATTTGGAGCAAGGTCAACGTGGACCTCAAGCTTCAAACGTACGTAAAGCTTCTTAATTTTACAAACCAGGGAAGGCAGGCTCTTTTATAAGAGTCTGCTTTTTTTCCGTGAAACAAAGAATCCCCGACTCGTAAAGGACATGAAAACAGTAAATCAAATGGTAAACCAAGTCTAGCATATACTTACGGAGTATCCTAATTTAATTTTTGAGCTACCAACTTTATAAGCCTTTTTTCTAGCATAAAAGTACCTCCTAAATGAAAATTCTCTTTCTTTACAGTTAGTTATTTTGAGAAGTCAGCTCATTTTTTTGTTTTAAGGTATTTCCTCGATGGATATGTACGGTGATCTCTACTTAATTATCAAGAAAACATTAGCCTTTAATTGTATACACGCTAATTACAATAACTTACCGATGCCCCCATCATAATGAATTTCCTCTTTTTATCAGTATTGGTAGGTCAAGAGAGGGCTAGGCACAAAAACAGGTTGTGGAGAAAGTCTTCTTCACAACCTGAGAGTAAGTTATATATCCAAATATAACCTGTTCTTTTAACTATTCAGTCTTTTATAATCTGTTATAGTCGATATAACTAGAGTCATAATAAATCCACTGACCTGTTCCAATTCTTAGCCAGCCGTTCTTTTCTTCATATACTGTAACTTTTTCGCCTTTACTTGTCTTTCTAACAATAGAATAGTTTGTCCCTGATCCGCTTCGAACATTTACCCCAATACCATTAATTTGAGCCGTTCCAATTACCTTTTCAACACTACCATTTTCAATTACTTGTAGCATATTTAGAATGAATGTTGCTGTCTCACCACGAGTTGTTGTTCCCTTAGGATCGTATTGATTGTCACCCTTACCTTTTACAATACCTAGGCCATACAGTCTTTGTACGTCTTCTTTATAAATAATTTGGTCTTTGTCTGAGAATGGTAGGTTTACAACTGGTCCCCATATACCTTTATACTGTAAAGCCTTGTTTACAATAATTGCTGATTCTTCTCTTGTAATAGGTGTGTTTGGGTCAAAATAACCATCTCCTCTACCTTGAATGATACCTGCACTTGCAGTACGTTTAATACCATCTCGTAAAGTTGAATTTGCATCGTTTAGGTCTCTAAATGAAGCATCTCCAGCTGGCAGGTTTAGAGATTTAGAGATTAATTGAGCAAATTCGGCTCTTGTTATCGCTCTATTGGGTGCGAAAACTCCGTTTCCTTCCCCTATCATAATACCCCTTCTATTTAACTCTCGAATAGCTTCTTCATACCAACCTCCTGTAATGTCATCTTTTGGTTGATAAAGATTATTATAATACCCCTCAACGCTATTTACGAATACATCCCATTGCCCATTATTAATCATGTTGGCAGGGCATATTTTACCGCTCCATTTTTGATGTTTTACAATGTTATTTAACGGTACACCAGTTTCTTTCATTAAATAAGCTACAAGTTTCTTAGCGTTATCTACCGCTTTACTGTAGTTTCCGTCACTATTAACTGCGATTTCAATTGCAATAGATTCTCTATTACCTGGACCATCACCGTCTCCTGCGTGCCATCCGTTCTCGTTTAATGGTAGATGTTGATAAATCTCTTTATCGTCTACTGTAAAATGCCACGATGCAGCTCGGTCTGTGTTCCCTACTGCTTGGTTATATAGGTATTGAGCGTGGTTTCTAGCACCTGCTCCTACACTTGTATTATCAGTCTCATGAATTGTAATATACTTTGGACTCATATAGTTTTGAGGACGAATATTATCGTTACCTGCTGGAACAATCCATTCCGTGAATGGAACACCATTTATTGTACTAGAGGTGCTAGGTGATATGGGAGACAGACTACGTTTTGTTCTGTTTGAATTGTTAGGAACAGTTAGTGTACCTGTTTCTTCATGAATACCTTCTGAACGTTGAAGACTATCTACTTTCTTATTGTCGACAGTACCTCCACCACGTCCGTCTACCTCTTCAAAACTAGCTTCAATACTTTTTAAAGCCTGTTCATCTGATGTTGTTTTACTTTGTTCCTGAACGTTTGTAGGTTGCTTATTGTTTACTAATTGTTGTTCCTCTGCAAACGATACCAATGGTGAAGATAATACCGTTAATCCTGCCGTGAATGCTACTACTTTTTTATTAAATTTAATATTCATTTTGAATTTGGTATATCTCACTACTTTAATAGATATACCTTCCTCCTTGTACTTCTTTTAGTCTAAATAATAGTGTGAATAATAGTTTAAATAATCATAGCCTGACCCTCAAATATAATAGATTAATTTTCCACTTCGTATGATAAACCGAAATCTTTAAGTCCTACTAGATATATCAGTATTTCAGAATTATAACACAGCACGATTGCAAAAATATAATTAAATAACATAAATAACCTTTAGTGTATAAAACGGTTCTGGTGCAAAAATCCCAAGGCTCTTACAACTAATATCTTAATCTTGAACATACTGATAGTATGACTCTAAAAAGGAGCATAATCAGTTAATCTATTTTTACACCAAAACCATGTTAGCTCCTATATAAAAAATACACCCTTCTTTTCATTTTATTATTTCTTTTTACCTAGCGATTTAAGACCACGTTTAATAACATCATAGAAACTTAGAGATTGTGCCATATGACCTGGATCTACATATTCTCGTATAGCCCGAAGAACTTTCTTAGGTTCCTTAGAAGAAAAGGTAAAGATTCCATTTCTCTTGGTTTCAATAGCATAACGTGGAATCCATTTCCCCTTAAACATTACAGAAGCTATAACGTAATCTACCTCCTCCCACGGAATTTGAATAAATTTACGCGTATCACGAGAATTATAAAATTCAAACCCTTTATCACCAATCATAATTTTCCCATAGTCCGTAAGTCCCGTAAAAGCGGTAGCATCTATTACTAAATCTACCTTTGTATTAATTGATTGAATCATCATATCCACTCCATTTCATTTATCCTATTTATAATTCATAACTTCAAACAATTAAGTCAATACAAAAAGTGGCTGAAGCGATAATCCCCAGCCACTTTTTGTATACGAACTATTATCGATTCACAGGCTACTAACCTATACTTTAATCTCAACAATTCCTAAATATTAAATTTTAAGAATTGAAAACGTGAGCAACTTAAATTATAAAAGTCCGATTACGTGACCAACTACCCCAACTACGAATAATGAAAGAATAATAACAATTGGGCTGACTTTTTTCTTCAGCAACCACATGCAGAAGAATGTCAGAAGTAATGCAGCTAAACCAGGAATTAATTGATCTAAGTTATCTTGCAAGGTGGTCACTTTCGTAGGTGACAGTGCCATTCCTGAGTTTACTTGTTCAAAAGATTGACGAATCCCTTCACCATTTCCAGGAAGTTTGTCCCACTCAACATACGCCCCTTTATCTAACTGAACTTCAGATACAACTGGCTTGAATTTAATTGATACCCACCGTTCCACCAAGGCTGCAAGTACAAACATACCAAGGATTGATGCACCTTTTGTAATATCTTGTAATAATCCACCTGAAAGATCATCAGTGATTTTAGAACCGGCTTTATAACCAAATTCTTGTGTATACCACATAAATCCCCAACGAACCAGATTCCAAGCTAAGAAGAAAAGGATTGGCCCAAGGATATTCCCCCCCATTGCTAATGATGCTCCTAAAGCACCTAACATTGGACGTAAAGTAAACCAGAATACCGGATCACCAACGCCGGCTAAAGGACCCATCATTCCAACTTTAACCCCCTGAATTGCCACATCATCAACTTCTGCACCATTAGCACGTTCTTCTTCGAGTGCTAATGTAACTCCTAGAATTGGTGAAGCAATATAAGGATGTGTATTGAAGAATTCCAAGTGACGTTTTAATGCTGCTTTTCGATCTTCTTTTGATTTATATAACTTTTTAATCGCTGGAATCATCGAGAAGGCCCAACCACCATTCTGCATACGTTCGTAGTTCCAAGAACCCTGAATAAATGTAGATCGCCATGCAACGGCTAAACGATCTCTTTTTGTTAATTGAATTTTTTCTGCCATTTGTCTTCTCCTCCTCCTGAATTAATAATCGTTTAAGATATCGTCAAGCGGGTCACCAGAGTTACCTCCACCACCATTTGAAGAACCACCCATTTTAGAAAGACTCAAATAAATAAGAGCTAAAGCCACACCCAATGCACCAAGAGCAATAAGTGTTAATTGAGAAATTGCAGCTATTACGAAACCAATAATAAAGAATGGCCATACTTCTTTTGTTGCCATCATATTAATAACTAATGCATAACCAACAGCAACAACCATTCCGCCACCAATAGCCATTCCATCAGTTAACCATGCAGGCATTGATTCCAAGAATCCTTGAACGCTTTGTGCAGGGATAAATAAAAGTGCTCCGGCAGGAATTGCAATTCGGATACCTTGTAAACACACCGCAGCGATGTGTAACACTTCAATTTTTTTTATATTTCCTTCTTCAGCTGCCGTATCCATCATGTGTACAATAGGAACAGCAAGTGTACGAACAATCATTGTTAAGAAAAGTCCTGCTACTGCAAGTGGTACCGCTACTGCAATTGCTGATGCAACACCGCTAACACCTTGTCCGCCTAATACTAAAATGATTGCTGATGCAACTGATGCCAATGCAGCGTCTGGCGCTACGGCTGCTCCAATATTTGCCCATCCAAGTGCAATCATTTGAAGTGTACCGCCAAGAACAATACCAGCCTCCAGGTTACCTGTTACTAAACCGATTAGTGTACATGCCACTAGTGGTTGATGGAATTGAAATTCATCTAATATTCCTTCCATACCGGCTAGAAATGCAATTAGTATCACTAAAATTATTTCTATAGTAGACATTATGATCCCCCATTTTATTTAAATTTGCTATGTAACTACGATAATTCAACCTTCGCTTTTTTTAGAATATCATCCATGTTTGCACGAGAATCATTAGGTACTTTACGTACATCAAAATAAATGCCTTTTGCTTTCATTTTCTCGAAAGCCTCAACATCTTCTCTTCCCATAGAAAGAACCTTATTAACAACAACCTTTCCAGTTGAATGAGCCATAGAACCAACGTTAACTTCTTTAATATCCACGCCACCCTCTATAACTCTCAGGACATCTAGTGGGTTTTCAAATAATACCAGTGCATTAGTATTACCAAAACGGGGATCTTTTTCAACTTCAATCATTTTGCTGATTGGAATAACATTGGCCTTAACCCCTGGTGGTGCCGCCTGTTCGATTAATTTTTTACGAAGATCGTCTTTAGACACTGCATCTGAAACTACGATAATACGATTTGGTTGTGTAGACTTTGTCCATGCAGTCGCTACCTGACCATGCAATAAACGAGAATCCACACGGACTAAAACGAACTTGATTTTCCCATCACCAACTACTGTACCGGGAGCAAGTCTGCCATTTGCTTTTCCATCTTTTGCAACTGCGATATCAGTATTTTCTTTGGGTTCCAGCTCTTCAGGTTTAATTCTGACCCCTTCCTTCGCTGTTTTAATGATATGTGCT
The DNA here is from genome assembly GCF_003429245.1 of Bacillus sp. CR71. Lineage (NCBI taxonomy): Bacteria > Bacillati > Bacillota > Bacilli > Caryophanales > Bacillaceae > Bacillus > Bacillus sp. CR71. The sequence continues at coordinate 2,701,292 of NZ_CP031748.1, read as the reverse complement.
GCGATCTCTTGAGCAGACGTAATTGATAAACGGGATGCATAAGCTTCAATCACCATTGGTAAGTTCAAACCAGCAACGATTGCCCAATTGTCTTTGTGTTCTTCATACAAGCCATTAGCTTGATTGAATGGAGTACCGCCCCATAGATCGACTAAAAATAATACCTCATCTTGATTATCAAAAGATGCAACTGCTGCTTCCATTTTTGCTCTCAAATCGTCTGGCCCTTCGTTTGGCATTAAGGTAACAGCCTTAACATTCTCTTGCTCTCCAAAAATCATTGCGCCAGATTGTAAAATGCCTTCAGCAAATTGGCCATGGCTTGCTAGGATAATCCCTACCATCTCTCTACCTCCTAAATATTTCATCCTAATTTTTTCTGAATTGACGCAATCAACACAACTTTTCTTCTTCATTTCATCACTCTTTAACTATTAAAAACCAACTTTTTCTATCTTTGAGAAAACCACCTCCTAGGCTATTTAAATCTCACTTCTTTTATAAAATTTTGTTTACTACTAAAAATGAGTTTGTGAATCTCCAATTCATCATTTTTCAAATCATTACTTAAAACACATAATTTCTTAGGTAAAAGGTTCATAATCTTATAAAATAACCCACCACAAGAAAACGCTTTCAAAATATAGAAAGAACATACCGTTGAAAATCGTTGTTTCAAATACACTTACTCTAAACCTAATCAACTATAAATAGAATGAGTTGCGTCAAACCAAAATAGGAGTAAAACCCCACTTGCGAATTGCCTCATTGATAAGGAAAGCGTTTATCTCGAAAAACATGATTATCAATGCAAACAAACATGACAGAAATCAATTTAAAGTTCTTTCGAATGATAAAAATACCATGTAAGTTTTTAATTACGCATATGTTACTCACCAAAAGTTCAATTGAATGACAGACTATACATATTTATCCTTTTCCCAACTAAAGAAAAGCACTGTTATTCGTATAATGAAATCGATTCCACTTACTAAAAACATTGCTATTCTATCTGATAAGATGATTTATATCGCCTGCATACAAAATAGTAAACAAAAAAAACAATAACTCCCTCTTACAAGTCAGAAGTTTGCTAAAGATAGCTATCTAGAAAACAGTCTATAGTTGGAGACAGAAATTTGATAAAAGAGTTGATTCGTCGCAAAAGAATATTTGGCATTGGTATTTTTGATCTTGCTTAGATTGGATATTTGCTCAACTTTAAAGAGAATATGTATCAAATAATAATAATATTTGTAAAAAACACATGAATATAACAATATAAAAGCAGCTCGTTTATCAGTTCTCAAAAGAATAAAACCACTATCACTCTCTACAACGGTTATATATTTATTATATCCATTGTGATTTTTTTCACAATGGATATAAATTGAACATTTTATGAATAAAACAATTCCACATTATAAGAAATATATAGTGATTTTTTAGCATACATTTTTTACTTAAATACCCCTTTGCATTATATGATCGATAGTAAACGTGGTTAACTAATCGATTTCTAATTGAAGTTTAATATATTAATTGCTTAATAAATCAATTGAAAACATATAGCTCCTATGATTCCTCCTATGGTACTACCAATTATGGGAATCCATGCGTATCCCCAATGCGAAGAGCCTTTATTACATATTGGTAAGATTTGATGTGCTAGTCTTGGGCCAAAATCTCGAGCTGGATTTAAAGCAAATCCAGTTGTTCCACCAAGAGATAAACCTATAGATACTATTAACGCTCCTATTATTATTGGAAGTAGTCCATCTGTAACTTTATTATGACTTATAGCTAAAATTGAAAATACAAATACTGCAGTGCCAATAATTTCACTTAACAAATTGGACGGCCAACTTGTTATTGCAGGGCTTGTAGAAAACACCGACAATATAATTTCTTGATTTTTAGTTTCTTTCCAATGCGGAAAATACTGGAGCCAGACAAATATTGAACCTAAAAAAGCCCCCATCAACTGTGCACCAATATAGGAAGGAACTTCACTCCAAGGAAATAACCCTATATAAGCAAAAGCAATTGTAACTGCAGGATTCAAATGCGCACCACTTATGTTATCTACTATATATATAGCGAATGTAACTGCTAATCCCCAGCCAAGAGTAATTGCAACCCATCCGGAATTTTGTGCTTTGGATTTTTTCAGCAAAGTACCTGCTACAACGCCGTTCCCTAATAAAATAAGAACCAAGGTTCCAATTAATTCCCCCATAAATGGAGACATATTTATGACCCCCTTTGTTATTTCAAAAACCATTGTATAAACACAAGGGCATCATCAGCATCTTTCCCATGAAGAATTACATGTATTTCTGCTCCTCTTTTTATTGCTAAATCAATTAGTTGAAGAGTACTTTTTGCATTAACTTTTTTACCTTTAAATATAAACTGAACCGAACAATCATAATCCCTTAAGCCATCTACAATTTCACTTGCTGATTTTGCATGAATTCCATCCTTACGAGTTACAATTAATTTTTTTTCGATTCTCATAAGATTAGCTCCTTTTATATTTTTATAATGGTTTTCGCTTCAAGTACAGCCTTAAATCTTATATATTTCTTCTAATATTCTGCCAATCCCTAATTCAACAACTGCTACGTAGGACCATCTATTAATGGTGAATCTGCTATTTTAATTTAAACACTCTTAATTAGAGTGCCTCCCAAATTTAGGAATACAATTACAACTCATTCATTATAAATAGACTCTTGAATTTATCGAACGCTTCTACCTACTTTATCGGTATCTACTCCTCCTGCAGCAACTATTAAAACACTGAAACTTAATTGGATGAGTAAAGCTTTTAAATCTCTTAACTAGTAGATAGCCATTAGAAAATAAAGCTATTCCTGCATTACTCATCACAATTGCTCCCTAAGTTCATTAACAATATCTTTTTCACCTATAAGAGATAAACATAGAGTTTCAAAGATAATAAAAGATGAGACTGCTCCTGGATCTAAATGACCAATAGACCTTTCTCCTAGAAAAGAAGCACGCCCTTTTTTAGCTAATAATGGCTTAGTTTTTTCCATTTGTTCTCTTGCAAAAATGATAAGACCAATAGGTTTTATTTTTTCTCCATTTCTTTGGATATACTTCAAAACAGGATCCCAAACATCAAGCATTGTTTTATCTCCTATCTGAGTTTTTCCTCTTAGACAGATGCCATTTACAGATTCTTGAAAAGCAAGCCCCAATTCATTGATTGTAATTTTATTTTTCCCTTTCAAAACACTACCAGCTCTTAAAAATGCAGTTCCATATAAAGGTCCTGATGCACCTCCAACCTTTGAAATAAGTATCATTCCAATATCATGAAATACATTTCCAATATCATCATAAGCTGTATATGATATCTTTTTTTCGACCTCTTTAAACCCTCTATTCATATTAATACCATGGTCTCCATCACCTATGAATTGATCAAGTTGCGTTAGGTTTTTTTTTTGATACTCAAGTTGTTTTGCAGTGAGTTGCATCCAATTGATGATATGTCTTGGTGTAATATACATGTTGGCCCTCCTATTGTACACGCCAGTTAGTCGTATTTGCTGGATCATTAAGCAAAGCAGATAGTTGTCCATCTAGTTTTAATAAAGTAATAGAAAAACCGGCCATATCAATCGCTGTCATGTATTCCCCAACATATGTTTTACAGATATCGATACCAGTTTTGTTTAATATTGTGTTAACCATTTTATTTATAATATATAATTCCATTAACGGCGTTCCACCTAATCCGTTTACCATTACTGCAACTTTATCACCAATTTTCAATTGCATATCACTTAAAATATCCTCTAAAAGGAGTTTAGCCATTTCATCAGCTGATATCATACTAATACGATGTGTTCCAGCTTCACCGTGAATACATATACCAACCTCTACTTCATTTTCACCAATTTTATAACCGACTGTACCAGCTCCAGGTATAGTGCACGTTTTTAATGCCATGCCCATACTACGTATATTAGCAATTACTTTATTTGCAACATCTTCAACTTCTTTAAGCGATGCCCCTTTCTCAGCCATTGCTCCAGCTATTTTATGTACAAATATTGTTCCAGAAATTCCTCTTCTTCTCATAGTGTGTGAACTATTATTAATAGCAATATCATCATTAACAATGACTGTAGCAATCGGGATTCCCTGTGCTTCAGCCATTTCAGCAGCCAATTCAAAATTCATTATGTCTCCTGAGTAGTTTTTTACAATTAACAAAACCCCACTTCCAGTATGAACCTTTTGAATCGCTTTCAAAATCTGGTCTGGTGTAGGAGAAGTAAAAATTTCGCCCATTACAGCAGCATCAAGCATCCCTTTACCAACAAATCCTATATGCGCTGGTTCATGACCACTCCCGCCTCCGCTGACAATTGCCACTTTTCCTTGAAATGGACTATTAGCTCGAATAATTATATTTGTTTCAGGCATATTTTGTAGTTTATCAGAATGTGCAAACAACATTCCGTCAATCATATCCCTAACTACTTTTTCTGGATTATTAATAATTTTTTTCATGGCATCTATTCCTTTCCATTAGTCGCCGCTAGTACCCTAACATTTAATTTTATTCCCTCCTACAATTCCCTTTTATTATAAAAACCTATAATGATTTCACTTGGACATTTAGCTTTAAGCCTCCAATTCCATCTAAAAAGATTTTTCCAATGTTTGCTTGCTCAAATTTCCCTTTCCTCATGTGAAGTGCTCCAGTGAATACTCCTTTTTCATGCTCAAATAGCTCACTTTCAATTAAATTAGGGGGGATAGCCGCACAATTTACTAGAATAAACGACTTATCCTTTCTGAAAAAATCTTTATGGATACCTTTACCTATAAGTTCTTTTCCTGTTTCACTCTCTCCAGTAATAAGAATCGTAGAATCTAATTCTGCCACTTCATTCGCAACAAAGAGCGTCTTCATTAAAGTGTCACTATAAATAATAATGTCTGAAAAAGAGTTGTTTAGTTTTTTATATTTCGACAATTCACATTCTAAATACTTTATTCTTTTCTTTTCAAGAGTCAATTGGTCTAATAATGATTGTGTTTCATAAATAGATTCATCGTTAAAAGTATTCCGCTCAATTTTGCTATAAGTGTAGCTACAGCTCGAGCATGTGGACCATTTTTAGTATGAATATTAATTTCAATCCTTTGTATCATAAGAACCTATTTCATAATAATACATGCATAAAAATACATAAAATTCAAACAGTGAATTTTATGTATTTTTATTTTCATTATTAAAACTCAAACTATTACATAATAAGATTTTTTATACAAAACCTGATAATATAGGTTTTTAATACTATTTTTCCCATTTCACCTTTCTTAAGAAATAGTATTTGATTTTTGATAATCATAACACTATCTTTTAATCCGTCATATAACAGACGAAAAATATACATAAAATATTCATAATTCTGTACTCAGAATTTTGATAACATTAGATTCAAGGCTAGATTTTCAGCTTACTTACAAAAAAATCAAGGAGTGATTATCATGGAACGTATCCTAATTAGCCCGCAAAAATATATTCAGGGAAGAAATGTAATTAAAAAAATTGGAGAGTATGTAAAACCTCTAGGAACCAATTTATTAGTTATTGTAGATGAATGTGTTTGGCATCTTGTTGGTGAAAAAGTTATGGAAAGCTTTCATAAACAAAATCTAAGCTTTGAAAAAGTCGGTTTTAATGGTGAAAGTTCTGAAAATGAAATTGCAAGAATTGAGAAAATAGGAAAAGAATTTGGTGCTGATGTAATCATTGGTATTGGTGGTGGTAAATCAGTAGACACAGCAAAAGCGGTAGGAGAAATTCTTTCGGCCAAAGTTGTAAGCGTTCCCACTATTGCCTCAACAGATGCACCAACCAGTTCTCTTTCTGTTATTTACTCTGATGATGGAGTATTTGAGAAATACAAATTTTATTTAAAAAATCCGGATATTATTTTAGTAGATTCCCAAGTCATTGCACAAGCTCCATCCAGATTTTTAGCTGCTGGGATTGGAGACGGAATGGCTACATGGATTGAAGCTAGAGCAAATTTAGAATCCCGAAAACCCGCTATGGCTGGAGGACTCTCTACCCTAGCAGCTGCTAAGATTGCAGAACTCTGTTGGGATACCTTATTTCAATATGGAGAAGCTGCTCTTTTAGCAGTTAAACAAAAAACTGTTACTCCAGCAGTTGAAGCCGTAATAGAGGCAAACACCTTGCTTAGTGGCCTTGGATTTGAAAGTGTGGGGTTAGCTGCAGCTCATGCCATCCATAATGGTTTTACTGTTTTACATGATAAGACTCATGATTTGATGCATGGAGAAAAGGTTGCATTTGGCACATTAGTACAAATGGCATTGGAATCTTGGACAACTGAAGAACTATATAACTACATTGATTTCTGTATCAAGCTTGGCTTACCTACTACACTTGAAGATCTGAACCTAGGTGATGCAAGTAAAGAAGAATTGATGAAAGTGGCTGAAGCTGCCTGTCAAGATGGTGAAACTATACATAATATGCCATTTGAAATTTCACCAGAAATGGTTTTTGATGCAATTATTGCTGCTGATGCTTATGCTACTGAGTATAAATTAAAAAAATTAGTTCAAAATTACAATCCCAAAAATTAATTAAGTGTATATTACATATTATTTAATTTTGTATGTGTCCTTTTAAGAATTTAGCAAAATTACAATACTATATATTAAAAACTAAATACGCATTAAAATTGTATATATCATGAAATAATCTGAAGACTTCATCCAACATATAAGAGCACGAAATATTTAAATGAATCATAGCATTATGTCAAAATTAATTTTGCAACTGAATTTTCACACCAAAGATAAATATAGAAATTAAAAAAACCTCTTTATGAGGTTTTTTCTAATCCTATACTTTTGATATTGAACTACCCCCACTTTCACTTCGTTTAGAAGTGAGGGATTCCTAAGTAAAGAGTTCTATCGAACTCTAATTGATTAGGCTAACCCCGCAGTCCTTGCGG
>NZ_CP031748.1:2417022-2694193 GCF_003429245.1 Bacillus sp. CR71 | reverse complement strand
TTTTTTTGTAAATGTGGAACAACTTTATTGTTTAGGTTGTCTATTAAGTATTACAGCATGAAGAAAGGAATAATTAGTATGAAAAATTACTAATAAGTCTATTTATAATTTTAATATGAGTCATTATACAGTTTAGTATTTCTAATGTAAGCAACAAAAAAATAGAGAGAAAAATAAGAAAGGCGATTTATCAATTACTGGGCTGTATCCTACCCCAAAAACAAAAATTTTATCTCTTGACAGTTATTTATGTAAATTCAGCTCGTATTTTTGAATGACATGACGATTTTATCTTATTCAGCCTTGTTTAAAATTACTTCCCTAACGAATAAATCCTACATCTTTTGCGAGCCTTTGAAGATCCAAAGCTCGATTGTTGTATTAGTAATCACTATATAAAATGCATATGTACAAAATTATATTCATAAAAACAGAGGTGTAAAATGAACATTATTTTCAATTTAATTGCTAGTTATGCGATTCCTACGATACTACTCACACTCTTGTTACTATTTGTATTTGTTTTTAGTTATTTTGTAGTATACAAAAAGATATGTAAAAGAGAAAAAAAACTAACTGTAAAACAAATTATATTGTTTGTTTTAATAACAGGATACTATTCCCTTGCATTATCAGCTACTTCACTTGGTCGTTCAGATGATATGGCCTTTGCAAGAACCATTGATTTTGATGTACTTAGTATTTATAAAAAAGCATGGAATACATTTTCATTTACTTCCTTTTTCCATATCATTGTGAATATAGGTATGCTTTTTCCTTTAGGAATTTTATTCCCTTTATTTAGTAAGGTTTTTCAAAAAACAAAATGGATGTTAATCATCTCAATTATAGCAAGTTTATTGATTGAAATTCTTGAATTTACACTGCAACGAGGAAGTATGGAACTAGCAGATTTACTTCATAATACTTTAGGCATGATGCTAGGATATTCTGTGTTAAACATAGTTCTTATATTTTTGAAAAAAAATGAAACAGATACAAAAATAATTAAATATTTATACCTTCCCATTACAGTAAGTTTCGTCGCACTCGGAATAATAATTTCGTATCAAATAAAGGAATTTGGAAATATGCCTATTGATCCCATTACAAAAAATGATATGTCTCAAGTTACTATAAAAACATCAATAGAGTTAAAAGACGCAGAGAAAAAAATGCCTGTTTACAAATATTACGGTACAAAAAAATCACATGTTCGAGATGTTGAGATTCTTTCTCCAAAGGAAGCATTTCAAAAACTGAAACAAGGAGAATTTGATTCTATTGGATCTTTCAAAGCAGGTGATACATTATTCATCACAAAATATAATATAGATTACTATACTGATACAAAAGGCTTCTCACAGCCTATATATGTTTTTAAAGTTCACTTAAATGATAGGGATAGTTGGTTTCAACCTATTTCCGCAAAGAAATAACGTAAATTTGGTTTTGTTGCAAAGATTTTTAAGAAATAAACAGAGACCTGAATGTATGAAGAAATATTATGAAGGGCATGAGGATTGGTATGAAAATGAGACGGAAGCAATTAAGCAACGATATGAGTGGTTAGAAGAAACTTGCCGACTTGAAATGAAATCGTTTGAAGAATTGCAATATAAACGAATTACTGGAACGGATGGAGAAAAAAGATTCATTAATGACATTGATGATTATTTTAAACATTATGGTATAGAAACTTATGATATGGATTGGGTAGAAAAAGAATGTGTAAACGTGACGTTCTTCTTCATTTTAGATGAAGCTAAACAGTATCAAAAATATTATCCTCATAATCTTGGGAAATCAAGAGTATCTTGTACAGCTCTCCTTATACCTAATTATAAATGTTTATGTTCAATCTTAGATTTCCTGCTTGTAGGAATAAAATGATCTTGAACAAAGTTTATATAAATAATCCTATAAACCATTGCAATATAAAATACTGCACAAAAGAAGATTAAAATGTATTTAAATGTCTTGTTTATATTGGTACCTTCCTAAAAGGAACTAATTTGGATTTTAATATTGTATGTAAAAAGGAAAGGATAGTTGAACAGGAGAGTATACCTGTTTACATCTATCCTTTTTTACAACAATATGACCACATTTACTACTACAACAAATTTTCATATAGTTATTGAACTATTTTTTGAATAACTAAATTAACCTCTTCGTTAACTTTAATTTCGAATAAATGGTCCCCTTCACCTTCAATTGGATCAACTACATCTTCATTAAAAGATTCAGCATGTTGTCTACCATGTCTATTAAACTAACAGTTTTTATTTTCCCTGATTCTTTTCCATACCTAAGGTACCCAAAAGTTCACTGGATTCCCGAGGCTACTATCCACATTTGTGTCTCTAAAAAGACTTTTTGTGCCACTAGACGTAACTGTAGATTCCTGAACAAGAAAAATCATGAAAATACACACAAAGTTAGATTATCATCCATTACATTACTGTTTTGCTTCGTTCAAATAGAAAAACTCGGAAGAACGCCACTTGTTCGATATCTCCTCAATGTGATAAGGTGTCGTTCTGCAGCATCCGCCTATTAAACGTGCACCTGCTTGGTACCATTCTTTAGATTGAATATCCAACGTGTTACATTGTTCATGACCATGCCATGTTTTTGTTTCTGGATTATAAGTTTCACCAGAGTTTGGATAAACAATAATTGGTTTTTTTGTGTTTGCCCTCAACTCTTGGATTGCACCAGTCACAACAGTTACGGGTGCACAATTGATGCCTATCGCTACAATTTGTTCACTTTTCTCAAAAACTCGTGCACACTCCGCTAGTTTCATACCTTCACTAATCTCTTTTTCATTTTTTAGCGAAAAGGAAAGCCACGCATATGTTTCTGGAAACTCACGCAATAATGTATCTAATACTCTTGCTTCTTGCAGGCAAGGGATCGTTTCAAATGCCAATAGATCTGCACCTGCTTCGATTAACGCAGACATTCTCGAACGGTGAAAGTCTGCTAATGTTTTATCTGTCACAACATAGTTGCCTACATACTCTGAACCATCTGCAAGGTAAGCTCCGTACGGACCAACTGATGCAACAACCAATGGTTTAGGCCTATTCGTTTGCGTATTTTCCTTCCAAAAATCATCTCTTGCCTTTCTTGCAAGTAACACCGTTTTCTTAATTAATTCCAAAGCTTCCTGTTCTTGTATTCCACGCGCGGAAAACCCACTAATAGTAGCTTGATAGCTTGCTGTTATGGCACAGTCTGCTCCAGCACGAAAATAGTCCGAATGCACCTGATAAATTAGTTCCGGGTTTTCTAGTAACACACGTGCCGACCAAAGGGGATCGTCCAAATTACATCCATGCGCCTCCAATTCAGTAGCTAATGCTCCGTCAAGAAGCATAATGGAATATTGGGATAAAATAGCATCAATTGGGTTGATTTTGTTCGACATAATCTACACCCCTCTTTTTTAGATTTTTTGTTAGATAATAACTTCCATAGCAAAACAAAATAAACGGTATGCCGCAATATAAGGCAATTCTCTGTGTTGGATCGAATGCAATTCCAATGCACGATGCCAGACAAAGGATAAAAGAAGCAATTGGTACTAATGGATATAGTGGTGTGCGATAAATCAAGTCCTTTTCAGAATTTCCTTCTTTCAAAAATTGTCTGCGAAATAGGAACTGAGAAGCGCTAATACTCATCCAAACTATAACTACTGCTAGACCGGAAATGGAAACAAGTACGATATAGACAGTATCTGGTGCCACAATACTTGAGAGCAAAGCCAAAGCTCCACCCATCATACTGAAAATGACGGCGTTGATTGGAACACCTTGCTTCGTCATTTTCCCAAAAATCGGGGATATCGTATTCTTATTAGCAAGCGACCAAAGCATTCTAGAAGAGGCATAAAGGCCTGAGTTTGCCGCAGATAAAATGGCTGTTAAGATAACGAAATTCATTATGTCAGCTGAATATGGCACACCAATTCGTTCTAGAACTGCAACAAAAGGGCTCTCTAATACCCCTGCATCGGAAATAGGCAATAACGTAGATAAAACAACAATCGTTCCTACAAAAAAGATGATCAATCTCCACAGAGTAGTTCGAATGGCCTTCGGTATCATTTTTTCTGGGTTCGCTGTTTCTCCAGCTGCAATGCCTATTAATTCTGTTCCCGAAAAAGCAAAATTAACCGCAAGCATGGTCATCATAATGGCCGTAGCACCATGAGGAAATAAACCGCCACTTGTAAAATTAGAAAAGAATGGTGCTGCTTTTGAATGAGTCATTGGAAGAAACCCTAGCATTGCTGCTACTCCTAAAACAATAAAAATCACAATAGCTATAACCTTTATCGATGAAAACCAAAATTCGGATTCGGCGAAAAATTTAACAGTCAGGACATTTAATACAAAGATCAAAATGGCAAAAAGAGCACTCCATACCCAAATATTAACCGATGGAAACCATCGCTTCATAAGTAATCCTGCGGCTGTAAATTCAGACCCTAAAGCAACAGTCCAAGTTAACCAATACAACCAGGCTACTGTATACCCTGTACCAGGTCCAATGTATTTAACTGCATAACTATGAAATGCGCCCGTTTCAGGCATATGTACGGAAAGCTCGCCTAAACATAGCATAACTAGATAAACTACTAGCGCACCAATCAGATAGGATAGAATTGTTCCAAACGGGCCAGCTTGTTGAATAGTGTAACCCGAGCTTAAGAATAAGCCAGTTCCAATCACCCCACCAAGTGATAGCATGACTAAATGACGTGCTTGCATTTTCCTTTGAAATTCTCTCCCATTTTTGTTCTCCATTTCTACTCTCCTTTAGTTACTATCCAGAAAAAACAAAAACGCACTCTAAAAAAGAGGGCGTTACTGACAAATAAAAACGGAAGCTCTCATCTATCAGGATTATCACCCGCTGGAATTAGCACAGTGTCTACTTAAGCAGACCTGTTGCTGAGGTTTCATAAGGCCAGTCCCTCCACCTCTCTGGATAAGAAATATTTTTTTATAACCTTATCAATCCATTTAATAACTGTCAAGATAATTCTGTTTTTTTGAAAAATATCTATTGTAGAAATACAAAAAATAGAGTATTACTATAACTGCAACCCACTCCTTCTCGGGTATTATTTAAAAATCGAACATACAAAACCTGATTTATTTATGATACGGTTCACAAGCACTTCCTCAAAATTTAATGCACTTCTAAATATCTTCTTACTTCTTTGGCTATGGGGTCACCATACATAACCATCAACTCAGGTGATTTTAATACCCTCAAATATCAAAAAAACGTTATCTTTTCTAAACAAGCTAAATTAGAATGGATGATGTTTTCTTATGAATCTCTCGATTCAAGATGAATTATTACCATTTGCAGAATAATTACAACGATATGTTACACCTGTATTCTTAGAAGAACTTGCAAGAGAAATAGGATTTATAAGGCGAAGACTTAAGTTTTCTGGATCAGAATTAGCTGCTATTTTCATTTGGATTAGTCAACGGGCGGCAAGTGATTCCTTGGTTCGATTATGAGTGGGCTTCATGCAGCGGCAGGGCTTAGCCCTGAGGGACTTAATAAAACTCCTGTTGAAGTTTCTAATTGACTACAAAGTTGAGTAATAGAGGTAGTAGCGGTTTGTTGATTTAACCATACACACAAATATAAAAAATGATGCCCATGGCACTTGCGTTCTCATTTCATTCCGCCTGCTTCCTATAGCTAATTGATTAAGTGTAGTGGGAAACATATATCGATATAAATCTTTAGCAAATAAAGACAACTTTTGTTTTTGATAAATATTTATAAAAAGCACGTCACCTTTTCTCATTAACATAAGTGAATAGTAACGTGCTTTTAACTTCAAGAATAGTCTAAATCCTTAAGTTGATGGATGTGGGGTACCACCACATGCCCATCAAGCTAAAAATGGATTTTCTATGAAATTCCATTTTTTTGTTGTGCCACTATTACCGTTTCTGTTTCGTTATCAGATAAGCTCAAATTTCTTCCGCATCTTAAAGTGGAACAAATTTATTACTTAAATTGTCTATTTAGTACCCTTTTTAAATATGAATATATTTCTTAAAGTGACTTCAATAATTTTAAGTAAATCAAAAGGAGAATTGAAAGGCAGGAGAATATAGCATGTCAGAAAATTATCGTTCTCGAGAGGAGCGACGACAAGTTAAAAAGAACAAACAGCCAGCAGCTAAAAAACAAAAACCAAAAGGCAAGACATCATTTTTTCGTAAGTTTTTAATTAGTTGTTTATTAGTTGGTATTGTAGGGTTAGTCACAGGGGTTGCTACTTTTTTCGTTATGATCAAAGATGCGCCAAAACTCGAGAAAGCAAAACTTGTTAATCCGTTATCCTCAAAAATTTATGATAAAGATGGGAAATTGATATATGAATATGGGAAAGAAAAACGAACGAATATTATGTATGGTCAAATTCCTAAGTTAGTAGAAAATGCGTTTTTAGCGACAGAAGATGCACGTTTTTACGAGCACAGTGGCGTAGATTTTAAAGGTACTGCACGTGCAGTTTTAGTCAGCCTAAAAGGGGATTACGGCTCTCAAGGTGGAAGTACGATTACGCAGCAAGTTATTAAAAATTATTTCTTATCGATGGAAAAAACGTCAAAGAGAAAGGCACAAGAAATATATTTAGCGTATAAGCTAGAACAACAGTATTCAAAACATGAAATTTTAGAAATGTATTTAAATAAAGTTTACTTAGGTAACCGTTCATACGGAATTGCAACAGCAGTACAAAATTACTATGGTAAGGAATTGAGAGATTTAACACTACCAGAAGTTGCAATGCTTGCTGGCTTAATGAAAGCGCCTAATAACTATGATCCAACGAAAGAACAAAATATCAAAAAAGCAACAGAAAGAAGAAATGTTGTACTTCAATTAATGAATCGACATGGTTATATTACAAAAAAGGAAATGGAAGACGCATCAAAAATTCCAGTAACAGAAGGACTTAAGAAAGCAACTGAACAAAAAGAAATGCCATATCCTGCTTTTATGGATGCGGTTGTGAAAGAAGTTGAAAAAGAAATGCCAGATGCAAATATTGGATCTGACGGTTTAGAAATTTATACAACATTAGATCCAAAGGCACAGGATTTTGCGGACAAGCTTTTAAATAGCGGTATTATTAATTATCCAAATGAGAAATTCCAAGGGGCTTTCACATTTATGGATACGAAAACAGGAGAAGTACGTGCAATTGGTAGTGGACGTGGTGAAAATAAAGCTGTTTTTAAAGGACATAATATTGCAATTGAATTAAATCGCTCAGCAGGTTCCACGATGAAACCAATTTTTGATTACGCTCCTGCAATTGAATATTTAAAATGGGCTACTTACCATCAAATTGATGACTCTCCATATAAGTATTCAACAGGACAAGAAGTTAGAAATGCAGATAGAAAGCATTTAGGACCAATTACAATGCGTGATGCATTGAAAACTTCCCGAAATATCCCGGCTATTAAAACTGCAAAAGAAGTAGGAATTAATAAATCAAAAGCTTTCTCTGAAAAGCTAGGTATTACATTTAATGTAGCACCGACCGAATCAACAGCGATTGGTACAAATGAAGCGTCACCAACTGAAATTGCAGGCGCTTATGCGGCATTTGGTAATGATGGTAAGTACACGAAACCACATTTTGTTAAGAAAATCGTTTATCCAGATGGTAAATCAAAAAGCTTTGAGCAAAAGCCAAAACGAGTTATGAAGGATTCTACAGCATATATGATTACTGATATGCTTCGTACTTTTGTTTCATCTGGATTGGGTACAGCAGCTAATATAGGTTCTTTAGATGTAGCCGGTAAAACAGGGACAACAAACTATTCTTTAGAACAAATAGCACAATATAATTTACCAGAAAGTGCTAATCGTGATAGTTGGTTTGCTGGTTATACACCACAATATACGATGGCTGTATGGACCGGATATACAAAGGATAGTAAAGATGATTATATTAGTAGTAAAAATACGAAAATAGCTCAATTGATTTTTAAAGAAATGATGAGTAAGTTTGCTACAGATAAATCGCAATTTAAAATGCCGAACAGTGTGGTTCAAGAAGATAGCGAATTACGTATTAAAGGTGAGAAGCGTGATACTTCTCCAAATGCGAAAATAGCCAATACGACTGAACAGCCAAATGAAAATAAGCAAAAAGAAAAGCAAAAGAAACAAGAAGAATTAAAGAAACCAGAAGATCAAAAGCAAAGTGAGCCAAACAACGGTAGTGGCGAAGGAAATACAAAACCGCCAAACAACGGTAGTGGCGAAGGAAATACAAAACCGCCAAACAACGGTAGTGGCGAAGGAAATACAAAGCCGCCAAACAACGGTAGTGGCGAAGGAAATACAAAGCCGCCAAACAGTGGTAGTGGCGAAGGAAATACAAAGCCACCAAACAATGGTAGTGGCGAAGGAAATACAAAGCCACCAAACAATGGGGAGGGTCATGGAACGCCAATGCAACCAAGTAATGATGGGAATTCAGGAGAGAATCCAGCCAATAATGGTTAATAAGTAATATGAAAATATTGTTGGTCCTTTGCAAATTTAAAAAAAGCATAAATATATTAGTAAATGAGGAACAACGTTTAGGAAGTAGCTAGTAGTCGTTGAAGTACATGGTAAGTCGAAAGGGTGAAGTCTCTTTATATAGTACCTTTTAAATGAAAAATGCGCTATTCTTTCTACAGAATTATAGGAAAGGATGGCATTTTTCTATGTATTTATCGATTCGAGATGAATTTCACTTCTTTGGTGAATCTCTACATATTCTTCAACAACTTGCAAACAAGACAGGTCGTTATATTAAACTACGTGCATTAAGCGAGGTAAACAATAATCCATGGACAAGTGCGGCTGAAATCAATTTATTTGGAGTGACTCAATGATATATTTGTAAGTAGCTATTTAAATCATTGATACACTATTTCAAAAGGTTATCATCTGCTGAGAGTTCCGTTCGGCATTTGATAACCTTTTTATCCTATACTAGTCAATATGTAAAAGAAAACCTCGGATTGATAAAATTCACTTTCTTAGTTTAATAGTGAAACCAGTTCGGTTTTATTTCGTATTCAAATCTTTCAATTACCTAAACTTGAATTTGCATAAAATTAGCTTGATAACGATACCACTGTATACATTATAAATTGCTAATTTTTACATAATTGTGTACAAAATTTCAAGTTTTATTTTGTCTATTTTTTCTGAATAATACATATTGACAAAATAATAGTAGCGATATAGAATTGGTTTTGTTCACTGGTGAACATTATGTATTTTTTTGTTTAGTATTATTTTTATTCACCATTTCTAACATCAAGATATTCTATCTCTTTTTTTTGTAGTTTGAAATATTATTGGTTACTTAAAATCAACAAAACGGTTTATATTGATAAAATTATTTAAAGGGATGATTGTATGACGAATGCTATAGCGGTAAGAAATGTACGAAAGTTTAGTTCTCAACCCTTATCTACTAATTGTGCCAAAACAAGAAAATCTAAAATAAGAAAATGATTTATCATAAAGAATTAATAGTATATAGAATGTACAGTTAAATTATTATCCATAATAAAATTATGGTAAATTAAAAGGTAGTTGTAATATATTGTTTCTTTTTTAGTTTTCAATAAGAGATATTAGATTTAGTTAAGTAATAAAAAAAGTGTAGAAAGGTTTTATTTCTACGCTTTTTTTATTTGATATCAAATTTATTGCTATTCTAAATTTTTTATATAAGATTTTACAGCTTGCAATAGAAATTCTTCCTGTCCCATACCTGCATCCGCTGCCATTTGCACTACTTTTTGCTTGAATTCATAATCTGCATGAAAAGTTAATGGCTCTACATTACTTTTAAAGTAAACTCCCTCTACATGTGGAAGAATAGTACCTGATTTCATATGAGAATATAAGTATTTAATCTCTTCTTGAAACTGTAATGGATCAACTTGTAATACGAAAGGTTTAATTTCTAATTTAATAGTATCAGATGAAATACTCAATCGCATATTTGTGACACCTAGCTCTTTGTAAAATAAATTTATTAGATTATAAGTAATGGAATTAAATAGCTGAGGTTTTTTAAATGAAAAAGATAAATACCCTCGTTTGGTAATTACAGCTTGTTTATGGAAAGGTTCAAAGGAGTAATTATGTTCCTTATAAGTGGATAGAGGGAAAATTTCTTCGTCTTCTGTAAGAATCTTGCCGTCTGCTCCATTGATTTCTATTACCCTAGCTATTTTTCCGGTATGTTGATGTGTTAATAATTGATATAAATATATCTCTTCTTGTTGAATCTTAGTAATGAATGTTTTTCGCTCTTTTGTTTTAGTTTTTTCATAATCAAGCATAAAAATCTCTAGCTCTTCTTCATCGATAAGATAGACTTGTTTTCCACGTTTTTCTACCATTGTCGCGGGTAATTTTCCAGATTTGATGTATGTAAAGATAGTAGATGGTGCAACATTAAGAATTTCAGCTACTTCTTTCGTGCTAAGGCCTTTAACCTCATTTTTATTTTTTAAACGTTCAATGTCCTCTAAATAGAAAATCTTACTACCAAATTGCTTCCAGTTATCTTTATATACACATTCTATAAATCCATCTTTTTCTTTTTTTAAAATTGTTTGTACCGTTACTCCCAATAAGTCGGCTGCCTCTTTTGTCGTTACAGTAGGTTTGGTAATGAACAATAAATCTTGTGTCATGCAAGGACACCTCCATAACTATTGTTTGCTAGTAATTTAGATATGTATATATCATAACAGAATATGACTTACATTTAAAATAAGAAATAGAATTTATCAAAGTTCTTATAAGATTTTATAGTTTAATAAAGTTTTATAGTTAATTTAACAGTATATAAGTTTTTAAAGGGAATTGGTTAATTATTAAACAACATCTATTCACTAAAAAATTATAAAAAAACATAAGTATAGGATAATAGAGAAGAATGTGGGATTCTTACAGAAAGAAAATGAATTATCATTTGTATAATGTATAGAAGTAAAATAAAATGGTAAGTAAGGTTAATAAAGATTGTTATATTCATAATCATCAATAGGAAGGGTGAATTCGAAAAATGGATAAACAAAATAAAAAAGAGAACTTACCTATAACAATGAATCAAAGTGAAGATATAGATACATATGTAGAAAATATAAGAGATATGGTTCCATTCCTGCATGATAGTCGTTATATAGATAAATTGGAAGAGAAGATGGAGGTTGCAGAAAAAGAGGGAAAGAGTAAATATACGTATTTAAGTGATCTGGAAGTCATTTATCATTTTGTACATTTACAAAAAGATATGGATGATAAGAAGAATAGAAAAGAGGATACGAAAAAGAGTTATGTTTCCGAAATCTTATCATTTTGTCAGTGCATGGTGCAACATGCAGAGGAGTTCGAATTGAATGGGGAAGAGGTACAGCAAAATGATTCGTTATTGAAAACATTACATCCTTGGCATATTCGTAAATATAATGCTTGGTTGAAGCAGGTAGAGAACGGTAGAAATGGGGATACTTACGCGGTCGCAACACTTGCAAAAAAATCAGTACTTATACGTTCTTTTTTAAAGCACCTTCATGTATTTGCTTATATTGAAAAACCTCTTCATGAAGAACTGCAGCGCGCAAATGTAAATGAACAGGACCGCCCAAACCGGGACCTATCCTATGATGAAGTGATGAAAATCTTAGGGTTTTATAAAGAGCAAGGGCATTTAGTAAACTATACAATTTTACTAGCTCTAGCAAGTACCGGTGCAAGAATTCAAGAATTGTGCACCGCGAGAGTGAAAGACTTACATTATGACGGAAAGTATTGGTTAAAAGTCACAGGAAAAGGGAATAAAGTACGTGAACTTTTCATTCCTGAGCATTTATTCCAATGTATTAGCGAAATGAGACGGAGAAGAGGATTCCAAACTGTATTGAATCGTGGAGATGAAAGTCCTGTATTTATCAATCAAAGAGGAAACTTTTATAATTCCAAAACGTTATCAAACCAGGTAACAGATATGATAAAAAAGACAAATTTAGATTTTCTACAGTATCGTGAAAATCCTGTAACGGCACATACATTCCGTCATGCTTTTGCAATCATGGCAGTTGAACAAGGAAATGCGGATCTATACCATTTAATGCAAACACTTGGGCATGAAAATATTCAAACAACAAAGATCTATTTAGAGAAGCATATGAAACGAAAGAATAACGTGGGGACTACATTTGCAGATATGTTGGTGTGAATTTTTAATATGAACAATTATTTAATTATGTCTTTTTTACATAATTAAATACACATTATTTAACGTGTAAGGAGGATTTAATTATAATAACTCAAGAATCTACACATTAAGAAATGACCTAGAAAAATCAATAAAGGTAGAGTCCTGGCGTTTATTTAGAGAAGAAATGAATGTGTTAGGAATTCAGGATTCAGATGTGTTTCAAATTCAGTTAGTGGAATATGGTAAAGAGAGAATGAAAAAGAGTTCTCCTAAAAATAATAGAAGAAAATAGTTTACTTACGTATAAATATCATAATTAAGCACATGTTATATACAAATATAGTGGAGGTGCAATTATGAATATTCAAAGACGCGAAAGTAACACAAATGAAATTCTTATCTCTGCTGCAGCAAGTGCTATTGAACAAATGAAGTATGAAATTGCCCGTGAATTAGGAGTCACACTAGGACCTGATACATCATCACGTGCAAATGGGTCTGTCGGTGGAGAAATTACAAAGCGCTTAGTTCGAATGGCTGAGGAACAATTATCAGGACAACACAGATTACATTAAGATAAAATAATAAAAGGAAAAAGGATCCCCTAAGACGAATCTTTTTCCTTTTATTTACACAAAATCTAAAAATAAGTTTTTAAAACATTAAAACGGGCACTCAGATTCATTTATAAGAGTTTTTATTTGTTATGACAATGAAATAAGTATAGAAATTAATTAAACCCTCTAAAAGTAACCTGAGATCTATTAAACGTTATTTTGCCTAAAATTTATATTTTTTATTGTTTTAATTTCATTTTTTCTTCAGCTATTTCTATAAGTGCTAAACCTAGTGCTGGACCAACTATCTTTAAAAGTATTCCCA
This sequence comes from Bacillus sp. CR71, assembly GCF_003429245.1. NCBI lineage: Bacteria > Bacillati > Bacillota > Bacilli > Caryophanales > Bacillaceae > Bacillus > Bacillus sp. CR71. The sequence goes on along the minus strand of NZ_CP031748.1, from coordinate 2,680,992 downwards.
CAATTTTTATTTTCCTCATTATTATTCCCTCACATTCTATTATTTTTATAATTTTAATTCATTAATACCATCAAAAATTTCAGAGGCATATTCTTTAATTAATGAATACTCTTTGGCATGATAAATTTTATAAAATCTTTCATCTATATATTTAAATGTATTTAAATAGTATTCTAACTGTTCATCAAAGAATATTATAATTTCTTTGTAACCATTCACTGATGGCATACCTTCAAACATTTCAATATTCGTCTTACAATCAAGAAAATTAAATTCTAAAAAGTCAATAATTTGTACTATTTTATATCCCTTGAATGATTTCCTTTGATATTTTTTCTTCTCTGACTCACTTGCATTTTCACATATACCAAAGATTTCCCTCATAAAACATATAGTTTTGTTATCGGCACAATCAAGAGCTTGTGTTCTTAATATATTTTCTTTTCTAATTTGTCCTTCTTTAGTAGTTTCATCGATTTCTTCTAACAACCATTTAGCTTCTACTAATAAATTTGTCTCAGCTGCTCTTCTTGTCTCTATAAATAGTAGAAAATCTAAGATAGCGGATCCTTTCAATACACGTGTTCTTAGTTCGTTGTATTTAGGGTTATTAAACATAACATCGCCTCTCTATAAATAAATTGTAGAACGAAATATTGAAAAAAAAAAGAATTGGTTACTTTGGTAACCAATTCTTTGATATGAGAAACGAAAAGTAATGATAGTTCAATTGGAATTTTGCTACAATGGACTTTAAGAGAATACTTAAACCTGAGAACATGTAGGAAGAAAGCTTTGAATGGTGTGAAAAAATCGCTTGGAATAGGACTGAAAATGGAGGGACTAATTTGTTTACATCTCTTGTCTTCGATATTGATGGTACAATTTTAGATACTGAAAAAGCAATATTAAAATCGCTACAAAGGATTTTGAAAGAAGAATTAAATGAAGATTATACATTAGATGCGTTGGGCTTTGCATTGGGTATCCCTGGGAAGGAAGCTTTAAAAAAATTGAATGTGCCTAATATAGACGTTATCGATCCAAAATGGAGTAAAGCTGTATTAGATTATAATCATGAAGTTTCCGTGTTCAAGTCACTTGAAGATATCATTGGTATGTTGTCACTAAGTAATATAAAACTAGGTATTGTGACGTCGAAAACTAAACAGGAATTAATAGACGAATTTGAGCCATTTGGTTTAAGTAGTTATTTTGAATATACAATTTGCGCATGTGATACAGATAAGCATAAACCAGACCCTGAACCTTTATTGGGGTACGGCAACGATTCGTTACTTTTGGAGCCACTGAGGAAAAATATACTTTATAATCCTATTTTTATAGATTTTTGTATTCGGTAGTAACAAAAATGGACGTTTATGTTACAAATAGAACCACTAAGGCTGAATCCTAAATTCATCTATAAGTGATATGGAGTATTTTGTATTAACACCTCTTTTCGGAGGGCGAAATTATCCGAATTAGGAATAAATAGGGGGTTTCTGCTCAATTTCCCTTTTTCGAAGATGTGCAAAATACCTACATTAGATTTTTAAATTTGGGAGGGAAAATAGAGTGGGGCATGAAATAAGTTATTTGATTTCAGAAATGAATAAGCAAGGGATTTCAAATGAACATATAGAATCAATGAAAGAACGGATAATGCAAAGCTCAAAAAATTATGAATTTCATTACGATAAGGTAAATGAAAATAAAGAGCCTAGTCTTGTTGATGTAAATAAGATTAAAGGAATTGATACAGGATGGTGTACAGCAAATAGATCAATTTATGAACTGTTTTTTTCTGTATTAAGTGAATTTCCAACAAATAATCAAAGGCTTGATGGTCGAAAGATAGGCCAAAATATAAATAATCTTATAGAAAATGGGGTTCAATCCCAATATGATTTTTATGCAAATAAAATGGGAAACGAATCAATAGTTGACCTTCCTAGGTTTGTTCATTACATAGATGACGATATTTATTTTACGGTTTCTGATGCAACGCATAGAACAGTGAGTGCTATAATGTTTGATGCTCCTAAGATGATGGGATATGTCACTACTTATAAGAAAAATATTGTTAAATACAATAATTATTTAACACATAAAGATTCTGTATATAAGTGGAAAACTTTTTTAAATACAGAATTTAATCGCATCACAATAACCCGTACTCCTACAGATAAGTATAGTTATGATGGGGAATATGAGATTCGATTAAAAGAATTTCCTAAAAAACAATTATATTTTAAATTTAGTACTCCAATCGTTACAGAAACTTATGAAAATATAATTGATAACACTTTGTTTGAAGAAGAGAGAAACCATATCGAAGAATTAATACAAAAGTTGCAGCAGATAGAAAAGCGTTTATCTGAAAGTTCGATCGATATTGGGGTTTTGCCGTTATTACTACGTTTCATGAAGAAAATAAATTTCAACTTGGGATACTACCTTTTCTATGCGTTATATAAGAAAGCAGTGTATTTGGATATAGATGATCCATCTGATGTTACAAGATGGAAAATACACAAAATTATTCGCAATGAAGTTATGATTGACAATTTTCCGAGAAAATGATGTTTTTAATTAGTTTTACAAAATACACAAAATGTTAAACTCAAAAAAAACAGTTATTTCATGTGGGGTATGGCAACGATTACTTCTTTTTTGAGTCACTCATCATTTTTTTAACAAAAAGGTTTAAAGTCAATAATGTTACGAATTATTTTTGATACAGTATTTTGTTACAGCTAATTCAACAGTTAAGAAATTTATATTTTTAAATTTTCCTCAGTGGCTTCAAAAGTAACGAATCGTTGCCGCACCCCTTATGGATTTGGAACGAATGTTACGGGAAAATTAGATACATATGAACCTTTTGTTAATATGGCAATGGCTGCTAACCATATAAAAGTATGAGAACAATTAGTATTTTAAAGCTTCTAGGTTTATGGTCCAGTATAATTAAGTTGAAAAATCTCTAGTGGAGCAAAAGTAATACAGATATTTTTATAGTGATGAAATTCATTTTTGTTTTGAGCTCGACTGGTTTTGTTAGCTTAATAGTGTTACGTTTGTACTTTAATAATATGCTTCGTTAAAGTGCAGGGAAAAAGGAAGTGAAAAATATGGATAAATACACTGAAGAGCAATTTATATATTTTACAACTAAATTGAACCAATTGGAGTCTGTAAAAGAGAACCAGGAAACATATTGGTATGAATATAGAAAGTTACAAGACTGGTTGCAAGAACAGCAACTAAGTACTAGTTTTATTAGATGGGTTGAAGGGAGAATGAAGAAATAATTATTAATTTATTTTTTAGAAATATCCCTTATAGTATCATGATAAAACTGTATTTAATTAATAAATAGGGTAAGTGGGCATCCAGAGGGATGCTTTTTCTTTTGGCATAAAATCATACGCTTCTTCATAATAAGCCCCATAGCTTCAATTACAGCCTCTTTAATATTATCTGGAAGCTCATTTGGATTACTCCATCTCTCTACGTATAACTATAATTGGATACAATGTTTAACTATCATTGGGATTCCAGCTATTGCTCAAATGATTTTCTTTCTAATATTTAAAAATATTCATATGGGATACATACTTCACTTCAATTACAATTTAATCATTATACTTTTTAACTATATAGCTTCAATTTACCACTAAAAATAAAAGAAAAGGCACCCCTGCTGCAAGGTACCTTTTCTAAGGGGTATAACTCATTAACTAAGCGGCCGTTGGTTAAGTATACCGCCTAGACTATTACATGAGTTATGTTTTTATTATACATTGATCATATCAAAAATATTATCATTAGTGAAATTAACTTTTATTATTTTTTAATTTTAAAGCTGCCACCATAATAATTATGTTTATCAATTTTCATAACATCTACAAATAATCCTAGCTTATAAACTGATGTAATAAGTGTTACAAAGCTCCCATAAATATGCGCAGTACCAGAATCATAATTTGTTTTTTAACTTTGTGAGATAGTTTTAGAGACAAAAATAATAGAAATGGAAAAAGAAAGGATACAAGCAATCTATATACGTCCTAATGTAATGTATATATTGCATTTATTTTGTTTATAATTTAATATATAGAATATAAGATAAAAAAAGTAAAGATTACCTTTACAAACGGGGTGTATTTAATGTCAGTAAGCAAAATAAAAATTGCAAGAACAGAAAAGGGGCTAACTCAACAAGAATTAGCTGGGCTTGTAAATGTTACCCGACAAACAATTGGCCTTATTGAACTTAATAAATACAATCCATCTTTAAAGCTTTGTATTGATATAGCTAAATCACTCGATAAAACTTTAGATGAATTATTTTGGGAGGAAAAATAGAATGGAAAAATTTAAAAATTTGTTTTCACTCAGTACACATTCAGATGAAAGAATTAAACAAGTCGAAATGAAAATTTGGGCTCAATCTGGAATTGTGGTTTTATTGCTAGCCTTCTTAGATTTAATAATAAGGGGCGTATACTTACAAAGACCGTTTCTAGAATGGGCTACAGCTCTTGGTATCATTATCTGTTATATGGTATTCTTCTTTATTAGATCCATTTTAGCTGGTGTTTACGAACCAGAAATCGATAACAAGGAAAAATTAAAACAAAAATTAAAAGCTAAATTATCTTATACTCTTATTTTATCTTTTTCTGGTGTAGCCTACACTACATATCATAATCAATTACCTCAAGATATTGTTGGATGGATCTTAGTATGTATTAAGTTTATTCTACTTGTTACTATTTTGTTTGGTATTCAATATTTTATTACTGTATTAGCATGGAATAAATCCAATAAAATTTAATAAGTATAGACAAAAAAGCTTATCTTTTAATACATAATGATAAGCTTTTTATTATTTTCTTCATCTCTTTTTCGTTTTAGGGGATATTTTGTTTTGTCAGCTTGCTAGCGATGTGGCGCGCCCCTAAATGCTTTGAAAATCCGTATTGAATTAACACTAAAAAGAATCTATTTTGAAAAAAATTAATCATAATAGATTCCAATTTTCAAATTCTGATTGTAGATTTTATGAAAAAATTGATCAAAACACATGAATATATTAATTACAAAAGTTGACTTACTTGTACTAGAATTATTCTATTCTTCAAACCAAAACAGAGTCTCGATAGGCGCTTCTAAAACTTTTGCGATATCATAAGTAAGTTTGAATGAAGGGTTATATTTTCCGTTTTCGAGATTGCCAATTGTTTCTCTTCTAACCCCAACCTTATTAGCTAAATCTTCCTGAGACATATTTAACTTTACTCTATATTCTTTCATTCGAGTTTTAAGTGGCATCTTGCATTCCTTTCTTTTCCCTACGCTCAAATATTTCTAAGTTAATTAAGAAGGTACCTAATGGTGCAAAAACTGAAATAATAACAAGGAAACGGATTATATGTAGATTTTCAAAAATAAATATACTCAAAACTAGTATGATACCTAGCACCAATGCTACGAAAAAAGCTCTTGTAGCAGAGATGCGAACATGTAGTATAAAAAGCTCATCTGGTACCACTTTTGCATATGCAAAGAAGAAAAAGAAATTGAATAGGAGACCTGCCCACGTAATATCACCTAAAAATGAGAAAGGTGCCAAAAACCCTAAAAAACCGATAAATCCTAAATAAGCCATTTTATTTTTCATACAATCCTCCTACGTGATATATTTCGCTCTATATGTTAAAAATATATCACGTAGTTTTGCAAATTGAAAGGACTTACAACATTACAAATTTGTTTTAAATTGACAGTAAAACCACAAAAAGATACGTGAAATTGCCGCTAACAGCACCCTTCAAAAGAATCGTTATAACAAAAAACTCACAATATTGATACAATATCATTATTAAATGAAATCAAGAGAAAACAAAATATAAATTTAGGAGGAGAAATACTTTGGAAATAGATCAAATAAAAAATATCCTAAGAAAAAGAGCAACTATCTTTCAAACAGGAGGAAAAAGGCCCGATTTATCTATAAATGAAAGTTGGATTGGAAAGATTCACTATTCATTACCAAATGAAACTTACCCAATTGACCGCTATGGAGAAAAAATGTATGCGATCATGATGCTTAATTTAACTCAAATACCTTTTCTTCCAGAAGCAGTAAAAGATTTGAAAGCCATCGCAGTATTTCTCTCTCCAAACTTTGCTAAAGATTTGTCCAACTTATCGAGGAATTTTTGTATTAGAGAATATGATTCTTTAGAGGAACTAGTACCCAATGAGATGTCACTTACGTTTCCAAATCTAAAACCTTTTCCCTTAATCCCTAGATTAGTAACTGATGAGTTTCCACAATGGGATACGGAAGATTTTCCAAACAACATTCAAGATAGAATTTTAGAACTTGAAAACACAATTGATATTGAATACTACGAGGATATTTTTGAAGAAAATTATTACATACATAAATTAGGTGGCTATGCTTCTTTTGCCCAATCAGGCATCCAATGGCCGGCGGATTATGAATTTGTTTTTCAAATAACAGAAGATCCAAAAGCACATTTAAAGATGATTCATGGTGGCGGAATTTATTTTGCTAAAAATAGTACAACAAATGATTGGATTGCACACTGTGATTTCTTATAGGAATAAGAAATAAAGTAACGTTTTCTTATGTGAAATCTTGCTTAGCTTATATTCTCGTTAAAATGTTGGCGGTATGTCTATAAAACTACACACTTTAATGGATTAAAAGGAAAAAGAGAATTTACAATGAAGAAATATGTCAAATTAGAGGTGTCAGCTAGACCACCTAGTCTCATTGGTTAAAAGAACTTGAATAAAGTTCTTTTTTTATTTCTAATTAATGCCAATAGTGACACTTCATACCTAGAATCGTTTCCTTATCCCTATAATGGTTCTTTCATTAATAATACTCTAGTTAATAAATATCTTGAAAATAAATTGTTAAATTTATCAATTTGATAACCTAATCCCACAGAGTAGTAAAGGATGAACAATTAGACATGCTCATAATACGATCTACGTAAAAAGGCGAAAAGCCTATCTCTTGTGTTGATAAAGCTGTAGAAATATAAAACAGAATATTCTGTTTTATATTTCTACAACTTCAAGATATTTACATATTTAGGAAACAAAGTTATGTTTGTGATGATATACAATAAATGGAGGGAAGGGATCTTATTATGTTTAAAAAAGTAGCATTAGGGATTTCGTCGTTAGCAATCACTACATTTGTAAGTTTAGGAATGGCAACAGAGGCATCTGCTGGTCCTGCAGCACCATTGTCTTCCTTAAATGTTGTACAAGTAGAGTCTGAGCAAGGTGGGGTAGAGACAATCAATACTAATAGCTTTAGTACAACAAGGAACCATGGAGGAAGTTACCTATATATTTACACAAAAGAAATTGGATATGGACAAAATCCGATTGCAAAAATGAATGGTTCAGCAGTAAAGAGTGTTGGCTCAACTGTAATTGGCGGCAACCCAATTGTTGGTTGGTATTATAAGTGGGATGCATCTGGACATCAACAGGGGACATTTGAATATCAAAAAACCTCTATTAATTTCCCATTCAATACAATGCGCACTTCACTTTATATACAATAAATAACCAGGGGTAAATTATAGGAATAACTATTAAGGTACGAGTTCTAATGGGGTAGTTTATTCTTTGAATTGAATACTATTTCTATAATAATACTTTTCTATTGTTTTATGACTATGTTACCCATTTGTAAAAGTTCATAGTCATGATAGCTCTACGGATCTATATAAACATAGTTTTGGAGAATGGAAACCTTTAATTTTAAAAAAATACAGAATAAGAGGAGTTTTAGTATGAAAAAACAAAGTCTAGCTATAGCTACTATTCTATCATTAGGTTTAACTGTATTTGGTGGTACTACCTCTACATTTGCGATGACTGAGCCAAATGATAATGTGACGTTTCAATTTACATCAAAATATATAGGAAATATACCGTCAAAGCCCAAGGACTGTAATAATGTAGACAAATATAAGCTGTGTACAAACAAAGAAGAAGCTGATGCTTGGGGAAAAAAACAATTTAGTAAGTGGAGTAAAGAAGAGAAATCTGCCATAAGAGATTATACAAAAAATGCAAGGCCGTATAATGAATTCTTAAGAACGCATGCGGGTAAATTAGATTCTGATCTTACAATGAAGAAAAAAATTGAATCCTTAGATAAAGCATTAAATAGAAAAGAGGCAAAAATGAATGACAATATAAAAGTGTATCGAGGGGATGATGCATGGATTTTTGGAAAGGAGTATGATAATTCCATAATAAAAAATGGCAAGGTTGATAGGGAGAAATTCAAGGAAATACAAAAAAAATTCCAAGGAAAAACAATAACTGAGTTTGGATATATAAGTACTTCTATACTTATTGATGCCGGATATGCCAAAACAAGACCAGTTATGACAGAATTTAAGGTAGGCTCTGGGACTCATGGTGCTTATATGAATTCAGATGACTTGACTGCATATCCAGGGCAATACGAATTATTATTGCCAAGAAATACCGTCTATAAAATTGAAAAAATATATATAGCTATAGATAACAATACCCAAAAAGAACAAATAAAGGTGGAGGCTACAATTAAATAAATCTAATGAAGTTAAATTTTTAAAAATAAAGTGATTCAGAATAACTATATAAATCCGAATACGCAACGCATGTAAATAATCCAAATAAAAACCGTAAAGATTTCTAATCTTTACGGTTTTTATCATTTTAGCCAAGAAGACTCCTTCCTCAAGGAGCGTGAAGGGTTACAGCCCAGTGAGTAGGCGGGAGATGAATTGGCTTCGAACAAGGGATGGCAGGGATCCATCTTAATTGTTCGACATATATAAAATGTTACTTTGCTATCTATCGAATATATTTTAGATAAGTTTAATTTGATATTCTTGAAGCCAGCTATTCACTTGAAGTAGATAATCAATTAAACCTCTAGCCTCATTACCAGTAATGATTTCATCTGTACCTAGTGCAATTGCACGAACCTTTTCTACGTTAATAAGAGGTAGAATAGGAGAGGTATTATCGTTTAATACATCTAGCATCCATACACTAATTCCTTGTAAATAGGCGTTATCTTTTGTACTTGGATATGCACTTTTTTTACGATAACATACATCTGTGGGAAGAACAGTTTGGAAAGCTCGACGTAAAATTCCCTTTTCAATATTATCGATACTTTTTATTTCAAACGGTACATTCCAGAGATATTCAACCAGTCTATAATCACAAAATGGAACACGTACTTCAAAACCTGTCATCATGCTAGTACGATCTTTTCTCTCTAACATAAAAGGTAGGAATCGCGTAATAAACATATAAGACATTTGACGTTGTTTTGCTTGTAAATCATTTTCTCCTTCTAAAAAGGGTATTTCATTTACAGCTTCTTGAAAACGTTGTTTTTGATAGTTGATAGGATTTATTTTTGTTTTTAAGTCTTCTGATAAAATTTCTGTAATATAAGAATAGTTTACATTCCAAGGGAAAATATCCGCTTTTAAAAACTCTTCTTGATGGAACCAAGGATATCCAGAAAAAACTTCATCGGCTGATTCTCCTGAAAGGGCTACTGTAGCATCTTTTTTCATTTCTTTAAAGAGAAGATACAAAGATGTTTCAAATTCCCCAACACCTGGTAAGTCACGAGCCCTCATTGGAATTAATAAATGTTCAATGAGCTTTTCAGATCCTAATTCAAAAGAATGATGTTGTGTTCCAACATGCTCAGATACACGTTGTACCCAAGGTTCATCCCGATCACGGCGAAGAAAATCTTCTTCGAAATCTCGTTCTTCATTTGTAAAAGTTAGAGAATAAGTATGAAGTGTCTTTCCGATTTGTTTGAATTCATTTCCTGCTAATCCAGTTAAACCACTGGAATCTAAACCTCCTGATAACATTGTAACCACGGGTCTATCGGCAACTAATTGTCGTTTCACTGTATCCTCTAAAATAGATTGAATTGTATTAACTGTAGTATTTATATCATCTGTATGTGGTTTGCTTTCTAGCTTCCAGTATTGCTTACTTTCAGTTTTATTAGAAGTAAACAGAATGTAGTGTCCTCCGCGCACTTCATGTAAATCTTTAAATACTGCATGACCAGGTGTTCGCATTGGACCAAGGCAGAAGATTTCGGAAAGTCCTTCTGTATCCACTTCTGCTTGTACATTTGGATGAGAAAGTAATACTTTTATTTCAGATCCGAAGATAATCGAATTATCACGTTGTGCAAAAAAGAGTGGTTTCACCCCTAAATGATCACGGGCTAACATGAGTCGTTGTAATTTCTCGTCCCAAATACCAAAGGCGAAAATCCCGTTAAGGTGTTGTACACAATCTTCTCTCCATTCTAGATATGCGTGTAATAATACCTCGGTATCTGATTTTGTTTGAAATACATGGCCCAAATGCTCTAGTTCAATACGTAGCTCTTGGTAGTTATAAATTTCTCCATTAAATGTTAGTGAAACAGTTGTCTCCCCATCCTTATACAACATGGGTTGTAGACCACCTTGAGGATCAATTACAATAAGGCGACGATGACCAAAAGCTGCATGTTTAGAGAACCAAAATCCTTCTGCATCTGGTCCACGATGTATAATAGAATTTGTCATGTTTTTTAAAGTTTCTTTTTGTTTAGAAAGGTCCATTGACCAATCAACCCATCCCGCTATTCCGCACATATATAATACCTACTTTCCATTTGATTAGTAAACATCATAGTATTTCTATAAATTTTTTGTTTAGTAATAAGTTTTTAATCATATTAATAATGCTTATTTAAATGGTGCATATCCTGGATTTTTCGTTGTTTTTAGTTGCATTGCCTGCTATCTCTGGATACCAGCTAATAGGTGTATCAACAATTGCAAATATCCGTATTCCATAATCGTCTTACTCTAAAGTTGCTGATTTTGTCATCATAATAACAGCACCCTTTGAAACAGGATAAGCATAAGTACCTATTGATGCTAGAAAACTAAAAACAGAGGCAATATTAATAATTACACCATGAAGATGTAATTCACGCGTTTTTTAGCGGTGCCAATAATACCATAGGTTCCGCCGTGTTGATTGATATAAATGATACGATGGTAATCATCCAAGTCATGTTCTAAAACAGCAGTGGGATAGCCAATACCGGCATTGTTAAACATAATGAAAATTCTTTCAAAAGCTTGAACAGTTTTTTCTATTAATCACTCAGTTCCTTTAAACTTTGAAACAATTGTTTTTATAACAATCGATCCTCCAATATTTTCCTGGATGGCTATAGCGGTTGCATTACCTAGCTCCACATTAAAATTAGCTATTACAACTTGATTTCCTTTTGAGCAAACTTTTATGTAGTTTCTTTACCAATTCTTCTGTCTCAACCAGTGATAAAAGCGACTCTTCTCGGGTTTAGTGTTATCCATCTCCTTTATTTTTATATAATGAATGTTAAATGTGTTTATACAAAATTGTTATTAATTGAAAGATTAATAACAACTATCTGTATTGTAACTCTATTTATAATTCATTAAAATTTAGATATATTTACTAATAATTAAGTAAATCTTAATAAAGGGAGTATTAAGATGAATTTTGAACAAATGGAGTATATCGTAGCGGTAGCGAATACTGGATCATTTACCAAGGCTGCACTCCAGTCTCACGTTACTTTATCAGCAATTAGTCAATCTATTTCCTTGTTAGAAAATGAACTGGGAGTAAAACTCTTCGCACGTTCACGAGGGTTGGGGGCAGTTCCGACTTCCGAGGGGAAATCGATTATAAAAAAAGCTAGTGATATTCTACTGCAAGTAAAAGAATTGAAAGAAGAAGCGCAAATCTACAATCATACTTTAAACGGGGAGTTAAGAATTGCGACAATCCCTGGACCTATGCATGTACTAATAAATATAATTTCGACATTCAAAAAGGAGCATCCTTATGTAAATATAAAGGTTTATGAAAAAGATCATAAAAAAATACTAGAAGACCTTCAAAAAGGCGAGATTGATATTGGATTTATTGCATCATCAGAGAAGTTTAGAGAGAGGCACAATAATTTTACATTTAAAAAAATAATAGACGTTAAAATAGTTGTGGGAGTTAATAAAAATTCTCCACTCGCATTAGAGAAAATCCTTGTACCAGAACAGTTAGTAAATCAGGCTTTGGTTTTATATGATGATGAATACATTCGGGATAGCATTAATAAGTTATTTTCTAAGTATGGGAATGTGGATATATTATTCATCTCTAATAATACGCAAGCAATAGAAAATGCAGTGAAGCAAGAACTTGCTATTACAATTGGATTGGATTATTCATTCAAACATAATCTATTAAATAATCAAAAAGAAATGGTTTCTATTGTATTAGATGTACCTAACCTTGAGCCTCTTTCTTATGGATGGGTCCTTAGTAACGACAAGCAACCTTCAAACATACTATTGAGGTTCATTAATAAGCTTCAGTTTGAGTAGAAGATTGGTTTAAATTGCAATTCATTTAATATAAAATGCCCCCACTGATAGTTGTGGGGGTATTTGAAATTCTATTGTTTTAATGTTTATACTAGAAAGTTCTTACTTCATGCCATAAATAGTAGTTTTTTAAAATCATTCAACTTTATTTTCAAATCTTTACATTTTTCTCTTTCGTCATACTCAATGTAAGCTATGTGACCATCGGGGCGAATTAAAATGACAACTATATTTTTTAACTGAGAATCCTGTATTTCACCTACAACCACCTTTATGTGCGAATCAATGTTCATTTTATCTATTTCTTCTTTATAAGAAGGAGGTATTAATAAAATATATTTACTATCTTGCATCAATTCAAAGAGTTTATGAGTTTTCTTATTTTGAGAAGAAATAGTAAGATTTGTGCATCTTTTCCCTATCAATGGATTCCTTTCTTTCGTATGCATAGAGGAATATTTAACCCCTAAGCCACTTATTCTTTTAGCTAAATCTTGATTTACCTCTGGGTATGTGAGTAAATGCGAGAATAATTCTCTTAATTCTATACCTGCATTTGAAAAGTTTATCATTAATTGTTCTTGTGCTTGTACTTCCTTGAAAAATTGTCTTCCCACAGCATGTCGTTCAATATGATAACTTTCTAATAGGCTTTCATATTTTTTTTGTTTTATAGCGAGTCCCAATTTCCATCCTAAATTAAAAGCGTCTTGTAAGCCTACATTCAAACCTTGTCCTCCTGCAGGAAAATGGATATGCGCTGCATCACCTGCCAAGAATACACGTTTATGTTGATAAGTATTTGCTAGTTTGGTTGCATTTCCAAAACGAGAAAGCCATATTGAGCTTTTAATTTGAATATGTTCACCTGTAATACTATAAATACTATCTATAAGCTCTTTTTCTGTGACAGCAACATGAACAGGTATTGTCTGATTCTTAGGATCTACAATTGCAAAGCGAAATACATTAGGTGCAATAGGTACCATTATTAGTATCCCATTTATATTAGATGTAGAAAAAAATGGGTTATTTGGTACATCTTCTAAAATGACATCGCCTAATATAGCGGTAGTTGTTGTATCTGTTCCATTAAAAGGTATATGTGATAACTCACGAACTAGACTTCTTGCGCCATCACCGCCTACTACATATGGAACTTCTATTTTATATATTGTTTCTCCTTGTTCTATTTCTAGTTGTACGAATGTTTCATACTGTTTTAAATCTTTTAAAGTATGACCACGTTTAATGTCTACACCTAATTCTAACGCACGCTCTTCTAATATTTCTTCTGTAATAGATTGGGGAATAAAAAGTGTATATGGAAAATCGGTATCTAAATTTTTAAAGTTTAATCTTGTATCTAGGGCAGCAAAATGGCTTGTATCTAATTTCTTCCCTCTAGATAAAAAGCGATTTTCAATACCTCTCATAGCCATTAATTCTAAGGAGCGGGGGTGAAGTGTGAGTGCTCTAGAATTTCTTATCCGATTTAATCTTCTCTCTAAAACGACAACTTTTACACCTTGAATAGCTAATTCACATGCTGTCATAAGTCCAACCGGGCCACCGCCAACTACCGCTACATCATAATAATTTTCCATGTCATGCCCTCCATTTTTTTACGTAATTAAGAGCTAATATAAGAATTTGCACAATGGATTTGTAAACGATATCTATTGTGCAAATATAATTATACTCCATTTTAGTTTCCTCGGAAACTAAAATGAGATATCTTGAGATATTCCCTATATCAAACATTGGATATGAAGGTTAATTGGACTCAATATGAGAAAGATAATAAGGTAATCTATTTCTAATTATCTAAAAGAAAGGGGATGTGATTAAGATGAATAATACATATAATGAAAAGACGCATACAGCGATTAAACAATTATTAAAAAAGTTTTCACCAAAAGCTCCTGGCTTTGCATATATTGCTAGTTTTGATAGCGGAGTAACGTATAAAGGTACAGTTGGCTTAGCTTCTATAGAGGAAAATCTGCCGATAACCACAAAGAGCGTTTTTAATATCGCCTCAGTTTCTAAACAATTTACAGCGTTTTCTATATTGCTCTTAGAACAAGAGGGAAGATTGAGTTTAGATGATTCAATTGTAAAGTTTGTCCCTTTTATAGGAACATATGCTGAACCTGTAACATTGAGACATCTAATTCATCATACTGGTGGGCTAGTTGATTATATGGCATTGGCTGAAGCAGCAAATATTAAATTTACTGATACATTAACTGTGGAAGAATCACTAAAACACCTAAATGGTCATCAAATTGCAAGGTTCCCAGTGGGCACAAAATTTGAGTATAGCAATACAGGATATTTTTTATTATCACAAGTGGTAGAGAAGGTAAGTGGCAAGTCTCTACTTCAGTTTACAAAGGAGCGTATTTTTGATCCTTTACATATGAAAGACACAACAATTGTAGATTACTACCCAACTACTATACCAATTACTAGTGGGTATTCGAAGAATGAGCAAGGAACATATAAAATCTATGAAAGCCCTTGGGAACATACAGGTGATGGGGCAGTACATGCAACAGTTGAAGACCTGGTAAAGTGGGGAGAAAATCTAACTACAGGTACCGTTGGTGGAAAAGAACTTGTTAAAAAAATGAGCGAAATAGGTCCGGAAATTTCTCCAACTGGGGAGACGATTATTGATAATGAAGAGTATGCTTTTGGGCTAAGGCTTGCAGAAGGGTTTAACTGTCGATACTTGGAACATTCAGGTAGCTGGGCAGGTTATCGTTCATACTTCATGCGATTTCCAAAAGAATATTTGTCTGTTGTTGTACTAAGTAACTATGATGAATTTGACTCTAAAAAATATGCTAATGAAATAGCAGGAATTGTTTTAGAAAAGTAAAAAAATAGGGCTTAGAAGACAGTATCTAGATTAGGGTAACCTCACGTTGTTTTAGGTTTAATTGATTTTGAGAACGGAAGGCAAGCATAAGTTTATGCTTGCCTTTTTTCGTATTAAAATGAACATAAATATTTAAATAGAAAATACTAATTATGTGTGAAGTTAAAATTCAATTTTATATTATTTACAAAAATATTTATGAGGCATCTATTTTCTTATCTCATTAGGAGGACATGAAAGTCTATACTTATGTTAATTTCTTTCATTCTTATGTTGATGGGCATAGGAAGGGATTTCACAAATATAAAATAAGATTGACAACGCAAGATTACAAGTGTAATATTCAGTTACAGATTACAAACGTAATCCAAAGGAGGTGTAATATAAACTAATGAAAGAATTACCTAAAATTTCAGAAGCTGAGTTAGAAGTAATGAAAGTACTGTGGTCAAAATCTCCACAAACGGCAAATGAAGTGATTGAAGAGTTGGAGAAGAATATGGATTGGAAACCCAAAACGATTCGAACACTAATTAATCGATTAGTTCACAAAGAAGCAGTTGCTTACCATCAAGATAAAGGGCGAATGTACGCTTATTATCCTTTGGTTTCGCAAGATAGTTATTTACAAGTAGAAACAAAATCTTTGCTTAAACGTTTCTATGGTGCAGCATTTAAACCTTTACTGGTAAATTTCTTGAAAGAAGAAAAGCTGTCTTCAGAAGACATTAACGAGCTTAAACGTATCCTGGATGAGAAAACTGAGGAAAATCAGAGGAAGGATAGATGATAATGATAGAACTGTTTATAAATGTCTATCTGCCTCATTTTTTTGATTGGTTGATAGAGACCTCTATTATGGCTAGTATATTAGTGGTCCTAATCTTATGTATTAAGGTTTTGTTTAGAAATAAATTAACTCCACGTTGGCAATACATGCTATGGATGATATTAATTATAAGACTTATTTTACCCTGGTCGCCAGATAGTTCCTATAGTATTTATTCTGTTCTTACTTACAAGAATGATGATGCATTCCTTTCTAGCCAAAACCCCGTAGCTATTTTTCTTTCAAAAGAACACATGGAAGAATTGAAAGGTATAGACGATACAAAGGTTCTCACAAAAGAAGATACTTCTACCTCAAGTTCAACACAAACTGTTCAGGCAAACAAGATACAAACACACAGTAATGAAAAACAGGATGATGAGACGGTTCCATTCTATACAATCTGTATATACATTTGGCTTACTGGCGTTATCCTTCTAAGTGTTGCTACATTTATTATGAACAGGCGTTTATTACTTTACATAAAAAAACAACCTGTTATTACAGATGAAAAGATTGTCCAGATTTTTGAAGAGTGTAAGCAAACTATGTCTGTTCGACAAGAGATCCCTCTACTTGTATCTGGAAAGGTTTCCAGTCCAACAGTGTTCGAATTTATTCGGCCTAAGTTGCTGTTGTCAACTGTACATATGGAAATATTAGAAGAACAACAATTACGGTATATTTTTCATCATGAATTAGCTCACATCAAGCGAAGAGATGTTGGTGTGAACTGGCTAATGCATGGTTTACTCATTTTAAATTGGTTTAATCCTATTCTTTGGTATGCCTACTCATGTATGCGGGAAGATCAAGAACTAGCATGCGATGCATTAGCTCTTACATGTATTAATTCAGAGGAACAAATTGCGTATGGCCATACTATTATTAGCCTTTTGGAACATTATTCAGGTTATTATCAAGTACCCGGTATGGCGAATTTTAGTAAAAACAAAAGAATGTTAAAAAGGAGAATTCTAATGATTAAAAAATTCCAAAGAAAATCATATCGCTGGTCTGCGCTAGGAGCTGTGGCAGTTATTGCAGTATCATCTGTGTCCTTATTAAATGCTCGTGCTGATATGCCAACTAACTCTAAGAAACAACAAATAGAAGAGAAAAATAGTATGAAAGAATTAAAAACACAACCCGATAACTCTTTGCAGCAAATAGTTGAAAAAATGATTGGTACAAAAGAACAGGCAGAAGCAGAATTTTTAATTACCGAAGGAGAGTACAATATTTTCCTTACAGAACTTGGAGTGGCGCGAAAGCTGTTTACGAAAGAAGAATTTAAACGGTTTATTGAATTAGAAACAGAGTCATATACTTTGAGTAAAAAAATAAGGTTAGTGGGGAATCCTGACAAATTAGAGCCAGAGGAACAGAACAAATTTAAGGAAAATGAAAAAGAAATTGAACCATTTAGAAGGAAAATTTATTCGGATTTTAGATTAACTAAAAAGGAAGCACAGAAGTATCTTGATTTTCAAATTAAGACACCACCTGTTGTAGTAAATGAGTTTAAACTAGCTGGTGAAGAAGTTCAAACTTCGTTGTTTCCTGGTAGGAAGAATCCCGTTATTGTTTCTGAATATCACAGAGGAGATTCGTTGTCTTGGTATGTTGTGAATCAATCTGTAGTTAGAGATAAAGAAGAAAATCCATTTTACGGGATAATGGAAGAGAGTGAAAAGGTAACAAATTATAAATTAGAAGGTGCAAACATTACTTTTGCAGAATCGTCTGAAAGTAATACGAAGTATATGGAAGGAATTGTTCCTGCAAAAGGAAAGAATAGCGCTTATCAAGTCATATTACTTGCAAATGATGTTAGTAAAGAAGAATTAGAGAAAGTTATGCTGTCCTATATAAAATAAAAAATAGAGTCTAAGGATCCTGTTCCTGAGGCTCTATTTTTTATTTTAGAAAGAATCATTCTACGCGAATGTACAAAAAACTCTCTGTTTATTAATAGAATTACAATTAAAAATCATAATAAAGATGTATGTAGATATATATAACTAAAACAATTATCTTATAAAAAAGTATTCACTTTCTTGTCTAAAAAGTATCCATTTTCATGTCTTTGTACAAGAAACGAATGTAGCATAACAAACTACATATTTCTTTTCAATTTTTCAAAGTATTTTTTATTTAGGAGAATAATAATGAATTAACAAGTTAAAAATATATTGAATTAAGTAGGAAACAGGATGTAAGATGCTTAGGGGGAAAATTGAATACTACTTATAAGATCTGATTGATTATTAAAAGTCATATAAACAAGTACACTAGTGTAATACTGCTTTAGGAGGACGTGTGTAAGACTGAACTTCCCTTTAAAGATTGCAATGGTGCACTTCAAAATTCAAAGTATATAATCATGTCAGATAAAAGCACTTCCTATTGCACTTTTCATTGAAAGTTGTAATAGGAAGTGAAGATTACTTGAGAGTTGAAAAACATCGAGAAACTACATATTAAAGGAGCGAACAATGAAAAATCCAATTGAATTGATCACTCATCCACCATTTAACCCTATTCAAGATGAGCTCTATAACCCATTTGATTTACTTAAGGACTTTGATCCGCACAATCCGTTAAGTTTAGCTACAACACCTGATTTCCAGAGATATATATATTGTGTGCAACAAGGACGTACCACCATCTCAGACCCTTATGCGGCTATGATGGAAGCGATGCATGACACTTCCATTGGGAGGGGATTGAACGCATTTCTGAAAAGTGAGATGCAGGCAGGGCGGCATCCTTTCGCAATAATGGGAGGACATCGGGAGCCACGCGGCAGCAAGATATATCGCGAGGTTGCACGAATTGCTCAACTGCTTTCTGAATCTGGTTTTATCGTTGCTAGTGGAGGTGGACCAGGTTGCATGGAAGCGACCCATCTTGGTGCACTTTACGCAGGACGCCCAGCAGATTCACTTACTTCCACCATCAATAAATTGGCGGAAGGACCATATGCCAAATTGCTCAAGAACTCAAGGGCCAGATTACCCCACTCAATCGTAGTTTAGCTGTGCCAACTTGGCATTATGGTCATGAACCTTTTACGCCGTTTGCGACTCATGTCGCGAAATACTTCCTCAACAGCACAAGGGAGGACGTCCTTCTGGCACTCGCTTCATGCGGTATAGTTTATTCTGAAGGGCGGGGAGGTACTATCCAAGAAGTCTTCCAAGACGCAGCGCAAGTTTTTTACCGTGGCAAAGAAACTCCGATTACTTCAATGTTGTTTCTTGATAGCAAGTTTTGGACACTGCCGGAAGTCCCAGATGGCAAGATACACATGCAAGTGATGGATTTGCTTCAGCAACTCTTCGTAGCTACGGGGAACATGACGGAGGAGGAATTCAATCGCTATGTTCGCCTAGTCGATGATGCTAATGAAGCAGTAAACATAATCATTGAAAATGCGCCGTCCACCAGCCAAGTCGTTCAAAAACTTAAAAAGATTAACATCAACAGGATTAACCCAAACTCACGATAGAAAGAGTTGCAATATGGGGTCAAAAGTAGATTGAACAAATGATAGATTGAAAGTTTCCGATAAGGGCTCACCATACATGCCCACCGCCTCAAGTACCAAAAACGTCATCTTTTCTCAACAAGCTGGATGAGAAAAGATGACGTTTTTAATCCTCCGATTTAAAATGAATTCACTTCTATTTTTAAAATAAGTAGCTAGAGACATGGGATTTATAAAATAAATACGTAATTTTTTAGTCAAGAAATCCCTTAGTCCAATCATGTAGTAAATTTCAAGTAGCCACTGGTACTCTCCTTAGCTTTAAGAGCTTAAATTTTAAATTAACCCACATGTTCAGTAGGATTAAATATCATTTAGAAAAACTACAGGTTTAACAAAGTTTGAGCAAATGATAATAGGAAATTATTCTACCCAACAACTGTTGGATAAACAAGTCGTTTCCGCAGCTGGATTTATGCCACAGTTAATTGTAAATGGAGAAAAAATGATTACAGAAGGAGACGGTGGTTGGGGTTCGGCTCCAAGAAGTATTATGGCCCAAAAAGAAGATGGTACAATTATGTTTCTAGTTATTGACGGTAGACAGACGCATAGTATAGGAGCTACGTTAAAAGGGTGTCAAGATATTCTATATGAAAAAGGAGCTATAAATGCAATGGCAATGGATGGAGGTTCTTCTGCTACGCTATATTTAGGAGGCAAGGTTATAAACTCACCTTCTACATTATCTCATGAAGATCGTTATTTACCGAATGCTTGGGTGGTAACAGCAAATCCGAAACAGAAAATAAATATGACGATAGATGAGGAAAAAGTAAATCTCAAAACATTTAATGAAATTGATACGAATATATTAACGAATTTATAAATTTCTTAAATACTATTTAAGAAATATTGAAATTCGTAAAAAGAAATGAGGCTATCTTATTGCCTATGTTTTTATAGAGAAATTATTTAATAAGTTTGAAATGACTTTACAACAGAACTGAAAATTTATCAACATAATAAAAGAGCCTATTTTAAAAATAAAATAGGCTCTTTTATTAATTTTACTTATCGATTAGTTCATCTAGAGAAGCTCTTGCTTCTTGTTCAGACATGAAGAAAATTCTTCTTTCAATTGGTACACTTAAGTATTTGTTAGGGGCAAAGACTTCCTTTGTATGAGAATCTACTACCCACTTAGTTGGTGCTCTATGAGAAATTCTATTTCTAAATTCAAATGGCAATTCCTCTAATGGGGAATTAGGATTCCAGATACCTTGTTTTTGATTTTTTGCTTGTACCAAAACATTCTGATATTCACCAAAATGGCTTAAATTGGGGTAAATAAAATAAGTTACTGCATAACCTTTTCGTATCATTTCTTTATTAATATCTAGATCACTTTTATAAATATGAGCCAAAAGTCGACCGAATTGGTCTTTTGGTTCTGTTCCTAATTCTATTTTTATGGTTGTTCCAACTGGTAAGAGTTGAGATAAATAATTTGTAGCTGCATATGCATGTGATCCCTGATTTCTTCCTTGAAAATTTGTTTCTGGTGTATCAATAGATAATAACCTAACATTTCTTGATCCCAGAATAGGGTGGTTTAACCGAACGGTATCACCATCTACTACTTTTTGAACTTTTGCAGTATAAACTTGTGCGCTAACTGTTGGTAAATCTAACATGAAAATTATAGTTATAAACATAATAGCTATACTTTTTTGTAAAAACTTGTTCATAATTATTCCCTCCAATTAAAATATAGTCTGAATTAGTTTGTTACGGTTAATAATCTCTATACAATCAATAAGTTGCTAAAATAAGTTGATTCTAATTTGAATATTAATTCAATACAAAAATATCTTAATGTTTATTTTATATGCCCTGCAATGAAATATTACAAGCTGATACGAATGGAAATGATTTAACTTTTTAAAACGCTGAGGCAAATAAGGATAATAGGATTAGCATTTTTAAGTATGTGGCTAATACATCAGAATGGCCTAGGAGTATATTCTACCATCCAAAAGTTTTTATGAGATTTCTTTTATAGTAAGAGTAAGCTTTTAGATTAACTGCTATCTTAGCTTGAATAAAAATAAAAATATGACACATCCTATTGTTTGAATTCTTCAAGTTAACTATAAATTTTTGCACTTTCGCATCATAGCTTTGTGCAACAGGAGAAAGATAATTATGACAAGAAAAAAACATATAATCATTATTCATGGAAGATCTACAAAACCACAACAATCTATAAAGCAAACTTTAGTTAATAACGCTCTAATAAATGGAATCCAGCGAATAAATAAAAAAATGGCAAAAGCAATTGAAGTTGGTGATGTAAAAGTAACGGTTGTATACTATGGTGATATTTTAAACCAGATATTGGTGAAAAATAGACCGGAATTAAAAAAAGAACTTGTTTGGATTCCAGATAATTGGTATGTTCCAAATAATACTTACAACAAACCCTTACAAAAACTAATAAAACGACCCCTTGAAAAGCACACAAAAGAAGATTATGATCGATTAATTGAAAAACAAGAAATTATAAAATTTGGTGATGATTTAGCTACAATTGCGAGCCCCTTCTTATCTTTAATTGGAATAACTCAAAAAGTAATAAATAAACTCCTTCCAGATTTAGGTTCTTATCTAACTAGCAGGGTAGTAGGGTCGCAAATTCGTGAACGTTTGCAACCAATTTTAAGGGAATCTTTATTAGCAAATGATGATATTGCCTTAATATCACATAGCATGGGATGCATGGTTTCTTATGACGTTTTATGGAAGTTTTCTAGGATGAGTGAATATAAAGATTTGTGGGAGAAAAAAATTTCATTGTGGATGACATTAGGTAATCCATTAGGCGAGCCTGCAGTGAAAAAAAGTCTCTATGATTCAAACGAACCAAATGATGGAATGTACCCAACTAACATTATGAATTGGATTAATATTCGAGCTGTAGATGATTTTGTAGCACATGATGGTGACATAAAGGATGATTTTCATCAAATGCTTGAGAGGAATCTTCTTAGAAGTATTACAGATGAGCCTGAAATCTACACATTTTGGGTAGATGAGAAAGGGAAATGTAACCCCCATAAATTATATGGATATTTGAATCATCCTGTTGTATCAGAAAAAGTACTTGATTGGTTACAAAATTAGTTGTAAAAGTCTTGTGCTATTAAAGGTGAGATACGTAATTTATAAATCCTGAACCATTCAAGAAAAACAGTGTTAATCTTTTACCATCAGGGAAGAGTAATATATTCTTCTCAACACTTTCAAAAAAATTTTATAATTACTTGGTTATTAGCTAAAACGTTTAATTTTCAGTAGTTGTTTGTGTATGATTGCAAACTATTATTGGATAGCCTCGATTATTTGTATACCGTAATTGAGATTTCAAAGCTAAAAAGATAGCAACTCAATAATTATTTATATATTAAATTTTAATTTTTTCAAATGACACTTCCCGTTGCGCTTTCAATTTTGCAAAAATATAATTTTCTTTTTGAAATTTTGCAATAGAACCATTTCTAAGTGAAAAGTAATTACAAAAGAATTTTTTTTTGTTAATTGGATAATACTAAATGTAGTTTTGAATTGCGAAATCTTGATTTTATGAAAGGAAGAAAAAATGCCTACATTAAAAGAACAAGTTAAGCAAATATGTAATCGACTTTCTCCGCATGGTTGGGGGAAACTATTTTATGATAAACATGGATTGGATATTTCAGCTCAAGATTTAGAAGTGGAGTTACTAAGGGAGTTGAAAATTGACAGAACTGCTAGAGGGTTTGAAGATTTTGCCTATGAAGGAAGGAGAGGTATTGAACCAGGACAACCTGCAAGGAGTTTGCTTTATCATGCACTTGCTTCACCCAATGTGACTATAGGAGTAGATGGCTCGCAATTAGAAGTGTTTCCTACGTTAGCAGAACTTGAGATTATAGAGAACTATGTTTTTGGTATTAAGCCACCTTCTAAATCTGATCTTATTTCACGTGTAGGGGATGAATTAGCACTTGTAGTCTTTGCAACTGAATATCGACCTGCACCGGAAACTGTTCATCGCAAGCATGCAGATTTATGTTTTTCTCGTACTGGTGTGGCACGAGTTGGAACAGCAGCTCCTCTTTATCATCCACCAAATAGAGGCTTTCTTCCTTTTATAGAAGGAAATGATTTTGCCTTCCGTGTTTTACCTGCTCGTTATTCAGTTTATATCGCGGTTAAACGTTTAGGAAATGAAAATGAATTTGGTCCGATGCGTTTTAATAAACATCACGAGGAAGAAGAAAAGAATGACATGGAGAGAGAATTCTGGGTTCCTATTCATAAAGTTTTTAGTGGTACAGAATGTATCAAAGATTATGATTTACATGTAACTTTAGAAGCACATCATGTTAATGAAAAGTTATATCGCGTACATCAAGAATTAAACAAAAAGTACGATAATGAACCGGAGTATTATGAATATAATAACAAAACTTTCCCTTTTATAATTAAAGATGGAATCGCTGAATTTTCCGATGAAACTAATTTTGGTTCTAATGTCCTTGTACCCATTCCACATTCTAGGTTAGTAGAAATAGCGAAAGATAATGATAAGATATTTACTTTTAATGTTCCTAAAGAACTTGAAACTTTTTATGGAAGCTTGTTGATTAATAGTCATAATGGACGGCATCGTTCAGCACCTGAATATGTTCATGTTCATCATGCTATTGTGGATGGGAAACCTAAAAGTTTTAATGATATGGATTATGATGAAGTTAAAAGCATGAAAATCAATGGATACAATGCGCCATATTATATAGACTATACAGGAGATGGATGGATTGGGGCTGTATGCAAAGGATTAGATAATGAATTGCATACAGCGTATTCAGCTTATTCTTTGGTAACGGCACCAGATTTTTTCCCAAATTGTGATCAATGGGAACTGTTGGAGTGGGGACAATCACTTCCTAAGTCTTTGCAAAATTATCTTTGGGAAATAGACCCGTATACCTTGTCGGATAATAGAGTTGCGGCCAATCTTGAGTTGAAAGAAGCCAATTTTATAGAATCGGATGATACAATGACGGCAATCATATCTTTACCTTATGGGGAGCCTGCACAAGCCACAAATATTAATGTATTAAGAACAACTAGGCATTCCTATTTACCAGATGCGGCATCTGGTGTCTTTGCACCAGGATGGGATGTGAGTGTAGACCAAAGTGACCATGATGTAGAATTTCTTGCAGCTTATGGTCTTGGTAGTCCATTCCCTGAAGATTCAAAACTTTGTGCAGCACTTAGTACATTTTGGCCTGCAGTTGCTCCAGATGCAGCACGTACATTCGAACAACCATATCCTTCAGTCAGCCCTCTTACAGATGAAGAGATTGGACAAGTAGGAAATCTTCCTTGGGATGGAGTAATAGGACCTAAAGTCATTTCAAAGAATGGGGAAGAATTTATTGAATATCCTACAATGGAGTACGTAAATTATATTGATAATGCACTGGAAAATAAATTTACTCTGTCACTTACAGGTCTTGTTGATACTAAGGAATATGCAAATCGAGTGCTCAACATGGCATTTGTTTATAAATTTTTA
Source organism: Bacillus sp. CR71 (assembly GCF_003429245.1). NCBI lineage: Bacteria > Bacillati > Bacillota > Bacilli > Caryophanales > Bacillaceae > Bacillus > Bacillus sp. CR71. The sequence continues at coordinate 2,655,603 of NZ_CP031748.1, read as the reverse complement.
GGGGTTAAGTTAGAAGGGTTAGATCGGAATACTTTACGTGGACGCAGAGAAATAACTAGAAGAAAAGGGGAATGGAGGGTTTTATCATTCCAAAAAGTTTCTTCTTCTAACGATGAATTAAAAACAGCTCAATCTCAGACTGGTACTATACTAACAGAAAATATCTATCGTTTTGAAATTTATAAAAATGATGCACAACCTATTATGGTGAATTCTGTGAAAGCTAGATTTAAAATTAAAGAAAAATCTATAATTTTTATTGATGAAAAAAATATCCTATTTAAAAAAGGAAACGAAAAGTGGGATTGCGAGAATGTTAAGTTCCTCTAATTATGACATTATTATTGTTGGAGGTGGTCCAGCTGGAGTTGCTGCTGCTATTTCCTGTATTCAAAAAGGGTTAAGCGTAGTTATAGTCGAGGGAGAAAAGTTTCCACGTTATCGACCAGGGGAAACACTTCATCCGGGAATTGAGCCTCTTTTAATGAAGTTAGGTGTTTGGGAGAAAATGAAAAAAATTGGACTTCTTCGTCATAAAGGAAATTGGATAAAGTGGGATAGCAAACTTTACTTCGCTCCCTTTGGTTCAGACGAGAATGGCCCATGGCATGGTATTCAAGTTTGGCGTGCCAATTTTGATGATATTTTATTAAAACATGCAATGTCTTTAGGGGTAAAGGTAATTCAGCCTTGTCATGCATTACGTCCAATTTTAAAGGAAAATCGTGTTATAGGTTTAGTAATCCCTAATAATGAGTTACGTGCATCATACCTGATAGATGCAACTGGGAGAAGACAATGGTTAGCTCAACAGTTGGGGCTCAAAATTGAAAAATATTCACCCCAACTTATTGCACGTTTTGGATATGTGCAAGGTAAATGTCCTCCTCGAGATGATGCACCAGCTATAATTGCAGACATTAAAGGTTGGACATGGACGGCTAAGGTTCGCCCTAAAGTCTACCAATGGACACGATTGTCTGTCGCTAAAGAAAGTTTAGAAAAAAGTTGGCTTCCTGAGGAATTCCAAGGACTTACTCCTCTAGGAAAATTGAGTGGAGCAGATGTGACGTGGAGAGCGACTACTCAACCTGGAGGACCAGGGTATTTCTTAGTTGGAGATGCTGCTACTGTACTTGATCCATCCTCTTCACATGGTGTTCTCAAAGCTATTATGAATGGGATGATGGTGGGATACTTGGCCACGAAAGTATTGAAAGAAAATCAAAACGAAGAAAGTATAATTCAAAGTTATAACCATTGGATATATAATTGGTTCATACACGATGTCGAAAAACTCAGGGAACTATACTCTCTTTGGCCTAACTTTGAGAATGATTATAAAAATAATGTAAAATCAAATATATAATCTTATATCATTAAAATTGCTGATAATCAGAATAATTTGTTGATTAGAGGGTTATTTAACCACCTGTGGCTTATAGAATTAAACCAATAGGTAGTTTAAGAAGTTTGATGGATCCATAATAGAGCTCTCAAAATAAAAAACTGCACATTTTAATCTAGACACGTTAATTTTCTCGTTTTAGATTATTTGTATGAGTTTGGGTCGTATCATAGGAGAATAAATTATTATACTTTAAATCCTATTTAAAGAACTTGAAAGGACATCTCATATGTGTCCTTTCAAGTTCTCTATAAAATGTAAAGGAAACTTAGTATAAACTAATTCTTTAGGTAAATATTATTTAATAATACATTCACTATTAAGAAAAATGTAATTGCAAGAGAAAATTAGCGTGTTTAACAAATTTGTAAATAAACATAAACCAAAGTTTATGGACTTATTGTATATTAGTTGTTGGGTGAACATAAACCTCATGTTTTTCAAGAATTCAGATACATCACGATAACTCAAAGAAAAATGATAATATCAACCAATTTCTACTAATATAAAGTTTTGAGTATAGAAAATAACACTAATATTCAAATTAATGGCAAAAGAACAGTTAAAGGGGATGGATTAATGGACGATTTTCTCAAGCAATTTACAGCAGTTAATCGCTATTCTATAGCGGAGGGATTTGAAGGCGGATTTCTCTCAGGTGATTCAACCAAATCTGAATTCTATTGGAACGTTGGGATAATGAGAATTAATAAAAATTCTGAAAGTATCGTACCTAAAGAAATAGAAGAAACAGATGCTTTTCGGCTTACTAATGTAGAAGACATGATTAAAAAGGTAAATCAACTCCCAGGAATAGGAGAGGAATTTATTGGTGCCATTCCTACTTTTGAACAAGGAACGCATAATGGAATAGTAACTAACGGTGTCATTTTCATTCGAGAAAATGCAGCAGATTTGATAAGTGTTCCTGTATTAACACTTAAAAATTATGCTCAAGATATCACAACTTCTGTAAAATCTAGGTTTTTCGCAGTAAATAGGTATTTGCATGATTTAGGCACACACCCAGGTGGTTTTCCTACTTTTAGTGAAGAATCATTATTGAATGATGAAGACTCAATTAACTTAATAGCTTTTAAAGAAGGATACTGTAGTCATGAAGGGATTCCAGATATACATTTTAATGCTCAATTTTACGAATATCATGATTTTACATGGGATAATGAATTTATTATTCGAAAGGCAATTAACGAGGTAATAAGGTCATTTTCAGCATCTCCTTTTCTAAAAGATGATGAAAAATTAGCTTTAACAGAAGCATTAAAAACCAATATGTTAATCTATCCAGAAACTGATCCTACTTTAAATGGAGGTGCTTTAGGAAACAAAATAACTCTCAATTTAAATACACTTCTAAGTAGTAATAATGGTTTTACGGAATTGTGTCGGACTACTATTCATGAATTTATGCACGTTGCTGGTTACAGCCACATTAATAAACTCAATTCATTTCAAAACTATGCAGGTTGTGGTTGTACAGGATTAACAGTAGGTGTTCCATTAGAAGCATTAAAGTATTGGACTAGTGTACCCTTAAAAGCAGAATGTACTTTTGGTAATGTACAGTCTGATCATATTTAAAGCTTATTTTATCATTGTCACAACTATGTATTTTCGAATTAATTCTTATATAACATTTTAATAATGTATTTTTATTAGTATCATTGCTATAAAATAATACCTCCACTAGGCGCTTTTTATTGTATTACTCACCTAGAAAGAAATTAATCTAATCTAAAAAAAATACGAATAATGACAATTACTTTACTTTTTACAGGTATATCAAGCAATAGAATTCAATTGGAGTTAAAATTTAGAAAATATGTTTGGAGTATTTCTAGTTATGAATTTCAAATAAAAAACAACCATGAGTGAATATGTATTTGATATTGAGAGGTATCTAATTAGTATACCTACTATTGCAGCTGCACCACATTTTAAAATTAAGTGTTAATCTATGAAAACGCTATTGAAAAATTAGTTCCTAAAAATCCTTAGGATTTTAGTTACACTTTAAGGGATGGCTTCCCGTTCAAAGTAAAAAATATAGTAGACCATAGTAGATTATGCTGAAAAAATGATAATCTGATAAATTTGGGGAAACGTACAATAGTAGAGCGTAATACACGAACTGTCTTAAAAATGTAGAATTCAATCAAGACTTTTATTTAATAGTCGGTGGCTATTGCAATTATTTATAGATATATGTGCTATTCTTAAGGAAAGTGATGCTTTTTTCAAATCCATAGAATTTTAAATCCCTCGTCATGGTTCAGGTACCTTGAAAAAAATTGAAAAAATTACTGCCTTATACAAATAAAACAGAAGTCGTAGACTGGACTCCTGTTCTTGACGTACAATAAGTTTTTAAAATTTTTCGTACGTATATACTAGATAGTCACAAACCCTCGTTTAGTTTGGAACTAAGATACTTTGCAATAGAATTAACTTATTTGTTTTCAACCAATTACTTTTTAACATCATGCTAAAGAATTACTTTTATAGTATATCTTTTTTTTACTAATGTGAATGATTCATACCTTCCCCCAGTTCTTCGTGCATTTTTATCATCATATTTTTGTTTATTTCCCATCTATGATTTTCTAAATCTTGTGAGGTTAACAACTTACCTTTACTCTTAGAAACGAAGGTTTCTGCATCTTTTTTGTTTTGAAAAGAAATCATGTTGTAAGCCATCGGTGTTGAAATATCCTTATCATAAACAAATGTTGCTTTTTCTAATTCAACCCAATCTTTTGAGTTGTAATCTCTTACAAATTTTGCTTGTAACTTATCCTCTTGATGTTGTTCCATCCATTTATACATACAACCAATTTCAGCAAATTTTATTGCTTTTCCATTTTCAAGAATTACTTCAGTTGCGAATTGATTATCTGTAACAGACATGTTGCAAATATCACATTTATCTTTTTTATCATCAATTGCCACTGGTTGTACCCCTTTTTTATCACAGCCAACCACTACCATTAAAAGCACAATAAAAAATGAAGTTACAAAACTTTTCGATTTCATTTTTATTACCTCCTTTTAACCTATAAAATTTGTATGTATTTCTAGAAATTTTTTTACTCAATACCCGATTTTCTATTTATTATATGAAAAATCTAGTTGCTGTTTCTTTTGTGATTTTCGTTATATAATTAATTTTTATCGAAAGTTTCAAAGTTTTATTTAACTTAAACCTCCTTCTTATAACTTTTTCAACTAGTATTTACTTTAATAATAATTTTTATACATTAATATTTAGCTTATCTAGTAACTACTTATGAAAGAAATTATCCAATTACAATATAAGATATTGTAATTGGATATAATATAAAATTTATAGTAGGGATACCACCACATGCCCATCAAGCTAACAAAATAAAATTTCTTTTAAAATAATATGCTATTCTTTCTGCAGAATAACAGGAAAGGATAACGTATTTTTTGCTTTATGGATAGTGTAAAATCTTAGCTTGACGGAGATGAAGTGGTGCCCATAGTAGGAAAGATATTTATTCTTATAGAAACACATAATAAAATTACTATATAAGAATTAATTTTTTAACAAACAATTACTATGAATTTTTAATAATTTAATTAAGATTATAATTTTTATTAACAACTCGTTTTTTTAATGTACTATAGAAAATGCAAATCATAATGAAAACCTCAGTTTCTTAATGTGTTAAATTCCATTTTACATTTACAAAACAACTCATATCATTCCATATATTGGATGTTTAAAAAACTCTTTTCTATAGAGAATAATCTACTGAGTTGATGTCGGCATTACTTTTTTAGATTAATCCAGGTTTTCTCAATTTGAAAAAGTCCCAACTGGTATTTGTAAAAAAATTAAGTAAAAGGAGAAGTACCTTATGCATACACGAAAGGAAATACGATCAATTACTCCTAGTGAATTGCTGGCTTTACGTCGAGCAATGATAGAATTACAACGCCGAGATGGACCGGGAAGTTATATTGACTTGGCAGGGTATCACGGTGTCTCAAAATGGAATTGTCAACATCAAAATGATTTATTTCTTCCGTGGCACAGAGCCTACTTACGAATCTTTGAACAAGCACTTCAAGAAATAGACTCGACAGTTGCTATTCCTTTCTGGGATTGGACATCGAGAGATTCTTTCAATCAAGGTATAGCTAATGCTCATTCAGATACTACTTTTGATAACAATGGAAACAACCAACCTAACCCACTTCTATCAGGTCCAATTGAAAGTCGTGTTCGCCAAACTTCCAGACTTACATCACATAATTTAAATCAATTAAGAAGTATTAATTTATCTGTAGAAGAGGCGATGGCAAAAAGTAATTATATTGAATTTAATAATTTGATTGAGGGGCCACATGGTAGTATTCATGTTTGGGTCGGCGGAGATATGGGCGCAATGGATTTTGCAGCTTATGATCCTATTTTTTGGTCTCATCATGCGACAGTAGATCGACAATGGGCAATTTGGCAAAAGTGTAATACAGAACAAAATTTGTCGGCTGAGTTACTGCAAAAGGTTCTTCCAGGATTTCCTGATTGGACAGTAGCCGATACATTAGACATTACATCTTCTAGGCTTGATTATACTTATGATGGTATAAGTTCAATACCTTGTTTACAAGGAGACAGAATTGCTACAAATAATATTATTGAACATGTACAAGGGGATAAACGTCGAATTGTAGTGGAGGTACAAGATATCGCTCGAGACAAAGAATCTTTTATGGTGGATATATTTGTACAAAAAGCTCCTACTGAAGAAGAAACAGGAGTTTTTGGTGGATCATTTGGTATTTTTGGTGTTGAGGATTCTTCTATTAATAATCATGAACATGGCCATGTTCATAGCCATCATCATCCAGTAAAGGGCACCCAGCGAGTAGATATTACTGATGCGATTGAAACACTGGGATTACAAACTGATCAGGAGATACGATCAATTGAATTAAGGCTTTTGGCTACTACCAAACTTGGTGATACAGTAGATCAATCAGCACTTCCAATTGGAAGTCTTAATTTGCAAATAATTGGATAAACACATCACTTAATAAGAAACAATAAATTACTGATAAACACGATTCAAATATTGAATACTTAATGAAATTTTGCGAGCTTAAACCCTTTGACATCTGTTTGAATTAGAGAAATGAAATTTCCGAATATTTTTGTAGCACTTAAATAAAAGTTAATATATAAATTAATTTAGATAAATGAGAGGTATAATAATGTCGTTTATATTAGAAAATTTACAGTTTAACACAGTTGCAGTTAATAACGAGGTTAATAAAATTACAATAAATACAAAATTGCCAAATGCAGCTTATGATTTAAAAATCCGTTTAATTACATTCCAAGATAAACAGGCTGAAATCTTAACAGAAGTTATTCAACCTTCGGATTCTGAAATTCCTACATTGCAAGTAATTACGGAAAAGGAATTAATTACTTTTATTGATAGTAAATATAATACAACAGTAAAAGTATTAGAAGGATTCTAATAAATGTAGTAAGACAAGAAAGTGAGTACTTTCTGACCGAAAATAAAATTATTCTTTACGATTTATTATTATTTTAACAAGCCTATTTATTTAATATAAAATTAAGGCATTTGAGTAATTATAATAAAATTGTTTAATAAAAAAATCAATAACAATTAATAAAAAATTCAGTAATTGTTTAATACTTAAAACAACTACCTTTCTATAATTTTGATAGGTAGTTGTTTTATTTCTAGCCACAAAAATGTATATCTTATAGTCCTTAAAAGGGATGTTAATCAGTTTCCTAATAAACCTTACCTTTAGTTAAATGTCCACTTTGGGGATTCACTTAATTAGAAAAGAGGTTTTTATATATTAAAGCAATCAGGGAAATGCATACATAGTGTATTAAAATAAAGTCGCGATATAATTTTATACTTTTTATTTCTCATTTTTTGTTTCAAATATTTACATCCGTTTCCATATTTCATCCATTTGGAATGGAACATAGGGAATTTAAACATGAACTTAAATTTAAATGTAATGAAACCCCTGAAGATTTAGATGAACATAGTGTGTCTGGATTGTCCACCTAGAGAGAACTACTATATAATTCATTTAAAAGGCATTAAATTCTCTATATGAAACATTATTAATCGATTCTGGAACATGTATGATTACACATTGTAGTGTCTGATTAGGATTAGATTTCGTAATGGCTGTAGTATCAAAAAATGAAATTAACGTTCTAAGAAACCTTGAAGATTATATTTTCCCCATCTTAATTAAAACAGCCACTTCTACAGTCAAACAATAGACAAGCTAATAAAAGGAGTAGTTATATTTATTTATATTAATAATTTATTGTAAAGTTTTATAAAGGTGATAAATTAATTTATTATTCGTAAATCTGAATTAATTAATATATAAATATAATGTTTGAAAACAATTTATTATTTACGATAGGGTTAAATTTACTTTTTTTCTATTAATTAAGTCAATTTTAAGACAAATAATATATAGAATATAAAGGCTTCTCCTATAAATAAAGCAAGTTCAGCAATTCTATATTGCTGAACTTGCTTTATTTATTTTCCCCTATTTTTCCTAAGCTATCTTTAATAGTTGTATCTCCAAGTTGTGTATATAGCAAAGCTGTATCTTGACTGGTATGCCCAAGTTGCTGCATTACTTGTAATGAATCTTTTTCTTCCATATATAATTTATTTGCCAACGTATGTCTTAATTTATGAGGAGACATTCTTTTTCCATAGGCTTTAGTATATTTTTCTACTATATCTTGGATAGCTCTAACTGAAAGAGGTTGTGCAGTATGTTTATATTTCGATAAAAACACATTTTTCAATTCTTTTCCTGGAGCATATTTGTTATCTCTGATTTCCATATACTTTTCAAGATCATTCAATGCAATTGGGGTAATCCATACAGAATCTTCTTTGTTTCCTTTTCGGATTACATCAATTAGTCTTTCTTTTAAGTTTATATCTTCCATACGAAGATCTGCCAATTCGCTTACTCGAATACCACTACCAAGAAAGAGGGAGAGGATGGCTACATCACGATCTTTATCTCTTAGGAAATAGAACAACTGATGTTTTGTTAAAGATTTTTCATGTTCATATTTAACGTAATTCAAAAATTCTTGATCGTCATCATTATGGAATATTTTAGATCTCATACGTTTTGCACGAGCATTTAATGTTTCTTTATCTTTATGTATTTCTATTTTAGCCATTACATTTCTATAAAAATAACATTCTCCATCTTCATTCTCTGATAGGGAGGTAAGGTACTTAAATAAAGACTTTAAGGCTGAAACTTTTCTATTAACAGAGGAATTCTGCATGTTTTGTTGTAATTTTAAGAATCTCATAAAGTTCTCAACATCTTTTTTCTTTAAATTCTCCAGATCAGAGAAGGATATGTCTTTAATAGGTTTTAATTCAATAATTTGTTCGGATAATAACCAATTAAAGAAGACTCTAAAATCATATACATAATTCAGTAGGGTGGAGGGAGAGGCATCATGCAATTCTTTGTACTCCACAAATTCTTCTATGTAAAAGGGCATTTCATTTAGATTCTCGTATAATTTTTTACGATGTACGGATTTTTGACGTTGCTTGCTGTAATCCATAAAAATCACCTCATATATACTATAACAGAAAAAACACACGAACACAAGTTCGCGTAAAATTCAATTTTTACACAAACTTATTTACATAATTAAATTATGAAATAATAAAATATACTCAAAATTGAATGGTATAGTGTAGTTAATCAAATAAAAATTATAGCTAACTAAGTGATAAATTTGTATAAAACCATAAAAATTAGTGTAAAAACTACATATAAATGTATGTAAAATAAAACAATTTTTATATATAAATTCATACAAAAAATCAATAAATGAAAACAGTTTAAAATTCGTTATCTAATATGAATTGGCTAATTTAATCATGAATATGAGGGATTAAATTAGATAAAAATAATAAAAAATCCTATATATTAAAAGATAATTTACTATAAAAATTTTTAACGAATAGTTTAGCATTTAATGGTTTCTATATAAAGCATGAATTATATAAAAACATACCAATATGCGGAGATTCATGCAGTTGAGCTCGAAATCCCTAAATACTGTATTATATTTTTATTTATCCATCTTATTGTTCGTAAAATTGGTATTTCGTGCGAACTTGGTGTTTGTTTGTAGAGTAAATAACCACCGCCCTTCTATTGTCGAATTTCACTGATTCCAATTAATCTCTCTTTATATTAAAAATACCCTATAGAATGATTTTTTTCATTTTCTATAGGGTATTTTTTTATATGGAATCTCTTATATTATATTGATTCTGTCTTATAAGAAACAAAAAAGTAAAGAAAAAAGCACATTTATATAATATAACTTCTTTTTTGAGATATTTTATTAAAGATCGCCATTTGTTCTAACTAGTTTGTCTTCAACAATTCTAACCATGGAACCATTTGCAACTTCATTTCTTATGTGATTACTATATTGAGTAATACTCCAGGAATAATTGTTGTAAGCAATCGTTCTACCAACTTCATTATTATATAGGTCCATTTCCTTATCAACCCCACTAGAATATTGCTCATGGGCATCTGTCCAAACTTTTGCTCTTGCAACACCAACATCACGACCTTTAATAGTACCTAATTCTTTAGCAAGAGCTGCATTCCAAAAAGAGTGCCTAAAAGCATCACCATTTCCTTGATAAAGTGTTAAGTTGCTGTAATATTTCTCTGAAGTTGTCTTTGCTAAAACGGAACAAGCCCCATAAGTTACAAATTCAAATGGATTTTTCTTGGCTAAATCAACCTCAGCATCAGTCAATGTTCCAAATCCAGGTATTTGAAGTGAATATGTGGAGCGAAATGATACTGATGGATTATTTTTAATCTTTTCCGCCACAATTTGATTTAATTCTTCTTCAGATTTGCTGTCAGCAATGTTTTTCACTGCTTTATATATATCATTTAAAGCAGATAGATTAATTGATTTGACTTCCTCATCAGTCAAGAATTCATTACTTTCTACGGTATCAATATAACTTAATACTTTTCCTTCTGTAGTTTTGTTAGACGAAATTGATTGTACTTTAGTTATATCCCCTTCATCTGCATACGAATTACTTGGGAGAACCCCAACACCTAATAATCCCATAGTTAATGCAGTGGCCACTAAACGTTTTAAGCTTTGACTTTTTCTCATATTATCCCCGAAACCTTCCTTACATTCAGATTCATATAAATTCAAATATTGATCTGAAAAAATTTTAATATTTTTATGTAAAACTTTATTTAAAAAGTTACACACTTAAGTGAAAACTAATGAAAGAATTTTACATTTTACAAAATCCTTTCATTTTTATATCTCATTTTAACATTTATACAACTTGTTTCCAATTGTATTTATGGAATTTTTTGAATATTAAAGACGAACAGAATCTCCATAACTACCTTTAGACCTTTCATTATTTTGATGTAAATATGCTAGTTTCTGGTGCAAAGATAAAATAAAAACCAGTAAAACACATATATTCCTAACAGAATTGCATTTTATGCTGCAAGTTCAAACAATTGATGCATAAATTCTTTCTGGTTTTGGATAGACTGGTCCCGTAAATCTATCTGTTCTTTTTTAATCATATGCATGGCTTCTACTCCAGAAAGAATGGATGTAGCTGTGTCAAAAGATTTAAGACCTAGCATAGAACGGATTCGCTTCTTTATAAAGCGATGATCTTGTTCTACTATGTTATTCAAGTACTTTTGTTGTCTAAGTCGCATATCGCTAGGTATGCTTTTTTCTTTTTTTAACTGCTCAATTGCTATCGGATAAGCTGGATTCTTATCGACTGTTATCACACGTGGCTTTGAAACATGAAAAGACCGCAAAGCTTTCTTGAAAAGCGCCTTGCAGCCTTATGATCTCTTGTTTTATTTAGACAAAAATCGATTGTGTTTCCGTTCGAATCAACAGCACGATACAGGTACATCCATTGACCTTTTACTTTGATAAATGTTTCATCGACTCTCCAATATACAGTATAATGGGATAGTTATTGTGTATTGGCATTAAGAGGAGCGTCCTGATTAAGCGCTTTTCTTTTTTTATAAAATAGCTCCAAATTACTTGGACACATTTACCAGTTTATTAAACACAAATATCATGTTAAAATCCCTTGTGAATACGACATAACTTAACTTGGTGAAGCCCTGTAATATTTCCTATGGGGCTTCTTTTTTTACAAGCAGTTATTTAATTACGCTGACTACCTTATTGTGCAAAATAACGATTTTGTTCACTTTTTTGATACATTTATAAAACATTCATATGTTATCTTCAGTAAGTTCTATTTCCTTTATAATATTTTCTGAAGTATACCAACGAACGAAGCCTAAAAAACTCTAATGAAGTGATGAAAAATTAGCATTCATAAACAATGAATACAGTTTAACTCTTCAATTCTATTTTCACAGATTCATATATTCTTCTAAAGTCAGTTTTTCCTTATATATATTTTCAGCAATATCTCCTACGTAGCGTACATGCCAAGGTTCATAAGCATATCCAGTAATATCTTCCTTACCTTTTGGGTAACGAATGATAAACCCTGCACGATGTGCGTTATCTTTTAGCCATTTGCCTGCCTTCGTATTTGCAAAGGCTAGCTCTAGTTCATTGTTCGCGCTTTTAGATGAAACATCCATTGTTAACCCTGTTTGATGTTCGCTATGCCCTGGCTTTGCAGAGAAGCGATCCGTATGCTCTTGCCCATTCTTTTTAACATTGCTGGCATACAGGCCTTTTTGATACTCATAGGAACGAAATCCTGACACAGCATTCAACTGTATACCATCTTGCTTAGCTAAAAAGAATAGTTTTTCTAACGCTTCCGCTGCTTCTTTACGAAGGTGACTCTTTTCTACCGTTCCACTAAATGAGAAGGGTACGTTTGGTACAACTAAATCCTCTGGCTTATAGTTTTCTGGTAAACCATATTCCTTATTTACTACAGCCTGTATACTTGAAAAAGAGCTTGCTATCTTACTTGAAGTCCCATTATGCTTATGCTTACTATTTTCTTCATTATTTATGGAGTCATGGTTTGTCTTATATGGTTCTTTACCAATAGATACATTAGTGTAAACGATAAAGATACCTAATATTACTACTATACAAGTTAAGGTTCCTACTAATTTAAGTCTCATCATTCATTTCCTTCCTGCAACACCTACTGTTATTCATTCATCATACTGTAACCATGTCAAATCCATATTAATTCCCTGTGAACTTTTCTTCATAGCATATTTCTTAATTGATTGATAGTATATCTTCCCGTACTTTTGACACCCTTAAAATATCAGTTCTATTCATACGTGTAGAAAAATAATCTAAAAATTTGTATAATAAGATAAGAAGTGTAGCATTCTATTATAGAAAGGTCTTGGTATAATGCTAGGTATTGATGTAAAAAAAACAAAAGAAGAGTTAATAATTTCATGGCAATTGGCGGAGGTTACAATCCCGTTACGTGAGGTGCTTGAGGTTACCGAAGATGCTACCTATGCGGGAGTTGAAGAACCAACTGCAATCCGTATTGGAACAGCATATGGGACAACTGACCGTATATTAATTAGAACTGTAAAACAAAATTATGTATTATTTACTACAAACAAAATTTCGATTTTAAAAGCTATTCTTGCTTAAACATGGTCATATAAATAGACTCAAACAAAGTTCGAATAAAGCAAAGGAGAGAAGTCATAGAATAGACTCCTCTCCTTTGCTTTAATTGAAATGAATATTATAATCCATACTCATTTCAGTATAGCTTTTATAACCTAAGAACATCTTTCTTTTTTGATTCTGATATTACTAATCAAATTAAGACCAAATCCACACATCATCATTATTTTGAGTGCTATTGTTTACCTCATGCACTTTTTCGATATGATCCACTGTGTTGTAATTAATAGAAATGCCGCCCCAGCCTACATACTCCATATCAATTTTCACTTTCTCACCTGTTTTAAACACTTGACCCTTTGTTAAGAACACGTCAATAACGTCTTTCTCTCCATTTTGTGATGGATACTCAACTACGACATATTTAGTCGCACTTTCTTCCATCGTACCTACTTCTGATACTTCACCAATTACATAATCAGGTGAGCCATTTTCTTTTAAATGCATACCTAATTTGTTTGTCGTATTCTCAACTTCTGTTGCAACCATATACTCCGTAAAGTTACGCATCATAGATCCAGTCGCTTTTACTTCGTCTCCTACTTTCACATTTGAAAGATTTTCTATATATACACTAACTGGTTCTGCGTATTGTTTAGATTTCACTACAATCACACCATGATCCACTTCTACTACGTGTCCTTCTAACGTCGAGAAATTCGTTTCAATAGAAGCTGCACTCGCTTTTGTTGCTTCTAATCCTGGTAGATTCGTTCCTGATAATGCTGCGAACCCTAAAGCACCTGCTAAGATTAATTTTTTCATACCCATTCGATAACATCTCCATTCATGATGATTGTATTTGTTTGATTGGTATCAACCAACCTGTAATCAGTATAGTTACACCTCGTGCGGAATTGCAACCATTTTAGGCATGCAATCTTGCATATCATTATCCCAGAATATAAAAATGAGAGCTCACGGGCTTTAATTTTAATTAATTTATTTTATTGTGAGAGCCTTTCTACATTTGAAATTATCAAAACCAAACTTTAAAAAAGTTAATGAATTAAAGGACATAATATATTAGTCATATATACTATGCCCTTTGTTATTCAACTAACGCACCCGTTAGCTTAATAAAATCACTACGTCTATTACTTCAAATCAGAGGATAACATTCCATATACAAGACTATCTGTCCATTCATTTTTACTCCAATAATCTTGTATGAAATGGGCTTCTTTTCTCATGCCTATTCGTTCACACAATTTTTGTGAAGCTATATTACGTGCATCAAGATTAGCTTGTATACGATGTACATTAAATTCATCAAATAATTTAAATACCAAACTACTTACTGCTTCAGTTGCCAAACCTTTCCCAGCTACTTCATTTGAAAAACAATAACCAATCTCAACAGTGTCTTTCATATCTGTGTACCATACGGAGAGATCACCTACTACATTAGTCTTGTATATGACTGCCAAACTTAAATTTGATTCTGTAGTGAGTACATTGTTTGCTAGCTTCTTATCAAATCTTTCCTTCATATCTTCCTGAGTCCACTTATTATGTAAAAGGTACTTACATGTATCATCATTATTATAAATAGCAAATACATCCTGTAAATCAGTACCCTTAAACGGTCTGATTATTAATCTTTCTGTTGTGATTTCCAAGTTAGTTCTCCTCCCTTACATTCATTCTACAAATCATTTTTTATAGTAATTAAAACTCCTTCTTAGATTTCATCTATTCAGTTGTCAATATTTTTTCTTAATTTAATACATTATTTAAATTTAAAAGGCAAACGAACGGTTACGACAGAATTTTAAATAGCCTTGCAACGATATAAATGTAGCAAGGCTATTATATTTTTATGTGAAAATTAAACTACTTTATTATGACTTTAAATATACACTTTCAACAAAATTATCAAAATAATGATCTTTCCTATATAAAACTGCCTCTATATTCGCAATTAGATTCTGCCCATGTAAAATATCAATTGGAAGTTAAAATATCTTTATTTTTCTTTTTTCCCTCCTTTCCAATGTCCCTTAACAGGAGTACCATCTGCTCTAGTATACCCTGGTACCCAAAATTCATTGTCATATGTTTTACCTTCAACGTTCCATCCTCCTTTTGTATGTTGTTTTTCTGTATTTGTAACATGTTCGGCTGCATGATCTATTGCTATATCCAACGTTTTAACTAAAGTGTCTGCAGATCCATTAGGTTTCTTTGTTTTGTTCGCTAATTTTTTTAGTATTAGTTTTGATCCAATCTGTAATAATGGAACCCCAACTTTTTTGAGAGGTTCTTCATGTTTTTTAATAAGTTCGTATCCTTTTCCAATTAAATGTGTGAAATAGTTTGATTTGTTTTCATTTGATTCTCTAATTAATTTAAAACTTGGCTTTAATTCCGCGTTATTCTCTAATGTACATTTATCTGTATATCCTTGAATTTTTTTTCATTTTGGTTATCAATTTGATTAATATTGATATTATTTGTTGTACTTATTCCTCTTTTTGATTCGCATTTAACAACTTCATTTAACTTTAAATCATTAAATGAGAGCGGATAAATCGATTTCCCCTTAATTTTATCCACTGATTTTTGAGCATTATTTAGCAATTGAAATACTTCTTTTCTACTTGTAGGAATATTAGATGTTCTTTTACTTGGTAATTCTTCTGTTGCTACATAATGTAAAAAATCATACGTGATTGTTGATAAATCAGTACTTGTAAACTCTGGTTGTAGGATTTTTTTATTTGGATATTCCTCTTGTAATTCTTGTTTTCTTTTCTTTTGCCTTTTATTTAATTTTGCTGAATTTTCTTCACTCAAGACGCCATATGCATCATAAAAAGCAATCTCTCTTTTCTCATCACATATACGTTTAAGCTGATTGAGCAGATAATCTGCACTACCTGTTTTTACGTCAGGACCTGGATAGCAATTGTAATTATCCCAAACCTTAACAATATGTAATAAATCGCATTTGGAGGTGGGATCCGGATTCACTATTGTCATCACAACATTTCCTTCATTTACAAAAGTATTGTAATTAAGAGCTATTATCCATTCTGTAAAAAAACCTTTCCACCTTGAATAACTAATCCCTTCATACTGGTTATTATGATTAAATTTAAATTTTAAAGTATCTAATGGTGAAAAGATTTGTGAGACTATCTCTTCAGCTCTTTTTTCAGTCAAATTATTTTGGTACTTTAACATTGCTACTTTAATAGCTTCTTTATATGGATCGGGTATAATAAATTGTTTAGTTAATAAAATACAAATTTGGTCTCTTTCTTCTTGAGATAAAATAGTGATTTCCTCTTTCATAATACCCCTGCTTTCAAGCTATCTAATCATAAAAATAAACCAATATCTAAATTAATATTGGTTTATTTATCCTATTTAATTATTAATTTTACAATCTCTACAATGAAAGAACAATAAATTATCTGTAAACAATGTAAAAATATATAATTTGAACTCCATACCTTCTCTCTATTGGTAATAAGAAGGTAGTAATACTGTATTAGTCCTCATTTCTTTCATGCATCTCTATTTTTTTATTTAGTAAATCTTTACCCCAAACTTGCATTGCTTCTAATACAGGTATAAACTTCTTACCTTGCTCTGATAGTGAATATTCTACTTTTGGTGGAACAACTTTATACACTCCTCTAAGTACTAGCTCGTCCTCTTCAAGCTCTCTTAATTGTCTAGTTAAGATTCCTTTTGAGATACCAGGTAACAGGCTACTAATCTTTTAAACTTATCACGTTCCCCTACATCCATTTCTAACTCTACTTCTTTTCCCACTGTCGCATACTTTGCGGTAAATGCTGCTCCTTCTAATCCGAATGGTTGGAGCCCTAGTCTTGGATGATGTACTTCAGGCGTATCAATCCATAGAAATCTCACATCCTCTACCTTACCGTTTGCTAACTTCACGCGAAACGTATCACCGTCGATCTGTTCCAGTATCGTAGCTTTGATGATCCTATTAGCGTTTTGTTTCTTTCTCTCCCCAGGTACTGGGTTCATCGCCTGCTCGGCCAATTCTGGATACTGTAGTTTTCCCGTAAACTCTTCTTTTTTTACAGGTACCGCTGCTTCATAACTATCCTCTTCTCTCTTATTTTGCTCTGTTTCGCTTCCTTTCTGCTGGTCTTTCTCCGCTACATTTCTTGTAACGGGAATTCCAGTGTCATATTTGCTACTACACCCTGTTACCAATCCTAAAATCATGCATAATGTAGAAATGAACCATAAAAATTTCTTTATCGTATGCCTCCCTCTCTTCTTGTTTTTCTTCCCTTACATCATAATGAGATTGGAATCAGTGTTTGAAAAACTATTGATTTCTATGATTGGACAAAGATTTATGTATAAATCCATTGCTTAACTCCTCTATTCTTTCAAACGGACTTTTTATGATATGTATGCAGGATTCACCCATACATATACCGAAACCCCAATAGGGAATCATTCCACTAATTACCATTCCTATTTCATACCATTACATTTTGGAGGTTAAACAGGATGAAAAAAAAGAAGTTACAAAAATCAGCATTTTCTTTTACCCTACTCTTTTCTTTAGGTATTTCTTCTTTTCCGCTTACAACAACCATTCATGCGGATACACAAGGGGTACAAACTGCAGAAAAGAAACAAGTCTCTTTAACGGAGCGTACGTCATTATTTTTTGACTATCTCCAGCAAGGTAAATATGCAGAAGCACTTCAGTTGACGTCTGCTGCTTTTCAATCCAAGTTTACGGCAAACATATTACAAAACTGGTGGACACAAAGTGGCGGGAGTATGATTACAAGCATGGGGACACCTGTTATTAAAGAACGAAACTTAGTCCACCAAACGGTTGAAATTCCAGGAGCTATCGAAGGAACTACTATTCCACTACTCCTTAAATTCACACCTGGTGGTAAAGTTGATGAAGTTGGCGTAAGGACGACACCAGATAAATCTTATACCATCCCGCATCCTAGCTATGACCAACCTGATTTCTACCAAGAACGCGAAATCGTCATTGGAAATGCTACATACCCGTTACCAGCCACATTAACGGTTCCAAAACATAAACCTGGCGAAAAAGTGCCTGTTGTTGTTCTTGTTCATGGTTCTGGTTCGCAAGATCGTGACAGTACAATTATGGGAACTAAAATCTTTAGAGACCTTGCAGCTGGTCTTTCATCAAGCGGTATCGCAGTGTTACGTTACGAGAAACGTTCCTTAGAACACGGTTTTAAAATGAGTGCAGAACCTGCTACATTAGACCGAGATACTACAGATGATGCCATATATGCAGCAAAATCAGCAGCGCAGCAGGAAGGCATTGACCCAGATAACATTTTTATTCTCGGACATAGCCAAGGAGCTGGCACCATGCCGCGCATACTAAGCAAAGCAACTTCATCACTTGTAAGAGGCAGTATTTTAATGGCACCTCCTGCACGTCCTTTTACTGACATGCTCCTTGATCAGTATCAGTACCTCGGGGCACCTAAGGAATATATTGATGAACTAAAAAAACAATTCGCTTATATCGAGGATCCTACTTTTGATCCAGTTCACCCACCAGCTGGTTATAATTATCCTTTTCCACATTTCATGTACGATGTGACTCGTTGGCGTCCAGTTGAAGAAGCGAAATCACGAAAAGAGCCATTACTGATTCTGCAAGGCGCACGTGATTATCAAGTAACTGTAAAAGACGAGTTTACGAGATGGCAAGAAGGGCTTTCAAGCCGCAGTAATGTTCAGTTCAAAGAATATCCGAAATTGAATCACATCTTCACGGAGGGCGACGGAGAATTCAGTCACCCTAGTGAATACGAAGTCCCTTCCAATGTTCCTGCGTATGTCATCCAGGACATAGTTACATGGGTCAATGAGACAAAGAAATAAGAAAACAACAAAAGCCATCATGCAATCATCATTGCGTGATGGCTTTTTTGATATTAAAACATGTCATATCAGAAATTAATCGCTTCTATAGTAATGTATGTATTATTTTTGAGGTTTTCTTGCAAGTAAGTACATCCTAGACTTGATATTTTTACAGCACTTATTTGCTTCATATCTTACTATTCCTGGTCCGTCAGTGCAACAATACAAGATTTATTTCGATATGTAAGAATGCATATTATTTCTCTTGGATGTTATGATATACTCTCTTTGTAAGCTGATACAAAATTTCTTTAGATTGGAAAACTAAAACCTCATTAACCCAAGTTGGGGGCGCCATTTGGCGTCTTTTTTTAGTTTTGCTCCATAGGCATTTTGCTTAGATATTGAAGTAACCCCAAAACAAAAAATAAGCTGACCTTTTGGAAATTTATGTATATCATTTTTGAATGCGGGAGTTCCATCTTTCAAAACTAACCTATTAAATAGGGTTAGATGTATAAACTATATTAATATCGGAATACTCTCGACTTGGGGTTACCGTAAATGCTTTCTCCTAATCATCCATATTGATAAATGACTTACTTCTGATCAATTTGCCTTTGTTGTTCTTCGTTTAAAAGGAGCTAGTTTTACATACGATAAAGCACTAAAAAACTGTGCACAAAAACCTGCATGGTAACAAGTTTTTGGCACAGTTCTATTATTTAATCCCTTTCATAAGTACCTGAATCTTTGGAGCCATGAAATATAAAATAACACTTAAAACAATGGATATTCCGCCAATTACACCGAAATAAATAATCTCTGTTTCAGGATTATATAATCGAACAAGCTGCGCATTGATAGCTTGTGCAGATGCACTCGTTAAGAACCATAAACTCATTGTTTGAGCAGAGAACGCTGCTGGTGCTAGCTTTGTAGTAATAGATAAGCCGACAGGTGATAAACAAAGTTCCCCGATTACGACTAGAAGGAAGCTAATGATTAACCAAATTGGGCTAACAAGGGATTCGGTACCATGGATATATGCAGGAATAATCATCACTAAGAATGATAAACCAGCAAATAATAAACCGATAGCAAATTTATTTGCTGTACTTGGTTGGCGTGAATTCAGCTTTACCCAAAGCCAAGCAAATACTGGTGCTAGTAAAACAATATATATAGGGTTTAAAGATTGGAACCATGAAGATTGAACCTCAAATCCTGCAAAGTTTAACTGCGTACGTTGATCAGCATAACTAGCTAAGATGATTGCTCCCTGCTCTTGAATCGCCCAAAACATTGTAGCAGCGATAAATAATGGTATGTAAGCAATTAAGCGAGATTTTTCAACTTCTGTCGTCTTTGGACTACGGTACATAAAGACAAAGTAGCCTGTTGGAATTAGAATACCTAAGATACTTACAAGTAAAGTAAATCGATCAATCGTTAAAATACCTGTTGGAATTGTTAACACACAAACTAGTGCAATTGCGATAATACCAATACTAAACTGTATAAGGACCTTTTTTCTTTCCTTGTCTGTTAAAGGATTTGGTACTTGCGTTCCTGCTAATCCTAGATTTTTCTTTTTCGTAAGAACATACATAATTAATCCAAATAGCATGCCAATTGCAGCCACACCAAAACCTAAGTGAAAGTTATACTTTTGACCGAGTGTTCCAATCACAAACGGAGATAATAGTGCTCCTAAATTAATACCCATATAGAAAATACTGAAACCTGAATCACGACGAGTATCTGTTTCACTATATAAATCACCAACAATACTAGATACATTCGGTTTTAATAACCCTGTTCCAAGTACTAAAAATACCATTGAGATAAATAGTGTACTAACCGTTCCTGGTAGAGCTAATATGAGATGACCGATCATTATTAAAACGCCACCCCAAAATATTGTTCTACTTGAACCTAATAGGCGGTCAGCAATCCACCCACCAATAATGCCTGACATGTAAACTAAAGAACCATAGATAGCCATAATGGATGCAGCTGTGGCGTGATCCATCCCTAAGCCACCTTTAGAAATGGAATAGTACATATAGTAAAGTAATATTGCTCTCATTCCGTAGTAAGAAAATCGCTCCCAAAATTCTGTAAAGAATAAAGTAAATAGTCCTTTGGGATGTCCAAAGAAACCATTTTGCGGAACGGTGCGAATAATATCGCTTTTGTTAAGCTTCTCCATAAAAATACACTCCTAATATACAGATGTAATGATGTTTATTAAGTATATAACAAAAAAAAGAAAATTTAAACAAATATCAATTAGTTAAATGATTAGATTTTTTAGAAAAAAAAAATTATATATTGTTTTTAATGTTGATTTCATTTAAATTATATAATATAGATATAATAATTCGAATGTTAATACTGTATAAATATAAATACAAATGTAGGAGGATTTACATATTGTCAATGAAAGTCATTACCATAGAAGATATTTATCAAGAAATATTGGATGGAAAACGGAAACGATTCCCTCCGAATACTTGGAAAGAAGATATGGATAATAAGCTCGCCCGCAGAGTAATCACATATTTATTACACAATATCTTAAAATGGGATAAGGAAGATATCAGAAAAAAATGGAACACTCAATTACTTGTAAAGTATAAATTACGAGGATTACTTAAACATAGATACGAAAATAGCCCTTTTAAAGCAATAAATGATTTATACCCAAGTGAGTTTAAAGAATGGGAGTTTGGTATGACTCCTTTAAATTTTTGGACGAAAGAAAAGGCATTAACGATTTTGAGATGGATGATTGAAGAAAAAAAAGGTTTATCGAACGAAAAGCTCCTACGCCTATACGGCAAAAAATGGTTGGAGAAAAACAAACTTAGTGCCCCTCTGGCTATGTACTGGAATAGTAGTCCGTTTGCAATGATTAACGACTTGTACCCTAGTCGTTTTAAAGAATGGGAATTTCTCATGACGCCCAATAACTTCTGGACAAACGAAAAAGCATTAGAAGCATTGAAATGGACCATTGAAGAAAAAGAAAAATTAACGCCCGAACAAATACTGGATGTATACAGTATAAAATGGCTAAAGACTCACAGATTAGCATCTCCATGTCAATTAATGTGGGGAAATAGTCCATTTAAAATGATAAACGACTTATATCCAGGTCGCTTTAAAGAATGGGAATTTAAAGTTACACCAGTTGGCTTTTGGTCCAAATGTAAAGCACTAGAAGCATTAAGATGGACCATTGAAGAGAAAGAAAAACTGGATGAAAAACAGCTATTAAACGTATTTAATCAACGATGGCTCATAAAACAAAAATTACGGACACCCTTACAACGCTATTGGAAAGGAAGCCCCTACGGGATGCTTATTGCTTTATATCCAAATCGTTTTTCTAAAGGTATGAAAGGGTATTGTAATAATTAAAGTGGAAATGTAAGTATGCAGAGACGCCCTTTGGTGTCTCTTTTTGAAATCCTATGTAAGTACATTCTTATGTGCCTATCGCTTTATTTATTGAAGAAAGTGAACCTATTATATTATTTCCCAATCCATCTCGTCAAAGCCATACCAAGAAACCCAGCACCCATCCCTATCAGCCACCCAGTTTGGGCGCTCCCAAACATAAATCCCACTCCCGCGCCAAGAAACGTACAGCCCACGAATACTAACCCTTCGGTGCCCCAGTTCATTCGTTCCATACTTCATCCCCACCCTTTCTTTACAACATATGCTATATGCAAGCTAAACTTTCTAGCTTATGAACTGTTCATTTTCTCGACTATAACTATATGTTTCATATCCATTACTTACAGGTCCGAATGTCCTTTTTACATCAATTCGTCACTTAACTTTATTGGTTACTTTTTTCATCTCATAGGAGATTATTTCTCAACACATAACACATGGAACAAAACTACCAGTAATAGTAATATAAAGGTACCTTCAGTTGTTAACTGTTGTTCCCTTTTTGAAAGTCCTGTCAAAATACAGGACTTTTTAAATTTACTTCCTACTAAATCGGCCTTTTCGTTAATATCCTTTCACCTTTACATTGGACAATTAAACGATATTGGTGGAGATTCACCAGATTTTAAGTTCCTCTTTCCTTATTAAACTACATGCTTAAATATGTGGTTTTCAACTTAGATTCGAATAACAAAATGTTCACTTTTTCGATACATTTATGAAACATTCTTATAATATATTAATTATATTCTTTTTATAAATCGCATCGTTCAGTAGAAAAGTTCTAGTCCCTTCTAGGACTTTTTCATCTGCAAATAGTATGTTTGTCAGTTCTTTCGCACATCATTGTATAGACAACTATATGATTAACTATTATAATAAAAAACGATTTTATGTAGTATCATATACGACTTTTTCTTTACTTTTAGGAATCTTACTCAATTGAAGGGTCATTTTTTTGTTCAAATAAAATATCTATATAGAGATAACGACATTCAAGTAAGTATTTGATAAATTTCGAAGAGGATATGCTGAAAAATAAAGATTGTATATCCTTTTCATTAATTTCTCTACCTGATAAACCTTACAAATTTGTAATACTATTGTCACCTTAATTGATAGTAAATTGGTTAATGTTGGTTTATTATACAGACTGTTGACCATATTTAATACAACATCATTGGTAGGTGTCACTTAATGGGAAGAAACTTATTACGCTATGGAATTATAAGTATAGCCTTTATTACCATCCCTATTGTATTTATACTTTTGGCGTCAGCTCATTTCATTCCAAAAGAATACAATGAGGAATGGCCAGAAGTAAAAAAGACTGCTGAACTAGTAACTATCGGTTACTTCAAAAAAGAAAGAAATCTCGATATTGTAATCGAAACAATTAAACCATCAGAAGAGTATAGAACACATGAAATTTATCTGCATGGACATGTCATAAACAATAAACATCAAAAAGTTTCTGTTATTGTTAATTTTAGTGATAACTATTCCATTAGAGATATAACTGAACATAGTCTTAAAATAAGGAGTATTTAACTTATGTTAAATGCTCTTTTTTGCTTAACACTTTTGGTCAATTAAATAATTACTTGGATTCTACAGTGGATCACTCTCCCTTTTTCAAGTAAATCGGCACTTCTAAAAAACAACTTCCTACGAACATTGATTTTTGTCGAAATAATTTTTAGAAAATTCTATTTTTAAGGAGGTTTTACAAAATCTTACACAGAATTAATCGTATACCGTATGAATTTGGTAATTTTTTACGATTTGTTTCATTTTATCTACCACGTTTAGACAAAATAGAAAAAACAAAGCAAAAAGGAGAGGTATAGTTTGAAAGGAAAACTTGGATTAACGATTGTAGGATTATCTGTCTTTAGTTTTGGTCTTTTTGGTGTAAACATTGGAGATGGCGGAGTTGTAAAAGCTGAACATGGAGAAACTTTTGCTCCGAAATTAGAGTCGCATGGGGATTCATGGGCTCCTGCTTATGATCACGGAAGACCTCCTATTTCATCATACAACAAAGGAGATACTTGGGCTTCTTCCTTTACAAATACACATGGGGAAGGAATGGCTCCTAAAAAAGAGACTCATGCAGATTTAATCGCTCCTTCGCTAGAATCTCATGGTCATACTGGTGGAGCTCCTGCTTTAAACCGTGGGGAAACACCTGTTCTGACACAAGATACGCATGGACATTATCCAGCTCCAAAACTAGAAGCAGATGGGGACCATGGCGGGGCTCCTTCTAATACAGAACCTGGCGAAGGTATCTAAGTTCCCAAAAGGCGATCAAATTAAATTTTAAATGAATCGTATACCAAAAGAAATCCATTTTACGTAACAAATATGATGTATACGCATGTTTTCTAATGTGATACACTGTACCCGAGAGAAATCTCTACTACATAAGTGGTTTTCAAGTCTAAAAAATACACCTATTAACTAGGTGTATTTTTATTTCTAACTCGTTTCTTTCTTCTCATCCTCTTTATGACTTCCCATTTTTCTATTGTATATACTTCGGGATTGTAGTCATGCAACATACGAAACGGATTGTTCTTCCAAAAATTATGTAAGGGCGTTAATTAGCCATTTGCAACAGCCCACTTCGTATCACATGTTACTAATACATCTTCCTCTGCCATCTTATATTTTTCCTTCAATAATATATGTAAAACCTCAAGCGCAGTTGATTTATTCCAATATCCTTCTCGCACTCTTAGGAATAATAAAGATATTTAATTTCATCTTCAGAAAAGTAATAACCTCCCATCAAACATTGTGATAGGAGATTATTACTTTTAGTTAACATAGATTTTTTGTTTAAATGTTATATCTGGGCTGTCTATACTCTCTGGTGTTATCTCAACAATATGGTTAACAATATATACACGTACCCCTTTACTATGTTCATACATACTATTTAATGTCATTTGTATAACTTCTCTTGTCCACATTTTTAAATTTTTATATAATATTTCACGTCTTTACTTATATGCGATTAAGATATATCGGAAATAGAAAAACAGCGTATTCGCTACCTATCCATATTTCTCGCCTCACAGTGATTCCTTTATATTATTTTATTATATTCTCCCCTTTTAAATCTATTTATTTATATGTATAATTATAAATAACAACTAACATTTTGAATCGAGGTGACAATCATGAGGAATTTTAGTTCATTATTGATCTCTACTATCTGTTCAACAATCCTTTTAGTTTGGAATGCCTTTTCTTTCTACACTGGATTCACAGCAGGACATATATACTACTGGGTTAACGGAATCATAGCCTTGGTTTTCCTTCTATTCTTTATCCTAAACATGCGAGATATTATCAAGAAAGACTACAGAACATCAGGAAAATAGGAGTTGATACTTATGTGGAAAAAGATTAATAATTATAAGTTTCATCTAAAAGATTTGAAATTTATGACTTGGCTATTCCCGATTATCGGTTTATTATACGCTTATGAATTCTTCTCTGGTTTAATGTTCTACCAGGAGGTTCGTTGGCTCAAGTTAATATGCATGGCAATAATGATTATAGGATTTATTGATATTAGAAAGAAGCTTAAAAACAAAGATTATAGAGCTGCTTGAATTTACAAACACTCTTGAACTCATTTTCAAATCATGGCATTATAGTTTCGAATCTCACTGAATTAAATCAACATCTAAAATAGTACATTAATAGAATTGTTTTTACTAGCTGTACATGCCTACCTGTGGCAATAGTCTCAGGTATTTTTTCGTTCATTGTATTTGTTTGTTTTGTTATCTTTCCTTAACAACAAATAAGACGCCGCCCAAATCAAGGCAGCGCCTACTATAATTCCTATACATTTAATCAAAATCATTTATCCTCACATTATTTATTTCTTTGCTTCCATACCCTATTCTCTTTACGAAAAGTATTCTTTCCATTCATGAAGTCAGCTGTGTTACCAGGAATGCTATATTTCTTATTCTTTTTCTTAGACTTCTTCTTCAGCCTTTTCTCTTCTTGGATAGCTTGCAAATCCACCTTCCATTGTTTCAACAAATCCTTTTCACGTCGCATCGAATTTGTACCCCTTGGTTTAAAATGTGAACCAGATAATTAGATTCTACCTATTCATATAGATATCCTCTAATCCAATGTACCAAGTTATGTTTTTCTTTTTAAATAGACCAACAATATATTAAAATATTCTATATATCCAAGGAGGTTTGTCATGCTCAACTTTCATAAAGAATTACCCCTATTAGGATTCTTTTTGTTTTTATACAGTTTTATTGGTATCATCTTTTTATTACTATTCCTGAGCGTGTAGTAACAATGCAATGCGTATACATATATGTTTAATGTGTAAATTCTATAAAAAAAGTAAAAAGCACCTCTGCTGGATGATTAATATATACTATATATTAATTAGGAGAAAACATTTGGTATAATATAAGTGTTTTATTATATGTGTTTTCTTCAAGCCGTCTTAGGAGGAAAGCAGTTTTTTATTTTTTCAATAGTACTTACTAACTATTTCTGTTAATATTTAGTTACCGATATGTGTATCAACCGGCCTGTGCTTCTGTACGGGCTTTTTTGATGCTTTCATGCTTCGTAATACCCAGGAACCTGTCTTAGTATTCGGGAATTCTACTAGATTCCCGAATACTAAGACAAACAAAAGCCTGCCCTATTAACTCTATAAAGACACCATTGCAAACATAATCCCTTATAGCTTCTATAGATTCTCAACTTTTCATAATATTTATGAGAGTTTTTTATATTCATATTTCCGTAAAATCTTTATATAACGTTTTAATATATTATGTGTTAAACTTAAAACATTCCAAGAAGTCCTTTACTTTTAGAATCGACAATTCTTCAATACCCTTAGTCTTGCCCTGCATCCCCTGCAGGGCTTTTATCATTTAGCTAGAATTGATAAAGCCTTTTGTAGATTTCTTCAACCTTATCTGTGCTGTTATTTATATCTCTAGCTCTTAAATTCTTTGTGAGCCACAAGATTTTCTTCCGTTCATATTCATCTCTCTGCTATTTATTCGTTATTTTCCATCCTTAATAATCCGTTTATTGATGCGTTCCATAACTTTATCCTTAGTTAGATTTTCAATAGCAACCTCTATTTTCCTAAAATTCAATCAAATCTTTATAAATTTCTAATGAGTATTAATTGATAGGAATCCCACAACATAAAATGGAATTTATTCTCAAAAGTTATTAATTATTCTATCTGTCAAACTATTAGTTTATCTCTTCTTCATATTTTAATTGTTTTTTGACCACGATCAAACAAATAAAATACACAAATAGGTAAGGAGCATTAGTATGATTATACAAGAAAAATTATCTTTTTCAGATCTAGATTCATTAGATTCAACTACAGACTCCATAATGGATGCGTTTAAAGATCTTTATGGAATACTTCCTGATGAAATTGCAGTAAATAATGAGACGTTTCCAATTCGTAATAAGCCTGCTATTACTGAACGTTATGGTCACGCTTGTTATAAAATGCTGGGCCCTTTTATATTTCGAGACCTTGAAGAACCTTCAATAAATGAAATAACCCTAAAGGAACAATTTGTATATAATCCTAATAATGAAGAAAAAGAGGTTGTAGTGACAATAAAAGAACAATGGGCCAATATACAATCTTGGACTTCGAAATCTATTACAGGTTTAACTTTAAAATCAGATCTTATTATTGCAGGTAAATTTCAATCGGGTAATGAATTTAATATTTCAACTTTTGTAGGCGAAAGTAATTCCAAATCAACTCATATCTCTCCTTCAATTGAACATTCTATTAAAGTGCCTCCAAATAGTAAAATCAAAATAGCAATGATAGGAACATTAATTACTGAGGTTCTACATTTCCAATCAATTATAACAGTACAAGGCATGTTTGGTGCATGTTTTCCACGTATGGTTCGTGGACATTATGTTGGGTTTAAAAGTGCCGGTCACATCCTAAATAAAACATTTGGAATAATGGAAGGATCTATTAACAATACAATACTTCAGGATATTGAAATGGATATTAAAGGAATAGAACCTTATTCCTATAAACAAAAAGTGATCAAATAGTAAAGTTGAAAAACAAAAAATATACTGTTTTTTGATTCTATATCATATATAGATCATTAGAATAAGGAAAGGGAAAAATTTATGGCTAATCGTACTTCAAAATCACTGAATGGGGGAAAATCAATTGTCAAACAAAAATGAGTTAAGTTTTTTCATTATTAGATTAGTATTAGGGTTAACTTTTTTTGCTCATGGACTCACAAAATTTCAAGATGGTATTCATAATACAGAAAATTTCTTCAACAGCCTAGGAATATTCGATTGGCTTGCATATCCAGTAGCAATTCTTGAACTAGTGGGTGGAATTTTAGTTATTCTAGGGCTTGGTACACGAATTATTTCAACCTTATTTTCTTTACTTATAGCCGGAGCTATTATTACTGTGAAATTTGATCAAGGATTTATAGGAGGGTATGAATTTGATTTATTATTATTGGCTGTTTCTTTATTTTTTGTAGTAAATAACAGCCAATCTATTTCATTAGATAAATTCCTATCGAATCGTAATAATAAACAACAACAAACTCTATAAACATAAAGTTTCTCCTTAACACGTAAATTTTTATTTTGCGAAGAAGCTTATTTATATGAATTACTCAATTTAGATCCGAAAAAAATAAAAAGAATCCCTTATATTTTGAAAAAGTTTTTTCAAAATATAAGGGATTTATAATTTACTTTTAAATTATTGTATAAAAGGACTTCAACTTTTGGTTACATAAATACCTTCTTATCTTTTTTAAAACGCTCTGTATGCATTTTCTCAGTTGTTAATACCACTTTCTGTGGAATCTTATATAATGGTAGTTTATCTTTACAGAACTCTCTTAATCGCTTTCTAAATTCATTTACACTTTCATTTGTACTTAATTTAACCACAGCCTTAACCATTTGCCCTGTGATTGCATTTTTTTCACCAACAACAGCAACCTCCTCTACTCCATCCATTAGCTGTATTACATTTTCAACTTCAGCTGGAAATACTTTTTCTCCGCCAATATTTATAATCTCTGATTTTCTTCCTAAAATTTTAATATAATCTCCATCTACTTCCACCATATCTCCTGTCATAAGCCAGCCATCTTGAGTAAATGGACTTGGAGCATTAATATAACCAATCATTGTAGACATTGATTTGATCTGCAACATTCCATCCACTACTCTTGATTCAATATTCTTATCGCTTAGTTTGATCCACAATGAATGATTCGATTTAGATTGTGAATATAAAACTCCATATTCTGACAATCCATACATTTGTGTAATTTTAACTTGAGGGAATATTTCGTTTATTTTACTTAGTGTAGCCTCAGGCATAACTTCTGATCCATAAGAAATGGTCTGCAAACTATTTAAATTATACTTTTTATAAACCTCACTCAGTATAAGTAGATTTATAAAAGTTGGTGATGCGGGTAAAGCTTGTACTTGATGTTTCTCAATCATGTTACATACACGATTAGGGGTACGATCATCAATAATTACCAAACACCCTAAGCTGGAAATAATTTGGAATATAGTATTAACTCCTCCAATGTGATCAAATAACATAAATGGTATAACACGTTTTGCACTCCTTGCGACACTGTACTTCTTTTGAAGTAATGTAAAATCATGAACAATTGCTTTACTGCTTCCGGTTGTACCAGATGAAAACAATACTAATCCTGGATGTTTTAACTTTTTCAGTTGTAATAATAATTCATTTTGAATGTAATCCCTTTGTATATTGATTATTTCAAAGCTTCCCCTTTCAACTTTAATTACATTTTCTAATTCAACTATTTCATAGTATTCTTTCTTCTTACTGTCAACCAATGAATTTAATATCGGTACTACAGTACATCCTAATTCAATAAGTGCTAAAAACATTGCTATAGAGTATGGAGAATAATCCGCTTCCAAAGAGACTATTGTATAATCCATCTTTCTATGTTCAATTAACTCCCTTGTATAAATCTTTATTTGATTTAGAAACCACTCATATGTGTAAGTTTTATCCTCCCAAACAATAGCTTCGCATCCTTTATTCATTTCAAATCTTTCAAATAAAAAATCAATATGCATACCTAACCTCCTTTTAAATTTTGTTATGTTAATGATTTTAATTGTTCCTGGCATTCTAAAATATACGCAACTAATGCTTCTATTGTTTTAAATGGGCTATTATGTTGTGACATTGTATCTAAATTCACCAAATCAACTGATAAACCCAATTCATCTTCTAAGCCTTGTTCAATACTTACCAATAAAGATACCAGCCCTAACGAATCTAAATACCCCTCCCAATCATAAAGATGTGCTTTCAAGCCTTTTTCAAGATCAATTTTATTTTCAAGATTTTCATTCACTTCTTCAACACAGCACAATACGATTTGAATAATCTTTTCTTTATTTGTATCTTCCAAGTAAATACACTCCTTTTTATAAATCATCTTTTTACTATGAAGATTTCCTTCCGGCAATTGTAGTAGTATATAACATGAGCACTTAATACCCTTATCCTTCTACTGATAAAGTTTGTAAGTATACGTAGTAGCCTTAATCTACTTCTCTCAATTATCTTTTCCCTATTAAGACTGAAGACTATAATTATGTTGCAGAAGAAATAAAATATTCTCATGTAAGACACACTCTCTATTAATAATATCCATCATTATCAAATTAAAAGATTCGAGATCACTTAAGTTACTATCTTTTTTTAATAATTTAATATGTGCAATCTTATACAGTCTTTCCCATGATTGTTTTATATCCATTAACTCACTAGTAATATGAATAAATTTATCTTTAAATAACTCGTTCATGTCTATAAGTAAGTCATATAAAAAATATCTACTCCATCTCATATCAAATAAACATTTCAAATACAAAGGAAACATATTTCTTTGTTTATGAAAATCTTCATTTATATTTTCTTTAAGTTCAAGGGCCGCAATCTTACCAAAATAATATATCTTATTGTTTTTTTGCATAACTAAACCCCGAACATACTCACTTGATATTTTTTTTAGTGTTCTCAAAAAAACATCTTTAAGATTTTCCATGCTTATTTTTTCCTGTATAATCACATCAATTGATGAGTAAGATGAAATTCTTTCTATACCTTTTGCTTGAGCCAATTCAGGTATAGCTTTTCCTCCTTTCCAAAAAGAATGAAACTCCTCCATTGATATCTCACCTATAAATTTATTAGGAACTGGATCTTGAACAAATACTCTATCTTCTGTAAGTTTGTTAATCGCGAGGTAATGGTCTGTAACATATTTATCCGTATGGACATCTATATGACTTTTTATAAATTTTGGGTTCAAATAATCATTACTATATGGTAGGAAAAAGGTGCTTCCTAAGGCAATAAATACTTCTTGACGATTCAAACATTCTTTTATATATTGAAGCCCCTTTTCGAAATTAGAATATACATGTTTCTCCATACGAAATGTTTGATTATATTCTAACAACTGTGTATATCTTGCTACAGAAGGTACCGATGTGATAGTATCCATACGAAATGCCGGTATACTATATAACTCTTCATTCGCTATTAAACTCATGTAACTAATGCTACCCATACTTTTTAATTTATCGTGAAGAATTGGTATATAGCATGAATAATAATAAGGGACATCAAAGGTTGGAATTAATTCTTTCATTTTCACTACAGCACTCACCCCACATTTATTTTTTACAGACCTATCCAGTTCTCAACAGTATAATTCAACTGTAAGTCCTTAGTAGCTTTAAATTTTCTATTTGGAATAGGTTGTCCTAATTTATCCACTTCAAAGAGCCTAAAGCCTCTTGAAAACTTAAATCTGCATGCAAGGTCTCTTGGTACTTTAAAATTCCCCGTAAAACGATTTTTTTCTATTCTATCTAGTATCATGCCTACACTCATATAGATTCGTTCACCAACTGGTGTATTTTCAGGTACTTCGACTGTTACAGAAACATCTACAAATTCTGATAATGTTTCTATTACCTTATATTTTTTAGGTGTCCCTTTTACACCTTGTGTTACAAAGGTAACTTCGGCTTCTCCTATTTTCTTAGGTATAATTGTTCCATCCCCCATAACCTCAAGCACGTCTGGTTTATCGACTACAAACACACCGTCTAAAACACTCATTTCAAAACCACTATCGTAGGTAACAATTGGATTAATTTTCACTTTCATTCCAGTTAATCCAACTACATCTCGCCCATCTAATGTAACATTAACTATATTACCAACATCTCCAAAGAAATATATTAATGGTAGATGCATACGTTCTCCCCAGTCTTTTTCAAAATGTGCACCATTTGGATCCTGATAAAAAATTAAATTATCTCCATATTTGTAACCGTTTTCCAATAAAGTTTCTGCAATATCCCTCACATGTTTTACCAAGAAAAAACCTTCCGCACTACCTATATCCATCCATATTTTCAAGTCTTTTTTTCCTTCATACATTTCATATAATTTTAATTCCGAATGATCATCTTCAACTTTCACAAAGAATGGAGATAACATCCCAATTTTCCCAAACACTTCAGGATTGCGGAAACCAATATTATAAGTTGATAAACCACCTGCTGATGACCCTATTAGAGCTGTATTTTCAGCATTAGTCAATGTTCTAAAATTTTCATCAATGTAAGGTTTCACCTCATTCATTATAAATTTTTCATATAATAACCCTGAGCATTTTATATGTTTATCTGGTGAGATGAAATGACAAAACTCATTATTTTCTATGATTCTTTTATGTGCTATACCTACTATTATTATCTCTTGAATTTTACCTTCATAAATTAGCATATCAGTCGTTTTGTGGACATTCCATGATTCATCATTTTTTATTACTGGCTCAAACAAGCGCTGCCCAGCATGCATATATAATACAGGATACTTTTGGTACGAATTGCTTTCATAACCAGGTGGTAAATATATGAATAGTTTCCTACTATTCTCAAGTATTTCAGAATGAAAATTTTCAATCGTAATCACTTTAGAAGCGCGTTCCATGGTAACCTCCAATTTTCTATTTTTCACTTTCATTAATACAGTTCTTTTCTAGTTTTTTTCTTTAAAACCGTACCCTTTATTAACTTTTTAGAGAATTTTTCAGTATAAGCTTTTGTTTTAGCTGACAGAATGAAATTCCCCAAATTTTAATTACAATTGTAAAAAAAGTAGACCCCTATAGTTAAGACTCCACCAAGATAGTTTTTTCTGCAGTTTGCCATTTTACAACTACTTCTCCAGTTCCAAAACTCGGGGTCCGAAACTTATGATTCTCTCCTCCTTCAATCAATAGTGTGTTATTGATCTTTCTAATAAATTTAAATTCAAGCAAGGTATCAGCCGGAACATTTATATCAAAATAACCCGTAGGAAATTGATACATTATTTGATTAAAAAATGGCCCTACTGCTTTGCAAGGATTCATATTTCCTAATGAATATGTGTTCCCCATTATAAAAACTTCATTCTCTGGTATTTCATATCCATTTTCAATAATAAATCGAATACAAACTTGCTTTGTATTGAAGACCTCTACATATTTATAGGTATTACTCCTAGTTCCTGTATCTGTTACAACATTAATTTCATATTTACCATCGTTCACTGCGGGAACTTTTACTTTTATACTAGTATGTGACCATGAAACAACTTCCCCCTCTTTTTCTTCAAATAATACTGATCCTTTTTTAGAAGTAAAGCCACATCCTTCAATACAAATTATTTGACCAACTGTTGTCATTTTATGTCCCACAGTTCCTATTAAAGGTATACTATTTACTCCTTTATGGTGCCAAACATGTACTGACCCAGGTCCAAGCCATAATGAATCTATATTATTATTTTCAACTCTAATTGCTTCACCATCTAAAAGGCCATCTAATATGTCCTTAAACTTTCTAGAAGGAAGAATTGTTTTAACATCTTTTATTTCATATCCTTCTGTTAAATTTCGATTCAACGCTATTAATACCACATCACTTCCAAAGTGCCTTTCATATACATAAATATCATCCGTTATATATCTTTCTTTGGTATTTCCATATGGAAGTGCATAATTTAAACTACGAAGCGAAGATAAAGATTGTATTATCTTAAAGTTATCTGTATCCACATCAAAAGATTCCATTTGACCACGATTGTTCGGATCTCCATTTCCAACCATATACTGCTCTGTACCGTAGTATACAGAAGGTATTCCCCTTGAAGTTAACAAGAATACTAATGATTGTTCTATTCTACGTTTACTTTGTCCATTAATGTGAAAACGGTCCATATCATGATTATCAATAAAAGTAACAAGATTATTTACATCATTATAAATTTGATATGTTTCTTCAATCATTTTGTGTAACCCATGCATGGAATCCATTCCATCTCGAAAAACTTCACGTACTTTATGAGCAAAACTAAAGTCTAATAAACTCATACCACTATTATTTGCAAAATGAACATTTCTATGGTCATACTCATTCGGATTGATATACCATTCACCAAAAATAAATACTGGTCTATAATTATAGATTGAATTTAGCCAACTTCTTTGCCAGCCATATGACATGTGTTTTACTGCGTCAACTCGTATACCATCTATCCCTTGGTCTAGCCATAGTTTAATAGCTTCTTTAAAATACATATCAATAGCTATATTTTGGTGATTTAGATCTGCAAGATCAAATAAATTACGATAAACTCCGTCTTCATATTCTTCAAAATCCGTTCCACCATTATGATGAAAATAATGATTGTAATCATTATCGTATCCACCAAGTAACAATCCATTATCATATAATCTACCATTTTCAGCATAGGTCGCATCATCATGTAATGCAGGCGAAGTGTGATTAGGTGCAAAATCCATAATAATTTTTATATCTTTTGCATGAGCGGTTGTTATTAAGGTTTGAAAGTCTTCAAATGTCCCAAAAAAAGGATTTGTTCTTTTAAAATCACGAGCCCAATAGCCATGATATGAAGTGCTTCCTACCAAATCATTTATTGGAGTAAAGATATTTTCTACCGGCTGAGATATCCATAATGACGTCACACCTAGTTCAGTAAAATAATTTGTATTTAATTTTTCAATAATCCCTATCCAATCTCCACCAAAGTATTTCTTTTTATTTTTCCTAGATTCATCGTATAATCCCCCTTTGGGATTATATGATGGGCATCCATTATGGAATCTGTCCGTTACAATTTGATATATTATATCCTTAGAAAAATTAACGTTGTTCCTATTCACCTGAAGCTTATCTTTTTCTTTCAAATGACAACCTCCATCCCATAGAAGCATTTACCAGCTATTTTTAAACGTCTAGCACTCTACCCTTAAGTACTATTTGAAAAATAGTTACAATATATTTCGCCTCCTAACTAGTAACTCATGTTTCGATTCAATTTTTCATACAAAATAATGTCTACAAGTGGGTTCTATATTTGTCCTATAAACTGTACCATTTGATTTATGTCGAAGTAAGGGAAAAAATGTCATTATATAGGGAGGATAAATATAGAAAATTCTTACATGGAATTATGCTTACAAAATATAGCCCAATAAAATACATAGACAAAACATTTTTTATTTGGTAATATTCACCTGAAAATATTTGGTAAAACTTTATACGGAGAGGAGTATTAAAAGTAAATACTAGATTATTAATAAAAATACTATTTATACTACTAATACCAATCTTATATTCCAAAATAAACTATAAAATATAAATATAGCTTCCGCTCTTACAAATATTAAAAACCTAGGGAAAAGCTGTAAAGAAATTTCAAAATAATCTGGAGAAATATTTTATTTATGAAAATCTTATATAAAAATTAAAACATTATTGTACAGTTAAAATGTTCCTCCTAAATGCTAATTAAAATTTTCTCTATAAATTAAAGATTTACTTCTACAAATTTGATAATGCTATTAGTAGATATTTTCTAGTAATTTAATTTCATAACAATTTAAATCAACTTACATTCTAAGATTTCTATGGTCAGTTTATATTGCGTTTTATTTTTCAAACATTTATATACTTAAATCCATTTCATACCTACCTTTATTACCTCAAAATAACAATATATTATATCAATATAGCTCTTTTGCAATTAGATTCCATTTCGTTAATCATCTAATTAACTTGATTACTAAATTTCACCACTATTAGTTTGCAAACAAATTTTTATAAATTAGATACTTAAATTTGTGAGGTGACAATACTATGCAACAACAGATCAAATTAGATTCCGCTCTTGCTGTTTCTTCGAAAAAGACATTATGGAAAAATCGTACATTTACTTTTGTATTTACAGGTTATACCTTATCAATGTTTGGAAATTCATTTCACAGTATTGCTTTAAACCTTTGGGTACTACAAGCAACAGGAAGTGCCAAATTAATGTCTACAATTGCCATAACTCATATGGTCATGAGCATGTTGTTTTCTTCCATTGCAGGTACTGTTGCAGATAGGGTAGATCGCAGAAAACTAATGTGGATAACAGATATAATAAGAAGTCTTTTAATACTAAGTATCGCATTTTGTATTGCTATACCCGGTACCCCCTTTATTCTTATTATTATCTTAACCGCTCTTACTTCTTGTGCAGGATTATTTCAGTCTCCTGCATTCCACGCTTCCTTAGTTGATATTGTAGGAAAAGACAAAGTTCAACAAGCTACTGGAGTATTAAATGTAGCAGATAATGTATCTCGTATTTCGGGGCTAGCAATAGGAGGAGTTGTAGTTGCAGCATTTGGTGGTAGCATTGCTATCTCAGTTGACGCAGTTACTTTTATGTTATCCGCTATTTTAGTGTTGTTAAGTGGAAAGTTTCCTAATTCTACAAAAAAAACAGGAATCAAAAATTCATTTCAGGAGGACCTTGTTGCAGGCTTCAAGTATATATGGCAGAACCCTTTTGCTAAATCTGTTATTATACTCTCGCCTACTTTAATCACATTTTTCACTGCTTCATTAATGCTTATTCAAGTAATGTCTGTAAAAGTGTGGAAGGCAAATCCGATTGAATTTGGGATAATTGAATCTAGCATTCCAATAGGTTATATGTTAGGCGCAGGCATTATTATCTTTTTTGATAATAAGTTACATCGACGGGGTTGGTGGATAATCCTTAGTATGGTTTTACTAGCTCCAATCTTTGTAGGGCTATCTTTTGCTCCATCTGTTCTTTATGCAGTACCATTAATTCTCCTCTTAGGAATACTTTTTTCATTTTGTACATTGCTTGTCAATGTGATTATTAAAGTTGAGGTAGATCCTGAGTTACAGGGAAGGACTTTTGGAACACTTGGTTCTCTTACGAGTATTGCATCACCAGTCGCTTTAGCAATCTCCTCATTTTTCGCTGACATATATGGTCCACCATTAATCTTATTAATAAATGGGGTCTTATTATTTATTTCAGGACTAATTGTACTGTTCTTTCTTAAATCAATTAGATCATATAAATGATTCTTTTTCGTTATAGAAAAACATTAAGTATCCAAACTTGAAAAATGCCGAAATTGTTAAGGATATCAACTCTTTCGGCATTTTTCCTATATCACTTAAGGAGAGATTTTATGCCAAAGAAAATACTTATACTCGGAACCTTTCTGATAGCGGCTAGCCTTTTAGGTTGCACAAATATAGAACACAAAGATACTCTCAACAAATTAGAAGCAACCGAAAAAGAACCAGTGGATGTAAAAGAAAAAGTTGCGCTTAAACATATGACAGCAGAAGAATATTTAAAGAACTATAATAAAATTAAGAGTAATTTATCAACACAAGGCATTGAAATTCTTCCATTTAATCTTGAACTAGAAAAGCAATCCAATACATATAGGTTTTATTACCCTAAAAAAGTAGATAACTCAGATCAAGATATGAAATGGGTAAGTGTCATGTTAGGAGAAAGCGGAAAAATAATTGATGGAATTATGTATACTGGCTATGTAGATATATCTACGATTAAAGCAATGATTCAAGCTACTAACATTACATGGACTAATGAATTAGATCAGTTAATTGGTTCAATTGGAAATGAAGATTTTTCAAAAACAGTGGAAATTGAAAAAGTGAAACTATCTGTTAAAGGTAATTCGAAAAATATTAAAGTTATGATAGATTCAATGAAATTAGATCCACCCCAATCTCTTTAACACAAATAAAGTCCCAATTTCCTATTCAATTTCTTTAGTTTTACACTCTATATGAATTTATTTAGCTTTTAATAATTAAGTCTAGCTATGAGACTATACAAAAGAAACGTCAGCGCTTTTAAAAAGCAACTGACGTTTCTTTTATTCTCTTACATTTTTATTAAAATCGGCATCAACAATTTGACTATAACTATGTCTATTCATTTAATTCTAACTTCCAAAACATTATTCTATAATTTCGAAAAGATTATTGCCATTATTACCACTTGGTAATATAAATTTCACATGTTGATCTGCTGGAATAGTTATGTAATAATATTGATCAGGTTTAGTTAATTTGGTTGTACTTTTCCAACTTCCTGAAGTCCAGTACGTTACTTGTGAATAAAATGCTAGTGGCGGAAATTTCTCTGGATCAGTTGACTTATCGTTTTCTGATATAATTTCAGGCTTAATTCTAATTTTCTTTCCTGCCGCATTTTTAAATTGAAAATCATAAACAATTCCATAGTTTCCTTCAAGCGTCGGGTTAGAATTTTCTAGATACCATATAGGTGCTTCGTATTCATTAATACCAACACGAGGTTGAGGATAGGCTTTATTTGTCTTTGAACCTACATAAAAGGCGCTTGTTGTGACATTATCAATAACAGCATACCTTTCATCGTAATTATAATTAGCAGTTGAAGTAGTTTTATTATAATTTTTAACCTGTGTTGTTTTTATAGGATCAAAAATTTCTGATTGGCTAGAGAACTGTCCATCTGGTTTTTTCTTTGAAACAAATTGACGTAGGGTTAATTTTGCGTTCGGAATAAACTTAATTTTTCCATTAACTGCAAAAGTATCTTCTACATCTTTTTCTAATATAAATACATGTCCATCTGCTGGAATAGTAATAACTTGATCATTGTTACTATTTCCATATTGAACTATAGTACTAGACGTAATGCCCATTATATCCCATGAACCATCAGAACTAACCGGATATGCTGCATTTACAGCACTATTTTTAATTCTTATAGTTTGCGGTTGACGATCTTCATTGTGTATAGCATATCCAAATTTCAATTGACCTCCAGTATAATTTCGATTAAAAAATTCAGCACTATACTCTTGATTTGCTTCTAATATTCTTTCATTTGTGTAGTAAGTATACTTACCAGATTCAAAGTTTGATCCCATATTTGGATTATCGTATACACTTTCTGGTGCATTTGTATATATGTACTTTGCCCCTCCTTGTTTATACTTTATTTGTGTAATCATAGAAGCCTCTACTCCTCCTGAACCAGTTACTCCTAAAAACAAAAGTGACGATAATAAAACTGAAGAAAAAACTTTTCTGTTCAAAAATACAGCTCCCTTCCATATATTACAACTAAATCTAGCATACGCTTTACATACAATAAATGTAAATGGAATGTGTAGCTGTTGTTATTGAGAAATACTGATCCAACAAAACATACTCTTAATGATTATATATAGTAACAACGAACTCTTATAAAGTGATCTGTCTCCTTTGTAAAAGACATTAAAAAACTATTTCTGTATTCAATAGTTTGACCTTTTTTGAATTCCATTGACATCTATAATAATTATGTATGTTATATATTTCTTAATCTCTTGTTTTAATTAAATAACAGATTCGCTATGCGAACCGAACAAACAATCTCTTATTTCTCCACGATTCTACAAATGTGCTTTAAATTTTAGACAACTTGAAACTGACCCGCCAATGTCATCTTTATTTGATGAGACCTTTTCTATTTTTAAATCGTAGTGCTTTTAATATAGTTTCTTTCATGATTTCGTTTCGATTTCTCTTTTGTTTCCGTTGTTCTTGAAATGAAATTGAAAATTAATTATAGTATCCCAAATGGTATATACAAGCTATTTCACACAAATGATTGACCACATTCCTTAAATTGTATTTAACCATTAATTTTTGAATTACCAATAATATTTTTCTTGGTTATTACATTAAAGTTAATATTATGATATATTTATATTCGGAATAATTATATCTTACATTTAAAGGGAGAATTTTAATGGATAACCTACTATTGAAAAAGGACTTAACAACGGATCAAATGGTTCTTGTTACTTCAGAGTTTGAGAAAAAGAAAAAATCAAAAGGACTTGCTTACCTAATTTGGTTTTTTCTAGGTGGACTTGGTGGTCACCGCTACTACGCACGTGACTTTGGTATGGCAATTGCCATGACACTGACTCTTGGCGGGCTTGGTTTCTGGGCTTTAATCGATGTTTTCTTTATTGGAAGCCGAATTGGTAAGAAAAATGAAATATTAGAACGTGAAATTATTATGAAAGTTAAAAAGATGACTGCTTCAAAACGTTTATCTTCATAAAAGACCTCCTTTAGGAGGTTTTTTATACAAACACTTCAATTTTACGTAACTCGTCCTTACTTCTCTTTTTATGTATTTTTATGTTTTAAGAAAATGACTCCACCAACTAGTAACAACAATGCTCCCACTGTAATAGACTTGACGCTTGTATAGAATTGATCACACAGATATTTCGATGTAAGATTTCATATTTAATTCAGATATATTGATATACACTAACAATGAACTACTCAACATTTTCATTTTAAGTTAGTATATCAAACCCTAACTACCTAAAGAACTCAAGTAAACGTATCTTATGTCATTTTAAAAAATACAAAAGTACCTTATATTTTATAAGGTACTTTTGTATTTTTTATTTTAGAATTCCTCGATTTAAACTGTAAAATTGAAATATAATACAGATTACGAACCGTTTTACACGTATCTCGGATGGACTTCAGAATCACATATTGTTATAACCACTGCTATTCTTCTCTAATTACATCTATTACGTTATCCTTTTTAATTTTCCGAAGCGGAATTAGTACCGATACATAACTAATCAACAGTGCAGTAATAAATGTGATAAAACTAGATTGATAAGGAATAATCCATTCAAAAGACACCGTATTTGACAGTGCTACATAAAGAATATACGACAGCATACAGCCGAAAAAGATCCCTTGTATACTTCCAAAGAAACCGTACAGGAGTCCTTCATATATAACCATCTTTTTCAAATCCTTTTGCGACATACCAATCGATTTTAAAGCAGCTAATTCTTTTCTTCTCATAATGATGCTGACTGTGATGGTATTTAAAATATTTACACAACCAATTAGTGTAATAACAGCTATAAATCCGTACCCTAATATTTTTATATAAAGTATATTGTCTGTATGGAAATTACTTTGAACAATATTATTTTTTACATCTATAGATGCATCTCCGCCCAGTTTCTTTTGTATATCTAAAATTGTAGCATCAGCCTGAGATTGATTCTCTAAATCAATTTCAAAACTTGTTAATTTTTGTGGAGATGGTGTAATATTTTCGGCTATTTGTTCACTAGTAATAAAAGTTATGGTATCCATCACTCTGCTCATATTAAAAATATCCAATTCTACAATTGCAGCTACTTTTAAAGTTTCTAGTTTTTCTTCATTGTAGGAGATTTCCTCTGTAGGTTTTCTTTCCTGCCGACTTGTTATTTGTATTTCATCCCCTACCTGAAAAGTACTTAGAGAACCTATATATTTTTTACTTGTATTCATATCATTTGATGCAGCTTGCTTTACTAAAATAACCTCTTTTTCACGATTTAATTTTGAAATATCAATTCTTCCACTAGTTACATTTTCAGCTAGTTTCTTTAAACTATTCTCATCGTATGCTTTTATTTGTGTTTCCATAATTTCTACAGTTTGATTATTGTATTTTACTTTATGATACAGCGATTCATTTCCTTGTAATTCTTTAATTTGTTTATTTTTTGGTACTTTCGTATAAAAATCATTTGCCTGATATTGCTTGTACAGATTCTCTACGTTATTAACTTTATAAATATTTCGACTCATACGATCTATGCTAGGCTTGTCTAAATTTGAATTAACCGTAACTGATATATCCGATTTTAGAGCTTGAATTTCCGGTTGTTTACGCTGAATGACAGTATCTATTAGAAACGTAAACGTGATATACAGTACACTACTTATAATAATAGACAAAATTGTAACTGTATATCTATTGGGATTCCTTTGGATATTTTTTAATGCCATACTTAACGGAAAAGATAGTGGTTTCTTTAATTTTGTTCTCTTTTTTTTCTTTATTTTTTCTTTTTT
This sequence comes from Bacillus sp. CR71, assembly GCF_003429245.1. Classification (NCBI taxonomy): domain Bacteria; kingdom Bacillati; phylum Bacillota; class Bacilli; order Caryophanales; family Bacillaceae; genus Bacillus; species Bacillus sp. CR71. The sequence continues at coordinate 2,612,533 of NZ_CP031748.1, read as the reverse complement.
TATAGCTAATCGGCTACTTACGGCCAATAACGGTGAAATTCTACCTGCAAAAAAAGCAGGAAAATAGCTTGAAATATAAACAGTTATCAATGTAATTAAAGAACATACACATATAATTAACCAATCTAATTTAATTGTATATCCTATAGAGTTTTTAAGTACGTTTATCAATACTTGATTAAGTAAAAAGACTACTAATATACTGCACAAAATCCCAAAAAAGATAGCAATAATAGAAAGAAATGTTGCTTCTCTTATCACAATTTTCCTGATTTGTTTTTTTGTAGCCCCTATACTCCTCAATAGGCCAAACTGTTTCATTCGCTCTACTATACTAATTTGAAATGCATTATAAATAATAACAATTGTAGAAATCACAACAATCCCAATACTAATAGCGGCTGCCGCCATTATCTCCACACTAGGCTTTAAGGCTTTCTTTAATTGGTCATTCACTCTTATATTTTCTTTATTCGTCAATAATTTAAATTGATTTTCAACTTCATCAAAGTTTGCGTACTTATGCAATTCAATCAATACGCTACCTTCACCAACTTTGAACTTATTTTTATATGTCAATAATTGACCAGTTTTATTTTCCTGAGTACTACTAGACTTATTTAGCAAACCAACAAGTTTATATTTTTTTTCATGAATAGTAAACATACCGCCTAATTTAAGATTGGGACCGAAGTAAGGCAGCATCCATTTTTCCAAAACAGCCTCGTTTTCATTTGAAGGTAGCTTACCTTCTACAGGAATACTAGACTTTAACAGCTTCAATGCTTGACGATCTGCATACATATAAGAAACAGCTATCTCATCAACATGGAGCACCTCTCCTGGAGTTATGATGCCATAAGAAGATATATTCGGATTACTTTTTATCATATTGAAAAGCTTTTGATTATAATTTTCAACTGAAATATTTGCAGAACCCATAGAACCTTTTTTAGCATTTTCAATTCCCGAAGTGTATCCACTATTAAAAAAAAGTCCAATCGTTGTTATTAGCCCCAATGCTAAAATAATACCTGTTAATGTTAGCAGAGTACGTTTTATATTACTTCTGAGATATTTTTGACTTAACTGTTTGTAACTATGAATCAATACTCCTCCCCTCCACATTTTTCTTGATTTTGCACCAATTGTTTATCTGAAATAATTATGCCATCTGTAATGGTTATAATTCGATCAGAGTTTGATGCGATAGCAGGATCATGAGTAATTAAAATCACCGTCTGATTATATTTTTTAGCCGTTACTTTTAATAAATTCAGAACTTCTTTTGTATTTTTTGTATCTAGATTTCCGGTTGGTTCATCCGCTAAGATAATATCGGGTTTATTTATAAGAGATCTACCAATAGATACCCTTTGTTGTTGACCACCCGATAATTCAGAAGGCAAATGATCTCGTCTTTCATTTAACCCTAAAGTTCTTATAATTTCATCCAGGTAATGATCATCTACCTGTTCTTCATCCAATAGAGCTGGCAAAGCAATATTTTCTTGTACATTCAAGACAGGAATTAAATTAAAAAACTGAAATATAAAGCCAACTTTTCTTCGGCGAAAAATAGAGAGTTCATTATCTTTATAATTGTAGATATTTTCATCACCTATAAACACATTTCCCGAACTCGGACGATCCAGCCCTCCTAAAATATGCAATAAGGTACTTTTACCAGAACCTGATGCTCCAACTATGGTTACGAATTCTCCCCTATGAATGGAAAGATTAATTCCTTTTAACGCCTGTACTTGCGTTTCTCCCTCTCCATATGTTTTTACTACATTTTCTAATCTAACAACCTCCATACAACTCATCCTTTTCACAGATTAATTTTGAATCTCTACAAAATAGATTTTATCCTTATCGTACTCACCATTCTCGTCTTTCACTGCATACACTTTTGAAACGTATTCCACCACCTTATTTACCTTATTTTTATTTTTATAATCAAAATTTTCATTTGCAAACTGAATTAACGAAAGGCTTACTTCTTTTTCTTTTAATTGTTTATACGTTTCCTCATTAACAATTACTATCGGTGATGAAAAATAGCCAATCCAATTATTTTGTTCAATATGTTGAACAGGTATCATTTGTCCATTTAAATTTAAATTTCCATCCTTAACTTCCTCATCTTCCGCTTCTTTTCTATAAAATAAATTTTTTTCACTCGCTAATTCTTTTATTTCTTTTACTGAGGTTGAAGTTATTGAACTATCTTCTTTAGATAAGGGTGTTCTTACAATTCCTTTTTTTAAGAATTTTTCTGCTGTAGATTTTGTAATAACCGCGTATTGTTTCTTTCTAACAGATGACTTATCAAGTTCTTTGTCCATCTCTTCTTCGGTCATATTTTCTCCTTTTTCTTTCCATTCTTTCTTAATATCTTCTTTCTGTTCGGTAGTGAGTTCTTGTTTTATTAATTCTGTGACCAATTTATAACTATAATCTGCTGTTTGTACGTTTTGATCTTTATACAGATTTTTAACAGCAGATATATTTTCTTTCGATCCAGATACCATGATACCGTTTACTGGTTGTGAGGGACCATTTATATAACGATTTACAGCAAACCCTATACCTATAAAAATTGCTGTTACTGCTAGAAATCCTATTATCTTTTTCATTTTCTTCCTCCTCATATACTATGTTTAATCTGGGGTTAGAACAGTAGGTTTTTTCTTTATATAAACAGTGGCTAAAATGCTACAAGTCTTAATAAAGAATGATTACCTTCAGTATAGACGTCTTTAATTGTTAATTGAATAACGCTTGTCTTACTATATATACTTTAATCTTACAGTTTAGTAAGATTACTAAATCTAGCTTTTTATATACTCGTAACTCTGATCAAGATATACTTTAAAATTAAACGGCTTTTATACACTTATTTAAGTACACACATACTTTTCAAATTCTAAAAAATCCGCTACCATTCGGCTCTTATTCTCAATGATCTGTTTTTTAAAATTCATTTACATAATTAATGCGAATTCAAATTTCATTTAAGATTTTTGTATAAGATAACTTAAACAAAACATTACTGATTGTATAAAAACGTACAAATTCAACAAGACACTATTACAAGGTTTTTCAAAATATAAGCAAGTACATGTATGAATTACGTAAATATTCTGCTTTAAGTAATTGTTGTATCTCATTATATACTGAAAAGCTTTAAGCCAATTTAGGTATTATGCTTATACTCAGAAAAGCCTCTAAAAGTCCATTTCCATACTAAACTATTTTAAATTAGCCAATCAACGTGTAAAATAACTGTCATAATCTAAAATACTGCCATAATCAAAGACAAATGAGGAGAGATACTGTGGATAAAGTATTATTCGTTGAAGATGATAACGATCTAGGAATGGCTATTGAGTTTACTCTAAAAGGAGAAGGACTTGAGGTTATAAGGGTTTCTACTGTACAAGATGCAAAAGACCAATACGAAAATAATAAATTTGACTTAGCTATATTGGATGTTGGACTCCCAGATGGAAATGGGTATGATTTATGTACCTATCTTAAAAGAAAAGGTGATATACCTATTATTTTCCTCACAGCACTGGATGAGGAGGCAAATGTAGTAATGGGTCTTGATATTGGTGGAGATGATTATATAACAAAACCCTTCAGGGTAAAAGAGCTATTATCTAGAGTAAAAGTACAATTAAGAAAAAAAATTAAAACAGCTTCTAATACTATATTGAGGTCTGAAAATATACACCTTGAAGTTGAAGCGGCTAGAGCTTTCAAGCATGAGAAAAGTATAAATTTAACACATTTAGAATACAAACTCTTATTAACGTTAATGCTAAATCCTCATAAAGTGTTACAAAGAAATGAGATATTGAAAAAAATAGTAGATGAAAGTGAAGTGTTTTTCGATGAAAACACTCTTTCCGTTTATGTAAAAAGATTAAGAAGTAAAATTGAGGATATTCCCCAAAATCCTAACTATATAATCACACAAAGAGGTGTTGGATATTTTTGGAACAAAGACGTCAGTAAGGAGTAATTTAATGATAAATAGAGAAATAAAAATTAATATACTTACATTAGCATTAATCGCTTTTTTATTTATTATATATCAAGGTATCACAGTTCATATTCTATATGACCATTTAAAGAATGATTATATTACTATTTGGAGTGAAATTACCGGGAAACTAATTGCACAAAACCCAGAAAATGAATATGAAATAATACAAGCACTTACAAATGATACAGCGAATAAAAAAGAGTATTCCAGTGATGGAGAAATGCTATTAAATCAATATGGTCTATCTGCTGAATTAGACTCAAGACTTTTTCCTTATTTAAATAAACATATATCTCAAAACAATATATACATGTTCCTTGGAGCAATAGGGTTCAGCTTAATCCTAATTTTTCTAAATTACTTACAATATAAATCTTTTTTCTTAAAAATTAGAAATGTAACAGCTGCAGCGAATAAAATTATTGAAGGTGATTACACCATTGATATCAAGGAAAATAGAGAAGGAGATCTAGCTAAACTTGCTAATTCTTTTCATAAACTGAAAAATGTTATTAGAAAAAGTATGCATAATTTAACGGAAGAAAAACAATTTTTAATTCAAACTTTACAAGATATTTCTCATCAACTAAAAACACCACTCTCCACACTAACAGTGAACAATGATATCTTATTACAAGGTAAATTAAATGAACAGCAATATCATTTTTTACACAATAATGATGTTCAAATTTCAAGAATCAGCTTTTTAATACATAATTTATTAAAAGTTTCAAAAATAGATGCTAGGGCAATACTATTTGAAAAAGAAAACTCTGATATTATTGATACAATTTATGAGGTCATTGCTAGTTTGAACAGTAAATTAAATAAAAAAAATATGAACATACATTTAAAAACCAATGAAAAAATATCACTTTTCCATGACAGTATTTGGATGCAAGAAGCTTTATTAAATATTTTAAAGAATTCCATTGAACATTCAAATGATAATAGTTCTATTTATATTGAAGTCACAAACTCTCCTATTCATACTGAAATAATAATTCAAGATTTTGGTGAAGGTATTGCATCAGAAGATTTGCCATATATATTCGATAGATTTTACAAAACAAAAAATTCTAATAAAGAAGGCTCCATTGGAATTGGCTTAGCACTAGCGAAATCAATTATCGAAGCTCACGATGGATTTATTAAAGTAGAAAGTCAAAAACACTCATTCACAAAATTCACAATAACTTTTATGAAATATTAATAGTTCATAAAAGTTATTGTGAAACCCTAATCCTTGAGTATAATTTTTAAAAATTAATCATCTGTAAAAAAAAGAAATTCAATTAATTTTTCATAAATGACTGTAAAGAAATAACTTTTTCATTTTAGGGGTAATTAAAAATCTTAGCTTGATGGGCATAGAGTCACAATATCAGAAAAAGAAAACTGTGCGTTTGAACAGAATTCAGACTCAAAATATCCGATTTCTTGTACGCTAAGGGATCGGATAGTTATTTTACTGTTTTATATAGTGTACAATTTCTCGCTTACGAGGTCTGTGTAGCAACCAAACCAAATCTTACGTTAAGTATTAGTAGGCATCAAAAATAGTAATGACTAATCCAGATTAACATTGATCTGATTCACAATTAAATATACCAATACGTTAAATGTCTAAATAATACAAACGGTATTAAGAGAATTTCTAGTCTTTTCATACCGTTTTATATTTGTTTATAAGTTTCATATGAAATTCGTGGGAAGATGGTAGCGTTCCTGTTATAAATAAGATTCAAAAGTTACCATACCTGCCTTTTTAGGATTTAATTTATAAATACGGAATTCACCTTCTGTATCATCATTTAAATTCCTTTCTACTTTCTTCTCTGCTTTACGTTTCGCATCAGGGAAGTCCTTATCTATTCATCAAAAATCGGTTGCCATGTACTCAGTACGTCTATAATCATATCATTGGCTTTGTCGAATCCCTCAGGTAGTTTAATCATCTTACCTGCTTTAAACTCTTTATCTACCTGTCTGAAATCTGACTGTGTAAGTCCATATGTTTCAGTTGTACAACCTGCTATAACATAACAGGTAAGGTTAATGTTACAAGTATCTTTGCTTTCATTTTCTGCTACCCCTATAAAAAGCAGCAACTATACAGTTGCTGCATCTAAAATTTCTTTTTGTATTTCAACACGCTTAACTTGGTGGGGGGCTTTTGAAAGAATTGTAAAAGCATATCCTTCACTAAATAAGGTTTGTCCTTCCTGGATATCATAATTCTGCATTAGAATCCAACCACCAATTGTATCAACATCACTATCATTCATATGTAATCCTAACAAATCATTTATTTCACTAATACGCACTTTACCTTCTACGACAATATGATCATTATTCATTTTTTGAATTGGTGAAAGCTCATCTCCATCATATTCATCATGGATTTCGCCTACAATTTCTTCTAGTATATCCTCAATTGTTACCAAACCCGCTGTGCCGCCGTATTCATCATATAATACAGCCAATGGAATACGTTTCGTTTGCATTTTTAATAATAAATCATGTATTGGTATGGTTTCTATTGCTACAATTACTGGACGCGTATACGAGGAAATCTTTCACATTCACCATGCCAATGATTTCATCTTTGTCTTCTCCAAATACAGGGTAGCGTGTGTACTTTTCATTACGGATTATATTTATATGATCCGCTAAAGAATTCTCTACATGAAGCCCTATAATTTCTGTACGAGGGACCATTATTTCTTTTGCAATACGATTATCAAATTCAAAAATATTATTTACATATTTATATTCAGCTTGATTAATCTCTCCACGTTGATAACTTTCCGAAAGAATCAATCGTAATTCTTCTTCTGTATGTACGACATCATGCTCTGCTGCTGGTTTTAAACCAAATAGTCTTGTTATCATCCTTGCAGAGCCATTCAACAATCGAATAAACGGATACATGATTTTGTGGAACCAGATAAGCGGAGCTGAAAGCAATAAAGTAACCTTCTCAGCCTTTTGAATCGCAAATGTTTTGGGTGCTAATTCACCAACTACAACATGTAAGTACGTCATAAAAGTAAAAGCAATTCCTAAAGATAATACACCTGCAATGGAAGGGTTGATATTCCACTTATCAAATAAAGGATGTAAAAGTCTCTCAATGGTTGGTTCACCTAATGCCCCTAGTCCCATTGCTATCACTGTAATACCTAATTGACAAGCCGACAAATATTCATCCAGGTTTGACGTTACTTTCTTAACTGCCAACGCACCCTTCTTTCCTTCTAATACAAATTGATCAATCTTTGATCCTCTTACTTTTACAATAGCAAACTCAATTGCCACGAAAAACGCGGTACATGCGACTAAAACCGCTACCATAATTAAATTAAATATGTCCAACTAATCCCCTTAGTTTCGTAAAAACTAAAGGATTCACCTCCTAATATATTTTCACTTTCCCTACTTACTATTTATTAACTGCGTATAATATAAGATTGTTTACAATCTACATTCTCAAAATAATAAGAGGTACTCTAAGAAAATCGAGGTTATTTAGCCAACTATCCGAGTCAACGTCTGAGTCCAATACATATCCACCGCCTAAATTAAATTATCTATATGTTAGAATAAGTAATAAATTACAGTAAATACTTATATTTCAAATACCTAGAAAATGATTTAAAGAACTTCCCTCCCATCATTTTCTTCCTGTACTACCTAATATAGATAACACTGTTTATAACCTAAACACTCCCACTACATTAGGCCGCTCTCTCTTTCATTCTGCGTATTTTTAATTTATAAATATTTTTCAAAAACCACTTCATAAAAGAACGTAAGTTCGTGTATAATAAGAACTGATGTTCTTGTCGTTAGGAGGAATTATGATGTATGACTATTCAATTTTACCGAATAGAATCATTTTATGTGTTGATCTTCGAAGCTTTTATGCCTCAGTTAGTTGTATTAAATTGGGCTTAGACCCACTTCATACAAAATTAGCTGTAGTCGGTGATGTAAATAGGAATGGGTCCATTGTTTTAGCTGCAACTCCACCTTTAAAAGCAATGGGAGTAAAGAAGTTGGCAAGGTTATACGAGATTCCTCGGCAAAAAGATATCCTTATTGTGAATCCAATTATGGGAACCTATATTAAGTGCTCCAATTACATAACGAAGTTAGCTCTACACTATGTTCCTATTGAAGACTTTCATCAATACAGCATCGATGAATTTTTTATAGATATTACCGATAGCATCCATCTATTTGCCCGAAATCCACATGAATTTGCATTACAGTTTAAACGTGAAGTATATGAACATACACGAATTGAATGCACAATCGGAATTGGTCCTAACCTATTGATGAGTAAAGTCGCTTTAGATATTGAAGCAAAGCAAAATACAGACGGAATTGCTTATTGGAAATACGAAGATGTACCTACAAAATTATGGAGCATACGGCCACTTAGTAAGTTTTGGGGAATTTCACATAAAACTGAAACAAAGTTAAATCGAAAAGGAATACATTCAATTGGAGATTTAGCTAATTATCCTCTTAAATATTTAAAACAAAGCTTTGGCGTGATTGGAGAAGAATTACACTTACATAGCCATGGAATTGACTTTAGTCGCATTTCAGAAAAATATGTTCCTGCCACAACTTCTATTGGAAAAAGCCAAATTCTCATGCGTGACTACACAATAGAAGAATTTCCGATTATCCTGCTGGAACATACCGAAGAAGTTTGCTATCGATTAAGACAACAAAACAAACTTGCTCGAACCGTTCATTTCTCTGTTGGTTATAGCAAGAATAATGCAGGTGGCATTAGAAAAACACATAGTTTAAGCCGTCCTACAAATTTAACAATGGATATTTATCATATCTGTACATACTTTTTACATCAGCAATATACTGGTGAACCCATTCGTAGCATAAACATATCTTTAACAAACCTAATTCAAGAAGGGGAAGAACAAATTTCACTTTTTGATAATGTCACGCAACGAGAACAAGAAATAAAGCTAACGAAAGTAATGGATGAAATACGCACGAAATTTGGAAAGAATAGTATATTAAGAGGAATTTCGTATACAAATAATGCAACAGCTAGATGCAGAAACACACTATTAGGAGGACACAAAGCATGAACAACGCTAATATGCCAAAAGGCAGAGGAATGGTAAAATGGGCGCCGTTCGCAGCAATGCCAGAACAATTCGCCGGAATACGTGAAATAATCAAAGAGAAAAATAAAATAGCACGTCCTATTTTAACCTCTGAAGAAAAAGAACTTATTGAGAATATGCTTTTATGTTCCTTATTATCCGAAGAAGAAATACTAATTACATATTATGAAGACGGCTATTTTCTTACTAACTATATGACCATCATCGATATAGATCCGTTAAATAGCGCTATCATATGTACGGATGCTTTCTATAATAAGTTGACACTACAATTTTCGGATATACTTGATGTAAAATAGAATAGATTTAAACGTTTGGATTGTTATAAAGGAGTGTATAAAATGCAAGGGAATCAGATAAGAAAGAATACAGCAAGAACAGTTATTCATAACAATATAAATAGCTATCCCTATTTAAATATACCTATGATTATTAATGAGAATGATGGAATAACTTACGAGGTTTTAAGCGCTGGTTTTCATAATAATGATGCAGTAGCAATGATAACAACTGACGGTTTCACTACAACTAGGGTAAATACACCAATCGTAACAGTAAAAAACGATGATAGTAGTATCCAAGTATTCCGTTTACCTTTAGAATTGGATTATTGGGTGCTTTCATGTATGCGCGCTGCTTCAATAGGAAAAAATCCGTTCCCATGTAAAGTTGCTTTTGGAATTATAGACACAACATTTTATGTAGAATTCAAGTGAAAAGGAGCAATACTTTTTGCTCCTTTTCATTTCTAAACAGATGATATACACGCTAAGAAAAAATATAATAAACTGTCCATATGGACAGCTTATTTACATAATGATTACTTTCACCTTTCTAACTGTATACAATTAAATTATTTTCCCTTTATTTATGCCAATCATTAAAGCTACTGCTGGATCAATATTATTGTCAGCTGAACAGATACCCAAATCTACCACTAATAAAGGTGTCTTATCATTCCAGGTGTTTTCATATTTTTTAATTATTGGCTTTACCTTACTGTATAAGTATTTTCTTTTAGGGTCTGTTAATTGTCGATATTGTTTTAATACATTTGTCGGACTCATAATACTTCCAGACATCTCTATTAGCACATTTATTGCATTTATATTCATTATTTCCTCCTTTATTTATACTTTTCCCATAATAATGATACATCTTCAAAAATCACTTCATGATTGTTTAACAATTGTTGAACATCTTGTACTTCTTCTTTAGCAAAATAGTAATATTTAATTGATTTAAGTTTTAAGTTGTCATTTATACCCTGAAAAATATGAGTATCGTTATTAGGTGAAAATCCCACGATTTCTAATTCACCTTTTATCTCCTCGAACTCTTTAATTGGATAACTTTCCTTAAAATATAAATCTTTATTTTCTTTTTTTAGTTTAACCCCTTCAGCAATATTTCTTAACATGTGATTATCATGAGTAGCCCATTTGTCTACAGTCTCTTTTATTCCCTCATTGGTTGCATACGCGACTACCATCTTTTCAAAAGCTTGATTTGCAATCCTAGCCTCATTAATATTAGATTTTTTCAAATATCCACTATACGTAGTTAAAACATTAGAATATAAATAATAATATCTTTCATCTATATTAAAATCTTTAATTGGACTATCAGATAATTTATTTCTAAAAGATTCCTTATTGTATATTTCCTTTCTTACATTAAATGATCCATGTAAATAATTAACTTTTCTATTAGTGAAAACTTCTATGTTTTGGTCATAATTCGTGGTAAATAGATTATCAAACAAGTTAAAGAACGTTTTTAACTCTAGAGGAAAATTTTCATGGTTTTTATTAACCTTCCCACTATTAAAAATCGAATAAATAAAAAATACTTTTAAAGCCTCTCTAATATAATATCTATGAGGATTACCAATATTATTTTTATTACAAACTAAGTCATAAATTAAATAATAATCTTCAAATCCGATATCAGTTATATTAATACTTTCAAACACTTTATACCTTCTTTTAAAATCTTCCAGATGAAATCTTTCATAAGAACAAGTTGTGTAATTATCATATTTTCCATTTAATATCTCTCTAACTGCCATAAACAATCTACCAAGCAAAGATAGAAGATCTTCAGGCTCTTCAATTATAATATGCCTCGGAAAATCAGAATCGTAAGTTTTATTTATCGCTCTAATAATAATAGATTTATTTGTATTTTCTCCCCCACCATATTGAATATTAATCCCATTACCAAAAAGTAAAGTTTTAATAATTTTTCCTCCTCGTAAAATTTGATTTTATATTAACTGCTTATTTGAACTTAACCCATATTAAAATATTCTCATTTATATTATATAACATAGAAAATTAAGCTCATGGACTTTCAAACAAAAAACACCTCTTACAAGCATAATTGTGCCTTTTTTATTTTTTATGATATCAAAAGCAGAATTCAATAAGTTTATATCCCTTTTTCTTGATTAATTTAGTAAATAAATCCTTTTATTAAATTGACTTGTTTTTATATGACTACAAGTGTAGTATATAGAACATAAGATTACATTTGTAGTCATAGAAGGGAGAATATATATGAATCAACTACCAAAGGTATCAGAGGCAGAGTTAGAAGTTATGAAAGTATTTTGGAATACGACTCCACCGCTTACTGCTAAAGACGTAATTGAGCAACTTGAAAAACAAAACGATTGGAGCCCAAAAACAATTCGTACATTACTTAATAGGCTAGTACAAAAAAACGCCATTTCTTGTAATCAAGAGAATAAGAGAATGTATACATATGCGCCCTTAATTTCACAAGAGAATTATTTAGAAGAAGAGACACAATCATTTTTAAAAAGGTTTTATGGCGCCGCATTAAAACCTTTACTTGTCAATTTTATTAAAGAAGAAAAACTTTCTTCGGAAGACATTCATGAACTAAAACAAATTTTGGATGAAAAGAATGAGAAGAACAATAAGAAGGTGAAATGATTATGCTTGATATGTTTCAGCATATTTCTCTTTCAACAGTTTTTGATTGGATTATAAATACTTCTATTATGGCCAGTATATTAGTTGCCTTAATATTAAGTATAAAAATAGTACTTAGAAATAAATTAACAGCAAGATGGCACTATATCATGTGGTTTATTCTTATTGTGAGGTTAATTTTACCTTGGTCACCTGATAGTTCCTATAGTATCTATTCTTTACTTTTAACAGATTTTGAACCTTCATATTCTATGTTACAGCCAACATCTGAAGCAATTGCACCTAATAAGGAGATAGGGGAAACGGCTTTAAATATAACAGAGAACAATGAACAGCCTAATCTAGATGCGAAAGATAGTGCTAACCATGTAAGACAACCAGCAAAGGAATCTAAATCCTTGTATGAAATCCTTTCCTATATCTGGTTAGTGGGAGCTATTTGTTTTGCGTTAATTACAATAACTGTTAATAAAAACTTAACACTGTATTTGCAAAAACAACGTCCTATTACTGATAAAAGAGTTTTAGATATTCTGAATAGATGTAAAAGAGAAATGAATATACAAAAACAAATCCCTTTACTTTTTGCCGGAAAGCTGTCTAGTCCCACTCTTGTTGGAATTAGAAATCCAAAGATTTTACTTACAGAAAATCAAATCTCTACGCTAGATGATAATCAATTACGATTCATCTTTTATCATGAGTTAGCTCATTACAAAAGAAAAGATGTAAGAATAAATTGGATTATGCATCATTTATTAATTTTACATTGGTTTAATCCCATCCTTTGGTATGCCAGTAAATGTATGCGAGAAGATCAGGAAATTGCATGTGATGCGTTAGCACTTACATATGTAATTTCGGGAGATAAACTAGAATACGGGCTTACAATCATTGCGTTATTAGAGCATCATTCTAATTTGTATCCTATGCCAGGAGTAGCAAATTTAAGTAAAAATAAAAAAACTATAAAAAGGAGAATTTTAATGATAAAAAAATTTAATAAAAAATCATATCGTTGGTCAGCATTAGGAATGGCAGTTGTGATAGGGGTATCTGCATTTTCTCTAATTAATGCAAAAGCAGAAAAACCTGACACCGGAACCATTCAAAATGTATCTACTAAAACTGTACAAGAAAATAAACAGTTTGATAAAATTACATCTTACTTTGCTACAACGCAAGTATTACCAGAATGGGTAAAGCGTTCAGCAAAAGAGGGGCTTACAACTCCAGTTAATGAAAATATCTCAGATAAAGGAATAACCATTTCTTTTGATGAGCTATATACAGAAAAATCAAGATTATATCTTCATTTTAGAGTGGAAAATGAGGATGGAAGTTTAGTACCATATAAAGTAAAGAAACTAAAAAATCAAAAACAACTAGATTTTATATCTAATAATAAATTGGACTCTCTTGTGAATGAATTAAAAAATGAAGACTCACCTAGACATCAATTTGCTTTAAGCAATGATGATGTACTTCAACTTGTCGACTTTAATACAGAAGATGTTCTATATAGAATGACTGATGAATCAGAAGGATTCATTCAAATTTCTGGAGACAAATCTTATGAATTGCCAGATTCTATTAAAATAAAATTACAAATTGATAGAATTGGAGAAACAAAAGGCAATTGGAATCGAGAGTTTGAAATAAAAATTGATAAAGAAAAAGCTACAAAGTCTACTGAAATTATGAAAGAGGAATCACAAAAAAGAGGTACAAAAGGATAATACGTTTTTAGATGTATTATGGAATATCCTCTCGCATTAGAAAAACTTCCAAGGGCGAGAAACTTAATCAAGGGATCATCCTATTTAGAATGATCCCTTTTTATTTCATAACATCCGAATACGGAATAGTTGTTTCTATTTTTATTACTAAAACAAAGTGTTCTTTAACTTACTCTGGTAAATAATCTAGTAACTTAATCAAATCTTTTAAAAAGCCAGGACTAGCAAATTTCAACAAAGCAGGTACTTCCCTAAAATGGTTCTTAAGGCCAGCATCTATCTTCTTAGAATAGTCTTTTTCATCACCTATTAATAAATCTACGATAGTTGTTTTTAATGGATTACTTACTTTTCCCCACAAAAATTCCGCTTCCTGAAAATGTTTATTTATAAATACTTTCACCTGATTAATAAATGGATCATTCTTTTGTTGAATTGCTTCTTGTAATTGTTTCAATGACATATCTTCAACTTTTACCAGCTGATTTATGGAAACATCATTTGTATACTCTGCAGCATGAACACTTGTCCCCAAAACACCAAAACTACTGAAGCCAATTGCACTAGCTAATGTAACACCCACAAATTTTTTCATAATAACGGAATGATTAAATCGTTTCATCTTTTAAATGCCTCCTTAAATAATTATAGTAAAAAACCACTATGCAATTATCTGTAATATCAAAGATGCATTTCTCACAATTGTATTCCTTCAACTATATCGCTTATATTCAACTTATCATCATTAAAAAGAATTGTATATTGATAATATCCTTACAAAAAATTGCTAATGTTTAGTATAGATACTTTCTACTATTTTTATAGGAGAATAACATTCTTTTATGATTGAAGGAAAACAGCCAAAGAAATGGACAAAGAATACTTACTTTGTATATTTTTATATAATAGGAGGATATATACTTATTCATAAAAACAAAAAAAGAAGAGGGATATCTCCCTCTTCACCAATAAATTCAAACATATTTACAATTAAGGAAGGGCATACATTCATCAAGTGATGAAAGGAACAATAATAGTTCACCTAGTGAATTATAACATAAAATAGTTCCTGTTAATAGGTAATATTACCATTAATGGAATTGTTGTGACAACTTTGTTAAATATCTTAATATTAAAAGGCTTTATATGTATACAAATGGAATGTGGATAGTGTAGGGATAAAATATAAGGGGGATATATATTATGTTTAACAAAAAACAAAAATTAGTAACAACTGTAACAGCTTTAACATTAGGATGTGGATTTACTTTCGGATTAACACCAGCCTTTGCAGATTCTACTAAGATTTCTGCCAACAATACTCCTGTTCATTCTATTCAAAACCAAGAGCAAGAGCCTTTTACTGGATATATCATTTCAGTAGATAAGAATTACTTAGTGGTTGCTGCCACTTCTACAAAAGATGAAGCGCTCGCTTACCAAAATGATTGGTGGGAGCTAGTTTCTCAGAATAAAATTTTACGAGTTCCTCTTTCAGATGGGGAAAATTACACATTGGGTGAAAAATTAAACGTATATGCAGTTGGTTGGACTGCATCCTTACCACCAATAGCTGTTATGCCTACAATTGAAAAATTAGCCCAATAGACAATGCTTACAATTTTAAAGGACAACATCCTAATTAGGGTGTTGTCCTTTATTCAATAATATTCCGAATTACTGCCTATAGCGGAGAATGAAATCGCTATTTGTACCATTTAACTAAGTTCAATGTTGTGAATGATAGAAAAGATATATCCAATATATTAAAGGTAGTTTCTTCTGGGATCTTGCCAACGATTTATTAATTATAATAAAAGCAATCGCATAAAGAACGCTTTTATTATAATTTATTTGAAGTACAACTGTTTCCGCAGCCATCTTCAATTAACCAAGACTTTAGAAAATTTGTGGAAGAAAAATATTTCCCTCTATATAATGCATCTTCCTAGCCAAATGTTCCAAATAAACATATCTTGATTGATTGTAAGGTGACATTTTAACAAAAGACAATACAGAGATATCAACATAGGAGAGTAGTTTAAAAATACTTATATAAAGTTGTTACTACATATTCTAATTACTGTAATTTCGATGCATAAAACACATAAAAACGTCTCTAGCTCATTTAAAGCCTAGAGACGTTTTACGTTTTCTACTCATCTTTTGAATCATCCGCTTTTGGAGTTTCTACGTTTAATCGTTGATTTTTTAAATCAAAATAAGCATCTAATACATCTTTTCCGATTGCAGAGTTAATACCTGATTTATCATCTATAATCCATGGTACAACAACAGAAAATGCTACTTCTGGATTATCATATGGCGCATACCCCGCTAGTGTTAAATTATAACATTCTCTACGCGCTCCCTTTTCATCTCTACCTTTTTCACTCTCCCCGCCATATACGGTCTGTGCCGTACCAGTTTTACCAGCTGGTTTATAAGGAGCCTTTTTAAATGCCTTTACCCCAGTCCCATCTCCCTCTTGAAATACTCTTCTCAATCCTTCTTTTACTCTGTTAATATATTCTTCTTTCATATCCACTCTGTTTAAAACGACCGGTTCTATTGATTGCACCACTTTACCAATTTCATCTTTTTGTGCAGTTTGTTCTCTAATCTCTTGCACAATCTGTGGTTTCATACGGTACCCACCATTGGCAATTGTAGACATATACTGTGCAAGTTGAAGTGGCGTATACGTGTCATATTGTCCAATAGAAAAGTCTAATAAAAATCCCGGCTGATTATCTTTTCTGCCAATTTGTCCCGCTGTTTCATTTGGTAAGTCAATACCTGTTGGAACGCCTAAACCAAATTGTCTGAAATAATATCTCATTTTATCAAAGTATTCTTGTTTAATATCTAGTGAACTATTCCGTACATAATCCACACCTGCAATTTTTAGTGCCGTATTAAACATATAAATGTTAGAAGAAACTTGTAAAGCCCTTAAATCATCTAAGTCCCCAAAATCTTTCCAAGATCTCTTTTCTTTAGTTCCTTTAAACTTCATGGGCGCATCATGAAAGTTCGTACCAGGTTTAATAGCCTTCGTTTCGAATCCTGTCAACACTGTCGCACCTTTCACTGTTGATCCAAGCTCATATGAGCTGGTCATCGTACCTAAAGCGTAATCTTCCACTTCTGTTTTTCCGTCTTTTTCTACTAATTTTTTTCCTGCCATAGATAAGACTTGACCGTTTTTCGGGTTCATCATTACTACGAAAGCACGATCTAACATTGTTTCTGAGCCTTTATAAGATTTTAAGATTTTTTCAATACTTTCTTCTACCTTTTTTTGTAATTCTATGTCAATGGTTAACATTAAATTATTTCCACTTTTTCCTTTAGATACAGTTTCCGTTCTAATTGTATTTCCTTGCTTATCGGCAATGTTTCTTACTTCTTTTTGTGTACCATGAAGTACATCTTCATATTGCTGTTCAATGTAAGTTTTACCGACTCGGTCATTTCGACTATAATCACGCACTAAATAATAATCTAATCGCTCAATTGGTAACCCTCCATCAGCATTTGAAACATTTCCAAGTACCGAACGGAATAACCCATCATTGACATAGGAACGTTCCCAGTCAACTGAGACATCTACACCTGGGTAGCTTGCTAGATTTTCACTAATTACAGCATACTCCTTTTCACTTACATCTTTTTTTATAACTTGGGGTGTCATTCGATAACCTGATGTCATTTTGCTTTTAATAGCTAATACTTCAAGATCATTTTGAGTTAATTCTTGAAGATTCTTATCTGTAACACGCTTTCTTTTCAATTTTTCTATTTTACTATTTAACTCTTTGTCAGAAAGATCACCTTCTCTGAACTTATCTATATCTTTTTCAGACACTAAATCTTGAGCAAGTTTTGGATTTAGTTGCATCCAAAAATCCTTCTTATCCGTCTCAGTTAATTTATTTATGTCTTCTTGCGGCATTTCAATTATTTCTGCAAGTTTTCTCGCAGTATTTAACATATCTTCCGATTTAATACCTTTCATTTTCGTATATGTAATAGTACGTAAAGACTTATTATCAACTACTGCTTTCCCTTCTCGATCAAATATCTTTCCCCGTGGAACAGAAAGGCTAACGGTTGCGTTTTCTTTCTTCTCTACTTCATTCTTATAGGTTTCTCCATCGACAATTTGCACTTTACCTAACTGAATTATAAGAGCAGAAAACAATAAAAACACACCTAAAAATAAGAGGTTTAACCGAGTTGGCATTGGCTTACCACTTTTTATTTTTTGTTTTTTCATGTTGTAATCTCCTCCTTCCAATGACTACAAGTGTAATCTTACAAGCTGTATATTACACTTGTAGTCAAAATAAATCAAGCGAATATTATACATGGATTTATTTACTAAATAAAAAGAAAATAGGAAACAACTTGTTTTCATTGTAGCCCCTATTAACCTTCATGAAGGCTTGTAAGATGGATACTATCATATGTTCGAAGGCCTGAATCCTGAATTACCTCTTGCGCACGGGATGATATTACATTTGAATTTATTCAATATTGTTTTACAAAGCCAGTCAAGAGAGTGTTTAGTAAAAACTACCTAATTAAAAATTTGTTATACAAATCTTTAATGTAGTCGTAGAGATTTCAAAAAACACAATGATATATATTATCTTGGAAACCTGGCGACGTGCACAGCCTCCTAAAATCTGTTATTATAGTTACGTATAATTAATATTCTTAATATACAATTAAATATATGTATTTTCTATGAATGGAAGGGGATATAATATGTTAACTGAATTGCAAAAAAGTTTTTTCTCAAAATTAAAAATTCCACCAAAAGAAAATGTGGAATTTGAAGATTTGCATGCAATTCTTTTACAAATGGGGCACGTATTACCGTATGAAAATATAGGCATCATGGAAGGAAACATGCAAGATTTTTCTAGAGAGAATATTAAAGAGAAACTCCTTTTAAAGAATCGTGGCGGATTATGCTATGAGATTAATTCTTTATTATATTATTTTTTGTGTGATTGTGGATTTAATGTATATCGAGTAGCTGGAACTCTATATGATTCAAAAACAAAAAAGTGGAACCCTGATGATGGCCATGTACTCATCGTTTTACAGCACAAAAATGAAAAATATATAATAGATGCTGGTTTTGCGGCTTACCTTCCTTTACATCCTGTTCCTTTTCATGGTGACAGTGTAACTTCTGTGACGGGAGAATATCGTGTTCGTAAAAAAAACACAGAGAAAGGAACCCATGTATTTGAAATGAAAAAAGGAGAAAATGGAGAAACTTCTCATTTTCTTGATTCCGATCTTACTGATACCTGGTCTATCGGTTATGCTTTTTATCTAAACACCATTGATGAAAAGAAAGTGAATGCTATACAAAATATGGTTATAGAGCATCCAGAATCACCAGTAAATAAGGGAATTATTATATGCAAACTAATTGAAAATGGTCATATTGCACTTACTAAGCAAAGTTTTACAGAAACACAACTTGGAAATAAATCTAAAAAAGAAATAACAGAGAAACAATATTATCAGATACTTAAAGATAAATTTAATATTTTTTAGACAAATAACATGTAGAAAGTTAACTATAAGTTTTTATAGGAGTACCGTCACATGCCCATCAAGCTGAGATTTTAAGACACCCCTAGAATTAAAACTTCATTTTTTTGGAGTTAAAAGACAAATAAAAAAGGTCCTTAACAATTTGTTAAGGACTACGGAATAAAGCCGCAATTTGGGTTGAAACCCAATCAGTTTGTAGAAAATAAATTGCGATTATAATAGTAATTGTATTCCCAAAAGCAATGTTTCAAATGGATTTTAACACACCTGTAACTGTAATGGTATCAACAAAATGTGGATTGAATTACAAATAGTGGTTAGGAATATTAGGAAAATTTGATAAAATAATTAATTCTCATGAAGAAAAAGTATTAAGAAGTGCTTGTAGCGATAAACTTTTGGAGGAAGCACCGATAGCGGGTACTTTTTCCTTTGTTTTATAAAATTTATATAATAAAAGAGAATTTTACTAAGCAAACAATTAATAACTATAACTTATCTATCATATCTCACACATAGAATCATAACTAAAATATTTAAAACAAACGTTTGTTTAATTTTTCTATACCTAATTTCTTCATCACATAAATAAAAAGGATAAGAAAACCTCATTTACATATATTCAAAAATTATAGTTAGTTATAATATTGAATTCATTTTCTTATAGCTAATTAATCTTGAAATTGATTATATGTTATTCTGTAAGAATCCAAGTATTCTTGAAGAGCTTACTACGGTACAGTATAAAATAAAAAATTCTGTATATGCAGCAGCACTAATTGAAATCGCATTAGTTAAGATACTTCAGCTGGAGCAGGAAATATCAACGAACCAACAGAATATCAAAAATAACGAAAATGGAGATTCCAGTGAGCTTAATCAAACGTTGTTACAAAGTTTACTTGATACCATCGCAGCATTCAATCAGCGTTTAGACGAATTAGAAAAACAAAAAGAAGAACCAGCTGCTAATCAAAGACGCAGAAACATTCAAATTTATCGCGATCCTAAAGCTAAGGAAACTGCAAAAGATATTGTTTTACCAGAAATCACTTGGGAAACAAGCAAATTGTTAGAAACTTTCCTCCCTAACTGTATTGCTCATATAAAGAAAGATAATCCCCTTATTGCAAATAGGTTAGGAGAAATAATTCATGCTACTGGATCAAAGCACCATATTATATTCGTAATGGAAAATCCCCAACAAGTTGAGACATTATATAATCCATTAAATGATTCCATAGTTACTAAAACCATTTCACAATTACTCAGACGCACCATTAAGATAATTTACTTAGAAAAAAGTGAATGGGAAGAGATAAATACAAAAAAGGAAGTGTAAAAATCAATCGTGTCAAAGTACCATTTGGAAGAAAAAAGAAACCTAAACTCCCAGTTACAGATATTTCCGCCTTATCTTCTATGAAATTTGATCATCTATTGTATGTACTTAACGAACTAGCAAATAGATATACGTATCATAATAATCCCCCATATGACATTAGAACGTTTTATCAATTAATTGCATTCCATCTAGCAAATAAGTTAACGAAGCAGCAAACTTTTTCTAATATCGAATTAGATATCCTAAACGTTATACTTGAAAATAGGCACCTACCAATTGAGGAAAGAAAAAAATTAGGTGATTTTGTTTTATTAAAGGAAATTGATAAGCAAAACAATTCGAATGAATTTATTACCCAATTAACAGAAAATGACTTTCAATTAGTTGAGAACATTGCATATGTAAGGATAAATAACAACACTCAATGTAATTAAATACTTCATTATGGAAGAAAAATCAAAAAAGACCAACCCCTTAATAAATAAGGGGTTGGTCTTTTGGGAATTCTCTATAATCTCTTAATATATTCCTTTAAAATATATCAATTACTCATAATATTTATCATATTCCACTGCATATTTAGTTTTTAATTGTTCTATTAACTTCTCATTAAATGAAATTATATCAAGTACATCCTGATTTATATATAATAAATAATTGTCATTATAAAATGAGATATATGCTGATGGATGCCCTTGTGATACATTTTGACAGTATTTATATACATCCTGATAATTTAAATTTTTTATAGATGCAAAAATTGTTGAACTTGTAAAATTATCGTTTTTTATTAATGTTTCTTTCCAATTTCTAATTTTAGTAAATTTACCTAAGCCTGTTTTTTCATGAATTCTTTTACCATTTATAATATATCCACAGATAAAGGAAGAATTTATTTTTTCGTTTTGATTGAATAAATTATCCAAGATATTTTTTAATAATCGAGTGTTATTATTCACAAATAAATCCATATCGAATCTAATTCTATGATTCGAAGTTACTTGAAAAAAGGGAGTTTCTTCAGTATTTGTAAAATCTACTTTGAATTTATCCATAATTAGTTATTAATCTCCGATTCTTCTTAATTCTAAATCATAAGTTCCAGATCTAGTTTTCTTATTTCCAAGAGCTTTTACTGAATCAGCACCTTTAAAAGCTCCACCATTGTGGCCATCTTTGTCTCTAGTTATATATTTAGGTTTTCCTTTTTTGTTAAAATATACTCTTGCACCATGAGAGTAAAATTTTGTTTCTGCGTATCCCAATCTGCTTGCAACTACTTTAGCAAGAGGTTCAGAGTTTTTCATTAGAGTTCTAATAGCAGTTGGTCCATATTTTTTTATAGCTGCTTTTAGACCGCTTTTAACTATGAATGCAACAAGAACGGGAACCAAAGGAAGAGCAGATGCAGTTATTTCTTGTGTATCAATAGAATATTGTTCACCAGTTTCTTGATCCACAAAAATGGCTTTTAAATCTTCACCTTCTACATCAGTCACAAGAATTGAAAAACTCTTCTCTATTTCATTTCCATTCTCATCATTTAGTATTGCTTTAGCACTCATTTCACCTGTTTCAATATTATATTCCAATGTACTTTCCATTTGTACTTGATCAGTATCTAATATTGATTCAAAAGTGTCTACATTATCAACAACATTTTCAGTTATTTCAATTTGTTCGGATGATTCTATCCCTAAATCTTCCTTTACATCAACTTTAACTTCGGTATCTATTTTACTAGTTTCAGTGTTTTCGGTAACTTTTACAATTTCTTTTAATGCAGAATCATTTTCTTGCGCTGCATATACAAACCCTGTAGGTACATATGTAATGAAAAGCGCTGTAATTATACTGAAGATAAAATATTTTTTCATTAAATTCTCCACCTTATTCTTTTATTTGTACTAATCCCATCCCAAATTTTTCTTTCGCACCTAATTTTATTGCTCCAAAGCGTAGATCCTTTTCTATGTCTTTACTCCCATTTTGAAGCAATATAGAAACAATCCCTGTTGTATAAGCTGTTGCATAAGAAGTCCCGCTTTGCATTTCAACCTCTCCATGTATATTTAATACAGGTACATCTACGCCTGGTGCCACAAAATCAACCTTGCCTTGACCGGCATAAGCATATAATTTCATATCCTTATCAATAGCAGAAATAGATAATACTTCAGGGTATTTAGCAGGGTAATCAGTAGATAAGCCAATGGTATTTCCTGTAGCAGCAATAATTATTATCCCTTTATTTGATGCATTTCTTATCGCTTCCCTTAACTTAGGGTCATCTTTAGAAAAGCCAAAACTTAAATTGATAATATCAACACTTTGTTCAACACTCCAGTTTATCCCTGATATTATATCCGCTATTTTTCCACTACCCTTTTCATTTAAAACTTGAACATCATACAATTCAACAGCAGGATTAATTCCCACCACATTATTTTTACTTTTTGTAGAAGCAATGATACTTGCAATCATAGTTCCATGATCTAATATAGCCTCTGTCTCAAAAGTATTATTAAGCGCATTATAACTTTTCTTTACCTGGCCTTTAAGTCCCTTTATGTCCTGATTAATCCCACTATCTAAAACAGCTACTTTCACAGTTTTAGAACCCGCAATTTTGATTACATGTTCAGGAAATAACGTACAAACTGCCCAGTTTTTCTGGCAACTTTCCTCTGAGATAACATAATTATTAGATACTTTTTTAGTACATCCAAACATGATAAACAACACTAAAGCACATACAAATAATAATATTTTCTTTATAAACACCACTCCTTTTTAACGATCCCTTCAAAAAACGTCCCCTTGTAATGAAGAGGATTAATCAACACAAACTTAAAGTTCATATGACCCTTTAAATATTAAAGTCAATTGAATGTAATAAAAAGACTGTTTTTTACCAATATTTTCTGATATATTCAATGAGAACAGATACCAATATTTAACTTAGTTTAATATTTATATAATACAATACATATATTTTATAAAGATAAAATTACTTACTAACAGAAGCAATACGTATAGTATAAATCAACATAAAAAAGCAATAATTTCCTGTCACGAAAATATGATAGGAAATTATTGCTTTTATTTAAAATGACTTTATTACACATAAAATGATCTTTGGACAAAATTTAATTAATAAATGATATTATCTAAAAATCCTCTTTCCATGCTTCAAAAGCCCTATCAAAATATAGTTTTTCAGCTGTTTCATTACTTATTACTTCTGAAACAATATGATTTCCTTTTTCATCTCTAATGATTTTTATGAATTCTACTTCTTGAATATCACCTTCACTATCAGGGTTATCCAATAATATAAACCCTGATGTACCCTCAATTATAAGGTCACCAATGGCTGCTTCTTTAGTTTCTAAATAACCTGTTGTCCATTCTTCACCTTTATCTTTGTAATTAAAAATGCTAGTTGTCCATTGGTATTTAACTTCAGCTCTTATTGAAATCATCCTTTCTGATTGTACTAAAGTTTTGTAAATAAATTTGAAATTGATTATCCTATTATGAATTTATCTGTCACCCTTTATTTTATATATACTACTCTTTAGTTTAGGCTTCTTGTGTAACCGTACTTTAGTCCCATTAATATCTAAGTCAATTTTTTCTTCCTCTAAAGCCTCCATTTTCTCTCTATGTTCTTTTTCAATTTTATCTCTTTCTTCTTTTTTCTTAGTCGCTTTAGGACCAATTACGAATAGAATTAAGAATATACTCACTATGACAACAAAAGTAGTCACTAGTACCTCTCCCCCTTTGCCAAAACTTCGTACAACAAAATTCTTTTTAATGTCTAAGACTTAATTCAGAAAATTAGAGGAGAACGAGTGCTAGTATAATTACATCGAAAAACAATAGAAATTACCTGCACTATTCCCTCCTTCCCCTAGATAAACATAGATTATAAATGGCGCAACAAGGCAGGTACTATCAATGTCATTACAAATATAAAAATTGAACTATATCTCAAACTCGAACTCCATTTCCCATATTTCGGATGTTCAAATTTCTTATAAAGCATACCTAGTGCTAGGGATATTAAAAACATTAATACAGCTGTCCCTAAAATTATAGAAGTGATTAAACCCACCATATTACTTATAAAAGTTTGAAAGTCAAAAGAACGTGTTGTCAGCATTAACACCGGTAAAATCCTTATTAGTAGTATGAGAATGAAGGACCCTACTCCAAAATATATAGATCTTTTTTTCCACTTTATATGTTTAAACCATAAAGAAGCTCCAAAAACTAGTAATGATATTAAGATTACTACAGAAAGAATAAGGAAAATAACATCAAAGAATGCAGGCACACTCGCATGGACTGCACCATCTATTTTATCTCCCCCATCTTTTATTACATCACTGCCGCCATTAAACAAAGAACCAAACCAGTCTACAATCCAATCAGTCATCCAGGAAATATCGAATGGTAACTCTTCACTATTTGTTTGTGCAGGAGCAGCTGAGTTATACACCTCCAAATTATCCTCCTCCTTAATTGAAATTAAGCCATTTACTTTAAGTATATAAGCTTACCTAACCAAAACTAAGAAAATATCAAATCCTATCTTATTTTATTAGATAGAAATTCTCCTTCTTCAAATGTGTGCAAGACGATAATCCGACGGTAACAGTAAAAAGGATTTTCCTTTCTGCGCATAAACAGAAAAAAGAGCACCCTATCACTAACAATAGGTGTGCTCGTATTTATTTTCGTCTATTCCTTTTCTGACCAAATTTTCGCATTTGGTTCTAATAACCACTTGTGGTCTTCCTCCATGATACGATCATTCCATGGGTTATTCTCAAGATGTCGAATCATCCAACAAAAATACATTGCATATCCAGGCGCAGTTGCTTGCGGATGGTCTAGCTCACCCGGAATTGTAATAAAACTATTATGTACAACGCGATAAACATCCTCACCAACCATTGCACATCCAAATCCCTGTGGCTTGTTAAAGCGATAATAATATACCTCCGGTTGATCATGGTGATGCGGTGGATAACTGGACCATCTCCCTGGATAAGAAATAACTTCTCCTACAACCATATTCGAATATTCTGCATTGTTATAGTCAAAAATTGTACGAATAACACGCTGCGCTGTTCCCTCCCATACGCCTTCTCCAGCTACGACACTTTGACAATCATTTGGAGTATATAACTTTGACGCAAATTCTTGGTCATTATCTGTTTTTTGGACAAGCACTTCACTATCTAAAAGAGCAGTAATTGTAACCTTCACATTTTTAGATACATGTAAGCACCAAGGGTTTTCTTCAAACACAGACTGTCTTTGAATAACTTGTTCCATTCCTTCCCACTCTAAACGTATTGCCCCTTCCAGTAAAAGAACCGCTGTTTCATTCTTATTATCAAATAGCAACTCTTCTTTCCCATTAGACATCTTATATATGCCTATATCCATTAACATATCACTGCCTTGACCGTTCATTTCTGTTAATATATTATATCCTTCATTTAATTCACCTAATTTTCCTAACATGGCTTTCTCCCCCTTTTATTTAATGGCTACTCAATCATTCTCTACTTTTTTCCGCTAACTACATTCCGAGTTTCGTCTAACTATTACTGAAGAAAGCTTTTCTATTTATACTCTGTTTTCACTTCCGAATATTCGCATATGAATTTTAATATTTTCGTATGCAGCCTCAATAACATCCTGGTGGTACGTAAAGTAATCTGAATACGGATTATTTAGGACTGTATTGTTAACAGCAGTAATTACATTCTGAAATGTGGCTGTTGCTACATTAATTTTTCGAACACCATGTTGGATACATTGTTTGAAATCCTCTGGGCTAATGCCAGAACCGCCATGTAAAACGAGCGGGATATGAACTACCTCATTAATTTCCTGTAGACGGTCTAATCGTAAATCAGGATCTCCACTGTACATACCATGCGCATTTCCAATTGCAACAGCTAACGCATCTACGTCTGTTTCTTCTGCAAATCGTTTTGCTTCTGTAGTGCTTGTCAGCAACATTTCAATATCTTCTGATCCGTCATCACTACCACCTACTCTGCCAATCTCAGCCTCTACTGTCGCTCCGTACTGTTTCGCAAGCTCCACAACTTCTTTTGTCCTTTGGATATTCTCTTCTAACGGATAGTGAGAGCCATCAAACATAACCGAACTAAAACCAATTTCTAATGTCTCTTTAATCTTTTCAAATGTCATACCGTGATCAAAGTGAACTGCTACCGGGACAGTCGCTTTTTTCGCTGCAGCTACCATCAAAGGACCAATCATATGAATGGGCGAATGATTCAAACGAACTTCCGCAATTTGTAGAATGAGCGGGGAACGTAACTCTTCAGCTGCTTGAATAGCTCCCATTACCATTTCCATATTAGCGACACTAAAAGCTCCAACCCCATAATTCTCTTGATTTGCTTTAATTAAAATATCCTTCATTTGAACTAATGGCATTACATACTCCCCTATTTCAATATTATTTATTAAATGTAAAACCAACCGTCACGTCTTTTTACCCCTTTTGTAAGAAGACATGTTGATTACCATACCATTTACTTAGGGATAATCTTAATATGCTTAAATTACAAACCTGCTTTTTCTTGTATAAATTTTCGAGCTTTTAATGCGTATTCAAAAGGATTCGCTAAAGCTGGGTCTTGCTCTGCTTCTACCACAAACCATCCTTTATACTCAGAGTTCGCAAGGGTAGTAAACACTTCATCAAATACAATTACGCCATCTCCAGGAACTGTAAATGCACCATTCTTCACTGCCTGTAAGAAGCTTAAATTGTTTTCCTTTACAGCATCTACTACTTCCTGGCGAATATCTTTTAAATGTACATGTTTAATGCGAGGTAAATATTTTTTCAAAATATACAGTGGCTCTTCTCCTGAAAAAGCAAGATGACCTGTATCAAAAAGAAGGGATACAAGCTCTGGATTCGTCATATCCATTAACTTTTCAATTTCTGCCGTTGTTTGAACACCCGTACCCATATGGTGATGGTATACAATATGTAGCCCCTTTTCCTGAGCTAATTTACCGAGGTGATGTAACCCATCCGCTAGCTTTTCCCACTCTTCTTCTGTAAAAACAGGCTTATTTTTAAATAGTGGTGCATCCATTAAACCTTGAATACTATGCCCTTGCTCTGAAACAACGATGACTTTTGCACCCATATCATGTAAGAAATCCCTATGCTTAATAAATTCTTCTACCGTCTCTTCAATCGGATTCGTTGTTAAAAACGTACTAAACCATGCACTAGCAATCTCCAAGTTTCGTAATTCCAAAGATTTTTTTAATACAACTGTATTTCTCGGGTATTTATTCCCTACTTCACTTCCATTAAATCCAGCTAGTGCCATCTCACTAATACATTGTTCAAACGTATTTTCTGCTCCTAGCTCCGGCATATCATCATTTGTCCAAGCAATTGGTGCAATTCCAAGTTTAATTGCATTTTCTTTGAACATCCCCTTGTCTCTCCTCTTTACAAAATGTGATAGAATTTCGCCAAATTCTCTTAACTGGTCATTAAAAAGAGAGCTTCCTAATCAATATGCATGTAGATAAAAAGCTCTCTTTGTGCTCTAATCTAATAAGACCTTGCCTGTTGCAAGTTGCTTATTTTATCCTCGTACGCAGCTTGTACACTTTGACTATTAGATACCTCTGCAACACCTACATGCCACCATGAATCGTATCCATTTGTCATTGTTTTTGGTAATACTTTAATATCAATTAATGTAGAAACTGTTTGTTTTTTCGCATCCTTAAGCGCTTCCTGTAATTGTTCCATTGATGTAACTTGATACGTTTTTACGCCATATCCAGCCGCGCTAGCTGCAAAATTTATTTTCATAATAGCCCCGTTTAATTTACGAGTTTCCTGGTTTCGGTAACGAAACTCTGTTCCGAAGCTCCCCATTCCATTACCCATTTGTAAGTTATTAATGCAGCCAAATCCAGAGTTATCAAACAATAAAACATTAATTTTTTTGTTTTCTTGAAGACTTGTGACAAGCTCAGAATGTAGCATTTGGTAACTTCCATCCCCTACCATTGCATATACTTCCTTCGATGGTTCAGCTAGCTTTGCACCAAGCGCGCCGGCAACCTCATAACCCATACAAGAGTATCCATACTCCATGTGATATGTATTAGGTTTTCTAGGTGCCCACATTCTTTGTAAATCACCTGGAAGACTTCCTGCTGCACCAACAATAATCGAATCTTCGTCAAGTAATGTATTGATTTGTCCAATGACGGCAGTCTGTGTTAATTCTGTACCAAGTGCGTCTACATACTCATTTAAATTCTCATCGAAATGACCTTCAACTTCCGGCGTGAAACCTTGACCTGTAAAGCGAATATTATGTAGACGTGCTAATTCTGTTTCCCAAGCCTCTTTTGCATCAGTGATTTCTACTGTGTAACTAGATTGATACTCAATTGCTTGCAGTTCATCTATTAGAGCAAGAAGTCCTTCTTTTGCATCCCCTATAACCTTCAATGCATCAAGTTTGTTCGCATGGAATTCCGAAATGTTGATGTTTAAAAACTCAACCTCTTTATTCTGGAACAATTGCTTAGATGCCGTTGTAAAATCAGTAAATCTTGTTCCAATTCCAATAACAAGATCGGCTTCCTTTGCAATTGTATTGGCTGCTACATTTCCAGTTACCCCAATGCCGCCAAGATTATATGGATGATTGCTTTCTATCGCGCTTTTCCCAGCTTGCGTTTCTCCAAATGGAATGCGGAATGCCTCAGCAAACTGTTTCAGTTCCTCTGCCGCTTCTGCGTATCTTACACCGCCACCGCAAATCATAATTGGCTTTTTCTTTCTCTTAATCATTTCAACCGCATCCGCCAAACTGACTTTTGTAGGTAGACGACGTTCAATACGATGAACACGCTTTTGGAAGAAGTAACTTGGAAAATCCCAAGCTTCCCCTTGGACATCTTGTGGTAAACAAATTGTTACAGCTCCTGTGTCTGCCGGATTCGTTAAAACACGCATGGCTTGAATCATAGCTGTCATCAACTGTTCAGGACGGTTCACACGGTCCCAATACTTACTTACCGCACGAAAAGCATCATTCGTAGAAATAGATAAGTCATGCGTTTGTTCAATTTGTTGAAGAACAGGATCAGGTTGTCTCGTTGCAAATACATCACCTGGAAGTAGTAAAACAGGAATATTATTTGCAGAAGCTGTTGCAGCAGAGGTAATCATATTTGCTGATCCAGGACCAACAGAAGAAGTACATGCCATAATTTGTTTTCTGTGTTTTTGTTTTGCAAAGGCCATCGCAGCATTTGCCATCCCTTGTTCATTTCTCCCTTGATATACTTCTAATTCCCCTGCGTCTTCTTCTAAAGCTTGACCTAGGCCTACTACATTCCCATGACCAAAAATCGTAAAGATTCCCTTAATAAATTTTTGTTGCTTTCCATCAAACTCTACGTATTGCTGATTCAAAAATTTCACCAAAGCTTGCGCCGTCGTCATTCTAACAGTTTGCATATTGTTTGCTCCTTTCTATCTCTATCAGTCATTCTGCATATGAAAAAGGAGTATCAGGAATTTGATAGACTCCTAATACTTCCTTCTTATGTTTTACTACTTCCGTTACTTTCGCTTACAAGCACCTAGAGAGATTCTACTTCTCTCTTCATGATTACTTTTCCCAACGAGATGTAAGCATTTTCTTTCTCGTATAAAACTCAACGCCGTCAGTACCGTTCGCATGAAGATCTCCATAGAAAGAATCTTTCCAGCCAGAGAACGGGAAGAATGCCATCGGTGCTGGAACCCCAACATTCACACCTAACATACCTGATTCAATTGTTTCACGGAATTGACGTACACTTGCTCCGCTATCTGTATAAATGCAAGCACCATTTGCAAAGCGAGATTCATTCGCAATTTCAATCGCTTCATCTAATGATTTCACACGAACAATGGATAAAACAGGAGCAAAAATCTCATCTTGCCAGATTTTCATTTCTTTTGTAACATGGTCAAAAATTGTTGGACCAACGAAGTAGCCAGCTCCTTTTACAGCTGTGTCTTCGCGTCCATCACGAACTAATGTAGCGCCCTGTTCTACACCTGAATCGATGTAACCAATTGTACGCTCTTTATGGTTATGACGAATAACTGGGCCTAAAAATACATCTTCATCAAGACCATTACCAATCACAATTTTATGTGCTTCTTCTACTAGTCTTCCAACTAATTGATCTGCAATTTCTTCTTCTACTGTAACAACAGAAGCAGCCATACAACGCTCACCAGCTGAACCGAATGCAGCACTAATAATTTGCTTTGTTGCTAGCTCAAGATTCGCATCATTTAATACAATGGAATGGTTTTTCGCACCCGCTAATGCTTGAACGCGTTTTAAGTTTTCTGTTCCTTTTTTGTATACATATTCTGCGACAGGCTGAGAACCTACAAATGAAATTGCCTTCACTAATTTATGTTCCAGAAGACCATTTACTACATCGTGTGCACCATTTACGATATTTAATACACCTTTAGGTAAACCAGCTTCTGCAGCTAATTCTGCTAATCTTGCTGCTAGAAGTGGTGTACGCTCTGAAGGTTTTAACACAAATGTATTACCGCAAGCAATCGCAAGTGGGAACATCCAGCATGGAACCATCATTGGGAAGTTAAAAGGTGTAATCCCGCCTATAACACCAATTGGGTAACGATACATACCAGACTCAATACCTGTCGCAATATCAGGAAGCTGTTTTCCCATCATTAATGTAGGAGCACCTGCAGCAAACTCCACGCACTCAATACCACGAAGAACTTCACCGTAAGCTTCGTTATAGCTTTTTCCGTTTTCAATCGTAATAAGTTTCGCTAACTCTTCCCAGTTATCTACTAATAATTGTTGATATTTAAATAGAATACGAGCACGTTTTGGCACAGCTGTTTTGGACCAAGATTTGAATGCTTCATTTGCTGCTAATACAGCTTGTTCAACATCTACTTTTGTTGAAAGTGGTACCTGGGCGATTACTTCCCCTGTTGCTGGATTATATACAGCTTCCATCTTAGTTGAAATAGATTCTATCCATTCGCCGCCAATGTAGTTTTTTACAATTTGTGCTGTTTGTACTGTCATATTCATTCTCTCCCTTTTATGTAATGTAGAAGCGTACATAAGATACGCACTTACTTGATTACTCATTTATGATGTTTTTATACAATTTCCTCAGCCGTTTCCATGAATGCTGAAATCTCTGCCCTTGTTGGCATTGCATCAGAACAGCTATGTTTTGAAATAACGATCGAAGCAGAAGCGCCTCCTAATCGCATCGCTTGAGGAATCTCAAGTCCTTGCATTAGGCCATAAATAAACGCAGAAGCATACGAGTCGCCAGCTCCAAACGTCTTTAATACCTTTGTTTTAAAGATACCGCCACGGTGTGATTGGCCGTCTCTCGTATAAGCGATTGAACCATCCCCGCCGTGCTTAATTACGACAATTTTCGCATGATGAGAAAACCATCTTTCAGCCGTAACTTGGTCATTAGATTGTTCATAGTTTAATAGTTTTTCCATCATATCGAACTCTTCACGCGTTCCAATAATGACATCAGACTTTTCAGCCGCTAGATTATAATACACTGCCGTTTCAGCTTCTGACTGCCATGTATAAGGGCGGTAATCCACATCAAAAAATACGACTACATCATGCTTACGCGCATATCCTAGCGCTAAAAATACCGCCTCGCGAGAAGGACTTTTCGCTAATGCTGTTCCTGAAATTAAGAGAGCTTTGGATTGTTTAATATAGTCCTCAGAAACTTCTGTTGGATCAAGATTTAAATCTGCGACATTGTCGCGGTACATTAAAATACTGCAATCTTCAGGGCTTTTAATTTCTGTGAAAGCTAAACCTGTCACTGCACCAGTACGATCAATACATATCTGATCTGTATTAATATTGTTATCCTTTAGGTACCCTGTAATAAAACGGCCCATTTGATCATCGGACACTTTACCGATAAATCCTGTTTGTAAGCCAAGACGCGCCGCACCAATTGCGATATTCGCAGGAGATCCCCCCACATACTTAGTAAACGTTCTTGTTTCTTCCATAGGACGTTGTGTTTCATTGGCATTTAAATCAACGCATAAACGTCCAACTGCAATTAGGTCTAATGGACAATCTTCTTTAAAAATAAGTGGATTCATTGTTTCTACCTCCCATGCTTTATGAAAGAGTGAATGATATGGTTCATATTTTTTATAAACCTACTATTCATAACTCTTTATCTATCTAAAAGTAAGCGCTCTCTTTATTGATTTAATGCAGGCTGTTTATGTTCAATTTGAACAGGTTTTCCTGTTAGTAATGATTCCTTCGCAGCTTTCGCAATTCTTTCTGCCTGTAACCCATCATTACCACTGCAAATAACAGCTTGTCCTTCTATAATTGACTTTGTAAATTGTGTTACTTCTTCAATGTAAGCCTGCGTGTAGCGCTCTAAGAAGAAATAAAGCGGCTTATCTTTTACAACACCTTCTGTTTTTGAAACTTGTACTGTTGTCGGGCAACAATTATCCGCAGCGACCGCGCCTTTTTCACCAAACACTTCAACACGCTGGTCATATCCATATACAGCTTGGCGGCTATTATCAATTACGCCTAAAGCTCCATTCGCAAATTTCAATGTGACTATTGCTGTATCAACATCATTTACTTCCTGAATGGATGGATCAATTAATGTTGTGCCATATGCAAATACTTCAACGACTTCACTATTCATCACATAACGAGCCATATCAAAATCATGAATCATCATATCCATAAACAATCCGCCTGAAGAGCGAACATACTCTATACTTGGTGGTTGTGGATCGCGTGACGTAATTTTTAAAATATGCGGTTGTCCTACTTCTCCTTGTTGAATAAGATCATAGACTTTCCTGAAGTTAGGATCGAAACGACGATTAAAACCTACTTGAAGAGATACCCCTTGTTCTTTTACTACTTCTAATGCATCTAATGTTTCTTCTACTGAGAAACTAACAGGTTTTTCGCAGAAAATATGTTTTTTCGCAAGAGCCGCTTCTTTTATAATTTGCGCATGTGTATTTGTTGGTGAACAAATAAAGACAGCATGAATTTCTGGATCTGCTAATAAATCCTGATAGTTTGTAGTCAGAGTGGATATCCCTTTATCCTCGGCCCACTTTTCTAGATGACTAATCACAACATCTGAAACCGCTTTAATTTTTACTTGTGGCATAAGCTGCAAGTTATCGACATGCAGTTTCCCAATTCGTCCAGCCCCAATAATTCCAATCGTTAAAACATTCATATGATTTCTCCCTCTTTATTTAAATTTAAGAAAAAAATGAAAGTCTATAAGGTTTAGCCTAATAATTTTAGTTAAGCGCTTTCCCCATTTTTCTTCATTATACACACTTGATTCTAAATTGAAAACATTTTTATTTTTTTGAATACTTACCTTTTCATCCGAATTTTAAATTCCTTCAATAAACGTATTACATAAAAATAAAGAATAATAATTAGAAATAAATAATCTAAAAAGCTATAAATATATTCTTTTAAAATACTGATATAACAAAGAATACCAAGCCTTTTAAATAGTAACCCCCATCTATAAGGTATTTCTTTCTTTTCATACTCACTATTATTTTATTGTCCAATAAGTAAATAGAATGCCTCTATAAAAGAAAGTTGTAAATTGTCAAAAAATTAAATTGACGACCCCACAATGTAAGCGTATACTTTTTTTATCAAAAAGAATTAAGCGCTTAACCAAAAAATAACTTATCGGTGGTGGGAGAATGAACGCAATGAGTTCACACAAAACATTTATGGACAAGATTGGTATTCCTTCTAATTTAACTTGGGGATACATAGGGATTATTGTTTTTATGATTGGGGATGGTTTAGAACAAGGATGGTTATCCCCTTATCTCGTTGAAAAAGGACTAACACTAGAACACGCTGCTTTTCTGTTTACTATTTACGGGATTACTGTATCTGCTTCTTCTTGGTTTTCAGGGGTATTTGTACAAATGTGGGGACCAAGAAAAGTCATGACGTTTGGTTTAGTATCATTCATTTTAGGTTCAATCGGATTCATCGGTATAGGAATTCAACATATGAATTATCCCGTAATATTAATTTGCTATGCCCTACGAGGGTTTGGTTATCCCTTATTTGCCTATTCTTTCCTAGTTTGGGTATCTTACAGTACTCCTCAGCAAATGCTTTCAAGAGCAGTTGGCTGGTTCTGGTTCGTATTCCAGCTAGGGCTTAGTGTTATAGGAGCCTTTTATTCTAGTTATATGGTTCCGAAAATCGGAGAAATTGCTACATTATGGAGCGCTTTAATTTTTGTTGTCGTTGGGGGATTATTCTCAATTGTTGTAAATAAGGACAGATTTAAAGCACAAACCGTAAGCGCTAACAAATCAAGCGAATTACTAAAAGGCATTACCATCGCATTTGAAAATCCTAAAGTTGGTATAGGTGGTATTGTTAAAATTATAAACTCGGCCGCTCAGTTTGGATTTGTTGTTTTCCTGCCTACTTATATGATGAAATATAATTTTACGATGACTGAATGGCTTCAAATTTGGGGTACTCTATTCTTTGTAAATATGGTATTTAATATTATTTTTGGTATTGTTGGAGACAAGTTTGGCTGGGTAAATACGATTAAATGGTTCGGAGGAGTCGGTTGCGGAATTGTAACTCTTGCACTCTATTATGTACCACAAATGGTAGGACATAATTATTGGGCTATATTATTTGTTGCATGTT
Organism: Bacillus sp. CR71; assembly: GCF_003429245.1. NCBI lineage: Bacteria > Bacillati > Bacillota > Bacilli > Caryophanales > Bacillaceae > Bacillus > Bacillus sp. CR71. Next base: position 2,576,793 of record NZ_CP031748.1, on the reverse strand, counting down.
GCTACGGAGCAACTCTTTCCGGTTATGTACCTCTTACAGCATTAATCCCATCTTTATCTCCTGAAAACAAAGGAGCGGCAATGTCTGTCTTAAATTTAGGTTCAGGATTATCGGCATTCGTTGGTCCATTAGTAGTAACTGCATTCATCGGTCCATTAGGGGTAGGCGGCGTTATGTGGATCTTTGCCGGCTTGTACTTCTTTGGCGCATTTTTAACTCATTTCCTTACTATTCCAAAGGAAAATGAGATGAAGCAGGATTTAAATACGAAAAGCGGTGAACAATTCTCTGTATAAATCCTAAATATAAAAGAAGGTCATCATAACTGTATATGGTTAAAATGACCTTCTTTTTGTTACATTCAAGTAGGATATCGAAAATGCTATCATGTAATATCCTTTACTGAGGATCGCTCTACTAACTGAGGAATAATTGTAATTTTTTGCTTAGCATGTTCCTTCATTTCCATCGTTTTTAAGAGTTGTTCAAACGTACAGGCTGCCATTTGTGTAATTGGCTGTTCAATCGTCGTTAACCCTGGATCTGCAATCTCAGCATAAATTGTATTATCAAATCCGATAATTGATAAATCTTCCGGAATTGAAAGTCCTTGTTTTCTTGCTTCATTCATAAGGCATATAGCAATTAAATCAGTACAAGCGAAAACAGCTGTAGGTCTGTTAGGCAAATTAAGTAACTCTTTACTTGCACGTTTGCTATCTTCCACTGTCGAATAGCAGCTAATGATAGCATCATCATCTAATAGGATACCTGAATCTGTAAGAGCCTGCTTGAAACCATTTAGTCTCCCTAAGCTACTTTTTCTATCCTTCTCCATCATAATTGTTAAAGATGTATGGCCTTTCTGCGTTAGATAATTCCCAGCTAGATAGCCTCCCCTCATATCATCAGTTGTCACAACATGAGTCGTAATGGAAGGATGATCTACGGTAAATAAGACAAGTGGTAAATCTCGATTTACGATTTTTTTAACAAGTTTATAATCATTTAGTTCCGTTGCAATAATAATGCCATCTACTTGCTTTTTAAATAGTAAATCAATGTATTCGTGCTCACGCTTTGTTTGATGGTCTGTACTACATAAAATGAGTGTATACCCTGATTCTCGTGCACTATTTTCAAAAGCTCTTGCTACTTCAGCAAAAAATGGGTTTGAGATATCTGGGACAAGTACCCCAATCGTATATGTTTTTTTACCTGTTAACGCTGCTGCTACACTACTTGGCTGATAATCTAATTCGTCCATTACCTGGTTTACTTTGTTTATTGTTTTTTCACTAATACGCCCTGTTTGATTAATTACCTTAGATACAGTCGCTATTGATACACCTGCTTTTTCCGCAACATCATAAATTGTTGGTTTCACTTTAATTGTCCCTTCTTAATCATCTTTTTCTATATTTTATCATAAATATATTTTGCTTCTTGGTACACAAATGGAATTCTTTTAAAATTTGTAAGTATTTCTATCTTATAGCGTAACGCTTCATACTTACGAGCTAATCAACCTTGATAAAGCACCGGTAGAAAAGTATTTGACTAATTTGATTATTAGACATTTAATATCCACATGCAAGACACTACAATATTACTCATAAAATTATGTAATACAATTGACTACATCTTAAGTCGCTAAAAAGAATTATCTCCTTTATTTTTTATCGTCACCCTTCCATAGTACCTCCATATGTTGTATAGAGATATCTCCTTCTACATTTCATTGATGCCTCTTTCAAGTCCTAATACACACCTTAAAAAGAGCACTTTTAAAAAGTGCTCTTTTTACTTTGCATGTCACTCATCCTACAATGAAGTAAGATCTTAACTTATGAATAATTTATTGAACCCCTGCTAATAATATAAATAAATTGGTAATAGCCAATCTGTATCCATAATGAATCTCTAATTTTCTTGAATTCTCCCTGAGGCAAGGCGGCTATTTTTTATAGCTGCCTTTCTTGTATGAATTTTGAACTACCCCCACTTTCACTTTGTTTAGAAGTGAGGGATTCCTAAGTAAAGAGTTCTATCGAACTCTAATTGATTAGGCTAACCCCGCAGTCCTTGCGGTTAGAAGCCTTATCGCTTCATTCTTTATATTGATACTTGCGTTAATATCCCTATCATGGTGTATACGACAAGAAGGACAGTCCCATTCACGTAGGTTTAAATTTTTAACGTCTTTATTTTGATATCCACAACAAGAACATAATTGGCTGGAAGCAAATGTTTTCGATACGACAATGACTTGTTTGCCATACCATTTTGCTTTATATTCCAACATAGTTCGAAATTGTGACCATGATACCTCACTAATTGCTTTTGCTAACTTATGATTCTTTAACATATTCGATACTTGCAAATCCTCTATACCGATAACATCGTGGTTTTTGATGATTTCGGTTGAGATTTTGTCCAAGTAATCTTTTCTAGCATTTGATATGTATTCATGAATTCTAGCTACCTTGACTCGTTGTTTATTCCACCGAGAAGATCCTTTCATTCTTCTAGAAAGAACACGCTGTGCTTTCGCCAACTTATCTTCTAATGATCGGAAAAACTTCGGATTTTTATAGGGTTTTCCATCTGACAAAATAGCGAAATCTTTTAGTCCTACATCTATTCCAATGTAAGAATGTGTTTTCGGAAGTTCTTGTACTTCTGTTTCAACTAATAGTGACACAAAATATCTGCCAGAAGGGCTTCGTCTAACAGTGGCACTTACAATACGTCCCTCTACTTCACGACTTTTGGCACATCGAACAAGGCCTAGTTTCGGCAACTTTATTTTGTTCCCTACAACGGCAATATTTTCATTTGTTTGTTTTGTGGTATAAGATTGTACGTTGTTCTTCTTAGATTTAAAGCGCGGGGCGCTGTTTTGTTTTTTGAAAAAGCGCGTATAAGCATCCGCAAGGTTGCGAACAGACGACTGAATCGCAATACTATCCACTTCTTTGAGCCAAACAAAATCTTTCTTCATGGCAGGGAGTTTGGCAGAGCATGTACCATAGGTCAAGCCTTGCCCTGTCTCTTTGTATGCGTGATCCCATAAGGATAGGAAATGATTGAATACAAAGCGGGAACAACCAATCGTTTTGTTGATTAGAATTGCTTGTGCTTGATTTGGATAGATACGAAACTTATAGGCTTTATTAATCATCATTTCATTCACCTCCATTTCGGTATATAACTATTATAAACCAAACGTACATTCGATAGGTAGTAAAGTAACACTTTCTATATGTCGAACAATTAAGATGGCTTCCTGCCATCCCTTGTTCGAAGCCAATTCATCTCCCACCTACTCCTGGGCTGTTGCCCTTCACACACTCCTTGAGGAAGGAATCTTCTTGGCTAAAATGATAAATATATGCACATACTATTAACGGAAGGCTTGAATCATTGTCATTGAAAATGTTCAGCACTTCCGCTCCTTAAGAGAACAGTCTACGCAACTGTTCTCTTTCCTATTTCCTTTTTTCACGCATATAATCTGACAAGCATTATTAACTCTAACTCTCCTACAATCAATCGCATTGCAACATTTTCAATATTCCCTCAACAAATTCTCAATATTTTTCATGGACAACAGCACACTTTCTCAACGGTTTTAATATCTTAATATTAGATACTCAAAGGAGGTGTTGAAAAATGACTTGGTTCATTATTTTAGGATTTATGCTTATTTTAATAATAAGCGGTTTTCATGCACATAGTATTCATATCGTTTTCAAAATAGGTTCAGATACAAAAGCTGTGCCAAGTTGGTCTTTCGTTAATAAAATAAACTTCCAAACATTAAAAGAATTAATAAAAGGACTAAATAAGGATAAACTTAAAATCCTTACAATAGGAGAACTTGTTATTCCTTTAAGTTTCTTTAATAGATTATTTAGCAAAACATTAATTTTTCTATTCCTATTCTTTTACTCTCAATACTTAAACTAACGTAATTTAAGATCAGTTAAAGAATAACAATCACTAATCTTAGCAAGCCAACATTATTCAATCACCTATGATGAACTGGCCCCAAAGAGTTAAACAAAAATTAAGCGACCATCTGAATGTGAGTCCGGTATTGTACTGGACTCATTCCTTTTAACTGTACTTTGATTCTTTTGCGATTGTAATGACCTAGATAATTATCTAATACTATCTTAATATGTTCCATACTTTCAAATTTCATAAGATAAATTACTTTTGCTTTGTCTTGTTCTGCAATTCCATCTCTTTTTGAACGAAGTCCTTTAACTTTTTTAAATAATCTATTTCCATACGTAAACATTCATTTTCACCTTTTAATGCCTCTATAGCCCCTTCAATAGCTGCATTATCTAACTTTGATTTTGTATTTGTAATTCCCATAGCTGGATCCCCTTTCTTCTTTTATATAGGAAATCCATGTCTTATAAATCATATATTTCCCTTCATCTACGGACTATTTCAATGAATTCCTTAAGACAAACGATTCATTTATTTCCTTAGATCCCACTATATTCATTCCATATTTTTCTCTCCTAAATGAATCATAGTACATATTATCCTCAATACATTTATAGGTTTTTATAGGATTTTTAACAAAATCTTCTTACATTTAAATAGACATACTACTTTAATCTGTCAACTCCACCTATATTGATAAATACGAAAAAACAAATCTATTTGACGTTTCGATGACTTCTAACAGGAAAATATATACATTAAATGAAACCTGATATATCTTTAGTTTGTAAGTTGTAGTTAGTTGGCCAACTTTCCATACAATTTAATAATTTAAAATATGGGGGATCTAAAATGAATCAAGTATTAAGAAAAAGTAAGAAAAAAATGATGTATCTAGTTGGTTCACTTCTAATGTCTCTATCAATGTTTTCAACTACTAGTTTTGCAGCTACAGAAGGTGCTGTAAAAAGTGTTACAAATAGTACCTATACTGGGATTGCAGCTGATATAAATCTACCAAAATCAGTTGTTATTAAAGATGGGTATGTGAATTGGTATTTAGGTATTGGAGCATCTAAAGTTGAGGGTGGTATTTCAAAAACACCAAGTGGATATAAAGTATTTCTTAATTCAGGATATAATGAATCAGGTCAAAACAGTAAGTATTGGAACACACAATATGATACATCAATTAAAGATGGTGATCGGGTAAACCTTAAAATAATTAATAACGGAAATGGTACGGTTACTATGTATGTAAATGGAAGCCCTAGATATGCAAATCAGCCTGTATATGGCTCATTTTCTCAATACGAACCAGTAAAAATGGTTCAGGGTGTTGAAGATGCTGGACGTAATTCTTTTAGCCAGGCTAGCTTTTCAAACGTACTTCTAAGAGCAGATACATCTGGATCTACCTACAAAAGTTGGAACGTTTCAATTTCTTCCTCATTTTCAAGACACGGTACTTATGGTAACAATTTCATAGTTTATTCCCAAGTACCCTTAAGCGCAAGTCTACGCTAAAGGTGTTATATGCATAATAATGTTTTTGTGAAAAAAAGTAGTTGCACTTGCAACTACTTTTTTTATATAGGGTCCATTGTAATAGATATTCTTTCCAATATAAATACCATCTTCAACTTTTTCAAAAAACAAGCTGTTTATCTAAATGTTATGTACAAAAAAGCGTAGAAATTTTTAATTTCTACGCTTTTTATAAGTTAAACAATTCATTTACTATTACAATTCTTCAAATTCATCAATTTCACCTTTACGCTTTAAAAATAGTTCCATATCTTTATTCTCTCTTTCTATTAAACCAAGAGCATGTGTATCATCCAAGGCTAACTCTTTATATCCCCATATATAATCTATAGTTGTATCTTTGACATGTCTGTGTTCTCCACAATACCATTCTATAGGTTGTAACGCATCGGATATTTTAAATAATTCTGCTGGATACCATGATGGCATATTTTCACGTTCTCCTAAAATTAAATATGTCAACTCACCACTTTGTAACTTACATATGCCATAAACAATATACTTCTTTTTAATAACTAAGTTAAATATTTCCTCGGTTTCCTTTGCTAGATAATCTCCAGTGTTGTACAAACAAGTTACTTTCATAATAAACGCCCCTTATTTTTTATCTTTAAATTTAAAATCATCAAATTCACCAGTTTTTGTATTTTTAACATAATGCATTTCCACACCATTTACATTATGGGCCATTTTGACCCATTCGTCTTCCTTAGACCATTTAGGATCTGTCATAGGTACCCTTATTTCCTTATCTTGAGGATTTGATTTAACTTCCTTCATTGCTAGTTGCACTTCTTTTTTCAAAATAGGATTTCTATGTAAATGGAAGTCCTAGATATGTAATCAACCTGCATATGGTGCATTTTCTCATAATGAAAAAAATATTATTTTCTTATGTAAAATTACCTCAAACACCTTCCATATTTACATTTCCCACTTATACCTTACTAGTTCGTATGAGTTTCTACTTTGGGCAAATATTTCATAAAAAACAAGAAACCACCCATTTGGATGGCCTTTAAATTTACTAGTTTTAATATTTTTCTGCTACTAAAATATAATCAAAGTTATTATCTTCATTCCCTCTTACCGATGAACTTACTTCAATTTGAATGATAAATTATTAAATCAAGATTTATTATTATGCAAAATTACATTTCAATTGTAGTTGATAATCATTCTTAATGTAACTATAATGATTACACGTTGGGTGATATAAGAAAGTTATTTACGAATTAAACCTAACTACACATTTAAATACAATCGGAATGGAGATGTTATAAGGTATGAAAAAAATCATTTTAGCTGGTGCATTAGGAATTGCAGCTCTTGCAGGCACAAATCTACCAGGATTAGAAGTAACAAAAGCAAGTGCAGCTTCTATCGAGTCAAATTTATCAACAATTGAAGGGCGTGTAGTTGAGGTTACTGATAATGTTATCTCTGTTGAGTCAACAAAGTATTCAGAACCTATTAGTATCTATTTAAACTCTACACCAAATGTAAAAGTTGGTGATCAAATAAAAGCTACTGGTGCAATGATGCGTAATTTTACGGACTATATGATTGCAGAGTCAATTGAAAAGGTTCAAGGTACTGATACATTACACCAGGGAAGTTATTTAAAACATGTTTTTGCATACGAATATGAAATAGGACATGTTACAAAAGTAGATAAGTTTAAATCTGGAATAGAAGAATATAATTATGTAATTGTTCAATATACTGGAAATGACGGAAGTAAACGTAATGTTACAGTTTATTTAACACACGGGCAGAAATTTAATGTAGGTGAAAAGGTTAAAGTTCATATGGCGAACGCTGAAAGAAGTAATGAGTGGTCGATAACAGATGAGATTGAAAAAGTTAATGATTCTCAAGCATTAACTGATGATCGATGGATTTGGTCTTAATATAAAATTGTATTTTTTCTCTTATTGAAAAGAATTTTTTGTCATGGTTAATTTCTTCTGTTAGTAATATGAAGAATTGAAATATTATCCAACCAACTAAATGTATAAACCTTTTAATCGAAAAGAACTTGTAGACAAAACTACAAGTTCTTTTTACTTTTCCAAATAATAAGAGAAAGTAAACAAATATTCAAAACTTCATATTTATAAACCAATCTGTTCAAAATCGATGGTATATTCTATAGCAATATTGGTTCTTTAATGGTTGGTAAAAACTCGATACTCATAGCATAATTTAATAACAAATTGATATACTCTTGATTCGGTTCTAAACAATGTACATTCTTTAAGTATCCTTGCGTGTATAAACAAGATGGTATAGCTACTGATAGCTCTTCTACAGATTCTAATAAAGGCATTATGAGCTCTAAAGCTTTCTGTTCATCAGTAGTTAGATTCGTATTAAAAAACTTCTCTATATACTTTTCTTGTTTCGTTAACATAATATCGTATCCAAAATCTTGTAAAACATTTATAAATTGGTCCCATTTAAGTTGATTGGGATTACAAATATGCATGGTTTTATTTACTGTATTGGCCTTATAGGATAATTCAGTAATAGCTAAACTTCCATAGTCTACAGGCGTTAAATCTACATACGTATTGATTTCAGGCGCTACGCTAGATAGGCATACCCCTTTTAATAATCTATAAAATGCATTTTCATTTATATTGTATTGAAATTTACCTGTTTTAGAATTACCCACTAAATTCCCCACACGATATATCGTGGCACGAACTCCTTTTTCCATTGCTTCTCTGACCATTTTCTCGCCTTGAAACTTACTTTCTAAGTACACATTATCTAAATTTTGCCCTCTATCAAAATTAGACTCAAAGAATTCAAATTCTTTTGGATCGCTTTCAGCCTGACCTACTACACTTAAAGTCGATATATAATGAAAACGTGCATTTGTGTTCTTAGCTAATTCCAATAAGTATTTTGTAGACTGAACATTTACCTTTTGAAAATGCTCACGTTCTCCATAGTGTCTAACTTCTCCACCACAATGTATAATTGACTCTACCCTATTCTTTAAATGATCCAATTGCTTTGAATCTAGACCTAGATTCATCAAGGATAAATCTCCTTCAATTAATTCTACTCTCTCCTTCAACTTTTGGAGGATTTCTTTACCAAAATAAAAATCCATTCTTTCTTTTAACTTTGCACCAATTACTTGATCCTCATTTTTTCTTACTAAACAGTAAATAGTCGTAGATGGCAACTGTAATAACCTTTCTAAAATATGTGCTCCTAAATATCCTGTTGCCCCTGTAAGGAAAACTGTTTTTGGATAGTTCACCATATCTAACTCACATTCTTCTAATTTAGTTCTTTCATAAACAGAAGTCGTTTTCGTTTCATTTTCCATACATGCTACACTCATATTTTTCTCTTTCTTGGACGACATATCTTCCATCTCTTCAATATGAGAGGCTAATTTTTTTATTGTTCTATACTTAAAGAAATCTTGAATTTTCAAGTTAGGGTATAACGGTTTTAATTTGACTAATGCCGGCATAACTTTTAAAGAATGTCCACCCAAATTAAAGAAATCATCTTTTAAACCTATAGATTTTACGTTTAGAACTTCAGACCATACCTTTGCAATGTTTTTTTGCACTTTAGTTTGAGGTTTAAGTTTACACTCATCATTTTGCTCATAATCAAACTCTATTTCTGGTAGTTTTTCAAAATCAATTTTCCCATTCGCCGTTATTGGTATTTCTAACACATGAGAGTAATATTTAGGGATCATATATTCTGGCAATACATTTGATAAATGTAAAACTAGCTTATTTTTCTCTATCCCTATACCGTCCACTGTTTTATAATAAGCTTGCAGTAACATTCCATCTTTCGTTTGTGTTACCACAGCCTGACCTATCCCCTCAAGTTGTAACATTGCATCTTCTATTTCTCCTAATTCAATCCTGTGCCCTCTAATTTTAACCTGCTTATCTTTTCTTCCCATAAATTCTATATTTCCATTTGGTAACCATCTTGCTAAATCACCAGTTCGGTATAATCTTTTGCTATTGTCTTCTGAAAATGGTTTTGAAATAAATGCCTGTTTTGTTTTCTCTTCCTGCTTCCAATACCCTTGGGCCAATCCTACACTTTCAATATATAATTCACCCATGCCCCCTACCGGACAATGTTGCATATATGAATTCAATATATGAACCTTTGTATTAGAAATTGGAATACCAATCGGTATGCTTCCTAAAAGATTATCTTCATCTTCTAAGACTGGTATGAAATAATACATTGCTGAGACAGTTGCTTCAGTAGGGCCATACTCATTTACCAGCTGTAATTGGTTTTTAAAAGTATTTTGCCAACTTCTAATGGCATTTGTTGATGCAGCTTCCCCTCCCATTATTATAAATCTTAAAGAACGTATCTTTTTGCTATCCAGTTTAGTTAATGAAGTCGATAATTCATTGAAAAATACTGTTGGTATGTCAGAAATAGTTGCTTGTGTTTCTTGAATGGCTTGAGCATATGCGACAGTTGAATAGCGCTGTTCATCACTTAATAAATATAGTTCCGCCCCATTTAACAAGGTAGAAAAAATTTCCGATACAGAAGAATCAAAACTATGGGAATAAAACTGTGTTACTTTATCATTTGGAGAAATCTCAAATACTTCATTTCTCCATTCAACTAAATTTAATACTCCTTTATGCGTTAATAATGTACCTTTTGGTTTTCCTGTTGATCCTGAAGTATAAATTACATATGCCAAGTCATCTGGTTTATTTAAAATTGTCACATCATCATTTATAGTCGTACGATATATATCCCCTATTATTGAAACCTTATAATCACTTAAATTCAAATGACTTTTGTATTTGTTACTCGTTATAATTCTACATGCCTCACTGTCACGAACTATATAATTTATTCTATCCTCAGGGTATTTTACATCGATGGGTATATAGGCAGCACCAGCTTTTAATATTCCAAGCATTGAAACGATACTATTCATACTTCTATCTAAAAATATGGCTACCTTATCACCTCTTTTTATACCTTTTTCGAGTAAATGTTGAGCTACTTGATTAGAGCTCATATTTAATTGCCTATATGTTAAAGATTCCGTTGCAGTCGCTATAGCAATCCGATCGGGTTGTTTATCTACTTGCATATAGAATTGCTCTTGTATATTTTGAAAATAAGGATATGGTCTTTCTGTATGATTTACCTTTTTATATAGAGATTCTTCTTCCTGTGATAGAAATGAAAGATTCTCATACGCTACTGTTCGTTGATGAATAAATGCATCCAGTATAGTAAGTAAATTTTGAGTAAACCTATTAATTGACTCTTCCTTGAAAAGATTAATATCATACTCAAATGAAATCCCTACATAATCCAATCCTTCTTCAACAGCTAAAGAAATGTCAAACTTACTAATATCTTGTTTATTAGGTAACAATTGAAGCTTGTACGCATCCTGTTGCTGCAGAATATCTTTCTGATAACTAAACATAGTAGAAAAGATCGGGTTATTTCCAAAGCTTCTATCAGGATTTATTTGTTCAATTACTTTATCAAATGGGTACGATTGGTTTTGGAAAGAATTCAAACATTTTTCTCTCACTACTTGTAATAGCTGTGTTAAATTTTTCACATCATTTAATTGTGTTCTAATCGCTAAGGTATTTACAAAAAATCCTTGTATTTGTTCAAATTCTTGATGATTCCTTCCAACCACCGGTGTACCTACAATAATATCTTTTTGATCCGTGAGATAATGTAACAATTGAATATACGCTGCCAAACATAGCATATACATAGAAACATTCTCTTGTTCACATACTTGTTTCAAAGATGCTTTCATTTTATTATCTAACTTCATTTCAAATACTGTACCTTTATTTGTACTTTGATGATTTCTACTAAAATCTAAAGGAAGATTTAGCATAGGAAGAGGCGCTGTAAGTTCGGCCATCCAATAAGATTTTTCCGTATCCCACTGACCTAAATTTAACTGCTCCTGTTCCCACTTAGCATAATCTACATATCGATTAGAGATAGTTGGCAACTCGGGATTTCTACGTTTAGCAAAGGCACTATATACCTTCATTAATTCATCTAATAAATTCCTTACACTCCACTCATCTGTAATAATGTGATGTAAATTGATATATAAATAAGACTTTCTCTTATTCAGATTAAAAATCCTAATCCTAAAAAGAGGGCCCTTTTCTAAATCAAATGGAGTACGATCCGTTTGATTTATTGTTGTACGTATATATTCTTGTTGTTCTTTTTTAGACATGTGTTCAATCTCATCGTGAATCAGGTCAATCGCTATTGAGTTTAAGATGACTTGTCTAGGCTCCCCATTTCTTTCAATAAACACTGTTCGCAGCATCTCGTGTCGTTCAACTAAAAATCTTATGGTGTCTTGTAAAATATCTTTTTTCAAACTCGGCTCAATATATATGTGTAGCGGTGTATCATATACTCTATTAATGGCGTTATATTTATTTAAAAACCAGATTCTTTTTTGAGCACTTGATAACTGATAACTTTCCCGATCTGCAACTTTTAATATTTGTATCTTCTGTTCTTCCCTATCATGATTTACATCCATTAATTTATCGATGTAAGCAGATAGACTAGCAATAGTTGTATGCTCAAAAATATCTCTAATTTCAATTTTTAGATGAAACTCTTTTTGAATTTGATTTAACACTTGCACAGCAATTAATGAATGTCCCCCAAGTTTAAAAAAGTCATCATCTCTGCCGATTCTATATTTCTCTAAATTTAAAATCTCTGCCCATGTTTTTGCCAACCTTTTTTCTGTTTCACTTATCGGTGGTACATATTGCTTCTGCATGTTTTCAAGTAAATATGGGATCTGTAATTCTAATTTTTTTCTATCTAGTTTCCCGCTTGGTGATACAGGAAAACTTTCAAGGTGAAATATATAATTTGGCATCATAAAATCTGGTAAACTTTCACTTAAGAATGTTTTTAATGCCTCTTGTTTTAATTCTGTATTGTCTTTAGATAAATAAAAACTAACGATTTTGTCGTTTTGATAAGTGAATACTACAGCATCTCTCACCTCTGGATGTTTAAATAATGTTCCTTCGATTTCATCAAGCTCAATTCGATACCCACGTATTTTTACTTGATTATCTTTCCTTCCGATAAATTCTAAATTTCCATTTGGTAAAAGACGGACTAAATCCCCAGTACGATACATCTTTTTATCATGATTATAGGATTCACCAAAAGAAATAAACGACTCTTCTGTTTTTTCCTTTTGATTTAAATATCCGTTGGCAACTCCATCACCGCCAATAAATAACTCACCTACTACACCTGACGGACATAATGTATTGAACGGACTTACCACGAAAACTTCACTATTAGCAATTGGTTTACCTATTGGAATATTAGAAATTTCTTTTTGCATCTCACCATTTACTTCATACATGGTTGCACATACAGTAGTTTCAGTAGGACCATATGCATTAAGAACTGGAATCTTTAACCCTAGTTTACTTTGCCATTTACGAACTGATTCAGCAGGTAAGGTTTCCCCTCCCACAAATAAACGTTTTACAGAATTTAATTTAAGTAACATTTCTTTTGGCATATCAGCTATTAATTTAAAAAACGCAGTTGGTAAAACCACATTTGTAATACCATTCTTTTGACTTACATTTATAAATTCCTCTGCTGAACGTTTTTCGATTTCAGAAATTAAATGCATTCTTCCTCCACATAGCAAAATCGGAAATATTTCCATAATGGAGGCGTCAAAAATGATCGTTGCAAATTGTAAAAACACATCTTCTTTTCCTAAATGAAATGTATTGATTACTGAATATGATAAATTAACTACGCCTTTATGTGGTACAACGACTCCCTTTGGCAAACCTGTTGAACCTGACGTGTAGATAATATAAGCTGCATCTTCTACGGTATGTGTAGACGCAATATTTTCTATAGAATTAGCGTAATGAAAATCTTCTAGATAAATTGTATGAATCGCAAACCGTTCAACCAAATCCCTGTATTCTTTCTTCGTAATAATCATTTTACTTTCGCTATCTTTTAAGATGTATTCTATTCTTTTTTCAGGAAACTTTGGATCAATTGGTACATAAACTCCACCTGATTTTAGGATACCTAGAATCCATACAATGATATCAATCTCTCTTTCCATAGTAATACTTACACGTTGTCCCTTTTTTATATCATTTTCACGTAAATAATTCGCAATTTTGTTGGACCTTTGCTGCAATTCACAATAGCTAATAGATTTATCCCCCATTGAAATCGCTATTTGATTTGGCGATTTTAATGCTTGTAGATCGATTAATTGATCTAGTGTTTTTGAATTAGGATATGTAAGAGCATTTGAGTTCATATCTTTGTATAGACGATGATCTTTCTCTAAAAGCAAATCCAATGAATGGATAGGCTCGTTCACATTCTTCATTAGTTTTTGTAACAAATATATATATCTTTCAACTAAATCATTCATACTATCTGGTTTATATAAGGCGGAGTTATAGTCAACCTCAATTTTATTCTCTGTTTCCCCTTCATATCTCATTATTCTCCATGTCATGTTAAAAGGATTTACTCTTTTACAATCTGTTAAAACTGTGGACTCAATATCGGGAATTTTCAATTGAGGTATCCTTACCGTATTAAATGCTGTTGAATAAATCATATTATGATGTGTATTATTATTTAGATTTAAATCTCTTACTATATGTGAATATGGATTATGTTTATACTTAATAGCCAAATGAACAGATTTATTCACCTTGTTAAGTATTCTCTTAAATGTATCACCTTTTTCTATTGTTATACGTATAGGTAATGTATTAACAAAATAACCAAAAGCATTCCCTTCTTCCGTTTGTGGTCTAGTATTAATTGGAATACCTACAATAATTTCTTCAGCATTTGTCATTTGATGAAGTAAGGTACAATAAGTACTTAACATTACTCGATAAATACTTATATTATTTTTTTTAGCAAAACATTGTATTTGATAAAACAGATCGGCATCAATATTCTTGCTTATATTTTCGTTCGTATATATCGGTTCATTCATTTTATTAATAGTAGCAGGAAACTCTGTAGGAGGTAATTCACCTTGTAAATAATCTTTCCAATAGGATGATCCTTCTCTATATATTGCACTGTCAATAAAACCTTCCTCAAATTCTACAAGGCTCTTATAAGGAGATTCTAATACTAAACCCGTATTTTCTTGAAGTAATTCACAATACGTACGAGACAATTGTTGGATAAAAATTCCTAAACTACATCCATCATAAATAATGTGATGAAAAATCATATGTAAAATAAATTCATCTTCACACAATTTAATGATGTGGAATTTAAACAAAGGCCCTTCTTCTAAATTAAATTTCTCATTCACAATAGAGTCTAAAAATTTTTTAAAAATAAATTTTTGTTTTGTGTTTTTAAAAGCAGTTAAATCCTTAATTGGTGTATCAAAATCTATACTCTTTTGAATGAATTGTTTAATTTTTTCGTCCCTCTTAATAAATAGTGTACGTAGCGCCGGATGAGATTGCACTATTAAAGTAAGCGCTTTCCTTAAGGTCTCTATTTGAAGACTTCCTTTTAGCTTTATGATGATGGGTTCATTGTTCATTCCTTTTTCTAATTCCATTTGATGAGCTATCCATAATGCTTCTTGCCCTACTGTTGCATCAAATTCTTCTACAATTTCATATTGCTTTTGTATTTCTTTCATATGAATTTCTCCTTTTATAAATATTTAAAAGCGGATAATATTTACATTTACAACTATATGTACAGATTCTGCGATTTGTAAATATATATATTCCGACTAAATTCAACATTTAATTCACTTAATGTATAGTTATTAAAATTATGAATAAAATTCATATCTATGCCGTAAAAGTTTATACTTTTATTCAATTCAAGCATAAAAAATCATTTCACTAATAATTCTAATTTCTTTTTATACAGTAATCTTACATATTTTATTAAAGGAAATAGCCTAATTTATACTCCGAAAATAAATTCAAGAATATTCCAACTGGCCACTATATATACTTCTAATAAAATAAACTGTAAAGGAGGAGTCCGTACATAATGGAATATAGATTATTAGGTAACACGGGATTAATAGTCTCAGAGGTAGGGTTCGGTTCTTGGGCAATTGGTGGAGATGAATGGGGAACAGTAAAAGATAATGAATCCATTGATGCAATTGAGAAAGCAATCGACTTAGGGGTTAATTTTATTGACACTGCTGACGTTTATGGACTAGGTCATAGTGAAACACTCGTTGCAAAAGCTATAAATAATCGCAGGAAAGATATAATCCTTTCTACAAAAGGTGGTTTAATTGGTCATCATTATGACCCCAATCAACCAGCCGTTTATGGAGATCCTCAAAAGATCATTGATGCGTTTGAGGCTAGTTTACTACGACTTAAAACGGATTATATAGATGTGTACTTTTGTCATATTTGGTGGGATAAACCTGAAGAAACAGAAGCCTTTCTACAAGCTTTCCAAACCTTAAAAAAATCTGGAAAAGTGAGAGCTGTTGGCGTTTCTACTAATGATTTAGATTATATAAAACATTTTAATCAGAATAATGATTTAGATGTCGTACAATTCGATTATAGTATTTTGAATAAAGAACCTGAAAAAGATATTCTTCCTTATATTGAAAAACATAATTTAGGTGCTGTGATAAGAGGTCCACTTAAGATGGGAATTTTAACTGGGAAATTTAATCATGAAACTCAATTTCCAGACGATGATTTAAGAAAAGATTGGCCAAAAGAAAAGTGGTTTAAAGATAGCTTAAACACAGTAGAGAAATTACGTTCACTTTTACGTTCAAATCGAAATTTAGCGCAAGTTGCTTTACGTTATGTTTTAAGTCACGCAGCCGTTTCAGTTGCTATTCCTGGTGCAAAAAATTCTACTCAGGTTGAAGAAAATTCTTCACACTTAACTCGTCCATTATTATTAGATAATGAAATTGAATTCATTAAAAAGCTTTGATCAGATCATTATTCACCTACAAAAATTATGCTGATTCTTCTACCAAATCCATACTACTACTTCTTCTCAACTAGAACATATTTTTAACACTTCCACCCTATTTTTTTCTCTTTCTCCAATAATATCTACAGTTTATAAGGTAGTTGAGCTCTTATATTCAACTACCTTATAATATTTCTACATTAGAGTAAATTATCTACTACATTAGTTGAATACATGCTAGGGCAACATCCAAACCGAATAAACAATTAATTCAGAAATATTTTTAGAAACTTCATTATCTCAAAATTACTTTTTTAAAATAAATCAAAAAATTTTTCTTTACTTTAAATTCCATAGTTCATATAATCTTCTATGGAATTACATTTTTTTCTAAATAGCTCCTCATTTCTAAGTGTTCGAAAGGGCAATTACAAATTATTATACCCTTATGTTTAACCAAGTAAAATAAAAATCCAGTTTTTTACAAGGAGAAGTGACTGCATGCAAGATATTTTAAAATTATTTCCGAGCGTTGACGGAAATGAAGAAAAACAACAACTTTTATTAGAATCTATGCAGAAAATAATTAAAAATCTTGACCGATTAAAAAATGAAGAGCGAGCTACTTTAGGTAAATGTGAGGAAAAATCCGAAGGATACTACAATGGCTTAATTCACCAAAGTCATATTCCACTAGCTGGAATCACTATGTCTGAGGTTATAGAAGAGCTAAACCAATTTATGAATGGTCATCCTTATCCAAATAAATATTACTTGTCTAACGCTGTACCACTACCAAGTATACCTTCACTATTAGGTGTAATAACCATGGCCCTTTTAAATGGTAATGGTGTTTGGGATGTATATGGTCCAGGGGCAGCTGAAGCAGAAGTAAAAGTTGTATCCATGCTTTCAAAACTGATTGGTTATAATCCGCATAATAGCGGTGGTTATACAACATGGGGTGGACAAGGATGCGTATTTTCGAGCTTGCGCTTAGCAATTTCTAAACAATTCCCATCAGCAAAAGAACATGGCGCTCCACAAAATGTATATTGCTTTGCTTCTGAAAATGCACATTATAGTTTATTAAAGTCAGCTGAAGCAACTGGCATCGGATCAAATCACTTAATAAAAGTGAAAACTGATCCATATACAAATTCTATGGATATAGAAGATTTAGAGAATAAAATGATACAGGTTATTAAAAATGGCGGTATCCCCCTCTATATTCTAGCTACTATGGGGTCAACAGATACATTTACCATTGATGATATAAAAAGAATTAAAGAGAGCGCTGAAACAATACAGAAAAAATATAAATTAAAGCCTATTTATATCCATGCTGATTCTGCAATGGGCGGATTCTATAGCTTCTTTAATAATTATAATTTTGAAGAAAATCCACTCTCATTTGAACCTAATGTAAAAAATGCCTTACAATACGTACAAGATAAAATGCAATATATGTCCCTTGCAGATAGTGTATGTTTTGATTTTCATAAATTAGGACAAACACCTTATGCTTCAAGTATTTTAATCGTAAAAAATCATACTGATTTACAACTGATGGACATTGAACAAGATGACACACCTTATCTTGGTAATAGGTCATATGGAAGTTATCATACAGGCTATACCTTAGAATGTTCACGAGCTGGTAGTGCTATTCCCATGTATATCAATCTATTAGCCTTTGGAATTGAAGGATATCAAAAATTATTAGCAAATTATATTCGTGTAAATCTATTATTTAGAGAGAAGTTGCGCAAGGCCCTGCCTCAAGTCGCAATCACAAATGATTTTACATTTGGGCCAATTACAACTTTCCGTTTCTATATGAATGGAGATGGCCAAGAAAATTGGGAAAAAGAACGAATAGGCCTTGCAACAAAGGAAGAAATTGAGGATACAAACCGATTAAATATAGAACTATTTAATTACCTAGGAAAAAATCGCGATCAAGTATTTTTTGGTGATACAACTCGTTCTTGTGTAGTAGATGTAATAAACAGTTATGATAGAAATCCGATTTCTACATTAAAATTCTTTTCTATCTCTCCATATACAACTGTTGAATGTATAGATGAGATCGTAGAATTTCTTTATGAACATATTTCGATTGCTACTAAACAGATTCATTCATATGTTTCATAACCATATTTGTTAGCGCTTTAATAGTTAAACTTAACTAGATGAAATAAAATTTTTAATCCTTTTAATTACTATTCACTATATCAGGAAAGAGGAAAAACATATGAATATAGAGCTACTTGATACACACCACGTGAAAGATGCAGCACATTTACTTGCACATTCTTTTGTGAAGAATGAACCTCTTGTAAGCAGTTTACAAATTCCTTTTGCTCCTTTTCACAAAATGTGCGAAGAAATGATGAAACAAGCTGTATCTCAAGCTATGTCATTTGTAGCAATAGAAAATTTTCAAATTGTTGGAGTTCTTTTAACAAAAAAAGTAACCCAGCCACTAATAGATACAGAGAAAGCGATTGAACTATGCCCGCAAATGGAACCTATTTTTCAACTTTTAGATACATTAGAGACAGAATCTATTGAGTTTTCTCATTTAGATAAAGAAAAATTGGTCTATCTAGATATGGGCGCTTGTCATCCAGATTGGATGGGAAGTGGGATAATCACCACCCTTCTTTCACATGCCATTCAAGAGATAAGTAAAAAAGATTTTGATTTTATTGCTGCTTGTACAAATAAAATTTCTCAAAAAATCCTAAAAAAACTGTGTACGACCTATGAAATGAATGAAATAGTGTATAGTAATTTTCTTTATAAGGAAGCATACCCATTTGCTAACACAACAACTTCCTTAGCAGCTCAATTACTATATATACCTCAATCCCAATTCGTCATCAAGGCTATATAAATTTGTGAAGAAGACTAGCTGTACTTTTGTACAGCTGCTTTTTTATATAGAGTAAATTAGTAATAGATATTCTTACATAAGTGATACCTTTTACAATTTAACTTCTTCGAATTCAATAGCCACTTTCTCAGCATGCCTTATTTCTCTGCTTAGCCTACCTAAAGATCCCCTTCTATTTATTTCAACATGTTTCATCATGCTTTAATTTCATATGCTCCATTATTTCATCTATACAAGTAACTTAAATACTTTTCCCTATTCTAATGTCTAATCTTTTACTTTTTAAGTAACGAGTGATACACATCTTCCCACTCTTAAATACTTTAAAATTTATTACCTAATAGCCCCTTAACAATCCCTGTAATTCTTACAATTCTCTTTCATTTTGTTTATCTATTCATTTATCCCCCATATCCTATATCTACCTAATCTTCCCCAAAGAATCCAATGTAAAATTTATGATAAAAGGAAACAACCGTATCATATGTAGATTATTTAAGGGAAAAGAGTGAGAATTACTGGATTTCTCTTTCTTTTCATCCTTTTTAGAAGCTCTTTAAAGTCTAATTCTATTACATTCCTGCTAGGTAACATGTCTACTAATCATTAACAATTTGTATAGCTATATAAAGACTCTACTAAACCATTAAAGGAATCTCCTTTCCCCTATCGAATTATTGTAGAGGAAAGGAGAGGAATACATGGAAATTCTGGGATTAGATCCTCGCGCATTAGCGACTTTAGGTGCACTTGAATACACCAATCGTCGCAATAAATTAATCGAAGACTCGGAGAGTAACATATACGAGTGTAAAGAAATAAAAGAAATACTTCAATCACTCCCTAAAGAGAAGCAGATTGAGGTTCTTGAGAATCAAGCTCACTTTGAAGCTGTGGCAAAGATGATTGAACAAAACAATTTAATTCTTTTAGAACAGATGAAAGCTCTACAGCTAATTCAGAAATAACAAACTTATGATTAATTAATTCTACATATGCTTCTATATATAATGTCTCTTTATCTATACTACCAGCCTCTGTTTTTACAGGGGCTTTTGTTATGCGTTGATTCATATTTTGAATTTGAATGGTTTCTTTCACATGTATGAATAGATCTTCTAACAAACCTGATGTAGACTCTAATTCCTGCTTTTCAATTTCCTCTGTGACGGCACTGATAAATTCCCATAGTACTTTTGCACCTAGTAGTTCTGCTAAACGTTTTTCACGCATTTCAAATGTTTTCATGTTCATATTAAACACTTCCCTTCTCTAATATTTTTTTAAAAATAAGTAATAATTTATTTCGTTTTAGGAAAACAATATAGAAATTAAATTCTCCCTCTCGAAATTACACGTATCGTGACACTAATCTTCAAAAAAAAGAGTCCAATCAAAATTTAGTACGTTAGCTATATTCTTTGCGACAGGAACACTTGGATTTCTTTCACCACTTTCAATCATTGCATACATACTTCTAGATATTCTTGCCTTATATGCAATACAATCTTGTGTTTTCTCTTTATTTTTACGTTTTTCTAATAACCAAAACCTCATTATTTCCTCCTTTCATTGTCACAAAATGTGTAATTAATAATTATACTACACAATAACAAGTATGAAATCAACGTTTTTTACACATTTCGTGTACTTTGTTAAATGTTACATATTGTGACGTTATAATTGATATAGAAAACACCTAAAAGGAGGTAGCATATGTTTGGCACTAGACTACACACTCTTCGAAAAGAACGCAAACTGCGTCAAGAAGACATGGCAAATCAACTAGGGATTGCTCGAACTACATATGCAATGTATGAACAAGGAAATCGAGAACCTGATTATAATACATTGATAAAATTAGCGACTTTCTTTGAAGTATCAATTGATTACCTCCTCGGTACAACTGAAATGAGACAAGTTACAGACATACAAGATCCTGAGCTTTATCAATGGTTTGAAGATATAAAAAATGCGACTCCTCAAAAGCGAGAGGAATTAAAGAAGTTTTGGGAATTTATAATACAGAAGGAAGATTAATATATCAAAAAGACCGCCATCTTAATAAGGTTGCGGTCGCTGGTTCGAACCCAAACGAGATTATACCGTCCCCTCCTTGATATTCAAGATGGATTCTTATGTATAACAATGGAACAGCTCTTTTAAGGGGGAAAATTCCATTTGACTTAAGATTCTTTTCGATATTTAACTAATACTTGTTCTAAACGTTTACGTTCACCTTAGGCGCATTCTTTTCTAAAGCTATTTCCATTGCTTTGAGAACAAGTTGTACATTCAAATCTTCAATCCCCGCATTATTCCCTTCAGCCACAAATGGTTTACTAACTCCAAAGTTTGCTCGTTGAATGCTATTGGATTTTCTTCTACTACTTTTCTATCACTTGAGCAGCTTACTACTTCTTTTTCCTTCATATCAAAAGCCTTTAAGGTAATTTTGCTCGCTTTAGGTTAGAGCTATCTTGTTAGTTTATTAGGCATAGATCCTTTTTTCTTATCCTATATTTCTGACCTTTTAATCTGTCCATTTCCACGAATCACATATTATGAATATATTTATAAATCAACCTTACAAATAAAAAAGAATAAGAAGATCTATGCGAATAAACGCTTTAGAATCTTCCTATTCCTCCATACACACCCTTAAAAATAGTTAGCTTATTGCTTTGTATTAGATAATCCCCTTTTTCAATAAACTTACATAACTATTATCTCCAATGATGACATGATCTAAAAGAGGTATACCAATAATGTTTCCACACTTCTTTAATCTCTTAGTTACTTCAACATCTTCATGAGACTCCATACTATGTCCTGATGGATGGTTATGAAAACATATGATTGAAGATGCATTGTTTAATATTGCTGTGCGGAACGTCTCGCGTGGATGGACTAACGATGAATCGACAGTTCCTTCAAACACAATGCTACATCCAATAATTTCATTCTTTGTATTTAAGTTAAATACACCAAAAATTTCATTCGGTCTTGATTCTATATCGAATATAATCTGTGCAAAGCGTACAGCATCCGCTGGACAAGTGATTTTCTTTTTCTCAATATCATAAATACGATTACTGTCTTTTACCAGCTTTACAGATTGAACCATAATTTTCTTACCCATGTCCTTCTCCTTTCGAAATAAAAAAGACGAGACTGCTCCTCTCATCTTTTTTCAACTTCTTTTGTATTTTGAAATTCAAAATTCTTATTTCCCCACTACAATTCTTAATAATTTAAGATAATCTATCACATCCTTGTTAGTTGATTACTTGTCCTATTCCTACAACGCAAAAAAACCTTCCAGGAATACATTCATATTACAAATTAGCGTATATGTTTTATACACTTCCTTGTAATGAATCGTAAACCCGAAAGGTTTGTGGTTATTTAGGAATGATTAAAAAGGAAAAATTTTCTTGAACTTATTATATAATAAGTTCATTTCTATTTCAATTAAAACAAACTAAATATTCATACTTTTCCAAAGGAGATTTGATTTCTATATTAAAAGACACCCATATTCAATTGAGTGTCTTTACAAAATTATTTAACTTGTTTTTGTAGAATTTCTTTTAATTCTCGCACAGTCTCGGAAAATTCATCAATTCTTATCGTACACATTTCGATAGTTTTTTCAGTATCAATAACTTCCCACACAGGATGAACAGCTTCTATCTCCTGTTTAGGATACAGCAATATGCACCTTTTAACTTCCTTATAAGCCGTGACATACGCATACATTTGATAAATGTCACTCTGAACATAACTACTTCTTCCATTATTTGTTGCACTTTTCCACTTCGTATCCATGATTATCACATTATCAATCACAAAATCCGGTTTTAATAAAATATTCTGGCGTCCACTCTTCTTATTACGTAATAACCTCTTCTCTGCATGTTGAATGATTATTTTATTATTACCAATAGCCTCTTGTAGTGCTACTTCAATATATTTTTCAAACAACATATTCATTTGAAATAAGAAAGAGAACGATGATGCTCCACGCCCTTTACTATAAATCGTTGCTCGCTCAACAATTAGCTTAGCAAATAAAGCAGCTTGACGAAAACGTTCATTCTGTCGGTTAAATGTAATGCTTTTTATTTCCTTCTCTGTAAAATGTACTACATCCACAGGTTCTAAGTAGCCTAAACAGCGCTCAAGATAAAGTTTTAAAGTATGTATTTTTGTATGCTTTTTTACAATGAGCAATGCACATTTAAATAGCTGGTTTAGAGGGTTATTTTCCGTATATTCATCAAATGCACAATATGCTTTTGTTTTTTGAAATACATTCTTATAAATGTGTTTACTAAGCTCGAGTTTGCCACGCAGTGTATTTAAATTTTCTTCATGACGTTCGTATGTTTTAAAAGTCCCTTTTCTGAGTTCACTCAGCAAACGAGTAAGAAATGTAGCAAGAAATGCCGTAAGCAGTTCTCCTCTATCCTCACCATTTAATACTTCCTCATAAAATGAAACTGGCAAAAACCCTGTAATCGAAAGCATTCCTAGTAATGCCTTTCGATCGTCAATAGGTGTAAGTTTTATTTTTGGAATAATTTCATACCGCACGTCCGAACATTGTATCACGCCAACATAATTAATAAAGCGCATTCGTTTGTACTTCTGATCAATCACTTGGTCATTTGGATATTTCTCTTCAATATACCGTATAAGCTCATCAAATTGTTCTGCTGTAACGTCATTTTCTGTAATCCAGTCATACGCCTCACGCACTATAATTGTCTTATTCATAAATCGCTATTAGCTCTTGTGCTGTTAATTTTCGTTTTACTCGGTACAGTGCAGGAATATAAATAGACGGCTTTTGTTTAAACAGTTCATTTACATTAACCTCTTCTTTATAAACAATATATTGATCTTCCTTTGAACTTCCTATTCCACCCAAAACAAGACCGATTTTTTCCCAATCATCATAAAAATACTCTTGTAAAAGTGGAATGATTTTCGTTTGAAAAATAGCTATAACTTCATTATCTGTTTTCGCGTTTATAAAATACGCATGCCCAATCATATGATCCCGATCGTACAGCACTTCAATCCGCCTATTAATAACAGAAAGCATTTCAGCAAGATCAATTTCATCACCAATCGATTCAAGAAGATCCGTATTTGGCATGATTTCTTCAAACACAAAGCGGCGACGTAACGCTGTATCAAGCAAAGCTATGGAGCGGTCAGCCGTATTCATCGTCCCTATTACATATAAATTGGGTGGTAAGGTAAACTTCTCTTTTGAATAAGGTAGTTCAACAATCAATTCATTACTTTGTGTTAAACGCTTATCCTCTTCCAGTAACGTTAACAGCTCACCAAAAATCTTAGAAATATTGCCTCGGTTCATTTCATCAATAATTACAATATGTTTTTTCGCATTCGAATAATCAAACGAACTGTTTTCCAACAATGCCTTTTGAATAATTGCCTTTTTTCCTTCTACTTCAACTTCCATTTTTTCTTCGTCTTCTACTGTATCTTCCATTTTTTCTAATATCCAATTTAGTACAGACCAATATCTCGTCTGATTACACCCACCAATCGCCTCACGAACAAACATAATATTATTCTTCCAATCAATATCATGCTCCTGAATATAGCGATAAAGGCTTAGTAAACGATTCTTTGAAACTATTGAACTAGTTTTTACATCTTCACTCGTTACAACGATATTGTTTTGCTCTGAAATGTATGAAATGAAATTTGTCGTCCCTGTTTTTGATTCAAATTGAATATTATTCTTCAAACCATTTTCAACCAGGTAATCATAAAGTTGCTCAAAACGAACTTCATTCGAAAACTCCTGACTTGTACTTTGAATTCCTTCATACATAGCTTCAAGTGCCGATTTTTTCAAAATACCATCCGTTGGCACAAAATTCCCTTTTCCATCAGATTTCAAGCCTTCTATAAAATCTTCATATCCATATGACTGATGGAACGTTACAAGATGAATTTGTCCTTCTTTTGTTAAACGTGAAAACTCTTGTTGCAATGCTTCTCGTCCATCTGCCTTCAGTTCCTCATATATTCTTTTATCGATTAATTCAAGAGCACGTTCAACAATTTGATATGTTTTCCCTGTTCCAGGTGGACCAAAAAATACATAGTTTCTTGGATCTGTATCTAATACTTCACTAAATACTTGGGACGTATCACTTATTTCCTTTCCTTGCATAAATACTAAGTTAATTACACTCTTATTTTTCACTTCATTTAATGTACTACGATATCCTCCGTAACCTATGAACTCTCTCTTCAGTATTAATCCACTCAACAGGAAGTAGATGTCCATACTCTTCAGAGAATTCATAACCATCAATAGTATCTTTAGTAATTTTTCCAACAGCACTAACTCGTAACACTGATCTTGTCTTCCCATCAACCTTACGAGTAAATGTCGTTTTTAAAGCAACAAGGTCTCCTTCTTTCATTTTTAAAAATTGCTTTAATGCTTTTTGTCCTGCTGATGTTTCTTCTTTCTCATCAATGATATCCTCAATATTTTCTTCTTCTAGTAGAGATGATAAATCCTCATGTAAAAAGCCTATCGCTATGCAGTTGCTTTTCAATAAAAAATCTTGAATGGAACGATCTTTTCCATATGTATGTCCAGCTAACCAATAGTTTGTATTCTTATCAAGCGATTTATCCCGCTTAGAAAATGTATCCCAGATAAATCTTGAAATTTTTTCATTGGACCAATCTAAAAAAACATTTTCTTTCTTAATAGCCTGCAACACTGCATGATTCAACTCAATTGCATTCTGCGGAGTAAGCAATTCATCTTTTATATGTAATTCCTTTCCTAGCTCAATCAATATTGGTGGTGAATAAATGTTAAAAAATTTATCTGGAACATAAATATTTAAAATTTTTAGCAACACCATATTATAAATTGGTAAATTCAATGTAACAATTTCAGAAATACGGTCTTCCTTTGCAAGTCGAATCGCTTCATAAATCCCCTCTTTTAGAGCTCTAAATTCTTCCTGCAACTGTTCATCTTTTAATACCAATTTTTGTTTACCGTAACCCTTACAGTACTCACCAGTTTTAGCACGATAAATACCAAATTTAGCAGCATTTGCTCCCCCAATACCACCTAGGATATTTTTCTGTTCAAGCCAGTAGTTAAAACAATCTTTAGTTTTAGTATTGGCATATTCCTCTATCGTAAGATTTCTTAAGGATTCTAATGGAAAACGTTTTACGAATTCTTGGCGTCCTGATTCTTTTTCAGCAAGCAAAGAAATATCGGGTTCATAATGAGTAGCCTTTTGGGTCACTATTTGAAGCTTCATATTGGAAATTACCCCCATTTAATTTTATAGATTAATTATAGAATATGAGGAGAAAAGAAGGAAGTAATTGGGTACAGATTAATAGGTTTTGTGGATTAGGTTTGAAAATTGAAAAGTAGTTACCTCCCATAACTTAGTTAGAAGAGCGCCACCTTGACAGGGTTTATAGACGGGTTATCAATTATAGCCTTGAAAAACGTTGATATATGTATACTGTTAAACATAAAAAATTAACATTAGGTTCCACTCAAATATTGATTGAAACCCAACACTCCGTTAAATCTGAAATTCAGAATACAAGGGGTGTTTTTTATTGTCTTTAGGATATTTTAACGAAAAAGAAAATGTGCGGAAACGACAACCACATAAGCGAAAAGCTGAAAGAATTACAAAGGAAAATACAGTTGAACGATTATTCGAAAGGTTTCTTGAAGTTAAAGTTAAACAGAACCTGCGACCAAAATCTTTAAATCAATTCGTCCTTATGTTCAACAGTATTAAAGCTTTTCATAACGAAAAAAGTACGAAAGCATTTTATCTGTCAGATATAACAACAAACTTTATTTCTGATTGGGTTGGTTGGCTGAAGAATGAATATGTACGTTATGATGGACATGCTTATATGCCCAAAACATCTCAAACTGTTGGTCTTTCAGATGAAACAATTGCTACAAGAATAAAACGGCTAAAAACTTTTATCAATTGGTGTCTAAAAGAAGCTTTAATAAAACAAGACCCATTTATCAAGTTTGAAGGTTTCCGTAAAGATAGCAAAGAGATTGATATTCTCACAAAAGACGAATTGAATCGTTTATTGAAAGTTGCAAAATCATATTCTAATAAAAGTTACAAACATTTTCGAGATTACGTATTATTGCACCTTCTCATTGATGGAATGTTTCGTATAACCGAAGCTTTGTTGTTAAGCCCGTTAGACATAGACCATGATAATAAAACTACGATTATACGTTCCAACAATGCGAAAAGCCGAAAAGCTCGTGTAGTCCCGTTATCTAATAAGACCTATCGCCTTCTCATGCAATTATTAGACGAGAATGAAGCATTTGAAGGTAAAGTCGATGATTTAATTTTCTTGTCACTGAGTGGTCGTATGTTAAGCAAAAATAACGTGCTTCGTGACATGCGAAAATATGCAGTAGAAGCTGGAATTACAAAGCGTTTTTATTTGCATTTGATACGTCACTCAGCTGCTACTCATTACCTTTCCACAGGCGACATTGAATCCTTACGAAAAATTCTTGGACACAGTGATTTAAGAATGGTACTTCATTACGCACACATGGCTGATAACACTGTTCAAGAAAAACATGCCAAAAGTGGATTTTTCGGTTCAGATAATATAATAAGTAGAAAACGAAATAATAAGCGAAAATAAAAATTGAGCACAGTTGATTAAGCTGTGCTTTCTTTTTTCAAGTCATCATCCACTTACAGAATCTACAATGTTATAAAATATAAGTTTTATACAATTTTCTATAGCAGAAAAATGCGATTTTTTCATCAAAAACGTGCAATTTCCTATAGATTTTTTCATAAAAACGTATAAAAAATGACGTAAAAATCGCATGTTTTTTATCCAAGTTTGGGATGGGAATCCATCAGTGGTGCGGTTCTATGCAATTTTCCATGTTTAAAAAACGTCATTTTTCTGAAATTCTAAAAGATGGGGAACAGTTTTTTAGTATTCTCCCACCTCCCTGTCCTTTTACCCTCCTAACTTTTTTTCTTTTTCGACAGGGGGCTATAATTTCATTTCTTGCTATTCTTGCATTTCTATATTTTCCATATTTTTTATTTATACTATATATATACATTTCTCGAGCTCAACTTTCTGCTCTAAATCTTATATTCTGCCCAATCCTTCAATAGATTTCGCATTCTCTCTGAAGGTATGTAACAATTCATCGGTTTTCCCTTGCGAATACAACCACGGAATATAAACTGAATTAAATCACTTACCGCTAATAAATCCTCATCTACATGAACATTTCTTGTTGTGAAAAATTGTTTATCATTCGGGTTCATAAAGCGATTAAACATGTATACCATTGATTCACATTCAGCATAATCATTTGTTGCTCGTGCATTGAATGATACGAAATTATCCTTTGAGCGGTCATCTTTCTTATTGTATTTACATTTTGGATTCTTTAATATTGGAGCATACTTCTTTTTGGTTGTCCAAAAGATTTTGTTATTATCAGTAGGACAAATATTACGCAAATAATTGTTTGCATTATTTTTAAGTTACTTTAAATCTTCTTCCGAAGCATTATCAAACCATGTAGATGATAATTGATTGCGTCTTTGTCTGTTTGTTAACTTTTCTCGAGAATCATAATTGGAGTTCATTTTGCTAATAGATTTACCATTTTGATAATCTTCATATATATTTAATGAATCATACATTTCTTTCCTTGGTTCTTTCATTTTGTCGTAAGGAACAATTGAATATCTATATTCAATTTTGTTCACACTGAATTTTTCGTATTGTACATTGTGCATATCGTAATACGATTTTTGAATTTGTCCATCGAACAAATACGTTAAAATATATACTTCATCGAATGATTCAAATGCTTTTATGTTCATTGTCCAATAAAATGCTTTCTCTTGCAAAATGAATAAATTTTCATTTTCCGCAATGATTTTAATATCACGGAATCTATCATCCTTGTCTTGTCCATATTCATCATCTAACCAAGTAACTTTCCCAAGTTCATCTACTTCAATAACATTCCATTTCAATAAATATTCAATATCTTTATGACTGACATTGATTGCTTCTAGTACATTCGCAACTTCATCCATAATTAATGTATATCCTTCTTGCTCAATTTCATCTAAAGTATCCGTATCCAATCGTTTAAATAATTCATGAGTTGTAACAATGGATTTCCCCAGTTCTACAAGCATTTTGAAATGCTCAATTTTTGACCCTTTTCCTTGTTGTGCATTCGGTTGAAAGAAATCCGCTTTAGTTGAATTGCTAACACGTTCTACTTCATTAAGAAATGGTGTCACGTAAATATATTTTTTATCGGAAGTTTCACCGAATCCATTTACCTTCTCGGAGTCGTTTATCATTTGAATTGCCCATGATGTTTTACCAGCACCACAGATGGCATCTATTATTTTGATTTTTGTTGTATTATTGTTCATTGTCTCTGATTCCTCCCAAAAGTTGATAATAGTATTATATTGACTATTTCAAATTTGTAAGGCTGGATTGGGCTGAAACTTTAAATAATTTACGTTAGCACAAAATGATGGCGAAAGTGTGAGAGCGTTGACCAAAGAACCATTAGTACCAACGGTTTGCTGAGTTTTCCTTATAAGAAGATATAGTATATTTGTGAGAATGAAAAACAAAAGAAAAGAAGAGGAACCTGAGCACGCCAGTGGGAAGGTGATGATGAAGGCGTGCCTGAATCATCGTTTTTTCGTAGCGGTTGTAAGTAATGTTATAAATTATATCGCTACTCAAAACCCTGATGGTGAAGGCAAGCCTTCCCCATCGCCCTCATTCGCTCCGCTTCTTCAGGCAGCGATGTTGTTTTCCTCTTGTGGGGTTAGTTGTTGAATTATCAATATACATTCCAGCGTCATTTGTGCTTGAGAGCAATTTTGGCTAGAGATAGAATATACGAAACCACACATCGAACACATATAACTTACTTTATAAACAAATGTAAATAGCTCAAAGTCCGCTTGGCTCTAAGGCTCAACACTTTATACTTGGCTGCCAATTTTTTTGGTGTTATGATGATAAAATTAGAGAAAGTAGGTGATTAATATGCAGAAGCAACATCTAAGAAATATTGTCGAAACACTTAAAGAGAACTTAGGTACAGCGACACAAGAAGGAAATTTTTTCTTTTGGCGTTACCTGGAGCAAATATGTGATGAAGGTGATGAAGAGTTATATATACTGCGAGATCTACCATTATTAGCAATGGTGCTGAAAGAGAAAGATGCTATACCATTAACAGATTATTTCAACTTATTCGATTATCAAGCCACATGCGAATTGAAACGACTACTAATGTAATTGAGAAAGAGAAAATAATTGAATATTAATATTCAAAAATGACCTTGGATGGGCAGTCGCTCGGTAGTGCAACTCATACGCCTTTTGTTTTCTGAATATTCAGTTATATTTTTCACAGGATTATGCTCAATGATGCACAAATAAAATTTTAGGAGGCAATTATGATAAATTTTGATGAAATATCAAGAAGTGTTAAACGAAAATTCATTAAGGAGGAAGTGTTAACTACGCCCGAGGCAATTGAAGTCCTTGGTATATCCCGTGCTAGATTGAGTCACATGGTTAAAAGCGGTAAAATCACACCTGTTAAAAAGTTAGGGTGTGTATCCCTGTTCCTCAAATATGATGTAATTGCTAAGCGAGAAGAACTTGAACTGCTTCGTGCCAAATACCGTCCATATGAGAATTGACCTGATGCAAACTGTATTTGCGTTAGATCTGCTACACACTTTATGTGTAACAGCTTCAGATAATTTAAAATGCTCGGTGAACCTGCAGATTTCAGAAGTGTAAAGTTTGCACTTCTAATTTATCAGAATTTGTCGAGATAAACGTTTGAAATTTATAAATAACAAATTGCTAAAAGGGAGAGATAAAAATGCCAAAACTTAAAAATATTTACAAGAAAACTCTAGCGATTGAATTAATAAAAATGGGACATGACCATCATCATACAATGCGTAACCGCTCTAATCCCAAATATCAAATATATGTGCTGGTGGAAACACCTGAAATGATAAGAGATTTGTTATACATCGTTGAACGTGATGAAAGATTGTATCAAGAAAGGCATGGGAAATGAAAGAACGAATAGAGACGATTTTGTTATTTCTGTCAGTAATTCTGCTAATGATAATGTTTATGTATCAGGTGTACAATAATTTATTCACTAAAGATGCTGAAACGATACGGATGGAGAAAGAACGTGAAGAAAGACGGATTCAACGTGAAGAATGGTTGAAAAATAAGAAGTAATAGGTACTCGGTAGCCAGCCGAGTACCTATTTTATTATTTCAAGGGTACATATAATACATGTCTCCTTAAAGGTTCGGAATACTGTTCCGAACCTCCAAGGGTACGAACAATGTTTGTAGCCCTGTAACTAGCGGTTAATGTGCTCGTTATTCATTTTCTATAGTAAGTAAAAGACCTTCTTCAACTTTTCTTAATTTAATTTTTTCTAAAGTATCCGCACTTTCTAAATTCAAAACAACATCACTGATGTCACCAAGATTTACTGTTAATGAATCACCATCTACAGGATGTGAAGTTATAATGCGATATTCTTTTTGTGATTTAAAAAAGTTTCTTTTATAAAAGAATGCTTGTGTAATATCTTTTTCATAATCTTCTTCTTTGAAAGGCGATTCTGTATGTTCATCAAAATATTTGACACGACCACGATAAGCATGAATATTTTTTTCTAGCAGAGCATTGTGCAATCTATCAAAAAATTCATGTTCATTTGTTATTAATACTGGTATTCTACCAGGAAATTCTTTTTTCAGATGTTCTATTATTTCAACTTTTATTTTATCTGTATTCTCATCAATGTGTTCCATATCTTCTTCAAGAATACCAGTAAAACAAGTTAATTGAAATTGACGTACTTCTTCATATGTTTTAGCAAAGAATCCTTTAGTGACATTTAATTTGTGCATTTGCCCACCTGGGAGCCCAATGCTAATTTCCCCTTTTGTCGGGTCAAAATGTCGAAAATGAGACCCTTCATGTTTATCGCCAATCCCTTTATTGCCGTGCTTTTTTTCTAAGTCGATAAAATAACCTGTATTACAAAAATATAAATCTCCATTTAAGAACATTTGAACATGCTCAGGTCTAAAAAATTTGATTAACATTACCGTACCCCTTTTTCTTTCCGATTTATGCCATAGTTTCTTTGCTGTACTTTATACTGATTTGGAATTTTCCTGCTTGTATTTT
Organism: Bacillus sp. CR71; assembly: GCF_003429245.1. NCBI lineage: Bacteria > Bacillati > Bacillota > Bacilli > Caryophanales > Bacillaceae > Bacillus > Bacillus sp. CR71. Next base: position 2,543,986 of record NZ_CP031748.1, on the reverse strand, counting down.
CCCAAGATTATAAGCTATATCTCTAATATTTCCGATATTTAATAGTATGTTGTTATCTTGAGGTTTTTTGAGAATATAACGAAATTCTTTTTGGAATTCAAAAAATTTGCGTTTATAAAGGAGCTTTCTTGCTGGATTTGATTCTACTTCTTCTAATGACAATGGATGAGATTCGGTTTCATCATCATAATATGTAACTTTCCCACGCATTCTGCTTAAATCTTCTCTTTTACAAGCTCTATCCATTCTTTCGATAAATTCATCCATATCTGTAAAAACAATTAAATCTCTGCCAGCAAATTGTTCCGATAATTTTTTTACTACTTCTGATTTTAAAGTTAATGTATTTTGTTTTTCATTTATATCGAAATCATTTTTAAAAGAAAGCATGGTAAAACAGCATATTGGACAATCTTTTAAATTGCTATGCGTGTGTCGAACAATGCCTTTTTCAAAGCTAAGGGGCAGCTCTTCTCCATCCTCAGTAATGATAAAGGCGTGATCTTCTTGTGGATTCATTATTCGACTCCATACTCCTTCTCGTTTGTCACCAATACCTTTGTCAATTTGCTTTTCTTCTAAATCTATAAAATTCCTATTTCTAGAAAAATAAAAATCTCCATCTAACATATTTTCTGCATATTGGCTTTCTACACATTTCAATAATATAAAAATATCTTGTCCTTCAGTCAAATAACATTCCTCCTATGTATGAATATTTAATTTATTCCATTATATCACAAATAACAGAATATACGTTCTATTATTGTGATGTATTTTATTTATAATATTTGAAGGAAATTATCACCATTTGTCGAATGAGTATCCTATGAATTAAAGGAGGCATTATAATGGCTGAAGAAACATTGGTAGTAACAGATGAAATTTTAGAACGTTATAAAACAGAAATAATATTAAAAGCTAAATGGACTCATGACTCAATTATGGAAGCATACTCCACTTGGGACGCTATCCAAAAAGGTAAATATGATGGAAAAGCTGAAGAAGTTATCCGAAAATTTGTTGCAGGTATTACAAATGCAATGTCAATTGTAAGGATTCTTAATGTTGCAGGTGCCAAAAACAAAATATATGCTGAAAAAAGAGTTGAGGCTATTAAAAATAAGTGGCCCAACCTTCCTGAAGCGCCTCAGGGGTTAAAACAAATTAGAAACGATCTTGAACATTTTGAAGAAAGATTAGATACATGGGCTTTTACTTCTTCTACACATTCTATCGTTGATTTAAATTTAGGACTTTCTAAAGAAGGTTTTTGGGCTTTTGGTGGTTCATTGGGAGCAGGAGAAAAAGAGTTTCTTAGAAATGTTGATGAAAAAAACAATTTCTTATTCTGGAATCATGAAGTACAGATCGATGACGTATTACAATGGGTCATCGACATCAATAAGCAAATTGGAGAATAAAAAGCATCCTTAAGGATGCTTTTTATTTTCACTTACACATGAAAAACATTTCCTTTACTACTAAAACGAATCAAATGAATCTATTTCACGAGTTATATATGTTCCCAATATTTCCTATTACATACAACAAAACCACGCCCAATGATGAGCGTGGTTCGTTTACTTGTATTTAATTTTCACCGTAGGTTGTTCATCGCCTTTTGCATACGTCCATTCAATTCGCTCAATGTCACAACTTTTCGAAGAAGTTTTTCCTGTCATCTGTATTTCTTTTCAATATAATACTAGTACACGTGTATTGGAGGAATGAACATGATAGATAAAAAGAAACACAGGCTATATTCTACATGGAAAAATATGATGGCTAGATGTTATGTAAAAAGCCATCCAAATTATAAATATTACGGTGCTAAAGGTGTGACCGTTGTTGAACGATGGCACACCTTCGATAATTTTATATATGATATTGATAACATCATGCCAAATGTTCATCTATTATATAACTCTGATTATCAATTAGATAAGGATAAAAAAGGTGGAATGCTATATTCCCTTAAGAATTGCAGTATTATATCTACTGAAGAAAATAAAAAAATAGCATATACAAAACAACAGCGCAGAATTATTGCAATTAACAAAACTGATGAAATCTCATTTCATTCAGTTTCAGAGGCGAGTCGGGCTCTCAATATTAAACGTCCCACTCTTATCAATTATTTAAAAAATGGGAAGCAACATCCTACAGGCTTTCACTTTAAATATTACAATTAAAAACTGTTGTAAGGTTTCACTCATTTCTGTATAATTAATTTAACAGAATTTTCGGAGATGTTGGTACATCAACGTTAGTTGGGATCCCGTAGCTCAGCAGGGAGAGCGCCACCTTGACAGGGTGGAGGTCGCCGGTTCGAACCCAGTCGGGATCATAAGAATAAAAAGTCCTCAAATCCTATGAATATAAGATTTGAAGACTTTTTATTTTTCAACTTCTGTATTAATTTATATATCACTGGTCACCTATTCATGGCTTGTCAGCTATATACCCTAATCCAAAGATAAAAATGGACTTTAACACACCCTCAAGCTTACGCTTTAATTGTTGAAGAAATTAAACAATCAAGTAGGTCTTTAAATATTAAAACCTCTCTTACTCACCAAATTCAGACTGGAATTTTTTATTTTCTACAACTATTATTACTGAGTCCATTTCATGCATTCTTTTATAGTACTCCTCCAAATTTTGTATCATACTATATTGATTATCATCTGTAATACTTTTGAGACCTGTTAATTCCTTTGTTAACGGAGCATAGCATGCATGTTTATCACCTGCTGTTTCCTCCTTAATTAATTCTACTCCTCTCAAAGGATTGTAAGGAACGACATGAGATGATCTTAACAAATTTCTTAAATCATGAAAGTATTCATTCTCTGCATTTAACTCTTTACTTTGTTCTAAACAAAATTCCGTTAGATAATCAATTGTAGTCTGTACTGGAATGCGAGCCGAAATAACGTACTTTTCGCCATATCTCGTATCCTCAATTATGTATTTGTTTTCTCTGGCTTCTTTTAAATGTTCACTAGATAACCAGAACAACCCTAAAACATTGTACTGCTGATCTTGTTTTTCTACGAATGCACAAACTAGATATCCATTTTCTTTACTAGTAATTAAATCAAAATCGTTTTTACTTATATAAAAATCCTTCTTAGCGTATTTTACAAATCCTCTTCCACCTTCCTCTTTTTCTACATAGTCTCTTGGAGTTACATTTACTGTCTTTATTTGTAAAGCCCATGTTTTAATCTCAGAATCTTGATTTCGACTGTAACGATATTGGTTGGTAACTAAAATATCAAATCCAAAATCAACTTCCATTTTCGTAGCTTCGTATTGCATTGTATAAAATTGAGCTATTACATAATGTTCTCCTCCAAATCCATAATATATATTATCTTTGTTTAAGTTATACATATTATCACTTCCATATTTAGTAATATAATGACCATCTTCCATAAATATAACAATAAAAATAGTACCCTCATGGATACTATTTTCACTTCTTTTAATAAGTTATAAATTACATTTTATCTTAACTATTTTTAAAAATATTTTCATAATGCCATCTTAAGTACTCTTCTTTTGGAGGTGAAAAAGAAGGCTTTTTTATTTTCTTTCCATTAAACTTCATAAGTATTTCTTTTAAGATAATATCAGATTCAATAAACTTAGAAACCTCTATTGTTAAATCAGGATGAATTGCAATATACCCTTGATCAAAAGCTTTATCGAATAAAACAGATAAACAAATCCCATTTTGAGGATCAAGTCTAGTATTCTTATTTTCTGACCAAGGTATAATATGAGAACCTATCAAAAATTCTTTTATTGTCATCCCAGTTATTGCACATTCATACCCATAATTCTTTTTCACTTCATTAGAGAAGGTACTTTGACCACTTCTTTTCTTACTAGTTCCAATCCTATCATCAACAAAATAATTTTTATTCTGTATCTTTTGTACAAATTCAACTCTATCCGTAATGTTCTCAAGTTCTATCTTCGTATGTTCTTTTCCAGCATAAGCTTTCTTTATGATATTCCGAAAATCTTTCTCTTTAATCTGCGTAATTCCATATTGATGGAAAAAATATGCCCATGTTTCCCCTCTTTGCTTAAACTCCCATTCAAATTTTTCGAGGTCAGTTTTTGATAAATAAGGTTCAAATGATATTGCTTTATCTATTATGCCACGTACTCTATCTTGTCCAATGTTTTTAATTTCTTTAATCCTACCAGCCCCAAAAAAATAAAAGCTATTTCTTATTTCAGATACCGACTGAGGCCTTCTATAAATAAACAGATCGCCAGCGTTAACCTTACCATATTTGCTAGGAGACCAATCATAAGAAACAAAGTCCACATCCCCATAACCAGTGGCAGTACCTTTTGTATCTAAAATAAAAAAATTAGTATCTGTGCTACCCAGATCTTCTTTATAATAATCAAGAATATCTTTCATCAAACACACTCCTCCTCCAACAACATATAACATTAAATCTTAACATACAATTAATAAATTATATCACGTTTAGTCAAATTGTATTTCTCAATTCTAAGACCTTCACAAACTCTCTGGTCACATATTGATCACTCTACCATAAAGTTGTTCATTTACTACCGCGCTCCGCTTGCTGCCCTCTACAAAATAATTTAGGACGTTGTCCTAAATCATTTCGTAAAGGATACAATTCAAATATTTATTCCACGACTTTCGTTCAAACAATAAATCATTTTATAATAATATTACGTTATATTTTCGCTTTTTTAATTCACTCTCTTTCCAGCCATTAAACTCATAATAAAAAAGTTCAGGATCATATTCCCTAAGATCATACATAGATTCGGCATCTAAACGTTTATATAAATCTAAATGAAACCAAGCATATTTCTTCTTAATAGGATATAAAGGATATCCCATAATAAAAGCAAATTCTTCCCAATCAATTAAATTATTTTTATTACCACAACACATTTTTACATCTTCACATCTATAAACACTCTCACACTTCGTACAATAGCAATAAGACATCAATAATCTCCTTCTAATGCTTTTGTTCTATCGTTGCTTCATTCTTAAATAAACTCTTGAAAATCCGAATTAGATTCCCACTTCTGATCACTTACTAATTCTATGAAATAACGTATTACTTCCACATTATTTTTATTACGGATGAATCCAATAGGGTCATTATCCTTCAACAATTCAGCAATTGAATTAAGTAAAAGAAAAGCAATTTTTTCGTTGATTAAAAAGTCCTCTGTATCTTTTTGAATAAACCCTATAGGCAACTCATCAATCAAAAGTTTTATGGCCTTAATATCTGATTTCCATCCTTCATTTTGAATGTCATCATCTTGAATAACAACCCTTATATCTTTGCCTTCAATAAAATTAATTGGCGTATTTTGTTTTAATAAACCATTTAAAATATTTTTCTTATCCAACTTTGATTCAGTCCATCTCTTTGCAATTCTAGTAGTAACCTCTAAACTATCATGGTTATTTAAAGCTCCCACTGAAATCAGTAAACCAGCAATTTGATCTAATAGCTGTTCTGTATTCCCTATTTTCACTTTTTTTCTTATAATGGGAGAAAAATTTTGTGTTAAATCTGCTTTTTGAACGAAAATCCACCTAGGATCTAGCGGCCACCTAGTTTTATTTTTATCTGATAATGGAACCTTAAGGGTTAACCATTCCATTGTTAAGTAAGACCAAATGTTATTTTCCTTTAGAATAAAATCTTCTATAGAGCTAACTCCAAATTCTTTTAGACATTTTCTTCTAATTTGAAATTCAACCCTCCATACAGATTTTATTTCATCCCATAAATGTTCTTTCCACAAATCATAAAACCAAAGTTTTTGAGATTTTTTCACTTCAAGTGTTTTATTATATATACGTGCCAACAATGGATCGCCACGCCCTATTGTAAAACCACTAAATTCACTTCCATTGTAATATTCATCATTTACAAAATGATTTACTTTCCCTCTTGCTCTAGTTACTACTTTTTCCAAATCATATCTAGTAAAAGGAGTTTCATCACTATCTACACATACATCAATCCTTGATAACTTTGTATCTGTTATAGAGATTCCAAAACCACTTAACCAATTAAAAAACTCTTTAACAGCCTTTTCAAAGCCAAGTGACCATAAATAAGATGCAAGAAACCGGACCTTAATCGGTGACGTATTTTTTACTTGCTTATCCATAAAGTACATTAGAAAATCATTACATGATACCTTATAGGAATAGAAAGGAATCCCATTTCTATGTACTTTTAAACTAATTCCGTTTATTTCAACTTCATACTCTTTGGATTCTTCTTGAGCTTTAGATTTTAATAAAGCTAGCATATCTAATGTGCTTTTAAAAGATTGAAAATAGTCAAAGACTTCAACTCCAAATTCAACTGTATCAATACCTTTAATAATCAATATATGTTCCTCCTTACCTGATTTTGTAATTAGAACCCCGCATGTTATATGGTTGCGGAGTTCTTAATCAATAAAAACTCCCAATCTTGATATACAACCTATACAGGCCCCTGCTAGCCAGACGGCCAGTCCTTTAGGAGGCCTGGCCTTTCTAGCTAGCAACAGCCTGGCAGGATTTGCTTGCATTTCCAAATCAAGACCTAGCCAATCTCCATCTCTGTATCGACTTCACCTATACAAAACCTTTTTCAAATTTCTATAATTCAATTAAAATAAACCTTTTATTGAATTATTCATTTTTCTAACCGCTTTAAATATTTTTTAATCTCATCTAAAAAACTATGTGCACTAATACAAAGTATCATTTATAACGGATTCCGTTAGTTTTACATAAAAAATATAGAAAAAAATAAAATGTAACGGATTTAATTAAATTATACTAACGTAATTCGTTAATTTCAACCGTTTTTATATATTTTTCTCAAAATCCGTTAATAATGCTAAAATAACTATAGACATAACAAGGAATGGAGCGAACATTATTTATGAAAGAGAAGCAAATACTTGAGAAGTTTTCAATTGGATCTCAAATCAAATCACTGAGAAAAGAAAGAAAATGGACACAACAACAACTTGCAGAAAATATTAATGTTTCTTCTCAAGTAATATCAAACTGGGAAAGAGGGTATACCACTCCTACAGCTAAAGATGTTGCAATGCTTGCAAGAGCTTTTAATGTTGATACAAATATGATTCTGACTGGTCATAGTGATGAAGCTATAACTAACTATCTTACAGGGACAATGGCAATTAGTACATTAGTTCAAAACTTTGCAGACGCTTATGGATACGAACTAGTAGCTCAATTTTTTGACAATCGTTTAGATATTGAAGACCTGTTGAATTCTGATATGAAGATTACATTTAATAATCAAGTACTTACAAAAGATGACAAACAAAAATTAATACATTTAATTAAAATATTATTTCAGCAGTAACTTAGTTCTGTCATTCACAATATAAACTAATCTCTAAAACATAATAAAGGTCATAGACATTTTTCTACTTCAATCGTCTATGACCTTTATTAGCATTAACTAGATCTAAATTGTCAAATACTCTACATTAAACGTATCTTATGCTTACCTCTTTAACATTTTTTAATGTCTTTGTATGCATCTTCAAGCATTTAATAGGGATCCTCTTCTATCTCTGAACCCTTCACTATGAACAATTAGATTTTTGCCCCATTCATCTCCATTAATCTTCCATACCCTCTAGTTTAGAATCAAAAAGTTGAAATTTTGATAGAAATAATTGAAAAAGACTAATTATTAAAACCACTTTTCTGCAAATTTATTTTTTAAGAATTCAACAAAATCATCTATAATCTGTAAATAAAGGATCACATCTTCTTCAGATAAAGTGATAAACTTTCCTGTATAATTGTATTCTTTATTAAATTTTTCGTCTGTTCTTCCTAGCCTGTGAATTATTAAATGACGAGTATCATGAATTTTATGTATGTGTTTAACGCTATAGTTAATACTCTCAATAGAGGTATTAAAATTATTAAAATCTATATTAAAGGTCTTCTTATAATACTTTTTAACTTCATTAAAGCCTTGGCGATGAAGGTTACCTACTTTTTCTTCTATGAAACTTTCTTCTAGCTCTTCCATACCTTTAGATAAAAATTCAGAAACCTGAAATTCAATAGTTTTTTTTGGCTCATAAAAACATGTTTTATCATGGTAAAAGGAAGTTCTAATAACATCTAGTAAAAAATTTTCTAGTATAGAAATAATTCGGGTTAAAGTCATTTCTTCTAAAAAATCAACATAGGCTTTCATATATTTTCTTTTAAGTGTATGAGGATTATTTTCAATTAAGTGTGATTCCTTATAATAAATTTTGTTCAGTTTTTTGAAAGGTAAATTCTGCTCAATTATATCTTGTTCAATTATTTCTGCGGTTGAATTATAGGAATACAAACTAGCTAAGTACCATCTCATTAGCCTTTTATAATCTAATTCATATTTTCTAAAGGGTTTAAAAAATTCTTTTTCATTCATAAACAGTTCTCCTCTAAATTTACTTTATATTAAATCTTAAAAACCAAATACCTTAATAACTATTATGAAGACAAATTGAAAAATTTCAATCCCGCTATAAAATACTATATTCAAACATTAATCAATTCAAAAATCATAATTTCAAAATGGCACACATAAAAATTCATACAATTATCGTGTTGATATTTTTATAAGGTGCGTCGTATACTTTTGTTCAAAGAAATATGTCTTTAAAATAATTAACATAAAAAACTAAACGTTTGTTAGGAATATATGTTTAATAATTTAACAATCATAGTAAAACTATAAAAAGGAGCCTACATTTAATGGCTCCCTTTTTATGTTCCGTTTATTTAATTATTTTAAATATACAGTAGTTTTAATCTGATTTTTTTGAAAATTACATCGATAATTTGTTCAGTATTCAACGCTTTTAATATTCCACGATACCCATCAAAGCCCCATACCTCTTTTTTACTATCTTTCACATAATAGAAAGTATATCTCATATCATCACTAAGTATACATTCAACCGCAACTCTTCCATTTTCAAGTTCTCTTATGGGCCAAATTATAGCCTTCACTTCCTCTTCTTTCAATTCCTTTTCTGCCACTTTATCCACCCCTAAATTAAATAAAAATGATAATGCACATACACAAAAAAGAATAACTAATTATACGTTCCATTCTCCACCGATTTCAAGTATATAGTAAATACTTTATTTTACTATACAACACATGGTCACCTAAATGGTCACAAATTAAAAATAATTGCAGGAAACTATACATCATAAAAACAGATGATATATTCACTAAAATAAAGCTATGTTAAACGATAGGATACTAGCAAGCACTGACGTTTTTTCATTGTTCTATCTTGACAGGGTGGAGGTCGTTGGTTCGAATCCAGTCGGGATCATACGAGAAACTCCTTGAATGTCAAGGGGCTTTTATTTTATACTTCTCAATTCTAAGGCCATCAAAAACTCTCTGGTCACCCTACCATGAAGTTGTTCATTCACTACTGTGCTTCGCTTGCTGTCCTCTACACCTTAACTCATAAAGTGCATATCAATAGTCCTTAACATTGTAGAAAGTTCTTACAATCAATAACAATGATATTGATTTTTATAGCAAAAAACTAAGTGCCCTCAATTATTAGGTCACTTAGTTTAAGCATATATGAGTAGAAATATTAAATATAGTCCTCTATATCATATCAAGCTCTCTTAATAAGAGCATTCCTGAAATATCGTCTTTCAGAATTTCCCTTGAGGAACTTATTTTTCTATTTGGGTTAAATAAATGAAGCTCTATACGATTAAATCTATTATTATTTTTATTTATTACAAAATTCTTTAAGCTAGGATTGATATCTATAGGAAAAGCTATAATTTGACGATATTCTTCATTAATATAAGCTTCCACATTTATTATTAATTTATTATGTTTTTTTAATGCAAAAGGTGCAATACGTAATGAATTCGTACCTTTATAAAGAAGTAATATTTCTTCTTTTATTTCCGCATATAAAGATAAAACGTTTAGACCTGAAGGATATTCTTTCAAATATACATTTTTACTTATCTCTATTTCCCCATAATTTTTTTGCATATGATCTTTTAAAATCTCTTCAATCAATAAAAATACTGGTGTAAATACTGTTAAATCTACTTCTTTAAATACTTCATTTTCAATACATTTAGTAAAATTACTTTTACTTAAGGCAATATTTATACCATTTTGAGCTATTTTTGAAAAATCTATTTCTTGCTCTTCGTACTTCATAATTCTTTCATCCAAAATACGTATATCACTATGTTCTTTTTTTATCTTTGTAGCATATAAATTAGGAAGTAGAAGATGTTTTTTCGTAATTTTATCGAATTCTTTTACCATATATAGTCTTCGGCCATTATTATCTTTTCTAAATAAATCCTTGTCCAAATAATAGTGTTCAATACTAATATTAGGTGTGTTTTTACGATGTTCTGGTACTGGCAATAACATAGAATAGACGTTATTTCCATGATAGAGCACTTCCTTATTTCCAAATTCATTATTAATCTCATCAACATCTCTATCAAAAATAAATATTTTACAATACTCATTTTCCAATAGTGCATGATAGTCACGAATTTTTTTTAAAGTAAAATTGCCCATGTCTGTTTTTTGATCGTATTCAAAAAATGATATATCCAACTCACTAAACATATTGTTTTCATTTAACTTCTTCAGGGAGTGTTTTAAATGTTTCCAATCCGTTTGACCTTCGGTAATAATTATATTACTCCTTGGATTAGTTAACTCTTCTAATCTTACATTTAAAATAGGAAGATATTTTTTTATAAATACTTCTATAATTCCATCTGAAGAATTCATTTTAAAAAGGATTTCATCTTCATTAAAGGAACATTCTGTTTGTAAAATATTTTTTTTGTTTAAAAACAATCTATCCTCATCTTCATTGCCATAGAAGAATAAGTTATTATCAAAAATATCAAAATTTTTTAATTTAAATTTAAAGTAAGCACAATTATCATTGTCATTTGAAGCAAATGACACCATCTTTACATAAATCCAATTATCTTCAAATCCTTTTAATATTTTTAGACCTAAATTTAAGTCAATAATTTTCAATCGAATATCGTGTTGCACCTTCATTCCCCCAAATAAGTTAAAATTACCGCCCATTTATTCACTTACTGAATATCGAAATATTCTTTTCTTATTATACAAAGAAATGAAAAATGGCATAAAAACCTAATGTTATATCCATCTTCGTTAAACAACTTTATTTGTTCTTAAATGAATTTATTGTCACTTCACAATATACTCTCTTTTGTTGTTTTGATAAACTGCATTAAAATTGCAGTACCTGTGAAATTCAGTACAATACTTGTACCAAGTGAAACTGCCCATGATACAGTTGGTAACGATACTGTTAATGATAGCAGTAAGAATGTAATACCTACTGAAACAAAAGTAAGACCAAAGACATCTTGTTCAATCTAAACACCTCCATTTTAATTATATTTTAACAGTATTTACCTTATAGTTACAAAATATATTTTATTATATAAAAATCTAAATATACGAGACGCAAGCCAATGCCCATAGACAATATATTTGTTTACCTTTCGAAGTTCATTTAGATTAACCATATATTCCTTTATAAGTTAAATTATTTCTTGGAAAGTTATGTTGTAAATCTTCGTAATATCTTGGTTTGTCATCTTATCAGATAAATATTTTGTCAACTGTTCTTTTGTTAAAAGCAATTTAATCCCTCCTGATATTACTTATATAGAGATTACGACGGACGTAAAATGAAAATTAACATTTTTTAATCCTCATAATAATCAGTACAATCAATAAAGGAAATTCTTATCAAACAAATTAAGAAGCGATTATTTTTGGAGATGGAATGATAAAATGCAGAAGGACTTATTATGAAATTGAGATTACTGCTAAGGATGTAGTAGAAGCTATCCAAATTTTGAGTAATGAAGAAAAATGGATGTTATTGGATATTTCATATGATGAATACTACAATCTAATAGATAAAAAAGGAATTCATGTAGACTATTGAGGTGAAAAGTAACTTTAATAATCTCAAATTATATCAAAAGCCCTCTAACGCTCACTGTTGATTTTTATAAAGATCAAATACAAATCATCAACTTAACTTCTAAAAGTCTATACGATTCAATCTGAGAACTTTCTTGATAACATAAATAAAAAGGGAAATCATATCTGTAAAAATACACTGATACGATTTCCCTTTTTTTCTATTAAAAATGAAATTGATATTTTATTGTGAATTTATTTTAAATCTTAAAAACAATCATCTAAACAGCAAATTAATTAGAGTTTTATAGACCTTCATATAACTAATTAATTAGTGACGCATTTAAATATTTATATTTTTTTACTAACTTGTTTTTGATATAGTTTGATTAGATGCTTTACTCTTTCCACGTCCGAATTAAATGCTGTTTTTCTATACAAAATTTCAATTGCTTTATCCAACCTCTCATGTAACAACTGTAGATCGGTTGGCATAATTCTACCATATAAATCCCGAAGACTATTTCCTTCCTTGAAGTATTTTTCTCTTGTATCTAATATTTGTTTAGATAAATTTTTAATCTTTTCTTGATCTTTATCATTAACATTTGGTATTGGGAAAGTATTGTAACAAAGGGTATTAGAATACCTAAAATCTGATTTTAGCTTCCCTGCAACCAGATTAATCCATACAGTGTGCATTTTAGATTCTAGGAAACCAAACAATAATAAAGAAGCATTAGCTACCTGATAAGCAGCATCACTAACAATTACACTTGAATCAAAATAGCCCATTGGAACGTAATCTCTTGCGCCTGAACTCGTTCTAGGAACAATCAGTACATCTTGTTTCCAATACCTATCACGCTTAAATACCAGAGGTGTTTTGCTTAATTTTCTATCCTCTTCAGCAACAGTCAGCCTGAACTCCTTCACGTTTTCTACACGTTTTTGTATATCAGGCATTTTCGTTAGTAATTTAAACGGAATATCTTTAGTGTAAATAATAAACCTTTTATGCTTATTAGGTTCAAGCAGTTCCTGGCTGCCAAAGTAAGGGTGAATATAGCTTACCATCTCAGGGTATTTTTTAATGATTTCATCTTTTCCATCTTCCGAGACTATGTATTGTTGATTGTCTAAAGGAAGACTTCCCAAAGTCATTGGTGGATAACCCGAAACTTGAGTTCTAGTATTAGGATCTATTAATAAAAATTGCTCATCAATTAGATACTCATTAATAGAATTTACACCATTAATAATAGGAGCATCTTTCATGTTTGGATAGGTATATAAATGTTTTTCTTTTGAATTATGCATTGAGAAACCGATTATAACTACCATAACATTTGCTTCATTATCCCAAACAAAAGTCTGATGGGCAAAATTTATATTGATGTTTAAAGTTCGCAGCTCTCTCCACAACAATGTCGCTTGAATTCCTTGTGCAATGGAATTTGTTGAAACTAAAGCGGATTTTATATTTGGATTTTCATTCATTAATCTAGCTGACTTAATAAACCAGCCAGCAACAAAGTCCAAATTTTTAATGCCCTTCATTTTAGGGGCGATTTTACTTAATGTTTCTTTATTTTCTTTAGTCATTTTTTTTGAGCCTAAAAACGGAGGGTTTCCTAAAATGTAATCCAATTCATCCGTTGGAATAATTTCTTGCCAATCTACTTCTAGTGCATCAGCATTTACTACGTTCGCCCCCGCATGCAATGGTAATCGTAAGAATAATCGTCCGAATAATTCACTGGCTTCAACATTCATCAAATGATCCATAAGCCATAAGCCAACTTTAGCAATAGAAACAGCGTAAGGTACAATCTCTATTCCGTAGAACTGTGCTACCTCAACTTTAATTAATTCATTAATATCAAGTACCATTTGTCCCTGAACAATCTCATCAATAACCTCATGTTCTAATCTTCTTAGTTCACGATATGCAACGATAAGAAAGTTTCCTGAACCACACGCCGGATCGAGGAATTTCAAGTTTGATAGTTTATCATGAAACTCTTTTAATCTACTTTCACGCCCATGTTTCAATGTGCAAAGGTGCTCAAATTCCTTTTTTAGATCTTCTAAGAATAAACTATTGATAACCTTCATGATGTTGATTTCAGATGTATAGTGCGCTCCTAAATTATGTCTACGAGTATCATCCATAGCTGCTTCAAACATAGAACCAAAGATTACTGGTGAGATTCGGCTCCAATCAAGTTTTGAAGTTTCAATCAAGTGCGTTCGTATTTCTGTGGTTAATGGTAATCCAGTAAGTTGAGGATGTTCAAATAAGCCACCATTGATATAAGGAAAATTTTTTAATACATCAGCTTGAAAACGCTCATTTTCAGGGGTGTTTAAGACTTGGAACAGAACAGCTAAACGATCTACAAGATCGCTCCCATCTTCTCTAGTTTCGTTCATCAAATAATTTGTAAACTGATTTTGCTGGAAAATACCGCTATCATCTGCGAATAAACAGAATATAATACGTGTCATAAGTAAATCTGCATAGTTACGTGGATACTTGGATTCTAGTAACTTTTTATGAAGAGCTTCCATCATCTTAGCGGCTTGCTCATTTACAGGGTTTTTTGGAATTTCTACGTTTATTTGTTTCCCTACTAAAAAACCAAATAACTCTATATATTTCGGCAAATCTGTTACAGAGAACTCCCATACATCATCACTAGCGAGATCATATAAACGAATACGATTAAAATTACAAAGCATCACATATTTTGGTAAGTCCTCATTAGATAAATTCATCACATAACGATAAGCTTGTGACTTAGCTTTATCCAAGTCTTTGTCCCTTGACTTCATTTCTATTAATAATGTTCCGTTTAGCAAGTGGTCAACAAATTTAGTGTTCCCATCTATATTTACACGCCACTCGAAACCTAACTTAATTTTTTGATATGGCACTCCAAATGTTTCTAAAAAATCTCTTACCCACATTTGAGCTTGTTGTTTTTCATCACTATCATTTTCATGTTCTTTAACAAATGCCAATGCTTTATTTAATAATTCACTTCTACTTTCTTTAATCATTAAAATCCCCTCCGTATAGTTCACCAATTGACTCGAAACTCTTTTTCATTATTAATCATTTATGGTCCACTTTATTATATATTGTACACATATTTCATCGTTATATAAATGAAAATAGATTAAACAGATGTAAAGATGCTTATTATTAAATCAGCAACTATAAAAAACAACTTTTTATCTTTTTTAGATATGATTCAGTTGCCCTTTACTTTTCAATTCCTCTAACTCATTCATTATTTTTTTTGCAATAATTTCAGCTTATTCGAAACTCTCAGCATCGACATCAATAAGCTTGCCAAGAAAAATAAAATTTAATTTCTTAAACATTAAAAACTCCCTGCATATTCTTCGACCATTTTCAATAATTTCTTGTTGTTTTTTTAGATTGCTTTCTTTCTTCCTCATCAACAAGCAATACTTTCCACGAGGAAGAATTTCGTCCATTTTCGCATCAATAGTAAAAACAATGTATGCCACTGGATCGAGTGATTCTGGATTTATAAACATAATTTCGAGCGCTTCTTTTTGACTTGAATTCCTAGCCTATCTAATTAATTTCTTTTCTTTTTCAAACAATATTTAATACCTTCTAATAATCCATTGATAAAAGATTCGCCTTCTTCATTAGGTTGAATATTAGAAACATCATTGCTTACTACTGCCATTAATTCTCTACAACTAAAAGGGGCAAGCTGAAGATTTTCAAGCTTAGTAATCAATATATTCAGTAGAGTATTTCGTTGCTGGAGCATGGGATTAGGAATTGTTTTGATTGCTCCTTCTCATGTTTCCAATCTCTGTTACATTCCATTTTGAGAAATAACTTTCTCAGATTCATTCAACAAATCTAGGGTATTTGCAATTTATATTAGACCAAGTTTATCAATCCCAACCAAATGAATTGCACCAAGATTTTCAATTTCTTTAATCAAGATTTTATAGATTTGCTCATTCCGTAAGAAGAAACCTTTGGAATGCATGTTTTATTTAATAGAGATTGTCCTGAATTAAATAACGTGTCTACATTTCCAAATCGTTTATCTACCATATATATTTATGTATACCATATTTATCAATGATATCTTGTGGTGCTTCAATATACGGTTTACCTATAGGGTTTACTTTTGAGATACATAATTGGTTAACCCTTTCACCGTAACCCATACAATATAAACAAGTGATAATATTCGTAAGATCTTCTTCTCTTCCTTCCGAATCCCTTTAAGATTCTCCCTATATCTAATTTCACCAGTAATTGCATTACTTACTTTTAAAAGGTTCAATATCCTAAGATAATTTCCCACAGAATCATCCCAAATCCCCTCATACGGGTCATCAAATAGTTTTGGAACACTAAATAAAAGTCCTAATATTGTATTTTCATGTTCCCAACTGTAATTAAAAACATCTTGTAAAATCGCATTTACCTAACTCCTAATGCTTTGTTTCTTGTTGATTCAAAAGATATTTAATAACATCTTTTGTTGTATAGTTCGATAATTGATGGTAACGAAAAAGCACGTCACTTAGCAGAGTAGGCAGAACGTGCTTAGATTTATATGTTACCGTTTTTGCATTTTCATTTTTCACTGTTTTTCTCGGTAATATGTGAAACATTCCTATACGTTTACCATTATCAAATAGTTCAAGGAGATCAAATGCGATTATTTCTTCATCTTTTAAATCATTTAAAGGTAATGAAAAAGCAGCCGTCCATATTGAATTGACTGCTGCTCATAACTAATTTTAAAAGCCTTTTCTAAATACGTTTTTAACTGTAATTGTTTATTGTAGACTTTTATATATTTCAATGTATCACCTACTTTCCATATTTAAAGAAAAATATAAAGAGCCCCAAAGGACTCTTTCAAGTTAACTTTTTCTCTTTAGAAATAGTTTAAAATTGTAGACACTTAAAAACTTAACAGCTAACTAACGTTATCCTTTAATCCACATATTTAAATCTAATCCCCATTCAGATCCTAATTTCCTCTTAAAATTGCTAAGAGCAATAGCAATCCCAACACTAGTTAACATACAACTACATAGTTTAGTTTCTTCCCACACTTTTGAGAACATATGTAAATTAGGTGCTATAACCTGTAAGTTTTCTTTAAATATCTGATCTTCGTTCTCTGATGAAGCAGGAACCAAGTCTGGGTATTCTTTCATAAGGCCATATATATAATTTGCTGTCCCAAAACTTATTGAGATACACCCTGAATATTGTAGATGTTGAAAGGAAAATTCATCATCCGGTACATCACTTGCGAATTGCATCATTATATCATTTAATTGTTCTATCCGAAAAACCGAACCAACTGAAACATAGTGTGCAAGAAACAGAACTGTTAATACATCGATTTGTTTAAGTGTTAACTTAGGAATTATGCCTAGAGCTTCATTGTACACTATTTTTACTAGCGTCTCTTCCTGAGCTACAGTTCTGTCTACCAACACGTCAATTAATAAATCGGCTATCTCTTTGTCCCCGCGTCTAGCGTAACTTTTTTGTGCTTCGTAAATAACGAATCGTAAATCTGGATCCTCTGTATTATTCAAAAATTCCGAGTTTTCTTTCACTAAACGTTGTAAGTACTTAGTAAGTATCTGTTCAGCACGCTCATTAATTATTGTTTCAACTTTTTCTCCTAAATCATAAAAGTTACTCTTAAATATATTCATAACAACTCTTTCAACTTCCGAATAACTAAGACCCTGCTGATTTACGATTACTTTTGAACCTTGAATATTGTTAGAGTTATCACCGGCTGTTAATTCTTGTCTATCGTTCATTTTTTTCACCAAATGTAACCTTTACATCCCTACCACCCTGGATATTGGTAGAGTTATCACCTGAATTAATACTTTGAATATTTTTAGCATCCTTTCTTTTTTTTAAAAATATTCCTCCTACAGTTGAAATCACTAAAACTCCTATTCCACTAAAAATCCATTCTATATGTTCCACCATATATTCCTCCATAACAAAATAAGATATGTCTCCTATTCTAGATAGTAAAGGATAAACATACCATTGTCTAATAATCATTTCAAAATTTGCTATCTGATTAAGGGGTATTTTTCATGAAATAATATTTTACTGCCGCATTAGTTACACTCATGGTCAAGTTGAGGCGGGTCAGACAGCTAATGATTTTTGCCTGTTGGTTACATCTCACCTTCTTCACAATAATCACATAAATATTTAACTCCAATTAGACAAACTTCAAAAGTTTATCCCATTCTGTCCAATGATGAAATGTTTGTCCCTTGTTATTTTTTGTGACGCCCAGAGAAGTCCTCCATATCTTACTTATAACTTTTATTTTGAAATACAAGAAAATAATTCATTTTTTTACTCCCCATATATTAAATTGGAAACTTATCTTATCAATATTTAAGTAACTGTTTATATTCAAATAAGATATTATCAAATCTAGTACTCTTTTTCACATAAAACATCTAAATTATTCCTTATTGTTTTTTATGGTACTTCATTTCATGCACAAAATAATCTAAATCATATTGTCATCGATAATAACGAAGTAACAAATTCGAAATTAGGGCTTAGTGAAGCAATTGCTGTGAATGGGAATGTAGATTCTTTTGAAGTTACCAATAACAAAGTACATGATAACAACAACATCGGAATTGTTCTGATTGGACATGAAGGAGTATCTTCAGTATCTTCAGTAGCTACTTTAGATCAAGCGCGGAATGGAGTCGTTCTTAATAACATTGTTCATTACAATTCATCAATTAATAATACTAGTTATAATGAATATTCAGCTGATGGTATTTACTTGGATGGCGGAAAAGAAATAATCATGGAGCAAAATCAAAGCTATGAAAACGACCTGGGGATTGAAGTAACTAGCGAACATGCCGGAAAAAGCGCTAGCCAAATTACCGTTAGAGAGAATACGATTTCCAATAATATCATGAGTGGCATTGCAATTGGTGGATATGACAGTCAGCAAGGATATGCTGAAAATAACTTTATAGTTATTTAATGAAACTGTGTGTTAACTATTGCTACCTGCCTCATTACGTTTACCATTTATATACACTTTAAACAATTCACCCAATTAATTCGCCGTTGAATTTAATTTAGATATGAATATATATGTATATAAGGGGAATTTGTACAAGCTATAGTACGTTTCTTACAACAAATTACTCTTCAAAATTTTGAAAAGGAGGATTTATTTTGTCCTGTCCATCATTTAGTAGAGCGATAAATTATATGGTAGGGACTCATCCTGTTGGAATCACGAGTGGTGATTTTAATGGAGATGGAAAGCTTGATTTAGCCGTTGCAAATAACAGTTTTATATCAATTCTTCTGGGAGCTGGAAATGGTACGTTTCTGTCTGCAATGAATATTCACATCGGGGAATCTCCATTATTAGGAATCCTTGCTGCTGACTTTAACGGGGATGGAAAGTTAGACCTAGCAGTAACAAACGACACACCTAGTAACGTTGTCTCGATTTTGTTAGGAAACGGAGACGGCACTTTCCAGTCTCCAACAAATTACATTACGGGAACAAGTCCTGGACAATTTGTTGCTGCTGATTTTAACGGAGATGGAATTTTAAGATTTAGCTGTTACAAATACTCTTTCCAGTAATGTTTCCATCTTTTTAGGGAATGGAGATGGCACTTTCCAACCTTCAACTTTTTATCCGGCTGGAGACGCTCCTATAGCAATCACGACAGGTGATTTTAATGGAGATGGAAAGCTTGATCTCGCCGTTACTGATGTTAATGTAGGTGCGAATAATGTATCCGTTTTGCTAGGAAACGGAGATGGCACTTTCCAATCTCCATCAAGTCTTCCAGTAGGACAAACACCAGTAGGAATCGCTTCGGCTGATTTTAACGGTGATGGAAAGCTTGATCTTGTGGTCGCAAACGAATTTAGCCAAAACATTTCGGTCTTATTAGGGAACGGAGATGGCACATTTCAGTCAGCAGTAAATTATCCCGTAGGAACAGTAGGAAGTTTTCCTTTATTTGTTACAGTAGCTGACTTTAATAACGATGGCCTTCTCGATCTTGCAGTTGGAAACCTTGGCACAAACAATATTTCGGTCTTATTGGGGAACGGAGATGGCACTTTCCAGGCTGCAGTGAATTTTGAAGTAGGACAAAGTCCTGAAGTAATTATAGCGGCTGATTTTAACAATGATGGTGCCATCGATATCGCTGTCCCAAATTATGAATCTAATAATGTATCAGTATTACTAAACAACTGTTTCTCAAGTTGTGGTCAACAACATTCTCAACAAGTTTGTTACGTTCTTCAATTCAATATTTCCACAGAGAAATTCTCCACGACAGTAACTTGTGAGTCTTGCAATCAATCAGTTACATTTAACCCTACAACAGGAAATCTGACTATCACACTACCATTTACAGTTACTTATACAGTTACAATCACAAACACTTTCGAATTAGATTGTAGTCTCATAAGTGTACAGGCAAATTTCTAAATAACAAAGGGAAAAGAATCCTGGTAACTAATCAAGGATTCTTTTCCCTCCAGCTATATTTAACCTATATAAAAAAGAAAGAATCTACAAGACTCTCTTTCCTTTTGCTAACTTGCCGTCATCACGCAGTCTTTTTGTTATCACTTTACACAATTACAAACTTCATCCCCACTTTAAATAAACTATTGTGGCAAGGATAAGAAGTACCGCCCACATATATATTGCCCCTCCAGACTTTTCACTAGCACCACCTTCTATAACCGTTAGACTTACACCACCCTTTGTTTTCGTAACGGATTTTTGACCCAAATGATAATCTCTTGAAACGATAGTAGCCTTTACAGAATTTCTTTTAAAATACCCATCGCTCAACCCCATTTCACTTGGTGATAACTTATTTTGTATAACTAATTCATACTGTTCCTCACTTACTTTACAATGCTCTGCCTCTTCTCGATATCCCCTAGCCAAACAAAAATCGATTGAATATTCTCTTGCATCCCTCTCAACTTCACAATTTAAGTATTCTCGCGCGGAGCTGTAAGTTGTATTAAAGTATAGATCCGGAAAATATATATACTGATAAGCATGCCTCATCTCATGAGAAAGAATCGAGAGTAAATAATAATGATCAACTATATCGACATGATTCCTGTCAGCATGATAAAAGCCCCCAAAACCACCATCTAACGCATACCCCCTCGGATATATTTTAACTGTTGGATAAACCTTTAAATTTCTCGCAATAATGTCATAATTTTTATATAGCGTCTTTATAGTAAAAGCATCCAATTGACCTACAATTTGAATTTTCAATTGCCCATTACCTGTATTATTGAGGCCATTTAAATTATTAAATTTGAAACTCGTATTATTTTTTTGTAATTCAATGAATCGATTGGACACGATAATTAACCCCTCTTTATATATACGTAATCAAAAACATATAGTTTTAATTACGTTCAAAAAATCTAAATATGCATAATTTCATCTGTATAAAATTATATAATGATATATATCCTACCAAATTATCCCCCTCATTACAAAGCAGCTTAAAAATAACGTCGCTAAAGTATACAGCCCTTTTATAGAAAAACCTTGAAACCCTTACAGCGTAACGAGGTTTTCAATCGTTATTTGCATCTATGTATCTTTGCATTTCTCTTAACGCTTCTTCCGCTGAATCGTACCAACTTTCGGACGGATTTACTGGCAAATGCTTTTTTTCATCAACAACATCATATTCTTGAAGAATATCAATTGCATTCTGTTTTCCTGCTAGTAGAGTTTTATTCGCATGTACACCACCAAGCATATGAGATTCTTCATTACCATCCTTTATACATATATTCATGCGATTTCCCATTCAAAAAGATCTGATTTTACCCTCTTATGGGTATATCGGCTCTTTATTATTTAAAACGCGTAAGGTATCTAAACTTGTTTAATTTATGTAATTTTTCTTGATGATATCTTTTACATTATTGATAAGGAGCGCAAGGAAGAAAACTGCTAGGATACCATTTATCCAGTAATATGTATTTCCAGAGTTAAATTTATTATAAAAAGAATAGACATTAAAATATAATAGACCCGCTGAAAGGACGGTAGAGATTACTAACATACCAAAACTTTTCACGATGCTCACCTCAATTTCGAACATTTTGATTTTTATTACAATTATACATAAAATGGGGGGATTAAAATGTATGTAGTATCCATCGTTATCAAGTTAACAATACATTCTTCCTCAAAACAAAAATAACGACTAAATACACACTTCGTTGCTACTTCAGAACCTTAGATTGATTGACATGCGCCATTACCTATAAAAGACCTAAATACTCTAACGCATTCAAAGTTTTATATCTCGAGGAAATGGAGTTCCCCTGATTGATAAGTATATCTAAATAAATTAAAATATAGATTGTATAAGGGGGGAATTGTTGTGAAAAAAGTTATGGCAACATTTTTAGGTTTGTTAATTGTAGCAAGTGGGTGCAGCTCCAAAATGTATGATGAGCAAGTTGATTTAGGTAAAAAGGCCATAGAAAAAGGGGAATATGCAGATGCTGTTAACTCTTTCGAAAAGGCTGCAAAGGATAAATCAACAGATGACATTCAGAAATACATTCGATTAGCAAATGATATGAAAGACAGCGCTACTGCATTAAAAGAAGAAAAATACGAAGTGGCAATTGCAAATGCTGAAAAAGTTACGAAAGAAAAAACGGATGATAAAATATTCAAATCTGCAAAAGAACAAGCGGATAAAATCATCAAAACGGCTAAGAGTTCTCAAGAACAAAAAGAATCAACAAAGAAAGAAATTCAATCGGGGAAAGATTTATTAAACCAACAAAAATATGATGAAGCCTATCAAGCTTTCAAAACAATAGCTGATAGAAAAGAATCACCACAACTTGTAAGTGAAGCAACAACATTAATGAATGAAGCGATTACAGCGAAGAAACAACATGAAGATGAACAAGAAAAAATAAGAAAAGAGAAAGCAGAAAAAGAACAAGCTGCGCAAGAAAAGAAAAAAGCGGAACAAGAACAACAAAAAACAAAAGAAGAAACTAAGAAACAACAAGACACAGTCGCAGATACAGGTGAAATAACTGAACACGAAGCTGAAGGTCTTGTACGACGACAATTTAATTTCTCATCAGATATAGTAGTACAATATAATAACGACGATGAGAATGGTAATTTTGTTATCCAAGTGTATGAAGATCATCCCGACCATACGGCTACATTAGGATGGTTTACTGTAAATCCAAAGACAAAAAAAGTTACTAAAATGCAATTATAAAATTGAACAAAGAGAAACATTCGAATAAAAGACTTCTATTACTTTACAGTGAAATAGAGGTCTTTTTCATTACAATATGAATATTGTCAACTCATGTGCTCCCTCTCCCTTTTTATTGTCCCTGATTCCACTTGGTATTCCTCGTGGTCTTGATTTAGGTATCTGGGCTGGAAAAAGGAATTTTGCTTGTCTATACAAATTAAATTTTGATTTTTTACAAGTTTTATTTGGAAGGTCATTTACCTTACCATATGGAATGACTCAATAGGTGATGGTAATGATCATTTTGAAAAGTAACATTAGAGAACTATTAAAAAGCAATGGAATAAAAGGAAATTGGATTGTACAGCAATTAAATATAAGCCAGAATCAAATGATTAATTATGTAACTGTCAAATTTTATCCTCCAGTAGTCAAAATATTTGAGTTAGCAAAAATATTTAATTGTAGAGTCGATAATTTATACGAGGTACAAGAAAAAGACCCTGCTAATTAATTACTAGCAGGGTTTAGCACGTATTGAGGTAACGGATGTCTCTCAATAGATTCCATATACATTTCAGCCAATCTCGATCCATCAATTAATCGTACATTTAGTTCTTCAGCATACAGCCTTGCATTTTTCGAAAAACCGCCTGTCGATACAACATAACCACCTTTTGCCCCTTTTTTCGCGATGTACTATGCACCAGGGCAATTGTTTTATAGGACATGTCGCTACACAAACACTTCACCTGACCAAGATATAATTCACCGTTTACCATATGTTGAAAGTCTACACCATAGTCACCTATAGTTACCGTTACTAATGCAGAACCACCATAATACTTTTCAATTACATCAACAACAAAAACTTCAAATTCCAACAGTGTTTGACGTATAAATACTGATGAGCACTTTTCATTTTCTAATGGCTTCATAAATCAATAATAAAGCCCCATTGCTAAAGTACGTTTAAACTCTTCATCTTTATTAAAACGCGTGATGAACTGGTATAAATGATGGTCTTTTCTTCTTTTGTAGACATACCATGAAATGTAAAGTACTCCTATTATGATTAGAAAAACATATAACATAGTCACACCTCCATTGAGATTGTGTTTCTTACAAAACTTACTTTTATCAATAAACTTTATGTAAAATCCCCTTTCAACATCTGATATACTAAATGTTGAATTTACAGTACATAGGGGGATAAAAATGGCAAAGTCAGCAAATGAGAAAGAAGAGAAAAAACGCCGAGGGTGCGGATGCTTTGGGTGTTTAGGCATTATTATTTTATTAATTATTTTAATAGGTTCTTGTGCCAAAGGTTCAGATGATGATAAAACTGAAAAAGCCACTACTGTTACTAAGCAAGAGGAATCCAAAAAATCAGAGGAAGTAAAAGAAGAAGAGAAAAAACAACAAGAAGAGCAAAAGAAAGAAAAAACTGAACAAAAAAAACAGCAAGAACTTCAAAAGCAACAAGAAGCTGAACAAAAAAGACAACAAGAACTTCAGAAGCAGCAAGAAGAACAGCAAAAACAACAAGAGTTAAAGAAACAACAAGAACAACAAAATCAAAATAAACAAAAAGAAGCAACTCCTCACCAGAAAACAAATCAAGCATCAGAACAGAATGGTACTTGTAATATTAAAGGTAATAAGAATAGTAAAGGCGAGAAGATTTATCACATGCCTGGTCAACAGTTTTATGATAAAACAAATGCTGAGGAAATGTTCTGTTCAGCAGCTGAAGCACAAGCTGCAGGATATAGAGCATCAAAAAGATAGCACTAAAAAAACCGTCTCTATTTGAGATGGTTTTTTCTATTCACTTCTTCCCTCCTCACTATCTACACAAACCCCATGTTACTGTCCAAGCCTGACTCCCACTCTTCGCATAGCATGAACTAAAAAGAAGGTTCATGCTTAATATGTCAAACTATTATTACGATTTTTCACTATCCCCCGTTCAGCAACAACCACTCTGCACCCCAGATAATATTTCTATAGCGTAATTCTTGGCTTCTTTAAAGAACAACACCGTGACCTCTATTTCTTTTCTGCCCCAAAAATTAATCTACAAAAAACACAAATATAATATCAAATTACTTTTAGATTTCGAACTCATTCTTATTCTTTCTCTCCTTTATTTTTATGTTATTCATTAATTCTTATCCACCTATTGAGAACTATAACAAACACATATATTATAATATGAATATTTTAAGGGTAAATTTAACCATTTATTGTTATAATTATATCGGTAAGAACTTTCTTGAAATATCCCCATTAATAATATCTAAATAATATAATTACTAAATGTAGAGATGAGAATGAGAGAATGGATTGTTTATATTGCTAATATTACTTGAAAACTATGTTGGTGGTGTTTTGTTTGAAAGAGAAATGAAATAATGAATTTTATAAAAAAGGTATAAGCATGTGGACATTACTATTTAAGCCAATATGGATAAGCTCTACTCTTTTTGTAATAATTCAGGTATATACTTTTATATCCTTTGTGATCTTTTCTTTCTATGGTTTAGATAATACAAATGAAATGACACTCTGGTATATGTGCTTTTTAATTATTTGGGAGATAATTTTACTTTTTATTTTTGGTATTTATATTGTTAGAACAGGTAAAGAAAAGTTTTTCAAACTATATACGATAGAATTATATGATGAAGAATGGAATATTTTTAGATGTATCTTTTTGAAGGAATTTTTATTTCATAAAGAAATTTTGTCTATTAAAAAAGAGGATTTAGGAAAAAACAAAAACACATTAGATTTTTGTATAGATAGATTAGAAAGCAGGCTAGAAATAAAAAACTAGATTTATAACAATTTTTATCATATAGTGCTGTATTTATAACCTTTATGGTTCCAGCCTGGACAGGCTTTAATACTTGGTTTTCCACTCAATATTATAATAAAAATAACCATCCTATGGCTTTTGGACACGCAACAGCTTACTTAGTTGTTATATTTAGTAGCATTGCTACAGTTCTTTCATTTATATATTCTATATATATTAAAAAATTGCAGTAAGGTTAAAATAAAATTTACATTACTATTTATTTAAAGGAGAAATTTATTTTGAAATCAATTTTACCAGGTTACTATAAAATGACTGAAGCAGAAGAAAATAAATTATGGGATACATCTATATTTGTATTTGATGCAAATGTCCTACTTGGATTTTATGCAACTCGTGACAAATATAGAGAAACTATATTTAATTCTCTTGAACAGATACAAGATAGGCTATGGATTCCTTACCAAGTTGCTCAAGAATTTGAAAAGAATAGAATTAAAGTAATAAAAGAACAGATTGCAAATTATACTAAAATAAAAATGATACCTGAAACTCTAAATAGAACATTTAAAAAAAATATGGATAATCTGGAGTTCCACCCCTCTGGGAAATTCTATGAAATAACGCAAGTTTATGAAGAATTTCATAATAAATTCGAAAAAAAATTAAAAAAGATTAATATAGATTTAAACAAAGAAAAAAAGGAATATTCAGAGCTCGAGAGATTTGATACAATTCGAGAAAAAATCGGGAAATTATTCAAAAATAATATTGGGCGACCATATAAATTTCATGAAATATTATCTATTGTTGAAGAAGGTAAATTACGATATCAAAGTAAAATTCCACCTGGATATAAAGACCTTGAAGATAAAAACGGAGTAGATGCATTTGGAGATTTAATACTATGGTATCAAATCTTAGAATTTATTAATAACGAAAAACGTAATGTTATTTTTATAACTAATGATGTAAAAGAAGACTGGTGGAACTTAAGCAATCAGAAAAAGATTGTATCTCCTAGAAGTGAGTTAATAAATGAGATTTATTGTTACTGCGGAGTCCAAGGTTACATCTATACATTTGATGATTTTTTCGAAAAATTAAACATTAAGATATTGAATAAAAAACCTGAAGAATTTGAAAAAGAATTACAAGAGCTAAGGAACATTAGATCCATGCAAAATGTGGAGGTATTTGATTATTATTCTATTAAAGAATTGGCTACAAGATTTATTACTACTAAAGAAAAAGAGAAGAATCTATTAATAACTCAAAGTAGTGTTCCTACTAATAGAATTTCAACTGTTCAAAATATAAGAGAGAAATTTAATCATTACTTTATAACCTCTGAAATTAAAGTTTGGATCAATTTTATTAATCAACTTTGTTTTTCTATTTTTAAAAGAGCGGATGATGTTGAATGTATATATGTTGGTGAAATCGTTATTCATTTTCATGATAATGACACAACGGAAATGTTCGTTCACTTATCCAATGAAAAAATATTACATCCAAATGGTAACATCGACGAAGTCTTTGATAATTTGGTAAAACATTTATATGAAAAATATAGTGGTTAACTCAAAAGAAAATTATATTATATAAGTACCAAATTTTCTTTTAATAAAATAATTAACCTAATTTTCAATTCCCTTGAAGCTAAGCGGTTAGAAGATTCTAACCGCTTAGCTTCAACTTTTCACAACGTTTTGAGTCGCACTTTAAAAATACTATTGTAACAATGTTATCCATCATCTAAGTTTCCTTCTACACCATATAACACAACGTTATATATAATACTCATACATAAAGTCCCCCATTTTTTATTTATAATTATGTATACTAATCCACTTAATGCAAATAATATATATCTATATTATTAAATATCACATAAATTACAGAATAAATTTTCAAGACGATTCACTACAAACTTTCAAGCAAATGTATATTTTATATTAAATTAAAAAGAACCCATTTTGAAAACAGATTAATCAAAATAGGTTCATCAATTAAAGAATGAAATAAACGCTTTATAAAAGTTTAATTATTTTTAAAATGATTCCCTTCAAGAAAATATGACAAAATAGCATATAATAAGAAATAATATTATTATGAATTTCCTATTTAAGAATGCGAAATTATTTTACACACATGAAACTTTAATTTAAAGGGTAGTTCTATAGATTTCATATTTCCTACCAAAAATATGATTGACTTTCAAAAATCGAAAAAATTACCACCACTTGAAATAAACATACCTTCTTAAACTACAATCTTTGAAAGCTCAAGCTCCCTTTCAATAGCATTCATAATACCTTTAAACTTCTCAAAATACATCGGAATCCATTCTTTCAATATACAATAAACTATCAATAGAACTAGATCTATAAGAATTTAGATTTTCTTCTCTAAAACACGCTTGGTAAAAGTTATTCACGCATTTTACTAATTCTTTTCCATCAAGACAAGGATTGAATAATTTTAGAGTTTAACTTTAAATTCCTTTTCCTTAACACTCACTTTATCACCATTTTTATAGAACTCGTTTACAATAAATATATTATCGGTTGGTGTTTGAATTAATAACTCGATTTTACTTTTTCCGTCTAAAATATACTTCTCTAAGTTTATTTTATATTTATTTTTATATTTAGAGTTCTTTATACTTATTTTATAATTATTATTATCTAATTCTTCTTTAATTTTATCAATATCTAAGGTATGTAACTCTGAATTCTTACCTTTAAAAACTTCAATAGAGCTACCATAACTCTCTATTTCTTTAGCTTGAATATTAATCTTGTTATTAGGATCAGCATCCCTATTAATACGTACTTGAATTTTTATCTTATCAATATTATTTATTTCTAATTCAACCGGCATTTGTTTTGTATTATTAAATTTAACTTTAGCAGACTTTTCTTGTCCAAAAGATACAAGAGTGATCGACATGCCGCATATAAAAAGTAAAAAGGCTATATATGCAAAAAAACTATACGGTATATATTTATTTATTTTACTTTCTAATACATTGGTCAAGTTAACTAGTTTATCACGCGCATTATTATTTATTCGTATTATAAATATGCTTGCTAGAATTACAATTGAAAATGCACCCAGTATCCACTTCCAAAAACTAACATCTTCCGAAAATTCTGTGATCATTAATATTAAAAATATAAATATTATAATATTAAAACTGTATTTTAAATTCTTAAATATATCCTTAAAACCTTCGTCAGCCCTTTTAAGCGCTCGCACTTGAAGATCTATTTCATCATAAGAAATAAAAGATTTTGTTTCAAAATAAATATACTTAATTACTGAAAGCATCATTGCAATTATTACTGTCATAATAGATATTGCTATAACATGTTCAAGGTTAAAAATTGTTTTCGTATATGCACTTTCGGAAAAAAGTTTATACCATATTTTACTCCCCTCTTGTAATATAAACCAGGCACCACCAAAAAGTGTAATTGTAACAGCTAATCGAGTCGCCCGGTCCTTAAACTCATTATTATCCATTTATTTCTCTCCTTCAAAATGTATATATTTATCTTAATATAAAAATTAATTTATGTAAATTTAAGAATTATATAAAATCCCCGAATTAACATAAATTCAATTTATTGTTATTAATATGGATCATGGACAGTTGATTAGGTTTTTGTAATTATAATTTAATTACAGAAGAAACGGCCCCCTCCTTCTCAAGTGTCATCCATCTTCATACGATTTTCTATTGATAACTTTCTTTATTTTCTAAGATAGCTAAGCAAATTCATTATTTATCTATTTCTAAAATATTTATGTTTTATAAATAATCCCTGCGTAAAAAATAAAAACGTCAATAAAAGCTTACGGAACAATACCCCCCAAGATAAAAAAAGATATAGAACATTTGCATTTCAACTATCTTTATAAATACCAAAATCCAAAGAAACTAGCCAACAAAAAATAGGGATTATGGAGGTGGAATTCATAAAAAAAGAGAGCCTTATTTTTGGCTCTCAAAACCTTTATCACTGCCTTTTTCAAATAAATCCTTTAAAAATTCTGGGATTCCTGTTTCAAGCTCTACTTTGTTATAATCCATATCAAGATCTTTCTTTAATTGATTATATTCCTTAACAAAAGTTATAACTAATCGCTTTGTATACTCCTCTCTTTTTCTTGACGCTTCTTTCAAGTCATCGGCTTCTCTTTGAGTTCTCTCTTCTTTATCTGATACACTCTTTATTATAGACCTTGTACTGCTGATAAAGTATGTATAATCATGAATAGCATTTAGTAAATCATTACTAGCATACGCAGAATTTTTTAAAGTAAACTCTATCATATAATCATTATTTATTTTCCCTTCTTCTCCCGCACTACCAAAATAAATTCTCTTACCCTTGCTAACTGCATTAAGAAGTCCAGCTGCTCCAAGTCTAGAAATAATGATCGTATATAATGGAGCATACAAATTTTTAAATCTTTCTTCTTTCCATTTCTTTTTTGCCTTCCATGGATCAATAATAAAATGAAGAACTACAAATGTCAGTATCGCTACAATTGCTGGAATTGTAATCTTTGTATCTAACCAACCTGTCATAAAAAACATCCTCTCCAATATTTAAACTAGACATCCCAAAACTTAAATACAAAAAAAAAGAGACTATCCTCCTCTTTAACTATATTCTAGATTTACACGTTCCATTTACAACATTCACTCACGTAGAAGAAGCCAGAGAACGAGCGTCAGTTACTTTATGCCAATACCGCAAAAACTTTCATTATCTTATCCAGTATTTAAACAAAAAATATATAACACCTGATTTATCTACTGTTTATTATAATATTATAATATAGATATAGAATGTAAGCAAAACTGACTATCAACTTCATACTTATAAAGGGAAGACAAAAGTGAAATCATTATGCATATCAGGACTTTACACCTTAGTCTTTGCTTGCAATAATGAAGATCTGCCTATTTTTATCATCTTAACATTCCTCAATATATATCTAACGTTACTCCAGCAACTAGCTTATAAACGATACTATTATTTTTAAGAATTTTCACATTAAATAAATGCTTAACTACTACCTTTTTAATCTTACATCCTTTCCACATGCGTATACCAGTAATTATCCTATAAAAATTTTCGAAAAATAAGAATGCATAGAAAAGTAAACTATATAGCTTATATCTAAGAGATATAGTATTTACCTTACTTTCATAAAGGATAAGAAGCAAAATTTATAAAAAGCAAACATAAAGATGATCACTCTAATATGAGCAAATGCATTCCCGTATTCTTAGGATTAAATAAGCTGCTACTTTTAAATATTTAGGCTTTTATTTTAGTTTATACAATTCTTTATATCGTCATTTCCTCTTTATATAATTTTAATTATTATACACGGAGGGTAAATATGAAAAATATGCAGACACGTAATAACTACTCTTTAAAAAAGTAAGAGTTTCAATTAGACAGACTCAGAGAGTTAAATAAATTATCCCTGTACCTTTTTTATCCTGAACTTATTCGTACAGAATATTTCGTGAGGTTCCTACAAGAAATTCCAGATAGTTTCAATAGTTATTATTTAGAGCGAGGATGGATCGTATTTAATTCAATGGATAATGAAATAAGTAGTAAATGAATTTAAAAAGTTTTTTCTTTCCGTTAGATAGTGTGAAATTTGTTATGTCCATTTCTAAGTTCTTAATAGTATCTAACCTCCTAACACCTCAAGCATTTTTAAAGATTGCTGGCATCAGCGTTTCTAGCAAATTGATATACCTCGAAGTACTGGTATAACAATTTCTTATTCCCTAGTGTTTTCTTATGAGTTATAATTTTAAAAATTTGAGCACCAAGCATAGCACGCAAAGGCCCCTTGTGTTTATCTGTATACAAAAAATAAAAATGAGACAATTACGGTTCTCTTTTTGTTAACACTTAAAAAACTTAAGACGAGAGATATTTCCCCTCGTCAGTTTTTCTAAAATTCTTGTTCCCTTAGACTTTTTTCTTACCATCCTATGCTTCGATAAGTTATAACAGCTTGGTTACGAACAATAGAGTTCTCGTCGTTTAGTGCCTTTTTAATGATTGGAATACTGTAACTTTGGTCAGCCCATTGACTTTTAGCAAGTTCCTGCAATAATCTTTTCCTTACATCAAATCTATTACTCTCAATTAAGGAAAGTAATTCTGCTGAAATCGAATTTAATAAGATATGATCTACACTGAAAATAGCATCTAGTAATACTGAAGGCTCTCTTCCATTCTTAATCTCTTGAATCAGTTTCTTCATTTCCTCTAAAGAGGTGGAGAGAAAATAAGCTAGTGCTTCCAAGCCAACCTTTTGTACATCCAAGCGGGGATGCTTAGAAAAATACTTCCTTTTTTCTAAGGAGAGAATTTTACATTTTTTTAATAAGGTAATTAGCTCCGGTAAAGGGCTTTGAGGAACCACATGACATTTGGGACAAGAGGAACCAACAACTCTTATTTCGTCAGTATTACACAAAACACCATGCTCGTCCCAAAATTTTGCTATTTTAAATATCATTTCTTCATCATATGCACCGCCCATTTTAAGCATAACTTCCGCAACTTTCTGAACTATAATTGGTTCGTCGTCGTTAATACCATTCATTAAAGCGGTACTAACTAATTCATTGTTTTTTGCTTGATAAAAGTCAGATAGGGATCCATATAAATAATGTAGACCTTTCGTCCGCTTTCCTTTTAAGCGTTCCAAAATAGCATTAATAGCATTCTCTCCTAAAATAGATTCTGCTATTATTGTAAAGTAAAATAAACTTTCTCCTTCCGCCTCCATAAATGCTTCATAAAATGAAGACATTATTTCAGATTTTTCAAAGCAATTTACTAATAAAAGAGAAGCATTACTAGCAATTGCATGGGAAGGATAACTTAAGGACTTAATTAATAGATTCTTATTTAAAATAGATTCTGCTCTTTCCCAGTTAGGTTCATGTATTAGTACATCTGGGAGCATAGAAAGTAATAATCTATCATTTTTAACATTACTTAATACCCACTGAGCCTCATTATAGATATTCTCTTCTACTATTTCATGTACGAGTAACATACCTTTTATAACTTCATCGACGGCAGACAGCTGTATTCCATCCACCAATGGGTTTAAATCGAAAGTAGGGTTTTCCCCCAATTGCATATTACGGTAAATTTTACCAATTTCAAACAAAGGTTCCCCTTCACTAAAACACCATTCTTGTCTATCGGGAATTTGCCTTAATATAGAAGCAAGTAATGCACGTTCTCCTTCGTACATTTTTAGTAAATCCCTATGAAAATCAAATTGATCCAGACTACTTTTAAATTTTCGATTCAATATTTTTAGCAGGTCAAGTCTGCGCATACCTTGAAGCTTTTCTGAAAAATCAAAATAGAATTCCCCACTAAAACCTCCCTCTCCTAATGCCTCAACTACTTCTACTAATTCCTTGTTATCCGAAGTCTCATTTTTTAAAAGCTGCTCCATGGCTAGCTCAATAACCTTATTCCATACCCTCCACCCAGTTGGTATTTTAAATTTTTCTAGGGGAGTGATAGATTCCTTCGGCTTTAATGCAATTAAAGTTAAAACCG
Organism: Bacillus sp. CR71; assembly: GCF_003429245.1. Lineage (NCBI taxonomy): Bacteria > Bacillati > Bacillota > Bacilli > Caryophanales > Bacillaceae > Bacillus > Bacillus sp. CR71. The sequence goes on along the minus strand of NZ_CP031748.1, from coordinate 2,510,072 downwards.
TAGATCCATCAATTATAAATTGTCTTGTAAGCAGGGCTAATTTATATGCGACAAGCTTCGTCCACTCCTGTTCATGCTGTAAAAGAGGGTTCACAAGGATTAACGTCCAATCAGGCTCTTGTTGAGCTATACCTTCTAATCCTTCCCCAGCCTCATAACATAACATGGAAATGGGTGAACTAATAGTATTAATGGCTTTCTCAGCGACTTTTTTATTTAAGTCCGAAAGAGTTGGTACTTCTGCTAAAATTGCAGCTGCGAATGCTATATCATTATATAAGTCAAGCTTACCATTTGTATTTCCCATGATAGTTTCAACGAAAAGACTAGCACACCCTGATCCACCAGCTAAAAGCAAGGTCTCGCGCCAAATTGGAATATGCATCCTTTCTAAAAGGAACTCTCGCTGCTTTTCCTCTGGTAAACTAGAAATATATTTTCCTGCCGTATACTCTCCTAAGGTTAAGTGGATAAAAGTATAACCATTCTCATACCCAACCTGAAGATGCTCTAATACCCCAATATCCACCCAAAACTGTAAACAGTTAGTTGCTATTTCTTTAGCTTTTAAAGGCATGACACCAAGCTCTTCTTCTATAAAAAAAGATAGTTTTTGTAATATCTCCTTCTTAGATCTTCCTCCCTTACCATCAAGTACATTTTGAAGAATCCACCCAATCCATTCTATAGAACGCATTGCTATCTGTTCATTAAGTTGTTTCTCTTTTACCCTGTCTGATTGTCTGATCCATTCCTCAAGGATTTTACTATATAACTCAGCACGGTACTTACCAAAAGACTTCCCTGAAACTAACAACTGAATTAAAAAGTTTAATAATAATGGGCTTCGAGCTGCCACACTAACCATTTTATTATTTTCTAATTGCTGCTTGAAACTAGTATGCATTTCTGCTGCTTTTCTCTCATCATCATTTAAGATATTTAAAAGTTTTAAGGAATACGCTTTAATTTCCCTTTCATCTAACGGTAATATCTCAACATGATGAAAAGAATTAAATTGAGCAGATTCATATCCCACCGGACGGGTTGTCACGACCACTCGGGTATCCTGTCTATCAATTGACCATTCAAACAACGATTGACTTACTCTTCTTCGAATTGGTTCACATTCATCTAAACCATCGGCAATAAGAATAATCTTAGGTCCTATCTCCGACTTTAGTAACTCTTTATCTCCAGCATACCCATCAAGCGCAACAGACCATAACGCATCCTCAAAAGATCTTCCCAGTTCCATTTCCTTTGCCACATGTGGAAGACGGACATACAATACCCTCTCACCTTTAGCTGTCAATCTATTCACCGCTCGTCGGACAAGAGTACTTTTCCCAGAACCTGGTCCTCCAATAAGGATGACCCTTTTACCTAACTCAGTGACTTCCTGGGCATTTTTTTTTGGATTACGATGATGCGAAAGACGTTCCCATTCGTGATATTTGGTAATCTCCATCTCCAATGATTCGTTAATGATACCATTTGACTCATCTATTACGTGCAAACTCGCCCAGGCATGCTCAATGGAAAGTGGTACATTAGTACCTGGAACAATAAATGTTTCTGTACGCTTCTTTAACCAATTAAGGTACCTGCTTATCTCTCTTTCTGCAGTATTTAATGGTGAATTCCCATCTGATAGTAGTAGCTCCTTTTTCTCCCTCCTTTCTCTATCTACCTCGAAAAAAAGTTTATTATGCTGCTTAAGTTCCCATTTTCCATTTCTAGGATCATATTCATAGGGGATTTGCTCACAAGTTCTAGATTCCTTATTAACCTTTAATATTGAAAAATTGTTTCTGTATCTTTCTCCTGCATATGTTGCTCCTCCTATCACCGAGTAAGCACGGTTAAATATTCTTGAAGGCTCTTCAATAGCCGCATGAACATGACCTGATAAAATCAGATGTGTTCTTTGTGACAAATACCTGTAGGTACCTGGACGTTCATATGTATTTTGTTCCGCATCATTTAACCATTCCTTTGGATGATGCACTACAGCAATTGTTATTGGACCATTATCATAGTCAGAAGGATTAATAAGTTGTTCCTTGGATTGCATAAGCTCTAGCTGTGGTAACCCCAACCATAATTCCCCCCTATCTTCATTCCCCCTACAAAACCATGCACTATTAAGTACAACAAATTTAATTCCGTGTATTTCCCTTTGGCCCACCAAGTTAAATTCCTTAGATCCCATGGATAATTTTGTGATTTCCATACCTTCACAAAATCTCTCAAATGCCTCAAAAGGACGGATAAAGTTTTCTAAATGCTCTACTGACAACCACTCATCTGCTTGAGCTGCATTTTGGGGCGGGCTCATTCCCATTGTTTTATTCCTATTAATATCATGGTTACCCGCACAAACTACGAGATTTTCTTTTCCAACATTTAAAACATTCAATAAATTAGATATCCACTCATTTGCTATTGAATATGCTGATTCCTTTCCTTGCCAAGCTATATCACCCGATATAACTACAATATGCGGCCGATCCCCATCCTTTAAATTAGATAATGTTTTAATCATTTCCTTCAAAGCATTATCCCTCTGCGCTTTCTTTGTTTCATCCTTTTCTGACTCCATTCCAAAGTGGAGATCAGAAATATGTAAAATATTAATCTCTTTTAACATATTTTCCTCCCAAGTATTCTTTCTATAAACAAGCCAGCTATCCAAAATTTTTATATTTACAAACTATCGATAATCTTATAAAAAATTATAATTTATATATACCTTTGGTCACAAGGAAAAACGAAGATAGCTTTGATTTATTATTTACAATTTATTCTTAATTGATTTCAGTAATATTATAAATATCCCGAGTATCTTGTATTACTTTAACCATACTAAAATAATTAAATACAACAAATACTCTCTATAGCTTTTCTTTTAGCATTGTATATTTCATTATTATTTTATCAGTATATACAATACCCAAACTAACTTAATACATATTATAATGAAATTATAGAAAGGTGGGTATAAGGGAGATGGAAATTCTAGATATTTTAGACAAAATATCATGGACCTCTTGTTTCATTCTATGAATATACATACTTCTTAAATAAAACAAAGATGACACAAGTAAACCCAACTAACTAGTTGGATTACTCAAAGAACAATATCCATCTCCCCTTATCAATATGTCAAAAACTTCATTGATTTTAAATACTGTTTGTTTGTTTTTAGCTATTCATTACTTTATTGTTACCGACTTTTCTAATTTAAAAATGTTAGACACCATCTACTTAATAGTTATTGTTTTATGGATTTTGGCCGTTACCATTTCAAATTTCATGAAATTCAAAAAATAGCAGGAGGAAAAATAAATGAGCACTTACCACGATCGCTACATCTACCCATCTATTTTTGATTTTTCTAATGAACAAGTCATTGCTACATTCCCTGACTTAGCAGATTGTCATGCTAATAGTACTAACTATGAAGATGCTTTTGAAATGGCTAAAAAGACATTAGCAACTCATCTATATGAAATAGAAGAAAATAAAGGCGCTATTCCGCCCACTTCTATTCAAACTACAGATAATCAAATTATTAGCTTAATAGAAGTATGGATGCCACCATTCCATAGTGAAATTGAAAATAAAGCAGTAAAGAAAACATAACTTTTCCTCATTGGCTTGATAAAATGGGAAAAGCTAATAATGTAAACTACTCTCAAGTGTTGCAAGATGCACTAAAAAAACATTTAGGTATTCATGAAAATAAGAACGTATAAAAGAGATGAATTATCTTCATCTCTTATTTCTTTACTATAAAAAAGAAATAACCCTCTAACATGAACGGCTATTTCTCTTTATATGAACTATTTTTACTAGTCTATACTGTTTTTTCTTTATGAATAATTTTCTTTTAAAATGCATTTTCATTTCTAGATACTACTTAAATCTTTTAGGGCACGTTCCACATTTATCGTATATTCAGACCTACGCAACAATAAAAACACTTTCAAAAAATATGGGAATTCCTCATATTCTTTTGCTGTAACTTCTATTCTTTTCAAAACAATAGGTTTCATCTTTTCTCTATCAAAACTATTAATTTCACAAGTAATTTTCGGTACATCATTATATATATACTCAACAGAGAAGAGGATTAATTCATTAAATTCATCTGATTCTATATAGAATTCAGCACCTACACAGGAACTTCGATAAATTATTATAGAATCTAGAACTGATACAAAAGCAACAGTTAAATCAAAGTACGTCTCAATTTCTGTTATCTTTGGTATCTCATAACTGTGTTCTAACTTATTTCTTATTCCATTGAGTCTAGTAAGTGAACGAGAGTTAAAAACGCCTGACTTACTGAAAAACTCCATTTTTTTATTGAAACCTAAATTACTTTTTTTCACAATCTTAGATAATCCTAAAACCTGCAAACACATATCCATTTGGCACTCTATTGCTCTTTTCAAATGAGATATACAATTAATTAAATGAATCTTATTCATATGATCTTGTTCATTACTGATTTGCTCTAATTCATATTCGGCAAACTTAATGAAATCATGAGAGTCTAAATCATAATCTGGAATATCAGATTCATTAAAACTAAACGATGAATTCTCCATAACTGGAAAGTAATTCATCAGGATTCCCCTTAGTTCTGCTGATTTTTTTAATGTATTAACTACCACTCAACTTTTCCCCTCCCTCAAATCAAAACTCATTTAATCATTCATTATAAGAACGATGTATACTTCTTAATGATTCTAATTCTTTTTTCTTCTCTTCAATATCTTCACGTAGAAATAAACTCACTCGTTCCATCTTCTTAAATGGCACAATTTTACCATTTATAATCATTTTACTAATTCCCGCTTTATTAATCCCTAAAACATCCATTTCCTCTGGTGTCGTTAATACTTCATCATGTAAAAAAGAAAGCAGTTGCTCTTTATCTTCAAACTTGTACACTCTATTCACCTCTTTTTTCTTTAAAAATCCCATAGAGTCGCAATAACGTATTTATTATATAAAAGACCAAAATAATAATTAACAAAATATCCAAAATCGTTTTAAAAATACTCATTTCAACTGAATTTCGAAAATAGGTAAAGTAACACAGTGTAATGAAAATAATTAAGAAGCTTGTTGAATTGCTTGTTTTCTTCATATTGTTTACAAATTGGCAAGTTGTTATAATGTGTATAGAAGGGAGAAGGTGGGCTTCTCTCTTCTGCTCAAAATCATTTTTGTTTACGTCTGGCTGGGCGTTTTCATTTGGTTTTGAGCTTTTTTACTTTTCGTAGATGACTAGGACTTTTTCGATGATTGTTAGTGTTGTAAGTATCATTCCTAGTATCAGTGTTAACTTTGCCAGTTTCTATCCCCCTTTCATTCTTTCTATATTTATTAGACCACTCCTATTCACTTAGGCAAATAGATACTATGCATATATTAGTTATTTTTTTGTTTTTTTATCAATTTGAATTCTAATATTCATTTGAGCTTTATATTGTTTACTTAGAGAATATAGTTCTCTCACCACTTGTCCCATAATTTCATTCTCTCCTTAAAAATATATCTACAGTTAATTCACAGAGAAGTCACCCATTTTTACAGATGGCCCCCTGATTAATTACAAGATTAGACTTTCTCACGTAATCCTTCTAATTCTTTTTTCTTTGCTTCAGCATCCGCGCGTAAAAATAAACTAACCTTGTCCAACTTCTTTAAGGATTCAAATTTCTCTCTTTAATTAATTGATTCATTTACGCATGCTTTAAACCTAATATTTCATTTGTAATGCTTTCATATAATCCTCTTTTTTCTCAAGAGTCTTTTTTGCATTTTCAGCCGTTAATACATAATCTACTACAATATTTCGTAATAATTCCTTCTTAACATTTGGCAGCTGAATTGTTATATCTTCCACGCTACTCTTATTATTTTCAATTGTTTTATTAAATTCTTGGACACTTTTTGCAAGATCCGCTAATTTTTCCATATGTGCGGGATTATTTACATCCAAAAAGATATTACTTCTAAAAACTGCTGTAACATATTTCTTTGAATTTTTCTTTTCTATTTCTGCTTCAGCCTTTTTATCGAAAACAGCATCTCCTGTATACATTTGTTCAAACGTAAATATATCATTATTCCCTTTTCCAGCATAATATGTATTGAATTTTTCTTTTAAATCATTCGCTTCTTTTTTTATTTTATAATTATCATTCACTACTTTTGGAGAGACTTGTCCATCGAATGATAATTGAAATTGTAAATACGGTTTATCTACTTGCTGTACATGGGCTATTCGTACATCTGGTCCCATTATATCCTTACCGTTTTCAATTGTTTCAACTTGATCTAGTTTAACAGAAAGACCATACTCTGATTTTGTATAATTTTGTGCTTTTTGTTCAATTTCTTCATTCGATATATCACATGATATTAGTAGTAGTAAACTAATCATCATGCTATATGTTACTTTTTTTATTTTCATATGGTAGCCCCTCTTATTTTCACTTTATATACACAAATGCTAATATAGATTTAGAACAAAGTCACGAAGTTTCACAGAAAGAAGAACAATTTCGAATAAGTTTGCTATATGTATAAAATTAAAAGGTTTACATATATTCTACTACTTCTTAAGGAGGCATTTATCTTGAACTATGGCTGGGCTGGAACTATTGAACAATTTAAAGAATTAGATTTAAGATCATTCATTAAACAATTGCAATATCATGTCTATAAAACTAATGCAAATGATCCCAAACTTGCTTCTCAAAAGAGAGCATGGATTGATAGTTACAATAAGCTACAAGATTTATTTAATCGATTTCCTAATTTAGATGCATCACTTATTTTTGAATATGAGATTTTACGCGGAGGTGGCCGTCGTCCAGATATACTTTTATTAATCAATGGCTATTTGATAGTCATCGAATGTAAAAGTTATAATCACGTTTCACCTTCTGAATACATTCAAACATCACTTTATATGCGTGATCTCCAGCATTATCACTCAGCTATTCAACAATCTAACATGCAAGTCATAGGTATTCTACTGCTTACAAACTATGAAGGTGAACAATGGGAATTCCAAAAAGATTATCAAGTAACCCTTTCAACAGTTGATGGATTGGAAATTATTATTAACCGAATATTAGATAAAACTGAAGTACAAACTTTGACGATAGAGGAAATAATCAATGGTTTCTATGAACCTTCACCTTCTATGCTAGAAGCTGCTCGTTCCATTTTACATAATGAACCACTCCCTGATATTAAAGCAATATCAAGCAGTAATTTTCCAAAAGTACAACAAACTATACGAACAATTATTCAAGAAGCACAAAATACAAATACCCATCACTTAATCTTAGTATCTGGTGAGCCAGGAGCAGGTAAAACATATTTGGGTCTGACCATTGCACATGAAATGAAAAATGCAGTTTATTTATCTGGTAACGGGCCATTAGTAGACGTATTACAAGATACGTTAAAAAATAGAACGTTCGTACAAGGCCTATATGGATATAAAATGGATTTTCTCGAAAAGAAAACCATTCCAAAAGAACAAATTATCATTTTTGATGAAGCACAACGAGCATGGGATACCAAAAAAGTCGACCAATCACTCACTCGAAGAAAGCGAGAAGCCCAACACTTAAGTGAACCCGATATTATAATGAATATTACGACACATAATAAGCCGTGGAGTGTAACAATTGGCTTAATTGGGGAAGGTCAAGAGATCTATTCTGGGGAAGAAGGCGGTCTCCCTCTGTGGAATACTGCGATCGCTGAAAAAAACGTGACTGTTCATTCTAAATACCCTAATTCTGTATTCACAAATGCATTACATTATAAAACTCATTCTCAGCTACATTTAAATTCATCTTTCCGTGCTCATGCAGCTTTAAAATACTATGAAATTATTAATACTTTATTAGATATTAATTTTGAACAAACGAAACAGCTTATTCATAACCTACCGAAGGAACATTATCAGCTTTTTATTACGCGTGATTTAGACAAAGCAAAAATTACTTTAAATCAGCTTTATCAGGATGATACAAAAACAGTTGGTGTCGTCTGTGCTGGTGGCGCTGATCGTCAAAAAGAAGTCCCTGTTCTACCACGAGATGAACGATATGAAAGGCCTAGTAAAATCGCTCAATACTTTAACTATCCAGGGTCTCAATACTATTGTAAAAACCTTAACTACAGCGCAACTGAATTTCAAACACAAGGACTTGAACTAGATATGGCACTCGTTCATTGGGATGATGATCTTTATCTACAAAATGGGGCTTGGAAAGGACAACACTATCAATGGGGTGTCGAAGATCCATTCCAAATTAAACTCAATGCATATAGAGTTATTTTAACAAGAGGGCGAGATGGAACAATTATTTACATACCACCAAAACCTATTCTAGATGAGACTTGGAACTTACTTTAAAATCAATTAAAAATCCCTGAATTAATGTTTTAAAACCTATAATAAGAGACTATATTCAAGATTCCCTCAGAATATAGTCTCTTATTTTTCTATTTCACAGCAACCGGGATATCAGTCTTACATGGCTTAAAACAATTGCAAGAAAGCGTTGCCTCAAACGTCTAGTATTTTTAGGGAATTGCAACTAAAGAAGTTGCTGATTCTTTTATTTCTCTAAAAATTTAATCGCTTTGCGGTACTTCTCCAATCGTTTTAGGTCTTTATCTGTTATTCTAGCAAGTCTTGAGCGATCAGAATTATGTTTTAAGTCTGCAAGTTTAACTGTACGGGCAAGAGAATTTTCTTTCACTCTGCTCAGATACTCAAAATAAGGTGTGTATTTCTCTTTTGTCAGTACCTGCACTGCCTCAACTACGTTATGAGGTATACCAGCATTTAATAAATCAGCAGCTGTTATCTCAGTATCTTCAAGAACATCATGCAAATAAGCAGTAGCCTTCTCTTCTGTCGTATTTACAAAGCTAGCAACTGCCTCAGGGTGTTTGATATAATCCATACCTGCTTTATCTACTTGTCCAGCATGGGCTTTTTTGGCTATCTCATAAACTATCTTTATATAATTAGGTAACATCGCAAAAACTCCCTTTCTTTAAACAAAATCTCCCCCTCTAGCAAGCTGTACTAAAAGTGGAGGAGGAAAATATTGATATAAGCCCTTAGCAAATCACTGGAGTTCATCTTGAAACAAAAAATTTATAAAAAATGCCATCCTCTCTGTATATTTCTACAAAAAGAATAGCATTTTTTGGTTATACGGATACAATTTTATATTAATTTGAATTACGCCCTTTTCCCTTACTGGTATTTATTATATTAATGAAGAAAATTAGTCCGCAGATAAAGAATAGAAAAGGAGGGACCCATGTTCTAAAATTAACAAGACTTATAATAAGCATTATAATGCAAAGGATACAACCTATAATATCAATGCTAAAAGATAACTTTCCCTTTATTGTTTTCATATATAACTATTCCCTTCCAGATGCCATCTTTAATTTATAATTCTCAATATAATAATAACATACGTTTCGACTTTAACTATTTTTTACATTTGATTAATCATGTTGGTTCTGGTGCAACAAATGCTGTTATTGTGTGTACTCGGGTAGCAAGATAGCAATAACCTCTGAAATTAAAATTAAATCTGAACAGATTGAAGAATCCACTACAAAAAATCTAACGAAGCAAAAATAAACAAAATATAGATTTGAATTATATTTCTCAACAACCAAAATTACTTAATGTGGTAAAAAATAATCAGGTTGGCACCCAATACCATATTACGATGGTTCCAGTCGCAGGAAGGCACCTTTAGGTGTCTTTTTTTTGTTTGAAACACATTCTGCCAAAATACCTGTATCTTTGTTAATTTACGACTCATATAAACCAACAAACTTCGTATATATAATTTGTTACCCTAAATGGGTTGAAAATACGAACAGTTATAGGAGGATTTTGTGAATGGTAAAAACAGCTTGTGTAAGTATTATTACTGGAATGCTTTTAATATGTTCAACAGGATGTGCCACTCAAACTGATTCTATTACAGCTAAAACTCAATCAATAGATGATGGCACATATACAACAAAAGAGATCACAGACGCATTTCCTGTAGGAACACCCATAACTACTTACATTCGAAAAGAAGAAAAACTGAACGTAAAACATCTCACCAGTATTACACTTACAGATGGTGGCATCGGTAGAGTTTTGGAAGCAACAGATGGTTTTGTTGTCGTATGTGGGAATGAAAAAGGAATTTTTGATGTGTTAATATTTAAAAACATGGAAGATGTAAAGAAATATGAACAGAATTTAAAGCGATAATCAATATCCATCTTATGCCTTTACACAGACATTGTCCTTCTTGTACTTGCTATAACTCTATGTACAGTATAATTGCATCATAAGTAATCACACGTTATAATAGTCACCTAATTACATATCAAGAGGTGCAGAAAATGAATAAAACAGAATTAACAAAAATAGTAGCAGAAAAAGCTGAACTTACACAAAAAGATGCTGCTGCAGCAACACAAGCGTTATTAGATACAATAACAAATGCGTTAGCAGACGGAGAGAAAGTACAGATTCTTGGCTTTGGTACATTTGAAGTACGTGAAAGATCTGCACGTACAGGACGTAACCCACAAACAGGTGAAGAAATGCAAATCGCGGCTTCAAAAGCACCTGCTTTTAAGGCTGGAAAAGAATTAAAAGAGGCAGTGAAATAAGTATACATATTGAAAAGGGTTCTGATATTTATATTAAGACCCTTTCAATAGCCTTTTTGTTCATAAATCAAAAAAGTATCATCCAACATATATTAGAAGATACCTCCTTTCCTACCTACTCACTGGGCTGTGATCCTTCACGCTCCTTGAGGAAGGGGTCTTCTTGGAAAAATGATAAAAAGAAACATATACCTGCAGAAAATAAGAGGTTATGTTTCTTTTTTGATATAGTGTGTAAAATATAAAAAATTAGAGTATATCTAATACAAATATTCATTGATTTGTACTACCTTTTCCTCATTTAACATTAGAAATTGAAATGGATGAGAACAGATTTGGAGCGCTATTCTCAAAAGCTAGTGTAAAGGAAGGGATTAGTTCATGTATTCTTTCTTGCATTGGTTTCTTATCTACTTCTCCAAGTTCGTTCAAAAGTTCATTCTCTTCTGAAGACCCATCTCTATTGATTAACATCCTTAACATATCTGAGTTAATGATTTCATAAGGCGAATGAACTAACCCATTCATCATTATATATTTTTGGAGCATGGATGAATTACCCTCATTTGCTTGCTTTACAGCTTGTTTAAGATATAAATCAAAATATTTCTGTGCAAATTTCACACCTTTTAGTGGAACGGCTCCTACATGTTCAACACCTTTCCAACGCAAATCCGCAATTGAACTCAGCCACCATGCCGGCTCAATAGCTTGTTGCATACGTTGCAGCACTTTGCGTTCGAATCCAGGTTTATAAGTAGAATGTTCTTTTAAACAAGTATCTAACATTTCAGCTTCAATGGCGGCTACGGTCATCCCTTGTCCGTAAATAGGATCAAAGTTACAAAAAGCATCACCTAACACTAATAATCCAGATGGCCAATTTTCCATTTGTTCAAAATGTTGACGAGTTGACTCCTGCGCTCTAAATCCTCTTGGGACACTAATTGGTTCTAACTCCTTGATTAACTCCCCCATCATAGGGGTAACTAATGAATCCAGTTCTTTTTCATATTCTTTTGAATTGGTTGGTGGATAGTGCAAACCTCCAGCAACAAATAGAAGCGCTTGAGCTATGTTATCTTCAATATATAATAACCCTACAGCACCAACGTTTTTAGCAGGATCTCCTTCAGAAATTGCACTCAATTTCTCTTTGATATGCGGGGGTACTTTATAATATCTCGTGCTATATCCAAAATTCACCTTTAAACGTTCTGGTTCTGGAACATCATATCCTATAGATGTAAGCCATTTATTGAGTTTCGATTGACGACCACATGTGTCCACTACCAAATCGGTTAACACAGTTCGCTTTGTTTTTAATTCGTCTCGTTCTTGAATATGAATTCCAATAACACGCTTGTGATCAGACGAAGCTAAAAGGCCTGTGACTGCTTGCCTTGAATAAAAATGTACATTAGGAATTTCTTGCACACGTTGGCGGATTGTCCATTCTAACAATGCTCGACTGCTCGCTGCACCTTTTCGCTCTATAACTAGTTCAAGTGCCCCATACGGAGAAAATCGAATCATTTTATCATTCTTGATATTATGGGCCCCTAGATTTAATAAATCATCAACATATCCAGGAAAGAAACGATTCATAATGATTTCTCCGCGTGGTAATACACGATGAGGATGAAAGTCTTGGGGTGTACCTGGACGTTCAGATGGTTTTTGGGGTAATTCATCTTTTTCAACAACTATCACTGTCTCAAAATAACTGGAAAGCACGCGTGCAGTAAGCAAGCCTGCAATACCAGCTCCAATCACGAGTGCCTTTTTTCTTTTTGGCTGTTGATATAATAATTGATTATCCATCAATAATCTCTCCTCTTCCTAAAAAATATATTTGTCCAGCATAAAACTATTAAAACTTTTCCAGAAATCAGAATAAACAAATGATGATTCTTCATTATTTCAGTACGGAGCCCGTTGCTATAATCGTTCATATAGGGAAACAAAAACAGATACATTTCAAAACACTACAATTCCCCCTATTACAAGTGAGAAATAATTAACGTGACCAGTAGAATTGTAGTATCTGATAGCACTGGTCTTGAATAGTTTGTTTTTTCTGTTATAAATGTGTCAGTAAACCCAGCACATTTATCGTTATACTTTCAAACTCAGTCCTCTTAAAATATATATGTTTATATTTTTTAGATATACGATTTTAAATCCTTCTGAAATCCCAATAGACAAATGCCCCTTATCATTCCATTACAGAATTCACCCTAAAATAGTAATCTGTTGAAAAACTCATTTTAACGAACAAATGCCTTAATTAGATCACTTTATTATCTTTATCTTTGCAAAGATATTACAATTTTAAATACGTTTTTCAATCCTTTGAATTCAGCTAAACAATTCATTTAAATAACAAGATTTTACTGCATGATAGAAAACCTAAAGCAATGTTGGTATTTCCTTTCATTATGCCCATATTGGATTTGCACCCAACTTTCATCTTATAAAAATCAAGATGGTTCAAGTTAGAGAAAGGATACTCAAATGAGTATCCTTTTTTAACAAGATATAGGTTCATATAACCTGTATCACTGCTCACCGTTTATATTAGTTCTTTTTAAATACTTCTTTATTCCCCCTTTAATATTTTTTATAATTTGCCCCTTAAATGTATCACTTTTGTTATCCTTGTAAATATTTAGTGTTTTTAGAAATATTTATTTGATTTTTAGTAATATTAGGATTCTATTTTATCAAATAAAAACTAGAGGGTTTGAGAAGAGTATGTAATAATGCATAATAAATCAATCGGATATTATGATATACTTTCAAAGAGCTGATACAAAATTTCTTTAGATTGGAAAACTAGAGTTTTATCTACCTAATTGTGGGGACGCCTTATGGCGTCTTTTCTTTTTTATTATAAAGAAACCCCTAAGCATTCATATGCTTAAGGGTTTATCGATTGAAAGGTAGTGCTGTTTGGAATTCCTTAAATTAAGAACAAAGCGGGATTACTCCTAAACCAATTAATAAAGCTGCAGCAAACGCTGGAATTGGCGCAGGAATCTCGATACCTTCTACAACTAAAAAGTATTGTCCATTTACTACTTTAAAACAAACTAATTGCATGGCTAATCCTCCCTTCTGTTAGGATTAATATATTATATTAATTAATTTCATTATTGATATAATTAAATAGTTTGTTTTTAGAAAATTTGCAAAGTTTTTTATTTTGGGTATTATAAAATCCTTAAGTTGTTGAGCATGTAGCAGTACCCCTACTAAAATACTTGCTTTTAAATCATTTTCTCTATATTATATTTATATGATAATATAGAGAAAATAACATATGAAGAGGGTTCAAATTTATTAGTAAGATTTAAATCCTTTTCCAAGATAAAAAGATTTTACCAAAACATAAGATAACTTATGCTTGTCTTATAAAAACACATTTTTTATCATTAGAATTCTGTTTTCAATATAAATGGAAACTTGTGAATAGAAGTTTATTTACTTTCAATGACAGGAGTTAGTGTTCGCAACATAGAGAAACAAGGCACTATACAAAGTAATCTGACAAACCTGGGAGGTATTGTATGTAGTTTGTTCATCTCCAGGTATAATAAAAGAGCCTTACCTCTCTAGGCAAGACTCTACTAGTTTAATTGTATACTATTTATATGATAACTAAAAAACAGAAAACATATAACACCAAATAGCAGCACCCTATTATTCCTCCTACAGCTAATACCTGTTTAACCCAACTCTTAAATTTTTGATTACTGTAAATCGCTTGCACTCTTTCCATATTTCCTCCTATCAAGGAGAACCCTTAAAGACTCTCATCTCGCTATAGTACCATTAAAAAATGAAAAATAGAGGTCTAATGTATAAATATGCAATATTGCATACAAAAATGTATCGTTATTATTGTAAACGCTTACTATAATAACCTTATAAAGATTCACCACATCTTAAATCGAACTCCTCATTATCATCACCAAAACGCATTAAACCAATTTCCTCGTAATTCTTTGCTAAGCAATAAATGATATCTTCCCTAGCGAATCTGTCGTATGGAATGACATACACCATAATCCCACCTTCTTGTAAATAAATGAACAAAAAGTTTTAGCTCATTAGAAGCATATCATCAAAAAAAAGGTGGAGTCCTTAATACAACTCCACCTTTTTTGATGATAACGAATCATTTAATTATTTAACAGTATGTTTTTAAAGCCTCTATATTTTAGGAAACTTTCCAATAAAACCGTACTTCCCTATTTTTTTGAAGAAACAGGATCCATTTTTAATGTTTTTATTCCTTCTTTTAATGTAAACGCATCTGCTCTTAATGTTTTCCAGCTGTCTTTGGCTGCATTCAGATTAGGTTTTAAGAATTTAAATTTATTTTGATCTGCTTTTTGGGATGCTTTATCAATATGATTAAGTACTCCTGAATATTGAGAATCTAAATCATGCCATTGTGCTGACATATAGGTGAGAGCATTAATAGCTGATCCAATTGCATTTTGCATTTCAGCAATATTATTATACGCAACTCCAACTACACGATTCAATGTTATTTTATAGTCTACCGTTTGGCGCAATTGCGCTAATAGCGGTTCTAGCGTACTTAAATTATTTCTTGCTACCCCTATCATTACACCTCCAGCAATCCATGTAGGGATTGAGGGAACTGATACAGTTATTATTCCATCCGATTCTACTTGTTTAAAATGTCTTACTTGCTCTAAAACATCATTTAGGCGTTTTTCATCTTCATCTATTCCAGATGCTTGATTTTTTAAAATCGATTGCAAGATATCTTTATGACCTCCAAATGCTCGGACATCTTCTCCAATACTATCTCTTAACTTAGCTAGTTCTTGTATTAAATTCTGTGTATATGCTTGGTTTTTTTTAATCTCCCCTTGTAAATCTGTAATACCTTCTTTTAATGTATCTGCATCTCCTTCATTAATTGCTTCTACTAATGTATCGTAATAATTGTCAAATGTAGTATCATACTCTACAATTCCTGTAAGAGTATCTAAAAGTTGTTTTTTTATGTGCGCATCCCATTTTGTAGCATGCTCTCTTGCATTCTTTTGATCTTGTACAATTTGACTAGGTAGATTTGTATATCCTTTAATATCAATTCCTTCAAAATTAACATCTGGATTATTAATTAACAAATAAGAGTAATCATTCATGGATTTTGCAAATACCCCAGCATCATGCAAAGCTTTTTTCATCTTTTCGCTGTTTACAGAAAGTGATATATCTTCCGTACTCGTTTGTTCTATTTTACTTTCACTTGCAAAAGCAGCTACTGGAGAAACTACAGTAGTTGTTGTCAGGGTTAAAAACGTTGATACAGCAAGTAGTTTATATGGAAAATTATTATTCACTTTAATTCCTCCTATTAATATATATTAATTTTTAGTTTGTTTTTTCTTGTTTAAAAGCAATGTCTTTTGAAATGAATTCTGCGTCCTTATGAATATCATTCCAACTTTGTTTTGCAGCTTTTAAATCGTCAGGTATTAACGAAAGTTTATGTTCTTGCATTTGGTCGATATTATCATATAAATCTTTATAATTAGCCCCCATTTTATTCCATTGTTGCTGAATACTTGTTAGAGACATTATTGCTTGATCCACTGTCTGATACAAATATGTTAGAGTGTCTTTCGTATTAGTAAGTGAAATAACCGCTTGATTAGCCAAATCAGCTTTCATACTTAATTCTCCAATTTTATTCGAAATTTCATTATAAGAATTCATATGATTAGATGCCTCAACACCAGCTGCTGTTCCTAAACCGATACCAGCGGCTCCTAGAGCTGTAAGACCACCAACAACAGCTGGTGTAGCTGTACCACCAGTCACAACAATTACTACCGCTCCTGCAATCGTTCCAATAATTAAAATAGCTGCTCCTAATCCACCACCAATTGACCAGGCTAATACATTATCAAAATGTGATTTCTGTGTAGAACGTAAATTCTCAATTTCGGCCTGAAGTTGTGGGACTAACGCTTGTTTTCCCGCTAATATAGCCGTCAATCCTCCCTGTCCATCTGGACCACCAACATTATTTTTAAAATCTACAGTATTTGTATACAACTTTGTTTTGAAAGCCTCTAACATCTTAATGACTTCCGTAACTTCATTTGAATTTGTATGAATTGTATCGATTAAATCCCCTATTCCTTCTTTAAGGCTCACCTTATCTTTCTTTTTTACAGTATCTACTAATGTGTCGTAGTAATTTTGAAATTGCTCATCATAATTTACAATATTACGTGCTGTTTTTTGAATGTTTGGCTTCGCTGTATCTAACCAGTAATTTGCATTGATTCGTGACAGTTCCTGATTCAGGTGAATATTTTTAATTAATTCTCCTCCTCCTGAACCTAAATCAATGTTGGATAAATTTACATTCGGTTGCTTAATCATAGTTTTTGCGTACAAATCCATTACAAGAATATGAGACCCTGTTGCAGCCAACGCTTTCTTTAATCCTTCAGGTCCTAACGCATAATTTTCTATTTTCTGTTCTTGAGCTGTCTGTTCTTGTGCAAGTGCATGAATAGTACTACCATTTGTAGCAGTTATAACCGTTGCTAAAGTAGCTAAGGTTATGACTTTAAATGGAAATTTCATCATTTGATTCTCCTCCTTATTTTCCGTTTCGTTATAATTTTTTCAATAAACCTAATTTCTTAATATCAAAATTTATAAACTTGTTCTTCAAGTTGAGTTGTTACACTTTTTAATCGTCTTAATGTATCTTTTTGAGACTGAGTGTTATTGATATCAACTTCAGTCGATAATTTTGTAATACTATTATTTATTAAATCCAAATCCTCTTTGTAACGTTTCATTAGCTCAATTTCTCCATCTACTTGGTTAGCAAATGTATGCAAGTCATTTTGCATGAAAAGAATCATTGATTTTTGTAAATCTGCTACTGTTAATTTAGTTGTTAAGTCATATAATTTCTGATTTTGTTTCTCTAAATCATTTAAATATGCTCGTTGCTCAGCTGTTAGTTTATTAATTTCAGCAAAAGTATTATATGTTTTTTTTATTTTTTCAGGATCAATTACTTTCATAAGATCATACTCTTTCGTTTTTGTAACTGCAGCTGCAGCGATTTCACCTTTTTTACTTTTCTCTATTGTTTCACGTGCTTCTTTTTTTGCAGCCTCAATTTCTATAGCTGATTTTCCCTTTTCTTTTGCTTCTTGCTCTGCTTTCTTCTCTGCGTCTACAATGGCATTGTTTATTTCTTTTCCTTTGTTATACGCTACTACTGCTGTTTGAGCAGCCTGTTCAATAATATCTTTCGATAAACTATAAATTTCTTGGAATACCTTTAGCCCTTGTTCATTTAAAGCTCCTGGTAATAATGCTATTTGCTGTAAATCATTTTGAATTGATTTTTTTGTATCTAGCATTTCATTTTTTAACTTATCTATTTTTCCTGTTCCCTCTGAATTAAGGACAATTTGTGCTTTTACCACATCAGTATCAAGATTTTTCAACTTCTTATCTACCTGTATTTTTAGATCTGTTAACTCATTAATTTGACGTTGCACACTTTCTTGGTTTGTTATGGTCATATCTTGAAGGACTTCCAGTCTATCTGTAAACCCTTCTTTATCTTCCTTATTATCTACAAATCCTTTTAATGTTGGATAATAACTATTAAATTTAGTTACAAATCCTTTACTTTTTGAATTTAATAGAATTAATTTAGGATAAAGTTCGGATGACCACTCTTTCATATCTTGTTTAATTAGAAATTGATTTGTATTTAAAGATGGAACTTCTTCAAGCTGTACATTCGGACTTGCTAAAGCTCCATCAATAAAGGTTTGTGTTAACTTGGAGTGTGCACCTATTTTTCGTAATGCTGAGGAAATATCTACATTATCTTGTTTTGTTTCTGCCTGAACGATTGGCGTTGCTAGAGTATTGATAGGAATAGTCGCCCCGGTAACAATTGATGTTATTAAAAATCCTGTCATAATTTTATTCTTCATTCCTTACACCTCTTCACTATTGTTTTTTTACAAGTTTTAGTCGTAAATGTTGTACAACCTAACGTTAGAATTTCTTCACACACACTTGAGGATAGAAGTTTTTTCAAAAGAGTAATTGCATCTCGTTTTTTATTTATTTTTGATAGAATATAAGGTCCTTACTTCCCCCCCATTTTAATCACTATGCTTTTCATAAGTAAACTAGAAAATTGCACATCTTATATTTGATTTTTCTGACATTAAATTTTTTATTTTTTTCTAATTATACTTAAAAAGTTTTCATACTATTATAACTTCATGAAGTGAAATAATTTTACTACTATAATTAAACATAAAATTTGTCGATATCATTAAATCTTAATAAATATCATACAAAAAAATGTTTTCACTATAACTTTATGGGATTTTATGTATTATGTACTTTATATGAATATGTACAATTGCATACTCATATAGAGTACTATCCTTCAATAACATACAAGGTAGTCACTATACATTCCTATCAACTTAAGGGTTTTTACTCCCCCAAGTGTAAAAAAGTTTTTATTTCTAAAATTTAACTAGAAAAGATGATGTTTTTTATCTATCTTTCAATTTAAATTGAATTACAACTATTTTTTATAGTTTGTTCGAACTGGAGAATACAACCAAATTAATTTAGATAATATAGTGACGAAGTTTTTTCTCAGAAAGAAGGAACTGATTCTAAAAATGATATAACTTTATTGCTACTCAACATTTCCTTAATCGATCTTTTAGTTCAGATCTTCTTTTCACTATAAAAACATCCCTTTAGGTAAACAGATCCCAAGGAACAAAACATCGCAATTTTTTTAAACATCGAGACTCTATTCAAAACATTACGTCTCTCTCGTAAGCAATGTAACTTTATATAGATTTTATCGATTCTGGAACGTGATTGACTTTGTCCTAATCAAGTTAAATTTTTTACTGAAACAAGATATAAATCGTCAGTTTTAACTATATAGTTGAGAAGGAATGCATAAAAAAGGAGGAAAATAATAATGAAATATCAAACAATATTTCCATCGTTAAAAAAATCCTGTTTTATCTTAATACTCTCTTTCATTATATTAATTCTTGCACTTCCAGCACCAACTTTTGCACAATCCAATAACAATGTTACATCTGGAACAGATTACTATGTATCTCCGGCAGGAAGTGACCTCAACTCCGGCACATTAAATCAGCCTTTCGCTACCATTCAAAAGGCTGCTAACATCGCCACAGAAGGAAGCACAATCTACATAAGAGGCGGAGTTTATAACCAAAAGGTACGTGTAACTCATTCTGGAGCCTCAGGAGCACCGATTACTTTTCAAAATTACCAGAATGAAAAGGTAATTCTCGATGGTTCTAAAGTCAAGTTAGAGGATGACGGATTATTTACCATAGAAGATAAAAATTATATTCAGGTAAACGGGTTAGAATTTCGCAATTTAAAATCAACGAAAGTTAGCGAAACCCCTATCGGTATTTATATTACCGGAACAGGGAGTAATATCGAGATTAGAAATAATTATATCCATCACATTGAAGCAAATGTAAAGAATGGAAACGCACACGGGATTGCTGTCTATGGTACTTCATCTAATGCACAAAATAATTTAAATCATATTGTCATTGATAATAACGAAGTAGCAAATTTGAAATTAGGACTAAGTGAAGCAATTGCTGTGAATGGGAATGTAGATTCCTTTGAAGTTACCGATAACAAAGTACATGATAACAACAACATCGGAATTGTTCTGATTGGACATGAAGGCGTATCTCCAGTAGCTGCTTTAGATCAAGCACGAAACGGAATTGTTCGTAACAATATCGTTCATCACAATTCATCCTTCAATAATACTAGTTATAATGAATATTCAGCTGATGGTATTTACGTGGATGGTGGGAAGGAAATTATTATTGAGCAAAATCAGAGCTATGAAAACAACCTCGGTATTGAAGTAGCTATCGAACATGCGGGAAAAAGTGCAAGTCAAATTACAGTTAGAGATAATACAATATCTAACAATATTATGAGTGGCATTGCACTTGGTGGATATGACAGTCAGCAAGGTTATGCCGAAAATAACACAATTACAAATAACATTATTTATAAAAATGACACAAGAGATCAAGAGAGTGGGCAAATCGAATTAAATTACGATACTCGCAACAACGTAATTACCAATAACCACATCTATGCAAGCAATAGCCCTATTTTTATTAGCAATAATTTTAATAAAAACACCGGAAACAAACTTGATTACAATCATTACTATAGTGAATTCGATCAAAATAATGGCTTATGGCAATGGAAAAGAAAAACGTATAAAGGATTTTCAACTTTTCAAGCAAGTATGAATCAAGAAGGAAATGAACAACATAGTGTATTTAGCAAATTATCCCCTTCGTTCAAACTAATTTCAAAATAAAACAAATCTACTAAAACTTCTCTATTTCCATCCAGTATCTCTCCCGTGTGAAAATTATACAAAAAACAAAAGGTTGTAGTTTCATTGAAACTACAACCTTTTTATTTTCCAAACTCATTACAATTAAATTATAACAAAGTACTATTAGTGATGATCTCCATCTGCAAATCTTGTAAACTCCGTATTATGCTGTTTTTCTACAGATGTTTGTACGCCCAAAGTTAAAGTTAATATCGTTATCATTCCCATTAAAATAGTCATTGTTTTTTTCATTTCAAAGCCTCCTTATCAACTGCTTTTTTTCTCGCCTGTGTACTTAAATAAAAATACTTACTAGCATTAGAGTGATTATCTTCTTGATAAAACTTAATCGCTAACTCTTCCATAGACTCTTGCATGTACATGTATAACTCTTCTCTCTCAAAATACTTAACTCCTTCTAATACTACTTTTTCAAACTTTTCAGCAGGAGCATCTCCATTCAGCGCTTCTAAAATCATAAAACGATGCTGATATTCCTCAAGTTTCAATTCATTACAGATTTCCAATCCTTTTTCAATAAGTTCTCTTGCTATTTCATGTTCCTTAAGTTTATAATGCTCCTTCGCTTTAACAAAGATAGCTTTATAATGTTTAGGCTTCTTCTCAACCACTTCAGAGAGATAACGAATTGCTAATTCAGAAAGATTTTGACTTGCATATAATAGACCAAAGTTGTGTCTAACCATTAAAATATAATAGTCTTCATCAATCTTTTGAAATTGATTCATTGCGGCTGCAAAATGTTCTTCAGCTAGTCCCCACTCCTTTAAATGGGTACAGGCCAAACCTAATAGGTTTTCACAAAAAGCAATGTTTGTTTCACATCCATTAAATTTACGGTAAATCTCTTGTGCCTTACTAACATACTTAATTGCTAAAAGTCCTTGAAATATATCATAATAAAACGAACCTAATTTGTAATAGAATTCAGCCTTTTCCAATTCATCAGATATATTCTCCAAAAAAACTTCTGCCTTACCAAAATATTCGCTCGCTTCATTATATTTACCTGTTACACTCCTATGAATAGCTTTAAAAAAATAATAATAATAAGATAAAAGCTCATCCTCTGGTATTTCGAAAGTCTCTATCTTTTCAAAGCTTTGTTCAGATAAGCTTACATTATCCACTAAATAACTATATCGAAACTCGAGAAGAGAATAATATAGTAGTAACTTCTTAGCTTCTAATGAATCCCATTCATCCTCTTTTAATTCCTGAATCAGGCTATCCATTTGCTCTTTCATACGGTGTGCTTTAGAAATGTTTCTTGAACGAATTTCAACATACCAATTATTCAATAACTTTGTAACTTGTTCGCTACCCATAATTACCGACATATAAATCCCCCTCACCCATATTATGTATATCCATTCAATTCTACCAGAATATTCCGTCTATATGGATACCACCTTCAATTCTGATATTTCTAAATAAAAGATTAATTATTCAGAATATATTATTTTGCATAATTAAAATAAATAACCCTCAATTTAGGAATGCATTATCAATGGTTGTATCATTTTGTAGAGAATTTCATATAAAGATAAATTAAATAGATGTTGGAGTTAATTGAAGAAAAAATCATATGAGGGTTTATACGAAGTAATAGGATTTAATTACAATCAATAAAAGCAGAACCTTGCGAGGATTCTGCTTTTATTGTTCTTATCTCACATATACATATGCTTGATTAGCAGTGACATATTACGTTTTGCCTTTACTTCTGTGTAATTTGTATGGATAGATTAAATTCAACATATAGTAGATAAATATCTAATTAATAATTTAATAACTACTTTTTCTCAATAATATCAATTGATACTTTATTATTATTAGTATAGATTTTTGCAAATTCAGTAGCATTACTAATAGGATTAACAGGTTTGTTATCTATTAAAATATCACTAAATGTAGCCCTATATTGGGTATTTACTTTAATATTTTTCGTTTGACTATCATCTTTTACTGCAATTGTAGATAACGCTTTCCAATTGTTAACTTTACTAATATTAGTATTCTTGATTTCAGAAATTAATCTTCCTGTATAGCCTTTTCCGTTTGTTCCCCAGTAGGTTGCCCTAGTGTTGCCATTTAAGTTTTTATAAATCGTAAGTTGGACTTCAGTTCCTGGTTTAAAGCCATTCAAGTTCGTAAACTCATCTTTCCCCTCAATATAAATAGGGTATTTATCTTCACCTACTTTCATATAGGGTTTCCAAACATTATATGTTTCACTATACAAAAATCCAATATCTGATTCCACCGAACCAGAAAAACCAGAATAAATATAAAGTTCGCCACCTTTCGCTTTAAGAGTTCCATTACTATTTTTGATTTCTGGTAATGTTACTTTTGTAGTTAAAACTGAGCCTGTACTATTTAAGATTGAACGGCCACCAATTCCTTTTTTAATCGGTTCCGCTTGAAGCGCATTCATATATGAATGCGCTCTCATTTCATCGGCATTGGCTTGAGTTGTACCAATTCCTCCCAATCCACTAATTACCATCCCACTTACTAACGCAACACCCATTATTTTTCTGAATTTACCCATTATAATTCCTCCCCTTAATTTTATATATTACAATTCAAATATATCATACATTTTATTCCATGGGATTATATAACATTTTTATAAAATTCAGACTAATTATTAAGAAAATTCAATCTTTAATTGAGTTTTCTGTTCAATAAAAATGTTTTATTAACCAAATAGAACCGAATTCAAATAAACTTCTTTAGATAATAAAGTCCATTTCAATTGAAATGGACTTTGAAACATTATATAAGAAAGCTTCTGATCGATTTTTCATTACCAGAATTCGGAATCGCCTTTTAACTTATAATACTGCATGCCAACATGTAAAGTAGAACAAATTCATCATAGTTTTCCTTTATCAATAGTCCAAAAGGTAAGATATCTATTTTAATTTCAATGTATTTCCAATCTCTTATATATTTTATTTTTTCATTTCCATAAATCCAGCATATTTTAGTTCAAATTGATGTTCATTTGGCTTAGAAGATTCTAATTTAATGAACTGATATTCTAGTTGAACTACCCCACTTCAAACAGTCCGTTAGGACGTTAAGTGGCGGGTAGTTCACTTACATAGAAATAAAAAAAGCCGCCCAACTGAAATGAACCCAAAAAGTTAGACAAAGAATTTAAGCAGCTGATGGAATGCGAGTCCGGTATTGAACTGGACTCATTCCATTTAACTTTGTTTTAATTCTTTTGTGATTATAATAATGAATATAATTATCTAATTCTATCTTAAAATGTTCCATGCTCTCGAATTCTTCAAGATACGATAATTCAGACTTTAATAAGCCAAAGAAGTTTTCTATGACCGCATTATCTAAACAATTCCCCTTACGGGACATACTTTGAACAACCCCATGCTCTTTTAGCGATTGTTGATATCGCTTCATTTGGTAGTGCCACCCTTGATCTGAATGAAGGATAGGGGTTTCCCCATTGTTTAAACATTTAAAGGCCTTATCTATCATTCTAGAAACGAGAGAATATGCAGGCTTATCTTCTATATTGTAAGCTATAATCTCTCCTTTATATAAGTCTAAAACAGGCGATAAATACAACCTTTTACCATGCAAATGAAATTCAGTCACATCTGTTACCCATTTTTCATTAGGTTTTGATGCGTGGAATTGACGTTTCAAAATGTTAGGAGCGAATTTCCCTACAGTTCCCCGATATGAACGGTATTTTTTCATTCGTACAAGACATTTCAATCCGATAGAATTCATCAAACGACGGACTGTTTTATGATTTAATAAACATCCTCTATTTTGTAATTCTAATGTAATACGACGATAGCCATATCTACCGTGATGTTCATCAAAGATTTCTTTTATCAGTTCTTTAGCTTTCTCGTATTTGTCTGGACGATTCATTTGTTTAATCCAATAATAGTATGTACTCCGAGCGATACCAGCGACTTTCACAAGATCGATGATCTTGTATTTGTGCCTTAATTCATAAATCACTTTTGCTTTGTCTTGTTCTGTAATTTTGTCTTGTTCTGAATTAAGGCATTTAACTTTTTTAAATAATCAATTTCCATAAGTAACCGTTCATTTTCTGCTTGTAATGCCTCTATAGACCCTTCAACGACTTTATGATTTAATTTTGGTCTTATATTTTTTATTTCCATAGCTGGACGTCCTCTTTTCTTTGTAAGCAAGGAATCCACGCCATTTAAATCATATGCTTCTTTCCACCTACGAACTGTTTCATAAGATGGAATATTAAAAATAGCTGCTGTTTCTCTAATAGATGTCCCTTGTTTATCCATATAATTAAGTACATCCAGTTTATCCTGAAGGGAATAGCTTGTATAGCGTTTTTCAAAAGCTTTTTCACCTACTGCTTTATATTGCTTAACCCACTGTTGTATTACACTTGGATGAATTTTTATAGACCTCGCAAGTCTTTTCACTCCATCACTGCCATCTAAATATCGTCTTACTACCTCTAATTTTTCTTCTGGTGAAAATTTAACCATAAAAAAGTACACCTCCAATTGTCTTTCGTGTCTAACAATTGGGGTGCACATCAACAGGACGGCTTATGTTTTATTTCAAATACTCGTACCACCAGTTTCTTTCGTCCATCCAAGCTGTAATCTTATCAAGCTCACCATTTGGTAACACTTCGGTTTGCAAGTATGCTAAACCAGTTAATGGATTAGAAATAACTTGTCCTTTAGTTCCACGCTCATTCATAGCATATAGAGCTTCTTGAACCAATGAAATACCAAAACCACCAGATTTAACATATTGATAACCGCCATTAGCAACAGATTGTTTTGATTGTTTCTCTCCGGTAAACCAATCCAGGGTATTGTCACCTTGCAATAAATTAATATCCACTTTCCCAATACCATCAATATAACCATTATCGGTATATTGCCAAATGTCACAAGGATAGGATGGTTTCTTCTGTGGACTACCGTCATTTGTTCCGTATCGTGGTAACCAAATAAAATCAGCTTGCACACTTTGTAAATTATAGTCACCGTACATATGATGTGCTACATAAAATCCTACTTTCCAACCTGCAGCTTTACATGTATCAATAAAAGCTTGTGATGCTTTAGCTAAATCACTAAGGTTACCTTTGCTTTTCATTGACTTTACTGTGTCATCTTCCACATCTAGTACAAGGAATTTAGCATTAGGATTTACCCTTGCTAAGAAATCCTTAGCTTCTACAATTGCATCTGCTACTGATACGAAACATCCATAAGCATATGCAGCATGTGGAATACCGTATTGTTCTGATTTTGCTACATGTTCATTATACAAATGATCTACTAGATTTGAACCATATTGTACCCTAGCAATTACTAAGTTTAATTGTGTTGCTGCTACATCCCAATTAATACTTCCATTCCATTTTGAAATATCTACAATGTGTCCCATTACTGAACATCTCCTTCAAATAGTTTTTATTTAATTCCTGTTACGTCTTTAGAAATAGCTCTAAAAGTTTTTGCCTATTCTTCAATAACTTCCTGGTTCTTTTGAATAACAGCTTGGTACTACTCTTCACGCTGTTCATTCTTTTTTTGTGTAGGAAAAAGCATCCACACAATTAATGCTGCGCATGCTCCCTGTTGAATAACTGAAATAAAATCTCGATAAACAAAAAGAGCACCTCAATTGAGACTGCTCCTTTTGCTATCATTTTTTATTTTTGTCTTTATTTAACTTTTTTCTTTTCTAGAGTTTGATCTTCTAATTTTCGCTTCAATTTCAGAAGATACACTTTCTAACAACCAAGTAGGAATCCATTTATCCCACCCAATCCGTACACAATTGGCTGTAAAGCTATTAAAAATATGATAAATTAAACCACCCGTTACCATAAAATAGAAAAACTCTGGTAGTTTAAATGCAATATCAAATAAATGTGCTAAAGAAGGTAATAAAAAAAGCACCACAGTTCGTGCAATGCCTTCAATTCCATATTGTGATGAATACGTACCATCTAATTTTGAAGCCTTACTACCAGTTATCCAATCTAATACAACTACCCATACCAAAATGATAACCCAAATTAAATTAGATTTACCATATAAAAAATTAAATATAGTTCCCAATCCCCCACTAATTACAGAAGCGACTTTAAATTGGGTGGTATTAATAACATCCAGTACATTTAACGTTTTTACAAGTTCATGAATTCGTTCCAAAATTTCACCCCCCTTTTTACATTTCAAAGCAAAATAAAAAAGCCTGCTTTGGCACGCTATCGTATAAAAGATTTACATATTCATTTTCTTCCACGCATACTCTAGTGGTTCATTTCGTGGCGGTTTCATTACTTCTTTTTCAGAAGTTCCTCCCTTATTTTGAGATAAGTTATGCATAACGCCTCGACGAATAGAGATTTGCCTAATACCTGTTCGTATCCAATCATCGGGATTTAAAATACCCCCTTGATGTGTTAGGAGTTGCCTAACGCCTGTATGTGAAAAATCGATTGGATTAACAATATCCCCTTGACGATGTGTATTGATTTCACGTATTCCCTCATGATATAGCGTTGTTGGAGATATGATTATACCCTGATGTGTATTAATTTCGCGTGATACCGTACGGTATAGATTTGTTGGAGATATGATCATACCTTGAAGTACTGCCATATACTTACCTCCTACTTATTCAATTCGTAAAGCTACATAGTAATCACTAAATGAATTAAATTGATTAGATATAGGGGCCGACGTGTAAAATAATTTGTACTTATGAATTTCCCCATTTTCAACAACCTCTGTAATATCACCATAAATAAAACCGCTACCTTTATAGATGTAAAAGCCATCGTACTTCCCTCTAAATCCTTCACGACTATCTCCCATGTATAAAGGAGTGAAAACTATCTTTCCTTCATTAGAGGGTGCCTTTAGAAAGACTTTATCCCAATAAAATGTAGAGTTTGTATCAGAATATGAAACGGTACCTAAAAATTTACTTCTATCAGTTATATGTGTAGCTGTTTGACTGCGAGAGCCGCAGCTTAACATAACACTGAACGGACATGAATAAGGTGAAAATAATTCCGGTTGATAGTATTCCTCTGGCAGACCTATAAAACCAATCACTGTCTTGCCTTTGTGAGATGGGATTTCATCATCATTTGCATATACACAATAAATGACAGTATCTTTATCGACGTATAGATATAGGTCAACCATATATTTTTCATAATTTAAAGCAATTGCCCCACTAGAATAATTTGCTTTCCCTTGATGGAATACTAAAGAGAACCAAACTTCTTCTCCAGTTCCACTCCCACCCTCTTTATCATAACCTCTGATTAGTCTGTAACTACCATCTGTATATTTCACATTCGGTTCTCTTATGTCATACGAACTTGATAATGAAGAATTTTTTGCAAGCGTATCATAAGGACGCAGCTCAATATAATTGTTTTTGGTTCCATCATTACCTGTAGAATACATAACAAAAATATTATTCTTATCCGGTTTGTCAGCATTTAATTGCTGCCATCCAGCCTTTTTCATTTCATCGATAATCTTCATAAAGACTTCTCTGCGCTCTAGTCTGTGTAACCTACAAATTTTATTTGTCATTTTATATGTTCCTCCTTAATTTAAACGTATTGCTTTCATAGAAACATTAAAAGTAGAGGTTGCTACGCCCTATTTTCTATATAAAGATGTACCTTGTTTGTATGATCTTTATCCTCACAAGGAATAGCCAAAATATCATATGTTCTTTTTTCTGATAAGCTTTTATAGACTTGATTCCCATTCTCTTTTTGATCGTACATAAATAACATTGCTTCAACGTTTGAATCATTTGTAACTTGAATCGTACGAATATCGTATTTGTTACACCCTACATCCAGTGGCGTATATAGAACTTTCCCTGGTTCAATTGTAATTTGTATACTCCTCTCAATAAAATTTGTAATTATTTTACTTACTATATGTTCGCTTTTTCCATGGTGATTCTAATGGTTCTTTTCTTGGTAAATTCTGCTCATAAATTTCTTCTTTTGATAAAAATGAGTTCTGCAAAAAGAATCCTTCTGTATCCCTGGGGGTTACTCGAACACCACCAAGGTAGAAAAACCGTACAAAGTAATCACCTGCCTCATTAAGCATACTCATTGCTTCACCATCACCATACCATACTGCCGGAAATTCACTCATCGTATTATTCTGAGATAATTTGTCACCAGAATAATAAGTTGTAAGAACAAACTCACTCGCTCTATGAAGATATATTTTTGAATAGTTATTTTGAACTAACAAAGGAGTGAAATACTGAGCTTTAAATACCTCCATTGATATCCCCCTACCCTATTCTAATTGCTATGTTAGTACCAAAAAATGAACCTGTAGATTTATAATTAGAGTCACTACCAAAATATCCAGAAGGATGAACTATATACAAATAACGTTCTATATTATTCTCAGTGGTCACCTCAATAATATCACCATTTACTATTTTACCATTAGAAGGACATATCTTTATAAATCCTAATTTACCTCTAAATCCTTCCGTTGGTATATTTAAATAAAAGTCCGTAAGATACATCATACCTTCGGGTCCTGGACTTATCCCCATATAGTCGAACCTTGCATAATATGGACTATTATTAGTAATAACATTTGCAGGTTTATCCATTATGATATACGGATAATTATCCGCCCCCCATTTTGAATCAACGTTGTAATAAGAAGTCGATGACGCAGCATGAATAACAAATGAGTAACTTGGTTCATTCCTCTCTTCCAAGTAAGACTCTTCTGGTATTCCAAAAAAGTTAATATGAGGTTGAATAACTTGCCCCCATGCCTGATAACTTGATCCCCCTGGCTTATACGTAGTAAAATCATTATTATCAGGTACGGTTACAAATATTACTCGATCCAAATCACAATAATAGTAGTAATCTACTTTAATATCAGAACGCATAGAGATATATCCAGACGAGGAAGTGGTAGGATATCTACCATTGAAAAAATTAAATCTTTGATAGCCAGAACCCCCTATCCCAGTTTTCTTCTCGTCATCCCAGTTTGTAAAGTATCGATATAAACAGTTTGACCCATAGGTCCCTCTTCTTATATCGTAGCTAACATTATCAAATACGTTAGTACCTTCATATGGAATAAATTCAATATACATAGGTGTATTTCCTAAACTACCTTTTGAGTGAAGGACTACACTACCGTCAGCCGACACCTTAATGCCTTCATTCATAACTTTCCAACCTACGTCCTTCATTATATTAATAAATGTATCAAATAACCCAGCTTTTGTCGTTGAACCCTTTGTAAAAATAGCTTCCATTTTATATCACCTCATTCTACTCGAATTGCTACTGCTTGTGTAGGGAACGATGTATAGGTCTGATCAGCCGCTCCCAGTGTTGTATAGCGATATCTTTGAACTTCGCTATTAATCGTAATTTGAATAATATCACCATCAAGCATCCCACCCGGCGGTAATGCGTATACTCTCCCTAGCCGTGCACGCATTCCGATATTGTTACCATAACTAATAAATATTTCACTTAAACAAAACTTATTATCTAGGTTTGGTGACATTTGAGGTATTAAACTGTTTACAGAATGTGGTTGGCTTGTTAAAGTAGCTAATTCTGGTAGATTTTTCGGATTGTCTACAACCCGAATACGCTTAGAACCAATCGTTGTCCCAGCATGACCACTATTAGCATAAATTCCACCTGAAAATGGTTTAGTGTAGTTTCGTTGAGCTTCCTCCACAAACGACTGTTCAGGAAAGCCAAAGTACATAATAGTATTTTCTTTTCCTGTATATTTAAATGGTAAAATAACAAAGATAACACAATCCTTATCTGCATAGTAATAATAATCAATATCCCAGTTTAACTCGTAACCTGCACGATTGTAGCTACTTCCATTTTGCCACGTATCATATCTCCGCCCTGGGAAGAATGCTAATGTATCCCATTGGTCTCCACTACGGAAACTTATAGAGTTGCTTGCAGGATCTTTGGTAACACAGCCTAATTTAAAAACTCCATCTGCATATGTTGTCTTTCGAATATCTGCAGCAGTTGCGAAACCATCCTCCCAACATAAATTAATAGCAAAATGCCTGTTGCCATTTTTACCGTTTGTGTACAAAACGGGATATGAAGTTGGCGTATCTTCGTTATGGTATATCCAACCTGCATTTTTCATAATATTAATTAACGTTTCGAATAATTCAGATTTCTTGCAAGTTCCTTTTGTAAAAATAGCTTTTGTCATAAATTATCCTCCTCACTGTTTCTATTGATAACCCAAAACTACTTGTATATATAATACTTACTTTATACTAACGTCGTTACTTTTAATACCACAGTATACAACGAAGGAACATTACTAAAATTTTCAATAAATAGGTGACAAGACTTTGTTTGATCTTTATCGTCACAAGGAATATTGATTATATCGTATGTTCTTTTTTCTTTAATACTGCTGTACTGAATTTGCCCATCTTTTTGTTTATCAAAAATTGTACACTCATAATCATTATTTGCTGTATTTTCAATAAAGATTGTCCTAAGTTCATACTTGTTTATACCTAGTTCAATAGGTATATACTTCTTTTCATTACTATTAATCTCAACCTTTACTTTTTTTTCGATCAGCTTTGGAAGAATATTTTCTGTTTGTTCTTCTTGCTTATAATATCGATTTACGACCATTGATGTTCCCATCTTTTCACCCCCAACTACTCATGTTCAAGATGTATTTGAAATTGTAATGGAGCAAGCCCAACATAATCTGTTCCCTTTGTTACTTTTAACCAAAACTTTATTGTTTTTTCTGGATTTACATAAGGAATATTGATACTATCTTGATATTGACCTGGTTTACCATTACTGTCTAACGCAAGATCCGCCCATGACCATCCAAATTTATCTTCATATTGAGCAATGCTTAAATTCACATTATTCGCTCGTGCAACTGAAGGATTCACAAGTTCTAGCATAATTTCTGATTTCCCTGATATCATATCTGGCAATCGAGTTTGTGCTAATGTTGAAAGCTCCTCACCTGAAAATTTAATTTCTAAATTAGATCCGAATCCATATACATCTCCACCATAAAATGTAGTCTTAATAACACCCAATTCTTTACCTTCTACATTTGTCAAAATAACTTTACCTGTAAATTCTAGTGACGGGAGAGTAATTTGAATACCAGTGTTATACCCTGTATTTCCATTGAAAATAATTACCCCAAATTCATCTTCCATCTGCACACTTATATTCGGCGCTATATTAGCAATGGTTAACTTTCTTCCTCTTGTAGCAATAATGGAATCGATATCAAGATTTATAAATTTTGAATTCGATCCTTTTTTTAATACAACACCAAACTTACTACAGTTCATTCTATCTGAGTCATAAAAATTAAAACCTTCGCCATAATCAGAAAAAAACGTCCAATCTTCATTATCTTTGCACGCCATCCACTTCAATTCAGTTGTTTCTCGAGTACCATCTTCTGTTTCTAAGAACTCGATATTCTCCTCACCGTTTTTCCAAACGATAATACCGCCTTTGTCATCTTCATGGGTTGGCGTATAATCAGCAGATACTTCAAATGCAAATTCTTTCTCATTTGGAAGGTCTGCAAGTAATAATGTGTCACGCGAAACATTGTGTAGCATTCTAAAATATCCTTTTCGATCAATTAAAGAATAGCTACCGACAGGAGATGCAATCCATCTGGAATCGAACGTATCAAAATCATCCTTATAGATTAAACCACTTCTTATTTGATATGGTTTTAATTTCTCATCAGGTAGTTTTAATAGTGTTGCATCTTCTTCTAAGTCAATAGCATCGATACTGATGTATTTCCCTGACAACTCAATAACGTGAATCATATCTTCAAGGTTTTTCTTTTCATATGCAAACGTTTGATATTGCATACCTTCTCCTGAAAGTTTAAGGATTTCCTTTTGGCCATCGATTTTCAATTCAATGTCTTCCGGATAAGATGGACTTGTCATACTAATTAATCGAAACTTAGTACCCTTGAATAAAAATCTAGCTGATATGGTGCTATCGTTATTGTCTTCCTTACTCTTCCAATGATGAGTATTATTGTAGCAACTAACATCAGCTTCAGTTGTTTTCCAGAAACCGTTGTATTCAATATTCTTATGAGTATCATCGAAACGTACCCAACCAGGTTCCGGCTCAACTAACTTGTCACCTAATCTAGCAAGTAAGTATCCGTCAGCGTCAATATCAATGGAATCTAATGACATAGCTTTACCAATCACTTTTACAGTATGCTTGCCACGGTCTAAACCTATTTTCTCGTAACGTATGACTTGGTTACCTGAAGGACTATTGTAAACCATAGTTTCTTCTTTACCATCAATAAGTACTTTAGAAGTTGCATCGTAACCACTGTCGCCATAAGCTAGGAGTCTAAGTTTAGTACCTATGAACTCAAATTCGAAACTCGTGTCAAGTTTCTTGTCGAGATTGTAATGAGTTGTCTTGTTGTAATGATCCTCATTACCAATAGCCGTTTTCCAGTTACCGATATAACGAATTAATGGATCAGTATCATCAATACGTTTCCAACCTTTTTCCGGTTCATTCAGAGCAGTTCCTACACCAGGTCGTGAAACAAGACTACCAGTGTCATCAATATCAATAGCATCCATACGGAAGTCATATTCTAAAGCACCGGGTTGATTTGTAATAACTGTTACCGTTACATCGTGCTCAATATCTTCTAAACCGAGTTTCTCATATTTCAAGACTTGGTTTGTATCTTGTGGTGCAATAGCGTCAAAATACTCTTCCGGTAAGTCATCAATTTTTACTCTGATTCTATCTGAATAATATTGATTAGTAGCACAACCAACAATGAGTCGTAACTTAGTGCCTTTAAATCTGAATACCATACTTGCATTTTTACCCTTTTTAGCACAAGTACTTTTTCCGCCATAAGCACCGTTATAGGCTACGTTTTTACTCCAGTTAGCATCATACTGAATGTATGTGGAGTTGTCATCGTAACGTTTCCATCCGTAGTTTGGATAAGTTGAAATATCACCAATACTTACAGGTAGTCTATCAATGTGTCCAGTAGCGTCGATATCAACACCAATAAATTGAGGGTCCCAACCTTCATGAGTTCCACCGTTGACTGTTACCACGTGATATCCTTCATCTAGGTTAAGTACTTCACAAGCAATTTTAGCTGGTCCAGATACAGGGAACATATTAACAGGATACTTCACTCCTTCAATTAATACGTGACCAAGTTGTTCTTCATTTGAGCCTAAGTTAGACGAATAAATCAATCTAAATTTTGTACCGAAGAATCTAAATTGAATTTTATCAAACGAGTATTTGATTGGCGGTGTTTGACTTTGGTAATCCATACCACCAGTATAATCGAAATACATATTCTCCTTCGTAAAACGTTGCCAACCTGATTCTGGTGTAGCTAAGAAATCTCCAACTGTTATTGGTGGTTTTTCAATATAGCCATCTGCATCAATGTCAATTGCATCAATATTAAGTCGATAAGTGCCTTTAGTTCCACACTGAATTCTAACTCTATGCTTCCCTTTAATTAAGCCTAACTTCTCATATGCAAGACCCTGATTAACAATAGCAAGTGCTACCTCACTATATTTTTCAGTGACACCATCAATTGTAATTGATATATCGTCTGAGCGATAAGATGCAACATCGAATCGAGTAATGATTCGTAGTTGAGTTCCGTAGAAATCAAATTCAACTGCACCTTTAGAGTCATTGTCTTTTACATAATGATAAGTACCATTATACCAGTCAGAAGATGAGCCTTTTTCCCAAGTACCTTGATATTTAAGTAACGAGTCGGTTCCATCAAGGCGTTTCCAACCTGCCTCTGGCTGTTTTAGTTGGTCCCCAATCTTAACTGATGGCTTACCTCCAATTGAACCAGGTTCATCAATGTCGATAGCATCAAGGTTTATAAATTTACCTTTTATTTCAACAGTATGCAATTTATTTGATAAACCTAACTTCTCGTATATTAACGACTGGTAGATAGCAGTTAAGCCTGAGGGTCTAAAGAAATTGATAGTTTCTTCTACTCCGTCAATTAGAATTTTAGCGCCAGAGTCATACTCAGATAACCCAATTCCAATAATCCTAAGTTTTGTCCCTGTAAAGTTAAATTTTATAGAAACTGGGTTAGAATCAGGTGGGATGTTTGAACCTGCATGTTTATAATGAATGGTTTTGTTGTAGCATCTACCATCAGCATCGCTTGTTGCCCATACACCATTGTATTCAATATTACTATCTGTATCGTCAATTCGTTGCCAACCAGGTTGAGGCTCGAATAATACATCACCAAGGTTAGTAGGAGTTTCTACTAATTCTCCTCCTTTTATATCAAAAGCGTCTACTGTCATTAACGTACCAGTGAGTTTCACTGTATGAACGCCGTTGGGTAAGTTTTTCTCGTATAGTATAACCTGATACTGAGTCTTGTCCTGGTCAGTTGTAGTGTTAACCTTATATTTCTCAGTCACACCGTCAATTTCAATGGTAACATCCTCCCAAGAACTTTCGGAGTAGGTTGCTGAAATGACACGAAGGCCTGTACCCTTGAAAGAGAACTCTACTGTCCCTAATGTCCTGTTCGAATAGCTTGGGACTCTATAAGTTGCTGTTTTATTGTATCCGCCTTTATACCCTCCATCCTTAGCTAAAGTCCAGTAATCACCTCTGTAATGAATTAGCGGATTTGTATCATCTACACGAGTCCATCCTGGTTCAGGTTGTAATAAAATGTCTCCTACTTTAGCAGGTGGGTTTGGTTTTACTAAAGACCCCGTTTTGTCAATATCGATTGCATCTAGCGTTATGTCTATACCAGATAACTCAACTAAATGCTCTTTATCTTCAAGTTCAGTTGCTTCGAACATTAAAGTTTGCTGAACTCCGTTAATTGGTGATCTTCCTTCAACCTTAGTTAAGTCGTAAGATATTCCGTCGATCTTTAAAATAGCTTTTTTCTGGAAGTAACTGCTTAATGCTACAAGTCTTAACTTAGTCCCTTTAAATTTAAAGCTAGCAGACGCTTCTTCTGTACTCCCCGATGGTGCAGAATAATAATGAATAGTTTCATTGTATGCACCTTTCTGAGTAGTTATGAAATTCCATTTTCCATCATATTGAATATTTGAATCTGCGTCATCCATACGCTTCCATCCAAATTCTGGTTGGAGTAATTGGTCTCCTACTTTAACAGGTGGTTTTTCAATACTTCCGTCAATATCAATATCAATAGCATCAAAAGTTAACGGGAAAGGCGAATTAGTTCCGGATTTAATAACCACATCGTGAACACCTTCTGCCAAACCTAATTTCTCATAAACCAATGTTTGATATCCAACTTTAGTAGCTTGCTCACTGTAAAATTCCTCTTGGCCATCGATTATAATCTTAATATCGTTACTTCGATACTGGGACTCGTGTATACAACCAATAATTCTAAGTTTAGTGCCTGAAAATTGGAATTGTACTTCCCCTAAAGCTCCGTCAACATAGTGGAATGTATTGTTAAACCATTCAGGAGTAGTATTACCCGACTTCCACCAATCACCTACATATTTAAAACTAGAATCGGTATCGTCAATACGCTTCCAACCCGGTTCTGGTTGAATTAATTGGTCACCTACTTTAGCAGGTGGTTTTTCAATACTTCCGTTACTATCAATATCAATAGCATCGAAGGTTATATTAAAACCGGATAGTTTAACTTTATGCTCACCGTTTGCTAAACCTAGTTTCTCATAAACTAAGGACTGATATTGAGTATTTGGTTGCTCGAAGTTTATAGTCTCAACCGGTTGTTCGTCAATCCAAATTTGACCTTCTCTATACCCAGCAGAAAGTAATCCTATTAGTCGTAACTTAGTGCCATTGAATACAAACTCAACAGTAGCAAGTTTATCTGAGTTCGGGCAATAGTGAGTAGACCCTCCAGACCATTTGGCATCTGAATGAGTTGCCCATCCGTCTCCTGTATATTTAAAGCTCGAATTAGAATCTTCAATTCGTTTCCAACCATCTTCAGGTTGTAACAGTTGGTCCCCAACCTTTACTGGTGGCTTACCTCCAATTGAACCAGATTCATCAATGTCAATAGCATCGAGATTCATAAATTTACCTTTTATTTCAACAGTATGCAACTGATTAGGTAAACCTGTCTTCTCGTATATTAACGCCTTGTGGATAGGTGGGAAGTCTTTAGGTCTGAAGAAATTGATAGTTTCCTCTACACCATCGATTAAAATCTTAGCATTTGCGTCATACAATGATAATGCAAGTCCGATAATTCTAAGTTTTGTTCCTGAAAAGTTAAACTTTATCGAAACCGGGTTAGAATCAGCTGGCGTGTTTGAAGTTGCATGTTTATAATGAAACGTGTTGTTATAGTATCTATCATCAGCTGTACTCGTTGCCCATACACCAGTGTATTCAATATTATTATCTGTATCGTCAATTCGTTTCCAACCCCGTTGAGGTTCTAGCAATTGTTCACCCACATTTATTTCAGAAACAAAATACTCACCATCTTTTAAGTCTATAGCAGATAAACTTAAATTACCCGACTTATTAGCGTAGATTTCTACGGTATGAATTCCTAATGGTAACCCTAACTTTTCAACAGATATCCGATCTCCATCTGAATCTCCTCGGAAGTTGTAGTAACTCGAGATGCCGTCTATGGTTATCTTTGCATTAGTTGCTGAGTTATTAAAGTGAGTTGATATAACTCTAATAGCACTACCATAGAATTTAAATTTAAGGTAACCGACATCTCGAGTTGTTGTATATTTATCAGTGTCCTTGTAGGGTTCCCATGCACCCTCGGGGTAGTATTTTATAGCTACTGTACCATCACTTAATTTCGCATTAAACTTATGACGCTTCCAACTAGGTTCCGGGTTTGGTAGGAGGTCACCTTGTTTAGCTTTAGGAACAATAGTGCCACCTAAAATATCGAATGCATCAACAACCATGTGAGTTGTTCCGGTTAACTTAATTTCATGTACTTTATCTTCGAGACCTAGGACTTCGTGAGCTACAATTTGACCCTTAAGGTTATTTACTTTCGAATCCCATATTTTATAACTACCGTAAGGAACACCATCAATTTGAACATTCATATCAGGTCTTTGTGATTGATATCTCGGACTAATTATTCGAATACCTGTACCTTTAAAGTAGAATTGAACAGTACCCTCGTCAGTAGCATTAGAAGACCTGTTTGTGTAAGTGTCTTTGTAATAACCGGTTAACGACGTACGAGGTGTCCAAGTTTGACCTATATACGTAATATTCTCATTTGTATCGTCAATTCGAGTCCAACCAGATTCTGGTTCTGTCAGTACTTGGTCTACTTTAGGAGTAAAAATAGACCCTCCCTGAACATCAACTGCATCGAAATACAATGCATCTGTACTGATAATTACTGTATGAGGACCGGGTTCTAAGTTTAATTCCTCAAACATTATACATTGATATACAGTACTTACAGAACTGTCGTACATTTCAAAGGTTCCGGAATCTACTCCATCAATAACAACATTTGTTTTTAAACCTTTAAACTCAGTAACGGACGTTTTCTGAGCCATTAAACGTAACCCTGTACCGGTGAATGTAAACTTAATCCTGTAAGGTGTAGTCTTAGGGTACGCTTTCATATGAACTGAGTTATTGTAAGTAGCAGGACTATTTGTAGATACTAGCCAATCACCTGTATAAAAAATATTCGTGTTTATATCATCAAAACGACTCCAGCCCGTTTCGGGCTGAAGAAGTACATCACCTAATTTTGCCATAATATCACCTCTCTATTTTGTCTTACGATAATTCCACTTGCTCCACCAGTAAGGTCTACTATGTCATAACCATACTTACCAACAGCTTGATGGATCAATAAATTTAAATATTTCATGCATAACAGAAAGGAACTAATTTACTTACTAAAAGACATTTAAAATACAATTGAACTGCTTAAGCTTTTACTTTTACAACAGCTCTAGCAGTTCAATTTTAAAAATTACATAATGCCATAAAATACAAATATTCGATATCATATACTTAAATAAAAACTAATCTAGCACTCTACTTTATTATCTCGTTTTCTTCCAATTCCAATTATTCCACCAAGATTCCCGGCTATGTTTTAACCATATTTTTGGTTCTTCTTCGATTAATATATCGCTTTCCTCAAATTCAACCGGTTCTTCTGCCTGATAGATATTTTCTAATTTAAACGTATCGTTTTCAACAAGTATACTTTCGTTGTCTAAAATGCGATTAAATTGTTCTATTTCATCTATATTCGTATGAACGAGATTTCTTCTATCCACTGGAGTTGATTGGATCTCTATACTAGATAATTCTCTTACATTTTCAAACATACCGTATGTATTTATGGATGCTTTATGAGTTGATTTTCTTTCCCATTCATATAGCTCATAAATATTTGAAGCCCCTTCAATTGACTTCCGATGCATATCCTTCAATTCCACAATATTCATCATTACATTTCGTACTGTACGATCTAATTCTTCATTCTTCACTACATTTGTATTAAATTCTCTTACACCTTTATGAGATTGATCCGTTACTACTATATTTGCCTCTGCCTCTTTCATAAGCTTTTCCATTGGGGCAGATGTAATATTCTTTACATACCAGTTTCGATCATTCATTGCAGTTTCATATTGTTCAATACTAATCTGTAACTCTCTGTCAATGATCTTAAAATTCTCTTTATCAATTATTTTTGCAGCTAATTCTTTTACGACTTTTACATTATCTATCGTTGCAACAGTCGCATCAACTTCTTGCAAGACATTACCAAACTGATAGAATGAACTAATTTCTGCTCTTGTTTCATTTTCTTTATTCATTATTTCATACGTATCTATATTTGTTTGTAATTCTCTTTGGATTCTTGCAAACAAATCATAATCTGGTAAATAAACTGGAATCCCTAATCCTTCGAATAGATCAAACTCTTCATACAATGCTTCTATTTCTTTTACTTTTTCTAATACAAAAGTATCACTTTCAACAAGTATACTTTCGCTGTCTACTGTTCGGCTGGATTGTTCTATTTCACCAATAGTAGTATTAAAAGTATTGTACTTATTCGTTAAAGTTGTACGGATTTCTTCACTAGCTAGTTCTCTTCCAGATTTACTTACATCATATTCATGTATTGATGCTTTATTATCTGCTTTTCTTTGCCATTCGTCTGCCTCAAAAATATTTGACTCGTACTCATTATTGATTTGTCGCATATCATCAAAATGCTTAATTTTCATTATGAGTTGTTTCGTAAGTCGTTCTAACTCTTCACCCTTGATTACATTTGTATTACGTTCTTTTATTATTCTCTCGAGTTGATCAGTAGCGATTATATGCGTATCTATTTCTGGCACTCGTTTTGTCATCGGATCAGATATAATACTTTCTGCACACCAATTCCTATCATTCGTTGCGGTTTCATATTGTTCAATACTAGTTTGTAACTCTTTCTCAATATGTCCTATATCAGTACTATCAATTATATTAGTTGCTACTTCTTTAACTAGATTACCAATCGAATCAACCGTATTAATTTCTGCTTCTATATTATCTTCTATATTTGCTATTTCAGCTGTCTCTATATTCGTTAGTAATTCCCTTTGAATCCTTGCGAACAAATCATACTCCGGTAAGTAAACTGGAGTTCCTATTAAATCAAAAAGATCAAATTCTTCGTAACGAGATTCCTGTTCTTTTACATGTCTATTAACAAGGTCATATCCTTCTTCATTATGTGCTATCAATTGTTCTTGCTTTGTAAACTCTACAGGGCTAATACATTCTGATTCATTATCGACTTTAACTCTTTCACTTGTTATTGGTTCATTACTTTCTTCACTTATAAACAATCGATCATACAATACAGAATCCGCTACTTTATCATCCTCCACTAACAACTCGTGAAGGTTGCGCTTTGCTAATTCATAGACATTTGTAAATGGAGTTTCTATTTCACCTAGAATCCGATCCATGGAAGATATATCCGCTTGGGCAGTATGATACTGTCCATTTACTCGATTAAAATGTTCATATCCATATATCCCCATTGCTTCTTGCTCATCTATAACTCGATTAGAAAGTTCATAAGAAGGTACATTCACTTCCATTTGTAATACTTTTCTATCTATAGCAGCTACATCGAAAAAGACTCCCTCTTTCTCTTGCATGCTTCTATCTGCTAAATCCGTATCACGAACATTACCATATACTGAACGTATGTCTCTTTTAGCTGAATTAACTGTTATTTGTTTCGCTTGTAGTTCTCTCTGTACACGAGCAAATAAATCATAGTCTGGCATATAAACTGGGATTCCTAAACTATTAAAAAGATCAAATTCCTCATAAAATCCGGTCAATTTTTTGATTTGTCTACTAGCAAATTCATAGTTATCTTGAATAGTCCCCAATAATTGTTTATGTATTAGGTCCATTTCCTCATGGTGTATATATTCAGTCCATACATGTTTCGTTTTCTTATTAACTTGTTCTTCTTCAGCTAATTTTACTTCTACTTCTTTTGTGAGCACATCACTCTGTATCATTTCTGGAAGATTATAATCCATGTACAAATGATTCTGAATTGATACCATCAATGTTTCTACTAAATTTACCTCATTAGAATGGTACTGTCTTTCCAATAACTCATATTCACTTATGAATTTACTTTCATATTCATGCGTTATATGATTCATGTCATTCATTTCTATGTGAGATGAATCATATTCTATTAATAGTTTTTGAGCGTTATTATATACATGGCCACCATATGTATATATGTCTTCCATTATGCGGTCCGCAAATGACACATCATATTCATTAGTTTGAAGTTCTAACTTTTTACGTTCTAAATCTTCTATATTAATAAATCTTCCATCTATCTTCAGCGCTTTTCTATTTACAAATTCAAAATAATTTATTTCACCATTTCGCTGAATGGCATTTCTATTCGCTGTATTGTAATTTATATTACGAGCCTGTATTTCTCTTTGTTTACGAGCAAACAAATCATAATCTGGCATATAAACCGGAATTCCTGTATCAGTAAATAAATGAAATTCCTCATAAGAAGTAGTTACTTCTCTTGGCATGTTATTATAAAGCTCAAAATCACTTATATCTTGTACAGGTAATTCTTTTTGGCTAATCTCTACATGATCCAAATTTCTAACTACAGTACTACATATTTCTTTTTCTCTTCTTTCAGTCAATATTGTTTCATAAAATCCTTCGCCATATAAAATACGTGCAACCTGTACCCATCGTGGTATTTCATCTACATTGGTTGCAAATTCTTGTAACTTCTGTTTTACTCTCTCTTGCTCAATTGGAAGCATATTACCTGCTTTATATATCTTACGATCTGTACTAGACATTTCTGTTACATCTGCATACTTTGTATCTAACCTGCTTCCGTTGTTCCCTTCCATATGTTCCATATCAAAAGTTCGGTCATGTTGTATTGCTTTCTGATAGTAATGAACATCTGCAAGTATTTCTTTAAGCGGTTTAGAATCCTGTATGCTTAACAGTTCCATGTTGATACTCCGCATTAGGTTTGCAATATCCACTTTAGCAATATTAGCAGTCACCTCAACTTGCCTTATTGCCTCTACAACAAGGTCTGTTAATATACCTTTTCCCTTTACTATTTTGGTTGCAAATACCCCAGCATCTTCTTCCTTAACAGCTTTGAATCTTGAATATGGTGGCAAACTGACTGGAAAATTATTCGCATTTTTTACAAAAGGATTTAAAACAGAAAGCGAGAGACTATATGTTTTTTTCATTGTTGATCCCAAAGGAATCGAAACAACATGACTCTTCTTTTTCGTACATAAAGAAGGGGAAGCAATAGAATAAATTTTCTCACTCACTCTCTGCATTCCCCCTTATATGATTAATGATTAAATATCTTCTTTATAAATAGCTAGACCAATCGGATTAAATGGCGTTGCTTTCGCTTGTGTCATCGGAGAGACTGCGGTAGTCGGCAACGTATAACGATATAATTGTGCAAATTCATAACTTGCTGTAATCTCTACCCCGTTAATTGGAATTTCTTTAAACGTCACTGTTTTATCATCTTCATTTAAAATAAAGTCAGTATTAGGAACTAGAGTACAAGCATTGAACAACTTAAGTGTTCCTGCTTTCGGTTTATGCTCTAAATGGAAAACTTTTCTCATTCCATTTCCTTTTCCTAAAGATTCACTTATAACTTCCTTTTCAATTTCCAATTCATCGGCCTGTTGAATATTTTTTGGGTGAACAGCATAAACATCATCTAATTTCCCAACATATCCATCATTAGGATGAACGATATAAATCTGTGACAGATGATATTTCCCACTATAGACAGATGGATTAAATCGACCTTGTCCACTATCAATATCCATATCGTGCGTAATAAATGATAAATAATGTTTTTGATACATTGCACCTGTGTATGATTGAGCTAATAATACAGAATCATTTCCATTACCTGTATTTTCTCCGTAGTCTAAATTTGCATTTCCAATTTTTTTATTAGGCGCATAATTATATTGATCTCCGTTACGACAACCACCAATAATTACAGTGTTTTTACGCGGTGCATTATCAAATGTGTACATTCTTCCAATATATAATGGTACAAATAATGCTCGAACAGGACTTGGAGTTGGATCTACACGCATAAACATAACAATACGGTCTTTGTTTCCATTTCCATACATATAAACGACAGAATCACGTTTCCAATCTTTTGTAAAACGAGCATCTGGTGTAAAACTAATTGGTGTATAAGGCGAAGGGTTTACAAAATTAACTGTAGAATATACTTCAGCCATAATACTTTCCATTTTTTGCACGTCAAATGATGTCTTTGCTACTAAAGTATCTAACGTTCCGTCTGCCTTTGGTGCTAAAAAATACACTCCAGAAAATTTAATGTTCTCGGAACTTTTTGGGGCAGTTTGAAATTCAATTGCTGTATCTGAAATTGTATATTCCCCCGGATCGACCATCTGATTATTTCTATAAACCATAAAACGACTTTCATCAAAATTTGAAAATGGCAAATTAAATGATTTTTTTGAACCGGTACCGTTTCCTAAATCACTTTCAGCATCTGATAACTTTACTTCCTTCTCAATAAAATATTGGTTAAACGTAAAGAAAATCATATCATTATTTGGTTCGTATGCATCATTTGTTAATCGATACTCACAGGTGATTTTATCTCCTTTTGAAATCGCTTGATTAAAAATAACTTTCCCCGCTTTAGCATCAACTTTATATTTATCCTTTTCTAGTAAAATGCTATTTACATACACTAATAAAGAACTTTCAACTACAGGAAATGTCGGAATTTGAAATTCCTTTTTCACTCCATCTCCCATGCCTAGCTTTCCTAATGGAGAATCCACAGGAATAAATCTACCATCT
Organism: Bacillus sp. CR71; assembly: GCF_003429245.1. Taxonomy (NCBI): domain Bacteria; kingdom Bacillati; phylum Bacillota; class Bacilli; order Caryophanales; family Bacillaceae; genus Bacillus; species Bacillus sp. CR71. Next base: position 2,465,184 of record NZ_CP031748.1, on the reverse strand, counting down.
GTAAAATCAGAATCGCTCGTATCATAAGCATTTGCCACTCCAAATCTGCGCCATTCTCCATCGCTACCTAACGATTCAAATAATCGAACATCAATAAATTTATTGATACCACTTCTAATTTTAAAGTATAACTTTCGACTCCATCCTCGCTCTGTAATCATTTTCTCTAATTCAACCGGTAATGTTTGTAAATAAGCTACTTTATCAAACCACATGTTTTTCTCTCCCCTTTACATTGACTTCTCATAAATTCCTAATCCAGCTGGACGATATGGTGTCGCTGGTCTTTTTGTAATTGGCGAAATCGCATCAACATTATAAAAACGATAAATATCAAATGTATCTGGACAAGTATTTTTTCGCACTTTTAATTTATCCCCATTCAATAATCCTAAAGGAGATAGTAAAACCATATGAGGTAAGAAACCTCGCACACCTTCATCTGGATGAACAATATAAGCACGAGATGTATGAACTCGACCACTATATACCGAAGGATTAAATTGATACTTATATTCATCATTATCATGAGACTGCCAAGCTAGTGGATATTGACCACCATTTACTCCTTTTCTATCAGGCGGCATCTCATTTGGAGCAACATTCCAAGCAATATAATGTGCTTGATATCTAGCCCCTAATCGCGAACGCTTAATAATAACGTTATCAATACCATTACCCGGTGATTTAGGATACGTTTTTAAGATTGGCAAACTATCATTCACATTTCTATATGGTTTCTTATCATTAAAATCAAATGCATGTGAGCTATTTTCTGTACCTGTATCAAATGCTGTCCCAGCCCAAAGTGCGTCACCAATTTGATCATCTTTCGCATAGCTTTCAATTTTGCCCATGTATAAAGGTGTAACCGGAACTACATTATTTTCAAATGCAGGTGTATTATCTGCTTGAATTAATAAAACTACACGATCCTTATCTACTTGGCCAGTCACTCTAACTAATGAATCAGGCCACCAATTTGTTTTTACATCAACCCCTTCTAAATTTGGGTTACGTAATGTAATTTTTACAAACGGTGACATCATAACATCCGTATTAGCACTGGTATAATCTATACTTGGATAGCCATTCTTCATAAGAATATCCGTTTTACTCACTTCTACATCTATTAAAATTTTCGTGAAAGAATCATAAGCTACTGCTGTCGCTGTCCCATCTTTAAATGCAGGATCTTTTTCAATCATATAAACATAAAAACAAGAACGATCAAGATTTTTACTATATCTTAATTTTGCATCCTTAATAAATTCTGCTTTATCCTCTTCCGTATTAAATTTATACGAAAGATCCTTTTTAGCAATATTCCAAGATGCAATTTGGACTAATCCATACATAGCCCCTTCTGCATTTTTAATAATCGTATGTTCCGCAATTCCAAACCGGTACAATGTTTCATCCATACCAGAATTCCTTAAAATTTCTAATGGATAACCTGCTTTTTGAAATCTTTTAACCTTTGTCCAGCCGTTACTAGTTGCTACATTTATAAGATCATCTAAGAAACTTCCTTCTTGAAATACCTTTTCAATAAACGCCACTTTACTTCACTCCTAATCTTTTAAAAATTGATAATTAAGCCAAATAGCTTTTTTCTCTAAAGATTTATTTATATATTCAAAACGGATAATCGCTTTCGCAGGAATTTGTTTAACAACAGAAAAATTGAATCCTTCGGGAACATCTTTCATATAAATTTCATCTGCTATTTTTTCATTATTAATATATAAATTCCAATAATCGTTATCGTTATATTTTGATGCACCAATAGAAAATGCAATCATTTCCATATCAACTGGTGCTATAAATTCATTATGATGAATATTTTCATAAACACCTATTCTTCTTCCTTTTATAAAAGGAATTGTTTTGGTTGGAAAGTATGGAGCATCTAATCGGCCACCAGCCATATAATTTACAGCAAAACTCATAATCTCCCTCCAATTACTTCAAAAACTGTAAAGCTATCCATACTTGCTTATTATTAATTCCTTGGTTATGAAATTTAAAAATAATTTTATCTCCGGCCTTTAATTGCATATAGGACATAAGACTTATACCTTCTGGTATTTTTTTTGTATAAATATCCTCACAAACAATACCGTCATTTACAATAAGCGACCATTTATCATCGATTTCATACATAGAACTACTCACGCTAATGGCATAAAACTCCATGTCAATTGGTAATACGTATTCCATCTTATCTTCTGTCCATGCTTTAGAATCCATTATAAAACCTTTCATATACGGAAAAGTTTTCGTTGGATAAAATGGCGCATCTAATCGGCCACCAGCTATATAAGTTGTTTCAAACAAAGGTAATCACCCTTTTTATTGTATTAAAAAATCCCCATACATCATTACGACACATCGGGAATTGGTAAATCTGATAACATACCGTTACCTTTATTAATAAGCCTTGGTTGTACTCGATCTAATTGTTTATTTGCGTTATAAATTAGTTGCATCTCCATCTTTTTACCTGTTATTTTATGGGATATAATGACCTTTTCAAGTAGTGCTTGTCCATTAAAAACCAAATCGTAGTGCAGATATTTATCTCCATCAACTGCCGATAAACGAGCACCATCACGAACCAGTGTATACCCTTCGGTCATAGCCTCTTTAAAAACATCATTTGGATCATCACCAGGCATCGGTTTTCCACCGCTGTAAAATTCTCTATCAATTAATCCTTTCATTAAATACATAATAGGATCATATAAGTTCTTTTGCATTATCATAGAATCACCCCTAATTTACCCTTGTAACAGACCAAGTTTTTGCTGGCCTTTGGGTATAATAGTGATCTTTATCTTGATTTACTCGAGGAAATGATAAATCTGGTAAGGAACCATAATCGAACAAGATATTATTCTTGGTATCTAGTACTTGCAAACGGCCTGTAAGAATCCCTTTAGGATTTCGAACCGCTTCAAATACAATGATATTTACTCCATATTCAAGCGAAATATCAACGTATGTAGGATTGTTCCGAATAAAATAATTTTCTTCGACTAATTTATTGTTACAATAAATATTTAATAAATCTCCATCCTCTACATCCCAATCCCAAAGCTTTAATCTTAATGTATCAACATTTACTGTGATTCCTGCTATATCTGTATATGGGGTAGGTTCATACCCATAGTTAACAGATAAATCTAAAGTTTGATAGAATCCATCATCAGCAGAAATCATTGTGTTAATTCCTTTAACAAAGTAGTTCCATTGTTGCCCAGAATCCCTATTATAGACGGAAACCACATCAAACAATTGAATTCGCGGATCCCCTATCACAGCAACTGTTAATGTTCTGAACTTTTGAATCGCTTTTAAATGATAAGCTGCAGCAACTGCCCTTCTTGCAAAGAATGTTGTTGCCCAAGGTACTTCTATCATTTCCTCTCGCAAATCCCCTAAAGAGACATTTTTAAGTAAGAATGAATTAATAAAACCATTAGCATAATCTCCACATTTAATAACAATACTGTTACTAATGTCCTGATCTGTTAATTGCATATCTAAAGAGATAAGGTTTTCGCCTTCTCTAAAACTAAACTTTGCAGGCTCATTAATTGCATAGTCTGGCATTTTCATAAATGTACAACTTCCATCTGGTTCATGTTTAATGTAGTGGAATGTTGTATCTATAATATCCCTTACAATTTCATCCCACTTTTGAAACCTCTTTCCAGTTGCCCCTTCAACAATCCAGCTTTGATTTGTACCGGGAATATTTACCCTACTACCGTGTAATGTAACTCCTGCTTTTTCAAGGAAGAATTTCACTACATCATACACATTTCCAGTCGGTGCAACAATTTCATCTGATCCCGGCGTTGGAATTACTGATTTTTGTAGAACCTTTTTATAAGATGTTGTGCAGGTAACTGATATTGTGCCGCTTTCGGCATTCACCTTTACGTCAGATACAAAACCATGTATATACGGTAAAGCTTCTTCACCATAACCGATAGAAACCTTAAATTCAGTCTGCGGATATAGTTGGTTTGTGTTTGTTACTTCACTGTTGTAAAACCATTCTTGAATGGAAGAAAACTTACCATACCAGTTATCAGGTGCCATTTGCCCATATTCATTAGCAAAGGTAATAGAAAATGTACTTGCGAACTGATCTGCGTTCTCTTGCACTTCCAGGCTTACTACACGATGTTGTATTTGTACATAAGAAGAAGATTCTCTTTTTTTCATATAAACAATTAAATTAGGAGCATTATTCCCCACTTGGAAATAGCTCCCCAACATTCTGATTAAAGAAATAGATCCTTCTCTCACATTCCATCAACTCCAATACCTGCTTGTGACATAGATATTAATTTACACTTTGCTATTACTAGTGTTCCTTTACGTATTGCATCAACTTCATTAGGTGGAATAATACCACCATAGGTACCGTAATCACCTGTAATAATATGAGGGCGATATATTTCACTCATGAACTCACGCCAATGACTGATATCATTGAATAAAGCAGTAAATTCTACTTCACATCCTTTATTACCAGTACTTTGGTAACGAGGATATCCATGCATAACATTGTAATTTTTTAATCCGTTTAAGGATTTAGGCATTTTCGTTTGTTCAATCATTGCAATTGTAGGTATCGGTCCATATGCATGATAATAAACATCGCGCAAATAGGCTACGTCAGAAGAACCGTAACCGATTGTTGTAAATTCAATTGTTTGTGGCCCTGCACCAACAAAAATTTCTCTTGCTTCCCAGGCATAAGCACCTCTTGCTCTAAATTTTTCAATACCATTTACTCGAACAATAAAGTATTTATCTGGTAACATACCATCAGAACCAATAGGAACTTGGGACATAAAAGAAAAATTATATGTCCCAGGCCATGAAAAATTAATAGTATATTTAATTGTACTTTTTAATTCTGTAACATCCCATAAGAGATGATATGAACCAGCTCTTCTATGCAATGTTTTTAATATACTCATACATTACGCACCGCCATTCCCATTAGATCGTCAGCAACTACGTTTTGTAGTAATTTTCTCATTTTCACAAAATCCTCTGCAGTTTGCAATTTTTCAACAGCAACTTTGAATGTAGCATTTTGAATTGTAACACCTTTATCTGTTTTCTTTTCAACAGAAGAGTGTCCAGCAAATGGATGTGCAGATTTTCCAATCATATCAGCAGAATGTGCCCCCATTTGTCCAATTCGGGTAGATACATCCGTTACTAGTTGCATCGGTTTCGGTGGAACAACCGCTTTATTTAACAATCCAGAAGCCTTGTCCACAGCCGGGATCATTTTTTCCATCCCTACACCAAGACCTTCTGTAATATATCCGCCGTACTCCATCATTAGACGAGAAGGAGATTTTATACCAAAGAAACTTTTAACTGCTTTTGGTATTCCGTCTACAACGCCTTTAGCTTTATCAACAACCCAGCCAGCCATAGATGTCATACCTTTACCAATACCAGCAATAATATCTTTCCCCCAGCTTACAGCGTCGTTTGCTATCCCTTTCACTATAGAACCAACTTTACCGAATACATCCTTTACTGTATCAACAATGCCGTCAAACGCTCCGACGATAGCTTTTTTAATTGCTGCAAAGTTACTTACTATGAAATCTCTAATAGCACCAACAACACTAAATATTGTGTTTTTTATCTTATTAAAGTTATCCACCACAAAGTTAACAAATGTCCGAACAGCAACTATTATTGTTTCTTTAATAAAATTCCATGCGGTTACAATAATAGACTTTACGATATCCATTACAGTCGTAATTGTGTTTTTTATAAAATGAAATGCTGTAACCACAAAATTCTTTATAGTCTCTAATACAGTTATAAAAACTGTTTTAATTACATTCCAAATCGTAGAAATAACCGTCTTTATTCCATTCATTACAGTTGTAATTATGCTATGAATTGCTTGAAACACACTACTTACAACTGATTTTAAGAAGTTTAATACAGTCGTAAAAATTGCCTTTATTCCATTCCACACTGTAGAAATGACGGTTTTTATCCCATTCATCACAGTCGTAATTATGCTGCGAATTGCTTGAAATGCACCACTTATAAATGTTTTCAAAAAGTTTAGCACCGTCGTAAAAACTGTTTTTATAATATCCCAGCCAGTTTTAAAAATATTTTGCCATGTTTTAATAGCAGTAGAAATATAGCTTTTAATAAATTCTAAAGCAAACTTAACAACACTTTTTATTACGTTTAGCACTGTATTGAATATCGTTTTTATTAAATTCCAACCAATTTCAAATGTCTTTTTCCATATGTTGATATACATTGTAATTACAGTAGTAATTATTTTCCATGCGCCGCTAAGTATTTTATCTATAAACGATACCGCAGATTGGAATACTTTTTTTGTTCCTTCCCAAAAACTTGAGAAAAACTTTGACAAGCTATCCCATACTGACTTCGCAACTTTAACGATAGCATCCCAGGCTTTAGAACAAATATCACTGATCCACTGCACTGCTTGCTTTGTATATTTCACAATTGAATCCCAATTTTTATACAGCACATATACTAAAGCAACCATTGCAATTATCGCAAAACCCCATGGGCTTAATACTAATGAAAACATTGATTTTCCAAGACCAGTCAATATCTGTGCGAACTCACTAAAAACTTTAATTAGTTTTAAGGCATCTTTAATAATTGCCGTAATTGCACCCGGTATTTGCATTAATGTTTTAACTATATTTACAAGGCCACCAATGATTTCACTCGCTTTAGATATAAGACTAGAAACAGATTTGATTAACTCAACCGTTTGTTTCAACGATGGTATTACTATATTAGAAATCTTCACGACTTGTTGAGCGATAGGTTGAATAGTTCCAGCCAAACTCTTTGCATCTTTTTCAGTTAACCCCAGCATATCCTGTAGTTTTTTTTGAGAACCTTCCACATCGTTAGCAAATTGTAAAGCTTTGTTATTGACTTGTTCTATCGGTTTTGTGACTTTATTTGAAATAGTGTCACCAAACGTTTGCATTTGCTTGCTAATATTCCCAAGAGAATCTGCTGATTTTTGGATTTTTTCTTGCATTGTATTAGAGGCTTTTTGCACTCTCTCTTCAAACTTTTCTACACCTTTATATGCCTGATCCGCTTTGTTACCAATCTTCCCAAAAACATTGGTCGCCCCGCTACCAAATTTTTGAATTTGGCCATTTATTTGATTAAGTACTTCTGCTGGTTTTTGAAATTTTTCTTGTATGCTCTTAGAAGCCTTTTGTAAACTTTCCTCAAACTTTGCTAAATCCTTATAAGCTTCATCTGCTTTAATTCCAATTGTACCGAACAACTGGAATACTTCTGTAAACATTCACTCCCCCCTTTCTAACTAGGAAGTTTTTTATTCCTTATCGTCTTCAAACTGAAACTCTGCAATCAGCTTATTTGCATGGTCGATACATTCCTCTTTGGACCAAACTTCCATAGTCTCATTTTCTTCCCCATCCGACCTAGATTCCGTAAGTCCAAAAGCTTGCAAATAGTCCTGAAAAGTTGTTCCTTCTTCTAATTGCCTTGTTTGAAATCCGATAAAGGCCATCTTTTTCCATTCATTTAATTCTTCTTGCTGCTCTTCCTGACTAATAAAAGAAAATAAGTCCATTAAACGAGAATACGGTATGGATAAGACATAATCATCTGTCCATCCATACCGTTTTTGGACTTTATCAAAAGCCCTTAGCATATTTTGCTCTGTTTCTTCTATGTATTTATTAGAATCATTTTCTACATTTCTTGTTTGTTCCACTTGAGACTTTGAGATTTGATTAGACCCTTGACCTGATTGAAAAAAGACATTAAATCTTCACTTTCTAATAATCCTTCAATAACTGCTACCATAGCTTCTGGTGGTAACTGATCGAATTCTTCACGCTTAATCTGTAATAGACTAGAGAAAAATTCTGAAAACTCATCTTCACATTCCGGAATCATAGACAATAATTGAAAGACAAACTCTAAACCCTTTTCTTTTTGTTGTTTTTCAATTTCATTTAACTGTTCTTGTTGCCCTTCATTCATTTGGGCCAATTTGATTTTTTCATCGATTTCATTCTTTTCTTTCCCAAACTCCATAAAATCAGTCATTGCATGACGACCAACTTTAGAAATAATCTTAGTAAAGCGCCAAACATCTTTTACATTTAAACGTCTCATCTTCATCTTCTGGCCTGAAATTGTAATTTCTGTACTATTTTGCATCATTTTTTCTAGCATTGTTGTCATATTCAATATCTCCTTTTATAACCTAAAAATAAAACCTACAACTTATTTACTTGTTGTAGGTAATTTAGGTGCTTTTTTCTTTGGTAAATAAATTTCATAAGGGGGTGTATTAGGCGAACTTTCGCTATAATGACCAATAAATTTGCATTTAAGTCCTACAGTTCCTTTACCATCTTTTAAATCAATTTCTACAGAAGAAACAACCATTGCATTTCGGATAACAAAAATAACCGGAATATCACTTCCTGAAACTACACCTACTATTGCAATATCACTATAACTTGTGTCTTTAATTTCATTGGTTGGTTTTACAATGTTATAATCGTTATCAGTCGTACTATCTACATCTACGCCTGGTAGAGCTAACTCTAAATTTTCTTTCGTAAATTCTACAAGTGTAACCTCCATATGTGGTTCATCTTTTAATAGCCATTTTCCGCGAACTAGTTTTCCTAAAACACCATCAATATCAGCATCATAGTATTCTCTAGTAAACCCCACTTTACAGCCACCTGTAGTAGCTCCTAACATCTCACCTAGGTCTTTTACACTTTTAAAACCTTTATACATTACACCCGGTCCAATAACAAAATTATCAGTTGTACCCTCACGTACACCATTAATAAGCTTCCAACTCATTTTTTTCCCTCCTTAATATAATTCCATTCTTCCTACCCGTACAAGAAATTTAATAGTAATATGAATAATTGATGGATCTTCATCCGGAACTGCAACACTGCCTGCTCGATGAATTGTAATAATACCAGAATCTCTTAACAATCCCGCTTCTCTGTCTAACAAAAGTTCTATTCGCCTTGAAATTACATCCGCTTTTTCATAATCACCTTGGCCACAATATATATCAAAAGTGAGGATCATCCGATCAATTACCTCTATATCATCCGGATTATTAGATTCAATTCTCATTACCGCATAAGGCATTTTCATATCTTTTTGTGCAGTTTGAAATGTAAGAGCGGGCTCTCCTTCATATTTCGATAGATTACTTTGCACAATTGTATCTTTCTCAATAATATTTCTGATTGTTGCAATCGCTTTTGTCGTCATTGTTCTCCTCCCAATGTCCTTTTTAATTCCCCACGCTCTTTTTCAAACGTTTTTAAGAAAAAAGGTCGGGCTTCTACAGTACTTGTACCATTTTCCACATACACCGCTCTTTTTAATTGACTTCCAATCGTTCCTACTACTTCGGTATCTGTAATATGTAAGCCATATTTAATGGAATCTTGTAATTCTCCCGTTCTAGAAGCAAATGTCTCTCCTGGTTTTGAAGCAATATATGTGCGACTCGATCGTGGAATTTTATACTTCACACCATTGTGACTACCTGATACTGTTTGTTTCATTTCTCGTTGAAGTTGATTGCAAGCACTTATAATTCTTTCTACCATCATTTTATTAAGTTGTTCTTTAACCTGTTCTACATTACGTGTAACCATGAATTCTGATGTATTCGTCATTTTATTCCAACAACTCACAATACAATTCAATATGGTGATTTAAAAATGATGGATTTCTTGGTTCTCCTCTTACCTCAAATACATAATCATGAAAATAGATTACATCATTTGTATGGATGTTATGTTCTGCAGAAGTATAAATTTTAAAATTCGGCTCAAAATTTTGTTTATTTCTTTTTAACCTTTCATTATCTACCGCTGTGTGTGTTGTTACACGACACTTCATTCTTTCATAAATAATGACAGGCTCTTCTTTAAAATTTCCTGCCGGCTGTTTTACCTTTTGATTCCTTTTCACAGTTACTTCATGTATATATAATTCTTCCATATCTAATGTTCACAGCCTATTCTTTCATTCATAATGCTATTAAAGGGTTTCTACTTCGGTATTTTTTTAATACTTTTAAAATCTTTTTATTAACAGTTTCCTCATCTAGCGATTCAATATTTATTTCATATGAATAATCTCCGATATTTGCTGATTTTTTCATATTTTCATATTGTAGATTTGTTCGAATTACCGCATAACACGTCATATCGATGATGCATTTTTTCATTAAAGTCAAAAGCCCATCATAATCTTGTATGGTATACTCAAATTCATATAATTGATTCTCACTTAAACCATATACAGTGCAACCATCAGAAAAAACTGAATTGGTAACTTCTTCTCCAGAACCAATATGGATTACCTTGATCAAATTTTCTGCTCGAAAAGAAAGCCAAGCCAATTTACTTGTTCTAACTTTCTCTTTCATTGGGTTACTTGGCTTACTCCTCAAATAGTTTTTTGTAATCAATTCATATTGACTAATGAGCTCCTGGATTACCGTATCGGGCATTCGTTGAACATTCACCCTGTTCTTTATGTCCTGTACAGTAATTTCCATCCTTCCACCTCTTTTACTTCTCTTTCTTTTTAACCTCTATACTATCTATTAACTTAAAATGTCCTGTACTTAGTAAATAGTTTGCTTTTTCATTTGCAACCTTTTCCTTTACTCCGTTAAAAAAAGTATAGCCATATGCAGTATATGTACCGCCTAATTTTAATTCTATAATCTTCATATACAAATTACCTTACTTAATTCCCAAATTTATCGGGTATATTAGTAAGAATTGCTACTGCATCCATTTCTTGAATAACTGCATCATCATCCAAATGAATAACATAGAATCGCTTATCTTCCATAACAGCAGATTTACCTTCTACAGTCTTACGAACTCGCGTGTCATACGTATTTACCGCAATAAAGTTTTTAGGATCTGCAAAAATAATTACATCATCTTGAATAGAAGGGACTGTAACAATCTCATACCCCAACGGCTTATTAACTTGATCCCCTGTACCTAATAACGCAGCATCACCTAAGCCAGTTGAACGAGTTGTTAAATATTCAATCCACTTCTCTCTACGAGCAGGTGACATAATCCACTTTAAACCTTCATTTTTATATTTATTAGGCATCGCCTTAGATAAATTAAAGATTGAGTCTTTACTAAACCCAGCACTAGCTTCAGCATCTCCCGTTCCCGTCACTAATTTAAAATGATCGACAATATGAGATTTACTTGATTGTTTAATTTGTTTTAACCAGCCATCATTAATTTGTAGAAATGGGTCCTCTGAAGTTACATCCCCATTCCAATGAAGGTCTTCAAGGTCAATACCTAACTGAGTTGACATTAATGTCATAACAGTATCTTCATATCCTTCACCTTCGATATTTTCTCGAAGTAGCTCCTCCGTAATCTCCCATGGTAAACGAATAGAAACTGTATCATATTCAACTTTCGACGTTTCTACACCTGCTCGATAGCCATCATCACTATTTTCCATTTTCCTACGTAAAATTCGACCACCGATTGCAATTTTATCTAATTCACCTTTTTTCGCTTTGCGAATCTCTTTACGATGCAATTGAGAAAATGGAGTTGCATCAAATACCATTCGGAAAAATTCTTTACTTTGTTCCGGATATAATAGCCCCGCTTTCATTCCTCCTGTTGTCATTGTACTCTTTTCAATTCGTTCAATACGTGCTAATAATTCTTTATTATTCATAGATTCATTTCTCCTTATCTTTATAGATCTAATCCTACCCATTTATTTACTGGTTTTCTCATCTCGTTTGTTGGTTTGGCATCAGCCCCAAGACTTTTACGAACTTGTGCTGATCGCTCAATTACTTCAAGTCTCTTTGAAATGGGGTCTATTACCTTCTGAATAAATTCACTTGTCTTTTTAGATTCTCTGTCATTTTCTAATTCATTAGTATCATGAGTTGATTCAAGTTCTTTATTTAACTGTTCTTCCAACTCCTGTAATCTCTCAAGAAAAGGACCCATTTCTCTCTTTACAATGTCTGCAATCTCATCTGAATTTTGATCTGCGTTTTTTTGTAACTTATTTTCTTTAATTTGGTTCATCAAAGAAATCATTTCATCAAATTTTTTATCATTTTTCTTATATAAGATTTTGCCTACTTCATTTATGGAATTAATAGTAATATCTTCCGGCGAGAAATCTGTATCACCACCCTTCATTGTATTTAAAATGTCCTTCATTTCATCTAAGGTGGAAACCATTCGCTTAATATCTACATTTCCCTCCCAAATCCCAACATAAAATACATCTTCAAACAAATTAAATACATTTTGCATCTTAGAGTTTTGTTTACTATTTACTGACTGATTATCCATCTCCTGAGTTTGTTCCTCGTCATAATGTGACTTAAAAAAATTAAACATCTTACGAATTACACCTTTCTCATCTTGTGTAAACTCATCCATTTGTGGCATCTCCATTCTTTCTCCAACCCCGCCCATCGAAAAGCCTGTAATTTTCCCTTTTTTGATCTCTTTCCATGTTTCACTATCGTCTACTCGAACAGTCATAAGCCATGTTCCCTTTTTAATATTTTGTTTTCCAACAACCGTATTATTTTTAGAAATCCAGCTTTCTACTACTGTTCCTTTTCCTGCCAACTCGTCATGATTTTTATCTATATATCTATATTTCTCCAAAAAATTATAAGCCGCTCTTTCAATTTCCTCAGCCGTCATGATATCACCATGTGCATCTTCTATATTGGGTTCATAAACAACCCCTGTTACAAGTTGTTTTTCATCTTCCCTCTTTAAAATAGGAACATTTTTCAAAACATTAGAGCCATTCATATTCATACCCTTCATAATTGCAAATGGCCTACCATTAGCCCCCTTTGTTACTAATGAAACATAACTAATTTCTACATTTTTCAATTCATTTGGCATAATATATTCCTACTTTCTAGCAAGACTACTAAATCGAATTTGAATCTTCATTTAAAAATTTATCTCCTTCTAGAACCGGTTCGTATCCAATGACCTTTCGGCATTCATTTCTTGTTAATATACTCTTTTCGTATCCGTCTATTGCATATTGCATATCACTCGCTCGATCATCTGTATCAATTTCATTTAATTGAAACTGCCAATCCAATTCCCCTAATGTTCCTGAAAACTCTTTAAATAATTGTGTATTTAATCGATGTTCTAAAATTTGTTGACCCGGTTCAATAATTGATCTTTTATACATTTCATTCATTTCTTTTGCTGTCGTCTGCCCAAGTGATCCTGTCATAGCCCAACCAATTCTATATGGTGGCACCCGATGAGCTACACAAATTTCCATAGCATTATCTTGACGATATAAACGAAAACTCGCTTCTTTGACATCAGGCCCTAATTTCTCTAAGCGAGCTTTGGCTCCTTCAGGGACAGGAACAACTGCTAACTTATGATGTTCTCCTTTTGTTTCGACAGAGAAAAATGTTTTTAATTCTCTTTCAACTGAATCATCTATTTCATCAACACCCTCAACAAACAAAACAGCATCTGGAATTGTTTTACCAGTGAAATAATTAATATTGTAATCTCTTACAGCTTGTGATCCTACAATGGAACCAATAGAACTCACATAATCCGGAATACCATAGTATGATGATCTAGAACCAAATTTACGAATTACAATAACTTCACCAGCTTTTTCTTCAGTGTCTAATAACGAGTTTTCATTTAAGCTATCACTAATTGTTTCTCCATCTACTAACCTAAAATCATATGGATAACTAAATCGTTTAAACCATCTCTCCTCATTATTTACAATTTGCGCAAATCGAATCTTATCTTTATGCGCACGTACCGTATGTGCTGGAATATGGTGAAGCTGCGCTGGTTCACCTTTCAAGTTACGAACAACCTCTATAATTCCCCAACCTACAGTTTCATAATCCTCCCAAACTGCCCTAAGTATTTCGCTACTTGTCATTTCATTGTTGCAATACCTCATAAAACGCTTTAATTCTTTATATTGTTCTTGATTTGCCTCTGTCACTTCATCTAGCGGTGCAAAATCAAATCCCATACCAGCAATATCATTTACTTTTGCACTAATACATGCCGAGTGAATAGGGTTACTTTCTCTCAAATTTAATAATACTTGCATATCATATGGAGGCTTTACTAGTTCCTTATCACCGTACACTTGTGCAAATGGATCAATTGCCATTTGTTTACTTTGAAGTTCCTCATTACGTAAATTCATCTCACGATTTTGTAATTTAAGTACTTTCACATTCTTAATTGCTTTCTTCTCAACCATAAAACCTATGCCTCCTTTCATATACAAATCATCTATTCAATCTTTTTCATAAAAACTTTACCAATATAAAAAAGCTGAACATTACATGTTCAGCTAAACTCTTTTTATTTTTCCACCCATTATTTTTTTTTGCTTAGTAAAAAAGTATTCTAAGGCTTGTGACGTTGTATCTACTTGATCATTATGCTTACCAGATGGGAAAGAAGCTAATTCATCTACATAATCATATACCCAAGATTGTATTTTAGGATTAGGTATATATACATTTCCAGATTGAAATTCAGGGGATATCGCCTCAGCACGTGTTTCTTTTGAACCCTGTGGATTTATAGGAATAATACCACTTATTTCATTCTTCAATGAACTAATAATAGCAGGGCCATTTGCTTTTTTTTCAACTAATTTCGGAATGGACTTTTTAAAACCAGAATTCCGAAGAATCGACTCATATTTATGATGAAAAACAACAAATGCTTTCTTTGTTTCTAGGAAATTCATTTGCGCTCTCACTTGATCAATTAAATATTTGTCTCCATCTATTTTCCCCCAAATCTGTCCGACCACAAATGAACTTTTATTTGTAGTATTATCAAAAGCCATATCCCAGGAAGTAATAATTTGATCAAATTGTTCCCAATTTGGTAACACATCATAATATTGAAACCAGTTCCTTTTAAAAATATTCCCTATATCACTCGATGGTTTTTGTTGCCATAAAGATAACCAAGAGCGTGCAGAGGAAAACTTCTTTTTATCTTCATAATAATTTTGGCCATAGTGTTCAACCCATAAACCTCTGCCTATTTCTCTGTTCAATGGATCATCCCTTGACTCTGCTATAGCAGGAATTGATAACATAGTCCATTTCTCTTGTTCTTTCTCTAACAATCTACCAGCTAAATCGTCCTCATGCCATCGCGTCAAAATTAGAATTACCTTTGCACCTTTTTGTAAACGTGTAGATAGAGTATCTTCCCATTCATCCCATAGTCGATTTCGGTATGTAATTGATTCGGCCTCTTGGCGATTTTTAATAGGGTCATCAATAATTAATAAATCTGCTCCTTCCCCTGTAATTGAACCACCAACTCCTACAGACAACATTCCACCAGAGTGGTTATGTATTGCCCAATCTGTTACTGAACCTTGTCGCTCATCAATTCTAATGTTAAATATTTCTTTACCAAACTCTTCAATCTTAGCACGATTTCTTCTACCAAACTTTTCAGCTAAACTTGATGCATAAGATACCTCTATAACTCTCTTATTTGGATACTTTCCTAAATACCAACTTGGCAATGTTTCTGTTATAGACTGTGATTTTGAATGCCTAGGTGGCATAAACACCATTAATCTATTAGTCGATAATTTCTCTTCAATTAAATCTTGGCAAATCTTTGTTATTAATTTTGTGTGTTTTGCATGTTTATAGAATCCCTTATGTGTATACTGAACATAGAAAGGGGTAGTTCACTTTTGCCAATTCCTTAAATGTATTTTCATCTATTAACTTATGCATATTCATCCGTGTCATGATTGTAATTCTCCTCCTTGAACTTTCTCAAATAATTTCATAGCTAAATCAAGCATTTCCTCATCACACCCAATTTTCATGGCCATTTTATTATGCTCTACTTTCATTTCTCCTGAATGATTTACGTTTGCTTGCAATTGATCTTTCCTTCCCCATTTAGTTGGGAATTTTCTTTCTAATCTCCATGCTGCGGCTTTCCAATTAGATTTTGCATGCTCCCCAATTGTCTCAACGTCTCTAGCTTCACTAAATGCTAATGCCTGATCAATTTCCATGACTAACTTCACATAAATCTTATCTTTTCTCGGTATTACTTCACCTGTCTTTTCACTCGTTTCAATTGCTCTACGCCCTTGTTTTAACCAAACATAAACTATACTTCTACTAATTCCAACTAACGCACATGCGGTTTCAATATAATTCCCTACTTTAATATATTGGGTCAACCTATTTATCAGCTCATCATTCAATTTCATTGGTCGCGCCACTAGCATTCCCTCCCGTTTTAACTCATCATTTGTACTTCTTTTTCTAAACACTCAATACATATTGTTGTTATATTGTCGTCAACTACCTCACGAATTAATATTTGTTCACAATACTGAATTGTGATTGGAAATTTCAAAACCCACAAACATTTTTCAAGACAAATTGAACATATTGGCATTGTTTCTATATCTTGTTCTAACATCTAATCGCATCCTTCTGTAGTTTTTCATGTACTACTGCCTATTTTGTAGTAAATAAAAAGATGCCGTCACTTTTAAAATCTCTCATTTAATTTATAGATATCCTTTGGATCACTCTTTCTTTTTGCTAGTATCCATTCTTCATTTTTTATATTTCATTTAAACTTATTTTATTACTCTCTATTTATAGGTGGCACTATGGTGACAAGAATGTATTTGTAAATGAAAAAAAGCCTTAACTACTTTCGCAGAAAAGACTTTTTCTTACTTGTTTAGCAATTTTTATTTCAGATCTATATAGAATCGTTTTAATTGTGCTTCTTGAAACATTCAAATATTTAGCAATTTTCTCTTGTGTAATGCCTCTTCCTCTTGACATGATATATATTTCTCTTTCATATTTTGTCAAAGTAGAGAGCGCATCTTCTAGTTTTATTCTTTCCCATTCTGAAATGACACTTTCTTTGTTTTCATCATCCCATTCATATGTTGTATCAGTACTACGAAAATACCTTTGCATTAACAAGGAATCATATGATTTTTCTCGTTGATAAGCAGCTCTACGTTCTATTCCCCTGCGATTACCCGGCATCTTTGCATTCTTCATCCACTCCAAAGCATATGTGACATCACTAATCATACTTGTTAATATTTTAATCTCTTCTTCTTTTGCACTTATTTTTGCACTCTCTAGCTTACATAACGTTTCTTTATATTGGATAATTAAATCTCGCATATACCATTCCCACCCTTATAACAAAGCAAAATTGTTAAAAATAGAGACCATCTAAATCTACATTTAATTTCCATTTATTTTTTCTCATCAAAAACTAAAATTATTTTAAAAAAATCTTCCTTAATACTATTTATCATTGCTACTTTGTACTTATATGATATATGTATATAACGATTCGTTTTTATCTCTTTTTCATCATTTTTTTACATAAAAATAACCACCTGTTTGTTTACACAGGTGGTTATAATCCATATTAAAAACTTATTTATGATTAATAATCTTAACAATCCTCAACCTCAATCCCTAATGCATATGCATAGTTGTAAAAAGCAGTATTTCTTTTTCTATAATAATCTCCCTCGGATAAATTCAACTCTTTCATAACCTCATATCTATTAACTCGATTCTTTAACAAATATTTTTGAATAATTATTCTATCACTTTCAATATCTAGCTTTTCTAACCCTTTGTTCATCGCAATAATATAATTGACCCGCTCTTCTTTCGCATTTTCTTTTAATACATTTTCTTTCGAGAGTATCGTTTCATTAAGATAATTACACTTCATAAATAATCTGTATTTCTTTATAGCTTTCAGTACATTTTCTTTAGTAGCTTCTTTATTTAATACTGGTAATTCTATATTTAACATGTTAAGCCCCTTTCTTATCATTTATCCTTAATCATAATTTGAATTTCACATATCAAAATCATTACAATGATTTGCTATTAAGGCTTATATCCCTCATGTATTATTTCATACATTGTATTGCTAACATTTATTTTCTTATCCTTATAATTTTTGATTAATTTTATTAACTCATCACTATTTAATTCGTACAATTGTTTATCCTTATATTTGTAAATTCCATTTTCAACAAGTTGATTAATTAAAAATAACTTCATCTTGCTACACCACCATATCTTCAACGAAAAATTGAATCTCTATATCTTTTGAATTATAATAGCAAATTGCACCCCCATTAATCGGAACACATCCTACTATAATTTGAGATTCACTTCCACTTTTTACAATAGCCACTTTATACAATTTATTATCTCTTTCAACTACATCACCAAGTCTAAACTCATCTATTTTACGCCCTTTGATAGCGAATAATTTTGCCCTTTCAAATAATAATTTTTCACTTTTTTCAGCTTTCCTAATTTTTAATTTCGTACTCTTTTCAAAATGACCATAATTATTAGAGAACTCCTCTCCATTAATCCAGAACCAACTACCATGCTTTATTTCTTTTTCATTTTCTTTACAATATTCAGCGATGAATTTTTCACCTTTTTCATTTTCAATATACAATAGTTCTCCTTTTCGAATAGTTTCTCTACAATCTATAAATTCATTCTCAAAAAAGAAATTAATTTGTTGATAGCTTTCTTTTTTACCTAAATAATCAGCAATCACTCTTTCCCCTTCTATCTTCCAACACATCGGTGTCTCTTGTACTGTTGTAATCCAATTTGTTTTCATTCGTTTAATTGCTTCAAATCCTTTATATGTTCTCATTTTCAAGATGCCTCCATTTAATTATTTAAAACATATAGAATAAACTTAAAAACTGCTTTCAATGTACATATGTGGAATTTCTGATTAAATGCTCTTTCCATTCCTCATATTCTTTCTTAACTTCCGAATCACTTCACTTACTCGCTAATTAAAAGAACCAATTCATACAGTACAAATTTCTTGAACAATATGTTTTCATCTGCATCTATATTTCCTACACAATATATATTCTTTTCCTAAAAAGGTAATTTTCTCTTACGCTTATCTCTTGTTTTTTTAAATTCTATGTGTCGATATGTATTAAACATACGAGATGTAACTCTTTCATCGTACGCTTTTATAATTGCCTCACCTGTTAAATTCGTTGTGATAATTGTTTTTTTCCCTTGTCGTCCATCAAATAGTTTAAATAACACACGATTTACAAATGCTGTTGCTTTTAAATCATTAATATCCATATCCCCTAGCTCTGCTCCTAGATCATCGATGACTAATAAGTCCATAGAAATTAGCATATTTGTTATGCTATGCTCTGTTTCACAAGATTGCGTATTAAATGTCGAACGTATGTAATCAAAGAGTTCTGAACTTGTAACATACATAACTTTATCCGAACTTTGTTCATTCATTTCATGCGCTATAGAGTATGCAATATGACTTTTTCCGGCTCCAACTTTCCCCACAAGAATCAAATTAAATCGAATATCATTTAAATAGTCTGTAAGAGCCTTTTTAGCTAAAATTAAATTCTTTTCATCCTCTTCACATTCTGATATAAATGTCGAAAATCTAGCTAATTTAATAGTTTCATCTTTAATAAGACTATGATCGTAAAATATACTTTTACGTTTTCTTTCCTCTTTCTCATAACGAAAAACATTCATTTCTTTTTCTAATCTTCTATTTTCTTCTTCTAAACGACATACTGGACAAATCGTTTCACCCTGAATCTCCATCAATCTTACCATTCGCTTCCTCTCCTGATTACATATCACACATGTTTCAGAAAGGAAGTTCATTTTCTTCGAAAGACTTTGTACTATATCTGTTACCTTTGTTAAAGCCATTTGATTTCACCATCTTTCTCTGCTGCAAATATCCCTCAAATTTAGTTCCAAATAAGGTTTCTGGTCTTAAATATTTTGCCTGTTCTGTATAAAGCCATTCTTTCGCCTTCGTCTCAATAACTTCTTTGAATTCATTTATATTAAATCCCTCTTGTAGTCTAGATTTAATTAACATTTGTGTCTTTTTAGTTGAAATACGATAACTTGTATTACATACACTGTTGAGATAATTAATTATCTCTACTATATCTTTTTGAGTGGTATTCTCTGAGTTAATCTTTTGTGTAGTCTCTGGTATTGGTTGAGACATATTATCATTTTCCATCATGACAATATGTTCTTTTCGTTGAGACAATTTGTCACAAACGTTATCTATTTCTAATTCAACTAGTCTGTCATAATTTATTGAATACCATTTTGTTTTATCAAACTTTAATTTGTTATAGTTACCACTTATCAATAAATTAAACTCTTCTAGATTTTTAACAATACGTTTCAACGTTCTTTCATTCCAAAACGGGAATTGTTTATGCCAATTTGAAATGCTATTATAGACCCAATAACGATCATCATAATAATGTTTCGAGCGCTTGAGCCAATAATGTATTTGTTGAAGAAAAATTGCCTCGTTCAATCCAATCTTACTTGCTAATCGAGGTAATACTAATAATGGCTCATCCTGTATTAGCAAACTACTCATTTTATCTTCCTCCAGATTTTTTCTTAAAATCAACATATTAAGCTTCTTGAATATTAAAGGTTTTATTCTCCAAAACCTTTAAATTTCCCAACCTATTAATACTTTTATAGCGTGATTAGCTTGCTTCCTTGTAAGATCACTCAGTGATTGAATTTTAAGTTTTACTTTTAATTTATTTTTGATTTCCTCTTTTGAAATTACTCCATCATATTTCAATGCTATTATATGAATTTTGGCATAAATCATTTTTAACTGTTTATTCGAAAGTTTTTCTGATTCGAAACAACTAGTATTTCTAAATTCTTTATTCTCATTAGTACTCTTGCTGACATATCCTTGTTTTTTTGTCACTCTAAAAACCATGATTAATCCTCCTTACAATAGGATTTCCTATAAGATTTGTTTTTTTAAGACGATAGTCTTTCTTTTCTTACACCACATTCTCTGTTAGCCAATTTAATAAAAATGCCTTCGTTTCTTTAGCCGAAAAATACCATTTCCCGTCCACTTTAAATTTTTGTAAACACTGATCAAAATAGAATTCTTTTTGAATAGTAATCCTCGACATGCACGTTCTTTTTTAAAATTCCCTTGTATCCCAAAATAAAAATTCTGCACCCACTTCTTTAAGCTTTGCTTCTAATTTTTCTAAATATAATCTTTTGATCACTCTTTCACCTACTTGAATATTTAGCATTCTATATTTCATCTAGATTTCTATATACCAAATACACTTTAGCGTTTCATTTTTTAGATTTCTTTCCTTCTTTTCTAAGTAAAAACTATATATAAAGTACCTTTAATAGTAGGATTATTAGATATTTTGTTTAAAATACCTCAAAAAAACATCCTATAATCCAGATATAAATACGTGCATTTTTGTCACAAATTATTTAAAAAAAGATCAGGGAATAATTCTTCTATAGATTTCTCTAAATAGCACGATAACATATGTGCCTCTTTCAGAGTGAATTCACTTTTATTATGTTCTTTTGCCCAATATGTACGTGGAGAAACATTAAGAAAATCAGCAACTTCTTCAATAGTTTTTCTCTTTAATTTTCTTTCTAAAAATATCATCTTGTGCATTTTTGTCACCTCTTTTCAAATTCAAATATAGTACTACGTGACAAAACAGTCAAGAATTTTTTTACCAAATCACGAAGAAAGTTGCATTTTTGTCACACCAATTATATAATCAATCAAGACGGAGGTGACAAAAAGTCATGAAATCATTCGGTTTAAAATTATCTCAATTGATGAAGAAAAATAATATGACAGACGAGCAATTAGCTGAATTATTATCTGTTAGTAGAACTACTGTTTTGCGGTGGAGAAATGGTGAAAGAAGCCCTAAAATGTCAAAAATATCTCAAATCGCTAAGATATTAAATGTCTCTGCAACTTACTTTATTGATGAAAATGAATCCTATTGTCCTGAAGATCACGCAATTACCAAACGAAATATTCCCATTTATGGTACAATCGCAGCTGGTAAACCAATTGAAGCTATAGAAAATGTAATTGGGGATATACAGGTACCTGATATCATTTTAGATAAATATGGATTTGAAAAACTATTAGCACTTCGTATAAACGGAGACAGTATGAATAGAATTGTACATGATGGACATATAGCTGTACTTGAGAGGACAACAAATATAAATAATGGCGACATAGCCGCTGTACTCATCAACGGATATGACGCCACTTTAAAAAGAATTTACAAAACCAATAATAGAATTATCCTAGAACCAGATTCTTTTAATCCTAGTATACATCCATTAATGTTTGATTGTACAGATATAGAAAATTGTCCAGAAATAAAAGTAGTTGGAAAATACATTTGGAGTTGTGCACCAATTCAATAATATTTCATCAATGAATTAAGTTATTTTTTAATAAATTTTAAAGTAGGGGGGCTTTCTCCCCTTCTTTTTTATAACAGGAATTTATCTTGGTTAGTTTCAGGAAATTTTGATTTTTTTTGGTGTTTTGTGGGTAAATTACTCTTCTTTGAAATAAAAGTGTTTTACCCTCAACACGTTTTGCGTCAAAGGTTTGAACCTCTTATTATAGAGACATGTACTAATCGCGTTCCCATTGGTGAACTTGTGTACGGAATATATCCTCTGGATTCATCCAGTTTTAAATTGCGCCTAAAATGTTGATTTATCAAGGCTTTATAAAAGTGATGTTTCATAGTGATTCATCACTTTTTTTAATTTTGTGGGTGAATTGTGGGTGGATTTGTGGGTGTAAATAATTTAAAACTTTATACACAAATTTACTTTCCAACTCTTTAATATAAAATATACAATTCATTATATTAAATTCACTATAACATATTAATAGTTCATCAATTTCACACCCTTATAAATAATAAAAAGCCCTATTGTTTTAAGTAGGGCTTTTTATTTCCTTTCTTTTTAAATCCATTTTTAAAGAAAACATAAATTTATTATTTTGGATATACAGTAATCCATAATCTACTTTTCTATTAACAATTTTATCAAGCAGGTATTCTATATACTCACAATCATCTTTTATACCTTGTATATCTATATAATTATCTTCAATATCTTTTTTACTATCTCCAGGTAGACTTTTTAAAACTGCATATTTTTGTTGACCATAGATTAAGATTTTCATTTTATAAAAACAGTATTCGAAAGTTTGTATATTGAAATTGAAATCAACTTTTTGTTCATCGGTTTCCATAAAAGATTCTTGTTCATTTTCTGAAAAATCAGATGAAACTGTCGCATTTTCTTTTCCAAATTTATTTAAAGCTAATTTTACATCCTTACTTTCAAATCTTGTTATTAAAAACTTTATTAAAAAACCCGCACAAGAATGATGACCTAACTCTATACTTTTTAAAATAGCTTTCAAAATTAAATGAATATCTTTTTGAATAATCCTTGTTCGCACAAATCTCAAAGACATGCGTTCTAAAATAGTAAGCGAACTATCCGAATTTTTTTTCTCTTCTCTTACAACTGAATATATAATGTTACATAAAAATTTTACATCTTTGCTTTCAACAGCACGTAAGATTAAGTTTTGGTACACTTTTCCTATTTTATCTTTTTCTATGTTGTTTAATGATTCCAATAACAAATTAAATTTATGTAAATCATCCAATTTAAAATTAGATGTCAGATCAAACAACTCTTGATTGTAACATTGATATAATACATTGTTATTGTTTTTTGGCTTAAGCTCTTCGACTAACATCTTAAGAGTTTCTTGACCTTTAATTATTTTGTTATCATTAAACAGCTTTACGACTAGCTTTACATGATTACTTAGAATTGATTGATATAACTCTCTATATACCCGGAGTTTCTCTTCATTCAAAGGCTCTCCTTCTTCTAATTCAAAGAAATCGATACTATTAAAAACATTTAAAGGTTCCTTTATATCAGTTAACATTTCTTCAAATATTAAATTCATATTTTTTTCGTTCATATAACTCAACATTTGATAAACACTTTCCATATGCGCATGGATTCTCTTTTTTTGTTCTTTTAAAATTTTATGAACCTTTGTTTTTTTTTCTCCATCCCAAATATTTATCATTTCTTTAAAAACAATAATTTCTCTATTAGTTAAATCAATGATTTCGGGTAATAATTTCACAATGTTTATATTACGAAACGCTCTTTTTACAATAAAATATAACAAAATTACTGAAGCAATAACTAAAATGTACCAAATAGAGATAGTTTTTATCCACAATATGATTTCTTTTAACTCAAATATTGTATAGAATACAAGACCAAATGAAAAGGAAAATACCGAAAATACAATAAATAAATTCAACTGTATGTTTTCTATTGTACTACTAATAATTGAGGACGCTATTTGTTTCCTCTCTCTATACGAAAAAGTATATATCGTTATTGTAATTGGCAAGATATATTTTAATAAATCAGTTATCGTCTTACCTAAGTTTTGTACATTATTAGGATAAATTAAACCATTCAGATCAAAAATCACCTGTATTAACATTAAAAATAAGTATAGTAGGATTATTATTAAAACCCCACTAAAAAATGCCCCTTTGCCCGTAGTGATTTTATATATTAAATAATATTTTTGTACAAATAAATTCTCTTTAGATAGTTGCTCAGATATCCACCTTCTATAGGTTTCTATCTTCTCTTTAATGACCTGTATTTGATCAATTATCTTTCCTTTATAAGTATTAAATTTCCCTTTGCAAATTTCCAATTTATTCTTTAATTCCAATAGTTTCTTTTTTACAAAATTAAACTTCCTACTCAAGAATACAATCACACTCCAATAAAAAAACAGACAAGACAATCTTGTCTGTTATTCCAAAATTTTTTTAAAGTATTTTTTCATTATCTTTTTGGATATTAATTCATTACTATTCTCATTGGGTGCGAACCCTTTTCTAGCATTAATCCAAGGCGATTCTTGATGAGTGAGTTCTTCTAAAAACTTACCATCATATTCACCATAAACCTTCCAAACTAAGTCTAAAGTTTTTTTAGCTAATTCATCATTTACTATTGCCTGTGGCTGTTCAGTTGGAGGAATCTCGAAATATTGATACTCTCTATACTCTGTGTACAAATCGGGACATACAGGACCGTGAACCCAAGCACGAATTTCATTATCAAAAAGTGCTTCTCCATTATTTAATGCCATATGCCAACCTTGCGCATAATACACTAATTTTTGCAACTTAAGATGTGTTATAGAATATTCTGTGTTCGGTTTACTTTTACTAAGAAAATAATTCGCTACATCGAATGCTGTAATATTTTTCATGGTTGTAGTCCCCCTTTCTATATTGAGGTTAATTTACTTCTAATTATATTTTACTACATTTTCATTAAAAAATCATTTAATTTATTGTAATTATTACCAAAACATTATATAATACTATATTTTGCGATTATACAAAATGAAATTGTTATATATAGTATTACCGTAATAACTTTTTATTTTTTCATTTGTTCTTTCCTATTTAAAATATCCTTTTTAAAAAACAGCCTATCTCGAACCATCTCTTTAATCGGCACTAATGTCCCCGACTTCACCAACTTATTTAAATTCTGCCTCGAGCATTCTAAAATCCCCAATGCCTCTGAAGTATTCACAATTTCATCATTTACGAATTTTATTAGTTCTTCCTTTGTTTCAAAGTTATACATTTTTCTTCTCCTTTATATATATAGAGAGTAATTATATTTACAATCATTAGTATAAACGATATTATGCTAAATACTATTAAGACATAGCCCCATGTATTTAGATTGTCATAATCCAGTATTGCTAAGATAAATCCTAAAATCAAAACTACGGGAATATTCGTCCAAATAAACTTTTTCATCATATTATATGGAATGTGTTATAATCTTAGTTACAAGGGAGATTACTCTCCCCTGTGGTGTTATTCGGAGTCGACTTCTTGGTGGGAGCGGCTCTTTTCTTTTTTTCTTTTTCCTCTTTGATTTTGTAGTATGTATCTACGCTGTTTTTAACAATTGTTGATACTTGGGAAAAGAATGTTGCGATTGCTGTTAGCATTCCTAAGATTATTAACCAATCCACTTTGTTCACCTCCTGTTCTTTATACTCTTATTATACACCTAAGGTTGACTCAAGTTAACTTAAATGAAGAATATTTTTCCTTAAAATCAAATTTTAACCTATAAAACTAACATATATCTGCTATACTTAATATTGCAATATATTTTAGGAGGAACTAATTTGAAAAAGTATCTATTATTACTTGTATCTGTATTTTTCTCCATAGCACTTGTGGCTTGTGGCTCAGAAGAAAAAACAGAAGAAAAGGGTGCACCTACTGCCTCAGACCAAAAAGGTATTAAAGAAAGCAATTCGAAGACTAACGAAAAAACAGTACTAACTAAAGTTGGAGAAAAGCAAAAATACAATGCTCAAGGCGGAGTTATTGAGCTAATGAAAATTAAAGAAGTTAATCAA
This sequence comes from Bacillus sp. CR71, assembly GCF_003429245.1. NCBI lineage: Bacteria > Bacillati > Bacillota > Bacilli > Caryophanales > Bacillaceae > Bacillus > Bacillus sp. CR71. Next base: position 2,438,524 of record NZ_CP031748.1, on the reverse strand, counting down.
ACTATTGATGTAGCTCCAATTAAAATGACTGTTCAAAACATCAAGCTTTTCGAACTATCTGACCTTTCAGAACAAACGTTAAATGCGGCTAAAGAAGTCTATCAAGCTACACCTACTAACGATGGAAAACTAAATTATATTCAAGTTATTTACACTGTGGAAAATACCTCAGATGAGAATATTAGCTTCCCTAATTTTGATAAGGTTGTACTAAGTAATGGCGAACAATTAGAAGCGAATCGTAATTTCATTACAGAAAAAAACACTTCTTTTGATTACTTTGGAAAAGTTAAGCAAGAACGTGTCCTAGGTTTGTTCTTCAATGGAGATCCAAAAGATATTACTAATGTCAAATTCATTACAAGTTCAACCTACCAGCAAAAGTCGTATGATACGATTACTGATGGTCAACAAGTTCAATTTGACTTATAAAATATCAAAGCCCTCTCATTCGAGAAGGGCTTTTTTATTTTATGGTATCTCTACATATGTTGAACTAGCTGTAATATAGAAGATACTACTTTTTGAGTTTTTCACTTTATATTGTGTTAAATCATTCACCGCTACCTTATCAAGAAAGGATGGAATATTTGTATATCTTATTTACGGTAATTTATGTTATGGTTTCATATGTTAATTAATTACAATTATTTTGAAAAGGAGTATATATAATGAAAGCAAAGAAACTAATAATGTTAGCTTTACCTGTTATGTTAATGGCAGGTTGTACTACAGAAACATATGGACTAACGCAATCAGAGTATAAACTGGTAGATAAACATTTTAAAGCTGACAAATTAATAGAAGACATGAATAAAATGCACTATAGTGATGAACAAATTGAGCAACAACTAAGAGGTGCATTAGCAACAATCAAGTCTGAACAAGAAGAAGCGAAAAAGAAGTCTAAACCGAAAGAAGAAATCCAATTAGACTCCTATAGTAAAGAAGAGAAATCCGATACAGACAAATCTAAGAAGGATATAGATAATGTTGAGGGATATCCTACAGATAAGGTAGGTAAGAAAGACGTTAGTGCAAAGAAACTATCAGAAAAAGAATATGTCACTCGTTTATTTGAGTTACGTATGGACTTACAACAAGAAATAGATAGACTAGATAAAGAAATTAAAACAATGTTTGATGATGGTGGGGAACTTACAAAACCTACTATAGATGCGATTACAGATACAAGACTGGTACTAAATGAGTTAGAATCTATAAACCCACCTAAAAAGCATGAAGAGTTCCAAGAGTATGTTATAAAATTGGGTATAAAAGATAGTAGAGAAGGCTTAAACCGAGTAGAAGAAGATGTTAGAAAGTTTATGGTTGGTAGTATTAGTACTGCAAGACTAAAAGAAGTTTTAGAAAAAGGTATGCGTGATATAGACTCTGGACCTGAACTGTGGGAAACATCATTCGAAGATTTTGAAAAAGAATTCCCTGGAGTACAACAGAAAGTAATGGATAAGAAACAGAAAGAAATAAAAGAAGCTAATGAAGGAACTGTTAATATCTCCGCAAACGGTAAAGAGTTAGTCGCTGATTGGGGTACATATAGAAATGGTGAATTTAATTTAGGTTTTGACTTAAAGAAGGATGGTACATTCTTAATGTATGAGAGTGAAGACAAAGAAGAGCGTAAACAAACTCATATGTTGGGTGAATGGAAGTACGATGGGATTAAGAAAATAATGACTTTCACGTATAAGAAGTTTATAGAGCATGGTTCAGAGAAAGAAGGTATAGACTTACCACCATATGCCGAATTCAAGATAAAATCCTTTAACGGTGATACATTTGAAATGATGGAATTAGAAAGTAAAGTAGTTATGAAAGCAAGGAAACGCTAAGAAAACAAGTAAGCAGGATAAAGACGTAAACAATAGAATTAACAACTGCACAATTAAAAGAGAAACAAATGAACACAACATATTAGTAATACAAATAAAAGAGCCGACTCAATTGGGGGCACTTCAATTGAGTCGGCTTTTTTTCACTTCACATATACCTAGGCTTCATTTGCTGATATATAGTATGTTTTGCGTTTACTATTATGTACTTTATATTGTGGTGATCCAGTAACACTTACTTTTGCATCAATGGTAAATCCTAACCCCACATCAACAGTACCTACAACATCTTTATCCTGCCAAGATGGAGATTCATAGAAACGTAAATTATCCACTTTAGAAATAACCCTTTTACCAGCTACAGTTGAAGCATACGTCCCATTATAACGGATGTATGAGGAGTCATAATAAATCCATTGGTTACCACCAAGATTTAACCAGTTTCCTAATTTGCCCCATACTTTATAAGCCTCTCCTTTTTGCAGTTTACGAATAACGCTATTATCCGTTGGTGGTCCCGAACGAAGATTTACATTGTATCCCTCGATATATGCAACACCATTCCCCTCTACTGTCCCAGGTACTTCATTTGGTTTTTCTGGTTTAGCATCCACTGTAACAGAGTTCCCGTTATAAGCCTTTAACACGTCTGCTCGGAATTTAGCCTCTGATACACCATGACTACGAAGAAAATCAATTGGATCTTCATGGTCTGTACCACCTAATTTATAAGTAATATCCTTATGTGTCCATAACCCTTTAGAAGGATGAATATTAATAGCTGAAGCTTCTGGGGTAGCTGTAGAATGAGCTACAACGCCCTCATAAGCACCTACACCGTTACGGTATGGTTATTTCGGTAAATCAAGTATTCTATCAGCAGAAGCACTTGCAGAAAAAGAACCAGCAAGTATTAGAATCATAAGTAACGAGGTAATATGTTTCATTGTCTTTTTCATTTAGAATCCTAACCCTTGCCATTCACCCACCATCTTCTACGTTAATAGGAAATAATTTGTCTAATCCCGCTCTACGTTAATTCCTTTATAAAATAAAAAGTAGCGGATTCGCTACTTTGATAATCACTCATTCCATTCATTTAAATCTTTATATAGCACTTTATATACCTTTTCAATAACGTTTCCATGCCAAGGATTTTGTTTTCTATCCTCTTTAAAGTTAAATTCACTTATATCACCATTTATATTTAACCATTCTGGATTCTTATGAGCATACTGATAAATGAACATCCTAGCTTCTTTTAATGAATTGAATTTTTCTTCGAACGGAAGTTCCTCATTACCTTTATGCCTAACTACTTCGTATGTTCCGTTTTCTTTTTCCCCTCTCGTTTCGAAATACGGTTTAGTAAAACGACTCAAATTCCTCACACCAACATCCCCCTTTTCTAATTAGATTCATTATACAAAATAAAAACGACTATTTTTGAAAGGGTACTTAATTTTCCGTTCATTGTGTTCATTTGTTTTGTTATCTTTCCTTAACAACAAACAAGACGCCACCTAGGTCACGGCAGCGCCTAAAACAGTCAATCCTAAATACATATCCTAACTCCATTGAAGTAGTCGGTCTTAGTAATTAATTACCTCATCCAACAGTCTCCTACTACACATCGCAGATGAGCGTTAATGTGTAATTTCTATATAACAAAGAAAAAACAGCCAAACGAATACTTTTTATCTTTTTAGATTTTCTAAGATATACTTTTCAATCATCTCAGCTTTTCCTTCTACCCTTTCAGTCCATGGAACTAATAAAAAGCCTGCTATATCAGTTCCATTTGTTAAATTAATAAATTTTTCCATTCTCTTTCGGTGATTTGTTTCAGTTTCCGGAAATCCTGGTGGTTTTGGAATAAGGCTTGGCGCTACAAAAGTAATATTAAAAGTAGATAACTGGACAAATTCAGCATAACCTACATTGATGATTCTTAACTCTTTATTTTGAAACACCTTTGCTGTTTCTTTTTCATCCAACATACGGATAAAATAATCTAATTTCACTCTCTCATGTATCGGATCTTCTATGTGAGGCGCACGAATTTCAAATTCATAATGCCCGTATAACTGATTATCTTCTCTTGTTAAACAAGCAAAATCAAGGCCAACTTCTGCATCTTCATTTACAAGAGAATTAGAAGCGATTCGAGACGCCTGACTTTTTCCACTCCCAAAAATTAAACAACCCTGATCATGAATTTTGAAAATATCTCCATAAAAAATATTATTCGGTCTTGCTGTAGCTATAAATTCCCTCATTTATACCACTCCTTTCTGAATAATCTATTCGGCAAAAAAATGGTGAATCCTACAAAAAAAATAAAACCATCACCGAAAGGTGACCGCTCTAGAGTGGATGAGAGAGAGAACAAACCGTATAAAGTATCTCTTCGAGAATAAAGATTACTCTCATTCTTTTCTCAATCACCGCACTATATACTTTAAACTAAGCGCTTTACGTCAGTGACCAAGAAAAGAGTAAAAACTTCCTTGTTTACCAGCCCCTTACTTGCATTCAGTATAAGGCAGGGTAAATTAATTTTCCTAATTCAAAACTTCTAGGAACACCTAGGTATCCATAAAAAACAAAAGTGAATATCCTTCATTTCTTTTTAGTCCAATTTTTATGTACCTTATCATTTTTTATCTAAAATAAATAACTGCCCAATGTTGAACGGTTATCTTTTATATAAAGTTATACAAGACTCAATACAGTAAATGAAGTTTTATATAACATAATTGTCATTAGTCCCTATCTATTATTAGGTGGCTTTTGTACGACAAAAACTATATGGTTTATAGCTTTTCATTTTTACTTTTTAATTATATTAACGATATCTCGATGTGCCTTTTCTACTAGAAGCTAATTTATTTACTCTTTCTTGTTCCTCTGTTTCCTTTTTTTCAATACACTTATCAATAATTTGCTTATAAAAATGAAACCTTCCAAAATTATTTCTATAATTCTGTACAGCAAATCCTACATAAGCGAGTACGACCATTAATATTAAGAAAACAATCGCTCCACTTGCAAAGACTGTATTAAATGTAAACGCTAAACTATCTGCCTTTTGATTTATATCGCCTACCTTGTCTCCGTTAAGAAAAAGCATCGCAGCGTTTAAAGAAAAACCAGAAAAACAAGTAAACATCGCTATAAAAGTACCCACTAGAATTGTAATAAGAGAATTGTAATAAGAGAATTGTAGAATGTTTGAGTTGGACCAAATAACTTACTTTGTTCTATTTCCCCCTCCAAAATAACACTCATTGACTCTAAGTCTTCTTTTGTATGTCCCTCTTTTAGCTTATTAATAAATTCCGAGCATTGTGTAACAGTTAGTTGTTTATGCTTAACACTGAAATATTCTCTTATTTTCCCATCAAGATATTTTCCAACCTTATTACTTTTTACATCCACGGCACTATACCTCCTTTGAATTAATAAATCATTATATTACATTTTTCCAATTAATTCAATAATAAATATCCATACAATTAATACATTTTACACTATAAATTTCCAATAAATATCAAAAAACTATCAATACGTATAATGATACGTGTTATGATAAGAGTATAGAAAGGAGGGAATACGGGAGACGGACATTCTAGATATTTTAGACAAAGTAAGCGGGATTTCATCTTAGCGATATACATACTTCTCAAAGAAATCAAAGAAGAAAAAAATAAGCGTCCTTAACGCAAAGGTTCCAGCCGACCAAGCAGAAAACCTAAGCGAAGAAAACGCAAGTAACCCATTGGGAAACTCAACCAACTGGTTGAGTTTCTTAAAAAAAATATTATCATCTCCCATATCAATATGTCAAAAACTTCATTGATTTTAAATACTATTTGTTTGTTTTTAACCATTCGTTTCTTTATTGTTACCGACTTTTCTAATTTACAAATGTTAGACACTATCTACTTAATAGTGATTATTTTATGGATTTTGGTCTTCACCATTTCGATTATCAAGAAATTTAAGAAGTAAATCCACTACACTATATTTAGCAGGAGGAAAAGCAAATGAGCACTTACCAAGATCGCTACATCTACCCATCTATTTTTGATTTTTCTAATGAGCAGGTTACTGTTACATTTCCTGACTTAGCAGATTGTCATGCTAATGGTAATAACTATGAAGATGCCTTTGAAATGGCTAAAAAGACGTTAGCAACTCATCTATATGAAATAGAGGAAAATAAAGGCCCTATTCCGCCCGCATCTAATCCAACTTCTATCCAAACTAAAGACGATCAAGTAATTGGCTTAATGGAAGTATGGATGCCACCATTCCGTAGTGAAATTGAAAATAAAGCCGTCAAGAAAACATTAACTATTCCTCATTGGCTCGATAAAATTGGAAAAGCTAATAATGTAAACTACTCACAAGTGTTACAAGATGCATTAAAAAAGCATTTAGATGTTACTGAAAATAAGAACGTATAAAAGAGATGAATTATCTTCATCTTTTTTTCTATCTTCATAATAAAAGAAATAACCCGTTATATTAGGATTATTTCTTCAATTGATACGTAGCTAACCTTTCAACCCCTCTACGATATCCCTTTTAAAAACTAGAAGATTCAATAAAATCTTGAACCCCTAGTCCGAAACACCTCTGTTTGGGACTATTCACGTTACTTAACCTACAAACCTAAAATCTCAACAATCTGACGTGCCTTAGCATTATCTATATAATAATGCATCTCTAACCCTCTTCTTTCTGATCGAAGTACGGTTCCCCTCAATTTTGATAAATGTTGTGAAACAGTGGATTGGGGGAGTCTTAAAATTTCCGTTAACTGTGTAACATTACACATTTTATGGTGCATTAATTCATTTACAATTTGTAATCGAACAGGATGTGCCATTACTTTTAATACATCTACATCGTCTTCGTGGATTTCAGCTAGATTTCTTTCAGATATTAATGTTATCATTTTGCATTCTCCTTTATTATTAATTTCTATTTTCCTTTTATCCTTATAATTAATACTTATAGCTGACTACCATTTTTCCTGTTGAGAAAATATATTCTCTTTTTAAAACAAAACGGCCACCAATTCATTAAAACGTTTTTTTATCGCTTTAATGAATTGGTGTCCTCTAATTTTTTGACCAAAATATATCTTATTTTAAAGGATATTTTCAGTTCCTTTTTTCTCACGTCTAGTAAAATTTTGTATTTTCTTTAAAATTCATATTAAGAATATTCTTCAAACCCTGAAAGCATAAGTTTGCGGTAAACTTATGCTTTCTATCACATTCCACACCAATTAAGACAGTTAACACTATTAACATAGCGCTAACTATCTTAATTGAATATTAGTAATAGTGAATCTACATATTATCAATTCACTTTATATTACATATATGTAAAAATAATAACATGATAAGCTTTTTCAAATTTTTCTCCTAATAAAAATTTGAAATTAGCATTTCAATACTCTCCTTACTGTTAATATGCCTAGAAAAAGAACCCTATAGGGTTCTTTTTCTGTTCACTCCCAAAAATCCCATAAAAAAAGAAGAGGGATATCTCCCCTCTTCACCAATAAAATTGAACATATTTACAATTAAGGAAGGGCATACGTTCATCAAGAGATGAAATGAACAATAATAGTTCACCTAGTGAATTATAACACAAATTCACTTCTGTTAATAGATAATATTAACATTTTTGGGATTATCGTGACAGAATTGTTAAACATCTTAATATTAAAAGGCTTTATATGTATGTAAATTGAAAGTGGATAGTGTAAGAATAAAATATAAGGGGGATATATCATGTTTAACAAAAAACAAATATTCGTAACAACGGTAACAGCTTTAACACTAGGATGTGGATTTACATTCGGATTAACACCGGCCTTTGCAGATTTTAACAAGATTTCCACCAACAATATTCCTGTTCATTCTATTCAGAACCAAGAACAAGAACCTTTTACTGGATATGTCATTTCAGTAGAAAACAATTATTTAGTAGTTGCTGCTACGTCTACAAAAGATGAAGCTCTTGCTTATCAACATGATTGGTGGGATCTTGTTTCTCAAAATAAGATTTTAAGGGTCCCTGTTTCAGATGGTGAAAGCTACACATTAGGTGAGAAATTAAATGTATATGCAGCTGCATGGACTAAATCCCTACCACCAATAGCTGTTACGCCTAAAATCGAAAAAATAGCTCAGTAGATTATATTTAAAATAAGAAGGGCATCATTCTAATTAGAATGATGCCCTTTATCTCACCAGCTTTTTCTCTTATTAATAAAACTGTATAGTGATAAATAAGAAATGGTTACAGTAAACAAATCCCATAACCTTTGTTTACTAACTGATTTACCTTTCACAAAAAGCTCTATCCATTATTCAAATAGGTCCTTATGATTCCATGAAAGATCATTCCAAAAAGCATTATATAAAAATTGAGTATACTGTTCACGAGTTACTGTCATAAATGGAGCAATTAGTCTTATAAAATTTAACCATTATGAGTTAATTTTTATAAGACTATCATACTAGTAAAACATCTATGATATACATACAATGTTCCACTAAATTTGTTGTTTAATTATTCCAAAAATGAAGCTCAAGTACAATAGAATTTACATCTCCATTTGAACATAGAATCAAATTTACTTCACACAATTCTCTAATTCCAATATTTTTTCCCCCTTTAGCTTAAAATTTCTTAATTAGACATTGGCTGATATACCAATTCTTGATTTTGATTATGCCTTTTCCGATAAACAACCTTGACCTCCCTATCACCATTTTTTAATTTTAAAGTGAAGATAGCCCCTAAACCCCTTAGTTTTATATCATTAATGAAAAAACTATGCGTATTTTTATCAATTTTATCTACTTTTATTTTTATAGGTTCTCCTACCTCCATTGCATCATTTCCATGCCAAATATCATTTACCTCTTCCCCTGTGTCATAAATTTCATAAGCTCTCACTTCTATTTCAAGTTTAATTTCTTGATAAATAAAAGGGAAAGAAATTAACAGTTGTGGAGGTATTTTTTTATCTTGATAAAACCGTAGGTCGACTTGCATTGTATATAATGCCAAATCAAGAGTATTTAAAATATACGTTCCCTGCTGGCTGAGTGAAGCATTTAATAAATGCTTTTTACTTGGAATATTTGATATCTCAGTTACATTAGTAAGTTTTGAAATTAACTTATAAAACCAAAAGGTAATAATAATTGCTATCACAATAAATATAGTTAGCAACAAATTTACACCTAAACTACCCGTTTTAATAAAATAGATACAAATAACCCATATGCACCAAATAAATATAAATGCAGCTTTTACAACAGAAACTGTTTTTTTTATAAATTTATCTTCTTGAATAATTTCGAAATATAGATTCAAGTCATCGACTATATCATTATTTAAAACACTACCCAATCTCTTCTGTTTATTAAGGTTTTTATGTATTCCCCATAAGACTTCTCTTCCTTTTGTAATTATATGTTGGGTATTAATTGAGATAAATATAGCAAATAACCCTATAGATGTTAGTATGCAAGTAGTAAGCCCAAAAGTAATTGCAATAACATCGGCTTGTTGGTTCCCCCAAAGGCCTGAATATGGGGTAAATAAATTTAAAACAGACAAAATACTCAAAATACCACCGTCCTTTCAGTTTTTTAATTATTATTTTAAAATTCGATTCAAGTACTAACTAATTCAGTTCATATCTGGATATAAAAAAACACGTTTTAAATTCGTAATTTCAGATAATTTATTTTTCAAAACTAAGAGACAATCAATGTACTAAATCTAAATTTCTTATTATGTGTTAAATTACATCAAAATAATTTGACACATAATCTTATACTAATTCCCTTCGTGTAGTAAACATCTATTTTCACAGTTATTGTTTTAATCACTTATATATGATCTGCTATTTATCAATAACCAACAAAATAATTTTATATTTATTCTTCAATTTATAAAATTAATATGAATTTTGTCGCTTACGAAAGCTCATTACACTTTTAGAAAAACTAAAAGTAATAAGTTCTTTTGATTTATTATAGAGAAATTAACCATTAAAACTATCTCTTTCTCAAAAGAAGAGATTGGTAAAATTCCACCTTCCACCGTATTATGCATTCTTTAATGAATCGCCTATTATTTACATCTTATTTAAAAAGAAAGAGGATATTAATAGTGAAACAGCAAACACTTTCAACATATTACATAATACACCATATTTTTGTAGTTCTTTCAATAACAAAATGCTTAAATTTTTTTACATATCACTTTTCCCTTATTTCATATCCCTATTCATCCTTATTTAAAGTGGACAATTTAAATAAGGATGAATAAAAATAACAAATACTCCAGATAAAATATAGAAAAGAATTTAAATCAAATTATTGAATTATCCCTGCTTTTCATCCAATATTCCCATTAAGTTTTTATATTATCGATATTGATTTAAAATGGATTAATTAAAGTAGGAAATATGTTTTTTTTATTTTATAAATCGTATACCGACATATTTTTTGTTAAATTTTTTTCTTTATTACCCCATATTTAATGTAACCTATTTTATCCAATATATAGATTTTAAATCTTTCTCTAACCACTTATAAATTAAATCTGTCACAGGAGTAGATCCATAGATATCTAGTGCTTGGCTAGTACGTGAAGCCCACAGCCATTCTGATGCTTGTGGCCGATATTTTTTTATTTTTTCATTAATTTCTTCCATTATAGAGTCATCTTCAAAAAAGCGAATTTTCTCTTTACTAATACCTATTTCTATTTTAGGTTCTTCATGTATAGGTAGTGGCTCTAAATACCACTCTAAAGATGGTCCAGATCTATAATCATTTGTCTTATTTGGAACTTCTAAATTACCTTTAAATACATAAGGGTATAAAACATATTTCTTTAATCTGTTTTTTATAGTAGGAAATAAAATCTCTACCAACTGCTTATATTCAATAATCGCTTTTTCATAAATTTTTATAGTTCTTAAGTGTAGTTGATCAGACGTATAAAAATTCCACACCCAAGTATTTGAAGGCTTATCAATATTTGCTCCAGGAATAGGAGAAGTTATAACGTTAATATTTTTTGTTTTTAAACTTTCTATATAATCTCTTAATATGTTCAAGTCATAACTTTTTTTATGAAGGTCCAAAAATTCTACCATTTTGTATTGATTTTCTAGCTTTTCTTGAATTTCTTCTATAGAAACTGTATGAGTGTACAGTGCCCCCTTTCTAGTTATTTTTAAGACCATACTCCAAATTAATTCTTGAAAAATTACTTCTGTACAAATTGGTAATGATTTTTCCTTTATCAATTTTGACAGCTTATCTCTAACTTCTTCCATAGACCATCTCCAATGCCAATTTAAATTTTTCCCAGGCCTCGCCCTCCTATAACTTGGCCAATCTGGAAAATTATTCATTCTTAACTCTAGTATTTCATTGACCTTAGGAATCTTTTCACTCCCTTTATACCAAGATGTCGTTAACCATACATCACCTACACTTACCCCAATGGGAAGTACATCACCATCAAAATCGACTGGTGTTATAAATTTAGAAAATCCGTGAAAACCTTTGATCCAAGACCTCATAGATTCTCTAACTCTTTCTCCGCATTCTAGCGCAGCGGGAAGTGAAATATTACTTTCCATACCCCAGTTAGCAATACTTTCTTCAATTAAAATCGATGCAAAACCTGGATTCTTTTCTACAATTTTAGTTAATATGCTATCTACCTTTGTTTGTTTAAACACAGTTATAAGAATAATAATTGCATACTTCCAATAATCTAAGTTTTTATCTCCATTAATAACTTCATCAATATTTGTCATTTTCTCTGATAACGCCTGCGCTGCAAACCACTGGGCTAATATAGGTAAAGCAAAAGAAAGATAACCATTATTCTCAATTACTAATCCAGTATCCAATAAGGTTTGAATCTCATCAATTGTCCCAATCTCATTTTTAAAAATAGAAACATTTCCTCTATTAGTAGTTAATACTGCTAATTCTTTTAGTAGTTTTTTTGTAAGTTCTTTATTAATATTTACTTTTGTTATTGAATTCTCAATTAAATACACTAATAATTCACCAGTAGAATTAGGTACATGCCTATTCTTACTTAAATATGTTCCCAATATAATAGCAAATAAAGGACGCTGAATAGCATCTTGAATGACCTTAGGAAATCGTTGGTTTAGTAAGTAATCGTACCTAGATCCAGATAAAAAACTAATTATTTTAGTAACATTTTGTTCTGATAATGAATTTATGGTTCTTTTTTCAGGAATATCATTAAATATACTTAAAGGTCTACTAGTCATTAATATCCTAATATTACTCCATCTTTCCGCAGCTATCCGAACCTCATCTAATGTTTTTGATGCTAAAGAAAAGCTCACTTCGTCCATACCGTCTATTATGATTAACTGTTCTTCTCTTTCTTCACATGGCACCTTATTGATAATAGATTCCATAAGCGTTTGAAAATTATTAACCACTTGAGAAGAACTAAAAAAAATAGGTATAGACAAACTTAAATCCTCTTCTGCTTTATTTAAGTACTTTTGAAACATTAAGTCTGCAACAAAAGATTTACCAACTCCAAATTCCCCCACAATGACGGAAATTTTCTTATCTACTGTTGGCTCTAGATACTCATATTCATATTCAATATTTTCTAATAAATAATTTGTCTGTTCTTTCGTTAACCCACTGGCTTGCCATCTTGCTATACATCTAGCTCTTGAATGAATTCTTTGGTCATTAATTGTCTTTTTTTTTTCAAAAACTTCTTTTTCAATTACCTCTTTAATAAACTCACTTACACTTATATAACTAGTAGATTCATGGTCTTGAATATCAAGAATACTACTATGGTCACCTGGAAGAGGTATCCCTCCAGTCCACTTAGAACTAACTGTGTGTGGTACTGCACTACTTTCACTAACAATTCCATCATTAGTACCAAAACAAAATTTAAAATCAGTTTTTATATTCTCTAAATGTTTTTGCCATAACCGAATAGTATCATCTAAGAAGTTACTATTTGGTTCTAATGCAGGAATCTGTGCATGCTGATTTATACTTTGTATTAATTTTGCATAAAGTGCAAAAGAAGAACCATTATACGGTGTGGCAAGACTAATAAATCCTTTAATATTATGATTTTGCTTATGCTCAATCTCTTCTAAAAGATATCTAATAGCAATTAATCCTCCCATACTATGACCGACTAAAATAACTCTTTTATATGCTTTTATTCTGTTTGAATCAATCTCTCGTTTAAGTTCCCTCGCTAATATTTCAACACTTGTAAAAGGGCCTTTATCAACTGAAAATTTTCTAAACATGCTTAATCTAAGATTCTTTACGCCCATGGTACTTAATATTCCAGCAGCTAAATGCGCAGTGTCATACACTACCATAGCTACATCTGTACTGGGTAGATTTAAATCCGTTAGAAATAGATCTTTCCACGCAATATTATTTTTTACCCAAGTATCATTAGGAGCCCCCAAACCATGAATTAATACTATTAAATTCTCACTATTTTCATATTGACTATTTTTATGTAATGTAAGATTTAATGCCAAAATTTATTCCCCCATTAGTATGATCTATTTCCCCCAAATATTCCTTTATAATCCGTATTTCTTTTGATTATATTACCATATTAGCACTTTTTTATTCGTGACACCTATTAAACTTTAGATTCAATAATTCTGTAAAAGTAGAGAGCTATGGATAGAATAAAACAAATTCGTCTTCCAATTTTAGTGAAATTAAAAAGTAAAATTTCACATTGATAGTGCTAAAAATCAAGAATCTGATCGTTTTTGGATTCAAAATTAATAGAAAAAGAGGGCTTACGGGAAGCTTGATGAACATCAACAAAATCGTCTTACTAAACAAATTTCATTATATGTGAAAATGATAAAAACCAATAAAGACATACTCTAATTCTATTTTTAGAAAGTTCATTTCTGATTTAGATAATAAGAACCCAGAAAAAATACTTAATTACACAGCAGCAGCTTCTTAGTATGAGGTTTTTGGTTCCAGAGATGACCAATCACCTAGAATCGTACGGAATAGAAAATAGAAATTGGAGGGTCCTAGAATTATTTAATAACAATGTAGAGGGATTTAAAAATATATTAGAAAATTAATCTGCATTTTATTTCTCAGCATAAATACTTGGAATTAAAATTCCAATAATAGTAATGTAAAGGCACCTTCAGTTATCAATTTTCGTCTCTTTTTGAAAGGCCCTGTTTATAATGACAAGGTCTTTCAGATTCACCTGAATATTCTTTCTGTTTTGTTTTATTTTGAATCCCAGAGGTATGTATCCCCCTCCAAACAAAAATAAGAAGCCCCTTTTTAAAGAGACTTCTCATTTCTAATACAAACGACATACATAGGATAAATATACACAATATTATCAGGATGGTTTGCTTTGTTGCTCCTCTAGCATAACATATAATATCTCATTTTTGTTTAATAATCCCAAATTATAAAACTTTATCAACATTAAAATATTTCATTTAAAGCAAACGAACAAAAATAAACTCAACGAAATATTTACTTATAAAACTGACGTATGTAAAAAAACAGCTACAATTCCATTCATAGTTTTAAAAATTTGTCCTCCTCCTCTTCTTCTAAGAATATTCTAAATCTCAGATAGATTGTCTTATATCGCCACCTTATGTATGCAGAATTACATATCAAATTATATTGAAAATCATTCTCATTGTAACTATAATGGTTTCAAGAAGTGGTAATTTCACTTCCTTTTCAAATCTCAGAATATATTAAAGGAGGAACTAGCATTATGAAAAAAGCTATTTTAGCAGGGGCACTAGGAATTGCAGTACTATCAGGTATGAATTTACCAGGAGCAGAGGCACCAAAAGCGAGTGCGGAAACTACGAATTTAGAAATTCAAGAAGTTACAAAATATTACTCTATGAATTCCTATGAAGTTTCTCAAAAAGAATCATTTAATCTTAGTAAAGGGGAAGAACTTACAGTCTTTGTACAAAATTCCGGGTTCCCAATTTCTTATACAGTCTTTGATGCAGATAATCAAGTAATTGGCACATACAATGCTAATTCACCATATGGTCGCGTATTCAAAGCACAAAAAGACGGTAATATTTCGGTTCAATTTCAAGCAGGAGTAAATTCTTCTTACATGAAGAAAATGAATTTCACAGCTAAATTTGCAGTTTCTAAACTTAACCAACAATAAAAAATTTAACGATCCTCTTTAAAAGCAAATTAAAAAGGTATATCCCTTCAATGGAATATACCTTTAACTTTAGTGAATTTTATATTGACCAGATAACTGCTCTTGCGCCATACGAACTAAACGTTTCGTAATCTCTCCACCTACTGAACCATTTGCTCGTGATGTTGAATCTGGTCCAAGTGTAACGCCAAACTCCTGAGCAATTTCATACTTCATTTGCTCAATTGCACTTGCTGCCGCTGCTATTAAGATTTCGTTTGAATTATTATTTTCGCGAATTTGCATTTTTTAAACACCTCCGTTGAATTTGGGAATATCATGCTCTATTTCCAACAAAATATGCAAAAAAATTATTCGTTTAGCTATTTTTCATATATACCTAAGCTTTCATCTCTAATGTGGGAATAAATAAAGGTATAGATCATACTCTATACCTACACCTTCTCCTATCCTACTTATTTTTGAATTCCCCTATTAACCCCTGTAACTCTTGCGAGAGCCAATTTAAAGAATTTGCTAACTCTGCAATATCTTGTACATATAGTTCTTGCTCTTTCATACTTGTCTCCACATTACTACTGCTATTCACATATGTATTTGCAATGTGTGATAATTCATTTACAAACTGAACAATTGTTTGATTATCTTTTAAAATGTCACTTGAATTATTCGAATTCGCTTTAATTTGATTTGTAACAGATTGTGCAGATTCTGAAATCTTTTCAAAGAAAGCACCACTACTTTGAACAAGTGTTATTCCTGATTCAACTTCCTTTGAACTCTTCTGTATGGATTTTACAGCTCTCTCTGCTTCAGCCTGGGTTTCACCAATTAATTTAGCTATATCCCTTGCAGATGCCTCGGTTCTTTCCGCTAATATACGTACCTCGTCCGCAACACCTGAAAATTCTTCTCCCATCTCTCCAGCACATGAGGATTCAGTAGAAGCATTTAAAGCTAATGAATTTGTTTGATTTGAAATGGTTGTAATTACAGTAAGAATTTCATGAATTTCCTTAGATCGTACTTCTACTGCATAAATACTAGAAGATACATCCTGAACTGTATCTTTGATTCTTTTCATTTGATTCATGATTTGCTTAATCAAATCTTTTCCTTCTACAGAATGCTGGTCCATGTCTTCCAAAGCATTGCCAACTTGTTTTGCAGCTCCTTTAATTTCTTTCATCTTACTTTCCATTTCTTGAACAATCCCTAAACATTTTTGCACTACATATTCATGAGAATGTGCTCCTAAATTTAATCCTGTAATAGCACTTGCAATTTCTTTAAAGGCTATGCTATTCTCTTTTGTACTTACCGACAATTCCTGTGAAGATGTCGACACCTGTTCAGCAGTCTGCCTTACTTTATCTATAATACTATTAAACTTTTTAATAGTATTATTAAAATAGATATTAGTTATTCCTATATCATCAGATCTTTCATTCAATTTAATACTTAAATCCCCTTCACCAACTTTACGTAACCCTTCTTGTAAATCCTTTAAAGGCGATAGAGAGTTTCGTGAGATAAATATTTGAATTGTAATTGCGATTGTTAATGAAATTATAATAAATAGTAAACCTTGTATCATAAATTGTTTCTTTGTAAGAGGAATAATAGAAGCATCCAAATCCGCTGCAACAATTGCAATTATATTTTTATTTTCATCTGTAACTGGCTCTAAGATTGTTACCCAGAACCCTAATTCATCTTCATACACTTCTGTCATTTGTGCCTGTTTTGTTTGTATTACTTTATCATATGTTTTCATCCAATAAGTAGGCTGCTCATAATCTTCACCTGGTTTGACAGAAACAGTATTTGCTAATTTTGTATCCAAAGCTACTATTTGTAATTCAGCTTTATCATTTAGCTTGGCTCCTGTAACATATGTTTGCCCAACACTTTTCATATCTTTTATAGCTTTATCTAATTGCTCTGTCAATTTTTCTTTCTTCACTCTTTGAGCTGTGGGGTCTTTTGCTACATCTTTTACTATTTCTAGATCTAATTGATTTAATACCGCATCACCTGTTTCAAAAGACTGCCTCTCAAATATAGACATCATACTACTTTGAAACATATTAAAACTTAACGCTCCCATACTTCCAACAAGGGTCAGAATTACTAATACCGTTAGTAATACATTTTTTTGAAGCAACGATAGCTTATGCCAATATTTTTTCATTGATTTCTCCTTTCTTATTTTCAACAATACAAAAACAAAGTAGTAACATATTAAGAGGTTCTCTTTCTATTATTAATTTAAACTTTAAAATAGCATACTAATCGTTCAACCAAACGTTCCAATTTTTTTCATTTACAATTTCATCTTTTATATGTCCAGCTGCTCCTGGAAATCTATTAAAAGGAAGACGTAATACTTCTACCACTTCATCTTTTCTATTTGTACTGATTTCTTCTAAATCGATGATATTAAAGGATTTGCCTATAATAATTGCTATAATGTTTAATAGACGACTAAGAATATTTAAAATTCCATATTTATCTCCTAAAGATTTTCAAATTAGATTTGTTTCAGTACCTTCAGCGAGGATTTTTTATAATATCGTTAGTTTTAAATAAAGATAAGAATTTTTAAGAGCCTCATCTTTAGTTATTTTTATCTTGCAGAACAATAAAACCTGAAAGTTTAATTCAATCTCCTATTTTATAACTTTTTTCCTTATTTTTCTATAACATTATAATATTTACCTGTACAATCTGAACTCGGACTCTTTTGGCCTTTACCCTTCAATTGTCTTAAATTCATATGAGGTAGCGCAGAAAGTAAATTTTTAATAAAAAACTTTTGTATTAAAAAATGCAAAAATACATACTCCTTCAAAACTATATGCACTTAAATATTCATATAGTAAAATAAAAAGTACAAGCGTGTCCTATACAACATATTTCCTTAACAGGCTTGATATTATATTCATCATAAAATTGGTGTGACCTTAATATCTCACTTAACTCTTTAATATTTTAATATTAACAATATAGTGTGAATATATCCCTACTTTATCGCTACACCTACATATAAGCCAAGAATTCAATTACAGAACGGTTTTCATCAATAGTAGACAAAAACATGTCAAACAAAAAGAGACTCAATTATTTATTACTTTTCGTATAGATGTAATAAAAGATTATAGGAGAAATATATATGCTCAAAAAAATAAATAGATTTATGTTTGCTTTGCCTACAATTTCTTTTATTTTTCTTATTTTATTAGGATCATTTTTATTTGTAATACCATTAGATCTATTCTTACCTGAAATACAAAAAAAACCAATAACAGAAGCACCTCTTATTCTTCAAGTTTTATTAGGGGTATTAGCGGCACCTATATATGAAACAGTAGTTTTTCAAGTATTTTTATTTTGGCTATTAAGTTGGATTCCTTACATTAAAAATCGCGATTACCTTATCATTTTAATAGCTTCAATTATATTTGGATTAAATCATCAATATGGAATCACTTATATAGTTGGTACAACGATAATTGGTCTTTTATATAACTATGCTTATTGGGTATATAAAAAAAAGAATGAAAAATATCAGGTTACCATGTCTGCTTTTGGGGTTGTTTTTTTAATTCACTTATTACATAATTCTATTGCTTTTATAGCATCAAATTTATAAATGTTTTAAAGGTAATATAGATTAATGAATTATGTTTGTACTTGTTAAAGCTAAGAGACACGAAATAAAAATTAAAGAAAGGCTAATTCACTAATACTTCTAAATAGGCTTGTTTCAGTTTGTTTATTTGAAGAATAAAAAGAGAGGGACCTGTCAGGTAGACAATATTTTCAAAACACAGCTAAGCCACCTGAGTCTATATTTGTTTGGACTCAGGTTATTTAATTTCTCTTGAAATCTTTGATGATTATAACATTGTATATATTTGCGGACTTAAGATAGATGAAGAAGTCTTTTTTATGTGCATTATGATAAAAGTTTTACTTTCGCAACATACTTTCCTTCATTTCTCTAACATCCCATCCTCTTCTTCCAATCGTTTAGTCTTAGTACCCGAACCTTTAGGTTTCATTCTACCTAAACATAACCCTTTTGCTTTCCCACGTTCTTCTTCTAGTTCTTTAGTACCTAAAGTTTCGAATCATTTCATTTAACGTCTTACAATTGGATAATAAATGTCTATTTCTTTCTTAACAGTTTTATATCTTCTTTTAAGTATAAACCCACTTCCTTTTCCTTTCATTTTGCATAGCAAGTAATTCTAATTTACCCCCTAGAAAAATCCCCTCCATAATAAATAGGTTAATGTGTTTTCTTTTTCCTATCTACTATGAGGGGAGAATAGCATACTAAAGATAGCTTCTTTTTTGTAAAAGAACTAAGATTCTAGTGTCGTAATTAATTGCTGACGTTCTTTATCTCTAAAAATTTTAATTTCATGTTTAAATTCATAATTTCCTTCTTCAAATCTAACCCATTCCTTACTTGTCCAATATACAACATCTACATTTGCATCTAAAATTTCAGAACATATGTCTACTAATTCTTCTTCGTAAAACGGTGCTTCTTTTGCTAGTTCAAAAGCTAGTACTTTTGGATCCTTACTTTTAATTTGAAGTTTCCTTGAAGTTTGCCCTAAATACTGCCATGGAGAATACAGGGATTGCACATGAACATTTCGAGTTTCTTTAAACTGTGATGGAGAATGTATTGTAGTAGCAAATGTAGGTTTGCTCACTCCTATTGTTGCACCTAAAGCAATAGAACTAATAATAAGTTTTTTAATCATTTTTTCAGCCCCTTTAATTATTTTGGATATGCTTCATTTTTATACTACGTTCATGTTCGTGTAAATGAAGATGATTTGACATGAGTCATCATTTTTTTCAAAAACTGTATATAAATTAACCGCTATAAATTCACTCAAAACAAAAAAAGTTTCCTTATGGAAACTTTTTTGTTTTGGATATACATTATATGTATAAAAATCTATTTTGAAAATATTTACTTATTTGTTGATAAAATTGTGTATGGATATTTTCCCTACTATTTATCTACACACATCTCATGCAAAGCCTCACTACAACATAAACAAATTCATCTTATGACCACGTTTCTTCTTACGAAATTAAGTGATTGTTTCAATAGCTGGTTTGGGAATCATAGAATTACTTTCTTTCTTAGCCCTATTATTCTGTTCTTTTTACTAAAATTCCAATATCCCCATTACTTCTTTTGTAAATAGTTTAAAATCAGTTAAATGTTTTTCAATAATTTGACGAACAATATCTAAATTTACACTTTGATAATCATGAACAGCAATATTACGAAATCCAACCATCGCCTTTAACTTATTTGCTAGATCAGCGCTAAGTAATCCTGCTGTAACCAATAAATCAAAGGCCTCTCGACTAGATTGGGGTAGTCCTAATTTTTTCCCTGCAACAATATGCATTGCTAAATCAATACTCGCTTCACAAGCTCTTTGTATATTCAATATTATTGAATCTTGTTTTGTAAAGTCCTCTAAATTTTCAGGGTCATTTCCATACACATCTTGGATTCTTTTTATACAACGCTCTATTGTAGAAATTTTATTTAAAATAACCTCATTCTTCATATATAGAACCTCTTTTCTTTATATCATCAAATACTACCTGTCGTTCTTCATTCAATTTTGAATACATTTTTAAGGTTTTCATTTCAAAAATAACCTTACGCTTTTCATCCGAACAAAATATTGTCTTTCCTGTATGTATAATCTGAGCTTGAAAAACTGTAGAAGCTTCGGATAAATCAACTAAATCAACATCTCTATGAACAATGTTAGCTAACTCCTGTGCTAATAAAAAACGTTCATAATTCCCTAAAGTTGTATCACTTACATAAGCTATATCAATATCACTATCTTCCCGTTCTCTATTCTCAGCCGTTGATCCAAATACAATTATCCAATAGGGATTCACCGTCTCTTGTAATTTTTCTATAATAGCTGTAATCATGCTTTGAAAAATCATTTAATTAATCCCCCTTAGTATACTTGAACCTTATTATATCATAACCAACCCAAAATCCTTTCAACTCCTACAAATACCTAAACAAAATTAAGGATCCTTTATACAATTTCGCGTTTAAAAAATACATACTTTTATCAACTTACTACTAGGTGAACTACCCGCCACTTAACGTCCTAGCGGACTGTTTGAAGTGGGGGCTTCTCGGTTAGTCGTTACTTTTGGTAGCTAACGAATTCGTCCTAAGACAGCCGAGCTAACTCCCTTGTTCCAAGGGTTATTTTATTGCTATCTATGCTAACGCCAATAGGCGTATTGCTTCATTTTTG
>NZ_CP031748.1:2004346-2416972 GCF_003429245.1 Bacillus sp. CR71 | reverse complement strand
CGGTGCTTTTTAGGTAGTTCTAATACAACCTTCCACACATCATTCATTTCTTCTTGCTTAAAAAATTCTTGTTCTGCTGACAGGGATTGCTTATCGTCACTAAAAAATCCTATTAAAGATATCCTTTTAAAATAGGAGGATTTCAAATAGTTTATTGCCGTATTTCTTGTGATTTTTAATATCCACGTTTTAATAGATGACTCCTTTCGAAATGAATTCCAATTTTTAAACACCTTTATAAATACATCTTGCGTGATATCATCTGATAAGTGTGGATCTTTCGTAATAATAAATGAATAATTCCATACATCTTGCCAATAGTCTTTTATAACATAGTCCAGCTCATCATGATTACACTTTTCAATAAACGTCTGTTCCATTTCCACACCTCAAACTTATTTGAATAAACATAAAAACTGCCCTCACTTTTATTATGGTTTCAATATATAGACAAGATACAAGTTTCATTTGTTCCATTGTTTATCTTTTTTCAGGCAGTATAATACTACTAAAAAAACAAGTAAAGCATACAATGATAAAAATCCACTCATAAAAATCTGTTTTTTTGAATTTAACGTAAAACTCCACTTGTCCATTTCAATTTGCTATCCCCTTCTATTTACCATTAGCAATGCCAACTTTTCTAGAATCACAGCAAAAAAGCATTCTCGATTAGAAAGAATGCTTTTTTGAAATTTAATTGTTCTATATTTTCCCCAATTTATATCTTTGAGTTAAGCAAACATGTAATAAATTTAGTGAAAAAATTCACCTTATAATTAAGTATTATTTCTGAAATACATGTTTTACTTTTTCACCTGGAACGTTACTTCCTCCTCTTCCTTTTACATCTTCAATCATCATTGTAACAATCATGTCTGGTGCATTTGCATCGAAAGCTGCGAACCATCCCAGTTCTTTTCCGTCTGCTTCTTTCGACTCTTTCAGTTCTGCTGTACCAGTTTTACCAGCAAGCGTTACACCATCAACCTTTGCAATTCTCCCTGCGCCATCAGGGTCATTAATGACTTTGATTAATGCACTCTTTAATATCTCTTGATTCTTTTTAGAAACCACATTTTCTTTCCAATTCCCTGCTACTTTTGCTTCTTTTAAAAGATGTGGCGACGGAATATTCCCTTCATTCACAATCGGTGCATATGTTAATGCTAAATGAAGTGGCGTCATTAATACTTGTCCTTGTCCATAGCCCGTGTCTGCTAGTTGAATATCGTTTTTTATCCCATCTTTTGCAATGATTGAAATAGGAAATTCGTATTCGATTGGTAATTTTTCATGAAATCCGTACTTTTTAAATTCCTTTACATACTGATCTTTTCCCATTTTCAAAGCTTGTTGAGCAAAATAAATATTATCAGAGTACTTCATTGCCTTATCAAAATCAATTGGACTTGCATCCTTTACACGCGTTACATAGTAATTTCCCCAAGACGAATCTTTTGTCCACTTCAATCCTTGAATTTTAAATTCTTCCTTCGGATTTATTGTGTTTGTTTCCAAACCAATTGCACCTGTGATCGTTTTAAATACGGAACCTGGTACAAATGCTTGTGTAAAGCGATTCGTCATTGGTAGTTTCGAGTCGTTATTCCATGCTTCTCGTTGGGCTTTCGATGCTCCTCTAACTATTATATTTGGATTATAAGCAGGGCTACTTACAAGTGCGATTGTTTCACCTGTTTTAGGATTGACCGCTGCACTAGATCCTGCTTCAGTTTTCATCTCATTAAAGATTTTTTCTTGAATTGCAGCATCAATTGTTAACGTAACATTTTCTCCTTCTTTTGCTTCTTTTTTTGCTACGTTTTTAATCTCTCTCCCATTCTCATCTTCTATAAATACGCGTCCACCCTTTTCACCACGCAATTTATTTTCTAACACTTTCTCTAAACCGGTCTTACCTACTAAATCATCTGCTTGATAACCTTGTTTTTGAAGTGATTTTAACTCCTCCGCATTCACCTTTCCTATATATCCAGTTAAGTGTGCCGCTGCTTCACCTAATGGATACGTACGAATATTTACTGGGCGAGATGAAACTCCTTCTAATTCAATATAATCATTCTGTCTAGTTCCCTCTTTTAAAACGCCAATTGGTACAAAGGAGTCTGGTTTTATCCATTTCGCTGTGAGCTTTTGTTCGACCTCTTCTATAGACATATCAAGTAATTGCGCTACTATTCCTTTCGTTTGCGCTGCTGCTTCGCCTAGTTTCTCTGGAATAATTCCAACCTCAGTTGCTTTACCATTCGTTGCAAGCCCTTTTTCATTTCGATCATATATTTCTCCTCGTTTTCCTTGCTCTATTTGCATACGTACTTTGTAATCTTTTTTCATTCCTGGGAAAATGAAGTCCGGTGTCCAATCTATTTTCCAAGATTCTTTATCTTTCACAAGTTTTGCTTCGTGGATGAATGAAACTGATCCTACATCCGTATCCATTTTAACTTCAAAAAGAAAAAGCTCTTTATCTTTCGTATTCTCTCCTTTCATTTTAACTTTTAAATTTTTAGCTCCAATCCCCTCATAGATTTTTTGATATTTTTCTGTGAATTCTTTTTTAGAAATCGATTTTTTGGCATGATCTGATAAATAATCATACATATTTGCAAATTTTCTATCATTCCATAAGTTGATATATTCTTCAAATGCTTGTTTTGGCGGTTCGTTTTTATTACATCCTACCAACATAACTGCGAAACAAACGAAAAGCAGCATCCATAATTTTTTCAATTCAATCTTCTCCCTTAGTTAAAAATGATGATTCCTTTCTTAATTTATTTAATAAAAAATGTTTAACGCTTAATAGACAGTGTAAGTAAGGACATTGTTCCATATTTACAAAAAATTAATTTACGCTTAAGTTGCATTGGAAGAAGGAGGTTTGTAAGCTTCTTACAAACTTAAGGAGCTCCTATATTTAGCAAACGTTATCATTATTAGTGGTGTTTTAAAACATACATTTAAAATACCTTTTAGTTCGTTTTCAAAGAAGTTTGGTTGTTGCAAATTAATTATGAATATCTAATCCAATTAGAAGAATACAATAATCAATTATCCAAAGTTAATTTCATACAAAAGCTAATAACGAGCATTAAAAAACTTTGCCTACTCTTTTAACATGGAAACATAATCTATTTATCAGAAGTCAATAATGAATAACAGGCGCTCCTAACCAGCAAAAAAAATAGACCTAATTGGAATTCATCAGAAATTAATAGATACATAAAAAACGCCATACTTTCTGTAAATTTCTACAAAAAGAATAGCGTTTTCTTATTTTACCTTTCTATATATGCTATACCGTGAGCTCCTTGATTTACAGAAGGATCTGCATTTCGATCTCCTGGATCAACTTCAATGGTATGAACATTCTTGTAATTAACTAAATCTAATACACTTATTGTCCCTGATCTAAGGTTAGAAACATATCCAACCGTTCCGTCCGTAGAAGAACGCATTGTAATTGGGAGTAAATCTACTTCTATTGTACCTAACACATTTAACGATTCTCCATCAAGAACAGAAACATACCCTGGTGCTGGAGAAAACATACTTCTTGTTCTCTCTCCATTCTTATTCTGAAAACGCGTATGTCCTACCAATACTTTCCCATCATTCGTTACATGAACCGGAGTAATTAAATCTGAAAATGATTTTGTCTTTATAATTTTATCGGTTTCTGTATTAATGATGCTAAGTGTAGGTTGCTCCTCTTTGTAGTCTCCAAGTAAACATGGTGAAGGGATATAAACTCGATTACCTTTAGGAGAAATAGCTAGTTCTTCACTACCATAGGGCATAGATACTTTTCCAATTAACTCCTTATTATGTGTATCTAAAACCGATATAAAGGGCGCCTCTTTATTAGAGGAATATCCTTTTGTACCATCTGGATTCGTCACAAACCAATGTGGACCTGTTGCTTCTGTAGAGATTCTATCTAGCACTTTTCTTGTGTTAAGATTAATAATTAAAATTCCTCCTTCACCAGATTCAACACTTACATACAATAAGTCTTTTTTTTCATTATAAACTAAACCATGTGGTGCAAATTCCGGCGAAATATCAATGATATCAATTACTTTAAATTGATCAATATCGATAACTAAAATTTCATGGCTTTTTTCCGGATTATTTCTATAAAAACCTGAGCGATAAGTAATACTTACATATAACAATTGACGCTTAGAATCGAAACATAATTCATGAGGTTCTGTAACTGGAGAATCTATAACCCCTATTCTTTCAAAATTTTTCGTATTGAAGAAATGAATTTGATTACCGCTGGAGCTAACGACCGCCAAAATAGGATTATTTTCTTTAGAACTATTCATTAATTAAACCCTCCTTGTTATTTGTTCCAAATTTCTTAAGTTCCATAGAAATCAGTATATTTAAGTAATTTGTATTATTACTAAGACAAGTTGTAAACAATTTTCACCTCCTTCTAATTAAATTAGCTTAACTTATAATAAGTTAGACTAACTTTTATTCTGTAAAAATACGTTGAATTTAATAATCCAACGTATTTATCTATCTTCTCCAACTTTATCTTTTATACTTACATGTATTTTATTTAATAACTTTACTTCTCAATTAATTATGCACAAGAAGCACAGAAAGCAAGTAATTAGCGACATACCATTTCTTTGTCTCGTGCATTATCAGATACTCATAACATAAATAAACCAAGCTTAGCTGCCATTTAATTAGTTTCCCTTCGCTACCGTTTTTTTAAATTCATTCTGCTTACAGCTCTATTCTTTGAGGAATCGCCCTATAGATTAACAAATTTGCTTCAGATTCTTGTTTTTTATTGAACTATTCCTGTGTTGAAAATCCAACTATAATTAGTTAGCTTAACTAACTATAATTATAAATACATCCACGTTTTATCGCAAGAGCTTTAAGAATATTCAAATAAATTAATAGAGAGATAGAATTATTTTCATCATAAGATACATGATCTTAAGTTAATAGTAATGCATAACGAGATTTTCGTACGTTAAGAAAAAACTTGCTACATATGTAGTAAAGTTTTTTAATTGTTTACTTCTCGCTCAGCTATCAGCTTTTTTTAACTAACACTTTAATTGTTTTAACAGCCTTTTGTTTAATTCCCACAAAGCTGTTTTGTTACTACCTCATTTCAAGAATCTCTTAATCCAATTTAATAAAGTGAAACTTTAATCAGCCCTCACCAATCGGGCTGCGCGGCAAATAGCCGGATAAACAACAATTTCAGTTGGTAGCAGGTTTGCTAAATCAGGAAATTGAGACGTATTCTACCATTACTTCTTTTGGAATCATACTCCCTCCTGTTCTTAATACAATATCCCTGTAAAAGCAGGCTCTACGTATTCTCCTAAATTATCAAAACCAACAATATCTAACACAACATCACGGAGTTTGCTCGCGACTTTGACATTGCCATCCACTACAAAAATCGCAATTCGTTTTTCTTCCATCTGTTTCATCCTTTCTACACCCTAGTTTTACAAAATAAGAAGTCATCCAAACTTATATTTATTACTTCCTGTTATCTCCTCACTACTGTTCTATGCATTATGTATGTAAATTTTAATTGCCTACTAAAAAATAACGTATTTGCAGGATGTATAAAAATTATACAAAAAGTAATAATTCATCGTTTACCCAACAATAGATAATATGGATAAAGAAAAAACACTAGAGAATATCACAGTGTAGTAGTCTCAAGTATCTTTTCATAGTATTTTAACGGCTATGCAATACGAAGGGATAAAAAAAAGACCTCTTACGGAAAGATAAGAGGTCATCAAGAAGATAAAAATGTTGTATTTGAAACACGCGAGTTTCTAATTAACATCATAACACAATATATTTATATATTCAATATATACATAAAAGCAAGGGATATATGTTCAAAAAACACACGGAATATTAATTTGGAACAGTATGTTTTATTCTTTTAACCTATTTCTTCTACAATGCCGTAATTGTAACAATGGATGGTCTCCTCTATATACTGATGAGCAATTGTAGCAAGTTTTTCTAAATTCTCTTCCGTTACCTCATGAATAAACAGAACAAAATTACTGTCGGATTCGGAGTCTGTTGAAATGGAACCATCGATCCGTTATGAAATGTTGAGCTTGCATCTCCTAGATTCCATGTAAATATTCGCTAATTCCAATCCCCTTTCGTGTCTATTTTATGTTTAATATAGTCTCGTACCGTACAAACGGGAAATGTTGTTAATTTGAAAAGAGAGAGGAATAAAATTTCTTTATCGCCTCTGTTCTTTCTTCTGTATGATAGAAAAAACGGAGAAAGGTAGAATTTTATCTATTCTCATAATTTGTTAGAAAATTCTAATTTGATTAAATTAAAAGAAAATGATATATTGATTTTATAATAACAATCCAATTAATGGATGACAACCTAATACCTGTAAGTAGACTATGAAAATGTCAGATAAACGGGAGGAATTTAATATGAAAAAATTATGTTCATTTGCTTTAATTGGTGCCTTAACCTTTTCGGGTTTTATCGTTTTAGACAGTACGCTACCTGATAAAGCGCGCGCTGAAGTAAATACGATTAAGCAAGCTTCAGCTGTTGTGGATGATTGGCCATGGCAAACGTATTTCTTATTGCATCACAATGCGGACTATATACAAGAATTAGCCCCTGGTAGGTTAAAACAAGGTGGTACGTTTGATACGACGGTATATATAGGCGGAAAAGATGTGGGTGTTGTAAAGATTTATAGATTGAACGGAGAAGGTGAATTGCAGCGCTACAAAACCATTTCTGCAGGTGAGGCTGGGCACCACTACTATTCTAGGTTCACAACACCTATTACAACAGTTTACACACCAGGTACATATGTAGCAGTACTGAAGATAGACACTTCATATTATTATGGTGGCTCCTTCCAAATTACAAAGTAAAACATATAGGTATATTTGTCTGAAACGCACTGGGTTACGGTGCGTTTTTGTTATCTAACGAATAAATGATCACGCGGGAATTCAAAGCATATTATCGAAACGGAGCTGAATGTGATGAAAATTGTAACAGTTAGTGCGGATGCAACAGTCCATGTTGGTATTTTAAAAGGGATGACAGGAAGTGTTACTAGTTATGATGCGGATACTGGGATGGCCGAAATCTAATTGGATCCATTTACAACGGTTATAATTAGGTCTGTATTTCTAACACAATAAGGTTTGTATAGGATTCTTTAGAAAATTAATATTTGATTTTTATAGTGACTCAATACATTCTATGATTAAAACTGAGTTACATATTTTAAAATCATCACCAGGAGAATCTGCAAATTTACGGGTTCTTATTTAAAACATAATGCCAGAAAAGCTGAGGTGAATAAAGTGCAAAGTTTAAAATCTTTAAAACGTGACGTATACATTTTTCTTCCATTGTCTATTTATTTTTCCTCCATTTTTATTTCATTCTATATTATAGAGAATACATTCAACTTGCTAAGTTTTTTACCAGCACTTGGAACCCTGTATGTCTGGGTAACTAGTGTGATAGACATTAAAAATAAAAATTACAAAATAAAATAAAAAAGCAACTGAACTAAATGCTTTGCTCTTAATGTTATAGAATATTGACGCCCATGACCATACAGCTACCAAAAACAATACATACCAAACCTAAAAATATTAAAAACCCTGGCAAATCAATATGCTCGAGTAGCGCGCATATTAATAATAAAAAGGGATAGACTAGAATTTCAATCCAGGTAACGCCCCCTGCTTTCTTTATTTCTCGGTATGATACTATGCTGACAAGTAAAATGCCTAATACAATTAGCCCTATCCCTAACATCATCCATCCATTCACCCTTTTTAGAATTTTAAAATTTAGCTCTTCACTTTCATATACTGCTCTTTTACACGCACCAGTAAGTCCCTCAGTTTCTTCTCTACAGGATGTTCTTGATTTTCTGGTACTTCTCTCCCGTATGATGAGAAGCTTTGTGAGCATGCACTAGGTGTGACTTCCAATTTCGCGTATGAGAAAGTATGCTCATTTTCTTCACCGATGTTTTCAGTAGTGCTTCCATTTGAACCAACGCGTATGCAGCTTTCGTCAAGTTTGGTGCGCTTTCCTTCCTTGTTAACCGTGTAATAGGTATCGTTGACTTCCCCATATTTCATATTAGGTGTTGATGTTACTGCGGTCCCGTCTGCAGAAAAAGTAACAACACGAAACCCATCTTCTTCTGGCAACAACTCAGCTCCTGGAACATTGTATAGAACCAAAAGGTCTCCTTCGTATGCTTCTGGAATGAGATAAATGGTATCTGTAGTGTCTTTTCCGAATCGGATACAACCGCTTAAAAGAATCATACTAAAGATCCCACAATACATTATAACTTTTCTCATAGAGTCTCTCCCGTTATGTGTAAGAATGGTATAGTATGTATTATATTCCCTTGGATAGAATAAGTTTCTAGTTTGAAGACGATTTTACTATTGTTATATAAAATATTTATGTCAGTGGATGATTAGCACGAAGAGAAATGGAGTGAATTGATGAGCAGACGTTTTGCATTAACATATGAAAATAAGATTTTGAGAAAGATAATGATTACCGTAAGCATTATCACACTCGTTTTCATTACAACAGGGTGTGATTCAGTCCAAAATGATGCAAAGGATGTAACGGAGATTCCGCTAAACAGCAAACTAGGTTCCCTTATTTCAGAAAGTATCATTGCCTGGAATCAAGACAAATTAAATCATACAAAAAAACAATTTGAGACGCATGTAATCTATGGAACTGAGATGAAGGATGAAAAAATGTATGTCTATCTCCATTCCCTCATGCAAGGATATAACCGCGAAACACAGACAGTTCCTCAAGCAGGACATTTACTTCCAGTCCGTGTGACAGTCACAAAAAATGGCGATGATTACATCATTGAAGATTACCGTGAACCAGGAGATGGTGCTGAAAATGAACCTACTTTGCGCAACATGTTCCCGAATAAGTATGCGGATCAAGCACTTGCTATATCAAATGAAACGATTCAATCATTAGAATCTCGTATGCAAGAATATGTTTCTAAGTGGTTGGAAGATACAAGTAATAAGAGACAAGATAGATAACAAATATAAGTATGAACAACCTCTCTTGATATATGAGATGCTCGTTTAGTAACTTGTAACATCCCATCAGTAGAAAAAGTAACTTCTTGTGTTGTGTTTTTTACTTCTCCAATTAATTTTTGCAAGTTATCCAGCATACTATTAAAAGACTTCACAATGCTCCCCTTTATTAAGGCCCCAAAATCCTAGTATAGATAATATGATACAAGAGACACTTGCTATAACTACCATTACGTTTAGTGTTGTGCCAATTTTACTGTTTTTTAAAAACGACAATTAAATTCATTCAATATTTATATAACAATTAAGTAATTTATTGTATAAAAATAAAAGATATTTAATTATTTATATACGATAAAAACCCTATACTTACATTTAAATAATAAAAAATAAATAAAGAGCGTGTTGGTATATATTTAGATCAACGCGCTCTTACATATATTTAAACCCTATATCAATTTCTTATTCCATTCATTTAACTCATAAATACTTTTATATCCGGCTATCATGCCAGAAGTTTATTGGAAAATGATTGTTCTCACCATAAGCTTCAAATTCATACCCTTTTTCTCTTAATCCTTTTATAATTGCTGGAACTGCCGCAACAGATTGTGGATGAATATCGTGCATTAAAACAATTTCCTTTGAAGACGTCGCACCTGCTAAGACATTTTGAACAATTTTTGCGGCCGCTACATCCACAGGTAGTTTATTATATTTCCAATCTAGAGAGTCAATTGTCCAATCCCATACTTTTAAATTATTTCTGACTACTTCATTTCGAAGTGATTCATTTAATCCAGGCATTGATCCATATGGTGGGCGTGTTAATTTCGGGGAGTTTCCAATAACATTTCTAATTAAAGATTGATCCTCTTTCATTTCCTTCACATATTCCTGATTGGTGTATAAATTTTTAAAATCATGTGTCATACTATGCATACCCACATAATGGTTCTCTACATGCTCTCGTTTCACTAAATCTGGGAACCTTTTCACATTATCGCCAATTAAAAAGAATGTTGCTTTCACATCATTTTTCTTTAATACATCTAATAGGTTAGCTGTATATTTTCCTGGTCCATCATCAAAAGTTAAATATGCAACTTTTCTTTCTTTACCATCAAAACGATTAGGTATTGGTTTTTTTAATTCATTTTTAGGTAGACTGCTCACTTGTTGAACACTGTTTCCCTCTTCCGCATTTACCAGCTTAGGATTTGTAATAGATTGAAACATGTAATACCCTATTGCTACTAATGTAATAGCTAACAATACACTTATAATTCTTTTTTTCTTAAGCTTAATTTTCATATTATAATCTTCTTTCTATCAAATCATTCCACTTTATGTCGTTTAGTTTTACTATCCTATTAGCTTATTAAGTTTTTTAACTTAAACAATCTCAATTTTGGACTAATCATTTTAATAATCTATATAGGTGAAAATTAGTGCCCTGCACTAACGTTCATGGCATTTCCTATAATAGTTAGAACTACTGGAAATAATACTGGTCCTAAGGTAAGGACAATGTTTAAAAGTATAATAAAACTATATAGTAAGCTGTAATTTTTACTATTACCGTTTTCGAATACTAGGATGACTAATGTTATTACAGTAATTAAATGTAGTAATAAAATTATCAGCCAATAATACATCATTATAGTAAGATTCCACTTTCCTAATAGTTGGTATGTTACCCCTATTATTATCCCTAATATAGTTACATTAAAGGAAATAAACAAAGTTCTTTTTAGTATTTTAGGAAATGTTTTGTGATCCACAGTTTTATTATATAAACCGATTAAAATGCCCAAAGATAGATATGCTAGTAATAGCCCTACCCAATTCCAGATCCAATCTTGATTCCCCATTAAATTAAACAAAAGCGAAAGGATCCCTCCTACTGCAAAAATCGAGGAGATCATAATACTATTTAAAGCTGATTTCATACTTTTTTCACTTCCTTAAAAATTTTACAATACAGCATTGAAGTCTACTCTTAAGTTGTCCTTTACTTATTAGAATCCTTTTCATTAAAAATCTTGTATGGGAATCCCATCATATAATCCGGTCATCATACCTATTAGCATATACGAAGAATGGATAGCCCAGCAAAAATTACATGTACATGATCCCATACCATAATTTTTAAACTAAACGAAGCTCCACCAAACCCTACTCCACATGGTAGATATACAAATAGAGGATGCGATCCATCAACTTTTATTTGTATATCAATTATTCAGACGAGTAGCAACTACTGCATTACCTTAAAATACATGCTTTGATTTTTCATCGTTAATAAAATAGCACATTTGATTCTTATTAACTTATGTTCCCCCTTCTTCTACTGCTTTACTATAACCAGCTGTATATTCAAAAATAGTAGCCCCTTTATTTCTAAGTAAATCTTTTTCCCACTTTTTCGCAGCTGCTGCCATATGTACATACGATATTTTAAAATTAATCATAATTTATTATAATTAAGTATATATTAACAATATATTAAGTATAAGTAAATAAAATTAATAATAATTTAATTTTATTTACTTATTTAAAGGGGATTACATATATGAACAATATTAATGTTGGTCAAAAAATTATGGCATTTAGAAAAGGTGCCGGATTAACCAGTAAACGTTTAGCAGAGTTAGCTGATATAACACCTTCCATGTTAAGTCAAATTGAGAAAGGAATCACAAATCCATCATTACAAACACTAAAATTAATTTCTGTAGCATTAAATATTCCATTGTTTAATTTTTTCTTAGAGGATACCAGTACAGAAGAATTAGTTGTAAGAGCTAACCAAAGAAAAAAAATAACTTTTCCTGAAAGCGGCAATGTTTCGTATGAGCTATTATCTCCTAATTTAGATGGATCACTAGAATTGGCTTTAATGAATCTGTTACCTCAAACTGCTTCATCTATGGAACCTGTGGCACATAAAGGGGAAGAAATAGCATTTATTATGGAAGGACAAGTAAAACTATATCTAAATGATGAGGTTTTACTTCTCAATACAGGTGATAGTGTTAAAATCCCACCTTATGCAAAGCATAAATGGGAAAACACTTCTTTAAACAAGGTCACTGTTATATTTGGAGTAACTCCACCATCTTTTTAATTTCAAATACTAGCGAAGAAAAGTTAGAGAAAATAATCCTCTAACTTTTCTTGTATACATAACTTTATTTTAAGAAAGTAAAAAAATTGTCTCTCAATTATATGAGATTATAATCTAATCGATTAAAAGTAGTGAAATAGATCTTTTTAATTACATACTTAATTTACTTTTTAATGTCCAGTATTTTTCTCCATTCGCTTCAAAAGAGAATTCTACCCATCCATTTGGATCTTCACGATAAATAAAGATGGTTGTTCCAGAAGTTACTGTACCAACTTTATTCTCCTCGACAGCTACATCTGGTCTACTTTTAATTTTTAAATTAAATGGATAAGGTACCTGATAGTAAGTAGCTGATGATACAACATTTGAGCTTGAACCGTCTGCATACATTTTATATGGAATTTCATTAGATAATGCGTCGACATCTAATGTTTCAGGATTCTTTGGTAATTTTTTTGCATATGTATAGTCTTCTACACGAAACGGTTTAATACGTTCCATAATACCCGCAATTTTCTTAGCCCAACCTTTATCTGATGCATATTTCACGTTCATGCCAGTTAATGTTGGCCCGTTATAATACATACCACTTTCTTCTAAATATCTTTCTCGTACATAATTAGCGTTATAAGCAATGCTATCGCCGTAGCTTGGTAAATATTTCGCATATTTAAACGGATCTCCATCATATGCACGTAGACCGAATAGATTATGTTTTTGATATGCGATTTCTGATTTTCCGTATCCAGATTCTAAAATCGCATGCGCTGCTAAATAATGAGCACTCACGCCATATTGATTTTGCGCATTGATAAAATCTTGCCCATGTCCAACTAAAGGACTATCCGAATGATATTTCGCAATAAAACTATCAATCTCTTGAGCTGTAATTTTCGAAGCCACTGTTAAATTTAAATCTTCATATGAAGTAGCAGTAATAATCTCTTTTTCATCGTTTGAATTTTGTTGTAACATATCTGTTTTTGCAGTAAGTTGAGCAGCTTCAGCACGTGTTATAAATCTATTTGGTTGCCAACCGTTCTCAGTACCATTAGAAATTTTTAAATCTATTAAAATATTGGCATATTTTTCTCCCCAATGCCCTTTTAAATCTTCAAATCTAACCTGCTCGTTATAATTTGGTGTGTTTTGTAGTTTATATGCATTTACTAGCATCGTAGCCATAGCAGCGCGAGTTACTTTTCCGGATGGATTGAAGATTCCATTACCTTCACCTTTAACAATACCAGCTCTTTCAGCAGCAGCAATATAAGGAGTCGCCCAGTGGTTTTGTGAATCTGTAAAAGATGGTTTTGCATTAGGATCAATTTGTATCCCTAAAACTTTTGTCATAATTTTTGTAGCCGAAGCTCTGTCTAATGAGTCATTTGAACCAAAAGTTCCATCTGGATAACCATTCAATACCTGTTTATCAACTAAATAATTAACAGATTTATCAGCCCATACAGGAACATCAGGGAATTTATGAGTATCTGCTAAAATATTAGAAGAATAGGATAATATAGATCCTGCAAGGATACCTGTTGCAATTAATTTGTGCTTCATTAAAATAAACACCTCTACCATTGTATTTATCAAATTGGGATTTTCTATTTTTATATTTACATGTTTGTAATAATAATAAAATCGTATTATCACACATTCAATTTGATGTAACGAGTATAGTTACTTATATACGCAAGTGTCAATGAATGTCTTTTACAAAAATGTATAACATTTACATAATTTTAAATTTTACATGATCTTATAATTGACTTATGTATAAATTTTGTAAAGGACCTTTTGATAGATTACTTATTAGCTTACCTGAAGAAATCTCTTTAGTTGTTAATTTGCCAACCTTTCTTGTTTACTATGAATCAATTAAAAAAAGAAGTTTTTTGTTTAAGAGCTACTTTAAAATCTTAAGTTGATGGATGTGTGAACGTACCGCTACTAAAATTCTTGCTTTTAAATCATTATTACTGTATTATGTTTACGTAGCAATATAAGGATTATAGTATGTAAAAAGGAATCAAATCTACAAGTAATATTTAAATCCTTTTCCAAGTCAAAAAGACTTTGCCAAAATCTAATATAATTTATACTTGTCTTTTTAATATGTATCTAGTAAAAACATATTTTTTATCAATAGAATTCTGTTTTCAATATAAATTCAAACTTTTAAATAGAAGTTTATTTAATTTCAATGATAGGAATTATTGTTCTAAACAAGGAACCATACAAAGTAATCTGAAAAACCTGATAGATATTGTATGTAGTTTGCTCATCTCGAGGTACTACAATAAAAGAGCCTTACCTCTCTAGGTAAGACTCTACTAGTTTCGTTGTATAATATTTACATGATAACTAAGAAGCAGAAAACATATAACACCAAATAACAGCACCCTATTACTCCTCCTACAGCTAATACCTGTTTAACCCAACTCTTAAATTTTTGATTACTGTAAATCGCTTGCACTCTTTCCATATTTCCTCCTATTAAGGAGAACCCTTAAAGACTCTCACCTCGCTATAGTACCATTAAAAAATGAATGATAGAGATCTAATGTATAAATATGCAATATTGCATACGAAAATGTATTGTAATAATTGTAAGCGCTTACTATAATGAATTTATAAAGATTTATCATATCCTAATACGAAAAAAGAGGAGAGAATAATATGGAAATCGCAATGGCAGTTTTAAAATTTATAGGTGGAGCAATCCCATTAATTCAAGAACTTCTAAAAGCATTTATGTAAATTCACTATTCAGCAATTATTTACAAAAATTATCATACAAATGATCTGCCTATCAAAAATGAATTGATTTACAGATCATTTGCGTGATCAAGGTCCCTTTAACATGACTAAGGGGACTTTTTTAAAATTTCCAAATAATTAAGGTTACGTCACATCACCATCAAGTTAGCAAAATAAAATGAAACTTTAACTTGATGGTACTGGGGTAACAGTTGTGATTTAGAGATAAGATCAGATTATACAAAGATTACCCACTGATATGTGGAAGATAAAGAGATAAAGAATACACTTGCGAAATTTAAACGATTGAATTAAAAAACTTGATATTAGTGCGGTTAACAGAATATGAAAATTACTTAAAAATCGTGATATTAGCTAAAAAACACCAAGCCCCCCTCCCCTTCAGGGCCATCTTGGTATTTTTTACGTTCACATACAAATTATTATTTATATTGTTGCATGGGTTTCCTTTTAAATTATATACGTCTACTTTACCATCGATAAGCAATGACTCATGTCTCCCATTTAATCGTACTGATTATGTTTTAAAAACCATCTTGGCTAAAATGATAAAGTAATCTAGCAACTTAACCACGTATAATACTATCACCGAAACCATATATACGATTTCTATAACCTGCTACGATATTTTTCTCTTTTATGCTTTATATGACCAAATGATGATCAGTAAGAACATCTTTAAAAGTTGTATCTGCCCGTAACATTTGTTGCTGCAAGTACTGAGCCTGTTAAAATCATTACTTTCATTTTCATGCTATTTTCCCCTTCTTATCCTAATTATTTTTCATTATTAATAATAAAAACATTAATTTCTCCCAGAATGCTATAGACTTACTAAAAAACTCTTCTTGCCTATAGAAGAGTTTTTACTATGATGTGACTCATACATCAAGGGTACTGTTAATTTTATATGGAAAATAAAAAGACTCCATTTTGAAAAAAAGTTAATCAAAATGGGGTTTTTTATTATAAATCTGAATTTATATATCCTTCTACCTAAAACATCGTATTATCATTAACTGCTTCACTTGGAATCTCTTGAATTACATCCCAGTGTTCGACAATCTTTCCATCCTTGATACGAAATATATCAACTATAGCAACTCCCTTATCTTGAGAATTAGTACGAGAATGTACATGAAGAGCAACTGTATCCCCTTCAGCTAATTCTTTTTTTCAAAAAAAATTTAAATTCTACCCTAACGCTTGCAGAATTCTAGCATCCATTAC
Source organism: Bacillus sp. CR71 (assembly GCF_003429245.1). Taxonomy (NCBI): domain Bacteria; kingdom Bacillati; phylum Bacillota; class Bacilli; order Caryophanales; family Bacillaceae; genus Bacillus; species Bacillus sp. CR71. The sequence continues at coordinate 2,400,673 of NZ_CP031748.1, read as the reverse complement.
TTTTCTTCTTGTTCTTAAATTTGTCATTGTCCTTAGTAAATTAATCCCAAAACTTATCATAAACTAACGCTCACTTTTCAATATAAGTAGACATGAGTATACTTATATTGAATTCCTTGAAACTTAATAAGTCCAATATTTTCTCAAAAAAATAGCAATGTAAGCTACCTCCTTTTCTACCATAGTACTAAGACACCTCTTATACGATATATTCAATAGCAAACATTTAAGCATCAAAAAATCACTTAGCGAAATTTGTACTATCTTAGCTATATTTTGTCGCATTACAAAGGGTGGGTAACTGCCATATTCTGAATATTCTGTATATTTATGAAAAAAACTCATTGTTAAATTTAATGTATCTAATTCCTGTTATTATCAGAATAAGCCTTTACATAGAAAAGGGGGATATTATGAATGTTCAAGAGAAGAGTAATGAGCAATTGATGGGATTATTACACGAATGGTATGAAGAAATTCGTTTATATCATGTAAAAGAAGCAAAACAAACATACCTAAAAGTAAAAGAAAGTTTAAAAGGACTAAAAGCAGATCACTATGTATCATTCTATTATTCCCTACTGAATTTTAGATATATGGTCTTGGTAGATGCAATGAGTATTACAAAAGATTCTTTTAATCAAATAGAAAAACTCTCTACTATCAAAGATGATTTTTTATTTTTAGCTTACTATTATCATTTCTTTAAGGCAATTCATTCTACAATTTTAGCAAATTATACTGAAGCGAAAACACACTATGAAAAGGCGGAAGAACTTTTAATTGATATACCTGACGCAGTAGAAAAAGCCGAGTTTGAGTATAGATTTTCAACTTACTGTTATCAATCTTATCAACCATTTGAAGCAATTCAACATGTAGTAAAGGCAAAAAAAGTATACCAGAATCATGTAGGCTATGAAATTAATGTTGCCTTATGCGACAATGTATACGGTTTAGCTTGTATAGATCTAAGAGAGTTTGAAAGAGCTGAAGAATGTCTCAATACGGTTATTGATGTTTTTAAAAAGTATAATGAAGAACAATTATTATTAAGAGTACGTCATAATTTGGGCTGGTTATATAATATTCAAGATTTATTTCCATTGGCGATCAGACAGAGTTCTGAAATTATAAATACCCTACCGAATCATTTTAAAGCATTATTTGTCTTAGCAAGAGCATATTATAATTTAGAAGGCATTGAAACAGCAAAATCATATATCGAGCAAGGAATGAAGTATACAAATGAATCAGGAAATGAGGAATATAAGCATCGTTTCGCAGTTTTAAATGAACTAATCACAGAACTACCTAGAATTAAACTAGAAAAAGTAGTTACTGATGCTATTTCTTATTTTGAAAAAGAGGAAATGTGGGATTGTGTAAAAGAATATGCAGGGATTTTAGCAATCCAATTTTATGAGGCAGATAATCATGTTAAGGCAAGCAAATATTTCTATATTAGTAATAATGCTGATAAGAAATATTTGAGAAAAGGAGCGTTAAAATAATGAAAAAGATTAAGAAAATTGTATTAAATATGGTAGTAGTAAGTGCATTAGCATGTAGCATAATTAGTTTAAATGTATCACAACACTCTTCGTTTAATGGTGGAGATACGCCAGCACCAACAAAACTGATTGTCTCTGGTGGAGTATCTATTGATTAACCTAATACATTTCCTTTATTAAAATCCAGAAAATTCAACTTATTACCTTTTACAAACCGTTGAATGAAAATGGATAAAATCTCGAACCTCTAATCCGAAACATATTTGTTTCGGATTATTCACATTATCTTTTTATATCCTCCCCTTCAAGCCCAGGAACTCCGTATTTACTAGGTAATGAACTCTATTAAACAATTATTAAATCTCTTTTCATCCAAGTTAAAGTAACTGTAAAGTTCATTTCATTCCTGCCACATTCTTATAAATATATGCCTTTACAACAACTATTGATTATTTTTTATTTCATTAATTCTATAATTTCTTTAATACACTTACCATTATCCATTGTTATATCTAATTTCTAATTAAAACCCTTCTTTGTAAGTTTATACCTATATATCGTGTTAAATTGTGTATGGCAAGATAAAACAAGCTGTTAAATTTAAATTATTGTTAGGTAGTTTCTACAGTATGATATTATCACACAATTAGTTATACATATAAAAAAGGTTTCCTGCCTTGTAACAGAAAACCTTTTATGTATTATTAATCTACAAACCTAAAATTTCAACAATCTGACGTGCCTTAGCATTATCTATATAATAATGCATCTCTAACCCTCTTCTTTCTGAACGGAGTACGGTTCCCCTTAATTTTGATAGATGTTGTGAAACAGTAGATTGGGGGATTCTTAATATTTCCGTTAACTGTGTAACATTACACATTTTATGGTGCATTAATTCATTTACAATTTGTAATCGAACAGGATGTGCCATTACTTTTAATACATCTACATCGTCTTCGTGGATTTCAGCTAGATTTTTTTCAGATATTAATGTTATCATTTCGCATTCTCCTTTATTATTAATTTCTATTTTCCTTTTATTCTTATAACTAATACTTATAGCTGATTACCATTTGTCCTGTTGAGAAAATATATTCTCTTTTTAAAACAAAAAGGACACTAATTCATTAAAACGTTTTTACTGCTTTAATGAATTGGTGCCCTCTAATTTTTTGAACCAAATATATCTTATTTTAAAGGATATTTTCAATTCTTTTTTCTCACATCTAGTAAAAATTTTGTATTTTCTTTAAAATCAATATAAAGAATATTCTTCAAATTATGAAAGTATAAATTTGCGACAAACTTATGCTTTCTATCACATTCCATACCAATCAAGATAGTTAACACTATTAATGTAGTACTAACTATCTTAATTAAATATTACTAATAGTAAGTCTAAATATTATCAATTCACTTTATATTACATATATGTAAAAATAATAACATGATAAGCTTTTTCAAATTTTTCTCCTTGTAAAGATTTGAAAATAGCATTTCATTACTCTCCTTACTGTTAATATGCCTAGAAAAAGAACCCCATAGGGTTCTTTTTCTGTTCATTCCCTAAAGTCCCATATTAATAAAAAAGAAGAGGGATATATCCTCTCTTCACCAATAAAATCGAACATCTTTACACTTAAGGAAGGGCATACATTCATCAAGAGATGAAATGAACAATAATAGTTCACCTAGTGAATTATAACATAAACCCAATCCCATTAATAGATAATATTAACATTTATGGAATAATTGTGACAGAATTGTTAAATATCTTAATATTAAAAGGCTTTATATGTATGTAAATTGAAAGTGGATAGTGTAAGGATAAAATATAAGGGGGATATATCATGTTTAACAAAAAACAAACATTCGTAACAACGGTAACAGCTTTAACACTAGGATGTGGATTTACATTCGGATTAACACCGGCCTTTGCAGATTTTAACAAGATTTCCGCCAACAATATTCCTGTTCATTCTATTCAGAACCAAGAACAAGAACCTTTTACTGGATATGTCATTTCAGTAGAGAACAATTATTTAGTAGTTGCAGCTACGTCCACAAAAGATGAAGCTCTTGCTTATCAACATGATTGGTGGAATCTAGTTTCTCAAAATAAGATTTTAAGAGTTCCTGTTTCAGATAGTGAAAACTACACATTAGGTGAGAAATTAAATGTATATGCAGCTGCATGGACTAAATCCCTACCACCAATAGCTGTTATGCCCACAATTGAAAAAGTATTTCATTAAATTATATTTAAAATTAAGAAGGGCATCATTCTAATTAGAATGATGCCCTTTATCTCACCAACTTTTTTCTCTTATTAATCAAGCTGTCTAGTGATAAATAAGAAATGGTTACAGTAAGAAAACCCCATCGCGCCTTTTACAAAATAATTTTTTATTTCTCAACATAAAATGATTAGAATTAAATTCCTAATCATAGTACCTACAGTTGTCAATTATCCTCCCTTTTTGAAAGGTCCTATCTTTAATGACAATTCCATTCAAATTTTCCTAACCTAAAATATCCTCTCTATTTCGTTTTCTTTTTAACCCCAATAGTATATATCCTCTTTTAATCTATTATATTCAAGTTACATGCCTCCATTTAGAGATGTTAAATTAACAAATATCTACTAAATGTCTATTAAAAACTCATATTACAATCGTTATCCAGAACCCAAAATACAAACAGATAAAGTACTCTTATTTCCTATTAGTGGCTATATCAGCGTAATTGTCTCTTGTCAGAAGATCCTATAATATTATGTACAACGAAATTAATTTTTCACTAATAAATTGGTGGGTGATATAAGTAAATCCACCTAACGCATCATCAGCAATCTACGTATTAACGGATTTATTCTAAGTAGATTAAAATGAGAGATTGATATTAAATTTACAAAAGGAAAAGAGAACGTTTAATTTGATTAATGTTATAAAACATATAAAGGAGGTTAAAACGTGGTACTCTCAAGACAAGATTCCTGGACGAACGATAACGATTTACTTCTCGCATCCACAGTACTCCAGAATATTCGTAACGGTGGAACACAGTTAACTGCATTCAAGGAAGTAGCAAAGCTACTAAATCGGACACCTGCAGCTTGTGGATTTCGCTGGAATTCATACGTGAGAAAACAATACCAAGAGGAAATACAACAAGCAAAACGAAATCGAGAAGTGGGAAACAATATTTCTCCCTCTCAACAAAAAAAGAAACATACTCTTTATCTTTGACATTAGATGATATTATTCTCTTTCTACAAAATTATAAAAAAACATATGAATTTACAAACTTACAAAGTCAAATAAAAACTTTAGAGACAGAAAATCATTCCCTTCTACAACGTGTAACTATGTACGAAGAAGAGTATCGTATGTTACTTAATCATATTGATAAGACAAGAAGTCTAGTTGAAATTAATTAAATAAAGTAGCAAATTACTTTTATACACTTAAGTCGTCACCTAAAAAACTCACTATATATAAATTAAGTTTAAACACTAATAAATAAAGTGCACGTTTACTCTTAATAAACGTGCACTTTATTTAATCCTTAAAACATAAAATTTAATTTTCAACTCATTAACAATATTAAAATTAAGATGTTTGTTTTATAGGTATTTGTTTACTTCTATTCTCAATAAGTCTATCTAATAGTAAGTAAACAAATCCAGAAATAATACAACCCACACCTAAGATTGTAAATAACATATGTCCTAAAAGCTGATCCAGTAATACACCGCCTAGAAGAGGTCCAAATACATTACCTGTAATCCATTGCAGATTAGCCGCCCCCATATAAGTCCCCCTCAAATGTTCTGGAGCTATATTAGCGACGAATGTCATTTGGACAGGTGACATAATCATTTCCCCTACTGTATAAACTGTATAAGCTATTAATAATGAGCCTAGAATAATTAAATCATTTGCGTCTATTACTTGAAACCACTTTGGTAACCATCCTATTGCTAAAAGGCCAACGCCAAAAAGAATAGCACCATATAGCATTGATTTACCAATTGGTTTGTGAGTTAACCACTTTGAAATAGGAAATTGGAAACATACAACCAATAAGCCATTTAAAGTCATTAAATATGGAAATGGATTACTATTTCCAAAAATCATTGTATTCTCATTACTAAAATGAAGTGGTAACATACCTTCCGATTGTGAGAATCCCATAAATATAATAATTCCCGTCACTATATAGAATAGAAATATTCTATCTCTTATAACAACTCTTAACGTAAATCTTATTGACTGTTTATGTGTTTCCTCATGTATCATTATATTTTTAGGCTTTGTTTCCTTTAGAAACAATAACATTAATATTGTATAAAACAGCATGGTTCCAGAAGTAATCAAAAATATGACATCTTTTGATACAACCACAACTGCTGCACCAATTATAGGGCCTATCGCAGCTCCTATATTATGAGCCATTCTAAGTAATCCATATGCCTCAGTTCTTTTTTCAGGTTCTGTTACATCGGTAACCATTGCAGATGCCGCTGGTTCAAAGAAAGAATTACATAGCCCTAAACCAATAGATAAAATGGCATACCCTATAAAACTATCAATAAACAAAAAAACAAGCATTAGTAGCCCATTACTGGCCATAGAGAGTACCATAGTTGGTTTCCGTCCATAAGTATCCGCTATATGCCCTCCAATTAATGAACCAAAACTCGCCGCAATTGGGGATAAAGCTATAACTATACCTACCTCAAGTAGAGAATCCACTTTATCCTTTAAATATAATGCAAAAAATGGCATTAACATCATCATTGCAATACCATTTAAGGCTTCTCCGATAAAGCGGATCCAGACATTAAGATCCATCCCCTTTAATTCTTTCCATGTACTCCTCATATAGTTACCTCGCCTATGCTCAAAGTATATTTTTATCCCAACAAAAGTTTTACTATATTATTATTAAAATCTAAATTTAGTCGGCTATGCTGACCCCCCCCCCGAAAAAACCTATCTTTTGATAAAGTAATATAAACTTGTCCCTATAATTTCTAGTGCCTCCTGCATACGTTGAGGAGAAATATTTTCTAAAACGGTATCTTGAGGTGTATGGAATACCTTTTCAACATGATAAATTAGGGGATTCCAACTCTCTACATCCATCCAAATAAATAGTGCTGAGGAAATTCCAGCTTCGTAAAATGGTACATGATCACTAGAATCAAACTTTCCAGTTAATACAACCGATTTCCCTAATGCTTTACTAGTAGCTACTGCAGTATTTGTTACTTCATTTTGAGAGCCATCTAGTGTCATTGCATATAAGTCCTTAGCCTGTTGGTAACTTGTCGCTATCATATCTGCATTAAAAACCCCTAGAATATGTTTCTTATCTGTTGTAGATAACTGATTAACATAATGGTAAGCACCTAAGGATTCATTTTCTTCTGCTCCAAACGCTATGAATTGAATTTCTTTATTAATCTCTATATCTTTAAAATTGTATGCTAACTCTAATAAAAGTCCTACGCCAGAAGCATTGTCATTTGCTCCAGGTGCTCCGATAACACTATCATAATGAGCACTCATTATTGCTACATCCTCATTATCTGTCTTGTATTTGGGCTTTTTTTTCGCAATAACATTTAATGAACTCAAATTCATTTCATGTTTTGCCTTTAAACTAACTATATTTTTATTATGCACTATTTTATCTTTCATTCTAATTCCCTGATTATAAGCAAGCCCAAATACAGGTATTGATTGTTTCTTTTTTAGAACTGGGTTAAAGGCTTCTCCATAGTTGCCTCTATCCCCAATCGTACTATATAACAATACAGCTTTTGCTCCCTTTTCTACTGCATACTCAACTTGTTCATTATATTTCTCATACGTATCAGCTTGTTCCAGTAATACTATTTTCCCATGAATTGGCTCAGGTGAATTTTTAATATCGTTCTCTTTTCCTATAGAAACTACCGGCCCTACGACAGGATCTTTAGGTATAGATGCATTAGATGCTGCTCCAACTTGCCATTCTTTTTCTCCATACACACTAAAAGAGATACTCCCAATATATTGATCTGGTACAGGAAAGGCCTGATACTCAACTTCATACCCTAATTTTTTTAATGTATCTCCAATGTATGTAGCTGCTTTATGTTCTTCCTTAGTCCCACTTGGACGTGGACCAATTTTCTCAGACAGAAAACGTGTATGTTCAATAGCTCGACTAGCACGAACCTTATCTGACATGAGAGAACTTTGGTCGTTCTTAGTCATAGCATGTACTAGTATTACATCCTCAGATAAATTACTAAAAAGGAAAAGCAACAAAATCCCAAAAGTTACAATAAGCTTCTTTATAAGAGTTAGTTTTTTCATTTGTCCTCCCTATGATTAAAAAAGATTAATAGTAAAACCTTCCCTCCTAACACACTTACTTAGAAGAAAAGGTTCATTAAAATAATCTCTAACTCAAGTTACATGTAAAAATAAATAAACCGATAGTGCCTTTTATATCTCCAAATAATTCATTTTTGTTTGCATACCAGTAATATTTTTATGAAACCAATTAAGAGTCTCCCATGACCTCTTTCTATTCGTATAATCAGTTTCCTGAACCTCAAATACAATTCCTATGTTTTTATCCAAAGTATTGTTCTTCACTTTTAATAAAGTTTCATGTAATAAACTTTCATCAATAGATCCATTAGCCGGATTCTCTCCCTCATAGCAACGTATCTCACTATAAGGAATCGTTAAATGCTTAAAAGAACTAAAATGAAAATGTTTAATATAATCCATTAAGCTTAAATACTTATGAAAATCCTTATATTCAATTTCTTCTTGCCTTAATAATTTAGAAATACCTAAACGTGTAAGATAGGTTATAGACCAATGACATATATCCCATGTTATTCCAACGTTAGATAACTCCAGATTAACCAAATCAGTAAAATCTTCGGGATATATAAATATAGGATCAAAATCATCGCCCAAGTTTCCAATAATGGGTAGGTTTTCAACGCCAATCCATATATCAGTCCCTTTTATTTCCTCATCTAGCATATTAAAGAACTCTATAATCCTTTTTCTATTATCTAGAAGATTATAGTTTTGAAATTCCGCGACATTCATGAATTGATTAGCATGCACTGTTATACCTGATGCATTATACTTTATAGCAAGGTTAATAAATTCATATAGTTGCTTTTTAATAAATTCATCATTGAGATAGTCTGCATTATCAGTAGGAAAATGCAGCGTTAACAAGGATGGATTAAGGGTTTGAACAAAAGACAGGACCTCAGAAAACCTTTTTGTATATGAGTTATCAAATAAAGATGTCCCATCAAAAATATTTGCTTCTAATCCATAGCCTTTTTCAACCCATTTTAAGTCAATCTGTTTACTATCTAAACCAAAGAACGGGACCTGTGGTATTAACATATTCTCTTCACCTACCATGTCCCCCTTACTAACATAAATGCCTCAGCCGCTTGGTATCCAGATTTGGCACCCCATACAAATGCGTTATGTCTCATTGCTTCTATAGAGCGTGGATGAGGAAATTCCCTTAACTCAGATTCATAATGTCTCATCGCACTTAATTTCTCCTCCAAATGATCTTCAATATTCACAAAATAATTAGGAAGAAACTTATCTTTTTCATTATAATTCCACTCTGTAGAAGATAAAGTTTCATATGCAAATACCCATTTGATATTAGTATCTGGCAGAGGGCGTGTCGCTGTCATTACTGCTCTGTAAACAACAGTATGATCAATATTTATATCTCCACCATATTGAGTATAAATAATTGTAGGATTTATTTTTTTAATGTGATTTTCAATCTCTTTCACTACATCAAGTAAGGGTAATGTATCAAGACGATTATCAGGGAAATCTAGTCTTGCAAAACTTTTTACACCAAGTGTAGTACATGCCCCCTCTGTTTCTTTATAAGATAAGTTCTTAACCTCTAAATCTAGCTCTTTATATTCTTTAGCTCTAGAAGATTTTCCCTCTGCAAGTATTACAACATGTACATCATCACCTTGTTTCACATGTTTCGCTATTGTTCCACCAACACCAATTATTTCATCATCCGGATGAGCGGCAAATACAAGTACATTCATAAAATTTTAGACTCCTTTAATTAATTTTTCTGTTTCCTTTGGTCCACAATTTAGTAAAATATCTAAAATAGATAAATGTGGTATAAATTCCCCAAATAATTGCTTGTAGGAATAATCCCTTATTCTTTGGTAGATAATTTCTATATTTTCATTCTCAAAATCATTTTCGTCTAAATAATCTTGCCCTAAACTTCCAGAATAATAAGTACTGGCATTAAATTTCTGACACAACTCTAATACAAAATCACTTTTCTTACCTGTAATCCCCTCTAAATCTGATACATAATATAGTTCCGTATCAATGTTTAATTCACGGATAATAAAATGAATAAAATTCATGTTCATATCATTTAAATTAATCCAATCTTCCGAATAAAAATTTTCTAAATAATCCTTATATACATTAAAGTAAGGTGCATTAGAATAATTAATTCTTATTGCTTTCCAATGCTTCCGTTCCCAATCTTGAGTATTGTCTATCTTTAACTTATTAAATGGAATTTCTTTATAATTCTTCATTTGTATTGGAACAGTTAACCAAGACGCTCCTTGTGAAGTTTTAATACGATTCCTATTTAAAAAACCTTTTTTTTCAAATTGTGCTATATCATGAAATACAAACACATCTGATTTATGAATTTTTTCAAAAAAACCATACCAAGGTAAATAACTTGGTTGGTGGCCACTAATAATCATAGTTTAAATCCTTTCTTTTAAACAAAAACATTTTTTCAAAGCTGCCCCCCAGTATATCTTAGGTCTAGCAATCCCTTTATTATGTGAATATCCTAAATCCGCATACTTTAATTTATTATGAATTGCTAATTCAAACGCATCATTTAGTAGTAAATATGAAGATTGTGAATTTTTCCCTTCGGTATTGTTAATGTTAATCCAATAATATAAAACCTTTTTATCCATTATAAAAATGCTGGAACTAATTAATTCTTCTTCTAAGAATGCCCCTAAGAAAAGGATTTTTTCTTGCAAATTAAGAACTAAATGATAAAAAAACTCTCTACTAAATGAATAACTCGCTCCTATACTTGTATTATGTTCTTGATATAATTGGTAAAACTCATCTAATTCCGCTACAGTTATAGGACGAACTTCAACATTCTGTTTACGTGCATACCTAACACTTGTCCTAGCTTTTCCAGAACACGATGTCCATAAATCCTCAAACCTATTTGGTAGATCTAACATATAAGTTTCTTTATAATCCCACTTTTCTTTACTATAACTTTGAAAAGGATTTATCGTTATAGGTAATAAAAGCTTTTGAATTTTATTTTCAAACTTCTTATTTATTATGGATTCATAAACTGAAAAATCTATTTTATCTTGGCCAATTATTATTGGACCTCCATAACCAATTAAACTTCCCAAAAGCCTACCATCCTGTACATACATAGGAGTTAAAACTACTGTATCTCGTGTTTCTATTAGTACTGGGAAAAATTGAACACCAGGTAATAATTCCATTAACTTTCCCCATTCGTAACTATGAAATACAGAACCATTGTATTCTTCCATACAGGCATCCCAATATTGGGCGTCAGTACATATTTCGATTTCCATATAATCACCTTTTAATTCTTATTCTCTAAATATTTCAGAATTTGACTACATATATACTTAAGGTCCTTATTCACTAAAGGATATTTAAAAGGTATTGATAATACCCTTGGCCATAAATAATCTATATTTTCTGACTCAGTTGCGTACTTCGAAAAAATAGGGATCTCACTCAGGGGTAAGTAATTCCAACAAGTTTGTATACCTTTTTCCGCTAAATGTACAGAACACTCATATCTATCAGATGATTCTTTGAATATAATGGTAAAATAGTTTAAATAAACATTCTGAGCTGAAAATATAATCTTAACGCCATACTTTTCTTCAATTTCCTGCAGCATTGTATAACACAGACTAGCGTTGCATATATTTATTTCTAAAATCTTCTTTGTTTTCTGTAGGTGTTTATCAATTAACAATGAACGTACTATAGACATTCTTTTTGGATTTATAACTTCCGTTTTCTCCGGTAAAGAATCTAATTTACTATTATTATAGGAGGGCAGAATCTCTAATTTCCTCCAATAATTAGTAAATAAACTCAGTACTCTACTCTTTTTTATTTTTATAGCCAATTGTGTTTTTAAATGATTCTTATAATCTAAAATTACTTCTTCCTTCTTTTCTTCACCCATGTCACATAATTCACTTATTGTACGATTAAGAAGTAACGCTCCTCCCCCAATACTTGGGATCGGTTTAGTTCCCCCAAAACTTAAAATACCAATGTCGCCTAAACTACCAACTGGCTTTCCATTTTGATAAGAAAACATTGCTTGTGCAGCATCATCGATGATATAAATATTATTTTCTCTAGCCCAGTCAATAATTTCTAAATCGTCATGACATCCATACAAGTGCGTAAGAATAATTGCCTTTGTATTAGCATTCCAATGTTTTTTTATTTTATTAAGAGAAATTGAATGATTAGTGTTTAAATCAATTAATACAGGTTTTGCTCCCACCGTTAATATTGCTTCTATTACATTAGGACAATTAAAGTTTGATAGAATTACTTCATCTCCCTTTGCCACTTTTAAGTACTTTAAACCAACTACTAATGCAGATGTACCGCTATTTGTTAATACAATTTCTGCATCCGGATAAAGAGCTTGAAGACTTTTTTTAAGTTTAGAATCATTAGGTCTATATACACTTTTCAAAAAAAATACATGATCAGATATACTCCAAGGAGAAGAATATATGGGATACTTAATTTTCTTTGGATTCTTAGGATATAGATACTGTGTTTCCATACTTCTCCCCTATTATTATCTCTAGTCCTTTATCTAATGAAATAATTGGTTGATAGTTTAAAAATAATTTAGCTTTCTCTATTGAAGGGATTCTTCTAAAGATTTCAATGCTAGAATTTCGGACTCCCTCTTCACCTAAATCAAGAAATTTAATTTTACTTTTATTGCCCATTAATTCATTAATTTTTATTGCTAGTTCTTCCATAGATATAGGTTTGTTATTGCCAATATTAAAATCTGCAAAGTTTTCTCCTTCATATTCAAAGGCTATTATAGTTCCGTTAACAATATCACTTATATAACTAAAACATCTAATTTGCTGTCCATCTCCATAAATAGTAATATCTTCACCACTATGAGCTTGTTTTAAAAACTTAGAAATTACAAAGTTATCATTTTGTTGTGAACCGTATACATTAAAATAACGAACCACTCTAATTTTCAAACTATTACTAGCGTATTCTTTCAAATAATCTTCGGACATTAATTTAGCTTTTCCATAAGCTGATTTTGGAATTTTAATATCATTTTCTTTAAACGGAACACTCACTCCATCCCCATATACCTCCGAACTGGAAGAAAACAATAATTTTTCTATGCCATTTTCGTTACAAACCTGTACAATATTTTTCGTGCCTTCAAAGTTCACCCTCACTACATCTTCTTCATTTAAACGGCAATTATCAACACCCACTAATGCAGCTAAATGGATTACCCCATCGACATCAATAAGATTTTCTCTTAATGTTGCAATATCTAAAATATCAATTTCTTTAAAAGGAACATCAATACTTGGTTTAAATTTATCAAATATAACTACTTCATACCCCCTTGCTAGTAACTCCTTTGTAACATGCTTACCAATAAATCCGCTGCCACCAATAACCCCAATTTTCATAAATATTTACCTCCCTATTTTTAATTGATATAGACTTTTTAAAGACGTTATAATATGTTCAACCTCATTGTCTGTAAGAGCACTATACAGTGGTAATGAAATAATTTGATTAAATATCTCTTCCGTTTTAGGTAAATATACGTTAAATCTCTCTTCATAATACGGATGCATGTGAACAGGAATAAAGTGAACACTTAGCCCAATGTTTCTCTTTTTCATTTCTTGAATTACCTGATCTCTACTAACAGGAGAATTAGAATTAATTTTTATAACAAATAAATGCCATGCGTGTTTTACACTTAGATTGTTAGTATAATTAGGTAACGTTATATACTCTTGAACCTCTTTTAATTCCTCTTGGTACCTTTCAGCTATTCTCTTGCGTTTTTCAATCATTTCATCAGCTCTTTTTAACTGACTAATACCCAAACTAGCTTGTAGATCCATCATGTTATATTTAAACCCAGGTAATAGAACATCATAACGCCAGCTTCCTTCTTCACCATAACGATTCCATGCATTTTTGGTGATACCATGCCAACCATATAATCTAGCTTTTTCAGCAATCGATTCATTTTTAGTGACTAACGCTCCACCTTCACCTGTTGTTATATTTTTTGTGGCATAAAAACTGAAACAAATAACATCTCCATGTGTACCAATTAAAGTATTATCATATTTTGTTCCTAATGCATGCGCTGCATCCTCTATCAAAAACAGTCCGTATTCTTTACATAGTTTTTGAAGTTCTTTTAATTTAGCCGGATATCCAGCAAAGTGAACTGCAATAATTGCTTTCGTTTTTTTAGTGATTTTTCTTTTAACATCTTGAAGATCAAGACATAAATTCTCTTCATCTATATCTACAAATACAGGTTTTGCACCTACATGCATAATAACGTTTACACTTGAACAAAAAGTAAAACTTGGAACTATTACTTCGTCTTCTAATCCAACTCCCAGAGACAGTAATGCTAAATGTAATGCGGCAGTCCCTGAATTACAACTTACTACATGTTCAGTATTCAGATATTCTTTTAAATTCTCTTCAAACTCTATCACTTTTGGCCCCTTTGAAAGCCATCCAGATTTAAGGGCAGAAACTACCCTATCTATATCTTCATCATTGATTTCCGGTCGATAAAAAGGAATAAACTCTACCATGTAATCACCTACAAACTTATAATATTTTTTTTATATACTGATTCATCTTTAAATATGTTTCTTGTGTCTAAAATTAAACAATTTACCTCGTTAAGCAATTTAAAATTAATGCAATCATGATCCGTATGAACAATAATTAAAGTGTATTTGTCTAATTGACTTAGGTTTAAATCTATAGATTTTTTCAATGTGTTATCGCCCACAATGAGTTCCTCTATAAACGGATCGTAATAATCCACGTTATAGTCTTCTATCATTAAATCATTCATAATATCCAAAGCTGGCGATTCCCTAGCATCATTAACATTCTTTTTATATGCAACACCAACCATAAGAATATCCTTACCATCTTTATCATCTAGTAACTGTAGTGCTCTATTAAGAACGTACTTAGGCATGTTTTCATTAATTTCTCTTGCCACATCAATCATTTTTGTTGCTAAATCCTTATTATTTGCAATCCACTTAAAATAAATAGGATCAATCGGAATACAGTGTCCTCCTACGCCAGGGCCAGGATAGAATTTTTGAAATCCAAATGGCTTAGTTCCTGAGGCATCAATTACTTCCCAAATATTTATGTTTAACTCATTACAAATTTGTGTCATTTCATTAATAAAAGCGATATTTATAAAACGATACGTATTTTCTAATAACTTAGCTGTCTCTGCTACTTCTGGACTGCTTACCTTATGAATATCCTTAATTAAGTTACTATAGAAAGCTGCTGCACAATCGGTACAATTAGATGTAACTCCACCTACGATTTTTATAATATCTTGAATTGAAAACGATTGATTTGCAGGATCGATTCGCTCTGGAGAGTATGCTACAAATATATCTACACCAATTTTAAAATTAGTTTTCTGTTCTAATTTGTATAAAACTTCTTCTCTTGTAGTACCTGGATAAGTAGTACTTTCTAAGATAATTAATGTACCTTTTTTAATGTATTTAACTATTTCATCAACTGCTGAATGAATATATGTTAAATCTGGTTGTTTACTAGTTCTTTCTAATGGTGTAGGAACACATATAACTACAACATCACATTCGTTTATATAATCCATTTCTGTACTAACAAAAAATCTATTTGTATGTAAAGCATCTTGGATTTCAGTATCTTGAATATCACTGATATAGCTTATTCCACGTTCTAGTTTTCTTATTTTTACTGAGTTTTTATCAAAACCTCTTACCGCATAACCTACTTCTAAACATTTAAGAGCCGATGGTAGTCCAACATAACCTAGACCTACATATCCAATACACGCATTTTTATTTGCAATTTTTTCAACTAATAAACTTTTAGTTTCATTATTTAATACTGTGACCATTACTTATCACTTCCCCAAAAGATTTGATATTAAAATGCTTACTAGCAAATAATAACTGTGCGTTCTAAAATCCCATGGATGCATATAAAATACTGAATTAGCAACAAACTACATTTTTGGCACTATCAATCCTCCTAATTTAATAAACATCTAAATTTGTAGAAATTCATGCGAAATATCAAGATGTAATTTATATCTATAATATTCACACGTTATTTTTTGGGATTCAATTGATATTTTTCTATTTTTTTACTTTCTCAATATATAATAATATTTATAATTCAGAAAATTCTTTTTTTAAAAACCAAATATTTTTATATCATTAAAACAATATAATAGTTGTTATATCTACATTTAGTACGATTTTCATCCTTGAATAAAGAAAAAATTATGCTTATAATTATCCAATAAATCCCATTTTTTAGTGATTTAAATGAACATTTAACCATAACTAAAATGGATGAGTTTCATATTTTTTACTTTTCATTAAAATTAATGGAAAAAAATCTATCTGAATTATAAAAAACAATTTGAAATATATTCAAATTGTTGACATAACAGATGAATTTATTAACACTTGTTGATTTTGTAATAATTCTCAAATACATAAACTCCTTAATGCTACCCAAAAATCATAATGACGCTTTACATCAAAAAAATTGCAACCCTCTACATTTAATGGGGGTTGCGATTTTTATGTACAAATAATTTTTATAAATTTTGCGTTAACCTAATCATATCCATACATTGAATACCATTTTCATATATTTCTTCATTATAATTTCGTAAGAAAAAGTCCTTATCCACACTGGTTATTCTAAAACCACATTTTTGATAAAGGCCTAGTTGCATTAAACTAGAATTTCCTGTGCCTATTTCTATAGTTTTATATTCTTCTTTTTTAGCATAGTCTATAGCAAACCCAAGTAAATATTTCCCATATCCTTTTCCTTGCTCTTTTTCGGAAACTGCTATATTTATAATCTCAATCGTTTCTGTTCGGGTAGGAATTAAAATCATAATACCTACAGTAACAGCACCTTTTTTTAAAACAAAACAATCTCCCTTTTTAAGATATCCATTAACTACTTCTGTTGAGGGATCAGCTAGTAACAATAACTCCATTTCTTCCATGTTAATACTTGTACTTTTTTCTATACTAATTCCATCCACATTATTTAATTCCATTTCTAACATCCTCCCAATCAATATTTTCAATTAATATCTTAAATGAATTCCTTCTTATAAGACAATATCAAAAACAATATTAATGTTTTTTAATAGACAGGGTGCTGGGAAATCTTTTTGAATTTTATAGAATGAATATAATGAAATATAATAAAGACTATAAATTTTCCACTTTAAATTCACTTAATCCGTATAATAGGTATGTTATTTTATTTCTGTTTTTTCATTTCTTCTTGCCATGTAGCACCAACACCACCTGATGGTGTATTCCACCGGTCTTCTTGTCGTTTAATACGCTCCATGTCTGCATCGCTCGGCTTAAATCCTTCTACTTCCTTATGTTGCTGTTCCTTATTATGATATTGTTCAACTTCTTTATTATTAGGTTTACAATTGGTAGTAGCTTCTTCGGGCTTATTATCTGCCTTTATACCTGCTGTACTAGATGCGGGCTTATCATTCGTTTCAATATTCTTGCCTTCGTTTATTTGAGGCTTGTAATTATTTGGATTATTCTCATTAGATTGCACGCCTACGTTTTTCTCTTCAGCCCAAAGATTATTTTTTTCACCCCATCCAACAGGAATAACTGAATACATTTTGTTATCTTGACCAACATAATCCGCACCAAGTAACTAATCATTTCATATTTATTTTTTCATTTACTTTTGTTGGAAACTCGTCTATCTTCACATCTTCCCAAGCTATTGCACTTTTTTTCAGTGTAATATACATGTAGAAATACTTCTTTACGAAGATTCAAGTTGTACCACATGTATCATCTCACTATTTACAAAATAAAGTTAGGCTCAAAATTCTTACACTTGAACAACTGTTTTGTTTTCATACCGTTTATAAGCCTTTGTAGAGGAATAGTATTAGTATGTCCAAGTTTGATAACTTTTTTTCACCAAAACCTACAACTGATCTCATCACTACCATATCTTTATCAGTAATTATCTTCATTGTGGGTTCTTAAATTAAACTATTTTCATAACATATGCAGAAGAAATATAACCTACTTGTTTTTAATCTGCCGTTTTAAATAGTGCGTTCTAAAAAACTACTCTTCTTCTAAAATAGCGTAATAATATTCATCCCACCATTCATTCCCATGTGGTATACACTTCCTAAAATAGCCTTCTCTTCTCATTCCAATCTTCTCCATCACTCGATATGATGGCATATTTTGTGGCTGACATGTAGCTATAATCCTATGTAATTTCATTTCCTTAAAGCCATATTTCAATGTAGCTTGTGCTGCTTCAGAAGCATATCCTTTATTGAAGTATTTTGGATTGAACACCCAACCAATCTCATATGTATGCTCACCAAAATATTTATGAAAAACTATATGACCAATCAGAATATCTTTATTAATTAATACTACAGGAAAGTTCTTAGCGTTTTCACCAATGTTTTCATTCACAAAGTTCCTTGTATTTTCTTCAGTAAAAACCCCTTCAGGTATGTATTTCATAACATTGATATCTGATGTATACTCATGAACAGCTTGCCAATCTTTGAACTCAAATTTTCGTATTAATAATCTTTCTGCTTTTACAAACATGTACTTTTCCCCCTCAAAAAATTGCAACTATATTTAAAATCCACTTTTAACCCTTAAAACAAAAAGAACTTGCAGGAATCTCTACAAGTTTTTTTATTTTAAGGTGAAAATACGGGCCAAACAAACAAACAAACTATCTTACAGCTTGACTTTAGAAACTTTAGGGGTAATGCTTTGACAAATATACTATATAACAAATATTGACATCCACGGAATTTATTTTTGAAAATTTTGTGAATTAAGAAAGAAAGTAGTTTTTTTCTTAGATATTATTGTTAATAACTGATGGTATCATTATATTTCATTCTGCAACTTATTTAGAAGAGATATGTACATTTCGAAGAAGTTCTTCAATAAGTTTTGTTTTTTCATTTACCTTTGTGGCATATGTGAAATCACCATAACAATATGGATACCTAAAATTATTTTTATTTCCACCACAAGTATACATCGCTGGATTTTGATCAACCTTCATCTTAGAAAACGTTTTGGCTGAATCCTCCGAGTGTTGTTTAACTTCTTGACTAGCAATAAAATCAATATACCCTGGCCCCATATTATAGCTTTGAATAATTGTATCCATGCTAACATCCTTGTCCGTTCCATATTTGTACATTTTAGCAAAGTGTTTTACCCCTTGTTTAATGCTCAAGCTTGTCTCTTGAATTTCATTTGGTTTTAATCCAAGTGATTCGGATGACTGCATAGGGTCGTTTCCCTCACCTCTACTCTCTTGGTACATAATTCCTAATAAAACTGCAGTTTTCTCTCCTAAATTATATTTTTCTAATTCTTTTTTTAAGGTAGACTCATATTGCAATACACGTTTTTCGGTGGCTAGTGCTTTATTTTGTTGAATATTGGTTTTATGATTAAAATAAAGCATTCCAAGTATTATTCCTAAGCCTAAAATACTAATAAGGAACACTTTTATAATTTGTTTTTTACTTGTATCCTTCATATATTCCTCCTCGTATAAAAAATTCAATTTTTCAAAGGTAATTGGTTATTTACAAACTATGTAATGAACATCTATCTCCCGCCCTTTTTAGACTCAAACATCAATACTTTAAGGTTTCAAGTTTAATATAAAAATTTAAAGATAAGGTAAAGATAAGATAAAGATAAGATAAAGGGCATTTTTTATACGTACTTTAAAAGATATTGGTACAAAGGGATATGTGGGGAAATTTGTTGATACAAAAGGAATTAGTAATAATGGAAAGGTTAACGTACAAATTATTAATTATGGAAATATCATTCCAGAAGATCTACCCTATCTTTTCAATATACTTCATATAAAAAATTACAACATAACATATAATAAAAAACGGCAAACCCTCGACGTAGGAGAATCCACCATCACAAATAAATGATTATTTCACACCTAGTTTTTTTTACTTTCTTAGGAAGCTCGTCTTCCTGCACTTCCTCCCAAGCTGTTACACCTTTTTTATCTAAATGATATACACGTAGGAATAGACCTACGCTACCTTCTTTCTTCACCTTCCCATAGAATTTGTTAACATTATCATCTTTCTCCTAACTAACATCTGTTACTTTTACTAATTTCATATGAGAAATCCCCTCCAAATGTACACACTAAGAATGAGATTTGATAGAAGATGCTTGTCTACAGTTTGACTTTTCCAAAATACGAATAATATACCATTCGTTAATGGTCTGATTCGACTTTTCCTATTGAAACTGGAATATTTGGTCAAATATATTAAACACGCAAATAACTTGATATCGTATCTCATGATTTTTAAGAATAATTCTGTTTTTCATTGTAGTAGTAAGGTTGTTTATCTCATATTGAATTACCTTTCATTTTTCTTACAAGCTCGCAATGTTTTTGAAAATACAGTTTATAAAGCCGAGAATTATGATTTTTTCAGAGATAGCATTGAGGGGTTTTTCATATGCACTGTACTATACTCCCGTACAGGTTTCATTTACAATTCATTGTATTTTCTTTACCGTTCACCAAGTTAAAATGGAACAAATTTATTACTTAGAGTGTCTATTATGTGTATTCCTAAAAATATGAAAGGACTTATTATTCCCAAAAGTAAAGTGATGTAAAAAAAGTGTGTATTGAAATACTTCATTTAAATGTTACGAGTTTAATACTTTCACAGGTAAACTATTACAAGTGTAAGCAAAAAAGAAACACCCTAAACAGTAACCGTTCATTCATATAAACGCTTTGGTTCTGCTTATCCTGTTAAAATTCAACTTCAGAAGTATTGGTATCCAACACCCACTTTAATTAACATCGGTATTTAAAATACCAAAACAAAATCCATATATTGTTGAAAGAGGTTGAAAATTCATGTACGTTTTAAACAAGTTCTTTACCTACAAAAAGATTGTACCTGTCGTATTACTTTCATGTGTAACACTAATAGGGTGTTCTAATAGTAATACTCCATCTGAATCACCTAAGCAAACAAAACAAATAAAGCAAATTAAACAAGAAAATACAGGTCATGATTCTTTTGCTAAGCTTGAAAAAGAATATAATGCTAAGCTTGGTATTTATGCTCTGGATACAGGTACAAATCAAACTGTTGCTTATCATCCAAATGATCGTTTTGCATTTGCCTCTACATCTAAATCATTAGCAGCGGGAGCTCTTTTACGTCAGAACTCAATAGAAGCTCTTGATGAAAGGATTACGTATACGCGTGAAGACCTTTCTAATTATAATCCAATTACAGAAAAGCATGTGGATACAGGAATGACGTTAAAAGAACTTGCAGATGCTTCTGTTCGATATAGTGACAGTACGGCACATAATTTAATTCTTAAAAAATTAGGTGGTCCATCCGCATTTGAAAAAATCTTGAGAGAAACAGGAGATACGGTTACTAAATCTGAACGATTTGAACCTGAATTAAATGAAGTACATCCTGGAGAAACGCGCGATACCAGTACACCAGAAGCGATCGCTAAGACACTTCAATCATTTACATTAGGATCTGCACTTCCAACAGAGAAACGTGAATTATTAGTAGATTGGATGAAGAGAAATACGACTGGTGATAAGTTGATTCGTGCGGGCGTACCAAAAGAATGGGAAGTAGCTGATAAAACAGGCGCAGGATCTTATGGAACAAGGAATGATATTGCGATTATTTGGCCACCAAACAAAAAGCCAATTGTTCTTGCCATCCTTTCTAATCATGATAAAGAAGATGCAGAATATAATGATAAGCTTATTGCTGACGCGACTAAAGTCGTATTAGATACTTTAAAAGTTACGAATAAAAACTAATAAATTAATAGTTTTCCGTGTTAGGGAGTATATTCTCTGATAAGAGTAACCATACATGAACGTCAAATGATGTTAGAAAACGAAAAAACACGCAGTTCCATTTGGAATTGCGTGTTTTTATTTTGCTAATTTATTGGGGATAACCGCTTGTGTCATCCAGTGCTGATTGGATTGCACATGGTCTTTTTGAACAAATTTCCCTACGGATTTTGAAAAATCATTATAGTGAAACGCATCCGTTAATCTAAGTACATACCCTTCCTGAATCCCTCCAAAGAGTGAAGTACCGTTGTAGCACGAACGAATTACCTTTTCATTATAGGGGCCACGATATAACACTGGAACGTGTGCAAGGCCTAACTTTTTACACCATGCAACTGTTGCATCCCACGATAAACATTCATTTTTCTCATTCCATATTGAAAAGACATAAAAATAGGAAGTCAGTGCTGTGTAGTGAATGCTATGACAAGCATATACATTTTCACCACATATACGCCATCCTTCTGGAATTCTATACCCCATACTTCCTTGTAACGTTTTTACCCATGTTCTCGATGGGTGATGACCACTTGATAACGACCTTGCATGAATAGCATCTTTATAAAGGGATGTATTTTCACCATCTAACTTTTCTAGTACGATTACTTCTTGAGTTTCAAATCCGTCCATATTTTGTAGAACACGGTCATCACTTGTTACCCCTATCGACCAAGGAACGTGCAATGTTCGTGGATATTTACAAGCATTTTTTCCCTTCTTTACTTCGCAAATGCATCTGCATCTCGGAAAAAATATAATTTCGTAAGCATCTCATCACCGCAGTAATGATAGATTTCACGTGCTGCCTCTTCCCCGCCATGTAACATCTTCATATGAAACTCTGTAATCATTAATACTTTCTCAATAAACTCCTATTCGAAACCAAGTTCCATTAAAAAGTGGCAAGCGATGTGAGTACTGACATATTTGTGACCATAATACGAATGGTACCCTTTGAGCTTTTTAAATACACGGCAAAACGGTTTACCTGTATCATGGAATGCTGCAGCACTTTGCAGAAGAAATAAATCTTCCCCTACATAATTCTCTGTTAAATGAGCGTATACCATATATGTGTGCTGACATAATGGTAAGGAATGATAGGGGTTTCCTTGATTATATTGAAACATATCAGAAAAGAACGGGATGTTCTTCATGACAAATTGAACACCACACCCATGCGTCTCCTCCTGTTTCACCATTACAGTTTACTCTAAGTCCCGCTTTACTTGTTCGTTTATGGTTTCTTGTAGTTCGAATAAGACGATGCACAATCCGCTCTGATTTTATGTAATCTATTAGCTTGAATCGTTACTTAAATATAAAGGGTGTCTCGGAAACCTATCTTTTTTTCCTAAGGCAGTGTAAATCGTAACCTCTGAATAACTCATGAATATCTTTATACCAATTGTGATATCTACAATTTTCTCCCCAAGCAGCAATCAACATATTTTCCATTAAAGTTTTTTATTTCCAATATTTCATCTAACTTCGTACGATTAATTACTTCCTGTAGTAGTCTTTCTACTGTATCTATTTTTATCTCATTTGGTTTTCTCAATATTTTTCACTTCTATTTTTTGATTGTTATGACTGGCACCTGCTCGGTGTCGGAAAATTCACTGTAACCATAATAAAGTAGAAAAAACAATAAAATAATTGTCCAAATAAATATAAAAACTTTATAACTATACTTCATATGAAAAACCTCATTTTCCCTATATAAGTGAATGTACATACACCTTATAAATCCAATTACATAAATTATTGGATATTTCAGTAGTAGAGAATCATTAAGTATTAGAAATTGTTATTCATAAACATATCCAAGAAATCTTCTAAAAAATATCATCTAGGCATTTTAACATTTTATCAAAATGCACAGATAATATTTTTACGTTTAGCTAAGTAATGCTTTTTATGTAATAAATCCTTATCTCTATTTCACCTTAATGTTTATATGTACAAGAGTCTGTGTAGCAACTAGACTGTACTTTAAATATGTACTAAATTGTGTGTGGGAAAGGAAGCACATTTTATTTAAAGTTTTTACTTTAAACCCCTTAATTAGTTGGTAGTCTTCTTCATTCAGACAGAAAGGAAATTTAAAGTGTGCACTTATTTTCAACTCAGACTCTTTACTACACACACTCCTATACACATAAAACATCTATAAATTTCGTAACATTACAGAAACAACAAGAAACATTAACGAAACAATAATAACATTGAGTAATAGTTTTGTAACACAAATGTAACACAATGTATTTAATCGTACAATACTTTTTTAGCTAATTATCAACAAAGTTCTGTTAATATCGTTCAAATTTAATAATGTTCCCATAAAGTATTACATATTGCTTGTGAAATGATTTTTCAAAATATAACGAATCATACCATGACGGAGGAATATTAATTCAATTTAAAAATAAATGGATTGATATCTTTCTAGCTTTTGTATCCCAATCATGTTGTAGAGCGGATTATGGTTATCCAATTAATGTAGGTGACCATGCACAAGCTAAGCCTTCTAAATAATTACTGTACCTAAAAAAAACAAGTAATTATACTTGTTTTTTTAGTTTACTTTCCAATATCGAAACAGTTTTATGTGCTTTCTTTTCCTGTCTACATTGGATGCATATCTTACTAAAGATAGCTTCTATTTTTTTTATGATTCTAGTGAAGTAATTAATTGCTGACGTTCTTTATCTCTATAAATTTTCATTTCATGTTTAAACTCGTAATTTCCTACTTCAAATCTAGCCCATTCCTTACTTGTCCAATATACTACATTTACATTTTCTCTTAAGATTGCAGAACACACATCCACTAATTCATCTTCGTAAAATGGAGCCTCTTTTGCTAATTCAAAAGCAAGCACTTTTGGATCCTTAGTTTTAATTTGAAGTTCCCTAGAGGTTTGCCCTAAATACTGCCATGGTGATGGTATTGATTGAACTTGGGCATTTCCCCTATCTTGAAACTGTGATGGAGAATCATTTGTTGAAGCAAATGTAGGTTTACTTACTCCTATTGCTGTTCCTAAAAAAATAGAACCAATAATAAGTTTTTTAATCATTTTTTCAGCTCCTTTAATAATTTTGGATATGCTTCATTTTTATACCACGTTCATGGTCATGTAAATGAAGAAAATTTGACATAATTATGCATTTTTCTCGAAAAATGCATATTAATTACGCACCTTAAATTTACCCAAAACAAAATTATTGGTTTAACGAAACTTTTTTGTCATAAGTATACACTTTTTGTATAAAAATTAGTTTTTAAAATATTTGCATACTTATTGATAAAGCTTCCTGCTATCCGTTATTCGAAGCCAGTTTATCTCCACCTACTCACTTCGCATTCCTTGAAGAAGGAATCCTCTTGACTAAAATGATAAAAAAAGTTGGGGATTCCCCCAGCTTTTTAATACGTCTATTGTCTGATTAAACCTGTAGATGTAACCCGATATGTTCTTTTCTTTCCTATATATTCCTGTTTTCCATTCTCAAGGTTAGTTAAAGTCGCTCGTGTTTTTTCCTTCGCCACTTCCCCTTCTATATGAGTAAATTCTATATAA
Organism: Bacillus sp. CR71; assembly: GCF_003429245.1. NCBI lineage: Bacteria > Bacillati > Bacillota > Bacilli > Caryophanales > Bacillaceae > Bacillus > Bacillus sp. CR71. The sequence goes on along the minus strand of NZ_CP031748.1, from coordinate 2,375,126 downwards.
TCTCCCTCTTTTACAGGTACTGTTTGGGTTTCAGCATTTTGTTGTCTATTTCCCATAATTTCCTTATTGTACAAAACGCTACCAGATGAATTCTGGACTTTAATACTTGCATATGTGCTATTGAAATAAGAATGCGGCACACCAGCTTCTAATTTGATTTTCAGCTCTTCTGCTGTTTTATTATAATCTACTTTTGCAATTTCTCGATCACTATATCCTTTTAGGGACCATGCAAATTGTTTTCCATCTAGAATTGTTGTCTCTGGCATTTTTTCTACTTTCTTTAATCCCTCTTTTGTAACCTCATACCTTGCTGACTTTCCAATAGTCTCATTTTTATTATTTTCAAGATTCGTTAATGTTGCGCGTGTTTTTTCCTTTGCTGCTTCCCCTTCTATATGAGTGAATTCTAAATAATCTCCTACTTTTACAGGTACTGTTTGGGTTTCAGCATTTTGTTGTCTATTTCCCATAATTTCCTTATTGTACAAAACGCTACCAGATGAATTCTGGACTTTAATACTTGCATATGTGCTATTGAAATAAGAATGCGGCACACCAGCTTCTAATTTGATTTTCAGCTCTTCTGCTGTTTTATTATAATCTACTTTTGCAATTTCTCGATCACTATATCCTTTTAGGGACCATGCAAATTGGTTCCCTACTAAAATATCAGAATTTTCATTTGTAATTTCTACTTTTTTCTCTACAGTTCGATCAAATATGTCTGTTAATGTAATTTTAGCAAAAGCCGTTTGAGGCAATTGCATAGTTTGACTTACCTCAGTTTTGTAAGACTTAATATTATCGATTACTTTCAAAGGTTGTCCCATTAACTTTTCATTGTCATAGATTTCAATTTTCCCTTTAAACTGTGGAGTACTTTGTTCTTTCAATTTCCATGAAACATTTAATTTTCCATCTTCAAAGCGAGTATTTTGAATATCAAAATCTAAATTTCCCATTTCTGGTTGACTAGGCTGATTTATATTAAAGGTTTTTCCAGTACCAATAGTTGATTGAGTATTTCCTCCTGCCCTAACCCATAGATATTCTGAAGTTGCTCCTCCATCGTATTGATAGGACGTATCATGTTGCCCAGAGATACGCTGATTATTCCAAGAATTCCATTGTTTATCTGAAACTTTTCTGCTGTATCCATTTTTAAGACGTGCTTCTCTTACATCTTGTCCATTACCAGCCCAGTCCTCTTGAAACATCGATAAACCATAGTTAAATGCCACATTTGCAACTGGATGATCCATAATAGCAACTAACTTCCATTGATTTAATTTATTATCTTTTATCCACTGGCCAAACTTTGTATGGCCATCTTCTTGCCAAGAACGTAGAGTCATTCGATACCATTCACTATCTTTCCAATTATAAGTTGTTTGTACCTTTAGACCTGTTCCTTCTCCACCAAATCTACTGGCTTCTGAAGTCGGCGATAAATATTCAGCTTTTATTGCTTGGTTTGATGCTATTGGATCCCAAAGCGCAAAGTGAAGGGTACGTTTACCGAATTGATCAAAACCACTTTGTTGTTGGAAGCCCGCATAACCACCACCTTCTCCTCCCTGATTCCAGTTATGCACAGCCCAATATGTATAAGGTGCTGTTTGGACTGGTGACCAGTCTATGCTAATAATATCTGAAGCAGCAGTATTCTGTGGTGTTACATAAACTGATGGGGCATGAGATCGGGTTGCTGCCTCTGTACTAGAAATTGGTGCTCCATACATTGACAACATGGTACAAGCCGTTGAAACCATAACAATTTCTTTTATTTTTCCCCTTGTTTTTACTTTAAACATAACTTCCTATCTCCTTTTAAATTATTTTAGTTACATTGAATAATAACCCTATATATCCCTTTAAACAAATTACGTAATAAAGTAACATTAGCTTTAAAATCTAGATATATTTAATGTTTTTTTCACTGCTATTACTAATCAAATTATAGTATTTTGTATTAAAATCGTATGATTTAGGACTAAATATAAAGTGAAAATTTTATAAAATTTCATAAATATGTAGTTTTAGATATTTATGATGAAAGACCCACTAAATAACTTAATTGATTTTATGAAAGATTCCCTTACTTTATTGATTACACTATTAAACCTAGAATTGTTTACCAGAAAAATGTTATGTAAACTTTTAATTTTTCGATTAGAAAAAATAGTTTATCTATTTGCTGATATCTTATCATTAGTTAGAAAGAGCCTACTTAAAAACGTAGACTCCTTTAGGTATCCAAACGTTACATATATAACAAACATAAAAAAATAACATCGAATTCTTCTGTTAGTTTATTTAATATTTAATGACGTAGATAATGTATTCCAAGGTGCATTTGTAGATGTATTTTGATATTTAAATTGCCCATTTTGCTGTCCTGAAGCATCCCATTTATATTCCCATCCATCCACTGTTCTATCCCCATTTATATCAATCATCTTAGAATCTACTTTTTTTAGTTTTTGACCACTCATTTGAGCAATTGGATTTCTACCATATCCCATTTCATTTGTATAAATGTATAAATAGCTCCCTCCGTGATCTTTAGCTGTACTTAAATTATTAGGACCAATAAATTCAACCCCGCCTAATTGAGATTCAACTTTTACCACATTTAATGATGTTAATGGTGGTGCAGGTGCTGCGGATACATCAGTCGCTAAGCCAACTGTTGCTCCCACTAATAATGATGAAACTCCTATAATCATTCTTTTTAGCATACTCTCATCCCCTTTCGATTTAATACAAATTGATTCTATCATAATAATTTCATACATTTCCTTCCCTTTAAAAGAGTTAACAAAAAGTACCTATTTACATATGAAATTGTGCATATTCATTGCTTTTTACCATTTATACTTATCATAAATCATACTAAAGCATAATTAGTTCTCTCCCCTGATTGACTTACTACATTTGGCCCCATCTCAAGGTGACTATTCTAAGAACTAAAAAATGATACATAGTTCACTGGTTTAACAAACAAATAATAGAATTGCAAAGTCAACTTAATTTAAGTTGGCTTTTCCTCTAATATTATAAGCAAGATCCACCACTTGCATCAATTAACTCACCAGTTATCCAACGACTGTCTGATGATGAAAGAAAACCTACAATATCAGCTATATCATTAGGTTCCCCCCACCTATTAAAGGTCGATAAACCTGCAGCATATTTTTGTCCATCTTGGTTGCCCAATGTCTCAGCATTCATTTCTGTGTTAATTATGCCTGGGAGAATTGCATTTACTGTAATACCACGAACACCAAGTTGTTGAGCTAAAGTATGAGTGAGTGTATTTATTGCCCCCTTAGATATACTGTAGGCAAAAACACTTGGGGAGGCTACCCTTGTGACAAAAGACGAAATATTTATAATCCTTCCCCCATCTTTTAAACGTGGCAAAGCCTTCTGAATAATGAAAAATGGAGCTTTCACATTAATATTCATAACCTCATCAAAAGACTCCTCTGTAGATTCCTCTAATGTTAAAACCTGCCCAATTCCAGCGTTGTTTACAAGGATATCAAATGTAGTATTACCTATATATTTTTGAAGAGATTGATCCATCATTGAATACAAGTTATTAATGCCATTAAAAGTACTTAAGTCTGCACGAATCGCAAATGCGGAACCGCCATCTTGTTTAATTTTATCCACTACACTTTCTGCTTCTTCTTTTCTTTTACTATAGTGAACAACGACTAACGCACCAGCATGTGCCAAATGTAATGCAATACTTCGGCCTATTCCTCTACTAGCCCCTGTTACTAATGCAATTTTCCCCTTCAATTTATTCATCTCATCATCCCCTTGTTTAAAAAATTCTACTTAGTTATATCACAAGATACCCTTTGAAATGTTGCTCACTAATTTGATATCCATAAAACCAAAAGGCCCACTCATAATTATAAGAGTCGGCCTTTTCACTTCACATATTCATTTGCTTTACATACAGCCTCTCTAACTGTTGTGTACTTTGTACTAAGTATAATAAGGAATCTTGATGGTATTATAGGTAAAGCCAGCTTAAACTAAAGTTAATTCATGTACATTTTGCTTAGAGTTTCTACCTTTAAACAGTTCGTTTAGGCTTCTATGCATATATTCAACAATATTTCAGCAATGCCTGTATTTTTCATCTTTCATATTTTTGTTTCTTAGGCATGAGCATACTTAGAAAAATCCTAAAAACTAGTTGATAATCTTTTAGAATTTAATTTTCCTATAATACTCTTTGCTATTTCTTCAATATTTTCATTTAGAAAGAAATGACTACCTTCAAAAGAATGAAAAGTACACGTTTTACTTGTATATTGCTTCCATTTTATTACTTGATCATATGTAGTAAATTCATCATTTTTCCCATTAAATATAAGAAAATCAATATCACATGGTTGTATATTATTTTCATGAATATATGTCTCGACAATCTTAAAATCTGCTCTTAAAATAGGGAGAAAAATCTCCATTAATTCTTCTGATTGAAGTACCCCAGATGGTGTACCTCCCATTGCAATAACTTCTCTTTTAAATTGTTCATTAGGAAGATTATATCGGATATTTTTTATTTTACTATTTGGATGGTTTCTACCGGATAAAACAAGAAATTCGGGTAATTCGTTATTAGAACCCTGTATTTTTCTAGCTACTTCATAAGCAATCAAACTCCCCATGCTATGCCCGAATAGAATGTACGGTGAAGCGTCTATTTGCTTAACTATACTAGTGTAGGCATCATTTACGGCCTCTTCCATACCTTGGTACAAGCTTTCTTCAATTCTATATCCTCTACCAGCTAATTCTATCGGGACTACTTCAATATATGGATTAAAGTAATTTTTCCATTTTGCGTAGTTAAACGCAGATCCCCCAGCATGTGGAAAGCAAAAAAGTTTAGTCTTCTGCATTGATTTTCTCCTTACTTTCAAATTTGTATATAGTTTGGCAAATTGTATAAATGTCTTTAATTATTATCTCTTGCGGAAATTCATCTCTTGTTGCACAAGCAGATAACTTATAATTTGGATCAATGTTATATTGTTTAAAGTAAAAGTTTTTAGGTATATTCTTGTATGAAATTGAAGTTCGTGATTCTTTTTTTATAGAGAATGAATTTAATGGGGTATAAAGCCCTTTTCCAATCGTTTTTATATAGCTTTCTTTTAATGTCCATAAATCATAAAAATAATTAATTTTTTCATTAGAATTCATATTAGATATATCATAAAATTCTTCCGCTGAAAAAAATTCTTTTGCTAATTTAAAAGCCTCTATTTCTGAAACTTTTTCTATATCAATACCCACGTTAAAATTAGCAGTAGTACAAACCACCCATTCTCCTGAATGAGACACATTAAAATGAAAGTCAGAAATTTTTTCAACAAAAGGTTTTCCATACTTATTATATATAAATCTAATTTCTTTATTATTAATTTTATACTTTTGGCAGATTAGAGATCGGATTAGTAAATCTCCTATTAGAGTTCTATTAATGTCGCATGAATTTAATAAACGCTTCATTCGTTCTTTCTTCTCATTTGAAACTAAGTTACTAAGTTGCTTAAACAAATGACTTTCAATATTCTTTGGTATTTTCACAGCTTGAATTTGTATAATAAATCACTTCCTTTTTTAAAGAATTACTTCATATATGAACGTTACGGAAATTCAAATTAACTTTATTCTATTGCATATACAATAGAATAGGTGCATATTTACATATCAATGAAAATATGCACCTTTCCTCAGTAATATCATCAGGCATTCGCTTCTATTACAAAGATTTCATAGTATTTACATCATACTATGGGTAACTCATAAAGATTTCTATGTCTCTACCAATTACTTTTTACATTATCCCCTTAAAAAGTAATGCTCTTAATATATTCATTATTCCCTACACTTGATATGCAGGTATTGGTCTACCCTTTTCGTTCATTGCATTGCATCTTTTATACTCTCTACTTTTCCGTTAATAAAATGGATTTCTCTTTTATTCCTTCAAATTCATTTAGTAGATACATAGCTATTTTTTCAACTGCAGGTGAATCCACTATTTCTTCATGTGATCCAGGGACTGAATACCTATTTACTCTACCTTTTAATAAAGGTCCCCAATCTGTAAACAACTCTTTTCCTTCCTCAGCACTAAAGTAGAGAACTTCTCCAGAGTATGGTATTAAATCATGCTCTGCCATTATGTTCAGGCATTTCCTATGCGCATTGATAACTTGCTTCAAATTGATAAGATCTGCATCAGGCGTGAGTACTCCTTCCATAATTAATTGCTCCACAAGCATATCTTGTTTATGGACAAGGTCTCCTTCCTGCTCAGTAAGATCTCTAGGAATGAAATGCTCATATATATATGAGAGCATATCCTCACTTGTTTTATGATCCTGCTTTGAAGGTACTTTAGTATCCATGAGTACCAACAACTCAACTTCCTCACCTTGATTCTTTAATACAGTTGCGATTTCATAAGCAATCGTACCGCCTAAAGACCATCCTCCAAGACGATATGGACCTTCTGGCTGAACACGTTTTATTTCTTCCATGTAAAGTTGAATTACTTCCGGCAAAGTTAACTCGTCAATTTCTTTCTTTTCTATAAGAGGATTCTGTAAACCATAAAATGAACAACGGCTCTTAAGCAATCTTGCTAGTTGAATGTAACAGAATACATTCCCCATAAACGGATGAACGCAGAAGAAAGGTCTTTTCTCTGATTCTTGTAGTGGAACTAGCGCTGCTACTGATTTCGTCATATCATGCTTATCACGAATAAGGCATGCGATTCCTTCCACTGTTGGATTCTTAATCAATGTAGACACCTTAATCTCTTTTCCAAACTTCTCCCTAATTTTTGAAACTAATTTAATTACAAGGAGAGAGTGTCCTCCTCTATTAAAGAAATCATCATTTACATAGACATCTTCTATCTGTAACACATCCTGCCAGATTTTAATCAACTGATATTCAATTTCATCCCTTGGAATGATTGGTGTAGAAAAGTTATTTTCTCTTAAAATAGTTAAATTGTTCAATGCCTTTCGATCAACTTTTCCATTCGTTGTAAGAGGAATCTCGTCTACCTTAATAAAGTGTGCGGGAACCATATAATTCGGTACTTGTGTCTTGAGATATTCACGCCAATCATGCATACTACCATCTCCAACTACATAAGCAACCAATCTCTGCTCTCCTAATTTATCCTCTGTTACCAAAACTACTGCTTCTTTTACCAATGGATGCCTCTCTAGATTCGCTTCAATCTCTTCAAGTTCAATACGAAAGCCCCTAATTTTTACTTGATTATCAATTCTTCTCAAGTAATCTAAATTACCATCAGGTAAATAACGAACCAAATCTCCCGTACGATATAAACGCTCTTCTTCATTAAATGGATGACGGATGAATCTCTCTGCTGTTAATTCTGGGCGATTCAAGTATCCTCTCGCTATACCTGCACCCCCAATATATAGCTCACCTGTTACACCAACTGGAACAGGTAACAAATTTTTATCTAATACATAAGTTTGAACGTTCGGCAACGGACGGCCAATTGTTACTCTCTTACTATCTTTTTTGATATGATAGCATGTTGCATCAACCGTACATTCTGTAGGACCGTATACGTTATAAAAATCAATTTTTTCTGTCTCTACTAGCTGTTCCCATAATGACGGCATAATTGCTTCACCACCGACTAATATCTTACTTGGTACATGAACATCAGCACTTATTTCTAGCAATCCTCCATCTATAAGTAATTGAAGTAATGAAGGTGTCATATCAAACATTTCCAATTTATTCTCCCTAATATAGGACACAAATTGTTCCGGATTAGTGCGAACTTCACTTGGGATAATATATAAACTTGAACCATAAAGCAACATTTGTAATTGCTGAATAGATACATCAAAGGCAATTGACGCATTCAAACCGACGCGCATATTATTAGGTATTTCATGTGAGAAAACTTCTTTTTGTAAACCATAGGATAGGTTTATTACAGAATGGTGCTGTACTAAAGCCCCCTTTGGATTCCCTGTCGAACCAGAAGTATAGATAACATACGCTAAATTTTCCCCTGTTACCTCACATATTGGTGAAAGTTTGCTTTCTTGAGAAAGCATTGCTTGGTCCCTATCTAGGCAAACTGTCTTGATGTCTTTAGGTATCCAGCCTAGTAATACTTTATTTGTAACTAACACTTTAATTCCTGTGTCTTCTAAAATATATTGTAGGCGGCTTTCCGGATTCGATGGATCTAATGGAACATAGGCTGCTCCAGCCTTCCAAATTCCCATGAGACCAACAACCATCTCAACTGAACGCTCAAAGCAAAGGCCAACTAATGACTCTGTCCCAATTCCACATTTCTGTAAATGATGTGCTAATTGATTAGCTCTTTCATTCAGCTCTCGATATGTTAGTTGCTGTTTTTCATCTACCACTGCCAACGCGTCAGGCGTACGATTTACTTGCTCTTCGAATAGTTGATGAATTACATTTTGACGTTGATAGGATATAGTATTATTATTCCATTCTTCCAATAGCTTTCTTTGTTCAGCTTCCGTAATATATACTAGCTCCGATAGATTTTGATCAATGTTTTTGAGCATTTGCATTAACACTTGGTGTAAATGACCCAGCATTCGTTCAATGGTTACTCTATTAAACTTACTACGGTCATACATTAACTTTAACGATAACTGGATTCCTGGAACTACAGCTAACCCTAATGGGTAGTGGGTTTGTTCTACCCCTTCCAATTCACCAATTTCCAGATTTTCTGAAGACTCCTCTTTCACTGGATAATTTTCAAACACATATAAACTATTGAACAGCGGTATTCCTCTAGGAACTTCACTCCACCCCTGAATCTCTGTCAAAGAAGCATACTCATATTGTCTTCTTTCTATCTCTTCCTCTTGTATCTTCTGCAACCAATCTATTAATTTTATATCATCCATCAATTGAATTCGCGTCGGTGACGTTGTAATGAAAGGACCTACGATGTTTTCAACATCAATAATCTCCGTAGAACGCCCTGAGCTTGTTACACCAAAAACAATGTCATTTTCTCCACTATATCGGCTCATGAGATATGCCCATGCACCTTGAATTACTGTACTCAAAGTAAGTTTATTGCGTTTCGCCCATCCTTGTAACGCTTGAGTCTGCTCTTCTGATAAATACTTAACCTTCTCTGTGTAACCTTTTTCTTCCTCTTTACTTTCTAAGCCCAGTAAAGTTGGTGCAGTAAAACCTTTTAGCTTCTCTCTCCAGAATTGTTCCGCCTGCTCCTTATCTTGTTCTCTGAGCCATTGGATATATTTCTTATATGGTGAGGACTTAGGTAACTTCACAGCTTCTCCATTCATTCTCTTTTGATAGACTGTAAGTAATTCATTAAATACTAATGGTAAACTCCATCCATCCAGTAAAATATGGTGATGGGTCCAAACAATCCGATATTCTTCCTCACCTTCTTGAATGACTGTTACCCGCATCAATGGTGCTTCATCAAATTGGAAGGCTTGTTTTCGATCTAATTCCAAAAAGACTTTTCTTTTTTCCTCTATCTCTTCACTCGTCATTGTACGCCAGTCTTCTTTGTTCACTTTAAATGGGATATTTTCATACACCACTTGTACAGGTTCTTCAATTTCGTCCCATACAAATGCTGTACGAAAAATTTCATGCCGCTGAATTACAGATTTCCACGCCTGCTCAAATGTAGGAATATTCATTTTCCCTCGAATCATAAAACTCAATTGCACTATATACGGTGCAACATATTCATCCCCTTGGTCATGCAATGTGTGGAAAATCATACCTTCTTGCAAAGGTGATAATGGATATAAATCAGTAATCTGATTGTTCTTTCCGCGATGCATTTTGTTTAGTACATTTGTCAAACCTTCTTGGCTAAGATTAGCCATTGCAAAATCCGAAATGGTCAGTGCAGATTCTCTATCTGAAAATTGGATCAATGTACTCAGTTGATATAGCATATTCTGTGCAATACTTTGAATCGTTAATTTGGCAAATTGTCCAACATTGTATACCCAAGTGAATTGAAGTTTTCCATCCGTTACAACCCCAATTACATCAATTACATGCGATCGCTTGGAACCGGCAGCATGATCTAAACGCTTAAATTCGTTCTCTGGAATAAACATTGCATCGCTAGAAAACAATTGGTCAAATTGTCCAAGATAGTTAAAACTAATAGACGGTGTATATTGGAAGCTTAATTGCTCACACATTGTTGCGTTCATGTAACGCAACACCCCATAATCAACACCCTTATTAGGAATTTTGCGAACTTGTTCTTTAACTGCTTTTAATGCTGCAATTGGCGTATTAGCATTAGTAATATTTAAATGAACTGGGTAAATACTTGTAAACCATCCCACGGTTCTCGATAAATCAACATCTTCAATAATCTCTTCTCGACCATGTCCCTCTAAATCTACGCTTAATATCGGCCGCCCCGTACATGCTGCTGTAGCTTGTACCAATGCTGCTAATAATACTTCATTGATTTGGACACGGTGAGTGCTTAAAGTCTCTTGCAATAACATACGGGTCTCATTCTCGTTTAACACCACAGTAATTTCCTCAGTTACTGCGCTTACTGGATTACTTATAGTACCATCTACTGGCAGTATAACTACGTCTTGTTCAGCCTGCTGCTCCCAGTAATGTAGCACTTCTTTTGATATTCCAGTTTCAGCGTAATGTTGTAATTTCTCCGACCATTCTTTAAAAGATGTACTCTTCATAGGTAATTGAATTTTTTGTCCTTGGACTGCTTGCGTATACGCTGTTTGCAAATCTTCCAATAAAATTCGCCAAGAAACACCATCCACGGCTAAGTGATGAATTGTCCAAAATAATCGGCCAGTCTTCTCATCTTCATCAAAATACACCATTCTCATTAAAGGACCATCATGTAAATTCAATCTTTCTTGTGCAACATTAATCTCTTTTTGAATAACTTCATGCCAATCCGCTTCCGGCACTTCGTCTAATGAAATGACAGTCAGCATCAATTGTTCTTTAATTCCTTCATTCCACTGTTCCCAAGTCCCATTAGGTAAACGTTCATATCTTAAACGCAGGGCATCATGATGAAGTAGAAGGCTACGCGCTGCCTTTTCCAGTGATCCTATGTCCAATTTTTCTTTCGTTCTAAAGAACATGGATTGATTCCAATGATGTGGATTAGGATGATTTTGTGCAAAAAACCTTTGCTGAATAGGTGTAAGTATCGTCTCTCCAGTTATAATTCCTTGTTCAGCTTGTACACCTTGTTCTTCTTTGACTACTTGCGCCAACTCAGCAATCGTTTGGTGTTCAAATAGTTGTTTTGGTGTCAACTGTAAACCAGCTTGCTTTGCACGAGAGACAATCTGAATGCTAAGAATTGAATCTCCACCAATTTCAAAAAAGTTATCATAAATACCAATACGTTTTGAACCTAGCACACGTTCCCAAATGATAGAAAGCTTATGTTCACGTTCATTTCTTGGGGCCTCGTAGCCTTCTTGTGTTCCTTGATAATCTGGTATAGGTAACGATTTCCGATCAACCTTTCCATTTATGGTTAGCGGTAATTCTTTCATTTCGACAAAGTAGGAAGGTATCATATGGATTGGCAGTTTTGTTTTAAGATACTCTCGCCATTCTTCTAAACTACCTTCGCCCACTACATAAGCTACTAATCTCTTATCTCCCGACTGATTTTCCCTAACTATTACAACTACCTCTTTTACCAAGTCATGCTCTTGTAAAGTCGACTCAATCTCCCCAAGTTCGATTCGAAATCCTCTAATCTTCACTTGATTATCCATTCTTCCTAAGTAGTCTATATTACCATCTGGAAGATATCTCACAAGATCGCCTGTTCTATATAACCTCTCGCCTTCTTTGAATGGATGAGAAATAAATCGTTCGGATGTTAACTCTGGACGATTCAAGTACCCCCTTGCTAGACCTGCTCCTCCGATATAAAGTTCCCCCATCACACCAACTGGAACTGGTAACCTATTTCTATCTAATACATAAGTTTGGACGTTAGGCAATGGACGCCCAATTGTTACTCTCTTACTATCTTTTTTGATATGATAGCATGTTGCATCAACCGTACATTCTGTAGGACCATATACATTATAAAACTGTATTTTATCAGTCTCTACTAGCTGTTCCCATAATGACGGCATAATTGCTTCACCACCAACCAGTACCTTACTTGGAACATGAATGCCATCGCACGTTTCTAACAATCCGACATCTATAAGTAATTGAAGCAATGAAGGTGTTATATCAAAGATTTCTAACTTGTTCTCCCTAATATAAGCTACAAACTGCTCCGGATCACTTCGTACTTCATTTGGAATAATATACAAACTTGAACCATAAAGCAGCATTTGTAATTGCTGGATAGATGCATCAAAGGCAATTGACGCATTTAAACCGACATGCATGTTAGATGGTATCTCATGTTCGAAAACCTCTTTTTGTAAACCATGTGACAAGTTTAGTACAGAATGATGCTGTATCAAGACACCCTTTGGATTCCCCGTTGATCCTGAAGTATAGATAACATACGCTAAGGTTTCTCCTGTTACTTCACATTTTGGTGAAAGAATGCTTTCTTGTGAAATCATTGCTTGATCCCTATCTAGACAAACTATCTTCATTTCTTTAGGTATCCAGTCTTCCAATGACTCGTTCGTAACTAATACTTGAATTCCAGTGTCCTCCAAAATATATCGTAGGCGACTTTCTGGATATGATGGGTCTAATGGAACATAGGCTGCTCCAGCCTTCCAAATCCCCATAATACTAACAACCATCTCAACTGAACGCTCAAAGCAAAGTCCAACCAATGATTCATTCCCAATTCCGCATTGCTGAAGATAGTGGGCCAATTGATTAGCTTTTTCATTCAGCTCTCGATACGTTAACTGCTGTTTTTCATCTACCACTGCTACCGCATCAGGTGTACGATTTACTTGCTCTTCAAACAGCTGATGAATCGTACTTTCCTGTAGATATGCTACAGCATCATTATTCCACTCTTCCAACTGTTTTTGCTGTAATCCTGATAATATAGGCAACTTAGCTAATGATTTATCAGGATTCTCCACGATTACATTCAACCAGTTCCCAAAATGTTCAGCCATGGATTCAATAGTTAAGCTGTCAAATAAATCAGTTCTATAAACAAAAGTAAGTAATAAACCCTCTTCCACTTCTGCAGCAGTTAAACTTAAATCAAACTTAGCGATAGGGGCATTACTTTCCATTACTTCTATATTTCTTCCATGTAGTTCTGGTAGCTTCTGTCCCGTATTTTGCAAAGTAAACATGGTTTGGAAAATCGGAGAATGGCTTGTATTTCGTTCAGGTTGGATAACCTCTACAATTTTCTCAAACGGAACATCTTGATACTCATACGCCTTCAATGCTTTTATCCGTACTTGAGACAACAACTCTTGAAATGCCGGTGCATTACTTAAATCAGCTCGATAAACCAATGTATTGACAAAGAAACCAATCAGTCCTTCAATTTCTCGATAATTTCGATTTGCAATTGGGCTACCAACAATAATATCCGTTTGTCCCGTATAACGAGCAAGGAAACTTTGATACGCTGCCAATAAGGTCATGAAAAGTGTGGCCCCTTCTTGACGACTTAGTTCGTTTAATTTATCCAGTAATGAGCGCGATAACAAAACATTATGAGTTAATCCATGGTGGGTTTGCACTGGCGGACGCGGACGATCCATTGGCAACATTAAGACTGGTAACTCACCGGATAATTCTTCCTTCCAATACGCAAGTTGTTGATATAGTAATTCATCTTTCAACCATTCTCTTTGCCACTGAGCAAAATCGGCATATTGAACTGGTAGTGGTTCCAGCTCTGCTTGTTTTTCACCAATCGCATTCTCATAAAATGCCATCCATTCTTGAAGTAAGATTTCCATCGACCATCCATCTGAGATAATATGATGCATATTACACAGAAGAATCCATTCTTCTTCTGAAATTCTTATGAGTTTCCCACGGAACAATGGCCCTTGTTCTAAATCAAATGGAGATTCGACTTCAGTTTGAATCCATTGCTCCAACTTTCTTTCTCGCTCCTCTAATGAAAGCTTAGTTAAGTCCATTTGCAGAAGCGGACGGAAAACGTACGGTTGAATCTGCTGGATAGGATGGCCATCCTCTTCATAAAATACAGTCCGCAAAGATTCATGACGCTCTATCAACTGATTCCATCCCAACTCCAATGCCTCAGGTAACCAATTCCCTGTAAGACGGCATGCCATTGGCATATTATAAAGTGCACTATTAGGTGCAAATTGATCAATAAACCATAAGCGCTGTTGGGCATAAGACAGTGGAATATTTCCCCCTCGTTCTATCGGCATCAATGGTGGAATTTCTCGTTTTTCGCTCCCCTTACGTAACTGATCTATTCGTTTCGATAATGCCTCGACCGTTGAATATTCGAACAGTTCACGTACTGGCAATTTGATTTGAAAGACCTCCTGTAAGCGTGAGACCACTTGTGTAGCAAGTAGAGAGTGACCACCGAGCTCAAAGAAAGAATCCTGAACATCAATGTCTCTTATTCCTAGCACTTGACTCCACACTGAAGCAATAAGTTCTTCCAGCGGAGTTCTTGGGTATACAGTATTTTCAGCGGATTGTTCACTAAGTATAGGCAATGCCTTCAAATCAAGTTTTCCATTCGGTGTAAGTGGTAAAAATTCCATCTCAATAAAGTTTGTTGGAACCATGTAATTAGGTAAATGTGTTTGTAGATGTTCTCGCCATTCATGGACACTTCCTTCACCAACTACATAAGCTACTAATCTCTTATCACCTTGATTATCCTCTCGCACCAATACAACAGCTTCTTTCACAGAAGAATGCGCCTGCAAAACAGCTTCTATTTCTCCCAATTCAATCCGGAAACCACGAATTTTCACTTGGTCATCTATACGTCCATGGAACTGGAGATTACCATCAGAAAGATAACTTGCTTTGTCTCCTGTATAATAGAGACGTTCTCCTGACTTGAAAGGATGTGGAATAAATTTTTCCTTTGTAAGATCCGGACGATTAGCATATCCACGTGCAAGACTCTTCCCTCCAATATAGAGATCTCCAATTACACCAATTGGTACTAGCTGAAGATGAGAATCTAACACATAAACTTCTGTATTCGCAATCGGTCGACCAATCGATGGCGTACCTGTTGTCACTCCTACAGGTACATAACAATCTGTGGTAACAACGGTATTTTCCGATGGACCATACTGATTAATTACCGCAAAAGGAATATCGTTAGATGGATACTGTGTTAATTGATCCCCACCAGTAATGATAAAACGAAGATCCGTTTTATCTGGCCAAGATAATTTCAAGAGTCTTTCCAGAATAGGCGTAGGTGCAAAACTAGCTGTTATTCGTGAATCAATGAGCCAGTCCCTTAGTGCTTCTGGATTAATTCTCAGTTCCTCTGTTGACAAGTAGAGTGCTGCACCAGCAGTTAGATACGGCCAAATCTCCTGGACAGCCGAATCAAAAGCAACCCCTGCAATCTGAGTCGCACGATCCTCTGCTGAAATACGATAAACTTCTTGATGCCAAGAAACCATATTCATTAATGAGCGATATTCAACCATAACACCCTTCGGTTTTCCTGTAGAACCAGAGGTATAGACAATATAGGCTAAGTTCTCTGGATTTATTTGACGTGTAGGTGCAATTACGCTTTCCACCGTTAATTCTTCTAACCTCACCATTTCGACGTGTGCGAAATGTCCTTCTTGTACTTCCGCCGTCACTACAAATTGAATTCCTGCATCTTCAATCATGTATTCTAACCTTGATTTTGGATACAACGGGTCTAAAACAACATAAGCTCCACCAGCTTTTAAAATGCCTAGTAAACTTGCCATTAGCTCTGCTGACCTCGGAAGATAAACTCCCACCACTGACTCTGGGGCTACTCCCTTTCGCTGTAAAACATTTGCCAACTGATTTGCTTGTATATCCAGTTCACCATAAGTCCACTGTTTTGTTTGATCAACTATCGCAATCGCATCAGGACGCATTGCTACTTGCTCCTCAAATCTTTCGCAAATAAGACCCTGATGGGACATTTCCATTACAGTGTCATTCCATGTTTCTAATAACAAATTACGCTCGGGTTCCGATAGCATGCTCAGGTCATGCAACGGATTTTGTGGGCGATGAGAAACTTCATATAGCCATTTCTCAAAGTGTCCTGCCATCCGTTCAATAGTAGTAGCATTGAATAAATCCTTATTGTATTCAAAAGTAAAAAGTAATCCCTCTTCTGTCTCAACTGCCATCACACTTAAATCAAACTTTGCAATTGGACTATGGCTTTCTATCATTTCAATACTTCTACTAGATAACACCGGAAACTCTTGTTTCATATTTTGCAAGATGAACATAGTCTGGAAGATTGGCGAATGACTTGTACTTCGCTCCGGTTGCACAACTTCTACAATTTTTTCAAATGGGATATCTTGATATTCATACGCCTTCAATGCCTTTTGACGAACCTGATACAGTACATCTTGAAATGTCGGTCCACCACTCAAATTAGTTCGATAAACCAGCGTGTTAACGAAGAAACCAATTAGTCCTTCAATTTCTCTATAATTCCGATTCGCAATTGGGCTTCCGACCAAAATATCTTCTTGTCCCGTATAACGAGATAGAAAACTTTGATACGCAGCCAACAGCGTCATGAAGAGTGTAGCCCCTTCTTTTCGGCTAAGTTCATTCAATTTATCATGTAGCGTGCTTGGCAAAACTAGAGTGTATGTCGACCCGTGATGAGTTTGTATTGCAGGACGCGGGCGATCCATAGGAAGTTGGAGTACAGGAAGCTCCCCAGACAATTCTTCCCTCCAATATTGAAGTTGTTGATCAAGCACTTCCTCCTTCAGCCATCCTTTTTGCCACTGAGCAAAGTCGGCATATTGAACCGGTAATGGTTCAAGTTCCGCCACCTTTCCATCCGTTGCTTTCTCATAAAATGCCATCCATTCTTCAAGTAGGATTCCCATTGACCATCCATCTGAAATGATATGATGTAAAGTACAAAGGAGTATCCATTCTTCCTCTCCCACGTGCAAAATACTCGTCCTGATTAATGGACCCTCTGTTAAATCAAATGGCACTTCTGTTTCTTGTTGAATGAAACGTTTAACCTCTTCTTCTCGGTCTTCAGAAGAAAGCATAGTTAAATCCGTTTTCGGAATTGATTGAAAAGCATACGATTTAATTTGCTGTACGGGTTGACCATTCACTTCTTGAAAGACCGTCCGCAGTGATTCATGACGTTCTATTAGTTGATTCCATCCCGTTTCCAATGCTTCAAGTAGCCAATTCCCTGTAAGACGGCATACCATTGGCATATTGTAAAGGGCACTATTAGGTGTAAATTGATCAATAAACCATAAACGTTGTTGGGCATAAGATAGTGGAATAGCTTCTCCTCGCTCCATCGGTATTAGTGGCGGAATCTCTCGTTTTTTATCTCCTTTACGTAGCTGTTCTAATCGCTTTGCCAGTGACTCCACCGTTGTATATTCAAATAGTTCACGTACTGGTAATTCGATTTGAAAAATTTCCTGTAAACGTGACACTACTTGAGTAGCTAGTAGTGAATGACCACCGATTTCAAAAAAGGAATCCTGCACACTAATATTTTTTATTCCTAACACTTGGCTCCAAACGGAAACAATGAGCTCCTCCACTGGTGTTCGTGATGAAGTAATATCTTCACTTATGAACTGTTCTTCTAATTCCAATAATGCTTTCCGATTCACTTTACCATTTGGAGTGAGTGGCATACCTTCAATTTGGAAAAAGTATGCCGGAACCATATAATGTGGTAATTGCTTCTTGAGATATTCACGCCACTCTCCAGTATCCCCTTCACCCACTACATAAGCTACTAACTGCTTATCTCCTGGTCGATCTTCCTTCACCAACACGACTGCCTCTTTTACAGATGAGTGATCATGTAAAGCTGCTTCAATTTCTCCCAATTCAATTCGGAATCCTCTAATTTTGACTTGGTTATCTATTCTTCCAATATATTCTAAGTTACGATCATTCATATATCTCACCAAGTCACCCGTTCGATATAATCGTTCCCCGTCCTTAAAAGGATGCGGAATAAAACGTTCAGTAGTTAAATCCGGTCGATTGAAGTAGCCACGTGCCAATCCTACTCCTCCAAGGTAAAGTTCCCCTGCCACACCAATCGGGACCACTTGTTGATATTGATCTAACACATACAACTCTGTATTATCAATCGGACGACCAATCGGAATAAGCATTGCCTCTTTTTCTAAATCACAATCGTAATAAGTCACATCCACAGTCGCTTCAGTAGGACCATACAAGTTAATTAACTTTGTTTGCTGAACATTGTAAAAGATCCCCTTAAACCGGCGAACCTGCTCAGTGTTTAACGCTTCTCCACTAGTAAAAACTTGAATTAAAGACGATACATCCCTTTTCGAATTATATAGTTCCATATAATCTAAAAAAGTAGATAACATCGACGGAACAAAGTGCATGGTGGACACACGATATCGTTCAATATACTCCTCAATCACCGCAGGATCTTTCTCTCCTCCTGGTGGAAGTAAACAAACACGTGCTCCTACAAATGACCACCAAAATAATTCCCAGACAGAAACATCAAATGAAAACGGTGTCTTTTGTAGGATTGTATCGTCCTCGGACAATGGGTATTTTTTCTGCATCCACTGTAGACGGTTGATAACGGAATGATGTTCAATCATTACCCCCTTTGGATTTCCCGTCGAACCCGAAGTGTATATAATATAGGCTAAGTTATTTGCTGTTACTCCACTCACCGGAGCTAAATTACTCTCTTTAGAAATCATTACTTGATCCCGGTCTAAACAAATTGCTCGAATATCTTTAGGTAACCAGTCCTGTAGTGCCTCTTTTGTTAACAGCACTTGAATTTGTGAATTCTCCAAAATGTATCTCAGGCGGTTTTCGGGATAACTTGGGTCCAGTGGGACATAAGCCCCACCTGCTTTCAAAATCCCAAAGAGACCAATAATCATATCAGGAGAACGTTCAATACATATACCCACTAATGATTCAGGTCCGATACCTCGTTTTTGTAGAAAATGTGCCAATTGATTCGATTTTTCATTCAGTTCTTGATACGTTAGCTTTCCACCCTCATAAACTACCGCCACTGCATTAGGTGTCCGTGCAACTTGCTGCTCAAATAGCTCATGAATCATACAATCATGACCATAAACTACGTCCGTATCATTCCATTCTTCTAGGAGTTGTTTTTGCTCAGTATCCGATAACATTGACAGCTTTGTATATGATTCATCTGGATGATACGTGATTTCATTTAGCCAGTTCTCAAAATGTCCTGCCATACGTGCAATGGTACTACTATCAAATAAATCCGTGTTGTATTCAAATGAGACGAATAGACCTTCTTCCACTTCATAGGCAGTTAAGCTCAAATCAAATTTAGCAATAGACATATTACTTTCTACCATTTCAATACTTCTATCAGGCAAATCTAGTCGTTCTTGTTTTATATTTTGTAGCGTAAACATGGTCTGAAATATAGGGGAATGACTCGTGCTTCGTTCAGGTTGCACAGCTTCTACCACTTTTTCAAATGGTATATCTTGATATTCGTAAGCTTTTAACGCCTTTTTCTTTGTTTGGTTCAAAATCTCTCGAAAAGTAGGGATGCCACTCAAATCTGATCGGTAAACCAACGTATTAACAAAGAAACCAATTAATCCTTCTACTCCCTTATGGTTCCGATTTGCAATCGGACTACCAACTAGAATATCTTTTTGTCCCGTATAACGAGCAAGAAAGCTCTGGTATGCGGCCATTAAAGTCATAAATAAAGTAGATCCTTCTTGTCGACTTATATCCTTCAATTGACTAAGCAATTTATAAGGAAAAATTACGTGATGCGTAGCCCCAGAGTAAGTCTGCTTAACCGGTCGAGGTCGATCCACTGGCAGTTGTAAAATAGGAAGCTCACCAGATAATTCTTCTTGCCAATACGTAAGCTGACGATTTAGCACATCACCTTGCAACCACTCCTTTTGCCACTTCGCAAAGTCTGCATATTGAATGGATAATGAACTTAATTTAGCAGGATTTCCGCCCGTTTCTTCTTCATAGAAAGCAAGTAATTCATTCATGAATATACCAATGGACCAAGCATCAGAAATAATATGATGCATCGTACACAGTAATAACCATTCATCCTTCTCTAATTGAACAAGCTGATTACGAACTAAAGGACCATTCATTAAATTAAATGGTTCTTGCGCTTCTCTCGCAATTAAACTATCTACCTCTTTTTCTTTTACTTCTAGAGGAAGTTGAGAGTAATCTCTTACAGGTAATGCTCTAGGAAGGAATTCGACAATTTGTTGCACAGGTTGTTCTCCTACTTCTTTAAAAACAGTTCGTAATGATTCATGGCGTTCAATGAGTCGATTGAATCCCTTTTCTAATGCTTCAGGTATCCAATTTCCTTTTAGATGCCATACCGTTGGAATATTATATAAAGAACTATTTGGATTAAATCTGTCCATAAACCACAAACGTTGTTGTGCATAAGACAACGGGAGTGCTTCTTTATTCTCCTTTTTTTGCATTTGCTTCTGAAGCCATGCTCTCTTCTCAGGAGAAAGTGAACTCAGCTTTGCAAGTAAATCACTTCTCATTTTTTTACCCCTTCCTCAATCAAATTACTCTCGAATATCCCTTGTGCTTCTTCCTCTGATAGCTCTTCTAATTGCTTAAGTAGTTCCAGTAATTCTTCATCATTACTCACTTCTGCTTCCTTTTGAATATAGTCTTGAAGACTTACATTCTCCTTACTACCATTCTGCATTTCTTGATTTTTGTTATCGAGCAATTGATCAATCTGTTCTGCCAATTGCTCCACCGTATGAAACATAAATAAATCATGCAATGGTATGTCGATTGCAAAAGCCTCTTTAAGATTAGAAACAGCTTGCGTAGCAAGTAATGAATGGCCACCAATTTCAAAAAACGAATCCTGAATTCCGATGTTTTCCATACCTAAAACTTCATGCCATATCGAAACGATTGTTTTTTCCGTAGACGTACGAGGAGCAATATAACCACTTGCTATCTCCTGTTTCTCTGGTGCTGGTAAAGCCTTCCTATCAATTTTCCCATTAGGAGTGAGTGGAAATGCATTTAATCCAACAAAATAGGCTGGGATCATATAATTTGGTAGTTGATCCTTGAGATAATCACGCCACTTTTGAGCATCTCCGTCTCCTACAACATAGGCAATCAAACGTGGGTCGCCAGGATAATCTTCCCGCACCATCACAATAGCTTCGTTAACTAGTGTATGCCTTTGTAATATCGCTTCAATTTCTCCTAGTTCAATCCGGAACCCACGAATTTTCACCTGATGATCGATTCGCCCAACATACTCCAAATTTCCATCCGGCAAATACCTTACTAAATCTCCAGTCCGGTATATTCGCTCTCCTTCTTTAAACGGATGCGGTATAAAACGATTTTTCGTTAAGTCAGGGCGCTTTAAATATCCACGTGCTAATCCTGATCCACCAATGTACAACTCACCAACTACACCAATTGGAACCATTTTTTGTTCAGCACTTAGTACATATACTTCTGTATTGAATATTGGTTTACCAATCGGTGGGACCCTATGCATGACACCCTTTTCTAATTCCATATACGTGGAATACGTAGTATCTTCGGACGGTCCATATAGGTTGTACACCTTTTCAATCGTATTTCTCTCGTATAAATCTTGAACAAGCGAATATGGCAATGGTTCTCCAGCCAAATTCATCACCTTTACCGAAGAAGGTATTGTTTTTGCTCGAACCAGTTCCTTTGCTGCCGATGGCACAGTATTAACCAAAGTCACACCTTTGGAAGACAACTTCTCTAGATGTAGAGCATTTTCAGTGACAATCACCTTACCACCCATCGTTAAGGGAACAAATACTTCAAAAACGGATAAATCAAAAGATAGCGAAGTTGAAGCTAACACTCCCGCTAATTCCTTTCGGGAATACGTGTGGTGCGCCCAATGAATCATTGTTACTGTATTCCTGTGCTCAATCATTACTCCCTTTGGATTTCCAGTGGAACCTGAAGTATAGATAATATAGGCTAAGTTATCGCCCGTCACTTCACTCGTACATACCGTAGTTACTTCTTGTTCTATTTCTGCTCGATTACGATCAATACAAATCACGTTGACGAATTTAGGTATAACCATTTTTTGTTGTAACTTTTCCTGCGTCACCAGTACCTTTATTTGAGCATCTTCTAAAATGTACTGCAGTCGACTTTCCGGATACGCTGGATCAATTGGGACATATGCTCCTCCCGCCTTCATAATTCCTAAAAGACCGACAATCATCTCGGATGAACGTGTAACGCAAACCCCAACTAATGATTCGCATGTTACACCATTTTTTTGTAAATAATGTGCCAACTGATTCGAGCGTTCGTCCAACTCTCGATATGTTAGTTCTTCATCTTCGCACACTACTGCAATTGCTTCTGGTGTTTTTTTCACCTGTTCTTCAAACATTGTATGAATCGTACTTTCTTCCATATCTATAACACGCGATTTATTCCATTCCTCTAGTAGTTGCTTATATTCTACTTTCGATAACATATTCAGTTCTGATAGTACACATTTTGGATGAGAGACAATTTGATTTAACCAATGTTTAAAATGACTTGCCATACGTTCAATGGTTGTATCATTAAACAAATCAGTATTATATTCAAAGGTTAGTGATAATCCTTCTTCCGTCTCAGAAGCAAATAAACTCAAATCAAATTTGGCAACAGAAGCATGGCTTTCCATGAGTTCCATTTGTCTTTCAGATAGCTGAAGAAACTCTTGTTTCGTATTCTGTAAAGTAAACATAGTTTGGAATATTGGTGAATGACTTGTATTCCGTTCAGGTTTTACGGATTCTACCACTTTCTCAAATGGGATGTCCTGATACTCGTATGCTTTTAGCGCTTTTTTTCTTACCTGCGACAAAAGTTCTTGGAACGTCGGATTTTCACTGAAATCAGCTCGATAAACCAACGTGTTTGCAAAGAATCCTATTAATCCCTCAATCTCTTTCACATTTCGATTAGCGATTGGGCTTCCAACTATAATGTCGTCCTGTCCTGTATAACGAGAAAGGAAGCTTTGATACGCTGCCATCAATGTCATAAATAAAGTGCATCCTTCTTGCAGACTTAAATCTTTGAGCTTTTCCTGTAGGGAATTCGCCACTATTAAGGACTGACTTGCACCACGATGGGTTTGAACTGCAGGTCGAGGACGATCCATCGGTAATTGTAAAACCGGTAGTTCCCCAGATAATTCTTCCTTCCAATATTGAAGGTGCTGATTCAAATTCTCCTCTTTTTGCCATTCCTTCTGCCACATGACAAAATCTGCATATTGGATAGATAACTCCTTCAATTCCACTGGTTTTCCGGTTAGTGCTCCTTCATAAAAAGCCATCCATTCTTCAAGTAAGATTCCCATTGACCATCCATCTGAAATAATATGATGCATCGTACAAATGAGAACCCATTCTTCCCTGTCCACTTTCAATATTCGTGTTCGAATCAGAGGACCTTGTCCCAAATGAAATGGTTCCTCCGCCTCGTTTTGAATAAGGCGTTTCATTTCTCTTTCCCTATCTTCCAAAGAAAGATCTGTTAGATTCGTTTGAGGAATATGTCTGAACACATGAGATTGAACCTGTTGAAAAGGTTCATCCTCTTGTTCTAGAATTGTCGTCCTTAATGATTCATGACGCTCCAACAATTGATTCCATCCGACCTCCAATGCTTCAATTGACCATTTACCTGTTAAGCGACACGCTGCATGAATATTGTACATCGCACTATTTGGCATTAATTGATCAATAAACCATAGACGTTTCTGCGCATAGGAAAGTGGGATAACTTCTTCTCGTTTCATAGGTACAAGAGGAGCAACCTCTCGTTCTTTATCTTCTTTTCGTAACTGATCCACTCGTTTCGCCAATGCTTCCACTGTATCGTGCTTGAAAAGTTCACGTAATGGAATTTTAATTTGGAACAGTTCTTGTAACCGAGAGACGATTTGAGTAGCAAGTAGTGAGTGCCCACCACGTTCAAAGAAGGAATCCTGAATACTAATATTTTCTATCCCTAACACTTGACCCCAAACCGAGGCAATAAGCTCTTCTGATGGCGTCCGAGGTAGAACATTTAAATCTCCAATAGCTTGCTCATCAGGTATTGGCAAGGCCTTTCGGTCAATTTTCCCATTCGGAGTAAGCGGGAAGTGTTCTAACTCTACAAAGTGCGCTGGAATCATATGATTCGGTAATTGTTTTTGTAAATACTCTCTCCACTCCTCGGTATTTTCATCGCTTATTACATATGCAACCAATCGTTGATCACCTGGACGATCTTCTCTAACTAATACGACAGCCTCTTTAATAAACGAACATTTTTCTAAAGTGGCTTCAATTTCTCCTAATTCAATCCTAAAACCACGCATTTTGACTTGATGGTCCATTCTACCTATAAATTCTATATTTCCATCAGTTAGATATCTTACTGAATCTCCTGTTCGATATAGTCGTTCCCCCAATTGGAATGGATGCGAAACGAATTTTTCAGCAGTAAGATTCGGACGATTTAAGTATCCACGTGCTAAACCAGCACCACCAATATATAACTCACCCTCAATTCCTATTGATTGCAAGCGTTGATTTTGGTCTAATACATATAATTGCGTGTTCTGTATTGGCTGCCCAATAGAAACAAATTCTTGATTAGGCTGAATATCAAATGCATTCACATAAATAGTGGCTTCAGTTGGTCCATAAAAGTTGGTCAATTTCACTTGTCCACTATAATTCCATTTCTGTTGAAATCGTCTAACTAACCCTGAACTTAGTTCTTCTCCACCAGAAAATACATGGCGTACGGACGAACAATTCATGTTCAATTCAATACGATTGAAGTGATCTAAGAAAACAGATAACATTGAAGGTACAAATTGAACTATAGTAACCTGATGTTGTTTAATCACTTCAGCTATAATAGAAGGATCTTTTTCTCCATCTGGAGGTAGGAAAGATACACTGGCACCAACGTGAATGCCCCAAAACAATTCCCAAACAGAGACATCAAATGAGAATGGCGTTTTCTGCAAGACCACATCCTTTTCAGAAAGCGGATATTTATGTTGCATCCATTCTAGATAATTAATTACTGAATGATGCTCAATCATTACTCCCTTTGGATTCCCTGTAGATCCTGAAGTATACATAACATACGCTAAATTTTCTCCTGTTACACCACTTATACATGGGGTTGATTCTTCTTTTTCAATTGCAGTGTAATCTTTATTCATACAAATCGTTTCTATATTTTCAGATACAAACAAATTTTTAGAATTCTCTTCCGTCACTAGTACTTCGATTCCAGCATCCTCTAATATATATCGAAGCCGACTCTCTGGATAAGTAGGGTCAAGTGGAACATACGCTGCTCCTGATTTTAGAATACCTAATAACGCTATCATCATTTGTAATGAACGTTCCATATATACTCCAACTAGAGACTCTGGGCCTACACCATGCTTTTGTAAATAATGAGCTAGCTGATTTGCACGCTTCTCCAACTCTTTATATGTAATTTGTTCATTTTCGTAACTAGCCGCGATTGCTTCCGGTGTTTTTTTAACTTGCTCCTCAAACATCGTATGAATCATGCCTTCAGCCGAATAATTAACTTGAGTATGATTCCATTCCTCTAGTAACTGTATCTGTTCTTCTTCTGTTAAATGAGTAATTTCAAATAGTTTTGAATCTAGGCTCTTCGTCATCTGAATTAATATTTGCAATAAGTGATTCTGAATCAGATTTATTGTTTCTTCATTAAAATAGCTTCGATCATACATCAACTTTAAAGTAATTTTCTTACCGGGCATTACAATGAGTGTTAAAGGATAATTTGTTTGTTCCGTGCTTGTAACATCTAGTAATCTTAAATCATCATTTCTCTCACCTTGAATTGGATAATTTTCAAACACATACAAGGTATGAAATAAGGAGCTATTTCGCGGAACCTCACTCCAGCCTTGAATATCTATCAACGAATTATACTCATACTGTCTTCGTTCCATTTCTTTCATTTGTATTTTACGAAGCCAATCTACTACTGATGTATTATCCGTTAATCGAATTCTGGTAGGTAATGTGTTAATAAATAGCCCCACCATATTCTCTGCTCCCATTAAATCAGTAGGACGCCCAGCGCTAGTTACGCCAAATACGACGTCACTGTCACCGCTATACCTACTCATCAAATAAGCCCATGCACCTTGTACTAACGTATTCAACGTTAATCGACTATTTCGTACCCACTCTTGTAAACTCTCAGTAAGTTCCTCAGATACTTGATAAGCACATTCTCCATAACCCTTCTCTTGTCCTTGTTCCTTTCTTTCCATTGCTAATGGAGTAGGTGCATAGAACCCTTTTAATTCTTCTTTCCAAAATTCCTCTGCTTGACTTTGATCTTGTTTATTTATCCATTGAATATATTTTTTATAAGGAAGAGGTTTAGGAAGATTCAACAATTCTCCCTTTATCATCTTGAGATAAACTTCCATCACTTCACTAAAGACCAATGACACACTCCATCCATCTAGCAAAATATGATGATGTGTCCAAATAATTCTCGTTTCCTCTTTTGCCTCTTTAATCGCAGTGACTCTCATCAATGGTGCTTCATCCAATAAAAATCCTTTTCTACGATCTACATTCAAAAACTGTTGTAATTTCTTCGCCCTTTCATCATGTGGATAGGTGCTCCAATCCTCTTCATGAATAGTAAAAGGAAGACGTTGGTAAACCGCTTGTAGTGGTTTTTCTACTTCCTCCCACACAAATACTGAACGTAAAACCTCATGTCGATGAATAACATATTCCCAGGCCTTTTCAAAAGTAGCAATATCCAATTGCCCCCCGAGCAAGAAGCCTACTTGTACAATATAGGAAAATGAATGTTCATCATCTTGATCGTATAAAGTATGAAACAGTATTCCTTTTTGCAAAGGTGATAAACCATATATATCAATAACGTCTCCCATTTTTACACCCTCTTCTTTTTTAATTTAAGTAATACTTTGCTCAAGCTTTCTTCCGTAAGATCCTCTGCATCAGCAAAATCTGATACCGTAAAAGCAGACTCTGTTGTTGGTTTATTTATAAGTTGACGAAGATGCCTCAACATACCATCTGCTATCAATTGAATTTTTAATTTAGAAAACTGTTCTCTACTATACATCCAAACAAAATGTAACTTTTCATCTTTCACCATTCCGATAACATCAATTAGATGAGATGGTTTGGAATCTGGAGCATGATCTAAAAATGTAAATCCTGTCTCTTGCATAAACAAAGATTCCCTTGAGAAAACCTGATCAAATTGGCCCAAATAGTTAAAACTTATTGAAGGCTTTTGCTGATAAAACGGAAGTAATCCTTTATTCAAGTAACGTAAAATACCATAGTCAACTCCGCGATTTGGGATTCGACGCAATTGTTCTTTGACAGACTTTAATCCTTCAATAGGTGTTTGAGTTCCTTGAAAATTGAGATGAACGGGATAAATACTCGTGAACCAGCCCACTGTCCTTGATAAATCAATACCTTCAATTACCTCTTCTCTTCCGTGTCCTTCTAGATGAATAGAAACGGTTTGCTGATTTGTACAATCGACGATAGCTTGTCCTAATGCCGTTAATAGTACCTCATCAATCCTTGTCTTATGAGTTACTGGAACTTCGTGTAACAATTCATGTGTTTCTTCTATTCCTAAAGTCCTCGTCACTTGATCAATCGATTCCTCTGTCGTTTCTTGTATTGGATAGTCCATTGGAATTTTCATCGTTTCTTTTTCTACTTGTTGATTCCAATAATTTTGTACTTCTTTTGAAATACCCGAATCACTGTACGTCTGGAGTCGTTCAGACCACTCTTTAAAAGATGTACTTTTCGCAGGTAAGCGAACTTCTTGACCTTGTTTCATCTGGTTATATACCACCTGTAAATCTTCCAATAGAATCCTCCATGACACTCCATCTACTACTAAATGATGAATCACCCAGAATATTCGATCATTTCCAGTCAAGTTATCTTCAAAGTACACTACTCTCATTAACGGACCAGTAACTAAATTGAAACTAGCTTGATTAATGTTCATTTCTTCTTGTATTATTGTATTCCACTCTTTTTCATTAACTTGATTCCGTTTTACAACATGGAGTACTGACAGCTCATCAGTCTCTTCATTTCTCTGCCTCCACGTTCCGTTTGGTAACTGTTCGTACCGGAAACGTAAAGCATCATGATGTTTGAGTAAATTTAATATCGCTCCCTCTAGTAATTTCACATCCAATTTTTCTTTTACTCTTAAAAGCATTGATTGATTCCAATGCTCTGTATGTGGATGTTCTTGCTCGAAGAACCAGCACTGAATTGGAGTAAGAGGCACATCACCTATCACAATTCCCTGCTCCGCTTGTACTCCCTGCGTTTCTATAGCCACTTGTGCCAGCTCAGCGATAGTTGGGCATTCAAACATTTGCTTTGGAGTAAGTTTTAACCCTACTTGACTTGCTTGAGATATGATTTGAATACTGAGAATCGAGTCGCCACCAATTTCAAAGAAATTATCATAGATTCCCACCTTTTTAACACCTAATACTCGCTTCCAAATGGTAGTCAGTATCTGTTCGTTACTATTCCGAGGGCCAACACATTCACTATTAATCTGCTTTTCCTCCGGCATAGGTAAGGCCTCACGATCAACTTTACCGTTAGCTGTAAGTGGAATAGCTTCCATCGCCACAAATCCCGAAGGAACCATATAACTTGGTAGTTTCGCTTTAAGATACTCTCTCCACCCATCTACATTTCCATCTCCTACAACATATGCTACTAATCTTTTATCGCCCGGCTGATCTTCTCTTACAATTACAACTGCCTCTTTTATATATACATATGTATGTAAAGTAGACTCAATTTCCCCAATTTCAATTCTGAAACCACGTATTTTAACCTGATGATCAATTCTTCCACGATAATCTAAATTCCCATCTGGCAAATACCTCGCTAAGTCTCCTGTCCGGTATAATCTTGCTTTCGGATCACTACTAAATGGATGAGATATAAAACGCTCTGCTGTTAATTCAGGTCTATTTAAATATCCACGTGCCAATCCTGCTCCACCAATATAAAGTTCACCATCAACACCTATAGGAACAGGTTGTTGATAAGCGTCTAGTATATACACTTCTAAATCGGGAATCCGCTTTCCAATATTACTTCTTGAAGCATGCTGCACATCATCTAGAGTAATTGGATAATATGTAACATGAACTGTAGTTTCTGTAATTCCATACATATTAATTAACTGTGGGTTTTTCTCACCATACCTTTGAAACCACGGTAACAAGCTAATAGGTTCTAATGCTTCTCCGCCAAATATTACGTAACGTAGCTGCAAATTTTTATTCTTATCTTCTTGTTCACACACTCGTATTAATTGTCGAAATGCGGAAGGTGTCTGATTTAGAACTGTGACTTCTTCCTCCACTAATAATTGATAAAAATCCTTAGGTGATCGACTAATCCAGTACGGAACAACAACTAATTTTCCACCATATAATAATGCTCCCCAAATTTCCCATACTGAGAAATCAAATGCATACGAATGAAAAAGCGTCCAAGTATCTTTTTCATTAAACTGATACCAACAATCCGTTGATTTAAATAACCGAATGACATTGTGATGCTCTATCATAACGCCCTTTGGATTTCCCGTTGATCCCGAAGTATAGATTACATATGCCAGATTTTTGGGACCGACATTAGAAAGCGGCAAAGTCTTACTTTCTTTCCCAATCTCATCTTGATCACGATCCAGGCAAATCGACTCAACATTTTCTGGTAACCATTTCAATTCTTTTAAACTTTCTTGCGTCACGAATAACTGAATGCTAGCATCTTCTAAAATATATTGAAGTCGCTGCTCTGGATATGTTGGATCGAGTGGAACATAAGCCCCACCAGCCTTCAAAACCCCTAAAATACCTACAATCATTTCGAGGGAACGTTCAACGCATATTCCAACTAAAGTATCAGGTCCTACTCCCTTTTTCTGCAAATAATGAGCTAACTGGTTTGCACGTTCATTAAGCTCCTTATAAGTAATTTTTTCTTGTTCATACGTAACTGCAATAGTATTTGGATAAATCATCGCTTGCTGTTCGAATATTTCATGAATAGTTACTTGAGGTGGGACATTCAGTTTAGGATTGTTGAACTCAACTAAACTTATTCTTTTATCTTCCTCAGAAATGATTTCTATTTCAGCTACCTTCTGCTTTGGTTTTTCAAAAGTGTTTTCCATTATCGCTAACATCACGTTAAAAAACCGTTTTATCTCTTCCTTAGAAAATAGCTCCTCACGATAATCAATATGTACATGTAAAGAGTCAATATCAATTAGATTTTCAATATGCACTGCAAAATCTTGTACCTCTTCATGGTTTGGAATCCATAGTGAGTCACCACTTTCATCGCGATCCCTATAATCAATCGTAGTTCCGAAAAGTCTCACATTACTATTATTCTCTTTATTAATCTGCTTTAACAACAAATCAAATGGATATTTCTGGTGCCTCAATAATTTGCTTTGTTTTCTGGACACCCTGCTAATAAATGAAAGTACTTCTTCTTCTGGATCAATATCCATTCTTAAAGGAACTGTACTCACCATCATTCCAATCAATTTTCGTTCCATTTTAGTCATACGATTGCCGTAAGCCATTCCTAAACCAATATCAAGCGATGAAGTCCACCGATACATGGACAACGAGAAAGCAGCAACAAAAAAAGTGTATAAACTAATTTTGTAATCTTCAGAAAATTTTTCTATCTTTCTCTTCAAATGCTCCGTTAATATAAATGTCTCACGTGATGCTTTAGTGCTAACTTGGTACGTATTATAGGGCTTCAATCCAGTCACAGATGGCAGTGTTTTAAATTCCTCTAACCAGAATTTTTGATCTTTTTGAAAGCGACTACTATTCAAGTATGTTTGTTCATTGGTCAGGAATTGAACATATGAATTTTTAATTTCGCCTTCCTCATTCTCGTTATGCATTTCATAATAATATTTTGCAATTTGCTCAGTAAATATTTGAATTGATAAACCATCCATAATAATATGATGAACATTTCCAAAGACTGCACATTCATTATCGTTTAATTTTATTAAAGCGAAATAGTATAAATCTGAATTAAATAATGTAAACGTGTCTTTTGTTTTCTGCTCAATCCATTCCTCAAGCAAATTTGTATTCTCCACATTACTGAAATCAAAAAACTCAAATTCTTGTTCTTCATGTTTAATAAAATATTGTTTCGGTTCCTGATGCCCATTTTCTTTTAACCTAATGCACAGACCGTCATTTTCACTGATAACGCGATTCACAACTTGGTTTAATTTTGAATAATTCATTTTCCGATGAAGTTTAAATAAAAATCTTAAATTACATATTCCTTTATCAGAATGAATAACTTCTGTATACCATATTCTTCGCTGCGGATGGCTTAATCGATAACATTCCTCATTGGTCATAAAAATCTCCCCTTCAAAAATTATTTGCTCTTATAGGTTCGTGTTTATGTTTAGCCCATAAATATTTCTGCAGTGAAACTCCAATTAATCCAATAATAACAAGCCCAATCCCTCCATAAACATAGAGTTGAGTTACTCCAAACAAATGCACTAATGGGCCACTCATAGCAGGAGAAATAATTAGAACTGCGTTTGTTAAACTGCTTTGTATACCAAATACTCTTCCTACTTGATCTTGGTCGGATTCTATTTGTAAAATGACTTGATTAGATACAAGCATCAGCCCACTTCCGATACCAGCGATAAAACTAATTAAATAGGCTAAAACGAAGACCGTACCGGGCGTTATCAAACCAATCCCCCCAAAACCAATTCCCATTAAAACCATACCTCCACATACTACCCAGCCATATTGAAATTGTTTTAATTTCTGAGTTAGTAGTGCACCAAGTATTCCGCCAAGACCAATAATAGAAATGATATATCCCATTTTACTTTTATCATGTGGGAATAAGCTCTTAAATAAAGTTGGGAATTGTGAGTCGACTAATTGTAATACTGCCATGGCTATTGTAACGAAAATCATGGTTGATAATATTATCCGATTAGATAACACATAACCCCACCCTTGTACCCAAGCGGTCCAAGTACTTTGTTTTTGCTTTTCAACAAATTCTTTCGATATAGTTTCTTTAAATTTTATTGTGGGTATGAGAACTAAGGTAGCTAATAAACAACTTATAGCTCTTATAATGAGGCAGAACTCTGGTTGAAACCAGCTCAGCAACATGCCCCCTATAAGTGGACCTACTATCTTGGTACCCTGCTCTACTATTCCGTTGATACTTACTGCTTTAGTAAGTAAGTCCGGGGATACAATCTGTCTTGTTAGTGTTTGCTGTGCAGGATAATAGAAAACAATAAAAATGGAACGAATCATTAATGCCACTAAGAGCCAGTGGATATCTTGTACAAATAAAAGAGCAATTGTTATTAGACCAACCATTAGATTACAGAACATCATAATTGGAATTTTTCTAAAACGATCTGCAATAACACCTGCCCATGAGCCAAAAATAATTCCAGGAAGTGCATATGCAACAGGGATCAATCCAATCATAGTAGGATCTACTTCCCATTCAAACCCAACTATAGTCATAATCGCTAACATATCAATAAAAACACCAAGCATAAGCAATGAATAAGCAGAGAAAACTTGTAAATAAACCCTATTTCCTAATAGGCCTTTTGAATCAGTAGTTTTCATAAAAGCAAGCTCCTTAGGTTACTAATATAAACGCTTTTGCGTATAAGGTACCCCTTTATTAAACCTAATTAATCATTATAAAGATTTCACCTAGAATGTAACTTCGTCAAAACCTAGACTAATCTCAAGGTTTAGTTTATTTTAAATAGTCAGATAAATTTAGGCGCACCTATTTCTTCGTATTTATATCAACTGTTACAACATAGACCTTTACCTTACACTAAAAAACAGCTAAACATTACCTTAATATAACCATTTATAGTTGTTTGCACATTCAATTCACATCCTTTTTAAAGTTGGCTTTTTTCTATCTCAAATACTATCACACAAATATTTCACCTACTATATTCATAAAGTTGAAATATTTGAATCAGAAAATTCGGATAAAAAAACCAACCCACAAATCATACCAAACAATTATTTAGTTATATTGTCAGTTTATAGATGGCTTTAGCCATAAGGATATCAAAAATTAAGTTTCTTAATTTTATTAACATAATAGTTTAAAGAGACTATAAATCCTACTAAACAAAAAGATAAATATACAATAAAGTATATTTATCTTTTCTTATCCTACATATTTTCTATGCAAATTAATTCCAATAACTAAAATTGATAATAAAAATATAATACTACCAATTACTAATGTACTCATAACAGAATTGAATAATATAGTATTAATACTTCTGCACCTACTACCTATTTTATTTATTAGATATTTACACTTCAAAAAAATTACAAATTATTCATAATTAGGATACACACCCAAAATATGATTTGAATATGTTATTATATTTTAAGATAATATAAAATCAGTTTTTCTATAAGAGAACTTAATTTTTATGTAGTACGAAATTGTTAGTACTACAGTATATATTTAAATTTAGTTATAAAAACGTTTAAAGACCACCTATTTCCATAAGTGATCTTTCTTTGTAATTCTACATTTATGCACTACTGTAGAAATATATCGTAGATACGCTTTGTATGCTAAATTTCTAGTTCTCTCCATTTACTAAAAAACATAGCTTAGCACAATTAATATCATATTCGTTAAATTGCAAACTATTATTTTGTCTTCTGTACAGACAAACTACTAAAAATCAAATCAGCAACTTTTACATATCCTTTTGAGTTTGGATGAATTAAATCCTTAGACCAAAGCGTATTGTCATTAACTAAATGATGATTCCAAAAATCAACATGATGAAACTTATATTCTCTGCTCAGTGAACGTATAACTTCATTTGCCTCTAATAATTGTTCTTTTATTACTTGTTTTTTTTCAGAAGCAAAAGGAAGCCTAACTGTAAAATCAGGAAGGTTTGCTATAATAATATCAGCCCCTGCTTTACTTAATGAATCTATCATAAATTCCATATCGTTCTTATATGCATCATGATTCCAACGTCCTTTTAAAACATCGTTTGCCCCTGCAATGAGACTAACCAAATCTGGATTAAAAGTTAACGCCTTTTCCAATTGCTGCGAGCGAATTTCTTTAGTTACTAAGCCACGCTTTGCCAAATTAGCATATTTTATATCGTTTTCACACAGTTGAACAAAATGATCTATCCAGCTTTTTAATGCAATTCCCTCAACTTCATCCCCTATCCCCTCTGTAAAACTATCACCAATTGCTACAAATCGCTTCCACATATGTATTCCCCCTTTATTATTAACCATATCTATACTATACAATAGCTCACACCGTAATTGTTATTTCTAAGTGGTTTTCGATTTCAATTATATTCCACTTTATTATATTTACATTTAGAATCCAAAATTGACCGATTCCTAAGTATACTTAGGAATCGGTCATATTCGTATATTTACTAAAGAAATAAAATTTCTCTAGGAATTATACTTTTTTCAAAAAATTGGTTGTTCTTTGTTTTGCCCAGTTGATACATTTCTTTTCGATTAAATGATATGAAACTATAGAAAAAAGTAGTGTCATTGCAATGCATAAAGTAAGAAGGAAAAAGATAGGTATCTTTGTATACAAAAGTTTAAATAGTACCATCATGATTGGAAAATGACACAAATAGATACTGTATGAAATTTCTCCTAAATATACAAATACACTCTTATTTAAAAATGCTTTTACTTTTAGGTTACTCATAGCCATTATAATAAATATACCAACCCCCATTACGACACCCCAATCTTTTAATAAGAAAGTAGTATCATTACGGGAAAAACCATAAATTAAAATGGAATATAAATACAGAATAATCCCTAATGCAATAAGAAATCCTTTTTTAAATTTTTTCATATTCCTATATGAGTAGATAAGTTTTTCCTGATACTTAAAAAGTAACATTCCAACCATAAACATAGATGTAAAATGCAGTGTATCAGCATAACCATTATAAAATCCTTCAGCTTTCCCAATATACAACACATTAAGAAAAACACTAATTAAAGAAAAGCTCAAAGCAAATAGTATCGTTTTCTTCCAATTCAATTTATAAAAAAGAAGGAATAACAAAGGAAACACAATAGATATACGCATTTCTTGAGCCAATGACCAAATAACTGGATTATAATTTTCCGTAAAAAAGTTATTAAGAAGCACAAAGTGGTTTAGAATATCTAATTTTGTTATAGACCCTTGCCACCTATCATAGAACCAATCCCGTAGTCCTACCACTTCATACGACGAAAATAAAATAAATAAAACAAAGGAAACAATTATCCAAAAATAATAAGGAATATAGATTCTTACAAATCTCTTAATTAAATATCCCCAATAATTTGTTTTTGAATGATAAAGTGCCATCGATAACACAAAACCACTTAGTACATAAAAAACGATAACAGCTTCCCCACCCGCCCATAAAAACCTAAGCGGGGAAAATTTAATAGAATTAGGCAACGATGGTAGCATTAAACAAAAATGTCCAAATACCACAGTAAGTGCCGCTAACCCTCGTATGGAATCTAATTCTTTTATTCTCTTACTCATAAAATGTTCTCCTTGTAAATTGTAGATTTTGCTTTTCATAAAGGCCACTATGCGAATATAGTGAGAGAACTGTACACATCGTTTCTTTAAATTCCTAATATAAGCAGTAAAAAGTTAATTTGACCTCCATTTCTTTATATACATAATTTAAAACAAAATATTTAATACAAAGAAAAGATTTTATTAAATTTTTATAAAGTGAAACTTTAATGGGTGGTTTTTCATCATGTAACTTTATTAAACTAACCTTGCACCAGAATCCTTTAAATCGAAAGATTCATAATAAACGCCATCCCTTCTGTATATTTCTACAAAAAGAATAGCGTTTTTGGAGTATATGGATACAAATTTATTTTAGCTTAATAGAAATACAAAAAGTTCCGAAGGACCAAATTTGAAAAGTAATACAATCTTTCATTCCAAACTATCCACATAAGAATCTATAATACTTTGAAACCTTTTGTTTCAAACTAATATTTAGTTGTATCCTATAAAATTAGCTTTTTACTATATCAATCGCACTATCCCACATACCACTAAAAAAAGATCCAGTTTTACGTATAAAACGTGTAAACCAATTTGCTTGTTCCACATCAGATTTTGTTACAAGGTCTATTTGTAATGAATTACCTGATAAGAACCCAGGATCGGTATTATCTTTAGGCGAGATAATTATTTTACTAATTGTTACACCTTTTTTAATAGGCGCTTCAGGTTCTTTATTTGATACTTTAAATTCTTTTTTATAACCGTCTTTGTTTCCCTTCCGCATTGGAAGTGAAACAGCTTGCTTCGTTTGAACTACTACATCTTTCTCTTTTGCATTTGCTACTCGTACCGTTTCATGTCCTTTTACTACTGAATCTTTTCCGTAGACATTCTTCACTTCAAAATTCGCAAATCCATAATCGTATAATTTCTTTGTTTCATCAAAGCGTGCCGTATGAGATTTTGTTTTTATCACTACAGAAATTAGGCGCATACCATTTCTTTCTACTGTACCAGTGAAACAATCTCCCGCTTCTGGAGTCGTTCCTGTTTTCAAACCATCTACACCTTCATATTGCTTAATTAAACCTTTTAACATCCAGTTAAAGTTCGCCATATCAATTGGATATTTACCACCCTCTTGGAATGTTTTTTTAGGAATTTTTGCTGTATTCAATATTTGGGGAAAATCTTGAATAAGACGTTGTGCTAAAATTGCACAATCCCTTGCAGACATTTTATTTTTCTCATCTAGAGTTGTCCCTTCTAGGTGATATCCTTTTAAATCTTGATTTGTTAAGCCTGTAGAGTTTACAAATTTATAATCTTTCATTCCAAACTCTTTCGACTTATCGTTCATCATTTTTACAAAATTGCCCTCTTTACCAGCAATCTCTTCAACTAAAGCAATTGTTGCACCATTTGCAGAATAAATTGCCATTGCCTCATATAACTCTTTTACCGTATAAGAGCCACCATTTTCTAATGGAACATTTGATAATGAACGATCTTGCGAAATCTTATGTGCATATTCAGAAATTTTAACTTTTTGATCCCATTTAAGTTTTCCTTTATCTACCGCTTCATGAACTAAGTATTCGCTCATCATTTTTGTCATACTAGCAATTGCCAATGATTCATCTGCATTTTTTTGATATAAAATTTTTCCGGAATTTGCTTCTATTAAAATTGCTGATCCTGCTTCAACGTCTATAGCAGAAACTGTTTCCGCTGCTGCTCTTCCAAATGTAACGAACATACTAAAAAATAGTGTAAGCACTGTTACTATTGCAATAAATCTCTTGCAAAACATACCTTTCACTTCTGTTACCTCCAATATCTTTGTACTCAAAAAAGCGTTATTCTAACATAATCTCAAAAAAAATAGACAGTGTTCTCAAATTGTATATACATATTAAACGTTAGGATTGCTTTCATATAGACCATCTCATCTGACACTTTTAGGTGCCCTGATACTTTGTATTCCCACGCATATCCTTATTTTTAATCCCCTTATATTTTTTAAAATGATTCGCACTTTCATATTTTTTAGGATTACAATTAATAGACAATCTACATAATACATTTGTTCCACATTTACAAAAATAAAGTGAAACTTTAATCAGTGGGGGTTTTGTTCATCCCCACTAATTATTAACCCTCACCAATCGGGATTTTAATTATTCAATTGAGCTATTTGCTAGACTTATATTAGAGATAAATTTTCTTTAGTCTAAACCATTAGTTTTTTGTAATAAAAAAACTACACCCAATACTGAATGTAGTTTTTCTAACTAACTAATTTATTTATTTTTTACTTCATTTTTATAAAAAGCAAATAATGGTTCAATGGATGGACTAGATAACAGCGGAATTGCCTTCTCGATCAATTTCCTATCCCAATCAAACCAACGCATTTCCATTAACATGTTTATTTCTGTATCAGTGAATCGTTTCTTTATTTCCTTAGCAGGATTTCCACCAACTATTGTATACGGCGGAACATCTTTACTTACGACAGATCCTGCAGCAACAATTGCACCTTCACCAATAGTAACGCCAGGCATTATTATAGCATTCATTCCAATCCAAGCATCACTTTTAATGACTGTATCGCCCTTAGTTTCATATGATTGTTCAATTTGCTCAGCGAATGGATATACTGTAATCCATTCTGAGTGATGATTATGGTTACCACCCATTAAAATGACTACTCCACTTGCAATGCAAACATAATTCCCAATAATGAGTTTATCAAGATGCCATCCCATCTGTTCAATTGGATTAAACAGTGCTTGTGACTTAGCATCCCCCCACAAATACCTTACACAACCATCTTCAAAATTTTGATGACCATAATACCCTGAATAATAGGAGTACTCTCCTACTTCAATGAGTGGATTTGTTACTATATCTTTTATATATTTTGTTTCTGACCAATGATTAAATAATGGATGCTTCATAACTTTATTCCTCGCTTCTAAGTATTATATATTTTGCTATTTACTTAGAAGCTTACTACGACTGCTACATTTTTTAGCTTTCTCAAACGACGAATCATTATCTTCAAGCCTTTCTTTTATAATAGAAAAAGCATAACGCAATACATTACACTAGTCAAATTGTGTAATTTTGAACACATCTTAAACAGTGTAATACTGCAATAACAACATGAAAACACTCTAACTTCGATACAAATACTATATTTATTACATTTAGTTCATATTTTGTAAAAAAATCTTAATTGCCATGACAAAGCAAACAATAACCACTATTGGTCGTATTAATGACGTCCCTTTTGTAAGCACCATCTTCGCCCCAATATATGACCCTATAATTTGACCAAGCATCATAATCAATCCAATTGTCCAATCGATTTGGCCAAAAATAATAAAATACAACAAAGCAGCGAAATTACTAGTAAAATTCAAAATCTTAGCATTTGCAGTTGCCCGTGTAGCACTATATCCACATAAAAGAATGAACGCTAAAGCAATCAAGCTACCTGTTCCTGGGCCGAAGAAACCATCATAAAATCCAAGGAATGGAGGCACTGTTAACGCAAACAACAACATACTTATTTTTCTCGGTCGATCTTCGTTTGCTATATTTGGAGATAATAGAAAATAAAGACCAATAATAATAAGTAAAAAAGGTAATATCATGATTAGATATTCTGCCCGTATCTGTAAAACAAGCCATCCACCCAAAACTGATCCAAAAAAGGTCATTAAGATGGACAAACGCATTTCTTTAAGATTAATTTCTTTCTTCTTAATAAAAAACACTGTCGCCATGAGAGTTCCGCTACTCCCTTGCAGTTTATTAGTTGCTATCGCTACAGAAGGAGACATACCTACTAATAACATTATCGGGATAGTTATCATACCACCGCCTCCAGCAATTGTATCTATCCACCCTGCTAATACAGCTACTAAAAATAGTAATATGAGTAATTCAATAGTAAAATCCATACAAAGAATATGGGAAGGCTTGAGCTATTATACCCCAAACCTCCCCATCGTCCCTCCTCTCTTTAAACTAGTTAATAATATCTGTAAAGTAACTTTCTTTCTGATCACGTAATCGGCTGGAAACGTACTGCCTGCAAACAATTCTTCTTCCGTACTTATTATCTCCAATCGGAATTTTATATTCTTCCTCAGATAACCTTTCCCTACCATGAGTTACATTTGTTTGTTTACCATAGTATGAATTTGGAATAATTAATAAATCTTCAGATGTAAGTGGAACCTTATAAGTGGGCGTTGTTCGTAAGAGTTCTAAAAACATGTCAAATTTCAATTTTTCTTCTTCACTTTTTCCCACATAAATCAATCTATTTTCTGCTCCATTCAAACAAGTTGCAATAATATCACCATTATCATCCAAAAATATGATTTGGTTTATTTCCCCTACAAATCCCGATATTTCACCATCCGCCATTCCTGCGATATGAGCAATAGGCATTTTACTTATCGCCAATATATCATCTTTACTGAAGTGATTTTCTTCAAGATGCTTTTGAAGTAATTTTGGCGTTCCAATATGAGTTTGAGTTTTTAAATTTAACACTCCTTTTAATAAAAGAGCATCAACTCTAGTAAATTTTCCACAAGTAATTTCAGACACTATTCGTTCCACGGATTTATTAAGTCTATTTGATACAATTTCTAAATTCGTATTGAATATTTTCAATCTTGCTTCAATATCTGATTGGTCTTTCATGTCTGTATACACTGTGGCATCGTTATGTTGATAAAAGTTCCCGCCACCGGTGCTTGCACCGACATTTCGCAAAACTTCATCGTTGTTCAAAGGGGAAATGAGGTGAAATCTATTTTTCCCTGCATGTTCGGATGGGTGAATTAAAGCATCATAATTAAAAAGTGTGGCAAAAAGCCATGTGACCCATTCTGCATAAAAATATTTTTTCATTCTATCGTCTTCGTCTTCACCATAATTAAAACCTTTGCGATTTTCCCCAGGTAATAGGGTTT
The DNA here is from genome assembly GCF_003429245.1 of Bacillus sp. CR71. NCBI lineage: Bacteria > Bacillati > Bacillota > Bacilli > Caryophanales > Bacillaceae > Bacillus > Bacillus sp. CR71. The sequence goes on along the minus strand of NZ_CP031748.1, from coordinate 2,334,004 downwards.
CCATAGGATCACATGGAATATTTTTAATAAGAGTAGGTGGTACGTTTCCACCACAATTCGCTACTTTTATCATATGTAGTAGTTTTTTCATATCTGAATTCGAAGTTTTCTTTGAATAATCAATCAAACAATTAAGCCACTCTCTTGAAAAGCTTGCAGCTATTTCTTGATCACAAGTATAAGGATTATGAGTTTTTAATTCATGGTCTATTAGATTCTTGATTTTATCCTTCAATACATTAGGAATGCTAATTTCTTCGATTTCTGTAATCTGCAGTATTCCTTTATTCATTATAAAACCTCCGTTGTTTTATTTTTTCACCATATCTTCTATTAAATAAACTACCTACTTCTTTTTTGCTCCTTTGCTTTTCGTCAGAGCTATTACAGTTACCAAATTACAGAGCATAAACGTGGAGTAAACAAAATTTCTTTTTAGTTACATTAACCCCGTAAATCTCCATTAAATTAGTATATTTAATGGAGATTTCTTTTCATACTTTACTTTCAAACTATGTTTATAGGATTTTCAATTCAAGCACAAATATTCCTTTCCCTAGAATTTTCCTAAGATTGAAATCAGAATTTTCAATACACTAATATTAACAATAAAAATATAACACGAAACCAAAAAATGTAAACGAATAGTTTTTTTATAAAAAATAGTCAGACTATTTTAAGGTAATTTGTATTTCATTGAACTAACTGTAATAAAGTGGAACTTTAATCAGCCCTCACCAATCGGGATTTTACGAGCAACAGGGCCCCCGCCTAACTTCTTTGCTTCCGCTGAATTTTGAGGTGGGGGTCTTATTACCCAGCAAATAGCGGATAAAAAAGCCCCCTAAATGATAGAGGACTTTCTTTACAAGAATATTCTATTTTAAAATCCTTACTTACCTTTTATTTTAAAAGATATTGCTGTAACTTCTTTATTAATAGTTCCGTCCCCTCTGGACTTACAATAATCTTCCCATTCACTAACGAAATATTGCTGTCTGAAATATCACCTGTAAGTGCACAAGCTCTTGGAGATTGATATTTTCGTAAAATAATCTGATCCTCTTCTATAAACATTTCAAGAGAATCTTTTTCTACAATTCCTAAACTCCGTCTTATTTCCATTGGAATAACAATACGCCCCATGCTATCTGCTTTACGAGTAATCCCTCTTGATTTCATAAAATGCCACCCTTTATTTTTATCTAATATTACGGTACTTATTTTAGCAATAAACAACAATAAGGAATAGTTCGTATTACAGTACTTTTTTTAGGAATAAATACCAATTAAAAATAGCTTATGTTAGGATTGTTTCTTGTTTATTCTTCATTTTTAATATATTTATCCTTGATCATTTTTATATATTGTTTTCTTTCTGTTAGTTCAAATATAAATAATGCCTTTTTTATGTATGTTAAACCAACTTCATTAGAGTGCTGAACTTTCAATAAAATTGCACCTTTTTCAAAAAACAATTCACCTAATAAGTATAAAGTATTCATATTTATGGCTAATTTTATACCTATTTCACTATACTTAATCGCTTCTTCATATTGATTTGCAAGGTGTAGACATTTTGTTAACGTATGAATGAGTCTTAATTTGATTTCTTTTTCTCTAGGAAATTCTATCTTATTAAAATTAATTAAACTTTGTTTTAATATATTTATGCTTTTCTCATACTCTTCATTTTCTGCATGTATTATAGCAATTGAATTCATTATGCTTATTTCTTTTTCTGATAAAAAGTTACTACTACTTAAAGTTTGTTTTAGTGCTCTATTTAAAATGTCAAAAGCATTAATTGTTGCTCCATTTACATAATATATAGCAATCGCTTCATGCCATAATAGAAATTGTTTATCTTCTTTTGATTGGAAATTATTTTCGTTTTTCTCTTTTTTCACTATTTCGTAAAGCTCATTATATTCTTTTTGTTTCACACAATCTCTCATTACACATTTTACATTTTCAATATATTTTATTTTTTTATTTTTGGTCAGTGCAAATATATAATTTGGATCAATACCAAGTCTTTCAGATAGTTGATACAACAATATGCTAGATGGATAAATAATCCCTTTTTCTATCTTACTAATTTGGCTTTGTGAACATATTCCATGACATAATTCAGATTGTGACATATTTTTTTTCTTTCTAAGTTCTTTAATAATAATACCAAGATTGTAGAATTCCATCTTTCCTCCCTCAAATGTAACACTTTATGAGTATAAGAATATTTTCCAACTTTTAATGTAATGTAAAATTAGTATAGTTACAATTACTATTTATATGGATTTATAGTTTTTCACAAACTTGTATCACAATATGAGAAATTATTACAATAAAGTTCACTAATAACCAATGGGAGTTTTATTCATCACCACTGATTATTAGTCCACTCCAAGCAGGCGTTTACAGGTAGTTCGATTTCTTTGTCACAGCTAAATTTTGAGGTGAGAATCTTATTGCCCGCAAATAGCGAAATTAAAAGAAATAAATATGATTTTTGACCTTTATTTCTTTTAATAGTTTCTTTTGATTTTATATAAACAATTTCGAAGGGACTTATTTTATGAAAAGAATATTAACCGAAAGAGAATTAGAAGTGGCTATTTATGTAGCAAAAGGATATACAGATGCAGAAATTTCCAGAAAAATATATGTTACCCCTAGAAGAATTTCAACGATAATTAATCATATTAAAGAAAAATGGCATATTAATTCTAGAGTGGAATTAGGTATTTTAGTTTATCATTATGGTTTTATAGATGCACCCTTATTTTCTAATAAGGAAATTCAGCTATGCAAAAAGGTTGTACAGTAGATAGCAGAATATAAAAAGGTTAGAGAATTAACTTCTCTAACCTTTTTATATTCAATATTAGCTTTTAAACAGCCCTAATGCTACCATTAATCCTGTTATCTGTTCAACCTTGTATAAACACAAAAAAGAATTAGCCCTTCCTACTTTTCAAAACTAGTTACAATTCTCTCTTTCATTTTCTGTATTACTTCACTGCTCAATACTTTTTGACCAGCAGGAAGTTTTAATATGGCAGCGGCACCTTTGCTAAGGTATATTTCTTGATCATTATTTTGATTTACTACCAATATTCCTTGCCCTTCAAATTCGAAATAACTAATATCTTTTGTTTCATTTGTATTATTTTTTATTGCTTTATATAATCCATATAAATCTTTACTTCTATTTTCTCCGCCCGTTCGAATCGGTTCAGTATCATTCGCAACAATTAGTCCTTCTGGCTGCTCACCCTTCATAATAAACCACAGCTTTTCATTTGTTGGTAATAGCAATTGCTTAAATTCAGAGCTATTTAAAATTTGCTGTGCTGGAATTGTTGCATAGATTGGTAACGAAAATGGAGATGTTGTTATTTTTTCAAAATTTAAATTTTCAGAAGAACTTCCCTTACTATATTGATAATCTTTTAATGCGATCGATTGTACTGATTCACTTTTATTTTTTGATGCATAACTAATTTTACTAGCGAAAATAATAACGGTCATTAAACACATGCACGGTATCACAAGCTTAAGTAGATTTCCCATTTATGAACCCCCGCTTTTAATATTATTAGTTTGCATGGATATTATAAACAGTTTCACTCCACCAAAAATTATTATTGTTATGGAACGTACTGAAATTATGATTATAATGATCACCATACCAAGGGTCCATGTACGTTATATAATCTGTTCCATTTGTCCCTTTATAAAATCCATCAAGTACTAGAAAGTGTCCGATGTTAGCTCCATTTTGCCACATAATAAGTACAATCATCGGCTGATTACTATTAATTTGACTTTTGAACCAATCATACGATTTTGCTCCAGAACTTATAGCTGAACTAACACCATATCCCGATAATCCATATTGTATTTCACGTGAAGTTGCAGGATTATTATATGATCCACCCTTAACATACCTAACGTACTGATCTTGTGAAGGAGTTTTCCCAAAATAATTTAAAACTGAAACCGAAGTGCCTGCCCAACACCAATTTGATCTTTCTTGTAATATGTTAGGTACAGATAATTTACGGTCTATTGGTGTACTTGGAGGATTTCCATTAATATACGCTGACGTTACATATACTTTTTTTCCATCTTTAAAATAGTAAAACCAACGATTATCTAAATTTCCTGTCCAGTAATCTTTAACCGCTTCACCATACTCCCATCCTTTAAAAGATACTTTTGTATTTCCGGGAATCACATCTACAATATTTGCATTCAAACTTTTCGCCTCTCTAACATTTACATTCAATGGAGCTGTTGTCCCTGAAAATTCAACTTCTTCTGCTATTATTTTCTGAACACCAATAAAACTAAATGTGAAGAACAATAAAACCATACAAACAATAAAATGCTTTCTTCCCTTCATTTCTCCACCCCTTCATCAGTACTAAAAAACATCAACAATTCATCCTTATTAATTGTTCAAGCTTAATATTACATACTAACGAAAAATGACTTCTCATAAAGTAAAACTTTAATCAGTGGGGGTTTTATTCATCCCTCACTGATTATTAGTTAAACTAATCGGGCTTTTACGGGCTGCCCGATCCCCACCTAACTTCTTTGCTCTCGCTGGATTTTGAGGTGGGAGTCTTACTGCCCGGCAAATAGCGAGATAAATTCCAATACAAAAAAGGAGCCTATAAATTTTTATAGGCTCCTTTTTATTTCGTCGTTATTACTTAGCTAATTCTTTCGTACCCTTCATTACATCAACGAAGAATCCCCAGTTATTCACTACAGAAGAGATACTGATATGTTCATCTGGAGTGTGGACGTTAAAGATGTCTGGTCCGAATGAAATTGCATCTAATTCAGGCATCTTTTGAACGAATGCGCTACACTCAATCCCCGCATGTACAGCGAAGATTTCAATTTCTTTATTGTATTTTTCTTGATGTACTTTTTCAAATAAATTACGAATTTGTGAGTTTGGATTGTATGGCCATTCTGGATACTCTGACTCTATTTCAAATGTAGCACCAACTAATTCAGCAATATATTTGATTTCTTCTGCAACATGTTGTTTTAAACTACTTACAGAACTTCGCACTTCGTTACGTAATTTAATTTCATCTTGCAACGTTTCAATAACGCCTAAATTTGTTGAGCTTTCTACAAGACCTTTAATATCCATGCTCATACTTTGAATACCATTCGGAATTAAGAATAATGATGAAATAAGCTGCTTTTGTGTCTCTTTAGCAAATACTTTTTCAACTGTTTCATCCAATTTTGTCAGTGTAACATGAACATCTGAATCAACAGCACGCATTTCTTCTTGTAATACACGTGTCCATGATTCTAGTTTTTCTTCTACTTGCCCTACATCTTCTGTACGAATTAAAATTGTAGCTACACTTTCACGCGGAATTGCATTCGTTTTTAATCCGCCGTGAACTTCACTTATGTTAAACTCCGTATGTGCTGATAAATCACGTAACACTCGTCCTAATACTTTGTTCGCATTACCGCGTTGTTTATCAATTTCCATACCAGAATGTCCGCCTTTTAGACCGCCAACATATAGACGGTATGCATCCATATTCGCTGGTGTTTCATCCCAAATTACGGGAATTGTTTCAACAGCTTTCGCACCACCTGCACTACTTACAAGTAATTTATGATCTTCTTCAGAATCAATATTTATAAATATCTTTCCTTCAAAATGATTTGGATCAATAGCAAAAGCCCCGCCCATTGTCGTTTCTTCTTCAGTAGTGATAACGACTTCAAGTGCTGGATGCGGAATTTCTTTTGAATCTAATAAAGCTAATGCATACGCAACTGCAATACCATTATCCGCACCTAAAGTTGTTTGATTTGCATATAACATGTCCCCAATGATTCGTAATTCAATTGGATCTTTTTCAAAATCATGTACTGTTGCTTGATTTTTTTCGCAAACCATATCCATATGACCTTGAATAATAATAGCTGGTACATTTTCATAACCAGCTGTTGCTTCTTTTTTAATAATGACATTTAATGCTTCATCTTGAATGACTTCTAAGTTACGCTCTTTTGCAAAGCCCACTAAATAATCACTAATTTCCTTTTCATTACCTGATCCTCTAGGAATCTTTGAAATTTCTGCAAAATGATAAAATACAGGGTGCTTTGTTAATTGTTCTAAAGTAGAATACATTTTTCAAGCTCCTCTCAAAATGAAAAAATAGTATGTAAGTCTTTTATCATTATACCATGATTCATTATTTTACCTTTCTTTTAACTTTTATTGTTCATTTTATTTACAACACTCATACAACATTATAAGGGCGTTGTAAGCTATATCGATTTTTCTCATTTAATAATAGTCGTATACTTTTTAAAGAAACACATTAAAGGAGATAAAGAAAATGAAAAAGTTTGCAGCAATTATTACACTATGTTTATTATTTTTTAGTTTTACTATTGGCTGTGAGAGAGCGTCACTAAATAAAATTGGTAAAGATGTATATTACATGCAGATAAAAGGCGAAGGAGCTATCGAAAAAGTAGATGGTAGAAACTTACGAAACTATACGCTGCCCGCATATCATGAAGATGGTGTCAAAAAACAAATTACATTTAGAAGTACAAAAAAAGAAAACGACCATAAATTAAATGAAGACGCGTTTTTACGCCTTTATGTAGATCAAGATGATAATAGCAAAAATGAAATATCATCAATTGAAGTAAAGTCCTATGAAGAGATTCAGAAAACAGATTTACCTAAAAAAGTAAAAGATAAGTTTACTATTAAATAAAAAACAAAAGAAAATGCTCTATGCATTTTCTTTTGTTCTTTTCACTTGTATATATTTTGAACTACTATTATTCATCAGTTTCTCTAACCGATTTATATTCTCCGTTAATGCACCTTTCACAAGAGAGAAATCTGTATTGGATTCTTCTTTTTTTTCTTTAAAAAACGAAGACTTTTGTACATTGACTTCAGCCATCTCTTCTCCCCCTTTTCAAAAAGATACAACCTTTTATTTATATTATATAGCAAATGTAGAAAGAGTGTACACTTATGATTTTCTTTTTAATTCTTCTTCTAATTCTTCTACTTGCTGCAACGCATCCCCTTTTATTAAAGAGAAATCTGTTGTATCTTCGTTATCTTCTTTAAAAAAATCATTGTCATAATCTTTTACCACTACAATCACCTCTACATGCTAGTGTAGGAATGATTGTCCAATTTTATTCAACTTTGTCGGATTTTGTTTTTAATTTATGTATAGAAGAAAAGGACAGAAAAAGATTCTGTCCTTATTTACTAAAATAACTATGATGTATTGTTAAATTATATACATTTTCAAAATCCCGATCTTGCAGGTTATTTTTCTTTCCATCAATAACAATGAAAACATCACTTACTATTTTTGCTGGTATAATCCCGACATTTTCTACTTGCACTGCTTTCTGCTCATTCAATTGCTCGATATGTTCTAACGGAACGATAATACTAAATTGCGAGCGAATACCACGAAAGTTTGTATTTAATTCCTTTGCCGCTTCAAAAACAACAATTTTCGCGCCAATTTTTTCCCCATATGAATCTAAAAATACATTTAAGCTCTTTGTATATTCTTCTTCCGTATGCCATTCCATCGTACCGAAAACTGCTGGATTAACATTTTGAATAATTGTGGTGTATATTTCTCCTCTCGCTTTAGATGCAATTAATGATCGTTTTATTGATTGAACTGTCTTGCCAATATCGCTAAATTTCGCACCCCATATTTCTGAAATATTAGGCGTTAAAATGAACGCAATATCAACAAAAATAACCATTGCAGTAAACATTAAAAGATTTTTCCAGAGGGTTAAATCAATTCCTTTTATCATGAAATACACGGTGACAGATATGATAAACAAACCATACCAAGTCTTTCTAATACGTTGCTTTTTCTCTTCGTACAACTCCTCATTTTTCCAATAAAAGAAAACAAGGACTACAAAGACAATCGCTAAAACAAATAAGCCAATTCGAATGTTAGAGATCATTAATCACATCACCCTCCATTCAAAAACTACTCACGATATCATTACATGCGCAAGCCGCTCTCTTTATGACAAAAGACATGGACAAGCTTCTAAATTTAGCTACATCGCATATATATTAGAAGGTACCACGTCTTTTATCCTGCTATTTGTGGGCAGTAAGACCCCACTGATTAAAATTTTACTTTACCATGAGTCTATATTGTATATGTAGACAAGCATTCATTTCAAATTTTCGTATTAAAAAGAAATATGTTTCGGAATTTCCCCTTCAGGTACTTCTCCATCCATACTTAAATAATAATGACGAATCGGACGTAAGTTTTCGTCTAATTCATAAACAAGCGGAATACTAGTTGGAATATTTAATGAAACTACACCATCACTCGAAAGGTTGTCTAAGTATTTTACTAGCGAGCGAATTGTGTTACCGTGTGATGAAATAATTACTTTATTACCATTTTTTAATATCGGCGCAATTTCTGAGTGCCAATAAGCAAGTACTCTCTTCTCCGTATCCTCTAAACATTCAGTTAATGGAAATTCACCTTTTTTGAGTGTTTTATATCTTGGATCGGTCGCTTCATATCGAGGATCGTCTTCAGTAAGAGCCGGTGGTCTTACATCAACACTTCTTCTCCAAATATGAACTTGCTCCTCACCATATTTTTGAGCAGTTTCATCTTTATTCAACCCCTGCAATGCACCATAATGTCTTTCATTTAGCTTCCAAGATTTATGTATTGGGACCCAAGTAAGATCCATCTCATGAAGTACAATCCATAACGTCCGAATTGCGCGTTTTAATACAGATGTATAAGCCACATCAAAAGTATATCTGTTTTTCTTTAATATTGCTCCTGCTTCTCTCGCTTCACTTAATCCATTCTCTGATAGATCAACATCTGTCCATCCAGTAAAGCGATTTTCAAGATTCCATAAACTTTGTCCGTGACGAATAAGTACAAGTTTTATCATTATAATTCCCCTTTCGGAAATGTGAATTTTATTGTTCCATTGCGTACACGTATAAAGTATCTAGTAATGTATCTTTTTATCCATTCACTCTATAACCAAACGATAGTTGCCAAATGTATGGATAAAATTTGTTCTTTTTCAAACTATAAAAACAGAAGTTTTTCATTATTTTTGATCGACTGGTATTTCCCGTTTTGATATCCAAGCATCAAAACCTGATCGACTATTTGCCATTTCATTCATAACTTGATGCCAATTGTCTTCACATGATTCACCAAATTTTGAAAAAATAGCGCCCATTTGTTGTCTTTGTACATCGCTCAATTTTTTCTCTAAATCTGCACCTTGTTCTGTTAAAGACAACTGTTTCACACGGCGGTCATGCGTAGCTTCATTACTCTCAATTAAGCCCTTTTCCACAAGTTGACGTAGTGGCCCGTGGAGAGCTTGTTTACTTATTTCTAATAATGATAATAACTCATTTACACTTATCCCTGGAAAACGTGCGATAAAAAATAAAATTCGATGATGTACTCGTTGAATGCCATATTCTTTTATAATTTCATCTGGCTTTTCAGTAAATGTTTTATATGCAAAATAAAATAATGCTAATGCCTCATTCATCTGTTCTTCTTTATGTTGTGTCATCTACTTTCCCCCTGTATGTAAATTATACCACAATCTAGTAATGAATATTTTAATCAACTTATTAGAACCTGTTTAGTCTATTGAAACATTCACTGCATAATTAGGAGATGATTCATTTGAAAAAAATATACTGTAAGTACATATTTATTGGATAGACTACACGAATTAGGAATTGAACATACATTCGGGGTTCCTGGTGATTATAATCTTGCCTTTTTAGATGATGTAGTACCACATGAAAATTTAAAGTCGATTGTATTATTAGTATTGGTGTGAAGTTAACTGATACTATTACAGGCGGCTTCACACAAGGTTTTACAAAAGAACAAGTTATAGAAATCCATCCCTACACTGTGAAAATTATAGATAAAAAATACGGTCCAGTTGTAATGCAGGATATTTTACAACATTTAAGTGATTCAATTGAGCATCGTAATAAAGATACTCTTGACGTTAAGCCATTTATTTTAAAATCATCTCTTTTTACTGAAGAGTTCAATCCCAAATCACAAATGGTCACACAAAAACGTTTTTGGCAGCAAATGTACCATTTCTTACAAGAAAACGACATCTTAATTGTAGAGCAAGGAACACCTTTCTTTGGTAGTGCTGCTATCCCTCTACCTAATAACACTGCATATGTAGGACAACCGTTATGGGGATCTATCGGATATACACTGCCCGCTCTAATTGGTACACAGGTCGCCAATTTATCACGGCGCAACATTTTAATTATTGGTGACGGTTCTTACCAAGTAACTGCCCAAGAGTTATCAACTATACTACGTCAAAATTTAAAACCGATTATATTTTTAATCAATAACAACGGATACACTGTTGAACGTGCCATTCACGGCCAAAACCAACCATATAATGACATACAGATGTGGGATTATACTAGCTTGCCGAACCTATTCGGATCAGAAGAAAAAAGCCTAACATTTAAAGTGGAGAATGAAACAGAGTTAACAGAAGTCTTAACAAATATAACTTTTAATAAGAATCAACTTATCTTTATTGAGGTAATAATGAGCCAAAGCGATCAACCTGAATTGTTAGCTAAACTCGGGAAAAGATTCGGTCAGCAAAATTCTTAATATAAAAAAACTAATTATACAATTGGTAGTGTAAAATTTGTTTTGAGAATAATTTCGACACTCAAAATACATAAGGAAAAGGATGGAAAGCACCATCTTTTTCTATTTTAAGAGCGTTCTTCGACTAACGCCCCGTGTGACAAGCAAAAATTCTTAATCCATCTTTAACTTTATAGCTTTTGTCGCAATAAATGTTTTAATATGCTTATCTAATATCCTTGTCCCACCAAAATCATCCTCATAAAAACCTGTCATAGCAAAACCAGCTTCAATTTGGCCTTGGATTTGGTCTTCTAAAGTATGCGCATATTCTATTGTTTGATTTGAATCGATGTAATCTTGAACTTCATCCTCTGGTAAATAATCCAATGTTGATGAAGGAATTGAATGTTTAACATCAAGAATACCTTTTTGTTCTTGGTTATCATCAAAGATCCATAGTAATGGATTTGTAAATCCAGCAATAAGAATACCTTTATTCTTTAAAACCCTAGAAACTTCATTCCATACAAGATGAACATCTTTTACAAACAAATTAGAGACAGGATTTACAACAATATCAAAATATTCATCCTCAAAGTCACCAAGGTCTGACATATCTCCTTGTACGGTTTTTAAAGTCAAACCATCCCGTTTTGCTACCTTTTCATCTTGTTCCAATTGCTTCTTAGATATATCAGTAACTGTTACATCTGCTCCAGCAGCAGCTAGAACAGGTGCTTGTTGTCCACCACCTGACGCTAAGCAAAGTATCTTTAATCCATCTAATGACTTTGGAAACCACTCTCTAGGAACTGACTTTTCCATAGTGACTGTAATCTCCCATTCACCTGATTTGCTTTTCTCAATAATCTCGCTACTTACAGGCTGCGTGTATCTAGAACCTTCTTCAACCTTCTTATCCCATGCATTACTGTTTTGTTGTGTAGTATCCATTGCGATTAGTCCTCCAAACGATTTAGTGGCATTCAATGTGTAAGCTTATTAACTATTTATACTTTCCTTTTCCTATTAACCTGCCTGATAGTTCATACATAGTTGTTTACATTTATATTAACAGATAAATACTAATAATTACTAAAAATTCTAAAAAGACACAAAAATATACATCTATTCCATCATTCATTTAAAATAATCGTAGAATTGGTAAGTTTTAAACAACTCATTTCCACAAAAAAAGCATTCCAAAACTGTTGACAGTTGGAACGCTTTTTTATGTTATTTCATTTTTCAAGCTTTTAACTAAATCCATTAAACAAATAAGCTACGCTTTTTCTTTTTTATTCAGCAAGAGTTAACTGCCAAGATACACCATACTTATCATTTAACCAGCCAAACTTTTTACTAAACGGATAAGAACCTAAAGGCATGAGAATTGCTCCATCCTGCGCTAGTTTATGAAAGACCGTTTCAATTTCTTCTTCTGTCTCACAAGTTACATAAAGAGACATAGCTGGAGTGAATGTAAAATTATGATTTACATAACTATCAATACACATAAACTCTTGGCCATTTAGCGTAAAAGTTGCATGAATTACAGTTCCCTCTTTACCAGGTCCATTTTCATCGTAGCGAGAAATACTTACAATTTCCGATTGATCAAATAGCGACGTATAAAAATTCATTGCTTCCTCAGCTTTGCCTTCAAACATTAAAAACGTAGTAATTTTTTGATTTGTGTTACTCATATGGAGACAGCCCCTTGTTATATATTTATGTAAAACATAAGTCGGCCAAAAAACCGAACGTATATTCCTATAAGTGTATTGTCTATAAAAACGATGAGTTTGTCAATTATCTACTTTCTTATTTCTTCTTAAATAATGCTGTCCAAAGAAATGATTCTCCAAACATTTCTTTCGGTTGTTTCATTTGTTTCATCCTTCTAATCTCAATTACCTCAAATTCTTTAAATATCTCTCTTAACTTTTCTTCCGAGTATGCAAGACCACCTTGTAGACTCCATTCTCTATATACGTCCCAATCTGTTATTTCTGATCCATTTCGCTCATCTAAATTGCCTGCTGCAAAACATGTTAATCCGAAATAACCACCCGATTTTAATGAGTTTTTAATTAAATCCACATAATTTATTCTTCTATGCGGTGGAATGTGATGCAAACAGCCCGAATCATATACAAAATCAAATTCGTTTTGAACCTCTAAATTAAAAATTGAATTACAAATAAAATGAATTTCTACCCCTTTTGCCAATGCCCTCTCTTTTGCCCAGTTAATGCCTTCTACAGATAAATCCACTGCTGTTACATCAAATCCTTGAGTCGCTAAATAAATGGCATTTCTACCTGGACCACATCCAAGTTCTAATACCTTCCCTTTTGAAACTCTCTCTTTTTGTATATTCGAAACTAGATTCTCATCTGGAACATTTTCAAAAAACGGAACATCCTTTTCTCTATTCTCATAAAACTCATTCCAAAATGGTTCTGCAGGTCTTAATAATGAATCAAGCATTTTTAAAATGTCTTCTTGTGTGTGTAACGTTTCAGTTTTCATTAATACCCCTCCATGAATTAATGGTTAGAAAATTATTATATATCTTTTTGAACTTTCAGACGAATAAAGGCTCCACATTTTAATTTTTTCTTTATTCTTTAAATTATTTTAAATACGGTAAATGAAATTATAAACTTTACTCTTATGGTGCAAATGCACGCCAACCTATTATTAAATACAAAAAGAGCCACAAATTTTTATGACTCCTTCTGCATTAATAATTATATCAGGATTTTTTATTATATAGCGATTTCTCTATTAATAAACGATATATCTCTTCATCCAGATTACCATTTCATACTTTAACGGCCACGTCTTTGCTGACCTTGCTTTGTACTACCTTTTTTATTACTTGACTTATTAAATGATCGGTTATTTTCATTTCTTGAATCACTTCTCGAGCTATTTCTCGAATCACGTCTTGATTCACTTCTTGAACCTTCGCGGCTATCTCTTTGACGATTTTGACCTGATTTCTTTGGAGCCGGCTTTGGTACCGGTTTTCCATTTTCATCTACACGTTTTATCTTCGGTTGTTCGATTATTTCTCTTTGTATTGGTGCACCAAGCGTTTTTTCAATTTCTTCTAAATGTTTTTCATCTTTCGCTGCAACGAACGTAATTGCAAGACCTGATCCACCTGCACGTCCTGTTCGGCCAATGCGGTGAATATAACTTTCTACATCTTCAGGGATATCAAAGTTAAATACGTGCGTTACACCATCTACATCAAGTCCACGAGCTGCTACATCCGTTGCGATTAAGTACTGAATTTTAGCTTCGCGGAAACTCTTCATAACTCTTTCACGTTTCGCTTGAGGTATATCACCATGAAGTTCAGCACAATTGTAACCTAATCCTTTTAAATTATCATAAAGCTTACTTGCTCTAACCTTTGTACGACAGAAAATAACTGCTAAAAATGGCTGGTCACGATCCATAACAAAACGAAGTGCATCTGGCTTTGCACGATCTGTCGTCTCAATGACACGCTGCTCAATTGTATCTACCGTTACTTCTTCACTTTGTACTTGAATCATTTGCGGCTCATCCATATAACGCTTCGCCAATTTTTTAATATCTTTTGGCATCGTTGCTGAGAATAACATCGTTTGTTTACTACCAGGTGTCTCATCTAAAATATCTTCAATATCATATAAGAAACCGAAATAAAGCATTTGATCCGCTTCATCTAGTACAATCGTTGAAAGATTACTTAAATCAATTGTTTCGCGTCGTATATGATCTAATAATCGTCCTGGTGTTGCAACAACAATATGTGTATTACCTTTTAATTTTCTCAATTGTTGTGCTACATCTTGCCCACCATAAATCGCTAGTACATTAATATCTTCTCTTTGAACAAGCATTTTTTTAATTTCAGTTGTAATTTGCAGAGCTAGTTCCCTTGTTGGTGCAACAATTAAAGCCTGAACATCACTAGACTCTGGATTGATTTTTTCTAAAATCGGTAACACAAATGCTAACGTTTTACCCGTTCCAGTTTTCGCCTGCCCAATAATATCTTTACCTGACAGAATAACTGGAATTGCCTTTTCTTGAATTGGTGTTGCTTCTGTAATTCCATTTTCACGTAATGTATGATTAAAAGTTTCACTAATTCCTAATTCTAAAAAGTTTTTCAAATAGACCACTTCTTTTCCTTATTTTTCACATTAGCTTTCATTGTACCATTTGTTTCGCTAAATATGAAAAATAAAAAAATTCTTATCTTCTTTTTTTATATTCATCCTGTACTAGATGGACAAATTCTTTTTGCTTTTTCTCGGATTTTATTAATGGTTCCATATTTGCAGAAGTCAAAATATACTTTTTAATTTTTCTATTACTCCAAATTAAACTTGTATACTTCGGATCTTCATGTAGATTTCGAAACCACTCTAATTCACTTAATTTTGCAATATGGTGTTTCAATTTCATGTCATTTCGAGGATAAAACAAAATAACATTTGCTATTACATCAAATAACGAACCCATCTTCTCCCTCCTATACCCTTGCTCAAATTATATATATTCTTTTGTACATATACATTTCAATTTTACCGAAATATACTGTTACTGATTTGGTTGAAATCGCAAAATATATGAACTAAAAAACCGATCTTTTTGATTTAGGAAAGACCGGTTTTCATTATTTTATAAAGTCAGCTTTCCTCCATGGTAGCAATAATACTGTGCTGCTTTAAGACTTTTAATCCTATTTAAAGACTTTTCCGCCCTTTCTATATCTAAGCAAAAATCCGGATTAGCTATTACTAACTCACGATTCTCTTGAACCGCTGCATCTCCTGTAATTACACAGTCTAAATTCGGAAAATATAATGAAATATGCCCCGAAGTATGTCCTGGCGTCGCTACTATTTGACATTCATTATTCAAAATCATTTGACCATCATGCACTTTTTCATCGACGGAAATATGTTTTATATTTTTTAACTGTTGTATAAACCATTTACCAAATTCTTTTTCTTCATTTGGCATACGTTCTAACATTTTTTCAGCTTGAACTAACCTCTCTGATTTTATATCACCACTAATATAGTTAGATTCAATTTCACTAGCAATAATATTAATGTGAGGATATTTCACTTTGAAATCATATAAAGCCCCTAGATGATCATCATCATAATGAGTAATAATTATATTTTTTAAGTTTTTCATCTCATATCCATGTTTTAATATTGCATTTTCAATTAAAGGTAAAAAACTTGTATATCCTGTATCGACTAATGTTAATTCATTATGTACTATAATTAAACTTGGATAAACACATTGTTTTTGCCCGTTAAATTCGAATTCAATTGGTAGTTCTATTATTTTCATTTTTCTTCCCCCATACCGCTTATAAAATGCATGATAATAACTAAATCATACACATACATTTTACAATATATATACTATGTAACGGAACACTGTGAATCGTGGCATAATCCACATTATATTATTTTGAACAGGTAATCCCCTATTTTTATGGAAATATATAATAAGAAAAACAATAACATTGATTAATCTCTCACTTCTTTGTCTATCCTTTTAAAAAATCTATGTTTTTGTAAAAGGAGTATTTATATGGAGAAACAGACACTTTGGAAAAAGTTCAAAAAAAGCTCTGTAAACCTCGGTAAATCCAGCGTATATGAAAGTATTATCTTATTCTACACAATGAAAAAGAAAGAATTACCTACTAAAGCGAAATTCATAATATTAGCCGCTTTATCTTATTACGTATTAACAATTGATTTCATTCCAGATATAGCTGCTATTATTGGGATTGGCTTATTAGATGATGTTTTAGCAATCGCTGTAGCGCATAAATATGTTATGCGCTATGCAGATGCTGAAATTCGAGAGAAGAGCAAGGTAAAAATGGAGTCATTATTTACTTCAGCACAAGCATAATTAAACTAACTAGTCATTTACATACCTTTTTACTTTCAAAAAAAGCTAACTGTAATTAATGATAGTTCAACCTCACTGAATATTACTCTTCACTATGAGAGCATTGCAGAATAAATCCCTAAACAAAAGCATTTCTCTTAGCTCTCAAACCGTAAACAAATAGGGTGTCAGCACGTGTTCCTAAGTTCTGACACCCTTTTATTTGTTCTTATATCTATCTGTTATACAGTTGCATGTGTCCCCTTATACAAAACTGCTATTGCCGCGACTATAAGGATCACACCCATAAAAGCAGGTGCAGCATGACCAAGCGATACATAGATTTGCCCTCCAATAATAGGACCAATCATTCTTGCTAAAGCTTGAATAGATTGACTTCCCCCTTGAATCCTTCCTTGTTCACTAGAACCGCCAGACTTTGAAAGCATCCCGTTGAATGAAGGCCCGAAAATTGAATCCCCAAAACCATACATCAGCATTCCAACGATAAGTAGTGGATAGAGTGAAAACAAAGCTGATGCCGCAATAAAACTGTATCCTATAATCTCCGAAACCATCCCAAGAATTGCTATTTGTTTATCACTAAGCTGGATCAAAAGCTTTGGCATTATAAAACTTTGTGAAACAATGTCTTGAAAGCCCAAAATTGAAAACATAAGTCCGATTAGTGCAGGTTTCCAACTGAAAGTATCCATTGTAAATTGCGTGAAAATTGCTTGTAAAGATCCGTTAGGTATCCAAAGTAAAAACGCTGAGACAAGTAACCATTTTAAATTTTTCATAGAAAGTATGTTTGCTAGCTGTGCAAAAGGATTCAACCTTACAAAAGTAATCTCTTTTAACCTATTATTTTTGTCAAGACTCTCAGGCATATATTTGATCCCATATACAACATTTATTAACGTTATGATTGCTCCAAAATACATAGGTACAGTATCACCAAACTTGGCAAGTAATCCCCCAATAGTGGGGCCAATGATAGTTCCCGCACCTACAACTGCACTCACCCATCCAAAGTATTTCGTTCTCTGCTCTTTTGGAATGATGTCTGCAAAATATGCGAAGATAGTACTTATGCTCCCGCCTGTTATTCCTTCTATTATGCGTCCAGCAAATAGTACCCATAAAGCTCCTCCTATACCAAAAACTAAGTACCCAATTGCAGAACCAAATAAGCATATTAAAAGTAATGGACGACGGCCATACTTATCGCTTAAAGCTCCGAGTACTGGGGCAGCTAAAAACATGCAAGCCGCATATACGGAAGTTAGTAGTGTAACAACTAATGCTTGTTCTTCCGGATTACTTGTATATGGCTGTACTAAGAATGGGACTACAGGCATGATAATACTGAAACCTATACCACAAAGAAATACAGAAATAAGTCCGAATAGTAAAGCATGTTTATCTATGCTTTTTTCAGTTTTCCTTTCATTTTGTGATCTAAATATAGACATTTAACTTCTCTCCTTAAAACATTTTGTTGTCGTGTCAACAAAATGATAACTCCGTTTTGTTGATTAGTCAACAAAAATAACGTAATAAAAAAGCAGCCTATTCTCATTAGAGTAAGGCTGCCATTTCATTATTAAAATGTATTAGGATTTAATATGTATACCTTGTTTCTTTATTTCTGCATCCAAATGTCTACTATACTTTTCCACGAAACTAATTATACTGTCGAATTCTTCTTCAGTTACTTGCTCAAATACAGCTTTATCCCGCTCTTGAAACTCTTTGTGCAGATCTTCATGGATTTTATAAATTTCTTTCCCTTCTTCGGTAAGCCTAAAATAAATTTCTTTCTTATTTTCCGACTTTTGGTAGCTTTCAATAAGGCCTTTTTGTATGAGCTTCTTAGTCATTCTACTTATAGCACCGCGAGTCACATAAAAAGCCTCTGCAAGTTGTGTCACATTAGAATCCACATTATTTTCAATATATTCAATGCAGTGGACTTCAGAAGACTTAAAACCTTTAAGACCTTCTTCCATCTTATCTTTATTAAGCCAA
The DNA here is from genome assembly GCF_003429245.1 of Bacillus sp. CR71. NCBI lineage: Bacteria > Bacillati > Bacillota > Bacilli > Caryophanales > Bacillaceae > Bacillus > Bacillus sp. CR71. The sequence continues at coordinate 2,315,294 of NZ_CP031748.1, read as the reverse complement.
ACCAGCTTATTATATAATTCCCTGAAACCGTTCATGACCTGTTCTTCTTTATTCATGACCTGCCCTCCTCACCGCTCATTAGTACATTAAAACTATTATATTAAATTTCTGCTTACGTTTCGACAATATTGAAATAATTATTGTAACATTCAAGATATGTGTAAAAATTGGCGCTTAAATAAAACAATTCATTAAACAGCAAATTTATTGCTACTTACAATAAACAGTAGACAAAAAGTAAGAGCTAAAATTATTTCTCTTAGCTCTTCTTTCATAAAACTATTTCACTTCATTAGCGACAAAAAAGTGCTCACATACACTTGATATGCGCTGTAAGTCCACGTTCCCACCAGATATAACCGCTACTACTTTTTTTCCTTTTATATAGCTATCAACTTTTCCTGCAAGAAGTGCAGCAGTTGCTAATGCACCTGCACCTTCTACAACAGCTTTCCCACGTTGTAATAAATCTTTCATCGCTACTTCCAGTTCTTTTTCTGATACAGTTACAATATCATCTACTAATTCTTTTACAATTTCAAATGTTAATTCCCCTGGTATTTTAACAGCGCAACCATCTGCAATAGTAGGCGCCTCATAATGTTCTACGATTGCTCCTTTATCGTAAGATGCCTTCATTCCATGAACATTATCTGCTTGGACACCAATTATATTAATCGATGGATTAAAAGATTTTAATGCTACAGAAATACCAGAAATAATTCCGCCTCCACCTATTGGTACAATGACAGTATCTACATCCCACATATCATCAAGAATATCTAATCCAATTGTACCTTGACCAGCCATTACCTCTACATCATCATATGGATGTAAGTATGTCTCACCTGTTTCCCTTATAATTTCTTCACATTTTGCCTTTGCATCATCAAATGTTTCACCATGTAAAATTACTTCAGATCCATATCCTCTAGTTGCTTCGACTTTAGCCTGCGGTGCAGAAATTGGCATAACAATTTTACTCTTAATACCGAGTAAATGAGCAGATAATGCAACTCCTTGTGCATGATTACCTGCTGAACATGCAATTACACCTCTTTCTTTTTCTTGATCCGTGAGCCGCGACATTTTATTAAATGCGCCACGAAATTTAAAAGAACCCGTTAATTGCATATTTTCTAATTTCAAATGAATTTCTCCGCCCGTTTTACTAGTCAAGTAAAAAGATTTTACTAATGGCGTTTTACGAGCATTTCTATCTAGAATCTTGTGAGCTTTTTTAATATTGTCTATATGTAATGGTAGTTTTCTAGTTATCATACTTACACCTCTTCCAATGTTCTATTCCTAAGTTTTCGTAAGTCGTAGCTCCTTTATACGAAAAGAAAAAGTCTTTATATTTGTACCCCACTCTGAAATAAACACATTTGCAAACAATTCAACATCCTCTTCATATCACGTTCTTTATAATGATTTAAACATGCAATTTGGATCCAATTATTCTTTTGTAAATAAGATGACTCATAATGAACGATGTATCCTTGTAATGCTAATGCATCGCCTACTACTTTAGAAGAATGATCTTCGCTCAATACAATAGTAAGTATAATTGGCGCGGCATGTTCTTTAGGTGAAACAAGCTTTAACCCCATATCAGTAATAACTTCTTCAATATATTCGTATGTCTCTTTAATTTTTACAAATACCTTTTCATCTTCAAATCTCTTCAACGCTTCTTGCAATGCATAAATTAAATTCCATGATTGTGAGTATGGAATGCTTTCATTTTCTTCATACATACCAATGTCCATATAGGCCGGCACAGCCTCGTTTATTTTTACAATGTGGTTATGAAAAACGAAAGAAATTCCTGTATATGATTTAATCGCTTTACCGCTAACACCACTTGCAAAATACACATCCTTTAAGTCTAATGGTATTGCTCCAATTGAGCTTATGCAATCTACACATAGTTTTATTTGATTCTCGTTACAAAGAGTGTTTAGCTCGTTTAAATCGTTTAACATTCCAGTAGATGTTTCATGATGAACAAACCAAAGCCATTCATAATTTCCAGTTGTCATGATTTCTTCTAATTCGGTATAAATAAATGGATCTCCCATTTCCTTTTTATACGTATCAAAATGTAACTGTGCTCGTTTTGCATGTCCAACTAATCTATTACCAAATTCCCCATTTGTTAATACTAGTCCTTTCCCTTTTAAAGAACGTAACTGTAAAGCGATCGCATCATTTGCTAACGTCCCTGTTCCTAACATAAGCTGTACATGTTTTGCTTTTGTCATGTAAAGTAACCGTTTTTTCACATTGTCCATCATCACTTGAAATGACTTAGAGCGATGCGAAATAGGCCGCGTAGAAAATGCCTTTCGAACGTTCTCTTCAATATCTACTGGACCAGGTAAAAACGTATATTCTTTCGTCATAATCCCCCCAACGCTCGATTCTTCAAACATAGCAGGGGTAACATACATTGGCTGGTAGGTTGCTGCTTCTGTACCAACTAACGTATGGAAATCTTTGAATCCCATCTGCTCATATAAAGCTAGTTCACGTGTTGTTGCAGAAATGAGTGCTAATTCATATCCGTTTAGAAGCAAATAACGATGTAGAAAACGGATTAATCCTAACAACGCTCTTCCATTCCTATATTCACGTTCTACTGAAAGTAAACGAATTTCATACACTTTTTCTCCATGCTCTTGCAAATAAACATCTAAATTTGAAATTTTATAATCTAACGAGAATGGTCGTTTTCCCCGCACCGCGACCATACCTACTAATCTATCCTCATCTAAACAAATTAAATATGTATTTTCTTCATGAAACCTATCTATACGAAACTGGTCTTTCGTTTCTTCATGTTGTGGAATCTCTTCCACAAAAGTTTTATAATTTAATTTATGTATACTTTCAAATTCCCAATCTTGATCAGCAACTTTATAAATTAACCCCATGCCTTATCTCCTTTATCTATTTAATAAAAAATGATAAGTGGAGATTATCCCCACTTATTAAACATTCATTTTATTCTCGATTTACATATAGAATAAGTACAATAATCATTCCACTTAAAATAGTCGTAACAATAGAATAAGAATAAAGAATCATACAAATTGGTAAACAAGCAATCGTAATTAGTCCTGGCTTCGTAAATCCTTTAAATATTAAATAAAATACAATAAAAATGCCTATGAGGGTAAGCGCTATCAAATAATCAAATGCGATTAATCCTCCAATAAATGTTGAAATACCTTTACCGCCCTTACCTTTAAATAAAACTGGGTAAATATGTCCAATAATAACGGCCAATAATGTTAACATTACGAATGTAGGATCTTCAAAAAGATATTTTGCAACAGTAACAACGATTGCTCCTTTAATTGCATCACCTAAAAATGTAGCGATGAAATACCCTTTTCCATATAAGCGCCCCATATTTCTTGCACCAGGATTTCCGCTTCCTTCACCCCTAATATCAACGTTATGTCTCAATTTTGTTACTATATAAGCGGTCAAGATGTTTCCAATTAAATAAGAAGCCACCAAATATAAAAACTGCATACTATTAATCATGTAATCATTCACTTTCTACATGGGATTACATATACAATATTCAATTACTACGTATATTGTACGTTTTAATATACATCCCTTTATACATTTTAACATCATATTTTTACAAATCATACAAAAATTCTCATACGCTATTTTTAAAAATATATATCCCTCATTAAATAATATGTTCCTTTCACTGCCATTTCTGCTTGTGATACAAATATAATTTCTTTCATACTTTCTTCACAGCATTTCTTAAATACAGCAAATATTTCAGGAACTAAACGCAATATACTGCCACTTACTGCAATTGGCGTTGAGTGCTTAAAGTTTAACTTGTTATAAACATTTACTGTAATCCTTGCTAATTCCTTTCCAGCTTGCATTATAATTTCATGTGCATCATCATTTCCATTTCTCGCTTCCTGAATAACTAATGGCGCGATTGCTGCAATTTTATCTTTAGAAGAAGTATATACTAAGCTTTTTATATGAGACGGTGTCAAAAGTTGAAACTGCCTTTGAATATTCAAACTCAATGGACAAAGACTGATTCCTTGATCAAATTGAATTGCCATTTTCTTTAAAGATTGTAATGCAATCCAATATCCACTTCCTTCATCACCTAAAATATGTCCCCATCCACCGCTATACTCATACGCTTCTCCTTTCTTTCCAAGACAAATCGCACCTGTACCACCAATTGTTAAAATTCCGTCATTCCCTTTTAAAGTAGCTGCATGTGCGATCATTGCGTCATTGAATACTTCAATTGGTGTTCCATACTTCTTTTTTAGACGTAATGTTAATTCATTTGTATTTGCTCCACTTACACCCGCTAATCCTAAACAAATACAAACGCAATCCCCCTTTAATAACCCTTTCTGGCATTGATCAATCACTTCCATAATATGCACAAGAGCTTCTTCAAAATCTATTAATATATTTCCAAATCCACTTGTAGCTCTTGCAAATTCGTTACCGTCTTTATCAAATGCAATTGCTTCTGTCTTCGTTCCCCCGCCATCTACTCCAATCATATACTTCATATATTCACCTCATTCTCTTCAAATTGGAGGGAATGTTATATTCCCTAAAACTACAGATTGCTTTGCACCTGTTGCGCTCGGCACATTACTCGGATTACGATGATACGTTTCGTTTGCTAAAATCGCAAAGGCGATTGCTTCTTTCGCCGCTGAGGAATAGCCTAAATCTTCTTGAGTAAATATTTTGCATTTTTCTTCCTTTAATCCAAATCGTATCATTTCAACAAGTGTACGATTATAACTTCCGCCCCCGCCTAAAATTACTTCATCGATTTCATAATACGGAAAAATAAATTCCTGATAATGATGAACAATTGAACTTGCTGTAAACATTGTGACAGTTGCCAATATATTTTCTCTACTATGCTTTTCAAATCGATTCAATAATTCAGTCACAAACGCTTCTCCAAACTGTTCTCTACCTGTTGATTTTGGTGGTTTCACGTTCAAAAATGGATGGTTCATACAATAAGTCAAAATTTCATCTACAACTACTCCCTGTTTTGCAATCTTACCATTTTGATCATATGACAACTGAAATAACCTTTGACATACTTCATCAATTATCATATTCCCTGGTCCAGTATCAAAAGCAATAACACTCTCATTACTTCGTTTACTTGGAACCACTGTAACATTACCAATCCCGCCAATATTTTGTAGTAGTCTATTTTTAGTTTGATGCCGATATAAAATAATCTCTGAATATGGTACAAGTGGTGCACCTTGTCCCCCTGCCGCCATGTCCATCGTTCGGAAATTCGAGATAACTGTCGTGTTCGTTTCATATGCTATTACTGCTGGTTCCCCAATTTGCAATGTTGAAGAAATAATATTTCCTTCTTGCTTTGGCTGATGATAAATCGTTTGTCCGTGAGAGCCTATTAAATCTAATTGTCTCAAAGGAAAATTGGCCTCTTTACAAACTTCCTTTACAGCATTGGCGAAGCATAAACCAAGTTTAAAATTTAAACTACATATAAGTTGGACATTCGAAGTTTCAATTGATAACGCTTGTTGGATCTCATTTTTCATATCATTACAAAATGGAACAGTAGTAAAATGGATGAGTTCGATTTTAGAATCTACACCACTTCCTTCTATATGAACGAGCGCTACATCTATTCCATCCAATGAAGTACCAGACATTACCCCTGCAATATACATAACGTGCATGACCTCCTATTTACTAAAAAACAATCATGTAAGTAACGAACGTACAACCAATCGAAAACAATATAAATCTAAAAAACAACTGAGCTTTCGATGCAAACGATCCATCAATGAAAGAAACAACTACCGTAAGCAAAACGCTTGCCGCAATACTTGTAACGAGCCAGATACTATGCATTTGTGATAGATTTAGCATGCCTAATAAAGGGACAAAAAGTAAATTTGCACAAATCACTCCAAATAATAATAAAAATACGCCTTTATAACTAAATTTTATATTCATTCTATTTCCCCCTTTCTAGTTTTAATGTGAAAGAAGTGATAGACAAAAAGTCTATCACTCAAAATAACAGCATGCAGATTAAGGATTAACAGATTCCCCGTCACCATTCTTTTCAATTTCAAGCATATTTTTGTCGTACATTTTAAAGAATGGTAAATAAATAAGGAACGATATTGCTATATTTATAAAAACTAATACAATCGCACGCCAATCTCCACCTGTTGCTAAATAAGCACCAATTGGAGCAGGTAATGTCCATGGCGGCATAATATGCGTTGGTGTTACAAATCCCATCGCTGTTGCAGCATAAGCTATAGTAGCTGTTACTAACGGTGTAATGACGAAAGGAATAATTAAAATTGGATTTAATACAATCGGCAAACCGAATATAACCGGTTCATTTATATTAAAAATCCCCGGAACAATACACGTTCTCGATAATGCTTTCGAATATTTTGATCGACCAAATACGATCATAGCTAACACAAGCCCTAACGTTGCGCCCGAACCACCAATCCAAATAAACCATTGATAAAACGGTTCTGGTGCAATAAACGGAAAATGACTCGCTCCACTTGCTACAGCTTCACCGTTCTTTCCTAAATACACATCCCAAAGCGGCCTTGCCACAGTACCTACAACTGATACTCCGTGTATCCCGAAAGACCAGAAAAACGTAATTAAAAATACAGGTATAATAACGCCAAAGTAACTATCACCAGCTTTTACTAACGGTGCGGCTAGTTTATCTACAACGTAATGTAAATCAACTTTAAAAACGACTGTAATAAGACTCATAATAATAATAACGAATGCTGCAGGTATAAGTGCTTCAAATGAACGTGATACTGACGGTGGTACTTGTTCTGGCATTTTTATCGTTACGTTATTCTTCTTACAAAATCTTAAAATCTCAACTGATAAAATAGAGACAATCATCGTCACAAATAATCCATGACCTCCGAGGTTTGTCATTGGAAGCATAAATCCTTTTTTATCAATTAACTCAGGCGTTAATGTTAAAAGTAGTGAACATACCGCAAGCTGTGCTCCTGATAAAGCATCTAATTTATAACTTTTCGCTAAATTATATCCTATTCCAAATGCTATATATAAGGACATAATAAACATAGTTAAACGATATGGTATTAATATACTTGTTTGATTCTTTAATGCCCAAACCGATATGAAACTATCTTTCGGCAGTGGTGGAAATGCTACTATTAAAAAGAAGCTTCCTACTATAATAAATGGTAACGCCGAAATAACTCCATCACGGATTGCTTGTAGATGCCTCTGCTCAGAAAGCCTTGCCATCGGGCCAGATAAGTTTTTATCAAGAAACGTGACAAACTTATTCATAACGCTTCCCCCTAACTGATTAATTCATTTACAGTTTTTAATAAAGTCGGGCCTCCAAGCGGCGTGTATGCTTGCGGTGGAATGATGCCACACGGAATAGATTCCTCCTCTGCAAATTTTTTTACAGAGTCAAATCGGTGTCTTATTTGAGGTGCCACCATTACGACATCCCAGCCATTCTTTACTTCTTCCTCTACCTCATTCGTTCCAATTGCATACACTTCCATGTTCAAACCATTTTTCTCCGCTTCTTTTTTTAAAGCGTTTACAACAATTGCACTGGACATTCCTCCAGAACAGACAAACAAAACCTTCATTTATTAATCCTCCTATACTTATAATTTATTACCCTTCAAATGAAAGGAAGTTTCACTTTACTAACAAGCATATGAAGTAGTAAATGAATTTAGTTATAATGAAAGTAAATTTCATTAAAAATATTTTTCCTATTAAATTAATGTTTCAATGTGTAATTTTCTCTATTGCAAGGCCAACCTCACCTCAGATATTATTTTAAATAATCATATGATAGGGAGGCGTATAAATGATCGTTAAACGTTTATTAATGATATGTTGTATCGTCATCTTGTTCATCCCTTTCTCTTTCATTTCCCCTCACTCTACTTATGCTGAAGTAAATACTACGTACAAAAAACATGAATTACGTGCTGTATGGATCGCATCAGTTCTGAATATTGATTGGCCCACAAAAACTGGCTTACCTATTGAAAAGCAGAAACAAGAATTTATAAGATTATTAGACGATGTAAAAAGCACTGGTATGAATGCAGTTGTTGTACAAATTAAACCAACAGCTGATGCTTTCTATCCCTCAAATTACGGCCCTTGGTCTGAATACATTACGGGTACACAAGGAAAAGACCCCGGATACGATCCACTTGCATTTATGATTGAAGAAGCACACAAAAGAAATATAGAATTCCACGCATGGATTAATCCATACCGAATAACGATGAATCACACTGATATAAATCGATTATCAAATAATCACCCTGCAAGGCAACACCCCAATTGGGTTGTACCTTATGGCGGAAAGTTATATTACAATCCCGGTATTCCAGAAGTGAAAAAATTTATAACAGAAGGTGCTTTAGAAATCGTACAAAATTACGATATTGATGCGCTGCATATGGATGATTATTTTTACCCATATAAAGTAGCCGGTGAAGAATTTCCAGATCAGAAAACATACGAAACATATAATAACGGTAAATTTACAAATATAGAAGATTGGCGACGTAACAATGTAAATGAACTTGTAAAAGATTTAAATACTGCTATAAAACAAGAAAAATCATACGTAAAGTTTGGCATTAGTCCGTTCGGTGTATGGCGAAATATAGCTGACGATCCGACTGGCTCTAACACAACCGCAGGCCAAAGAAACTATGATGACCTTTATGCTGACACACGTGAGTGGATACAAAAAGGATATATTGACTACATTACACCGCAAATATATTGGAATATAGGTTTCACCCCAGCTGCATATGACATATTAGTAGATTGGTGGGTTAAAGAAACAAATAACAAACCGATTCATCTATACATCGGTCAAGCGGCCTATAAAATTAATAATAACTCCGTCCCTGCTTGGTCTGATCCAGAAGAATATCCAAGACAAATTACATTAAACCGGCTATATCCTGAAATAAAAGGTAGTATGCATTTTAGCTTAAAAGATATTAATAACAATCCACTTGGAGTTAAAGATAGACTCTCAAAAGACATATATATACATCCTGCATTAATCCCGCCTATGCCTTGGATTGATCATGATCCACCAAAACAACCGACATTAAAAGGTGCCATTCCAAGAAATGAAGGTATTGCAATCGGTATCATTGATAATAGAGATAATGATTCTGCTTATTACGCTATTTACCGCGCGAATGGGCAAAATGAAGTGGATATACAAAATCCTAAAAATTTACTTACTACTGTAAGAAAAACAAAACTTGGAGAAATTTATGTAGATAAAACCGTTATTTCTGGAGAAATGTATACGTATGTCGTAACTGCAGTTGATCGATTGCATAATGAAAGTGTGGCTTCTAGTCATACTACCGTTAGAGCAAAATAAAATCTCATAACAAAAAGCGCCTTAAAGCTGTGATACTTAGCTTTTAAGGCGCTTTTTGTTATTTATTCTTAAACTTCTCAGTCGCTGCTCTCATCTTCACATTTAAATCATGATCAATTGAGTCGCGAATATCTCGCTCTACTACTTCCATTTCTTTTTTGAAATTTTCCAAGTAGATTTTCAATTCTTCTTCCTTCTCTGGTCTTTGTGAAGGTGGTAATTGTACTACCAACGATAACATGGCCGTTAAATCTTTCATTAAGAACGTTTCAAGTTTATGTTGTTGTTCAAACATGCGTTGCTCTTGATAGTACGGAAGTGCATTTAATACTGAAATTGTAATATCATCAACCGTTCTTTGTAATGAAGGATTTATTGAGCGTTTATACGCTTGAATTGTATTTAATGCGTCTGGATAACGGTCATAAAAATACAATTTATAAAATGATAAGTCTGTCGGTTTTACAGTTTGCTGCGTTTCTTGTCTTAAGAAATCTTTCACTTTCATCGCAGCCACATCGATATCTTCACTTGTAAGCTTTTTCGTAGTTTTTGCCATTACATGCACTTTTTTCTGCTTTTCTTTCGGTAACATCGAGAAGACTTGTTCTCTCGTACGTTGACCTGATGCACAGAATAGAGTATTTAGTATATTTTGTTCTTTCTTTCCTTCGGTGCGAATCCAGCGATAAAACAGTGGGTGTTGTGTAAATTCTTGTAGAAACGGTATTGATTTGTTTGATAACTTATCTAAAGAATCTTGCGCTTTTTTATATGGCTTCGTCCATGAAAAATACAGTTTCCGTCCGAAATATACGACTAAAACAACGACAGTAAATGCTATTAAAAGCAATGTACCGAGTAGTAATAGTACTGTTTGAATGAAACTCATTTGTTCACCTCCTCTAATAATCCGTTATTTCCTTGGACGCTGAATGAGTTTCTGCTTCATCTCATCATTAAATGTGTCTAGTTCAATAACAAACTTCTTACTTGACTCAATAATACGTTCTGACGATTTTTCAGATGCCTCAATTGCAGCGAACACATTTTGGAATGATTCGCGTAATTTATCCATGCTAATAGCAGGATTCTCAAGCAATTTCGTCGTTTCTTCTGTATTTTGTTTTAACGCTTGAGAATTACTTAACACCATCGATTCAATTGCTTCATTCGTCGCATTTACGGCATCAATTGTTTTACGTTGATTCGTTAATGCTAGCTGAATAGCAGCTGAAACTGTTACAACGTTTTGCGTCATCGTAATCGCATTACGTATTGCCTCTGTTAATTTTTCATTGTTTTTCTTAATGATGTCTACAGAAGCTATAGATTGTAATAATACACTTTTCGCTTGCTGCATATTACGTGTACGTACAAGTATCTTTTCTAATGCATCGTTAATTAACGGAATATCCCTTTGACGCTCTGGGTTTTGTTTTTCAGCTTCAAGCATGCCAGCAAGCTTTTTCCCTAAGTATACTTGTTTATCAAGAGCATGAATTTTATCGTGCGATTGTTCTTTTAACATTTCAAGACCAACTGTATCCTCTTGTAGGTTATCACGACCAATTAGGAGGGATCTAATAATTTCCTCGATTTGTTTATCTATAGATTGGTATTTATGCACGTATGTTTCAAGTGGATTTTTCTTGAATACTTTAAACATTATTTTCTTCATACCACTTGCTTTAAGTGAATTGGGATCAAGCTCTGATACCACTTTTCGTAATTCTAACAATGTATTTGGAATTTCTTCATTTTTCCCATTCATCATCGCTGTTACAGGGCGTTTTAAAGCTGATAACGTTTGTCCTGCTGCTTGTTGCTCTTTATCCCCTAAATCTCCTAGCTGAGACAATACTTTTGATAAATCTGTATTTTGCTCGCTATTTAACTTTTGTACATAAAGATCAGCTTCTTTATTTAGTTCCTCTAATTCTGCATCTTTTATAACTGTATCAACTACTACTTCTACATTATTATCTTTCACAATGGATACAGGTTCTTTTTTCTCGAGTTCAGTCAACAAAATCGCTCCTTTATTTATATGTGCGAATTCATATGCACTATATTTCATCAATTATATCGTATTTCATATACATTCTGCCTGCTTGAAATCGATTTTTTAGAAATGTCTGTTTATGCAGTCATTCCCTGTTTCTTACTATAAGTATACCTGTAATCAACATAATTTTCCTCAGACTTAAGACCTAGAGAACTACATGCTGAAGGCGGATTCTTCATATATTTCCTAAATAATTTACGTTCTTTCAATCGTGCTACACTCAATCTTTTGACATTCACCCTTTTTCAATGTGATAATTCTATTACGCTCACTTTTATTTATTTTTGCGAGCTACAAATGCTCCCTTTTGAAACGCTAATAACACCGTTTCAAACGTATCATCTTCTTCAATCATTTTTATAAACTCACCTAATTCACTCGCATGAGAAGTTGCATTATCAACAACAAGAAAACCTTTTGGTTGTAACATACGTTTTATATGCTCAAACCACCACATGTATTGCGTACGCTCTGAATCTAGGAAAATAAAATCAAATGAATGATTTAATTGCGAATCTAAAAATGCCCCGGCTTCTTGATTATGAATATCGATTCTTTGTAACAGGTTTGCCTTTTCAAAATTGACAAGTGCCTCTCCAACTCGTTCTGAAGAAAGCTCTACAGTCGTTACATTTCCATTCGTTTCTTCTACCGCATTAGCTAACCACAATGTAGAATAACCATTAGAAGTTCCAATTTCTAAGATGTTTTTTGCATTACACCCTTTTACTAAAATTGATAAAAATTGCCCCATCTCACGAGAAACATTCCGTAATTTTTCTTCCCTTGTTTTTTTATTTCGATCATGCTCTTCTCCATATTGTTCAAGTTGCAATAATAATGAATCTACTGTATCCATTCTTTTCATCGCCTTTCCAAGCAATATGATGAAAAAGCTCTTGCTGCCCGTCTACTTTTTATTATATGCGAAACAAAAACCTTTTTCCTGTTATATGACAAAGATTTATAATTTTTTATAGCATATTGTTTCGTTTTTTGGTAAAGTTAATTTCTACGTGCAATTATTCCATTCATATTATTTCATATTAAAATTGCAGTTATTAAATTATATAAACCCCATTTAAATGAATCGGTATTTCAAATTCAATTAAGCGCCCTTTTCGGACGCATTTTCTTTGTTTATATATTTCCAGAAGAAAGGATGCTTACAAATGAACGTGATTAGCTTAGATGCTGCTCGAAAACGAAAGCAGCATAAAAAATTAATGATTACTATACCGATTATTACACGTATTTATGAAGAAGACGGGGAAATTAAATTTGAGGTAGCTGGCGAAAAAGATGTACCTCTTGAAATGTTAGAAAAATAATAAAAAACGCATTTCTGAAGAAATGCGCTTTTTTATATTTTTACATTTAAATGCATAAGTTTTTCAGGATTAACCATCATATAAATATTTGAAATTTTCTCATCCTCAAATGCAAACGAAAGAACATACGTTACTTTATTATTTATTGTAACTATAACTCCTGGCATACCATTTACCATTTTGAAATCAACAGTGTACTCTTCTGTCAATCGTTGTGCAATCCCAAAGAACAAGCGCATAATTCGATCCGCAGAATAAATCGGATTAATCGCAGTCGTAACTTTACCACCACCATCAGCTTTGAGTATAGCATCTGTTTTTAATACTTCTAACATACCTTCCTCATCCCCACACTGTAATGATGATACAAACTTTTCAACATAAGAAGCCATTTTCTCCGTGCTTAATTTTGATTGCTTCGGTTTCTCCAAAATGCTTTTTCGTGCACGTTGAAAGATCTTCCTGCAGTTCACACTACTCTTATCAACAATTGAAGCTATTTCTTCGTATTCATAACTGAAAACCTCTCTTAATATGAAAACAATCCTTTCTACCTCAGATAGTTGTTGTAAAAGTAATAAATATGCGGTGGAAAGGGATTCTTTCATTATAAATGACTTTGATGGCTCATCACTCTCTTCTACAAGTGGCTCTGGTAACCACATCCCTACATACACGTTACGTTTATGCGCTACCGATCGTAATTTATCAATTGAACGATTTGTCGCCATCTTACATAAATATGCTTTCATATTTTCTATAGATTGAGGATCTTCTATATTATTTAGCGAGATAAATACATCCTGAACGATATCCTCAGCATCCATAACGCTCCCAAGAATTCTGTATGCTAACGAAAATAATAATGGTTGATACGCTTCATATAACTGCTCCGTTTCCATGATGAACTACCTCACTTTCATATTGCTTTAAAATGTGTAACGCTGCACGTTTCCCGCTTGCTACCGCAGCATCAGCTAATATTTCATCATGCCCTGCCCAATCTCCTGCAACATAAATACCTGGCATTTCAGGTATATTTGGGCCCGGTTTTTCAACACGGTCAATATGAGGAAAATCATGTACTACTGTTATTTTCGGTAAATATTGCTGTGCAACAACTTCTCTTTTCCAATTTGGATGTAACAACTCCATCGTACTTTCCAACTGTTCTTTATCTTCATGAATATGATTCATCGCTAGCACAGGATTATGGTACTTAATTAGACTCACTGCAATTGATCCATCTTCACTTAATTTAGCTGCTCTCGATTGATTTGTGAAAAATATAGGTTGATCTAATCCTAATACAAATTGATGTGTAGGATTGGGTAATTGTCTCAAGCCAATATCTAATGCAGCAACAGTAACCGGTACCGATTGTTCACTCCACCTATGCAAACTTGTTCCTTCTGCACCTTTTATTATTTTACAAGCTTCTTTCGGCGGAGTCGTCACGATGACTGTACCTACTTCAAAAACCTCATCATCAACACAATGTATTCTTTGTTTATCTTCGTAATGCTCTATTTCCAAAACATGCTTTTTAGCCAAAAATTTTACCCCGACATCATTCGCTAAATCTCTTAATTTTGTTATTATCGTCTCCCAACCACCATCTACATAAAGCACTCCTTCTTTTATAGAAAGCTGTATTTGCTTTAGTACAGATGATGCTAATTGTATTGTAGGAGCAAACGTATATGTTGTTGTCCGGCATAGCGCATAAAATATATTACGAACCATTGGATCTTTTATTTCATTTTCTGCCCATGTAGTTAGACTCATTTTCGGAACTTCTCCTACATCTAAATTTCCTAAACGAATCATAAGACGTGAGAATTGTACTTTTGCAGACCACGAAAGTAGTGGTGTTGATAAAATTGAGCGAAAATCTGTTGGGATGGTGAATATATCCCCTTTCCATATTCCATGTGCTTTTGTAGATGGTATTCCACCTGGAAGATTCAAACCGAGCTCATTAAAAGTTATAAACGCTGCCCCGCCTCTATATAAAGCATGTGCACCAAGATTCATGCAGATTCCATTTTTATTTATAGTCATCCCTCGGCCACCGAATTGACTGGATTTTTCTAATACAATCACTTTCTTTCCAGCTTTCGCTAAATATATAGATGCTGTTAATCCAGCAAGCCCACCGCCAACAATTGCTACATCAAATGTATTCATAATAAAATCCCTCCTTATCGTTCTACATACAAGACGAACGATTAAGGAGGGATGTGACATGAAAATAAATTTTTATTACCCTACTTTATTTCATTACTTTTTAATTCGGTCATATTGCATACGAAATAACTCAATTGCAAATGGAATATCCTCTTCACTCTTTATATAATAACTGATCCATCCTGATTCAGGTAATACGTGATGTGGTTTTACCAATCCTTGCTTCACTAATTCATCTCGCTTTAACTTCGGAAATGGTAAATCAGCTAATTTATCACCATGAAGATGGCCAAGTTCTTTCTTACCATAATTTATTTCAATACCACCAAATCGATGCGGTTTTTCAGAAACACCCGCCCAGCTGAGTACTTCGTTTCTAATCATTTCACTAAATGACATGAACATTCACTCCTTATAAATGATTGATGTACTTTTAAATTAACATTTTCATTACTTTTTTCCATCAATCCAAAGTATGAATGGGAATACGAATATAGTTTAATCTTTATACTTTATTCTTTATGGAATAAGTGAATTTATTAAGCTACCGACAACAGCACAAAACAAAGACTAGACACATATCCTAATTTTGTAACCTAACTTACCTATAGAAAGGCGGGTAATACAATTGACTGCCAACATCGACTATACCTCCCCCTCAACCAATTTTACTTATGATGTAAATAAAAGTAATTTTTTTCGGAAAGATGCCCAAAATTATATAAATGTACTTGGTATTAAACAATTAAACACTTTAGAAAATACTTCTTTATTAGATATTTATTTAAGTACAGGAAATGTTGTAGAACCACATATTCATCAAAATGCAGCTGAACTTGTTTATTGTATTTCAGGGTCTGCTGTTGTTTCTTTACTTAATCCATTTACGAATCAAATATTAAACTTACCGATAAAACCGGGGCAAGTTGCCAACATTCCACAAGCGTGGTGGCATTATGAAATTGCTACAGCTGATAATACTCATTTATTAGCTATTTTCAATGCCCCAGCGCCAGAAGTTATTTTCGGTTCTGATATTTTAAGATTAACTCCGGCTCATATGATGGCCCATACTTACTGCCTCAATGAACAACAATGGAAACAAGCGGTTTCTCCTATTCAATCAACTACTGTTATTGGCCCTCCGGCAAACTGCAATCAAAACCGTGGAATGAAAAATTACCCAACCCAGCCCCTCCCTCAACAACATAATCCGTATCCCCAAGATTCTTATTACTTTCCTCTTTACTGGGGCTATTAATTTGTAAATTTTTAAAAGAATCATCATTTATCTCCTAGGAAAATACCGAGGAGATTTTTTTATTGTATGTTCTCTTCCTATTAATAATAGTAACAATTGATAGTGTCCATACATATAATATTTATATATTAAATTGGAGGTGATAGTACTATGAGTAATTATAACTATCGAAAAAACTACTCTTATAATAAAAATAGTAGCTCTTCAGCATCCTCTCAATCTTCCAATTCCCAATCTTCCAATTCCCAATCGCAAAGAGACTTAACTCAGCAAGGCTATGTAAAGAAAAAAGGATGTAACTGTAATAAAAATAAATAGTTTATTTTATGGATGAATTCTTTTGTAAAAGAATTCATCTTTTTTTGCTGACCGGAATTTTTTTATGTTACATAACTTATTCCTTAAATAGGAAAGGATAAATTATACTTTTTATACGAACTTAACAAAGAGTGATTATTCAATTGATTTATTACCTATTCCCCCAAAAAATATAGTCCTTCCTAAATTTAGGAAGGACTATATACAAACCTCTGTTTAATTTCCTACTAAACGTTGTAACAAATTAAACGATATTAATACCTGCACTTACAAATCCAGCAACTGCAGCTATTGGACTTGCTGCTGTTAATGAAACATATAACAGTATTTTATCCCCAGCCGCTACTGGAATAGCTTCAGCTATGATTCCTGATGCTGTAGAACCAATCGCTATTGCGGCAAATGCTGGTGTTAATAATAGAGGTGCGCCTTGTACTGTAAACGTATTGCTTGCTGCAGGTGCAGTTAATATTTGTATTTGCACTTGAACAGGTGATAGTGGAGCTAATGCAGCTGTTGCACTAAAGAAACCTGCTAATGACGTAATAGTTCCTGCGCGCGGTGCTACAAATGCATAATCACCTATACCTAATGCTAATGTGATACTTGTTCCACCAGTTAAAGCTACACCAGGCTGACTAAATCCAAATCCAAGAAGAGTTCCTGTATTAGCTATTAACGCGTTAACTAACGCAGATGGAGTTGTACCTGAAGCAAATGGAATAATAGCTCCGCCACCAGTTGCACCTGTTGCTCCAGTTAAACCTGTTGCTCCTGTTAAGCCTGTTGCTCCTGTTGGGCCTGTTGCTCCTGTTGGGCCTGTTGCTCCTGTTGGGCCTGTTGCTCCTGTTAAACCTGTTGCTCCTGTTAAGCCTGTTGCTCCTGTTGGGCCTGTTGCTCCTGTTAAGCCTGTTGGACCTGTTGGACCTGTTGCTCCTGTTAAGCCTGTTGCTCCTGTTAAGCCTGTTGCTCCTGTTGCTCCTGCTCCTGTTGGACCTGTTGCTCCTGTTGCTCCTGTTGCACCAGTTGCTCCTGTTGCACCAGTTGCTCCTGTTGCTCCTGTTGCTCCGCCTCCTGGACCTGTTGGACCTGTTGGGCCGCCTCCTGGAGTTGCACCAATTAATTGAGTTAATAAGTTTAATAAAAGTTGTAAACTTGCCGGATCAATTTTTAAAGAAAAGAAAAATGGTGCAAGAGCACTGTAGAATTGTTGTAATAAAGAAAGTAATTGACTTAGATTTGGGTTAGGAGACTGTAGTAAATTAATAATACTTTGAATTAATTGTTTTAAGAAATTCCCTTCTGGGGAAGGTGCTAATTCATTTAGTAAGTTCAATAGTTGAGTAAACAAATTGAGTAAAGCTAATCTGTTTGCATCACTTGGATTTGCAAAAAACGCTGCAACAGCCGCTATTAAAGAGTTTAGTAAAGTAATTAATCTACCTAATTGCTCACTAGTAATTGGAACTGTCTGTGGATTGTTACAGCAATCTGGAGTGAAAACAATCGGATTATTGCAGTGGTTATGACCGAAACAATTATTGCTTGTCATTTATGTCCTCCTTACTTGTTTTATATTTGAGTTTTTCCTATTATAAGGATCATAAAGTTGTAAAAGAGTATGTGTTATATATTGACTTAAAATAGGAAACATGAAATATAATTAAACTTGCAAACGCTATTTAATTATGTTCATGACTCACATATTAATTATATGTTTTTAATAATTGACTGCTTAGATTAAATACCTAAACTTAAGAGTTTATTTTATTTTTCCACGTTTATCTCTTAGGTTCAAATACACATATTAATTTGAATATACTCAACAATTAACGGTGCCATTTTTTACATATAAATTCACATTATTTCTTTACTAAAATTGTGGTCTCTTTTTAAACATGAAGCCGTTTGTATCATAGAGAACTCTCATATAATATATTGAAAAATTCATTCTATATTTTATTCCAATACACAATGAAAAGGATTGAAAGTAAATTTCCTATCATTCAACCATTTATAACATCTAGAAATTGAATGTACCTTCACTTAATTTTAACTATTTAAATATGAAACAAAAAGGACAGATTCCTTTTCATTAAGGATCTGTCCTTTTAATTAATAATGATAAATTGTAATATAATTGAAGATCCTTGCGATGGTGGTTGCGTATCCAATAAAGTTAATTTACCAGTACTCACTTCATATAATGGTTGTGGCTGCAGTATTCCGTTAACAAACAAATTAATATAAGAAACTTCACTAGGAGACAAAATATTTGTTGTACCATATTGAGGTATCCCGTCAGTATCTGTATATATAAGTTTCTCTCCATCTGCAAAAGTGTAATATAACAAATTGGTTGTTGTTATAGGGCCAATACCCCCAGTAGGACCTGTTGCTCCAGTTACTCCCGTTGGTCCTGTTATTCCAGTTGGTCCCGTTATTCCGGTTGGTCCGGTTACTCCTGTTGGTCCTGTTGGTCCTGTTGCTCCGGTCGGTCCCGTTATTCCGATTGGTCCCGTTTCTCCGGTTAGCCCGGTTACTCCGGTCAGTCCCGTTACTCCCGTTGAACCTGTTATTCCGGTCGGTCCCGTTTCTCCGGTTGCTCCCGTTATTCCGATCGGTCCCGTTTCTCCGGTTGCTCCCGTTATTCCGATCGGTCCCGTTATTCCGGTCGATCCCGTTTCTCCGGTTGCTCCCGTTATTCCGGTCGATCCCGTTTCTCCGGTTGCTCCCGTTATTCCGGTCGATCCCGTTATTCCGGTCGGTCCCGTTATTCCGGTCGGTCCCGTTTCTCCGGTTGCTCCCGTTATTCCGGTCGGACCTGTTTCTCCTGTTGGAATATAAATTGGTGGAAGAATCGGAAATGTAGGTCCAATATTTTCTGGCCCTATCATCCCCTTATTCAATGATAAATTGTCATTGCGTTTCAATTTAATACCTCATTCCACATGTTTTTTAATTCATACACATCATTATGATCCTATTATTCAAGAATGACTTTATAACTATTCTCTTTTTCTTCCCAAAGAATTATTACATATATTAAACATTTTACCGTTGCTATAACCGCTTTAATTAATATAATAAATAAATCATTCTATTTAAAAAGTACTAAATCTATAACATTCTTATTTAAAAAGATGAGGTGATTTATATTCAAGATAATAATGAAATTAGAAAAAAAGAAATAATGTCAATGGCCCTTGACATTATTTTCCCTTACAGGCTTACTGGGCCTACCGGAAGTACTGGGCCTACCGGAAGTACTGGTTTAATCGTTACAACAAACTCTATGTTCGCTAATAATACATTAGGTGGTCCCATCTCTGTGATATTAGGTGGCACTAATATTCCTCTTTCTAATAACCAAAGCCTCGGTAATTTTACAGTTAACGCCTCAAACGATATATTTACAATTCCTGTAACTGGAAGATATCATTTAACCTATCAAGTTAATACGACAACCTCTCTACTTGCTGGAACAAGACTACTATTAAACGCTTCTACGCCAATTCCTGGCTCTATTTTTTCTCCCGCGTTATCAACTTCAAATTATAGTAATAATTTAATTACTAATTTAAATGCTGGTAATACAATTTCACTACAATTATTTGGTATATTATCCGTCGTGAATTTAGTTGGAGGCGGATCAACAGGTGCCTCTCTTACAATTATACGAATTGATTAAAAAATGATTCATTCTTTTTATAATAAAAAATCTAAATACTCACTTAGTAAATGTTACTATAGTGATTAAGTAATAAAAACAAATTATACTATATCCATAGTAGAAAACATCTATACTAAATTTTCCGTATATATATTATCAATTTACACTTCCCCCAAGTCGATGTTACATTAAAGATGAAGATTGTTTCTCCTTTACAGACCATCTCAATATGTATTTGAGAAACATCTCCAATCCTATACGCGAGAGCAATACTATATTGACACTCAATTGAGTGTCTTTTTTTATTCAAAAAAATAAAACCATCTCTTATAGATGGTTTTAACAATACACATTTACTTTTACTCTTTATATTATTGCCAGCTTATAAAGCTGGATAATAAATAGTCATACTTAACCGAGTTAATGTTCTTCCTGAATTAGTATAAGTATGCGGTCTATCCGCCTTAAAGCGAATTGAGTCTCCATTATTTAACGTATATTGACAATCATTTATATCAATTTTCAATTCCCCTTCAAATACCGTTATAAATTCCTCAGTACCCTCTTTATGTGCTTCTGAACTTAAATTCCCTTCTGTTTCAATTTCAACCGTATAGATTTCGAAGTTTCTATCATCTTGGAAAGGAAATGAGGGATACACTTTATATCTCCCATTGTCTTCAGACAATGCTTGAACATCATTTCGTAAAATCACTTTCGTATCAGGCTGTGGATTATTAATTAAAGAGGTAAAGGATACTTTCAAACCATTAGCAATTTTCCATATTGTTGTTAGTGTCGGGCTTGAATCTCCTCTTTCAATTTGTCCAATCATCGTTTTACTTACACCTGTTAATTGAGAGACCTTTTCTAAACTTAATTTTTCTTTTTCACGTATTGATTTTAAATTTTTTGCCAGAATAAGTTGAATTTCTTCCATAAAAAACACTCCTACATTGTATACAATATAACGTCCGTTATGTATAATAAAAAGCACACGTTATATTGTTCTTTTTGATCATTATAACATACAAAATAATTAGGGGGTTTTAAAATGCCAATATTTTCTTTTTTGTTATTTGTTTTTATAAGCAGCTTCACACCTGGCCCTAACAATTTCTTAGCTATGACATACGCAAATCAACACGGATTAAAGAGAAGTATAAACTTTTGCTTTGGAGTAGCATTCGGTTTTTTCATCCTCACTTCTTTATGTAGTTTCTTTAATATTGTATTAATTAATATTGTACCTATAATTGAATTGCCTTTAAAGATTTTAGGTGTCGCGTATATGCTATATTTAGCCTTTAAAATAATCACTAGTAAAGGCAGTGCAGAACCCGATGAAAAAAATAATAAAAACTTATTTACAGTGGGTATTTTTCTTCAATTTGTTAATCCAAAAGGAATATTATTTGGACTCACCGTAGTCTCTACTTTTATACTCCCTTACTACAACTCATATTCAATTTTTCTACTTTTCTCATTATTCCTAGGTATAGTTGGTTTACTGAGTACATTTAGTTGGAGCCTTTTTGGTTCCATGTTCCAAAAAATTTTATTAAAACATAATCAATTATTTAACATCATTATGGCTGTTTTATTGATTTTCAGTGCTATTTCAATTGTTATTCACTAGCTATTAACTCATTCTGGATGCTTTTTATCCTCTTTTCTGTATACATCACATCAATATTATAATAATCCTAAAATGTT
Source organism: Bacillus sp. CR71 (assembly GCF_003429245.1). NCBI lineage: Bacteria > Bacillati > Bacillota > Bacilli > Caryophanales > Bacillaceae > Bacillus > Bacillus sp. CR71. The sequence continues at coordinate 2,293,226 of NZ_CP031748.1, read as the reverse complement.
TTTATTAATAATCTATTTCGTAGTTTCACAATTTATGGATTGGGACTACGAAGTAAACTAGAATGTTTCTCACTAGATAATATTAATTTTGTTGTGTGCCGCTAGCTTAATAAAGTTCTTCAACATTATTCGCTTTAGTATTATACGATTGTAGGCAAAATGAAAACAATAAGTCTACAACATAGGTATTTTAAAATCTTTTTATAATTATAGAGAAAAAATACCGTATAATATAAATTACTGCTCTTTAGGAGGATCACAATGGCTGATAAGTATAAATTTTTAATTCTCATTGTTACCGCATTTTTTTCATTCTTTTCTTTAATAAAAGATTTCCGCAACACTTCAAAAAGTTTCTTTTGGGGTAGTTTTTTAATTCTTACAAGCTTCATGATACTATTAATACATGCTCTAGATTTAACTCAAATACTTATTTATCCAAAGCAAATTGCGCTTGAATTTATAACAATACCACGTAAATTATTTTTGCCATCTGTCACTGAGGCCGCCAGTTTCCCTACAACACTAAGATAATAATTTGATTAAGAGCTCTTTTTTAACCTAAACATACCATATACAAAATCCAACCTTAATCACTTAATTACTGATAAGAACCTAACTTATAAAACGCATAATAATTATACTCATTTACTAGTATACAAGCCGTATCTCTTAGTAGAAGCACAGCATAGAATACGATACAGGACAAAACCTTCAAAAAACTTGTCTGAGTTAATTCTCAAAAAGGGGTGAATATAAATGCCTATCGTTAAACCTTTTATAGCTGGAAGACGATTTGTAAGTACAGCAGCAACAGGAACTGCTGCTGGAGCAGATTTAACTTTTGCTAACACAGACTTCACTGATGACACTGGCGCTGTAACAACATTCCCTGCTTCTTATGCCTTTTTAACACTTTATATTAATGGTGTTATTCAAACAGGTGATACTATTACTGGTGTGACTACTACAGCTGCTACTATTGTAGGAGGAGCAGTCCTAGATGGAGGCACTCCTATTGCAATTGAATTTACTATAACGTAACTTGATTTATCTTTTTAGAGGTTTCATTAAAAGAAACCTCTAATTTTAAAAATTCACATCAATTTTAGTAGCAACTACATATAGTACAGTGCATATACTAGATAGAATGATAGGAACTTATACTCACTCACAAAAAGAGCACTTATCTATAGTGACCTTTTATATGGCACAATAATTCTTCTCCTATTTGCTCTTAGAGAACCTACTAAGCAGTTAGCTAATTTAGCTAACTGCTTTTTCCATATATTATTTATAGCTTTATCCGTAATAGTAACGCTTGTGCACTATCTACTATAAATTTTCATATATTGTATTATGATTGTCCAAAACGTGAAGTTAATACTCACGCAATCTAAATACAAGAAAGGAGTGAAAATATGCGCTCATCAATTCGTAAATTCGCTAATTTTAATTGTGAAGCACAAGCACCTAGTACACTACCTGCCCTAGGTTTTGCCTTCAATGCTACTTCACCTCAATTTGCAACATTATTTACACCACTACTATTACCTAGTACAGGCCCAAATCCTAACATTACTGTCCCTGTAATCAATGATACAATTAGTACTGGAACTGGTATTAAAATTCAGATAGCTGGTATTTATCAAATTAGCTATACATTAACAATTAGCCTTGATAACGTTCCGGTAGCCCCGGAAGCAGCGCGCTTTTTCTTGACATTAAATTCATCGACTAATGTTATTGCAGGATCCGGAACCGCAGTCCGTTCTAATATTATCGGAACTGGTGAAGTCGATGTATCAAGTGGTGTCATTCTAATTAACTTAAACCCTGGTGATGTAATTCAAATTGTCCCCGTTGAAGTAATAGGTACAGTAGATATTCGTTCTGCAGCGTTAACAGTTGCGCAAATTCGTTAATAAAGTGAAACTTTAATCAGCCCTCACCTAACTTCTTTGCTTCCACTGAATTTTGAGGTGGGGGCCTTACTGCCCGGCAAATAGCGGGATAAAAACAAAAGACTTGGCTAACTAACATTTAATGTTCCTTATACACACTAAAATATATTTTTATAGATTTGACACACATTTATATTAAACAAGCATATTTTATTGTATGTTGACTATATAGTCATACAAATCTAAAGCGTTCATAAAAGCACACTTATATGTGTGCTTTATTTTTAATTAAAACCTACAACATTCTCAAACAATATCCATATATTATCTTGATTTCTCTCTAAATATATAGTTTGTCTCAGAGCGCTATACTGCGCTCTTTTTATTTAAATCCCAATTTTTAAAGTTCGATTTTATGATTTACGTTATACACATGGTCCGCTACTTTTGAAACAAGGTATACATCTAGAACACTTCAGTCATAAAGATATGTTCATAACATTAAATCGCTATTCACATGTTTTGCCTGGAATGCAGGAGGATGCTGTTAAAATATGTAGTGAAAGACCATTAGAATAATAATATTTTCAAATATAAAAAAATGCGGTTTCTCCTCTCAAGAGAAACCGCAACATATCAATGCTTTTACTATATTTTAAACTGACTCGTATACAAATCAAAATAGAATCCTTTATCTTCCATGAGAGATTCATGATTCCCTCTTTCTAAAATATTTCCATCTTTTATAACAAGGATTTGATCTGCCTTTTCAATTGTTTTAAGTCGATGAGCGATCACAAAACTTGTGCGACCTCTCATTAAATTATTTAGTCCTGCTTGTATTTGTAATTCTGTTCTTGTGTCAATATTAGATGTCGCTTCGTCGAGAATTAATATATCTGCATCTGCTAAAATTGCTCGTGCAATCGCAAGAAGTTGTTTTTGTCCTTGACTTAAATTCGATCCTTCTGAAGCAATTTCTGTTTCATATTGATTTGGCAAATGCTTAATAAAAGAATGTGCAGATGCTGCCTTAGCTGCAGTGATGACTTCTTCATCACTAGCATCTAAGCGTCCATAACGGATATTATCCATAATCGAGCCTGCAAATAAATACGTATCCTGTAAAACTACTCCTATTTTACTTCGTAAAGAATTAATATCATAATCTTTTATACCTTTTCCATCAATATGAATTTGTCCTTGCTGTATATCGTAAAAACGAGTTAACAAATTAATGATTGTTGTTTTCCCTGATCCAGTCGGACCAACTAAAGCAATTGTCTCTCCTGGCTGCGCTTTAAGACTTACTTCTTTTAAAATCGTTTTATTTTCTGCGTAGCCAAATGAAACATTCTCAAGTACAACATGCCCTTGTAAATTTTGTACAACAAATGCGTCTTTTTTATTTTGAATTTCTGGTACCTCATCCATAATCTCAAAAACACGTTCTCCACCAGCAACTGCTGCTTGAATTGTATTCATTAAAGTCGCAAATTGACTTAACGGTCTTGAGAATTGACGAGAATAATTAATAAAAGCCGCAATAACACCTACTGTTGTCATTCCGTTTAAGACCATAACTGATCCAGTCCCAATGACAAGCCCCATACCTAAGTTATTAATAAAGTTCATACTTGGAAAAATAAAAGCTGAAAATGTATCAGCCTTCGTAGCTGAAACTCTTAGCTGTTCATTAATTTTATTGAAATTTTGTACAGTTTCTTTTTCTTTTCCGTACAACGTTGTAACATCCGCACCTGTAATTGCTTCCTCAATAAATCCATTTAATTCACCTAAATCTTTTTGACGCTTCGCAAAGTTTTTACCACTATATGCAACTAGTTTTTTTGTAACGTAAAACATAATAGGTACTGTAATTAAAGTTACAATTGCTAAAATCCAATTTAAGGCGAACATCGCAATCGTTACACCTATAAAAGTTAACGCTGATGAAATAATTTGTACAACACTTTGTGTCAAAGCTTGGTTCAAATTATCTATATCATTTGTCACACGGCTCATTAAATCACCTTGAGAACGTACATCAAAGAACCGTAAAGAAAGCGTTTGGATTTTCTCAAAAATATCTTGTCGTATTTTTTGAATTGTTTTTAATGCAACGTTAATCATGACAAACGTTTGTAACCATGTTAAAAGTACCGTTACACCATAAATCGCGATAAGTAACATACACATTCTTGCTGTACCACTTAAATCTTTCGGTACAATATATTGATCTATAATGACTCCCATAAAATATGGACCTAATAATCCAAGTAATGTAGTAACAACTACTAGAAATATAACAAACATAAGAGCAGCTTTTTGATAGCCCATATAATTCCATATCCGCATTACAGTTCCTTGAGCATTTTTAGCTTTTCCCATCTTTGGCGTGTTTCTTCTACCTTTATTAGCAAATTGTCCTTGAAAATTACGCATGTTCTTCCCCACCTTCTTTATACAAATTACCACCTTGGGAAAGATAAATTTCCTGATAAACCTCACTTTGTTCTAACAATTGTTCATGTGTACCATTACCAACTAATTCACCATTATCTAATACAAGTATTTTATCCGCATCCATTATGGAAGAAATTTTGGACGCAATTAATAAAGTCGTTGTGCCTTTATATTTTGTTTTTAAAGCTGTTTGAATAGTAGCCTCTGATTTCGCATCAACTGCTGATGTAGAATCATCTAATATTAGAATCGGTGGTTTTCTCACAAGTGCTCTTGCAATTGATACACGTTGTTTTTGTCCACCTGATAGATTTGTTGCACCTTGTGTTAAATTATATTGATAAGATTCTTCCAGCTTATTGATAAACTCAGTCGCACAAGCTGATGCAGTTGCTACTTCCAGCTCATCGTGTGTTGCATCTTCTTTACCATAACGTAAATTCTCTTCTATACTACCTGAGAACAACAACGCCTTCTGAGGTACAAAGCCTATTGAAGCACGGAGTTTTTGCAAATCATATGTTTTAACATCTATTCCATCTATACATATTTCACCTTGATCCACATCATATAGACGTGGTAACAGTTTCGCTAAGGTTGATTTACCACTTCCAGTCGATCCAATAATCCCTACTTTTTCACCTTTTTGTATGCTAAACGAAATATCTTTTAAAACATATTCATTATTTTTCGTATAGCTATAACTAACATTTTTAAATTCTATATTCCCCTCGATTTTCTCAGGTTCAATCGCATTCGCTTCGCTTATAATATCAACTTCAGTATTTAACACTTGCTTTACACGATCCGCAGATGGAAAAGCTCGCGCAATTTGAATAAATACCATGCTAATCGACATAAGTGACATTAAAATGATATTCAAGTAATTAATAAATGCCAAAATCGCTCCTACTTGAAGTGTTCCACTGAATACTTTTTCTCCACCAATCCATAATGTTGCAACAATCCCGCCACTTACAACTAGCATAATGATTGGCATCATTAAAGAAATAAGTTGCACAGCTCGAATATTTATCTTCGTTAAATTTGTATTTACATTTCCAAATTGAGCGATTTCATATTTTTGTCTTACATACGCTTTTATAACACGCACACCAGATAAATTTTCTTGTAACTTTGTATTCACTTTATCTAATGCCTCTTGCACCTTTTTAAATGTACCACTTGCTTTACTTGCAATTAAAATAATTGCAAGTAATAAAATTGGAACAACTACAAGTAATATTGGAAATAACTCTCGCGCTGTTACAAAAACAATAATTATACTTCCGATAAATAACAGTGGGCCACGAACGAGAACACGTAATGTCATCGTCATTGCCGATTGAATAGAAGTGATATCATTCGTCACAATCGTTAATAATTTACCTGTTCCAAATGAATCACGATTATTACTAGAAAATGTTTCTATTTTCGCAAACACATCTTTTCTTATGTCTGTAGCGAAATTAACAGCTGCTTTTGTAGAATACATCATACACCCAAGCCCTCCAACTAAACCGAGTGCTGCTGCCCCTATCATAAGAAGCCCCATTTTTATTACATAATTTAAATCCCGATTTGCAATCCCAACATCAATGATATGTTGCATAATAGTCGGTTGAATTAAGTCCATCGCAACCTCAAGTACCATAAATAGCGGTCCAATAATAGCGAAGAACATGTATGGTTTTAAATACTGTAATAACTTACGAAATGATTTCATACATAATCTCCTTTTCCCATGAAATTACCACTGAATAATTCATATCCCTCCTTATTTAAGCGATATATTTTGTAATTTCTTCATTACTTCTATTATATTATGTAAATTAATATTTAACATTATTAAATGATAAGCATTAATGACTTTCTGGTCAATAAATGTGCTTTATATTATGTAAATACAAAAACCGCATTCTTACTGAAAAGAATACGGTTTTTCATCTATATTTCTTCAATTGTAAAATTTAAAAACTCAGTCTCAAATCCCTTATTTTTAGAAGGACTACACGTGTAAAAACCTATTTTAATAGGCTCATTCCCTATATCCTCCATTAAATGAGTGATTCTTATTTGTTCCCATTGATGGCTCTTTTTCACATATATTGTATAATCACCACGTTTTCGAATAATTCGAAAACGAATTTGTTGCTTAGCTTCTTCAGTTGGATAATCTTGCGTTGACCAGTCAGAATATCCATTATTCGTTACGACAGCACCTAAGTGAGATGGCCCTTCAGGGATATATTCTAAAGATGTTTTTAGCCAACAGTTCTCCGAAATCATAACAAAAAGACCTGCTTGATCGAATTTTGAATTTGGATTCATACGTAACTGAACTTCAGCTTGAAAGTCTGTCATCATCTCATTATAAAATACATGACCATTCATTACTTCAAAACCATAATGTGTTTTAAGCCAAAAATCAGTTTCTGCTTTCGAACGGACAATAAACGCATGATTGTCATTAATCTTATAGTATTCAGGTACATTCATTATAGTGAGTTGCTCAATACGTTCTGGTATATACGATATATAAAGCATTTATATAGACATTTAAAACTCCGCTAATACTGGGAATTTATAACCTTTAAAATCTAACTCTTTATCACTTCGAACCATTAAATACTTACTAGACTGTAATTCTGTAAACTGTACATCCTCAATCCCTAATTGATCTGGAGAAAAATAAAATTCGATTTCCGTAAACCTTTCATTGATTTCTCCACATATTTCATCTAAAACCGGAAGTACTGGCGCAAATACTCCAAATAATTTCAACTTTTCATTGTCTACTTCATAAACGATTAAAGCATCTAGTTTCTCTGAATAATACAATTTCTCATTCCATTCCGAGTCATACATATTCAAATAAAATGAAGGACGGAAATTTAAAGTTGAAAAATTATTTGAAAGTCTTTGGCCACTATCAATAGTTTCATGTATTAACTGTCTATTCTCTACATTATAGTAATCTAATTTTTTAAGTAGTGAATCGTTATTATTGTTTTTATCGTATGGTATAGTCATCAAATATTCCTGCACAACTTTAAATCCAAACGCTGTATATAGTTCAGGGTTTTCCGTAAACAATAATGTACATTCACATTTCTTATCGATTTCTTCTATCATTTTACCCATTAATTGTTTCATTAGCCCTTGTCTACGGAAATTAGGATGTGTCATTACTGATTGAATACCCGCCGCATTTATTTTTTCTCCATTAATTAATAATGGGAGTGAAAATGCCGCAACATTTGCAATCACTTTATCTTCTTGTAAAAATGATAAAGCTTTATATGTATCATCCCAATACCCTTTATCCGAAAAATCATTCAATGTTTGAGTTGTAATTTCAAACACTTCTTCAAATAAAGGAAATAACTGCTCTCTTTTCGGTTCTTCTATTAGAAGACTTGCCATTTTTTCAACATTCCCCATGTTGTACCTCCAAATGTTAAATTCCATTAAATTAGATATACTTATATGACCTACTCTTAAAAATAGAGGTCTTACCAATCAATATACTATCATAAAACATAAAAAAAAAGTCTAATTAATTTTATGTTTTGACTATTTGAAAATAAGTCGAATAAAACAATATTAAGATTTTTGGATATTAATTAGTTTATTATATAAAAATAGCGCTTTCTAATTAGCTTTTACTAATAGAAATACACTATTTATAATAAAATATTTTTAGTCTTTTATCCCTTCAAGTCTTTCCTTCGTATTAATTTCTTCTCCACTTATACGCTTTTCAAAAGACTTTCTCCAACTACTTGAAAGTGCATTTACTTCTAATATCCTTTTTATCCCTTCAATATTTTGTTTTTCCTTGTGCATGATACGGTTAGCAAACGCTACTGAAACACCTTTTGGATCAGACTGTAGTCTTTTTAATGTATCGACTGATGATACCCATCCTTCTTTTAATACGCGAAAATAGAATCCTGTATATCCTGTTTCTTGAAAATATAGTGGTAACTTTGGAATATTATATTTTTTTGCTAATTTAAAACAAGGTTGCCTTGGTTGTGTTACCTGTACGATTGCCTGTCCTAGCTCAAACGTATCACCAATACAAACATCCTCTTCGCGCATACCACTAACTGTTATATTTTCTCCAAAAGCCCCATATACAAGATCTTGATTCAATTCTTGTTCCCAGTATGGATAGTGATCACCAGTATAAACACAAACTGCTTTATCTACTCCTCCATGATGAACTAAGTCCGCCTGTCCATCTCCATTAAACTTTACAAAGGATAAATATACCGGTTCCTTTACTTGTTTCTTATTTATGCCTGTATGAATTACTTTTCCGCCGTATGTAACCTCTTTTGGTAATCCTATATTTAAAGATAATAATCGATATTCATTAGCCATTCTATTTCCTCCTTTAAAGGTGTTACATGTATTTTCTCTCGATTAATTTTTACAACCCTCTCTGCTATATAAAGATGATTATAAAACCTCTAAAATCATTGTTCAATTCAATTATTTATATAATAATGATAGGTATAACCTATTATTATACTTGAGGTGATTTCAATCGAATTACGACAACTTGAATACTTTTTAGCTGTTTCAAAAGAATTACATTTCACAAAAGCAGCTGAGAAATTAAATATTTCACAGCCTTCACTAAGTCAACAAATACGTGCATTAGAGCATGAAGTAGGAATGCCACTTTTCGATCGAATTGGTAAAAAAATATCTTTAACTGAAGCAGGGAAGATTTTATTATCACATTGTAAAACCATTTTTCATGAAGTCGAACAAGCTCGTTCAGCCCTTCAAGACCTAAACGGATTACAGCAAGGTTCCTTAACAATAGGGGCTTTGTTAACCGTCGTAAATTATTTACTACCACCAGCTATTTTAAATTTCAATAATTTATATCCCAATATAGAGCTTTCTGTATTAGGGCTTCGTACAGGAGATATTCGTGAAAAATTATTACAAAACGAACTAGATATCGGCATTACATTTCTCCCGGTGCAAGATAAAGAAATTATCTCCATCCCTCTATACAAAAGCGACCTTACATTGGTCGTGCCAACTGGTCATCGATTAGCTAAACGTAATCATGTATCTATTACTGAACTACAGAACTACCCTTTAATTCTTTTACCTAAAAATTTCTTTTTAACCGAACTAATTACATCTCATTGTCAAAAATTCAACTTTAGACCAAGACCAATTTTAGAAATTAGTACGATGGAATCTTTAATCCAAATGGTTTCTAAAGGCATGGGAATTACAGTGTTACCACAACCATATATAGACTTTTTACAAAATAAAAACATTCAAGCTATTAAAATAGAAAACCCTACTCCAATAATTGAAATAGGGCTTATTTATAGAAAAGATAAATATATGTGTGCTGCCACTCGAGAATTTATTGAGCAACTACAAATCACAGTACGTTCTTTCCAAAACTAAACAAAAGAGATTGTCCTATGAAATCGTTTCACAACGATCTAGTAGAATAATCTCTTTTCAAAAAAGTAAACATTGCATGTAAACTCTTATAAATTTTAATGTACCTTTTTAGATATTGGAATATATTTTGTAAAATATGCACCAACTAGCAATAATACAATTGAAAATAACCAAGTAAAAACACCGCCAAAATGAAACCAATATGCAAACATATTTAATATTGCGAGTGAAAAGAAACAAATAGAAGTTAGCGCACTTTTCAATCCTTTTATCTCGGATTTTTTTCTCTTTTGATAAGCAATATACATCGCAATAACAAGAAAAAAGATAAGAACAAATGGTAACATAACTTTTAGCATTGGTAATCCCTCCAGTGTATATGCACTCTTTATATTACCATCTTATCCCATTTATCTTTTAGGCATCAATTTATTCTTATCTTCCCTCCAAAAGTCAGTATAAGTTTTATTTTTAAAGTTCACATTCACCTCAGAAAACGGCATACTTCCTCCAACTTTCAATGAGTAAAAACCGGGAAATCATTAACGATTCCCCAATTTTTCAAACTATATTAAAGTATCCCCCTTTCCACTAAAGTCTCTGCGATTTGAACTGAATTCCAAGCCGCACCTTTCAATAAATTATCGGAAACAATCCAGAGGTGGAATCCGTTTGGCGTATCAGGATCTTTACGTATTCTTCCGACAAATGTATCTATTTTCCCTTCTGCATATAATGGCATTGGATACAGCTGTTCACTAGGGTTATCCTGCAAAATAACACCTGGTGCATCCATTAATACTTCCTTAATTTCCGCAACGGTTGCTTCTTTTTCCAGTTCTATATAAACCGATTCTGAATGCCCAGATACGACTGGAACACGTACACAAGTAGCTGCCATTTTCAAGTTTTCATCTTCTAATATTTTCTTCGTTTCTTGAATCATCTTTACTTCTTCAAAAGTAAAATCATTGTCTGTAAATATATCTACTTGAGGCAGTACATTAAACGCTATTGGATAATGTTTTTTATCTTTTTTCGCCGGTAATATATCACTTTTCACTTCTTTACCAGCAAGCATAGACTTAGCCTGCTCTTGTAATTCATGAATCGCATGAATGCCAGAACCCGATACAGCTTGATATGTTGAAACGATAATTCTTTCTAAACCGAATGATTTTCGAATCGGCTGAAGTGCAGTTACCATCTGTAATGCTGAACAATTTGGAACTGCAATAATACCTTTATGCCGCTCTAAAGTATGCGCATTCACTTCCGGAACAACGAGCGGTACACCTTGTGCCATTCGGTACTCACTTGTGTTATCAATTACAATCGCACCACTAGAAACTGCATGAGTTACAAATTGTCTAGATACTTCTCCCCCAGCACTAAAAAAGGCAATATCTACACCTTCAAAGCTAGTTGTTTTTGCCTCTTGTATAATTATCTCTCGTCCTTTGAATCTTACTTTCTTACCGGCGGATCGTTTTGATGAAAGCAATGTAACTTCAACTATATTAAACTTCATTTCATTCTCTAACAGTTCAATAATTTTTTGCCCTACCGCACCTGTAGCCCCAACAACAGCTACATGATAGCCCTTTTTGATCATCTTTTCTCCTCCAATATCACTTGAATGAATATTTCCACAATTTTATTTTATACGGAATTTAATCATTTGGAAAATTAAAATACATGATATAATCATTCACAAATCATGATAATAAAAGAGGGATCGCTTATGGAAATGAGACATGTTAAAACATTTTGCGCCATTGTGAAGTATGGTAATTTTTCTAAAGCTGCTCATGCGCTAGGTTATGCGCAATCTACTGTTACAGCACATATGAAAGCTTTAGAGAACGATTTACATATTCCTCTTTTCGATCGGTTAGGGAAAAAAGTGCTACTTACAAAAGCAGGTCATCAATTTCATCCTTATGCATTAGAATTACTTGCAATATATGAAAAAGCGCAAGAAATCCCCCAAAATACAGATTATTTAGAAGGTACATTAAGTATTACATCTAATGAATCATTAGCGGTATACCGATTACCACAATTATTACGTACTTACAAACAGAAAAATCCGAAAGTAAATATCGTACTTGAAACAAACACAAATGAACAAGCATTACAAAAATTACGTGAAGGAGAAACAGACGTTGTCTTCATAATTGGAGAAAGTATAGAACATAATGATTTTATTACGCGTACTTTTAGTAATGAAACATTTGGATGGATTTTACCAGCTTATTCCGCTGCACACGCAAATCCATTCCAGTTATTACAGGACACCCAGTTCATTTTTACAGAACAAAGCTGCGGCTATAGGCCAATGGTAGATCGTTTTTTACGTCAAAGTGGAAATATTCCAGCTAAAACATTTGAAACTTCCAATGTTGAAGTCATTAAACAATCCGTTATGTGTGAATTAGGCATTTCAATTCTTCCTTATATCGTTGTACAAGAAAGTTGCCAAAAAGAACAACTATGTTTTCAGCCTATCGAAACTCCAACCATTATTCAAAGTCATGTAATCTATCATAAATCCAGATGGATTTCCCCGGTATTACAGTCGTTTCTTTCCTTACTTGAACGAGACTAAAATATTAAGACGTACATATAAAAAGAGTAATTGCCTAATAAGCAATTACTCTTTTTCATTAATTAGTATACTATTTATTAGTCTGTCCCCCGCCTGCAATTAATTTACTACCTGAATATGTACCTTTGTTCATAAACACTTGATTAATTAATTCTTTTTGCTCAGCTTCCGACATTACTCCTTTTCCTTCTCCTAAATTCCCGCTTTGTAATTTCCAAATCTTATTGTGATCTGCATCAACTTTTTCATATTTTCCTTGTTTCCATCGTTCTAAAATTTCTACATATGTACTTCCCTGTACAAGATCATTACTCTTTACAATATCAATTAAGCTTTCAATCCGCTCTTGTGTAATAAAAATATAGCCCCACTTTTGATCAGCTTTCGCTTTTTGATGTGCCATTTCATGTAATGCTGTCTGTATGTTCTCATCTGTCCATTTAAAATTTTTATTAAAACCACTATTCGGCAATGAATAATTGCCATTTTCTAAAAGCTTTGCATCTTCTGCTTTTACATTACTATCAGCTAATACTTCTACTGCTGGAGCAGCTGGTGATGCCTTTTTCGCAGCTGGTTTACTATTATTTAAATAATACAGCATACCATATGTTAAACCTACTCCAATTACCGCCATACCAGCTAGAATACCTATTATTTTAAATAGTGTTTTCATCGCGCTTGTTTCCTCCCAAATATCTCTGTTCTTACTACCTAATTACTTCTTATATAAAAACTGTTCCTTCATTCAAAATATCGCATCCCATCCCCTATCATATTATTTATATATACTTCCTCATATTGTATTTCTTTTTCTTTAAAATTGAAAGATTATTCTGTTAAATATTGAAAATATTCTACAAATTTTCCCTTTATATTTATAAAGAAACAAAAAACAACGAGCGCGATAAATAACACTCGTTGTTTTTACTTTATGCACGATTTTCTTTTAACCACTTCGTAATAGCATCTAACCTCGAAACATCAAAACGTCTTTCTTCACAAACATTTAAACTGTTTAAATTCTTTACAATTTCTATTTCATTCGATTTTACACTTTTCGCCTCAATTAATTTACAATACCCATCTGTAACAGAATTTAAATTTTCATAATAACACTGAAACGATTTTGATATATGTAAATGTTTTTCAAAGTTTCTCCTTCTTTTCGTTTCATCAGATACTTTCCGCTTTCTAAGTTCTTCATCGTTCGTATATAAATAAAAATATTGATCCGGAAAACCAATTTCCCTATTTATCATCTTTTCTTTATAAAAATTTTCTATTAAAGATAATGGCTGATTAAATAGATCAAAATGAAAACACCAATTATAACTAAGTGGCTGATATATATCGCCATCGAGTATTACTAATTCATATTGCTCTGACTTCTGAACAGCTATATTCCAGCGCTCAACTTGTTTTTCAAAATACCATGTTCTATGTTCATTTTTTGGCCTTTCAAATAAAGAATTGACTTCAGGTATTATATAAGCACCATAATTCTTTTCTAATTCACGGCACGTGGTACTTTTACCAACAGCGCTTGCTCCCTCAAATGCTATTATCCCCATAGTTTCTCCCTCTTTCATTAACTAAAATTTCGTTGTTTCGCTTTTCTTCCCCATAACTTTCTCCATAAAACAATTGAAGCGACAGTGAGCATGATTGTTGTAATGATACTACCTTCAATTCCGAACGTGCCTCCATGAAGGAATTCGGGGCCATTTGTTGCAGGTTTAAATAGCGGAGTTGAATATATGGTCATCCCGCTAACTGCAAAACCGTAGACGTTATATTGTGCCCAATTCCAAATGGAATGCCATGCGCAAATCCCCCACAGACTACTGTCTTTTAAAACGTAAAAAGCTGCAAATACACCATCTAATATTATATTCGATATTGAAAGAATTGTAATACCTGGATTAAGTAAATGAAGAAAACCAAATAAGAAAGATGTCACAACAATCCCAACCCATATACGACTTCTAACAGAAAGAACCGGGAATAACCAACCTCGTACAATAATTTCTTCCGTTGCCCCTTGTATTAAAAATGCAACTAAAGAACCTACAATACCCAATATAGCGGTTACTGTAATTTTTTGTATTTGTAATGTTACAACTCCTGCTAATAGGAGTAAAATTACTGGTATTGAAATGAAAACAAATCCTATTAATGTACCTCTCAAATATTTTCTTATCCATTGATTTCTCCAAAAACCAATGGATGAAAATGATCTTTTCTCTACAAATCTAATCCATAAAAACACAAAAAATATTGCGCCGCCAAACGTTAATATCATCTCAATGTCGCTATAAATCGCCTTCATAAAAGTTGTTTCTGCTTTCGGTAAAATCAGCATAAACAACATAAATAATTCACCTAAAGTTAAAAATATAATCGCGAGTATGACAGCAAAAACAGGATGAACTTTTCTTCTTCCTTCTTTTGCTGCTTCAATTATTTTAAATTGTTTATTTTGCAATATTCTATCCTCCTAATTATGGTACTCATCAGCAATATTAAAATAATATTTAGCCTTTTATTTAAACTTATTTTTTCATATAAATGATTTTTGTTTGGAATAAATCCAAATTAGGAATAATATATAAATAAAAGAGGTGCCTTTGTGCCTTTACTATTATCACCCAGATTACTCAGTGGTATTACCAGCACTTGCTATTTCCCACCATTTGTTGTAAGATAGTAATTAAGGTCAATTTAACACTATATTTTCTTTGCATATTATCAAGTATCAATCAGGGACAGTTTGTACTCCTTATGGGTTTTTGATAATATGTGAAATTTTATTTTCATTCAAATAAGGCCGATCATATTGTAATTTTTCTACTTTTAGGAGGCATTACCATGACATTAACAGGTAAAGTAAAATGGTTTAACAGCGAAAAAGGTTTCGGTTTCATCGAAGTTGCAGACGGTAACGACGTATTCGTTCACTTCTCAGCTATCACTGGCGACGGCTTCAAGTCTCTTGACGAAGGTCAAGAAGTTAGCTTCGAAGTTGAAGAAGGTAACCGCGGACCTCAAGCTAAAAACGTTGTAAAGCTATAATTCAAACAATAAAAAGGTTGTTACCAGCAAGGTTAACAACCTTTTTAATATATAACTAAAATTTTTACATAAAAGGAGTGGTTACATGTATCGAAATCGAAAGAACGATGTAGCAGAAGTACCACCAGAACAAACCCCTGTTTGGGAATGTGAAGCAGAGGATTGTTTAGGATGGATGAGAAAGAACTTTTCATTTGAAGAAGAGCCTAAATGCCCTTTATGTAAAAGTAGCATGAAAAGCGGAGAACGTTTATTACCTAAATTAGGTTAATTTATAATAAAAAAAACCTCTTTTAATTAAGAGGTTTTTTTATTATAAATTTATGTCCTCAACATCAGTTCGCACTATAGAATACAATAATGCATCGTGTTGCTTATTTCCTTGATGAATATATCCGCGCAATAGCCCTTCCTTTTGGAAGCCAATTTTAGATAACATTCTACAAGAAGTAACATTTTCAGGATATGTAATAGCTCCAATTCTAAACAAACCTAAATCTTTAAATCCATAATCAATAATTTCTCCAGCTGCTTCTGAAGCATAACCATTTCCCCAATAGCGAGGATGCAGATCATATCCAATCTCAGATCGTTTACTCCATAATTGTAAATTGTTTAGTCCAATTGTTCCTATTAAAACGTTCGTTTCTTTTAACACAATTCCCCATCGTATTGCCTTTTTCTCAAAGTAATTTTTTGAAAAAGATTCGATCATACGTGAAGCTTGTCCAAACTCCGTAAAAGAATTCATACCGTAGTAACACGTCACTTCATCCAATGAAAAGATTTCATATATTTTTTGACAATAAGATTGTTCTATTTCAACTAAACGTAAGCGTTCTGTTTCTAATATAGGAAATGCCATAGGATCACTCCTTTCTCTCTACTCATTCATTATATCAGAAAAAATATGTATAATTAGTAAAGTCCTTATTGTTCCATAAATCAAACATTTCTAATGGCACATTCTCTCTTAATTCTATATACACGAATTAGATACCTTCTGATTGCACCTCAAACATGACGCTATAATTTCCATAAATCGAATTTTAAATTATCAAGAACTGTAAAGAAATTGTTTCTTCATTTTCTCCTTCTAAACAACCAACCTACCCCATACATTTATGGTAAAATATAGTTAATATTTATTTTATTGTGGAGGTGAAGATTTCCTATGTATATATTCATCAGCTTATCCCTCTTACTCATATTACTTATTTTTTTATTCGCAAAAAAATTCACACCAAACTCATTCATGATGACTAGCTTTAAAGGTAATAGCTTTAGGACATTTTCAATCGGTATTTTAATCGCT
This sequence comes from Bacillus sp. CR71, assembly GCF_003429245.1. Taxonomy (NCBI): domain Bacteria; kingdom Bacillati; phylum Bacillota; class Bacilli; order Caryophanales; family Bacillaceae; genus Bacillus; species Bacillus sp. CR71. The sequence continues at coordinate 2,276,404 of NZ_CP031748.1, read as the reverse complement.
GCCATACTCTCACTTTCATATGGAACTTATCATGCGGTAACATATCAACCTAGTTATTTAGATATTAAATTAAAAAATCAAAACTATACTGTTTTCGGTAATGTAGGCGAATTCGGTTATTTCTCCGAAGAATTATTAAAAAAAAATACAGAAGTACAACTATATTTCGTCTCTTGGAAAACAATACAGTTAAAAAATCCGGTAATACTTATAGAATATCCTTCAGGAAAACAAGAAACATGGAAGCCAAATATCGTATCAATACCGGTAAATAAATTACAAGAAAAACATGATATAAAAGATATTTATCAACTATCACCGTATTCATTTAAAGAGTCTGGAGAAATAACATTAACAATAAAAGAAAACAATGTAAAAAACAATACAATTTCCATTCAAATAAAATAAATAAAAACTGTTCCTCCATTTTGCTGAAGGAACAGTTTTTATTTATTCTACAGTATTATTCATTTAATGTAGCCATTATTTCATTGGCTATATTCTTTCCATTTCCAATACACGCACCAATTCCGACACCATAATATGAGGCACCAGCTAAATATATATTTGGATAAAGATTCGTCATTTTTTCTTGCAATGCTTGAACCGCTTGATTATGTTCTAAATGATATTTCGGCATTAAATCTTTCCAATTTGTAACTTCGACTACTTCTGGTTCACCTTTAATTCCGAGACTCTTTTCAATATCATATAAAGCTACTCGTACTAATTCTTCTTCACTATAATTTTTGATTGTTTCATATACCGGATTGGTGCTCTTATAAAACATTCTTACCAATAATTTTTGTTTACCGGATGTATGTTTCCACTTTCGACTTGTCCATGTACAAGCATCACAATGTAAATCACTGTTTTCCGTTACAATAAACCCTGTGCCGTCAGCTGGTAGTTGTTCATCTAGTATGTCAAATCCTAAGTAAATACTTATAAGAGATGAGTTTTTAAATGTATTAAACTGCTCATTTAACTCATTAGACTGTAATAAAGTTTGTGCTATATCATGCGGAGCTGCTAAAACAACATAATCAGCTTGTATTGTTTCATGATTTACAAAAGAAATCTCATATCGATCTTCTTGTTTACTTACAGCCGTCGTTATAGCACCTTTTTTTACGACAGTTTCAGTAAGCACTTCTTCTAAGCGATTAATTATCGTAGATAGTCCACCTTTAAATGATACGAATTTTTTATTTCCTGCTGATTGAAATTGTTTTTTATTCTCTTCAAAACCTTTAATAATACTTCCATACTTATTTTTATAATCCAGTAAATACGGTAATGTAGATGCCATTGTAAGCTCATTCAATTTACCAGAATATACGCCTGAAAGTACAGGAGCAATTTGTCTTTCCACTAACTCTTTCCCTAAGAAACTTTCTAAAAATAGAGCAAGTGATGTATCTTTCGTAAACTCTTTATTTTTCGTTATGAAATCTTTTAAAGCTACGATTTTCCCTTTCGTTGAGACTAGCGTACTGCTAAACAAAGACTGGGCGCTCATCGGTATCCCAAATATAGTATCAGAAGGAATCGGATGTAACATGTTTTCAGAATATATGTAAGAAATACCCGTTTCATTATATACCATTTCATCTTCTAAATTTAAATCTTTTACAAGTGGCATAACATATTCATTACGAGCAACGATTGAATCCGCTCCTGACTCCATAATGAAATCCTTTTCTTCCACACTATGGATTTTACCACCTAAATACTCTTCTTTCTCAATAAGAATTAAATTTAAATCGATATTATAATCCTTTTTTAATTTTTCTAAATAAAACATAGTAGAAAGTCCCGTTATACCTCCACCGATAACAACAACTGTTTTCATATGTGCTGCGCTCCTAACCGATACAATTAATAATTCCTTTTTATTATAACCAAAAGTCCTTATATTCGACTAGCAAGTTGCGCATTCTGTAAGAAATTAGACAATATATTTGAATATATTTTCAAATTACCTAATAAAAAAGAACTATAACATATACAAACCACGTCATAGTTCTCTTTATTTTAAAAACATAAAGTAATTGATTAATTTGTCTAGTTCTTGACTCAATGCCAATACTTTTTCATGTTGAATTCCATAATCCGATACTAAATATAAAAGTTCTTCTTTTTTTATTTCAATTACTTTTTCTAATTTCGCTAGTTCCATGTCGTTTTACATCTCTCCAAAAATAAAATGTATGTATTTCAGTATAGCCTACTTACATAATTAGTAAAAGTAAAATACGCATGTAAAATCTTACAAATTTGAAAAAATAATATACTACTAACAAAAAAGAAACTAGATTAAGCTCCCTCTTACAGATTATTGACGTTCATTAAGAATTAATAACATACCGGAATTTTTCTAATGTTATATCTTTATAATCTGGAGCTCTCTTTATATGATTAAAATAACTATATGAGAATTTAAATACATGACCAAAATCCCAATCGAATTCACTATAGTCTTTTATCCAAAATATATTTTCAGTTGGTAAAATATTTGCACGTTTAGATTGAATTAAAGGTAATCGATCTATAGGTGAGTGTAAAGTTATTCCCGTATTCAGCTTGAGCTTTTGGCTAGCTCGTAGTACGTATACTAGTTTTAAAAGCGGGCGTATCCCTCGTTGAAATATATCTATATGCCCTAAATCGTACATTATATTAATTGCGTGGGAGTAAGTAAGCAAATGCCCAATTAAATCATGATGCGATTCCGCTCGATAAATACTATTAAATTTCGATAACTCATTTAAAATGAACTGAGATACTTGTGTTGGATTACTCAATTCACTTTTTATCTCATCTTCAAAACTTAATTGTTTTACTTCTTTCGTCGTATAACCAATCCACGATCTACCTGGAATTGTTTTTCGAAATGATAAAATAAGAGTAGTAATCCCTTCAATTGCTTGATTATCGCCCCATTTTTGTAGCTCTTTCATAGCCAATAAACTTAATGACGCATAAATGACGTTATGCCCCACCCAATGAAGTTCATCAATCGTTTGTTCTAAAGATTTTATAATCATATTCTCCGCAATTTGAAAATCTATTTCTTTTTTATCATCAATCATCTCACCAATTTTTTTCTTGTTCAGCATCATCCTTGTTTGCGAATACATATTACGAGCTGTTTCTTCATCAATATTATTATCTTTCATAAAAAAATAACTAGCAATTGCAGCTGCTCCAAAATGCGCATGCCAAATATCATTTGTTTCTTTTTTGCATTGAGAAATAATTGAAAGGCCGCCTTTTAAAATACTTTTGTTTTCCATTTTCTATCTCCCCTAATAAAGTGAAACTTTAATCAGCCCTTACCAATCGGGCATTTATGGGCAGTTAATCCCCCACCTAACTTCTTTACTTTCGCTAAATTTTGAGGGAGGTCTTACTGCCCGTTAATGCGGGATAAAAATCACTATATTTTCACCCTAAAGATGGTGTCAGTACAAATAAAATATGATTCGATTCATCACTTTTATTCAAAAATCGATGCTTCACATTCGGTGGAATACGTACAACATCGCCTTCTTCTAAAAAATATTCTTTTCCCTCCAATTCCACATACACTTCCCCTTTCATAACAACAGCAATCTCTTCCTTATCTTCATGGGAATAATGGCTTTGTGTTGTGTTTGCTTGTTTATTTAAATCCATCATTAGCATTTCAATACGTGCTTTCATAAAATCAGGTGTTAATACATCATATACAATGTGATTATTGTTTTCCCGATATACTTTTTTTCGATCTTTTTTCTTAGAAATGAGCGAATCTGTATCAATTTCGTTAATAAAAAGTGTAAACAGCGGTACATTTAATGCTTTTGCAATTAATTCCAAAACATTTAAAGAAGGATTAGCATGCCCTCTTTCAATTTGGCTAATTAACGATGTACTAATCCCTGCATAATCAGCGAATTCACGAATTGTCATGTTATTTTTCTTACGGTAACTTAATACCGTTTGTCCAAGCCTATCATGTATCATAGTAAAAATTCCTTTCGTCCATCATAATGCATGTTTCTTTGTCTTTGTGCTGACATACTAAACAAAGGCAAATAATCCTTCCCTATTATCTCCGGGACTTATATACTTACTTTTGTACATTATATCGTAGTAAGTTTATTATAATAAACATTCTATCGGAGGGACAAACTTTGAAATCACCTATTCTTTCATATTACATCTTATTTTTTGGTGTATTCGCCTTATCAACTTCAGCAATTTTTGTAAAATTGGCAGATGCTCCTGCTACAATCATTGCTTTTTACCGATTATTCTTTGCCACACTGATTCTGTTACCGTTATTACTATTTAATAAAAATAGTCGAGATGAGCTAAAAACTTTAACGAAAAAACAATGGGGATTCGGATCCATATCTGGGCTATTTTTAGCTGCACATTATGTACTTTGGTTTGAATCATTACAATATACTTCTGTAGCAAGCTCTACAGTTATCGTAACGCTACAACCTTTGTTCTCAATGATTGGTGTTTATTTTTTATTTAAGGAGAGATTTACGAAAGGAGCGGTTATTGGTTGCCTCATCGCTATTTCAGGTAGTATCGTTATTGGCTGGCAAGATTTCCAAATTAGTGGAGCAGCTTTATATGGAGATATTTTAGCATTTATCGCTGCCGGTATCATTACTGCTTATTTTTTCATTAGCCAACACGTTCGTAAAGATTTGGCACTTATACCATATTCGGTAATTAGTTATGGAAGTAGTGCTGGCTTTCTTGGCATATTTGCTTTCACGCAACAAGAATCTTTCATCCATTATTCTACACAAACTTGGTTGTGCTTTATTGGATTAGCTTTCATTGCTACAATTTTAGGACAAACCATTTTTAATTGGTTATTAAAATGGATGAGTGCTACTTTAATTTCCATGAGCATTTTAGGAGAAACAATTGGAACTTGTATACTAGCGTACTTTATATTACATGAGACCATTTCTTTACAACAAGGACTAGGAATTACCGTTATTTTTATTGGTTTAGTATTATTTTTATTACAGCCAAATTCTAATAAAAAAGCATGACAGTATACTGTCATGCTTTTAACTATTAATTATGTACAATTAAACCATCCGGTCTAAAACGACTCATCATAATTTCATTAATAAACTTTCCTTGAGCTTTCAAATTCCCTATCTTTACTCCCTCTTCTACAAATCCAAATTTTTCATATAAAGCTTTTGCTTTTGGATTCGTTTCTAACACACCTAGTTCTACTCTCTCTAACATTAACCAATTATCAGCCAGATCAAGCATCTTCGTAAGAAGTACTTTCCCAATTCCTTTATTATGATATTCACTATCGACCCCAATGAATAAATCGCCTGAATGAGATCTTCGTCCCGGACTTTGTGTTAAACCTACAAACCCAACAATTTCTCCATCATATTCTGCAACAAATTCAAATTGATTTGGTGCTAAATTTCGAATTCTATTTTCCATAGCGTCTACACGCATGCTAGGTAAGAAAACCATATACGGTAAAACTTCATCTTGTATACATATACGATGAATTGCTCTAGCATCTTGTATTTCTACTGCTCTAACGTTGATCCCCATCTTTCTCTCCTCCATATAAATAACAATATATTTGTTTGTGTGTATTCTAGAAACGTGTATGAATGACCTTCTCACTCGTATTTCTTTATGTCATTTTCACATAATTATTTCAATATAATACTTATTTTCCTAAAAGATTAACAACTATATGGATATGGTTAACTTTTCACCTTGTTATATAAATTAAGCAAATTTTCAATCAGAATACCATTTAGTTTCATGCCGACTATATCACAATTTTCTATTTCAATATTTTTCAGATTACTATTACTTATGGTGCTACCTTCCAAATCACATTTATCGAATACAATAGGTTCCTTCTCATCTCCGAGACTTGTATTTTTAAATTGCACTCCACCTAAAGTCACCAAATTAAATTTACTGCCAGAAAGATTTAAATCTGCATATGATGACCTTCTAAAATTTATATTTCTAAACTTTGATTGACTTACATTACAATTACTCATATTCGTATTCATTATATTGCTACCAACAAATGAACTGTTTTTTAAATTCACTTGATAATACTCTGTATTTGCTAAATTACAGTTTTCGTATTGACTATTTTTCATATCTTTATTTGTAACTACACTCTCTTTGTTTGAGCTTGTTTTTATTCTTTTCACGTAACAATACTCATCTTCCGATTCAAAAATCATTTGGTAACCTATCTTTTTATAAAAGTGATGATTGTTAATTTGTCTACTAGATGTTTCGAGATCCCAAATCTTTATGTTCGGATATTCCTTTTCTATTAATTTCATAACATGTGATCCAATTCCTTTTCCTTGATAAACAGGATCTACAAAAATACGATCAATTCGACCGTACGACTTACCAGAAATCGTAACTATTATCCCTCCGATTATTTCTTTATCCATGACAACTTTGAAAGAATCCAATTCTTCAATGGAATATTCCATCATTTCAACTGAAGAATATCCTGGCGGTTGAATGTTATAATCAATGACATTATCTTGGCCGTATAGCCATTGTTTTGCTTCTGCATCAAATGTTCTTTTCATTATTTCTGTTAATTTCTCAGCATCTAAAATTGTAGCTTTTTCTATAGATAGCATTGTTGTTTTCCCTTTCATTATTACAAACCAACAACTATTGTGAATTCCATAATTATCAATTCACTTTTATTTTTAATGCTTTTCCCATTATTATATATGGAACATCATTTTTACTTGGATGAAATGGCTCTAATACATTTACCCAATCTAATCTTTCATATAACGAACGTGCTTTTTCATTGTTTATTTGTGTTGTTAAAACACTTGTTCTATTTGAAAGCCCTTCTAGTAATTTATTATGTAATTTCGTTCCAAGACCTTCATTTTGGTATTGTGGGTGAACTGCTAACTCTACAAATTCAAAACAATCTTGTAACCATTCGTCTACTTGCTCTAGATGTAACGCTTCTCTCATTAATTGATTATAGTACTGTCCCTCCATTGAGCGATAACCATAAGTAAAGCCAACTACTTCATTTTCATCATTTATTGCTACTATACCTTTAAAACCTGTATATTCTATATGCCTATTCATTCGCTCGATCATTTCATTGAAATTTGTTTTCTCAAATACTTTACAATACAATTTTGCCATATTCCCAATTAAGATTTCATCTTTTTCAATGCTTAAGAATTTCACTTTATTCCCCCCTATTAAAACATTTATATCCTTAAATTTTTAAAAACAAAGAAAATTAATACTAATCACTCTCTTTACTATTAAACTACAAATCACCCTATATTTTCCACAATTACTTAGTATTAATGAATAAAAGAAGAGACCATGTAATATCAACATGTTCTCTTCTTTTATTCATTTTCAATTTTATCCCGCTATTTGCCGGACAGTAAGACCCCCACCTCAAAATTCAGCAAAAGCAAAGAAGTTAGGTGGGGCCCTGCTGCCCGTGAACGCCCGATTGGTGAGGGCTGAACCCCCCCACTGATTAAAGTTTCACTTTATATAATTAAAAATTAGATATTACTTAAGCCACTCGTTGCAAGTATTACTTAACTGCTGTAAATCTTCTATAAATTGACTCGCATCATATCCATCACAAACCGAATGATGTACTTGCAATGAAACTGGTAGCATAACCTTATTTCCTTCGTTAAAATATTTCCCACAAGTTATAATTGGCAATAGAAATTTTTCATCATTATTAATATTAAGATTAAATCCAGTAAAACTAGTCCAAGGTATGCTAGAAATCGGAAATACATTAGGCGGAATATTTTCTTTCGTGAAAAGACCATGAACATTAGCATAGCATCTCATATCGTCTTCATAATTTTTATAGAAAGTGCGGAAATCACTTGAATAATCCGTCCATATACTTGAAAAAGACTTATCATCTTTATGAAAGATTGTATAATTCGGTATCATTTCCTCCCAATAGCCTAAAACTCCTTCATCGTTAAAACATGTTCGAAATTTTTTATGATTATTTACTACTCTAGAAATTAAATATATAAAAACGGGATAAAATTTTATTCCCTTTTGATATACTTCCTCTAATAACATCGTGATATCAACATTCACAGTCATACTAAATGTACATTTCAACTTTAAATAATGCTCAAAATACTGCTCTCTATTCCAATCTTCTCTATCAATTACATGGAACTTCATTCTAATAGCCTCCTAAAATTTTCTTTTTATTTTAGAAGGCTAATTCCCTTGCTTTCACCATAATTGTTCACTCCTAACAGTGTACATTTCACCCTAATTATTTATTTAATTATATAACATATGTAAGAATCAATTCACATATTTCTGGAAATCCATCCACATACTATAGATAAATCAAATGAAATTTGGAGGATACATACATGAATAACAAAAATATGAATAAAAAAGAAAATGTTACTGAAAACACTACATCTATTCAAAATAATAATACTGCAAACCTTACTATCGAAGAACAAGCAATGAACGGCTTATACGGAATGCCCGAAACAACAATTGAAGATGCTGATCACGCTTCAGCTGATGATTTGACTTCAAAAAATTAATTAACTACATTGAAAAAGCCAAGGAAAATATCCTTGGCTTTTTTAACTATGCATCCACTTTTTGTATTTCTTCACTCTTTCTTGAAAGTTTACCTGGCCAAAAAGCAAATCGGCCTAACACAACTGTAATTGCGGGTACAAGTAACGGTCTTACGATAAACGTATCTAGTAATACGCCAATTGCAGTTACAATACCAAATTGAACTAATACTTGAATTGGAAGTGTACCTAACACTGCAAAAGTTCCTGCTAAAATTAAACCTGCCGATGTAATAACACTACCTGTTTGTATTACACCATTTTTTACTGCATCCATGTGATTTTGTGTCTTTCTGTTTTTCCATATTTCTGAAACCATAAAGATATTATAATCTTCACCTAAAGCAACTAAAAATACGAATGCGTACAACGGTATCGCACCTTGAATGGCCGGCGCTCCCATACCGTAATGAAGCAATATCCATCCTGCTCCTAACGCTGAGAAGAATGATAAAACGACAGTTACAATTAAATAAATCATCGCAACAACCGATCGTAAGTAGACAAGTAATAGTAAAGCGATAATGCTAATCATTACTGGAATAATTACTGATTCATCACGTTCAGTAATTTGCTTTGTATCATATAATGAAGCTGTTTCTCCACCAATCCACAATTGATCTTCAGTATTACGAATCCCAGCATCTTTTAATACTTTTTCTACATTACTTTTCAATTTAGGAATTTGATCTAACGCTTCAATTGAGTATGGATTTTCCGCTAAAGAAACTTCATACATTTGTATTTGCTTATTTTCTTTTCCCTCTTTTGGCTCTTTCACTGTATTTACGAAAGAAAATTTCTCTAGTTCTTGTTTAATAGGAAGCTCTTTTCCTTTCGTATCAACAACCACTTTTACTGGTGCTAGTTCACCAGCTGAGAAATGATCACTAATTAACGTAAACCCTTCACGAGAAGGCATATCCTTTGGAAACGATTCTAATAAGTCATATGTGTATTGAATACGTGGTACGAACGAAGCCAATCCACCTAATACAAACACAGTTAGCATAATTATTGTCCACGGTCTTCGTACTACTACATCTCCAAGTTTTTTACTAAAGGAGCCTTTTGATTTTTCAACTTTTACAGCCCTCTTTTTCTTTCTTGCAAACTCCTCATTCATTGAAGTTGTTCTCGGTATAAACGGGAAAAATGCAATCCTACCGAAAATTAATAATAGTGCTGGTAAAATGGTTAAAGCCGCGATTCCCATTATAAATACAGCAACACTAAATGGTACTGCAAATCGATGAAAGGCACCATAATGAGCAAGTAGTAATGTTCCTAATCCAAGTACAACAGTTAACGCACTCATTATTATTGCACCGCCAGAAGCTTTAATCGCAAGTTGTAATGCTTTATATTTACTTTCTTCTTCTAACAAGTACTCTCTATATCTTGAAATTAAAAATAGACAATAGTCCGTTCCAGCACCAAACAATAATACTGTCATAATTGATATTGCTTGGGCATCTACTTTAATCCATCCGTGATCAGCTAAAAAACCGAGTGTAGGACTAATGATACCGTATGCAAAGCCAACAACAAGTATAGGTAAAATTGCTAAAATTGGCGAACGGTAAAGCAAAATTAATAGGACCAAGACTAATAATACAGTAGCCACTAACAATTTCACATCTGCTTGACTAAATAAACTAACTGCATCCGTTTGAATACCTACAGGCCCAGATAATCGAACATGTAAACCAGATTCACTTATTTTTTGTTTAAATGGATCTTCATCCACCTTACTATTCACTATTTTTTCAAGTTTTTCCAGATTTCCTTTTAATATATCCGTACCAGCAGATTTATTAAAGAATACCGGTGTAACAAATGATGTACCATCTTTTGATGCACTTTTTGATAATACTTGCTCTGGAATTGTATCAAATGGCGGTAACGTTGATTGTTCTTTTAAAGGACTAGCTTTTAACTCTTTATAAACTTCTTGTATGAGTTTATAATCCTGTGACTGTAATCCACCATCTCTATACCATACTACTAACAATGGATTCCCTGTATTATTCGGAAACTCTTTTTTCATAAGCGCTTCCGCTTGCTGTGACATAGCTGTTTCAGGTAAATTTTTTGGATTCGGTTCTTTCGTACTGTTTACTTGTGGTAACGTAAATGAAAGTAATAATGTAATAAGAACCCACACCGATAAAGTGATCCATTGCGTATTTTTCCCTGCTACAAGCCTCCCTAACATATGTAACGGGTGCTTTTTCATAAAAACCCACCTTCCTTTTTTCCTCCATTATTAATTATATATACTGGTCGGTTAATTAATCAAGAATGATTGAAAATTATGTTATAATTATCTCAATCATAAATGTCAGGAGCGAATGTATTTGGAACAAAAACAACGTCCTCTCGGAAGGCCGCGTCAAAATAAAAATACAAAATCTACAAAAGAAACCATTTTAGAAGTGGCAACCCGCTTATTTCTTACACAAAATTATCAAGTCGTTTCTATGGATGAGGTCGCAAAAGTTTGTGGTGTTACGAAAGCAACTGTCTACTATTACTATTCAACAAAAGCCGATTTATTTACCGCTACTATGACCGAAATGATGGTACGTATACGCGAAAATATGTCTCAAATACTCTCTACAAACAAAACGTTAGAAGAAAGATTATTAGACTTCGCTAAAGTTTACTTACACGCAACGATGGATATTGATATGAAAAATTTTATGAAAGATGCAAAACTGTCGTTATCTGAAAAACAATTGAAAGAATTAAAAAATGCTGAAGATAATATGTATGAAGTACTAGAAAAAGCACTCGATACTGCGATGCACATCGGAGAAATTCCGAAAGGAAACGCTACATTTGCGGCTCATGCTTTCGTATCTTTATTATCAATTGGGAATTTTAAAGATGAGAATCACAATCCTATTCTTGCAAATATAGATGAATTAGCACAAGAAATCGTTTCTTTTTATTGGAATGGGTTAGGTCATTCATATTAAACTGATTTACTTTAATAAAAGAGCATGTTTAATTTTTTCAAACATGCTCTTTTATAATTTATTTATATACTAATAATCAGATTATACTTCAATGTCACTTAACAAAAAACTCCATTTTAACTTTACAAATTTTGAAGTTGAACATTTATATTCTCCTTACTTAATCCCCCATGGTAACAAACTACAGATTCAATATGTAAATTTAAATACTTCTTCAAAGACTGCTTTGCTTCCTTAATATTTATAGTTGTTGGGGCGTGAATTCCTCCTAACATCCCATTCACACTATACATAGAGTCTCCTGCAATAAGAATTTTACTTCGTTTCAAATATAAACTAATATGACCCGGAGTATGCCCTGGAGTATGAAGAATTAGTATTCCACCGCAATACGGAAGTTCTTGCCCGTCAATCACAGTATCACTCACTTTTCCTTTTGGTCGGTTCTCTACATTTCCTTCCTTCAATAAAGGCAAATCCCCCTCAATATATGGCTTATCTAATTCGTGCGCATAAACCTTAATATTATTTCCACAGCGCTGCAACAACTCCGGAAGACTACCTATATGATCAATATCCTGATGCGTCAAAATCACGACTTTTAACTTATCAAATGATACCCCAACCTTTTCCATCTCTACTTGTATATCTTCAATTTGTCCTGGGAAACCCGTATCTATTAATACTGCCATTTCATCATCCCATAAAAGAATTGGATGAATAACAAATTCTTGAAATTCAAGTTGTAACATTTCTATCCCTTTAGCAATCTCCATACAGCCATTCTCCTTTATACTGAAGTTTGAAAATATGTACGAGTAAACTGAAAATATAAAGTGAAACTTTAATCCGTTGGGGTTTTACTGCCCGGCAAATAGCGGGATAAAGCACCTTTATCTTATAATATGTTTTGTCATCCCAATAGAGAATGCTTCAAACCCTATAGATTGATAGTAAGATTGCAATTTTTCTACACACATAAGTTGTGGAATAACCTTGTTTTGTTCACAGTGCTGGATTAATCGTTTCACTATTTCTTTTCCGATGCCACTAGACTGATATTTTGGCAATACACCAACTCCACAAATAATGCCTGTTATGACTCCATCTGATATGACACGCCCCATCCCTACTAACCTCTTATCATCAAAAACATAAATTGCATACCAACTTTGCTTACACATTTGTTCTAACTCGTTAACCGTTAATTTAAGAGAATTCCATCCTAAAGATTCGTATAAGGATAATAATCCATTAAAATCTGTAGGATGTTCACTTGTGTGGCGTATACTATTTTCCATGTAAATACTCCCTATTCTCTGACTTGTTTATATTTCATAAAATTCCCTTTACACAAATCTGATTGATGTAAAAATAACTAGAACAAACTTCAATAAGAAAGATAGAATTCCTTCTCAATATAAAATAAAAAGAAGTTATCTCACTTAAGATAACTTCTTTTATATAAGACTCTCATTATATTATCAACCCAAAAATATACAACTGCATACGATTAGCACAAACAAAACTAATAAACCATTTGAGAAATAACCCATTGAAAACTACCCCTTTATTAAATTATGTAAAAGATTTTATCATAAAATGATTTACAACTTAATAACTGAAAAAGACATTGCATTCATTAGTTATATATGTTAAGTAATATTTTATTTTCGGTTATATTCTCGTTCCCTGAAAGTGCTTATCATACTCTTCTACTTCCGTTCATATAAGTTCAAAATATTAAATAATAAATCAAGAAGACCTCCACCTTACGAGGTCTTTTTTACTTATTTTCCAAATACACTAATTGATTCTTCCTCAATTACAAGTAAACAATTAGCATATTACATGATTTAATATCCCAATAACCAATTCAACTCTATTAATTCGGTTCGACCTTAATATCCCCCTTTTATTCCAAAAACTCAATAATCGTTTCACATACTTTATCCGTCTCCTCGATATCTGGGAAATGTCCACTATTTTCAAATATAACAAGTTTACCATTTTTCAATTGTCTCGTTATTCTATAACTCATTCCTACACCCGTGTTATAGTCATGCGCTCCAACTATGACACACGTATCAATTTCTAAACCTTTAATACGCTCAATAAGCGGTAAAGATGATTTTGTTCCAAAAATAACTTTACTCATCTTCCCTGTATTACTTAACTTACTTTCCTCCCAAAACCTTCTATTTAGCTTTGCAAATTCTTCATTTTTAAACAATAGTCGATCTACATTTTCTGTATCAACTATACTCCAAACTTGATTATACCTTTCTTTTAAAGGAATTTCTGACTTACTTATTATCAATATTTGTTCTTTCACTTCCCCTTTCGTTACTTGTAGAAAACCTTCTATCTGCACAGTATACATATCATTAAAATCATCTAACGATGGTGCTTGTAATACCATTTGTTCAACATTTTTTGGATATTTCAAAGCATACTCTAAACAAAGTTGTCCACCAAAAGAATATCCTAACAAATTTATCTTCTCTACATGTAATTGCTTTCTTAATTCCTCTAAATCTTCGACTAGAGTATTGATTGAGTACTCACCGTCATCTTCTGGTGCCTCACTTCGTCCGCAACCTCTTTGTTCGTAATAAACTACAGTCATATTTCCTTCTAACTTCAAACCAAGCGTTCTTTCGAATACATAATGATTACCACCTGGACCACCATGTACTATAATAAGAGGGACTGTATTATGAGCTGTCCCTGCAACTTTACACCAATGCATAATCCCATTGATTTTCAAATAGTGTACACCATCTTGCAACATTAACTGATTCATTTATCCTATCTCCCTATAGCTCACTTATTACTATCTAGATGTATAAGTTCTGACCATTCACACTTTTTCCCTTTATATTCTTTAGACCCTACCCTTTCTTATATGAATAGCTTTCTTATTCAAAAATAGATTTTTAAAAATTCCTACCCCCACAATTAATAAACCTATACCAACTAATTTATTTATTTGTAATGGAATGCTCTCCATTCCAAATAATCCGAATGTATCAATGCATAACGCAACGACCAATTGAGTAATAAGACTAATTAGCACCGTATATGCTGGACCTAAGCTCTTTATTGCACCCATTATACAAATAATTAACCCGATGCCAAACAGTCCACTTACATAAAACAAATAATTTGTAGTATACACTTTAATGTTAATACTGTTTTCTGTAATGATATAAAATAGAATAGAACTAATGAGACCTATTCCAAGGACACATGTAGTCGTTAACCACTGTCCTACATTTTCATTTACTTTTGCATTAAAAACAGATTGTAAGCTAATTAATATTCCTGCTAATATAGCTAAACTAAATCCAATCAAAATCTTCCTCTCCCTTTCATTGCTCATATATATTATCTTTAGCGACTTCCTTCATTCTAGAAAAATCTTTAATGACAATAACTCCATTACTCTTTTCAATTAATTTATCATTATAAAATCTTTGTAATACCCGAATTACGTGCCTATAACTTACCCCTATAAAGTCTGCAATACTTGTTACCGAAGTCGTATCCAAATCCCCTTTGTACATATTCCCGTTACTATCTGTTGAAATTGAAAGTAAATAACTAGCTACACGTACTTCTACAGGATAAAGTAAATTAAGAGCAGTAAAACGAGTCGATATTTTTAACGTGTTCGCAATGTTTTCAAGTAAGAACTTCATAAATATAAGATCATGTAATAACTTGTTTCTAATAACCGTATTAGAAATGGAGATAGCTATAACATCTGAACAAGCTTCAACGACATTATGTGCTTTGCTATTTTGAATTAATTCAATATCACCAACAATGGCCAATGGATTGATAAAGCGAAGGATTAGTTTCTTTCCTTCTGATGTAATCGTGTAAACTTTTACTTTACCTTTAACAACAAAATATAAACGATCCATTTCGTCATCTATATTGCAAATAAGCTCGCCTTTTTCAAAGTAATTTAATTGAAAATAAACTGTATCTATTTCTGAAAAAATCTCGAGCGTTTTATTGGTTCTCAAATAATGCGTAATTAAACCTGATCTATCCTCCATATTCATTTCTCCTTTCATTTACATATTAAATACAACAATACCTATAATCATTACTATTGTTCCCACAATATGATATCTCTCCATCTGTATCTTTTTTATATGAAACAGTCCTTTCATTTCAATAACTGTTGCCGTTAACAATTGAGCAACCATTAGTGTGCCAGCTGTCAATGTAACTCCTAGTGAATATATCGCCATCGTTTCTGCACAAATAATGAATCCACCAAATGCACCCGCTGCTAAATATACTTTTTTCACACTCTTTAAATCTGTTACTTTCTCTTCTTTCTTTAACAAAAATACAGTTGTTGCAATAAGGAATCCAATTAAATGGGTTATAATACTCGTCGACCATATACCGATATGTGAACTAAGTTTCGCATTAAAGGTTCCTTGAAGTGTTATAAATATCCCCGCAAAAACAGCAAATATAATACCTTTCAAAAAATCATCTCCTCATCTTTTATTTCTGACTTAATTAAAAGCTATAATCCTATAATGGCAAAAGGACAAATGTCACATCACTATGAAAATAACTTGGAATGAACAAAAAACACACCTCAAAAATGCGAGATGTGTTTATCTTTATTATTTATATATAAAATTTTATAAATTTGAATTACGCTACATTAAAAGATTTCTTTTTCATAACAAACTTTGCAAATAAGAAACGTACAAGCGGTCCCATAATAATTAATTGTAATGGATATGCCATTATGAAATTTTTAATAAAAATCGAAAAATAAATTGAAACAAATGAAGCTCCTTGTAGTCCACCATGTAAATGCATCATAGCCATACCGAAAAATGACATAAAGAACACCATTCCGATTACCATAGTTGTCGCCATCGCAACGATAATATTTATTTTCTTAGATTTATCAAATGGCAACATGAATACAATTTTTTTCGCACAAGGTCCAACGATACATATTTCAATTAATAGCGCAATAATAAAGCCAATTAATAGTTCTAATGCAATCTCTTTAATATAAATTGGTCCTCCTGTTTCATTCATTAGTAAATTGTAAAACGTCATTACGATAACCATCCCAAGGCACATCATCATACCAAATTGGAGGTTTTCTTTTCTTGTTGTTGGCAAAATTCATCATCCTTTCTCTTTGAGTCTTTGTCATTATATCGATATTGAAACCCCCTTCGTAAGTGAACATTTTGTGAACAAATTTAAAACGTTTTCATGTATTTTCTTTACTTTCAACTCAAATTCTCACTTTTACTTATAAAGGTTTTATATATTTCAATGTTGAATTACTAAATTTAACATTGCATTACATTATTACTAGGAGGATAACCATGAATGAACAAGGATTTTTCGTATATCATATCGTAACAAAGAAAAAAATGCATATCGGACAAATCATTCCTTTTAACAAAAATCAACACAATACTCTATATCACTTCTTTTTTGAAAGAGAACAATTAAATGCTAATGGTGAAGATGGCATACAAATTTTAAATAAACACTATAAAAATAACGAATTACATATAAATAATGAAAATGCTAAAGTAGTCATGAGTTATATGGATCAAACAATTAGAGCAGCTAGAGAAACAATTGTAGAAATGGTTAGACTACAAGAATTCCCTGAATATCCTTCCAGATTATCTTGTTTATACGCTGCAAAAAGCTATGAAGATGCTTTAAAATGGAAAGCATTATTTGATTCTTACAATCGAGAAGTTTTACAGATTGTTAAACTACAAGTAATCGGAAGTTCTTTTGAAGGTGACGGGAATCTTTTACCAAAAGAAGATGGTATTCCTTTTTCTCAAAAAATCGAACAAGCTAGAGAGTATTGGAAAGGAAATATTAGAAATGAACTTCCTGAGCTACTGATTAATGGAGAAATTGAAGTGGTGGAAATTATTGATGACTTCTCCTCAATTCATATTTAATTTCTAACTAAATCATATAGGATGGAGATTACAATGAAGAAAAAAGTGTACTTCAATCATGATGGCGGCGTAGATGATTTAATTTCATTATTTTTATTACTTCAAATGGAAAACGTTGAGCTTACCGGTGTATCTGTTATCCCAGCAGACTGCTATTTAGAACCCGCAATGTCTGCCAGTCGTAAAATTATCGATCGCTTCGGCAAAGGTAATATTGCAGTAGCCGCTTCAAACTCTCGCGGGCAAAACCCGTTTCCAAAAGACTGGCGGATGCATGCATTTTATGTAGATGCTCTACCAATTTTAAATGAGTCTGGAAAAGTTGTAACACCCGTGGTGGCAAAACCCGCGCATCATCATTTAATAGAAACGCTTCTACAAACGGAAGGAAAAACAACTTTATTATTTACTGGGCCCCTAACTGACCTTGCTCGTGCATTATATGAAGCTCCCATAATCGAAGATAAAATTGAACGTCTCGTTTGGATGGGTGGTACATTTCTTACAGCAGGCAATGTACATGAACCAGAGCATGATGGAACAGCTGAGTGGAATTCGTTTTGGGACCCTGAAGCAGTGGCTCGTGTATGGGATGCAAAAATTAAAATCGACTTAGTGACACTAGAAAGTACAAACCAAGTTCCGTTAACTATAAACATACGTGAACAGTGGGCAAAAGAGAGAAAGTATATTGGTGTTGATTTCCTTGGTCAATGTTATGCAATGGTCCCCCCTCTCGTTCACTTCTCAACGAACTCTACTTATTATTTATGGGATGTACTAACTACCGCGCTTGTCGGAAACACTAGCCTTGCAAAAACTGAAACGATTAATAGTATCGTTCATACATATGGACCAAGCCAGGGGCGTACAGAGGAAACTGCTGATGGACGACCTGTAAATGTCGTTTATGATGTAAAACGTGATGTATTCTTTGAATATATTACTGAATTAGCAAAGAAAGCTTCTACTTGAACCACTATCTATACGAAAAATAAATAGAATAAAATCACTTCAGACGATGAACCCCTATATTTAGAATTTAGTTGAAACTACATATTTAACTATTGAAAAGAGTATTGAATTAAATTTCAATACTCTTTTTGTGCAATTTAATTATATTGGATTAATGTAGTGTCTTATTGATTATTCATTTCATAACCATTGACAAAATACGTTATTGTTTCTAACTCATCTTCATTTAATTCTCTATCTAGTTCTTGTTTATACACTGCCTTTATCTTCTCTTCATCGCCTTTATGAATTTCTGTATAAGTTCCTACTGTTTTTAACATACGAATCTCTTGTAAAAACTCCTCTCGATTTATCGCTTCCCCATGAGAAAGAATATATGTCTCAGCATCAAATTTCTCTAATTCATCTATCAATTTAAACGTTCTTTTCGTCGTATAGTTCCACTTCGAAGAAAAAATATCTGCATATATACAGTCTCCTAAAAACAATATCTTTTCTTCTTTTATGTACATAACAACAGAATCATGTGCATGATCTCCGCCCACATGTTTTAACACGCAGGTCACTTCACCAAGGTCTAATTCCATTTGATCCTGGAACGTTAAGGTTGGAGGAATAATGTTAATATTTCTCGCTTTTTCTTCAAACTCTTTCTTGATGCAATCCGCACAAAATTCAATTTCAGTACCCTCTTTTACGCGTGCGTCCAACGCTTCATCTGTCCATTCATAAGATACTATTGCCTGCATTTCTTTTTTCGTTTCAGCGTGCGAAATAGTTAATGCATTCCGTAATACAGATAATCCAAAAATATGATCCCAATGCCAATGCGTTAGTGCTACAAAATCAGGATTCGATACATTTTGTTCTTTTAACATTTCTAAAAATAATTGTGCATGTTCTTCTGAATTCCCTGCATCAATCATTAAAGTTTTTTCTTTTCCAACAACCATTCCTAATATAGGTCTATCCGTTTCAGAAACTGGTGTCATATACCAAAATGAGTTTCCTATTTTTTTAATTTGTTGCATAACCAATTCCCCTTTTCGTTTTCTCACTTAAATTTAATATATAAATTATAACGAATCACTACTTTTTTCTCTATACTCAAACACAATTACTTGGACTAATCCAACTTAATTTTTCGTAAGCTAAAAATAAGGGAATAGAATCGGAGTGTGATACTATGGAACGTTTATGGATCCCAATGATTGTAACATTTTTTTCGTTCGGTGGATTACTGTTAGGTGGTGCTGTTGGAGTAGCAACACGCCAACTCATTGAAGAAAAGATGCATCGTTTATACGCATTATGTGGTGGTATTTTATTCGGGTTATTATCACTTGAAATTATCCCTGAAACATTTTCAAGCTATGAAATAATTGGGCCTATACTTGGTATAGCCATCGGTATTTTAGTTATGAGCTTATTAGATAACTATTGTCATCATCCAATGATACATAAAAAAGATCAACAAGCATGGCAAACCTTCCTTTTTCTCTCTTTCGCTATATTTATTCATAATATACCTAGTGGATTTGCGTTAGGTACAGCTTTTATAAATCATAATGACTCTGCCATTCCCTTTTTAATAGCAATCGTCGTGCACCATATTCCAGAAGGATTAGCTTTAATTATTCCATTTCTTTTTACAAAGCATAAATATATTTCCTTTTTATTAACGACTTTATTACTTTCTCTTATTCTCGGTACTGGTACGGTTTTTGGAATTTTGATGGAAGGAAAAGCTCTTCACCTGCAAGGCCTCATTATGGGAAGTGCTATTGGTTCACTTGGATATGTCACAATTCATGAAATGCTTTGGAAAGCTAAGAAACAGCTCTCTTTCCTTACATTTCTAATGTGGGCAACTAGTGGTTTTCTCCTAATAATAGCGTTTACTCTACTAGCTGGACATCACTAAATTAAACAAAAAAGATAGCTGAAAACAATTTGTCTTCAGCTATCTTTTTTATTCTTTCTATCTCTCTATAGAAAGAATAATTCCAGCAATCATAGAACTAAGTCGCTTTAAAATATTCCCTAGAAAAAACGTGCATACACTTTGTTTCG
Source organism: Bacillus sp. CR71 (assembly GCF_003429245.1). Lineage (NCBI taxonomy): Bacteria > Bacillati > Bacillota > Bacilli > Caryophanales > Bacillaceae > Bacillus > Bacillus sp. CR71. The sequence goes on along the minus strand of NZ_CP031748.1, from coordinate 2,255,704 downwards.
AAATAACTGTAGCATTTCTTTCATACTTCGGGTCGTTTCTCTTAATAAAACATTATCATTTTAGTAATTTATTGGAAATAACATTATGTTTTTCGACCATTATCAATCTTTTCCTTCTTTATAAAAAACATAAAAAGAGCCCTATTTTCAAAACAAGGACTCTTTTCATAAACTATTTAGCTACCTCTTCTTTCGGCATTACCATCCCTTTATAAAGTTGAACAGTTATCCAGTAATAGATGAAATAAATGACTAAGAAGATTCCTATTGGCACCCACACTTTTACAAACGGATCAACTAATATAAAGCTGAATAAGTTAAGCCCCACTAAAACGTGAGAGATGCCAATGATTGCTGGGAAGATAAATAAATATGAAATTTCTTTATATATACTTTTCGTTAACATACTACGTCTTACGCCGATTTTTCGTAACATTTCATAACGGCGTACATCACGAGAAGCACCTGTTAATATTTTGAACATAAGGGAACTCGCCATCATTGCTAAAAAGGCAATTCCGAGGAAAAATCCCATAAACATTGTTCCGCTCATGAAGCTGTTCATAAACTGATAAATTGTCATTTTCGTAAATAAGTCTACCTTTGCACCTGTTGCTTTTTCAATTTGTTCTTTTTGTCTCTTGTCTATTTCGATCAATAACGGTTTATATTTTTTCATATCATCTACTTTTGCTAATGTTACAGTGTGTTCTGTTCCTTGAATCCCTTTATAATGCTCTTCGTCTGCAATTCTTACTGGTTTTCCGCTAAATTGATTATGCGTAATTTGTATCTCTCTTACAACTGCGTCTTCCCAATCCTTTGGCATTTGAGGGAATTTTGCTAATTCAGGAGCCTCTAAAGCTGAATATACAGGTTCAGTTAAAGGTTCAGTCACACGTTTACGAACAGGCTCTTTTAAAGTTTTTGTATCAAAATGGTCTGAAACAAGTGGTGGTTTCGCAGTTAAGTCGTTACGTAAATAATAAATCGCTTCTCCATCTACTTTATATTTGTAATTGCTCTCTTCAACAATTTCCATTTCTTTCAAGGCCGCTTTGTCTTGATCATTCGGATCATGAATTACAACATCATATACACGAGAAAAGTCTGTCATAATACCTACATTTTTTTGGAACGCCATACCTGCAGTCATCGCACCTGCTCCTAATGCAATTAACATCGCTACAGTACCTAATACTCTGGATAAACTATTTACTCGAAAGCGTAGCTGTGCATATGTAAAACTATTTAGACCAATTTCATTTCGTTTTTTATTCCCTTTAATTTTCATCACAAAAAATGGGAGTAATGAACTAAAGATAAAATATGTGCCAAGTGTTGTAACGATGGTTGCTATAATAAAACCTAATTCAGCATATATTTTTACATTGATCATAAAATAGTACCCTGTACTTACCAGTAATACACCAAGTACTGTCATTATAATAATGCGAGTTTTACTTTTCTTCACTTCATCTAGTGTTTCATCTTCACGAATTAACTCTAGTTCAGTTTTACGTAACAATCGGACGCTGTTCATTAAGCCAGTAATGAAAAATAGTATTAAGAAGAAAATAGCTGTAACTAAAATTGCTGGTGTGTATACAGATGCGTAACTACCTTTTGCTGAAATTTCCATTCCATTCATTAAAAAGTTTCCTGCTACACTTGCAAGTAACATCCCTACTACAATACCGATAATAATACTTACAATCCCCATACCGAATGTTTCAATAAATAATAACTGTGCTACTTTTTTCTTTTTCGCACCAAGCATCATGTACATACCGAGTTCTTTTCTTCTTAACGTGAGCAAGAAAGAGTTGGCATATATAATATAAAATACAGTAATGAAAGATAATAGTATTGCACCTACCCAAAAGACGAGTCTAATACTACTAATTAGGCTATTATCTTTCGTAAATTCACTATTCATCGCCATCGTTTGGAACATGTAGAAAATACTAATACTAATAACGAGACCAATAAGTAAAACCATATAATCTTTTAACATCTTTTTCATACTATGACGTGATAATTTAAATAACATAGTTTCGCCCCCTACTTAGACTCAGCAGCTGAGCCCATATGAGCGAGCACACCTAAAATGTCTTGATAGAAATTCTCTCGAGTGCCTTGACGATTTAATTCTTTATAAAGAAGACCATCTTGAATAAATAAAATACGCTCACAATAACTTGCACTAAATGCATCGTGTGTAACCATTAAAATACTTACATTATGATTTTCATGTAAATCTTGCATCGCTTCTAATAAACTTTTTGCGTTTTTACTATCAAGCGCTCCTGTCGGTTCATCTGCTAATACAATTGCCGGATTATGTACTAAAGCTCTTGCCGCCGCTGTTCTTTGTTTTTGTCCTCCAGAAACAGCAGTCGGATATTTTGTTAAAATTTCAGTGATGCCTAATTTTTTTGCAACGTCATTTACCTTTCCAGTAATCTCACTGGACGGTACGCCTTGCAAAGAAAGTGGTAAAGCGATATTTTCATAAATTGATAAATTTTCTAGTAAGTTAAAATCTTGAAAGATAAAACCTAATTTTTGAGATCGAAAATCTGATAATGCATTACCTTTCATAGAAGTAATATTTGTTCCAGCTATCGTCACACTACCACCTGTCGCCTGGTCAAGTGTACTTATCACATTAAGTAAAGTCGTTTTTCCAGATCCAGAAGGCCCCATAATCCCGACAAATTCTCCTTCTTTAATACTTAACGATACGCCCCTTAATGCTTTTGACTGATTCTCATTTCTTTTCCCATACGTTTTTTCTACACTTTCTACAGTAACTACATTTGTTGACATCTCTTTCACTCCATCCCTTTTGTATAAAATCAATTTCTCACATATTTCTTATTATTTTGTCATGTGAATTCTTAAGAATTTTTTAATTATGCATTCAATAAGAGTTACATCCGTAACATGAACCTATTTCCTACTTCATATTCTCATTTTTCTACAACTCGTTCCCTCGATTTCGCTTACATTTACCTTACATTTTTGTAAGATAAAAAAGAAAACACACTAATTTTTAATAGTGTGTTTTCTTTACAATCAATATTCTCTATTCTTTATTTCCTCTTCAATCCTTGCCACAAATACATCTAGCGCAACAACTTCTGACTTCTCTTCCCCATATTTACGTACATTTACAGCTCCGCTTTCCATTTCCTTATCCCCAATAACAAGAAAATACGGTACTTTTTGCATTTGTGCTTCTCTTATTTTATATCCTAATTTTTCATCTCGTGCATCCTGTTCAACACGAACTCCAGCTTGTGCTAATTTATGTGCAACCTCACTGCAATATTGTTCATGTACTGCATTTGAAACCGGAACTACTTTCACTTGAACTGGTGCCACCCATGCCGGGAACGCACCTCCAAAGTGCTCAATTAATATTGCTAAGAAGCGATCTAATGACCCTAAAACTGCCCTGTGAATAACAACTGGTCTTTTCTTATCATTATTTTCATCTATATAATTTAAATCAAATTTCTCTGGCATTTGGAAATCAAGCTGGATTGTTCCGCACTGGTGACTTCTATTTAAAGCATCTTTAATATGAAAATCAATTTTCGGCCCGTAAAATGCACCGTCACCTTCATTTAGTCTATATTTATAATTTAGCGATTGTAATACATTTTCTAATGCTGCTTCTGCTTGCTCCCATAATTTATCATCACCCATTGAATCTTCTGGACGAGTAGAAAGCTCTACTTCATATTCGAATCCAAAAGTTTTATATACGTAATCAATTTGCGCCATTACGGATTTAATTTCATCTTCAATTTGTTTTGGAGTTACAAATAAATGTGCATCATCTTGGCAGAAAGTACGTACTCTTAATAATCCGTTTAACGCACCACTAAATTCATGACGATGTACTTGACCAAATTCACACATACGAATCGGTAATTCACGATAAGAATGCAATTTATTTTTAAACATAAGCATGTGCCCTGGGCAGTTCATCGGTTTTAATGCAAAACTTTTATTATCTACTTCAGAGAAATACATATTATCTTTATAATGTCCCCAGTGCCCTGATCTCTCCCATACTTCTTGGTTCATCATGAACGGAGTGCGTACTTCTTGATAATTGTACTCTTTTTGAATTTCTCTTAAAAATGCTTCCAATTCGTTTCGAATAATTTGTCCTTTCGGTAAATAAAACGGCATTCCCGGAGCCTCTTCAGAAAACATAAATAACTCAAGCTCACTTCCCAACTTACGATGATTTCTTTTTGCTGCTTCTTCAACGAAATGTAAATACTCTTCTAATTCTTTTTGAGAAGAGAATGCAACACCATATATACGCTGAAGCACTTGGTTATTACTATCACCTCGCCAATATGCACCGGAAACGTGAGTTAATTGAAATGCTTTCAAATAACCTGTAGATGGTAAATGTGGTCCTCTACATAAATCTACAAATTCACCTTGTTTATATAGTGTTACACTTTCTCCACTAGGAATTGCTTCTAAAAGTTCTAATTTCAAACTATCATCTATTTCTTGAAACAGCTTAGCTGCTTCTTCTCGAGAAACCTCAACTCGTTCTATCTTTATATTTTCATTTATAATCTTTTTCATTTCTTTTTCGATTTTTCGTAAATCTTCTATGTTTACACTACTTGGAAGATCCATATCATAATAAAATCCATTTTCAATAACAGGCCCTACTCCAAGATTTATATCACCATACAATCTTTTTACAGCTTGCGCTAAAATATGTGCCGCAGAGTGTCTTGCAATTTCTACACCTTCATTTGAATCTATAGTAATGATTTCCACTTCCGCATTTTCTTCAATATTTCGGCGTAAATCATATAATCCATCATTTACTTTCCCCGCGACTGCTTTCTTTTTCAAACTACTGCTAATGGATCCAGCAATTTCTTCTAAAGTAACTCCATTTACAAATTCTTTCACGCTACCATCTGGAAATTTAATTTCAATCATTTGTTCTTTCATTTTTCATCTCTCCATTTCATAATAAAAAGCACACTCATCCCTAAAATAGGGACGAGCGTGCTTATACCCGTGGTTCCACCCAGATTCCCATTGTAAACATACAATGGCTTCTTTTACGGTAACGTCGTTTATACGGCACTAGATACTTAATTTCCCCAGTGCAGCTCTAAGGTGGTAAGTTATTTTTCTGCGTTAGGAAGTTCTCAGCTTTCCTTCCTTCTCTGTATAACCGGGTAAAATAACTCGTGTCCTTTTCTTCGCTTATTATGAAATTGAATGCAAAAAAGCATATTCATCCCTAAATATAGGGACGAATATGCTTATATCCGTGGTTCCACCCAGATTCCCATCACAAAAAACATAATGGCTTCTTTTGCGATAACGTCGCATACACGGCACTAGATACTTAATTTCCCTAGTGCAGCTCTAAGGTGGTAAGTTATTTTTCTGCGTTAGGAAGTTCTCAGCTTTCCTTCCTTCTCTGTATAACCGGGTAAAATAACTCGTGTCCTTTTCTTTGCTTTTTGTAAAACATCCATTTATTGTTATTTAATATATCTTATTCATTTTATTTTTGCAAGTGTTTAAAAAATTATTTATTTAATTTAAAAAGTGAAACCAAATTTTTTTGGTTTCACTTCACAATTTTACCAATCTTGTGGTTCGTAATTTAAGTCTGCAAATAGACGTCTTTTCTCTTTCTTCGTTAAATCTCTCCACTGTCCAACTGGTAAATTATTCAATTCGATATTCATAATTCTCGTACGTTTTAACGTGTATACTTGATAACCTAAAGCTTCACACATACGGCGAATTTGGCGATTTAGCCCTTGGGTTAAAATAATTTGGAACTCATATTTTGATAGCTGTGTAATCTCACAAGGAAGCGTTTTTGTTCCTAAAATTTTAACACCCGCTGCCATTTTCTCTAAGAAATCAGGAGTAATTGGCTTATCTACTGAAACGATATATTCTTTCTCATGTTTGTTTTCAGCACGTAAAATTTCATTAACGATATCACCATCATTCGTTAACAAAATTAAACCGTCTGAGTCTTTATCAAGACGTCCAATGTGACTAATTCGTAAAGGATGGTTCACTAAATCGATAATGTTACCTTTTACAGCTTTTTCACTCGTACATGTAATACCTACTGGTTTATTTAAAGCGATATATACGTGATCTCGAGCAATTCGAAGCTGCTCTCCATTTACTCGTACATCATCACCTGGATTTACTTGGTCACCAATTTTTGCAACCTTACCGTTAATAATTACTCTTCTCTCATTAATTAGTTTATCCGCTCCACGTCGAGACGCTTTTCCAGCTTCACTAATAAATTTATTGATACGCAAATTAGGCACATCCTTTTCTAAAAAAAATTTCAAGCTCACACTGCTTCTACCGTACAATACAAAAGGGTAAGCCTCCTATTATAACTTAAATATATTAACATGAAAGGGTATATAACGTCTTCTATTAATTACTTGTTTATAAGAAAATATCGTTATTATACAATCATTTATGCACTTTTTCAGCGTTTAATATACAAGCCATTCTTCCTTACATACAGCTTGTTTTCCTTTTATCTCTTCTATATCTTCATGAATATTAGCTAATTTATATAAATCTGGGAAAATCTCTTCCACATAATGTTGGTGCGCTATTTCATCTTTCCAATACGTTAACACTATGTAACGATTTTCATTTTTTAAAGACTTCCCAACTACTCCACCTAGCATTCCTTTTGCTTTTTCCATTCCTTTATTCCAAATTGTTTCTTGCTTATGTAAAAAATGCTTTTCCTTTTCCAACTTTACATCACATATAGCAACTCTTACGAACGCTCCCTCTATTACAATATCTTCCAAATGCATATCAGTTATATCATACAACGTTTGAAATAATTCAATTTCACATGAAAGAAACGTATCCTCTTGATTACTATTTAAATAAATTGTATCGTGAGAAGCATTCATAAATGATTGATATACACTTCTATCTTCCCATAAAGTAAATACACATGCCTCATCTTCATTCCATCCACCAAATTGTCCATGAAAACCATCTAGGTGCTGTATATCACGCCATTTTTCTTGCGCACTTGAAAATAATTCTTTTTTCTCTTCTTCCACTTTACAGTAGATTGTTTTTAGTAACATTTTTAATTCCCCCCTATGATCCGATCCATTTCCCACTCGCCATACTTTCTATTTTTCCATATACACAAACGTTAATTTATTTTGTTATCAACTCCATTACTTATTCAAAGTTTGATGCCCTCCGTAAATGTTGTAAGTTGATTATTGGAATACTTACTGTGTAAAAATACATCTAAAATATAAAAATTAAAATCTCTTGCTTTGCTTTCTTACCCCGATTATAGTTTACATAACATTATTATGTATTACCGATTATCTATATCATTCAATAAAACATATTATTTTATACTATACGCATAATAATTTTAATTCAAACAATTCAGAATTAAAATCCAAAAAAGATAGAAAGTAAACAATCTTACATTATCATCTACTCCCTATCTCTTTTATCATCAATTATTTTTCAAACAAATAATACGTAATTTCTCCTGGATAATGTAATACAGTTACCTTCCGCTCCCCCTTTTTAAAACTAACAGTATGCCCGTTTTCCCCTAAGTTCTCCCATCCACTCGCCTTTGTAATTGGCATTACACTTATATATTGATAATCCTCTTCCTTATCATCGTTAATATGAATTGCTGACATTGGTACTGGAAAACCTTTAATTTTAGATTCTTTGTCCAGATATATGAGTGCAAATAAGCCAACTAATATCATAGCCATTGAAATATTTTAAACTAGTTTTTTTCTATTCATTTTCACTGAAAACCCTCTTTTCTCACATATTACTTTCATCATTTTACTAATCTTAGTTATTTATGTATATAAAAAATATAATTAAAATCAATTCTAGACTATATTCTCTATCATTAATACTGTTATTGTTATATATTATAATTAATAGATTTTAAAATTTTGGAAGCGTTACTCATTGAGGAATTTTTTTTCAAAAAAATGGTCAGTTGTAATTTCTATTTTTATTATTGCCAGTACGATTTTCTACACAATGATAGATAAAAATCATAACAAAAAAGCCACGGTAGAAACAATTGATACAAAAACATTCAAAACTAACCTGCAACCTAAAATAGATGAGTTAACTACAAATTATAATGACATCATCGAGAAAGATTGGTTGCCTGCTTGGGAGGATATTAATATAAACGAAGATTCGGTTGACAGGACTAAACTATTAAGTACAATGATTTCTGTTTCAAAGCAATATGAAACAATCATAAAAGAAATTGACACCCTACAAATTGAAGAAAACATAGTAGAAGTACATATACAAAAGCAACTAACCTATTTCACAACTGAATTTAAAACCGCATCTAACTTCATGAAAAATGCAGCAGATTTGATTATAACTGGAGCCAATAGCTCTACTCCAGCTAATGAAATAATTGAAAATGCTAAACACTCTTTAGAACTTGCCGATCAACTTATTGTCATCGCTTTATCCACCTTAGCTGAAGTTGAGGATAAATTAGGACTTTTGAAAAAATAGCATTCTTTACTATTTTAAAATAAAAAAATGATTGCATTTCATTAATTGTATAACTATAATGTTTTTATTGATTCTATACACATTCAATGCGTATAAGTTATTAATTTTATAATTCGGATGAACCATTCAGGAGAAGGTCTATTGATCTACCGACGGGGCAAAAAGTTGTAAAACCAACTTTGAAACTCTCAGGTCTTGGTTACAAGTAGAACTGCATGGGGACGAATCTCTGGAGAGACTCCCTTTCGCTTTATATAGCGCAGAGGAAAACGAGCACCGAAGGAGCAAATCCGCTACTATAGCGGATAATCTCTCAGGTAAAAGGACAGAGACAAGCGAAAGAAAATGCCGATTTGTATCGGTTTATTTTTCTATCCCTTGTTTCTCCAGAGACCATTTCATTTACTTGAAGTGGTTTTTATTTTTTTCTAAAAAAGGAGAATACAGATGGAGACAGTAAGTAAAGTGTTAGAACAAATCAATCACTATGTGTGGGGACTACCAACGTTGTTGTTACTCGTTGGTACTGGTATCATTCTCACAGTGCGTTTAAAAGGTTTACAGTTTAGTAAACTATTATACGCTCACAAACTAGCTTTTAAAAAATCAGAAGATACATCTTCTTCTGGAGATATTAGCCACTTCCAAGCGCTTATGACAGCTATGGCGGCAACGATTGGTATGGGAAATATCGCTGGTGTTGCAACAGCTGTGACAATCGGTGGTCCCGGTGCAATCTTTTGGATGTGGATTACTGCTTTGTTCGGGATGGCAACAAAGTATGCCGAAGCAATTCTTGCGGTGAAATACCGTGTTAGTAATGAAAATGGCGAATATTCGGGTGGACCAATGTACTATTTAGAACGTGGTTTAGGAAAGAAATGGCTTGCTGTTTTATTCGCCATATTCGGTACAACTGCTTCTTTCGGTATCGGTAATATGGTGCAATCTAACTCAGTTGCAGAGGCAATGCGAATTAATTTCTCTTTCCCCCCTGCTCTAACTGGTATATTGATGTCGTTTTTAATCGCTATTGTTATTTTAGGCGGAGTTAAAAAAATCGGGAAAGTGACAGGATATATCGTTCCTATTAAAGCTTTCTTTTATATCATTGCTGGCCTTATTATTATTTTCTATCACTACGATCAAATTCCAGAAGCATTTTCACTTATTTTTTCTGGTGCATTTACTGGTACTGCAGCTGCTGGTGGTTTTATCGGAGCAACAGTTGCATCAGCTATTCAAATCGGAATGGCGCGCGGTGTATTTGCGAACGAGGCTGGTTTAGGGAGTGCCCCTATTGCCGCGGCGGCTGCAAAAACAGATTCACCTGCAAAGCAAGCATTAGTTTCTATGACCGGTACTTTTCTAGATACGTTTATTGTATGTACAATTACAGGACTTGTATTAATTACAACAGGTGCATGGAAATCAGGTAAAACTGGCGTTGAAGCTACAACACTTGCATTCCAATCTGTATTCGGTACTGCTGGTAGTATGATTCTCGGTATCGCAATTATTTTATTTGCCTACTCTACTATTTTAGGCTGGTCGTATTATGGAGAAAAATGTGTAGCTTATTTATTCGGAGAAAGTGCTGTTAAATATTATAAAGCAATCTTTATCATCATGATTGCTATTGGTGCGAATTTAAAATTAGGCATCGTATGGACATTTGCGGATATTGCAAATGGACTTATGGCAATTCCAAACTTAATTGGTCTAATTGGATTAAGTAGTATTGTTGTCGCTGAAACGAATCGCTTTTTACAAGCAGAGAAATTAAAAGAAAGTCATAAAAAACAGGCAAGTTAATCAATAATAAAGGAATGACTCATACATAATGAGCATTCCTTTTTTTGTTTTCTTACTCAGTAAATATCATTAAAAATATATTTATATCAATCTTTCCCTTTTTTATTCCACTAAAAGTTTTTCACATAAATGACATAAATCGTATGGTCTAACTATATAGTTGAAAAGGAATGCGACATTAAAGCGTCGCTGAAAAACTTATCCAAGAAAAGGGAGGAAAAATCTTTTGAAAAACAAAATCATTGTTTTCCTATCTGTTTTATCATTTATTATTGGTGGTTTCTTCTTTAACACGAATACTTCAAGCGCTGAAACATCATCTACTGATTACGTTCCTAACCAATTAATCGTTAAGTTCAAGCAAAATGCATCTTTAAGTAACGTGCAATCTTTTCATAAATCTGTCGGAGCTAATGTCTTATCTAAAGATGATAAGTTAGGTTTTGAAGTCGTTCAATTTTCGAAAGGTACTGTAAAAGAAAAAATAAAGAGTTATAAAAATAATCCAGATGTAGAATATGCAGAACCGAATTATTACGTTCACGCCTTTTGGACTCCGAACGACCCATATTTTAAAAATCAATATGGATTGCAAAAGATTCAAGCTCCACAAGCTTGGGATAGCCAACGAAGTGATCCTGGTGTAAAAGTAGCTATTATTGATACAGGAGTTCAAGGGTCACACCCTGATTTGGCTTTGAAAGTAATTTACGGGCATGATTATGTTGATAACGACAATACATCTGATGATGGTAATGGTCATGGTACACATTGCGCTGGAATTACTGGAGCCCTTACGAATAACAGTGTCGGAATTGCTGGTGTTGCCCCACAAACTTCAATTTATGCTGTCCGCGTATTAGATAATCAAGGAAGTGGTACACTTGATGCTGTAGCGCAAGGTATTCGAGAAGCTGCTGATTCGGGGGCAAAAGTAATTAGTTTAAGTTTAGGAGCTCCAAATGGTGGTACTGCATTACAACAAGCCGTTCAATATGCATGGAATAAAGGCTCTGTTATAGTTGCAGCTGCTGGAAATGCTGGAAATACAAAAGCTAATTACCCTGCTTATTACAGCGAAGTAATTGCAGTTGCTTCTACAGATCAAGCAGATAAGAAATCTTCATTTTCTACTTATGGTAGCTGGGTAGATGTTGCAGCACCAGGTTCAAATATATACTCCACTTATAAAGGAAGCTCGTATCAATCATTAAGTGGTACTTCTATGGCAACACCTCATGTTGCAGGAGTCGCTGCTCTTTTAGCAAATCAAGGATATAGCAATACACAAATTCGCCAAATTATTGAGTCAACTTCTGATAAAATTAGTGGTACAGGTACGTACTGGAAAAATGGTAGAGTCAATGCATTTAAGGCTGTACAATACGCTAAGCAATTACAAGAAAATAAAGCTTCTTAAGAAAACTTTAATCAGTCGATCTACCATGAATGCGGAATAAAATAGAAGGAGAGACTTCTATAATTAAAGCCTCTCCTTCTTACAAACTATATTACTCTCCCTGCTTTTTAACCATATGTAAATACAGTACAAAATCCATCATTGTCGACGAATGACCAAGTTGACGAATCATCGCTGTTATATTTCCTCTATGATATGTACCATGATTTACGACATGTTGTACTAACTCTAAAATTGAAGTTTCTAATGCCCCTGCATATGGGTTCTCAATAACAAATACAGCATTCACGTCTTGTATTGTAATTAAAAAGTCTTTATATTGATTTGCCATGTTTTCAAACATTTTTTCTAATTCATGTAACGATTTAGTTTCAATTTGTTTTCGTAAATCTTCTCGGTCTTGTATTGCTTCATTCATACTTTTACCATGCAATATGTGTAACCACACTTGATCTGTAATATAAATATGCACAAAAGTATCCTTAATGGATGGGAATACACTCTGTATCTGCTCATTAAAAATTGTCTCATAGTTTGGTAACTCTTTTAATCGATTGAATAATCGAGTATTAGCCCAAGCATGGTAATCACACTGTTTTAATATATAGTCTTTCAATTTATATTACCTCCTTATTGTATGAAACGAATGGTTTGTTTCTTCATTTCCGATTCTCTATCAGCCTTTGCAATCCCTTTTCCTTTCATTTCCTGTTTATTTATCGTTTTATATTTTACATACGTATGAAATTCCGTTTGAAATGGAAATGGTGTAATCCGAATTGTTTCCTCGTCTACCCATTCAGCTTGAATAAGTTTCTCCTCATTACTATTAAACATTTCTGTTCCTTCAAAACCATCTTTAAATAAATCAATTTCATCTTTCTTTTTTACACCAGGCTTATTCATACATACGTATAAAGAAAGTTCATCACAAAACTTTAATAATCTATAATGTTTATCAAACATCGCAAACTGTTCCTTTGTTGACGTTTTCAAAATTCTTTTTTGTCGTTCTAATTCATGTTTATAAAATGACATCATCTCTTCATCTTCCTCGTTTAGTGGAAATGATAAAAAATGTTTACTGCAAAGCAATGCCCCGTATGGATTAGAATTTTCAATTTCATTCAAACCAATCGTATAAAAAACAAAACGTAATGGGCTTGGACAATCCATAAATGTATATGGAATATTTTTAGCATCATTCAAAATTGGTACTTTATCAAGCTCTATCCATCCTCTGTCATGCTCATATATTGCATCAACTGTTTCTTTTAAATATGTTTTACCTTCAAAAAAGTCCTCTTTTATATGCTTTGCAATCTCTCCAGCTAAAAAACCATGATCATGTTGACGAATTAATATACTTTCCTTCTCATTTTTTTCACGAAAAATCATTCCTATACTCCCCCTCATCCTCATACTTAAGCTTTTTATATGCATCGATTCTTAATTAATCCCTAAATAATAGAAGGGATTCAGTCTCTTGCAACGAAATTAACATAATTATATAGTATTCTTTCTAATCATAGTGATAGCTTTATCTTTACTATCTATTATACTAAAACATTCATTCCAAAAATTTTTTTATGAGGTGAAAACATGAACAAAACAGAATTAATTAAAAACGTAGCACAATCAGCTGATATTTCTCAAAAGGACGCTTCTGCAGCTGTACAATCCGTATTTGACACAATTGCTAATGCATTACAATCTGGCGATAAAGTTCAATTAATCGGATTTGGAACTTTTGAAGTGCGCGAAAGATCTGCTCGTACAGGACGTAATCCGCAAACTGGCGAAGAAATTCAAATCGCAGCTGGTAAAGTTCCTGCATTTAAAGCAGGTAAAGAATTAAAAGAAGCTGTTAAATAAACAAGAAACCAGCCATTTTATAGGCTGGTTTCTTGTTTTCATTTAAGCAATTGCTTTATATTCTCTGCATGGTACACTTCACAAATATAAAATACACATTTGCAGTTACTTACAATTTGATACTTTCTAGTTGGATACACATTCGCTGTAACAGAACATCCATCAAACAATTCGATAATATTTCCAGATGGCTGATATCCTTCATATAATACGTTTCTTCTTACTTCCATCTTTTCTATAAGCTTTTCAACAGGAATATTTCCACTCTCTAATTCACTCTTTATTGCGTCCGGTAAAAACGAAGTGTCTGCAAAAATTAGATTTTCAGATAAAACCTTACCTTTATAACTAACATTAGATACACGGTAAAGAAATGTTCCATCTTTATCAAAGAAATTCTTTGCTTCTTTCGGAATGTACTGTCTACCAAGTGCCTCTTGTTCAAGAACATCAAACTGAACTGTATCATTTAAAAGCTTTTCTAAAGCGTGAATGGATGATGTATCTCCAGAAAATAAAATATTTTTAATTGCTTGTATATTATAAGTGAATTCATTCTTTCTATTTTCCGCCACTAACATGAGGAACACCTCTTCTATAATTTTTTATTTAAGATTTAAAAGTGCTACCGCGTCTAATTGCGTAATTTCAGTCACTTCCTTACTGAATATTGCAACAGAAGCCATATAATCTAAACTAGGCCTTACATCTTCCATCATTGTATTATTTGCCAACTCTTGCTTATCCTTAAAAACTAACAATCTTGGAGGATTATTTGGAGCTGATACTGTAATATGTACTGGTGGAATCATTAGTCCTTCACCTGTCGCTTTCAACACCGCTTCTTTTCGAGTCCAATATGTTAAAAAACCTTCTATTTTCTGTTCATTTGGCAGTTTCATAACTTGTGCTATTTCAATCTCTGTTAATACACCTTCTGCCATTTTCATAACATCTACATTTGGATTCATTTGTTCTACATCTATGCCAACAGGTGCAGATTTTGTAAATGCAACGACAACCCACTCACCTGAATGCGAAACAGATAATTGCGGCATACCTTCTGGTAATTGTGGTCTTCCATGCTGCAATTTACATACGGAACACATTCGATCAATTGGTACTTGGACTGGTGACATAGAAAGTATCTTGCCGAGAACTAATCTACTAATTACGCAACCTATTATAAAACGAGCTCGATCTGCCGAATGATGATACGAATTTGCTTTCTCTCGCTCTATATTATTTAGTAAATTGTAATGCCATGATTGTAAATCTGAAATTCTTGCCCACCATATTTGACAATCATTCTCATTCAAAGTTGGAATAGAATCTACAACTTTACTTTCTATCATGTAAACTCTCCTTTATTCAACGAATATCAATTTTCATAAAAAAGCATACGTATATTGTTACTCATTGACAAGTACTTTCTCTTTTTCTGATACTGATAATGTTTTTTCTTTCTTCTTTGACATTACCTCTTTATCGGAAATACGTAAAGAAAATAGTAGTGCTATAAGCAAAAATATTGCTGATCCAATTAATGCTGCTTGATATGGTAAAAAATCGGATTGAACGTTATTACTTCCAAAACCAGCTAGTATACTAGCTAAAACAGCTACTCCTATTGCTGAACCTAATCGATTTTGCACATTGAATATAGTAGTCGCTCTCCCCATAGAAGGCGGCGTGATATTGTTAAAGGCAGAAAATTGAACCGCACCGACAGATTGACCTAAGAAAATACCAATGCCAAACAATAATGCCCGGATTTGCCACGGATTCGTATCGTGATTTACAAAACTCAATAAAACAAATATAACCGCCGTACATATTAATCCAATAGAAATTACCTTTCGAGCTCCTAATTTCTTATATGACCATGGCACAATTTGTGAAGAAATCATTAATCCAATCGCCTCTGGAAATGTCGTAAGTCCTGATTCTAGCGCGGAAACTCCTATCACATTTTGATACATAAGTGGAAAAACAAATAACATTCCTAATAAACCAGCTGATGAAAATAATGATATAATGCTCATCTTTCTAAATACTGGTTCTTTTAATAAGCGTAAATCTAACATCGGTTGCTTTACTTTCAGTTCTACGATTATAAACAACGCAATGAATACAAGCCCAGCTACCCCGGTACTCATAATTTCTGGAGAAATCCACCCTTTTGATGGTCCCTGGCTGAGTGCATATATGAGCATCGCAAATCCTGGTGCTGATAAAATAAAGCCAAGAGAATCAAAGCGACCAGCTGATTTTTCAACATGCTCTGCTAAAAATAGAAGTCCAAATAGCAATGCAACGATTCCAAACGGTACATTAATATAAAATGCCCAACGCCAAGACATTTGATCTACAAAGAAACCACCGATGATAGGCCCAACTGCTGGCGCTACAGCAATTGGAAGTACAATGAACCGGGAAATCTTCGGTCTTTCCTTTGGTGAAAATGTTCGAAATAACATCGCCATTCCGACCGGTGTTAAAAGCCCTCCACCAGCACCTTGAATGATACGAAAAATATTCAATGAAGTAATATCGTTAGCCATTCCGCATAAAGCAGAAGCGATTGTAAATACGAAAAGAGCAATTAAAAATACTCTTTTCGTCCCAAAACGATCTCCTAACCAACCAGAAATCGGAAGGAAAACAGCTAAACTAACTAAATACCCAACATTAACCGTCCCCATTGCAGATGCAGGTACTTGTAGTTCTCTACTTATCGTTTGCAGTGCTACATTTACAATCGTTGCGTCCATCGCAGCCATAAACATCGCAGTTATATACACGATACTTACAACTACTTTTGGATTTAGTTTTGCTTTCATTATCGTTTTCCTGCTAATGTTTTTTCGCGAACTTGATTACTTTTCGGATTCAAATCTTTCCAGTTATATTCAACATATTCTAAGCAGCTCTGCCTACTAGCTTCTTCATATACGACATTCCAGCCAATAGGTACATCGAGAAAAGCAGGCCAGAGAGAATACTGGCCCTCCTCATTTATTAATACTTTATATGTGTAATTATCATTTTCAAATGGATTCGTCATACTCTACTTACCCCTTTCTTATTCTGCAAATATTTCGCTAATACTTGTCCAATTTCCGTGAGTGGACCTGGCTGACATAGATCTTTATGTCTACAATCAATATCGTGCTGCACAATTTGCCCGTCTAAATAATTTAGCCACGTATTTGGAGAAATAGGATCAAACCAATCTGGTATAACAGTAGATCTAAAGAATAAGATATCTCCGTTATAAACTTTCGGTACATACTTCCCTAACAACCCTACTGAATTTACATATGTTTCTTTCAAATTCAATATAGTCTCTTCTTCAAGACTTGCTAATGCACTTCCATCTTTACGAAGGATTTCAACTGCACTTTCCATTGTAAGTGGTTTACCATCCATGTTATCTGGATCATATCCGCCTAAAGCAAGTAATGCTATTAACGCTTCCTCTTCAGTAGGCGCTTCCGTATTCGGTAAGAAGTGTCCAGGATAAGAATCAAGCATAACGAGTAATTCTACTTCTTCCCCTCCATTTTGTAGTTGCGCCGCCATTGCATGCACAACATTTCCTCCAAGCGACCAGCCTAGTAAACGATATGGTCCATGAGGCTGTACTTCACGAACGTGTTTCAAGTAATCCGCCGCCATCTCCTCTAAAGTTTTTGGAAGTTCTTCATTTTTAGCAATACCACGTGCTTGTACACCATAGATTGGATAATCTGTTCCTAAAGATTTCATAAGTCCTGCATAGCACCAACTTAATCCACCTGCTGGATGTACACAAAATAGTGGTAATTGATCCCCGCTTGCTCGTAATGGAAGCAACACATCAAGTGCACTTTGACCATTCCCCATCTCAAGTCTTTCAGCTAACCCTGCAACAGTCGGTGCTGCAAATAAAGTGCCAATGTTTAGTTCCACTCCAAGCGCCTCTTTAATGCGGCTCATAAGCTGTACTGCAAGGAGTGAATGCCCACCAAGATCAAAAAATCCGTCATCAATTCCAATTTGAGGTACACTTAGCACTTCTGTAAACAAGTCACATAACATTTCTTCTTGCGGTGTTCTTGGACCACGACTAGAAGATGATGCGATAAATTCTGGAGCTGGCAATGCCTTTCTATCTAATTTACCGTTTGGAGTTAAAGGTAACTCATTTACTACTACAAAAGCGTATGGAACCATATAATCTGGTAAACTACCACTAGCAAACTGACGCATTTCATTCGTATCAATCTCTTCATCATTTGATGCGACGATATAAGAAACTAACCGTTTATCCCCTGGTTGATCTTCCCGTACAATAACGGCTACTTGCTCAACTTTAGGGTGCTTCATTATGACTGCTTCTATTTCTCCTAATTCAATTCGGAATCCACGAATTTTTATTTGATGATCTGCACGTCCTATATAATCTAGCGTCCCATCTTTACGCCAGCGAGCTAAGTCTCCTGTACGATACATTCTTGTACCTGGCTTGCCAAATGGATCTGCGATAAAGCGTTCTGCCGTTAATCCTGCTCTTCCTAAATATCCACGCGCAAGCCCTGCACCTGCAACATACATTTCTCCAACTACTCCAGGTGGCACTGGTTGTAAATAGTTGTCTAACACATACACTTTAAGGTCAGGTATACTGCACCCAATTAAACTATTTGCTCGTAAAGAGACGATAGTTTCATCTAATTCAATATAACTAACATGCACTGTCGTCTCCGTAATACCGTACATATTAATAAGCTTTGGTGCATTATGAGGATGTCGACTATACCAATCTTCTAAGCGACTTAGCTCAAGTGCTTCTCCTCCAAAAACAACATATCGTAAAGATAATTTTTGGCCAATCTCTTCATTTTCACGATCTGCTTGCATTAATTGATAGAACGCTGATGGAGTTTGATTTAAAACCGTAACCTTTTCTTTAACAAGAAGCTGTAAAAATTCTTTCGGCGAGCGACTTACAGTATGTGGCACTACAACTAAACGCCCTCCGTATAATAAAGGTCCCCAAATTTCCCAAACCGAGAAATCAAAAGCGTATGAATGGAACATCGTCCAAACATCGTTTCCGTCAAACTGGAACCAATGATCAGTTGCCCCTAAAAGTCTTACTACATTTTGATGAGGTATCATAACGCCTTTCGGTCTACCCGTTGAGCCTGATGTATAAATAACGTAAGCAATATGTGATGGAGATAATGGCTTAATTCGTTCCACTTCATCAATATTGTCTTCACTATATTTCTCAACTTCTGCTATTACTTTCACATCATCAACTAAAACTTTTAGTGCCTCGTCACATTCAATTTCCACTTCTGAATTCGTTAAAACACATGATGGTTTCGCATCGTGTAGCATAAATGAAATACGATCTGCTGGGTAATCTGGATCTAACGGAAGGTATCCAGCACCCGCTTTAAGAACAGCTAATAAGCTTACCACCATGTTTAATGATCTTGGCATCGCTAAAGCAACGAGTTGATCAGGACCAATCCCTTTTGCTATTAGGAATCGAGCTATTTTATTTGCTTTTCTATTTAACTCTTCATAAGTTAATTTCTTATCTTCAAAGACAACAGCAATAGAATTTGGATTTATATGAGACTGTTTTTCAAATAATTGTGGCAATGTCATTTCTGGTGCAATTTGAAAACCACCATTCCACTTTTCTAATACTGTATTTTTCTCTGCTAAAGTTAATATTTCTAATCTGCCAATGGATTGATCCGGATTTGTCGCCGCATCATCTAATAACAAAATGAATCGTTCTATTAGTTTTTGAACCGTTTCACGTTTATATAAATCGGTACTAAACTCTAGTAATCCATGTAAACCGTTCGGAGTACCATCATCCCCGTTACTCTCACTAATTTCAAATGTTAAATCAAATTTTGCAGAACCGACGCTTTGAATTTCAAGGCTCGCTTCTAAACCTGGTACATGAAACGTTGCTTCTGGTGTATTTTGAAAAGCTAACATAACCTGAAACAACGGGTGGCTGTTTCGAGTACGTACTGGATTTAACACTTCAACAAGCCTTTCAAATGGAACATCTTGATTTTCATAAGCTGCAAGATTTACCTGCTTCACTCTATTTAATAATTCTTTAAAACTTGGATCTCCTGAAGTATTTGTACGTAACACTAATGTATTTACAAATAAACCAACAATATCTGAAAGTACATCATCATTTCTTCCAGCAATGGGACTTCCAATTGGTATATCAGTGCCTGCACCTAATCTTGTAAATAGTGCACTAAGCCCTGCTTGTAACACCATAAACAAACTAACTCCATTTTTACGTGCAAGCTCTACTAACCTACTATGCATACCTTCATCTATATGAAAATGAATTGTTTCCCCGCGGTAACTCGTCTCAATTGGACGCTGGAAATCTGTAGGTAACTCCATTTGATCTGGTAAACCTTTAAGTTCTTCTTTCCAAAAATCTAATTGTGTTGAAATAAGACTCTCTGGTGTCGTTTCATCACCTAGCAATTGTTGTTGCCAAAGTGCATAATCTGCGTATTGAACTGGAAGTGTCTCCAGCTGAACTCTGTCACCTTGACATCGTGCTTTATACGCCGCTGTAAAATCTCTCGTTAACGGCTGTAATGACCAGCCATCACCTACAATATGATGTAATAAAATTAATAATACATGTTCGTTTTCACTCACTGTAAAAAGTTGCAAACGAACTGCCGGCTCAATATCGAGGTTAAAACTATATCTTACCGCCTCTGAAAGTACACTTTCTAATTCATCTTTACATGTTTTTGTTATAATCATTTCTAGATTTAAGTTTTCCATATCTAAAATTTTCTGATAGGAACTACCTAATACGTTAGGGAAAATTGTTCTAAGTGTTTCATGTTTCTCAACTACATCATAAAAAGCACCTTGTAATGCTTCCTCATTCAATATTCCATTCATACGAATGACTAGCGGAATATTATAAGTAGGACTTGGACCTTCTAAACAATTTAAGAACCATAACCTGCGCTGTGCAAATGAAAGTGGAACTTCATTTGGCCTACTTGCTTTCTGAATAGCTGGTCTTGCACTTTTTGCATGGTTTAATTGTTTCGCCAGTTCGGCAACAGTTGGTGATTCAAATAGTTTCCCGATACCTAATTCCACACTTAACGTTTCACGAATTCTTGCCATTAAACGAGATGCAAGAAGGGAATGTCCACCCATTTCAAAGAAATTATCATCAATACTAATTCGAGAAACACCAAGTACTTCTGCAAATAAATCACATAATATTTCTTCTTTCGGATTTCTAGCAACCCTCTCATTGTTCATTCCATTAAAATTAGGCGCAGGTAATTTCTTTCTGTCAACCTTACCATTTGGCGTTAATGGTAATTCTTCTAGCACAACAAATGCCGATGGTATCATATAATTCGCTAAACTTTCTGAAACATAAGAACGAATTTCTGAAAGATTAATCGGTTCCTTTTCTTCTGCAATGATATATGCAATGATGCGTTTATCATTTGGACGATCTTCTCGTACCATTACTACCGCTTGTTGAATATTTTCATGTCGTTGTAATACCGTTTCAATTTCAGCTAATTCAATTCGGAATCCACGAATTTTAATTTGATGATCTGCGCGACTAATGTACTCTAACGCACCATCACTACGCCATTTCACAAGATCTCCTGTACGGTACATGCGCTTCCCTGATTCTCCATAAGGATTTGCAACAAACCGTTCAGCTGTTAACTCAGGTTTTCCTAAATATCCGCTTGCAAGTCCTTCCCCTGCAATATATAATTCACCAATAACTCCAGGTGGAACTGGTTGTAACCCTGCATCCAATACATACACTTCTGTATTGGAAATTGGCTTTCCAATAGGAGGTATACCCTTTTCACTTTCATCAATGTTCATGAAAGTAGACCAAATCGTCGTTTCAGTTGGTCCATATAAATTAGTTATTGAGCAACCTAATTCTTTTAATTTATTTGCTAAATGCGCTGGAAGAGCTTCACCACCAACAAGTATGTTTAGCCCTTGTAGCTTCTCTGGATAATCAGTTACTAACGCCTGCCAAAGCGTCGGTGTAGCCTGCATAACGGTCACTCTTTCTTCTTGTAAAAGTGTCGTTAATGCAGAAGGCTCTTGTATGTCTTCTTTTTGCGCAATTGTTAAACTTGCACCACTAATAAGAGGTAAATAAATTTCTAGAGCAGAAATATCAAACGCAAAAGTTGTAACTGCTAATAAATGATCATTTTCATTTAACGAAAATTTTTGTTGCATAGCCATTAAAAAGTTACTTAAACCTCTCATAGGAACAATTACACCTTTTGGGTTTCCTGTTGAGCCTGAAGTATATATTGTATAGGCTGGGTTTAAAAGTAATACATCATTCTTACATGCTATATTCATACGAGAATATGTATGTAACGCTAGTTTCGTTTCTTCGCCATCTAATACAATTTTTTTCATACCATTTTCTATAACTAACTTAGATGAAACAGATGAATGTGTTATGATACAAACTGGTTTTGCATCATCTACTATATAATTAACTCTTTCTGCTGGGTATTCTGGATCTATTGGTAAATATGCTGCACCAGCCTTTAAGACTGCTAGCATACTAACTACCATTTCTATTGATCTAGGGAATACTAAAGCTACAAACTGATTTGGTCGTATTCCTTCTTCTACTAAATAATGTGCTAGTTCATTCGCTCGTTCATTTAGCTCTTTATACGTAAGGTTTATACCGTCACAAGTAATCGCTAGTTTATTTGGATTTTTTTGCACTTGTTTTTCAAATGATATAGGTAGACTGATTAACTCATCATCTTCCTTCGTTTCATTCCATTCCAATAAAACCTTATGATTTTCTTCAGGCAGAGTAATATTTATTTTTCCAATCGACTCGTTTTTCTCATAATTCTTTATTACTAATTCAAATAGATTCATAAATCTTTCTTTATGCAATGCTAGCTCCGCGCCATTATATACTTCGGGATTCGCATCAAAATGAATCATTAGCTCATTTTGATCAAAACGTTTATATACATTTATCGATAAATCATCTACAGGTCCTGCTGATAAGTTATGCGTAATACCACGATTTCCAGCAAAATTAAGCCCGTAATCAAAAGGCATAACATTCACTAACGGTCCAAACAACCTTTGATTTTCACCTAGTAACTTTAAGTCTCTTCTTAATTCCTCGTGACGGTATTTATGATGACGACGTACATCTCGGATTTCTTTAGAAACTTGCTGCAATAATTCCGCAAGAGTTATATTTGGAGTTACAGTGAGACGCAGTGGTACTAAATTCATTACCATACTTGGTGTATGAATAGATACAGAACCTAGACGCCCCATCATCGGTAAACCTAAAACAATATCATTTTCACCTGTTAATTTATGCATATAAATACTTGTTACAGCGACAATGAATTCCGGCCAACTTGTTAACGAAATATTGATATCTTCTAGTAAAGTTTTCGTGCTAGAACTAGATAAATAAGCTGTTTCTCGTGAAAATCCATTTGATGTTCTCGGTGCTCGTTCTGCCAAGCTTACAACTTCTGGTTCATCAGCAAACTTTTCTAACCAAAAAGTACGATCTTCCTGAAATTGTTTAGACTCACGATACTCAATATCTTCTTGTACAACTTTTGTAAGAGAACCAAATGGCTTTTCATTCTTGTTTGTTTCTTCTATAAGTGATGTATACTCATTCGCTACCTTTTGGCTAAGAAGTGAAAATCCATAGCCATCCATCACAATGTGATGGATGCGCTGATACCAAAAGAAACGATTATTTTCAACTTGAATAAGTGCTTCCGTAAATAAAATATCTTTTTTCAAATCGACGGGCATAGATAAATCATTTTTCATCCATACTTTAGCAGCTTCTTCAGGGTTTTCTTCTTTACGAACGTCAATAAAATGCATATAAAACTGTGATTCTTCAATAACTTGCCATGGGCCAATTTCATCCTCTTCGAAGCGAACATGAAGTGCTTCTGCTTCTATTACAACTTTACGTACAGCTAATTCGAAAATTTCTTGATGAATATTTCCGTTTATTTCTACATATTCCCCAGTATTATAAATTGGGTTAAGCGGATCTAATTGTTGCGCAAACCACATACCAGACTGCGCAGATGATAACGAATGACGAATCTTTTGACTGTTAGGCATTCTTTACTACCCCTTTATTATGTAGTCTATTTGTTACAGCACCTGTGCTGTTTGTGAAGATAGTAAACTGTACCAACCTGCAACAGTTGGATGTTCTGCTAAATCTGCAAAAGTGATTTCTTTCCCTTCACGACGCCACTTCTCTACTAAACTCATAATTCTGACCGAATCAAGTCCTCTATTTAATAAGTCCTCATCAAAATCAATACTTTCTATTGGCTCACGAAGTAGTTGTGCAACTAGTTCATGCACTTCCTGTATAGTGATTCCTTCACTCTCATCACCTTTTACACTTTGCAAATCGTTTAACAGTAGGTTTGTTGATGTCGTTACTGCACATCTATTAGATGCATACTCCAATGCTTGTTTATGATGCTCTAGTGAAAAATCAGCAACTGCATCTGCTACAAAGAAGGGCTCTATACCATCCATAAATGCTTCACAAGCTGTTAAAAGACAGCCAATATGCGCATAAATACCGCAAATAATAAGTTGATCTCTTCCTTGTTCATTTAAAATTTCTAATAGATTTGTCTTTTTAAATGCACTATATCTCCATTTTGTTAGGAATATATCATCTTCATCAGGAGTAAGTTCATCAACAATTTTCTTTTTATCCGGTCCAGCAGGAATACCGTCACCCCAAAAGTCTTGTAATAAACCTCGTTGTTCTAACGTTTGCCCACCAGGTTGTGCTGTATAAACAACTGGTATACCAAGTTCCTTACATTTTTCTCTTATCATTTTAATATTTGAAATAAGTTCTACTTTTGGTGATTCTTTATCGCTATATGCATCAAGAAAATATTCTTGCATGTCATGAATTAAAAGTACTGCACGTTTCGGATCTGGTGTCCAATTCACTTTATTTTTTGGTAGTTCTGATTCAATTGGCATTTTATATACTGAAATAGATGGGATAGCCATCTAATCACTTCCTTCCGGTTTTTATTATTGTTTTACTGTAATAAGTTTTTCAGCAATGACTTTACGTAGTTCTTTTTTGCTGACTTTTCCGACTCCTGTTTGCGGGAATGATTCAATAAATTCAATTCGATCTGGAATTTTATAAGCCGCTATACCACGTTCTCTTAAAAACATTTTTAATTCACTTACAGTTGGAACTTGTCCGCGAGCTATAACAAAAGCACAGGTGCGTTCACCTAAATAATCGTCAGGCATAGATACAATTGCTACGTCATGAACCGCATCGTGTGCTAATAGATGATTTTCAACTTCTTCCGCAGCAACTTTCTCACCACCACGGTTAATTTGATCTTTATCTCTTCCTTCTACAATGATGTATCCTTGTTCATTTACTTTTACAAGATCTCCTGTGCGATAAAATCCATCCTTTGTAAATGATCGTGCATTATGCTCTTCGGCTTTATAGTAACCACGAATTGTATATGGACCTCGTGTTAATAAACTACCTACTTCGCCAGGTTTTACATCGTTGTCATTTTCATCAACAACTCGTACTTCATCGTGTGCAGACATTGGTCTACCTTGTGTATGAATAATAATTTCTTCCGGATCGTCTAATCTTGTATAGTTCACTAATCCTTCCGCCATACCGAATACTTGCTGTAACGTACATCCAAATGTAGGGCGTATACGTTTTGCAACCTCAGCACTAAACTTAGCACCACCTACTTGAATAACCTCTAGGCTCGATAAATCGGCATTACGAGAAGATGCAGCATCAAGCCAAATCATTGCTAATGGCGGAACGAGCGCTGTAATTGTAACTTTTTCTTCTTCGATAAGAGCAAATGCCTCATCTGGGCTACCACCAGTTGCCAATACCACTTTTCCACCCGCATAGAAAGTTCCAAATGTTCCTGGAGAACTCATTGGATAATTGTGTGCTACTGGAAGAACTGTCATATAGACGCTTTCTGCATTCAAATTACAAATTTCAGCGCTAACACGTAAACTATAAATATAGTCATCATGTGTTCTAGGAATTAATTTAGAAAGACCTGTTGTCCCTCCTGATAATTGGAGAAATGCAACATCACTGGGCTGAACTTCTGGCAATGAGATAGGATCCATATACAGATCATTTATGTTCACAAACTCTTCCTCTTCTCCCACTACAATTACATGTTGTAAAGTTGGCACTTTCTCTTTCACTTCTCTTGCTAGTTTTCGATAATCAAAACCGAGGGCCTTATCTGAAATAACGTAAGCGCTCGCCTCACCAAACTCACAAAAATAACTAATTTCACTACTTCGATGTGAAGGCAGTGCAAAGACAGGAAGCGCTCCAATTCGAAATAGTGCAAAACATATTTCGAAAAACTCGATAATGTTAGGTAACTGGATTACAACTCTGTCCTCTTTCTTTATTCCTAAATTCAGTAAACCTGCTGCTAAACGATCTACCTTTTTATCAAGTTCACTGTACGTTACATGCGTCTTACCGCTTACAACCGCGATTTGATCTCCATATTTCTCAGCTCGCTCTCTTAACACTCCTCCAAATGTTTCACCAAGCCAACACCCTTCTTCTCGATAACGATCGGCAAATTCTTTTGGCCATTCCCTATAACCTACTAGCATTCTTTCTTCCCCCTATTTTTCATTAAGTGAACTATCTCTTAACCCTAAAGCTTTTAACATTGTTTGGAACTTAGCTGATGTTTCTGCTAACTCATCTTCTGGTTTTGACTCAGCAACAACTCCAGCTCCTGCATATAAACGAAGTGTATTTTCTTGTACTTCAGCACAACGAATTGTAACAATCCATTCTCCATCTCCATTTAAATCGCTCCATCCTAGCATTCCTGTAAAGAATTCGCGGTCAAATGGCTCAATATACTGTATAGCCTCTCTTGCCTTTTCCATCGGAGTTCCGCAAACTGCTGGCGTAGGATGAAGGGCAATTGCTAATTGTAAAGAAGAAGTATTTGGATCCTTAAGTTCACCTTTCACTTCTGTAGACAAATGCCACATCGCTTCACTATGAATAACTGATGGCTTTTCTGGAACATGTAATGTATGACAATACGGACGAAGTGCAGCGGCAACCGCTTCAACTACTACCGCATGTTCATGTAAATCTTTTGGAGAAGAAAGTAATTCCTCTGCTCTTCTTTTATCTTCTACTGGGTCCTCACTACGTGGCCTCGAACCAGCTAACGGGTTAGAAATAACTTGCATACCATTACGTGAAACAAGTAATTCAGGGCTTGCTCCAATTAGCGTCTTACTGTTCTCTTTTTCACCTTTCGGTAAATTCACAGCAAATGTATAACCATGCTTATTATGCTCTGCTAATTCTCGCAGAAGTTTTTGCTTATCAATCTTTTCGGAAGATTTAACATCTAACGATCTAGATAGAACGATTTTCTTCAAATCACCGTCCTGTATTTTTTTAATTCCTTGCTTCACACCATTCATATAAACTTCAGGTTCTGGTACTGGCGTCATTTCAAATGTTACGTTCTCATTTGTTTCAAGCTGATTGGTTGTATCCAATTGTAAACGCTCAGAAATTCTACTATATTCTGGTACGATAAGTTGGACTTCTTTTCTACGATCAAATGGCAAAGCACCCATAACAATAGGATTTGGATTTCCAGCTTGTTTCGCATTACTTAATGTCGCTTGCACAAGCTCTGGGAAACTTTCAATTTCACGATGCTTTACTGTAGTAAACTCTCCTTCTGCTAATATCGTTCGAGTTGGTGAAGCAAAAAAGAACGAAGATTCAGTCTTATAATCTTCTAAAAGTTTTTCTGACAATTCCTTTACAGCTGTATGTTCACTCATAATATAATAACCTCCTGATTTTTTATTAAACTCCTAACGTAGCACCGCCATCGACACATAAATTGTGCATTGTAATATGACTTGCTCTATCTGAAGCTAAAAATAACACTGCTTCAGCAACTTCTGAAGGTTGTGCAATTTTTTGTAATGGAATTCCGAGTCTATATGTATCTTGAGAACCAGCAATTATATTTTTAGCTCCATTCTCATCAGCCCATAGTAATCTTTGCATCTCAGTTTCAGTAGAACCTGGAGAAACTAAGTTGCAGCGTATATTGTATGCTGCAAGCTCTAATCCTAAACACTTCATAAACATCGTTGTTGCAGCCTTTGACGCAGCATACGCAGCCATCTCCATTCTCGGCGTATTTGCCGCATTTGAACCGACTGTAACAATTGCCCCTGATTTTCTTAACATCATATTTTTACTTACCGCTCGGGACATATTGAAAACCCCTGTAGTATTTACAGAGAATGTTTTATTCCAATCTTCATCACTTAACGAATGAATTGCTCCCATACGTAAAACCCCTGCAACGTTTACTAAAATATCTATTGGCGCTATTTCATTTGCAATATGATTTACAATGTCTTCAACAGCAGTGCTATCACTCACATCTAAACGAAACGTTTTCATACGTGTTTTATTTAATTCATTTTGATTTAAGAGTACATTTAACCCCTCTTCATTTTGATCAACCGCAATAACTGTGGCTCCTCTTTCTAAAAACATTTTGGCAACGACACTGCCTATGCCTTGTGCTGCACCTGTTACTAAAACTGTTTTCCCATCAAATTCCCCTAAGTTCATTTTCTCTATCCTTTCACATAAACATTAATTTCATTAAGTAACACTAATAATAATGATATTGATTTTCATTATCATCAGCGTTGTAAAAAATAATACACTTACTAAACTAATTGGTCAAGTGCGCATTACTTTAAAATCTATTTTATTGATAATGTTTTTCATTTACTATCTTACACCGAAATGATAATGTTTCTCAATAAACTTGTCAATCTTTTTTTATTTTTCAGATAAAGTATTTTAATGTTTCTTAATAAAATCATATGTAAACGCATTAAAAGTACTTATATTATAAATAAAATTCAAACTCCTCTTTTTAAAATTGAAGAAGATAAACTAGAGCTACGTTCATTAACAACGCTTTATGAAAAACTCAAGTATATATTTTCTCAATATTTTTCTGAAAACAAATCTTGCAAATACTAATGAATGTCTTCTTTGTTATTTAAGATTTAATATATATTTCGAATGCGATGTATTAATTTATTATATTCCAATATAATCCAAATAAGTACTTCACTCACTTTTACATCTATAAAAATCCAAAAAGTAATTTAACCTTGTTAAAATAACTCATAAAAAAAGCATCCTAATTAATAGAATAGGATGCTTTTTCGTAATCATAGTGTTATAGAAGATTTATATACTTATGCTACGCTGCGATACTCTTCTTCTTGTTCTTTTTTATGTTTAGGTACTTGAATTAAAATTGCGATAATGAATGACACGACACATAATACACCAATCACCATGAATGTTGGTTTGAATCCACCCAGAAGTGCACCGATAAAGGAACCTGCAAGCGCCCCAAATCCAAATCCTTGATACACAATTCCATAGTTCTTACTATGGTTTTTCATACCGAAGAAATCACCAACAATAGCTGGGAAAATAGTGATATTTCCACCAAAGCAAAACGCTACACTTGCTACACATACGAAGTAAATACCATAATTTAAATCTACAAAACTTAGAACTAAAACTGAACTCGCCATAACAACAAAAGTACCAGTAACGATTTTTAAACGACCAATTTTATCCGATAACGGTCCTAAAATAATACGACCTAATGTATTAAAGATTGCAACCATAGCCACCGCATTAGCTGCTGTTGCTGCGCTAAGTCCCACAAGTTGAACACCAATGTCTTTTACCATACCAATTAAGTATAAGCCACTCATACATGATGTAAATAACATTATAAATAATAAGTATACTTGTTTTGTGCCTAACATTTCTTTCGTTGTGTATTCCTTAGTTTTTGTTTCATGAACTGCTCCTTGATCTGCGGCTTGATGGATTAAACAAGCACCAATTACAATCATAGCTGTAACAATTAAACCCCAGTATATAAATGCTTGCGATACACCAACTGATTCAATCAACTGTGCATTAACATATTTAAAAATTAAGCTACCTGAACCATATGCAGAGACAGAAATACCAGCAATTAAACCTTTACTCTCCGGAAACCACTTTATTAAATTTGATAGTGAAGTGATATATGCTGTACCATCTGCATAACCTACAACAACTCCTGCTAGTACATAAAGCAATATTAATGAGGACGCTTGTGAACTAAGTATTAATCCTAGTCCTAATGCTAATCCAGCTATCATAATAAGTTTACGAAGTCCCCATTTTTCTTGCAATTTACTCGCAAATAAAGTTGAAAATGCTAAAGAAAGACTAGTAATTGAGAAAGTTATCGCAACAGCGTTAAGACTCCAACCATATTTACTAACTAAAGGCTGATTGAATAAACTCCATGTATATATCGTTCCAAGCCCCATCTGTACTATAACTGTGCCAAGAACAACAAACCATGGATTAACAGTTGATTTTTTCATACCTTTCCGCCTCCTCTTTCTATTTCAATGCTATTCGCTAAATTTACTTTTTTTATGTTCATTTTGGTCACCTCTTTTGATTTAACACCTTCATTGTATAAGATGTTTCCGCCTATGTAAGCACTTACAAGATAGAGCGTCAAAAACATGGAATCAGTTACAGAAAACGAAGGACGAAATACAAAAAACTACTGATTAAATACATAAGTAGCTTTTATAATGTTTAGCTTCAATACAACTTACAACTGTTTTATCATCTTCTTTTATAAAAATTATGTCTCATGTTATACAATTGCTAAATTAAAATTTCCCTTTACAAGTAGAAAAAATTTTTATACTTCGATGTACCTTATTTTTTATAAAATCACAAATTTTTTTCCAATAAATAAAACTAAATATTCACTAATATATCTATCCGTGGTTTAATATATATAATAAAAAATATTTCTGTCTTTAAGGAGGTACTATGAAAGCAAACGTAGGGGATACTATACTTTTTCAACGAAACAATTTAAAGATTACAGGATCTGTACTAAAACTTTATACTGAATCGGTCTTAGTTGAAATTACAAATGTAAGCGGTGGTACTTTTGAATTTGATCGAACAATTGTAAATCATAAAAACTATAAAGTTTTAAATACAAATACATAAAACAACACAAAATAGCCCCTGCTCAACAGCAGGGGCCATTTTATATAAAAATATTTCACTAGTTTATATACCCTAAAACATTAACAATCTTACTCGCTTTTAAATTGTTAATATGATAATAAATTTCTAAACCTCTTCTCTCTGCTCGTAACACTTTACCCTTCATTTTTGATAAATGTTGTGAAACAGTAGATTGCGGAATATTCAGTAACTCTGTTAATTGTGTTACATTACAAGTTTTTCTCGTACTTAATTCATTTACAATTTGCAGGCGGATTGGATGCGCCATAATTTTTAAAATATCTACATCTTCTTCTGAAACTAAAGTTTTTCTCATTTCACTCGTATATGTTGTCATAAGACATTCCCCTTTTATATGAATTCCATATTCATAAGATCTATTTCCAAATTTTTTAAAACCCTTAATTAAAACTTTCATATAGAAATAAAAGGATTTTAAATTTTTGAAAACAGAACTTACATTCACTTTATTTATTTATTTATTTGGTACATATACATAATACAATGTTAATATGTGCTCTATGTGAAGTTCGCATAAATTTGTGATGAAGATTTATTTAGCCACTCGCATCCTACTCATCTAATTACCCACTGCATAAAATCATCAGTTATTTTAACACATTTTAGGCGTTTGTATATACTATTTATAAAACAACTTTTATAAAGGGGAATTCATATGCCTACAGCGTTACAAGAAGAAGTCGAAGAAGCACGGGAAACATATGTCAGTCGTATCATCTTAGTTGGAGGATCCGCTTTATTTTTAGTAGGCGGAGTTATCTCGGCAATTTCAGCCTTTAAAACTTATAATCGTTTAGAGAATACGCCGCCTTCTACAGATAATTCATAGATATTTTATAAAATAAAACGTCGTCTCCAATGAAGAGACGACGTTTTATTATTCATACATATGACACTAAAAGTATCGGTAGGTTCCCTACTCCATTTTCTAGGCTTACTTCACCACAAACCTAGTCTGACTACACCCATCCTTCTGCTTCGTTACTTCTAATACAGCCGGCATTGCGTTTTTCAGCTCTTGTACGTGTGAAATGACACCGATAAATCGGCCTGATTTTTGTAAGTCAATTAAGGCATCTACTGCTTTCGTTAATGATTCTTCATCTAATGAACCGAACCCTTCATCGATGAACATCGTTTCGATGGAAATACCACCTTCATATGCTTGAATTACATCTGCCATTCCTAGCGCTAAGCAAAGTGATGCGTTAAATTTCTCTCCGCCAGATAATGTTTTTACATCACGTGTTTGACCAGTGTATGCATCGTACACATCTAATCCTAATCCACTTTGACGGTTTCTTTTTTCAACTCGCTCACTTCGTTTTAAATAAAATTGTCCATTTGATAATTTACGTAGTCGTTCGTTTGCGATTTGAACAATTTGTTCTAAATACTCAATTAGGATGTAACGTTCAAATGATATACGACTTTCGTTATCACCTTTCATTACTTCATATAGATCAACAAGTTCTTGGAAAGCTTTCTCTTCATCGTGAATTTGTTCGTCAATACGTCTAATGTTTTCATGTAAATCAGAAATATATGTTACCGCATTTTGCGCACGTTGACGTTTTTCTTTAATTATATCGAGATTAATTTCTAGTTCTTTTATGTGTTCACCTAAAGATGTAATATCCATATACTCTTTATCTTTTAATTCTGATTTTAACTCTTCAATTTGTTTTGCAAGCACTTCGAGAGATGAATAATAACCTTGAATTTCTTTTTGTAACATCTCCATCTGGGCATCGCTTAATTTGGCTTCTTTATACGTGAATTGATCTGTAAACCCGCTTTGTTCTAGCTCTTTCATAAAGCGTGCGAAAGTTTCTTCTTTCTTCAATTTTGCACTTTCAAATTGATTAGAAGCACCTTTCTGTTCAGCTTGAATACGTATATTTTCATTTTGCCAATGCTGATACGCTTCCTGCACTTTCTTCCATTCGTCCTCCATTAACCTAAGTTCCTGCATAGCTTGGTCCAACTGTGCTTTCCAAGCTTGTACTGTTTGTAAGTTTTCTGGAATATTTCGTTTATCATGTTCATATGACGTACGAAGTTGCATGCACTCCATTTCTGTACGGTGCTGCATTGTTTCTACTTCCCGTTTTTGTTTCTGAAGTTCTTCTATTTTTTCTTCTACGCTTTTCATGTTCACAGCAATCTGCTTACGTGTTTCTTCACTTGCTTTTAACGTATTCACGTCTGCTGCTAATTGTTTTCCTTTTTGAACAAGTGCACTATATGTTTCAGCTAATTTTTCCGAGTTGTAGCCGCGCTTCACAACTTCTTCTATCACTTGTTCATATTGTAGTCGATAAAAATTCCATTTCTCCTCTACTTGCACATTTAATTTTTCAGCAATGTTCTTCTTATCTCTTAAATCGTTTAACTCTTTTTCATCGATCGCATTACTTTGCTCTGTAGCTTTTTGCGGGTGATTCGTACTACCACATACCGGACAAGATTCACCATCATGTAAATGAAGAGCTAGTATACCAGCTTGTTCACTTAACCAGCGGCGCTCCATGTTTTCATACGCACGAACTGCCACTTGCATTTTATTATTTGCCGCTTCTTTTTCTTGCTCAAATTTTTGTTTTTCTTGCCAAACATCATATGCTTGCTTTAAAACTTTTGCATCTTCTCGCATATTGGTTAGTTCTTCTACTTTAGCTACATATTGCTCAAGTGCTTGTTCTAATTGCTGCAATTCATCAGACATTCCCTGTTTTTGACTTGTATGCTCTTCTAGTTGTTGATCCAACTTTTGCATACTTTCTTTTAATTTCCCTATTTGAATTTCGGCATTTTGTAAATTCAGCTTTCTCTCAGCTAATGATTCAATGATCGCTTGTAACTCTTCTAATCTTTGAACAAGTTTTTTAGCCTCTTCTCGTTCAAGTTCTTTATTCTTTACTACTTCATACTTCTCCTGAGCAAGCTCAAAACTATTCATTATCTGTTCTTGTTTGACGATTATCTGTTTTAACAAACTTTCAGCTTTCTGCTCATTTTGCATCGCTTCTTCATACCATTGTTCAAATGGTAATAAGCGTTTTGCTTGTTCCGCACGTTTAAAGGATTTTTCTTTCTCTTCAATTGCTGCACGGTTCTCTTGTAAAGTGTTATATTTCTCATTCTTTTGTTGTAAATCTATAAATTTCTCATTTACAGATTTTGCTGCATGAAAACGTGTTTCTGCATCCTTTAATTGCTTCGTTTGAACATCTTGTTCTACTTGTAATTGCTCAACCTCTGCCTTATACACGGTTGTTTCTTGTTCTAACGCTTCTACTACTTGATGCGTATTTACATGTTCTTGTGCCACTAATGTCTCTAATAATGCTCCATCACGGATTGGTAATTTAAAAACATTACGGAAATAGAGCTCTCTCTCTTTTTGTTTTTCTTGCAAGACGTCTTTCCATTGTTTTCTCTTTTGATCAAGTAACTCACGCATTAATTTATAACGATCCGTTTTAAAAATACGACGTAAAATCTCTTCTTTGTTTTCCGTCTCAGATGTTAATAGTTTTCGGAATTCCCCTTGGGGTAACATAACAATTTGGCTAAATTGATGTTTACTTAACCCAATTAAATCTTCCATTTTTTTGTTTACGTCTGTTACATGAAAACGATCGACGGCTGGAACGTTTTCTCCATCAATAACTTCATATAATTCTACTGCATGTCCTGTAATAGTCTTATTCCCTTGTTTTTTATGTCCAAGTTGTCGTTTTATTTCATAGCGTTTCCCTTTTAACTGAAAGGTTAGTTCAACACTTGTATAAACATTATCATCAGCAAATTGACTTCGAAGCATGCTCGTATCACTACGTTCTTCTCCGCTAGCCTCACCATATAATACATAACAAATCGCATCAAAAATCGTTGTTTTTCCAGCTCCCGTATTCCCAGAAATAGCGAAAATACGATGTTCTCCAAGATCTTCAAAATCGATTACTTCTTTCTGTTTATATGGCCCGAATGCTGTCATAATAAGCTGAATCGGTCTCATCCTCGTTCACCTTCCCGTTCTTGCACTGTTTGTAATACATCTATAAATAGGCGTTCTTTCTCTTCTGATAAATCTAACCCTTTCATTTCTTTATAGAAAGCCTTTAAAAGAGATAAATCATCCGTTTTATGTCTTGAAACAGTTACTTCATTTGTATCTGTGAGTTCTCGCCGTTGCATCGCTCTTTCAACGTGCATTGCATTTGGATATACAGATCGTATTTTCTCCATTGGCTGTAAGACAGGATTTTCGTCTAATAATTTTACAAATACGTAATCTTCACTTACTGGGTGCTGTAATAATTCATCTATTTTCGCTTCTACTGTTCGCATTTTACGACGTGGTAAAAGTAACCTTTTTTCAATTGCTACTTCACCGGTTTCATTCATTTCTACAATGTAATAACCTTTTTTATGTTTCTCTTCAGAAATAGAATAGGCAAGTGGTGAACCAGAATATCGAATCGTCTCATTACGTACAAAATGCGCTTGATGTAAATGTCCAAGCGCTGTGTAATGAAACTTATCAAAATAATGACTATTTACATATTCAGCACCACCAATTGAAAGTGGTCGTTCTGCATCACTTGTATTCTCCTCCGCTTCTCCTGAAGAAGTTATAAATGCATGTCCAACAAATACATGTCTAGCTTCTTTATCCATCGTTTCAGAGAGCTCATTCATAAAAATGCGCATCGCATCATCATGAGAACGTACGTCTTCATTTTTCAACACATGTCTAACTATGCTTGGGTCTGCATACGGTATTAGATGGAAGTGAACCTCTCCATATTCATCATTTAGTACGACAGGTTCATACGGGAATTGAAATTGACCTACAATATGTAATCCCTGTTTTTTCATTAAACCACTTCCAAAATGGATACGATCCGGACTATCATGATTACCAGCTACTGCAATAACTGGTGTTTGTAATTCAATAACTATTTTTTGCAGCACATCATTTAATAAGTCTACTGCTTCTGTAGGTGGAATTGCTCGGTCATATAAATCCCCTGCAATAATTACGGCATCTGGTTTTTCTTCTTCAACCGCCTGTACAAACTGATCTAATACAATCTTTTGGTCTTCAGTCATATACACGCCATGAACAAGCTTACCTAAATGCCAATCCGCTGTATGAAATAACTTCATATTTTTCTACTCCTTTTAATTTACTGATTTTAGTGAAACGAGTTGATAGTTTATTGTAGTTTTTCCGTTCTCCCACTCTAGCTTCAATATCGTTGCACTTCCAATTCTTTCTTCATTTGATTTATATAAAGGCAATATTTCTTGAATTGTAAATAAGTGATAACCATCCAATATTAATTGAAATATATTTTCTTCAATATGTAATCTTACTTCTTTTTCATTTGAAATAATTTTTGTGTGCATCTCAAATTTCATGATAGATACAACCCCTTTTTATAATCTCTACATTTTAATAGTATAGTGGCTATGCAAGATTGACAAGTACATACACAGCAAAGTACACACTTTTCTATTGTTATATGTTTTATGTATTTTATATAAAATACGGTATGTGAAATTTTATATTTTCCCCAAAATAAAAATGTCTATTGTGACATCTTTATTTTTGTATAAAGTCTTTCATTACATAATATAGAACGGTAATTAAAACGATTGCGACGAAAAATGAGAACACTGCGACAATGTACCCATCTTTATTTAATAAAATACAGAATGAAATAGATATTATAAAAATCGGAAATACGAGACGTACTTTATCCTTCACTTCTTCTGTCGTATCTGTATGATGAAAATACTGCGTTATTCCTATCATTAAAAAAGACAAAATAATAACCGACAATAGTAAAGGTCCTGGCATTCCGATTTCTCCTTTCTCTATTTCTAATTCAGTGTAAAGTTTTTTATTACAATTGTACGATTCATTTTTTCTTCAAACACTCTTTTTAGAATTGATAATGAACAATTCACACCTATATAATAGCGCTTTTATTATTATAACTTCAAATAATTACACTTACAGTAATGTTGTAATATTCCCCCTTAGTCTCTGAAATCCTGCAAAGATAACTCGTCAAAATATGCGGTGAACAAATTAATATTTACCGTCAACTTTTGACAAAATTTATAAAGGACATTTCAGTACATATCAAGAATTAAGAATAAGAAGATATGTAAGGGAGGATGCATTATGACTGAACACGTTTTATTTTCTATTAGTGAAAACGGCGTTGCAACAATTACTTTAAACCGTCCAAAAGCACTTAATTCTTTATCTTATGACATGTTACAACCTATCGGACAAAAACTTAAAGAGTGGGAACACGATGAGCGTATTGCACTTATCGTGTTAAAAGGTGCTGGCACAAAAGGTTTTTGTGCAGGCGGCGACATTAAAACTCTTTATGAAGCGCGTTCCAATGAAGTGGCATTGCAACATGCAGAACGTTTTTTTGAAGAAGAGTATGAAATTGATACATATATTTATCAATATACAAAACCGATTATTGCTTGTTTAGATGGAATTGTAATGGGCGGTGGTGTCGGTCTTACAAATGGTGCGAAGTATCGCATTGTAACTGAGCGTACGAAATGGGCAATGCCAGAGATGAATATCGGCTTCTTCCCAGACGTCGGAGCTGCATATTTCTTAAATAAAGCACCTGGATATACAGGACGCTTCGTTGCTTTAACAGCATCTATTTTAAAAGCTTCTGACGTATTATTTATTAATGCTGCTGATTACTTTATGACATCTGATTCATTACCAGAGTTTCTTACTGAACTTGAAAGTGTAAATTGGCATAAAGAAGATGATGTACATACTAATTTAAAAGAAGTTATTCGTACATTTGCAACTGCTCCAAACTTAGAAAGCGAGCTGACTCCTTCATTAGAAGCAATCAATTCACATTTTGCTTTCGATACAATTGAAGAAATCATCCATTCATTGGAGAAAGATGAAAGTTCCTTTGCTCTAAAAACAAAAGAAACACTGTTATCAAAATCCCCTATTTCACTAAAAGTAACCTTAAAACAGTTTATTGATGGACAAGATAAATCCGTTGAAGAATGCTTCGCTACGGACCTTATACTTGCTAAAAATTTCATGAGACATGAAGATTTCTTCGAAGGAGTACGCTCCGTTGTCGTTGATAAAGATCAAAATCCGAATTATAAATATAAACAGTTAAGTGACGTTTCAGAAGAAGATGTGAATCGTTTCTTTAACTTACTTAATGCATAAAATGAAACTGTAATGCGTGGGTGTTTTGTTCATCCCCCACCTAACTTCTTTGCTTCAGCTAAATCTTGTGCGGTGGAAATCTTACTACCCGCAAATAGCGGGATAAAATCGAGGCTATATAGTAGTGTAATTACAGCTACTATATAGCCTTTTTATTTAATGATTTTTAATAAGATTTAATTTTATTAAATCCACTTTTGTGCTACACTAATTTTAATCAAATATTCTAAAAATAAAAAGGAGGGACGGCTATGATAGAAAATTATCTTCTTTTCATCATTATGTCTATTTGTCTTATCA
Organism: Bacillus sp. CR71; assembly: GCF_003429245.1. Classification (NCBI taxonomy): domain Bacteria; kingdom Bacillati; phylum Bacillota; class Bacilli; order Caryophanales; family Bacillaceae; genus Bacillus; species Bacillus sp. CR71. Next base: position 2,217,064 of record NZ_CP031748.1, on the reverse strand, counting down.
TTTTACCTGGTCCAGATACAGCAATGGCTACGAAAAATACATTGATTGCCGGTAAAGTCGGTGGAGTAAAAACAGTGTTCGGTACATGTATCGCGCTATTAATTCATACTTTAGCTGCTGTAATTGGTCTTTCTGCACTTATTGTAAAGTCAGCTCTTTTATTTTCTATTTTCAAGTACGTTGGGGCTCTCTATTTAATATATATCGGTATTAAAGCCCTTTTAGCAGTAAGAAATAAAGAAGGCGTAGATACAAATGATATATCTTTAAATAATGAAAACAAACATACTTCTTGCTTTCGCCAAGGATTTCTAACGAATTTATTAAATCCTAAGATAGCAGTCTTCTTTTTAACTTTTTTACCGCAATTTTTAAATCCAAATCATAATACATTTATTCAACTTCTTGTAATGGGCCTTACTTACCTCGTTTTAACCGCCTTTTGGTTTGCGTTTTATATATTTTTAATTGATAAAATTAGTGCTTTTATGAAAAAACCGAAAACGCAACGTTATATTCAAGGGCTAACAGGAATCGTCCTAATTGGATTTGGTGTTAAACTAGCTTTTGAAAAAAGTAATTGATAAAAACGAAAAACACCACTATTAATAGTGGTGTTTTTCATTTCACAACTAATTTGACAGTCTACTCTTTATTAAAACCAGCGCTCAGTTACAACTTTTTTACGTGTATAGAATTGAACGCCATCTGTACCATTTGTACCTAAATCACCAAAGAATGAAGCTTTATTTCCTGCAAATGCGAAGAATGCCATTGGTGCTGGAACATTTACATTTACACCAATCATACCAGCATCGATGTTATCACGGAATGTTTGTGCATGTTTACCATTTGACGTATAAATAACCGCACCATTTGCAAATTTAGATTGATTTGTTAGTTTAATACCTTCTTCTAAATCTTTAACACGTACAATGCTTAATACTGGAGCAAAAATTTCATCTTGCCAAATTTTCATTTCTTGATTCACGCCATCAAAGATTGTCGCACCTACAAAATAACCTTCTCCAACTTCTTCATTAATTTTACGGCCATCTACTAATAAAGTTGCCCCATCTGCTACACCACTATTAATATAGCCTAAAACACGCTCTTTATGAGATTCACGAATTAATGGTCCAACATAGTTATCTTCGTTAAAGCCATCGCCTACTTTTAATTTTTTCGTTTCTGCTACTAATACATCAATGAATTCATCAGCAATTTCATCCACTACTGCTACTACTGAGCATGCCATGCAGCGCTCTCCACTACTTGCAAATGCAGATCCAATTACACCTTGTACTGTTTTCTCAAGATTGCAATCTGGCATTACAATCGCATGGTTTTTTGCACCCGCTAACGCTTGTACACGTTTTCCGTGTTTCGTACCTGTTTCATATACGTAACGAGCTACTGGCTCAGAACCGACGAACGAAACAGCTTGAATATCTTTATTTTCTAAAATGCTATTTACAACATCTTTTCCGCCTTGTACTAAATTTAATACGCCTTTTGGGAAACCTGCTTCATAGAATAATTCTACAAGTCGCTCCGCTAAAAGTGGCGTTCTTTCCGATGTTTTTAATACGAATGTATTACCGCAAGCAATTGCAAGTGGGAACATCCATAACGGAATCATCATTGGGAAGTTAAACGGCGTAATACCAGCAACAACTCCGATTGGGTAGCGCCAAATTGATCCATCAATTCCACTAGCAATATTCGGCAGCGCTTGACCCATCATTAAATTAGGTGCCGATGTTGCAAGTTCCACTGCTTCAATACCACGCTGTACTTCACCTGTTGCATCCGTTAGCGTCTTACCATTCTCTAGCGTAATGATTTTCGCAAGCTCATCTTTGTTTTCTTGTAATAGCTGTAAATATTTATATAAATTTCTTGAACGATTCGGAACTGGTACTTTAGACCACGTTTCGAATGCTGCTTTTGCCGCTTCAACAGCTTTTTCAACATCTTCTTTTGGAGATAGTGGAACGTAAGCGATAATTTTTCCAGTCGCTGGATTTGGAACTGCTTCTACTTCCGTACCTGTCGATTCAACCCACTCACCGTTAATGTGATTTTTTACTCGTTTAATTTCAGTTGTAATCATTGTATTCTCTCCTTTGTATAATTTATTTTTGATTAGAAATTAATTGCTCGCTAACTTTCTTATATAAAGCAGCCATATCGTTTTCACCATATCCAGCTTGACTAGCTTCGTCATATACGTTTAATAACATTTCGCTTACCGGTAAATGGAGTTCGCTTTCCTTAGCCAAGTCAACTGCAAATCCTAAATCTTTCTTCAATAAGTTCACAGTAAATCCTGGCTCGTAGTTTTCAGGTGCTATAAAACTTTTAAAATTACGTTCATAAATTCTACTTTGACCGTAACTTACATTTAAAATATCAAACATTTTATCTAAATCCATATTGTTCTTTTTCGCTAATGTTAAAGCTTCACTCACTCCAGCTGTATAAAAACCAATTAATAAGTTATTAATTAACTTAACAGTTGTACCACTATCAATCTGCTCACTAACGTGGAAAATGTTCGCGCCTAGTACGCCCATGATAGATTCCGTTTTCTCATATACCTCTTTTGATCCACCAACCATAAACGTTAATGTACGGTTTTCGGCTCCGATTACTCCACCACTCACAGGTGCTGCTAAAAAGTCTACTTTCTTTTCCTTTGCAGCTTCCTCTAATTGTTTGTTTAACTGCGGCGATACCGTACTTGTATCAATGAAAACTACATTCGAGTGACCATTTTCAAATAATCCTTCTGCTCCAAAATATACCGCTTCAACAGCACGAGGTGAAGGTAAACTTGTAAAAACTACATCACATGTTTCTGCTAGTTTTAAGATTGATAGACCGATAATTCCGCCTTCTTTTTCAAAGGACGCTTCTGCCTCTTTATTTAAGTCCACGCCATATACTGTGTAACCTGATTTAACTAGATTTTTTGACATCGGAAGACCCATGTTACCTAAACCGATAAAACCAATCTTTTTCATATCGCTTTCCTCCTATTTACACAATATATTTCCCACGATTTATAATAGCTTTCGCAATTTCTCTCTTCTTCATAAATACGTTCGTGTATAAAGGTACTAATAATTGACGGATTTCAGCTAAAATCACATGTCTATCTTTTTCTTCTGTGACAGCCGCTGAAAGTACAGAAATCGCCGCTTCTTCTACTTTACGATATCCTTCTTCACAAATAACATCCGTTATTTGTTGCTTCGTACGTTCTTTTTCCTCACCATTTTTACTTACTGCTTTTCTCGTACGTAAAAACGCTGATTCCATGACGTACACGTCCGTCAACATATTTGATATTACACGTGAATATTCTTGTTCTTGGTCGATTTTTAGACTTGGAGTTTTAGAGAGCGTTTTCAAAGATTGTTTCAACAATTTTTTCGCTAATAAAATGTAACGATGGTTTCTTTCGACATTTGCTACATCACTTTCTACTTCAGTATCTTCTAATTGTTCGATTTGCTTCATTAACATTTTGGCAACTGTTAATCTATTAATTTCGTTCGTTCCTTCAAAAATACGACTAATTCTAGCATCACGATACAATCGTTCTACCTCGTACTCTTGCATATAACCGTAACCACCATGAATTTGTACAGCTTCATCTACAATATAAGCAAGTGTTTCAGAAGCATTTACTTTATTTAGTGCACATTCAATTGCAAATTGAGACATTTTTTTCATAAGATCTTCATCGCTCTCATGAATTGCTTCATCAATTACACCTGCTGTACGGTAAGCTGCACTTTCGGCTCCATATGTAGCAATAATCATATTTGCAATTTTCTCTTGAATCATCGTAAAGTCTACTAATTCCGTTTGGAACTGTTTTCGCTCTTTTCCATATTGAACCGACAAACCAATTGCTTGTTTTGCTGTTCCAATATTTCCAAAAGCAAGTTTAAGTCTAGCAAAGTTAAGAATATTAAGAGCTACGTGATGCCCTTTCCCAACTTCCCCTAAAACATTTTCAACAGGGATGACAACATCTTCTAAAATAAGAGTCGCCGTTGAAGAACCTTTAATACCCATTTTCTTTTCTTCTAACCCAATGGATACACCTTCACATGTTCTTTCGACAATAAATGCTGTCATTCCTTTATTTGTCTTTGCAAAAACAACGTATACATCTGCCATATGAGCATTTGTAATCCATTGCTTCTCACCATTTAACTTCCAAGCTGTTCCCTCTTCATTCAATACTGCGCTCGTTTTTGCACTTAATGCATCCGAACCAGCATTTGGCTCAGTTAAAGCATAAGCCCCAATCCATTCTCCCGATGCGATTTTTGGTAAATATTTTTCTTTCTGTTCTTTCGTTCCGTAATATATGTAAGGCAATGTACCGACACCAGCGTGTATATTAAATGAAACGCTAAATGCACCAGCGTAACCCATTTTCTCTGCTACAAGACCTGAGACAGCCTTTCCTAACTCGAACCCGCCATAATCTTCTGGTACCTCAATGCCTAATAATCCAAGTTCCCCAGCTTTCTCAAATAATTGACGAGAAACTTTATAGTTATGTTGTTCAATATTCTCCATTTGTGGAACAATTTCTTGTTTAACGAATTGTTCTGTCGTTTTTGCGATTAAATCTTCATCACCTGAAAAATCTTCTGGTGTAAAGTAAGTATGATTTATATCTTTATTGAGTGAAAAAAATTCATCCCATGGTAACTTCGTTTTCTCCATATGTATCCCCCTATCATTCGGCTTTCATAGCTTTTTGCTTATGCTCGTCTACGATGAGTGGAATATCTTTTTTTGAAAATAGAAGGCGATGATTTTTCACATCAAGCATTTTATTTTGCCAAAGATGTATTTTCATCGCCTTCACTGCTTTATCTATTGATCTTCTGATAATACTGTTTTTGCAATACCAGTATCTAACTCTTCAAAGTCATGATATGAAATTGTTTCGTATAATTCACTTCTCGTTTGCATATTAGAAAGTGCATCTTTTTGAGAACCTGTTTCTTTAATCAAAGTAAACACATTTTCATACGCTTTCGCTGCAACGCGAAGTGAAGTTACAGGATAAATAACCATTTGAAAGCCCATATTCGCAAATTCCTCTGCACTATAATATGGAGTTTTTCCGAATTCAGTCATATTCGCAAGTAAAGGTGCATTTACCTTACTATTAAATAGACGGAATTCTTCCTCTGATTGAAGCGCTTCAGGGAAAATTGCATCTGCACCGGCTTTTACATATGCATTTGCTCTTTCAATTGCTTCATCTAATCCTTCAACGCCGCGAGCATCAGTACGTGCTACAATGTATAAGCTCGGTGCAACTTCTTTAATTGCTTTAATTTTTTGAACCAATTCTTCTGTAGTAACAAGTTTCTTACCATTTAAATGTCCACATTTTTTTGGTAATTGCTGATCTTCAATTTGGACAGCTGCTACTTTCGCTTCCATCATTTCTACAGCTGTTCTCGCTACATTTAGTACACCACCAAATCCTGTATCAATGTCAACAAGAACAGGTAAGTCTGTAGCTCTTGCTAAATCTCTTGCTCTCTCAGCCACTTCAGTAGACGTCACGATACCTAAATCTGGTAACCCTTTACTTGCAGTATAAGCAGCTCCGGATAAATAAAGAGCTGAAAAACCTGTATTTTTTGCAACTAAAGCCGCCATTGCATCATGAGCACCTGGAATTTGCAAAATTTCATTTGCTTCTACTAAAGCTCGGAATCGATTCGCAAGCTCCTCTTGTGTTGACTGCTTTTTCACAACCCAAGCCATTCTAAATTCCCCCTATTATTAAATTAAGAATAGATCTACAAATTCGTTTACATTCATATTTTCTAGTTTTTCTTCATTTAAACAAACTTCATGAATTTGTTCTTGTTGCTTACTAGAATAATGACCTGCCATATTTGCAGTGAACTTTTGAACAACTTTTGGGATTGCTTCGTCTCTACGGAAACGGTGACCAAGTGGATATTCACATTCCACATTTTCTGTTACTGTGCCATCTTTAAAGTGAACTTGAACAGCGTTGGCGATTGAGCGCTTGTTCGGGTCAAGGTAATCTAAACTGTACTGTTTGTTTTCAACAACAACCATCTTATTACGTAATTCATCTACACGTGGATCGTTTGCTACTGCATCTTCATAATCGTCTGCAACGATATCTCCTTTTAATAAACCAATTGCCGTAATGTATTGTAAGCAATGATCACGATCAGCTGGGTTATTTAATGGACCTTCTTTATCAATAATACGAATTGCTGATTCATGAGTTGTAATTGTAATACGGTCAATTTCATCTAATCTCTCTTTAATTTCCGGATGCAACTTCACTGCACATTCTGCAGCCGTTTGTGCATGGAATTCTGCTGGATATGACACTTTAAATAATACATTTTCCATTACATATGACTCTAGTGGTCTTGCTAATTTTAATTCCTGTTTATTGAATAATACATCTTGGAATCCCCATCCTGGTGCAGATAGGGCCGTTGGATAACCCATTTCACCTTTTAGAGCAGTCATTGCAAGATGAACACCGCGGCTCGTTGCGTCACCTGCAGCCCATGATTTACGTGAGCCCGTATTTGGAGCATGACGATATGTACGAAGACTAGAATTATCAATCCACGCATGTGATAATGCATTAAAGATTTCTTCACGTGTTCCGCCAAGCATTTTCGCAACTACTGCAGTTGTTGCTACTTTTACATATAATACATGGTCAAGACCAACTCTGTTTAAGCTGTTTTCTAAAGCGAGCACGCCTTGAATCTCATGTGCTTTAATCATCATTTCTAATACTTCACGTACTTTTAAAGCTTCTTTTCCTTCTGAAATACGAACACGGCTAATATAATCTGCAACCGCTAAAATTCCGCCTAGGTTATCAGATGGATGTCCCCACTCTGCTGCAAGCCAAGTATCGTTATAGTCTAACCAACGGATCATACATCCGATATTAAATGCACCTTTTACTGGATCTAGTACATAAGACGTACCTGGTACACGTGTACCATTTGGCACGATTGTTCCTGGCACAACTGGTCCTAGTAATTTCGTACATTCTGGATATTGCAGTGCTAAAATTCCACATCCAAGTGTATCAAGTAATACGTAACGAGCTGTACTGAATGCTTCTGCACTAGTAACCTCTTTATTTAATACATAATCGGTAATCTCTTCTAATAATGCATCTTTTTGCTTAATTTCATTTGTTTTAATCATGCTATCCTTCCCTTTCTGTCGAAAATTCGTTATTATTAATGATGGGTGTCGGTCAAACACCCATCTGGCGGGCGGCGCTAACAACTCCCCAGTTGTTCTTATTTACTAAGTACATGTCGCTCGCCAATATAATTTACACGTGGACGGAACAAACGATTATTTGCATGTTGCTCAATAACGTGCGCACATAACCCCACTGTTCTAGAGCTAAAGAAGATTGGTGTATAAAGTTGAATTGGAATACCTAGCATCCAATATACTGGAGCTGCATAATAATCAAGATTTGGATAAATTCCTTTTTCTTTTTCCATAATCTTTTCTCCAGCTTCACACATTTCATATAGTGTATAATCACCTTTTACATCACATAACTGTTTTAAAGCTTCCTTCATCATAAGTGCTCTTGGATCCATCTTCTTCATATAAACACGGTGTCCAAAGCCCATAATTTTTTCTTTGTTATATAGTTTCTTCTGTAATAACTCTTCAAATTTCTCAACATTACCAGCTTCTAAAAGCATGTACATAACCGCTTCATTTGCACCGCCATGTAAACTTCCTTTTAAAGATGCAACTGCACCTGTTAAAGCACCGTATAAATCTGATTGTGTTGATGCAATAACGCGAGCTGTAAATGTAGAGTTTGGCATTTCATGCTCACTATATAAAACAAGGGAACGATCAAAGATCTTTTCCTCAAGTTCAGTTGGTTTTTTACCAGTTAACATATAGAAGAAATTCGCACTATAAGATAATTCTTTAAGAGGTTCAATTGGCTCCTCATTATTTAAAATATGATAGCTATTCGCTACAATGTTTGGCACTTTACTTAACAGCTTGTACCCTCGGCTTTTATTCACTTCTAACGAGCGGTTTTCGATATCATTATCGTAACCAGCTAACGCTGACACACCTGTACGTAATCCATCCATGGGATGCGTCTCTTTAGGCAATGCCTTTAGTACGTTGAATACACCTTCTGGTACTGCATATTCTTCTTTTAGTTTCTTTTCAAGTGTTGCTTTTTCATCTTCATTCGGTAGGTGTTCCTCCAATAAAAGGTGCACAATGTCTAAATACTCTTTTGTTTTTGAGAGTTCGATTAAGTCATACCCTTGAATTACAATTTCACCTTTTACTGTGTCAAGAAACGAAATTTTCGTCTCCGCTGCCACTATACCATCTAATCCCGGGGAAAATTTTTCTTCAGCTTTCATCATTATTTCCTCCAATCCTAATAGATCTTCGTGCACATAACTGTAAGCCTTTACAATATTGTGAAACTACATTTCTACTTCAATGTATCAGAGTTTTTAGAAGATTTCAATTTATTTTATAATGATAAGTTTCCTACACTTTTCTTACTGTAACAATACAATTTTTTGAAAATAATTCTTATGTTTTATAAAGAAAGAATAGACTTCTTTGCGTATTTTAAAAAACAAGATATAAAGATTTTTCATATAACACCGCCAAATATACAATTATTCTAATTTTATTTGAGAAATAAAAAAAACGAGCTATACATAAATACAGCTCGTTACTATATGATATTTATTTCACTATCTCTTAAATATAATTTTTATATAAAACTTATTCATTTTTAATAAAGTTATTATTTTACATAATTAAATTGAATTTCTTCCATTTCCTCATGATAACTTACAAATAAATCATAGTTTTGAAAATACCAAAGATCATCACAATCTACAAAAAATATAATACCTTCCTTCTCAACTGACACTATTTCTCCATCTGGTTTCTCAGCAACAACCCCTAAAGAATATCCGGGCTGAATTGAACTATCCCCTCCGTACCTTACAGTAACACGTACAGATTCACCGTGCTTTATACGTAATTCTTCCTGGAACCATTGCAGAGCTTTACGATCAATTGAAATTTCCAGCTTTATTCCTCCAGTTTACACAAACTCTTTTTTTCCTAATCGTTGTTTTACAAAGAAGACGAAAATAATTAAGGCTATCAATGCTGAAATTGCACTCCCTGAAAATAAAATACGATAACCAAACATTTGTGAAACAACTCCAAGTACAATAGCACCTAACCCGATTCCTAAATCAAACGCTGTAAAAAATGAAGCATTTGCAACTCCTCTTTTACTCGGATCGACAATTGTAAGCATTGCCGCTTGCAAAGCTGGCTGCGCTGAACCAAATCCAATACCGTATAATGTTGCTGCGATAATTACACCTATCAAACCATTTGAAATAGTTAAAACAACTATAGCTAAAATAGTAATACATAATGCTGGGAGTATGATGAATACTTCTCCACACTTATCTAATAGTTTCCCTGAAATTGGTCTTACAATTGTTAATGCAATTGCATATACAAGAAAGAAAGTTCCCGGATTTACATGAATTGATGATGCAAATAACGGTAAAAAGGTTGTTATTCCTCCATATGCAAACGATAAAAAGAATACTACAATCGTGATTGTTAATACGGATTTCTCAAATAGCTGAATTTTTCCTTTTTCTTTTTGTAGCGTAAATGGCATCTTCGTTATTAGTGATAATACGACTGCCATAAAAGATAACAACGTCGCTAATAAAAATAGACCATTAAATGAATAATTTTGCACAACCCATAATCCAATCATAGGTCCGATGGCCATTGCAATTGTCATCGCCATCCCGTACCAGCCCATTCCTTCTCCACGGCGTGAATCTGGAATAATATCAGTTATTGCTGTTCCAACAGCTGTTGTAGAAACAGCCCATGTTACTCCGTGAATAACACGTAAAACAGCTAAAAGGACAATAGTCGATGCTATATTATAGGAATACATCGTTAATCCAAAAAAGATAAGTCCGAAAATAATAAAGGATCTTCTACCATATTGATCTAGCATTCCTCCAATAATCGGTCGTATTACTACAGCAGCTATCGTAAACATCCCCATCATGAGTCCAACTTGCGATTCATTGCCACCTATCTCTTTAATAAAGAGCGGTAGCGTTGGAACAAGTAAATAAAATCCTGTAAATAAAAATAACATTGCGAAAGTCATTTTAATAAATGATTTCGTCCATAATCGTTCCATAAAAATACCTCCATACACTCGTAAAATATTACGATTAACAACCTCATTGTACATTTTATTGATCTCTTTTCCCTCCGCAAATAGACGTATCTTTTCATATTAAATAGTCCACCATCAGCTTACATTAGTCTTAAGACTTTGTACGCATGTTTTAAACGAAAGTCCTATATATGTACCTTTATACGTGTGAAAAGAATATACTAATTTATTAACACAACTTAGGAGTGAATATTTTATGTGGGTATCATTAAGAGTAACTGCCGTAGTTCCTTCGACTCCTGGGATACATGTTCCTGCAGTTCATACAGCTAGCTCCGATGTAGGAATTGAACTTCCCGCAACTTGGCAACAATATCAAATTCCCGGTCAAGTTACCCCCTCATTTTGGCATCATGGTGCACACCCAAGTAGTACTACCATTTATAGCCATAGTTATCCTCCACTACCTCCGACTCAAGTCTTTTATCATTTCCCTTCAATTTATTTCCAAAATTTTTATGGTACGTTTAACATTTAATAGCTATCACTGTATTACCCTACATCTTAATAAAGCGAACCTTTAATCCAGTTTCAACATAAAAAGTCGAATTTCTTAAATAAGAAATTCGACTTTTTTATTGTTTTCCAAACGAAAGTAACCGTTAAAGAAAGACATTTATTAAAGACTTGAATATAATTCCCACTTATTTAATGCTTTATGTAATCCATTACAGTTAGTCCCTTTCCGGAATAACCCATACATACAATCATTTCTCTCTTTACGTTACATTTCACATAAACTACATTCACTCTTTTTCTTCTATCCGGCCCTTAACATAAAATTTTCTATAGCAAAATGAAAAAAGCACTTAAGATTGTAAATTCCCACAAATCTTAAGTGCTTTTTTGAAAACTTTTCTATAAATTTTTCTTATTGTCCATTATTGGCAGGAACCTCTCCTGCATTTCCACCATTATTTGGTTGTACTGTTGCAGGTGGGGTTGGAGTTCCTTGACCTCCATCATTATTCGCTGGAGGTGTCGTTCCTTGACCTCCTCCGCTATTTGCTGGAGGTGTCGTTCCTTGGTTTCCTCCGTTATTCGCTGGAGGTGTCGTTCCTTGACCTCCTCCGTTATTCGCTGGAGGTGTCGTTCCTTGGCCTCCTCCGTTATTTGCTGGAGGTGTCGTTCCTTGGCCTCCTCCGTTATTTTGTTCATTTTGTTTCTTTTCTTCTTCTTGTTTCTTTTGCTCTTCTAGTTTCTTTTGTTCTTCTTGCTTCTTAAGTTCCTCTTGTTTCTTTTGTTCTTCTTGTTTTTTCAGTTCTTCTTGTTTCTTTAATTCTTCTTGCTTTTTCTCTTCTTCAGTTTTTTGCTGTTGATCTTGTTTTGGTTGCTCCGTTGTATCCGGTACGCTAGTATTTGGCGATGAATCACGTTTTTCACCTTTTATACGTAGCTCACTACCTTCTTGAATGACGCTACTTGGCATTTTAAAGCGTGATTTATCTGTAGCCATTTCGCTCATCATTTCTTTAAAGATCAACTGTGCAATTTTCGTATTTTTACTACTAATATACTCGTCTTTGCCATCTTTCATATACCCAGTCCATACTGCCATCGTATATTGCGGTGTATATCCAGCAAACCAACTATCACGAGTTGCACTTTCTGGAATTTTATATTGAGCTAATTGTTTTGATGAGTAGTTTGTCGTACCCGTTTTTCCAGCTACATCTAAAGATGCTACATTTGCAGATGTACCAGTACCTGATCTAACTACAGAACGAAGCATATCTGTAATCATATATGCTGTAGAATCTGTCATAACTTGTTTTGGTTTTTGTCCAAAACTTTGTGACTTACCATCTGGATAAACGACTTTCTTAACAAAATGCGGTTTCGTATATTTACCATCATTACCAAATGCCGCATAAGCGCCCGCTATTTCAGTTGGTGATACTTCATTTGTACCAATCGCTGTTGATTCAGTCGGTGCTGCATTAAATGTAATGCCTAATTTCTCAGAGAAGTCTTTTGATTTATTAATTCCGACTTCTTTCGCAGTCTTAATTGCTGGGATATTTCGTGACTTTTCTAATGCTACACGCATTGTAATTGGACCCATGTGACTTCTATCTGAATTTCGTACTTCTTGTCCCGTTGAATACTTAAATGGAGAGTCATCAATTTGATGGTACGTAGCCCATTTTAAATATTCAATTGCAGGAGCGTAGTCGAAAATCGGCTTCATCGTTGAACCAGCTGCACGATCTAATTCAATTGCCATATTGTGTCCTTTAAATACAGCTTTATTTTCTCCACGGCCACTACCTATAGCACGAACTTCTCCTGTTTTCGTATCCATAAATGTAAATGCACCTTGGAATTTATCGTTCGGATAATCAATGATATTATTATTTAAAATATTATCAGCAAGTTTCTGTGCTTTCGGATCTAACGTTGTATAAATTTCTAAACCGTCAGAACCTATATTAGCATCTGGCAATTCTTTTTCTACTTCTTTCACAACTGCATCCATAAATGCAGGATATGGCATTGTTTGTAGTTGAGTTGCAGGCTTGAGTCCCTTTTCTACGTCAACTTTTGATGCTTCTTCCATTTCCTGTTTTGTTATATATCCATGTCGATTCATTAAGTTTAGAACAACATTTCTTCTTTCTGTTGCTTTTTGAACATTTTCTTTTTTCGTTGGATCATAGTTATTCGGTGCTTTCGGTAAACCTGCAAGCATGGCAACTTCTGGTAATGTTAAGTCCTTCAATTCTTTACCATAGTAGTTTTGTGCTGCTGTTGCGATCCCATATGAACGGTTTCCTAAGTTAATTTTATTTAAGTACATCTCTAATATCTCATGTTTTGAATACTGTTGTTCTAGCTTATAAGCTAAATATATTTCTTGTGCCTTACGCTTTGGTGTTTTGTCCATTGATAAGAAGTAGTTTTTAATAACTTGCTGTGTTATCGTACTTCCACCTTGAGAACCATAATCTCCTTTAAGACTTACTAGAACAGCACGGGCAGTACCTTTAAAATCTACTCCGCTATGCTCATAAAAACGTGAATCTTCTGTCGCTAAAAATGCATTTTCTACTAATTTAGGTATTTGCTCATACGTAACATTCGTCCTTTTTTCTTTTCCATATTCATATACCAAATCCCCGTTTTTATCATAAATTTTTGAGGATAACGGATTAACAAGTTTTGCTTTCTCAAGTTTTGGTGCATCCTTAATCATTACAAAAAAGGTAGCAACCCCCGCCACTAAACCTACAATACCAAGTAATAAACAAGTAATTAAAAACTTGCGAAAGAATGATGTTTTACCTTTTGGTTTTTGTGTTTTAGACGCTGGCTGTTTTTTCTTTTTAACTTGTCGTCGTTCCTCTCGAGAACGATAATTTTCTGACATGTTACTTTCTCCTGCCTTTCAATTCTCCCGTTGATTTACTTAAAAATATTGAGGTCACTTTCTAAAATGAATTTGATTAAGAAAGTATATTGACCTGGAGCATTCAATATTTTCCCAATTCACAGATTATAATTTTTAGAATACTTCTTATACAAACTATTTTCACTTCTATTTTTCCTAATAACGCTGCCCCTTTAAGCATAGAATGTAAAAAGTGAATTTTTAATACCTCGTATAAATAATATACCTTTTTTTCAAATGGTCAATATTTTCTTATTTATAAATCAAAGGTGAAATAAAAATAGCACAACGATATGTACTTCGTGTGAACTTCCTTATAATTACGTATAACAAACATTTAATATATTGCATATAAGTATAATACCTCTTAAATTATAAGGATTTCAACTTCATAACCTCAACATCTACAAGAAATTATTAAAAATGAAAAGTGAGGAGTTGCGTAATGATGAAGCTATCTCCCGTGATTTCAAAAAATATAGTTGCTGTTGGCTACAATCCTTTTTCTATGATTTTGCGAATCCAATTAAAGAATGGTATGTACGATTTCTTTAATGTACCAGAAAGTATCTATACTGGCCTATTACATGCACAATCTAAAAGTTATTATCATAAAACTTACATTAAAAATTCTTTCCGCCACACAAAAATTTAAACTTAACACCCACTAAAAAAAGGAGGTTAATCCTCCTTTTTTTAAAAAATATTTTACAGATAAATTACCTTCGATTCCTCTTATTAATTTCATCATATGCTTGAATTTGTTTTTTCAAACGCCGATCAGCTTTTTTATCATGCACTACAAGAATTGCATGTATAACTCCTGGAACCCAAAATATTAGTGTTAATATGAAATTTATTATTGCCTGAATTGGTTTTCCACAAAATAATACAGCAACAGGCGGAAGAAAAATTGCTAATAAATACATCATCCCTTGAAAACTCCTTATTTTGTATTTTATATATCACTTTTCAAAATATACGCAAAGAAACCTACTACTATTTTAATCTTAACTTGCCTCTAAAATCAATGTCTCTCCTTCTACTTATATAAGTATTTCAGACTTTTCATTGTTTGCTAGCCTATTTTCTTCCTCTATTGCAGTTACTCCAATTGCAGAAATTAACGTTCCAAGCGCTTGTATCCAAATACCAATGAGTGCAATTATTCTCTCATCCTTCTTATCAAAAATACTATCTTCATTTTCTCTCTCATCTTTCAATAAATTTGAAACGCCTTGATACGCTTGTAATCCAGCTCCTAAACTTTGCATGGAGTTACCTAGTATAATAATTTTCTGTAGTACATTTATATCCATCAAAGCTGCTTCTACTCCTAAAAAAGCACCGATTGATTGTAAACTGTTCCCTATAATAATAAGAAAATCATTTTCTTTCAATTGTTCATTTATATTAAAATATGTTCCTATTACATTTGATATATTCCCTAATGCTAATAACTCAATTCCTATTTTATCAAGTAATTTACTTTGATTCTCTAAGCCTATATTTTGATTTTCTCTTTTTTCTTCCCCGTCATCATACTTGCTCGCAATGATTTGTAATATATACCCGAGGGCTTGTAATGAGCTCCCTACAATAACAAGGTCCGATTCAACTTTCTCTTCTCCAATAAATCCTCTTGTCGTCCCAATAGCAGCTGTAAGGTTCCCTCCCACTTGAAACCATGCCCCTGTCACTTTTAAACCGCGTGGATTCATTTTTATCACCTATTTAAATATTTTCTAAAGCTTTCAAAACAAACAAATCTCACCCTTAATCGTTTATTTTATTTTTCATATGTGATTTTGTGAATGATATAATGTACTACCAATATAAAAAAGCACCTTAAAGGTGCTTTTTTATATGCATGCTGGACATGTCAACGAATCTCCATTTTTATCTATTGTTATATTCAATATATATTGAATTGCTTTATGTGACCAAGTTTCAGGTGTAGGTGATTCATTTATATATTGTGGAGCACATGACTTCAGCATTGGAGTACTAATACTCCCTCCAGGATCTAAAGCAACTACAGCCATGCCATAGGGTAATTCCAGGGCCATAGATTTAGTGATACCTTCAATAGCAAATTTCGAGGCACAATATGGCGCAAGCTCAGCCTCACCTTCTCTTCCCCAACTAGAACTCATATTAATGATAATCCCTTCTTTCCTAACTACCATTGCTGGAACAAACGCTCTTATTACATTTACTACACCATTCACGTTTACATTCATTACATTTTCAAATTCTTGAGCCGTAATTTTCCAAAGTTGTGCATTTTGATTTACAATCGATGCATTATTTATTATCAGATTGGGAGCCTTATGTCTATTAAGTATATAATTTGCCCAATTGGTAACTTGCTGAGAATCTGAAATATCAATTACTTGGAAATCATGTATTTTACTGTACTGTTTTTTTAGTTCTTCAATTTTATCTTTTGAGCGTCCACAACCATATATGTTCCACCCTAATTCATGAAATCGATCAACCATCGCACGTCCTAACCCTTGTGTCACACCTGTAATAATTACAGACTTACCAATTTCTTTTCTCTTCATTTCGCTCATCCTCCTTCCCTATATATTACTCTCTTCATTTTTATTCAGCCATTTACTATAGTATCAACTCAACTCATACTTTAGTAATAGTTTTGATATTGCATACATAAACAAAAAAAGTAACCATCATGGTTACTTTTTGCTACCTATCTAAAAATTCATTGTTTATTTCATTATTGTTTTTACATTTCAACTTCTCTTTTCCACATTTCTCACACTAGTAAATATAAACTACACCTAATGTACCTTTTTTTAAAATCCTCATTATCCTGCATCTTAATAAAAATATATTTATGTTTACAATGCGATTCACCCAAATAATTTTTAAACCACTTTTTCAACACAACACATTCCACCTTTATGATAGAACCTTTATTTAGCTGCCTTATGACATACTTTTATTTAAATGTTCAATCTCATATTGCAATTTTTTAAATTGCTCAAAATGCATGGTAATAGATTGACTACTACCATAATCAACATTTTGTTTCACTAATATAACACCCGTATCATGAAAAAGCGCTTCAAGTTCTTTCCTAATAGAAACTTTCGCAATATGAGCTGTTTTAATTGCAGATAAAATTGCAATTTCATTAAACTTTAATTTTATTTCATTTGGACAAAATGCGTCTTCAACTAATATAACTTCATTACTATAAATTAGTGCAACAAGATTACTTGATTTGGCATCTGTTAAATCAACTTTTTTCATAATATCTTTCATTACATTTTGCCTCCTTTATTTTCATATATATTAATTATACAAATTTTTCAAAAAAATACTCAACTTTATTATATTAATTTTAACACACTTTTATTGAAATCCATGCTCCAAACGTTTTACTATCCCACAATTTTTATTGTATGAACCATCTGGACTATAACTCCATATAGTAATGTTAACAACTTATTATAAAGCAGGTGAAAATTATGCCATCAGTTGTAGGAAATTTAGTTGTACAAAATAGTAATGGTTCATTTAACTTAGGTGATTTCTACAACGTTTCTCCGAAAGAAAATACGAAAGCTTATAATGGCTCCGGCGCATCAAACGTTGGTTTTGTTGTTAATACTTTTAGCGGTGTTAGCGCGACCAATACATTTGATTCTGACCTTGCAGATCAAAACCAAGTGGGTACAGCCTAATCTTATGTTTAACTTTCTGTATAGAAAATTTTAATTTGTCTATACTATAATCAGGCTGTTTGACAGCTCTTGTTGATTTTGGAGTACCCTATCTTTTTCTCCCTTTCCCTGGGGCTCAGCAGCTAGCGCGAAGCTAGCTGCTTTTTCTTGTATTATTTATTTCATAAATCAGAAATAAAAGAAGCTGCCATTTAATATTCAGCTTCTTTTACGTTATTTCAATAATATCCATAGCGTTAAATACGTAAGTTTTATAAAAGGCGTCTGTACAAATTACAAATTGTTTTACCGGATTAATATGTACAACTGTCATGTAGCTTGTTAATATGTAGCCATCTTCAAAATATGTTATCAATATTTCTTTCTCAGACAGTAATGAATTTAATAATTTATCAGAAATTCTCTCTTTTGCTTCATTTGTTAAAAGCGGTTTTTGTACTTTTAATTTCTCTCCAATAATCTTTCTCATATTTAAAAGTTGTTCGGATATTACTGTAAACGGAACCCACTCTCTTTCTTCTTTTTGTATCTTTACATCGTTCATTTTTTATCTCCTTGATCATTTATACATTTATTTAGTCATACTATCCCTTAGTTATTTTTAATACTCACTAAACTCGGATTTACTTCTAAATTATAATTAGGTTATCCCTCTAAGGAACATTAGTTCTTATTATACACGAACTTACGTTCTTTTGAGGAGAGCCATACTTATTATTTTTTAACAAAAAACACAATTTTATTTACCTCTATACTTTCTTTTTCCTTTATCAAATAAACTTCTCATTTCTTATGTAAAATGAAATACATATAACAACTAAAAAGCGACTTCACACAAAGTGAAATCGCCTTTTTCTAAAAAATATTTCAAATTTTATTTTTCTATCCTAACTAATGTTCTTTCTGGAATACATAATTCATCTATATTAAAATGATTTATTTTTAATTTCAATTCCCCTACTCATTCCTTACCTTCATCACCAACCCAACAACTAAATAATTCGAAATAGTCTCCATCTTCCAAATAGCCTTCCATAATCTTGCATAAAGTTAAAAGTTTTTCTTTCGCTTCTTTTTTCCTTTACGTTTTGCCACTCGACAAATTCAATTCCCCAACTAGTTGAAACCTCATATGTGAAATTTGTTTGGAATTGATACTCTTGTACAATTTCAAGCATACTTTCATCTGAAAAACACGGTCCAAAAACAATTACATCATTAGAATCTGGAACCGTTAACTGAATTTCTACATTACAGCCTATGTAACTAGCTAAACTCATTTTATACTCCTCCAATATTCGTATAAAAAATACTTCATAGTATATTTATTCATATATAAAATCCCTACCCAAACAAAAAAGTTTTAAATTTTTTCGTTTATTAACCATCTATAACTGAAAACATATACTATGATGAACGAACTCACAAAGCATAAGAAAAGAGAACATTTACAACACTCTCTTTTCTTACATACTCTATGAAACTTTGCAAAACTGAATCAGTGATTTTTATTATTATATTTTATTACATAGGTTGTACTATTATATGTAACTCTCTCTCTGTATCCGATTTTTTCGGATGACGAAAATAATTAAGTTCGTACTTTAACACTTTATACTTAACCATCCCTATTTTAATCCCTTTCGTTTCTTTTAATATTGCTAATAAATCACTTATATTTTCATCATATGACTCAAAAATTTTCGCGCCGCCCTCTCCCTGAAAGATTACTTTCATATATTCTCTCCACCTTAATTTATTGATATGGTAAATGACGCGTTTAAAGCGATTCATTCTTTATCCTAAAATTTTCATACTAAAAAGAACATCCTTTCCAATCGAATGCTCAGCTTTTTACTAATTATCCACGTTAAATATTTATTCAAAAACATTATATGTATTATTTTGTAAATTATGTTCGATACCCATTATTAAAGAGTAAATATATGTAACAAACTTGCATAATGAAAACCGTATCATATCTACTTCCATTGAAATAATTATAATTCCTTTAATTTAAACCCATAATTTCCCATTGTAATTCTTAATATTTAAATGTAATATTGTATTGTCTTACTATCTATTTATAACTCACACACTAATTAGAAAAGGGAACTCTATATGAGTTCCCTTTTCTAGTTATGATTACAGTCATTATTTCTTTTCTAGAAATTTAAATGTATCTTTAAATTCTTTATTATTCACTTTAATATTAGCATCTTTCAATAAATCATTGACTACTTGTTGTTTCCATTTACCTGTCGTATCTTCTAGTCTTTGTTGTTCTAAATCTTTACGAATTTTATCTTTTACTTCATCAAATGGCTTCAATTCTTTTTTATCCGTCACTTTAATAATATGGTAACCGTAAGTTGTTTTAACTGGATCACTTACTTGGCCTGCATCTAATTTATACGCAGCTTCCTCAAATTCTTTCACTGTTTGCCCAGGAGCAAAACCAGATATTTCCCCGCCCTGTTCCTTTGAACCAGTATCTTCTGAATACTGTTTTGCTAAGGCAGCAAAATCTTCACCATTATTTACTTTCTCCTTTATTTCTTTAGCCGTTTTTTCATCTTTCACTAAAATGTGACTTACTTTCATTTCTGGTTTATAGTTATCTTTCACATCTTTTTCTGTAACTGTTGCTTTGATTGCTTTCTCAAATGCAATTTCTGGCTTCATTTTTTCTTTTAATTCATCTTCATTTTTCAATCCAAGTTGTTCTAAAGTCGATTTAAAGTTCTCACCCATTTTATCTTTTGCTTCTTCTACTTTCTTTTTTGCTTCCTCATCTGAAACTTTATATTTATCTAGCAATGCCTTACTTAACATCATTTGATATAAAGTACTTTCTCCATATTGTTGTCGTAATTCTTTACTTAATTCTTTCTCTGTAACATTTCCTACTTTTGATGTTACTACGTTGTCTGAGGAACCACATGCAGATAATGCTAGCATCAAGCATGAAATAATCGTTCCAATAAATATCTTTTTCTTTTTCAATTCAAATACCTCACTTTTATCATTATGCAAATTAACTATACACAGTCATTGTGAAAACAGTGTGTTTTCTACATGTAATTCATTTCATATGAGTAGACTATGCATCATGTATTTTCATTTTTAAATATAAAGAGTTTTCTTACTATGTATAGTAAGAAAACTCTTTATATGCTCCAAAAAAATATAACTTCTATAGTTACTTAATAATTACATGTTCTTCAGGTATCCAACTATTCTGCCCGATATCTACCGCATTTCCCACTCTATCCCACACTCGAAAAGATGTCGATCCATCTATATTTCCTTTATAATTCATACATTCAGGCTCTTCATAATAATTTACTCTGTAGCCGACAGGATATTTCGAAGTTGCATAAAACCATTTCACCTTAAAATGTTTTAAATATGCCCACTGCTTATCGTTCCCTAAACAAATCATATCTTGCTCACCGCCTCCCCAATAACCTGTTAAGATTAAATATGGAATTTTCTGAGTGAGTGCACCTGTAAATTGAGGATTCATAGGGTTCTCATATAAATTTATTCCGTATCCATCAGGATATTTCGAAACTGCAATACCAATGCCATTCGGTTGCTGTGTATACACTATGTTAGGTTGATTTGCTTTGTTCGAATCTATAAACCAAGAAAGTGACTTATTTCCTACTAATCGATTCAGATCACATTTCCCAACCCCAGGAACATTCCCTGAATCCGTATATTGCCAAATATCACATGGATATGCTGGCTTATTCCCTCCATAACGAGGGATCCATACGAAATCAGCTTCAATATTACGTGCTCCAAATGATAAATACATGTGATGCCCTACATATAATCCTACTTTTTCCGCACCTAAACGGCGTAATTCATCAATAAATGCCTGTGTCCCGCCTTGCATATCTGCCATCGTTTGAACTTCTACGTCCGCCACCCAAAACTTAGCTGATTGATCACCACGATTCCAAAAATCTTGTGCCTCTTTCTTTGCATCAGCAATAGATATAAAACGGCAAAAAGCATAATTACCGAATGGGATACTATACTTTTTCATTTCACTAACATAATTTTGATACATAAAATCCACCGTATTAGAGCCATCTTGAACTCTAGCTATCACTAAATCTAGCTGAGATGCTGCAATATCCCAATTGATAGTTCCATTCCATTTTGAAATATCTACAATATAACCCATACATTCCAGCTCCTTTTTAATGTCTTATTCATAGCTTGTTTTATTGTAAGCCTTATCTCTCTAAAACTAGCTATCTATAATATAAATAAAAAGAATCGTTACTGTTTTTCAAAATATATTCTCTTTCAGAAATATTTCTATTAGCTTTAACATGTATGTCACAAAAAATATTATCATATTCGAAATATACCTTACTATTTGTTATGTAGTCTCATCCTATCAATTTAGGTATTGATCATTTTTACGGATATTAGAAAAAATCCTCCTATAGTATTAACTTAAAACTTCCAGTATCAATTCCCTTTCAGTTAATAAAAATCATTCCTCATTTTCTATATATTCTTAAATCAAAATTACTATCTTTCCATGAAATATGAGATTTAGAAAAATTTTAATTAATTGAAAATTATTCCTGTTAACCTACAATTGTCCAACCTGAACACTATTGGTGCATAAAAAAGACATTTTCTATTACTGAAAATGTCTTTTTATAGTCTAATAAAACAATTTTGGTGTTAAATCTTTATTTTGTAATTGTGTATTTTCACTGTTCATAACACAACTTGTAGAAAATAATATTGGGCTATCACAAACCTCATCATTCATTACATCACGAAATACATTGGCAGCAACACCTGTAAACGTTTGACATAAGTTAGAAATATCGTCATTGAAAAACTGAATGACTTCCGCAGTGAACACCGGAAAGACAACATTCGGTCCGCCAGGGAACTGAGGCTGTACCACAACTTGTTCAAAATAAGGATTGTTTTCTAGTGCTACTTGAAATAAATGAGCTATTTCAAATGCATCTAGTGGACAAGGAAATGGATTTACAATTTCATTCTCATTATTCGTTACAATAACTGTCACACTTACATTCCCAAATTGTACAAAAGATTTTAAAAACGTTGCTAACGCTCTCGCTTTTTCATTACTTAACGCATGCACTAAAATAATATAATTACCACCAACAGGAATAAGTGGCCCAACTGTAACAGTTGGATCAGCACCTATTGAATTTTTTAATTCATTAAAATATGTGATCCACGGTGGCGAAAGCTGAGCTTGTACATTTTCTTCCACTATTTTATACTACCTCCTTATACAATTCTTACTAACATGATATGTAACAAATTAAAAAATGTATTAGTTATATTAACTATTTTCGTATTTATTGATTATATTAATTAAACATTTTATTTCGCATTCTCAATTTCCCTTTTACATCTTTAAGCACTTTTACTACTATGAAATTCTTTATTATAAGCAAATCCACTGAAATTTCATATTATACTAATACGACTCTATATCCATTAAATTATAATACTCAATATTAGGAGCTGATTTCATGGAAAAAAAGCCTATCGTGTTCAAAATCCCACCAAATTCAAAGCTAAAAGTTACATTTTTCGGTCCTTGTAACGAAGTAATTACAAATGTGTCTATTATTAATCAACTATGCACCCCAAAATGTCAAACTATCACGCAATATCCAGACTTTAAGAAATATGTAACTGAAGTACGATCGTTATCCCGTTGTTAGTCCGCATAATGCACGATTTTCACAACTTTGTTACCTAAAATAACTGAGAAAGAAAATGACTGCATTCCTAGACTAAAATTACTCATTTTATGATATTCCATTGATAATTCATTGATTTTTTACACGTTTTTATTAAAAGGACATATATTATCGTATGGAGATTATCCACTCATAAAACCTATCTTTCTTTGGAGCGTACTTATTATGTATGCTCTTTTTTTATGTAACCGTCCCCTTCTAAATTGACCAACAATATATTAAAATTCTTTATGTACTCAAGGAGGTCAAATATGTTCAAGCTGCATCCAATACTACTCATCTTAGGATTGATTTTGTTTTTATATAGTGTAATCGCCTTTATGTTATTCTTTTCAGTGTACTAGCATTCCCTACACAAATTTATGTTCAATATGTAATTTCTATATAGTAAAGAAAAAACGTAATGATGCGATCTTTTATGTATTTCGTCTTTCTTGTTCTATAAAAAACTAGTAAACTTACTAACACTGAGTTTTCACAAGCATGTTACTTATTTACATATTATTTTTTTCATTATCTGAATAAGGTTAAAGCCTCTACAAATTAAACTACACTTTACCTGTTTACTTATATATTTTAGAAAAACAATAATAATCCCCCACCATTTGGTAAGGGGATTAACTAAACCTACTAAAAAACATTTAATGATCTGTTTTATTTAATTGGAGAAGGAAATCTTGCCGCTTCAAAGTGAACCGTATTTAAACCATTAACATTTTGTACAATTACGCCCGCAATACTACTTTCTACAAAAACTTCAACTGAATCTCCTGCTTCTAATTGAAGAATAGTAGTTACTGAAACATCATTATTAAAAAATACTCCTGTTCCAAAGAAATCATTATCTATCGCTATTGCTAGATTTCCATTTACACGAATTTCTACTCTAGCTCTGTAATTCACATTAAAATCATTTGGAGAAAATGTTATATTTCCTAATACACTATATACCCCTCTAGTTTTCGGAGTGAAAATGGATGTTACTGGATTATATTCATTCGCTAGATCAAATTGTTCATTTTGAAATAATACTTTAACAGGAGTATTTGCTAGAACAGGTTGATTAACTGTATTCACAGCTCTAAATGCCGATGCCCTTACAAGCTCCTCTTTCTTATCATCACAACACTTCACCTTTACATACTTCCTATCACATTTACTACTTTTTCTATAACAATCATGACTTTCCTTTTTGTAATCTTTACAATACTTACAGTAATAATAAGACATAGTTAGTCCCCCTTTACACTTATTTTTATATAGTATGCTATATAGATTAGAATAGCTTGGACGACCTGTTACTATTTTTAATAGAGTAAAAAACCCTCACCATTTCGGTGAGGATTTACCTTTAAGCTTCTGTAAACTCAATGTTTAATGACTTTATTTAATCGGAGAAGGAAATCTTGCTACTTCAAAATGTGCACCATCTTCTAAAGGACTTAAAACTCCATCTATACTACTTTGTGCATAAACCTCAACTTCATCCCCTGCATTCAATTGAACAATCGTCGAAACACTTACTACATTTCCAAAACTTATTGGACCAAAAAAGTCATTATCTATAGCTATCGCTGCGTTTCCATTCACACGAATTTCTACACGCGCTCTATAATTTAAAGTTGGATCGTTTGGAAAGAAACCAATCGTTCCAATAATAGAATATACTCCTTTAGTCTTCGGCATAAAAATAGATGTTGCTGGATTATACTCATTCGCTAAATCAAATTGTTCATTTTGAAATAACACTTTCACAAAAGTATTAGCAGGAACATTTTGATTCACAGTATTTCTAGCTCTAAATGCCGATGCTCTAACAAGATTGTCCTTGTTATCATGGCACTTACTAGTGTTCTTACAACAATCATGGTGCTTCTTTTTATACTCCTTACAATACTTACAGTAGTAATAACAAGACATACTAATTCCCCTTTCAAACTTATTACTACATATTATGTAAGATTGATTTATAAGGTTTGGACTAGCTATTTTTATTGTTCATAAGGGCGCTATTAACCTGCACCCTTATTTATATACACCACTTCATTCCTTACTAGTTATAAGTTGTATACAGTTCCATATGGAATAGTAAGAAAAGAACTTCCATACGGTGTAACATGATGTACTGGGTAAAAATACTCTACGGATGAGTAATATGGTTGTACTCCTTGCTGCTGCATTTGCATTTGTTGTTGCATTTGTAATGCTTGTTGAATAGCTTGGACTGTACTTTGTGCTCCACTATACGTTATAGACGTACCATACGCTGGTCGCATGCCAGCTTGAGAATTAAAATATGAATAAAACATGATTTTCAACTCACTTCCATATAATTTGTTACAAATTATATTATGATTCTTTATTTCAGTGGGTACTATAAAGCTAGTCCGCTCGCTTATATTCAAATGACAAAATAAAAAAGTAGCTGCTAGACTACCTCGAATTCTTCTTATCACCAAATGAAATGATATACATATTCTCCTGTTACACGCTCATCAATTCCCGCAACCCTAACGAACCTCAGTAAATCCGCCCCTTGAAGAAAATATACCGAAATCGTAACCGGTACTTGTGACCACATGAATTGATAAAGCTCATTCACTCTCTGATTCGTCGTAACAATTAAATCATTTACAGGTCCATGATTCCATGCAGAGGTTTGAACTGAAGTGAAAGAAAGATCTTTTCCATTAACCACTATTCTTGATACGCTTTGAGTTATGTCCACAATAATCCCCTCCAACATTACAAAAATCGGACCTTTTTTAGTTCATATTATTATAAATATTCTTAACTGCAATAAATGTTTAAGGCAAATCCCTAATAAAATTTTTTTATTAATATCCCTTAATTCCCATTACAATCATATAATTTCTAACCTTATTCAATTTTTGTAATTAAAATAAAAAGGCATCTTAATTAGATGCCCTTTACTTATCTTTTAATACAATTCTACTGTTAAAATAGCGATGCCGCATCTGATACAAGCGATAGAATCCTTAAGTTTATGAAACATACAAGAAACATCTTTATCTTCCCATGATAGAGAATTATTCAAGCTTAGGTTATTTATTGCAGTAAATAATCTAGAATTCAATTATTTGTTTTTTCTTTCTTGTTTTCTTTTTAAATAGGCGAAACTTTCTAATAATAAAAACAGACGATTTAATGTAAATGGTAACCCTGCAATTCAGAAGTTTGACACAATCCTGGAAAAAGCTTATAAAGAAAAGTGAGGTTCCGTTATTTTCACACTTAGAAGTGCAGTCATGTTATATACAAGTTAAAATACAGTTTTATAAGTGTGAACGAACTACAAAACTAAAAAACAAATAATAAGTTTGCAACATGTTTGCAAATACGAATTTTGCATATAAATTCGTGTAATATTGAAAGGAGTTTTACTTATGAAAGAAATTAAAACAGAACAAGAATTCAAAGACATCATCGCAAGCGAGGAGCCAGTAGTTGTTAAGTTCTTTACTACATGGTGCCCAGATTGCGTACGTATGGACAACTTTATCGGAGATGTAATGGAAGAGTTCAATAAATTTGAATGGTATTCTATTAATAAAGATGAGTTTCCAAGTATCGCTGAAGAGTATCAAGTAATGGGTATTCCAAGTTTACTTGTATACCAAAATGGTGAGAAGCTAGGCCACTTACATAGTGCTAATGCAAAAACTGAAGAGCAAGTTACTGAGTTTTTAGAAGCATACTAAAATAAAAGCCCTCTGGAAAATATTTTTCAGAGGGCTTTCATCTGTTTTCACAATTATCTTTTGATGTTTTTCATCGTTTAATGAATTACACCCTGTCATTATAAGAATAGTACATAGTAAGAAAAGTATTCGCTTCTTCATCCATCTCCCCTCCTATCTCTTTAGTAAATAAACTCTAATTAGGTTCACACCCTGACTTTGTACTTTTCAACATATTTTTCCTTCACGAAACTTTGTTATCCCCTTCTTAAAAAGCTATAAAACGTCAACAATGTTTGTATAGACCCACACGACTTTCGTTTGATACTCTATTTATAGAAAGAAATTCCTTTAAAGAAAGGTGAGTGATTAAAATGGATACTCTTTCTCATAAAGAAGCTGATAAAGGTGCTATTGTCAGCATTATGGCCTACATATTTTTATCCTCTATGAAAATCATCATCAGTTATATTACCCTCTCTAGCGCATTACGTGCTGACGGTTTAAATAACTTAACGGATATCGGTGCTTCTTTAGCGATATTAATTGGTCTAAAAATATCTCGTAAACCTCGTGACCCAGATCATCCGTATGGGCATTCACGGGCCGAACAAATCGCATCACTTGTTGCGTCCTTCATTATGGCAACAGTCGGATTAGAAGTTGTTATTAGTGCCATTCAATCTTTCTTAAATCCGAAACAAGCAGCACCTAATGTACTCGCTGCATGGGTTGCTTTATTTTCTGCTGTCGTTATGTACTGCGTGTATTTGTATACGAAAAAAATTGCAGCACGAACAAAAAGTAAATCACTAGAAGCTGCTGCAAAAGATAATTTATCAGATGCACTCGTAAGTATCGGTACTGTAGTAGGTATTGTCGGTTCTCAGTTCCAAATGCCTATTTTAGACCCTATTGCCGCTTTAATTGTTGGTCTTATTATTTGTAAAACTGCATGGGAGATTTTCGTAGAATCTTCTCATATGCTAACAGATGGAATTGACCCTGATAAAATGGAGGAATACGCTGATGCTATTGAGCATATTGGCGGTGTGGAAAACATTGTAGATATTCGAGCACGTATGTACGGGAATCAAACGTACGTTGATATTACAATTGAAGTAGATGCTCGTATGGATGTTGGAGAAAGTCACTGTATTACCGACAACATCGAAGCTATGCTTCGCAAAAAGTTTGGAATTTACCATGCACACATTCATGTTGAGCCAATGAAAAAAGAACCTATTATGACATAGGTTCTTTTTTTATGAACGTTTTATGGAATATAACACATAAAACGAGCCAGCTACCGCCAGCTGCCCATCCTGCTAATATGTCAGATGGATAGTGCACGCCAAGATATATTCGGCTAACTGAAATAGATAATACAACAAAGCTTGCTATAAGAATAATTAGCAATTTTTTATGCAACGAAATACGATCTTCAGTAATTGTGACGTATGCAATAAATCCTAAAAAAGCCGTAGCATTCATCGTATGACCGCTCGGAAAACTATATCCAGTTGCAGTAACAAGCTGCGTAACATCAGGTCTTGCTCGTTCGTACCATAGTTTAAGCAGACTGTTTAAATAACGAGATCCGTAGTAATTAATTGTTAGAAGCAATGCACTAAGCAACTTTTTTCTAACGAGAAAATACATTACAAGAATAATGAGTAATGGGAAAAATATCCTTTTGGAACCGATAAAAGACACCCAAGTAAAATAGGTCGTCAAATAATCGTTTCGAAAGCTTTGAATAAAATGTGCGACTATATTGTCAAAATTCTCAATACAAGCGGTATGATACGAAAGTGATAATACGACAAAACAAATGAGTAACGTAAAACTTAGCAAGTATAAATGTCGATATCGTTTCACATACATAACCTCACTATGCAAAAAAATGGAGCGGTTGTTTTAGTTTTCCTCTCCATTTCTTTTTTATGCATAGTTTATTAAAAAATATAATTATTAATTTTTTGCTTCATCTCAGGGATATCTTCTCTTGTTACGGTAAAACGAATCACCTTCTCATCAAGATCAAGCGCCTCAGCGAATAATCCAGCTAAACCACGAGATTTTCTATCTACTTCCATAATAATTTCTAGTCGATCGTATGCACGTGGCAAGATTAATAATTCTAATTCATCTAATTTCCCATAATACTCTCCAGAAACTGGAATAAACTCAAATTCTTGTGCGAATGGAACTTGCTTACGTAATCGATGCGGTAATTCTTCACATTCTATATGACGTGCTTTAAACCCTAATTCATTTACACTATCTAAAACACTACTTAATAATGCGTTGGGTAACACTTGAACGTAGTCGCGGTCACTTGGGTCTATACTATGTTTAATATCAAGACCTGTATGAATCCAAACCGTTTTCATATCAAGTGTAAGTGGTGCTTCAATTGGCATTGGAAAAGAAAATGGAATTTCAACTTTTTCATTCGGTTCTATAGAAAATGGTTCTGTTAAGCGTACTCGCTCTAAATCATACGTTGCTGTTACTTTTTTATCATCCACTTCTCGTACATACGACGTCGATAATGTTAAGTAAATGCTTTCAATTTGCTGGCTAACTGAACCTCCAGTTATATGAACCTTTCCAACTATTTCTTCCCCAACAATATACTCATCTTTTTCAAGAACAGTATCTACCTTTGCACTCCCAATACCAACGCTTGCTAAAAACTTTTGAAACATGGAGTCTCCATCCTTTCTAAAGCAGAAGCTACATCTTGTTTTAAATCTTGTACATTCTCATAGTACGGCGTTTTTATTTGTAACATTCGCATAAGCATTTCGCGATTATAATTTTCCAAAGTTAATTCTTCGTACCATGGTTTTTCCTGTTTTTCATTAGATTCATATCCTGCATATAATAAAAATAACGAGAAATGACCGAGTGCATAAAAGTCGCTACGAAAGTGGACTTCTCGCATCAAAGCTTGTTCACCTTCGTAAGTTGTAGCTCTCTCATCACCCTCACCTTTCCATTTAGCCAATCCAAAATCAATAATACTAATTTGATTTTCTTTCATTAATATGTTTGGAATGCGTAAATCTCGGTGAATAATGCCTTCACTATGAAACACCGATACAATTTCTAATATTTCATATAAAATCTCAAAAACTTCACGTTCTGTATATACATACCCATCTATGAAAATATAATCTTCAAAATTTTTACCAGGCATGTACTCCATCACAAAGAAGCTCTTTTTCTCCCATATGAAATGATCATACAGACTAGGAATTGCATGATGATTTAATGTTTGTAAAATCATTTTCTCTTGTTCAAATGATTTTCTACCAGACTCATATCTTTGTTTACTTTGTCTTAATTGTTTTAAGACTTTATATCTATTTACTTGTAAATCATTAACGACATATGTGACCCCATAACTGCCCATTCCAATTACTGATTCAATTTTATAACGTTCTGCAACAATTGTATTTTTCCGCAGTGGTCTATCAAATAATGCTAGTACACGACGCCATTTCATCAGCTACTTGAAAAGAAGCTACGGCTTTTACGTTTTCTTTTATAATGTTGATGTCCATAACCAGATGAACGTCGTTTATAATCGCTACTTGAATATGAGCGCCCTCTACGACGGTAATCACTACTTGAATACGAACGATATTTTTTCTTTCCTAATAAAGAATCAATAATTTTTTTGAACATCCCTTCACCTCTTGAGTAAAATTTCATTTTAATTATACCAATAATTATTGACTATATTTGTGACAGGTTTGTAAAGAGTAAAAAAACGACGAGTTATGCCCGTCGTTACTTTCATTCATCCTCTTCATCAAAAACTTCATCAATCATGCATTTCTCTAATAAATACTCAAATGTAATATCTGCGAGATCTTCAATTTCTTCTCGTTTCGGGACGTACCCTCTTTCAATTAGTTGCTCATAAAAAAACTCCGCAATCTCTTCCGTATCAATCACGACTTCAATTTCCTTCATGAGCATCACTCCTTTATTTCTGTTTTATGAAAAAATCTCAAAATTATGTATATGAGATTAGAAAAATAGATTTTATTTTTTTATAGGTCATAAGCTTTGGACGAGATGCATACGATTGTAGTACAAGCTATTCAAAGGGGGAAATAATAATGGAAAATCAATATGAAGTAGGACAAACAAAAGAAGAGTTCATGCATGAAGATCAATGGGCAGACTCTCTTATAAAGTGGCTTTTTATTTTTTTAATAATTGTAGGCATACCT
The DNA here is from genome assembly GCF_003429245.1 of Bacillus sp. CR71. Classification (NCBI taxonomy): domain Bacteria; kingdom Bacillati; phylum Bacillota; class Bacilli; order Caryophanales; family Bacillaceae; genus Bacillus; species Bacillus sp. CR71. The sequence goes on along the minus strand of NZ_CP031748.1, from coordinate 2,185,839 downwards.
TATACTGCATATGTTGTTGTTCAATTTATTCTCTCTTTCTAGTTAACTATTTTTTCTCTGTCAATTTAACTAAATAATTATGAACAACATCCATTACAATTTTATATTCTTCATCTTTAAATGTATCGAACAATAATTGATAATCGTTATAAATATCAAGTAATCCATCAATGATTTCTTGACGATTCGTCTTAACACTCACTTTTTTCGAGTTGTTAATTGACTTTAACTTACCTAAATCTAATTTATTCATACCTGCTTTATCTTGTTTCAGTTTCTTCAAAATTGCATTTGCCGTTTGAGCATTGGCAAGTAACGTTAAATCTGACTCATCCGCTTCTAACCATTCACCATCCGTGATCCGTGACAATTCATAAATTGTATCTTCCCATGCGTCATTCTTATATCTCCATACTTCTGTACGAAAACCAACAATACGGAAAACATCTTTATCATATCCAGTTACTTGCACAAGATCACCAAACGTGAAATTATAATTTAATTCAATCCACTCCGTATCGCCCTTCTTCATATCTTGCTCTGTAACGTGCTGCAGCGTTTGCTCTACGTAAAATCCATCGTGATTATTGACTTCGTATACATAAACTCCATCTAAAACCTTCATATTTGTGATTTTCCCAACGGTTCCATATAGCGTAATCACGACTATGTCCCCTACGTTATATTTAGGTTGTTTTTTTCTTGCCATCTCTATCTCTCCTTTTTTTGACGTCGTGATTTTGATAACAGTATATGCAACCTACATAAAAACGCTTATCACAGAAGCTTATATTCATAAATTTTTTCAATAAAAATTATAATCTTATAAAATTTACGTTACACTCAAAAGAAAAACTAGTAACTAGACTAGCTTCAAATCAATAAAAAAACATACAGAATACTTCACTTTAAATAAAGTAATGTATTCTGTATGTTTTCAAATAGTTTTTATCTATCTTGTATGTATAAATCCCAGGCTTCATCAAATATAGACATACTTTCTAGCATTCCGCTCAACTCTAAGTATGAACTAATTTCATCATAGTCTTCAGATTGCTTCGGAAAACTTAAATCATCATACATCGCCTCTGCTAAATCTGAAATTTCATTTCTAAATAAAGCTGCACGATGCTTCATCATATAATGGTAAAATGTCTTTTTCAAAAATATTCCCTACCTTTCTAACTTGGGTACATTATACAAGGCAAAAAAGAAAAAAACCAGCATAAAAGCTGGTTAAAAGTCGAAGTAATTTCTTTTTAATAGACGTGGTCTTCCCATTAATTCTTCATATGTTAGTTGTTTTGGTAAATCTTTCGTATAAATTAAAAATAACTGATCTTCAATTTCTTTTACTGTATGGTCTGATTGATAGTCCATCCCGCACGAGGAACAAGAAATACATGGTGTCTTTTGGATTTCAATGGCTTTCGTACCATCTGGTAATTCCCAATATACAGTATTCAAGCTTTCTTTCGCTTCTGTACTGTCACACCACATACAATTCATACTGCATCACCCTCAGTTTTTTTGTCGTTTTCTTCTAATTTAGCCATTTGTGCTTGATATTTTTTATCTTTTAATTGATCACGCTTATCACGTTTATCTTTTAAAGATGCATGAGTATCATTATCTTCGTAGTCTTTACGACGGTTCATACGCTGTAAGTCGTCTGGAACGAGGTTAAATTTCTTATCGCTCATAAGACCTGCGATACCAACATCTGAACGTTTTTCTTCGTAGTTCGGATAAATCTCTTTAAAGTATCCTTCCGCTCTTCCTGGAATATAGCTCTCTGGCTCTGGATACGTCGTAATAACACCTTCAAAGTTACGAAGTACAACTTTATCTGCACTTTGTGAGATTAAATAGTTTGGTTGAAGTGCAATTTTACCGCCTCCACCTGGCGCATCAACAACGAATGTCGGAACAGCATAACCAGATGTGTGTCCACGTAAACCTTCAATAATTTCAAGACCTTTAGATACTGGTGCACGGAAGTGACCGATACCTTCAGATAAATCACATTGATAAATGTAATATGGACGTACACGGATTTTTACTAAGTCATGCATAAGTTTTTTCATAATTGGAACGCTGTCGTTAATACCAGCTAAAATTACTGCTTGGTTTCCGACTGGAACACCAGCATTCGCTAACATTTCACATGCCTTTTTCGATTCTTCAGTAATTTCAATAGATGTATTGAAATGTGTATTTAACCATACTGGATGGTATTTTTTAATAATGTTACATAAATTTTCTGTAATACGTTGTGGGAATACTACTGGTGCTCTCGTTCCGATACGAATAATCTCAACATGCGGAATCTCTCGTAAATTTTTTAATACATATTCTAAAATTTTATCGTTAATTAGAAGTCCATCACCACCGGAGATTAATACATCTCGTACTTGTGGTGTTTCACTAATATAAGCAATCGCATCATCTAATTGTTTCTTCGGTACACCCATTCCAATTTGTCCACTAAAACGACGGCGTGTACAGTAACGACAATACATAGAACATTGATTTGTTACTAAGAATAGTACACGGTCCGGATAACGATGTGTTAGCCCTGGAACTGGTGAATCTTCATCTTCGTGAAGCGGATCTTCTAAATCATATTTTGTTTTATATAACTCTTCCGAAATCGGTACTGATTGCATCCGAATCGGACAGCGTGGATCATCAGGATTCATTAGCCAAGCATAGTACGGTGTAATGTTTAACGGGATCGTTTTCGTTGAAATTTTAACGCCCTCTTCTTCTTCAGGTGTTAAGTTAATTACTTTTCTTAAGTCATCTAACGTTTTGATCGTATTCGTTAATTGCCAAACCCAATCATTCCATTGCTCTTCAGTAACATCTTTCCATAATTCGATATCCTTCCAGTGACGATTTGGTTTGTATACATCATGTAACATTGCTATTCCCCCTTTTTATACGCTCATCCTTTATATAAGCAATAGTTATGCCAACTTTACATTGTTGATAAGTAAATGTGCGGAGAACCCTATTACATAAGCGAAAAAATATTTTTAAGCGTTGTATGAAATCAATACTTAACATTATATTCATTACTTTTTATATATGTAAACGCTCTTTTATTCGTGCAAACACACAAAAACCGCCGATTATTCGGCGGTTTTGTCGTACTTGCTCAGTTTATATTGAAGCGTTTGACGAGGGATACCTAACATTTTTGCGGCTTGTAATATATTCCCTTCCGTTTCAATCAACGCTTGATCTATTAATTCTTTTTCTGTTTGATGAAGTGCTTCTCTAAGTGGCAATATGCTCTTCTTCTTCGGAAGATTCTCTTTCCGAAATGTACGCGGTAAACAATTAGCTGTTAATGTATTACCTTCTGCAATTATGACAGCATGTTCAATCGTATGTTTTAACTCCCGGACATTTCCAGGCCACTGATAAGCTTGCAGTCTATCTTTCGCTTCCTCATCAATTTGAAGTACACCTTTTTTATAACTTTTATTATATTCTTTCAAAAAATAAGATGCTAATAATAGTACATCCTCAGTTCTTTCACGAAGCGGTGGGATATATAATGAAAATACGTTTAAGCGATAATATAAATCAGTGCGAATTTTATTCTCTCGTAAACATATTTCTGGAGGCTGGTTCATTGCGGTAATAACGCGAACATCTACTTTTCTCGTCTTATTATCACCAATTCTTCTAATGACTCCATCTTCTAACACTCGTAACATTTTTGCCTGCAAATCAAGAGGCATTGAATTCAGTTCATCTAAAAATAATGTACCACCATCAACAAGTTCAAATAGCCCAGCTCTTTCAATCGCTCCTGTATAGCTTCCTTTTGTCGTTCCAAACAATAAACTTTCTAATAACGACTCTGGTAAAGCTGCACAGTTTTGTGCAATAAATGGCTTGTTTTTTCTTTTAGAAGCTTCATGAATTGCTTGTACGAACAGTTCTTTTCCTGTTCCTGTTTCACCATATATTAAAACATTTGCGTCTGTTGGTGCTACTTTTTGTGCTAGCTCTTTCGTCTGTTTAAACCGCGTATCATTTGTCACTATCGTCTCAAATGCAGCATGCTTTTTAATCAATTTTTTTCTAGATGACCGTTTTATTTTCGACTGTAAATCAACAATTGTGTCAGTAAGTTTTTGAATTGTAGAGTAATCCTTTGCAATTTCAACAGCCCCGGCAATATTTCCATCTATAAAAATAGGTAACGTCGTATTTACTGTACAAACATCTTCACCATTTAAATTTTGATAATGCTGTACTTGATGTACGATAGGTTTTTTTGTATCTAATACTTTCATCAATGTACTCGTTTCCCTTGATAAAGACGGGAACACTTCTAACAAATGCTTCCCTAACACTTTTTCAATCTTGGATCCATCGTGTTTTGCAGCTACAGAGTTATAAAATATTGTAATTCCATTTTCATCTACAGCGTGTATAGCCTCATCAATGCTGCCCAAAATCGCTTCAATGACTTCTTGTGTCGAAACTGCTAGCAATGTCATCCCCCCTTTTGCCGAAAATCCAGCAATTACATGCCGAATTTTCGGCATACCTATGTGCGATTGTAAGCATGACGATTCCGTTCTATAATTTTGATCAATTTTATATTTTAATTAGTACGGCTTTTTCGAACACCCAGCTCCACCTAACTATTTTGCTTTACAGCCGAATTTTGAGGCGGAATTTTTACTGCTTTCGAATAGCTAGATAAATCTTTCACCCATATATTCATATCTTCCAACTTATCGAAAATGTAGCAATTATTCGCCAGTCTTCCTGTATACGTATAGCCTAATTGATGAAATGCAGCATTCATTCCGAAAGAAAGCGATCGAGCAATTGTATAGGAACAGAAAATAGATTTTTCTCGGAGCTCTTCCTCTAATTTAATTAGTAAACTTTTCATAAATCCATGTTTACGATATTCAGGTAAAGTAGCACAATTTGTTAATTCTGCATTCCCTTCTTTTATATTCATTTCTGCAGATGCTGTACTAATAATTTCCCCCTCAAATTCATACACGTAGTAAATTGTATCGTCTTCTTTCATCGTCTGTAATACATAACTCGCTTCATTTAAAGGTGTCGGATACACTTCAAATACTTTTCCGAATACAGTTGCTAATTCTTCTGCATCTTCTTCAGTCGCTTTTCTCAGCAGAAATTTCTCTGGAACTACTTTTTCTTTTATTTCTTTTCCTTTTACACCGCTTAATATAGTATCTTCCTCAGTCCAATGCATACTATTTCGTCTTTCATCATTATTATATTTCACAAAAAAGTATGCATCGTGTCCTTGAAAATAATGAGGTATCGTTGCTTCCAACAAAAAACCGAAAGAGAGCCATGTTGAAACATGCTCTCCCTTTCCTTTAATAATACATTTAGTGAAAGAATGTTTCTCTGCTAGTTCGTCAATTGTCTGTATAATACTTTCAACATTTCCTGTATAGTGGTCTACTCGGATACGTTTATTAAAATAATCTAAAACGCCTTCTACTGTATAACAATTCGTCTGTTCTCTAAAAGATTCATAGTATTTCATTTTTTCACCTCACACCAATCTAGTAATGTACATGCAATAATTTTTGCGGCAGCTATCATTTTATCAACTTCTATATACTCGTTTGGATAGTGTGCTACTTTTGTCTCTCCTGGACCAAATACTATAGTTGGTACACCTGAGATTTGTGTAAATAAACCTCCATCAGTCCCCCAAGGAGATGCTTCAATAATTGGTTCGTTCCCTTCGATTTCAACAAAGTTATGATGAAGTGCGGTAATAAGTTCATGATTTTCTTCTAATTCACCAGGAACCCATCTCGCTCCAAACCATTCTACTTCTACTGGATTTTCAACAAACCAATTGTCCACATCATTTAATTCAGCAATCCAATTCTCAAATTCTTCTTTTGCCGCCTCTATAGTCTCATTCGGCGCAACACCGCATCTTCCTTCTAAAATTAATTCATCGGGAACAGAACTTGGCCAACTCCCTCCTTCAATTTTCCCAATGTTAATTGGAATTGGAATCGGAATTCCTTTAAATAACGGATCTGTGATTCGACTATTTCTTTTCTCCTCTAGCTTTCTTACATGTTCTATAACAAACATACTTTTTTCAATTGCACTAACCCCTTCATAACGCGTTCCACCGTGTGCTGCTTTCCCTTTTACACGTAGACGAAACCACATGGAACCTTGTTGTTTCGGGAAAAACTTCATATTAGTAGGTTCTGGAATAATGACACCATCTGCCTTATATCCTCGTAATATAGTTGCTAATGTCCCTGCTCCGCCACTTTCCTCTTCTATTACACTTTGAAAATAGATGTCTCCTTTTAATTCAATGCTAGATTCAATAATCGCTTCCATCGCAAGCATGAGTGCGACATTTCCGCCTTTCATATCCGTCGTTCCACGGCCATATATACGATTTCCTATTCTCTCACCACTATAAGGATGATGTTCCCACTGATTCACATCCCCTTCCGGAACTACATCAATATGCCCATTTAATATCATAGATTTCCCGTCGCCACTTCCTTTTAAAGTTGCTACAATATTTGGGCTATCTGAAAAACTTGTACGGGGTGATACAAAATAAGGATGACCTTTCATTTTAGAAAAAGAAGGCTCCCAAATATCGAGGTCTAAACCTAATTCACGTAATTTTTCAATCACAATCGCCTGCGCACCGCTTTCATCACCAGATACGCTCTTTTCTTGAATTAATCGCTTTAAAAATTTTACACTTTCTTCTTCATGACTCTCAATATAATCACAAACTTGCTTTTTTAATTGCTCCACATATTACATCTCCCTTCATTCAATTACTAGTAAGTTAGAACTAATTTGAAAATCAGCTTCTGTATGTCGTTTTACATCTTCTACTGTGTATGGACTCATTAATTCTTGTAATATAAGTCCACTCGGAGTTACCTCCATGACCGCCATATCAGTAATAATTAAATCTACACATTTCTTTGAAGTTAATGGCAATGTACACTCTGAAACAATTTTTGCATTTCCATACTTATCAACATGATTCATCACAACAACGACCCGCTTCGCTTTTTGTGCTAAATCCATTGCTCCACCAATGCCTGGAACACGTTTTCCAGGTACAATCCAGTTTGCTAAATCACCATTTTCACTTACCTGTAATGAACCAAGAATCGTTATATCTAGCAAACCTTTTCGAATCATACCAAACGCTGTACAGCTATCGAAATAACTCGCTCCTGTTATAAGAGAAGTTGGTAAACCTGCTGCGTTACACAAATTTTCATCTTCATTCCCTTTACTTGGTGTTGGTCCCATTCCGACGATTCCATTTTCCGCATGAAACATAACATTTATATCGTCAGGCAAATGATTTGGTACAAGCGATGGTATGCCAATACCTAAATTTACAATCATGCCATTTTGTATTTCTTTCGCCGCTCGCCTAGCAATCTTATCTCTCACTTCTACGCCCATACCCATTTCCAGTTCACTCCTTCCGACGGTACAATATAATTTACGAAAACACCTGGAACGACGATTTCCTCTGGATCTAAACTTCCTAGCGGGACTATTTCTTCTGCTTCTACAATTGTTATATCCCCAGCCATTGCTACGTGAGGATTCATATTTCGTGCACTTTTGTCAAAAACAAGGTTACCAAACGGATCTGACTTTTTCGCATATACAATTGAAACTTCAGCAGTTAATGCTGTTTCAACTAAATATGTCTTACCATTCATTTCAACCGTTCGTTTTCCCTCTTCCACAATCGTATCAACACCTACATCAACTAAAACACCACCAAGACCAACACCACCAGCACGAATGCGCTCTGCTAATGTTCCCTGCGGAGAAAACTCAATTTGTAATCTTCCCTCGTTTAGTTGCCTTCCTGCATTTGGGTTGGAGCCAATGTGAGAAGTAATTAGTGATTTAACTCTTTCATTTGTAACAAGACGACCGATACCTACATCAGGAAATCCAGTGTCATTTCCAACCAAATTTAAATTTGTAACGCCTTTTTCTAAAATTGCCTGTATTAAAGATGGAGGGGATCCAATCCCTCCAAATCCCCCAAACATTAATGTCATATCATCATGGAACAAAGAAATTACTTCCTCAATTTCTTTTAATTTACCGAATGTATTTGTAATAGTTGTCATGCGATACTATGCCCTCCTTTTTGCATCATCTCTTCCACACTTTTAGAGAAAATTGAAAGTAATTCATCTAACTCGGAATATGTAGTTGTCATTGGCGGTGCTACTAGCAGTGCACTATCTTCTTTTCCTGCTTGCCCTGAAACTGCTTGGTATAAAAGCAGGCCATTTTTAGCTGCAACCGAAATAAGCTCCGACGCTTTTGTGAACGGTTGCAATTCTACTCCAATTAGCAACCCTTTTCCGCGCACATCAGCAATGATTGTCGATTGTTGTTGAACTTTCTGTAAGCCTTTTATTAAATATTCTCCCTTTTCTGCTGTTTTTTCAGGGAGATTATGTTTCTCCATATATTCAATAACAGCTAAAGCCGTTGCTGCAGACAATGGATTTGCACTTAACGTATGACCGCTCATTACTGAACGTGATCCACGTAATATTGGTTCCATAACACGATCACTTACAACTGTCGCTGCCATCGGTGTATATCCCGCTCCTAGCCCTTTACCAAGTGTCATAATATCAGGTTCTACACCCCAATGCTCCATCGCAAACCATGCTCCCGTACGACCAAGCCCAGTCATTACTTCATCCGCAATAAATAAAATATCGTAATGGTTGCAAATATCTTTAATGACTTTATAATAGTCTTTTGGCGGAACAACCGCGCCTCCAGCTGCTCCGATAATCGGCTCAGCAATAAAAGCAGCAATATGCTCTGCACCAATTCTTTCAATTGATCTTTCTAATTCAGTCGCACATGCCAGCTGACAAGTTGGATATACCTTTTGAACAGGACACCTGAAACAATATGGAGCTGGTATAGTCGGATAATCTTCCAAAATAGATACGAAACGTTGTCTACGTAGTGGGTGACCAGACATCGATAACGCACCCATCGTAATACCGTGATAACTCATCCATCTCGATAAAATTTTATGCTTACCTTGAATACCTCGCTCTTGAAAATGCTGAATTGCAATTTTCATAGCTGTTTCATTTGCTTCCGTACCACTATTTACAAAGAAACTCCAGTTCAAATCTCCTACACTTAAATCACTTAACTTCTTCGCTAATTTTTCAGCTGGTTCACTCGTAAACTGTGATCTATAAACAAAAGCAATCTCCTCAGCTTGCTTTTTAATAACGTCTGCAATCTCCTTTACGCCATGCCCAATACCTGCCGTAATTGCTCCTGACGAACCATCAAAATATTTATTACCATTTTGATCATACAAATAAACACCTTTTCCATGTGAAATCATTGGATACGGCTGACCAACAAGTGGTTTAATTAAGTAATCGCGCATAGCGCTCCCCCATTTCTCCAATTTGTATATATATATGAAGAAAATTGACGTTTCTTTCATAAAAAAGAATCCTCTGCAAAAGCAGTGAATTTATCAAAAAACTATTATAAAATATACAAATGAGTGCTTAAAAATACCTATAAAACAGAAAATTCAGAACTTAAAAATGAAGACCAACCCTTTTCTATACGCCCAAGTAACCCTCCCTTTTATATGAAATGACTACATCACCAAATGTTTTTATAGCATAATGCCAGCTGCCCTCAAATGCCGACATTCTGTACACTTCGACGGAACTCCCGTTAAACTCCTTCCTATTATCCTACTTTAAATTGCATATTTTAAAACAAATTTCGACAACGCTACACCTTTCTAATCAGTTCAGATTCATATTTAATATGTAAATTTTTCATTTTTAAACTATAAAAAAAGAACCGATTAACCACATTAATCAGTTCGTCATGACGCTCTCTTATGGGTTAATACTGTCAATTGCTAAAATAAATAGAAAAATCAAGTTTACAAATTCATCCTACAGCCTATAACACAAAACCTTTTCATAACTTCATTCACAATTACTATCAGGATATCCCTATCCCGAAGTGGCACCCCTTTCCTCAGATTCAAACTACCTTTCCTTTATAATTTATGTAGGACAATTATCACTTTGTATGTGTATTTGCCTATAATTAAAAAAAACCCTAGTTTTCTAGCGATTGCTGGACATGTATTCAATATGTTATTGAAATGCACTTTCAATTTGGCATTTATTTTACTTTCGTGCAATCATATGTACTGCTTTACTCTGCAAAATACTCGTAAGCACAAGCACCTCTTTATGACAACATATTTGTTGTAAATTTTTAATTTTCCCCTTTATAAAATCATTTTTTCGCATAACCGCTTTCTTGCTTCGCATATAATTTTAATGATGACAAAGGAGGAATGTTCATGTCTCAATCTGAAATTGAAAAATATGGACAAGAAGTTACGCAATACGAACAGCTCGCACGTTACTATCAGTTTCGTAATCCTAAAAAATATATAGAATTATATATGAAATATTGCGATGCACTTTCAAAACTTGTACAGGCGCATGAAACAAGGGATTCACAAGAAGCTACTTTACCGTCACATATAAGAATTTTTCATGCCGATCCAAATATACCGGCGGTTGACATTTTAGTAAACGGACAAAAAGTTATTAAAAATATTTCATTTAAGCAATTCAGCCCTTATTTATCATTAGTACAAGGTAAATACCGTATAGATATTGTCCCTGTCGGAAATGAAACTCCAATCTTTTCAGCATTGGTACCAATAATGGGAAATCATACTTATACTCTTGCTGCAATAAATAGTGATAATCACCTACAATTACAACCTATACTTGATAATACACATTTACCAGCTGGTCAAGCCAAAATACGCTTTGCACATTTCTCTCCAGATACCCCTGTTGTAAATGTCGATTTAAAAGATGGAGATCATTTATTTGAAAATGTACTCTTTAAACAGATAACAGATTTTTTGCAAGTTAGCCCCGGTACAGCGGATATTGAAATTTCACTCGCAAATAATAAAAACGTTTTATTGACTATACCGAAATTCAATGTTGAACCAAATGTTATTTATACAATTTCAATAGTAGGTTATTCAACTAAAGATCCTAAATTAGAAGCCGTTATACTCACAAATTAAAACAGTCTACACCATTCATTTGGTGTAGACTGTTTATTTTTGAAATGCAATTTGAAATTCTGTCCAATCGTTATCTGATCGACACATAATGGACCCATTATGTTTTTCCACAATTTGTTTACATACAAATAAGCCAATACCAGTTCCTAACTTTTTAGTAGTTACAAACGGTTCAAAAATCGTTTCTACATTTTCAGCTGGAATCATTGGTCCATTATTTTTTATCACAATTCGAATAGCTTGATCTTCTTCAAATACATCAATGATAATTTTTCGTTCTTCTTTCATTGATTCAAGAGCATCAATTGAATTCATTAATATGTTTAAAAATACTTGTCTCACTTCACTTCGATAACCAACAAGCGGAATTGGATACGGTAAATTCTTTTCAATTGAAACATTCGCATTGACCAAACTCGGATATAAGAATTGTATAATGTCTTGAAACAAGTCATTAAGCCAAAACCGTTCCGATTCATTCCACATTTCTTTTTTCGATACGAGTAAAAATTGCGAAATACGAAAATTTAATTGATCTAATTCATGCGAAATAATATCTAAATACGATAAACTCGGATGATCTGCCTTTAATAGTTTGACAAATCCCATAATGGAAGTAAGCGGATTACGAAATTCATGTACAAAACTAGCTGACATTTGCCCTAAAATCGTCAGCCTTTCTTTATGTGTTTCATTAATATATTGCTGTTTTTCCTCTAAATTCTTCGATATAATTTCCGAGTATTTTAAAACGGTATAATAAATTAATTTGTCAAAACAAGTATGTATTTTTGCCATAATTGGTTTCAATTCACGAGCGCTAACATCTAATTCACACATCGCTTCGAAAAGTTCATTTCTTCCCACGTTTGCGTTATAAACAAAATCTCCAATATTCGCATCTGCTCCAGCACGTTCAATAGCAATTTTCTCGCATAACGGTTGAAGATAATTTATATCTTTATCTTCCATAGTAAGTTCGATAATCAACTCTAGTAAATCCTCTCCATTTTGAACTACTTCTAGTTTAAATGGATCTTTTTCGGAAATTATCATTTTGTTTTTCCAGTTCTCTACGAATTGGTGCCTATTGTTTTTCAAGTGTGAACAAAATATTTCTTTAATATCCTTATCGATTGGAAAAACCTCCATTCCCTCCATTTCCATACGACGAATACCCTTTATATTTTGAATATTAACACAAAAAAGATGATTCGTTAATAGATTTTTGTCACATTTTGTTAATTTCTGTTGATAAAATTATTTTTTTCTTTCTTATTTAACTAATTGTATGCAAATACCCTTTTTCCTTCACACATTTTCATTATTTCCGTAGTCAACACGACTTTTTTTTGCATCATTTTTAATTCTTGCGTACAATAGAAAATGAAAGGTGTGAAAAATATGGTAAATAAAAATGTGGAAGATTATCTCCAAGAAGGCATTTACGGCCAAAAGCAAAACAAACCAGAAGAACGTAATATGTATTTAACTACATTACGTGAGCGTGTAGAAATCGCTTTAACGATCGGTCAAGTAATGCAAAGTAATGTATACTCTGAAGTGGCGGGTAGCATGCGCTCTTCTCAATCATTACAACTCCTCCTAAATGGTGGCATTGCTTACCCACATTTATCAAAATACATTAAATTAGCAAACGAAAAAAATGTTCCTTTTACAATTGTTCAAAATAAAGATACAAAAACACCAATCGGTTTAGTATTAACTCATGCTACTGCTGTAGATAAAGAACAAATTTATGTAGAAGATACTATTTTCAAACAAGAAATGAAGTAAAAGTTACACTTAATTAAATAGTTACTAGAAGCGTAAAAAACGAGTATGGAATCGTAAACATTTCCTACTCGTTTTTTAGCGCAAAGTTTAAGTTTTTCTAATTTATTTTTTAATACATACTAATTTCATTTCTGTCATTTCTTCTATTGCATATTTAATTCCTTCGCGCCCCGTGCCACTTTCTTTCACACCACCATAAGGCATATGATCTACTCTGAACGTTGGAATATCATTAATCATGACACCACCAACCTCTAACTCATCGATTGCACGCATTGCTTTAAATAAATTATTTGTAAATACTCCTGCCTGTAAGCCGTAACGCGAATTATTTACTTGCTCAATCGCTTCATCAAATTCTTTAAATGTATTTACTGTCATGAGTGGACCGAATACTTCTTGGCACTGCACAGATACATGATTTGGAACATTTGTTAATACAGTCGGTTCAAAAATTCTTGCATCCCGCTTCTTACCACCGTATAAAATAGTTGCTCCTTCCTTGATTGCTTCTTGAACCCACATATCAATTCGCTCTACATCTTTTTTTGAAATTAAAGCTGATACATCCGTTTCTTCAAGCAGTGGATCACCAACAACTACTGATTCCATCGCTTTCTTTAGCTTCGAAAGAAATTCATGCATTTTCGTTTCATGTACAAAAACACGTTGTATGGAAATACAAACTTGCCCATTATTAACAAATGCTCCCCATTTTACACGTTCAATGATTTCATCTGTTAACTCTACATCTTCATCAATTATAACAGCAGCATTTGATCCTAGTTCTAACGTAACTCGTTTTAACCCAGCCTTTTGTTTTATTCCGATTCCAACTTTTGGACTTCCGGTAAAAGTAATAGAAGCAACATAATCATTTTTAACGATTGCCTCACCCACCGTGGAGCCAGGACCAGAAATGATATTTAAAGCTCCATTTGGCAATCCTGCCTCTTCAAATAACTCAACTAATGCATAAGATGATAATGGCGTTTGATCAGCTGGCTTTAACACAACTGTATTTCCGGCAGCAATTGCAGGTCCAACTTTATGCGCAACTAAATTTAATGGGAAATTAAATGGTGTAATAGCCCCTATTACACCAATCGGCTTTCGGATTGTATATGCAATACGCCCATCCGCACCAGGTGCGGCGTCTAATGGCAATGTCTCACCATATATACGCTTCGCTTCTTCAGCTGCAAATTTGTATGTTTGAACAGTACGATCCACTTCTCCCCTAGCAGCACGTATTGGTTTTGCAGCTTCTTTTGCAATAATCTCTGCAAATTCTTCTCTTCTTTCATCCATTTTTTGTGCAACCTTCTCTAAAATAATCGCACGATCATATGCGGATAATTTATTCATTTTTGTCATTGCATTTTTTGCAGCAATAACAGCCTCTTTTACATCTTCTTCCGTTCCTTGTGCAATTTCTGCTAATATTTCTTCAGAATATGGTGCGTATAATGGTTTATACGTGTTTACAGATTTCCAATCTCCATTTATATATAAATGCTTTTTCATACTTCTTCTCCTTCCAAATATATGTATACAACAATAATTCACCTAGTGAAAGGTCTGGCTTATGTCATTGTATCATAGCCCCTATCCCTCAAAAAACATTATGCTCAAAAAAACTCTGCTATTTAGCAGAGTTTACGAGCTAATTTGCTCTTGTAATGAAATTTGTTTTTCATCTTCTAAAATAACAATCGATTCTACTATCTTTGTAACTTCCAATCTTTTTATATAGTGTCCATCTAATTCTTTCACACAAAACTTATAATTTTCAATTTCAATGGAATCCTCTTCAGCAATCTCTATATTCTTCGTTAAAATCCAACCACCAATTGTATCAACACCATCATCATCAATCCCTAAACCAAATAACGTATTCACTTCACTAACAAGTACTTTTCCCTCTAGTATCGTCTTCGTTTCACTAACTTGTTGAATTTCTGGCTGCTCATCCGTATCAAACTCATCCTGAATATCTCCAACAATTTCTTCCAGAATATCTTCAACAGTAACAAGTCCAGATGTCCCACCATATTCATCTATCAATATAGCAATATGTGTTCTTTCTTTTTGCATTTTTAAAAACAAATCATGAATTGGGATAGAATCGATAACTAAAATAATTGGTCTCATATATTGCTCTACTGTCTTTTTATTAACAACTTTATGTTGTACAAACTCAGTAAAAATATCTTTAAAATTCACAAAACCTATTACGTGGTCTTTATCGCCATCAACAACTGGATACCTTGTATATTTTTCACGAGACATTTTTTGCAAAGCTTCTTCAGCAGGCATTTCTTTACTTATAATATTCATTTCGGTTCGAGGTACCATTATTTCTTTTGCAATCCGATCATCAAATTCAAAAATTTTATTTACATATTTATATTCAGATTGATTAATTTCACCATTTTTATAACTCTCTGAAACTAACAACCGTAATTCTTCTTCTGAATGAACCTCATCATGCCCCTTCGGCGGTTTCAACCCTAGCAGCTTCGTAATGATTCGAGCTGAACCATTTAATATCCAAATAAATGGGAATGCAATACGATAAAAGAAAATTAACGGCTTAGAAACAAGCAAACTTACTTGTTCAGATTTTTGAATTGCAAATGTTTTTGGGGCCAATTCCCCTATTACAACATGTAAAAAAGTAATTAAAAAAAATACTAAAATTACAGCAAAAATGTCTGCTAGTTGAGTAGAGATATTCCAATTTGCAAAAAGCGTATCAAACATTTGCTTTAACGCAGGTTTACCAAACCACCCAATTCCTAAAGCTGTAACAGTAATTCCTAGCTGACAAGCAGATAAATATTCGTCTAAGTTTGTAATGACTGTTTTGACCGATGTTGCACGATTATTTCCTTCTGCAATTAAATAGTCAATTCGTGAACTTCTCACTTTAACAATTGCAAATTCTGCTGCAACGAAAAATGCCGTTAAGGCAATTAAAACAATCACTATACTTATACTATATATGTCCAAATACTTTTCCTTACTTACATTGTAAGCAAGGAAGCCACCTCCTACTTAATTATATTCAAGTGAAGTAAGCATTCTAATACTCTAACAAAATTCTACATTAGCAACCACCTTTTTATATATTATATGCATACATAAAAAAGATATTTATCATTATGATAATCTAATTCATTTACACTAGTCAAATTATTCTAAATGTTACGATAAAACATTTTTATTTAAACGAACTATTCTTCTCAACTCAATTTCGTGAAAAAACACTTTCTTTGCCGATTCCACACTTCTTTTGTCACACTAGAAGGGAACTTACTTCATAGCTCGAAATCATTCAACAGGATATATATAGGAGGGATTATTTTGGAATATAAAACACCATTTATCGCAAAAAAATTAGGTGTTAGCCCAAAGGCTGTTGTCCGGATCGCGCAACAATTAAATCTTACGATAGAAAAAAACAAATATGGCCACTTTATTTTCACACAAGATGATGTCGATCAAATGTTAGAACACCATCTATTTCAAATAGAGCAGTCTCAAAATCCTCAACCTACTCAAAAGGCTTCCTCAAATGAGGTTGAAGAATTAAAAACTCAAGTCAATACAATTGTTCAAAACATATCATCGAATGATTTTGAGCAATTAGCTAATCAATTAAACACTATTACAAGAAGGCTCGATCGAATGGAAGAACAAATGCAAGATAAGGCAAATGATGTCGTCACGTACCAACTTTTACAACACCGTCGTGAAATGGAGGAAATGTTAGAGCGAATTCAAAAGTTAGAAGCTGCGCTAACGAAAGAAGAACCCATTTATATTACTCCTGATTCAAAACCAACATACGAACGAGAAAAGAAACCGAAGCGCCGCAAAATGATTTTTAGTATATTTGGATTATAATTTTTAGACCCTTATTAAAATAATAAGGGTCTTTTTTAATGAAGAGTTATATCTTATAAAAATATTATTCTCTTTATTATACATATTCACTTCGTTTTATTTCGTTAACATAATATTTTTACTGTATTCTGCAATTAATGCCTGTGCATGAGCATTCCCTTGAATCACATCACGAAATTCTTTTAAAGAATACAAATGCGTAACCCCTTTTCGAGCATGAATTCTTACTGGTACACCTTGTAAAGTATCATGAAACTGAAATGGATTATCTATCGGTTCAATTGGAAAACCGAGTGTAAGTAAATACATATACATTCTTTTTGTCACTGCTGCAATGTACCATTCAGCTTTTGTTTCTAACGCATGTATAAATAAAATAGCTGTTAACCTTTTGAAATGTCCTCTCCCACGAGATGTTTTCGAAATACTTAACTTGCCTATTTCATACACATTCTTCAAATCTTTTACTAAATCATTTTTAGAAAACGGATAGAAAAACTCAGAATTTGATTGTTCAGGTACCGTATACTTAATACATTCTACTGTACCAATAGGATGTTCATCTTCTATTAATAAAAATCGTGATGGATTTAAATTACGTTCTACAAACATTAAGTTTCTTTCTTCACAAAAATCTCCCCATAGTTGCTCGAACCCAAAATGTTCTTCCTTTGTTTGAACACGCTGGAACATATTTAACCGCCTTTCCCATCGCCGCTCTGTTTTTGATAACGCTTTCACTATCTATCATATAAGAACAAATCTTCGTATGCAACTAAAAATATTTATGACTTATTATATTCTGCAAAGCGAATTAGATTCCAATTTAATCGACTTTTATCCCGCGCTCACATTCCTTTTAATAACACATTCGTATCACTTTTCAAACCTAAATTACATTATGTTTCTTTCCATACAGCATATAATTCTTCTTAATCTAAAAAAATCCTTTATGAAAAAGGATTTCTTTTACTTCTGAATGCTTTTTAACCATTTTTCAAAAATTTGTACCATCCCATGTTTTCCAGCTAATTTCTCTTCCCCTTGTTTCGTCTTATATGGATATAACTGCAAGAAAACACCGCATCCAGACTCAATTTTTTTACTATGCATATGGCTTCCTGGATATACACAAATGACTTCATAAATTGACCTTCGATAATAGACTCGCTTTCCATCCTGTTCTTCTACATACTTTATAGACCAGTACTTATACATTTGCTCAGTTGCTTTTGTATTTCCGACATGCTGAAAAATATTGTACATTGGACTGTATTTCACTTCAATAATAATAGAAGATTTATATACGTAGTTCCCATCTTCTTTTACATAACAGTCTAAGCGAATATCTGGCTTCTTCGTATCCTCACCATTGTAAAAATTACTACCTTTACTTAATGCAATAAGAGGATGTGTTTCAATTAAATCATTAAATGCGACATGCACCTTTATATCATCTCGTTCTAAAACTACTGTCGTTCCATCTTGTAATCCATCTACATAAAAATGTTCTTGTATTTGTTCACGAATTGAGTTTCTAGCCTCAAAACCAATTTGCTCTAAAATTGAAATAACGATAAAAAAAGCGTAATATTCATACACTAAAAACGTTGGCTTATAAACAAATAATAACGATGGAGATTGATCCGTATATTGCGGGAGTACTTCTAAATGATGTAGTAATTGTTGATGTGGTATCGGTAAATCATGTAAGTTCATGTTACTTGTTTCAGTAACTTCCCTCCAAAACGAAGAGTGCATTAACATTTGAAAGTATTGTACATTTTCATGCACGATATGCGCCAATATTTTATATTCTTGTATTTTCATTGAGCTCTTTCGTAAATCGGCTTCTTTTAGTAAATGTATATTTTTATATTTTTGCTTCTCTCTATCGGTTACCGATCCATTTCGCTCAATTGTTTGTATAATCGTTTTTACGGCTTGAAACTCTTCTGATTTTTTCTTTTTTTCTCTTTCTAAGATTTCAATTGTTTGACGTAAAAAACTTTTAGCTTCAATTAAATAATGATAAAATTGCATCGCTTTATATTTAAGAAATGCATTTTCCTTACTATTTTTTTGTTCCATAAACTTACGATTATAATGTTTGGCATAAGGTTTTCTTTCTGCCACTATAGTTCCTCTTCTTGTTGGCTTTCGCTCTTTTCCTTCCCATTTATATGCATTTATAAATTTTGAACTTGATTCTATTTTCTTAAAGATTTGCTTTATCATTTTCATTTTTTGGGGTAACTTTCTAAGCAACACTAAATAAGAAGAATCCTCAATATCGCTAAGTGCAGAGAAAGTCTTTTTATAATAACCTCTATCCAAAATCAACTCATTTAAAATCGACTTCACATAGTCTTGAATCATTTCAAATTGATCATCAAAAAAGTTTTTCGGTACGATTTGAAAAGCCCCATAATACGTTGTATCTTCTATGCGCACTTCAAAATGGTATAAACCGCAGCGCCATGGATAAAAGAATTCTGTTTTCCCATGTTCATATATTAATACTCTTTGTTTTTTTTCATTTATTTCATATTGAGCCTCTTTTATATTTTTCTGTCCCTCATATACTTTATTCCATATAAAAGTAATATTCATTGGGATTTCATAATTATACTGCAATCTAATTGGTTTTAATTCTTGTACTTTATAAATACATTGAACCAATGCTGTAGTAGATGTACAAAGACGATTTAATAAAATATAATCTCCTTTCCCCTCATTTCCAATGATTAACTTTAATACAAAAGGGAGCGTTTCATTCGTATCAACGATTTTTGTTTCGTAACGCCCTTCATTTTGCATATCCATACAGCTCCAGTTCCCTACGTTTTTCTCGTATATATGCTAAAGAATGTTCAAATGTAGATACTCTGTTTGCAAGTGCAGATTGCAAAAGAGGTACTAAGGTCGCTCCCCTTTTTGCTTCTTCAGAAAGTAAAGACCCAACCATCATTTCGGTCCCTCTGATTTTCGTTAATACACGCTGCTTTATTTGTAAATCAAACCCCTCTTCTCTACTGATCATATAGGTATGGTTATTTTGGAACGGTATGTTTTGCAAATAAGTCGCAATTGCATTTGCACATCGGAAAGAAATTCCCTTAGACGCATCATGTGATGACAATACGACATGCAACTTATCTAATAGCTCTAATTCTTCTTCAGAAAACACTTCAATCATCGCTTTATTTCTCATCCAATTTATCCGAAATTCTCCCGCTGTTACTTTCAAAGGTGGGTGTAATACGACTTTCCCCTGTTCCATGCCCATCTCACAAAACGGAATTTTCTGTAACGTTATTAGGTTCGTTCGGTCTAATAATCGATCGGAGAGCTCTTTCGTTGTTTCATCAAAATTCACAGTACCTACAAATATAATATTTTCTCCAATTTCAATTGTTGATGGAATTGAATTCTCAATGTCCTGAACACCCTCATACAAGTTTAAAATACGATTTTTTGTTTCAAGTTGAAGAACAGAGAGAAATGGAGTAAACCAATGCTCAATATGAGACATGTTCATTTCATCAAAAACGATTATATACAGTTGATTTTGATTTTCTTTCGCCTTCATTAACGTCCTAACTAACTTCGTTTCACTTTCAATAAAAGTACCATTCGGATGAAGGTAACCAAGTAAATCATGTGGTTCTTGATACGATGGCGAAATTGGAATCCAAACCAATTCCTCCCCATACTGTAACCCTAATGCTTCTGCATAAGTTTGCACAAAACGTGATTTCCCAACGCCCGGTATACCACCAAGAATCGTTAACATATTTGTTTTTACACTTATATGGAAATTATAAATATCCGTTTCATCCAAATATAGCCCTTTATTATGCACCATACTTTGTACATACTGTAAAAAGGACGATTCACGCTCATCCCATTCCCATTCCTCTTTTTGCACTTTTATATCCTCTACTTCAACTATCTTACCTTCTTCATGCATTTGTTTTTTTAATTGCTCATACACATGATCACTTACAAAATATAATTGATCTTCTACCGCTATTTCTACATACTTCGTCCAGTCACTGCAGTTTATATATTTACATTCCCGTTTCTGTTCAAAATATGCGATTGAGCTAATTGATGACTTTAAGGATATGTTTCCATACAGTCTTCCATCATGCCACAATAATTCGGGAGGCTCAAAGTCTTTCGGAAATTTTGGCATAAGAAATGATAAATAACCGTTGCTAAGTTTTCGTTCTAAAGACTCTCTTTTTTTATTATTTGTAACTTTAGGTGCCGGAATCATTTTATAGCTGCTTGCTATTTCTTTCGGTTCTTCTGTACATATTAACTCCACGTATACATTTCCTCTTTCATAATAAAGACGAAACATCACTAATTGCTTTTCTAATTTCCTCTTCTTTAATTCCGAAAAGATTTTTTCATTCTTTTTATTACTACATACCCCTTCAAATACATATGGTTCATTTGCAAATTGTTCCTGTAAAGTGAATGGTATTGGCGATAAGCATTGTACAAAGAAATTCTCTCCACTCTTCTCTTTCTCAGCTTTTGTAAATTTCCCTAAAAATCTCATATAGTACATTCGTTTTATAAAACTTGGCTGAAGAGCTTTATGTAATCTCACCTTAGTCACCTTCTTTTTTCATACTATTCTTAGTGTATGAAAGAAACGAAAAACTAGAAATAAAAAACCTGACGTTATCCGCCAGGTTCAAAATTAAAACGTATATTAATGAGAAGGAAATGCTTTTTTCTCTTGTAAAATTGCATTATGAGCAATTTTCATTTTAGCAAGTACGTAACGTAATCGATCTTCAGCATTTTCATCTTTACTTTTTTGTAATTCCGCCAAATTTTCAACAGAACTTGCTAAATTTTCAATGACTCCTCTCAATTCAGGATGATGATTAAAAAAAGATTCTTGCACTAATACTTTCCTTAACTCACTAGCTAAATCAATTATTCTAGACAACTGTTCTTTTTCTTCCATTCTCATCCCTCCTGAATATCTTATGTAGTAAATATTCTCTAAACAAAGAAAAAAGCCCTTTAAATAAAAAGGACTTTTTACATTTTTATATTTCCAGTTAATAACATATACAGGGATGTGATAGCCGCAACAATAATTGCCCCCATCACATATCTCTCTGCACCTGCAAAACAACGGTTCCCTTGTTCTTTTCTTGCAAACGTGTAAACAATAATTCCAATTCCATACACAATTGAAACGAGTAGTAAATTCTTTAAACCAGCTGCATAAAGAAGCCATACAGAGTAAATCGAAGCAATTAAAGCTAACGCTCCATTTTTTAATTTAGCGTCTTTTAGCTCGTTTGTAATGACTAATTTAAATTGGAATAACGCTGATAATAAATATGGTAATAAAATTGATGTTGATGCAATGAAATACATAATTTGATATGTTGATTCTGAAAACAGAACGATGATAAATATAATTTGGGCAACACCATTTGAAATCCATAATGCCATGTGCGGTGTTTGCTTTTTATTTGTTTTCGTAAAGACTTTCGGAAATACGCCATCTTTTCCGGCTACATGAGAAATTTCAGAAACAAGTAAAAACCAGCCAATTAATGTACCGACAAGTGAAGCAACTAACCCGATATTAATCGCACCTGCCCCCCATGGACCAACAACATGCTCTAATACATGTCCCATTGACGGAGTTTCTAACACAGAAAGTTCGCCTCTTGTCATAGCTCCCATTGATAGGACAGAAATTAAAATATAAATGGACATTACTAAAATAAGCCCCATTACTGTTGCCTTACCAACGTCTCGGCTATTTTTCGCTCTTCCGGATAATACAACCGCTCCTTCAACTCCAATGAAAACCCAAAGTGTTACAAGCATTGTATTTTTCACTTGACCAAGTATAGCAGAAAGTGAGAAGGTTCCTTCTCCCCAAAAATCATGTGTAAATGTGTCCCAGCGAAATGCTGTTACCATTACAGCGATAAATAGTACGATTGGAACTAACTTTCCTATTGTTGCGATAACATTCATAATAGAAGCTTCACGAATTCCAAATAAAATTAGAAAGTGAAGTGTCCATAATAAAAGTGATGCCCCAACGATTGACGCAACATTATTTCCTCCTTTAAAAATTGGGAAGAAATAACCTAATGTACTAAACAGTAACATAATTGTTGCGACATTACCTAAGATTCCTGCTAGCCAATATCCCCAAGCACTATTAAACCCAATATATTCACCGAAACCAGCACGTGCATAACTATAAATTCCACCTTCAAGTTCCGGTTTTTGTCTTGCTAACGTTTGATATACGAGCGCAAGTGGAATCATTCCCATCGCTGTAATACACCAGCCAATTATTATTGCGCCACTGTTTGCTCCTACTGCTAAATCATGCGGTAAACTAAAAACACCGCCACCAACCATCGTTCCAACTACTAATGCGATTAATGGAAAGAATCCTAATTTCTTTTCTATTTGTACCACCCCATCTGTCATTCTAGGTGTTATGTTCGTTCAACTATTAAAGTCACCTTTTTCTCTAATAGACGTTTCTCTTATATTTTTTCAGGAAAACATTACTTATTCTAAAAGAAAATGAACAAAAATGGAATACTTTTTTGAAAAAATGTATAAGTATGCACAAAAAAACCGCTCATTTTGTAATGAACGGTCATTTCAAACATATAAATTTGTATATTTCTTGTAAATTTAACGAAGTAAATTCTCTTTTTGTAAAAATTGTTTTGCGACTTCTTCACTACTTTTACCATTCACATTAACTTCATAATTCATTTTTCGCATTTCTTCATCTGTAATCTTTCCAGATAATTTATTTAATACCTTTTCAAGTTCAGGATATTTCTGTAACGTTTCTTTTCTTAATAATGGTGCTCCTTGATAAGGTGGGAATAACCCTTTATCATCTTTTAGCACTTTTAGTCCGTATTGCTCCAATTCACTATCTGTTGAATATGCATCAATTACGTTAACATCTCCAGATTGAATTGCGCTATAACGCAGCTTCGGCTCCATCGTTTTAACATTCGAGAACTTATAGTTATATAATTTTTGCATTCCTTTATAACCATCTTCACGATCAGCAAATTCCAATGTAAATCCTACTTTGGCTTCCTGCGCAACATTCCCTAAATCAGAAATAGTATTTATATTCTTTTGATCTGCTATTTTTTTCGGCATGGCTAGTGCATATGTATTGTTATACTCCATTGGCATCAACATAATCATATTATATTTCTTTTCCAGTCCAACGCGAGCCTGCTCATATACTTCATCACGATTTGTACTCTTTGGTTCTTCTTTCACGAAAGTAGATAGCGCTGTTCCTGAAAATTCTGGGTACACATCTACTTCACCTGATTTCAACGCTTCAAATACAAATGCTGTTTTCCCAAGACCTGGTTTTAATTGTACGTGTAAATCGGTATCTTGTTCAATAAGCTGCTTATACATTTGAATTAAAATTTCAGGTTCTGATCCAAGTTTGCCCGCAATAACAATATCTTTCTTTTCTGTACTCCAAAGAAATGGAGAAGCAATCATTACTACAACTATACATATCGTCAATATAACACGCTTAGAAGAGCGTTTCGGTCGTTCAAGTATGCGAAGTACTATATCAAAGAATAAAGCGAGTAACGCGGCTGGTACGGCCCCTAAAATGATAAGTGCATGATCATTTCGATCTATACCTAATAATATAAGCTTACCTAGCCCACCAGCACCAATGAGAGCTGCTAATGTAGCCGTTCCAACAATTAATACCATCGCTGTACGAATACCGGCCATAATGATAGGCAATGCAAGAGGAAGTTCTACCTTCCACAACCTTCTCCAACTATTCATCCCCATAGCTCTCGCGGCTTCTATTAGTGATTCATCTAATTCCCTTATTCCTGTATATGTATTTCGTAAAATAGGTAATAGTGCATACACAACTAATGCGATAATCGCTGGAAGTTTTCCGATTCCTACTAACGGAATTAATAGTCCGAGTAATGCAAGTGATGGCACTGTCTGCATTACCGCAGAAGTTCCTATTATAAATTCAGCCATTCGTTCTTTTCTTGTTAATAAAATGCCAAGTGGCACCGCTATAATTACTGCAAAAAATAATGAAATAAGCGATATTTGTAAATGCTCACTTAATGCAGTTAGTAATTCTATTTTTCGTTCTTGGAACGTTTGTATAAAATTATTCACTGTTTAACCTCTTTCCTTCATTTGTTCAACAATGTAATTGACAATATGACGACTTGTTAACGCTCCAATATATTGACCGTTTTCTTCAACTGGAACGACCTCCTCGTCACGCACACGAACTAGCGCTTCTTCTAAAGAAGAATGTAATGATAGTGCCTGCCCTTCTAATTGCACACTTTGATCAAGCGGCAATACATCTGCTACACTTTTCTCCTCATACCAAGTTCGTCCACGATTTCCAATGAACTCCTCTACAAATTCATTTTTCGGATTATGTATAATTCCTTCTGGTGTATCTAGTTGAACAACTTTTCCTTCTTTCATAATACAAATGCGATCTCCAAGTGATAATGCTTCTTGCATATCATGTGTTACGAACACGATTGTTTTTTGAATCTTTTTTTGCAACTGTACAATATCCTTCTGAAGCTGTTCCCTACTTAATGGATCTAACGCACTAAATGGTTCATCCATAAGAACGATTTTCGGGTTTGCGGCTAATGCTCGCACGACACCGACACGTTGTTTTTGTCCTCCTGACAATTCATCAGGCATACGATCTCGATATATATCCGGATCTAATCCAACCATATGTAACAAGTCATCGACGCGTGCTTTTATTTCCTTTTTGCTCCATTGCCTCATTTCAGGAACAACTGCAATATTTTCAGCGATTGTCATATGAGGAAACAAAGCAATCTGTTGCAACACGTATCCTATATCCCAACGTAATTCGTTTATATTATATTGTTGAATATCTTTTCCATCGATTAAAATCGACCCTTCAGTCGTTTCGATTAAACGATTAATCATCTTCATTGTCGTTGTTTTCCCGCAACCACTCGGACCGATGAGAACAAAAAATTCTCCCTTTTTAATTTCTAAATGCAATGAATCCACTGCTTTCGTGCCATCTTCATACGATTTTGACACATGATTAAATTGAATCACAAATACAACTCCTTTACTGTTGTTTCCTTTATTTTGATGGAATATGGCATTCATTTCAAATGATACGCTTTTAAATTAAAAAAGAGCTCGCATTTGAGCTCTAACGATCGAACAATATTGTTTTCATAATAGCAGCATATTCGCGAACATACATTTTTCTCTTAGAACGAATTGGTGTTTCAGCAGCTAGTGCCTCCATCTTCATGCCTAAACGCTTTGCAATTATTTTCGTTCGATATAAATGATACGTATTACTTACAACTACCGCATGTTTCACATTATATAAATCCATACTAAACTTTAAGTTTTCATACGTATTTGTAGATTGATCTTCTATTAAAATACGACTCTCATCTATACCATGTACCATTAAATAGTTTCTCATGCTATGAGCTTCCGGTATATCTTCATCTTCTCCTTGGCCACCTGAAACAATTACTTTCGCTTCAGGATGGGAAAATAAATACTCCAACGCTACATCCAAACGATTTTGAAGAGATAAAGACGGTCTATCTCCAAATAACTTTGCACCCAGTATAAGAACGTACGGAGAGTGATAGCTCAACTTTTCACGAGCAACTTTGTTCATTCGAAACGTCATATAAATGATGTATAGTGGCGGTAATAATAAAATCATAAGAAAGATCCATTTGTTCATAAATAAGTATTCACTCCCTTTCTTGTTATTATATAGAAAAAGAAAGGGAGGCAGAAGTGTTTTTTCAAACGATTGATTTATTAGAAACATGCGCCGCTACTTTACGTTGTGATAGTACATAATAAATAGCGATTCCTAATGAGAAGATCAATATGCAGCTTAATACGTAAAACGGCAGCATGACTCCAACTTTAGATACACCCGCTGTAAACAACATTAATAATAAAATTCGTATTCCAGTACCAATTAGGCGAAATAAGCTGTCTACACGTCCCATTACTTCATTTGGAATTTCCTCCATCATCAATACATTTCTCGCCACTCTTGTACCCGCATTTCCAACTGCATGAAAAATTGCAAGTCCATATAAGAAAATTACGGAAGGTTCAATACTCATTGCGGTAATTGAAATTACATAAATGAACATCGTCATAACGATTGAAACTTCTGTTTTTACATATTTCATTATGAGTGGAATACAGATTCCTGCAACAACCGCTCCAACACCGTACATCATCCCCTCTATTGCGTATACAGAGGCATTGGCTTTAAGTATATCCGAAATATAAACTGGTATTAAATAATTTGCCATCATAACACCTATAAACGGCATATAAGTGGCCAGTAAGAACCAAAAGAGCTTAGGACGTTTTTTCATAAAGTGAATTCCTTCAAATAATTGCTTCTTAAATGTTATTTTTCTTTTCACTTCTTTTTTCTTTACGTACGGTATACATAAGAAAAGAAAAAATGCTCCAGCAAAAGTTAACATGTCTACTAACAAAATCCACTTCAAAGATACAATTTCAATTAAGAAGCTCGCGGCCGCTCCAGAAATAACTTGTGTTAACTGTCCTTGTATTTCCATCGTTCCACTTAAACTTTTATAATGTTCCGCTTGAAATATCTCTTGGTTGAACGCAAATATTGTAGGATAAAATAATAAATAGTAGAATGATCCGGCTATATAAATAAGAATATAGTGAATAGAATGATAAGGTTGCCCAGCAAATCCCCATATAAACATTATTCCAATTACAGCTATTCCGATTCCTTCGTTACATAGCAATAAAGATTTTCTTGAAAAACGATCAATACTTTGCCCAATGAATGGTGTTAATAAAAACATAATGAGGGTTGCAATGATAGAAACATAACCAAATGTTGTCTCTCCTCCACTCTCTTTAATTAACAGCCACGGAATCGTTATCATAACAATTCCGGAACCAATAGCAGATAGACTATTGGCCCCTAGAATGTAATACAAGCGAGAATCATGATAAAGGGAGGACATATCACTCCACTCCTAGTTGCTTTTTCACCTCTTTATATACGCTCATATATGCTTTTAACTCTTTAACTACATCATGAATTAATGGTTTCGCATCTTCCCCAAGTTCCCCATCTTGCACATGTAATCCATCAAGCACAACTTGTTTTGGAATTGCATTTGCATAAACACCTCTAGCGACCGTTCGCATGCTGTTTAATGCATTTATTCCACCTTTACCGCCACCAGCAACCGCTAACAACGCAACTGGTTTATGAATAAATTCACTACTACTTAAGTAATCTAAAGAGTTTTTCAGCGCACCGCTCATCGCATTATGATATTCTGGTGTACATAATACAACCCCATCCGCAGCTTTCACTAACGTTTTCAATTTTTTTACTGCCTCTAAATCACGTTGTGACTCTTCTCCATTGTATAAAGGTAACTCCTCGATTGCTAAATCATATAATTCCCCTTCAAATTGATCCGCAATATATTTTGCCACCACGCGAGTTCTGCCAAATTTTCTTGGTGTACCGTTAATAACGACTAGTTTCATGATTATTTCTCCCCTTTGTTTTTAAGTTCTACTTATATATTATCAGAAATTTCTATACAAAATACAATATAAAGAGTTAACTTGTTTCATAAAATAGTATGATAAACAAAAAAGAACTCATACTTTCGTATGAGTTTCGTACAATTACTTCGTTTCATCTCTCAGACTCAATGTACCTAAACTTTCATTTGCTTCAAAATGATTATATGCTTTTTCCGCTAATCTTTTCCGTTCTTCTGGTAATTCTATATATTTCATTACGTTTTCAATTATTTTTTCGTACGGAGTAAATACAATTCCCGGCCACTCTACCTCATCTTCTGGATTACTATTTTCGGAAATAATAAATTTTTTATTTGCGACTGCATAAGACACGCGAGGTGTTTCAAGAATTCCTGATAAGTAAAAATGAATATTTAATATAATTTTCGACCTAGCAATCAATTCATTTCTAACAATTCCCCACGCATTATTTTTAAAAACTATATTTAAATTCGGGGCAATCGCTTTTAGGTGATCAAAAATAGCTTGCCGCCTCGGATTAAGAGCACCTATAAACAGAATATCAATATCTTCAGTAATCTCATCTTCAAATGCATCTTTTTTTATTTCCAAAGTTGGAGC
The DNA here is from genome assembly GCF_003429245.1 of Bacillus sp. CR71. Classification (NCBI taxonomy): domain Bacteria; kingdom Bacillati; phylum Bacillota; class Bacilli; order Caryophanales; family Bacillaceae; genus Bacillus; species Bacillus sp. CR71. The sequence continues at coordinate 2,156,642 of NZ_CP031748.1, read as the reverse complement.
ATAGTTCATTTCTACATGTTTTATTTCTTTTCCTACCCCTTTTTGTTTTAACCATTCTATATTTTGTTTACTATAATCCCAAATCACTCTATCTTTTAATAATATTAAATAAAGGGGGTGCGCATATGGACTTCCTTCGTATAGCTGTTCTAAATTATAAATAATTGCGTCTTTCGGAAGAAGGTTCGGGTTATATGCATATGTATGCGCTCCAAAAACAATTGTATTCTTTACATTTCCCAGTATTGTTTCTGATATAATTACTGTATTCCCCTCCTGCTCCAACCGCCACTTTAAAGCTCGCGCAACATCTATGAAACTACCGTATGTCTTTGGGCATATAAAAAGACAATAATCATATTCTTTATTCAAATAAGCTTCCATTAATTTTAGATTATTTTTATATAAATCTACATCCGGATGTTTAAGTACTAACTCATTTGCATGTTTTCTTGCTACTTTATATAATCCAGCATAATAAGCAGCAATGCATCTTCTTAATTCGATTCTTTCCCGATGTTCATCTAATACATCCATGTTTAAAAGAAGATTTGCGATACAATACGCTTTTAAATGATCACGATCATAATAATAGTCTAGTAGTGGCATCAATTCTTCATACGTATTTCCATGCACCGATTCTCCTAGTTCAATCGCCCATCGCATTAATTCCATGATTACTCCACTACTCCTTTAACCGAAAATGTATTTAATAAAATTTTGCATTATTCTCTACTATATTTGCTATATGAAATGGAATCTCTTCTTTAATCGATTCCAAATATTTTTGCGAAACGGCCCCTAAATGTTTTTTATGAGGTATATAGAAAGCACTAATAGAAATTTCATAATCAAATAAGTAATCATACACATGATAATCTACAAATAGAAGATCATCCTTTGGAAAAGGAATTTCCTTCCCTTGCAGAGCATACATCAAAGCAATATTGTTTTGAGATCGTAATCGATACAACCTTGCAAGTTGATATAATGGTTCAGCCCGGGTTGGTCTATATTCCCACGCTTTTTGAAAATAAAAAACAGCTAATGCTAAATATTGCTCTTCTTGCCCTTTAACAGTTTCTTTTTCATCAGCATCTGTCACTTCATTTTGTTTATTTGCTGAACGATTTGTTAACTGCTCATAACAAAATCCTATTCGCAATAACGAATAGAATACCTCTTCAACCCATCCCCCTGCTTCCACTCGTTTTTTATACCATTTAATCGAATCTTCAAATTGACTTAAATGAAAATAAGTCTGCGCTAAATAAAATAAATATCTTATATGCAAATCCGGCGTTGTTTCTGGGTCGCTTATTCCTTGTAATAACAACCTCTCATCTCTTTCAAATTTATCAGCTTTACTCCCGCCATCTCCAGGATCATTCACGACAAGAGTCTCTAACCGATCTACCCTCGTATTGTAATTCACTCCAACTTTTGAACGATCTATATCCCAATACTCATGAGTAACACCGACAGATTTCCATGGTAAAGAAGCTTTCAAAAGACGTGTAAGCCAATATTTAATATGAACATCATATTGCAATGTAAGATAATGATCTTCCGTTAAGCTCGTTTTATCGAAATTCGGATCAACCTCTAAAATCATATCTGCATCTAATATTAATAAATAATCCGCTTCTGGATATGTTTTTTGCGCTAATGAAACAGCTAAGCTTCTGTTATAACCAAAGTTTTTAAACGGCTCATGATGAACCGTTCCAGGTATCTCATTTTCCTTACACCAATTTTCAATAATTTCAGGCGTATTATCCGTCGATCCAGTATCACAAATAGAAACAAAATCTACAATTGATTTTGTTGCATTTAAACATCTTTCCATAATTCTAGACTCATTTTTGACGATCATACAAAGACATAACTTTTTTTCTTCCTTTACAGACTTCACTTGCTCATTTCCCATTTAACCACCTCATATTTTATTAGCACGCTCTTCTCATATGTAACAACATTTCTTAGCTATACTGATGACATAAGCACCCTTTTACTATTTATGAAAACTTCATTTTATTTATTCTTACTTTTATGTTGGGACATATTTCATACTTCGCTTTATATTTGATACAATCAATGCCAAAAAATATAATATGGGAATCCGTACATTTCAAAGTCTAAGGGGAGGTTATATTTTGTTGGATTACATTTGGCTAGATGACAAATCACCAATTTTAGAACAACTACCAAGAAACTTTAAATCTGCAGCTATATTGCTACATCCTTTTATCCAAATGCCTTTAGGATGGGAAAAGTCTGTGAGAAAAAGACCATATGAGCACATCTATCCTAGCACTGAAGAAATCATTCATAATGGGAAATCCGTTTCTTGGAAGGAAATGATGTCTTGTAGTGGATTACATTCATACGCAGAATTAGCAATGGCCATGTTGACTTCCATTAGTGCCCTTTCAGAAGAATATAAAAGAGAGGATTTAGCTGAAAAGCTACATTCAAACTTAAAAAAAGATCTTTATTATCCAACAGAAGATTATACGTCTATATTTTTATTACACAAATTACTTAAACTCCTCGGTTCTAAAGGTGCAAGAAATCTATATTTCTCTGAACCAATTCTTGATACAAACGGATTATTACAGGTAAATAATACTACTCCATTAGATATTTGGGACATTAGCAATAATGAGTTAATTATTACTGGCGAAGACAATGAGTATGCGTTTATGAGTATATACGATTCCTTTACAACCTTATTATTAGCTAAAGAAGAAAATATAGAATATATTGTTCAATCAATGAATGTTGAAGCTGTCATTTGTGACAAAAAAACGATGATTGATTGGTATTTGTAAATTAGTAATTTCTTAAACTATAAAAAAGAAACTTGCGCTTATGCACAAGTTTCTTTTCAAAAACATCCTTATTTTTTTACAACTTCATGTCCACCGAACTGATTACGTAGTGCTGAAACTACTTTTCCATGGAATGTATCATCTTCCTGAGAACGATAGCGCATAAATAATGACATCGCGATTACTGGTGCCGCTGCTTGTAACTCAAGCGCAGTTTCAACAGTCCATTTCCCTTCTCCTGAAGAGTTCATTACACCTTTAATGCCATCAAGTTTAGGATCATCTGCAAATGCTTTTTCAGTTAAGTCCATTAACCAACCGCGGATTACTGATCCGTTCGCCCATACTTTTGCAACATCTTCATAATTGAAATCAAAGTCACTCTTATCTAGTACTTCAAATCCTTCAGCGATTGCTTGCATCATGCCGTACTCAATACCGTTATGAACCATTTTTAAGAAATGACCACTACCAACGCGGCCAGCATAAGAATAGCCATTTTCTACTGCTAAATCTTTAAATAAAGGTTCTAATTGGTCATAAATTTCTTTTTCTCCACCAACCATTAAACAAGCACCGTATCTAGCTCCTTCTACACCGCCAGATGTACCGATATCTACATAATGTAACCCAAAGCTTTTCGCTTCTTCAGCACGGCGTAACGTATCTTTATAGAATGAATTTCCGCCTTCAATAACGATATCACCTTCATCTAATAACGGATACACATCTTTTAATACTGACTCTACAACTTCTCCTGCAGGCACCATTACCCAGATCGTACGAGGAGCTTCTAATTCAGCGATCATTTCTTTTAATGTATGACGTGCAGTAATTCCTAGTTTTCCTGCCTTTTCTACAAGCTCTTTATTTACATCGTATACAACTACTTCATGCTTGTCTTCATGTAAGTGTTCAGCTAATGGGAATCCCATTTTTCCTAATCCAATTAAACCTAGTTTCATATTAATCAATCTCCCATTCTATACAAATATATTTAATATCGAAATTAATCCAAGTGCTACAACTGATAGTATAGTCTCCATTGCGGTCCATGTTAATAATGTTTCTTTCACAGTCATTCCGAAATATTCTTTAATCATCCAAAATCCCGAATCATTCACGTGTGATAAAATTAATGACCCTGCGCCTGTTGCAAGTGCTAGTAGTTCAACATTTACACCAGGTGTACTTGCTGCAATCGGTGCTACAATTCCAGCTGCTGTCATCATAGAAACAGTTGCCGATCCAGTTGCGATTCGGATTAGTGCCGCAATTCCCCACCCTAATAATATCGGTGAAATATGCGATTCTTTCGCCATATCTGCAATTGTCGTTCCAATTCCAGAATCTAATAGTACTTTATTAAATGCGCCGCCTGCACCAATCACTAACAATATGTTTGCAATTGGCCCAAGGCAATCATTTGTAAATTGTAATACTTTATCTTTAGAAAATCCTTTTGCATAACCAAGGCTAAAGAAAGAATAAATCGTTGCAATTAATAAAGCGACTATTGGATCTCCAATAAAGTGTAACACTTGTGCAAGTTGACTCGTTTTATGTAACGCTACTTCAGCAATGGATGCACCAAGCATAAGAAATACTGGAAGTAAAATAGTAAACAATGTATTTCCGAAGCTAGGAAGTTCTTTCTTCTTATCTCTTTCAATAAATTGCTCCGCTATATCTAATGGTACTTCCTTATGGATACGAGCACCAATCCATTTCCCGTAAAGTGGACCTGAAATAATTGCAGTTGGAAGTCCGACAATTAACGCATATAAAATTGTCTTCCCTACATCTGCTTTAAAAATACCAACTGCCGCCATTGCCGCTGGATGCGGTGGAACAAGTCCGTGTACGACTGACAGTCCTGCTACTAGCGGAATACCGATTGTAATAAGTGATACCCCAGTTTCTAACGCGATTGTAAATACTAACGGAATTAATAGGACAAATCCAACTTGGAAAAATACCGGAATCCCTACTAAAAATGCAACGAACATCATCGCCCAGTGAACTCGTTTCTTCCCAAAACGATTAATTAATGTGTTAGCGATACGTTCAGCACCACCAGATTCGGCCATCATTTTTCCAAGCATCGTTCCTAGTGCTAAAACTATTGCTAAAAATCCTAACGTATTACCAAGCCCTAGTTTAATAGAATCAATAATTCCTGGATCTTTTGGTGAAGTTCCAATTAAAGGCATTCCCATTGCTAATCCTACACCAATTGCTGTTAAAATTAATGCGACAAATGGATGCCATTTTACTACCGTAATAAGTAAAAGTAGTATGACAACTGCCGCTAGTACGATCCCAACTACCATTTCTCCCAATCCCCCTATTATTTACGTTGGAAAGCAGCTATACAATCAAATTCTTCTTTCAAGCGATTGTAAAGTCGTTCATACATATAAAACATTTCTAAATATATAGCCGTATTTTCTTTATTCGGTACATGGTGATGAACAATATCAATCCAATCCTTTACCTCTTCAAGAGAATCAATTTTTCCTACAGCATATAAAGCAACTGCCGCTGCCCCAAGCGCAGATGCTTCATGACTTTCAGGTACAAGCAATTCTTTCCCCATCATATCGGACAACATTTGTCTCCAAAATGCAGATTTCGCAAACCCTCCTGAAACTCGTATTTCAGTAAGTGGCCCTGTACAATCTCTAATTGCGAGTGCTACTGAATATACACTCATACAAACACCTTCCATCACTGCACGTATAAAATGTTCTCGCTTATGTTGAAGATTGATTCCAAAGAATGTACCACTAGCATTTGCATTCCAGTAAGGTGCGCGTTCTCCAGATAAGAAAGGTAAGAACAATAGCCCATCCGCTCCAGCTGGTACGCTTTCTGCATATTTAATTAATAAATCATAAGGATCAATTCCGAGCTTTCTTGCTACTTCTTGCTCTGGACTACCAAATTCATCACGTAACCATCTCAGTAATATTCCGCCGTTATTCGTTGGACCACCGATTACCCAGTGCTCATCTGTTAATGCGTAACAAAACGTTCTCCCTTTCTCATCTGTATTTATATTTGATGAGATTGTTCGAACCGCACCACTCGTTCCAATGGTAATTGCAGCCGCACCCGGTGATATCGCCCCAACTCCTACATTTGCAAGAACCCCATCACTTGCTCCTATGACAATTGGTGTCTCTGCACTTATCCCCATCTTCTGTGCTAATTCTGGCTTCATACCTGATAAAATATATGTAGTTGGTACAGGGGTTGATAATTGTTCTGGTGACATATGTAACATAGTTAAAACATCTTCATCCCAGTTTAATGTTTCTAAATTAAATAACCCCGTAGCAGAAGCAATCGAATAATCAACTACGTAGCGTGAAAATAATTGGTAAATCACATACTCTTTAATGGAAATGAATTTATAAGCACTTGTATATAACTCTGGTTCCTCTTCTTTCATCCATAACAATTTAGAAAGTGGTGACATCGGATGAATTGGTGTACCTGTACGTCTATAAATTTCATGCCCATTCATTTGTTGTAATAATTTTTCTGATTGCTTCGTACTTCGATTATCTGCCCAAATGATAGAACGCGTTAATGGCGCACCATTTTCATCTACTGCAATTAATGCGTGCATAGCTGTACTAATACCGATTGAAGAAATATCTTCTGGTAATACATTACCCTTTTCGATGGCAACGCTTACACTTTTGTATACAGCGGCACATATTACATCAGGATCTTGCTCAGCCCATCCGACGTTCGGTTGAATAATTGGGTAATCGATTGCATGTGATGCAATGACTTTTCCTTTTTCTGTGAACACAACCGTTTTCGTACTTGTGGTACCGATATCAATCCCGATTACTCTCCCCCTTGTTTCCATGCGAATCTTCCCTTCATTTCTAGCAAAATACGATTTAGTAAACCGTTTACATGAATTAGTATATAAAATATTTTTTCATTTATCAAGTTATAAAAAGAAAATTTTTTTCATATAAAAAAATAAATCTACTCATTCCATTTCACTTATACACTAAATTTAGCTACTCCTTGCGGTAAAATTACGTTATATTCGTTACGCAATACACTCTTTCCTCTCATTAACAACACATACATAGTCCTCCATACGTTCTACTCATTTGCATGAAGAAAGAGTTGAAAAGCAATATTCATTTTTAGCGGTCACGTAATATCGCTATCAAGCCAAGAAAAGTAACTACCCGCAGAATGAAAATTCTGTGCATTTTGCTCTTGTTTATTGTTTTAAGTTCACTAGTCCTTTTGTCTTGATAAAAATAGAGCGCGGCCCCTACTATTACTTTTTTATCTTGTAAATATATCTTGCATACTATAAAATTCAACAGTATTTTTATTTTTCAGAAAAATAAAACAATAATATAGAATTCATTGTATAATGTTGTAAAAAGATGTCGGAGGGATTTAATGTTAAATACAATATCTCAATTCACAATTAAGCTTTCATCAATTCTTTTATCACTCTTACTATTATTAAATTTACCTTATTTATTTATCACTCAACAAGGATTTACCTTTCAACCAATTTATTTTTTTAATCAGATCGTTACCATGTTAAAACAGGTCTTCTCCCTTGAATCATTAGTGATTATAGGATCAGACCCGAAGTTTGGCCATTTCAAAAAAACACCATTATTTCCAACTGTTTTAGAACCTTACCTATATTCATTTACTATATTATTTTCAGCCTTTTTTCTTGCTCTCTTTTTATCATCTAGCATGGCATTTTTTTATTTTTTAGCAAAAGATTATATAAAAAAATGGATAAACCGAATTGTGTTCATATTAGAAGCTGTCCCTGATATGATGATGATGATTTGTTTGCAAATATTTTTCATATGGGTACTTCAGAAATTTGGGGAATCTCCTGTCACTATTATTTCTTTTAATGAAAATCGAGCTTATTTACTCCCTATTTTATCATTAGCTGTCTTACCTACATTACAAATGTTTCGGATGATGGTGTTATACATAAAAGAAGAACAAGGAAAACATTACGTAGAGGTTGCATATGGAAAAGGCCTTTCATCAAGTTATATATTATGCATTCATTTATTCAAAAATATATCTATCCACTTCTTCCACCATTTAAAAACGATTTTTGTTTTCTTACTTTCTAATTTATTCATTTTAGAATTTGTTTTTAATATGGAAGGCATTATTCAATTTTTATTTAATAAGGCGTTTGTTTCACCTCCAGCTACATTTATTATACTTGTTATGATTATTTTACCGTTTTACGCCATTTTCCAAATAATCTCATTCATGATGAATAGATGGAAAAAGCAATTGAAAGGAGTATCATTATGAAATCTATTTGGAAATCAAAACGCTTTTTAATCGGCTTTACTTATTTATTCATACTTATTTCAGCTAGTTTTATTTATAGTTGGTTCTTTAAAGATAACATCCCAAAACCTCCTCAGTTACTTTACAATGAAAATAACGAATTACTTGGAAAGGCTCCCTTTCCACCATCGTTAATTCCACCTTTTGGCTCTGATCGTTTTGGAGAGTCTGTTTTCTTACAAATTGTAGAAGGAGCAAAATTTACTATTTTATTAGCCGTGGCAATTAGCTTCTTTCGAATTTTATGCGGAACATGTATAGGAATCCTCTTAAGTTTATTTGCTCCAAAACTCAAGAGATTTTTCCAGTCATGCTCAGAAGTTTTTTATTATATTCCAACTCTATTTATCGCATTCATACTCATCACGCCCGTTAATATTATAATCACATCAAATGCTGATGGGGTAGATCCAAATATTTCATTTACGTTTTATCAAGTACTCGTACTTATTTTCGTCGCTCTGCCTACACTTTCTTTATACATATCCTCAGAGGTTGATGAATTTATGAAACAAGATTACATCTTAAGTTCACAATTACTGGGGGCTAGTCGTTTTCATATTATTAAAAAACACTTACGAGTCTTATTACTTGACCGCTTATTTGTATTATTTATGGAACATATCGTCCAAACACTCATACTCGTTATCCATTTAGCGTTGCTTAACATTGTAATTGGCGGCATACAAATGCGTGAACTCTATGACGGAGTGCTCAAACCTGTTTCTCTATCTAATGATTGGGCAGGTCTTATTGGATTAAATCGTAATGAAATGAATCTTTCATGGTGGATTATTTTTTATACTCTCGCTTCATTCTTTATTACGATTCTATTTATTAAGCTTATGACCATCGGGATTCAAGATGCACTGAAAGCAAGAGATTCGCAAATTGTAGCAATTCAAAACGTTCCAGATCATAAAAAATTTGTTAAACATAAAGATTCCTTTTCGTTTGCAAATAAAGTAAACCTTTAATCATTTCTCATTAATCAAGTATTAATTGGCATCGATATTAGTAGAAAATAAAGAAGATGATCCATATTAAATACAGGGATCATCTTCTTATGCTGTCTAACTTTTTTACATGTCCTTTGCTAGACTCATGCTTTTTATATTTAAAGTGAATTATTTGCAATCACAATTATGTTTTTTAAAATCAATTACCATACGCCCTTGAATTCTACCTTGTTCCATTTCTTCGAATACATTTTGTACTTTATCTAGCGAACAAGTTTGAACAACCGGCACTACTTTTCCTTCTGCCCCAAACATAAACGCCTCTTCCAAATCTTTACGAGTACCGACTAGAGAACCAACTACTTCAATTCCATCCAGTACAAGTCGCGGGATGTTTAAGTCCATTGTTTCTACTGGTAGCCCTACTGCAACTACTTTACCGCAAGCACGTACTGCATCAACTGCTGAGTTAAAGGCTACTTTAGAGACTGCTGTTACTACCGCAGCATAAGCGCCACCAAGCTCCTCTTGAACAATTTTATCAGCAGGACCTTGAGAAATTGGATTGATAGTCATATCAGCACCAACTTCTTTCGCTAAGGCTAATTTGTCGTCATTAATGTCTACTGCGATTACCTTTGCACCAAATACATTTTTAGCATATTGGATAGCTAAGTTACCTAATCCACCGCAGCCATAGATTACAATAGGTTGACCAGGTTTAATATCTGATACTTTAATAGCTTTATATGTAGTTACACCAGCACATGTAATTGATGATGCTTGAGCAGGATCTAATCCTTCTGGTACTTTTACCGCATAATCAGCTGTAACGATACATTGTTCAGCCATACCACCATCTACTGAATAACCTGCGTTTTTAACTTCACGGCAAAATGTTTCTCTACCAGTTACGCAATATTCACAACGTCCACAAGATTGGAACATCCATGCAATACTTACACGGTCACCTATCTTTAGCGAATTAACATCATCAGCTATTTTCGTAACAATACCTACACCCTCATGACCAAGAATACGGCCATCAGTGTTACCAAAATCATGATTCGCAACGTGTAAATCAGTGTGGCAAACTCCACAATACTCTACATCTACTAACGCTTCACCTGAGCGTAACGGACGTAATTCTTTTTCAACCACTTCGATGTTTGCTTTGCTGTTTTTATTAACCACTACTGCTTTCATATGTGATCTCCCCTTTAGTGTTCTAGCGTTTTAATGAGTTTATCTCACAACTACTTTCCTCACTACTTTGGCTAGTTACCGTACCAAATTTAAGTATTCAATCATCATTACATGTTCATCATAACATGACACTTCATAAACAAATTGTGAAATTATGAACAATATTTGAATCATTACACAAATCGGTCTTTATTTTTAATTTTTAAAAATGAGAGTTTATCACTGACTATATGTAAGTCATACATTTCTAAAAGAAAAGAAAATAAAATAAATTAACAAACTTCTCAACGATAAAAAAAAGCTCTTTACTCAATATTTTCTACATTTAAACACTTAGTTTCACAGTAATAGCCTTTACCGCCAACATAAACTTTTTCTATTTTATTTTTGCTATTGGTTGCTAATTTAACTAATATTTCGGAAGGCGAGTGTAAAGAATAACCTTGTTCAAATACATAGACTTCTTTTTGCAAATAGTGCTGTTCATAAAGGTAGCAAGCTAATGCACCGTTTGAAGTTCCAGTCGCTGCTTCTTCATTAATGTCGTATAGTGGAGCAAAATTTCTGCATATAATTCGATTGTCATTAAAAGTATATAGATGCATCCCAACAACATTATAATACTTGCTGATTTCTTTAATTTTTTCAAAATTAGGTTGCAGTGCATGTAATTGTGTTTCGCTTTTTATAGGAATTAAAATATCTTTTAAGCCCGTGGAGACAATTTGGATTGGGTATTTATTGTCTATATCTTTAATGTCAAAACAGTCGGTGAACTCATTTGGAGATACAAAATCATAGAATATCGGTTTATTTTGTTCCATGAATATGATGTCATCTGTTATGGTAATAGTAAGAACACCGCTGTTCGTTTCAATCGTATAGCGATTCTTGAAAATTTTATTTAAATGCATCAGTATCGCGAAAGAGCCAATTGTGGCATGACCACATAAATCAACTTCTTCTTTTGGAGTAAAATACTCAAATTTATAATCAGCAATTTCAGATTCTGATATAAATGCGGTTTCCGCATAACCCAGTTGTTTCGCTATTGTCATTTTTTGAGTAGTGGTCAATGTATTTGTATTCTCAATAAATACCACTCCTGCTTTATTTCCGCCTTTATGATCCTTGCTAAATGCACTTGCAACATAAACGGATATTTTCATAAGACACCTTCCTCACTTATAGTAAATTATATATAGAAAGCACTACATATAAATACAATTAGATAAATTATCCATAAAATACGAGACAAACTATTTTTAGCATTTGAACTCTCCAAAAATAGTTTGTCTACAATCTGAAAGCTCTTCATTTGAAGAGCTTTTTTATATTCGCTTCATCGAAATCGTTTCACGTATACTTTGTAAATTTTTTAGTGTTTCTTCTTGTCGCTGCAACGACAACCCTACATACAAAGTATCTAATAAGCTTAACTGTGCTAATCGTGATGAACTTGCTTCTGTACGGAATTCAGTCTCACGTGTTGATGTATATAACGTTATATCAGCAAGCTGACTTAATGCTGATTTCTTATAGCTCGTAATCGCAATAATTTTGGCCCCTCTTGCTTTCGCTACTTCTAACGCTTCAAGTAACCCTTTATTGCTACCAGAATGAGAAATGCCAATAACAACTGAATTTTCCGAGAGTAAACCTGCTCCCATAATTTGAAAATGCGAATCAGTATGAGCGATACAAGAAATACCCGTTCTCATAAACTTATGATACGCATCCATCGCAATAATACCAGAGCCACCATTTCCATAAAACTCAATTCGCCTTGCTTCTTGCAAAGCTCGTACAGCCTGCTCAAGTGCTGTTTCATTTAGCAAATGTAAAGTATCTTGCAGTCCTGTAATATGCGAATGAAAAACTTTTTTAGCAACAGTTACCATACTATCTTCTGCTGATACCTCTTCATGAATATTTTGCATCGGTGTATGTACAATTTCACGAGCTAATGTAATCTTTAAATCTTGAAAACCTTGCAAACCAAGGTGTTTACATAAGCGGAATATCGTCGCTTCGGAACTACTCGTAACTTCAGCTAATTCTGTAATAGATTTATGTACAACATCTTGTGGATGTTTCAAAATATGTTCGGCAATACTTCGCAATTTCGGTGATAAACCATTTAACGAAGCCTGAATCTTTCCAATCCCACTCCTTGTACCAGGCATAGCATATCCTCCTCTTCTATCGTAGCTTTATCCTGTAAAAACCGATTAGTTTAACTTTATTGTACCTAATTATTGAAAGAAGAAAAACCTATATTAGGGATTACTATAAATTTTAATTGCTCCTATGTATTCTGTCATACGATATAACAGAATTATTCATGCTTATGAATAATCCTCCCCATGTTTCACTGCGTATAATGCGGCTTGCGTACGATCATCCACTTCCAATTTAGCTAAAACGTTTGAAACGTGTGTTTTCACAGTTTGTTCTGTAATATGAAGTTCTGCTGCAATCTCCTTGTTGCTTCTTCCTTTCGCAATTTCGCGAAGTACCTCTTGCTCTCTTTTCGTTAACATTGAAAAAGGATTTTCTATTTCCTTCTTTACTGCGGTACGCCCCATTAATGCAGGTGTTACTTTCGGGTGAAAATTCGCATTTCCTTGATGTACTGCAATAATAGAAGCGACAAGTTGCTCAGGTTGTACTTCTTTTAATTGATAACCATCTGCTCCAGCTTCAAGTGCTGGTATAACATAATCTTGCTCTGAAAAACTACTTAATATAAGTACCTTTATCGTCTCATCGTATTGCTTTAGACGTTTTGTTGCCTCAATTCCATCCATTTTCGGCATCGATACATCCATTAGTACGACATCCGGTCTTTCTTTTTGCACGAAATGTAATGCCTCTTCGCCATTTTCCGCTTCCCCAATAATTTCAAATTCTTCTCTCGTTTTCAAAAAGAATACAAGTCCTCTTCGAACGATATGATGATCCTCAACTAGTAGCAATTTAATCTTCAATCTTATTCTCCCCTTCAAATCGGCAATTGAATTTCTATTTTTGTACCCTTTCTCAGCTCTGTTATAATTTGAAACGACCCCTTCATTAACTGAATACGTTCCTTCATACTTTTCAGGCCAAGTGCTGACTCCCTTACTTGCTCTTGTATAAATCCTATTCCATTATCTTCTATGTAAAAATGTAACTGGTTATTTTCTATTTTCAAAAGAACATGTACCTTTTCACACGAAGCATGCTTTTTACAATTATGTAGCGCCTCTTGGCTAATACGCCATAAAACTTCTTCTATTTCATCCCCAATTGAAACCATCCCATCAATTCGAACTTCCACTTGAACTCCTAATAACTTCCCGTAATTTTGAATTGCTTCTGCTAACCCTTTCTCTAATCCTTCAGGTCTTAATTGCCAAATTAATAGAGTCATCTCTTGTAATGCTTCTTGTGATAATTCTCCAATATAACTTAACATCTCTTGCAATTCTCTATCTTGCGTCATATTCAAAGTACCTTTCGCTGTTAGCATAATAGAAAATAACAATTGTTTTACTGAATCATGTAAATCACGTGCAAGTCGATTTCTTTCCGCTACCACTACATATTTACGTTCTTTCTCAACTAACTGAATACGTTGTATTGTTGTTCCAATTTGAAATGCAATTGATTCTAATAATGCTAACTCTTCCTCTGAAAAATGAGTCTTATGAGGCGCAGCCACATTTAGTAGACCAAATTTTTCTGATCCAGACCTAAGCGGAATTGTCGCATGATGTGTAACATCTTCTGTCTCTCCCCAATTACATTCAATTGCATCTTCTATTCGCTTACATTCAATAATATTAGTCGCTTTTTCTAATCTCCCATTCACAAAACGTTCTACACACCAACAGTTTCCTTCACACATCGGCTTCTTCTCTTGCCACGTAAGAGCCTCTGGTAAATTTTCGTCTACAAGCATGCTATGCTTTCCACTTTCATCAATAAAGAATATCCACCCTGTTTGTAAATTCATTACTTGTAACAATGTATGCAACACTTTTTCTAACATATCCTGTAAGTTTGTTGCTTCATTTAATAATTCAGCAATTTCTTTTAATGCTTCTAAACGATGCATCTCTTTTTCTTCAAAGTTCATTCTCATCACCAACTACAATTATAACATTAAGAAATTTCTAAATTCTATAAATAAAAAAAGAACCGAATTCCTTCAGCCCTTTCTTTATATCAATCATTTTATTATTGTTATTCTATCCAATGTTGGAATCAGAATTTTTGTTAACAAGCGATTCTACTTTAGCTGTCCGATAAAGATTGTCCACCATGAATATGCTGTAAACTTTCAGTAGTAACAACCATATTCGCTGCCGGCATTTGCACTTGATTCTTATGGAATATAGACATTAATTCAAATCTTACTTGTCTAGAAGTTTCAAAATAATCTTCTGGCTTTATTAAACCTGTAATACAAAATTCATAGCCAACATATTTCAGGTTAGGATTTAAGTCTGTAACACCGACGTATTTAAATGGTTCAACAGCCTCATCCTCTACTCTATAAAGAGTTTGATCCAATTTTTCATTGCATATAACACATACTTCTTCTAACAATTCCTTCACTCTTGTTGGATCTTCCTGATAACTTACCGTGATACGTTCAATTACACGCATCCATCCTTTATTAAAATTTTGTATCGTTCTAATCTCTCCGTGTGGGATGGTAAGTAATTTTCCTGACCATTCACGTATTTGCATAAAACGAATACTAATCTCTTCAATAGTTCCTGAATTTGTTCCGTTAAAAGTTACAAAATCACCAACTCGAAACTCTTTGTCCGCTAATCTTGCAAAGCCTAATATAACATCTTTTAGCATCTGTTGTGCAGCAAAACCGATGACAACTCCAGCTATCCCTGCACCTGCAATAATACTTTTTATATCTACAAATTGGCTAATTAAATATATGATAAGACTGATGATAATGATATATCTAAAAATAGATCGAATTACACTTTGAATTGTCTGCTCTACCTCTTCATCAAAAAAGCTTGATTTCCTAAAAAACCAATCAATAATACGGTTTATTACAAACGAAA
This sequence comes from Bacillus sp. CR71, assembly GCF_003429245.1. Classification (NCBI taxonomy): domain Bacteria; kingdom Bacillati; phylum Bacillota; class Bacilli; order Caryophanales; family Bacillaceae; genus Bacillus; species Bacillus sp. CR71. Next base: position 2,141,174 of record NZ_CP031748.1, on the reverse strand, counting down.
TAATGATTAAAACTAAAGCAAATAGCAAAAATCTTAAAAGTAAAAACTCCCTTACATAATTAAAAAATTCTTCAGTATACGTTAATAAACTCATCCATCCACTTCCTTAACTAATAAAAATTCTATACAAAGCCGCTATATTTTTTAAATTCATTAGACATTCTTCTATAAATATACCCTTTTTCATAACCTAAAGGGAGCTGGCAATTGAAATTTTTTATGACTTTACTTTAAAACTACACTACTCATCTCAACAAAAGGAAAACATTTACATTATATCGAATAGTTCATTTGAAAATATTATTACTCACGGAGGTTACAACCAATGGGATATATTGAAGAACTAAGAGAAGTTGTTGGATCAAGGCCACTCAATTTAGCAGGCGTTGCGGTAGCTGTTTTCAATGAACAAGGACAAATATTACTACAACAAAGGCGAAATGGCATGTGGGGTGTCCCAGGAGGTTTTGTGGAACTTGGTGAATCTACAGAAGAAGCTGGAAGACGAGAAGTACTTGAAGAAACAGGAATTGAAATTGGTACACTTCAGCTGGTAAGTGTATTTTCAGGTAAAGAATTTTTTGTGAAATTACCGAACGGAGATGAATTTTACCCTATGACAATCGCTTACCTTTGCAAAGATATTACAGGTGGCTCGCTACAAGCTGATCGAGTCGAATCATTACATGTACAGTTTTTTAATTTAAATGAGCTACCACAAAATATTAGTCCATTCATAAAAAAATTAATTGAGCAAAATGTCGTCTCGGTTTAAACTCAAAAAAGAGACCTTTTTAAAGGCCTCTTTTTCATTTCACTTCTGCATGTAAACAAGATTTAAAATGTCCAAGTGCAAATTCATGCCCTTGCGCATTAAAAGATGCAACTGCCTTTTCATAAACAACAATTTTAAATCCTTTATTATACGCATCTACTGCTGTATGAAGAACACAAATATCAGTACAAACACCTACAAGATGAACTTCTTCTATTCCTCTTTCTCTTAACTTCATCTCTAAATCTGTTCCAGCAAACGCACTGTATCGCGTTTTATCCATATAATATACATTCTCAGCATTTTTATATGTTTCGTATACTTCTTGTAACTCACCGAATAAGTCTCTACCATTTGTACCTGCTATATTATGAGGAGGGAATAATTTCGCTTCGGGATGATATTCATCATTTTCTTCATGTTTATCAATTGCAAACACTACGTAATCTCCATTTTCAATATATTGCTTCGTTATATGTACAATTTCCTGTTCGATTTCTTGACCTGGTTTTCCGCAAGTTAAAGCGCCTTTTTCCGCTACAAAATCATATGTATAATCAATATTAATAAGAGCTCGTTTCATAACTACTATCTCCCCTTCTCCTGTTTCACAGTAAACAATAGAAAATTTGTTATTACGACATCGTATGTACTATTCGACATTTCAAATGAAATACCTACATTTTTCTTGTAAAACTTATCTTAATCAAAGTTTATCATAAAACAGGCACACAATGACAAAACATATACTTCCCATTAACAAGTCATAAGTTTGATAATTAAACGTAAGTTGATTAACGTCTTGTATAGTAACCCAAATTACTGACATGATTATACTAATCAAGAAGATACGAACATATCGATTCATACCTTCAACCTTTTTCTCCATCATAGTAGTAACAAGTGATTCCTTACTGCTTAATCGTACTAGAAAACGAAATAAATTATTCCCTATTACACCATTCCATCCAAACAAAAAAGCACACTACTTTTTTGAGTAATGTACTTTTTATTCTGATTAAGACGCAGGCTTTGTCTCAAATGTTGCTTGATTAAAACTAATAACCTTTCCTTTCGGGTCATTGTTTTCATACTGAACTGCAGTAATTGTATGACTACCTGTTTCCAGCGTCTTTTCTTTTAATTGTACTGTTGTCTGTGTTGTACTAGTTACTTGATGTTTATCTGTATACATTTGATCTACAAATATGAATGTTTCTTTATCACTTTGAAAATTAGAAAGTTCTAATTCAACTTGCTGAATTAAAGTATCCTTTTTGATGAATACAGTCGGTATATTTCCATTTTCAGAAGTACCATCTGGAGTAATAACTTTTACTTTCCCTTCTCCAATTGACATTGCGCCTTCAGGAAATACAACCATATTCTCATCACTTGCGTTTACAACTTGTTCTTCCTGTTTTGATTGCGCGTCCTCTTTTTCCTGTGGAGCACCGCAACCTACTAATAACAATACAGACAATCCAGTGATTATGAATTTTTTCAAAATTCATCCCCCCTGTCATTTGATTATAATTTATTATACAAAAATAACTTTTAAAACTTTTATGAACATATAGAAGCTTGCTCACGATTAATGTATCATACTTTCCTTAATAGAACATTAATTTTTTTTATGAAATAAATAGTAATTCCTTCTTATTTATCATTTTAGCCCAACAAATCGATATAATACCCGCTCCAAAATAAAAAGACATTGATATGTCCAATGTCTTTTTATTTTGCACTTTAAAAAACAAATGTTGTGATTTCTTCTACTTCTTTTCTTGGAAGTTTTTTTGGCTTATCTTTCGGAAATCCGAGTGAAATAACCATATTTATTTGTTTTTCAGGCTCAATTTGTAAATATTGGCGCAGTTCATCTTGAGCTAGCAATACTGGCCCTGTCATTGGACAAGTACCAAGTCCCTTTGCATGTGCAGCTAACATTAAGTTTTGTGCCGCTAAACAGCTACTCTTAATCCCTTCTTCTTCCCAAACTGAATCTGGAACAAAAGCAATGGGATCAAATATCTTTTCACGAAACTTTGATTCATATGGTGTTGCCAAGCATACGATTAATACTGGTGCCTCAGAGAAAGCTGTCGCATATGGTCCGAAAGAACGCGTAAGTAATTTCCCTGCTTTCTCTTCTCCATTATCTGTTGCTTTTGCCGCAAGTTTATGTAAAGCATCCCATGTCATTTGTTCAATTTCTTTAATCTTCTCTCGGTTCATAATGACCAAGAATTCCCACGTTTGTGAGTTCGTATCGCTCGGTGCATAACGAGCACAATCAATTATTTCTTTTATATCATTAGTAGATACTTCTTGTTCTGTGAACTTTCTAACACTTCGTCTTCCGTGAATTACTTCTTTAAAACCTTCATAATTCATACATTAAATCCCCTTTTTACAGCGTTTTCAAATCTTGTCCTACGCTTGAATTATATCATGAAAAAAAGCTGAAGGAATATCAGCTTTTTTCTTCAATATTAGTTCATAACTTTAAACAATCTAATACTTTCTTCATATGCCACTTGGAGTTTCTTTGTAATTGGTCCTCTTTCGCCGTTTCCAAACTGTTCATCACCAATTTGAACGACTGGGAATATTTCAAGCGGCGTCGCTGTAAAGAAGCACTCATCAGCCTCATATACTTCTTGTAATGAAAACTCTCGTTCCTCTACTTCGATATGTAACTCTTTCGCTAATGTAATAACATAGTGCCGCGTAATGCCCTGTAGAATGAAATTGTCAGCCGGATGTGTAATCAATTTATTATTTTTCACCATAAAGAAATTCGAATGACACCCTTCAGTCACAATGCCATCTCGTACTAATATTGCTTCTTGATACCCTTGTTCATTTATTTTATTTTTAATCATGATATTTGGTAAAAGATTTAATGATTTTATATGGCAAAACTTCCACCTGATGTCCTCTTCTACCGTTACCTTAATCCCTGCCTTCATTGAAGCAACTGGTCTTGGGAACGAAACAAGATTTGCAAAATATGTCGGTTGTAAATCTGATTCATATACATGATTGCGTGGTTGTGCACCTCTTGATATTTGTAAATATACATTCCCATCTTCTTGAAATTGATTTTTTTCAATCATTTGATGTAACTCTTCCACTAATTCTTCCTTCGTAAATGGTGGAATTAGTTTTATTTCTGCCATAGAGTTAAAGAATCGTTCCAAATGTAAATCTAATAAATGAGGCTTGCCATCGTATAGTCTAAATACTTCATAAATACCATCACCAAATTGGAAGCCGCGCTCTTCTAATGCGACCATCGGCTGTTCTTCCTTCGTATTAATCATTCTCCCATTAAACAAGATCCACTCTTTATGAGTAGCTTTCATTCTTCCCCACTCCTTTATCACATGATTGATTTTATTGTACAACTTATGTCACCCTTAAAGAAGGAATTTTCTGTATTTTCACGAACAAAAAATACATCACTTCGTAAAAGTGATGTATTTTATCATTTATTTAAGGAAATATTTTTCAATATCATCTAACATAAGATTCGCAGCTTTAATACCGCCTGCTGTATTCCAGATTACTTCATCCACTTGGAATACTTTATTATTTTTAGAAGCCTGTAGTTGCTTAAAGAGTGGATCTTCTGTCCATTCCTTTGCTAACGAATTTCCTTCATTATTCTTATCTGCATCTTTATCAGACGTGAAATAAAATAAGTAGTCCCCGTCCATATTTGGAATTTGCTCTTTTGTAATTCCTTTTATCGCAAAATCATCTTTATCTTGTAATGGTGGTCGTTTAAATCCAATATCATTTAAAACAACTCCCGAGAATGAGTTTTTTTGATAAATACGAACATCACCTGGCACGAAACGAATAATAGAAACTTTAGAATTCAATTTATCGCCTAACTTCTCTTTCATTCCTTCAATACGTTTTTTATAATCATCAAGAGCTTTTTGCCCTTCTTTTTCTTTATTTACAGCTTTTGTATAAAGCGTAAAGTTTTCTTTCCAATCACCGCGTAATGTTTCTGCATAAACAGTTGGTGCGATTTCTTTTAGCTGATCATATATTTTTTCGTGACGCATTTTATTTCCGATAATTAAATCTGGCTTAAGCTTCATTACTGCTTCTAAATTAATATCACGTTCAGTTCCTACAACTTCCGTATTTTTTAATTCTTTCGCTACATGAGGGTACCATTCATCACCAGCACGTGGTTTCGTAGTCCCCACTGGCGTTACGCCCACAGCTAGGAGAGCCTCTGCACCTTCATTTGTTAAAACAACAACTTTTTTAGGTGTACCATTTACTGTCGTTTCGCCCATTGCATGCTTGACCGTATATGAATCTTTTGCTTTAGCTGATATATCATTTTCTTTTTTCTCTTCTTTACTACATCCTGCAATTACAACCATGAGTATCATAATGCAGAACATAATTAGTTTTTTAGTATGTATCATATGTCCTCCCTAGATGAAATCGATTATCATTAACAATTAAAGATTAATGTATACTACATACATTGTCAATGTATATCAGAAAACTTTTTTAATATATACCATTTCGATTCTATTGGCTTTTCTAATGTTTCTTTTTAACATATAGTGTATAAGTATGAAAATTTATGTTGTTATTACAATGCGTATCTGAGTTATACATAACAAAGATACGCATCCATATTGCATTATCATTTTAATTCCTAATATTGAGTATACTTAATATACGATGGATCATTATATACCCACTGATTTCCACCAAGGTTTAACCAGCCATTTTCATTTATATATACTAAATAAGATTCTGGAGGATTTAATTGACGGATAACTGCAGATGTAGTTGATGGACCACTTCTTAAATTTACATTCATCCCTTGTATATATGCAACCCCAATCGGACTTCCATCACTATTGCTTGTCTTTACAAAATTAATGTAAGAAGGATCATTATACACCCATTGTCCATTCCCCAAATCTAACCATCCGTTACTTTCCTGATATACAACGTAAGATTCTGGAGAATTTAATTGACGAATAACTGAGGAAGAAGTTGATGGACCATTTCTTAAATTTACATTTTTCCCAAGGATATAAGCGATTCCCTTCGTTTGAGGTGTCGGTTGTGGGTTTGGAGGTTGTGGATTTGGAGCTACTCCAAAAATAGCCGCTATTCCATTTGCATACGCTTGACTTAGATCTTCAATAAATTGTGGATTTTTTAATAAATTTGCATCAAACGTTGTATCAATAAAGGCAGTCTCAGTTAAAATTGCATCCATTGCGGTTTCTCTTAATACCGCATAATTTTCTTTTTTTGCTCCTCGATCACGAAGACCGTATTTTGTTAATACAGGATTTACTGCTGTATGCATCTTTTGTTGCTTTGCATATGCAGTGCTGCTGTTGGATAACGCATTATAAATATAGCTTTCAAAACCTGTACCCCCGCCGCTATTAATATGAAATGAAATAAAATAATCCGCACCAAAAGCATTAGCAATATTAGCACGTTCCGATAAGGAAATAAACACGTCACTATCACGTGTCATTTTAATTGTAATTGGGTAATTTACCGTTAAAATATCTCGAACGCGTCTAGCAATTTGAAGCGTTAAGTTTTTTTCTACTAAGCCATTACCAACAGCACCAGAATCATATCCACCGTGCCCTGCGTCTATAACAAGTTTCATTTTACTACCCCGCCCCTTTCTTGTAATATGTTAGCATTGCTACTCGTCCTATTTTATGTGAAATGTACAAGTTCTGTTACAATCACAAATAAAAAAACCGCCTTATGTAAGGCGGTTTCTATCATCTTGCTTTAACCAATTTAAAATAAATATATACGATTGATAGTGAATATAACGTATGCAAAATAAAATAAATAAAAGTACTATTCCAACACCACTATAAAGTAAACCGAACTTTAAAAAAACATTCACAAGTGGTGGAAAGTTCATTATATTTTGTAATGTACTAAGCATACAAAATATAATGAAAAAGACAGGGACGTATTGTAATTCATACGGCTTTCTTTTCTTAATCATTCTTTTCCGAATGATTATATGACATAGTTCTGCTACTATAAAGCACCCTCCAATTAATACAAGACCAGAAGTCATTGTCATACATCCACCTGCCTTATATTTATTGTATCGCATAAATAATCATCGTTATATTTTCTTCACATACGCTCCATCTTCTGAAGTAAAGCCAAAACTCTCTATGAAAGAATGCGCTTTTTCTGTTAATTCCTCTTGTAGCACTTTTATTTCTTTCACATTTCTTTGTTTCATCATTTCTTCAAATGTAAAATACGTATTTGTACCATAACCATAACCTTGGTAATCAAAATGAATAATTAGCTGTGATAAAACAGCTCGTTCCTCTTGAACACTATAATCTATTACACCAATATATGTATCATCAACTTTCACACAATACTGTACCTTTTTCTCACCTAAACTATGCGATTTAAACATTTCTTTAACAACGCTTTCATTTTCTATAGTAACTTTCTCAAACGTAATCATATGTTGTCCATCCTTTTACTATTATTGTATCAATAATACTTCCTATTTATGAAAAAAAACCTTAAGATCGTATGCGATCTTAAGGTTTTTCTAATTACACTAAGCTATACGCACGTTTTGTTTCTTCATGGAACTTGTTCGTATCGTATTTATGCTCAACATAAATTTGGTGCCATACCATAAACGCAAGTACAGTCCAAATTTTACGGCTATAATCGCCTTTATCTGCACAATGTGCTTCCAGTAAGTTTAATACATACTGTTTGTCGATTAAATGCTCTGTCTTACTTTCGTTTATAATATTTATAGCCCAATCATGCATTTCGTCTTTTAACCAGTGACGAATTGGTACTGGGAATCCAAGTTTTTTACGATCTAATACGTGATCTGGAACGATTCCGCGTGCTGCTTCACGTAAAATAGCTTTCGTAGTTCCGTTAGCAATCTTAAGTTCAGTTGGAATTTTAGATGCAACATCGAATACTTCTTTATCTAAGAACGGTACACGAAGTTCTAATGAGTTTGCCATTGTCATTTTATCAGCTTTTAATAAAATGTCACCGCGTAACCATGTGAACATGTCAATGTACTGCATTTTACTTACATCATCATAATCTTTAATCTCGTTATACAATGGTTTCGTGATATCCATATAGTTAACACTTTCATTGTAATACTTCATTAATTCAGCTTTTTCTTCTTCACGGAAGATTTTCGCATTTCCATAGTAACGCTCTTCAATTGGTGTACATCCACGCTCTAGGAAGCTCTTACCTTTAAATCCTTCTTTAAGAGCACCACTCAATGCTTTTAGAACACTCTTACCTGGGCTAGGAATGTAAGAGAACATTTTTAGTGAGTTTGGCTCACGGTAAATGTTATAACCACCAAATAGCTCGTCTGCGCCTTCACCTGAAAGAACAACTGTTACATGTTTACGTGCTTCTTTAGCAACGAAGTACAATGGTACAGCTGCTGGATCAGCTAAAGGATCATCCATATGCCAAATGATTTTTGGGAACTCATCCATAAATTCTTTCGCTGAAATGAATACGTTATGGTTTTTAACGCCTAATTTCTCAGCAGTTTCTTTTGCAACATCAACTTCACTGAAACCACGTTGCTCAAAACCAACAGAGAATGTTAAAAGATTTGGATTCATTTCTCTTGCAATAGAAGCGATGATAGATGAATCGATACCACCAGATAAGAATGAACCTACTGGTACATCACTACGCATATGCACTTTTACTGAATCATATAGTACATCACGAATTGCTTGGATATGCTCCTCTTTCGTTGCACTTGAAGCATTGAAATAAGGTTTCCAGTAGCGATGGATTTCCATCTCTTTACCGATTTCTTTTACGAAATAATGACCAGGCTCGATTTTATTAACATCAATTGTTAATGTTTCTGGCTCTGGGCCATATTGGTACGTAAAATAATGTTGTAGTGACGTTGGATTAACGCCTTTATCTTCCATCACATGCATAATACTTTTCTTCTCAGATGCGAAGAATGTAGTATCACCTTGCTGTGCGATGTATAGAGGTTTAATACCGAAGTGGTCACGTGCACCGAAAAGTTTCTTCTCTTCACGATCCCAAATCATAAATGCAAACATACCACGAAGGTAGTCTACACATTTTTCTTTCATATGTGCATACAATGCAATAATAACTTCTGTATCAGATTGCGTTGCAAACGTTGCACCTTTTTCAAGTAACATTTCACGTAATTCTACATAGTTGTAAATTTCACCATTAAAAATAATTACATATCGATCATTTTCATAAGTTAGCGGCTGATGTCCTGCCTCTAAGTCAATGATACTTAAACGGCGGAAGCCAAATTGTACATGTTCATCACGAAAATATCCTTCGTCATCTGGACCACGGTGGAAAATCATCGTGTTCATATTTTCAAATTGATGTTTTTCTGTTTCTGAAAACTCTCTAGGGTTTTCACATAAACATCCTACAAAACCACACATACTTCTTACCCTCTTTCGGTTTTCATTCTGTTTCTATACTACTATATCAACCCTATTTATACTAGCATAATCAACTGAATATGGCGACCAAAAACTATAAAAAAATCACTCCATTTCACATTTTTAACAATTTTTTATGAAAACATGAAAACTAGGCACTCACCTTTCTCCGCTTTTGTCATATGATATTGCAAATTGATTTCTAGGAGGGAATACCATGAGTGAAGAAAAAAAAGATTCTTCTCGCCCACCGGTTCGTAATTACTTAAAGCAAATTGATGATTTCTTCGAGCAAACACCTCTTCGCAATGTAATCGCTGATTTAAATCATTTTTTCCAAAAAGGAAACCGTTTATTAACATTCCCTGTAGATTTATATGAAGTTGGTGAAGAACTCGTTGTTACAGCTGAACTACCAGGTATACAAAAAGAGCAAATCCAAATTGAAATACAAAGTGAATACTTAAAAGTCTCTGTAAAAGAAGAGATACTCGAAGAGGAAGAAGAAACATCCCATAACTATTATCGCCGAGAACGTTCCATTTCAGAAGCATCAAGATTGATTAAGTTGCCGTATTCAATTAATAAAAAAGCAGCAAAAGCTTCTTATCAAAACGGCGTATTAGAAATTCGGGCGCCGAAACTTCCCCAACAACATGACATTTTATCCATAGACTAATGCAAAAAAAATAAGGGTGCTATGCACCCTTATTTTTAATCCACTAATCGCTTCATATCACGTATAATGTCTTCGTATGGCGTATTACTAATGCCACTATACTTTTTCATTACTTTTCCGTTTTGATCAATTAAATAAAATGATGTACCATGCATGACCTGACCGTTCTCCGGCTTATCTACAAGTGATTGGAAATTATCTTTTGAAAACTTTGTAATATCTTCTAACGAATATCCCGTTAATAAATTCCAGTTACTAGTATCCTCTGTAAACTTTTGAATAAATGCTTTCAGATTTTCTGGTTTATCAAGGTCTGGATCTACACTAAATGAAACAAACTGAACGTCTATCTTCTCTTCTTTTGCCATCTTTTGCAGCTTGGCCATATTTGCAGTCATTGGTGGACAAACTGTTTGACAATTTGTGAACATAAAATCTGCAACCCAAACTTTCCCTTTTAAATCTTTTGTACCAAATTGCTTTCCATCTTGATTTGTAAATTGGAAAGTTTCTAAATCCCAATTCAATGGTTTACGAAGCTTTGAACCTGATCCACTACATCCAGCAAGTACAAAGAGACAAAATACAACCATAAGACCAATTATTTTTTGATAACGCTTCATTTATAAACCTCTTTTCTCTATCCTAAATTTAAATAGGTTATGTTTATAATAACAAAAGTTAACACTACGAGAAAATTGTTTACTACATTTGTTCACGAAATCGTACGAATTTACGTATGTTACTTCTTTATTTCAAGCGAATTACTAGACAAAATATATTTTTTTACTATTATTTCTATAAATAGAAGTGATAAAACTATTTTTATTGTTACTTTTGTAAATACCTTTCCCTATTTTTTAACAATTCCTTAAACATTAATCCATGTTTTACACTGTATTCCTTAACAACATTTCGGTACAATACAAATACAACGATTTTAAATGAGGTGATGTTCATGGCAAAGCGCTATGAAAATATGGGTAATGTTAGTACAAAAAAATCAATTCGCTCTTTTTTACGCTGGCGTAAAGAACGAAAGCAAAACAAAAAAGATTTTTCTTTCTTAGTAGAACAATCACCCGTTAAACAAAGTGCATTTTTGCAAAGTAATGTAAAAAAAACGACTGTCACATGGATTGGGCATTCTACTTTTCTTATCCAAACGAATGGACTTAATATATTAACAGATCCAGTATGGGCCAATAAATTAAAGCTAGTTCCAAGACTTACAGAACCTGGACTCTCTATAGAAGCACTACCTAAAATTGATATTGTCCTTATTTCACATGGTCATTATGATCATTTAGATTTTTCAACTCTTCGTCAGTTGAATGATGATGTTCTATACCTTGTACCTATCGGATTAAAAAAATTATTTACTCGTAAGAAATTTAAACATGTAGAAGAGTATAAATGGTGGGAAAGTACGATAATTAACGAAGTTTCTTTTCACTTCGTACCTGCTCAGCACTGGACGAGAAGATTCTTATTTGATATGAATACGTCTCACTGGGGGGGATGGATTATTGATAATGAAACGACTATGGAAACCATATATTTTTGTGGCGACAGTGGCTATTTCCAAGGTTTCAAAGAAATTGGTGAACGCTTTTTAATTGATATTGCTCTTATGCCCATTGGCGCTTATGAACCAGAATGGTTTATGAAAGTATCTCATGTTTCACCTGAAGAGGCTGTGCAAGCTTATTTAGATTTAAACGCTACTCATTTTATACCGATGCATTACGGAGCATTTGCACTCGCCGATGAAACACCTCGTGAAGCAATAACTAGACTTCGAAATAATTGGAATTTGCGCATGTTACCATGGGAACAACTGCATGTACTCTTTTTAGGCCAAACTTTTATTTATAGTAACGCAACAAATGATAAGCAAATAAATGAAAAAATTGAAACTTTACATGTGTAACGTAGCGACTGATTTTCTACATCTAACATATAATATAGAAAATCCTATAGTGAAGGCTTTTACGGACAGCCCGTTACCTAACCTCTTTGCTCCAGCTAAATTTTGAGGTGGGAGTTTTACTGTCCGCAAATTGCGGGATAAAGGGTGTTTTCTATGAATAGATATTTACAGACTCGCTATATCATTAGCGGTAGTGCCTGTATAGCTCTTCTTATTTCTTACTTTCTATTTACATAAAAAAGCTACTTGAAATATATTTTCAAGTAGCTTTTTTATTACTCTGCTAAATACATAAATCCGATTGCACCCGGACCTGTATGAGTACTAATTATAGGCGTTGTATAGAAAATTTCTGATTGAGCAAACCCACTCACTTTTTCAACCGCCGCTTTCATACTTTCAGCTAAAGGAATTGCTTTCGCATGTGGAATTGCAACAGCCTTTACAACTTTTCCAGCTGTATCTTGCTCAAATAACTTAGCTAATGTTTTTACAATTTGGCCTTGGCTACGAACTTTCGTTACAGGATTATAAACACCGTCTTCAAGACTAGCAATTGGCTTTATATTAAGCAGCGAACCGATAAACGCTTTTCCTTTACCGATACGTCCACCCTTCACTAAGTTTTCTAATGTATCTACTACTACATATAAACGAGTATTCTTTCTTACTTCATCTACACGTTTTAAAATTTCTTCTAGTGAGCGCCCTTCATTTGCCATTTTTGCAGCTTCAATTACTTGATATGCTAAAGCATGTGTAATAAATTGAGAATCAACAACTGTTACTTTTGTATCGGTCATTGATGCAGCACTATTTGCAGTTGCTACAGTACCACTCATTCCACTTGTCATATGAATGGAAAGTACTTCACTTCCATCTTCACCTAACTTGTTATACATTTCTACAAATGTACCCATTGCTGGTTGCGATGTTTTTGGTAATTCCTCTGATTTAAGCATTTCTTCAATAAATTCATCTGGTTGTAGATCAACACGATCTAAATATGTTTGTCCATTTACAGAGATTGATAATGGTAGAACATGAATGTCATACTTCTCGATTACTTCTTGTGATAAATCTGCCGTTGAATCTGTTACAATTTTAATTTTTTGCATATTATATTCTTCCCTTTCCAATACGCTCTCCTTGTTATTATACTAGTATTCCCATTGCTTTCAACAATTTGGAACGAAATTTCATCAAATTAATTATATTTTTATATCTAAAATGAAAAAGACAGAGCTCCTAACCCTGTCTCTACTCTATATCATGCATTTTTTTCAAGAGTATTTGTTTTATATACATTTAAATAATCATTCCACTTCAAACAATTTTGTAAATATTCACGGAAAGAATATGCAAATCTTGGATGTTTTTGTTTTTGAATTTTTGCAATAAATAATTGAAGACGAGACTGAATTAGAAACGATAATGGATGCTGCGCCTGTAGGACAGGGATTTCGAATATTTTAATACAATCCCCTGTTGAATGAGTGAAATAAAAACTTTTCGTAATCACAATATCAATCCTCTTTTTCATTGGATTTTTGAACTTCCTCTACTTTGCGTTGTAACACGTTGTTTAAAGTGGAGTAAAATCAGACTTATATGATTTCTGTAGTCCTTATGGCTAGAAGATTTATACTCTATTCATCTCCACCTAATCCATCTTCCCATCCTAAATATCTCCGAGACGGGAATCTCATTATCCATCAATTGTTTAATACATTTAGTATAAGCTTATAAAAGCGCAAAGTTTGTCTAAATTTTGGAGATTCTATAATTTTTTTCTTCTATATATTGTATACGTTTATAGCTATAGTATAACCAATAAATAAAAAAGTGCCTTTATAACGAGGCACTTTTCGACTGCATTTCTTCTCTTTTCTTTTTCCTCTTACTAACAACCTTTGATAAAGCAATACTTACTTCATAAATACAAATAAGCGGCACCGCAACTAAACTATGAGATAAAAAGTCAGGCGGTGATATACAAGATGCAATGATAATCAGTGCTACGTAAGCATATCTTCTTATTTTTATTAAAAATTCCGCCGTAAGTATTCCAATACTAGTTAAAAACATTACAACGACTGGTAATTCAAAAATCACAGCAAATGGGACTGTTAAATTAAGTACAAAATGAAAATACTTTTCTGTCGTAAACATCGTATTAAACATTTCATTACCTATCGTAGTTAAAAAGTGAAATAGAAATGGCATTACAATAAAGTATCCAAAACATAAACCTGCAATAAATAATATAGACAATACCGGTATATACATTATTGTCATCTTTTGTTCATTTGGATGTAAACCCGGTTTTACAAATAACCAAATTTGTATAGCAGCAAAAGGAATTGTACAAACGATAGCAAATACTGTAGCAATCGAGAAAAAAATCCACAATACATCACTTGGACCGAGAACAGTTAATTTCATTGGTAAATCTTTTACAAGCCAAAAATAAATATCCTTTGTAAAAGTAAATCCGATAATTAAAAATAGTACAAAGGATAACACCGTATATATTACTCTTTTTCGAAGCTCAACAATATGTTCTACTACGCTCATTTCCCGATCTTCCAACTCGTTCACCACACTTTATTTATCCATTACAAGGAAAATACATTACATTTTTTCTTTCTTTTCCTTTTCTTGAAATGCGTCATCTGTCAATTCTTTCGTTGATTTTTTAAACTCTTTTAACGTTTCCCCTAAAGCCTTCCCGATTTCCGGCAATTTTTTAGGCCCAAATAAAATGAGTACTGCTACTAAAATTAAAATTAACCCTGGAAAGCCAATATTTGAAAACATTTCCCCATCCCCTTTATTAGTAGTTTCCTTGTCCTACTATTACATAATTTTATTTTGTCAAAAAAGTTTGAAAACGTCAACAAATCCATTGCCTTTTGTCAAAAAAATTCAAAAATATAATCAATTATACAAATTTCATTTTCTATTGCCCTTGTATATGATATGGTAAGGGAAATGACATATTATTTCATGATAGTAGAAAGGATTTGCATTATGACTGAAAAAATGACACGAATGACCCAATTTGTAAAAGAAGAAATTGCAAATGCAATTACACATGGTATCGGTGCCATTTTAAGCATCCCTGCCTTAATCATATTGATTATTCATGCTTCTAAGCACGGTACCGCATCAGCTGTAGTTGCATTTACTGTTTATGGTGTAAGCATGTTCTTACTGTACTTGTTTTCAACATTGCTACATAGCATTCATCATCCTAAAGTTGAAAAAATATTTACTATTTTAGATCATTCAGCCATTTACTTATTGATTGCTGGCACGTATACTCCTTTTCTACTTATTACACTTCGTGGCCCATTAGGATGGACGTTACTTGCTATTATATGGACACTTGCAATCGGAGGTATCGTCTTCAAAATTTTCTTTGTACGTCGCTTTATAAAGGCATCAACTTTATGTTACATCATTATGGGCTGGCTCATAATCGTTGCCATTAAACCACTTTATGAAAATCTAACTGGACATGGTTTTTCACTACTTTTAGCAGGTGGAATTTTATATTCTGTCGGAGCTATATTCTTCCTTTGGGAAAAGCTACCTTTCAACCATGCCATATGGCACCTGTTCGTTTTAGGTGGTAGTGCGATGATGTTCTTTTGTGTACTCTTTTATGTCTTACCTACAGCATAATAAAAAAGGTTTCAGCTTACTATAAGCTGAAACCTTTTTTACTACTTATGTAATTGTGATGCGATAACTTCCTGTGTATGCTTCGTTAATTCTTTAATATCCATATTCGCATAATCTTCAGGTGTAATCGGCTTAGAAATTGTTACTGTTGCATGAGCTGGCTTCATACGATTTCCATTCGCTTCAAACATCTTATATGTACCATCTAACGTTACAGGTAAAATTGCTACACCTGACTTTACTGCAAGATGAAAACTACCAGCCTTAAACTCTCCAACTTCGCCACCCTTACTTCTTGTCCCTTCTGGGAAAATTACGATAGAATGTCCATTCTTTAATAGCTCGATTCCATCTTTAATTGCTTTAAGAGATTGACGACGATCGCTACGATCCATAAATACACAATTCATAAGTTCCATCCAAGTTGGCACAACTGGGAACTTTTTAATTTCTGCTTTTGACACGAATCCAATTGGTTTATTTAAGTAACCTAGTAAAACAGGGATATCCATATTACTTTGGTGATTACTTACAACTAGTACCGGCTTGTCTTTCGGAACATTTTCAAGCCCTTTCACTTCTACTGTCCCTCCAGCTACACGTACCATTTTCTTACCAAACCAATTTGTCGTTTTGTACACAGCATTATCTTTTTCTTTTGGCGCCATCGTATTTACTTGTCTTTTAAGACGCCACATTCTCGGTGTAATCGCAATTACGATTAAAATTAAATAAAAGATTTTAAAAAACGTTTGAATCATACAGAACCCCCACCTATTATCATTCCGACCTTCATTATACTAGACAAACGAAGGAAAAAGAAGAAAAAAAGTCCAAACATCAAGTGTTTGGACTTTTTAAGGCATTCTATATTAGAAACGTTTTGCTAATTCACGAGCATTAGCAATTGCTGCTTCTTTAATTTCTTGTGCTTTTTCAGGGTTTGCATTCATACCTTCAACTGCAATATATTCAGTTTCATTTACTCCGACAAATCCTAATACAGTTTTTAAGTGATTACGACCGAAGTCTACAGCTGCGTATGCTCCTTCAGAATATACGCCACCTGTTGCTTGAATGTGAAGTGCTTTTTTACCTTCTAATAAGCCAACTGGACCATTTTCAGTATATTTGAATGTTTTACCTGCGATTGCTACGTTATCTAAGTATGCTTTTACTACTGGTGGATAGCTAAAGTTCCACATTGGAGTTACGAATACATAACGATCTGCATGCATAAATGTTTCTAAGTTTGTGTTCATTGCTGCTACTTTTTGTTGTTGAACTTCCGTTAAAGTTTCAAAGCCTTCACCTGCTGCAAATTTACCCCAAGCACCAAATACATCTGCATCGATTGCTGGTACAGTAGTATTGAATAGATCAATTGTTACAACTTCGTCTTGTGGATGCTCGTTTTTATAAGCCTCGATGAAAGCTTCCCCTACTGCCATTCCGAAAGAACCTTCTGCTGAATTTGGATTTGCTGTGATAAATAGTACTTTTGTCATTGTATTCTCTCCCTTTTTTCTCTTTATCTTTAATTCAAGATTTATTTTTCGAAAGTTAATAACTTACCTTATGTAAGTATAATACAAAAAGTTTTAATTAATGTCAATAAAAAATAGCTGCTTTTTTTTCGTAAGTTAATGATTTATTTTGTTTCTTTAAAATTTAGTATACAGATATTAAGACTCCTCATACAAAAAGGCTATCTCTATAATTTATAGAGATAGCCTTTTATTACATATTATTTTTGAAAAACATGTTTCACTTTTTCAGCTGGAATGTTACTTCCACCTCTACCTTTTACATCTTCAATCATCATTGTAATGACCATATCTGGTGAATTCAAATCAAATGCAGCGAACCAGCCTAGTTCTTTTCCTTCGGCCTCTTTGGATACTTTTAATTCCGCTGTACCTGTTTTTCCAGCAAGAGTCATTCCATCAATTTTAGCAATTTTCCCTGTACCATCCGGATCATTAATTACTTTCGTCATAGCAGTTTTTAATATATCCTGATTTCCTTTAGAAATTACATTTTCTTTCCAAGCTTTTGGTTGTTTATCTGTTTTAATAATATACGGTGATGGAATCGTTCCATCATTTACAATTGGCGCATACGTTAAAGCTAAATGAAGAGGAGTCATTAATACTTGCCCTTGTCCATATCCTGTATCTGCCATTTGAATATCATTTTTAATACCGTCATTTGCAATTTTAGAAGCAGGGAATCCATATTCAATTGGTAATTTTTCATCGAATCCGAATTTTTTCGCTTCACTCATAAACTTGTCTTTTCCGATTTTCAATGCTTCTTGTGCGAAGTAAATATTATCCGAGTATTTCATCGCCTTATCAAAATCAATCGGATTTGCATCTTTCACACGCGTTACATAATAATTACCCCAAGAAGAATCTTTTGTCCATTTTAATCCTTCAATTTTTAACTCTTCTTTTGGATCAATCGTTTTCGTTTCAAGACCAATTGCAGCTGTAATTGGTTTAAATACAGAACCTGGTACCGATAATTGTGTAAAGCGATTCGTCATCGGTTTTTTCGGATCATTATTCCAAGCTTCGCGTTGTGCTTTCGATGTTCCTCGTGCAATTAAATTCGGATCATATGCTGGACTACTTACTAGTGCAATTGTTTCTCCACTTTTCGGATTAATTGCTGCACTTGAACCAGCTTCGCCATTCATTTCATTGTACGTTTTTTCTTGAACAGCACTATCAATAGTTAAAGTTACGTTTTCTCCATCAACAGCATCTGTTTTTGCCAAGTTTTTAATTTCTTTTCCTTGTGCATCTTCTACAAAGACACGGCCACCTTTTTTACCGCGTAGCTTTTCCTCTAATACTTGCTCTAAACCAGCTTTACCAACTGGATCATCAGCTTGATAGCCTTTCTTTTGAAGCGTTTTTAAATCTTCAGCATTTACCTTTCCGATATAACCAGTTAGATGAGCTGCCGCTTCCCCTAATGGATATGTACGAACATTTACAGGTTTTGTTGAAACACCTGCTAAATCAATGTACGTATTTTGCGTTGCCCCTTCAGGCAAAATTCCAATTGGTACGAGATACCCTGGTTTTACCCATTTAGCAGCTAATTTTTGATCAATTTCTTCTACAGTCATATTTAACAACTTCGCTACTGTCTCTTTCGTTTGCGGAGCAGTATCGTCTAATTTTTCTGGAACTATTCCAATTTCAGAAGCTTTCCCATTCGTTGCAAGACCTTTTCCATTACGATCGTATATTTCACCACGTTTTGGCTGTGTTGTCTGCATACGCACTTTACTATCTTTCGTCATACCAGGGAAAATAAAATCAGGAGTCCAATCTATTTTCCAAGATTCTTTATCTCCATCTTTTTCTTTCACCATTTTTGCTTCATGGCCAAAAGTAATTTTACCACCAACTGTATCCATGCTTACTTTAAAAGGAACAGGGCCTTCATCTTTTTTATCTTCTTTTACTTCCCCTGTTTCTACCTTTAAGTCTTTTACTTCGATACCAGAATAAATTTTTTCATATTTCTCAGTAAACTCTTTCTTTGAAATATCTTTTTTTGCATTTTTTGATAGTTGATCATACATATCTGCAAATTTTTGTTTATTCCATGCTTTTACATATGTATCAAACGCTTCTTGTGGTTTTTCTTCTTTACCGCATCCAACTAACATGAATGTTAAGCAAAGAAAAAGAATCCCCCATATCTTTCTCAATCCATTCTCCTCCTCTTTCTATATTAGTAATTTTGAAAATTTTAGCATTTTTTACATGCTACCTATCATTATAGCACTATCGAATCTCATCTATAAACTTATATTGGTGAATATAAATAAAAAGATTGATGCGAATTCTCACATCAACCTTTTTTATTATTGTTGTTTCTCATATACATGGTAATAATACGTATACGGGTTTTGTTCATCCGTTAAACCTTTTTCCACAAAAATCTCTTTCCAATTTGTCATATCCATTTCTGGGAAGAATGTATCTCCTTCAAATGCATAATGGATTTTTGTTATATACAATTTGTCTACATAAGGTAAAAAGAGATCATAAATTTGCGCCCCGCCAAAAATAAAAATCTCTTCTTCATTTTTACATAGTTCAAATACTTCTTCTACAGAATGAACAACTTCACATCCTTCAACGTGATATCCTTCATTACGAGTTACAATAATATTACGTCTTCCAGGCAGCGGTCTACCAATCGCTTCATAGTTCTTTCTTCCCATAATAAGCGGGTGACCCATCGTTGTTTTCTTCACGTATTGTAATTCACTCGGTAAACGCCAAGGTAAATTATTATCTTTACCAATTACTCTATTTTCGTCCATTGCGACCATAAATGAAACAATCATTTTTTCATCTCCTCTACAATTATACTGCAACCGGTGCTTTAATTGCTGGATGCGGATCGTATCCTTCAATCGTTAAATCTTCCATTTCAAAATCGAAAACAGATTTCACATCTGAATTTAATGTAAGTTTCGGGAACGGACGTGGTTCACGTGCCAATTGCTTTTCTACTTGTTCAAAATGATTTGTATAAATGTGTGCATCTCCAATTGTATGAACAAATTCTCCTACTTCAAGACCACATTCATGTGCAATTAAATGTGTTAGTAGTGAATAACTTGCGATGTTAAATGGAATTCCAAGGAATATGTCACCACTTCTTTGATATAACTGACAAGAAAGTTTTCCGTCCGCTACATAAAACTGGAATAATGTATGACAAGGCGGTAATGCCATACTCGGTACGTCTTCAGGATTCCAAGCAGAAACGATTAAACGACGTGAGTCTGGTGTTTTTTTAATCATTTCAATTACATCTTTTAATTGATCAAGTGTCTCACCGGCTGTCGTTTTCCAAGCACGCCACTGTTTACCGTATACGTCTCCTAAATAACCATATTTATTTGAGAAATCATCATCTTCTAAAACGTTCTTTTTAAACAATTCCATTTGCTCATCGTACTGTACTTTAAATTCTTCATCTTGTTGTGAGCGAAGACCAAAATCAGTCATGTCAGGACCAGTATACTCGTCACTTTCCACCCAGCTCTTAAATGCCCATTCATTCCAAATATTATTATTATGCTGCAATAAATAGCGAATATTTGTATCACCTTTCATAAACCAAAGTAGTTCACTTGCTACAAGGCGAAATGGTACTCTTTTTGTCGTTAATAAAGGAAATCCTTTACTCAAATCAAAACGCATTTGATATCCAAATACAGATACAGTTCCTGTCCCTGTACGATCTTCTTTCTTCGTACCATGTTCCATTACATGGCGGCATAAATTTAAGTATTCATTTTCAGCATGTTTCATATGTAGGAAAACCTTCTTTCAATCGTATATGCAATTTATCATAACATGAAAAATGGTAAAGTTAATAATCCTAATTAATAAAATTTCTCCCACTAATTCTTACAAAATTATTAACTTTCCAAATTTAAAAAGGTTTTCATTTTCTATTACCGAAAGTATAGTGCGGTAGAACAAAATTTATATTTGGAGGTTAGAAGTATGTCTAAATTTGGAACGCCTGTTATGACTTCTTTACAAACAACGGTTGAAAAAATGATGAAGGATTTAAATGTTCCTGGTGCTGCTGTCGCTGTAATAAAAGACGGTGAAGTTATTATTTCAGAAGGTTTCGGCTATCGTAATATAGAAACAAAAGAGGCTGTTACACCGCATACTCGATTCGCAATCGGTTCCTCAACGAAAGCTTTTGGCACACTTTCATTAAGTTTGTTAACACAACAACAAAAATTTAATTAGGATAGTCCTGTCCAGTCTTTTATACCTAACTTCTCTTTATCTGAAGTACTTGCTAGCTCACAAGTTACCGGACGAGATTTAGCTTCTCATCGAACCGGTGTAAGCCGTCATGAGGCTCTTTGGTATAGCTCTTCCTTATCTCGAAAAAATCTCGTTGAAAAAATAAAACATTTACCACTTGATGCGCCGTTCCGAACAGCGTTTCTATATAACAACTTAATGTATACAACAATCAGCTACATTGTAGAAAATATTACAAATCAAACGTGGGAACAATACGTTACAGAACATATTTTAGAGCCTTTAAATATGAATCAAACAAACTTCTCTGTTACAGATTCACAAACTACAGATGATTATGCTTTACCTTACGTTGAAAATGAAGGTAAAATAAAAGAAGTTCCATTCCATAACATCGATACAGTTGGAGCTGCTGGGTGTATTAATTCTACAATTGAAGATATGGCAAATTGGGTCCTTCTTCACTTAAACAAAGGTAAATTTGGAAATCATGAATTAATCTCCTCTGAATTATTACAACAAATGTATACACCACATAATTCCATTCCAGATCAACCAGTTTTATCACTTCCTGAATCTCCATTAAATAGTTACGGTCTTGGTTGGTTTATTAGCGCTTACCGTGGTAATAAGGTAATTCATCATGGCGGTAATATTGATGGGTTTTCAGCACTTGTTTCATTCATACCAACAGAAAACATAGGCCTTGTCATTTTAACGAATGCTGGAGGAACATTACTTCCTACTTATCTCGCTAATCAAATTTATGACGAACTACTTGAATTAGAATCCATTGATTGGCATAAACGTGCTGTAGAAGATACTGAGAAAATGAAGGAAATGATGAAAGAAGCAACTGAATCGCTTCCTGAACAAATTAAAGGGACTACACCTTCTCACAAGTTAGAGGATTATACTGGTACTTTTGAACATCCTGCATACGGAACATTACAAGTATACAAACAAGATGATTCGTTATTTGTACAATTTATGGAGATGAAGGTTCAATTGCACCATCATCACTACGACATCTTCTCTGCAAAAATTGACTTATTCCAAATGAAAATGAGTTTATTATTCGCTTATGAAATGAATGTGAGTGGTGAATTCCCATCTCTTCAGTTACATGTGCCAGCTATGTTAAGTACTCAGCCGCTGACATTTAAGAAAATCAAATAATTATTTTGATGGTAAAAAATAAAGGTAGGTGCGAATCACACCTACCTTTTCTATTTCATATCAATCTTATCTGGTTGAAACCAACTTGGTTTTGATAACTCAAAGTTTTTATGATCTTCCAATACAATAGTAAGACGCTCTAACGTATCCTCCAACATATGCGGTGCTGCTCGTAATGTCCAGACAACTGATGAGAAAACTGTCATGCCAACGTACACCGCATATAATTTCCAGAACTCCTCTGGTATTCTCTCATTAAAGTATCCTTCTATTTGTCCGATTGAATATGGAATACTAATGTCTCTTGCAAATAGTGCAATTTTTACGAAATCATGCAGTGGGTCGCCCCAGTCATAACCATTAAAATCAACTACACCTACATATCTCCCATCCCGTACAATTATATTTTCTAAATGAAAATCATCGTGTTGAAATCGATTTGGGCGATCCTTTACATACATTTCATTTTCATCTATAAACTTAATAATTTTATCATCATTTTCAATTTTAATTCCGCATGTTTTATACGCCTCTAAATATTTCCTATGTTTTTTCATTGCTCTTTCATACCACGGAAGTATATTCTTAGGAGCTTCAAGTGTATGCATTTTCGCTAAATCTTTTCCTGCCTCTATGCCAATATCATATTGTTCTTTTGGTGAATACGTAGACAATAGTCTCTTCGCATCTTCCCCTTCTAAATATGAAAAAATACTATAGCATACACCTTCTTCTTCCAATATACCTATTTCAATTGGCCTTTGTGCCTGTACGTTACATTTTACCATTTCATTTAAAATTTGAAACTCTATTTTCTTTCTTTCATACTCTTTTATATCGCCTGTCCGAAATAAATATTTTTCATTATTCGCACTCATAATTATATATTTCTTGTCAGGCGAAAAACCTTTAGAAATTTCTTTAATATCCACTGCATCTTTTACAATTTATATATTGTTTTGCTGCGCTGTAATTATCTTCATATCTATTCCCCTTACATTTCTGCCTTTGGTGTATAAGCAACTTCTACAATAAATCCATTCGGATCGTAAAAATCAATCGTATAGTAATCTTCCGAATAATGATTCATTTCAATTGGACCACGTATTACCTTCACTTTCGTACTAGAAAGAAAATCTGCTACTTCATCAACTACTTCTCTATGAATAGCTTGATAACAAATATGTCTAGGCCCTAACGTCCTTACGATTTCCTCATCTACTTCTTTAAAATATATTTCACTTTCTCCTGTGCTATATGCTACTTCATTTAACTTTCTCCATCCAATTATGGAAAACAACTTATTATAAAAAGAAATGGACTCCTCCAAATTCGCTACCCAAAATTCAATATGATGAATGCCTGCTCGAAGTGTATTCATATTAAGAATACGCTCCTTGTACTACTTCCACAATTTCCATCGGCTTATGAACCATATAATCTGGTGCATCTTTTTTCACTGTTTCAATGACATCATATCCCCAAGATACCCAAATCACGTTCACTCCAGCCTTTTTACACGCTGCTACATCTCGCTGTTCATCACCAACGTATAACATATCCTGCTCTGTTATCTTTTTCGATTTTAAAAATCTTTTTATCATTTTATCTTTACCAAACAGATTTTTAGAACAATACACTTCTTGTATATTTTCTATATCATTCTTGTGTAAAAATGCCCGAATATGCTCTTCTGAGTTAGATGATATAACCGCAATACCGTATCCTTTTTTATATAGTTCATCTAATACATCCTTCATCCCATGAAATAAAACAAGATCTTTTATAGCAGGCTGATATAATTTATAAAACTCCAACGCTAATATCGGTAATTTATACAGTGGTACATCGAGTTGTTTACATCTCTCTGGCATCGTTAATTTACGTAAATGTTCAATTTCTTCTTCCTTTACCGTTTTATATCCGTGCTTTTCAGCAATTTGATTATAAATTGGTACAAATATATTTTGCGAATCTACTAATGTGCCATCAAAGTCAAAAACAATGTATTTTTGCATCTCCATACTCCTTTTACTTCTTTTTTCTAAACCTATGTTATTCAACAACATAGTTGTCTGTCCCTTCTATAAACATAAAAAAGAACAAGATTTTCTCTTGTTCTTTTTAAGACAACCATTTCGGCGGTACATTTGTATTCCAATAAATATTTCCTAACTCATGATGTCCAGAGTATCCATCATCAAAACGGTGATAATGGAAATTAAAATAATAACCATCTTGCGGCGGATGATCTCTTCTTACATGGAAACGCAATAAATCATTTCCTGATTTCGTATCGTAGACGTGAAAAATCTTTTCATTATTTCCACCAGCTGGTTTTTGAGAAATCGCTAATGATTGTAGTGAGTCTTCTGGTACATCACTAGCAAGCTCAGCAATTGCCTCTTCAATTTTCGGTAATATTACATCTTTAAATTCATCTTCAATTACTGGACCAATTTTAGTACCAAACTTTTGCATCGACTGCTTCTCTGCTTCTTGCATTGCATAAGTAATAAAAGTATCGGTGGTTAACCTGTCATTCGTTTCTTCATATGTATAGGACGTGCTCTCCAAACTTTGTTGCCCAGCTGTGCTCGTAGGCTTGTCCGCAGCTTTGGCATTATCAAGCAATATGGAAGGAGGCGTCACTAAACCAAATGTAAATACGGTAATTAATGCGACTAAGGTTTTTCTAAACCAATTTGGCATTTATGTTCCCTCCCCTTTCACTCATTATTTTTTATATAACGGTGGTTTCTTCTATTATACAAAATGATTATAATTTTTGCACTTTACAATTTTGTTAACGTTCACATATTTTTCACTTGAATATGAAATTGTAAGATTTCATACAATATTAATACCACAATATTGAGGAGGCACTTGAATGACTTTAGATGTCATGTATTCCGCCGCAAGTATACTCGTTTTAGTATATTTTATTTATCAATGTGTTACAGACTAGAAAAAGAGCCGTCAATGGCTCTTTTTTAATGGTACAAATACAATCCATACAATTAATAAAATAAAAACAACGCTGCCTACCACAGCTGGCAATAAATAAAACTGTGAAAGTGTAACTATCCCATATAAAAGTATTGCTGGTAGTAATAAATAACGATCTGCCTTCCATCTTAACAATAGTAATTTCCCTTCATCACAATATAAACGAAGAAACATCTTATTCGTAAATTCATTCCAATAATCACGTGCATAGCGAGAAATTGCAACTACAGCAAATACGAGAACAATAGCTGTAATCCACCTTGGAGTCATAATTATACTTGCAGTACTGATACATACAATTTGAATATAAAATATTCGTGCAGTACTTGTACGGAAAAATTCTTTCAAAAAAGATTCGACAATACGAGAATCAGCTTTTTTTCCTAATAGTCTTTTAGAGCGCGGAAACATCCACGGTTTTTTATTCGAACTACTCGGTTTAGCCGCATGACCACCAACTTGCATAATTCCGCTCGTCCAGCGCATGCTTTCCTCCTTTTCTTTCTCGATTTCTTTAAAAAAGAACTTTTTATAATTCATTTTCTCTTTTACTAATACACTACTTAAGAAAATTACTAAACCGATAAATAGAATTGAATAAAATGGATTTTTATAAATAAAAAATAAACTAATTCCAAAAAAGGACACGCTCATAGAAAATACTACATTTTTTATAATCCATAAAACCCATCGTTTCCCCACATGTACATGAATAAATCTCGTTAACAACGACAACATAAATCGAAATATAGTAAAGAATACCCAAAATAATAGGACTTGTATCTCTGTTACCTCGATACTTTTCATCAACACCGGTAACATAATAACGACCACTATTATATTCGTTATCGCTATTCGAATAAATGTGTACATCATGCCATACTGGACTAATTTTCGCATATGTGTTGCATACGAAATTAAAAATAAACTATCCGCTTGCTCAAAAAATGAACGAACTCCTCTCGGATATGTTACTAGATAAAATGCTAGTAATCCTAATCCGAAATAAATCGTCTCTTCCATTGATAATTCATTTATCCATAGTGACCTATAATAGATTCCCATAAATATAAGTATTGGAATAATAATATATAACGCGACTGTCCAATCTGTTACCGAACGTATAGACTTCCACTTCCGCCGGAGCTCATGGCGTAATCTTTTATAAAATTGTTGTTTAATCATGTTGTTCACGCCTTACAATTATATCAAAGCAGTCTAGTAATGAGCTATCCGGCATTTCCGCTAACATTTGAATAGATTCTAAATGTCCATCTGCGACTAATGTACCTTGTGAAATGAGTAAAAATCTTTCACAAATTTTTTCAGCAGTATCCAATACGTGCGTACAAAGTAAAATTCCTGCTCCGCGCTCTTTTTCTTTATATAAATAACTTAAAAACTCTTTCGTAGCTACTGGATCTAAACCGATAAAGGGTTCGTCAATTATATAAAAATCTGGCTCAGTTAAAAACGCCAATATTAGCATCGATTTTTGTTTCATACCTTTTGAAAACTTTGATAAATATTCATGTTTATGCTTATCCATTCGAAAAGTATGTAATAATTGTCCCGCTCTTTCTTCCCAGCTTCCCATTTCACTTCCACGAGCTGCCATTAATAATTCAATATGTTCCCAGAGCGTCAAGTAATCATAGTATGTTGGATGTTCTGGTACGTATGCATACGGATTTTTCTTTTCACCGAATGATATTTCACCGTCCATATTTACAAGTAATCCCAGCATCGTTTTTATCGTCGTACTCTTCCCAGCACCATTTGCTCCAATAAGAGCAACTAGTTCACCTTTTTCGATAGAAAAAGCTATATCACGAATTGTTTTTTCACCTATTTCATATCCAGCTGAGCGGATATTTACTTCTAACATGCATTTCCCCTCTTTCCATTTCCAATACAATCAAGGAAAAGAATAACATATAACTATCTATATATCATTATAAAATATTTATTTTTATGGCAGGAAAAAACATTTTTTAACAGAATACTAAATGTTTGATTACATTTTATTGGAGTGGATAATATGTCTTTTCAAATTCGTGAAGCAACGATAGATGATATAGACGCACTTTGTTCTTTAACGAAAGAATTAAAAGGTTCCTCTATTTCCTATGAAGATATGAACAATCGATTACAATTCGTACAAATGAGTCCGTTTGATTTTTTATATGTTTACGAAGAAGAAGAAGCTATATTTGGATTACTTGGATTTCGTATACGTGAAAATTTAGAAGATGTAACACGTTATGGAGAGATTTCAATTATTAGCGTCGATTCTAACATACGACGGAAAGGCATTGGACAAGTGTTGATGGATTATGCAGAGCAATTAGCAAAGAAACATAATTGCATTGGCACATGGCTAGTTAGTGGAACAAAAAGAGTAGAAGCTCATCCTTTTTACAAAAAATTAGGTTATGAAGTAAATGGCTACCGATTTGTAAAACATTTCTAAACTACTTATAATTGAAGGGACTATAACTATGACAAACATTAAAGCAATTTTCATTGATCGTGACGGTACAATTGGTGGTGACACTACAATACATTATCCGGGATCTTTTACATTATTTCCATTCACAAAAACATCCTTGCAAAAACTAAAAGCTAAAAATATAAAAATTTTCTCTTTCACAAATCAACCTGGTATCGCAGATGGAATAGCAACTGTAGCCGATTTTGTACAAGAATTAGAAGGCTTCGGTTTTGATGATATTTATGTATGTCCTCATAAACACGGTGATGGTTGTGAATGTCGTAAACCAAGTACAGGCATGCTGCTTAAAGCAGCAAAAAAACATGGGCTTGATTTAACACAATGTGCTGTAGTTGGTGATCGCTGGACTGATATTGTTGCAGGAGAAAAAGTAAATGCGACTACGATTCTAGTCCGAACAGGAGCTGGGTATGATGCTTTGCATACGTACCGAGACAAATGGGCACATATTGAACCAAACTACATTGCAGATAACTTTGAAGATGCAACAAACTGGGTTTTAAATCAACTATAATACAAATGAAGATTTTGATGCACTCAAAATAATTTAAATCATAGTTAAAATATCCTTTTTGGCAAATAATTTTCTTCCACAAAACGGATTACCTCAAAAGGTAGCAAGTTCCCTTTTGATACGCAAACATTGCAATTCAAATTATATTTTTTATTACTAACAGCAATTAACATAAAGAAGGAATAGCTTAGTGGCTATCCCTTCTTTATTGACTTCTATTATTTACATTTGTTATCTTTTTTTATTGAGTATTCTCATCGTTTTTATACTCCAAAATATCCCCTGGCTGACACTCCAAAGCTTTACATATCGCTTCCAATGTTGAAAAACGAACCGCTTTTGCTTTCCCATTTTTCAAAATAGAAAGATTCGCCATCGTAATTCCAACCTTCTCCGAAAGTTCCGTTACACTCATCTTTCGTTTTGCTAACATGACGTCAATATTAATAATAATTGTCATATCCGCCACCTCAGACCGTCAA
This sequence comes from Bacillus sp. CR71, assembly GCF_003429245.1. Taxonomy (NCBI): domain Bacteria; kingdom Bacillati; phylum Bacillota; class Bacilli; order Caryophanales; family Bacillaceae; genus Bacillus; species Bacillus sp. CR71. The sequence goes on along the minus strand of NZ_CP031748.1, from coordinate 2,112,042 downwards.
ATCATTTTCTGATTTTATGTTAATTGCTTCTTGTAGAAGGCGTTGAAGAATAGCAGCAAAAACAGCGATAACGAGCGAAGCAAAAACGATAATAAGTCCCACTAACCCAATAGGAGGGTCCATTTTTTTCGCTATAAAATGAAAAAGTGGCATACCCAATACATACAAACCACTGATTGTAACTGCACAGCGCTTTATATTCTTTAACGCCTTTACAGATAATTCCGAGAACGCTGTGTTCTCGTCAATATACTGTAAAAGATTGAAAGCCTGATAAAGAGCAACATAAAAAGGCACAGCTGCTCCATACATCACAATAAAAACAAGATATTTTATCGGAGCGATATTAGGATACAAATTCGCTACAAAATTCGCCATTTCCGGCACTAAAAATATGCATAAGGCAAGCACTGCAATTCCAGAAAGAAAAATAATTACTTTTAAGAACGTTGTTGAACTTCATTTAAGGTTCATTTACAATAACTCACTTATTTAATGACAACATAATTTTACCACACAATTTATCGTTTAACAATAAATAAATATCGTTTTATCGTTATTGTCATACTTTTTAATTTAGGAAAAAATAAAAAAGTATTTCTCATTACAAAGAAATTCTTTTTCTTGAAAATGCCTCTTTCAACTTAATTTTTTAAAACGTTAATTCGTAATGGAAATAACGATTATCTCTCAAATAACCATTTTCAGCATATAATCGTTGTGCTGATAAATTATCAATCTCTGTTTGTAATTTTACACCTTTTGCTCCATTTTCTAATGCGTATTCTTTAGCAGCTTCTAATAATTTTTTACCTGTTCCGGCTCCACGCTTCGCCGCTTGTACAAATAAATCATTTAAAATCCATAATTCTTTCATTGAAATGGAAGAAAATGATGGATATAGTTGTGTGAACCCAATATATTCGCCGTCTTCAACTGCTACGAAAATAACGGACTCTTTTTTCTCAATTCGGTTTCGTAAAAATACTTTTGCCCCTTCTAAATCAGAATCCTGCCTATAAAACATGCGATAGTTATTAAAAACTGATGCTAGTCCATCTAAATCTGCAATTGTTGCCTCATATATTCTCATTTTACTCCATTCCCCTTCCAATACTGTCTCATTATATCCGTTGCCCATTTAGGCTGGTGTATTTCTTCTTTCGGCATAAACTCTTTCATTATTGGTTTTATATCCAATATAGGAGTGCCATCAATAGCATCTAATCCCTCAACAATAATTGATTTACCTTCTCTTTTGATCACCTTTACAATTGTTACACCTATGCGATTCGGGCGATTTTTCCCGCGCTGTGCAAAAATACCTACTTCAGGATAATCCTTATTATTTCTAGGATGTCTAGCAAAATACTGAATTTGCTCGTCAGTTACTTTATGAAAATAAAAAACAACTTCAATATGAGAAAAATCTTCAATCCCTTGTATACTTTCTTCTGCATACATTTCAGTTAAAGTTATACGGGATCTTACTTCTCCCCACTCATCATCTTTTATTTCCTTTCTTTCATTATGTACAAATGCGATTGGTTGAACTGAAAACATGCGCATTCCCCCTTAAATGTAACCACTTACATTATAAAATATTTTCTGAATGTTTTCCAGATATATGAATTTAGTTTGCATAATATAATTACATTCTATCTAGAGCTACCTTGACTGCTTCAATTGCATGTATATGAGTCGTATCAAATATCGGGACAGATACGTCTTCTTGCTTTATTAATAACCCTATTTCTGTACAACCTAATATGATTCCCTGTGCTCCTTTTTGCACTAACTCTTCGATGACTCTTTTATAATATTCTCTAGATTGAGATACTATTTTTCCTAAACATAATTCTGTATATATTACTTTATTTATTTCTTTTCTATTTTTTTCTGATGGTACTATTACTTTTATATTATTTTCTTCTATACGTGACTTATAGAAATCTTGCTCCATTGTATATGTAGTTCCAAGCAGACCAACCTTTTGAATGTCTTTTCTTTTAATTGCTTTTGCAGTTGCATCAGCAATATGTAAGACTGGAATATCAATTTTCGCCTTTATTTTTCCAACTACCTTATGCATTGTATTTGTACAAATGATTATAAAGTCTGCTCCTCCCTTTTGTAATGAATATGCCGCATTCCCTAGAATTTCTCCAGCACCATCCCAATCTCCGCTAGACTGACATCGTTCAATCTCTTCAAAATCCACACTATTAATCAAACATTTTGCTGAATGTAGCCCTCCTAATCTCTCTTTTATTTCTTCATTAATAATTCGATAATATTCAGAAGTTGATTCCCAACTCATACCACCTATAAGACCTATCGTTTTCATATAAACAACACCTACCTAAACTTTTTTATAAAACTAATAACAACGTTTTATTGTATATATTATACATAATAAAACAAGACTTTAAGTTTGAAATATAAAGTCTTGTTTTACGGAAATATGGCAATAATAAAGAGTAATTGTACTTTCATTTCCAAGGAAATTTTTATAGAATATTCTGAAATTAACAATCTGATGTTTTTATAAATTCTTTATACTTATAATTAAAACACTCTCGATACAACGCTTTGATTTCATCATATGATGGAACACGTGGGTTATTAGCTGGGCTACCACTTTCAATTGCATCTGATGCCATTTTAGAAATAGCATTTTCAAATTCAATTTCATCGATTCCATATTCTTTTAAATTTGGAATACGAAGATCAAAGCAAAGTTTTTTTATTTCCCCAAGCGTGTAGTCTGCTACTTCCTCATCAGAATTCGAATACAAATCCTTATTTAAACTACGTCCAATTTTTGCTAACCTTTTCACTGCACTTGTTTTTGTAAACTCTAACACTGTAGGTAATAGTATGGCATTTGATATTCCATGCGGTACATGAAATAATGCTCCCACTGGCCTTGACATTCCATGAACTAATGTAACTGATGCATTAGAAAATGCAATTCCAGCTTGTAAGGAAGCAATCATCATCGCTTCTCTTGCCTCCATATTACGTCCATCTTCATATGCTATACGTAAATATTTCATAATACTTTCAATAGCTGAAAGAGCAAGTACATCTGTAAGTGGCTGTGAAAATTTAGAAATATAAGCTTCAATCGCATGACATAACGCATCTATTCCTGTTGCTGCCGTAATTTGTGGTGGTAACGAACTTGTCAAAACTGGATCTATAATTGCTACTTTCGGTATAAAACTAGGATGCTTCATCATCATTTTTACATCTGTTTTTTTATTCGTAATTACTGCTACACTTGTAACTTCCGATCCAGTACCAGAAGTTGTTGGAATTGCAATAAGTGGTAGTGGATTGTTTTCTATTTCAATATCCTTTTCGACATAATCCTCAACTTCTCCACCATTTGTATATAAAACCGCTACTGCTTTCGCAGCATCAATACAACTTCCACCACCAATACCGATAATAAAATCACACTTTTCCTCTTTACAAAGAGATAAGGCTTCTAACACGTGTATATTTGTAGGTTCAGCATCCACTTTATTATATGTACTAACAGTAATACTTTTCTTATTTAGTTGTTGTATACACTTTTCAAGATATCCTAATTTCTCCATAATTGTATCAGTAACTATAAAAGCTCTTTTCCCTAACTTTTTTGATTGTTCCCCAAGTTTTTCAAGCGAATTCCTTCCATATAATACCGACTTTGGCATACGAAACTCAGAAACTTCTTGCAAGTACTTCACCCCTTCTTATCCTATTTAATATTTTATGATATAAATTATCGATTTGATGAATCTTTACGATTCGAATTTTTAATAGAGTCCTGTTAAAGTATAGAACGCGATAACTAAAAATACAGCAACCGTTTTCAAAATTGTAATAGCAAATATATCTTTATAGGACTGTTTATGTGTTAATCCTGTTACTGTAAGAATAGTAATAATAGCCCCGTTATGCGGTAGTGTATCCATTCCTCCTGATGCCATTGATACGATACGGTGCATAACTTCTAATGGAATATCAAATTGATTGGCCGCTGCAATAAATTTATCTCCCATTGCACTTAATACTATTCCCATTCCTCCTGATGCAGAGCCTGTAATTCCAGCTAAAATATTCGTCGTTACTGCACCATTCACTAACGGATTTGTGAAAGTAGCAGAGATGCCATCTCTCATAATTACGAAGCCTGGAAGTGCTGCAATGACACCACCGAATCCAAACTCAGCTCCTGTATTCATCGTTGCAAGTAGCGCTCCACCAATACTTGTATTCAATCCAGCTTGGAAACCTGTTACTACTCGCTTCCAATATAATAATAACGTTGTTAAGATCCCTATAATAAGTGCCAATTCTACAGACCAAATTCCTACTACTGCACTTAATTCTACTTTTCCAAATGCTTTCATACCAATTGCAGAAAAATCAAAACCGCTTGGATACCACTTTGGTATCATAATAGTAAACACTTTATTCATTACACCTACTAAAATAAGTGGTATAAATGCAATAAGTTGTTGTGCTCTTGTAATTTCAATGTTATTAATTAATGGCATATTTTTTTGTTCTAATTGCAAAGATGCTGCCATTTCAGTATTTCCATCATTAAAACCAAAATATCCTTCACCTGCCGCTTTTGCCTTCTTACGTCTACTCTCTAAATATAGTAAACCTAATGTAAGAACAAAAATTGCTCCTACAATGCCGAGTATCGGTGCAGCATAAATATTCGTTTTAAAAAATGTTGTAGGTATTACATTTTGAATTTGTGGTGATCCAGGTAGCGCATCCATTGTAAACGTTACTGCTCCAAGAACAATCGTTCCAGGGATTAAACGCTTTGGAATATTAGCTTGTCGAAACAACTTAGCTGCGAACGGATAAACAGCAAACACTACTACATACACACTAACACCACTATACGTTAAAATAGCCCCCATTAATACAATCGCTAATATAGTACGTTTTTCACCAACTAACTCAATAATCGTTTTTGCGATAGAATCTGCAATTCCTGACATTTCCACTACTTTTCCAAATATTGCTCCTAATAAAAACACAGGAAAATATAACTTTATAAATCCAACCATTTTCTCCATAAAGATATTAGAAAAGAAAGGTAATACATAACTAGGTTCTGTCAAAAATACTGCAAATAATGCAAATATCGGTGCGAATAAAATAACAGAAAAGCCTCTATATGCTACGAACATAAGTAAACTTAGTGCTAATAATATAATAACTAACTCCAATTTTACCCCTCCATTAAACAGAATATTCTAAAATTTATCGATAAACTTCTACTAATCTTTTAATTCTGACATCCCTCCTCTTATTCATACAATTTTTTCATGCTAAAAATGTCTAATTATAAATATTCGATTACATATGAAAAATCCCTTTAAACAGAAACGAATTCCTCATCATACGTTATAAAGGGATTGTTAGTACCTATATTTACTGATTTATTAAAATTTTTCTTACACAAAAATGATACAGTTCTTCAACATCTTTCACTATGTAAGTCGCACTAACTTCAGTCAGTTCTTTCTCACAGCCATAGCCATATAAAACACCAATTGAAGCAATTCCATTCTGATTCGCACCTATTATATCGTGCTTTCTATCACCAATCATTATCATTTCTTCTTTATTTAGTTCTTCATTTGTTTGTAAAATATGAGCAATTATTTCTTCTTTTTTTATTCTCGTACCATCTAAATTACTTCCAATGATATCTTCGAAATAATTCGTTAATTGAAAATGCTCTATAACTTGTTTCGCAAATACAGTGGGCTTTGAAGTAGCTACGAATATGCGATTTCCTGAACTTTTTAATTGTTGCAAGAGCTTCAGAATCCCCTCGTATACATTATTTTCAAACAATCCACGCTGCTTTAAATACTCACGGAAGTAAAAAACTGCACGTTCAACCTCTCCTTCACTCATATTATATCTCTCTACGAATGATTGCTGAATAGGAGGACCTATAAATGAATCTAACTCACTTATATGTACTTCTTCAATTCCTACTTTTTTTAACGCATACAAAACCGAATTTACAATCCCTTCTTTCGGATCCGTTAAAGTTCCATCTAAATCAAATAGAAATGTTTTATACATGTTTCATTCCTCCACTTAATTTGCTGTATAAATAACTGCTAACATCTCTTCCACTTCTCCCTATTATACTATCATTATCTATTTTTTCGAAAAATCAATTTCCATATGTCACATACTTTCAGTTACAAAATACGATAGATATGATAAAGTAAAAAAGTTACAATTATTTTAATAGAAACTGGTGAAACAAATGTCAATTACGTTAATTTTTATAATGGCTTTCACAATTGTAATCCACGCAGTTGAAACAAGCTCTTATAGTATTCGATTAGCGGGGGTTCGTTTAAAGAAGATTGCTGTCGCATTATCCGTCGTAGGAATCGTATTACTCATTTCAAGAACGTCAAACTTACTACAAGCCTTTTTACTTGGCGGGATTGTGGACGAAGCAAAACTAGATCCTTCTATTGATTTAGAGCATATTATACGTCTTGTACTATTATCTGCTTCTATCGGTACATTGCTTGCGATTATACTGTATCCAACTTTGACAAAACTATTTGGATATGTCATTCAAAACTTTGAAACAGACGGTTCTTTCATTCGAATGGTGAAAACGAATAACATTCAAAAATTAAAGTACACAAAAAAATATGTCCGCTTTCCAAAGTTAGAAATGATTCATAGACTGCGTATCGGTGGTATTCCAAAGCGTATTATGCTTATTAACATGTTTGCTACTGCTATTTATACAGCTGGGGTACTTTCTGCCCTTTACGCTTCTTTTTTAAATCCAGATTATGCAACAAATGCAAGTACAGCTTCTGGCCTTGTAAATGGTTTCGCCACTATTTTATTAACTGTATTACTCGATCCACGCATTGCTCTTTTAACAGAACGTGCTTTACAATCAGAAAGCGGTGCTGAATCTATGAGTAAAATGTATGGTTGGCTAATGATTTCTAGACTTCTCGGCACATTATTGGCACAACTACTATTTGTACCAGGTGCTTACTGGATTTTATGGATTATTGAACTTATACATTAATTTACTAGAAAGGTGAATTTATCAATGAAGATCAAAACAGAGAAAGATATAATTCGCTTAATAGAAAACGACGAATGGATGATGAATGTATTACAAATGGCAAAATCACTAGAGTTACCTGATTGGTGGGTTTGTGCCGGCTTTGTTCGTTCTAAAATTTGGGATACTTTACATGACTATGAAGCTAAAACGGCTATGCCTGATGTTGATGTGATTTATTATGATAGTCTACATCAAGATGAGATATACGAACAATCATTAGAAACGAAATTAATGAATATTGATGCTACTATTCCTTGGTCTGTAAAAAATCAAGCTCGTATGCATGTAGTGAATAATATGCCACCATATTCTTCTTCTGTTAATGCTATTTCTAAATTCCCTGAAACAGCAACGGCTTTAGGAGTTACACTTGATGAACTAAACAATGTTATATTAACAGCCCCATGTGGTATTGAAGATGTCCTTTCCTTACAAGTGAGACCAACAGCTCATTTTCTTAAATCGAAAGAACGATTACATATGTACAAAAACAGAGTTATAAAAAAGAATTGGCAAAGTAAGTGGCCTAACATCACAATCACATATCCAGAAATTTAGAAAGAGTGCCTCTCATTTATAGAAGCACCCTTTTCTTCATTTCAAAAAATGTATGACTGTTTCTGCAAATCTATCTGCTTCCTCATAATGAGGTGAATGACCGCTCTCTTCAAATACGATATACTTGCCGTTTCGGGCATCTTTATTAAATGTTTTAATTTGTTCTTCACACGTTACTACATCATGTTTTCCTACTATTAATAACATTAGATTTTGTACATCTTTTATTTTTGATAATAATGATGTATGACATGCTCCCTCTAATTTTAATCTATCAAAGTGCATTTTGGAGCGATTTGAAAATATTTCCCACTCTTCATCACTGTATAAACTCTCATCTGTCCTATCTTCCTTATTATTGTAAATCTCCATTCTTTTTTCTTCTAATTCAGCGCTTAATCTTATATAAGCTTCTAACAACTCTTCTGAACTAGCATTGCTAGATGAATAAGCAAAGCACTCTTTTGCTACTTCTTCTTTTCCATACTTTTTTAATAAATGCCCTGTCTTTTGCAACAAAGCTCTACTTGTTAATGCAAAATCAAAAGTTGGTCCTTCAAATATTATTTTCTCTATTGAACTTGGATATATCGACGCATAAAGCAATGCTACATATCCACCGAAAGAATGTCCAATTATAGACCACTTCTCAATTTGTAATACTTTTTTTAATTCCTCACAGTCTTCAATCAAATCATTTAATCCAAAAGCTTCGTCTTCAGTAATTTTTTCTGAACGACCAACACCTCTTTGATCTATCATAATTACATATAGAGAATCTTTTAAACGTTCCGCTTGATGAAATGAAAAATCATAACAACTCTCTCCTGGTCCACCATGCAAGTATAAGACTGGCTTATTTTTAGGATTTCCATGTGTTTCAACGTATAGCTTTTTCCCTCTAATATTCATATACTCTCCTGTTTCTATCAAATTCGCCATAAACATCACCATCTTCTTTTTTTACTGAATATTATAACATTTATTGTTAAATAATCCCTATTACATTTAAAAAGACGATAATGATTGCGAGCGGTGCTACAAATCGAAGTAAAAATGCCCAACAAGTAAATACTTTCTTTCCATAATTTCCACCTACAAAAAACTCTGCTTCTAGTATCTTCTTTTCCATTTTGAATGAAACGAAAATACTAATAAATAGTGCTCCAAGTGGCATTAATATATTACTAGATAAGAAGTCTACTGCATCAAAAATATTCTTTCCGAAAATCGTAATATCACTCCATACTCCAAATGATAACGCTGATGGTATACCTACTAAGAAAATGCCGAAACCGATCAGCCATGATAATTTCGTTCTCTTTTCTTGTTCACCATTTGCTAATGCTGAAACAACAGTTTCTAGTAGAGAAAATGCCGATGTTAATGTCGCAAATGTAAATAGTGCAAGGAATACTGTTAAGAAAAATCCACCGAATGGGATTTGACTAAATACAGATGGTAATACGATAAATAGTAATCCAGGTCCTTCTGTCGGCTCCATTCCTAATGAAAATACGGCCGGAAAAATGGCAAGACCTGCAAATAAAGAAACAAATAAATTCAATCCAACAATTGTTATTGCTGATTTTGGTAAACTTTCTTTTTTATTTAAATAGGAACTATAGGTAACCATAATTGAAATCCCGATACTAATTGCAAAGAATGATTGCCCCATTGCGAACAAAATACTTTCCGAAGTAATCTTTGAGAAATCTGGTTGTAAGAAAAACTTCACACCTTTCATAGCATCATCAAGTGTTAACGAACGAATAATAAGAGCGACAAATAAAACGAACAATGCTGGCAACATATATTTACTTGCTTTTTCAATTCCGTTTTGTACACCCTTTGATACAACCCATATCGTAATGAACATAAAAGCGAAATGTCCCATAATAGCCCAAGTGGGATTCCCAATTGTTTCAGTAAATAATGCTCCGTAATTTTGTCCCGGTGCAATTAGTTGTCCAGTAATTCCTCTGAATAAATAAATTAACACCCATCCACCTACAACACTATAAAATGAAAGTAGTATAAAACACGTTCCAACACCAAGGCGTCCAATCCAGTGCCACCCTGTATTTGGTGCAATACTTTTAAATGCGCCAACTGCTTGTTTCTGCGTACTACGTCCAATCATAAATTCAGCTATAAGTAGTGGTAATCCAATTAATATAGTAAATAATATAAAGATTAAAAAGAATGCTCCTCCCCCGCTCTTCCCGGCGATATAAGGAAACTTCCATATTGCGCCAAGTCCAATTGCTGATCCTGCTGCAGCCATTATAAAACCTAATTTCGAAGTCCATTGCTCCGTTTGTTTCATCTCATTTTCCTCCTAATTAAATCTTTTTATATAGATAAATAAATTTTATATACCTATCCAAATAAACCCTCCACTTCTTTTTCCATATAATAAAAAAATGGCCTAGCATCTCTATATAAAGAGACGCTAAGCCATTTACTTAACGCGGTACCACCCTTATTGATTCCATTATGAATCCACCTTAGTAGTAATCGTTTGATTACAAACCTAATATCGAAGGTTAACCGTTAAGATTTACTAAGAATGTGATTCCGTTCCACCTTACTGCTCCTAGGCGAGTTCAGGATGTCATTTGACTATGTCGCACCAACCCATAGCTCTCTGTACAAATACATGACCTTACTACTCCTATTCAACACATTGTAATATTTAGAATATATTTTCTTTTGAAATTAATATGAAGTATATCGGTTATATTTGTAACTGTCAAGGGGTATATTAATTTTTTGTCGAAATGGTTCATATTGATAACTCACTTTTACTAAGCTTATTAGCAAAAGAAAGAGTCTATATTTTCATCTTTTTACGGTATAAGACGAGTACAATCTCTCGGAAAAGCACTCGCCTCTCGTACATTTGTTAATTCTAATAGTTTATATACAATCCTTTCTAACCCAATTCCGAAACCTCCATGCGGGGGACAACCGTATCGGAATGTATTTAAATAAGATTGAAATTTCTCTGGGTGTAATCCTTTTTCTTTAAACGAAGCGAGTAACATTTCATAATTATGAATTCGCTGTGCCCCTGACGTTATTTCTAACCCTTTATATAATAAGTCGAATGAATCAGTAATAGCTGGATTCTCTTTATTTTGCATCGTATACATCGGTCTCGCTTCTTTCGGATAATGTGTAATGAAAACAAATTCACTATTATATGTTTCCTTTACATATTTCCCTAGTAACTTTTCACCTTCTGTATCTAAATCCCCTACAGGAGATTCTTTACGATACTTACTTTTCAAAATTTCTTGTGCTTCTAACAATGTAATTTTAGGTATTTCAGTAATAACAGGTACTTCTATTTGTAATAGTTGTAGTTCTATTTCACATTTTTTCGCTACTTGTTGAAACATATATCGTAAAACATCCGTTTCTAGTTGCATCACTTCATAAAAATCATGAATAAAACCAAGTTCTACGTCTAACGATATATATTCATTCAAATGACGGGAAGAATTATGATGTTCCGCTCTATATACAGGTGCAATTTCAAAAACTCGTTCTAACCCACCTGCCACCATCATTTGCTTATAGAACTGTGGTGATTGTGCTAAATAAGCTTCTTTTTGGAAGTATGGAAGCTTAAAAACATTTGCTCCTCCTTCTGCCCCTTGCGAAACAATTTTCGGCGTAAAGATCCGTGTGAAATCGTTCTCTATAAGAATTTCACTAAAGCTCTGAACGAGTGTAGATTTCACTTTAAAAATCGCTGCGGTTCGCTCATGCCTTAATGATATTACTCGCTCATTAAGTAGTTGATCTAAGCCCACTTGTAACTTCTTTTTATTTATTTCAAATGGAAGTGGTTCTGCACCGTTTATTACTTTCACTTCATGAGCAAGTACTTCAACACCCAATTCTGTTTTCGACGTCTCGACTATTTCACCGATTACATGGACAACACTTTCTACATCAACTTTATATCCAGCCAATCCATTCTCTAATACACATTGAATTACTCCTGTTCTGTCCCGTAATAATAAAAAACTAACATTTCCAAGATGCCGAATTTTTTTACCCATCCTTGAAGTAATACAACCTTTCCACTTTGTTCCATACATTCTTTTGTGAGTGAACGCTTCATTATTGAATTCATTATTTTTCCCTCCAGTAATTTTATATTTATTTACGTTATTGTTGTCATCGTCATCATCCACGGTCACTCACCCCCTTTCAAAGAATACAAAAATCCGCCCCTATAAATAGGGACGGATTTTTTTCCGCGGTACCACCCAAATTGTCATACTGACCATCTTAGCCCTGATAACGGTAGGTACCGTTTGCTTTTACTAATAATCACGTTCAAAGCAACACTCACAGGTGTCTTTCCATCATGCGGTATCACAACCTTCTCAGCAACCGGCTGCTCTCTGTAGACCTTTGCACCATGTACTTTTCCTGATCATCACTTTTTATATTTACAGAGTATTCTAACTTCTCGCTTTATAAAATGCAAGAATTTTTTTGAAACATTCTGATTTTCTAACTCCTAACTGCTTCTAAAACGGGAAAAGTTAATTTTGTAATACATATTCTTATGTATCAAATCCGAAATTACACATCTAATATTTTCCTAATTTTTACATAAAAACCGTATTTTTCACGCATATTAATAAACAAATTTAAAGCGAGGTGTGCATATGCAAAAAGCAATTAGTTTCTTTCTCCTATTGTTTTGCCTAATTGTAGTAAACGAAACATACGCCTATTCACCAAAATCTTTACCAATCTCTCAAAACTCTGGTCAATGGCTAGTGAATATTGATAAACCGAAAAAAACAAACAAAAATATGCTTCAAGCTAAAAAAAATGAATTTCAAACATATCATTTTTCAGTAAAGAATATCGGGAATAGTGAAGTATATAACGTAAACGTCGAAGTATTCCGCAACGAACCAAATAAGAAAACGAAATATGAACTCTTTTCCCTAAAGGAAAGTCGTTTAGCAAGTGGAAAAACTGGATTTGAACACGCTAATTTACCTGTTGCTACAAAAGCGGATGAGGTTGATGTTATTATTACATGGCAAGAACACCCATTCCGATTGATGCGAAATGGTCAAAAAGTTGAATCTAGAAAATTTAAAGAACATTTTGTTTTTAAAGAAGCTAAAAAGTAAATGGGATACGGATATATTCACACTATCATTGATATAGCTTTATTTACTAGTACCAGTTCGTAAGCAAATTAAAAAGTCGTGGCTTATAATGCCACGACTTTTTATATTAATTCGTACTAATGCCTCTCGCTGCCCAAATACGATCGATATCAGCAGCATGTTGTCCGCCATATAAAAGAGCATCTGCTTGCTTAATCGCTTTTGCTCCATCACTGAATTTAGAGTTTGGTGTTAATGACCAGTGTGATTGTAAAATGATTTTTGTTGCTACATCACGGCCAAAAGCTTGTGCCATTTCGTATTGACCTTGTGCCCAAATTTCACCATCATCATGCACTTCATTCGTTATATCTTTCGGATATACTTTATTCGTATCTAATCGGCGTAAGCATGTTGGATCTGAACTAGAGTAAGCTGTCGCATCCCATTCTCCAACACATGCTTTTCCGTATCCTGTAGTCGATACTGCATCTTCATATGTAGCACCTAAGAAGTCGCCAAATCCTTCTCCCATCGCTCCGCCTTCTGCTGAACTACCAAAGCCAGGAACTTGGTTATCTTGAATCGAATGCCCATACTCATGTGCGATAATACCAGCATCTTCTGCATCATCAACACCGCCAGTACCGAAAGTTAAAGCTTTTGTTGATGGAGAATAGAATGAATTATCATCAGTTGTACCATTAACATTCACTTTTATCGAACGGTTATTAATATTTTTAAAACCTAACCCTTGAATGTAACGCTGTAATGTATCGATATGATAATACGACATCACATCTTCAAAGCTATCATTTGCACGTGTATAGTTAAATTGTAAATTCGTAGATTTTGTTTTCGCTTTTGAAGAAATCGTTACATATTCTCCAATTAAAAATCCTGTTCCATCTAAACCTTTTAACGTAACAGTTTTCAGTTGGTTCGTTAGAGCTGTTGAATCTGCATCGTTATTATCTTTTAAGCCTACTTTACTACCGCTAGATACGACTGGGTTAGGTAAAAATACTTTTCCTGATCCTTCAGCTTTTCGGTTTATATCAACCTTTTTAATTAACTTTCCATTTTCTGCATCAATAAATGTTTCCCATGCACCAAATGGATTATTAGAATGGACTACAACTTTATATACTGGACGAGCCATTCCTTCTTCAACAATATATCCGAATTCTTTCTCTGTAGGAGCCCATAAGTTTTGCTCACTTGCTTCTCCAACATACGCCATTGATTTTTGTATTGCATCTTTTTCACTAATTTTTGTCGTTACTTCCTTCACACCTGTAACAGGCTGATAATCAGAAACAGCGAGTACTCCCTTCCCTTCTCCGTTAAGAGTAACTGTAATTTGTTTTGAAAATACAGGAGCACCGTTAACAACTTGTTGAAACCTAACATATGAAGCTACTGACGTTTCTGTTGTAGAAATATATTGCAAGTCTGAAAGGTCTGCCTTCAATCCATACTGCGCAGCATTTTCTTTTAAATATTCAGTTGCTTTTTTCTGTGGCGAATAAGCTTCTAACTTTACTTGCTGTTGTTTTTCCAATGCCGAAACCGTAGAAATCGTCCCCATTACTAACGGCACAGTCATTGCCATTGCCACCATTTTTTTATTAAACATAGAACCACTCCCCCTAATAAAGTAGCTCAACCTTATCCCGTTACCACTCAGCAATCATTCTCCACAAAATGGAGGGATAAAAATTGAATCTAGGAGTAATTCTCTATGGACAATTCTATTACCTTTCCATTTGAGGTAAGTGAAATTTTCTCAATATTTATGTGTAAAGTGAAAACAATACTGTAGAAATATATTTCTACAGTATTGTTTTCGGTACGCTATGAAAAAAGAAAATTGCTAGTAATCCTATCGAATGTATAGTCAAATAAATTCTAATCATACAAAAAAGGAAGTTGGAATCATTCCAACTTCCTTTTTTCTTTAATTAGCCGCACTTAATTTAATTCTAAGTTTTGTCTCACCTAAAGAAAGTTCATCGTCTTCGTTCGTTAAGTGACCAAATGTAAATTGTTTAACGAGTAAGTTTTCTTCCAATAAATCTTTATGGTTCGTTAACGTTCGCTGTAGCTCTACTTCTGTATCGAGAATAACATCGACTCGTAAATTAACTGGTAAATTCAACTGTTTACGATATTCTTGAACCGCACGAATGAATTCACGCGCTACTCCTTCTTGTAACAATTCTTCCGTTACATTCGTATCTAACATAACTGTGTATTGTCCGTTAGTCGTATTAGAAAATCCTGATTTTGCAACTTTCTCAACTAACACATCTTCAGCAGTTACAACTACTTCTTCTCCTGGTGTTGCTTCGTAAACTGCTCTTCCTGTTGATACAAAGTTTTGCACTTCTTCTTGTGATAATTGTTTTAGCCAACCATTCACTGCATTCACATTTTTACCGAACTTCGGCCCCGCTGTTTTAAAATTAAGCTTCAATTGATATGATGTGTATTTTGTTTCATCGAGTTCAACATGGAACGCTTTTACATTTAACTCATCCATAACGATATCACGATAAGATTCCCAATCCATATCATTCTCGTTATGCTCAAGTAATACAAGTTCTGCTAGCGGCTGTTTTACTTTTAAAGAATGCTGATTACGGTTACTTCTTCCAAGTTCAACAACTTGTAAAACAGCATCCATTTCCGCTTCTAATTTCGGCTGAAGTAGTAATTCATTTACAACTGGATAATCAGCTAAATGAACACTACTTCCTTCTAAATTAAGATGAATGTCTTCCGCGACAAACGGTGTGAATGGTGCAATTAATTTACTAATTGTTACAAGTACTTCATGAAGTGTCTCATACGCAGCAGCTTTTTCAGCGTTCATACCAGATTCCCAGAAACGATTACGTGAGCGTCTTACATACCAGTTACTCACTTCATCTACAAGTGCTGCAATTTCACGAGCTGCATTCGTAAATTGATAATCATCAAGTGCTGTTCTCACTTTTTTCGTTGTACTATGCAATCTTGATAATACCCATTCGTCTAATTTCGTAAGCTTTACATTATACGTTTCTTTCGGATTATACTCATCTAAATTTGCATATAAAACGTAGAAGCTATACACATTGACTAATGTATCTACAAATTTAGATTTCGCTTCCAGTACTGTTCTTTCAGAAAAACGCTTCGCATTCCACGGGGCACTATCAACAAGTAAAGCCCATCTTAGCGCATCTGCACCAAACTTATCTACTAAATCAACTGGGTCTAGTGCATTCCCTTTACTTTTAGACATTTTCTGTCCTTCTTCATCTAAGACATGCCCTAATGATAACACTCGTTTATACGGTACTTTTCCTGTATACAGTGCTGAGACTGCTAATAAACTATAAAACCAGCCGCGTGTTTGATCAATTCCTTCTGCAATAACATCCGCTGGAAACTGCTCTTCAAATAACTCTTTATTTTCAAATGGGTAATGATATTGTGCAAATGGCATAGAACCACTATCAAACCAAACATCAATTACTTCTGGTGTACGATTCATTGTTCCTCCGCATTTCCCGCAGCAGACTTGCACTTCATCTACATAAGGCTTATGCAATTCCAAATCTTCTGGTGTTTCGTTCGTACTATGCTTTCTTAATTCAGCAATGCTTTTCGGTGCGAACTGATGATTACAACTTTCACATTCCCATACGTTTAATGGCGTTCCCCAATATCTATTTCGGCTAATATTCCAGTCCACCATATTTTCTAAAAACTTACCAAATCGTCCATGTTTCATATGATCCGGATACCAAGTAACAGAATCATTATTTTGTAAAAATGTATCTTTAATTGCAGTTGTTCGGATTAACCAACTTTCTCCTGCATAATAAAGTAGTGGTGAATCACAACGCCAGCAATGCGGATAGCTATGTTCATATTTTTCTTTATGATACAGTAAACCTTCCTTCGCTAAATAACGAACGATATCCACGTCACAATCTTTTACAAATTTTCCTTTCAAAAATGGTACTGCTTCTGTATACTCACCTTTTTCATCTACAACGTGCAAGAATGACAATCCTTCACTTTGAACGACTCTATAATCATCCTCTCCATATGCTGGAGCAATATGAACAAGTCCTGTACCACTATCTGCTGTTACAAAATCTGCTGCGATAACGCGGTAACCATTTGTAACTTCTTTCATCGGAAATGGGGCTGCATAAGATGTGTTTAATAATTCTTCGCCTTTATGAACAGATAATACTTCATAATTCTCTTTTAATACTTCTTGTACACGTTCTTTCGCAACAATATATACATGACCTTCTTGTTTTGCTTTAACGTATTCCATATTTGGATGGACAGCAAGCGCTACGTTTGCTGGAAGTGTCCAAGGTGTCGTTGTCCAACCTAAGAAATACTCATTTTCACTATCTTCCACTTTAAACTTCACAGTTGCACTTAAATCTTTTACTGTTTTATACCCCTGTGCAACCTCATGTGAGCTCAATGAGGTTTGGCAGCTTGGGCAGTATGGTGAAACTCTATGTCCTTTATATAACAATCCTTTTTCATGGATCGTCCCCAAAATATGCCATACACTTTCGATATATGGATTCTCTAAAGTTACATATGGATCATCCATATCTACCCAATAACCAATACTTTCAGTGAATTCACGCCACTGCTTTTCATATGTGAAAACACTCTCTTTACACTTTTGAATAAATGGTTCAATACCATATTCTTCGATCTCATGTTTACCAGAAATACCAAGTTGCTTCTCAACACCTAGTTCTACAGGTAAACCGTGTGTATCCCATCCTGCTTTTCTTACTACTTTATAACCAGCCATCGTTTTATATCTTGCTACTAAATCTTTAATTGCCCGACCAAGTGCATGGCCGACGTGTGGTAAACCGTTCGCCGTTGGTGGCCCTTCATAAAACACAAACGATTGCGCGCCTTCTCGATTCTGAATTGATTGTTCAAAAATGCTTTGTTCGTTCCACTGCTTACGAATACGTGTTTCTCTCCCTACAGCTGACTCTTTTACATCTACTTTCTTCATCTACAATCACTCCTTTGAATGTTTTAAAAGCACACAAAAAACCCGCCCCTATGAAGTAGGGACGGGTTTACCCGCGTTACCACCCTAATTCTATTAGCTTTTTCACTAATAGCGCTTAGCAACGTACTATCATACGTGTTCTTTGTAACGGTAGACATCCGTCCGGGCTTACTCACTTTCAGCCTCGGCTCCTCGGAGATGATTTTCAAATAACGTCTGCCCACCGGCTTTCAGCAATATACCGGCTCTCTGGAGAACAGTTCACTATTTTACTCTTTCTCGTCTTCAGATTTGTATACTTTGTTAAAAGTTATTTTATGCCATTTGACAACTAATTGTCAACTAATTCAAAATATATCCTTATCTTTTCCCCTATTCTTATACAATTACTTTTCAAATTCTCGCAATGCTGCTAAATTTTCATCATCCTCAATAAGTTCAGCAAAGAATCCCGATTCATCCTCACGAAGGACAATTTCAAGCTCTTTCTTCGCCTCTTCATTTCTATTTAACTGTGCTAAATAACAAGCACGATCATATCTTGCTAACAAATCACTTGCATCCATTGTTAATACTTCATTTGCTATTTTTTCTGCCTTTAGTGTTTGGCCGGCACCATGATATGAAGACGCTAAAGAAAGGAGAATTGCTGTTTCATTTGGATGATTTATAGAAGCATTTTCTAATAGATGAATTGCCTCTTCAAACCTTTCTTGACTTTGATACATTTCTCCTAAAGCAAGAAATGCTCTACTTACGAACGGTGTTTGCTCCATTAATTGTAAGATCATCTTTTCTGCTTTTCTTTCTTCCCCTGCTTTAAAGAATACTTGTGCTTGCAGAAGAAGTGTATCATAATCATCTGGTAGTTCTCGAACCATTTGCTTCGTTAATTCCAAAGCATCTCTTAACATATCTTCTTCCTCGCACTCAACGAAAAGATTTACAAGTTGCTTCGCTACTTCATAATCCCATCTATTTTCTAGTGATGTGTGCAAAATCTCTATTGCTTCTTTATTCATCTCTACATTCTCATAAAATAGCGCAAATCGCTGTGCTGCCATACTATTTTTCGGATTTAACTTTAAAGAGATTTCATATAAATCAATTATCATAGTAACCATTGAAATTTCTTTCGCACGATTTTTCATACGATAAAAAGCTCTCGTAATGATAGATCGTTTTGGCTGTTCATGCAGCTGCCGTTCAATCCATATTTCCGTAACCGCAGCTGCAGCATACATGAATGCTGTACTTCTTTCTGCTTTTTTCACCTTTAACGTATGAAGAAAATCTCGTATGTTAGACAATTTTTTATGTTGCTCTACTGCTTTTACATAAACATCAAATATACGTTCATTATCAAAATCTTTTTGTATTACTTTCATTGCAACTTCAATTGCTTTTACATTTCTTTTTTTCACTAATACTTTTGCATAATGATATAGAACTTCTATATGCTCACCATCTAATTGTAGCGCGTATTCAATCTGTTCTTGTTCTTTATCTATTTCATTCATCGCACCATGCACATATGCAATCGCATCTAAACGCCATATTTCAGGTACTTCTTCCGCTAATTGTTCTAGTTCAGTCAACAATTCTTCCTGAAGATTCATATCTACTGAAAGCTGTGCCAAATATTCCATATTAATATGCAACGGCTCTTCTTTCATCGCCTGAACCATATGACTTTGTTCTTTAAAACGGTTTTCTTCTTTTTCGTATATTTCCGCAAGCTGTAAATGTACACCTACGAAATTCCCATCAAGCTCTAAACATGTTTCATACGCTTGTTTTGCTTCCGTCAATTGTCCTAATGCCATAAGTGTTTCACCAATTCGGTAATACGGTAATGCCGTTTCCTTTTGTTCTATCGCCTTACTATATCTTTTCATCGCTTGGCCGTACTGTCCAATAGATTCATATAAAATACCTGCATAACAACCGTACTCACTTACTTCATTTCTTTCTTTGTGTAACGTTCTTAAAAACGCTATACCTCGTTGTACAAATTCCGTTCCTTTAATTCGATTCACATATTCATCTAACGCACTTGCTACATTATAATCACTTTTCTTTATACCATTTTCTAACTTAGATAGCGCTACTTTAAACCCTTCTTCATTTCCACCAAGTTCAATTTCAGCATCCCATAAAACCATTCCTGCATTCATGAGGAAATCTTGGCTCTTTTCAATTTGCTTCTCAAGACCAAGAATATATTCTTTTGCTTCCTTGTATTGTTCTCTTGCCATATAAACTTGTGTAAGTCCGAAGTGAGAATAAACATCCTCATCATTTTCTTCTAAAGCACGCTTATACAATACTTCTGCTTCTTCCAAGCTATCATTTTGAAAATGATAGTCACCTAATTTTACGTAAAGAGATGCTTTATCATCACAATTCTCAATACCGTTTAATAAAATTTCTTTCGTACTTTCCTCATCCTTCAAATCAGATTCGTATATTTCCGAAAGTTTTGTATAAATGTAAGGTGCATTACTATCCAAATGAATCGCTACTTTAAGCCCTTTTATTGCTAAATATAATTTTCCTAGTTGATGTGCACATCTCGCTCGTTCATACCATACATGTGCTTCATATTTATATTCTTTTAACAAGTCATTAAAGATTTCATATGCTTCTTCATATCTTTCTAAATCTATTAATATTATACCGTGATTCGTTAAAGTAAACCTTTCAGGACTACGCTCTAACGCAACTTGAGAGTATTGCAATGCTTTTTCAGATTGATCAATATACATATAGGATAAAGCGAGAAAACTCCAAGCAATAGGCTGATCTGCGTCTAATTGTAACGATGAACGAAAGCTTGAAATTGCTTCTATATAACTTTCCTGCTCAAAAGCATATCTTCCATTTATCAAATGATATAATGCACGATTATTTTTCTTCTCAACGCTTGTCAGCATTTGCTCGGCTTTGTCTACTTCCTGAAGACGAATAAAACACTGTGCACCATGCAATTTAACAAAGTCCGAGTTCGGAAACTTTTCCATTAACTTATCGATACAATATAAAATAAATTCTTTATCTACTTCAACATCTAAGTGCTTTATCGTATATAACCACGTATTTGGATTATCACTCGTTTCTTTTAAAAATTGTACTAAGTTACTAATTCCCTCTTTGTCATGTTCATCTAAATGATCCGTAAGAGAAAAAATAGATTTAAAATAACGATTTTCTTCTTCACTTAGAAACGCTAGTTGCTCCTTCTTTTCTTTCGGAACAAACGTGATTGCTAAACAGCCTGTATAACGATATTTTTCTTGTAATTTACTATATTCCACAAGAACTGGTTCTATAAAGTTTGGATCTTGAACATAGAAAGCTTGCAATGTATCATCATATCCAGATAGAACTTGTACGTGTGAAGCATGCTCAATATCTATACTTAATAAAACAGGAATTCCTTCGTCAATCAGTCTCTTATAATTCTCTTCATTCCCTTTAAAATAACGATATTCATAACCTAATTCTTCTAAATAAGAAACAGTATCTGAAAACTTCGAACCTGTCATATCAAAAATAAACTCTGCTATTTCATCTTGTGTACGTTTCTCTCCCCATATACGCAACATCATCTCTAAACTTGTCGGAACACAATAATTATCCTTTTGTACAATAGGAACTATCGGCAAGTGAACCTTTTTTCCATCCGGATTTTTTTCTAAATTATGATATAAAGATTCTTTTAAACTCTTTTCTTCTCTTAATAGCTTTTGTAAATCTGCAAACTTATTCATTTTGTACAACGCTTCTGCACGTAAATGTACAAAGTAAGTATTATAGGCATGATATGGCAGCTGAGTATTTATGTTATCTATTACCGCTAACATTTCTTCATATTGCTCTAAATCTAATAAATACTTTACCTTCTCAAAATGAAAATATGGTACTTGTGGAAACTTTACAATCGCATCATCAATTAACTGTATTGCACGTTTTTGTTCCCCTTTATTCGCATACAATTGTGATAATAAATAGGTAGATAACTCTTCACAATCTTCATGCTGTATGCCAGCAATAAATTGTTCTTCCGCTTTCTCCCATTCACCTGTATGCATATAAACGTAGCCCCATTTATCAAAGACTGCACGTGTACTGTACTCCTCTGCTTTTTTCATATACATTAGCGCTTCTTCGTTTCGTTTCATTTCTAAAAGACATCGTACTAACGTAAAATATGTTTTCGCTAAAAAATCTGCATCTATTTCTTCTTTACCTAACTCTTCTAAAGAAGATTTTAACAACTGCTCTGCTTCAAGAATTTTTCGCTCATCAATTAACTCATCACAATATAAAGAGAGCGTTCTCATATTTGGGAATTTTTTATAAGCGTAGCGAATGAGAAATGAACTGCATTGGTGCATAAGCCCTTCATCAGTAAGGCGAATTAATATATCAAACTCCTTATGCGAAGGAATATTGGCAAGCCAATTCTTCACATAGGATAAAGTATTCGTTTCTTTTATATATGCAATTTCATTATTTATTTCCTGTAATCCGTCTACAAATCTCTTATCTTTCAAACAAGTTTCTAATTGCTTAAAATCTAGCATGCATTCACCTCGAATTTATATTTATACTGCTACTTGCTTAGATTTTACACACCATATAGTATGTATTCAACTAAAATCTCTTATAATGGATGGTATTAATTAATATTATTCAAATTTATAACAAAATATAGTAAAAATGATTGTTTTTCTCTGTATTTTGTTTGATTATATGGAATAACGTAACATGCAGTTTTGATCTTGTAAAAGCTGAACTTAGTACATAAAATTATATCGCCGATAATTCAAATATATCAGCGATTATATGTCGAATACCGACTTATCGACATTAAACGACAATTCTTATACATCATACCTTTTAACAAACTATGTCACCAAATGTAATTTTCATATTGGGAGCGTATACAAAAGAAGAATACACATGAAATATTTTAAAAAATCGTAGTTCAGCTTCATATTGAGCTAGCGCATTATCATATGTTAATCCTCTGGCTATTAAACGTTCTACAAATTGTTGCTTATCACCCGGATCACCTGCAATCCCCTCTTCTTTTAATGATTGATACAAATCGTTTTTATCATTGTGATGCATATTTGAATCTAAAAAGTTCACTTTATCGCTTACTCTACACTCAATATTTTTCACACCTAATTCACTTAAATATATCGGTATTTTCATGCCTATATTGCCATCTTTACCATTTCTTTTCGTATCACTTTCAAATAATTTCTGCAAAATACCTAACTGAATAAATTCTGATTGTTTCTCCCCATCTAAAGAGTATGAAGACATATTTGATATCCAATGTGGTTCAAAACAGATTATTTTTCCGCCCTTTTTAATTGAATGTATCATTTTTTGTAGCATCGTTTTTGGCGAACTCATATGTAATAAGAAAGCATGACAGATTGCTATATCGTATTTATCGTTCAGTTCAATTTCTGTAGCATCTTCCTCAATAAATTCTGATTCATACGGGAGGGAACGAAACAACTCTCTCGCTTCAGCTATTAATGCTTCTCCGCTATCAATGCCTGTATATGTTGATCCACCTGGAAGTAACGGCAACAAAACTAACCCTAAATAACCATATCCACAGCCATAATCAACAACATGTACTGGATCAGAAATCTTCCAAACTGAATTCACTAGAAAACTTACATAATCGCTATTGTAATATAAATCTCTCGTGTTTTTTAAATACGCTAGTTTACTGTTCCAATCGTATGTTTCCAACGTCTAACGCCTCCTTTTATATACACCCCTTACAATTCTCCATTTAACAAAAACATTCCTACATTTTAATTCCCCCAGAAATTAGTTTAATAAAGTGAGATTACTACTTACATGGCTCCTATACCAAATAAAAAGGCATACATATCTGTAATGATACATACACCTTTTATGCTACATCTCCTCAGGTGCCTCCACCCCAAGTAAACGTAATCCTTCTTTTAGTACAACCGTCACAGCATAAACCAATGCGAGTCTGCTGTCTTTTTCTTCGCTCTCTTCTAATATACGAACATTACCGTAATATTTATTGAATGATTGTGCTACATCTAATATATATTTCGAAATAATCGATGGCTCATTTTTATTGAAAGCTGCTTCAATTATTTGCGGGAATTTATTTAGTAATTTTACGACACTCCAGCTATGATCGTCTTTTAAAGCAAATGTACATGTTTCAAATTCTACACTTTCTTTTCTTAAAATAGAACAAGCACGTGCATGTGTGTACTGTACGTACGGGCCTGTTTCTCCTTCAAATTTCAGCATGTTTTCTAATGAGAATTCAATATTGTGCATACGCTCATTTTTTAAATCGTGGAAGATGACTGCACCAACACCGACTTGCTTTGCTACTACTTCTTTTTGTTTTAAGTTTGGATTTTTCTCTTCAATATTTTGTTTTGCAAGTTCGATTGCTTCTTCGAGTACTTCTTCAAGTAAAATAACTCTTCCTTTACGTGTCGACATTTTCTTACCATCTTTTAAAATGAAGCCAAACGGTACGTGTTCCATACCATCAACCCAAGTATAGCCAAGTTTTTTTAATACGGTGAAAAATTGATTGAAATGTAAGCTTTGTTCTGGACCAACAACATATAGCGCTTTATCAAACCCATAAGTGTTTTGACGATATAAAGCTGCCGTTAAGTCACGCGTTGCATAAATCGTCGCACCATCTGATTTTCTAATTAAGCAAGGCGGCATTCCTTCTTCTTCTAAATTAACGACTAATGCACCTTCTGATTCTTCAAGCAACTCATGTTCTTCTAAAATCCCAATAAAATCTTCCATTAAATTATTATAAAATGCTTCTCCCTGAAAATTAGTAAATTCTACGCCGAGAAGTTCATAAATGCGAGAAAATTCTTTAAGGGACTCATGACGGAACCAATTCCAAAGCTCTACCGCTTCTTCATCACCTTCTTCTAATTTCTTAAACCAAGCACGTCCTTCTTCTTCTAGTTCTTCGTCGTCTTTTACCTCTTCATGGAATTGGACATATAACTTAAATAGCTCACGTATTGGATCTTCTTTAACTACTGCTTCATTTCCCCATTTTTTATAAGCCGTAATTAACTTTCCAAACTGTGTTCCCCAATCTCCTATATAATTAATCCCTACAACTTCATAGCCACATTTTTCAGCGATATGTTTCAGCGAATTTCCTATCATTGTAGAACGTAAATGCCCCATCGAAAAAGGTTTCGCGATATTAGGAGAGGAATAATCAATTACTACTGTTTTTTCACAGCCAAAGTGGTTTTGACCGAACTCTTCTTTCTCCGCTAAAACTGTTTTTAATACTGCATCACTTACAGTTTCACGATTGAAAAATACATTTACATAAGGACCAACGGCTTCTACTTTCATAAAAAACGGATTATTTAATTTCTCAGCAACTTCCTTTGCGATAAGAGCTGGTGCTTTTTTATATTGCTTCGCTAATGAAAAGCATGGGAACGCTGCATCTCCAAATTCATCTTGTTTCGGTGTTTCAATTAAATCTAAAATTTGTTTTTGCGTTAATTCATTCGTGAAAATATTAGATAAACTTTCCGCAAACTGCATTTTATAATCCATGATACAACCTCCTTATTTTTTAAAACACAAAAAACTCGTCTCTAAAAAAGAGACGAGTTTTAACCCGTGGTACCACCCTTGTTGTTCGTTACGAACCACTTTCCCGTTTATAACGAGGACAGGGGGCCTCGGCTTTCTCTACTATTCGTTCAAGAAGCATCTCCGAAGTGCGCTTCATCTTTTTCTTCCGTACTAGGCTCACACCATCCCCAGCTCGCTTTCCTTCTAAAAAAGACTACTCTCTTCATCACAGACAGTATATTTAATTAATTATTGCTTATTATACATCTTTTCAAACAATTAGCAAGGGTCAATTACACCAAAGTGAAACTTAGCACTTTTTCTTTTGTATACGTGAAAATTGTGTTTTTCAAATCTAGAACTACGGAAATGATCTTTTAATACGACACGCTTTCTCGCCACTCGCTTCGCCTCCGCAATTGTTTCGTCAGTAATATCATGATACAAAGCGAAGTGTTTTAATCCTTTAATTCCGTCAGATTCTATGACAGTTTCTTCAAACATAGGATCAAGGTAAACGACATCGTAACTATCGTCTTCACATTGCGCTAAAAATGAAAAATGCTCCGTTTGCTTTACTAGGATTCTTTGCATTGCTTCATCGATTTCAGAAACAGATGAAGACCATGTTTTCAAACCATTTCTCATGATATAAGCCATATATTCATTGCCTTCAAGTCCTGTTACTGTTCCACTTTCACCAACAACATAACTAGCTACAATACTATCTGATGCCATACCGAGCGTACAATCTAACACTGTCATTCCGCTCTCTAATTTAGCAGCTTGTACAAACGGATCGTGCTCTCCACGCATTAACCTTTTCACACGAAACATCGCTGAGTTCGGATGAAAGAAAAATGATTCTTCCGTACCTTTCGGATAAATAGCTAATCGGTTCTTTCCTACGACAAGTACATCTTGTTCATACTGCTCATGTAATTTATGCACTGGTATATCATTACGTAAAATAAAAGAACGATTTAATTCTTCTGCTACCTCCTTTGCATATGCTGTCATTTCTTTATTTGTTCTTCCTGCTGTTGTTACTATCATTCTTTCACCTCTATATAAAGAAAAGAGGGAGATTTACTCTCCCCCTTCCTTAGCAATTCTTTTCGAAAGCTTGCTCTAAGTTCGTAATAATTTCGTCCATAGTTGCACCTTCAATTTCATGACGGTGAATGAAGTGAACAACTTCTTTTCCATTTAATAATGCCATAGATGGTGAAGATGGAGGGATTTCTCCGAAGTATTCACGCATTTTTGCGGTAGCATCTTTATCTTGACCTGCGAATACAGTTACAAGATGATCAGGTTGTTTTTCAGCACGAACAACCGCTTGACCTGCTGATGGACGTGCTAAACCAGCTGCACAACCACAAACAGAGTTTACAACTACTAAAGTTGTACCTGATGTATTTTCCATAAATTCTGTTACAGCTTCTTCTGTAGTTAACTCTTCAAACCCAGAGCGCACTAACTCTTGGCGCATTGGGATTACCATTTGGCGCATGTATTCTTCATAAGCATTTGACATCTTGTAATCTCTCCTTCAACTTTCATTCCAAATTCATCATATCACGCTCTATTACTAGGTGCAAAAGAAAGATTACGATGATTTCATTTTTTTGTAGGGATTTCACAAACCCCACCGCGGCAATGTCCAACTGGGACAAGTTTTCTATTGTTAGCGATATAATCGTATACTTTACTTCCAAAACCAAGTACGATAGATAGCTTTATAAAAGGAACGGCAAACCAATAAGATGGTACGGCCTTTGCTAATACATCTATGCTCTGAATGCCGTCATACCACTTATTATTTTTAAAAATATACAGTCTTTGTTCCATCTTACTTTGTAGTTCTTGAGAAAGCTCATACTTCTCAACTACATCTTCATCTCGAAATGAAACAAATTTCATCTTACCTTTTTTATCTAATTTTTTCGTACGTTCTGCAACGGCCGTACACATCGGACACCAACTATCATAGAAAACAATCATATATTATTCCCCTTTACGAGACTCTGTCATTTGTTTCCATACAGAACCTTTTGCTTCTTCTCCGCCTTCAATACGCTCTAATGCTAGACGCGCTTGCATCGCTACTTCAAACTCTGGATCATCTTGCGCTGCTTTTAATGCTGGAATTGCACTTTCATCTCCAAGCTCAAATAAGAACATAGCTGCACGCCAGCGTACTAATTTACTTGAATCTTTCAGAGATTTAATCATAACGAACATCGCTGCTGGATCACCTACGTCTGATAAGCAATCGCCTGCTGTACGGCGAACACTTACTGAACGATCTAATAACGCTTTATATAATAATGGCAATACTCCATCACCTTTTACCATACCTAAATACGCAGTTGCTAAACGGCGGATCGAAACTTTTTCATCATCTAACGCCATCTTCAACACTGGAATATCTTCTTCAGTAGGATCCATTTGTTCTAATGCTGCAAAACGGTTTTTCCAGTCAGAATCTTTCATCATCTCTTCTGTTACTTTATATGGCTCACGCTTTTGAATCGTTACTTCAACAGCACCTGCTTGATTTAATAATTCTTTAACCGTTTCATTTACACGTTCTTCTGAATAAGCAGCAACAATCTCTTCCACTACTTCTTTCCCGATTTCTTCAAAGTTACCGTAACGTGTACTTTGTTCCACCCATTTACGCTCTTTTACAACGTTTGGTGCAGACATTTGCACTTTCATAATTGATTCTTTAAAACGATCTGGTAAACCAACACGTTCTTCCGTCGTTCCATCTGTTAACTTTACTTGCATTGGAATTGTAAAGAACATTTGAACAAACACTTTCACTTCTCCAAAATGAGCAAGTTGTTGTTCTTCACTTTCTTCCACTACTTCTTCGCCGAAAACAGCACGAACTTGTTGTAATAAAACTTTCCAGTCATACTTCGCATTTCGCTCCACTGCTAAAAAGTCGGCTACATGATATACACCTTTAATGCCTTCAATTTTCAAAATTTCTTGCACTTGCATTGGTGCTTGTTCTTTATTTTCATTTGTATAATTATTACGCGCTCCTGATGGTAATACTTCATTCAAAATAACTTTCATTGTATTTGGACTTGGCGTCGGTTCAATTGCTTTAATCTTCACGTAAAAAACTCTCCTTTATTGCATGTTCTTAGCTGTATTGTAACATGTTATCACTCTATACTCCTACTCGGATGCTTAATTTTACTAATTCCTTTTCTACATTTCTGAAAAGCTTTATTCATTCTATTTTCACCTAATCTTTCCAAAACTATAGTTAAAAGTCTAATTGACAATTACATAAAAAGGAATTAACCTTAACTCATAAAATGACCTTGGTCATTTTATGAGTTAAGTCATTTATAAGTGGAGGGATAACAAATGAATAATGTCATAATTATTGGTGGCGGTATCGCTGGACTTTGTGCAGCAATTTCCCTACAAAAAATAGGATTAGATGTAAAAGTATATGACAAAAAAACTGAACCCACTGTTGCTGGTGCAGGTATTATCATTGCCCCAAATGCAATGCAAGCACTGAAATTATACGAAATTTCTGAGAAAATCAAAAAATTCGGCAACGAAAGTGACGGTTTTAACCTTGTATCCGAAAAAGGAACTACTTTCAATAAATTAATTATTCCAACTTGCTATCCAAAAATGTACTCCATTCATAGAAAATATTTACATCAATTATTACTTTCTGAACTAAAAGAGGATACTGTCGAATGGGGAAAAGAATGCGTAAAAATAGAACAGAATGAAGAAAACGCCTTAAAAATAGTATTTCAAGATGGTAGTGAAGCACTCGGCAATATACTCATTGCGGCTGATGGTATTCATTCTGTCGTTCGAAAACAAGTAACACAAGGCGATAATTACCGTTATGCAGGCTATACGTGTTGGCGCGGCGTAACTCCTACTAATAACCTTTCTTTAACAAACGATTTTATTGAAACTTGGGGAACAAACGGTAGATTTGGTATCGTCCCTCTTCCCAACAATGAAGTATACTGGTATGCACTCATAAACGCTAAAGCTAGAGATTCAAAATACAAAGCTTACACAACAGCAGATTTATATAATCACTTCAAAAATTATCATAATCCCATTCCAGCTATTTTAAAAAACGCATCTGACGTTAATATGATTCATCGTGATATTGTAGACATCACTCCAATGAAACAATTTTTTGACAAACGCATCGTATTTATTGGAGATGCTGCCCATGCACTTACTCCGAATTTAGGTCAAGGTGCTTGTCAAGCAATTGAAGATGCGATTATTCTGGCTGAATGTATCGAAAATAATGCTCATTATCGTCAAGCATTTATAGAATACGAACAAAAAAGAAGAGATAGAATTGAAAAAATCTCAACCACTGCGTGGACAGTTGGAAAAATGGCGCAAATAGAAAGTAAACCTTTAACTATAATAAGAAATGAAGTAATGAAACGTATTCCAAAATGGATTTCTGAAAGGCAAGCACACGAACTATATAGTTTTCGTTTATAACAAGAAACTATAAACAGAATTCTTTCTATCTTGCTTTCGATTATATAGAGCTTTATAAAACAATAAACTGAATTCTGACGTAAGATTCTATTTGAGATTATCTATTAAACAGCTATAATTGTTTGTGTTAGGAGTAGATAAAATGCTAAGAGAAACGAGAAAAAAAGAGTTAAAAGAACTTATATTCCTAAAGGCAATACAGCTCTTCCAAGAACGTGGGTACGAAAACGTAACGGTTCAAGATATTACTACTGCATGTGGTATTGCAAAAGGAACTTTCTTCAACTATTTTCCGAAAAAAGAAAACATATTATTATTTTTAGGTGATTCTCAGATTGACCTATGGAATGAAAGTTTAAAAACGTATAAAAATATGGAACATCCAAAAGAAAAAATCAAACTTGTTTTAGGAGATTTACTGGATCGATTTACTGGACATGGTGATTTCATGAAGCATGCCGTCTTTGAGATTATAAAGTCAAACTACTTAGTAGAAAATGAATTAAAAAGTATACAACAGCTACAAGAAGGTTTGTCTTCAATTATTACCGAAGCGAAAGAGGCAGGAACATTAAACAGTCAATGGGATGTAAATATTATCACTTCTACTATTATGAGTACTTATTTTTATACACTAATATCCCCTTCCCAATTACATGCTAATGAAACAAATGCAAAAAATATACTCTATCAACAGTTGGATGTTGTTTGGGGAGGTATCACTCAAAAATAATAGAGGGCTATTAACCCCCTCTATTATTTTTGATACTCTTTACTTCTTATCATGATGCCCCCTCCCGCCTTCTCTCCAAAAAGGTAATACTCTCAATCACAACTTCAGTTCTATATATTCTCTTGCCTTGTTCATCATCGTAATTACTCGTCTGAATACGCCCTGTAATCCCAACAAGTGACCCCTTCTTACAATATTCAGTTACATTCTCAGCCGATTTTCGCCAAACGACACAATTAATAAAATCGACTTGTTGTTCACCTAAACTATTTCGAAATCCTCTATTCACCGCAATACATATTCTTGCATAAGCGACGCCTTGTTTTGTGTAGTATAATTCTGGCTCCTTTGTCAATCTACCGATTAATACAACTCGATTCATCATAAGTTATACCACCTCACATATTTTTCTTCATTGTAAGGAGAAGTATTTGAATAGTAAAAAGCACAAAATGATATATCCGTAAGTAAAAAGTATTATTTTAGACCCTACAAAACAAAAAAAGAAACCATACATAGTTCAAACATGTATGGTTTCAAAATTTATTACACTTCAGTACAAGATATGTAATATCCTCCGCGAGCCATCTTTATTTCAGCACGGTACATTACATTTTCTAAGTAGAACGTAATCGGTTTAACTTTACTCTCAAATTTTAGTCTCTCATTGCATTCAGTTGCATATCCTTCAATCACTGAAGTAATAACTTCTGATGATGGATACGTTAAAGTTTCATCTAGTTCTATGAAAAAACTTTTAGAAAATAGTTTTTTCATAATCCCTTTCTTCTCTTTCATCATATTCCATCTCCTTCAATTCAAGTTGATAACATCCATATTATACCATACATTCAATATATCTTTGAAAATAAAAAAATCCTGCATTTTTCATGCAGGATTTTTTTATTAGTCATTTTTCGTAAAGTAAGAAACAAAACGAAGAATTTCTAAGTATAACCATACTAATGTAAGCATTAGTCCCATCGCAGTATACCACTCCATATATTTCGGAGCTTGACTACGTACACCATTTTCGATTAAATCGAAATCTAGTAATAAGTTTAATGCAGCAACTACAATAACAACTGCACTAATAATAATACCGATTGTACCACCTTGGTGAATGTATGGAACAGTTACACCAAACATATTTAGTAGGAATACGACTAAATACATAACCATAATTCCAAGTGTTGCTGCCATAACGCCTGTACGGAATTTATCCGTTACTTTTACTACGCGTGTTGCATATAACACTAACATTGCAAATAGAATTGAGATTGTTAGTAATACAGCATTTAAAACGATAGAATCGCCAAATTTCATTGTATAAACTGCTGAAATACTTCCTAACACAACCCCTTCTACCGCTGCATAGATTGGTGCACCAAAAGGTGAAATACGCGGGAAGAACATAGACGCGAATGCGATGATTGCCGCAACGATTAAAGCACCAATTAATACTGGCATCTTCATCGTCCCCTGCATCATCTGTATGTATGAATAGACAGACGTTGCAAGTAGCAAGATAAGCATAATAAACGTTTTGCCTACTGTTCCGCCAATCGTCATCGCAGAAGCGCTTGCTCCCTCTTTACGGAATGCCTCTTTTTTCAACATTGGATTAGATGTTCTCATTTTTTCCCTCCTAAAATAGGTTCTACCAATAGTGTAAAGTTTTTCTCTTTACTTTTCAATATATGCAGCTTGTTTTTATTTTAATCCTTCAACGATGTCTGATAGTTCACTCCATCTTTCCATCTTTTTTTCTAGCTCTTCTTCTGTTTTCTGCTGTGCTTCAGATAATTCTTGTGCCTTTGTGAAGTCAGATCCAACTTTCGCAAGTTCTTCTCCAATTGACTCAATTTTCTCTTCAAGTTCGGCAATTGTATCTTCAATCGTTTCCCATTCACGCTGTTCATTGTATGAAAGTTTACGTTTACGTTGTTGTTTTGGAGCTTCTTCTACAACTTTTTTCTCTTTTTGAACTTCCGCTTTCTCCATAAGTTCTCTCGTTTTTTCCATTTCTAAATAATCTGTATAACTACCTAAAAACTCACGCACTTCGCCTCCACCAGTAAAGATGAACAGTTCATCTACTACTTTATCTAAGAAGTAACGGTCATGCGATACAGTTAAAACGACACCTGGGAAATCTTCTAAATAATCTTCTAGTACTGTTAATGTTTGTGTATCTAGATCGTTCGTAGGTTCATCAAGTAAAAGTACGTTTGGTTCTCCCATTAAAATACGTAATAAATATAAACGTCTTCTTTCACCACCAGATAGTTTACCAAGTGGTGTACCATGTGAATGCGTCGGGAATAAGAAACGTTCTAACATTTGAGATGCACCAATTACTTTTCCATCTGTCGTATGAATAACTTCTGCAATCTCTTTAATGTATTCAATCATACGCTGATTTAAATTCATCTCTTCATTTTCTTGCGTATAATAAGCAACTTTTACAGTTTGTCCTACTTCAACTTCACCACTATCAGGAGATAACTTACCTGCAAGCATATTTAATAGGGAAGATTTCCCGCTTCCATTCGCCCCAATAATTCCGATACGATCACCCGGTTTCACAATATGATTAAAATTATGTAATACCGTCTTATCGCCAAATTTTTTCGTTACATCTTTTAACTCAAGTACTTTCTTTCCTAGACGACTTCCGCTTAGTGCAATATCAACTGACTGTTTTGCAGCTGGTCCTTCTTGTTCCTTTAGCTCATCAAAACGCTGAATACGCGCCTTTTGTTT
Organism: Bacillus sp. CR71; assembly: GCF_003429245.1. Taxonomy (NCBI): domain Bacteria; kingdom Bacillati; phylum Bacillota; class Bacilli; order Caryophanales; family Bacillaceae; genus Bacillus; species Bacillus sp. CR71. The sequence goes on along the minus strand of NZ_CP031748.1, from coordinate 2,078,425 downwards.
CGTAGAACGGGCTTTTGCACCACGACGAATCCAAGCAAGTTCACGACGATATAAATTTTGGCGTTTCGATTCTTGTGCCAATTCTTGCTCTTCACGAAGTGCTTTCGCTTCTAAAAATGTACTATAGTTTCCTTCGTAGCTATATAATTTACCATTATCTAATTCAAAAATACGATTCGTCACACGATCTAAGAAATAACGATCATGGGTTACAAGTAATACCGAACCTGTATATCTCGCTAAATATTCTTCTAACCATTCAACTGTCTCATGGTCAAGATGGTTCGTAGGCTCGTCTAAAATTAATAAATCAGGTGTTTCAATAAAACATTGTGCCATTGCGATACGTTTTTTCTGTCCACCAGATAAGTTCCCAACAATTGCAGTGAAGTCCGTAATTCCTAATTTCGTTAAAAGAGATTTCGCATTTGCATTTGCTTCCCATGCACTCATTGCATCCATACGTTGCTGCACTGCAAATAATTGTTCCTGTACTTTTTCATTACTTGGATCTTTTTCAATATTTAATAGTGCTTTTTCATAATCACGAAGAAGACGAATTAAAGGTGTATCACCATGGAACACTTGCTCTAATACTGTCAGTTTTTCATCAAACTCTGGTTGCTGTGATAAATAACTAATTGTATACCCACGTGAATGCGTCATATCACCTGTATCAGGAGTTTCTAATCCTGCAATAATTTTTAATAATGTCGATTTACCAGTTCCGTTTACACCAATAATTCCGACACGTTGTCCTTCTGTAATACTACATGATAATCCATCAAATAACGGCTTTTCTCCATATGATTTTGATAAGTTCTCCACAGTTAACATTTTCATATTTGTGCATTCCACTCTTTCATAAATTGTTCAATAAACTGTTCCATGTAACGATGACGAATTTCAGCCTCTTGTTTTGCTGCATTCGTATTCATTAAATCTTTTAATTTCAAAAGTTTTTCATAAAAATGATTTAAAGATGGATCATTATTTTTTCTATACTCTTCTTTCGTCATTTCTTCACGCGGCGGAATAGTTGGGTCATACATTAATCTCCCTTTTGCCCCGCCATATGCAAATGTACGAGCAATTCCAATTGCACCAAGAGCATCTAAACGATCCGCATCTTGAACAATTTTCCCTTCAAGTGACTCTACTGTGCCGCCATGGCCACCTTTATAAGACATATTGGCGATGATATGAAGAATATGTTTACTTTCCTCTTCTTCAACACGTAACTCTTCTAACCAATCAGAAACTTTTTTCATTCCTGCTGCTTCACTTTCATTTAGCTTTTCATCTGCCACATCGTGAAGTAATGCTGCCATTTCAATTATAAAACGATTTCCACCTTCTTGCTCAGATAAAGAAATCGCCAGTTTATGTACACGCTCAATATGATACCAATCATGCCCACTCGCATCTTTTTCTAAAATATGTTTTACAAAAGTAATTGTTTTTTGGATTTTTTCTTGTTTTGTCATTTTATCTTCACCCAGTTACTTATTGTAACACGCCCGCATTTTTTCATCACATATTTTCTTGTCTGCCCATACACTAGGTGGTAGGCATCATCATGAAGGAGGAATAAACATGTTCTATAATAATCAACCGCCTTACCCAAGGCAACCATTTTACCCTCAACAGCAGGAACAGAGATACACAGAACAATACGAAGAACAAGAGTTACAGCAACAAGAACAACAATATGACGAAAATCCATATGCAACAACGCAAAATCAAGAAACTGAATTTCAACAAAATCCATATGACACACGTCCAAATTATGAATATCCTCAAAATCCATATGCAGTAGCACAAAACCAAGAACAACAATATCCTCAAAATCCATATGCAGCACCACAAAACCAAGAACAACAATATCCTCAAAATCCATATGCAGCACCACAAAACCAAGAACAACAATATCAGCAAAATCCATATGTAACACCACAAAACCCATACACAACTCAACCGCAATACCAACAACAAATGTATCAACCAAACTACGACGCACGTGTCTCACCACCTAAACCACCAACAATAGATCCAACTCAGCCACAAATTTTACCGCCTGGGCCAACATTAGACATTACACAACCACAAATCTTACCACCTGGACCAATTACAGAACCAACACAACAACAAATTCAACAAGTTGTCGGTACACAGTTTTTACCTTTCAAGAAACCCGTACTAGATTTCGTAAAACCATGGGTAGATTACGGTTTAAATGAAGCAAAACATACATCACATGAACACGCATTAACAGAAGTTGCTGCGATTATGTTTTTAGTTGGTAAAGGCTTCAATCCGACGATTGCACATTATATCGTTGAATCTTGGGAGAAGAATGAGCAGTTTTAGGGTTGTTTATTTGATAAAATATAAAAAACACAAAAGTGCCAAACCCCTTATACCACAAGGGTTTTGGCACTTTTTAATATCTAAAACAAATTTTATTGAAATAATTATTTTTATAGATTTTCATACTTTTTTATATAGTACGTGAACATATACAGTACAAAAATACACCTTTGTATACACATTTTTAGAAACATCCTACGTTTATCAAACAATAACCAAAAGACGTACCTGCAACCTCATCATATAAATAATAAATATTAAAAAGAGGACACTATAAGCGCCCTCTTCCTTAGGTTTTAAATATGTTCTCCATGATCCATAAACACTTCAATTGCTTCGTTTTGTGGTATGTCTTTTACATTAGTAAGACCAAAAGTAAAAACAGCGGATAACATCATCATTAATAAGATTGCTTTTTTCATTTTAGCGCCCTTCTTTCTATGCTCTTTTTGTCTGCATCTAAAGCGATGTGCAAATACTTGCTTGCTTTTCTGTGATTTTCTGAACCATAGAATCTTTCACCTAAAAGAGAAGCATATTCTTTTACCCAATCATATAATTCTTCTTTTTCAAAATACGAAATACCTTCTATAACCACATTTTCTAATTCTTCTTGCGGTACATAGTTATGTACTGCTTTTAAAATTCGGAAATGATGACGATAACATAAGTCGCTAATCTTATAGCCATTCTCAATATATTCATTAGCGATATGACTATAACCTAACTTAAAATGTTCTCTTGCTAAAAGAAACATAGTTTTAGCGTTATTTTCTAATGAATCCTCTAAGTGTTTAATTGCTAACTCTGGCATGTTTTGACTTGCGTATAAAAGTCCTAAATTATGCTTAACTCGTTTAATAAGAAGTTCATCATTAGATTTTTGGAAGGTACCTAGTGCTGAAAGTAAATATTCCTCTGCACTTTCGAATTCATTTAGTCGAATGTGTGCCATTCCTAAAGTATTTAAGCATGCTGCAGTTTTTAATTCATACCCTGGACTAATTGAAAATACTTCATTCGCCTTTGTAGCAAATTGAACTGCTAGGATCGGTTTTAATACGTGATAGTAATGGACTGCAAGCCAATAATTAAATTCAGCTTTTTCAATTTCATCATGCATGTACTCTAAAAACGTTTCAGCTTTTTCAAATTGCATTCTTGCTTCACTATGGTTTGCTTTATTAATAGCGTAAATTGCTTTAAATAAATGATGATAGTACTCTAAAAATGTTTCTGTAGACTCTGGTAAAGGCTCGATTTTGTCCAGAATATCTTTTGTACTATCCATATCCCGAATTAGCAGTTTATACCGTGCATTCAATAAAGCGTAGTAGACTAATATTGTTTGGTCTTCCTTAATATTATTGATTTTATTTGCAATATCTTCTTTTATTTTCTGAGACTGTAATACACGTTGTGAAATCATAGCTTGATACCATTCGTTTAATAATTTTGTGATTTCTTCTTTAGAAATAATGTCAACACTCATCTACTTCTACCCCCTTTTGTTAAATGTTATCATGACATGCTTGTTTGCATAAATAAGTTTTTGAATATTCTAACTTGAAAAAATTATTTTTGAATATTCATGTTAACAAAATGGTCCCTTTTCAAACCTTAAAAAAGAACGCACGTTTGTTTGTAGTGGAGTTAAAAAAACAAAAGTGAGGTATTACATCATGGAATATAACGGCTTTCCTGTAGTACGTGGAAGAGGTATGGTGAAATGGAATCCGTTTGCTTCAATACCGGAGCAATACGAGGAAATACATAGAATGTTTGAGGAACAATATAAAGTACCTAAACCTTTTTTAACACAAGATACTATGGAACGAATAGAAAGAGCGTTAATGCAATCTTTTCACGAGGAAGAAGAAATACATACCTCATACTATCGTGATGGAATGGTGCAAGACATGTACATAAATGTATTACATATTGAACCGATGACGAAAACTATATATTGTACAGATGCTTTTGGTTTGAATACTAAGTTTAAGTTTGATGAATTGGTGAATATAAATTAAAAGAAGCCGCCCGACAGTACTGAAGTGCACCCCAATTGTTAGACACAGCCTAACAATTGGGGTGCACTTCACATATATAGGTGGCTTTTGTACGACAAAAAAGAGCTCTGCTATACAGCAGAGCAAAAGAAAAATATATAACCCTATAAAAATAATACAAATTATTGATACTTTCAAAAGACGAAATTTAAATTTCCATCACAATAATACCTATGTTTAAGTATGAAACATTCTACCTTCACTATAGCTATGAATATTCTTATTTTAGAATTCCATAGTATCCAAATAGCTCTTTGAGAGATACCTCAATACCGAACTTCTTCAAAGAATCTTTTCTTTGTTCAAAGAGAAGTTCTAAAACTTTTTTCTTATCTTTGTCTCTTCCATAATGAATCAACCTATGACAGTTCGGACATATACTAACTATATTTCCAACAACATCTAAACTATTTTCAAAATCAATTCATTTATACGATTAATTGTGTAAGAATTATGATGTGTGATTTCTCCTAATTCCTTGTACTGCCTTACGCTTTTTTTCCATTTCACAATTACAACATTATTTTTTTGTAACTGTTTAAATTGCTCTTATTTTTCAAAGTTTTCAAAATTCATATCAATTCCCCTTTGTATGAAAATGAAATTTCTATAATAAAACTTTATAAGCTTTATATATCCATTCTTCATCTTTGTCTTCTTCCACATAAAAGATTTCTATTTTTATTTCCATACCATTTTCCATTAAAACGTGCGCTTCATATTTCCTATCTACATAACTAGCACAATCAATATTGTCTGCTACTATTTCTCTCCATTTATCAGGTAAACTATCATAAAAACGTTCAATGGCCGCTACTAAAACTAAATCTTCTAAATGAGCAGTTTTAGGGTTGTTTATTTTTAAAAACATCAAAAATGCCAAATCCCTTATATCACAAAGGATTTGGCATTTTTAAGTATCTAGAATACGCGCTAAATTTAAGGAGAAATTAACAGACATGAGTCCGGTATAATGCCGTGTCCACACCCAAGGATCGGTTACATAAAATAACGTATCTAACCTGGGAAGTCTATTAGTCTTTTCCCCTTATAGTAACACTCTCTTCTACTAAGACCTTTTCTTTCTAGGGCCTACAATTAATTTAATCGCTGTTCTCTCTTCATTATTGATAGAAATCTCTTGAAACGCTGGAACAAAAGCTAAGTCAATACCACTTGGAGCGACGAACCCTCTTGCAATCGCAATTGCTTTAATCGCTTGATTTATAGCTCCAGCCCCAATCGCTTGAATTTCCACATTACCACTTGTTCTTAGTACACCTGCTATTGCACCTGCGACTGAATTTGGGCTTGATTTTGAAGATACCTTTAATATATTTTCCATGTAAGTTGCTCCTTCTATTATTTAATCTCTCTTTCGTTACAATTTTAAATATTTTAGCGTATCTTTAATTACTATTCACACCAAAAACAAACGATGCTTCATATGTACATTTATTCTATTTTTTCTGACTTCTTCCTGCCCAGCTACACAAATAAAAACAAAAAATAAATACTCTAATATACATACGATTAAATATCATAGCTTCACCAAACGATAACATCCATACAGCAAAAGATAATATTGCTGTTTTGTCATACGAAATTAATATAGTAAAGTGAAACTTTACTCAGTGGGGGGTTTTGTTCATCCCCACCTAACTTCTTTGCTTTCGCTGAATTTTGAGGTGGGAGTCTTACTGCTCGGAAAATAGCGGGATAAACGTTTCCTCGTTACTTCAATCCATTTAGAAATCCCATTCATTTTTCTATCAAATTCTGAACCTTATCATCTTCAAAAAGTGTTAAAGGTAATACCCCAATACTACATTTCATCATTTGACCACTTTATATTCCAAATCTATCTCCTTTTATAGTACAAGCATACACGCCAATTGTGATTCATTTTCATAAACTATTATGTGTTTTACATTTATTAAGAATAGGAGGTAATATATTGGGTTCATACTATCATTCTTCAAACTCGTATAAAAAATGCTCATGCAAATCTTCTTCCAGTTCAAATAAAAAATGTTCATGTGACCATTCACATAAACGAAGCTGTCCTGCATACGGAACTTTTTGGCAAACTGAATTTATAACTGTTCCTTTTGGCAACCCTTTTCCATTTAATCACGTTGGACCTTTAGCAGGAGGCGTTTCCTTACTAAACCCTACTACTATACAATTTAGACAAGCTGGTGATTATAGAGTTTCGTTCATTTCCAGTATTAATACTACTTTAAATCCTGTATTTCCACATATCCCAGTCATAACTATATTTTTAAATAACAATCCACTTGCTAATAGTCAAGGTGACTTCGCTATTCAAATGAATACTTCATCAAATAACGAATGTCTTCAACTCGTTGGCGAAACGATTGTTACAGTGCCAGCTAATTCAACTCTTCAACTTAGAAATAATAGTGGCTTTAATCGTCAAAGTATTGTAACTTGTGACAATGGTATAAATTCAGTTGAATTAACAGTTACAAAACTAAGTTAATATTATTTCTTCACATTCAGATGCTATTTCAGCATCTTTTTTTATTGAATAACAGTTTTCTTCGACTTTTATTATCTCTCATCACGCAAAAAAAGTGCAGAATTCTTTCTAACACAAGATTTCTGCACTTTTATATTATGCTTATTTATTCTTCCTTATTTCTCTACATAAACCGACTTAACAATCGTACGATTATATGGTTTTCCTTCTTTATTCATCCCTTTTATATCCATCGTAACGTTATATACTCCCGGTTGTTTTATATCTTTCAAAGCACCTGTAAATGTATTCGTATTAACATTTTGTAATTCATTAAATTCAGAGACTAACTTACCTTCTTTATTAACGACTCTTACTGTTATGGAAAGATCCCCTTTCATTTCAGGTGCCATTGGTGATTTTTTCAGTTTATACTCAGGTTTATTTACTTTAACTTTTGTAGGTATTTGAAGAACAAATGGTGCGTCATTCTTGTAATCGCTTACAACTAAATATGCATCTTTCGACTGCTTCGCCATCATTTTGATTTTCCATTCGCCTACTTCCAATTTATCAAACTTAAATGTTCTAATTGTCGCCCCATTAAAGAAAGATTCGCCTTCACCAGTAGTTATAGCGCTATCTTTATTTGCATATATTTTTCCTTTTGGAGATACCATTTGTACTTCTACATCAGAAGAAGCAGTTAGTACAGAAACGATTCCTTCCGCTTTTTTATCAACTGTAACGGTTTGCTCTATCCACTGATTTTGTGGTAATTCGCCTCCTAAAATATTTTGATTTGAAGTTGTATTTAATTGTTCTAGATTTTCATTTGAACTAGTGCTGGATGCTACTAAAGCTGGTAATTCCACATTTGTCGTACGTAAATATGGTTCGATTCGTGTAAAAACAGCTGATCCTTTTCTTATATTGTCATGATCAAATCTGGAATCTGTAAATAAATGTGTACCGTACGATAGCTTCGCACTCCATTCATTTACTAGTCCATCATTTGAACCGTACGATGATAAATATAACCCGCCCATAGATAATGCAGAAAATGTTGGCCCCCAGCTAGTCCCAGTAGCCGTATAGTAACGGTTTAATTTAGCTGCTGGGTTATTATCTATTGTTGAACGAAACTTTGCCATTTCACCTATTTGTAACGAGTACGTACCATCATCTTTTTGACCTAATATAGAAGCTAGCCACCCTGCCCACCAACTATATGACAAATCTGCTAAATTTGAGCCGTGATGCGGTGTAGCAAGTGTAATAACATTTCCAACAAATCGATTCGCATCATATTCAACTAATGCGGCTTGTGTATCAATACCACCTTTACTATGCGCTACAATATTAACTTTTTTACCGAAATGATTATATATTTCTTCAAGTTTTTGTGCTAACAGTTTTCCGTTATCCCACTGACTAGCCGAACCTTTCCCCGCAGCATCATATAATTGTATAAACACTGTTTGATAGCCTGCTTTCAAAGCATAATCATACATATCATTTATATCATGATATACTGTCTTTCCATACCAACTATCCGCATTACCATTTCTTCCTTGTACAAAGAGAATTGGTGGTTTATTCTCATCATAATTAGCAGGTTTTTGGCCTAAAAACCATTCCCCAGGTGTAAATACTTCTGTGTCAGGAAACCCCTTTCCAAGCTCTTTTACAACTTCTGCCTGTACATTTGTGCTAATCGTTGGAGCCATGATAAAAAATACAATTAGTAAGGCCACACATCTTCTCATCAGTCTCATATTACTCCCCCTATTTTTTTGAAAGAAGGTGTTCTTTATAATATTTTATATTTTCCCTTCCTTAATAATAGCTAATCTTTGATTTTAAAAAGATGTTAGCCCTATTTTTAGAAGGTTACTAGTTGTGTACCCTCTTCCTTAACTCTCGTTATTCTCTTTGTTTCTACCTCTTCCTTTTGATAGAATACGACAAAAAAGTTTCTCAATAATTGTTAACTTCGCTACATCCAGATATTTTTTAAATCATTATTGTTTATATAAAGCATACAAATCTTGAAAAAATTTTAGTAAAAAAACATTTTATTACTAGTTAGTTATTTAAAAACATAATAAAGATATGTACTTTCTTTTCATTAAATACAAAATAATTTTAAAGGACCCTATATTGTAAGGCTTTCCTACAATTAAAAATCAAACTGAAATTTCCGAATAAACAATCATATTTCCAGAAACATATATTATGATAATTTCCGCGCACTTGAATTAACCTTGTAGAAGTACTAACCTATCGGTGAGCAGAAGAAAATTCTGTAAAAAGAAAGGAGAATACTTTATGATGACCAATTTACAAAAGGAGTTTTTTGAACGCTTAAAAATTCCTGCAAAAGAAATAACATTTGATGATTTAGATGAAATCTTATTAAAAATGGGAATGATTCTCCCCTATGAAAATCTTGATATTATGGCTGGTACTATTAAAAATATCTCAAAAGATAACTTAATAGAAAAGTTACTTATTCAAAAACGAGGTGGACTTTGTTATGAATTAAACTCCTTATTGTATTATTTTTTAATTGATTGTGGGTTTCAAGTATACAAAGTAGCCGGTACTGTTTATGATCTTTACGATAATAAATGGAAGCCCGATGATGGTCATGTCATTATCATATTAAGTCATGAGAATAAAGATTATGTTGTGGATGCAGGTTTTGCATCTCATCTCCCTTTACATCCAGTCCCTTTTAAAGGAGAAGCCATCTCCTCTCAAACAGGAGAATATCGAATTCGTAAACGAAATACTCGAAAAGGTACGCATATTTTAGAAATGAGAAAAGGAGCTAACGGAGAATCTACAAGTTTCTTACAATCTGAACCTTCAAATGAATGGAAAATAGGTTATGCTTTCACTTTAGATCCAATAGATGAGAAAAAAGTGAATAACATTCAAAAAGTGATTGTAGAGCATAAAGAATCTCCTTTTAATAAAGGGGCTATCACTTGTAAATTAACTACTTATGGTCACATATCGTTAACAAATAAAAATTACACAGAAACCTTTAAAGGCACCAAAAATAAACGACCAATAGAATCTAAAGATTATGCTCGCATTCTTCGTGAATCTTTTGGAATAACGCAAGAGAAATATGTAGGAAAAACACTAGAAAGAGGTTAGTTGACTAGAAGTATTTCATAATAAAGCAGATTCTATATTTAGAATCTGCTTTATTTTATATTTTGTTATAAATTAATTTAATTTTGTTGTTACCCTTTAATTTTCAATTATATACTCATCATCATATTTATCGTATTGTAACCCTTTCCCTATCTTTGATTCTGTAACTTGATCTCTTAAAAACGGTGCAGCACCCATTTTGCTAGTTGCAATTTCAATTCCATATTTTTTCGTTAAATGAGCTAACTCTATTAAAAACCACTCTCTTCGCAATGTAACTGGAATATCAAATGTTTTTCTTTTCATATATAATAGCACCTCTTTTATTTTCATAGCTTAAAAACATCACTGGATGCACTTATTAAAACTACCTTCCACCCCTAACATCCAATGAAACATTATAGTATATGCATGTCCATTTCAAACGTGCTATCACAAATATGATATTAAAGTTTACATAATTATATTATGTAATAATAGAAGAGAAAGGCATGTCCCTTCCTCTTCTATTATAGATATTTAAATTAAGAACATCTTGGTACACCTAAAGCTAAAAATAAACCTGCTACTCCCGCAGTAATCGGTACTTTTAACGTAATAACATCGTCTACCTTCGTTACTAAAAAGTAAGCATTACCTTCTTGTAATATACAAGTTACCAACAATTGAAATTCCATTCAAATCTCCTCCTTTCAATCGATATACTATAATTTATGAAATCTCTTTCAAAAAGTAATAGTAAATATATCTATTTTCCCTTATATGCAAATAAATGTTTATAAGTCTAGTAAAAATATTAATTTTCTAAATTTATATAAAACGTGTAATATCCAATAAGTTCCTATATAATCAATAAGAAAAATCTTACAAATGGAGGTATGAAAATGGCGATTTTGAGTAATATTGGTGCAGCTTTATTTTTTATTGCTTTTATTCTTTTAATCTTATGTATCATTTCATTCTTTAAAAAAAAATGGAAAAGCAAAACAATATGGACGTCCTACCGTTATTCTTTTTATGATTTCAATTATATTAATAGTGACTGGTACAACAAAATCTGAACACCCAGTCATCGAATTTTTTGCTATTTTAAGTTTCATTCTATTTATATTCTTCCTTGTACTTGCAATATTATCTGTTATTAAGAAAACAGGTGTAGCAAAAAAACAATTTATTATTACAGCCGTATTATTTGTCATTTTTGTTGCGCTATTAGGTATTTCAGCTCCTTCTTCTGAAAAAACGACAGCAACTAGTACAAAAGTTGCCTCTAACAATGAAGAACAAAAAGATAGCGAAAAGAAAAAAGAACTAGAAAAGAAAGAGGCTGACGAAAAAACTCAAAAACAAGAAGATGAGAAGCGTCAAGCCGAGGAACAAGCTCGTAAGCAAGAAGATGAAAAACGTCTAGCCGAGGAACAAGCTCGTAAGCAAGAAGATGAAAAACGTCTAGCCGAGGAACAAGCTCGTAAGCAAGAGGATGAAGAACGTCTAGCTGATGAACAGGCTCGTAAACAACAAGAAGAACAAAAACGTCAGGCTGATGAACAAGCTCGTAAGCAACAAGAAGAGCAAAAAGCACAGCAAACTCAAACACAACCTACCTCAGGAAATACTAGTAGTGCATATTACAAAAATTGTGATGCAGTTAGAGCTGCGGGGAAAGCTCCTCTATATAAAGATCAACCAGGATATAGTCGTAAACTAGATAGAGACGGCGATGGAGTTGCATGCGAATAATAGTAATAAAAAAGAAGCTTAGTAAAAGCTTCTTTTTTACTGTAATGCCTTACATTTAATATCCCTTTCTCTTATTTAGATGTGTTCTTAAATAAATTTCATACTATTATTCTCAAAAATGACACATAATAAGTGATTTCAATCACCACATTGATTTTCATTTATCGCTATTCTTAATTTAGTAATTACATTCAAACTTTATGGAGGCGTTCATATGAAACATACATTTACTGAAACTTCTATTGTCGGTGAGATCGTTACACAATTCCCGAAAGCTAGTGATCTTTTTAAATCATATAGAATAGATTTTTGTTGTGGTGGCAATAAACCGCTTATTGATGCAATTCATGAAAGAAATTTATCAGCTACTGAAGTGCTTACAGAGTTAAATACGCTTTATAATAATATGAAACGATTAAATGAATCTGAAATTGATTGGAAAAATGCTTCTTATCGCGAATTGATTGATTATGTTATAAATAAGCATCATCGCTATTTAAATGAAGAGTTGCCACAATTAAGTCCGTATGTGACAAAAGTATTACGTGTTCATGGGGCAAGTCAGCCTCATTTAGCTCAAATTCATAAGCTATTTCATGAACTAAAGATGGAACTAGAACAACATTTAATTAAAGAAGAAACAGAAGATTTTCCATTAATTTTAGAATTTGAACAAAATCCAACTGAAGAAAACTATGTGAAGTTACGTAAAGTAGTAGATGAGTTGGAAAATGAACATAACCACGCAGGCAACATTATTAAAGAGCTTCGTAAAGTGACGAATGACTTTACTCCTCCAGAAGGAGCTTGCGGCACTTATCGACTTGTTTATCAACGCCTTGAAGCACTAGAGTCTGATTTATTTGAGCATATTCATTTAGAAAATAACATTTTATTTCCACGTGCAATTACGAGAGTGTAAATTAAGTGCAGGACATGAGTGTAAATACTTATGTCCTGTTTTTTCATTTGGTAAAGAATATACACATCCCTCTCGAATAAGTCCGAATTTTAACAATTTGTGAATCATTGTAAAAATGTGATAAATATCACATCTCCCTCTTTTTAAATTTTCTATAATAGAAATATAATCCTTTGTTCAACACTTCACATAAAAAGGGGAAACGAAAATGAAAAAACGTTTAGTTATGATCGGAAATGGTATGGCTGGCATACGTTGTATGGAAGAAATATTAAAACATGATAGTGATTCATATGAGATTACTATTTTTGGAGATGAACCACATCCAAACTACAATCGCATTATGCTCTCTCATGTTTTACAAGGCAAAACAAATATGCAAGATATCATTATGAATGAATATAGTTGGTATGAGGAAAATGAAATAACTTTGTATACAGATGAAAGGGTTCAAAGTATTAACCGAGAAGAAAAAATAATTATCACAGAAAAAAATCGTACTCTTACATATGACAAACTAATTATCGCAACAGGTTCTAGTGCTTTTATTTTGCCCGTTGAAGGTTCTACTCTTCCTGGCGTAACAGGATTTCGAACTATTGAAGATACACAATTTATGATTGATACCGCTAATGAAAAGAAAAAGGCTGTTGTCATTGGTGGTGGATTACTTGGCTTAGAAGCTGCAAGAGGTCTTATTGATTTAGGAATGGACGTATATGTCGTTCATTTAATGCCAAGCTTAATGGAGCAACAACTAGATGCCAAAGCAGCTTCTCTATTACGCGAAGATTTAGAAGCGCAAGGCATGCAATTTCTAATGGAAAAGAAAACTGTAAAAATTCTTGGTACAGACCATGTTGAGGGCATTCAATTTGAAGATGGTGAAGTTGTAGATTGTGATTTAATCGTAATGGCTGTCGGAATACGCCCAAATACGCAAATAGCAAAAGATGCTGGTTTAATTGTAAATCGCGGTATTGTAGTCAATAACTATATGCTAACAAATGATGAATCCATTTATGCAGTTGGAGAATGTGCAGAACATGACGGTATCGCATATGGACTTGTTGCTCCTCTTTATGAACAAGGTGCGATATTAGCAAAACATATAACGAATTTACAAACTGATGGATATACGGGCAGTATCGTCGGTACGCAATTAAAAGTTGCAGGTTGTGATTTATTCTCTGCTGGCCAAATTTATGAAGATGACCAAACGAAAGCAATATCCATCTTTGATGAATGTAAACGTTCCTATAAAAAAGTATTAATTCGTGACAATAAAGTCATCGGTATCGTTTTATATGGTGACACAGCTGACGGTACACGCCTCTTTAGCATGTTAAAGAAAGAAGAGGATATACAAGAATATACAGCCGCTTCCCTTCTCCACAAAGCTGGTGAAGAAAGTGCACTTGACGTTGCTACAATGAGTGCGGATGACACGATTTGCGGATGTAATGGTGTTACGAAAGGTACAATCGTTCACGCCATTTTAGAACAAGAGTTAACGACTTTTGAAGAAGTTAAGGGCTGTACGAAAGCCGCAGGTTCTTGTGGTAAATGCCGTCCGCTTGTGGAACAAGTTTTATCTCATACACTTGGAGATGCTTTTGATGCCTCAGCGCAATCTGCCGGTATGTGTGGATGTACAACTTTATCCCGTGATGAAGTCGTAGCGGCCATTCACGAGAAAGGCTTAAAATCTCCAAAAGAAGTACGAAATGTTCTTGGTTTTATACATGAAGAAGGCTGTTCAAAATGTCGTCCTGCTTTAAACTACTATTTACGTATGGCGATTCCAGAAGAATATGAAGATGATAAATCGTCCCGTTTCGTTAATGAAAGAATGAATGGTAACATCCAGCACGATGGTACATTCTCTGTTATTCCACGCATGTACGGAGGCGTTACAACAGCTGATGATTTAATGAAAATTGCTGAAGTTGCGAAAAAGTACGATGTTCCTCTTGTGAAAATTACAGGTGCAAGCCGAATCGGCTTATATGGTGTTAAGAAGCAAGATTTACCTAACGTATGGGCTGACTTACATATGACTTCGGGATATGCATATTCAAAATCGCTTCGTAATGTAAAATCATGTGTTGGTTCTCGCTTCTGCCGTTTCGGTACGAAAGATTCATTAGGACTTGGTATGTTGCTTGAACAATCATTAGAAATGGTAGATACACCTCATAAAATGAAGATGGGTGTAACGGGCTGTCCGCGTAACTGTGCGGAAGTACTGACGAAAGATTTTGGCGTTGTTTGTGTCGAAAATGGATACCAACTTTATATTGGCGGAAATGGTGGTACGGAAGTACGCGAAGCTGATTTTGTAATGATTGTCCCTACTGAAGATGATGTCCTTCGCATCGCTACAGCTTATATGCAATATTATCGTGAAACTGGTATTTATGGAGAGCGTACTGCCTACTGGACAGAACGTTTAGGCTTCGATCACATAAAAGAAATACTGCAAGATGCAAATATGGTCACTAAGTTAAATGAACGTTTCCAAAAAGCTCGTGGCACATATAAAGAAGCATGGGGACAAGCACTAGAAACGAAATCATTAAAAGCGATGTATGAAGTAGAAACTGTGAAATAAGGAGCTGTGATCTATATGATACAAACGAAAGAAAAAATAAAAGTTATGCGTGCGGAAGACCTTCCTATTCAAATCGGTAAAGAGGTGCAAATGAATGGTATGTCTATCGCCCTATTCCGCCTTTCAAATGGAGATATTCGAGCTGTAGAAAATCGTTGTCCTCATAAAAACGGACCGTTAGCAGAAGGAATTGTATCTGGAGAATTCGTCTTTTGTCCACTGCATGATTGGAAAATTTCATTACTAACAGGTGAAGTGCAAAAACCTGATGACGGCTGTATCCAAACATACGAAGTAGAAGTTATTGATGGTGACATTTATATAAACATGTAATTTACGAAAGGAAGCCTCCTCTGGCTTCCTTTTACATAAAAATAGAAGAGGTGCGATTATGAACGGATATGTATATTTAGTTGGTGCAGGACCAGGTGATGAAGGGCTTATTACAAAGAAAGCGATAGATTGTTTAAAGCGTGCAGATATCGTTTTATATGACCGTTTATTAAACCCTTTCTTTCTTAGTTATACAAAAGAAACATGTGAACTTATGTATTGCGGCAAAATGCCAAAGAATCATATTATGCGACAAGAAATGATTAACGCCCACCTCCTTCAATTCGCACAAGAAGGAAAAATCGTTGTACGATTAAAGGGCGGAGATCCATCTATTTTTGGCCGCGTTGGTGAAGAAGCAGAAACTTTAGCAGCAGCGAACGTTCCATATGAAATCGTACCAGGTATTACATCTAGCATCGCCGCTAGTAGCTATGCAGGTATCCCCCTCACCCACCGTAACTACAGTAATAGCATCACTTTATTAACTGGGCATGCAAAAGGCCCTTTAACCGATCATGGAAAATATAATTCATCCTATAATAGCGACACGATCGCCTACTACATGGGTATAAAAAACTTACCTACAATTTGTGAAAACTTACTACAAGCAGGAAAGAAAAAAGATACACCAGTAGCCGTCATTGAATGGGGTACAACTGGTAAACAACGTGTAGTCACAGGGACACTGTCCACCA
This sequence comes from Bacillus sp. CR71, assembly GCF_003429245.1. NCBI lineage: Bacteria > Bacillati > Bacillota > Bacilli > Caryophanales > Bacillaceae > Bacillus > Bacillus sp. CR71. Next base: position 2,062,023 of record NZ_CP031748.1, on the reverse strand, counting down.
TTGTTTCTATCGTCAAAGACGAAAATATTTCTAACCCTTCTATGACAATTGTTGGTGATGTTGTTACTTTACGGAATCAAATTGCTTGGAAAGAACGTAAACCATTGCACGGCAAGAAAGTTTTACTTGCATCTGCAACAAATAAAAAAAGCGCAATAAAGCAAATGTTACAAGAGTCCGGTGCAGAAATATATCAAATTCCAATTTTCCAAAAGAAAGAATACACATTAACCTCTGAACAAATTAATAAGATTTTTAACGTTGATCGTCTTGTATTTTGTTCCGCTGAGAGTGTAGACATCTTAGTGCAATCATGTAGTAAATATCATAAAGATATTCGCTCCTTACAGGCAGAGCTTCAGTATATGAACCTTTCTATTCAAGAAAAGCTTATGCAATATGGATTGTTAAGTAAACCTGCGCAATTTTCTTCGAATTCAACGATTTATTTAGGACGAAACATTAACCGAATTGCTGTTATTCAAGAAAAAATTGGTGCTGGTTCCTATATGATGACTCATGAGTACACAATTGATCATCGCTTCGATGAAATTCATTCCCGTATGCTTTCTGAATTCTCATGGGACAGCATTGTATTTGAAGGTCGTGCTTCTATTGATACGTTTCTAGCAGAAATAAAACGCCTAGGCTTTATCAATATTCTTACTCTCCCATTCTCGTATACCGACGTTCCAACTTTACACTATGCGAATAAAGTCGGTTTTCATAATGTAGATGAGCAATTACAAGACATGATTATGAAGAAAGATTTGGTGGTACGATGAAAGGAATTGTATATGTTGGACACGGGAGCCGCTTACAAAAAGGTAACGAACAATTCATTCACTTTATTCAATCTGTTATAAAAGAACGTAACGAACGGATTCAAAAAATAGCTTTCCTAGAACTAACGACACCTACCATTTCGGATGCAGTTACAGAAGCAATACTAGAGGGTGCAACTGCAATAATGATTGTACCTGTTTTATTATTTGCAGCAGCTCACTATAAACGTGATATTCCTTTTGAGATAGAGAAAATACAAAAGCAATATCCACATATAACATTTTCAGTTGTACAACCTTTTAGTACACATCCACATATGGTTGAACTTGTAGTAAAAAGAATACGTGAAACTATGCCAATGCAAGGTAGTAGTGTTTTACTCGTAGGGAGAGGCAGTAGTGATCCACAGCCGTTACATGAATTACAACAAATCGGAGCAGTCGTCGAACGAAAACTCAGTATGCCAGTATCGTGCTCCTTTTTAACGAAAGGAACTCCCTCTTTTACTGCTGAGCTCAAGGCTATAACATCGACTTCATCCCATGTATATGTCATGCCGTACCTTCTCTTTACCGGATTATTACTTCAAAAAATTAAATTGCATGCAAAAAAATACGATCACGTTACAACTTGTAACTGTCTTCAGTTTGATAGATACATGAAGTTAACATTATTAGAACGAATGGAGGAATGCATATATGTATAACATGTACCCTCTTATGTTTAATTTAAATAAAAAAGTGGTCGTTATAGTTGGTGGTGGTAAAATCGCATATCGAAAAGCGTCCGGATTAAAGGATACAGGCGCTTTTGTCACCGTTATCAGCCCAGAAATTTGCGAGGAAATGAAGGAACTTCCTTATATTACTTGGAAGCAAAAAGCTTTTAGTAATAATGATATTAAAGATGCTCATCTTATTTATGCAGCTACAAATCAACATGCTGTAAATATGATGGTCAAACAGGCCGCCCATGATTTCCAGTGGGTTAACGTCGTAAGTGATGGTACAAAATCATCGTTTCACACACCTGGTGTCATCCGACATGATGAATATGTTGTCACTATTTCAACTTCAGGTAAAGATCCATCGTTTACGAAGCATTTGAAGCAGGAACTAACATCTATATTTCCTAAACTTATAAACAAGCTTTCTCGTACTCATAAAATGTAATCTATCACTTAGCTAAAATAGTAATTAACTTTGAACAAACGTTTTTTAGAGGCGTTTGTTCCTTTTGCTTTAGTTTCGCTTTTTAGGATCAGACAAACAATTGGACAAGAATCTGTGAAGAAAAATAGCGGCAACAATTACGGACAAAAAAAGCAGTTGCTTGAGAGCAACTGCTTCAATACAGGTTTTATATTGGATATTCATTCAACCAAATTAGCGCTTGTTCATAATCATCAAAAAATCTCACAGATTCTTTCGTATTAGATTGTTGTAAATAATCCATTATCTCCCCCTCTTCAAGGAGAAATGCAATTGCCTTACTGTTATTCAAAATGATTTCATTGAAGAACTTCTCTTTCCATACTTTTTGAACAGAAAAATGATTTGGCGTGTATCCTTTTCTATCCACCAACAATTTGTATTTCCGCCCTTCAGAAATGAATTGCTGACAAACCTGCTCAAAACCATTAAACCATTCATACACATCATCTGTTTTTATATTTCCAACTAGATGGGTAACAATTATATCTCCTGAAACTGTTGTGCTGATATTCTGTTTACTCAACTTGGAATCCCACCTTAGTTACAATTTTGCGGAAAAACCGCATAAAATCAATAAAGAAAAAATTCTTACTTGACACTCCCACCCCATCGCTATCAAACTAAGCTCATGTAACGTCAATTATAAGCGAAATTGTGTCTTTTTTCGCAAGTCTATATGTAGATGCTTTAAAGATTTGCATCCGAAATAACCCCTAATGCGTTTCCTTTTTTTGAATTAAACTGCTTGATTATCAGACATGGTACAATTGTAAACGACACCCAATATATCTAAGACTGTTTTCTTCTCATATCGATGGGATTTCCGTCCATCATTTATCGCCTCAAATCTATTCGTTTTTGCACGTATATTCAAAACAAAATATATGACAAATAAATAACGACAGTTACTGTAACAATGCTGAAAAGTGTTGAAAATAAAACGATTTGTGCATGTAGTTCAGGCTCTATTTGATACTCCATAGCAATGGTTGATGTATTTCTTGAAGTAGGAAAAGAACTTGCAATAAATAATGATTGTGCAACAATACCATCAATGTTTAGTAGATAGATCATGGCAAGTGCTAATAATGGTCCTATCAGTAACCTTCCAATTAAAGCCCATGTTATGACTCGATGGAAAAAATTAAGCTTAATGTTAGATAATTGCGCTCCTAGCAATATGATTGCTATTGCAACAAAACTATTCGCAAGCTGATTAAGAGGTAGAAAGATAGAATTAGGTATTTGAATTTTAAAAGATTGAAAGAGAACCCCTAATACAAGCGCATGAAGTACAGGCAGTCTTAGAAATGATTGAATAATACTTCCGATTGTTTTTGTTGCTGATAGTAAGTTATATATCCCATATGAATAAGTTAAAAGATTCTGGAAAATCACAATAAAAATTTGAATGGAAACCCCCACTGGATTGTGACTGAAAATCAATTGACTTACTGGTAATCCATAATTACCGGAATTCATTAACGAAATACTATTTTTTAGAGCTGCACTTTCTCCTTTTTCTAACTTTAATGTTTTTGAAATGAAATGACTTACTATGATCAGACTCAAACTATAAAGCATTAAATAGTATATTATCTGGAGCAACAAACCTGTCTCTATACTAATATCATATATATTCATAAATACAGCCGCTGGCATCAAGCAATAAGTAATAAGTGTAGATAGCTGCTTTAAGTTAAATTGGAACTTCCTTTGTAAAATTGCACCAATTAGCAGCAATATTAATATTGGTAATATTACGTCTAATATAATAAAAATAATCATTTAAAACCTCATTCTACATATATTTTAGTTGGATTAAACGCTCTCTTTTCTTTAACATATCAAATATGACTCATAAAGAAAATTATAGATTATTTATACAAATTCATAACTTTATCTTATTGAACTAAACTGTATTCTTTAGTTTAAGTGTACTTTTTTCACAATATCCGTTAGCCTTACCAAAAGATCTTGCCCTAAAAAAATCTGATACTGCAGTTACTATGCGAAGAATACTTACATCAATTCCATACTTGTCGCTTGAGTCACCTAACACACCTGATACTTGTTTATCTTGAGTGGACTTATATTTTTTTCATCTAAACATCCCGATTCAATTAAATATTTGCATTCTAAAAATGAGTTCGATCTTTAGAATAGATTTAAGATTTCCTTAACTAATCTGCCCTTTAATTAAATAACTTTTGACATCTATATTTTAAAATAAAATTCCATCAACCTTCTGTTTTTCATTTTAAAAGCACATTCTTATAGAAAACAAGCGTTTGTTGAGATAGCAATAAAAACATGTTGAAGCCTATTACTAAAAGAACCATCCCAAAATACTTTGGGATGGTTCTTTTTCCTTATTAATGATTCTTTAACATCACTAACAATTTCTCTTGGCTATACATCCATACTGTAATGATTAAACAAGCAAGTGCGACTTCTGATAACGCCATAAATCCAATTGCATAATGACCTGTTAATTGGAATAGTAATGTTAAAATTAGTGGCGGGAAGAATCCTCCTAGTCCGCCTAAAGCTGAAACGAGCCCATTTACAATACCGGCTTGTTCTGAGAAGTACATTGGAACGAGTTTGAAGATTGTACCATTTCCAATCCCTGCACAAAATGCGACTAGTAGGCAACCAAATGTATACACGTTCATACTAGGCATAAATGATAAAATAATACCTGAAAGTGTTAAACCGATAAATACGAAGATTAATATTTTAAATGGATTAAACTTATCACCGAGCCAACCACCAATCGGGCGCATAATTGTTGCGAGTACAATGAATCCGGCTGTCCGCATACCTGCATCTACTTTTTCTAATCCGAAGTGAGATACTAAAAAGTTTGGTAAGTATACTGTAAATGCGACAAATGATCCGAATGTTAAAAAGTAAAAGATACATAAAAACCAAAGTTTTTCATTTTTATATACACCTTTTATTTGTTCCATTAATGGTGTATTCACCTTTTTCTCCTTACGATCACCTAATAAAAAGTTCATAAGTGCAAATGCTGCAAGTAAAACTAAATAACATTGTACTGTCGTTCTCCAACCAACTGAAGTTGCGATAACAGGTGCTAAAAACGAAGTGATTGCTGTTCCGGCGTTACCGACACCGTAAATACCATTTACAAAACCGTGGCTCTCTTTCGGAAAGTATTTTGGTAAAGAAGTTACCCCTACTGAGAATACAGCTCCACCAATTCCTACAAATAATCCACCAATAATTAAATCCATCATAGAATTGGCAACACTAATATAAAAGACAGGAAATAATAATAGAATAAAACTAATAAAGAATAATTTTCTTGCTCCGAAACGATTTGTCCAATAGCCAATTGGAATACGAAGAACAGAACCTAAAATAACCGGTACTGCTGTTACCATAGAAATTTGTCCCGCAGTTAATGGAATATCCGCTTTAATATAAGGCATTAATGATGATAAAATAACCCATACCATAAAACCGATAACTAGATTAGAAGTTTGTAAACTTAATTGAAAATTAGGACCTTTCATCCTGTTCCCTCCTATGTATGCATAGTTATATTCATTCCCTCCAGCCTAATCACGTCCTAACATGATTAGGCTGAAAAGAATCAACCACCACTTACTGGCGGAATCATTGCTATGACATCGCCAGTTTGAATGATATCATCCTCATTTGCATACTCTTCATTTATAGCGACCATTATCTCACTTGAAATTGCTACGTTGTATTTCGTAATAAGGACTTCCTTTAGTTCAGCAACCGTAATATTTTCACAACCTATGTGTAATGCTGACTTACTTACTTCTTCTTGTAAATGTGCAAATAATAGTACTTCAATCATATTCTCATCTCCTTTCCAGGCTCACCATTTGCATACGCTACCTTCTCTAACTGATCACCTATCCATGACTCACCATCTTTCCAAAACTCTTTCTTCCATATTGGAACAATTTGTTTTATACGCTCCATAATATATTCGTTCGCCTCATAGGCAGCTTTCCGGTGTGGTGTAGAAACAGCGACGACAACAGCAAGATCAGAAATTTGTAATGTACCAATGCGATGTGTAATGGCGACATTTGTCCCAGGCCACATCTCTCCTACTTCGGTGCCAATTCTCTTAAGCTGTTTCTCCGCCATTGACTTATATGCTACATACTCTAAATATAGCGTACGACGGCCTTTCGTAAATTCTCTAACAGTACCAATGAAAGTCGCAACTGCGCCACATTCACGACGAATTACTTTGTTTGTAACTTCTTCAATTGAAATAGGTGTATCAATTACTTCATAATACGTATGTGCCATCTTGCACCTCTTATCTTTGTATAAGTTAGCAATCTATTTTTCTATTATTTGTATGATCGAAGTGGTTCTTCCCACGGCCACTCACTTCCGGCGCTTGATTCTAATAACAGTACCGAGACAGTTATTCCTGCTTTAAATCCTCTCGTTCCTCCCGGCAGGACGATACATGCATTCGCCCCTGCAAGTGAAGAAATTGCACTAGATTTGTCTAAACCAACTGGTGTAGCTTGCAATGTTCCATCTACAATTTCCACTTTCCCTCGTACAAAACGAGTAAATGGGTTTGCTTTCAGAAAGTCTTTCTGTAATATTGCCTCTGTACGATATACGTGCGAATCTTTTCTATGCAAATATGTTCCAATGACTGGCCGAACATATAATTCACAACCGACATAACAAGCTGAAGGATTACCAGATAGACCAAATAATAGTTTTCCTTCTAGCTCAGCTACAGTTGTCACACTTCCTGGTCGCATCGCTATTTTGTTGAAAAGCACATTAGCTCGTAATTCCTCATAAATAGCAGGTAAATAGTCATAGTCTCCTACCGAAACGCCACCAGTTGTAATTAAAATATCGACTTCTTTTATCGCTTTTTTCACAGTGTTATAACACGTCTCAAAATCGTCAGCGAATTGTCCATAATACTGTACAACTCCGCCCGCTCGTTCAACTTGAGCAGCTATCATATAGGAGTTACTATTTCGAATCTTCCCTGGCTTTAATTGTTCATGTACTTCAAGCAGTTCGCTTCCTGTCGTTACAATTCCGATAACCGGCTGTTTTACAACGTAAACGGTACTATAACCAAACGTAGAAAGAAGCGCCACTACTCCAGGGTTAATAACAGTCCCTTTTTTCACAAGGATGGTATTTTGTTTTACATCTTCACCTTTAAAAGAAATGTTATCCCCAGCAATAAAGGAGCGTTTCAATTTCATATAAGTCTTTTCACTTTCTTCAAATCCTTCAGTTAGCTCTAACATAACAACTGCATTACATCCGGCTGGAATTGCGGCACCTGTCATAATACGGACAGTTTGAAATGGTTTCACTTCTTCTGGAAAAACAAAACCTGCTCCAATTTCGCCAATCACTTCAAACTGAATGGGGTTACTACTACTCGCTTCTTTTGTATCTTCTGCTCGAATCGCAAACCCGTCGTATGGAGAGCGATCAAAGTGAGGGACATCATGATCTGCAATAACATCTTCTCCAAGAATTCTTCCGTAACTTTCTATAAGAGAAACCTTTTCTATTTCACCTTGATGAGCGTATTTCATTACACGTGCCACTGCTTCTGCCACCGGAATTGGTATACGTTTTTCTAACATTCTTTTTCACCTCGTTTTAATAAGGGGCAACGCTCTTTCTGTTCATCCTATATATTTTGCGTATAATCGTTTTGCTATTTTCACATCATTTGTTCCATGAATAAATGCCCTACCGTCTGTAAATAAAACGAAACGATATTCATCAATTAGAAATGATAGTAAGTAAGGCGTTTTTTGGACATGTACACTTTTTTGTAATCGTTTTTGAATTTCGTTTAAATTAAGATCTCTCTTTATTCCTGAACGGATTTGAACTGTATTCCGTCCGCATAGCACTTCCGTTTTCATCTGCGCTTCAAATGCTAGACTTGGATACGTTCGTGATTTCCCACAAGATGGACATGTACTTTTTTTCTGTCTATTTACTTTTAATGAAAGATATTGATTGTTCCAAATATCAAATGATAACATCGTTCCTCTTAACGACTCATAATCATCCACCAATATTTTCATCGCCTCTGTTACTTGGTGAGCAACGACCATTTGTACAGCTGGCTGAATGATTCCGGCTGTATCGCATGTTGCACCGCCCATAGGATGATCCATTAGACAGCGAAAACATGGTGTTTTCCCAGGAAGAATTGTATACGTTACACCGTAACTTCCAATGCATCCACCATATATCCAAGGTATATTTTCTTTTTGTGAAATGTCATTTATAAGTAGGCGCGTATCGAAATTGTCAGTCGCATCTATGATGAGATCCACTTCTTTTGTTAACTCTTCTATTTCTTGCATTGTGACATCCGTTACAACTGGTACAATTTTTACTTCAGAATTAATCTTCCTTACATGTTCTGCCGCTGCAATTGCTTTCGGTTTGCATTGCTGCGCATCTTCTTCTATGTATAACTGTTGCCGCTGTAAATTACTCCATTCCACGTAGTCACGGTCAGCGATTGTCAATTTCCCAATTCCCATCCTAACGAGTGTTTCTGCATTCGCAGCTCCTAATGCACCTGCACCAATTAGGAGCACATGCTTTTCTCTTATTTTTCTTTGTCCTATTTCACCAATTCCAGAAAACAATATTTGCCTTGCATATCGCTCTTGCATAGAGAATCCTCCTCTCACTATCCGCCAATGTAGGACATTTCAACTTTTGGACGTTGATTTGTACTTTCCGCCGTTCTTTCATCTGAATATCGATCTGTTCTATATCGCCATGTATGTTGTAAAATTTTTAATAGTGATGCATCAGAAATATTTCCTCGAAGAAGCGTTCGCAAATCCGTTCCTTTCGTTCCAAATAGACACGTGAAAAACTTGCCGTCTGCCGAGATACGAGCTCTCGTACAAGAAGAACAAAATGACTCAGATACTGAAGTAATAAACCCAACTTCTGCATCGCTCCCTACATATCGATACAATTTCGCAACTTCTCCAAAGTAACGAGGCTGAGCAGGCTCAACTGGATATACGCGATTAATCTTCTCTATTAATTGTTCCTTCGTAATAACTTGTTCAAAGTTCCAGTCGTTTGTACTGCCCACATCCATAAACTCTATAAAACGGAGCTGAATGTCTTGTTCTTTAAAATAACGAGCCATACGAAGAATTTGACTATCATTCATTCCTTTTTTTACGACCATATTTACCTTTACTTCTAATCCAGCAGCCTTTGCTGCTTCAATTCCTTTCAGTACAGGTTTTGTATTTACATTTCGTCCATTAATTTTTTTGAAGACATAATCCTCTATCGCATCTAAACTAATATTTACACGTTTTAATCCCGCTTCTTTTAACGCCTTTGCTTGTTTTGCTAAATGAATACCGTTTGTTGTGAGTCCAATATCTTTTAAGCCTTCTAGCTTTGCAAGTCTTGCAATTAACATCGGTAAGTCTTTACGCAATAACGGTTCACCGCCAGTAAGCCTAATTTTATTGACTCCCAGACTTATAAATAATCTCGCTAATCTTTCTATTTCATCAAACGTTAATAAAAGCTCTTCCTGTAAAAAAGCGTAATCAGGTCCGAACACTTCAGCAGGCATACAGTATGTACACCTAAAATTACAACGATCAATAACTGAAATACGTAAATCTTGAAGTGGACGTTCTAAAGAATCTTTCATGTTCTCGTGCATCTATATCCCTTCTTTTCTGCTGTAATCCTTAGTAAGCTTTCATTTTTTTATTTGCCTTCATTATAAAAAAGAAGCTACATATTCAATGTGACTTTTCTCACATTACTTTCCCCATTCAAAAATTCTTCACAAATCCGTTCGAATTTTGTTCACATCTTTAATCTCATCCACTTTGTCTATTGAATTTTTCAAACTAAAAATTGAAAATCACTTCCCCTTACGGTCATTGAAATTTCAATGTATTTTTAAAATAGCTCTTGCATTTTCATCATACTTACACTCAAAATAGGAAATGTATTGCTTATAAGAAGAAAGGTGATCACTGTGGCAAACAGTATGACATTATCTCAAGATTTAAAAGAATTACTTGCATCTGTTGAATATAAAATGCAAATTAAAAAAGGTAGTTTTATTTTTCAAGAAGGTATGGAGGCAACAGAGCTCTATATCATCCACTCAGGAAAAGTACAAATTAGTAAATTAAGTGCTGACGGGCAAGAATTAACACTCCGTATTTGTTCGGCATACGACATTATTGGAGAATTAACATTATTCACGGACAATGCGAAGTATTTATTAAATTCAAAATGCCTTGAAGATGTTGAAGTAGGGGTTATAAAGCGTGAAACCTTAGAAAAAGCATTGCTCCAAAAACCCGCACTTGTATTTGAATTTATGAAATGGATTAGTGAACATTTAAGAAGAATGCAAACGAAGTTCCGAGATTTAGTATTACACGGCAAAAAAGGTGCCCTGTATTCTACTCTTATACGAATGACAAATAGTTACGGTGTATTAAAAGAAAATGGGATTCTCATCGATTTACCATTAACGAATCAAGAACTTGCTAATTTCTGTGCAACTTCACGTGAAAGTGTAAATCGAATGTTAAATGAATTAAAAAAGCAAGGTACAATTTCTATTCATAAAGGGAAGATTACAATCCACGATTTACAATTTTTAAAATGTGAAATTGCTTGTGAAGATTGCTCTGCCTCTGTTTGTAGCATTGATTAGCATCTTATTTAGATGCTAATCTTTTTTCAATTTAAGCTACTTATTAACGGTTATTCCCTATATAAACAAAAACGAGGCCTTCCATATTAGACCTCGTTTCGTTTTAACCATTAGCTCCTATCCGTTTACAGCAGTATTATTTTTTCAACTCATTAGGAATACGTCTTCTGTAAATTACATAACTACGGCTTACATATTTAATTGGGGCACTAAATACATGTACAAGTCTTGTAAATGGCCATACTGCGAATAAACCCATTCCTGCAAGAATATGAATTTTAAACCATACTGGTACTTCCATCATATATTCAACTTTCGGTTGGAGAATAAAGAGACTTCGGAACCAAGGGCCAATCGTTGTACGATAATCAAATCCTTTTGAATCTATATTTAAAAATGTTGAAGAAAGTCCTGCTAGCATTACGATAAGTAATAAAATAAGCGCAATATAATCTCCCTTTGTACTCGTTGCAATGATACGCTTTACTGTTACACGGCGGTACGTTAATATAATTAAACCGATAATAGAAGCAATACCTGCCGGAAGCCCAAAACTAATTGCTACTACATGATACATATGCTCAGAAATACCTATTGAACGATATACAGCTTCTGGAATTAAAATCCCCATAACATGGCCGCCAATTACGAACATGATCCCAAAGTGGAATAATAGACTTCCGACCCGGAGCATCTTCTTTTCTAATAGTTCACTAGATTTTGATGTCCATCCAAATTGATCATAGTTGTATCTAAAAATATGTCCACCGATAAAGATCGCAAAAATGATATAGGGAAACAATACCCAAAGAAATTGATCCATCATTTTGACAACGCTCCTTTCTAATTTGTCTGTACACCCCATGTTTCGATAGCGAGTAGCACAGACGCAAGAATTGGTTCATACATACTACCCGCTTCTTTTAATTGAACATGTAATGCTTGTATATTTTCCGTGTATTTACTCATAATTGGTTCACTGTCTTGCTCATTTGCATTTGCAAAAAACTCAAGTAAAAGTGGTAAATAGTCAGGTAGTTCTTTATCTGTTACGCTAAAACCTGATTTTTTATAATGTTGTTTTAACTCTAGTAATTCAATACCTCTTTCTCTTTGTTCACCAGTGTTCATATAAGTAAGATACATATTTGTTTTCTTCCCAAAATCGAATGTATATACGTAACTATCAATGAGTTGATCATTCGTTTTATCTAGCGCTTGCTTTATAAAGCCTGTAAGTGACGCTTTAACGTCTTCCTGTTCTATTGTTTCAACCTCTTCTTGCAATTCAGTTAAAGCTTCTCTCCACCCTAGTTCGGGATAGGAGAGAAGAAAAGAAGAACAAGAAAAAGCTGTTTGTAAACTTTGTTTCATAATTTTCTGCCCCCTTTATTTAAGAAATTGTCATACAAGAGCCTGGACCACCTGTGAATGATAAACCACAGCTTCCTTGTTCGCTATATAAATCTGCCACTTGTTCACGGTGAGATGTCGGAATAACGAAGCGATCTTTATATTTCGCGATGGCAAGAAGACGATACATATCTTCTACATCCTGTTTCGTTAAACCAAGTTCTTTTAATACAGCTTCATTTGGCTCTTTATTAATTTGAAGTGCTCTCATATGCGTTCGCATAACAGCCATTTTCTTCAATGTAAGACGAATGTGTGATTCATCCCCCGCAGTGAGTAAATTCGCTAAATATTGAATTGGAATACGCATATTATCAATAGCAGGGAAAATCTCTTCTGCTTGCCAGTTACTACCTTTTCCCTCCACCATATTCATAATCGGGCTAAGCGGCGGGATATACCAAACCATTGGCATTGTACGATACTCTGGGTGAAGAGGTAGAGCAATTTTCCAATCGATAATCATTTTATAAATTGGCGATTGTTGCGCCGCTTTAATCCATTCTTCAGGAATTCCTTGTTTTTTCGCTTCAGCTGCCACTTCTGGATCATTTGGATCTAGAAAAACAGTAAGCTGAGATTCATATAAATCTTTTTCGTCTTCAACAGAAGCTGCTTCTTTTACTTTGTCAGCGTCATATAGCATTACCCCAATATACCGAATACGTCCTACACATGTTTCCGAACAAATCGTTGGCATACCCGCTTCAATACGTGGGAAACACATTGTACATTTTTCAGCTTTATTCGTTTGCCAGTTAAAATACACTTTTTTATATGGACAAGATGATACGCAGAATCTCCATGCGCGACATGCATTTTGATCGACAAGAACAATCCCATCTTCTTCACGTTTATACATCGCACCAGATGGACAAGATGATACGCACGAGGGATTCATACAATGTTCGCATATGCGTGGTAAATACATCATAAAGACGTTTTCAAAATCTGTTTTAATTTCTTCTTCCATTTTCTTTACGTTCGGATCTTGCAATCCTGTTATATGTCCGCCTGCTAAATCATCTTCCCAGTTTGGACCCCATTCAATTTTGTCGATAAATTCGCCTGTAATTGCTGATTTCGGACGAGCAACTGGTTGATGCTTACGTTGCGGACTATTTGTTAACGTTTCATAATCATAATTCCAAGGTTCAAAATAATCATCAATTGTTGGTTGATCTGGATTGTGGAAAATGTTCATAAGACGTTTCATTTTCGAACCAGATTTCAGCTGAATTTCACCATTTTTCAATTCCCAACCGCCTTTATATTTCTCCTGATCTTCCCATTGTTTCGGATAACCAATTCCAGGCTTCGTTTCTACGTTATTGAAGTACATATATTCAGCACCTGGACGATTTGTCCAGGTGTTTTTGCACGTTACGCTACAAGTATGGCAGCCGATGCATTTATCTAGATTCATTATCATTCCGACTTGTGCTTTAATCTTCAAGCCAATCTACCTCCTTCAGTTTGCGAATTACAACGTTTAAGTCACGCTGGTTCCCAGTCGGACCGTAATAGTTAAATCCATAACTTAATTGACCATATCCACCAATCATATGTGTCGGTTTTACGTGAATTCGAGTTGGACTATTATGCGTTCCCCCGCGGTTACTTGTTAATTTCGTACCAGGTACGTTAATGTGACGATCTTGTGCATGGTGCATAAACGCCATTCCTCTCGGTATACGATGCGTTACAACAGCACGGGCTACAACAACACCGTTACGATTAAAGCACTCAATCCAATCATTATCTGCTACACCAGCTTCTTCAGCATCCTCTTTATTCATCCAAACAGTTGGACCACCTCTAAACAGCGTTAACATCGGTAATGAATCGAAATACATACTATGAATGGACCACTTATTATGCGGCGTTAAATAATTTAACGTAATCTCTTTTCCTTCTACTTCAGGTCGTGATTTACGGAACGGTTTATGTTGCAGAATCGGTTTAAACGTTGCCATCGTTTCACCAAATTCTTTCATCATGTCATGATCTAAGTAGAAAGATTGTCGTCCAGTGATTGTTCTCCAAGGGATGAGGCGTTCCACATTTGTTGTAAACGGTGAGTAACGACGTCCACCTTTTTCAGAACCTGTAAAGGCCGGAGAAGTAATTACTGTTTTTGGCTGCGCTGTAATTTGTTCAAATGTGAAGCATTCTTCTTCACGTTCTTCTGCTAAATCACGTAATTTTAAATCCGTTTGTTTTTCAAGTGCTTCCCATGCTTTTACAGCCATATGACCATTTGTTGTAGAAGAAAGTGTTAATACCGCTTCAGCAGCATTGATTGCTTCTTTTATGTCTGGGCAACCTTTTGCAATAGAATCCGTTCGAACAACTCCTAATCGACTCTTTAATTGCTCATACTCTTTTTCTGCGGACCAAGAAATCCCTTTCGTACCAATCGGTTGTTTTCCCGCATTTGGTCCTAACGAAGTCATTTTGTCATAAATTGTTTTATAATCTCTTTCAACAACATGAATTTGTGGCATTGTTTTACCTGGTATTGGCTCACACTCACCTTTGCTCCAATCTTTAATCTTGCCAAGTGGTTGCGCTAATTCTTGCGGTGTATCGTGAAGAAGTGGCGTTGCAACAACTTCTTTCATTGGTTCAAGATCAATTTTCTTCGCTAAATCTGACACAGCTTTAGAAAGTGAAGTGAAAATATCCCAGTCAGAGCGCGCTTCCCACGGTGAACCGATTGCTGGATTAAATGGATGCACAAATGGATGCATATCTGTACTACTTAAATCATGTTTTTCGTACCAAGTTGAAGCAGGTAAGACGATATCAGAATAAAGCGCTGTTCCAGCCATACGGAAATCTAAGTTAATGAGTAAATCTAACTTCCCTTCTGGTGCTTCTTCATGCCATTTAATTTCTTCTGGTCGTAATGAATCACTATCGTCATTCATTAACCCGTTTGTTGTACCTAATAAATGTTTTAAGAAATATTCGTGTCCTTTACCAGAACTTGAAATTAAGTTCGCACGCCATACGAATAAGTTGCGCGGGAAGTTGTTTTTGTTATCTGGATCTTCAATCGCAAATTTTAGTTCTTTTTCTTTTAATCTTTGTGCAACATATTTTCCGATTTCTTCTTGCGTTGTTGCACCAGCAGCAACAGCTTCTTTATATAATTCAATCCCATTTTTCTCGAATGTCGGATACGAAGGTAGCCAGCCAAGTCGTGCCGCTAATACGTTGTAATCACCGTGATGTTGATAACGAGAGTTGCCTTCTACTGGTGATGCTAGATGTCCAACCGGTGTATCTTCATAGCGCCATTGATCTGTTACGAAATAGAAGAAAGATGTACCATTTTGTAATTTCGGTGGCCCTTGCCAATCTTTTGCCATCGCGATTGTTTGCCATCCTTCTGCTGGTCGTAATTTTTCTTGCCCAACATAATGCGCCCATCCCCCGCCGTTTACTCCTTGTGCTCCAACTAGAAGAACAAGATTTAAAACTGCGCGATAAATCGTATCAGAATTAAACCAATGGTTAATACCAGCTCCAACAATAATCATCGAGCGACCATTTGTATCAACGGCATTTTGTGCGAACTCACGAGCGATTTGAATAATTAGTTCTCGTTTCACTCCTGTCATTTTCTCTTGCCATGCAGGTGTAAACGGTACATCATCATTGAAGTCTTTCGGCTCTTGTCCGCCAAGCCCTCGGTTCACGCCGTAATTTGCTAACGTTAAGTCGTATACAGTTGTAACGAACACTTCGCCTTCTTCTGTCATAACCTTTTTCACTGGAATTGTACGTTCTAATACTTTGTTTCCATCATCAGAGAAGTACGGAATTTGTACAGTTCCAATCGATTCTTCCATTCCAAGTAAAGAAAGACGTGGGTCAATCTTTTCACCTGTTTCTTCATCTTCTAAACGCAAGTTCCATTTCTTTTCGTTATCCCAACGTGAGCCCATTGTGCCTTGAGGTGTTGCAAAATCATTCGTATTCTCGTTCCAAAGAACAGGCTTCCATTCTCCTAACTTCGTTTCGCGTCCAATATCAGAAGCGTTTAAGAAACGATCAGCAACGAATTGATCTCCTTTTTGTTTCAATGTGACAAAGAAAGGAAAATCAGTATATTGCTTCGCATACTTTGTGAAATATTCCACTTGATTATCTACGTAAAACTCTTGTAAGATCACATGCCCCATTGCCATCGCAAGTGCACCATCTGTACCTTGTTTTACACTAATCCAATCATCGGCAAACTTTGTAGATTCAGCGAAGTCAGGACTGACAGAAACGACTTTCGTTCCTTTATATCGAACCTCTGCTAAAAAGTGAGCATCTGGTGTTCTCGTCATCGGTACATTTGAACCCCATGTCATAATGTAACCAGAGTTATACCAGTCACTACTTTCTGGTACATCTGTTTGATCGCCCCAAATTTGAGGAGAAGCTGGTGGTAAATCTGCGTACCAATCATAGAAACTAAGCATTGGCCCGCCCATAAGTTGCATAAAACGACTACCAGCAGCATGACTTAACATCGACATAGCTGGAATTGGTGAAAAACCAACATTTCGGTCTGGACCGTATTTCATTACTGTGTAGAGTAATGAAGCAGAAACAAGTTGTAACACTTCATCCCAATTCGCACGAATGAATCCCCCTTTACCACGTGCCTGCTTATACTTGCGTGCTTTTTCAGGGTTTTCCACAATGCTTTTCCAAGCATCTAGTGGTGACTTGTTATTTTGTAATTCCTCTTGCCACATACTCCAAAGAACACCACGTACATACGGATATTTCACACGAAGTGGACTATAAATATACCAAGAAAAACTCGCTCCACGCGGACATCCTCGTGGTTCAAAATCAGGCATATCTGGACCTGTAGTTGGATAGTTAAGCTCCTGTCCTTCCCAAGTTACGATTCCATCTTTCACATATATATTCCAGCTACATGAACCAGTACAGTTCACACCATGTGTAGAACGAATTACTTTATCATGCTGCCAACGCTTTCTGTACACATTCTCCCATTCACGATCTTCATATGTTTCTTGAGTATGATTATCGTTATAACGATCTATTGGTGAAAAATATTTTAAACGTCTCATTAGTGCTGAAGGTTTCTTCTTCATACTGTTCACTCCTTTAATACGTCTCTCTTACATACCCTTACTATAAGAGAGGTTGTAAAATACAGATGTGACATTTCGCACAGTTCAAGAGATTGTCAAAAATTCAGTAGAAAATAAGTTTGTGAGAAAATCTTTTATTCCGTTTTGAAGGGTTATGATTAATCGTGATTATTAGGAGAATGGTATTTTGAGGTATCGACTATTTTGCAAAAGAAAAACGCAGGAGAAATTCCTACGTTTTTCTTTATAAATATATAAAAAAGAGTTTTGATATTATTTCAAAACTGCCATAAGGAAGAGTTTAGAAATTGTATATAAGGAATTTTTTCTTTAACAATACTATTTTATATCCAGACATATTTTACATAAAACTACAAATCATTATTTACTGTATTGCCCTTAGTTACGGAAACAATTATACTAGATGTAATCGAAATAAATATTCTGAATATTCTTAGAATTAACGATAAAATTTTTACTACCTGCAAATAGAATTATAAATTTGTCCACTAAATAGATTAGAAAACGATAATAAAATTAGGAGGATTACGATGCCCCAGCTTGATTCATTACATCCCACTGTAGAAAAAATAATCAATAATATTGAAAAAATAATGGTCGGAAAACGAAAAGAAACAATCTTAGCTTTGACAGCTCTCTTAGCTGAAGGTCATGTGCTATTAGAAGATGTTCCTGGTGTCGGCAAAACAATGCTAGTACGTGCTCTTTCTAAATCCATTGATGCGGATTACAAGCGAATTCAATTTACACCTGATTTACTGCCATCAGATGTAACAGGAGTTTCTATTTATAATCCGAAAGAGCTCCAATTTGAGTTCAAGCCTGGACCAATTATGGGGAATTTTGTACTTGCTGATGAAATTAATCGTACATCTCCTAAGACACAATCTGCTTTACTTGAATGTATGGAAGAAGGCAATATTACAATAGATGGCATTACAAGGCCTTTACCAAAGCCGTTCTTTGTCATGGCTACACAAAATCCGGTCGAATATGAAGGAACATATTCTCTACCAGAAGCTCAGCTCGATCGTTTCTTATTGAAACTAAAAATGGGATATCCTACACCAGAAGAAGAATTTGAAATTTTAAACCGGATGGAAAAAACAAATCCACTCTCTCAATTACAGGCCATTACTACAATAGAAGAATTACTTTATTTACAACAAAGCGTACGGGTAGTAAGTATGGACAAAGCAATTAAGCATTACATTGTAAAGCTTGTTAATCAGACTCGTACGTATAGCTCTATACAGCTAGGAGCAAGTCCACGTGGCTCAATTGCTTTAATGAAAGCTTCACAAGCTTATGCATTTATCCATGGCAGAAATTATGTTATTCCAGACGATGTTAAATTTTTAGCTCCTTACGTTTTAGCGCATAGGCTCATTCTAAAAATGGAAGCAAAATTTGAAGGGATAACAGGAGAACAAGTTATCGCAAAAATCGTTGCACGAACTACCGTGCCGACTCAAAGGACGATGAACCCTTGATGAAACAAATGCTGCGAGCGCTATATCACGTTATGAAGTTATTGCTACTCCCTTTATGCCTAGTCTTAACATTTGTGTACGCTATGTTTCAAGGAGGGTTTGTAAGTTGGTTTTTATTTTACAGCACAATTCCCATTGCTCTTTATTCACTACTACTCCCCTTCTACGCTTTACGGGACGCTGAAGTAAAACGAACAACAAACCAAAATGGATATGTAGTAGGAGAACAATTTGTAAGCACGATTACAATAAAAAGAAAATTTCCTTTTCCCTTACTTTATTTAGTTATAGAAGATGAACTGCCACCACAATTTATAAGTTGTAAACAAACAAAGATGAATAAGGTAGTACTCTTCCCAGGATTGAAACGAAATATTTCGTTTCAATATGTTATTGACACAATCCCTAGAGGCGAGCACACTTTTTCAAGCGTTCGTGTCAAAACTGGCGATTTATTCGGCATGATGGAGAAAGAAGTAACTTTTTCAGTTCCAGATACATTTTTAGTCTATCCCCAGTATGTAGATATAGCGTATCGACAATTGGAAAATCATTTCGAACAAGGAGCGCTTTCAGCAAATATAAATTCTGCAAAAGACTCTACAATCTCTGTCGGTGTCAGAGACTATAAACCTGGAGATCGCTTTTCATGGATTGATTGGAAAGCAACTGCACGAACAAACAATATTATGACAAAAGAGTTTGAACAACAGCGCAGCCATAATATCATGATATTCATAGACAGAACCGAGTCTCCTCTATTCGAATCAGTCGTCACATTTACTGCCTCTATCGTAAGGGCTGTCTTGAAACAAAATTCACCAGCATCATTCGTGTCTATCGGAAAAGAACAAACTATTTTCCCTTTAGATAATGGAGATACGCAGTTACAACAAATCCTTTGTCATTTAGCAAAAGTACAAGCAGACAGTGTATTCCCGCTCTCCCAGAGTGTAGAAATAGAACTAAGAAAAATTTATGAGCCCGTCACGGTTATACTCGTGACAAGTAATCTTTCTCCCGATATTCAAAAGGCGGCTGATTGTGCTGCTATAAGAAATAGAAAATGTATGATTTTTGTCGTGAAAGAAAAAGTGAATCAACTTTCACACCGAGAACTCAGTATATTAGAAACTCTAAAAAAACGACAAATATTTGTAAACACGGTTTATGAAAACCGGTATACAAACGTGTTTTTTGAGGTGAGCAAATGATAACATTACAAGCAAAATACAAGTGGGATACGAACAAATTCTTCATGCATGCATGTGTATTTCTTCTTTTACTAGAATGGATAAGACCTCTTATAGGTATTACAAATGTAGGTAGATTAGATATTTTCGTAACATTTATAGGAATTTGCTTCGCTCTCTCTTTTTTTCAAACGAGGTGGCAGATTCCAATAAAAATTGTCACAGTCCTATTTATCATTCATTCCCTATATTATAAAAATGCTTTTATAAATCCATCTTGGCTAACAACACTCTTTTCTGATATGTCTCGAAATTCCTCCCTATTTTTCCAAGGGAATTTACTAGATATTTCTCCAGTTTTTCCGACGGTTTTATTTTTTCTCTCATTTTGGTTTTTGAGTTCTTTCACTTCATTTTGGATTATTCATAAAAAACGTGGGTTTTTATTTCTTGTATTGACTATTATTTATATCGCAACTTTTCATAACTTACATTTATACACTGCAAACTACGCTATTATTCGTACTGTTGTCATCGGCTTTTTTATGCTTAGTCTTCTTCAAGTAGAACGAATAAAAGAGCGCGAACACTTACAAAATTATGCTAGGGAAATCTCAAAATTACTTAGACCACTTACAATATTTATTGTATTATTAGCAACCATCGCATACTTTGCTCCAAAATTTGGCCCTCAATGGCCAAACCCAATGGATTTTTTAAAATTCAACACATCTGAAGCAAGTAAAGAACAAAAAGTTTCTACAATTGGGTATGGTTTAGATGACTCGCGATTAGGTGGTCCTTTTAAGGCGGATCCTACAATTGTTTTCACAGCACGAACGCAAAACAAACAATATTGGCGAGTAGAAACAAAAGATTTTTATACAGGAAAAGGCTGGGAAATTTCTGAAAATCCGAAAAAGGTTTCTTTTAAAAATAAAAACGACGTCGTAAGCTGGTACGAACAAAATACAAAAACGGAAACGACTGAGGCAACAATTACCATGCTAAAAAGTTATCCTCACCTTACCTATCCAGCAGGATTAGTATCAGTTGAGGCTTCTTCTGATGTATCATACAGTGTTAACTCGTTTTCAGAAAAAATTTATACAATGAATGGAGACTCTTCTACTACTTTACATTCGTATAAAGTAACATATGAGATCCCTGAGTTTTCCATAGAAAACTTGAAAGCTGTAAAAACAAATGAAGGTCAAGAAACAAATCCTTATTTTATGACAAAGTACACACAACTTCCCGAGTCATTACCACAGCGCGTAAAAGACTTGGCTGCCAATCTTACAAATGATAAAGACAACCGATATGATAAAGTATTAGCTATTGAAAATTACTTCACAGACAACTCTTTTACATACGAATCAACGAATGTCTTATTTCCTGCCAAAAGCCAAGATTATGTAGATCAATTCCTTTTCGATACAAAAAGCGGCTACTGTAATAATTTTTCGACGTCTATGATTGTACTACTTCGTTCTGCCGGGATTCCTGCTCGCTGGGTAAAAGGCTATACAGAAGGAACTCTTGACAATACACTTGCCTCTGCAGAAGGTGCGGATGTTTATACAATCACGAACGATAACGCACACTCTTGGGTCGAAGTATATTTCCCAGGATACGGATGGATTCCATTCGAACCAACAAAAGGATTTACCAATCCCTATAATTTTATAAATAATACGCCTGCTCCTATTTCACAAAATAGCGAAGCAAATAATTCTAATAACGAGCAAATACACCAACGAAATAATGAAGCAAAACTTAAAAGTTTAATAGAACATACAGAAGAAGCTTCTACTAAAAAGGTCACAAATTCTAAAACTAGTTTTTCTTGGTGGTACGTATTCCTCTCTACGATACTAATTAGTATTGTGGGATACATTCTCTTTATCACTAGAATGAAATGGATGACATTTCTTATTATTCATTTCTATAGATACCGAAAAGATGATGCTGTTTATCAAAAAGCTTACGGTGCACTTTTAAAACAATTTGCGAGAATTGGCATACCACGGGGTGAAAGTCAAACATTCCGAGAATACGCTCTCCATATCGATACACTTTACAAATCGGCCGATATGCAACAACTTACTGCCAGTTATGAGAACGCTATATATCAACAGGGGCAGGCTGCAGCAGAATGGAAGACATCCGTACACTTATGGGAAGTGCTTATGAAAAAAGCAGGTTCTCTACCTAAATCAGATGGCTTTGATACAGTTATTTAATCTTGAAAATGTGAGTTTAAAGAAAACGTCTCAAAGAACTACATTGTTCTTTGAGACGTTTTTTAATAAAGTGAAACTCCTAATTATTCTCCAAGTACCTTCTCAATCTCAACCTCTAAATCTACCGGCTTCGTCTGCGGCGCAAAACGCCCTACTACTTTCCCGTCTTTTCCGATTAAAAACTTCGTAAAATTCCATTTCACTGCTTTCATACCGAGTAAACCTGGTGCTTGTTCTGTCATGTATGTATATAAAGGATGAGCCTTATCACCTTTCACATCAACCTTTGCAAACATTGGGAAGTTTACACCGTAGTTTAATTCACAAAAACTAGTAATGTCCGCTTCTGTACCTGGTTCTTGTCCCCCGAATTGGTTACAAGGAAATCCGAGTATTTCGAGTCCTTGGTCTTTATATTTATCATACACCTCTTGTAATCCTTTATATTGCGGTGTGAAACCACATTTACTAGCTACATTTACAATAAGAAGTGCTTTTCCTTCGTAATCTTTTAACGATTTTTCTTCACCTGTAATTGTTTTAGCTGAAAAATTATAAACTGTCATTGTCTTTGCCCCTCTCTTCACTATCATTCTATGTTTATACTATACTACATTCGTGAATATACAGCTCTTATTACGTACTTATACGCTATAATGATAGCGCTTTATTTCCGTTCGAAAATTCGGCACAAACTACTAGACTTTTATGATGGAAAGTTTTACAATCGAAATGTGAATAAAATGTGACAGTTTATATTCCATTATAAAAGAAAAGGATGGTGTTCATTATGAAAACTGCACAACATGAAACGATTTCAAATCGCGAGTTTTATTTCGTACTATATATGATGTTATTGTATGTTACTGGCTGGGTAATCGATGTAAATGGTTTATTCTTAAGCTCCTACTTTAATTTAGCAGGAGAAATTATGCTTCCATTAGTTGGTGGGATTGTTGGACTGTTCATTATGTCTATTAATAAACAACAAACGAAATAATAGTATTACAAAAGGCAGAAGACGAGCTTTCGTTTTCTGCCTTTTTTCTATTTTAGCGTATAATAGAAACATGTAATATATAAGGAGTGGTAAATATGAAAAAAGTAGAGCAATTATCTTCTCACCTATATCTTATTGATGATTTCGATTTACAGCATAATGAACGAACAGGTACGTACGTTTTATTAGGTGAAGATATTACTTTAATTGAAACTTGTGCAGCCCCTTCTCTTCCGTATATTTTAGACGGCTTACAACAATTACATATTGATTTAAACGAAGTTAAAAACATTATCGTTACACATGTTCATTTAGATCACGCCGGTGCTGCTGGTTTAATGATGGAAAAATGCCCAAATGCTACGTTATATGTGCATTCTCGTGGTGCTCGTCATATGATTGATCCAACAAAACTTATTTTAGGTGCAAAAGCTGTGTACAAAGAAGATTTCGATAAACTCTTTGATCCAATTCTTCCAATTGAAGAAGAACGTGTTCATATTGTACAACATGGTGATACGTTAAAAATTGCAGAAGACCGCATCCTTACATTTTATGATACACCAGGGCATGCGAAGCACCATATTAGCATTCACGATTCATTAACAAACGGGATTTTTACTGGCGATACAATTGGAATTTATTATAGAGAACTCGCAGACATTGATGTAGAGTTATATCTACCATCAACGTCCCCTTCACAATTCCAACCAGATGCGATGATTGCTTCTAAAAATCACATTCAAAGCATGAATGTAGATACTATTTATTTCGGTCATTACGGCGCATCCTCTCATGTTACAGAAATATATAATCAACTGGAACATTGGCTACCTATTTTCGTTCATACTGGTAAGGAAGTCTTTGAACAGTATAATGATTTCGATGAAGCGACTAAAGCTTTACAAACTTTATTAATGGATAAAATCTCTTCTCATCTTACAAAGTTAAACGTTCCAGCAGATCATTCCGTTTATAACATTTTACATCTAGATATAGAAATTAGTGCGATGGGCATTATTGATTATTTCACGAAGCAAGAAAAAGCAAACTCCACTATTAACTAACAGTAAAAGAAGAGATATACAACAGTAGTTATTGTATATCTCTTCTTTTTTTGAATATATTTTGAGTAAAGGATGGTGGAATATAATGCAAAGAGTAATGCTATACCTCTGCTTCACATTATTTATCGTCTTATTATTATTTGTTGGAGTGAAGATTCAATTTTATTTAGATACAGACGCGCAAGTGAACTTTAACGTTTATCCAAGATTATTCTACTTTACACTCTTTCCTCTTTTGGTCGGCATTTTATTACGATTCCTTCAATCCATTAATCACGAAACAAGTAAACAAAACTGGAGCTTTCAACCGGATAAGTTTATCGCTATTACAGTGCCTACAATATTAATTTCCTTTTCTCCAGCACTACTTTTCTCACCACTTGGCGAATACCTACCTTATTTAGCTAATGTTATTCTTATAAATACAACTTTTGTTACGATAATTAGTTTAATAGCTGGTTATTCACTATTAGATTGTTTTATACAAAAGGACAATGCAACGATGAAAAAATATAATTGAATGCTCTATTTAATCGTGCAAGTCAAGGATTGTACCTCCTTGGCTTGTTTTTAGAATAATTATATTCCTGTATAATACAGTTATCGAATAAAATTCGGAGGAATGATACAATGTTTTTTCAATTTTTTCTACTAGCAATCATTATGTCTTTTATTAGTGGTCGACTAATTGGTACAAAACTAAATCTTTTCAAACAAGCAAGTGCAGCAACTTTAGGTGTTTCACTTACGTCAGCTCTGTATTGGTTTTTATATTTACGCTATCAAGATGAATCGGTTGTCGGTGTTGATAGATATTTTTGGCTAGGAAGCTCATTAATTGTATCCATGCTTTGTTACCTAGTTTTTGAATTATTTGATCCTATTAGACGAGGCGAAATGGATGACGTAGTAACGGAAAGCCGAAATCCTATTTCAAAATTCTTCGCAAAGGTTGGTAGACAAAAAAGATATATGCGTGTCTCTTCTATTGCAATAAAACACGGAATGGGTAAATATTTAGCTTTAAAGCGCTCGCCAGAAGCAGATCGTAAGCTCGCCACTTCACTTCGAAATACACTAGAAGAATGCGGCGGTGTATTTATTAAATTCGGACAAGTTTTATCAACTCGCTCTGATTTATTACCACCTGCTTTTATTCACGAGTTATCAAACCTTCAGGAAAATGTAACGCGTTTATCACAAAAACAAGTTGAAGAAATATTAAAAAAGGAACTACATATACCAAAAGATGAAATTTTCAGCTCCTTTGAAATGGAACCGTTAGCTGCCGCCTCTATTGGCCAAGTACATAAAGCGAAGTTGAAAGAAAACGACCAGGATGTCGTCGTTAAACTACTACGTCCTAATATTTCTGAGACAATTAAACGTGACTTAGATATTTTAATTCATTTTTCTTTATGGATTTCCAACAAATCAACTTGGGCTAAAAATATCGGATTTCTTGATTTAGCACATGGCTTCTCCATCGCAATGAAAGAAGAAATTGATTTCAAAATTGAGGCTCGTAACTTCGAACAAGTGTCTGATTCACTAAAAAATAGCGAAACGAAAGTAAAAATACCGAAAGTATATAAAGAATACAGTAATTCAAAAATACTTGTGCTTGAATTTTTAGATGGAGTAAGTGTTAAAAGTGGGTCAGCATTATTAAATGAATTACAAATTGATACGAAAAAAGTACAACGACAACTCTTTGATTGTATTTTAGAGCAAATTTTCTTTAAAGGTATTTTCCATGCAGACCCTCATCCAGGTAATGTGTATATTCTTCGTGATGGCACACCTGCATTACTTGATTTCGGTTCCGTCGGGCGATTAGGAACACTACAACAAGATGCATTCAAGCGACTACTTATCGGCTTTGAGCGCAAAAATTCTTATGTCTTGCTTGATGGACTGCTTCAATTAGTTGAAAAGAAGCCAAATGTTGATAAAGAGGCATTAGAACAATCTATCAGTCAATTATTAATCCAAAGTACGTATGGTTCTACAAATGGTTCTGAAGAATTCATTCAGGGGCTATTTCAAATAATCGCTGAGTTTGAATTAGCATTTTATCCAATGGTTGCAGGGGCTTTCCGTTCTCTAATTACGCTAGAAGGAACGATGCTGCAACTAAATCCCGAATTCAATTTAATGGACGAAGCGAAACGCTTTGCGAAAGATCATGCAGCTAGTTTCATGTCAGTTAACAATTATTCTAGTTTAAAAGAAGCTGCAACAAACGAATTACTCGCTATGTTACCTGCCATGCGACGCATTCCTAGAAAACTAGATGATTTAAGTTCAAAACTAGAAAACGGAGAACTATCCGTTAAGGTTGGCTTTTTCTCTGACGAAACAAATGCATCGTTTATTACTACATTTATCTCACAATTCCTCATTGCATTTATTGGAACTGCATTTGGTGGGATTTCGGTAGGCGTATTGCATTTAGCAAACAGTGCGACAGAGCCAAATGATCAATTTTTAAGTGTCGTTGGTTACGGTGGTTTATTTATAAGTGCGATATTACTTGTAAGAGTCGCTATTCATGCGGTAAGGAAATTTAAGTAATAATAAAATGAGTATACAATCACGTAGATTGTATACTCATTTTTTATTGTTTACATATTCAATATGTAATAGTTAAACGAAAGAAAGCTTTGAGCTTTTTTACTTATCTCACCTTTTCATCTACATACTCCATAAACTGCTCCGCTTTAATAAATCTTTCTTTGTACGCCTCAGGTACTTCTTCTACTGTTATCCCGCCACTCGATTTCGTTTTTACTAACACAGTTTGATATGACATTAATGCCTCCATATATTGTTCATACTCTTCAGGAGTTAGTACTTCTTTACTAGATTTATGGCCATTTAATTTATCAAAATACGGATGAAGCTCCATTACTACCTTTTTCAATTCCTCTTTTTTAGCTGGTGATAATTGATCGTAATCTATATTACCGTTCGAATCTCCGTACGCAAGCTTTGCACTAGTTAATTTTTTCATTTCTTTTGTAAACTCTTCATATTCCTTCGTACCCATTTCATCTTTCGCTTCTGATAATTTTGCATTAAAACGCATATACGTTTCTAATGTCATTGCTCCGGCATGTTTTTTTAAATTCTCAAAAGATCCGTATATACCATCCGCCATAATAGATTGATACGCGAAACCAGTCGTCGGGATTAAAAGAGCTGCTGCAAGCACTCCTGCAATAAGATGTTTCTTTCTCTTACGCCCTCCTTGATTCATTTTAATTTGAACGATTACTTTTTCTTTTAACTCCGGCGGGGCAACAATCCCCTTCGCTTCTTCTCGTATAGATTCTCTAACTCTACAATCTAAACTCATTTCACATTCCCTACCTCTCCTAAAAAGATTTCTTCTACTTGCTCTTTTTGACGTAGTTTCTTTAATGCCGAATGAATTCTAGATTTCACAGTACCAATTGGAATATGTAATATTTGTGCTACTTCTTCTTGTGAATAATCGTGTAAGTATCTTAAGATAATAACTTGTTTCAATTTATACGGTAATTTATGAATGAGTTCAATTAGTTTTTTGTTTGATATTTTACTTACAACATCGTTAGAAAAATCAATTTGTACTGGTTTTCTTTGCTCTTCTGCTTTTTTTATAATGCGTAGTCGCATCCACCTCTTTCTTCTATAAGAGTGAATTTGTTTAATCGCAAGTCCAATTAGCCAAGGACGAAATGGCTTCTCACTATCATACTTACGAAGCGATTCATATAGTTGTATGTATATTTCTTGAACGACATCATCTACATCTGTTTTATCTTCAATTAAAAAATGTGCTGTTTTATATACTTCTTGAATCGTTTTATCATACAATTCGCTATACGCTTCTTTATTGCCTGATAAAGTTAATTGAATTAAATGTGCGTAATCTATTTCACCCTTCATATTCCAGCCCTCCTTTGTCTTACACTATATATTGGCAGGTAAT
Organism: Bacillus sp. CR71; assembly: GCF_003429245.1. NCBI lineage: Bacteria > Bacillati > Bacillota > Bacilli > Caryophanales > Bacillaceae > Bacillus > Bacillus sp. CR71. The sequence continues at coordinate 2,033,718 of NZ_CP031748.1, read as the reverse complement.
TCATATTTCGTTCGATTTTTTAAAAGTTTTTTTATATAAATTAATATTATGATTCATTGAGTTCATAAGCTTCACTTATAAAGTCGCATAACTATTATATAATTTCCCAATTTCTAATGAACATTTAAAATGTTTTATATAGTCAAATTTAGGAGGACATATAATGAAAGCTATCGTTGTAACGTCGTTCGGTGGTCCTGAAGTGATGAAATATACAGATGTGGATATACCCGCTATTTCAGAAGATCAAGTTTTAATTCGTGTTGTTGCTACTAGTGTGAATTTCGCCGATATTAAATCCCGTTATGGTAAAAAAGGAAATAAAGCACTACCTTTTATACCAGGGATAGATGCCGCTGGTATTGTAGAACGTGTCGGTTCTCAAGTGAAAAATATTCATCCTGGACAACGTGTCATTGCTTTTCCTCAAAATGGATCTTACGCAGAATACGTTGTCGCAAACGAAAACCTTACTTTCGTTTTACCTGATGAAGTCGATTTTCAAACTGCAGCTGCTTGTCCGATTGTATCTTTTACAAGCTATAATTTACTCGCAAATGTTGCAAGGCTTCAACAAGGCGAGTCTGTACTCATTCATGCTGCGGCTGGCGGAATTGGTACAACAGCTATTCAACTTGCAAAACGATTAGGGGCTGGAACCGTTATTGGTACTGTCGGAAGTGAAGTAAAAAGAAAAATAGCTTTAAATGCTGGAGCTGATTATGTTATTTGTCACCAAGATGAGGATTTTGTAAAGAAAGTCAACGAACTGACAAACGGTGAAGGGGTTGATGTAATTTTAGACTCTATTTCTGGAACGGTTTCAGAAAAAAGTTTAAATTGTCTCGCTTATTATGGTCGCCTCATTCATTTCGGTAATGCTAGCGGTGAAATTGGTAATTTCCAAACGAAAGATTTACACGCAAGTTGTCGCTCTATACTCGGTTTTAGCTTTGGCACTACACGAAAAAAACGTCCTGAACTACTCCAAGAAACTGCAAATGAAGTTTTCCGTTATTTACGTGATGGCAGTCTAAAAGTAAAAGCAACGAAATCTTTTCCGCTTCAAGATGCAGGGAAAGCACATGAATGGGTCGAAAGTAGAAAAAGTACAGGGAAAGTAATACTAACTGTTCAGTCCTCTTCCTGAAATGAATACTTGAAACCGAGGTGTCATTCATGGGATCACGAATTATGCATGCTATTATCGCTATCAAGATTGCCGAAAAACTATATATCCAAGATAAAACTTCTTTCATACTTGGAGGTGTAGCCCCTGATGCGGTTCATTCAGCAGAAGAAAAAGGAACTTCACACTTTTACGCTGGTACAACGAAAAACTATACGAGAAGGATAGATTTCAATTCTTTTTTTCAAAAATATAAAGCTCATATGGATTCCCCTTTTCTCTTAGGCTATTACACCCATCTCATTGCCGATGACAATTGGCTAAGCGGCTTTTTTCTACCTTGGCTAAAAAATAGAATCGAAAATGACGAAACGATCGCACCCCTGTACTATAACGATTTTAAATTATTAAATGCAAAGTTGCTTCATCATTACGATACAGAACAGCAACTCTTCTCTCTTCTCAACCAAGAGGCTCACATCATGGATATTGAAGAAGTTTCTAAAGAAAACGTTTTTTCTTTTCGAAAGTATCTTTTTGAAGATATGTTGTATCCGGAGCAAAATTTGCATGAAGACTTACAAGTGTTTACGTTTGACCAAATCGTTGGTTATATTGAGACAGCCATTGAAAAAGGCGTATTTTATATTAATCAATTCTCTAATGAAAAATCCACTTCAAACATGTAATCCCCCTCAATATATTTGAGGGGGATTTTCACATAGTAATATTACTATTTGTTCTTTTCCATAACCGCAAAATAATTCCCTTCGCTATCAGCAAAGTTAAATACTTTACCAGAAGGCATAGTTACCATTTCTCCAACAGTAACATTTTTATTTTTTAAATCTGCATATAATTGATCCAGATTTTCTGAGAAGAACATTAAGGACGGTGTACCAAGATTTAATTCTGGGCTCATTTTCGAAATAACTTCTTTATTATGTAGTATAATGCTCGTTTCAGCACCATTAGTCGGAGCGATTTCAATCCATCTCATTCCTTGCTTGTTATCTTCCTCTGCTACTACATGAAACCCTACCTTTTCCGTCCAAAAATTTACTGCCTCATCTTGATTATTTACATACAGCATAATTTGTCCAACTTTATGGATCATTTCATTTCCCCCTAATGGTTTTTTATATTCTATGTAGGTTTCCACAGGTGCTATCGTTATTCCTTTTGAGTTGGTATGTACTTCTTTGCAAAATTTATCGACTGACTCATCCCATCCAGTTCGTCAAAATAATCATTTCTTTCAATCATGTTATATCCGTCGAATCCAATTTCATCTAATACTTTGAAAAATATATCGAAATCCACTTCACCATTTCCTACTGCTACTTCTATATACTTACTTGAACGATCGCTTTTCACTTCTTTACAATCTTTAATATGAGTTTGTACTATATAATCTTTTAATAGTAATAAACTTTCTTCCGGATTTTCATTTACATCACTTATTAAATTTGCTGGGTCAAAGTTAACAGCTAGTCCTTTCGAGTTTACAGTTTCTAAAAATTGTTTTAATACTATTGTTTTTTCAGATCCCGTCTCAATAGCAAAGACTCCCCCAAGTTTGAATGCTAATTCCCCTATCTCATAACAAACCCGTATCATTTTATCATAGTACTCACTTTTTTCATCATCTGGAACTTTCCCAATATGAGCTGTTATTATCTTTGCTCCCAGCTCCAAACCTCTGTCAGTAATATATTTAATCTGATCTATTGCACTGTCAACTTCTGTTCCTGTAATTCCATTTTCTCCAAAACTAATTGCTAATGATGGAATCTTTATTCCATTAAAAGATAAGCTTTTCTTTAAAGCAGTCCATTCTACCACTGGAATATTAGCTAAGTTGAAGTTTTTATTCATAGCATATAATTGAATATATTCTAAATCCCATTCCCTTGCTTTTTGTATTCCTTCGTTTACTTCAATATGTTTCGTATTCAAAAACATTCCTAATTTCCTATCCATATATGTACCTTCTTTTTATTATTTCGCATCAATTTAATATTCGACTTTTTTTATATTACTTCCTTTTACATATGTTGATTTAAAAAATGATGATAGATACATTTTAATAACCATTAATAAACCTCCTTGTATTATTCAATTGCAAATAAAAAAAGACGTAACTACAAATAGTTACGCCTTCCCCATTATTTATCTAGGCTTTTTCTTCCCAGTAAATGCTGGTTTCTTTTTCTTTGGTGCTTTCGGTTTCGTTTCTACGAATGATCCGTTGAACATTTCTTGCTTCGTAAATACGATGCCTAGTTTTTTCGCAAATTGCAGTAATTTACGTTCTTCTTGTTCTGTTACAAGAGAAACTACTGTTCCTTCTTTACCCATACGTCCAGTACGTCCTGAGCGGTGAATGTATTGGTCTACTGTGTCTGGTAACTCTAAGTGAATTACATGTGTTAAATCATCAATATCGATACCGCGTGCTGCAATATCAGTAGCAAGGAGAATCTCTAGTTTCCCACCACGGAATGCACGCATCGTCGCTTCACGCTCTTGCTTACTTGCTTCTGCATGAAGAGCTGCTGCTTTCATTTTACGGAATTGCAATTTCTGAGTAATTTCATCTAAACGGAATGGGTCATTTAAGAAAGCAACTGCTTTTACATCGCCCATATGCATAATTCTTCTTACGTAATCATTTTTTTCGCGTCGCTCACAAATGATATACGTATGTTCAACTAAGCTTTTTGACTCTGCACGTGTTATACGCACTAATTGTGGTTCAACTGCTAAATCGCGTGCAGCATCTTCTGCCGCTTTTGTAATTGTCGCCGAGAAGAATACTAATTGACGATCTCGCATTGTAGATTTAATTACATCTTGTACTGCGCCCATCATCTTTTGTTTTACAATTTGATCAAACTCATCAAATACAATCGTTTTTACTTCATGCATCTTTAACTTTTTCATTCGAATTAATTCTAAAATACGTCCTGGTGAACCGACAATTACTCTCGGGTGTTTCTTTAATTTTTCAACTTGGCGCTTAATATCTGCACCACCAATTAAAGATGCCCCTGAAATTTCAGTTCCTGCTGTAAACTTTTGAACCTCTTCATGAATTTGCATGACAAGTTCACGTGTTGGTGCTAAAACAACAACTTGTGGCTGTTTTACTTCAGGATTAATTTTATGTAAAAGGGGTAATAAGTACGCTAATGTTTTTCCTGTTCCAGTTGGAGATTCAGCTATAACGTCTTGTCCTTCTAAAATAGTTGGAATCGCTTGTTTTTGAATTTCAGTTAATTCTTTAAAACCAGCCTTCTCCCAAGCTTCTTGTAAAAATGGTTGCATATCTTTTATCATTTGTTTTTCTCCTTTATCTCTATTTTTGAAGAAAATGCTGTATTGTTCGCACCGTTTCTATCATGTGTGAAATAACAGCTATTAAATCATCAACATGGTCTTCTGTAATCGCTTTTTGAAATAGAACCTCTACCTTATTATGATATGAAATCGCTTGCTTATTATATTCGTATGAAACTTTCTGCATAATCATTCTTTCTTTTCCCCATATAGAACGCATTAAAGTTTCAATTTCTTCGCATCCTACTTCTGGTTGTTCTAACGGGAATGAAAATGCTAGCTTCATTTCACAACCTGGTGTAAACTGAGGCACTTCTAGTATTTCACCAGACAAGTTCTTTGCATCCACAGATAATGAAAATGTTGCTTCTACTAATGGTTCAAACGGTTCTGTTAATTGAAATGAGATATGATATATACGACTTAATGAAGCAAGGTCCATCATATCTTTTCGATCTGTTACAAGAATATCTCCATGTAGATCAAAATCATACACAGCACCTTCTACGATTACTTTTAAATTGTCAAAAGCAGTTGGATCAAACATAATTTCCTCCAAAAAACAGGCGCCTTTCGATGGAAAGGCGCCACTTGATGTATATATAGTTTACAGATAAACGAGATGAATTACAACCTTTTAGAATAAACCTACTGCTTTTCCATCTTCATTTACATCCATTTGAAGTGCTGCTGGTTGTTTTGGAAGACCTGGCATTGTTAACATTGTACCTGTTAACGCAACGATAAAGCCTGCACCGATAGATGGTTTTAACTCACGAATTGTAACGATAAAGTCAGATGGACGACCTAATTTTGTTGCATCGTCAGAAAGAGAGTATTGAGTTTTCGCCATACAAACTGGTAGGTTACTCCAACCTTCTCCTTCATATTGAGCTAATTGCTTACGTGCTTTCGGAGCAAATTCAATATCTTTTGCGCCATATACTTTTTGAGCAATTGTACGAATTTTTTCTTCTAAGGGTAATTCTAATTCATAAAGTGGTGCGTAGTTGTTTTCACCTTTTTCGATTTCTTTTAGTACTTTTTCAGCAAGATCAACTCCGCCTTGGCCACCTTTCTCCCAAACTTCTGTTAAGGATACTGCATAGCCACGCTCATTACACCACTCTTGTAAGTATGTAACTTCTGCATCTGTATCTGTAATGAATTTATTAATTGCAATTACGAAAGGCACACCGAAGCTTTGAATTGTTTCAACATGCTTCTGTAAGTTTTCCATACCTTTTGCTAATGCATCTACATTTTCTTCTTTTAATTGATCTTTTGCAACGCCGCCATGCATTTTAAGCGCACGAATAGTCGCAACAATAACAACTGCTTCTGGTTTAATACCAGCTGCACGGGCTTTAATATCTAAAAACTTTTCAGCGCCTAAATCAGCACCGAATCCAGCTTCTGTAATAACATAATCACCTAATTTTGCTGCCATTGTCGTAGCGATAACACTGTTACAACCGTGAGCAATATTCGCAAATGGTCCACCATGAATAATAGCTGGTGTATTTTCTAACGTTTGTACTAAGTTTGGCTTTAATGCGTCTTTTAATAATAGCGTTAACGCACCTTCTACACCTAAATCTTTAACCGTTACAGGTTGATTTGCAAAGTTATAAGCAACTACGATGCGAGATAGACGTGCTTTTAAGTCTTGAATATCTGTTGCAAGGCAGAACACGGCCATAATTTCAGATGCTACTGTAATGTCAAAACCGTCTTCACGTGGTACACCTTGTACAGGTCCACCAAGACCAATTACTACATTACGAAGGGCACGATCATTTAAGTCAACACAGCGTTTCCAAACGATTTTACGCGTATCAATTCCAAGTGTGTTTCCTTGTTGGATATGATTATCAATAAACGCTGCTAATGCGTTATTGGCAGTTGTGATCGCATGGATATCTCCAGTAAAGTGAAGGTTAATGTCTTCCATTGGTACGACTTGTGAAAAACCGCCACCTGCTGCTCCACCTTTTAATCCCATCGTTGGTCCAAGAGATGGTTCACGAAGTGCAATTACTGTTTTCTTACCAATTTTATTAAAAGCTTGACCTAAACCAACTGTTACTGTTGATTTACCTTCTCCAGCTGGAGTTGGGTTAATCGCTGTTACTAAAACAACTTTACCGTCTTTCTCATCTTGTAAGCGCTTAAAAATATCAAGAGATAACTTACCTTTATAATGCCCGTATGGCTCTAATTCATCTTCTAAAATATTTAAATCAGCTGTAATTTCTTGAATCTTCTTCATACTCGCTTCTTGTGCGATTTCAATATCGGATTTCACTGTTGTAGTAGTTGTCATATACCCTAGTCCCCCTTTAATTGGTTCTGATGATATTGTATCAGTTTTTTGTATTTTCTGCACTTATTTACCTCCTAAAAATTCTTTCATTTCTTTATACGTTTTTTAACATAAATACCCATAAGAATGTTAACGATTGTTGTAACTCTGTAGGTAGTTGACCTAGCATCTTCTCATTTACTCCGCGCTTATATACGCCGATGCCATCTACAACTTCAAAACCTTGTTCTTTCGCTAACTGTTCAAATTCCCAAGGCATCATCGTATTACAAACAACGTCTTTTCCATACAAGCGAGGATAACTGTTCTCTCGTGGCTTTGCTGTCGGTCCTAAAATTGCAATACATGCATATCCATCTTTCTTTAACACACGCTTTATTTCATTTAACGCTCGTAATGGCTCTTCCGTCCATTCTAAAGAATTAATTGCCATAATTGATTCAAATTGCTCATTTTCAAATGGTAATGCAGAAAGATCTCCTTTTATAAAAGATAAATTCGGTCCTTCTCCGCGCTCCTTACCTTTTTGAATCATCACTTCCGATAAATCTACTCCCACTGCTTTATAGCCTGCGCGACTTAATTTATATGTACCGTAGCCATCACCACAACCAACATCGAGCACTTGTGCTTCTTTCTTCACGTATTGTTCAAAAAATGGAATAATTGTACTTCTGCTCCCGCTGTCCCACATCTCTTGACTATTTTGATTCCAAAACTCTGCACTACTATCCCATTTCTTCTCCGCTGACTCGTGCCAATTAAATTTCGTCATACATTCCCCTACCTTCACGTATTATCATTCATTTCATTCTACATCATTTTCCAAAATTCCTGTTTTATCCCGCTTGCAGTAAGATACCTACCTCAAAATTCAATGGATGCGGACCAGTTAATGGGAGAGAACTGCTCATAAAAATCCAATTGTTGCTGGCTGATAATCAGTCCTAGTGGAAAAAATCCCACACTTTATCTTCACTAGGAGATGGATATGTTAACGATGGAATGCGTATTCTCCAATTTTTGCTTTACTTGGGTTTAACTCATACTCATGCTCTTCTCATTTTGAAAGATACTATAGATACACCCAATTGAAAGAGAGGGATGTACATGCGAAGAAAGAGAAATCATCATTTTAAAAGTGGTGAAAAAAACGAAGAGTATGCTGCTGAAATATCACCAGCTGGCATTCCAATTAGACATAAGCGTAAAGAAATTGCAAATGAGATAGAAGGTACAAATACCGGCGCAATGGTAGGCTATGTCGCTTTATTTCTTTCGTTATTCTCCATTGCTTTTTATCCAGTTACGCTCGGCTCCCTAGCAATTTTAGTTGGCCTATTAGCTGTCAATTTCGGAGCAAGAACACTTGGATATACAGCAATTGGCTTTGGTAGTTTTTCTGTTTTATTTACTTTACTTTATCCGCTTGCTTTGTCAGCGTTTTAAAAAAACACACCAAGTTATACTTGGTGTGTTCATTCATGATACAACATAATATGACCGCATCCACAACAATGTTTCGCTGTAATTTCTTGAAACACTGGATAATTTTCTTCATCTCGATGCTCAATAAATACTTTTTCAAATCGATACATGTTTGGTGCATATGCCCAATCTTGTTTCGTACGTGCATATAACGTTGAGGAAAAAAACTCCTCACCACCGCAAACGATACATGTGTTCTTCATCGCTATCCCTCCTATGCTTGTCTTACTTCATCTATATGAACATAAGCATAAAAAAAAGACCTTCTATTACTAGAAAGTCTTCTCTGAAACAAAAAGAAATGTACCAAACATTCCTACTCCGCTATATTCTTTTGAAACACCAGCTTCTGTTTTAAATGTTTGCTTTACAGTCATAAAGAATACACCATTTCGTGCATCTGTACTTTCAAATTGTAGTTTTTCTTTTTTACCATCTACATTTTGCGTGCATTCAAAACTACTCTCATTACAATTCAACGCATACTTATCCTCTACATACACTTTAAAATCTGATTCTTTCGGACAAGTTATAAGTAATATTGCCACGAGAATAATACTTATAATACCCACAATTGTATAATATTTCTTCATTTGTACTCCTTTCAAATGACAAGAAAACTTGACTTCATACGCCAAGTTTTCTTAGTCAACAACCCATTGCCACTCTTGTTCTTTCTTATCAAAAATGAGCCAACCTGTTTCTGTTGCTTCCTCTTTCAATTCATCGATATTATCTAACACCTCATCCGTACTTTCATACGAACCAACTACATATACCGGAATTTCAAGACCTCTTCTTGACTCAATCTTCCCTGCTAGATCTATGTAAAGACCATCTTCCATTAGTGGAATCAGCCCCATGATCAATTCTTTTGAAATTGCTGGGAAAATTTTTGATTTTTGGAAGAAAGAAAAACGTTTCTTACCGAAAGCACCGAGTTTATACGGAATGACTTTACTTAACATTCCTACAAAATCAGCAATTCTACGATAATACACTTTGTTGTACCATCCGTCATCATGTGAAAAATAAACAAATCGATTTTTCAACAGCGGAAAGAATGTTCTTGCAAGTGGTTCTTTTTTGTGAGCCAAATATAATAATTCTGCAATTTCTTTCGGCTCTAATTCATCTAAATCGCTTGCATCATCAAAATCTACCCAACAAAATTCATCAAATTCATCAATCTCTGCTTGAATTAACTTATGTATATTTTCTTCCTCAACATATTCAAATAAAGTATGATAATGAAAATCCGTCCATTCAAAGTTGTGCTTCAAAAGCAACACTTGATGAAGCGGTGAAGGGATGTTACTCGCAAACTCTTTAAACGTAATTCCTGATGTAATAAAACAATGACCTCGACGATTACCATTAATATATATCATATTCTTTACTTGGTCAGATCCTCCAGACAAAGCACCTAGCCACCTTCGTTTTATATGTTTCAATTCTATAGCATATTTTAACATGAAAAATTTTAGAAACATAGAAAAAACTTCAAAAACTATTTACAATTTCATGTGTTTTATTACATAGTGATTACAAGAAAAAACGCCTGCTCATAAGCAGGCGTTTTTAAAGGATTTCATCAGGGTTTTGAGGATGATGATTTCCCTCTTTCTTTTCTTCTTTTTGGAACATCGATTGAATTTTATCAATTGTTTGCGGAGCTAATTCAATCATTTTTTCTGCTAAATGTGTCGCATTTTGTAAATGAAGAATATTTACTCCATCTTTATTCACCACAAGAAATGCTACTGGTGTAATCGAAACACCACCCGCGCTACCGCCACCAAATGCAGCGTTACCGTTCGCTCTTTGTCCATCATTCGTTTGGAAATCAGAACCTCCTGCTCCAAAACCGAACGCTACTTTAGAAACCGTTAACACCACACCACCGTCAGCCGTTTGAACAGGCTCTCCAACAATCGTATTTACATCAACCATTTCTTTTAAATTTTCCATTGCTGCTTTCATTAACCCTTGAATTGGATGATCCACCGTTCATAACCTCCTTTGTCATATCTTTCCTAGTTTTTCCGAAAGTTTGTGAACTAAACATAAAATTTTATATTGATTTCAAAAAACTTAAGTTGTAATATTTAGAAAAATAAAAAAGAGGTCGATTCGTTATGATGCGAAAATTAACAAAGAAAGATCATGAACAAGTATTCGCTTATCTAAAAGAAGAAGCAGCCCTTAACTTGTTTATTATTGGAGATATTGAAGCTTTCGGTTATGACACAGATTTTCAAGAATTATGGGGAGTATTTAAAGAGAATGGAACATTAAAATCAATTCTACTCCGATTCCACGATTCATTTATACCCTATAGTAAAGAAGAATTTATTACCACTGATTATGAGGCACTTCTTTCCGCATATAAGCCACTTAAACTCTCTGGTAAGTCGACTATCGTAGAACAATTTGAAACTGCTTCAAATATACAACTAGGTACTAAAAATGAAATGTATTTTTGCGAATGTCTAAATGACAACAACTTACCTAGCACACCAATTCATGAAACAATTAAACTTGCCTCACTCGATGATATAGAACGAATTATGAAATTACGAAGTGACATCGCTGAATTTCCGACTACCAATGAATCAGAGAAAATATTAAGTCAGACTATCGAAACAAATACAGGACGCACATACTATATTGAAAAAGATGGCGTGATCATCGCATCCGCCTCTACTTCCGCTGAAAATTCATTATCCGCTATGGTAGTTGGTGTATGTACACACCCGAATTATCGCGGAAATGGCTACGCTTCACTCATATTACAAAAAATGATCCAAGACTTTACGAAAGAAGGCCGAACACTTTGTTTATTTTATAACAATCCAGCTGCTGGACGAATTTATAAACGACTAGGATTTAAAGACATTGGAATGTGGACGATGTATCGATAATAAGAAGTACTCTATAAGAGGAAATAGTTGTAACTTAGCAATAAAAGCCGATTACACAAAAACTTCACACCGTTATTATGAAGAAACTACTTGAGGAGCGAGGACTCTAACTAAAAAATGGTATGCATTCAAACTAAATTTAGACAGATAAAGTGAAACTTTAATCAGTGGGGGGTTTTCTCCATCCCCCACTGATTATTAGTTGAACCAATCGGACTTTTATGGGCAGTTGATCCCCCACCTAACTTCTTTGCTTTCGCTGCATTTTGAGGTGGGGGTCTTACTGCCCATTAAAGCGGGATAAACGCCCCAGTTGCATCTACTCCAGCAATTGGGGCGTTTATCCTCAAATTCTTTCCACTATATTTATGAAACACTTATCACACTTATATCGCTATTATCTTTCCGTACAAATGCCCTTCTAAATATTACTGCGTCTCATTATACTTTGCTTTAAAATCAATATATTCCTGTTTCGCATCTTTGTTATTACCTTGGTGACTATCAAAATATGTATGTATTTGTGATATGTGTTCTACTAACTTTCCTTCTTCATTTCTCTTATTATAATTCATTACAATACTTACTTCCAATATCTGCTCTGAACCCTTTGTAAACTCAATATGCAGTGCGATCGATCCACCACCATATTCATCATATTGTATTTTCAACTTATCATTAATAATACTTTGAAACTCTGATTCAGTTAGTTTATATCCAACAGTACTAGGCTGACCAAACTTTTTTATATCATCTCCTGGCTTCATCTTTAGTTTCCCAATCCCTTTTAAACGATCTACAATTAAGTTCACGTATGAAACATCCAGACTTGAATCCGTACTTTGTACCTGTCCATTCTCATAACTAATATTTGTACTATAATTAACTTCTTCTCTATAATTTTTATTATCTACTTTCGAGGTAATTTCTTGTGTTGTATTTCCATATAAACTTTTATCTTTCGTATTATATATACCTTTCGAAGTTTGATAAATTGTTTTACTGTGCTCTCCATCTTCCTTTTGCTCATATGTACTATATATACCTCTTTGTTTCACATACGCATATCCATCATCACTCGCAGACATAACCTTTTTCATGTCACCTTCATCCAAAGCTTTGACAAACGGCTCATAATCTATCTTTTTTTCAAAAAAACTACATGCTTGTAATAGGCTGATTGCTATTATGATAGTAATCATTTTAGAAACCCTTTTTTTGTTCATTTCATCATCACACTACCCACTCTATATTTTCAATTAGATAACCTACTAATCACTTTTATCACCTTACATAAGTAAATTTTCTTTTCGTAGTTCAAATACTCTCCTATAAATTATTACTTTTTCATCATCAAAACTTACAATACACACTTTCTTTATGCCTTACGTTTCGATTTACTTTTTTTATTTTTCTTTCGATATCTTGGAGTCTCTCTTTTATGTTGCTCCCACGTTTTATTAAATGACGGAAATTTAAATCTGCAATATGCTAATAGCTGAAATTCAGCTGCACCGATTGCTATCGTATACATTAAAAAGGTCCCTACTACATACATAAATAAATCATCAAACCCATAATCGTTATGAAAATATATCAAAATAAGAATAGTTACTGCGTATAGTGTAGCCCACTTCATCATCTTTCCTTTTGTTTTACTAAAGAAAGAAGCAGACCTCTCATCCATACTAAACGCACCTTCACTTGCCAATTTAAATGTATCTATTGTTGTTACGATATGAAAAATTACTGCTCCTAAAAGCAATAAACCCGCATACAGTATTGTAATCCAATCAATTGAATTATTAGCCATTTTAGTAACAGTCAAAGCAATAGGAGCTATTGTTGCCAATTGGAATGAACATAATAATACGACAAGGGTTTGTAGTTTTTGAAATTTAAATTGAGCTATCGGAAATGAATAAATGACGAAAAGAATTATTTGTATAATATATAAGAATACTTCTAACTTAACAATTCCTATATTAAAGAGAAGCATGCAGTAATCCCACCCGGCTGATAAAACAATAGAAAAAATGGTTATTGAACTAAATAGTATTCCTCCAAACATAAATCCTGTAGCCCCCTCAGGACTTAAACGATCATTACATGTCATCCTAAACTTATCTAAATCTTCTTCTTTTATATTCCACACCTTGACATTTCACCTTCTATACAGTTTAAATAATTTCCATTTACTTCAATTCTATTTCACTCTTATTTACTTTTCGATTTGGATTTTGTATTTCGCTTTCGAATTCTCCCTCGCATTCTCTCATTCTCTTCCCATGACATATTAAATGACTTGAATTTAAATCTACAGTACACCAATAGTTGAAATTCTGCCGCTCCAATGGCTACTGTATACAGTAAAACAATACCTACCGCATAAAGAACTAAAACATCAATTCCATAACCATTATGAAAATATATCAAAATAAACAGGATTAGCGCATATATTGTAGCCCACTTCATCACATCTCCTTTTCTTTTACTAAAAAATGAGATGGATCTTTCATCCTTACTAAACGCACCTTCACTCGCTTGTTTAAATGTATCAATTGTTGTCACAATATGAACGATAGCTGCTCCTACAAATAATAACCCTACACAAATTAAAGTCATTTGGTCAATTGAATAATCAGATATCCCAGGAAGAACTAACGCTGTAAATGTTATTGTACCTAATTGAAATGCATATAATAATACAACGAGCGTTTGTAACTTTTGAAATTTATAACGTGCTTTTGGAAATGAATATAGAATTAAAAAGATGAATTGTAAGCTATATAAAACAATTTCAGTTTTAACAATTGTTTTATCAAAAAAAGTATGATAATAATCCAAACCTCCTACAAAAATAAAAAACATGAATACTGAACTATAAACTATTCCTCCAAACATAAATCCTGTAGCACCTTCAGGGCTTAAACGATATTCACATGTCATCCTAAACTTATCTAAATCTTCTTCTTTTATATTCCACATCCTGGCTCTTCACCTTCTATACGTTTCAATTATTTTTCTAGCACTAAAATTTTATTAATATATTATTTATTTTTCGTTTTGAATTTCTTATTTTGTTTTCGAATTCTCCCACGCATTCTCTCATTCTCTTCCCATGACATATTAAATGACTTGAATTTAAATCTACAGTACGCCAATAGTTGGAATTCTGCCGCTCCAATGGCTACTGCATACATAACAACATTACACATAACATAACCAAACATTGTGTTTAATGAGTAATTATTATTTATATAAATCAAAACAAGAAGAATTAACACATAAATTACAGCACCTTGTATAACATGTCCCTTTGTTTTACTAAAAAACGAATCTGATTTGTCCCCACTACTAAATGCACCTTCGCTTGCTTGTTTAAATGTATCAACTGTTGTCACAATATGAACAATAATTCCACCTAATACTAATAGACCTACATAAACACGTGTATTGAGATCAATTGAATGCTCAATCATTCCAGAAAGAACAAATAACGTGCATCCGATAGTTCCAAGTTGAAATGCATATAATAATATAACGAGCGTTTGTAATTTTTGAAATTTATAACGAGCTTTAGGGAATAAATATAGAATTAAAAACATTACTTGCAAACCATATAACACTAATTCAATCCTAACAATTACCTTATCAAACAAGGTAGTATAATAATCTATTCCTCCTATAAAAATAATAACCATAAATAATGAAGTATAAAATATCGTTCCGAGCATAAATCCCGTCGCACCTTCAAGACTTAAACGCCTTCTGCATGTCATCCGAAATGCTTCTAAATCTTCCTCTTTTATATTCCACATCCTGACTTTTCACCTTCTATACAGTTTAAATAATTTTCATTCACTAAAATCCCATTACATTCCTAACTTTTTAAGTACATTTATCTTTGTGTAACTATATTCAGATAATATTATCTCTATATTAATTACCGTACATAATCAGAATACTTTTGATAGTTCAAATAGCCTTCTTTCTCCTCAAAAGCTCTAAATATTCTTCTCTCTTTCACTTAAGCATATCCCTCATACTCTATTTTTGTTTCCCCCGAAACTGCACTCACTTAGTAAAAACATTACTGTCATCACAATTATATCGAGATAATAAAGCTCTTTAATTTTATCTTCAGAAAGGTGATAACCTCCCATCAACAATATGCTAGGAGGTTATTACAGTTATTTTAAATTTGTTTTTATTTTAATGGATTCGATTTTTGCAAATAATAATGTTATTTAATTTGAGCAGCGAATATTAAAAACATACTGCTTAATAACTCGTAATTTTTCTAGTTGTTCATCGGTTGCTACCATCTCATATGAGTTATCTACAACCAAACGAATTTCAGTATCATTTTCTTTTACTTTTCGCAAGTCTTTTTCTGTACAATTAAACTCTCGAATGATTTCCCCTTGTGTGTTTACCAATCTAACGTAAATGTTTTTTTCTCCTTCTTCTTAAACATCTGAACTCCCCCTTATTTGTTTCCTATCATAGATAACCCTATTGTAATTAAGAGAAAGAAAACGATAATAAGGAAAGTCTTCCCTTTGCTTACTTGTGTTGTACAACCTTCCAAGACAGCCCATATAAGAATTGGAAAAAGAAGAATACCTAGGAGAATATCGACCAACTTGTTGCTACTCTTCTTTAGTGGTTTTTCTTCTACTATCGGTTTTATCTGAACAGCTTCTTTTCTTATTTGTTTCGGTTTCTTTTTCTTACGTCTATGATTCACCCAACTTACTCCGCCACATTTTAAACTTAGCTGCAAATTGATCTTCCATTCTTCAAAACAAATCAGCTCCCTTAGAATGATTTATTATTATGAAAAGACTTTTCATAATTCACATAATCTTGCTTCGCTTTCCTCTTTAACTTCATACTGTCACCAGTTACTCTAGGCATTTTTAGTTTCATTACGTTCCCTTATTGTTCCTATCATAAATCCTAAAGCATCCTCAGGACTCCAACGATGTTTACATATCATCCGAAATTTATCTAAATCTTCTTTTTTTATATTCCATATCCAAGTTTTCCACCTTTAACTACCTTTACTTAAATCATATAGATTAAAAATAAAAACCTTCTCATTTTAACGAAAAGAGAAGGTTTTCTTACTGTTATACATTCATGCCATATTCAAAACTTTCCCTCTTCAAATAACGTATTATAGTTGTTAATCTTTGGAATTTTATTTTTGCTATTAATTTAGGCATTTTTACTTTTCTTAAAAAACACCAAATATGCAAATAATGACGAAATTAAGAGGAATACACCCGCCCCTATACCCTCATATATTTTAAAATAAACAGCAGCAATTATCACAAATATTGACATTATTATTATTAGAATCATTGTATATTTCATTATAAATTCTAACGCTTGATAGATAGATACTATTGTCCTTTGAAAAAAACTTTGCTCTGTTTCTGAAACATTCCGATCCTTAATCAAAATAACACCTTCCCCTCTTTACAAATTGACTTTTGAATAAACTTTCCCCTTCAAACTAGCAACAAAGCGAACTATAGCACGTAACTACTACCAATACAGAATGAGCCCGTTGAAAATCGCATGTCGAAATATTAAGTTAATTACATATAAATTTGAGAACGAAAAACCTCCTCATTCTAACGAGAAGAGAAGGTTTTATTTATGATATTTCCCCAAACCCTATTCAAAACTATCTCTTTTATGATATTTCATGATGTTTCCATATGTTAAAAGCCACAAGCTTAAAATATTATTCTTCATTAAATACAGCAATCTTCACTTCAACATACTGTAAAGACTCATCACCGCTAAACACATGATAAATTGGCGAGGCTAAATTCAGATTATTATCCTCCATATACAGAAGCATTTCACCATATACCTGCTCTGTTAATTTTTCATAATCTCCCGTATATCGTTTCATGAGCATCTCATCAACATAATAATAGCTCCTAAATTGAAGTGTTTCTGATGCTGGAATTTTATCTTCATTCACTGGCATGAATAATTCAACGTACATATTTTCATCAGATGGTATATTTTTCAAAGCATAAAACATCGGACCTTTTACTGTTAAATTCTCTGTTGCAATTTCTGACATAAAATGTTCAATTGCTTCTTCCATATCTTCGTAATGAAAATAGTACTCTTTCGAAACAACATTTGTATATGCAATACTTTGTCCTTCAATTATCATTTTATTGTTTCACCTACTTCTCTAATAGGAGCATAAATATCTAGCCACATGTCACCGTATACGTCTAAACATACGTGATAAAAACCATTATCTAACTTGATATGATGCTGTTCTGCAAACTCATGTATTAAATTATAAGCCTCCTCAATATCACCATCTTCATCAGTAAATCGAACACTTAATGCCTCTTCAATAATTAATCCATCAACGTATTCATATGCAGAATTCTCTCCCAATTTAACACGCTCATTTACTGGAACAGAATACGTATATTCACCGTACTCTGGTTCATTTTCCAATGGCTGATATTTAAAAAGAACAGGACCTACAGCATATATTCCATTATGAACAACTTGATTTCTCAGTGCGATAGCAGGTAATAACCAATCTTCTTTTTTTACAATTTGAGTAATACTAATTAAATTTAAAAGTGATAATGCTTTATATTGAATTTTCATAATACCTACTCCTTTTACTATTCTTTCTCTTGGCTATATATTCTTTTGTTTCTTCAAATGTCACTTACGCTCTCTTTCATATTCCTTCCACATTATAGTAAATGGCGAACATTTAAACCTACTATACTCATTTCCTTTACGCCTTACGTTTTGATTTACCTTTTTTATTTTTCTTTTGATATCTTGGAGTCTCTCTTTTATGTTGCTCCCACGATATGTTAAATGAAGGGAATTTAAATCTACAATACGCTAATAGCTGAAATTCAGCTGCACCAATGGCTATCGTATACATTAAAACAGTACCTATTACATACCCAATAAAAGTATCAAACGCATAATCATTATGAAAATAAATCAAAATAAGTAGGAGTAATGCGTATATTGAAGCAACTTTCATCATAGTTCCTTTTGTTTTACTAAAAAAGGAAGCGGATCTTTCATTCATACTAAACGCACCTTCACTTGCCTGTTTAAACGTATCAATCGTTGTCACAATATGAACAATCACTGCTCCAAAAAATAAGAAACCTACATATACTAATGTAATTCGATCAATTGTATAATCAGACATTCCAGGAAGAATTAGAGCCGTGAATAATATCGTACCTAATTGAAATGCATATAATAATACAACAAATGTTTGTAACTTTTGAAATTTAAATCGAGCTTTTGGAAATGAATATAGAATTAAAAAAATTATTTGTAAGCTATATAACACAAGTTCCATTCTAACGATTGTTTTCTCAAAGAAAGTAGTATAATAGTCCCAACCAAACGTTACTAAAGTACCAATAAGAAAAAACATCATTACTGAAACAAACACTATTGTTCCTATCATAAATCCAAAAGCACCTTCAGGACTTAATCGACGTTTACATGTCATCCGAAATTTATCTAAATCTTCTTCTTTTATATTCCACATTACCTATATGCACCTTTCTTGTAGTCTTATTACCAAAATATAGATCCAAGTTTGTGTGTTACTTTTTTAACTCCTTTTTTAGCAAGATCAATTGCATTGTCTTCTCCTCCTAAAAAAGACCATTTTTTATTAATTGCCCATGTAAGTCCTACGGCAACACCAGCTCCAACCACAGTTCCAAGCGGCGGAAGGAAAAACGACCCTGCTACAGCACCAGTGGCCATCGCTCCAGCATTTGCTCCAATATCTACAGCTGAATCTGTTGCTATATCAGCTACATCATGTAACTGCCAACCATCATCTTTAGTAGCGTCTACAACATTCCCTCCGACTGACACAACAGCCCCAAAAATACCTGCTCCTTTCAATACTGTGGCCGGTTTCCCCATACCTTTAAACATTTCTTTCCATTTTCCAGGATGTAAATCCTTTAAACCGTCTGCATAAGCAGTCTTAAATGCACTCAATCCTCTCTCCCCAATTGCAGTAGGCAATCCTTTCTTCTCCCAATCAACGTGGAAATCTTGATAACTTTGAAACTCTGGTAATTTTAAAATGGTTTTTCTTGCTTTTTTTATTTGTGCATTTGTTGTTTTTAAATCACCAAATTCAAATTCTAATTTATTCTTGATAAATCGAACTAAAACATCATCATTATTATCCATTGTAAGGATTTTTGCTACTTTAACCAAATCTTCTTTCTTTAATGTCGATAGTTCATATACTCCTTTCCCTTTTCGACCTTTAGGATCAAAAAGGACGTCTAAAGCATAATTCTTTTTAACATAATGCATGCGTATATAGGAAGCTAAAAGAGCCTTAGTTCCCTTAACACTAATGTCGAATTTGGTCATTGTATCTGCCATTACCTTAATGATATTTCCAATTGCCACGCTAGATATAAGCTTCCCTATTGCAGCGATAGACAAATTTCCATTATTCACTTTTATTTGTTGCATTCCCTCATCTATTTTATGCATTAATTCATCAAACTCTTGCAGGTCACTTTGTTTACTATTATAAGTCTCTAATTTTTCTAATGTATCACTGATTTCTTTTTGGCTTTTTACAGCGCCTTCAGTGATACTTGATGATGATGGGTATTGAGTTGCGACGATGTCACTAATCGTACCTACTGTTTTTTTTGCCTCTTCACTAGAGTGGCTGAATCCCTCACTATATCCATGAACTTTTTTCTTTACATCATCCAAATAACTTCCATGAATTTTTGCATCTGCATCACTGTCAACCTCACTGTTAAACTCCTCTATTGCTTTTTGAAATTGACTTTTTAACATTTCCGTTGTAACTGTAAATCCAGTGATAACAGCTCCATGAACTGTAGATAAATGATTCTTAATAGTATCAGCAGCTTTTCCTTGAAAAGAGTTAATTTGTGTAAAGTCCTCTATTTTTTGCTGCAATGTTTCCAAATGTTGATTTAACTCTTCAGCACTTGAATTAAAGCGCTCTTGCAGTTCTTTTACTTCTTGTAACTCTATGATTTTGCTCATATTTTCCCCCTCCTTTCCCTTTACATAGCACGGTGAGCTGAACTGTCTTTCAAATCTTTTCCAAGCTTTTCATCTTGCTGAACCATTTCTTGTCCTGTTTGCTGAATTCTACTAATATCTTTTTGTAGTATTTGTTCATATTGCTGCACTTTTTTCGATAACTTTTCAATCGCTTCACAATATTTTTTCAGTTTACTTAAATTCGTACGATGTAACTGCATACCATTAAATTTAGTCTTACCTAAATCACTAGCACCACTTTTCAAATCACTTACTTTCGCATCAAATACCCCTTTATTTAATTTAATTTCCCCCATTTATCATTTCCCCGCCTTCTGTACTTCTACTTGAATACTAGCGTCAACCATTGAAACACTTCTACTTAGAGAAAGAATACTAGACTCACATGTAGCGATTTCTCTTTCAAGCCGCCGTATAGCTTGATCGATGTCTTCTTGCACTCTCCCTAGTTCTCCGATAAACTTCCCTAAATTCGAAATGACTTGTTGTTCATATGTTTCTTTAAAAGTAGTTGCTCTTTGCCCTTTCCAACTACTCTCGTTTATTTCTAAGGACTTAAACTGCTCTTGATTTTGTTTAATTGCTTCAAGATTATTTACAAATTTCCCTTTAGCAGTTATTAGCCTTCTTAGTTTCATTTGTAGTTCAGCCAATTGCCCTTGTTGATGACTTATACTACTTAATAAACCAGATTTTTGACTATTTAATTCCTCTATCCCCATGCAAATCCCCCCTTAAATAGTTGGCACTTTAATTCTAGTAGCAAAACGATTTTCAACAAAATACCCTTCAAATGGATTTAATTTTGTACTACTTAAATCTTTATTAGATACATCGAAGACCATTTGGCCTGATGATTTTCTAAGTAAAATAACATGAGATTGCGTTTTTATTGTTTTTGAAACTAAGTCGTATCGACTGTCAATTGAATCAACATCACAGCCAATTACGAAGTGGATGCCCATAAATGCACCATTTGTTATTAATTCCGCTAAACTATATATATCGCTATCCTCTAAATTACTTAAAATATCATTTACATCTGCAATTACGATTACAATCGGCTTAAATTTCTTAATAAATTCTGCCGGGTTCACTGTTTCACTTGATGCTTCCTGTTCCTCTTTAAACGCCGCTTCTCTCGATTTATAAGCATTTGTAACTTGTTTAATCGTTTTCTCAATTCCTGTTTTTTCAGCTACATATAAAGCAGCGCTCTCTCTATAGTTTGAGAAATTGCGTGTTCTTGTATCAATTAAACCTAGGTCAAAGTGTCCACTGTCTGCTAACTGTTGAAGGAATTGATGAACTACATTTTCAACTTCATCTTTCTTGATTCCCCCTACAACAATATTAGACGCTTCCGTTAAATCTAATTCGAGAGGTGTAACGCTTTCTGTTTCTACACCAAATGTTAGTTTGCCTGCTTCAATAATTTTTCTTGTTTCTGGCCATGCAATAAATTCTTTGTATTCTAGAACTTCAGGTACCATAGGAATTGCTTTCGGTCTTTCTCCATCCCAGAAGGAATCCATCTCTTTTCCTTCAGCTTGTATATTTTCAATTCGAGTAAGGACATCTTCTCCATCTGTCGGTAAAGCTGTTTGGAAGATTGTTGGTTCGTCAATTTTAACTAAACCACGTCCTGCTAATTCTTCAATTTTCAACTCTGTTCTTCCTACAATCGCTCTAGATTCTGCCTCATCTATCATATATAGAGCAATTTGTAGTTTAATATTTGTATTTACTTGTACTCTCAATGCATTTTGACGTGTAGCTGTAAGCATTAAATGAATTCCTACCGCTGCCCCTTCACGTACAATTTGTGCAATAATGCGTTCAAAATCTTCGACAAATCCAGCTTCTCTAACAGCATCATAGTTATCTAATGTAATTAATATTGTTGGTAATACTTCTTTACTAGCTCTCTCATACATTTCAAGACTCGCAACGCCATATTTACTTAGCAATTGCTTTCTATCTTTTAATAGGTCTTCTATGCGACGAAGAAACTTCTCGCATTTTTCAACTTGGTCTAATGTAATGATGTCTGCCACATGCGGTAAAGATTTTAATGGCATTAAACCATTTGTTCCGAAGTCTAATAAATACACATGCAAATGCTCCGGACTATGTTGACGAGCTACATCCATAATGACTGATTGTAAGAATGTTGATTTTCCGTAGCCTGGACTTGAGAAGACCGCTACGTGTCCGTCTTTACTAATATCTAGTGTTAATGGTGTTTGTGATTGTAATTCAGGCTGATCTAGTAGACCAACTGTTGCTTGTAATGGTTTCTTTTCTTTCGTCCATGCTTCTTTGAACTGAATAGCATGTAAGTCTTGTAAATATACGCTTTCTGGAAGTGGTGGTAACCACGGTCTTGCTAATGCTTCAATTTCATTTATTTCTGCGTAATCGTGAATGTAGTCAATAACAGCATCCAGTTCAGATGGTACGCTTATTACTTCTTTACTGCTACCAAGTCCACTTAAATCTTCACTTAATATTTCATATTGTCCTAGATCATTTATTGCATAGATTGTTGCGTCTAAATGTTCTTTATCCTCTTTGTTTTCTACATAGTCTGCTCCGCTCCAAGCTGATTGGAATAGTTCATAAATTTCATTATTCCCAACTTGTAAGTAAGCACGTCCTGGTAATGTAATTTCAGCAGCATCCGGTGTTTTTAAAATTTCATTACTATCTGACGTATTTTGAACTTTTAGTGCTAGTTTGAATTTCGAGTTACTCCAAATTTGATCATCTACAACACCACTCGGTTTTTGCGTAGCTAATATTAAATGGATTCCGAGTGAACGACCGATACGCGCTGTTGAAACTAACTCTTTCATAAATTCTGGTTGTTCTGACTTCAGTTCCGCGAATTCATCACTAATTAAAAATAGATGTGGCATCGGTTCACTTACTAAGCCTTCTTTATACAGTTTTTGATACTGATTAATATGGTTTACATCATTTTCCCCAAATAATCGTTGTCTTTTTTGTAATTCAGCTTTAATTGATGCGAGCGCTCTCATACTTTGTGCTCCATCTAAGTTCGTAATTGTTCCTAATAAATGCGGTAAGTTTTTGAATAAATTCGCCATACCGCCGCCTTTATAGTCAATTAGTAAAAAGGCTACTTCGTACGGATGGAAATTAACTGCTAGAGATAAAATGTACGATTGTATAATTTCTGATTTACCTGAACCTGTTGTACCTGCTATTAACCCGTGTGGTCCGTGTGCTTTTTCGTGTAAGTTTAAGTTTACGATATCTTCTTTCCCACGTAATCCAAGTGGTACAGCTAAAGATTTATGCGCTGCATTTTTCTCCCAGCGACTTGTAATATTCAGTTCTTTTACTTTTTCAACGCCGTACATTTCTAAAAATGTTACGCTTTCTGGAATACTATTTTTTAAGTTTTGCAAATGATTTAATGGTGCTAATGCCCTTGAAATATCTTCTAAATTGAACCCTTTTGGCACATGATTTAGTTTAAATTGACGGTTAACAAGCTCTCCTTGCTCTAAGATGATGTTCCCTTGTTTTGCATCTCTTATATCTATTACCGTTTTCACATGCTCCGGTAAACTTTGCATAACATCTTGTACAAATACAAGTGATACACCTAATTGACTCGGATCATCATTAAAGAATTCCATAACAACATGGTCTAATATTAGTTTTTCATCTGTAATGAGAACGACATAGTGCGGTGCAAAGTACATTTTTTCATTAGTAGAACTTTTTTCATCTAGTTTTAATTTTCGTTCTTTCAATATTTGATACAAACTATTTAACACTTGATCACGGCTACGATCATGGTATACAAATCCACGTACATTTATATCGCGAACACTTCCATGAGGTAACCAGCGCATCCAATCCCATTTTTCTTTTTCTTCTTCCGGAAAAATAGTAATAAACTGCAAGTCATAATAACTATGGAATAAAGCCGTTTGTGCAACTAATAATTGTAATTGCTCTAACACTAAAGAGCGTTGACCAATATAACCGACTGGTCCATTCATTAAATCTGTTACAACTGGTACATCTTCCAATGATAGATAACGCTGTCTTAGTTCACGTGCTATATCAATTAATTCATCTTTCGTTTGACTAAATTCTTCTTCATTAAATTGAATTTCAAAACTCGTATTAGCTTGTCCTGTTCCAACGCTAAATGTTAAGAAATCATGATGTAACATTGTTTTTTCATAAATTCGAGGATTTACTTGAACTGCCATATTACGTATTACTTCTACATTTGGATTGTGATAATGTAATGCGTGACGCTGTTTTTCACTTTCTGCATGTAAATCTTTCGTTTTTTGTTTTATATACTCTCTATAGCTTTTATCTCGTTCAACAATGTCGACTTTATATTGCTTCAAATTTTTAATATACGATGTGACAGAAACAATGATTGTTACTAATGTCATCGCAATCGATGCGATAATAAACATTCCATATTTCATGAAAATAGCAAGTAATACAGTTACGACAATCATGACAAGTGAAGGTGCAATGATTCTTGCTAAATGCTCCGTTGGTTTTGATGGCATACTTGAAGGCTTTGCAATTGTCATTTTCTCTTCTGGTTCACGGTAAATAATACGTGGTGAACGATGATAGTCTGGATAACCACTTTGATAATTCGTTTCTGATTCTACTAAAATAGGTAACGCAGATTTCACTTTATCTTCTGAAGAAAGTACTTGAATGTCTTCACTACCAATCTCCAATAAAATACCATCAAAATATAATACGTCTCCTGATTCCAACATAACGCTATCTTTTAACTTCGTATAATTATGAAATACATCCCCGCCATACACGTTCACTTTAAAAGAATCGTACAACGTTTCGCGAGATAGCATTAAATCTACACTAGTCCCGGTAATAGAAATATCATCGTAATCGTTTCGACTCACTGTAAGAGAAAGTTTCGTTCCGATATCAAACACTTTAGTTGTGCCAATAATAAATATAAAGATTTTCAAGCTCACATCTCTTGTTTTTCCAATCTCAACTTCCTTATTGAATTCTATTAATTGATCCTGTACCATCCAAGCATTTACTTCATTATTCCACTTTAACTCTATTTCTTGTTCTAAACTTGGATTCGTAATATCATTTGTCCACTCTTTTCCAATCGACACTATTGATTGCTCATTTGGATGTAATGTGCACTTATATATTTTGTCTCCATAAGTCAATACTAATAGTTGCTCCATCCGTGTTCACTGCTCCTTTTCAACTGTCTCATCAAGTGCTTACTCTTTTTTCTCTGTGTCCGAAAAATTTTTATCGCTTGATGAATTGCCATATTTCTTTTTATATTCATCTAATTGTTGCTCATATGTTTTTAACTTTTGATCACGTTCTTCTCCTGATAAATCCGGATTATTTTTCAGTGATTCAATTTGTTTAACAAGGCCGTACATAATAAGCTGAGGATCATCAAGTGTCTTAGCTAAATCTAATGATTTATCAAAATTACCTTTTCCGTTATACATCCAATACAGCAAATACTTTTCATCACTTTTCAAACTAATGTTTTTCATAATCGATTTCTTTTGAGCTTCACCTAGTTTTTCAGCTGTAATGTATGCAAATGCTAACTCATATTTAGATGCAATCGGTAATGATTCAAATTCCTCTTCATTTAATTGCGTAATGACTTTGTCATAATCAGTTGCTATGAAACTTGCATTTGCTTCTAACAATTTATTTTGATAAGGAAATTTTATAAAAGTGAAATATATTAAAGGAGCAGCTAAAATAACTGTCGCCGCTATGAAGGAAAAAGCTAAGTATTTAAACGATTTATAGCTTTTTTTAGGTACTAACTGCATATTTTTCTCTGTTTTTGTTTGTTCCTTCTCAAAGCTGTCATCAAGAAACTGCAGTAATGCATCTAAGCTTTCCATTTGAGCAACGGTCTGTTCAAATGTTGTTTCTTTTGCATCTTTTAGTAACCCAGCATACAAATCATCAAAGTTATGTTTTTGGGAGAATAAAGCAATAATTAGACACTTATATTGTGTTAAAAATTGTTCTTCTGATAACGGGGTTGGTGGAACAATATCTCGAATTCCTCTATGTATAATACTTGGTATTAAATTAGCATTAAAAACTATATTGTCTGGATGTAAAAAGAACGTGATTCGTTTATTCAAATATTTACGAAACTGCGCAACATTCCGAAGTAGTCTTAATTTCTCATTTCTTCCAAAACGGCTAAGATTGTCCCACTTATATAATTTTTTATCTACTTGATATAGAAACGTAAACATATCATCCGCTTCTTCTATTGTTAATGGTACAAATTCAGATGATACGCCCGTAATTATATCGAATTGACGGAAGTCTTTTATACGTGTTTGAGATTTGGTCATCTCCAATTTCCAATTTTCTTTTTCTATTTGAAATTGATAGTTCATTGCATCAATTTGAATTATTTTTTCCGTCATGTTTATCCTCTTCTCCTTTTCTTTATAACCCGTAATAACTTATTTTCAAATAACTAAAAGTAAAAAATATTCTTTATAAAACTTGCAAAATATCTCCATCTGTTATTTGGTGATCAATTAAACGATCATTATCTGTTAAAACAATTGACTTATTTTTCACTTTAATTACAAAATGTGAACCTTCATGATTATCAATCTTTAGCGTATCTAATAAGTTTTTCAATAAATATTTAATAG
This sequence comes from Bacillus sp. CR71, assembly GCF_003429245.1. Taxonomy (NCBI): domain Bacteria; kingdom Bacillati; phylum Bacillota; class Bacilli; order Caryophanales; family Bacillaceae; genus Bacillus; species Bacillus sp. CR71. The sequence continues at coordinate 2,006,664 of NZ_CP031748.1, read as the reverse complement.
ATTGGTGATTCGGAATACGCAAATCGTATGTATTTCCATTCCATTTATTAAAATCTACTGTGACATTAATATGTGTTTGTATTGCCATCGCTTTACCTCCAACTTTTACGAAGAACCGTATAAATACCGATGCAAATAAGTAGAATGCCGCCGCCAAATAATAATATTATTGTTATACTAATTGGCTCTTCATTCATTGTTTCATTACTCGCTACTTCATCTGCACTTTTTCTGACAATGTATTCACTGCTAAACAAACTATTTTTCGTATCTTTAACACTATTATTCTCTTTTTGTTTTATAAAAAGAGAATCTCGCAGAGCTTCCATATCTTTTTGTTCTTTCTTTTTCTTTTTCTCAATTTCTTCTTCTATATCTTGGTTAAATAACTCAATTGATGCTTTATCTAATTCTGTTTCCTTATGTTCCTTTTTATTTTTTTCTTGGTCGCTTTCTTCAAGTCGATCCACTTTAAACTTAATCTTCCCATCATCACCAAGATAACTGTCAGCCGCGCTCCTTATCGGTAGCGCGACAAACAGTAAAAGGATAGAGAGAAATGATAACTTAGCCACTATGCTCCATTGTTTGATCATTTACTTCTTTTTCCTCCCATTTCTTATGCCATACAAATAGATTACTAACCAATCCAATAATGGCAATTACAAACAATACGACAAAAATAACTTTCCCAGTATCTTTACCACTAATAAAATCATTTAGAAAACTTTCTATATACTGAAGCGGTGAGAATTGACGTATCTTTCCGACAGAAGACATTTGATCTACTTTACTTCCAACTGCCTCAGTTAAAAATAGGTACATGCTTAAAAATACTAATAGTATAAACATTCCTACCATTTTTATTTGTCGTAATAAGTAGGTTGAGACCAATACAAACGCCATCATAATAAATGTGATGAACGCAATCCATAGTAAACTTTGATCCTGACCGAACTTTAAAAGACGCCCAGAAATGATACCTATACTAATTCCTTCCACAATTGATATACCGAAAGCTACTACTGTAGTTGGTACATTCATATCAATTAATGAGAATTTCTCTTCAAAATGATCCGATTGCATTCGTTTCTTTTCTTGATTCGCAATTGCGTATGCTGTAAATAATGCAACAATGAAACAAGTTAATACAATTAAGTACGGTGTAAAAGCATTACCTGCTACAATTACTCCATCATTTTGCTTTTGAACTGGACTAGCTAAAAAGTCATATAGCATTTCATTTTGACGATCTCCAATACGACTATTCGCTAAAATTTTCGTAAAGTTTTTGGAGAATGATTTATCATCTTCCATTTTCTTTGTAAAGTCATTTAATAATAAATCAGCTTTTGAAACAATTGTCGTTCCGCTGTCTTGAATTTCTTTTGCTTGTCCATTAATTTGATCAAATGTTTTATATACATCGTCTGAAGTTGCTAAACTATGCTTCGAACTTTCGACCAATGACTGACTTTGCATCATTAATGATTTAATACCAGAATCTAACGATAAAACAGCCGTTTGCTCACCAGCATGATTTGTTGTTACTACTTGCTGCTCTTCAACTAGCTTTAAGCTATTCTCACGCCATTTCGCTAAACCTTTTACATACTCTCCTAAATTTTCATTCATACTAGTTGCTTGTTGCGTCGTTCCATTTAATTTCTCCGCTAGTAGCATAGAATTTTGATCCGCACTAGTAATAGATTGTTGATAAGAGTTTATTTTTTGTTTTAAACCTGACATATCTTGCTTTATTTCTGTAGTAATACTTGATGAAACAAGATTTGAAATTAAATCGATTAAGCTTTGTTTATTTAATACGTAGTACAAAGATTGATCCGTCGCAATTGCATCTAAACTTCCCTCTTCTAACTTAGGACCTACATCTTTCGTTCTTAAATCAATCCCATAATACATTTCGTAAAGGCTCATTAAACCTTGATAACTTTCGACTGTATCTACTGCTTCTTTTATTAATACACTAGAAGTAATATCTGGTATTTTTTCTGTTTTTTGATGTATAACTTGATTCGTTGTACTTTCAATAATTTTTGAATTGCTACCGTTATCTGTCCCAGTGTCTGGCTTCTCTCCTGTATCAGGTTTTTCTCCTGTGTCAGGTTTCTCTCCTGTATCAGGTTTTCCTCCCGTGTCTGGATTTCCTCCTGTATCAGGTTTTCCTCCTGTATCAGGTTTTCCTCCTGTATCAGGTTTTCCTCCCGTATCAGGTTTTCCTCCTGTATCAGGTTTTCCTCCTGTATCAGGTTTTCCTCCTGTATCAGGTTTTCCTCCTGTATCAGGTTTTCCTCCTG
>NZ_CP031748.1:1820409-2004296 GCF_003429245.1 Bacillus sp. CR71 | reverse complement strand
TCCTGTATCAGGTTTTCCTCCTGTATCAGGTTTTCCTCCTGTATCAGGTTTTCCTCCTGTATCAGGTTTTCCTCCTGCATCAGGTTTTCCTCCTGTATCAGGTTTTCCTCCTGTATCAGGCTTTACACTGTCACCATTATTACTCTGTTCTGTTTTTTGAATAATAGGCGTTTTAGCATTGTGTACTAACGGCATTATGCCATACTGTGATTTATGAACCACATTTTCCACCTTGCTATTTTCCGTTTGTGTTCCTTTATCTTCTTTATTAGGTTCTTCTTTCTCAGGACTAGTTTCTTTTGTATGAGTCCCACTCAATTCCCATTGCCACATTACAGGAGAGAAAACATCTATATTGATGTTTGGATCTTTTAACTTCACATGCAGATCAATCTTTATATCCCCTTCATTACGAGGAGCTATTGTAATTTCTCCTGCTTCGCTTTGTAGAAAGTCACTTGTACGATCCACATCATCAATATATAAAGCTTCTGTACTTCCATCTAATTTAAATTCTTCTGGAATCTTTATCTTCAAAATTTGCGGCGATTCCATTTTAATTACTTTCGCAGTATCACTAAATGTAATTCTCTCTGTATAAAGTCTATCCTTCACTTCTTTAATTGCGTTTCCTAAAGATATTTTATTTACAGGATCATAATAAAAATTATTTTCTTTATTATATTTTTTTGTAAATTGAATTACATTTTGCAGTTGTAATTTCGTTGCATCTGGTAAATCACTTTGACCGATTTCTTCCATGTTTAAACTAGGTAATTTCGCAATTAAATTCTCGATTTGTTTCTTTATTCGAGCATCTGGTTGTTTCATTAATGTATTTATAAAGATTTCTTGCTTTCCATCATTCGACATAGATTGCTTTAACTTCTTAATTACCGTCTCTTGAATATCACTTTCTAACTTTCCAGCAAGTTCTGTATCATATTCAGATACTTGTTTTTTTACATCTGCTAAATATTTTTGAACTGCTGAAGCATCAGTTAAAATATTTGGTTCTTTCTCTGAAAACGTAAATTGATTTGAAATACTTTTATTAGCTGATTCCAATGCACTTAATTGCTTTAAAGCATCGCCTGTATTCATATCATTCATATATTGATTGAATTGATTTGTGAAATTATTCGCTAACAAATTGTTATCAGTTTGCATTTTTTGAAAGTTATTAAAACCATCTAAGTACGTACTGTTAGATTTATTCCCTTCATCTAACGCTTGACCGAAACCTTTTAAAACATCCTGAAATCCTTTGAAACTATTAACAGAAACACCTGTATAATCTTGTACTGTTTTAAATTGATTTGTGTAATTTGCTAACGGACTATGTATATCTTTTTTATACATAGTTGTTTGAACGTTTCCTTTTTCAATTATTTTACCTATATTATCTTGTGCACCTTGTAGCTTACCGATAATACTCGCAAAATAAACGTCGATTATTTGCTTATTGAAATCTTCTAAAATAACAGAAGCTGTATTTTCTGCCTCAGCTTTCAAATCCTTATTCCCAGTTGCATTTACTTTGTAGTTTAACGTTAATTTCTCCGGAATCTCTGAATCAATCGCAACTGCTTTCCTAGAAAAATCATTCGGAATAACAATCATCATATTGTAATTATTATTTTTCAATCCATTTTCTGCTACCCCGCGACTAACTACGTACCATTCTTGTTTCGTATTTTTATTTACATTTTTAACAAATTGATCTCCAAACGCTATTTTATTGCCCTCAAAAACAGTGCCCTGATCTTCATTTACCAACGCAACTGTCATTTTTGGTGTAGTATTCTCATTAGCTTTCTTAACATTTTGATTTAATGCTAAATAGGAGACCCCTGTTGATAGTACAAGAGCTAAAATAATAAACAACAAGATGCTCCATTTGAACTTTTTCACAACTTATCACTCCTGCGACTGCGAGTCTATCTAATGAAAGACTTCGTATCTTACTCTAGTTTTAAAGTAATTTAGCCATACAACGTATGGTTGCATGGCTAAATTATATATTTCTTTTTATCTGTCTTATTGTAGACCGAAATTACGAGAAAGATCTTCGTCATGTCTAGCAACAGCTTCTGCAGTTTTATTAAGCTGCATATTAATTTCTTGTAATAACTGTGCGAAGTTTTGTACTTTTGGCTTTAATTGATTGAACTGTTGGTCAAAACCTTCGAAAGCACGACCTTCCCATTCTCCTCTTAATTCATTTTGTAAGTTTTGTAGTTGACGTAAAATGTCCTCAATTTGATTTGCACCCTGTCCATATCGAGTAGCTTTCGATTTAAGTTCCTCTGGTGACATACGAATTTGTCCTGCCATTATTAAATCCCCCTTAAAATTTAAAAATAGTAAAATTAACCAATAATCAATTCTACAAATTGATTATATCAATAATTTAAAAATTTCTAAACAAAAAAATGATATTTTTCCAAAATTTATCTTTTACTATAATAACGATATATTGTATACTAGTAATTTATTTATTTTTTAAGCATACACTATCAATCTACTATAAAATAAAGGCAAACCATCTATTTTATATATTTATAAAGACTTATTGGCTTTAAATTCCAGCGATAAAGTAGCCACTAAATCATTATTTTCTCTTCTCCCATTCCGACTATAATACTCACTTCAAAGTCATAATTACCTGCCTTTCAACAAACCCAAACTCTTCGTACATCTCTTTTGCAAAATTCCCAGCAAATACATTCAACCTAATTTCTGAATACTTCTCCTTTAATTCCTTAATACCAGCTTCCATCAGTTCTCGCGATAATCCTCTCCCGCGATATTCTGGGAAAACGTACAATTCATATATAAATCCAAGTTTTTCACGAGAAAAATAGTCTGTATTTTCCCCTATTAATATCCATCCCATTACTTTATTTTCTTCTTTAATGATTAAATAGTATGCTCCTTTTTCTACAATCGGCTTTGTAATTTCAATCGCTTTCTCGGTACTTAATTGACAATTCCCTCTCGTCCCTTCAAAAAGCGATTGAGCCGCATATTTTAATATTTCATTGGTATCTTCTTGATTCGCCTTAATTATCATTTTTCACAACTCCCCTTGAATAATAGGCATTACTATCCCTTGTTCAAGATTCTCCGCTTCCATAACAATTGCCGTTAATCCTTGTTCTGTACTTGTTTCATGAAGCTCTCCCTTCTCCCAAAACACAGCTTGTCCCGCCTCTATCTTTACCTTTTCCTTATTTGCCCCACACACATATCCTACTCCGTCCACAATAAGAAGCAGTTGAGATACAACTGCTTCATGACATCCGATTATTCCATTGGCTTGTAAATGCATAGCACCGATATGTACATTTCCTTGATGGTTTACTATTTTCGACATGATGAAATTAGATTGAAATACTGATAAGTGCTTTCCTACTTTTTCACTAAAATCAAAAGTTTTCATTACTAGTCCTCCTTATACGTATAAAACCATCCTTACTGTCTGCATCATATGTCCTTCAAAGTCTTCTTCAAATTGCTCTAATTCAGCAAAACCTTTCGCTTCATAAAAGCGTTTTCCTTTTTCATTTGCAGCTTCTACATGTATGTACAATTTCCGTATCCCATTTAATGCCTTAATCCCTCTTTGTAATAAAGCACTTCCGATCCCTTTTCCTTGCTGATCTGGTAACAAATAAATTGCCCCTAATTCCGCTTCGTTTTGTAGTCTAACAGGTGAAAAGTTCGCAAATCCTATTACTTCTCCCTCTTCTTCCGCAACGAATAAATGTGTATTTTTAAGGCGATATTTCATTTTTTCATCAGAATATGCCTCGTCTAAAAAACTATCTTGAATCTCTCTCGGAATAATGCCTTCATATGTATCATGCCAAGCTATTTTCGCTACTGATTGTACAGCCTGAATATCTTCTTGCTTCATTTCTCTAATTATATATGTCATCTCGATGTCTCCATTCTCTTTAAATTATATTCTGCTAATATACTAGAAGAAACGGCAGAACCATTTTCATAATTGACCTTAATTAATTTTAACTTTTCAATCGAAGCTGTTGTAACATCAAAATTCTCATATATATACTCCATCACACTTAAAAAATGAGTTGAATTCAAATGATTCGCAATCGTACAATGCGGAACCCATTTTCCTGGTACATAATATGAATTTGAATTATCATGAAAAGTTTTGAAATGATCATGATAAAAATGATGAAGTCTCAATAAATCATCGGTAACAGTCGGCGCTAGAAAAACCGTACCGTTAGTAGGAAAAGTTCCAACAGAAGGAAAAGTGACTGCAGACATGTTTTCTTGAATAGCTACAAATTCCTTTAATTTTTCAATATACAAATTAACATCCAACTCATTATAATCCGCAATCGTTATATGAGGTTCTACTCCAGCTAGTTGATTTGTTCCAATTACATTTGTTAATTTATTTTGTAATTCTGTAATTTTATTAGTAAACACACGATCAAATGTAGCAATAATAGCGTACAATCTTTCTCACCCCTTCGTTACACATAGCGCTTCCCATTCTTCACGAATCATGCCCATTCGAATAGAATCATAGTATGTTCCGTTATAATAACGACACTTTCGCATTCTACCTTCTAAGCTCATTCCTATTTTCTCTGCTACTTTCATCATTCGTTCGTTACCAGACCAAGTCGTGAGCCCTACTCTACCAATTTCCATCTTTTCAAATAGCAAATCTCTATATAATTTTAACGCTTCTGTACCGTAGCCACCATTCCAGTAAGTTGGATTATAAATAACAATTCCCATCTCCAACCAACGCGTCGGTTTATGCTCCCAATAAAATCCGACCGTCCCAATGATTTGACCGTTATTTTCTATAATTAAATTTGACAGTGGTTCTTCTTGCAAACGAGTTTGCATCTTCTCTTTATAGGAAGAGTATTCTTGCATTGAGAACGGGAAATATGGCGCATCCCATTTCTTCCATTCTGGGCTTTCTTCTTTAAATATGATATTCCATAATGTTTTTATATCCGATTCTTCTATTGTACGAATTGTAACTTTCTTTCCCTTTAATACAACGTTTTGCATAATTCCCTCCTGCATTCCTCTTTATTTCATATATAATTATAATATTTTTTCAGAAAAATCAAAACTAATATCATTTATTATATTGTATAATTTTGTTATTAGATACCAATTATTGATTTAGAAAGCTGGTGATTCAGTGAAGAATCGATTTAGTATTGCTTTATTTCTCACTATTGTTACGACAAATATTATTCTATATTTCTTCTTACCATCAAATATTGTTACGAAATGGGACTTTAATGGAACGCCTACATCAACAATGGATAAAAGCACTTTTGTAATCGTAAATATAATTATATGTTCCTTCTTATTCTTTGTATTTTTAGCTTTATCTAAAGCAGCGAGTAACCAGAAATTTCTCCATTGGATCGGCAACACAATGTTACTATTCTTATTTTTTGTCGATATTGTCATCGCCCTCATCGCTCTTGGCTTTTCACTTCCTCTTGATCATTTCATATTTTTAGCATTAGGGCTTTTATTTATATTAATAGGTTATTTCAGTTCCAAAATTGATACGACTAAATCAACCGTTTCATTAGAATGGAATGATAAGCACCTTGAAAAAAGAGCTTCAAATATTAGTAGTATTTCAATGATGATAGCAGGTATTTTTTTAGCGATACTTCCTTTTATCGTTTCTGCTCCCTATAGAGGTTATGCTATACTAGCAATTCTTTTAGGAATGACGCTTATCATTCTGCCGAGTACGATTTATTTACTTATTAAAGACAGCAAGCAATCTACTCCTTTAAAAAAATAGGAGGTTATATCCCTCCTATTTCAGCTTAATGTTTTATTTTTCACTTTTTCTATCTCAACTAAAATCCCTTTCTCTATCCAACCCTCTACGCCATCTTTTTTAATTAAATCATATCCTGAACAGCTATCATCAATGAGAGAAACGATATCTCCCTTCCTAACGCTTATTTGCGCACAAGAAATATCAGTTTTCACTGTATATTCACCTGACTTAAGTTGTTTCATATATTCATTTTTTACAGTGAGCACATTATTCGTTTCCTTTTGTTTACATACGGTGTAATCTTGCATCTTCTCGATAGGCTCTATGTAATAATACGGATATGTCACTCCGCCCTGCATTTCTGAATTCGCATTAAAATCCGCTATTACTTCGTACTCTGGAAAATAGTCTACATATGTATAAGAAAACGTATCGTCCGTTTGTTTCCTCTGAATAATAAATACGTTTAATTGCCCTGCTTCTTTAATTGCATTTCCTCCATCAATCGCAATAATTTTTTTCTCCTTATCAATAACTGGATTATTAGACGGTGCTTCTTCAGAATAGTTCACGACAGGCCAATGACCGACTATTACATACTTATTTGCTTTATGTGATTGATTGAAAAACTCCGGCATTGCTATCGCATTTTTGCGCTCAGTTTCTTTCCAATCTACTCTATCTTCTAGACCGGCATGCACAAAAATATAATCTTCTGTTTCAATCGCTGTTGGCAACTCTGTTAGCCAATATAGTTCTTGTGAAAATTCACTTAACAATGCTTCTTTCACTTCACGAATTGAAGTGCCCTCATGAACTGAAAAACCCAATTGCTCTAGCCATTCATTAAAAATTGAATGCTTCCTCGTACATAAATAATTAATAAGACCAGGATTTTCATTTAGAAGAGCATCAACTAAAACTTCACAATTCCCTTCAACAACGTGAACCTTTGAATTGTTCTTTACAAGATTCATAACGTAGTTTACTACGCCTACGCTATCTCGTCCTTTCTCGCAAAGATCTCCATTAATAATTAAATAATCTTCATCTTTAAAGTTAACTTTATGTAGTGCTTCTTTTAAAAGATTTAATTCTCCATGAATATCAGATATGACAATAACTCTAGCATCATTAGGGATTGATAGTTTCTTTATTTTTTTCAAGTATAAGCGCTCCAATCATTCTCTTTATTAAATTAAAACAATTCGACAAAATACACTATATAACTTTTTCAAATACATATACCATAACTTACAACCTATTTACGGTTCAATAATAACTTAATAAATAAGAAGAAGTTGCTCCCAACTTTTGCGGGACAACTTCTTCTTATTATTATTTATAATTCTTTATGAAAAGAATAACTCACCTTATCATACCCTTCTCTTTCATAAAAACGATGAGCATCAATTCTTGAAAATGCTGACGTGAGGGTGATAGACTCACATCCGTTTTCCTTTCCCCAGTTCTCTATATACGAAAGTAATACATTTCCATGTCCTTTTGAACGATGTGCGTCTGCCGTTACAAGGTCATATACGAAAACGTGCTTCTTATTATAAAAGTTCGTACAAATCGCTACACCTGCAAGGCTAACAACTTCATCATCTTCATTACGCAGCGAGAATAGTTTATAATTTTCTTCTTTCATATTTCGAAATAAAGTGCCTGTTTCCTCTTTTGAAAGTTGTGTTCGTAATTGCTGTAAAACAGGTAATACTTCATGTAATTGCTCTTCTGTTACTACTTCTTTAACATTCATTTTTAACTCTCCCTTAACTATTTATTTAATTTTCTAAATGTTATATCATTATTATAGAAAGTGACTGCCCTTTACTTAAGTGGCAGTTTAAGTATTTTTTATAAGGTCAGTTTTAAAGGAGAGTTTTATATGGATTTTACTATCCCATTGCAATTACAAAGTAACACACCTATTTACTTGCAAATTTACGAATATATAAAAGCTGAAATTATACAAAGGACTATTTCTGTTGGCACACGTCTACCCTCACACAGAAATTTAGCATCACAACTTAATATTAGCCGCATTACTGTTGAATCAGCTTATCAACAATTATTAGCTGAAGGTTATGTAGAAAGTAAACCGAAACGTGGTATTTTTGTAGCAAATTTCGATATTGACGTTATCCCAAATAAAAAACGAAATGCAGCAAAGAAGACGAGCAATTTGATAGACGAAAAATTCGAATACGATTGTAGCCAAGGGCTTATTGATCAAAATAAATTTCCGATTACAAATTGGAAACGGGCATTACAAGAATCCATACTTACATACGAAAATGCACTATTTGCCAAAGAAGACCCTCAAGGTGAATTCGCTCTTCGAGAGCATATATCAACATATTTATATCATTCTCGCGGTGTACATTCTTCACCTGATCAAATTGTGATCGGTGCCGGAACGCAGCCACTTCTCTGGTTACTACTTCAACTGCTTGGCCCTACAAAAGAATACGGCATTGAAAACCCTGGATTTCACCGTATACACGCAATCATTAAAAGCTGTGATAGACAAATCCATCCCATACCATTGGATGAAAAAGGGATTAATATTTCTAGCTTATACAATACAAATGCCAATGTCGCATACGTTACACCATCACACCAATTTCCACTTGGGATTATTATGCCTTTACCTAGAAGATTAGAATTGTTAAAGTGGGCTAATGATTGCAATGGATACATTATTGAAGATGACTATGACGGAGAGTTTCGCTACGCTGGTAAGCCGATTCCTTCTTTACAAAGTCTTGATTCAAATGAACGCGTTATTTATATGGGGACTTTCTCAAAATCTTTTTTACCTTCTTTACGAATGGGATATGTTGTTTTACCACCACATCTTTTAAAAATATATCAAGAACTGCATGGAATTTTTAAACAAACAGTGGCTACAATACAACAACTTGCTTTTGCTAACTTTATACAAAGCGGGAATTGGGAACGTCACCTTAATCGGAGTCGTACACTATATAAAAGAAAACATCATGCGTTAGTAAAATCCATTATGAAAGAAATGGGGGCTAATGTTCAAATTCTTGGCGAACAGTCCGGACTTCATATTGTATTATGTGTACATAACAGTATGAATGAAAATGAACTGATTGAATCCGCTAAAAAACAAAGCGTTAAATTATACCCACTTTCTCCATATGATTTCATGAATGATTTACGCAAGGAATCATATGTATTACTCGGTTTTGGTAGTATTCCGGAAAATAAAATTGAGACGTTGGCTACATTATTGAAAGACGCTTGGTTCCCTAGTTGCAAGGAAACTTGTTAACAGTGGGTTTAACTTGTAACATACTAACAATTCAACAAAATAAAAAAGAAGGTTGTTCCAAAATAACTTTTTGGACAGCCTTCTTCTAGTTACTCACCTGACCTAGCTTTCCTTCCCGGACGTTTCACACCAGTCGTTTCTGTTGAATAGGAAGCTTCAATTATAGCGGTTGGATCTACAGAGAGAACGAGATCTTTCATTTTCGGATAAATGAATCGGTTTGTAATGCAATAAATGATTCTCTTATGCTCCCCTAAAAAACCACCTTCTCCATGTAGATACGTAACAGATAGTTGAAATTCTTTCATAAGTAAATCGCCTATTTCTTTATTCTTACCAGAAATAATCATAACGCTCTTACCTTGATTAATACCATCTAATATAAAATCAATCATCTTCGTAACAATATAGAAAATTGCTAATGAGAACATCGCTTGTTCGATTGAAAATAAAATTGCAACAAAGATGAAAATAACTGCATTTACTGCAAGTAAAAATGTACTAATTGGTACATTAAAGTGTTTATTCATCCAAACTGCTAACATTTCCGAACCGTCAATTGCTCCACCCATTTTAACAACAATCCCAACACCAATTCCGAACAGCACTCCACCATAAAGTACAATTAATAACTCAGAAGTCGTAATTGCTGGAAATGGTTTTAAATAAATTAATCCGAGTGTTGTAACTACATTCGCATAAGATGTACGGATAAAAAATTTCTTTCCCATTACTTTTGCAGTAAATAATAAAATTGGGATATTAATTCCTAAGAAAACGCCATAAAGCGGCAATCCTGCAACTTTATTTGCCATAATAGCAATAGCCGTTACCCCGCCATCTACTAATCCATTAGGTGCTAAAATAAGCTCTAATGAACCTGCTACTATAATTGAGCCAATTGTTAATAATACGTATTCAAATACTTTCTTCATTCATTACCCCCAAAGCTTATATATTTTCTTAGTATTATTTTAACGTAATTTTTCTGCTAAGACAAAGATATCAGTTTATATACACAAAAGTTTCACCTTTATCGCTATTTTTATGTAACACATTTAGCGCGTAATACTAGAAACACACTTACCAATTAAAAGTAAGTGTGTTTTTAACATCTATTTAATCTTTACGTACGGCTTCATTTTTAATTCAAGTATTTCCTCAACTGCCCTTTGATATCCACCAGCATTTCTAAGCGACTCTCCCACTTTACGACTATTTTCCTTAAACGTCACATCATCCATTACTTTCTTTACAGTCTCACATAACAATTCAGAAGTTAACTCGTTACGATTAAGTCTTATGCCTGCCCCTACTTCAGTCAATCGTTTTGCAACGAATGGCTGATCTCCTGTTACCGGAATTACAACTAATGGAACACCGTAATATAACGCTTCACTCGAACTATTCATACCACCATGTGTCACGAATACATCAGCATGCTGTAAAACTTCTAATTGCGGGACATAATTATACAACTTAAAGTTTTTCGGGATATTTTCAAATTGACTTATATTTATCTTCTTACCAACGACTAATACGACTGTCGCATCTACATCTTTAAACGCTTCAAAACACTTTTCATACAGAGCAGGTTGCTCATTAAAAACTGTTCCCATAGAAATGAAAATTACTTTTTCATTTTTTAAATCTTCAGTAGGAAAACTCCCCACTTCTTTTCGAGTAGCAATTGATGGACCTACAAATTTATACGATTCATCAAATACATCTGAACGCGGCTGATATTCTTTTGAAGTATATACAATCGTAATATCACCAGGATGGTTCATAATATCATACATACTATTACATTTCATTCCATACTGCTTATTCCATCTTTCCATTCCCGCTAAACAAGATTGATATAATGGATTCATTTCATCTACTTGTCTCGATTCTTGCCCATCATGAAAATTAATGTACTGATTAACAGCAAACGTTGTACAAGATGAAACGCTTGGTAATTGTAAAATATTCGCTATAATACGTCCTACTGGAAAATGATTATCATATATTAAATAATCGTATTTTTCCTCTTTTGTTTCCTCTACAATTTGAGTAACAATACGCTCTGATGCTTCAATCATATGAGATAGCATCGTCAAAGGGCTCCCACCTTCATTTACTCGTTCCATAATATTAATTTGAGAGAGAAAATTCTCAAACACTCGGAATTCCGCACCTGTTGCTTCAACCTTCTTTCTATAATCTTCAATACAATAAGAAACAACTGTTTCCCCTCGCTGAATTAACTCACTTACAATAGCTAAAGTCGGATTAATATGACCTTCCCCAGGGAAATTTATTACGAGTACATTTGCCATAATATTCTCTCCTATCCATTTAATATAATAAAATTAACAATTAATTATATTAATTAATTTAAATCTATTATAAATGAATGCATTCTACTTCTTCATGCTTTTCTCTTCATTTTATTATTGAGAAATATTTTCAATAGTCTACATTATTCTGATTCACAATCTTATAAACGAATGCTTAATTCTACTTTTACTCTTCATAGCTTTAAAGATACGAGCTTTACATTCAAATACTATCACTCTGTTTTTTTTGACAATTCACACAAAAATGGAGAAATATAATATTTTTAATAAGTTCTCACTATAAATGTAACTATGATTTCAATTTTTTATCTTTATCCCCATAACACATCACCTGTTATATAATAAATTTATAGAATTTACAGAAAAAGAGGTCTTTTCATGTTACAACAACTATTCAATTCACCTATTCTATCCGTTCAAGCCTTGCACCCAGGTTATGAAGATCATGCAAGTGATGTTTTTCTCGTTCAAACAGAAGATACAGAAGTTATCGTTCGTGCTTCTAAAATGAATGAAGAACCAAATAATGATTTTTGGTGGGGATGTAAAAATTTATTTGGAATTGATCCAAGGAACGTCCATCATTTAGAAACGGTACATACATTGTTGCAAGAACATACGAATCTTCCTATCCCAACAATATTAGAAAAACATGTTTTAAATGGCCGTGAATTTGTGGTGGTTGAAAAGTTAGTAGGTAACACAGTTCAATCTTTTATCGAGCAACCAGATTCTATTTTATTCAGCCTAGGAAAAGGACTTGCAGAAATACATAAATTTAAAGCCGATTTCATAGGAAATCCGTCAGGCACGTTCCAAGTTCCACTAGATGAATTCCAATCACATATTTTAAACGTAAGTAAAGAGCTTGTGAATATGTTTTATTCTGATGATGAAAGCATACAAAATGCATTCCCTACCTTTGAATCACAACTTTCTTCCCTGTCCGTACCAAAGGAATCTACACTCGTCTTAATTGATATGGATCCTACTCAATTTTTATCTGACGGTACAACTATTACGGGTTTAGTAGATACTGAAGCTTACGCTGTTGCTCCGCGAGAGCTTGATTTTATCGGACTAGAATATGTACTTACCGAAAAAGAAGCACATGCCTTTCAAAGTGGTTACGAAACAATTATGTCTATTCCTCACTTAGAAGAATATAGACAGCCTTATCGTTATTTATACCGACTGTTATCTGTGCAAGGTAATGTGGAATTAAAGAAATGGTTAAGTCACCCATCCTATTTTTAAATACGAATGAGAGGGATTATACAATGGATATTCGGAAAAAGCGTTCTGTAACAGAAAGTGAAATACAGCAAATGAAGGATTTGGCTTATATTTGTGGGCAACAAGACAACCTTGATTACTCTTCAGATTTACATATCAACTTTTTAAAAAATCGAAATGAAGATTATATAAACGATTTTCTTCTTTATAACAGCACTCAATTAATTGGCGCTTTAAATATGTATGATTTTGAAAGACCAACAAAGCTTGAACTAATAGGCTTTGTACATCCTCATTTTAGAAAACAACGTTTCGGAACTATCCTTTTACAAACTGCAATGAAAGAAATACAAAATAGAGAGACAGATGAAGCTCTTCTTATTATCAATGGGGATTCTATTTCTGGGAATGAATTTGTAAAACATATGAAGTTACCATATTTATATAGTGAATATAGTATGGAGTTCAAGACAAACGAACTTCAAAAAACAACAGATAATAATATACAGCTTACTCTTGCAACTTCAGAATCACTTCTTGATCTTATTGAAATTTCTAGTAAAGCTTTTGGTGATTCAGTAGAAAATACGGCTACATGGTTACAAAAAATGATGACTTCACCTTCTCATAAAGTTTACAGTGCTCTTGTCGATAAAAAAATGATAGGAACGATTACAGTTACTGAGCAAGATCATTCTACTATATTATCAGGATTCGCTGTCCACCCTTCCTATCAAGGTAAAGGCTACGGTAAAGCTATTTTAAACTATATGACACATAAGCTCTTCACAAATGGTGCTACAACAATTGAATTACAAGTTGAAACAAAGAATAACAATGCTTTGAAGCTTTATACACAATGCGGTTTTGAAATTATGATGAAGCATGATTATTATAATTTAATGAATAGCAAGGAGAATATTTATGTCTAAAAAACTTATTTATTCTAATTATGATATTTTCGCATCTATTTATAATAAACATTGGGGACATTTTTCTGAACACTCCTATCCAGCTTTTGAACAACTCGTTTTACAATATGCACAACCACGTTCTCATATTTTAGATCTTTGTTGCGGGACTGGTCATCTTACTAGGAAACTACTTGATCATAATTTTGTAGTAACTGGTATAGATGGTTCTACTCAAATGATTGAGTATGCACGTAAAAATGCGCCAGATGCAACCTTTATCGTCGATGACGCTCGCTATTTCAATATAAATGAGCAATTCCACTACGTCATCTCTGCCGGTGATAGTTTAAACCATATTATGAATTTAGATGAACTAAAAAGTGTGTTTCAGAAAGTTTACTCCGTATTACATAACGAGGGTATATTCGCATTTGATATGAATATGGAAAAAGGATTTCTTAAAAACTGGATTGCTTCGTTTCATATTTCAGAGAAAGAATATGTTTGTACGATTGATTCTACATATAATAATGAAAATAAAAAAGCAGAAATGAACTTTATACTATTTCACCATGACATAGATAATAATTGGACAAGAAGTGACTTTTCTTTTGAAGAAGCTTGTTATTCCAATGAAGAAATAATTTCTTCATTGGAATCTGTAGGTTTTAAGAACATTCAATTCCACGGTACAAATAGAGCATTTTTCACTTGCCAAAAATAAAAAAACTGAATCGAAATGATTCAGTTTTTTCTTAATATATTTACAACTGCAGTTGTTTCGTCATTTTCTTTATAGACACGCGGAATTCTTCTATCTAGCATACATGTAACTTCATAGTTTATTGTACCTAACATATCCGCTATTTCTTCTACTGCGATATTTTCTTCACCTTGTTTACCGTAGAATACTACTTCGTCTCCTACTTGTACTGGCATCGCTTTTGAAACATCCAGCATTAACTG
The DNA here is from genome assembly GCF_003429245.1 of Bacillus sp. CR71. Lineage (NCBI taxonomy): Bacteria > Bacillati > Bacillota > Bacilli > Caryophanales > Bacillaceae > Bacillus > Bacillus sp. CR71. Next base: position 1,989,707 of record NZ_CP031748.1, on the reverse strand, counting down.
ATCCATACAAACACGGCCGATAACAGGTACTCGAATCCCGTTAATTAACGCATAGCCTTTATTAGATAATTGACGATTATAACCATCAGCATAACCAATTGGTACAGTCGCAATCCATTCTTCACCAGTTGTTACATACGTATTCCCATAACTTACACCGCGATTCTTCTTCGCATGTTTAATATGAGCTACTTTTGATTTTAACGACAACGCAGGCTGTAAAGAAACGATTGTATGATCCACTTCTTTTGACGGATACATACCGTATACTCCTATTCCAACGCGTACCATATTTTGAAATGTGTTACTTAATTCCATTGATCCTGCACTATTTGAACTATGAATATATGGTATTTGAATTCCTAATTCTCTCGCTGTATTAACAGCTTTTTCAAATAAACTTGTTTGCATATTCGTATATGATTTATCGATTTCATCTGCCGTAGAGTAATGCGTAAATATCCCTACTACCTCTACATACTCCATACGGTTTAATTCTTCTAAAAATGGTTTAACCTCTTCTTCTTGTAAACCGATACGACTCATTCCTGTATCAATTTTCACTTGAATTTGTACTTTCTTTTGAAGACGGTTTGCAATTTCATTTATACCATGTAAATCTTCTACTCTATAAACAGTCATCATAACGTCATATTGAATTACATCTTCTACAGCCGCAACTGGTGTGTATCCTAAAATTAAAATCGGCACAGTAATTCCTGCTTCTCTTAATTCTATCGCTTCATCTACAAATGCAACTGCAAGTTGATTTATTCCTGCTTCAATTGCAGCTTTGGCAACTTCAACTGCCCCATGGCCATACCCATTCGCTTTTACAGCAGCCATCATCTTAATTTTTTCATCATTTACATGTTTTTTAAATTCGTTTACATTATGTTTTACAGCATTTAAGTCAATTTCTACAATTGTATCTCTTCCATATTTCAAACTCATTGGTCTAACTCCTAACTCAATAATTGCATTCCATTCTATTTCACGTTTCATATGACCTTTTACAATATAATACTTTTCATTATGCTAGTCAAACTACTAGAATTTTCGGAATTTTGAGTATGATATAATATCCTCAAGAAACTATTATATACGGAGACGAGGAGAATTACAATGTTTGTTCAATCTGCATTACATCAACTAAAAGTTGCTATTGATACTTCTATTGATATGCTTAACCAATATAGTGAAAACGATTTAAAAATACAACCGATTCACTCAAAACGATCATTATTTGAAATGTATGCACATCTTTCTCTTATTTGTCATGCTGATTTACTCATTTTAAATGGTATTTCAGAAAAAGAATTACATACCTTTTATATAGAACATACGCCCGTAACAGTTGCTCACATGCAACAAACGATGATTGAAGGATACAACCTTCTCTCTAAAACATTTCTTTCCTACTCCCAAATAGAATTAGCAGAAGTTATGACTGCCTATTGGGGGATTTCTTATTCGCGCTTTGAATGGTTACTTGAAATCGTTGCACACTTTTATCATCATCGTGGACAAATTCATATTTTATTATGCGAGCATATGAAAGATCCTCGCATTCCTTTATTTGAGTGATTTTCCACTCATTCATTAATTATAAATAGAGAAGCTACAAAACCAATAAAAAGTATCATTCCTAATAAAATAAATGTTTGAGCATAACCTCCTATTTTCATAAGATAAATAGAAATGATAGGCCCTATACTAGTACCTAAAAATAAAATAAAAGTATAAATAGATACCGCTATTCCCCTTGCTTTCCCTCCTAATTGACCTACAAGAGAAACTAAAGACGGAACGGATATAGCAATACCTATTACAAAACAGACACTCATCATTACAAGTAGAAATAGATACGAAACAAAGCCCATTGAACTTAGACTAAAAATAGCAATCAACAATCCTCCTTGAAGAACTTTCCTTATTTCAAACCTCTTTGTTAAACGACCTGCAAGTGGTGACAGCAACATACCAAACAGCCCTGCTAAGCGAAAATAAAGGATTTGTTCCGCAGTTAAATTGTAAGTAGGAGAGCTCAAATAATTCCCTAAAACAGTATACATATTAACAAAAGCCATTAATAAAACGAATGCAATTATATAGCTTAATACTAAGCTTTTATTTGTAAAAACTTTACTCATCTGTTTAATTGGTCCCAAAATATCAGTATAGGATTGAGACGTCTCTCCTTTCGGAAGAGAATAATAAACCCATATAGCAGTACTTATATAGACAATGCTAAGAAGAAAGAAAACCATATGCCATCCAAAATGCTGACTAACAGCAGTACTTATTACCTGCCCTACAATTCCAGCTACTAAAAAACCGGTACTAACAAACCCTATTGTTGTAACCCTTTTTTCTACTGGGAACATTTCTACAACGTAGGCTAACGCTACTGGAGAAAATGTAGCTGCGGCTATCCCCTGTATACCTCTAAAAATAACAAGCCAAAAGAAACTATCTACAAACCCTAAGCAAAAAGAAACTATCGACAGTGCAAGCAATCCAATAAAAATCACTTTTTTTCGTCCATATTTATCAGAGATTGCCCCAAATAACAAACACCCTATAGCAAAGCCAACAGAAAATATACTTCCTGTAGCTGCCGAGTGTGTTAATGACGTATTAAAAATGTTTGAAAATAGAGAGATTAAAGGTATTGTTACATATAGGCTAGACATAACTACCATACCCGACCAACATAATACAGCTGTCATTATTGTATAATTCTTTTCACTATTTACTTCCTTTCCTATTTCCATCATAAACTCTCTCCCTTATTACCATTTATTTTTATTAGTTTAAAACCTCTAGATCACTAAAATAGCATTCCTTTAACTCTTATTTATTTTAATTACATAGCAAAAATTATCACCGTACAAAAAGTTAGTTAAACATATAATAAGACAAGCTAATTATATGTCCAAATAAATAAGTTGATCTTCATAATCAACTTATTTACCTACCTTCTCCTAATTTCACCTGCATAGTTGCTTGCATTTTATTTAATAGCTTTTCTAAAACTTGACGCTCTTCTTGATTAAAGCCATCAACTAACGAAGCGCAAGATAACCAAAAAGTTGGTAAAGAATGTGTAACTAGTTCTTTTCCTTTCGGAGTAATTTTCACCTTTAATCTTCTTCGATCTTTAGAATGGTGGAATCTTACGATTAACTCTCGTTTCTCCATCCAATCTAATAAGCCAGTGACAGAAGCACGTGTAATCCCTAATCGACTCGCAATATCCGAAGGACTCATGTTCACTTCTTCCCCATTCGCTTCCATTTCACGCAAAATAAACAATAGTAAAAAATCTAATTTACTCTCTGAAATACCAAGTGGAGCTAAATCTACGTCAACAGCATCAAGAACATTATCAGACGTCCATAACATTAACAAACCAAGTTTTGCTGCGATTGGATCCGTTTCCGCTGATGCTGTCTTTTTGATTAACTCTGCGTACGGCTCAATCCCTAAAGGAAGAGAATCTTTTCTTGAATCCATTCATCTTCACTCTCCTTTCTCGTTAAATAATTAGCTTACCTAATTACTTTCTCATTATACTCATATTTTTCCTTTTATCGCAAGCACATTGTTGAACAAAAAAATCCTATTATTAAAACAGGATTTTTCACACTGACTAGCTATCAGTTTTAAATAATGCGTAACTTCTTTAAGGCATAAGAAATTCCGCCTTCACTCGCCTTCGTTGTAACGAAATCAGCCCTTCTCTTCAACTCCTCTCCACCATTTCCCATCGCAACTCCTAATCCTACATACTGAAACATCTCAATATCATTTCCACCATCACCAAAAGCAATGGCTTCTGATTTACTAATATTTAAATGTTCCAATACTTTTTGAATTGCAGTTAGCTTCGATACTTTACTATCTTCCAATACATTTATAACGTAACCATGAAAACGGTCAAACGTAAGTGCTGGATATCTTTCAATGAATTTTTGAGCTTCTGCTTCATCGGCATACAGACATATGCAATACATCTCATCTGACAAGTTTTTAACTTTGTCAGGATACCGCTCTAAATTTAAAGTTTCATTTAACGCTCGTATGACACGTTCATCTTTGGAGGCAATATCATTCATTGCAAATTCTTCTGTAAAGTAAGAAACACTGTGACCATGTAATTCAGCAAAATTTGAAATATCATGAACGATTTCGCTTGAAAGTACTGATTTATGTATAACTTCTTCCCCACATTTTATATGTGCACCATTTGCAGAAATATACGTATTTATGCCTAACCCCTTAAATTGTGAGCATAAACTATATGGTCTCCCTGTTGTAACAACTACGTGAATCCCCTTATCTATTAATCTTTGTACCGCTTCTTTTGTACTTTCGTGCATACTTCTATCAATCTCGCTTAAAAGCGTACCGTCAACATCAAAAAATGCAACTTTGTACATAAGTCTTTACATCCCGTCCAAATGATTCGTATCATTAATGAAATGCACCGTTTTTTGTTCACCCTCAATTTCAATTAAACTTATTCCCGTATCTCCCATTTTGAAATAGTAGTCCATTGAAATTGGCATATTGAAAAATGCACGTAATAGACTATTAATTACGCCTCCATGGGCAACAATCGCAATTCGATCATATGTATTCTCTGTCACAATTTTAGAAAAAATCCCTTCTATTCTCATTCGAAACTCAATAAATGACTCTCCGTTTTCAAAACGGTCATGAAGAAACTTTGGTTCTGGATATTTCTTTGCTTCTTCAAATGATAAGCCAGCTTGTATTCCATTATTAAACTCCATTAATTCCTCTTCTAATTGAATTGGACAACCAATTACTTCTGCTAATGTTTCACCCGTTTCACGAGCACGTTTTAATGTGCTTGCCCAAATGAAATCTGGTGCAAAATCTTTTTTCACTTTCTGTACAAGTTTTTGTACTTGTTGTCTCCCTTTTTCAGTTAACTCAAAATCAGCTCGTCCTTCATGCACATGTAAAATATCAGCTTCTGATTCTCCGTGGCGTATTAGTAGTATTTGCATGTTTCTCTCTCCCTTTATTTAACATTCATAAAATTCCATTATATCACATTTTAAGATTTCAAAATAAAAAAGGAACGGTCTCCCGTCCCTCATCCATTCACTTTTTCCGCATCATTCCAATAATATTTACTAAACGCTTCTGTTAACACATCAATTGTGTTATATAATTCATCTAACGTATTATCAACACCACCAACTTCAATTAACATCGCATTTTTCGATAAATCTTGGTTATAAACGCCATTTCCATCTTTTTTATACTTTGGAAAAATCCCTCTACTTAATCCGTAGTAGTTTTCATCTAAATAACTATTGATTGCTCTTGCAATTTTTTCATTTTCAGCACGCCTTTCATTTTCCATCCCAATTATAAAATATAATCTTGCATACGATTTCCCGTTAATTACTTTTGTTGTTACTTTCTTACGCTGGTCATCACGATGTATATCAATCGGAAACGCAATTTTATTATTTTGTGCTAATGCTTCTTTTACATATTCATGAGACGCTTTATATGACTGATACCATACCCACTTTTTACTCGCTAATAAATCACCCATATTCGTTTTATCGTGAATTACTGGAATTCCTTGCCCCTCAAGTTGTTCCTTCATACGTTTTCCTAGTAAGGACACATTTACATCTGGGCTAGATGGATCAGTTGCCCCTGGTAATAATGGAAAGAAGGATTCCCAGCTATGTGTATGATAAATATATACTGCACTCTCACCTTTTTTCGCTCCGTTCTTTTTCTGAACCGGATTATTCTTTTCCGCTTCTGTAACTTTATCTTTTGCTACTTTCCGCTCTTTCGTTACTTCTTCAATCGGTACACTAGATTCATTTGGGATATTCGTCAAGTTTGTCCCTTCCCCAGCTACGATAATGTTAGAATAATACTTTGACATACCAGGTACTTCTTTACCGACAAATGTTCTTAAATCTTTAATCTTCAAATCTGTCGCAATAGAGAACATTAAATTCCCAACTGACTCTCGTTTATTCTGCTTAAAATAATCAAATCCATAATAGCGATTCTCACTTTCTATCATTTGAACAAAACCTTGCATCGATACTTTTCCAAACCATTGATTTGCATAATTCGATTTCATTGTATGTAAAAGTGACGTCAGAATCGACGCTATCATAATTACTATTAGCGCATATAAAAGGAGTAACGAAATTAGTTTCTTCCCATGTATTCGAGTTGCATACTTTTTCACTGCATCACCTTCTTTATACATGGATATGTACAAGCTTTTCGGAATATACGCACAAAAAAAGAGAAATGGTATCCCATTTCTCTTCCTCACTTTTATTGTTCTTTTCCTGTATCATTTGAAGGTAGTTTCTTCGCTTGTTTTTCTTTAAATATTTCTCCAATTGCCCCAAGAGTACCAAGTGTTTCAATTGCATTAGACGGAATAAAGACTTTATTTGCTGGTCCTTTTGCAACTTCTTCTAATGATTCAAATGATTTATAAGCAAGTATACGTTCATCTATATTCGCTTCACGAAGCAATTCAATACGGTTTTGTTCTGCTTTTGCGATTTCTTCAATTGCTCTTGCTTCCCCTTGCGCTTCTAATTCTTTCGCTTCTTTTAAACCTTCAGCTTCGCGAATACGCGCTTCTTTATCCCCTTCAGCCATCAAGATTTTACTTTGCTTTTCCCCTTCAGCGCGAAGAACTTTATCTTGTTTTGCTGCTTCAGCTTCTAAAATAATCGCACGTTTATTACGCTCAGCCTTCATTTGTTTTTCCATTGATGCTTGCACATCTTTTGGCGGGTTAATATCAACAACTTCGACACGTTCAATACGTACGCCCCATTTTTCTGTTGCTTCATCAAGCGCTAAGCGGATTTCTGTTGAAATTTTTTCACGACCAGATAACGTTTCATCTAGTTCCATTTTACCGATGATTTGACGCATCGTTGCTGAAGTAATATTACGAACACCATATTCATAGTTTGAAATACCATATGTCGCAAGTTCTGGTTCAACAATTTGATAGAAAATAATTGTATCAATTTCTACTTGAACATTATCTTTCGTAATTACCTTTTGCGGTGGTACATTCGTTTGTTGAATACGTAAGTCATGATATACACGGACACGATCTACAATTGGTATTAAAATATTTAACCCAGGGTGCATGATACGTTGAAACTTACCAAATCTTTCAACAACCCCAACTTTTTGCTGAGGAATAATTTTAATTGTTAATGCGATAAATGTAACTACAATTAGTGCGAATATAATCGTTAACGTTAATGCTACCATATTTATTCACTCTCCTTTTTCACTTGTAATATAGTACTATGCCTCTTTATAACAACGACTTTTTCTCCAGCATCAATTGAAGAATCTGCAATAGCTGTCCAAGTATCTCCATCCACCTTTACAATACCATTCGCTTCATTTGTAATCGCTTGCATAACAATCCCTTTTTTACCAACAAGCATATCTACTGTATCAGTAAAACCTTTTGCTTCTCGAAAGTTTTTTGAAATTCTTTTCGTAAAGAATGTCAAAGTTAAACTTACAATTGCACCAACAGTAACTTGTAACAGTAGTGCATCAGGAGCAAACAAAGCAATAAGACCTCCGACAACAGCCCCAATTCCAAGCCAAAGCATGTAAAATGTAATCGACAACATTTCTGCGATAAATAAAATACCAGCTATTATAAACCAAATTACCCAAGCAGCCATATGCAACCCTCACTTTCTTTCTCATTTTCTATATGTATATGAAGAAAAGAATGGTTTATCCGCCCTTTCTTACACTTGGGCGTTTGCTACAAGCTATTGTACATACTCACTGTTACAATGATTATTAATATAATACTATATCAATATATTCTTCATTATACATGAAAATTCCTTTCAAAAAGTGACAAAAAATGAAATTCTTTAAAAATTTTAATTTTTAAACTACAATTATTCTAATTACTAAATACTATTTTTTAGAGGTGGTATTCTTATTGAAAAACCAGTCACTAACTTACTACTTAGGTTCCAAAATATGCATTACTCTTGCTGACATCGTATATGTAATGATTATTACAACTCATATTTATATAGCAACTAAATCAGCTACTATTACTGCTCTTTTTCCACTATTACAAGTTATCACAAATCTAATTGCTAACATCTCTGCACCTCTTATAGTAAATCGTTTTCCACCTTATATGTTGTTATATACGCTACAATGGCTAAAAACAGTCTTTTTACTATTATTAATGATTTTATTTCCGGTCTTATCCACAAATATTATAGCTCTATTAACTTTTATTTTTTTCATTTCATTATGTAGTGGATGGAGTGCTCCATTACTATACAGCATTCTTCCGCGCCTTACACCAAAAGAAAAATTAGTAAAAGTAAATAGTATCTTTTCCTTTTCAACACAAATTGCGCAAGCCGCCGCTTATTCATTTACGAGTGTTATCGTTCTTCTCATTGGCGCTACATCTACACTCATGATTAATAACATGTTGATGATTTTTGGATGCATTGCATTACACTTTTCATTACATACCATACATACTGAACGAATAGCAGACCCTCCCTCTTCAAAAAGTACTGCTTTATCGGAAGGTTGGAAACTCTTATTTCAAAATCCTTCTCTCCGTACCGTTACATATATGGACTTAATTGAAACTTTCGCAGGGACAATATGGATTGGTGCTATTACAATGGCATATGTTACGTCTATTCTTCATAAAAGCGAAGAATGGTGGGGATATATTAATACAAGTTATTATGTTGGTACGTTAATCGGTGGTCTATTAGCATGGAAAATGAGTTCCTATATTCAAAACAATTTAATACGATCCATGTCGATTGGCTCTCTTATGTTTAGCATTCTTACATTTTTATATGGTATGACGAGCAGCGGATTTATTGCGCTTTTTCTATGTGTTCTAATGGGACCATGTTATCAAATTAGAGATATTTCTCAAACGACAGTTTTACAATCAAGTGTCGCCCCTTCTTTATTATAAAAAATGTATACGGTACATGGCGCCCTTCTTTCAACAACTTCTGGTCTTTCTATGCTTAGCGTTGGCATTATTACTGATATGTTCGGTGTCCGTACAATTTATATAATCGCTTCTATTCTTATTTTATGTTCCGCTTGTTTATCTTTCAGTTTATTAAAATATTATAAACCAGAGTAGAATAATCTATCACTGTAGTCAACACAGCAAAAAGGACAGGAATTCCCTGTCCTTTTTGTTTATTCTGTTCATGACAAGTTCGGGATTTTTCTATGTTTTGTCGCCTGTTCAAAAGCGTAAGCTAGCTTAATTAATATCCCTTCACTAAAGGCAGTACTTGCAATCGTAATTCCAAAAGGTCTCCCGCTTTCCATATACCCTGCTGGTATTGCTATAGACGGATAACCCGCTTTCGCACATATAGTAGAACCTATATAGGAAGGAAACAGTATCGCATCAAGATTATATTTTTCCAATGCAAAATCAATGCCTTGTTCTTGAGAAAAATATATATCTTCTAATCTCGCATTTAAATATTCTGGATTTCGTAACGTATTAGGAAAATCTTTTCTTCCCTCTAACTTAGTTTGTCCATATTTTAAAGCTCTTTCTGCCATGTTTTTATTAAACTCCATTAACTCCGAAATAGAATGTACCGGAATAATAGAACGTAATTTAGAAAGATAGTTATCTAAACTATGCTTCAGTTCATAAAGCGGAACTCCCCAACTCCATTCTCTATGAAAAGAATGAATATCAATATTCTCTACTACTGCCGCTCCCTCATTACGTAATACTTGGATCGTTTCTTTAAACAATTTTTCATCATACTCACCATTTTCGTAATAATCTTTTGGTGCGTCGTTAAACACACCAATTTTCGCTCCATTTAAACCATTAGCATCAAGGTAAGATGTATAATCCTGATATGCCCTACCTTCACTTTTACGAGTTGCTACATCTTTCTCATCCACTCCAGTTAAGCTCCCTAGTAAAATAGCGGCATCTGTTACTGTTCTAGCAAATGGTCCAGCTGTATCTTGCGAATAAGTGAATGGAATAATTCCTCTACGACTAATTAGACCGACAGTCGGTTTAATGCCAACTACAGAGTTTTGAACAGCGGGGCTCAAAATAGAAGCATCGGTTTCTGTCCCAATAGATACTACTGTAAAGTTAGCGGCAACTGCTATCGCAGAGCCTGTACTTGAGCCCCCAACAAACATACCATCCTTACCCGTTCCGTATGGATTAATTGTTTGACCACCTCTTGCACTATATCCAGCCCACATTTTAAAAGACATTGCATTTGCTAATTCTGTCATATTCGTTTTTCCTATTATCACGGCCCCTGCTTCTCGCAGTTTAGTAACGAGAAATGCATCTTCACTACTTATATTTTGTTCTAGAGCAATCGTACCTGCACTTGTATGCATGGAGTCATTCGTTTCAATATTATCCTTAACCAAAACAGGTATACCATGTAGCGGACCCCTTACACCCTTTGTCTTTCTTTCATGATCTAACGCTTCTGCAATAAAAATAGCATCTGGATTGATTTCTAAAATTGAATTGATTTTCGGTCCGTCTTGATCATACTTTGCGATTCTATAGAGATAATACATCACTAGCTCTTTTGAAGTTAACTTTCCAGATTCCATTTCATTTTGAATATCTTGAATTGTTAGTTCCGTTTTTAAGATTGGATTAAACTGAATTTCCATTTATATTCTCCCTTATATGAACTTTTTTAGCGTATACCCCTTACTTTTTCATTTTTTCACCTCAACACATCCTAAATTAATATCCCTTTAAAGAAATTCAATTTCCTTATTTAAACACCTTTAATTTACCGAAAAATAAAAAAAGTCTGAAACGGATTAACCTTCGCTTCAGACTCTTACATTACTGTGCGTATACTTCATCTAACAAATGTAAAAACTCACCTTGTTTCCCAGCTAATTCAGGGCATTTTGCAATATTAATCCATTCGTAGCAAAATACTAATCCTTTATCTTCCTCACCAGCACTTACAATATGTTCCCAAGTATCCTTTACATCTGTTAGTAAAGTTACATGGAAAAAGTGGCGTTTTTCATATTCCTGTTTTTCTTTCATATGTATAATGTAATCTGCTAAAAAACGCTCTATGCATAAATGACGCAATCCGGATTCTTCCTGTACTTCACGCAATATAGCCGCTTCTAACGTTTCACCTTCATCAACCGTTCCCCCTGGCACTTGAATACCAGCTTCATGTATATCACGATGTTTAAAAACAAGTAATTGCATAACCCCCTCTTTTTCTCTTGTAATATATGCATGTACTTTTTTCTTATATAACATCGTCATTGTACGCCTCTCCCCTCAATTGTTCACTCTGTTACTTCTTCAAGCGTCAGTTGATTATCATACAAATATGTAGCTTGTGGATTTCCCACATACCTTACGTGCCATGGTTCATACCGATAGCCCGTAATCGTCTCTTTCGCTTTTGTGTATCGAATCACAAAACCAAATTTATGGGCATTTTCAGAAAGCCACTGACCTTCTTTCGTTTCCCCAAAAACCGTCTCTAACTGAAATTTAGCAGATTGAGACGTAATATCCATAGCTAGTCCAGTTTGATGCTCACTTGTACCAGGAACCGCGCTAGACATTGCTGTTTTTGCTTCTCCATCTTGTTTTTTATACATCGTATTTAATGCTTTTTGTCGATCAAAAGATCTAAATCCAGAAACTGCAAACAGGAAAATACGCTCGTTGTCAGCCTGCTGAAACATATCCTCAAGCGCCCTCGCTGCCTCTTTTCTCATCTTTTTCTTTTCTTGATCACCTTCACTAGAGTAGCGCACTTTCGGAATAACTAAATCTGGCGGTCTATACCCATCTGGTAAACGCCTACTTTTATTCACAAGTACAAGCATTGAATTCGGATTATTAATTACCGCAATATCCCCATCCATATTAGCAATCGTTTCTTTTGCTTTCGGAAATATGCTATTTACACTTACTTCCCGCGCCTGCTTATCCTTATACATTTTATAATTGATTCCTGCTACTCCAACAATAATTATTGCAGCTATGATACCAAGTAGTGCCCATCTTTTTTTCATATAACGACCTCTTATTTTAATAATTTGGCCATTTCATACTCATCGATGCCCTTTCCATCGATAATAAGAGCAGCTTTTTTGACACCTTCTTTCTCAAATCCAGCTTTTTTATATAGTGCCTGAGCTCTTGTATTGTGGGCCATTACTGTTAATTCTAAACGCCATACATCATGTAATTTTGCCCACTTCTCAACCTCTTTAAACAATCTCGTCCCAATACCTCGCCCGTTATACTCTTGCAAAATACCAATTACAATGGTTGCTACATGCCTCTTTCTTTGAATGTTATTTCCATTCACTAATATAAAACCTACTATCCTCTCATCTTCAACTGCTACAAATATTGTTGCATATTCATTTTCTATAAAGCGATGGATCATTTTTTCTTGTTGCTCAGCTGTAGTTTTTCTTTCTCCTGGTTCATATAACATAAACTTCGTTTCTTCATCTAATTGCTTACTTAATTGCAAAAATGATGCTGCATCTTCTATTTCGATTTCCCTAATCACTTCAATCACCCTACCAGTTTCATAATAAAAAGTTTTCCTTATAAAAAGATTTTCTCTACTTTCCCGAAAATCCCTTTGTAAATCTCCTACTATAAATTGACAAATTTCGATATTACTATAACAACGACAAATTATGTCTATTCTGTGACGTCTCATCATTACAAAGAAAAAACGCAAGCATTACACTTACGTTTTTTCAAAAATACTGTGAACTCATCTTCATCAGGTGAGGTCTCTCACCAATTTAAATTTCACTTTATCCATTCACTTTTTCTGCCTGCCAAAAATATTCACCAAATGCTTTAGCAAGTGCATCAATTGATCGATTCAATTCTTCCTCTGTATTATCTACACCGCCAACTTCTATTAATATCGCTTGTCCTGATAGGTCTTGATTATAGATTCCATTTCCTGTCTGGAACCCTTTTTGAATGACCCCACGACTCACTCCTGGATATTTCTTATTAATCGCCTCATGTAAAGCTGTCGCTAATTGTAAGTTTTTTTCATAGTTTTTATTTCCTTTCCCTACTACAAATGCAAGCTTTGCATATGATTTATCTCCAATTGTTTTTGTCGTTACATTCTTTCGGGCACTATCACGATGCAAATCAAAAAAGTATTGAAGATCTTTATTTCCAGCCATAGCTTGCTGCACAATTTCTCGTGACATCTTATACGAACTATTACTGTTTAAACCTTTACTTATTAACTTTTGACCAACATCACTCTTATCGTTAGTGGCGCCAATTCCTTCACCTTCTAGTTGTTCACGGAAACGGTCTCCTAATATAGAAATATTCGATACAGAACTCGTTGCTTTATTCGGATTCGGGTCATTCGTTAAGTTAAGTAAAGGTAAATAGGATTCCCAGCTATGTGTATGATAAATAAACGCAACTTGTCTTTTCCCGGTCGTTTGGGACGGCTGTTTTTTCTCTTTACTCGTATCTTGTTTAGGTGCTTGTCCAGTTCCACTAGTCCGTTCCTTCACTACTTCTTCAAGAGGGACACTCGACTCTATCGGTAAGTTAGAATAATTTGTACCCTCACCCGCAATAACAATTTCTGTATCGTACTTACCAAACCCAGGGAGCTCTTTCCCGACAAAACTGCGTACATCATTAAAGCGAATATTTGTAGCCATAGAAAAGAGAAAAGAAGAAATTGAAAAATCTTGATTCAAATTTCGATACTCCTGTGTAAAATAATGATTCTCTTTTCCAAGTACATACATGTAACCATTCATCGATAACTCATTTAACCAATTATATAAATACGTTGACTTCGTCTCTTTCATAGAGGTTACCATCATACTAATAAGAAAAAAAGTCGCTAGCACTGTAGTAATAACAAATAAAACTAACTTACGCATGCTTGTAAACTTCATAAAAAAAAAGCCCCGATTCATACTATCACCTCTCTATTTCAAGTTATGTACAAGCCCTAGAGAATAGACCGTTAAAATTTCGGCTATATTGTTAATGAGGTGAAATGAATTGAAGCTATTAATAGGAATATTACCAATCGCTCTATCATTCATTTTTTATTTGTCCGCTAAGCATCCAAAAGTCTCTATTGTGCTACATATTTCTGCGTACTTGGCACTGTATGTACTCGGTACAATTATTTCCATTAATATATACGATGTTTTAATACAAGATTTAGTTTTCATGACAAGCATTCATGGAATTTTACTGAATCCATTTTTCCTTATTGCAGGAGCGTATATAGGAACTTACACTTTGTACCTACTTTTGTCTCACATTATTATGAAAATAAAAAATGGAGCGTAATGAAATGCAACCACCATTTATCTGTCATACATGCAAAAAAAGAATTGTAAGAAAGAAAGATCTTATTACAGCCACATGGTGCTTCCGCTTTTATTTATTTCACAGTGATTGTTTTAAACGACAGCAAGTGTTCATCTCACGGTTTCTCCCTGTGAATACACTTTTCAATTTCTTTCTTATTGTATATGGACTTATTTTTGGCAGTATTCTTATGATTACAGAACCATCTATTATTTGGCTGACTTTCTTTTTCCCCATTTTTTATCGGTTTCTTTCTTATTATTATGTTGAACGTTTTTTCTCTACATAACGAGTTGACTGTCCTTTAGGAATGCTTAAACATAGCCACTCATTTTCTTTTAACATTTTACCGATGTAAATAATCTGTCCAATATGCAATGCATAATGAGAAATTTGCCTTTCAATTGCTTGCAGGACCGTATGAGCTTCACCACGAATGTATACCGTCTTCAATAGATGTTCCGGCAATATCGTATTCATCGTATTAAAAACGTATTCCCATCCTTCTTGCCACGCTGCAAGGGCTTCCTTCTTTGAAGAATAGCCTCCTTCAAATTCACCATCTCGGTCACGATCAACTTTTTCACCATCAGATGTTAAAAAATCCGTCCATCTAGAACGCATATTACCATGCAGATGCTTTATAATAATCGCTATACTATTTGTTTCTTCATGAGAAGACCATTGTATTTGTTCGTATGATAATTGAGAAAGTGCCCGTTCCCCTTGCTTCTTTGTTGCTTTAAAGTTCGAAATCGCACATTGTAAATATTCTCGTCCGATACCCATATTAGCCCCTGCCTTCACCCTAGCTAATTTTTGTTCCATTTGGCAATTCCATATTAGGCTGAAGCAACACAACATCATCAGCTTCAGGAACGCCGCCAAGCACAAGCACTTCCGATTTAAATCCAGCTACACGCTTTGGCGGGAAATTTACAACAGCAACAATTTGTTGACCGACTAAACCTTCTGGGCTATACCTTTTCGTAATTTGAGCACTTGACTGCTTTATCCCAATTTCTCCAAAATCAATTTCTAGTTTAATCGCTGGAACTCTCGCTTCTTTAAATTCCTCTGCATGTATTACAGTTCCAATTCGCAAATCCAAATTTAAAAAATCTTCAAAATTAGCCATTTTATCATTCCTCCCAATTATTACTTAGACAAAATATAAAAATCCCCTTCAAAAAAAGAAAGGTGCCTAAGCACCTTTCTTTTGTAATTTACTTGATTCATTTGATTTATAGAGGAAGAAACCGAGAATCCCGCCAATACATGATGGAATTAACCATCCGATTCCTTCGTTATATAACGGTAACATTTGTAGTACATTAGAAATCACGTCAATTTTAATGTTCGCACTTTCTAAACCGTTAAAGAAACTAATTAACAATGCACCTAAAATAGCTCCAATATAAATTGTATTACGCTTCCCAATCCACTTATGGAAATACGAAAGTACGATTAATACAATTGCAACTGGATAAATGATCATTAACACAGGTAATGTTACGGCGATTAATTGTGTTAAACCTAGGTTAGATACAATTAAACTAAATACACATACCATTGTTACAATCGTTTTATGTGAAAGTTTTGGGAATAAGTTTGTAAAGAAACCCGCACACGCAGATGTTAACCCAACAGAAGTTGTTAAACAAGCGAGTATAATAACAAGCCCCAATAAAATTTTACCACTCGTCCCATATAGCTCATTTACAACATTCGTTAAAATAAGACCACCGTTTTCTGAGACACCAAGTGATGTACTTGTTGAACCAAGATAAGCAAGTGATAAATAAATTAACGTTAAACCAAGTACAGCAATAATACCTGATACGACTGTTATTTTTGCAATTTGACTACTCTCTTTTATCCCTTTAGAGCGAATAACTTGTACAACGACAATTCCAAATACGAGAGCACTAATTGCATCCATCGTTAAATATCCTTGAATAAATCCACCAAAGAAAGCATTTTCTTTGTAAGCAGCTAACGGCGCAGCCGGCTCTCCAATTGGATCAATAATTGCCTTTCCGACAATAACAGCGACAATTAATACCAATAGTGGCGTAAGAAACTTTCCGAACCAATCCACTAATTTAGATGGATTTAATGATAAATACCACGTTATTCCGAAGAAAACTATCGTGAAAAGAAATAGCATGTACCACTCTGAAACCATTGCCTCTGATAAAAACGGCTTCATACCCATTTCAAACGAAACAGCTCCAGTACGCGGGATTGCGAAAAATGGTCCAATTGCTAAATAACTAATCAATGGGAAAATAAACGCAAATATAGGGTGGACTCTAGAAGACAGCGCTTTCAAGTCCCCCTCTACAAACGCGACAGCTGTTACAGCTAGTAGGGGTAATCCGACTCCCGTTACAAGGAATCCTATTGTAGCAATCCAAACATTCTCTCCTGCTTGTTGACCTAAAACTGGCGGAAAAATTAAATTTCCTGCTCCTAAAAATAATGCAAATAGCATTAAACCAATTGCTACCGTATCACCTGGCCTTAAACGTCCCTTCATGCTCTTCATTTGCATAGCACTTTTCCATTGTTTATCTCTATATTTTACAATATGCTATGCATCCTCCTCTCTGCTCAAGATGATAAAATATGCCCCTTACAAAGCAGTGTCTTTCTCCATAATTTCTCCATTCCCCTTATTTTTACTCTAATCATTAATACAATTGTTATTTTCGAATTTTGATTTTTTTGAATTTTTAAATCATTAGAGTGTTATTACGTGGAGTATAGTTGTCAGACCTCTTTGTTTTTATCACACATATAGTAACATATTTAGTTGCAAAATAAAAACATATTTTCAAATTGATTTTTTTGAAAATCGAAATTATCTACAATTTTTATTCTCTTACACAAATATTGTTACAATCTCTCCTATTATCCTATCGTTATTTTCAAATAACTTTACACACGTAACATAACAAAAGCCATCCAAGATAATTAGATGGCTTTTGTATGTTACTCTATCGTTTCAACTTCACGTGGATTTTTCATCTCTTCCACATACACAACTCTAAATCCGTGATCTTCTAAATCTTTCAATAATGTCTCTAATTCACCGTCGTTAAACTCTTCTCCTAATGTAAACATAATTCTACGAACTAATAAGGCATCATTATCAAAAGTCATCAAACTTTGAATACCAGTGTATTTCTTTAAAACTGTCGATAACTTTTGAATTGCTCCATTATAGTCTTGCGTTCCAATCATGACAGAGTATTTACTAGAGTGAACGCCCCATGCATCCTCTAATAACTCAAAAACTTTTTTATGCGTTAAAATTCCAAGGAAAATCCCTTTTTCGTCAACTACTGATAAATATGGCAATTTTTTTATTGTAAAAAATACTTTAAAGAAAGATGAATCTTCTCTCACAAATCCTTCTTTATCGTTTAATAATTGTATTACACTCTCATCAAGCGATCCTTTATATTCTAAAATATCTACTTTATATATATTCCCTAAAAATTTCTCTTTTTTTTCATCTAAAACTGGTACACAACGATACCCCGTTTTATTTAAATGCTCTAACGCTTCCCCTATCGTAATCGAACTTGAGCACAGTAAAACTTCCCTTTTCGGCACGTAATTCCCTTTAATCCTCATAAAAAGCCTCCTTATGTTAAAATACTTTCTGTGCCATAACTATATTATATTTTCAGAAAAAAATAAATAATTTATTTTATTTTTCTGAAAATTTTCCGTTTTCTTGTCATAATTTATTCATGAATCCTTCACTTGCACTTTCTTCAGCATCTAAAACCCTTCCTCTGAATTCTGAATCACTTCAATGTATCATTTGTACGGACCTAGTTGCTTTTTAGAAAAGTAATGATTTGTCTCCTTACTTTTCATTAATATATTTCCTTTTATAATTAAAAAATAGGTAGCTATTAGAAAGTAGATCACCCCAAATAACCAATCCAAATTTGTAGCCAGATTGTGTAAAAGAATATATCTCATATATACATAACCAATTGGAACATGTAGTAATACAACCGCACCTAATCCCGGATTATATATTGTTTTAGCTTTTATATTCGCAAAAATACCATGCCATATGAATTGAAAAAATCCCATTAAAATAGGTGCCAACCCAAGCCATATTATATTTTGAAAGAAAACCGGGAGTAAATAAAAAACATACGTAATCAAAATATTTATTACCATAGCAGATTGCGTATTTAATGGATAGCGATCTGGTATATCACTTTTAAATATAACTACATTAAATAGACCAGCAAAATAACCTGGCCAACGATACTCTTCAAATTGATGCACTAAAATGGCCACAAAACTTAACCATAACAGTACTTTCATTTCACTCATTTCTCCCAAATTCGCGACTAAACAAACTACGACAACAATAGCGACCACTAATCCTATATCACACCAATGCTTTCTAAAGAAACTAGCCATCTCTATCACCCACTATCTCAATTTTTATAAAAATAGCGTTCAATTAGGAAATCAATCTGTTTTTCTACAGATGGTACTTTTATATCTGCCCCTGATTCGAGAATTGGCATCATTAATGTGGGAAGAAAAATAGATCCAAATATTTGTACTGTCATCATCATTAAAATTTCCTGATCCGTTTCATTCGTTATTTCGCTCAAAATATTCTTCACTTTACTAAAACCTAGCCTCTTCAAAAAATCCCCATATTCGTATTGAGATGTAAATGCCGTAGTTCCCATTGCAATAATCTTCCTAACTAACTTCGGATATTGCCGAATTACTAGTACATAATCCAATAAAAATATTTTTAATCTTTCTTTTGCTGGCACTGTAATATTATCTAAAATAGAAAAAGTGCCTTGAAAGCTAATTAATAAGACTCTAATCGTCTCACTAATCAACTTTTCTTTTGAACCAAAATGGTAATTTACAAGCGCGATATTTACATCTGACAATGCTGCAATTTTTCTTATCGTTACCCTTTCAAAACCTTCTGTTTTAATTAATTCCAATGTTGTATTTAAAATCTTTTCTTTCGTTGATACGTTTTCATTTCCCTCCAATTTATATCCCCCCTCTAGAATTTATTAGTTAAACAAAGATTTAAACACCGTTTAATTACATGGTATCACTTTCAAATTAAAAAAATCTATTTAATCCTTTCGACACTTCCCTACATTTCTCTTCATTCCATACAAAAATTGTGAAAATGCAAAACTGTTCACGCTTTTTGTATTCGTACTGTTACATACCCGTTTCTGCTTTATATTTCATACATAAAATAGATTTCTAAAAAGAATTTAAAACTATCCATCTACCGATACTTAAAGAAAAATATATTGTAACTTGCTCCAAAAACGGCTAAAATAAGAATAAGAATTTTCTGAATATTCCAAGAGTAGGTGGTTATATGTCCTTATTACGCTCACATATATACAAATTAATAATTGGTGTTATTGTTATTTTTGCCATAAGTCCAATTCCAGCTCTTTTTATTACACACAATTACTCTTATCAAAATGGATTTATTAGCATTTTTCAAAACTTCGCACAGCTTTCTTCTATATCAATTCCAAAGGTTGATTGGATGCATGAATCTATCTTTTTCTCAGTAAATCAAATGATACATACTTCTAATCATTCAACACCATTATTCCCTTACATATGGGAAATATATTTTATATCGATTGTTCGTTTTACTTTTACCCTTGCGATCGGATTTTTCATAAGTTTGGGTATCGGCCATTTATTTTTCAAAGTACCTAACTCGTTTAAAAAGTTTACTACTGTATTGAATTGGATACCTTACTCTTTTTGCACTGTAGTATTACAATGTTCAGTCTTATTACTACTTCTATACGTCGCACAATTTATAAACCTTCCTTACTACTCATCTTTTATCATCGTATGTAGTACTTCCATGATTATCGTTATGCAAGCAATAAAAAAATGGATTCCTTTCTTGAAAAACACAAATGAATATGAAATAAAACATGATTCTTTTCTTGTGGATACATTGTTTTTGGCGCTTACTTCGAATCATAAATCAATTTTAGGTTCCATTATTCTTTCATTCGTTTTTATGGAATGCGTTTTTCATACAAGTGGACTGTTACAATTTATCGTTCAATTTGGCGGAAATTCACCCATAATTGTTACAATAGGCTTATTACTACTCTATATCCCATATAGCATACTTTCTTTTCTTCAAACACTATGGACCACAAACTACTCCAAGCAACAGTCATATACTTTAACAAGAAGTGTTCCAAAACCTTAATTTGAAATTACCCTCTATAATCTAAAAGTAAGGGGTTATTCCTTTTGTATAGCGGACAAAATAACAGCAAATTCAAAAACTATTACAGAAACATACCAATATTTACCCTTTTCCTTTGACTATTCTTTTCATTTGGATTTATTATAAAAGTATAACATAATTGCAGGAGGTGACATCTTTATTCCAAACCTTGGAATAGAGAACACACTTGGACATATTAAATATTTTTCTCATATTTGTACTTATTCTTATTTCTGGCTTTTTCGTCGCATCAGAATTCGCTGTTGTAAAAGTACGTAAAAGTCGAATTGACCAACTTGCAAATGAAGGTAATAAACAAGCTTTAGCTGCAAGAAGTGTCCTATCTAATTTAGATGTTTATTTATCAGCTTGTCAACTCGGCATTACGATCACTTCTTTAGGGCTTGGTTGGCTTGGTGAACCGACTGTGGAGCATATGCTACGACCGCTCTTTGAAAAAATTAATATTACTGGAACAATGGCTAACACTTTATCTTTTGTTATTGCTTTTAGTGTTATTACATTTTTCCACGTTGTATTAGGTGAGTTAGTTCCAAAGTCTTTCGCAATTCAAAAAGCAGAAGCAATCACACTCAAATTTGCAAGACCACTTATTTTATTTGATAAAATTATGTATCCATTCATTTGGCTACTAAATAGTGCAGCTATATTTTTCACAAAACTACTCGGATTAGAACCTGCGAAAGAAAATGAACTTGCTCATTCTGAAGAGGAATTGCGACTCATTTTAGGTGAAAGTTTTAAAAGCGGTGAAATAAACCAAACCGAATATAAATATGTAAATAACATTTTTGAATTTGATGATCGAGTTGCGAAAGAAATTATGGTTCCTCGTACCGAAATGATTTGCTTATCTACTGAAAATACGTTAGAAGAAAATATGGATATCGTCGCTACTGAGAAATATACACGCTATCCAATCATTGAAAAAGATAAAGATGATATCATTGGGATGATCAATACGAAAGAAGTATTCCATGATCAAACGAAAGGTATTTATAAACCACTTGAATCTTATATACATCCTGTTCTAACTGTATTTGAAACAGTTCCAATTCGTAAAACGTTAGTCCACCTTCAAAAAAATCGCGTTCAGATGGCAATCGTTATGGATGAATATGGTGGCACTGCCGGACTTTTAACGATGGAAGATATTCTTGAAGAAATCATTGGAGAAATTCAAGATGAATTCGATGCGGATGAACCACCTATGATTGAAAAACGTACACCTAAGCTTACTGTTGTAGATGGAAAGGTACTTATTTCTGAAGTAAATGATATGTTTGGCCTACATATTGATGATAGTGATTTAGATACAATCGGAGGGTGGATTCTCTCTCAAGCAGTTGACTTAAATATTGAAGCTGGCTATTCCATTGAATATGCTGGTTTTCAATTTAAAGTATTAGAACTTGATGGACATCAAGTCAAAAAAGTTGCTGTACATAAACTAGATATTAAAAAGGAGCTATAAAGTGACTGTTTTATTAACAATTTGTATCATTGCCTGTTTCATTGTTTCATTTCTCGCCTTTATTTATCCCATTATCCCTGGCATACTAGCTGTCTGGGCTGGATATTTGATTTACCATTTCGGTATAAATGGAGGAGAATTAACAACTTCTTTTTGGATTATTCAAGTCATTTTCACTCTTTTCATTTTCGTTGCTGATTTTATTGCAAATGGATATTTCTTAAAAAAATACGGTAGTTCTAAATGGGGCGAACGTGTCGGAATGATTTCTATCATTGTTGGATCGTTTTTCTTCCCACCATTCGGACTTATTATCATACCGTTCTTATCAGTATTTATAACAGAACTAGTGCATAAAAAAGCGCCAAAAGATGCCTTTCTAGTTGGAGTCGCTACTGTAGTTGGTTTTTTAAGCAGTACAGTAGCGAAAGCAATTCTCCAAATCATTATGATTATCATCTTCGTATGTTATATCATCTTTTAACCATCCCGACTTCGGGATGGTTTTTTAATATGCAATACCTACTCGGCTATTTTCATATATGTTTTTCTTACATAGATCCCATGCAAAGTGTGCCGTATCACCCACTGTAATTTTTGATCCACCTTCTGGCAATATATCTTTTTCAGTTCGATATACCTCTGTCGCCTCACCATCTATTAAATGTGTCGGACAAACAACTGTCCAACATAAATTATTACTATTACTTAGTACCTTATATGCAGCCAAATGATCTTCTGCTGCTGTTGTCGTTTTCCTTTTGGATTCCGTTGATTGGAAACGATATAAATTTGGATTTGTTCTTGCTTGTAAAATACCGGCTGTTCCTACTGTAATAATTTTATGAACCCCTGCTTCTTCCATTTGCTTTATAATTTGTGGCATACTCTTCGCTAATGTTCTATTTTGATCCGTTCCAAGTGCACTAATTACTATATCACTTCCTTCTATCGCTTTCTTTATATCCTCTTCGTTCAATACATTACCTTCTATAACTCGTAACCTTTCATGTTGTATTTCTATTCTATTTAAATCACGCGCTAATGCAGTCACTTCAGCTGAATCCTTTAATGCTAAATTAATTATATTTGAACCTACTCGTCCTGTTGCTCCCAATATACATACTTTCATTTGTTTTCCCCCTCTTTCATTCTCTTTCTATTTTTCAATAATCTCAATCAATTTACAACAAAAAAGCTTCCTCATATAAAAGAGGAAGCTCTATTATTACATTATTTCTTTTCTTTAGAATCCGTAGACTTCTCAGTTCCGCTTGTTTCTTTATCCTTTTTGTCCTCTTGTTGTGTTGTTGTTTCGTCTTCTTTCTTCTTGTCCTCACCTTTACTACAACCTACCATTAATAAAGAACTTGCAAGTGCCATAGCAGTTAATGATTTAACCCATTTATTCATTTGCGTTTCCCCCTTGTGATAGAATATGTACAACCTCATATTACTCTCTATTTTTAAAGAAGAGATTGAAAAACAGTAAATATACGGTAAATTTTTGTAAATTTTCTGATAACAAAACCTAATTTAAATTTATATATTTCATTTCCAATTGATACACAATAAAACTAGTTTTCCCCTCTCAATGGACGTAAAAAAACTAAGGCGCATACCATTCCGCCTTAGTTTCTCATGCAAACTTTTCATTTTCATATAGATGTGTAATCTTATATTCCTTCTTCATAACATATTGCCACACACTATAAGCGTAACGGTTCATTTTCAAGAAACAATTTTCCAAAAATGAGCGAAACTCCGGATTAGCAACTTCCACTGCAACTTGAGCAAACTTTAAAGCTAATCGTTTCAAGTGCGCAATATAACAGGTTGCAATATGAATATCCCCTGTATATTTACTAACTGTCTCCTTTTCCATTTCATGCAAATCAAACTCCGTTGTTTCACAGGTTATATGCTGCACATTCTCTCCTTCTTGAAAATTTACTTGTTCATTATATGCTTGTAACATATATGGTAAATGGTGCTGTAATAGATTTTTTAATTCTTCGTCTCTGACCTTTCCAGCATACTCTCCAACCTTGTATATTAGCATATAACTATATCTCATTAATTCTTTCATACAGTCCATTAAAGCGCCTCCCTTCTCTTTTGTCCATATGCTATAAATATGATGCTAAAACATTCGCTATTCTTGCTAAAAACCAATCCCATCCACTAATTTTCTCAAAATCTTCTTCAGAAAATCGTTTTGATTTATGAAAGTCTACCTGTAATCGACTCCATACTTCATCAACAACTGTTTTATCATATATGATACAGTTAGACTCGCAATTTAAATAAAAACTTCTATTATCAAAATTCGCTGTCCCAATATCAACAATTTCTCCATCAATGATTGTTACTTTCCCATGAAAGAATCCATTTCGATATTGATAAATCTCCGCTCCAGCATGTAACATATCTTTCAAATATGGATAGGCAGCTTGTTTTAACAATATGGCATCACTTTTAAATGGCACGAGAATTTTTACATTAACACCACGATTTAATGCAGCTTTTAACTCTTTCACCATTTCTTTACTTGGTACAAAATATGGTGTAGCGATAATTAAAGACTTTTTAGCCTTTTTTAAAAGTGTCCCATACTTTTCCCATAAGCCTTTTCCATTTGAAAATAAATATTGATATTTCACATTCCCTAATGTAGGTATACTTTCATGTATAGGCATTTTTTCTCCTGTATCTTCTTTCCAATCTTCGGCGAACTTTCTTTCCATATCCGCTGCACCATCACCATGGATGCGCACGTGATAATCACGCCATGGCCCAAACTTCGGATCTTGTCCAAGGTACTCCTTTCCGATATTAAAGCCACCGACGTATGATATCTTTCCATCTATGGTAACAATGCGTCTATGATTCCGTTGATGCAAAGAATAGAACACATTTTTCAGTTTCAGTTTTTTACTAAATGTAAACTTCACACCGTTTTCCTTTAATCGGCTAATTACCTTTTTCTTCAACTTATATCCGCCTATCCGATCGACTGACAATTTCACTTCTACTCCGCTAGATGCTTTTTTCTCTAATAACTGTAAAAACTCTTGGCTTATTTCATCTTTTCCTACAATATAAAAATGGATATATATATACTTTTCTGCATCGTTTATATCGTCAAATAATTTTCTATATAACTCTTCACCGTTCGTATATAGTTGAAATTCACCTAATCGAACTTGTCCTAATTCATATTCACTAGCCATTTCCTTCCCCATTTCCACATCGATGTTCATCCAAATGAATACACCTATTAAACAAAGAATTATAGCGAAAAAGTGCTTCATGGATAAATTCCTTTCTCCACTTACTGTTATTTCTATATCTTCCCTTTTTTATTACATTATCATTCAAGAAAATATGTCATTGCATGATATATGTCCATATCAAACAATAGCTCATTTGCATATTGTATGTTGTATCTTAAAATAAAAGGAGGAAATAACAATGGGCTTCGCACATGGTAATGGATTTGCGCTACTAGTCGTATTATTTATCCTCTTAATCATCGTCGGTGCTGCTTGCTTCTGCTAAGTAGCTACTGTCATATGATATGTGGATGAAAAAACTATAAAAGCGGACACCTATTTTTAGGTGTCCGCTTTTCATTTTAAAACCATTTCCGCCTACTATAGTAAATTAAATGGCTAAATATTCATCTCAAAAGGTTAACAATGTGGCTACTTTCTTACTCTCTGCCTTACGTATATGACGCTGTTCTGCACGTAACACAGCAATACGATGTAATTCTTTCTCTTCTTCTGTTTCAGGGATAACACGCGGTACAGGAACTGGATTATTTTCCTTACTAAGTGCCACAAAAGTAACGAATGACGTTGCCGCTATACGCTTCTCACCTGAGATTAAATCTTCAGCCACTACCTTCACAAACACTTCCATTGAAGTTCTTCCCGTCCAAATTACGAAAGATTCATAACTAACACAATCTGAAGAACGAACAGGATGTAAGAAATCGACCCAGTCCATAGATGCTGTGACACATTCCTTTCTCGAATGTCTGGATGCTGAAATAGAAGCAACCATATCCATCTCCGCTAATATCTTCCCACCAAATAGCGTGTTATGATCATTTAAATCTGTTGGGAATACTCGGCTCGTTTTGAACACCCTTGACTCATTGGCTGTTTTCCCCTTTACTTCTGTCATTGTTATCACCCCTTTAATGATTTATCCCTAATATTTCAATAATCACTATACGAAATGAACTACACGTTTAATATTAACAACATTCAGAACTTTTAGTCCACAAAAAAGAACCGATCTTATCAATCGGCCCCTCTAAATACATATTGTTCTTTCGGCTGTTCAACTTTATTCCATTTCGTTACTTCTAATACAGGAATATTCGCATGAAACGGCTGATAAAATTCAGTAGAAATTTCTCCCTCTATTTGAATCCAATCATCATTTTTCCATTCTACACCTTCTGGTTTTTTCACTAACATACCATACACACCAGAATCTGCTACACAATGTATAATACCGAAACGGAATAAGAAGTATTGTTCTTTTTTAGAAGAATCATCTCTAAAAACAAACCCTTTAAAAGATAATTTTTTCCCAGTAAACTCGCCAGGATAATTGTAAATTGTTTCCATACCCTTTAGGAAGTCTTCATCTTTCAAATTAATATTGTCTTTCGTAACAAACTCTTTCTTCCCTTTTTCCATTACACCGCGGTATCCTTCTTTCCCGTAATAAATGCTCGTATCAGGTCTTAGAAATTGTCTTGTCATAAATGGATCCTTACTTTCTGCTTGTGCAACAGGAAAATGAAATCCTTTCGCCTTAACAATATCTGAATCTAACGTTGCAATCGGGAAAAATAAGCCTGAGATAATCGGAAAACAAAACAATGAGTACGAAAATGCTTTTTTCCACCATGTATTCTCATCTTTTGAATGATCATGCCCGCAATGGCTATGGTCACAACTGCAATCATTTTTCTCTTTTTCCTTTTGGTGCTCTTTTTGGAAAACGACGATAATTTGTACAATCGTTAAGAAACCTAAAATAATTGCTGCTGTTGTTGATAAATAAGCATACTTCATATTGATATACTTCGTAATGTTACCCGAAATATGAAGCTGCGCAATTAATATTGTAAAACCTAATAATATATACGCTCGAAACATAACCTACCACCCCATCGCATAAATGAGTAGTGAGCTTGCATAAACAACAAGTGTAACTGTAACTGTAACGACAATTACAAATTTCGTTTTAAATGTCGCAAGCATCATAAACATATTTTTAATATCCACCATCGGTCCGTAAACAAGGAACGCGACAAGTGATGCTGTTGAAAATGTACTTTGGAATGATGAAGCAATAAACGCATCCGCTTCTGAACAAAGTGATAATATGTAAGCAAGTCCCATCATAACAGCTGGTGAAGAGAACGGCCCTTGTCCTATAGCAAGAAGTGTTGAAGTTTGTACGAACGTTTGAACTGCAGCTGCAATTAACGCACCTAATACTAAATATTTTCCCATCGAGAAAAATTCCTCAACAGCATGCGTACATACATCCCACATTTTTTTACGTAATGGACGCTTATGATTCACTTCTGGGAAGTGATCATCTCTTAATTGATGTTCTCTAAACATAAATGATAATATAATTCCAACGATAATTGCTACGATAATCGCTACAATAGAACGATACCATACCATGTGCATACTACTTCCAAAGGCAACGTATGTTGCAAATAAAACAACTGGATTAATAATTGGCCCAGTTAACATAAATGCAATCCCCGCATATGGCGGAACCCCTTTTCCGATTAATCGTCTTACAATCGGAACAATTCCACATTCACAACCTGGAAACAACATCCCTAAAAAAGTAGCTACTAAAACAGACAGAAATCGGTTTTTCGGCATCCATTTTGCTACCATATCTTCTGTCACGAACATTTGAATGAATCCTGAAATAAATACACCAATGAGCACGAAAGGAAGTGCTTCGATCAATATGGAGATAAAAATTGTATTCATTTGCAGGAATGCTTTCGGTAATTGAAACAATTCCATGATGTATTTCCTCCAACTTTTCATTAACAATATGTAATTTTAACCCCATTTCATTAATTGGACAAGGTTTATATGGAATACATACCCTTTATATACATTACATTGTACAAGTTATATTCTATTCAAAATTTGAGATTTCATAGCAAAAAAGCTGCTCTAGCGTAGTTATATAACTATGCTAGAGCAGCTTTTTTATCGTTAAAAGTAACGTTTCTTCCAAAAAACAAAAGCTAACGTGAAAGATAGTGTTACACATATGATGAGTACAATTACAAAACCGTGGGCTTCCCCTTCAAACGGAACCTTTACGTTCATTCCAAAGAAACTAGAAACCATCGTCGGTAAAGATAAAATGATCGTAATTGACGTTAACAGTTTCATAACACTATTTAAATTATTTGATATAACGGAGCTAAAAGTATTCATCATTCCACTTAAAATGTGACTATATATTTCCGCCATTTCAATAGCCTGTTTATTTTCAATTAATACATCTTCTAATAAATCTTGATCGTCTTCATACATTTTTAAAAATGTACTATTACGCATTAACTTTTGAATCACAATTTTATTAGCCTTTAATGACGTTGTAAAGTATACTAAACTTTTCTCAAGGCCTAATAATGTGAAAATCTCTTTATTTTTCATTGACTGATTTAATTGATGCTCTAAATCAATTGTTTTTCGATTTATTTGCTTTAAGTATCTTAAATAATAAGTAGAAATCGTATATAAGAGCTGAAGTGCAAAGCGCGTCTTCTTAAACGTATAAAATTCTTTAATACGTTGATTAATAAAACGTTCAAAAATTGGGTTTTCTTCTAAACAAATTGTCACAAAGCAATCTGGCATCACAATCATACCTATTGGAATCGTGTCATAAATCGAATTTCCTTCTTCGTCATGTCTAACTGTCGGAATATCCACGATAATTAAAGTATTATTGTCTTCCTTTTCAATACGAGAGCGTTCTTCATCATCCAAAGGGTCTTTAATGAAATCTAAGTCTACATTTAAAGTTTGTACTAGATATTGAATTTCTTCTTCTGTTGGATGAAGTACATTAATCCAGCACCCCTTTTGCATTTCCTCAATCTCTTGTAGTTTTCCGTTTCGGTCTGTTAAATATATATTTAACATACTATCACCCCGATTCTTTTTACATGTAGGAATCTACCTCTCTTAAATCACAGTTTTTAAACCGCCATTCTCAGCATATGAAACATACGTTTAAATTTCAATAGAAAAATTATTTTGAAAACGTTTTTATAAGAAAAATATTATAAACATAGAAAAAGACAGAGTGCTCTCTGCCTTAAAAGCTTATGTTGCCTTTATAACATATTTAGAAAGCATCCACAAGTTAAACCCAACTGAAATCGTATAGCCCGCGTATGTTGAAATAATAAAACTTACATAATCGAAATACGGAAGCAATACAATATTTAAAACTATTTTCACAATAATTCCAATCACTAGTCCTAGCACCGTCTTCTGCTGTTGATTGATTCCTTGTAGCATAGCAGCCGTTACTGTAAAAAGAGAAAATAGTATGCAAGCAGGAGCATAATACTGTAAAATGATTCTCCCCATCTCTGGATCATTTCCAGCACCGAATAAAAGAGTATATACAGGCTTGGCTAACACAATCATTCCAATTGCAGCCGGCACCGTAATCGCTACTACTAATACATTTGTTCTCGTAAAATGTTTGTACAATAGCTTCGTATTTCCTGCTGTGTAAGCTTTCGTCATCTCTGGTACGAGAGACATACTAAAAGCTGTCGCAACGGATACCGGGATGAGCACAACCATTTGAACAAGACCAATTATCGCATTAATTTTTTCCGCTTCTCCTTGCATATACCCTATTTGTATAAGTAGTTTATTAATTGTAAATGTATCAATAGTCTGATACAACGGAATTGCTAAGCCCACCACAACAAAAGGAATAGAATATGTAAAGAGCTCCTTATACAATGAGAAAAAGGATTTTGTTGTTTGTGGTATACTTGCCATCTCTTTTTTCTTTAAGTGCCTTCTCCTTCTTATATAATATGCACTTAAAACAGTTAATCCACCTACAGCTCCCATAAATGCACCGAACGTTGAAATACCAACCGCTAATGAAACAGACGCTTTTAAAACATATAAAACGACAAAGCTTCCTATTAAAATGGTTAAAACCCGAAAAAATTGCTCTACAACTACACTTAATGCAGAAGGCCCCATCGATTGGAATCCTTGAAAGAAGCCCCTTAATAAACTCATTACTGGCACAAGTATTAACGCAAAACTTACAATTCGAATATTAGTAGTAACCGCTCCTACACTATTCCCCGTTTGATCATTTCCATCGATGACAAGCTTAGCTAAATGCGGAGCTAGCATATATAACGTAAAACACGAAATGACTCCCATTATAAACATAAACACGATTCCACTTTTCAACACTCTCTTAACCGTATGATAATCATTCAGTTGATCATATTTTGATACCATTTTTGAAACTGCAAGTGGTAATCCCATTGTCGCAATGCTGAGCATAATTGTATAGGGGCGATATGCATACGTATATAAAACGTACCCACTCGTACCGACCATTGCTGTAAATGGTATAACATATATAAACCCTAACATTTTTGATATCATCGTTGCCATCGTTAAAAATATCGTTCCACGTATAAACGGTGACCCTTTCATCACATTCCTCCGCTACGCTTTATTATTATACATTATGGACAACTCTTTTTTTTTAGAACCGAACCGAAACAAATAAAAAAAGCCAATGAATTATCATTGACTTTAGCGTGTTGTTTTTTTCTTTTTCAAATATTTTAAACCGAAGTATAGAGCAATAAAAAGAACAGCTCCTATAATTATGTAATGTGTGTAATCAGATGCATACTCTTTAATTTGTCGCCAATTCCCACCAAGTTTTTCACCTAAGTATATAAATAGAATTGACCATGGAATGATCGCTACAACCGTATAAAGCGTAAATAGTTTTAATGGCATCTTAGCTAGTCCTGCTGGAATAGAGATTGCATGACGTACTACTGGGATAAAGCGCGCAGAAAATATTACGCCAGCTCCATAACGCTTAAACCAACCTTCCGCTATGTCTAAATGGTGTTTATTAATAAGCAGATATTTCCCATATTTCTCTACAACCGGACGCCCTCCGTAGTATCCAAGCCAGTATAAAAAGATTTGGGCTAAAGTACCACCAATCGTTCCGGCGATAACTGCACCCACAAAACTAATTTTACCATCCGCTACTAAAAAGCCAGCATACGAAAGTACAATTTCACTTGGGATTACTTCAATCATTAAAGCAAGAGCTACTCCAAAGTAACCTAAGCTTGCAAAAAATTGCAATAACTGATCTATTATGTTTGCTAACATGTTCTTTTTTATCTCCTTTTTTCTTCACATACCATCCCATTATTACATAAAGGCTGCAATCTGCCAATATCTTCATTTTAACAATATGTACAATTCAAGCAGGATTAATCTATTAATTTCTCTTTCTGCGGGTCTTTCATGTAGGCAAACATCTCTTTAATTTGGTCTTCTGTATTTCTAGCAATTGATAAATTAGGCAATTCATTTTCACCAAAAAACTCCACCTCTTCTGTTTCAATGCTAGTTTTCTTTTCTCCACCAATAATCTCGCATCCAATGAAAATCTTATATACATGCGTCGCCGATGGAGATGGTTGATGTTTTTCTTTATCAAATATAGCTAGTAACTTAAAATGATCTACCTCATAACCCGTCTCTTCGACAACCTCTTTTGCTGCAACTTCGGTTGGCGTATAACCGACATCAGCCCATCCACCTGGCAATGCCCATTTCCCATCGCTTTTTTCTTTCACAAATAATAACTTTTCATTTTGAAAAACAACTGCTCTTATATCAACTTTAGGTGTTTGATAGCCTGTCTCACTTGCAAATAATTTCTCTACAACTTCCCAATCAGTTTTTGTGTAATGTGACATCATCGAAATCGAAATGTCTCGTAATTGTTGGAAGCGTTCTATATCGTACACATCCTTAGAATACGTTAAACCTGCTTGGGTTATAGATTGTATTTGTTTTACCCAATCAATCCATTTAATCGTCATATATCCGCATCCCCATTCTCTTTCAAATATATTACTTCACTTTTATTGATACATCTTTATTATACAAAAAAAAGAGATTGATAACGTTTCAATCTCTTTCAAAATTAATCCAATTCATATAAGTGGTCTTGTATATATTTTCTTCTTTTATTTATATATTCATAAATCATATCAGCCTCTTGATCAAATGTTTCTAATTTTTCTTTCATATATGGATCTTGTAGTAAATATGGACGAATCAATTCACACAATCCTTCTACTTTCGGCCTCATAAACGAAACTGTAAATTGGTCTTCTAATATTTCTTCTAAAATACTTCGATACTGCTTTCTAAACACAGGTATGTCTAACAATCTTGCACTTAGCGTGTTATACCCTTGAATGCGGATATATTCATGATTAAGCGGTCTCCCTTGTACATCTCGCCCCCAAGTCGCATCATAATCCCACGGTATAACTTCAAATAAATTTGTTTCATCGTTATGATATAGTGCATAGTTATGGACAAAACCATCAAAGTTTTGCGTAAAAATAACTCCTGCTAACCATCGTAAATATTTATCTACATGTAGAAACTTCCCAATCTCTTTTTCATAGGCTTCCCTCGTCAAAGTATTCGCTTGAAATACAAATTCACTCAGTTGTTCTTCACTATTTTCATTCGAATATTTAAATTCATAACCCGCAAAGAGCTCCGTCTTAACATCTTTATCTCGTTCACTCATTAATGAAAAATTCGCATCATCATCTATCGCATAATAAATAGAACCACTCGGTAATCCTCTATTTTTCAAAAAGTTTTCATCAACCGATTCTAACTGTAAATACACACCTTGAATTTGACCATTAATTTTTATAAATACATGTTGTGATTTTGGCGAAAGTACACCAATGTTATGAAAAAAGTCTAGCGATAGTTTATTTCGTATGAGAGACGGATCCATAAACTCAGAATTCAAATGAAACTCTTTCGCACCTTGAAATTTTTTTGGTTTATAAAACATAACATGATAAGATTTTTTCTCAAACTCACGAATATGAGCTCCTCGGTATACGATATCAATGTCATATTTCTTTTTTCCATAAGTTAATTTTGCTGGCACTGGACTATCTGACCAAATGTCTTTTTTCAATTCCACTAAGTACATTGGATGAACAAAAAAATCATATGAAGGTAACATATTTTCTCATCCCTTCTCAGTTCTCTTCATTCAATGTATGCGCCTTGTCTTGTCCATACATCCGCTATCATCTATTTATAGAAAATTACACTCTTGTCCTGTTCAGAAAGACGTCATCTCTCATATCATGTTAAGGAAAAAGAATACCTTTTCAACTTAATACATGATAAGGAGGATTTCTATGAAACGTGATATTAGAAAAGCTGTTGAAGAAATCAAAAGTGCTGGGATGGAGGATTTCTTACACCAAGATCCAAGCACATTCGAATGTGATGACGATTGCTCTTCAAAAATTGAGTGTAGCGACGATTGTAAATGCCCAAGAACAAGATGTACTCGTGTGAAACATTGTACATTTGTTACAAAATGTACTCACGTTAAAAAGTGGACATTTGTTACGAAATGTACTCGTGTACGCGTTCAAAAATGGACGTTCGTTACGAAAGTAACACGTAGAAAAGAATGCGTTTTAGTTACAAAACGTACGCGTAGAAAACATTGTACTTTCGTTACAAAATGTGTACGTTTTGAAAAGAAATTTTACTGGACTAAACGATGTTACTGTAAAAAATGCGAATTCTTCCCTCACGGACACGGCGGCTCTTGCGATGATTCATGTGATCATGGTAAAGACTGTCACGATGATGGGCACAAATGGAATGATTGCAAAGGCGGACATAAATTCCCATCTTGCAAAAATAAGAAATTTGATCACTTCTGGTATAAAAAACGTAACTGCTAGTTTTTATACCACCAAAAAAAGGCCGTTTTGCGGCCTTTTTTACATTTATTGAAAGTGACTTATATCTGCAAATTGTTTCACTTTACCAATACCCTCTTCAAATTCTATTATGCTCAAACTAGCACTATGCATAAATGGATCATCCCACACATTTTCTATTTCAATTCCCGCGAAATGCCCTACAAGTAATTTTGCTGCTGCCGCATGAGAAACAATCAATATGCTTTGTCCCTTATGCTTCTCTAAAAGAAGCTGCATCCCTTCAATTACTCTTTCATAAACGGCCTCAAAATTTTCGCCTGATGTTGACTGAAAAAGATGTGGCTCATTCCAAAACAGATGTACTTCTTCTGGAAATTGCTTTTCTATATCCGCGATTGTTTGTCCTTCCCATATACCCATGTTGATTTCATAGAAATGCTCATCCGCTATAATGGGTATATCACGTTCCCCCTTTATTAACTCTGCCGTATGAAGTGTTCTTTCGCTCGGACTACTATAGATCGCATGGATTGGTAAATCTTTCATTCGATTCCCTAATTGTTTCGCCTGAACTATACCATTTTCAGTTAAAGCAGAATTTTTCCGTCCTTGCATTCGCTTCACTACATTCCACTCTGTTTCACCATGCCTTGTTACATATATAGTTGTTTTCATTTCTTACTCCCCCTCACCATGTTGGTCGTAATTCCCACGGTTCAACTCTCCCTACAATCCACTCCGCTCGTTTACTTTCAATCCCTTTTATAACTCCATCAGCTATCTCTTCATGAGTAAGCCATCTTCCATATGTATCTTCTAAAATAAAACCTAAAATAATTCTATGATAACTACATCGCGTACTCCCTATTTTTTGTGCAGTCATACGTGATGCTTTACTACCTAAAATATGAAATAAACTATATGTTTTAGACGATAAATCTAGTTCTTTACAAATATTTGATAGTGCATGCTTTGCACTTGAGTGTACCCATGCAACAGCTAATGTGATCGGGCCATTTTTCTCAACTGTACTTTTAATAGCTAGCTTTACATCTTCATCATTATGATAATCTAACGAAAGGCATGTAATATTTTCTAGTGTAGAACTCATCCGCTTAACATTTTCTAATTTCACTTCATCTCGCCCGATAATAGAAACATGAAACCCTTGCTCACAAAGCCACATAGAAACTCTCTTTAGCATTCCTGTTCCACCAATTACAAGTGCATGCAAATGCTATCCCTCCCTAATAAAATGTCATATGAGGTTTCTCATCTCTATAATAATTTAAACGATCTTGCAGTGTCCCTGAGTGAAACTCAAATTTATGACCGTCAGGATCAACAAAGTATATAGATTCGCAATCTCTGACATCACGTTCTCTTCCTTTTAAAATATGAACATCATTTTCTTCTAATCGCTGTATTAGATATTCAAAGTCTTCTTGTTCAACAGAAAATGCAATGTGCGTATAAGATTGATGAATCTCATTTCTCGGAATATGTGTCTCTTCATTAAGCGCTATCCATACTCCACATATGTTAAAATACGCCAATTTCCTCCCTTTAACTAATAATTCTCCTTCTAATACTTTTTCATAAAACATAATAGAGTTTTCTAAATTAGATACCGAAAAACAAATATGATTGATTCCCCTTAACAACTATAATTCCTCCTTATACAAATAAAAGATGAGCGAAAATTCACTCACCTTTTATTGTACTATTTTTTTGTAACATATGCCCATTTATAACTGAAGTCCCCGCCAAACGTATGGTTAGCAATGCCTTTTACAAACGGCTTCTCTAAATAAGCTGTACTTTGTTGGTACGTAGGAGAAATTGCTGCGTCTTGACCAATTAAGATTTTTTCAGCTTCCGCAAGTGCATTCCAGCGTGCTTTATCATCTTTTAATAGCTCTCCTTTTGATTTCGCTACTAAATCATCATACTTCGGATTAGAATAATCCATTTCATTAAATGAGCTTCCAGTAACAAACATATCAATATAAGTCATTGGATCCGGATAATCAGGGCTCCATGCAGATAATGAGAATTCATATTGGAATTTCTTTTCTAAATCTAGCTTCTGCTTGTATGGTTGCTGTTTCAAATTCACTTTAATACCAGGCAAGTTTTTCTCTAGTTCTTCTTTAATAAAGTCGCCTACTTTTTTACGGCTACCGTTATCATCGTTTAGTAATTCAACCGTAATTGTATCTTGACCAAGCTCTTTCTTCGCTTCTTCCCATAATTTTTTTGCTTTCTCTGCATTATCTTTACTATCACGGAAGTTTTTATTTACAGAGCGGAAGTCTTTTCCATCCGGACCTGTCGTGAATTTTTCAGGTACTAAGAAATATGCTGGCAATGAACCGTCATTTAAAATGACATCAGCAATTCCTTTTTTATCATATGCCAAATCAATTGCTTCACGTACTTTTTGGTTTTTAAATGTTGCATTTTTTTGGTTAAAACGCAAGAAATATATGCGTGGATCTAACTTCGTTTTAAATTCATCTGGTTTATTCTTTTTATATTTATCAACAAATTCAGAAGTTAAAATAACTCGAT
Organism: Bacillus sp. CR71; assembly: GCF_003429245.1. NCBI lineage: Bacteria > Bacillati > Bacillota > Bacilli > Caryophanales > Bacillaceae > Bacillus > Bacillus sp. CR71. The sequence goes on along the minus strand of NZ_CP031748.1, from coordinate 1,952,728 downwards.
CTGCTTGATCACTATCATATAAATTTACTCCCGTGCTTGTTTCCTTCACAATACTTACATTAATTTCGTCTAACTTTACAGTATCTTTATCCCAATAATTAGGATTTTTCTTTAACTGATAATTTTGTTCATGTTTCCATTGACTCATTGTAAATGGTCCATTATATAATAATTTATCTGCTTCTAATCCATATTTATCTCCTTGCTCTTTCACATATTTTTCATTTAATGGGAAAAATGTAGGGAACGACGTAAGCTCAAGAAAATAAGGTGCTGGTTGCTCTAATTCTACTACCAACGTTTTATCATCCTTCGCTTTAACACCCAATTGATCTGCTGGTAATTCACCTTTATTTACTTTCTGTGCATTTTTCACATCAAATAAAATGAATGCATATTCTGCCGCTATTGCTTTATCTAATGTACGTTGCCATGCATATACAAAATCTTGTGCTCGAACTGGATCACCATTTGACCATTTCGCATCACGTAATTCAAATGTATATGTCTTTTTATCTTCACTAATCTTCACATCTTTTGCCATACCTGGTGTTGGTTTATTATCTTTATCTAGACGATATAAACCTTCCATTGCATTTACAAATACACGGAAAGATACAGAATCCGTTGATTTAGATGTATCCATTGAAGGAATTTCAGCTGTTTCTAGCAAATTTAAAACTTGTTTATCGGCCATTCCCTTATTCGATTCTTTCTTCGTTGTCGAAGCCTTCTCACCATTCCCACATCCTGCAACCAATACACTCGTCGTTAACGCAAGTGCAGCAATTGTTGTTGTCTTTCTCTTCATTCTTCCTTCCCCCAATCTATATGTATAAGTTAAATCCTATATAATATATTTTATTATACAAAAGATTCTGATTATTTTAAATATTTATTTTAACAAACATAGAAAAAAGCGATCGGAAATTTCTTTCCAGTCGCTTCCTTGAATAGCATTTACTTGTAATCCATCCTCTATATCAAATGGATTTTGAACTTTAAATATTTCTTCCATCAGCTTCAAAAACTCTTCTTCAGTTTTAGATTCACCATTAACCATAAGTGAGTATGGTTCCACTTCACCTAATTTATAATCGACAACAAATTGAATCTTCACCTTTTGTCTTGGCGTTCCGGCGTTATATCCTTGGAATTCTACTAATTCTAACCCTTCCGTTCCACGATAATATATCCAACCTGAATTTTGAAAATAATTTTCGAAAGATTCACCTATTGAAAAGAAAGGATATTCATAAAGCGAGCTTGTACGAACCTTTTGAATAACGTCTCGATCAGTCGGAAAAAAGAAATGACTAAAAAATATGCTAGCAACTGCTAAAATAGTAACAATTGTCGCTCCCATTTTGCTCGTTCCGCCGCTATCATTGATTAGATAGTTTTCAACTGATTTATCTTTTATTTCTCTTGCTTTTATTCGGTATATACGTCTTTCCGCAAATTGATAGTATAATCCATTTGCAAAAATCCCCATTCCAAACAGAATAAAAATGAGTAATAAAAACGTAAGAGGTACCATATTAATGATTGGCAACGCTACATTAAATCCCATATAATACGAAAATGCATCACACGCTACTAATAACAACATAAATAAAGCAGCTGGTACATAATACTTACGATATCCTAGCCAGCCTATATTGAAAATAGCAGCCCAACCATTCCAGCTCCACCTAGCAATCCGCTTATTCTCAAGCTCCCATTTCCTTTTGTAATACGGATATTGTCTCCCTACATATACTTCTAGTTCTTTATCTATTAACGAGCTGCCTTCATCTTGTTCATTATCCAAGTTTCGCTGACAACTTGCACAATTTAACTGTTCCTCCTCGCAAGGTTGCCCACAATTTATACATTTCAAAACAATCCCTCTTCCCATACATACGTCATTTCAAAATACCTTCGTGTTTTAATAACCACTCTTTCCTCCATAAACCACCCGCATATCCAACAAGCTTTCCACTCTTTCCTATTACACGGTGACATGGAACGATTATTGAAATTGGATTCCGACTATTTGCCCCTCCTATTGCCCGTACAGCTTTTGTATTTCCAACCTTCTCTGCAATATCTAAATATGAAGCACTTACGCCGTACGGAATAGTATAAAGAGCATCCCATACATTTTTTTGAAATGCGGTTCCCTCCGCAGACAGCGGGACCGTAAACTCTTTTCTTTTCCCTTTAAAATATTCATCTAACTCATTTATACATTGTTCTATCATTTCATTTTTATTCTCTTCTTGTCGTTCATCAACAAATATAACAGACGTAATGCCTTCTTGATTTGCTGTAATTTCTAGCAAACCTACTTCGCTTTCATAATAAGCCTGGTACATATGTCATCCTCCAATTCAGTTCATATTAGTCATTGTAACACGAATAAACAAAATTTTTCGTATAAGCGTTTTATTAGAGAAACAAAAAAGAGAATGGTAAAATATAAGAAAATTCAATCAAGGAGGCTATTTGATGAATTCCAAGCTTTTTTCACCTTATACAATTAAGAACGTTACACTAAAAAATCGTATCGTTATGTCGCCTATGTGTATGTATTCATCGGGGAATGAAGATGGCCGCGTTACGAATTTCCATCTCATTCATTATGGAACTCGCGCTGCTGGCCAAGTAGGTTTAGTTATGGTTGAAGCAACTGCCGTTTTAGCTGAAGGACGAATTTCTAACAAAGACTTAGGCATTTGGGATGACAACCTAATTGAAGGCTTACATAAAACGACTACTTTTATACATGATAACGGTGCAAAAGCTGCCATTCAACTCGCTCACGCCGGAAGAAAAGCTGAATTAGGTACGAATGCTTTCGCTCCTTCTGCAATTCCTTTTAGTGATACGATGAAAATACCAGTAGAAATGAATATACAGCAAATCAAAGAGACTATATTAGCTTTTCAGAGGGCCGCGTTACGTTCAAAACAAGCCGGATTTGATGTTATCGAACTACATGGCGCTCACGGTTACCTTATCAATGAATTCCTATCACCACTTACTAATAAACGAACGGATGAATACGGCGGCTCACCTGAAAACCGCTATCGCTTCTTACGCGAAATCATCGACTCTGTAAATAAAGTTTGGGACGGACCAATATTCGTTCGTATTTCAGCAAATGATTATCACCCTGACGGACTAACAGTTCAAGATTATGTTCAGTATACAAAGTGGATGAAAGAACAGGGAATAGATTTAATCGATTGTAGTTCTGGTGCAGTTGTACCAGCACATATTGATGTGTATCCTGGTTACCAAGTACAATACGCCAAACATATTAAAGAGTATACTAAGATTGCAACTGGTGCAGTTGGATTGATTACGACTGGATCTCAAGCAGAGCAAATTTTAAATGATAACGAAGCAGATTTAATTTTCATCGGACGTGAGTTACTTCGCAACCCGTACTTCCCGAGAATAGCAGCCAATGAACTTGGATTTGAATTGCAAGAACCTCACCAATATAAGCGAGCACCAGGAAAAATTCATACGAATAAATAAAACCGAGAAGTCATTCTTCTCGGCTTTATTTATTCTATCGTTGTAATTTCATTTGAATTATAAGTATGGATACCCGATTCTTCTCGCAGCGCGGTTATATACATCCCTTTCGCCACATCTTTAGCTGAAATTGGTTTATACTTTTTGAAAGCCCCTTTAAAGATAAAAGGAATAATACGAGATAACTTTTCAGCCATTCGTTCACCGAAACGAAATTCTTGTCGATTTCCTACTAATAATGATGGTCTAAAAATGTGAATACCACCGATCACTAACTTTTGCAATTCTTCTTCCATTTTTCCTTTCACTTGTGAATAAAAGAAAAATGATTTAGGATTCGCTCCCATAGAAGACACAACAAGGAAATTTTGTACCCCTTGTTTTTCAGCTAAACAAGCAGCTCGTAACGTATATTCATAATCTACTTTTTTAAAATTTGCTTTTGTTTTTGCTTTTTTTATTGTTGTTCCTAAGCAACTAAAAACATCATCCACAGCAAAGAACTCTTTATATTCCTCTAATACCGAAAAATCAACTTGTTTCTGCTGTAACTTTTCATGTTGCCATTGCATTGGATCTCTTACAAAAATAGTAACCGAATCATAGTAATCTGATTCAAGTAATAGACGCGTTATCTCTTGTCCAACTAAACCACTTGCACCAAGTATTAACGCTGTTCGCTTATTCATATATGCATATACCTCTTATTTTACTTTTCTCTCCTTCAGTAAAATACAACCTTTAGGAGTTTCCTGATCTTATTTTACCACAAGTAAAACACTATGCGTACGCATAGTGTTTTACTTACTCTTTTTTCTCATCTCTCTCTTGTAATTTCGTTATTGTTGTAGCGTCCCCTAAATTACTTATTAATCTTCTTAAAAAAATTAATACAAAAGATAATGGCAATACTACCGCTAATATTAATAAAATAGCTTCCATTAAGTAACCCAAACGTTCACCCCCCTCTTTAACCTCCTTTTCAATATATGAAAACAGCGTTGTCACATATGCATGCATTTGCAAAAATAATACACTTATATTTGACAACTTTATAACAAAAACAAATCGGAATGATTATTATTTATTGCAACTTTATTAAAGATGTATTATACTAAGTTCGCAAACTAAAACGTAATTATTCCGTTTTGTATTAAAATGATATTTTTCTTCTATAATTGGGGAAAATATATCCGTAAAAAAGAAAAGAGGAGAACTTCATGCCTAAAAGATTGACTATATTTTCATTCTTACTTATTTTTACCTTAATTTTCGCTGGCTGCTCAAATAAAAAAGAAAGTAATGCCAAGAAAGATGGAAAGCTAACAGTTTATACAACGATTTTCCCACTTGCTGATTTCGCAAAGAAAATCGGTGGCGACTATGTAAATGTTGAAGCAATTTACCCACCTGGTGCAGATTCACATACATTTGAACCAAGTCAAAAACAAACAGTACAAGTTGCAAAAGCTAATTTATTCGTTTATAACGGCGCTGAATTAGAACCATTTGCTGAAAAAATGGAAAAAACATTACAAAAAGAAAATGTTAAAATTGTAAATGCATCTAAAGGTATTGAGCTTCGTGCTTCTACTGAAGAAGAGCATCATGATCATGGAGATGGCCATAAAGAAGATGAACATCATCACGATAAAGACCCGCATGTTTGGTTAGATCCTACTCTAGCAATGAAACAGGCGGAAAAAATTAAAAATGCACTTGTAGAATTACAACCTGAACATAAACAAGAATTCGAAAAAAACTTCGCCGCACTTCAAACTAAATTTACTGATTTAGACGATCAATTTAAGGCAGCTGTAGCGAACGCAAAAACGAAAGAAATTTTAGTTTCTCATGCTGCCTATGGTTACTGGGAACAACGATACGGCCTAAAACAAATTCCTATCGCTGGAATTTCAGCTTCTGATGAACCATCTCAAAAGCAGCTTGCTGACATTACAAAAACAGTAAAAGAACATAGTCTACAATATATTTTATTCGAAACGTTCTCTACTCCAAAAGTAGCATCCGTAATTCAAAAAGAAACTGGTACAAAAGTTTTACGCTTAAATCACTTAGCTACTATTTCTGAAGATGATGCGAAAAATAATAAAGATTACTTCACTTTAATGGAAGAAAACGTAAACACATTGAAAGAAGCAACAAACTAATCCATTATATTTTCTAGGCAGCTGAATCTGGTATTCAGCTGCCTTTTTATGTATTTATCCTTGACTTGACCAAAATAACAAGTAAAATTATCCATATTAGCTTTAAAGCTATATTAATTTAGAAGGTGAGTTGGAATTATGAATCTTCACATTTGTGAAGTAACAGCAAAAAATTGGCGTTCAGTAGTTGCTTTAAACGTCACAAAAGATCAGCAACAATTTATTGAAAGTAACGCGTTTTCTTTAGCAGAATCATTATATGAAGGAAACGGAACGTCAGTAGGTTTATATGATGGAGAAACACTTGTAGGTTATGCAATGTATGGATGGTATTCAGTAAAACATAAAAGTGTATGGCTCGATCGCTTTATGATTGACCAACAATATCAAGGAAAAGGATACGCAAAACGTTTCCTTCGCTTACTCATTCAATTCTTACAAGAAAAATTTGAATGCAAAATAATTTACTTAAGTTTACATCCAGACAACAAACTTGCAATGGGACTGTATGAATCATTTGGTTTCCGCTTAAATGGTGATATTGATGATGAAGGTCCAGTTGTAGGTGTTGTAATGGAGTTACTAATAGACGAAAATACAAGCCTGTGAAAACAGGCTTTTTATTATACATTTATCAATTTTTAATTTCTTTCCCTTATTTAATTCTGTTTTGCAATCTAATAGAATGTTCATAAAAAATAAGCCTGCAATTTACGCAGACTTATTTCACACACTCCTGAAAATGTTCTTGGAACCACTCTTTATTAATATCTCTTCCGATGAAAACTACTTCACTTACTCGCTCTTCACCCTCTTGCCACTCTCTATCGTACGAAGCGGCAAATAAAGTATGTACACCTTGGAAAACAATACGTTTATCTACTCCATCTATCGATAAAATTCCTTTGTAACGATATAAATATTCCCCTAGCTCTTGAACGACAGCTGACATCCACTCATTAAGCTTTTGTAAATCCAGCGGACGTTCTTCACGTAATACAAATGATTTCACACCTTCTAAGTGATTATGTTCTTTATGAGGGTAAATTTGCAACGTATCTTTCGTTTTAAACGTTTGGATTTGTAATAAAGATGGTATATCTACCTCACAGTTAGTCGCCTCAATTAACTTTGCAGTCGGGTTAATTCCTTGAATTTCATGCAAGAGATTTTCTTTCTCACTCTCTTCAATTAAATCTAATTTATTTACTAAAACGACATCCGCAAACGCAATTTGCTCTTTTGCCTCTAATCCTTTTTCAAAATGTTTATGTATATGATAACTATCTACCACCGTTACAACACCGTTAATTTGGTATGCAGATTGAATGACTGGATCTAAAAAGAATGTTTGAATAATCGGCCCTGGATTTGCAAGTCCAGTCGTTTCAATTACTAAACCATCAAAATCCATTTTCCCTTCTGCTTTTACGTCCAGTAACTGTTTTAAAGCAACAAGTAAATCTTCACGTACAGTACAGCATAAACAGCCATTTGTCATTTCCATAATTTCTTCTTCTACATTCATAATCAACTGATTATCAATGCCAATTTGCCCTATTTCATTTACAATCACCGCTAATTTCTTACCGTGATTTTCTGATAAAATACGATTTAATAAAGTCGTTTTCCCTGATCCAAGAAAACCAGTTAATATTGTTACTGGAATCATTCCTTACATCTCCTTATAGCTATATGTTTCTACATTATAGCATATAGAGAAAATCATTTTTTTAGCAAAACATATTTATTGTATGTACGCCCCCCAAACTATATAATAATACGTAGTAAGAAAGCCTTTTCAAAATAATAATCATTCATCAAGGGGGTACTTATAATGGAACGAGTTCAAATGAATGAAACGCTCGAATTCTCTCGTATTATTCAAGGATTTTGGCGTTTAGCAGAATGGAATATGACGAAACAAGAATTACTTTCTTTCATTGAAGATTGTATGGATATGGGAATTACTACTTTTGATCACGCTGACATTTACGGCGGATATACGTGTGAAGGGTTATTTGGCGAAGCTTTACAATTAAAGCCTTCCTTACGAGAAAACATGCAAATTATTACAAAGTGTGGAATCGCTCCCCCATCACCAAAATTTCCAGAGCGATATGTTGCTCACTACAATACTAGTGCAGAGCACATTATTCAAAGTGCAGAAGCATCACTAAAAAATTTACATACAAATTATATTGACGTATTACTTATTCATCGTCCCGACCCTTTTATGGATCCAAATGAAGTGGCAAAGGCATTTTCACAATTAAAACAAGAAGGAAAAGTTCGTCACTTCGGTGTATCTAACTTCTTACCTTCACAATTTAATATGTTAAGTTCTTACTTAGATTTCCCGCTTATTACGAACCAAATTGAAGTTTCTGCCTTGCAGCTTGAGCACTTTGAAAAAGGGACAATTGATTTATGCCAAGAAAAACGAATCAATCCAATGATTTGGTCACCTCTTGCTGGTGGGGAAATCTTTACTGGTCAATCAGAACGCGCCGTACGTGTACGTGAAACTGTGCAAAAAGTTGCTACTGAGCTAGGTGTTACTAGTATCGATACGGTTATGTATGCTTGGTTACTTGCGCATCCAGCTAACATGATGCCAATCGTTGGATCTGGTAAATTAGATCGTGTAAAAACGGCCGCTCTTGCTACAAACGTTAAATTAGATCGTCAACAATGGTTTACAATTTTCGAAAGCTCTAATGGACATCCTGTACCATAATACACAAAAAGAAGAGCTGTTTCTTTACAGCTCTTCTTTTTTATATGTATTTCTCGTCATTGCAAATACACACATATCCCTTAATCCATTTCCATCTACTGCAATACTCGCACTTTCTAAAATCCCCTCTAATTTAAAGCCCAATTTCTCAGGTATCGCTCTACTCTTTTTATTTAGAGAATCACAACGAATTTCTACACGGTTTGCTTTCAATTCAGAAAAAGCATAATCCGTTATACCTTTCGCAGCCTCTACCATATAGCCTTTTCCGCTAAACCTTGTATCAATCCAATATCCGATTTCAAATTGAGGTATATCCCAATTAATACGATGTAATCCGGCAGAAGCAATAAATTCACCTGTTTCTTTCGAAAATACTAGTAATCTTAAATCCTCACGTTGCAAAAATTGAATATGCGATTTTCTAATACTCTCTTCTATTTCTTCCTCTGTTTGCTCTTTTTGTGCAAAAGCCATCCAAGGTTTTAGTTCTTGTATTGAAGCTTGAATTGCATCATATACAACTTTACCATCTCCTGGTTTCGGCATTCGAATAAAAAGCCTGTCAGTATAAAATTCAGAAGGAAAATCGAATAATAACGGATTCACTGTAAACACTCCCTATAATTCTTTTATATATAATAATATCCATCTCAATTTATATAGTAAAGAATTTTCTGAATTAAAAACATTTTACTCATTCACTTCCATCGCTACAAAAATTCCAGATTCAATCGCACCTTGAATCCATCCGTGATATAGCGTTGTATGATCTCCAGCGAAGAATATTCTCCCCTCTGGTTTGACAATCGCTGGTTGTAGCTCAGATTCTTGACCTGCTTGAAAAAGCGCAAATCCTCCAAGCGCATACGGATCCAATGTCCAGCTTTTTGATATTCCAGATATGAACTCATCATACACTTGACCACCTAATATTGTTGCTAAGTTGTGTAAGGCGTAATAAATACGATCGCCTTTTGATAAACCATCCCATAACAATGCATCGTAAGACCATGTATAGCTACCTAACATCATAGCAGGTCCTTTTTCTCCAATTCCATGACTTGGATAATAGGCATAACGAATTGGCAAATCTGTTATAATTCTGCCACCTAATTGCCCTTGTTCTTCCCAAAATCTGCTTTTAAATTGAATTCCTATTTTCGTCGCAGGCATGTAATGCAATTCACGAATTGCTTTCCATTTTTCATGAGATATAGAATCAAACGGATCTACTTCTACAAAACGCATTGTCGAAAACGGGATAGTAACAATAACTAAATCTCCTGTAATACTACTATATTCAAAAGTTTCCTCGTTCCGATAGAAAGCTGTCACACCATTATCGTGTTGATGTAACTTCATTAATTTTTGATTATATATAATATTTTCTTCTAATTGCGGTAAAAATGACTTTGGTAATCTATCATTCCCGCCCATAATTTCACAAAATCCGCTCTCCTCTTGCATAATGTATAGAAATCGTAAAGTCTCTACAAACGACCGCTCTAAAAAACCTTCTAAATCTAATAGAACACCGATCATCTCAATTGTTACTGGCGAAAAGTAAGTATTATACTGATAAGGATGATACTTTAAAAATTGTCCTGTGGAATATCTCCCAAAATCCTTCACTACAACATCCCAATTTTTCTCTGGATTTCTTTTAATAAAATTTATTATCGGCTGTACTGCTAATAACAATAGTTCTTCAGACGTTTTTCCCACTTCGTTCATTTCCACAGGATACCTTAAAATACTCGGATCCTTTTCATATTGTTTCAACGTCGTTTTCCGTCCATTTACATAAATAATATCCGTCTCATTCCTATTAATAAAAGGACTCACCTGTAGCCCAAATTTTCTTATATATGCCATCGTTAACCTATGTGTATACGGAATTCTCATTGCTCCCACATCTAAATATAATCCGGTATCTTCCATTCTAACTGTCTCTATACGGCCACCTACCCGGTTGTTTGCTTCAAAAATTTTCACATCATGTCCTGCAGCCTTTAATAAAGATGCTGAAACTAATCCAGCCATACCAGCTCCCACTACAATAATTTGTTTTGGACTTATCGTCTTCTTCAATCCTTTATCTATAACTTTTAACGCTTCATCCATTTCAGTGTTATACATTATATCTTTCTGCACAATTCCACCCCTTATTTCATCAAATGGACGTTAGTGGTTTAGTGCATTTTATTCATAGATCTCCATAAACATAACACCATTGCAATTTGAATATTCACTAAAAATACATAAGAGACAGATTTCATATTTCTTTATGCTTCGTATAATATAGCAACTGCAAAGAAGGAGTGGTTAAAAATGAAACATACTTATGACTACCATGCTACAAAAAAACATTTAGAATTAAAGAAACAAAACTTATGTAAAAAACTTAGCAATATGACACTATCTGCAAAAGAACGTGAACAGCTAAAACGTGAAATTGACAACTATGAATATATTTTAAATCTAGTCGAAATGAATCATTATGAACGCGGATTTTCTCATTAAAAGCGGAAATAAGATTATCCGCTTTTCATTTTGAGCATTTCACTACGCATTTTTCATAAGTAAATATATAATAGGATGTACATTAAGATTGAGAGGTATATTCTATGATCAAGTTAAGTGTATTAGACCAATCACCTATTTCAGATGGTAGCACAGCAGCCCAAGCTTTTTCACATACAGTTACGCTTGCACAAGAAGTTGAAAAACTCGGATTCACACGTTTTTGGGTATCCGAACATCATAATTCCGTAGGCTTAGCTGGTTCAAGTCCAGAAATACTTATTTCTCATATTGCCGCAAAAACGGACCATATTAGAGTCGGTTCAGGTGGTGTTATGTTACCGCATTATAGCCCATATAAAGTCGCTGAGAATTTCCGTGTTTTAGAAGCACTGTATCCAAATCGTATCGATCTCGGTGTTGGTAGAGCCCCTGGTGGTATGCCAATAGCAACTCGCGCACTTCAAGAAGGGAAAATGGTCTCACTTGATCAATATCCAGAACAAATTGCAGACGTTGCAATGTACATACATGATCAAGTACCAGAAAACCATCACTATGCAAACTTAAAAGCCACTCCAGTTATCCCAACATCTCCTGAAATGTGGATGCTCGGTTCTAGTGGAGAGAGCGCTAAAATTGCTGCAAACAACGGAGCTTCTTTCGCATTTGCACAATTTATTAATGGCTTTGGAGGCCCTGAAGTTATGAGGGCTTACCAAGAACAATATCAGCCCTCATTTTTAGGAGATAAACCAAAGTCAATCGTTGCTATTTTTGTTATTTGCGGAGAAACAAATGAAGAAGCAGAAAAAATTGCTTCTAGTTTAGATTTATCAATCTTATTATTAGAGCAAGGAAAACGAACTACTGGTACACCTTCTATTGAAACTGCTCAAAATTATTCATACAGCGCTTATGATTTATTCCGTATAAAAGAAAATCGTCAACGTATGATTGTTGGTGATCCGTCTTCTGTAAAAGAAAAAATAATAAACTTAAGCAAAGCATACAATACTGACGAATTTATGATTGTCACGATTACTCATCAATTCGAACATAAATTAAAGTCTTATCGCTTACTAGCAAATGCTTTTAATTTATAATTCTAAAAAGAGATGCATCACATATGATGCATCTCTTTTTCTTACTACTTATTGTTTTCATTTCCTATATATTCAATAGCTTCTTTTAATAGCTCATCAAAGTTAATAGGATAATTATGATCTAAGTCAGGCACAACTTTATACTTATGTTCTATATTCTTATCTCTTAATAGTTGCACAAATTGCTGCACGGATTCGAAACAATCTTCATCTTGATCCCCGCATACTATATATCCTTTTATATGTTTATCCTGCAGCACACTCAACAACTCATCCCATTCTTCAATCTTGGGAAGCCAGGGTGCCATAAAAACAAAACCATCTACATCTATATCTTTTTGTAAAATCGTATATAAAGCTACTCTTGCCCCTGCAGAAAAACCACCAATTATTACATTTTCTACTGTATGATTTTCTATAAACTTATTGTAATGCTCTTTTAATTCCCCTTTCCCTCTCTCTAGATCATCCCAAACAAATCCATCTGAAAACTGAATTTGTGAAGACTGTGGTAAAGCTAACGTGTAATCTTGTGTCAAAACTGATTTCCAATATGGCTCTACTATTTGAATATTTTCTTGGTCACCATGTAATGTAAGTAGTAGATTTCCCTCTTTCTTGCTGTATATATATTTCACGTCTGGTCTTTCCGTTTTATGTGCTAATCCTTCTCTTTCTTTACATAATTGAACCATTGTATGAAATTCTTCAAATTTATGTAGTGATTTTAAATCATCGTCCAAAATTAAATACTCATTTCCATACCAGAATCCCTTTTCTATAATGGCCTCTCTCATTAAATGTAATGCTTCTTTTTCAAGTCCCGATGCACTTGCGAGCGCATACTTAAAATTATATATTTGCGCCTCATTCCCTATTACACCTGTAGCATTTTCCATTATATAATTGTACGCTTCAAAACTTCCTTTATTTGCATAACAACGTAACGTTTCATTTAATAATTGAATGTAAGTCATACTATTTTTCATGTACCAATTCCCCCGAAACCTTTTATAATATTTTTTTGCGAATCTTTATACCACTTTGTATAACCTACGCTAACAATATCTTATTCTCAGAATGATGCTTAATAGTTACTCTTCCCTGTCCAATACATTTAGTATAAATGAAAATAGACTGAAAAATCAATATTTTAACAAACAAAAAAAGACAACAATATATGTATTGTTGTTTTCATTACATCTACCCGCTCTTTTGTTTTTTTCTATCTGGTTTACTTGAAACTAAATAATGTTTTTCTGAAATATATAAGTCTCTTTTTAAGCTACGATTTAAGTAAGGTCCTAGTTTCATTCCGCATATGAGGCGATCTTCGCTACCTTCAACAATTGGGAACATTTCTTTTTCTGTTACGTATTGATCTACTGCTTTTTGTACGACATCAATTTCTTTCACTAGGTTTAAATTTTCTGCTGTATGTTCAAATACCTCAAGCGTTTCCTTCGTTATGAGAAAATCATTTGTTGGAAATGCAGGTAAATACGGTTTTAACAAATCATAATTCACTGTATAATCGTCATTTACTAATACTGTATAAACAATATTAGCATTCGTTTCTAAAAACTGAGCCATCGCTTGTTCTAATTCATCTTTCGTAATTTCCCGCTCTTCTTTTCCAGTTCTGAAAAAGCGAAACATCGCATCGCCTCCTTTTTACTATATTATAGCATAAAAGAAAACTGAAAAATCATAAAAAAACCCATTGAAATAATTTTTCAATGGGTTTCTATATATTTATCGTTATTTTAAGAATGCACTTAGCATCCATACATGTTGTTCTAATGTTGTATGAATTGCTAACAACATGTCAGCTGATGTTTCATCGCCAGCTTCGCCCGCAACTTCCATACCTTCTTTTAATTCTTGAATAAGTGCAGAATAATCATTCACTAATGTTTGCACCATTTCTTCTGCAGATTCTTTGCTTGTCCCTTCGCTGACACTAGATGTTGCGAGATATTCTTTCATTGTCGCTAATGGTTTACCTTCTAAAGCTAAAATACGTTCTGCTAACTCATCAATATACGTTCCAGCTTCATTATAAAACTCTTCAAATTTCTCATGTAATGTAAAGAAGTGTGGCCCTGTCACATACCAGTGATAATTATGTAGTTTCACATATAACACATTCCAGTTTGCTACCTGCTTGTTTAATACTTCAACAACATTTGTTTTCGTACTCATACAACCCACTCCTCTTATCATTTTGTAATGTTTATCTTTTAATAACCTAATTACATTTTACCATACATTCCCTTTCCTTTCGAACAATCGGCTTATATGTAACAAAGTTTTAACACCTTTAATACTTCCCTAATATCATTTAATTCATGTATTTTTTCAAACACTTCATACGTCTAATTGTCCAAGCTCATACATATGCATAATAGTACATCAAGCTCATCATAGTAGAAAGAGGGATAACATGGACAATCAACAATGGCAAGTAGCAAAGAAAGTAGCTGCTACTTATATCGGAACTGTCGTTGGAGCTGGATTTGCTACTGGACGAGAAATTGTTGAATTTTTCACAGTGAATGGATTATATGGGACAATTGGCATATGTGTAAGTGGATTTTTTTTTATTTGGCTCGGCACAAAGATGATGTTACTTTCATCGCAAATTGGGGCATTTTCAGCGCAAGAATTTAACAAATATTTATTTGGGGATGTATTTGGGAATGTTGTAAACACATTATTATTACTCGTTTTATTCGGCGTAACGAGCGTTATGTTATCAGGGGCTGGTGCAGTATTTGAAGAGCAACTTCGCTTACCAAGACAACTCGGTATTCTCATTACAGTTATCGCTTGTCTCATTATAAGTAGCCGCGGATTACAAGGTGTTTTTGAAGTAAATACACTTGTCGTACCTATTATGATGATTTTTATTATCGGACTTGCTATTACAACCTTTTTTCACGGTACACCTTCCATTAATAACACTATTCCTGCAGAGAGTTGGAATATGAAATGGATTACTAGCCCTATTACATATGTCGCCTTAAATCTTTCTCTCGCCCAAAGTGTTCTCGTCCCATTAGCCAGTGAAGTTAAGGATCGAAAAGCCATTTTTTGGGGTGGGATTTTAGGGGGTGCTGGACTTTCTTTAATTTTATTATGCAGCCATTTAGCAATCTTATCAGTCGATCAATTTTATCAATATAACATCCCAATGGCTGAAGTCATAAGAAGATTTAATGCAACTTTTCACTTCTTCTTCGTTCTCATTATTTTCGGTGAAGTTTTCACAACTTTAGTTGGTAATGTGTTCGGAATGACAAAACAGATGCAATCTATTACTGGGTGGAAAAATAACAATATTATTTTCTTTATTTTACTAATTAGTTATTGCTTTAGTTACATCGGTTACAGTGACTTACTTCACATTCTATATCCTATCATCGGATGGGTAAGTATTGTTATACTTCCAATCATTGCATTTAAACAACTTCAAAAAACATAAAAAAGCATCCATGTTATTGGATGCTTTTTTATGTTCATTCACAATCATCACATACTTCCCAGTACGGCCCCATTTCTAATGCTAAATATGGCTTTAATTGCAACCGAATCATTCGACTAGGCATGCGCTCTAAAACAAATTGAATACCCTCTTCATCTTCGTCTAATTCAACTTTTGAAATCGCAATTCTTTGCATAGTCGTAATGGGAATTCCATCTTTATATAAAGTGATTTTCACCTCATCGTATTCATTAAAATACAATTCGACACTCATTTGATTTTTCAGAATTTCATCAACAATTTTATATGTATCATTTTGTTCTTGGATTATATATTTCCATCCGCCTCTATCTTCTTTCGGAGCTGTTTGAAATAATGTCTCCAAATCCTCGTATAGCATAAGATAACCCCTCTCTTACTAAAAACGATGAGTATTTTATATACCCTTTATCTCTATCACTATCCATAGCTATTGTACCATATATCACCGTTCTTACCGTATTCATTTGTTTCATACATACTTATAAAACAACTAATTCTATCTCCATTATTATGTATATTACCTCATTACTCCATACTCTCTTACAAGTTCAAATAACATCAGACTTTAATCAATGCAAATATTCTCTACTGTCCGCTTTTATTAGCTTACAGCATTCACACTTTTACATATAGTAAGACTAACACAAATAAAAAAGGAGAGTGACTTATACCACTCCCCTTAAAAGAACTTCCCTATAGCTGCTAAAACTAATACGATTATTAAAATTGCGAATAATAATGAGACAATGAAACTAAAAATAGGTAACGCTTTCTTTTCATTCTTCTTAAATAGTAACTTTAAACTAAGAAAAATATTTACTGGCACAAGTATAAAATAAAAATATTTAACAATTTGCACCGAGCTATTCGAAAGTGTTTTTAATATAAACACTTCAATTAGAAAAACAATAAAAAATGAAATACTTAGCCAAAATGAAACGTAACTAAGCCAAGAATGTCTTTTTGTCCCCCAGTACACTCCCATAATACTCTCCTTTTATTTGTATTCTATAGGTTAACAATTATACACAAAGCTAACAAATACCTCTATTTTTCGACAAATATTATGCAAAATACCATTTTAAACGTCATAAGAGGACTCTACATCCCACATTTAAATTTACATAATAAAACAGACTCTCCCAATACATACTTCTATTTTAGGGACAGCCTGTTCTCTGTTAAACTTTAAATCTGTCAATTAGTCCTTGTAACTCTTCAGCCATTTGAGATAACGTGCCCGCTGCGGATCCAATTTCCTCCATCGAAGCTAGCTGTTCTTCAGCTGAAGCCGCAACATTTTGTGTGCTTGTTGCATTATTTTGTGCTGTCATTGCAATTTGTCCTACCGAAATAGATACTTCATTTGCCCCTTTTGACATTCCATTAGCCGTTTCAACCATCGTCTTAATTTGATTAGCTATTTCATTTGTAGATTGTAAAATTTCAGCAAAGTTTTGCTTCGTTTCATTTGCGATAACAAGTCCAGATTGAACTTCCTCATTTACATGATTCATAGATTTGACTGTCTTACCCATATCATCTTGTATTTCACATATTAATTTACTAATTTCACTAGAAGATACGCTAGACTGCTCTGCCAATTTACGTACTTCATCTGCAACAATCGCAAAACCTCTTCCATGCTCACCGGCTCTTGCAGCTTCAATCGCCGCATTTAGAGCTAGAAGGTTTGTTTGATCTGCAATATTTTGAATTACTTCTAAAATATCACCAATTTGTTTTGATTTATTATTTAGTAATTGTATAACTGCATCTGATTGTGACACAGATTCTGCAATAGACTGCATCTGGTTTACTGTTCTTCCTACTAGTTTCCCACCATCTTCTGCTTTTTCACGAGTATGTGCGGAAGCCGTATTAATAGATGATGAACTATTTGCTACATGCTGAATTCCTTCCGTTACATCAAATAGCAACATAGCACCATTTTCTACGCTTGTTGTTTGCGTCGTTGCCCCACTTGATATTTCATCCATTGCGATTGTAATTTGCTCAGTCGCTTCACTTGCTTGCCTTACACTTGCAGTTAGCTCTTCTGATGCCGCTGCAACATGCCCAGCTGAATCGTTAATTCTTCCGATTAACGTCCGTAACGAATTCGTCATCTCATTAAAGCCTTTAGCAAGTTGGCCGATTTCATCATTAGAATGAATTTCAATTGTTTGCGTTAAATCCCCTTCACTTATTTCTTTAGAGGTAACAACTAATCTCTTTAAAGGCTTCGTAATTGAAAGTGTTACAAAATAAATAAGTGCTCCACCTATTACTAATGAGATAAGCATAACAATTAACATATTATAAAATACAGGTTGAGCAGCTTCAATTACTTCACTTGAGTACATAGTCCCACCAATTTTCCAACCTGTTTTTACATTTGTAGCAAATACCATATTCTTTTCACTACCACCATAAGAATATGAAAAAGCACCGTGATTATCTTCATAAATTTTCTTTGCCCAAGAATCAGCCGCTTTTTCTCCTGATTTTTCTTGTGGATGAGCAATTATTTTTTGCTTTCCATCTAAAATGAAGGCATATCCTTTTTTACCAATATTAATTAACTTTGATGTTTTTAATAAATTATCTAAACTTAAATCTAGCGCAACAACCCCATTTTTATCTTCTGTTTGTTTTGCGATTGTTACGACAATATGTCCATTTCCTTTTGCCTTATACGGCTCAGTAACAACAATACCACCTTGTTTTGCCACTGCATCTTTATACCAAGGTCGTGCTGTTGGATCATAATCTGCTGCCATTTGTATATTTGGTTCTTGCACAAATTTTTTATCATTTCCGGCAACATATACTTGTTCAACATCTTTATTTAAATTTATATATTGAGATAATATTTTTCTTAATTCATCCTGATTATCTCCTTGATACATATTCCCCTGAATCACCCGTGCAAAATTATTCACATCATTAAATTTTGCATCAATCATTTGATTGATTAAATTATCCAGTATTTTTATATTGTCGTTGGCACTACTCTTAATTTGTGATTCAAAATTCTTTTTGGCTGTTTGATAAGACATGCCTCCGATAATAGACACAGCCGCAATTAAAATTACAAAGAATGAAATTAATAGCTTTTTTGCTACTTTCATATCACGAAACAAATTTAATAGTTTACCCATTATGAACCTCCTAATTTTCAAATTTAAAAGTTAAATTGAGTTAATTATTAATATTTCCCAATCCCTAATTATTATTTTCATAACCTATTATGATGAATACTTTGTAAAGTTTAAACAATTAATTTCTCTTTGTCTATATATATAAATAATATTATTATAAAATTTACAAATAGAAAAAACCAAAGGGCACCCTTTGGTTTTTACATTTTTTTATGTTGTTTAGAAAGCTTTTTCCACTTATCACGCTCTGCTCTGGCAAGGATTGCATCTTGTCTTCTCATAAAATACGCCAGTTCTCTTTGTAATTTTTTATAGCTTTTCAAACGATCTATCGTAATAAGTCCGTTATCAATTGCACTATGCACCGCGCATCCTGGTTCATTCTCATGCTTACAATCACGAAAACGGCATGTTGTCGCGAGTTTTTCAATATCAGAGAATGTTGTTTGAATCGCTTCGCTTCCTTCCCAAAGTTGCAATTCCCTCATGCCGGGAGTATCAATAACTAAACTACCACTCGGTAATCGGAACAATTCACGATGAGTTGTCGTATGTCTTCCTTTACTATCTTCCTCACGAATATCTCCCGTTTTTGCTACTTCAATTCCTATAAGTGCATTTAACAAAGTGGATTTCCCAACACCGGATGATCCGACTAAAGCAATTGTTTTCCCTGAAGAAACAAATTGCTGCAACGATTCAATACCAGTATGCTCTAAACTATCAACGACGAAGATTGGAACACCAATTGCCACAGCTTCCGTTTCAACAATTTTCTGTTCCATGTCCTCACATAAACTACTCTTTGTTAAAACAATTACAGGCATTGCACCGCTTTCATACGCTAAAAGTAAATAACGTTCCATTCTTCTTACATTAAAATCATGGTTAAGTGCATTCACTAAAAATAGATAATCTACATTCGCTGCTATTACTTGTTCTTCCGTTCGAGTACCAGCCTCTTGTCTAGAAAAAGAGCTTCTTCTCGGAAAAATACTATGAATGATAGCTTTCTTTTCATTCTCTATTTTCTTTATATACACCCAATCACCAACAGCTGGATAATCTCCCTTCGTTACTGCTTCATGCCGAAACTTCCCAGACAGTTCTGCCATATATTCACCATCGTTACAAATAATGCGATATATATGCTTATGCTCAAGTAAAATACGACCTACTTCAAATTTCTCTACAGCTTGTTCCTCAAAAAAAGAATCCCAGCCATACGATTCTAAAATATTTTGATTCAAATTGATATCCTCCCTAGTTTTAGCTAAGTGGAAGGATAGTGCGCTCACTTATATCGTTTCGCCCTTTCCATCCACCTTTGTATTTGGTTTATTATTCATATAAGTTATTTTCGCCATAACACATCACCCCGTTCTTATTTTAATTACTCTCATTATATGGAATTCTCCTATAAAAAGCTACATCATTTAACGTAATTTTCAAATAACTTGTTTTTGAGCATTCTAATTTGTCCTCGGTGACTAATTTCATCTTCTAGCACATGAAACCAAAGATAGTGCTGGTTATATACTACACCGTTAGGCCACTTTCTTTCTGACATGAGCCACTCATCACCTTGTTCACTTAAATACTTCAGAGATTCTTCTCGAACACTTTGTAGAAGTTGTACATAATACTGTATTTCATGACCACGGATTGCTCTACCCGCTTCCCCTAAATACAGTGCATCTTCCCATATTTCTAATTCTTCTTTTGTAAAGTCACGATCTTGAAATGAAATAAGCTGATGAACTTTTTCAATAGCTGCTATATGTTTTAATAAGGCACCAATTGAATTCCCGCTACTCTGCATAATTAAATCTAATTGCTCAACTGATAAATTTCTTACTTCGCCTAATGTTACAGCTCTCGTATGCTCAAGCATGCTTACTAATTCCCCTATTTTTTTTGTATAACCATCTACACTTCTTATTCGATAATCTATATTCATATCACGCACCCCTTTCTGCATTCATATTATTGTAAAAATGATTCATATAATAGACTGAAATCTATCGGAATTTTCTGTTATAATTAAATTGAATACAAAATATACCCAAACAAACTTTCTCAATATGCTTATATGAAATATTAAAAGGAATCAATATAAAATAATCGAATCTTATTCACTAAAAGGAGTGGATTCGATGGAAATGTATCAATGGCTAACCGCTGTTCTCGTTGGTGGCATTACTGGCTTCGTTTCCCATCTAATCAATAACCAAGGTAAGTTATTGCTTCCACGCCGTTTGAAAACATTTTTTCATTTTGGATTTTTAACTGATATTTTTACCGGTAGCCTAGCCGCACTTCTCGGACTCGTTTTATTCGATGTCACCGCAATAAAAGAAATTATAAAAGTATCCATTGTAACTGCTATTTCCGGTCAAACTTTCTTACTACATCAAGCTCTTGGTGGCGAACAGGCTAAAAATACGCAAATTGGGAAAGCTGATGAGAAGATTCAAGAAATTGACAAATTATTGCGACGTTAGTGTATACTTTCTTTTAAAATTATTGTTATAATGAGAAATAAATATTTTCTATTGCGTCGTTTGTCAGGAGAAAGGGTGTTTCGTATGACAAAAAAGAAAATAGAAGATTTCTTAACAAACTCCGAAAAAGAGGAACTGCTAGAAAACTATAAATGTTTACGAGAAGCCCGCACAAAAAGCGAAGCTAACTATTTTGGTGAAGCAGTGAACCATCTATTAAATAAAGCAAAACAACGAATTATTAAAGATGCAGGTATACATGATGAAAATGCAGCAACTGTTCAATCAAAAAGAAAAGCACTGTTTTAGTTACATTAGCTAAAACAGTGCTTTTTGTTACAATATTTTTCACATTACTTTCACATCTATTTCACAAATATAAGTACTTCTATATGTTAAACTAGGTATATCCTTTTCCGAGGAGCTATATGCCGATATATAAATCCCTATCACCATAGGGATTTTTTATTTTCCCATAATTTTATTACAATTCTTTTTCAATAATATAGCTGAACAACGAATTATTAAAGATGCAGGTATACATAATGAAAATGCAGCAACTATGCAATCAAAAAGAAAAGTACCTTTTAGACTTAACCCAAAAAGTGCTTTTTGATTTACTAAAACTTTATGATGCAATTCCTTTTTCATTATCTTTATTAATGTTTTCACTTTTTCTAAACAGAAATAAAGCTAAAACATATAATAACGCAGTAAAGCTACCTACTAATATAAAATTATGAGATGTTGCAAATAACATTCCTGCTATTGCCGCACCAATCATTTGGCCAATGTACATCGAGGCATTTGCAAGAGCAGCACCTGTTCCTCTTGCTATAGTAGACATGTTTTGTAAGTGTCCCATCATTAATACAAACAAAATTCCTGTCACAAAAAATAAAACAAAGAAAAATAATTCAACAAATATAATACTCTTTAAATAAGGGAGTATTACATATAACACTGCTGTAAATACAATTCCACCATAGAAAGAAAAATTGTAACCAATTTTATTTACGAGTCTAGGGACCCAAATATTACCAGCTAAATTTCCTAATCCTAGTACAAGCATAGCCGTACCTACTTCATGAACCTGTAACCCAAATTGAACGAAAAGCCATACACCAAAGAATGAAAATGCAGCAAAATTTCCGGTTTGAAAAATAAAGTAGGCAAAATAGGAAAGTGAAACCTTTGAATCTGTAAGTAATTGTTTATAACGCTTTAAGATAGATTTTTTATTTCCACTTATATAAACAGAGGGTACTATCCCTCTGTTTCACTAATCTTCTAAAATAGATTGGATTTCTTTCATGACTCTTTTATTCAATGAAACGTCTACCGCTTTCACACTTTCTCTTATTTGCTCTGCCCGCTTTCCACCAGGTATAACTGTATCAATTCCTTCTTTATTTAATAACCATGCTAACGCTAAATGAGACACTTCAATATCATTTTCTTTAGCTAGCCCTTTTAACTTTTCCACTTTCTTAAAATTACTCTTATATGTATTTTCTTCAAATAGATTTACATTTTGGCGCCAATCGACTTCGTTCAATTTAAAATCTTCTGTATATTTTCCGCCTAATATTCCAAAAGCAAGAGGCCCATATGGAATAAATGAAATACCCGCTTCTATACAATGCGGCAACAGTTCTTCCTCAGCCGTACGTTCTAACATATTGTACGGAGATTGTACAACATCTATATGACCATGTTGGTTCGCTTCTTTTAATTGTTCTATGTTTACGTTCGATATTCCAATTGAACGAATTTTCCCTTCTTCTTTTAAACGAGTAAGCTCTCCGATTGAATCTATGTAACTTGTTTCAGAATTTGTAAAATGCAAATAATATAAATCAATATAATCAGTCTGTAACCTTCTTAAGCTATTCTCCACAGCATTTCTTAAATAACTTGGTTCATTGTTAATATAAGTTTCTCCATTTAATAACGGTTGAATTCCACCTTTTGTAGCAAGTATAAGCTTATGGCGTTTTCCCTTTAATACTTCTCCTACCATTTCCTCAGATCTACCGACACCATATGAATCTGCTGTATCAAAAAATGTAATCCCTTGCTGAATAGCTTCTTCTACTAATTGCTTTCCTTCTTCTTCATTCACATCAGCATATAAATTATGTCCCCCTACTGCATTTGTACCTAAACCCAACTTTGAAATATTTAATCCTGCCTTTTGCAATTTTGTATACTTCATTTTTTCTCCCCCTATATTTCTATCGTTCTAATATATTCGAAGAATAGAAATATACCACTTTATATGTTATAGTGCAAATATCTCAACTTATACAAGCAGGTGAAATATGCGTACACTCTATCATCCAAATCGAGAAGAAATTCAATTTTCTTCTGTCTTATATGCACTTAGCGATCAAATTCGTTTACAAATTGTAAATATGTTACTAGAGAAAAACGAACAATCTTGTGGCGCTTTAAACATTCCTATTGCGAAATCAACTTTATCTCACCATTTCAAAGTTTTACGTGAGTCAGGTGTTATGTACACGCGCCTTGAAGGAACACAACGTTTCATTTCAATTCGTGAAGAAGATTTAAATGCTAGATTCCCAGGTTTGTTACAAGTTGTATTACATGCGACAGAGCCATATTAAAAAACATCTCATATGAATATGAGATGTTTTTTAATATGGCTATTCTTTTAATAAATCTATTAATCCATTTCCTTCAGATGTACGTTCGTACCCTAAAGGTACAGTTCTTTTAATGAGTTGTGCATATATTTCCGGCTCCGATAACTTTCGACCATATTCTTTCTCACACTGTTTAATGAGCAAGGCGAGCGCTCCAGCAACATGCGGCGTCGCCATGGAAGTTCCACTTAACACAGCATATTTCCCATCTGGATACGTAGATAATATTTCATCACCTGGCGCTACTAGATCAATTTCTTGATTTGAATTACTAAAACATGTAATCTTCCGCTCTAAATTAACAGCACCAACTTCAATTACCTCAGAATAAGCACCTGGGAAATCTAATTCCTCTGTTTCATCATCGCAATCTCCATTATTTCCAGCAGCACATACAACGAGAACATCCTGATTTACCGCATTTTGAATTGCTTCATGTAATTCTGGAACATCTTGCGGACCACCAAGTGACATTGAAATAATTCTCACTTTCTCTTGATTCGGCCCTCTCCAATTTACAGCATAATGAATTGCCTCAATAATTTGCTCATAACTTCCAGAACCATCTCCCGCTAAAACTTTTAATACTAACATTTTAGCAAGTGGTGCAACTCCCAATACACCGACACCATTTTCAGTCGCGGCAATCGTGCCCGCTACATGAGTACCATGTCCGTTATTATCAAGATACACATTTGGATCAGCTTCATAATCTTTTGTGAAATTTCTTCCGCCGATAATACGATCCTTTAAATCTATATGATTGGTATCACACCCTGTATCTAATACGGCAACGACTACATCTTGCCCCTTCACACTCTTTTCCCATACTTGTGGAGCGTGAATCAGTTGTACACCTGGTGGAATTTCATTTACTTGCTCTACCACCTTATTTACGGTAAACGGAATCAATTGTATACCTTTTTGCTTATTCACTGTACTACTCATCGTAATCCCTCCTGAAAATGTATTATTTTCATTTCAGACCACTTTTGAATACTTGTAAATGTAACATTCGTTTTATTCTTTTTGTTTTCCTTCTTTTCAAATATTTCTCAACATCATTAACTAACTCTATACTACTTTTTTATTTCCCCTATGATTTGTAGGAAGTAACAGCCCGTGTCGTTCAACTAATAACCAAAATAAGAGGACCAATTAATGGTCCTCTTACAGTCTTTTAAAAAAATGATATGTAATTTGAAAAATAATATAAATTAAGACTAAACCTCACTCTTGTTTAAAAACTTTTCTATTTCTTTTACTAAATATTCCGCTCCCTCTATCCCAACAGTAATATTTCCATTTGCTAATGATATGTTCTGTTCTGAAACATCACCTGTGATTTGGCAAGCATTGTAAGGTTGATATTTTTGCAAAATGATTTTATCTGCTTCTACAAAAATTTCAAGCGGTGATTTGATTTGTATTCCCAATACATCGCGTAATTCTTTAGGGATAACAATTCGTCCTAATTCGTCTACTTTTCGAATAACTCCTGTTGCTTTCATAGTTCTCCCCCCTTACTCTCTATTAATTTTTCCACCTCGCTTTTTCCATTTTATCACTTTTTGACAATACTTGCCTCTTTTTAGAAAATTTTGTACTCGAGTTAAAAAAACACATTTAATGCATACGTAATCTCTCTTTCAATTGTTTTACATAACGGGATCTTATAAGTAAGAAGTATACAACTTGAATACCTATGAAAATACTTAATACAACTGTATTTTCTTTAAACAATGAGTACTCAAACATTTGCCCTAACGCCGTTAAGGCTACTGCCCCATGTAATGTTGCAACACCAATTGGAACGAAGAATAAAAGCGCCAATCGAATTGTAACTACCTTCGATAATTCCCCACTCGTCAATCCAACTTTTCGAATCATTTCGAACAAGCGAACATCATCCTCCAAATCGGAGAATAAACGGAAGTAAAGGAAACTTCCTGCGCAAACGAAAAATACTATACCAATAAAGAAACCTACAAATAAAATCGGTCCTGCAATTTGTAAACTTTGGTTTTGTTCGTACTCTTCCGCACTAAACGTTGAATGTTCTTGATGCGGTTTAATTTGATGCGTAAGCTCTTTACCAATTTCAATCTCATCTTTCATTCTTTCAGTTTTATACATATAATCTTTTGTCTCTATAAATCCATCTTGTAATGAATCATATTGATTATTAGAGATTACATAAACATTTCCTCTTAATATTTTCCCCAATGAAGATGAAGTAACTTTTTTCACCTTTAAATGTTCATTCATATTGGGTAAAGTAATTTCTTTTCTTTCTTTCATCGCCGGCCCTGGTATATTAGCTGACAAAAATACAACCTCTTTATTTGCTACAGTATTAAATGGTTCTCCTGTTAACTTTGCATATTCCTTATAGTCTGATTCTTTTATAAAAGTGGCGCTTCTTAACGACTGTTCCTCCGTTTTCTTTGTCGAAATATTAGTTTTTGAAGCTGCTATATTATGTTTCTTTAATCCTTTGTCAATCATTTGTATATGTTGTGATTCGTTACTATTCCCTTGCTTAGAATGGTAATGAAACGCAATTGGTCTCTCCATTATCCCTTTCGTCATGGATGCAAAGCCAACTAATGTCCCTATTGCTGAAAATGCTACAGTAGAAATAATGGTTACAATAAAGAACATTCTTGCGTTATCTCTCATGCGATACGCTAAATCTGATAACGTAATAATATTAGTCTGTGTCCAATAGAAACGTTTACTTTTTTTACATAATCGAATAATAAAGACACTCAGCTGCTTGTACAACAAATACGTCCCAATAGTAACTACCGTTGTAACAGGAATCATCATAATAAATACCATTGCGCCATGCGATAGAAGAGCTCCTATATAGCCAGCACTAAGCAACACTACTGCTAATATTGAAGAAATGATTGATGCTTTCGGTTCCGGTTTTGCCTCTGCTGATCCTCTAAACAACTTCATAATTTTATTTTTACGAATCATTCCTGCACTAAACAATGATATGATCATAAATAATATGAAAAACATAATACTCGTTACAACAATTGCTTTCATCGGTATGTAATAGGATAAGGAGATATCTAGTTTTAATATCATCGGGGCGGCAAATATTAATACCCCTGAAAATAACATACCTGAAAGAATACCAAAAATAATTGCCCCTATTCCAATCATAATATTTTCAAAAAAGATAAGACGCTTTAATTGATATTTCGTCATACCTAGCATCATTAAAATTCCTAGCTCACGCTTTCTCGTTTTTAAAAACATTCCCATCGAATATAAAATAAAGAAGAATGTAAATAAGTAAATAATAGACTGTGCAAAAGACATACTTACGAATACGTACTGCCCCAATTCTCCTGCACTTAATGCCGGATGAAACGCAAAAAATGAATACACAAAAAAGGCCATAATTGCAAATGCACTACTTAAAAAATAGGCTGAGTATGTCCGTCTATTTCGCGTTACATTCCGATATGCGAGTTCTCTAATGTTCATATTACTTCTCCGCCCTTCTTTCTACTAACTATGTTTTTATATTAGTAAAGTACGGAAATAACTTCCATCGATTCAAATGACAAAAACCTTACATTTTTGAAAGGTTTAAAAAAATTGATTATGCGTAGCACTTTATTTATAATGACTACATTCATATTCATACACACATCCTATTGTATATTCGTTAGTTTTGCGAAATAATAAAGGATAGAAGTATGTACCAATATAATACATAATTTTTTTTACCGCTTTAATATGAATAGGAGGAAAATATAATGACATTACAAGAACAGATTATGAAAGCATTACATGTTCAGCCTGTAATTGATCCAAAAGTTGAAATTCGTAAACGAGTTGATTTCTTAAAAGATTATGTAAAAAAAACAGGTGCAAAAGGATTTGTACTTGGGATTAGCGGCGGCCAAGACTCTACATTAGCAGGACGCTTAGCACAACTTGCAGTTGAAGAAATTCGTAACGAAGGTGGTAACGCAACGTTTATCGCTGTACGTCTTCCTTATAAAGTACAAAAGGATGAAGATGACGCACAATTAGCGTTACAATTTATTCAAGCTGATCAATCAACTGCATTTGATATCGCTTCAACCGTTGATGCTTTTTCAAATCAATACGAGAACTTATTAGGTGAATCATTAACTGATTTCAATAAAGGTAACGTGAAAGCTCGTATCCGTATGGTTACACAATATGCAATTGGTGGACAAAAAGGGCTACTTGTTATCGGAACAGATCACGCTGCAGAAGCTGTAACAGGGTTCTTTACAAAATTCGGAGATGGTGGTGCAGATTTATTACCATTAACGGGATTAACGAAGCGCCAGGGACGTGCATTATTACAAGAGTTAGGTGCAGACGAGCGACTGTACTTAAAAATGCCAACAGCTGATTTATTAGATGAAAAACCGGGTCAAGCTGATGAAACAGAGTTAGGTATTACTTATGATCAATTAGATGATTATTTAGAAGGTAAAGCAGTTCCAGCTGACGTTGCAGAGAAAATTGAAAAACGTTACACAGTAAGTGAGCATAAAAGACAAGTACCAGCGTCAATGTTTGATGATTGGTGGAAATAGAACATAAAAAAAGAAGCTAATCTTTTAGCTTCTTTTTTTATGTTAGCGATATACCCCTACTCTTTTCTCCAATAAATCTTGCAAGCAATCTTCATGTTGTTTACAAAATAACGGTGGCATGTCGTCTAACGGGAAAAACTTCAAATCTAACGTTTCATCACCATCTACTTTTTTGTCGCCTCCAACTATTGAGCATGAAAAACACATCACAATTGACTGTGCCTTATCTCCATTTGGATATGATTGAAAATATTTTGTATACACTCCAATAAGCTCATTTATTTCTACATCATACCCGGTTTCTTCTTTTATTTCTCGAATCGCAGTTTCCGCAGCCGATTCTCCTATCTCCATTGCGCCACCTGGAAATCCCCAAGCGTTAAAGTCTCCTCTTTTTTGCAATAATACTTCTCCCTCTTTATTAAATACACAACCACCGGCAAAATTTAAGAAAACATAATCATGCCCTACTTTTTCACGTAATTCTTTTATATAGTTGGCCATTCTCTTTCCCTTTTTCATACTTCTATCACTATTTCTTATCTTTTTCAAGCAACTCAATAATTCGATCTAGCTTCTGGTTCATATTAATTACATAGTGTTTCTTTGCAGCGCTGCTTTGTAATACTCTTCTAATAAACAAAGTAAATGATATGAAAAACAAAACGATAAGTCTGATTACTAAACAAGTATATATCAATGTAAATATATTACTTTCGAACAAGTTCATTCAGCATTCACATCTTCTCCTTTTTATTTTATCACATAATTAACAATTTTTTAAATTAAACAACAAATATAAAAAGAGCATCTTTTACAGATGCTCTTTCTCATTACTTAATACGTAAATGTAATTGTCGCTAATGAATAACCGGTCATTGCACTATATGGTGCTACTTGATAAGACACACGCTTTGCACCTTTTGGCCAATTTATTTCATTTAATACTTTCTTTATATCTTGCATCGCTCCATCCATGGACTGCTTATATCGTACTTCTACTTTTTCTGGTTTGGCTGCAAACTGTTGCTGTAACTTTTTCTTAAATTCATTATAATTTTCTGCTCCGTATTCCGCAGATAAGTATTGTAAATTTGTTTCTTTTAACATTTGCTCATATACGACAGTTTTTGAGCTACCAGCTTTTATTTTATTTGTTAATTCACCAAAATAACTTGTAGTTGCTGCTGGATATTTACTACGATCCCAGTCGTGATCTTTACTTAACTGTTCGTCAGACATATTAAAATATGAGTAAGTTACACGCCCTACTTTATCTGGTACTGGATCATCAAATGTAGTATCTAGGTGATACCATTTGTTTTCAATGTTTACTAAATTCCACGCGTGAGCTTGTCCGTTTCCTGTGCCTGTTACAATATGATTTTGAATACCTGCCTCTTTTAACAACTCATACGTTAATAGTGTATATCCTTGGCAAACGGCAGAACGATTCGCTAATGCTTCATATGCCGTATACGCTTGATAAGACGTATCATAAGACACATGCTTAACAACGTAATCGTGAATAGCTTTTACTTTCTCATGCTCATCCATCCCTGGTTTTACAATTGATCCAACAATTGCTTTCGCCTGAGCTTTTACATATTGAGTTTGTTCTTTTGATTCACGGTATTTTACTTGCAGTGTAAACGTATAGTCCCCTGGCATTCCTTTAATAGAATATCTAGTAGACGCTACATTATATTTTACATACTCATCAGCATCTACAATTTTATTAAACTCACCATACAATTGATCCATAATATTTCTAGCATTTCTATCTTTTGTTTTATATGTGATTGTAATATTTTCTTCTCGATTATCAATCTGTTTTTTTAATTCTTTTCTGAAATCATCTAATAACTTTACATCTGATTGTGCTGTCACTGTAGTCGGATTTGTAGCTGCATAAGATACAGATGACGCTTGTAAGCCTCCCATTACTATAGTTGAACAAAGTGCGGCAGCTGTCACATACTTACTTGTCTTTCCCATCTTGTCACTCCTTATATTCTATAACTATACGAAAAAGTATCGTATAGTTTCAGAGTATACAATACTTTTTCGTATAGGTCATATGAGATTATGCATATTAACTAATTCACATAAAAAGGTTGTTCTTTTAAAAAGAACAACCTTTTTTCATTAGCAAGTTTGTAATACGCAGCATGTATTTTCAAAACGTCGATTTTTCAAATCTTCATTACTAATGCAGAAATATAGCATTCCTAGTTCTCCCCAAACCATATTACAATTTTTATGATCTGAATCAATTTGGAATAAAAGAGTCATTTGCTGCGGGTCTACTCCCATATATTCTCCTGTCTCATATAACACTTCTTCTTGTACAGAGAATGGCTCACCAAACATTTGATGGTTATCGTAGTTATCCGGAATTAGCTCTTCAAGTAATTGCAAGAAATGATCTGAATCAGCCTCATCTTCAATGAAAAGTTCTGGTAATTTGTATGTCAGTTCAAAAGTAATTGCACACTGGTTATATTTCGCTTGTATTTGATTTTCTCTTCGTAATTGCTCTACAGGAATATCATAATAAAGTACATGCCCAGCTTCTGTTAGGTTCACATTTTCTTCAAAATAATTTTCAATGCAAAAGAAATACAGCATCCCCGTTTTAGGAAGATTGTGATCCATACCAACATTTTGTAAATCACTTAAGTTAAATTGCGCGATAAATTGTAGTGGATTTCCTTTATGCTTTGGATATTCAAATAAAGCTGGTAAATCTGGAAATCCCCCCATTTTCGAACTACCTATCGCAACAGTTTCCTGCTGCTTTGGCACAACTTTTATACAAGGAAATATAGTATTAATAAGTTCCTCTTTCAAGTGTGTTAGTTCATATTTATCAATTAATACTTCAATTTTTTTATTCATAAATTCTCCTTACATTTACATACTTATTTGTATCTTAGTACAAAGATTATACTTCATTCTTTACAAAATCAACAAGCCTCCAAAAAACGGGCTTATCCTTCGTACGCGAACAAGTTTAAATAAGCATACTATACATTGTTCCTACAAACACGATAATTCTTTAGTTCTTCCAGTACATTTTCCCCTCGTTCATTTTTAAATATAAGGAGGAATTCCACATGGGTTACGGATATAGTTGCTGTGGTTACGGATACGGTGGTGGCGGCGGTTGTGGTTACGGAGGTTTCGCTTTATTAATCGTTTTATTTATCCTTCTAATCATCATCGGAGCTAGTTGTTGGGGCGGCTTTGTAGGCTGCTAGTAAACTTAAAAACTATTGCAAAAAAGCACGTACAATACGTGCTTTTTTGCCATTTCCAAATCTTTTATTCGAAAGGAAGTATGTTTAATGAAGATTGATGGTGTTTTTGAAGGAGGCGGTGTGCGCGGTATTGCGCATGTTGGGGCAATTTGCGCGTTAGCCGAAAAAGGTTATGAATGGGAACGTGTAGCTGGTACATCGGCTGGTTCGATTATTGCAGCGCTCCTAGCGGCAGGATATTCTTGTTCAGAGTTAAAAACGATTATAACTGATATTGATTATAATAAATTTATGAAAAGAACTTTTATTGATAGAATTCCTTTTATCGGTAAGGGACTAAGTGCATGGACTACTCTAGGTATATACTCTAATGTATTTATAGAAGAATGGATTGAAGAATTACTTCGAAAAAAAGGTGTTCATTTATTTACTGATTTACCAGATCTAAACAAACTCAAAATCATCGCCTCTGATATTAGTAATGGTAAAATGGTTGTCTTTCCTGACGACTTACCAAACTACGGATTTTTAAATTATCGCTTCTCTATTGCTAAAGCGGTAAGAATGAGTAGTACAATCCCCTTCTTCTTTGAACCCGTAAAATGGAGAACTCCAAAATGGAAGCAGCCTTGTTATATGGTTGATGGAGGAATTCTAAGTAATTATCCAATTTGGATCTTCGATTCACCTACCGCTCCTCGCTGGCCGACTTTCGGATTTCATTTTGTAAAGGATGAAATTCAAGCTGCCCCTGCTCGCTATAACGAGCCTATTTCCATGTTCAAAGGACTATTTAAAACAATGATGCAAGCCCATGATTTACGTCATTTAGATAAGGAATCAAAAGCAAGAACCATTACAATTCCAACAGGAACGATTACAAGTACTAATTTTGAACTGACAAAGGAAGAAAAAGAATGGCTTTACAATTCTGGTTATAACTCTGCTAATAAATTTTTACAAGCTTGGAACTTTAGGCAATATATTGATGAATATAGAAAAGGGAATCAAGACCGAAAGACAAATCGATTTTTCCGTCAACTTGACTCATAATATTATTACTTTGCATATAAATACGAGAACGTTTAACAACCTAATAGTAAATAAGCCTAGTAATTTCTTATATTACTAGGCTTATTTACTTCCTATATAATCTCGTACATTGTTTAAGGATACGTTAACCCTTCGGCTTCTTCTGCAGTAATAACTATGTAACGATTTCCCGTTCTTAATCCTAACAGTTCTGCTTTTTCAATCGCCTCTTGCTTCGTCTCCGCATAAGCAGCTAAGTATTTATGTCCACCAATCATTTGGCAAATTACATATTGTTTCATGACTTTCTCCTCTTACTTTTTCATTAGTTGTGCAAGTTTTTTTATACCTATTTCAATTTCTTCTAACGTTGCATATGAATATGATAGGCGCAAAAATTGATTTGCACTTCTATCATACAAAGTACCTGGGTTTAATAAAACCTTTTCTCGCAGAGCTTTATCAAATAAACTACGATATGAAATGGGTACTTTTATATGTACCCATATATAAAACCCACCTGTTGGTTCATGCCAAGTTGCTATTTCACGAAGATATTTATCTAACATTAGTAACATAAAATCTCTTCGTTTTTTCAATTCACTTCTTACAAATCGTAAATGCTCATCATATAGACCATTTGTAAACCACTCTGCTGCAATTTGCTGGGATATAGAGCTTGAACCATAATCTGTTTGCATTTTTATGTCTGACAATCTTTGAATTACTGGCTCGGGTCCAACAATCCATCCAATTCTTAAACCTGGACTAATTACTTTGGACATGCTTCCAATATGTAATACGATTCCATTTTTATCATAGGCTTTTAAAGGTTTTGAACAAGGTGCATCAAACCATAAGTCTTGATACACTGCGTCCTCTATAATAGGTAATCCAATTTCATTACATACTTCCATTATTTCTTTTCGCCTCTTAGTATCCATACTAAAATTCGTCGGATTATGAAAAGACGGAATTGTATATAAAATAGAGGCATTAAATTGCTTCTTATATTTCTCAATAAATGATGGATGTAAGCCACTCTCATCCATTGGGATTCCAATTAAACGTATTCCTGCTGATTGAAAAACATTAAGTGAATATAAATAGGAGGGTTTCTCTAATAAGATTGATGCCCCTTTCGAAAGAAGCCCCATAGAAATAAGTTGCAGCGCTTGAATTGCTCCCGAAACAATTAATATAGAGTCAGGAGATACATATACACCATGCCCCTTTAAGTATTCGGAAATCTTTTCCCTTAAATAAAGATTTCCTTTCGGCTCTTCATACCCAAGCGTCACATTTGACTTTAAAAGCTTATTCATAATTTCTTTCATCTTTGTCTCAGGTAAGAGACTCGGCGCGAGCTCACCTGTTCCTAACCGAATTACATGTGGATAAAATTCAGCTTGATTAATCTCTTGAATAGCTGGGAGATTCGGATAATGAACTCCTGTTTCTACATAAGACTGCCAATTAGGCGGGGGTGCGTAAGTTGAAGCATTCTCATTATTATTTACAACAATTGTTCCTTTCCTGCCATTCCCTTCAATATATCCCTTCGCAACTAGTTCATCGAAAGCCATTACAATTGTGCTTCGATTCACACCAAATGTATGGGCCAAATCTCTTTGTGAAGGTAATTTTGTTCCAACGGTCCATTCTCCATTAACGATCCTTTCTTTTATATACGTTTCTATTTGTTTATACAGCGGCGTCGCTAGAGACATATTCGGTTTCCAAACGAATCTTTCCATCATATCACCTTATATTCTTTTTGGTTGGTAGCCTCCCCAACCATATGGATGGATACAAATTTTCATTTCTTCTATACAATATACACTATCATAATGAATTAAAATAGGAGGTAATATGATGAGTGAAGCAATTATTCATGGTATCATTCTTGCATTTGGACTTATCATTCCATTAGGTGTACAAAATGTTTTTGTCTTTAACCAAGGTGCGAGCCAACCAAACATTTGGAGGGCAGCCCCTGTAGTATTAACTGCCTCTATATGTGATACGTTACTCATATTGATTGCGGTGCAAGGTGTCTCCCTTGTACTCCTTACTTTTTCTTGGCTAACTAACTCGTTATATATAATTGGATTTTTCTTTCTCCTATATATGGGCTTTGTTATTTGGAGAAGTAACCCTTCCAACGATGTAAAACAAGAAAAAAGTATGCCCTTAAAAAAGCAAATCCTTTTCGCAGCATCAGTCTCATTATTAAATCCACATGCAATTTTAGACACAATCGGTGTAATTGGAACAAATTCTATTCAATACATAGGAAGTGAAAAATGGGCTTTCACACTTGCAACTATTATCGTTTCTTGGATTTGGTTTATAAGCTTAGCTTTAGCGGGGAAATTTCTAAAAAGACTAGACTCAACCGGAAAGGCAATCTTATTATTAAATAAATTTTCTGGTCTCATCATATGGGGTGTCGCGCTTTATATGTTAAAACAAGTTATTTATTCTTAATGAACGTAAGAGAATTGCATGTTACTGAAAACATCATGCAATTCTCTTATAAATTATGAAGTAGGTTCCGGTTTCTGTTTTACCGTCTTTTCATCTTTTGCTGGTTTAATCCAAATGATTGCTATAACAGCACCAATGGCAGCAAAAATACTTGTCAAATAAAACACTTCATGGTCCGCCCCTTTCATAAAAAAAGAATATAAAGGTGGTCCAGCTGCTACACCGATAAATCGCATTGAACTATAAAATGACGTAACCGTTCCCCTTTGCTCCTTTTCAATTCCTTGTGTAATGAGGGCATCTAAACATGGGAGTGCCATACCAATTCCTATCCCCATAATAACAAGACAAAGAAGTAGTAAATAAATCCCTTTTATAAATAAAGGAATGATGACTGATGCAGCTGCCATTAAAAAACCAATATAAATACACTTCTTCATAACATTTTGATTATCTCCAATTTTTTTACCGGCCATATATGAACTAAGTGACAGTACAAGTAACGGGATAGCAAGCACACACCCTTTCCATATACCATGAATGTCATACTTTGATTCCAGTATAGTCGACAAATAAAAGAGAATTCCGAATAAAATAAGCATAATAATTGCACCTAATGCAAAAATGGCAATTAACCATCTTCCCTTTTCTCGAAACGTAGAGATAATAGATTGAATAAACTCTTTTAGTGGTGGTACTTCCCCTTCTTGTTTTTTTGCCTTTACTAATACCAGCAATAAAACAATTGATACGACACATAAAACTGGAATCGCCCAAAATGGTAAGAACCATACAATGGCAGCAAGAGCAGATCCTAAAATAGGGCTCAGCACTTTTCCAAATGTATTGGATGTCTCAATGATTCCCAAACCTGTACTAACTTGTTTTTCATCTTTGTATAAATCACCAACACACGGTATAACAACCGGCATTGCACCAGCAGCACCAATACCTTGAATCGCTCTACCCATTAGTATCCAAATGTAGGGATTATCAACTTTCCAAGATACCCAGCCAGTTATCGCTCCTCCTATAGCCGCAATCAGCAAACTCGGAACCATTACCATCTTTCGTCCCCATCTATCTGATAAATAACCAGCAATCGGTATAAGTAAAATGGCTACGATAGAGTAAATTGTAATAATCATGGATACTTGAAACGATGAAATATGTAATTTCTTTTCAATTGTCGGCAAGATTGGAATAAGCATTGAATTCCCTAATGTCATGACAAGTGGAACTGATGCAAGCGCAATTAAACAACAGTTTTCTTTTTTTAACATGTTGATTTCGGAACCTTTCATCATATATTTCTTACCATATAATAGCCCTGCTGGAACATAATTTTCATTCCACCAGGGCTATTACATCTTTAATACTTCCCATTCACAACAAAAGAAATTGGGTAAAATATAGTATTACTTCTATTCTTTGAATTCTGTTCGCTATATATCCATACCAATTAATTGAAAAAAAAAGAAAGGAAGAATCCTTCCTTTCTCCTATAACCTTCTACATTTAGCGAGTATATCCGCCACCAAGCTGTTGTTCTGCCATCGCTACTAGGCGTTTTGTGATTTCACCGCCTACAGAACCGTTTGCACGTGAAGAAGTATCAGCTCCCAGTTGTACACCGAACTCTTGTGCAATTTCATACTTCATTTGATCTAAAGCCGCTTGTGCTCCATGTGATGCTAATTGATTAGAATTACGATTTCTAGCCATTACCAATCACCTCCTTATTTATATATAAATTGTGTAAAATTCAAATTAAAATACATGGAAATTTTTGGTTATTATTTCACGATAAAAAAAGAGCCTCTAAACGAGACTCTCACATCATTTCACATTATGAAGTTACTACTTCTAAATTTCTATTTATTAATACTTTCATTTCTTCTTTTAATATCTCCTTTGAGTTATGTCCAAACCATTCTAAAGAAGCAAAAAGATTCGTATCCCTCACTTCCTGAATAATCTCATCATAATTTACAATACCTTCAAATAACGGAACCATACCAATACGACTTCCTGCTGCAGCATATACATTATTAGGTTCAAACACATGCAAATAATTCGCTGAAGATATATTCTTAAAATGGTAATGTAATGTCCACGGCTTTAATTGATGGAAACTGTCTATTGGATCTGCGCCAGACTCCCATATATGAAGAAAATCAAGATTTATTTTTAAATTCGGATGATTTACTTCTTCTAATAGTTCTATAGTAGCAGGCAATGTGTCCGTTAGTGTATTGGGATGTGTTTCTAACAGCACATACATATTGTGCTGAGCAAACACATCACAAATCTTATGTATTCGCTTCACATACTCTTTTCTCTCTTGTTCCGAGAAGTCCTCGCTCCCTTTTTGCCCAGCAAACGTGCGAATTTTATTCGTATTAAACCAATTAGCTAGTACTACAAGTTGTTCACTTTTCTCTATCGTTTTTTCAAAATCTGCTGATAATGATATATCTAAGTAATCACTTATCATCGTAATTTCTAAGTTTTTATCCTTTAGAAAATTCAATTCTCGTTCTGTCGTTTCACGTTCTTGCATGTACAAATTTTGTGCATGCGTCCCCCATAATTCAATTCCTTCAAAACCGTTTTCATATGCAAATTGAACAATATCAGTAAATGAAATTAATTGATGACGAAATGAAATGGTACATAGCGAATATTTCATAGCATTAAACTCCCCTATCTTAAATTCAGTTAGCTTATTAAAGAGTTACGACAGACTGATTTGTTTTCATACCTTTCCATGATAGAAACTGTCTCTCTAATTCCTTCTTAATTTGCAGTTCAATTGCATTCATTTCATCCAGTTTTTCAATAATCGATACTAGCATACCTTTATTATTCGTCATTGCCATTTTAATTGCACGATACTGTACATTTGTAAATCCTTGTACAATATCCTCTACCCGATCACACCAATAATCAAATTCTTGCTCCGAATATTGCAACGTTTCACGGAAGTATGCAAAGGCATGCTCATAACTATATTTACGAATTGCAAGTACTGGTATTTGTTTTACTGCTGCTACAAGTCCAGAAAGCGTATACCCTTCTTCCTCATTTGCCATTTTTACAATTACATTTTTTAGTTCCATAGTCAGTTCATTGTCGTTCTTTTTGAATGTTTCTGTGAAATAACTAGCTACTGTTTCTTGCGTTGGCTCCCCAATTCTTTCTATATCAATGAAATACCCTCCACCAAATGGGTTATCTTGAACAGAGTGAAGTACTTTTTCTCTTTCCATACTCCCTTCCCAACGAAAATCAGGATCTAGCATGAACCACTCTTCTTCTTTCTCTGTTTTTGATATCATTAAATAATGCGGAAACGGTTTTTGATGAAATTTATTTTCCCTCTCTGGCAATAAAGACATATCAACCATTACAATGATATAACGATTTTCCGGCTTGTTTTCTACTAATTCTAAAAACATTTCTACATTGCTATCTTTATCTTTTGCATGATCATACCATTCGTTTACTTTAATACCGTACAATTTTTCAAACCAAAGTAAATAATGATCATGGTTAATGTTTTCAGAGTGATATGAAATAATTCCGCCTTCTGTTATATCAAAATCTCCATCCCATAGTCCAAAATAAAATGGACGAAAATCAATGTCGCTACGCCTTTTTATAATTTCACAAAAACAACTCACTAAACAGTGCACTTTAATTGAAGTCATACTCTCATCCACTTTCCTAAAGGTTAGTTATTCACATTTACTTCCTGTAACGGCTGTAACTCCTCCATAAAATCAAGCAAAGATCCTACAGTAAGAAATGCTTTTGGATCTACCTCATCCTCTGGAACGCATAGCTTTAAATCCATTTCTATGTATACAATAAGCTGTAACATCATTACCGAATCTATATATAAATCTTGATTTAAGCGCATCGTTTCTTCTAAATGCGTTACATTTTTCAGTTCCATTTTTTCTATCATAATTTTTAACACGGCATTCTTTAACGCTTCCCGTCTCATGTTGTAACCTCTCCCATCTCTAGTAACTTTCTACTTACTTTTCCCGTTTTATTTTTAGGAATTTCATTTACACTTTCAATTTCATGCGGAACTTTATAAGAAGGTAAGTGCTGAATACACCATCCTCTTATTTGCACTGGATCAACATGAGAGATCACTTTCGCTTTAACTATTTCGCCCATCACAGGATGTTTCCCTCGATATACAATTGCCTCTTGAACACCTTCCAATCGAAGCATTGTTTCTTCTACCTCTATAGGAAATACTTTTAATCCTGAAACGTTAATTACATCATCCATACGCCCCATAAAATGAAGGCCGCGCTCAGATTTATACCCTAAATCTTTCGTGAAAATTTCCTTATCGTTCATTTTCACGACGATTTCTTCCGGTGCATTTTCATCTGAACCTATGCTTATACTCGCATGAGGTAGAGGGTTCCCTAAATCTAAATGGCTTGTCATATCATGACATATACTAATACAACCTGCTTCAGAACAACCATATTGCTGCATCATAAATGTTGTCATTTCTTTTAGTTTATAAAATAGTGCTTCTGGCAAAGGCGATCCGGATGTCATAATTTTATGAAACCGAAACGTTCCTAATGGAAAACTCCCCATAATGTGTAACATAAGTGGCACTGCATATATGATATGTTTTTCTGTATTACGAACTATATTTAATGCGAATTTAGGATTTTTGTTCGTAATGATTACAGGCTTGCTCCCCCTCTTAATTGCTGATAACGTACCACATATTAGTCCGTATGAATGTGAAACAGGAGCCATAACGATTGGCACTTCATCTACTCCACAGTTTAAAGCTTCATTATAAGCGGTAATTTCCGTATCAACTTCTGTCCATGCTCTACGAATCAATTTCGGTTCCCCTGTAGTTCCAGAACTATATTGCAATAAAGAAGGCTCTTCTAGTAAAAAGTTCCCTACTTCTAATTTTGTAAAATCCCCATATTCTCCATATAAAATTCCTACACAATTTGCACGCTTTGCCATTTCAATAGCTGTTTCTTTTGGCGTATCTTCATGTATAAGTAATACTGATGATTTCTTTTCTTTTAAGAAAAACACAAGCGTAATAATATCGAATGGATCTTTCAGACAAAGTGCAAATCTATTTCCTTCTGCTTTTTGAAATTGTTCCATTTCCGCATAAACTTGTAATCTCAATTCAAAATCACTTTTGCTATACTCTTGTTTATTAACGATTAGCATAATTTCCCCCTGTAACAACTGATTTTTGTTTCATAAGTTGTCTTACTCTATACAATGGATTTGGAACTTCATGAACAAGCGATTCCACATCCATATATAATCGACGTTTCGTTAATTGTTCAGCATAGAATGTAGGTGCATATAATTGAATATTTTCAAATCTACCTTTCAAATGTGGATATATTCTTAAATGATTTTCAATTTCTTCAACAACCATTATCCAAAAACGTTCTTCTTTCAATCCATATTCATCCGCAAGTACGAACGCTAATTCTCCTAAATTAAACAGGAAAAGTGCATCTAATACCATCTCTTGCAAACATTCGATGCGATCCATTTCAAAGAAATCATTCATTTTTCCATTCGCATATGTTCTATGCATTTTAGTAAAGTCGGGACATTTATCAACTTCTTTCAAATATGGACGATAAAACTCAAGCCCTTCATGAAAATCCTTTAACGCAATACGAACAGGCACCCCTTCTTTATGGACTAGAATCATATTTTGTCCATGTGATTCCAGTGCGATGCCATGCTCTACAACAAGATGTATAACTGGTATTATCGCTTTTTGAATAAGTAATTGTAGCCAATCCTTCATTCCATATTTGTTCAACCATGCATCAATAATTGGTGTACCATCTTTCTCTTTAGCGTATAAACCATTAAAAGGAATTGCGTCCTCTTGTGCATCTAAATACTTGTGAACGCTTTCGCGCCAAATACATCCTAATGAACCATATATAGCTTTCTTATTTGTGTCATACGTTACACTGGAAAACTCCTTTAACAAGATTAAACGTGCTTCATCGCTTAAATAGGCGTCATTACTTACAACATCACTTAACCAATTTGATATTGCTGGTGCACTCACAACAGAATACGGTTTCAACGTACGGAGTGTTGAAGTGTTGA
This sequence comes from Bacillus sp. CR71, assembly GCF_003429245.1. Classification (NCBI taxonomy): domain Bacteria; kingdom Bacillati; phylum Bacillota; class Bacilli; order Caryophanales; family Bacillaceae; genus Bacillus; species Bacillus sp. CR71. The sequence goes on along the minus strand of NZ_CP031748.1, from coordinate 1,911,237 downwards.
GTAAATTCATCGATAATTTAACGTACGGTTTCTTTGGATTCGTAATATTTCTTACCGTTCTCATTGACTGTTGTGCGCAATACTCATCCTCTGATGTTCCTAAATAAATAATAAATTTACCCTGTATATGATCCGCATAATTTGAAATGATGAAATTCTCCCACTGCCAAGGATGAACAGGTATAAACACGTACTGTTTTGGATTACATCCCCGATTACAAATTCGCTCCATAAACTCTTCTAATTTACGCTCACCAATCTCCTCTATTAAAATTTCGTCATAAATTACTTCATTCTCATACCCTACACTGGAATATTTTTTATGCGCTGCAATCCATATGAGTTTTATTGGCTGCATAAATTCATATCCATATTGAAAATTGTCACGATATTGAAATCCAATACGAGCTTTATAACTAGGGTGATATGGATGGCCGTCTATTAAATGGCTTTCAAACTCATCGTAAGATTTTTGATTGTATTCTTTCTTATTATTTCTTTCATATTGTGCAATCGTGTCTTTAAATATTGTTTGTTCTAATTCGTGCATAAAAGAATCTAATTTGGCTTGTTCTACACTAGCAACTCGAAAAACTTCTTCTAGAAATTGCGAGACAGATTGTATTTCTTGCTGTTCATCTTGGACTCTTACTATTAATGAGTCTAAAGAAATACGTCCAAATGTCATCCGTTCCCTGCCATAGCATTTGTACGTGACACTTTTGTCTTCTTCATCAAGTCCTTGTATTATAAAAAGAATTTGTTCTTCTTTTTCTATGCGAACCGGTGTAATAATCCCCTCATAAATTAACGATTCTACTAATTGACGTAGCACTCTTCTTCGTACTGAAATGTAATCTTCTGATTCGAGCGCCTTCAATACTTTCGTATGATACATGTCCACTCTCATAAAACCCTCCACCTTATGACAAAATACCATTATTTGTATTACGTGAAATTTTAACGCTATTTATGAACGAACAGCCACTTCTCTAACGAGCGGATTATGTACTTGCACATAAATTGCTTGCTCTAATGGATTACTTAACTCATCGACATCGAAAAATCTCGTTAGTAAATTTGCTTTACACGCTAACTTATCTTCGTCCAATAATTCTCTTAAAAATGTTGAAGGTTCCCGGTTATACGGAAGGAATGATTCAAGTACAGACCTTAATTCCGAGAGAAGAATTTCCTCCTTAATTAATCCTGCTGTGCCAAAACCATTAATGAGGCCAAACATATGATTGAAAATTAAGTAGTAACGAAATCTCTCATCCACAATATAGTCGTCATATAAATTTCCAGTACGTTCTCCAATACCAGCTAATTCATTATTAAGCATCTCTTTCATTGAATTACAGAAATAAAATCCTTGATTATCACGGAAATAATATTTGACCGGATAACCATCTTTTAGCTGAACAACGCTATTTTGCTGATGAGCTTCTAATGCAACACCATACTGTAAATACATCCATACCATTGGCTTTAAAGAAATATTCATATATCTTCTAAACCACTCTAAGCTTACTTCTTCACAGCTTTTACTTTCTAAATCTGCTAGGCGATGAATAATATTCGATAACCGCGTACGCTCCCCAGGTATAGCATCTTGAACTAGCCCAGCAATTAATGTTGCGTCGTTTGCATGTTCACTATAAAAAGGGTTCTCGCGAATAATCACTTCAAATCCAGATTCTTGTGTTCCATAATTTAATGTAATATAGGCTGGATCACAAATAAAATCAAAGCCTGGAAATCTTTCTCGTACTTCACCAATAGCCGTATTTAACATTTCCTTCCCTTCAAGACCACTCTCAAGTTCTTTCAGTTTATTAATACGCATTGAATTCGTTACTTTCACCGGAAATGAAAACTTAAGCATATACTTCGAATCGGGATGATACAGCGTCCTTAGTGATGATGTTGCCATAAAATACTTACCTACAGGTCCAATATACTCAAGCAATTCTTGAACTATCCAATCCTGTACGTAAGCTTGATGCAAGAGCCATTCTGCCTGAAGCGGATGAATTGGAATTAATGCATATTGATCTTCCTTACAGTACTTCGCTATAAATTCCTTACTAACCATCTCATCATTACTTAATTCTTCTTTTATAATCGTTGTTGTAGAAGCTGATAATAATGATTTTTCATTTACTATACTTTTATGTGCCCGAAAATAATGAAGCTGACATTCTCCTTTTAATTCTGGAGAATACATTTCACTTTTCCAATCCAATATCCCCTGTCTACTCTTTGGTGTAGGATGAGTTAAATGCCCAAATAATAAAGACTGCTCCGCTTCTATAAAAGTTGTATGGAAACCGTATAATGCGGATGTATCTTCTATTCTCTCTTTTATAAATTCCTCAATATTTTGACAACTACGAATGACTCGAAGCATAAGTTCCGCAGGATTCGTTCCTTCTCCGTAGTTGATAGACATCTCTTTTATTAAAAATGTAATAACTGTAACGTAATCTGCTTTAATAACAGAATTACTATCTCCAATTTGATAATAAAATTTTTCTCCAAACAAATGGCGATCTGTTGATGATTTATATATAACTTCTCCATACAAAGTAACGTTCTGTGCCGATAGCCGACAACATAAATATGTGGGGACTGTATCTCTATTCAACGTATTACTGAAGATACTCTTCATTCTTTCATCCTCTGTAATCCATTCTCCACTCCCTGTTTCTCTTAAATAACAGTTTAAAAAGCTTTGTAATGTTGCATGTTCTGCGATTTGTTTCGCATGCTGCATGTTGGTCCTCCTCTTTATATTAAAGCTATCGAAATTTTATATAATAAACGATAATTGAATGTCGTTATCAATTATGATTCTAATTGATAATGATATTCAATTCAAGAGTATATTTCAGAATTTTTTTATCAAATAAAATTTTTCTTTTTTTCTTTCTTTTCTTTAATCTAGTTAAAAGTACACTAGAAAGATTCTTGTTTTCAAACTAATTACCTACTTTTATTAATCCATTTTTTGATGGATTAATAAAAAGGTACACCAAATGAGGTATACCTTTCCCTATGATATGTTTACATAATACTATTATATGCATCAATCTATATAGCTGTTTGTTTTTGTAACAAATTCAAATCTCTCCAACAATACGCTGTTTCTTCTACCTTTACTCTCTCTAAAAATTTCGTATCAATTTTTTCAGGGTTGAATTTTTCATAAAACTTTTTAGAAGGATTATTCGTAACGACCCAAACTAAAAGAGATTGCATATCATTCTTTACACATTCTGATAGTAACGCTTGAAATAACTTTTGGCCTATTTTCAATCCTTGATACTGTTGTAAAAGATAGATTGCATATAATTCCCCATCACAATTATATGCACCGCTTCTTTCAACTCCCCCATCAATAAATCCGACTATCGTTCCATTTAACGTCTCTGCTACAAATCTATATTGGCATGTATCTTCTTGTTGAAAAATGTTTTCCCATTGTTTTTCTCGTTGCTCATATGTTATATTTTCTAAAAATTCGTCAGCAAATATACCTTAATACGTTGTTTTCCAGCTATCAACATGCACCTTTGCTATACCTCGTATATCATCTTTTATAGCTCTTCTAATATGTATTTCCATCATTTCTCCCCCTTGTTATTCATCATTATATCAATTTATTTCCTTAAAAATCCAAATAAAAAAAGAGCGAATGCACTTCACTCTTTTTTATCACAATTATCTACTTTCCACTTCCACTGAAACAACACGATCAATCTCTTTCAGGGAGCTATATAACTCTGTTGTATATAAATCTTCTGGAGCTAAAATAACCATTTCCAATTGCTGAAATGCTCCACTATCTATATCTTTAATTTTCACTCGTTTCACATGCATACCTAAATTTTTAATTTGCTTAAATATACCATCTAACTCATGATGCTCTTTTACAGTAATTTTTATAGATAAATCCTTTTGTCGTAATGAATACGGACCTGCAATTTTCACAAGTTGTGGAAGTACGTTAATTGCTAAAATAATTAAAATCATAGCAACCGTCGCTTGTAAATAAAAGCCTGCCCCAATTGCTATACCTAAAGCTGAAGCAGCCCACACCATAGAAGCTGTCGTTAATCCAGAAATAACATCATTACTTCTTCGTAAAATAACACCTGCCCCAAGAAAACCAATCCCACTCACAATTTGAGCAGCTAGACGCATTGGATCCATATTTGTATGCCCTGGAACAGAATATACATGTACGGCTTCAATTGAAACCATCGTAATTAAACAACTTGCTACAGAAATAACCATACTTGTTTTCACACCAAGCGGTTTATTCTTTAGCTGCCTATCTATCCCGATGAATAATCCTAAAAAGAGTGCTAAACCTAATTTGAGTAAAAATTCATATGACATATTTCCATTCTCCTTACTTTACAATATTTCCCTTGGAATAATTCACTATAACTCTTTTATGATATCAATTCCAGTCTTTTCTATTCATTCAACATAAAAAACCGAAAAAACATTTGTAACGATGTTTCTCCGGCTTTTTATTATGCTTAAGATTCTTCTTTATTTCTGATCTTTAATCTTAATCTCTGCATCTTTGTAGAATGCTAATTTACTGTCATTATACTCTTTTGTAAATTTGTTAAACTGCTCTTTCGACTTTTGTGCTTCCACATTTAATTCATTAACAGTTTTAACTTTTTCACCGATTTCTTTTAATTTCGTTTCTTTTACTTTTAATTTTTCATACAGTTCTTTTTCAGTCGCTAATACTTTCGTGTAATTTTCATTCATCTTTTTGAATGCATCATAACGATTTTTATACGACTCTTCTACTGCTTTTGCTTGTTTTTGTAACTTCTTATCTTCAATTTTCTCTATATTACTTTGAACAGATTTCGTTTCCTTCTGTGCTTTTTCTAGCATTTCTTTTTCACTTTTCAATACTTTTTCACGGTCATCTACATTTGCAGTAGCTTGCTCTATTTTCTTCACAACTGCTTCATTATGATCTTTACCTTCTTGCAAAATTTGAGCATATAATTCTTGCCCTTGTTTCTCTAACTGCTCTAATTTTTTTGCTTCATCCACTAAAGATTTTTCTTGTGTTGCTGCTGTTTCAAAAGCTGTATATAGATTTTCTTCTGGCTTTTCACCGAAACAACCTGTTAAAAGCCCTACTGATAATGCTCCAACTACTGCTACTTTTCCATACTTCAACGTTCATTCCTCCATTACATACGGTTATCATGCCAGAAGTTCACTGGAAAGTGACTCTCTTCATGATAAGCTTCAAACTCATAACCCTTTTCTTTTAGCCCCTTTAAAATTGCTGGCACAGCAGCAACTGATTGCGGGTGAATATCATGCATTAAAATTACTTCTTGTGGTTTTGTTGCGTTTGTTAAGACATTTTGAGCAATTTGTGCTGCAGCTGCATCAACTGGCATTTTATTGTATTTCCAATCTAATGAATCAATTGTCCAATCCCATACTTTAAATCCGCCTTCTACCACTTTATTTCGAAGACCTTCATTCAATCCAGGCATCGAACCATATGGAGGACGTGTTAATTTAGGTGATTTCCCAATAATATTAGCGATTAAACCTTGATCTTCTTTCATTTCATTTACATACTCGCCATTTTTATATAACTTTGCGAAATTATGTGTCATACTATGCATGCCTACATAATGACCCTCAGCATTTTCACGTTTCACTAAATCAGGAAATTCTTTTACATTCGCTCCAATTAAAAAGAACGTCGCCTTCGCATCATGTTGTTTTAGCGTATTTAATAATTCAGCCGTATATTTCCCTGGCCCATCGTCAAATGTAAGATAAGCAACTTTTCTTTCTTTTCCATTAAAACGACTTGGTGCCGTTTTATTCATTTCAACTTTCGGCTGTTCACTTGCAAGCTGCACTACATTTTCTTGTTTTGCAACAGCTTTTGCTGGTGAAGTAATTGATTGGAACATGTAATACCCAATAGCTACTGCGGCAATCGCTATTAAAACGACTACTATTTGTTTAATTTTTAAAGCTTTTTCCATTCTATCGAATTCCTCTCCCTATTAATCTTATATATAAATCGCCCAATATAATTATACATCTATTTATTTTTATTTCACCATGTAAACAGATTTTTTTGTATTATACTGGGAGTTTTATCAAAAGTATTGTTCCATGTGCTTATAAGACTCAACGTATCTCCATGAAGATCCACCATTTTTTGACGATAGCTAAACCATATTTTCACCTATTACATAATTATTAATCTGGCAAAATAGCTGGTCAATATATGATAAATGATCTTTCGCAATTACTATCTCTTCATCTTTCACCTTAATCGCTTCAATGTGTATGAATATGTAATTGCATTTTGAACAGTCTTTCTTTAACCTGTTTCAATTTCCACCAATTCAATTGTTCTATAAATAGTGATAAATTGAATTTCCTTTCCTTCAACTTTAGGAGCTAATTTCCAAATAGTCCCCTCTAGTATATCGTATAATTACACCTTTTGTTTATATAAATTAAAATGATTTTAGTATAATTTTTCTAGAACAAAAAAACGTTATTAAAAAGTTGCTAATCCACTTCAAAAAAAAGATTGGCAAAAGCCAATCTTTTTTTATTATTCGTTTCGAACTGATTTTGGCGTTACACCTAAATGATCATTTAATTTTTTTGAAATATCTTTTATATTTTTTTCATTTGGAATGTAATAATAAATACCACCGATACGTTTATCTGTACCTTCTATTTGCATTTTTTCCATTTCCAAATTAGTTCCTGCCATATTTTTTGTAATGGCAAGCATATCGTCAAATGTTAAGTTCGTTTTCATGTTTTTATCAACCGCATCTAGTAAAGAGCCCATTTTGCTAATTGATTGAACAGACATCGCTTTTTTGGCAATTGCTTCTATTACAAGTTGCTGTCTCTGTCCACGCATTGCGTCACTATCAATTTTACGCGTTCTTGCAAGTGCAAGTGCTTGTTCTCCATTTAAATGTTGGTAACCTTTTTCTAAATGGATCATACCAGCTTGGTCTTTACTATCTTGTTCAGTGAAAGTAACTGGTACATCAATATCAATACCACCAATTGAATCGACAATTTGTACGAATGATTCAAAGTTAAACTTCACATAATAATCAACAGGGACATTTAAAAATCTTTCCACTGTATCGCGTGTGCTTTCTACGCCACCAAATACGTGAGCATGAGTAATTTTATCTAATTTTTTTCTAGTTGGAATATAAACACGTGAATCACGTGGAATACTTACTAGCTTAACAGACTTATCATCTTTATTAATTGTTGCTAATAAAAGTGCATCTGTTCGAACTGCTTCGCCATATTGGCTTTTTCTCATTTCACTTCCATCTACACCCATGATTAATATTGAAATATTATCCTTTAAAGGTTCAACTTCTTTATCACGCTTTGATGACTTTTCAATTTTTGCATATGCATCATTTACAACTGCTTTTGCTTTATTATATATAAACGAACCATATCCTACTCCTCCAAAAATAAGTAGGAAAAATGGAATTAATATGAACCATTTTATTGACTTTCTTTTAGAACGCTTTTTATTACTTCTCGTATTTTGTTCTAATTCAGAGCTCATACCCATTCGCCTCTCTTTCTCTTTACCAAGTATAATGTAAGTCTATTTATCTTCATATTGAATTTCCTTTCACTAACCTTACAATTTTGTAAGGTTACTACTTAAACCCAATACGTATTCCATTTCACATTATACTCTCGTACTTATTTTTGGCAAGTCACTATTTACCAATTTCAAAAATTTAGCACTTCGCAACATGTGAATTTACAAATTCATTAACTCTTTCATTTTAAATCAGGATATCTTTTTCCAGATAAATGATATGAATAAAGAGTCCAGCTAATTATAAAATCTCTATGAATACAGTATATTTCACGTTATTATTTCTCAAACGGCGTATACATGCTTTTCTTCCCCTGATTATCAATAAAAGCCGACTTTGCTTTTATTTTCGTTTTTTCTACTTCCATGTCTTCATTTGAGAAGTTCACAATGATTTTAATATCTTTTCCATAAGAAACAGATTGTACTAGCTTATCTTCTGACAAATATGCAAAATTCGTCACCTCTTCTTTTACTGCTTTTTCATGAACTTCATTCCAAACTTTTAGATGCTCTGTAATTTCTTTTTTATGCTTATTCCACTCTACTTCATCTAAATGGTACAACGGAGGAACATTATACAATAATTCAGACAGCATTCGATTTCCAACTTCATCTTTTACCTTTAAACTTCCCCATTCCCAATGATGCGTTGTAATAACGGAATCATTGTATACTAATTTATATAATGGTACCGAATATACTGGGTTTAAATATACTTGTTTATATTCTTCTTTCAATGGTACTTGTTTTGCATATTTTTCAGGCACATTTTGATTTGGTGACCAATATCCACCGACATAATACGGACTTGTTTTATTTTTCCGCATATCTTCATCGTCCCATTTAATAACAGGTGTTTCAATTCCATGTGCAAATGCAATCGTACTACTAGCAAAATCATTTCCGCCTTCAGAACCAACGACCATACCCTTTTCTTGCGCAATGTAGTCCATTCGTTTTAAACGTGCTTTTAAATCTTGCTCTTGCGTCGTTATATGTTTCGCTGAATAGTCATCGTAAATTTCACCTGTCGCATCACAATCAATAAACCATGAATTATATTTAGGACCATTTTGTAATATATCATTCATGCGTTCCTTTACACTAGGCAGCGATAAAGTCGGATTTAACTTGCGACCTCTTCCTAAAAAGCCTTGCACCTTTTCTCCGTTTTTCTTCGTTACAGTAGCCTCTTCATATAATGACGGGTCATTAAAGGATGCTGTGTTCCAATTTTTATCACTTTTTTCGTGAATGGAATGATATGAATCATACGGACCAACTAAATACCCCATTTCCTTAGCTTTTGTCACGAAATTAGGTTGCATAAATCCTTGTTCCCAGTTCGGCAGACCAATCCACGCTTTTTCTATTCCTGCCTCTTTCATTTCCTTTAGTATATCCGTTCCATCTGCATTACCCCATTTACTTACCTCTTCAACCGCATCACCAAGTAGCGACTTTAATGAATGCTTATTTAAGCTATACAATTCTGTATTCGTTAAGTGACCTACACCTTTCTTTAATAGCACACTAGCTTCCTGATCAACGTTTTGAAAAATATCCTCTTTATAAAATTCCTTCATAGATAATACTTCGTTTATATAACGTAAAATAACATTTTTTTGATACTTATCAATGAAATCTTGTTTACTTACTTGATCTAATACATTCAGTTCCCCAGGCTCTGAACTATTCTTTTGAATAAGTTCTTTTATATGGCTAAACAGCGGGCTATTTATTTGCTCTCTTAGTTTTGGCCAATTTATATTACTTTCTGATAAACCATTTTGATTCCAAAAATAAAAATGCGCCGCTCCATATAACTTTTCGATTTCTTTATTTTTTCTAGCCTTTTCTTGTAATGTTTTAAATTCACCTTTTCGAACAATATCATCCTTATACAGTTTAGCAATGCTTACCGCATCATTATTTGTCACATATAATTGAAATCCATATGTTTTATTTTTATTTATGCTCGGAAATTCATGTGTAAAATCAAATCCTATTTTCGGATCCGAATGAAATTTCAATTCATTATTAAACATATTGTTTGCAATATATACAATTGAATATTTCGAACCATTTAATACGAAAAACTTCATAGAAAATGATTCAGCAAATGAATATGCATCATCCTTTAAAAACTTCTTCCAATTCTCATCATTGCTCGGAATTTGCTTACCCTCCCATAACGGAAGTGTATAATTTTCAGCTTCTACTTTCGGCCATGTAAAACTTTCTGCACCAGTCGATTCCACTTCAATGTTTAAGTGGTCTTTTTTCTTTTCTAATTTTATTTTTACTTTTTGATCTGGATATTCCCACGATGTACGATCCTTTTCTTTTTTTACATTCGATACCTTCATTTTCGGTAGGGGTTGTGATGCCTGTTCCTTTACACCCTCATGTTCTACAGTTACTGTGAATGTTTCTGGATTTACATCATAAGTAAAATCTTTATACGTCGATTTCTTTATTTTAGACTCTTGTACAGCATTACTACCTTTTACGTCACAACCGACTAAAGTCGAAAATGGCATAGTTGTTAGAAGACATATCGCTATCATTTTTTTCATCCTCTGCACCTCCACCAATGAATATACAGGTGGTTTGTTACAGAAATGTGGCAAAAAATAATAGAGCTAGCATTTTGCTAGCTCTATTTGGAGTATTAAAAGTTGATATGAACAACTATAATTCGCTTAGAAGATATGTAATACAGTAACTGCATTTTTTCTCAACAATTATGAAACTAAACAAATCAAAATTTTAACAAGCATTCTTTAACTGAAAAAATCAAAATTTTAACAAGCATTCTTTAACTGAAAAAATAAGTGTATACAATGTATCCTAAAAGTAGTACTAAAATGATTATCCCTGTACCTTTCCAATTCATACCACCTGCTATATCAACTGAACTACCTGTTTCCGCTCTATTGAGTCCGTCATGTAAAGAACCCGTAGGATTACTTTTTAATTCACTTTGTCTCATACGCTCTCTTTTTTCTTCTGGTGACTCTTTATTCATTTAATCACCTCCAAAATGAATGCACTCTTTACTTACATTATTCAAAATCAACATTTGTTTTATATTTTTTTCCGAAAAAACCCAATTTAAAATAGGTTTGCAACGTAAAGAAAGCTAGCCATGCCAGCTTTCTTTATAATCCAATATGCTCTTCCTTATTTACAATAATACCTTTATGGTCGATTTCAAGCTCACATACTTTCATATCTGTAAATACTCTCGCTAATTGCTCAGCGATTTCTTGACGTTTCTCATATGGTGTTAATATAAAAATAGATGGTCCCGCACCGCTAAGTGCTGTGCCGTACGCACCAAATTCTTTTGCGCATTTACGAATAGATGGTAATAACGGTACGAGTTCTAAACGATATGGCTCGTGAAAATGGTCTCTCTCCATCATTTCACCTACAACTTCCCACCGCTTTTGACATAATGCAGCTACTAATACGTTACTTATCGCACTAGCTTTAACTGCCTCATGAAACGGAAACATCTTTGGTAATACAGATCGACTTTCATCTGTATTTAATTCTTCATTCGGAATAAGAGAAATTACCCCTAATTCCTTGCTCTCAATTCTTACGACGGAAATATCCTTTCCATCAAGTGCTCCGATTACAGTTCCACCTAATATAGAAGCAGCAACATTATCAGGATGTCCTTCAAAATTTGTAGCAATTTGAACTTTTTGATCAGCAGTTAAGTTCAAATCACCTAGTTGATTCGCAAGCTCTATCCCAGCTACAATCGCTGATGCACTACTTCCTAGCCCTCTCGTTAATGGGATATTGCTAGTAACTTCTATTATATGGGGTGATATAGAAGGACATACTTTACATGCCGTGCTAACGATTAAATTTTTATCGTCTGTCGGAATTGATTCTTCAAAGGAATGGATTACTTGCCATTTATCAGCTTTTTCTTTAACCACCACATCTAAATACAATGACAAAGCTATTCCAACTGAATCAAATCCAGGACCAACATTCGCCGTACTAGCAGGGACACGAACGCTAAATGGTATCACGACATAATCACCCCTTTAATATGATCTTTAATTTGTTCTATATCATTTGACACACTTGCGATGTCTAGTTGATTTGAAGAAATAGCGATATCAGGATCCTTCAAACCATTTCCAGTTAATACTGCAACAACTGTTTCTCCCTTTTTGATTTTTCCAGATTCAACATGTTTAATTACGCCGGCTAATGAAGCATTTGATCCCGGTTCAGCGAAAACTCCTTCAGTTTTTGCCAATAACCTATACGCATGTAAAATTTCTTCATCTGATACCATATCTATTTCACCGTGAGACTGCTCAGCAGCCTCTACTGCGTATGACCAACTTGCCGGGTTACCGATTCGAATCGCTGTTGCAATTGTTTCAGGCTCTTCAATTACATGCCCTTTTACAATTGCAGCTGCTCCTTCCGCTTCAAAGCCATGAATTCTTGGCTTCTTATAACCTTTTTCTTTCTCATATTCACAGAAACCTTTCCAATATGCTGTAATATTTCCTGCGTTCCCAACAGGGATAGCTAGAACATCTGGTGCATTTTGCAATTGGTCACAAATTTCAAATGCTGCCGTTTTTTGCCCCTCAATTCGATAAGGATTTACTGAGTTTACTAACGTAATCGGCTCTTCTGCAGCAATATTTCTTACAGCCTTAAGTGCATCATCGAAATTCCCTTCTATTGAAATAATTTCAGCTCCATAAGCGACCGCTTGCGCTAATTTCCCATGTGCAATCTTTCCTTCAGGTATGACGATTATACATTTCATCCCAAGACGTGCCGCATATGCTGCAGCTGATGCTGATGTATTACCTGTTGATGCACAAATGATTGCTTCTGAACCTTCTTCTTTCGCCTTAGCAACTGCCATCACCATACCACGATCTTTAAAAGAACCTGTCGGATTCGCTCCTTCGTACTTACCATATAGCTGAACCCCTAATTGCTTTGATATATTTAATAACGGAATAAGAGGTGTGTTTCCTTCCATTAAGCTCACATCAGGTGTTTTTTCATTCACCGGTAAATAAGAAGCATACTGTTTTAATAGTCCTTTATACATATTGTTTTTCCTCCTCAATAATGTAGTAACTGTTTATTTCACTTGCGACAGCTTCTATCGCTCCTAAAACTCGTTCGAATTGATACTTGGAAGTTCGATGTGTCACAACAACAACTTCTGCCAGTTCACGGTTTAAAGGTAATTGAATAACTTCTTTTAAACTTACAGAATAATTAACGAAACATTCTGTTACTTTTTGCAACATCCCAGGCTCATCTCGTAATGAAATACGCAAGAAATATTTCGAAACTACTTCTTCATCACCTTGTAATTCATAAGGAACTGGTTCTTTTAACGCACTTTTATTTTTCGGCACTTGATTCATATTTTTAACGATGGAAATAATATCACTTACTACAGCAGAACCAGTTGGCAACTTTCCAGCTCCAGGTCCGTAAAACATTACTTCTCCTACCGCTTGACCGTGAACATATACTGCATTAAATTCATTATTTACATTCGATAATGGATGACGACTTGGTAAAAGTGTCGGTTCTACACTTAAATGAATGGCTGATCCTTGTTTTTCTGCTTTCCCAATTAACTTCATAGTAAATCCTAACTTTTCAGCCATTTGTAAATCTTCTTTTTCGACCTTTCGAATCCCTCTTACTTGCACATCATCTAATGAAACATTCATCGAAAAACCTAAGTTTGCAAGAATTGCTACCTTTCTCGCCGCATCTAGTCCATCTACATCTGCTGTCGGATCCGATTCTGCAAAACCTAATTTTTGCGCTTCCTGTAAAGCCTCTTCATAAGACCACCCATTTTGACTCATTTTTGTTAACATATAATTTGTTGTACCATTTACAATTCCCATTATTTTTTCAATTTGATCTGATGCTAGCCCGTCAGTTAGTCCTCTTAACACTGGAATACCGCCTGCTACGCTCGCTTCATAACATAAATCACAATCATTATCATTTGCCAGTTGAAGAAGCTCTGCACCATATACAGCCATTAAATCTTTATTTGCTGTTACGACATGTTTTTTATTTTCTAAAGCCTTAACAATATGCTGTTTTGCTTCTTCAATTCCGCCCATTACCTCTACTACAATATCAATATTTGAATCATTTAGAACTTCATCTGCATGACTTGTGACTGCAATTCCGTCAATACAAACATCGCGTTCTTTTTCCAAATCACGTACAACGACTGTTTTCACTTTCACTTCGTATCCTGTATCAAGAGCGATTTTTTTATAATGTTCTTTCAAAATATGAACAACACCACTTCCGACCGTACCTAAACCTAATACCCCAACATTTATAACGTTATTCATCTTCTAATCTCCTCCTAAAAGTTTAATTGTTACACCTATAAATCACCTTATTCTGCTCTTTGGCCATGCAGGTGGTGGTTATTTCCGTACGTACAAATTGTTTCATGTTACAAGCACCTCCTTTCAAAGTAATAAAAAAACACACTCATCCCTAGGAAAGGGACGAATGTGTTTTCGTGGTTCCACCCTTGTTCCAATCTAGACGTATCTCCTTCTAGATTGCTCAAGTTCAGATAACGGCTGATACCGTCAATAATTACTAGATTACTCGTTCACTATTGAAGTTCAAAGGTGGTAAAATCATTTCTCGTGTTAGGAAGCTCACACCCTTGGCTTCCCTCTCTGTAAACCGTAAAAATGATTTCTTGTCCTTATCGTTACTTTTTCGTTCATGTTTATTTGTTAACTCATTATACTCGCATAAAAAACAAAATCAATACTATTTTTTAATTATTTTAAATTTTCAATCTCTAAGGTCGTAAAAAAACACACTCATCCCTAGGAAAGGGACGAATGTGTTTTCGTGGTTCCACCCTTGTTCCAATCTAGACATATCTCCTTCTAGATTGCTCAAGTTCAGATAACGGCTGATACCGTCAATAATTACTAGATTACTCGTTCACTATTGAAGTTCAAAGGTGGTAAAATCATTTCTCGTGTTAGGAAGCTCACACCCTTGGCTTCCCTCTCTGTAAACCGTAAAAATGATTTCTTGTCCTTATCGTTACTTTTTCGTTCATGTCTATTTGTTAACTTATTATAGTTATCAACTTTTTAAAAAGCAAGCCTATTTTTACTAACTATTTTCAAGAACTTTTTTTATTATATTTTACAATAGCATTATGCAACCGCCACTCAATTTATCTATTTTGTTATTTCTCCAGTTTGTAAATCAACGGTTCGTATATAAATTCCCCATTCTAAAACCCGTACATATCCGCTCCACAAAACTATATCAATAAAATTTTTAATACAATCTTTTTGTATAACTTTCTTCTAAAGAACGTGCAACATCTTCTTCTGAAGTATTCACTTTCGCATGCTCCAGCAACATTTTTGCTGCTGAAGGTAACTCTTTTTTATTTAACCAAGATTCTGAATCCCACATCTTAGAACGAATAAAAGCTTTTGCACAATGAATATAACACTCTTCTATTTCAACAACAATTCCAAGCAATGGATTACGTCCATTCGCCTGCATTTCTTTCAAAACTTCTTCGTCGTTTGTAATATACGCTCGGCCATTTATTCTGAGTGTCTCCCCAAGACCTGGAATAAAAAAGATTAATCCTACACTTGGATTGGAAATAATATTCAAAATGGAGTCTATACGGCGGTTTCCTGGTCTTTCCGGAATAATAATTTTACTATTATTTAATATGTAAACAAATCCAGGTGCGTCTCCTCTCGGCGAGGCGTCACACTCCCCCAACTTATTTGCAGTAGATAATACTAGAAAAGGAGATTTAGAAAGAAAATCTATGCAATGGTGGTCTAATGATGAAATAACTTTTTTCAATGCTCGCTCACTTGGTTGCCCCAATATTTTCCGTAACTCTTCCTCTGTTGAAATAATCGATTTTATTTCCATACGCTCTATCTCCACTTATAACCACTCCTTTTTCTTTATTTTCCCAAAATTCAATACAAATATTGTATAATAAAATTTGAGGAAAGGGGAATTAAAATGACAGAGTGGTTAACAATATTTGATCCTGAAAGAAATACACTTGGGAAGAAATTACGTGACGAAGTGCATCGTGACGGTGATTGGCACGAAACATTTCATTGTTGGTTTGTAGAAAAAGATAATGAAGATATGTTCTTATATTTCCAATTACGCTCTAAAAATAAAAAAGAAGCTCCATGTATATGGGATATTACTTCAGCTGGACATATTATGCATGATGAAGATGTACAAATTGGTGGCCTTCGTGAAATCGAAGAAGAATTGGGGCTTTCCTTTCAAACTACTGATTTAATATACAAAGGCATCTTTAAAATAGATTATGAAATTTCAAATCTTACTGATCGTGAATTTTGTCATATGTATTTTCACAATGTCAACAATCCACTTCCATTCGCACCAGGTGAAGAAGTAGACGATGTGATGAAAGTACATACAACTCCTTTTCTACAACTATTAAAAGGAGAGATTTCATCTTTAACGACGATTTCAGTCCTAAACAATAAACCGATTACGATAACATTTGAAGATATTTATCCGTATGATCTTGCATACTATGAATTTGTTATAGAGCAAGGAAAAGAAGTATTAAAAAATAATAGTTTATAAATAAAATAGGACTCTCAGCATCATATTGCGTGGAGTCCTATTTTTCATTATTGCTCAAGTACTTTTAATCTACTCTCTACTTGTATAAATAAACGCATAATTAATAACAGCATAACCACCATAATCGCTATCATTGTATGTGGATATCTAAACAGTATACTAATAACACTCCCAATTAACATCATGATGAATCCATTTTGCTTCATCACTGCTGCACTATACCTATTACCCGCATCCCATAATTCCTTATTTTTCATAGATCGTTTCGTACGATAACCATATGCCGCATTAATATCTGTCGGTGGATTTTTTTGAAGGATAAGTGCCGCAAGTATAAATATAATTCCAATCAATATGCTTATTCCTATGTTTACTAGTGCATAAATCAATTATATCCCTCCTAAACTTACACTTTCATTATACGGCATAACCCTATTTTTTCCAATTTATAACACATTCACTTTCTTTCTTTTGATGTCTGAAACATACTTGGAAGTGTTACAAAACGTGCCCCTTTCGTTTTTAACTGCGGAATGATTTTGTCTAGTGCATCTACAGATCCTTGTAAATGTCCACCTGGTGTTGAATGCTGGAGGATGACACTTCCAGGAAATGAATTCCCTAACACATTATTTGTAATCGTATCAGCGCTTACACCTTTCCAATCAACCGTATCAACACTCCACTGTACAATCATAAAATTTTGCTCTGTTGCCCATTTTAATTGATTTTCAAGTATTTCACCGTATGGCGGACGTATAAACTTTGGTGCGTAACCAGCTAAACGATTTAATATTTCTTCCGTTTTTATTATTTGATTATGGTACTCAACGTCATTTACTTTTGCTAAATTCGGATGACTATACGTATGATTACCAATTACATGCCCTTCATTTGCAATACGCTTTACTACGTTTGGATACTTTTCTGCGTTTTCACCAAGCAGGAAGAAAGTCGCTTTCACATTATGTTGTTTTAACTTATCTAATATTTTTGGCGTAAAGACTAAATCTGGCCCATCATCAAATGTAAGGGCTACTTCCGCTTTATTGTAAGAACCTGAAAATGCATACGCATATTTTTCGACCCACGAAAATGGTGTCCATGATCCACGCTCATATGCTTTCATTGGTACTTCATAATTTTGAGGGGTATATACGTAAGGTAATGAGCTTTTATAGTCTCCATAATAAAATGAGTTATATGGCATATAAGCATACGAAACATCTCGTTCTAGTCCCCATTGATATGGAACGAACATTTCTGGCGAATAAAAATAATACATGATAAAAACCTCCCTAAATTTTCATATGTGATTCATCTGCACTTTGTTAGAGAAATTGTTATTCATAAGCACAAATAAGACTGTCCGTTAACAGGACAGTCTTACTGCTTTATATTATTAATAAATCGATGTACTATCTTTTGGCAAAGCTTTCACATGTTTTAAATAGTTCGTCACTTTATCATCATCATCTTGCGCATATTGATATCCATATGTATTAGCAATTTCATTCGCCACTTCTCTAAATAAATCACCCATGACAAAGAATGAGCCCCATATGTTTTCGTATTCTGCATTAGAAAATGTCTTTTTAAATTGCTTCCACATATCTTCTTCAACATATTGCTCGAAATGCTTTCCAAACTTACCTGCATTAACTGTAAAATCTGTTTTCATACCAATATACCATTCTAGCATTACGATGAACATATCTCGCACTGGTCCTTCAAGCATTCCTTTTGCATAAGAAAGTTCCTCTCGCCATAACCCTTTTGCGATATTCGTACTACACCACCAAAATTCATTACAACAATCTAAAAACTCTTTTTCTGTAGGCTTTTTTACTAAGTAATCTTTATCACTTGCTGGTGGGAATTCTTCCAGACAATTATCTTTATCAAGAAGCAGTTTACTTAAACTATCTTGTCCAACGAACTTTTTTATTAACTCAACTGGAACTAGCGTTAAATCAATCCGATTCCCATCCATGAACTGCATTAAATACGGAAACTTTCCATCTTCATCTGGTTGAACTAACGACATTTCTTCTGGCATTTGTACTATCATTATTTCTCCAAATCTATGAACCCAATTATGATTAGACGTAAAAGATTGTATATCATTTACAACATACATAATATCATAGTCTTGAAAACAATCTCTTTTCACATTTGGATTTACACGCGATCCATTCATGATAACTGCTCGAATTCTTTCATCCTCTATTGCTGTATTTATAATTACGTCTAACATTTCTTTTTCAGTTCTCATCTATTCCTAACCTCCAATTTTTATATAAACTTATATTTCCAAGTATGTTGGAGGTCCACGAGGTAGCTGCGTTGTACAAGATACATGTTATAATTTTTGAAATTTCTTTTTCATTTTCTCTCCTCCTATTTTTTTATATCTTTCATCCCCTTCAGCAATTGCAAACTCTTCTGTAATTTCATTCATAGGTACTATTGTTACTTCAATTGTTTTTACAATTGCTACCGGATTTTCATCGTAATCCAAAATAACAGAGTAGTCCTCTGTAGTTGGTAACGGTACATTCTTTAATTCATAGAAGAGATATGCAGAACAAGTTGCCGTTTTCGTTCCGTCAACTACTTGCTTAGCAAGACGATTTGCGGTATCACCAAATTTCCAAGCACTCACCGTTTTTGGTATCTCAGCATCTTTCCAATACTCCGCCCAGTATTGGAAAGATGCTTCATTCATTATCTCTCACTCCCCTAAAGTCTACTATAAATATAATAGACTTTCGAACGGTATCACTCTTTTACTACTGCCATTACAAACCCATCGTATCCTTTACTTCCGACAGTTTGAAGCGCTGTAGCACTAACACGTGGCTCATCAGCTATTAATTCATAGAAACGACGTATCCCTTGTACACGAGGATCGGTACTAGTATTGTCAATAACTTCTCCTTCACGTACTACGTTATCCCCAATAATTACAGTACCCGGTCGTGATAGTTTTAGTGCCCATTCAAAATAAGCAGGGTTATTTTGTTTATCAGCATCTATAAAAATAAAATCAAACGGTTCATACTTCTCGTTTTCTATTTGTTGTAAAGAATCTAACGCTAATCCTGTTCGTATTTCAATTTTATCAGTCAAATTAGCACGCTCAATATTGCTACGTGCAATTTCTGCATGTTTTTCACTTGCTTCCAATGTAACAACTCGGCCTCCAGATGGCAATGCTCTAGCAATCCATATCGTGCTATATCCGCCTAGCGTACCAATTTCTAAAACATTACGGGCCCCTTGAATTTGTACTAATAGTTGTAAAAACTTACCTTGCGTTGGTGATACATCATGTGCTGGCAAATTAGCTGCAGCATTAGTTTGAAGAACCCCTTCTAATGTAGAATCTTTCGGTATTAATACATCACTCATATATTGATCAACAGCCGTCCATTTCTCAATTCCAATCATGCAAATACCACCCCTTTCAATTTTCCAATGCTTTCTACCATTCACTTTTGATTATACAGAAAATTCTGTCTTAAACACAAAAAATAAAGAAGGGACATCTATCCCATTACAGAATAGATATCCCTTCTTTTATTAATAAATGTAATTCTTATGGATTAGTAGACCAAAGTCCAGCTGATTTAATAAATGTACGTTTATTTAATTTCAGCTGTGCTACGATAAATTCTGCAATATCTTCAGCTTGCATAACTTTATCAGGATTTCCGTCAGTTAATCCTAAATCAACAGCCATATCAGTTGCTACTGTACTTGGTGTTAAAGCCGTTACACGAATGTTATGCTTACGAACTTCCATCGCTAACGATTCTGTTAAACCAAGAACACCAAATTTAGAAGCACTATATGCACTTGTTACAGGTGCACCTTTTTGTCCTGCTGTAGATGAAATGTTAATGATATCACCAGATTGTTGTTCAATCATGCTTGGTAAAGCAGCACGAGTTGCATAATATACACCCATTAAGTTTACTTGAATGATTTTTTCCCAATCAGCAACATCTAATTCTAAAAACTTACCGAACTTAGAAATACCAGCGTTATTAATTAAAATATCGATAGATCCTAAACCATTTTTTAACGTTTCAATCGCAGTAGTCACTTCTTCGTATGAAGAAACATCAGCAGTTGCAATAACAGCTTTTACACCTTCTGCTTCTACTTCTTTCGCTACTGCTTTTAAGTTTTCTTCTGAACGAGCTAATAGTCCTACATTTACGCCTTCTTTCGCTAATGCGATTGCGACAGCGCGACCAATCCCTCTACCTGCTCCTGTAATTAAAGCATTTTTGCCTTGTAATAATTCTGCCAAGTATAACACTCCTTAATCATCTCAGTTATGTATTATATTAAAATTGTATCTATGTTTATGTAAAAAGGCAATGATGCACTTTCATGTGCGTAGGTTACTTGTAGGTAACTATAAAAAGTTTTTATTTATAAGTATCATGTTTTTTCCATTATTCATATAAAATAAAAATAAATCCAGCATAGGAGCGTGTATGTGTATGAAAAGAAAAAAATGGTTCTTATCACTAACTGCAGTCGGACTATGTATCATATTTTTGGCTATGTATTTTATATTTGGTAATCCACTACATTATAAAGTAATAGAAAAAGATACTAGCGACTATCTCCATACTATAAAAGGATATAAGCAAAAAGAAATACAAAGCATAACCGGAAAATATACTCCCCTTTATAATATCGGCTATTATGCAACAGTAGTATATAAAGACGAACCCTATTTTACATACTCTTATACATACGATAATAATAAAATAATACAAGACGAAGGCATTTTAGGAAGACATACTGAGTCATTTGAAAATCTTAATTTAAACTGGTCATTGTTTGACGAGTTAGTAGACAGTATACATAAAAATTTGCAAGAAAAGGGATTAAGTGAAAAGGAAGATTATTCTATACGATCCGTTCAATTCATTGATATAGATGATGATAAAAACGGTGCAGAAGCGTACGTTGACTTTAAGAAAGATAAAGAATCAGATTACTCATACCGTATGAATAGCGAAGGAAGAGCTTATCAATATAGCTGCAACAATGGTAAATGTATTTATAAAGAGAAATAGTGTTAGAAGATATCACCCTAACACTATTTCTCTTTATATTTAGGAATACACACAATAAATTCAGTACCATTCCCTTCCTCACTCTCAACTTTTATTTCCCCATGATGAAGATCGAGTACTTTTTTTACAATAGCTAAACCTAAGCCACTTCCTCCATAAGCACGATTTCGTGAAGAATCCGCTTTATAAAAACGCTCAAAAATATGTTGTTTCTGTTCTTCAGATATACCAATTCCTGAATCACGGATACGCACTTCCACTACTGTTTCATGTTCCTTTAACTGAATAATAATCGTACCACCGCTTGGAGTAAATTTAATACTATTATGAATTAAATTAATCCACACTTGACTCATACTTTCTTGATCAGCAATAACATGTACTTTTTCTAAATCTAGTTCTAACTCAATTTCTTTTTCAGCCCAGAGTGGTTCACTATTTAACACAATTTGCTTTAACTGCTGATCTAATCGATAACTCACTCTTTCTGGTATATACTCTTCTGATTCTAAAAGAGTTAGCTTTAATAAGTTTTGACTTAGTTTAGATAATCTCGTTGTTTCAGTTTCAATAATGGTAAGATAATGCTTTCTTTTTTTCTCAGAAAGATTATCGTCTTGTAGTGCTCTAGCAAATCCTTTTATAGAAGTTAATGGTGACTGTATTTCATGAGAAACATTCGATACAAATTCTTGTCTCATTTTCTCCATCGTATTCAGTTCATCTGTCATATCATTTATACTTTTTACGAGCACGCCAATTTCTCCATCATACTTTTCTTCATTTCGTATTTTTACGGAGAAATCTCCTTTTGCAATTTTTTGTATCGGTTCAATAATAGTCCAAATCATTGCCTCTCGTTTTGGCCTCATTAATATTCCAATTAATGTCCAAATAAGAATAATAAATACAAAACCGACCATATCACTAATTAGAAAGGCAACAAATGGCGATACGTTTACGTCAAAAGCATTCAATATACTAGTTGCTACATAAAATGCGATAGACCAAATGATAGTAAGAAAAGAAAAGAGCGCTAATACCGCTCCAAATACTTTCAGCATCTTCAACTTACTCATTCGTTTTCCTTTTCTCATTTACTTACCTCTAAGCGATACCCTAATCCTCTTATTGTTTTAATACTAAATTTCGACTGCTCTTCTTGAAACTTCTCACGTAACCGATTAATATGAACGTCTAGTGTACGTTCATTCCCTTCAAAATCATATCCCCATATTTCTTCAATTAATTGCTCTCTCGAACAAGTTCTTCCCGATTTAGACCCTAAAGTAAAGAGCAGCTCAAATTCTTTTAACGGTAACGTAACCGTTTGTTCTCCAGATGTAACTTCGAATGTTTTACGATTTAATAATACATTTCCAACTTGAATCGATTGTGAAACTGTAATTTGGTAACGTTTCAATAATGCCTTTACTCTCACTACTAGTTCTATAGGATCAAATGGCTTTACAAGATAATCATCTGTCCCAAGGTGAAATCCTTTTACTTTTTGTGATGTTTCTCCTTTGGCAGTTAGCATCAGAACCGGGATATCATAGTATTTTCTTAATTCAAAACATACATCAAATCCATCCATATTTGGCATCATGATATCAAGAATAACCATATCGACTTTTACGTCATCCATTTTCCGAAGTGCATCTACTCCATCAATTGCCTCATATGTTTGAAAACCTTCTCGTTCTAAAAATACAGAAACGAGTTCCCTAATGTGTGGATCGTCGTCTACTATTAAAATTTTAGGTATCAAAGGAACCATTTCCTTTCTACTTAGCATCTAATATATTTTTTTAAAATGAATCATCAGTGGAGTAAAATCCCACTGATGATTCATTTTATAATGCACCCTCTTTAATTTTCAATTGTTGCGTTGCAAACTCGCGATACATATCATGCGTCTGTAATAATTCATCATGCGTACCACTACCTGTAAGATTCCCTTTTTCAATAAAGATAATTTTATCTGCATCTACAACAGTAGAAAGTCTATGCGCGATCACTAACGTTGTTCTGCCTTTCATTAAGTTATTTAACGCTTTTTGAACGACAGACTCAGATTTACTATCTAAGCTTGAAGTTGCCTCATCGAGCATAAGAATTTGCGGATTTCGAAGTAACGCCCGGGCAATGGCAATTCGCTGTCTTTGTCCACCAGAAAGCTTCACACCGCGTTCTCCAACTTCTGTTGCATAACCGTTTGGTAAGTCATGAATAAATGCATCAACATATGCCATTGCTGCTACTTTTTCAATTTCTTCATCCGTTACTTCGCCTTCAACGCCGTAACAAATATTATCACGAATCGTTCCATCGATTAACGGACTATCTTGTGATACGTAACCGATTTGACGTCGCCATGACTGTAATGAATAACTCGTAATTGATTCTTTTCCTAATTTAATGGCACCGCTAGTTGGCTCATAAAAACGTTCCAGTAATGAGAATAACGTTGTTTTCCCACTACCACTTGGTCCTACAATCGCTGTCACTTTTCCTGATTCAATTGTAAAATCAATATTTTTCAAAACTTGCTCTTCTTCGTTATACTCAAAATGTATATTTTCAAGAACGATCGGCTGCTTAGCATTTGCCACTTTCACACCAGTTTCATGATCTTCTACTTCATATTCTAAAATCGTACTAATTCTTTCCGTTGCACCGATTGCCTTTTGAAATTGTGTAAAGAACATAGATAATTGACTCATCGGCATTATAATTTGAACTAAATACAAAATAAACGCTACAAGTTCACCAGTTGTTAATGCACCGCTAGAAACTCGCATCCCGCCATATCCTACGATAATAACAAGTAGTGCCATTAAAACAAACGACATAACTGGCGAAATTAATGCTTGCACTTTTCCTTCTTTCAAACCAAATTGTAATAACTTTTGTATACCTGTATTACCCGTTTCATATTCTCTTTTTTCTGTATTTGAAGATTTCACTAAACGAATTTCCGATAACACTTGCGTTAACACACTTGTAAAAGATGCCGTTTCATCTTGAAGCGCTTTTGAAATCTTATACATTTTTCGTCCAAGTGGAACTAAAATTAATACAGACAACGGAATAACCGTTAAAAGTAACGCAGTCATTTTCCAATCTAAAACAAATAATACAATTAACGATCCAACAATTGAAATACCACCTGTTAATAAGTTTGACAAATGCTCAGAAATTAACGTTTTCACAACACCTGTATCATTCGTCATACGGCTAATCGTATCACCTGTTCTATTTTGATCGTAATAAGATACCGGCAAGATAAGTACCTTTTTCCACAAACGTTCTCTTAGTCCCGCTACAATCTTCTGACCGATGTAATTTAGTAAATATATAGATAACCCTGCCGCAATAGTTTGCATTACAAAGAAAGCAACTAACCCAACAATTTGTCCTGCACTAATTGAAGAAAGCGAAAAATTATCTACTAATCCTTTTGTTAGCATGGGAATAAATAAACTCGCTCCCGTAGAAAGCAAACTCATTAATAATGCAAAAACTAAAATTCCTTTCGGAGGATTTGTATCTTGAATAAGGCGTAAAAACTGCCTCCAACTCCCTTTTTTCTTCATTTCATTTCTAACTTCCATTCCTGTTCATCTCCTCGTGTTAAACAAATCTGTTCTTTCTAAAATTAGAATACGATACAAATGTAAACTGAATGTAAACACACTTTTTCTATTTTTACAAAATATACATAAAAACTCATCTTTACAACAGATATAAACATCTGATATTATTACCTGGTACTTAATATTATTCTATGTAAATTATAAATAATTTACAACACGATATAAATCTCCAGTTAGTGAAAGGAGTATCCTTTTTGCAAACAAATATACATTCTGAAAAGGAAACAATTATTTTTATTCATGGGTTAGTTGGTAATCGTCGCGCCTTCAAAAAGGAGCAAAAACGATTTTCTGCCTCCTACAACATTATAACTTATGACTTATTAGGTCACGGTGATGATAAAGGAGAAGCAATCGACTTTTCATTACAGCGCCTCGTAGATCAATTATTAAACTTATATGAACAAGAAAATATTAAAAAAGCTCATATTTGTGCACTAAGTTACGGCTGTTACATCTCTACAATTTTTGCACAAATGCATCCAGAAAAAGTATTAAGTATTTGTCATATTGGAGGACATTACAATAACCCTTCTCGTTTATATAATGTATTTCAAAATTTTTGGGAGAAGCGAGGAGATGAATACTCTAAATGGCTCTCTCAATACGCAAATACTATTTTTCCAAGTGGTATACTAAAAGCAAATCCATTCGCAGTCATTTCAAGAAATATTTACTACCGTTTCGGATTACAATTACATTCATCCATAATTGCCCAGTCATTACGACATCGGTTAGAATTCGATTTAAAATCTAAATTAAAATCACTCCCTCACCCTATACTATGGGTAATGGGAGAGCATGATCATCTCTATAAATCTTGTCTATTTGATTTGAAATCTATTTTACCTAACGTTCTATACAAGGAAATACCTTTAGCAGGACATGCAGCGAACTTATTTCGTCCTAACTATTTCCACGACTTATATGATCGATTTTTAAATGGAAAGTTAAAATAAAAACTATTAAACTTCCAATTTATTCAACTATAAAAAGGCTTCCCAAGTTTCCTTGGAAAGCCTTTTCTCTATACGAAAAGTATATAAACTACTTTTTCTTAGTATGGTTTTGAGTAACCTTTTAGATGTTTGCTCCAATAAGAGTTACTTACAGAACTAATACGCACACCAGTTTTTTCAGTTTCTGCACTAATGAACTGACCGTTTCCTAGGTAAATACCCATGTGAGTTAAACCTTTTCCAGGACCTGTAGTATCGCTAAAGTATACTAAATCTCCCGGTTGTGGATTACTAGTCTTTGTCATTGTACTCCAATATCCCGCAACACTCATACGTTGTATATTATGACCAGTATTCTTTAATACATAGTAAACAAAACCACTGCAGTCAAAACCAGCAGGTGTTGTACCAGCAGTTCTGTATGGTTTACCCTTTAAAGATTGAGCGAATGAAACGATTGAAGATGTATCTCCACCTGTTGTTGGTTTTTGTACGTCTTTACCTGGTTGTTGAACGTTATTTGTAACGTTATTGTTATTTGTAACGTTATTTACTCCGCCTTTTACAAACTTAACGAAGTCTGCACTTACGTAACCTGTGCGGCCGTTATGGTTAATTTTGTACCAACCATTTTCAGCGCCAGTAACGTTTAATACTTTACCATTTGTTACTCCACCGATTACAGCGTTGTATGTAGCTGGGCCTGTACGTACTTTTAAAGCACCAGTGTTAACAACATAAGAACCACCAGTTTGAACTGTTGTAGTATTGTTGTTTGTAGTTGGTTGTTGTGTTTCGTTAGATACAGCAGAACCACCTTTTGTTACGAAGTCTTTGCTTACGTATCCAGTTCCACCATTGAAGTTGATTTTAAACCAATCTTGTACTTCACCTACAACTTGTACTGTTTTACCTTTGTTTACAGAACCTAATACTGTATGAGATGTACTTGGGCCTGTACGTACGTTAAGTGAAGAAACGTTTACTGTGTAAGTACCTGTTCCTTGTTGAACAGTCGTTCCTGTTTTGCCACCAGTCGTTACGAAGTCACCACTTACATAACCTGTTTGACCATTTACGTTTACTTTGAACCAACCATTTTCTTGTCCAACTACTTGTAGCACTTGGCCTGATTTTACTTTAGAAATAACGTTATGTCCTGTACCAGCACCTGAACGAACATTTAATACATCAGCAGTTACTGTGTATTTTAATTCAGAAGTTGTTTCTACAGTTTTTGTTTCAGTTACAGTCGTTTGAGTTTGAGTTTGAGTTTGAGTTTGAGTTTGAGTTTGTCCATTAATTTCTTTTAGCGCTTCATTTGAAACTTGTGCATGAGCAGAATCCATTCCTGGAACTGCAACGCCAGCTACAGAAGCTGCTGCTAAACCTGCAATTACTTTTTTCATAAGTTGTCTTTACTTCCTTTCCCTACTATCCTCTTAAAAAAAACTTAAAACTTTAATACTTTACAATATTATCAAAGTAAAATATTCATCCAGTTCCATTTTTTAGCAAGAGTTTTATTTTTCACACAGAGTTCATTTTAAATGAACAAAGTGAAATCCGTGTGAACTTCATGTGAACTTTATCATTAAACATAGTGTTTTTGCAATGTTTTTTTCAAATTTCTTGTATATCGCATAAAAATTCGACATTTCATTTAATATCTCAATATAAAATATCCCTTTTCTATCTTCTATAAAAAATTCTATTAACCTAATACAAACTACATTATGTATTTCCTTATAAAGCTCCTTACATAAAGTATACTTTCATCATGACAAAAATCACTCTATTAATCAATAGTATAATATTTTTAGAAAACTAATTTTCTATACTATCTACAATTTTGAAATAATTTGACGAATTGTAAGATTTATTTTATAAAAACCATTTCTCCTTTAAAGAAAGCACACACTATACCAATTGTTCTCTTTTTCTGATTATAGAATTTATAGGATAACCATAGTATTATATACATATCCTAATAAAAAGAGGAGGCATATTTGTGAGACATATAATAGATGATCCTATACAAAAAAATATAGAGCTGTACTATGCTTTTATTCAATTCGTTTCAATGATAACATTACAAAAAATATCAGTTGTTGAAACACGTAAAGATGAATTGAAAAATCAGATAAAAAATGAAGGACAAAAAAAACCTTATTACTTATAAAAAAAGGCGAACAGGTTATATTCCTGTTCACCTTTTATCAAATTATTTATAAATTTTTACACGGTTTTCTAACGATTGGAATTCTTTTTCACCAGCCTGTACTACCGGTTTACCAAATGGCATTTGCGCAGTGAGTTTCCAATTTCCTGGAACATCCCACTCTTTTCTCACTTCTTCATCAATTAGCGGATTGTAATGCTGTAACGTAGCACCAAACCCTTCAATTTCTAAAGCTGTCCAAATTGCAAATTGTAACATTCCTGATGATTGCTGAGACCAAGTTGGGAAATTATCTTTATATAATGCAAAGTTTGCTTGAAGGCCTTCCACTACTTCACTGTCTTCAAAATATAAAACCGTTCCATAACCACTTTTAAATGCATTCATTTTTTCTTCAGTAGGTGCAAAGTTATTTTCAGGTACAATTTTTCTTAACGTTTCTTTCGTAATATCCCATAATTTATCATGTTGTTCTCCTAATAAAACAACAACACGAGCACTTTGAGAATTAAAAGCTGAAGGTGTATGTTTTACAGCATGATAAATCACTTCTTGAATTTTCTCATCAGAAACTACTTGCTCTTTACTAATTGCATAAATAGATCTTCTGTCTTCAATTGCTGAGTAAAAATCTTTTGCCATCATAATTCCCTCCAATTTTCAATTGAGGCTATTTCATATGTATACATCATATTACGCCCCTCAAGCTTATTATTAATAAGCTTATAACTTTATAATATCACAGCAATAAATAAACTCAAATGATAACACTTGTATTTAGAATCTTTTCCCTTTTTAAAGTTAAAATAAAAAGACTGTTTGTTGTTATCTAAAATTAGTAACAACAAACAGTCTTACTTATGTAGCGATCTAGATTGGTATTTTACTTACTTAATTAACTAATCCAAATGCATACGACATTAACTTATTCGTCTCTGTAAAACGTTTTGTTTTACTTGATGTCCCCATGACCACTGTAATAATTCGATTATCACCTTGCTTGGCAGTCCCAGTAAAACAGTATCCTGCACTATCTGTAAATCCAGTCTTTAGTCCGTCCATTCCTTCTATATATAAACTTTTATTATTTTTGTTTAACATGTCGTTTGTGCTTATAACATTAATATTATTAAATGCTAGCTGACTTTGGCGTAAGTGAGTCACTTCTAATATTTCCGGATAATCTTTTATAAGATGATACGCCAATTGTGCTACATCAGCAGCCGTCATTTTTGTTTCACTTCCATCTGGCTCTTGTAATCCAGAAGCATTTGCAAATTTAGCATGTTCCGACATTTTTAACTGTTTCGCTTTTGCATCCATAAGCTGAACGAAATCTTTCTCCGATTTTGCCATATGTTCTGCTAAAGCCACAGCTGAATTATTAGCTGACTCAATCATTAATGCATGATATAAATCTTTAACAGTTAATGTGTCATTAACTTGTACTGGGATTCTCGCTCCCTCTGTTTGTGCCGCCTTCGCACTCATTTTAACTGGATCTTCCCAGCGAACTTTCCCGTTATGTATACTCTCTAGTAGGAGATACGCTGTCATCATCTTAGACATACTAGCCGGTGCAAAAGCTTCATTTTCATTATATTGATAAATAATATCTCCATCACTCGCATCGATAATCATAGCTGCTTTTGCATTAATTTCTGGTGGGATGTACTTTGGCGGGACTACTTTTTCAGAAAATCCTGCTTTAGGTAGTTCTGCCACTTGCAAAGGTTGTCCCTCTACATTTGCTACGCTCTTTTGATTTCCTTGGAATAAGAACCAACATACCCCTAAAATAATGACTAATAGGACTGTCATCCTTCCCCATTTTAACCGATTCATTTCAAAACTCCTTTAGCAAACCTTTTATACACTCACATTTAACCTTAACAACAATTCCTTTATACAGTCAAGGCAAAAAGGTATGTTTATTCATATACAGCAATGATTATTTTAATTTATTTATGGTAAACTTACAATATTGAAACGTAAGAATATTCAATAATGAATTCTCGTAAATAAAGGAAACTTTAATCAGCCCCACCAATCGGGCTTTTACGGGCAGCCCGCCCCCCACCTAACTTCTTCGCTTTCACTGAATTTTGAGGTGGGGATCTTACTGCACAGCAAATAGCGGGATAAACTATTTAATAGAAGGGATTCATTCAAATGCTACTTCCAAAATCATTGCAATACGGAGACACAATTGGGATCTATTCCCCTTCTTCACCAGTAACTTACACTTCTCTAAAAAGATTTGAACGAGCAAAATCTTACTTACAACAGAAAGGGTTTCGTATATTAGAAGGTTCATTAACAGGTCGATATGATTTTTATCGTTCTGGTAGTATACAAGAGCGTGCTGATGAACTAAATGCCTTGATAAGAAACCCTAATATTTCTTGTATTATGTCAACAATTGGTGGGATGAATTCAAATTCAATATTACCTTATATTGATTATGATGCTTTTCTAAATAACCCTAAAATAATGATTGGATATTCAGATGCAACTGCTTTATTACTAGGAATTTATGCTAAAACAGGAATCCCTACATTTTATGGGCCCGCTCTCGTCCCTTCCTTTGGCGAATTTGAACCTTTTGTTAACTGCACATACAAATATTTTGCAGAAACTTTACTACATGATCAATCTCTTCCTTATCATATAAAACAACCATTATTTTGGTCAGATGAATTTATTAATTGGGAAGAAAAGACGAAGGAGAAAGAACTTCGACCAAACAATTGGATTTCAGTAATTGACGGAAAAGCTACTGGGCGTATTATTGGCGGGAATTTAAACACGATACAAGGAATTTGGGCTAGCCCCTATATGCCACATATTCAAGAAGGCGATATTCTCTTTATTGAGGACAGTTCAAAAGATGCAGCTACTATCGAAAGAAGCTTTTCATTCCTTAAAATTAACGGTGTATTTGATAAAATTTCAGGTATCATTCTTGGAAAACATGAGCAATTTGATGATTGTGGTACAAATCGAAAACCTTTTGAAATACTGTTGGAAGTACTTCAAAATCAAAGAATTCCTTTTCTAGCTGACTTCGATTGTTGTCATACACATCCAATGATTACTATACCTTTCGGTGTTCAAGTAGAGTTGGATGCAACAAATAAAACGATACATATTGTAGAATCTTGGAAAAAATGAATGCATGGCTTCTATTGTTTTACAATAAAAGCCATGATACTATATAATTTGGAATGTGAAAGATTAAACAAAATATATTTCTATATCTATCATTTAAAAAAACAGATATAAATAGATATTTATATGTAAAAGAGAGTGAATAAATGAAACCAACTATTAAAAATTATGTATTTTTACATGTAGCTTTTTTGATATATTCTATCATTATGGTTTACATGAAATGGGCAGCTCAATTTCCAATTGCTTCAATCTCATTTTTTGTTGCTTATTTCGGACTAGTTATACTTTTATTCGGATATGCAATTTTATGGCAACAAGTAATTAAACATTTCGAAATTTCAAAAGCATATTCACATCGAGGGATTATTATACTATGGTCAATGCTTTGGTCAGTATTTCTATTTGGAGATACAATTCAGTGGAATCATTTACTTGGTGCAGCTATTATTATCGTCGGAATTGTGGTGGTGACAAAAGATGAATAGTTATATGCTATTGTTTATTTTCGGGATAATTTTAGCAAATTACTCACAAATATTATTAAAAAAAGCTACTTTACAACAATACGATTCTAGAATAAAAGAATATGTGAATCCTTATGTTATTATCGGCTACTCTTTATTTGTACTTAACGCTGGATTAAATGTAATCGCCATGAAGGGCATGGAATTAAAACAAGCATCAGCATTAGAATCCTTAAGTTATATCATCATATTAATTTTCGGTTGGTATTTCCTAGGGGAAAAAATAACGAAACGTAAACTCATCGGTAACATGATTATTATCTTTGGTGTAATCGTTTATTGTATCCAATAGTAAAAAGCTCCGTTTATCACAAACGGAGCTTTTTACTATTGACCTAAATTTTGCACCTTATCTTTCAAATCTCGAACTTGATCTACCGTCTGCATAAGCTCTGAGTTTTTAAATTGCTCTACATCCACTTTCCCTTCTTCTATCTTTGTCATCGCCGTATCAATTAACGTATTTAACTTTTCGTTATATCCGACGATTTGTTGATGAAGATCCTTTGCTACATCAGGTGGCGTTAATTCATTGAATGCGGGTATATCTTGTTTAATTTCACTAAGCTTCGTTTCTAATTCTTTTCGAGCCTCACTATCATTAACGGCCTTTTCTGCTAATGCTGGTGCATCATTTGCAAATGCACTTATTTCATTTACATAGTCTGTCGCCTTTTGAGCATAATCTATCGAGTTCTTTCCTTCCTCCACTATTGAACATCCCATTAAACCAATTGAAACTATAAATACTAATAAAATTGATTTTATTTTCATTTTAGACTCCCTTCGTTTTTATAATTGTCTGTAGTTTTCTCTATACATAACTTCTAGCTAAATTGTTTATAACCTTTTTCAAATAGCTATTTATCCTCTTACATGCCCTATTATCGTTACAACATCTATTTCTATATGTACGCTTATAATATCTTCAATTATATCCATATATCCTTGTCCTATAGCTGTTCCATAGTGTAATGTAAGCCCCTTCTTTTCATACACTGACTTTGGCACTGAAAAAATAAATCTCCTCAAGTTTCTTTCATCAGCTGGTTCCATAATTAATACAATCCCATCCTCATCAAACATATACGCTCGCCCTCCAACTTTACATTCACTATGGCTCAGTATTGCCTTGGTCAGCAAAATTTAAAACATAATAAGTTAAGATACACTCTGCTCTATCATAAAGTGAAACTTTAATTAGCCCTCACCAGTCGAATCTTTACCGGCAAATAGCGGGATAAAAATAAAA
Organism: Bacillus sp. CR71; assembly: GCF_003429245.1. Classification (NCBI taxonomy): domain Bacteria; kingdom Bacillati; phylum Bacillota; class Bacilli; order Caryophanales; family Bacillaceae; genus Bacillus; species Bacillus sp. CR71. Next base: position 1,877,998 of record NZ_CP031748.1, on the reverse strand, counting down.
AGCATTCATTCTTTTTTGTTAAGAATGAATGCTTTTTAAAAAATCAATTTCTAACTCTAGCATCTTTTTTTGACGAGGTTTTACTTTCCTTACGGGAACTCCAGCGTAAATATACCAATCATCTAAACTCTCTTTTACCATACTCATCGCGCCGACTGCCGTACCTTCTCCTACAGTTACATTTGGAAAAACAATAGAATTAGCACCAATAATCACATGTTTTTTTAAAATAACTTTTTCTGCTTTCACATCCCTATATTGATTCGGGACGGTTGGCCCCATTAATGTATTTCCACTGAAATCATCAAGTACTGCATATACAATTGTTTTAGCTGAGATGTTTGCAAAATCATGCATTTCAATCCCAACTTCCCCTCCATATAACGCTGTATACGCTGATATGTGCGAATAACTTCCAATTGTGATTTTGCCACTTAAAATGCAAAAATCATCAATTCTTACATGATTACCAATTGATATAGCACCCGGATTATATATACTTGCTTTTTTACTAATCAATACATTTTTCCCAACAGATAAAAACCCAATTTTCTTTAGCTCTTCTTGACTATAAAAACTATTCATCTACCGACACCACCTTCTGCTCTAAACAGATTACAATTTGCTCTACTAGTTCTTTCGTCATTCCTTCCCATAAAGGTAAACTTACAATTCGTTTTGCTATTTTATTCGTTTTTGTTAAATCTGTAGACTTATATTTTCTAAAAAGAACTTGTTGGTGGCAAGATGGTGAAAAGTATAATCTAGCTTCTATTTTCTGTTTTTTCAGTTCTTCTATTACTTGTATGTTGTGAACTTCTTCTGGACAAATGATAGGCATAAATTGATGAATAACCGCTTCTGTCTTTTGGACTTCCCACCCTTTTTTCATTAACCCAGTACTTTGCAATAACTGTTTATACCATTCAGAAATACGGGTGCGTTCTTTTAATTTTTGATCCCATCTTTTTATAGTCGCTATCCCAATAGCTGCTGCGTATTCAGACATTTTACAATTAAACCCCATCATCGTGCATTCACGATTTTTATCAAATCCGAAATTCCCCATTCTTTTAATACGTTGTATATCTTCTTCGTTTTTACTATATATGAGCCCTCCTTCACCAATTCCGAAAGGCTTTGTTGCATGAAAGCTATATACGATCATTCCACTAAAATCCTGACCGTAATGCATACCACTATTCATTAATCCAAATCCCGGTGCCGCATCTACGACAACCGGAACCCCGATTTTCTCTAATTCTTCATATTCTTCTAAGTCCATCCATGATCCAAAAGTTGCGTACGGGACAACAATCGCAACCTCTTCTTTTAATTCTTCTATCTTATCCAAAAGTACGGTTTTATCCATATACCAATCATCGATTGAAATATCAATAAAATAAGGTTCCAATCCACACCAAATAGCGGCTAAGGCAGTCGCAGGGAATGTAAAGCTAGGCATGAGAGCATACTTTCCCTTTCTTCTTTTCTTTAGTTGAATAGCCGCCATTAACCCTAACGTTGCGTTTGCTACTGTTGTAACAGCTCCCCTGTTTTGAAAAAATACCGACATAATTGTTTCCTCAAAACGTTGATTTATAGGTCCATAATTCGTATATATGTGAGATGTATCAATTTCCTTCAATTCGTCCAAATACTCAATTACAGGTACAGTTGAAGCACGTAAAAAAGGAATATTCTCCATATCTATCTATTCCTTCCTATCATTTTCGGACAATATAGAGCATATCCGTTTCAGATAATCCAAATCTCCTAGCACTTTTCATTCCTTGTTTTTCCGCTATGTTATATAATTCCACCTTAAATCCTGCATTCATTAATCGTTGAATAAATCCCGATTGATTATAAATTCTCACATGATCTTCTTGACCAAAAGCTAATTTCCTCAATTGTGGTGTTACAATTAATTCATTCTCTACAATAAAATCTACATTCATTACGATTGGTACTTGAATAATTCCCCATCCATTTGGCTTTAACACTCTATATAACTCTCGCATTGCTTTGTCATCATCAGGAACGTGTTCTAACACATGGCTACATAATATTACATCAAAGGTATTACTATCATATGTAATCCTTGTAACATCAATTTCCTTCATTAATGGATCCTTTGGTTCTAAGTCACCACATACGTACGTAATATTTTTATACTCGTTAAACCAATCTCTTAACTTCGCTTCAGGTGCAATATGAAGCATAGTATAGTTTCTATTTAACAAGTCTGTTTCCGTTTCAATGTATGTACGATACAATCTTTCACGATCCATCGAATTACAAACTGGACATATCCCTGTATCTTTATTCCACATCTCAAATTTATATTTCGGAAAATCATAATGTGCTGGCCAAGGTGAAAATTTTTCAAATTGTTGATTGCAATATTGACAATAACAGAATTCTTTCTCAAACATGTGAGCAACTAATTTGTGTAACCCTTTTTTTATCTTTTCATTATAAATTTGATCTATTTCGCCGTTTCTTACTGCATCCTTAACTATAAATCCCGCATTTTCTAAACAATAAGATAAACTCTCTTTATACTCACTTTCAGAACTTAAAAATCCACTATTATATGCATCTATAATTAATTCAATCCACTCTTCAATTGTCATTAACATAAAATGCATTTGTTTTTGATTTTGTCCACTATGTTGTCTAAAATAACTAAGAGGTTCTTGTATATAAACTACTTTTCCTTTTCTCATCATATCTATCCAAGTTGCAATATCATTAATAGCAGAATAAGCCTTTCCTTTAAAATACCCAAACTTACCTTCAAACAAATCCCGATTAAACAAAACAGTTGTCGGCTCACCAACTATATTTTTTAAGTTTTTTAACATATAATTCCCTAATTCTTTTCCTTCAAAAAGTGTTGTTTCTTTCGCGATTTTCATATTCAATGTTGAAGGTGGTAATATCTCTCCATTCTCATCAATCAGTTCACGATATGACGTCACAAATGAAATGTTTTCTAATGCCAAAAAGTATTTCATCATTCTCTCGATCTTTTCATGATGAAATAAGTCATCATCTAATAAAAAGTTTATATAATCCCCATTCGCAAGTTCTATACACTTATTAAAGTTTTCAGCAACTAATGGCGTTTCATTTTCAACATATGTAATACACTCATATTCACGTAAGTACGGTTGAATCATAACATTGACTTCATTATTTGTACTGTCGTCAGAAATAATAATTTCTATATTTTCATATGTTTGATTCAGAGCACTGTTGAGCGCTAATTCCAAGTAATAAGGTCTATTGTATGCAGGAATAAGTATACTTACTTTCGGTAAAGAAGAATTATTATTTATATGCTGTTTTTTCTTTTCTATATTTATTTTCTTTCCTCTAATTTTTTGGTAATAGTCTAATGTATATAATATCGATGATGGAACTATCCTTCTTGCATAATCTAGAAAATTAGTTATCGCTTTGTCTAAATCTTTTTCGTTGGATAAGAAACCATATTTTTCTCCCGCTATAATACTGTGTGAAAAATCTTCTAACCCATCCATCATTTTATTAGATTCATTTAACTGTTGATCTGGATGTAATCGAAAGTAACTAAGTGTCTCTGCTATATATACTGCTTTTCCTTCACTTAATAAAGATAACCATGAAGCTATATCTACATTACATAAATACCGCCTCTTATCAAAAATCCCATACGGTTCTTGTAACTCATTTTTACGAAATAAAACTGTTGTTGGTTCTCCAATATAATTTTTTTGATCCACAATTACCTTATTTCCTAATTCTATTCCCTCTATAATCGTATCCTCTTCAAATAAACGGACAGTTGAATAAATATGTCGTAGTTCTTTCCCTTTATCATCAATTACTTGACGATGAGATGTTACTAGCTTAATTTCATTATCTAGATCATTGAAAAAATACTTCATCATCTTTTCAATTTTATTCACATGAAATATATCATCATCCATTAAAAAATTTATATACTCACCGTTCGCTTCATGAAATAACATTAGCGCATTTTCAAATTGTCCGAGAGTTGATGTGTTTTTTATATAAATAATATTTAAATGATCACATAAATATTTTTGTAACACCTTTTCTGTTTCGTCATTCGTGCTGTCATCTCCAACTATAATTTCTATATTAGGGTACGTTTGTTCTAACACACTACATAACGCCTTTTCAAAGTAGCGAGGACGATTATACGTAGGAATTAACACACTTACCAACGGAAGTTGCTCTACGACCTCTTCAATTCTTTCAATACGATTTCTCATTTTAACTCTCTCACCTCTTCGCATATTATTTATATACGCGACACAAAAATCACATTACTTTAACTGTATGGAGCCTATATACTTTTATGCAAACATGAAACAAAATATCATACTCTTCGTTCCTGAATAAACATATTTAATAACGCGGACATTTTATTTGCACCTTTTTTATTCATATGATCACTATCATAAAAATCATCCTCACAAAATAATGGCGAATCAAATAGATCTATGATTTGAAAAGAATATTGAGTTTGAAACTCATTTATAACTTTATAAAAATCTTCTTTTAATTTCTTACTACTACAATTGAAATAATGTGAAGTAACAGGGAATACAACAATTAATGGCTTTATATCGTTTTTTAATAGTAATTCTAAATATTTCTTAAAAATCATTTTATTTTCAACTAAAGTATGAGGATACGCCAATTTAGCGTGTGAAGCTGCTCTTATTTTCCCGTGTTCTTCAAAAGGAATGTAAAGAGGAGTAGTATTCCATTCAGCATTTATCCAAGGCAGTACCAATGATTCATCTTTTAGTTCATCTAATAAAATATATTCAAAATGCAAATTAAAAATAGAAAGAAGTGGTTTCGGAGTATTTAGATGTGAGAATCCATCAGTGGGTAGAGGAGAATGAACTACAGTATGATGACCATCTTGAAACAATGGATAATATACTTTGTGAATTCTATATGATTCAGATGATAACGACATATCAAAGAAAAATGAAAAATAGGCTATTCCTATTAAACAATATTGAAATGAATGAGTGTTTGATAGAAGTTGTGACGCTATTAAATAATCATAGTATAGATCTTGCGATGGAAGTGTTAATTTTATTGACTTTTTTGAGAGGAGCTCCGTACTTATGCCACAATGTGGATAAGACAAACCGGTAGCAAACAATTCATACGTCGGATCACTCTTTGCTTTTTTCATAGAAATGTATAAAGACATAAGCTCTGGATTTATTTGATAGATAGAAATTAATTTATCCTTCCATTCATACATGTATTTTGTTAAATTAATAATTTTTGAACTTTGCACGCCCCTATTTATCAAGTCATTTGTAAGTTTTTCTGCTTCCACTCTCCAAATGACTATATATTGAAAAGAATTTTCTATTCGAACAACATCTGAAACGTCTACAACATGAACTATTGTTTTACATTTATTTTTGTCTAATGTATTTCGAATCCTCTCCCCGGATAATTCATCACTTAAAACAATGATTTTATACTGCTCCTTCATGTACATCCCCTCCATTATATGTATAATATGAAATTCATTTTTAATTCGTAACAATCATATACACCTGCAATCTAACAAAAAAATAGCTCCACCATTAGGCGTAGCTATTTTTACAATTATTGCTTATTCAAATCATATTCCTTTATCTAACTCATAAAGTTTACGATACTTTTCATTTTCTTTCAGAAGTTGTTTATGACTACCTTGCATGACAATTTGGCCACGATCAAGGAATATAACTTCGTCTACATGTTCTATTCCTACAAGATGGTGCGTAATCCAAATAACCGTCTTTTCTTCCGTTGCAGAAAACATTGTTTCAATTAAAGACAATTCTGTTTTCGGATCTAAACCGATAGTCGGTTCATCAAGTACAATGATGGGTGTTTCTTGCATAAGAGTTCTAGCAAAAGCAACCCTTTGTCTTTCACCACCAGAAAACCGCTTTCCCATTTCATGCATTTTTGTTTGTAATCCGTCCGGAAGAGAAGTAATATGTGAAGCTAATTGTGCTTTCTCTAAAGCTTTCCATATCTCTTCATCCGTCGCCTCTGGTTTGCCAATTCGTACATTATTTCCAATTGTCGTATCAAACAAATGGGGCTTTTGATTTAATACAGAAATATATTTAGATAAAAGATTCGTATGAGCTCGTTCACCATTCAATACAACTTGGCCGTTTACTGGGCTTAACGCCCCTGTTAACAATTTTAGTAAAGTAGATTTCCCTGTCCCACTTCTGCCTAAAATAGCAATTTTCTTCCCTGCTTTTATTTGTAATGATACGTCTTTTAATACAATCTCATTACTATCTGGATAACTATACGATACGTGATTCAGTTCAATATCTACATGTCTTGGTTCAACGTAATCATTATCTCCATACAAATCCATTTTATCATGTAAAACAATATCACTTTCTACGCCATTAAGACGATGGGTAGATTCTACATACGACGGGATTCGATCGATGGCATCTGCAATAGGAATAAGCGCATTCGTTACAGATAAAGTCATTAATACGAAAGCTGCGATAACTGTAGGAGCAATTTGCTCACTTGCCGCTTCATTTCCAGTCCATATAATCATCGAAATAACTACAATACCTACTACTGATTGAATGATACTGTCCCGAATATGATACCAGCGTTTCACTCTCTTTTCGATTTTTAACAACTGATCATTTTGTTTTACATACTCATTAATAAATTCACCTTTACGACCACTTGCCTGCCAATCAGATAATCCAAAAACAGCATCCGTCAGTTGTTGATACAAACGGCTTCTGCCTTGCTTTAAAGTAACATGGTGTTTCTTCATCAAAAGTAATGATACAAATGGAAGAAGAAACACGATAATAGCTAACATACAACCTACAATAAGTGCAAACACAAGGTCAAATGCACCGATAACAAGTACGAAGATACTATAAACAACTAGCGCTAATATACTAGGAAATATTGTACGTAAATATAGGTTTTGCAAATGCTCTATATCTTCGGATAACACTCCTAACATATCACCCGTTTGAAATCGAGAACGGAAAAATAACCCCTGTGGTTCTACTATTCTATATAGCTTCGTTCTCATTTTTTCTAATATACGTAGTACGACATCATGTCCGACTAAGCGCTCTATATAATGAAACACAGCTTGCCCTATACTAAACGCTCTTGTTGCAACAATAGGAACATATACAGCCATTACATTTTCTGGTCTAAGGGCAGATTTTGAGATTAAATAACCTGAAATAAAAAGTAACATCGCTCCTGAACTAACTCCAAGAAGACCAAGGAAAATAGTTAAAGTCATTCTACCTTTATTTTGTTTTATATAAGGTTTAACCCAGTTACTCATTTCTCTCCCCTCTCTTCCCTATGAAAATGTAATGTCTCACTCTCTAAAAGTTCTTCATACGTCCCACTTTCTTTCATTTCCCCTTTATTTAAAATAAGGATATGGTCCATTTGTTTCATCCAATGTAGACGGTGAGTTGCTAAAAATACTAACTTTCCATTAAATAGACGTAACATCGCTTGCTTTATTTCAAATTCGGTTTCAATATCAAGATGTGCCGTAGGCTCATCTAATAAAATGATTGGTTTTTTACTTAAAAGTGCACGCGCCATAGCAACACGCTGTTCTTGTCCGCCACTTAGCATACGTCCACCTTCCCCAATTCTTTCGTGCATCCCATTTGGAAGTGATGTAACGAGTGAACGAAGGCCGACTTCATTAATAACTCTTTCAACTTCTTCATCTGTTGCTTTTGTTTCATAAAAACGAATGTTATCCTTTAATGAAAGCGGAAAAATATAAGGTTGCTGCGGAATGTAAGCAATATTTTTTTGCCAATCTTCACGAGTAGATCCATCAACTTCTAGACCATTTACTAACATCTTTCCACTCGAAGGAGATAAAAACCCGGCTAATACGTCGATTAACGTCGATTTCCCCGCACCACTTTCACCAATAACACCAATAGCACCGTTACCTTCCCAAGTAAAATTAATCCTTTCTAATATAGCCTTCTCAGATTCAGTATTATTAACTTTGATATCTTGTAATTTCAAGCTACTAGAGGCATTCCATACTATATCTTCATTTAAATCTTTCTTTTCTATTCCTTTTTGTTGTTGCAAAATCTCTTCTATTTGCTCCATCGCAATTTGTCCATCTAATGTCGCATGATAATTTGCTCCCACTTGTTTAATCGGCAGAAAATATTCCGGAGCTAAAATCAAAATTGTAAGGGCTGGTAATAGTATAATCGTTCCATCTATTAAGCGTATCCCTAATCCAACTGCCACAAACGCGATTGATAAACTCGTAAAGAAATCTAATGCAAAAGAAGAAAGAAAAGCAACTCGCAAAGTACGCATCGTTGCTTTTCTATATCTTTTACTTACTTTTTCAATCTTTCCTTCGTGCTGTTCACTTTTCCCTAAATACTTTAATGTTTCTAAACCTTTTAACGTATCTACAAAATGGTTCGAAAGTACACGATATATCTCATACTGACTATCTGCCATTTTTTGCGCTGCTAATCCGAGAAGAATCATAAATATGATCACGATAGGAATCGTTACAACTAAAATGATTCCAGACTCAATATCTAGCGTAAAAACATATAGTACAATTAGACCTGGAACGATACTGCTTCTAATCATTTTAGGAATCGTTAATTCAATATATGTTTTAAATTTCTCAATCCCCTCAATTGATAAGGTAACCAGATGACCAGTTCCAACCGTTTGAACATACCTTGGACCTAATGTGAAATATGCCTCTATCAATTGTTTTCTTAGTAACGACCCTGTTTTTTCGGCAAAACGTTCCACTAATATTTGTGATGTTCGAACTACTATGTGACGCGCTGCAAACGCGATACCAAAATAAACAATTTCACTTAATATTGTTTGTACTGTCTCTCCATGAAATAAAAACGTAATAGCTCGTGCTAAAAAGATTGTTTGCGCAATAATACTAAAAGCTTCTAAAATACTAATAATCGTTAACGCTACATATAAAATACGGCTACCGGGATAAGACGGAAGTCCTCTTTTTCTTTTCATTAGTACTCCAAATCGTTGTCTGACTTAACAGGTTGTCTAAATACATAATAACTCCATATTTGACTTCCGATAACGAAAGGCAAAATAGCAATCGCAAAGTAAGTCATAAGTTTTAATGCATAAGCTCCTGATGCTGCGTTGTAAATTGTCAAATCATTCATTGCTCCTAAAGAGCTAATCATAACACGTGGGAACATACCGATAAATACACTCGCACTTAGTAAAATGATTGTTAAACTCGTCATAAAGAAAGCCCAACCATCTCTTCTTCTTTTATTTAATAAAGTGGACACTAATAGTGCTACAAAAGCTCCGATTGGTACCATAATCCATTCTGTTCCATGAGCAGTGAAAATGTCGGTTTTCCATAACCCCACACCAGCAAAAACAAGAAGTGTAATTAATGAAAATGGTGCAATTTTTATTGCAGCAATTCGTGCACGTTCTCTCAATTTACCAGTTGTACGTATCGTAAGAAATTGTAATCCGTGAACAATACATAGTAGGAGAAACATTACTCCCCCAAGTAACGCAAATGGATGAAGTAATTGCAGGAATCCACCTACAACATTTTTACTCTCATCAATAGGTACACCTACCATAAAGTTTGCAATCGCAACTCCCCAAAGGATAGGAGGTAACATACTTCCAATAAACATCCCCCAATCCCACGCACTCTTCCATTTATGATTATCTATTTTCGCACGAAATTTAAAGGAAACACCTCTTAAAATTAAAGCAAGAAGCATAAATACAAACGGAATATAAAAACCACTAAATAAAGTTGCATACCAGTGCGGAAATGCCGCAAACATGGCTCCACCAGCACAAACAAGCCATACTTCATTCGCGTGCCAGAACGGTCCTATTGTATTTAAGTAAACTCGTTTTTCAAAATCATTCTTTCCTAAAAACCTCGAAACCATTCCTACCCCAAAGTCGAAACCTTCCAGTACGAAGAATCCAACAAATAAGATTGCAATAACTAAAAACCATAACTCATTAAGAGATAACATACTCTTCCTCCTTATCAAATGGATCATGGCTTTGATAATCCTTTTTCGTTTTCTTATTCGTGTGGCCCTTAATGGTACGAACAAATAAGTACACACAAATTCCACCCATAATTAAATACATTGATGTGAATGAAATAAGTGAGAATAATACTTCACCGAATGTTACATTTGGTGATACAGCATCTTCTGTTTTCATTACACCAAATACAACCCAAGGTTGACGACCCATTTCAGTCATAATCCACCCTACTGTATTACCGATGAATGGAAGAGAAATTGCATACACCATTAATTTTAAATACCACGTTTTTTCAGCTAAACGATCTTTTCTTGATAAGAACCATCCGTAAGCTCCTAGAAGAAGCATGAATGTTCCACTCATTACCATCGCTCTAAAACTCCAAAACATTGTATGCACTGGAGGAATATAATCCCCAGGTCCATATTTTTCTTCATATTGTTTTTGAATTTGATTCATCCCTTCAACTTGACCGCTAAACTTATCATACGATAATAGACTTAGCATATAAGGGATTTGAATTTCAAACGAATTTTCTTTCTTCTCTGTATCAATTTTCGAAAATACTGTAAATGGCGCTGGATCCTCACTTGTATTCCATAGTGCTTCAGCTGCCGCCATCTTCATTGGATGTGTCTTAATTAATTGTTGCGCTTGTGCATGACCGAAGAATAATACAAGCGCCGTTGTAATTGTTCCAACAATGATAGAAATGCGGAAAGATTTTTTAAATACTACAGTTTCTTGTCCTTTTGTAATTTTCCATGCACTTACACCCGCAATAAAGAATGCACCTGTTGCAATTGCTGCTGTAATTGTATGCGGGAATTGTACCCATAGTTGTGGGTTTTGAATAATGGCTAAGAAATCATTCATTTGTGCACGACCATCAGCTGCCATTTCATACCCGACAGGTGACTGCATAAATGCACTTGCAGTTAAAATCCAGAATGCTGATAACATCGTTCCAATTGAAAGGAGCCAAATACACATTAAGTGAATTCGCTTCGGTAATTTATCCTCACCGAATACCCATAAACCTAGGAATGTAGACTCAATGAAAAATGCCAGTAATCCTTCAATTGCAAGCGAGGGACCAAATACATCACCTACAAAACGTGAATACGTTGACCAGTTCATACCAAACTGAAATTCTTGTAAAATACCTGTTACTACACCTACTGCAAAGTTAATAAGGAATAATTGCGTCCAAAACTTTGCCATCTTCTTATATACTTCTTGCCCTTTTACCACATACAACGTTTGCATGATCGCAATAATAAAAGCTAAACCAATTGACAGCGGAACAAAAAAGTAATGGAAAATCGTTGTTGATGCGAACTGTATTCGTGCCAATTCGAGCGTTTCCATACTAAAATCACTTCCTTCATAGTTTTTATAATAAAAATTAATTGAGCAATCTTATCAAACTCAATTATTAAGAAATACGAAAAGACAAAAACATTTTGTATGTATTGTCGAAAAATATGAAGTTTCAGTTTTTCAAACTATTGCAATGCTAATTTTTACCTTTTCACTATTTCTGTAGTGTTTTATTCGTTAATCGAATTGTATAATATACCTGCATAGTAAATTCAGGTTATTTTTGACGTATTATTGACATCATTTTGTCTGAAATATGTCTTTTGTCATTTTTTTGAATCAGATTTTTTTCATTAGCAAAATGTGTTTTTTCAATATACTTCTTACTTTTATATCTATAAAACAATCGTTTTTTCTTCATACACTTGACTTTCAACCGAAAAAATGTCCTCGAAACTACCCTCGATAAATGCTTATTTTTTGTCAAGAGAAAAATGTATTTTCAAAATTCAAACTCGAAATAATGTTATTCAAAAATAGAAAACAACTTCCCTCTCCCTCGACTAAAAGTTCATTTTTTTGTCATTTTTCCATAACAAATAAAAAACTGAGAGTCAATTAGACTCCCAGTTTTTTTATTTATTTTGCTGTATGTTTTCTAACGGCTGGTAATATTTCAGTAGCAATTAATTCAATATTTTTCTCAATTTTATCAAATGGTACACCGCCAAAATCAATTTGTGCCATAAAGCGTTGTTGGCCAAACAATTCATATTGGTAAAGCATTTTCTCAATGATTTGTTGTGGGCTACCAACCATTAAAGCATCACGGTAATCTATTGCATTTGTAAATTGCTGTTTCGGATACCCACCACCGCGCAGTGTAAGCATACCAGCATTAATGTGAGGATAATATTCACTAAGTGCATCTTGTGAATTTTTTGCCGTATAAAATAAACTCGTTGTCGCAACTGGTAAACTAGCTGGATCAAATCCACTTTGCTGAGCAGCCTCGCGGTAAGCATCTACTGACACTTTAAAGTTAATTGCTGGACCACCAAGTGTTGTTATCATCATTGGCACACCTGCACGTCCTGCTTTAATTGCACTAGCTGGTGGACCTCCAACTGCACGCCAAATTGGTAAGTTATTATTTTTCGCTCTTGGAATAACCGATGCATGTGCGAGCGGTGCTCTGAACTGTCCATTCCATGTTACATGTTCCTCGTTATTAATTTTTAATAAAAGATCCATCTTCTCTTCAAATAATTCTTCATAATCATTCACGTCATAACCAAGTAAACTATATCCTCCAATACGAGATCCACGACCAGCTACGATTTCAGCACGACCATTAGAAATCAAGTCAATGGTAGCGAAATCCTCATATACTCGAACTGGGTCAGATGTACTTAATATCGTTGCGGAACTTGCAATTTTTATATTTTTCGTAGCTTGCGCGACCGCACCTAAAATAACTGTATGAGCTTGCGTTGTAAAATGCGTTTGATGACTTTCACCTACAGCAAACACATCAAGCCCTGCCTCATCTGCTAACTTAGCTGTTTCAATTAGTTCGTGAATTCTTTTCTCTGGCGTAATTTTCTCCCCATTATGTGGATTTAAAACATGATCACCAATTGAATATAATCCAAACTCAATTCCTTTTCTTGTATCTATACGGTATTTTTCCATAGTTACTCTCTCCTTTAATGAAGTAATATTAGTTTCTCTTCTAAAAACGTTGGTAAGTCAAGTATATCTCCGTATTACCTATCTCATCACTTGATTAGTCAATTGATAAGGTAAAAAAAATTACTCTTGCGGTAATTCTTTTTTTTCACTATGTTTATGAACTTTCGTCATCAGCTCGTATAATATTTTCTGCTCTTCTTCATTTAATACATCATCAAAAAACGAAGATTGAAATGCAAGTTGCTCTGGCAAGGCTCTCTCTAAAGCTGCTTCTCCTTGCTCTGTAAGACTAATTGTTTTCGTTTTCCAATCTTGTTTTCGTACAATATATCCTTCTTTTTCAAGACGAGTTAACATTCGAGAAATGCCACCTTGTGTAACAGTTACCTTTTCAGCTAACTCCATTTGTGTTAGTGGTTGATACGTACGTATTTGCAAAAGCACATCAAATTGAGCTGTCGTTAAATCAAAACGTTTTAAAAACTCATTTGACATTTGATTACTTTGGTTCGTAAATCGTATTAAACGTAACCATATTAATGATCCTATCGTATTATCACGCATGTTTCATCACTTCCTAGCGTTCATCTTACTATCAATTTACTACGCAAGTGATAAAAAAGCAAGATAAAATGTAATAAATATAGCGATAGAGTATTGCATAAATAATGATAAGTAAGAATTCATATAAACATGAATTCTTACTTATCATTATTCTTAACTTTTCATTTCAGTCATTACTATATTTAAAGCTGTTACTGCTTTGGGCCAGCCAACATAAAAAGCCATATGCGTTATTAATGCAATCATTTCATTTTCTGCAATTCCATTTTGTTTGGCCAACTGCAAATGAAATAATAATTGTTCTGTATGACCAAGACTGATTAATGCCGACACTGTACATAAACTTCTTTCTCTTAATGTTAAAGTATCATCCCGCCACACTTCCTCAAACAATATCTCTTCACTATAATGAGCAAATGCAGGTGCCTTTTCTCTCATTTTCTCTTGAATACAATATTCAATTGATTCATTCATCATTTCACTCACCCTTCACTTTTACCAATTGTGCCAATCCTTGACCAAATGACCAATTTTCAGCAGATGTCTCATTTAGCGTAATAAAAATATCTGCACTTTTTATCCCCGAGCATTTAGAAACCTTCAAGGATATCGACTGATATAAATTCCTTTTTTGTTTTATCGTTCTTTCCGGTCCACATGTAATAGAAACATAAATCATATTCTCCGTTCTCTTTTCTCCTCTTTCTAATAAATAATATGGATTATATAAAAAGTGATTTTGTTGATAAGGTAAAAACATTTGAAAAAAATCATTTTCAGGGATGTTAAAATGTTCAATTAATGACAGATGAATACATTCACCTATCTTTTTCAGCTCTTCTTTATTTAATATATTTTCATGATAATAAACGTTCACAAAAGGCATACATTTTCATTCCTTTTTCTTAATTTAATTTCAACAAGTTTTCATCGTGAAATGTGCAAAATCTCATATACTGTAACACCTTTATTTGTTACCATTTCAGGCTTCTCTTCATAAAACTCAAACCTACTGTATCCCCATTTATCCGGATTATAAACGATTACATTCCCTAAACACTTTTCATTGTTTTGTACATTTTCATTTATCGTGTTTAATTGAGTCCCAATCAACGTTTTACTTTGAGAAATACTTCCTGCATATTCAACAACATATCTACTTTTCTTAAATCCATCACTTAGATTAACCACTAATGGAACACCTATATGTATTTGTTGCCATCCAAAAGATTGTAAAATGTTATCGTAATACCCTTCAAAGATAAATTTATTCATCCCTTCATGACCATTCCAAATATATAAAGGTGCATAGCAGTTATAAAAATTCCCGTCTTTCTCCGTTTCCGTAATTAAATAAGCTTTAAAATTTAGTTCTTGGAAACCATCAGTTTTATAGCCATTATCCTTTACCCTTTTCTTAATAATTTCCATGTCATAATCCTTTGGAAAAATGACCTTATATTGCATTCCAATCATGTTTATCACTCGCTTTCAATCTTATATACATTATGATAAATCGATAAGCGGCTAACGTAAAATAGGTATAAATTATGTTTGGTATCATTTATAATGATAGTGCATAAGGGGCTGAGATACATGGAAATAAATGATCTTATTATATTCAAAACTGTGGCCAGTGAGGGTTCTATTAGTAAAGCTGCTAAAGAGTTAGGATATGTTCAACCGAACGTAACTGAGCGAATCAAAAAATTAGAACAAGAATTAGAAACGCCTTTACTACATAGAGATAACAAAGGTGTTTCCTTGTTACCTGCTGGTGACATTTTATTAGATTACACGAATAAAATATTAACTCTATTAGAAGAAGTAAAAGATGAAATTAAAACGAGTGGTTCTTCTTATATAATAGCGACGTCACAATCTATTTTGACAAATTATTTAAGTAAGCGTATTAAAGTAAATTTCAGAAATTATCAAATATATGTAGAAAGTAGTAGTCATTTGCAAAAATTACTGCAGCAACAAAAAGTTGATATGGTCATAACTTATGAGGATTATCCTGACGCATCGTTTAAAAAAGTGTTCACAACCTCAATTTCTGTAGGCTTATTAAAAGCGAAAGAAAAATGTACCATTGATTATTCAAAAGAAATTTTCTTCGTTAGCAATGACAAAAAGTGCCCTTTTAGGAATAAGACAATACAATTTCTAAAAGAAAACAATCTATCTCAGCGACAACTTCAACAGTTGGATTCTTATTCGCTTATGGAAGAGTTTATTGCTGATGGAAAAGGAATAGCTTTTTTACCGATTAAAAATGATACATTAGTAATAATTGAAGATGTTCCCCTTGAGAATTTAGCTGTTCATTTTTTTACGAATCAAACCTTTATCAAGCATATCCCTGATGAACTATTTGATTAATAAAATGACTTTGATTACAAACTTTTTTCAAAATAAAAATCCCTCTTTAACGAATATACAAGAGGGATTTTTATTTTGTATACAATTGATTTTTCACACGTTTTGCTCCACTTCTGTACTTTTCTCCTTTTTATTCCTTTTAAAACTCTTCAATTTCTTAACCGTCCCAACCAATCCTTTCGGAAAAACGAGTAGCACGATAATATACAATAAACCTAGAATAATCGTCCATCTTTCAAAAATCGGATATTCCGTCGCTAGTTCTGATAAATAATATTTTAGTGATTCAATAATCCCAGACCCAGCAATAGCTCCAATTAATGTTCCGACTCCTCCAATCATTGTCATTAAGAGTGCATTTAGTGTCATTTCAATTGAAAATACAGTCGTATTGACAAAGCGTAATGTAATAACAAATAAACCACCGCTAATTGCAGCTACTATTCCTGCGACTACACTTGCGATTATTTTATAATGGAGGACTTTATATCCAAGTGCTTCAACACGTTGTTCATTTTGTGAAATTGCCTTTAATACTTTCCCAATAGAAGACTTTGTAAAAAGACGTAATAGAATAAAAATGAAGCATAAACATACAAGTGATACATAATAAAAAGTAAAACGATCACGGAATATTTCTGGTACCCCAAATGTAAAACCATCTCCTCCGTGAGTAAGCCCACGCCATTTTTCAGCAAGTACGAAAAACAACTGTGAAATAGCAAGTGTTAACATTGCATAAAAATGACTTTTCAATCGTAAAGAAAGCAAACCAATTATATAACTAACGATTGCTGAAACGATAATTGCAGCTACTATTCCAATTAAAAAGTTCGTTATTGATACGCCTTGTCGATCAAATAAAAGCGCTACCCCATATGCTCCTATCCCAAAGAACATACAATGACCGAACGATACAATTCCTGTATACCCAAGCAATACATCAAAACTCATTGCAAAAATAGCAAAGATGAAGATTTGAGTGAACAAAATTAACAGGCTCCGTGAATCATTTACGAACGGAAATACACTTAAACAAATGAGCATACATACTCCGGAGTATACTTTAATTCGGTTCGATGTGTTGTTCACCATTTCACCCCTTTTCACCAACAAGTCCAGTTGGCTTCACTATTAAGAAAAATAGTAACATTAACATATTAATTGCAAGTGATAAATCTGGTATAAAATACGCTGTAAAAGCACCAGCTAATCCGACAATTAAAGAAGCAATAGCTGAACCTTGTACGCTTCCTAATCCACCGATAATTACTACTATAAATGCTAAAATTGCATACTGCATGCCCATCTCGGCGAAAATAACGCCCGAATACGGTGCTAATAAGAATCCTCCCAAAGCTGCCATCCCTGCTCCTAATAAAAAGACGAAAGAAAATATCGCTTTTACATTAATACCAAGCGCTTGAACCATTTCTTTATCCATTACACCAGCACGGATCATAAGACCTATCTTCGTCTTTTTGAGTAATAATAGTAGTGCAATGTAAATAATTATCCCAATCAAAATAACAAATAGACGATATTTAATTAATATAATACCTCCGGATGTAAAACTTCCTTGTAACCATAACGGTAATTTTGCACTAATAGGGTTTGGCCCCCAAAATATTTTAATACACTCACTAAGAACGAGCATTCCTCCAAGCGTAACGAGCAGCTGTCGAACATGATTTCCATATACTGGTCTAATAAGAAACCTTTCTAAAATAAATCCTAGGAACATTCCCATAGCTACTGCTCCAACTAAAGCTAATATATAACTTCCTGTCATATTAAATAACCAAACACCTGTAAATGCTCCCCACGCAAATAAACCACCGTGTGCAAAGTTTAAAACGCTCATTAGACCGAAAATAAGTGAAAGACCTGATGCTAACAAAAAAATGAGCATCCCTGTTGAAATCCCATTTACAAATAAATTTATTAACACATCCATCCTTTTCACCTCGGGTTCATGTTAAGAGATTCCTAAATATTTATGACACATTTCCTTATCCTTTTTTAATTCATTCATAAAACCGTTATGAACAATTCGTCCGTTATCCATAATGTAAAAATAATCGCCAATTTGACTAGCCATCATAAAATTTTGCTCAACAAGTAAAACTGTTGTTTTCTCTTTCATCTTCAAAATAGCTACCATTAATTTCTCCACCATTATCGGGGATAGCCCTTTGCTCGGTTCATCAATAAGTAATAATCCATCACTATTAATAAACGCTCTTGAAATAGCCAACATTTGCTTTTGCCCTCCGCTCAAGAGCCCACTTTTCTTATTCCAAAACTGCTTTAAATCCGGAAATAGTTCCAGCATCCACTCTATTTTCCCTTCTACTTCTTCACCTTTCCCCCTAGCAAGAGCGAATGTTTCTTCTACTGTCAAATCATGAAAAATACCTTGATTTTCTGGTACATACCCTATTCCTTTCCTTGAAATTAAATGTGTAGGTAATCCACTTACTTTTGCACTATCATAATAAATTTCACCATCTGCAATCCGGTGAAACCCCATAACTGAGCGTAATGTCGTTGTTTTCCCTGCCCCGTTTCTACCAAACAGTACAGTAATCGTCCCTTTCTCAACAGTAAGAGATACTCCTTGCAAAATATGAAACTGATCTAAATACGTTTCTATATTATTCACTTGTAATAGTGCCACTATATAATCCCCCTAAATAAGCACTTTGTACACGCTCATCTTTTATAATTTCTTCTGGCAATCCTTCAGCCAATAACTCTCCATGAAATAAAACGATAAGATGATCTGACAAACCTAGTATCATATCCATTTTGTGTTCGATAAGTACAATTGTGCTCTCTGGATGTTTCTTAATATTTTCAATCACTTGTAATATAGCAGGGACTTCCTCAACCGAAATACCTGCCGTCGGCTCATCAAGTAATAACACATCCGTTTTTAAAGCTAATAACATCGCAAGTTCTAGCTTTCTTTTCTCTCCATGTGCTAAATCTTTCGCTAATACGTTCTCTTTCTCGTGAAGTAATACTGTTTTTAAGAAACGTCTCGCCTCTCCAACTTGTTGCTTTAATTTTGCTGGACTCGGGAAAAAACTATAGTAATCTTGTACGAATGATTGAACACTTAAACGGACATTTTCAAGTACCGTTAATTCTGGGAATATGTTTGTAAGCTGAAAAGAGCGACCGATTCCTAAGCGTGTTCGATCTGAAATCGATAGTTTTGTAATATCTTGCCCTTTAAAATACACTTCACCTGTTGTGGGTGAAATCTGTCCACTTAGTAAATTAAATAATGTTGTCTTCCCCGCACCATTTGGCCCGATAATAGAAATGAGTTTTCCTTTTTGGACAGTTAAATTTACATCTTTAATAACATGATCTTCACCAAAAGATACGCTAAGATTTTTCGTCTCTAACAAATGTGTCACGAAATCCCCTCCCTTTAAAGCCGTGAGTATGAAAGAAATATGTATAAAGAGGGTCCCCCCTCTTTATACAAAAACAACAGAAAATTCAGTCTATTTATTTTGAACTGGTGGTTCTGTTTCTTTCATCGTTAATTCTCGCTCTAACACTGGCACCGGATAATCAACACCGTCTTGCTTTTTCAATGTGATAGAATACAGTGTCTGCATCGCTTGGTGATCCTTCTCTCTAAACTTCATCTTTCCTTTTGGTGTATCAAATTCCATTCCTTCCATTTTCTTAATCAAGGTATCTACATCTGTATCACCTTTTGTTTTCTTTAAGGCTTCTACAATAGAAATTGCTGCTGACATTCCTCCCGCTGTAAACAAATCTGGCACTGCACCATTAAAACGTTTTTTATGCTCTTCAACTAGCCAATCATTCACTTTATTTTTTGGAAGTGTGTGATAATATACAGAAAAACCTTGCATACCTACTAATGCATCCATTGTTTTTAATGCTGGTATATCTGGCGCACCTGTAGAAATTTTAATACCTTGCGCTTCCACATTCATATCTTTCAACTGTTTCCAAGGTGAATTTGCCCCTGCCCAAACGATAAATAAATAATCTGGTTTTGAACTAATGATATTTTGAATATTCGCTGTAAAATCTGTTGAATTTGTATCCGCGTATTGCTCATTCACAATGTTCGCACCTAATTTTTTCGCACCCGCTTTAAATGCAGCAATCCCTTCACGACCAAAAGCGTTATCTGGGGCAAATGTCGCAATCTTTACATCTTTTTTCGCAATTGCTGCTGCTCCTGCAATCGCATCTTGTGAGGAACTTCTTCCAGTTCTAAAAATATATTTATTCCAGTTCTTCCCGGTAATACTATCCGCAACTGCCGGTTCTACAACCATAATCTTTTCATATTCTTCTGCCAGTGGTAAAACCGCTAACGTATCACTTGAACTAGACGATCCAACTAAAAAATCAACTTTCTCTTCTTCTAATAACTTCGTAGCTTTCTTCACTGCTACATCCGCTTTCGTTTCTGTATCTTCTACAACAAACTTAATCTTTTTCCCATCTACTTTCCCAGTCCCACCAGTTGCATAGTCTAACCCTAATTCAAATCCGTTCACTGTTTGTTTTCCATACGATTCTAGCGGTCCTGTTAAAGAAGCAAGGACTCCTACCTTAATCGTTTTTTCATCTTCTGTACTTGTTTTCTTTCCTGAACAAGCTGCCGTTATTAATAACGAACCTAAAACACAACCAGTAAACATTGTCTTTAGCCACTTACGTTTTTTCATCGACATTGTGATCCTCCCCATACTTTACTTTCTGATAGAATCAAACACGCCAAAATCCCCTGTCCGTAATCATGACTAACTAATACGATAGATAATGGAAAACTCTTGTAGTACCCTCTACATTCGGCACAAATATATAATCACCTTCCTATGTAATGGAAACGGACATACAATCAATATATATTCTGCAATCCAATTGAAAATACTGTTTCATTTTAGTAATGGCCATACAAAAAGACTAACTTATTTTTTAAGTTAGTCTTTTCACCTTAATTAGAGTTAAGTTCTACTTTCTCTAACCCTTCAGCCAATCGTTTCTTATCTATTCCTTCTCCAATTACTACTAAGTTTGTTGGGAAACCGAAATCTTGTTCCAGTAAAGTCGGTACTCCGAACGAATATTGGAATAGGTGAGGGTATTTATCTCCATGGAATTTCACAAAGCCTTTCACTCGATAAATACTATCTGGTAAATTCGAAAGCCATTCATATAATTTGTCTTGATCAATCGGTTTCGTAAATTGATACGTCATCGTTTGTATATGTAAATGCTGTTTAACGTGTAGTGTCTCATGTTCCTCATCATTTGGAAATTCTGCTTCTTCTATATCTTTTAAAGATATATTACAATACTTTGTCTCATACATTTTCGCATGATCATTTATTGTCTTTACTTCTTCAAGTACTATGTTCTTATCTTCATCTGTTAGTAAATCTGCTTTATTAACAAGAATGTGACTACCAAATTTCAGTTGCTCATGCAATAGCTGTTGTACATTTGCACTTAATATACTTTTGTTTAACCACCTTACTGCATCTAAAACGACTACAATTGATTTCACTTCCAGGAAAGGAGCTAAAATTGGCGAGACACACGCGTCTAACACTTCAATTGGATGCGCAACACCTGTCGTTTCTATATAAATGACATCTGGTCTTTCTTGTTGGTATAACGAATGTAATTGTATTTCAAGCTCTTCTTTTAACGTACAACAAATACAGCCTTTAAGAAGTTCTCTTAAAACATTCTCTTTTCCAATAATATCTGTATCTACCGAGTATTCACCAATTTCATTCATTAATACTGCAACTTTTCTATTCTTCTTTTTCTCTGCTAACAATAAATTTTGTAATAATGTTGATTTTCCACTACCTAAAAAACCACCTAATATATGAATCTCCACTTTATTCATTCAACCGACCATCCATTTCTTTACTTCAAATGTATTCAAAGCGTATTAATTACGATTTATATTTATCATTTTATTAAAAGAATGACCATTTGTAAATATAAGAGATTCACTGTTCATTTACTTCATATGCAACTCTTACTCCAGACTCAATTGCCCCTTGCATCCATCCATGTGTTAATGTCGTATGCTCTCCTGCAAAATGTACTTTTCCAGATGGTGGTGTAATATACGGAAATAACTCGAGCTCTTGGCCTGGTTCGAAAGCTGTAAATGCACCGCAAGAATACGGATTTTTACTCCAGCTAAAAGATGTTCCAGTGACAAACTCACTATAGACGATGTCACCGTATATTTCCGCTAAATTTTTTAATGCGTAACGAATACGATCTCTTTGCGGGAGACTATCCCATGTTAACGCCTCATCTGCCCACGTATAACTTGCTATTACGATAGCTGGTCCTGGAGTATGAATGCCATAACTCGGATAGTATGTAAACCGTATCGGTAAATCAGTAATAGATTTACCGCCACACTGTCCCGCTTTCTCCCAAAATCTACTTTTAAACTCTATTGCAATTTTAGTTGCAGCAATATAATTTAATTCACGAATTGCTCTTTTTTTAAAATAAGAGAATAAATAGTATGGCTGAACTTCTACAAATCTTAACGCTGAAAATGGAATTGTAATAATAGCAAAATCACTTGTTATTGTAAATTGCTCTAACGTTTGTTCATGATTTCCTTGTAACATTACTTTATTATCTTCTTGTATAATTTTATCAACCTTATATGGCATTAAAATATGTTCTCTTAATTGTGGTAAGAATGCATTCGATAACTTATCCATTCCACCAGTTATTTCATAATATTTCGTCGTTGAAGTAAAGAAAATCATTTCACGTAATACTTCAATTAAGGACATTCCCATATAAGCTTCCATATCAAGAAGTACCCCAATCATATCTATTGCACCATCTGAATAATACTCCATTAAAAATAAACCAAGCGAATACGTTTTATACTTTTTTTCAACGATAAGCCAGTTTTTATCAGGATCCTTCTTAATATAATTTAGTATTGGTTCTAATACCTCAATCATTAGCTCTTCTGCCGTTTTTCCTCTTTCTTTATCCAAAACCGGATATTCAAGTACACTTGGATCATTTTCAAACACATTCAATCTCGTTTGAATGTTATTCGTATAAATGATATCTGCAAAAGTTTTATTTATAAAAAGGTTTAAAGGTAGTTTAAATTTATGAATATACGCTAAGGTTAACTTATGGGTGTCAGGGATTCTCATCGGTCCCGCATTAAAATATAAACCCACACTAAATGGTTCCCGAATCGTATACACCCTGCCACCTATTCTGTTATTTGCTTCTATAATCGTTACTTCGTGCCCAGCCTCTTTTAATAAAGAACCTGCAACTAATCCAGAAATCCCTGCACCTGCAATCGTAATCCGTTTTGGGTTATTCTTTTTGACAAGCCCTGCATGAATAATATGAAGCATTTCTTCCATTGCTAATGGGTTCCCCATGCCATTTCCCCTTTTACAAAGGATTTTACTGAATTATATTCGGTTCACTGAATTCCTATGTTTTGTTCGCGGATTTGCACGGATACATTTTCAAATACTTGAATATCTTTTATAAAATGTAATAAACTAGATATGACTCTATAGAAGTAAGACGTATTATCTTACATAATAAAATCAATGAAATTGCGAGGAATTTTGAAATGAAAAAAGGTATTAACCGTGTTGTATTAGTAGGAACAGGAGCAGTTGGATGTAGTTATGCTTACTGCATGATTAACCAAGCCGTAGCTGAAGAATTTGTTTTAGTCGATGTAAATGAGGCAAAAGCTGAAGGGGAGGCAATGGATTTAAGTCATGCTGTTCCATTCGCACCAGCTCCAACTAGAGTATGGAAAGGCAGCTACGAAGATTGTAAAGATGCTGACCTTGTAGTTATTACAGCTGGATTACCACAAAAACCAGGCGAAACACGTTTAGATTTAGTTGAGAAAAACGCTAAAATCTTTAAACAAATCGTTCGCAGTATTATGGATAGCGGATTTGATGGCATCTTCTTAATCGCAACAAACCCTGTAGATATTTTAACTTACGTAACTTGGAAAGAATCTGGTTTACCGAAAGAACGTGTAATCGGTTCTGGTACAACGCTTGATTCTGCTCGTTTCCGCTATATGTTAGGTGAGTACTTCGATATTGGTCCACACAACATTCACGCTTATATTATCGGAGAACACGGCGATACTGAACTTCCTGTTTGGAGTCATGTTTCCGTTGGTATCCAAAAACTACAAACACTGCTTGAAAAAGACAACACGTATAATCAAGAAGATTTAGACAAAATTTTCATAAACGTCCGTGATGCAGCTTACCATATTATTGAGCGTAAAGGCGCAACTTATTATGGTATCGGTATGTCACTTCTACGTGTTACAAAAGCAATTTTAAACGACGAAAATAGTGTATTAACTGTATCAGCTTACTTAGAAGGTCAATATGGTCAAAAAGATGTTTATATCGGGGTGCCTGCTGTTTTAAATCGCGGCGGTGTTCGTGAAATTTTAGAGGTTGAATTAAGTGAAGAAGAAGAATTAAAATTCGATCACTCTGTTCAAGTATTAAAAGAAACAATGGCTCCGGTTCTTTAATTAAGATAAAAAGCAATCCAATTTATTTTGGATTGCTTTTTTATTTTCATTATCCCCTATGACTTTTTAATGATTTTCTATCATTTCTTATTTTTTAGTCGCATCCTCATTATTTATATCAAGTACATCCAATAAAAAGATAAAGATTGGTATCCCGATAATAAGCCCCCATATTCCGAGGAAATGCTCTGAGAAGATGAGAATCATAAATGTATAAAAGATTGGTAAATTTGTTTTTGCAGACATAAACTTCGGATTTAAAAAATAACTTTCAAGAGC
Organism: Bacillus sp. CR71; assembly: GCF_003429245.1. Classification (NCBI taxonomy): domain Bacteria; kingdom Bacillati; phylum Bacillota; class Bacilli; order Caryophanales; family Bacillaceae; genus Bacillus; species Bacillus sp. CR71. The sequence continues at coordinate 1,852,983 of NZ_CP031748.1, read as the reverse complement.
GTGGATTACTGTTATGAACACGAGTATGTATACTACGTACATAACTCCGCCTACGTTGTAAGCAATGATACAAAGTGGAAACAAAGAAATAATCACACCTGCAACAGGAATCAACCCTAGTAAGAAAACCATAACAGCTAATACAAGTAGCTGTGGAAATCCTAAAACAATTAATGCAATGACAGTAAGAATACAATTTACAACGGCAATTAAAAACTGAGCTTCAATTACTTTTCCGAACGATCTTGCAAATCTTTCACCAAAATATGCAATTTCCTCATAAAAGATTTTTAACTTACTATCTTTAAACTTAGATGTAAATGTAATAATACGCTCTTTTTCTAATAAGAAAAATAAGCTTAAAATTAGAGATAATAATATTTGTAAACTTACCTTCCCTATATTTGCTATTGATTGATATATAACATCTACACCTTGTTCTATATATTTTGATACTTCCATCCCATTAATTGTCGAAAGTACATATTTAACGATTTCATTATCAGGTGGATTTTGAAAAAATAGTTTAAATTGATAAATTAATTGTGAAATTTGTATCGTCAGCACAGGTAAATATTTATATAACGTTGTGCCTATAAAGGAAACTAGTATTATATACAAACATGCAATAACAATTTTCCGGTTTACTTTCAATTCCCTTGAAATAAAACGTTGAAATCGATCCATTAAAAACGTCAGTATAAACGTAATTAATATTAAATTGATCATACTTTTTAATGCATATAATACAAGCGCTACTATTATTAAAACGAGAAACCGTTGAAACCCTCTACTTCGAAAAAAACTCTTTACTTCATTCATTAAGAATTAACCTCCCCCTCCAATGGATGGAAATTGAATCTATTACATTTTATGAACTCCTATAGACAATCTTTCTTACTAATTGAGAAGAATCCTTTTTTTCTTTTCATATTGTTAGATTCGTTTAACTGGAATCCACCAACATATTTCGGTGGACTCCAGTTATTTTTCATATAATCTTTTTATAAACTAGGTGATTTTCTATTTTTAGACTGCTGTTCATACGCATATCCCATATTGAAAAGCTCTCTTTCACCAAACTGTTTCCCTACAAACACTACACCGATTGGTTCTCCATTTTTATCATATCCAGCAGGAACCGCTAATTCCGGATAACCAGCTACAGCTGATAGAAGAATTTCATCGTTATTAATCATAACTAGAGCATCCAAACCTTTTTCTACTAAATACCTATCTAGCTCTTTTTTTGCATTTGCTTGACTCGTTTGTACTACGTTTTCGAACTCTTCTTTCGTTATAGCAGATTTTTCAGACCCCTCAATTAATGTTTGTCCGTATTTTATTCGTCTTTTACTATCCTTTTTATTAAACGCTATAATCTCTTCTAACGATTTTACCGGTATATTTTTTTGCTGTGAAAAATAGTCGTTTACATTATGCTTGAACTCATATTCTAATGTTTGCAAATTATCTACACCCTCAGCACTTAACTGGATATTATCAGCTAATATCGCACCTGCATCTTGAAGGTCTTTTCTAATTTTTTCTGCTACTGTTTTTCTATTTTCATCTTGTTGGTCTACAGAAAAAAGAAGCCCTATCTTTTTCCCTTTTAATCCATCTATTGATAAATCCTTTGTATAATCAATTCTTTCTTTATCTTTCATTTTTTCTGTCATAACATCTTTTTCGTCATAACCTATCATTGCATTAAATAACGTTGCTGCATCTTTTACTGTTCTTGCCATAGGTCCTGCTGTATCAAGAGTTTCAGCTAATGGAATAATTCCTGTTCTACTTACCATACCTAAAGATGGACGTAACCCAACTACTGATTGCTGCGCCGCTGGTGCAACAATCGATCCCGTCGTTTCTGTTCCAATTGCAAGCGGCGCAAAATCTGCCGCAACTACTGTAGCAGATCCTGAACTTGATCCTGAAGTATCGAATGTAATCGGACCGTACGGGTTTAAATTTTGTCCTTTCTTCCCGCTATACCCACTTGGCATTGTAAAAGATAAATAATTCGCCCACTCAGACATATTCGCTTTTCCTAAAACAAATGCTCCTTCTTCTTTCAACTGCTTCACAATTGTTGCGTCTTGATCTGCAATCCAATCTTTTAATACATAAGTTCCTGCACTAGTCGGCATCACTTTTTCCGTCTGTACATTATCTTTTACAACGACAGGAATACCATATAAATTCGAATTTTTGTTTCTACCCCGCTCTTGATCTAACTTTCTTGCTTCTTCCATCGCATTAGGATTTATCTCTGTAACAGAATTTAATGTTATTCCATTTTGATCATGTTCTTGTATTCTAAAGAGATAAATGCTCGTTAATTCTTCATATGACAACTTTCCATCATCAATCATTTTTTGAAGCTCATCTACAGTCGCATTTACGACTTCTTTTTCTTTTATTTTTACATTTTCTATATTGATTCCTTTAAGCTGATTATGTATCGGTTGTAGCACTCTTTCTTTATCATATACAATACGCTCAGGTTCCTTTGGAAAATAATTTTTATACACGTAATATCCGCCGACACACGCTAATAAGACAATGCCTCCAGCGATAGACAGCGTTACCTTTACCCATTTCTTCATGTTGCTTCCTCCACTCTATAAGGTGCTTCGTTACACGAAAAAGAGAGTTACCTTTTACTTAACTCTCTCCAATCAAAATGCTAAATGAAAAAATGAAAGATTTCAATCTAATTACTTCTTTTTTGCATTTGCTTTGCTAACATTTCTTTCACTTGATTATACGTTAACCCTGAATTTTTATTTAAACGCTTTACTTCCTCAACATCAGTACCTACCACTGTATATTTTTTCTCATCATTCATTTTTCTAATTCCCTTCTCACCGGATTATTTCTTATATTTCTTCCCTAAATGCACATAAATTAACACCACTACAAAAAAGGAAGCTGTTTTTAAGCACAGCTTCCTTCTCGTTACATATTGTATTTCTTAATAAAATTTCACTACATCTTCAGTAGGCAAGAACGTTCTTTCTGCTGGTTGTTCGTTTGGTTCACCAAATGGCATTTGACCTACTAAGCTCCACTCTGCTGGAATGTTCCAAGTTTCTTTCACTTCAGCATCTACGATTGGGTTGTAATGTTGTAATGACGCTCCAATTCCTTCAGCAGATAATAGCATCCACACAGTATGTTGTAACATCGCATTTCCTTGATGAGACCAGAATGGGAACTGATCTTTATATAATGGCGCATTTTCTTGCATTTTTTGTACAGTTGCTTGATCTTCAAAGAATAGAACTGTTCCTACACCTGCATGGAAGCCTTTTAGTCTTTCTACAGTCGCTTCAAAGTTTTCTGCTGGTACGCGAGCTCTTAGTGTTTCTTTAACAATATCCCAAAACTTTTCATGCTCTCCATCCATTAATACAACCATACGACCACTTTGCATATTGAAAGATGTTGGTGCGTGTAAAGCTGTTTTTAACACTTCTTCAATTCTTTCTTTCGTAATTGCATCGTTTTTTGCTACTTTACGAATTGAACGGCGATTCACAATTGCTTCTTTTAAGTTTGTTGTAGTTGCTGACATTTTAATTCCTCCAAATGTTTGTTTTATAATTTATTTTGTTATTTCATAACAAGCGAATTAGCAATATCCATCGGTATTACATTGCATACCTTCAAATGAATTTGTTTTATCCTTTTCAATTTCTTTATCAATGACCCTTTCTAGTGTTTCTTTACTAGCAAGCCCTTGAATGACTTCATCTCCAATCATGACAGTTGGAACAGCCATAATATTCGCTTCATCATATGCGTGTTGAATTGCTTCTTGATGCTTTTCTTTATATTTACGAGTTACTAAAGCATCTTTAAATTCCGCCTCAGGAAGTCCTACTTCTACCGCTAATTTTGTTAACAAATCAATATCTTCAATGTTTTGCTCTTCTTGGAAAAATGCTGTGAATACGCGGTGATGATACTCATTACCTAGTCCACGTTCTTTCGCAAATTGACATCCTTCGAAAGCTAAATGTGTATATGGATGTGGTGAAACACGTGGCAAGCGCATATCAATTCCTAACTTCTTCGCTGTCGGAAGAATGAAAGCATCCCATGAACCTAATTTTTCTGGTTCATTCCATGGATCTATTTTTGAATATGGACTTGGACGTAATTCAAATGGCATCCATTCAATCTCTACATCTTTCTCTTTCGCTACCTCATCTAATGGACCTTTTGCTAAAAAACAAAACGGACATATAAAATCTGAGTATACTTTCATTTTTACAGTCATAACTTTTACACCTTACCTTTATTGTTGTAATCAAATCAGTTACATTAATGACAAAAAAATATAAATAGGATTTAAGCATTCATTTTTTCTTGCAAAGTTTCAAACAACTGCCCCATTGTAATATTTCCCAAAACTTCTTCCATCGCGGATTGTGCTTGAATTAAAATAATTTCTAACACCGCTTGAATATTCGCCCCAATTGGACAATCTGGATTCGGTTGCTCGTGAATATGAAATAGCTTGTCTTCTTCGACTACGTTCACTGCATGATACACATCTAACAATGTGATTTCATATAAATCCTTTAGTAATCCCGCGCCACCCGGTCCACGATTTACGTAAACAAAGCCAGCTTGTTTCAAGTACGACATGATTTTACGAATGACTACTGGATTTGTATTGACACTCTCAGCCATATAGTCTGAAGTACAAAGTGAAGATGGATTGTTTTTCAAAATAGATAAAATATGAACAGCTATGGAAAAGCGGCTACTAATTTTCATCGTAATCACCACCTCGATGTAATCATTATAGTTACAACTAAAAAATAAGTCAATCCTTTTCATAGATTTTTTATAAGTAAATTAAAAAGTGTCCCATTATGATATATGAGACACCTCTTTTTATTCTGCAAATAGCGATTGAAATTCTTCAATAAATAGCTGCACAGCGATTGAAGAATCCTTTAATGAAGGAACAGCTAAAGCAATTTCTCTCCATACTTGTGGTTCCAATTCTCTCGTTTGCACATTTTTTGGTAAATTCGTTAAAGATAATTCAGCTAATATTGCAATGCCCAATCCTTCTTGAATCATATTTAAAGCTGTAGTAACTGTCGAAATTACATATTCAGCCCGAAGTGGTACGTTTGCTTGTTTAAACATATCAATAATGGGTGGTTCGTATCCACCCTTACATAATATGATCGGTTCATTCTCTAAATCACAAATTGTAAGAGCGTCCTTCTTACAGAGAGGATGATCCTCTCTTAAGATAGCAACCATTTTCCCCTTCGTTAATGGAACAATCTCCATATCTTTATTAGGCAAAATAACAATTCCTATATCAATAACCCTCGATACTAACCAATCTTCAACTTCTTTAATCGTTCCTTCACAAAGAACGACTTCTAAGTTCGGATACTTCTCCTTAAAAAGGTTTATCATTTTGGGTAAGAAATGTGCAGAAGCGCTCGGAAAACTCCCAATTCGAATCGTCCCAACTTCGTGCCCTTTCTCCATCGCAACTTCTTGTTCAATCTTCTCTACACCGTTCAAAATCTCTCTAATATGTACAAGAATTCTGTTTCCTACATCCGTAACAATTAATCCTTTTCGTTTATCACGTATAAGAATCGTAACTCCTATCTCTGACTCAATACTTGAAATCGCATGACTAACAGCTGGCTGCGTCATATTTAACACCCGAGCTGCCTTCGTAAAACTACCTAACTCAACGGTTTTTATTAATACTTGCAGTTGTGTAATGGTCATAACTAATCACTTATACTCCCCATAAAAAAGATTCATTTTATTTATTACAGTCGATATCATATCATAGTGAAATGAATAACAACAAGGAGGTCTTACCGTGACACAGCTTTCTCGAACTAAGACGGCCATAATCCTTACCTTTCTCGTTTTCATGTGGGGAATCAATTGGCCTTTATCTAAGTTTGCCCTGCATTATACACCACCCGTTTTATTTGCAGGCGTTCGAACTTTAATTGGAGGATTCATTTTACTCCTTTTCGCATTACCGAAATACAAAGAGTTACACTTAAAAGAAACTTGGCATTTATACGTTATTTCTTCTTTACTTAACATCATTATATTTTACGGATTACAAACTGTAGGCCTTCAATATATGCCAGCTGGGTTATTTTCCGCCATTGTATTTCTACAACCTGTTTTACTCGGCGTTTTCTCATGGATTTGGCTTGAAGAATCTATGTACGGCTTAAAAATTTTTGGGCTTGTTCTTGGATTTATTGGCGTGGGTGTCATTAGCTCTAGTAGTTTAACTGGACATATCTCTATTATCGGAATCCTTCTCGCGATAGGATGCGCTATTGGCTGGGCACTTGGAACAGTATTTATTAAGAAGACTGGGCACCGCGTTAATTCCATTTGGATGGTAACACTTCAGCTCATTATTGGCGGGCTTTGCTTAATTGGATTTGGTTCAGAGTTTGAAAGCTGGTCTAGTATCGCTTGGAGTATACCATTTGTTAGCGTACTTCTCTTTATTTCGTTCTTCGTTATTGCAATGGGGTGGCTTGCATACTTCACACTTGTTGGAGCTGGTGAAGCAAGTAAAGTTGGGGCTTATACATTCCTCATTCCACTAATCGCTATTATTGTAAGTTCAATTTTCTTACATGAGGCCATTACAATGAGCTTATTTATTGGGCTATTATTTATTGTTGTGAGCATTTGTTTTGTAAATATAAAACCAAAAGCACTTGCTATAAGGCAGCAAGTTGAATTGAAATAAACGTAAGAAAGAGCCTACTGTTTGTAGGCTCTTTCTTACGTCTTACTTTTTACGACGTACTACAAAAACACACGCACCAACCGACGATACAATCGCCAAAATAGATAAGACAATCGCTATTACTTGCATATTACTAGTGCCTTCATTCTTTTCTACACTAGACACTTCACCATGTTCTCCTGTTAATGACGTACCTTTTGCAATTGTAGTAAGTGAATGTGGTTTTTCAGCTTTTTCATCGCCTGTCCATTCAACAATTTCTCCATCTTTATATTGTTGATATGCGTCCCAAGCTATTTTTTGCTCTTTATCCGGATTTTTAGCGACGAAAGTAAATCGTTGGAATTGACCGGTTAAAATCCCTTCTCCTGTCGCTTCCCATACTACAGTTTTCACTTTTCCAGCACTATCTTTTTGCGCTTCCACTTTCCACCCTGGCACTGGCTCATACTGTTGAAACTCAACGCCAGACGGTATTTTTAGTGTGACTTTTGTTGTTGCTATATTTTTTTCAACTGGTACCTTTATTGTGTAAGTCTCCCATGAATTAACATCAGAAGTTTCTGGCTTTACCGTCACATGAGCACTAACAGGTAACGAAAAGATTCCCATTGCAATTATTGTTGCGATCATTGTTGTTCCTAATTTTTTTATACGTTTCATTTTCTATTAACTCCCTTTCATCTATAACGCCTCTTTATCTGCCACCTACAATAAATTTATAATCTGTATCGAAGCTATCCAGAGATTTTGTTAATCCATGAACATGTATATTCCAGTTTCCTGTCATGTTAATATACATACCTTCTGCTTCATATTCTCCCGGTGAAACTGCTGAAACTTTAAATGAACCTTTTCCCATATTCATATCTAATGATTGAGTAGTTAAAATAATTTGCTCCATATCAGTAACAGGTTGTCCGTTTTCATCCTTTAAAGTAATATGAAATGTATTTTGTCCTACTTTATTAGGACTTACATGTAAAGTAAGTTCATACCCATTATCCAGTTGCTTACTTTCTGTAAAAGGTCCAGTAGGAGGCATCGGTGGTGTTTGTACGTTTGTCATAAAAGCTACGATGACAAAAATGATAATTCCGATGATAAACTCTACTTTCACCGTAGCGCCTAATCCCTTCTGCGCTCTCATTTTCCCTTTCACATAATGTACAATTCCCAATATCCCCATGAAAATGAATAAAAGTATTTTTGCTAATAAAGCTAATCCATACTTCGTATCAAATAAAGAGTGGATTGTTGGAATAAAAAATGTACTGTTAAAAAGACCTGTTATTAAAATCACGATGACAGCACCTGTTGCCCACGGTGAAAAACGCTTAATCATATCCCAATACATACTCCACTTGTCATCCTCTTTACGTAAAAGAAGAATAATGGATGATAGACCGCCAATCCATAATGAAGCTGCAAATAAATGCAGAAAATCCATAACGACAGCAATCTCTTTAAACTTCAAACCATATGCATGACTATTAAAGGCTTTCATAACAAGTATCCCGATAAACAATACTATTGGAATACTCCATACTTTAAACGACGATAGCTTCCCACACTTCATCGCAAAATACGTAACAATTATAAGTGAACTAATAAGAACCATTTGAGTAATCCATACATATCCAAAAACAGAAAGCTGTAACGTTTCTTTTAAGAGTAAAGGATTGAATGCTTCTAGCCATGAAACATCTGCATTTATTTTTGCTTGCAATGGTAGGTTGAATAACAAGCTAATAAATATCCCAAATAAGGAAATCCATATTATGTTCTTACTCCTTGATCGAACCGAGGTTGCATTCCCTTTATACATAATAAGATTAAAGAATAGCACTCCTATAAATAGTGAGAAACTTGTATATAGAACCCCACGTTCCATAATCATATCTATTTGCGGGACATACCCCATCTCTTCTAATTGTACATCATCTGCTCCCGCTTCCGCTGACCCAATTCGGAACGGAATAACTCCTTGAATTGGATGTCCATCAGCTGAAATCACTTTCCACTGAATAGAGTAGAGTCCGTTTTTCAGATTTTCTTTTAACCCTGCTTCTAATAGTTTTTTGTTTTTTTTATCAATATGAGCATCTTTCAAATCGACCCTTTTACCTGATGTATCCCTCACGTACAATGTATTAAAACTTGAAACTTGTATGTCCTCATCGAATTCGATTTTCACAACAGATGGTGCCTTCTTCAAAGTTTCATTTTCAACAGGGTTTGATTTCACAACGTACGCATGAGCAGATGTACTTTTCGGTATCGATATGATAAGCACACATGCAATTAATAACCATGTCCCTAACTTTCTCATTACTTTCACAATCACTTCACTTCTTTCTTACTCATCGCTATACTTCCATTCCTTTAACTTTCCAAGTTTGATTATCGGGCGAAATATTAACCTTATTAAATATAATCTTCTATACAGTATAACTATTTATTTCTCTCTCACCTCTAAACTTCCAATATAATAGTAACTACCTTCATAGATACTACTTACATTTTTAAAGTCGATTGTTATTATATCATAAAATATATTTACGTAAGTTCCTGAAGAAGAAAAGTTATCGTGAATCATTTGTGAAGAAAGTGTGAAATACATAAATAAAAAGGTATTACGTTATTACGTAACACCTTTTAAAAAATATCCCTCTTCTATTTCTCTTCCGGATAATCACAATACTCTATGATTGTTCCCTCTGTATCCGCTGGGTTAAGATAGATTAATCTTCTGCCGTGTTTATTAATTCGAAGTGTATGCTTTAACGTTCGAATACCTTGTTCTTTCAATTCCTCTAAAGCCACATCTAAATCATCTACTCGATACGCAACGTGATGAACACCTTTACCTTTTTGTTTAATAAAACGGGCAATTGGAGATGTCGTATTATTCGTCGGTGCAAGTAATTCAATTCTATCTCCATCCACTTCAAGAATGGCTACTTCGCTTTCCACACCAGGAGCTTCACTTACGTAACGATCTATTAAAGTTCCTAGTAACACATTTTCATAAAAACGTATCGTACTATCTATATCACGAACTGCGATTCCGATATGATCAATTGTTTTTTTCATTTTATTTCCCCTACTACTTTATTTTTTCTCATTATTAATAGTAACAAAAAAAGCTATAGAAACAAGTCTATAACTTTTTTTATTTAACCTATTTTCTTATCTGCTCTAGTTGCTGGTTGAACTTGGTTTTTCACTTTTAAAATGCTAATGCCATATCCGATAAATCCACCGATAATCGCTGGGAAGATCCAGCCTAATCCTACTTCCTGCATCGGAAGGAATTTAGTGAACACTTGGCTTACTACTTCAATGTTAACTCCAGCTGCACTTAATCCATCGAATAAGCTGATGATAAATGTTACGATCAAGCTTACTTGATAAACTTCCGCTCTTCCTTTAAATAATGAATGGAAGAATGTTAAGAAAATCAATACGATTGCTAGTGGATAAATTGCTGTTAATACTGGAACAGAAACTGCGATTAATTGTGTTAATCCTACGTTTGCAACAATGGCACTAAATACACAGAGCGTGATTGCAATTGCTTTGTAAGGAACATTTGGGAATAACTTATGGAAGAATGAAGAACATGCTGATACAAGTCCCACACTAGTTGTTAAACACGCTACTGTAATCATTAATCCTAATAATACTCCGCCGTATGATCCAAAATAGTAGTTAGAAACTTTCGCTAATACTTCTCCACCGTTCTCTAAATGTCCAAGCTTTGCAACACTTGAAGCACCCATATAAGAAAGAGCTGTATAGATAATTGCTAAAATAGATGCTGCAATTATGGTCGCTTTTGCACAAACGACCATAATTTGTGTTTTCGTTTTTGCACCTTTTTCTTTAATTGCATTAATGATAATAATCCCGAATACGAATGATGCGAGCGTATCCATCGTTAAGTATCCTTCTTGGAATCCTTTAAAGAATGCATGTGATGTATAAGCTTCCACTGGTGCTTGCATATCTCCAATCGGATGTATAAAAGCAACGATTACTAAAATACCGATGAAAGTCAACTTAATTGGCGTTAAAATTTTTCCAACAATATCGACAATTTTCGCGGGATTTAGCGAAAAAAAACAAGTGATGCTAAAGAATATAATTGTGAAAAGAATTAAAGGTGTAGAACCTACTCCCTCTGGCATAAACGGCTTAAGACCAATTTCATAAGATACATTTCCTGTTCTCGGTATTGCAAATAACGGACCGATCGCTAAGTATAAAACTGTTGTAAACACAATCCCGAACACTGGGTGAGCGCGACTTGCTAATGACTGCAAATCATCTTTACCTGAAAAACCAAATGCTAGTACACCTAGTAATGGTAGTCCAACACCAGTTACTAAAAATCCAGCGTTAGCAATCCATACATTCTCTCCTGCTGATTGACCAAGCATCGCTGGGAAAATTAAATTTCCCGCTCCAAAAAATAGTGCAAATAACATTAATCCAATAACTACTATGAACGAAAACGGTACTTTATTCGCCATAATATAACCCCCATTCAAATTTCCTTATCTCATTTTCCAATTTTAACTAATTGAATTTTCTGAATATTTAATTTAAGTATCAACTATTCTTGAACTCATTATAGTTTGCTATATAATATTTTGCAATACTATTTTCGAACTTTTCTTTTATTTTATAAATATACATTTTTTAACATGAAAAATAGACTAAAAAACCAACATGGTCATCCATGTTGGTTTTTCCATTTACTATCATGAATTAAAATTTCGCTGCTACTTTTTTAACGTTTTCTAGACCTTCTTCAACAATTTGTTGTGAACGATCTGGATATTGATTGTGCCCTTCAATTACAACTGTCTCTGGATTTGTAATTCCCCAGAATCCAAGTACAGTTGTTACGTAATTAACTGCCATTTCCATAGGAGCCATTTGTTCTGAAGAGTAATCTGAACCACGAGCACCTAACACAACTACTTTTTTACCACCAACTAAACCTTCTGGGCCATTTGCTGTATATTTAAACGTTTTTCCAGCTTGAGATAAGTATGAAATATATGTGATTAATGGTGCTGGTACTGTAAAGTTCCATAATGGGAATGCAAATACAACCTTATCAGCTTCTAAAAACTGATTTAAATATTGATCTACTGTAGCAACTGCCTTCTCTTCTTCAGCTGTTAACTCCATGCCTTGGCTACGTTTATATCCACCTGAAATCGCGATATTTCCGTAATAAGGAAGATCTAATGCAAATAAATCTAATTCCGTAATTTCTGTATTTGGATTTGCTTCTTTATAAGTACTTACAAATGTTTCATACATTTTTGAACTAACTGCTTGCTCCGCTGGACGATCGTTTGCTTTTACAAATAATACTTTTGACATTTTTTTATTCCCCTCTACATTCTTATTTTCTTCTTTTTTACCAAATAACGAGCTAAATAATCCCATTTTCTTCACCTAAACTTTCTTATCATATTCATTATTCATCATCATAAAAATTCTTATTCTAATAAAAAGTTCCAATTGATACCTTAAGTAAAGCCAATCAAAACTTTTTGTTATTTAATTACCTTATGTAAGTGATTGTAATATAGCAACTTACTTTAGTCAAGTAACTTTTAATAAAAAACAAAATCTCAATTTAAAAATATTAACTAAAATACAATTGAACACCAAATACATCTTTATTACTTGTATAATAAACTTAGAGAGGAAAATTCATATATAGAAAGGATTTATTCATGAGCACTATAGAAAAGATTCAAACTTTTATTATTCTTTTTGCTGTTACATGCGGCATCGTACTCGGACAATTTAATATGATACATACGTATTCAGACAAGTTTATTGTTCCCTTCTTATTTTTTATGCTATATGGATTATTCCTCAGCATCCCATTAAAAGAAATAAAAAACGGATTTCGCAATTTAAAATTTGCTGGAACAAGTCTTACTATTAACTTCTTATGGACACCTTTACTCGCTTGGGGGTTAGGGGCACTATTTCTTTCAGATCATCCAGCACTTTGGGTTGGATTTATAATGTTAATGGTTACTCCATGCACAGATTGGTACTTAATCTTTACTGAAATAGCGAAAGGAAATGTAGCACTTTCTACTGCAATTTTACCTGTAAATTTAATTTTGCAAGTTCTACTCCTTCCAATTTATTTATTTTTATTTGCTGGTGTCATGAAAACTGTAGCGGTTTTTGTTTTAGTAGAAAGTATTGTTATCGTAATCGTCTTACCATTTATACTTGCACACGCTACAAAATTCATTATGAATAAAATGAAAAAAGCTGAAACTCTCGAGAATAAACTCATTCCGTTTTTCAGCTCTGCTCAAATTGTATTTTTAAGTTTAGCAATAGTAGCGATGTTTGCATCACAAGGTAAATATTTACTGCAAAATATGAATGTCGTTTTATTATTACTCGTTCCTGTTCTATTGTTCTTCATCATTAATTTTTTACTAGGACAATTTATCGGGCGCATGATGCATTTATCTTACAAAGATACAGTAAGTCTAAGCTTAACAACGTTAGCAAGAAACTCACCTGTTGCACTCGCTATCGCTGTGACCGCTTTTCCAGATGAGCCTCTTATCGCACTTGCACTCGTTATTGGACCATTGATTGAGTTACCAGTACTAGCTGGTGTGTCACAAGTTTTGTTGCTTATTAAGAAAAAACGGCAATACGCATAATAAAAAACGTCCCATTTTGGGACGTTTTTTATTATGGAAAGATTACATACAACACTTATTTCTTATTTATCATTACAAATGAAATTACCGAAACTACAAACATAATAATACCAATTATAATAAAGTGAAACTTTAATCATTGGGGGTTTTGTTCATCCCCCAATGATTATTAGCCCTCACCACTCCCGCATTAACAGATCCTTTCTAATTAAAAATGATAGGAAACGTAAATATGACGAAAGCTGCCCAAAGTCCATATATTGGCAAATACTTCGTAACGGCATCTTGGATAGCTTTTGGTCCTGATTTATTTTGCAAGAAACGCATATAGGAAAACATAATCCAAATTAGATTTGCCCAGATCAGTATGTTTACACCTAAAACAGCTAGTCTATTAGGTGTAATCCCGTAAGAAGAAAGTCTAAATACGATGGCTGACAATGCAACAGTATCAATAATAAGTGCCAGAACAATTAAGGCAAAATTTATATAATCTGAAATACTCTTTTTCTCGTCTGAGTCACTCTCAACGATAGAAAATATAGTAACAGCCAATACACCAAGCAGTATTCCGTTGAAGGCCATTAGGAAATTGCGATCCAAGAATGGATTTTTCCCGACCAAAATTACCGTTATAAGATAGATAAGCAAGGTAATCAGGACGAGAGGACTAAAAATTTTAGATATGTATGGTGTAATATTTTTAGCAAGCTTAAGATTCATTGATACTAAGTATGCAGTCACAATAGCGAGAGCCGCTGCTCCAAATAAAACAACATTACTAAAATAGAATTCTCCTATATCTAAGTCAACAAAGCTAAATAAACGCATGGTGAATATTGCTAGTATCATTCCGCTCACTGCCATGCTCCCGTAGAGAAGACAATATTCTAAATTAAATTTAATATAGGCTAATCTTGTACTGCCTTTTGAATATTCATTTCCTGTAAATGCAAGCCCTACTAAGACCCATAAAAATATAGGAAGATGTAAATACGCAAGTATGGTACTGTCTTTATAATTTATTGGCAACGTATTAAGATACACCCCGGAAACTAGGAATAACGCTATAAGGGAATAAATAATACTTTTTTTCGGCTTATTATTGTAAACAAAATAAGCAGCAATAAAGGGAATTACACCAAAAGCCAAATTAATTGGAGCAATTGCTTCCTGCTCAACAAAGTGGAAAATGATTCTAGTGCTTATGCCGGCCAGAATAGCTAAAAGGCCCATGAATAAGAAACCTTTTTGAAACAAAGATGTTTTTTCTTTATTTACTTTCTCCTTAAAATGCAACCTTTCATACCAAGCACCTAGAATTTGAGAATCAGGGTTTTGGTCCCATGCTTGTGAGAATGCTTTTTTAAAAGCTTTCGGATCTTTTCTATACATCTTCTCCAACTCATGGGGGTTATCCATATGTTTAACAATCAAATTGTTACTGTTCATAGTTATACCTCCTCTAATTTTAAAAATAAGGTTGTTACCTTTTAACAAAAGCATCTCACTCATTTATTATGATTTTGATTTTAATACAAAATTTATCGTTTTACAATAAAAAATTATTATTTAAAGGTTTTTTTTTATCGTTAAATTTTATATAAAAGAAAAAACAAAAGAGCATGACAGTTTTATGTCATGCTCTTTTAACAAATTAATTCTCAAATACAAAATTAATCTTATTATCTTTCCACTCTAATTTCGCATCAAACGTTTTCTCGCCCTTTTTAAAGCCTTTAATTAAATCAGTCTTTTCACCTTTTAAGAGCTTTGTCATATTCTTTTGCGAAATTGTTTTACTTAATATCTTCTTTGAAATGGTGAAATCACATTGCGTTGTATTATAGTTAGAACAACCGTAAAACGTTGACTTATCAATTACATCTCCATCACATTTTTTACAGCTACCAACCTTTTTACCCGTTGTAAATTTCGATCCTTTTCGTTCAACCGATTCAACATGTAGTCCCGTGAAATCCCACTTCTCAGACATTTCCACTGCGTCTTCAATAATTTTAGCTGATAGCTTTTTCGTCTGTTCCATAAATGTAGCTGGTGAAGCTGTACCTTCCCCGATTTCCGCAAGGCGTTGCTCCCATTTTGCAGTCATTTCTGGTGAAGCGAGTATTTTATCACCGATTGCTGTAATTAATACTTTTCCTTTATCGGTCGCATACACTTGGTTTTTCTGCACATCTATATATTTACGGTCTTTCAGCATCGTAATAATACCTGCACGAGTTGCCTCAGTACCTAAACCTTCTGTTTTCTTTAATACTTTCTCAAGCTCTTCA
Organism: Bacillus sp. CR71; assembly: GCF_003429245.1. Classification (NCBI taxonomy): domain Bacteria; kingdom Bacillati; phylum Bacillota; class Bacilli; order Caryophanales; family Bacillaceae; genus Bacillus; species Bacillus sp. CR71. The sequence continues at coordinate 1,837,168 of NZ_CP031748.1, read as the reverse complement.
TTCTCTAAATACTTACCTGCCGTTTTCATTAACGTAATAAGTTGTCCTTCTGTATAACGCTTCGGCGGCTGTGTTTTTCCTTCTTTCACTTTCACCTTTACAACTTTTCCTTCTTCGCCTTCAGCAACAATTGGAAGAATTGTTTCGTCATCTTTATCATCTTGGAAAATAACTTTACGCCAACCTTCTTGAATTTGCTGTTTTCCTTTTGAAATGAATTCAGCACGTTCATCTACAAGCGTTACAATCGTTGTATAGTCAAAGATTGCAACTTCATAATGAGCTGCAATAAGCCTTCTTACGATCATATCGTATATTTTCTTTTCATCACCTGATAGTCTGCTTGGGTTTGTAACTTGCTCTGTCGGAATAATCGCGTAGTGATCTGTTACTTTCTTTTCATTTACATAACGCTTATTGTTCATAATGGATTCAACCGGAGCCGGTAATAAACCTTTATATTCATCAAACTGACTTAACTTCTGTAAAATATCAGGGAAAGTCGCTGCTTCTCCTTGAGTAACATAGTTAGAATCTGAACGTGGATAAGAAACAATCCCTTTTTGATAGAGTGCTTGCGTTATATCAAGCGTCTTTTTCGGTGAAAACTTAAAGGCTTTATTTGCCGTTGCTTGCAGTGATGATAAGTTGAATAAAAGCGGCGGCTGAAACTCTTTACGCTCCGTTTTCATTTCCTTCACAACAGCCGGTTTCCCTTGGCAAAATGCCGCAATTTTATTCGCCATATCAGGGTCTTTTAAGCGGTATTCATTATCCTTCTCCCATTTCCCGTCATATTTCTTTCCTTCTATATTAAAGGTTGCAAACACTTCCCAGAAAGGCTCTGACTTAAAGTTTTCAATTTCTTTCTCACGCTTTACAATCAATGCTAACGTTGGTGTTTGGACACGACCAGCAGAAAATACATCATTCATTCCTTTTTTCTTTAACAAAATACTAAACACACGTGATGCATTCATGCCAACAACCCAGTCAGCACAAGATCTTGTGTATGCTTCGTAATACGTATTAATTGTATCTGATTCATCAAGTAAATTTTTAAACCCTTGATAAATAGCTTGCTTCGTTAAAGACGAAATCCATAGACGCTTCATAGGCTTTTGCACGTTACAAAGATTAATAATATTTCGTACGATCAGTTCCCCTTCACGCCCAGCATCGCCTGCGTGAATAATTTCTGTTACCTGTGGATTATGTAACAGCTGTTTCACAACGTTAAATTGCTTATACTTTGACTTTGTAACTTCAAATTGAAAACGCTCTGGAATCATCGGTAACGTATTAAGTGACCATTTTTTCCACTCTGCGTGATAATGCTCTGGATTACATAACTGCGTCAAATGACCAATTGCCCATGTACAGTACGCTCCATTTGGAAATAACTCATTCGCTTCTACTTCTAAATATCCATCTTTCCGGCGATATTTAAACTGTGAAACAAGAGCCAACCCTTGATCTGGTTTCTCGGCAATAATTAATTTCATTTTATAACTCCCTATCTGTATTCCAGTGTTACTTTCATTGTATATATGTTTAGAAGCGATGATAAAACAACAATCTTATTTATCATTCGCGGTTTGTCTCGCAAATGTGAGACCTATAATATTATACGCTTATTCTTTATGGCTTCACAATAGAAACTCATAATATAACAATTTCTTTGATATCCTTAAACAAAAAAAGACACCATAAAATTTGGTGTCTTTTTCTCTATTTTTTAACCACTATCTTTTCATTTACATTGTTTTTTATACTCTCTTCATTGCAATTAATTTTATCGATACTATCTACCTTCAATTTACCATCATTTTTCTAAAAAAGATGGTACTGTAAGGAAATGCCACAATAATTTATGTATTAAACTTTAAAAAATTAGAATTTTTTATAATTTTATCCATAGAATACTTTAACTATCTCGTTGTAGTAGACAAATCATAATTTGCTCTTTAACAGCGAGCTTTCTCTACATGATTATTAACTCTCTTTAAAATCTATCAATCAAGTTGTATCCATTTCACTATACTCGCTCTAGAACTTTAAGGTTAGATTTTGTACTTTTTTCCAAATTCAATATATTTCCCGTCTTTATATTTAGCCCTAAACTTTTATCATTATCAAACCAATCAACTTCTAATTTTGTAAATTTAAGATTTTCCTCACTCCTTATTTCATAAGTGTAGAGTTTATCCCATAATCCCCATAAATGAGGATATAATCTCACTTTCAAATTAAAGGGTTCTAATATACATGTAAATAATTTTTGTTTTTTATTCTGACCTACATGTATTGATTTAAATAAATTATAGGCTACCAAACGTGATTCTCCATTTCTATTCTTATCAGCAATCAATAAACATAACGGTTTTTTTAATGAACATAATAAATTAATTGCTTCTGATTTAAATGTTAGGTTTAAAAAAGTTGTATTATTATCTTCTGTACTAATCCACTTACACAAAAAGTTATCTAAAAATAACAAACCAGGATAAATCTCATCTTCCTTAATCTTTTTTAAATCGGAAATATTCAAATATTTACTTCGAGTTAAAAAAACATTTGTTTTAAATATTTTACATAATTGATAATCAATGAGATTAAAATCACCAAATTGAAAAGTACAAAAAAATCCCTGAGCTTTTTTACACAAATAAATGTTATCTAATCCTACTATTTCTTTAAATCCTTTGTAATAATGAGGGGTTAATCTATATTTTCTTTGTATATATTTATTAATCCGATAATTCCGCCAAAGGTCTATTACTTCTACATTTGTAAATCTATTAAAAGATGCTAGTTCTTTTGATAGGTTAGCAAGGGCTATAAAATCACTATATTCTGACCCAATTATTTTCTCAGTAGCTATTTGGCAATCTATAAAGGATTCAGCCAGATAATTTAATTCCTCATTCACGTAATTCCTCCTAATTTCTAGATACTTTATCTTCATTTTGATTTTATTAAAATGAAGCTTTTTAATATACCTCTACAAATATTAAAAGATGTTTATGTTATATATATTTGCACGACACCTAACTATTACAATGATCTTATATCCTCACTTATTACATCATGAAGCACACAATTGTATGTATCCTTAAATCTTTATATTTTGTCCGCACTCAACTTGCATAATATTAAGTACGATTGATAGGCAGTAAACCATACATATTTCCCCTTTTTTCACACCCGATAATTAAAATTATGGAATACTAATTGTTTTCAATTAACAAAAATCCCCCACCTTCATAATCCTCGTTAGTAATTTTTTAATTATATTTGTATTTATAATTTCTTGTGCTATAAATTCTCCATTATAACAAATACTAAAAACCGCAAAAAAACACTGTATTTTCTTTTGTTATTAATCTAAGAGTATTAAAAGAAACTTCTTTATCACTCTTCTAGGTCCCCACAAACCCCCAACAGCAATTTTGTTTTAGTATAAGCCGTTATTTTAGTTAAGCATTCTCTTTCATTAAAGAGATAATCTCTTTAATCTTTTTAAATACAATTTCATTAGATATTTGTGGATGCATAGTACAGATAGATAATTTATGATTTTCATCTATGAATAATTTTTTAAAATAATAATATCGATTATCCAATAAACTTTTCATTTTAATTATTTTTAAATAATTTCTTAAATCAATTGAAAATGACTCCAAAGGTATCGATAACCCTCTCCCAATCGCTTTAATATAACTCTCTTTTAAAGTCCATAAATCGTAAAATCTATTAATTTGTTCGTTTTGTGATTTAATGGAAAATACATATTCCGCTTCTTCAGTGGAAAAAAAAGATAGCACTAGACTTAAATCTATCAATTTAATAATTTCTACATCAATTCCCACTGGTGATGAATCAAATGCACAAACCACCCAATCTCCTGAATGTGATAGATTGAAATAATTTCCCTCTCTCTTTATATAAGGCTTACCATAGGCATTGTAATATATATTAATATCTTTGTTCTTTAATGATAACTGTTTACCTAGTATAGATCTAACTAATATTTCTCCAACTAATGTTCGTTTTGCATCTTTAAAATGCAAAAAACTCTTTATTTTTTTTTGTTTTTCTAATGGAACATAGCTAAGAAGTTCTTCAAAATCATTGACAGAAAGCTCCTCTGATATATTTACGGCGATTATTTGCATCTGCTCCTACCTCACATTAAATTTCATAAAATCTGTACTACACAAACTGCTTATGATTTTAAATAATATACAGATTCCTGTCTTTTTGCTGTATTAAATACCGAAAAAATAATTCCTAAAATCAAAATAATACAACTATATCTATACGTATTATTAAAACTATTAGTAATCGCTTTTTTATATTGCTTCTTTGCATCCTGATATATATCCGAGATTGTTTTTTCTTGTAATTCAAAATCTTGATTTACTTTTTCTGCAAGCTCTTCAGGAGTATTATGTATAGCAACTTTTTTTCTTTCTTCTATTTGATAAATAAATTTCTCTAAAGAATCTTTAGAAGATGTGTCTTTCATATGTTTTCTATCTATTTGTTGAACATTTATAATTAATTTCTCTTTTATTTCTTTTGGCATATTTGTATGTTCAACTTTGTTTACCATTTCTTTTTTGACCAGATTTAGTTGTGATTCCAATTGATTATTTAGTAATGCTACTAAAACTGCTACACCTAATATACTACCAATAGTACGAGATATATTTGTTATGCTAGAAGCCATACCCGACTTATTAACAGGAACACTTAAAATTGCAGTAGTAGATATTGGAGCAAGTGTACATCCTGTTCCTACCCCACCTACTGCTACTCGCCAAATATAATCTAAACTTGTAAAATCTGTAGACATTGTAGTAAAAGAGTAAGTAGTAACAGCTAATAACAACATTCCTGCCATTCCTATCCATCTACTACCTTTTTTAGTGGCTATAGGTGTCATTATAGTTGTCACAATCATAGAAAATATGGCCAATACACTAATTATCAGACCTGCTTTCAATTCACTTATTCCTTGAACCTGTGTTAAAAAAAATGATAATAAAAAAATGATATTCATCATACCCATTCCTACTATAAATAGCAATAGATTTCCGACTGAAAATTGACGATTATTAAATAGCCAAAGTGGTAATATTGGATACTTTGATTTTTTTTCAATATTAATAAAACTTATAAAACTAATAATAGATATTACAAATAATAAAATTATATACTCTTTGTTCCAACTATCGTCATTCACTTTTAATAAAGCTAAAACTAAAGTAAATAAAAATAGAGAAGATAACAATACCCCTAACCAATCTATTTTCTTCTCTGATAATTCATCATAAGATTCTTTAAATAAAATCAATACTAATACACAGGCAATCAATCCTATAGGAATATTTATGAAAAAAATCCACTTCCAGCTTAATTGATCACTTAGTATTCCCCCCAAAGCCGGTCCTATAGCTGCAGCAAGTCCTCCAAAGGCCCCCATTATTCCTCCTATAATCCCTTGCTTTTCTTTTGGTACTAATTCTAAACCTAAAGGCATTGCCACCGGAACAATTATAGCTGCTGAAATTCCTTGAATTACTCTAAATAGGACTATTGTTTCCAATGAAATAGATAGTCCACATAATAAAGAACTAATTGTAAATACAAATAAACCTATTACATAAAACTTTTTACGTCCAAATCGATCAGCTAATTTTGCCATAGGTAACAAACAAACAGCAAATGCTAAATTATAACTATTTATAACCCAAGAAATATGTTCTACCGAAGTGTTAAAACTGATTGTCATTTCAGGTAAGACAATATTAACTATGTTTGAATCTAAAATTGCCATAAAAAAACCTGAGATTAAAGCAAATAAAGCAAAGCTATGAGTTAATTTATTATTCATTCTTATCTCCCCAATCTTTAAATTTTTTTACCTTACAGTGCCTTGATAGTAGATTTATATTAGTAAGTACTTACTAACATTTTATCACTTTTTTTACCTAAAACAAATAAATTCTTTGTGCATCAATATAATATACTTCAAAACTCTCATCGTTAAAGTTAAATATAGGTTGTTGATAATTCTCACCAACAACCTATATTTATTTTATTTAATCTAATTGATTATAAAATTTTTCTATATATTCATTATGATTTGATAACCATTTAAACCCTAAACGCTCTAACATTAAATTTGTTCTGTCACACACTCTTAGAAAATTTGATTCCTTAGTATTTCTAAATAAAAATGAATTTAATAAAACTTGAATTACAGATTGTCTTTTCATTGGGTCTTCAAGGTGATTAGATAAATATTGAACAAAATCATCAAAATTAACAACATCAACCGCTATACCCAAAGATTGAGCAACAATCCCCATATCATTCCAACTAATCTTATTAGGGTTAAAAACATGAAAAATCTCATTTTGAAGACACTCTTTATTAAAAAGGGTTACTATGGCTTCTGCTACCTGATTTACCCCTGATAAATCTAGTACTGGATTTATTAAAAAAGGATAGATTCCTAAATTATTCATTGCCTTTATTACCATATAGAAGCCTTCTTCTTTAAAATTATAAGGCATTTTTTTGGAGCAATAATTCATAAATAAAGAATTTAAACGATATATATTACAATTCAGTCCAGAATCCCTTGCAACTAGTACAGCTTCTTCTGCTAGTACTTTACTTCTTAAATAGTAGTTTTCAATCATATGATTTCCCTTTTTGTCATATTCACTAAATATGACATAATCACCACCACTTGCTATACTAAGTGTAGATATATAGTTGAAATCTTTTTTTAAACCTGTCTTTGCAAACTTCAATACATTTTTTGTTCCTTCGATATTAACATTATGGAAATCTTCCCAGTTCCCATAATGTTTTATTTTTGCCGCACTATGAAGAACACAATCTATTTTATAAGACAGTTTCTCATATTCCTTACATTCCATACCAAATTTATTTTGGGTAATATCTCCTAAGATAATATTGATTCTGGATTGATATTTCTTTAATAGATTTTCTTCATTAAAGTAATAAAGAAATCTTTTATTTAATTTTTCTTTAGCAGCTTCTACTGAAATTGAATTGACTAATAGATATATAGTTGATTCTGTTCTGTTTAATATTTCATTAACTAAATGAATTCCTAGGTACCCTGTTCCTCCTGTTAAAAATATATTGTTATAATTCTTTTGTGACAAAAGAACTTCATTAGAATAGCGCTTAACATCATTAGTATAGATATCTTTATATTCCTCTAATGCTTCAATATCGTTATGATTTATTAAACCTATGTCTTGTGTTATTTTATCTAGTTTGTTTTTTAAATAATTTTGCTTATAAGTCATATTCTTTGCAAACTCAAAAATTGTAGGAAATGCATATACGTCATTAATAGATACCTCGAATAAATCTACCAACTCAGAAATTATCTCTATCGCTTTTATAGAATTACCACCAAGTTCGAAGAAATTGTCATATATACTAATAAACTCAGTATTTAATACTTTCCCCCATAAGTCTGCAAGTAGTTTTTCTCTTTCACTACTTGGTTCAACTCTTTTATTCTTTTCTCTTTTTTGAAGTATTTGTAATAATGCATTTCGATCAGTTTTCCCATTTGCATTTAATGGTATTTTATCTATACATATAAAGTTTGATGGGACCATATATTTCGGTAATATTCCTAACAAATACTTACGTAATTCTGAACCACTAAACTCTTTTTTCTCTTTTATAACCAAAAAGGCATATAAAGTCGCTTTTTCATCTTGTTTCACTATCACTTTAGCTTCTTCGATACAATAATAATTTTTTAATATAGATTCAATTTCTTCTAGCTCTATTCTATATCCATTTAACTTAACTTGATTATCTTTTCTTCCTAGAAATTGAATGTCTCCTGTTGGAAGATAGCGAGCTAAATCTCCAGTTTTATACATTAAGGATTCTTCACTAAAAGGATTATTAACAAATTGTTCTTTGTTTAATTTATGATTGTTTAGATACCCTTTTGACAAGCCTTTACCAGCTATAACTAATTCTCCAACCCCACCAATAGGTTGTAACTTTAAGTAATCATTTGGATTAACAATAAAGCACTGATAATTCATAAGAGGGGTTCCGATCGTTATTTCAGTATCTTTAGTAACTTTTTTATATGTAGCCCACACTGTAGCTTCTGTAGGACCGTATGCATTATAAATATCAGCTGTTGTATGCTGCTGAACCTGTTTTAGTAATTCTTTTGGAAAAGATTCTCCGCCTACTATAATTACTTTTAATTTTTCAAGACCGCTTGCATCCTCAATTAATAATTTTAATCTTGAAGGTGTCAATTGTATTATATCAACTTGATTATCCATAATTAATTTATTTATTTCTTTAATATTCATATGTTGCTTCTCATTTGCAATTATAACTTTTAATCCTACCGCTAATGAATATAAAGATTCTAAAATAAATATATCAAATGATATACCTGTTAATGCTAACATTACAGTAGTTTGTTTTTCATTTAATATATTCCTCATAGCTTCTACAAAGTTAGTAAGTGCCTGATGTTGTATTTGTACTCCTTTAGGCTTTCCAGTTGATCCCGATGTGAAAATAACATACGCTATTTGATTCTCTTGTATCTGTAAATCCAGATTTTCAGAACTATACTCTAACAACTTCTTATAATCATGCTGTTTTTTCAACAGATTAGATTCATTAGACTCTTTTACTATGAGTTTATTTACTTCTAAAATCACATCATAGCGATACTTTGTCAGCTCATTTTCAATTTTGCAATTTTTTCCCGATATATTTAATGAATGAATTATATGGCTTTTTATTTGCAAATCATTAAACCAAGATTTTGCTAGAAATAACTCTGATGAAAAATCAACTTTGGTTCTATAATTTGGGTTACTTTTAGAAAAATGAACAAGTGATTCAATCATTTCAGATTTTTTATCCTGATCCATTATATCACCAAGAAATATAACACCTTTCTGATCCAACATATCTGTGGCAATATTTATAACCTTTTTCAAGTAATTATGACCTGGAAAATATTGAACTGTACTATTAATGATAATCACATCAAATTTCTGCTTAATTTGCCCAATTTCATGAGCTGCTAAACATTCTAATTTAATATTTTCAATACCCTGTTTTTTAATGTAGTTTTTATTTTTTTCAATAGTCACATTTGACATATCAGTACCATAATATAATTTACAATATGGCGCTATCTTGTACATTGTAATACCAGATGCACAACCTATTTCCAATACACGAATATTTTCATGTAAATAAGGAGTCAATTTTCTCAAAACGTTATTTGAATACTCTTCCATCTCCTCCCTACTAAATTCTTCTCCTGTATAACTATTTATCCAACCACCCATACCTATTCTATTATTTGTACTAGCTCCAATATGATTCCATAATTTCGGATCCATTAATTCATTATTATGTGTATCTTCCATTTCTTCAATGTTATTACTATCCAAACATACATAAGCTTTAAATTCGAAACATTCCCACTGAAGTTTATTTAGCATCTGAACATAATTAGATTTCGAAATAATAACTTTTATTGCAGTATTATCTATAATATTTTTAATTCTATTTGTAGGTAAAGTCGGATCAATAGGTACATAAGAAGCGCCTGCTTTTAAAACCCCTAACATTGCTACAATGGTATAATGTGATCTCTCAAGTAAGATACCTACACACTCATTTGAATCTATGGTATACTCGCTAATTAAATACTGAGCTAAACGATTAGCACATTTATTAAGCTCCTCAAAAGTTAGTACTGTTTCTTCAAACTTTAAAGCTATTTTATTCGGTGTTAATTTTGCTTGTTTTTCTATTAAGACATGAATTGGTTCATTAAATTCTTGATTAATCGCCTCTATATTGGAATTAAATTCAAATAAAATTTTGTTAGAATCATATTCAGATGTAGCATTTATATTTTTTAGTAGAACATCTGGATTTGTTGTTGTCTCCTCATAATACAATATTAGTGTACGTAGCATCGCCTCTATTGTTTCTCTAAAATATACGTTTTCATTAAATTCAACTTTTATTTCAATGCCGTCGTTTAAATTAAATATAAATGCAATATCCGCAAATATCGGCTTTATGTAATTTATATCTTGTATTTCTTCTAGTAATGTAACTATTGGGAACAAGGGCATTTTTTCATCTTCTAATAAGATTTTATTCTCTTGTAAAATCTTTTGGTAAGGAATTTCTTGATTTTGTAATGCTTCCACTACAACTCCTTTAACTTCATTTATCCAATCTCGAAAGCTTATTTGACTATTAATTTTCTTTCTTAAAGTAAGTAACTGATTTATTGTCTCCTCATCCCCTCCCATATTAATTATAGGAGTTCCAATAACAACATCTTCGTTATCAGTATATTTATATACTAAATACATGATTCCTGATAGTAATAAAATATAGGTTCCTAACTCAGAATTTTTACTTATCCGAAAAACATCTCTTACCAATTCATCAGGAAATTTTAATTTTACAATTTCTTTTTTATATTCTTTTAATAAAACACGTGACTTATCTGTTGGGAAGCTGCTCATAGCAACTTCTCCTTTTAGTTTTTCTTTCCAATAACCTTTTTGATTCTCAAAAATTTGATTTGTTACATACGGATCATTCGTTGTTTTACCCATTTTCATTCACCTTTCTAATGAATTCAAAATTGAAACTCTATATTTTCTACATTTAAATTAATTTGCGTAGGCTTTTCTCTCAAAATATCATTAATCTGTATTTCAGGGTTTGAAGTAATATCATCTAAGATCTTCAAATAATGTTCACTCATCATTTTAATTGTTTCTCTTTTAAACAGTTGAGTACTAAATTCAAATGAAAATTCTATACCCTGAGCTTGTTCAGAAGCAAACAACGTAATATCAAACATAGAAGTATTATTTTCAAATGGATACTTTTCCAAAGAAACACCCTCAAGATCAAAATTAGGTTTCTCCATATTTTGAAGTACAAACATTGTATCAAATAAAGGATTTCTTGCTGCTTCACGTTTTACTTTTATATTTTCAACTATTTTTTCGAATGGATAATTCGAATTATCAAAGAACTCCATAACATTTTTCTTTGTGTTTCTCATAAAGTCAAAAAAGCTTTGATTTGTTTGTATGCTAGTTCTTATAGGAATTGTGTCAACAAACATCCCTATAACATTTTCTAAATAATAATGTGGGCGACCATTTATTAACGTGCCAACTACAATATCCTTTTGAAGAGTATATTTATACATTAAAAGATAATAAGCTGATAACAAAACAGTAAATAAAGTTGTTTCGGCTGTTAATGCTAACTTTCTCAACTTACTTTCTAATTCTTTTGAAGAATAGCAAATAAATTTTTCTCCACTATATGTTAGCCTATCAGACCGTGAAAAATCAGTCGGTAAATTTAGAATTGGTATCTCTCCTGAGAAAATTCTTTTATAAAATTCCTCTTGTTTTTGATATTCATGACTATTTACCATATTTTCTTTCCAATTTGTAAAGTCCTTATATTGTCTATTTGGTTTATAAATCTCTTGTCCCGAATATGCTTTTATAAATTCATTTGTAAAAATCGCCATAGAAGTTCCATCTGCAATGATATGATGAATGTCTAGTAATAATAAATATTTATTTTCTTCTATTTCACCAATACCTACTCGAAATAATGGTGGTTCTTGTAAATTAAATGGTCTAATAAAATTCCGAATAGTTGTATTTATATTTTCTTTAATTTTTATTTCTTCAACTTCAAATGGCAGTGAAGCATGGATTTTTTGTACAGGTTGGCCATTAATTAACTGAAATGAAGTTCTTAATGACTCTTGTTTTTCCATTAGATCGAGAAAGGATTGTTTTACTTTTTCTAAATTTAAATTCCCCTCTAGTATAAAAGCTTGTGGCATATTATACGTTGTTGTTCCACTTGTAAATTGTTCCATTATATATATTCTTTTTTGGGCAGATGAAATGGGGTAATAATCCATTACTTTACTTAACTCAATGTCATTTTTTAATTTAGTAACTTTTTCACTAGCGTCTTTATCTATATGCCTTATTAAATCTTTAAAAATTGGGTATTTTAATAAATCAGTGACTTTCCACTCTAAAGATAAATATCTATTCAATTTATTGATAACTTTTAAAGCTATTATTGAATCGCCACCTAGTTCAAAGAAGTTATCAATTATATGAATAGTCTTTAATCCTAATTCTTCTGCCCATACCTTTGCTACAAGTAATTCATTTTTAGAATAATTTTGTTTATCTTTTCCAACTATTTTTATTTCACTTAATATATCCTCAACACTGTTATTAATTGATATATAACTATCCCATTTCATTGTTAAATTTTCTATTTCTTTTTTTAAATCAGCAGGCACCTTAGAGTCTTTTAGTAAATGAGAAATATTCAAACTAAACTCTTTACTGTCATTTTTTTCTGGGATACTTAACCAGCATGGGTATTTGTCAAATACATATATAGGTAAAATTACTTTTTTCCGCAATTCACCTTTATACAGAAAACCCCAATCAATATCTGCTCCTTCAATGTAGTATTCACATATATTTTGCAATTCATTTCCTTTTACGTAATAAGGATTTTCTATTTGATTTATATATCTTAACGCTTCTTGGCTTGACTTTTTTATGTTTAACTCACTTAAAACTTTTATGTTTTCATCTGTCCTTCTATTTATTAGTGAGTATTCCCCCCAAAAAACCCCTTGTTTTTTTTGATTTTTTAAATTTTCTTCAGTAACTAGCAAATTTAATTTTGTCTTAAGTTCTTCCTCACTTTGGAATATGATAGCAAGGCGGTAATTATAATGCCCTCTTCCAGTATTTGCTGTATAACATAAATCTCTAAGGTCATACTGGTTTTCATTTAATAATTTTTGGTATTTTTTTATTAATTCTTTCACTGCTTTTTCACTTTTTGCTGAGATAGTTAATAAATGAAACATGTTATTATATTGATGGTTATTTACAGAATTCTCATTATTCCATTCTGACAAGACAATATGGCAATTAGTTCCACTCATTCCAAATGAACTTACACCACAAACCCTAGCTTTCCCTCCATTTTCCCAGGGTAGTAACAAATCATTCACAAATACAGGAGATGACTCAAATTCTATTTTACGATTAGGACGGTAAAAATGGATTGAAGGTGGCAACTCCTTCATTTTCATGGCCATGACACTCTTTACAACTCCAGCCAATCCAGCCGCTGCCTCTAAATGTCCTAAATTAGACTTTACAGAACCGATTGCACAAAATTGCTTTCGCTCAGTAAACCTTTCAAACGCTTTTTCTAAACCAGCTATTTCAATTGGATCACCTAGAGATGTCCCTGTAGCATGTGCTTCTATATACGTAATGTCTTCGGGAGATACTCCAGCATTTTCCCACGCTTGACAAATTACCTTTTCTTGAGCTTCTACATTTGGTGCTGTCAATGCAATTGAATTTCCATCTTGGTTAATTGCCCCCCCTTTTATAACAGCTTCTATATGATCCCCATCTTCTATCGCACAATTTAAAGGCTTTATTAGAATAGCTATAACTCCCTCTCCAGATCCAGTCCCTTCCGCACCATCATCAAATGATCTTGTTCTATAATCCGAAGCTTCAATGCCTAACTTTTGTTCTATTTCAAACGGTAATAAATTAATATGCGCGGTACCAACAATGGCTTGTTTACAATCGCCATTTTTAATAGCCTGACATGCTAAATATAAAGAGGTAAGCGATGATGAACAGGACGTATCAATTAACATGCTTGGCCCATTTAAGTCTAAAAGATAAGATATTCTACTTGGAATAACTGATGGTAAATTCCCAATAAATCCTGTCATATATGAATCTGGTTCAATATTTTGAATCATTTCTCTATAGCTTATTCCGCCTAATTCACTATGGCCTACAAATACTCCTGTCTCTGTGCCATTTAATCTCTTTCCTCCATAACCAGCATGCTCAATAGCTTGATAAGCAACTTGAAGAAACAATCTTTGTTTCGGGTCCATTAAACTTGCTTCTTTAGGTGATAAATTAAAAAATTTGTAATCAAAATTATCTATCTGATCAATATAACCCATTTTTTTATATCTATATTCATTTGTATTCAATATATTTACATGATGTAAATATTTATCCGCTTGCTCTTTTCTCAAATTTGGAATAGCATGAACACAATCTGTACCTAAACGTATATTCTCCCAAAAACTTTGAACATTATCAGCTAATGGAAATACACCTGCCATACCAATTATCGCAATATCATCATCACTTTTATCTAAATCTTTATTTTTCAAACTATTGTCCATGAAATCTTCCAATTTTATATCGTTAAAATTTAACATGATTCTCCTCCATCCTTAAAAACTTCAATGAAAATTCAAATTAAAAAGAGTATTTCACTCCTGTTTCTTCATATAATTTTTCAAAACGTTTTTGTTGTTCTTGAAAAGGGACTCTTTTTGTATCAAATACTGTTTTTAGAAGTTTTAATGCATAATGCATTTGTTCTATAGATGGTTTTTTATCATTTAATTCAAGATTTTCTTGAATCTTTCTTAACATTCTGATCGACTCAATAACTCCTGATGCATATTCGGAAGTATTGGTATTATAATTTTTCGTCGCTACCATCATTCCTAAACATCTAGTTATCAAAGAATATTTAGGCCTTGGAGCAACATTCAACCTGTCAAATAATAGCTTTTTATCCGTCCCATTATCATAAGAAAAAAATTCCATTTCTTGAACATTTCCTTTAGACAAATTAGTTAATACACCTTTAGGACCCATTTCAATCGCAATTGTTACTCCTTGATTTTTTAGATAGTCTATTGTTTGACTCCATTTAACTGGTTTAGTGATTTGAAGTGTTAGGTTCCTCTTCATTTCTTCTATGCTAACATAGGGCAAAGCTGTAGTATTTGAAATAATTTTCCCTTTAAATGAATGATATTTATTATTATCTAAATGTCTTGTAAAACTTTCGGCTACTGATTCCATTAAACTTGAATGAAAAGGAGCACTAACATTCAATAAGTTTGTACTAACCTTTTTTTGTTTCAAATAACTCTCTACTTGCTGAATGGCCTGTGCATTACCTGAGATAACTGTTTGAGTCGGGGAATTATAACAAGCAACACTTACTAAATTACCTTGTCCATTTACCTTTTCTAAAACTTCTTTTAAAATATTCTTATCAAAGTTATTTACCGCTAACATCATACCGGTATGCATATCACTTGCCGTTTTCATTAACTGTCCCCTTGTTCTAACTAATTTTAGAGCATCAGAAAATGAAATGGCTTGCATACAAGTTAATGCTGAAAACTCGCCTAAGCTATGGCCAGCGACATAATCAGGAAAAACACCAAACTCCTGTAAATATACACGAAACATAGCCACACTTGTTGCTAGAATAGCTGGTTGTGCATTCTCAGTACTTGTTAATACCTTAGAATCTCCTGAAAAACATATTTTCTTCAAGTCCATGTGCAAAACGTCTGACGCTTCTTCAAATACCATTTTTGCAAGGGAAAACTCTTTACAAAGAGCTTTCCCCATTCCAACATATTGAGAACCCTGTCCCGGAAATACCATTGCAATCTTTTCCATAAAACCTACCCCTTAATGGAATATTTACTTATTATCATTTCTATTAGCTTGATAAACATATTAGATAGTTCCTGTAATGTGTGCATCGCTATTCTTTCCTTATTAGATTTAATTGTAAAATGAACTATATTATTTAATTCCTTAACTTCTATACTAGTATTAGACAGTGCTAAAGGATCAAT
This sequence comes from Bacillus sp. CR71, assembly GCF_003429245.1. Classification (NCBI taxonomy): domain Bacteria; kingdom Bacillati; phylum Bacillota; class Bacilli; order Caryophanales; family Bacillaceae; genus Bacillus; species Bacillus sp. CR71. Next base: position 1,821,285 of record NZ_CP031748.1, on the reverse strand, counting down.
TTTTCCCTTCAAGAATGTTTGATTATACATAAGGTAATCAAAATTGTTACTTTCCAAATGTTTATTATTGGTTGTCTTTATGTTTATACTTTGCTTACGCTGCTTATAAATTTCTTTAAACATAGTATTGAAATCATGTAAATTATTCATATCCAAAGTGATAGTTTTTACATTTTCACTATCCAATAACGTTTGAACTTTCATATTCATCTTATTTGTTATTTTTGTAAACAAATATGTTGAGAAAGCTATTAATAAATCTTCTAACTGTACTTTTTCTTTATGAGCAATGCTTCTAATTTTTTGTGTTAATAATGCTGTAATTTTCCCTTCAGCAGTATAAATATTCTGAGCTTTCGATATCTCAATATCATTTTTATCAATAAACTTTGCTAGTTTTGATACGGTGTTATAAATAAACATATCTGTTATTTTACATTTCCCAGGATATAATTGTTCTAGCTTCCTATGCATTTGAATTAAATGTATAGATGATCCTCCCAGTTCAAAAAAACTTTCATTTAAGCTAATATCCCCAACATGTAATACCTCACCGATTAACTGTTTAATTATATTTTCTGTTCGTGTTAACAACTTAGGGGCTTTTTCTTCCAATTTATTTTTTCTTATTTCCAAAGCAAGCAACACTTTACGATCGATTTTTCCATTTGGAGTCAGTGGCAATTGCTCTAATTTCACAAAATATTGCGGAATCATATATTCTGGCAACTTTTGTGCTAGATATTCTCGAATACTTCCCATGACTTTTTCATCATCTACAACAATATACGCACATAGGAATTTTTTCCCGTTTGAATCTACTTGATCTATTACTACTGCTTGTTGAACATTCTTATGCTCTAATAGTTGATTAGA
>NZ_CP031748.1:1181658-1820359 GCF_003429245.1 Bacillus sp. CR71 | reverse complement strand
TAGATTTTTCATGTAATTCTTGGTATGTCAAGCTCTCTTCTTCCATAATAACCGCTGTATAATCTGGTGTTTTCTGTGCTTGTCTAGCAAATAAATTGTGTAATGTTGTTTTTTCAGTTTCTTTCTCGGTTTGGTTATACTGCTTAACTATATTTTCATCAATCCTAGGAAGAGTTAATTGAGCTAAATCTTTCGATTCCACTAAATGATGTAACATTTCGATGTATTGAGAAAACATCGATCCAATCACGTGTTCATCAAATAAGTCCTCCACATAATCCCATGTAATCTGTAAATCTCCCTTTATCTCCATAACTTGATAATCCAAATATACTTGAGAAGTTTGAAAAGAACTTATTTTTACCTCTCCAAAATTTTCCCAACTAAATTTATTATTTTCTGTTAACATACTAGTAAATACAATTGGCATAGCCACTTCTGTACCTAATTCATGCAATTTGCTATATTCCCTAATAAATTCCACACCATCATAGTTTTTATGATCTAACGCTTGAATTAAAGATTTTTGAATGCGTTGAGCACTTTCACTAAATGTTTCCTCCCCTTGCAATTCAATATCCATTAATAATAGCGAAGTAAAGTCCCCCACAACATGTTCTATCATTGGATGCACTGGAAGACGATTAAATACTGTTAAATTCAATGCAAATCTCTCCACATTACTCCAGATACTCAATACTTTTGCATACGTTGTACACAATAATACTGACGGAGTAATATTCATGGATTTCGCAATACTCTTTAAGGAGTGCCATTCCTTTTTATTCAAATTAAATTGTAATCTATTAAAACGTGGCTTTGTTAACAATTTTGGATTTTGTAACAAAGGTAAAGATGGAGCTGGTGGGAAATCCTTTAATTTTTGTAACCAATATTCCCTATCGTTCATATATTCATCTGTATTCTTTTGTTTTTGATAACTTAACATATAATCTCTAAAAGAAATCTCTACTTGTGGCAATCGTATATTAGGGTTTTTATAAAATTCCATTATTTCAGATCCTACAATTTGCATACTGATACCATCTGCTATTATTGCGTCAAAACTAATACAAAGTATATGTCTATTACCTGATATTTTGAATGCCTTATATTCAAATAGAGGCCATGTGTCCGATTTAAAAATAAAGTGAGACATTCGTTCCCGTTCTTCTTTAATTATCAATTCTTGTTCTACTGCATCTAAATGTTGGATATTTTCTATTTCTATTTTGTACTTAGGAACATCCGTTAATATTTGTTGTTCTCCAGTAGGCAAAATGATTGCTCTTAACATCGGATGGCGTTCAATTACTTTTTGCAAACTATCATTAAACTTTGTTATATCTAAAGTTGTTTCTATCTCATAGTAACCATGCGTAGAAACGCCGCCTAACTCAAATTGATCATCTCTTCCTAAAAGGTATGCTGATTGTACATCAGTTAATGGAAAGGGTTTATGTAAATTTAAAGGGTCTGGATAGGCAGATATTAATTCATTATTATTCTTTTTCTCTTGAATTGATTCAGCTAATCGAGAAATTGTTCTATTTTCAAACAAAGTACTTACTGTAGTACCTAAGGAGTACTCATTCTCTAAACAGTTTACAATTTGAATAGCTTTTAAAGAGTTTCCACCGAGCATAAAGAAATCTTCTTCAATACCTATTTTTTCAAAACCCAAAACTTTTTCCCATATTTTTGCTATTATTCTTTCTTTAGCATCTCTTGGTTCTATATACTCTTTTTGTTTTTGTACAACTAAGGCAGGATTAGGTAGTGCCTTCTTATCCAATTTTCCATTAATAGTAAGTGGCATTTGATCTAATTGTATTACCGCCTTAGGTACCATATAACTTGGTAAATTTCTTGATATATAACCTTGCAACTGTTCAATTAGAATTTTTTCTTTTCCTTGAATATATGCACAAAGATAACTTGAACCATCTTTATTTCCCCATTTCAGTACAACTACATCTGTTACATCTTCAAATTTTAAATATTCTTTCTCTATTTCCTCCAGCTCTAAGCGATACCCATTAATCTTCACTTGAGAATCATTTCGACCAATATATTCTATTTCACCATTTGGAAGCCATCTAGCTAAATCTCCCGTTTTGTACATCCGTTCTTCTAAAACAAAAGGATTTGAAATGAACTTTTCTTTTGTCATTTCAGGAAGATTTATATACTCTTTAGCTAAACATTCCCCAGAAATATATAATTCTCCAATTTCTCCTACTGGTTGTACATTTTTCTCTTTATTTAATATATAACATTTATAATGTGGAAGCGGCTTTCCTATAGTTACGTTTGTTTCATTAGTAAGTTCTTTAATTGTGGACCAGATTGTTGTTTCAGTAGGACCGTATAAATTAAAAATTCTTGAATCTGTTATAGTTTTAACCTCATTTAATAATTTTGAAGAAAATACTTCTCCTCCTACAAGAAGAATAGAAACCCTTTTTAGACACTTGGAATATTCCTCATTATCAAGTAACAACCTTAATCTAGAAGGTGTCATCTGTAAGATATCTATCTTGTGATTCAAGATTAATTCTTTTATAGCTAATGGATTGCTACATTGTTTTTCCTTTGCTATAACAACTCTGATTCCATTTACTAGAGCAAATATTGTTTCGACAAAGAATATATCAAAAGAAATACTTGTTAACGCTAAAATTGACATATTCTCTCTCAAGGGTATATTCCTTGCCATCCCATCAATGAAGTTACATACTGCTTTATGTTCGACGCTTACTCCTTTAGGTTTTCCAGTTGAACCTGATGTGTAAATAATGTAAGCTGGCCCTTGTCCTAGATCCTCTGCATGTTTATTTGTAAAATTTGTAGATTCAGAACCCCATTTTTCTCGATCTAAAACAATGGTATTTGTACTAAGCTTTATACCTTTTAGTGCAAATTTGCTAGTAATTACAAAAGACGCATCACTATCTTCTAACATATAGTTTATTCTGTTAACCGGATTTATTAAATCAATTGGCAAATACGTAGACCCCAATTTTAAAACTGCTAAAATTGTGGCTACTAGATCTAACGATCGCTCTAACATGATTCCTACAACCATATCCTTTTTCAAGCCTTGCTTATGTAAGTAATTTGCTAACTGATTTACTTTATCATTCAATTCTTGATATGTGAGCTTTTCACCATTAAACTGAATAGCAACCATATCACGATAAACCCTAGCATTATTTTCAAAAAGTTCAGATATATTATTTTCTAATACCTGATACTGTATGTTTTTACTATTAAAACCTTCAACAATTTCTTGCTTCTCTTCAGTAGACACTAATTCAATATTAGAACACGTACAATTCATATTATTTAAAACTTGTTCTAATATATTTTGATAAAATTCCAACATTCTGCAAATTGTTCTTTTATTATATGACATTTTATTATAAAATAATTCAACCCAAAAACTATCCTTGTCTTTTATACAAATAAAGTTTAATGTACTCGGCTGATTAGAAAGATACTCACCCACATAAGATATAGAATGTATTGTTTCAAAAAGTAAATTAACATTAAACTTTTCATTAGAATCTAATGACTTGCTAATATCTCCTAAAGGATAGTATTGCTTATTATATACATCCAATGTAGTATTCTTCACATTTAAAAGTAAATCTTTAAACTTAAGATTTTTGTCTACAATATTGTAAAGCGGCAATAGTTTATTTACTTTTTGTGAACTTTCATCAACACTTTGATACATAGGTGTTCCTATTGTAATTTTACTTTGCCCACTTATTTTATACATTAAAACTTTTAATACAGTTTGCATAAATACATATATTGATAAGTTTTGGCTTTGGCACATCTCAAAAAGCAGGTTAGCTACATTGCTTTTAATATGAATTTTTTCAATGCCTAAATCTAATTTTTCCGAATGATTCTCAGCTGGAATTTTACATTGTTGTATTTCATTTAACGTAGTAATCCAATACTCTTCAACTTCTTTTAATTCGTCTATATCTATATTCTTGTTTGCGGTTTCAAGGCTCATGTTTACATTCTCCTATTCCCTAAATTCTATTGCTCTAATTTTAATCCACCTTCAATAACATGTAGTAACACTTGATTCCTTTGTAACTTAAAATATTTTTTAACCTTATCAAAGTGTAAATCTCCTATTGAACATAAACCTATACCTTGATGCTCAGCCACAGATGTTAGTGTTGCCGTAATAATTCCTGCTTCAATTAAAGCATATGAATAAGCGTTCCCACCGTACTTAGCCATAGAAGATTCAGAATTATATATCATAAAAATAGAAAATGCTGAAGACTCAAATATATTTTTATTATTATAGAAATGTACATCTTTAGTAATTAAAGCCATATCATCAACAAGATATATACTATGACTGACAGGATGGTAATAATACAATCCTCTTCTAACCCCGTCAACTCTATTTTTCTTAATATAGATAAATATATCAATTGGGTATAATCCTCCCGCACTACCATATGCATACTTAACTTCCTTTTTGTTTTTAATTTGCTGAAGAACTCCGAATAAGTTTGAAAAAACATCTTGAGATATCTTGGTAGTCTCATCAAAAACGCGCTGTGATCTCCTTTCAAACATGGATAGAACTGTGTCATCTGGCTTAATTAGTTCTATTTTCGTTTTTTTACAACCTTTAAACATACGATTTAACTGTACGTTTGTATAAACATCCAGTTTTTCTTTATCAAACATAAGATTCTCATCGTATTTTTGAAATAATTTAGTCTGAGATTCAAACAAATCTTTTGGATTTAAAATAGATTTAATTAAAACTTTTTTTTCAATTAAAAACATAATCAATTCTTGTATTTCTTTTTCATCTATATTAGAAAATCTATCAATTAGTTCGTCGATTTCAATTCCATTCTGAGTACAAAAATAAAATTCAGGAAAAACCTCAACTGCAACTGTAGGTGCATTATATTCATTTATGATAATACGACCTTCACTCTTTTCCCAATGCATTATAGGAGACCAAAAATAAATATTGTTTTCTTGCATATTAATTCTCCTTTTATTAAAAATTAAACTCTGCCACGATATGTCTTTTTGATTTATTAAAGTTTTCTACTATTCTCATTCTCTCTAATTTAGTTAAAAGTTCAATTTCTTCAAGCTTTAACTTCGGATTTCCTATAATTTGTTCTATAATATTAACTAATCTTTCTAGCATAAGTTTTACTGTTTCTTTTTTATACAAATCCGTACTATATTCCATAGTAAGCCTGTATTCTTTTCTTTTTTCATTAATTATTAGATTTAAATCAAACATAGAAATATTATTGTTTATATCATATAAATTACAACTAACATCTAGGTTATCCATCAATTCATTTTCTAGAGTTAAATAATTTATCATCACATCAAACAGAGGCATTCTTGATGGATCTCTATTTATATCGAGCTGTTCCACTAACTTCTCAAATGGATAATCTGAATTCCCATACATTTTTATATTTTTTTCTTTAACTTCATTTAAAAACTCATCAAATTGCTTATTTCCTTTAGGATAATTCCTTAATGGAAGACTATTTACAAACATCCCTACTACTGAAAATAAATCTGGTTGTTTCCTACCATCTACGGGCACGCCAATAACAATATCTTCTTGATGTGAGTATTTCGACAGTAATACATTATACGCTGCAAGAAAAAACATAAATGGTGTTACTTGTTGTGCTCTTGAAAACATTCTTATCTGCTGTGTCATCTCCTCAGTGAGAAATAAGTCAACTTTTTCACCTGTTATTTTTTTTACAGGACTCCGATTAAAATCAGTAGGTAAATTCAATACGGGAACTGAATTTAAAAACTCTTCTTTCCAAAAGTTTAATTGTGAAGACGTTTTCTTTTTCTGATCAGGTGAGTTTCTCCATTCTAAATAATCATAGTATTGCAGCATATCTTGCTTTAATTTATTTCCTTTATATAGCTGTATTCCTTCTGTAATTAGATTTTTTATTGCTGTTCCGTCAGCAATCATATGATGAATATCAAAAAGTATTAAATACTTATTCGTATTAATTTTAATCAATTTTATACGCATTAATGGCGCGCATTTTAAATCGAACTCTTGAACAAAGTCTGCAATTAAATTATCTACTTCAGCCTCTTTGATTTCACAATATTCCACATATAAATCTAACTTGTCATTAATTATTTGAAACAGATTTTGATTTTCCCATAAAAATGATGTTCTTAATGAAACATGTCTTGCTATTAATTTTTCGCACACTTGTTGAAACTTATCATAATTTATCTTTCCTTCTATAAAGATTCCATGCGGTAAATTATATAAAAGTTTGTTGTCATACAACTGACTATGCATGTAAATCTGCTTTTGAGCAAATGAAGCTTCATATTTTTTTGCTCCCTTGTTAACTGTTATTCCCTTTGGAGAAATCACATCGCCCATACTTAACTTTATTACCTTCGACATCCCAATAATTGTAGGAGCCTCAAATAGTTTATTTATAGGGATATAGAGATTAAACGATTCCTCTATCATACTATTTAATAAATTTGCCTTTAAAGAATCTCCACCTATTTCAAAAAAATTATCTGTAGGTCTTAAAATAGTTTTATCGAAAACCTTTTCCCACAATGATTGCATTTTTCTTTCAACATAATCAATAGAATCAACTTGTATATTATCTATCAATTCTAACCCATTTTGCTCTTTTTTAATTTCTTCCAATAATAAAGTGTACATACCTTCACGATAACATTGTGCCAAAAAGAGTCTTCTTACTTTCCCACTAGTCGTCTTAGGTATTTTTTTTATGGGAATAATATTTTTTACAGGTATCGCAAACGTTTCTTGTATAATTTGTTTTACTTGGTGAAGTAATGGAATAAAACTTCTTATCTTTCCTTTATACAAAATAAATAGAATTAATTCATCTGTATGTTTTTGTTCATTAAACACTCCACAAGCTACAACTTTTCCCAATTCCATAGAAGGTAGTGATTCAATCATTCTTTCAATATCATGTGGATATATGTTCTGTCCATTTATAATTATTATTTCCTTAGCTCTACCAGTAATGACGATTTCACCATTCATCATAAAACCCAAATCCCCTGTTTTTAACCAACCATCACTAGTTATTGTTTCATTTGTTGCTTCTATATTGTTATAATATCCCTGCGTTACATTATCCCCTCTAATTTGAATATTACCAATATACATATCTTCCATAACATTATTTTTATTATCACAAATTCTAACCTGACAAGAATCTACAGGAAATCCTACTGCAACAAATGGAGCCGCATCTTCACTTTCACTACCCACTTCTTTTACTTTTTTACCAAAATTCAAATTTTGACGTTGTAAATAGATTGGATTGATTTCTTTATCTATTTTTGGGCCAGAAATACCGACAGTAGCTTCCGCCATTCCATATACTGGATACATAGATGTAGTTTTTAAATCATATGGTATCATACGTTTCAAAAATTCATTAACTGTATTAATAGCGATAGGCTCAGCGCCATTTAAAATTAATCGTATACATGAAAGATTCCAATTCTCTGCATATTTTTCTTTAAAATATTTTAAGAAATAATGATACCCAAAGTTTGGTGAGCTTAATATTGTAGTTCTATATTCATTTGCCTTCTTTAACCATAAAATCGGGTTGCGAATAAACAGCCATGGATTCATATTCACTTGGTTAATCCCCTTAAATATAGGCATAAGATGGCAACAAATTAATCCCATATCATGGGTCAAAGGCATCCAACTTAACATTGAATCCAATTCACCAACTTCTATTCTTTTAACAATATCTCTAATGTTTGTAAGTAAGTTATGGTGAGTAAGAATAACTCCTTTAGGTGCCCCTGTAGAACCCGAAGAAAACTGTATAAAAGCAATATCTTGTTGCTTAGAAGAATAAATTACCCCCTCCTTTACTACATTTATTAATTCTTCTATAAAGATAACCTTTTCACCAATCATCTTTTCTTCATTTTTTATATCGGAATTTCGTAAAAATAAACTTAACTTTTGGTGTGTTTTTTTATCGGTTACAATATAAGGATTCGAAAGGTTCCCCCATACATTTACTACCTTCATTTTATGCAAATCATTGTTCCCTACGGTAATAGGTACAGGAATCATCCCTCCTAAAATACATGCCCAAAACAAGTACATAAATTGTTCATTATCATCTATTTGAAAAATCACTTCATCCTGGGGCTTTAAACCTTTTTTTTGTAAATTATATAAAACGCCTTTTGACTTTTTGTATAAATTTTCAAACGATATAAATTTTTCTGTATTACTATTCATTATTATGGTAATACCTTTATTCTTAATCTCTCTCTTAGATTCTAGCATCTCTATTAATGTTTTCATTCGATTACCCCTAGATTATTTTTAATTGATGATAATTTTTTTCATCAATTAATGTGTTATTTATAATTTTGGTAATGTCCCCAACATGCTTATTTATAAAAAAGTGGTCATCATTAAACAAATGAAAAGAACATTGTTCAGTAGAAAATTCTCTCCATTCCTCTAATTCTTTAATATCAATTAACTGGTCTTGAATACCATTAAGAATAGTCATAGGAACTCTGACTTTTTCATTTCCATATATAAATCTATGTTCATAATTTTCAACAATTTTGAAATCTGATTTCAAAATCGGCATAAAAATCTCCATTAATTCTTCACAAGCCAACACTTCTTTAGGTGTTCCTCCCAAAAGAAGAACCTCATTTTTAAATTCCTCATCGGGTAATTTGTGCATAGAAGTTATAGATTTTTTATTAGGTGAATTTCTTCCTGAACAAAAGAGATGTACAGGAAGATTATTATCTTTCTGCTGTATAACTCTTGTTAACTCATATGTAATTAAACTTCCCATACTATGCCCAAATAAGGCATATGGTTTTTCTAGTAGCTGATTTCTAATTTTCATATATACATCATCAATTAACTCTTCAAATTCTTCATATAACGGTTCAGTGATTCTATTTCCTCTACCAGATAACTCTATTATTTTCAAATCAATCCCAGGATGCAAATACTTCTGCCATCGCATATAATAAGTTGATGATCCTCCCGCAAATGGGAAACAAAATAAATTTATTCCTCCCATCTCAACCCTCCTTTACACTTTACTTTGACTCTTTAAGATAGTTATTGTACATTGATGCGCAGGTAGCAACAAAATGCTCACTTGTAACATTGTTCATCTCATCATTTCCAATTGCCACCATATTGATTAAGTAGGTAAATAATTGACCATAAAACATAGCAGAAATCAATTTAAAATCCTTCAATGGGATTTCACCTTTACCATGTAATTTATTTAAATAGGTAACTAAGTGATCTATCAAGCGCATATTAATTTCATTAAATAACCCTTTCATTTCTTCATTTTGTCTAGCTTCAATAAGAACAGCCCAAATTTGACTAACCTTTGGTATATTAATTTCCATATAAATATTCCCTAATAAATTTAGGTCATGTTCTACATCTCCAGTTAGTTTGGTTGTTAAATCAGCTAGTATTGCAACAGGTGTAGTTTTCAAAATAATACCCTCTTTAAATAACTTCTCCTTGTTACCAAAATGTCTAAAAATAGTTACTTCACTTACTTTTGCTTTTTCTGCAATTTCACGGGTTGTCGTCGAACTATACCCTTTCTCACCAAACAAGGAAATTGCTGCTTCTAATATTCTTTCTTTTGCTGATATTTTTGTCATTTTAGTTTTTTATCCCTCCTTATTAGTATTATAAAACAATTATGTTAGTTAGTGTTTACTTACTTTCATTTTAGCACATTTTTTTCCAAAAACAAGATAAAAATGTAAAATAACTTTAGATCAATTTAATAATTACAAAAGCATAAATTTCATTTTTTATATAATTCTTTTTAAAAAGAACCCCCCAACAAAATCAAACTTCTCTTTGCTTACATCTATGAAATTGTGCAGATAATATGCAGATATAAATTATCATAAGTACACATATGATGAAATGAACGATAGGACAAGGAGGTATCATAATGTTTGCTTATACGTTAACTACCTTAACACTTTGCTGTACCTCAATTCTTATTGCATCCAATATTTCTAAACGTAAGGGTACCCTAATGGAGTATATGGTATTTATTATGTCTTTTAGTATGAGTATCGGTTTAAGTATTGGTTCTTATTTAGGCATTCTCTTTAAGGGGGAATTACTATATTCTACTTTACTTGCTATTTTAATTAGTGGTTTTATCGGTTTTTTAGTGGGTCTACGTTTTCACCTATATACTGCTTTAGAAGGAATGTTCTCTGGATTAATGGCAAGTATGATGGGAGCAATGATTACAGAAATGTTAAACGCTCAACAAGCTCATAGTATATTGTTCATTAGCCTTTTACTTACTATAACGATTACTATGTCCTGTGCGATTCAATTGTTATCGGAGAACTTTTCTACTTTTATCCAACAGCGTTTTTTGTTATTACTTTCAATTAGTGTAGTAATTATCGTTGCCGTATTCGCGACATTCCCAGATCATACTCCTGCACCTGGGCATAATCAACATATACATTAGTACTTGCAACAAAAATGAATAAGCAGCTATCCATAGGATAACTGCTTCCTATTATTCTGGCTTATTAGGAATATTTTGGTTTGGAACATAGTCAGATTTATAATCTGTATAGTTCACTTCCGTTACCATCCCTGCTGAAGCATGATGTAGGTCGTGACAGTGGAACATCCACTCACCGGGATTGTCTGCTACAAAGGCTACTTCATATTCTTCTCCTGGTTTTAAGTTCAATGTATCTTTTACAATTGGAGAACCTTTTATCGGTTTTCCATCTTTACTCAACACCTGAAAGAAGTGCCCGTGTAAATGCATTGGGTGATCATCCATTTTAGAACGATTTACCAACTTCACTTTTACTAAATCACCCTTTTTTACTTGAATTGGGTCAATATCCGGAAATACCTTTCCGTTAATTGTATATACCATTTCATTTCCATTCATTTGCGTATTTAAGTCCATATTATATGTGGCAGTATACTCTTGATTTAACGTGAAACCACCTAATTTTTTAGTACCATATTTCATTATATCTACTTTCGGTAATTTTTCTTTTTCGTCTGCTTTATCTTTCATCTCTTTGCTGCCATCATATTCAATAACAGCTTTCATTCCTTTTGCACCTTTATTTTTCGAATGGTCTTCAACATACCATTTCCCAGTTTTATTAGCAGTAAATTCAATATCATAACGTTCGCCCGGTGCGATTGAAATTACTTTATCCTTTATAACTTTTGGATCGTTTATTGGTTGACCATCTGTCGCAATTACTTTTATATCATGACCGTGAACATGTATATCATGTGATAGATAACCAGCATTAACGAGTCGAAAACGAACTTTATCTCCCTTATTCACTTTCAATGGCACTACTAAATCACCGCTTTTTCCATTAATTGTGAATAAATCATACATACTCATATCATGACCTTCCATCTTCATATTTCCATGGTCCATTCCTGTCATATTACTAGAGTCTTTTTGATCACTGTCCATGTCCATACCGGAATGATCCATGCCGTTCTTATCGTCATTCTTTTTCGTATTTTCATCACCTTTAGATTTATTACCTATTTGCCCTTTTGTCATTTCTTTTAACTGCTTTTTAATTTCTTCTTTATCTGTAACCCATTCATCCAACATTAATGTGTAATCTTTATCATATTTTTCCTTTGCATCTTCTACAATGAGCGCTCCATACAAACCTCTATCTAATTGATTTACAGAATCTTGATGCGAGTGATACCAGTACGTTCCTGGTACGTTCGCTTCAAATTCGTAAGTGAAACTTTTTCCTGGTTCAACTGCATCTTGTGTCACGCCTGGAATTCCATCCATGTTATTTGGGACAGGATATCCATGCCAATGAATAGATACTGGTACAGATAATTCATTTTTTAATGTCACTTTCACCTTTTCACCTTTTTTCACCCGAATTTCTGGACCAGGAGATGAGCCATTAAATGTCCAGACTGGAACAATAACACCGTTACTTAATTTTTGCTTTTCTTCTTTCGCTATTAAAGTAACTTCTGGTCCTTTTTCAACCTTCAATGGTGTTGTAGCTGTTTCAGTCTGTATTGTTTTTTTATCATTCATATTTTTATGATCATTTGTTGTATTTGTCGTCACAGAACAGGCAGCAATTAAAAATATTACATAGACTGTAACGGCTGCTAATACAAATCGCTTCATGGAAAATCCCCCCTTTTTCTTTTTCAAAATCATTATAGAAGTTGATTTTCAAGAAAATAAGGAGATGTAATTAGATCTTACGTAAGCTAATTGGAAGATTACTAAAAGCGGAGACATTACAAGAGGCGAATATTTTAGAAATACAAAATGCTTTCCTTGTAGCGACTATATTAGCCGTTCTCGTATTTGTTTTGACGTTATTTCTTAAGAAACAATAACACTGCTATTATTAAATAAGAAAAATGTAGCTAAAATGCTCTTCACAAAAGAACTTACATTTTTGTATAATAAGAACTAATGTTCCTTACAAGAAGACAATAGACTCAAATTACACAAATATATCAAATAGAAGAGGATTGATATACGATGAAAATTGATAGACCAAAAATTTCACCAGAGTTATCTTCAAAGAATTTTCAAGATATTTTTTATGAAGAAGATCCAACATTAGAAGTGTGTGAAATTATAGACTCCACTTTCGAAAATGAATCTGTAGATAGAGTGCGATTGTATGATGCAGTGATAAAGAATTGTAAATTCACTAATACAGACTTTAGCAATATCGATATTACAGATGTTTGTTTTGAAAACTGCGATTTATCAAATGTTAATTTAAGCAATTCTTCTGTTCATAGAGTCGAATTTAAAAACAGTAAATTAATCGGGGTTAATTTTGCAGAATCTAGCTTAGGAAATGTTAAATTTGAGAATTCAATTTTGAATTTAGCAGCATTTGGGAATTCTAAACTAGAAAAAATTATATTTAATGAAACTTCATTAAATAATGCAGATTTTTTTGACTGTAAACTTAAAAAAGTTGAATTCCAATTATGTAGTCTTGATGAAGCTAATTTTGATCAGACATCACTGAAGGGGATAGATATTAGTTCTTCTACCTTTGATACACTTACAGTTTCAGTGAACGATTTAAGAGGATGTAAAGTATCAACATATCAAGCTGTTCAGTTTGCAACTTTATTAGGATTAATAATTAAAGATTAGTATTTCGAAGATAAAAAGAACCCTATCCCGAATCCTGGATTTTTTAATTGTCCACGATTCGAGATAAAGTTCAAATAAATTAGTGATGACTTTTTTATTATTTAACTACAGCTTGGTTTCCTTTTACATGTTCATTATTTACACTCATAAATTCTTCAATTTCTTCAACTTCTCTAATGATATCTTTTGATAAGTTTTCATACCCGTCTTTCGTTACAAGAATATCATCTTCTATTCGAATACCAATCGACTCTTCCTCAATATAAAGACCAGGTTCAATTGTTATAACCATACCTTCTTCTAACACTCTATCTTTATATGTTCCTACATCATGTGTATCTAAACCAAGGAAATGGCTGACACCATGATAATAGTATTTTGATAACTCTTCATCTTCTTGAATTAAACCAATTGCTTTACACTCTTCTGCCAGTACCTTTTTTGTATGCTCATTTAATGCAGCGAACTTTAATCCTGGCTTAATAATCTCTGTTGTTTCTTTTAATGCTTTTAATACAATATTATAAATTTGTTTTTGGCGACTAGAGAATGTTCCATTTGCCGGGAATGTATAACTAATATCAGCGTTATAGTAGTCTTTTTGAGCGCCTAAATCTAGCAATACTAAATCACCATTTTGAATTTGTGCATCATTATCTTCATAATGAAGAACTGTAGCATTTTTCCCACTCGCCAAAATTGTATTGAATGCATGGTGCTTAATGCCAGATGATTTCAGTGTAAAATCAAATTGTGCTTCTAATTCATACTCCATCATGCCTGCTTTTGCATGCTTAAGTACGTTGTAAATACCGTCTTTCGTTATAGCAATCGCTTCTTTAATAATTTCAATTTCTTCTTCTGTTTTAAATACTCGTAATTCACAAATGTTCGGATATACATTACCAATTGTTACGTGTGGGAATTTTTCTCTTACATGTTTAGCAAATGCTAATGTTTTTGTCTCCATACCATTCCACTCACGACTTTCTATATCTAAATATAGATGCTTCGCATTTTCTGTAAAAAGTATATTTGACATTGTCTTTTCAAAGCTATCTAAATATACAACTTTCTTTATACCTGAAATTCCCTCTGCTTCTTCGCTAGAAACTGTTTTCCCAACCCATTTTTCCATTACTGGATCTGATTTTTCAATGAAAAGTGTCTCTTCTACACTATTCCCAAACTTTTTCAGCATAAAAATAACATTTGGTTCACCGATTCCCGTTAAGTAGTAAAAATTACGATTCGGTACAAATTTATAATGTGCATCGGCTGACATATGAGGTGCTTGTCCAGCAAATAAAATCGTAATGGATTCCTCTGGTAATGTGTTTGCTAATCGTTCTCTATTTTGAGCAAAAAATGTTGATTTCATAATAATCCCCCTAGCGTTTTATGTATAATTGTGAAACTAATTATTCAATACACTTCATTTTATTATTGTTATAATTTTTCGTCAATTTTTAACTAAATTTTAGATAGTATTGACACAGACAACTAAACAAGTTACAATAACTATAAATTAGTAAGTTACTAATTTAAATTTAAATAAGAGGTGAACAAAATGCAAAACATTTTATTCCGTATTAACGAATTGTCAAAAAAAGAAAAAGCAACTGGATTAACAGTTGATGAAAAACAAGAACAACAAATGTTGCGTCAAAACTATACACAAACATTTCGTGGAAGCTTAGATTCCATTTTATTAAACACAAAAATTGTTGATTCGAATGGTCTTAACGTTACACCAGCCGCATTACAAGATGCTCAAATACGTTTAAAATTAAGCAAATGAGTTCCGCGCTAAAGAATTTTAATAAAACATAAACAGAGCTGGATTTCCTATATAGAAATTCCAGCTCTGTTTATTGTCTTTTCTAATTTAGTAAACGAGCGATACATCGCAATTCTCCACGACACAATCATCGCAAATGCAAGTAAGAAAAACATTCCGCTTAACTCTGCCAAATCAATTGATTGGCTTAAATATGACTTTAATGCCACGCGTACAGCTAATAAGCCTACTAAAATGAATATGAATGCTTTTGACGGTTTCATAAATATATGTTCGCCTTTTATTTCGAACTTAGTTGTTTTAATAAGAAAAATAGAGAAAATAAGCCCTATACTAATTGCCTCGACTATTTCTAACGATGTTAATCGAAACTCTGGTAAAAAGTACATCATCGCGCCTGTACTCATAAAAATTGGCGGCAATATAATTTTCTTTTTCGTTACCGGCTTTTTCGCTGCTTTAAAACGTAGAAACATTACCCCAACAGCCATACAAACTGCTACGACACTTGATAAAAGTGCTATCATACTTTCCACTCCTATCTATTTAAATGACTTTTTTAACAAAACCATAAACCAAATGAGCCCTACACTTATAATAACGTGACCTACCCCAGCCATATGGCTTAAACCGTTAAAGTCAGTTCCGTTTACTTGTAATAGACCTCTAAATAGCATTGTTGCAATATTAAAAATTAATCCTACATTATAAACAATAAACCATGCACGAAAGCTCTTTGTTTCTTGTACATGAAACACTTTACATAAAGCGAAAGCAATTAAAAAAAATAAGAAACCAAGCACTAGTACATGTGTATGTACTAATTGCAACATTGTGGATCCTTTAATTCCTTGTGCTTTCGAATACTCTCTTGCAAATACTCCTGATAATAAACCGATAATTAAGTAAATGAATGATGCATTATATAAATTCTTCATTTTATTCCTCCTATTGTAAACTTTCCATATTCGCTACAATCATTTTACGGAAAGTTTATGAACGGAATATGAATAAAATATTACATCCTATTTTCAAATAAAAAACCATTTTGTTTATATTGGTTTACCCATTTCAAAATTACGGTGTCTCTTATATCAATAGCTTTACTAATTTCTCGGTAACTTTCATTTCCGTTCAAATAACGTTGAACGATGTATATTTTTTCATCAGTTGTGAATTTAACCATAGAAAAACTGCACCTCCAATTGTTAGACTGTGTCTAACAATTGGAGGTGCAATTTTTAATGGTGGGATGCTCTTTTATAATTTATTCATTATTGATTATTTTCCATCCTGTAAGTTTCTAGTTTAATTTAAACCATTGCTTCAGTTTCTATAATTACTAAAATTACCCTTTTCTCATAACCGTCTAATATTCCTAGAATTTCCGGGATTTTTGAGTTCATGCGGTTAAGCCCTCTCAATTATTTTAGAACTTAACTAATCTCAGTTTGCAACTCCATTCCAAACATCGACATCATTATCATCTAAAATGGCTTTGATTTTATCTTTCTCAAAAACTACCAGATATTCATAAGGTAAGGCTAAAACTTGAATAATTGAAGGTCTAATTTTTAGTAGCTGATATGCGTAATATGCTTCTAATTCACCGTCAGTTTCTTCTGTTTCATCGACAGGACCGATATACCAACCAGAATCACCTTTATCACAATCCCTAGCTCTTTGTAAATAAACCTCATCTAGTTGTAACACATTTTTTGAAGTCACTATTTTATCGCTAAACTTTATTGTTTCACCGTCAATATTTAACTGACGTAAACAATGTACTTGTTCTAATTGCACCCATAAAGCAATTGTTAGATCATCTGTAGTATCCTTAAATGGATTTTTTGTATAATCTGGGGCAATAATGTGATACCCATCTTCACGTTTGGATAGAACAAAAATAGACCAACCAACTTGCATAGAAAATCTATCAACTAATTTATTATCTTCTACTTTAGTTAGCAAATACAATAACTTTTCTATCTGGGGGCCTAAATGTTCTTCTGCTGTAGCTATTATCTTTTTACCACCTATATTTTTAACTATTGTTTTCAATGGGTTGTAACCTCTCTTTTATTGATTTTTTCAAAGCTTCTCTAGCCACTGCTTCACGTTCTAACATTTCTAGTCTTATAATTTCCGGAACCTTACCGTATTTAGGGTGCCCCGGCCATGTACTCCAATCTTTTGCATTCTTAGAAGCATTTGTTGGTAGGGTGTTTTTTAGAGTACGAAAGGTAATTCAATTATAAAAATAGCCTATCATCTTTTAATATTAATTGGGAATTTATATTGTACTTACACTACATTAATATTTAATTTTTAAAATTTCACATGTGGTAAAATAATAAATTGATGAAAAAGGGGACGAAATATCAGTAAATAATTCACCGCAATATAAAGTAAAAAAACTGCCCCTCCAATTGTTATGCGTTTCTAACAACTGGAGGGGCAGTTCACTTTTCAACTTATTTTAGATTTTCTATTGTGAAAGCACCTGGAAGTAATTGCTCAACAGTCACTTCTTTTTCATCACCTTTTACATTCGTTAGTAATACAGGCATTTTCGGATCACAGAATTCAACAATTACTTGTCTACACGCACCACATGGTGAAATCGGTCCATCAGTTTCTCCTGTAATAACTAAGTAACTAAAATCGCGCTCACCTTCTGATACTGCTTTAAATATTGCTGTTCTTTCTGCACAGTTACATAAACCGTAAGAAGCATTTTCTATATTACAACCAGTATAGATTTTCCCTTCTTTCGTAACTAACGCTGCGCCAACAGGAAATTTAGAATACGGAATATACGCTTTCGATAACATCTTGTTTGCTTCTTCAATATATTTTTTCTTATCCATATTATTTCCCCCTCAAAGTAAATGAAATAATGATTAGTCAGTAATAACTGTATGAACTAATTTAGGAGCCACTGCTGTTTCAGCGATAGAGATGTTCTCATAAATTTTTGCTTTTACATCTTCTACATTTTCACGATTTGCGTAGATTGTTACGAACGGCTCGCCTTCTTTTACTGCATCGCCAACTTTTTTGCGTAACATTAAACCTACTGCTAAATCAATTTCATCTTCTTTTGTTGCGCGGCCAGCACCAAGTAACATAGCTGCGATACCGATTTCATCTGCAACAATGTTAGAAATAACACCTGAAGTTTTTGCAGGTACATCAATTACATACTTCGCTTGTGGCATTTTTTCTGGATTGTCTACAATTGAGCTATCTCCGCCTTGATTGCTTAAGAACTCTTTAAATTTCTCAGTTGCTTTTCCGTTTTTCATCACTTCAATTAGCATTTCACGAGCTTCTTCTAACGTATTTGCTTTTTTCGCAAGTACGACCATTTGACTTCCTAATACAAGTACTAATTCTGTTAAATCTTCTGGACCTTCACCTTTTAACGTATCAATTGCTTCTTTCACTTCTAGAGCATTACCAATCGCAAATCCAAGAGGTTGTGACATATCTGAAATAACTGCCATTGTTTGACGTCCTACATTATTTCCGATACGTACCATTGCATGTGCTAATTCTTTTGCATCTTCTTCTGTTTTCATAAATGCACCAGCACCTGTTTTTACATCAAGTACGATTGCGTCAGCACCAGCTGCAATTTTTTTACTCATAATTGAACTTGCGATTAAAGGAATTGAGTTAACAGTTCCTGTTACGTCGCGTAATGCATAAATCTTTTTATCTGCAGGTGTTAAGTTTCCTGTTTGTCCAATAACAGCTACTTTGTCACGGTTTACAATATCAATGAATTGTTCTTTCGTAATTTCAACGTGGAATCCTTCTACCGCTTCTAATTTATCAATTGTTCCGCCTGTATGCCCTAAACCACGACCAGACATTTTTGCTACTGGTACGTCTAAAGCAGCAACTAATGGTCCTAATACTAAAGTTGTTGTATCACCAACACCGCCAGTTGAATGTTTGTCTACTTTAATTCCTTCAATTGCTGATAAGTCGATCGTTTCTCCAGACTCAACCATCGCCATCGTTAAATCTGCACGTTCGCGATCTGTCATATCTTTAAAGAAGATTGCCATTGCAAGTGCACTCACTTGATAATCAGGAATACTTCCGTCTGTATATCCATTAATAAAGAATTTGATTTCTTCAGTCGTTAATTCTTTGCCGTCACGTTTTTTCGCGATAATATCTACCATTCTCATTACAATCACCATTCCTTTTTATATTATATGAATCTATTAAAATAATAAGCCAACGATTGTTGCTGATAAGAAACTTACTAACGTTGCACCGAATAGTAATTTCAAACCAAATCTTGCGACTACATTCCCTTGCTTTTCATTTAAGCTCTTAACTGCACCTGCAATAATTCCAATTGAAGAGAAGTTTGCAAATGAAACTAAGAATACAGATATAATTGCTGTCGTTCTATCTGAGAAATTAAAGTTTCCTTGTGCTAAATCTGTCATTGCGACAAATTCATTTGATACTAATTTTGTTGCCATAATATTTCCGGCATTAACTGCTTCATGCCAAGGTACACCCATAATAAATGCAAATGGTGCAAATGCATAACCAAGAATTTCTTGGAATGAAATACCGATTACACCTTTAAATACTGCATTAATGAATGCGATAAGAGCAACGAAACCGACTAACATAGCTGCTACTGTAATCGCAACTTTAAATCCATCAATAATGTATTCCCCTAATACTTCAAAGAAGGTCTTTTTCTCTTCTTCTTGTACTTCTAACATATCTTCTTCCTCAGTAACTTCATACGGGTTAATGATAGAAGCGATGATGAAGCCACCGAATAAGTTAAGCACTAAAGCGGTTACAACATATTGTGGTTTTAATAACACCATATATGATCCAACGATAGACATAGAAACTGTAGACATTGCCGATGCACATAATGTATACATTCTTTTCTCTGGCAATAACCCTAGTTGTTTCTTAACTGATATAAATACTTCAGATTGTCCTAAAATCGCAGAAGCAACAGCATTATATGATTCTAGTTTCCCCATTCCATTTACTTTACTTAATGCTAGACCGATAGATTTCACAATAATAGGTAATACTTTAATATGTTGCAAAATACCGATTAAGGCTGATATAAATACGATTGGCATTAATACACTTAAAAAGAACGAAAACTCTTTTTGATTTACTAATCCACCAAATACGAAATTCACACCGTCAGCGGCATATTTTAATAACTCTCCAAAACCATCTGCTATTCCGCTAATTAATATATTCCCTATACTTGTATTTAATAATAGAAACCCCAAAATGAATTGTAATATAACCATCGTTATGATTGGACGATATTTGACTTTCTTTCTATCATTACTAGCAAGCCAAGCGATACCTAAAATCAATACGAGGCCAAAAACACCGATTAAGTATTTCATAAGCCGTTTCCTCCCATTCGTATCCGCTTACATTTTCTTTAATTGTTAAAGCAATAGATATACTTTAAACGTATATCTATTGCTTTAACCTTTTATCGATTAGTAGTTATCTGTAGCACCTTTTGCATCATTTAATACGATTGCAACACTAGCACTTGCTCCAACGCGAGAAGCTCCAGCAGCTACCATTTTATCTGCATCTTCACGTGTACGAACACCGCCAGATGCTTTTACACCAACGTTTGGTCCTACTGTTTTACGCATTAATGCGATATCTTCAGCAGTTGCTCCGCCAGTTGAGAATCCAGTTGAAGTTTTTACGAAGTCAGCACCAGCTTTTACTGATAATTCACAAGCGCGTACTTTTTCTTCATCTGTTAATAGACAAGTTTCAATGATTACTTTTACAAGAGCTTTTCCTTTTGCTGCTTGTACTACTTCATAAATATCTTTTTCAACAAGTTCGTTGTCGCCATCTTTTAAAGCGCCTACGTTGATTACCATATCAACTTCAGTTGCACCTTTTGCGATAGCATCTTTTGTTTCAAATGCTTTTGTTTCAGTAGTGCTTGCTCCTAATGGGAAACCGATTACAGTACAAACGTCTACATCATGTCCAGCTAGTTCATCAGCCGCTAATTTTACCCATGTTGGGTTAATACAAACAGAAGCGAATTTATATTCCTTTGCTTCTTCGATTACTTTCATAACATCTTCTTTAGTAGTATTAGCTTTTAAAATTGTATGGTCAATTAACTTTGCAATGTTCATTATCTTCACTCCTCATATCTTTTAACAACTTCATTCTAACTCTTAGTTGAACAAATGTAAATACACTTTTGAAATTTTGTTCATTCTTTTTTAAAAGGAATTTTCTTGTAGTAAATAAAGCGCATTCTAACTAAGAAACAATTCCTATTTAAAATCAAAACTTTTATATTAACAATGGTAGTATGTATCTCCATATCCATAATTATTTTTAAAAAGGCAATTTGTGTTCAAAAAAACACCTATCATTCATACATAACAAAATAAAAGGCGTTCTCAAAATTAACATTTTGAGAACGCCTTTTATTTCTAATCTTTTTGATAATGTAACAATTCTTTTGCTGTATGCTGATCGATAATTAATACATTTGCATACCCGCCACGTAACGCACCATCAATTGCTTTTATTTTTCTATTACCACCTGCAACTAAAATAGAGCGTTTCTTTAATTTCAGTTCCTCTAACTCAATTCCAATGGTCCGCTTATTAATTTCTTCACTACTAATATTTCCGTCTCCATCAAAGAAACGTGAACAAATGTCACCGACCGATTGTTTTTTGAGTAAACTTGTTTCCTCCTTATCGAAATAACCTAATCGGAATAATAGCGCTTCATCTCGCACTGTTCCTACAGTAAAAATTGCAATATTCGCTTGCTTCCCCATTTCGATAATGTGATGAATATGTCGATCCTGCTCTACTAATTCTTTTGTCACTGCATTATCAAATATAACTGGAAGAGGTAGATTTCTTGGCGTCGTTTGAAAAGCATCTGCAAATAAAGCTATCGTCTCATTCGCATATGTATTTACACTCGAGTGACTAATGCCACCTTTTAGCTGGACAACCTCTATCCCTTTTACATGTTGCGGTACGATTTTTCTAGCGATTTCATACATTGTCATTCCCCAGCTTACACCAACGATATCACCATTTTTAACCGTCTTTTCCATATACTCAGCTGCATATTTACTAATATACTCTGTAATCGTTGCATATTCTGGCACTGGAGAAAACACAACATGTGCCTCTAACAAGTTGTACTTTTCTTTTAGTAAATTCCCAACGTTATCTAAATCCGCAAATGGATCGGCGATGCTAATTTGAACAAACCCTTTTTCTTTCGCGTACTTTAACAATCTAGAAATCGTCGGTCTTGAAATATTTAATTTGTTAGCAATTTCTTGCTGACTATAATCTGATTGATAATATAATCTTGCAACTTCAACGCTTAATTGTTGTTTATCTTTTTCCATAGTAACTCATTACAAATCCCTTCCTGTATTTCCCTTTCGTTACAAGCATTATACAGCTTTATGCAAAAAAATTCGACTACCGAATTTTATCTAACTGAACTTATATTCCACTTATTATATACAATGAAACCGTTCAATAAGAAACATAAACCATCGTCTAAAAACTATTCAAATACCCCTTATAAACAGAAGATACTGGTTATAAGGGGTATGTATTCAATTTAATTTTATAAAAATTGGATGAAAACAATGCAAGTTCCCACTTATTTAGAATAAGTGAAAAGATGATGTTTTATTTGTTCAATAAAATAATGATGGTGTATATTATCGTTAGATACTCGACTTGCCATAATAGCCCCCTCCATTGAAGATGCAAGAAAGGAAGCAAGTGATATAACCTCTATATCTTCTTTAAGTTCTTGTTTCTCTATTCCTTCTTTTATGAGAGAAGCCATTAACATTACTGTATCATCATAACCTTTTGCTGCTGCTTTTTGTAATTCTGGAAATACTCCAGTACTTTCAATTGCGCTATTAAGTAATGGACAGCCTCCAGCAATAGGAGGATTATTAGCTGCATCTTGATATACAAGGAAAATTGCAAGGATTTTATCGATTGCTGTCTTTTTATTTTCCATTGCTTTATGAAAATGACTCCACATAATCTCACCACTTTTGTCGTAGGCAGCAAGGACAATTTCTTCTTTACTTTTGAATCTACGATAAATAGATCCTTTAGGTAGTTCAGTAGCTGTCATTATATCCTGGATGGATGTGCGAGTTATCCCATTAGTATTAAATAAATATAAAGATGTTTCAATAATTTTTTCTTTAACCTTATCAACTTTAGTCATGCTTTGTAATCCTCCTAATAAAAACGAGCTTAATATTCCAGGTGATATTTACCATCTATTTTCTTGAATTTTTTTGTAAGTATAAAGAAGTTTGAAGCGAAAATATCTTATCAACCCCTATATTATGTGAACCTCAAACAATACAGTTTGAAAAGAGATTAATCAAATTGTATTATCTATATCATTCAAATGAATTTTCTGTCAAAATTAACATGACCAATTATTTAATTCAGTCATGTTATACAACTAATTTCACCTAACTTCGTAGTAGGTGTAAAAATATATAGTTAAATTTAACGTATAGACATATGATTATTATATATAATTTTGATTAATATGTTTAGCTAAAGTGTTTGAACTATCCCCACTTTCACTTCATTCTATAAAAGGGTAATCATTAATGATTACTGGAATTAAATTGTACCAAAGAAACTGAGATATAAATATATTTGCTTTTTTTCCATTTGGATTTTGTTAATACTTTATAAAAAGGGTTTAAAAAACTAGAAACTTATAGTATCATTAGGTTCCGGACCGAACCGTCCGGTTTATAATCTTATATAAATATATTTAGAAGGAGAACGTTATGCAGAGAGAAAAATCAAAAATTATAGGTAATTTAATTATGGGGGCAATACAGTGAACTTTATAAAAATGAATAAAAAAGAAATCATTATGCTCATAATCTTTACAATGTTTGTACCATTTCAAATTGGCTTGTACATATTATTTGGCATATCACTTTTAGCTAATGTCAATTTAGTTGAATCAGAATTTGTTCTTAGTGCCATCGGTTTTACTGTACCTGCTATTGTAGGAATCATTTTCTTTAGGAAAGAAATTATTGAAAGTTTTACTTATTTTAAAGAGAAGACAATTTTGAAAATAGTAAGTATTCCTATGGTAGTTTTATTTACGGTAATTGTGGAACAGTGTGTTATGCGTTTTCTAGCAACTGGTCAACCAGAGAACCAAGAGCAGCTCCTTGAAACGGGTGCGGAGGTACCTCTTGTATTTACATTGCTTGTATTTGGTATTCTGGGTCCAATACTTGAAGAAATTGTGTTTCGTCACATATTAATAAATCGTTTTTCTTACCATATTGGTACTGCTATTGCATCTATCATTTCGATTATGATTTTTACACTTCTTCATACGAACCAACTTTCGGATATTGCTATTTATTTACCTGGATCGTTGATACTTACTGCGGCTTATCTTATTTCTAAAAGATCCATTGCATATGTTATAGCGATACACATGTTAAACAATTGCCTTGGTTTCATTCTGTAAGAAACTAGACTTGTTTCTGGTGCCAAAAATACTTTTTCTATGGCATAAGAAAGCTAATCAAAAATTATAAGATATTAGGAGAGTGTCAGTCATGATTGTAACAACAACTTCTGGAATTCAAGGTAAAGAGATTATTGAGTATATTGATATTGTAAATGGTGAAGCTATTATGGGTGCAAATATTGTCCGCGATGTATTCGCTTCCGTTCGTGATGTTGTCGGTGGCCGTGTTGGTGCTTATGAAAGTAAGCTAAAAGACGCTCGTGATATTGCAATGGGCGAAATGAAAGAACTTGCAAAAGAAAAAGGTGCGAACGCTATCGTTGGTATTGACGTAGATTACGAAGTTGTTCGTGATGGAATGTTAATGGTTGCTGTCAGTGGTACAGCTGTACGTATATAAGTAAATAAAAAAACGGTTCCCCTTGGAATTTATACTTTGAGGGGAAATCCTGGTTCTGTTGCAGATTTTAAAGAATAATAAGAGATGTTGATAAATCATTGTACGTCGAAAAACACAGTTTGAGTGTAAACTGTGTTTTTTTATATAGAGGCCCCATCCCATCACTATCAAGCTAAAATTTTTTAGTGCCTCTAGAACGAAATTTTGTATTAACTTGTAACAAAAAGTTCATTTTTATTTTGTTGATAATTCAGAATATTTCGGTTGATAGGTATGTGGCGGTACCCTGATACGGTACAAATTTTTTATAAACGGTTGTAAGATTCTACGTTTTTGACCATTCTGTACAACGATAACTTTGGTTTATTAATTTCGCCTGTAATCTGGTAGCCTATCCTCTGATACAATTTAATGGCAAGTTGATTCTCTTTCTTTACCGTCAGAGAGCATTTGGCAAAGCCTTGCAGGGAAGCTTGTTCCTCGGCAAACTTAAGTAGTCTGGTACCTATCCCTAGTCCTCGACTTTCGGGCAATAAGGCAATTGTTCCGATGTGAAACTCGTCATCTTCTCCCTCCTTCAAGGTAAACATGGAATAAAGCATTTTGATATTCAAAATGTTATAAATAACAAAACCCAGCTTTCGGAATGAAAGCAGCTGTTTAAAAGTGGACCAGGCAAGACGGTTTAAAACGGGTATGGGATAGCAAGTAATCATCCCTAAAGTTTTCCCGTCCATTTGAGCTTCATAAGCGTATTGATGACTAAAACGGTTGTTCTCCTGCCGCCAGAGCTTACAAAATGTCCCTTCGACTGTGTTCTTCTCCTCAGATCCTGCAAGTGGAAACGCCATGTATTCCAATGCCATTACATTTAACTGGGCGCCGACCATGGATTGATGAACAGCCTTTACAATAGAGATTTGATTCATTTCCCAGTCCTCCTTTTCGCTTTCTGTATTATTGATATTAATTATCATGGATTTGAATCAGTTCACTTACCTCTCAAATCATCCTTAGCTTTAAAACCATAATAAAATGTATTTAAAACAAGCTCTGCAGCAGATTTTTTAGCCACATTTCCTTCATGTACCTGTTCCCAAGTATGGAAAAGCAGAGCATAAAGCGTATTCAAAATCCATTCGCTGCTAACCGTTTGCTGAAAATAACCTCTTTGTTGTAACAGCTCAATAACGCGTCGTAAGGGTTCCCTCAGCTTCTCTTCTGCTTTACCTAATTCTTTGTTGTTAAATACAGATGCATCATGACCTAGAAAATAGATTTTGTCACCTAAAGGGATTAACGCTTCAATGAGTTCCGGGATATAGTTTTCGCTTCTTTCCTCATCCAGTGGAATCTGGTTTACAGTATCACTTACCAGTTGTATAGCCCGATGGCCTAAGAACAGCATCAATTTCTCCCTGCTTTCGACGTAGCGATGGAGTGTAGCAATTCCAATTCCCGCATATTCCGCAATTTCATTCATCGAAGCAGTAGGATTTTCAACAAGCAATATAGTAGCCGAATCAAGAATTGCATTAAATCTCGCTTCCTTCAACGCTGACAAGTCTTTCTTCATCGTCAATCTCTCCCTTTTTCTGTATAAATTCGTCATTTTTGATAGAAAAATATATCATTTGATATTATAATAAACAATCTCAAATAAAGTGTCCAGATGCTGAATGTAGCTTTTCAAAAAGAATTATATTACTGAAACTGATAGTACTTTGAATGTTTCATTTTTAGCATTTCATTATTTAGATAACGATGAAGAAATTAAATTATTTAATGTAATAAATACAAGAACCAAAGGAAATGGTTCGAATCGCTTTCTTAGTAGAGAAATTGATTACCTTATCTAGGTTTTTTAAACTATTTTTCATGACGCATTAATACTTATAGTAATTTTTCTACTTTTATTAAATCCGGTTGCACTTCATTTAATTACTGAATGTTTTATAATGAAGCTTCTTTCTGCATAAAGTTATCGGTTTACTTTAAAATTCACTTCCGGGTATTTGGTCATCAGCCTTTTAAGGGTTGAGCCGTCATCCTTCTGTTTTACATACTGGTCAAAAAATGCCAGGCTGAATTCGTTGATAATACGATGAACTTCCTTTGGATTTTCACCTGGGCTCTGCAACAGAGGGGAGAACAAATGTAAATCAGTGAGGCTTGTATGATCCGTATGAGGTATGACCATTGACATACCACCACCAGCTAACCCACGTCCATATCGCTCCCTCACTTCATAGGGATCTGCTTCATCAGGCTCTTCTGCACTCATGAGTAGAAATGGTTTTCCAATTCCACTTTCAGGAAAGATTTCTCCATACAATGTACCATCCATATTGATAGCTGCTTTGACACGAGAATCTTTTGCAAGTATTTGTGCTGCGGTAGCTCCACCGTAAGAGTGACCAAACATTCCAATTCGCGAAGTATCCATTCTTCCTGTAAAGAAGCCGGTCTCATCGTTTTGATTAAGTTTCTCTATCTGATTAAGGACAAAGCTGACATCTTCCTCCCATAATTTTATGTGGCTATCCCCTTCATCAGTTAAATTGATGGGCTGTACGTAAGCAGTTCGACCATCTGGAAAGACGGTAGCTGCAGCATCAAAGGTATGATCGATACTTAGAACAATATATCCTTGACTAGCCAACTCCTCAACTTGAAACGTGTTTTGATTACGAAAACCATTAAAACCATGAGAGAAAAGTAATATGGGATAATGATTCTCTGAATCTGAGAGTTGTAAATCCATAAACGAATGAGATTTTACCAATTCCATGTGGCTGAATGCAAATGCAGGAATGGACAATGTTTTTTCCAATCCCTTGGAAAGCTCATTTATGTTACGAATATAAGGTTCTGGATCCCCCTTACTTTTTTCAGCTGTAGGATACCAAATTTGCACCATCAGTTCGCGCCGATCGGTTGGATTTTTCGAATATGGTTCATTTCTCTGATGATCAATCCAATGATATACCTTCGTACCGATCCTATGTGGGCCGGTTGGTTCTTCAAATGAAAATACTGGCATAAGTAAGGGTAGCGCCACTGCTACAGACAAATAGATACATAGCAACGAGGTCTTAACTATGAATATCCCCCAACTTCTACAGCCCTTTTTCCGCCCAGTTAATAAATAGCATAAAATTAAGATAACTGGGGATACATATGCCGGAATCATCTGCCACCTAAAACCTTCTGCCAATAACTGAACTGTAACCATTACAACGGCAATCAAAGTAGCTAATTTAGACCACTTTTTCGTTTCTCTGCCTATTAACAGTATCCAACTCAATAGACTAAAATTCACTACTATCAAAACAACTTCCCAGAAATTCATTGGCCTATCTCCTTTGAATGTATTTTACTTCTAATTAAAGAGGTAGTTTTCAGCCTAAGCAAAAGCAGATGAACCCCCTATATAGTTGCACCAATTATGCTTAGTAACCGTTTCATCCACTCTACTCCTTTCTTCAAATTAAAAACTTAAAATGCCCAGCTACCTTTACGGAAAATTGGTTCTACAGTTCCATCTGGTAGAATACCGTCGATGTCCATCTCACTGCTGCCAATCATAAAATCCTCATGTGTTACTGAAATATTTGCACCTAACGTTTCAAGCTGATCGTTTTCTAAATCTCTTCCATCCTCTAAGCAAGTTGGATAAGCTTTACCAATCGCTAAATGGTTCGATGCATTTTCATCAAACAATGTATTAAAATATAAAATTCCCGATGCTGAAATTGGTGATTCATTTGGTACAAGTGCTATCTCACCTAAATAGCACGAGCCTTCATCCACATTAATAAGCTCCTGTAATAAATCATGTCCTACCTGTGCTTCAGCTTTAACAATTTTTCCTTCTTCAAATGTCAGTTTAAAGCCGTCGATAATATTCCCTTGATAAACTAATGGTTTTGTATTGCTTACATAGCCATTTACACTTTGTTTCATCGGTAACGTATAAACCTCTTCGGTCGGCATATTAGCCATAAAGATAGTATCATCAGGAGTTTTACCACCTCCAGTAATCCATTTATGCTGTGGTGCTAATGCAATTGTTAAATCAGTACCTGGCGCTGTATAGTGAAGCTTTATATATTTTTTATTGTTCAGTAGGACCGCACGAGATTCTAAATTTTTTACATGTTCACGCCATTTTTCAATAGCACTGCCTTCACCAATACGAACAGCTTTAAAAATAGCCTCCCATAATGCTGGTACTTGATCCTCAGCTGCTAAATCCGGGAACACCTTCGATGCCCACTTTGGTGAAGGAACTGCTACCATAGACCAAGCTACTGAATCCTTCATTACGGCGTTGCGATTGTTGCTCAGAGCAGCTCCTGCTACCTTTTGATAGGTAGCTAGACGATTAGATGAAATACCTGTAAATTTATCAGGATCTGTAGCATCTATCATTAATAATGCTCCTTTACATTCGATCAGCTCATCATTCATTTTGACTATCCACTCTGGGAAGCGATTAAATTCTTCATCTGAGGCATAATCAAAGTAAGCACGTTCCATTTCTTCATCCGAGAAATTAACATGAACACGCCCTGCCCCAGCCTTATAAGCCTCTTTCACAACTATACGGGCGAAATCCAATGCATCCACTGATGTATTGACTAATAAGTATTGCCCTGGTTGAATATTCACACCGATTTTCACCGTAAGTTCTGCATATGCTTGTAATTTTTCTTCAAAAGTCATATTATTTACCTCACTTTTATCAAATTGGTTTTGAATTCCCATCACTAACTTGCTTTCATACCATACTTTCTGAACAGGTTTTCTCAGAATTTTTCTTGCCTATTTTTTATGTTTTTCATCAAGACATGATAACAACTAATGGCTTTTTTCTACTACTCATATATTTAATTTCTAAACTTTGATTCAATTAATATTGGTTTGTTTTTTAAAAAAATCTAATCAAAGGGCATCAAACACTACATAAAGTTATAGAGTTCTTTATTGTGAAAGCTCACTCATTTCTTCCCAATCTTTTCAATGTGGTTGCACCTAAAGGCTTACCATCAATGGGGCGTTTAACATTCTCAATCACTCCTTTATCTTTACAAAAGCATTTTTGATAGATAAATATATCATTTGACATAAGATTAAATCATTTTAAACGAATTATCAAGCCGTAAAATTTAATTTTTAAAAAATTCGGTAAAAAACCTATGTGAAAATGGATTCTATCAAAGGGAGCGATAACAAAAAGATTTTTTATACACACATGGATAAAACACATGAAAACTTATATATAAAATTACAAGTTCAACTCTCACAAAAAAACGGAATAAAAATAAACAGCGGAACTAGCCCACTGTTTACTTTGCCACACCTTCATGTAATTTTTCTGTATAATCCTTTACATCTTTCCAGCTATCTTTCGCTGTATGTAAATCTTCTTTTATAAACGTAAACTCTTCCGGACTAATTCCTTTTACGTTTTGTAGTAAATTATTATATTTTGCACCTACTGTATACCATTGGTTTGATATGTTTTGTAGTGCTGTAATTGCTGCATCAATTGTTTCCGCCATGTTTGTTGTTTTATTTTTTACATCAGTCAAAATTACGATTTCTGCTTGTGCTCCTGAAATTCTATCTTTTAAATTAGCTATCTCTCTTTCTGCATTTGCGATATCTTTTTTTGCAACCGCAATCATCGGCCCGCCAGCAAGACATGTTATTAGCGCTACGCAAAGTACGCCACCAGCAATGACCATATCATTACTCTTTTTAATCGAATCGTTATATGTATTTATTTGTTGCTCTAGAGCTGGAATACCAGCATTCGTACTTGCCAATATCGCTGTTAACTGATTTGTATCCTCTTTGAAACTATTTGTATCTTTCGCCATTCTATCGCGAAAACTTTTCAAATTTCCTAATAATCCATCTACCTCATTTTGATTCTTTACAATATCCGCATACAACTTTTCTAAATCCGCTTTTAATTTTCCGCTATCCTTTTGATCAATCGCTATTAACATGTCGTTATAATACGATTGAAAAGTATTATTGTAATTTATAATATTTTGATCCGTTTTCATAATTTGAGGCTTCATATTATTTAACCAATATGCTGCATTAATTTTTGCATCTCTTTGATGCTGAATCATATTCCCTTTAAATTCACTATTAATCGAACTTATTTTACTTAAATCCGTCTCTTGTTGATTTTGAATTAATTTTGCATATGAATCCATTGCAAATATACTCGATGTCGTTTGTGCCATTACATCTTGGAATCCAGCTGGTCCAAGAGAATAGTTTTTCACATTTTCTTGTAGTACCTTTACATTTTGTTCTGCTGCAAAAGGATGTAAAGGAGATACGTTACTCGTTGCCACCCCAGCAATCATTACCGCTAAAAGACATTTTTTATAAAATCTTTTCTGCATACTTTTCACCTATTTTCTTTATAAGAGTATAAAAAGCTCCTGCTCACAACTGAACAGGAGCTTCAAATCATTCATCAACACTTAACGCTCTAACGATTCGTATTCAATTATGCTTTTTTCGTATCTACTACTTTAATATCTTCAGCATAAATCTTTTCTGCATAGTCTTTAATATTTTTCCAGCTATCTTTCGCAATGTTTAAATCTTCTTTAATGAAAACAAGGTCGTTTGGACTAATTGAATCCACATTTTGAAGTAAAGAATTATATTTTGATCCCATTGTGTACCATTGGTTTGAAATATTTTGTAACGCTGTAATTGCAGTATCAATTGTATTTGTTAAATACTCTGTTTGTGTTTTAATGTTCGTTAATCCAGCTACTTCTAATTGCGCAGTTGTAACTTGTCCTGTTATCTTTTGAATTTCTGCTTGTGCATTATCAAGCTCTTTCTTCGCTAATACGATTCCAGCTGTACCACCGCCTACAGCTGCTGCACCACCTGCAATTAATGCTACTCCTAGCGGTGTTCCTGCGCCCGTAGCAATAACTACTGCACCACCGATAATTGCAATTGGTCCTAGAGCTGTCGCAACAGATGAACCGATAATAATTGCATTATATTTACTAATTGCTTCATTGTACGTTGTAATTTGATTTTGTAATAGCGGAATTCCTGCATCTTGACTAGCTAATATAGATGTAATTTGATTTGCATCACCCTTGAAGTTTTGCGTATCCGAAGTCATTTTATTTCGGAATTTCTTCAAGTCTTCTACTAACTGATCCACTTGTGCTTTATTTTCATTAATACTACTTGATAATCTAGTTAAGCCTTTCGTAAGAGTCGCTTTATCCTTTGCATCAACTGCAGCAACTAAAGTATCATAATAGTTTTGGAATTTCGTATTGTAATTAATGATATTTTGATTCGTTGAAATAAGCTGTGGTTTTAATACATCTAACCATTGCTTCGCATTTCCTCTAGCTGTATCTTGGTGCTGAATTACTTTCCCTTTTAAAGCCGCATCAACAGACGATACATTTCCAAAGTTAACATTACCTTGTTTAATAATTGTTAAAGCGTACAGATCCATTACTAAAGCATTTGAACCTGTTCTTTCCATTGCATCTTTTAGGCCTTCTGGTCCTAATGAATATTCTTCATAGTCATTATAAGCTTTTGCTACCGCATGAACTGGAGCTTGTTTCACTGTACTTTCAGCTGCATACGTATGAGCCGGCATAATATTTCCTGCTGCAAATACTGCCATAAGTGCTGATAGAGCCATTACTTTATAAGGTTTTTTTGTCATTTTTCTTCTCTCCCTATATCGCTAATTATTTTTCTGTTTAATGTACTTCAACGTTTGTAACGTAATCTTCAAATTGATTTGTTTGCTTATTCATTTCATCACTTACTTTTTTAATTTGATTGAAATGTTTTTGAAGTAAACTACTGTCTGTATACGTGCCTTCTTCGACATTTGTTTGAATTTGAATCATATTATTATTTAAAACTTTCCAATCCGTTAATAACGTTTCTAAAGTTGTAATTTGACGATCAATTAATTCTGTAAAGCTATTTACTTGATCTTCAACGAATGTAATTTGAGTCGCCTCTGCTTCAGTTTGTGATAACTTTTGAATAAGTGGCAATAACTCCTTTTGCTTTTGTTGAATGCGAAGAGCTGCTTCCCTCGTTTGACTATCTGCAGCATTTACAATTTCATTACTTAAAGTACCGATAGAAACAAAATCGATTGTTTTCGTTTGTGCAGTTTGATTTGTGATTGTAAATACTTGTTTACCAATATTAATAGAACCTTTAATGATTTCTTGAGGTCTATTCAAAATAGTAGTTAATTCAGCTTGAATTTCACCTTGAATTCTTTTAATATCTTCTCTTAATTTCACAATATCTCCACTTGATCCTTGCAGTGTTTTTATTGCTTCATCGGCTTTAATTGATAAGTTGTTACTATCTTTGTCTAATACTGTTTTAAATCGATTTAACTCTAATAAATCTTGCTCCATACTCTCTTGGATGCTTTGTACTTGCAATTGTAATTTTCCATATGCACTCATAAAATCTGCTTTTGCTTGCTGATCTTCATTTACGTTTCCTGCTAATTCATAGAGCTTACTATAATAGCTATTAAATCTAGTGCTGTATCTCATCATCTCTTGATTTAAGTCAATTAGCTTCGGATTATATTCATCAATCCATTCTCGTACATTCGCCTTTGCAAACTTTTGATGATTCGTTAAGCTACTCATCGCATTTACCTTAATATCTGGCTGTTGTAAAATAATTAATCCATATGCTTGAATAAGCGGTGATTGTGATCCTAACATTCTAATTGAATTGGATAATGTATTTGGAGCAATTACATTTTGTGCATATACTGTTTTCACTTCCGTTTGCCCCTCCTTAGCGTAAGCGCTTACAGGAATGAAGCAACTCGTAGATACTGCTGTAACCAATAACCCTGTAATTAAAGTCTTTTTCACTTTAACTCCTCCTATGTATTAGCAACTATTACTATCGCATTTTATTATTCTATTTTCTTACCTATAATTTGAGATGGTTAAAATAGAGAACGTTCTCACCGCGATCCATGTACGAACCACCTCTCTCGTATTGCTACAGTACTTACTTATCGTCACAAAACATTTTATTATTTTTCATATGTGTTTAGTATGAATAATATTGTATAAATTTTCTATTTCATCGAAATCCCCACATTCACACAGTGAATATATTACATAAAAATATTATTCATTTTAAACTAAACAATATACGTAAATATGAAATTTCGTTTTGTTTTCATATATGTTTTGTACTGTAAGGTCATTTAAACACAGCTGTTTATATAACGTAAAGAAGTATTTTCATTCCCTTTATTTTCAAGCTTTCGTGTCCTTATTTCAAAATATAATCCGATTCACTTTATAGATTGAAATATCTACATATCACAACAGAAAACACTACTTGAAAATAACTGATAAAATTATATAAATATAATTTTCGAGCCCGTATGCAATTATGCATAGCATATACACAAAAAGGATAGCTTCATTTTCACGAAGCTATCCTTAAAAAATCTTCTTATTTTTTCAAATGATATGGAACTGTCGTAATAACAACATTTCTTTTATAAAGTAAATACGCACGTATGAGTAAACTGGATTGATTATGAAGAATGTTATGCCAACCTTTTTTCGGAATGAACTGTGGTATAACGACCGTAACGCGGTAATTCGATTCACTTGCCTTATATTGCACTGTATCGATGAACTTCGTTAGCGGCTGGATAATACTTCTATAATGAGAATGTAATGTAACAAGCCTAACTTCAGGTTGCCACTTTTTCCATTTCTCTTCAAATTTCTTTTCCTCTTCCCTGTCAAAAGCAACATATACAGCAATAACTTGATCTGCCGAAAGAGCCTTAGCATAGTTCAATGAATTTTCTACTACGTGAGTCATACCAGCTACCGGAACGACGATTACATTTCCCTTAATCGGAACAAGTGGTTCACAAGTTTTTAAACTTAACTGATCACCTACCGCATCATAGTGCTTCTTAATTCTGTGGAATAAGAATATGATTGCAGGTAAGAAAATAAGTATCGACCAAACTTGTGCAAATTTAGTTAAAAAGAACATACTCATTACGATAAAACTAATAACTGCACCAATTAAATTAACCGTTAATCTTAAAGCCCATCCTTCAGGTTTTTCCCGAAGCCATTTTAATACCATCCCTGTTTGAGAAAGTGTAAATGGAATAAATACACCTACTGCATATAGTGGAATTAAATGTTCTGTTTGTCCTTGGAAAGCTACAATTAAAATAATCGAAGCAACTCCAAGTATAATAATACCGTTTGAGTAACCTAAACGGTCTCCTCTAATCGTAAACATTCTCGGTATGAATTTATCTTTTGCAAGGTTAACCGCTAATAAAGGAAATGCAGAATAGCCTGTATTAGCAGCGAGAATTAATATTAAAGCTGTTGTACCTTGTATGAAATAGTACATGAAATTACGTCCAAATGTTTGTTCAGCAATTTGAGAAACAACTGTTACTTCTTTACTCGGAGTCACTCCGTAATAATAAGCTAAAAATACAATTCCTGAAAATAACACAGCAAGTAATGCACCCATTGCAAGCAATGTTTTTGCAGCATTGTTTGGCGCAGGATCTTTAAAGTTCGGAATTGCATTTGAAATTGCTTCAACACCTGTTAAAGCAGAACTACCTGATGCAAATGCTCTTAGTAATAAAAATAAACTAATTCCTGCAACTGGTGTTCCAATCGGCGCATGTAAAGTAGGTGAAACATGACCAGTTAAAATATTATATATGCCCACACCAATTAATATAAATAGTGCTAAAACGAATAAATAAACAGGATATGCTAGCACGGAAGCTGATTCCGTTACTCCTCTTAAATTTAATATCGTAATTAATATAACAAATATAACCGCAATAATTACGTTATGTGCATGTAAGCTAGGAAACGCAGAAGTAATTGCATCTGTACCCGCGGACACACTTACCGCAACAGTTAAAATATAGTCAACTAATAAAGATCCTCCAGCAATTAAGCCTGGATTCATCCCTAAATTTTCTTTTGATACAACATACGCTCCCCCGCCATGCGGATAAGCAAAAATAATTTGACGATAAGATAAAATAAGGGCTGTCAATAATACTAATACCCCAACAGCGATCGGAATGGAATACCAATAGGCGATCGCTCCAACACCTGCTAAAGCAATTAAAATTTGCTCTGGACCGTAAGCAACTGATGACAATGCGTCAGAAGATAAAATAGCTAAAGCTTTCGTTTTATTAAGCTTTTGTTCTCCAAGCTCCGTTGATTTTAACGGTCTTCCAATTAAAAATCTTTTAATAGATGAAACCAATGCTGTCCACTCTCCAATAATTTTGTACGAACTTTTCTGCTTGTTACAGCCAGTAAACTATTTCTTCAGAAAACAAAAAATGTCTACAAGCCATAGCGAAATAGACTTGTAGACATTATTTTTTTTGTCGCACAAGCTCCACCTTCCTTCTCAATATAACGCTTACGAGGTTAGCTGTCGGATTCGGGCCTATGAGTAGCCCTACCTTTTTCAAGGATTCACCCCATCGGATTATGTACTAATCCGTAAAAACGGGTCCCCCGTACCATGCGGTTTCAGCGATTTAGAAAATTGAAACTGTGGATTATAATACTCCTTTATTTTCAAAAAGTAAACAAAAATTTTTAATAAGAAAAAAATTAAAATGATTGCGCATAATCCGCTGAGAAATATACATAATGAATACTAAAAAATCCACAAAGGAGACCCATATGTCTAAAGAAAAGAAGCCTATTTTTTCCGATTCATATTTAGATGCAGTAGCAAATGAAATTAATCAGTTATATGGTAAACGTGAACAGGAAATAAATTTGACAGATAGAACGAAAAGAAATAAATGATTTGTCATACAAAAAAAATAAAAAAGATAGCAATACACTTATATATTGCTATCTTTTTTATTTTTTCATACATCTAATTCTATTACAGATTTGTTAAAGGTCATCTCTTCATACACCTTTAAATTTTGATATATAGTTCCTAATAATGGTGCCGCTATAGAAAATTTCTCTGCTACATCCAGTAAATATCCTTGCAAGTGCTTCCCTTCAATAAATGAACCCTTTTCCATATCACGCTGCATCGATGACTTCATATCATACGAAATTTTATCAATCGTTTTCATATGTTCCTGGGCAATATTTTCCTTTACTGGAGCTCCTAATACTCTCATGATTTGTACAGATTCCTCAAACACATTACGGATAAAATCACGGCCGCCTTCACTTTCACGGATTGGTCCAATTGGTGCACGCATTAACGTTGTCACACCTGACATTACAGTAATAAATAAATATTTATGCCACATATCTTGCGTAATATTTTCACTTAAAACAAAACTAGACTTCGTACCTGCAAATGCTTTAGAAATATGCTTTACTCTTTCTGAATTTTGAGACTTAATTTCTCCAAACACAAGTCTGTTGGCAGCACTAGTTTGTACAATTTCTCCTTGATCGTTTAACGTCGTCTCGATAAAGCATAAACCGCCAATTACTTTTTCTTCGCCGAATTCTTTTTGTAGTAGTGATAAATGAGCGATACCATTTAACAATGGAATGATTACAGTATTTTCGCCAACAAACGGCTTCAAATCTTGAATAGCCTCGTTTAAGTGATACGCTTTTGTTGAAAATAAAATGACATCAAATGGAGAAGTTCTCTCTTCTTTCGTTATTAATTTCGGTTGGAAGGAAAAATCCCCGTTAACACTTCGGATTACAAGTCCTCTTTCCTCTAATTGTTTTTTCCGTTTACTACGAACAAGAAATGTAACATCTTCTCCCTTTTCGACTAATCTGCCACCAAAAAACCCTCCGACTCCACCAGCGCCTAATACTAAAATCCGCATACAGCATCCCCCTTTTCAAAATACAATTTTACAACTTTTAGTATACATAACATTATACATGTCCTCTGCTAAATAAGCTGAATTTTCACTCTCAATTGAGTATAAAACAGTGGTTATTTTCAAATAAATTTGGGCATGTTGTTTCTATAGCATATATGGAAAGGAAACAATGTAGATGGAGGCAATACAAACAATTGAGGAAAAAGGTGTAGCAACAGCTATATTCCAATTTATATTCCCGTTTTCGTTTAAAACTGGATATGAACAAAATATGTTCCCTTTCTTACAAAAAAACGATTTTCGTCCTTTTCGGCTCGATCATCTCGATGATGAAAATACATATTATGGGGAGTTTAAAGTTTCACATCAAAATATGGAAGCATACTATCTTTCATTTACAAATAAAATTCTCTTTCCTCACTCAGAGCATCAAAAGGGCTTGCAACGTTATTCAAAAGATCTTAACTTAACTGGACATTTAACAACAAACCTTATTTCAATTCCATTCAAGATACACTCTATTGATGTAACACTTTGTCCTTATGAACTTGGCTTCTTAACAATTCGAACAGAAGTAAACACTGCTCCAAACATGACTTTATCTGAAGCAATCGAATTCGCAGATCGCTTCCGTGTACTTGAAACTAAAACTGATACAAATGAGTCTATTTGTATTGAATGTAACGGAAAAAAGTATTCCCAAGTTGAAAAATTCATTTTTGGTTATTTATTTCATGGCGTAACTGATTTCTTTGAAAAGAAGAGATTAAGAAGTTCATACTTTCAAACCTTCCCTTTCTTTGAAGACCAGAGAATGTACGTCCAAACTTTATTGTCACTAAAAGAAGGTATGGAACTTAATGAAGTGGATGTTTATCGTACTTCCAGTCTTTCCGGATTAACAAGTGATGGTAAGCCATATGTGAGTGCAAGTAACCTTCCTTACATTCATAACTATTTAAAAAAACACGCTTACCAGAGATGGGCTCCAAATCGTTATTTCATTATGGAAGAACATATTTTTACATGTGTAACAAATGAAGGAGAACGCGAAATCGATAAACTTGCTAGTCAAATGTACGGAGAATTTTATTACGCTTTATTATTAAACCTATTCCATAAAATTGTTTTATTAAAAATGGCAAACGCCTATGCTGAGCTAAATATTGAACAAGATACTAATGAAATAGAGAAATTAATTTATTCGATTAATTCGTTCACTGCTAATTATTTTTCTTTAGAATTAGTATCTCAATCACAAAGTGAAGATATTTTCTTCCGCTTAAGAAAACTTTTTAATATTGAGGTTTTATACTCGAACGCGAAACAAAATCTTGATAGTTTGTTTAAATATCAAGAAAATGTCGCCTCAAAAAAAGATAGTCTCTTATTATTAATTTTAACGCTCTACTCTGTAGTTGGCCAAATGTTAGGGTTTACTATGATCGATCTTCTAAGAAACACCGATTCAAACAAAATATCGTCACCTCTTGAATTTTTCGCTCTATTAATTGCGATTAGCGGCATTGTCATTTCACTTATTTTAGGCGCTCAAGGGTTATACCAATGGGCTGTGCAGCACAAAAGAAGAAAAGCATGGGTAAAACAAACTGTACTGTCTGCTGTAAAAGAAAAAGAGGATAAAAATTAAAGAAGGTTATTTCCAAATATGTGGTACGCTGCAGTAAATGAAATTTTTATCAGCGATTTTTCAAATATATCGACTTACCGACAAATGACAGAACCGTATAACAAAAAAGGTACTCCAAAATAAAGCTTGGAGTACCTTTTTATTATACGAATTCAGCTTACTTCCCTGCTTCGATTTTCTCTAATGCAGCAGCTACTTGCTCTTCCGTTAATTCATGTTGTATTACGTAGCGGTTACGTGGACTTACACGACATTTATGAGAACATGCACGTAAATATTTCGCTTCGTTTTCTTCAGAACATAAAATTTTCTTATTACATTCTGGATTTGAACAGTTTACATAGCGCTCACATGGTTCACCTGTAAAGTGGTCTTTACCAACGATAACATGTTCTTTTTGATTTACTGGTACAGCGATACGCTCATCAAACACGTAACATTGTCCATCCCAAAGCTCACCTTGTACTTCTGGGTCTTTTCCGTACGTTACAATTCCGCCGTGAAGCTGACTTACATCTTCATAACCTTCACGAACTAACCAACCTGAGAATTTCTCACAACGAATTCCGCCTGTACAATAAGTTAAAATCTTTTTACCTTCAAGTGTTTCTTTGTTTTCTCTAATCCAATCTGGTAATTCACGGAATGATTCAATATCAGGTTTAATCGCACCTTTGAAGTGTCCTAAATCAAATTCATAATCATTTCGTGCATCAATGATAACTGTATCTTCTTGTTTCATTGCCTCATAAAAATCTTTTGGCTCTAAATACTTCCCAGTTATTTCGTGTGGGTTAATGTCATCTTCTAGACGAAGTGTAACTAATTCTGGACGAGGACGTACGTGCATTTTCTTGAATGCATGCCCTTCTTCTTCATCTATTTTAAATACGATACCATCAAAACGTGGATCATTGTTCATTGCTTCCATGTATTTTTCTGTTTGCTCTACAGTTCCAGAACAAGTTCCGTTAATACCTTCTTTTGCTACAAGAATTCTTCCTTTTAATTCAAGTGAATTACAAAATTCTAAATGCTCTGCCGCGAATTCTTCTGGATTTTCAATTGTTGTGTACATGTAATATAGTAATACTCTGTATGGTTTTGTAGTTGCCAATGTATTTCTACCACCTATCTAATTTTTAAAATCATGTATAAGTTAACGTTCATATCAAAACATATATAATAAGAAAATGAATCCCATTTTCTTTTCTTTATACTATTTTCTATCAGTTAACAAAAATAAAAAAACAAGATTACACATCAAAACACTATGGTTATGTTGTAATCCCAATATATTATATATCATACAAATGCAATTCCATCAATTAATATGCTGTATTATCGGCTTTATGTTCACATAAATTTCAAAAACAGCCCTTTAATTCACTATGTTTCCCCATGTCATCACACCATAAACTCCCAATTCATTTTACATTATCACACCATCCATTGCATAAAGGCATATAATTTGCATTAAGGAAACTTTCGTGTTCAAATGAAATTATCACATAACATATTTAAATGTATTGAAATAATGAGTAAGAATAAATACAATAATTTCATCAAGTTAACATTTTAAAGGGGAAAACTACTATGAATAAAGATATAACAAAAGATGAACATCTCCCTTCTGAAAGTACAACTGTACAATCAGCTCACTTAGCTTTAAGTGGAGAAACAAAAGGCTGGAAAAGACTGTTACCATTTTTAGGGCCCGCTTTTATCGCGTCCGTTGCTTATATTGATCCTGGCAACTTTGCTACAAATATCGCAGCTGGTTCACAATATGGATATTTACTATTATGGGTTATATTCGCTTCTAACTTAATGGCTGTATTAATCCAAACTTTATCGGCTAAATTAGGAATTGCTACAGGAAACAATTTACCCGAAATAGCTCGTGAAAACTTTCCAAAGCCTGTGTCTATCGGCTTATGGATACAAGGTGAACTCGTTATTATGGCTACAGATTTAGCTGAATTTATCGGGGCAGCACTCGGATTGTATTTATTATTTGGAATACCTATGTTACCAGCTGCTTTAATTACAGCAGTCGGATCATTTATTATTCTTGAGTTTCAACGCAGAGGATTTCGCTCACTAGAAGCTATTATTACAGGGATGATCTTTATTGTAGTAATAGCATTTGGGATCCAAGTTTTTTATGCAAAACCAGAATT
The DNA here is from genome assembly GCF_003429245.1 of Bacillus sp. CR71. Lineage (NCBI taxonomy): Bacteria > Bacillati > Bacillota > Bacilli > Caryophanales > Bacillaceae > Bacillus > Bacillus sp. CR71. The sequence continues at coordinate 1,778,488 of NZ_CP031748.1, read as the reverse complement.
AAGTCCCCTTCTTTCAGGACTATTTATTCCGAAATTCCAAGGTGTAGACAGTATATTACTTGCAGCAGGGATTTTAGGTGCGACAGTTATGCCGCATGCAATATACTTGCATTCTGCATTAACACAACGCCGCGTGGTTGGAACAACTGACGAACAAAAGAAAAAGATTTTTCGTTTCGAATTTATCGATATTATTATTGCAATGGTTATCGCTGGAGCAATTAATGCAAGTATGTTAATTGTAGCAGCTGCACTATTCTTTAAAAACGGTATGCACGTTGAAGATTTAGATGTTGCTTACACTCAATTTACCAACTTAGTAGGTCCTGTATCGGCTGCATTATTTGGGATTGGACTTTTATCAGCAGGTTTATCAAGCTCTTCTGTCGGTACAATGTCAGGTGATATTATTATGCAAGGATTCATTCGCATGCATATTCCGTTATATTTACGTCGATTTATTACAATGATTCCACCACTAGTTATTATCGCTTTAGGTGTAAATCCAACTTACGCTCTCGTTATGAGTCAAGTTGTCTTATCATTTGGTATTGCATTTGCACTAGTGCCACTTATTATGTTTACAAGTAATAAAAAGATTATGGGTGCACTCGTTAACCACCGTATAACAACATTTATCGCATGGATAATTGCAGCACTCGTTATCATTTTAAATATTTTCTTACTGTATCAAACGTTTGTAGGGTAATGAAAAAAGGGTATTCCAATTTTAATTTGGAATACCCTTTTTCAATTCATTATTTGTATTAATCCTATAAAGTCTTTTTAAAATAAATTATATAATTTATTTCCAGCCAATAATTTACATACAATTTGAATAATCTTTATTTTCAGATTAAATTATATAATAACAAATACATTCTATTTTCATGTGCAAAGGAGCGAAAATATGTTTCCTTTATTAAAAACTGAAAGACTTATTTTAAGAGAACTTACCGAAGAAGATGCACCGCGTATACTACAATGCTTTTCTAATACTAATGTACTGCGCTATTATGGCCAAAAACCGTTACAAGATGTTGATCAAGTGAAACAAATCATTCATAACTTTAAGCTCAGTTACAATGCAAGAAACGGTATAAAATGGGGAATCGAATTAAAAGACAAGAAAGAACTCATCGGTACCATTGGTTTTCACGATTGGTCTTCTGAGCATAAACGAGCCAATATAAGTTATGCCTTTTTACCTGAACACTGGGGAAAAGGATATGCGACTGAAGCTGTTTCTGAGGTTATATCATACGGTTTCCATACGATTCATTTAAAGCGGATCGGGGCAATTGTATTTCTTGAAAATGAAGCTTCCAATAAAGTACTATTAAAATTAGGCTTTGAAAAAGAAGGCGTTCTAAAAAATTATATGTATCAAGATGATATCCCATATGATACGAATTTTTACGCTTTATTAAAATCGGTTTAATAGAATTCATGTGTAAAAAACCTTACTTTTAAAAAGTAAGGTTTTTTGTATTTATTCATTAGCAATATAAGCATTCTTATAAGTATAAACACCACCAAATTGATGTTTTTCAATCCCTTTTACATACTCCTTTTGTACATACGCTGAGCCAATATGATAAAGCGGCGCCACCGCAGCATCTTCTAATAATACCTGCTCGGCTTCTCGCAACGCTTCCCATCGTTTTTCCCTATCTAGTACAAAATCCGTTTTCGCTTTCTTTATTAATTCATCGTAACGAACATTAGAATAATTCATTTTATTATTCGGATTCCCTGTCGTAAATAACTCTAAATAACTAATTGGGTCTTTATAGTCAGGTCCCCAATTTGCCATAGTTATATCGTAATCACCTGTTTGTTCTAACTGTAATTTTTGCTTAAATGGCTGTTGTTTAATTTGTATCGTTAATCCATGCAAATACTTTTCTAAGTCACCTTTTATATATTCTGCCATACGTTTTGCGTTATCTTGTTCAAATGTTAGAAACTCAAGGTTTACTTCGCCTACTCCAAGTTCTTTTTTCGCTTCTTCCCAAATCTTTTTCGCCTTTTGTAAGTCATATAGAGAAAGATCTCCGTTTTCTTTTCTAAAATCTTTGCCAGTCTCTTCATTTACATGACCAACTGGTACAAGTCCACTTGCAGGTTTTGCTCCGTTATTAATAAAGTGAGCAACGAAATCATCTTTATTTAACGCTAATGAAATAGATTGACGCACCTTTTTATTTGCTAACGCGGTATTTTTTTCATTAAAACGAAGCATAGCAATTCCAGGATCACTCGACATATGTAATTCCTTATTCCCCTTATACTTGTCTACAACTTGCGAATTAATAGGTACCCGGTCCAAATCTCCGGCTTCATATAAATTTACAGCTGTCATTGTATCCTTCACGATATGAAAGTTTATTTCGTCTAGTTTCACTTTCTTTTGATCCCAATATGTAGCATTTTTCTTTAATTGAAACTCTTGTTCATGCTTCCATTTTTCTAATACAAATGGACCGTTATATATGAGATTACTAGGTTCCAATGCATAATTGTTTCCTTGTTCTTTCAAAAATGATTCATGCTGTGGTAAATATATAGGTAATGCTAACAACTGTAAAAAATACGGAATTGGCTGTTCTAGTTCAACTTCTAACTTATAATCATTTATAACCGTAACTCCAAGTTCATCTAGAGACATTGCTCCCTTATTAATCTCTTTCGCATTTTTTACATAAAAGAGCATGGACGCATATTGAGATGCTGTTTCAGGGTTAATTGCACGTTTCCACGCAAACATAAAATCATTTGCTGTTACATTATCCCCATTTGACCATTTTGCATCTTTACGCAAGTCAAATGTATATTTCTTACCATCTTCACTTCTTTTAAACGATTTTGCTATGGCTGGAGTAGGCTGATCTTGATCATTTAATACATATAACCCTTCAAATATATTCTGCATAACGTGCGCTGATGTACCATCTGTTGTTTTCACAGTGTCCAGAGAAGGAATTTCTTCTGATACTGTTACATTTAACACTTGTTTTTTAACCTCTATGTCACTTTTATCCGCTTTATTATTACAAGCTGTTAATAATAAAGATGTAACAAGTGCCATTACCATTAAATGGCTCTTTTTTCGCTTCATGAGTTGTTCTCCTTAAATATAAAATATTATAAAGCGTAATATATTATAGCAGAAATATGAACAGAAAGATGCGACATTCTTTTGAATATTTATTCGTTCGAGAAAAAAGCTATCCTTTTAAAAAAGGATAGCTTTTTCAACTGCCACATAATTATCTATCTTTGTAAACCTCGTTTATAACGACTCGCTTCAAATATAATACGCTCTTCATCTAACGTTTTACATTCGCCATTCCAAACGACACGCTTTCCGTTAATAATTACATCGCTTATATCTTTTCCACTAGCTGCATATACCAGGTGCGATAACACTTCATCTGCTGGTTGTAAATGCGGCTTATTAGATGGGTCAATCGTAATAAAATCAGCACACTTTCCAACCTCAAGTGATCCTGTTTGTTTCATCCCGATTACTTCAGCAGCTCCTTTAGTCGCAAGTGTAAGAGCTGTTTCAACTGGTAACGCTGTTGCATCTTGGTGAATACCTTTTTGTAGTAAAGTCGCTATGCGCATTTCTTCAAACATATCTAAATTGTTGTTAGATGCCACACTATCTGTTGCAATTCCTACTTTCATTCCTGCCTCTAGCATCGCTTTTACATTTGCTATACCAGAACCTAGTTTTAAATTACTATTTGGGTTATGTGCTACTCGAACATCATGTTCTGCTAAAAATGCACGCTCATTTTCATTTAATACTACACCGTGTGCAATAACTGTTGGGCGTTTAAACAACCCGCAACTTGCTGCATATTCTACTGGACGTTTCCCGTACTGCGCTTCAATATCACGTACTTCACGCTCTGTTTCCGAAAGATGAATATGAACCATCGTTTGATTTTCTACTGCAATACGAGCGCACTCTTCTAACAGTTCTGCACTACATGTATATGGACTATGTGGTGCAACCATCGTAGTTAACATGCCACTTTCGTTATAGTAACGCTTCACATATTTCTCAGCTTCTTCGATTGCTTTCTTTTCATCGTCTTTCGTTCCGAAGCTAAATAAAGTTCTTGAAACAGCAGCTCGCATCCCACTCTTTGATACCGTTTCCATAATTGCATCTTGATCTACTCCAATTGGATTAAACATGTCAGAGAATGATGTTGTACCACTTTTCACCATTTCAAGTAATCCTAATTCCGTACTAGCAACCGCAAGCTCTGGAGTAAACTGACTTTCAAGTGGCCAAATTCTCGTCTCAAGCCATGGTTGTAATAACATATCATCGCCAATACCTCTTAAGAGACTCATTACAACGTGTGTATGTGTATTTACAAGCCCTGGTAAAACCCACTTTCCTTTCATGTCAATTACTTCATCTACTGCAAAATCATTAGCGAATTCTCCGCTCTTTACATCTATAATTTGATCATTTTCTACAATGATATATCCATTTTCTATCACTTCGTTTTGTTCATTCATCGTTACAATTGTAGCGTTTACATAAGTTGTTTTCAAAAGTATTTCCCCTTTCAACTCTATGAAGTTCCCTTTAATAAGTTACCACCATTATAGTAACTTATTAAAGATTAAGAGTCAAAAGATAATTTTAATTCTTTTGTTATTTTTTCCTTCAAAATGCTATATTGCTTTTCATTTGTATCTGCAAATGCTTCTTCCCGATTTGACTTTTCATCCATATAATTCAATTTCCCATTGAATTGAGTCTCTGTAAAATCAAATCTCTGCCCATCTATAAAGTTATAAAAGTGCCATACCTCTCTTACTTTTGTCTTTTTAATTTCTCCTCCGTATATGTCTTGAACGACAAGAGCTGTAACACCACATTGTCCCTTTGCTGGATTTTCAATTGTCCACTTTGAACTTGTTTCAATCGACCACGATTTTATTAGTGCTTCATATATTCTTTTTTCCTTTACATCATCCATTCTAATCTTCCCCTACTATTAATAGTTTTACACATCATATTTCAAAAGAGGCAGTAAACGACCCTTAAAGACAGTTGATGGTGTCTCTCCTATTAACTGTGCTCCCATTTTTAAGTAATATCCTTTTGCATTCGGATCACTATCAATTGTAAAGCTTTTTATTCCTAGTTCCTTTGCTTACTCTATTACAAACTTCCACATTATTTTTCCATACCCCTTTCCTTTGTAACGAGGATGAATGTATAAGAAATCGAGAGCTTTATCGTTATGTAAAAATGAGAAAAACCCAATCTTCGTATTATCGTTTTCTAAAACATATACAAAATTATTTTTTATGTACTCTTCCGTAATTGTTAAATCTTCCTTACAGGCAAGTATGAATTCTTCACTATAATTCCACGTTGCTTTTGAATGTAGTGCGAATTCACTTAATTCATTTGCTTCACTTAATAACGCTTCTCTTATCTTCATGATTCTTTTTCCTCACTTTCAATATGTAAACTACTAAATTGATTCGGAAAGCACTTCAAAAAACCTTTTATTTTCATAAATTAGAAATTACTTTTATAAATCTTTATTATAATCAGTACGATTTTTAACAATTTATTTAAAGAAAAAGAACGCCATCCCTAAAAGTCGGCGTTCTCTTTTTCTAAAATTTAATCTTCAAGCTCACTCATTCGTTTTACTATTTCGTACGATACACACCTATACAGTTTCTACTACCGCTTCAAGCATTGTTCCATTTTTAGCATAGTTCGTATGCCAAGAAAAAGCTTTTTCTAAAATATGAGGAGTTTGTCCACCTCTTGTTTTTGCTTCTTCGTAATAAGCTCGTAGCTGGGCACGATACATTGGATGTACGCAATTCTCAATAATAAGTTCCACTCTTTCTCTTGGCGCAAGTCCCCTTAAGTCAGCATACCCCTGTTCAGTGACGATAACATCTACATCATGTTCAGTATGGTCTACATGAGAAATAAAAGGAACGATGCTTGAAATGTTACCACCTTTCGCAATCGATTTAGTAACAAAGATAGCTAAGCGAGCATTTCTTGCAAAATCACCAGACCCACCAATACCATTCATCATTTTTGTACCTAAAACGTGAGTAGAGTTAACATTTCCGTATATATCTAATTCTAATGCAGTATTAATTGAGATTAATCCAAGGCGACGAATAATTTCAGGATGATTGGAAATCTCTTGTGGACGCATCATTAATTTGTCACGATATTTTTCAAAGTTAGAAAATACTTGTTGCATTTTCTCTTCAGAAAGCGTGATAGAACAACAAGAAGCAAAATTGACTTTTCCAGCATCCATAAGATCAAAAACTGCATCTTGTAAAACCTCGGAATATACTTCTAAATCTTCAAATTCTGAATCTAACATTCCGTGCAATACTGCATTAGCCACTGAACCAATTCCTGATTGTAACGGCGCTAAACGATTTGTTAATCGGCCTACTTTGACTTCTTCTCGAAGGAATTCTATTAAATGCTGTGCCATAATAACAGTTTCTTCATCCGGAGGAACAATTGTCGATGGCGAATCCAATTGATTCGTAAACACAATTCCCTTTACTTTTTCAGGATCAATTTGAATACCGATTGTTCCAATTCGGTCATCTGTTTTCACAAGCGGAATTGGCAGCCTCTCTCCTTGTTTACCTGGTTCATATAGATCATGTAGCCCCTCTAATTGCGCGGATTGAGCCATATTCATTTCAATAATAATAGACTTAGCATTTAAGGAAAACGCTAAGGAATTTCCAATTGAAGTGGTTGGAATAATCATTCCGTCCTCTGTAATCGCAACCGCTTCCAAAATAGCGAAATCTATATCCAGAACGTCAGCGCGGAGTAACTCTGCTGTATGAGACAAATGTTGATCCACAAATAAAAAGTCTCCGTTATTAATTCCTTTTCGCATAGTCGCGTCAGCTTGGAAAGGTAATCTTTTCCCTAAAATTCCTGCCTCAGCAAATAATTTGTCTACATCCGAGCCTAAAGAAGCCCCAGTATAAACATTTACTTTAAAAGATTCATCATTCTTAACTCGGTTTACAAGCGCAAATGGGACTGCTTTTACATCACCTGCACGTGTAAACCCACTTAAGCCTAAAGTCATTCCACTTTGAATCCAGGAAGCTGCTTCCTCAGGTGTAACTACCCGATCTTTTAGACGTTGATCTCTGATTCTATCTAAGTTATTCTCCATATGTAATCCCTCTCTCATTGAATATTCATAATTATTTTACACATTAACACTATCAAAATAGGGATTTTAGTATACAATGCCGAAAATTCAGACAGAACAGCAAATCTAGGTTCTAAAGCAGAAAAACTTAGAATCCTAGAAGCTTACGGAAATAACTAGCGTACGATTGACTAACTGGTACTCTCTCACCATTATCCATTGAAAGTACAAAAGTAGAATGGGTATCAGGATAAATCGCTTTAATATGATTAACATTTACAATAAACGAACGATGACATCTAATAAATGAATCTTTCGGAAGCAAGTATTCGAATTCTTGCAGAGAGTATTTATGTGTTCCTGATAACTCTTCTGAATTCACATACGTCTTTTTATCTTTAGCCTCTAAATACATAACCTTTGAAAAAGGAACCGGAATCCAGCCGTCTGTTGTTTTTAAAGTAACAACTGACTTTCCATCCGTTAAAGCTGGATAAATTGCCGTTACGCACCCTTCAAGCTTTCCATTGTTTGAAAATGGTACAGCCATTCCATGATAAGGAATACCAAAAACATCCCGATTAATAAACTCAGAGGTTTTTTGGTTCATCACCATCGCTTTATGAGCAATCGTTCCTTCCTTTATAGGATCCCCGACACTAATCTTTAAATCAATTCGTTTACTTGGCCGATAGTAAATATATTCTTTCGTATTCGAAACAGCAATTGAAATTTCATCTGAAAATAATTCCCCAACAACATCTAGTAATAAACCTAACGTTCTATCTTCCATTCTATTAACACCTCATTCACTATTATACTACTATTATGAACAGGCATCTGTTGCTTTATAAAAAGGTTGATTTTAAGTTACTTTTAAAATTAGTTTTATTCACTATTACTTCGTTACTACAAAAAACCTCACTTCAGAAAAGTGAGGTTTCCTCTCATACAATATTTCTTTATTTTTTGAACGACTATAGAATAAGATTTATTTTTTATTAAGTAAAGTGAATTTAAGAATTTATTGCCCCTATTTCTGTATAATAAATAATCCCAAACTACAAACAGTTTGGGATTATCTTTCTCATTTATTATGCGCATCTAACCACGAAATTAAATCTTTAAATACTTCATCCTTATTTACTTCATGAAACATTTCATGTCTACCATTTTCATATAAACGTAGTGTCACGTCTTTCACACCACATTTTTTATAGTTTTCATATACTTCTTTTACACCTTTCCCCATATCCCCAACAGGATCACGATCTCCTGAAAAAATATGTATCGGAAGGTTTTTCGGTGTTTTTTTGAACTCTTCTAGTTTATTTACTTCTAATACACCAGAAAATAATTCTCGATAAAAACTCGTTGTACAAATGAATCCACATAATGGGTCCGCAATATATTTATCTACTTGACTGTTATCTGAAGATAACCAATCAAATTTTGTACGATTTGGTTTAAAGTGTGAATTGAAGTTTCCGAAAGATAAAAAATTTAACATTGGACTTTTCGTTTTTTCCCCGCGTAATTTCATCTCAATTGTCGCTACTTTATGACCGATACTTCCTAAAATCCCTGGATTTCCACCAGTTCCTGAAATAAGGAATCCATCATATAATTCACCTTTCAGTTGTACAGCACGTCTTGATAAAAAAGAACCCATACTATGTCCAAGTAAAAATAACGGGCATGTCTGCTCTTTTCTTATCGTTTCTGATACAAAAATAACATCAGAAACAGCCTCATTCCAACCTACATTTGGTTTAAAATGACCATAATCTTCTTCTCTTTTCACTGTTTTCCCATGACCTTTATGATCATGTGCATAAACACCATACCCTGCTTTTAATAACGCAGCAATAAAGTCTGTATAAACACCTGCATGTTCTGTCATACCATGTGCAATTTGAATAATTCCTCGCGGATCTCTTTCTGGTAGCCACTTACGTAAATAAATTTCCGATCCATCCAATGCCGTAACGAAACTTTCCTGTACGTTCATTTCGTCAGCCCCCAACTCTATTATGTATATCAAAAAATGAATATCCATTCATTATTCTTATTATGTATTATATGCAATTGCTTTCATTATGACAAATGCCGCACTTTTCCAATTAGCTCAATAACTATTATGTTGACGAATTTGAAATAAGATTATATAGTTACTTACATAAAGTAATTATTATATTTTTTGGGAGGTTTCTATTATGATGCCATCATTATTTTTAGCACACGGATCACCGATGCTTGCTATTCAAGATACAGACTATACAAGGTTTTTAAAAACACTTGGAGCAACATATAAACCGAAAGCGATTATTATTTTCACTGCTCATTGGGAAAGTGAAGCATTAACGATTTCTTCATCAGATAACGAATATGAAACAATTTATGATTTTGGAGGTTTTCCTCCTGAGTTATACGAAATCAAATATCGTGCGAAAGGTTCTTCTAACATTGCATCTATGTTAGAAACAAAATTTAAAAACAAAGGTATTCCAGTCCATCATAATATGACGAGAGGTTTAGATCATGGCTCATGGACTCTTCTGCACCGCATGTATCCAGAAGCAAATATTCCTGTCGTCCAAATTTCAGTCAATCCATTCCTTCCTGCAAAAGAGCAATTTAAGATTGGAGAAGCACTTAAAGGGCTTGGACAAGAAGATATTTTAATAATCGGTAGCGGTGTTACTGTTCATAACTTACGAGCTTTGAAATGGAATCAAACGACACCCGAACAATGGGCAATTGAATTTGATGATTGGATTATTAAACATATGCAGACTACTGATAAAGATGCATTATTTAATTGGGAGAACAATGCCCCTCATGCACAATTAGCAGTACCAAGAGCAGAGCATTTTGTTCCTTTATTTATCGCTATGGGAAGCGGTGAAAATAACGGTGAAGTCATTCACCGCAGTTATGAGATGGGTACATTAAGTTATCTTTGTCTTCAATTTTAAAGAAAAGGATGAAGCAATCGTTGCTTCATCCTCTTCTTTTTCATTCACTTAGTTAACTAACTTCCAAATGTCGTTTCTCTGATACCTCTTCGTTCTTATTATGAAAATAAACCCAAATGCACGCAATAAATAATAGTGATGATGTAGAGAAGAAAACATATTGGAAGCCCGCATGTGCTGCAATTTGTCCACCAAGTACTGGTCCAATCATATTTCCTAAAAACTGAAACGATTGATTATATCCAAATATTCGTCCCGTTACATGGGTTGGTGTATGTTGTTTTAGTAGAGTTTGTACGGAAGGTAATAATCCTGCTTGTGCGATACCTAATAAAAATCGAAGAATTAATAGTTGCCAAGCTGAGGTTACAAATGCTTGCGGGATAAAAATAATTCCTGCAGCAAACAACGCTACAACTAACGTTTTTTGAGGACCAATTTGATCTGATAATCTACCTAGCTTAGGAGCTGCCATAATAATAGCTAAACCTGTCGCAGACATGACTGCACCTGCAATCATTTCAATATGAGCTGTTCCTGGGCCTTCTAAATTCTTTACATACAATGTAATAATAGGTTGAATTGACATGTTCGCAAGTTGAATAATAAATGTTGTTACAAATAAACTAATAATTAAATGCTTTGCTGGAACCATCGTCCATACTTTTTTCTGTTGTACTTTTTTTGCTTGAGCGGAGTGATTCTCTTCATGTAGGAAGAAAAAAACGATGAGAAAAGAAAGGAATAAAAAAGCTCCTGTAACAAGAAAAACATGGCGCATTCCAATTAACTCCGACAAATAACCACCAAGTAATGGGCCAAGTAAAGAACCGCTCACGCCCCCAGTTGAAATTGTAGAAATTGCCCAACCTGAATGCTCTTTCGGAGTTTCTGCTGCAATAAATGTCATCGCCGTTGAAAGGAAACCAGATACCGCTCCCATCAAAAATCTTAGTGCGACTAGTTGATACACATCCGTTACAAACCCCATAAGCGTCATAATAATCGCCATACCAAGGCTCGCACGAATAAGCATCAATTTCCGTCCATGTATATCACCAAGCTTTCCCCATATTGGTGATACGATCGCACCCATTAAAAATGTTATACCAAATGCAAGTCCCGACCACTGTGCAATACTAGAAGTGCCAGTTACTCCTAATTCCTCAATATAAAAAGATAAAAAAGGAATTACTAAACTCATACCGGCTGCAGTGGTAAAACAACCTAGCCAACAAATCATCAAATTTCGTTTCCAGCTGGCCATTTTCACACCTTCTTTCTTTAGATACCCATTCTACACCCTTTCTTGTAAAAAGTTTAGTAATTTGCTTTATTTGTAAAATCCACTACAAAACCCGCTATTTTCTAGTGAAAATCACTACATCTCTACATTATTTTCATAAAAAAACCAACTCCCATATATGGAGTTGGTTAATTACTCTCTACCGGTATTAAACGTGCATTACAACATCGCTCATAAAACTCAACCGGACCTGCTTGTCCAATAATTGCGTATTCATATCCTTCTTTCTTCATACTATGTAAACAACGATATAACAATTGCTTCCCTACACCATTCACACGATTTTTTTTCGCTGTGCCCATTGGACCAAACAATCCCTTCTTTCCTCTCACTACATCATAACAAGCGAAACCTACTATCACTTCTTCTTGTTCTGCTATATAAATAGGTAAATTATCTTTATATGTACGAAATCCATACTCTATTGAATGTAACCAACGTTCACCAAATTCCTCTTTAACAAAACTTGCTAATTTTTCAAAATCAGAAGGGCTAGCCTTTCTAACAGTACAAATTAAATGATTATAAGTAGGAACAAAACATTTTAGATCGACCGCTAAATCTCTTGGCTCAGCTATAATACGTAATATATCTTTTTTTATTTGTACATTTCCAATAAACGTATCTACATGAAATAGTGCATATATAACATGTCCTTCATTCATTATTACTTGCTGGAAACGTTCCATACGTTTCTTCGCTATTTGTAAAATTTCTAGCACCTTATAAGATACCTTATATTGTCCTATTTTTTCATACTCTTGATACGGTGAGTCGTATTGTTTTCGTATTGAAAGTTTTTCTGAAAACTCTATCCCCACTTTACGGAACAAATACATATACAACTCGCTACAAACTCCAGTACCTTCTTTACACATACCGATAAACAGATGAGCTGGTTGAATGATATTACTTTCTGCCTCTTCTGCTGCAATCTTCAATATGTTATGAACACGTTTTGTAAATTTATACTCCTCCATATGTATCTCCATCCTCTATTACTTTACTAGTAAACCGTAACCATAAATAAGTGAAACGATTATTCCAACTACCAATATACCTGGCAATAAATTTGCCACCTTAATTTTAATAACACCAAGTAAGTTCAATCCAATAGCGGCTATCATAATACCACCTGTAGCTGTCATTTCCACTATAAATTGATTCATTAATTCTTTCGGGACCAAACTATTAATTTGTGTTGCAAAAACCGCAATCCCTCCTTCGTATAAAATAACTGGAATCGCCGAAAATACTACACCAATTCCTAAAGTTGTCGTTAATATAATAGAAATAAATCCATCGATAATCGCCTTTGTAAATAAAATATCATGATTGCCACGAATCCCGCTGTCGAGTGCACCAAGTATGCCCATCGCACCTATTGCAAAAATTAAAGTAGCAGTTACAAAGCCTTCTGATATGCTCCCTTTCCCTTTTGATCCAACTTTATTTTCTAGCCAATCCCCTAAATGTTTTAACTTTCTCTCTAATTGTAGCCATTCCCCGATGACGGTACCAATCACTAAACTTAGTATGACAACAAGAAAATTTTCACTTTTCAATGCCATTTGAAGCCCAAGCACAGTAACCGCTAAACCGATTGCATGCATAATTGTTCCCTTCATACTTTCTGGAATCCTACTAAATAATTTACCTAGTAAAGTACCAAATATAATACAAATCCCATTTACAACTGCTCCTAATATAACCATTTCTTATTCTTCACCCTTCGAATTCTTTATTTCTATATTTTGGTTTATACATTGATTTACAGGTTATCTATATGTTAACTTAATATTAAGAATATTAACAAATGTTTTCCACAACATAAACCGCAATTTTTTTTGTAGTAATACATAATGTGAAACTTTAATTAACGTGAGTTTTATTGCCCACAAATTGCGGTATAAATTCAAAAGGGACGGTATTTATGAAAACTTTACTAAAACGATTTCTGTTAATAGCCTTTTGCATTACACCAATTGTTTTATTAATTAACTACTCTTTTACTTCAAAAGCGAAAGACAAACCCGATTTGCAAAACAAATCTAGTAAAACCGCTTCAACAAGTGAAAAGAAAATAGAAGACCCGGAAATTACACTCACTTTCTCTGGTGATACAATGTTCGATTGGCAATTACGTCCTGTAATCGAAAAAAATGGGGCTGATTATCCATTCCAACATGTAAAAGAAGAAATAACAAAAGCTGATATTTCTTTCGTTAATTTAGAGTCAGCATTTACAACGAGAGAAAAGAAAGCTCCTGGACAACTGTTTTGGATTAAAAGTGATCCATCCACGCTACAAGCTATAAAAAACACTGGATATGACATCGTAAATATCGGAAATAACCATACACTTGATTATGGGCAAGATGGATTATTAGACACGATTTCTCACGTAGAAAAATTAAAATTCCCTTATATCGGAGCCGGAAAAAATGCAAAAGATGCATATACAGCACGAGAAATGACTGTAAAAGGGAAAAAGTTCAAATTTCTTTCCTTCGTTCGATTTATGCCTGATACGAACTGGGTAGCTGGTAACAATAAACCTGGTGTTGCAAACGGATATGATTTAAATCTCGTAACAAAAACAATTAAAGAGCAAAAACAAGATGCAGACTATTTAATCGTCTATATGCATTGGGGCGTTGAAAAATCAAATCGTCCGGTAGAATACCAAAAACAATATGTACCTAAAATGGTTGAAGCAGGAGCTGACGCGATTGTCGGGAGTCACCCGCATTGGTTACAAGGATTTGAGTATTATAATAAAGTTCCTATCGCTTATTCATTAGGTAACTTTTTATTCCCAAGTTATGTGAGTGGGAAAAGCGCCGAAACTGGCGTATTAACTTTAACTTTTAAAGGAAAGGATGTACAAATGTCATTCAATCCTTACATCATTCGTAACAACCAAGTTTCCCCTGTAAATGAGGAAGAAAAGAAAAAAGCTCTTCAATATTTACAAACAATTTCAACTGATGTAGAAATTGATGCTACAGGGAAAATAAAAAACAAACGAAACTAGACAGCTCAAGATCTATTTCTCTGTAACATACATTACAGAATAGGTAATGAACATGCTGAAAGACTTAATAGAAAATGTAAGTTTGTTAGAGAATATTTATAAAATATCTATAGCCGTTCTACTTTTATGTTCAATTTTCTCTGTTAGACTTCTAAAAAAAATAAAACGCAAACGAAAACTTACTACCTTTGAATTTACTATGTATGTAATCATTCGTATTGCGATACTCTTTTGGTTAACTAGCTTTATCCTTCTTGAATATGGAAAATATTTAGTTTAACTATAAAAAGATAGATACAAGTAGCGTTTCTACTGCTTATATCTATCTTTTTTATTTCTAGTAAAACCGTATGTTATCCCTTTCCTTCTATTAAATAAGTAAATCAAACAAGATGGGATTTTTATTAAGCTCCATAAATTGAATATTATTTTCTTTAAAGCGAGTAATTAATTGCTCATAATCTTCTTTATGTTTCAACTCTACGCCGACTAACGCTGGACCATTTTCTTTATTATGTTTCTTAATGTATTCAAAGCGCGTAATATCATCTTCTGGTCCTAATCCTTTATCAAGAAATTCTCTTAGCGCACCTGAACGTTGCGGGAATTCAATAATGAAGTAATGTTTTAATCCTTCGTAAATGAGCGAACGTTCTTTCATTTCTTGCATTCTATCAATATCGTTATTTCCACCACTTAGCGTGCATACAACTGTTTTACCCTTTATTTCATCTCTATATAAATCAAGCGCTGCAATAGATAGTGCACCAGCCGGTTCAGCTACAATTGCATTTTTCTTATACAGTTCTAAAATCGTCGTACAAACTTTTCCCTCTGGTACTAAAACAATGTCATCAATTACATCTTTACAAGTTTCAAATGTTAACTTTCCTACTTTTTTAACAGCTGCTCCATCAACAAAACTATCTATTTTCTCTAATGCGACATTTTCATTTTGAAGAAAAGCCTCTTTCATAGATGCAGCTCCCATCGGCTCTACACCAATAACCTTTGTAGCAGGACTAACACCTTTCACATATGTACCAACACCTGATGCTAACCCACCACCGCCGATTGCCGTAAAGATATAGTCAACCGATTTCTCCATATCATGCATAATTTCAACTGCAACTGTCCCTTGACCAGCAACTACATACGGATCATCAAACGGATGAACGAACGTCATTCTATTTTCTTCACAATAGCGCTGTGCTTCTTGGAAAGAGCTATCAAATGTATCACCAACTAATACGATTTCCGCAAAATCACCACCGAAAAATTGTACTTGTGATACTTTTTGTTTAGGTGTTGTCGTCGGCATGAAGATTTTTGACGCAATCTTCAATAAATTACACGTATAAGCAACTCCTTGCGCATGATTACCAGCGCTCGCGCATACAACACCGTTTTGTAATTGTTCTTTTGATAAACTTTGAATTAAATTGTACGCACCACGAATTTTGAAAGAGCGAATCAATTGTAAGTCTTCTCGTTTTACATAAACGTCACAATCATATTTCTCAGATAAAACTGTATCACGTTGTAACGGTGTTTTAATAACGATATCTTTCATGCAATTATGAGCCATTAAGATATCTTCAATTTTCACTCTCTCCTTTACCTTCTGCACCATTATATATCATCCTTATCTCTTTTAAATTGGCTCAATCAAAATCCGGGATTTTTAGAACTGCACCTGTATTCGCCGATGTTACCATCTGTGCATAACGTCCAAGCCAGCCAGTTTTCACTTTCGCTTCTGGTCGTTTCCATTCTTTTTTACGCTTATCTAATTCTTCATCACTAACTCTTACTTCTAGCAAGCGTTCTTCAACATCAATACATACAATATCCCCTTGTTCAAGAAGTGCAATCGTTCCACCCGCAGCTGCTTCTGGTGAAATATGTCCTACTGAAATACCACGTGAAGCACCCGAGAAACGACCATCCGTTAATAGCGCAACATCTGCACCTAATCCCATTCCAGCAATCGCTGAAGTTGGCGCTAACATCTCTGGCATACCAGGGCCACCTCTTGGTCCTTCATAGCGAATAACAACTACATCGCCTTTCTTCACTTTTCCAAGCATAATGCCCGCAAGCGCCTCATCTTGTGAATTAAAAATAACGCAAGGTCCTTCAAAACGCTTTACCTCTGTTGCACCGCTTTTAATAACCGCTCCATCTTTCGCAAGGTTTCCTTTTAATATACGTAATCCCCCTTCTTCACTATGAGGGTTTTCGAGAGAATGAATAACTTCCTTATCTTTAATCTCTGCATGAGCAATGTTTTCTCTTAACGTCTGCCCGGTAGCCGTTATTCGGTCTAGATGAAGCACCCCTTCTTTTCGGCTCATCTCTTTCAAAATTGCACTAATCCCGCCCGCTCGATCAATATCTTCCATGTGCCAATTGGAAGCAGGGCTTACTTTACATAAATGTGGTACACGTCTTGAAACGGCATCAATGCGATTCATATCGTAATCTAAACCCGCTTCTTGTGCGAGAGCTAATGTGTGCAATACTGTATTCGTTGATCCACCCATTGCCATATCAAGCGCGAACGCATCATCAATCGCTTCTTCCGTTACGATGTCTCTTGGTTTAATATCTCTTTCAATTAAAATTTTTAATTTCTCTGCTGCTTGTTTAATTAACTCTTCACGTCTTGGATCAATTGCTAAAATACTCCCGTTACCAGGAAGAGCTAAACCTAACACTTCACATAAACAGTTCATAGAGTTCGCCGTAAACATTCCGGAACAAGAACCACAAGATGGACAGCCATGATCTTCAATATCCTTTAATTCTTCTTCTGAAATTTTCCCAGATTGATAAGCTCCTACTCCTTCAAAAACAGAACTTAAATCGACAACTTCTCCTTTAGATGTTTTTCCTGCTGCCATCGGGCC
The DNA here is from genome assembly GCF_003429245.1 of Bacillus sp. CR71. NCBI lineage: Bacteria > Bacillati > Bacillota > Bacilli > Caryophanales > Bacillaceae > Bacillus > Bacillus sp. CR71. Next base: position 1,761,038 of record NZ_CP031748.1, on the reverse strand, counting down.
GCCTGAAACAAACACAGTCGGAATGTTAATACGTAGTGCAGCCATCATCATACCAGGTGTAATTTTGTCACAATTTGGGATACAAATCATACCGTCAAACCAGTGTGCATTTACAACCGTTTCTACTGAATCTGCAATAATTTCACGACTCGGAAGAGAATAACGCATACCGATATGTCCCATCGCAATACCATCGTCAACTCCAATCGTATTGAATTCGAATGGTACCATACCTGCCGCGCGAACTGCCTCTTTTACAAGTTTCCCAAACTCGTTCAAGTGCTTATGCCCTGGAATAATTTCAATAAAAGAATTACAAATCGCTATGAAAGGTTTATCAAAATCTTCATCTTTCAAACCAGTTGCTTTTAATAAACTACGGTGCGGCGCTTTATCAAAACCTTTTTTAATCATGTCACTTCTCATCTTGTCAAATCCCCTCTTACGTATTTTTCACTTACAATCACTTACTCTATTTTTTCACTAATTCTTTCGGTGCATGAATCCAGCTCATCATTTCACGAAGCTCTGCCCCTACTTTTTCTAACTGATGATTTCGCTCTGCTTTTTTCATCGCATTATACGTTGGACGCCCTGCTTGATTTTCTAAAATCCATTTCTTCGCAAATTCACCTTGCTGAATTTCTGTCAAAACACGCTTCATTTCCTTCTTCGTTTCATCTGTAACAATTCTCGATCCTGTTACATAATCTCCGAACTCTGCCGTATCTGAAATAGAATGGCGCATATTCGTTAAACCGCCTTCGTACATTAAATCAACAATTAACTTTAATTCATGCAAACATTCAAAGTATGCAATTTCAGGTCGATATCCACCTTCTGTTAATGTTTCAAAACCAGCTTTCACAAGCGCAGTTACCCCGCCGCAAAGCACTGCTTGCTCTCCGAATAAATCCGTCTCTGTTTCTTCTTGGAATGTCGTTTCAATTACGCCTGCACGTGTACAGCCTACACCTTTTGCATACGCAAGAGCTAAACTTAATGCTGTTCCTGTTGCATCTTGATGTACTGCCACTAATGCCGGAACACCATTTCCTTCTTGAAATACACGACGAACGAGGTGACCTGGACTTTTTGGCGCGACCATCGCTACATCTACGTAACTTGGCGGGTTAATTTGTCCGAAGTGAATATTAAATCCATGTGAGAAAAGTAACATTTGTCCTTCACGAAGATTCTCTTCTACCTCTGCTTTATACACATAAGCTTGCTGTTCATCTGGCAATAACATTTGTACAACTTGTGCGGTTCGAACCGCTTCTGAAACAGACATTACTTCAAATCCATCTGCTTTCGCTACTTCATACGACTTACCAGGACGAACACCAACTACAACTTCTACACCAGAATCACGTAAATTTTGTGCTTGCGCATGACCTTGTGATCCATAACCAACTACTGCAACAGTTTTTCCTTGTAATAACTCTACATTTGCATCTTTCTCATAATATGTTTTCATATTCCATACACTCCTTATAATTTATTTACTTGCAGTACATCAATTAATTTTTTCAACTGACTAACAAGTAATGTCGCTTCATTTTCAGTACAAACTGCTGTGAGTTTCATTTCAGAAACACCACTTGTATCTCTTTCATTTAAATGTAAAGAAGAAATATAATAACCACGCCGAGCAAAAATCCCACTTATACGTAATAAGACGCTTGGCTCGTTATGAATAACGAGTGAAAAAGTATGACTCATTCTTCCCACCTCTTCATAATCATTTCGTTATTCCCTTTGTTTGGCGGAACCATCGGAAATACGTTTTCACCTTCTTCTACACAAAAATCAACTACGGCAGGACCTTCATGAGCAAATGCTTCTAACATCACTTGTTTCGCCTCTGTTGAATTTGTCGCTCTTAATCCCTTCACTCCATAAGCTTCTGCCACTTTCACAAAATCTGGCGATCCAATTTTTGATTCTGATAAACGATTTTCATAAAACATTTCTTGCCATTGCCTTACCATCCCTAAAAATTTGTTATTTATGATAAATACTTTTACAGGGATGTTATTTTCAGCAATTGTTTGTAGTTCTTGAATGTTCATTTGAAAAGAAGCATCACCTGCAATACAAATGACAAGTTCTTCTTTTTTAGCTAGCTGAGCACCAATTGCTGCTGGAAAACCAAACCCCATTGTTCCTAATCCTCCAGAGGTAAGGAACGTCCGAGGTTTTCTTGCTTTATAGAAGTGAGCAGCCCACATTTGATGCTGTCCTACTTCTGTTGTGACAATCGCTTCACCATTCGTTAATTCACTTACTAAGTTGATCACATGCTGTGGTTTTAACTCAGATTCTTTTTGCTTATAAGAAAGTGGATATTCTTCTTTCCATGCCTTTACTTTCTGAAGCCATTCGTCTGTTTGTGTATAAATAGACATATGTAACAACATGTGTAACGCTTTTTTCACATCACCAACAATGGGATGCTCTACAGTTACATTTTTATGAAACTCAGAAGGATCAATATCAATATGTACTTTTTTCGAGTGCGGAGAAAAAAGTTCTAATTTTCCTGTTACACGATCATCGAAGCGAACACCTAATGCAAGTAGTAAATCACATTCTGCTACCGCCATATTAGCAGCGTATGTCCCATGCATACCAAGCATCCCTAAAAACAATGGATCTCCCGGTGGATATGCACCAAGTCCCATTAAAGTTGAAACGACTGGAATACGGTTCTCCCTTGCGAATTCAAAAAGTTCATCGGATCCACCTGAATGAATGACACCTCCCCCAATATAAAGAAGCGGACGCTTTGATTTTGAAATTGCTTTAGCTACCTCTCTAAGTTTCATGCTGTCTGGTACAAGTTCTGGTTTGTACCCCGGAATATCAACTTCTTCATTAAAGAAACTGGTGACTTTTGCATTTTGAACATCTTTTGGAATATCGATTAATACTGGTCCCGGGCGTCCGCTTTCGGCGATGTAAAAAGCTTCTTGCACAATTCGTGATACATGATTTACATCACGAACTTGGTAATTATGCTTCGTAACAGGTACTGTAATTCCGACAACATCCGCTTCTTGAAATCCATCTTTACCAATTAAAGGCGTTGCAACTTGGCCGGTAATGACAACTAAAGGAATCGAATCCATATAAGCGTCTGCTAAGCCGGTAACTAAATTTGTCGCCCCTGGGCCAGAGGTAGCAAAGACTACCCCGACCTTTCCAGAAGCTCTCGCATATCCTTCAGCCGCATGAATGGCAGCTTGTTCATGACGAGTTAAAACATGTTTCAAACCACTTTCGTATAACGCATCGTATACTGGTAAGATCGCTCCGCCTGGATAGCCGAAAACGGTCGTTACACCCAATTTCTTCAAACATTGAATCACGTGCCCAGCGCCTGTCATTTCTTCACACTGTAACTTCTCATACGCTGTATACTGCTGCTTCATTTCAATTAACTCCTCTCCTTATTTATGCTAAGCTTTCCGTCAGCCCGGGAACACGTACTCCTCTTTCTCTCGTTAATTTTTTAAATTCTTCGGTCAATTGTTTCGTTACACTTCCTGGTTTCCCATCTCCAATTTCTCTCGAATCAACTTTTACAACTGGAATTAACTCCGCTGCTGTTCCTGTTAAAAATACTTCATCCGCTACATATACATCATGGCGAGTGAATGGTCTTTCCTCACATGGAATACTCAGTCGTTCACATAGCTCGATAACACTATTTCTCGTAATACCTTCTAATGCTCCTAAATAGGATGGTGGGGTTAATACTTTTCCATCTTTCACAACGAAAACATTATCGCCAGAACCTTCACAAACATATCCTTGTTGATTTAACATAAGAGCCTCTAACACTCCTGCTTGTGCCGCTTCAATTTTTACAAGTACGTTATTTAAGTAGTTCATTGACTTAATGCGTGGATCTAATGCATCTGGCGTATTACGTCTTGATGCAACAGATACAACGCTTAATCCATTATCGTAAAATTCCTGAGGGAATAACTTTAATTGTTCTGCAATGATAATAACGCTCGGTTTCACACAACTTCTAGGGTCGAGCCCTAAGTCACCTTTTCCTCGTGAAACAATTAAACGAATGTAAGCATCCGCATACTCATTTTTTTGCAACGTTTGTAAAACTGCTTCTTCCATTTCGTCAACTGTCAGTGGGACTGTAAGTAAAATAGATTTTGCCGATTCATATAATCGTTTTACATGTTCTTTTAAACAAAATACATTTCCTCCGTAACTACGAATCCCTTCAAATACACCGTCTCCGTATAAAAAGCCGTGATCATATACTGAAACAACTGCCTTTTCTTTTTCTACAAATTCCCCATTCATGTAAATGTACTGGTTTCCCATCTCACATCGCTCCTCTTTTTTTCTCTATTTTTTGCAATCTATTTCTACATCGATTGCTGAGATGAGTATTTTTAACAGAATATTCAGTATATAAATATTAAAAATATACTCGTCTCAACAATCGATTACTTACATACTTGTAGCAATCCATTGCTGAGACGAGGGAATCGTGGTACCACTCAGCTTCCTTACACTTCTCACGAAATATAAGCTCTGCAAGTCCAATTAGACTTTTGTTTTTCTATCGGGAACAAACCCGCTACTTTTTACTAATTTTCAAAAGTAGTGCTCCGAGGTGATTTTCAATGAGTGCATTGTTACCACCCTCACAGCCTCGGGGCAGCTCTCTGAAACAATCTTTATCATTTACTCTCCTCTTCCACGCATTCTCTTATTCTATTTTCTAAAATAAAAACTCTCGCCTCAGCAATCAACTACTACAATTTAGTAGCTTTGATTGCTGAGGCGAGAGTTTCGCGTTACCACTCAGCTTCCTTATACTTCTCGCGAAATATAAGCTTCGTAGGTCCAATTAGACCCCCGTCCTTTTACCGGAGACGATGCCGCCGCCCTCTACTCAGTTTCCCTTTCGCAAGCGATGCTCCGAGGTGATCTTCAATGATTTGATTGTTACTACTCTCGCAGCCTTGGAGTAGCTCTCTGAAACGATCATAATCATCTACTTTCCTCTTCTTTGCATATACAACATATAAAGTTAGAAAATTTTTAATTAACTTTTATTTGTTACACGTATTATAGGACGTTGTTCTTTTCTTTGTCAACATGTTTTTTCAAAAAAAATCTAAATTCATTCTATTTATTTTTTCTCAAATCAAAATTGGAATGAATTACTTACATACACTCATATATTGCTTAAGTATGTTTGCACTACTACATAAAGAAAAATTTATGAGGAGATGAGAAAACTATGTTAAAAGGGAAAGTAGCGTTAGTTACAGGGGCAAGCCGAGGAATTGGACGAGCGATCGCTAAACGTTTAGCAAATGACGGTGCATTGGTTGCTGTTCATTACGGTAATCGAAAAGATGACGCTGAAGAAACTGTTCATGAAATTCAATCAAATGGTGGCCAAGCTTTTTCTATCGGCGCAAATTTAGAATCCTTACATGGTGTAGAAAACCTTTATAAAGCTTTAGATACTGAATTACAAAAGCGCACTGGTGAAACACAATTTGATATTTTAATAAACAATGCTGGCATTGGTCCTGGTGCTTTTATTGAAGAAACGACTGAACAATTTTTTGATAGAATGTTTTCAGTAAATGCAAAAGCACCATTCTTTATCATTCAACAAGCACTGCCACGTTTACGTGACAATAGCCGAATTATTAATATTTCATCCGCTGCGACCCGCATTTCTTTACCTGATTTTGTTGCATATAGTATGACGAAAGGCGCTATTAATACAATGACTTTTACACTAGCAAAACAGCTTGGAGCACGAGGAATAACGGTGAATGCAATACTTCCAGGATTTATTAAAACAGATATGAATGCAGAACTCTTGAGCGACCCGATGATGAAGCAGTACGCTACTACTATTTCCGCTTTCAATCGCTTAGGTGAAGTAGAAGACATTGCCGATACTGCTGCATTCCTTGCTTCTCCAGACAGCCGCTGGGTAACTGGACAATTAATTGATGTGAGCGGAGGATCTTGTTTATAAAAAACATATATTTTCAAATCTTTTTTATTGCGCAATAAAACAATTTATATAATACTATATAAAACATATACATTTAGGAGGATTACAGCAATGTCCGAAAAAACATACGAACTCGCAACCTTCGCAGGCGGTTGCTTTTGGTGCATGGTAAAACCATTTGATGAACTTCCTGGTATTCATAAAGTACTTTCTGGCTATGCAGGAGGTCATGTAGAAAACCCAACATATGAACAAGTAAAAGTTGGAACATCTGGACATTTAGAAGTTGTTCAAATTACATTCGATCCTTCTATTTTTCCTTATCAGAAATTACTAGACTTATATTGGCCACAAATCGATCCCACTGATGATGGCGGACAATTTTTTGACCGTGGTCCATCTTATCGTACCGCTATTTTTTATCATAACGAAACACAAAAAGGGCTTGCTGAAAAATCAAAACAAGCTCTTACAGAAAGCGGTATGTTTAAAGATCCAATCGTGACTGAAATTCGTCCTGCTGCACCTTTTTACGCAGCAGAGGAATACCACCAACATTTCTATAAAAAGAATCCAGAGAAATATGCTACTGAGCAAAAGGAATCTGGTCGTGAAGACTTTATTAAAGAAAATTGGCAAAAAAAATAATAAAAACGCATCGTGCTTTTTTAGTACGATGCATTTTTATTTTTGATAAAAGTACCATACAATTAATAGAACAATTGCTGTTAGTGACCAAAGTACTATCTCGTTTTTTACGCTATTCTTTTTCTTAGTCATTTCATTCCCTCCTAATAACAATTAAACATATTCAAGTTTTTCTTTGTTTAATTGTCCACCTTATATACGTGAATACATCCTTACAAATTCTAATAGCAAGACCACCAATAATTCCGATTGCAATTGAAATTACTAACATCTGTCCAAAACTAAAAGAATTTGTGTACGTTATGTAGAGAACGATACATATAAGTAAAACATCCGGTAAAGAAAGTAAAAACCTTTTAAGCATTCCTTTATCTCCTCTATACTTTATTTATATCTTCTACTGTAATTTTGAAATATAGTTTGTTCAAAAATTCCATTTAGACCCTCATTTTATGATAAATAATAAAAATCCCTTTTCAAAAGAGATTCTTATTCAGTAGATTTAAGTTTAATTATTTTCTACATATCCTATTCCATAATTACTCCTAAAATAGAATAATATTACTAATCATTTATTGTAAATTGACTATTTGCCAGGCGACCGAATGTCGCGCCAGCTACCTACATCGCATTGGCCAAATTCATTATTACCTACCGCTACCACCGTGCCGTCTGATTTTAGTCCGACTGTATGTGCACAACCAGCCGCTATCGCTACAATATCGCGCCAATCGCTTACGTTACATTGACCATACTCATTCCAGCCCACTGCCACCACGGTACCGTCTGATTTTAGTCCGATTGTATGATTCGTACCAGCCGCTATTGCTACAATATCTATCCAGCCACTTACATCACACTGGTTATGTTTATCATTCCCCACTGCCGTCACCGTACCGTCTCGTTTAAGACCAACAGTATGAAGATACCCAGCCTTGACCGCTACAATACCTCGCCAGCTACTTACATTGCATTGACCATATCGATTATTCCCCACAGTCGTCAATGTGTCGTCCAATTTAAGACCGACTGTATGCCAGTCACCCGCTGTGACTGCCACAATACCTTGCCAACTGCTTACATTGCATTCTCCTTCTTTATTTCGGCCCACCGCTACTACCGTGCCATCCGATTTCAGGCCAATAGTACGACGCCACCCTGCCGCAACCGCTACAATTTTATGCCAATCGTTTACATCACATTGTTCATGCTTATTCCAACCCACTGCTACCGCAGTACTGTCACATGTAAGACCGATTGTATGAGCATTACCCGTGTTCGTTGCCATATGAACATTGCCCACTGCGACTGCTTCAATATCTCGCCAGCCACTTACATTACATTCCCCTTCTTTATTCCGGCCCACCGCTACTACCGTGCCATCCGATTTCAGGCCAACTGTATGACAACGCCCCGCCGCTATCATATCTTTGGGCCATCGCTTCACTTTTTCTCTCGATAAAAGGTAATCCATGTTTTACCTCCTTGCATATAAGCAACTGTATCATAATAGATATTTTTATCAAATTTCATTATAAATCTACATTTACAAAGAAAGCTTATTTTACTTCTTCCAAAAATAAAAACCTCCAGTTTAAATACTAGAGGTTTTCTCGTTATTTCTTCAAGCGTTCAATAAAATCGTTCAATTTATCTAGCGATTTCATATTCTGATTGCAAGCTACACCATCTTTGCAAATGTAGTTTCCCTTTTTAACGAAAGTTCCTGGTACATCACCTTTAATTTCAACTAAAAACATCCCTACTTCTTCATGCCCATGACATAATGAACAAATACTTTTTTTATTTAAACTTTGGAACGTTCCTTGCAGACCAACAAACTTATTTTTATCATTTTTCGCTATAATAAATTTCCTGCTTGATCCTTTGTCAATCCAGCTTAAATAAGATAATTCTTTCATATCCAGTTCTTCCATATCGGGAAGTTTTAGCTTTTTTGCTTTAGGAAATAATTTTTTTAATGTTTGTGCTGTAACTTCTTGAAACGGAATTACATACGGATTTATTTTCATTAAAAATGATTCTGCATCTTCTCTATTTTGAACTGTTAATACCGTATCAATTAACTCTTTCTGTTCATCGGTTAAATTCTCAAATACATGTATTATCTTTTCGATCGCAAGTGATTTTAACGCTTGAATTACACCTCTATCGTTTGCCGTTGCATGCCCGTTTGCTAAAATATAAGCTTGTGATTTTATAAAATTATATTGATCACTTCTAATAAACGCTTCCATCTTTATCACTCCATACAAATTGTTGATCTAGTTTTATTGTATACAATGATTACGTTTTTTGATATGTAAAAGATAACTTAGAAACAAACATTACATACATCACTTATTCTCTACCGCTGCATTTCCTGACAAAAGAAGCCATCATCTGTTTTCCATTCCGCATATAATACGTCTTCAAATTTAGTAATTCCTTTTTGCTTTATTTGTTTATAAAGCCACCCTTCATCAAATCCTGCTTCCCTCAAATTATCCTTAACTACTTTCCCATCACTAATTAATGAAATTGGTAAGTAGACAGGCTTATGTTTTAAACTTAAATCATTTATAGTAGGAGATTCGTATTTACTTTTTTTCAGAACGCTTATGTTTCCATTAGGTTCCAATATCATATATTCAACTTCTCGGATTGAAAATATATCTTTTTGTTGCCTAAGCATTTGTTGTAATTGGTTTATATCCAAATGATTCGATTTTAATTGATCTCTGTCAATATATCCATTACGAATAATAATAGAAGGATATCCTTCAAAAAACCTTCTTGTCCCCCTATATTTTTGCGTTATCACTTCTATTGCGTAAATTAATACTGTCCATACTAGTACCGCATATAAAATGGACCAGACTTTCACTTCAGGGTCATATATCGTATTTCCAACCAATTCTCCGAGTACAATGGCAGAAATAAAATCAAAAGGTGTTAGCTGCGATATTTGTGTTTTCCCTAATATTTTAGTAGCAATTAATAAAACAAAAAAACCAACAAAAAGTTCTATCGTTATTTGTCCAAGATGATTCATATATGTTCACCTTTCTGCTTTTCACTCAAATGTTATGTATCCAATTTAGTAAAAAATGGCACATTGTCGCTATTATCATGTCCATTCACATCCAATAAATACAAAACAAAAAGAGTCTGATTCAAAGTAATATATGAATCAGACTCTTTTCCTCTTATTTAGAATACACAATCTTTTTAATCGTTTCCCCAGAAAGAAAATATTCTTCTGCAAGTTGATGAATAGCAATCCCACTTTTAAACGCTTCTTTAATTGCTTTATTTCTTTCATCTAGTTGTTTTCTTCCGCCAGATCGTGTACCCCATTTATAATGTTTCGTTTCTTGTTTCGGAATGTAAATTGTTTCACCTTGTATATACTTTTGAATTTCAGTAATTAAACTCTCTGGTAAAACAGCATTAGCTTTTACGTATTTCATTTCTGCTCGCCCCTTATTTTTTATGGTTCATTTCAATAAGGTGCAAAGCCAAATATAAAAAATGATACGAGCTCATATAGGCGATTGTATATTACTTGTCTACCTCACGCAAAGTATCGCCATTTCCATACTTGGCTTTGCATGAGACGTTGCAGTGTCTGGCAATTGAATTATAATCGCCATATAAACACCTCCTAATATACCTTTTGCATTTTATTATATGATAAAATCCCTCTCCTTGCATCTTCATACTTTTTCAGCAATAAATAATTAATTTTGATATAATACTTTTTATTGAATCAAAAATCATTGTGAGGTTACGTTATGAGGAAAAAAATTATCATTACAATCGTTACACTATTCTTTATTATCACGGCATTATTCGGAACATACAAATTGATGAACGCAAGAAGCTTTCAATTATTTGGAGATTTAACACAACGCGTAGAAACAAATGAAAAAGTGATCGCTTTAACTTTTGATGATGGCCCTACTAACAATGTAAAACAAATATTACCGTTACTAGATAAATACAACGCTAAAGCTACTTTCTTTTTAATTGGAAATGAATTAGAGAAAAGTCTATCATTAGGAGAAGCTATCGCGCAATCTGGGCACCAGCTTGGAAACCATACATATTCTCATAAAAGAATGATTTTCAAAACACCTTCTTTTATTAAAGATGAAATAGAAAAAACGAATTCATTAATCCGCCAAACAGGATTTACAGACGAAATTGATTTTAGACCGCCTAACGGAAAAAAATTAATTGGACTACCCTATTATTTAAATAAAAATAATATTGAAACGATTATATGGGATCTTGAGCCCGATACTTTTTATAAATCTGCGGCTGATAAAATTAAATATGTTAATAAAAATGTAAAACCAGGTTCTATCATTTTACTGCATTCTATGTATGATGAGTCTGATGACAATTTAAAAACGATTGAAGGTATTTTAGATTCTTTATCTAAGAAGGGCTATCAGTTCGTAACAGTAAATGAATTGCAAAAAAGAGCAAAATAAAAAGAAAGGTAGCGTATCTTTGTATGATACGCCACCTTTCTTTTTATATAATGCCAAGTACATTTAAGAATACGATAATAATCGCAATTGGTGCGATAAAGCGAAGTAAGAATAACCATAATACGAATAGTTTATAACCTTTATTTTTACTTACACCTAGCTCTTTCATTAATACATCTTTCTTCATTTTTAAAGGAACAAAGATAGAAACTAATAATACACCAAGTGGCATTAAAACGTTACTTACTGCATAGTCCGCTAAATCAAAGACTGTCTTTCCGAAAATCTTCAGATCACTTAATATACCGAATGATAATGCTGATGGTACCCCAACAACGAAGATTAATAACCCTACGATTAAGGCCATTTTTTCACGTTTCCCTTTACCTTTTGATGTTAACGATGCAACACTAATTTCTAACATCGAAATTGCTGATGTAATCGTAGCGAAGAAGAATAGTAATAAGAAAACGATGAAGAATAATTTTCCGAATGCCATTTTACTGAAAATAGCTGGCAACACGATAAATAATAGTCCCGGCCCTTGAGATGGTTCCATTCCAAATGCGAACACAACTGGGAAAATTGCAAGTCCTGCAAGTAATGTAATAACAAGAGTTAAGGCTACGATAGAAAATGCTGAACGTGGTAAGCTTTCTTCTTTCGGTAAGTATGAGCTATACGTTACCATAACGGCTACCCCGACAGATAATGAGAAAAACGATTGCCCCATTGCGTATAATATAACTTCTGATGTTACATGTGAGAAATCAGGTTGTAAGAAGAAACGAACGCCTTCTCCAGCACCATCTAATGTAAGTGCACGAACGATTAATACAAAGAATAAAACGAATAGTGCTGGCATGAAATATTTATTTACTTTTTCAACACCATTTTGTACACCTTTACTTACGATGAAAATAGTAATAAGGATGAATAATAGCTGTGATCCAACTGCTAAATATGGATTGGAAATGATTTCACCAAACGTAGCTTCGTATGCTCCATTTCCTTCCCATAGTCTACCTGTAATTGCATTCCATAAATATAATAAAATCCAGCCTCCTACAACACTGTAGAAAGAAAGTAATATGAAACATGTTACAATTCCTAATTTACCTAACCAAGGCCATAACGTTTTAGGAGCAATCTCTCTATATGCATCGACAGCCTCTTTTTGTGTACTTCTTCCAATAACAAATTCAGCTAATAATAGCGGTAAACCAATTAATAATGTGAAACCGATGAAAATTAGGAAGAACGCTCCGCCTCCTCCAATGCCGGCCATATATGGGAATTTCCAAATCGCCCCAAGACCAATTGCCGAACCTGCTGCAGCTAATACGAAACCTAATTTCGATGTCCATTGCTGTGAATTCATTTGTTAATCTCCTCTCTACCTCTTTTTCTTTGTTACAATTCGGTATTTATATTGTTCTATCAATACTCTTTTCTAATACGTTCACTTCCTCCCTAATAAAAAAACGTCCCTACGTAAATACGTAGGGACGACAAAAATATCGCGGTACCACCCTAGTTGTGAAGAACACTAAGAAACCACCTAAATAAAAACGCCCCTACGCAAAAACGTAGGGACGATAAAATATCGCGGTACCACCCTAGTTATGAAGCCACACCAAAGTTAGGACCTAAATAAAAAACGTCCCTACGTAAATACGTAGGGACGATAAATATCGCGGTACCACCCTAGTTGTGAAACAATCTTCACCACTTTATTTGATAACGGTATAAACTACCGTCTTTCATTTCCTCATAATGCGAGATTTATGAAAGATGCTCCAGGACGAACTTCATGAATAATCTATATACTGATTCACACCAACCATCAGCTCTCTGAAATAGGGAGATATTCACTACTATACCCTTTCATTGCCCAAATATTATTTTCCGAATTGATTACTATCATTTTTATCACACATTAAAAATAGTGTCAACTTATATTTTGAATTTTTATGTATTACAATCTATTTAAAAATTCGAAATATAAGTTTTAGTTTAGAAAACAAGTGGATTAGTACATAACGAATTCTAACAGGCAATAGAAAAAGAATTACGTATTATTGATACTTTTTCAATAATACAAATCATCTAGAAACATAACCTGTCTCTCTGTATTCATTTTTTAAGAGTTTGATGGATACCAAGAAAATTTCGCATCACTATCCAGTGGTCTATTTTTCGTTTCTTCTTTAATTACACGAAACCATTCATTTAGAATTTGAGTTTTTGGCAATTGAGCAGCAAGGTTATCTTCCCAAATTATATGTGAGAACCAGGCTTTCGTTTCCCATTCAAACTGCAATTGTGCGAACGAAATTATAGGGTGATCAGCTTCACGAAATTGCTCATTTACTGCATTTGAAACTTCTGGAGCTTGCGGTAACAACTCGTTCTGAATTCTATTTTTTATCTTCTCATTTTCTAGCTGATCCCAGAAATACAATTGCCCATTTATTTGATAAAAAATATCAAATGAAGCCTCACCTTTCTTCAAATTCAATAATACGAAGGCACGTTCCACATCATTGTCAGCTGCCTTTACAGCATTAATAATTATATTTTGTGCCATTGATACCCAGTAACTAGTCGCTTCCTCTACCGGTGATTCAACATACAATTCTTCACTTAATTCATGAAGAGTGGCCTCTTGCTCATTTACTTTTTCAACTTTTTTAAAAAACCTATTAAAAAAACCCATAACTTCCCCCTTATTACTATTTTCTATTTCACAAAATAAAAAATAGATTTTTCTTGCTCATCCACATTTACTCCTGGCGCGTATGTATGAACTTGTTGCAATACTTCTTCTATTAGCAACTCTAACTCCTGCACACTATTTTCTGGACTCCCTATTAATGTATCTGCCATACGTTTATATAATTTTTCAGGTTTAATAGTCATTCGTTCCACATTATTAGGCATCCATTTAAACGCTGGATGATGTACGTACATTTTATTCAAACCAAATAAAACACCAAATACATTCCTTTGTACTTCACAAATAACGTCATAAAGCATAAGCCAATCTTTCCGTTTTAAAAGCGCCTTTCGATTGTGCCAACGATTACTTAACCATAGATTTTCTGAAATCATCCGTTTTGCTAGTTCATCTGGATATGCCGCTACTCTATCTTTTAATTCATTCACTTTCCCTTCTCCATACAAACTAACACCATCATGAACAGATGATACAATACATTGTTTTTCATAACTTATATCATATTGATCCACCACATCCGAAATCACTTTCTCTACTGTCTCTGTTAAAAAGTTACTAATCTCTAATTTAATTCCCTCTTTCGTTAAATACGTTTCCGACCATTCTTCTTCCTCATACGGATGATATGATAATATTTTCCCATCAATATGATAAATAGGGGCCCTACGATCCTCATCTTCCGGCGGTGTTGACCATAAAATATGTAATTCTATATCTGAATGTTCATCTTCAAGTTTTCTAGCTACTGAACCCGCTAAAATAATAGCTTCCACTTTCGGATTTTTCCTATAAATCTCTGCCATCTCTATTGCTTTCTCTTTTAATCCCAATTCATTTCCTCCTAAAATTGCAGTAATCCCCTTACTTTTCATTTATCTATTTCGATTTTACAGCTTGCATTACCTTTTCAAATTCCTACTACATCATATTTCTATCCAATAGCGCTGAATAACTTCACCAGTACGAGAAGAAACTACTTCATTTTCTAACACACCGCCAACCTTTTGAATCGTTTTAGCAGAACCGATATTGGATTTATCGCAAGTTATTAACACTTTCTGTAATCCTAATTTTTGTGCTTCAGCTAATGCAAGTTGTAGTTGTTTCGTAGCGTAACCGTGGCGACGCTTATTTGGATGGACACTATATCCAATATGACCGCTTTCCCGTAATAATTCTGGATTTAATCTATGTCTAATATTCACAAAACCTATAAGTTCCCTTTTTTCAAAACTTAAAAACTGGCTAGATGGCACTCGATTAGCTAGTATATTTTCTCCTAGTTCTTGTTTACTCACTTTTTCAAACCATTCATCAAGAGAATCAAAGTTTTGTAAAGAACTACTTCCATGTGGTTGTTCCCCTGATTGTAAAAATGCCTGTCTATACGCCGTAATATGCTCACTATATTCATGGATTGGTTTTAATAGTTTCATTGTTCTTCTCCCCCTTCTTCATTCCATAAAACAAACACCTTAATAGCAGCTATTCACTATTAAGGTGTTTCTATCCTTTTTATTCAAATAACCCCATACTCAAATAACGTTCCCCTGTATCAGGCGCAATACATAAAACTTTTTTACCAGCGCCTAGACGTTTCGCTATCATGATTGCAGCGTAAACAGATGCTCCAGAAGACGGCCCAACTAATAATCCCTCTTGTCTAGCTAAGTTTCTCATTGTCGTTAAAGCCTCTTCGTCTGCAATTTGAATAATTTCGTTATACACTTCTATATTTAAGTTTTTCGGGATGAACCCTGGGCTTGTTCCTACTAGTTTATGAGGACCTGGTACACCACCTGATAAAACGGGAGATCCTTTCGGTTCCACTACTGCAATATATAAGTTTGGTAATTTCTCTTTTAACGTTTCACCAGTCCCTGTAATCGTTCCGCCTGTTCCTGCCGTTGCAACAAAGGCGTCAAGCTCTCCATCCATTTGTTCATAAATTTCAAGCGCAGTCGTATAGCGGTGAATATTCGGATTAGCTGGGTTTTCAAATTGTTGCGGAATAAAACTATTCGGTATTTGCTTTTGCAATTCTAACGCCTTCGCAATTGCTCCTGGCATTCTTTGTTCTGCTGGTGTTAAAACTACTTCTGCCCCGTATGCTTTTAATAAATTAATACGCTCTTTTGACATATTGTCTGGCATAATTAAAATCGCTTTATACCCTTTAGCTGCTGCATTCATCGCTAAACCAATCCCTGTATTCCCGCTTGTCGGTTCAATGATTGTATCTCCTGGTTTGATGAGACCATTTTCTTCTGCAACGTGAAGTAAATTATAAGCAGCACGGTCTTTCACACTGCGCGATGGATTAAACATTTCTAGTTTCACATACACATCTGCTGCGTCTTCCGGAATAAATTTAGATAATCGGACGACAGGTGTATCGCCTATTAATTCTGTTACGTTTTCACATAATTTCATAGCGCATCCCCTATTCTATCGTTTTCTTATCACTTGGCAGTAACCATGAAGTGAGTCCAATTAATGGTAGACAACTACATAATAGCATAATAAATTGCAGGCTATATATATCTGCTAATTTCCCAAGAACTACTGCACCTAATGCTCCAAGTCCAAACGCAAGACCTACGATTAATCCTGACACCATTCCCACTTTTCCAGGTACAAGCTCTTGTGCATATACAACAATTACACTAAAACTACTTGAACTAATAAAACCGATACATAAAAATAACGGTACGACCCACACAAGTGAGACATGTGGTAATAACAGTGCAAGTGGCGCTGAACCTAACATTGAAAATACGATGATATTTTTCTTACCAAATCGATCTGCTAACGGTCCTCCGAAGAAAGTTCCTAACACACCAGCAATCATAAATGCGAATACGAAATACTGGGCATTTTTTATAGATAAACCATAATGCTCTATTAAGTAAAATTGATAGAAATTCCCGATACCAGCACCGTACCAAGAACGTACAAAAGTAAGAAAAACAAGAAGTATAATAACGAATTTAATGTGTGTACTTACAATTGCATTTTCCGCCTCAAGCGCAGCCCTCTTCTTCCTTCTTACAGCGCCGGTTGCTAATTCATTTTTGTACCAATTCGATACGAAAATTAATAATACAATTCCTACTGCTGCAAATGCTGTAAAACCTAATGAACCAATTTGACCGAGTGGAACGAAAATTAGCGCTGTAAAAATAGGAGCTAAGGAATTCCCCGTGTTTCCCCCAACTTGATAAATCGCTTGCGCTAACCCTCGTTTTGCACCTGCCGCCATATACGCAACACGAGCGCCTTCTGGATGAAAAACTGCGGAACCTAAACCAATAAATAAAACAGAAATAATAACAATAATAAAGTTTGGTGCAAACGCGAGTCCAATCATTCCAAGCATGCTTGAAAACATACCGAGTGGTAATAAAAATGGTGATGGCTTCTTATCTGAATACATACCAAACACCGGTTGCATAATCGATGACGTCATATTTAAAGCAAACGCAATCCACCCTACTTGCATATAGGATAAATTCATCGTTTTTTCCAAAATAGGAAACAACGCCGGCACAACTGCTTGCATCGAATCATTTAAAAAATGCCCAAAGCTAATCGCAAATAAAATTCGATATATTGTCGGTGTTTCTACAGTTTTTTTGTGTGAAACTGCCTGCATATGTGAATCTCCCCTTTCTGTACAAAATATATATTTATTACAGTAGGTGTAATAAATTCTGACTTTTGAAACATTTCTATTCTATACTGCTTTCATTTCTTTTTCCAGAAATATAACTTAACTCCCGTCATTGGCTTGCATCCTTGTAACTTTCAGCGGTAAAACAGTACAAAAAAAGACAACCCAATCACATACTGGGTTGCCTCTTACATTAAATTGCAAAATGCTTATACTTCTCGTAATCACTCGTCTTACATTCTATTTCTAATTTGGTACCTTCGTTTTCGTAACTCGTAGATAAAACGTGTGCATGATTATTGAAATACGAAACTACCTGTCCTTGATCATATGGAATTAACATTTCACACTTCGTATACTCTTTATAGATGTGTGAGCGAATCATTTCTACAAGTTCTTCAATTCCAACATGTTTCTTCGCTGATAAATAAACGCGATCTTCTTGCACTTTCGGAATTTCAACATCTACCATATCTGATTTATTATAAGCATAGATCGTTGGAATATTTTCTACTCCAATTTTCTTTAACGTTTCATTTGTAATATCAATTAATTGTTCATAATTTGAATTTGCGTAATCTACGACGTGAATAAGTAGGTCTGCTTCCGCTACTTCTTCTAACGTTGAACGGAACGCCTTCACAAGATGATGTGGTAATTTACTTACAAATCCAACTGTATCTGTTAATAAGAATGATTTATTATCTGGCAAATCAATATTTCGTACAGATGTTTCTAACGTCGCGAATAACATATCTTTTTCAAATACTTGTTTTTCTTCTGTACCATTATAAATTTCAAGCATTGCATTCATCGTCGTTGACTTTCCTGCATTCGTATAACCTACTAATGCTACAACAGGTATTTCATTTTTCTTACGTTGCTTTCGCTGCGTTTGACGCTGGGCAACGAGCGCTTCTAAATCTTTATTTAACACTGAAATTTGTTCTTCAATTTTACGACGGTCTAACTCTAACTTCTTCTCACCGACACCTTTATTTTTCGTACCAACGCCGCCGCTCTGTCTTCCTAACGATTCACGAAGACCGATTAAACGAGGCATCATATACTGAAGATGGGCTACTTCTACTTGTAGCTGTGCTTCTTTCGTTTTCGCACGTTGCGCAAAAATATCTAAAATTAAAATGGTACGATCAATTACCTTACAATCTAAATCCTCTTCTAAATTTCGAATTTGTGAAGGAGATAATTCATCATTAAAGATGACCATATTCGCATCTATTTCTTGTACATACGCTGCTACTTCTTCAATCTTTCCTTTTCCGATATAATGCGATGGATTTACTCGTTGTAAATTTTGCGTTACTTGCCCAATTACCTCTACATCACAAGCTTCCGCAAGATTTGTTAACTCTTCCATCGAATATGCAAAATCATCTTCATTACCTACATTTACTCCAACTAAAACTGCTCTTTGTAATACTTCTTCCATATATTTATTCCTCCATTTCGATTACGTAAAATAAAAAACACAGGTCGCTGCCTGTGTTTTCGTAAACGGATAAGGGTTCATCAAAGAAATAGAAGAAAGCTGTGCTTTCATCCTATCTCATAGTAAAAAAAGTCCCAAAATCGTATACGTATCCACAATAAGTGTTCACCTATACAATCCCATTCTATTTATAAAGGCAAAACAAAAAGAGGGCGTATTCGTCCCTCCCTCTTTTTCACATATAAGCTTAATAAAGGGTTCCTTTAAAATAGGCAGACCAATCCCGTTCACTCTGTACACAGACAGAGCCTTTGAGCGCTATTCAATTATTGGCACAAAGTATTGAGACGTAATCTGATTAAGATCAAAGGAAGCCCCTCCGTTCATTTTAAGTTACATAAAGTGTAGCATAAGTAATTCGCTTTCACAAGGTTTAACAACCTATATCACACTAAAGAAAATCGTTATATTTTTACTTTAATCGTCATTTTTTGCGAATTTTTCTCACAATAAAAATAACAAAAGCAATTATCAATTTTAGAAACTTCTCGTATATTATTTTTACAACACTCGCTAAATTCCTTCATAGTAAGTTAAGTCGTTCAATACATCAAAAATCTATATTGACATTTTTATAACCTAATATTAGTATCAGGTTATAAAAATAAAAATTAGGAGATGTTCCTATGCATTCTAAATCTCGTATTACTGCAATTGGTACTTATGTTCCAAATCAAATATTGTCTAATAACGATTTAGAAAAGATGGTCCATACGAATGATGAATGGATTGTACAAAGAACAGGAATGAAGGAAAGAAGAATCGCTAGCGAAGAAGAATATTCCTCAAACTTAGCCATTAAAGCAATTAAAAATTTATGTACAACATATAAGAAAAACTTAGAAGATGTCGACTGTATCATTGTCGCTACTACTACTGCTGATTACGTTTTCCCTAGCGTTGCTTGCCAAATACAACAATACTTCAACATACCTCATACACTAGCTTTTGATTTAAATGCAACTTGTGCTGGTTTTACATATGGACTACACGTCGGTAATAGCTTAATCACTTCTGGATCACATGAAAAAGTACTTGTCGTAGCGACAGAGACATTATCTAAAGTTACTGATTATACCGATAGAACGACCTGTATTTTATTCGGTGATGGTGCTGGAGCTATTTTATTAGAAAGAGATGAAGACACCCCAAGCTTTATCGCTGCTCACATGGGAACAAACGGTGATGGCGGCATTCATCTATATAGAACAAACTTATCTACTACTATGAATGGCACACCACTGCAAACAAATGAAAAAATCGTTCAAAATGGAAGAGAAGTATATAAATGGGCAACACGTACAGTGCCAAAAGGCATAAAAGATTTAATACATACCGCAAATATGCCAGTAGATGATATAGACTGGTTCATACCCCACAGCGCTAACTTACGAATGATCGAATCTATTTGCGAAAAATCTCAAATTCCAATACAAAAAACATTAACGAGCGTGGAATATATGGGGAATACCTCTTCAGTCACCATTCCACTCGCTCTAGATTTAGCTATAAAAGAAGGGAAGTTAAATAATGGAGACACACTTTTACTATACGGATTCGGTGGTGGTCTTACACATTTAGGGCTTATTGTAGAGTGGAATTTAATTTAAGTGTATAAAAAGAGGCTCTAGTCAGTAACTAGAACCTCTTTTTCATTTAATTTCTTGCCCCTTTTCGAGACCATATCACAACAGGAATAAGTAATAACGCTAACACGCCTCCAGCCAATGACAATACCGCATAACTTGAATTCGCTACTACCATACCTGACATCGCTCCACCAGAAGCTCCAGCTAGCGCAATAAAAACATCTATTTTCCCTTGTGTTTTAGCACGTGTAGACGGTGTTGTGGAATCAACGATTTGTGCTGTACCACTTATCAATCCGAGGTTCCATCCTAGCCCAAGTAAAGAAAGAGCAACGATTAATAATAATAAAGAATCACTTGGCGCTATCGCAGCTATGACACCCGCTGCAAGTAAAATCACTCCACCAGCTATACTCATTGTAGTTCGGCCAATTTTATCAATTAACATTCCTGTAACGAGAGATGGAAGATACATTGCACCTACATGAAAACCTATCACAAGTCCTACTGCACTTAAACCGTGACCGTGGTGTCCCATATGAACTGGCGTCATCGTCATAATCGCAACCATCACTATTTGCGTAAGTATCATTACGATTGCTCCAACTGTAATACCTCGTTTATTTTCTTTCGCTTCTTCTGTTACTGGTTGCCCTTTATATGTATGTTCCTGTTTATATCTTTCTATTATGTTAGCAATAATTAACGGATCTGGACGAAGCATAACAAAAAGAACTAGACCCGCCAGTATAAATGCTGCTGCCGATAGTATGAACGGACCTGCAAGTTTAGGAACTCCAATTGAATGAGCAAAACTTCCCATTACCCCTACTAAATTTGGTCCTGCAACTGCACCGAAAGTCGTCATTACCATCGTAATACTAACAGCCGTTGCTCTCTGCTTCTTATCTGCTAAATCTGTACCTGCATAACGAGCTTGTAGATTCGTGGCTGTACCGGCACCATATATGAGTAAAGAAATAAGTAAAAGAATAATACTATTTGTTAAAGCTGCCATTACAACACCAATTGCTCCAAATCCACCTACTATGAACCCTGTTGCAAGACCTATCCGGCGTCCATATCGTTGCGAAAGCTTCCCTACTATGAAAGCTGCTAATGCCGATCCTAATGTAAACATAGCAGTTGGTAATCCTGCAAATGCATCTGTTCCAAGCATTTGCTGCGCAAGAAGTGCTCCCACTGTAATACCAGCAGCTAGTCCTGCACCGCCAAACATTTGTGAAATGCTGACGATTATTAACGTTCGTTTGTATAGTTTTTGTTGCTCTTCTTCTGTGTACACATGATTATCTATTAAAGCCCCTGCCTTATCTAGCAATTCCCCATCCTCCTTTTAAAATTAAGCCCTCTTGTTAATGTACTATGTATAACGTTACATATTCAATGGCATTTTCCATTCATCCCTTTCATTCTAAAAAACTTTCTAATCATACTCGACTTATCCCATGCTATATTAAAAATACTACTATTCACAATATGCAAGGAGGAAACAATGAAAAAAACAGGCTGCTATAGCCTGTTTTTCTTTACGCTTCTTCTACTAATCTTCCCCTTCTCTTTTTACTCAAAGCTTTCCCTTCCCAAAACAACAAACTTACGAAAGCACAAATTAAAATAATTGGCACACTTGCTTTATATAAATCTGTAAAACTCATAGCCATCTGATTCTTGGCATAATGATTCACATCATTTGAAAATGTGAGTACCTCTTTCTTTATACTTTCCTCTTGTTTTTCAACTTCTTTTGTCACTTGCCTCATAACTTCTTCTCTTTTTACATCTCTATATTCTACTGGAACTTCTCTTAATATTTCATCCGTCTTGTCGCGAATCAATTCTTCCTTTTTCTCTTTACTTAATCCTATTGTCATTGCATTTTGTTTCTTATTTATATTCGACTCTAAACTTTGATTCTCTATTTTCTCTTTAGTCATTTGTAAAATTTCAGTTTGCTCAGCACTATTCACATGAATATTACGCACCTTTTCTTCTGCATAACGATATACTTTTTCTTTATTGACAGTTAAATTGTGAGTTAAGTTAGAGACAAATATTGCAACCGCCAATACAATTCCAACTTGTCGTAACATTGATACAACACTTTGAGAAGCAGTTAACAGTTCTCCTTCAAACGAAGACGCACTTAAAACTGTAATTGGCCCCACTACTAAACCATATCCAACACCTAATATCATACACGGAATAATAATTTCTATATTTGTTGAATGAACATCAATCATTTGCAACCAATAGTAGGAAAGCCCCATAACAAGAAATCCTGACAAAATAATAGTTACTTTTCCGAGTTTTTTAATTAAAGTTGCTGCAACTGGTGAGACAAAAAATATCATTGCTGAAATAGGTGTCACTAAAAAAGCTGCTTCAATTTCCGTTCGACCTTGTAGTTTCGTCAAGAACGTTGGAAGCAATACAGTAACTCCAATTAAAAATAAATTACTTAATATAACAACGATCGACGCTCCGACAAACATTCGATCTTGAAATAACTTTAAATTCACCATTGGATTATGAATCTTTCGTTCTACTAAAACAAATAGAATAAGAGAAATAGTGCTAATTGCATAACAAGACAAAGCAATATTACTTTGCCATCCCCATGTATTACCTTTTACTAATATGAGAGTAAATGAAAAAATTGCTGTACTACTTAATAGTAGTCCTACCCAATCTATTTTTGAGATAATACGTTCTTCATTTTTTATTTGCAGCATAATGCAGCATAAAATGATTCCAAGAATACAAATTGGAACATTTACGAAGAACACCCATCTCCAACCGAAATTTTGTGTAATAATTCCACCTATCACTGGTCCCATAGCAGCTGACAATCCTTGTGTTACTCCTAAAATCGCAAGCGCAACATGCCTCTTAGCTAATGGCATAGCTGATACACCAATTACCATACTTGTTGGAAATAAAATCGCTGCCCCAATGCTTTGTATAAAACGAGAAAAAATAAGAAAATCACCTGTATTAGCAAAAGCGCAAAGTACCGATCCACCACCAAAAATCACCAGACCAAGAACATACATCTTTGCTTTTCCAAAGATATCAGCTATCCGCCCTAACGGAATGGCAAGTACTGCAATCGTCATTGTATAAACATTTAATACCCAAGACATCTTTTCTAATGAAGTATTTACACTCGATTGTATTGCTGGTAAAGCTATATTCATAATTGTCGTATCAATCATACAAAGAAAGATACCTAGACACATTAAAAAGACAATCTTAATACCCTTTGATTGTTCCATCTTTATATACCCCTTTATTTATTGTGAACGCGTTTTTCATTCTTCTGTTTTATTGTTTTCTTCCGCCTCTAACTCTTCTAATTTTTTCTTCAAAGTCTCTACTTGTGCACTATACGATGCAATACCTACATCTAGTGAAATTTCTTCGACGAAAGTAATACCTACTCTCCACTTTTCATATTTCAATCGAAGATCTGCAATGTACGCTTCTTTTCTTTCAATTTCATCTTTAATCCATTTTTTTATCGTCACATCATCACTATAGTTGCCAAAATACATTCTCATTAAAAAATCCGAACGTAAAACATCCTTCTCTACAGGCGTCTGCATATATTGATAAAACTCTTCACGTCCTTCATCTGTAATAAAGTACATTTTCTTATTCGGTTTCCCCTCTTGCATGACAACCTCTTTTTTTATTTTCCCCTCATTCTCCAATTGTCGTAACGTTGGATAAATCATTCCAAAACTTCCATCAAAAAAGTGGGTAAATACGTCTTCAAAAACAATTTTAATATCGTAACCAGACATTTCTTTTCCCATTAATAAACCTAAAACAACATCTCTTCCCTTCAAAGTAAAACCCCCACATATTATATAATCAATAATCATATTAACAATGTTAATATGATTATTGATTATATACCTTATTCTGTTAATTGTAAAATGTTTCTAAATAAAAAAGCCCCATAATTTGGTTTTACCAATTCACAGGGCCATTTTCTTATTTACTCCTTCACACCTACATCTTGCAAAACTTCAATATCCTCTTTCATTTCATAATAATAAGAAGGCAATTCTATACCATGTTCTAAGAAATAATCCTCTATGAATGAAATAATGATTTTTAACGTTTTCACACGGGCATACAATTTATCGTTACTTTCAATAATATGCCACTTCGCATTTGGCTTACTTGTTCTTTCAAACATGTCTTCCATCGCTTCAACATACTCATCCCATTTTTCACGATTACGCCAATCTTCATCTGTAATTTTCCATCTTTTCAAAGGATTTTTCTCTCTATCGTTAAATCTCTTTAACTGTTCCTCTTTACTTATATGGTAGAAGAACTTCCCTATTATGTAATGGTCATCTGTTAGTAGTTTTTCAAAATCATTAATCTCATCATATGCTCTCATCCACTCTTCCTTTGTAGCAAAACCTTCAACACGCTCAACTAACACACGACCGTACCATGAGCGATCAAAAATGGTAATTTGCCCGTACTGTGGAATTTTGCGCCAGAAACGTTGCAAATAATGGTAACGTTTTTCATGAGGTGCAGGCGCTCCAATTGGATCTACTTGGAACCCACGTGGGTCAAGATGTTCCGTCACCCGCTTAATTGCCCCACCTTTACCAGCCGCATCCCATCCTTCCATAACAAGCATAACCGCGATTTTTTCTTCTTTCAAAATTTGTTGTAATGCTAATAAGCGCCTTTGATATTTTTCGAGTTTCTTGTTGTACTTAGATTTTGATTCAATTTTTTTCGTTAAATCTACTTTAGCAAGATGTCCATTTTCCATAAAACAAATCCCCCTTGTTGTATGACAATGTTATTTTAACATATTTTTGGTAATTTTTTCATATCCTAAAAAGCTGTGTAGGAACATCTCTACACAGCTTCCTTCTCTAATTTCACATCTACAAGCACATTTAACTACATTAAAATAAATAATTTATACGGAACTCTTAGTATATTCTTTTTTTAAAACGTAAAAATAGCCCTTTTAAAAAGGGCAGTAATCTAAGTATAGAAAAAACAAATTTATTCTTTCTTACTACATACGTAATTATGCCAGCTATAAGAGTAGTGAATAAGATATTGATTCACTACTCACAATACTCACTTTACATTATATGGTATATTTACTCGTAAAAAGAAGATAATAACAAGTAAATCCATTAAAGAATGGGAGCTCTCAAAAAATGAAACGAAAAATATTAACTCTCTTTACGCTTATATGTTTAGCACTACCAATGCAAGCTAGTGCTTACACATTTCAGTCACTACCGATTGCGTCAAAGTCTAAACAATGGTATGTCGAAATTGATAAATCTCATAACTCAAACAAGCAAGCAATCCAGCCAAAGCAAGGTGTATTTGATACGTATAGTTTACTCGTAAAAAACATCGGTCATGATGTATCAAACGTATCTGTGGAAATACTTGATAACAATCCTACCTCTAAGGCTACCTTTAAACCTACTACACCTAATGAAAATATTTCTAAAAGTCATACAAGCTTTGAGTACATGGTATTCCCATTAGACTTTAATAGTCATAATTTTAAAGTTGTGATCACTTGGGAAGAAAAGAATTTCTCTTATAACGGCCATCCGGTAAATGAAAGTAAAAAAATGAAACAAACATTTGTATTTAGTGAAGAATAAGTCCTAATTTCTTTAGGGCTTATTCTTCTTTTTTGAAACCTGCTTGTATCGCTTCCGTCACTTCTTTTGTGATTTCTAATTTTGTTGCTTCGATACTAATTTTTTGCGCCAAATATGTATGGAAGGCTTTTCATTACAAAGTTGTTTTATTAATACTGGTTGATTATATGCTAGGTTATTTTCTATATAGGTCTAGCCCTCTTTTCCCATATAATCAATTAAATCGACGAATACTCGGTACAGACAATGCTATTCCAATTGTTAAAATTACTAAACTAGCTAGTGTTATAATAGTTATCTCGCCACCTATGACAGTAGCTAACCAGCCTACAACTACATACCCTAATGGCAATAAAGCAAAAGAACCCAACATATCAAGACTTGCCACTCTTCCGAATGCTTCTTCTGGTACAAGTTCCTGTAAACTCGTTTCCCAAATGAGTCCAAATATCATCATGCCAAATCCTTCAATTGCCATTAAGAATATTAAAGCGGGTGCCCAAGAAATGAATGGCATAATTAATAAAGCAATACCACTCATTAAAACACCTCCATAAGCCAGTAATCCTCTCTTATGCCACCGCTCTTTCCCACCAAATATTAATGCAGCAATTACAGCCCCACCACCAGAAAAGGCCATGCCAAGTCCATACACGTAAGCTTCAAAATGATGATGAACATTAAATAACCACGGAATTAATACGACGATAATGCCGGCATA
Organism: Bacillus sp. CR71; assembly: GCF_003429245.1. Classification (NCBI taxonomy): domain Bacteria; kingdom Bacillati; phylum Bacillota; class Bacilli; order Caryophanales; family Bacillaceae; genus Bacillus; species Bacillus sp. CR71. Next base: position 1,733,928 of record NZ_CP031748.1, on the reverse strand, counting down.
ACAAATATTTATAAAAGAAAAAACTAAAATTGTAATCCACAGCCACGGATGACTTTTTAAAACTAATACACCTTCCATAAACTCTTGTTTGTAATTAAGCTTACTCTTTTCAATGGGTTTTACTTTTTCAAACTTAATTTCTTTTAAAAATAATAAACATAAAAATGATAATAAGTACGTTACTGCATCTAGTCCGAAACCTATCCCTGCAGACGCAACCGATACGATTAACCCACCAAGTGCTGGTCCAATTAATCGTATACCTTGATTACTCATTTGAGTGAGTGCGTTAGCTGCATTACGAATTTCAGGAACGAATACTTTCGCCCTTACAGCAGAATATGCTGGTTGGAATATCCCTTCCATAAGTCCGTATAAGGCAACGAGAATGTATAAAACTGTAATTGTTAATAAATCCATAAATATAAGCGATGCAAGTAATAGCATTAATATACAGCGGAGTATATCCGTAAATAACATTAATTTAACCCGATCAATTCGGTCTACAATTAAACCTGCAAACGGTAAAGCGAGAATATTAGGTAGCATGTACATTGCCATTGTCATTCCCATCACAACTGTTGAGCCAATTAATGAATACACAACAACTGGGAGTATGACCATAGTTATCGAACTACCTAAGGCCGAGAGTAATTGTCCAATCCATAAAAATTTAAAGTGTGGTGATACTTTAACCGGTAATAATAATTTACCAACATAACCTAAACTTTTCTCCTTTTGTATTTCTCCTTGCATGTCTCTTCCCTCTTTTCGAATGACTATAGAATTTATAATTTATAACTTAAAATTTATAATATTCAATTTATAATTATATAAGAAACAATTATGTTATGGTAAAATTATCAAAAAAATATAAAGGAGAATACATCATTATGCCTCTAAATTCACATAACATCGAACACCAGATCTATACAATGTGTATGATCCAACGTAACAATGAAGTTTTACTCATAAAACGCCCCAACCATCGAGGTTTCCCTGGCTACATCGCTCCTGGCGGCAAAGTAGATTTCCCCGAAAGTATCGTTCAAGCCGCTATAAGAGAAGTAAAAGAGGAAACTGGATTACTTGTTTCGAATTTAACTTTTAAAGGATTAGATGAATATGTAAATCCGAAAGGTAATGTTCGGTACATGGTATTTAACTACTGGACAGACTCATTTGAAGGTGAACTTCTTTTAAACCCTCCTGAGGGCGAATTATTATGGATACCAATCGATACAGCACTACATCTTCCTATGCAAGATTGGTTTAAAGAGAGATTCCCATTATTTTTTGAAACAGGCACTTTTGAAATTCAACGTGTTTGGGATAATGAGCTAAATAAACAAATTTCTATGACAATTACCCATACATAAAAAAGCTTGGAAACCTGTCCAAGCCTTTCTTACTTCTAAGTAATTTTTTCAATCTTATAATGAATATGTAAAAATTTAAGTCCAAATATCCACATGCTATGATGAGCTGTTAACATTTTATCCTTATCCTCTGTAATGACGAAAGTCTCTGCTAACGGTAAACGGATTGTTAAGAACTGAGTATGTAAATAAATACCCTCATCTCCCTGACCATTTTCTCTTAACTTACTAGTAATGATTAAATCATGACTATCATTATATATTTTCAAAATACCAGTCATATTCGAATAAGGTAAAGGTAAGGCGATATTCATATATGTCTCATTCTTATTTGTATGCTTTGAATAAAGAGCTACAAAAATAGATTCACCTGCTTCATTTTTCCTTAGCCAAGCCCTTACATTCTCTCTTCCATCTTTCTCATCTATTACATTAATGATAGAGCCATGCATCGTTTCCCAATTGCCGCCCATCCCTAAATGTATTTGTCCCACACGCTTACTCATTTTCTCATAACAAAATGCAAATGGGCGGAACCAACGAGCCCATTTAATATTTGATTGCAACTCATACTCTGTTGTATTTTCATAAAAACGAATAATACTTAAAGGTACCTTCGTCACGTCAAATGACTCACTATGAAAATCAGTTATTTGATCAACTAAACCGTTGTATTCCTTACTGCCTACTAAATTGCCGCTATATAAAAAAGCCTCACCAATTGCCACACTTCCTCTTAATTTACTCATTGGTTTCCCATAGTATTTATAATTCGGAACACTCTTTTCGATCATCCAGCCGACAAATGCCGGTAACGCTACTCCAATTCCATTGACAACACCATGAATCCAAACCATTTGAGCAATTGTAATCGTCATTACATGCTTCAAATTCCCGTATGAGTATATAAGTGAGAACATAATTGTAACCATGAGTGTACTAGACGAAACGATTAGTAGAATCTTTGCACTGATAGCATTAAATTTTGCTCTCCAAACGTAAAATCCATACCCATAAATCGCACATAAATATAGAAACACTGCAAAAAATTCAAATATTCTCGAGTATGTAATTCCTATTGCGACTGTCATAGGTGAAATCATGATGATAAACATAATAACATCATATACTTTACTTCTCTTTTCTCTTTTTCTCCCTATTAAACCAGCTGATAATGGCAATAGAAACGCCGAATAATGAAAATGTGCAGCTGTGAGTAAAACAATGTCAGAGCTAAACTGCATAATTGAAAGTTTTGCTACTGAAGCAAAAAACCAAAAACCACCTAAAAACAAATAAATAAACGCACTATCTATGGCGGTCTCTTCTAACGGCTTCCATCCTCTTTCTAGCAATCTACTTACACCAAATAACGCAACAATTCCTGTATATACAAACCAAACTAGCGCAAATACATAGTGATTTGTGACGAAAGCTAGCATTGCACAAATTGCTGCAATTGGATATAAAAACGATACGAATTTATAAAATAATAAATACGATCCATCTCTTTTTCTTTTATCAATAATACAAAGTGACATTGGTATAAATAATAAAACAGATAATAATATAATTGCTTCAACAGGATTTATATTCGACCGCTCACATAATAGAAAAACAACATAACCAGCAAGCCCAAATATTATATTTTTCATATCGTTTATTTCCTTTCCACAAATGTTCCCTTATATGAAAAAAGCGAGCCAATTAACGGGTTTCGTACTTGTACATGAATTCGAAAACACTGTAGTGTTGCATCATAACTTTCAACAATTTTTGCTTCACCATACAAGAATTTTGGCAACGGAATTTTTCTTCCAAACATATAAAACCATTGTTTCTTTGAAGCAATATGCATTGCCCCTAACTCATCGATATGAAAATGTAGTGTAGAAACGAGTAAATGTGGTTCGCCAAAATAATCTACAATTTCATTTTCGTTTTCATCCAATTGCATAACTGCGTTAAAATATCTTTTCTTATTATGAAAATAAAAAGTACGGTTCCACCTTACTAATTCTTGTCCATATTCATCTCGCTCAGCTATGTTTTGTATCGTAAATGGAATTTCCTCTCCTCGTTCCGAGAAAAACATTCGAAACTTCGATGCAATTTTCAATATAAATTTCACGAAAAAAGAGCCACCGTAAATTTCATCCATCTTTCCTTCCCCTGTAAAACTATTCTCTTCTGTAATGGCATAACGCTTCTGCAATTCAGGATGAAGATTTTTATAGGTATCCCCTAATAATCGTTCATACATATTAGCCATACACTTATCCCTTTCTCGCCCTCTTGCAATTTTTCGCGCTTGGTAAATCGAAACTATTTATATAACCGACAATTGATAACCCCATTAGAAGAACATTTAATGTAATCGGATTAAACGGCCCTGTAAAGCTTGCGATATTCGTAAATCCTGCCGCTAACGTTAAAACTAGTAATACAATAATATGCAGTATAAATAATTTTCGTTTTGTTAGTGGCAACAGCCATACGACACCGAAAATTATTTCTAACACCCCAATTATTTTAAGTATATATACACTACTTTCATTTGAACCAATTAATACAGAAAGCATCTTTACTTCTTCTGAATGAGTAAACAGTAGTTTCGGCACTATCCCTTGATATATCCATACAAAAGCAAATAAAAAGCATACGAGCCAATACGTCATTGTTCTTCTAATTAGTAACCTAGGATGAAGCCCCTTTTCTAACCATAATTTTAAGGCATCAAAACTCCAAGCGGTCGCCCAACCTAATAACGGACGAAAAATATAGGAATCTATTACATTTCCTATACGACCAAATCTTGTATCATAATCATATTGTGTCTCAAAATGGATGTATTCTTTATTCGGCGTATACTTCCAATAACCACGTCCTATTTGAATAAGAGATAATGTATTATCCGTCCAAAATTTTAAAGAGGAAATTCTTTCACCAGTTTCTTTTCTTATTTCACCTATTGATTCCCCTTCTCCAGCTATTTCAAGCCCAAATCCAATCTTTGTTTTATACAAAAACTTCTGTGGTTCTCCTTCTTTTTTCCCTAAATACGAAATTTCAGTAAAGCGAGCATCCCACTCTGTATGTATATCTGGTTCTTGCGTATATCTCCATAATTTTTCCATCGTCGTGTTCATTTTTGTCGCAACATAAATAGGCTGTTTCCTTTTCATTCTCCCACCTCCTATGCACTATAAGTTTAATGTACATGCAATGAATTTATTTTGCTACATTTTTCACAAACTTTTCTGGAAAAAGAAAGAATTTTTAAAATATATGTAAAACACTTGATTCCCCGAAAAATTTAAATTATTATAAAACAAATGTTACCAATAACTTCATAAATCAAACACTCTCGCCTAAAACGTGAGATAGAGGTTGCGATACTTATGAGTATTCTAATGGAGACACAGAGATGTCTATGAACTTAGATGAAAGGAAGTATTGCCGAAATTGATAAATTTCTCTGCATTTGTCAATTGGGGCTGTTTTCGAATAGAAACAGAACTGTCATATGTACAGACGTGTACGTATGAAGAGCTATCTACAAAAAAGAGATATCATTTTTTTATGATATTCCTTTTTTGGCGGTTTTTTTATTAGCTCCGTTTTCTGTTTCCCTTTTCCTGTAACAGCACCATCCTCACTTATTTGAGATGGTGTTTTTTGTTTGTCTTTCTGGTAACTACAGGAGTATTGGGATTTATATATTTCCTAATCTATTCTTAAAAATAGACGAAAGAAGGAATTTGTAATGGAAACAATTGTTCAAAAATTTGGTGGCACTTCTGTCGGAAGCGTCGAACGCATTCAACATGTAGCAAATTTAATTATTGAAGAATATGAACGAGGTCATAGCATTGTCTCTGTCGTTTCAGCAATGGGAAAAAGCACAGATGAACTTGTCGCACTCGCTAACGCTATCACAGAAAATCCAAGTAAACGTGAAATGGATATGCTTCTATCTACAGGAGAACAAGTAACTATTTCATTATTAACAATGGCACTGCAAGCAAAAGGCTATCATGCAATTTCATTAACAGGGTGGCAAGCAGGTATTACGACAGAATCTGTACATAGTAGTGCACGGATTACTGACATTCATACAAATCGTATTCAATCTTATCTTGCTGAAGGCACGATTGTTATCGTAGCTGGTTTCCAAGGTATAAGTGTAGAAAATGAAATTACAACGCTTGGCCGTGGTGGTTCTGATACGACTGCTGTCGCACTAGCCGCTGCACTTAAAGCAAAAAAATGTGATATTTATACGGACGTGACAGGCGTATATACGACGGACCCACGAGTTGTAAAAGATGCTTACAAATTAGACGAAATTTCTTATGACGAAATGTTAGAGCTTGCTAATCTCGGTGCCGGCGTATTACACCCGCGCGCTGTTGAGTTTGCTAAAAATCATAACGTAGTTTTAGAAGTTCGCTCAAGTATGGAACAAGAAAACGGAACAATTGTAAAAGGAGAATGTAACATGGAACAACAATCAATCGTTAAAGGTATTGCATTTGAGGATAACATTACACGTGTCACAATTAAAGGATTAGAACAAGGCTCGCTTTCAACAGTTTTCTCTACATTAGCAGCAGCACACATTAATGTAGATATCATAATTCAAAGTATTACAAATGAAGGAACTGTACACCTCTCCTTCTCCATTCATTCGAATGATTTAAGAGAAACTTTAGAAGTTTTGGAACAAAATCAAGAAACTCTTCACTATGAATCTGTAGAACATGAAAATCACTTAGCAAAAGTATCAATCGTAGGATCTGGCATGGTATCTAACCCAGGTGTCGCTGCAAATATGTTCACTACTTTAAAAGAAGAAGATATTCATATTAAAATGGTAAGTACATCAGAAATTAAAGTGTCTGTCGTTATTGACCGCCTTCATTTAGTAACAGGCGTTGAGGCGCTGCATCAATCATTTATGGCGAAAATTGAGCCTTTCGTGCAAATGAGCTAATCTCATCTATTTAGTAATACTAAAAAAATCATATTAATGTATTACATTCCTATTAAATAAAAAGCTGTTCGTTAACACGATGCTATATGACATATTAAAAAACACCTTGTCACATTTTCCTATACTGTGACAAGGTATTTTTAACTGAAAGGAATTTGTAACTACTTAGTAGTATAATTATGAGGATAATTAAATAATAGACTTTTATACATAAGGAGATAAGACTATGGCAAAAAACAAATTACTACGAATGGACAATGTCAGCATCGTTGTAGAATCCCTTGATAACGCAATCTCTTTCTTTGAGGAGATTGGCTTGAATCTCGAAGGTCGAGCCAATGTCGAAGGCGAATGGGCTGGTCGCGTAACTGGACTCGGTTCTCAGTGCGTAGAGATCGCTATGATGGCCACTCCAGATGGCCACAGCCGAATTGAACTTTCGCGATTTCTCACCCCTCCTACTATAGCAGATCACCGAACAGCTCCTGTAAACGCCCTCGGTTATCTACGCGTCATGTTCACCGTTGAAGATATTGACGAAATGGTATCGAGACTCACTAAGCATGGTGCAGAGCTCGTTGGCGAAGTAGTTCAGTACGAGAACTCGTATCGTCTCTGCTACATTCGTGGAGTCGAAGGAATTTTAATCGGTTTGGCGGAAGAACTCGGTAATAAGTAAGCAAGTGACGTTTTGTAAAAAAGAGGGAATAGCTCTATATTTAAGCTATTCCCTCACTTCTATTAAAACAGATGAATGTTTTCTTTTTTACAAGCTGCACGTAAATCGTCAGGCCATACAGAAGATTGAACTTCACCGATATGTGCTTTACGTAAGAAGTACATGCACATTCTTGATTGTCCAATGCCACCGCCGATTGTTAATGGTAGTACGTCTTCTAATATACCTTTATGGAAATCATACTCACGTTTGAAGTCTTCACCAGTTTTCGTTAACTGCTCATCAAGTGATTTACTATCAACACGAATTCCCATTGATGATAATTCAAATGAAGATTGTAGTACTGGGTGCCAGAATAAAATATCACCGTTTAATTTCCAATCGTCATAATCAGCTGCGCGTCCGTCGTGCTTTTCACCTGAACGAAGTGCATCACCAATTCCAATAATAAAGACTGCACCGTGTTCTTTCGCAATTGCATGTTCACGATCTTTCGGTGTTAATTCTGGATATTTATCTTCTAGTTCTTGAGAAGTAATGAAAACAATCTCTTCTGGTAAATACTTTCCAAGGAACGGATATTTTTCAAATAAGTGATCTTCTAAATCTTTGAATATTCCATAAATTGTTTGTACTGTTTTTTGTAAGTAATCGACAGTACGCCATTCTTTTTGAACGATTTTTTCCCAATCCCATTGGTCAACGTAAATGGAATGCGTTGCATCAAGTTCTTCATCACGACGAATCGCGTTCATGTTTGTATATAAACCTTCACCAGCTTCGTATCCGTATTCATGTAATGCAAATCGTTTCCATTTCGCTAGTGAATGAACAATTTCTAATTCTTCTCCTGAATGTAACATATCAAATTCAATTGGGCGTTCTACACCGTTTAGGTGATCGTTTAATCCTGATTTTTTCGTTACGAATAATGGTGCAGATACGCGGAATAGTTCAAGGCGTTTTGCTAATTGGTCCTCGAAAAATGTTTTAACTTCCTTAATTGCGATTTGAGTCTCTCTTACTGTCATTAATGATTGATACATGGTGGTTTCCTCCTAAAATGTTTGGATGTTGTGAAAAGAAGCCAACAAAAAAAGCCCTTCTTTCCCAAAAAACTGGGACGAAAGGCTTTGGTTCCGCGGTACCACCCAAATTAGCAACAGAGGTTGCTCACTTATACAGTACGGAGATAAAATATCTCGATACTGTTCTTCTTGTAACGGCGAAGTTCCCGGCTAAGTCTACTTTCCTATAAAGGATTTCGGTTAGCAACTCCAGGAGGTTCTTCATAATAGGCTTCGTATCAGGCTCACACCACCCCTGACTCGCTTAAACTACGTCCTACTACTACTCGTCCTTTCATAGTCGTTTTGTTGTCACATCTCTGAAACATTTTATTAATGATTATTCTATACAAAAAATAAAGAAAGTCAACAAAAAGTTTTAAAATGTTTTTCAATTCTTTATTTTACGGCTTTATTGATTGTTGTTAATTTAACATCTTTACTTTTTCTGCCTCGTCAATCCAAAAAATGTTTCACTGATCGAAACTAACGTATACACAACAATTAATGTGATCGTTCGGAATATAGAATCCGCAGTATTTCTTATTATTTTCATTTTCTTTATAATTCCTTTCAGTTTACTTGCAATTTCATGATATACTATAGCATTCAAGCAGTTTATTTTTACTTAAAGTAATCATAGTCATTTATAAAGAGTATTTTCTAAATCATTGACTATTATCAAATAAGATTTTTATATAACGGAGTGATCATATGAGTAAAACGAAAGCAAAACCGAAAAAAGGTGTAGGACAAGGTACAGGAAGTAAAGGATGGAACCGTTGGCAATCAAGTGCAAAGAAAAAGGCAGCTGCCAAACCATACAAAAGTAAAGGTACAAAGAAGTAATTTAAATAACATTTGATTTCTTTACTTTGTACAAAACAAAATATAATTATTACAACAAAAAAGCTATGCCCTCATCAATTTGAAGGCATAGCTTTTTTATATTAAATCATTAAAATATCTCGAATTTCTTCCTCTGTGATTGAGGACAATTTCTCTTCTCCCGGCTCAATCACTTCAGCGATTAAATTTTTCTTACTTTCTTGCAGTTCATGCATTTTCTCCTCAATTGTTCCCTGAGCTACTAGCTTTATAACTTGCACTGTATTTTTTTGTCCCATTCGATACGCTCTATCGGCCGCTTGTTGTTCAACAGCTGGATTCCACCATAAATCATATAATATTACTGTATCTGCACCAGTTAAATTAAGTCCGGTACCACCAGCTTTTAAAGAAATGAGAAATAGCTCTCCTCCTCCTTCGTTAAACCGATCGCACAGCTCTACACGTTCCTGCGCTGGTGTACTCCCGTCTAAATAAAAGTATGGAATTGCTTGTCGATTTAACTCACGACCAATAATAGAAAGCATCTTCGTAAATTGAGAAAAAATTAATATTCTCTTCCCTGTACTTCTACATTCCTCTAGAATCTCTAACAGTTGTTCAAATTTAGCTGAACTTCCTTTGTAATCATCAACAAATAAAGCGGGATGACAACAAATTTGTCGCAATCTCGTTAAACCAGCTAAAATTCTAATTTTATTTTTACGTAACGTGTCTTTGTCTAAATGCTTCAACGTTTCTTCCCTTAACTTCGCTAAATAAGCAGCATAGAAACTCTTTTGATCGGGTAATAACTCCGATGATTGTAAGTGCTCTATTTTCTCTGGCAACTCATTTAATACGTCCCCTTTTAACCGTCTTAATACGAATGGTTTCACTCGCTTCGCTATATCTTCACGCCTTAAATCACCGAACTCTTTTCTTCCTGGTAATAATTCCGGGAAAACGACATGGAAGATAGACCATAGCTCTTCTAATGAATTTTCTACAGGTGTCCCCGTTAGTCCGAAACGGTATTCAGCTTGAATTGTTTTCACAGCTCTTGCCGTTTGTGTTGTAGGGTTTTTAAACGCCTGTGCTTCATCAAGAAATAGTGTATGAAATGGTCTTGCATATAATCTTATATCTCTTCTCAGTAATGGATATGACGTAATTATGACATCAAATTCCGCTATATCTTTCAAAATCTTCCGGCGCTCTGCTTGGTTTCCATCTGCAATAACCGCTCTAATATGCGGGGCGAATTTTTTCAATTCACTAAACCAATTATAAACAAGAGATGATGGTGAAACGACTAATATAGGCAGCTTCTTTTCTCGAATCTCAGGCAAAACAGAATCTATAAAAGCAATGCTTTGCAACGTTTTTCCAAGTCCCATATCATCTGCCAAAATACCGCCAAAACGGTAATAAGCAAGTGTTTTCATCCATTCGAACCCATATACTTGATACTTTCTCATTTCTGCATTTAAAGTATTTGGCACAGCAAACTTTAATTTTTTCGGATTTTGAATGTTTTCTACTAACTCTTGAACAGAATCATCCACACTTAAAACATTGCCTTCATGAAGTCCATTCATCCATTTTACACTCCGAATAAGCGGAACATTTACCTCTTCTCCATGTAAAAATTCTTTCCGAATACCTGATTCTTTTATAAACTGATTAATTTCATTAAACTCTTTACTCTCTAGCGATAAAAAAGAACCGTTCGCCAATCGATAATATTTACGTTTCTCTTCAAGAGCCGCTAATACACCTTTAATTTCTGCTTCTGGTATTCCTTTTATATCAAAACGAAATGACAACCAATCAATTCTTTCTTTTCTTCTCACTCTAATAAGAGGAACTACATCCCCTTTACTAATTCGCAATTTAATTGCTGTCGTCGCATAAATATCAACTAAACCTTTTAATGTTGGCACGACGTGATATAAAAAGTTATACTCAGCTTCTTCATTATGCATAAAGTAACCGCCTTCTGTTTTTGCAAAGGCACTTTCACTCATAATGTCTAAAATCTCTTTTTCCTTTTTCTCATCACGATTAAAAACAGACGGCTGTCCATCCTCTTCTAGCGGATTAATCATGACGTTCCCATAGTGAAATTCAAGACCTGCTAATAAGCGATTTTTCACGCGGTCTAAATACAATTTCGCTTTTAGCGAAGGTGTTTCAACACGATCCGATATTACTTCATCAATGTGTACAGTTCCGAGCTTCATTAATCCTGGTACAACTTTCCCGACGAAATGTTCCATCTTACTTTCTGGAATATAAAACTGATTACTATTTGAGCGACTTATCATCTTTTGTAATTCAATAAGTCGCATACAATCTTCAATGTGTAAGTGATATAATTTCCCATCGTAAAGTGCATTGTTATACATATCCATAACTCGTACACGATTTAGACCATCTATATGAAGTGTAAATCCGCCATTATTTCCCTTTGTAAATTCAAAGTGTAACGGCAACAAACCTTTTGAAACTTGTAATCCCTGAAACAGTTGTTCATTTTGTTTCAGCTGTACATATTCAACTTTAGAAAGTGAAGAGAGCATATCTTTCCATGAAGCTGGTGGTATGAATATCATACTTTCATCTTGTTTCGCATGTACTTCTAGCGCATCCTCATACATTTTTTCGTTATGATACATTTTAATGAGCTGCTGGATAATCGCATCCGTTTCTTGTTTAAAACTATGTACATCTGGCGTATATGTAAATTCATTTGAACAATGAAAAGACTCTCTTTTCTCCACCTTAGAAAGAAATTCTCTAATATGATTTATGAAATACACTTTGGCAAGTTTCAATTGAATTCCAAGTAGAGCCCCACCACTTCTCGTAGCTACTGGTGTACATATAAACTCAACATCTAATATTTCGCGTGTATCAAAACGGTGTTGTTTACTTTTTGGCCTCAGTGGTTTGTCCGCAAACAGCTGAAACATACCACTTGTCAATTGATCGTTTCTGTTACTAGTGGAGCTCATTCCACCTGTTTGTTGATTATAGTTTATTTGTATTAATACTGCTGCAACATGTTGACAATACGTTTGAAAAGACGATAATGAAGGACAACTACATTTTGCAACAACATCACCCTTTTTAGCTTTTTCTACTGTAACATGGAAATCCTCGTTCCCTTTTACTGTAGCCTCGCAAATTTCTTTATTTTTATCATAATGATTTATTATCACTTTATTTGATTTATAATAGGCTTCACCTCTTTTATATGAGGTCTCTCCGCACACTTCTTTAATAATCGATTTATTCAATGTGAAACTCATCGCTTTGACACTTCCTTAATATAAAACCATTTTCTCTTACTTAACATTTTACATGCTCCACGAGAAAATATAAAATGTTGATTTAACAAAAAAGATGCTTATTTATAAGCATCTTCTTCACTCTATTTCCATCAACCTCTTCGCCTCAAAATACAACACTTGAATAAACTTCTTTGTATTAATTCGCGTATGACCAGAAGATGCAAGTCCATCTTTCGTCATTTCTGTCATCCGTTTTCTAACTACAGTGAAATCGAAAAATTTTGGAGCATAGCTTTCAAATTTTGGATTTGAAAAGTCTGTTAGTCCTAAAGAAGCCAAATGATTTAACGACTGATAAATAGCTCGACGTACTCTTTGTTCAGACGCTTTTTTCTCTTTATCAATATCCGCCTCTAAAGCTATATCCCCTAATTTCCTTATCGTAATATGATGAAAAATTTCTTTTAACGCAGGAAAGCCAAAGTCAAATGTCTGTGCCTTTTCTTGACCATATAAATATTCCAGCATACTAAGTAAATCTTTACTTCCATTCTCTCCCGCAATACCGAGTTCTGATAGTAAAAAGCGCCCTAAATCCCCTATCTTTTTTCCTTCTTGTACTGGTTCAGTACGCAATTGCGGTTTTTCCCACTGAAACACGTTATTCAATGATTTTTGAATATCATGTATAGAACGCTCCAATCTAATACGCTCTATCACTTTGCGTACAACAGATACAACTTCGATTTTATTTAATGGTTTTGTAATATAATATTCTACACCAAATGTATATGCCTCACCTATAAGCTGCTTCGATTCCACCTGAGAAATCATAATAATTTTCCCCGTGAAAGTTGACGCAATGTGACGAACCGTTTCAATTCCGTCCCTCATCGGCATCAACAAATCAATAAATAAAATATCTATTTTTTTAAAATTTAGTTGATCCGCTTCAATAAAAGCTCCGTCATCCGCCTCACCAATTACTTCTCCAAGATCTCCATCTTCAATAATTTGCGACAGCATTGAACGGAAAACTTCATCATCGTCTACGATATAATAAAACAAATCTATTCCCCTTCCCGCTTTAAACTGCACTCCGGTAAACAAACGATAAACTTACACCCTTTTCCGGTTTCATTGTCTTCTAATCTTACTTCTCCGCCTAGCTCTGTTACCATTTCATGTATGTAAGAAAGTCCAATGCCTGTTGACGGTGTTCCTGTTTGATCATACTTGGAAGTAAACCCGGGCTTAAATACTAATTTTTTATACTTTTGTGCAATACCAGGGCCATCGTCAATTACTTCAAATATTACATGTTGCTCTCGTTTATATAAATCAATATGAATGAGACCTCTATCTTCAATTGCTTCCACTGCATTGGCAACTAAGTTATTAAAGATTGATAGCACTGTATACACGTGATATGCAGCGTGTTCACCTTCTATATATTTAGCAAAACGTATATCTTTCTCTAGCATTCCAGCGTACTTTTCATTTATTCTTACAATCATTTCTGTAAGCTCATGTCCTTCTACATACTCAGCTACATTTTTATCTAATAACAGTTTAGATAATCCCGCAAAAATTCTTTGATTATCCTTTTTTATTTCGTGCACTTCTCCTGCTATTTTCAATGCTGTTTTACTACTTGAATCAGCGCTTACTTGTAAATTTCGATATAGTTGATATGCTTCTTGTGTAATTAACTCTGCATTTTGTAATGTCTTTTTCAAATGAACAGATTCCACATATAAATTAGAAAGATGCATTAACATGTTTTCATTTTCTTTTCGAACTTGCGATTCTTTTAATTTCGTTTCATATAAATTCATCATATTTAAAAAACCAAGTGCAAAGAAACTACGAAAAATAGCAATAATAATAAGTTTATTTACTTCAGAAATCGTTATTGTTGTACCGAGTACTAACATGTGATAGAACGCAAGTTCTGACATACTTGCAACAATTTCAATTGAAATGCCAAGGCATCCAATAATGATTGGTTTCTGATGGAACTTATTTACCCTGCAAAGCGAAAAAAGACTGCCATAAATAAAATAATAGAAGAACACAGGATAACGCAAATAAAATGATTCTGTCATATGAAATGAACCTTGCATGATCCAGTCAAGACATACTCGGAATAAGACTACAGATATACCAACAAGAATACCTGCAACTCCTGCTGGTACTCTTCTTAAAAATAATAATAAAAAGAAAAATAGCGGTGTACCGAAGCTAACTCGAAACGTATCATTAAAGGGATGAAAGTTCAGCTCCCCAGCAATAGGAACAACGACCATTAATATAATTAAAAGGGACATATCTTTCTTCCATAATTGATTCCAATTCAAAGGTGCCACTTCCTATACTTTTTTTCAGTAGTAAAGCGAAAGCCCGCTTATTGTTATAAACGGGCTTTTTTTCTATATTCTAACCTTTTCTACCGCTTTTATTTGGCGGTACTCCGGCTCCCATATTGCTTCTTTCACTGCCATCTTAATATCGTTATCACTTAAGTTCACTCTTGCAACACCTTCTGCAACTGCAACTTTAGCTACTTCAATTGCAACCATTTCTGAGATATTACGTAATTCTTCGACCTCTGGTAAAATAGGTGCTCCTGGCTGACTTGTATCTACCATACTTGCAACTGCTTCAGCAGCTGCTGCGAACATTCCATCCGTCATAACACTTGCACGTACTACAATTGTTCCAAGACCAAGCCCTGGGAAAATAAGTGCATTATTTGATTGTCCAATCACATACGTTACACCGTTATATGTAACTGGTTCAAATGGACTTCCTGTTGCAACTAATGCTCTTCCTTCTGTCCACTCGATTACATCTGCTGGCTTTGCTTCAGCAAGCGGTGTTGGATTCGACATTGGTAAAATGATTGGTCTTTCTACGTGAGAAGCCATTTCTTTAATAATTTCCTCTTTAAATGCGCCCGCAACAGTAGATGTACCAATTAAAATTGTCGGTTTTACATGTTTCACAACTTCAGCAAGTCCGATCATATCATTTTGCTTCCACTCACTTACTTCCGCTTCTTTTCTTGCGTACGGAATTTGGAAATCAAGAAGGTCTTCCATATTATCTGTAACTAATCCGTTACGATCAATACACCAGAAACGCTTATATGATTCTTCTTCAGATACGCCTACGCGGACCATCGCATCTCTAACTTGATCTGCGATACCGATTCCAGCCGTACCAGCACCAAATACAACAACGCGGTGTTCACTTAATGGTACACCAGAAGCTTTCACTGCCGATAACACAGCAGCAAGTGAAACTGCACCTGTACCTTGAATATCATCATTAAATGTACAAATATCATGACGATATTTATCTAAAATTTTTCGTGCATTTCGAGAACTAAAGTCTTCCCAATGTAAAAGTGCTTTCGGGAATTGTTTATTCACTGCTTGTACAAATGTATCAATAAATTCATCGTAAGCTTCACCAGTTATACGAGGGTGACGATTTCCAATATAAAATGGATTGTTTAATAGTTCCTCACGATTTGTACCCACATCTAAAATTACCGGTAATACACGGCTAGGATCGATACCAACTGCGGCCGTATAAACAGCTAATTTCCCGATTGCGATGTTTATACCACCAACACCCCAGTCACCAATTCCAAGTATGCCTTCTCCATCTGTTACAACGACTAAATCAATGTTTTCAGCTGTTGCACCGATATTGGCGAATGCTTCTTCGATACCCGACGGATCGTTAATTGATAAATACACACCACGCGGTTTACGGTATTCATGACTATACCTTTGAATTGCTACACCGACTGTTGGTGTATATACAATTGGTAACATTTCACGTAAGTGATTTGTTAATATACGATAAAATAATACTTCATTTCGATCATGTAACGCTGTTAAATATACGTTCTTTAATAAATCATCCGGCTGAGAACAGAATTGTTCATATGCTCGGCGTGCTTGTTCTTCTAATGTTAAAACTGCTGGCGGTAATAACCCTTTTAAACCTAATTCTTCTCTCTCTTCTTGCGTGAAAGCGACCCCTTTATTTAAAAGTGGTGTCGATAATACTTCTACTCCTCTTAATGTCGTTTCTAATGAACCATTAGAAGCTACTGTAAACTTACTCATAACATCCCTACCTCTATTCATATATAGCATTTCTATATTGTAAACAAAAAAGAGGGGATTGTCCCCCCTCTTCTTTTAATTTTTCTTTAAAAGAGTTGCTCCTGCAATCCCTGGGTGCGTCATTTCGAATGGATCTAGAATTAACTCTAAGTCTTCTTGTGACAGTACACCGTTTTTCACACAAAGTTCTCGAACGGATTGACCTGTTGCAATTGCTTCTTTCGCAACGCGAGCTGCTGCTTCATAACCGATATGAGGGTTCACGGCTGTAATAATTCCTACACTCTTCTCAACATACTCTTTTAAGCGATCTTCATTCGCTTCAATTCCTTTTAAGCAATTATCTGTAAAGGCACGGAAACCGTTATTCATAATGCTAATCGATTGAAGTAAGTTGAAAACAAGTACTGGTTCCATAACGTTTAATTCTAACTGTCCTGCTTCTGAAGCAAGGCAAATTGTATGGTCGTTACCAATTACTTGGAACGCAATTTGATTAATTACTTCTGGCATAACAGGGTTTACTTTCCCTGGCATAATAGATGAACCTGGTTGACGAGCAGGCAACATAATTTCCGCTAAGCCAACACGTGGACCTGATGCCATTAAGCGAAGGTCATTCGCAATTTTAGACATATTCATCATACATACTTTCAGTGCTGCTGATACTTCTGTGTATGCATCCGTATTTTGCGTTGCATCTACTAAGTCTTCTGCACCAACAAGTGGCAGTTCACTAATTGTAGCTAAATGTTTTACAACTGCTTCAATATATTCTGGATCTGCATTTAAGCCTGTACCAACTGCAGTTGCTCCCATATTTACTTCATATAGATGTTGACGTGATTGCTTGATACGTTTCATATCACGTTCAAGTACGCGAGAATACGCTTTAAATTCTTGTCCAAGACGAATTGGCACAGCGTCTTGTAAATGTGTACGACCCATTTTAATAACATGATTGAACTGCTCTGCTTTTAATTCAAATACATCGTGCATATAACCCATCGTTTGTAATAAGCCTTCTAATGCATTTAATGTTGCAATATGAATCGCCGTTGGGAATGCATCGTTTGTTGATTGCGCCATGTTTACATGACTATTTGGACTAATATAATGATAGTCTCCCTTTTCCATTCCTAATAATTCAAGAGCACGATTGGCCATGACTTCATTTGCATTCATATTCATTGAAGTACCTGCTCCGCCTTGGATTGGATCTACAATGAAATGATCATGCCATTTTCCATCAAGAATTTCTTGAGCGGCTTCTGCGATCGCGCCGCCCTTGTTCAATTCCAATCTTCCTACATCTGTATTAGCAAGCGCTGCAGCCTTTTTTACAATTGCGAATGCTTTAATTAAGCCTTCATGGATTTTGTATCCTGTAATTGGGAAGTTTTCTACTGCACGCATTGTTTGTACGCCGTAGTATGCATAGTTTGGCACTTCTTTTTCACCTAAAAAATCTTTTTCAATTCGAACACCATTTTTAACTTCAGTTAATGTTGCCATGATTATTCACTCCTTAACGATTTCTTATGCTGCTTTTGTTTCTTTGACTGTTTCTACATATTGTTTTGCTTTCTCATTATCGAATTCGCCTTCCCACTTCGACATAACAATGGCCGCTAATGCATTTCCTAATACATTGACAGATGAGCGAATCATATCTAAAATGCGGTCAATTCCCGCAATTAACGCGATACCTTCTAGTGGTAACCCCATTGAACCTAACGTTGCTAATACAACAACGAACGATGCACCTGGAACTCCCGCCATACCTTTGGATGTTAACATGAGAACGAATAATAACGTTATTTGCTCCGTTAATGACATGTGCACACCGTACATTTGTGCAACAAACAATGCCGCTAACGCTTGATAAATAGCCGATCCAGTCAAGTTAAATGTATAACCTGTCGGAATTACGAAAGAGGCAACTGCCTTTGGACAACCGAACTCTTCCATTTTTCTCATTATATTAGGTAAAACAGCTTCTGAACTTGCTGTCGTAAACGAAAGAATCAGTTCTTCTTTTAAAATTTTCATTAATGTAAAAATGTTTACGCCAACCATTCGTGCATTAATACCTAATACAATCACAACGAATAGTATAACAGTTACGTATACAGCTAGCACTAGTTTTCCTAGCGGAAGTAATGTCGCTACACCAAATTTTGCAACCGTAACGGCAATTAATGCGAATACACCAAATGGTGCAAATTTCATCACTTGATTTGTAACCCAAAACATGGCTTCGAGTACGCCTTCAAAAAAGTTAAAGACAGGCTTTCCTTTTTCCCCAATTGCCGCAACTCCTAAGCCGAATAATACTGAGAAGAATATAATCGGTAATAGGTCACCTTGTGCAATCGATTCAAATACGTTTTTCGGTACAATGTGAACAATTGTCTCAGCAAAACCTTTCTTCTCGGTTGCATCTGCAGTTTGTTTATAAGAAGAAATATCACTTTGCTGTAAATTACTCATATCAACACCAGTACCTGGTTGGAATATATTCGCTGCAAGTAATCCCATTAAAATAGCAATTGTCGTAATAATTTCGAAATAAAGAATTGTCTTACCGCCCAGTTTCCCAAGCTTTTTCATATCTCCTACACCAGCTACTGCAACAATTAATGCTGAAATAACAATTGGTACTACAATCATCTTAATTAAGTGAATAAATATATCTCCAATTGGTGTGATATAAGAAATCGCCGTTTTATTGCCATAAAAGACTGCCCCTACTACAATCCCTAAAACAAGCGCTACAAAAATTTGTGTTGCCAATCCGAATTTTTTCATTTATGTTCATCCCCTTCATGCGAACGCTTTCAATTTGAATTTATAAAAGCTACTTACACATCTTATAAGCGAACCTACAAAATCATACAAAAACCTACAAGTTCGTCACAAAAAATTCAAATATTTTTATTCTTTTTTTCATTGACACCATTTTGTTAAAAAACGATAAAATAAACTTGATAAGTAATCAGATTGTTTCGTATAATCAAAAAGATATATACTTAAAAAAAATCGAAATGAAAAGGAGTGGATGTTATGAGAAACTATACAAAGAAATTCGTCCTATCTTCTTCTTTTCTTTTTCATTTTCTTAAAAAGGAACAAAGGCATTCGCCTTTGTTCCTTTTTTATTGCGATCTATATAGGGGGAATAGTTATGAGACCATATAAACGTGTCTTAATTAAATTAAGCGGCGGTGCACTTGCCGATCAAACTGGAAATAGCTTTAACTCCAAACGATTAGAACATATCGCAAACGAAATTTTATCCATTGTTGATTTAGGTATCGAAGTATCCATCGTCATCGGTGGCGGTAACATTTTTAGAGGTCATCTAGCTGAAGAATGGGGAATTGATCGCGTAGAAGCTGATAATATCGGTACGTTAGGTACAATTATTAACAGCTTAATGCTTCGCGGTGTTTTAACAAGTAAAACAAATAGAGAAGTGCGCGTTATGACTTCCATTCCATTTAATGCAGTAGCTGAACCATACATTCGTTTGCGTGCAGTCCACCATTTAGATAACGGTTATATCGTTATCTTTGGAGGCGGAAACGGGCAACCGTTCGTGACGACAGATTATCCAAGCGTACAAAGAGCTATTGAAATGAATAGTGATGCCATATTAGTCGCAAAACAAGGTGTCGACGGCGTTTTTACAAGTGATCCAAAGCATAACAAATCAGCAAAAATGTACAGCAAACTAAACTATAATGATGTTGTTAGACAAAATATACAAGTCATGGATCAAGCAGCATTACTGCTTGCCCGAGACTACAATTTACCAGCACATGTCTTTAACTTTGATGAGCCTGGAGTGATGAAACGAATTTGTTTAGGGGAGCATGTAGGGACGTTGATTAATGATGATGCTTCATTGCTGGTGCATGAAAAATAATGATTTCCCACCAAAAAAGGGTGTCTTTTGTAGGCACCCTTTCCTAATTCATCATCACAAATAGAAGTCAACCAATCCCGCTACTTTCTCCTTACAACGCTCCCAAAAAGATAACTTTTCAAAAAACTCTTTCGTCATTTCTTTCGAATCATGAAAATCCTCTGTTAACGCCTTATTAACTTGTTCTACAATAGGACCACCATAAATATAAAAATTCATTTCATCATTTATATTGAAGCTACGCGAAGTAAAGTTTGTTGTACCTATAACAGTTAACTCATTATCAATCAGCATTAACTTTCCATGAAACATTCCTTTTTTATACCCATATACAGTAATCCCATTATTAACAGCCTGACGTATGTATGGATACGCCGCTTCTTTTATAAGAGGTAGATCTGGTTTATATGACCAAAGTATTTTTACTGTAACACCACGCTTTTGCGCCGCGATTAAAGCATTCATAGATTCTTTATTTTTCGCTATAAAATACGGCGTTGCAATTACAATTGAGTGCTGAGCTTGTTTTATGAGCTCTATATATTTCTCAGCAACGTAATGGCCATTGTAACTAGTCATAGTATGTAATGTATTCCCTTTGCTAGCCTTATTCGTACTTCTCTTTATCTCTTCTTTCGTATCTCGCTTCCAATCTAAAGCGAATTGCTCCTCTAAATCTTTTGCTCCTTCTCCTTTAAGCCGTACATGATAATCACGCCAATATCCAAATCGCTTATCTTTCCCCAAGTACTCATCTCCTATATTAAATCCGCCTGTATAGCCAATTTCTCCATCAATCGTCGTAATACGGCGATGATTACGATGATGTAGGGAATAAAACCCGAATGGTAATTCCTGTTTTCTACTATATGTAAAATGCACGCCACTTTCCTGTAATTCTTTTTTCACCTTTCTTTCAAATGATAAATCGTTAAGTAAATCGACAGATAAATATACGTTTACTCCTTCTCTCGCCTTCTCTTTTAATAAGTTTAAAAAAGTATGGCTACTTTTATCATCCGACAAAATGAAAAAGTACGTGTAAATAGATTGCTTCGCCTCTCTTATATCAGTAAATAACTGTTTATAAAATGACTTTCCTTCTACATATAATTGAAAATCACTATAATGAGGAGCGTACTCTGTCGGCATATTTTTCCCGACTTCCATTTTTCTTCCGAGCGTAACGTCAATATGCATCCAAATTAAAACAAAAACGAAAATAGTAATTACAATAGAAGTAACTCGCAATATTTTTTTAATCATTTTGATTTCCTTCCGCTCATTTTCTTTCCACCTTTCTATTTTGTCATTCAAATTTAGATTTCATGCTTCATACAAAAAAGGATGCGACTTAACGTCACACCCTTTTCATATTAAACAAAGTTTCTCGCATCATTATTTCTTCCAAACTTATAAATAGCAATTAAGAAGAATGCTACTGCAAAGGCAAATAAGATTAAAATATTTAAATACAAATCTGAAATTGGAATTCCTTGTTGTAGTTTTGATACTGTGTCTAATAGCCATCTCTGCGGAAGAAAATCAGCTACTTTTTGTACCGCTTTTGGCATAATGTCATAAGGAAAATAACATCCAGCCAGTAAACATGTTGGTACAATAATCATATTTTGCAGTGCATTTGCTGATGCTGAGTTTTTCGAAAAAGCGACAAGGACTAACGATATTCCAATCGCTATTAAAGCAAATAGCATGAGTACACCAATCATCACTATGAAAGGCATATTGATATTTATATGAAAAATATTCGTTAGGAATAAGATTGTAATCAGAATTTGTACTGTTAATAGCAGCATATTTACCCCGACATTAGATAATATGAATTTCTTCCCATCTATCGGCGTTGATAAGAGTCTAAAATACGTTCTATTTTCTTTTTCTTTTAAAATATAACCTGATAAGTTCGCTGCTGAAAATAGCATAAACATAATAAGGTAACCCATCGTTTGGTTTGTCATATCTTTATTTTTCGAAGTATCTTCTAGCGTCTCAGTTTTCATTTTAAATGAACCTTTTTGATATCCTGCGTACATAGTATCAAATGCACTTTGATCTGTTCCTGCTACTTTACTAATAGCTGCTACATTATCAATATAATTGTATAAATATGATTTTATAAATCCTGTTACTTGATCACCTTTAATCGATGAAATTTCAATATGATTTGGTTTCCCTTCTCGAACACTTTTTGAAAAACCAGAATCTAATGTAATAACTCCATCAAGTTTTTTGGAAGTGAGTTTATCTTCTACTTCAGATTCTTTAATTTTACTTACCTTTACATGATTTAATCCTTCTAAAAATTTCACCGTATCATTTGCTATAGATTGATTTTCTTTATTAATAACCCCGATATTTAACGTCCCTTGCCCCATATTCCCATACATCGAGAAGGAGATTAGTGTTCCAATTATCGGCAAACTAATAATAATGAATAACCCTTTTTTATTTTTCAAAAGTACAGATAACGTTTTTTGTATGAGCCATAAAATATCTTTCATACTATAGCCCCTCCCGTCTACGTAATGCAATAATTGCAATTAATAAAAAGAGTGCTGAAATGCCAAGGTTTAAACATATTACCGGTAGTGCTGCTCCTACATCATTTGCATAAATAATTTTCATAACAGCTGTGTTTGCCCACGTTAATGGTGATAAATTCGTAACGAAATTTTCTTCTATTACGAAATATGCACCACCAAAAATAGAGGATAATTGCACAATAACCATAATAATTGCTCTAGATGATTCCGGTGTTTTTGTAATATATCCAATTCCTAAACCGAAGCTAATTGCTAGAAAAATTTGTGTTAATAAAATAAGAAATATGATTCCAAGATGGTCGCCCCAATTCGCTTGAAAAACAAATTTACTAAATAACATGACGAGTAATATGCACAGAGCATTTGCTACTAGGCTACCAAGTACTTTTCCAATGAATATTTCAGCCTTACTTATAGGTGCAGCAATGAGACGATCTCCTGTTTTACGTATTCGTTCTCCTCGAATTAAAGAACTCGCTCCCATCGCAGCATATAGTGCAATCATCGTTGTCATTACAACCGCGTAGTAATCCATAGAACCTGGTTTTTTCGCAGCTTGTAAAGATGTTTCTTTTATATAATCATTATGATTTCCGCTTGAAAAAACTGTGCTCACCTTACTAGGATCTACTTTTGCAACTTCGGCCGCTACATTGTACTTATCAACAAATGTTGTAAGCATGCCTTCCACAATACTTCCCTCAACACTACTTTTGTCACTTCCATAAAATTTTGCACCATCTTTATTTAACTCTACATAAGCAGCATATTTATTTTGCTTCACTTCTTCTTTCCCATCTATACCTTCGGAAGCTTTTTTAAAATGAATAACCGATTTATCGACTTCTTTCGTAAATGCTTCGAACGATTGAGAAAATGTGCTACTCGCTTCATCTTTGTAGAGCACTTGTATATCTTTAATCGCTTGACTATCGCTATCAAATGCATTCGTTAACGCTGTTCCTAACACAAGCATAAGTACAACCGGAAATGCTAACATAAAAACTAAAGTTCTTACGTCTCTGAAATCTCTTTTAATATGCATAACTGCAATATTGAAGATGTTCAATTGATGAACCTCCCTTTACCTTTTCTTCATTTACCTTTTATTTATCTCGTAAGTTTCTTCCAGTCAACGTAAGGAATACTGTTTCTAAGTTCGGGGCCTGCTCCTCTACCGAACGAATTTCAATATCATGATTAATGAAGTGCTGAATAATTTTATTTAAATTGTTTACTCCTGCATCCGAGTTTACTTTAATTACGTTCTCTTCAATTTGAACAGCTTTCACACCGTTTATCTCTTTTAACTTTTTTACATCTAAATTTTCTACTGACTTCACTTCAACCCAAATATCTTTCGTATTAGTAATAATCGCTTTTAACTGTTCTTTCGTACCTTCTGCAATTACTTTACCGTGATCTACAATTGCTATTTTCGTACAAATCTCTTCTACTTCTTCCATGTAGTGGCTCGTGTAAATAATGGTACTTCCCATTTCATTTAATTTTCGAACAGACTGGAGAATATAGTTTCTTGACTGTGGATCAATTCCCACTGTCGGCTCATCCATAATAATTAACTTCGGTCTATGAGCGATCGCACAAGCGATATTCAATCTTCGTTTCATCCCGCCAGAAAAGTTTTTCGGATAACTTTTATGTTTATCACTAAGCCCCACAAACTGAAGCGCTTCCTCTACTCTTGCTTTTAGCTCTGCTCCTCTTAAACCGTACAATCCAGCAAAGAATTTCACATTTTCATAGGCAGTTAACTCTTCATAAATCGCAATATCTTGCGGAACGATACCGATATTCATCTTCGCAAATCGATTATGTTTTTTTATATTTTTTCCTAATATGCTAATTTCACCTTCATTACTTCTTAACAACCCAGCAATCATATTTATCGTTGTACTTTTACCAGCACCATTTGATCCTAAAAAGCCAAATATCTCTCCTTCTTTAATAGATAAAGACATATTATCTACCGCGATGAAATCACCAAATTTTTTCGTTAAATTTTTAATTTCTAATGTATTCATCATTTCACCCCTATTTCGGTTTCTCTGCTTTTAGTATAAACAAAAAAAATGAACCTGCTCAGTGCAGAAGTTCATTCTTTTCACATGAGATTATTCACTTTTTTCATATGAGATGGTTCATCCTCGTACCATTCTCTTTATATTGGCAACAACATCGTTACTGAAAAACCACTTGTCCCATCTACAATAATTTTTCCGTTTACAGACGCCGTTCGCTCCTCCATCCCCATAATACCGAGACCTTTCTTAACAAGAGCTGCGCCTTTTCCGTTATCCTTCACTTGCACCTTAACCATCTTATTAAGTACATGAATATCTATAGAAATAACTGTCGCATCAGCATATTTCATCGCATTTGTTAGTGCCTCGGTAACATTTTCACCAATAATTTTCCACTGAATGGGAGAAATCATATCTAAGTTTCCCTTATATACGAAAGGAATGTTTACATCATGCTTACTAGCAAACTCCTCTATGAATAATTTCATACGGTGAATGCCAATTTGCTCAGTTGGTGGCTTCATATTTTTTAATGTAATGCGAATACTTTCAATTCCATCTTTTGAAATATGAATTGCATTTTGTAATAACTCCGCAGATTTTTCTTTATCTATCCCCATTAATCTCTTTGCAGCTTCCATTTGAATTAATGCACCTGTCATCGAGTGACCAATTTTATCATGAATTTCTTGTGATAACCGATTTCTCTCTTCTAGCTTAAATGTGTATTCTGATTGTCTTATGTACTCTTTATTTTCATGTAAGCTTTTCGTAAGTCGTTGCATATCTTTTCGCATCTTATCATTTTGCGATTCAAGCTTTACTACACGTGATATATATCGATCTGCCATAGTTAAAACGAGAAAAGAAAATGCAACAATTAATCCATAAGTCATTCGAATGCTTTCATCTGTAATTGTAATTGGAAGCATCATAATAACAAAGCGTGACCAATTCTTGTCTATGTAATGGAATGTAATTTCGTATAAATTCAAAGGTAAAAACAAAATAAAAAACGGATGAACCCTCCATGTTAATAACATAACTACACTAATTGAAATACAAATCAATATTTTTTTGTACGTATCTTTTTTTAATATAGAGATTAGCACGTTTACAGAAAGATATAAAAGCAAAGCAAATATAACCCATGGTAAGTTCGTAACATTTGAATGTATGTAACTGAACACAATATATATAAAGACAATTAATTTACTTACAGTTAACCAAAATTCCATATCATTAATCTACTTTCCCTGTTAAGTAGTAAATCGCAATTTGTGTGCGATGTTCAAGTCCCGTTTTCCCTAAAACTGATGTAATATAATTTGCGATTGTTCCTTCAGATATAAAAAGCTGTTTCGAAATTTCTTTATTTGAGAAACCTTTTGCAATTAATGCGATAATACTAAGCTCTCTTTCAGTAAAAAGACTTTTATCTATTTTACATTCTTCCTCTTTACTTTCCATTAAATTGGACTTAATTTTATCGAGAACTACATCTTGCATAACAGTTTGGCCATTATATACCCCTTTTATTGCATCACGAATACGCTCCGGATCGTTATTTTTTAATAAATACCCTTTCGCTCCGTTTTTTACTGCATCCAAAATATATTCATCATCATCAAACGTCGTTAAAATAAGCGGTTTTGTTTTCGTCTCTTCACAAATAAACTTCGTCGCCTCTACACCGTTCATATTTGGCATACGAACATCCAAAAGAGCAATATCAACTTCATGCTTTTTACAATATGCTACAGCTTCTTCTCCATCATTTACTGTATCTACCACTTCGAACTCTTCATATGTATTTAAAATAATTTTCATGCCTTCTCTAATAAAAGAATTATCGTCTGCTATTAATATTTTAATTTTCATGTTTGTTAGTATGGACCTTCCTCCTACTAACATTCACATCCTTTCTCCGTATAACATTTCCTACTTGCTCATTATATACTTCTGCTTACCATTTTTTCACACTTTTTTCATCTAGCTCTTCTGCAAAAAATATATTATTCTTTTTTTACAAAATGTGTAGGGTGACTTATCATTCTTTACGTCTATATAATAGAATGCGTCAAAAAGGAGGGAGAGACCCATTGAGGAAAAACAATTAATTGAAAAAGCACAACAAGGAAGCGAACATGCTTTTCGTATCCTCGTGCAAACATATCGTCATTATATTTTTCAAGTTATCTTTTCTATTGTAAGACATGAAGAAGATGCGAAAGATGTTACACAAGAAGTATTCGTAAAAATTCACGCCTCTCTCCCAAATTATCAATTTCGCGGATTAAAAACGTGGATGGCACGTATTGCCACCAATCACGCTATTGATTATAAGAGGAAGAAAGCTCGAGAAAGTGAAGAACTCTCCTTATGTAAAGAAAATGAGGAAAATATACAGTCCTCTCATAATATTGAGGCTTTATTATTGACGAAAGAGCAGAAATTACTCATTGCTCAAAAACTGAGAGAACTTCCTGAAAATTACCGTGACGTCGTTCTCGCACATTACTTACAAGAAAAAAGCTATCAAGAAATTGCTTTACAGGAAAACATTGAAGTAAAAACAGTCGAAATGAAACTGTATCGGGCAAGAAAATGGATTAAAAAACATTGGAAGGAGGAAGAGTTTCTATGATGCATTATTCAAAAGAAGATTGGCGCAATTATACATTAGATTTTATAGAAAGCAATGAACGTGAATCTATGGAAGAACATCTTTATGAATGTGATCATTGTTTAGCACTTTATATGGAAAGTATTGATGAACAACATGAAAACCTTCCAATGATAAATGATGATTCATTTACGAACGAAGTTATGACGCAAATTAATTTTGAAACACTACAGTCTAATGAAAATATAAAAACAACCTCACTAAAGCGCACGATCATTCACTACATAATTGCGACTGCGGCTACAATTATTTTTATGGTAAGTGGTTTATTTCAGTATATTTTTACAGCGACATCAAATTTAGAGAAATCTTCAAAACATAACGAGTCTTCTATCTCACAACAAATTGTAAACAAATCGGTAGACACATCGAAAAAGGACGGAGGTTCAAAGCATGAATAAAAATCCCTTTTTAGCACTTGTATTAGGGCTAATTCCTGGGCTTGGACATTTATATTTAAAGAAATTTGGACGGTTTATTTTATATAGCGGAGGGGCTGTATTTCTATTTATCTTTGCAGCATTTTGTACAATAGCATTAGGAGCCCGTGATATTGCTTTTCTTTCTCTATTTTTACTAGTCGTGTTATGGGCAATCAATTTATTAGATTTAGTTATCACTATTATTAATCAATCGAAAAAACAAGCTGCCGGAGAATTCATAGAATCCTCTAAAGAGAGCGAACGATTTTATATCATTCTCTTATCCATCATCCCTGGACTTGGCCATTTTCAATTAGGACTTATGCAACGCGGACTTACATTTTTAGTAGCTTGCACAGGAATCGGAAGTATGATCATTTTCGTTGCACTTTTAACATCGCAAGAAAGTTTTCTTATCTTCCTTATTACATTACCTGTTTTATGGATTTACAATTTCTTTGACGTTGTTCAGCAACTCCAGAAAAAAGAACGTGGCGAGCAATTAGATGATCGTACTATTTTCGAAGAGTTTGAAGAGCACCGCGAGCAAGGAAAGAAAAATAAAACATTTGCTTCTATTTTAGCGATGTTCCCCGGAGCAGGTCATATGTATTTAGGCTTACAACGCCGTGGTCTTCAGCTTATGGCAGCCTTTTTACTATCTATTTATTTACTCGACTTATTAAGACTTTCTGCGTTTTTATTTTTAGTGCCAATCATTTGGTTCTATAGCTTTTTTGATGCTTTACAGCAAACAGCAAAATACGGAAAAGAACGAGTACAAGACGAACCCATTATCGATTATTTTATAAATCATCAAAGATGGATTGGTATCGGATTAATTACACTCGGTGTTTATTATTTATTAGATCAAACAGTCCTTCCTATTTTGAATGATTATTTTGTAACTATATTTAATATTCATCTTAGTGAACTATATTATCGCTATTTCCAAACATCTATCGTTGCGCTCCTTTTAATTGGCGGCGGCTTTAAATTGTTACTTGGAAATAAAGAAAACAAAGGTGGGACAAGCGAATGAGGACTTGGCGTGTTGGAACATTCTCAATGGGGCTTTCTATTATATCGTTAGGATGCTTTTTACTATTTTCAGTCGTAAAAGGAATTCAAGTATTAGATACACTAACTGCATGGTGGCCAGTTTTACTTATCATACTTGGAGCTGAAGTTTTACTATACCTTGTATTTTCTAAGAAGGAACAATCATTTATTAAATATGATATTTTCAGCATTTTCTTTATCGGCGTTTTAGGAAGCGTCGGAATTGCTTTTTACTGTTTATTATCAACTGGATTACTAGAAGAATTTCGTCATTCTATTAACACAACGAGACAAACGAGTAATATTCCAGACGGACAATTTGATATACCTGAATCTATCAAAAAAATTGTAGTAGATGCAGGGCATCAGCCTCTAACGATAGAGGGAAATAATACAAATCAAATTCACCTTTTGGGAACTTATGAAATGACGACGAAAGCAAATGA
Source organism: Bacillus sp. CR71 (assembly GCF_003429245.1). Taxonomy (NCBI): domain Bacteria; kingdom Bacillati; phylum Bacillota; class Bacilli; order Caryophanales; family Bacillaceae; genus Bacillus; species Bacillus sp. CR71. The sequence goes on along the minus strand of NZ_CP031748.1, from coordinate 1,704,379 downwards.
AAAACTCAATTTAAAACAAGATGATTTCCTTTCAGTTCAAACGGCTGGAGAAACGATGTATATCAATTTAAAATCATTACCTGTTCAACATACGTTATTTAGTTCAGCACCACAAGTGAAACCAACGCTTGTTCTTCCACAAAATAAAAATGTGGAAATCCGTGCTTCAAATAACGAACTATCTCTTTATCCAGGTCAATTACAAAATAATTGGTTTGTACAAGAAAGCTCAAGAGTGTCTGTCCATCTTGCAAAAGAGAGTGATGTTTCTTTAACAGCAGTAACGAATCAAAAAGAAACACACGGAAGCACACCTTGGGAACAAGTAGAAGATTTAACAAAAAAAGAAAATACTTCTTCAGAAGAAGATCCAGAATTAAACAACCAAGAACATTGGTATAAAAATTCAATTAAAACTGGAAATGGCACGCACAAGTTAAATATTGAGAAAACTTATAATTTAAATATGAGCGTTATTGAAAAATAAGAAAAACCTTCCGCAATTGCGGAAGGTTTTTCTTATATAATCGCTTTAATTCCTTCTAACACTAATCCAATCATAAATCCGCAAACCGCCCCGTTCACTCGGATCCACTGCAAATCTTTACCGACATTATTTTCAATCATTTCGATTAACGTTTTATCGTCTAACTTATCAAGGTTTTCTTGTACAAGCTTACCAATTTTCGAATGGTTCTTCTCAATAAGATTCACAACTTGTTTTTGTAACCAATCTTCTATTTTTTGAACTGTCTGTTCATCTTCTTTTATTTTATTCATTTGTTTTTGTAAAAATGGAATAACATATTGATTAGCAAATTCTTCATTATTTACAAAAGCAACTGCTCTTTGTTGTACTTGCTCTAGCATCTCTTTTATTTTGTCAGTAGCATTCCAATTCGCAATCCACTTTTCTTTCCAATTTTCTAATTCCTGTAATAAAGCTTCATTTTCTTTTACATTGATAATCTCTTGACGAATCTTCGCTAATATAAGTTGTCTTGTGCTATTATCAGCCTCTTGTAAGCTGTTAATATTACTAATGATAAACTTCTGCAAAATACCGCCAATTTTATCTTCATCTACAATATTCATAAATGATTTCAAAGTAAACTGCAAGAATCCATCTACTTTTATATTTTCCATCGCCTTCATACCTAAGCTACCGAGCTGGTAACGAGCTTCATCTTGCGCTGTCCAATCTTTTACCTTCACTAATATGTAATCAAGTGTCTTTTCATCATATTCTTGCACAACTAATTGATCAACAAGCACTTGTAAAATATTACTTGTATTAATTGTATGTAAATATGTTTTTAATTCTTTTTCAATAATAACAGCTAACTTTTCTGTATCTATTGTTACAATTGCTTTCTCTGCAATCGTTACAATCCCCTTTTTCACAGCATCAGACTGCATTTCTCTCTCAGCAATTTGCAGTACCATTTGTGCTAACTGCATCTCTTTTACTTTATTCGTAATACTTTCTTTCGTTAGCCATTCATTTTCTAACGTATGAATGAGCCCTTTTGTTACCCGTTTACGGTTTTTAGGTAACAAAGCTGTATGCGGAATTGGTATTCCCATCGGATGACGGAATAAAGCAGTAACCGCAAACCAATCCGCAAGTCCCCCAACCAATCCAGCTTCAAATCCACCTTGTATAATCTCTCCAGCTACCGTTCCTTGAAAAGGGATAGAAGCCGCAAAGCCGACACCCATAACCCCAAGCGAAATACCCGCTATATATTTAGTCTGTAATGACATCGTATACACATCCTCTTATTATGTAAAATAAAGCTTTTTTGTTATATTTATTCAATATTAGTTATCCTTTATATATACTATAAAGAACTATTGTGAAAATAACAAAGATTTTTATGTACATGAAAAAATGAGGCTACAACTAGCCTCATTTTTCTTATATCGTTAATTCCAAACCTTTCCTATAATATTCATTCATTACATCTTTAGGAACCATGCTTCCACCCGTTCCCCACACAATATGAGTACCTTTTTTCACTTTCTCTGTTAACTGTTGCTTTTGTAAATACTCATCTTCTTTACACACTTTCACTGGCCCTATCATACCTGCTAGTGCAGAAGGCTCTAAATAAATATTCTCCGTATCAGCTAGTTCTTTTAACAATCTATATAACTCTTCATCGTTTACTGTATAATTTCCACTTAAAAATGGTTCCATCGTTTTCCCGACAAATCCAGACGGTCTTCCTACCGCAAGTCCATCCGCATCTGTTACATTATCAATTCCGATATCTTGAACGGCAATTTTGTCATGAAGGCCTGTCATTAAGCCGAGTAACATACATGGTGAGTGTGTTGGCTCTGCAAAGAAACAATGAACGTTGTCTTTATACAATAACTTTAAACCGAATGCTACTCCGCCAGGTCCTCCTCCTACTCCGCACGGAAGGTAAACAAATAAAGGGTGATCTTCATCTACTACAACCTCTAGCTCTTCTAATTGCTTTTGTAATCGTGATGCTGCTACTGAGTATCCTAAAAATAGATCATGTGAGTTTTCATCGTCTACAAAATAACAGCTAGGATCCGCATCTGCCTGTCGTCTTCCTTCTTCTACTGCTTTGCTATAATCATCTTCATATTCAATAACGTTTACACCTTTACTTCTTAATAAACTTTTCTTCCATTCTTTTGCGTCTGCTGACATATGAACAGTTACATTAAAACCTAGATTCGCACTCATAATTCCTATGCTAAGTCCTAAATTCCCTGTAGAACCTACCGCAATTGAATACTTCGAGAAAAACTCTCTACATGTATCACTATCTAAAATGGAATAATCATCTTCTTCTGTTAACATTCCGTGCTGCAATGCTAGTTGCTCAGCATGTTTCAACACTTCATAAATGCCACCTCTAGCTTTAATTGATCCTGATATCGGGAGATGACTATCACATTTTAATAATAATTCTCCTAAAATAGGTTGCTTGTAATTTGTCTCTAAAGCTTCTTTCATAGAAGGTATTTTTACTAAAGGTGATTCGATTATGCCGTTAGTCCCTTTCGTTTCAGGAAAAACTTTCGCAATATATGGCGCAAAACGCTTTAATCTCTCTTCCGCATCTTTTACATTCTCTTCATTAAGTGGTGAATCTTTTATTGCCCTTTCATACTTTTCTATGTGTGGGTTTATCCAAAATACTTCTTTTGTTGCAATAAGTTTATTCACTAATGGGTATTCTGCTTGTAATGCCCCTATTTCTTTCATTTTGTTTCCTCCTTATATCCTTGTAGCTCACCATATAATAAATTATAATTAAATTAATTTTAATATAGTTTAACACAAATCGTTCACTTTAGTTAATTTTAATTTAATTTATTTAAATATAATTTAATAACCCTTGAGGAGATTTTCATTATGGAAAATATAGATATTGGTAAAAAAATTGAAAAACAAAGAAAAGAAAAAGGTTTAACTAGTAAAGAACTAGCAAAGATGGCCGATATTACACCATCTATGTTAAGTCAAATTGAGCGTGGGTCGGCTAACCCTTCTATTCAAACATTAAAAGTGCTTGCTAAAGCTCTTGATGTTCCAACATTTAGCTTTTTACTTGAAGATACAAATACAGACGATTTAATTGTACGTTCCCATAAACGAAAGAAAATGATTATCGATAATTTATCATATGAAATGCTTTCACCTGATTTCACTGGAAATTTAGCAACAGCAATTATGACCGTCCCGCCTAATACAGCTTCATCAGAAAATGTGCTAGAACATAAAGGAGAAGAATTAGCATTTGTCTTAGATGGGAAAATCACATTATATTTAAACGAGGAAGAATACGTATTAGAAACTGGTGACAGTGTAAAGATACCTGCTTATTTAAAGCATAAATGGGTGAATCATTTTGAAAAAAACGCGATAGTTTTATTTTCTGTTACTCCGCCGATTTTTTAATGTATAAATAAAAACAGGATGGTTCTTATAAAATGCGGATTATCCTGTTTTTATTAAATAAGAAAGTGAAATTTTTGTTAAAAACTTAACAGTTGGACCCAATCCGAACAATCCTCCTAAAAACATATTTACAACTGAAACTATCCCTCCCATTGATGCTAACGTATCATGAGTCAGATTCATCCCACCACTACCAGAGGCACTTGTAATATTCACATAAAAATAAGAAATACGTAAAAATTAATTGATTTTTCAGAATTTTGTTGAAAAATATGGTAAAATCACTCTTATACTTCTTCTATTTTGTTATTATAGAAATAATTAAATTAGGATACTTTTATCGGATGGGGGAATATATAATGAGTGTGTTATTAAAAGGGCATGAACAGATTGTCAACGAATTAAACATTTTATATCAAGTAATGGTAGCGGAGCAATTAATTGAAGCGAAACAATTAAAAGAAAAAATAGAGAAACAGATTAATAAAATTGAAGCTGATCAAAATCTATCGCTTTACTACTCCCTACTAAACTTTAAATATAAGGTCCTAACCGATTGGACAAACATTAAGTATGATACTTTTAGTCAAATTGTTCGTTTAGACAATCCAATAACTGAAGACTTTATTACTTATTATTATCACTTTTTTAAAGCTGAACATGCTACCATTATTGGAAATTATGATGAAGCAAAAAAAGAATACGAAAAAGCTGAATCCCTTTTAAAACATGTACCAGGCGAACTAGAAGAAGCTGAATATAAATATAAATTTGCTATATTTAATCACCATACAAACAAACCACTTACAGCAATCAATTATGCAAATCAAGCTAAAGAGATTTTCTCAAAATATCCACGTTATGAAATTAAAATAGCTCTATGCGAAAACATTTTAGGCTCATGTTCTGTTTATTTAAAACAATTCGAACAAGCCGAAGAGAACTATAATTCAGCAATCAATATTTTACAAAAGCTGAAAGACGATACACTAATCTTAAAAGTTCGAAATAACTTAGGTTGGCTCTACTCTTCTCAAAATCTATCAACCCTTGCTATTAGACATCTTACAATAGTTACAAACAAATTACCTAAACACCTAAAAGCCAATTTTCTACAAGCCAAAGAACATTTTATTTTAAATGAAAAAGAACTTGCAAACCATTGGGTTCAAAAAGGCTTAGAAATTTGTAATGAATTAAATAATCAAGAATATAAACACCATTTCACTATCTTAAAAACACAACACACTGGTATTCTAGACGACTTAGAAAACGCAATCATTGCAGGCACTACATATTTTAACAGTAAAGAATTATACGATTATGCACAAGAATATTACGAATTATTAGCAGTAGAATTTCATAAAGTGAATAAAATAGAGAAATCTCAAAAATATTTTTTCAAAACTTACGAAGCAAAACAAAAATTATTAACTAAGGAGGCACTAAGATAATGAAAAAGATTAGTTTAGCTATTTTAACCTTTACATGCATACTTGCTTTTGGATTTAATAATTTTACTGAAAGTCAACAAGCAAAACAACTTCCAAAATGGGATACAGATAAACAAGAAACACATGCAGACCTATAGAAACCTAAAAACCCCTAATAAAGGGGTTTTTAGATTTCTACAATATAATGATTTAGCATATGATGAAGAAATATGCTTATAAAAGATAGCCATACACAGATACTCTCTGTACATGGCTATTTTTTATTTTTTCGACACTAACAAAATCCCTAAACTAATAATACAAAAGCTCATTATTTGCTGTGCTGATAGACCAAACAGAACCGAATTTTGTTCACTAACAAGCGAAATAATGATTTGAGCAAACCCCTCAATAATTAGAAAAACACTTATATTCTTTCCATTTCCAAGCCTTTCATTTTTCATCCATAAAAAGCCCATTATACAAAGAGCAAGGATGATCTCATATACGAAAATAGGGTGATATAAAAGTTTAGATTCATATATTTTTATTCCCCATGGTAGTGTCGTTTGTGCGCCTACTTCATGATGTAATAGAAAATAAAAGATAATACTCACACACAGACTAAAAGGCAATACATCAAGTAAAATACGAAGCGAAAATTGCTCCTTTTTACTTTTCCAAACAATGTATACACTCGCAATTACGCATCCTACTACAATATGTTGCATACTCCCAACAGCTAATATTGCTTGCACTGGCGCCCCAAAAGCCCATACAGGATTTAAAATTAATGGCGCAAACTTCCATACAAATACGATGATAAGAAAAGCATTTGTTACGGCATCCATCATTTTTTCATATGATACATTTTGATGCCTCATCTTTCGTTTCATCAACATAAATCCAAATAGACTTCCAATTATAAGAGATATGGGTTGTAACCTCACGATCCACTCCATCGTCACGAAATCTCCTTTTAATTCTCAATCAATTTCTTAAATTTCTTTTCTAATTGATCTGGTGGTAATACACCTCGTACATGATCTACTATGATTCCATCTTTATTAACAAAAAATGTCGTCGGTAAAGAGAATACTTTATAATCTAGTCCAGCTACTCCGTCCATATCTAGTAGAACAGGAAACTCAAACCCATAGCGATTAGCAAATGCGCTTGCTTCTTGTACTGGGTCACTAACAGTTGCATTCACCGCAAAAATTTCAACATCCTTTTTATATTTATCATACATATGAACTAAGTCAGGTGCCTCCATTTCACACGGCCCACACCATGATGCCCAAAAATTAATAATATACGGTTTTCCCTTGGCATCATTTAACGACTGCAACTTTCCGTCTAATCCTTTTAATATGATGCCAGGTGCTTTAAAACCTACTTGTGGTAATACTTCTTTCTCTTGTAACTCTGCTTGCTTTGCTTTTCTTTCCTTTTCTTCTTTCTTTGAATTATAAAAGTTAACCCCCGCCCAAACGAGAGCACCTACTAGTATAATAGCAATTAGTTTCTTCACTTTTCTTCCTCCTCATTTTTAAAAGCCTGTAAATCCACCGAATAGACGAATAAAGAATGCTGTAATTTTCGTCATTTGATTTGTATACAATAAAATACCTGTTACAATCATCATTCCACCGCCAATTTTCATCATGACATTCGCATATGTAACAATCCATTTTACCTTCCCAATAAAGAATGCCATCACGAAAAATGGAACCGCAAACCCAAGAGTATACGCTGTAATATAAAGAAGTGCCCCTTCAGGATTCGTCGCGCCAAGCATGAGTACAGCTGAAAATATCGGTCCAACACATGGCGTCCAACCCGCTGCATATGTCATACCGACTAAAATCGAGCGAATATATCCAGTCGATTTACTTCTATACTGCACCTTTTTCTCTGCCATAAGCCACTTAGGCTGAAACAAGCCCGTCATAAATAGCCCCATTAAAACAATAAAAATCCCACCAATTTGTTGAATCAATTTTTGGTTAGATGAAAATGTTATTCCAATCCAGCTTACCGATAAACCTAACGCGTAAAATATAACCGAAAATCCGATCATAAAAAATATGGTATGTATAATCGCTGATTTTTGCATAATCCCACGATTTTCTTTTAAATCTTGGATAGACACACCTGTAATATAAGATAAATAAGATGGATATAACGGTAAAGAGCACGGTGATATAAATGACAATACTCCCGCCCCAGCCACAAGCCAAATTGTTAAATCTGCTGCATTCATTTTATTCCCCCTAAAACACTACAATAAGTAGTGTTTATTCTTAAAAAAAAGAGGCTATATGCACTCTCCGACAATAAGTACAACCGACATACAGAATAAACCTACTGTTACATATACCGAATTCGTATGTAACGGAATAGTAAGCTTAACAACCTTTTCATTTAACACTTGCTCGATTCGTAAATTTATTGCTGTTTTTGCAAATGAAGCGGTAACACATCGATTTTCCATTGTCTTTATTTTAATTAATTTTAATAACGCGCTACCTAACTCAAATGAAGATTCCATTTTTTGCATCGCATATTTATCAGCAGCTAGCTCCTGATACGTATGATATCGCTGTAACAACCCTTTTAATATCGGGATGTACATCATTCCTTCTGCTAATAACGTAAAACAAAATAATTTTAGCGGATCCCAATTCTTTTGATGATATTCTTCATGGAAAATAATTGCATCAATTTCTTCATCTGAAAACGTCTGAAGCAAACCTTCCGACATGACAACTTTCGGACGGAATAATCCAATTGTAAATGCCGCAACTTCCGTAGTCGGCAATATATATATTTGTTTTCCTTTTCGGATGAAAGGGATAAGTACTTTTTGTAATTTTTTACTATAGAAAAATTGTCGCCAAATTCTTTTGCACACGATTAATATAGTAAGTAATAATAATCCAGCGATTATAATACGAATCAGCGATAATTCTTTCATATGTTTTTCTAACTGGAACAAGCAAAAATTTGAAAGAAAGAACATCTTATTTTGAAACAGAAATGGATATGTAACGTAATACACTAACATACTGAAAAAGAGGGTACTAACAATTACTGCTAACAATACGATTTTACGCATTTGCCATTTCATTTCATTAATCCTCTTTTTTTAACTGACTCAATTTGTCTTCTAACTTTTTTATTAAAGTCGGATCAGCCTGCTCTAACTCATCTAACATATGATTTACAACTAAATCTCCAAATTCCCCCATCAATTCCTGTGTCATTTTCTTCGTTTGCTTGGATAAGAATTCTTCTTTTGTTTGTACAGCACGATATATGCCACTTCTTTTTACAATCTGTTTTTCTAAGTGTAACTTCTCTACTAACCTGTTCATAACTGTCATAACAGTGTTAAAATTCACAGGCGATTCTTCACTTAATTTCTGCTGCACTTCTTTAATCGTAATACCTTTGTTAGACCAAACAATCTCCATAATTTTCGCTTCAAGCGGTCCAAAGAAATGATTTAACCCGTGCTCATTTAATTTATAGTTTTGAGTAAACATAGTATGACTCCTTTCACACTACGAATTGTAGTACAAATTAAATAAAAGGTCAAACACGAATGAGATACACTAAAATTCACTACTTATAAATACGTACGCCATTCCATTAATTATAAGCCTAACTTATCTCCAAATGTATCAAAAAGATACTGCTCTAATATTTGTACACTAAACTTCTCATTACGCCCAAGTGCAAATAATTCCCGATCTTTCGCTACGATAGTATCTAACGGAATAGCTACATTATCCACTATTTTTGTAATTTCAATTATATTACTTTTTACATTTACTTCTGTTTTAAATTCAACATTTTCTAACACTATATGTGAACGTCTTCCTGATGCAAAAAAAGTAAAATTAGGATTTTTAACAACGCCAATTTCAGTCTCTAACGCATATAAATAGTGAAAAATTACATCTCTGTGCCCATCTTTTATTATTTTTTCATCCTTCTCATCGTCTAAGTATTCTTTCAGCTTCGTTGTAAATTCAAATCGAAAATCCACTTTTTTCACGCTCCTTCTTTGTATTTCATATTAAATAAATATATTGAAATAATTTTACCATATTGTAATACAACTTCCTATTAAAAGTAAAAACTGTTTTGGAAAATCGCTATTATTTCCGATTTCCTTTTAAAATATAAATATAAATTCAATATGAATTAATACTTCATTATATCTATTTAAACATATTTTTTCCATTTTTTGAAACATTAGTATGAAATATTATATATCAATGAATGGTTTCTAATTCACTGATATATATAATCAGTGTTTTCTTTACTATTCCGATATACTTAAGCTACATTTTCTAATTATTGATTACATTACAGAAGGAATGTAACTCTCTTCTATCGAATTTTTATATAACAAAAATGATTAGGTGGTGCTTTACTATGAAATTAGCTGTCATTGGTGGCGGTGATTTACAAGATTCAAATCACTTGCCTATTAATGAACGCCTTATAGAATTAACAAATAAACAGTATCCAAAAGTATTGTTTATTCCAACGGCAAGTCATGATGATGAAAGCTATATAAAATTATTTTTAGACGCGTTTGAAAAACAATTACATTGTGAAGTACAAATTTTACGTACTACAACAGATTCACCTTCTAAGTATGAAATAGACGAGATGATTCATTCAGCCGATTTAATTTATCTAGGTGGCGGGAATTATATTCACATGTTTACGCAATGGAAAGAACATAGACTCGATGAAAAATTATTATTGGCTCTGCAACAAGGAACACTTATTGCTGGTTATAGCGCTGGTGCTATGTGTTGGTTCACGTCTAGTATCCGATCAGATTATGAAGGTTCTGGTTATATAGAGAGTAACGGATGGGGGATTGTTAATAAAAGATTTTGTCCACATTATAATCAATTAAATAGAATGAACGCCTTCCATTCCTTTTTACAAAATCATCAAGGGAATATAGAAGGAATTGCACTGGAGGATAATTGCGCTTTATATATTACAGAGGAATCCTTTGAGATTATCGGTGAACCAGAAAAAGCGTGGGAGTTTTATATGAGTGATAAAACACTCATTAGACAACATTTTGATATAACTTTAAAAAGCTATTTGTAAACCTGCACCTACAAAAAAATGTCCCTAAGTCAAATAACTTAGAGACATTTTTTCTATTTAACTAACTAATCGTGTAATTCGTTTCTTTTGCCATGAAAGCTTATAATATGCATACTGTAGTATTAAGCTGACAATAAATGCTGCTGGATACCCGATCCAGATCCCTTCTATTCCAAGACTTGTATGGTAAGAAAGATAATATGCTACGGGTACTTCCACAAGCCAAATTGAAACAACTCCAATAACAGTTGGCCAAAGTACTGTACCACTCGCTCGCATTGTCGCACTAATAATTTGTGCATGACCGAAAATTAAATAACTCCATAACGTAATCATAACTAAGCTATGAGCAATTTCAATTGTAGTTTGACTCGTTAAAAATAGTGATAAAATGTCTCTTGAGAATAAGTAAATAAGAGCTATTAACACACCACCGATGACGTAGTTCATAATAATTCCGACCTTCACAACTTTCTGCAATCGATCAAATTGATTCGCCCCAATTGATTGTGCTGCAAAAATAGAAACTGTAATACCAAGGCTAACTGCTGGCATTTGTACATAACTTGCAACTTGATTCACAACTCCGTAAGCAGCTGTTGCATCCGAACCGTAACGATTTACAAACGCGATTACAGCAATTTCAGATAATGAAACTAATATCATATTAATACTCGCTGGAATACCGAGCCTTAGCAATAGCTTTAATAACTCCCCATCCATTCGAAGGTATTTTCTAACCGTGCTATCTAGTTGTAATGGGTGATTTTTCTTCTTTAAATACAAAAGCATGACAATAAACGTAATAACTGTAGATATAACAGAGGCATAGGCTGCTCCATACACATCTAATTTCGGAGCTCCTAACCATCCAAAAATAAGAATTGGTAATAAGATCATATTTAGCGCTGTACTTACAATTAAAAAGTAAAATGGCGTTTTAGAATCTCCTGTACCTCTCATAAATGTTGTGTATGCGAAATATAAAAATAATACTGGCATCGATATAAATAAAATTCGTGCATAATGTACACTTATTTCAATAATATTTTCTGGCGTTCCCATTAGACGCATAATATCCATCGCAAAAATACTGCCTATTATCGCCAACACAACTCCAATAATAAAGGTAAATGTCAGCGTCGTACCAACGATAGCTTTTAAACGATCTTCGTTTTTAGCACCAAACGCCTGACCAATTAAAATAGAGCTTCCTGAACCGATACCAATTACAAATGAAACGAGCAAGAAAAATAATGGGAAGAATGCTGATATAGCCGCTAAATCATTAACTCCAAGCCATCTTCCTACTACTACCATACCAAATAATTGTCCAACTGATTGTAGTACATTACTTAATAATAATGGTACTAAAAACATCGACATCGATTTCCAAATCGGTTTACTCTCACTTTCCAACTTATGTGACTCCGCACCTTCTTTATTGTTATCTGCAGGTGGTTTCAAATTTCATTTCTCCTTTTATTAAAAATCAATTTTCAATATCTATCTCTTTGTATAGTTGTTATAATACTGTGCTTCTATTCACTTTCTTTTCGTATGATTATAACTTCACCCAATATTGACTTCCATCGGCTGTTCGATCTAAAAATCCATACTCGATTAAATATCTTCTTAAAGTTACGAAATCAGGGTATACATTTTCTATCACTGTATTTACTTCTTTTTCAGTATACTTTTTATTACTATCAAACTTCTTTACTAAATGACGTAATATAATTAATTTACGCTTTTGTTTTTTCGGAAATTTAGAAAGAGGTCCATCTAATCCTTCTGTAAAATGAGCTTTTAATACTTCATCATTTTCTTCTTCCGTAATATTGTATCGATCATCCACCATCGTTGCTGTTCTATGAATTGGTACAAATTTCGTTTGTACTTTTGATTTTTCTTCTGATAATTCCATTAGAGCTAAAAATACTTTTGCTTGCTTCATTTTCTCTCGCAGTGTAAATCGATGATTACGAATTGTTGATGTACTTCCGCCATCCAACTCTTTTACAATTTCTTTATCATTCAGTCCCATATGGAAAAACTGAACCATTTTCTTTTGTAAATCCGTTAAACCAGTAAATTTCTTATCCATATTTAACAAATAATCAAACATAGACGTATGCTCATTTTGAATATGCAATCGGACGAACTTCTCTGCTTCATACAAAACTTGATTATCTTGATAAATAACACCTTTAATAAATGTTTCACCACAAGCTAAGCAAATGTACTCCTCTTTTTCTCCATCAAACACATACCCTTTCTTTAATTCCTCTATTGACGCATCCCAAAACTTCTCTGAAATACCACTCATACTAAACACTCCTTCAAAATGTTTATTCAAAAACCAAACAAATCACTATAACGTTTATTACCACTTCACCATCTTATCATAACACAAACAAACATTTCAACATTTCGTTTACCCATTTTATAAACTTTTATAAAAACATCTACCGAAAGGGTTTAATACAACGAAAAGCGAATGTGTTTATAGAAATTCATTTTATATGATGTGGATTAGAACATGGATATTCTTCAAGACTCTTGGTTTACCGTTAAGCAAATTGCACAGAATACATATGCGATTAGTGAATATGGAACCGGTATTCATCCATTACAAAACTTCAGTATTCAATTTCAACTACAAAAAAGATGTTTCCGTATAAGAAAACACCTTTTACTTTTTATCCCACATTTAAGGGCAGTAAGACTCCCACATCAAAATTCAGCGGAAGCAAAGAAGTTAAATGAGGGCGGGCTGCCCTTAAAAGCCCGATTGGTGAGGGCTAATAATCAGTTGATTAAAGTTTCAATTTATATATTCTATTTACAGTCTCTACTAAAACCTTACTTGCTTGTACAAATGTATGCTTTCGATTTCTATCTTCAACAAATTTATTAGCACAACTACTCATAATCATCATACAACTAATTATGACTAACACTATCTTTCTATTCTTGTAAGTCACTTCATGTCACTCCACTATTACAAAACTTCTTTTGAATTTATCCTATCAAGAAATTTTACATGAATAATAAAACGTGTGAATATGCAATTCTGCATATTCACACGTTTTATCACAATGTTATGATTTAATTTAGTTAAAGAACAAGTATACCGAGGTGACTAACTTGAAATTTAAAGCGAAAAAAAATCCATTCCACGTCATTTTCATTACTTTATTTCTAATTATTTTTTTCGTTTCGTTATTCTTCCAAAATGAAAATTCTATTTTTTTCACTCTCATGATGCTATTAAATATCGTGAATCTTTCTTCATTCTATTTCTCTCACTACAACGTAACGGAATCATCTCTTGTTGTAAAACACGGTTTCATACTTCGTACTGAAATCCCATTTAAAGACATTCGCCATATTAAGTACTCTGGCAAAAAACTTCGTTCAAAAAAATGGACTAGGCAACAATTAGAAATTAATTATAATTTATTTGACTCAGTGACCACTTTCGTACCACAAGAAGAAGAAAAATTCATTTCACTCTTAAAAGAGAACTGCCCACAGATGAAAGTAATGAATACGCCTGCTAACAAATAATATATTTTGAAGCTTGCAGTATTGCAAGTAGATGAAACATAAAAATGAACATCAAAAAAGCCAAGATTCTATACTAAGAACCTTGGCTTTTTCTATTACTCTTTTGGAGCAATCATTTTCTTTGGATCTACAATTTCATCAAATTGCCCTTCTGTTAGTAGCCCAGATTGCAATGCTGCTTCTTTTAAAGTTAATCCCTCTTTATGAGCATACTTCGCAATTTTCGCTGCATTTTCATATCCGATATGTGGGTTTAGCGCTGTTACAAGCATTAGTGAACGATTCACATTTTCATTAATTACTTCTTCATCTGCTTCAATACCAACTGCACAATTGTCATTAAACGAAACAATTGCATCCGCTAATAAGTGAGCTGATTGTAAGAAGTTATAAGCAATAACAGGTTTAAATACGTTTAACTCAAAGTTACCTTGGCTCGCAGCAAATCCGATTGTTGCATCATTCCCCATCACTTGCGCTACAACCATCGTTAATGCTTCACTTTGCGTTGGATTTACTTTACCTGGCATAATAGAGCTTCCTGGTTCATTGGCTGGAATAATAATTTCTCCAAGACCACTACGTGGACCACTTGCAAGCCAACGTACATCGTTAGCGATCTTCATTAGATCTGCAGCTAATGCTTTTAATGCACCGTGAGTATATACAACTTCATCATGGCTCGTTAATGCATGGAACTTATTTGGTGCAGAAACAAATTGTTTACCTGTAAATTGACTAATTTCCTCTGATACCATCTCACCAAATTTAGGATGAGCATTAATACCTGTTCCAACCGCAGTTCCACCAATTGCTAACTCTTTCATATATGTATTGCTCTCTGCAATCATACGCTCTGTTTTTTCAAGCATACGGTGCCATCCGCTAATTTCTTGCCCTAAAGTTAACGGTGTTGCATCTTGTAAATGTGTACGACCAATTTTTATAATATGTTCAAATGCAGTTACTTTTTCTGCTAAAGTTCCTTTTAATTTCCTGATTGCTGGTAATACGTGATTTTCTACTGCGATTACACAAGCTACATGGAGCGCCGTTGGAAATGTATCATTTGAACTTTGTGACATGTTCACATCATCATTTGGATGAATATGTACGTCAGATCCATTCTCTTTCAAAATTTGATTCCCACGATTTGCAATTACTTCATTCACATTCATGTTTGACTGTGTACCACTACCTGTTTGCCATACGACAAGCGGAAAATGTTCATTCCATTTCCCTGCAATCACTTCATCAGCAGCTTCTACAATTGCTTCTGCTTTTTCTTCTGATAACTTTCCTAATTTTTGATTGCTAAGCGCTGCACTCTTCTTTAAAATTGCAAATGCTTTTACAATTTCAAGCGGCATTTGCTCTGTTCCAATTGGAAAGTTTTCTTTACTACGTTGTGTTTGTGCTGCCCATAATTTATCAGCTGGAACTTTTATTTCTCCTAATGTATCTCTTTCAATTCTGTACTCCATGTTTTCATCCCCTTGAAAATATAATACCTACATCTCTTATAATAACAGACTTTTTCTTAAATGATAAGAATTCTCACTCTTATATATAGATATTTTATATTTATTTTAAAAAATTCCTCTTGACCTAAACTTAAGTTTAGGCTGTATCCTTTCCATTGTAACCTACTATAACACTACTGGAGGAATTCAATATGAAAAAATATGCTTTTATAACAGGTGCGAATAAAGGAATTGGATATGAACTTGTTCGTCAATTAGCAGAAAAAAATTATCACGTATTTTTAGGTGCTCGTAATGAACAACTTGGACAACAAGCCGTAGACTCTTTAAATGTTTCAAACGTTTCCTATATTCAAGTAGATATTTCAAATTCACAATCCATTCAAGAAGCAACAAAGAAAATTCACGAAACGACTGACCATTTACATTTATTAATTAATAACGCAGGCATTGCATTAGACTTCAATACGCTACCTAGTGAATTAAATATTGAAACTTTACGCCAAGGATTTGAAGTTAACTTTTTTGGAACTTTCCAAATGATACAAGCCTTTTTACCATTATTAAAGAATTCAAGCAACAGTAAAATACTAAATGTAACAACTGACATGGCCTCACTAACAATGTTTGCTAATGGTGAAACACATCCAATCAATACACTAGGATATAATTCTTCCAAAACTGCTATTAATGCTTTAACATTAGCTTTTAGTAAAGAATTTGCTACTAACGGTCCAGAAGTATTTGGGATAACTCCTGGTTTTACAACTACTGATCTTAATGGAAATTCCCCTGGTGGCCATACAACTATTGAAAGTGCTAAAATTATTATTAAATATGCATTAAGTGAAACAAACTATAATGGTAAAATACTAAATAAAAATGGCATTATACCTTGGTAACAAAAGGATGAATGATATGTATTATACAATTGGGCAAGTCGCCAAAATGCAACACTTAACTATTTCTCAAATACGTTATTATGATAAACAAGGACTGTTCCCTTTTCTGCAAAGAAATGAAAAAGGAGATCGAGCTTTTGATGAAGAAGCACTCAAATACTTAGAAATGATTTTGTGTTTAAAAAACACTGGTATGCCTATTCAAAAAATAAAACAATTTATCGACTGGTCTATGGAAGGAGAATCTACCATCTTTCAACGGTTGGAATTAATGAAACAACAAGAGACCAATGTCTTACAGCTCATCCAAGACACTGAAAAAAACTTAAAAAAGATACAACAAAAAATTGCTAAATATGAGAATGAAGTAACTTCAGCAGATGCTATTACAAAATAAAAAATCACCTTCTACATATTGTAGAAGGTGATTTTTATTTTATGATGCTTGCTTTCCTTTATCTGCATCATCTACATACCAGATGAATTTGCCTGTATATCCGTAAATAACTGCTAAAATTAACGATACGAAGCTTAACCACATAAACGGAACGTATGAGAACGTTGCTACACCTAAAATACCCGCCATAAAAATACCATTATCAGACCATGGAACCATACCTGAAGTTAACGTTCCACCTACTTCTGAGTTACGCGCTAATACACGACGGTCTATTTTTAATTTATCATAGCTATCTTCCATAATTTTTGGTGTTAAAATTAGTGATACATACATCGCACAACCAAATATATTAGCTAAGAATGCCACGATTAATGTAGACAATGTTACATTACCTGCAGAATTTAATTTCTTCTCAAATTTTGATACGATTACTTTTAAAACACCTAGTTTTTCAAGTAATCCACCAAATCCTAAACCGAAAATAATAACAGCTACTGAGCCAAGCATGCCGTTAATTCCACCACGGTTTAATAACTTGTCAACAAACTCAACACCAGATTGAATTGAGAATCCGTTATAAGCTGTTCCAATCGCCTCTCCAAAGTTCATCCCTTGGAAAAGAGTTGCCCAAATTGCACCAATTAAAGCTCCCATTGCAATTGTTGGCATAGACGGTTTCTTCATCGCTAATAGAACGATAACAATGACCGCTGGAATAAGCATCCATATTTTAATATCAAATTGCTTTAATAAAGCTTCTTTTAAAAATTCTACTCGATTCAAATCTACATTATCGCCGCCATACATCCAACCAGCTACAGTAAACATAATACTAGTAATAATATAAGCTGGAACATCTAATACGAGCATAGCTCGAACGTGAGCAATAACATCTACTTTCGCCATAGAAGCTGCAAGAACTGTGCTATCAGAAAGTGGTGATAATTTGTCGCCGAAATAAGCTCCTGAAAGAACTGCACCAGCAACAAGCGGAAGTGGTAAACCAAGTCCTTCACCAATCGCCATCATAGCAATACCTGCTGTTCCCACTGTTCCCCAAGACGTTCCTGTTGCGATAGAAGTTATAGAACAAATAATTAATGTTGCTAATAGGAATATGCTAGGGTGAATAAATTCTAATCCATAATAGATTAATGTTGGTACTACCCCACCAGCAATCCACGTTCCAATTAAAGCACCTACTGCAACTAAAATCAGTATTGCTTCTAATCCGTTAGAAATCCCTTTCGTAATTGCATCTTGCAATTCTTGATAACGAAATCCTAATCTTAATCCAAGCGCAATTACTAAAAACCATGAAATAAATAGCGCTAATTGAATTGGGAGATCAAAAATCGTTTGGAAGGAAAAGACAACAGCAAGAAATAGTAATAAAAGAACTATGATTTCTAGCATCGATGGTAATCTTACACTTTTCATTTTTTTCTCTCCTTACAAGTCGATAACATGACGTATGTCGTCTTACATGTATGTAATATACAATTAGCGAAGACAAAACAAAATTTTCATATTATTTCGATTTATTTTTCCAGTATAATATATTCACAACCCTTTCTATTGTAAAAGTAGATTACGTTTTTCGCAATGAAAAATATAAAAAATGTTGTATTTTTATTTATCCCGATATTTTCGGCCAATAAGACCTCCGCCTTAAAATTCAGTAAGCGCAAAGCACTTAGATAAGAAATTAACTACTGTAAAATTCCAAATTGATATGAACGTATTAAAGCTTCACTTTATTTACAAAGAACAATCCCATACTAACTTTTTTAATATTTGCTGCAACAAAACTTTTTACAACTATCTTCACTTTTTAATTAACACCATTATTTTCTACACAAAAAATAGGGCACACATCATTAAAATGATGCATGCCCTATCTTTATTTATACATATTTTGTATTCCTTCTTTATTTTTAAGTATTTCCTCAAACTTATCACTACAACCCTTCGGAAATAACACTCCCAGTCCATATGAATGTGCAAATTGAAAATGAGGGTACTTCGCTTTTACCTCATCCCAAAACTTATATACGCCGAAATCACCACTTCTAACTTCAATATCATGAAATAATACAATACCGTTTTTCGCGACTTTCGGTAGCCAAGTGTTATAATCGTGAGAAACAGCTTCATACGTATGATAGCCATCAATATGCAAAAGATTTATCGTTTCATCTTGAAACCGGTCTACAGCATCATCAAAAGTAGATCGAATTAAATTTCCTATATTAAGGTAGTTATCACTCACTACTTTTTCTACTATTTGAAAAACCCCTTCTCCATATGGACCTGTATGCCCATCTCCAGCCCAAGTATCTACTGCAAAGCATTTAGTCGATAACCCTCCATCTTTTACTCCCTGACAAAAACTGAAGAAAGAAGCACCTAGATGTGTACCTAACTCAACTAAAGTTTCTGGTTTTTCAAATCGTACTAAGTCATATGCAAAATCTAAATGTCCACTCCACGCAGATTGTGACCGAATAATAGGACTAAATGTTTCAAATTCAAATGATGGTTTATGAGTAACCCAGTTCATCGCATAACTCCTTCTGCACATATTTTTAACAAACCAAATTACTCTTATCTTTATTTTTTTATCGCCTTGATTATGATTCTATTTCATGAAAATATGAAGAATTTATTCTTTTCTATTGCGGTAAAGCATCATATACATATGGGTCAGTTGGCTTATTAATTTTCTCGATTTTGTTTACTTTTACAAGTGGAAAGACTGTTCCTTTATATGTCGTTTCATCTAATAATCCTGTTATTTTCACCCATGTTTCTTCTGATATTTTTTCAACATTTTTCCCGGTAACAATCATCCCCCAGACTGATGCATCCGCAATACAACAAGTTATGCCATATCGAGCCACTACTGCTTTATTACCCGTCACATCCTTATCATTATATATAAACCCTGAGAATATAATTTCTTTCCCTTTAAACCCTTTTACATCTTGACCAATTATACTCATTGTTTGAACATAATCCTTATCCTCTACTTGTAGTTTATGCTGTCCTAACATACTTTTTACTACTTGCTCTTCCGTTTCATAAGTCGTTGATAAATTTGATGTTTCATCTGGATCATCGAATACCTCTCGCCCATCAAAATCATCCTGTTTCCCCTCTTTTTCGTTCCCTTCCATACTTCTCGCCTGTACACTTTGATTCATACCCCTTTTTCCTGCTAAACTTCCATCAATTGTTACATTTCCAAATAGAAAAGCACTAATAATCGGAACAACAAATAAAACATATACAAAGAAACTTTTCATCCCTGATTTTAATGCTGTATGATGCTTACAACAATTACAATCATCCTCTTTTTCTCTCCCATCTCTCCAAACTTGTAAAGAACCAAGAAGTAAAATCACTACAAAAGCTATATACGTAAATTTAATCATTTTTGGAGCGATAAAATTATAAATATTCCCTGTTACAAGTAGTTTAAATAAGAGCATTGCTAAACCAATTAAAATAATACCACGAATATAGCGATGATATGCCTTCTGCTCCTCTTTCTCCATTCTTTCTCACCTCCTATAACATTATAATTTGCAGGATGGTATACACAGATACAATGACAATTCCCATTAAAAAGAATACAAATTTCTTTTGAAAATATGCAAATAGCATTAACGTATTTTTCATATCAAGCATCGGCCCAAACACAAGAAATGCGAGAAGTGCCTTTACTGAGAAAACATGTCCAAAAGATGCCGCTATAAAAGCATCGGCTGCAGAGCAAATTGATAAAACATAACCAAATCCCATCATAATAAAGGGGGCAATTACTTCGTTATGTGCTACTGCATCCAGTACATTCCGATCAAAAAACGTTTGAAATACACTTGCTAAAAAAGCACCAATCAATAAATACTTACCAGTATCAAAAAACTCATCTACAGTGTGATTCATAACATCTTTCCAACTCTTTTTTTTGCTTGTTTGAACTGAAACCTCTACGTCTTTTAAAACATTTCTTTCGCGATAGCAATAATACACAATTAGACCTATGAATAGAGCAACTAAAATTGTTATCCCAAAGCGTGCATATACAACATAATCATTTTTTTGAAACGCATATACAGTAGATAAAAAAACGACTGGATTCATAATGGGTGCACTCAGTAAAATAACAATGCCTACATGAAGTGGTAACCCCTTTTGAATGAGCCTTCTTACAATTGGTATAATGACACATTCACACATTGGAAAAAGAACTCCCACAAATACTGCTGGAATCATTGCAACAATCGGAGATTTCGGCATTACTTTTTGAATCATATCTTCCGTCACAAACACTTGAATAAATGAAGAAACAATTACCCCTAATAAAATAAAGGGTATTGCTTCAAAAATGATACTTAAAAATACTGTATTCACATTCAACCATTCCTGTGGTATATTTTTGTGCAAATTTGCTAGACTTGTAAAATCTACAAAAAATAATAAAAAGAGAAACATAGCGATAAGAGCTATGCCTACTAATTCTTTTGAAACTCTATTAAAGACCAAGCTTCTCGCCTCCATTTTATTTATATGTAAACATGTGCTTGTCCAAATGCTTCATACTACAGCACAAATTTTATAGTCTATTTCTATTCTCAAATCGTAATCATTATGATTTATTATTGATTTTTCTTTTTCCATCGTTTAATATAAAACGTAACCATTACGATTTAAGGGGAGATCATTTCATGAAAAAAGTACCTATCACTGTATTAAGTGGGTTTTTAGGATCTGGAAAAACTACCTTACTACATCACATTTTGACTAATAAGAACAACTTAAAAGTAGCTGTTATCGTTAATGATATGAGCGAAGTAAACATTGATGCATCTCTTATAAAAAAGGGTGGTTTTTCACGTACGGAAGAGAAATTAGTAGAAATTCAAAATGGTTGCATCTGCTGTACACTACGAGAAGATTTAATGATAGAAGTGGATCGTCTTGTTGAAAATGGTGATATTGACTATATTATTATTGAATCTTCTGGTATAAGTGAGCCTATTCCAGTTGCTCAAACGTTTACTTATACAGACGAAGTTCTTAACATTGATTTAACGAGAAATTGTCGCCTCGATACGATGGTTACAGTTGTAGATGCAAATAGGTTTTGGGATGATTTTGCAGATGGAGAAAGTTTATTAGACCGAAAACAAGCAATCGATGAGAATGATACCCGGGAAGTTATTGATTTATTAATAGATCAAATTGAGTTTGCAAACGTAATTATTCTTAATAAAATAGATTTGCTAGAAAAAGAAGATGTGATAGAGCTTCATCATTTACTAAAAAAATTAAATCCTAATGCAAAAGTTCTTAAATCTTCGTTTAGCAAAGTACCATTACAAGAAATTTTAAACACAAATCTATTTAATTATGAAGA
Source organism: Bacillus sp. CR71 (assembly GCF_003429245.1). Lineage (NCBI taxonomy): Bacteria > Bacillati > Bacillota > Bacilli > Caryophanales > Bacillaceae > Bacillus > Bacillus sp. CR71. The sequence goes on along the minus strand of NZ_CP031748.1, from coordinate 1,682,065 downwards.
AGCCAGTCAATCGGCCGGCTGGATACAAGAATTAAATAGTGAACATCATACACCGGAAACGGAAGAATACGGTATCAATTCCTTTGTTTACCGTCGCAAATATCCTTTCCATCCCGAGCGCCTTATGAATTGGCTAGAAAAATGGCCTTTAGATGTTGTAAGAGCGAAAGGATTCTTCTGGCTCGCATCTCGTAATAATATGATAGGGCTTCTATCTCAAGCAGGTTCCTCTATTACAATTCAAGGAGCCGGTGAATGGATAGCCGCATTACCTGAAACTGAAAGAAATCAAATGATTGCAGAAGAACCAGAAGTATTAAAAAACTGGGACGAGCGATATGGAGATCGAATAACTGAGCTCGTATTTATCGGTATTGATATGAATCGTTCTGTGATTGAACAATCATTAGATGATTGTCTATTAACAGAAAAGGAAATGGAACAAAAGTGGAATACATTTATTGATCCTATTCCGGCTTTTACTTATACTTCATAATAATTAATAAAAGGCTTCAGTAGAATGAAGCCTTTTTATTTTATAGCACTCTTATTTAATAGGTTTGCTTTAATTATAAATACAACTGTACCTAAAACAATTAATATAGTATATATGTTACCAACTACATCACCTATTTTTTCTAAGCCAAGCGGTAATATTATAGTAGCAACTCCGACTATATAAGAAAATGCTCCTGAAAGCTTCACTAATTTATTTTTATCTCCAACAAACGTTTCTTCTTGATATCCTGCTAACAAAAACAACCTCTAAAGAACAGCACCCTATTATTCAAGCGCTACAAAAACAAGATGAAAAACAAATGGAACAAATGATGTCTCAAAACTGGCTCCGTCCCATGAAAGAAATATAAAAAATGATTTCTATGAAATAATAAAGCTGGCTACACAAAAGTGTAACCAGCTCCTTATTTACTAATCTATGTGCTATGCCTGAATATTTGCGTAATCCTCAATATCTTCATACTCTTTTTCTAATTCCTCTAAAGACAGCTCGTATAATTGTCGGTCACGAATTTTAAACACACCTGCTCCAATTAACTCATCAATTAAATGCCTCTTACGATTTTCAACAGCAAAACGGAGTTGACTACTCATCTTTAAAAAAACTCCTTTCCACGATCATTGAAAATGATAATCTTTATCAATTACCACTTTTGATTATAAAAGATGACTCTTTATAAGTAAAGTAATTTCATGAAATATTTACCTGACAAAGTATTTGTGGCCACATTATATATATGTATGCCGTGCGAAAAATGTTATGACACATTTTCTTATCCTTTTTCTTTCATACTTTGCAGGTTGTCTCACTATGATTAAATTCACCATCTATTTCTACTTGAATGGTGACATGTTCTACATGAAACTTCTCCTTTAATACATCCGTAGCCTCTTTTAATACATTTTGCGTTTCATCACCTTTAATAATCAAATGGCAAGTTAATACTTGAAAATCAGATGTGACAGACCATATGTGCAAATCATGAACTTCTTTTACAACCGTAATATTTAATAATGTACTTTTTACCTCTTCAACATTTATGTGCTGGGGTGCACCTTCCATTAATATATGGACGGTATCACGTGTTACACGCCATCCACTAATAATGACTAAAATAGACACAAGAATACTAGCAATCGCATCAGCAACCGTCCATCCGAAAAATTTAATACATAGCGCTGCAATAATCGCTCCGACTGATCCTAATAGATCGCCTAATACGTGGAGGAAAGCACTTCTTAAATTCAAGTTCCCCTTCACATCTCCGCCTCTCATTAATATCCAAGCTGATAAAATATTAATAAGCAGACCAAGTACAGCAATAATGAGCATCCCATTACTAGCAATCTCAACTGGTTCTTTAAAACGGCGGATTGCTTCAATAAAAATGTATACCGAAATGACAATAAGAACGACACCGTTACATAATGCTGCTAACATTTCGACTCGCTTATATCCATATGTTTTCGCAGTTGTTGCTGTTTTTTCTCCGAGCTTAAACGCAAGTAAACTTAAGGCTAAAGATACCGCATCACTTAACATATGCCCCGCGTCAGATAATAGTGCTAAGCTATTTGTTACAAATCCACCAACAACTTCTGCAATCATAAAACTTGTTGTTAGTAGGAAGGCAATTAGTAACGCCTTTTTATTTTTTGAATGACCATGATCATGCGAATGTCCCATACGAATACTCCTTTAAGTACAATATCTGTATGTTAGTATGAAACAAACTCCCCATCTTTATCCCGAATTGACTGATTGTAAACGCCCGCTTCCTCTGTATACACACTTCGCTTCTTTTTAAACAATCCCTTTTTCTCAAATAAAACAAGACTACTTCTTTTTTATTTTCATATTGTTTACTAATGAAAGAATTTTTAAGGAGGTTACTAAAATGAAACGTTTATTTCTCTGTATGGAACGTGAACTTGTTGTAGTGAAAGAACAATATGATGACTATGAAACGACTTACCACTTACAAAATATGCAACCTACCTGTATCGCTGTTGATCCATTTCAAAAAAATCGTGTATATTGCGGAACATTTGGACGAGGTCTATGGTTAAGTGACGATAGCGGGGATTCATGGAGACCAATTGGAGATTCTTATCGTTACTTTGATTTTCCTAAAGAAGATGGTATTTTGCACTCCTCTATCACTTCCATAACAATAAGCTCAAATGAACAAGTTAACGGATATGGTGTCGTTTATGTTGGCACAGAACCGAGCGCTTTATTCCGCTCTGAAAATGGTGGTGAAACGTGGACTGAACTTAAAAATATGAAATCATTATTATCTTCTTATACGTGGGCATTTCCGCCTAGACCTTTTACCCATCACGTACGCTGGATTACAGTTGATCCAAACAACCCTAATACAATACACGTTTCAATCGAAGCTGGTGCTGTTATTCAAAGTAATGATAAAGGGCATACATGGATCGATAAAAAATTCGGTGCCCCTATCGATGCTCATCAATTACTTATGCACCCTGAAGCACCAAATCGCCTTTATGCATCATGTGGTGACGGATTTATGGGCGGACCTGATCGTGCATATCTTGAAAGTTATAACAATGGAAACAGCTGGATCTCATGCAGTGAAGGACTTGAACATCATTATTTATACAGCATGGCTATCGATCCCGCTGATTGCAATACGATTCTCGTTTCAGCTGCACCGAGTGCTGATCTCGCTCATCACCATATTCCTTATGAATCTTATATTTATCGAAAAACGAAAGATACTCCTTTCCAGCAAGTACAACAAGGACTACCATCCGCAATCGGTACAGTCATTTCGATGTTTGCGACAAACAAGGCAGAACCACATACGTTTTACACGTTAAATAACAACGGCGTGTTTCAATCCAATGATAGCGGCGAATCGTGGGAACAACTAAACATTCCGTGGAAAGATGAGTATAAAACGCAGCATCCACATGCGTTACTCGTAACTAGTTTTTAGCGAAAAGAGAGACTGCCTAATGTTTTTAGGCAGTCTCTCTTCTATTTCTTTAAATCAATTACGATATCATCTAGAACAATATCTTTACTCTTCGCTTCTTTTTTCGGCACTTCAATTTTCTTCTCTTTTCCATTCACATACTCCACTCCACCATGATTTTCAGGTGTATGCACTCGCAAATTCACATGAGGCGTAACGATAAGCTTTGTAGCATTTTTATTCAATTTTTGGAATGTAGTACTCCAACTACTTTTATGTGGTTCTGCTACTGTACCCGTTCCGCCATTTCCTTCACCAGCGTATTGATTTCCTAAATCATCTTTTATTTCTAGCTCAACATCTGCACTATCCCATATGCGCCTTAATGCCTTAGATTCTTCCTGATTATAAAAAACGATAAATGACATAGGTGTTACTTCCATTTTGTCTATATTTACTTTTATACCTTCTTTTTCGGAAATCCCATTAACTTTTATATCCTTACTATCCATCGCCTTTAAAGTAAGAGCAAAATTCCAATTCCCTTTTATTGATTTTTTTTCTTCGTACATATTAATTGATTCCATATTCCATCTAACATTTGCAACGTCCATTCTTTTACTACCAAGATCACTTGTTGTAGTCATACCTACATATTTTTTATCTCCTACTTTCGTAGTTTTAGAACTTCCAGCCGCACCATTAGACATGCTTACTTGCGGGGAACCAAATATGCTCGGATGCTCTCCTAAATCTTTTTCACTTTCGATAGAATACGTTATCGTTACAGTTCTCCCATCAAACACAGCATCATTAATTGTAACCTTAACCCCATTACTCTCTCTCGTCATATTCAATTCAGTCGAAAACTCTTTATAATTTTCATGTAGCCCTGTTCTACCATTATCTAAAAATCGGAATATATCTCCTACTATAGGAAGACCTCCAGCATAGGTTGGAAAACCAATACCAAGTGTTGCAACTGATAGTCCTACTAAAATAGATGCAGCAGCGACACCTTTTTTCCAACTTTTCATCTTTTTCTTCGTACGTATCGATTGTTTTACATTACGCTTCACTTTTTCTTTTTCAATTTCAGAAGCCTCAATTTCCTCTAGTTCTTTTTCATCTATATCAATATCATTTAATAGTTCATAAATGTCTTTCATATTGCACTACCTCCAAAACTAATTTTCGTAGCATTTTGTTGTAGTTTCTTTTTCCCCCGGTACACTCGATTATCAATTGCTGCCCGAGTTAATCCTAACTTGTCACCTATTTCCTCTGTCTTCATACCAAGTAAATATTTCATAATGAATACCTTTTGATCTAACGGTTCTAATTGATTAATGAGCTTCAATAATTCTTCCCTATCTTCCATAACGATTAATTCGTCTTCTGCTGATTTTTCTGTACTGATATGAAACTCATCTGAAATAATTTCTACTTTTTTAGTCGCTTTTCGGTAATAATCAATTGCTTTAAACTTTGCAATCGCTGCAATCCACTTTTTAAAATCACTCGGCTCTCCATGGAATTTATTTGCGTTATTCCAAATGGAAAGAAATATATCGTTTATACATTCCTCTATGAGTCCATCATTTTGAATTGGAAGTAGAACTTTATGCGTGATCCCCTTTATGAGTGGTAAGTATGTATCGACAACAAATTCTAACGCGCCTTCTTTTTGCCGCTGTAATCTTTTTATAAAATTTTTCTCATTTGATTTCATGTAGCGATTCCCCTTATTGTTTTGTAAAAGCTTTTACACCCTATATAACGTCTGAAGAAATTTTTTCTCTCATCTTTTTTATTTTTTGTATGTAATGGAATACTTCCCCTTAGCCATTGTCTCACATGACTATGCGTTCAAAGAAAATTTTCTCAAGTCCACAATTTAATTCATGTAGTACACTATTTATATAGTCATTCTTTAATTTGGTGTACATTTTATTTCATTAATATATTTTTAAAATTAGGAGATGAGATGTGTATGTGTGGAATTACAGGTTGGGTAAATTGGAATAAGGATCTCTCCAATGAACATGTTATTTTAGAAAAGATGGCAAATAGTATCCAGCATCGTGGTCCTGATGCTGAAGGATTTTGGTTTTCACCTCGCGCGGCCTTTGCACACCGACGTTTAATTGTTATTGATCCAGAAGGCGGGACGCAGCCGAAGACATTTCGTGCTGGTGATTATACGTATGCTCTTACTTATAATGGAGAAATTTATAATTTCCGTGAACTGAGAGAGCAACTTCAAAAATGTGGTCATACATTTGAAACCCATTCAGATACAGAAGTATTACTACATGCTTATTTAGAATGGAAAGAAGACTGCGTACGACATTTAAACGGAATTTTCGCTTTTGCATTATGGGATGAACAGAAGCAACAATTGTTTTTAGCACGAGATCATTTAGGTGTAAAACCGCTCTTTTTTACAGAAAGAAATGGCAGTATTATTTTCGGCTCTGAAATTAAAGCATTATTAGCGCATCCATCTGTCCCTGCTGAAATTGATGCGGATGGAATAAATGAAATATTTGGATTAGGCTTATTTCGCACTCCAGGATGTGGTGTGTTTAAGCATATTCAAGAAGTACGTGCTGGACATTCTATAACATTTACACGTCATAAAAAAGTAGTTACGAAGTATTGGAATTTAGAAAGTAAGATCCATACAGACTCTATAGAAGATACATCTTCGCATATTTTATCTATTTTACAAGATACAGTAAAAAGACAATTAATTGCCGATGTTCCTCTCGTTTGTATGTTATCAGGCGGATTAGACTCTAGCGGTATTACTGCACTTGCAGGTAAAGAATTTGCAGAGGAGCACGAAACACTTCACACGTATTCAATCGACTTTTTAAATAGCGCCAAAGATTTCGAGCTGACATTTGCTCGCACTGGCTTAGACGCTCCTTGGGTAAAACGTGTTTCCGAACATGTCGGGACATCGCATCATGACATTATTGTGAATGCTGAAGAATTAGCAAATCACTTATTCGTTCCCCTCCATGCGAAAGATTTGCCAAGTGCAGGCGAAATGGAAACTTCACTATATTTACTATTTTGCGAAATGAAAAAAGATGCAACCGTAGCTTTATCTGGTGAATCGGCTGATGAAGTATTCGGGGGATATCCTTGGTTTCATCAAGAAGAACTACTGTATGTAGATAAGTTTCCATGGTTAACAAACTGGAAAAACACATCTTCTCTATTATTAAACGAAGTAACAAAGCAATGTAATCCTGAACACTATATCAATAAAAGATTCCATGAAGCTGTTCATGAAGTACCTACTCTTGAAGGGGAAAGTAAAAAATCCGCGAAACAACGCCAAATGTTTTATTTATTTTTAACGAGATTCCTTCCTTTCTTACTTGACCGTAAAGATCGTATGAGTATGGCTGTTGGTTTTGAAGTTCGTGTACCGTTTTGCGATTATAGATTAGTTGAATATTTATGGAATGTTCCTTTCAACATAAAAAGTATTGATAATATTGAAAAAGGCATTTTACGTAGAGCACTACAACCAGCTTTACCTGACGATGTACGCAATAGAAGAAAAAGTGCTTATCCAACTTCACAAGATCCACACTACTTACAAACAATCCGTAATTTAACACTTGATATGTGTAGCAATAAAAACAATCCTATTTTCTCACTTATTAACCATTCCATCTTACTTTCAATTGCTAATCAAAGTAATAAAGAGATTAACAATTTTGAGGCAAGAAGTGCCATGGAGTATATGCTACAAGTAAATGAATGGTTGAAAACATATCATATTCATATTGCTTAACAAAAAAGAGTTCAAGGATAAAAACCTTGAACTCCTTTTATATTAATTAGCACATTGTTTATTATCAGTATCAATAGACCATCCAATAATCGTGGCACAATCTCTACCTTTCCACTGCAATACATTTGTTAATACGGGCTCAATCTGCAAGCAACTTCCGTCGTGTAATATTTCTACTAAAGATTGATCATCATCAAACCTTCGTTTGTCACACTCTAAAATACCATCTGTTGCCATTACAATGTGATTCATTCCTTTTTCTAATCCTCTTACACCTGACGTAAAGCAAGGTGTATTTGCTGCAAAAATATTTTTCCTACCAATATATTCGTAATTTTTCCGTTTATTTAATCGTCCTTTTCCATTTTTCGTTTTCTCAGAATGGAATAAATACGCGAAACAATCACCAACTGATAACCAATATAAAAATTCGCCTTTTCGTAAACAAATTAAGCAAGCGAGTTCCTCATCATCTTGATCACATTTTTTAATAAATAACTCATCTGTAAATAACGCTAATAAGTACATATGTGTATGATGAAAAGCTAAATGTATTGGATATGAGAATAACTCTTTTAGTTTTTCTTTTCTTGCCGAAATCGCTTCTATTATATAATCTATATTTTTTGTTTTGTGATGTGTATCAAAAATCATAACAAATTCAAATTGTAATTCAGGATCCCACCAAGCAAGCACCGCATCTCCTCGTTCATATGCATCACTCTCTTGATTCCCCCCATATACGCCGACTGAAAGAGGACCACATTTTTCAACATGTATTTCATCTACATACATCTGTTCATGACTAATCCATTTGAATGTATTCACAGCTATCATCCTCTCTCTTGCTAAATGTATACCTTTACACATAGATTACCTTATATTTCAATAAAAATAAACTTTTTCAATATTTTTTATCCAAATAAAAGGATTTTATTTCTAAAATAACGAATATATCTTACTATACGATATAAAAAGGGGATTTATTATTATGAACAACATTAATCTACATTGGGAGAGCATTTATTATCACTTACGATACGAATACGAGGACAACCTTTCCCACCAAGCAATTCGTATTTTACAAATCGTTTCTCGTGAGAAAGATATAACAATTGGAAAAGTCGCTACTGAGCTTAGTCTTTCTCATAACACAGCGTCTGAACACATAAAGCGCCTTATTCAAAAGGGCTTCATCGTTAAAGAGAGAAATAAACAAGATGAAAGAGTGGTAAACCTTACATTAACAATTGAAGGGATTGAAGTATTAGAAAAACATACTTTACTGGATAAAGAAAAGATAAAAATATTAGAATCACAGTTATCAAAAGAAGAACAACAATTAATTGAAAAAGCATTTTCGTTATTAGCGAAGGAGGCAAAATATGCATTTCCTCGTTAAAGTAATCGTTTCGGCACTTATTATCGGCGTTATCACTGAAGTTGCTAAACATTTCAGTACGATAGGTGGCTTTATTGCTGCCCTTCCACTCGTTAGTTTACTTAGTCTATTTTGGATTTCATTCGAAGGCGGGAATAAACAAGAATTAAGTCAATTTGCTTTAGGGGTATTATATGGATTCCCCGCATCAGCACTACTATTATTTATCGTCTATATTGGTTTAAAAAATTCATTTACACTTAGTACATCTGTCCTACTCGGTATAGGTGTTTGGTGTATCGTTTTTGCTTGTCAAAAATTATTTCAAGCTTAGGAGGAATTAACATTCATAAATTTGTAGAAATAATGGGGCAAAATATAGAAGTACATATAAAAGGAAGTGGTAAACAAACTGTAGTCATTCAAACCGGAATGAGTTGCTCATTTTATGATTGGTTTCCTATTATAGAAAAGCTTTCAGAGTACTTTACAGTCGTTTCATACCATCGCCCAGGTTACGGAAAAAGTGATGTAGGCCATCAGCCGCGTACAATAAGGCAAGTTACAAAAGAGCTACATATGTTACTAAACAAACTAGCTATTCAAGAGCCATTTATTCTAATCGGTCATTCCTACGGAGGATTATGTGCACAACATTTTGCGATGTTACATGAAGATAAGCTGCAAGCACTTATTTTAGTTGATTCTACTTCGATGAACTTACACCGTTTAGATGAACTTCATTTACCAATTTCTGATCAAACTGATTCTGATGATGTTTGGTTTCAAAAATATAATATGTATTCCAAAATGGATGTAGACACACTTTATAATGAACTAAAATCTATGCTCGCCAATCAATCAAAACAGCAAATTGAATTCTCTACCTCCGCCTCATTATATAAAGCGACAGCTTCTGAACTATCTGAGTGGAAAAACTGTGCTCTCTCACTAAAAGAGCTATGTAAAACATTAGAAATACCATTAATCGTTATCGGTAGAGATCCTCAATATTCTATTACTCAATTGACTAATGGTGGCATGCCAAAAGAGGAAGCAACACAACTTGAAGCAATGTGGCAAGAACTAATTCATGAACAATTACACCTCTCAACTAACAGCCACTATATTCTTGCCCAACATGCTAGTCACGGTATAGAAAATGATCGACCAGATATTATTATTGAAGCAATTCATTTCTTACAAATCAAAAAAGGAAGCAACTAAAGCTGCTTCCTTACTTATCTTCTATTCATAATCTTCTTCATCATCGATTTCTTCGTAATATGAACTACCATTACTTACATATATAGGGCCATTCGCAACATCAATACGTAGTACCCACGCCCATGGCACAGCTAAACGTTTATGTATCGCTCGCCAAAAGCTCATTGATTTTCTTTCGTACTCCTGGAACTCCTGAAGTAACTCTTTGTAGGAGGAACCGTCTAACTGAATATTTGCTTCTAACAAACGAGAATGAGCATAGTACTGTAACTCTAGTTCAGCAGCAATTTCCATTTCTTCTTCCGTTGCCATACCAATAATTGTTCCATCTTCTGGTGCAATTTCATATACGTTTTGAACTTCAATAAGCCCTTCTTTCTCTTTCTCAAACATGTAAACAGCCTCCTTTAACATATATTTTTTATGTTACAAAGTCATACTTCTACAATAACTTCTCTGTTTCCTCTTTTTTTGATAAACTTTTACAAAATATTTAACCGATGACCTGTTTTCTCTATTCTTTCAGCAGAAATGAAGCGATTTTTATCAAAATTTAATTTATACACATCAGGCATATGAAGTGTTTTCCAAAACTCAAAATCATATTTCGAATTAAAATAATTCATTAGTAATACCATAATATTCCCATGCGTACCTATTACAATGTTCTTACCTTCATATTGTTTTAATATATTTTGCATACATATTACAGCGCGCCTTTGTGCGACATCACTCGATTCTCCGCCTTCGTATGCAAAACTCCAATCTTTCCACACATTCTGCATAGCAACATTAAAATCTGCTACTGGCTCTGTACTCAATAATCTTTCACGCAAATCTTCTTCTGTTTGTATTAATAATTTATATGTATTCGCAATTCCTTGTACAGTTTGGATCGCTCTTTTGTACGGACTAGAAATAACAACATCAATATGTTTATCTTTTAATAAATGCGTTACATTCTCTGCATCACAGTGCCCTTTTTCAGATAAAGGTCGTTCCCTTTCTTCTTTTGTATATGTAGAGTGGGCATGGCGAACGAAATAGATTGTCGTCATTTATTCATCTCCCTTTTCCGTTTTTATCCAAATTCAATACATTACCATCAAATCCCTTTACCTTTATTATAAGTACTGTCAAATTTAAATGTTGATTTTCATATTAATAAAAGGGAAACACCTCATATGGTATTTCCCTCAATTAAAATAGACTACATCCAATTAAATACTTTATCAATTTTATTTCTATCGTATTCTAATATCCAATCATTATATGTATTATAAATATCCCTAATTGTATCAGGAGAGATAGCTAATACATCACAACCTCTATCATCATAAACGTGAAATATAGTATTCTTGTTAACATTTATAAAATACACCCTATGAAAAATACTCGGTTTTATTCCCATATCTTGATTACAAATTGCTTTTAACATAGGAATGTATGTAAAGTCAGAGATTTCACATTTCAAAGTATATCTATGTGTTTTATATGCTCCATCTTCATCTTCATCTGGAAAAACATAAGGGATTGTATTTTTCTGTAACTTAAACAAATCGGACTTCTCTTTGACATACTTAGAAAAGATATTCAATTTCTGTTTGAAAGTTTCACCGTTTGCATGGTCATTTACATCCACTACAATATAAATATCATCTTTTGTTGAATGTAAAGACTGAAATAAAGTAATCGTCCTTTTATAAACGCCTTCTAAATATAGACAATTTTCATAAATGTTATTACAATCATAGTCCACACCTAATCTAAAACGAATACCAATATCCCAATTATAAAATAGAGGTGGTCTAAGTTCTAAATTCGGAAACGTTTCAAGCATATACTCATTCAACCTCATCTCAATACCTACCTTTAATACCATGTTGTTTATATAATAAAATTATTTCATTATAATTTATTTCTAAACTCTTCATCTGTTATAGCATCTTGAATAAAATAATTTATATTATTTCTCAGCTTTTGATATACAACTTGATTTTCTATATCGTTAAACATAATGACAGCTTCTATCTTATTACCTTTCTTATCTGTACTATACAAACTTTTGGTCAATACGAATGCGGTAGATCCACCTTTTTGCCCCGCAAATTCTAACTTACTATTATTAACTGTTCCTTTGAAAATATTCTCGATTTCTTCCTGCATTGATTTTGGAAAATACTTTCTACTATTTATTTTTCCCATTATACTCATATAATCTTTAGCGTTTGCACCCACTAATCGATCTGACCAAATTCGCTGAAATTCCCTATCTACTTTTAATGGAATATCCCGCTTTTTCCATTCTTCCTCATCTTTCATCCATTCCTGTATTTGTAACACATGTTTATTATATTCATCTTTTGACATGTTACGTAACGTTTTTAATGACTGATTTTCTGGCACATGAAGTTCTTTTTCTACGTATCCTCTCATATATAGTGCAGCCGTATAAGAAGTGAACTTATCATGACTAGTAAGCTCTAACTCTTTTATACTTTCATTTACTCTTTCTATTCCAAGCTTTTCTAACAAATATGTTGTATTTGCATTAGAACTATAATGAATCATTCCTTTAGCGACTTCTTCTAAAGCGATTTGTCCATTTTTCACTAATTCTCTCGCTTTGGCATCTTCTAACCAGTTAGGATGTGCTCCACCATCAGTATCTTTAACGTAATATTTTTCTAGCTCGTGCAATGAAATTTGTTCATCACGACTTATTTTTCCTTCTGAAACTTGCTTAGCAAATTCAACTGCTATTAAGATTTTTGCCATACTTGCTAATGGCAATTTTTTATTTTCATTTATAGAAGTTAATACTTCTCCATTTCTTTTAATAAGTAATGAACATGTTTCATCTTCTTTATGTTCTTTTATGTACTTTAATACGTAATCAGGATCTTCTTTTGACAAATAGTAATTCATAATAACAAAGAAAGCTATAACAGCTACTATAATGACTCCTGCAATTATTCCTATAATCTTTAATATGTTCACAATATACCCCCTCTAACAAATTTCCTTCTATATCATAATTATACCGAAACAAATTACAAAATTATACAAAAACGAATAAATATTCCTACAAGCAAAGAATCATTTTTTTATTTCACACTGTATTGTATGGAAAATCTCATGAATATGTCTAACTTTCACACAACAAAAAAACATGCCTTCATTAGGAAAGCATGTTTTGTGATATCCTTCACATTGTTTAGTTAAAAAATAAATGTTTACTTACCATGATGTAACATTAAATCACTAAGTTCTTCTTCAATGTGATTTAATTTCGCAACGCTTTCTTTCCATTTATGAATATAACGTGAAACCCCAACAAAAAACAAAACAATAATTGTGGAAAGAATAATACCATATACGATTGCTACAGTACTCATAGTTACACTTCCTTATAATTAGTAATGTGGTTATTAGTTATATTTTTATTATAAACCTTTTTCTTTTAAAATACTTCAATTTCAACTTTTTGTAACAAAATTGATTTTTCTAATATTTCATTCGTAAAAATGGCATATTTTTCACAAATTATACAAAACTTCACCATATGTACTATTACCATATGAGTTATATTATTAAATAGAATAAAGGGGATGATTACTATGACGACTTGGTTTATTGTAATGTTAGTTGTATTTGGGGCATTTAAAATTATCGTTTCTAGCCTTCCTAACACTGTTATTGAATCCATTATTAGCAAGTACGAAACACATCCAAAACTTGAAGAAGAGAATGTGACTATTACAATTCACGGAAATAACGTAGAAGGCGAACAGAAATCAAAAATTATTCATGATTTTAACGAAGGTTTATTTTTAGATCGCTATTATGCACCACCCCATAATGAAGGCACTCCTTTAATTATCAATGCAAAACGTGGTAAAAAAGATTTCACATTTTATATTTACAGTCATGAAGAGCATGTTGATGTTGTAAAACAATATAAAAAGAAGGTAGTTGCTTATAGTTTACGCTCTAAAAATCTTCAAAATAGTGATATGTTCGTGTCCGCTGATTTAGCTTAATACTCATATATAAAAAGGAATCCATGGCATATGGATTCCTTTTTACTATTTACTGAAAAATAAGCTCTGTCTTCAAACTATCTTTCGGTAACAACCAGCCTTTTTTCTCTAAACTCGCCATTAATAATTCCCTTTGTTTTGTCGCAATACTTTCTTCATTTGTTTTAAATGACACTTCTATTACGAAGTCATCTTCTAATTTTCCGGTATTACTTAATGGCCAAATTTCAATATTTGCTTTTATGTTTTCAAACTCTCCTGTATATCGCTTCATTAATACAGGACCGTAAATACGGGAATTCTTTAACATCTCTTCTCCCCAATTTGTATACAACCATTTGTTCATTTTCCCTGGTAATTTTTCTATTAACATGTTTTGAGCAGCTTGTTCATTTGGTAAATCAAGTATCCCATATCCTTTAGCACTGTAACTTTTCTTATTTGAAATGCTTAATGTTTTCTTCTCAAATCCCCAATCTATTTCCGCCTCATAACTATCCGTATTACTATCGAATCCTTCTTTTTTAGCTACTTCTAGTGCATCTTGAATTACACCATTTTGAATAGGATATCTTTTTTTATATGTTAGTTCAAAATCTTTACTAAATTCTTTCTTTCGAATTCTAGCAAACCAACCTTCATCACTTAAACTTTTATTTGCAGTATCTAAAAATTGTACTTGTATTCTTTCATATTTTGTACCAGCCTGGAAATGTTCTAGCACCTCTTGCTTCATCTCTTTGTTATAACCTAATACTTGTTCTGGCTTCAATAATAACTTTACTTCAAAACTAGGTTTCATTGGACTAGCAGCAAACCCTTCCTTAACGTTATAAAGAAAACAACAAAAGAAAATACTTACGAATACAAATACTTTTTTCATATACCTATCCCCTTTACATTTTAAATGACTTCTATACGTTCCATTGCAAGTGAATATACATTTTCATATCCTGCTGTACTTAGCTTTTGTTGTAATCGATCCGTATCCTCTTTCAAAGCATGCACTAGCACCGTATGTTCTGGTAATAATGTATTTAACATCTCTTTAACGTCTTTTATACTTTGGTGAACTTTATAGGGAACTCGCTTCACCCTACATGTACTCCTTACATGTTCTTTCATAACTCTTTCTGCAAAACTCCCTTTCGCAATATGCCCAGTAAAAATAACGGAATTACGTTTTTCATTCCGAAGCTGTTCATAGCATAACTGTGCTCGTTTCGTTTGCATATTCGCATCACTCATTACAACTATTCCATAACTATTTTGCATACTAATGTCATTATCCATCACTATTATGTTTCTTTTTAAACTCTCCATAATCCATTTAAGTTCTTCATTATTTTTTATCCAATCTTTATATATGAACATCTCTTCAAATCCAGCCAAAATTTCTTTATCTACTATAAGCGGAAATTCTTTATATCGTTCATATAAATACAATACTATATCTTGCGCCCTACCAAGTTGTGGCAGCGGTAGCAATGCTATTCCTTTATTCTGCATAACTCGCTCAATTTCTGCACATAGATCATCTAATCTTTCATTTTGCGAAACATCATCTGTGTGGTAAGCGGCATCTACAATTGCAACTTTTATATTGTGGCCCAATTTCTCAGGTAAATTAGCTCGTAGTATATTAGACTCTGCTGAATAATCGCCGGAATAGAACACGTATGTATTACACAAATCAACTAAAAACCAAACAGCTCCTAATACATGCCCACTATATCCCCACTGAAACCGCAATGTAGGAGTAATTTGTATCCATTCATTTGGATTACTAATCTCATCAATACATACATAATTTAAATCTTTTATGTGTTGGTCGCTATAAGGTAAATTCCACCCTTGCATCACATTATAGTTTCTCCATTTTTCATAATATAACGGCAGTTGCTCCTTCGTATAACGAGTCGTCCAAATTTTTTTCTTATATCCATACTTCGCTAATAAAGGTAAACCCATCGTATGATCTTCATGAATATGTGATAAAAATACCGCATCTAAAAATGGAACAGCTTCTCTCTCTATTTTTGGATAACTATCCTCATAAGATCGATTAATACCACAATCAAATACTATTTTCGTCTCTTTATTTTTTACAAAATAGCAGGAGCGACCGTATTCTCCTGCCCCACCCCATACTTCTATCCTCATCATGCTACCCCTTTTCGCTTTTGCTCCATATGTTGTAGCAGTAATAAGCACATTGTTGTAAGTCCAACAGAAACAACGGCCATCGCCATGCCTATAGATACTTCACCCTGTTCAAATTGAGCAAAAATAAACGTTGCTGACGTTTCTACTGATGGAGGTAATACGAGAAGCGATGCTACTAACTCTCTTATCGAAATTGTAAATGTCATCGCCCATCCAGCAAGAATGCCTGGGATAATAAGAGGCAATATTATTTTTCTAAAAATATAAATATAATTTCCCGAAAAAACACTTCCTGCCTGCATGAGAGAATCATCAATTTGTCCGAGTGATGATTTTACATATTGCACCGTGTAAGGTAAAAACAGCACAACATACGTTACGATAACCATGACTGGTGTATTGTAAATTGACAGGGGCATATATGGTGAATTCCAAAATAGAATAAGACCTACAACCATAACGATTCCTGGTACCATATTGGGTAACATACCGCACATATCGAGCCATTTTTCAGAGTTTTTTTTCCCCTTTCGAATCATAAGTGCCAAAAAGACTCCAATCATTACCGCAATAATCGCTGTTACGAGTGAAAAAAGAAAACTATTCCATAAAGCCTCTAATCCCGGAGATCCCATTGTAAACAATGCCTCATAATGGCTTGTTGTAAAGTTATTTACATGTAAACCGCCGCCTCTTAATTTTGACAAAGAAGCAATCAGTATAGAAAAGTATGGAATTCCAATTGATACGATTAATAAACCAATTACATACATCCATGCTACAACGCGCGTAAATATAGACAAAGTATATCTTTTAGATTTCACACCTTTTCCACTAACCATTGCATATGAATACTTTCGATTCAATACATTTTGCATATACCAAATGAGCATACAAGCACTAAGTAATAAAGAAGATAATGCTGTTGCACTACTAAAATCAATTGGCCAACTCGAAATAAATTTATGGATTTCTGATGTTAACACGTGGAATCCTATTCTACGTCCGAATGTAGCCGGTGTTCCAAATTCAGCAATCGTCTTTACGAAAATGAGTAAAGCACCCATTACATAACTTGATACTAATAACGGCAATATTATTTTTCTTAAACGATAGAGAAAACTTCCGCCATGAACTGCTGCAGCTTCTTCTTTACTACTCCCAATCTGAAGTAACGTGTTTTTCAGCATGAAATAAAGGAATGGGAATAAATGCAGACTCATAATTAAGACCATACCTCCTAAACTAAAAAACGATGATGAAACTGTCTTTAGCATCGGAAAAAATTGTTCAAAATAGCCGTTAGGTTGCATGAACAAAATCCAGCCCATTGATCCAATATACGGCGGTGTCATAAATGGAATCATAAAAACAATATCTAACTTACTATACTTTCCTACATCTGTTTTGCTCATAATAAACGCCAATGGAAATGCAAATATTGTAGCTCCTATTACAACGAGTACACCTAGAAGCATCGAGTTTAGAAAAATCCCAGCTAATCCACCACTCTGCATCACTTCAAAAGGCTTTAAAAAGTTCCAGCTGCTATTTTCATATATACTAGAAAATAAAATGAGAAAAAGCGGAATGACGATTAACATCGCCACAAGTAATAACGCTACCGTCATTCCAACTTGTCTTACTGATATGAATCGATTTACCATGGAATCACCATCTTATTGAAATACTTTCTTAAATTGTTTTCCTATTTCATCTTGCTCTTTCTCAACTGTTTTCCAATCAATATTTAATACTGGAATCTCTTCTACATTCGGTCTATTTTCAGCTTTTATATCTGTTCTACCTGGCAATAAATACGCTTTAGCAACTTGTTTTTGCACATCATCTGATAATAAATAATCAATAAACTCTTTTGCACCCTCTACATTTTTACTATCCTTCATAATCCCCGCTGCACGTGGGCTAATAACTGTTCCGCTTTTTGGATATACGATATCAACCGGTTCACCCTTTACTTTTGCGCTGTACGTCATATAATCAACACCTGCAATTACCATATCTTTCGCACCTGTTACTACTGGATCTAAAGCTTCTTGATTTGCTCCTGCTACTGTAACTTCATTTTTCTTAAGCTGTTCAAATAAATTCCATCCATCTTTTCCATTCTTTTTCACATATCCTGTTACAAAGTCTAAAGCTGAACCTGAAAGTGCTGGATCTGGAAGATTCACTTTTCCTTTCCATTCCCCTTTCGTTATATCGCTCCAATCTTCAGGCGCTGTCTTCACATTTTTTGTATTGTACACAATCCCTAATGCTGAAGCACTATACCCGAAATAATGTCCTTTATCATCTGACCATTCAGAACGCAGCTTATCAGCTTGTTTCGCTTCTTTATAAGCTAACGTTTGACCCTCTTTCTTTAATCCTTCCATCGCTGGTAATGATGCAAGTACGACTACATCAACGACTGGATTTTTCTTTTCAGCTTCCATTCTCGCTAAAATCTTACCTGTTGTTCCTTGAAACATTTCTACTTTTATACCTGTTTTCTTTTCAAAGTCTTTTTGAATTTTTTCTGCTAACCCTTTTGGCCCTGCACTATATACAACAATTTTCTTTTCATTCGTATTTTTACTTTTTGCATCTGCATTGCCTGTCTTTGAACTACACCCTGTTACTACAGCCGAAAATAATAAAGTACATACAAATAAAGACTTAAGCGAACTGAATTTCTTCATACGATTCTCCCCCTATATGATGAATACATTTTTTTGGCACATATAACGATACTGGTTTACCGATGCTTAATTTACTATTGTGATAAGCTGTCCATATTCCGAGTGCCCCCATGTTTACTTTTATTTCATACCGTTCTCCTACATATGTAACGTGCTTAATTTCACCTGTATACATTTCGCACACTTCATTTTTCGTCCAGCTCACATGCTCTGGACGAACCATTTTTTTACCCTCTACAAGCCAATTCGCCTTACCAACAAATTTGGCAACAAATTCATGAGACGGTTTCACATAAATATCTTCCGGTGTTCCTTTTTGTAATACTTCTCCTTGTTTCATGACAATAATTTGGTCTGACATTGACATTGCTTCTGTTTGATCGTGAGTGACATACAGTGCAGTTAAACCAATGGAATGAACGATATCCATAAGCTCTATTCTCATTTCTTCTCGCAAAATTGCATCGAGTGCACTTAGCGGTTCATCAAATAAAATAAAATGAGGTTTTGTTACAATTGCTCTAGCGAATGCGACACGTTGTTGCTGTCCACCAGAAAGTTCGTGTGGATACCTTTTCTCCATACCTTGCAGGCGAACTCGCTTTATCGCATCTTCTACTTTTTCTCGTAAATGATTTGTTTGCTTTGTAGCCCTTAAACCAAATGCAACATTGTCAAAAACAGTCATGTGCGGCCATAAAGCAAAATCTTGAAATACCATACCGATATTCCGTTCATGAGGAGATGTCTTTATCTTTTTTGCAGCAGAATACATGCACTGGTCTCCAAAATATATTTCTCCCTTATCCGGTTCTTCAAGCCCTGCTATCATTCTAAGTAAAGTCGTTTTCCCACACCCCGAAGGTCCTAAAAGTGTAGTGAATTCCCCTTGTTTCATTACAATCTGCAACGGCTTTAACGCCTGTGTTTTTCCAAATGTCTTTTCTAATCCACTAATTGTAATATCCATTGCTTCACCTCTCTCCCCTCATTCTTAACCTGCTTTCATTCTATATGGAAGATTTATACTGAATGTTAATGTACTGTAAAGATTAAATTAAAAAACTTCTAATAAACTATTTATTTCTATAGATTTTTTCTATAGTTAAAATAAAAAAGGCGGCAATTCATAATGAATCTCTTAAAATTAGAAATTGTAGTACTTATTAAGAAATACAAAAAGCTTACAATTGTTGCAGAAAAACTTGGCGTTAAACAACCAACTATTACATTTCATATAAAAAGCTTAGAAGAAGAACTCGGTGTGTCTTTATTCGAATTACGTTCTGGAAGGTATTTCTTAACAGAGGCTGGTGAGGCTTTGCACCATTATGCTTCTAAAATAGATGCACTTATGAAAGAAGCTAGACGTGTCACGCAAGAGTTTAAAGATTTTAATAAAGGTGCTATAACAATCGGCGCTAGTTATGTACCAGCGACTTATCTTTTGCCAGAAGTCGTTCATGAATTTCAATGTGAATTTCCCAATATAAAAATAACGCTACTAGTTAAAACAGCCCCTGAAATTCGAATGATGCTACAAAATCACGAAATCGATCTTGGGATAATTTCCGCTGCTCCATTTGATGAACCACTTTTAAAACAAACGAATATAATACCTGATACACTTGTTCTTGCCTTTTCCAAAGAACATCATTTTTCAAAGAAAGAAAATGTATCGTTACAAAATATCGAAAAGGAACGCATACTATTGCATCGTAATCCATCTACAACGAGAGATTTACTTACAAAATGGATGTCAGTTCATAACATTACATTCCAATCAGAAATTGAATTAGACTCATTAGAAACGATGAAACAAATTTTAAAATATGGTAATGGAATTGCCTTTATTTCTAAACTTGCTATTGAGCAAGAAATACAACGAAATGAGCTATGCTATATACCAATCCCAGAATTTGAATTTCAGCGTAATATTTATACGATTCATCATGAGGACAGATGGAATTCTAAAATCATTTCTTTTTTACTACAGAGCATCCATTCATTTGCAACAAAAAATTAAAAGGCTGTCGTTATGCACGACAGCCTTTTACACTATAAATCTATTTATTTTTCTTTGCCTCAATTTTTGCTTGCGCCTCTTCAGCCTTATCTAATGCTTCTGATACTTTCTTCTCTTTTTCTTTCACTTCATCTATACTATCGACAGCTTTAATAATTTTATCGATTCCTTCTTCTTCTACCTTTCTACGCTTTGCTACTCTTTCATTCACTTTCTCTTCTACATCTTTTGCTTTTTGAAGCATATTCTCTGCATTTGATGTTACAGCTTTTTCAAGTGCATCATCTTTTTTCTTTTGTAACACTTCATTTGCAATGTCTTTCGCTTCTAAATACTTACCGTCTTTTAATACTGTTGCCCCGTGATCCATTTTCTCAGCAACTTCTTTATATGATTTCGCTTCATTTCCTGATTTCTCTTTTTCTGCTTTTTCGAACCACATTGTTGCATCACTATACTTTTCATCTTTCAATGATTGCATACCTGTTTCAATATATGTGTCATAATTGCTACATCCAGCCATTACGATTAATAGAAAAAGCATAACAAAATTTAATTTTTTCATGCTGTTGTCTCCTTTTCTTTGCAAGCTCACTTTACTTTAACATACATGAAAAAGAGTTTCAAAAACTAAAATACTAATTCGGTCATTTTTATTTCGTTAAGTCAAATTTCCTTTTAGGCAGACACATCCACTTGCTTTTTCATTACATGCTTCTTTACTCCTACTAATACAACTAACAATAAGCCTCCGCCTAATGTCATCATAACAATGCTAGTTGGCAACATATCTAATAATAATCCATACACAATCATACCGAGTGGTGCGATTGCAGTAGAAATTGTTTCAAGTAAGCCGAAAACGCGTCCTAAATAATTGGGATTTGTCGTCTTTTGCAAATGTACTTGCATCGGAATATTTACAACCATCATTGATATACCAGTTAACATCATAAAAGCGATATAGTAAATAAAACTTGCTACTTTCGGAATGGTGACTACTAATGGAAACACTGTACATAAACTCAAGCTCGCAAATAAAAACAACCCAATATAAACAGAGCGAAACGGATTATTCACTTCTTTACGTACTGATAACGCAATTGCACCAATTAACATCCCAACTGCTAACATTCCCTCTACAACACCGAGTTGCTTCGAAGATAGATGCAAATTTTGAACAATAATATATGGAAGTGAAACGAAAAGTGCACTCGCAAAAAAGTTTACCCCTACTGCAATTTTCATTAAACCATATATTTCATGCTGTCTTTTTACATATGAAAACCCTTCTTTTATACTTGTCAAGAAATGCTCTTTACTTTCAGCCATGTCTTTTTTATATAAATCGAATACGATAAATAATTGTACAATTACCGCTAAAAAGAATGTAATGCTATTTAGCAGGAAAAACGATTTAATTGAAAAGAAACCAAATACAACTCCACCAATAATCGGTGCTAAAATATTTGATAAAGATGCTGCCGTCTGGTTCAAAGCACTCGCTTTTTGAATACGTCCCTCATCTACTAAACTTGGAATAGATGAAGTTAATGCAACAGAATAAAAACTCGCACAAATTGATAATAATGCTGCTGAAACATAAATAAACAGAAGTGATGGCCCAAAAGTAGTTGCAAGGATAAACATAATAAGCATTGTTAAACTACTTAACAAATCAGTACCGATGACAAGCCATTTTCGATTAACACGGTCAGCTACAGCACCAGCAATCGGTCCACAGATCAGCCTTGGAATCGATCCGCAAATAAGCGTAGTTGCAAACCCCATTCCTGAACCCGTTGTCTTTAATACGTATAATCCCATTGCAAACGTATAAATACCCGCTCCTAACAAGGACGTCATTTTTCCAATCATCATTAAAATAATATTTCTCGTTGCAATCTTCATTTTCCAATCATTTTGACCTATATTTATATCCCCCATTATGACACTCTCCCCTTAAAAGTTAAATTGTGTTAAACTTATTATATAATCAACTTTCCAATTTTTACAATAAAAAGTTTAATTGTATTTAACTTTTAAATTATAAAGGAGCATATAATGGCTACTCTCGGTGCAAAAATTAAAACGTTACGAAAAGAAAAAAAGCTTACTCAAACTGATTTAGCAGGTTCAGAGCTGACAAAAAGTATGCTAAGCCAAATTGAAAACGGAAAAGCTACACCTTCCATGAAAACATTACAATATATTGCTGAAAAACTTGGATGCGAAACGAGTTTTTTACTAGAAGATGATGATGTGGAAAAGATAGAACTCATTCAACAAATGGAACAACTAATAAAAGCAAATAAGTACGATGAAGTATATGAGATCTTACTACCTATCGTTCAAAAAGAGCTACCTCCTACTTTGAATACCGCTCGTTTATATAAACAATTTGTAACAGCTGCGGCTAAAATGAAAGATTACAATATTGAACATTACGTGGAAAAGGCTACTTCTATTTTTGAAAAATATACGTTATACCGGGAAAGTACGGAAACAAAATTAAAATTATCCTTTACGATATTCACACGTAAAAAGTATGCTGAATGTTTACAACTCATTGCTAGCATCCGAAATGACTATGAAGAGAAACATTTAGAAATGGATCTCATTATACATATCGAGTTATATTTATATGAGGCGATTATTTTTCTTGCATATGGTAATTACGAACAATGTGAAAGTGTCATTTTAGATGCGCTTGCATTTTCAAAAAAACATCAAGTGTATTATAAAACAGATGAATTTTACCGTATTTTATCTTACCAAAAAGTCCTAACGGCTGATAAAGAACAATATTTACATTACATAAAAAAATCAGAGCAATTTGCCATTTTTACAGAAGATACTTTATCTGCAGCGGTTATTAATCTTTTAAAAGCTTACTACTACAACACAATTACTCATGAATATACTATTGCATTAGAACATGTAGAACAATTTCGAGAACAACTAAAAGATGAGCGAATTTTTCAAGATGATGGATCGTATTATCTTGAAAAAGGAAAAGCTTTGTATGGTTTAAAACAATACGAAGAAGCTTTAAAAACATTACAACGTGCTATCATACCAGATTATATAAACCATCCACTTGATCACGCACGGCTTACAACAGCTGGGGCATATCGTGCTCTTTGTTATGTCAAACTTAATGATAAAAAAAGAGCTCTTGAAGAAGTAACAGAAGCATATGAAATCGTACAGTCCTATCCTGATTCCATCTTTTCTTCATTTATTAAAGAAACATTACAAATAATACAAAAACTTTAAGAATGTCTCAAAATGGTATATTATTCCTCTTTTTTAGCAAAGATAATAATGATGGGAGGAATATAAATGAATATACAACGTGCAATAGAGCTTTCTGTGTCAGCGGAACAAGCCAATGTCAGTTTTCAAGGCATGCCTGTTATGATTCAACACGTCGATGAAAGCAATGAAACCGCCCGCATATATGAAGTAAAAAACCCAGGACGCGAATTAACTGTTCCAGTTAATAGCTTAGAGGAAATATAAGAAATGCCACTTCTCTTTTGAAGTGGCATTTTTCTTATGAATCAAAAATACAACTATTATTTCTTCTAATTTTTTAAGCTTATAATAAGAAAATGTAAATTTTATACTCTAACCCTATATTTTGTGATATTTTATACTCTGGAAATAATTAAATCTTTATAGATGAATAATATAAATTTTTTTCTATTTCCCACTCTATACATAAAGGAGGAATTGTATGAGCCTCTCTATATACGAAGGTTTAGGTATTATTTTTTTCGTAATCATTATTACTTACGCCCTTGCACACAAATATTTATGGTCAAAAAAATTACTTATTATTCTATTTCTCATTTGTAATGCTATTTATCTTATTTGGCGAACTTTTTATTCGTTACCAACTATTAATCTCATAAGTATTATCGCTGGTATTATATTGTTAATTACAGAATGGGCTGGTTACTTACAATCTATCGTTTTTAGCATTGTTTCATGGAAACCATATAAACGGAAAGAAGTACCATTATCCACTTTTGAAAAACTACCTACTGTCGACATATTTATTGCCACTTACAATGAACCGATCGATTTGTTAAAACGTACTGTAGCTGGTTGTACGTTGATTACTTATCCGAAAGAGTTACTAAACATTTATATTTGTGACGACGGGCGCCGTGAAAGTGTAAAGCAACTTGCGGCAGATTTTTCTGTTCATCACATAACTCGCACCGAAAACAAGCATGCAAAAGCTGGAAATTTAAATCATGCGATGCTTCATTCAAAAGGTGATATTATCGTAACAATGGATGCCGATATGATACCACGAGCTAACTTTTTAGAGCGAACGATTGGATATTTTTCTAAAAATAATGTTGTATTCATTCAAGCACCACAAGTTTTTTATAATGCTGATCCTTTCCAATATAATTTGTTTTTTGAAGATAACATCGCCAATGAACAAGATTTCTTTATGCGCCAGTTAGAAGAAGGGAAAGATCGCTTTAATGCTACGATGTATGTTGGTAGTAACGCCCTATTTCGCCGCACCGCGCTTGAAGAAATTGGAGGATTTGCGACTGGAGTTATTACTGAAGATATGGCAACTGGTATGCTACTACAAGCTAACAAATGGGAGACTATATTTGTCAATGAAACACTAGCTGTTGGATTATCCCCAGAAACATTTAGTGATTTATTAAAACAACGGGACCGCTGGTGTAGAGGGAACATTCAAGTCGTAAAAAAATGGAATCCTTTCACTATAAAAGGATTATCTTTTATGCAGCGTCTTTTATATGCAGATGGAATTCATTATTGGTTTTTCGGTGTTTATAAAATGATATTTTTATTAGCACCGCTATTATTTTTAGTATTTGATATTTATAGTTTAGAAATTAATTTCATGCACTTATTTATGTTCTGGGCACCTGCCTTTTTAACATCACAGCTTATTTTCAAAGCTGTTTCTAATAAAAAACGAACAACTACGTGGAGTCATGTGTACGAAGTTGCTATGGCTCCTTATATGGGATTTGCTATTTTATCAGAAATTTTCTTACGTAAAAAGTTTCAATTTCATGTGACAAGAAAGGGAGTTCAAAATAATACAAGGCATTTTTTATGGATTGCAAGCATCCCTCATCTCATATTACTCATTTTAACAATTATTGCACTTATTCGAGCAACACTTATGCTCTTATACCCTGAGCAATATTATATTGAAAGAGAGAGCTTATATATTAACATTTTCTGGTTACTATACAACGGGATAGCTATTGTCACTTCACTATTTGTAGCATTTGAAAGACCGCGTTTTCGAAATTCAGAACGTTTCGTAGTAAATTTACCAGGTACTTTATATGCCGAAGATAGGATCATTTCTTGCAATATCCTTGATATTAGTGAAACGGGGGCACGTTTTGAATTAGATTCCTCCATTCCATTTGAAACTTTATCAAGTCTATCTTCCTATATGCTATCTTTTGGCGAGGTAGAAAAGATTTATAGTACAAAAAAATGGATTCGGAGACAAGAAAGTTCTGTACAAGTTGGTGTATCATTTGATGATGTATCCCATGAGCAATATTGTAAACTCATTCTTCATCTATTTAGTAAACCGGTTAATGACCGGGTGGAAAAGGTGTACGATAAAGCATTTCTTACACTAGCAATTGCATCTTTCATAAAAAACACAAAAAAAGCACCAAGACAATTTCGCAGGCAACATATACGTGAGCAACTGATGTCTCCTGGAACATTGCATATGAATGGGATGCCGATTGAAGCGACCATTATCGACTATAGTACAGGTGGGTGCCAAGTACAAACGAACATCCCTCTTGTGATTGACCAAATTATACAAGTAACAATGGAAGAACGTAATATTCAAAAGAAAAATGCACAAGTGTGTTGGATTCAAAAAAAGGGTCGTAAAATATATGCTGGATTAAAATTCACAGCGTAAAAAAGAAAAGAAGCGTCGTGCTTCTTTTCTTTTTTACATGCTAAAATACTTATTAAAGGGGGGAATGTATATGAAAAATACTTCACAAAAAATGAGTCATTATTATGCCGTGATATTCACTTCTAATTTATCAAATGATACAACAGACTATAATACCGTTGCCGAAACAATGGAGGAACTTGCAAAGCAACAACCTGGATTTTTAGGTGTAGAAAGTGCACGAGGTAATTCTGGGCTCGGAATAACAATTTCTTATTGGGAATCACTTGATGCAATTGAAAATTGGAAGAAGAACGCCTTACATAAAGAAGCGAAAAAAAGAGGTCGTGAGCAATGGTATGAAAACTTCCATCTGCGTATTTGCCTTGTTGAGAAAGAATTTAAGTTTCAAAGAGGCACAATATAACTATGAAGGAAAAATTAGCTCTCGTTATTGTTCATGAAATATATGGTGTGAACGACCATATGCATCACGTTACCGAGCAATTTACTTCATCTCATATTGACGTATTCTGTCCTAATCTTCTGCACTTACAACACGCATTTCATTATCGTGATGAAGAAAAAGCATATGAACATTTTGTAAATCATATTGGATTTAATGATGGAAAAGACCAAATTGAAGCATTCATCAATACCCTTTCAAGCAATTATACACATATTGGACTTATCGGCTTTAGTGTTGGAGCTACCATCTCATGGCTATGTAGTAACAATCCGAAAATAGATTTTATCATCGGATGTTACGGTTCTCGTATACGCGACTATGTTCACATAAAGCCTACATGCGCTACACTACTTATATTTCCTGAAAAAGAAGCTAGTTTTTCAGTATCCTCTTTAATTCAAACATTGCAGCAACAAAAAAATCCTTTACTAGAAATACAACAACTACACGGTGAACATGGATTTCTAAATCCGTACACTGAAAAATATAACGGGCACTCTACAAAACAAGCATACAATGTAATAGATTCATTTCTTGTAAAGTGAAACTTTATTAGTTCTTTATTTGGGTTATTGTTGTTAGTTATTTCGGGGATGTAATAGAAGAAGGAAGAAAAGCCAACATTCAACTTTTCTTCCTTCTATCTTTACCTTTAGCTTTCACTGTCACTGATTCACAAGGTGTATAATATATTTGAGGTGTCGCCTTATCAACAAACATCATAAATGTAATAAAACCGAGAATAAAGAAAATAAACAACGTTAACAAAATTGCTCCTATCGTTAAAAGTATCATAACACCACCCCTATATTTTTCATGTTATTACACTTTTCGCTATTATATGAGCGTAATCCTTTTTAGAAAAAGAAACGTAACAAAATAATCACAACCACTCCCGTTAATACTGTACCTAATAAACTACGAGTATATATCGCTACAAGAAATGTGGGAATTGCTGCGATAAGGTAATCCCACTGCATCGTCTCATGCATAAATAAAACTTGTGCTAAAAGCGCTGCTAATATCGCAATTGGTATGTAATTTAACCATTTTAAACCCCAGTCAGGAATTTGTAGTTTGCTAAATACGAGTAGAGGTAAAATACGTGGCACGAGTGTAACAGCTCCTGCTGCTAGTAAAAGTAATAATACATCTAATCTCATTTCCATTTTTCAATCACCACTCCAATCGTCGCAGCTAGTAAGGTTGCGATAATAACCGCTATACTATCTGGCATAAATAGGTGTGAAACGTATGCGATGATAATCGCTACAATTGCAACACTTAAATGAATTGCTAGTTTTGGTTTACTACTTATGAGCTGAAGAACAAATAATCCAATAAACATCGCTGGTAATGCATAATCCATCCCGTATGTATGTGGATCTGGTATCCACTCACCAAACAGTCCACCAATAATAGTAGCAAGAATCCAATTTAAATACGCTGTTACGTTAAGCCCGATCATCCATCTTTCACCTAAATATCCTTTTTGCGCCGCGTGTTGCACTGCAACGCCGAAAGTTTCATCTGTAATTTGCGAACCGATGATTAAGTTTTTAAATAGAGGAATTTTCGTAAAGTACGGCGCGAGTGCAGCACTCATAAGAAGGTGGCGCAAGTTAACAAAAAATACAGTAAAAATAATTGCGGAAGCAGGAGCACCGGCTGCATACATACCAGCTAATATAAATTGGGCAGAACCTGCATAAATTAAAGTGGACATAAATGCAATTTCAATGATAGAAAAACCTGCTGTTTTTGCAATTACACCAGCTGCTATACCGATGCTCAAGTAACCAAATACAGTTGGTAAACAATCTTTTACTCCTTGCTGAAATGTATCATCGCTCTGCAAAGCTACATGTGCCTGAGCTTTACTCATCTCTATCATCCTCCATTCCTTCTAAAGTTCGTTTTCCTGTTACGACATGAACTAAATCTATATTTTCACGCCATAACGTATCTAACTTATCAGCTCCAAATTCCTTCGTGATTTCTTCAACCATAATATCGTGCCGCACATACTCTGTAGCAACGAGAACTAGCGCTGGGTCATACGTTGTAACGGCCCATGAAGTGCTATCATTTGAGAAGTTCGCAATTAATACTTCCTCTCCATCACGCGCAATAACAGTTAAATGACCACCCATTCTCTTTTCAACAACGTGAGGCGTCATATAATTATGGTGAAACGTCGCTCCTATTTTTGTTTCTGGAGCTCCAAATAAGATTGAAAATATATGTACGCCTTCCTCTTCCTTTTGATAAACGTATGGCTCAATTTCATGCACTTGATCTTCCCATACAGAAATCCATAATTCTTCCTTTGCCCTATTAATTATATTGCATATTTCTTTTAAAACACGATCATTTGAGCGAATATGCGAAATTACATCTATTTGTCGCTCTTGTTCTAAACAATTTAATTTCTCATCTAAAAATTCAAAGGACTTTTCAAAGTCTTTTCGCATTCGATTCATTAATTCGGTAGCTGGTACTGGTACATATTTAACTGGTTCAGAAGGTACAATATGCACTGCTCCTTTATCCATTAACTTACCGAGTACCTCGTAAATCATAGAACGAGGTACTCCTGTTTGTTTACTCACTTCATAGCCAGTTACTGGGGAATGTTTTAACAATCCAATATACGCTTTACATTCATATTGGGAAAATCCTAACTTTTGTAATTCCTTTATAATTTCATCCATCGGTAACCCCTCACAATCTAAATCGCTCTTACTTCAAAACGGCGATTTTGCTTCCCTTTACTTTTTACTTTATCAATAACAAGTGTTCCTATTTCACTCGTATTTTTCACATGTGTGCCTCCACAAGCTTGTTCGTCTAAGTTTTCAATTGTAACAATGCGGATTTCTTGGATAGTAGTTGGCAGGAGATTGATTGCTGTTTTAATCATTCCTACAGCATTTTCTGCTTCTTCGCGGCTCATATAACGAGTGGAAATTTCTTTATTTTGCTTAATAAGTTTATTCACTTCCTCAACAATTTCTTCTACTTCCACGCTCGATAACTCTTGTAACTCATTAAAATCGATACGTGCTTTATCAGGATAAATTTGATTTCCGGTGCATAGAGCTCCATACTTTTCATAAACTACAGCTCCGATAAGATGCAGTAAAGAGTGATGACGCATTAAATTATGACGTCTTTCCCAATTCATCTCTAATTTAACTGGACCTAATTTTACTTGAGCTTCATCTTTTATATAGTGAACTATTTCTCCCTGCTCCTTCTTTACTTTTTCAACTTCAAATACAGACCCATCTTGTACAATGACACCCGTATCACATTCCTGTCCTCCACCAGTTGGATAAAAAACTGTTTCTTTTACAAATACTTTATTCCCTTCCACTCTTATCACTTCTGTCTCGCAACTCGTTTTGTATGCATCTTCTAAATATAATGCCGTTTTCATACTCTCACCTCTTTAGTAGTTATAGTTATACCTACTAATATAAAAAATAATATTCATACAGTCAACTTATATTTCAGAATTTTTAATTTTAAATAAAAAAAGCCTTTTATAATAAGGCTTTTTTCTACATGCTATTATTTATTTTAACTGTAAAGTATTTAACATGTTTCCCGCCAAATGCTCCCGTAAAGTAGAACCTGTATACTCTTCTCTAAATACTCCCGCCTTCACAAATAAAGGAATGACTTCACTAAAGAATAGATTTAGTGACTTGGGAGGTCCTCCTGGAATAGCAATAAATCCATCTAACGCTCCGGCCTCAAACCTATCCATAATTTGCTTCGCAACGTCTTTTGGTGTACCAACCGCAACCCAATGAGCCGATCCAACAACTTCTGGTCGCTCTAGTATTTGTTCAACTGTTGGTTCATTTTTAATAATGAAATGCCGTAATAATTCTGCATGTGTTTTACTACGTACAGTTTGATCCCGACTTGGCAGCATCTCTTCGGTAATTTTACTTTCTAGCGGAATCCCTCTCGCATCTAATCCGAGAACCATTTCAAGTAACGCATATCTCTTCTCTTTTGTGAGATGTTGATGAGCTTGTCTATGCATTTCTAGCGCCTCTTCATATGTATCACCTATAAAGAAATATAATCCAGGTAATACGCGTATAGCATCTTGCTTCCGGCCATGCTGTTCTGCTCTTCTTCTTAAATCTTGACGAAGTTCAATACCTGACTCTACATCTGGCGTTGCAGCAAAAATTGCATCTGCAACAGAAGCAGCAAAATTCCGACCAGACTCTGAAGCACCGGCTTGAAATAATGGCATTTCTCCTGATATATGCTGTGGGATATTCAGCGGACCTTTTACCTCAAAATATTCACCACTATGTTCAATTGGCTTGGCCATCTCTCTAATAACTTCAGTGTTATCTATTTTCAACACTTCATAAGGATGACTCCTCCAAAGTTTTCTTACTAACTCTGTACATTCTGCTGCTTTCGCATATCTCTCCTCAGATGATGGCATCCCTTCCTCACCAAAGTTTTCAGCACCGTCAATTGATGTAACAATATTCCACCCTACTCGGCCGTTACTAATCCAGTGTAACGATTGTAATTGCCTTGCTAATATATATGGTGGATAAAATGAAGTTGAAGCGGTTGTAACGACTCCAATTTTTTCAGTTGCGTACGCAATAGCAGTAAACAATAATGTTGGGTCTAAAATTACATTCCCTTTATTTCTAGCAATTAAATCTGGGTGGGCCACTAAATAATCGGCTTTAAAAACAAAATCTAACTTAGCCTTTTCTGCCTGTAGTGCCAACTCTACTTGCTCATCAATTCCGGAATTAAACTCATTCTCTTGTTCTTTCTTTCTAGAAATTAAACATAATCCAATGCAAAGTTGATTCTTTTTAGACATCTTCACACCATCCCCTTATTTTTAATTCACTTAGTTAAACAAATGTTGCTGTCATTATGAAATTCTATTCTTATGAAAATAGATAAAATGATATTGATAATCATTATCATTTTATGATGTAACTGTAATAAAAGCAATAACAAAAAAGACTCCCACTTTTGGAAGTCTTTTATCTCAATATTTCATTCGCTTCTTTTTCATAAATTTTATCAAATGACGTCATAACACGCTGTGATGCTTGAATCATTTTTTGATCCGTCATAAGATCTGCCATCTCTTTCGTCATATCAACATTTGAATTTTCTAGCATATGATTTTTTACTATTCCTGTTCCGTTCGGTAAATTAGCAATGTTTCCTTCTGCTAGTGTAAAGCTTTTGTTCTCACGTTGCACGAGACGAGCATTCGTTTCGGCATCTACTGTTTTTGTTTGTAAACGAGCAATATTATTTTGTGTTACTTCATCATATAATGTACCGTCTGCTTGTACAGCAACCTTTGCTCCTTCTGGAATACGAATACGCTCATTATTCTCTCCCATTACGAAAGCACCTGAAGATGTTTGTAAATAACGATCACTATTTAATGTGAAACTACCATCTCTCGTTAAAAACGTTTCATCATTTTTAGAAGTAACGAAAAATGATGTTGTGCCGGCCGCGCCGTCATCTAAAAAGAAATCTGTAGCGCTATTTGTCATTTGTATATTTCCTTGTACTAAATTCACATGTGTTGCAGCTGGTACTACAGCGTAATCGACCGAACCGATATTTGTTACCGCCCCATCTCCTCGGCGATATGTGTCTTGTACATCAAATACTTTAGACGTCATATTTTCTGCTTTAAATCCTGTCGTTTGAGCATTTGCAACGTTATTCGAATGAACATTAATACGCTGCATGTAATTCATCATACCCATAGAACCTATATAAAGACCGTTCATATTCGTTTGAATAAGGCAAGCGCCTTATTCTTCACCTCTTTTCTACGATGTTTGTAACATTTGTTTCGCTAAATGTTCAGCTGTAGCGATATGTATATTTTTCCTTATGTCTTGGCCATCTGTCATTAATACAATAGGAGCTGATGATACTGCTGGAATTTTCAACAATTCGCCACTACTTGCTGTTTCATCAAATTTTGTAAACACAATACCATCTATATGAATATCTTTAAAGTTTGTAATGATTTCAATCATATCTTTACTTTTCATCGAAGCTGATAACGTTAAACAAATATAATCTGGTTCTACTTGTCCCATCGTTTCAATCATTTCTTCCACTGTTTCTGACGTACGATAATTTTTTCCGGCTGTATCAATTAAAATATAATCGACGCGTGCTTCTTCTTTAAAATACGTAAGCGCTCTTGTCATTGCAGCTTCATCACGCACAGCAATTACTTCCGATCCAATTGTCTTTACGTTATCTTGCAATTGCTGCACTGTCCCTATGCGAGAATGATCTGTCGTTATAAAACCAACTGTTTTGTTCTTACCGTGAAATTGCCATGCCATTTTGGCGAGTGTCGTCGTTTTACCAACGCCAGTTGGACCGATTAATGCGATTGTTTGTACTTCTTTTTCAAAGACGTTTTCCGTATTAAAATGAGATTTCATATCTTCCAATATGTACCTGATAACTTCTTCTTCTGTAATCATCGTTGCATTTTCAAACTTTATTTTTAACTTTTCAGCATATGCATAAATGAAATATTGTTCTACATCGTTTTGTTCTAGCATCCGAATTACTTTTTGAATAATAAACGGTACAGATTCTTGATTTTCTTTCTTTGGAGCTACTTCTTCTTTCTTTACCTGAACGACTTGTTTCACAACTTTTTTCTTTTTCGTTACTTCCGCTTCTTTCGTCGGTTTCACAACGACAATTCCTTTTTCGAACAGCTTTAATAGTTTCTCTTTTTTTCTTGCCCATTCTTCACTATTTCCTGTTTGCATCGCCGCGTATGACATAGAAGTCGTTACGTTTTCTAAATTGTGCAGTACTGATTGAATTCCATTCGCCTTCACAATTTGTTCTGAAGGATCATTCACAACATCCATTAACTGTTCATGAAATTGAGCTGTACCTTCATTCACTTCTTCCTGTTTTTCTTCTGGAAAAGCAACTAACATTTCATAATCCTTTTTCCAGAAAAACGGTATATTTCGTTTTACACTTTCATCGACAACGTAATAATAATCTGTACCATATTGGTCAAATAACTTTCGATACAATTCATTTTTCGAAGCTGCTTTTATTCGCATTAACGCTTCTTTCTTTTCTGTACTTTCCATTACTTCACCCCCTACTATTCAATATAGGCAATTTGATCCACAACAATTTCTGGTGCTAATTCGCTAATACAAAGTACTTGTGCTTCCACTTGATAACGTTCTAGCAGTCTTACGATCGCAAATCTAAAATCTTTTCTACGTGTTAATAACACTGGTTCTCTTCCCATTAAACGTGCTTGCTTAAAGACGCGCTGCACTTGCTCAACGACACGTGTTTCTAAATCTAAATCCCAGTTTAATAAGTAACCTTGATATGAATTATTCACAACATCCGCATCTAACTCAATTGAATCAGAGAAGAGCGCTGCATATATTTTTCCGTCCGGATTTTTCGCATTTTCACAAATAACTTTTGAAATACATTCACGAACAAATGATGTCACACCGTCAACGTGGTTTTGATAAATTTCTTTGCCGTCAATAATACCTTCAATAATTGTTGGTAAATCACGAATAGAAATACCTTCTTTTAGAAGTTGTTTAATAACATTTTGAACGAGTGATAAATCAATTTCTTTCTTCTTAATCTCTTCTAATAGAACGCCATTATCATTTTCAAGCGAGTTAATTAAGTCTTTTACATGTTGACGCTGAATTAATTCATGAAGATTACGTCTAACAACAACATCTAAATGTGTAATTAATATGCTAAGTGGCTCTAACACTTGATAGCCTTTCATTTGTGCATCTTGCACCATATGCTCTAAAATCCAATATCCATCTTCACCGAAAATTGGATCTTTAGCTGGCTCTGCATCTAAATCAGCCATTACGTTCGGTGTTTTCAGTGCTAATAAATAACCTGATTTTAAAACACCTTCAGCCGCCTTAGCACCTTTAATTCGAATAATGTAACGTCCGCGTGGTCTAAAGCTCGTATTATCTTTAAAGTTAATTCCAGGAACGTTAATACCAAGGTCAGTAATAATCGACTTCCGCATAAGAACAACTTTATCACGAGCTGTTTCCCCGTTAATTTTCTGCTTTACAAGTGCTGCTAAATCTAAACCGAGTTCTACAATAATCGGATATTTATCCGTAAATACTCCGAATGAATCTTCCACTTGTTGCAGTTGCTCATCTTCGCCTTGAATCATTTCTAATTCTTTTTGAAGCTCGTCTTCTTTTTCTTTCTTTATTCGATTTTTATTACGAATGCCCAAGAAGATAATCGTTCCACCAACGAGTGCGAATGGTAGAAACGGTAGCGGAGTAAAAATACCCATTGCGATAAATAAACCACCTAGTGCATATACAACGACTTCATGCGCTAATAACTCTTTAAAGATACCTTCTGTTACTGTATCCGGTGAGCCGTCAAATACACGCGTTACGATAATACCTGTTGAAATTGCAAGCATTAATGAACCGATTTGGTTTACGATTCCGTCACCGACAGTTAACTGTGTATAATGAAGAGCTGCATCTGCAAAGCTCATTCCTTGCTGCATCATGCCGACAATTAAACCGAAAATAATGTTTACGAATAAAATGACAATCCCGAAAATAACGTCCCCTTTAATGAACTTTCCGGCACCATCCATCGCCCCGTAAAACTCTGTTTCCATATTTAATTTTTTTCGTTTTGCCTGTGCATCTTTTTCTGAAATAATACGCTGGTTTAAATCAGCATCGATAGACATTTGTTTCCCCGGTAAAGAATCAAGTGTAAAACGAGCTGCTACTTCAGCTGTACGAGATGCACCGTTTGCAACGATAAACTGGAATATGATTAATACTGTAAAAATAACGATACCAATTAATAAGTTCCCGCCAATTACGAACTGGCCGAACTCTTCAATAACATGACCTGCATTTCCATCTGTCAAAATCGCTCGCGTCGTCGAAACGTTAATCGATACGCGGAAAATCCCGATTAATAACAACATCGTTGGAAATGACTTTAATTCATCCCACTCGTTAATACTTGTCGCTCGCATATAAATAAGCACTGACATACTTAGTAGAAAAACGATAATGATATCAAGTATAAATGGTGGAAGTGGAATTAAGAGCGCCACTACGAATGACGCTGCTAAAAAGATAGAAAAATAGGTTCTTGCAGACTCTATCTTAAACAAAGAGATCTCCTCCAAACGCGCTATTACACTTCAAGTTCGTTCGTCTGAATTAAATAGCGCATAACTTCAATTACAGCTACGTATAAATCTTCTGGAATCGTCTCATCTTCCTCGACCTGATAATATAAAGAACGAGCAAGCGGACGGTTTTCCACCATTGGTATTTCTTGTTCACGGGCAAGCGTTCGTATATATAATGCGAGCTCATCTTCCCCTTTTGCAACGACAATTGGTGCTGCATCAACGTGTTTATTGTAACGAAGTACAACCGAAATATGCGTCGGGTTGTTCACAATAAACGTTGCACCATCCATCTTCTTCGCGATTGTCCCTTGCAAGATGGCATGCATAAAGTTTTTTCGTTTCCCCTTTACTTGCGGGTCCCCTTCATTATCTTTATGCTCCCTTTTTACTTCTTCTTTTTTCATCTTAATATCTTGTTCGTACTCCCATCTTTGATAAATGAAATCGATAATAGAAAGAATGATTAAAATAATTAAAATGGCTAAAAAGATAAATTTAATTTGGCTAATAATTTCAGTGAGTGACGCTGTCCAGTTAAATCCAATCATACTAACAATCTTCTCTAAATTCTTTTTAAAGAGAACGTACGAAACGTAACCGATTAATCCCATATAAAACAGTGATTTCAAAATATCTACTAAACTTTTACGACTAAACAATCTCGTAAAATAGTTTTTCGGATTAATACGTGACGCTTTCGGTTTAATGACTTTAGAAGAAAATAGGAAGCCGACTTGAATCATATAATTGAATAAATGAAAAGCATATACGAGTATTAATATCGGAGCCGATACTTTCAGTAATAAAATCCCCATTAAATAAAAATACTCGGTTGAATCTGTATTTTTTCCAATTTGATCAAACAGCACCGCTACGGAATTCGCAATCTCAAACCCTAGCCAATCTCCGAAGAAATAAACGACAACTGCTAATACAAGTATGGAAAATAAATTATTTAAATCTTTACTCCGGGCAATATTCCCTTCTTCACGCGATTTTTTACGCTTCTGCGGGGTGGCCTTTTCTGTTTTATTATCCTTTGCCATGCGCGTCCCCCTACTTCGTTAAGAAAAAGTTAAATAGTTTCGTATACTCTTCAAGTAATACATCCGTCATATTTTTAAACACATAACCGAGCATCGGTACACTCATCGCAATAAACAAAATCCCACATGTAATTTTAATTACGTATGCATTCATAAAAACGTTTAATTGCGGAGCATTTTTTGCAATTAAAATAAGAACAAAGTTAATGATGAATAAACTTCCCATAAGCGGCAGAGCAATTTCAACCGCTGATGTGATCGCAAATAATAACGTTGCGAGTAGACTATCTAAAAAACTAGTCGTCAACAATTTTGAAATCGCCTCTGTATATTGAAACGACTTTAAAATAGTGGCAACGAAATAGTTAATGCCGCCCAGTGAAATAAAAATAATAAGAAAAAATATATCAAAAATTGTTGATAGCAAAGTGGACTGTGACCCTGCATTTACATCAAACAAACTTGCTTGTGATAAACCAATATCAAAGTCTAAAATATGCCCTGCCATTTTCGGAATGTTCCACAGCATTTCTACAATTTTTGAAAGTGATAATCCAATTACAATTTGCGTTCCTGCATAAGCTGCAACGTCCCAAACTGTCTTGATGTGAGAGACATCCACTTGATCCGCCACTGTAATTGAAAGAGCGAGTCCAACTGTAACCTTCGCCATTGCTGGAATGGATCGGCCTGAGAAAAACGGTAAAAAATATAAAAATGAAGTAATGCGACAAAACGCAAAAAACGTTGCCGCCCATAATTCCATATTCATTTCAGTTCACCTATCTTAGTACGAACGCAATAGCGATGGGATTTTATCAAATAAATCTAAAATAAGCATCGTTAACTCTTGGAACATCCACGGACCTAAAATGATAATTACGAGCACAATACTCGCCATTTTCGGTAAAAACGTCAGCGTTTGCTCTTGAATTTGCATCATTGCCATAATAACCGCGATAATAATAACGACAATCAGACTTACAACGGCAATCGGCATTAAAATCATAACCCCTTTATAAAAAAAGGTTTGGAAAATATCTATAATTGGTGACGTATTCATTTATATGACTCCTATCACATAGCATCAAACGCTTCAGGCGACCGTCTTAAACATAATATCGACGATTTTTGTATATCCACCTAAATATACGAAAACGAGTATTTTAAACGGTAAACTTAAAATCATCGGCGGTACCATCATCATCCCGAGGTACATTAAAAGTGTACTAATAATCAAATCTATAAATACAAACGCTAAATAAATAAACATCCCTGTAAGTAACCCTTTTTGAATTTGCGTTAACGTAAAGGATGGTACGAGTGTAAATAAGGATAGATCCTTTAAATCTTTCGGCAACTCTTCTCCGCGTACTTTCAGCATCATTTTCAAATCATGCTTATACGTATGCTTTGACATATATTCTTTCATAATAGGAGCTGTCGTTTCCGCAGCTTGGCTTACTGTTATTTTCTCTTTCGTCATCGGATCCCACACATCGCTCTTCAGTTGCCCGAGTACAGGCTGCATCGTAAAGAGTGATAAAAATAATGCAAGTCCAACAAGCACTTGGTTTGGTGGTAAATTCATTACCCCAAGTCCTTGACGTGTAATCCCAAGAACGATCATAAAATAAGTAAAATGTGTAAATAATAGAACGATAGAAGAAGATAATGATAAAAGGGTAACGAGCGCAAATAGTTGTACACTTGAATTACTCGTAAACTCTTTTCCATTTTCGAAATTAATAAAACCGTTCGGGGCCGCATACGCTGGATTTACAAAAATAATTGAAAAAACGATAGAAAATACGAAAATAACGGCTAATAATGATAACTGTTTCTTTATTCTCATGATGGATCCTCTACTTTTTTCGTTTCAGTCTTCACCGCGTCTTCTAGTGCTTGTTGAAACTGATTTCCTGTTCCGGTTAATTGCACAGACTGCACACCGTTATTACTAATAACAGTGAACACTTGCTTTCCGTCCACTTCAAATAAAAAGGCACTCGTTTGATGATTTAAATACACGCCGTCTTTTACTTGAATATGGCCATTTTCACCCTGCTTAAAAAACTGCTGTTTGCGCGTCTTTTTCGTCATATAATATGCACCGTAACCGAGCGCACCAAACAGTAAAACGACTTGAAATAAGGTCGTCATATACGACATATGACTCCTCCTTTACTCTTTATCTTGCATTTGACTTTGCGCTTTCATAAGCGCCGCTTGTTTCTTGTCAGCTTCAATTTCAGAAATGATAATACCGAATTTCTCGTCCATTACGATTGCTTCACCGATGCCGACTTTCATATTACTTAAATACACATCTACTTTATGTCCTAAGTTTTTCTCTACTTCCAGAACATCGCCAACTTTTAACTGCTTCACATCACCAAGCGTAATAGATGACTTTCCAAGCTTTACACCAAGTTCAATCGAAATATCTGAAACAGTATCAATATGTGCTTTACCTGCTTCATTTCGCTTTCCTGCAAAATCTTCTAATCCCATTAATGACACGGGAGATACTTCATGCTTCATATGGATCCTCCTACTCTACAAAACTTTTAAATAGGAGCGCCTTACGCGTTCCATCTTTTCCAATAAAACAATTAAATTTATGCTTTCCATCTACATAACCAAGTAATTCATCCGAAACTTTCGTATGAAGCGGAATAATATCGCCTTCTTCAATTTGTTCAATCTCACTCATTGTCATTTTCTGCTCACCAATTGCAACGTGAACAGGTTTGTACACTTGATTTACTTTCACTTCCACTTCAGACGTATACTTCCTACGTTTGTCCGAAGAATGTTCGACAATATTTTCAGACGTTAACTTATCCATAATTTCTTCAACAGATAAGAACGGAATCCCGATACGCACCGTCGTATTCCAAAAATCTGTTTTCATATTTACATTAAGTAATGAAATGATATCGCTCGCTGTCGTAATCTTTAATGCATTCGGATCTGTTTCCGTCGTTACAAATTTCGGTTCAATCGCAACAACACTTTCAAATGATTGCTCTAAATTTTTACAAAGAAGCAAGAATATATTATCAAGCGTTAAAAACTCAAATGCTGTTAACGGTCTGCGCATCGTAAAGTTACGCTTACTATCTCCGCCAAGCCAACATTCATGAATATAAATAACGAATGCTAAATCAATCTCAATAACAATTTCTCCAAGCTCTGGTAAACCGAGATCAATTACGCAATATAAATAATAATCTTTCGGCATTTTCTCCACATACTCACTCGTAAATGGAACTTGTTCAACTGTTGAAGGCTCTAGTTCAATTGGAATACGCATACGCGCTGATAACGTCTGTGACGTCTGTTTTCCAAACGTAGAAGCAATCGCTTGCAAACTCCGTAAATGCTCAACACCGAACTTCTCTGGTCTATTAAAATCATACTCTTGAAATTTCTCTTGCTTTCCTGCTTCTTGTGCGAAAGCTGGCATTTCCTCGCCTTCATTTACCGCCTTCAGCAGGGCATCAATTTGCTCTTGGCTTAATTTTTCGCCACTCATGACAATCCCCTTCCCTACCTTTTCAATTCAACGATTTCAACGTACATCTTCCCATTCTTCGTCAAAATCTTTCCGGTTCCAATCTCTTCATTCTCAAGCATAAGACGCACCGTATTTTTCGTTGAATTTTCAAGACGATACAATGTACCTTTCGTAATATGAAGCAGATCTTCAATTTTCTTTTTCGTATTTCCGATTTCAAAATAAATTGTTAACGGAATATCATCTTGTAATTTCAAATCTAGCCAACTCCCATATCATGTTCACGAAAATTTCATGTTCTCTCTATATATGAAACTTCTTATTTTGAAACGTCGATATTTAATATTTTTTTAATATATCCTTGCGTTTCTTTAAATGGCGGTACGCCTCCGTACTTCCTCACATTCCCAGGACCAGCATTATAAGAAGCAAGCGCCAATACTAAGTCGCCGTTATTTTTCTTTAAATAACCGCTTAACTCTTTTACGCCACCTTCAATACTTTCAGCTGGTGAAAATGGATTCTTCACACCCATCTCCTTCACATTCGCTGGCATAAGCTGCATAAGACCCATCGCACCGGCATGTGACACCGTTTTCGGATTAAAATTAGACTCTACTTCAATCATTTTTTGAATTAACGTTTTCGGAATTCCGTATGTACGGCTAGTGCGATCAATAATATCCTCATACTTCCCTTCATTGAAAGAACGTATTTTTTGAATATTATACTTCTTCGTTAATTCCCACGTATCAACAGCCTCATTTTTCGTTTCTGGGAAACGTCGTTCAAACTCTTTTTGCGCAACTTGCACTTCATCTGCTTTCTTCGCTTCAGCCTTTTCTTCAGACTTACTCGCTTCCTCTACTTTATTAATAGTTTCTACCGGCTTATTAACAACCGCTTCTATTTTCGTAGATTGTACCGGCTGACTCATATCTTCTACTTTTGCCGGCTGCGTAGTTTCTTTCGTCTCCTTCGCAGGTTCACTCTGCAACTTCTCTTGAAAACGACTACTAACGAATGCTTGTGGACTACTTAGCTTTTGCTGAATTTGCCCTTTCTTATATGCAAGCACTTCTTTTACTATATTTCCAACTATCATAATATCACCTTTTCGGTAAACAAAGATAATCTAATATTAGAGTTTTTTTTTAAAGTTTGCAATAATCCTTTTAATAATTATGTAATAAAAAAATGAATATATTGTTAAACTGTTATTTTTTTATA
Source organism: Bacillus sp. CR71 (assembly GCF_003429245.1). Taxonomy (NCBI): domain Bacteria; kingdom Bacillati; phylum Bacillota; class Bacilli; order Caryophanales; family Bacillaceae; genus Bacillus; species Bacillus sp. CR71. The sequence continues at coordinate 1,639,735 of NZ_CP031748.1, read as the reverse complement.
TTTATTAATTCGAATTTTTAGTTGACACCCGTTGTAGCAAGGATTACAATAAATCTCGAAATTGATTTTTTCGCATATTACCGTTTTTCAATTTGCAGAAAAGTCAATATAAAAAAATGGGGGTTTCTTAACATGAGAATTAATACAAACATTAACAGCATGCGTACGCAAGAGTACATGCGCCAAAACCAAGCTAAAATGAGTACTGCTATGGACCGTTTATCAAGCGGTAAACGTATCAACAACGCTTCTGACGATGCAGCAGGTCTTGCAATCGCAACTCGTATGCGTGCACGTGAAAGCGGATTAGGTGTTGCAGCTAACAACACACAAGACGGTATTTCTTTAATCCGTACAGCTGATTCAGCAATGAACTCAGTATCTAACATCTTACTTCGTATGCGTGACCTTGCTAACCAATCTGCAAACGGCACAAATACAGATAAAAACCAAGGCGCACTAGACAAAGAGTTCGCTGCGTTAAAAGAACAAATTGATTACATCTCTAAAAACACAGAATTCAATGATAAAAAATTATTAGACGGCAGCAACAAAGCTATCGCAATCCAAACACTAGATTCTGACGATAAAGGTAAACAAATTGACATTAGCTTATCTGACTCTTCTACTACTGCATTAAAAATCAACAACCTGAGTATTGCTGCTAATGGACTTGGTATTGGTTCTGGTAACAAGTTAGTTGGTGTTGCTGATAACACTATAGCTAACGCATCTGCAGATGCACTATCAAAATTAGATGGTACTACTGGTGATACTGATACTAAAAGAACTGCTGCAGTAAAAGCATTCACTGATCAATACAAAGATCTTAAAGTGGCTATGAATGCTAAAGATGTTGAAACAATTGATGCTGCAATTAAAAAATTCGAAGGTGAAAACACTCTAGAAAACGCTAAAGCAATCGGAGCCGCTTTCAAAGGAGCTGCTAAAGCTACATTAACAGCAGACATCACTACTGCTGATACTGCATCAAAAGCTTTATCTGATTTAGATACAAATTCTACTACTGATAGTAGAAAGACTGCAATGAAAGCTTTCGTAGCAGAGTTTGATAAAGTTAAAGGTTCTATGAATTCAAGTGATGTGACAAGAATTTCAGATGCGATTGATCGTTTCAGTAAAACTGATGATTCTGGTAATACATTAGAAGCTGCTCGTGCAATTGGTGATGCATTTAAAGCTGCTACTACAGATGGTAAAACTTCAACAGCTACTGATGCTAACTCTGCAATCAAAGCAATTGACGAAGCTTTAGAAACAATTGCTTCTAATCGTGCAACTTTAGGTGCTACGTTAAACCGTCTTGACTTTAATGTAAATAACTTGAAAAACCAAGCATCAAGCATGGCATCTGCCGCTTCTCAAGTAGAAGATGCTGACATGGCGAAAGAAATGTCTGAAATGACTAAGTTCAAAATCTTGAACGAAGCTGGTATCAGCATGCTTTCTCAAGCAAACCAAACTCCACAAATGGTTTCTAAATTATTACAATAAGCCATTTGAGTTAGTTTCCTGAATAAACCTCTCTGCTTGCGGAGAGGTTTATTTTTTCTATATAGATAGATTATTTATAAAAGCTTTCTTTTTTTATGTGGAAGAGAGCATCTGCGACGCATAGAAGCGGTTAGTGCTTATCTTGACCCCCTCTTATTCTAAAACACAAATAGCAAATAAGCATAAGTCTTTTTTTCTTTTCATGACCTTTTATTAGCTTTAGAACACTAACTATATCAATCTATAAGGAGTGTCTATTATGCGTATTGGTACGAATGTTTTGAGTATGAATGCTAGGCAGTCGTTGTATGAGAATGAGAAGCATATGAATGTTACAATGGAGCATTTGGCGACTGGTAAGAAGTTGAACAACTCTTCGGATAATCCCGCTAATATTGCAATTGTGACTCGTATGCACGCGAGAGAAAGTGGTATGCGCGTGGCGATTCGTAATAATGAGGATGCAATATCGATGCTTCGCACAGCCGAAGCTGCACTTCAAACTGTGATGAATATTTTGCAGCGCATGCGTGATTTAGCCATTCAATCCGCAAACAGTACAAATTCAAATAAAAACCGTGATTCACTGAATAAAGAGTTTCAATCTTTAACAGAACAAATTAGCTATATTGGCGAGACGACTGAGTTTAATGATTTATCCGTATTTGACGGTCAAAACCGCCCTGTTACATTAGACGATATCGGTCATACGGTACATATATCAAAGTCTATTCCACCACCTTCCCCTACACAACACGACATCAAGATTTCAACAGAACAAGAAGCAAGAGCGGCAATTCTTAAAATTGAAGAGGCTTTGCAAAGTGTGTCACTTCATCGTGCTGATCTTGGAGCTATGATAAATCGTTTACATTTCAATATTGAAAATTTAAATAGCCAAAGTATGGCGTTAACAGATGCCTCATCTCGAATTGAAGATGCGGATATGGCGCAGGAAATGAGCGATTTTTTAAAGTTTAAATTGTTAACTGAAGTTGCCCTTAGTATGGTTTCACAAGCGAATCAAATTCCGCAAATGGTTTCTAAGTTACTACAATCGTAAAAATTCATCTTCCATCTTTGGAACGATTCCATACAAAACAAAAGGGAAATACATATAAACTATGTATCTCCCTTTTATTTTGTACCCAAATTTTATTACTGTGTTACCGTCATAACTTGTCCGCTACGGTCAACCATTATTTTCATTTTTCCGTCTTGTGCATTATATAGCCCAAGTTTATGTAATTCCATTTTACAATCTTGTACGAAAGTTGGTAATTTACGAATTTGATCAATATCAGAACTTGTAATGAAATGAATTAAAAGCTGCGTCATACCTTTAATATCTTGTACAAGCTCTTCTTTCTCTCGTTTTAGCCTTTCATTTTCTAGTTGTAACGACTGCAATTCACCTTCTAGACTACGTGTATTCTTTGCTTCTCTAGAACGCCCTGCTGCCATGCTAGAAAGCTTATAAATACCTTCCATAAACTGATGTAGTTCGTCTTCTTTCCTTTCACTACATTGATTAATTGTTTCAAAGTTATCAACGATACCAGATATAACTGTTACAAGATTTTTTTCATCCTCTTTATGCTGGATTTCTTCTTTTAATTCGTACTCGTTTTCTTGCTTTCTTGCAACGATTGTCTCTTTTACTGGTATATATTTTCGCTTTCGTCCTGGTTTTTGTTTTTCAATATTTTCAAACGGTATTTCACGTTTTTTCAATTTATAATACGTATTTTGCAATTGACTTTCTGTTTTCGGAAAAAGATTTAGTTCATTTTTACTTACGTATTTTGAAATATTTAAAATGTTTAAACCGTGACGTTGACAAAATTGATACACTTCATAAAGTAGCTCTAGTTCAGACTTCAGCCATGTAATTGCTGATTTTTCATATGCTCGCATCCCGCCATTTTTTTCTATATCTATTTGAAATAATACCATTCTATTATGTAAATCAACTAACTCTTCATACTTTACTTGGAATTCTTTTTCTATTTTTTTTAATTCCACCTCTAGTTGCATATCGTTCATTTTATTATTTGACATGTTTTGTAAAAGACCTAATACATTAATTGCTGTGTGGTGATACATAATCTGTGCCACTCCCCCTCATCCTTTCACAATTCTCATCTGACTCCCATGTCTTTTAAGAAAATAGCAATTTTTACATATCCATATTATAACAGTTCGAAATTATCTGTCAAATAATAAACATACAAAAATATATAGAAAGTATAAAAATTTGGAAAATGTTTTTTATTAATATGTAAAATTGCATATTAATTACATTTAATTATATTATATGGTATTTTGAATATTTTTTCACCGAAAAAATTTGCGTTACCACGAAATATAACTAAAATAATCCCAAAAATACGTTCACTTATATTTTTAAATCAAAAATCTTCAAATGAAGATTTTACTTACATACAGCGACAAACACCTCAGAAACCTTTCATTTTTTTGCCAGCTTAAAGTATAGAATACTAAAAAGGAACTAACCAATGCTTACACATGGCTAATTCCTTCCTCTCTCTAACAGAATAGAGTTATAAACCCAGTCTTCAAATCCTCAATCGAAGTCTCGCTTCTTCTTACCTAAAACTACTTCATACCTCTGAACTCACATCGCATAAGACTCTATTAAGCACTGAAAACTTCCTTACATAAGTAGTTCCTCTATTCCTACTAAATAGAAACATGTTATACACCAGCTCTTCTACTTACCTATAACCATTCCATATCTCTGGTCTCAACATCGCATAGGACTCTATTAAGCACTGACCCGCTCAACACTTGGCTAGAGCTTCTATTCCGGCTAAATAGAAGCTTTTAAAGTACTAACTTATCAACTAAACCAATTAGCTCTTGAATATCTGGCTTACTTACTTGAGCATTTGCTCCTACAGCTTCACCTTTATGGAATAATTCATTTGTAATTAATGAAGAGAAAATAATGACAGGTAAACGATTCATTACTTCACTATCCTTAACCACTTTCGTTAAATGATGTCCATCCATTTTTGGCATTTCAATATCCGTAATTAGCAAGTGAATATGTTCAAACATTTTCTCGCCTTGCTCTTTCGCTAATTTTTCAATTTGCGCTAACGCTTCTGCCCCATTGCTGAAGAAGTTCATTTTCGTATATCCAGCTGATGATAATGTTTCTTCTAATATTTGGCGAAGCATCGCTGAATCTTCTGCAATATAAATTACTTTTTCAGCTCGATCTGTTTTTTGTTCTAACCCTGCAATTGATTTATTGTCATAACCAGTGCCGCTAATTTCACATACAATTTTTTCATAATCTAATAGTAAGATGATTTTTCCATCTAGTTTTACAATACCAGATGTCGTTTCTTCTAGTCCCATAGATAATGAAGCTGGTTCATCAATTTGTTCCCACGAAATACGTTGAATACGATGCACCTCATCAACGCGGAAAATAACTTTCATTTGGTTTAATTCTGAGATGATAAATTTCGTTTGATCAAGTGGCTTTGTTGACTTTAAATTAAGAGCCATTGCCAAGTTAATAACAGGTAAAATTTCACCACGTACTTGAACAACACCTTCAACTGCATGATGAGATTCTGGCACAGTTGTAACAGGGAATGGATTAATGATTTCACGTACTTTCATTACATTAATACTAAATAGGTTTTCACCAACAGTGTACGTAACAATCTCTAATTCATTTGTTCCGCTTTCTAATAAAATACTTTGTGCTTGTGACATAAAGGTGTCGCTCCCCTTCCATTAATTCCGTATATCTAATTATTAAGCTTTATAAAAGCGAAAAAGTCAACTACCTATATAAAAAATATAGATAGTCGATCGATTCATTTTACAAAAAAAACAATTAATCTTGTATAAACGAAGCAAGTGCCTCTAATAACACTTCTTGTGCTCCTACAACTTCCGTCGGCATTGCTTCCCATTTTTTCGAAAGCTCCGTCTCTACTCTTATTCTCAGCTCAGAATTCATTTCTGCTAGCACATATTCTTTCGTTGCTATATCAACATCAAGTAGCGCGAGTGCATATAATTCCGGGTCATTTATTTTTTCGAATAATCGTTTTAATACCACCGGTGCTATATGTTTTAATTTTTCAATATGAATTTCCTTATCCGAAAATAGTAACTCATATTGAATAAACGTAACATTTTCTTTAATCACTTTAAAATAGCAATTATTTTTTTTATCATTCACAAAATAACCGTTTGGATCGGCAATAATACTCTCTACTTTACGGATTAAATCTGGCAAACTATTCGCCGCCATTACAGTCCGCTGCTCAACCTCACTCGGCGAAATGAATGTAACGCGATACTTATTTTGCGCCATCCTCCTCACCTCTCCTTTTATAGAAATTCAGTCTAATTGTATACTACAACTACCTTAAATTAACTTAAAGCTATTTTATATTACCACTTCTTACACTACCACACTACTCTAGTAACGCTACATATCTCTGGTCTTACACATCGGTCGGGACTCTATTAGGCACTAACCGCTCCAAAACATCGCCAGGTCCTCTCTCAAAACCTAAAAAGTGCTTTTAAGAACCTTTCAATAACTCTATGTTATTAAACCAAAACGCTATCTGCTGATCCGTAATATTTGGCAACATAACAAAAAACTCACGACACTTCATCTCATCCTTAAACAGTTGATACTTCCAAACGCTATCGCTACCAACACTTATGAAATAAAACTCATGGATACGGCCAATGATTGCTTGTTTTTCGCCAAATGAATACGGAGGCACTTGCTTAATTTCAAATTGATCTGGTAAATATACATGCTCTTCTCGTTCTATTTTTAATACTTGCTCGGCAAGTTCACGTTTATTTTCGAAAAAAGGCAATTGTAAAATTCGCTCTTGTCTTGTCATACGAATAAAAAACCCTTCCTACTCCATTACATTTTTTCCATGCGATATATTATCGAATTAAGTTTACAACTTCATTTAATACTTCATCTGAAACTTTAATTACTTTCGCATTTCCTTGGAATCCGCGTTGGTATAACATTAAGTCAACGAACTCTACAGATAAATCTACGTTTGCACCTTCTTGTGCACCACCGCGTACTTTACCTGCACCATTTTGACCAGATGCACCAAGTGCTAAAATACCTGTTGTATTCGTCGCTGTATAGTTACCATTACCTGTTTTCATTAGTCCGCCTTCGTTCGGGAACATCGCAACAGCTAATTGACCAGCTGATTTCATACTTCCATCAGAATATTTTACCATTACATATCCACCGTCAGCAATGAAGCAATCTTTAACCGTCGCTGCTGCTCTACCATCTACGTCTGTTACTGATAATGTTTTATCTGTTGGATGGTTTGTTAAATGACTTAAGTCTAATTTTATAGAGCCGCCATCAAATGGAATATTGGCCCCTTGCTCTTTCGGATTTGGATTTCCAACAGCATCAAATGTCATATTACCACCTGCACCTGGAACATCCTTAAACTCTGTTTCTTTTTTCGAGTCATTACGCATTTGTACTTTATATGTATAATTATGTTCGCTCGTTTGTTTAAACTCGACACGCATTGTCCATGTATTCCCCGCATTATCATATACAGGTAAATCTTGTGTAATTTGTTTTTCACCAGTTGGAATATTACCTTTAATTGTCCCTTTCGATGTTCGAATACCACCAATTGCTGTTCCCATTGGAATTTGCAACGGTCCTGGAATTCCAGATAAATCAACTTCACCAGTTGCCTCATTCGCAGGGTATGCAAATACATATTGACCTTCAGTATTCGTAATATAGTAATCTGAAGATATCCCAAACGTACCTTTACGAGTAAATTCCATATTTCCGCCTTTTGAATCACCTACAACGAAGAAACCATTACCTTCCATTGCGGCTTGTGTTTTGCCACCTGTTAACGTAATTGTACCATCACTATAATCCGTAACTGTACCACTCATTTTCACACCGTTACCAATACTTTTCGGATTTGTTCCTGCGTATTTACCGTCACCTTTTGCACCAATCGAATTGTTATATAGTAAATCATCAAACATTGCTTTTTGTTTTTTATAACCTACTGTTTGTGCATTGGCAATATTATTTGAAGTTACACTTAATGCATTTTGTGTTGCATTCATCCCTGTAATACTTGTATATAACGCTTTAATCATAACGTATGGACACTCCTTATGAATTTGTAGTTTTTACTTCTTCAGTTACTTTTTGATCGTCTTTCTTTGCGTCTTCTGGGTTCGTTTCCCCAATCGGTTTATCAGACACTCTCTCAACGAAACGAAGAGATACAACCTTATTATTAATAACGAGCTGTACATCGTTATTTTCCGCAAGGCGAACTGTTTCTACTTGACCGGTTACTTTGTTTCCGTCACCGTCAACACCTCTTACGTATTTACCTAAAAACTTCATTCCACCATCAAGTGCTGTTGAATACATCGTTGATTGCAGCTTATCTACTGCTTTCGTCATATTCTGTACTTGTTCCATAAGAGATAACTGCGCTGTCTGATTCATCATTTGATTCATATCCATCGCATTAAATGGATCTTGATGTTGGAAACTTGATAAAAACAATTTTAGGAAATCATCTTTCCCCATTACCCCAGGAGTCTTTTGCGCTCCTGCCGAAACTCCATTACTTTGTTGCACTGGCGATTGTACACCATTAACAGGTACATTACTTTTTTGCGCTCCTGCTTGTAACGGAATATGATTTGTACTCGTTGTATTTAATCCAACTGTTGGCACGCTTTATTCCTCCAATAATCCCGCAAATTCTGTTGATTGTTGTTTTTCATGATTTGTATTTGCTAATTTCTGTTTTTGCCTTTGCTCTTGTTCTCGCTGTTCTTTACGATTTTCATCTTTATCTGAATAGCTAATTTGAATATTGATTTCTTTTTCTTTTAACTTTAATTTCAATTCATCAAAAATGATTTCAACACGTTTTTTCGCATCGTGTTTTTCCATTTCTACGTGAACATCAATTCGATCTCCGTGTTTTTTCATAAACACTGTTAATGTACCAAGTTTTTCTGGATTTAACTGAAATAAAACACGTTCTTGTTTCACTACAAATTTTTGCAGCGCTTCTACTTGTGCTTCCATTTTCTTTCCTAAGTCAGGTAATGAAACTTTCTCAGCACCACTATTTGATTTCCCTACTTGTTCGGTACTCGTCGTTTTATTTAATAACTCTGCACCTGTAGAGCTCGAATCATTTAATGCATCAACCTCTGGCAACTCTACCTTTGCATCATCGCTCTCACCTTTCGGAAGATCTACGTCTTTAAACTCTTCTTGTTTCTTTGCAATATTACAAGTTTCTGTTTCTACAACCTTCAATGCTTGCATCGTTTGCTCCGGCATCTTCATTTTGTCTAATACCATTTGCATTGTATCTTCTAAACATATAGCATTTTTGATATTCATATTTGAAAGAAGTTCTTGTAATTGTTGTAATTCAGCTGCAGGTAATTCATTAAGTTTAATATTGCCATATTCTTTATATAGCTCTTGTATTTTTTGTATGTATTGATATAACAATTCCGGCTGCACATGTAATTGCTCAATTGCAACCATTTGCTCAGATACAGCTAATAACAACTGTTCTGTCTCTTTTTTTTCTTCTTTCTTTACATTTGGTTCTTCTTTCGTTACCGATTTTTTAGAAAGAATATAATCTTTTTTCTCTTCTGGTGGTGCTTCTTCTCGTTTCGTTTTCTCCGTTTGCGGCTGTTTTTTATTTTCCATTCTCATCGTACGATCGAATGAAGAATCTTCATTTTTTGATTGTACTTCTAGCCCTTTTTCTTTTTGCGGAGGTAAACTTTGTTGCACCGGTAATACAGACTGTATCACTACATTCACCTCATCCATTCATACACATTTTCAAATCCAGAAGCATTTTTTCTTCCAGCTTTTCTTGTGCTTTCGCAAGCTTTTTACAATTTTCTTGATACATCTCATCAATGACACGTTCTTTTTCTTTTACTTGCTCTAAAAGGCTTTCATTTTTTTGAATAAAACCTTCCGTTTTTTTAATTTTTCGATTCCATTCTTCTATTCTTTCAGGTGAAAACGTATGTGAAGAAAGCATGCCCGCCATAATACGTTGCCCAGTTTGTACGACTTTACTACGCGATTTCACAACATATAAATCATATTCTTTTTTTTGTTCTATTTTTCTTTTTTCAGCTGTTAATTCATACACTTCTTTTAAAATATGTTCTTTTTCTTGATTTATTTGCAATTTTATTGTGTCGTACTGCTGTTTATCCACCTGTTTTCATAGCCCCTTCCTATTATAACGTTCTCTTTTTCTATTATATAGTTTTTTTCCAAAAAAATCTGTGAAATATTAAAAAACAAAAAAATAAGACCTCTTAGGCAGAGGCCTTATACTATATGGTGTATCGCTTCAACGATATCATCAAATTGGAAACTATCCGATCGACCTTGCTTTAAAAATGTATTTATACCTTCTACTTTATTTTTACATTCAAAAATATAAGCATTTTCTTCATTTTCTTGAATCGTTCCTAACTTAAAATACAATTCATTTTCTTTATAAATTGATAAAATTTTCCTCATTTCATTTGCAAGTTGCCAATGATGTGGCGACACGATTTCTTCCATAATCCTACTTACTGAATCTAATACTGAAATTGCAGGATAATGACTAAGCGTTGCAAGCTCACGCTTTAATACAATATGTCCATCTAAAATACCACGTGCTAAATCTGGTACAGGGCCATTTAAATCGTCCCCATCAACAAGCACCGTATAAATACCTGTTATAGATCCCTTTTGTGTTTTCCCGGACCGTTCTAACAGCTTCTTCATATAACTTTCCATTAACAGTGTTTTACCACCAATCGGTAACTCTTTAACAGCAATATCAACACTTCTTCGTGCATCGGCGAAACGAGTAACAGAGTCCATCATAAGTAATACGTTATTGCCTTGATCACGGAAGTATTCAGCAATAGACGTTGCAAGCTTCGCTGCACGAAGTTGCATAAGATGACTTTCATCTGACGTCGCTACAACAACGACGCTTTTTCGCATCCCTTCCTCGCCTAACTCTTTTCGAATAAAGTCTTTTACTTCCCGGCCACGTTCTCCTACTAAACTAATAACGTTTATATCAGCTTTTGCATTTTTTGCTATCATTCCAAGTAAAGTAGATTTACCAACACCTGACCCAGCAAAAATACCAATCTTTTGACCGATACCAATTGTTAGCATAGAATCAATTGATTTTATTCCTGTTTCAAATACATCGGTAATCTCTTCACGTTCAAATGCATGTATAGGCGGTGCATCTAGTTTTATTTTCTGTAATGGAATGTTTTCAGCTTCCTCATTTAATACTTCACCATTTGCACTTAACACTTTTCCGAGTAAGTGATTACCACGTGGTACAACAACATCTTCTGAAATTAAAGTCACTGAATCTCCATAACATACTTTTTCTGTCTGTTCAAATGGAAGTAGCATATTATTTTCTTTTTCAATGGCAATCACTTCACATAAGACCTTATGTTCTCCAACGAAGCAAACATCTCCAATCTTCGCTTTCGGCCCTTTTGCTACGAAAAACTGTTCTTGTACACTATGAACTTTGCCTACTTTCGTATACAGTGGTGTTTCAATGAACTTATTCCATTTTTCGTTCTCATTCATTAACAGACGGCTCATACATTTTGCTCCTCAAATAACTTCTCTTCTTCCCATTTCTGACGAAGTTTCGCAAATATAGGTGCAAATTTAAATTCAAAGAACTCTTTCTCTTCTTCCAGAACAAATTCACCAAACTGCAAGGAGAAATCATATTTCCATTCTACTAATTGTAGTAACCAATATTCTTTCGTATTTTCCTTCTCTTCTTGAATACGTTCAAACGTTTCTGGATGTACTGTAATGATTAATTTTTCAAATGAAGTTGGCAATGTTTGCACGATGCCAGTTAAAATAGGTAACACATCAAGCGATCGTGAATCTACCGCTTGATTCACGATTTTTTCTGCTAGATGAAAAGATTGATCCCATAATAACTCTGTCCATTCATATGCTGTTTCTTGTTGTTCTTTTTGAAACTGCACACGCGCTGCTTCCATCTGTTCCATTTGTTCATGAATATGCATTTGAAATTGTTCTTTATCTTGTAATAACTGCTGCCGCTCTCGTTCTAGCATTTGCTTCTCTTGCCTTAGCTGATTCATTTCCATATGTAATGACTCTTGCTGGGCGCGAAGCTCTGCATGATCAGCTTGTAATTCTTCCTCTTCTATTTGAACTGAAGCTGGTTTTGGAAATTGTAATTCATACGTTTCTTCAGAAAAAGAAACAGAATTCTTCGGAATTCTGTTTTTAAATAAGGACATCCTCTTCACCTCTTTGAACGATAATTCTTCCTTCTTTCTCTAGCTTTTTCACTGTACCAGTGATCGTTTGCTGTGCTTTTTCAGCATCCGTCATCTTAAGCGGTCCTAAGCCATCTAATTCTTCTAGAATCATCTCTTTACGGTTTGAAGACATACATGTAAATAGTTTCTCTTTAATTTCTTCTTTTGCAATTTTAAGTGCTTTCGCAAGAACACCGTTATCTGTAATTTCTTCTAATACACGGCGAAGCGCAAGATCTTCAAGACCAAGTAAGTCTTCAAAGACAAACATATTTTCTTTAATTTTCTCAGATAACTCATAATCGACTTCATCCAGCTTTTGAAAGACTGTTTTTTCAACACCACGTGAAACATTATTTAAAATGTTTACGATTGTTTTCAAGCCATCAGTTTTATTAATTGCACTGAATGCCATATTATTTAATTTCGATTTTAACAACTCACCAATTTGATTAATTAATTCACCATCAACTTGTTCTAACTTCGCAATACCCATTACCGTCTCTACTCGTTTATGATCTGGCAATCTCTCAATTAATTGAGAAGCAAGCTGCGGTTTAATATAAGAAGCGATAATTGCAATTGTTTGTGGTGATTCATCATTAAGCACTGTAAGAAGTGGCTCTAAATCTGTAAGTGAATTTAAGAATTCAAATGGATTATCTTTGTTATACCAAAGGTCTTCCAATAATTTTTCCAGTTCGTCTTCTGGCATGTTTTTAAATATGCGACGAATGTATTCTTTATCTGGAGTGACTAAGTTCAATTCTTTTACATTTAGTTCATATAAGAACTCTCCCAGTACATTTTCTAACGTTTCTGGTTTATATACACGAAACTTCGCGATTTCACGAAGTAATACTTCTTTTTCCTCAGCTGTCATATATTCAATGACTTTTGCTGCCACCCCTTCTTCTAATGTACGAATAAGGATGGCAGCTTTTTCTTTGGAGGAGATTTCATCTAACATCGTTGTTCCTCCCTTACTGTCCGTTTAGCCATTTTTTAATTACTTTTGCAGTACCTTCTACATGTTCTTTCGTAGCATCCTGCACTTGTTCATCTAACGTTGGTTCTTTCGGTTCTTCTGGTTCAGGTTTTGGCTCTGGCACTATTTTTTCTTCAGGAATTTCCAAGATACTTTCATTACTTGCAGCAATTTCATCTTCTGCTAAGTATTCTTCATATTCCTCTTCTTCTTCTTTCTTTCTCTTACGTCTTGCTAATAAGAACCATACTAGACCACCGATCGCTAATAAGCCAGCTGTAATTCCACCGAATAACCACCAGTTCATGCCACTTTTTTCTGGCTCTTTCTCTTTTTCGACTTTCGGCTGATCGAACTGAACAGTTACAACGTTAACTTGACCATTTATAAAGTTACCGTTCGGATCAGCTTGAAGTCCTGCCGCTGTTCCGATTGCTTCTTTAAAAGTTGTCATATCCATTCTACGTTTTACTAGCGTATCATTATCTACCCATACAACAACATTTGTTTTCGTTAATTCTGGGTGTTTCTTAATTGTTTCAACTGTTTTATCTATTTCATAGTTTTCGATTTTGTTACCATTTTTATTATCATAGACAACTTTACCATTTTGATTATTGTTCGTACCGTAGTTTGGCACTTCACCGTTCGCTGTAATACCAGCACCTTGCTTCGGATCTGCCCCTTCTTGCGCAGTAGAGCTTTCCTCTTGCTCTTGTTTACTACGAAGTACACCTTTATCACCATATTTCTCTGACTGACGTGTAACTTCATCGTAGTTTACAGATACTTTCGTATTCACTTTATATTCATTCGGTTTAAACATCGTCATTAACGTTGCATCAATATCTTGTTTTAATTTACCTTCAAGTTGGTGCTGCATCTCTACTTCTTTCTCATAAGAAGAAGAACTACTAGAATGTGCTTCATCTGTCCCTTTTGAGATAACACCTTTTTTACTATCAATAACGCTTACTTCTTCTGCCTTTACACCAGGAACTGCTGCACTTATCATTTGCTGTATACCTGCAACTTGATCAGCTGTTAACAACTGGCCACGCTTCACCCCAATTGTAATCGCCGCTGTTCCTTTTGCTTTTTCTTCATCAAAAATTGTCTCTTTTTCAGGCAATGTAATTTGAACATTTGCCGTTTCAACTGTCGCAAAGTTTCTTACAATATCTTGCTCCAATTGCTTCTTCGTACCGACAATTTGCTTCATTTTTTTATCTTGCTCACTTGAACCGAGCGAGCTTTCTAATAAAATTTCCTCACCGCTTTTAGAATTAAACGGTAAGCCCATCCCATTCATTTCTTTTCGAACCCATGGAGCATCATTCTTTTGCACACGAATCGAACCATCGGCCGCTAATTGATAATCGACACCTAACTTCGATAATTCTGCTGTAATCTCTTGTTTATCTGTATCATTTAAATTTTGATATACAACAACATATTTATCTGGCAAGGTGAAGTATAAAAGTGCTCCTGTTACAATCGCTAAAAGCGCAGCACCAATTACTAACTTATGCCACGTTTTTAACGATTGGATAACATTTTTCATCTTTTCCATTTAAACACACCCGTCCACTTTCCTAAATTTGCATATTAATTAGTGACTTATAATTTTCAATAAGATTATCACGTACGAGAGCAGCCGTTTTCATTTGAGACTCAGCTTTCTTTTGCTGAATTAAAACGTCATGTGTTTCTCCTACCCCTTTAGTTAGTAAATCATATACTGCTGTTTGCGCATTGTTTTGCGTTTGATTCATATCTTCCAATAAATCAATAAACTTTTTCCCCTCAACTACAGATGTTTGAGAAGTTTTCGGTGCACCAATTGACTGAATTGCTCCAAATGGTTGTGTATGTAACATTGGTTGGATTTTCATATTACTATCTTCCCCCTTATCCTCGGCCGATTTCTAAATCTTTATCAAGCATTTTTTTATTCGCATTTAATACACTCGTATTTGCTTCATACATTTTTTGAGCAACCATAACATTCGTCATTTCAGCAGTTACATCAATATTTGGATAACGTACATATCCTTCTTCATTTGCGTGCGGATGCGTCGGATCATACACTAAATTTTCCGTTTTGTCTGCTTCAATACTTTTTATCTTTACTCCGTTAGTAGGAGCCCCATCTAACATACTTGCAAAACTATTGTTTGATTCTAGCACCACACTACGACGCTCATATAAATCTGTCCCCGGAGCCGCCGTCGTATTTGCATTTACAATATTGTTAGAAGTAACTTCCATCCACTTTCTCGCTGTCGTTAGCCCTGAGCCACTTGCATTAATTGCCTGAAACATCCGTTGTCTCTCCTTCTACCTTTAACGTCCGCGTGCCGCTTGGTTAATTGCATATTGTGTATTAATTGCGTTAACTGAAATACCGTATAACTGATTTGTTTTCATTAAATCTAGCATTTCTGTCGTTACATCCACACTATTTCCGTCTTTATTCGTTTGCATTGATTTTGTTTGAATCTTTGCATATGTATTTTTCGTATTTACTGTCGGCAAGTGCATTTCATTCGTTTGATATAAATCTGGATTGCTCTTTAAATCAGCCGCATTGTTTTTATATAATGCACTACTTTTATTCATCTGCTCAGCAAATGTTACATCTTGTGCTTTATAGCCAGGTGTATTTGCATTTGCAATATTACTAGAAACAGTATTTCGTTTCGTCACTAAATAATTCATATAATGGCTTACATCACTCACTAAATCTGGCATATTCCACACCCTTTCTTTTCTAAATTAATGATCCACTGATAGAAGTTTCACTTCATTATTTATTTTCTTATATGCATTTATTAAAATATTTACTTTTATGTACCCCTACATATTTTATTCCATTTTTCCATTGTTGTCTTTAGAAAAATACAAAAATATAAAAAAGAATGCAAAAAACTGTATACACACAGTAATCTATACAACATTTCAATATATGAACTATAAACTAAAGTCCATTTTTCTATTATTTAGATTACTATTATTTTTCATCACAGTCATAAAATGAAACCTCAATCAGCGGAGTTCTTTATGTAAACGAAGGAATAGACCCCCTTTTAAAAGGGGAATCTGTTTCCAAACGTTATTATTAATATTTACCGTAAAATGAATTAGCCTTCATTCGTCCATCATTTGTCATAATCATTTCTTCCAAAATCTTTTGCTTATCCCGAATATGCTGTGCTGCCTTAATAATAAATGGGCTTACTTCTGCTGCAACTTGCGTACGCGTTTCTTCATCCAATGTCATCATCCAGCGATTTAACATCTCACTCTTCTCAGCAAACTCTCTGTCTGACACTTGCAATTCACCGATTTCATTAAAACAGCTGACAAACGTCCGATAAATATCATTGTTCATTTTCAAGTGCTCCGCGGTAACCGTCTATTAAATCTTGCAACACTTTCACAATTGCATCAATATCTTTCGCTTCACGCGTTACTTTCATCGTTTGAATTTGAATGCTAATCCAATCGTATAAACCATATAAGCTATCATATAAATCTTTCGTAATTTCAGGATTCAATTGAAGTTTTAATTCTTCAAAAATACGTTCTAACTTTTCAAGAAGTGCGTCCCCTTCTTGTAAGTTAAAAGTATGTAAAAGTTCTTCTAAATTACGAAACTCTACAATACACCTTTCATAAATAAAAATTGTATTTTTAATCGGATTACTCGTCATAATATCATTTTGCATATAACGTTGCCATGCTTGCATATGATCACTTCCTCAACTTTCATTAATCATCACTTTTTTGTTTTGTCATTGCTTTAATTGTTTTTAGTTGGCTATCAAGCGCCGCCAATGTACTTTCTAGCTTTTGATACTTCTTCACAATTTCATCTTGCTTTTGCAAGTTTTGCGTCTCAATATCTTTAATCTTTTTATCTAAATCACTTACACGTGAATCAATGTTTTTAACTCTCTCGCCCACTACGCCTTTATCACCGAATAGTTTATCAAGCGGTTCTTCCATCATTTTTCCTAAACCGTTAGAACTAAAGAAAAATTGCTTCGCTGCATCTGGCTTCTCTTTTAATGCTTTCGTTAACTTTTCGTCATCAATTTCCATCGTTCCATCTTGCTTTAATTGAATACCAAATGTGAATAAATAATTACCATCTTGAGAAAATGTTACGACATTGTTCATCGCTTGACGTACACTTTGCATAATAGCTTGACCTTGGAAAGCTCCACCTTTTCCAGCAAAGATATCTACTGTAGAAACAGCTTTATTATAATCAGCTACCATTTTTTTAATAACATTCGATGCATCTGTTACGTTTGAGTCATTTACTGTAAATTTTAGGTCTATACCTTTTGTTTTGGAATCTGTTGTTGTACCAGCATCTGGCGCTCCTTCTACTTTCGGCTCAGTTACCTTTAACAACTCAATTTTTACACCAGGAAGAGCTTCAATTGTATTAGTAGAACTTTCATCTGTAATACCATTAATACTATATTTAGCATTTTGTGCTTCATTGATTGTATTGAGCGCTTTGCCATCCGCGTTAGCTAAACCAATATCTTGAAATAGCGTAGATGTGTTCGCCTCAAACTTAATCTGTCCATCTGTTCCCTCTTTTTTCGAGGTCATGAAAATTTTATTTCCAAGTGTATAAGCTGATACGCCATAATCTCCATCATTAATCTTATTAATTAAATCTTTATATGTCATATCTGTTGTTACTTTTAATTCTTTACCGCCTAGTTTTAATGTTTCATCTTTAGGAAGCTTTGCATTTATATCTTTAATTTCATTAGAAGCTATTTGATGACGTTGCGCGAGCTGTGTAATTGTCATATTAAAAGTTCCTGCAATTGCACCACCATCAGCTTTTACATTAATATAACCGTCTTGTGATGTTGTTACTTTTTTCTCATTCCCTTTAAAAGCCGCTAAGTTTTTAAAAGTTTGCGTGAAAGAGCTAAATTCTGATTTCAAACTTGTATATAATAATTTATCATTTGTAAGGTCGTTCTTTTCTTTCGTATACGGTGTCTTTTTCATATCTAACGCATTCATTTCTAATTCAACGAAGTGAGAAGTATCGATCATATTATTTCCAAGATTCCAAATCTGTTGTCTACCACCAATGCCTGTCATCGTTCCTGCCATATTTATCACTCCTTATTATTTACATATAATCTAAGATGCTCGTTTTACTCATCGTACTAACAGCTTTAAGCGTCGCTTCATACGTTGCATTTATATATGCTAAGTCAGAAATTGCGACCGCTAAATCAACATCCTCAATTTCTTTACGGTTTTCTTGAAGCGCTAAGTTTTGCTCGCTTAAAATTGTTTTAAACGTCTCCATTGTATTCATTGTTGAACCAACTTCAGTTGTACGGTTAATGATGCCATCTAAGTTTGTCTTATTTTCTCCTAATAACGGTTGTAACGCTTTTTGATCACCTTTTTGCATCGCTTCGCTCATCTGTTTTAACGTTTTTATAACCGGAGATAATAATGCTTCTCCGTTACGAAACGCTTTTAATTCATAACCGTCATTTAGTTGCCAATTCACATCATCTTTTCCACCTTGATATGTACCATCTTCTGTAAATGGTTGCTTCTCCGCGCTATCACCACCGAAAATATAACGGCCTTGCTCTTTCGTATTCGCTAAATATACAACTTGTTTTAAAATTTGATCAATCTCTGCACCGATGGCTTTCAATTCTTTTTCACCATTTGGCTCATTTAATGCCTGTACCGTTAATTGATCTGCTCTCGTTAAAGATTTAAAAATACCTTGTAAAGTATTTTCAGTTTGTGTTAATACATTTTTTGAGTCAGCTAAATCTTTTTGCATTTGTTCAATATTCGCCAATGAATGTTGAATCGCAAATGATTTACTCGCTGCAAGTGGATCTTCACTCATAAGAAGGTTTTTCTTCCCTGAAGTTACTTGGTTTCTATGGTATTGTTGTTGCACATTCAAATCCATTAACTGATTCTTTGCCCAGTTTGCATTTTGAAATGTAGATACTCTCATTTCTATCTCCTCCTTATATATTTCCAATCAATTATTATCACTTATCGAATAATCGAAAATAGACTATCAAACACTTCATTCATCGTAGTAATAGCTTTAGAGTTTGCGACAAAATATTTTTGGAAGGCCATTAAATTTACCATTTCCTCTTCCATATTTACACCTTCAACGCTCATTTTTTCTTGTTGAATACCTTCTAGTAAGTCGCCATGAATTTTTTGATAACCATTTACTGCACTTTTATCAGATGCAACACGAACTATAAATTGATCTAATGCTTGTTTATAAGAAAGACCTTCTTTATAATCGTCTTCTGTAACTGCTGCTAGTTTATTTGCTGTTTCAGCAGATATTTTCATTTTCGAAATATCTTTTTGGAATTCTGGATTTAACTTCATATCTTTCGCATGATCTCCAACGAAGAAATCTTTTCCCATCACTGTATTCACTTGATTTTTCATCGAACTCATTAAGTCTTCAAGATTTTTTTTATACTCAACAATCTTCGCTTTCGTATCAATCGCTGATTTTATCGCCCCGCTAGTTACGGAGATTTCTGAACCGTAAATCTCAACTGACATTGGGTCTTTTTCTTTATTTAATTGAAGTGGATATGTATCTTGTCCATTTACTGTTAAAACACCATTCATTCTAACACTCGCGATATTAGGATTCATAGATTCATAAGATACTTCTATATTTGCATACTTAGACATCTCTGTAACGATACGATCTCGTTCGTCTAAAAGTTGATTCGGCACTTGTGTACCTGCTTGTCCAATTTTATGATTCGCTTCTGCTAAACTAGCAGCAAGACGATTAAATTCATTAACATGCGCTTCAATATCTTCTGCCGTCTGTGCTTCCACTGTATCTAAGTTTTTCGCAAGACGATTCACTTGACTTGTGAACTTCCCAGTTTCAGAAATTAATGTATCGTAGTAGTTTGGTTGTTCTGGATTTTTTGCCACTTCACGAAAGGCATTAAAGAAACCGTCCATTAAACTAGATAATGAATTCTTTCCTGTCGTTCCAACCATAGACTCTACACGTGATAAAGTCGAATTCATGTAGTTATAGTAAGAGAGCTGAGATAATTGATCATTAAACTGCTTCGTCTTTACCTCATCAGTAATACGGTCAACACCTAGCGTTTGTACACCGTAACCAATTCTCTGTTCTGGCGTATGACCATTACTTGCTCCAACAGATCCGTAATTCACCATTTGACGCACATAACCCGGTGTATGAATGTTAGATAAGTTTTGTTTCGTTGTTTGTAATCCCATTTGAGCCGCTAGCATCCCTGATAGCGGTGTATTATAATCAGATAATCTCATAAAGCTTCACTTCTCCTTTACAATAGTTCATTCATAAAGATTTGCGAATTATTGTTTCGCTCTAAATTATATTCAGAAACAGAATCCACAATACTTTCTGTAGTTTTTAATAGTACGTTTAAGTAATATTGATTTTTCAAAAGAATCATTTTTACATTCTCTTCTAATTCAGTTACGTTTTTTTGTAATTCTTCCATTTTTTCAATTTCTTCTTGAGAAAAATACGAAAATAACGCACTTACACGAAACGATTCAACTCCTTGTTCTTTACAGAACTGAACAACCATTTCTTCAAATGAGCTTGATAACCCTTTTAAACCATCAATGTACTGCAATTGTTCTACTTGTAACTTTTGAACTGCATTTATATCTTTATTTTTTAAATTCTCATATATTTGCTCTCCAAGCGCTTGAATATTTTCATACGCCTTTTGTATAATAACGAGCTTTTCATATAATTGTATGTACATATAGCTTCCTTCCTTTTACAAGACTAAATTCACAATTAAACCATGGATTTCTCCAATTTGATTTAACATTTCTAAATGTCCTGTTTTCGTATTAATTAAATTCATAACATCTTCTAATTCATTCAATCCCATTTCTGCCTGTTTCACAATCGTCATTTTCTGTGAATATCCGTAACGCGGGTGACGAGACATGACATCTTTATACTGCAATACATTATCAACGTAAAAATTCA
The DNA here is from genome assembly GCF_003429245.1 of Bacillus sp. CR71. Classification (NCBI taxonomy): domain Bacteria; kingdom Bacillati; phylum Bacillota; class Bacilli; order Caryophanales; family Bacillaceae; genus Bacillus; species Bacillus sp. CR71. The sequence continues at coordinate 1,618,706 of NZ_CP031748.1, read as the reverse complement.
AAAATGATTTTACTGTATTTTTGTATTCCATTACATTATCAAGCGTTAATTCCATTTCAATTTTTTCTTTAATTTCTCCAATATTATCGACAAACGCTTCCATTTGTTCTAGTAATTTATCTTTTTTCGGATCTGCATGCAAATTATCCGAAAATGCAAGTCCTGTCCTGACATTTGCATCTTTCGGCATTTGAGTAGCAGGCGGTATATGCGATAAAATTGGATTATGCGAGATAGAACGTAGCATATATATCACCTATTTATTTTTTTATTTCTTCCTAAACTTAATCGTAAAATCCAGTTATTTATAATTATACTCTGAACAGTAATATTTTGCAGTTATTTTTTATAAAAGATATGTTACAATTTAGCATGAGGTGGCACAATTCTATGAATATTTTCCTTTGTGGTTCAAATCAATTAACAGCATTAGATCAAGAAGAAATTAAAAAATTTTTAACTGACTATGCTCACAAACATAAAATTTACATATTATGTTATAAATCTATTGAAAATGAGGTTCTTCGTTTTTTCGTTGAGAATGAAAGACTCGCTCAAAATTTATGCCTTTACACGCTGCAACCATTGCAAGCAATAACAGATGAATTTCAAGAAGTCGTTGATTACTTAAAAAAACACGGAGCCGAATATGTTGCTTTCGATCATCCTTCTGACTCCATTTACCGATCAGATTATATGTTTTTTGTTAAACAAATTATTGAAGACACTGATCTAGTTCTCTGTTTTTATAATGGGGACAAACATACATCTGTCATCCCTGTCGATGTTGCAAAAGAAGCAGGTATTGATGCTGTCATTTATGATTTACCAGGATTACATGAAAAGCAAATGAAAAAAAGCTTTGAACAAAAAATTCGTATGATGTAAAGGGGGCGGCACAATATCATTATTGTGCCCATTGTAAATATGATAATTGAACAAGATTATGATCATTTTATCGCGAGTTTTAAACAACAATTCAATATGGATATCGCTTCGTATAAGCAAGATAGAATGCGCCGTAGAATCGATGCTTTCATTTCGAGAAAAGGCTTTGAAAACTACACTAATTTTTTAAACAAATTACGTGCTGATCAAAATTTATTTTTAAATTTTATTGACTATATTACAATTAACGTTTCAGAGTTTTTTAGAAATAAAGAACGATGGCAAACTTTAGAGTCGAAAGCACTACCTAAATTACTCGAACAAAATAGCGGAAAATTAAAGGTATGGAGTGCCGCTTGCGCTGCTGGTGAAGAACCGTATACACTTTCTTTAATTTTATCAAAGCATCTAGCTCCATTTCGTTTTGAAATTCAAGCAACAGATCTTGATTTTCATATTTTAGAAACTGCAAAACGCGGTCAATATACAGAACGTTCGTTAAAGGAATTACCTAATGATTTGAAAGAACGTCATTTCACAAAAGAGAATGATCTATATTCATTGCATCAAAACATTAAACAAAACGTCTCGTTTAAACAACATGACCTTTTAATGCAGTCGTTCGATACAAATTATGATTTGATTATTTGTCGCAACGTAATGATATATTTCACAGAAGAAGCAAGAGTAAAACTTTACGAAAAATTTAGTCGTTCTTTACGAAAAGGCGGTGTACTATTTGTTGGTAGTACGGAACAAATTTTAACACCCGAGCGTTACAATCTTCAGCGATTTGATACATTCTTCTACGAAAAAATATAAAAAAGGTCGTCACAATGAAGTGACGACCTTTTTACATAACTCGAATTAAAATAATACCGACAATCCATATGAAGAGAAAAAGAAACGTCATAGACCATTTATGTTCTTGCATCGTTTGTTTCAATGCCTGTGATAATTGTGTCATGTTCATTTCCGCAAGCGCTCTCCATACACTTACATCCCGATCTTTAGCAATGCGGTCTGTAACGCTAATTAAAATTGTTTCGTTAGACAATTTCGTTATATAAGCAGTAATAACCGTTACCATCAAATTTATATTTCCTTCTGAAGAATCACTTTCCACTCTAGAAATAAGTGCGCTCACATCTAGTAACGGAATATGTACTTTTCTACCAAATGATAGTTGTACTTCAGCGAAATCATATGTTCCATCTAACAAAGGAAGGTCTTTTATATGCGCCTGCTTAACAAGCCCTTGTAGGCTTCTAATTACTTGTTCAAATATTTTTTCTGTTTGCTTACCTTCTCCAGATAACGTATGTAGCTTTTTAAAAAGTTGTAACACTGTATCCATCTCTTTAGAAAGCATTTCCTTCATAATCTTTCCATCACTTAAACTTGCAAGTAAAATACCTATTTCATTATTTTTCGAAATAATTTTAGACTGTCCAGTAAACACTAAATTGCTACGCTTTCGTTCTTTCTGGATTTCATGCTCCGAAATAGCTGCAGGCTGTTTTAATGGTTGTAGCGTCTTATCTTCAATTGTCGTACGTTTAATCTCCATTTAAGCGCCTCCACTACTATGAAATAATTAGCCCCATTCTTTATTACTCTTTAAAACTAAAAACAGTACGAATAAACCTGACATGATAGTAAACACATCCGAAGCTTGTACTCCCTGTTCACCTTTTTCTTCTTTCTTGTCTTTTGATTCTTCTTTTTGTTCTTTCTTTTTAGAGGCAACTTGTTTGTTATTTTTCTCTTTTTGGTCCTTCGCCTTATGTACTTCCTTGTTGTCTTCGAACGGCTCTTTTATGACGTAAGTAAATTCCTCTTTCTCTTTCAACGGTTCTTTTATAAACTTATTTACTTTCTCATCTTGCTTCGGAATTTGAACAACTGGTAATTTTTCTTCTGGAAGCGGGTTTTTGACTTTCAAATCCTCTTGCTTCTCATTTTCTTTCTTATCTTCTAATTCATTTTCTAGTTTATTATCTAATTTATCTTCTTTCTCTTTCTCTTCTATCTTTTTGTCATCTTCGTTTTTTGGCGCCAAAATAGAAATGGTATATTCACTTTCCTCAACAAGTTTATTACCTGCTGCATCTATTATCTCTACAAGTAATTCATATGGCCCAGCCGGCAATGCTTCTGTTATTTCAAATACTTTTTGCCAATCCATATCATGCTTGTTGTAGTCTAATAAAAAGGAAAGCTCTTTATTTTCTTTCCCTTTTAATGTAACGCGCACTTCTTTTACAACCGATTCTATATCTGACGCTTTTACTCGTATATGTATAGAATCTCCCTGTTTTCGTTCAACTAAGTTCTCTTTTACTTCATCAATAGTAACTTTCTGTAACTTTGGCAATTCTTTATCTATAGTTGGCGTTTCATTTTTAATACGAATGAGCGGGACTTTCACTTCATTTTTTATGAGCTCTTCTTTCTCATTCTCTTTGTAACTTTGAACGAGCTGAAGATTCCAATCACCTTGCAAATCAAAATCCCCTGCTTTATAGTTAGCAACCCACCTCTTCGTTTCTTCATCATACTCAAAAGATAGCATTCTTTCTTGCGCATATTGCTCGCCATTTTTTTGTAACTGCAATATACCTTTCATGCTTTGAATGTTTTTCCCATTTGGTTCTACAGCAATTCGCACTTCTTCGCCAACTTTAAGCTCCGGCTTATTTACTGTAACAATTCCTTGTTCCGTTTCTATCTTTCTTTCACCCAATTGTTTATTTACTACTTCTTTTTGTTCTACTTCTTTTTGTTTCTCTTCATCTTGTTTCGTTTCCACTTGCTCTGACTTTTCTTCTTGTACATTCACTTCATTTATTTTTTGATCTGGCTCAATTTGTTCCTCAGCCTGACTTTGCAAGGGGAAGAACAAGCACACATGTATGCATAGCCAACTCATTAGAAAAAACTTTACGTTTTTCATCTACTAGTTCAAACTCCTATTTCATTGCCTTATAGTGATTTCGTCACTTTTACTCCGAAAAATCCATCTACATTTACAAGTTCACCATACGCCACTAATACATCATTTACATAAATACGAATCGGTTCATCAATATCTTCATCTAGTACAACTGCTTCATTTTCTTGTAAACTTAATATATCTTGAATCGTTTTCACTGTACTTCCAAATACAAATTTCACGTTCATTTCTACATTTTGTAGAATGGACGTGTCCATATATACTGGCTCCATTTGTTTTACTTCTTTAAATTCAATAGGTTGCACAACTGGTTCTACAATTTTTTCTTCTTCAATTTCTTCTGTTGCAATCTCTTCTTCCACCATTGGATACAGAAGTCGCCTTACCATTTCTTTCGCTTCATAAATTGGCAAGATTTGATACATTTTCGATTGAAGCAGATCGCCAATTTCAAGATTGAACGTAATTTGAACGAGTTCGTCCACTTCCATTGACTCTCCCAAATACTCCATTTCTTCTTTTAACGTTACAAATTTAACATTTGGCGGCGTCATGTCCATTTTTTCTTGAAACATTTCTGACATCGCCGTAGCAGCATGCCCCATCATTTGGTTCATAATCTCTTTAATACCGCTCAGTTCTAATTCAGTCAACTCTTTTTCCGGATCAACTTCCCCTGTTCCCATCATCATTAAATCTACCATTGTTAAGGCGACATCTTTTGTAAATACGAATACATTCTCATTCTTTAGCCCTTCAACAAAGTCGACATTTAAAATAACAAATGGTACTGGTACTCCATCATAATGCCGAACATTGATTGCTTCCACATTTGGTGTACTAATTGTAACTGGCTGATTTAAAAGCGTCGACAATACTGTTGAAGCGGAACCAATTGAAATATTTGCAATTTCACCAAGCACATCTTTCTCTTCTTGTGTTAAATGCTCTTTTTCAACTTCTTCTACAATCTCAGTTTCCACTACTTCTGCTGTCTCGTCTTTTTCTTCTACTCCACCAGATAATTGCATTAATTTATTTACCATTTGTTTCGCATGCTCAACAGAAACAATTTGTACAAGTTTAGAGTTTACAAGATTATCTATCTTTAAATCAAACGACACTTTAACAATCGTATGATTTCCATCGATTTCAGAGATTTTCTCCATTTCTTCTGATAACTTTACAACTTTAATCGTCGGCGGAGACATATCTACTGTATCTTGGAAGAATTCCGACATAGATGTAGCTGCGAATCCCATCATTTGATTCATCGCTTCTTGTACAGCACTTAGCTCTAATTCACCAAGTTCTTTTCCGTCCTCCACCTCGCCTGTTCCCATCATCATTAAATCAGCAATAGACAATGCAACATCTTGCTTAAGGACAAGAAGGTTTTCCATATCTAATCCTTTTGTAAAGTGAATGTTTAATACAACATGTGGAACTTCGACATCTCTTGAATCATATAAATCTACCAACTCTATGCGAGGAGCAGTAATGCTTACTTGCCTATTTAAAATTGTTGATAATACAGTCGAAGCTGAACCAAATGATATATTTGCAATTTCGCCAAGAATATCGCATTCTTGAGGCGTTAAATGCTCATTTTCTTTTTCTAGCACAATCGTGCTCGTATCCCCTTTTGTGTGTTGCTCAGGCATTTTCCCTGCCTCCTCATTTCTGTTTTTCTATCAAATGATATAAACTCTCATTTGATTTTAGCAAACTTATTATATAAAACGTTAATATGTATTTATTGCCATTATTAGAGTAGTAACGATTAGTCAAAAAGCTCCCCAATTGTATACAAGTGGGGAGCTTTCCTTCATTCCTATTATAAACCTTCTGGGTTTAAAATGAGGACCACTCGTCCATCACCGAGAATCGTCGCACCAGAGAAATAATTAGAACTCTCTGCAAAGAAGTCACCTAATGACTTTAAGACTATTTCTCTTTGACCGATAATTGTGTTTACAATAAGTCCATAGCTGCGATGTGTATTACGAACAATTAACACAGGAACCATTTGACCATCATATGACGCAAACGCCTCATCTACTGTTTTTTCACCAAATACAGTACTTAAATGTTTCACTTCAATAATTTGATTACGATAATTTAACACATCTTTTCCTTGTAAGGATTGGATGTCTTCTTTCTTAATTCGAATTGCTTCAACGATATTTCCAAGAGGTAAAGCATAACGCTTATCATTCGTTTGAATAAGCATAGATTGAATAATAGACAACGTTAACGGAAGTTCAATTCTAAATGTACTTCCCTTTCCTTCCTCAGAATCAATAATTAAATGTCCACCTAAACTATGAATCGTATGTTTTACAACATCTAATCCGACACCGCGTCCAGAAAGATCTGATACAACTTCAGCTGTACTAAATCCTGGTTGGAAAATAAGATCAAACACTTCACGATCTGTTAATCTATTCGCATCTGCTTCAGTTACAACGCCATTTTTAATCGCTTTTTCTAATACTTTCCCTTTATTAATACCGTTTCCATCATCCGTAATTTGAATAACGACATGATTTCCACTATGAAAAGCTTCTAATTTAATAGTACCTGTCTCATTTTTACCTGCATCACGTCGTTTTTCAACAGTTTCAACACCGTGATCGATTGCATTTCGAATTAAATGAACGAGCGGATCACCGATTTCATCAATAACAATTTTATCTACTTCAGTATCTTCACCTGTAATTTGTAAATCGATTTTTTTCCCTAAATCTTTCGCTAACATACGTACCATACGCGGGAAACGATTGAACACAGTTTCAATTGGCACCATACGCATATTTAATAGTACATTTTGAATATCTTTTGAAATATCGCCTAATCGATTTAAATGTTCAATTAGTTCCTTGTTTTGAATCGTTTGAGCCAATTCATCAATGCGCCCACGTTCAATTACACTTTCTTCAAACATATTCATTAATCTTTCAATTTTCTCTAATTGAACACGAATTGAACGATTCTCCACTTTAGCATTTTTCGTTTTTGTAGTACTTTTAGCTGGCTGATTCGTTGCCACTATCGGTGATTCTACCTGCGTAGCCACAGCTGGTTGTAGCGTTTCTTCTACTTGCACAACTTCTTGTGTAACGACTTTTTTAGAAGCTACTTCCCTCGATATAGGTTCTCCTTGCTTTACTTCCACTTTCTCAATTTCAGAAACATGAAGTACTACTTGTTTCAATTCTTCTATACTACAATCCGTATCCATAAATACTGTAAATTCAAATCCGAAAGCATCTGCTTCAATTTCTTCAATACTCGGAGCTGTTTTTTGTATATTCCCCACATTTTGTAATGCTTCAATACACATAATGGCACGTACTGCTTTTAAAATTGCTTGCTGTTCAACTGTTATATGCACTGCATGCGAAACTGCATCATCGTTGTCTATATGATTTTGCTCTATATGTTCCGTAGTAGTTTCTACATTACCGTTCAATAATGCTTCTAATTTCTGTTTAGTTGAGACTACATCAATATTGCCCATTCCACCTTGTTGCACATCTGCAACCATCTTCTCCAAATTATCAATGCACTCAAAAATCACATCAATAATATCCGCATTTACAACTATATTCCCATGACGAATTTCATCTAACACATTTTCCATCTTATGTGTTAAATCAGCCATCTCCGTAAATTCCATACTCGCAGACATACCTTTGAATGTATGAGCGGAGCGGAATATTTCTCCTACAACATCCATATCAGCAGGATTTTGCTCTAACACTAGCACATTTTCATTTAGCGACTGTAAATGTTCTTCTGACTCTTCAAAAAATATATTTAATAGATCTGTTTGCATTTTTATCCCCTACCTGTCTAACAAACATTTCATTTATGTATAACAATTTAGTGTTTTATAATGAGAAAAAAGGGGGCCACACGTCGATCCGCTATCACTGTTTTGATTCCTTGTGGCACCCCTTCTATATTAACTATTTGCTACTTTTGTTAAAGCTTCAATTACACGATCCGCTTGGAATGGCTTTACAATAAAGTCTTTTGCCCCGCCCTTAATTGCATCTAATACCATACCTTGTTGTCCCATTGCAGAACAAATAACAACCTTTGCACTTGAATCAATTTTAATAATTTCTTTTAATGCTTCAAGCCCATCCATTTCTGGCATAGTAATATCTAATGTTACAATATCAGGTTGAAGTTCTTTATACTTTTGAATTGCTTCTACCCCATTCTCTGCTTCGCCAATAACTTCAAATTCAGCATTACTTTTTAATAAGTTTTTAATCATCGTTCGCATAAACATCGCATCGTCTACTACTAAAATTTTATGTGCCATTCTTTTTAATTCTCTCCTTCTATGTATAAATATATCTTAATATTTCACCTTATCATTCTCACTCATTATACAAAATAAAATGATAAAATTTAATATTTTTTTAAAAGAATTTTCGTATTTTTATTATTTTATTATTAAAATAATAATATACTACTCTTTTATATAAATAACAACGCGACGGTTTTTTTCCCAGTTTTGCGGTGAATCATTTGGTACAATTGGCTTTGTGTCTGCATATCCTACCGCAGCTAGCCTTTTATCATCCACATTATACACTTCAATTAAATGGTGAATCATATTTGCCGCTCGTGCTGAAGATAACTCCCAATTTGAAGGGAATTTCTCGTTATGAATAGGTCTACTATCTGTATGTCCCTCTACAACAATTGGGTTAGGTACGGATTGAAAAAATCCAACTAATTGACTTATTATCCCTTTCGCTTCGGGCTTAACGTTTGCATCGCCTGTATCAAATATTAAATTATCTACTATAACGACGCTTACCCCTGTATCCTCTCGATATACATTCACTTGACTAATACCGTTATTATCTACATACGCTTTTAACTTCTTATATAATTCATCCATTCTCTTTTTTGAGATCATCTTTTCATCATTTTTTTCATGTGAAATATCCGGTATTGTATTTTCCATTACTTTTGCATCTACTTGCCCCGTATCACTAAACTTTTCAAGCATCTTTGACAATTTTACTGCATCTTGCTTTGATGTAGCAACTAGTAATACAAAGAAAGTTAATAATAACATTGTTAAATCTGTAAAAGTCGTCATCCAACGAGGCGATCCCTTTTGCGGTCCTTTACTCATCATACCACTCCTTGAAATATTAGGCTGCTCCTTTTACCTTTTTTACCTTTGTTTCGTATACGTATGTATCCAGTTTCAACTTTAATTTAGAAGGGATTTGTCCACGATACAATTCTGAAATTGCTTCTATTACAAACTTCTTCTCTGTATATAAATCTTCAATACCACGATATACTTTTTCCGCAAGAGGGATTGCAATCATATTCGCAAGTACGGACCCATATAATGTCGTTAACATCGCAACTGCCATCCCTGTACCAATTTGCGATGTATCTTGTAAGTTTTGGAGCATAATGATAAGACCGATTAACGTACCAATCATTCCCCAAGCTGGAGCAAAATCACCAATTTTATCTAATAATGCTGCTCCTTTTCTTAACTCATACACTTCCGTTTCAATATCTTTCAGTAACACTTCTTTTAATTCATCTTCATCGTAACCGCTTAACATTAATCGAATTCCTTTTTGAATAAAAGGATTGTCTACTTGCTCTCCATCAACCTCTAAAGAAAGCAAGCCGTGCTTTTTAGACTTTTTCGAAAAATCGACAAACAAATCCGTTAACTGTTCTAAATCTTCTTCTCTTCTATGTAAAACAGTAAAAATGCTTTTCGTATATTTTTTTATTTCTCCAAATCGATATGCCACAACAATTGTCGCTGTTGTTCCCCCTATGACAATTAAAATAGATGAAACATCTAAAAAGTTTTTAAAAGCTTTTATTCCACCGCCGCCAAGCATAATTGCCGCTATCACTATAATGAAACCTACTATAATGCCCACTGGGCTAGAAATATCAAACTTCCTTTTTCTTCTTTGTGGTCTAGCTAATACTTGATTTTTCTCTCCCATATTTCTGCCCTTTCCTTTCCATTTTTATATAACATTTTTTTATTTTAATAATACGTTTTCACATATAACATGTATTATACGCTTATCATCTGTTTATCGCAATATACTCATGAAATTGACACATTTCATTTCTATATTAGAATTATAGTATGGATAAATGAGGAGGATCACGATGGAACACAACATTTTACAAGTCATTGCATTAGCAGAAAAACTAAAATATGAAATGCGACATAGCTGGCTTTCTAACGGACGTCAAGAAAGTGTTGCCGAACATACATGGCGTATGTCTCTAATGGCTATTTTAGTTGAACCTTATTTGGATCAAAAAGTAAATATTGAGAAATTACTTAAGATGGTTATTATTCACGACCTAGTCGAAGCCGAAGCTGGTGATATCCCTGCTTTTGATACGATGAATAGTCACGAATTACAACTACAAAAACAAAAAAATGAACTAGAAGCTATTTTAAATATTAAACAAACATTAACAAGTTCTCTCGGTGAGGAATTATATGACTTATGGATGGAGTTTGAAGCGAAAGAAACGTACGAAGCAAAAGTTGCTAATGCACTCGATAAACTTGAGGTGAAAATCCAACATAACGAAGCTGATATTGATACGTGGTTACCAATTGAACATAAAATGACATTCCAAGTAGCAAAGCATACAAACTTTGATTCTTTCCTATCTAAATTACAAAAAATTATTGAACAAGATGGAGAAAAGAAGTTAATTGCTGCCGGTATTGATGTTGAGGCATGCAAGCAATAATGAAATAAGACACTCAACAAGAGTGTCTTATTTCATTATTGTTGATATAGCCTGCTTATAAATAAGCTGTTGTTTTCCATCCACTAATATTAAAACTGTAAATTTATCTACTCCAACAACTTTTCCTACTATTCTAACGCCACTCTTTAAGAAAATTGTAACTGTACCTTTTTCTTCTTTTATTTGTTTATACAATTCTTCCTGTAAATGTTCCAATTACTGTCCTCTCCTTCTCGTGAAACATCTTAATATAAAAAACTATAAATTTTTTATTTATGCACTTTGTCTTTTCCATTCATAAACTTATTAATTAGTATATCTAAATCTCGGCTAAATAACAAAACTTTATCATGATCCAATCCGTGTCTCGCAACAAGTTGAATTAACTCTTTCTTTTTGTTTTCTATTTTATTTTGTAATTGTCCCATCTCCATCTCTATACTAAAACTCCCTTTTCCCATAATATTACTTGTAAAATTATAGTACATATTCTCTCATAAAAAAATAAAAAAATGGTTTTTTTTACAATTTTTTATTTTTTTATGCCTAAATTACGAATCACGTAAAGGTTCATTTACAAATCACTAACATACAATCCTAATGAATCTACAGGCATTTGTCTAATTATAAATGAGACTGGCTCGTTTTCTATACAAAAAACATACTGTATATAGTAGTCCATGAACCATATAGATTAACTTACTAAAAAGGAGGAAAACATATGAGTTATGGTGGAAGTTGCGCTGGTTTCGGCGGTGGATTTGCTTTGCTTATCGTACTATTCATCCTTCTAATCATCATCGGATGTAGCTGTTGGGGTGGCGGCGGATACGGATATTAATATATCCTATCCTTGACAAATGAACTAAAAACTATAGAAAAACAGCTCATATTTGAGCTGTTTTTTTCATACTTTCGTATGAATTTATATCCCTCTTATTTGCGATTTCAACTAACAAAATATCGTTTAATATGGAATAAGAAACATTTTTCACTGATATAAAAGATCGTTATACATACATATTACAAACAAAAATTATTTTAACATTAATTCTTGTCGGCATTTCATGGGGCATTATTGGAGGCGCTTATCAGCTACTCCTAACGATCTATGCCGAGAGAATTTTCCACACTAACATTGGAATTTTATATACAGTTCAAGGCATTGGGCTTATGATTGGAAGCCTTCTCGTTAATCTTTATATGTCTCATAATAAAGAAAAAATGAAAAAAGTATTCGGTTGAGCCTAATTATTACAAGGAATTTTCTTTCCCGGATTCATTCTATCCGATCAACTTATTATCGGTATCGTTACTTTATTCTGTATGCGCATAGCAGGAGGAATCCTCGTTCCACTTGATACGACATTACTTCAAACTTACACACACGAAAATATGATGGGTAAAGTTTTTTCATTCCATTATTCCGTTTACGGATCTCTTATTCAGTTATCTATGTTTTTTACAGGAGGGCTGTTAGAAATTCTTTCTCCTCAAATAATTGGCAGTTTATTAGCTACATGCTGTATTTTTGTAAATTTTATATGGCTTTTCTTGTTTATCGCGGGGATCTCAGTGAATAATCTAATGATAATCAATAGATTATTCACTGAGATCCCATTCATTATTTGTTTCCCAATAATAAAATTGCTTAAAAATGTCAGTCTAATTTTTTAGTTAATGATCCTTATATGGCAACACTATTTGAGAAAAAACTAGATATTTATGTTAAAATATAAATAAGTTTGTGAAAGTTTGCACTTAAATAAGAGACTTCAACTAGTTAAACTTGATTAAAGAGGAGGGCTGTTTTGGGTATCACATTCATTTTCATATGTATTATATTAGTGGCTTCTATTCTGCAAGCAAGTACAGGTTTTGGCTTTTCCATAATGGCAACCCCTTTCTTACTTATGTTATTTTTACCACAAGAAGCTATACAAATAAACATTATTTTATCTTTAATTATCTCCATTTCACTCATTTGGAAAATAAGAATGGACGTTGATTTTGTTCTACTGAAAAGGTTTATTTTGGGAAGTATAGTTGGTGTACCTTTTGGTATTTTAATCTTCATTTCCGTTAACATAAACACTTTTAAATTAGCAGTTAGCATCCTACTCTTACTATTAACATTGTTGCTAATATGCAAAGTTAAGGTTAGATCAACACAATCTAGAGATTTCATAGTTGGTGGATTATCTGGTCTTTTAACGACAAGTATCGGTATGCCAGGTCCTCCCCTGTTACTTTATTTTACAGGAACTAATACTGAAAAAGAGAAGTTAAGAGCAACTACATTAGCTTTTTATCTGTTTATATATTTCATTAGTCTAGTAACTCAAATACTCTTTACTGGCACAAACAAAACCATTTGGGAATCAAGTTTTTATGCCATTCCAATTTTATTTTTAGGTTTGTTTATAGGTCAAATTATTTTCAAATGGCTTAATCAACGGATTTTCAAAATATTTACGTATATCCTTTTAAGTTGTACAGGTATGTATCTTCTTATTGAAAGTTTGCATTTATTATAGAAGTTGCTTTAGGTTATGCATTAAGAATTAGGTTTCGAATGAAATATCATGATATATTTTTAAACGTGATAACGATAAAAAGCGGCTATTATGCCGCTTTTTATCATTATCAAATTGGTCGATATTAAACCAAATGACAGTAAATACATCGTTATAACAATCATCCACATATTGTTTTTCAATAGGGGTACTTAATGATTTATGAATAATGTACAAAATTAATTTTCCATATTGATCAATCACTTCTTTCAAAGCATCTTGATCATGTTTTTTCATAGCTATAATTAAATCCTCTTCAGAATTGAAAATCATAAGCATCTTCCTTCCTCAGTTCCCCTTTAGCAGCTGCTTTTACTTACTATTGGCATTTCATTCTCTTTTTCTATCACTTTTGTAAAAAATTATTAATTTTTATTTCTATGTATATGATAACAAACAAAATACCTAAGTTCAGAAAGAATAAAGAACTTTCTAGCCTTAGGTATTTCTCCTTCCAAAAAAGGCAAACCCACATCACAGGTTTGCCTCTTTACTCACTTCTTATTTAAACCTTTTTCACTTAAAAACTCTTTCATATGCATTCTTTTTTCTTTGGACATAAATGAACTCATTGATTCCGTCCACGTTACGTTTTTTTGATTTGATGATCTTTCTTTGTAATACGCGCTCATCGTTTCATCATATTCATTTAGTAATTCATCATATTTCTGTTCATTATATCCATTTTCATGAAGAACTGCTGCTACTGGTAAACGTGGTTTAACTCCATGTTCTTCATCTGGTACACCGACTGTCATTCCGAATACAGGATATACTTTATCCGGTAAATGAAGCAATTCGCTCACTTCTCTCGGATTATTACGAATACCACCAATATAACAAATACCGTAGCCTAATGACTCTGCCGCTAGTGCTAAGTTTTGCGCAAAAAGTGATGCATCTACCGTCGCAACGATAAAGTCTTCTACTCCCTCATGCTTTATCTCTGTACCATGTTTTTCACATGCAATTTCAAGTCGTTTTAAATCTGCACAACAAATAAAAAATGCTGCACAGTCTTTCACATGGCGATTTCCGGATAGCTCTGCTAGTTTAGCTTTTAATTCCTGATCTGTTACATATATAACAGAATACGCCTGTACAAAATGTGATGAAGCTGCATGTTGTGCAGCGTGCACCATCTTTTCTACTACATCTTTCGGAATGGATTCTTCTTTATATTTACGAACTGAAACATGTTGCTCCATCTTATGTATCATCTCATTCATGAAAATCACTCCTTTTTTCTCTTCATAATGAAAAATTAACATACCTTTTTCAATATTCACAACTTATAAGCACAAAAAGAGCAATTCTTTTTGAATTGCTCTTTTTTAAAACGTTTATCAATACGGTAAATGAAATTATACTTATCTTATTACGCCGTTCTCAAAACCTTAATACCTCTGACGATATTCCAAATAAAGTAATAAATTCCTACAAGAATGAACACTGCATATGTGATAATCATTCCAATTCCAGCACCGTCAGATTGATCGAAACCTAAACCGTACATTCCTGATACTGCTAGTCCTCCAAATAAGATTGCGTATGGGAAAACATGTGACCAAAATGCTTTTTTCGCGTGATACTTCACTTCATCTTCTGCAACAAAGTACACGATAATTGGTAGTAAAAATGGTGCAAAAAATATACTAAAGTAACATAACGAAGATAAAATATTATTTCCTTTCATCCGATTCACCTCTAAATAGTTTTTGTTACCTTCATTATGTCAGGAAACCATTCTAGAAACTATCGCTTTACCTTTCACGAACGTGACATATTTGTAAGATTTCCCTCTAAAATAATCCCGCCTGAAATTTCAGGCAGGATTATTTTCTCTATATTCGATTCATAAACCAATATTGTGTAATTGCTAAATATTCACGTACATTCGATGGAATGATAATTGGTTTCGGTGTTTTTGCCGGAAGACCTTCTAATTGTAAACCTTGTTTGGCCGCTATTTTTTTCGCTCTAAACATATGAAAATCGTTTGTTACGATCATACCTTTTTTCATATCGGCTGGTATTAACGGTTTTGAGAATGTAATGTTCTCATCTGTGCTCGTAGATTTGTCCTCCATTATAATACGGTCTTCTGCGATGTTTTGTTTTATTAATCCTTGTTTCATTGCTAATGCTTCTGAAATGTCTTCACCTTTTCCTTGTCCGCCAGATACAATAGCAATTGTTTTCTCATGTGATTTTAAATATTCAGCTGCTTTATCAATACGATATTGCAATGAATAAGATGGTTTCGTCCCATTTACTTTCGATCCTAGTACAATTATGTAGTCAGCATCGTAGGTTGCATTCATATGCCCATGCTTATAAATGTGATATTGTAAAAAAACCATATACACGGCGCAAATCATTATGACAACTAAAATGCACTTCATTATTTTCTTCTTTCTCATATTCATATACTCCTATTTTCTTTTACTTCCTTCATGATAATATCCATTTATTTGTTTGTATACAGACAGATTTCAATAAACCCTAATTTATCCTCTGAAAGGTAATATTTATATTACTTTCGGGAATAGTAAGTACAACTTTACACGAAGGAGTGTCTCTATTGCTTCTCTTTTTATGTAACGTGTCGTTCTTTTTTATCTTATTTTTACTATCGCTTAAGTTACTCGGTAAATCCGCGTTAGCACAACTAACTCCTCATGATTTTGGGGCTATAATTTTTTTATCTTATTTAGCTTTCCAGGCCATACCCGTCTCTGGTGCTTTACAAGCATTTCTCGGTATGGTTGTTATCACATGTTTACATTTACTCCTTACAAAATTAAGCCTATTTAACAAACTAAATCGCTTTATTCTCGGACACCCTATCATTTTAATTAAACATGGTGATATTATTTTTGAGAACTTACAAAAAAGTAGATACCCCATTGCAGAACTCCTTTCTAATCTTCGCGTTGCAGGTTATCCAAGTGTTCATGAAATTGAATACGCTATTTTAGAAGCGAACGGCGCTATTAGTATTTTACCAAAAAGAGAACTTGTACCATTAACTCCAAAAGATTTAAACATAGATGTTAAGTATGCTGGGTTACCAATTGCCCTTATCGTCGATTCACAAATTCAATATGATAACTTAAAGTTAATACATAAAAATGAAAAATGGTTATATAAAGAATTAAAAGAAAAAGGAATTACAAATATTAAAAACGTTGCCTTTGCTTCTGTTCAAGAAACGGATGGATCTTTTGCGATTAGTTTAAAGGAATAAAAAATCCCCTTAATTGCTTAAGGGGATTTTCTTCATCATATCGCTTCTTTCTCTCCTGCCATATTTAATGGAACAGGATGTTTTATACGATTCATCGTAAATAAGATAATCGCTGTCATTACTTCCGCAACTGGCATAACGAGCCAAATTCCGTTTATCCCAAATAATTTTGGCATAATCCATAACAATGGAAGAATAAATAGTAATCCTCGGCTCATTATAATAAGTACTGATTTCTTCGTTTGTCGCACTGATTGGAAGTACTCTCCATACACAATGTTATAACCTAAAAATACGTATTGGATAAAGAATAAACTAATACCTGTTAAGGTTAACTCCAATAATTCTGGAGATTGAACATCAAATAAACCAATGATATATTTCCCGAAGAATAATCCGACAATTATCGCAACGCCTCCGAGGACAACTGCAATTTTCACAGCAAACTTCAATCCTTCACGCAATCTTTCTGATAAGTTTGCACCATAATGGAAACTAGCAATTGGTTGCAATGCAGCACCTACACCGAAGAATAGTAGTAATGTCATTGCATGAATACTATTCACCATCGCATAGGAAGCTACTCCTACTTCTCCTGCATATTGGACGAATGCGATATTAAAACCAATCGTTACGATTGCAACCGTACTTTCTGCTGTAAAACTTGGGAAACCAATCACCATAATTTGTTTGACAGTATCCCATTCAAAATGGAATTTCGTCCACTTTAAGATACTACTTTTTCTAAAGAAATGAGTTAATAATACAAGGAAACCAATCGCTGCCGAAAGAATAGTCGCTGAAGCAGCACCTGTTACGCCCCATCCAAAAATAAAAATAAAGATGTAGTCAAACACGATATTTAATACAGCCGTTACAACAAGACCTGCCATCGCTAAATTAGGATTTCCATCATTTCGAATAAATGTACTTAAAATATTTTCTAAAACGTATATCATTCCAAATGTTAATAATACGTGTAAATAGTCTAATGCATACGGTAAAATCACTTCATTTGCACCAAATAAGTATGCTAAATCTTCTATTCTCCATAAGCAAATAGCTGCTAAAACACCTACGATAACAACTGCTACCGTCATTGATTGAGTAAAAATAGACCTTGCTCTCTCTCGTTTATTTTCACCTAATGCAATGGAATATAACGTTGCCCCGCCCATTCCAATCCATAATGAAATAGAGAAGAAAATCGAAAAGGCTGGAATAGCCACGTTCACTCCTGCTAAACCGTTCGCCCCAACTCCTCTACTAATCATAACCGCATCAATTACAATATTCACTGACATTAATACCATTCCGAGGACGGCTGGTATTAAATATGAAATAAATAAGCTTTTTATCGGTTTTTCTCTTAACTTTTCTGTTGCTTCCATACTCTAATATGCTCCTTTTTTTCAACTCTCTTTTCTTAGTTTAAACCTTCAAGTAACTTGAAGGTCAATAGAGAATTAAAAAATAAGTAACTTAATTATCGTGTTTGATCCTCATTTGTAATTATACGAGTCTTACAACTTATTGCTTTATTTTTTCATTATAGGAATTTGAATTTCTGTTACTTGCTCCTCAGGATCTTCTGTTACAGACCAATCAATCAATCCAATCTCAATCGAATCTCCATGTACTTCGTAACCTTCTTTATCAATGTATGTAAGTAACTCCTTGTACGTTGCATCTGTTTCTTCATATGGTCCATGATGATAAGAACAAGCATATAAACCTTCTTTAATTTCATCTGAAGTATGCACTTCATACGGCATATAATCCAAAAGAATAAATACACTGCTATATGCTTGAAACTCATTTTGCATTAATCCTTTTTTCGCAACAGTTACACCAATATCTCCAGAAAATAAACTATCATCCATTTGCCTCATATTTTTTTGCAACGAATGGATGTAGTACTCAAACATATCATCCGTCGTATTCGGGGCAACCGCAATTGCTGTAATTTTCCGCTGCGGGATCTCTTTAATTACCATTTGTTCAGCTTTTGCTTTTGTTGCTTCCTTAATTAAATGAATTCTATGCTCCATTTTCGCCAAAGCATACTCAATTTCTCTTTGTTTTTTCAACATCATTTCTTGTTGTTTTTCCAGTAAATTGAGTGCGTATGCTGGATTTCTTTCATCAATATATTTCTTAATTTCCTTTAACGGAATATTTAACTGGCGTAAAAATTTAATCGTATCTAATAGTGAAAATTGATCGATTGTGTAATAACGATAATTTGTTTGCGGGTCCACAGTGGACGGATGAAAAATTCCCTTCTCATCATAATAGCGTAAAGTTGATTCCGCTATATTATGCATTTTTGCCATTTCTCCAATTGTAAAGCGTTTATTTAATAACATCTTTTATTTCCTTCCATTTCTATTTATTTCATTATATGTTCATTTTGTCTTCAAAACAAAAAAGAATTCCCATACGAGAATTCTTTTTTTACTATTAAACCTCTATTATTATAGGAAGAATCATCGGCTTTCGTTTTGTATTTGTATATATATACCTCCCTAACGCTTCTCTTACCTCCCTTTTCAAAATACCCCAGCTATTCACATTCTCTTTCTTTAAATTATTAATTGTAATAACAGCTAATTTATTTAATTCTCTTAAAAATTCTTCTGAATCACGAACATAGACAAATCCACGAGAAATAATATCAGGACCTGAAATTATTTCTCCATCCACTTTATTAAAAGTAATAACTATAACGAGCATTCCATCTTCTGAAAGTTGTTTACGATCACGTAATAATGCATTTCCAACATCTCCAATTCCTAATCCATCTACATATATATTTCCTGCCTGTATTCTTCTAGATTGAATTGCCACTTCATTACTTATATCTACAACATCTCCATTACGTACGATAAAGATATTTTCCTTTTCAATACCAATTGATTCTGCTAACAAACTATGGTGATGTAGCATTCTAAACTCTCCATGAATTGGAATAAAATATTTTGGCTTCATTAATGTAAGCATTAACTTCAACTCTTCTTGATATGCATGACCGGATACATGCACTCCAGTAGAACTACCTGATCCGTAAATCACCTTTGCTCCTAATGCAAATAAATTATCGATAATTCGAGAAACGTTACGTTCATTTCCTGGGATAGGGGTCGCGGCTATAATAACCGTATCTTCTGGTAAAATATCCACTTGTCTATAGTTTCCACTAGCTAAACGCGCTAAAGCTGCCATTGGTTCTCCTTGACTTCCTGTACAAAGTAATGCAACCTGCTTTGGATCTAAACGATTTACCTCATTTGCTTCAATTAACATACCTTCTGGAATATGTAAATAACCTTTCTCTAGAGCAACCTCTACTACATTTACCATACTTCTCCCTAGCAAAGCTAGTTTTCGATTTGTTTTTATACATGCTTCAACTATTTGCTGAACACGATTCACATTAGAAGCAAACGTAGAAATAATTACTTTTCTATTTGCTTTCATAAATATTTCCTCTATCCGTTCTCCTACTGACCTTTCTGATGGAGTAAAACCTGGGCGTTCTGCATTTGTGCTTTCAGATAATAAAGCTAGTACACCTTCACTTCCTATTTTAGCCATTTTATGAATATCAGGATGTTGATTGTTTACTGGTGTTAAATCAAATTTAAAATCACCTGTATGTACTACAGTACCTTCTGGTGTATGAAAAACAATACCGAGACAATCTGGAATACTGTGGTTCGTTTTAAAAAAGGTTGCCTTAATAGAACCACAATCAATTTCTGATTCTGAATGAATAACGATTAATTCCGTATCATTTTGAAGATTGTGTTCCTTTAATTTAATTTCAATTAAACCTAACGTTAACTTTGTTGCATAGATTGGTACATTTAGTTGTTTTAAAAAATATGGTATTCCGCCAATATGGTCCTCATGCCCGTGCGTTACTACTAAACCGCGAATTTTTTCTTTATTTTCTTGCAAATATGTGACGTCTGGAATTATTAAATCAATCCCTAATAAACTTTCATCTGGAAATTTAGACCCACAATCAATGACGACAATATCATTTTCATATTGGATAGCATACATATTTTTTCCTATTTCATTTACTCCACCTAAAGCAACAATAGACAAGTTATTTTTTAATGAATTCAAATGATAAAACCTCCTTTTCACATTTATAATTCGTGAAATAGCATTTAGGCTTTATTATTTGTAATGAAAAAGGACTTCATACTATTTTATACATATAAAATTCACACGCTACTCTTACACCTATATCTCAATAAGACAGCTTCTTCCCCAAAAAGCTCCCATTTTTTCATTGATTTTTTATAAAATCTATTATATATTAATTACAGGTTCAAATTACGAGTTCAAAAGAACTTGTAATCAGACCCTTTTGTTTAATGGGTTTTACATATTTTCATTAGGCAAATTCCGAGAAATCGTATGATAAAACTAAAAATGATGAGGAGAGGATCAGATGGAATTCGAATTTTTCTTTCAAATTGCACTTATTTTATTAAGTACAAAGCTTGCTGGTGATCTTAGTGTTAGATTAGGTCAACCTTCTGTGCTAGGTAAATTAATTGTCGGTATCGTTATCGGCCCAGCTATATTAGGTTGGATTGAAAATTCAGAGCTTCTAACACAATTAAGTAATGTCGGTGTTATTCTTTTAATGTTTATGGCAGGACTTGAAACAGACTTAGATGAATTAAACGCAAATCGCAATTCTTCTTTAGCAGTTGCACTCGGGGGTATCATTCTTCCATTCGTAGGTGGTTACGTTTCCGGTCTTGTTATGGGAATGGAACAAGGAAACGCTGTATTCTTAGGGTTACTTCTGTGCGCGACAAGTGTTAGTATTTCCGTTCAAACACTTCGTGATTTAGGTAAAATGAAAACACGTGAGAGTACGACGATGCTTGGAGCCGCTGTATTTGATGATATTCTTGTTGTTATTTTATTAGCATTCGCAATGAGCTTCTTAGGCACTGATGATGTTAACTTAACAATGATTATCTTGAAGAAAGTAGTATTCTTCGCTTCTATTATTTTAATTGGATGGAAAGGTGTACCAGTGATTATGCGTTGGTTATCACCACTACGCGTATCTGAGTCTATCGTGAGCGCAGCTCTTATCATCTGTTTCTCATTCGCATATTTCGGCGAATTATTAGGAATTGCTGGTATTATCGGTGCTTTCGCTGCTGGTATTGCAATTTCTCAAACAAACTACAAACATGAAGTAGAAAAGAAAGTAGAACCAATTGCTTACGCTATGTTCGTTCCAGTATTCTTCGTTAGTATCGGTATGAATATTACATTTGACGGTATTGGCAATCAAATTTGGTTCATCCTAGCATTAACAGTAATCGCTGTATTAACAAAACTAATTGGTTGTGGTGTTGGTGCACGCATGACTGGATTTGATGCAAAGTCTTCTGCAATTATCGGTTCTGGTATGGTTTCTCGTGGTGAAGTTGCACTTATCATCGCAGGAACAGGACTCTCTTCAGGTCTATTAGCACAAGATTACTTTACAGCAATCGTTATTGTCGTTATTTTAACTACAATGATTACACCACCAATGTTAAAATATACTTTTGGTGCTAAAGATAAAGCAATGAATGAAAGCAAGTAAATAAGTTTACTATAATAAAAGGAGATTGCTATCTTATAAAATAGCAATCTCCTTTTTGTTTTACCCTTAAACAATCTCGTTCTTTTTTAACCATTTTTCAAAAATAATTCGTGCTTCTTCATCATCGATATCATTACTAAATGAATACACCTTAATGCCATAATCATCTATATATTCGCCTAGTTTCATTTCCTCCACTTTCTTATAAAAACCGTCTACCTCATAGTGCGGAAGATAAGCATCCCAAACTGGTTCATTTATTCTTTTGTACGCCGTCACTTCTAAATCATATCCATCTTCATAATATCCGATGTGATAATGTTTGTTCGGATCATATTTCTCCATTAAAAGTCCCCTCCTACTAAACAAAAGCGAGCCTTATATTACAGCTCGCTCCTCTCTCTATTTATTAAATACGTTCCATCGCCGTCTTCAACGTTCCAACAACAAAGGCAATTTCTTCACTTGAAATAATAAGCGGCGGTGCTAATGTTAAGACGTTATTATATCCTGCTGTTGTCATACCGTTGCGTCCTATAATTAAGCCCTTTTCTTTACAAGCATTTACGACACTTGCAATTTTTTCGTTATCAATTGGCTCTTTCGTCTCTTTATCATTTACTAGTTCGATTCCAACTAATAGACCTTTTCCTCTAATATTCCCAACAAGCGGATGTTCTCCAATTTCATCTTTTAGTTGCTCTAATAAAAGGGAGCCCATTTGTGCAGATCGCTCGATCAAATTTTCATTTTCCATAATCTCTAAATTTTTAAGTGCTAATGCACAAGCTGCTGGATTTCCACCAAATGTATTAATATGGCGGAAAAATTCATATTCTCCTTTACCTTTAAAAGCCTCATATATTTCTTTTTTCACAGCCGTTGCAGATAATGGTAAATATGCGCTCGTAATGCCTTTTGCCATTGTAATAATATCTGGCTTCACATCATAATTCATAAATCCAAATGCTTTTCCTGTACGCCCGAAACCGCAAATCACTTCGTCACTAATAAGCAAGGCACCGTGTTTTTGACACGTCTCATGAACAGCTTTCATATAGTCTTGTGGTGGCATTAATATGCCACCGCCTGTGATAATTGGTTCCATAATAAAGGCGGCAATTGTTTCACTTAATTCCCACGTCATAACACGATCGACTTCTTTCACACATTCTACATCATAAATATGCTGCCCTTCAATCTCAGGCATACGGTAACAATCCGGTGGTGTTACATGTAAAAATCCTGAAGCAAACGGCTCATATTGATATCTACGCTGCGCTTGTCCCGTTGCTGCCATTGTCGCCATTGTATTCCCGTGATACCCGCGATAACGTGACATAAATTTATAACGATGTGGTTCACCTTTTTGAGCATAGTATTGCCTCACTATTTTAAAAGCTGTTTCGTTCGCTTCTGAACCACTATTTGAGAAGAAAATAACATACTCTCCCCCAAGCCACTCATTTAACTTTTCAGCAAGCTTTATAGCTGATTCATGAGATTGTGACATCGGAAAGTATGATAATGTTTGTAATTGCTTATAAGCCGCTTCTGCGAGCTCCTTTCTTCCATATCCACTATTCACACACCAAAGACCACTCATACCATCTAAATATCTTTTTCCTTGTATATCTTCAACCCAGCACCCTTCAGCTTTTGCCCCTACCATTGTACTATTTGGACTAAAGGGACGCATTCCGTGCCAAACATATTGCTCATCTTTTGCTAATAATTCATCAGTTTGCTTCGTTTTCATCATTACTTCCACCTTCCATAACAACTTATTTTTCAAAAAAGCTGCGCTGGTGCCATGATGACTTAAATTTCTCCCTGCTATTTTCATTCCACAAAATTAAGACAAATCCTACTTACAAATCAGTAATATTTACAAGAAAATGACAAAAGAAAAAAGAGCTTTTCTTATCTATCGAAAAGCTCCTCTTTTATTTAATGTGAAGACGCATCACTAATACCGTGACCAGTATTAGATTTCACAAGAATTTCATCAAATTTCGCTGCATCTTCTTTCTTACTAGATAAAACAGTTCCTAAATATGCTGCAAGAAATCCGAGCGGAATTGAAATAATTCCTGGTGTCGTATATGGGAATATCGCTTCCCCAACAAAAATAGCTTTTCCAGCTACAGGGTTCCAAACATTCGGACTCAACGCTACGAGAACAATTGCTGATACGAGCCCTACAATCATACCGGAAATAGCACCCGTTGTATTAAAACGCTTCCAATATATTGTAAATAAAATCACTGGTAGATTTGCACTCGCTGCAACTGCAAATGCTAAAGACACTAAAAATGCTACGTTTAATGTTTGGGCAAATAATGCAAGTATAATAGATAGTATCGCTACTCCAATAGATGCATAACGAGCCATGGATACTTGCTCTTTTTCCGTTGATTTCCCTTTGCGAATGATCTCATTATAAAAATCATGTGCAAATGCTGATGCTGCTGTTAATACAAGACCTGCCACTACAGCCAAAATCGTCGCAAAAGCAATTGCTGATACGAAAGCAAATAAGAAATCTCCACCTAACGCTTTTGCTAATAAAGGTGCCGCCATATTACCAGCTGGGTTCGCTTTAATAATCGCTTCATTTCCTACAAAAGCCGCCGCACCAAATCCTAAGAAAATCGTCATAATATAAAATGCACCAATTAACCACGTCGCATATACGACAGATTGACGTGCAGTTTTTGCATCACGTACTGTAAAAAAGCGGACAAGTATATGTGGTAATCCAGCTGTACCAAGTACTAGTCCTAAATTTAAAGAAAGTGTATCAAGACCATCCTTATACTTTACACCTGGATTTAAAAATGAATCTTTTAATGGTGTAGCTGTTTTCATTTGAGCGAACATTTCAGTCACGCTGAAGTTGAATTTTGCGAAAACGATAACAGAAATAATAAACGTACCAGCCATAAGTAATACAGCCTTTACAATTTGTACCCAGCTCGTTGCTGTCATACCACCAAAAATAACATACACCGTCATAAGTGTTCCAACGATTAATACAGATGTCGTATATTCAATTCCTAATAATAATTTAATAAGTGCACCCGCGCCAACTAATTGTGCAATCATATAAAAGATAGAAATCGTCATCGTATTAAGAGCTGCGACTCCGCGAACTTTTTTCGCATCAAAGCGTGCTGCAATCATATCCGCCAAAGTGTACTTTCCTAAATTTCTAAGCGGTTCTGCAACAAGATATAGTACAACTAAATAAGCAACTAAAAAACCGATACTATAAAAGAATCCATCAAACCCAGTTAATGCGATTGCTCCGGCTATACCAAGAAATGAAGCAGCAGACATATAATCTCCAGCAATGGCCAGACCATTTTGCCAACCAGTTAATCCCCCTCCAGCCGTATAAAATTCACTCGCATTTTTCGTTTTTTTCGATGCAAAATAGGTTATGACAAGCGTACCAAGAACAATAATTAAAAATAGTGCAAACGCAGTAGTATTCAAGTTCAGCCCCTCCCTTTTTGCATATCTTGCAGAATTTTTCGGGAGATTTCATCAAATGATTCTGCTTTTTTGCTATAAATCATACATAGTGCCCATGTCATGATAAATTGGGAAAAAGCAAATACCCACGCCCATGTAACGTCACCAAATGCAGGTGTATTGAGCACCTTTGAATACGATGTTAAAATAGGTAATGCGATAAAAAAACTAAAAAAGAAAATACTCATTGGAATGATAAACTTCTTTTTCGTATTTAATAACAATTGAAATTCTTCCGACTGAACGACCTCTGTATAATTCACCTCATTTTGCAACTTACGTGCTGACGTATCATCTCGTTTCATTAACCGATCCCCTCTCTTACTTGAAATGCAATTCCCCCTTGCATACCTAAAGACTAAATTTTATAAATATTCAGAAACTTATACTTATTGTAGACAATCCGTGCATTCATGCAAAGATTTTTTGATAGACATTTTTCGGCAATTTCCCCTAAATTTTTAATATACTTTTTCAACATAAAGTGACACCTTACTTATTTTTTCCTCATTAAGACAAAAGCAGTGCTTAACGCACTACTTTTGTCTTTTTTTCCTTTTCTAAATTACGAGCTGTTTCGCTTAACTCAACCTCTTTTCCGTCTTTAAGTGTTCCAAATATAAAATCGAATACTGGATTTGAAACACCGAACCAAAACTTTTCGTTTTTATAATGGTGTAATATATGTTGTTTTTTTAGCCATCTTCCAAACTTAGTGACGGGACGAATCGGTCTATGGGCAATATAATGTTTCCATTCGTAAACGAGCAGCATAATAATCATTCCGATTCCAAATGAAAGTGTAATAGTAAGACTTTTTGTAATACCATATGCTATAAGTAAATATATAGTAAAACTAGGTATACTAAACCATACAGGTAAAAACAAAAGTTTTAAATCATCTGGATATACGTGGTGATCATAATGTAATCTTCTTAACATTTTTAATAGAAATGTGTTTTTAGGTGGCTTTATATGGAATAAAAAACGATGTGTCATATATTCATTCAGTGTATAGAAAACAATTCCAAACATACATGCTAACATACCAAACCACGTTAAAAATTGCATTTTTAAAATAATAATGAAAATAAATAGAATGCTATACATAATGACGATATCATATTGTAAAAAGAACTCTTTCCCCACTTTCTTCATCTTGTTTCCCCCTTTTCCAAAAAAACAGCCGCAACATATCGTTACGACTATTTCTTTTCTATTCTTATTCTATTCACTTTACAAATTTGCCTGCTGTTCTATTGTCGAGAAAAAATTGTTTGGTCCAAATATATTTTGCTTTGGAATAATATGTTCCACTGCAAACACTGTTACTTCTCCTCTTTGCACTTCTCCAATAATGAGACCAAATATTTGATGATTTACTGCAAACGTCGGTTGCTTTGTTTGTAGCAATCTTGCAGCATTATGAAATACTGCTTCATATAGTGGATTTCTATCAGTAATTTCTTTTCGGATTTTTGGCGCTAACGTAATTATAATTTCTTTTCCGTCAATATTGGTTCGATACATAAAAATCTCCCCTTCAATCTTATGTGAACAACTGTAAAGCTTTGTATGCAAAATGTATAGAGTAACCTACTAAAATAATACCTGCTCCGGCTGTTATGTAGCCAAGCGCTTTTGGTTTTAATAAAGTTCTTCCAAAATGTACAGAAAAAGCAATATTTAAATTCCATAAAATAATACCTGCAATAATGCAAAGACTGTACAAAAAAGCTTCTTGTTTCGTTACCTTCGTAAGTAATGAGCTAAGTGTACTTCCGTATATACCAAACCAAAAAACAAGATTTAATGGATTGGATATCGCAATTAAAAATCCTGCCATAAACGATTGCTTAAGACCACCTACCTCTTCTTTTTTATATTCCATGTTTGAGTGGGAAATTCCTTGTTTTACACTTTGAAATCCTAAATAAAATAACAAGAAAAAACCCGTGCAATACATGAAGGCTTGTACATATGTATACATAAACACAGAAGATAAACCGAAATAAATGAGAAGCATAAATAAAACATCTGCAGTCATTCCACCAATTCCAACAACCCAAGCATGCCAAAACCCACGTTCAATTCCTCGTTTTAACATTTCAATATTAATCGGCCCTACTGGCGCAGCTAATGAAATACCTAATACGATTTGCTGAATAATTGCTCCAATCATCGCTCTATCCTTTCTACTCTCTTTACTACTAGTTAATGATGTAATTTGAAAAAATAGACTAGCTTTCATAATAAAATACCCTTTTTTATCCAAAATATACAAAAGAGCCATCTAGGTGATGGCTCTTACTTTTCTATCCTATGAAGAAAAGGACATTTCCCTTTTATTGGTTCTACATCGTCTCCTATAAAATATTGTTTCCATTCACGATGCTCTGGGTCACCATAATGACTAATGTTAGGATGTTTCGGCAATTGATCCCACTTTTCAACTCGCTCACGGACCATTTGTCTTGAATATGCTCCTTTAGGACGATCCCCCTCTAATCCATCAAAAATAGTGCGTGGCTGAAACCCAATAACGAGAGAATTCCCTAAATGTCTAGTTTTTCGCTGTTTATAAGCTGGCGCGTTTCCAAATGCGAATATTGGCTCACCACAAAATGAAAATTCCCATAAATAATGGTCTGGATCTTCAGGAATTTGCTTTGGCCATGCTTGATTATCGTTTTCATGTAAATACTGTAACACTTTCCAAAAGGAATCACGGTAATATTCGAGTGATCGTTCTTCACATTCCGGTTCTACAAAAAGGAAAAAGCCCCTTCTTACAATCGGCCTCTCTTTCATTAACTCTAAAAAAGATAACATTGTATGCGGCAAATGACTCCAATCATTATGAGAAAGAAATGAATAACGAAGTTCATTCTTTTTCAAAGCTGTTAAACCGAAATAACATGGAAAAGTTGGTTCTAACACGACACTTGAAAAAATCTCAAATTCTTTTGCAACCCAATCCGGTATGTCGGTTCTCGTTCTCATTCCTTCATTATCTAATAAGTACGACCTATTCATTCTTTCACCTCGTTATGTATAGCATTCAATTAAGAATATTACATACTCGGCCTGTCCTATACCTATTTAAAAATTTGATTGGAAAATTATTTAAAAATATAAAAAATAAAACCGCTTACTTGACTAAATTCTCCCAATTCGTGTATATTTAAATTAATCATTTAGCAGAATATTCAAGAATATAGCATTTTTAGTTTATATTATTTCTTTAAATGAATTTCACTAAATGAAAATAGTAAACGCTTTTAGGAGGAATTGTAACATGCAAGGAAAAGTAAAATGGTTTAACAACGAAAAAGGTTTTGGATTTATCGAAATGGAAGGCGCTGACGATGTATTCGTACATTTCTCTGCTATTCAAGGAGACGGCTACAAAGCTTTAGAAGAAGGTCAAGAAGTATCTTTCGACATTACTGAAGGTAACCGTGGACCTCAAGCTGCTAACGTAGTAAAACTTTAATCCAACATATAACAGGAGGTTACCTTACTTGGTAACCTTCTTTGTTATTCCTTTGTATATTTCCGTTTTACAGAGCAAAAACTATGTAAAATGCGCACTATACAAAGGAGGAATTATTAATGGGATCAGAAGTAAATGATTTTGAAGAAGTAAAATTCCGTGTAGAAACAGCACAAAAGATGGTAGGTTCTGCAACAATTTCAATGGATCCAGACACATTAGAGCATGCCACTACTGCAGTAGAAGCAGCTCGCTCACAGCTTGAAATTATGAAATCTGTTGCAGTAGATTTAGATGAACCATTTTTAATGAACGAGGAAAAGAAACTAAGCAAATGCGAGCAGCAATTAAACGAAGCAAAGCACTAAAAAACATCCAGAGAATTTTCTCTGGATGTTTTTTTATGACAACTGTTCTCCATACTTTTTCAATGTTTCTCCAACTGTACATTGTCTTATACAAAATGAATGTGCATAATATTTACTATTTGTCTTTCGATTATGTTCTCGCAAGAAACATCCTTCACAATATGTTTCTAATAAGTCATTTACCTCTGTAATGAGTTGCTTTTTATCCACCTTTGCACCTCTCTATTCGGTTATTTCTTTATGACTATCAATGACTGTCCCTTCTAATGCTTGCGTTGCTAATTGATGTGCTTCTTTATTTTGTTTTCTAGATATCGGATCACATACAAGTTTTAATTTCATTTGCTTCGCCTTTTGTTCAATTTGATCTAAATAATGGTTTAAATGCTCATCATAACAAGGCCATTCTCCCGCCAATTGCTGCAATACAACTTGAGAATCTCCGCGAAGTGTAACTGCTTCATATTTAATCCCTAATTCCTCGAGTATATTCATACCGTATAATAGTGATGCATATTCCGCTTCATTATTATCATCTATACCTTCTATATATGCATTGCGGCGAATGCGGTAGTTTGTATTTCCTTTTTTATAGTACACACATATACCAACGCCAGCTTCTTTCGTTTGCACATCATACCCCCCATCAAAATAAACGAGTATTTCTTGGGGCTCTTCCTCTACTTGTTTACTCAGTTTTTTCATTTCCTTTAATGACCATTCTGCATCCATTTCATCGTAAAATAAAAGTTCCTTAGCTCTTCCTGTTTTCTCAAAATCCTCTGCAAATTGAAGTATTTCTTCTATGTTCATATAATCTGTTGTTAATTCCGTCTGCAATCCTCGCTTCGTTTTATACAACCAATGAATTTTATATTTCATACTAGATTCCCCTTATATAAGACTTCTTATATGTAGCCAGCTAATGAAAGCCTCACTTTATTTTATTATATTTTATCTAGAGTCACAGCATTATATTCAATATGATTACATACAAAAAGAGCTATCCCTATAGGAATAGCTCTTTCATCTATTACATAAATCTTTCAAATTGTACTCGCTTATTAATCCAGTACATTACAGGCATACCAATGGCCATTACAACAAATTCACCGACTGCACATGTTAACCAAGACAACATAAATGGTAAACCCAATGCAAGATGAAGTTCAATTGCAATCATAAACATTGTAATCGTAAAGATAACCGTATTAAAAATCATACGAGCCCAAACACCTTTAATAAATCGCATAGAAATAATCGTTGCAACTAATGCAAGAATAGATTGCCCTACTCCAAATACTAAATCATAAGCGATCATAGGTGAGAAAAAGAGATTCGTTAAAAATACACCTAATACAATTCCGTAAATTGCTTTCTTGTTAAATACAATGAGATGATTAAACATCTCTGAAATACGAAATTGTACATTCGTAAAGCCAAATGGCTGAATAAGCATAGAAACAGCAATATATAATGCCGCTAAAATACCATTGCCGACTAAAGTTCTAATATTCATGACAAAATCTCCTTAGTTTTTTTACGTGGGATGGTTTCGAACCACGTTATTCTTTTTTTAGCAACAAGATTATATTTTACGTGGTAGCCCCTCTTTCGTCAATAGATTCCTATCATGAACTACCTTTTTTCTTTTAGACAACGTATAATGAAACATATGAAAGATTTAGGAGGTTTCACTTCATGATAGCAACAATCCAAAATGAAAAAGTGATCGTTTCCATTTCTGACAAAGGTGCAGAATTACAAAGCGTTCGCTTAAAAGAAGACAACACAGAATATTTATGGCAAGGTGATTCTACATATTGGGGACGTCGCGCACCAATTTTGTTCCCAATTGTCGGCCGATTAGTAGATAATACATACTACGTAGACGGTAGACCATATTCATTAACACAACACGGTTTCGCTCGTGCTCTTACTTTCTCTGTGAAAGAACAAAGTGAAACAAAGATCACTTATATCGTTACTAATAATGAAGAAACGTTAAAAAAATACCCATACGAATTCGAATTACTCATTTCTTATGAGCTAGAAGGACAAAGCGTTCATGTAACATATGAAGTAAACAATCCTACTTCTAAAGAGATGTTCTTCTCAATTGGGGCACATCCTGGATTCAACTTCCCTTTATTGGATGGTGAATCATTTACAGATTATCACTTATCGTTTAATGGTTCGGAACGCTTAGAAACAAGCGTATTAGAAGGACCTTACCTTTCAAACAAAAAGCAATTAATCGCTGAAAATACAACTGAATTGCCACTTACATATGATTTATTCAAAAATGATGCGCTTATCTTTGAAAATATGAATACGAATGAAATTTCGATTCGTTCTCATAAACATAATAAATTTGTAAAAGTAGAATTTGATGGCTTCCCATTTGTCGGCGTATGGACACCAGGGGATAACGCACCTTTCTTATGTATTGAACCTTGGTATGGAATCGCTGATGAAGTAAATCCAGCAAAAGATTTCAAGGACAAAAAGGGAATTCAATCTTTACAAGCGAATGAAACATTTACATGTCGTTACAGCATCACAATCGGATAACTACTCTATCCCCTACTTCAAAAAAATATTTAAGTAGGGGATAACCTTATAATTTGGAGGTTTCTCATTTTGATTGAAGTATATATTGATGGTGCATCAAAAGGAAATCCTGGTCCTTCTGGTGCAGGAGTGTTTATTAAAGGCGTTCAGCCACCTGTACAATTATCATTACCACTTGGAACAATGTCCAATCATGAAGCAGAATACCGCGCTTTACTTCTAGCATTAAAATATTGCATCGAGCATAATTATAGCACTGTCTCTTTTCGTACAGATTCCCAGCTTGTCGAACGGGCTGTTGAAAAGGAATACGCAAAAAATAAAATATTTGCACCTCTTTTAGATGAAGCACTACAGTACATAAAAAACTTCGATCTCTTTTTTATTAAGTGGATTCCAAGTAGTCAAAATAAAGTAGCTGATGAATTAGCTAGAAAAGCTATATTACAAAATTAACGGGGGTATGAGTGTGAAAAAAGATTGGATTGCTCCTCTTGCTTTATTATTTGTCTCTTTTATTTGGGGAGCTACGTTTGTTGTCGTTCAAAATGCTATGTCTTTCGTTGGTCCATTTACCTTTAATGGTATTCGCTTTTTATTCGCTGGAATTATTTTATTATTCGTTCAAATGATTTTCTCAAAAAACACTTCAAAACAAGATATAAAACAGAGTAGCCTCGCTGGATTAATCGTTGGGTTCTTTTTATGTGTTGGCTATGTATTACAAACATTTGGCTTACTTTATACAACTTCTTCAAAAGCAGGTTTCTTAACAGGGCTTAGTATCGTTATGGTACCAATTTTGTCTTTTATCTTTTTAAAACAAAAAGCTACCATTTTTATCGTACTTGGTATTGCTGTAGCAACAGCAGGTTTATACTTATTAACAGTTGCTGATTCTTTCCAATTAAATATAGGAGATATACTTGTTCTCGGTTGTGCAATCGCTTTCGCTGCCCATATTCTTATTAACGGCTTCTTTTCTAAGAAAATATCACCTTTATTATTAAGCACATCTCAAGTATTAGCTGTTGGTATATTTTCTTCTATTTGCGCTTTCTTGTTTGAAGATTGGGAAAAATTATTTTCAGTATCACTATGGACGAATCAATCTTTTTTATTCGCACTCTTTCTAACTGCCCTGTTTGCAACATCTATTGCTTTTTTCATTCAAACATCGGCCCAAAAGCACACTTCTCCAACGAGAGTAGCAATTATTTTCGCAATGGAACCCGTTTTTGCTGCATTAACAGGCTTTCTCGTTGCGAATGAACAACTTTCTATTTCTGCTATTATCGGATGTCTATGTATTTTCCTGGGCATGATTTTTGTTGAATGGCCTTCCAAAACAAAAAAAGAAGCGCAGGCTGCGTGAAGTTATGCTTGTAACTTCCGCATAAAAGCCTTAGCGCTTTTTTTATCTGTAATTTCTTCCTCTTTCAATCGTTCTAATAACGCAACGAAATAACTACCATCAAACTGCAATTGATGTTTAATTGTCGCTTCTATTGCTGCGTTCACAATCCCATCAGACGCACCAGTATATCCTTGTCCGAACATAATAAACCCTTGTGCTTCCTCTGATAATTTAAATCCTTTCGTATGTAAGAATGAAAGATAATCTTCTACTGTTTGCATGTTATTCCCACCTACTCAAAAATTCTCCATCTCCTATCATACATGTTTTTACACGCTATGAGAATGAAATTTCTTTGACAACTTTGTAAATCGCTCTTCTAATTCGCTTGCAATGGAGGATTTCCTAACAATCTGAAGGAATATGTACAGTGGAACTTATTTCATATTAAAGGGGAGACACGATGAAACAAGCACTATTAATTATCGACGCTCAACAAGAATTAATTGATGGAAATGAGCAAGAAAATGAAGTTTTTCGTAAAACCGAGCTATTATCTACACTAAATACAGCCATGCAGAAAGCAATAGATTCCAATGCTCTTATTGTTTTCGTAAGAGATATCGATGTTGCTTCTGGCAGCGGAGAAGGATTTGAAGTACATAATCAAATTCAAGTACCTCAGTCTGCAATCTTTATTAATAAAGCAGCAACCAATTCATTCTACGGCACTTCTTTACTTGAACTTTTAAAAGAAGAGAAAATTGGCCATATCGTTATCGGTGGATGTAAAACAGAGCATTGTATCGACACCGCAGTTAGAACTGCGACTGTACAAGGATTTGATGTTACATTAATTAAAAACGGTCATTCCACAACTGATTCTAACGTATTATCTGCAGAGCAAATTATTGCTCATCACAATAAAACTTTACACGGTCATTATAACGTTGATCATTTTTCTATGGTGAGAGATATCGAGGAAGACCTCTTTCAGCCAACTCATGACCAATATCGTGATTAAATTAGCTCAAAAAAGAATCCTTCATTTAAAAGGATTCTTTCTTTATCCAAAAATTTGTGCTGCAATACTATATAGTTCACTATTTCTTTTTATTAACCGATTACTATTTTTCATCATAATTGGTGGTGTATTCACCTTTTTAAAACCAGCAATCTCTAATTCTTTCATGAAATCGTTCTTTCCTTCTGGTACATCCATTCTTAATTTTCCATTATGCCCTCTTGCTAAATCATGTACCATTCTCATCGCCATCGCATTATTTTTAGCAACGACTGGTCCTATTATTTTATTTTCTGGCGTTTGTATACTTATACCGTATCCTACTACATTTTCTTTCGTATCCTTTACAACGACACACTGCTCACTTTGCATAATTCTTTGTTTTAAAAACTCGTTTCGGCTTGTCCCAAATGCGCCTTTATCTATTTTTATTATTCCTTCTAAATCACTCTCTTTATAAACCATCATATATTCTTCATTTTCTGCACATTTATGATTCGCATTGTACGAGTTACAAATATATTTAGAAACATAGCTTACTACCCTAAATCCTAATGTTTCATATAAGGGCTTCCCTTCATCCGTAGCAATAAGCATACATGGAGTTTGAGCTGATACGCTATTCATACATGAATTCGTTATCATCTTTCCAATCCCTCTCCCCTTATAATCTGGATGTACAATTACCATTCCAATAGATGCCAACGCCTCCCCGTATAATATAATTGCTGCGCTAGCAATAAGTTCCTTTCTCTCATTCCAGACGCCGTATACAATACCTGAGTTAAAAACTGCTTCAATTTCTTCTCTGTTATAATCCCAGCCAATATAAGAAGATAACGCTACAATATCGCCTATTTGTTCTTTCCTAAGACGCTCCACCCTAATTTCCAATTCAATCATACTCCATCCCCTTATCTAGACATTTAAATCATTATTACTAAATCAACTTGTACATGTTTCCCTTTATTTGTCACACACATATGTTATTTTGACCAAGACTATATTGTAAATGAGGTGACAACATGCCCATTACGAATCGATTTTCTACCACCACTAACGGCGCACTCGCTATTACAGGTAATACTTTAGGCTTAAGTAAAATTAGTAATCAAAACCGTGCTGGTACAATCGGGGCCATTGGTGCGTTCGTAACTACGAATACAGCTTTACAAGTTCCTACTTTTCCTGCTGGTACAACATTAAACTATACACAAAATAGTTCTACCGCTATTTTAAATATCCCTGCTGGCAGTACTATTCTTTACGCAGAACTCATATGGGGAGGAAATTATTTAACTCGCGATCAAAATATTACAAGTGTTCTAGGAAATCCCGTTTCATTTACGACACCCGTTTCAACATACTCAATTACTCCTTCAGCTGTTACAGCTTCAAATCAAACATTCGTTTCAAACTCTATTACATTTGGCTTTTATACTCGTTCAGCAGACGTAACAACTCTTATTCAAGCGGGAGGTTCTGGTTCCTATACTACAGGAGCTGTCCCTGGACTTGTTGATCCTTTAGATGCTTCAAATGGATCTATTAACTCGGCTGGATGGACACTCATTGTCGCTTATCAAAACGGAACATTGCCTGCAAGAAACTTAACCATTTACGTAGCTGGTAACCGTGTTTCTGCTGATACTGGTAGTGCAGATGTAGCTGTTTCAGGATTTTTAACACCCGCAGGAGGACCTGTAAGCGGGAGATTATTCTTAAGCTCCACTGAAGGAGATGCAGATTTAACCGGGGATCAAGCATTATTTGGACCAAATTTCAGTTCATTAAATGCTTTATCTGGGCCAAATAATGCTGTAAATAACTTCTTCGGTTCTCAAATTAATAATGCTGCTGGAAACTTAGATACAACTGGGACATTTGGAACGCGAAATCAAAGTGCTTCTACAGGCACAAACATCTCCGCTGGGAGACAGGGCTGGGATATTACTTCTATTGATATTTCTCCTTATTTAACAAACTCACAAGTGTCCGCCGCAATCCGTTTAACAACTAACGGAGATGCGTATATGTTAAATACAGTCGGTTTACAAATCAACATAAATTCACCTACTATACAAGCAACGAAAAGCGTGAATAAAAGTGTTGCTGCAATTGGAGATATTCTCACTTATACAGTTACGATCCCTAACACCGGACTTCTTCCGGCGAATAATGTTACCTTTACAGACATTCTCCCTAACGGGACTTCCTTTATACCTGGCACTGTAACAGTAGATAATGTCCCGCAAACAAACGCAAATCCCGCCGCTGGTATATCTCTTGGAACAATCAATAATGGTGCTTCTCGTACAGTAACTTTCCAAGCTACTGTCGTTTCTCTCCCAAGTCAAAACCCTATCTCTAATACCGCTAATATTACATTTCAATATACACCTATCGCCGGAGGAACAACCTTTAATGGTCTTGCAACAAGCAATTCTGCTGGGACACAAATTAACCTGGCAGATATTAATGGAACAAAATCAGTCAACAAAATCTTTACCGATATTGGTGAAACATTAACTTACAGTATTGCCTTAGCTAATATAGGAAATATCGCTGCAACGAACGTTATATATACGGATCCAATCCCTAGCGGAACTACTTTCATTCCAGGAAGTGTAACTGTTAACGGAGTTACTCAAGCTGGAGCGAATCCCGCTAATGGTATATCAATTGGTTCGATTGCCGCAAATTCCACTACTACTATTTCATTCCAAGTGCTCGTTCCTTCTATCCCTCAAACAAATCCAATATTAAATAGTGGAACAACAACATATCAATATATTCCTATACCAAATCAACCTGCAGTAAGTGGGACTGATACGACAAATATCGTATCTACTCAAGTGAATAACGCTACTGTAACAATGGTAAAAGCAGTAGATAAAAATTTTGCAGATATTGGTGATACACTAACGTACACCGTTTCTTTTACAGGTACAGGTAATACAAATGCGAACAATATTATTTTTACAGATGTCATTCCTACTGGAACAACTTTTGTTTTAAACAGTTTAACAATAGATGGCACTACACAAGTGGGCGCAAATCCCGCTAACGGCGTGAACATTGGATCCATCCCAAGCGGCACAACAAAAAATGTTACATTTCAAGTAGTAATAAACACAATACCCGCGTCAAATGTCGTATCTAATGGATCAAATGCTTCTTATCAATATACCGTCAATCCTATCCAATCACCCGTTACAAAAAACATTTCTTCTAATCTCGTTTCCACTCAAATTAACAATGCGAATGTAACATTAACAAAATTAACTAACAAACAATTTGCCACAATTGGTGAAACGATAGGTTATACAATTCTTATTACAAACAGTGGAAATACAGCCGCTAATAACGTACAACTAACAGATCCACTTCCAAATGGAACGATATTAACATTAGGTTCGGTAACGCTCAACGGCGTTTTGCAAAATGTAGATTCTCTCGTTGCTTTACCTATTGGCACAATTCCTGCTGGAGCTACTTTTATCCTCTCTTTCCAAGTAACAGTTATTAATATTACTTCACAAAATCCTATCCTTAATAACGCTTTTGCCTCTTACATTTACACTGTAAATCCAGGTCTGCCACCAACTTCAAAAACAGCAAATTCTAATTCTGTTACATCTACAATTAGACTAGCAAATCTCCATGCTAATAAATCTGTAGATAAGACGTTTGCGGAAGTTGGCGATGTATTAACTTACACCTTTGCTCTTACTAACGATGGAAATGTTGCAGCAAACAACGTATTACTATCCGATTCCATCGCGAATGGCACTTCCTTTGTACCGAACAGTGTTATAGTTAACGGTGTTACTCAGCCGGGCATAACACCAGCTAGCATCAATATTGGTAGCATCAATGCTAATACTACAATTACAGCTTCATTCCAAGTAGTAATAACTAGCATTCCAAATCCAAACCCTATTTCAAATAGCGCTTTCGTCTCCTACAACTTTATCGTTGATCCAAACGCTTCACCTGTAAATAAAAACACTACTTCAACCACTACATTTACTCAAGTAAACGATGCAAATGTCATTTCAGCAAAAACAGTGGATCAAGCGTTCGCTACCGTAGGGGATATATTAACTTATACTGTTACTTTGACGAATGCAGGAAGTGTTTCTGCTGATAGTCCTACTTTCGTAGATACAAATCCAGACGGTACTACCTTTATTCCAAACACTTTTCTTATTAATGGTGTACTCCAAAATAACGCAGATCCAAATATAGGTGTTCCACTACCTTCCATTCCTGCTAACGGCTCACTTACCGTCTCTTATCAAGTAACCGTCACCTCTTTACCAACACAAAACCCAACGATAAATTCATCTAGTACACAGTATAGTTTTATTCTAAATCCGGGAGATCCACCAACTATAGAAATATCTGTAAGTAACACTGTAAGTACACAAATTAATTTAGCTAATGTAGTTATTGTCAAAGAAGTAGATTTAACTATCGCCGATGTAGGGCAACCAATCACATATACAATTTCTTTAGCTAATCTTGGCAATACTACAGCAAATAATGTTATTGTTACTGATATAATCCCTAATGGCACCACTATCGTACCAAATAGTATTTTTATAGGTGGTGCTTTACAACTAGGTGCAGATCCCAGTACCGGTCTTCAAGTCGGCTCCATTCCTTCGGGTGGTTTTACAACGATTGTTTTTCAAATAAGTGCAAATGGGCTACCTTCACCAAATCCAATTCAAAACAGCGCTTCACTTCAATATAGCTTTATCGTTGATCCAAATTTACCCGCTCTTGTTAGAAACGCTGCTAGCAATATAGTAACTACACAAATTAATACTGCTAATATCATTGCTACAAAGCTAACAAGCACAAACTTTGCTGATGTCGGTGATATCATATTATATGCGAC
This sequence comes from Bacillus sp. CR71, assembly GCF_003429245.1. NCBI lineage: Bacteria > Bacillati > Bacillota > Bacilli > Caryophanales > Bacillaceae > Bacillus > Bacillus sp. CR71. Next base: position 1,579,341 of record NZ_CP031748.1, on the reverse strand, counting down.
TATTTTAACAAATAACGGGAATATCCCTGCTGCTAATGTAACGTTTACAGATATCATTCCAGCGGGTACCCTCTTCATTCCTAATACTGTAACGATTAATAATGTCCCTATAGCTAATGCAAATCCTGCTAACGGCATTTCGATTGGTACGATAGGAGCAAATTCATCACGCACCGTTGCATTCCAAGTTTTTGTACCAACTATCCCTGCTGTAAATCCGATTACAAATCAATCAGGCACAACATTCCAATATACGTATGATCCATCCAAACCCGCTGTGATGCAGATGGTTGCTTCTAACACTGTACAGACAACTATTAATAACGCCTCAATTGCCGCTACTAAATCGGCAGATAAACAGTTTGCTAACGTAAATGATATTATTACGTACACGACTACTTTAACGAATAACGGGAATACACTTGCATCAAATGTAATATTTACAGATGTAATCCCAAACGGGACATCGTTCATTCCTAATAGTGTTACTGTAAACGGGAATGCACTGCCTAATGTCAATCCAGCTAGCGGAATTGCAATCGATCCAATAGATCCGAATACAAATACGATCATCTCGTTCCAAGTACAAGTAAATTCTATCCCGAACCCGAATCCAATCCCGAACCAAAGTAATACAACGTATCAGTATGTCATAGATCCTAACTTACCTCCAGCATCCGCTAATGCGCTGAGTAACGTAATAACAACTCAAATCAATAATGCCACGATTATCGCTACAAAATCAGTGAACACACCGAATGCTACAATTGGAGATATCGTTACTTATACAATTGCAGTTACGAACACAGGAAATATCCCTGCTAGTGCTACAGTTTTAACAGATGGGCTTGGACCTGGTGCATCCTTCATCCCAAATTCCGTTACAATAAATAACGTTTCCCAACCTGGATTAGATCCTTCATTAGGGATTCATTTAGACGATATTTCACCAGGAAACACTACTTTCATTACATTCCAAGTGAAAATTCTGGCTATTCCACCTAGTGGAACTTTAACGAATAATGCTCTTGTAAACTACGAATATGCAGTGAATCCAGCTGAAACGCCAGCTATTGGTAGTACCGTTACAAACACAACAGTTACACCGATTATTGACGCTACTTTAGTAATAAATAAAAGTGCTAGTACAACTTTCGCTACGATTGGTGATACAATTACATTCACTTCATCTGTTACAAACACAGGAAATACTACTGCGAACAACATTGTTTTTACAGATACAATTCCAAACGGTACTACCCTTGTCCCAAATAGCTTTAAGATAAATGGTGTAACCGTCCCGAATGCAAATCCACAAAACGGTATCAATATTGGTAACTTAAATTCAAATGCATCGGTTACACTCAGTTTCCAAGTAAACATCACAACGCTTCCAAACCCTAATCCAATTCCGAACAAATCATCGCTTCAATATAGCTTTATTGTTGATATAAATGAACCGCCTGTTTCACGAACAGTTCAATCCAATACAACTTTTACGCAAGTAAATTCAGCTTCCGTTATCGCAACGAAAACTGCGAGCAGTGCATTTGCCGCTGTTGGCGATACAATTACGTATACAACTACTCTCACTAATAGCGGAAATACTACCGCAAACACACCTGTTTTTATCGATATATTACCACCTGAACTTTCATTCGTTCCTGATAGCGTACAAATTAATACCATCCCACAACTTGGATTTAGACCAGATAGCGGAATCTCTTTAGACTCAATTCCAGTTGGAGGAACGACAACAATTAGCTTTCAAGCTATCGTTGGCTCAATACCAGCTACAAATCCAACTTTGAACCAATCCAGTACGACATACTTGATCATTGTTGACCCTACCCAGCCACCGGTGACAGAAACAGCTACAAGTAATCCAACTTTAGTTCAAATTAATGAAGCAATTATTCAAGCAACGAAAAGTGTGGATCGACTATTTTCTGACGTAGCACCTGGAAATTCATTTTTAACGTATACAGTTTTATTAGAAAATGTAGGGAACACAACTGCTACGAATATCATTTTTACAGATCCTATTCCAAATAACACAATATTTATAGAAGATAGCGTTCGAGTCGGCGGAGTTTTATTGCCTGGGGTAAATCCAGCGAATGGAATACCAATTGGGGATATTATTGCAGGAGATTTTACAAACGTCACCTTCCGCGTTCAAGTAGTTAGTATTCCAAATCCAATTTTCACAATTGGACCTGGTGGACCAAACTCACCGGTTGTAAATAGTGCCTCCATTGACTATCAATTTATTACAGGACCTAATTTACCACTCGTTTCAAGAAGTACGACATCCAATCCCGTTGCGACACAAATAAATTCCGGAGAAATTGTGGCAATCAAATCTGTAGATAAAACTTTCGCAACGATTGGCGATACAATTTCTTATACAATTACATTAAGTAACCCTGGAAATGTCACTTCACAAAATATAATTTTCACAGATATTTTACCTGACGGAACGACATTCATATCTGGCACTCTTACAAACGATTCTGGTACACAGCAAATCGGAAATCCAGCTAGCGGGATACAGATTGGAAATATAAACCCAAATGGAACGGCCGTTATTTCTCTCAACGTACTTGTTACAAACATTCCAAGTATAAATCCTATCTCTAATTTTAGTTCCATACAATTTGAACATGTGATTGATCCTAGCCAACCTTCTGCATTACAAACAGCTGTATCTAATACAGTTTCAACGACCATTAATAGCGCAGTATTAACTACAACAAAAAGTGTTGATAAATCTATTATTTCCGTCGGGGATACACTTACGTATACAACGACTATTACGAATACAGGAAATACACCAGCTACAAATATAACTTTTACAAGTGCGATTCCTCCTAGTACTACTTTTGTACCAGATTCGGTCACTATAAATGGCATCCAGCAGCTTGGTGCACAGCCAGCACTCGGAGTAAATATACCAAATATCGCTCCTGGTGAAACAGTAACTGTTACTTTCCAAGTAAATGTGATTTCTGTTCCCCCTTCAAGCTCAATTATGGGTAACGATACAATTTTATATTCTTATACTGTTGATCCAAACGGAACTCCTGCTACTACTTCTACTTCAACAAACATTGTTACAAACCCTGTATTAGATGCTATGATAATGATGATTAAATCAGTTGATCAAACACTTGTAACGCTAGGTGATACCATTACCTATACGACAATTTTAACGAATAATGGTAATACAAATGCAACGAATATTACTTTCACCGACCTTATACCAGATGGTACAACGTTTATTACTGATAGCGTTACAATAGATGGCATCACGCAAATTGGTCTTAATCCTAATATAGGTATAACGATTGGAGCAATTGCTCCTAACAGCTCAATATCTATAGCATTTCAAGTGACGGCTACTTCTACACCTGTTCAAAATCCTATTGCCAATTCCGCTAGTGCTTCTTACACATTTATCGCTGATCCAAATGCCCCTATTGTTTCAAGAAATGTTACTTCAAACACAGTGTTCACTACGATTAATACAGCTACCATTCTTTCATTAAAACAAGTCGATAAATCCTTTAGTCGTATTGGAGACACACTCACTTATACTGTCGCTTTAACAAACAATGGAAACTCATCCGCACAAAATATTATATTTACAGATACAATGCCGAGCGGAACTACTTTTATTGCAAACACATTCTCTATTAATGGGGTTCCTCAAAGTGGTGCGGATCCATCGAATGGTGTGAATATTGGGACTATAACAGCCGGGACTACAGTAACCGTTTCGTTCCAAGTTACTGTAACGTCATTACCAACGGAAAACCCCATTGTAAATTTCTCATCAACATCGTACCAATTAGTCTCACCACCTGATGCAGAAACTTCAATTAGCAATCCTGTTTCAACGCAAATTAAAGAAGCCATATTATCCATGACGAAAAATGAAAGTGTATCCTTTGCAGATATCGGGCAAACTGCTTTTTATACTACTTCTATTACCAATGTAGGAAATACCGATGCAACTAACATTGTTTTCACAGATGTATTACCAAGTGGACTCACATTTGTTCCTAACACATTAACTGTCAATGGCGTTTTACAACCTAACGCGAATCCAAATACAGGTGTATTACTTGCAACACTTCCACCAAATGAAATATATAGTATCGTCTTTCAAGTGACAGTGAACAGTATTCCTCCTAGTAACCCAGCACCAAATACAGCATCAACGACGTATGAGTTTACTGTTGATCCAGGTAATCCGCCAGTATCGAGTACAGCTACTTCCAACACTACACTCCTTCAAATAAACAACGCAACTATTATTAGCACAAAAACAGCAGATCTTACTTTCGCGGATGTTGGTAATACAATAACATTTACACTTAACCTCCCTAATACCGGGAATGTGACTGCAACTGATGTAACTATTATTGACATTCTTGATAGTAATTTAAGTTTCGTTCCAAATAGTTTCACAGTTAATGGGCAAACCATCCCAAACGCTGATTTATCTACTGGTGTAAATATTGGTTCCATTAATGGTGGTAATACGGCAATCGTTACATTCCAAGCAACTGTTATTACACTTCCAACACTTAATCCCATTTCTAACTCTGCTTCTATCACATATCATTATGTCGTTGATCCTAGCCAGCCACCTATTACAACTTCCAATCAATCTAATACAACGACAACACAAATTAATAGCGCTACCCTTACTGCACAAAAAAATTCAAATGTATCTACGGTAGATATCGGGCAGGATATTACCTACACCGTTACAATTACAAATAGCGGAAATGTTAGTGCGACGAATGTTATTTTTACCGACCTTATTCCAGACGGAACTTCCTTTGAACCGAATAGTTTTACACTGAACGGAACTAGCATCCCAAATGCAAATATCATTACAGGCGTTCCAATTGGTGATATTGCGCCAAACGAATCTGTCATCGTAGCATTCCATATTAATGCCAATGAAATTCCGCCTATAAATCCAATTACTAATCAAGCTAGCGTTAGCTTTCAATATATCGTTAATCCAGCTAATCCTCCAGTTTCAAAAAACATTACTTCTAATAGCGTTTCAACACAAATTGAAAGTGCTATTTTAAATACGATTAAAATAGGAGATACAGCATTTGCAACGATTGGTGATACGATTACGTATACAACAACTATTACGAATACAGGAAATATCCCAGCTAACAATGTTGTATTCTCAGACCCTATACCATCGTGGACACAATTTGTTGCAGGATCAGTTGTTGTTGATGGAACTCCATTAACATCCGCTTCTATCATTGACGGCGTTGGCATAAATACAATAACTCCAAATCAAATCGTAACAATCGTATTCCAAGTTCAAATTGTAAGCAACCCAACAACGCTCACACCTGAACTCCAAAACTTAGGATTTGTTAACTTCCAATATAACGTAGGCAATGCATTACAGGCTCAACCTGGCAATGTGGAAACGAACGTCTTCGTTACCTCTATTAATTCAGCAATACTTTCAGCTGTAAAAACTACTAATACAGCCTTTGCAAATATTGGAGATACAATCACTTATACAGTTTTGATTCAAAATAATGGCAATACAAACGCTACGAATGTAAATTTCTCAGACATGGTTCCAGCAGGAACAACCTTTGTTGAAAATAGTTTTACTGTAAATGGAAGTAGCCTTCCAGGCGCAAATCCAAATAACGGAGTTAATATCGGAACAGTTAACGCGGGTAGTTCCTTAACCGTTACTTTCCAAGTCATTGTTACATCAACCCCACCTTCAAATCCGATTACAAACGTAGCATCTATTCAATACGCATTCATCGTTGATCCAGCCTCTCCTCCTGTTACAAGTACGATAAATTCTAATAGCGCTTCAACACAAATTAATAACGCGACTGTTACAACTGTTTTACAAGCAAATCGAACAATCGTATCTATCGGAGATGTAATTACGTATACAGCAACATTAACGAATACTGGAAACTTCCCTGCAAACTCTGTATTACTCATAAACGGAGTTCCTGAGGGAGCATTATTTGTTCCAAATAGTGTCACGCTCAACGGAGTTTCACTTCCAGATGCAAGTCCAACTCTCGGTATTCCAGTTGGTATTATCGCACCAGGTGATTCTGCTACTATTACGTTCCAATTTCTCGCTAGTTCTATTCCACCGCAAGGAGCAATTATCAATCAAGCCATTACAAGTTACACGTATATCGTCAATCCAAGTCAACCTCCAGTTACAGCAACATCCTCATCTAATACGGTTAACACAGCTGTTGTTGATGCATCGTTATCCGCAATTAAAAATACAGATTCTCTCGTACAATCTACTGACGGTACAATCACTTACACAGTAGTCGTTCAAAACAACGGAAATACTACTGCAAATACAGTTACTTTAACAGATTTGGTCCCAGAAGGAACTGCATTTATTCCGAATAGCGTAACTATTAATAGTGTTTCCGTTCCAGGTGCCGACCCTAACGTAGGAATACCATTAAACCCCATCGCACCGTCAGAAATCGTCACTGTAACATTCCAGGTTATCGTTCAATCTATTCCAAGCGTGAACCCAATTTCTAATACAGCCCGTATTGACTATACTTTTATCGCCGATCCAACTGCTCCTATCATCTCTCGAACAATTACTTCGAATCCAGCTTTCACACAAATTTCGGATGCGACTATCCTTTCTTTAAAAGCAGTCAATGCACAACAAGCAACAACAGGTGATATTTTGACTTATACAATAACATTAGAAAATACAGGAAATATCCCAACTACGAATCTCACATTTTCAGACACTATCCCTCAAGGGACTACCTTTGTAGAAAATAGTTTTACACTTAACGGAACAGCTATACTTGATGCCAATCCTAATGTAGGTGTTACTTTGCCTAACCTAGCTGCAAACGCTACGCACCTTATTTCGTTCCAAATTCTTATTAACGATTCATTCTCGCAAGAATCAATTACAAATCAATCCAACACAACTTATACAATTCAGCCAGACCCAGGGCAACCGCCTATTACTGAAACATCTACTAGTAATATCGTCATTACAAATTTCGTGCAAGCACAATTGACAATTACAAAAACATCCAATCCAACAACTGTTGATATTGGCGGAACTATACTTTATATTTCTGAAGTAAAAAATATCGGCAATGTTGACGCAATAAATATTAATTTCACAGATTCTATTCCAGCTGGGACTACATTCGTTCCCGATAGTGTCACAATTAACGGTATCCTTCAGCCAGGTGTAAATCCAGAAAACGGAATACCGATTGGAACAATTCCAGCAAACAGTTCCAAAACGATACTATTTCAAGTGCAAACAAATAATCCACCTACTGAAACCGAAATTGTAAATCAATCTTCAGCAACTTACCAATATGTAAGTATTCCTGCAGCCCCACCAGTAAATCGTTCTGCAAATTCTAATATCGTTACAACATCACTTCAAAATGCAAATATTATTTCTGTTAAAAGTGCGGATGTAACTTTCGTATCAATCGGGCAAATTATTACCTACACAAATACACTTCAAAATATAGGAAGCGTTCCAGCTAACAATACCGTTTTCATTGATAACATTCCAGAAGGTACTATATTCATTGAAGATAGCTTAGCAATAAATAATGTAATTCAGCCTGGCGCTAATCCTGAAAACGGAGTAACTCTCGGCACGATACAACCAAATGAAACAGTCACTATTTCATTCCAAGTACAACTTACAAATATACCAGAGGGCAATACAGTCATTAATATTTCAGACACTTCGTACGAATACCAAATTGACCCTAGTTCTCCAATTATTCAGCGTAGATCGTTATCAAATGCAGTAAATACTGAAGTGCGGACGGCAAATGTTAGTGCCAGTAAATCCGCCAATAGATCCATTACACGCATTGGTCAAATCATCACATATACAGTCGCAGTTACAAACGCCGGTACAGTACCTATTACAAATACTCTCCTAATTGACGCAATTGCAGCTGGGACCACATTCGTTCTAAATAGCATTCTTGTAGATGGCATACCGAGACCTAATGAAAATCCAATTACCGGTATCAACCTTGATATTATCCTTCCAAATAATACAATTATTGTTACTTTTCAAGTAAGCGTAGTCTCTATACCGCCACAAAATAACATTAATAATATCGCAGTCATTCACTATGAGTATGAACCAGACCCAAGCGCACCACCAATTTCAGAAACGACATCTTCCAATAGTACAAATATACAATTTATTGATGCTATTCTTATTGCTACAAAATCCGCTAATACTGTATTAGCTAACATTGATGAAACCATTGAATATACAGTATTCATTCAAAATAACGGATCGACTACAACTAACTCCATCTTTTTTACAGATACTATAGCGGATGGAACAGTATTTATTCCAGGAAGTGTAATAGTTAACAATACTGTACTTCCTGCAGCAGATCCGAATATCGGCTTTTCCATTCCTAATGTCGCAGCAGGTCAAATAGCTACAATAACATTCCAAGTTTCCGTTACGAATTTACCTGTTGTAAATCCAGCACCTAATACTGCAAACATCGTCTACGACTTTATTTTCAATCCTGACTTTGCACCAATTCAAAAATCTACTACTTCCAATACTACTTTCGTTCAAATTAATGATGCTGATATCGTTTCACTTAAAACTGTTGATTTGACCTCTGTAACAATTGGTGACATTTTAACTTATACAACAACTTTAACGAATACAGGGAATACGGATGCCACTGCTGTTGTATTTACAGACAATATACCTGATGGAACAACTTTTATTGACGGTAGCGTTTTAGTAAATAACATTCCTCAGCTTAACGCCAATCCAAGTGCAGGTATACTTGTAGGAACGATTACTCCTAACACTTCTATCCCAGTCACATTTTCTGTTACCGTCGTAGCTCTTCCTGCTAGCGGCCATGTTCAAAATCAATCAACTTCTCGTTATACAATAAACGCGGAAGAACAAATATCGACTAGCAATATTACCTTCACTGAAGTTATTTCTGCTAATGTAATTGCGACAAAAACAACGCCTATCCAATATGCTGACTTACAAACTATCATCCCTTATACAATTTCCATCATAAATAACGGAAATATACAAGTCGAAAACATTATTGTTACAGATATCATCCCAGCAAATACGAGCTTTATAGAGAATAGTGTTATCGTGAACGGCAATGCTCGGCCAAATGACAACCCTCTTAACGGTATACAAATTGATAACATTCCGCCTAATACGACAGCAACTATTCTATTCCAAGTACGGGTTACTTCGATTCCACAAACAAATCCAATCTCTAACACGAGTACAATTGAATATGAATACACGGTACCAGATCGACCACCTATTACCGAAACTATTATTTCATCAGCTGCCGCAACAGAAATTAATCACGCGAATTTGAATAGTAATAAGGCTGTTGACCTTGCATTTGCAACGGTTGGTGATACGTTAACGTATACGATTACACTAAATCAAACCGGTAATGTTGCAACAAATGATGTAAACATTCAAGATATTATTCCTCAAGGTACTACGTTTATAGAAAATAGCGTCATTGTAAACGGAGAAGCTCTTCCAGGAGTGAATCCAGTAAGCGGCATACCAATTGGCACTATAATTGTTGGTGGAGATGCTATCGTTTCATTCCAAGTAACTGTGACTTCTATTCCAACACCAAATGAACTAAACAACAACGCAATTACTACTTTTAACTATATAGTCAACCCAAATAACGTACCCGTTACAAATACGACTACAACAAATACCGTCACAACTACTGTCCAAAATGATAATGTCATTGCCATAAAATCTGTTGATGTAACGAATGCCTTACCTGGTCAAACTTTAACGTATACAATTACGATTACGAATAGCGGTAATGTAACGATTGAAGACCTTCTTGCCATAGACACCGTACCAATAGATACGACTTTTGTTGCTGATAGTGTTACGATTAACGGAATCAATCAGCCTAATGAAAATCCTGAAAATGGTATTACGTTAGGAAATCTTGCTCCTAATGAATCTGTTATTATTACGTTCCAAGTGACAATATCTTCTTCTACTCTTCAATCTACAATTAATAATGATGCTTCTGTTTCCTATACCGTTATCATTGATCCAACAAAACCACCTATTACAATTACAAAACAAACAAATACCGTTACAACGACAGTCATTGATCCGATGGTTCGCATTGAAAAAACAACTGACAAATCTATTGTCGTTATAGGAGATATCATTACATTCACATTAGCGGTATTTAATCACTCCCCCATTCCGACAATCAGTACTTCTGTTATAGACAGCATTCCAGCTGGTACAACATTTATAGAAAATAGCGTAACAATTAACGGTACTTCGGTTCAAAATGTTCGTCCAGACACTGGTATTAATATTGGTTCTTTATCTGCAGATACAGTAGCAACTATAACATTTCAAGTTCTCGTAACTTCTATTCCTTCAAACAGTACAATTATAAATTCTGCAACAGTTACCGCTGCTTTTCAATTGACACCACAGGATCCAATTATTACTTTCATTGTTAATTCAAATATTGTTCGTATACCAGTTCAATTTGTAACTGCAACAGTCATGAAAAACGCTTCCGTCAGCTCCGCTTATTTAAACCAATACTTTGATTACACGGTGCGTATTACAAATACTTCCGAAATTTCACTCTCAAATATTTCTTTACAAGATACCATTCCAGCAGGTTTACAATTTATAAACGGCACTGTCTTTATTAACGGTGAACGCTCTCCACTAGCGAACCCAAATATCGGTTTCCTAGTTGCCACTAATTTAGAGCCAACTGAAACAATTATCGTGTTATTCACCGTACAAGTAATAAGTCCACCTATTAATAATCAATTTAAAAATACGGCCAATATTTCGTTACAACTTCAAGTCTCGCCTACCGATCCACCAATTACAGTAACCGTTACAAGCAACGAAAACATCGTCACCTTTGTTCCAGAAAATCCAGACGAAACACTTCCAAATTTAAATTGCTTCTTTGACGGTGAACGCTTCATACGGATTACTCCCCAAAATGCAAGAAATTACCTTTGGACTTGGATTTGGTGGAATTAAATTAAAAAAGAGATTGTAGTTTGGTTGAAACCAAATTACAATCTCTTTTTCATTGCCTTTATCACACTACGTTATAACTCGTCCAAGGATATACAATTAAGCATCACCTCAAGTTATTTTAGTCGTAATAAGTTGGCCAGCTTCATTAATAGTAACTTTCCATTTCACTCCACTAGCTGTCTTCATGATTATGCCTTTACTTGCCTCTATTTCAATATCTCCAAACATTCTTCCACCAGTTGTAGCTAACCAAGCATTCCCATTTTCCATAGAAGACCTTGCAAAAATGCGATTAATTCGAAAACGCTTATGATCTTGAGAATAACCACTTAATGTAATTCTTACTTTATATAGTTGATTCGCCTTCATATTCGATATAATTGTATCGCCTACATTTAATGGAACATCCGATGCGATAACCCAATTTCCAGTTGCGCTTAATGCATATTCAATTTTAATTTTTTTCGCGCTTTCTCCCCATCCAAAATACATTCCAAAACAATTTAACATTTGTATTGGTTTTTTCGTAAAATCCAGTTCAATGACAACTGGATTACTATCTGGAACGTCAATATAGTTTACACTTTGTTCATCTATTAAATTAAAGCAATTTGCGAGATTTCCACCGTACGGTACTTTCCCACTTACTTGCTTAACAATATACTTTTGCTGAGCATTTACTAATATATCATCTTGATTGCCTATTAAGTGAGGTTTATTTAACGTAATCGGTAACTGAATTCGAAGAGATTCTTCATAGGTAGACTTACAAACATTGTATTGCCCTTTATCTACAATAGTTGTCGAAAGCAGATTTGAAAAAAGGTAGTTACGATGAGAATTAGAAGAAAATTCAATGACAATTTGTTCACTACTCATCCGGTACGTATCCCAAATCATACAATCAAATGTATTATACGCACCTGAGCAACGAATTACTTTTTTCGTTTGTTGTCTACATTGCACTTGAATATCATGAAACGTATTTCCTGAACTTTCATTTGGCAAATCACTATTTCCATCTACTTCAATCCCATACCCGCATCCATCAATAAATATAGATTGAAATACATTGGCGTTAATCCAGCAAGGTGTATTGATATCATTTATATATTCTGTCTTCAAATGTATTGCAGTTTGAAAGTTTTTAATTTGAATAAATTTAACTTGAAAGAAACTAATAAAATCCCATGCCTTTTGACAATAAAAATGTATAGCTTTTCCTTTATACGATGGGGTTGCATTTACTATATTTATATTTGATATAACCGATTGATTAGGTACTTCGATTTGTTGTGAACCAGAAACATAAATAACAGCAGATTGAAACAATGGATTTATAACTTGAATAGTACCACCAATTACCGAAGCGTTACTTTGTAGCTCAAATGCATTAAAATCCCCATCAATTTGCAGCGTTACGGTAGGATCTAACTCTAATCTTACATTTGATTTAATAACAATTGGCTTTACAATTTTGTACGTATTTACTCCTGTAATTCTTACCGTCGAAATTCGGTTAGCTACACAATAATCAATAGCTTGTTGAATTGCTAATGAACTATCATTTCCTGAGTTCGGAACTGCGCCAAAACAATTAATATGAACGCTACTTTCTGGCACACAACCTTCTTGGGAAGAAATATATTCTGACAAAATAAATTCACTCCTCATATTACCTTTTTCATATAATATGTGAGTTCTCTCTTAAAAGTTTCTATAATAAAAAAAACAAACGACCTACCCGGTCATTTGTTTAATTCATATATATTTTTCGTTTCTTCTATCATTTTAGTTAACGAGAAATACCTCACTGCTTTCTCTCGTGCTTCGAGTCTAATAGCATTTACCTTTTCTTCATTCCCTTGTAGTTCCTCCAGTGCACTTGCGAATTCCAATTCGCAATATTCAGATACCAAAACACCTGATTCTCCATCTATTACCGCTTCATGTATTCCGCCAACATCTATTGAAACAATTGGTGTCCCTGTAGCCATCGCTTCAATTACTACCATTGGAAATACTTCACGAAAAGATAATAAAAGTAAGGCATCCATTTTCCCTATAAACTCATGCGGTTCTGAAATATTTCCTAGCATCTTTACACTTTGTCGCAATCCATATTTTTCTATTTCTTTCATAATCGATTCTTTCTCTGGTCCATCACCAGCAATATAAAACAGAAAATCATGTCTCTTTTTCAACACATTTGCAATTTTGACAAATAGTTGATGGTTTTTCTCTTTGGATAATCTAGCTAATATCCCTATTTTATATGTAGATTCTTTCTTTTTCTGCTGGAATAAAAACTTTTCAATATCGACACCGTTATAAATTGTATTTATTTTTTCTTCTGCTACATGAATTGAGATTAAATTATTCTTTTCAAACTCACTTACTGTAATAATATTGTTCACATATTTATTCATGAAATAACGAAAAAGCGTTGGCATTTTCTTTTCTAATATCGTTACATTATGTTTCGTATAAACAATTTTTATCTTTTTTTTAATAAACTTTTGAAGTAGCAAAGCATATAATACCATTCGCAAACTATTTGCATGAATAAGTTCTATCTTTCGTTTACAAATTTCGTTTCGTAAATAATAAATATTTCTCAAATGATTCCATCGACTAAGTAATATAAAATTTTCTTTTCTAGTAAGAGATTCATATAGTTCTCCATTACCTGCAGCTGTATAAATCTCAAAATCCTCATAATGCAAATTACTTTCCAATTTACAGAAATAGCTCTCGGCTCCGCCAGTTATCAATTTATCTGTCATCAACAGTATATTCATAATTGCGTCTTCCCAACTACATTGATTTTATTTTTTTTATAAGCATGATAAGCATACTTACTAAAATAGTAAAAAATTTGCACCGAATTCAGTCGTTCTTGTTCCCTTAACAATTTCCAATACCGGAAAGCTGCTCTAATTTTATTTCTAGAAACAGAATTTGTAACAATTCTATATTTTGCTAATACTTGCTGTATCCCTTTTGCTTCATACCCTTCATGTAATAAGTTCAACCATAACGCTGTATCTTCCGGCTGTATACTAGGCATTTCGACATACGGAATTTTTTCACGATCAATCATCACTGTTAAACACCCGATAATTGTATTCCCTGCTAAATAATGATAGTCAACAGATTTTGGTACACTCACTTCGCGATTTAGTTCATTACCATTTTCATCAATTAAACTATACGACGCATATGAAAAAGCAATATTCATTTCTTCCATAAATAATAATTGTGTCTTCAATTTATGCGGCAACCATATATCATCACTATCTAAAAAGGCAATGTACCTTCCTCTCGCCTCTTGAATCGCTAAATTCCGAGCTTTAGCAGCACCGACATTTTCTTTTAATGATAATAACCTAATTCGTGAGTCTCCTTCTATTATCTCTTTAATTTTTGCGGCAGATTGGTCGGTTGAACAGTCATCAACGATAATCATTTCCCAGTTTTCATACGATTGATTCTGTACAGATAAAATTGTCTCACCTATAAATCGTATACTATTATAAGAAGGTGTTATTACAGAAACATAAGGCGGCTCGTTATGTGCTGATAGACATTTTACCATCTATCTTTCTCCTTCCTTCATATATTGAAATATACTTCACAACAACTGCTAAAAATAAAAAGAACGCTTCGTTAATAATGAGTGACAATGACATCATCTGAAATAAAAATGCAATCATAGTCAATAGAAGGTATGGTTTTTCACGAAATAAAGTATGCTGCGCTAGCTTGAACATTAATATGAATAAAAACGCGCTATATAGAAGAAAACCAATTGTACCCGATTCAGACAAAATTTCTAAAAATGTATTGTGTACATATAATTTTTCATTAAATTGATACTCATAATAATTCGAAAAGTTAAAAGCACCGATTCCGATATATGGATTGGATAAATAATATTTAAAAGCAGCTTCCCATAATGTAAATCTACCACTTCCATTATCATGGGAAAAATCAGAGATTCGTTTATTTAATATGTCATCTAATTGGCCCCCCATTACACTATTCGATAAACTAAAAATAACTAAACTAAACAATACTAAGCTCATAATTATTTTTACTTTTTTAACGAAACTAGACATACATATATATACAAAAACGACAAGTACAAGAGCTAATATACCGCCCCTTGAAAAGGTTAATAGACTCGTCGTAACACATAAAATCAACCCTAATATATTGGTGATATTTTGTAAATTCGTCATATAGTACATAAAAAATATTGTATTATAGAAAATGAAAATATTAGGATCATCTAGCAATCCAATTAACCGTGGATATCCTCTATCAACTAATAACCCAGCAAAAATTTCTCTCTCTTCTCCACCGTATAAACCAAAGTATTGTAAACCGATTATATAGAGTATTAGACTTACAACATTAAATACTACTCCTACATAAGCAATAGATGATTCAAGTACCACTATTTCAGTATTCCCCAATAAATTCCTCATTATAAAATAGCATCCTAAAACGAGTAGCACGCCAAAAATCATACGAATACTAGCATTTAAATACATAGAAAGAATTCCACTTAAACAATAAATGAAATAAAACAGTAAAAATACAACTTCATGAAAATATAACTTTTGAATATGAAAGTCTTTAATTGTTAAACAAAAATATATGACTAAAAAAATCATATATACCTTCAATGAAAATCCAATATATAAATTGTATTTACTTAACATAACAAATAATATTAGAAGAATAATCCATCCCATCGATACTTTCATATTATTTCCCATAGGCTATATCCCCTGTTTCGTAATATAATCCTTTTTGCGTATTTTTCTTATAAAAGAAAGAAGAAGTTTTTTTAGCTCATAATCATATAGGAATATGGCAGCTACTACAATTAGTATATTAAGAACAAGCGCAATCAAATGATATGTATGCACTATATATTGCACTCCAATAAAGGTTACACCAAAATAAATTGTATACGGTATTACAATTTGGAATACAATTTTTTTCTTCACTACACTTACCGCTATATATCCCACTAAAGCGACGATTTCAAATAAAACCATAGCGTATGCCGCTCCTATCACTCCACCAATACTACTAAAGCTATAAAGCATAAACCCACCTATCACCAATGCTACACACTGCACAACAGTTCTTTTATTTTGACATCCACTCGTCGTTAAACCGTCAGCAATGGCAATATTTAAACTTTGTAGCACAATAAGAAATGATAATATTTGGAGTGGTTCTACTGCATTGCTCCATTCTTCATGAAAAAATATAGAAATAAAGTATGGTGCTAAATGATATAAACCGATCGTCATACATATTCCTACAATCGCCATTGATTTAATTTGAAGCAAATTTAATTTCGTATGCTCTTCTAAATTATTCTGGTTATAATGCTTAAAGAGCACTGGAAAAAATGCACCTGCAATTACCCCCGGTACTTGATATAAAGCTGCTGGCATCCGGTACGCCACTGCAAAAACACCTACCATATTTAATGGCAATGTATAGTTAAGCAAGATAGGCGCTAATTGTGGCGTACCCATTATTAAAAAACCGCTAATAATAAAAGGAGTTAATTGCCAAAATAACGCTTTATGAATTACGACTTTCATATTCATTTTCGTCTTTCTTCTCATGATATATATACTGAATAAACCGCCGATCATATACCCAAAAGCATATAAGCGAGCCGTTACATACACCGGTAACTCTCCGAAAATACAAAAACATGTAATTATAATAACAACCGATGATGATACAACTTTAATGAGCGCTATATACTTCATACGTTCCGTCAGTTGAAAATAGGCAATCCCTATGTTTTGCCAAGTTAATCCTATTAACATGAAAAACATTACGTTTATCATCATATAAATTAAATTTTTATCTACATACATATAATGAATAGAAATATAACCGATGATAGAAATAAAAATAAGTAGAATCATTCTTGTTTTTATATACGATGATAAAATCTTCTCTAAATCTGCTCCATCCTTTGCCCCTTCTCGAAGAAATGTATTACTAAGTCCTAAGTCTGTAAAAAATAACATAACAAACGTCACTGCTATGGCAACACTAAACATCCCATAATGTTGTGCGTTAAAAAAGTTTGCTAAAGCAATTAAACTGACAGCCTGAAGAAGGTTAGCTAAAATCGTGCTATAAAATAGATGGATAATATTATTTAGAATAGATCTACCCATACCAGTTCTCCTTTGCAAGTAACCTACTTACATATGTTGTTTGTTTACATATATATTTATCTTGCACCATTACCGTTCAATACAATTAAAACGGTCTTACATAAAATACGGATGTCCATCCGAATCGTTTTCATTTCAATATACTCCATGTCTAACCTCAACTTTTCCTTTGGATCAAGATTATACCCTCCATTTATTTGTGCCCATCCTGTTAAGCCTGGTTTTACCATTAAACGATCCTTAAATTCTGGAATATACGCATCAAATTCATTATAAAAAAACTCTCTCTCTGGTCTAGGACCTACAAAAGACATATCTCCTCTTAAAATATTTAAGAGTTGTGGTAATTCATCAATTCTCGTTTTTCTTATAAACAATCCAACTTTTGTAATTCTTTGATCATGTTCTTTTGCCCATTGTGGTCCGTTCATTTCAGCATCCTTTACCATCGACCTTAATTTAAATACATTAAACTTCTTCCCGTTTATACCTAAACGTTCTTGAAAGTAAATTGGAGCCCCTGATGTTTCTAAAGTAATCATAATACAAAAGAACAACATAATTGGTATCGTTAATAGTAACAATATGATTGAAAATATAATATCAAACAAGCGTTTTACACTTCGATTCAATATGCTAGGCTTTTCTTGAGCCGGAATCGTATACAACTTGGCTTGATTTGTTTCACGAATCATGGATCGTTACCCCCACATTCAAGAATATAAAATTATACCTATTAATTCACATTCTTTTCTCTTTATATCCGCTATTACTTTTTGCACTGTACGTAGTGAATCTTTTCGCTTTTTAACTGCTAAAACCACTCCATCGCACTTCCCTGCAATAATGTGCGTAGCAGGAAGGTCAAATACTTCAGAGGAATAAAAGAAAATGTAATCAAAATCTTCTTTCCACTTAGCAATCGCATTATCAAATTCATCCATAGCAATTAAGGGTGTCCCTGTGTGTACTGTTTTTTTTGCAGGAATACAATATAAGTATTTAGACAAATTACTAGAAAAAGATTCATAATTGCAGGGGGAAGAACTTATTATATCGTTTACTGTTATCATGTGATTACTTTGTAATAATACATGTAGTTTAGGGTCAGAAAAATTCACATCAATAAGTAACACCTTTTTCTTCATTTCCGCAAACACTAGCCCCATATTTACTATAAGCGAGGCAACAACACCTCTGTCCTTCGTTGAACTAACTGTGAACAGTTGTTTTCCAGATTTTTTCAGCTCGTGATATACCGTATAAAACTGCTCTTTCATCAGATCATCATGCATATTGAATGGCAGCTGTTTCTTTGTCCTAAACATCGACATGTTCACCTCGATATATAGATGATTGTTTATCAACCTCTGTAGGTTTCTTTTTTCTATTCGGTTTCATATTTATGTAACCAATAACAGAAACTGTAGTTATTTTCTCTAAATCCTGTTCCACGTATATACGTTCATCAAAATAATCTCGAAATACAGCTAAACCTATACCAACAAAAAAACTAACAATTAAAGAAATAGGAATGATTAGTTGAAATTTCGGAAACAATTTTTCGGCCTGTTCCTGTAACTCAGGATCAGTTAATACTTTCACTCCTTGTACATTTGTGTACTGTTGAAAGCTTTTTTGTGATTGCTCTGCCAATGTCTTTACTATGTCTTTCACGACTTTCGGATTGGAATCTTTTACTGTAACAGTTACAATTTGTGAGTTGTCCGTATTTACCACCGAGATTTTTTGTGCTAATTCATAACTTGATTGCTCTAATTTCAAAGTTTTTTTAACTGTTGAAATAATTAATGGGCTTTTTAAAATATCGACATACGATGTTACTAGTTGCTTATTTTCTTGTGTTTTATTTGTTGAATTTTCCTTATTAAACTCATCTAAATTCCCAACAAGAATTTGCGTTGAATATTGATATGACGGCTTTAAAACATACATAGAGATAAGAACTAAAGAAGCGGTTAAACAACACATCGTTAAAATAATCGTTACGAATCTTCTTTTCAATAATTGTTGAAAATCTTTTATACTCATTTCTTGCTTCAATTATTTCACCGCCCTTTTCTGAATAACATCCTGCAAGTCACTCTTTACAGATAACCCTTTCTCCTTTCTATCCACTTGTTTTGTTACATACTTTCCGACTCTCAATGCAAATTTTTCTACATATATATACGAAAGCATTGCAAATATAAACGAAAAAACAAGTGAAAAAATTAAAATAATAGGCAACGGTAATATTTTATGGAGCATGTATATAAGGGAAAATAACGATATAATATGATATAAATAAAGACTGTAAGAAATCTTCCCCAAATATAACAAGTATTTATTACGTAGTAAGGACGACAAAGTTGATATTGACAAGCTTAATATGACAAATAGACATGCGCTTATCGCCACTACATAGTCTCGAAATATAAAATTATTGAGCACTTTCATTTCTCCAATAAGCCCTTCATACATAAAAAGTAAAATCGCAAATAAAAACCATGCAATTTTCGTGTTTTTAGTACAATTACTATAAAAAACTATTAAATTATTTTTATACTTCGCAACTAGTGCTCCTAGTAAAAATAGCACCGTATAATGCAAAGTTAATGCATAGCTTGTTAATGTTAAGCCCGAACGAAACAAAAATAATATGATGACAGAACATATACTAAAACTAAACAATAATAGTAATGAACCCCTTAACGTTTTTCGTAAGCAAATCATCAAAATTAACGGGAAAATTATTGATATTCGCATTTCATGGACAAGCGACCAAATCACACCGTTATATGCATCTGTATTATATTTCCCAACCAATAAAATATGTTGTGCGATTAAGCTTGAAGAACTTTCAATCGTCCATGAGCGATTAAACCATTCACTTAAATAAGAAATACCATATTCACTAATTGTAGTCTGGCATATAATCGCTATAATTATTGCCACAATATAAGGAATATATATTCTGCATATACGTTTTAAAAGGTATGACCCATAGCTACTATAGTTTTTTTGAATAGATTCATACAAAACAAATCCGCTCAAAACAAAAAAGATAATAACAGATTCGTTACCACTACTAAAAATTAGACGAGCAGGTGTTTCTTTTAATAGATACACAACAAATGGTTTATTATCTTCATAACTGTAATTTTGAAATGCTGAAAAAATCATTAAATGATGACCAATCATTACTACTAATGAAGAAATCCCTCTTATAGAGTCCAATTCTTCGTATCTCTTCATCTTTTTACATCAACTCCTAATGAAATGATACTAATCATTTCAAAGCGACATCTTTATTCATATTCCTCTCCTTTCTTTTCATTCCAATTTTTCATATTAAAATGATTTTATAGTATAAATTTGAGTGTATTGTAACATTTTTTGTAATATTATGAATAGTAAATCTCAAAAATTGGTATATACCAATTTCAACCTCGAAAAATGAGTAATATTGATAGAAAAACACTATAAAAATATCTTGCATATTTACAAAATTAAAGAGATGAATAGCGTTTTTTCAATATAAAATAAAAAAGATAGCCTATATAGGCTATCTTTTTTATTTTATTTAATTACTGGCACCACTATATGCTACATGTCGTTTCTCAATTCTTTCTTCAATTTCTTTCATATTTTCTTTATTATTTAATAGTGATTGTTTATTTTCAATTAATAATTGTTTAAAAGATTTTCTCACTTTTTTTCTCATTTTCATTGTCCTCCTTGGGGGATGGTTTATATAAAAGATAAAGAATTATCTGTGTGTCCTTATAATAATTGATTGTTGTGAATTCTATTTGAACTTCATATGAAAATTCCGTTTATTTTCTGACAACTTTGTGAACACGAAAAAAAGACTCTCTAAAACTATGTTGAAATTAATTCACTTCATTATAAAAATTACTATTTCCATCAAATTTTATCATTATATCTTGTCGAAACATTTATATATTTAAAATTGATTTCGACATAATTTTATTTACTATAATACTGTTTATAAAAACAAAAAGAAGGTGTTGCATAAGTCAAAGTTCGACTTATGCAACATCCCTCTTTCTAAACTATTTATAGCATATTTATTAATATTTCAGGTCTTCCCCAATTCATTTCTTCACAAACAAATTTAAGTTTTTCTTCATCCATTGTGTGTAGTCCCTCTTCTAGTGCACATGAAATTGGAACTTCACAGTGAATTTGTGCTAATTGCAACGAAATATTTAAGTTCTCTAAATCACTTTCAATCTTCGTACGCTGCGCTTTCGTTAATGATTCTACATTTTCTAGTACAGCGGATACTGTTCCGTGCTCTTGAATAAGCTTATACGCTGTTTTTTCACCGATACCTTTTACACCTGGATAATTATCACTTGTATCTCCCATGAAAGCTTTTGCATGGACGATTTGCCACGGCTCTACACCTTTTTCTTCCATGATTTTCTCCGGTGTGTAATATTCGTAATTTCCAATTCCTTTACGCAGAAGCATAACTGTAACGTTCTTATCAACAAGTTGAAGTAAATCTGTATCACCAGTTAAAATATAAACTTCAGCTTCATTGCAATATTGTTTTGCAAGCGTACCGATACAATCATCGGCTTCGTAGCCTTTCATACCGATAACTGGAATGGATAATTTCGCAGTCATTTCTTGCACTAAATCAAATTGAGGAATTAATTCTTCTGGTGGCGCTGCACGATTTGCTTTATAATTCGAGAACGATTCTGTTCTAAATGTCGTACTTCCCATATCCCAGCATGTAACGATATGTGTTGGTTCGATCGCTTGCGTAGCTGTTAACAAGTGTTTCATATAACCATGAATCCCGTTCGTAGGGGTTCCATCTTGTCGTTTCATAAATTGTCCGTAGACACTTGTTGCGTAAAAAGCACGAAATAATAGTGCCATACCATCAACTAATAATACTTTTTTCATAATTCCTCTCCTATTAAAAAAATAATAACCTCACGTTATCACGTAAGGTTATATAAATAGATTACCATTCTACGTTTTTGCTCAACTTTGTCTATTATACATGGTTTTTGTATATTTAGCACCATTCACACATTAAGACATCCTACTACAACAAGTATGCAATATGCCTGAATACGTATTTTTTCCAGTAGAAACAACGACAGCCTTTGCATTTCCACTAACAATATGCGAACCTTTAAAACATACATTTTCAAGCTCAAGTGGATTATAATCTTTCATCCGTTTTAATGGAATAAATCGTTTACGTTCAAGGTGATAGCAGCTTTCAAACTTCTCTATACTCGCTTCGTTTCCCGTTAACACAGACTCATTTACTAATAAATCATCTGCATAAATAATACGTACATCAGCTGGCACAGCATCTCCAGCCGAAAGAAAAATCATATCTCCAGGTACAAGTTCTTGCACTGGTATCTCCATCATTTTCAGTTCACTATTTAGCCCTGTACTACTAGAACATTCTACTCTAGATACAGTAATCGTTTCACGTTGTAATTCATCACACACACGTTGTTTTGAAAAACCTGGGATCATGCCACCAAGCTTCATCATTACTTCTGCAAGAAGTGCTCTTTTTGAAGTTAGTTCATTTCGGCCATATACTTGAATACGTTTTTGTGCCTCTTTCATTGATAGTCCGTCTCTTGTTGTTTTAAAATATGCAAATACAGATTTTACATCTCTTGTTGCAATTTCAATTAATAAATCTTTATTTTTTTGAAGCATTGTTTGTTCTTTTATTGATTTTTTACTTAGTTTATATGACGTGTTACCCACAGTTTTGTTTGCATATAACATATTATCGTCTCCTCCTTTACAACATAGGAAGAAACGCTTTGTTTCTCAATTTATCCACTTTACTGTGAAAGTGTCTAGCGCTTTATAAACGCTACATTGTGATAAATATAGAGGGAGGAACAAATCGTTTCCTGCCTACATCATATATTTTTGATTTGAAGTATATGGGTAACGGAACCGAGTCAGAATTTGACATGCTCCTCACCTCCTCGTTTAATTTTATAGTTTATACTATGAAATTACTCATAGCTTGGTAACAAAAAAGACCCCTACCCTTAAGAGAGTAGTGGCCATTACATACACAAATAAACGATTTCTAATATAATTAGAAATCTACGGACCTCTCCCTCACCGAGTTTTAGCACTGTATAGCATAGGTACATTACCAGCTACGTTAAGAAAAACCTTAATTCGATCATTCCTGTTGACCCATTGGCGTCTCTCGACATTTTTGGGCAGTAGCATTTCTCTATACAGGAGCCTCACCTAACAGAGACTTATTTTCATTACATTGAAAATGTTACTCTTATTTAAAATAGATGTCAACCGTAGCCTACAATTTTTTCAAAAGGTATGGCAAACTAACATATATAAAGTGAAACTTTAATCAGTGGGGTTTTGTTCATCCCCCACTGATTATTAGCCCTCACCAATCGGGCTGCCCGGCAAATAGCGGAATAAAATAAAAAACTTTACGTTTAAACGTAAAGTTTTTAATAAGTTATACAGCCAGCAATTACAATCCCAATTGAAAGCGATAAAAACATAAGAAAAAGACCGACTGCTTGATTATCTTCTTCAAGACTTTTGTTTATATTAAAGCGTGGTGTAAGCCACTCAGCTAAATAAAAAACGATAATTTGAGCCAAAATCCCAACTGCTCCCCACGAAATCATATCAAGAAGTGAAATTGAATTAGCTGCTGTCGAATATAAAACAATAGCTAACCCAAGTAATCGTCCTCCAAGCACATAGCTTACCGCCTTATTCCCTTGAGCCATTAACTTAAATTCCTTAACTTTCGTTGTCACTTCCATCAAGAACAGACCAATACATAAAAGTCCGAGTGTTACTGCTAAATATGATAAAAAATTAATCATTTTTCCCCCTCCTTTTTATACCTACCGGTAAATAGTACGATTCATTTCCTGTAATCTTTTCTCCCGCGCGAATACCGATACTACTTGCTTTTCCAGCAATTAAAAAAGAACCAAACACATACGACAGTTTCTCCATCCCTTTTTCTGTTTCCAAGGATACGACTGGAAGTTCTATATACTTTTGAAATATCGGCAGTGAAGTTTTATACGTTTGATGTGCATTTTGAAGCATAATATTTTCATCCTTATCGCGAATCGTAATTGTATCTCCTTCTCTACCAAATGAAGGTTTTTGAACGAAAGAACCTTTTCCTAAAAATAAATCTGGTTCTAAATATGTAGGTAACATATATTCTTTAATCCACTGTTGTTCCTCGTTTGTATAAAAGACTTCTTCTTCTGCTAACCCCCAAATAAGACACTGAATTGATTTTGGCTGAAGTAAAAATGCTGACAAAGGATTTATTATAAAAAGCTTTCCGGCTTTTACAAGTTGCAGCAGTTCCACACCTACCAAATCTCCTGTTTCAGGATCTTGATCCTCAATTAAATCTTCTATCGGATATGTTTGACGATATAAAACATCAATCTTCGCCCCATCTTTATCAACTAGAGCACCTTTCGTAATTCTAAGTTCTGACATTGGCACTACTTTATTTTCAACATGGCATAACTGACTTAAATACATAGTCGTATTCCAATCCTCAATATGTTCATGATGTGCTGTAAAAACAACATTTGGATTGTCTAATCCCTTTGTCGCTTCCATTACAGCTTTCGTAACACCAGAAGATAGTAATCGTTCTTGATCCGAGTTTGGATCATCATAACCTAGGTTTTCACAAACTTTTCCATTCATTTGAAAGCATTCCATAATAAAAGTTGGTGTATCACTATTAAACTCAAGCATTTTAATTTGGTTATCAACCGTTATAACGAAATCAAATCGTGAAATAACAGATTCAGGATATAATCCTTTCATTCTAATGAATGATAAGCTCGCAGGAGGAAAACCAAGCTCAAGAATCTGTTCGTCACTTAAATTTCGCAAAAGTCTAGCAGTCTTAAAAAATATTTTACCCATTCGTTCAGTCGCTAAGTATAATTGTTCCAAAGTCTGATTTGTTATAGAAAAAACATGAAACAAACTATATTCACATTCATATAAATCCGACCAAAAATTCGGATATTTTAAATAAAAATCTTTTCGATCCCTTATGTATTGCGACATATTTTAGCCCCCAAATCCTCCCTTTGAACCGCTTCCAATTCCACCTTTAAATTCAGCAGACGATTGATACGATTTAAACGCCGATGAATTTTTAAAAGTGGATTTATTTTGATAATATCGCCCACCATAGAAATAATGCCCACGATAACCTGAACTACTATCATCACACTGCCATACCCCAAGTTCATCATCCCAATCCCAATCAGAACAACTATTATCATTCGGTTTTGGGGGAAGATCTTGTGCGCAACCAAATAAAGTGCCAGTCATTAAAGACGTTACGACACCACCTACTAGCCATTTCGTTTTTGTCACCTTCGCACTCCCCTTTTTAAATTCTATTCCTATTATATAGGATGGCATGATAAAGTAGAAGAAAAAGGAAGAAGAGGGATGAAATGCGCTTAGAATATCGACTTAATGATGAAACGAAAGGGTATCCTGCTTTATGGAACTACGCCAATATTTCTAATTCTGAAATCATCGCACGCATGACTTGTGAATATTTTATTAAAGAGAAAAATACTTATGTTGTTACTGCAACTTCGGTTGATCCAGACGGAACAGCAGTTATTTATATTCAAAAAGAAGTTTTCGCCAATGACCCTTCAGACCCTACATACTCCCACATCGGTTTTGAAATTAGAGAACTAAGTGAAACGAGTTCAAGCTTAGTAGATAGTCAAGATGTATGGAACTACGAAGAAATTTTACCATCTCTTCATTCAGATATTATATATATTCAGCGAGACGGCATGTCTATGGAATTCTCCTTGGATTCAAGAGAGATTGATGAAGACAGAAAGTGCTACATTTATTACGGAAACTTCACAGGTGAATCAAGATAATATTGATATATCTATGCAACAAAAAAACCTTACGTATAAAACGTAAGGTTTTTATATAGCCCCACATATGCCGTTCTCTCTAGATGTCCATAAACCTGCTCTCACAGGTGGATGCTCTCACAAATGTTTGTAACTTCCTTCTTAAAAAGATGGCATGTTAGCTACATTTAAATATTGAACTTCCATATTAAACTTATTGGTTTAAGACATGCATAAGCTACGTACACCGTAGGAATTTTATATAAGGTTAGTTGAAATAAGACCCCCGCACGTGCCGCTCCTCGTAAATGTCCAAAAACCCGCTACTCGCAGGTGGATGCCCTCACAGTTACCGTACATCTTCCTCCACAAGGAAGGCTTGATGATGGTCGCTAAATATTGAGCTTCCGTATAACTAACATCGGTTTTAGACATAAATAAGTTACGTACACCGCAGGATGTATTATTTACTTGTCGTTATATTATCACATTGTTTCCAATGTGTAAAATACAAAGTTTTTCGAGCAATCTCTTGCTTGTGACCTTATTTTAATACAAATTATTTTTGCATGCAAGTGATTAATCTTCTTCTTTTGCAATTTGATTTTCTGGATAAGAAATCCAATCACTCCAGCTACCCGCATACAATTTAACATTTTGGAATCCAGCCAATTTTAACGCAATGATATTTGGACATGCCGTAACACCAGAACCACAATATACAATGGTTTCCTTATCTTTCGACAGATTTTGGAATCGTCCTTGTTGCTCAGCTTCATTCTTAAATTGTCCTGATTGCAACATTCCATCCTTCCAAAAATAGTTTGCTGCTGTCGGAATATGTCCTGCTTTATGATCGACAAGTTCCTCTACACCAGCATAACGTTTTGGCTCTCTTGAATCAATTAACGTAACATCTGCACCTGCCTGGATATTCTCTCTTACTGTTTCCATCGATACAAGCATATGATCTTGTATGTTTGTTTTGAATGTTTTTCGTATAACAACAGGAATTTCCGTTGTTGTCGGTAGTCCATTCTCTTTCCAAACCGGGAAACCACCATCTAATATATATACTTTCTCATGTCCTACATAGTTACATAACCACCATAAACGAGCAGCATTTGCACCAGCTTGACTGTCATACGCAATTACTGTCGTATGTTCATCAATACCAACCTCCGAAAGCTTGTCCGCAAACTCTTCAATGCTTGGCAACGGGTGGCGGCCACCATGCTCTACTATAGGACTTGATAAATCTAAATTCAAATCAAAATATAAAGCATGAGGAATATGTTCTTCTTCATACTTTTCTCTACCCCAATTAGGATTCGCTAAATCAAAACGACAATCGATTACACGGACGTTCTCATCTTCTATATGCTCACGTAACCATTCGACTGTAACTATCATCTTTAACGACCTTCTTTCTCTTGTAAACGACTTACATACTCCATAACCATTTCTTCTGTAACATATTTACGCTGCAAGGTAACACCATTTTTTGCAAGATCATTAATTTGCTTTGTTACAACATTAATGACATCAACCGAAAATTCTTTCCCATTTGACGCAAGAGATACGGCTGCTTCAATAGCTGCTTCACGCTGCGCATCTAATTGTAAACATGCTTTTACACTTTCATTTTGTTTACGAGAATGTGCTGTAATTGCTTTATGTACTTCCATCTTCTCTTCCCCCTAAATAAGTTATACGTTCTAATTCAATTCCATTGCAAGCCGAATCATATCACGGCATACAATGCCATTTTCAATAATCTCTTCTTCATAATGCTTCGAAAAGTAATCAAAATCAATAGAAAAAATACGAAATCCACATTTTTGATATAAAGCAAGTTGTGAAACACTAGAATTACCTGTACCAATTTCCAGTTTTGACATACCATATCCTTTAGCAGTTTCTACAGCATGACTTACTAGCTTCTTTCCAATCCCTTTTCCTTGCACATGCTCTGCAACCGCAATATTCATGATTTCCATCGTCTTTGGCCTTGTTTCTAAAAGAACATATACACCGATAACGCTACCCTCTTGCTTTGCTACGTATGTTAATCCTCTTTGTACATATGTAGCTATTTGCCGTTCACTTGGATCAGCAAGTAGCAATAAAGACTTCGGTATAGCTTCTTCTTTCGAAATATACTCTATTACTACACCCATAAAAATTCCCCTTTCTCTATTGTTCTAAACCCTCCTTGTCTACCATAAGTAATAGAAAGGAGGGGTTCATCATGGACAACAATGAGAAAAAATGCAACGTCATCTCTATTGATGGAAAGAAGAAGAAAAGCGACACGTATTCCTACCCAAAATTAGTAGTAGAAAACAAAACATATGAATTTTCTTCATTCGTCTTATGCGGTGAAACACCAGATGGCAGACGACTCGTTCTTACTCATATGATTTCTACCGATGAATTTGCTGGATTTGTCAAATCTTTAGATACTGTACTGCAAAAGAAAATTGAACGAATCTTTTTCTCATAACGACTATATAACATAAATTTCTTTTTCAATCTCTACTAACTGCTTTTGCAATTGTTCTTTACTTTGTTCATATAGAGATACATCGATCGTTTCAGCCAATGCAAACAATATACTTTCATAATAGTTCATCACATCTTGTTGCATCACTTTTTGGAATAAGTTCCACTTCATATCCCATTCTTGCTTATAATGATGAACAAATAAATCTTTTTCATCGGCTACATAGTTTGATACGAGCGGTTCTAATACAGATTTAGCGTCTTCTTGCATAAAAGCTTTGTCATTCTTTTCAAAAAAGCTTTTCTCATTTTTAAAATGTGCCAGTGCTTTTTTGAAATCTTTTATTTCAACTGAAGGGAACGGTTCTTTATGTGTAATATCTTTATATTCATACTCCACTGTTCCATTCATAGAAATTGATTGATTTTCTACTTTACAGTTCACTACAATTTCGTCCTTTGCACGCTTCATCGCTTCGTCTATCCATTTTTCAAGACGTAATGATGTCGCACGCATTTCTTGTAATAAATCATGCTGAATAAATGCTACTAATTCCATAACACACTGTTGCAATTGTGTTTTCACATTTCCATCCGTTCGAAGTGACGCCGGATTAATAAATTCAGTAAACACATCGTTATAGCGTAGGAATAGACGCTGTTGCACGTAATAAAGCAACTCTTTCACTTCATTTTGCATCGCCTGTTCTTCAGCAAGTACACTATATGATGAAATGATATGAAGTAGTTGACCACGCTCTGCTTCATATTTTTTCGTTTGCTTCTCTTTCTCTTCATTCCCCTGCTTTGCACCATTTATCATGTTTACTAAAAGCTGATCTGCCCCTTGCAACGCACCATATAGAGCATGCACAGAAACAAGCATTAAATCTCTCATCATAAAGGACGTAAATGATTCCTCAAACTTAGTAATTCCAGAGTTTTGTAAAATACCATACTTCTCTTTTTCAACATTCTTTCCTTGTTTCTCTTCAAGCGCACATAAACTTGAAATTGCAAATAAACGCGGATTTCTAATACCGTATTGCAGTAGCTGATCTGCGATATAACCTTTTACCATTTCAAGTTCTTCTTCAGACTCTGCTAAATCCGCCGCATTAATTAAGAAGAACATTTTATCAAGGGCAAAGGTATCCTTTACACGACCAAGCTGAATTAAAAATTCACGATCAGCACGAGAGAATACATGGTTATAATATGTTACAAATAAAATAGCATCTGCGTTTTTAATATACTGGAATGCAACATCCGTATGGCGAGCATTAATAGAATCCGCTCCAGGTGTGTCTACAAGCGCTACTCCCTGCCTTGTTAAAGCACAATCATAATAAAGCTCCATATACTCAACGAAGCATGATTTTTCTTCGTTCGCTACATAATCAGAGAACTCTTCTAATGTAACTTGTACTTGTTCTCCTAAATAAGTAGAAACTGCATCATACCCTTTTTGTACCGCTCGTAAAAAGCTAAATGTTGTTTTTTGCTTCCCAGTTGGTGAAGGATATTTCATAACTTTATCAATTTGTGCTAACGCCTCATCTAACGTAGTAATCTCATAATGAAACAGCTTATAAACAGCTTTCATATCTTCTAATAAAGCTTGCTTTGATTTGAATTGAACCATTACTGTTCCGTGTGGTTTTTCCTCTGTAACCGGCAAAATTTGATTAATCGTTGCCGTCGTCGGATTTGGTGATACAGGAAGTACCTTCTCACCTAGTAAGGCATTGGCAAATGATGATTTCCCAGCACTAAAAGCTCCGAATAACGCTACTGTAAATTGTTTCGTTTCCACACGACGCCTTTTTTCTATTACCTCTTGCTGTACATGTTTCAGCGCTGGCAATGGCTCTAATATCATTTCAGCTTTCTTCACTTTCTCTAATATACGCTGAATATTTAAAACTGCTGTTCCTTTTATCTCTTCTTCATGAGCCGCCCCGTTATCATTTACAATCTCCTGCTCTTGTAGTGTAAATTTCTCACTAACAATTTGTTTTTCACGTTGCAATATCTCCTCTATTTGCAATCCTTCTGGTGTAGCAATACGCTCGCGCCAAATATTTTGTAAATAACTTTCATATGTCTCTAAATTGTTACTGTATTGTAATTCCGTCTCTTTTGCCGTTTGCAACATCGTATATTTTTCAATCTCTTGTTCCATACGAGCAACTGCTTCCTTCACCTTTTGCTTTAAAACGACTGCACTTTTATCAAAAATTTGCTGAGCTTTTGTAAAATAACGTTTCTTCAGTTCATTCGCTACATCCGCTGTATAAAGAAGTAAGTAATCACCTGTGAAACCTGCGCCTTGTTTAATGACTTCAGCTAACATTTCTGGTCCAAAAGCAATTTCTAAAGCATATATGTCTTTCCCAATTTCCTCCGTGAACAATCCTTCTTCTTTTAAGAAGGCCACAATAAATTCTTTCACATGAAAATCAAGTTGCGTTTCAACAGTCTTTTGAAGGGCAGAATAAAACGCCTCTACACGTCTTTGTTTTTCTTGCTCCGTCTTTCCTTTTGCAAATAGCAAACCAACTTTAAACTTTGTTAATTTCGTTTCTAAATATGCATTTGCCAATTCTCTCATTTCAAATGGCATTAAATACGCGTTATCTAATATAGCTTGTAAACCTTTTATAAATTCGTTTCTCACATGAGATTCTTTACTAGCCTCGCGATGTTTAATTTCCGTTAGCTCTTCTTTCTTTTCAACTATTTCTGAAATCGAAAGCGGTGATGCTAACTCTTCCTCATATGTCAAAAGAGCTTTTTCATTTTCAGAAAGAATAAACGAGAAATGTTCCCCCATTAAATATTCTGTTTCTCGCTCCATTCCATCTCTTACATACTGCTCTTTTTCTTTCATAATAGATGTAATTAATGTTTCTAAGCTTCCAATTTCATTTTGTGGATGGTTCATCATTCTTAATGACGTATAATAAACTCCATCTACTTCAATATCCCAGTTAGAGAACGATTGTTTTACACTATCTTTATAATCCTCAAACGATAATTCATTTTCTTTATGTTTATCTATTTGATTTACAACGAGATAAACCGTTTTATTACGTTGTTTCAATTCTTTAACAAATTGTAAATTCACTTCCGATTGGACGTGATTATAATCCATCATATAAAAAATTACGTCTGCTAGATGCAGCGTTGATTCTGTCGCTAATTGATGGGCATCATCTGTTGAATCAATCCCTGGTGTATCAACTAACATAACACCCTCAGGAATTGGCGCATCATTCCGATAAATATGAACACCAATTACCTCATCACCGTCTTTACAAATTTGTTTTAATTCTTCCGCTGAATATGCACCATCATATTCGTACTGTTCTCCAGATTTAATCGTTACAACAACACGATCAAATCCCTTTTCAATTTTAACGACGTTAGCGCTTGTCGGAATTGGACTTGTTGGTAACAACTGTGCTTTATATAGATGATTCATCATCGTTGATTTCCCTGCAGAGAAGTGACCGCAGAACGCTATCATAAGCTGTTCTTGTTTATATTTTTGAATCACCTCAAACAACTTTAAACTATTCTCTGCATCGCCGTGTTTTTGCCACTCTTCATAAAAACAAACAAGTTTTCTCATACCGTTTGTCTGTACTATGTTTGTCATCCCCTTGTTCCCCTTTATCCAAGATGTATATACTTTTCCCTGCTATTTGCGAGCTCATAACCAGTGAGAGTTACACCTACCCATTGATTACAGTTTCACTTTACTATCATACTAAATTTTCAGCATATTCTCATTAAAAATAAAAAATCCCTTTCATTCTTTTTACAAATGAAAGGGATTTTATGTCATATCACTCATTTTGCTGTTCCTACTCCATTTAAAACATACTTTGTAATAACTGCATATACAACGACTGTACCTGCTACTAATGCATATACCATACTTACGCACCAACCTTTTTTGATAATGATTATCACTTTTGAATACAGTTTATCATTAAAGAGAATCATTATCAACACTTTTCATAAAGAAAGCCCCTTATAGGAAGGAGCTTTACTGCCTGTTTTGAAGAAGGTTAAAACTTGTTGTGCACTCTTATTATATCTCATAATACGCATCTTAACAGTTTTAAAAATTGGAAATTACCTATATACCCTCTTCTTTACATTTTGTATAATAAAAGGGAATTACTTAACAAGGAGGAAAATAATGACACAAAACATTTCACAAGGCGAGAGGATACATTCCATCGATATTATTAGAGGAATAGCTGTATTAGGTATTTTTCTTGTTAACTGGCCAATTATTGCCGGGGTTGACTCACGTGATATTACAGGAATTTACGAAGGGATAGACAGCTATATTCGCCTATTTTACGATATGTTTATTCAAACGAAATTTTATACAATTTTTTCGTTTTTATTCGGATTAGGTTTTTATATTTTTATGAATCGTGCTGAGGCGAAGACCGATCGTCCAAAAACTTTGTTTGTTCGCCGCTTACTTATCTTATTATTATTTGGGTTCTTACATTACGTTCTTTTATGGGACGGTGACATTTTACATACTTATGCAATTACCGGGTTTTTCTTATTTTTATTTTACAAAAGAAAGACACGTACTATTTTAATATGGTCAATTGTACTATTAAGTTTCATGCAATTGTTCACATTATTAGGTTCTCTTGTCATGTTATTAGTGCCGGTAGATGAACTAGGCCTTTCCATAGCCATTATGCCGTTAGAAAACTGGGGCTTACAAATTACAGACAGATTCTATTCTTTCTATTCTGAAGCAATAAGTAACAGTCTTATTATGCTTCCTGAAACACTAGGATTGTTTTTACTCGGATTATATGCCGGTAAAAAAGACATTTTCCGCCGTGCTAAGGAATTAGATCCAAAACTTAAAAAATGGCAAATCATTATGTTCATTTTAACATTACCGATGTGGTTTATTATGGTTTACTTCTTTATGAACAATCAACCATACACACCATTTTCACTTATGGGTATTACGATGATAAGCGGAAAGACATTGTTCATCTTCTACATTGTCACGTTAATGCGTTTATTACAAAAAGAAAAATGGCAAACAGTATTACGTCCATTCCAATACGTTGGACGAATGGCGTTAACGAATTACATCTCACATACAATTGTTACATTACTTGTATTTGGGCTACTATTCAAAAATGATTATCTTGCTCCATTATGGGTTGGACCACTATTCTGCGTCGGTTTCTACACGTTACAAATCTTTATTAGCCGCTGGTGGCTTTCACATTACCAATACGGGCCACTTGAGTACATTTGGCGTCTTGGTACTTACGGGAAAATGATGCCACTTAAAAAGAAAAGCAAGGTCTCATAACGAGACCTTGCTTTTTTACGCTTCTCTTACTGCACTTTGCATAGACACCGGCTCTTCTTTTACTTTCACTTTGCGCTGCGGCACCATATTAAATACGATATTTAACAATACTGCTGATGCACTTCCAAGTACAATTCCGTTATCTGTTAAAATACGAATGCTTTCTGGAAGTTGTGAGAATAATGTAGGAACGACTGTTACGCCAAGCCCAATTCCAACAGAACATGCAACGATTAATAAGTTTTCTTGTCTTCCAAAGTCAACGCTACTTAACATTTTAATACCATATGCCATAACCATACCAAACATTGCGAGCATAGCACCGCCAAGTACTGACTTCGGAATAATTGTTGTGATAGCTGCAATTTTCGGAATAAACCCAAGAGCGATTAACATACCACCGCAAGTATAAATAATAACGCGATTTCTTACTCCAGTTAATTGAACAAGTCCTACGTTTTGAGAGTATGTTGTATATGGGAACGCGTTAAAAATACCACCTAACACCATCGCTAATCCTTCTGCACGATACCCTTTTGTTAATTCTTTTTCACCGATTTTTTTATTGCAAATATCAGATAATGCAAAGTATACACCTGTTGCTTCTACAATCCCTACACAAGCAACGAGAATCATTGTAATAATTGGTGTTAATTCAAATGTTGGTGTACCGAAGTAAAATGGCTGAATACCATGGAACCAATCCGCCTCTCCAACTGCTTGCAAGCTTACTTTCCCCATAAATGCTGCAACGATAGTACCGAACAACAAACCTAATAGAATAGAAATTGAACGGATAAACCCATCAAAGAAACGATACATAATGATGATAAATAATAACACTCCAAATGCTAACGCTAAGTTTTCAAGACTTCCGAAATCTTTGCTTCCTACTCCACCAGCCATATCATTAATAGCGGCTGGAACAAGTGTAACTCCAATTACTGTAACGACAGACCCTGTTACAACTGGTGGAAACAGTTTTACAAGCTTTCCAAATAATTTCGCAAAAATAACAACGAATAACCCGGCAGCAATAATTGCCCCATAGATAGAAGACACACCGTATTGTTTTCCAATTGCAATCATCGGCCCAACCGCTGTAAATGTACAACCAAGTACAACTGGGAGTCCAATACCGAAAAAGCGATTTGATAATGCTTGTAAAATTGTCGCAACGCCGCACATTAATAAATCAATTGAGACTAAGTATGTTAACTCTTTTTGATTTAAACCAAGTCCGCCGCCTACAATAAGCGGTACGATAATTGCGCCAGCATACATAGCAAGCATATGCTGCATACCAAGCGATGCAATTTTAAATGGATGCTGCTTCATTGCTTATTTCACCTCCGCAGTTTCATGCTGTACAAATGTAACTGTGCCGTTATCAAGTGATGCAATTTCTGCTAGTGATTCAACACGAACGCCTTGTTCACGAAGCTTCTTTCCTCCATCTTGAAATGCTTTTTCAATAACAATTCCAATTCCTGCAATACTCGCTCCAGCTTGCTCTACTAAACTCATTAAACCTAAAGCAGCCTGACCGTTTGCTAAAAAGTCATCGATGATTAATACACGATCATTTTCATCGATATGATTGCGAGATAATGAAATTTCATTCGTTTCTTGTTTCGTAAATGAGTATACGTTTGCAACGTACATATTATCTTGTAACGTTAACGATTTACGTTTTCTTGCAAAGATTACTTTTACACCAAGCTCTAATGCAGCCATAACTGCTGGTGCGATGCCTGAAGATTCAATCGTTACGATTTTTGTAATGTTCTCTTCTTTAAAACGTTTAGCAAATTCTTTTCCAATCTCTTGCATAAGTACTGGGTCAATTTGATGATTTAAAAATGCATCTACCTTTAATACGTCACCAGATAAAACCTTTCCTTCGTTCAAAATCTTTTCTTGTAATACTTTCATGTTTGTTCCCCCTCTTATGCAATAAAAAACTCCAAAAGCCGCCACCACTCGTTACAAGTGAGAGACGCGCTTTTGGAGTTTCGCAAAAAAGAATGCTAAACAAGCAATATATTCGTCCTCACTCATAGTCAAAGTATTTACGGTACTTCGGTAGAAACTTGCAGGCCATATCCCCGCGATTATATGAGTGTAGCTAACTATTTATTTTATAGATGGATTATAACGCACTTTTTATACTTTGAAAAGTATTTATTAACAAAACACGTACAAATTTTATAAAAACATCATTTTCGTTCGAGTTTTGTAAACTCTTACATATTATTTCAAAGCGTCGTTAAAACAAGTGGCCCATCTTTTGTAATTGCAATTGTATGCTCATATTGCGCTGATAATTTCCCGTCCATCGTTCTTGCAGCCCATCCATTTAAATCTACTTTCGAATATCGCATACCTACATTTACAATTGGCTCAATTGTAATTACCATTCCTTCTTGCAACTCAGGCCCTTGTCCTTGTTTCCCAAAATGAAAAATTGCTGGTTCTTCATGGATCTCTTTACCTATTCCATGTCCCGTAAAGTCTCTTGCGACAGAAAAACCTTCATTTGCTACGTAACTCTCAATTGCATACCCAATGTCCCCTACATGATTACCGATTACCGCCTGATCAATCCCTTTATACAATGCATTCTCAGCTACTACCATTAACCTTTCCGCTTCCTCAGAAACATTTCCAACTCTATACGTCCAAGCAGAATCTGAAAGACCACCATTTAAGTTTACTACCATGTCAATTGTTACAATATCTCCTTCATTTAAAGGAACATCGGCCGGAAACCCATGACACATTTCATCGTTTACAGATGCACATATCGCATATGGATACCCATTGTAACCTTTCTGTTCAGATGTGGCACCATGCTGTTTTAAATACATTTCAACAAACGTATCAATCTCTTGTGTCTTTATACCTGGCTTTATCATTTTCGCAATTTCTTTATGACATGAAGCAAGTAATTTTCCAGATTCATGCATCAAATCTATTTCATTTTTCGTTTTAATTGTAATCATACTACCTCTACCTTTCCTTGCTAAACCTACTATTTACTACTAAAATTCTATCATACACATCTTCTTCCACAATTTCCAATTACAAAAGCAAATATCCTTTATCTCTATTTTCCGAATATAAATTTTTAGTTAATTCGATTTTTAAGATGTTATATCTAGTATTTTTTATTGATATTTACTTATAAACAAAGTATAGTGTTACCATACTATTAAAAGGAGGATTATTAAAGATGATGCACGCAGGAAGACTACGTCAGCAAACTTTGAACAATAAGTAACTTAATATGTTCAAAGGCTCTGTTTTCATAAAGCAGAGTAAACGGGATTAGTCTGCACATTTTTAATAATCTTCAACGGAAGAGTACACTTTCCACATGAAGAAAGGCAGATATACGTCTGTCTTTTTTTCGTATATTTTTTCATACAAAGAGAGGCGTTTATTCATTATATCCTCGTTTACTCTTAACCACAGACAGAAGCTCGTCTGTGGTTTTTTTATGATTACATTTCCTTATATCTCGCTACTTTAATCATATTGATGTAGTTAGAAACAATTAGTAACAGAAAACATTAAAATTAGAATAAACATTTGGAGGAAATGGGAATGAATACACTTAAAGTTAAACAATTAGCAAATAAGGAAGGACTAAATATATTAGAAGATTCAATAGTAATTAATGAATCTGGCGTTGACTTTCAAGTAGCACACGTTAAAGAACAAAACGGAGATAAATGGATACTAAGAATTCCTCGTAGACCAGAATCTATGAGACATGTCCAACGAGAAAAAAAAGCATTAGAACTTATGAAAAAACATGTAGAATTCCAAGTTCCTGATTGGTCTATATTCTCTGAGGAACTAATCGCTTATAAACAACTAAGTGGCGTTCCTGCCGCTACTATCGATATAGAACGACAAGAATATATATGGAACTTTAATGAAAAGAATGCACCAACTGAATACAATATTTCATTAGGAAAAGTTCTAGCGAATTTACACTCATTACCTCAGCAAAAATTTAATAATATAGGTGTTGAAATTCTTACTGCTAATGAATTAAGAACTTCTATGAAACAAAGGATGAATCGAGTGAAGGAACAATACCACATCAACCAAAACTTATGGGATCGTTGGCAAGCATGGCTAGCTGAAGACTCTTTTTGGCCATCTCATGTAGGAGTAAAGCACGGGGATATACATCCAGGTCATATCCTGATTGATAAGAAAAATAATGTAACTGGCTTAATCGATTGGACAGAAGTAGGGATAGCTGATGTATCTATCGATTTCGCTTCCCATTATCTGCTCTTTGGGAAAGATGGACTAACAAAGTTAATTAATTCTTATGACAATTCTGGCGGTAAAACTTGGTCAAGAATGGATGAACATATTATCGAACTTCTAACAACAAGTAGTATCACTGTTGCTGAATACGCTCAAGTATCAGGTTTGAAAGACATGCATGAAATAGCTGTACACATGCTATCAACTGAAAGTTAATGAAGTTGCAAAAAACAGAAGAACCCTCTTCTGTTTTTTGTTATTTTCCACATATATAATTCATTTTCAAAAACTCAAAACAACTACCGTTTGTTTTTTGTATAAACGTCCCAACTGCTTCAAACCCTGCCCTTTTATATACTTTAATAGCTCTCTCATTAAATTTCACTACTGATAGTGTTATATAATTGCACCCATATTTTTCTTCACTAAAAGCTAGTCCCGCATTCACGAACTGTAAACCAAATCCATTGCCAGTTATATCAGGTCTCATTCCAAGTCCTATATCAACCGTTCCATTATTCATTTTACAAACAGTAAAAAAACCAATGAGAGTGCCATTTTCCTTTACAGAAAATGTATGATTCCCTCTACTCTCATCATGTAAAAACTCATCTAAATCTTCTTCATCTGCCGCTATATCATAAAAAGAATATTTCCCTTCATAGTGCCAGTTATATGCAATCTCTTCCGCTTCTTCTTGCGTCATTACTGTATATGTATAAAGCATTCTTTTATCCCCCTTAAAAAAAGAGCTGCAATTAAGCAGCTCTTTTTTATAACTCATAAATTTCTTTATACTTCGCTTCTAAATAATCTGCTAAGTAGTTTGCATTTAATCCTTCGCCTGTCACATCTTCTAAAATTTCAAGTGGCTTTTTCGTTTTACCGTATTGGTGAATATTTTCTGTTAACCATTCACGAATTGGTGTTACGTTTCCTTCTTCTAATAATGCGTCAAAGTTCGGAATGTCTTTTAACATTCTTTGCTTAAACTGTGCTGCATACATGTAACCAAGCGCATAAGATGGGAAGTATCCAAATGAACCACCAGCCCAGTGAACATCTTGCAATACACCTTGTGCATTATTTTCCGGACGAATGCCTAAATATGCTTCCATCTTATCATTCCAAGCTGCTGGTAAGTCCTTCACTTGTAATGTACCATCAAATAATTCTTTCTCAAGCTCATAACGAACCATAACATGAAGCGGGTATGTAAGCTCATCTGCTTCTATACGAATGAATGACGGTTTCGATTCGTTAATTGCATCATAAAACTCATCGACTGACATATCATCAAATTGACCATTGCTATACTCTTTTAATAAATCATAATTCTTCTTCCAGAATGATTTATTACGGCCGATAAAGTTCTCAAAGAATAATGATTGTGATTCGTGAATACCCATAGATGTACCACTGCAAAGTGGTGTACCTTCAAATTGTTCTGCAATATTTTGTTCATATACTGCATGACCACATTCATGAATTGTTCCAAAAACAGCCATACGAAAATCTTTTTCATCATAGCGTGTCGTAATACGAACATCCCCTCTATTTAATGTAATTTCGAAAGGATGTACTGTTTCATCAAGACGACCTGCTTCAAAGTCATAATTCAATTGCTTCAATAATTCTAATGTAAAGTTCTTTTGTTTTTCTTTTGAAAATCGTTCCGATAAAGCACTTGTTTTTAATCCTTTTTTAGACTCAGAGATTTCTTTTACAAGCGGTACGATGCGCTCACGAAGTTGACCAAATACGTGATCTAAAACTTCCACTGTAATACCTGGCTCATACATATCTAATAATGTATTGTATTTATATGTTTCATAACCCCAATATGTAATAAATTTCTTTTTAAATTCCACAATTTTTTCTAAGTATGGGCGGAACATTTCGAAATCAGATTTTTCGCGAGCTTCTTCCCACACACTCTCCGCTTTCGCTTCTAATTTCACATAAGCCTCATATTCAACTTGTGGAATTTTTTTATTTCTATCATATTCTTTCCGGCACTCTTCAACCATTTTCTTCGTCGTTTCAGAAAGTTTATCTTCGCGTATTAAAGCTTCAAGCTCTGTTAAATAGTTTCTCATCTCATCTGAAGTCGACATAGCAAACACTTCTGACGAAAGCATACCAATTACTTCAGAACGCTGATCCACACCTTTTTTTGGTGCACCTGTTCTTAAATCCCAAAACATTAAACTTAATGCTTCTCCATAATTCTGTATCTTCTTCACGTATGTTAAAAATTGTTTTTCTACTTCATATGTAGCAACTGTCATCGTATAAAAGCCTCCTTTTTCTACCTCAAACTTAATTCGACACGGAAACATAAATTCCTTTTATAATAGAAAAAAGCTTGGCAAGCGCCAAGCTTTTTCCTTATAATTCTTTACCTTCTACTGGCAGTACATTTTTCACAGCTGCAACTACTTTCTCATCTTCTGAATCAGATAAGAAGATTGATATAGCACCTTTATCGTCGCTCGTACGAATTAAACGTCCAATCCCTTGACGAAGTCGTAAAATCATATACGGTACATCTACCTCCCAGAATGGATCATTTACGTGCTTACGTTTCGCTTCAAACACAGGATCGTTTGGAGGGAATGGTAATGACCAAATGATAACATGTGATAATGATGAACCTGGAATATCTAAACCTTCCCATAAATGAACGGCACAAAGTACAGTCTCTTCTTCATTTTGGAAACGAGAAACGAGCTGACTAATTTCCTGATCTCCTTCATATAGGAACGGAACTGACATTTGTTCTTTACTTACATATTCTTTAAACGCTGCAAGTTCTTGTGTTGTACGGAATAATACAAGCGTACGTCCATTTGTTTTTTGTATATTTTCAAGTGTATATTGACACTTTCTTTCCCATTCATTTTCTTTCGTATGCGATAGTAAGTTTACCGCCATTTGCTCCTCATAATCAAACGGTGAGGCAACTGAGAATGATAAGTAATCTTTTACCCCTAGACTATTTGCTGTAAATGCGAATGAATCGTTGTTCGATAATGTCGCAGAAGAGAAAATATACGGGATTTTCTTCGAGAATACTTTCTCTTGTAACACCTCTTCAACTGCACGCGGCATAATAACTAACGTGAAGGCACCATCACCTTCTTCACCCCATGTAATTACATTTTTCTCGTGCATAAACAGACGAAGTGAATGTTCTAACACATCTAAATGCTCATCAACGATATTTAAGTCATACGTGTTTACTGTATGCATTTCACTTTCAAATACTAATGCATCACCGACTTCACCAATTTTTGCATAAAGTCGCTTCGCTTCAGCTGTTACTTTTTCTGTCACAGTAATTTCTAAACGATCAGAACCGGCAATTTCCTTTTTATTCTCTTGTAACACATCAAAGAATCGCTCTGTTTGCCAAATTGTTTCTTCTACTAAATGTGCAAACTCCTCGCGAATATCGTTTTGCAACAATCTCGTTAAAAGTTGCTCCATCATCGTTTGCTTTAAACGGTATGTTAAAGCTTTTTGAGCTGCATATTCTACAAGATGTCCTTCATCGAATACAACGCAGCTACTTTCTGGTAATAATGGAATTTGCCCTTCACGCTTACGAGCATCGTACGTCCAAATATGATCCATATAGAAATCTTGAGAACAAATAATTAAATCTGCTGCTTTACGATAATGTTCACGAGAAAGAGTTTGTCCACAGCGATGACGAGAATCACAAGTAAAGCAATCTTGGAAGTAATCCCAATTTACTTTTGACCATTCTTCGTCATTTAAAAGTGGAAATTCTTTTCTGTCACCATAGTGAGTAAAGTTTTGCATCGTACCATGATCAAATACAAACTGTGGTAACTCATAATATACGTCTTCAATTACTTCTGGAGCTCGTCCACTTATAACATCTTCAAGTTTACGTAAGCATAAATAATTATCCATTGATTTTGCAAGCCTTACATCAACAGAGAGCCCTAATGCTTCAGATAACTTAGCAATGTCCCCTTCTTCTTTCACAAGTTGCTCAATTAACGTTTCATCTGCACAAGCAATAATAGCTGGTTTCCCAGTATAACGCGCGTAACAAATTGCATATAGAAGATATACAATTGTTTTCCCTGTTCCTACACCCGCTTCTGCGAACATAACTTTCTTTTCTTGGAAAGCGCGTTCTAACTGAAACGCCATAAAAATTTGTTCATCACGCTCTTCAAAGCCTTTTTCCGGAAGGATGTCGTAAAATACATCTCCAATCCACTCATTCAACTTATCATAAAAATTATCTTGTTTTCCTACTTCAAATGGTAATCTCTTCTCAGTAAACATCCTTAGCCTCCAACCAAAAAGTTTTTCTATAAAAAGATAATAGCAACTGCTACGCATATGTATGCATTTGCTTTCCCCTGTTGCCATACATAGAAATTCACGAAAAAAAATTTTCCTTTCGAAAAAGGAAAATTTTCTTCTATATTAATGACTTTAAATACCGTTTATCAATCGCTGTTTCATGTGAAAGAGCTGACAAATATTCTTCTTGTGCTTTTTGTATTTCATCTACAATCGCACCTTGACTATCCACTTCTTTTCCGAGCTCATCATACGTACGGTGAATAGCTTTTTGAATCATTGATAATTGGAAACTATCCATATCACTTCCTCCTTTACGCATTACATAATAGCCAGTATATGCGCGCTGGAGGAGTTTTATACTATGAATTACGCGGTGGACGTTTTCCGAAGTATTGGTAGTAATCTGTACGGATAAATCCGTTAAACAGTTTACGCTTCTTCGACGCATCTTTTCCGTAACACTTCTCAAATGCTTCGTAGCTTGTTAATACATACGCTGACCATGTATCTAACGGACGGAATACTTGTCCCATTTCTTTATACAGTTGTTCAACGAGTGCTTTTTCACTTAAACGTTCTCCGTATGGAGGATTCGTTACAACGTAGCCATAATCCTCTTTTGTTGTGAAATCTTTTACCTGCATTTGTTTAAATGTAATTAAATCACCTAAACCTACTTCTTCTGCGTTATCTTGAGCAACTCGAATCATACGATGATCAATATCTGATCCTATGATTTGTAATCGTTGATCATAGTTCGCTAAATCTTCAGCTTCTTGACGCGCTTCACGCCAGTTTTGTTTACCTACCCAGCCCCACTCATCTGATGCGAAACCACGGTTAAATCCTGGCGCAATGTTTTGCCCAATTAATGCCGCTTCAATCGGAATTGTACCTGATCCACAGAATGGATCAACAAATGGACGATCTGGCTTCCAGTTTGTTAATTTAATTAAAGACGCAGCTAATGTTTCTTTTAACGGAGCTTCCCCTTGATCCATACGGTATCCACGTTTATGAAGTCCAACACCACTCGCATCAATTGTTAATGTTGCAATATCCTTGAGCATTGCAATCTCGATACGGAATAACGGACCATCTTCTTCAAACCAAGTTGTACGTTTATATGTTGTTTTTAATTTTTCAACGACAGCCTTTTTAACAATACGTTGGCAATCCGAAACACTGAATAATTCAGATTTTAAAGATTTACCGATAACAGGGAACTCGCCATTCTCTGGAATATAATCTCCCCAGTTTAATGCTTTCGTTTTTTCAAATAGCTCATCAAATGTTGTTGCTTTAAATTCGCCAACT
Source organism: Bacillus sp. CR71 (assembly GCF_003429245.1). Classification (NCBI taxonomy): domain Bacteria; kingdom Bacillati; phylum Bacillota; class Bacilli; order Caryophanales; family Bacillaceae; genus Bacillus; species Bacillus sp. CR71. The sequence goes on along the minus strand of NZ_CP031748.1, from coordinate 1,535,157 downwards.
TTAATTTTTACACGATCCGCAGTACGTAACCATAAATTCGTGCGACAAATCGCCTTTTCATCTGCTTCAAATGTTACTTTGCTGTTTTCTACTTGACATTCATAACCAAGATCGCGAACTTCTCGGGCAACTAACGCTTCAATACCCATTGCCGCTGTTGCAATTAAAGTAACTTTTCCCATTTGCATTCACCTCTTATGTATATTCAAACAATAATTAATAGCAATTGTTCCTATTAATCATTACATTTTACGAAAAATTTTCTCATTAACCATTTTAACTCATACTTTATAACTTCATACAAATAAAAAGCCCTCCTCTAACAAAGGAGAGCTGAGTTATTTCATAGTTGGTTCATAACGTTCTGTAAGCCATGTTCTGTTCCTTTGTACTACAAACGGCCCACGCCTCGTACTCCGGTGGCAATCATCTATCTACAGGTTATAAAACCTGTCCTTTCCCGTCGTTCATTTCCTTGGAAAAGATTCCCCTACCATTATTTGGGTTTCTCGCTCGTGGGGTTTACCTCGTTCCACTCCTATCATTTCTTCAAGGACTTCGTCACTGTGGCACTTTAAAGGTAGTCAAACCATATCCGAAAGGACTTAGGTTTTTTCCCTGCCGTTAAACCAGCCTTACAGCCAGAATACCCTAGCTTATGAATTGGCTAGGCACGAACACTACAGCCATCTCAGGCCGTGCGAGCATGGACTTTCCTCTACAACGTTGGCGTTGCAGCGATTACCCAAACGTTATGACATCCATTAGTATAGTGGAAACAAAAAGATTTTGCAACGTTTTTTTCTATGTAAAATGCTTAAACCTTTTCCCACCTTACATCATTCGTATAACTTACTTCCAAATACAGCTTTTTCTAAGTTAGATAAGCGTTTTAAAATATCCGTATTCGTGTTGTTATAAACCGGTTGTGCAACTGGTGTTTGTACAGGTTGTTGTGGAACTTGCGTTACTGCTAGTTTTTGTTCCTCTAATTCACGCTTTAAACGAGCATTTTGTTGCTTTAATTGCTCAAACTCTTTGTGGAAAGCTTCATAGTCTTTAATGATCATATCAAGAAACTTATCTACTTCTTCTTGCTGATAACCTCTCATACCTGTTTTAAATTCTTTTTCTAAAATATCTTTCGCTGTTAATTTAATTTTATCCGAAATCATTTTCTTCACCTCAAATTTTTACCAAAACTTTCATTAACTAAATTTTTTCAGAAACAATGCTTTTTGTCAATCATATATACGAGTACTATATTACATATTACTCTGCATTATTCCACTGTTCCTCTTCTATTATATCTTGTAACTCAGAAAAAAGAATGAAATAACTGTGATAATTTTCTATTTCCCCTTTTTTCTTTGCTGTTTCTACAATATATTTGGGACTTCCTGGTTTTTCTTCATCGTATACCGCTAAAAGTGCATCACTTTTTTCAATAAAAAATTGATTTTTTAATTTAAATTGCTCTGGGCTTTCATACTTCCGTTTCGTGATACTATCAACATGGTCTGCTTGAGAAAGAATAAATTCGTAATATTCACGATTATCTTCTTTCCAATTTTCTTCTTGTTCTAAAAACGGAGTGAATACCGCTAATTTTAAATCTGGATATTCTACTTGAATTTCAAAAACAACTTCAGCAGCCCATAATTCTACACCTAACTGGCCGCTTATTATAACCCATTCTAAACCATCTTCTACAAAAGTGGTTAATTTACGGTGTAATGCCTTTTTTATACACCCCACCCCTGGATGATCATTTTTAAATATTCCAAGTTCAAATGGCTTATATCCTGTTACTGCAATAACTTTCATATCAACACTCCAATTACAAAAAAAGAACTAGCATTTCGCTAGTTCTAACATATCATTTACTTTTTAAATATTCCACCAACGTTTGGTCCGATATTTGGACCTACTGGTGATACATTGTTTGGTAAAAACGGTGATACATTTGGTCCTGGTCCAAATGGAGATATTTGATGACCGTGGTGATGATGACCATGGCCACACGGTCCACATCCACCGCCGAATCCTGGGTCGATTGGGTCCACAACATTTACATTTGAATTTGTTTGTGGGAAGAAGTTTTGGTTTTTAATTTGTTGATGATGTACATGTGTTGTATGTGTTGGGAAAATGTGTGGCACCACCGTTGTTGAAAAAGAGTGTGTTACGCATTGTTTCGTCGGATGAACGACAGGAGCAGTTGTACAAATAGGTCCTACAGGCTTATGCCCTCCAAAACAAGGATGACAATGATGCATAGTTTTTTCTCTCCTCTCTCGTTAAAAAAATCTGATTACACTTTACAGTATGAGAAAAGAGAGAAAGCCGTTTGTTATATATACCCATTTATTACAAGGAAATTTGTCTAGTCCTTTATTTCATATACCATACTTTCATAGACAACTCTTCAACATTACTTACCAAAAAAGCCTCCAACTTGCTTTACAATACCTGTCACCTGATTCATCGCATTCATCATTTGTCCAGCTGTATTCATCATTTTATTTACATCATAGTTACCATCGGATGTTTTAAATTGAGAAACAAAACTAGAAAACTGACTTGGCTGTTGTTGCTTTTGTTTACTCTGCGTCGGGTACGGCTGTTTTGGTGGATAAAACATCGCTTGTTGATTAGCATAGGGCGATGGTGGTGGCATATAATATTGCGAATTCATATAAGGCTGCTGCTGTTGTTGATTCATGTATGGTTGCTGAGCTTGTGATTGTTGAGCTTGATTCACATAAGGTTGCTGCTGTTGTGATTGTTGAGCCTGATTCACATAAGGTTGCTGCTGTTGTGATTGTTGAGCCTGATTCACATAAGGTTGCTGCTGTTGTGGTTGAGCTTGATTCATAAACGACACTTCAAACGGTTGATAATAATTTTGATTTCCATAATAAGGCTCGAAAGGATACATATTATACCGTAAATATGTATCCGTATTATATTGGTACATATTTTGCTGTGCATATGGATTTGTTTGCTGATATACGTTAGATTGTTGAAACATGCATTCTCTCCTCCTTCACATAAGTTTCTACATATATAATATGTACCTATAAAATAATATGTGTGATGGAGTATCTGTCTATTTTTGTCGGAAGTTTAAATTTTTAAAAAATTAAAAAAGAAAACCCTTCCATGCTATGATAATTAAGAAGAAGATTCTCATGGGGGAGGAATCAACATGGTATTAGGGGATTTAAAACAAGCGTTTTCTCAAAAAAAGGGGTATTGCACAGAGAATGCAAATGAATTATTAGACTTTGCGAGACATTGGTATCTCGAAGGAAAAATATGCATTTCAGATTATCGAACATTAATAAAAGAATTAGAAATAAACGGCGCAACAAAACCTACAACAATGACAGAAGCATAAAAATAACAAGAGGGTTCTCCCTCTTGTTATTTACATTGCTCAACTATATTTTGCAAAGTATACGAAATGGCTTGGTGTGTTTCAAAGAATCGTTTACCTTTACCTTTATTTACAAAACATTGTAACACATTCGTTTGTAAATTATCGTATACTTGATCAATTTGCTGTACATGTATATACTTTGGCTTTTCTTCTTTAATCCACGTATAAGCTAATTCTTTCCACTTCTTTAATTCCTCATCTACCATGTCTACAAATGGTTTCATATCCTTATAAAAGTCGTATTCGATTAGTTCTCTTTTTTTTATATTCGCTTCATTATTATACTGCATGAGTTTTTCTGAAGACTGTATTAATGCTTCATTCTTCATCTCTTTCCCACCTTATTATGCACTCACTACGACGTTTTGAAATGTCTTTACCCAATTCCCTTTTTCTTCGTGATGCACTAATTTATTTTCCATATGTTCAATATGCATTTCTGTTATTTCTATCTTATTACATATTTTTTCACTCGCATCCTTTAATGCATGATTCATTCTAATCCCTATATTCATTTCCAGCAAATCGAGAGAACTTAACATTTGATCCATTTTTTTCATTACATCTTCCTTCTGAACCATCGCCATATACAAAACGCCTCCTTCTTTGCTTTTCCTTTGTCATGTAATTTCGCCGAACGATTCACCACTCCTGCCCACATGACAAAACTAGTTGTTATTCGTCAAAGAAATCATTTCGTATGTCATTTATAGAAATGGTAACAATACAAAAAGGAGGTGTAGTACAATGGCAAAGAACAAAAATGAAAAAAAGAAAAACCAAAACAAACAACAAAATAAACCCGAGACTGGCAATCCAAAGCTAGATGGTCCAAACTTCCCTGCTACATAAAGCGAGACTTTATTACGTACGGTTAAATTTCAAGTCACCCTTAATCTCCTACTAGCATTACGTTTTGAGATTAAAGTCGTAGCAAGCATAGCAGGATTATTTCAAATTAAGAAGTCCCGTCTTCAAAATGGAAGACGGGACTTCTTTTTCATTATATCATGAACTCATCCATCCTTTTAACGAAACGATTTACGATAGATATCCTATAGATTTGTTCCCTCTTTCTCCTATACCATTCTGTTATATTAACTTCCTCTTTAGGTTCTTCAAGTACAAATAGCACATTCATTTTCATATTTGCACAAAACCAATCTCTCATTTCTATTTCTTCATGTAAAACAACAGGATAACTATCTCTAAGTGCTGGCGTACACGATTTTCTAGTTTCCTTTGAGTAAAATTCATAATCTTCTCTAGACCCAGTATGTGTAGTTTGCACTGCAAACTTATAAAACGAACCATTATAAATTGGATGAAACAATAACCATGCTAATTTTTTTCCCAGTTCTATACGCTGTTGTAACGTTTCAAATTGATAAACCGAAAATCCATACATCCTCCCTTCAATTGTTGGGAAGATAACTGCACTAATATGAAATCTTTCTTGTACTTTAAAAAGTGCAGTATGGAATACATGTTTTTTAAAATATGTGCTCTCAATGACTGGTTTTTGAATTTTATTTTGTTCATTTATAATAAGGGCTGTTATAAGCCTATTCATATCTCTTTTCTCCCAGAAAAGTAACCATTCTTTTTCCATAAAAATTGATACGCTGAAATATTGCAACAAATGAAAGAGAGGTGTACGTCTCTTCTTACTTTCCTCATACAATAATAGCTGAGGAAAGGCATCTAAGAAAATAATCCAATTAGCTTGTTCGTACAGAAGAAATAAATGTTTTTTTACCGTTTTAGGTAAAACAGTAGCATAATATCTCCCTTCTAAATCGGTCATATTCCATCCCGCATTTCTCGAAACCATACTCGCTAAAAAGGCCCACCTGATTTCACTATTTCTTAAATAATATTCTTGATAAGATTGTGTCCGAGAAATATTGTCCACATTAGCTATTTCTGTTTTCTTTGTAATATTGCGAATGATTGCTTTTTCTTCCTCTGTACAAAACTTTTTTTCTCGATTTTGTTTAATTTTCATATAATCATTCCATGTCAACATAAATAAGTCATCATACCTTTCATCAAAAAGGTCACATCTTTTTTCATTTTTTGATATAATCACCTTTGTAAGTAATTCTTAGTAAGTTGGGAGTGGACACACTATGACCATTCGTTACCCAAATGGAAAAAGGTATAATCAAGCTTCACAACCTCAAAAAACACCTATAAAAACACATACTTATAGCAACAGAGGTATGTCCCTTGAAGAGGAATTGAATGAAACAAATCAATATTACTTAACCCATAATATTGCATGTGTACATAAAAAACCTACACCTCTTCAAATTGTAAAAGTAGATTACCCCGCTCGAAGTGCTGCAGTGGTAAAAGAAGCGTATTTTAAACAACCTTCTACAACAGATTACAACGGTGTATACAAAGGGAAATACATCGATTTTGAAGCAAAGGAAACAAAAAATAAAACTAGTTTCCCACTTCAAAACTTCCACCTTCATCAAATAGAACATATGAAGCAAGTGGTTGCTCATAATGGAATTGCATTTGTCATTATTAAATTTACACTTTTTGATGAATTTTATTTATTAGATGCAAAACATATTATTGCATTTTGGAATCGTCAAAATACTGGTGGACGCAAGTCGATTACGAAAGAAGAAATAGAAGAGCATGGATCCTTATTATCATGCGGTTATCACCCTCGGATTGACTATATCCGTGTACTAGACACGGTTTATTTTTCGTGATAGAGTCATCACTAAGGCTCTTTTTTCGACTTTTGGGGAGAGAATGAAAGGTAGGAGAAAGTATAATGTCAGATAATTATCGTTCTCGTACAGAACGAAATCATGTGAAAAATCAAGAGAAAAAAACACATAAAGAAGAAAAACCAAAGAAAAAAGGCTCCTTTTTCAAGAAATTCCTTATAGGTTGTCTACTTCTTGGTATCGTTGGTCTCGTAGCCGGCGTTTCCGCTTTCTTTGTTATGGTAAAGGACGCTCCAAAATTAGACAAATCCAAACTCGTTAATCCTTTATCAACAAAGTTTCTTGATAAAAACGGGAATTTCTTCTATGAATACGGTGCTGAAAAACGAACGCATGTTACTTATGATCAAATTCCAAAAGTAGTTGAAAATGCATTCCTTGCAACTGAGGATTCGCGTTTCTATGATCATAATGGAATTGATTTTAAACGAACTACAAAAGCAGTTATGGAAAATGTCACTGGTGGTTTCGGTTCCCAAGGTGGTAGTACGATTACACAGCAAGTCGTTAAAAACTATTTTCTAACGATGGATAAAACTGCTAAGAGAAAAGTACAAGAATGGTACTTATCTTATAAATTAGAGCAACAATACTCTAAACATGAGATTTTAGAAATGTACTTAAATAAGATTAATTTAGGTAACCGTTCATATGGTATTGCGACAGCAGCGCAAAAATATTATGGTAAAGATTTAAAAGACTTGCAATTACATGAAGCTGCTATGCTCGCTGGTTTACCCCAAGGTCCAAACATTTATGATCCAACAAAAAAGGAAAATGTTGAACGAGCAACAAATCGTCGTAATGTTGTATTATCATTAATGAATCGACATGGTTATATAACAAAAGAAGAAATGAATAACGCCGTTAAGATCCCAGTAACAGAGGGCCTTCAACCGTCTTCAGAAGTAACTGAGATGAAGTATCAAGCATTTTTAGATGCGGTTGTAAAAGAAGTTGAAAAAGAATATCCTGATGTAAATATCGGTTCAGATGGTTTAACGATTCATACAACACTTGATCAAGATGCTCAAGATTACGCTGACAAAATTATGGATGGCAATCTTATTAAGTATCCAGACGATCAATTCCAAGGGTCATTCGTATTTATGGATACACAGTCTGGAGAAGTTCGAGCAATTGGTGCTGGACGTAAAGAAAGTAAGTCTACTTTCAAAGGTCATAATATGGCAACTGATTTAAAACGCCAAGTTGGTTCAACAATGAAACCAATTTTCGACTACGGTCCGGCAATTGAAAATTTACAATGGTCTACATACCATCAATTAAACGATTCAGAGTATACGTATTCCAATGGTAAAAAAATACAAAATGCAACAAAGAGCTACAAAGGTGACGTTTCACTACGTGAAGCTTTGAAAAAGTCATTAAACATTCCAGCTTTAAAGACAGCACAAACAGTTGGTCTTAATAAGTCAAAAGAATTCGCTGAAGGTTTAGGCATGACCTTTAAAGAAGGAAAAGTCTACGAATCAACAGCAATCGGTAGTAACGAGGGGTCTCCATTGGAAGTAGCAGGTGCATATGCAACCTTCGGTAATAGTGGTAACTATAATAAACCACACTTCGTAAAAGAAGTAACCTTCCCGGACGGGAAAAAGAAAAGCTTTAAACCTAAGGAACAACGCGCAATGCAAGACTATACAGCTTACATGGTTACTGACGTTCTTCGTGACGTAGTAAAACCTGGTTCTGGTGGTACAGGTCCAACAGCATACGTTTCAGGTGTTGACGTAGCAGGTAAAACAGGAACACAAAACTTTGATGCATCAGTTCTTCAAAAATATGATATCCCAGCTGATGCAAACAGAGATAGCTGGTTTGCTGGATATACACCACAATACACAATGGCTGTTTGGACTGGTTACGAAAAAGATGGTCCAAAAAATTATGTTAGTGATCGCTCCACTAGAATTGCACAGCAAATGTTCCAAATAATGATGAGCAAATTCGCTACAGATAAATCACGCTTTGAACGTCCTTCTTCTGTACAAGAAATAAACGGAGAGTTATACGTTAAAGGTGCGAAAAAAGATGCAATTAAACAAATTAAAGTAGATGCCCCTAGTGGTCTGAATGTCACTTTTGATGGCGCTAGCACAGTTACACTAAACTGGTCTGGACCAGCAGAAGTTGACGCATATGCAGCCAGCTATAAAGCAACTGACGGTTCAAGTGGTAGCCTATCAATAAGTGGTACGACAGCTACTCTTGGTGGTATTAAACCAGGTGTTACTTACAGCTTCTCTGTAGTAGCGAAAAAAGGTACTGGAACAAGCCCAGCAATTGGTGCATCCTTCACTGTGCCTGGCGGAACTCCAGATGCGAAAAAAGCTGATGAAGAGGCTAAGAAAAAGGCCGATGAAGAAGCTAAGAAAAAAGCTGATGAGGAAGCCCAGAAAAAAGCTAATGAAGATAAAGTAAAACAAGACGAAGCTAAGAAAAAAGCTGATGAAGAGGCTAAGAAACAACAAGAACAGCAGCAACAAGAACAACAACGTAAACAGCAAGAAGAAGCTCAAAAGAAAGCTGATGAGGAAGCTAGAAGAAAAGCTGAAGACGAAGCTAAGAAAAAAGCTGAAGACGAAGCTAAGAAGAAAGCTGAAGAAGAGGCCAAGAAAAAAGCTGAAGACGAAGCTAAGAAACAACAAGAACAGCAACACCAAAATACCGGAGGAGATACACCTCAGGCAGACGGTGCTGTTGTTACAACAGAGTCCTAATAAACAAAAAAAGAAGTCCGTTTCTCTTAACGAGAAGCAGACTTCTTTTTTGTTATCATTTTCTTTACAAACAGCTTTTCTATTTCGATATATAACTGCGCTAATTGAATATAAGAATGATAATTACTCGGTTTCTTTATAATGAATGAATACCTTTCCATAAAATTAACAGGTTGCACTTTTAATTTATTCGTATTTATTTGCATTTCATTCAAACTATGAACAGGTTGCTCATTTAACCAATAGACAACCGATAACAAGTGAGCTGCAAAAAGAATCATTGGCCCCTCAGCCTCTTGCTTATCTCTATTTCGAAACAGTATAGCAATGTCTTCATGCTTATTTTTCCATACATTCAACACTGCTGGAATACTGTTTTCAATTTCCTTCCATGGCTCATACTGTCTTTCAATATCAAATATAAAGTAAGTATTTTGTATTATTTCTTCAAAAGACTCGTCTGTATGATACTCAATTGAATTTACGCTTTCTTTAAAAAATGGTAAGCAATGAAATTCTTTCGGTATTTCTATAACTCGCTCCATCCTTTATTTCACCTTCATTCGCTTCTTTCCTTCACGACATACTTCTAACAGCCTGCACTCCTCACATTGCGGTCGTTGTGCTTTACAGTGATAACGTCCAAAGAAAATCATACGATGATGCGTAACCCCCCACTCATCCATCGGTACTTTCTTCATTAACGTTTTTTCTACTTCTAACACAGAGTCTTTCCATCTACAAATCGCTAATCGTTTACTCACTCGCTCCACATGTGTATCAACAGCAATTGCCGGAATCCCAAACGCTACGGAAACTACAACATTCGCTGTTTTCCTTCCTACACCTGGTAATTTCGTAAGTTCATCTCGATCGCTCGGTACCTCCCCATTATAGTCATCTAATAACATTCGGCATAATTTTTGAATGTTTTTTGCTTTATTTCTATACAATCCGATAGAGCGTATATCTTGTTGTAATTCTTCTAGAGAAACACTTAAATAATCTTCTGGTGTTTTATATTTTTGAAATAAATTTCTTGTCACTTTATTTACAAGTACATCTGTACATTGTGCAGATAACGCCACCGCGATTACAAGTTCAAATGGATTGTCATGAACCAATTCACAATGTGCTTCTGGATACATATCCGCCATTGTGTCTAAACAATAACGGATTTGCGTTTTGTTAAGCATATTTCCCCTCCTATATTACTGCTCCAACCAATTATAAAAAGGCACTTTTCCAGTAAATTTCGTCTCTTGTTTTGTCATTTGTTGTGCTCTTTGTTGATTCGCTCTAAATTTTTGACCTTGATTTTGAGCCTGATCTACCGTTTTAATTCCATTCTTTTTCCACTCAAATAAAATACGATCAATATATCGGAAATTTAGTTTTCCACTCATTACAGCTTCTCTAAGAGCCGCTTGAATTAAATTTGGATGATGTTGATCTTGGTCCTCCCACATTCCTAACGTTTCACATTCGAACGGCGAAAGTGGTCTTCCAAATTCTTTTTCGAATACTGTATATAAATTTACTTGCAGCTGTTTTTTTTCTTTTTGCTCTTCCTCTATTGATTCATCCATTAAGAAATGTAATATTTTTTCCCATAACGGTTGTAAAGAATAACTTTCGCACATCATCGCTTCTGATCTTTGTCCACCTTCTAGTGATAAAAAACCTTTTTGAATCAACGCCTGAATTATTTCCATACATTTCATTTCTGTTATCGTCATCCGTTCAGAAATCTCTGAAGGAGTCGGAAACGAATTACCTGATTCTAAAAATGTATGTATATGAAGTACAACCATAAATTCCGTCTCATTTAAACCTAATTTTTTATAATGCATCATAAGCAATTTTGGAATTGCAATGCTTCCCTGCTCAAACCACTGTAACATCATTTTCTTTTTCATCACCAAACACCTCGCTCTCTAGTATAACACACCTTTAGCTATTTCTTTTTGCCACAATTCGTCAAAAAAACCTCCCCATTAATAGGGAGGTTTTGTATATTACATAAATGAAATATACAATTAAGCTTGCACTTTACTTTTCATAAATGTATGGATGCGTTCCAATGCTTTCTCTACTTGTTCAAGAGATGTCGCATATGATAAACGAACATTATTTGGAGCACCAAATCCTGTACCTGGTACAAGAGCCACTTTTTCCTCTTCTAATAGAGCTTTTGCCCAATCATCAACTGTTGCATATCCTGATAAAGCTACAGCTTCTTTTACGTTAGGGAATAAGTAAAATGCACCTTGCGGTTTAATACAAGTAAAGCCAGGGATTTGAATTAATTTATCATAAATGATGTTTAATCTCTCTTCAAAGGCTTGACGCATTGTTTCCACAGGTTCTTGTGAGCCTGCATATGCCGCAATTGCGCCGTATTGAGCGATTGAAGTAGGGTTTGACGTACTATGACTCGCTAAGTTCGTCATCGCTTTAATAAGCTGCTTATTTCCTGCAGCATATCCAATACGCCATCCTGTCATAGAATGAGATTTAGATACACCATTAATAATAAGTGTTTGTTCTTTTAATGCATTAGAAAGCTGGGCAATTGAAATATATTCTACGCCACCATAAATTAATTTTTCATAAATTTCATCAGAAACGATTAAAATATCATGTTCTAAACATACTTCTCCAAGCTGTTGTAATTCTTCTTTGCTATAAATCATTCCTGTTGGATTGCTCGGTGAATTAATAATAACTGCTTTCGTTTTCTCTGTAATTGCCTCACGCAGCTGCTTTGCTGTAATTTTGTACTCATTGTCTTCTAAACCTTCTACATAAACCGGCTTACCGCCAGCAAGCTTTACTTGCTCTGGATAGCTTACCCAGTAAGGAGTTGGGATGATAACTTCATCTCCCTCATCAAGTAATACTTGGAATAATGTATATAATGCATGCTTTGCGCCATTACATACAATAATTTCAGATGGATCATACGCAATACCTTGATCGCGAGTAAATTTCTTCACAATTTCTTGTTTTAACGATTGTAATCCACCTGTTGGTGTATACTTCGTATGCCCTTCTAACATCGCTTTATGTGCAGCATCCATAATATGCTCTGGTGTATTAAAGTCAGGTTCCCCTGCCCCTAATCCAATTACATCATGACCCTCTGCTTTTAATGCTTGTGCCTTTGCTGTAATCTCTAAAGTTGAAGACGGTGTTAAAGCAGCTACTCGCTTTGCTAATTTCATTTGTAGTTCCCCCTACATCTATTTTTCAATGCTATATCGTCTTAAAAATTTTCCATCTTTAAATTCAAGATAGTAATAACTATAACGATTGTCATCATCAATATATGTAACTTCCCATAGTGGTACATCATTTTCAAAGCCTAATTTCACTTTCATAATCTCTTTCGGCTTACTTTTTGATTCCTTACTTTCATTGCCGACTTGTTCTACTGTTCTTTGTATAGCCTCTTTTTCAGAAATACCTTCGCTCTTTTTCCTTACTACAGTATCCCCTTTTTTCTCAGGCACCCAAACGATAAGTTGTTCTCCCTTTTCATCTGTACCTTGCACGACTATATATGCAGATTTTCCGTTGTAATAATCAACAGATTTCACCTTTGTAAGCTTTGCTTTTTCTTTAGCAATTTCTACAAATTTCGACTCTTTTGGAATTTTCTTTCCCATCGCTTTATTATAAACATACGCCCCATATATTCCGCTAGCAACGATAACAATAATGATTGCAAAGATCCACTTTTTCATTGTATCGCTACGTTCTGTAAATCGTAAATACAGCTGTTTCTTTATCTTTTTCGTCTAATGCTAGTCCGAACATGAGGTCCTGCTCTTTTAACGTACGATTCAAACTATCAACAATTTTATACAAATCAGACGAATATTTAATACGCGTCGTTGATAGTACTTCGATTTTCTTCTCCATGAAAAAACTCCTCCGTTACACAAAAATTTCTAATTATAGAAGAACGCAATGCGGTTACAATAAGAGTACATTCTTTACAACCCCTGCTTCATCACCCATCTATTATAGCAGGACATGTACAGCAAAAAAAGGTTTCAAGTCGAAAACCAACACATTTTGTATACAAGAAGTAAGAAAAATAAAATTCCTCCTACCCACATTTTTTACGCCTGAAGTTTATAAGTACTTCAGGCGTATTTTTCTTCCATTTTTATTCATTTAATGGTTCTTCTAATTGTACTAATAATTCTTCTAATGGCCCTTCATAAAGAGGTACGTTAGGGATCGATTGTAGAAATCGTTTTCCATAGGAAGAACTCGTCAAACGACGATCTAACACTACTACCGTTCCTGTATCTGTATTCGTTCGAATTAAGCGGCCGAATCCTTGTTTGAAACGTAATATTGCTTGTGGCAACGCTAATTTAGCGAATACATCCTCACCTTGATTTTTTAGCCACTCACCTTTCGCTTCCATCATAGGTTGATGAGGAGGCGTAAATGGTAGACGGACAATAACAAGACAACTTAAGGCATCTCCTGGAATATCTATCCCTTCCCAGAAACTACTCGTCCCTAATAAAATTGATTTGTCGAACTCTTGAAACTTTCGAATTAAGCGGCTTCGACTTCTATTATTCACACTTTGTGTGAGTAATAAATAACCCTCTAATTCATCATTATTTTTTAAATTCGCATACGCTTCTTTTAACATTTCATACGAAGTGAATAAAACAAGCATTCTGCCTTTTGTGGCTTTCGCTATCTTTGCAATATGTTCCGATACAGATTCAATATATCGCTCATTACTTACTTGCTTAATAAAAGGTACATCCGTTGAAACCATTAATTTCATTTGTTCATCATAACGAAATGGCGACGGAACCTTTAAAGTATTTGGAGCGAAATCATGTAAACCAAGTTCCTCTTTTATATAATCAAACGTATCGTTAACTGTTAGTGTTGCGGATGTAAAAATAACACTCTTTTTTTCTGTTAAAAATTTATCAGCAAATCTTTCACCAATATGAACAGGCTGTGCATATAGAACTGTTGAATGAATCGTCCCTTTCGTTTCAGTCTCCATCCAAGTTACATACGAATTCTTTTCTAATACGAGTAACTGTAATGATTCTGCCATCTTTCTCAGCAACTCAATTAAATGCATAAATTCACCTGTTACAACATGCATCTCCCATTCTAACTTACTTTGCAATATATCCACTTGCTTCTCAAGAGCAGTTACTACCCTTCTTAATTCATATATAAAACGATTTGTTAATTCGACGATACTATCCCACAACTTACCTTTTTCTAGTTCTGCGTTATACCTATAGATGAGCGGCATATTATTTGTTCCTTGTTCTTGCTTTGTTTGTTTAAATATAAAATTACGTAACATTTGGAAGAGTTCATCCGCATCAAACTTAAGTTCCTTCAAACTATAACTTATCATACGGAAAGTTGAACGAGATGCTTGCTCTGATTTTTTCATCATTTTATATACTTTGGAGAGTACATCTTCTGTTTCTAGCGTCCCAAGACGAGATATAACCAATTGAAAATACATACAAGAGAACTGTTCACCCAATGTTCTACTCGCAGCTTCTTCAATATGGTGAGCTTCATCAAAAATAATATGTTCGCATGAAGCAAACAGCGGTTCTTCACTTGAAAAATCTTGAAATAATAACGCATGATTTGTAATAACGATATCTGCAAATAAAGCTTTATTCTTCGCTCGCTGGTAAAAACAACGACTAAACCAATTACTTTGCATACCGCCTGGACTATACGCATCACTACAAATACGATTCCAAAGTAACTTTCCGCCCTCAGGAATATTTAATTCGTCTCGATCACCCGTTTCAGTTTGCAATAGCCAAACTAAAATCTTGGCTTTCGTAAGTGCCATATCATAATTTTTTTCTTCCTCTTGTAAAGCATACTCAAATTTGTGTAAGCAAAGATAATGCTTTCTTCCTTTTAGAAGAGCTGCATCAAATGAAAATGGCATTATTTTTTGTAATAACGGAATTTCTTTTTCTAATATTTGTTGTTGGAGTTGTACCGTTTGTGTACTTATAATGACAGGTTCTTCTTTTCTCTTTGCAAAATAAAGACTAGGAAGCAAATACGCAAGAGTCTTTCCTGTTCCTGTACCGGCTTCAATTAGTGAAAAACGAGAATCTCTTAACGCCGTATATATCTCTTTCATCATCAGTTGTTGACTTTCTCTTCTTTCAAACTTTGGCATATGTGATTCCAATTTATCCATCGTTTTATTCAAGAAAGCATCAAACTTTGATGAACACGTTTCTCCAAGGTTTAAGGAATAGTTCCGCTTTTTCAGCGCAATATTTCGATGTATTTCATACTCCGCTATATCTTCTTTACCATGCATTACTTTCTTTAAAATATTTTCAGAAAGCACATCAGCTATATCACTTTGAAACACGTCGCTTAATTCATAAAGCGATTGCAACGTGACAAGTGGTAACTTTTCAATTTCATTTAAAAATTGTAAAAATAATTCCGCTGTTGCAAGAGCATCACTATCCGCACGATGTGGTTGATCATGTTCTAGTTCGTGCTTCTTAGCTAAATCACGTAATTTATAACTATCAGCTGTCGGTAAAAGAATTTGAGCCAATTCAACCGTGTCGATTTTAGGACAATGTATTTCTGTATATCCAGCCTGCCTTAATTCTTCATTTAAAAAATTCCAATCAAAGTGAACATTATGCGCAACGAAAGCCGCACCTTGTAATAGCTCAACAATCATCGGGGCTACATCTTGAAATAACGGGGCTTGTTTTACAAGACTTTCATCAATCCCTGTTAATTCTGTAATAAATGGTGGGATCTCTCTCTTTGGGTTAACAAAAGACGAAAAAATCTCCAATATCTCTCCATCTTCTACTACAACAGCTGCAATTTGGGTAATTTTATCCTTCCCATCTTTCCAGGAGTTCCCTGTCGTCTCTAAATCAACAACGACATAACGCTTACTCATATATGTAACACCTCAATTTCTTACCGTTCAAACAACAATAATTTATATAATGTTACTATACCACGTTTTATCTCATCTTAATGAAAAGATGCACAAAAAAGCTATCTCCGCAATGGAGATAGCTTTTCTACTTATAATATCGTACCCGCTTTTTCAGCACCTAACATTTCAATAATTTGATTATTGTCGTCTAGTACTGCAATTTTTGGTTCTTGTTTATGAACCTCTTCTTCCGTAACTAGCCCATAACAAATAATAATTACTTTGTCCCCTGGTTGTACAAGCCTTGCCGCAGCACCGTTTAAACAAACAACACCACTACCGCGTTCCCCTTTAATAACGTATGTCTCTAAGCGAGCACCATTATTATTATTTACAATTTGGACTTTTTCATTTTCTACAATATTTACTGCATCCATTAAATCTTCATCAATTGTAATACTACCTACATAATTTAAATTTGCCTCCGTTACAGTTGCACGATGTAACTTTGCTCTCATCATTGCGCGAAACATAGATGCTCCCCCTTATTTAACCGTTAATGTTATATTGTCAATTAATCTTACATTTTCAAATTTAACTGCAATAGCTAAAATGATTCGTCCTTCGACTTTCTCTACCATTGTTAATGACGGATATGCATATAAATCCGCATAATCTACAGTGCCTTTCGTATGCGTCTCAATATACTCTTTCACAAGATTTGTAATGATTTCCGGATTACGTTCACCTGCCTCAATTCTTTCTTTCGCTATACATAGACTGCGGTATAAATGAAGAGCCTCTTCACGTTCATCTTGTGATAGGTACACGTTACGAGAACTTTTCGCTAATCCATCTTCTTCCCTTACAATATCAACTGGTACGATTGTAACTGGAATATTGAAATCAGTTACAAATCCTTCAATTACTGCAACTTGTTGAGCATCTTTCATACCGAAATAAGCACGCGTTGGCAGCGTAATATTAAATAGTTTCATTAGTACAGTTGCAACACCAGCAAAATGACCAGGTCTTTGTTTACCGCATAATACGTCCGTGCGTTTCACAACTTCTACTGTTGTTGTTTGTTCTGATGGATACATTTCTTCTACACTCGGATAAAATAAATAATCTACACCGTTTTCTTTTGCTACATTTTCATCTCTATCAATATCACGAGGATATCGATCTAAATCTTCATTTGGGCCAAATTGCAGCGGGTTTACAAATACACTTAAAACTACAATTTCATTTTCTTCTCTTGCCTTACGTAATAAGGTAGCATGCCCTTCATGTAAATAACCCATCGTTGGAACAAAACCAATACTTTTTCCACTTGCATGCAGTTCGTTTGTAATTTGCTGCATCTCTTGCACTGTAGTTACGATTTTCATTATTGTTTTCCCCCGTATAACGCTAAGCGGTCTTCTTCTTTCATTGTGAACGAATGTTTTTCTTCAGGAAATTGCCTTGTCTTTACTTCAGTAACGTATTGTGAAATCCCGCGCACAATCTCCTCTTGAACAGAAGTATATTGCTTCACAAATTTTGGAACACGATTTACGCCATATGAGATAAGATCATGATAAACAAGCACTTGCCCATCTACTTTTTGTCCTGCACCAATCCCGATTGTTGGTATTGTTAGTTGTTCTGAAATAAGTTCTGCTAACTGCATTGGTACACATTCTAACACAAGCGCTATTGCACCAGCTTCTTCACATTTCTTTGCATCTTCTATTAATTTTTTTGCACTCTCCGCATCTTTTCCTTGCACTTTATATCCACCCAACACTCCTACAGATTGAGGTGTTAAACCTAAATGCGCTACAACAGGAATTCCTGCGTTCGTCAAATATTGAATCGTTGATATAACTTCTCCAGCACCTTCTACCTTCAATGCGTGCGCCCCGCTCTCTTGAACGATGCGGCGTGCATTCATCATCGTTTCTTGTAATGATACGTGATACGACATAAATGGCATATCAGTTACAATAAACGTCTCTTTCGCTCCGCGGCGTACAGCTTTCGTATGATGAATCATATCCTCTACTGTTACAGGTACTGTTGAATCGTATCCGAGTACAACCATTCCAAGAGAATCTCCAACTAAAATCATATCAACTTCAGCTTCTTCTGCTAATTTAGCAGATGGATAATCATACGCCGTTAGCATTGTAATCGGCTCACCTTGCTCTTTCATCTTCAAAAAATCTGTTTTTGTTTTCAAAAACTACTCCTCCTTTATGCAGGAGAGAGGAGATGGCCGAAATCATATAAAAAACCCCTCTGGCCATAAAAGGGCAGAAGGGTTGTGTGTTAGTCGGCATTATTCATCCCTCTGTCCCAGTCCGTTATTGGATCAAGGCAGAATCCAAGTTATTATTTTTCATATTACTTCGAATCATGGTGCAGTTCACTCTGATACTGCCCACATTCGAACTAATTATAGCAAACTACAAAAAGGAATTACTACATTTTTTTGAAAAAATAATTTTTTATTCTTATTACGGTATATGAAATTTAACAAGAGAGTATATATGCTATAAAGTGAAAATTTAATCAGCCCGACAAATAGCGGGATAAAGTTTTTATAGATAATTCAATCTTGAAAAGATACATGTTTTTTCAACGCATGTTAAAAAAATCTAAGTTAATTTCTTCTATAATCAATTGAACTGTATAGTATAACTCTTAAACTAATGATGCAGGTTAATTGAGGAAAAGTACTTAACAAAGGAGAATTGCAGATGTCTATGAACAGGTGGTTATTTCGATTCAGCAGTTTGCTTGTAATGATTGTATGGTGGATGTCTTTAGGATCCTTTCATGTATTTGCCTCAGTTAATGTCGTAACACAACCCACCGATTTAACGAACGTGATTGAGGTTGAACTAAATGATGATTACTTTAATCCAAATGTCATCACGATTCCGCTTGAAGGATCTACAACATTACTATTGAAAAATAAAGGTAAAAACGAGCACACCTTTACAGTGAAAAAACTAGGCATTGACGTCGTAGTCGAGTCAGGAAAAGAAAAGAATATTACCGTGAAACCTAAAAATACTGGTACATATGAATTAATATGTCGATACCATCTTCTTAAAGGAATGGAAGGCAAAGTAATCGTCAAATAACATGCCAGGCCAACTAGACGGAAGATATTTTGAAGTGAACTTTAAATATGAAAAGAATTTATTATCATGTTACAAATTCAACTCAAAAATATTGAAATAAAAAGAAGTTCCAAAAGAGGAACTTCTTTTACTTAATTTCGATATCTGCAGAATGAATATGATGTACTTTCCCCTCATGATCCTCCAGAAGTAATACACCATCCTCTGTGATTCCTTTCGCTAACCCCGTAATCGTCTCTCTCATCGTTCGAGCAGTAATTTCTTTCCCGATGCTCACAGCGTAACTTTCCCAAAGAATTTTAATGACAGAGAAACCATTTTGTAAATACTCTTCATATAATTTTTCTAGTTGTAAATAGATTTGTTGCATAAGTTCTGCACGAACAATCGGCTTACCTGATTCAATCGCTAATGAAGTAGCAATGTGCTGAATTTCTTCATCAAAATGTTCTTGCTTTTGATTCGCATTAATACCGATGCCCATAATGACAGCATTAATTTTATCAGGATCCGCTTGCATTTCTGTTAATATACCTACAGCCTTTTTACCTTGAATTAAAATATCATTTGGCCATTTTATTCCCACGCCTACACCTGTACATTTTTCAATTGCCTGTGCAACACTAACAGCCGCTAACAAAGTAAGTTGCGGTGCATGATGAACTGGAATCGATGGGCGTAAAATAATACTCATCCAAATTCCTGTTCCTTTTGGTGAATGCCATTTTCTGCTTAAACGACCTCTTCCCGCTGTTTGTTCTTCTGCTACAACGATAGTTCCTTCTTCTGCACCTTCATAAGCAAGTTTTGCTGCAATGTGCTGCGTTGATTCAACAGTTTCTTCAAAATACACTGTTCTACCAATTCGCTTCGTTTGTAGCCCTAACTGAATTTCATTAGCAGTCACTTTGTCTGGCTTACTTGCAATTCGGTAACCTAATCGGCGCACAGCTTCAAGTTCATATCCCTCACTCCGGAGATCTTCCATATGTTTCCACACAGCAGTTCTTGAACAACCAAGTTTATCACTAATCGTTTGGCCGGATACAAACTCGCCATCCGCTTCAGAAAAAACTTGTAATAACTGCTTTCTTATAGTAGATTGCATCCTTGCAGCCACTCCCTTATACGCTCTTTCTCATTAACTACGTTTCCTTTTACAATTGCTTCCTCGATTTTCTGAAGCATGTCAGCAACCCACGGACCAGGCTTTTTGTTTGCCCAGTTTAATAAATCATTACCAGTCACATTCATTTCTTGACGACCCTGGATTGGCAATGCATGAAACATTGATTGTACTCGTTTAACAGATGTAGGATTATAGCTTTCAATCATCGCTTCATATACTCTCTCTGCCATTTCAGCGATATAAATTCCCGTTTTATAAAGAAGGACTGTATCCCAATCCTTCTCCTTTCTAGTACGGATTGCCAATAAAACTGCAACAATATCTTTTATTTTTTTATTCGAAAACTTCCATTGACGTAAAAAGACAGATGGATGTTCTTCTCCGATACAATATAAGAAAAATGCCCACGCCTCAATATCCGTTTCGAAAGAATCCCATTTATACTGCGTAGCTTTTAACAGTCTCTCTTCTGACATTTGTAAATATGGCAAATGAGAAAATAGCTTCGTCTCTACTAATTCTTTGAGACCTTTCACACAATATGTACCAGTTAACAATTTCTCAAACTCTACTGTAATGCGCTCAATTGCTATATGTTCTAGCAAATGTCCATACGTTTCAATCGCTTGCTTCGTTTTCGTTTCTAATGAAAAACCTAACGCGCTTACAAACCGAATACCACGCATCATTCGCAGGGCATCTTCTTGAAAACGATCCGCAGCATTTCCAACTGTCACAATTTCTCTCTGTTGAATGGCTTCCTGTCCAGCAAATAAATCAACCATTTCGCCTTCTTCTGTCATAGCAATTGCATTCATCGTGAAATCACGACGTTTTAAATCCTCTTCTAATGAACGAACAAATTGAACACTACTAGGTCTTCGAAAATCTTCATATTCGCTTTCTGTTCGAAAAGTAGTTACCTCATAAGGCTCACCATTTTCTAAAACAATTACAGTTCCATGCTCAAGACCAACAGGAACATTTCTTGGGAATATAGCCATCACTTCTTCTGGTAAAGCAGATGTCGCAATATCAATATCTCCAATCGGCCTATCGATAATAAGATCTCGTACGCTCCCACCAACAAAGTAAGCCTCATGTCCTTGTTGTTTTAATGTCTCAATAATAGAACTAGCTTTTTTAAATCTTTCCATTTTTGTCATCCCTTAGTACGTCATAGTAAATCGTTTCATATTGTGAAACAATTTTTTCTGAGCGAAATTGCTCATAAACACTTTCTCTTGCTCGTTCTCCCATATTACGGTGAAGTTCCTCGTCCTTTAATAGCTGAGTAGCTTGATTTGCCACTCCTGTTGTATCGCCAACTTCACATAAATATCCTGTTTCCCCGTGTTGAATAACCTCTGGAATACCTCCAACCCGTGTTCCGATACAAGGTACACCACACGCCATTGCTTCTAATAAAACAAGACCAAAACTTTCCTTCTCTGATAGAAGCAACATTAAATCACTCATCGCAAGTAGTTCTGCAACATTATCTTGCTTCCCTAGGAATAAAACACGATCTTCAATATGTAAATTCTTCACTATCTGTAAAATCGTACAGAATTCTGGTCCGTCTCCAACAAGAAGCAACTTCGCATCTACTTCTTTAACAATTTTAGCAAATGCCTCAACAACATCCTGCACACGTTTCACTTTACGGAAATTCGAAATATGAATAAGTACTTTTTCACTCTCACTTATACCGTATTCTTTCTTTAATTGAGACATATTACGTTTGAAATATACACGTTCGTCTATAAAGTTATATACCGTTTGAATTTCTTTACTTGGTTTTACAAGCTCATGCGTTTCGTTAATTAATGAATGCGAGACAGCAGTAACAACATCCGATTGCTCAATACCAAAACGAATTAAATTATTTAACGAAGGGTCGGAACCTAACACAGTAATATCTGTTCCATGCAAGGTTGTAACAATTTTAATACGCTCTCCGATCATTTGTTTTGCTAAATATGCACAAATTGCATGTGGTATTGCGTAATGCACATGTAAAATGTCTAAGTTTTCTCTTTGTGCAACCTCTGCCATTTTACTTGCTAACGCTAAATCGTATGGTGGATATTGAAATACAGAGTACTGGCTTACCGTCACTTCATGAAAATATATGTTTGGATATACTTTATTTAACCGGAATGGTAAACCCGATGTAATAAAGTGAATTTCATGCCCGCGTTCCGCCAATTGCTTTCCTAATTCTGTTCCAACAACTCCAGAACCACCTACAGAAGGATAACATGTAATACCTATTTTTAATTTCATTTACATCCCCCTAATAAATCAGCATGTAATAAAACCGGTTTCTTACTCATAAATCCCTCGGCATACAAGACTCCAACTTCTTTTCCAAACATCTTCTCACGAGCAATCACAGTTTCAACGTATCCTTCTGTTAACGGTGTCTTAACACCATCACTTCCTGTTGAAAATTGACTTTCATATGCTTCTAATGCTTCCACCTTTATAGAGAGGTACTCACTTATATCTATACAAAAATTCGGTTTATGAAAACCATTAATCATATAATTATAAAAAGACTCCACACGATGTGGTGAAAGTTCCGGCATATATTTACGGATTCCTGCTGAAAAAATAGCCTCTTCCACAAGCTTTGCACAATTTGCATGATCTGGATGACGATCTTCATAGTATGGCGCAAAAACTAGTTTTGGTTTATATGTACGGATCACCTTGACAATTTCACGTATATACTCTTCTTTCATATACAAACCACGGTCTGGCATCGCTAAATTCAGCCTCGTTTTTACTCCCATTATACGAGCTGCGACCTCTGCTTCTTCTTTTCTCAACTCTATCGTTCCATTGGAAGAAAGATCAGCTTCTGTTAAATCACAAATACCTACTTCATACCCTTGCTTTGTATATTTAGCGATGGTACCAGCCATGCCGATTTCAACATCATCGGCATGAGCACCAAACGCTAATATATGTAATCCACTCATAATTGTTCCCCTCATTTTCTTAACTTACGATAATCTAAATCTCCTCGCTCTAATGCGTGCATCAACATTTCAGCACTTGCCATATTCGTTGCAAGTGGAATCGCATATACATCACATAAACGAAGCAATGCATTCACATCCGGTTCATGCGGCTGTGCTGTTAATGGATCGCGGAAGAAAATCACCATATCTAAATCGTTTTTTGCAATCATTGCACCAATTTCTTGATCTCCACCAAGAGGGCCAGATTGATATCTTGTTACAACTAATCCAGTCGCTTCCATAATACGAAGCCCTGTCGTTCCTGTTGCAAATAATTCATGTTGCTCAAAAATTGGTTTATATGCGTATGCAAACGAAACCATATCATTTTTCTTTTTGTCATGTGCGATTAAGGCAATTTTCATCCGTTGTCTCCCCTTTAGTCGATAATATTTTCTAAACCGTACACAAGATGATCAAGGTTCATTACTGTCTCAATTGATAGTTTTACACCTGACATAAATGATGCACGATTGAATGAATCATGACGAACTGTTAACATTTGTCCATCTCCACCAAACATTACTTCTTGGTGTGCAATAAGCCCTGGCAAACGTACACTATGAATGTGAATACCGTCTACATTTGCACCACGTGCACCTGCTAGTTGCTCTACTTCATTTGGATGACCTTGCTGCTTTGATTCACGATTTTGACGAATTAATTCTACCGTTTTTACAGCTGTACCAGATGGTGCGTCTAATTTTTGATCATGATGTAATTCAATTACCTCAACATCTTGGAAATATTTCGCTGCCATTTGTGAGAATTTCATCATAAGAACTGCACCAATTGCAAAGTTTGGAGCAATAATTGTTCCTACTGCTTTTTCTTTTGCATTCTCTGTTAAACGTGCCAATTCTTCTTCTGTAAATCCAGTTGTACCAATAACAGAACGAAGTCCACGCTCAACTGCAAGTGTAACGTGTTGTTTCCCAACTTCTGGTGTTGTTAAATCTAACAACACATCTGCTTCTACTTCATCTAAACAAGTATGTAAATCAGCGTAAATCGGTGCATGTAATGCTGGCATGCCAGGTAAATCAGAAATCTTCTCACCACCATGCTTATAATCCACTGCTGCTACTAAATTAAAATGTTCCGTTCTTTCCATAAGAAGGACTGCTTCATGTCCCATACGTCCTCTTGGTCCGGCGATAATTACTTTAATTTCTTTCATTATTCTTTCTCTCCCTCATCAATACGTGTCCAGCGATCTTTATCACGTGTATTAAATTTATTCATTACAATGTTATGTGCTGTCTCTAAATCAATATTTAAACTATTTGCCATACAAATCATAACAAATAATACATCTCCAAGCTCTTCTTCAATACTTCTTTCTTTTTCAGTTGTTTTCTTCGGTTTCTCACCATAATAATGATTTACCTCTCTCGCAAGCTCTCCCATTTCTTCCGTTAAACGAGCCATCATTGCAAGCGGACTGAAATAACCTTCTTTAAACTGACCAATATATGCATCTACTTCTTTCTGCATATCTTTCATCGTTTTTGCTTCCATACTATTCACCTCTAATCCTTCCTCTTTCATGTTAGCCAATTCATCGCGATTTGACAAATATTATTCCCCGCCAAACACCTATTTGCGACCCTTTTTTGGATAGACTATAATAAAGTGAAACTTTCTTTTGCGCTTTTTGCAAAAGATTAGCCCATACTAATCGAGTTCTTACTATTTTCACTAGCAACTAGAAATTACTTATTATTATGTTTTACCGTTTCAGCGGAGCAATGTAATCATTACATAATTAGGGGGATTTCTATATGACATCAAAATTGAAGATGCGAAATATTATTTTTATTTTAATCGGTTCCGCTATATTTTCTTTCGGTATTGTCAATATCAATATTGAAAACCACCTTGCAGAGGGTGGGTTTACTGGTATTACACTATTATTGTATTTTTTATTTAAGTTTGATCCTTCCTACTCAAACTTAATTTTAAATATCCCTATATTTTTTATTGGTTGGAGGTTACTTGGCAGAACGACATTTTTATATACATTAATCGGCACCTTTAGCGTATCTTTATTTCTATGGATTTTCCAGCGTTACGAAGTGCTCAACTTACATTTAAACTTGCAAAATGATATGACACTCGCAGCTTTATTCGCCGGGGCATTTATCGGTATCGGCCTTGGAATAATATTTAAATATGGCGGGACTACTGGCGGTGTAGATATTATCGCACGACTAGCTCACAAATATGTTGGCTGGAGTATGGGAAAAACGATGTTTATGTTTGATGCTGTCGTTATCGTAGTCTCTATTCTTACCTATTTATCATACCGCGAGGGCATGTATACGCTAGTTGCTGTTTTTATCGGTGCTAAAGTCATTGATTTTATGCAAGAAGGGGCTTATGCTGCAAAAGGAGCGACTATTATCTCAGAGAAAAACGATGAAATTGCTGCCAAAATTTTATCTGAAATGGAGCGCGGAGCAACCTTTTTAAAAGCCGTTGGATCGTATACAAAAGTGGAACGTAACGTATTGTATTGCGTTGTTGCTAAAAATGAAATCGTGAAATTAAAAAATATTATTACGTCTGTAGATCCTCATGCTTTTGTCGCTGTAAGTGATGTACATGATGTAGTTGGTGAAGGATTTACGTTAGATGAAAATAAAAACCCTTTACATAATTAAATGTAACTAGAAAAGCACCTTAGCTTTTCTAGTTTTTTATTACAAGTCTTTTAAGCTTCTCCAAATCCTCATAAATAAGCTCCAATAAACTCCGATTATAAAAAATAGAAGCTGGATGAAAAGTTGGAAAAACATGATATTCATTCTCTGACCATATAAACTCTGCACTTTGCATATCCTTTAATTTTTGAATGGGCTGTTTTAATAATTGCCCATGTACATCTGTGATTTTTTTATTTTTTCCTGTTAAACGTTGAAGACCGATATTTCCAAGCGTGACGATAAGCTTCGGATTTATTTTCTCTAATTCATAATCTAATAAAGGCGCATGGGCAACTATTTCTCCTTGATTTGGCGTTCTATTATACTTTTTTTGTATGATTTCACCATTTCGTTCTTTTTTCTCTCGCCATTTATAAGGTCTACTCCGAACAGCGCTCGTAATATATACTTCTTCCCTTGTAACGTGAATACGCTCTAAAAAAACCATTAATTGTTTTCCCGCCCTCCCGCTAAACGGAATCCCATTATGAATTTCTGTTTCACCAGGCGCTTCTCCTAACAACATAAATTTGGGATTTTCAGGGCCTTGTCCACTTAAAAAACCTTCTAGTTGATAAGGAGCACTACGCTCTTTCACTTGTTTTACTAAATGGTCTGGATATTTCATTTCCCCCCACCGCCTTTCCACATTACTTCTATTATTTCTATTTGCAATACATTATATAATTCAAGCCACACAACAAAAAAAGACTATCAAAATTGATAGTCTTTAGTCGTCGCTACGCTGCATACCAGTATACATTAATACGAGACGTAATAATTCAAATACCGCTACAGCTGCAGCTGCTACATATGTTAATGCTGCCGCATTTAATACTTTACGAGCTTGGCCATATTCATCTGTTGATACAATACCTAACGCTTCAATTTGTTGCATCGCACGCTTTGACGCATCAAACTCAACTGGTAATGTAACGAGCTGGAACACAACACCTGCTGCCATTAGAATGATACCTAATAACAACAAACCAGACATTTGTGCAAATATACCGATTAGGACGAAAACCCAAGACATATTCGAACCAAAGTTTGCAACTGGCACTA
The DNA here is from genome assembly GCF_003429245.1 of Bacillus sp. CR71. Classification (NCBI taxonomy): domain Bacteria; kingdom Bacillati; phylum Bacillota; class Bacilli; order Caryophanales; family Bacillaceae; genus Bacillus; species Bacillus sp. CR71. Next base: position 1,508,174 of record NZ_CP031748.1, on the reverse strand, counting down.
ACGAATGACGAACACGCATAAATTTGTAATCTTTTGCATCTTGAATTGCGTGTCCTACTTCATGTGCTGCAACTGCCGTACCAGCAACTGAATGTCCATAATAGTTATCTGTTGATAATCGAACCGTCTTAGCGGTTGGATCATAATGGTCTGATAAATGACCTGGTGTTTCTTCTACAGCTACGTTGTATAATCCATTTTCATCTAAAATTTTTCGAGCCACTTCCGCTCCTGTCATACCTGATGTTGAATAAACTTGTGAATACTTGCTATAGGCACTACGTACTCTTGACTGTGCATACAACGGTATGATCATTATGATCGCGAAGTAAATTAAATAAAACATCATGAACCTCCATTGAAGTTTTAATTATAGTACTTCTCATTCTATTTTCTTCTGCCACTATTGTCAATAAATAAGCCTTACAATCCATATCTTTACTTATTACATTATCTATTTTTAGAATGTACATTACTTTTTCTTCTCTCTCTCTCTCCTTTATACTTTCTCCATCCAACATAAGTTAATGTGAATAAAATAAGTCCCCCAGTAATTGTCATAAACCAAATGAGAGAGGGTGCAATTTCATCCTTTTTTACTGTGTGAAATATCTTTTGCAAATCCCCTTTAATAATCCCTAATTGCATTTGGCCGCCTTTCGTTTTTAACATAACGTTACGAAATTCATCCAAATAAGATAAATGAGCATTTACACGCTGTACCTCGTTTTCTGGCAAAGCAATCATTAAGCTTGGATAAATAATATTGAATTCATTTAAAAATGTATTTAACGTTTGTTGAAACTGCCCAACATCTTCTTTTTCCATCGCTTTTTCCATTTGAGAAAAGGCATCCATTACTTTTCTTTCTCTTTCCATCCAAAGCGGTTGATATTTCGATACTTGCGCATCAACAGCAAGTTGTAATGCCAGCACATTATCCATTTTAACTTGCTTACCTAAACCTTCTTCAAAGAGCGATTGTTGCGCCTTGTCGTAAGCTAAAGAAATAACTCTAACTTGATCTGGTGTTACTTCCTGCTTCTTTTCATTCCCCTTGATTAAAAATTGCTCTGAGAAAAGTTGTAATACTTGTACTGCTTTTTCATCTTCATTACGCTTCACTAACTGTAACGAGTCATCTAACAACCCTGTTAGCTCATTCCACTCTTCAGCATATATACGTAATGGAAACATTATAATTAGAAATGCTATCAATCCAATTAATGTTCTCTTCATCCCGGTCCCCCCTATAACTACTAGTACAAAATATGTTAATTGGGACAAGAATAGAACAGAACTGAACCGAAAAATATATTATCGTTTTACAAAGAAAAAATTCTCTTTAAGCAGAGAATTTTTTCTTTGACATCCTTTTCTTTTTTACGAAATATCTATATAAACTATAACAAAGTATACTACCACCTAAAATGAATAATAAAATAGCACACGCAGCATGCATAAAGAACTCCTCTGGTAGCATTAATATAACTGGATCCGTTTCAATATCAAACATCCAATAATCATTACTGAATAAAAGCTTATGGAATAATACAAAGCTCTTTTCAAAATTAATAGCGATCGGTAACATAAGCGCTATCGGAAAAATGATTGTTAAAATCGATCCGTGCAGTAAAAACTTTTCATTTTTCTTTTTTAATAAATAAATTCCGCCTATCACTGCAATCATAATTGTCGCATACATCACATATTGAATCTTTACTAAAATATTTTTAACATCTACAAAATGAATACGGCCATTTGTAGACATATCTAATGTTGGCAAATGTAATGCTCCGTCATAAAACGGGGATAAATATGTAATAAGCACATCGTAATTTCTTTTAATTTCATCCTTCGTCATATCCGCTAAATCAGGAATATTTAAAAAATCAATTTCAAAATAATACAGCCATTTTCCATACACAACTGCCGTTGTTGCAAGTGCAAAAATAGAAAATGCTATGCTATATGAAACAATTAAAGTAATCAATCGATCCAATATTTTTGTACCACTCTTATTTTTCTCCATGTTCTCCCCCTAAATGTTCTAACCATCATAAAGAAAATTGTTTCCTGTGCTCACGTAAGCAACAATAATATGTAATACATAGTACAGCAACGCTTAACCAAAACGTAAAATAACCAATTTCCTCTACAAACAAATGCATAATTCCATATCGCGGCATTTGCCAAAATAAATAATCAATTGCATCGTTATGCAACGTCCACACACCCGCTACTATAAAATGCCATTTTTTTATACGGTAAAATGGAGCATATAAAACACCTTGCACCGCCATCGCAAAGTGCGAAAGCATTAACATGTAGCCCATAAGGCCAATAGGACCTTTTACGTAAATCATAATCGCATTTACAACAACAGCCCAAATACCATATTTTATTAAAGTAACAATCGCTAGCGCTTCTATTAATCCCCAGTTTCTCTTTGTCAAAAAAGCAATTAAAACAAAGACAAAAAAGAGACTCGCCATAGGACTATCTGGTACAAACGGCCAAAATATAGGTGACGTTTCTTTCAATTGATTTCCGTACCATATAAACCCGTAAATTGTACCTAATATGTTAACAACCAATAAAAATAATAATACCGAGCGTTGTCTTAACATTGCATACAAGTACACCAATCTGTATGTCCAACACCTTTCAAGCAAAGTAATTCATTCACTAAATCCTACTCTATTATAACAAACTTCATCCAACTAAATAGAAAAGCTGACTACAAATTTTGTAGTCAGCTTTTTATTATTTTTTATTATACTTTGCAACGAATTCCGAAAGCTTCTTCAGTTCCTCATCTGTACCTTTAAATACACCTTTAGGCATGGAACCTTTTCCATCTTTCGCAATTTTAGCAATTTCTTCTGGCTTTAAAGTTAAGTTTTGCAGTGCTGGTGCTGCCGCCCCGCCCTGTAAGTTGTCACCATGACATGTTAAACAAGTATTTTTTTGCATTAATTTATAGCCATCATCATTTTTATCAACTGGCGCTGTTTTTACAATTGCTCCTTGTTTCTTTGCAGCTTCCCAGTCGTGGTGTGCTACAGATTCCCAAGTTAAAAAGATAATCGATGCAATTGCTAAAAGCATAAATCCAGTTGCTACAGGACGCTTCAATGGACGTCTTTCTGGACCTCGATCAAGAAATGGAGCTAACAGTAATGCACCAAACGCAATCCCTGGCATAATAAACGCTCCAATTACAGTAAATGAACCGGAAGCATAAGAATACTTTAATAACTGATACAAGAATAAGAAATACCAATCTGGAAGTGGTATATATCCAGCATCTGTTGGATCCGCCATTCTCTCAAGTGGCGACGGATGCGCCACTGTTAAACATAAATAACCGATTAAAAAAACTGCACCAACCATCCATTCTTTTAACAAGAAGTTCGGCCAAAATGCTTCTGTTTTCCCTGGGTATTCAGAATAGTCTTTTGGAATATTTGGTTTCCGAGCTACTGGTACCCGAGAATCTCCTACAAACTTCATCCCTTTGCCGCGATGCATAATCTCCCTCCTTTAGTTCTTTCCCCTTTAATTTAGCAATCTCTTATAGTGGACCGGAAATACCTTGTTTGCGAATCATGATGAAGTGGAAGGCCATTAAACCTAGAAGTGCTGCTGGTAAGAAGAAGACGTGAATAGCAAAGAAGCGAGTTAATGTTTGAGCGCCAACAATTTCGGAATGACCAGCGAGTAATGTTTTAATATAAGGACCAATGAGCGGTGTTTGCTCTGCAATTTGAATCCCTACTTTTGTAGCAAATAAAGCTTTCATATCCCACGGTAATAAATATCCGGTAAAACCAAGACCTAACATAACAAAGAAAATAAGAACACCAACAATCCAATTTAACTCACGGGGCTTTTTATACGCACCTTGGAAGAAAACTCTGAGTGTATGTAAAAACATCATTACAATTACGAGACTAGCACCCCAGTGGTGCATACCACGAACAATTTGCCCATAAGCAACTTCATTTTGTAAATAGTAAACGGATTCCCAAGCATTTTTAATATCAGGCACATAATACATCGTCAAAAACATTCCAGATAAAATTTGAATTACAGTAACGAAAAAGGTAAGTCCTCCAAAGCAATAGACGAATGCAGAAAAGTGATGTGCCGGGTTTACATGTTCAGGTACTTCATGATCAGCGATATCACGCCATATTGGTGTAATATCTAATCTTTCATCTACCCAATCATAAATTTTATTTAACATCTACTTTGCACCCCCTCTTGGCTTTGCTTTTCCTAGATACAGCGTTCCATCTTTCACTTTAGACTCGTACACATCAAGCGGAGCAAGGGGTGGCGTACCCTTAATGTTCATCCCATCTTTTGTATAACGCCCCCCGTGACATGGGCAAAAGAATTGATTCGGATGTGCTTTGTCCGAATTCCAGTTAACTGTACATCCTAAATGTTTACATACTGGAGAGAACGCAACAATGTCTCCGCTTTCATCTTTATGAACCCAAGCCGATTTTGGTTCTTCAGACTTGTACCAACCATCAACCTGCTTCACTTTAAAATCGAAACGCTTCGGCTCTGTTGTAATATCCTTTACTTGCGCAACAGCAACCATATCTGTTCCGGCTTCTTTTCTTAACACCGGATCAAGCGCAAATCGCGTCATCGGCATTAAAATACCGGCAGCCATAAAGCCTCCTACCCCTGTGAGTGTGTAATTTAAAAATTGTCTTCTTGACACGCGATGTTCTTTCTCGCTCACGAAAATTTCCCCCCTCTATCAGAAATTGTCCCCTCGTGATAAATTATATAAAAAATAAAAACTAGGACACTATCATGATATAATACGCTCATGCACAGGTCAATATCATACTACTCATAATAATAAGAACTTTCTGTTTATTGCGAGTTTCCCCACTTCTCTTCCAACATCACCATTATATTTTTTATATGTGCATGAATAACTTCTCTCTTTGCTTGATCACTAAATTGTTCTAATGCTAATGAAGGAAACCAAAATAAATCTCCCTGTAACTCTTGTATATCCTCTTTCCATGAAAAATCACTTGTAACATAAGCAATATGCTTAAAACCTTCTCTTCGTAAATGATTTGTCCATTCTTGCAAACGACCTTTTTCATTCTTTTGACTTTCTACTAAATACGTAAAAGCAGGCAGTAAAAGCACTCTTCCTTTATACTCTCTTTCCAATTCCATACTCAACAATTCGATAAATTCACCTTGTTCTACAACCATTTTTATTTCTTTCGCTGCCGAAATTGATAAAAGCGGTATTACTCCTGTATCAACATACTCTCTTGCTTGCTCAAACTGTTCCACATCTTTTACAATCCATTTCAAATTTCTTCCCCCCTTCATTTACAAATGACAGAACTTTCACTTTATATATATTAAACCATACTAAAAGAGGTAAAAAAAGAAAAACTACCCAATATAGGTAGTTTTTCTTGATAAAAGTCTGAAATTTGTAAAAATATTAATCCAAATACATTCTATAAAGTTTTTAACTCTGCCGTTAATCTATGAAACGCTTCCTTATCTTGCTTATCTAACGCTTCATCAATTTGTTTCAAAAGGCGTTCTCTTCTAAACGAAAATACACTTTCTTCCAAAAACCTTTCTGCAAGTAAACGATCTTTTTCATTTACTTCAATATGCTTTGGTAGATATGGGTTTTCTTCTAATACAGCTACATAATTCGCATTTTGAAACGATGATTTAAAGTTGAGTTGAATATAAATATCCTCATCTCGATTTAAACGAATATCATGAAACGATTTTTCAGCATCTGTTGTCATAACATTTTGTTTAAAAAAGTGAAACGGTGTGTCTTTCACACAATTCGCTGACATCACTAAGCCACGCGGACAATATTTTGCATGCTCTACGAAGTGGACTTTATGCATCAATTGGTCGTGACTCATTAAATAATTCAGAATCCATACACATTCACGCTGTTTCAGTTGGTAATTATTCAAAAACCATTTTACAAAATCCTTCTTCTCGTTTACAGAAACAGGGGTATTCATAGCAATTAAGTCCCTCCTCTGTCTTTCTCTTTTCTTTTTAGATTCAAGAAGCGGCATTCAGTTTCCTTCCAACTTATGAAAAATCCTCTAAATTATATAACAACTCTTCAATATGAATTTGTGTCGGGTCTAGTTGTAATAACTGGGTAAATACTTCTTTCGCCTCTTTTCGCTTTCCTTCTTCCAATAAGAAATAACCGTATTCTTCTAAGAAGTCTGGATGATTCTTAAAAGAAGTATATGCACTTTCATAGTGTTTTAATGCATCCGAATACATTTCTAATTGTTTTTTTGCATACGCAAGGTCCCAAAGTAGTTGTGTATCTGGTTCTCCACTATCAATAGCACGCTCTACAATTGCAATTAAATCTTCGTACTTTTCTTGTTCTTTTAAGATATACGCATATTTTAATGTTGCGCCTAAATGCCCTGGATCTAACTCAAGTGCTTTTTGAAGAACTTCCTCTGCTTCTACTATTTTTCCTAATTTCGCCGCAATGTTCGCTAACTCTACATAAAACGGAACTGAAAGCTCATCTACTTTAATTCCTTCATGAAGCGTTTCATAGCTTTCTTGAAGCATTCCTTCTTTTTCATAGCTTTTCGCTAAATACATGTACAGTGATGCGTACTCAGGGTCTAATTCTTTTAGTTCTTGCCAAGCACCGATTGCTCTCTGATATTCTTCACCTTGGTATAATGTGAAGGCATATCCAAATAATGAGTGAATATCTTTTTGTTCCTCTAGGCCTGCTTCATAATAAGAAATCGCCTCTTCCCAGTTTCCAATCGCACTTAACGTTTCTGCAAGACGAAGTGCGATTACAACACCACCCATTACTTTATGTTCCGCTAATAGCGATTCATAATAAGTAATTGCCTTTTGTTCTTCACCTTTACTACTATATAATTCTGCTAACCCAAACGTAATAACAGGTTCATCAGGCATCATTTCTTTCGCCTTTAATAGTTTTTGCTCTGCTACATCATCAAAACCTTGCATTTGGAATAAATCTGCAACAAGTAATAAAGATTGAACATATAAATCGTCATTTTCTGGAATATCATGAAGTACTTCAATCGCTTCATCTTCTTTATCTAGATCAATATATAATTCTGCTAAAAATACAGTGAATTCACTTTCTTCCGGATACAGTAAACGTAAGTCTTCAGTAATCGCTAATGCCTCATCTGTAAATCCAAGTGTATGATAGTAACGAGCGATATCATACTTCTCTTCATCATTTGCAATTTTTAATTGTTCTTTTAATAATTGTAATCCTTTTTCCGCTTCACCATTTTCAATATATGAAACAACTTGTTCAAACTTTTGCATAAACGTCTCCTTTAATTCTAAAAAATATTCTCTTCTGTTCATTTACCCCGCTATTAACGGGCAGTAAGACCCCCACCTCAAAATTCAGCTAAGGCAAAGAAGTTAGTTTGGGGATCAACTGCCCGTAAAAGCCCGATTGGTTCAACTAATAATCAGCGGGGGATAAACATCCCCCCACTGATTAAAGTTTCACTTTATCATAAGCAACTCACTGTTAGAACGCAACCTTTAGAATGAGCATGCTTCTTCTTATACTTCTTCTTACAGAGTAGGTAATTGTTCAAAAGGTTCGGATATGACACCGATACCTTATCATCATCTTCTATTGTACCGCTTTCTTTTATGACCGTGCAAATAACTTCTCTCACTAATTATCAAGCCATACGAACCGTGATTTACAGAACAACTTAATTACCAGTCTTCAACCTTTATTTTTAATACGATAAAAAAGGCTCCTATAATAGGAGCCTTCACAATCTCTTAAGAATATGTTTCTTCTTTCTGTACTTGCTCATTTACAAGCTCTTTCAGCAACTCTATAATTTCATCATTTTCTTCTTTCAAACCGACAGTAATACGAATACCATCATCGATACCAAATGCAGCACCAGAACGAACGATATATCCTTTTTTCATTAATCGTTCGAAAGCTTCATTACCCGGTATACCAAGTTTTAAGAAAATGAAATTTGTTTGAGATGGATAATAGAATACGTTATATTCTTTACAAAATGCATAATACTGATTTAGACCTTCAGCATTCTTTTTCACACAATCTTGTAAAAAGGCTTGATCTTCTAATGCAGCGAGTGCTACAGATTGCGCTACAGTTGATGTATTGAATGGTAACCTTGCTACTTCTAGCTGTCCGATTAACTTCGCATCCCCAATCGCATATCCAATACGAAAAGCAGCTAAACCATATGCTTTTGAAAACGTGCGTAAAACCATAAGATTTTCATACTTTTCAAGAAGTGGTAATGTTTGCGGATAGTCTTCTGCTTCCGCGTATTCATAATATGCTTCGTCCATAATAACGAGAGCCGACTTAGGAACCGATTCTAAAAATGAAAGTAATTTTTGTTTCTCAACATATGTACCTGTCGGATTATTCGGATTACAAATCCATACAATTTTCGTTTTATCATCTACTTGCTCTAGCATTGCATCTAAATCGTGAATACCATCTTTAAGTGATACTTCACGAACTTCTGCTCCTTCAATAACAGCATGGTGATGATATTGTGAAAACGTAGGATTCGCCATTACAACGTTTGTTCCTTCATGTAGTAACGCTCGGCTAATCATTTGAATGACTTCATCTAATCCACTACCAAATAGTAGTTGTTCTGCTTTTACACCTAAATGTTCCGCTACTTTTGTCCGAAGTTCAAAGGCATATCCATCTGGATAAAGGGCATATTGGCTCGCTAAAGAAGTTAATGCTTCTGTCACACGCGCTGAGCAACCGAATGGATTTTCGTTCGATGCTAATTTCACAATTTTCGATAATCCATATTCCCTTTTTACTTCTTCAATGTTTTTCCCAGGTACATATGCTCTCAAAGTTAACAATTGCTCTTTCACTCTCATTTTTCTTCCCCCAGTCATTTCATTCAATTTGATTACAATACAGTTATAGCCCCTTACTGTAATCTTTTATCATAACCGTCACTATTACGAGAATACCTCTAAATGAGCACTTCACAACACTTCGCTATCATTTTAAACCATATCTTTTTGAAATGCCTCTAACGCAATATGAACAGTCTCATCTGAAATAGATACGACATTCACTACCCCATATTCCTGCATAAGCACCATATGAATTGCTCCTGCATTTGCTTTCTTATCTTGTTTCATCAATTGAACGAGGCGCTCTACATTCAAATCTCTTGGCATTTTTGGATAGCCGTATTTCAAGAACCACTGCTTCATATCTTCATAAGCAAGATTAACCTTGTACACTTGCTCACTTAAAAATATGGCGAATAACATTCCAACCGCTACGCCGTCACCGTGAGTAATATTTCCATACCCTAGCTCTTTTTCAAGAGCATGTCCTAACGTATGTCCAAAGTTCAAATGGGCACGTACACCCTTCTCTGTTTCATCTTGTGATACAACATTTGCCTTTACAGGAATCGCCTTCGTTAATATATGGATTAACTTCTCATCACGAAGATCCGCTAATGTTTGCACTTCTTCTTTTAACCAATGATATAGCTCCACATCACCAATAAGAGCATGCTTTATCACCTCTGCATAACCTGAACGCCACTCTTTTTTAGGAAGAGACTGTAAAAACGGTGTATGATATACAACTGCTTCTGGCTGATGGAATGCACCAATCATATTTTTACCTAACGGATGATTAATCGCTACTTTCCCACCTACTGCGCTATCGTGCGCTAATAAAGTCGTCGGAACCTGCACAAAGCGAATACCACGCATAAACGATGCAGCAACAAAACCAGCTAAATCTCCAATCATTCCGCCTCCCAGTGCAAGAATTAAAGAATTTCTATCTAATTTATTTTCAAGAGCTGACGTATGAGCCGCATAGAAATTTTCGAAAGACTTCTCTTTTTCGCCACTTGGTACAACAAACGAAAACACGTCCTGCTCCACTTGTAATGCATCGATAACTGTCTGTAAATGTAGTGATGCAACAGCTTCATCTGAAATGATCATTACGTTAGATACAGCTGGCTGCATATTTTGAACGATCATTGTTAAGTGTGACAACGCTTCTTTACCAACATGTACATCATATTCTTTTGATTTCGTTTGAATATGTATGTTTCCCATTAAAATCCCCTCGCATATTCATTATGTTTCTCAATATTTTCACGAATCAGTTCCATACGATCTAATCCGAATTGTTCTATTAAAGCTGTTGCTAATTCCCAAGCCACAACCGCTTCTGCAACGACACTAGCTGCTGGTACTGCACAACTATCTGAACGTTCAATGCTCGCTGTAAAAGGCTCTTTCGTATCAATATCTACACTTTGAAGAGGTTTATAAAGTGTAGGTATCGGTTTCATCACACCGCGCACAACAATTGGCATTCCAGTCGTCATACCACCTTCCAATCCACCTGCATTATTTGTTCTTTTTGTATATCCATGCTCCTCATTCCATAGAATTTCATCATGAACTTCACTTCCCGGTCTATGCGCTGCTTCAAAACCAATTCCAATCTCGACACCTTTAAAAGCATTAATACTCATAATTGCAGCTGCTAATTTCGCATCCAGTTTTCGATCATAATGCACGTAGCTACCTACTCCAATTGGCATTCCTTCCACAATTACTTCAACGATTCCACCAATTGAATCACCATTTGCTTTCGCATCATCAATCGCTTTCATCATTTGGTTACCAGCTTCGTCATCTAAGCAACGTACAGGAGATGCTTCTGTAATACTCTTTAATTCTTCAATTGAACTATACGTAACCTCCTTAGCTTGTACACCGCCAATTTCAATTACATGGCCCGCCACTTTAATACCAAGTTCTGCTAACACCTTTTTAGCAACCGCACCAGCAGCAACACGCACCGTCGTTTCGCGCGCTGACGAACGTTCCAGTACATTCCTCATATCTCTATGACCATATTTAATTGCACCATTTAAATCAGCATGCCCAGGCCTTGGTTTTGTCACTTTCCTTTTCATCTCTTTTTCTTCTTGTTTCGTTAAAGGTTCTGCACCCATAACTTTTATCCAATGGGCAAAATCACGATTTTCAACAACGAGTGCAATAGGGGAACCTAATGTTTCTCCATGTCTAACACCACTTAAAATTTGCACTTGATCCGTTTCAATTTGCATGCGTCTACCACGCCCATACCCCTTTTGCCTTCTAGCTAACTCTTCGTTTATATCATCCGCTACTAAAGACAATCCTGCTGGAACACCCTCTATAATTGTTGTAAGTTGCGGACCATGAGATTCACCAGCTGTAATATATCGCATACGTTATTCCTCTTTTCGTATATGTATTTATCTCACTATATTAACTTTTATCATTCTAAAAATATTAAAGAAATTATATCATATATCGACCATTTTCTTATTCTATATTTCCGATAGGCCTAATTTAAATATCAATATATCATAACAGCTCAAACTTCGTAACTAATTGAAAATAAAAAAAGTGCAAGAAGAATACCCCTATTCTTCTTGCACTTTTTACTATTATCACAGTGATTAAAGCGTTTACAAATTATTTCAAAATAATTAGTAAATCCATTCATTCATTAATTTTGAGTAGTCAACTAATTCTTCTTCTTTAAAGAAAATAGCAATCTCGCGCTCTGCGCTTTCTAAAGAATCAGAACCATGGATAATGTTTTTCGCAACAGTTACACCGAAATCTCCACGAATTGTTCCAGGAGCTGCTTCATGTGGTCTTGTTTTCCCCATCATGTTACGCGCTGTATCTACTACACCTTCACCTTGCCATACCATTGCGAACACAGGTCCAGATGTAATAAAGTCTACTAACTCACCAAAGAAAGGTTTTTCCTTATGCTCAGCGTAGTGTTGTCCAGCAATTTCCGGAGTGACTTGCATTAATTTTGCACCAACTAATTGAAAGCCTTTTTTCTCAAAACGAGCTACAATTTCCCCAATGAAGGCACGTTGTACACCGTCTGGTTTTACCATTAGAAATGTTTTTTCCATAAAAAATCTCTCCACTTCTGAATTATGTATGTAATTGTATATCCCCACACACATATTATCACCCTTATCACAATTGTGCAATAGTTTTGAAATAGAGAGATTATTTTATTTTTTAGAATAAACATTAAAATTTTCGTTTTCCAATATACTTTGCAACATTTTGTAATGCGTACTTTGCTTGTCCACGTGGGAGTGGTTTTATTATTTCTAAAGCTTTATGTAAATAACGTTCACTAAACGCAAATGCTTGATCAATTGCTGTACTATTTTTTACAGCATCAATAATTTCTTGCATTTCACTTGCTGTTGAATTTTCATGTACAGATGTGATTTTCTGACGAAGTACGGGATCTTCCATCGCATATAAAGCAGGAAGTGTAATATTCCCTTGTAGTAAATCTCCACCAGCAGGTTTTCCAAGTTTCTCTTCTGTAGAAACGAAGTCTAAAATGTCATCAATAATTTGATAAGACATTCCTACAAAATACCCATACCAAAATAGACGATTTACCGTATCACGATTAGCACCAGCAGCAATCGCTCCCAATTGACAACTCGCGGCAATTAATAATGCTGTTTTTCGCTTTATTCTTCTTAAATACGTTCTTAAATTTTGGTCATAATTGTATTTATCTTTAATTTGTTCAATTTCACCTTTACAGACTTCTAAAATAGTATGCGATAACGCTTGATGTGCCTCTGGAATTTCGATATTTGTTATACATTCAAGAGACTTAGCGAACAGATAGTCCCCTGTATACATCGCAATACGATCTCCCCATTTTGCATTCACAGTCGCACTGCCGCGTCGTAAAAATGCAGCATCAATAACATCATCGTGAACAAGAGAAGCCATATGAATAAGTTCTAACGCAACAGCAACATGCTTAATTGCATCTAACTTATAATCTCCAAATTTCCCTGCAAGCAACACAAATACAGGACGAATTCGCTTCCCACCAGCTTCAATAAGCTGTAATGCTGCCTCTTCTACTAATGGCTGTTCAGAAGCGACTGTCTTTTTTAATTCTTTTTCTATCACATTAATATCCGATCGTAAAAAAGAGTACATAAGTTGTAACTTCATATTGTTCACCTTAACCTAAAACTTCTTTTTTCTATTTTGATTCTGGTTTAATACCTAAATGCATCGCTGCTACCCCAAAAGTAAATGGTTTTACTTGCACACGTTCAAGTCCAGCTTGCTCAAACATTTGAGCCAGTTCTTTCATCCCTGGGAACGTACTAGCAGATTCTTGAAGCCATGAATATTCTTTATAACTTTTCGCAAACATCTTTCCAAATAACGGCATGATATATTTAAAGTATAAAATATACCCTTGTCGAAAACCAATCATTGTTGGTTGAGATGTTTCTAAACAGATTACTTTTCCACCTGGTTTTACTACACGTGTCATTTCTTTTAATACGTGCATATAATCCGGTACGTTACGTAAACCAAACCCAATCGTCACATAATCAAACGTATTATCTTCAAATGGAAGTTCCATTGCATTCCCATGTAGAAGTTCTACTTGTTTTAATTGTAACGCCTCTACCTTTTGCTTACCGACAGATAACATATTTTCACTGAAGTCTAAGCCAACAACCTTTCCTTGTTCACCTACCGCTCCAGCTAGCGCAATTGTCCAATCTGCGGTTCCACAGCATACATCAAGCGCTTGACTACCTGGTTGTACATCCATAATTCGCATCGTTTCTTTACGCCACGCTTTATGTCTTTGAAAACTAATTACAGAATTCATCACATCGTATTTATCAGAAATCTTTTCAAATACGTCATGTACTCTTTCTTCTTTTGATTGTTGCATGCTCGTACCTTCTTCCAATGTAAAATTGCTTATGTCTTCTATTTATCCCTTAACACAGAATTTATTTCATTAATGTCTATGTGATTTTCTAAAAATTGTTTTTCTTTCTTTCTCAATTCCATCATCCAACTATTAATCACTACTTCTGCTTTATCCCCTAAAGCATCTTGCATCGCTTGAAAAACAGGTGAATGTTGTTTATCAGCATACAATTGAATTTCTTTTTGAAGACGATTTCCACCTAATACGTATGTGATAAATGGCTTCCAATGTGATAAATGAAAATGATCACATGTTTTTTGAAGGAGCGCAGACTCAATCGTTACTACGCTTTTCATTATGTCATCCGTCGTTTCATGCGCTTTTTGGTATAACATAATTTTGTGTTCATTTATCTCTTTAATTCCTTCAGCAAGTGCACGAATTAAAACAATATCACGATTCATAGACAATAAATAATAATATAGTCCACTATAGTAATCGCCTGCAAGTACTGTTAATTGACGACATTTATGCGATTCAATCGCTTCCTCGCCTGCTTTATTTGATACCTTTTCATGCGTATCAAGCGCAATTTGCACAAGCATAATCGTTACTACGTAATGCTCAATTTGTTCTATATGTAAGTTTGCACTCTTTAAAGCACCATATAACAATGCTATCTTTTCTTCATCAATAAATGGTTCTTCAATATAGTTTATAAAATAAGGATGGCGTAATTTCTCCATCAATTTCTCTTTTATACCCGCATACCCTCCGTAGATGTCACACACAAAAAATCACCCTTGTTTTCTAATTCATAAAACTTATTATAACACATACACTCTATTTTCTATAACCAAAACTTGGCTACACCTACCATTCATGTAAGCAATTTTTCTAATCTCACTCTGTCTAGCTAAAACTATATCATTTATTTACTAAAAAAAAAAAGAAAAGCAGTTTCCCGCTTTTCTTTACTTCGTTTTAATAAACGATAAAATTTCACTGCGCGCTGCAGCATCATTTTCAAGCACACCACGCACTGCTGTCGTTACTGTTTTCGCACCTGGTTTTTTCACACCACGCATCGTCATACACATATGTTCTGCTTCTACTACTACCATTACACCATGAGGCTCTAATACTTCCATAATAGAGTTCGCTACTGTTGATGTAATACGTTCTTGCAGTTGTGGACGACGTGCAATTGTATCTACAGTACGAGCTAATTTACTTAACCCTGTCACCTTTCCACCTTGCGGAATATATGCAACGTGAGCAACTCCATAGAATGGAACTAAATGATGCTCACACATCGAATAAAATGGTATATCTTTTACTAGTACAAGCTCTTCGTGATCTTCTCCGAATACTTTATGCAAATGCTCTTTCGGATCTTCATGCATACCTGAGAACACTTCTGCGTACATTTTTGCAACACGTTTTGGTGTATCAAGTACTCCCTCACGATTTGGATCATCCCCAATCGCCTCTAAAATAAGGCGTACTGCATGTTCAATTTGTTCTAAATTAACTTTTGCCATCCGCTAGCCCTCCCGAAAACCTAAAAGTGATACGAACACATTCTAGCATATTTATGTTTTTAAAAGCAAAAAGAAGAGTTCCCAAAAAGGAAACTCTTCTTCCCTGTTAATATGTAAGGATTATTTAACCGCATCTTTTAACGCTTTACCAGGTTTGAATGCAGGTACTTTACTTGCAGCGATTTCAATCTCCTCACCTGTTTGTGGGTTACGACCTTTACGAGCCGCACGCTCACGAACTTCGAAGTTACCGAATCCGATCAGTTGTACTTTATCACCTTGTTTTAAAGCTTCTAAGATAGAATCAAAAACAGCGTCTACTGCTTTTGTTGCGTCCTTTTTAGAAAGGGAACTTGCTTCTGCAACAGCATTGATTAAATCTGTCTTGTTCATGCCATTCACCTCCTCCCAAAGATAAGACTGTATAATGATCATAAAATGAGTCTTACTTTCATTTGTAGGCAATTTTTACAAATTCTATACTACAAAGATGTAGATAAATCATTATCAACGCCTATATTATACGATTCTCCTTTATAATTCAATATTTTTAAGGAAATTGTTACTGTGAAAATGTGAAAATCTGATGAAACTTGACAATTTACAACAATGTATTAGATAATGACTGTTTATTTTTCTATTTTATAATCAAAAAAAAACAAAAAATCCCTCTACAATGAGAGGGATTTTTCTTATAGTATAATCGCAATTAATCCGCCAGATCCTTCATTAATAATTCTTTCTAGCGTTTCTTTTAATTTATATCTAGCGTTTTCTGGCATTAAGGATAATTTCGCTTGAATTCCTTCTCGAACAATTGAGCTAAGCGAACGTCCAAATATATCAGAATTCCAAATTGATAACGGGTCATCTTCAAAATCTTGCATTAAATAACGAACTAATTCTTCACTTTGCTTTTCAGTACCAATGATCGGTTCAAACGTTGACTCTACATCTACTTTAATCATATGAATGGATGGCGCTACCGCTTTTAACTTCACACCAAACCTTGAACCGTGACGAATAATTTCTGGCTCATCTAAGCTCATATCTGCTAGCGCAGGCGCTGCTACACCATATCCTGTTTGTTTAACCATACGCAGTGCGTCTGCGACTTGGTCGTATTCTGTTTTCGCATGAGATAAATCGAGCATAAGCTTCAATAAATGATCTTTCCCCCGAATTTCTACCCCTACTACTTCTTTTAAAATCTGATCATATAATTCATCTGGCGCATATAAATCAATCTCCGCCACACCTTGCCCCATATCAATGCCAGCTAAGCTCGCTCGATCAATAAATTCATATTGACTAAACTGCCAAACAACCCGATCCACATCACGAAGACGTTTTATATCCTTCACAGTTTCTTGAACTGCTTCTTGATAACTTTGACGCAACCAATGCCCTTCATTTAGCACCATTACCCAGCTCGGAAGGTTCACATTTACTTCTAATACAGGGAATTCAAATAGCGCTTCACGAAGTACATTATATACATCTGTTTCTCTTAAACTCTCCACACTCATTGCAATAACCGGGATATCATATTCTTCTGATAAACTTTGGCGTAATTGCTCTGTATCTGGATGATACGGCTGTACCGTATTAATTATCATAATGAAAGGTTTTCCTACTTCTTTCAATTCATTTACAACGCGTTCTTCTGCCTCTATATAATCTCTTCTTGGAATTTCACCAATTGTTCCATCTGTTGTAATTACAACACCAATTGTTGAATGTTCTTGAATTACTTTACGCGTGCCGATTTCTGCAGCTTCATGGAATGGAATAGGTTCTTCATACCAAGGGGTATTAATCATGCGCGGGCCATTCTCATCTTCATAGCCCTTCGCTCCTGGAACCGTATATCCAACACAATCTACTAATCGAATATTCACTTCAAGTCCTTCATCTACTTCGATAGAAACCGCTTGGTTTGGAACAAACTTCGGTTCCGTCGTCATAATTGTACGACCAGCAGCACTTTGAGGCAATTCATCCTGCGCTCTTTGACGGTCAGACTCATTCTCAATATTTGGAATAACTACAAGTTCCATAAATTTTTTAATGAATGTTGATTTCCCTGTTCGAACAGCTCCTACAACTCCAAAATAAATATCACCGCCTGTTCGTTCTGCAATATCTTTAAAAATATCTACCTTTTCCAAGTGATTCCCTCCCTCAAAATTTTTGGGAATAATTCCGCGTTTATAGTCAACTAATACCTTCTCTAACGTTGCCTATAATATCTGATATAATATAATGGTATTCTAGAAGTTCGGACAATATATCATATAATTTTGTCCAATTTCATATGACTATTAAAAAATATCTTTTGTTTGCATCGTAAGTTGTATAACATAAAAAACCTTTCTTCTAGAACTTATTCACTAAAAGAAAGGTTCATGACTTATGATTTTAAAAAAATTGGTTCTCCGTCCTTTACTGTGTACGGTAAAGAATAAGCTGGTACAAACGGGGAACCTTTCGAAAGTATATTTCGAATATCTTCTCCCTCCGTAAACTGCCCTTCATTTTTTTTCAAAGCGTCATATAAGTCGATTCTATAATCAACAAAAACTTCTCCTTTTTCATTAATTACAAAAGGAAGTCCTTTACCAGAATATGGACTTGTCACTTGTGGCACATCTTTATATCCTAGTTTTTTAAAATCCAATTCATATACACCATCTGAAATTACTTTTTTAAAAGGTGGATATTGATGTTCATCACGATACATCCTAAGCTTTAAAGATAGTTCCTGAATTTGTTCAGCCATCCTAACATCAATTAACTTTACTGTTGGATTTGTTTCAACGTCTATTAATACGTATTGATATACTCCTCCACTTTCATATGCATTCCCTGGTGCTTCTTGTATGTAACGCGGGGCAATCTGTTGAAAGTCGATTGGATACTTTTGATAAATAGGTGTACTCATATCCCTCGTCTTAATTGGCAATATCCCATCATTTTGCTCCTTAAATGTCACAACAGCTTTTTGAACAACCTGTAGCTGATCTTCATAAGGAACCGCATTTTGCTTCATATTTTCTTTCGGATACAGACACCCCGTTAAAAGGCTCATACAACAAAATATTAAAATAATATGGACTTTTTTCACTAGCATCACCTTTTCATACTAATATAACTTGCTCCGTATGTAGTATTTTCGAGACCATTCCATTTACTGCTGTACAGGTCCACTAAATACAACAAGAAAAATAACAATTCCTGACACAACCATAAGGGTGTACGCTACTAACGCTGTAATCCCTTTCAAAAATTTATTCTGTATTTTATGTCTACTTAATAAAATAAAACTTACTGCAAAAAACATAAATCCAATTGCCCCTAAAGCCAACCACATTTTCATAAGCCCTTCTGACATATACACACCCCTTTTTATTAATCTATTTTTATACTATTTTAACAAATTAAAATCTTTAAACAAATACAAAAAGAACATTTTACTACAAATTACGAATATGTAACTTTAATCAATAGGTTTTTCAGCATTTTCCACTAATCTAGATAAAAATAAAACCGAAGCGATTGTATCTCTCGCTTCGGTTGACCAAATATGCCCAAAAACAGCTCTATTCCCATTCTTTCATGGCTATCATATGCAATCTACAAACTCTTTGTTTCTCATAATTTATTTTTTAAACATTTTGCTTAACGAGCCAAAATCTGCTGGCATATTATTATTAATAATCGCTTTTACAATTTGATCCTCTTGCTCTTTCGGCACTTCACGTCCCGCCATAAGAGCCACTTGATGAATTAATTGACGAAGTACAGTTTCATCACGTAAATTCGCATTTTGCACGGATGACGCTAATTTAAAAATATCCTCTTTATTTACTTTCGCTTCCTTCTCAATATTATTAAAAATGTTATTATCCATTCTTTTCACCCTCTCCTCAAGTTACTCTTCATCCTATGCAAAAATAAAAAAATGGTGAAAAGACCCATAAAATAAAAAAGCGACAGAAGTACAAATGTACTTCTGTCGCTTTTCTTTACAGTAAGTCAGGTATAGCTTCCACTTCATGTTTTCGAACACGTCCCATCAATGAGCCTACCGCATCTTTTACGTTATTCCCATTGAACAGCACGTCATATAAAGCAGCTGTAATCGGCATTTCAACTTCCATTTTCTCTGCCAATTCATGAGCAGCTTTCGTTGTTCTTACACCTTCTACAACCATACCCATGCTTTCTAACACTTCTTCTAAAGAATGTCCTTTTCCAAGCATATTTCCAGCGCGCCAATTTCGGCTATGAACACTTGTACAAGTTACAATTAAGTCTCCCATACCGGTTAGACCAGCAAACGTTAACGGATTCCCGCCCATTTTTCTTCCTAAACGAGCAATCTCTGTTAAACCACGTGTCATCAATGCCGCTTTTGCATTATCACCTAATCCAAGACCATCAGTTATACCAGCAGCTAATGCGATAATATTTTTTAACGCACCACCAAGTTCAACTCCAACGATATCTGGATTTGTGTATACACGGAAATAACTATTCATAAATAAATCTTGTACTTCCTCAGCCGCTTCCATACGCTTTGCTGCAGACGTAACTGTTGTCGCTTGTCGTAAACCAACTTCTTCAGCATGACTCGGTCCAGACAATACAACAACATCTTTAATTAAGTTCTCTGGAATTTCTTCCTCGATCACTTCCGAAATACGTTTTGACGTACCAGGTTCAATCCCTTTACTCGCATGAATCCAAGTAATCGGTTCTGTAACAATTTCTTTCATCTCTTGTAATACATCTCTGTACGCTTTCGTCGGTACTACTAGCAGTACTGTATTTACATCTACTAATGCTTCTTCTAAAGAAGAGTAGGCTACGATTGTGCTTGGCAATGTAATGCCTGGGAGATATCGACTATTCTCATGTTTCGTATTCATTTCATCCATAAGTTCTGAGCGATTTCCCCAAATACGTACATCATGTCCATTGTCAGCTAATACCATCGCTAACGCTGTTCCCCAGCTACCTGCTCCTACTACTGTGATTTTTGTCATAAAATCACATCCTCTCCATTAGTCTCTTGCTCGAGCAATAATGTGAATCGGCGTTCCTACAAAACCGAACGCTTCACGTAAACGATTCTTTAAGAAGCGCTCATATGAAAAGTGCATTAATTCTGTATCGTTTACAAACACAACAAATGTCGGTGGTTTTACCGCAACCTGTGTCGCATAGAAGATTTTCAGACGGCTACCATTATGAGTCGGTGTTGGATTCATCGCTACCGCATCCATAATTACATCGTTTAATACGTTTGTTTGTACACGGATACTATGGCTTTCATTTACCTCATTGATAACCGGTAATAACGTTTGTGTACGTTTTTTCGTTTTTGCAGATAAGAATACAATCGGTGCATAATCCAAGAATTGGAAATGAGCACGAATATTTTCTTCAAATGCTTTCATTGTTTTTTCATCTTTTTTCACTGCATCCCATTTGTTTACAACGATAATAACAGCTCGTCCTGAATCATGAGCATATCCAGCGATTTTTTTATCTTGCTCAATAATTCCTTCTTCTCCGTCTAAAACAACTAAAACAACGTCAGAACGTTCAATCGCTCTAAGTGCACGAAGTACACTATACTTTTCTGTACTTTCATATACTTTTCCTTTTTTACGCATACCAGCTGTATCAATGATTACATAATCTTGATCATCTTTACTATATGGTGTATCGACAGCATCACGCGTCGTTCCTGCGATATTACTTACAATTACACGTTCTTGACCAAGAAGTGCATTTACAAGCGATGATTTCCCTACATTTGGACGTCCAATTAAAGAGAAACGGATTGTTTCATCGTCATACGCCTCTTCTTCAATCTTTGGAAAATGATTTGCAGCTTCATCTAACAAATCACCAAGTCCTAAACCGTGTGTACCTGAAATCGGGAATGGCTCGCCAAATCCTAATGAATAAAAATCATAAATATCACTACGCATTTCTGGATTATCAACCTTATTTACCGCAAGTACAATTGGTTTTTTAGAACGATACAAAATTTTAGCAACTTCTTCATCCGCTGCAGTTACACCATCGCGACCATTCGTCATAAAAATGATAACATCTGCTTCATCAATCGCAACTTCCGCCTGTTGACGAATTTGTGTCAAGAACGGCTCGTCTCCAATATCAATTCCACCTGTATCAATAATGTTAAACTCATGATTTAACCATTCTCCCGCACTATAAATACGGTCTCGAGTTATACCTGGGATATCTTCTACGATTGAAACTCTTTCTCCAACTATTCTATTGAAAATAGTAGATTTTCCTACGTTCGGGCGGCCTACTATTGCTATTACTGGTTTCGGCATATACTTTCATCCTTTCAACTTGCTTCTGTTTATTATGTAAAAAACCCTTCTTTGTGCAAGAAGGGATTTGCATTCCAGAATATTTCTCAACGTATCAAAACACCTCACATTATAACACACGTTCCTAATGTTTCACAATAATATATACATTCTCTTGTAAGCGATGCGCAATACCATCTAAAATTGCCTCTAAATTATTTGCAACAAATTCTAGTTCCTCCATCGACTCACAAACAAATAAAGGAGCACCACCTGCAAATTTTTCTGGCGCTGTTGTAATAACTGCCAGGATAACGCTTTCTAACATCATCTCTTATCTCCCCTTCCTTTCGGGGCTTCCGATGACATATGGACGGCACTTTCTAACGTTGGTACATTTCCTATAACACTTATCGCTTTCTCTGCATCTTGATCTTGCGGTAAGACAAAAATTCCAACCCTACCATCCTCTAAATCACGCTTTGCTAACGGTACAAGCGCTGGTGTACCAGAATCTCTATAAATCCCTAGCGCCACCGAAACATCGTGTAAAACAGCTTGCCGTTGCCCTAAATTTGAGATTGTCACCATCGCATCAATTGATTTCGGTTTTAAAATAAACCCCATGCCATATTTCATAATCTCTTCTTGCCTCGCCGGTAATCCAATATTCATAATATAAATATTATCAATATACAGTCCTGCCCCTTCAAAACGAAGGGGCACGTGCTCAATTTCAACAAGATCATGTAGCCTTTTTCCAGACATTAATTTTTTCGCAATAAAAAATGCGATTATAGCCATAATTACTCCCGCAATCCATGAACGGAACCCTATATACGCAAATGTCGTTGCAAACGACGTTAACATCGCCAAATAGTTGCGACTTTCAAAAACCAATGCAATTCCTTCAATATATGTATTTCCACGCGGTACGAGCTCATATCCATCTAATTGTTGAAGCGTGTTTCTTTCCATATTACGTACATCACGAAATTGTGTTGCCGCTAACGTAAGAAATGTAATGGCAGAAAAATCTTTTTTCAAAATAGACGGGATTGCAATCGCTCCTAAAGCAGCTGCAATTAACCCCATTGCAATATGAATAATTTTCCCATGCAGCCTCGTCGGATATTGCCGCGTATCCGTCCGAAGCATTAACACTCTTGTAACTGTCCCCGCTATTACGCCGCATAAAATGGCTGATGTATATTCAGTCATGCATTACCCTCGCCTTTCTTTTACGTGTTTTTCTCTTAAACTGTTCCATGTATACTGATGCTTTTGCAATCCAAAACAATACTGCCATGAATAATGTAGAAACGGCGACGATATCAAAAAATGCTAAACTACCGTAATCATATGGAAAATTCAATTTCCGAAAAATAAATGTCACTAGCAACTCTCCTTGTAACATCCCTACATATAGGGAACATAATCGTAATATGCGATCCCCATGCAATAACACCGATGCATACACAAGAGCACTACTTAGCAGAAACACTCTATCCACCACAATCCAAATCGGATCATATATTTCTAACAAATGAAAACTTGTATATAACATTGCAATAATAAGTGCCGAAAGTAAGCTATATAATTTTTTCCAAACAGAATATAGCGTAATTCCTATAAAAGAAATAATACAAAGTAGAAGAGCATTTACTGATACCACGAATGAGGCAATCGTTACATGTAACGGAGAGCAAATTATAAAAATCATTATACAAGCGCCTAACTTCCACCGAATAGGGTCCTTTTTCATAAAAAAGGTTACGATGATCCACCCTATCCAAGCTACAAAATAAAAAGTACTTCCATCCATCAACTTCACCTCCTATGTTTTCCATTATGGGAACTTTTTATGAAAGTTAATCCACTTTATTTACGCATAGTTTTTTCTTATAACAGCAACACTTTTAACAAGGAGGTGTTATTTATTATGGGTAAAGATCGCCAAGAACGAAAACTACGAGAATCACGCCGCGTTGAATCTGATCGTAATCAATCACTACAATATCCAGGTGCAACTGGACTTGATACACCAGAGCAGGCTCGAAAACAAAACCAGCACTAATTAATACAAAAAGACGGTTTCGATGTTGTACGAAACCGTCTTTTGCATAATCATTTTAATGATTTTTATTTATATTGAAATAATATTTTGTGTACTATATCCTCCTATCACTTCTTTTACCCCCACCTATTTCCCTTATAAAAGCAAGTCCTCTCAAAAATCCAGTAACTAATCATCTTCATTTTTTAACCTTTTTTCAATTACAATTTTTATAAAATACCAATTCCATTCTCCACTTTATATTACGAGAAAGAAAAGAAAACAAAAAATCAACCGAACGGTTGATTTTTTATCTCCTACTATAATGCGCAGTATCAATACCACGCTGCATTAACCAATGATATGTTTCACCTTTTACAACAAGAGGTACAGATTGCAACTCTTCTATCGTCTTCGCACCAAGAGCTGTCATAATAAATTTCAAATCTGTATGTAGAAGCTCAATTTCATCCACTAATTTCTCGATACCATCTTGCATTAAAATACGTAAAAAGTAACCAGCAAACGCTGTTGTATTCGCCCCTAATGCGATTGCTTTCGCTACGTCAAGCGCTGTCTGTATACCCCCTGATGCAATAAAAGAGAGGTTATTATTTGTAGAGGTTGCTTCAATAATCGAGGTTGCTGTTTGTATGCCCCAGTTATTAAAATAAGAAAGCATTCGCTGTCTTCTTTCATTTTCAACAGCAGCAAAATTCGTACCACCTTGCCCACCAATATCAATTGCCGTTACACCTACGTTCGCTAACTGTTGCATTGTTTCCTTACTCATCCCAAATCCAACTTCTTTTACAATGACAGGAACTTTACTATTTAAAACAATTTTCTCAATACGCTGAAGTACGCCAGTAAAATCACGGTCTCCTTCTGGCATCGTTAACTCTTGTATGACATTTAAATGAATTTGCAATGCATTCGCTTCAATCATATCAACGGCACGCTCTGCCTGCTCGATAGTTGCCTCACTACCTAAATTAGCAAAGAAAATACCATTTGGGTTTACCTTTCTGATCACCTTATAAGAAGCAGCCTCACTTTCATCTTTTAACGCCGCCATTTGCGAACCTACAGCCATAGCAAGGTTATGTTGTTTCGCTACATATGCTAATTGCTCATTGATATGTAACGTTTTCTCTCCTCCACCACCAGTCATCGCATTGATAAAAATCGGCGAACTTAGTGAAAGTTCGCCGATTTTTGTTTCACATGTTATTGTGTCATAATTTGAATTTGGCAAGCTTTGATGCACAAAATCAATATCATGAAAGCCATGCGTACGAGACTGACCAGTAGAAAGAGCGTATTCAATATGATCTAATTTACGTTTTGCCCTTACCACTTGTACCCCTCATTATTTCTTTAATTTTTTCAGTTGTTCACCAATAATATCACTTAATTGGAAAGTAGCAGAATCAGCATTTGGCTCATACTGACTATAATCTTCAATTACATTATTTTCCTCAAGCGCTTCTTTTATACTTAAAGAAATACGTTTCTCTGCTGCGTGAACTTCAAGTACTTTCACTTTTACTTCTTGTCCCATTTCCAATACTTCATTCGGATTTTTCACGTGACGATTTGCAATTTGAGATACGTGTACAAGTCCTTCAACGCCAGGTAAAATCTCAACGAATGCACCAAATGTAACAAGGCGTTTTACTACGCCCTCACGAATATCTCCAGCTTTTATTTCGCCAGCAACGTTTTCCCAAGGTCCTGGTTGAGCTGCTTTAATCGATAAAGAAATACGTTGTGTATCAGCATCAACAGATAACACCTTTACCTTAACCTTTTGACCTTGCTCTAAAACTTCAGAAGGTTGCTCTACACGTTCGTGTGAAATTTGTGAAATGTGAACTAAACCGTCCACGCCACCAACGTTAACGAAAGCACCAAAGTCAGTTAATCGTTGCACTGTTCCTTCAACAACGTCCCCTTCTTTTAATGAAGAAATTGCTTCTTTTTTCTTAGAATCTAGTTCTAATTCTACTACCGCTTTATGCGAAAGGATTACACGATTTTTTTCACGGTCTAATTCAACAATTTTCACCGCTAACGTTTTACCTTTATAGTCAGTAAAGTCTTCTACATAATGTACTTCTACAAGTGAAGCTGGGATAAAACCGCGAACCCCAAGATCCACAACTAATCCGCCATTCACAATATCTTTTACAGTAACATCAAACACATGACCAGAAGTAAATTTCTCTTGTAATTCTACCCATGCTTTTTCTGCATCAACAGCACGTTTAGACAAGACAAGATCATCTTCTTCTAATTTAATAATTTTCAACTCTAGTGTTTGATCTAATTCTACAACATCGCTTGCTTTTTCAATATGAACGTTAGCTAATTCACTAATTGGAATTACGCCATCTGTTTTGTATCCAACATTTACAAGCACTTGTTTCTCTTCAACTTTCGTTACAGAACCTGTAACAACGTCACCAACTTGTAATTCTTTTGAATCCATAACTTCTTCATTCATTTTCTCTACCATGGAAATACCTCCCTACAGAATTGACAAAGCATTTTTTATGTATATACGAAATGAAAACAAAGTTTTCATTTGCATGTTTAAGAATTTCTCATCACATACTTTTTTCAATACCATTCATAAGAAAATATATTAAACCTATATAAATAGTATACAGCAAAACCAGCTTGAAAAAAGTATGTTTTGAAATATAATAGCGAATATATTCTGACAGTTTTATTCCTCTTTAACTAACTTCTTACAAATCAGCTCATTTGTCAAGGAAAGAGACTCACAATTCACGTATCCTTTACATTTCTATTTAAACAAAAAAGAAAGGGGATCATCCCCTTTCTTTATTTCGCAAACACTCCTGAAACAATACTCATAATTTTTTGGACAACTTCTTCAATTGATAAAGAAGTCGTATCTAATTCCAATGCATCATCAGCCTTTTTTAGTGGAGAAACTTCGCGTTCTGAATCTAATTTATCACGCTGAGCAATTTCTTCTTTTAGCTGCTCTAAATTAGAATCGAAACCTTTATTTAAATTTTCTAAATGTCTTCTTTCCGCTCTTTCTTCAACAGAAGCAAGCATAAAGATTTTCACTTCAGCATCCGGTAATACATGTGTACCAATATCACGGCCGTCCATTACAACACCGCCTTTTTTCGCTAAATCTTGCTGACGGCGTACCATTTCTTCACGAACAAGGCGATGCTTTGCTACAATAGATACTCGATTCGTCACATCAGGTGTACGAATTACTTCAGAAACATCTTGTCCATTTAAAAATACAAGCTGTGTATTTTCTCCTTGCTGAAATTCAATATTTACATTCCTTACAACTTCCATTAACTGCTCTTCATTTTCAATATCTACTTTTTGTTCAAGGGCTGCATATGTAAGCGTACGGTACATTGCGCCTGTATCAATAT
The DNA here is from genome assembly GCF_003429245.1 of Bacillus sp. CR71. Lineage (NCBI taxonomy): Bacteria > Bacillati > Bacillota > Bacilli > Caryophanales > Bacillaceae > Bacillus > Bacillus sp. CR71. The sequence goes on along the minus strand of NZ_CP031748.1, from coordinate 1,480,881 downwards.
AAACGTAAGAAAGTTCCTTCGCAACAACTTTTGCCACTGTACTTTTACCAGCAGCTGCTGGACCATCTATAGCAATTGAAATTCGTTTATCCATTGTAACACCTCATTTTTTCACTTATAAAACAAAACGAAAAGCAGGTGTTCACCCTGCTTCTTCTCATTTGCTTCACGTCATTAAATCCTCAATTATTGTAGCATAATCCTTCATAGAAGAAAATGAAAACTACCTATTCACCTGTAAGATTTCCGCTTTGTCTTTTACCATGACACCTTCATAATAAACAATTTTAGATAAATATTTCACTGATGACTTATGTATAAATAACAATTGCACAACAGAAAGACAAATAAATTGTATTATTAATATACGAATAAAAATTCTCTCCATCTTTTCCACCGTAATTGCTCCCTCCTATACTATATTTACACATCTCGTTTCGTAATTTTATACATCGTACATATAGCAGTTAATTTTATTGTCATTTGCGAGGCATACTTTTATACATTTCCATTGTCGAATTTACTAAAAACATGTTATGTTCTAAATGTATTTTTTACTTGAAAGGGGTATAAGAATTGAAAAGAATCCTAGTTTTACACACAGGTGGAACAATTGCAATGGAGGAGGATAAAGAAACTGGAGTCGTACAACCAGGTGAAAAAAATCCTCTTTTAAAATTCATTCCTGATTTAGAAGGCGATGTTGATTTAATCGTTGAAGATGTGTTCCATTTACCATCTCCCCATATGACACCGAGCGAAATGTTACAATTACAAGTCATCATTGATGAAAGAGTAAAACAAGACAACATTCATGGCGTAGTCATTACGCATGGTACTGATACATTAGAAGAAACAGCCTATTTCTTAGATTTAACAGTACAAGCAACTATTCCGATCGTTGTGACAGGTGCAATGCGCTCTAGCAATGAATTAGGTGCTGACGGCCTATATAACTTCTTATCAGCTGTAAAGGTTGCTAGTTGTGATGAAGCTGCAGAAAAAGGTGTTTTAGTCGTATTAAATGACGAAATTCATTGCGCTACAAATGTAACGAAAACACATACAAGTAATGTCGCAACATTCCAAAGCCCACAATACGGACCAATTGGAATGGTAACAAAACGCGGCGTTGTCTTCCATCACGCTTTAGTACATCATGAAACATATACGATAAACACAGTGTCTAAAAATGTAGTTGTTCTAAAAGCATATGCTGGCATGGATGATACATTATTAGCAGCAATCGAAAATCTTCCTGTAGACGGTATTGTTATCGAAGCGCTCGGACAAGGTAATCTACCTCCAAGAACACTTCCTAGTCTAGAACGATTATTAAATAAAGGTATTCCTGTCGTATTAGTTTCTCGCTGTTTCAACGGTATCGTTCAAGACGTATATTCGTATGAAGGTGGCGGTAAACACTTAAAAGATATGGGCGTTGTATTCACATACGGCTTAAATGCACAAAAAGCACGTATTAAATTACTTGTCGCATTAGAGAATACAAATTCTCATGAATCCATTCAAAATATGTTTATGCACGAATAGAAAGGAGTTGTCGAGATTTTCTCGACAACTCCTTTTTATTTTTCTCTTGATGCAATTGTTTGCGCAATCGCATCTCCATGAAATCTACCGTTCTCGATAAATATTTCATTTGCATTATTTCCAGCAGCAATGACACCTGCAATGAAAATATTTTCAGCATTCGTTTCCATTCTATCCTCTGTATAAATTGGACGTCCTGTTTCTTCATCAATCTGAACACCCATCTTCGTTAAGAAGCTATGATCAGGATGATAACCAGTCATCGCAAATACAAAATCGTTTTGGATTGTATAAACTTCACCATCAACTGTAAACGTTAATGTATGCTCAGTAATTTCTTTCACATAAGCCCCGAAATGCATTTGAATTGTACCGTTTCGTACTAACGCCTCAAATTCCGGCAAAATCCAAGGCTTTATGCTTGGCGAATACTCAATTCCACGATACAGTACCGTTACACGCGCACCAGCTTTAACAAGTTCTAATGCGGCATCTACACTCGAATTTTTCCCACCTATAACTACTACGTCTCGATCAAAATAAGGATGCCCCTCTTTAAAATAGTGAGCTACTTTCTTCAATCCCTCACCTGGAACATTCATATAATTTGGATTATCATAATATCCAGTTGCTACAACAATATATTTCGCTATATATGTTTCTTTACTTCCGTCACACTTTGTCGTCTCAACTTGAAAAACTCCTCCATCTTTTTGAACTTTCTCCACTCGCTCAAAAGCATTTACACGTACAGATTTACGTTTTACTACTTCACGATAATACGCAAGCGCTTGATTTCGAACTGGCTTACGATTTTCTGTAATAAAAGCTACATCACCAATTTCTAATTTTTCACTAGAAGAGAAAAATGTTTGATGAGTTGGATAATTATAAATGGCATTTACAATGTTTCCTTTTTCAATTACTAACGGATTTATCCCTACCTTTTGCAACGAAATCGCTGCCGCTAATCCGCACGGACCGCCTCCGATTATAATAACTGTTTCTTTCTGCATACTCGTTCACTCCTAGTCTTCTACCAATACACTATTTATAAAAACAAGAAAAAACCTACTTACAGCAGTAGGTACCTATCTTTATTGTATTCATTTTTCATATATTTGTCATCTAAACGAAACGTACATCCGATAGACATCTGCTAAAAACTGCTGAAATTTAATACCTTGTTTCCCTAATACATTCTCAGGATCAATCTTTCTAGCTGGATCAAGCGTTTTATGTGACACGATATCTTTTTTCGGATTTAAGCCAAAGTTTTGGCATAAATACGCATGATACCATGTAAAACGATTATATGCTTCCCAAAAGTTAACATCACCGCCATAACAAAGTTCCACTCCAATGGCCGCCTTATTCGCGTCATAGCCGTATAAGTCATTATCCGTCGGCACACCATATCGAACATGATACGCAACTTCATTTATAGGAATAATCTCCAATATTGTTTTATCATCTATAAATGTATGCGCCGAAGCTTTCGGTTGTAATTCATTAAAGTAATCTCGATTTCCTATCGCATTGCTTCCTGGATTCCCCGTATCATGGCTTACAATAAATCTCACTTTAGTCAGAGGAATCCCCGGCCGTGAACTTCCATATCCAATATAGTTGCGTTCTATAGGAAACATCGCCATTGCTACCAACTCCCGCTCTAGAAGATTACCTTACTTCCTTATATATGTATTCGGTAGCAACGTCCTTATCGCATATTTCTTACACGAAGAGAAAATCGAAAATATTTGAAGTGAACACCATAAACAACAAGATACTTACAGCCACTCCATAAAAACCGTAAAACCAAACACAATCTTCTTTCGTATCTAAACCGAAAAATTTATTTACCGATTGTAATAATGTGCCACGCTTGCTTTGTTTGTTTCGTAATACTTCCACTCGCTCTACAACATCTGCTGGCATCATAAATCTTTGGTCTACTGTCATTTTCATCATTTATCTCTCCTTAAAATCATTTCCGTTTTGTTTATCTAAGGAGAGTATAGCACGTTTGTTCGTATAGAACAAGCGTTCTTTTTTTATTTTTATTTTATTTTTCAGCAAGCCAAGTAAAAATTGAGATTACAACGGCAATAATCGGCCCTACTACAACCACACCAAATATCAAAAACAGTAGCCCTTCCCCGAACATTCTAACGGTACTTACTTTTCGAGCTTTCATCGTTCTTGCAAGTTCTCCCTCTAACCTCTTAACCTTTTCTTCTAATTGTTCTACTCGTTCCAGCATTTCATTCTCCATATATAACACCTCATTTAATACTTCAACAAAAAAACGTGATTCCCTCGAAAGGAAATCACGTTTTCTCAAGATATAATATTTTATACCCAACCTCTGAAGCGGCTTGCTTCAGCCATTTTACGAACACCAACCATGTACGCCGCTAAGCGCATGTTCACTTTACGAACTTGTGCTGTTTCATAAATAGAATCAAATGATCTTACCATTACTTTTTCTAAACGTTGTTCTACTTCTTCTTCAGTCCAGTAGTATCCTTGGTTATTTTGTACCCACTCAAAGTAAGATACTGTTACACCACCAGCACTTGCTAACACGTCTGGAACAAGTAAAATTCCGCGATCTGTTAAAATTTTAGTCGCTTCTAATGTTGTTGGACCATTTGCAGCTTCAACAACGATTTTCGCTTTAATATCATTAGCATTTTCTTCTGTAATTTGGTTCTCAATTGCAGCTGGAACTAAAATATCGCAATCAAGTTCTAACAATTCTTTATTTGAAATTGTATTGTTAAATAGCTTTGTTACTGTACCGAAGCTATCACGACGGTCTAATAAATAATCAATATCTAATCCGTTTGGATCATGTAACGCACCGTAAGCATCTGAGATTGCAATAACTTTCGCACCTGCATCATGCATAAATTTAGCTAAGAAGCTACCAGCATTACCGAACCCTTGGACAACAACGCGTGCACCCTTAATATCAATGCCACGTTTTTTCGCAGCTTCACGAATACAAATTGTTACACCTTTCGCTGTTGCTGTTTCACGGCCATGTGATCCACCTAATACAAGCGGTTTACCTGTAATAAATCCTGGTGAATTAAATTCATCAATACGGCTATACTCATCCATCATCCATGCCATAATTTGAGAGTTTGTGAATACATCTGGAGCTGGAATATCTTTCGTCGGACCTACGATTTGGCTAATTGCTCGTACATAACCGCGGCTTAATCTTTCTAACTCACGGAATGACATTTCACGTGGATCACAGATAATTCCACCCTTACCTCCACCATATGGTAAATCAACAATACCACATTTTAAACTCATCCAGATTGAAAGTGCTTTCACTTCATTTTCTGTTACATTCGGATGGAAGCGAATTCCACCTTTCGTTGGACCAACAGCATCATTATGTTGTGCACGATACCCTGTAAATATTTTAACAGTCCCGTCATCCATACGAACTGGTATTTTCACTGTCATCATACGAATTGGTTCTTTTAATAATTCATATACTTCGTTTGGATAACCCAATTTTTCTAACGCTTCACTAATAACAATTTGTGTTGAATTCAATAGTTCAAAATGTTGTTCCCTTTGTTGTTGTGTTTTTGTTTGAGTTCCCTTTTCGGCTACCATAGTAAGTAAACCCCCTGTAATTTCACTTGTTTAGTAAACCTTCATTGCCTAGTATACACCCTTAAATTTGGAATGCAATAGAAAACGCTAACAAATATATACAAACTATTTTCTGTTGCAAGCGTTTTCACTATTATTATAGTCCTTTTATTACTTTTAGAAAAGTAAAATACTTAAATATTTAAATATTTTTTATTTTACTCAAACATACTCCCATAAAACTGCATATTTTATTTTAAAAAAGTATGTTGGAGTATTTACAATCATCCCTTCCCTTATCCAAATAAAAACAAAACCTCAGCTATGTTGTATTAGCTGAGGTTTTGTTTTTTCACAAAGTAATTGTGTATTTGTTCTATCGCATTAAAATCCATTAATTCTTTACCGTACTCCATGATGCGATAAATAGTTGCGGTAGACGGATTACCGTATTCCGCTAAAATAGCTATAAAATCCGCCTTTAACAATTGAATTTGTTCCTCTTCTTCCATCCAAAGATAGAAGCGCTTATCCCACGTATATAGCTTTCCGCCAGTTACACCAAGGTTATATAAGCGATTCGACAGGTTAATTATGTCATCTAGCGTAGCAAACTCATATAATATATGCTCACTTTCATCTAGAGTCACTTGCATTTCAATAAACTCGTCACGAAACTCATCATCTGTATCCATTTCTTGATTTTCTTTCGTTACAATTACAACCATCCCTTGTGCTTGTAGAGAAAATACTTCAACTGCAATCGGACCATCTGCTTCAAATCCTAATTCCTTATTTGCTTCTTGCATCATATCACGAAATAATTGCTGTACTTTCGGCGCATTTCTCCATAAATCTTCTTTCGTTAATCCTCGTTCAGATAAATCATCAAATGTTAGAAAAATTTTTATCTTATTGTAATTTAATCGTTCCAGCCTCATCTCATACCCTCCCTACGTAACCAATGCATCTAATTTTTATTATATGAAATAGAAAATAGATGGTTCTTTTCGAACAACTATTCCGACATTTTTAACCATTCATCCCATTCTTCTTTTGTATCACCAATTAAGGTTGTTTCAATGTCCAACTGGTTTAGAACGCCTAGCTTTCCGATAAAGCCAACAGAAAGAGATTCCCTTTTTTCTTGTAATAAATTTATAAAGTTCATCGTCTTTTTCATTTCTTGTTCGTCAGCACAAGATACAAATACATATTTCGGCTGTATTTCTTCTACCGCTGACAACATACCATCTTCAGCTAAGCTTGTCCTAATATATATCGCCTCATATCCTTTTAAGCGTAAATACGTTGAAAAAATAAATCCTTGCAATGCATTCTTTTCTAACACAATAACTTTGTGTAAAGAGGAAAACATTGAGGCATTGTGATACACCATTCCTAGACGCGTTTGTAAAAATGATAGTGCATATTGGAATTGCGCCATTGAAATCTCATTATTATTTTTTGACATTAATAAATTGTCTGTCACTCGAAGAACGATACTGGCAACAACCTTCTCTGTTGAATATATACTAAAAGCTTCGTTTAATAATGCAGTAATTGTAATTTCATCAAATTTTAACAAAGCTTGTAGCAAATCGTCCACTAAAACAACTTCTTTATCGAAAGGTATCTCTTTTTGAACTGTACTCTGCAAACGATTCTCTTCTAATAACTGAACTGCTTGTCCAATCATCATACCGGAAGAAACTTTTTCCATTAACCATTTTAAAATTTGAATATGTTCTTCTGTATATAAACGATGCCCAGCTTGATTCCGCTTTGGGGCAATAATTTGATATCGTCTTTCCCATGCACGAAGCGTACTCGGCTGAACTCCAATTATATTCGAAACAGCTTTTATATTATATTTTCCACTAAGAGTTGGCATCATTTCCCTCCGCACAATGTAATGATATGTGTTTGAGCAGGTGCTCGGAAACGAAGTGGTATCAATGTTGTTCCGTACCCATTACTAACAAAGAGAATCGTATTCAAATGGTTATATACGCCACCTTTTAAATATTTTTTAGATGGGAATAATCGGATTTGTCCCCCATGCGTATGTCCACTTAATACAAGTGAAATCTGCTCATTTCCAGACATCTTTTTTATTATATCAGGGTTGTGACTAACTAAGATACGAAAACCTTCTTCTTTACAATCCGCCAATGCCAAATCTAGACGATCACGGTGCAATCCAACATCATCTATACCGAGCAAACAAATTCTCTCTCCTAATTCAGACTCAAATACCACTCTTGTATTATCTAAAACTTTTACGTTATTTTCTAATAATAACGCATCTAATTCATGATATTCTATCTCATAATCATTGTTTCCCCACACAAAATATACAGGAGCTATCTCTCTTAACTTTTGGATATTCGCAGAGATTTTTGATAAAGAGACACCTTTCTCTGCTAAATCTCCTCCGATAATTACTAGATCTACTTTTCCTTTTACTTGTTCAATTAACAAATTCGAAATAACTCTTCTATGAATATCAGAAATAAAAAACACATTTACTTTTTGAAAACTTTTCGGAAATTCTTTAAATACTAAAGTATGTTCCAACACCGTATTACGCGTCGCTTCTTTATACATCACAAGAAGTAATAAAATCCCCATGCCTATGAGAGTACTGAATAATATAATCCATATCATATTTTTTACTCCCCTCCTCATAAAGATAATCCTAGGCTTTTATAACAAATTGTGATCGCCTAATTCACTAGCTCTCTTGCTTTGTGGATTTATCTTTTATCGGAATTTTTAATTCTTGCCCTGCACTCACTTCATCTTCTTGCAAGTTATTATACTTTTTAATGACTTCAATCCCATTTTCATCCGAAAAATATTGCTTCGCTATACTTTCTAAAGTTTCTCCCTCTTTCACAGTATGCGTTATCGCTTTTTCAGACTGTTTCTGTGAATCAGATTTAGCTGAATCAAAGAAGATTACTTCAAACGCACTTTTCCCGGCATTATTACTATCGCCCTTCACCTGAATATATTTATCCGTATACCACAAAATACTAATTGGCAGCAGAATGAATAGAAATGTTAAAACCCGGACGAAAATGTGATTTATTTTAAACTTTTGTTTTTTCTCTTTATTTCTATGAATTTCACTACGCGGCGGTAAACTTTCTTTTTCTTCCACTCGCTCAACTTCTAATTCCTCTTCAAAATCAGGAATTCGTTTCCTCATGTTGTTCACCACCACCTTCCATTTATTTTCTTAATTGGAGTCCCATTATAAAATCAACAAGAAAGTGTGCAAAGATTGTTATAAACAAATTCCCTGTCCATTCAAATACATAACCAAAGACAAAACTAATGAAACAGACGAAACAAAACAAAAATGGCTTTGTTATATAACGAATATGTAACACTGCAAATACTAAACTCGCAATTACAATTCCAAAATGAGTCTGCACTACACCTCTAAATAAAAATTCTTCTGCAAAACCGATTACGAACGTAATAACGAGTAAATGTAGAACCGACATTCCTCGAAACATCTTATCGTTAATACCACCATCATCAAACCAAGACTCTGGAAACACTCGCATTGCAACATAATCTAATAACACAATACCAATCGCTAACAAACCACCTATAATAAGTATAGATACTGGTTCCCATTTCCATAAATTAAACACTTCTTTTACATCTTGAAATAATATATATGCTAGTAAACAGCCAATACCGATAATAATTAACTGTGTTATATATAGATTCAGCCTTATTTCCTGCGGACTCATATCTTCAACATTATGCCTTTGAATGTTCATCATTCCTCCATCTTTTCTAGGCCGAAAAGCTTTTGTAACTCTGTTTCCCAATTATAGTCGAAATCCGATTGTTGCGCTCGTCTTTTTTTATAATCTTCTTTTGTAATACCGCAATAATCGCAGCAATTATTTAACTCTTTCTCTTTCCTATAACCGAACTGTTGCAGCACATATTCACGTCTACATCCTTTAACTCGTATCCATGACTTCATATTTTCTAATTCACTATATTTATTACGCAACCTTATTTCTACTTCAGCTATTAATCGGTTCATAATTTCATCTGACAAACCCTCTAATAATAATCTTCGTTGTTGTATAATTCCAACCTGTTCGAGATGATAACGAACGAAACGCCAATATTGCTCATTAAATCTTGCTGCATTATAACAAATTTCTTCTACATCTTCTATTGGTAATTCTTTCGTTTGAAACATTCTTTCTTGTAGTAAAGAAAATAAAAATTGTATTTGCGACTTACTTGGCAATTCATCCTCAATGATTGAAAGTGGTAAATCATGATCCAACGGACTACACAATAAAATAGCTATACTCGGTTTGCCATCTCTTCCAGCTCTTCCGATTTCTTGTAAGTAAGAAGCTATATTAGTTGGATAATGAAAATGAATAATATATTGCGTATTCGCCTTATTTACCCCCATACCAAATGCACTTGTACATATTACAAGCTGCAATTGATCGTTCATAAACTGCTGTTGAATTAACATACGCTCTTCATGTTCCATACCACCATGATAAAAAGCTACACCAGTAACACCTTTCCCTCTCAAGTATTCCGTTAACCTTTCTGTCCACGCTCTACTTGAACAATATACAATCCCCGGCCCTTGTAAATACATCACCTGCTCCAAAAGCGCCTCTTTCTTTTCTTCTATCGTCTCTACAAATTGCACCTCCATTGCAATATTAGGACGGTCAATAGAGTATACATGTTCCGCGGCACCCTTTAAATTTAAACTGTCTGCGATATCTTGCAGTACCCCTTTTGTCGCTGTGGCTGTCAATGCTAACACTGTAGGAGAACCAATATTTTCAATAACTACATTTAGTTTCTTATAGTCCGGTCTAAAATCATAACCCCATTGAGAAATACAATGAGCCTCATCAACAACAAATAATGAAATATGAATTTTCTTCAATTCCCTAATTAATAACTCCGACTGTAACATCTCTGGTGAAACAAAAATAAATTTATATGAAGATAATTTTTTCATCGCTTCTCTTTTTTCATTTAATGTCCGAAAACTATTAAATGCTATCACTCGGTTTTTCACAACATACTTTAATTGTGTCACTTGATCTTCCATTAAAGATAATAACGGCGATACAACAAGCACTGTTCCTTCTCGCATAAGCCCCGGAAACTGATAGCACATAGACTTTCCTCTTCCAGTCGGAAGCATTGCTATCACATCTTTTCCTTCTAATAAATCTGTAATAACTCCTTTTTGACCTGGACGAAATTCAGAATATCCAAACCACTTATATAAATATTCTTCAAGTTTCATTTACACCCTCCATCCGCGCTAATACAAGACGAACTTCAAAATAAGAGATATCTTCTCCAATCGCTTGTTTCAAAACACGTAACTTCCGCGTTTGCAATGCTTCAATTACTTTTATTACTTTGTCTATCTTTTCTTTTTCCATAAACATTTCAATAGAAAAATCTTTTTCTCGCAAAGCAATTTCAACAAAATGATCTTCTATCGTTGCAACCTTCAAATTCCGAATCGTTGCTATTTCTTCTAAAGAACGCCCTTGTCTCCAAAAATTATATGTTTTTTTCGTGGATAAACTAAATAGTTCAGCTCTCTCATTTGGATAAGATATAATTTCAGCTAATAGCGGAAATTCATTTTCTTTATCACGAACTTCTTGTATAAAGAAATGCATTGTACCCCAAAATAAAAAATACACCCTGAACATATCTTGTTTCGTAATTTCTGCTAATTGTTGCAATGTACAACCAATCCGTTCATAACCCGTTAGTCGATATGTTACAATCGTCGCTTCTATCGCATTACTTTTTTCTAAAAGATTATGTACTTCCGTCCACAGTTTTCTCGCCAATTCACTTCTCTTATATGGCCTTCCTGTTAGAAAACGTTTCACCCACATCATTATTTCTGTATCTTGTTGAATCGGGATAAACTTAGTATTATTCTGTTGTAAATTTGATATAGTTTGAATAATCAATGACAATCTTTTCCAAAATGTTTCACCTAATTCTCCATAATGTAAACCATGCAAATGCGCTGGAAAAGCATAAACTTCCTCCCATTTATGTAACTGCGTTTTACCCTTAGGTGTTAACACATATGTATTTTCATGTATTTCTTGAATAAAATCTGCTTGCAACAACTTTACAACTTCACCATCATAGTCATTTCTATTTAATGATTTATATATTCCGAACAAAAAAGAAATTCTAAACATATTTCCATCTTGTAAAGTTTGCGAAGAACGTTTGCCCTTTAGTAAATAATAAATAGATGAAACGGTTCTTTCACCATTCAATTGTTTTAAACAATGCAACAAAGTATATTGTATTTGCATGACCGCTTCCACCTTCCAATCTTAACTTCATTCTTTTCAGTACAATTACACTATCTACTGTCGCTCATTAAACTTATCATAATAAGAACTATATACTTGTATATATTCTATTGTATCAAACGAAATCATATTTACGTATTTTGAAAATCTTATGACATAATTCAAAAATAAGTTGACACTCTAATTGATAAGCATTATCATTATAATTTTATGTTGAAAAGTTTTACAAACCGTTTTACAATAAGGTTATAATTTTTATGGCAAGCTTTTCACATACATATTATCAGGAGGGAAAAAAGATGGCAAAATATACAATCGTTGATAAAGATACTTGTATTGCATGTGGTGCTTGTGGCGCTGCTGCACCAGACATTTATGACTATGATGATGAAGGTATTGCATTTGTAACATTAGACGATAACCAAGGTATCGTTGAAATTCCAGATGTATTAATTGAAGATATGATGGATGCATTCGAAGGCTGTCCAACTGACTCAATTAAAGTTGCTGACGAATCATTCGACGGAGACGCTTTAAAATTTGAATAGTCTTTTATTAACTTCAAAAAATGCCCCTCATATTGATGAGGGGCATTTTTTGTATCTAAATTTTATTTTCCTTAATAAAAAACCATTAGTAGTTCCACACTACTAATGGTTTATATATATTATGCATTTTTCATTTTTGCAAACACCCATACTTTCAGGCGTGAGAATAATGCCACAAATACAATTGTTACAACAATTCCTTTAATTAAATTAAATGGTAAGATTGCCGTTACAACCGTTGTTCTTATAGCTTCGCTAGACATAGCTGGTGAATTTAAAAACCAAGTGTACGCCGGGAATATGATGATGTAGTTTAATACACTCATAATAAGTGCCATTGTAATTGTCCCTAGCATTAACCCTGTCGTTAAACTCTTCACAGTACGATACTTTCTAAATAAGAAAGCTGCTGGTCCAATAAATAAACATCCTGCAATAAAGTTTGCAATTTCTCCAACTGGTACTCCCGTTAAACTTCCTTGAATCCCGTAATGTAAAATGTTCTTTATTGCCTCTACAATCACTCCAGCTACTGGTCCAAAGATAATTGCTGCAATTAGAGCTGGTACATCACTAAAATCAATTTTCAAAAATGGCGGAAGCCCTGGGAACGGGAAATCTAACATCATTAGTAAATATGCAATACTACTTAGCATCGCTACACTCACCATCTGCACCACACTGTTTTTTTGTTTCATCTTTCTCTCTCCTTTTCCATCGATCTTCTCATGGAAAGTGGAAAGGTTCTGCTATGCCTATTTTTTCATAGAACGAAAAAACCCTTTGTGTTTTACACAAAGGGAGAATTTAAGGCACATCAAACAGACGTTCAAATCCATATCTTTTTTGAACGCTTGAACCTCCATCTTCTCCCATCCAGACTGTACTGTCGGCTTTGGAATCACACCAAATCCTGCCTTAACGGCTCGCGGGCTTAGAACAAAATCATAAATAGTTCATCACCGCCGGTCGGGATTTTCACCCTGCCCCGAAGATAGACCGATATTCTATTTTCCCCTTCATTATACAACAACCTCATAACATTGTGAACAAAAAAATTGTAACTTATTTAAAATTAGTTATTTATTTTTCGTAACAATAAATAAATTGCGAGATATTTTACAATACAATCCATATTTTTTATTATTCGGCATTTCTCTTTTGAATTACCTAGTCATATATAATTAAAAGTGATAAGATATTGAATTGTTAAGATAAGAACATTTTCTGAGTTATGGAGGAAATGTCATGAAAAAAGAAAAGAGACATTCTATTCGAGAAGCAATGAAAAAAAACTTAAGAAAAGAATACTTTTACTTAAAAAAAGAATTACTTTTCTACTGCCCAATTGATTTAGGCACATTCTCAAACGAGACATACTATGCTACTTTCGATGAAGATGGCATCAGTATTTATCAGTATGATAAAAAAACAGAAAGTAAATTAAAATTGTGTGAGCGTCATCCGTGGAAAAGTTGGAGTAAAGTGAAGATTGATCACTATTTGACAACTTCTCAATTTATTTTTCAGGGTGAGCGAAATTGGATCTTATCCCTTTTTCAAAAAGGAAAAGAAGCTCAAAGAATTATTGAAGAGCATACATCTTTACAAACAGAAGTTGTTTCCCGCTCTTTCTTAAAAAAACTTCCTGGTTTTCGTTCTAATACACCACTGAATAAATACATCGGTAGCATTTGTTACACTGCACTTATTGCATTTTTATTAAAATGGATGATTCCATTTCAAGCACCACAAATCGCCCTGTATTCTATTTCGATTGGTTGTATGCTTCTTGGCCTACTTTGTTTGACAATCGGTTTAATTGAACCGACTATCGTACTGTTTCGAACAAAAGAGAAAACAAGAACAAAAGTTTTTTACTTATATAGCTATTTAGCTATTTCTGGATTTATATGTGTCTTTATTTTTTGGTAAAAGAAGCCGTCCCAAAATAAATTTTGGGACGGTTTTCTTTTAGATATAAATACTCTAATTCACTCAATACTTCTAGCAGAAGCGCCCATATAATTTCATTTACATTGAACCTTATTTAAGAATATTCAAAGTTTAATTTTTGAGACGTTACCTTTACTTAACATATAATTGTTGATTAGGATAAATTAGCTCTTGCTGCAATCCATTTTTTTCTTTAATTTCCTTAAGTGTCATACTAAATTTCCGTGCAATACTAACTAAAGTATCCCCTTTTTGTACGACATATAATGATGAAGAAACAACTTCATTTCTTTGTTCACTTAAAACAAGCAATGGGTTCATCGCATTCTTTTTCGCCATCGTCCATCTTCCTTGATGAAGTTCTAGATGTAAGTGTGCACCTCGCGATTCTCCCGTGTTCCCTACTTCTCCAATTTTTTCACCTTTTGAAATATAATCTCCTTGACCCACATATCTCTTATTTAAATGTGCATATACAGCCTCATATTCTCCGTGTTTAATAAATACAACATTTCCATAACTACTTGAATAATAAGACTTCGTTACCTTACCATCTTGGATAGCTGCCACAGGCGTTCCAATCGGTGCAGCTACATCAATACCATAGTGTTTTCCATGCCTTGTCCCAAAATAATCACTTATCTGACCTTCAACAGGCCATGTCCATCGATTTTCTTCTGCATAAACATGTAATTGAGATACAAACAGTATACTCAATAACATGACTCCGCATTTTAAAACTTTCATATACATCCTCCGTTTTCTAATTACCACCATACCTTCTCTATTTTGGTATATTACAGAAAAAAGTATACAAAAAAAGAAAGTGAATTACTCCACTTCCTTCTCTTTCTTATCACGAAAAACTAATGCACTACGGTTATACTCCACATCTTTCACTTGTAATCGGGCATTTATTACTCTAGCTACTGCAAATAAATAGTCAGATAATCTATTTACATACTTTAGAACAACTTCATTTATTTCTCCTTCTTTTTGTAAGGACACGATACATCGTTCTGCTCGCCTTACAACTGTACGTGCAATATGAATAGCAGCTGCCGACTCGCTTCCACCTGGTAAAATAAAGCGCTCTAGCGGCGGTGCTTCTTCTATATACAAATCAATCTTTCTTTCTAAGCTTTCAACCATCTCAATTGTCACCTTATAAGGAATTTTTTGTTCCACTATTGCCAAGTCTCCTCCGCAATCAAATAGCTCATGTTGAATATTTTCAAGCTCATTGTAAATATCTCTATAAGTCCCGCCTTGAAGCTTAGTCATTGCATATCCGATATGAGAATTCGCCTCGTCTATTGTTCCATACGCTTCCACACGGATATCATCTTTATCAACCCTACCGCCTATTACACTTGTCGTTCCTTTATCTCCTGTTTTTGTATATAATTTCATTTCTTCACAGCACCTCTCTTGTTATTCTTTATTCGAGCAACATAGAAAAAAGTTCTACCATTCTTTATTTAATTGAGTTTACAAAAAAATAAAAAACAGCAGAACTTTATTCATTATCAACTTTAAAAACACATATCTAAATTATACGATTCGGTAAATATACAGAGAATGTAGTTCCTTCTCCAACAACACTTGAAACAGAAATTTTACCATCATGACCTTGAACAATATTTTTCGCAATCGCAAGCCCGAGTCCTGTTCCACCCTTTTTCCCACGTGTTCTTGCTTTATCAGCTTTATAGAAACGATCAAATAAAAATGGAATATCCTCTTCTGGAATGCCTGCACCCGAATCTTGTACTTCAAAAATGAGGCCATTATTTTTCGAATCAATTACAAGCGTTACATGTCCGCCTGCGTTTGTATGACGTATTGCGTTATCAATTAAATTCGTCAATACTTGCTCCATACGATCTGCATCAAACGGGTATTGTTCAATTGAATCTTTGAAATCAACCGTTAACGCGACCTCTTTATCCTTTGCAATCCCTTGGAATTTACGACCTATTTTTTCAACGAAAGGATGAATATCAACTTCACCTATATGTAACTCTACATTACCACTTTCCATGCGTGCTAAATCTAATAATTCATTTACAAGTTTACCTAAACGAACGGATTCATCATAAATGATTTGAACAAAATCATCAATTTCTTCTTTCGTTTGCACAATATCATCTAAAATCGCTTCACTATACCCTTGCAGCATTACCATTGGTGTACGAAGTTCATGCGATACATTCGCAATAAAGTCTTGACGCATCTTTTCAAGACGGCGTTCTTCCGTCATATCTCGCAGTACCGCTACAGCTCCACGAATTTTCGTTTGATTGTAAAGCGGCGTCATAAGAACTACATAGTTCCCTTTTTGTAAATTAATTTCAACAACTTGTTGTTGTTCACTTTCTACAACAAGATGGAATAGTTCCACAAGTTCAGAAGGTAGTTTTTTACTTAGCTCTATCTCTTTTTCTTCTTGCCAAACTTGTAAGAAATGTTCGGCCGGCGGATTAATTACAACGACTTCACCTTCTTGATTTAACGTAATAACCCCATCTGCCATACTACTTAAAATACTAGCTAACTGTTCTTTTTCTTGCTGCAGTGCATTCATATTAAACTTCAACTGTTTCCCCATTTGATTTAAGGCCGTTGCAAGCTCACCAATCTCGTCCTGAGACACCATAGGAGCTTTCGCATCAAACTTCCCACGCGCCACCTCAAAAGCAACTTCACGCATTTTACGGAGTGGTGCTGTAATTCGAGTAGACAAGAAGAATGCAAAGAACGTTGTTAATATAATCGCAATCCCTGCTGATAAGAATATAAAATCAGTCGTTCTCTCCATGCCTTGTATCGGTACTTGTAAAGATTCGTATACGAACACTGCACTTTGATTTTTTGACTGCACTGGTTTTCCGACAATCATAATATCATTTTCAGTGTTTTTATTCTTTCTACTATTAGAGGCTTTTCTAATGTTATTCTTAATTTCTTTTTTGTCTGTGAAAACAGCCGCTAATTCTTTATCTTCTTTCAAATCATCCATTGTAAGAGTGACTAACCCTTCTTGTTTCGGCGAAGATGATATTTCTTTACCATCTTCTACAATAATGATCCTTGAAAGTGAATCAGAGAATTTGTACGCGATATTCTCAATCGTTTTTACATCGGCACCTTCTTCAATTAACTCTGAAACACTTGTTGCAACTTTTTGAAGCCTATCTTCACTCATATCAACATAATATGTTCTAAAAAACTGTGAAAGTAAAATCGCAACAAATCCAAGCACAAACGAAACGAGAAGTAATATAGTCATCCATAACTTCCCTACTACACTTCTCCAAAGCATCAGTCGTTCACAACCTCAAATTTATAACCTACGCCCCAAACGGTAACAATCATCTTCGCAGCATCTGGTGATTTTTTACTTAACTTCTCACGTAAACGCTTTACATGCGTATCAACTGTACGTAAATCTCCGAAGAATTCATATTGCCATACTTCTTTTAACAATTGCTCACGATCGAATACTTTATCAGGAGCTTTCGCTAAAAATAATAGTAACTCATATTCTTTCGGCGTTAAGTTTACTTCATTACCATCTGCAGTAACACGGTGTGCATCGTTATCAATTGTTAAGTGCGGGAATACAGTAACATCTTTTGTCGTTGTATCTTGTGTAAAGAATGTTGTTGGTACAGCACGACGTAATACCGCTTTCACACGTAGCACGACCTCACGTGGACTAAATGGCTTTACAATATAATCATCTGTTCCAACTTCAAATCCTTGTACTCTATTTACTTCTTCACCTTTTGCTGTCAGCATAATAATTGGTGTCGCTTTCTTCTCACGAACCCCTTTACATACTTCAATGCCATCTTTACCAGGCATCATAAGATCTAATAAGATTAAATCGTAATCATTTTGCAACGCCATTTCTAAAGCTGTATCACCATTATCTGCTTCTTCAATTGTGTATTGTTCTCTTTCTAAGTACATTTTCAATAAACGACGAATACGATCCTCATCATCTACAATTAAAATTCTTGATTCATTTTCCATCTCTACCCGCTGCGTACTCTCACCTCAGCGGTTCACACCTACCCTTCT
This sequence comes from Bacillus sp. CR71, assembly GCF_003429245.1. Classification (NCBI taxonomy): domain Bacteria; kingdom Bacillati; phylum Bacillota; class Bacilli; order Caryophanales; family Bacillaceae; genus Bacillus; species Bacillus sp. CR71. The sequence goes on along the minus strand of NZ_CP031748.1, from coordinate 1,462,733 downwards.
TTACTATTATGTTGCGCTATTCTCGTTTATTTAAGCAATCTTCTAAATGTTTCACTTCCCATATTATGCTTCACAAGAATAATAAATTTTGTTCAATTTTTTTCCAAAACTATGTATTTTTTTTGAACAGTATATAATGTCCTCGACATCATTTTACAAAATCAACCGCTACTTTGTCATGTTTTTCTCAAAAAAGAAGAAAAGTTGACAAAAATAAAATAGGAAAGTGACATGCACTCTCCTATTTTATTTCTCTATGCATATGAATGTAAACCGGCAATAATTAAGTTTACTACAATAAAGTTAAACATAATAATTGCAAAACCAATTACTGCAAGCCAAGCTGATTTCTCTCCATGCCACCCTTTAGATAATCGTAAATGTAGTACTGCAGCATAAAAGAGCCACGTTATAAGTGCCCAAACCTCTTTCGGATCCCAGCCCCAAAAACGCGTCCACGCTATTTGAGCCCAAATCATTGCAAAAATTAACGCTCCTAATGTGAAAACTGGGAATCCAATTGCAATAGATCGATATCCGATTTCATCTAGTAAATCACTATTCGTATTCTTTACTAACGGCTGAAGTGCCGCCGATACTCGCTTCCGTAAAACAAGCCTTAATACAATATAAAGTAATGTTCCAACTAACACTGACCAAATAACAGTATTTAATTTTTTCGCATTTACAATCGCTGGAACTTCAACTACCGGTTCTAATTTATTTTCTGTCTGTAACTTCCCTTCATGCGGTCCTACTAAAGCTGGAAGATTGTACTTCATTTCCAGTTGTTGTTCATTTTTATCAACCCATTGAAACTTCGCTTCATATTTCATACTAGAAAATACCGTTGTTACTCCAATAAATCCAACTGTACAAACAAGCGTAAACACTACCGTCTCTAGCCAAAATGTCCGTTTACTTCTCGTTGATTGATCTACATTTTTTAATAAATACATGACGCCCGTAATAAAACTAATCGCTAAAATTGCTTGTCCTGCTGCTGCAGTCGTCACGTGAATATGTAACCAATTACTTTTTAAAGATGGAATAAGCGGAGATATTTCCCTCGGAAACATACTTGCATAGGCAATTAATAAAAGCGCAACTGGTAATGCAAATAGTCCAATTATACTTACGCGGTACATAAAATACATTACAATAAATGCTCCTACAAGCATCATGCCGAAAAATGTACCGAATTCAAAAAAGTTACTAACTGGCGCATGCCCTGATGCAATCCACCTTGTAACAAAATATACTGTTTGTGCTATAAACCCTAAAATTGTAATTGTTATTCCTACATTTGCCCATTTATGACCCTTTTCTTTAATGGCTCCACCAAAAAATAGAGTCGCAATTAAATATAAAATAAATGCGGTAAAGAGAAAGTTACTAATTATTTGCACCATATCGTTTCCCCACCTTAACTAATTTTTTTATCGATTACTTTATCATTTGGCTGTGGAATTGCTGTACCTTCTATTACTCTTTCAATATCTTTCTTTAAACCGAACCAATTTTTATTCGTATGCCCTGCAATCCACCATTCATCATTAACACGTTGTATCCAAATACGGCGATGATTCCAATACATACCTTGAATGACACCAACCATAAATATAAATCCTCCAATACCGAGAATCCAAAGCGTTAAATCTTTTCTTACAGTAAGTGCTGTTGCATTTTGCATTTCAACACCCGCAAACGACATTTTATATTTGTTGTTTCCATCAGGTTCTATATTTTGCTGAATACCAACAAAACTCACTTCACCATCTGGTGTTTCAGGTGTAAACATTTTAAATACAAATGCAGGATTGTTCGGTAATTTCGTTTTTGTATTCGGTTTTCCATTCTCATCAAAATAAAAATCAGGAAAATAGCTTAATAGTTCTAGAGAATAACCATTTCCTAAATCATATTTTTCCTTAGGATTCGTTAAATCTACTTTAATCGGTCCCCATTTTTGATTATTTTCTTTATTTTGCAAGTTGAAGGACATACTTTTAAATTCACTTTCTTTATAATCCACTTGATACACTGCAAATTGATCAAATTTCAGTGGTTCATTTACTCGAATTTCCGCTTCTTTTACTTTTTCCAACTTTGGTTTTTGCCCTGCTATATTTTCGCCCACAGCTTTATATAATACAGCATTCGTTTGGAAGTTTTTCGCAATCATTTTATCGCCTACACGATCAATCGCTTCCTCAAAAACTTCCTTGTCCTTACTTTTATCATAAACTTCTTTTATAAATTTCTCGTTTTTTAAGTAGTATTGTCCATCCGTCCCTGGTATTTCTTTCGTTTCACCATCACGTAACCAAAGTGCTTCGTCTACGTACATACTCGGTAAAAAACGAAGCATCGCACCGAATAAAAAGATAATAAGACCGATATGATTTACATATGGACCCCAACGCGAGAAGCGTCCTTTTTCTGCTAAAACGTTTCCGTCTTCCACTTTCACGTTATAGTTTCTTTTCTTTAAATTCTTTTGCACTCTTTCCAGGTCACCATCTTGCGGTGTACCAGTCCCATATAATCTCTGTCTCTTTAAAAAACTAGGATGTCTTTTTACGCCTTGCTTTTTTAAAGCTTTATAAAGTGGAATAACGCGGTCTAAACTACATATCACAAGTGAAATACCGATAGAAGCAATCAAAATCATATACCACCATGAACCGTATAAATTATTAAATCCTAATTGATAGTATAATTGCCCTAAAAATCCGTATTCTTGCTTATAATATTCAGCTGGTGCAATCCCTGGAGTTATGTACATTTCTTGCGGAAAAATAGTTCCTATCGCTGATGCAGCTAAAGTTATTACGATTAGCCATACACCGACTTTTACAGAAGAGAAAAAGCTCCAAATTTTATCGACTATCGTTTTTGTTTGCGTGAGAGATCTCCGTGCACTCCCCTCATAGCGCATATCCAATAGTTTTGCATTTTCATTGCTTTCAAATGGTTTCCCGCAAGCTTCACAAAAAACGGTTCCTATCGGATTAACATGTCCACATTCACATTTAATTTCTTTCAACACTCTCACCGCCCCTGTATCTATATGTACTATTGTATATTCTAACCTCGAGTTACCGCAATACTCAGAATTTTTAAATCAGAGGCACTATAGACACGCACCTCTTATGTAAAGGCTTTCTTTATTACGGAGTAATTTTCTTTAAATACTCTTCTAACTGTTCTTTCGTTTGTTCACCTATAATTTGCTCCACTACTTTTCCATCTTTATCAATCAAAAAGCTTGTCGGTAATGGACCTACTCCATATGTTCCTATAATCTTTTGTCCTTTATCAATAGCAACTGGGAATTTCAAACCATATTGGTTCACAAAGTTCTTTACTGCAATATCCGTTTCATCTGCATCTAACGCTATGATTTCAACGCCTTTTTCTTTATACTTTGGATATAATTCATTCATATAAGGCATTTCTTTTTCACAAGGTTTACACCACGTACCCCAAAAGTTTAAAAATACACCTTTTCCCTTTAAATCTTTTAGTTCAATTTTCTTCCCTTCTAAATCTGTCACAACAAAGTTAGGTGCTTCTTTTCCGATTTGCATTTTCTCTTTATTAGCAAAGAATCCTTGATAAAGGGTAAATCCTACAGCACCACATAAAATGAGTAGAATAATAACGCGAAATAATAAGCGATTTTTCTTCATATTACCTCTCCTCTCCTCGGTAAATGTTATGTATTATCTTCTGTAAATGTTGTATTGAATAAATCACCAGCAGAGCACTCCACTGGTGAATTTTTAACTCTATAGCTTATCTTGGCTTTGTAGAAGCAAGCGCGCGTAATTGTTTCACCTCATGTGGTGTCAATTCTCTCGCATCACCAGGTCGCAGGCTTCCTACTTCTAAGAAAGCATAACGTTCACGTTTTAATTTCACTACTTTACAGTCTAACGCTTCAAACATACGACGTACTTGACGATTACGTCCTTCATGAATTGTTAATTGTACAATAGCCATCTCTTTACGCTTGTCCCAAGAAATAATTTTCACATGTGCTGGTGCTGTTTTACCATCTTCTAATGCAACACCGCGTTCTAACATGCGAATTTTCTCACCTGTTAATGGGCCTTTTATTTTTGCAACATACGTTTTTTCAACTTTATATTTAGGATGCATTAATATATTTGCGAAGTCCCCGTCGTTTGTCATTAATAATACTCCTGACGTATCATAATCTAGACGTCCGATTGGGAATAAACGTTGTGTAATTTCAGGGAAAAAGTCTGTTACAACACTTCTACCTTTATCATCTGATACACTTGAAATTACACCAGTTGGTTTATATAGTAAAAAATAAACAGGTTCTTCTTTTTCAAGAGGGATGTTATTTACTTCTACTTTATCTTGAGGAGTTACTTTTGTTCCTAACTCTTTCACTATTTTTCCGTTAACTTTCACTTTTCCTTGCTGAATTAATTCCTCAGCCTTTCTTCTCGATGCAATACCTGCTTGCGCAATCACTTTTTGTAATCGTTCCATTTCTTTTTTTCACCTCGAATTTATCTTACCTTACATTAGAAAGACTTGGCAACCGCATACGCTTTACGGTTATTCGCTCCATCTCCCTTAAACAACATAGCGATGATATTAAACATATAAAGGTCAAATCATGTTTTTATCCTTTATTATTGTCCATATTTTTCATATTTCTCACAATAAAAGTTCATCATTTTGTCAAAAATACTGCATAAAAAAACCACTATTAAGCTACACCTTAATAGTGGTCGTATACGTATTATACGCGAAATAGCATAAAAAATGAATAGCTTTACTGAAACAATAGGGAAACAAAGACAATCGAGCAAATAATTCCGATTAAATCTGCAAAAAGACCTACTTTTAATGCATCTCCCATTTTTCTAATACCAACAGCTCCGAAGTATACTGTTAAAATATAAAAAGTCGTATCTGTACTCCCTTGCATCGTAGAAGCTAATCTCCCAATGAATGAGTCTGGCCCATATGTAGCAATTAAATCAGTCGTAATACTTAGACCAGCAGAACCTGAAATAGGACGTATTAGTGCTAATGGAACGATTTCTGCTGGAACGTGAATTAAATCTAGCATTGGCTTCATTACTGATATCATTGCATCTAGCGCACCTGACGATCGGAATATAGAAATAGACACAAGCATTCCAACCATAAACGGTAAAATGGAAATTGCAATTTGAATCCCTTCTTTTCCTCCCTCAACGAACGATTCATACGTCGGCACTTTCTTTATCGTGCCATATAAAAGGATAAAACCAATTACACAAGGGATTACCCATAAGGAAATTGTATTTACAATACTCATTTTTTCCGCCCCTTTCTACTCCTTCTTCGGTAAAAATAGCGGTCAATCCAAATTGCTCCAATCATAGAAAGTACTTGTACAATAAATGTTACCCCAACAATTTCAGTAGGATTGGCTGATTCATATGTCATTCGAATTGAAATGACTGTCGTAGGAATTAATGTAATAGCTGATGTATTTAATGCTAGAAACGTCACCATAGAACGGCTCGCCGAATCCTTTCCTCCATTTAACTCTTTTAGTTGTTCCATCGCTTTAATACCAAGAGGGGTTGCTGCATTACCTAGACCAAAAAAGTTTGCCATCATATTTGATAGAATAAATCCCATGGACGGATGATCCTTTGGTATTTCTGGAAACAACCTTTTTACTATCGGCATAAAAAGTGAAACTAATTTTTTTAACAATCCGGCTTCCTCTGCAATTTTCATTAAACCAAGCCAAAATACTAAAACACTAATAAGTCCTATACAAATCGTTACTGCATCTTTTGCTCCGTCAAATACAGCCTTATTCACTTCTTCCATCGTTCCATTTATCATGGCGTATACAATCCCAATGACAGCCATCGCTACCCATACGAGATTAACCATTGTTCCCAACACCTATCATGTAAGAAAAAATTTCTTTCACATTATTCCAGTAAAGTCCCGTTGTAGCTACTAACTTCCGTTTACTATAAAATAAATTCCGTTCTCCAACTTTCTCATTGCCAACATAAACATCTGTCTTTCCAACCTTTACTCCATCCTCAAGCGTTATACTTTTATCCAGTTCAACTTTTAATAATACGTTCTTTCTTTCCTCTTCAGTTAACGGCACGGAAAAACTATTTTTCGTATAAACATGGTTGGCATACTTCTTTTCATTTATTTCAGCAATTGCTCCTTGTCCTAAAACTTTCGTTTGCTTGAAACGTTCAAATCCTTTATCAAATAGATTCATATGATCATCCCAATCACTAGAAGCACTCAAAGTTACGACAATTAAATCTAGTCCATCTTTTGATGCCGTTGTAACAAGCGTTCTTCCTGCTTTCTTCGTAAAGCCTGTTTTTCCTCCTGTTGCAAATTCATAATAAGACGTTACCAACTTATGTTTATTTTTCCACGGGTAATCCCAAGAATCGGATTTATACGTTTTTGTTCCAAAGATTTTTTTAAATGACTCGTTTCCCATTGCATACTTCGTTAATAACGCCATATCGTAAGCCGACGAATAATGTGATCCATCTCCATCTAAACCATGAGGGTTTGAGAAGTGAGTATCTTTCATTCCAATTTCTTTCGCCTTTTCATTCATTAAATATACGAATCCATCTATACTCCCACCCACACTTTCAGCAATTACTTGCGCTGCGTCATTACCAGATCTAAGCATGAGTCCGTATACTAAATCTTCTAACTTCACTTTTTGTCCAGGCTTTAAATAGATTGCTGATCCTTCCACCCTCACCGCTTCATTGCTAACTGACACCATTTCTTTCATCTTCCCTGATTCAGCAGCTAACAAGGCAGTCATAATTTTTGTTATACTAGCAATTTTTTGAGGTTCATGTTCTGCTTTTCCGTATAATACACGACCAGACTGTTGCTCCATTAATACAGCATTTCGAGCACTGACATTGCTGTTCATCTTTGCATATGTAGGAATCGGCATAACGCTTGCGTACATAATAAGAAGCGTAATGATTACACAAATTCGTCTCATATTTCCCCCCACGTCCTTTTGGCACTTTTTGTACAAGTGTATGCTTGGCCTTTTAAAATATGAACGAAATCTTCCTTCTGCTTCCATTAAAAAAGACGCAGAGAATTTGCGTCTAATATGGTGTCCATTCAATTTGTTTCGCAGTTTCAAACCTTTTTTCTACATCAGGCCAATTTACAACATTCCACCAGTTTTTAATATATTCATCTTTTCGATTTTGGTATTGTAAATAATACGCATGTTCCCAGACATCTAGTACAAGGAGTGGTATCGTATCCCATTGTGTAAATAATTGATGAAGTGTACTTTGCAAAATTTCTAACCTTCCAGACCGGGGCACCCAAACGAGAATTGCCCAGCCTGAACCTTCTACTTTAGAGGCCGCTTCTGTAAAATGTTTTTGGAAACGTAAAAAGCTCCCAAAATCTTGTTCGATTTGTTGTGAAAAAGCACCTCTTGGACTCCCACCACCGTCTTTTTTCATGTTATTCCAAAATATCGTGTGTAAGTAATGACCTGACCCATGAAAAGCCGCTTCTCTTTCCCAATGCTTAATTAAATCAAATTGATTTGTTTTTCTCGCTTCTTCCATCATCTTCTCTGCTTTATTTAATCCTTCCACGTAACTCCGATGATGTTTATCATGGTGTAACATCATAATTTCTTTAGAAATATAAGGTTCTAACGCATTATACGGATAAGGTAATGGCGGGAGTGTATGTCCTCCAATTGGAACAGCTCGTTCGCTATCCCCTCTTTCATATAATTCATATTCCTCTTCTTCTTGCATAAATACTTCCTGCAAGTGATGCTGAATATGTTCTACATCATCACTTATTTCATACATAAACTCTGCATCTGTTTCATACTCATGCTCTTTCATACGCTCTAACAACGCCTGAATTTTATAAGCAAGCATATGGACATCATACACTTCCATTGCGCGGCTATCTAATACGTGAAGAACACTTTCACACCAATTTTCTACTTCATGAAAGTAATCTGTAAATACACCTTGCTGATTCATGTTGCACCTCCCTAATGCTATCCACTTAACTATATTCAATGAAAATCCCTTATATAACTGTACAAAAGGAAAAGAAGCTAAGTCACCTTAGCTTCTTTTCCGCAATCAATATTTGTGTAACATCTTTGTCTGATAATCCGTCTCATAATATTCTAGTTCTTCACGCATCAATTGAAATTTACCTTCTAAACTCTTCATCACTTGCCCCAAAGATGCAGGTGGTGTTTGTTGAAAAACGATAGAATTTTTTCCTGTATATGCAGACCGACTATTTTCATACCAATAATCACTCTTTGGTGAAAAAAACTCTGCAATTACTTGATGGTAAATCTTATATAAAATTTTTTCAGCTGCTGTTTTTCGAAATGGCTGACTATTCAACAAAACAAAACATGCATCATGTCCTTCTTCGCAAAAAACGAGAAGTCGTCTCATTGATGCTAATAACCCTTTATAATATTGCTCATTCCCTGCTGGTGTTTCCTCTAATAAAGAAGGCAACGTATGATAATTTACATAATTGGTTATCAAATTAATAGCATCTTCTAAAAATATAGAAACTTGTTCTGTTTGATTTTCAACCATCAAATTAGACATTTTTTCTCTCTCCTTTGCCATTTCACGCTATTTCTACTCTTTTATTTTTATGTAATTCAGCCAATATTTCTTGTACTTTCGACACCGTTCCCTCATCAAAATATTGTTGAAATTCTTCCAGGTTATTTAAATACAAACGTTTTTGCGCACGAAGTTCCCTATCCTTCACTAAACAACATATCGCTACAATATCGCGCAAATATATGTTTTGTTCTTCTACTTTATACACTGGATTTCCTTCAAAAGGAGTAATTTCTTGTAAAACTTCTTCAAAATATCGAACGTATAAAACCGAAAAAGTTTTCTCTTTATCATTTAATATATATGTCACTTCAGATCTGTTAAAAAAATCTTCTGATGTATTAGGTTTCGCCTTTTCTAACTCATATCCTACATAACCTTTTATAATCATATACTCCCCTCCACCTTCTTTCATCTTATTCTAACTTAATTTTCTGATAAACAAAATATTCTTTTAAATATACCTATATAAAAAATAGCTCCCCTATACAGGAATTTACCTTTTTATTTTTCTTGAAGTTTGTCATAATAATATTATTGTCTCAGTTTTCTTATACAAGGAGAGTTGTATTTATGTCGTTTTCATGGAAACGTTTCTTACAAATCGGGAAAATTATCTTCCCATTTGTTGTATTAACAATTGTATTCTTTCAAGCAAAAAAAGAATTAGCGGGCATTTCTTTTTTAGAAGCGATTGATACAATTAAAAACATTCCAACTGGAGGAGTCTTTTTAGCAATTACACTTGGTGCATTCGCTGTATCAACAATGTTCTTTTATGACTATGTTATGCTTCGTTACTTAAAAGCTGATATCCCTGTCCAAAAGATTTTCCGTATCTCGTGGATTGCTAATACTTTAAATGGATTTATCGGGTTTGGTGGTCTAGTTGGAGCTGGCGTACGCACAATGCTTTATCGTCCATACATAAAAGAAAATGGAAAACTTATTAAAAGTATCGCTTGGATGACAACTGCCTTTATTAATGGATTAGCCATTCTTTCATTTCTTGGTCTTATCGGAATATTAGACACGAGATTTATTTTGCATGAAAAACCATGGCTATGGCCTGTTCTTATCTTCTTTGCTCTTTTCGTCCCTATATATATCGGATTTTCTAAATTAAAAAATAGAAAAGCGATGCAAACAGAGGGACAAGAAGAAGAGGAGAAAAACCCAACTGTTTTATACTCATTAGTTTCATTAGTCGAATGGGTATCTGCTGGTATTGTTATGTACGTCATATTACTATTATTTGGCATTGAAATCGAATTCCAAAAGTTTTTAGGCGTATATGTCATTGCTGCTTTAGCTGGTGTCGTTAGTCTTGTTCCTGGTGGTCTTGGATCATTTGATCTTGTCTTCTTAACTGGGCTTGGGCAATACGGCATCGATACAGGTGTTTTGCTTCCTGCTATGTTATTATATCGTCTCGTCTATTACATCTTACCATTCTGCCTTGGTCTCATTTTTGCAGCTTTTGAAATGACAGGAGTAGCCATTAAAAAGTTTGAAGATAAACCCTTTATTGCGCCTGCATTAGAGACAACTGGTGTTATATGGACTTTGCAGCGTGACTTTCTAGGAAAGTTAGGTTCTTGGGCATCTGCTGCTTTAACAGTATTTGCTGGCTTAATGGTTATTTTATCAACTATTCTACCGACAAGTATAAATCGGGCACACGCCTTACATATTCTAGCTCCAAAACATCTTATTCAATTTTCTTTTAGCTTATCGCTAACATTCGGTATTCTCCTCCTCATTCTTTCACGAGGGATATATTACGGAACAAAACGTTCTTATTATATGACGATTGTTTCTTTAATTGGAGCGGCTATTTTTAATACACTAAAAGGAATTGATGTTGAAGAAACTTTTATTTTATTAATCGTACTCGCTGTATTGTATATGCTTCGTAAAAGGTTTGTACGTGAGAAAATGGAAGTCTCACTTTCCGATATCGTAAAAGTTTTTATATTCCTACTTGTAACGTTATATTTATATAAAAACTTAGGTATTTTATTTGCAAGTGCAAAAGAAGCTTTCCAACCTGATTTTGTCGTTCGTAATATTACACAAGTGAAACGAAGTGCATTAGCAGCTGCCTTTTTTGTTCCTACTTTTTTACTAATTGGTTCACTCATTGCAAATCGTTATCGAAATGAATTTCCCGGGCAACCAGCTAATGATAAAAGATTACAAAACTTCTTAGATGAACATGGTGGAAATGTACTTAGTCATTTAGGTTTTTTAGGAGATAAACAGTTCTTTTTCAGTAGTGATGGAAAAGCACTCATTCTCTTCTCAATAACTGGAAAACGACTTATTGTACTAGGTGATCCAATCGGGGACCCTTCCTCCTATCGTACTGTATTGCAAGAGTTTTTAGCTGAGGCTGATCGATTTGGATACATTTGTGTATTCTACCAAATTGAAAGTAAATGGATGAGTTTATATCACGATTTTGGTTATAACTTCTTTAAGCTCGGTGAAGAAGCTGTTGTTGATTTAAATACATTTACAATAACAGGAAAGAAACGCGCTGGCATGCGAGCTACTTTCAACCGTTTTGAAAGAGAAGGCTATACATTCTCTATTCATGAGCCACCTTTCTCAGACGAATTATATGAAGAGTTAAGAAAAGTTTCAGATGCATGGCTTGGTGGAAAAAAAGAGAAAGGTTTTTCACTCGGATACTTCGATCATGAATATATTAGTCGCGCTCCCATTGCAACATTATCTGATGCGGATGGAAAAATTATTGCATTCACAACATTCATGCCCGTATATCAAAACGGATCATTATCTGTCGATTTAATGCGATATTATCCAGATGCGCCTAGCGGCATTATGGACGCAATTTTCATCCACTTATTCCAATGGGCAAAAGAAAATGAATACCACTCCTTTAATATTGGTATGGCACCACTTTCAAATGTTGGTTTATCCACACAGTCTTTCTGGTCTGAACGAGTGGCTGCTGCAATCTTTAATAACGTTCGTTATACGTATAGTTTCAGTGGATTACGACATTTTAAAGAAAAATATAAACCAGCATGGAGCGGTAAATATTTAGCATTTAGGAAGAATCATTCTTTACCAATTACAATGCTCTCTGTAACAAAATTAATAGGAAAAAGAAAAAACAGCTAAATTCTTAGCTGTTTTTTCTTTTTTGAACTTGTACAATAAATTCTTTTTCATATTTCTTACCATTTATATAGAAATTCCCCCACATTTTATACGTACCCTCGGCAGGAAATGTAATACGGTATTGTAATTGTTCATCCGTATCCACAGGCATAGCGTATAAAAAGTTCTCCTTCGTTTCATCCACGATATAGAGTGACTCTACTTCTCCTCTCTCTGAATGTAATTTCAATTTTTCACCCTTTTTCGCTTGAAACTGAAATGTTAACGTAACTGGTTCATTCGGATGTAATGCGCCAAATAAAAGAGAAACTTCATACTCCCCTATTTTTTTTGTAAGTACACTGTCGATTGGAAATTTCACTTTTTTCTTATTGTTCTCCTCTTTCGTTCTACCAAAATCTTTCCTAGCGAATGACTCTACGGACTTATTTTTATCTTCGTATAAAAATATCGTATATTCTTCATCTTTCGCTATTTTGGAAGATAACTTATATGACCCGTTCCCTGCAAATGTAGGTTTAATTTGTTGTATGTGTTTTAACTGTCCATCTACAATCACTGCCCGTATTTGATCATTTACACCACGAATTTCATTATTCTTTTTGTTTAACAACTGAAATACAATATCTACTTTCTCATTTCCCTTTCCATTTGACACATCCCACTTTACTTCCTGAACATCTCCTACAGTCTCTTCGTTTTCTTGATATTTTTTTATGTAAAATCCTCCTGCCACAATAAGTACTAACGCAATAAGCCCAATGACAAGATTTTTCAAAACATCACCTACCATTTTTATTGTCTCTGTTCACATAAAACTTCTTAAGCTATATATTCTAGATTATGATTTATGAAATCCTCCTATTTTGCACATATTACAAATAATAAAAAGATTTTAATTGAAAGGATTCGTAGTGTATAATGCAAATGATATTGATTTCTATCAATACATTATAAGGAGGACTTTTCATGAGTGTACATATCGAAGCAAAACAAGGCGAAATCGCTGAATCTATTCTATTACCAGGTGATCCATTACGTGCAAAATATATCGCTGAAACATTTCTAGAGGATGTTACTTGCTATAATAACGTACGTGGTATGTTAGGTTTTACTGGAACTTATAAAGGAAAACGTGTATCTGTTCAAGGTACAGGTATGGGTGTTCCTTCTATTTCTATTTATGTAAACGAATTAATCCAAAGCTACGGAGTTAAAAATTTAATTCGCGTTGGCACTTGCGGTGCAATTCAAAAAGATGTAAAAGTTCGTGATGTTATTATCGCAATGACGGCTTGTACTGATTCTAATATGAACCGTTTAACATTCCCAGGATTTGATTTCGCACCAGCTGCAAACTTTGATCTTTTAAAGAAAGCTTACGATGCTGGAACTGAAAAAGGATTACACGTTCGTGTCGGTAACGTCTTAACAGCAGATGTGTTTTATCGCGAAAGCATGGACATGGTTAAAAAACTTGGAGATTACGGTGTATTAGCAGTAGAAATGGAAACAACTGCTCTTTATACATTAGCAGCGAAATACGGCGTAAATGCATTATCTGTATTAACAGTTAGCGATCACATCTTCACTGGCGAAGAAACAACATCTGAAGAGCGTCAAACTACATTTAACGAAATGATTGAAATCGCTTTAGATGCAGCAATTCAACAATAATACACTAAAGAACTTGTCATACGTCTGGCGAGTTCTTTTTATGTGACTTTTTATAAATAACTATTTTATAAAGAGACAGATTTCTCCCCTCTACTTTATTGTAACGTTTGTTATAATAAAGTGAAACTTTAATCAGTGGTTTTTTTCCATCCCCCACTGATTATTAGTTGAACCAATCAGGCTTTTACGGACAGTTGATCTCCCACCTACTAACTCCCTTGTATTCGCCGAATTTTGAAGTGGAAGTCTTATTGCCCGAGCGGGATAAAGAAATCATTTACAGTATTTCTCATAAGAGGTGACGCAGTGAAAAACAGAAGTATCGTCTTTAAACTATTTTTATTAACATCAACTTTATTTACAATAATATTCCTACTTTTTTTCCTAGGACAATCTCTATTTTTAGAGAAATTTTATATTAATAAAAAAGTAAAAACAGTTCAAACTGCTTTTGAAAAATTCGTAGATAATTATGACAAAAGTGATAAAAGTTATGAGAAAGTTAGAAAACTAAAACAAGAATTTCATGATAAAACAAATGCCGATATGCAGTTTTTGGATTCTAACGGTATTATTAAAAGTGATAACAATTACTATATCGATGTATTTAATCCCAACAATAATAAACAGTATTCCATTCCACTCAATAACCTTTTAACACCAGAAGAATATAATAAATTCGAAAATTTAGGTTTAAAAAAAGATGTAATAATTAATGTTGATGGAGTCGTACAAGAGAATAATATTATTACACCACAAAAATTAGGAACGAATTATAATCAATGGCAAAACGAACATTTCTATTCGGATTTTCAGTCAATTAATGGTAATCCTTCTAAGAATAGACTTGCAAGCCGATACAAATCTACAACTCGTATCGTCTTTACAGGTGTTATAACTAAGTTACAGCTCCCATCAAAAGCTGAGGTTCGTCTTGCAAATGATATTGAAACATTACAAGCCGTTCAATATTTTGCAGATATTATTAGAGATGGCACTTCTAACTCGAACCAATTAAACACTTTCATATTAGATGGCGGCGAAAATATAAAAAATAGTATCTTTGTAAAGCCGATTATAGAAAACGGAAAGATTACAGAATATGCTTTTGCGATAGCGTCTTTACAACCCGTTAATGAAGCGATGCTAGTTTTAAAAGACTATTATGTTTATGCCTTAATCATCGTGTTTCTCGTTATTATTTTGTTATCCTTCTACTACTCAAAAATCATTGTTAAGCCATTAATTAAAATGAATCGTGTTACAAAAAAAATGGCTAATTTTGATTTCAGCGAGAAATTACCTGTTACAGCCGACGATGAAATTGGTGGGCTTTCCGGCAGTATCAATACATTATCTGTAAATTTAAAAGATCGAATCGATCGATTAAATGTTGCCAATACAAAGTTACAACAAGACATTGAACGTGAACGTCAATTAGAGAAAACAAGAAAAGAATTCATTTCTGGCGTATCACACGAATTAAAAACACCACTGAGTGTAATTAGAAGTTTTGCAGAAGGTATTAAAGATGGTGTTAGTAAGGATACTTCGTATTATACTGATGTTATTTTAGAAGAAACAGAAAATATGAACAGGCTGATTGTTGAAATGTTAGAATTAGCAAAGTTAGAATCTGGTACTTACAAACTAGATATGACGACGTTCTCAATTGGTGAATTAACGCAACAAGTCTATACAAAATTATTATTTAGCATGGAAGAAAAGCATCTACAAGTGAACGTCGATGCAGACCCTTCTATACTTGTTAAAGCAAATCGTAGCCGTATTGAGCAAGTAGTTGTGAACTTACTAAGTAATGCCATCCGCTATACGCCGGATGGAGAAAAAATACAAGTCTCCATTATAGAAGCAGAAGATACCGTAAAAATCGAAATCGAAAATACAGGAAACCCTATCCCTGAAGAAAGTCTTGAAAAAATTTGGGATCGCTTCTATCGCCTAGATGCATCACGTAGCCGTCACACCGGAGGTACCGGTCTCGGATTATCTATTGTAAAAAACATTTTAGACCTCCATCATGCCGAGTACGGTGTGTATAATACGACTAACAGTGTTGTATTCTATTTCAATTTACAAAAAGTAAAAGAAGTCAAATAATTTGTCTTAATTTCACTAGGAGTTCACATGAAATTCACACTCTCCCTTTATAGTAAGAAACAAGTTAATCCTTTCCTTTACACATATAAAAGAGGAGAGTGCGTGAAATGAAACAAGCAGGACAACCTATTCAAAATGAAAAACAATTAGAAACTATCAAAAATATACTTTTACAATCTTCGAAACGTGATGGCTTATTATTCGTATTAGCTGTAAATTCTGGCTTAAAAGTAAGTGAAATCTTACAATTAAAAGTTAGTGATGTAATCGATGAAAATGAAAATGTTCGCCATTCCATTTTATTTTACAATGAAAAAGTGAAGAAACATAAATGGTTTGCTGTAAATGAAGACTTACAGCACGCAATCGAAGACTACATGAAAGAACGTAAAACTTGGAAACGTAATGAACCATTGTTAAAATCTCAAAAAGGAACAAAATCTATTACGAGACAACATGCATGGTACATTTTAAACAAAGCTGCAAAAGAAGTTGGATTAGAAGGGATTAGCTCACATACACTTCGAAAAACTTGGGGTTATTGTGCATACAAATCAGGTGTTGATATTGCATTTTTACAACACTTCTTTGATCACAGTACTCCATCAAAAACTTTAAAGTATATCGGTATTGCTTAATAACTCTTATACATAAAAAAGGTTACCATTTGAAAATTTGGTAACCTTTTTTATATTTCATATTCTCTTTTCTTGTCTCTCCTATACTGTAGTGGTACTCTAATAATAAGGGGGAGAAATTATGAACACACTTACAATTGAATTACCAAAAGAAACGGCTGAAAAACTTGATTTATTAAAACAAGCTTACGAAAAGAAAACAGGTGCTTCTATCTCTGAGAGCACTCTCGTGCAAACACTTATCTCAAAAGAATTTATCCAGGCGATAACTCCTTTTGATTTACAACAATTCATCAACGGAAAAGAACAGCATTAATGCTGTTCTTTTTTTATCTCTATTTAAAATATACAAAGTTTTTTATATATTTTTAGAAAAACCATTGACAATGATAATGATAACCATTATCATTTATTATGAAGCCAACAATTGATGAATCAACCAAACGCTCAGTAACATTGTTACCCCTCTTTTTCATATAGAAAGGCACTGTACATTCCCCCTGTTTGTACAGTGCCTTTCTTGTTTATTATCATTCAAAAAAATTTAATTGCTCCGGCTTCGGCTCACCATATGTAATGTTCATCATTTTCATAAGCTGTTTCGCATTATCTGCTGCATCCCCACCTGAATTGTTGTTAAACAGTACGTATATATCCTTTGTTTTCTTTTTTAATTGCTCTAGTCGTTCCACCCATTCTTCCAGTTCTTTATTGTTGTAGCGATATAAACAACGAACCGCTCTCCAATTTTCCCCTTTATCAAGCCAACCATGAACATTTCGACCGTGAAAACGTATTAATGCCATGTTTGAATTCGTAACCTCTAATACGAGTGGCACAGAACCTATCCCAGCCTGTGGTTCATCACAAATTGTATGAACCCATTTCTCCTGTTCTAGAAACTGTAACGTCTTATCTCTCATTTCTGGATAAAACCATGTTTGATTTCGAAATTCTATTGCACATGGTAAACCTTCCATTTTTTCTTTCGTATATCGAAGAAAATCTACATTTTTCTTTTTGCAATCAAACCATGGTGGATATTGAAATAAAATTGTTTTTAATTTATTAGCTTCTATTAAAGGAAGAATGGACTGCTTATACACATCAAACATCTCATCAAACGTAGAAAAAGGAAATTCTCCTTTCATATGTCCTGTCATTCCTTGATACGCTTTTACGACAAAAGAAAAATCTTTCGGCGTTTCCATTGCCCATTTTATATAATTTCGTGCAGGTTGCATCGCGTAAAATGAACTATCCACTTCCACAATAGGAAAATACTCACTATATGTTCGTAATTTATTTCTATTTTCATAGGAATCTACGTATAAAGAATCATGATCTCCCCATCCTGTCACTCCAATGAACAGCACATATATTCCTCCCTTTTTAACTTTATCTTCTATTCACTCCCCAAACACTTTTGCTAATCAATTTCATTAAGTGGCCCTTTCTTTAAGAGTATCCTTATTAAAATATGATATACTATATGGAAGAATTTTTAAAATGAGGGGTTATTTATTTATGCTTCCAAACGATGCTACTGTATCTCATGAAAAACGAATTGAAGAACTAGAAAATAAAGTGCGTTTTTATGAAGAACTTGTAAATCAATTACCACATCATTTCACATACAAAAATCCACATATTGGTTTACAAATAAAGAAAACTAGAGCAACTCATTCCATTCAAGAAATACCAAAAGAGAATAAAGAGGCTCATTTTCAACTTACTTGTGATTCATTATTCTTATTTGAACAACTTGAAAAACACTTTGTACATATTTTTGATGCCTTTTCACATCATGTAACCTTTGTCGATAGTAAAGGGAATATTACTTTATGTAATCAAGTTGCCGCAGATGATTTCGGTGTAATACGAAATGATATTATCGGAAAACCGATTCAACAATTACTAAGCTTGCCGGAAGAAAAAATTAAAGCGATTGAAACATTAAGAACGGGAACAGAAATATATAATGAAGAAGTTTTAGACAAAAACTATGGCATTATAAACAACCGAATTATTCGCGATTATAACGGGGAGATTTTTAGGGTTATTAGTGTCTTTCATTATTTAAACACAGAGCGTGATGCAGAGAAGTTTTCGTTAGCAGGACGAATCGCAGCCGGAATTGCACACGAGGTACGAAACCCTCTTACGACAGTACGAGGATACTTACAATTTTTACAAGAAAGTGTTTCTCCATCAAATAAAGAGTTATTTAAAAGCTTACTTATCCCTGAATTAGATCGTGCAAATAGTATTATTACAAAATTTTTAGCCATTTCAAAAACACGTGAATTTACAAGAGAACCGTTTCCTATTAATACATTTTTATGCGACTATATTCAACAGTTACTAGCTAGTGAAGTCTTCTTGCATAACATTTCAATTGATTATAACTTTTCTAATGAATTAGATGATATTTTAGTCAATATTGATCGACATGAACTTGTTCAAGTATTTTTAAACCTATTTCAAAATGCCGTCGATGCTCAAGGCGAAAAGCCTCTTTCTATTCAAATCACTAGTTATCGCCTAGATAACTTCGTTCGGATTACTTTCACAGACAATGGAATTGGTATTCCTCTAGCTATTCAAGAATATATCTTTGATCCATTCTTCTCAACGAAGGATTCGGGGACAGGACTAGGCTTATCAGTAACAAAAAAAATCATCCAAAATCATAACGGTACGCTCAAAATGACTAGTGATCCAGACGGTACAACCTTCACTATTTCTATTCCGATTTTACCTAAAGTAAATCGTGAAGCAATTAACTTATAAAATGAGAATGCTGTTCTATTAACTCCCTTTAATTGTTAAGCACACTCTAACAATTAAAGGGAGTTTTTTAAAACATATAGATTTTTCTCTACTTCTTTATTGTTCGTGTTAGGTAGGTAAACTTCTTATTTTTTGAGAAATAGTAGTTTGTCCATCACGAATTTAATTTAAATTTCATTATAATATATAGTAACGACTATTATTCTATGAAAGAAAGGAATGCAAAGATAAACAACAAAAATAAAGGGAAAGTATTTTATGGTAATGATTGTTGCGAAGTAAGAGCTTGTAGTTATATCAACATCTCTAAGTCCGAACTTAAATAATTTGTTAGACTTCTTCAAGCTCTCGGCCAAGCTATTCAAGCTGTCTTAGTTCAATATGGATCTGGTTCCTAGGTGGAGGCGCTACTGGACCAGCGGGTACTCCGATTCGGGTAACTATAGCTGCAATAGGAAACTCCAATGCTCAAACAATATCAACTGGAATTAATATTCAATTAAATCAAGTTTTTGAAATAAATAATATTAACTTTAATGACACTACACATACTTTACAGGCGTATATGATATTAGTTTCTCGGCATCTACAACTTTCCCAGGCTCTTCACCGTTTGGATTCGGTATTTCATTCAATGGCCAACCACTTACTCGTAATTTTTCAACTAATGTTATCGGTAGTGCTGTTTCTTTCTCTACAATTGTTACTTTACAAGCTGGTACAACGATTTCTGTACAACCTACAGCAAATACTATTTCTATTCCTAACACGGGCGATACAACTGCGACACTATCTGTACTCCGAATTTACTAACCACAATTTCCTATAATATTTTGGGAGGACTAAACACATTTATAAGTAATAGGTGTGATTTTGATTGTCTATTAAATCTCTCTTTTAATAAAAAGGAGCACTTATTTGGGAGGATAAGTGCTCCTTCTTTACGTTTCTTTACCTCAAATTTACTCTATCTTAATCCTCATTTTGTATGATAAATAATGAAGTCAAAGATATGAAAGAGGGATGAAAAATGAGAGTTATGTCACCGATACGCATTTGGATTGCTCTTATGATATGCATTATTTTATGTGTAGGGTTTTTTTTAACTCTAAAATATTCTACTATTTCAAAAGCAGAGAGAAAAACAGTTCCATACACACTTTTGTATACGAAACAAAACAACATCCTTTATTCCAATTCCACAAATAATGAAAAAAAAGTTATAAAAGGAATGCTTATTACGAAAGCTTCTAGTTACGAAACTCTACTTCAAATTACTGAAACGATTAAAGATCAGTATACAAATAAAGGAATTGATGAAATCACGCTGACTATCCATAATGAAAATAATGGTAGTTATGAAGAAGAATTACCATACGAACCGATTAGTAAAGGAACAATAATCATCACATACGATTCTCAATCCTTTGGCAGTACCAACATTACTCTTAATGAATAGTAGCATTTACCCCACTAATTATGAGCTCACTTCATTTTTCACATGAGAAAGAGGCGAATAACGAAATTCGCCTCTTTCTTTTACCATAACGATGGAATCCACTCTTTTACTTTATTAAACCACTCTTGCTGTTCTTTTTTCCTTTTTTGTTCTTCTTCTTGCCTTTTCTTTTCTTCTTCTTTTCTTCGCTTTTCTTCTTCAATTGTTTGCAATTGTTTTTTATAGTCCGCCTCAGATATTAACGACAATTGGAACGCTTTTTGGGCTGGGTTTGCATTTGCTTTTTTCATGATATCCCGGAACATCGTCGTTGTAATTTGACTACCACCTGGAACATAATGCTCGCTATCTGTTTTGTCATATCCTACCCAAACTGCACCTACTAAATCTGGTGTGTATCCTACAAACCACGAGTCCTTTGCCCCTACGCTCGGGCCATTTACAAGTTGAGTAGTCCCTGTCTTCCCTGCTGTATCAACATTAGTAACTTTCGCTTTTCCACCTGTTCCCTTTTCTACAACACCTTTTAATAAATACGTCATCTTTTGAGCAATTTTCTCACTCGTCACTCGTGTCTCTTTCTTATACCATTTCCCTATTATTTCCCCTTCAGCATTTTGAACTTCTCTAATTGCATGAGCCTCTACTTGAACCCCATCATTAGCAAATGTACTATATGCTTGGGCCATTACAAATGGTGATGTCCCTACATGCATCCCACCTAAAGCAATTGGATACGTACGGTCTTCTGGTACTAACGGAATACCAAATCGCTCTAAAGATTTCAATCCTTTATCTAATCCTATTTGTTCTAATAGCCACACAGCGGAAACATTATACGACTTTGCTACCGCTTCATACATTGTCACATTACCATGAAAGGCCTGATCACTATTTTTCGGTTCATATTCTTTAATATGAAATGGTTCATCTTTTAATATATCGTATACTTCATACCCTTGTTCTAAAGCGGGTACATATACAGCTAGAGGCTTTAATGTTGAACCTGGCTGTCTTTTTAATTGCGTAGCATGATTAAATTGTAAAAACTGATATGGTCCTCTACCTCCAACTAAAGCTGGAACACCGCCTGTTTTTGGATTTATAAGGACTACACCCGTTTGCATAAGTTGATCTGAGCCACTATCTTTGAAATAACTATCATTATTCACAACATCTTCTACAGCTTGTTGTTTTTTCGGATCAAGCTCTGTATAAATACGATAACCACCTGCTAAAATTTCATTTTGTGTTAATTCATACTTATCCATCGCTTCTCTAACTATATAGTCTACACATTGGGAGTATTTACCTTTGTATTTATCATCAACCCCACGTTTTAATACAAGGCCTGACTCTTTTTCTTTATTGTATTGCTCTTCAGAAATATATCCTTGTTCCTTCATTAAACTTAATACGACATTACGTCGTTCAATTGATTTATTAAAGTTTTTATAAGGAGAATACGCAGACGGCGCTTTAATTAAACCTGCAATCGTTGCAGCTTCTGAAATTGATAAATCTTTTACCTCTTTATCAAAATAAGATTTAGCTGCCCTCTTTATTCCCCAAGCACCTTCCCCAAAATAAATTTGATTCATATACATTTCAATAATTTCATCTTTTGTATAAGTACGTTCTATTTTTTTGGTTAAAAAGTATTCCTTTATTTTACGAGAAAATGTACGATCTTGTGTCAGAAATACATTCTTTGCAAGCTGCTGTGTAATTGTACTTCCCCCTGCTACAACTTCTCCTGCTGTAATATTTTTAAAAACTGCACTTATAATTCCACTATAATAAATACCATGATGGTTAAAAAAACCCTTATCTTCTACTGCAACAATTGCCTGAACCATAATATCAGGAATATCTTTTCTTTTAACACCTTCTGTTTTCGAAGAAGCTAATTTAGTTGCGACCTCATTATTTGCATCATAAATTAAAGTCGGTTGTGGAACAGCTTGTTTTAATTCAGATATGTCTTGAATGGATATTATTATATTTATAGCAATAAATAGAGTAATGAGTACACTTCCCAATACAATTAATGAATTACGAAGTTTCTTCCTCTTATTGAACCACTCAAGCATTTTTTTAAAATGAGTGTTC
Source organism: Bacillus sp. CR71 (assembly GCF_003429245.1). Classification (NCBI taxonomy): domain Bacteria; kingdom Bacillati; phylum Bacillota; class Bacilli; order Caryophanales; family Bacillaceae; genus Bacillus; species Bacillus sp. CR71. The sequence goes on along the minus strand of NZ_CP031748.1, from coordinate 1,440,075 downwards.
TTCAATTTCATTCGTTCACTTCCTTCATTTATTTACACTCTTCTTTTTAAAAGGAAGAATATACCGCCTTTTAAATTTACTATAATAACGTAGTCATTCCTATAGTGTAAAGCTTTTCTTTTACATTCATACTTTTTGCAAGAAAAGGACATTCTACAAGTAAGATATTCACTATTGGATATTAATATTATTAATAGAACAACGAGAGTTATGTTAAGTTTTTGTAAACTTTTCGATAAAATGTTTTAAAAAACGACAGTTTTTTGTTAGAATTGATTAGCCAATATATTTTACATATATTACTTTTGTGGGGGTAACAATAATGGTCTTTAAATCAAAAAAAGATAAATTTTCTGAAATGTTAATGAATGTTTCCGAAAATTTAAAAGAAGGCGCGCAGTTTTTCGTAGAGTATAAAATTAAAAATGCTAGCGATTTAAAAGAGTTTTCTATGCGCATGAAAGAGTATGAGTCAAAAGGTGACTCATTTATTCACGAAATCATTATGGAGCTAAACAAAGCGTTTATTACTCCAATTGAACGTGAGGACATCCTACAACTTGCAATGAGTATGGATGATGTATTAGACGGATTAGATCACAGTGCTGGTCTGTTCGAAATGTATTCTATTACAGAAGCTGATGAATACATGATTAAATTCGTGGAAGCAATTAATCAATGTGCGATTGAGATTGCAAACTCTGTTGAACTACTGTCTAAAAAGAAGTTAGTCGACATTCGTACGAACGCGATTAAGATTAAGGATTACGAATCACAATGCGATGATATTCGTCGTCATGCGATTAAGCACTTATTCTCTCGTGAAAAAGATCCGATTAAGATTATTCAATTTAAAGAGATTTACGAAGAGCTTGAAGAAGTAGCTGATAGCTGTCAAAGCGTTGCAAACGTATTAGAAACAATTATTATGAAGAACGCGTAAGGAGTTTGATCATGGATACACTCTTGATACTGACCGTTTTAGTAGTCATTTGCGCTTTAGCTTTTGACTTTATCAATGGATTTCACGATACAGCAAACGCTATTGCAACGGCTGTTTCAACGAAAGCTCTAAAGCCTAGACATGCAATTATTATGGCAGCTATTATGAACTTTTTAGGTGCAATGACATTTACAGGTGTAGCAAAAACGATTACAAAAGATATCGTTGACCCATTTGCTTTACAAAATGGTTCTCTTGTAATTTTAGCTGCTTTGCTTGCGGCGATAGCATGGAACTTAATTACTTGGTACTACGGTATCCCAAGTAGTTCTTCGCATGCAATTATTGGCTCAATCGCAGGTGCAGCCATTGCTGCTGCTGGTATTAGCTCATTAAACCTTAAAGGATTCATTAAAATTCTTGAAGCTTTAATCATTTCACCAATTATCGCTTTCGTTATTGGTTATATCGTTTACAGTATTTTTAAAGTGGTCTTTAAAAACTTTAACTTAACGAAAACGAATAAAAACTTCCGTATATTCCAGATTTTCACTGCAGCATTACAAGCCTATACACACGGTACGAATGATGCACAAAAAGCAATGGGAATCATTACGATGGCTCTTATGGCTAATAACTATCATACTTCTAGCGATATCCCGTTCTGGGTACAATTATCTTGTGCTATCGCAATGGGACTTGGTACTTCTGTCGGTGGATGGAAAATTATTAAAACTGTCGGTGGACAAATTATGAAAATTCGTCCTGTAAATGGTGTAGCTGCCGATTTATCATCATCACTTGTTATTTTCGGTGCAACATTCATTCACTTACCGGTTAGTACGACGCACGTTATCTCTTCTTCTATTTTAGGGGTTGGTGCTTCTCACCGTGTGAAGGGGGTAAAATGGGGAACTGCAAAACGTATGTTAATTACATGGGTTATTACACTTCCTATTTCAGCTTCTTTAGCTGCTCTGTTTTACTACCTATTACATTTTGTTTTCTAATCAAAAGTCGTCTTCCTTATTTTTCTAGGAAGACGACTTTTTTGTGAACAAGCCTATTTCTCATTAAAAAGCGTGTATAATAATTGGTGGATAAGTTATTTAGAGGAGTTGGCAATTTTGGAATACATCATGTTACTTTTCATCGGACTAATCGCCGGGACAGTCGGCAGCCTAGTTGGGCTTGGAGGCGGAATTATTATTGTTCCGTTATTAATTGGATTACACAGTTTATCACCACAACTTGCAGTAGGGACTTCTATGGTAACAGTCGTTTTCACAGGACTATCTTCTACCCTTACTTACATGAAGCATAAGCGAGTGGATTATAAAAGTGGACTTATTTTATTTATCGGAAGCGGTCCTGGTGGTATTATCGGATCATGGGCAAATAAATTTTTAAACCAAGACACATTTTCTTTATACTTTGGGATTTTCCTTATATTCGTCTCAATTCTACTTATGCTTCGAGACAAATTAAAACCTCTTTCCCTCTCAAATACGTCTGTAATTAAGCGTTCTTTTACAGATAATGATGGAAATGCTGTACACTACCAATTCCCACCGTTTCTTGCTATCTTTATCGCCTTTATAGTTGGGTTTATATCTGGGTTATTTGGAATTGGTGGCGGTGCCTTACTTGTTCCAGCAATGATGCTTCTTTTTGCATTCCCAGCACATATTGCAGTAGCAACTTCAATGTTCATCGTATTTCTATCAGCAATTGTAAGTTCTGCAACTCACATCTCACTTGGAAATGTCAGCTGGATTTATGCATTAATCCTTATTCCTGGTGCATGGATCGGCGGAAAAATCGGGGCTTACATTAATACAAAACTGAGTGGTAACGCCGTAATTAATTTATTACGTATTACGTTAATTATTCTTGGAACTAGATTAATCATTATTTCCCTTTTATAACGTATTCTTTTTAGAATGCGTTTTTCTTATACACATGAATATAAAAATCCTCCGAGGAGAACAAATAAAATTAAACAAGCACTTAATAACATATAATTTGAAATATGTACTTTCTTCAAGTTGACCACTCCTATAACTGCGACTGTTATCTTTATGATAGCGAAAAAATAGTTCACTTGCAGTTACAGAGTGCTAACAATGCAAAATCAATTATTACAAATTTTATCCTTATATTTCATTTCTTTGTATATTCTATCGATTTAATAAAAAAAGATGTCATATTGACATCTTTTTTAGTGAAGAAGTGACCATCCCATAAAGTCTTCATGTACTTGGCACGCCCTCTTATCGTTTCGATCATATAATTCAGCATAACTATCTGTTTCTTCATCATAAGCCATCGTATAAATAATTTGGCCGTCTACTTCAACGGATAAAACGACTCCACCTTTCATCTCTTCTACATGAATGATAGCATTCGCCGGAATTCTCATATCCGTCATTCTTATCGCATCTAACAATATACTAAACCCCCTACAGCGTATTCATTGCTAGTACTATTACACACTAAATAGTATACTACTGTAATAGCATACATTTCGTCAATGAAATTGCTGTTGAAATAGCATATTGTCTATATACATATACGCTAAAATAGAAGAAATAGAAACATATTAATGGGGGGCTAACATTGATTCTACACAAAGGAGATGTACTATTCCGTCAAGGCGAGGACGGTCCTTTATACTTTATAAAAACAGGCTTATTAAAAGTAGTTCGGCTAGAAGAAGACGGAACACCATTTTTATTCAACATTATCGTTCCAGGTGAAACGATACCTCATCATTCTTTAATTTCACCGAAAGAATATCACGGTACAGCTATCGCTTTAATAAAGACAGAAGTGGAACCGATCACTAGTAGTGAATGGTACGAGAGACTTCAAGCAAATCCCGAATCGTATGCCAACATCGCTATGCAATTGCAATCTAAATTAAGAATGATGCAACAACGAATTGATCAATTGACAACTGTCTCTCCGAAAGAACGTCTTCATCGTTTACAAGAATGGTTCACATTATATTTAGGTGACATTCCTATATATGAAATATTAACACAAACTGAAATTGGTCAACTGATAGGCATACGCCGTGAAACAGTTAACCGTTTATTACGAGAACAAATAAAAAACGAGGTAAAATAAATACCTCGTTTTTTTGTTTATTCTCATCTGTCTTATTGTAAGCTTGTTGCTGGGCCGAAAAATTCATAATGAATATGCTCTTGTTTCACACCTAAATCAGTTAGTGCAGCATTTATATGCTTCATAAATGCTACTGGACCACAGAAATAAAATTCTGCTTCAGTTGTCTGAATAATAGTTTTTAACCATTCGCTTTCAACGAAACCTTCTTTATCAAAGTTCTTCATTTCTAAATCTTTTTCAGTCGGTGCAGAATAACAAGTATATGCTTTAACTTGTTCATATTCATTTTCTACTGCCTTAACGTGTTCTTTCATTGCATGTGTATTACTATTTATTGCTGCATGAATAAAATATACATTACGTTTTGAATCTTGTTCAATTAACGTATTTAACATACTCATCATCGGTGTAATCCCTACTCCACCACTAATTAGTACAACTGGTAATGTTGAATCCATATTTAACACGAAATCTCCCGCTGGTGCACTTATTGGTAAAACATCTCCTTCTTTTACATGTTCATGTAAGTAATTAGACACTTTACCGTCTGGTGTATCTACACCTTTTTCTTTCTTTACACTAATACGATAATATTCTTTCCCAGGTGCATCGGATAAACTGTATTGACGATTATGTGTATATGTCTCACCTTCAATATTGATTTGAACCGTTACATATTGACCTGGGATGAATGAAGAAACTTTCCCTCCATCTTCAGGTTTCAAATAAAATGACGTAATAACATCGCTTTCCTTCACTTTTTTAACAATCACAAAGTTACGGAAGTCTTTCCATCCACCTTCTTTATGTGCAGCTTCTTCATACATCTCTGCTTCAATGCTAATAAATGCATCAGCAATGACACCATATGCTTCTCCCCATGCATTTAAAACTTCATCAGGTGCACCTGCGACCTCTTTAATGGCACGTAGTAAACATGTACCTACAATCGGATAATGCTCAGCTTTAATACCTAAACTTCTATGCTTATGACCAATTTGTTTTACAACTGGAATAATTGCTTCTAAATTATCAATGTACGTTGCAGCTGCATAAACAGCATTCGCTAACGCTTGTTGTTGTCTTCCCTTTTTCTGATTCGTATGGTTGAAAATATTCAATAACTCCGGATGTTCTGAAAATAAAATTTCATAAAATCTCGTTGTAATTTCAACGCCTTTTTCTTGTAATAATGGTACTGTTGACTTTACGATTTCAATTGTTTTTGCACTTAACATTGTATCCCACTCCTCTATTTCCTTAACTGTTTTTAGTTTAACTGAATCTTATAATGCAGATTGTGATTTTAATCACTATTAACACGTTGTTTTTGTGAATAATATATGAACATTGTACTTACAAAAGAAAATAAGCTAACTAGAATTCTAGCTAGCTTATTATTTTGTTTGTATAGCTTGTTCAATTACTTTTATATCTTTCCCCTCGCCAAACTCTGTATACCCCCAGATATTCGTTTCCCCCCTATATTTATTTACGATAATATCCAAGTCATGATATACACGGTGGGCATACACTACATACTCAATATTTTGAAGTTCCACACCTTTTTTTACAATTTCATAGCTTCTATTTACATCGCGTTTTATTTTTTCATTCTTTATTTCCGTATGTATATTTTTTAAAGATGGTTCTTGTTGTTGAAACCATTGCTTAAATTGATTCCAATCCCCGTCTGTATAATTCTCTGCTTTACCGTAATTTAAGAAATTATTATAGCTTTCATGTGTCATTCGAATAAAATCTAGCACTTTTGTCTCTTCTTGCACATCTTCTACTTGAGCTATTGTATTTACCTCAGCAGGCTTATTCGCATAATGTAACAGCACTTTCATAAGACTATAACTCGCGATGATCATTACGATAATAATCCCGAATACACGTAGCAATTTCTTCATATACAGAACTCCTTCTCTACTAAAGATATTATAATGTATGGCTATACTTGTAACATTCTCTCGTAGAAATATACTTCCTGTATAAATTCTTCCTATCATTTCGACAATATTTTTCTATACATTTCTCGTTGGCAAATGTTCTTGTAAAACAATATATCCTTCATAAGCTGTGTAACCGAGTATAGCCATTAATCCGATATAACAAGCAAATACTGTCCATTTCGTTTTCGCATCCACTTTATAATAGTTTTCTTGTTGTTCTTTTTCTATTTTCCATTTATTTAATTTTCTTTCTGACGCTTCAAATGCTTCCCTTATGTGAATTGTATACTCATCTTTTTCATCTTCATATGGAACATAATCTAACGGTTCGAACTTCGGTAAAAGATACTCTAACACTTCCATTTTTTGAAGTTCACCTATTTGTAACTCTTTTTCCCGTTCTCTTTGTCTTAATGCATTCATCTCATGATGCATCATGTATATAGTCCGATGTACAGCACCCGTTTCTTTTAATTCCTCTTCAATCCTAGCAACATATTCTTTCATCCCATCAATTTTATGCCCTAATTCCTTAATCGGCTCATCTCTCTTTATCACTCTATATAATTCCATACAACCGATAATAACAATAAATCCTCCCAAAATACTTTTAAAGTAAATTGAATAGCCAAGTAATAAAATAAGGCCTGCTCCCCAAATTTTAGTGCTGACAACTGAAATAATTCGCCCACCATCTAGCGGCGAAACGGGAATTAAATTAAAGAAATTAATCATACTTCCAAGCAAAATAACAAGCGCCCAAAATGGTTCTTTCGTCATTATGTAAAGCGGTATCGCGGGTAAATATGACAGAAGCCCGAAAAGCGGACCCATATAGGCAATGTAAGCTTCATCTTTTGCATTTTTCGGCATCTCTTTCATTCCAATAAGAGCCCCCATAAATGGGATAAAGATTGCTGGCGATGTTGGAATCCCTTTTCTTTTCGCAGCCCATAAATGGCCCATTTCATGAACAAACAACAAATAAATGAGCGCCACCCCAAATTTCCAACCATATAGAACTGCGTATGCGCCAAGCGATAGAAACATACTAAATACCGTTGAAAACTTTGCTAATTTAAAAATTGCAAATACCCACTTTAACTTAGACAGTAAAAATAATCCTATGGCAACAATAATTCCCCATAATCCTTTTTTATTATTTTTCATCTCTCTCCTTTAACCCCCTGTAACGAGTCATACAAGCTCATCAAAAATTATTCTCCTCTTTATTATGACATATTTTTTTCTATTGTTAGAAATAATGTTTATTTAATCCATTTTTAGCCAAAAATATAAATAAAGGAGGTATATACGAATGAATTTACAATCTCTCATAATAAGTGTTTTATCATTTTTAGCTTCAACTCTTATTTTTTATACAGTGAGCTATGTATTATTATTAGATTGGTTGCCAAATCACTTACTTATCACTCTTATCATTCTTTCCGCTCTTATGATTTCATTTCTTATTACACGAAAATCAATGAATGAGCCATCTGCAAAAGCAAAATAATAGAGAGGGTGTTCTTCTCCCCTCTCTATTATCATTTCCTAGGAAAGGCTATATAGAATTTACAATTCAGTTACAGCCAATAAGGGCCTTACCCCAAAATTCAGTTGAAACAAAGAAGTTAAGTGAGAGTCAACGCCGAATTGGCAAAGACTATTAATCAATGAGAAATGAGCAGCCTCCGCCGATTAAATTCTCACTTTATCTTTGGAAATTCATTTTTTCACCATACTCTTTAACGATTTGAATTATATTTTGAAACACACCTATTTTTTCTTTTTCACTGTTTAATATTTTTAAATCATACTTTTCGTAATATGTTTCTAATGATTTTAATTGTGATTCTGAAGCGCCTTTTACCTGCACAGTAGCATGCAATTCATATTGCTTATACCCTTCCTTTACTTTTTCACCTAAAATCATTTCACTCTCTTTTGCTCCAATTAATTTTTGAACTTTTTCTGGGAAAGTGAGTTGCAAATAATATTCTTGTTCCTTCACTAACTTGTTGTATAGTGATTGTGAAATCGTATACCGTACCATATAATTCACGTTTTGATCGCCTGCTTTAATATGAAACGCGGTAATCTGCAAATCTTTTTTTGTTACCTCCGTTAAAGGACCTACCTGCACCTCTTCTTCTTTTTGTTCTGAAACATTTGGAAATATAGCCAAAAGCTTTTCCGTATCTTTTTCATTCAACATATACATAACTTTCTTATATTGCACCCATCCTCGTCTATCTTCTCCCCTTAACCATGCATAATAAGTTTCTTTTTTCCCCTCTCTACTAATTTGTATTTCATATTCAGGTTCACCGAAGCTTCCAGTTATTTCTTGTTTCTCAGCTTTATCCAAAATGTCTATTACTAACTTCGCTTCTGATTCCTGCAACTTTTTCTCTTTATGTTTTTTTTGTATAACGGTTACCCCTATTGTTTCTTTCACTTCATTCACCGTCTCTTCTACTTTTTTTGTTTCTTGTTTTTGCTCAGCTTGACCACAAGCTGCTAGTAACATAACAAATAACAACAATACATATTTCCCTTTCAAATTAATCCTCCTTTTACGATAAGAAATTCTTATAATCTTCATACATAAAACAAAAACGTGACATCCTATTAAATAAGTTATACTAATCATTGAAAGGAGGTCTTTATCATGTCCATTAATTTTCATGATGCAAATAATAAATACACATACGCAACAAGAAACGCTCATATTTCTTGGGCTGAAATGGTAAAAAACATTACAGACATACAAAACAAGCAAATAATTGATATTGGCTGCGGTGGCGGGATTTATACGAAAGAACTCGCTCTTATGGGAGCCAAAAATGTTGTGGGACTTGATTTTTCAAAAGAAATATTACAAGCTGCAAAAGAAAATTGCAACAATTTCCCAAATATTTCTTTCATCCACGGTGATGCACATAATATCCCATACCCTAACGAAACATTCGACATAGTTATTTCGCGCGCAGTTATTCATCATTTACAAGACATTCCTACATTTTTATGTGAAGCTTCTCGTATATTAAATAAAAACGGTGTACTTATTTTACAAGATCGAACGATTGAAGATTGTACAGTTCCAGGAAGTCCCGAACACATTCGTGGATATTTTTTCTCTATATTTCCAAAACTCATTGAAATAGAGTCAAAAAGACGTCCAAAAACCAACACGATACAGAAAGAATTACAAAAACATTCTCTTCACGTGCTTCCCACACAAACACAATGGGAAGTACGAAAAATACATGATTCTGTAGAAGCATTGCTACAAGATTTATCTCCTCGAACAGGTCGATCCATTCTATATGAGTTAACAGATGATGAACTTTCTCAACTTCTACAACATATACAGACCACATTACAAAACGTCTCTCCTATTATTGAAAGAGATCGATGGACAATTTGGAGCGCCATGAAGTTGTAAGGAAGGAAGCCTCACAAAATAATGTGAGGCTTCCTTTCTTTCATAATCTAATTTTGCAACACTCTTGATATCCTCCACTTCTGGCCTGTGCACTTCCACACTTCGGACATACTAAATATCTAGACTGATTTGTCAACAAACTACCTTTTTGAAAGAGTAAAACTTCTGCTTGTTTAAACGAACGCGAATAATATAACCACATAAAACCAATTATAGCAATAATGCCAAATAATACTCCCATCGCAAGCATTTCAGTCACCTCTTTTGGTTTGTTCTTTCCAGCAAGTGGATTGTTGTAATATTCTCTGTAAATTCAAATAATCCCTTCTTTACTCCTATAAATATCAACTTTCTCTATAAATTTTACAATTCTCCACAAATTTTTACTCCCATTTTACAATTCATTATTCCTTTTGCAACAACGAATATTACTTTCGATATTTCCGTATATAAATATATCTTTCAAAAAACATATTGACTTTCTAAAAAAAACATGCAACAATACTGTCAGAATACTTGAATAAAAATTCATTGACGAGAACGAGTACGTTATAGGACTGTTCCCCAGAGAGTTGGCGATTTGCTGAAAGCCAACGTTCAGTGCGTAACCGAAAATCATCTCCGAGAAGTAGAACCGAATGTTACAGTAAGTTCTTACCGGCCGTCCCCCGTTACAAGGAACACGTATCATGTTGTACGTTGCAAAGCCGTATACATATAGATTTATTTCTACATGTGTAAATTAGGGTGGTATCGCGGGTAAATATAACTCGTCCCTTTCTTTAGGGACGAGTTTTTTGTGTTCTTACAAATGAATTTAAAAAAGGAGGAAAAACAATGAACACTGTATCAAAAAAACATATTTTTTTCACGGGTCTTATGCTATTTTCTTTATTTTTTGGGGCAGGTAATTTAATTTTCCCTCCCATGCTTGGCCAAAACGCAGGTGAAAACTTTTGGCCCGCAATGATTGGATTTTTACTAACAGGAGTTGGCTTACCACTACTTACTGTTATCGCAATTTCTCTATCAGGAAATGGAATGCAGCAACTTGCAAGTCATGTTCATCCATTATTCGGAATTTTCTTTACGGTAGTTGTATACATTGCCATCGGTCCATCCATGGGCATCCCACGTGTTGCAAATGTTGCTTATGAAATGGGTGTTAGTTCTTTCTTACCAGAAACAATCCGCTCTAGCAGCCTAGTGCTATTTGTATATACAATCATATTCTTTACTATCGTATTTTGGCTGAGTTTAAATCCATCTAAACTTGTCGATCGTATTGGAAATATATTAACACCTATTTTATTACTCTCAATTTTCTTATTGTTTGTTAAAAGTGTCTTTACACCACTTGGACAATCAGGACCAGCTATGCAAGAGTATCAAACTTCTCCAATCTTCAAAGGCTTTATGGAAGGGTACTTAACAATGGACACCATTTCAGCACTTGCATTTGGAATTATCGTTGTAAATGCAATTCGCTCTAAAGGTGTGAATGATCGTAAGTCCATTGCCATCGCCACAGCAAAAGCAGGGCTTATTGCCGCTACAGGACTCGTACTTGTATATGGTGCACTCGGCTGGCTTGGGACAACTAGTGTCTCTCTCGGATATGCAAAAAATGGTGGACAGCTACTTACTGTTATCGTACAACAATTATTCGGCCCATACGGTTTGCTCCTATTATCTCTTATCGTTACACTCGCTTGTTTAACGACATGCGTTGGACTCGTATCTGCGTGCAGCCAATATTTTTCAACATTATTGACTACATTTTCATACAAAACGTTCGCGAGTATCATTTGCGCATTAGGATTATTAGTTGCCAACTTAGGTTTAACAAAAATTATCGCAATCTCTGTTCCAATTCTACTTGTTGTATATCCAATTGCGATTGTACTCGTACTACTATCGTTACTTCATAAATACTTCGGTGGATATCGCTCTGTTTATGTAGGTGCTTTAATCGGAGCAGCAGTTGTGAGCGTATTTGATGGATTAAAACAAGGCGGTATTCCAGTCTCGTTTATCACGTCCAACTTTGAATTTATTCCTTTATATAATGAAGGAATAGGCTGGCTATTACCAGTATTAGCCGGAGCACTTATCGGATTTACTATCGCTAAACTAAACGGTGCTAAAAAAGTTCCCTTAATAACCGACGCAAAAGCATCCTAAAAAAACTCCCGAAAGGGAGTTTTTTTACATTTGATAAGCAGTATGATTAAAACTACTTATTTTATACGCTTTCGTATAATATTCAATATTCGTATCAACTGTTTCTACCTTAACAACATCATAGCAGTCTTCTTGCTTTACTAAAAATAAATAGTATTCCTCTGTTGCCTCAATAATCGCAATTTTATCTGTTTCAACATTATATTGTTCACAAAGCGCTTGTAATGCGTTCACATAATCCCCTAATTTTTTAGACTTATCCATTCCGAATATAGTTTGAACTAACATATACATTCTCCCCTTTGTATGTACTGTTAACAACTTAATGATAACGCTTACATTTATTAGCGTCAATAAAAAGATTTGATGCAAACTAATAATCAATGGGGATAGTCCCCCACTGATTAAAGTTGCACTTTATCATTTCGTTAATTGATGTCTAAATGCATAAATAACCGCCTGTGTCCGGTCACTTACATTTAGTTTATTTAATATATTACTCACATGTGTCTTTACTGTTTTGAGGGCAATAAACAATTCATCTGCAATCTCTTGATTACTTTTCCCCTCTGCAATTAATAACAAAATTTCAGACTCTCTTTCTGTTAACTCCTCATGCAAAGGTTGCTCTTTCTTTTGACGCATACGGGACATCATTTTCCCGGTAACTTTCGGCTCTAATACCGTTTCTCCATCATAAGTAGCTCGTACAGCGTCCGCTATATCACTTGCTCTTGATGTTTTTAATAAATAACTAGTCGCCCCAGCCTCAATAACAGGATACAATTTTTCGTCATCTAAAAAGCTTGTTACAACTACAATTTTTGCTTCTGGCCATTCTTGAATAATAGCACGTGTTGCTTCGACACCATCCATCTCATCCATAACAAGGTCCATTAAAATAATATCCGGTCTTAATTGCAGTGCTAATTCTGATCCTTTTTTTCCATTTTCAGCTTCCCCGACCACTTCAATATCTGGTTGTGTAGATAAATATGCCGATACACCCATACGAACCATTTCATGATCATCGACAAGCAATACTTTTATCATACTTCTCCCCCTCTCTCAAGCATAATCGGTACTTTCACTTCTATTTGTGTACCTTTGGCCGGGAAACTCAGTACCTTGAGTGTCCCACCAATTTCATGAACACGCTCTTGCATCGATCTTAAGCCATAGGAACCGGCTTTATTAACGCCTACTTCAAACCCAACACCGTCATCAATGATTTTTAAAATCGCATATTGATCAATTTTTCGAAGGCGCACTTCTGTTTTCTTTGCCTTCGCGTGTCGCAACGTATTTGATAGCGCTTCTTGCACAATACGGAATAAATGATCTTCTACACCTTTTTTTAATTCTATTGGCTCAATAAGCCATTCAATTTTCATATGTTGTTTTCGCGATAATTCCGTTAATAATTCCTCTATACCTTCTGTCAGTTTCTTACCTTCCAATTGTACAGGACGTAAATGAAGGAGCAATGCTCTCATTTCTGATTGAGCATTTACAACCATATTTTCAACAAGTTGTAATTGTTTTTTTGTCACATCTGGAAATTCAGTTATTTGTTCATTAATCGCTGACATCATCATCGACATTGCGAAAAGCTGCTGACTTACTGAATCATGCAACTCCCTTGCTAAGCGATGCCTTTCTTGAGAAATCGCTTCTTGTCTCATCTCTTCATTCCAATGAGCTCGTTCATTCGTTACTTTTTGAAAGAGTCCAGCTTGCTCCTCTAATCGACGAGCCAGAACGATTACTTTTCGCTCCACTTCATGAAATTCATCATCCGCAGTAAACGAAACATCACTCGGAAAATTCCCTCGCTCTACTTCAAATAGAAAAGTATTTAATCCTTGTATACGCTGCTCTATATAGTAACCGATTGCATATCCTACAATTCCCCCGATAAGTAAACTTGTAGTCATAATAAACAAGCCAATTGGAACAGAAGCGATGGATTCCTTCCATAATAAATCATACACTTGTTGCTCGCTTTTCCAAACATATACAATTGTACAAATGAGTGCGATACTAACAGAGGACAACATAGAATAACGAATATACATCCACGAAATATTTTTTTGTTTCTTCATTATACTTTCCTCACTTCCGTGTCGCCTACGACAAGCGAAGAAATAATTTTAATACGACGAGGAGCCTCTTTATACTGCTCTGTTCTAAATGTAACATTGCGGTTAAACCCTGTCTCTTCATGACCTGGCAAGAGCACACGGCCGACAATAACAGAGTGATTTAAAGAAAGTTCAATATCATATGGCACATATAAACGAATATTACCAACGACACCTCGAATAACAATTACTGTTTCTCCTTCTGGAATCATAGCAGTTGTTAAATCTATTTCCACATCACAAGCACCATATTGAACATTAATATCCTCAAGTTCATAAATATGATCCATCATTCGTACATTGCCTACAAACATATTTTTCAAATATGGTTCTGTACGATATATTTGCTTCTCTTCGTCTATAATCCCTTTTTCTTTAATTTCAACCTTCATTGCTTTTTGCTGATGTCCTTGTTGAATCAATTGATAACCAATTAAAGCTAAACAAGCAAATACGACAAGAACAAATGCTGCTGATGAAAATAAGAAAAATAAAAATACGATACCACCAACAAATAAAAATACATTCCCCCGTACATAACGATTCTTTTTACGATAATGCCTTCCAAACATAAGCATAATAAATGCAAAAATGAGACCACCTGGTTCAAAATGTCCAAGTATCATATCAAGAAAAAGACCGAACCCAAATATGATGAGGAGCATCCCCATTAATTGTGTCTTTGAAAAATGTTTCTTCACTTCAGCTCCCCCCCTTCTTGTCACATATACATAGAAGAAAAGGCATTGCTTTCCAACACCTTTTCTCCTATCACTATATCATAAGCCTGTTTTATAATATACTACTATTATTTTGTTAACTCTTTCGTTAACGATACATCATTCTTTTCTTTCATTTCACGCTCAAGTTTTGCAATTTTCATATCAAATGTGTCACGCTCATGCCCTTCATTCATACGAGTTTCTAAGTCACGAATGTGATCTTCAATTTCTTCAAATCGTAAGAACGGATTATTTTCATCCATTTTATGCATCGCAGTATTCATCCGACGATTTGCATGTGCCATATTTTCACGTGCCATTAGTTCCATACGCTTTGCGTGCATTTCTTTTAATTTATTTTTCATTTCAGAAAGACGACGCTCTAACTCATCAATTTGCTCTACAACACCTGCATACATTTCTTCTAATCGAGTTACTTGCCCTTCATAATAAGCTACCTCTTCTAACGCACGTTCGTGCAATTGTAATTCGCCTGCTTCTTGAGCAACGATAGCTTGCTTTGATCTTTTATTAACGAAATAACGTGCTTGCTCAAGCTCACGAGCGAAGTTAGATTTTAATGTTTTATGACGCTCAATTAACTTCTCAATTTTTGTTATTTCACGCTCACTATCACGTAAATATTGGTTTAACATCGCAATTGGATTTTTTCTTTCCTTCTCATCTAACACGTTATGAAAATCAGCTAAAATTGCATCGCGTACACGTCCGAATAAAGATTGTTTCATTATAAATCTTCCTCTCTTCTACTTTAATTATAATTTGATTTATTGTTTTAGTTTTTCATTAATTTGTTCCACTCATCTTCAAAGTTGCTATATGGTGTAGAACTTTCTGGAGCAGATTCAACAACTACATCTTTTTCTTTTTTCCACTCACGGTATCCGTAGTATAAAACCACTAAAGCAGCGATACCGATTAATGCTGGTGAATGAGAAAGTGCAATGGATAAACCGATTAAACCAACAATACCCCAAGCTAACTTTCCAAAAAATGATTTAGCTCGCACAAATGATTTATAGCTCCAATATACAACTCCTGCTCCGATTGCGAATCCTACAATACCAGCAAGACTACCAAGAGCAATTAAAGCCAAAATACCGGCTGCGATAAACGCTAGAAATTGTTTCATCTTGTGCTTGCCTCCCTTCGATTTGATACTCTTATCTTAACTATTTTTTCATCTTTCCATAACGAGCTTAAGAACCGTTTTTAACTCAGACTTAAGACCGAGTCATATTCAGCCCTTTACGCAAAAAAACGTGCAGAGTCTATTCTCTGCACGTTTTTTAATTACTAACGTTCATATTAGATTAAGCTGTTTTATGATACTTTTTTTTCTCAGCTACTTTCGAAAACCTTGGAAACCCAATTAAAATAGAAACAATCCCACATACTCCAACTAAAATTGGATAAAATGCATATGGTAACAATTCAACCGGAGATAACGCTGCAAATCCTGCTGCCGTTAACATTTGGGCACCGTACGGGATCAACCCTTGCACACAACATGAGAAAAGATCTAATACACTCGCTGATTTACGAGGATCTATTTC
Organism: Bacillus sp. CR71; assembly: GCF_003429245.1. Classification (NCBI taxonomy): domain Bacteria; kingdom Bacillati; phylum Bacillota; class Bacilli; order Caryophanales; family Bacillaceae; genus Bacillus; species Bacillus sp. CR71. The sequence goes on along the minus strand of NZ_CP031748.1, from coordinate 1,423,961 downwards.
ATATTGATCCGCAATATTTTTTGCAAGCGGGCCTGTAAAAATAATCGAAATCGTATTATTTGCTGTACACATATTCGTCATACTCACTAAACCAGCAATACCAAATTCCGCTCCTTTTTTCGAACGAATATTACGTGTTAATACATTCATTAAATATTGAATACCACCATTATATTGGATTAATTCAACCATACCGCCAATTAATATAGCAAGTAATACTAACTCCATCATACCGCCCATTCCAGTCGTTACACTTTTAAAGAAACTTTCTAACGTGTAACTTCCATCTATAAGACCGATAACACCAGATAGTACAGTTCCACCAGTTAATACGATAAGTACATTCCAGCCAAGTAGAGCTGTAATAAGTACTCCTGCGTACGGTAAAATCTTTATCCAATCAAAGCTATGCGCTTTAACCTGCGTATCACTTCCTGAAGTAACTATTACTAATAGTACAATTGTAATAATAGCCGCTGGTAATACAATTAAAAAGTTCGTTTTAAACTTATCTTTCATTTCTGTTCCTTGTGAACGAACAGCTGCGATTGTTGTATCTGAAATAAATGATAAATTATCACCAAACATCGCTCCGCCAACAACAGTAGCCATCGTAAGCGCAATTGAGATATCAGTTTGACCACTAATACCTACAGCAATTGGTGCTAACGCTGCAATTGTTCCCATTGAAGTCCCCATAGCTAATGAAATAAATGCACCAATAACAAAGATTCCAGCTACGATAAATCCTGGCGGTAAAATAGTTAACGCTAAATTAACAGTTGAATCTACCCCGCCCATTCCTTTAGCAGTTTCAGAAAATGCACCAGCAAGCACAAAAATTAATACCATAATCATAATATCTGGATTTCCTGCACCTTTAGCGAACCGCTCTACTTTCACATTAAAACTTTCTTTACGATTCATCACTAAAGCAACTCCTACAGCAATTGAAATCGCTACTAGTATCGGCAATTTATAGAAATCACCTGTAATAATTCCAGAACCAATAAATAGCGCCAAAAATATCCCAAGTGGTAATAAAGCTAAACCATTTCCTTTCGTTTCTTTCAAAGTACCATCTCTCCCTAGTTTCAACCTTTTTCTAATGAATAACAAAAGACCTCTTCCGATGAGAAGAGGTCTTATACATCTATAAGAAACACTCTTCTCATCTTTCAAGCACACGCTTGCTGGATTTGGCACAGCACTCTGAAATCGAGTCCGCTGCCGAGGCATCGTAGGGCCAGTCCCTCCGCCTCTCTTTATAAGAAGGTTTCATATTTATTTTTTAATAATAATTTCTTCCCTAACTTTACTCGCTTACAAAACAAAAGTCAATTATTTTTTGTATAGATTTTTTTGGTAATTATACAAAAATTTGAATACAACAATCATTTTAACTTTTCGATTTCTTCTTCCAATATTGAAATCCAATAAAATTCACTATTTTTTATTGCTGCTAATATCCATTTCGTAGTGTACCAAGCTAACTCATACTCTTCCTTCGTGACATCGCCACTTTTATAAGCATCCTCTAGCTCTTCTTCATCTAATATATACACCTTACCGCTGGGTAATAATACTACATCTAAATATAAATCATCAAAATACGGTAAACCACGATCGTCTATTTCATATTCTTTCGTCACATCAATATAATATTGCACTAAATTGTGCCTATCATCTAACATAGCTGTAATCGCAAAGTTCTTTCCATTAATGAAATATTGAACCCACGTATACCCATCACTTGCAATACAAATTTCTTTACCATCATATTCTTTACAACTAGGCTCTCTCACTTTTTTTATATCCAGTATTCCGAGCATTCCCTCTTCCACTTGCTTAACCGTATAACTCTTTTCTATTAGTCTCTTCCACGAAGCACCGTCACCATATTTACGTTTCATTATGTCTGCTCCTCTTCTATATACAGAAAAGCTCCCACATATTATGTGAGAGCTTGTTCATATTATAATTAAGCAGCTTGACCCTTTTCAGAAATCTCTTTTAAATAAGCTTGTCCTTTTTCAGCGTCATATTGACCTTCCCACTTAGACATAACTACAGCTGCTAAAGAGTTTCCTACAACGTTAACTGCTGTACGAGCCATATCTAAAATACGGTCAATACCAGCAATGAACGCTAAACCTTCAGGTGGAATACCTACTGTACCAAGTGTCGCTAATAATACAACGAATGATACGCCCGGTACACCTGCGATACCTTTTGAGGTAACCATTAATACAAGTAATAATGTAATTTGTTGTGTAATAGATAAATCAATACCGTACATTTGCGCCAAGAAAATCGCCGCAATTGCTTGATATAAAGTTGATCCATCTAAGTTAAATGAATAACCTGTCGGAATAACGAAAGATGTAATTGCTTTCGGACAACCGAATTTCTCCATTTTCTCCATGATTTTCGGTAAAACTGTTTCTGAGCTTGCTGTAGAATACGCTAAGATCAGCTCGTCTTTTAAAATCTTAAAGAATTGGAAAATGTTAATTCCAAATATTTTCGCTGTAAGTCCTAAGACAACTACGACGAAGAAGATCATTGCTCCATATACGACAATTAGTAATTTCCCTAATGGAATTAATGAAGCAAGACCAAATGTAGAAACTGTAACACCAATTAGTGCAAACACACCAAATGGTGCAAATTTCATAACTTGGTTTGTTACATAAAACATTGCGTCAGCTACACCTTGGAAAAATTGAAGAACTGGTCTTCCTCTTTCACCAATTGCTGCTACACCTAAACCAAATAGTACAGAGAAGAATATAATAGCAAGCATATCTCCGTCAGCTAATGACTTCATAATGTTCGTTGGAACAATATTTACAAATGTATCTGCAAATGAATGACTTTGTACTTGCTCTGTTGTATGTGTATATTTTGAAATATCTGTCTTTGTTAACTGCTCCATATTCACGCCTTTTCCTGGTTGGAAAATATTCGCTATTAATAGACCAACAATAATTGCAATTGTTGTAATAATTTCAAAGTAAATAATTGTTTTTCCGCCTAGTCGACCTAGTTTTTTAACATCGCCAACACCAGCAACCCCAACAACAATACTTGCTACAACAATCGGTACAACGATCATTTTAATTAATCGGATGAAAATATCACCAATTGGTTGTAAATAACTCACTACAGCCGGATTGCCAAAGAAAATCGCCCCAACTGCAATACCAAGTGCAAGTCCTATTAATATTTGCCATGCAAGTCCTATTCTTTTCATATTTGTTGTAACCCCCTCTTCGATGTGTCACTCTATCTCTCATTCTATCTCTATAAAACTAAGAAATTAAGAGTATTACATATTATTCGACAATTCACTACATTTTGTCCCTGTTAAAAATCATAAATCAAAATTTAAAATCTGACAACAAAATAACTTTGCTCGAACACAAATAATTTTCTTGACAAAAAATAAACTCATGTCAGAAAACCTCACATGAGAACGATTCCTTACTAGTATTTCATTGGCTTTCTAAGTAATATTTCACCCCATAAAAACTCTTACTTCCCTCCTGCATTTTACAAATAAATCAAAAATTTACCTTTGTTACACATATAAATAAAATGTAAGTACTATGACAATTAAAGTTGAAAAATGATAAATTCCGACAAAACTTAGCAATTTTATAAAGTTTTCTTTACATTATGATTACAACGATAGACACCCTTCTTCTTATGATATATAACATTCATAGGGAAAGGAGTCAGACAACAATGAAAAAGAAATTTGCAGCGTTTAGTGTTTTAGCAGCAGGAACGATTTTTGCTTCCCCGTTACTTTCACCCGTATACGCTGAAACGAATCAAGATAAATTAACTAACATTCAATCTGAATTAGAAGGCAAACAAAGTGACTTACAAAATAAATCAGTCGAGAAAGAACAAATAGAAAAAGAAATTCAAGAATTACAGAAGAAAATCGATGAATTAACTACTTCTATTAATAAAAACGAGGCTGAATTAAACGATACAAAAAAAGAAATTAGCAAAACACAACAAGTAATTACTGACAAAAAGAAACATATAGAACAATTACAAACAAACATAGATACACGTCAGGAAGTTATTAAACAACGATTACAATCTATGCAAGAAAAACCGCGTACAAATATCATTACAGAAGTATTAACAAACTCTACAAACATTGCTGATCTTGTTGATAATATGTACTCCGTAAGTTTAATATTAAACAACGATACAGATATTGTAAAAAAACAAACATCTGATCAAAATGCTGTAACTACAGAAAAAGAAGCTGTTGAGAAAAAAGAACAACAACTGAAAGAATCTGAGCAAAAACTAGAACAAAAACAGCAAGAATTACAAAATAACCAACAACAGCAACAAACTCTTATTAACGATCTACATACGAAAGTAGCAAAAGTAGATTCAGAGATTGAAGGATTAGAAGAATCCAAAGGTATTTTAGAAAATCAACGTCAAGCTGTTCAAAAAGCAATTGAAGAAGAAAAACGTGCCGAAGAAGCTCGTAAAGCGGAAGAAGCTCGCCAGGCAGAAGAGGCTCGCAAACAACAAGCTACTAAATCTGCTCAAGCAACTCAAGCAGCTCCAACACCACATGATACAAATATCGGTGGCTTTATCAAACCAGCAGCTGGATCAAAAACATCCGGATTCGGTGTACGTTCTTTAGATAACCATAAAGGAATTGACATCGCTGCTTCGGGAACGGTTCCAATTATCGCTGCTGCAGATGGCGTTGTTATTCGCTCAGAATTATCATCTAGTTACGGAAACGTAGTGTACTTATCTCACCGTATAAACGGAAAAACATATACGACAGTATATGCTCATATGAATAGCCGTTCCGTATCGAATGGACAAACTGTAAAACAAGGCGATCAGCTTGGATTTATGGGGAATACGGGCCAATCATACGGACAACATTTACACTTCGAACTTCATCTTGGAGAATGGAATGTCGGCAAGACAAACGCAGTTGACCCATCTCCTTATATCGGATTATAAAAAACCTCGGTGCCTACCGAGGTTTTTTATTTACACTTCACACAATATAGGCATTCTACATAAACTATAACTAAATGCCTATAGTTTACGAGGTGATCCATATGAATACGCAATTACAACAAAAAATAGAAGAAGCTAGAACGACATATATCGGCCGGATATTTACATTTGGCGGCTCAGTTTTATTTTTAATCGGTTCATTCCTCGCAGTCACCACAGCCTATAAAGCGTATAATCGGCTATTACATTCATCAACATAAAAAAGACGGTAGATCCCCGTCTTTTTTATGCAAACATTTTAAATATACCTATCGCATTTAAAAATACAATTATTACAGTTACCGGAATGACATAACGAAGTAAGAAGAACCAAATGTTAAATAACGTTTTCCCTTTCGTTTCCGTCACTTCTAATTCTTTCATCAACAATTCTTTACTCATTTTATTTGGTACAAATAATGAAATAGCTAGTACTCCTAACGGCAGCAATACGTTACTTACTGAAAAGTCGACTAAATCAAAAAATGTTTTCCCGAATATTTTCACGTCACTCATTATTCCAAATGATAACGCTGATGGAATACCGACTGCAAAAATAAGAATACCAATTAATAATGATGCTGACGGACGCTTCTTCTCATTACCTTTCGCAACAGATGCTACTACAATTTCAAGCATTGAAATTGCTGATGTTAAAGTCGCAAAGAAGAATAAAATTAAAAACATAATAAAGAAAAATTGACCAAATGGTATTTTTGCAAATACTGCTGGAAGGACGATAAACAGTAATCCCGGTCCTTCAGTCGGTTTAACTCCTAATGCGAAAATCGCTGGGAAAATTGCTAATCCTGCAAGTACTGTAACAAAAACAGTTAAACTTACAATAGATGTTGCTGATTTCGCTAAATGTTCTTCTTTCTTTAAATACGAACTATACGTTACCATTACCGAGGCACCTACAGTTAGCGAGAAGAAAGATTGTCCCATCGCATATAAAATCGTATCTGCTGTAAGCTTTGAAAAATCTGGCTTTAAGAAGAACTCTACTCCAGCAAAAGCACCATCGAGTGTTAACGCACGAACAATAATCGCTATAAATAAAATAAATAATAGCGGCATCATGTACTTACTTGCCTTTTCTATACCTTTCTCTACACCTTTACTTACGACAAAAATTGTACAAAGCATAAAGATAAATTGTGCTCCAATCGCACTTAACGGATTTGAAATCGTTTCACCAAACAATTGTCCATAATCAGCTACTCCATTCCAGAAACTGCCTGTCACACTATAATATAAATAAAGTAAAATCCATCCACCTACAACACTATAAAAAGATAGTACACTAAAACAAGTAACAACTCCCATACGACCAATCCAAGGATATAATTTGCTATTTGGCACTAATACTTTATAAGCTGTAACCGCCTCTTTTTGCGTGCTACGTCCAATAACAAACTCCGCTATTAGAAGAGGCATACCTATAAATAAAGTTAATAGTAAAAATACAAGGAAGAATGCTCCTCCCCCGCCATTACCTGCAACATATGGAAATTTCCATATCGCACCAAGACCTACTGCGGCTCCGGCTGCTGCGAGTACAAAGCCTATTTTCGACGTCCATTGCTGTGTTTCTTTCATCATAAATTCTCCTTTTCTGAATATTTAAACTTTTGTTAATTATACACTTTCATTTCATACTCGCACACCTCCTTTAGAAAATAAAAAAGTCCTCTACACGCAAATATGCATGTAGAGGACGATATATGTAATGTAAATACCGTGGTACCACCTCAATTGGATTGATAAATCCCACTTGTTCAAGTACAGGAATAATTCCGATACTCTATCCTTTTAACGGCGGAACCCGGGTTGCCTACTACAATGTTCAACATACCTCTCGCAAGCCCATTCTGTATAATTTATCGTACCGGGCTCCCACCTAACCCCAGCTCTCTGAACGCATCAAATATACGTACTCTTCTTGCTCATCGATTTCATCTATTGAAGTTACTTGTGATTATAAATTATATTTTTATATTTGTAAAGCGCACTTTATCTTTTATTATTTTAAAACCTTTTCCTCTAATTCTCGCAAAAAACTTTCTCTTTTCCCCTCGTTTTGCATATATACTGATTTCAACACTTCCTGGAGCAATATATTTCGTTCCCTCTTTTCTAACTGTAAATCTTTTAACTTCACCCTTACTTCATATAAAAAATCTAAATACGATTCATATGTCTCATCATATTTATTTGCAATCTCATCTCGAATTTTTTTTGCGAGCTTCGGGCTCGCTCCCCCAGTAGAAACTGCTATATTAAGCAAACCACGATGAATCGCTGCCGGAAAATGAACATTACCACTTTCCGGATTTGTAATAACATTTACTAATTGATTCTCCGCGGCATCTTCAGCAACTTGTTCATTTAATATTGAATCACTACTCGCTGCAACAACTAAAAAAGCACTTTTAATATCACTTTTTTCATATTCTCTTTGATACCAACGAATTTTCTTTTCTTCCACAAGTTTTACTAAATTCGCATCTAATTCTGGACTGATTACAACTATATCTGCACCTTGTTTGAGTAAAGGAATAATTTTAAATCCTGCAACTTTTCCCCCACCAATAACAACAACACGTTTCTCATTAACTCGCACTGTAAGTGGATACATACTGATCCCCCTTCAATAACTCCGTCGTTTTCTGAATTAACATATCTTGAAATGCTTCATTCTTCCCTAAATATGGACTGATTTTTATCTCTTCCAATTCATATTGGCGCACTTCTTTCTCAATATGTTTCATAAGTAAACCTGTAAATAACAAGTAGGGCAGTACAACGATGTTCTTTTCTTTTCGTTCTACAACTTCCTTTAATTTCTTCTCAAATTTCGGCTCCGCAGCTGCTAAAAAACAAACTTCTACTTTAGCAATTTTTTCTTCTGCTTGAAATAAACTAGCGATCCGATTTATATCTTGTAAAGTTTCAGGATCGCTACTACCCCTTGCAACGAGTAAAAGTGTTACTTCATCTTTATATTCTTCAATACCACTTCCGTTATATACCGACTTTATAAGCGTCTCTGATACACCAAACGGATTACCATACGTCACCTTAATATTAGGGTATTGATTATTTAACTTTTCTAATTCAAAAGGAATATCATTCTTCACATGGCCTGCTGCTAATAAGAAAACAGGAATAGCAATAATCTCTGTCGCACCACGCTTCGCACATGTACGAAATCCTTCTTCAATAGAAGGATTCGCCAGCTCTAAAAAACAAACTTCTTGAATAGCCGCTTCTATACGGCTCATACATGTCGTAATAAATTGAATTGCCTCTTCTTTCGCTGCCCTCAAACGACTTCCATGACATATATATAAGACGGCTTTCATTTTACAACACTCCACTTACTTGATAAGCATTTTCCGTTTGCTTCTCAAACCAATGGATTTTTTCTCTAAAACGGACAACTTCTCCAATTACAATCATGCTCGGATTTTGAATTTGCTCTTTTTTCGCAACATCTATAATTGTCCCTAACGTTCCAACAACTGTGCGCTGCATAGACGTCGTCCCCTGCTCAATAATAGCAACTGGCGTACTTTTATCTTTTCCATGCTTCATCAGTTGTTCGCATATGTAGGGTAAATTACTAACCCCCATATATACAGCTAACGTCTCTACACCTTTCGCTAAATTTTCCCATTTCACTTCTTCTTTAGCACCTTCTTTCCTATGCCCAGTCACAATAGCAAAACTTGCACTTGCATCACGGTGCGTCACTGGAATACCAGCATAAGCAGGTACAGCTATTCCAGACGAAATGCCTGGGACGATTTCAAATGGTACACCTTGCTTTGCTAATGCTTCCGCTTCTTCTCCTCCTCTACCAAATACAAATGGATCACCGCCCTTAAGCCTCGTTACAACTTTTCCTTTTTTCGCATATTTAATAAGAAATGTGTTAATTGTCTCTTGCTTCATCGTGTGATAATTCGGGAGTTTCCCGCAATAAATTAAATCCGCTTCAGGCTTTGCATATGAAAGCAATTCTTTATTCACGAGACGGTCATATAAAATAACATCTGCCTTCTCAATACATTTCAATCCTTTAACAGTAATTAAATCCGGATCGCCAGGACCCGCTCCAACTATATACACCTTCCCCATCATCTCTCCTCATTTCTTCTATTAAAATGAAACTTCCATTCGTATATAAGAATGGAAGTTTTTATTTTTTCGTATTACTGATCTCTACTCATGAATAACAAATGCCGCACCTTTTCGAATCTTCTTTTTTTCAAATAAGGAGATTTCCTTTACTTCTGGCAACGGTAAAAAATGCTTTTCAAGCTCAATCTCCGCAAGCTTAAATGCCTGCTCTTCACTTTGAGCAACAACAACAATCGGAACGATATTATTCGCTAACACAGCTTCAAATCGATATAATTCCATATTGCCCCTCCTAAGACGCTATTACTTCTTCTAACACGTTATTTAAAGCTATTTGCAATGTATCTACACCGATACGTCCGACAAAATCATAAAATGTTTCGGCAGGTAACTTATTCTCTTTAAAATAACTTATAAATGATGCGAGTACATCCGGTAAATCCTCGCCATCTATTTTCCCTTTTAACTTTTGATTATAGGCACCGCCATCTAACAACGTTCCACCTACATATATTTCAAATGCTTCAACAATCCCTTTTTCCTTCGTTTTCATTTTTACCCCTTGTAATCCGATGTCAGCAATTTGACGTTGACCACATGAATTTGGGCATCCTACCATATGAATTCGAACTGGAACATCAAGTGCAATTTCTGTATCTAAGTATTCTGCAATTTTCCGTAATCTTTCTTTCGTTTCTACTAGAGCAAGATTGCAATATTCAATACCAGTACATGAAACCGCATGACCAATAAATGATTTCGGACTTGCAGATATCGCTTCAAACAACGGTTCACTTAATAAACCCGTTACATTTTCTGGTGGAACATTCGGAATGATGAAGTTTTGTGAGTTACACGTACGAATTTGTCCATTTCCATACTGCTTTGCAATTCTTGCAATCTCAAACATTTCTTTTGCATGTAAACGACCTACCGGCACATTAAAACCGACATATTTTAATCCATCTTGTTTTTGATCTTGAACACCATAAAAATAGCCTGCATTCCATCCTTTAAGTGCACTTTCTCCTTTACTTTGCAATGGTCCTGTATACTCTATTAGTTTCTCTTTAAATTTCTCTGCTCCCCAGTCTGCAACAAGAAATTTCAAACGAGCTAAATGACGTTTCTCGCGATATCCAAAATCACGGAATATAGTAGCAATCCCAATTGCTACCGCCTTCACTTCTTCTGGTAAAACGAACACATCTAATTCATCAGCTAAATATGGACGGGCTGATAATCCACCGCCTACTTTTATATGAAAACCAACTTTTTTCTCACCATCTATTTCTTTCGTAGCAGGTGTAAATGCAACACAGTTAATCTCTGCGTTTGCCGAGTTATAAACGTTAGAACTAATAGACATTTTAAATTTACGTGGTAAGTTAGAAAACTCTTCATTATGTTGGAAATAGTCATATACCTCCTTCACAATATGCGTTGTATCAAACAGTTCATTCGCATCAATTCCTGCAAGTGGATTACCTGTAATATTACGTGTTATATCACCACACGCCCCTGCTGAAGATAACCCAACTCTTGCTAATCTTTTAAAAATATCTGGCATTTGCTGAATTTCTAACCAGTGAAACTGAATCGCCTGTCTTGTCGTAATATCTATTACATCACGTCCATAATCCTCAGCGATAGAAGCAAGCACTTCCGCCTGCGCATTTGTAATAATCCCTGAAGGAATATTTACACGCATCATAAAATAGCCAGCTTCTTTCGGTCTTTGCAAATACAATCCTGCCCATTTAAATGCGTCCCACTCTTCTTTCGGAATAGATTCGAATCCATTTTCCGCATAGTAAGGAATATCATTAAAAATTTCCAAACCATCTTTTGCTAATTTATTTTTCTCAGTCTGATTTAATTTTTCATTATTAGCCCATACTTTTTCATAACTCATTTTTAAATCCCCCTATATAAAGTGAAACTTTAATCAACCCTCACCAATCGGGCATTTACAGCCTGCTCCAGCCGAATTTTGAGGTGGGCGTTTTACTTCCCAGCAAACAACGGGACAAAACTACGCTCTTGTAAGTACTTCACGATTTGTTCTGCACATTCTTCAATAGAATACTTGTGCGTTTCTACAATTAATTCCGCTCGATCTGGTTCCTCATACGGTGAATCAATACCTGTAAAATCTTTAATATCACCTTGTCTCGCTTTTTTGTATAACCCTTTTGGATCACGTTTTTCACACTCTTCAATTGGACATTTTACAAACACTTCTATAAACTCATCTGCCGCTAATAGATCCCTAACTTGTTTGCGATCTACTCGAAATGGTGAAATAAATGCTGTAAGGACAACTGTTCCTTGATCTACAAATAACTTTGCCACTTCGCCAATACGTCTTATATTTTCCATGCGATCACTTTCAGAAAATCCTAAGTCTTTATTTAAACCGTGGCGAATGTTATCCCCATCCAGCACATAATTTCCAATATTCTTTTCAAACAGTTTACGAGCGACCGCATTCGCTACTGTAGATTTACCCGAAGCTGATAAACCAGTAAACCAAATTACAAAACTGTGATGTCCATTCTTCACTCTTCTATCATCTTTTGAAACCGAAGCTATATGCCAAGTAATATTCGTATCCATCTCGTTCTCTCCCTATTCTGTTACTACTTCTTTTTTTAAACCTTTAATTAGCACTTCTACTACTTCTTTACGACTAAATGTACTTGGCGGAATCTCACCGTTTCTTAATAATTCTCTTACTTTCGTACCCGATAAAATAACATGATCTTCTTTTCCGTGCGGACATGTTTTCGTTGAAGCCATCGCTTCACATTTCGTGCAGTAAAAACTATGTTCAAAGAATAGTGGTGTAATGCCTAACTCTTCTATCGTAAAATTCGTGAAGATTTCTTGCGCTTCGTATGTTCCGTAATAATCTCCTACTCCGGCATGATCACGCCCTACAATAAAGTGTGTACATCCAAAATTCTTTCTTACTAACGCATGAAATATAGCTTCCCTTGGTCCTGCGTAACGCATTGCAGCAGGAAATACACTTAAAAAGACACGATTTTTCGGATAATAGTTTTGAAGGAGTACTTCATAGCTTTCCATTCTTACATCAGCAGGAATATCATCCGATTTCGTTTCTCCAACGAGTGGATTTAAAAAGAGACCATCTACAATTTCAAGAGCAGATTTTTGAATATACTCATGGGCACGATGTACCGGGTTTCTCGTTTGAAATCCGACTACTGTTTTCCACCCACGTTTTTTAAATTCTTCTCTCGTTTCAATTGGGTCTAAACGATAAGAAGGAAATTGATTATTTTCAAAGCGTTTTGTTAGAATAATAGTTCCTCCAACGTAAACGTTTGGCCGTTCATATAACTTTTTCACTCCTGGATGAACCTCATCCGTTGTTTTATATACAAGTAACGCTTCTTTTTCTTTATCTGGTACGAAAATATCTTCTATTTGAATAACACCATATATATTTCCATTGTTGACAAGCTTTACTTCCTCTCCAGTCTTCAGGCTTTCTGCGACTTCTTCTGTTACCGGTAATGTAATCGGTATACTCCACACACTACCATTTGCTAAACGAAGCGTTTCTACGACTGAATCATAATCTTCCTTCCCTAAAAAACCAGTAAGCGGGCTATATCCACCTGTCGCCAATAGTTCTAAATCACTTAAAGCAATATTGTCTAATTTAATTTCTTTTTCAATTTGTGATACCTCATATGTCTCATCTATACGGTTTACTAATTCGTTTACTGTGCTCATTTTCTATATCCCCTCTTAGCTTTATTTCAAGATTCATCTTATTGATAATGAAGACCACATTCGGTTTTCATTTTCCCAGCCCATCTACCATCTCTTGAATCGCCACCATCCCCTACAGGTAAAGTACATTTCTCACACCCAATACTTGGATAGCCAACATCATGCAACGGGTTATACGGCAAGCTATGTTTGTATACATATCGCCAAACTTCTTTCCACGTCCAATGAATGAGTGGACAAACTTTAATAGATTGAAAACGATGATCTTGATTTATAAACTTTGTATGCTTACGTGTTTCTGATTGTTCCCTTCTTAAGCCCGATATCCATGCTTTTTCCACGACTAATGATTTTTCTAAAGGTAAAATTTTTCTAATCTTACAACAAAGATTCGGATTGCTCTCCCACAGTTTTTCACCATGCAACTTCGCCTGTTCATCAAGTGTAAGTTCTGGCTGTTTTTCTATAATATTCAATGAAGGAAATCGTTCCCTCACTCTTTGAATTAATTCATACGTTTCTTGAAAATGAACATTTGTATCTAAAAATACAACTTTAGCAGATGGATTTACTTGGTTTATAAGGTGCAGCAATACCATACCTTCCACCCCAAAGCTACATGCATAGACGATTTCATCTTTATACTCTTCATAAGCCCAATTTAATACTGATAACGCGCCTTTTGTTTCATCTTCTTCCGAAAATGAAACAACATTTTCTTCCCACGTTTCATACGTCAACATGTTTTTTCCCCCTGTAAAAGCAAAAAGACGGTTTTAACCTAATGAAAATAGGTTAAAACCGCCTCTAGTTTTTCTAGTCAGCGCTTTTCACTTTAAACGTACTTTTTCACTTTTCTCTAACTGAATTACTTTTCCATCTTGCACAACAATTGTAATTGAACCATATTTCATATCAGCAAGCATCGCTTCAATCTTCTCGGATACTTCATCAAAATGTTCCCGTACACTCACGCGAACAGCCCCCCTTTTTATTCATAAAAAAAATCTTTCCCATTTCGAAAAGACTGTTCGGTAATATATTTTACCTTATCTTTCAAAATGGATTCCATTTTGCTGGATTTAGCACCTTGCTTTCTATAAGCAGGTTGCCGAGCTTCTTCGGGCCAGTTCCCTCCGCTTCTCTTGATAAGCTTTGTATTTGTATTTTATCACAATTCTGATTTTTTTCAATCCTAGTTTTCCGATATATTTTAATTATTTTATTTTACAAAAAAGGAATTGCCCATCCGAACAACTCCTTTTCTATTTAGACAAGCTCTTTAATACGTATGCGATCGTTCCCAATAATATTTTCATATGTTTCGCGTTCCACAACTACTTGCGATGTTCCGCCTTTTGCAAAGACCACGGCTGGTCTTCGAATCCGATTGTAATTATTCGCCATCGAATACCCGTAGGCTCCTGTACAGGAAACTGCTAGTAAATCAGCAGAAGCGACTTTTGGTAAATGAATATCCCAAATCAACATATCTCCACTCTCACAGCATTTCCCAGCAATCGAAACGAGTTCCTCATTCTCATCATTCCCTCGATTCGCTAACATTGCTTCATAACGCGCACTATATAAAGCAGGTCTTAAATTATCTGTCATTCCACCATCGACTGATACATATTTCCGAATACCAGGAATATCTTTCACAGATCCAACTGTATAAATTGTTGTCCCAGCATCACCTACAATGCTACGGCCTGGTTCAATCCATATTTCTGGCAATGGATATTCACATACAGTAAATTGTTCTCTCACTGCACTTGTTACAGCTCGCACATATGTCTCAAGAGTTAATGGTGTATCCGACTCTGTGTAGCGTATTCCAAATCCCCCGCCTACATTTAACACTTTTACTACATAGTTTGTTTGCTCTCTCACTTCTTCTAAAAATTGGCGAAGAACTTCAATTGCTCGAACAAAACCAGCTGTTTCAAATATTTGCGATCCGATATGTGAATGAATCCCTAGCACATTATAATTTGATTTTTGTAAAGCAAATCCAATTGCCTGCATCGCTTGACCGTTTGAAACGCCAAATCCAAATTTCGAATCATCTTGGCCTGTTGTAATATATTCATGTGTGTGCGCCTCTACTCCAGGTGTTACACGAATTAATATGTTCACAAATTTTCCATGTTGCATCGCTAAATCGTGTAAAATTTCTAATTCAAAGAAATTATCTACGACAAAACAACCAATATTCGCCTGAAGAGCCATCACTATCTCTTCTTCTGTTTTATTATTTCCATGAAAATGAATACGTGATGCTGGAAATCCAGCTTGGAGCGCAGTATATAATTCTCCCCCAGAAACAACGTCTAATGACATATTCTCTTCACGAGCTACTCGGCACATCTCCATGCACAAGAACGCCTTGCTTGCATATGCTACTTGATAAGAGAAACCACTTTCTTTAAAAGCACGATGAAACGCTCGGCATTTTCCTCGAATAGACTCTTCATCGTATACATAAAGTGGTGTTCCGTATTGCTTTGCTAGCTGCGTCGTATCGCACCCTCCAATTTCTAAGTGTCCTTGCCCATTAATTCGGCTTGTGCCGTGTAAATACATTTAAATTCCTCCCTTATTTCCTCTAAAACTCATAACCCCAATCTTCTATTCATTGCAGCACGCTTTTAGATAGACAAAAAACGCGCGGAACAATGTTCACACGCGTTTCTTATTAGGAAAAATATATATTGAAAAAATAAACGAGTTGTTATCTCCTCAAAATAAGAAACCGCATCAACATCTCCAAATAGCTCTCCATAAAATAAATCTTATGACAGTACTACATTTATTCAATGTAGTCCCAATATATGAATAAGATGGTTATTCTTATATTTCGGCAATAGTCCCTTTCAACCTATGATCACAGATTCCATTAAATCTCCCATAGCTTACTCTTTCCTATCGCGGCCTCTACCTTTGAGAGTAGATGAGGTAAGTCTATTTAATTTTCAAACATCTAATTGTTGCTATTAACAATACCAAAGGACCATTTTATTTGTCAAACAATTTTTTATATTGTTTTTTTACAGTTTAATTTTGTATCGTTTGGTAAGCGCTTTACTGAAATCTTTGTCACTTCCCATTCGCCTTCTTCGTTATTAAATGTAATCGTTACCTTCTCAAATGGTGGAGCAATTTTCCCAGCAACACGTTCATACTTTGTCACTTCAATACTTGCTTGAAATAAATATGTACCGCTATACACTTTTTTTAAACTAATAATTTTAGGACATTGATAAGGTTTCAAACTTCCATATTGTTTTTCAATTGCTTTATTTATTTTTGGAAATAAAACAGAATAAAGTGCATCTTCCATAAGAGGTGCATCATATTGAGCTACCGACACACTCGGTGAAGTAAAAAGTATAACACTACTGCATGCTATAAAATATAATAATTTTCGCATTATAACCTCCGTATATCACGCGATTCTTTCTACGTACGATAATTATCATACATAGAAATTCTGTTTTATTGTCTCCCACCAATCTTTTTCTACTCGATTATTATAAAAAAGCCCACAACCCCCTTTTATTTTCGTATAATGATACTCATAGTATAATAATCATAATAACAAAGGACTGTTCGTATATATAAAAGGAGTCGTTAAGCAAACTGACTCACAAGAACTGTCATGCTTTTTAGGAGAGGAGTATATTATGCTACAACATCTGTTTCCAAAACTGCGATTTGCACTCGTTGCAGTCGTTTTACTATGGATTAAAACATATATTGTGTACAAGCTAGCATTTGATATTAAAATTGATAATTTCTTTGAAGAATTCATGCTTTTTATTAATCCACTAGCTGCGTTACTTTTATTTTTCGGCTTAGCTTTACTTGCATCTAAGCACCGAAACCGAATTATAATTGGAATCAGTTTTATACTGTCATTTATTTTATTTGGAAACGCAATGTTTTATGGGTTCTATAACGATTTCGTTACTTTCCCGGTTTTATTCCAAACAAACAATATGGCTGATTTAGGGACAAGTATAAAAGAACTCTTTACGTACAAAACATTACTTTTATTTGCAGATGCAATTATTTTAATGTTTATTTCGCGTAAATTCCCATCATTTGGCGACAAAACACCACTTTCCCGCTCAGAGAAGCGAACTTTCTTTAGCGGTGTAACAGCTTTATTAGCACTACAAATTGTTGTATCAGTTATTTATAAACCACAAATGTTCTCACGCTCATTTGACCGTCAAACTGTTGTGAAAAATTTAGGTTTATACACATATCATCTATTTGATATTACACTTCAATCCAAGTCTTCAGCTGAGCGTGTATTTGCAAGTGGCGATGGATTTTCTGAAATTAAGAACTATACAGACTCAAAAGACAAGCAAGTTGATAAAAACTTATTTGGAGCTGCAAAAGGTAAAAATGTAATTTTAATTTCAATGGAATCTACACAAAGCTTTGTTATTAATAAAAAAATAAATGGAAAAGAAATTACACCATTTTTAAATGAATTTATTAAGGATAGCTTCTATTTCGATAACTTCTATCATCAAACTGGACAAGGTAAAACTTCTGATGCTGAATTTATCGTTGAAAACTCACTTTACCCACTAGATCGTGGTTCTGTATTCTTTACTCATGCAACAAATGAATACACAGCTACACCAGAACAATTAAAGAAATACGGATATTCTTCTGCCGTCTTCCATTCAAACGATAAAACGTTTTGGAATCGGGATGTAATGTATCCTACACTTGGATATGATCGTTACTTTAATTTAAATGATTACGTAGGAACGGAACAAATGTCTGTCGGTTGGGGATTAAAAGATAAAGAGTTCTTTGAACAATCTATTCCAAAGTTAAAATCTTTACCGCAACCGTTCTATACAAAATTTATTACATTAACAAATCATTTTCCGTTTCTTCTAAATCCGGAAGACCAATATGTTGATGAATTCAACTCAGAAAGTGGTGTTGTAAACCGCTACTTCCCAACTGTTCGTTACACAGATGAAGCTCTTAAATTATTTATTAAACAATTAAAAGAAGAAGGACTGTATGATAATTCCGTTATTGTCATTTATGGTGATCATTATGGTATTTCCGAAAACCATAACGCAGCTATGGCACAGTTCCTAGGAAAAGATACTATTACACCATTCGATTCTATGCAATTACAACGCGTTCCTCTTATTATTCATGTGCCTGGTCAAGAAGGAAAAGTTGTTTCTAAAGTATCTGGTCAAATTGATATTAAACCAACGCTCCTTCATTTACTTGGTATTAAAACAAATAAATCCGTTGAATTTGGAACTGACTTATTTATTAAAGAAAAAGACCCGCTTATGGTAATGCGTGATGGTAGCTTTGTTTCTGAAGAGTATGTTTATACAAAAAATATGTGCTACAAAAGAAGTACGGGTGAAGAAGCTGACATGACGCTATGTCAGCCGTATGTTGAAAAAGCAAAAACAGAATTAAAACTCTCCGATAAATTAATTTATGGAGATTTATTACGTTTCGATCCTAATAATCGATATAAAACCGGAACGATGACAACGAAATTTGAATAGTAAAGGAAGCAACTTTATACAAGTTGCTTCCTCTTTTTATTTTCACTTAATTTATTCCTCATCCTTCTATGAAATCTTTCACAAATTGGTAATTTCTTTCGTATGAGGAATAAATTTATGGTATGATAAAATAAGTAAACTTTCATACACTAATTAAGAATTTATTACAGAAAGCAAGGGATCAGATTTTGTATAGAGCAGCTATTCCAAACTTATTTACGCTCGGAAATTTATATAGCGGATTTTTATCAATCGGCTATGCATCTTTAGGATATTATAAATCAGCTGCTATTTTAGTACTTATCGGGATGATGTTAGATAGTCTTGATGGTCGTGTTGCTCGTTTATTACGTGTTGATTCACAAATGGGAAAAGAGCTCGACTCGCTTGCAGATGTCGTAACATTTGGTGCAGCACCTGCTGTTTTAATGTATTACACATCTTTCTCAAACTACGGAATCATCGGATTATACATAGCGGGATTATTCCCTCTTTTCGGGGCATATCGTTTAGCACGATTTAATGTAACACCATCTTCTACTTCAATGAAATATTTCACTGGAGTACCGATTACAGCAGCGGGAGGGCTTGTTGCTTTCTTAACATTATTTTCACATACCATTCCAAAAATCGTTCTTATTACCGTATTTGTAACGTTCGCATTTTTAATGGTGAGCCGCATTCGTATCCCAAGTTTAAAAGATGTACCAATTCCACGATATAGCATCATTATTACACTATTTTTAGTTGGAATCATTATTACAATGTATCAAACAGGATTTGGCAATTTTTCTGTTTTCTTATTCATTGCCATTCCACTATATATTTTGTACATGTTATCTCAATTCATTAGACAAAGACCGTCTAAAAAAGCGAATAAAGAAAAATAAGAAACCTTCCGAGTCCGGAAGGTTTCTTTTTATTTTGTGACTAATACCTTTTGATTTACAGGTGTTACTGGCTCTTCGCCGTTTAATACAGCTAAAATATTTCTGACAGCCATTTCAGCCATCGCATCACGAGTTTCAAACGTTGCATTCCCTACGTGTGGAGCAAGCACTACATTCTTTAATTCTTTTAGCTCTTCTGTAATTTTCGGTTCAAATTCAAACACATCAAGAGCTGCCCCTTCAATTTCATTCGTTTTTAATGCATGAGCAAGTGCCGCTTCATTCATAATTGGTCCACGTGAAGCATTTACAATATACGCTGTTTTCTTCATCATTTTAAACTGCTCTTCATCAATCATATGATGTAATTTTGGATTATAAGCACAGTTAATTGTAATAAAATCTGCTGTTTGTAATAATTCTTCCAACGTCACATACGTTGCTCCCAGTTCACTTTCAGCTTCAAGCTTACGATTTGGCCCTGTATATAAAACACCCATTCCAAATGCTCTCGCACGTTTTGCAACAGCCTTCCCGATTTCTCCAAGACCAATAATTCCAATTGTCTTACCGTGGACTTCTCGTCCTAAGAAAAATAACGGTGCCCATCCGTTAAATCCAGTCGTACGACATAACGTATCCCCTTCAGGAATTCTACGCGCCGCTGCTAAAAGAAGTGCAAATGTTAATTCTGCAGTCGCTTCCGTTGATACTTTCGGTGTATTCGTTACTGCAATTCCTTTTTCCCCAGCATACGTGTAATCAATATTGTCGTAACCAGCACCATAGTTTGCAACAATCTTTAAATGAGGCGCTGCATCAATAACTTCTTTTGGCACCTTTGTTGAAAGTAAACTTAACAATGCATCTTTATCTTTTACACGCTCTGTTAATTCATCTATAGAAATTAACTCCTCTTTATCGTACATTTCTACATCATGATCTTTTAATAGTTCTAATCCAATTTCTGGAATTTTTCCCGCTACTAATATTTTTGCCACTACTAACACCTCTTCTATAGAAAATAAGATATCTCTTATATTTCATTGTAAGAAATCCATATATAAAAACCAAGGAATTTGATTATAGTTTTGAAAATCGACACTTTTCCATAAAAAAAGAGGAGATACAACTCTCCCCTCTTCTTACGCTTTTTCCTGCGATTCTTTTCCGAGCTTCACATCAATAGTTCCTTCTGCAACCGTATCGCTAATTTGCTCCTCAATAACCGATTGAGATGCAGCATTCGTTTCAGACGTATAAGCTTGTTGCTGTGCAACTTGTACATTTTGTTTATTTTGTTGTTTCGCCATTTCTTACCCTCCTTTTCATTCTTTCTTATTTTGAACAAAAAGGACGGTTTTCATCAAAAAATCGCGTTTCATTTTAAATTTGTTACTTCTTCTTCAAGCAACCTCATTACTCTTGCTCGCTTCGTAAATGTTGCGACCTGAGTAACACCGTGAGCTCGTAATGTTTGTACATTTTCTTGTACATAATTCCCTAAATCATTTGGATAATGGGCATCCGAAGAAATCGTAATTGGAACACCATACTTAGCTAATACTTGTAAATATAGTGGACTTGGGCACATCTCACGAACAGGGTAACGATAGTACAGTCCTGCATTTATTTCTGTTGCCGTATTCGTTTCTACTAACGCACAGGCAATTTCCTTATAATAAGAAAGCTGTTCATTCTCATCCAATCGATAATTAAATACTTTTATATTATCAAGATGAGCGATAATATCAAATAACTCTGTATGAATCGCACTCTCAACTGTTTTAAAAAACGTATCGTATAATGTGCGTAGGTCATGCACCTCAAAATATTCTTTCGTATCCGGATTATCAAATCCCCAGCCATTTAGAAAATGAACGGAACCAATTACATAATCAAAGTCTCCTAGCGCTAATAATTCTTTTAACTCTCCTTCACAATCAAGAAAATAATCCGCTTCAATTCCAAGTTTAAGTGTGACACCTCTTTTACTCCATCGTTCTTTCGCTTCTTCAATTGCCTTTGTAAAATCATACAGTGAAACTACCCTTACTTGATCTAACCATTCCTTCTGTATACGACCAAGCTTAGAATCACTAATATCTACATATTTTTCATAATATCCTTTCGCTTCATGAAAACGATATAGATGATCAACAATTCCCACTTCTTTTATTCCTTTTCGCACAGCTTCTTCTAAATAGAGATCCATCCATTCTTTTGTAAATGGCCCTTCCTTCACACGCTTTTGCAAACGCTCTTGTGTTTTCATAAGCCAATCAATAGAATGCCTTTCTTGAAGCGGTTCATAACATTCCAACGCTTCATTTATTTTAGCAAGCCATCTTATTGAATACGGTCCTTCTTCTAAGTGAAGATGATAATCTACTTTCATATACATTCCCCCTTATAATGTATCTATTTCCCTTCTATCCCCAACTCTCGAAAGCTTTCCATTTCGTTCTTTCACCTCTCGCATGACATCTTCCAATGCAATATTTTTTTCAGCCAATAAAACGAAACAGTGATAAAATACATCAACCATTTCTTTCACTACTTCTTCTTTATCATTATTTTTACATGCGATAATTACTTCAGCGCACTCTTCACCAATTTTCTTTAAAATTTTATCTTCTCCTTTTGAAAATAAATAATTTGTATACGATTCAGGAAGTGGGCTTTCCTTTCGTTCTTCAATTGTTTTATACAGCAACTTAAAGGCATTTTCCATATGTATCCCCCCTATATAATTTGATAGTGAAAGCATGTCTTCTCCCCCGTATGACAAGCAGGCCCTACTTGTTTCACATTCACAACAATTGAATCTTGATCACAATCTAAGTATAGAGATTGCACATATTGAACATTCCCTGATGTTTCTCCCTTATTCCATAACGACTGCCTCGAACGAGAATAAAACCATGTTCTTTTCGTCTCTAACGTTTTTTCATATGCGTCTTCATTCATATAAGCTAGCATTAAAACTTCTTTCGTACCTTCTTCGATGACAATTGCTGGTATTAATCCTTTTGAAAAATTAGGTTTCATAACCGCACCTCAACATTTGCATCTCTTAATTTTCGCTTTACACTCTGCACTGTCGCCTCACCATAATGAAATATGGATGCCGCTAACGCTGCATCAACCGTTGTCTTTTGAAAAACTTCTATAATGTGATCCGTATGACCACAGCCCCCTGATGCGATGACTGGAATGGAAACACTTTTTGAAATCTCTTCTGTTAAACGAAGATCATATCCACTTTTCGTTCCATCTGCATCCATACTCGTTAACAAAATTTCACCCGCCCCGAGCTTAACAACACGCTTCGCCCATTCTATAGCATCCATTTCTGTGTCAACTCTTCCACCGTTGACGTATACGTTCCATTTATCTTCCGCTACTTTTCTAGCGTCAATTGCGACGACAATACATTGTGATCCAAAGTGTTCTGCCCCTTCTTCGATTAGCTTCGGGTTTCGCACTGCCGCTGAATTTATTGAAACTTTGTCTGCTCCAGCTCTTAGTAAATTGTACATATCTTTCACACTTGAAATCCCCCCGCCAACCGTAAGAGGAATAAATACTTTTGCTGCTGTTTTTTCTACAACATCTATAATCGTTTTTCTTCCTTCATGGGTCGCCGTAATATCTAAAAATACGATTTCATCTGCCCCTGCCTCGTTATATGCTTCAGCTATTTCAACCGGATCACCGACATCTTGTAATCCTATAAAATTTACACCCTTTACGACTCGCCCTTCTTTCACATCTAGACATGGAATAATTCGTTTCGCTAACATAACTTCGTTACCTGTAATACTTCTTCTAAATCAATCTTTTTCTCGTAAAGCGCCTTTCCAATTATGACACCATATATATTCATATCATTTAACTTTTTCACATCTTGAATAGATGCCACTCCTCCAGAGGCAATGAGACGAATGCCCACACTTTTTTGAAGTAACGTCAATTGTTCAAAATTTGGCCCTGCAAGCGTCCCGTCTTTCGAAATGTCTGTAAACACAATCGTTTGAACACCTAAACTTTCCATTTGTTTCGCTAAACTAATATAAGAAATTTCAGACAAATCAAGCCAACCTCTCGTTGCTACGAAACCATTTTTCGCATCAATTCCAACAATGATTTTCTCTTTATATAGATGAACTGCTTCCTCTAAAAATGACTTATCATAAAGAGCCGCTGTTCCTAAAATCACTTTTTCTACACCTACTGACAATAACTTCTCCACCGCTTTAAGTGAACGAATTCCTCCTCCCACTTGCACAGGAATACGTACCGCCTTGCAGATTTTTTCAATGACGAGAAAATTTAGCGACTCGCCAGCAATTGCACCGTCTAAATCAACAATGTGTAGTATTTCCGCTCCAAGCTTTTCAAATATGATCGCCTGCGCTACCGGATCTTCATTCATCACCGTTTCTTTACTAAACTCTCCTTGATAAAGTCTAACGCATCGCCCTTCCTTTAAATCGATAGCCGGGAAGATTTCCATGCTTCTACCACCCCTTGAAAATTTTTTAATATTTGCATGCCAATTTCACCACTTTTTTCTGGATGAAACTGTGCACCAAATACATTTCCTTTCGCTACAAACCCTGGTACTTGCATTCCATAATCACTTACTCCGCATACAATTTCATCTGGACAATCCGCGTAATATGAATGAACATAATACACGAAAGAACCATCTACTAATCCATTCCAAAGCGGAAATTCTCTTTCCTTCCTTAATTCATTCCATCCCATATGAGGAATTTTATACGAAACTTTTAACTTACGAATTTCCCCTGGTAGTAAACCTAACCCACTACAACCTTTTAGTTCCTCACTTCGTTCAAATAAAAGCTGCATGCCCAAACATATACCGAGGAGTGGTTTTCCTATATCACAAACTTCTTTTAGTACACACACTAAATCTCTTTCTTCTAATACTTCCATCGCTTTCGGAAATGCACCTACTCCCGGTAAAATCACGCCATCGCTTCTCAATATCTCTTCTTTATCACTCGTTACAATGTGCTCTGCCCCAATATATTTTAATGCTTGCTCTACACTACGAATATTCCCCATTCCATAATCTATAATGGCAATCAATTACAACATCCCTTTCGTTGAATTTACACCAGTAATGTTGGCATTTTTTTCGACCGCTTCTCTAAGCGCTCTACCAAAAGCTTTAAATAATGCTTCAATTTTGTGATGTGTATTACTTCCATATAGAACGCGCGCATGTAATGTAATATTGGCAGCATGTGCAACTGCTCTAAAAAATTCTTCCGTCAATTCTGTATCAAAATCCCCGAGCTTCGGATTTGTTAATTCCCCTTGAAATACACAATATGAGCGTCCACTTATATCAATTGCGACAAATCCTAAAGATTCATCCATCGGTACATACGCTGAACCGTAACGATTAATTCTCTCTTTATTTTGCAATGCTTCTTTCAAGCAATTTCCGAGTACAATTCCAACATCTTCAACGGTGTGATGTGCATCGACAAATACATCACCTTCTGCCTCAACTTGCAATCCAAATCTTCCATGTCTAGCAAATAAAGTCAGCATATGATCGAAAAAACCAATCCCCGTTTGAATAGATACATTCGTACTTTCATCAAGCTGCAAACTTAATTTAATTTTTGTTTCTGTCGTCTGACGTACTTGACTGGACTGACGCATTATTTTTCCTCCTCTAACCTTATTTGGATTGCTCTCGCATGTGCATGTAACCCTTCTTTATTTGCAAGCTCTACAATATGATGCTGTACATTTTTTAATGCTTCCTCCGTATAAGAAATAAAACTTGATTTTTTCACGAAATCATCGACTGATAACGGAGAAAAAAATCTTGCCGTTCCGCTCGTTGGTAATACATGATTCGGTCCCGCCAAATAATCCCCGAGCGGTTCAGGTGCATATGGCCCAAGGAAAATAGAGCCTGCATGTTTCACATAATCTAGAGCATTCATCGGTTCTTTTATATGTAACTCTAAATGTTCTGGAGCAATTTCATTTGATAACTTTAGTGCCTCCTCTAAAGAAGGAACGATAAAGATGGCTCCATTTCTATTTATTGATTCACGTGCAATTTCACTTCTTGGTAACATTTCTAACTGTCTTTCTACCTCTTTTTCTACTTCTTTAGCTAGTTCCATATTCGTTGTAATACAAATTGCCGTTGCTCTCTCATCATGCTCTGCTTGCGATAATAAATCCGCTGCGATATATTTTGCATTACCTGTTTCATCCGCGACAACTACAATTTCTGATGGACCAGCAATCATATCGATATTTACTATTCCGTATACTTCTCGTTTCGCTAGAGCGACGTACAAATTTCCCGGTCCAACTATTTTATCCACTTTCGGAATCGATTCCGTCCCGTATGCTAAAGCCGCAATTGCTTGCGCGCCACCTATCGTATAAATTTCATCTACCCCCGCAAGATTTGCAGCAGCTAATATATGAGGATCAATTCCTTCTTTCCTCGGCGGTGTTACCATTACAATCTTTTTCACACCTGCGAGTTTCGCCGGCAATACATTCATTAATACTGAAGAAGGATATGAGGCTGTCCCACCCGGTACATATACACCTATATTTTCTAATGGCCGAATGAGCTGTCCTCTAATTATGCCTTTACTTTCACAATCGAATATTGAGTACTTCTTTTGCTTTTCGTGATACGAAACAATGTTTTTCTTCGCCTCTTTTAAAGCTTCTAAAAATGAATTCTCTACAAGCATACTCGCTTGCTGTATTTCTTCTTCACTTACACAAAAATCTTTCATCTCTACACCATCAAACTTTTTTGTATAGAAAGATAAAGCCTCATCTTTCCCTTCCCTTACATTTCTAATGATTTCTCTTACACTTCTTTGAACAGTTTCTTCTATTATATTAGCGTTTTCTCTTAGCACTTTTATTTTAGATAATGCCTCCTTAAAGTCTTCATAAATGATTTCCATTTTAAGTCCTCCTATTTCCCTGATAAGATTTCTTGCTCCATCATATTTACAATACTGAATATTTCGTCTTTTTTAGTTTTTAAGGCCGCCTTATTTACAATCATCCGAGCCGATATAGAGTGCATTTCCTCAAATACAATAAGTCCATTCTCTTGTAATGTTTTTCCTGTTTCAACAATATCTACAATTGCATCTGCCAATCCAAGAAGAGGAGCGATTTCTACAGAACCTTCTATTTTAATAATTTCTACGTCCTCTCCCCTATCATGAAAATAAGTAGAAGTAATATGTGGGTATTTCGTAGCAATTCTTTTCTTCCGGTAACTTTTCGGATTATACGTAGGAATAGAAGCAACACAAAACTTACAAATCCCTACTCCTAAATCCAGCATTTCATAAATATCTTTCTCGTTTTCCATTAAAATATCTTTTCCAACGATCCCAATATCAGCTACCCCATGTTCTACATAAGTAGCAACATCAACCGCTTTTACTAAAATAAATGAAACATTTGTATTTTTACTTTGAAATACAAGCTTCCGACCTTTATTTTTGAGTTCCGAACAATCAATTCCAATCTGCTCAAAGAGTGGAATTACATGTTTTTCTAATCTTCCTTTCGTTAACGCAATTTGAATGTTACGCATGAAGTCTCTCCTTCTTTCTGGACTACCCATTTCTCATTCCACACATATTCCACTAAGTATTCATTCTTTGCCTCAACGACCGTTCCTATTTTATTTTTTCTTGCAAATTGAAAGGTATCGCTTAAATTAGAGAATAGAGATAACCAGGCATTTTTCCCGTCCTTTCGAAGTAAATTTCGTAACCTTTCTGCTTCTGCTAATCTATTTAACTCATAATGAATCACAATATCAATTTGATTTCGTTCATATGGTTCTTGCTGCTCTTGTAGCGCCTTCACAATTTGATTTACTTGCACCGCGAGTCCAACAGCCGGCAGCGTTTCTCCAAAATTCCCAATTAGCTCATCATATCTTCCGCCACTAACGATTTCTTCTCCAATTTCATATATATATCCTTTGAAAATAACACCCGTATAGTAATCTAAGTGTTGAATCATGCCTAAATCAATTGATATGTAAGAACCATATCCTAACGTTTCCATTGTTTCATACATTTCTTTTACTCTTGCAATTGCCATTTTCATTTCATTACTTGAAGCAAGCTTTTCTGCTTCCTCAATAACTTCTAAATTTCCAAATAGCCTCGGTAATTTCTCAAGTAATCTTACTGTCTCATCGCATCGATCTAATTTCTTTTCTCCGATGAAATTTGAGAGGGCAGCATAATTTTTACTTTCTATATACGTTCTAAGTACCCTTTCTTCTTCATCATGGATGGAGAGCTTTTTTACAATACATTTATATAACTGTACTTGCCCAATCTCAATTGTAAAAGATTGCACATTCAACTTTTGAAGTGCTTGAATGACACTTATTACGCATTCAATTTCAGCTCTTACATTATCAATCCCGATAACTTCAATACCACTTTGTACGATTTCATTATATTTTCCAGAATGGGATTCATTTGCTCGAAATACATTCCCGCTATACGTCACTTTAAGTGGCGTATCCCATCTCTGTGTTCCAATAACTCTCGCTAAAGGAATTGTCATATCTGGACGTAAAACGATAATCCTTCCCTTTTCATCAAAAAATTTATACATCTTCTCTTCATCTATCGGTCTATTTTGAAATGCAAAAACATCATAAAATTCAATTGTAGGTGTTCTTATTTCCTCATAACCTCTCTCTAAAAAAGTAAGCCTTAATTTTTGCTCCACTTCTTCAATTAATGTACATTCTTCGAATAAATAATCTCTCGTTCCATTCGGGTTTGCCCGCTTCCATTTTGTCATCTAAATTTTCACACCTTTCCCCTTCTAATGTATGCCGATTTCATTCACCTAAGCCGAAAATAAAAAGAGCCTTGTAGACAAAATACCTACAAGGCTCTTCAATAGAGTGTAGGTACAACGGGAATACCCCTTGTACCTACACGTTTTCACGCTAGGTTCAAGGGTTTCATGTATGATGATGTAGTTGTGTAAGCATTGTAATAGATCGCACGATATTCATAATACTTACTCCCTTTCTCCTCTGATTTTCACATAGTATATAACAGTTAATTTTGAATGTAAATACATTTTTAATATTCCGTCACTTTTTTAATATAAAGCCACTTTTCTTTCATACTCTTTTATTTCTTGTTCATATTGCATTGTAATACTAATTTCATCTAAACCATTTAATAACTTCTCTTTCCACATTTTCTCGATTGTAAAATGGAATCTATGCGTATTCGTTGTAATTACTTCATTTTCTAAATCAACTGTGATTTGTTCCCTCGCATCTGTTTTAGCAAGTTGTTCACGCATATCTTTATCCATTACAATCGGTAACATGCCATTCTTCATACAATTCATATAAAAGATATCGGCAAATCCTCCAGCGATAATAACGCGGAAACCATAATCAGCAAGCGCCCATGGAGCATGTTCTCTTGACGAGCCACATCCAAAATTATCACCTGTAATTAATATGCTGGCTCCTTTTCTTTCTTGTGCATTAAGAGGAAAATTAGGGTTTTCTTGGCGATTATTATCATATCGCCACTCATCAAATAAAAACTTCCCAAACCCAGTTCTTTCAATTCTCTTTAAATATTGCTTCGGAATAATTTGATCTGTATCAATGTTATCATTCATCAGTACTGCGGCAGTACCTTTATGAATACGAAATGGCTCCATCATAACTCTCCTTTCTAATATCAACAAAATGACCATATAACGCAGCCGCAGCCGCCATTGCCGGGCTAACTAAATGCGTTCGTGCTCCCTTTCCTTGTCTTCCTTCAAAATTGCGATTTGACGTAGAGGCACAATGTTCTCCTTCAGGCACTTGATCTGGATTCATACCTAGACACATTGAGCATCCGGGCTCTCTCCATTCAAATCCAGCTTCTTCAAATATGCGATGTAATCCTTTATGCATCGCTGCTTCTCTTACCCTTTGAGATCCGGGTACAACAAGTGCTCGCACACCTTCTTTTACTTTCTTACCTTTCACGACAGATGCAGCAATTTCTAAGTCAGAAAGCCTAGAATTTGTACAAGATCCAATGAAAACATGTTGAACTGGAATGTCATACGTACTTTGTCCGGGACTCAATCCCATATAAGAAAACGCTCTTTCGTCATTTGCATCATACTTTTCTGGCAATTTCTCATCAATCCGAACACCCATACTAGGATTTGTTCCCCACGTAACGTACGGCGCTAAATCCGTAACATCTACTGAAATATGTAAATCATAAACTGCATCTAAATCTGTATAAAGTTCTGACCATTTTTTCTTAATAGATTCATAGTCTTTCGGCGCATATTTACGCCCTTTTACGTAAGCAACCGTTTTTTCATCTGGTGCAATAATACCAGCCTTTGCTCCCCCTTCAATTGCCATATTGCAAAGCGTCATCCTCTCTTCCATATCCATAGCATGAATGGTCTCTCCGTAAAACTCCATTACGTAACCTGTTCCAACTGCTACTCCGTACTTTGAAAGGAGATGTAAAATAATATCTTTCGCATAAACACCTTGCGGTAACTTTCCTTTTAACTCAATGCCCATCGCTTTCGGCTTTCGTTGCCATAACGTTTGCGTTGCCAATACATGTTCCACTTCACTCGTACCAATACCAAACGCTAGTGCACCAAAAGCACCGTGTGTTGCTGTATGACTATCACCACAAACAATCGTTTTTCCTGGCTGTGTGAGTCCAAGTTCTGGTCCTATAACATGAACGATCCCTTGCTCTTCATCTCCGATATCCGCTAATGGCACCTGAAATTGTTTACAATTTTCCCGAAGTGTATCTAGTTGCTGCTTCGCAATACGATCGGTAATATTCCAAACATCTTTCGTTGGAATATTATGATCCATCGTTGCAAATGTTAAATCTGGTCTGCGGACTCTTCGATTTGTAAGCCGCAAGCCTTCAAAGGCTTGCGGTGACGTTACTTCATGAACAAGATGTAGATCGATATATAATAAATCCAATCCATTTTCATTAGTCGCAACTACATGTCTTTCCCAAAGCTTATCTAGTAACCTTTTCCCCATTATTTTCCTCT
The DNA here is from genome assembly GCF_003429245.1 of Bacillus sp. CR71. Taxonomy (NCBI): domain Bacteria; kingdom Bacillati; phylum Bacillota; class Bacilli; order Caryophanales; family Bacillaceae; genus Bacillus; species Bacillus sp. CR71. The sequence goes on along the minus strand of NZ_CP031748.1, from coordinate 1,393,363 downwards.
CCCTACTAACGCTTGCTCTTCCATTTCTTGAATAACTGCCTTTGTAAATGAAATTGTCGTTTCAGTCCCCCCGATATCTGCTGTACATTTTCCTGATTTAAGGACTGCAGAAACTGCTTCTTCAATTGCATATCCTTCCCTCGTTAATCCGAACGATTGCCCAAGCATCATTGCAACAGAACGCATCATCGCAATTGGATTCGCCTTATTTTTCCCCGCAATATCCGGCGCTGATCCGTGAATAGGCTCGTATAATGAAGGCCCCTTTTCAGCGTGACTTGCTGATGGAAGCATTCCTAATGATCCAGCTAATACTGAAGCCTCATCACTTAAAATATCACCAAATAAATTTTCCGTTACAATAACGTCAAATCTTCCTGGATTTCGAATTAATTCCATAGCCGCTGCATCTACTAAAATGTGTTCTACTTCCACATTTGGGTAGCGAAGTGCTACTTCTTCTGTCACAGTTCTCCATAGTTTACTAGACTCTAAAACATTCGCTTTATCAATAGATGTTACTTTTTTCTTCCGCTTATTCGCTAATTGAAAAGCATACGAAACGATACGTTCAATTTCATGGCGATGATACGTAAGTGTATCTGTCGCCACTTCTTCCGTTCGCTCTTTCGGATAAGAAAAATAAATTCCGCCTGTTAATTCACGAACGACAACGAAATCAATTTCATCCACATTTTTTAATGGTGATAAATGTGCAGTTGCACTTTCTACCGTTACAGGGCGAACATTCGCAAATACACCGAGTCCTTTTCTTAATGCTAATAATCCTTTCTCAGGCCTTTCTTTCGCACTATCCCACCTTGGTCCACCTACTGCTCCAAGTAAAACCGCATCACTCGCTAAACAGGCGGCAAGTGTTCGCTGTGGTAATGGTTGCCCAGTTAAATCGATAGCAACACCACCAAAGTACTCATCTTGCAAATGAAAATGATGTCCATATAGCCTTTCTACCATATGCAATACTTCCTTCGCACTTTCCATAACTTCTGGACCGACACCATCACCAGCTAAACAAACGATACGTTTTTCCATTTTTAACACTCCTTTTAACTGAATTTTCAGAACTTTAATTTGATAGGTGAGGAAAACTTCTCTCACCTATCAAATATTTATTTCACAAGCGCTATAAGAGATTTTAATTTCCCTGCTGCATGGACATAAGCTCTCGCCGACGCTTCCAATACGTCTTGCGCAACTCCGAAACCTGATATTTGGTGACTACCTTCTTTTAATTCAACATGAACGTGAGCAAGTGCATCTTGACCTTGTGTAATAGATTGTATGCGATAATCTGCCAATTCACATTCTAGTCCTAAAATTCTTTGAATCGCATTGTATATCGCTTCAATACTACCAGAACCAGTGGCTGCATCTTCATATACATTTCCTTCCTCATCCTTCAGCACAACTGTTGCGCATTGTGTACTATTTGATACGAAATGCACTTGTAATTGCGTAATGTTATATTGCTGGGCTGCAAATGCTGCTTCACCAAGCATAAGTGCGCGTAAATCTTCCTCAGTAATTTCCTTTTTACGATCAGCCAATTTTTTAAACGCTTCGAATACCGCATCTCGCTCTTCATTTGTAAATTCATAACCAAGCTCTTTCATTTTTTCCGTAAACGCATGACGGCCAGAATGTTTCCCAAGTACAAAGAGATTTTGAGATTCTCCTATAAGCGCTGGTTCGATAATTTCATAAGTTGTTACTTCTTTTAGAACCCCATCTTGGTGGATGCCTGATTCATGAGCAAATGCATTCGCTCCAACGATTGCTTTATTTTTCGGTACAACCATACCCGTTAACCTGCTTACTAATGTACTCGTCGCCTTAATCTCTTTTAAAGTCATAGAAGGTTCTGCTTTATAAAAATCTTTTCTAATATGAAGAGCAACCGCAACTTCTTCTAACGCTGCATTCCCTGCTCTTTCTCCAATGCCATTAATCGTTCCTTCTACTTGCAATGCTCCGCCTTCAACCGCAGCTAACGAATTTGCTACTGCCATACCAAGATCATCGTGACAGTGACAAGAAAAAATCGCTTTTTCATATGATGGAACGGATTCTTGTAAGTATTTGAAAAGAGAATAATATTCTTCTGGATTCGTATATCCAACTGTATCCGGAATATTAATTACATTCGCTCCTGCGCGAATCGCAGTTTCTACTGCTTCAGCTAAAAATGCTCTCGATGTTCTTGTCGCATCTTCTGCAGAAAATTGTACTGTCGGAAATAATGATTTTCCAAGCGTAACCGAACGTTGAATACTATTTAACACGTCTTCTTTTGACATACAAAGTTTATATTTCATATGAATATCACTCGTAGCTAGAAATACGTGTAGACGAGGAGATACAGCACCTTTCACTGCTTCATATGCTCTTCGAATGTCACTTTCTTTCGCTCTAGCTAAACTCATAACCGTAGCATTTTGAATTGTATTCGCGATGCGTTTTACTGATTGGAAGTCACCTTCGGAAGCTGCCGCGAATCCAGCTTCCATTACATGAATACCAAGCCTCTCTAATTGCCTAGCAATTTGTAATTTCTCTTGTTCATTTAAATTTACTCCTGGTGATTGTTCGCCATCACGAAGCGTTGTATCCATGAACAAAATCTGCTTCATATTATTTAATCCCTACCTTTACTCGCGGCTGTACGAAAGGCATCATTTCACGTAATTTACGTCCAACTACTTCAATTTCATGTTCATTCTCTTTCTCATTTGTCGCGTGGAAATTTGGTCTTCCTGCTTTATGCTCTGCAATCCAGCCTCTTGCAAATGTACCATCTTGAATTTCTGCTAATACTGCCCCCATCGCTTTCTTCGTATCTTCAGTAACAACGCGTGGTCCTGATACGAAGTCTCCCCACTGCGCTGTATCTGAAACTGAATATCTCATATTTTCAAGTCCACCTTCATACATAAGGTCAACGATTAGCTTCAGTTCATGTAAACATTCAAAATATGCAAGTTCAGGCTGGTATCCCGCATCAACTAACGTTTCAAACCCTGCTTTTACAAGTGCAGTCACTCCGCCGCAGAGTACAGCTTGCTCTCCAAATAAATCTGTTTCTGTTTCTTCTTTAAACGTCGTTTCTAATACACCAGCTCTCGTTGCTCCAATTCCGTCAGCATAAGAAAGTGCTTTTTCAGTCGCAACTCCTGTTGCATCTTGATATACGGCAAATAGTGCAGGAACAGCCCCGCCCTCGGCGAACGTACGGCGTACGAGATGCCCCGGTCCTTTTGGCGCTACTAGAAATACATCTACATTAGCTGGTGGTTTTACTTGATCAAAGTGAACATTAAATCCATGTGCGAACACGAGAGAATTTCCGGCTTGTAAATTTGGTTCAATTTCAGCTTTATATACTTCTGGTTGTAATTCATCAGGCAGTAGAATCATTACTACATCAGCTTTTTCCGCTGCTTCTGCTACTGTATATACAGAAAATCCATCTTCATTCGCTTTATCCCAAGACTTACCTTTTCTTAAACCTACTACTACATCAAATCCGTTATCACGTAAATTTTGCGCATGCGCATGACCTTGCGAGCCATATCCGATGATTGCTACTTTCTTTTCCTTTAATACATTTACTGTTACATCTTTCTCATAATAAACTTTTGCCATTTTCATTTCCCCCTATATTTAAATGATTATTGAATTAACATAACTTGCTTATCTTGTTTTTTCATACTACGTGTAAATGCTGTTACACCTGTTCTCGCAATTTCTTTCAAACCGTATGGTCTAAGTAATTCAATTAACGCTTCCACTTTATCTTGCGTACCTGTTACTTGCACAACTATGGAATCCTTCCCAACATCTATTACAGCGGCTCGAAACGGTTCAATTAAACTATATAATTCCGCCCTTGCTACAGAAGTTGCTACTTTAATAAGAGCAAGCTCTCTAGCAATCATCGCTTCTTCTGTAATATCTGATACTTTCAGAACATCGATTTGCTTATGAAGTTGTTTAATTAACTGCTCAACTTGCTGTTCACTTTCCACATGCACAACTATCGTCATTCGCGATATATCTGATGATTCCGTATGACCTACTGAAATACTTTCAATATTAAAATGTCTTCGTGTCATAACCCCTGTAATTCGGTTTAACACACCACTTTGATTTCGAACTGTCGCTGTAACAATTCTCTTCACCTTTTTTCCACTCCTTCCATTTGGTGAACGCCTTTCCCGGGCGCAACCATCGGCATAACTTTCTCAGATTGAAGTACACGGCAATCAATTAAGACTGGTTCTTTTAATTCAATCGCATGCTTCAACTGCTTCTTTGCAAGAAGTGGATCATCAATACGAACAGCTTTTATACCATACGCATTCGCAAGAGCGACGAAATCTGGTTGACACGACAATAAGGAATGTGAATATCTTTGATTATAAAATTCGTCTTGCCATTGCCTTACCATTCCTAAAGCTTCATTATTTAAAATAAATACTTTAACAGGTAAAGAATGTTCTTTTAATACACTTAATTCTTGTAGAGTCATTTGAAACCCAGCGTCACCAACAATTGCAATGACTAGTTCTTCAGGCTTTGCGATTTGCGCACCAATTGCTGCTGGAAATCCGAATCCCATCGTTCCCAATCCGCCAGAAGTTACCCATTTATCTGGATTTTTCAGCGGATAATATTGCGCTGCCCACATTTGATGTTGCCCAACGTCTGTTGTTACAATCGCTTCTCCTTTCGTGATTTCATATAGCATATCAATCGCGTATTGAGGTTTAATACTTTCAGAGTTTCGTTTATAAGAGAATGGATACTGTTCTTTTCTACTCTTTAATAAAGAGATCCATTCATGATGATTTTCTTTCCTTCCTTCTGGTTGAAGTAATACTTCCAATGCCCGCTTAGCACTTGCAACAATAGGAATTTCAGTCGGCACATTTTTTCCGATTTCTGCTGGATCGATATCGATATGCGCGACAGTCGCTCCTTTAGCAAAATAAGCTAAATTTCCAGTAAGCCGATCATCAAATCTCGCGCCTACATTAATGAGTAAGTCGCATTCATATAACGCCATATTGGCTGTGTAAGAACCATGCATTCCCCCCATCCCTAGAAAAAGTTCATCATCTGGCGGAAAGCCACCAAGACCAAGTAATGTATGCACAACAGGAATTTCATATTTACGCGCAAAACTTGTTAACTCTTTTGATGCTTTCGCATGCAATACACCTGCTCCAGCTAAAATTAACGGCTTGTTTGCAGCACTAATTGCTTGTAATAATTTGTTTATTTGGAGTAAATTCGGTTCATAATTTGGGTTGTATCCTGGTAAATCCATTTGCACATCATTACATCGTTCTCCTTGCTCTACTACCATATCTTTCGGAAGATCGATCACGACTGGGCCTGGTCTTCCTGTTTTAGCAATATGAAATGCTTCTTTAATAATTCGAGGTAAATCTGAAGCCTTTCGCACTTGATAGTTATGTTTTGTCACCGGCATTGTAAGCCCCATAATATCCGCTTCTTGGAAAGCATCACTTCCAATTAACGTTGTTGCTACTTGCCCTGTAAATACAACAAGTGGTAATGAATCAATCATCGCATCTGCTAGACCAGTAATCACATTTGTAGCACCTGGACCACTCGTTGCAATGACAACCCCTGGATTACCAGTAATTCTGGCATACCCTTCAGCAGCGTGAATTGCTCCTTGCTCATGCCTTGTTAAAATATGAGGAATTTCACAATCATACAGTGCATCATAGAGAGGTAAAACAGCACCACCAGGATAACCGAAAATCACTTCTACTCCTTCCTTTTCTAGCGCTTCTAACAATAGCTGTGCACCAGTTGCCAGTTTCTCTTCCGTTTTTGAAGACATTATTCTTATAAGCCCCCTTTTTGAAAACCTTTATCAATAAAAAAAATCCTACGTCCACACTCCAGCTATGTGCTGAAGGGACGAAAGATTTCGCGGTACCACCCTTCTTTGCAAGAATACTCTTGCCTCAGTGACCCATAAATGGATCTAGCTAATAACGGAGCTACCGTCTAAGCCTAGACAAATGCTTCAGCTTAGCACTCAAGGGCGATGTTCGTCGACGTGAACCATCGGTTTTCAGCAACCACCGACTCTCTGTGAGGCTTCACAATCAACTACTCCTCCCTCTCAACGCTTTCTTATGTTATAAAAAGTTGTTATCCAACTTTATTTTCTTCGTAAATTTTCTCTCCATCTTCTATAACTAACTTTCGGAATTCTTCCAATAAACGATTCGTATGTGGACCCGTTTGCCCTAAACCAATCGTTCTACCATCTACTGTCGTAACAGCAATAACTTCAGCAGCTGTTCCTGTTAAAAACACTTCATCAGCTACATATACATCATGTCTTGTAAATAACTCTTCTCTTACGTCATATCCAAGTTTTTCGCCGATTTCTAAAATGGCGTTTCGTGTAATACCTTCTAACGCTCCAGCAGAACTTGGTGGTGTAATTAATTTATTTCCTTTAACAATAAACACGTTATCTCCTGATCCTTCAGCAACATATCCTTGATCATTTAACATAAGTGCTTCTTGTACTCCAGCTAATTTCGCTTCAATACGAACTAAAATATTGTTTAAGTAATTTAAAGATTTTACTTGAGGGGATAAAACATCGGGACGATTTCGGCGCGTTGCAACTGTTACAACTGGAATCCCTTTCTCATAATATTCTTGTGGGAATAAAGATAATTGTTCTGCAATTACTACTACATTCGGCTTCTTACATGAATCGGGATCCAATCCAAGATTTCCTGCTCCTCTTGATACAACAAGGCGAATGTATCCATTAGATAATTTATTTTGTCGAATCGTCTCAACAACAATATTCGTTACTTCATCTAATGAATATGGAATTTCTAAAAGGATTGATTTTGCTGATTCATACAACCGGACAAGATGCTCTCTCAAACGGAAAACATTACCGCTATAAACTCTAATTCCTTCAAATACTCCATCGCCATATAAATAGCCATGATCATATACCGAAACTTTTGCTTCATCTTTCGGAACAAATTCTCCATTTAAGAAAATCCATTGCTCATTCACTGGAAGTGCCTCCTATGTTCTATGAATTTTTTATTGTTTCCTAGTTTACTCTCCTTTTTAAATAAATCAAGTAAATTTTTAGAAAATTTATAATTTTTAATCGTACGTACATCTTCAATTATATTGATTTAACAACATTGTTAACGTTTACAAAAAGTCCGAAAATTTTTTTCGCCAATTTTCACTAAAAAAATATTTGTTTAAAAGAAGGATTTTCATCAATTAATACGAATCTATTGTATTCAATAAACGGACGTCCGATTTTATAAATCCGGGAATATATAACGACTTTTGCTGAAAAAGGGGGAAAATAACAAAAATAGCGCTGTCTAAAAATAACATTCATATTTTTCATTTCGTAATCATAATCCTATTTTTAAAAAACAATTTGTCAAAATGAAGGAGGAAATAAATATGGCATGTGTACAAATTAAAGGAACGAGACAAGAGGTAGTAGAAATGTTGCAATTATTTGATCTAATGGACACGAAAGGTTTTTGTAAATTCGATAATTACGTAGAGGTAGAACCAAACACGCAAGAACATAATCATTTTATTGCTTCAATCGACATCCATTCAAATACTTCTTCTGCACAAGATACATTAAACGATCAATTCGTTAGTCAAATGCTTACTGGCGTATATAACGACTAAACAAAGATTTACTTCCTACCGTCTTTTCATAAATATATGCAGTGAACTTGAGCATACTAGCAATTAGATGGTAGGAGGTGAGAATTATGGCTAGAATTGGCGTTGAAAACTCATTAACAGACGTTCAACAAGCTCTTCAGCAACAAGGTCATGAAGTTGTTACACTTAACTCAGAACAGGATGCACAAGGGTGTGATTGTTGCGTTGTAACTGGGCAAGATTCTAATGTGATGGGCATTGCAGATGCATCAATTAAAGGATCAGTCATTACAGCTCACGGTTTAACAACGGATGAAATTTGTCAACAAGTTGAAATTCGCACTTAAAAAAAGAAAGAGGACTCCTTTTGAAAAGGAGTCCTCTTTTTTATATTCACCTAACGGGAAAGTAACATATACTGGATGAAAGCCCTACCTCTCTCTCATCATTACGGTTCCACTGACCGCTCCTTGATTCACTAGTATACCTATAAAGCTTACACTTATAATTTATAGGGTTTGTTCACAAAAGTTGTTGGTAAGACTACCCGATCTTTCGCAAACTTTTCGTATTACATTTATAAGATTTATTTACTTTATACTAGCTGTAACCGAGACACGAATTAAAATTTTAACATCAATAAAATAACTTGTCAACATTTTTTGCAAATTAAAAACAGACAGTAACGGTTTGTCTGTTTTAGAATGGAGCTTTTTCTTTTATTACATATACAACAAAACCGCTTACTAACATACATAAACCAACTACTAAGTTTTTGATATTAATCATAAATTCCTCTCCCTTATTCCACACATCATATATATTTACAGTTCAATTATTCCGATCATCCTAAAGCGCACTTTTTCTAATATATCATAATTCCTAAAAAATGCAAGTTCACTTTTGGCGACCATTTACAAATTTATCTACAGTGCTTGGTACCGTATTTAAAGCCTTTTCAATTAAATGTGTACTACTATTGAGGTGTAATACTTGCACACCGTTAGAACCGACTACTAAAAAAGCAACTGGGCTAATAGAAACCCCAGCCCCGCTTCCTCCTCCAAATGGATGCCCTTGCTTTTTCTCTTTATGCTGATTTTGCCCACCGTTATGTTTTTCAGTAATGAAATCCCCTTTAAAATCACTTCCACCAGCTCCAAAACCAAAAGCCACCTGAGATACTGTTAATACTACATTTCCGTCAGCTGTTGAGACCGGGCTCCCAACAATTGTATTTACATCTACCATCTCTTTTAAATTTGTCATTGCCGTTTTCATTAAATTTTCAATTGGATGTTCCATTATGTATTGCACCCTTTCCTCTTTATTCCTTTTTATACTTTCCAAAATAGAGGAAGTCATACTAACTTTTCCTATTTCAAGAAAACATTTTCCTCCTTTTAAAAGATACTACTCCCTGTACATGCTCCGGTATAGTGAAACTTTAATCAGTAGGATGTGTACGTAGCTCGACTCCCACAAATAGCAGGATAAAAAAGAAAAAGAGATACATACTACTATTGAACCTTGTTATGAAAGGAGTCATGACTTTGACTGAGAAATTTGATGATTATAAAAGAAGAGATAGAATAGATAGTGATTATAGTGACTATAAAGAAGAGTACGCCGCTGAGGTTGCACCACAACGCATTGATTATGATTACGATGATAAAGACGATAAAGATGTTGTAAAATCATCCGCCGCTGGATCAACTGCTGGTTTTATCGCTCTTGCGCTATCTATCTTATCGCTATTTACATTCCCAACACTATTTGGTCTTGTTTCTGTTTTACTCGGTATTTACGCTTATAATCGCGGAGCTACTGTAACTGGCGGTATCGCTGCAGTTGTCGGTGGGATTGCTGCACTTATCGCAATTTTATTCCGAGTAGCACTTATTGGTTTATTGTTCTCCCTGTTCTAAAAAAGAAAAAGGTATCTCGCTTAACGCGGGATACCTTATCCTGTAAACACATCTTCCGATGGATATTTTATTTTTTGTTTTGCTGGTCGCGCTAAAGAAAACACAAGTGTTAACGGTCCAATTAATCCGCAAAACATAACAAACATAATAATACATTTTCCGAATGCCGATAGCTTTGCAGTAATTCCCATCGTTAATCCGACTGTGCCAAACGCTGATATTGTCTCAAATAATAATTGAATAAAGCTGAAGTTTTCTGTAAGCATTAATATAAATACCGCTGTAAAAATAAGTATTTGACTAGCAACAGCAATCGCTAAGGCCCTCGTTACTGTCGACATTTTAATTGTACGCTGAAATAAAACAATTTCTTCCTTTTTTCTAAAGAAAGAAAGGACAGATGTAATTAAGATAACAAACGTTGTTAATTTAATTCCTCCACCTGTTGATACACTTCCTGCACCAATAAACATTAAAATCATCGTAAATAATATAGATGATTCTTCCATACCTCCATAGTCAATCGTATTAAATCCAGCTGTCCGCGGGGTAATACCTTGAAAGAAGGAAGCCCATAGTTTTTCATTTAAAGATAAATTCCCTAACGTCTTCACATTATTATATTCCAATACAAAAATTACAATCATTGCTATAACATTTAACACTACTGTTCCAATAATCATTATTTTTGAGTGAAGTGATAATTTTCGAAAACTGCGACTATACCATATATCAATTAATACGGTAAAACCGAGTCCACCTATTACAATTAAAGAGCAAATCCCAATATTAATAATGGGATCCCCTACATATCTTGTTAAATTATCTGGCCATAAAGCAAATCCTGCATTATTATAAGATGCAATTACATGAAAAATACTATAGTATAAACCTTTTCCAAAACCAAACTCTGGAATAAAGCGAAACGATAAAAAGATGACCCCAATAAGCTCAATACAAATCGAAAATATAAAGACACGCTTTACTAATTTTACAAGACCACCTATATTTGTTTGATTAAATGCTTCTCCAATTAATAAACGATGGCGTAATCCGATTTTTTTGCCTAATACCCAAACAATTAAAATGGCAATTGTCATAAGACCTAGACCACCTGTTTGAATTAAAAACATAATAACAATTTCGCCAAACATCGTAAATGTACTTGCTGTATCCACTACTCCCAAACCAGTTACGGTCGCTGCTGACGTTGCTGTAAAGAAAGCATCTACCCAACTAATATGTGCTTTCGTTGCGAATGGTAACTTTAATAACAAACCGCCAACCACAATTAAGCAGAAAAAACCTAATGCTAATATTTGTGGTGGGTTTAATCGTATAAGACGATTATACAGCCCTTGTTTTTTTGTTACTTCCATATCACTAACTCCCTTATTAAAGTGAAGCTTTCCCCTCATAAATAAAAAGCTTTTAAAAAGCCCTTAAACAATTGGGACAAACCTTATATTCTTATAATATAGTTGAGCATAATCCTTTTTTTCATAGATTACAACTTTTATTTATATTCAGATTCCTTTTTGTTTTATGCTGGAAAACTATATATCCTAGCTCAATATTGCTAGCAATAACAATTTCATATGTACTATTTTTCAAATCCCCATATCTTTCACTCTATGTTCACATAGAGGTCACATCCACCTTTTATAGTATATGTATCGAAGCTGTTCCTCCCTAATTTTTAAGACATTCCCCAGTGTCTTTGAATAGCTTCCATCCCTAATTAAATTGACATAAATTGTCCCCTTCCTTGACCATCTTATAAATGATGGTCTTATTTTTTTGTCTTTCTATCTTTTCTTTAAAACTCCCTCTCTCTTTCACTCTATGTTCACACAGAGGTCACATCCACCTTTTATAGTATATGTATCGAAGCTGTTCCTCCCTAATTTTTAAGACATTCCCCAGTGTCTTTGAATAGCTTCCATCCCTAATTAAATTGACATAAATTGTCCCCTTCCTTGACCATCTTATAAATGATGGTCTTATTTTTTTGTCTTTCTATCTTTTCTTTAAAACTCCCTCTCTCTTTCACCCTATGTTCACATGAGAGTCACACCTACCTTTTATAGTATATATATCGAAGTTGTTCCTCCCTAATTTTTAAGACATTCCCCAGTGTCTTAAAGCAGCTTCAATCCCTAATTAAATTGACATAAATTGTCCCCTTCCCTAGACCATCCTATGTGATGGTCTATTTTATTTTCCAAACACAAAATCAGTCTATCTACACTTAAATAAAAACGAAAAATTCAGAAAATATTGTTAAATTAGGTATTTTTTCGGTATAATTACTTTAGAAAGAACTTTCGCACAAACAAAAGGGGGGATTTTATTGAAACAAACAAAAGCAATCTTAATCGCATTATTTCTAGGTCTAGTTGTTGGACTCACTCTAAATTTAGCCGCTCCATCTATCTTTGAGCCACTAAATCAATATGTGTTCAACCCAATTGGTCAATTGTTTATTCGCCTTATTAAAATGCTAGTTGTTCCTGTTGTATTCATTTCTATCGTACTTGGTGCTGCCGGCCTTGGAGATCCGAAACAACTTGGAAGAATCGGTTTAAAATCAATTTCATTCTTTCTCGTAACAACTGCGGTTGCCATCTCTATAGCGGTTACATTTGCACTTATTATAAAACCAGGAGCTGGCGGTAATTTTAAAACAGAAGGTCTTAAGTATGAAGGTGCAAAAACTGAAACATCTTTCGTCGAAACATTGCTAAATATCGTACCAGATAACCCAGCAAAAGCAATGGCTGACGGAAACATGTTACAAATCATTGCCTTTGCCGTATTGATTGGACTCGGTATAGCTATTTTAGGAAAACGAGTTCAAGGTATCCATTCATTACTTGAACAGGGCAACGAATTAATGATGTATCTTGTTAATCTCGTTATGAAATTAGCCCCAATTGGAACATTCGGTTTGCTCGCTTCATCCGTTGGTAAAATGGGTCTTGCAGGCGTCGCTGCGATGTTCAAGTATATGATTGTCGTTATGTTAGTACTCATTATTCACGGGGTCTTTGTATATGGCGGCCTATTAAAGGTATTAGCAAAAGAAAGTATCGTCCGGTTCTTTAAGCATTTCGGACCGGTAATGGCAATTGGCTTTAGCACATCTAGCTCTAATGCATCTCTTCCATTTGCAATGAAAACCGCACAAGAGAAGCTTGGAGTTCCAAAAGCAATCAGCTCATTTGTACAACCACTCGGTGCAACGATTAATATGGATGGTACCGCTATTATGCAAGGGGTAGCAACTGTATTTATCGCTCAAGTATACGGAGTTGAACTTACATTACCGCAATTAGCTATGGTCGTATTAACTGCTGTACTAGCTAGTATTGGTACTGCTGGTGTACCAGGTGTTGGACTTGTAATGCTTACAATGGTTTTAAATCAAGTAAATCTACCAGTAGAAGGTATCGCTTTAATTATTGGTATTGACCGTATTCTAGATATGTCAAGAACAGCTGTAAACATTTCTGGTGATGCAATTTGTGCAATGATTGTCGCAAAATCAGAAGAAAAATATAATACTGATCAATCGGCAGCATCTTAAATCAAAAAAGGAGTGAATATATTCACTCCTTTTTTGATTTACTTCCTTTTTTCGAACGATATTCTTTCCCTTTATTATCATTACCAGTTTCAAATTCAGTGCTAAATTCCTGATTAAACTGGCCGGACTTTGGTGATCCTTGATTACCGCTCCCTTTACTACCGTTACGATTCGTCATATTTCTCCCTCCCTTCCTTGTATTAGTAGTATGGCGCTCTATCTTTTTTCATACACATTTTATTTTTTAACATCTACTACACACGAAAGAAGACCTTCCATATATAAGGAAGATCTTCTTTTTCATCACGTAAGCGTTTTCTTGTTTATAATCACTTAAATAAGTTTTTTGGAAATCGAAATCATTACACTCATTTCATCTTCTGAAAGTGCAGAGAATCTTTCTTGTAAATATTGTTTTTTCGCATCTTCCATTTTCGCAACTAAATCTTTCCCTTGTTCTGTAATCTCTAAATACACAACTCGGCGATCCGATGTAGAACGTGAACGAGTTACAAAACCTTTATTAATTAATTTTTCTGTAACAGCTGTAATATGACTATTCGACACATTTAATTCATTTGCTACACGCGATACCATTTCTTTATTCGTACGATTTAATATTCTCAGGACGATGAATTCATTCCACGGTATGTAACCACCGAATATTTTTCCGATATCATTACGCAATGTGCGAAACATAGCAAACACATTTGTCGATAGTTCTTCCATTAATTGCTCTCGATTTTGAGACAACTTTGACAGCTCCTTTTATTTCATTTAGTTAAATAAAAACCTTATTAATAATTTTACATGAAATCTTACTTTTTGTCACCTTATTTTCCCATAATTCGTAGTTTTTTAATAGGTATTTCATGATAAAATAAAGTTAACTTCCAGAAAAAGAGGGTATTTTAATGCATGAGGAGGAGAAATTCTCAAATCTCAGCCTAAAAGATAAAACGATTATCACTAGTATTATTGCTCTTTTTCTCATTATCGTTTTTGCATTTATATTTTTTGTATATGTAGGAATCTTTCAAATTACAGGTATAGAGTATAGTTCACGTACTGCGTTACTTCTCTTTTTTTATTAATCACTTTCTTAGACAGTATTACATTTTTCATCTTCAGTTTCTTCAAAGCGCTGCTATATCCACTGACACAAAACATGCCAAATTGGATTTCTATTACTCTTTTCTCGTTCATTGAAATTACACTAGATTGGTTCGTCATTCATACTGCTGATAATTGGATAGAAAGCGTACAAATGTCCAACACAGCTGAATTATGTGTCGTACTATTCTTTTTCCTCTTAAATAAATTATTAAGTGACGAGAAAGAGTAAGAATACAAGCTTTTCTATATAAAAATTGGTACAATGAAAGCAAATCTTACTAAAGAGGTGTTAATTATGAACTTACAACAATGGGCTGATAAAGGTATGTCCTTTGATACATATGTGAATGAAATGCAAGTAAACCAATACGAGCTACTACACATTTACAATAACTTTTTAATTCCAAATGAATTACTTCCTGTATTAGAAGAACGTCAAAATGACGGCTGGCGTGTTATCGTATTAACTGCTGATTGGTGTGGCGATGCTCTTTTATGCGTACCTGTTATGAAACGAATTTCTGAAGTTGCAAATATTGATATGAGTTTATTAATTCGCGATGAAAACTTAGAATTAATGGATCAATATTTAACAAATGGAACAGCACGTGCGATTCCAATCTTTATTTTCATTGATAAAGATGGAAATGAACAAGCCGTCTTTGGACCACGCGCTCCAAAAGTACAAGAATTAGTAACTTCAATGCGCGCTACATTACCTGAAAAAGAAGATCCAACATTCGAAGAAAAACAAAAAGAAATGTATGCTAATTTCCGTGCTACATTAGCTGATGATACTTCTCTTTGGGAGCATGTAATGGAAAATATGGTGGAAAAAATAGTAAAATAAAAAAACTGCCGAGCTCGGCAGTTTTTTTTATTACATAATGAAGAAATAGAATACCGCAGCTAAAATGAAACGATAGTAAGCGAACGGTGTTAGTTTTACACGAGATAATAATTTCAAGAATGAAACAATTGCAAGCATCGCAACAACGAATGCAGTTACAAATCCTGTTACAAATAGCGTTATATCTGCTGAGCTTAATACATCCCAGCTTTTAATTAAATCTAACCCACTTGCAGCTACCATCATCGGTACCGCTAAAATGAACGTATATTCAGCTGCCGCTGTATGCGACACGCGAGCTAATAAACCACCACTGATTGTAGAACCAGAACGAGAAAACCCTGGCCAAAGAGCTAAACATTGGAACATTCCAATTGTAAATGCCTGTTTATATGTGATTTCATCTAACGTTCTTGCTGTACTTGGTTTTGAAAACTTCTCAGCAACAATCATTAAAATACCACCGGCTACTAAGCTAATAACAACTGGTCCTGGACCAAATAAAACCTCTTTAATAGTGCTATGGAATAATACGCCAAGTACCCCGGCAGGAATCATCCCGATAATAATATGTAATAAATTTAACGATGGTCCGTCTGTTACTTTTCCTATTCCAACTAACGACCATAGACGCTTCCAGAATATAACAACAACTGCTAAAATCGATCCCAATTGGATAACAACTTCGAAAACTTTCGCTCTCTCATCTTCAAATCCAATTAAATGTCCTGTTAAAATCATATGTCCTGTTGATGATACTGGTAGAAACTCTGTTAACCCTTCAACAGCACCCATGATTAAACCAATTAACCAATCAGCCACAAGTAGTGCCTCCTTAATAACAAATAATATGTAATTTTTTCACACCTTATCATAATACCTTATCCCTTTTCAAAGTGCATCCTTTTTTTATTGGTTTCATATGTTGTAGGCGCGTATTTCTTTTCTAATCTTTGATTAAATTGTATGATAGTAAGAGTTTGTTTTTTTATACGGAAAGGGGATTTTATGAAAGAAACTACTTCATTCTCACAAAAGTTAAAGCAATTTGTATTACTATTTTTTCCGATTTTCGTAACGCAAATGTCATTATTTGCGATGAGTTTTTTTGATACAACAATGTCAGGACATGCAAGTCCAACTGATTTAGCAGGTGTTGCAATTGGAACAAGTATATGGCTTCCAGTTAGTACGGGATTAACAGGAATTTTAATGGCTACTACTCCCATTGTTGCACAGCTCGTTGGATCCAAGAAAAAAGAGGACGTTCCCCACGTTGTCATACAAGCAGTTTATTTAGCAATTTGTGCTAGCTTCGTTGTTATCCTCATCGGTTTCTTCGTCGTTTCACCTATTTTAAACGGCATGCGCTTAGAAGAACCTGTGGAACGAATTGCAGCTCAATTTTTAAGTATTATCGCAATAGGAATTATACCTTTATTCACGTACACTGTTTTACGTGGATTTATTGATGCATTAGGAAAAACTCGAACAACGATGATTATTACATTACTATCATTACCAATTAACGTAATATTAAATTACCTATTAATTTTTGGTAACTTCGGTTTCCCAAAGCTTGGTGGTGTCGGAGCAGCAATTGCTTCCACTGCAACATATTGGTGCATTTTAATTATTACAGTCATTATTATTCAGACGAAAGAGCCTTTTGCCTCTTTTAACATTTTCAAACAATTATATCGTCCTTCTCTTTCGAGTTGGACAGCATTCTTAAAGCTTGGCGTCCCTATCGGATTTGCTATCTTTTTTGAAACAAGTATTTTCGCTGCGGTAACGCTTATGATGAGTAATTTTAGTACGACAACTATTGCAGCTCACCAAGCAGCTATGAACTTTGCTTCCTTGTTATATATGACTCCGCTAAGTTTAGCAATGGCAATGACTATTGCAGTCGGATTCGAAGTCGGAGCAAAACGTTACGATAATGCAAAACAATACGGACTGATTGGAATTGGATTAGCCCTTGCCTTTGCTTTATTATATTCGATTCTTCTCTACTTCTTTGATAATCAAATTGCTTCTATTTATACGACAGATGCAAAAGTTCATCATTTAGCAAAAGAATTTCTTATCTTTGCGATTTTATTTCAAATTTCAGATGCAATTGCAACCCCTGTACAAGGAGCTCTGCGTGGTTATAAAGATGTAAATGTTGCTCTAATTATGACTTTAATTGCTTATTGGATAATAGGTCTACCACTAGGTTACATACTAGCAACGTATACAGAATGGGCCGCAAAAGGCTATTGGATCGGTCTTATTATCGGTCTAGCATTTGGCGCTGCCTTCCTACTTATCCGTCTCTTTCAAGTACAACGAAAATATGCAACACAAAACAGCCGCTAATAATAAAGCGGCTGTTTTCTTTATGCATATTTTTTCTTGTAACGTGTAATATAATGAAAAAGAAAGGTGGGTACATATGGACGACAAAGAAAAAAAGCAATCATTCGATGAAGAATTTGCCCCTGAAATTTCACCTGGATATCGGCAAGATGTACATAAGCCACCTAAATATAAAAACACTTCGTTTTTAATGGGCATTACCATTTTCGCTGCTGTATTACTCATACTTATCATTTTCGTTTATTTTTGATGAAAGGTGCCTATTATATGAAGAAACAAAATTCCAATTGTTCAAAAAGAACTGTTAAAACACAAAAAGGATATGCAGGAGATTCTGTTCATACACTTAAACAAGTCGAGCAAGGAAATTTATATATTGCTCAAAAAGAACTTGGTCAACAAAATGAAAATCTTTAAAGGCCCTTGATTCCTTGAGGGCCTTTTTATTCCGCATTAAGTAGTACACCCCCAAATGTTCTATTGAGCAATGAATTTCCTTTATTGTACGCGCTGCTTTTGTTCTAGCACCATAAATATATTATTAACCTTTACAATTTTCACTTCATAATTCAATTTCATTTTGCTTCTCTTACCATTTTCAGTACCCGCAACGTACGCTACAGCTTGATAAAGAAAACTCTCATCGGTCTCTTCACGTATCTCCTCGTTTGTAAATTTATACTCTAAATCTTGAAAACGATTTGGATAATAATTTCCCATTAATTGTTCATACCCTCTATTTAAAAATAGTTCTTCACCTTTTCGTTTCACATCTTCTTTATTAGTAAACTCAAACACTGATAGTTGCTCGGTCACAAAATGCTCTCCTACCTTTTTCATTTCATTATGAGTTAAATTTTCTATACTTTTGTTCTTTAATTCCTTATTTAACTCGTACTGATCAATCGGTTTAAAGGTAGCAAAAACCTTCTCTTTATATGACCAAAACAATACAAAAGCGATACATAGAGAAATGATTAACAATCTTTTTTTCGTAATACTCCCGCCCTTCTTCATAATGATAGCTATATTTTAACATATAGAAAGAAAATTCTGATATCATAAAGTAGAATAACTTAACTCAGAAACGAGGAACAATTATGGACTCTTACAAACATTATATAAAAGAAGCTTTGCCTAATCTTTCTATACGTTCATATAAACAAAATAAAGGAGGATGGGATAATGTAGCAGTTATAGTAAATGATGAGCTACTGTTTCGTTTCCCGCGAAAACAGGAATATGCAATGCGAATTCCGTTAGAAAAAGAACTATGCACAATTCTCACTCAATCACTACAAGAAATCAAAGTTCCACAATATCACCTAATTTATAAAAATGAATCTGATGAGGTTCCTCTTTGTAGTTACTATACTCTCATTCATGGTGAACCATTAAAAACAGAAACAATTGCCACGCTGGAGGATACAGAGCTGAAAGCAATTATTACAAAATTAGCTACTTTCCTTGCGGTACTACATAGTATTCCTTTAAACCAAGTTACAACGCTATGTTTCCCTATTAGAAAAACATGTACCTACTGGAAAGAGCTACAAACAAAATTAAACCAATATCTCACTACTAACCTTACTTCATTACAGAAACTAGCCTTAAATCGCTTATTTGAAAATTTCTTTGCATGTTTAGCTACATCCACTTTTCAAAACACAATCATTCACGCTGATTTTACACATCATCACATTTTATTTAACAAGCAGAACAAAAGCATTTCAGGTGTTATCGATTTTGGTGATGCGCAAATTGGCGATCCTGCTTTTGATTTTGCAGGACTATATTATGATTTCGGACATGAGTTTACTACATCTGTATATGAACAGTACAGTACACTTATTTCTCATCATGATCCATTACTCATTCACCGCATTACTACCTTTTATCAATACAGTCCTTTACTACATAATATTATTTATAACTTTGAGTCAGAGAATGAACTCGAATTCATTACAAGTACAGAACAGCTAAAAACGATATTACAGGGATGAGATTACATTCTCTCCCTGTATACTCTTTCCTCATACATCATTAACTTTTTATCCATTTCAACAATAACTTTATACAATTGAAATGCCTGTAAGATTTGCAGTTGAATTTCAAAAGGAGCATTTTGTTCTTTTAACCATTGAAATACTTTCGTTTCATCTTTCATTGATTATTCCTCCCTTTATCCCGCTATTTGCGGGCAGTAAGACCCCCACCTCAAAATTCAGCGGAAGCAAAGAAGTTAGGTGGGGGTCGGGCTGCCCGTTAAAGCCCGCTTGGTTAAGGCTAATAATCAGTGGGTGATGAACAAAAACCCACTAATTAAAATTTCACTTTATTAAAATCTGCTACAAATATACCGTAAATGATGAAAAGCTTTTCATGTCAATAACAAAAAAGGATGCAAAGTTGCATCCTTTAATGAACTATATTTTTCTTCTGTTTCGCTTCTTTCTTTACTTCTTCCCTTTGGCATTCACTACGAAACGCACAACTTATACACTCAGAACGAAAATGACGCTCAGTATAATGCTCAGGTTGCTGTAACATTTCTTTCATTCTAGATAAATCAGCCATTCCAGTTATAATATCTTCTTGTTTCGGAATGTACTCATACTTAGTTCCTTCTATTAAATTAATAACTTCAATTTTTCCTGGAAGAACGCCGAAAGCTTTATAACTGAATACTGTCATTAGCTTCTGACAAAGAGCAAGCATTTCCTCATCCGCATCGACAACATACTTTTTAATTACAAACGACTCAGCATTCCACTCACCAACTTCAAATGTCAATGACATGTGGACACCTAACTCTTCCATATATGTTTGAAACTTCTCGTATAAAAACAATGGTGGTGTCTGACTATCATCCCTTTCAACAAACTGTAATAAGTGATCCGTTAGCTTCGCTAATACAATATAGTACTCCGTCTTCGAAGCAAACATATTAATCCTTACTTTTTTCCAATACTTTTCTATTAATATTAAAAGTACAATTTTCGTTTGTTGACCCGCAGGTAGCGTGTAATACTCGTTAATAATTTGATTCACAATCATTTGCGCTATTTGTTGCCATTCAAATGAAGAAGGTTCTCTTCTTTTTATATGACGAAAATAAAATTTATGCGGACACCGCATAAAATCATACAAATGATAATCTGTCATCGTTTTGATTGAGATTTTCTCATGCACTTGCTCTTCAGCTCCCTTCTGCCATTAAGAAAGGTGTTTTACAAATTTAGCTCCAAACTGTAAACATTTTTCTACATCTTCATCTTCTGGCGTTAATTCTACTTTTAGTCCTTCTAACACAACTGCTGCTCCGCGCTCTTGTAGCTTTTCTATTAAAATGTCAACCGCCACTCCGTATTTCGGATAAGCCGAATCACATGATCCGAATACGGCCGCTTTTTTCCCAGTTAAATCAATAGAATCCATTGCATCATAAAAATCTAAGAAATCATCAGGAAGATCACCATCTCCCCATGTGTATGCACCTAAAATAATTCCATCATACTGTTCCAATATAGAAGCTTCTGGTGAATCCATAATATCAATAACTTCAATTTCATTTTCTGTTTCACGAATTACGCCGGCAATATGGTCAGCCATTTCCTCTGTATTTCCACTCATACTTGCAAAAATCATTACTAACTTACTCAACTGAACCTCTCCCTTTACTTTGTATCTCTTTTTCTGTTTGAATGCTCTTCTTCTCATCTACATATTCAGACCGAATTACATTTCGTTGCCATTCCATATGCTGATCAACATCTTTATTTTTATCTTTTAATCCCCTCCGTAGAAGGTGAAATTTTTTTCTCATTAACATGTCGCATCCATCCTATTGATAATAATTATCAATTTCAACTATATTTAGATTAATTGACATTGATTATCAATGTCAACAACTATTTTTAAAAAAATGATTAAAATGTACAAGCTTGTCCGTTAGCTATTCATATACTATAAATGAGCATAGTTCTTTCTCAGCCCTCTCTGACGGAAAGAAATAAAAGCAACTGCGATAGAGCGCAGTTGCCTTTTTTTGTTTTTCTATGATTTTAGTAATCTTATAGTAGTCTCTAAGAATAGCTCCACTCCACAAATTAATGCTGATTCATCCACGTCAAATTTCGGATGATGATGTGGATAACAAGTATATATATTTTCATTACCTGTTCCTAATTTAATGAAACAACCGGGTGCTTTTCTTAAATATGCTGAAAAATCTTCCCCACCCATAGAAGGTTCAAGCTTAACAACACGCTCATTCCCAAACAAATGTAGTGCACTTTCTTCTACTATTTTCGTAATATATTCATCATTAATAACCGGATCATATCCATATCGATACGTATATGTATACGATCCTCCATGTGCTTCTGTAATTCCTTTCACAATTTTTTCGATTTTCCCTTCTGCTTCTATTCTTAATGTTTGATTAAAAGAACGTACAGTTCCCATTAAAGTTGCTGTACTTGGAATAATATTATCAGCCATTCCCCCATGGAACTGCGTAACTGAAACGACTCTTTGCATGAAAGCACTTGTATTTCTTGATACGATATGTTGTAAATTTGTAATAATCTGTGCTCCGATAGCAATAGGGTCAATCGTTTCTTCTGGACGTGCTGCATGTCCTCCTTTGCCTTGAATCTCAACTGTAAATACGTCTGGAGCTGCCATCATTGGCCCATACGCAATACCTATCTTTCCGCTCTCCAATCCAGACATAACATGTAAACCTATTACATAATCAACACCGTCCATAACGCCCGCCTCGACCATTTCTTGTCCACCACCAGGGTATGCTTCTTCTGCATGCTGAAAGAATAGACGAACTTCCCCTACAAACTCTTCCTTCATATTTGATAACATCTCTGCTGTACTTAATAAAATAGCTGCATGAGCATCGTGCCCACATGCATGCATCACTCCTTTATTTACAGACGTATAAGATTTCCTTGTCTCCTCTTGGATTGGTAAAGCATCTATATCAGCTCGAATCGCAATCACTTTCCCTTGCTTCACGCCTCTTTTAATTGCTAGTACACTATACTTCGTCGGTCTCGTTACTTCAAAAGAAGAAAACGAGCATAATGTATCATATATAAATTGCGAAGTTTCTTTTTCATGAAATGATAATTCCGGATACTTGTGGAAATGTCGTCTCCATTTTATAATGTTTTCTTCTGAAATAAGATCCTTCCAAACCCTCGTCATTAGAGATTCCTCCTTTTAAGAAACTTTAGGAATTCATACATTAACTATGAAAAAATGCAAACAAATATTGCATTTCTATACATTCTCTCAGGGCAATTTTATACATTCACACAATCCACTTCCTATTTACATATCAAACCCATTACAAATTCATGCTGAATGTAATATAATTGCTAAGTTAGGGATTTTCTTTTTTAGTATTTAGTGCTAATATCAGAAAAGAGCCTTTTGACTTATTTTTACCTAAAATGTGGGATTTTGTTTTTTTCACAATAATGTAGGACATGATACCTACAAAGAGCTATTATTTCATTAAGAGAGGGAAAGACATGGAAAGATTAAAAGAGATATGGTCTCGACCACTCACACAATGGGTTGCAAAGACGGTTTATTATCTTGCAATTTTATTTGCATTACTTTGGTTGTATGGATTCCATGATACAAACACAAGTACATTTATTTACAATGAATTCTAGGGTGGGAACGTTATGAAGTTATTAGAACTAATTGAAAAGTGGGCTATTGAAACGCCTGATCAAACTGCTTTTGTTTGGCGAGATGCGAAAATTACGTACAAACAATTAAAGGAAGATTCTGATGCGTTAGCACATTGGATTTCTTCTGCGTATCCAGATGATCGTTCACCAATTATGGTGTATGGCCATATGCAACCTGAAATGATTATTAACTTTTTAGGATGTGTAAAAGCTGGACATGCTTATATTCCTGTAGATTTATCTATCCCAGCTGATCGTGTACAACGTATCGCTGAAAATTCTGGTGCGAAATTACTTTTATCGGCAGCAGCAGTAACTGTAACTGATTTACCAGTTCGCATCGTAAGTGAAGACAACTTAAAAGATATTTTCTTTACTCATAAAGGGAACACTCCAAATCCTGAACATGCGGTAAAAGGTGATGAGAACTTCTACATTATTTACACATCAGGAAGCACAGGTAATCCGAAAGGGGTTCAGATTACTTATAACTGCCTTGTTAGCTTTACAAAATGGGCTGTAGAAGATTTTAACTTACAAACAGGGCAAGTATTCTTAAACCAAGCACCTTTCTCATTCGATTTATCTGTCATGGATATTTACCCATCATTAGTAACAGGTGGTACACTTTGGGCAATCGATAAAGATATGATTGCGCGTCCAAAAGACTTGTTTGCTTCTTTAGAGCAATCGGATATACAAGTATGGACTTCCACACCTTCTTTCGCTGAAATGTGTTTAATGGAAGCATCCTTCTCTGAGAGTATGCTACCGAACATGAAAACATTCTTATTCTGTGGTGAAGTATTACCAAATGAAGTAGCTAGAAAATTAATTGAGCGTTTCCCAAATGCAACAATTATGAATACGTACGGTCCAACAGAAGCTACTGTCGCTGTAACAGGTATTCACGTTACAGAAGAAGTACTTGATCAATACAAATCACTTCCAGTTGGCTATTGTAAATCAGACTGTCGCCTTCTTATTATGAAAGAAGATGGCACGATTGCACCTGATGGTGAAAAAGGTGAAATCGTAATTGTCGGTCCAAGCGTAAGCGTTGGATACTTAGGAAGCCCTGAATTAACAGAAAAAGCATTTACTATGATTGACGGTGAGCGTGCCTATAAAACAGGCGATGCTGGCTATGTAGAAAATGGTCTTCTATTCTATAATGGTCGTCTTGATTTCCAAATTAAGCTGCATGGTTATCGAATGGAATTAGAAGAAATTGAGCATCACCTTCGTGCGTGTTCTTACGTTGAGGGAGCAGTTATCGTTCCAATTAAAAAAGGTGAGAAATACGATTATTTATTAGCGGTTGTTGTTCCTGGAGAGCATTCGTTTGAAAAAGAATTCAAATTAACATCTGCAATCAAAAAAGAACTCAATGAGCGATTACCAAACTACATGATTCCACGTAAATTCATGTATCAATCTTCTATTCCAATGACACCAAATGGAAAGGTAGATCGCAAAAAATTATTGAGTGAGGTTACAGCATGACCGCATATGGATCATTTTATTTTTTCGCTATAGTGGGCATTTTATTAATACCTACTATCATAGCTGGATTAAAAGGTAAAATGTTGCGTAAATATAATGCCGTTTTAACATTAGTCATGCTTGCTATTATCTTCTCAGATAAACCAAAGCAAGCAATGATGTTAGCTGCATTTATTATTTGGCAATATGCCCTTATTAAAGGCTATTTAATTTTAAGAAAACAAAATAATAGTACATTCACATTTTGCATAGCTGTTATTTTATCGATTTTGCCTCTTATTTTGGCAAAAATCGCACCATTTGCATCGTTATTACCTGAGTTAAAACTTGTTGTTTTTCTAGGTATATCTTACGTAACATTCAGAGCAGTTCAAATGGTATTTGAAGTTCGTGATGGTTTAATTAAAGAGCTTTCTTTCTTTAACTTCTGGGAATTCGTTTTATTCTTCCCTGCAATTTCAACAGGACCTATCGATCGTTACAGAAGATTCCAAAAAGATATTCAAAAGCCACCTAGCGCTGAAGAATATCAAAATTTACTATATACAGGACTAAATCGTATTTTCCAAGGTTTCTTGTATAAATTTATTATTGCTTACTTAATAAAGCAATATTGTATGGATCCAGCATTCGCTCAACACGA
This sequence comes from Bacillus sp. CR71, assembly GCF_003429245.1. Classification (NCBI taxonomy): domain Bacteria; kingdom Bacillati; phylum Bacillota; class Bacilli; order Caryophanales; family Bacillaceae; genus Bacillus; species Bacillus sp. CR71. The sequence continues at coordinate 1,367,898 of NZ_CP031748.1, read as the reverse complement.
TACAATCTTTTCAAATATGATTTACATGTATAGCTATAGCTTATATCTATTCTTTGATTTTGCTGGTTATAGCTCTTTTGTAATTGGTGTAAGTTATATGATGGGAATTAAAACGCCAGAAAACTTTAATAAGCCATTCCTTAGTCGTAATATTAAAGACTTCTGGAACCGCTGGCACATGAGTTTATCATTCTGGTTCCGTGATTTTATTTACATGCGTTTCGTCTTTTTTGCAACGAAGAAAAAGTTAATTAAGAACCGTTACACAATTTCATATATCGGTGCATTTTTAAACTTTTTCATTATGGGAATTTGGCATATCCAAGGAAGCGCTGTTGCGCAGTATATTATTTATGGTCTATATCATGCCGCACTGTTTATTTTATTCGATATTTTCGAACGAAAAAACAAGAAGCATAAGTTTTGGCCAAACACTAAATTTACACGCATCCTTGCGATTGTAATTACGTTCCACGTTGTATGTTTCGGTTTCCTAATCTTCTCTGGACACCTTAACAGATACTTTTAATGCACCCTTCTTATTCCATTAAGAAGTTGCACATATAATATATTTCGGATATAAAGGAGATTTTAAAAATGGCAGAATTCAAAGAGCAAGTATTAGATATTTTAGAAGAAGTATGTGAAAACGATATTGTGAAAGAAAACTTAGATGTTCAATTATTTGAAGAAGGTATCCTTGATTCTTTCGCTGTAGTATCTTTATTAGTTGAATTCCAAGAGCGTTTAGATATTGAAGTTTCTATTTCTGATTTTGACCGTGACGAGTGGGCTACACCAAACATGGTTATTAAAAAGTTGGAAGAAATCCGATGAACAAAGCAAAATTTGGTCCGATGCTTTTAGCATTGGCCCTTTTTGCTGTATTCTTACTTATTCCAACGCGCTTCCTACTTCCACTTTTAAGTGATGAAAAAGTAGAACAAGCTGCTACTTCTTTAAAAGAAGAAAAAATTCAAAGTATGATTTTACAGCAAAAGATGTTAGCAAATCCAAAATATCTTCCGATGTACGGTTCATCGGAATTCGCACGTATGGATGCTTTCCATCCATCTAATTATTTTAAAGTAAAGCCTGAAGGGTTCACACCATTCCTTCTTGGACGCGGCGGAACACAAGACCTTGTACATGTGTTAAACTTCGCATCTACAATGGATCAATTGAAAGATAAGAAAATGGTATTTGTTCTTTCTCCGCAATGGTTTGTACCACAAGGTATTGATGAAACGCACTTTGCACCAAACTTTTCAAAACAACAAGGTTACCACTTCATTTTCAACAATGATTTAAAACCTGAAATGAAAAAACAAATTGCAAAGCGTTTATTAAATTTTGAGATTGTAAAAAAAGAAACTTTATTAAAAATTTCACTTGAAGGTATCGCTTATGATGATACGAAGTATAAAGTAAAAGCACTTGCTGCTAAACCTTTCGCTTATATTTACCGTAACATTTTAGATCGTAAAGATTTATTTACAGCCATGTTTAATATTAAACCGCACAAAGAAAAGCTTGACCCTTCATTAAAACAAATGAACTGGGAAGAGGCTCGTAAACATGCGGATCAAACAGGTGCAGTGGAATCTGGATCTAACGAATACGGTATTGAAGATGATTATTTCAATAGCAAAATTAAGAAAAAATTAAAACAACGTGAAGGTTACTTAAAAAATGATGCTTATGACCAATCGCCAGAATATGAAGATTTACAAATTGTACTTGATTTATTAAAACAATCTGGTGCAAAACCACTCTTCATTTCTGTTCCTGTCAAAGGTCCTTGGTACGACTACGCTGGCTTCCCAAAAGAACGCCGCGAAGCATACTATAAGAAAGTTCATGAGCAAATTGAAAAAGCTGGGTATCCAATTGCCGACTTCTCAAATCATGAATACGATAAATACTTCTTGAAAGATCATATGCACTTAGGTTGGAAAGGCTGGGTTTACATCGACGAGGCCATCCAACAATTTTATAAAGCAAACTAATGAAAAGACCGCTTGAATTACTCAAGTGGTCTTTTTGTATATATTTTGTAATTGCTCGATTGCATTCTCCGCTTCTTTCACAACTCGCTCCACTACATGCTGAGCTGATTCGATTCGTGCCAACGATGCTGCCTGTCCTGCCCAAAGTGACATATATTCTTCCTTATTTTGCTTCGCTGCCTCTTGGCGTATTTTAGAAGTTAATACGTTTTGCACTGGATACATCGGAAGCCCTTCTTCTTTTCCTTCATGTCTCTCTATAAATTCATTCCGAATACCGCGTGCATATTTCCCGGAAAACGCACGAGTTACAGTTGTGCTCGTATCTGTACTATGTAAAACCGCTTCTTTATACACATCGTGCGTAATACTCTCTTCACTTGTTAAAAAGGCTGAGCCCATTTGAACACCTTCTGCTCCTAGTGCCAATGCCGCAACAAGCCCTTGTCCGTTCATTACACCACCTGCTGCGACAATTGGGATATGCGGAACAGCCCCTACTAACTGAGGTATTAACGCAAACGTACCAATCATAGCATCTCGTTCTTTCCCAATAAACGTTCCTCTATGCCCTCCTGCTTCGCTACCTTGCCCAATAATAATATCTACTCCTAGCTCAGCAAGTACTTTCGCTTCCTTCACATGGGTAGCTGTTCCAATGACTTTTATTCCACTTCTTTTTAAATCATTTATTTCTTCTTTTTCTAACGTTTGAAATGCAAAGCTAACGACCGGTACTTTTTCATCTAATAGCACTTGTAATTGTTCCTTATAGCTTTTTGGAAGCTTTAACGTTCCTTCTACTTCTATACCTAATTCTCTATTCACTCCGCTTAGTAATACTTTCGCCTCATTTACCTTCTCTTCTTCTATTTGTATCTCTTTCGTTACAAGTAAATTAACACCGAAAGGCTTATCTGTTAGTTCTCTTATTCTATAAATCGCTTCACGAATTTGTTCTGGGCTCATATAGCCCGCTCCAAGCGTCCCTAATCCTCCGCTATTACTTACTGCTGCAACAAGTTCTGGCGTCGTAATCGCGCCTGCCATACCGGCTTGAACAACGGGATACTCAATTTTTAATATGTCTGTTACTCGACTTGTAAACATCATTTTCCCTCCTATTTCCCTTATATCTTCTTTATTTGATAAGCTTTCCCCTGCTTTTGCAAGGGTTGAACTTCATATGAAGCGAATATATTGAAAGAGAAGGAGGCTGAGCTTAATGATTTATCCAAATGCATTAAAACAAGGTGATACAGTAATGATCATTGCACCATCTGGTCCACCTACAATCGAAAATGTATTAAAAGGTGTGAATGTATTACAAAAGATGGGGTTATCCGTAATAATCGGGAAGAGCGTTTACGAGAAATATGGATTTTTAGCCGGAAGTGATCAAGTTCGGCTTGACGATATACATGAAGCATTTACAAATAATGAAGTAAAGGCCGTTTTCTGTGCACGAGGTGGTTACGGAAGTGCTCGTCTCCTCCCTCACATTCAATATGAAATCATTCGGCAAAACCCTAAAATCTTTTGGGGATATAGCGATATTACAGCTTTACATACTGCTGTTTCACGTTATGCAAAGCTTATAACATTTCATGGTCCGATGATTGAAGAACTAGGAAAAGGTATTGATTCCCTATCTTTATCCTCTTTCAATCAGCTATTTCATCCGTATTCAACCATTTTATCTGCATCAGAATGTATCGTACCTAGCTCTCACAGTACAGTTACAGGTACATTAGTTGGAGGAAATTTAGCTGTGTTAACGAGTATAATTGGCTCGCCCTACGAGATAAATACGGACAATACACTTTTATTACTTGAAGACATTGGTGAAGAACCGTACCGCATTGACCGTATGTTAAATCAGCTACTTTTATCTGGAAAGTTTAATGAATGCAAGGGCGTTATTTTCACAAGTTGTCACGACTGCACTCCTTCAAAGCCATCTCAATCATTGCAAACAATATTATATGAATATTTCGCACCATATCATATACCTGTCCTATTCGGTTTACCAATTGGACATATAAGTCCAAACATCGGTATTCCACTTGGAGCTACAGCGACAATAAACACAAATAATAAAACAGTCTCTATTTCTTCTGGTATAGCCACTCCATGTTCAAATTAAAAAGGAAAAGCGATTACGCTTTTCCTTTTACTTATAATAATTAAAAATTCGTCCAGATGCGATATCTGCAATTTCTTCTGGAATAAATGTTTTACTTATATCAGTGCCAACATTTAATACAGCTGTAGCATCTTTCTCAATGCTACCAAATAACTCTTTCCCACGTATCGTAATAAGGGGCGTTCCTTCTGGCAACACATCTTTTACAAATTCCATTTGTGTAAAGAACGGAACGATCCATCTACCTTCTCCTTGGAAATGACGCAAACGAAGTATTCCTTCTGTTGCCCCGTCCTCTGCTTCTAGTGAACCAGCAACATAAAACTCAGTAGATAAGAGCAATTCATAAAATTCCTTTTGCTTCTGTTTATCATCCCCTGCTACAACAAGTACCTCTTCTAATTTCTTTACTGAAATTTGCTCCATATGATGCCACCCCTATTTCAAAATGATTGTACTTAGATTATACGAAATATTCTTATTTTTTTCTACATAATTCGCAATTATTTTTTCAAAATAATTTTAATGCTTCTTTTGTCGTCACAATCGTAGCAAACTCTTCATGTAAATTTACAAGTGTCATATTGTGAATATCTTCTGCACTATACTCTTTACCATCTAAACCTTTACGGTTAAAAGTAGCCGTTGCATCACTCACTAAATACGTTGTAAATCCTAAATTCCCTGCCATTCGTGTCGTAGTTTCCACGCAATGATTTGTCGTTAATCCTACAACTACTACTGCATTACATTTGTCCTCTCTTAATTGCTCTTCTAAATTCGTCCCAATGAACGCGCTGTTAACGAATTTCTGAATAACCACTTCACCAGGTAGTGGTTGCACTTCTTCTTTAAAGTTTACCGTTTTCCCTCTCTCATAAAACATTGACCGAGCATCTTCTTTATTTACATGTTGAATATGAAAAACTGGTCGTTTCCTTTTCCTCCATTCTGCTAACAAAATTCTCATGTTTTCTTCAGCAAAAATATTATTTCTCTCGCCCCAATCTTGTAATTGAAATGCCTTTTGTACATCGATTATGATAAGTGCTATTTGATTTGTCATCATTTCCTCCTTAATTTGGCTGTAATTGAAATAGAAAACCAAGTTGTTGTGACGCAGTAATAAAGCAAACATAGACGCAAAGCTCTACAATTTCTTTTTCTGTCCAATATTGTTTTAATGCGTGAAACATAGTATCATCTATCGCTTTTCGGTCATGAACAAATGTATGCGCAAAAGTAACGGCTACACCAATCTCCTCTGCCTTTTGCACATCATCAGGTCTTCCCTTTGCCATACAGTACGGACATTCATTCCCATACGCTAGTGTTCTTCTCACTTGCTCCTTCAACTCTGCTGAAAGAATTCCTTTATTGTACAGTGTATCCTCTAACGTACTCCACGAATGTAATATATCCGAATTATGCCCTAATAACTTTTGAAACTTTGTATCTCCTACATTTGATAATGAAATTCTCTCCATCATTTCCCCTCCTATTTCCTTCTGTTTTATTGTAAAATAAATAACGTTCACTTTACATTTCATATGAATCTTAATTTATATTTTCCCTTTACAAAAATCATTATTTTACTGGAGGTATATTTACAAATGCAACTAGACCGTGTTGATCGAAAAATTTTAAATGAATTATATAATGATAGTCGCCTTTCTATGCGTGAATTGGCGAAACGAGTAAACTTATCTGCTCCGTCTACTGCAGAACGTGTTCGTAAACTTGAAAGTGAAGGCGTTATTCAAAAATATACAATCGATATCGACTATAAAAAAGCAGGACTAGTTTTAGATTGTATTTTAGAAATCACTTTAAAAAATGGTGATACAACACGTATGCAACAGTTTATTCAGTCTTATCCATCTGCAAGTTTTTGTTACCGAGTAACAGGAAGCTTATGCTACATTGTAAAAATTTCTGTTCCTTCACTCGTTGAACTTGAAGAATTTATCAATGATGTTTCTTCATATGCAACGACAGTTTCTCATATCGTATTATCAGAAGTATCTCTTACTCCTGATATTGAACATATCTTTCCAGAAGATTAATTTATTTTTATTCATAAAATATAAAAAAACCCCTTACAATAAGAATAAAAATAATATATTATGTATTAAAATACATAAAGTTCGAGAAAGGGGCTTCACATTGAAAATCTGGTTTTATGAAAAAACGGCACAATTAGATGACTTGCTTGGTATTTGGGATAATGTTCCAACCATCCCGCGAATTGGTGAAAAAGTGGAGATTTTAAAGACGGTCCGCACTGTTACAGATATTAAATATGTAAAGAACGGTAATAATTTTCGTGTAGAAATTATTACAAATTAAAAAGTAGCTCCTAAGAGCTACTTTTTAATTATCTATTATGTGCTTTCTTTATAACGATTTTATCTTCTTCTACTGATACTGTTACATAATCACTTTCTTCTAACCGAAGCTTATTTACAACCTCATCTGGTAACTCTATGGCCATCAATCTATCGGTTACGATCACTTGACTATACACTTCATTTTCATGTGATGGACTCTCTACTTTTTGCTCATTTATAAAACGTACTGGTGGCACGCCAACTTCGTTTACTATACGCCATTGTTTCCAAACATACGGAATTAACCATAGTAATCCAACAACTGTAAGACCGATACCAATCCATAAATTACTTTGCGCTTGTAATTCAGTAATTGAGATTGTACCACTTTCTTCTCCACCGAAAAATTGCATACTTGTTGCAATCAAATTATTTAGAGCGTGCACAGCTATATTCGTCCATATATTTTTTGTCTTTATGTATAAAAGACACATAACGACACCAAACATGAACGCACCAATAACATCAAAATGTCCTAGGCCAAAAATAATTGAAGATATAATTACAGCTTTTTTAATTCCCCATTTATGAGCCATTCGCTGTAAGAAAAATCCCCTAAAAATAACCTCTTCCATAATAGGTGCTAACACACATGCTGAAATGAAAGTAAATATCGTCATATATACGTTACTCGTATTAATAACATTTCCGTCTTCTAGCATAGTAACTAAGAAATTCGGTAACGTATGTGCTAATATGTAAAATTGAATCTGAGATATGCCAACTGAAAAAATCATCCCCATTATCGTTGCTAATACAATTAATCCCCAAGATAAACGTCCTGGCTTATCAAAAAAACTGTTAAATACAACATTATTTTTATTTGTTTTTACGTATAGCCAAAGTAACGGAAATACAAAAAATACAGTTATTTGTGAAATAACCTCCATCGTATTCTCAGAAACATTTGCTAGACCTAATGGTATCATTATAAGGAACACCCCTATAATCATCCATCCAAAAAAGCTACGTAGCCTTATACGTGAAAATGCATAGTGCATATAGAACACCCCCAAAGATAGTAAAAATAAAACTTTAATCAGTACTTTATAGGCAATCCTTTCCCTATAAATAGCAGGATAACTAAATTATAATATGAATATAGTTGAAATCCTTCCTATTTTTCTCAAATCATTTCAAACAGCATAGCTCTTAAAATACCATATCGCTGTTCTTCAAGTTGCAATCCAAGTGAAATTTATGTAATAAAAATCCCCGTTTTTACAAGCGGGGATTTCTTTTATTATAATACGTCACGTTTTTGGAATAATGCACTTGATGCTACAAGTAACACAACAAAGTATGCAGCTACAAGTAATAATGAAGTTGTAAACGTAAATTCTGTAAATGTTGGTTCCATTCCACCATTGATTAATTTATTACTATCGTAAGCTCTTAAATCCAAATGGTTGAATACTACAAACTTCGCTACACCTTTTGCAAACATTATTAATACCATGTTAATTGCACCTTGTAAGAAGAATAGGAACATCGTAATAATTAATGGTAATACAGACTTTCTAAAGACATTTGCTAGGAAAAATGCAAGTGTTGCAAAAAAGAACGGTGAAAGTAGTTGATATAAAGTGGACTTCATTACGATTCCTAACGTTAATTCTGTTTTACTACCATCCATTACAATACCGCCAATAATCATTGCAATTAGCATACCAGCTAATACGATAAATAACATTGCTAATAACACTGTAATATATTTAGAAAATAAAACTGCAAGTCTTTTTCTTGGACGGATTAACAATTGTTTAATTGTACCTTTTTGGAACTCATCAGTAAGAGTACGGGCAGCAAGTGTGATCCCAAAAATCGTTGTAAATAAAACAATTAAGCCAATCTCTGAGTTTGCATAATCTAAATATGATCCCTTAAACTCATCACCTTTTCCCCACTTCAACATTGCTAAAGTACCTAAAATTTCGAGTGCCGCAATGACACCAATTAAAATATACATACCTTTTTTCGCATGCAACTTTAAAAATTCATTTTGAATTAATTTAAACATTACGCTTTCACTCCCCCAGTAATCGCTAAGAACTCATCCTCTAACGTTTTATTTTGAACAGTAACTCCGTATACAAGCACATCAGCATGAACAAGTTTTTTTACAATTTGTGGAATGTTGTCTTTTGTTAAAGATGCTACAATTACATTCCCTTTCGCTTTACCTTTAATAATTTCATTCGCTTTCTGAACTTCATCTACTTCAAACGCTACAACGACTGCCTCATCATGCTTCACTTTTTCATGTAAGTTGTACTCTTGTACAAACTCACCTTGTTTAATAATAACGACGCGATCACACATTAATTCAATTTCACTCAATAAGTGACTTGATACGATTACAGCAATATTCTCTTCTTTCGCTAAACGTTGTAAATAATCACGAATTTGGCGAATACCAGCTGGATCTAATCCATTTGTCGGCTCATCTAAAATTAAGATTTTCGGCTGATGAAGTAATGCCTGTGCAATTCCTAAACGTTGTTTCATACCAAGTGAATATGTTTTCACCTTTTTATGAATTGCATGCTCTAATTCAACAAGCTTTACAATCTCAGCAATGCGCTCTTTACTAATTGGTTTAATAGCCATGTTCGCAAAATGCTTTAAGTTTTGCATTCCTGTCATATAATCATATAGTTCAGGATTTTCTACAATCGCTCCAATTTGCTCTAGTGCCTTTTCACGCTCCGAGCGAATACTATGTCCACAAATTGTAATATCGCCCTCTGTCATTGAAATAAGACCTGTCATCATACGGATCGTCGTCGTCTTACCGCTACCGTTCGGTCCAAGGAATCCGTATACTTCTCCTTCACGAACCTCAAATGATAAACCATGAATAATTTCCGTTCCACCAATCCTTTTTCGAACATTCTCTAACTTTACTACTACGTTTCCCAATGCTGATTCCTCCTTTAGACTTCTAGTTTTTTATCGATAATATAAGCAATTACATATATTATTAGAGCACTAACCATTACCATGAAACTTATATTAAAAATGTTAAATCCATTTTCTTGAAACATATTAATAAACAGACTCTTGCTTTCACTATGATATTCTACTTTTCGTAATACTTGGAAAGCTGGAGCTAATTTTCCTAGCAAGGTTGTCGCTAAAGTAATCGCTATATTTATTACTAGGAAAATAATAACGATTAGTATATTTTGCGCCTTTTTCTTTTTCGTAAGTAACTTTACTAGAGTAATTACCAATATGATTTGTAAAACACTAAACAAAAACTCAAATAAATCGCTTATCGTATATATTAAATTATTAATTATGCCTACTTGCATAATCTCTTTTGCTTCTACATATACAGAAGTCGTAGGAAAAGCTAATACATAACTTACGTAGAAAAGAATTCCACATATCCCATACCATATAGCCATTGCGATAAATGAGAAAATAAGCATAGAAATTACATATTGTTTCCCAGATATTGCTGTAAGTCGTAACATTGGATTAGTTAGTAAGCGTGAATATGATTTCATTGTTTGTATAAACATATAAACAATATAAAAGAAAAATATAATCATAATGATTCCAAATATACCCTCTTGTCTACTGATAGCCGCATCACTTTTTCTTACAATCATTTGTGAAAATAACACAGCTTCAATTAGCACAAAGAATAAGAAAGTAACAATATATCTTTTCTTATTTACATTCCATAAATAGGAAAGTACTGACTTCACTTACTAAACACCTCCTTAAACAATTCATGAACTGCTTTTCCTCTCTGAAAACGAATTTCTTCTACATTTTCATATAGAACCATTTCTCCATCTTTTAAAAAGATCACTTCATCAAAAATATTTTCAATTTCATTTATTAAGTGAGTGGAAATTAATATCGTACAATCTTCCCTATAGAACTGTAGAATTAGATCCAATACATGTTCTCTAGAAAGAGGATCTATCCCGCCCAATGGCTCATCCAGTACATATAGCTTCGCTTTTCGAGAAAACGTTAAAATAATCTGCAGCTTCTCAACCATACCTTTTGACAATGCTGTAATTTTTTCTTCTAGCGGTATTTTAAATTCCGCTATCGTATCTACCGCTTTTTGAATATCGAAGTCTTTATAAAAATCCCGGTAGAAAAATAAAGCGTCTTTTACAGTCATCCAATCATCAAAGATTGGCTTATCGGACATAAATGAAACGATTTCTTTCGTCTGTAATCCTACCTTTTTACCGTCTATTGTGATACTGCCTTCAGAAGGGTGTTGCAAGCCTGCAATCATTTTCAATAACGTCGTTTTCCCGCTCCCGTTATCTCCAACAAGCCCAACGATTTTCCCTTCCGTAATCTCTATGTTTAATTCACGGATCACTGCTTTTAATCCGTATCTCTTCCATAAGTTTTCTATTTTTAATAGCTCTGTCATTGGCTCTCCTCCCTCTTATCATGCAATGAAGAACGAAGAATTGTAAGAATTTCTTCTTCTGAAAAACCTAAATTGTCCATTCCATCTATAAAAGAATGAAGTAATTCTTTCGCCATCTCTTTTCGCAGCTCCATTATTTTCTCCCCTTCATTCGTTACATACCGTCCCATTCCTCTACGTGTTACAACAACTTCATCCCGTTCTAGCTCTTGAAATGTACGCTGAATCGTATTTGGATTCACTTGTAATTCACTCGCTAATTCACGGACAGAGGGAATTTTATCACCAGGCAATAACTGTCCTGTTACGATCTCTTTTTTTATGTATTCCATTACCTGAATGTAAATTGGTATATTTGGAGAAAACTCTATTTTCATTTCTTCCCTCCTTTTGTATTGGTGTACTAGTTAAATAATACACTGATACAAAAAGTTTGTAAATACCCATTTAATTACAAAAAGTTCTATCCGTTAACCGAATAGAACTTCCCAAACATAAATCGCTATATAGAAATAATAGTGTTATGTAAACAAAATTATAAAGAAAAGCTGTCTTATCAATGAATAAGACAGCTTTTCTTTATAATCCTATATTAAAAGTTAAACACGAAGTCATCGTCAGCTAACTTTTCAACGTTCGTTGCTTTTACGTAACCATTTCCTTTTACAGAGAAGAAATCATGGTTTTTCGTATCTGTACGTAAACCATTTAAAACGATTGGGTTAATTTCTTCTTCTTCAAACTTCGGCTCAAGTCCTAAGTTCATAAGCCCTTTATTCGCATTGTAACGAACGAAACGATTTACATCTTCTACAAGACCGATAGAAGTGTAAATTTCTTCTGTATAGGCCATTTCAATTTCATATAGTTCCATTAATAACTCTTGTGTTTCTTTTTGCACTTCTTGTTGCTCTTCTGCAGAAAGTTCTGCGAAGATTTGTTGTGCTAAAATACCGACGAATACGCCGTGAATTGACTCATCACGAATTATCAAGTTAATAATCTCACCACTTGCTGTTAGTTTTCCTTGACCAGCTAAGTAAAGCGGATAGAAGAATCCACTATAGAATAAATAACTTTCTAAGAACACACTTGCTACCATTGCCATATATAGCTCTTTTTTCGTTACCTCAGGCTTTAACAAACGACGATAGTAACCAGTAATAATACCGGCCTTTTTCTCAAGTAATGGATGATTGTCTACCCAGTCAAAAATATCATCAATTTCTTCTTCAGTAGCTAACGTTGTAAAGATATGACTGTAACTCTTCGCATGTACTTCTTCCATAGCTCCCATGAAAGCTAATACACTTTTAGCTTGTAAATTTTCAAGATGAACAAGTACAAGTGGCATTCCTTCGCCACCTTGTTTCGTATCTAAAAGTGTTAAACCACCTAATACACGCTTATAAGCAATTTGCTCTTCTTTCGATAATTGCACCCAAGTATTTTTGTCAGACGAAACCGCAATTTCTTCTTCTGTCCAAAACTGAGCGATGTTTTGCTTCCAAAACATTAAACTAAAATCATCTTCTTTTTTGTTCCAGTTTACCGCACGCATTAAATCGCCCCTTCTCTAAATATGATAACTAAGCATGAGCAGGGTTCAGAAAACCCTGCTCATCATGTCTCACTTTTTATATTAAACGGTACAAGCCACACACTCTTCCACGCTTAATTTACGTGTTCTCGTATAATACAGACTCTTTAAGCCTTTTTTATGTGCATAGATGTAGTAACGTGCTAATTCACGTGTTGAAATATCACTATTAACGTAAAGAATTGTACTAATTCCTTGATCAATATGTTCTTGAATTTCTGCGATTAAATCAATTAATTTAAACTGATTCATATCGTAAGAAGATTTATAGTACCAGAACGTATCTTTTGATAAATACGGCATTGGATAATATGTTGTCGCGTTCGCATATGTTCTTGATTCGATTTGACTTACGATCGGCATTACGCTTGAAGTTGCATTTTGAACGTAACTGATTGATTGTGTTGGAGCAATGGCAAGACGATATGAGTTGTATAAACCATTCTTTTGCACTTGCTCTTTTAAACTTGTCCAATCTTCTTTTGTCGGAATATGAATTCCTTCAAATAGTTGCTGAACTTTTTCAGTTACTGGGCTGTAATCTGTCGTTTCATACTTTTCGAAGTATGTGCCATTCGCATAATCAGATTTATCGAAGTCTTTAAATGTCTCGCCTTTTTCTGTAGCGATTTCCATACTTTTCTCAATAGAATAGTAATTTAACATCATAAAGAATGTACGAGCGAATTCTTTCGCTTCTGCACTTTCATAAGCGATTTTATTTTTTGCTAAATATCCGTGTAAGTTCATTGCTCCAAGTCCAACTGAATGAAGCTCGTCATTTGCTTTTTTCACAGTTGGTGCATTCGGAATAATCGTCATATCAGAAACAGCTGTTAAAGCTTCCATTCCCGCATGAACTGCTTCACGAATTTCTTTATTTTCCATTACGTTTACGATATTTAACGATCCTAAGTTACAGTTAATATCACGACGGATAATGTCATCTGTACCGTAATCATTTATTTCTGAAGTTTCTTGAAGCTGGAAGATTTCTGTACATAAGTTCGACATCTTCACAGTTCCAATATCCTTCAATGGATGTTGATTATTTGCATTTGATTTAAACATTAAGTATGGGTAACCAGACTCAAGCTGAATCATAGCGATTTTAATAAGCATATCACGTGCACTAATATCTAGTGGCTTCTTCTTCACTTTCGGATTGCTCATTAATTCATCGTACATTTCATCAATGTCAATATCATCTAAATGCTTGCCATATTCTTTATAAACCGTATAAGGCGCGAAAACATGGAAAGGTTCGTTTTTCTCAGCAAGCTCAAAGAACTTACTTGGAACGATAATTCCGATTGATAGAGACTGAATACGGCTCTTCTCATCGGCATTTATTTTTTTTGTATCAAGGAATTCAATAATATCCCAATGGAAAATGTTTAAATATACTGCGCCGGCACCTTTTCGTTGGCCAAGCTGATTCGCATATGAAAACGAATCTTCAAGCAATTTCATAACAGGCACTACACCACTTGCAGCGTTGTCGATACCTTTAATTTGCTCACCACGTGCGCGTAGCTTAGATAAGTTTAAGGCTACTCCCCCGCCGATTTTCGATAATTGCATCGCAGTATTAATGTTAAAGCCAATTGAATTTAAGCTATCGTCCATCTCTAACAAGAAACAAGACACCATTTCTCCTCTTCTGCTTCTTCCCGCATTTAAAAAGGTTGGTGTCGCTGGTTGGTAGTTTTGTTTTACAATCATGCTTGCGAATTGTTTTGCCTTCGAAACATCACCGCGTCCTAAGTATAATGACACAATTGCTACACGATCTTCATAGCTTTCTAAGTATTGTTTTTGATCATTCGTTTTTAACGCATAATCTTTGTAGAACTTAGATGCTGCCATATAAGATTGGAACTCGAAGTTTTCACCATAAGCGATGTTATATACTCCCTCTACTTCCTCCAAGCTATACTCGTCCAGAACGTTGTAATAGTAATCATGTTCTTTCATATACTCCATTCGCTCTGCCACGCTATTAAAAGGAACGGTATTCTCTCTAGCTTCTTCCATAAAGACTTCTAATGCCTCTTTATCTTTATGAAGCTGATAAAAACCGTCCTGCATTTGCGTGATTTCATTATTCAGTTCAATGTGTCGCAATCTCCCGCACCCTTTCCTTAAAATATTCTACATCGTTATTTGTTCCAGATAACTCAAATTTTGATACAATAGGCACTTCATATTTAGTAGAAATCTTGTCAGCACTTGCACCGAACATGTCTCCCCAGTTACGATTGCCGCTTGCAGATACGCCTTTTAATTTTTCATTATTGCGCTCTAAAAAGTCTAAAACACGTTCTGGTACATTGCCAAAACCTGTTGTATACGTAATAAGAATAAAGTCTTCATCTATTACTAGATCTTCATCAATTTGAACGGCCGGCATATTTAATTTGTGAATGAAACGCTTCACGTTTCCTGTCATAGAATCATATGCAACTAACATTTCCGACCCTCCCTCTCAAATCTATATTCTCTATATGTTGTTCTTGATTTCTCTATATATTGTATTACGTTTCAAAATAAGACACAAGATATATGTATAAATTCTTTCTTTTTTTAACTTTTACTTTTCGACATGATAGCCGTTTTTTTTCAATACAATGACTATGAAACAACATTCTAAAACTCATGTCAATAAAGTGCTTTTCAAAAAAGTTGTCAACGAATTTAATCTTATTTTTAAAAAAGTTAACAATATATTTTGTCATAAAACGGTAGATGCTGAAGAAATATATTTCTCCAGCATCACGCAAAAAAGAACAGATATGAAACTATAATCTGCTCTAAAAAACGATTACATTTATCAAATTTACCTTATTAAATATATTATACATATACTTTCGTTTTTCGTTACATACTAAAAGATAACTATTATAGAAAAAGATTATTATTATGGAACTTCAATTTATTTATGAAAAGTTTATTCAGAGTGCTCAATACGCAAAATATCTTTTACAAATATGTGATGTGGATTTTCATCTTTATCAAGCATTGTACATACAGGAGCCTCTTCATCAAAGTATACAATCATTCCTTCTACGTACTGATATGTATGTTGAACTTGTACAGTTACTTTAATTTCTATCGCTTCTTCATATGCTCTTTTTATTTTCTGAAGCATTTTTGCTGAACATTTTCGTTTCTCTGGATACATAACCATTCCCATAAATCTATTGCCGGCTCTATCTTTCCACATATAATCCCAATGTGGTAAAATGCCTTGTTTAAAATCGCCCATAATTCCCCTCTCCTTTATCTTTTATTTATCCCGCATTAAACGTTCGATTGGTGTCGGCTACTAATCAGTGAGGGATGCCCTGCTGATCAAAATTCCCCTTTATGAACGTGGCGTTTCTGAATATGTATAAATCACTTGCCCGCCTCGTTGTGCGTTACCAATGAAATGCTTAAAGTCTTCTCTATTTACAACAACTTCTCTGAACGTATAAAATACATCTTTCGTAACAACATACTCCGTTATTTCACCATTTTTCAGCTGATCTAAAATTGTATTTGCTAATTCTTTATCCATGTATTTCACCTCTCTGCAATATTTTATTTTATCGTATATTCTATAGGTCAACAACTGTAAAATTATCCCGCTATTTGCAGGCGGTCCGATTGGTGTTGGCTACTAATCAGTCGTGGAATGAACAAAAGTCTTACTGATTAACGTTTCATTTTATCTCGTTGTTATGCCATGATTTTATTTTCGTTATTTCGCAAACAATATCGTTTTACTATATGTCCACTAAATATCATATACTAACATAGCTACTTCTCTATATCAAACATTTCGGCATTCAATTATGCAAAGTTCCATACCACTATGCTACAATATACAAATAGAACTAGGAGGGATACTATGATTCGGAAAGCAAAAAAGACAGATGCACTGGCAATAGCTCCTTTATTGTATAATGCTCTGCATGAAATTGCTGAAAAAATCACAGGTAGCACAGTTAAAGCAGAAGTATTACTAGGACTTGAGACATGGTTCTCAAAAGAAAATAACCGTCTGAGCTACGAAAACTGTTTTGTCTATGAACAAGACGAGAGTGCAGTTGGAATTATTGTCGCTTATCACGGTAGTGAAGCAACACAGCTTGACGCACCAATTGTACATCACTTAAGAGAATTACATAAAGATGAATCAATTACGTTAGAAAAAGAAGCTGAGCTTGATGAGTATTACATTGATACATTATCAGTTTCAAGTGCACACGGCGGAAAAGGTATAGGTTCTAAATTAATTGAAGCTGCCGAAATCTATGCAACTGAAAAAGGGCATGAAAAAATCGCTTTACTTGTTAATTTAGAAAACACACGCGCCTATTCACTATACGAAAAGTTAGGTTATAAAAAAGATGAAATTGTTATGCTAGTAGGCGAACCTTATGCTCATCTCGTAAAAACATTAAACGTCAAAATTTCTATATCTTAAAAAGAAAGCACACGATTTATATAAATCGTGTGCTTTTATGTTAAATTCGTATTTAATATATTTCCATCCATCGCCTCGTGAAACGTATATGTTGTACATCCCCATGGCTTTCTATGCAAAATAGGAGAACCAGACCATCCCATTGCCCTCAGCTCCGTTCCAATCATCGAATTAAAATACTTATGACCTACAAGAGCAATACTTCCATGTACGAGAGCATAACGATGTAACAGGTAAGCCGCTTGCCTTGCCCTCTCTCTTACTTCCTTATAAGACTCAACATCTTTATGGTAGCCAAGTATCCATAATGTTCGTCCAATGAACATCCATACCTTAATTGTGCATTTCAACCACTTCGGAGCAAAAAAGCATGAAGGAACTTCAGCTTCTCTAAAAAGAGAATTTTGCATAAAAGATAAAGAATCTGTCAATTCAGCTGCTGATTGTACAGCACGCCTTTGATCACTTGTTAAGACAAATTTCGCTGCTTCAATTGCCTCTATTGTTTCTATCGGCATTTTAGCTTTTTGTATCATTGATTCGGAATCATACTGTTTCATCCATTCGTGAAATGAATTAATTGTCATCGGTTCTCTTATACGACCTAAACAACCATGACGAATAAAAGAAATCTTCATTCTTTTCACTCTCCATTCATCACTTACGAACTCTATTATGCACTAGTTCTAAATATCATACCATGCAAGAAAAGAAAGTTATATACCTTTACATCTCCCCACCACTATCATGTGTTATCGAAGCATGGGTACCATCCATCCCATCAAAATATGTATTCGTATCATATTGACGAATCTTTTTTAAATGCATATAAGAAAATAAAAATAAAATTAAAGCTATAACACTCCCCACAAATTCAAAAATCATTTTACCGCCTCTAATTTCTCCCACTTCAGCAGGTTATTCTACTTTTTCATTATACCTCGATATAAAGATTTCCGCATTTTTGCTATTTTTTCAAATAACATGGATTTTCTACATATTTTCTTACAAAAAGTGAATTTTTTTCGAATTTTTACTTTGGAAACATTTACAAAGTAGGAAATATGGTTCAAAATAGGAGGAAATAAAAAAACCCAAATTTATTCTTTTTTGGGAAAACTGTAACAAGGAGAGTTGCTTATGCAGATCGCAGAAACTGGAGATATCATCGAATTTAAAGGTGGAATGCAAGGCCGTGTTCAAAAAGTAAATCAAAACTCTGTTATTGTTGATATAACAATTATGAAGAATTTTAGAGAACTAGATATGGAACCTCTTACAGTTGTAAGTCATAAAAACTATACTGTCATTAATCAAAATGCATAATATAATAGAAAGAAAGGGCCTGTATAGTATACAGGCCCTTTCTTTCTATTAACGATTATCAATTGTTTCCGGATATAGATCGTGGTTCATCATGCGGTAGTCAGCCATTTGTTCATACTTCGTCCCCGGGCGACCGTAGTTGCAGTATGGATCAATTGAAATGCCACCACGTGGTGTAAATTTCCCCCATACCTCAATGTAACGTGGATCCATTAATTTAATTAAATCGTTCATAATAACGTTCATGCAATCTTCGTGGAAATCACCATGATTGCGGAAACTAAATAAATACAACTTTAAAGATTTACTCTCTACCATTTTTTGCTCTGGAATATAGCTAATATAAATTGTTGCAAAATCTGGTTGTCCTGTTTTCGGACATAAACTTGTAAATTCAGGACAATTGAATTTTACAAAATAATCACGGTTTGGATGATTATTATCAAATACCTCTAATATTTCTGGGCTATATTCAAATAAATATTTTGTATTTTGATTTCCTAGTAATGTTACATCTTTTAAATCTTCATCTAATCTTCCTGTCATTTTAAACATCCCTTCTCATTATACGCCGCGTTTATTTCCCCATACTAACGCATGAAGCTGGGGCAATACTTTTGCATCGTTCATCTCTTTACAATTTACAGCTTTATCAATCAGCCACTCATACTTATCTAATAATTTTTTAATAAGCATTGCATCATCCACTGTTTTTGTATCATCGTTTCCTACTTGCAAGAAAAATGGTACATCTGGATAACGTTCGTGCATCTTAACTGCATATTCAAAATCATAATCATCGAATACTACTACTTTTAAACTAATATCTTTTCCTGCTAGTTTCTGAATAATAGCATCTAACTTCTGAAAATCTGTTTTCATCGTCGAACTTGGTGGTTTTGGAGAAATTGTTACTTCATCAATTTGAAGTAACCAATCTTGCCATTTACTCCCTTGAGTTTCAATTGCCGTCCGCATTCCATTTTCTTTTAATATAGAAAGAAGAAACTCAATATTTTTCAGCAATGCCGGATTCCCGCCTGAAATCGTAACATGAGAAAATTTTTCTCCTCCAATTGCAACAAGCTCATCCCAAATATCTTCTGCTGTCATCTGTCTAATTTGATTTTTAGCTGATCCATCCCATGTAAAAGCAGAATCACACCAAGCGCAGCTATAATCACAACCAGCCGTACGGATAAACATTGTCTTTTGCCCTACAACCATTCCTTCACCTTGAATAGTCGGACCAAATATTTCTAAGACAGGGATTTTACTCATCGAGCATCCACTCCCGTCTTACTTCCGCATAACTAGTCGGCGTCTCAAATAGACGAACAAATTCTACGCGAGCTCCTTTATATTCGTTCACTCGATTCTCTTTAGTTAGTGCCTCTGCCATCTTTTCATAAATCCAAACGACCATATTTTCAGCAGTCGTATTCATTGCAGGTAACGTTTCGTTTAAATAACGATGATCTAAATAAATTTCGATTTCATTCTTCCAAATCTCTTTTATATCACCAAAGTCAATTGCAAGTCCTATTTCATTTACATATCCACTAATTCCAAATACAACTTTATATGTGTGACCATGTAAGTTTTTACATTTCCCTTCATAACAGTGTAAATGGTGTGCTGCATCAAATGTAAATTCCTTGCTGACCATTACTCTTTTATTATGGTATTTGAGCTGTTTACGCTGAATATCCTTGTCCATTTTTTGCAAATTTTCTACGATGCGAAATCCAAAGAAATTATCCATTAGTTGTTCGCTCCTTCGCGTTCTTGTAGGTACGTATCTAATCCTGCTTTACGAAGTTGGCACGCTGGACATT
The DNA here is from genome assembly GCF_003429245.1 of Bacillus sp. CR71. Taxonomy (NCBI): domain Bacteria; kingdom Bacillati; phylum Bacillota; class Bacilli; order Caryophanales; family Bacillaceae; genus Bacillus; species Bacillus sp. CR71. Next base: position 1,347,701 of record NZ_CP031748.1, on the reverse strand, counting down.
CACCGCAACCATCACCAATGATTCCGTTATAACATGTTAATGTTTTTTCTCGAACAAACTCAAATGCTCCAAGTTCATCTGATAATTTCCATGTTTCAGCTTTATCAATCCACATAAGTGGCGTGTGAATGACAAACGGGTAATCCATGGATAAATTTAAAGTAACGTTTAACGATTTCACAAACACATCACGGCAATCTGGATAACCACTGAAATCAGTTTCACATACACCCGTTACAATATGACGTGCTCCAACTTGTTTTGCTAATACAGCAGCAAATGATAAGAAGAGTAAATTTCGTCCATCTACAAATGTCGATGGCAATTCACCTTCTTCATGTGTAATCTCCATATCCGTTCTCGTTAACGCATTTGGAGCAAGTTGATTTAATAGACTCATATCTAGTACCGTATGCTTTATTCCTAGCTCTTTTGCAATTTTCGCTGCACAATCAATTTCTAGCTTATGACGTTGATTGTAATTAAAAGTTACAGCTTCTACCTCTGCAAACTGCTCTATTGCCCAAAATAAACATGTTGTACTATCTTGTCCTCCACTAAAAACAACAACTGCTTTTTCTTTTTTCATTTCACTCATTCTCCTTCTCTACTATAAATAAGAAGAAAGAACGTTCTTGAACTGTCACAATAAAAAAACAAAACAATACCTAAGGATATTGTTGTTTCCATAGTTTTTTATAGAGGGAGTTCGCGAACCTCTCCCGCGCGGTGCACGGAATTTCTTCTTTCATTGACACAGCTTATTGTAACATATTGTATACTAGCGTAAAAATTTCTGATTTTTCCGCTATTTATTATTTCATTTCTTTCATTTTATAGTATGATTAATTTAATATAAGAAGAGAGGAGGCATCCCACTGAAATCCTTTATTATTTATCTCTTTTTAAATATATTATTCATCCTTATTACAATGCTCGTATATCATTTATTTTGGAATCAAAAAGGGAAACGCTCTCCTAAATTAAATTCAGCTATATTTATTGTATTGTGTTGCCTCGCTACCGTACTCTGTATTACATTTGCAGCAAAAACAAATAATGGTTTTCAATTTGATATGCGCCATATTGTATTAATTGTCGGTACATTAACGGGAGGGCCTATTGCTGGTGGTTCTATCTTAGTTGTATTAAACATATATCGCTTACTATTAGGTGGGGTAGGTGTTTTCCCATCTCTTATCGGTTCTGTTCTTCTATTTATTGTTCTACTATTAACATATAAATTTTTCAATCGAACTTCTAATCGTATAAAAATAACACTTGCTATTATCTACAGTCTCACATACGGATTTAGTTGGATACCTTTCTTTCTTTCAAAGGTTACAAATAAGACTGATTATATACCGCATATTATTGTATATGAGTTATGTTCAATGCTTGGTACGATCCTAATTTTATATTTACTACACATATTACAAACTCAAGTTCGTCTCCAAAACGAACTTATAAATGCTGAAAAGTTTCATTTAATTGGTGAAATGGCAGCGTCTATCTCTCATGAAATTCGCAATCCATTAACTTCAACGAAAGGGTTTTTACAACTGTTACAATCAGATACATGCACTGAGCAGGAACGAAAATTATATATCGACATTGCCATTAACGGCATCGAACAAGCAAATCATGTTCTTACAGATTATTTAACTTTTGCCAAACCAAGCATTGAAAAAGAACAAACATTACAGTTAGAAGAAGAATTACTACATGCATTGTCGTTAATTACACCGCTTGCTAATTTAACAAATGTACGTACTCATTATATAAAGCAAAGCACTTCTTTTTTTATCGCTGGAGAAAAACAAAAACTAAATCAATGTTTATTAAATATTTTAAAAAATTGCATTGAGGCTATGCCAAAAGGCGGTGATCTTTATTTCACATTAGTTCCTGATCATAAGCATATTCAGTTATATATAAAAGATACAGGAATCGGTATGGATTCAGAACAAGTAAAACGTCTTGGTTCGCCTTTCTATTCAACGAAAGAAAAAGGCACTGGACTTGGAATGATGGTCGTATTCAGTGTTGTTCAAGCTATGAACGGAAAAATTGATATTATAAGTGAAAAAGGAATCGGTACAACCTTTTTATTAACTTTTCCACTCATACAAAAAACGTGATGAAATAATCATCACGTTTTTTCTGTTCCTTCAACTAATTCAGCAAAAGCTTTCACTTTTCCGTGCGGTTGTTGATTTTCTTTACGCGCTTTCCAGGCGCGCTCCTCTTCTCGCTTCTTCTTAGACATATTTTTTCAACTCCTTCTTTTCTTTCTCCATGTAGTATTCCAAAATAAGAAAGAAAACTATGCACATATCAAAAAAGAAGTGGTTTCCCACTTCTTCCACTTTAGCGTTGCAAAATTGCATGTTTCGCCTCTTTTAACTGCGTAAGATGTCTTTGTTCATGCAAATCAAGAAATTGAACCCATTGATACAAATTCAGATCATTAAAAACAGGATGCTTTAATCCATTTTCAAATAGATCTTTTTCATCTATAACACTATGAAGCGCGTGTAATAGTTCTTGTCGTGAATGTTCTAGTAATTGAATTCCTTGCTGTTTTTTCATTAAAGTTTCTGTTGGTTGCATTTGCTGAGGAGCTTCTCGTTTATGTGTGCGATCAAGCGTAAGTTGGAGGTCTTTAAATGGAGTCATGTTTCTTTCGTTTTTTTGTAAAGCATATACAAGGGCAGACGTGACAGATTGTTCAACTAAATGCAAGTGGTGTAAAATTTGAGTAATACTCCATTTATCACGGCGTGGCTTTACATTCACTTCTGTATCATTTAACATTTCAATTTCTGATAATAGCGTGCTTCGGGTAGACTGTAATGAGTTTACTAAACTTTCTAAACTCACATCCATATTAGATTGAAGCATACTTGTTCCCCCCTTTTGTTGGTGAAAAGAGGTGCTCCTTATTAGAAACACCTCTTTAGTATTCTGAATTTTCTTTTATTATCTCATCATTTTCCCATTATGTCGATGTTAAACATGTGAAAAAAAGCGCATGTTTTTTACAATTTTGTGTCGTCAATCGCATGTAACCATGCTTCAATTTCTGTAATAACACTTTTCACACAGCCTTCAGCAAATGGTGATGTTAAATTTGCAACTTCTACTAATTCTAAGAACGATTTACTTCCACCTTGTTGGCACAGATTCACATAATCTTCCCACGCCTCTTGTCTATTATCTCTTGCACGTTTCCAAAATTGTAGCGCACAAATTTGAGCAAGCGTGTAATCAATATAATAGAAAGGTGAACTATAAATATGCCCTTGACGTTGCCAAAAACCACCGCGCTCTAAATAATCATTATCCTCATAATCACGATGCGGTAAGTATTTCTTCTCTATGTTACGCCATGCTGTCTTACGCTCTTCAGGTGATGCTTCAGGATTTTCATATACATAATGTTGATATTCATCAACTGATACGCCATAAGGTAAAAACAGAAGTGCTGAACTTAAGTGAGAGAAGTAATATTTATCTGCATCTTCTTCAAAGAATAGCTTCATCCATGGCCATGTAAAAAATTCCATACTCATAGAGTGGATTTCACACGCTTCATATGTTGGCCAATTATATTCTGGAATTTCAAATTTACGACTTTCATATACTTGGAAAGCATGACCTGCTTCATGTGTTAATACATCAATGTCACCAGATGTTCCATTGAAGTTTGAGAAAATAAATGGCGCTTTATAATTCTCAATATATGTACAATATCCGCCACCAGCTTTTCCTTTTTTCGCAACTAAATCTAATAAATCATTATCTAGCATGAAATTGAAAAATTCATCTGTCTCAGCCGATAACTCTTTATACATCGTCTTTCCATGATCAACAATCCAATCCGCATCTCCTTTTGGAGTTGGGTTCCCTGTAGCAAACTCAAAGTTTTCGTCGTAATAAGCTAACTTCTCTACACCGATACGTGCTTGTTGTCGCTTTCTTAATTCCGTTGTAACGGGAACGATATAATCCAGCACTTGCTGACGGTAATTAGCCACCATCTCCGCATTATAATCTGTACGGTACATTCTTGCATATCCAAGTTCAACAAAGTTTTTGAAACCTAAAGATTTTGCGATTTTCGTTCTCACTTTAACAAGCTCATCATAAATACGATCTAGTTCTTCCTCATTTCCAGCTAAAAATCCGTAGTATGCTTCACTTGCTGCTTTACGTTCGCTTCTTTCTTTTCCTTGCATAAACGGAATCAGTTGCGATAACGTTCTTTCTTCTCCAGCAAAGTCAATTTTTGCAGATGCTAATAACTGTGTATATTGCGACGATAATTTATTTTCTAATTGTAAATCTTTCACGACTTCATCTGAATATGTTTTTAAATCACATTCTGCTAGAGCAAATAATTGTTTTTCATAATACGCCTCTAATTCTTCACGAAATGGAGAATTAATGAGTGCCTTATAATATTTTGTACCATATCCTTGTACAACTGGAGAGAATTCATCAAAGAAATCCTGCTCCTCCTTATAAAAAGTATCCGTCGTATCAACAGAATGGCGAATGTAACAAAGGTTTCCCATTGTACCAAAATCGTTGCGAATTTCATTAATTGAATTAATGACTTGTTTTTGTTCTTCTACAGTTTTTGCGTTATCAAACTTCTCTAAAGCAACAGTAAATTTCTCTTTTAACTCTTCAATATTTGGGCGTTTATATTCATAGTCTTTAAATGACATGAACGAGCCTCCTCTCCATTACATACCTTTACTATAATTCAATACGTATTCCCGAATTCCCTCTTAATTTTCAACAAAATTCGGCAGTTACTACCCTGAGTTCATTGCAAATAAAAAAGCCTTGGATTTATTTATCCAAAGCTCCTTTGGAAAATATTATTATTTTTCATACTTCCCAATTTTTTTTAATAGATCAAGTAATTCATCTTTTTCATCTTTCGTTAACATTTCAAAAGACTGATGTATAACTTTCTCATGCCCCGGAAAAATAGAAGCAATAAAGTTCTCGCCAGACTCAGTTAATTGCGCGTAAATAACACGTCTGTCATTCGGGCATGGGATTCTCTTTACTAATCCCTTTTTCTCCAGCTTATCTACAACATATGTAATGCTGCCACTGGCTATTAAAATGCGCTCACCAATTTGCTGGAGTGGTTGACCGCCTTTATGATATAGCAGTTCTAATACAGCAAATTCCGTTGGATTTAACCCGTTACTTTGTATAGATTTATTTGTAGTATCCATAACAGAACGATGTACACGAGATAATGCAATAAATACTTTTAAAGATTGAGAAATATCTTCTCGTTCATTATTTGATGTCATACAACTTTCAACCCTTCACTTAAATTCTCAGCAATAAAAAGAAAATGCCACTTCATACTTCATGTGAATTCCGAATGAGCATTCACTCATCCATTTCCTCTCCCCTAATATATTAAGAATCATTCTTGAATAAAAACATGACAATTTTAACATAGTTTATATATAATGATAATAAAAAAAGAAGGAGTACCACATTTGAAAGTCAAATTCCAAAGCATAATTATATATATATTGCTTGTTATCCTACCGACAATAGGGATTGGTGCTACATTTTATTCGTATCATACATATAAAATGAAACAGGAAAACAAATTATCCGCTCATACAGTTCTCTTTTTATATAGAGATTATTTAGATCATCATCTTGGTGAAGCAATTTCTGCTTTAGACATGCTTGCAAAAGTTGTAGGCACCGAGACTGGTAATATAAATGGCATTAAACAAATTGTACATGATACAGATGGAAACGATGCACGCTTTTCTGGTCTATATTACGCTACACCAAAAGGGGTCATTACAATCGCATCTGAAGATGAATCAAAGCCCGTAGATGTTTCAGACCGTAAATATATTCAAGACGTGCTACAAACTAAAAAAACCACTGTATCATCAGTCATTACTGATCGCGTTCTTGGACATAAAGCTATTATGATTGCTGCCCCCATATTCAATAAACAGAAGGAGCTCTCAGGATTATTATTAGCTAGTTTACGCTTTGATTACATTTCATCTTCTTTAAATGCCATTAAACCACAATACCATTTTGAGGTAACTGATAAACATGATGTAGTTTTTCTAACCGATGATAATAATGACACAAGTGATACGCATTCTAATATGCTTACTACTCCACTCCAAAGATTAAATTGGAAGGTCTCTGTTTCACCATTACCTATTCATCAAAAAAACTTATACCAGTGGGTTGCAATAGAGTGTATCGCTACTTTATTTTTAATGTCTATTTTATTTTTACTTGCTCAATATATGTTGTTAAAACGTCAAACAAAACTTGAAAGACAACAAAATGAACTACAGAAAATTGAATTAGTTGGAACTTTTGCAGCAAGTACAGCACACGAAATCCGTAATCCTCTTACTGGAATTAAAGGACTCGTCGCTCTATTAAAAGAGAAATATAAAGATGAACAAGATCAGTTCTACTTTTCCGTAATTGAACAAGAAATAGAGCGAATCAATGAAATTGTAAGTGAATTTCTTATTCTCGGCAAGCCAACCGCCATCATCGAACAAACATATGACGTAAGAACAATTCTAAATGAGGTAGCATTAATTATTCAATCTGAGGCGAATTTACATAACATTGTATTCCATTTACATTTGCCAGACCATCCTGTTCATATCCGTTGTTCGAAAGACCATATGAAACAAGTGGTTTTAAACATTACAAAAAATGCAATTGAGGCCATGACTTCTAGTGATACACTAACCATTGTAGTAAAAAACAATGAAACACACGCACAATTACAGATTACAGATACTGGAAAAGGGATTCCGCAACATATTCAAAAACACCTCTTTCATCCGTTCTTTACTAATAAAGATACTGGAACAGGTCTTGGACTTGTCATATGTAAACGAATTGTAGAGATGTATAATGGGCATATTTTTATTGACAGTACAGAAAACGAAGGAACGACAGTTCATATCGAAATTCCGTTACACATAGTATAATTATCCTTATCCTATAAGGGTAATTATACTTATTTCATAAAACCAGCGACAAGCATTCGCCAAAAATTATTTGATTTTCCTTCATACCCGATTTGGAAAATTGGTATTTTTATAATTGAAAACCATTTCGGTGTTTGTTTTTCTTTATAACACTGATATTGTAAAATAAGCTTGTCCAATTCTTGACTAACTTGAATTGTCTCCCTACTATTTAGCCCACTTGTTAATCCTAGTTGAATCATTTCTTCACGTTTCATATGAATATCACGTGAAAGCTTTTCTAATGTGTACTTCCTTTTTACAGTAAACATCCATATCCCCCTTATTATACTTCCATGCTCTCAACTTCACTTCTCCATTGACCTTTTTAACTACTTAATCATATACAAATTTGAAGAATCAGAAATTTTAACATTTTCTCCCTGTAATTTACAAATCTTTACCCTCACTTTGAGAATTATTACAAATTATTCTATCTTTGTAAATACATTCGCAATAATAGACATTTTTTTCATCTTCTTTTTTTACAAATTCTACGTAAACCGGGGATTCTTAATTTTCCACCTACTTTTCTTCGACATTTTTTGTTTAATTTATATAAAAAAGCAAAACATAATGATGATTGATAAAGTGAAACTTTAATCAGTGTTTTTTGTTCAGCCCCACTGATTATTAGCATTCACCAATCGTGCGTTTATAGGCAGTGAATCTCCCACCTATCCAGCCCAATGTTGAGGTGGGAGTCTTACTACCCACAAATAGCGGGATAACAATAGAAAGGAAATATTTATATGCGAAAATATACGATTACATTGTTCATCATTGTTTTGTTTTTACCGTCCTTCTTATTTCCTATTCAAGCAAATGCTCATACAAATAAAGTTGCTATTGTCATTGATGATTTCGGCAATAATATGAAGGGGACTAATCAAATGTTATCACTTCCCATTCCGCTCACTGTTGCTGTTATGCCTTTTCTTCCTTCCACAAAAGAAGATGCAATAGCCGCCCATAAAAAAGGCCATGAAGTTATTATACATATGCCAATGGAACCTATTAAAGGTAAAAAAGAATGGCTTGGACCGAAAGCAATTACAACCGATTTAAGCGATGAAGAAATAAACAACCGACTTGAACAAGCGATTCAAGAAGTTCCGCATGCAATTGGAATGAACAATCATATGGGGTCAAAAGTAACAGCGGATGAAAGAATTGTTCGCCTTATACTTGCTGCTTGTAAAAAACACGGTTTATTTTACTTAGATAGTAAAACTAATCCTAATAGTGTCGTCCCAAAAATCGGAAAAGAATTAGGAGTTCCTATTATTGAAAACCAACTATTTTTTGATGATGTGTATACAGCAGGACATATTTCAAAACAAGCCCAATTACTCATCAAAAAAATTCAAGAAAAACCTATTATGGTAGCTATCGGGCATGTGGGCCCCCCAGGTGAAATTACATCACGCGTTATTGAAACTTCTATCCCTAAAATTCGTGAGCATGCAGACTTTATTTTTTTATCTGATCTAGCATTATCCCCGCCTCCTGTTTCAAAATAAAGTTTATTACTCACAAAGAAAAGTACCTATCTATATATAACAGATAGGTACTTTTCTTTTTAACTTAAATATAATCTACATGACTCACTCTGAATCCTTTTTTCTCTATTTTTCCGATTAATTGCTTTAATCTTGTTTCATCTAACTCATCTGATATATTTACAATAACGCGGCGGATATATTGATCACCGTTATCGAGTGTAAACAACCCACCGATATTATATGCTTTTAACAATGTCCCAAGCTCTTTAATCGTTCCTTTACAATCTTGTGTTGCAATTGTTAATATATAACCACCTGTCCGCATACCAAATGAATCTTCAATAACATCAAATATATTCGAATGCGTTAACATACCGACAAATTCATTATAATCATTTAGCACGGCTAAAAACGGAAGCCGACGAATCACATAAAAGGCTCTGAAGAAGGAATCCTTTTCAAAAATAAATGCATTGGAATTGTCAAGTATATCTCCTGCACTTACATGCTCTAATCCGCTATTGCATTTTTTTTCTAATAAATCTACTTTATAAATAATCCCCGTGAATTTCTTCTCATCTTCTGCTAATACCGGGATGGCTCGAAATCCCGTTTTGTTCATCGTTTGCAGTGCCTCTTCACCAGAATCATTTATTTTGCAAAATGTTACTTGCTGCTTTGGCAGAAAATGATATTTAACTCGCAAAATATGTTCCTCCTTACATGTCAACATGTAATCTATATATAATAAGGAGACCTATATTTTATGAGTGAAATTATTTTTAAAACGCTTTCATTTATTTATTAACTTGTGGCCATATCACATTCATTTTTATATAACAGAGCTTCTTGCGCCCTTAATCATTAATAATTTCACATGATAGTTCATTAAATATTCTATACCCTCTAGCCATTTTTTCGCTTCTTCTGGCGTTTTTCCCCACACAATCATGCCGTAATTATGAACAAGAACTACTCCTCCACCTTCAATGAAATTCGGAACATTGCTTTCTAATAAATCAGCGAATTTTTTTTCATCTTCTACAATTGGAATGGTCATTTCTGTTATACCTTCTTTTCCGAAAACACGTTCCACACTGCGTTTATCGAACGTTACTTCTCCTTCTTCTCCATATAACTCTGATATTAAATGACTATCTACAGTCTGCACTTGTAAAATACATCCTGCACTACTTTTTTTATAAATATCCGCATGCATAAATGACTCTGCAGCTGGTTTTTCTTCATTTTCAAATACTGACTCGCACATGCAATTTACGACAATAAAATCTTCTTCCGAAAATAGCCCTTTATCTCTTCCCTCAACATTTACTAAAAATGTTAACGGCTCTTTTGACGTACATAGCGACAAACTAATTTTGGTACCATAAAACCAATCACGAAGTGCCAATTCAGATTTCACATCTTTTAATTCATTCCATTTCTTCAGAAAAAATAACATTTCGTCACCCCCGGCATAATATTCATATAAGGTTCGAATCCTTTCTATGTAAAAGGAATATTTTTTGATTATTCTAAAAATTTAATTGAATTATCACATGAGAATGCTTTTTTGTCAATATAGTTTCGCGGTTCTTCTTTAAAATAGGCTATTCATATGTCTATACTCCTATCTATTGCCTATTTCATTTTGTACATAAAAAAATGCACTATTCTTTAATTAAAGAATAGTGCATTTTCCTCACTTTTTATCCCGCTATTTGCTAGGCAGTAAGACCCCCACCTCAAAATGCAGCGAAAGCAAAGAAGTTAGGCGGGGATCGGGCTCTGCCCGTAAAAGCCCGATTGGTGAGGGCTAATAATCAGTGGGGGATAAACAAAACCCCCACTGATTAAAGTTTCACTTTATTTCTTTATTGCATTATACAAAAACTGTGCATATTGTTCACGTGTTACGAAATTATCTCCTAAAAAATTCCCTTCCCCGTCACCTTTTGATATTTTATTATCTACTAGAGCTTTCACATATCCTTTCGCCCAATGGCCATTTGGTATATCTTTGAAATTCTCTGCACTATTTTCATTTTCTTTTAACTGAAATACTCTTTGTAGTACTACTGACATTTCATATCGAGTTAATACTCCATCTGGACGGAATATATCATTTCCATACCCTGTCATAATACCAGCTTGAACCACTGCATCAATAGCCGTTTCATACATATTTCCTTTCGTATCTGTAAATGCCGTTTTTGGTTCTAGATTATTTTCTAATTTTAAATACCTTTGTATTAGAAGAGCTACTTGTCCACGAGTAATGTTATCACCAAATCCAAATTCACCATTTCCATAGCCTATAAATAACTTTTCTTTCGCTAAGTAATTAATTGCTTCTTCTGACCAATGTCCCTTTGGTACATCTTTAAATTCTACCACTTCTGTTTTCTCATCTTCTTTAGATGTATTACCGTCTTTACTTTCTACTACATTTTGAATAACAGACCCTGTAAAGAAGATTCCTGTATCCGCAAATGGATCTTTCACACCAAATTCATATACTTTCTCACCTGGTGTACTCCATTTCACTACACCATTACTATACGTACCGTTATCGCTCTTCAGACGAATTTTCGTAGAAATCTCACCATCTTTTTCATATATAGGTACTTTTACTTCTTTATTTACTTCTGTTTCCTCTAAAAATACTTTTTGGTTTTGGACATTGATATAAGCCGTCTTACTTAGTTCTATAACTGGTCGGACATCACGGATTTCATTTGCAACAAAACTTAGAAATACTAATTTTTTCAAATTGCTCACTGGTGATAAGTCTGTAATATAATTCGCTTCTAAATCAAGCTTTTGTAAGTTTACTAGACTTGATAATGGAGTAATATCTTTTAATTCATTATTGGGTAAATCTAATTCTGTAAGCTGAGTCATTTTAGCAAGTGGTGTCACATCTTTAATTTGATTTTTCCCGACAAATAATTTATTTAATTGATTCATTTGATCAATACCCGATAAATCTTTAACATTATTACGCGTTAATACTAAATCTTTTAAAGGTAATGAATATAACGGTTTAATATCTTCAATTTGATTACCTGCTAAAGTTAAGTATGTTACATTTTTTAAAGCACTTAATGGAGCAACGTTCTTAATTTTATTATTTGCTAAATTCAAGTAATCTAGTTGTTCCATTTTCGCTAATGCTGTTACATCTTCTATTTGGTTGCCTGATAGATATAAAGTTTTTACATTTTTCATTTCAGTTAGTGGTGCAACATTTGTAATTTTATTATTACTTAAATCAAGAGACTCTAAATTATTCATCTTAACAAGTGGCGTTACATCTGAAAACTCATTACCACGCAAAGCTAAATGATTTAATTGCTTTAGGTTCGCAAAGAACGACGGATCTTTTATCTTTGCATTCGCAACTGTTAAAGATTTTAAATTTGGCATATATTTTAATGCACTATAATCAAGTATCTCGTTTGTATTTAAAAACAAATCCTTTACTTGTAATAACTCTTCTTTCGTAATTGGTGTATTTAAATCTTTTCTATTAAATACTTTTTTATTAACAAGTTCTCTTAATTTGTTATCTGTTATCATGTTTTGATTATCAACTGGATTATCCGTTTCCGTATTGCCTGAATTAGAGTTATTATCTGGTTTCTCTGTTTCTTTGTTACCTACAGTTGGATCTTTAATTTCAAATTGAACTTGATATTTGTGATCATATCCAATAGCTGGAATAAGTATATGCATTTGCATATTGTGCTTCTTCTCAAACTCGCCAATTTCAAATTGAACTACTTTCGTTCCATTCTTCCTCTTATCTTCTGACAAAACTTTCACATCATGAAATACACCAGGCTGGTTTCTATCTTCTATTCTAAGATATTGAAAATAATCGCTATCTTGCATTGTTACAGTGACAATTTTTTTGCCAGCTGCAATTGTTACTTTAGGATCTTTTATATATTGAGAAACCATAGATGGCTCGTCTTTTTGATCCTTATATATTTTAATCTCAGTATCATACGTGCGATCACTCGCTGCTGCTACCGATTGATTTGCTTCAACTTTTAGTGCTGCTAATGCTGGAGTAGAGTACGTAGCAAATGGAATTGCTAATGTTGTCGCTACTACTAGCGCCTTCATATAATTTTTTTTCAAAATAATATCCCCTATCATATATAATTTTTATAATTGATAATACTTATCAATTATCCACAAATAAATGATAATGAATCTCATTATCATTGTCAATGAGAATATTACATTAAATTTATATTTTTAAAGATAAATAATAAAAAGCCCTTTATTCAAAGGGCTTTTTTACCTATCGTATGAAGAATTTCACTTTTTTCCTTCTCATTGATGACACCGATTTTTTGCAAAATATTCGCGTACAATACAAGTTTATTATATATTCGTTCTGACATGTTCTCCCTTCTTTCCTTCGACCAACTTTTTTTGTATTGGTAAATTATATGAAAGAGATGAGAAAATGTGTCCACTTTTTGCATAAATGCAAATCTTTTATTTTACGATTTACAGACAATAAAACTCCCTCCTAAAAATTAGGCGGGAGTTTAGGTACTTTCACTGTATTTAACAAACTGTCCACTGAATATTATGCTTCATAAGTTCTTCTTCAAAACTATATGGCATTTTTTTATCACAAATTACATGTTGAATACGTGAAAATGCTGCTATACGATAATTCCCTTTCACGCCTACCTTCGTATGATCACATAAAATATATGTTTTCTCAGCTAATTTCATCATCGCCTCTGACAATTTCGCTTTCTCTAATTCAAAGCTGGAAACTCCAAAACTAGGTAATAGCCCATCAATCGAAACGAACGCTTTATGAAAATGGAATTGCTGTATTACTTGCTGAGAAATAGACCCTGATACACGCGAATGCTTTGGAGATACTTTTCCACCTATAAATAAAACTTCACCGTGAAACATCTTTTTATTAATAGAAGAAATTAATTGTGTTGCGACTGGAAATGAACTTGTTACAATCGTTAAGTTTTTACGATGAACAAGGTATGGAACCATTTGAAGCGGTGTACTTCCATCATCAATTGCAATGACATCACCATCTTCTACAAATGTCGCTGCTTTATAACCAATTCTTTTCTTCTCTTCTATGTGTAGCATTTCTCTTTCTAACATTGGTGCCTCTACCCCAGCGCCTGGAAGTTGAACAGCTCCACCATACACTTTTTTCAACTTCTTTTCACGATCTAATTCTTCTAAATATCGACGAATCGTTTCTGTTGATACAGCAAATTCTCTAGCTAATTCTGAAACCTTTACTTTCCCTTTAAATTCTACCTTTTCAAGAATGGTTCGCTTTCTTTCTTCTCCTACTACAGACATAGCTTCACCTCATTTATATCTCCCTCATAAACTTCCTTATTTATACAAGGTTGTAATTTTCTTTATAAGCAGAAACTTTTTCATGAATATGAATACCGCGCTTTGCTAGCTCATCAAAAATCAATTGTGGATTTTCAAAAGCTTCTTCAGGCGTAACAACACCCACCCTATTTACATTTCCATTTGCAATTAACTCTGCAGCAATCCCAAATGGAATACCTACGTTTCTCGTATAAGCTCTTAATTTTTCCCATCCTACAACAGAGCCATCAGATAACGGATGTGTATGATATAATACATGTCTTTGCTTCTCATTATTTTTCATACCTATTACTTCTACATGAAGTGCATAACCATAAACCTCTGTTTCTTGTCCTTCTTTCGATTGTAATAAATACTGCGAAATACAATCCATAATACCAATTTCTTTCCCATTTATTTCAATCTGATCATTACGCAATATGCCGTAATCATATAAAGCATGTACAAGTTGCATATTTTGCTTTGGCCAAGTTCCTCTCGTCTCTATCAGTTTGATACCTTTATTTTCTAGTGCCTTTGCTAACGTAATTGTTTCAGAATGCGGGATTATATACTGCGTTGTCTTACCATAAGGCGCTGGCAATTCTATTTCTCTTGGACGCGCAAACGGAAGTACTTGCTTAAATTCACCATCTTCATACACTGTACGCGATGGTAAATGTGGATCATATTCATATGTCGTTGTCTCTGTAATTGATGCAGAAAAAGCAATCGGACGATACGAACCGTGACTTACGCGGATCGTATCTACAGTATCCAGTTGATTTGCTGCATGCATTGCCATCATTTGCGTTACACCTGGCGTCATGCCAAATCCAGGTAAACATGTTTTTTCGTTTTGAACAAATATAGCATGCGATTCATTTTCTTCACCAAATCCATTTAAGTTCACACCGTGACACCCTGCTTCTGCAATACAGCGGGTCGACAATCCGTTTAGCTTTATCGTCGTACCGTCCATTACAATGTCATAACCAATCATTTTTGCAACCGTATCCTCGTGATTCGTTACATCTACTTTTACAAAATCAACACGAGGATCGTTGAGCCATTCTACTACTTTACGGCCCTCTTCCTCGTTAAAATCAGCTACTGTAATCGTCTCAAAAGATGAAAATTGAACTAAATCCAAAATAGCTTCACGACAAATTTTACCTGCTCCACCTAAGCAAAATACTTTCATCCAATAACAGCTCCTTTAGCAATACTATCAACTAAGCGATTAATATCTTCTTCATGTACATCACCGATATTTCCAATGCGAAACGTATCTACTTTCGAAATTTTTCCAGGGTAAATAACAAATCCATAACGCTTTAATTCGTTATATAACTGTTGAAACTCGAACCCCTCTTTTGGATAAATGAAAGATGTAATAATAGGAGATTGATATTTCTCATCTACTAGTGGCTTAAATCCGATTTCTCCCATTCTATTCACTAGTAGTTTTTGATTGTTGTAATATCGATTGTAACGCGCTCTCACTCCCCCCTCTTTTTCTAGTTCAAGTAGTGCTTGATAAAAAGCATGTACAACATGTGTAGGTGAAGTAAAACGCCATTTCCCATTTTGTTTTTCCATCGTTTCCCATTGATCATATAAATCAAGAGATAAAGAACGTCCTTTTCCTTTACACTTCAATAATTCATCACGTTTTGCGATTACAAATCCGAATCCAGGAACCCCTTGAATACACTTATTTGCACTACTAATTAAAAAATCAATTTGTAAATCAGCAATGTCTATTTCAATCCCGCCGAAACTACTCATCGCATCAACAATTGTAACCTTTCCATACTGCTTTCCTAATTTACATACATCTACAATTGGATTTATAATACCTGTCGTTGTTTCACAATGAACAACTGCAATATGCGTAATCTCTTTATCTTCTTGCAATAACTTTTCTACTTCTACAATATTAGTAGGTTCCCACTCTTCTGTTTGACTGACCACTACATCAATCTGTAACCTCTCTGCCATTTGCACGATGCGCTTACCGTACGCACCATTTGTACAAACGAGAAGCTTCCCATTTGCCGGAATAACAGAACCAATTACTGCTTCAACTGAAAACGTACCGCTTCCTTGCATTAACACTGTTGTATATTTCTCTTCTTCCTTCGTCGCTAACGATACAAGTTTAGCTCTTACTTCTTGCACCATCGTATTATATTCAACATCCCACGTACACCAATCGTATAGCATAACTTCTTTTACTGATTTTGTTGTCGTTAATGGTCCTGGTGTTAATAATAAATAGTGATTTTCATTCATGATCCAGTGCCCCTTTTATGAAATAATTAGTTCTTGTTTCTCGATATGTTCTATTATATTTTCGAGCTCCTGCATCGTTTCAATCGTAAAATGAGCCCCATTTTCAACAAACCGATTACGAACTACTTCTATTTTTTCACGAAGCTCTACCGAATCCATACTCTCCACTTCCTCTTCCGTTAAACCGAGCTCACTACTTCCAAGAATTACGCCAACTGTCCACATTCCAGCATTTCTACCTTCTTTCATATCTGATACTGTGTCCCCTACTTTTATCATATGATTCATCGGATACACATCAAGTTCCATTGCATTTTTATAGCACATCCATGGATATGGACGGCCTGCTGGAACATCATCTGGCGTAACAAGAAAATCAGGTTTATATCCTTGTAACGCTGCTTCCTTTGCAACAATATCCATCATTTCTCTCGTATAACCAGTTGTTGAACCGATTTTAATGCCTCTCTCACGTAAAGAAGCGATTACTTCTTTTACCCCCTCAATCGGCGTAGCATAACTTGGCAAAATAGAAAAGAGAATTTCTTCAAACTCTTCATACATCTCATGAATGTCTACTTCTGTTGGTAATTGACCGAAGACACGCTTCCACTCATCCGCAATACGAGGCATTTCTGTTAGTGCCCTTACATGATCTATTTTTAATAATCCCATTGGCTTACGTGCTTCTTCTACTGTAATTTCAACGCCGCGTTTATGAAAAATCTTCATGAATACTTCTAGTGGTGCAAAACATCCGTAATCAACTGTCGTACCTGCCCAATCAAAAATAACTGCTTCAATTTTCATTCTGTCCATCACCCTTCTTATTTATCTTTTTTGCCATTGCGAAGTTCGGTTACGAAGTGCTTTCGTTCCCCATTCATATACAACTCTCACTACAATATTTGTAATAACAATAAGTACACTCATTGCAGCTGCTGGCGCTACATTTCCTGCATCATCCATATTTACGATTGATACGGCAGCTAGTTTAAAATCAGCTGCATATAAGAATACAACTGCTGACACAGTTACCATCGAATTTACGAAGTAGTACATCACCATTTCTAAAATTGCTGGTAAACACATTGGTACTGTTACTCTAAAGAATGTTTTATAAAACGGAATACCCATTGACTGCGAAACAAGCTCAAACTCTCGGTCTAATTTCTTTAAGGCAGTCGTTGCCGTGACAAATGTTACAGAATAAAAATGAATGATATTTACTAGTACTAACACAGCGATTGTTCCGTATAAAGAATGAAACGGATTCGTTACTGATAGTCCCAGAATTTGAATCGTTGGTTGACTAAAGAAAAAGACATATCCTAATCCGAGTACTAAACCTGGTATCGCTAACGGCACTATAGAGAAAAAGTAACCTGTTTTTCTAAAAAATTGTAGCTGGTCTATTTTCTCAATTGCATATGCGAATACAAATGTTAAAATCGCCCCAATAACTGCTGTAACTGCTGAAACAATTACGCTATTTTTAAATGCTTCAAGTCCATCTCCTGTTAAACTCGAAAAATTAAAATGCTCAAATGTAAAACTCATATTATATGGCCATACTTTCACACTTGCAGCAATACCAACTGCAACAAATAATAGAATGATCATAAGTGTAATTACACTACAATATATGAATGAGATTACATCTCTTTTCTTATTAGCTATTATTCTGTATGGTACTGCTTTTGAAGATAAGAAATTCGCCTGCTTTCTTTGCGTAATACGATCAACTACAAATGCGAATATAGCTGGGATTAATAAAATCATTCCGACAGTTGCACCCATCGGCATATTTTGCTGTCCAATTACTTGTTTGTATACGTCAGTAGCAAGCACATTATATTGCCCACCAACAATTTTTGGTGCCCCAAAATCAGTAAAACTAAGTGTAAACACAACAAACATTGCACTAATTAATCCGTACTTTACACTAGGTAAAGTAACCGTGAAAAATTGCTTTGTTTTACTCGCCCCTAACATATTAGAAGCTTCATATAATCGATAATCAGATCCTTGAAAGGCAATTAGCAATATAAGAAATGCTTGCGGAAATGTATACATAACTTCAGCTATTACAATTCCTACTGGTCCATATAAAGGGATTTGTATACCTTCAAATAACCCAAACATCCCTTTCGTTACTAGCCCTTGATTACCAAATAAATATGTAAGTGCTATACCGTGCATCATCGTTGGTGCGAACAATGGTAATAACGCTACATACTGAAATACACGCTTTCCAAAAACATTCGTACGGGCAATTGCATATGCGTAAACGAATGCGATTGCAACTGAAATAATTGTTGTTGCGCCCGAAATCCATACTGTATTTTGTAAAGACTGAACTAAAGTTGGTGTTGTGAAATATTTACTGAAATTCACTAAACCAATGAAAACTCCATCTTTATTATAAAAAGCTTGTGTAAATATTTGTAATAGCGGCAATACAAGTATGATAAGGAAGGAAAGGATCATACCGATAATTACGAGCCTTTGGATCCATTCCTCTTTCCCAATACTTCTCTTAATCTTTTTTTTCGTACTTTCTACCTTATAGTTTTCTAACATCTCCATCTATACAATGACCTTCTTTCCATATGACAACATATGATTTTCTGAGAAAGAGATTTGAATCGGCTTTCCTTTTCTAATAGCGGTTGCTTCTACTTCTGATGCTAATATATCCACTACAATTTTCTCATTATAAAGGTGTGTGTTTTCTTCTATGACTCGCACTTCCGTCCGATATACGGATCCGCGAAATTCCATACTTTCCACAACTGTTTTAATACCTTCCTTTTGTACAATTGTTACATGTTCAGGACGAATTGCATGTTCTTCGTTATTTTTCGAAAAGAAATTAATAGAACCAATAAAATCTGCCACAAACGGATTGGCTGGTCTTTGATAAATCTCCTCTGGTGTTCCAATCTGCATAATTTCCGCATGATTCATTACAACAATTTTATCAGCCATCGTTAATGCCTCTTCTTGATCATGCGTTACCATAATCGTCGTTATTCCTATTTCCTCTTGCAAATCACGCATTTCTCTACGTAATTTTTCACGCACTTTTGCATCTAAAGCTGATAACGGCTCATCGAGTAACAAAATATCTGGAGACAGAGCGAGCGCACGTGCAAGTGCTACTCGCTGCTGTTGTCCACCAGACATTTGAGCAGGATATTTATCTTTTACATTCAGCAAATCTACAAGTTTTAACGCATCTAGCGCTTTCTCTTTCACTTCTGCTTTCCCATATTTTTTTGTCTTTAAGCCGTATTCAATATTTTCAAGTGCTGTTAAATTCGGAAATAAAGCATACGATTGGAAAACCATTCCGAAGTTTCTCTTTCCAGGAGGCAATGCTGTAATATCTTTTCCATTCACAGCTATACTGCCAGTCGTTGGTTCCTCTAGTCCCGCTAAAATGCGAAGCAACGTCGTTTTCCCACAACCACTTGGGCCTAATAAACAAACAAACTCATTTTTGTTCACAGTAAAAGAAATATCTTTTAACGCTGTAAATGCATCAAACTGTTTTTGAATGTGTTGAATTGATAAATATTCGCTCATTTTTCTCTCTCCCACTCACTTACTTTTTCGGTTCTGCTTTTTGGCCAAACTCTTTTTCCCATTTTTCTAAAATTTTGTCACGATTTTCTGCTGCCCATTTAAAGTCATTCTTTTTATATAATTTTTCAGTAACATCTTTCGGGAATCCCTCTGGAAGTTTATAGTCATTTTTAATTGTCGCAAATCCATTTTTCTCAAAGTATAACTTCATTACATCATCAGTAATTGCCCAATCTAAAAATGCTTGCGCTAATTTATCATTTTTCGCATTATCTTTCTTAATAAGTGCGTTCGCTTCTACTTCCCATCCTAATCCTTCTTTCGGCAGTACAACTTCAACTGGGGCACCTTTTTGTTTTTCTTTTAAAGCACTATAAACCATTGATACACCGACTGGATATTCACCTGCTCCTGCTAATTTTGCTGGTTTTGATCCTGAATGCGTATAACTTGCCATATTATCATGAAGTTTCTTCATGTAATCCCAGCCTTTATCTTCACCCATGATTTGTAGCCATGCAGAAACTGTTAAAAACCCTGTTCCAGATGATGCTGGATGTGGCATAACAAGTGTTCCTTTATACTCTGGTTTCGTTAAATCTTCATATGATTCTGGCATCGGTAAATTTTTCTTCTTTAATTCTTCTTTATTTACAGCAATCCCCGTCATAAATGCAGTATTTCCTACCCATTTTTCAGGTTGCTTATCATCTTTAAATTGCGGAAGAACACGATCTGTTCCTTTTGGAGAGTATCCTTTTAACATATCTTTTTTATCTAAAGCTAATAGACTTGATGCCGCAGTTCCCCATACAACATCTGCTTGTGTATTTTTCCCTTCAGCTAGCAATTTCGCAGTAATAACTCCTGTTGAATCACGTACAATGTTTAATTTCACATCAGGATATTTCTTTTTAAAGGAATCAAGATAAATTGGTACAAGCTCTTCTTCAATTGCTGTGTAAACAGTTAATGATCCAGATAATTTTTCATCTTTCACTTTCGCTCCAGCACTTTCTTCCTTCTTTGCACCACACCCCATTAATAACGAAAATACCATTCCAGTCGCTACAGCTTTAAAGATTGTTTTTTTCACTGTTTCTCTCTCCTTTTACAAATCTTATGTACAACTCAAATATAAACAACTAGTGTAAAAGCAGTATTAAACCAACATTAATCTTTTGTTTGTTGTTTGTTTTTGTGTAATACGTTGCTACTTCTATGTTTTTTCGCATTTTTCTGCTAATAGAAAACACTAAATTTACAAATAATTAAAAAAACCTTTATAATCCCACAAAAAAATGAGGCGTTTGTAAAAACGCCTCATTTTTGTTTCCCTTTTTTTGAATTACGATTAGCATACTTTGCGCTATTTTCTCCTTCATACTCTAATGCAAATTCTGCATCTGGTAAGCTTTCTTTCGGAGTTTTATTATTATTGATTGCCGCATTTTGTTTTACTTTTCTTTTTACCAATACATTCACCTGCTCTCAAGAAATCACTTTCTACTCTAGTTTGAAACAATTTAAAATAATTATTACTGGCAAGTGTTAACAAGTACATAAGAGGCGTTCGATGGAAATACTACGTATGAAGAAATCATTATAAAAAGGAGCGATGATTTTGAAGAAAAAAGAAAAGATTCAATCACCAATTTTAGACGAAACGCTCCCGCATCAAATGAATTTTCCATCTTTTAAAGGAACAGGAAAAACGATGCAACAACCTTTTGTGAATCCATATGATGTTGTAATTGGAGACAGTAAATATAATTCCGAGAACAGTCCACTTAACAATTGGAGTGATGAAGTAGATCCTGCCATTATGGCTGGTGATGAGTGGATCCATCCTACAAATGATATTGGGTGGATTTCAGAAGAAAATCAAGAGTTGCTAAAAAACGAATCAGATAATAAAAATGAAGCTTTTATGCATCCACAATTTGGCATTAACGACTAAAAAACCATTCTACCTAACATAGGTAGAATGGTTTCATACTATCCAATAATAATCCGTTCTTTCGGGTATTTATAGCGAGGTGGTTGTTCCCTTCCACCACTAGCTAAAATAAATGTTAAAATACCAACGCGTCCGATAAACATAAGCACAATGAGTACAAGCTTCCCAATAGTTGTTAAATCAGGCGTAACACCTGTTGATAGTCCTGTCGTTCCGAAAGCAGAACAAACCTCAACAATTAAGCTCATAAGCGGTACATTTTCCGTAATAGATAAAACGAATAGCGCAGTAGCACATAACAAAATCCCCATCGTCATAACGACAGATGCTTTCAGTACATCCTCTTCATGTAACTGACGTTTGAAGACTCTAACTGTTCTACCGCCCCTTGCAAAGGTGTATAGTGACAATATACTAACAGCAAATGTTGTTGTACGTATTCCGCCCCCAACCGAACTTGGAGATGCCCCTATAAACATTAATATACTCATAAATAAAAGCGTCGGTTGTGACAATTCACGTATATCCATTGTAGCCAGTCCACCACTTCGCGTCGTCACAGATTGGAATAATGTATAGAAAACTGTTTCATGCCATGACTTTCCTGCTAAAAACTGATTTCGTTCTAGTAGAAAAATCATAATTGTTCCAACGATAACGAGTGCAAAAAATGTCGTTGTCGTCAATTTTGTAAATAACGAAAAGCGGAATAGTTGCTGTCGCCTTTTACTAAAGAATTGTTTTACTTCCATTAACACCGGGAAGCCAATCGCTCCTAAAATAATAAGCAACATATGAATCATTTGCACAATATAATCTTTTTTGTACGGAATTAGTGATTGTCCAGTTAAATCAAATCCTCCGTTCGTAGTTGCACTAACAGCGGCAAAGAAACCGTGGAAATAAGCTTCTTGCCAAGTTGGAAAATAAAGTAGAAATCTTGTACCTAATAGTATTGCTCCAATAAGTTCTATCGAAATAATTACAATTAAAATAGAACGCATCAATTCTACAAGGCCTGATAAATTCCCTTGATTATGATCTGCCATAATGAGTCTTCTTCTCTGCAAACCGATTTTTTTCCCCGTTATAATCCAAACAAACGTACCAAGTGCCATAATCCCTAAGCCGCCTAATTGTAAAATAAGGGCTAACATAATAATTCCTGCCGTAGTAAATGTATCTGAAATCGTAACAACAGACAGTCCCGTAACACTTACCGCACTAACAGATGTAAAGAGGGCATCTATAAATGTCCATTTCACACCAGCCTTCGTAACAAACGGGAAACTAAGCAATATTACCGATACAACTACCGCTAATAAATAAAACAAAACGATGAGTTGTACAGGACGTAATTTTTGTAAAAACTTTTTTATATCTCTCATTCCATCACTTCGCTACCTTTTTTCTATCGATTAAATAAAGAGAAATCTTTACTTTCTTTATTTGTAAATAACTGCTCAAATAATTTGGCAAAGACCATTCCATATACAGTTCCATTACCTCCATACGGCAATGCGTAAAACAAATTATGTATCTTTTCGTCTTCTTTTAAAATGGGGAGACCATCATGAGTACCACCAAATGCGGCTGCCCAATAGTAGTCTGCCTGTATATTTTTATACTGCGGGAACAGTTCTTTTACAATATTAATAAGGATATCACGCTTATGCAATAATTTCGTATCACCGATTGTTTGAATTTGTATCGCTTCATCTAATCCGCCTACAATAATGCGGTTTCGATACGTTCGAAAATATAAGTAGGGCCGTGCCGTTTCCCAAATTAACGATCGCTCATGCCAGCCTTCAAACTGATTTATTTCATTTGTTACAATTGCATAAGAAGTTTCTACTGTTGTATTCTTTTCTTTCTTTCCAAAAAGCGCTTCATAACCTGTCGCCATAATAATATTCTTTGCTACAATTTGATTTCCTGTTTTCGTGTAACAAATTAAATCATTTTGGTGTTTTTTTATATGTATTGCCTCTGTATGTTCATATATATTAGCTCCCATTTGGTTTGCTTTATGCAAAAAACTATGCGCTAGTAAATACGGATTCACCTCAGCATCACCTTGCATATATAACGCTGCTTGTTTTGCAAAAGAATAACGTTTCTTAATATCAGCTTCTGTAAAATATTCAACTGGAAATCCATAATTCTGTAACGTATTATATTCCTCTTGTAAAAATGAGACATCCTCACTTTTACTTGCATAATATAAACTATTTCGCGGAATAAAATGGGGATCAATATCAAGAGTCGGTATAACCTCTTCCATTGTTCTTAGCGCTTCATAACAAAGCTTATATGCTCGTACCCCTTTTTCTTTACCAAATGTATGAATAAGAGAAGTTAACGATTTATCATGAAGAAATTGTAGTAAACCTGTATTAGCAGCTGTGCTACCACACGCAATTGCTCTTTTTTCAATAAGTGTAACACTCATACCAATTTTCGCTAACGAATGCGCTATATGAGCACCTGCTTCGCCACTTCCGACTACAAGTACATCACATATCATATCACTTTCTAACGGTGGATAACAAGGTACAGAAACTCCTGTATTCCAAAACAACTTACCGGTCATAAGTTTCATAATCATACTCCTAAAATATAAATTTCTCCTTTCTATGTTTTGTTATTTTCCATAAAAAAATCCAACTAACATAGGCTAGTTGGATTTTTTTATTTTTAATTAGAACGCTCTTCAAGCCAATTTCCAATCGTCGGATATGTTTGTTTTACAGCTGTTCCACCGTAAACAATAGACATATGCCCTGTCGGTAAACATACATATTGTTTATCTGTGCTAGAAATATGGTCTAGTAACGCTTCTACTTGACATGGCAAAGCGATATGATCACGTTTCCCGGAAATATTTAAGACATTCGCCTTAATATTTGCAAGGTCTACCTTTTGTCCGCGAATAACAAGTTCACCCTTAACCAGTTTATTATTTTGATAAAAATCACGAATCCACTGTCTGTATGATTCACCTGGGAACGGAATACCATCACCAACCCACTTTTGAACCAATCTCCAGCTTTCGACGAAGCGCTCATTCTCTGAACGATCTACTAAAGCAACATATGGACCAACAAAGTTCGTAATTGGTTTTAACATTTTGTTTCCGAAATCAATCATTTCTGGCGGAATATTTCCAAATGTATCAACCGCTTTATCTAAATTGAAGTATTTCTCATCTAATAAAGGACCATACAATCCTGTTTCAGAGAAATCAAAAGGACTTGTCATGAAAATTAAATTACGAATTGGCATGTGCGGATGAAGTGCTGCATAAATGGAAGTTAGCGTTCCACCCATGCAATAACCAAGTAAAGAAATCTCGTCCGCTTTTGCAGTTCGCATTACTTTTTTTACTGCTTTTGCAATATAATCAAACACGAAATCATCAAATTTCAAATGACTATCTTCTAAACCAAATGTGCCCCAATCAAGCATATACACATCAAAACCACGATCCACTAGATATTCCACTAAACTATTTCCAGGAGTTAAATCCATAATATATGGTTTATTAATAAGAGCATATATTAACAGAATTGGAACTCTTTGTGTTTTTTCTTGTTTTGGAATGTAGCGATAAAGCTTCGTCTTATTCTTCGTCCAAATAACCTCTTTCGGCGTTAATCCTACTTGCGGCTCTGGTTCACGTAATAAAATTTCACTCGCCCTTTTCACTCGGCGGTATGCTTTTCGGTACTCTTCTGGGTATAGCTCTAATTGCTTTTCCCATTCTGTTGCGAATGTAGTCATTTTCCTATCTCCTTTTTGGTCGATTTCCTTCTAAAAAAAGAAGTGCATTCCTGCTATGGATATGCACTTTTTTCTTACTTCATTACATATATAATCCGCCGTTAATGTTTAATTGCTGACCTGTGATATACGCACCGTCACGGCATAGGTATACTACACCTTTTGCAATTTCATCAGCTTGACCAAAACGTTTTTTCGGGATTTTTGCAACGATTTTTTGACGTACTTCTTCTGGTACTTCTGCTACCATTTCAGTATCAATAAATCCAGGGCAAATTGCATTTACAGTGACATTTGTTTTTGCAAGTTCTAATGCTAATGATTTTGTAAATCCTAACATACCCGCTTTTGCTGCTGAGTAGTTTGTTTGGCCAAATCCACCTGCTTGGCCAATAATAGAAGAAATGCTAATAATTCTTCCTTCTTCCGCTTCCGTTATGTATGGAAGAACCGCGCTTGTCGTATTAAATACGCTACTTAAATTCACGTCAATTACGCGCTCCCAATC
Organism: Bacillus sp. CR71; assembly: GCF_003429245.1. NCBI lineage: Bacteria > Bacillati > Bacillota > Bacilli > Caryophanales > Bacillaceae > Bacillus > Bacillus sp. CR71. The sequence continues at coordinate 1,321,589 of NZ_CP031748.1, read as the reverse complement.
TTCACGATTTAACTTTTTGAATGTACGATCTCTTGTAATACCAGCATTATTAACAAGAATATCAACTTTACCAAAATGATTCACAGCTTCTTCTACAAGTCGGTTTGCATCTTCTACTTTAGAAACATCCGCTTGCACTGCATAAACGTCATGTCCATCTTTTCCTAGTTCATTTACTAAATTTTCAGCTGCTTCTTTACTGCTATTATAGTTAATAACTACTTTCGCTCCCTCTTGTGCTAATGCTACTGTAATTGCTTTTCCAATCCCTTTTGCTCCACCTGTTACGATTGCTACTTTGCCATTTAATTGAACCATTTCTTTTCCCCCTTAAATGAATTTGTGAACGATTGTTATGAATCATTTTGGTACTCATACTGTAGAGTCCCTATATAATTATGTTTCGCCGTTTACACGTGAAAGAGATTCTCCCTCTCTCTTTTACCTGTTATAAACAAGCGCTTTTATCATTTTTTATTTTCCGGCTTATTCGCAGGCTTTATCTCTTCTTTTACAGGTACTTGTAGTTTAGCTAGTACTGCATTTTGCTTTTCTAGCAATTCTAAAATTTGATCTACTTTTGTTTCAAGCGTACGAATATCTTGTTTCACTTTCGTCACATCACGCTTTAATGTAGGAGCTTGTCCTAAAGAATCTACTTTCTCCTCTAGAAACTCCTCAATGTTATCTACTTTATTTTCTAAGTTAATAACAAGCGTAGCCACTCTTGCGATATCCTCTTTCGTCGGCACATTTACTTGTTCTAAATAGTTTTTTGTCGTATCATTTAATGCTTTTTGATAAAACAAATTCAAATCTAGAACGCTGCCCATCCAAGCAGAATATTCTTCTGTTTTAATTGTTTCATTGAGCGCTTTTCCCCAAAATGTTTCGGTTTGTTCATAAGCATTTTTCCATGCTTGTAGTGGATCGAATTTTTGATCAATCACTTTACCTACACTCCCTTTTTCGTTTTTGAAACAATTCAACCTATTCACTATTTTCTAATATTCTGAATAAAACTTCAAGTCTATATTTTATTTTTTTCTATTTTCTAACAAATGTGTTGACTTTAAAAACAGATAGGTGTAAATTGCACTTATAAGCAAAAAATTCCATCTAACTGATTCATGAGGTGATGCACAATCATGCTACAAAATGAACCAGAACAACGCGAAAGTTTGGAGAACAACCAAGCGAAACAACCAAACTCCATGCCAAAAAACTTCTTAGTTCCCTTCTTACTTCTCTGTCTAAAAGACTGGAGTCTTCATGGTTACAAACTTATTCAAATGCTAATGGATATCGGCTTTTCTTCTGTTGACCAAGGTAATGTTTATAGAACACTACGCAAATTAGAAAAAGAAAACCTTATTTCTTCTACTTGGGATACAAGCGATGGAGGGCCGGCAAAAAGAATTTATTCTTTAACTGAATATGGAGAGCAATATTTAACAACATGTGCGACTTCTTTTGAACATTATCAAAATATGTTGCGAACGTTTTTCACGTTATACACCAATGCATTCTTTCCATTTTCTACTTCTCCAGAAAAGGATGAAAAGGATTCTTCATCTTCACCTGGTGGTACAGCAGAGTAATCTGCGTTCACAATATGCAAAAAAACATTTGGGGGTCAAACAATGGAAACTAAACCATACGAATTAGTCGATGCATTTTGGAAAAACTGGTCTCAATCACTTTCCCTTTTCTCTTCAGCTGGGAAACAATTAGAGCAACTTACTTTAGAAACATTAAAACAACAACAAGACGCTTTGCATAAATTAACATCAGGAGTAGATGAACTAGAAAAAGAACTACAACAACTCACTGCTCAGTTCAATAACCAATATACAGATTACGTGAAACAATTAACTGGAAACTCCTTAAATGATCAAATTAACGAGTGGCAAGACAAGTGGAAGGAACTTTCTGCTCATATGCAGCAACTTACTGTTTCTCCTACAAAAACATCTTTGTCAATCCTTACACAAACAAGCGGTCAATTTGAAGAAACAACAAAACAATTTATTGAGCAACAACAATTACAACGTGAAGAGGCTCAAAAACAGTTAGAGGGTTTTTTGGAAGAGTTCAAGTCAAAACAGTTGGAACTCGCAAAAAAGTTCGAGGAAAATTCAAAAAATCTATTTACTTCCATCAAGTAAGAAAAATGTGGGAGCTAACTGCAGCACAAACAAAACTCTTTCTTCCTCCTACTACATCAAGATGGCTAGCATTTTTCGATATGGAAAAGAAGGAGGACAAAATGAATCCATTTCAAGAAGCACAAACTGTTCCGGAGCTTCGTTATGATGAGATTCAAGTCGGTGATCAAGCATCCCTTACAAAAACAATTACGGATGAAGATGTTATCAATTTTGCAAAATTGACTGGAGATGTGAATCCTATTCATATTTTAGATTCTTTTGCAAAAACAACAATGTTTAAAGAACGTATTGCTCACGGTATGCTCGTTTCGAGTTTTATTTCTACCATCCTTGGAACGAAACTCCCAGGCAAAAATACGATTTATTTATCCCAAAATGTTTCATTCCGTGCCCCTGTCAAAATCGGTGATACACTTCGTGTTGTGGCAGAGGTTATTAAGAAGCGTGACGATAAAAAAATCATTACGTTGCAAACAAACATATATAATCAATCAGATGATATTGTCGTGGAAGGAACGGCGACAATACTAAAAAAAGAGTAGCAAATTTGCTACTCTTTTTTCTATCCAAGAACTTCTAATCGCACCGATTACTTCCGCGTATGACTACGTCATTTCCACATAAAATAACGTTACCAGTTTAGATAAGAACTTAGCTGAACTGGACTACTCATAAGGATGTGTATCAACATGGTAAAAACAAACAAATTATTAGTTCCAGGTGCAGAGCAAGCGCTTGAACAATTTAAATATGAGATTGCACAAGAATTTGGTGTAAGCTTAGGGTCTAATACAGCATCTCGTTCTAACGGTTCAGTTGGCGGTGAAGTAACAAAACGTCTTGTTGCTTTAGCACAACAACAATTACGTGGATAATAATATAACATATGGCTTAGAGGCAGATATTCTCTGCCTCTTTCTATTTTCAACATACATAATAGTGCTTTTTCACATACTAATCAAAGCAAAATGAAAGGAGCGATATGTGAAATGAAACGGATTAATATTAGCATGAGCCCTCCACGCGTTCTTACTTTATCTTTTCTTCTATTATCAGTTGTCGGCACATGCTTATTAAAACTGCCCATTGCTACGACAACGTCCATTTCATGGCTCGATGCCTTATTTACAACCGTTTCCGCTTGTACTGTTACTGGGCTTGGTGTTGTAGATACCGGAAAAATGTTTACTTTATTTGGACAATGTGTCATTTTAGCGCTTATACAAGTTGGCGGGCTTGGCATTATGAGCTTTGCTGTCTTAATTGCGATTATGCTCGGAAGAAAAATCGGTCTTCAAAACCGTATTTTATTACAACAAGCATTAAATCAAACGAATATCGGCGGCGTCATCCGTCTTGCCAAATCGTTATTTTTATTCTCTTTTACAGTCGAATGTATCGCTACTTTAATTCTTTCTTTTGAGTGGGTACCAAAATATGGGGTTACCAAAGGGATCTATTATAGTTTTTTCCATTCAATCTCAGCCTTTAACAATGCTGGTTTTTCTGTGTGGAGCGATAATTTAATGTCCCATTCTCATAGCATTCTTGTCAATTTCGTCATTTCCTCTCTCATCATTTTAGGTGGAATAGGTTTTACAGTAATCGTAGACATAAAAAGAAAGAAAAACTTTAAAAACCTTACACTACATTCAAAACTTATGCTTTCTTCTACTCTAATCGTCAACATTATTGCTACCCTTTTTATTTTTATATTCGAGTTCCATAACTCCCTTTCTATGAGAGGTTTTACCCCATTTGAAGAAGGAATAGCCTCTTATTTTCAAGCAATTTCGACGCGAACTGCCGGGTTTAATACAGTTGATATTTCTACATTGTCAAAACCTTCCCTCCTATTAATGATGCTCCTTATGTTTATTGGTGCTGGTAGCGCTTCAACGGGTGGTGGGATTAAGTTAACAACATTTTTAATCATATTTTTTGGCGTATTTAAATTTCTACAAGAACAAGAGGATATTGTCGTATTTAAAAAATCCATTAAAGATACTCTCATTGTCAAATCATTAACTATTACTATTATTTCCATTTCATTTATCTTTTTTGCTATTTTAATTTTGAGTATTACTGAGCGAGTTCCTCTATTGATGAGTGCTTTCGAAGTATTTTCAGCATTTGGGACTGTTGGCCTCAGTATGAACTTAACACCCCACTTAACTATAATCGGAAAAGCTATTATTATCTTTATGATGTTTTTTGGGAAAATGGGTCCTTTAACATTGGCTTTTTCATTTGCTCGTAAAAAGAACCGGAAAATAAAATATCCGAATGAAGATATTTTAACAGGTTGACAACCGTAGAAATTATCCATATAATGAGAATACAATAGCATATCTCCAAAGGGGAGTAGCGTCCAAGAAAATTTCTTGGAAACAAAGTCGTCATTACGTAGAACTTAGTTCTTCCGGCTTTGTTGGCATTTTCATTACATATGTCTAGCAAGACCTTTGCCTATTAACGGCAGAGGTCTTTTTTGTATTCATTTCCAGATTCTTCCAAAGTTAATAGGCAGGAGTATGGGGAAACTAAATAGTGGGGAAATTCTTCACTTATTTAGAACTTATAGAAATGAGAGGAGAATGTACATGGATGTATCATTATTATTGGAGTATGGTTGGGTATTACTCATCCTAATTGCACTTGAAGGAATTTTAGCGGCTGATAACGCTCTTGTTCTTGCAATTATGGTAAAACATTTACCAGAAGAAAAACGAAAGAAAGCACTATTTTATGGATTAGCGGGGGCATTTGTTTTCCGATTCGGATCGTTATTTATGATTTCGTTCTTAGTCGATGTATGGCAAGTGCAAGCAATCGGTGCCATCTACCTTATGTTTATCGCTGGTAATCACTTATTTAAAACGTATGTTAAAAAGAATACGGATGAAGAAACTGAAGAAAAAGAAGCAAAGAAAAAACAAGAGAACTTTTGGTGGACTGTATTTAAAGTTGAGGTTGCTGATATCGCCTTCGCAGTTGATTCAATTTTAGCTGCTGTTGCACTAGCAATGACTTTACCAAAAACAGGATTAGGTACAATTGGTAGTCTTGATACTGGGCAATTCGTTGTTATCTTTGTGGGTGGACTTATCGGATTAATCATTATGCGATTTGCAGCAACTGCTTTCGTACAAATCTTAAAACGTAAACCAGGACTTGAAACTGCAGCATTCTTAATTGTAGGTTGGGTTGGTGTAAAGCTAGCAGTTTATACATTAGCACACCCTGCATTAAATGTAATTCCACATTCATTCCCAGAATCCACTCCGTGGAAGCTTACATTCTGGATTGTATTAGTCGGAATCGCAGTTGGTGGTTGGTTCTTCTCAAAAGAAGTAGAAGTAAAAGTAGAAAAGAATTTAGACGAAAAAGCGCTGTAATTACAGCGCTTTTTCTTTTTGCTTTCTTCCTCTCAATATCCAGAAAAAATTCCATTATACTATCTTTTGTAAACGTTTTCTAAATATATGTATGTCCTTTTTGTGAAACATTGCACAAACTTATTGAAAGTGAGAACAATTCCATGTACTTTATTCATATAAGGAGTATTTATAGAAGATTTACTAAAGGAGCGTATTACTCATGCTAGAACAAGGACTAGATTATGTTGTCAAACTGGCTAAAAGCAAAAAGAAAATGCTAGATACAAACCCAATGCAATATTTCATTCGTGCTGCACTTGCGGGTATTTATATCGGTTTTATTATTGTACTATGTTTTAAATTAGGTAATTTTTTTCACATTGCAGATTCACCAGCAACTTATTTAGCTGCTTCTATGTTTTTCGGGATTGCTCTCGTACTCATTATATATGGCGGTGCTGAATTGTTTACTGGAAACACAATGTACTTTACTGTAGCAACTTTAAGAAAGGAAACAACGATTTCTGATACACTGCGTAACTGGGTTGCTTGTTACGCAGGTAACTTAGGTGGCGCGTTATTCTTTGCCTTACTATTTTACGCAACTGGAATTTTTGAAGCAATTGATCACGGTCACTTAATGAGTAAAGTCGTTGAAGGAAAGATGAACACACCTACAATGCAGTTATTCTTTAAAGCCATTTTATGTAACTGGCTCGTATGTCTTGCTTGCTTCTTACCTTCTCAGGTCAAAGGTGACACAGCAAAAATAATGGTCATGATGCTACTTGTTTTCACATTCTTCTTATCTGGTTACGAACATAGTATTGCAAACTTATCACTCTTTGCTTTATCTTTAGTTTCACCGCATCCTGAGACAATTTCTTTTTCAGGTGCTATTCATAACTTAATTCCTGTTACAATCGGTAACATTATTGGCGGATCAGTATTTGTCGGTATGGTATACCACTACTTAACTAAGAAAACACCTGACGTTCAACAGGAAGAAACTGAAATCGCAGCAGCTCAACAAGAAGAGATTATTCCTTTACAAGCACATATGAAACATTAAAAACTCCAAAGTTTTACTTTGGAGTTTTTAGCTTCCCACATATTTAACAACAAGGTAAGGATTAATTTCTCCTTCTTCCTTTCCCTTATCCAATCTTTGTTTCATCTTATGCATACCGATGATATCATTCGTATGAAGGTGAATTTCATTTACATATAACCCTTCTGTACAAAAGGCTTCTACAAAATCTAGTCCACTTTTTTCTCCCCATCCCATATTAAAATCAAGGGAAAGAATATTCACACCATAATCCCGAACCATTTGTAAGGTACATTCTACTGTAGTTGCCGGCACATACCCGAACGGACAACTTCTTTGATCATCCATATATACGTTCATTTTCTATTCCCTCTCTACTTTGAATATGCGACCAATACATAACATATTGCCCCAAGGCTAATAAAAGGACCAAATGGAATGGGCTTTCGTACTTCTATACGCTTTAATACGATCCCAATCCCGAAAAAACAAAGACTAAAACAAGATGCTAAAAATAAAATGATAAAAACTCCCTTCACTCCTACTATAAACCCAAGCAACGAAAGTAGTTTTATATCTCCACCGCCAAGCCCTTCTGGATATATCTTTTGCATGCAATATAACAAAATGAATATAACACCACTACCAACTATACTATCTGTCCAAGTAACTAATTGTACAAAAACACTTTCGAGAATGAGTAAAACGGCAAATGAAATTAAAATACAATCAGGAATTAACATATATAAGTAATCTGTAAGTGAAATAATAAGAAGTAGCGAAAAAAGGGATAAAATGATAATAAGCTCTCGTTCTATTCCAATCATATACACGGTAAGAAGAAATATACTTCCTGTTATACATTCAAATGCTACATACATAATCGGAATTTGCCTCTTACAATTCGTACAACAGCCTCTTTGTATATAAAATGAAATGATGGGGATTAGTTCTTTTGGCCTTAGCACATATTTACAATAATGACAATGTGAACGCGGGGTAATGATAGACTCCCCTAATGGAACCCTCATCGCAACTAACATAAAAAAAGACCCAAACACCATTCCTGCTAACAGTGCATATAAATAAGTGAACATCCCTTCCTCTCCTTTCCCAAAAAACATAGCAAAAAAAGGAGAGAACTTCTACTTCATATTATCCATTATTCTACTAAAAAAGCAGGCCATTTTCTGGCCTGCTTTCCCCTCTTTTATACGATGAAATATATTGCTTTTAATGGTCCATGTACTCCGACAACAAGATTCATCTCAATGTCAGCCGAGTTACTTGGTCCTGTAATAAAGTTAATACAAGATGCCGCTGTCTCGCCATCTTCTACACGTGAGTTCATATCCTGAACTGCTTGTGTAATACGAGGCACAAGTGTTTCACGTGGAATAATAGCTAAATATACAGTCGGTAAAAAATGTAAAGAACGTCCTTGTCCTTTATGACTTTGTACAACAATTGTACCAGATTCAGCTAATGTATAATCACTAAATGCAATACCAATATTCGCTTTTTCAGCTAAACGCATATTTCCGTCTTTTCTCTCTGGATCCCATACGTTTACTTCAACGTCTCGCTTTGGAAGTTCTTCTTTAAATAAAGATGTTAAACCATATGCATCAAAACGCTCATCCGCTGATAATAAAATAGGTCCTCCGCCGTTTTCCATGATTACTTGTTGAAGGTCTTCACGTAAACGTTCATTTGTCGTTTCTACTACAGTTGTATGAATGTTTGTACATTGATTTTTAAACACTTCTAGTAATTCTTCTTGTGAATAATCTTTTAATGTTTCTATATTCACATTACTTTTCCATACTGGACGCTCTACACCTTCTGTTTTACGCGCGCGCCCAAGTTCTTTTGCAATGTTATCTAGAAAGGCATCACGGTTTTGAATTAATCCTGTCATTATTTATCCCCGCCTTTCTTATGATCTTTATACCAATCACGGAATCGTTCTTTACTTGGAGCTGGGAATTCACGAATATCCGTCCAGTTTTTAAGTGGGCCAACACCTTTTGATACACGATTACCAGATGTAAATGGACTCATTGCCGCTGGTGCCATTTTTGAACCCATTTTATATAAAGCAGCTGAAGAAGCACCCATACTAAACATTTTCATCGCTAGTTTTTCTGCAAGTGGTGCACGACCTTCTTGCTCAACGATGACTTGACGATGTTTTAATAATAAATCATGCAATGGAATTTTTACTGGACAAGCTTCTGTACATGCTCCGCATAAACTAGATGCATAAGGAAGCTCTTTATAATCATCATATCCACCTAGAAGCGGTGTTAATACCGCGCCGATTGGTCCTGAATAAATCGATCCATATGAATGTCCACCAACGTGACGATATACAGGACATACGTTAACACAAGCAGCGCAACGAATACATTGTAATACTGAACGGAATTCAGATCCAAGAATTTGAGAGCGACCATTATCAACAACAACTAAATGGAATTCTTCAGGTCCATCAACTTCCTCTTCTTGAATTGGTCCTGCTACTGTTACATAACTTGTTAATTTTTGACCTACTGCACTACGACATAGTAAACCAACTAAAACATCTAATTCTTCCATTGTCGGAACCATACGTTCCATACCCATTACTGCAATTTGTGTTTTCGGAATTGACATAACAAGATCTGCATTACCTTCATTCGTTACTAAACAAAGGGAGCCCGTATTTGCAACAGCAAAGTTACAACCAGTTACACCAATTTCTGCATCCATAAATTTCTCACGAAGTTGTTTACGAACAAACTTTGTCATTTCATACGGGTCATCAGAATTTTCATAGCCTAGCTTTTCTTTAAATACATCGCGAATTTGCGTTCTATTTTTATGAAGTGCAGGTGCAATAATATGTGAAGGTGGATCGTTATCTACTTGCAAGATATACTCTCCTAAATCACTCTCTAACACTTCACAGCCAATCTCTTCAAGCGCATGGTTCATACTGATTTCTTCTGTTACCATCGACTTTGATTTTACTACTTTTTTCGCTTGTTTCTTTTTGGCGACGTCTTGAATATACTTTGCTGCTTCCTCTTTCGTCTTCGCAAAGTACACGTGTCCGCCTCTTTTTGATACATTTTCACTTAACTGCATTAAGTAATAATCAAGATTTTCTAACGTATGTTGACGGATTTGTTCACCTAGTTCACGCCACTCTTCCCAGTTTCCTAATTCATCTGCGGCTTTTAAGCGATTCGTATATAAGCGCGTTTGTGCCGAAGATACTGCTCCGCGCATAAACGAATCTTGAATTCCATCACCAACGCGATCATTAAATTTTTTCTCACTGATTTTCATAGACATAGCTTATGTTCCCCCTTCATGAGCGACTATTCAGTACCTCAGCAATATGCATTACTTTTACTTCTTTTCCTAAACGCTCAATACGTCCGCCAATGTTTAACAAACACCCACAATCTGCACCGATTAAATAATCTGCACCTGTTTCCATTACACTATCTACTTTTTCATCTACCATTTGCTCAGAGATTGGAGTCATCTTAACTGAAAACGTTCCCCCAAACCCACAACAATTTTGCACGTTTGGCAAATCTCTCACAGTTAATCCTTTTACATTTGATAATAAAATCCCTGGTGCTTCTTTTACTCCGAGCATACGTGTCATATGACATGATTTATGAATAGTAGCTATCCCTGATAAACTTGCACCAACATCTGTAACTTTTAAAACATCTACAATAAACTGTGTAAATTCATAAGTTTTATCAGCAACTTTTTGTGCACGTTTAGCCCACTTTGGATCATCTTTGAAAACATGCGGATACTCATGAAACATTGTCGCACACGAGCCAGATGGTGTAACAATATATTCTGCATCTTCAAAAGTTTCAATCATATGTTTCATCGCTTCTTTTGCTGCTTCTACATGGCCGCTATTATAAGCAGGCTGACCACAACAAACTTGTGCTTCTGGAAATTCAATTTCACAACCTAAACGCTCCAACACTTCAACTGTTGCTTTACCGACATTTGTTTCAAACATATCGACTAAACAAGTAACAAATAAAGTAACTTTCATAACTATTACTCCCCCTTTTTACAACTTCGCCAACAAACATATGGTCATCAGATGACTGAGTAGAGAAGAAATAGGCTCAACCATGGCCTATCCTCTCCCTCTCCTAAAGAAAACGCTTACTTAATCTTTCTCTATTTTATCAGAAAATTAAATTTTTAAAAGATTAAATTACGAATTTATATCGTTTTTACCTGTGACAATATGTTCTACATTTGTTAAATGATCTAGCATTGCTTTCTGCGCTAATTCTACATCTTGTTTTAACACCGCATCATATATAACTTGATGCTCTTCTATAAGTCGTTCTGATGTCGTTTGTTCACCATATAAAATAATGCGTCTTGATTCACCAATTGTTTCAGCAATCATCTCTGAAACATGATTCATGAGTTCAAGCAAAATGTTATTATGCGAAGACTCTGCAATTCCCATATGAAATTGAAAATCAGCTTTTTCGCCAGCCTTTTCATCTCCAATGCTCTTTGCCATTTCATCTAACCAATGTTTCATATTTTGTAAATTATCTTCCGTACGTTTTGCCGCCGCTACTCGAACTGCCCCCACTTCAAGCACCTTTCGTACTTCTAATAAATTCAAAATATCTTCTTTCTTCATTAATAATCTATTGTTTAATGATTTTGTTAATGAAGAAGAATCGAAGTTCTTCACATATGTACCTTCTCCTTGTTTCATCTCAATTAAGCCCATCGCTCTTAGCGCACTTAGCGCTTCACGAACAGCAGATCTGCCAACTTGAAACTGCTCAGCTAATTGATGCACAGGGAGTAGTTTGTCACCAGGTTTTAACGTACCATTTTTAATCATTGTTAAAATAGCTTCAGATACTTCTTCGTAAATTTTTTTCGGTTTAATAGATTTGTACTCCAGTTAAATCACCTCAGTATCTTCCAAACAACAATTGAAACGATTTATAAGAACTTTGCATCATAACTATTTTAGACCGAATTGATAAGAAGTACAAATGTTTTGTTCATAAAATAGTCAAATTTCCGATATTTATTACATATTAATTTATATTTTTACGTATAAAGTGAAACTTTAATCAGTGAGGGTTTTGTTCATCCCCCACTGATTATTAGCCCTCACCAATCGGGCTTTTACGGGCAGCAGTGCCTCCACCTAACTTCTTTGCTTCCGCTGAATTTTGAGGTGAGGGTCTTACTGACCAGAGAATAGCGGGATAAATATTTTCTTCAATATAAAGAACATGCCCTAAAAATTAGAACATGCCCCCTCATCCTGTACATTCAGTTTAATAATAACCGTTGTTCCCTTATCTTTTTCACTTTCAATTTTCCACTGTCCACCATGTATATGAACAATTTGTTTCACAATAGCAAGGCCTAAACCTGTTCCACCATGTTGACGACTTCTCGCTTTATCAACTCTGTAAAAGCGCTCGCCAAGATTTTCTAAATGCTCTATATCAATGCCAATTCCTGTATCTTTTATTTTTAATTCACAGTAATCATCGATTTGCTCTAAAGTTATAACGATATTTCCATTTTGATTTGTATACCGTATCGCATTATCTAACACATTATGAAGCACCTGTTGCATACGATCCTCATCAATCATGACAATGACCTCTGGATTTAAATTGGTTGAAATATGAATTTCCTTTTCTATAAACTTAATCTCATACGTATCTAATACGTCTTCAATCAGCTGTGAAAAAACGATAGGTTGCTTCTTTAACGGAAAGTGCTCACCTTCTAATTGTGCTAAGTCTAACAAGTCATGAACGAGACGCTGCATACGACCTGCTTCTTTATGAATTAGCTGGGTTACTTTTTCCTGCTGAGCTCCCTTTGCAACACCATCTAAAATAGCCTCGCTATACCCTTTTATATAACTAAGTGGTGTTCTAAGTTCATGCGAAACATTTGCTAAAAATTCCTTACGCTTTACATCTTCTGTTTCTAATGAATTTGCCATTTTATTAAATGCTTTTCCTAATCGTCCAATTTCATCCTCTGAAGAAACGGTAATCCGCTCCGAAAAATCTCCCGTAGCCAAATGATTTGCAACCCGCTCCATTTGCGAAAGCGGCTTCGTAATTGCAATTATAATTTTTCTTCCAACCCATATCGTAATTAAAATCATAGCAATTGCTAGTGGTGCTAAAATAAGACCCATATCATATATTAAGTCTTTTATACTTTTTAAAGGAATATAAGAATATACAATTCCGACTAATTTTTTATTTTCCAATACAGGGATGACAACCCCCATAATATTACGTTCAAAATGTTCTTCATATCCTATCTTTGTCACAGTTTTCCCATCTAATAGCGTTTGCCTATCTCCTTCACTTATAAGAGAATGATGATGCACATCAAAAGGTAAACATGCACTTAAATCACGCGGATTAGACACGAAAAGAACGTCTGAACTAGATATTTGATCAAATGATCTTACTTTCTCTTCAAAAATTGATATTCCTTCGCGCTTATCATACTGAGCAGCAAGATTTTTCCCTTCCATTACTAATGAACCTTTTAAATTATCAACGTATAGTTTTTCATATGAGTATAAAGATACGAAATAAAGAAAGGACACTGTTACACATACTGCACACACTACTGTAAGCCAAAGTTTTTGTACCATCGTAAACATACGTTACACCTCGAATTTATAGCCTACACCCCAAACAGTTTGAATGTAGTTTCCACTTTCTCCAAGCTTCAAGCGCATCGTTTTCACGTGCGTATCTACTGTTCTTGTACTTCCCGCATAATCATATCCCCATACCTTTTCAAGTAATTGTTCCCGGCTAAATACTTGTCCTGTATGCTGACAAAGAAAATATAGTAAATCAAACTCTTTTACTGTAAGAGAAATCGGCTCACCATCCGCCTCTATTCGTCTACTTTTTTCATTGATAAGAATTGGTCCAAATTGAATCTCTTCTTGCTGTTCTTGCTTTGTATATCTTCTTAACACAGCTTCCATACGGGCAACCAATTCACCAGGACTAAACGGTTTTACAATATAATCATCCGCTCCCATACGTAAGCCGTTCACCCTATTCCACTCTTCACCTTTTGCGGTTAAAAATATAATCGGCACATCTGACGTTTTTCTAATTTCTTTACAAACTGAAAGTCCATCCATTTCTGGCATCATAATATCTAATACAACGAAATCATAATGATCTGTTTCTAGTTTTTTAAGAGCCTCTTTTCCATTTTCAGCTTCTCCCCACTCATATCCGAAGTTGTCCAAATACATTCCAACAAGCTGCCTCATATCACTTTCATCATCTACAACTAGCACTCTATATTTATTCATTATCCTTCCCTTCCCTCTCTATGAGTTGAAACGGTCCTTTTCCGACTTTAATTGTTTGTTTTATTTTCAAATTCTTCATATCCATAACGCACACTTCATCACTATCATAACTTGCTACATATCCTTCTGCTCCGCTCTCCAAAAATGCAAATGGATTCGATCCTACTTCTACAGAAGCTATTTCTTTATATGTGCTAATATCAAACTTTCTAAGTGTGTTCGAACCATGACTTAGTGCATATACGTACTTACTATCCTTCGTTATATTCACAGGCATAAATGGAGCGTGTAAAGAGCGCACCATTTCTCCCCCCTGTAAAGAATACACTAACACTTTCTCATTTACTTGATTTCCATCACCATGTCCGCCAATCCATATTTCTTTCCCATCAGGACTAATCGTTGCTCCGGTTGATGCTGGCGGAATCATAAAGGATTGAACAACTTCTTTTTTCTTCGTATCAATTGTCGTTAGTTTCGTATCATAAAAGTTTAGTACAGATAACCGATGATGATACTCTACCATCGTTATAGGACCTTTTCCTGTTGAAACATTTCCTGTCTCTTTCCCATTTATCGTAAAGAACCTTACCTTTTGAACATTTTGATCGGCAGCAAATAATTGCTTTTTATCTTCTGATACGACCACATTTACAATGCCCTTTCCAGTTTTATATTTTTCCACTTGCCTTCCTTCCGCCAATGAATATACATACATATATTCTAATTGCTTACCGTATACAAGGATTTCCTCACCGTTTGGAAGCAGTGTGATTCCGGCCATTGGCTCATTTAGTTCCCATGTCGTGATTAACTTTTTATTTTTTTTATCAATAAAACTAATGCTGCCTTCTTTTATATTCGTTGTTATAATAACATTTTTATCTTTAGCAATTGGTGTATATGAACTTCCTTGACACCCTACTAATAGAAATAAAAAACAGAGAAGAAAAACATACTTTCTCAAAAGATTCCCTCCATCTTCGGATGATTTCGTTATAATTGTAAAATAACAAATAAATGTGTGGAAAGTGTGAAATTTTCCTTTCTTACTCAATTTACATATATAATGTACAACAAATAGAATTTGAGGTGTGTCAATTATGCTATTTCCTGATTTAGCGAATAAAATTGTACGAGAAGTACGCAGACTAATTACAGAGAATATTATTATTATTAATATACAAGGCGTTATTATTGCAAGTACAGATACAGAAAGAATTGGTCAATTTCATGAAGGTGCACTCCGCTGCGCTAACCAAAAGAAAACTGTCATCATTACAACAGAAGATGAAAGGCAGTTGCAAGGTGTAAAGGCTGGAATGAATCTTCCTTTATTATTTCATGACGAAGTAATTGGTGTTATTGGAATTACAGGAGAACCTGAAAATATTTCACGCTATGGAGAAATATTGCGTAAGATGACCGAGTTATTAATTCATGAAAACTACTTTTTAGAGCAACTAGAACTTGAGCACCGTTCTTATGAAGCTTTCGTCTTTGATTGGCTTCAAAATACAGAATGGTCTCCAAGTTTTCTCGATCGCGCCAAAACACTTGGCATTGATTTATATAAGAAGAAACAACTTATTTTGTTTTCTATTGGAAAAAATGACACGATGCTCCAGCGTAAAATATGGCAACATATACGCAATATATTAACAAAAGAGCATCTATTTGTTCGGTGGGGAAATGATCGTTTTATTTTATTTACAGCGATGAGCTCCAACGAGCAAACATACCAATTTTTAAAACGATTAAAACAAGACTGCGAAGCTTTATTTTCTATTCCTTTATATATCGGGATTGGACAAACAGTTACCCCAAACAATATGAACATATCTTACGAACAAGCATTACGTGCTCTTTCTGTATCATTGGAAACGAAACAAATTGTATTTAATGAAGATTTACGTTTAGAAATGTGTTTACAAGATATTTCTGCCGAAACGCGTGAACAATTTCTAGAGCGTACCATCGAAAACTTACTATCATCTCCTGAGCTTATGCACACCTTACGCTTATTTATCGATTATAACCAATCTTATAAACAGACAGCTAAACAATTACATATACACATTAACACATTACATTACAGGCTAAAAAAGATTGAAGAGCATACAGGACTTGATCCAAAACAATTCAAAGACTTAAACGTTTTATACTTCGCACTCCTCCTATTAGATAATCATACAAAAAAGAACGATAAAACAGATTAATCTTTAGATGATTACACATAGAAAGAATCCCTTTACTTTTTTATCATTATAATGAAAGCACTGTTACCACGTTGTTTATTATAACTAAACACGTTAACAGTTTGAGGGGGATTTCCAATGTTAGAAAAGCAAATTATTCATTCATTCGTATCTATTGTTGGCGAAGATAATGTAGATACATCCAATATGGGGCGTTTAACTTATAGTTATGATGCCACTCCAAACTTCCAAGCAATGCCTGATGCAGTCATTGCTCCACGTAATACAAATGAAGTAGCTGAAGTGTTAAAGGTATGTAACACTCACAAAATTCCTGTGTATGTTCGTGGGTCTGGAACAAATCTTTGCGCAGGAACATGTCCACTTGAAGGCGGTATCGTCCTTATTTTCCGCCATATGAACAATATTTTAGAAATTGATGAAGAAAACTTAACAATTACTGTACAAGCTGGTGTCATTACACTTGATATTATTAAAGCAGTAGAAGAAAAAGGTTTATTTTATCCGCCAGATCCAAGTTCGATGAAGATTTCTACAATCGGCGGCAATATTAATGAAAATTCAGGTGGGTTACGCGGCTTGAAATATGGCGTAACACGTGATTATGTAATGGGGCTTGAACTTGTCTTACCAAATGGTGATATTATTCGTACTGGCGGCAAATTAGCAAAAGATGTAGCTGGTTACGATTTAACTCGTTTATTTATCGGCTCTGAAGGAACACTTGGCGTGGTAACAGAAGCGATATTAAAACTTGTTCCTATGCCTGAAACAAAGAAAACAATGCTTGCACTCTATGAAGATATTAATGAAGCTGCACGTGCTGTTTCTTCTATTATTGCAAATAAAATTATTCCAGCAACTCTGGAATTTTTAGACCAACCGACAATTGAAGTAGTAGAAGAGTTTGCACAAATCGGTTTACCTACAGATGTAAAAGCAATTTTATTAATCGAACAAGACGGCCCGCCCGAAGTAGTCAATCGAGATATTGAAAACATGGCTAACGTTTGCCGCTCTATGAATGCAGTTGATGTTCGCATTGCAAAAGATGAAACGGAAGCAGATGCACTTCGTACCGCTCGCCGTAGTGCACTATCAGCGCTCGCACGATTAAAACCTACTACAATATTAGAAGATGCAACTGTACCACGTTCACAAATCGCTCCGATGGTTGAAGCTATTAATGCCATTGCAAAAAAATATAATATTCCTATTTGTACGTTTGGACACGCTGGTGACGGTAACTTACATCCAACTTGTATGACAGACGCTCGTAATGCAGAAGAAATGCACCGAGCTGAACAAGCTTTTGCTGAAATATTTACGAAAGCAATTGAACTTGGTGGCACAATTACTGGTGAACATGGTGTTGGTGCGATGAAAGCTCCATATTTAGAAATGAAATTAGGTAAAGAAGGTATTGCAGCTATGCAAGGAATAAAGCAAGCTTTCGATCCAAATAACATTATGAATCCTGGAAAAATGTTCGCGAAAGACACTCGAAAAAGAGTGGTGGTTGAGCGATGACCACATTAAATAAAGAAAATATTCAAAAAGAATTTAAAGAACGATTAAGTGAAGATGAATTACTAAACTGTATGCGATGCGGTTTTTGTTTACCTACTTGTCCTACCTACATTCAATCCGGATATAAAGAGTCACATTCACCGCGCGGACGTATCGCATTAATGAAAGCTATCGTTGATGGTTTAATCGAACCAGATGAAGATGTTGAAAATACATTAAACGTTTGTCTTGGTTGCCGTGCTTGTGAGCCTGTTTGTCCATCTGGTGTAAATTATGGACATTTATTAGAAGAAGCTCGTGATATTATTAATCAAAATAAAAAATTCTCAATGCCAGTGAAAGCTGTTCGAAAAGTCGTTTTTGAAGGATTGTTCCCCCATCAAAATCGAATGAGAACATTAACAGGACTAATTGGATTTTATCAACGTTCTGGTTTACAAACACTAACACATAAAACAGGTATTATGAAGTTATTCCCTGAAACACTTGCAACGATAGATCTCATTTTGCCAAAAGTGCCAAAAATGAAAGCAATGAAAGATCGTCCTTCATTTTTACCTGCAGAAAGTACAAAGAAAAAACAAGTTGCATTCTTCACAGGCTGCTTAATGGATACTATGTTTTTAGAAACAAATAACGCAACGATGAAACTTCTTCAATTAGCTGGTTGTGATATCGTTATTCCGAAAACACAAGGTTGCTGCGGTGCATTGCATGGACATGCTGGTGAAAAGAGTGGAGCAAAAGAATTAGCAAAGCGAAATATAAAGGCATTCGAAGATTTAAACATCGACTATATTATTACGAATGCAGGTGGTTGCGGAGCTTACCTCGTAGACTATGATTATCTTTTAAAGGATGATCCAGAGTGGGCTGAACGTGCTAAGCAGTTTGTTTCTAAGATTAAAGATATTACTGCTATACTAGTAGAACTAGACTTCCATAAGCGAACTGATTTACGACTCACGCAGCAAATTATTACGTATCAAGACTCTTGTCATTTACGCAATGTTATGCGCACAGCTTCTGAACCTCGTATGTTACTAGAGGCTATCCAAGGTGCAACATATCGTGAAATGAAAGATGCGGACCGCTGCTGTGGCTCTGCTGGTATTTACAATATTGTTCATTCAGAGTTATCAATGGAATTTCTAGATTACAAAATGGACCGTGTGCATGAAACAGACGCAGCAACCATTGTTACTGCAAATCCAGGTTGTTTATTACAAATGAAATTAGGAATTGAGCGAGAAGGGCTTTCTCATAAAATGAGAGGAATTCACATTGTAGATTTATTATTAGAAGCAATTGAAACTAACTCGTAACATACGTAATAATAGGAAAACGGCTATCTCCTTCGTCTATGTAAAGAGATAGCCGCTTTTTTGTCTGCTACAACATTAAAAATATGTTACTTTATTATAAAAAAGAACAACAGAAACATTACAGTTTTGTAAAAATCAATCCATTATATTCCTCAAAAAATCGCTCAAACCATTGATACAATAGGATTCTTTATTTTCTCTTTAGGTAAATTTATCCAAAAACCCCTCTTAAAATCAAGTATAAAAACACTATAAATTCCTTTTATACTCTATATTTCTCTTATTTTTGCTCACTTCTTCTCTTAGGATAAATTAGGTAATTTTAAAGTCTATGAATTTTTTTCCATCTTTTTTCTCGCAAATTGTATGCTACGATGAATTTGTCAGTCAGACAGGCTGTCAAAAACAAATCGTGTGAAAACAAATTAAAACTTTATATAGGGGGACACACATCATGAAAAAGCGTGTTTTATTATCTGTAGCTGCTGCAACAGCTCTTACTTTAGGAGTATCTTCTCTAGATGCACAAGCTGCAACAGTACAACCATCTAACATTAAGGTTCAAAATATTCAGCATTCAAAAGTAATGATGAAACAAATGAACCAACAAGAATTACAAGCATTCTTACAATCTATGGGCGTTGAGTCATTAGCGCAATGGCAACAAGGAAACTTCCAACCAAATTGCATTATTCCTGGTCAACAACCTACTGAAAATGTTGTAACTGAGCAACCAACAGCTAAGCCAGAAACTCAAAAGCCTGCCGAGCAAAAGCCTGCTGAAGAAGTTCAAAAACCAGAAGCTCAAAAGCCTGCTGAAAACAACAATACTCAAAAACCTGCTGAGCAAAAACCTGCTGAGCAAAAGCCTGCTGAAGAAGCAAAATCTTTAAGCGAGTTCGAACAACGTGTTGTTGAATTAACAAACGCTGAGCGTACAAAGCAAGGCTTACCAGCACTAAAAATCGATACTGAATTAAGCAAAGTAGCACGTATTAAGTCTGAAGACATGCAAAAAAACAACTACTTTGATCATAACAGCCCTACATACGGGTCTCCGTTTGACATGATGAAGAAATTTGGTATTTCTTATACATCTGCAGGTGAAAACATCGCTCAAGGCCAACGTACACCTGAAGAAGTAGTACAAGCTTGGATGAACAGCGCTGGACACCGTGCAAACATCTTAAATAACGGCTTCACTCACATCGGTGTTGGTTATGTAGAAAGCGGCAACTACTGGACACAACAATTTATTACAAAGTAAATAGATTAAAAGAGTCTTCTCATAATGAGAAGACTCTTTTTCAAGTTTCATAGCTTTCTATTATGTATGAATAGAAAATATAGAACATAAACAACATAGATCCACAGCTTATTACACTAAGCAATATATAAAATCCCCACTCTAAGTTCAAAAACAATGAAAACAATATGCCACATGCCATCACTTGAAAAATCCGTCTACTTACTAAACGAATTTTTTGTAATTTAATTGGATCTTTTTCTGTGCCTTTTATTTTCTTAAATTCTTTACTCAGCATAAAAAGAAACATACTAATCCCAATCGTTAATCCTGTTTGAAAGAATATAAAATCTCCAAAATTAATCAAGAGAATAAGCATATGAATAAACAACATAAATAATGTAATTTTCTTTATAAATCCACCTATAATACAATGCTCTCTTTGATTAAACTTAAATATATTATGTGAAATAATATACAAAAATCCATATGAAAAAATAATAAAACAAGGAATAAATGCTACAACAACTTGTTTACTCATAAACTCGTTTGGCTCACCATTTACGTTCCAATGTACTGCCATACGATTTGGTAAATAGGGGTAAAGACATAGAGTAACTAAAAGACAAGCGAAAAATATTCCAAGTACATACTTATATTTGATCAAGTAATTCTCACCTCTCTTTTCTCTTAACGGCTTCGCTTCTTTTAGAGAAATCCCTGCAAAAATCTACTTTTTTCAAATTAAAACTTATACTTTACGCATTTTCTTTTTGAAATTCTTTTATTTTATTATTTAATTTTGTAGGAAACGGCACATCAACTTCAATCGCTTCTTTCGTAATTGGATGCAAGAAATTTATCTTCATCGCATGTAATGCTTGACTGGACATATATTTTGTTTGCCCACCATATAATACATCCCCAACTAGTGGATTACCATTATGACTCATATGAACACGAATTTGATGCGTTCTACCCGTTTCTAATTGTAACGTTACGAAAGTCGTGTTTTGCTTCTTAAAATACTTTTCTACTTTATAATATGTGATAGCTTGGTCACCTTTTGGAGAAATACGACGCCTTGTAGCATGATGGCGATCCCTTCCGATAGCAGCATCAATCGTTCCTTGTTTCTTCTTTACTTTCCCTTCAACGAGCGCTGCGTACGTTCTTTTAATTTTTCGTTCCATTAATAAACGATCCATAATTGCACCAGCAATTCTATGCTTAGCAAACACGACACCACCTGTCGTATCTTTATCTAAACGATGAATATGACGAACCTTCGTCTCTAAACCTTGCATTTGAAAATGAAAAGCAACAAGATTTGCAAGCGTCCCGTTTCCACCTTTTTCAGCAGGATGTGTGTCCATTTGCTCTAGTTTATTTACGATGAGTACGTGATCATCTTCGTATACTACATGTAATTCACCATATTCTGGATCTACACCGTACTCTTCCTCCGCAAACATATGAACTTGTAACTTATCGTTCTCTTTTAAAAGCTCATTCCATCTTCTTTGTTCCCCGTTAACCGTAACACCTTTTTCCATACGAAGCTGATGTAATAGCTTTTTCGGTATTTCCCATTCTACTTTTAATACCGATTCAATACTTATACCATTCCATTTAGCTGGAACGGTAATTTCACACCATTCGCCCTTTTTCTTTGTTTCCATACTGTTTATCACCTTATTTCTATTGATTCTCTCATTGTAACGGAAAACACACTTTGATGCACCGTCAAAAATAGAGGACAGTCTTATAATAGACTGCCCCTCAAGCTCTAAGCCTTTTCATTTCTAACAATACTTCTTCAGCTTTTTGTTCATACGATAAATCTTTAAAGAAATCTGCCAACCTTTTATAATCATTGTAAGCATCTAATAAATCGTCCATCCTTTCTATTTTCATCACTTGTTGTTTTTGTTTCATTTTTACTGGATAACGATAACCTGATACTTCTTGTATTTTGTAATACTCATCCTCTACTTGAACGACCTTTACAAGTTCTTCCTCCTCTGCATCCATCGTATACCCGTCAAATTCTCTAAGTAGTTCATAAATGATATGAGTCCATTCATCTTTTGGATAAAATCCCTTTTCTAACCGATAACCGACAATGCGATACATATGCCCATCGTTTTCTGCAAACTGTACTGTATCATTTAACTTAAACTTAAAATAACGAAACATTGCCTTCACCTACTTGTATGTAATGTTCTTATCACATACTATTTGCAAAATGTAGGTCTTGCTATTCATAAAAAAATGCTCATCAATATGATGAGCATTTTTTTATGATGATTTTTCTCGTTTTTTTCGAAATGGCAACCACCAGTTCCAGTCTCCAAATAACTTCATTAAGCTTGGTACGAGCATAAGACGAATAATTGTTGCATCAAGAAATATTGCTAATGCGACGCCAAGCCCCATCTGCTTTACTGGTAAAATATCAGTAAATGCGAATGCACCCGTTACAACAATCATTATTAAAGCAGCTGATGTAATGATTCTACTTGTTGAAACGAGCCCTTCTAACGTTGCTTGATCGTTATCTCCTGTTTCTTCATAGAGCTCATGAATGCGTGAAATAAGAAATACTTCATAATCCATACTAAGCCCAAATACGAGGCCAAAAATGAAGATTGGTAAGACAAACAGAACCGGACTCGCTTCTAAACCGAAATGACCACCTTCAAATAACCAAACAACAATTCCAATGGTTGCACTTAAACTAAGTATATTCATAATAATTGCCTTAATTGGAATGAGTATAGATCGGAATGCAAATAATAATATAACAAAGGTCGATCCAAATATAACAGACATACCAATTACAACTTTATCTTTAATTTCATCTTCTAATTCTTGTTGAAACGTCGTCATTCCGCCTAGATAATACGTAACATCCGTTTCTTTATAGTTCTTTTTAAAGTCACGCACCCACTGTTTTGCAGTCTCTGTACGTGGTTTTGTTTTCAAAAAGACTTCTATCGTCGTCTTATTCCCTTTCGTGTATGCTTCAAATACAGGAGTTAGTTTCGCTGACTCTGGCGACTGCAATATTCCAACAACTTGATCTGCTTTCATTCCAGTTAACCCGTCGTATAAACTTCTTACTTCATGTACTTTCTTATCATCTTTTAACTTTTGAACGACTTCTTCTATCTTTTGTAGACTTTCTTTTTCTTTCATATCTTCTTTCGTCTCTACAACTAACATAACATCAGCGTGTGTTTTGACAGTTTCATTAAATGCTTCTTCATACTTTTCATATGCAATCCTTGTATCACTCTTTTCAGGTAAAGCTTCAACACCAGGGAACTGCAAATTAGCTGTACGTAACGGCAATAAGCAAATAACAATAAATGTTGTAACAACAATAATCATTGCGATTGGATGTTTCATTACAAATTGTGCAAATTTACGCCATGCTTTTGCCGGCGTATGTGCTACTTGATTCTTTTTTAATATTCTTTTACCTATTAACGATAATAGCGCTGGAAGAAGTGTGAGTGAGAATAAAATACTCATAATCACAACAATCATTCCGCTAATCGCGACAGATTGAATATAATCTATCTTAAAGAAAAACAAACCTGACAACCCAACAAATACGCATAATCCTGAAAATACAATTGCACGTCCTGCCGTCTGATATGTAATTGCTATCGCTTCTTTTACCGTTCGTTTAGCAACTTCCTCTCGAAAACGGTTCACAAATAATAGCGCAAAATCAATAGATAGTGCAAGTCCAATCATCGGTGCAACGTTTAACACGAAAATAGAAAGTTCTTTATCCACACCGATAAAATACAATATACCCATCGTGCTAATAACACTAAGCGCCCCATTCAAAATCGGTAAAATTGATGCCAAAAGGCTACCAAACGAAAATAGTAATACAAGAAACGCAATTGGTAATCCAATCATTTCTGCTACTTTTAAATCATTTTGCGTTCTTTCATTAATCTCTTGATTAATTTTCGGAAATCCTGTAGGTGTTACTTTTAATGCTACATTACTTTCTTTCTCAATCTCATCAGCAAATTGTAATGTCTTTTCCATTCTTTCTTTATTTGTTTTCCCGGAAAATAAAATTGTCGCATAACCGATATCACCTTGTAGCATTTCTTTATTTTGGATTGGGTGATGGAAAGATTCATAGTTCTCTTTCTCTTGAACATTCTTTACAATTTCATCTATTCGTTTTTTAAATTCCTCATGCGAAGCATCTTTATTTTTCTCAAAAACGAGCAGAAGCGTATCTTGAGACCTCTTAAAATCTTTATCTAAAATTTCTTTTGTTTTTTGATAGTCGCCTTCCGTTTGGAAACCGTCACCACCTAATACTCCCGGTAGCTTTGGAGCAAAAATCCCAAGTGCGATTGCGAGCAACAGTAACGCTACAATTACTGTATAACGAAATTGATACAAAAAAGCTCCTAACTTGCCCCACTTATCAACTTTATGAACATTTGTCTTCACACATTTTCACCTACTTTAAATAATTCAATTGTCACTTATACTGTATCATATCTTTATACAAACAAAAAACGCCTAGGAACACTATAATGATAGTTTTTCCAGGCGTTTTTTCTATCTCTCTTTATTAAACCCCAATCTCTCAGTAAGTAAACGATGATAGTAAATAGCGATAACTAACAAAATACCACCTACGCAGTAACCAGCTAAAATATCAGTTGGGTAATGTACATTTAAAATGACTCTACTTAATCCAATCGATAGAATTACTGTGCCCATCAAAATCGTTGTGACACATTTCCCAGCTATGCTTTGCAAATTAGCAGCAATGATATAAGCAAGAAATCCAAATGTCATAATTGATAGCATTGCATGTCCACTAGGAAAACTATATCCAAGTGCATCTAGCGCTTCATTTAATGACGGACGTTCTCTCTGTACAATCTCTTTTATCCCTTTATTCACAAGATGTGTTATTAAAATTCCCAGTGGATACACAATCATCGTAGCATAATAACGCTTCTTCCAAAAAACAAGCAAACTTATAACGAGCGTAGCGACTATCCCAATTGCTGATCCCAATTTTGTAAAGTACGAGAAAAATGTAAGGGAACTCTCCGTTTGTAGCCCTTTTACTAATCCACGGACATATGTATCCATCACGGTAACGCCACCTGCATGTACGCGCCAAGCAACAATACCAAATACAGCAAATAATAAAGCAATACACATTATCTCATATTGATGTAACTTCTTCTTCAAACGATTTCCTCCTACTATGAAAAAATGCGATTTCTACTTTAGAAACCGCATTTCCTTACTTATTTACCTTTTGTTTTTAGCTCCGTCCAGTAACGATCATAGTCTTTTAACTTATCATCTACATCAACAAGCCATTCTGTACGATCTAACTCTTCTTTCGTTAAGAAAATCATGTGATTATCACGGTATTCTTTACTATGAAGAGGATGAGCTTTTTCATTTGGATTACTGTAACCAATTGACTCGTAGTTTTTCACACTTACTTTTTCATCTAGTAAGTAGTTCATAAATTTCTCAGCAAGCTCTTTATGTTTTGCACCTTTTGGAATTGCTAACGTATCAGCCCAAATTGTGCCGCCTTCTTTTGGTACAACGTATTCTACATCTTTATTATCTTTTGCGATAAATGCTGCATCTCCAGACCAAACTGTTCCGATCCAAGCATCTTCTGTAATGAATTTTTGTTTAATGTTGTCTGTATCAAATGCTAATAAGTTTGGAAGCAGCTTCTTTAAATCATCTGCTGCTGTCTTTAACTCTGCATCTTCTTTCGTACTGTTTGAGAAACCGTGCTTCTTAAGACCCATTCCTAATACTTCACGAGAATCGTTTAGTAACGTTACATGTCCTTTATATTTCTCATTCCATAAGTCAGCCCAGCTTGTAGGTGCTTCTTTCACATACTTTTTATTGTATGCAATCCCTGTTACACCCCAAGTGTACACTAAAGAATATTTATTCTCTGGATCAAACGCCGGTGTTTTGAAATTAGAAACCATGTTTTCGATATTTGGGATATTCTTTTTATCTAACGGCGCTAATAAATCCATTTTCGCCATTGTTTTAACCATGTAATCAGATGGCTGAATTAAATCATACTTTGCGCCACCAGCTTGTAATTTCGCAAGCATTTCTTCGTTACTTGCGTACTTATCATAGTTAATTTTCACATTATATTTCTTTTCAAAATCTCTTAGCACTTGCTCATCAAAATTGTCAGCCCAGCTATAAATATTTAATTCTTCTTTTTTTTCACCACAACCAGCAAGTACACCAGCAACAAGGCTAAAGCTAATTGCTGCGCCAGCTATTCTTTTCATTAATTTCATCGGTTTATTACCCCCTCGTACTTTCTATATCGTTCGTATTATAAAGGAAGGTGTCCTCCAGAGTTTTCTTCACCATCTGCACCTTTGTTACGGAAGATTTCAGATAGAACCATTAATCCTACGATAGCAACAATTAAAATTGTAGAAAGAGCATTAATTTCTGGTGATACTCCGCGCTTAACCATACTGTAAATGTATAATGGCAATGTTGTTGATCCTGGTCCTGATACGAAGAAACTAATTACAAAATCATCAATTGATAATGTGAATGTTAATAATGCTGCCGAAATAACTCCCGGTGCAATTGCTGGGAACGTTACATAACGAAACGTTTGCCAAGGCGTTGCTCCTAAATCATTTGCAGCTTCTTCTAAGTCACGTCCCATACTTGAAAGACGCGCAGCTAAAATAACAACAACAAACGAAATACTAAATGTAATATGTGCAATAATAATCGTTGTTTGTCCAAGTTCCATTCCTAACTGACTGAAAAGAATTAGTAAAGATAATCCCATTAAAATATCAGGAATTAAAATTGGTAAATATACAAGGCCATTAATAGCCCCTTCGAAACGATATTTATAACGATGTAAAGCAATCGCAAAGAATACGCCAAGTACCGTTGTCACAATCGTTGTTATAACTGCAATCGTAATACTATTTACAAATGCATCAATAACATCTTGTTTTTGAAATAAATCTGTATACCAATGGAATGTAAAACCTTCCCACTCCGCATTAATGCGAGAGTCGTTGAAAGAATAGACCATTAAAACCATCATTGGAAAATACAAGAATAACAAAATTAACCAAGAATAAGAAACTAAAAACTTCTTCATCTTTGCCTATTCCCCTCCGTTCTCATTATATTTATATACTTTCGTTGCACGATAATATAAGTAAATTAACAGAACAGAGAATAGAACAACGATAATCGATAACGCAGATCCAAACGGCCAGTCACGTGCACCTAAGAATTGGTTTTGAATAACGTTTCCGATTAATGCTACTTTCGATCCGCCCATCACGTCTGATACAACAAACATTCCGATAGAAGAAACGAATACTAAAATAGAACCAGTCGCAATTCCTGACATTGTCATCGGCACTGTTATATTCCAAAATGCCTTTATTGGTGTTGCTCCTAAATCATAAGCCGCTTCTAGCTTACGCTTATCTAGCTGCTCAATTGCTGCATACACTGGTAAGATCATAAATGGTAATAAAGAATAGACCATTCCGAGTATTACAGAAGGAGTATTATATAATAAATTTAACGGTTCACTAATAATACCAAGCTTTAATAACAACGTATTCACAAGGCCTTGTGAACGTAAAATAACAATCCATGCGTATGAACGAACAAGAAAGTTAATCCAAAACGGGATCGTTGCCAATAATAAAAGAATAGAACGATATTTGCGGTCAACAATTGTAATTGTATACGCAAATGGATAACCAATTAATAAACATATTACTGTAGTAATAACTGCGATTTTAACAGTTTCCCATAATGTCCCTAAGTACAATGGATCAAACACACGGGATATATTCTCCAGCGTAAATTGCATTTCTACTGTCCCGTAAGCTCCGCGCTGCATGAAGGCGAATCCTAATACGAATACGAGCGGGATTAGGAAGAAAATTAATAACCACGCGACTGTAGGTAGTGCGAGTAATTTCCCTTTTTTCAATTTAAGGTCACCTCGTCCTCTTGCTCCCAGCCTACATATACATTATCTCCAATGCTCCACTGCGCTGCCTCTTCAGCAGTTTGATATGCCATTAGTAATTCTGATGTTTTCTCATCACGTACATAAAGCTTCTCCATATTTCCGACAAACTCTATATCTTCAATATGTCCAAGATGGTATTCTTTTAAAATTGGTTCTTCAACCGAACGTACTTTTACATTTTCAGGGCGAATTGCTACATAGCCTTCCCCGTTTTTCACAATATTATTTTCACCGATGAATGTCGCAACGAACAACGTTTTCGGCTTATTATAAATTTCTTTCGGCGTTCCGATTTGTTCGATATGTCCTTTATTCATAACCACGATACGATCGCTCATGCTCATTGCTTCTTCTTGATCGTGCGTTACGTATATGAACGTAATTCCTAAATTACGTTGTAAGTTTTTCAATTCACGTTGCAAGTCTTTTCGTAACTTAAAGTCAAGCGCTCCAAGTGGCTCATCTAATAGTAATACACGCGGATTATTTACAATTGCTCTTGCAATTGCAACACGCTGCTGTTGTCCACCAGAAAGCTTCGCAGGTTTACGATTACGGAACTCAAGTAACTGCGTTAAACGCATTGCCTCTTCAGCACGCTCTTTCTGCTCTGCTGCTGATACTTTCTGCATTTTCATACCAAAACAAATATTCTTCTCCACTGTCATATGTGGGAATAGTGCGTAATGTTGGAACACTAGGTTCATATGACGCTTATATGGCGGTAAATCGTTAATTCTTTCATCATCTAATAAAAGATTCCCTTTAGTTGGAGTTTCAAATCCTGCGATCATACGAAGTAAAGTCGTTTTCCCGCAGCCACTCGGCCCTAAAATTGTTAAAAACTCTCCCTCTTTAATATCTAAAGAAAGAGGTGGGATAATCACTTGATTTCCAAAATGTTTTTCAACTGCTTCAACTTTAATAATCTTTTTCATTTTCCCGTCCTATCTACCTTAAATTTTAAATTTTTATATTCATGAATAAATATTTATGTTCTATAGACTATTTTTTGTTTCGATCCAAACAAAAATGGTTATTTAGCAAGCGTTCGTTTCTATTCTTTATGTAGTATGTTTGATTCATTTTCGCATGATACATAACGTCGAACAGAAAAACCCCTTCCATTGCGAAGGGGCTATTATCATACGGCTGCGCCTACTGATAAACACCATCATCATTTTAACAACTTTCGTATGAATTTTAAAGCACTTTTTGTAGAAGAGTAACGAATTTTCATGTCGAATGCTGTAGATTGGGCTAAAATGCTTTTATAATGTGAAAAAGTCCGAAAACTTTCTTTCCCATGATAACCCCCTAATCCACTACTTCCAACACCCCCAAAAGGTAAATATGGCGTGGCAAGATGATAGACAACATCATTAATACAGCCTCCACCATATGAAATATTACTCGTCACTTTCTTTTGTACTTCTTTATCTTCAGAAAATACATATAACGCTAACGGCTTCGGATGTTGCTGAATTGTGCCAATTACATCTTCTATATTGTCGTACTCTATGATTGGTAAAATCGGGCCAAAAATTTCATCTTCCATAACAGCATCTTGCCATGTAGTATCCGCTAGTACTGTCGGCTCAATATGTAATGTATCTTTCTTATAGTTTCCACCAATTACGACTTGACCATCTTGTAAAAATCGACATAATCGTTCAAAATGACGCTCACTTACAATACGCACGTAATTTTCATTTTGCAAAGGTTCTTTACTATACTGCTCTGTAATTTCATGTCGCATTGCCTCAATTAGCTTTTCTTTCACGGAAGAATGCACGTACATATAATCAGGCGCTACACACGTCTGCCCTGCATTTAAAAACTTACCCCAAACAATTCTTCTTGCTGTCATCTCTATCTTTGCATCTTTATGTACAATACAAGGACTTTTCCCGCCAAGTTCTAACGTAAGCGGCGTCAACTGTTTCGCTGCTGCTTCCATTACAACTTTTCCAACGCCAACACTACCAGTAAAGAAAATATAATCAATCGGTTCCCTCAGCAAAGATGTACTCTCTTCAACGCCACCTTCTACTACCGCTACAAGCTCTTCTGGGAATAACTCACCTAACATTCTCTTAAGCACTTTTGAAACGCTTGGCGTTAACTCTGACGGCTTTAAAACGATTGTATTTCCAGCTGCCAGTGCTCCTACAAGTGGTGCAATTGCTAATTGGAACGGATAGTTCCACGGTGCAATAATAAGCGTAACACCATACGGTTCTGGCACTACTTTTCCTTTTGATCCAAAATGAGTCAGTGCTGTTCGAACTCGCTTTGGTTTACTCCACGATGACATATGTTTCAATTGAAAAGAAATTTCTTTTAATACATATCCAACTTCCGTTGTAAACGACTCGTGAACTGACTTATTTAAATCTAATTTCAATGCCTGAAATATTTCTTCTTCAAAACGCTGAATGCCTTCATAAAGCCTCTTCAAATTATTCTTTCTCATTTCGATGCTTCTCGTATGCCCTTTTAAAAAATATTCCTTTTGCCTACTTACAATAGAGGAAATACTCATTCACTCACCTTCTCCCACTATTTTTATCCAGTTCTTTCATTATTTATATAGACTTCATATATAATAAATTTCTATTCTTAAAGTTACATTATATATGACTTTTTCAACTATATAAAATTCATTGCTCACAAAAAAACTACCGAAAGAAAATCTCTCGGTAGTTTCACAGTATTAACGATATAAACGAACAGCACCTGCAGAATTATCATCAGCTTGTCCTACTACTTCAAACTTCAGACCAAGCTTCGGTAAAATACGTCCTGCATCTGGAATCTGTTGATTAATATACGTTTTCGAATCATCAAACTTCGCTACACCCGCTAAGCCATCATACGTATACGTTCCACGCGTTGGAGATACAACTTTCCAAGCTGGCGTTTTATCGAATGAGAATGCCGCATCAGCGATTTGGAATCGTGTACTACTATCAATTGTTGGTTTACCATTTAAAGTTCCTACAATTGCTTCTGGATGAGAATCAACTACACCAAGGAAACCATGTCCTGGATGTAAACCAACCCAGTTATCTGCGTAAGCTGAGTCTGCATACCATACAACCATACCTGAGTTATATTCTGGACCGCGAGCAAATTTCAATGCGCTATCTGATCCAGTATGGTTTCTCCACTCTACGTAGTAGTTATGTTTTTTCTTCTCTGTTCCGCTAGATACAACGAAACCATCTAATTTTAATTGTGGTGTACCTTCAGCATCATCTGAGAATGTAACTTTACCATCTACTGTTAATGACGCATTATCAAGTAGGAAACCATTTAATGCTAAACCACCATCCGTAATGTACTCAAACGTTAATTTTACTTTTTTACCTTTGAATTGACTTAAATCATATGATTTGTCAATCCATTTTCCATTTGTCGAATCTGCATTTCCACTATTTGCTTTCTCGCCCAGTCTTTCAATTAACGTTTTTTGACCATCTTCTGTTACAGCATGTACTTCAAGGAAATCATACTCTGCTTCGATTTCATATAACGATTTGAAATCAAATTTCGCATTCGTTGCATTCGTTAAATCGAACAGTGGTGTTTCTAACGTTGTATGAAGATTATCACCTTTTGTGCTGTAGTAATACTGTTTACCAAATGCTGGTGCAATTGTTTTTACATCTTTATCTGGTAAGTTAACACGAATCATACCTGGACGGTTAGATTTCGTAACACTTTGGTCTAAATATGTTGCTAGACCGATACCTTTATTTAATTTCTCGTAATCTACTTCTACGATGTTTGCCCAGTTACCACCAATTGTTTTTTGGAAAAACTCTTTATTTTGTGGTGAGAAACTCGTTGGTGTTGTTCCAGCGATTTTACCAGCCCAGCTGCCGCCACTCATAACAGACCAAGCTTGAATTGGCTCACCATGACCCGTATAGTCTGTATCATACTCATCTGGTAAACCTAAATCATGGCCATATTCATGCGCGAATACACCAACTGCGCCATCTTCTGGTTCAATTGTATAGTCGAATGCTGCCATCTTTCCGCCCCAATATGGAACTTTCGCTTGTGTGCCTTCAATTGCGAATGGTTTTGGTCCAACTGTCCAGCGATGTGACCAAATTGCATCATCACCTAATTTACCACCGCCAGCTTCTTGTCCAACACCCGCATGAATAATCATTAAGTGATCGATTAAACCGTCTGGTTGATTTTGATTTCCATCACCATTTACATCGTATTGATCGAACTGATCAAACTGTGATAAATCAAGACCGCTATCTACAGCTGCTTTTAATGCATCTTTTACTAGATCACGTGGTCCTTTTGGTCCTTTATTATCATGACCTGTAGCAGCATCTGCACCATAATCAGCAGCTTTACCAGGAACTGTTAACCATTTTGTAACTGTTCCGTCCACTGTGTAACTACCACCGGATTGCTCTTCGTAATATTGTTTAAATGTTTCGATTTTGCTTCCATCCTCTAACGCGAATGGCTCATCACCGAATAACATTTTTTCATAGTGTTCTTTGTTAAAGTCTTCCGAATACATATAACCAGGTTCTTTATCGATGTTGTTATGTTTAAAATCAGCGTACTCTACAAGTAAAACAAGTACCTTATCTTTACGAACATCGCCGTTATATGCTTTTTGTTTTGCTGGAGAAGTTGGTACTTTACCATTTAGTCCGCCTTTAACTGGTCCTGTCGCTGCAGGTGTCCCTGTTGCTGGCTGATTTAGTTTTTCTTTCGTATCTGCTTTCGCATCTTTCACTTTCTTTAAAAAGTCAGATGCTTCTTTCGTAAGTTGATCCCCATTTGTTGCTTCTTTCCCAGGATTTTCACCCTTTTTGTCCTCTACATACTTTTCAACAGCTTTCTTTGTTTCTTTCTCTGAAGCTGAAGAATCAATTACCCCACGTTTTTTCAGTGCATCTGCTAAACGCTCTTCTGGAATTAAATGATCATCCACTGGGCTCGTAGCTGTTTTATTCACAGGTGTTTCAGCATATGCCGATTGAGTGCCAGCTCCGAATGAAAGGCCTAATACAGCTGTCAAAGCGATTGATGACAAAACTTTGAACGGTTTCTTGTTCATCCCTTATTTCCTCCCCTAATAAATAATATGTATTACAAATTAAATTTTATTAAAAATTCAATATTTTTTCAATATTTAGTCATATTATGTAATGTTTTTAATATATTTGTAAAAATTTCATAGTTAGCATACGGATATATCACAATTCAACAATGTTTTCTGAAAATATTGAAAGTTTTTATCGAACAATTTATAATTTCCATAGAGGGAGTTTAATGGGGATTTTATCTTTGTTTCATCTACAAAGTATTTGATAATTCACTATATAAAACACAAAGTCCGATTGCATTATCATGTATTCTGTAGCAGCAATTATGACCGATAATTAGGGAGGAATTACATTTGTACAAAGATAAGACAGACGCACTGGATCAAGAATGGATTGATTTAATACTTGAAGCTCTAGATGCTGGTATCGCCATGCAAGACATCGAACAATTTTTCCAACGTATGAAGCCATCCAGTCAGGCTCAATAGGTTTGTTCTTTTTAACGAAGTTTATGTTATAATAATGACATCATAAGACAACTACATATTGATAGAAAGGTGCGCAAATATGATTGGAGAACGTATAAAACGCCTTCGTTTACAAAAAGGTATTTCATTAACTGAACTTGCCGAAAAAGCTGGCGTTGCTAAATCTTACATTAGTTCTATAGAACGAAATTTACAAAAAAACCCTTCCATTCAGTTTCTTGAAAAGATCGCAGCAGTTCTACAAATTCCAGTTGATACTTTACTTCATGATGAAACAACAAAGGCAACTAACCTAGACTCCGAATGGACACAACTCGTTAAAGATGCAATGAACTCTGGTGTCTCCAAAGAACAATTTCGTGAATTTCTTGAATTTACAAAGTGGAAGCAAAATCAAAAATAATAATAGAAAGAAGTGCTTACAACCAGCACTTCTTTTTCTTTATAAAAAAAAGCGGGAATACCCGCTTTTTTATTATTTTTCTTCCCCAGCTTCTTGGTTAGCATTGAATGTCCATTCTAAATTCAATGTATCACCTTGGAAGATATTTTGGTCTTTTCCATCATCTACAAATTCAAATTGTACCCATAGATAATCCTCTGTACCAGCTGCTAATCCACCCTTTTCTCCCCACTCAGGAGCAAAGATGTCTTTAGCTAAAAGATCTGGATCAACTTTTTGTAAGTCTGCTAAAGTTGTTTCGTATACAGGCTCACTTTGTTTATCCCAGTTCCAAAGGAATTTTACTTTAACGTGCTTACCAAAGTCTTCACCAGCATTATCACCTTTTGCATCTTTAACAGTATACTTTGTTGCTAATTTAACGTCTTTAATAGTTAACGAACCGCTGTTTTGTAATAAGAACTCTTTCTTAACAGAATCCCCTGGTTTTAAATCTTTAATATCTACAAGCGTCTTAGGGTTTAATGTAAGGTCTAACGTCCCAGCTGCAAATGTATTGTTTGATACTTCTTTATCGCTAAAGAATGCAAATGTTCCTCCACCAATTAAAGCTAACCCCAATGCTGCTGATGCAACTCCCATACCTAATTTCTTTTTCAGACTCACAATCAATTCCCCCTAGCTTTTTTTTATATTTTTATCACTTATTTTTCAATAAGAGATGTAAAGAAAACTATATTAGCTTAGCTAATATGTGTTCTTTTTTAAAAACCTTATGTTCATTATAACGAACAACCCTATATAAACACAACACATATTTATTAATATTTTCAATTATTTTTATTTCTCAATATTATTTAGATTTTTCAGAAAAAAGAATGATGATTTATAACTTTTTTCACACTCAAATGCATTTAATACTATAAGAAAAACAAAGAGGTGAGGGCTAACGTTCCCTCACACTCATATAAATATTACTAGTTTTGCTTATTCGTTCATTATCTCTTGCACCACATTCTTGTTTTCCAGCCGTTTCACTACAGCAGTTACTCCGCTTTTTTCTGTTCTTCTGCTTTCTTTTGCTCTTCTACTTTCTTTTGCTCTTCTATTTTCTTCTGTTCCTCTACTTTCTTCTGTTCTTCTGCTTTCTTCTGTTCTTCTACTTTCTTTTGTTCTTCTGCTTTCTTTTGTTCTTCCGCTTTCTTCTGTTCTTCTACTTTCTTTTGTTCTTCTGCTTTCTTCTGTTCTTCTGCTTTCTTCTGTTCTTCTACTTTCTTCTGTTCTTCCGCTTTCTTCTGTTCTTCTACTTTCTTTTGTTCTTCTGCTTTCTTTTGTCCTTCCGCTTCAATTGCAACGTTTAATTGTTGCTGAAGAGCCTGAATTTGCTCATCAATAGCTTTCAAGCTAATTTCTTTCTCAATATAGTCATGTTTCTCTTTGATACTGCGAAAGCCTTCATTTACATATACGGACACTTGCTGCATCGACTCATCTTTATTTACCTTTAATTCTTCTTGTATTTGATTGTAAGGAGCCTCTATTTCAGTATATACATTTTGCAGAGCTTCCTTCTCAGCAACAATTTTCTCACGCCCTTGTTGCCATACAGAAATCGCCTGTTTTATTTCTTCAATAGAAGTTGCTTTCGATTTCCCCTTCATCGTTCCATACTCACGCTCAATAAACTGTTTATGTTTCTCAGATTGCTCTTTTAACGTATTAACTGTTTTCGGAAATATAATTGCTGTAGAAAGCGTCGCTTCCACTTTCGTTTCATGAATGAACGCCGCTTCTGTATACGTCATAATTTGAGATCCTAAATAAAACGTAATAGAACACATACACGGCAATATAAGCATCTTTTTAAAATTCCGCGGTCTTTTCAGCATCTTAATCTCCCCCATCGAACATTACGTTCTTTATACAGAACATTATCTATATTATAGTAAAGAACTATTAAAATTGATAGACAAATACTAGAAAAATAGAAAAAGGGCTATCCATGTGATAGCCCTTTTTGTTATTATCTTTCTTCACCTGCTGTTTGTTGTGCATCAAACGTCCAATTTAATTGTAACTTATCGCCTTGGAATTGATTTTGATCTTTTCCATTATCAACGAACTCAAATTTCACTTTGAATTTATCAGATTTACCTGCTGAAATACCTTTTTCATCCCAGAACCAAGCCGATAAATCATTATCTACAGCTGTAAGTGTGTCACCTTTTAATTTATCTAAAGTAGTTTGTTTCACAATTGTCTCATGCTTATCTACATTTTTTAAGAATGTTACTTTAATATGTTTACCAAAATCATCTTTATTATCTTTCTTTACATCTTCTACATTATAATCTGTTTTCAGTAGAACCTTTTTAATATCTAAAGAGCCTTTATTTTCTAGTTTAAATTCTTTTTCAATTGTATCCCCAGGTTTTAAATTCGATACGTTAACAACTGTTGATGGATTTAATGCTAAATCCAGTGTCCCAGCCGCAAATGTATTGTTTGACACTTCTTTATCACTGAAAAACGCAAATGTTCCTCCACCAACTAACGCTGCTCCTAGTACTGCTGATGTAATACCCATTCCTAATTTTTTCTTTAAAGTCATGTCCATATCCCCTTAATATATATTTGTTAACTTCCTAAACGGAAAGTATAACCAAACGAACTAGACGGATTGTTCTACTTTTTTATCTTTCTTTTCTCCGTCAATACTACGAATAGCACCAAAAATAGAAATCGCGGAATAACCAAGTAAAAAGACTCCTGGAATAATAAGAAGTAATGCTGCTCCCGCTTTTGAATTCGCATAATTCAGTAAATACCCAACATACGGAACTGTAATATCTGCATACTTTCCAACTACATTTTCTGCAAGTACTGGCTCTAAATCTGGTCCGTTGTTGTTATCCCCTTTTGTTTCATACACTACTTTTCCATTTGTATCTTTTACACCGATAATACGGTGAGTGATAATTTTTTGATCTTTCTCTTTAAAGGTAATAACATCACCTTTTTGATATTTAGAACCATCTTTGTTTGGTTCTATTGCAATGATTGATCCTGTTAAAAACGTTGGCTCCATTGATCCTGAAAGAACGCTCTTAAATTGATATCCCATCACTGTGGGATCACCACCACTTGCTTTTGAAGAAATAACTACAAAAGCTAAAAACACCATCAATGCAAATAAAACAAATGAGATCGCGTTGCTAATTACCTTCCAAATTAATTTCATCGACTCTCTCCCTCTCCGTTGTTTTATATTATTTGAAGTATGCAATGTTCATTGCGTTCTTTAACAAGAACACAAGTAAATGATATAACGAACTTTAGGTTATTGCAATAAGAAAATTTACAATTATTAGTTAAAAGTATTTTTAGCATAGAAAAAGACTGTGATAAAATCTCCACAGCCTTTTTACTAATACGTTATTTTTCTTCTGTTTTCATTCCTTTTGTATTTCGGCGTAGCACTACATATAAAATGGCTCCAAATAGTACAAGTGCGCCTACCCCAAAACTTATTACTTTCACATTTGACTCTTTTTCTTCTGATACAATTGTATCTTTTTTAGGCATCGCAAAAGTGACATCTTCTGTTGAAAGAACATTTACCGTCGCAATTGTTTGATTATTTTTCGTAATATCAACTGCACCAACTACCTCACCACGATGAATTCCTTTATGATACAAAGATTCTTTATCTAATGAAGCTGCCCGGAAAATAGTTTTCACATTTTTCCCTTCATCTTTCTTAAGCATAAGTTCTGCACTTTTTTCAAGTTCACTATTAATATCTTTATTTAAATATGTTGTTTTTTGATGCCAACTATGTTTATCTAGTACAGTTTGCTTCACAAATTGACCAAAAGAATAGTCCGCCATCTGCTTCAAATCTTCATAAATTTCAGGTCTTTGAGAAGCCATTACTACATTTATAATACGATTTCCATCTTTCTCATTTAATAAAACAAGTGTATTACGCGCTTCATTCGTAAACCCTGTCTTACCGCCAATGCTATATGGATTTTCAAAAAAATTAGATTTATTAAAAATAGACACCGTCTGCCTAGACGTCGTAACTGTCGTTCTTTTCGTATTCATCGCTTGTAAAATTTCAGGATAATTTTGCACACCTTTCGTAATCATAGCCATATCATATGGCGTCGTATAATGATTCGGATCATGCAATCCATTCGGTGTTACAAAGTGACTATCTCTCGCTCCTAATTGCTTCGCTTTCTCATTCATCATATTGGCGAAATTTTCAACACTCCCGCCAATCCGCTCCGCAATCGCATACGACACATCATTCGCACTCAGCACCATTAAAATCATAAGCGCAGTATTTCTATTAATTGTCTCTCCAGGTTGAAACTCAATTTGATAATTACTCTTCTCTTGATCTAATGCTAATTGTGAAAATGTAAATTGATCCTCTGGCTTTGTATGCTCCATGAGTAGAATCGCTGTTAACACTTTCGTCGTACTAGCAGGATATGCGCGGTGATATGCGTTTTTGTCATACAAAACATCTCCTGTTTTCGCATCAATTGTCGTTGCAAACTGACTAAAAACATTTGGTCCTTCCGCAGGTGGTGGTGCAACTTGTTCTGGATTTACTCCAATATTCGTCTCAGCACGCAATGTCATAGGTGTCAACAAAAACAAACAAATAACTGTAATAAAAACCAAAATTTTCTTAAAATTTACCATATGACTCTCCCTTTTCCATTTAATCCCTTAACAAAATAATATATCTACCAATCATATGTAATTTGTATTAAACTGGAAGAATTTTCACTATTTTTTACTATATCATATTTTTACGATAAAGAACATAAATATACAATAAAAATAAGAAGGAATTACTCTTTCTTATCCTTCTCATCAATCAACGAATCTATTAACTTTTGACTAGCTTCCTCGGGCGTAATCTCATCCGTTATCCCCATAAACGACCAACCTTTAGAATCAACCCACTCAACAAACTCTTGTAAAAATTCATCATGTGTAACATCCACATCAAGAATCGATCCATTAATCGAAATCGTTCTATTTCTAGACACGCGCATCTTGAACGTTTTTCTTACCATTACAACTTTTCTCCCTCTACTCCTGAATATTTATAAAATAATCTTGTATCTCTGTTATACATGATTTTCAGTAAATTGTAAAAAGGATATATTGGCCAATTTAAATAGCAAAAATGAAAATCTCTTACCTACGTAAACGTAATACGACATATAACTGCTCATAAATTATTAAATAAATTCATAAAAACATACAGTTATGTGGATTTATTTAAGTAAGCCATTATAGCCTTTTGGAAGATATTATCTAAAATAGTATACTAAACGGATGAAGGATATTTGAATACAGAAACTGAGGCTTTCTATTTAGCTGGACTCTTAAGTGGTAGACTTAGAGACTGATGCCGAAATTCATATTTAATTTCTATTTCTGTACATAATATTGTAAGAAAGAAGGTAGTACTGTGAAAACAACAGAAAATTTTACTGACAGGGCCGATATATATGCACAATATCGTCCTAGTTATCCTAATGAATATATTGATTACTTACTTTCAGCTAACCAACTGAAAGGAAATCCGATTGTAGCTGATATTGGTTCAGGTACGGGTACGGGGATATTTAGCCGCCAGCTGCTTGAAAGTGGTTTACATGTTATTGGAGTTGAGCCAAATAATGATATGAGGAAGATGGCTGAGCAATCGTTAAAACTATATTCTCGTTTTCAATCCATAAAAGCAACTGCTGAAAATACCACTTTAAAAGAAAATAGTGTAGATTTAGTAACTGTTGCCCAAGCATTTCATTGGTTTGATAAAGAGGCTTTCAAAATTGAATGCCAACGAATTTTAAAACAAAAAGCAAACGTTGCTCTTGTTTGGAATAGTAGAGATTTAACTAGTCCACTTATTAAAGAGAACGCAGAAATTTGCCACATCAAATTCAAATGACTTTCGTACAATAAAGTAGAATATATTAGAAAACACCTTAAAATGAGGAGGAACTCAATGGCGCGTTGTACGTATTGTAAAACGAAGTGGAAAGTAAAAGACGTATGGTCGCTTCTCATAACATTTGAAAAAGATTGTCCGTATTGTTTTGGAAGACAATATATGTCTAATGATACTTTTCATCAAGCTAACGCCGCTTTACCACTGTTATTTTTATGCCCTTTAATTGTTGATTTAAGCGATGAAAATCCTTTAGATAAATACCGGAAATAATATAACGGCTACATTCAAAAACTACTTTTCACTGAATTTTCTTCTTATCATTATCCCTTCATACATTACTAGCATAATCGCTTATACTTTCCCTTTTGAAGATTCCGTAGCCCAGCAGGAATAGCGTCCTCTGAACAAGGTTTATCAATTATGACTAAAAAACAGTGATATATGTATACTGTTAAACATAAAAAATTAGCATTAGGTTCCAATCAAATATTAATTGAAACTCAGCACCGCTTGTATTCTGTAATTCAGAATACAAGCAGTGCTTTTTATTATGCATTTTTGCATACAGTATGATTTTCTCTTGTAAATAGATAATAATGGTATATAATAAAATCAACGTTTTACCAATAAAAGGTAATAAAAAGCAGTGTGATAAGTAAATAACCAAAACGTATTAACAGATTTGCTCTATG
This sequence comes from Bacillus sp. CR71, assembly GCF_003429245.1. NCBI lineage: Bacteria > Bacillati > Bacillota > Bacilli > Caryophanales > Bacillaceae > Bacillus > Bacillus sp. CR71. The sequence goes on along the minus strand of NZ_CP031748.1, from coordinate 1,280,508 downwards.
TAAATCATGATACATATATGGAATCAAAACTATGAAATTATATGTAGAGGTTAGATTACTACAAGATGAAAGATTCATAGCGAATACACTCGAGGAAAAAAGCGTTCGATTAGATTAATGTTATAAAACTACTTAATGTGGTATCTATGGAACGAATTGAGAATATACTTAGGGGGAATTTCAAGTGAAAACATTTGGTAAAGTATTATTAACAGGAGCTTTAGCTTTAGGTGGTTTAACAGCTATGAACATTGATACACCGAAGGCACATGCTGACGGAGCAAGCGAGTTCTGTCGTTATATTTGTGGTCCTAGCGAAACGGTGAACGGTGTTACAGTTCAGGTACACTCTACACAAGTTACTTTTGGTAACAGCGTAATTGCAAGAATTACAAATGACCGAGCGGAAGAAATTCATTACAATGTCAGCCTTGAAAAGAAATATGGCGATAGATGGGGAGAATTTGAAACCAACTTCCGTTGGCAAAATCAATGGGTCCCAGCTGGAAGCAATGATGAAATTGCAACTTTCACAGGATATGGCGATGATATTTATGAGGATGGAACATATCGTTATAAAGTCGAAATAAAAGACGCTGACGGTTCTATTGATACAATTTACACAGCAGGAATGACAGTTACAGGGCGATAGCTCATGACTGAGTTCCATTATTTATGATTTTATTTTTGATAATATCATTGATAATTGCGGTGATATTATTATTAAAATAAGCTCTTCGGGGCTTATTTTTTTATATAAAAATTGGAATGATAATATTCAGAAAATTACATCTTTACACTATTGAAATTTGTTGTTATTATAAGAATACATTAAATGTTACAATATTCAACAAATTATATAAATTCTCCGATTACACGAATGAAATGAAAACACATTGCTGGTGGTAATATTTATAGTTGGGATCCCGTAGCTCAGCAGGGAGAGCGCCACCTTGACAGGGTGGAGGTCGTGAGTTCGAACCTCTCCGGGGTCATAAAAAAAGAGACACCATATCAACCTTCTACGTGATATGGTGTCTCTTTTTTATCTAATTCAATTACTTCCCACCAAACATCTTCTCCAAAGACTTTGCATTGGCAAACAATACTTCTTTCAAGTTATCGTCAGCAACGATTTTATAGTCGCCATCTTTGTCTTTCTTTAAGTTCAATGTAACTTCGCGAGTTGCCATTGCTGCATCTTTATCCGTTAAGTTTTTGATGATAGTTGAGGTCATTGTTTTTTCAATCGCTTTTTCAGATTGTTCTTTGTCTTCGCTAAATGCGCTAGCGAAGGCCATTGGCATAACTTCTCCCACTGCTTTTGTTACAGCAACGGATAGATCAGCAGATGTAATTTTCACTTTCACTTCTGCTTTGTCATCCTTTTTCGATACTTCTTCTAGCTTTTCAAATTTAAAGTTCTTTGTAATTGCACTTAGCATTGCTTTTGCCTCAGCATCATCTGTTTTTTCATTTAGTTTATTAAATTCCTTGTCACTCTCAACAAATGTACGAGCCTTTTCTACATCACCTTTTTGTATCGCTGTTAAAAATTCTTCTGTAGTATCTTTCGGATTTGCACACCCTGCTAAAACAACCGCTGTTAATCCTACTACCATCATTAATAGCAATAATCTCTTTATCTTTTGCACGCTCATTCTCCTCATTATCTTTTCTAGTAAGTCAGTATCATACAATATTATGAAACTGACATTACAAACATTTTTTAGTATAGCATTTATATGATTAATTTTCTATTAATTCCCAAAAATATAAAGAGCCTTGCAGCATTCCTACAAGGCCTCTCTTCTATCAATCTGTATCCGTAGCACAAATGAACCACATTTTCTGTTCCCTACTACCATCCATATAGTCCGATCAAAGATCATAAGCGATAACCAAAGTGATATATTAATAGCAGCAAATAATAAATATAAAATGAAGTCTCTCTTTTGTAGTGCCCCTCTATTCATTACAATGTAAAATGCACCGATAGGAGGCAAAATAAAGCAAAGGAAAAAGTTTTTCTTAACAACCATAGATACGCAGTTTCTTTCTGCATATGAATCCCCTTTTCATCATAATACTTGCTTCAACATCGGCCTCACTACCCTATATTCATCACTATAAGCTTCCTTTATGATTAAAGGCGGATATTCACTTTTTTCTTCCTCAATCATTGTAAACACTTCTGTTTTCTCTTGTAATGTATTAGATTCTCTATTTTTAGTAGGGTTTTTACTTGTTTTAATTTTCTTTGTTACTTCGCCAAGTTTTTGCCCAACTTCTTCTACTTTGGCAGGTTCATTCGTAACATAGTATTCTTGTTCGTCCCATACTAATATAGGTGGCACTTGTTCTCTTTTGTTACATATTATATAAGTAGTACTAGCTACAAGTAGTATACAAGTTAATAAATAGAAGATAGTTTTTTTATTCATATACTACACTCCTTATCTATCAGTTCATTGGATTATATAACACAATTTATTTACATTAAATTGATTTAGAGGTAATTTTTAGGTTTAACAATAAAGAAAAACCTTACCGAAGTAAAGTTCCGTTTTTACATTCTATAGTGACTGATTAATTAATACGATCATTACAATAATCGCTATAAGCATAACAACTAAACAGCCGATTAATTTATAAAATCCTCGCTTCGTTAATGTCCCACCTTGAACATCTTTACGAATAAATAAGAATACGGCTAAAAATAATACAAGCCCAATGCCAAAAGCATACATCATTTGCATATGTTAATCTTCCTTTCTCTCTTCCATCTTAATATCTTTTTGCCAAAACAACAAATGAGATAAAGACGGTACTCATCGTAAGTGCCATAAGTATATTCAATAATTCAGTAGCAGATAGTGTAAGTATTTTTAAGTTTAAGCCAATAGAGAAAAGAAGATAATATACTGTTAATGCAAAAAAGGTTACAAACATTCCTTTATAACGAATGAGTTTCATTCGCTCATCTTTTTCTTTAAATTGTGGGTGTAAGTAGCTTAGGCAGAAACTCATAATCATCATCCCAAGCAATGGATACGTTATAGCCGGCGGTGCAGAATGCGTCATTATACCTGTTAATATCATAAATCCACTCATAAATAGAAAGATAATTCCCATGATTACAAAGTACTTTTGTGAATAGTTCATTCTTACTCCTCCCCTTCTTTTCCTTCATAAATAAATACATGTTCTATCGTTGTCTGAAATGTTTTTGCTATTTCAAATGCTAGCGGAAGTGATGGATCGTATTTCCCTTTTTCAATTGAGATAATGGTTTGTCTGGAAACCCCGAGTTTCTCGGCCAGTTTTTCTTGAGATAGTCCAAATTTCTTTCGGTATTCGACCATTTTATTTTCCAAGGAAATTTCTCCCTCCTTCCATATATCGAGTATATATGTAAAGTAAACTTTACGTCAAGGTTCCTTTACATTTATTTCAATCAGTTTTCGTTCTATTTATAATAGAAGAAACTTGTTCGATTTCAGCACGTCTATTTTGTAATAAAACATGGAACACTGTATGTAATCGTTACTATATTTCCTCCTCACTTTTTTAAAAATTTAATATCTTCATATTTGTTTTATCCTTTTAAAATATTTCATTCTCTGCTTTATTAGATGCAATGTGTTATTTGTTTTACGGTGTTTTTTGGCATATTTATAGAAACTAACGGGTTATAAAGCATTTTTTATGTTTAACCACTTTTTTTGTAGAAATCCTTCATTTTCCTTTCGATATTTAACACTATCGAAATAAAGTTTATGGTAAATTCATAATTTTTTATTTTTTATACTATATTCCGTTATATTGTTGTATAATATCTATGAAAGCGCTTATTATTTCAATATACATAATTCGAATCAACTTTTATCAAAACATTCCAATGATTATACTTATATTTACATGTAACAATTCTAGTTTTCAATGTAGGTATACCAAATATATCCACCCCATTTTTCTGTAAAATTACTTTATAAAGTGAAAGATTAACTTGGGTGATAAGTTATTGTGAATGTTTTTTTTAAAAACAGATAAGTAATAGTGTTTGGTATTATGTAAATTATTGTAATAACATAAGAGTAAAGAAAACATTTACATTGATTATTGGTTCATCAATTATTGAAAAGAGCAAAATGCACCTTTTGTATGGAAAAGGATTATATGCATTGGGAGGTTTAAACAAATGACGAGGAAGAATACAACGACAAACCCTTGGGCCAAGTTCCACGGTCCGAACCTTGGTTATGTGATTGAACAGTATGATCTTTACGTAACTGGAGCAGGTTCTGTTGATCCGGAATTACAAGAGCTTTTTGAAATTTTTGGAGCTCCTTCGTTTCAAGATGATGTCGTAACAGGGGACAACACAGCAACACATTTTTCTCCTCAAAACACAGGTAACATTGAAAAAATTCTTAAAGTCGTTCAACTTGTTGAGCAGATTCGTTCTTTCGGGCACACGTTGGCTCACATCAACCCGATGGAAGATGCTGCAAATGGACAATCTCTTCTTGAGAAAGCAATGAACGAACTGAGCGATGCTGACTTGAAAGCGATTCCAGCGAAAACAGTATGGCAAGATGCACCAGAAGGTATTCACACTGCACTTGATGTAATTCATAGATTAAAAGACGTTTATACAAAATCTTTAGCTTATGAATTTTCTCATATACAAGATAGTGAAGAACGCACGTGGTTGCATCAAATGGTGGAATCAAATTCATTGCGTCAACCACTATCAAATAAAAAACGGACTGCTCTTTTAAAACGTTTAACAGCTGTTGAAGGTTTCGAGCAATTCTTGCATAAAACATTCGTTGGGCAAAAACGTTTCTCTATCGAGGGCGTTGATATGCTTGTGCCTGTTTTAGATGAAATTGTTCTAGAAGGTGCTAAGAACGGCGTAGAGGATGTCATGATTGGTATGGCTCACCGCGGTCGTCTAAGCGTACTTGCTCACGTATTAGAAAAACCATATAGTCACATGTTTGCTGAGTTCAAACATGCAAAAATAGAAGGCGCAGTAGCCAATTCTGGCTGGACTGGCGACGTAAAATACCACCTAGGTAGAGAACAAGTCGTTAGTAACGAAGAAGTTAGCACTCGCGTGACATTAGCAAATAACCCGAGTCATCTTGAGTTCGTGAATCCTGTAGTAGAAGGTTTCGCACGTGCTGCTCAAGAGAATCGTAAAAAATCTGGTCTTCCAGATCAAGATATTTCAAAATCATTCGTAATTTTAGTTCATGGTGATGCTGCATTCCCTGGTCAAGGTATTGTATCTGAAACGCTCAACTTAAGCAGATTGAACGCGTATCAAACAGGCGGAACGATTCATGTTATCGCAAACAATGCAGTTGGTTTTACAACTGATAGCTATGATTCTCGTTCTACGAAATATTCAAGTGACCTTGCAAAAGGTTTCGATATTCCGATTGTTCACGTGAACGCTGATGATCCAGAAGCTTGTCTTGCAGCTGCTAACCTTGCGATTCAATATCGCATGTTGTTCAAAAAAGACTTCTTAATCGATTTAATCGGTTACCGTCGATATGGTCATAACGAAATGGATGACCCAGCGGTTACGCAACCACAAGTGTACAAAAAAATTAAAAATCACCCAACTGTAAGAGCAATTTATGCAGATCAATTACAAGCTGCTGGTGTTCTAAATGCAGATGAGGTTGAAACAATTACTCAGTTTACGCAAGAACAATTAAAATCAGATTATGCACAAGTACCGCCAGCTGATACGAGCGATGCAACAATTCACGTTAAAGTGCCAGATGTTGTTGCAAAAGGCATTCAACCAATTGATACTGGTGTTGAGATTGACTCACTTCGTGCAATTAATGAAGGTCTACTATCTTGGCCAGAAGGCTTTAACGTATATCCGAAAGTGAAGAAAATTCTTGAGCGCCGTAAAGATGCTTTAGAAGAGAACGGTAAAATTGAATGGGCACTTGCTGAGTCATTAGCATTCGCTTCTATTTTACAAGAAGGTACGCCAATTCGTTTAACTGGTCAAGATTCACAGCGTGGTACATTTGCGCACCGTCATATCGTATTACACGATACTGATACAAATGAAACATATTCACCATTACATCGCTTACCAAACATTAATGCATCATTCTCTGTTCATAACAGTCCGTTATCAGAGGCTGCTGTTGTTGGTTACGAATATGGTTATAACGTATTCGCTCCAGAAACTCTTGTTATGTGGGAAGCGCAATATGGTGACTTTTCAAATACTGCGCAAGCATTATTTGATCAATATGTTTCAGCTGGAAGAGCAAAATGGGGTCAAAAATCTGGTTTAGTTCTTCTATTACCACACGGTTATGAAGGTCAAGGACCAGAGCACTCTAGTGCACGTCCAGAGCGTTTCTTACAGTTAGCTGCTGAGAATAACTGGACAGTTGCAAACTTAACGAGCGCGGCACAGTACTTCCATATCCTGCGTCGTCAAGCATCTATCTTAGGAACAGAAGCTGTTCGACCATTAGTACTGATGACGCCGAAGAGTTTATTACGTCACCCACTTACGCTTTCAACTGCTAGTCAGTTAAGCGAAGGACGTTTCCAACCTGCTTTAGAACAAGAAAACCTTGGCACGAAACCAAATAAAGTAAAACGTCTTGTTTTAAGCACAGGTAAAATGGCGATTGACTTAGCAGCAGAAATCGAGTCTGGTAAACATGAGTACAACTTAGACGAAGTTCATGTCGTTCGTATCGAGCAATTGTACCCATTCCCTGCTGAGAAAGTTCAATCTATTATTAAACGATTTAAAAACTTAGAAGAAATCATTTGGGTTCAAGAAGAACCTCGTAATATGGGCGCATGGCATTACATGGCTCCAATTCTGTTCGAACTTGCTGGAGATAAAGTGAAAACAGGTTACATTGGACGTCCTGATCGCTCTAGTCCATCTGGCGGCGATCCATTCGCTCACAAAGCCGAGCAAGAACTAATTGTTGCACACGCTTTAGATGTGAAGTATAACTTCCGTCAAGATAAACAAGAAATTGAAGTTTTCAGCAACTAAAAAGTAATAATGAAGGTTTCTAGCTTGTTCCCTGGGCAGATATTCTGCCCAAGGCCAGGCTAACAAATGGAGATTACCGAAGACAAAAGAAGAAAAAACACACCGTTAGGCAAATAAGGGGAGGACATTTAAAATGATCGAAATTAAAGTACCTGAGCTTGCAGAATCTATTACCGAAGGAACTATTTCACAATGGCTTATCAACGTAGGCGACAAAGTTGAGAAAGGCGGCAGCGTTGTTGAGCTTGAAACTGATAAAGTCAATGTAGAAATCATTGCAGAAGATTCAGGTATTGTATCGAAGTTACTAGGCGAACCTGGGGATACAGTTGAAGTTGGCGCAACTATCGCAATTTTAGATGCTAATGGAGCACCAGTTGCAGTAAGTACACCTGCACCACCTACTGAGCAAGCAAAACAAGAAACAGCTGAAGCACCGAAAGCTGCGGCTCCAAATGCTGAACAAACTACGAGTCTACAAGGCTTACCAAATACGAACCGTCCTATCGCATCACCAGCTGCTAGAAAAATGGCTCGTGAATTAGGAATCGACTTAAACGACGTACGTAGCACAGATCCACTTGGACGCGTGAGACCACATGATGTACAAGCTCATGCTGCAGCATCAAAAGAAGCACCAGCTGCTCCAAAGAGCCCAGCTCCTGCTCCAGTTGCAAAAACGGAATTCGAAAAACCAGTTGAGCGCGTGAAAATGTCCCGCCGCCGTCAAACAATTGCAAAACGTCTTGTAGAAGTTCAACAAACATCTGCAATGTTAACAACATTTAACGAAGTTGATATGAGTGCGATCATGGAATTACGTAAAGAGCGTAAAGACGCTTTCGAGAAAAAACATGATGTACGTCTTGGCTTCATGTCATTCTTCACAAAAGCAGTTGTTGCAGCATTAAAACAATTCCCATTATTAAATGCTGAAATTCAAGGTGACGAGCTTATCATCAAAAAATTCTATGATATCGGTATTGCAGTAGCAGCTCCAGATGGATTAGTTGTTCCAGTTGTACGCGATGCTAACCAATTAAACTTCGCTGAAATCGAAAGTGAAATTCGTAATTTAGGTATGAAAGCACGCGATAACAAACTTTCATTAAAAGAACTACAAGGTGGTACATTTACAATTACAAACGGTGGTGTATTCGGTTCTCTAATGTCAACACCAATCCTAAATAGCCCTCAAGTTGGTATTTTAGGAATGCATAAAATCCAAGTACGCCCAGTTGCAATTGATAACGAGCGTATGGAAAACCGCCCAATGATGTACATTGCTTTATCTTACGATCACCGTATTGTTGATGGTAAAGAAGCAGTTAGCTTCCTTGTTGCTGTTAAAGATATGCTTGAAGATCCAAAATCATTATTATTAGAAGGTTGATAGATTAATAATCTAATATATAAAGGCTGTAGAATACATCATTCTACAGCCTTTTTTTGCGTTCATACGGGACAAATTTCATGACATAAGATAATAATGTATGCCTAAACGTAAGGAGGATTAAAATGAATAACCTTCCAATTCATGCAAAACTTAAAGTAAATAAGGATACTTTCTTCCTGCCCGATTCAAACGGGGGTGTCTATTTTCGAAATAACGCCAGTTCATTTCGCATGGACGGTGATGGAATTTATGACTGGATTGAAAAATTAATGCCAATGTTTAACGGTAATCATTCTTTAGCAGAAATAACTGATGGTCTCCCTCTCCCCTATCAAAATCGTGTATTTGAAATTGGAGAGGTTTTATATGAAAATGGTTTCGTTCGCGATGCAAATCAAGATGCACCTCATGAATTAAACAGTACATTACTCGACAGATATGCTTCACAAATTGAATTTTTAGAAGCTGATTCTCATTCAGGTGCTTTAAAATTTGAAACGTACCGCGGAGCAAATGTCCTTGTACTTGGCTCCGGAGATATGCTTACTTCTTTAGTTTCTTCTTTATTAGAATCTGGTTTACCTACATTTCATTACCTCGTTACAGATCGAGATGAAACAAACTATGACAGAATACATGAGCTAATAGAACGTGCATATGAAGTTGATAACGGTGTACTCATTCAAGAAATCGATACTACAATTGACCGTCCCTTGCATGAAGTATTCGAACCTTTTGATTGGATTTTATATGTTTCTCAAAATGGAGACATTGACGGTTTAAAAACAGTTCACACTATTTGTAGAGAAACGAAAAAGAATTTTATACCAGCTATTTGTTTATCAACACTCGGTATAGCTGGACCTGTCGTAACGGAAAATCGTGATGAATGCTGGGAATCCGCATGGCATCGGCTACATGAAACGACTTTGCAAAATGAAAATTCATCAGATTCCTTCTCACCAATTACATCTGCAATGTTAGCAAATGTAATCGTTTTTGAATTGTTTAAACATGTCGCGGATGATTTATATCGTGAAAAAGAATTACAATTCTTTTTATTAAACTATGAAACACTTGAAGGAACGTGGCATCCTTTTATAAAACACCCTCTTGCAACTGATGAAAGTTTTACAATTGATACGATAGAAAATCTTTCTGAAAAACTTGAGCATCGGTCCAACCAACATACTTCAACTGATGTATTCCGCTTTTTCGACTCATTAACTTCTAAAGAAGCCGGTATATTCCATGTATGGGATGAACAAGATTCATATCAATTACCGTTATCACAATGCTATATTCAAGTAGCCAATCCATTATCAGATGGCCCAGCTCCCCTTCTGCCTCTTATGACTCGCAGTGGATTAACTCATAATGAAGCACGCCGAGAAGCTGGTTTAACAGGAATTGAAACATATGTAGCAGAAATCATTCACCGCCTTATTCCTGAACATAACGATATCGGTATTGGCGCTGGAGAAACGATGACAGAAGGATTTTACCGGGCACTACAACAACATTTAAATAATAAATTGTATGAACGGCAGTCACATATGCTAGAAGAACTTACAACGATTGATTTAACTGATATTCACGATAAACATTGTAGATTTTATTACGATGCCCTTGCTACAATTCATGAAACACCTAAAATCGCAATGAGTGAAGAGATTCTCAGTTTTCCAGTCGTTTGGGTTGGTATAAATGATAAATGGTACGGTGCATCTAATATTAATATGACGTTAGCGTTACGGAGCGCACTACAACTATCACTGCTCCACATTCAAAGTGAAGAGACTCCTTACAGAGCTAATATCTTGCCTGAATCATCTATTATTTTATATGACACGGATTCTTTTAGGGTGGAAATACAAGCGGAAGAAGAAATTCCAAGTGTGCAATCTTTACAGCTTGCCTTACAGCATTTAGAAGAACATAATTTTTATCCCTTCGTGTTTGATTTAGCAATCGAACCATTTTTGAAAGAAAACTTAGACGGTGTGTATGGGGTATTAATTGCAAAGGAGGACGGTCTATGACTCAAAATATATTGCTTATAGGGGATGGCCTTCTTGCAGACTATGTACATGATCAATTATGCAAACAATATTCCATCATTCGTCAGCATACCCTTACAGAAGAACTTCCTGAAAATATTTATCTCGCTCTCGTATTACATGATGGATCTCCTTCTCCTATTCATCATGATGCTGAGCTAATTTTTCGCTCAAATCATATTCCGTGGCTTCGTGGTTTCACTTCATTTGGCGAAGGTATTATCGGTCCTTACATTCATCCTCTTACGCCCGGATGTTCCCATTGTTCTGATGGACGCCGTTTTATCGCTGGCTTTGATCAAAAAGAAATGTGGGAACTACAGCGGAAATATGCCTTTAAAGCCGAAAATGGAACGAGGCGTGATGTACGTGCCACCCAAAATGGCATGTTACAAATGTGCCATCTTATTTGCGCAGAAACAGAAAAAATATTAACTCATAACCATTCTTCTTTAGAAAATGAACTTATTTTACTAAACTTACAAACATTACAATGTACGCGGCATTCTTTTCTTCCAGATCCTCTCTGTCCTGTATGTAGTAGTTTACCTGATGATACTGCGGATGCGGCGGAAGTTTCTTTACAACCGAGTTTAAAAGTAAGCACCGAAACGTATCGCTGCCGTTCCATTCATGAATTAAACACATTTTTAACGAAAGACTATTTAGATTATCGGATCGGTATGTTGAACGGCAAAATGCAGCATTCTTTATTGCCATTCGCTGACGTCATTATAAACATGCCATTAATGTTTGGAAATGAAGGTGTTGCAGGCCGAACTCATTCATTTGCAGTGAGTGAAGCAACTGCTATTTTAGAAGGTTTAGAACGATATTGCGGTATGTCGCCTCGCGGGAAAAAGACAAATGTGCATGGTAGTTTTCATGATTTAGAGGAACATGCACTAAATCCCCTTACACTCGGTGTGCATACAAATGAACACTACAATCGTGATAATTTTCCATTTAAGCCGTTTGATCCTGATTATGAGCAAAACTGGGTATGGGGATATTCTTTATCACAAAACAGACCGCTTTTAGTTCCTGAATCAATTGCTTATTATAGCCTTGGTCATCGAGATGCTTTCGTGTATGAAACATCAAATGGATGTGCAATTGGCGGTAGTTTAGAAGAAGCGATTTTTCACGGCATTTTAGAAATTGTAGAGCGTGATGCCTTCTTACTCACTTGGTATGCCGAATTACCTCTTCCCCGCCTTGATCTTAGTTCAGCAAATGATACAGAATTACAATTAATGATCCAGCGGTTACGTACGATTACTGGATATGAATTACACGCTTTTAACGCGACGATGGAACACGGCATCCCGAGCTTATGGGTAATTGCAAAGAATACACGTGAAAATGGAATGAACGTTGTTTGTGCGGGAGGCGCTCATTTAGATCCTATTCGAGCTTTAAAAAGTGCCATTCAAGAAATAGCAGGCATGTTACTTATAACAGACGATGAACTCGAGCACAAAAGAGAATACTATGAAAAATGCTTACAAGATCCTTATTTCGTTAATAAAATGGAAGACCACAGTATGCTGTACGGATTGAAAGAAACGGAAGAACGTCTTCACTTCCTTTTACGAGAAGATGCACCAGTGCAAACGTTCCAAGAAATGAATGTATCACAGTCATTTGATATGGATTTAACATCCGATCTCCACCAACTTTTAAATCGTTTGCATCAATCTAATCTTGAAATAATCGTTGTAGATCAAACCGTTCCCCTTATAGAAAAGAACGGACTACACTGTGTAAAAGTCATTATTCCAGGCATGTTACCGATGACATTCGGCCATCACCTTACTCGTGTTACAGGATTAGATAGAGTCTATACCGTACCGATGACACTTGGATATAGCACTGAACCGTTAACAAATGAACAATTAAATCCACATCCGCACCCGTTTCCATAGTAAAGGAGGGATTTCATGCAGCTAGATACTTTTTTACATCATCTCCATTTCTCTATTGATGAAATTATGCCGAATCATGAGGTGGACTGGAAAGACGCACCGCTTCCTTATAAATTATATCGAAATGTACCTACCATCCCGCTCTCCTTAGAAATCCCGTTATCTTTATCGAACTCTTCTACTACACCTACTCTAAATGAGATTGGTCACTACCTTTGGTATTCATTTGGTGTAACACAATTATGTCAGCTAAATAGCGAGAGAAATGTATTACGAAGATCCATTCCTTCAGGCGGTGCTTTATATCCCAATGAATTGTATATCTATTTAAAGATTGACGATTATCCAGATGGCATTTACCATTATGACGCCGCGCATCACCGACTTATTTTACTTCGCGAAGGAAATTTCGATTCTTATTTAGCAGACGCACTCGGTAATCGCTGTAATATACATGATTGTTTCGGTGCCGCATTCGTATCCACTATGTTTTGGAAAAACTTCTTTAAATACAATAACTTTTCATATCGCCTTCAAGGATTAGATAGCGGGGTTCTCATTGGGCAATTACTAGAATGTGCAAAACAGTTCGGTTATACGAACGGCGTATACTTTCAATTTCTAGATCGTGCACTGAACCATTTACTCGGATTGTCAGAAGGTGAAGAAAGTGTGTATGCCGTTATTCCTTTAAGTACAGAGCCAGAAACTAATTGGTTTCACAATGATTACCGTGAAAATAAAACAGTTACTTCTCATGAGTTGTTGCAACAAATTCCGCCGTTAGCACATGAACATTTCGTTCGCTCAAAACATGTAGGTGAATATCCGATGATAACAAAAATAAATGAAGCTTCTATGATCGAATCGACAGCACACTTCCAAACACTACATCATGAAGAGCACTATCAACATAATGCGTACGCTGTACAGCTACCAAAAGTAGAACGGTTATCGTATGATTTCCTACAACTTTGTAAAAAACGATATTCTCCTGATGCGGACTTTATTTTAACGAAATGGGATGCAGCCGAGCTCGCTACTTTACTACAAGAAGCGAGCCTCTCCTTCCCCTATTACAACGACCTTGACGGTAAGTATGCAAATGAAAATGCACGCGTCTTCTTATATGGATGTTTTTATAACGTGAAAAATATTGAAAACGGGGCTTACGCTTATAATAGTAAAACACATTCGATACAACCAATTCGGTATGGAGACCTTCGTTACCCTCTTCAATCTAGTATGACGATGGATAACGTAAACCTTTTTCAAGTACCACTTTGCTTACATGTAGTCGGAAAGAAAGATTACTATACACGTGCATTAGGCTATAGAGGATATCGTATTCACCAAATGGAAGCTGGTATACTCGTTCATAAACTCGTTTTTGCAGCGACCGCGATGGGGATGGGCGGGCATCCATTACTTAGTTTTGATACAAATTCATGTGATCAATTGTACGGTATTGATGCTGGGAATGAAACGTCTCTTATTCAAATTCCTGTTGGGGCGTATCGAGCGCGGAATTGGTTAAAAGGGGTTTTGCATAGTTAAAAGCACGCCGATGGACGGCGTGCTTTTTTACTAGATTAACTTAAAAATACTCTTAATTTGTCTAGCAAATAACCAATTTTTCGTACCGTAGTTATCATTTAAACTATCTAAATTAATAGATTGTCCGTTAGCAAACTTTAATTCTAACGTTGTATTTTTGTCATTTGTTTTTAAATTACTATTTGTAATATCATCATACTTTAATTTTTCAATCTCAATATATTCGTCTTTTTCTTGTCCGATCACGACATGGTCTTGGAAGAAGAAAAACACTTCTACTTTTTTACCGAAACAAAATACATTTTTCGTATAAATTAATGTCGCATTATCAAGTCCGACGCATACTTCTTTCATCTCTTCCACAACGTGTCCAAAGTCTTCTTCTTGTCTTGCGTTTGATTCAGCAATCCATTCTTCGATTGTTTTCATGTTAATTGCCATACTGTGCCCCCTGGTTCGTTCATTGCTTTTTTTAAAAATAAATACTATATGAAAATATAAGCGATAAGTACTATGTTTTCAAGGGTGAACGGTATATTCAAAATAAAGTTAAATTTCAAAGTAATCTACTAGAGGCACCGATTTCATTATATTTTAAACGTTTGAACGAGACATTCTTCATCATCGATTAACTGTGTTTTCTCATCAAATACGATGTTTAGCTCCCTATATACTTTCTTCCAAAAAGAAACAGCTGGTACATTTTTCACAAGTTCGATAACGAAATACTGTCCTCGTTTCTCTTTTAGTACATTCTCAATAACTTGTTTACCAATTCCTTTTCCTTTGTACTGATTCAATATGAAAATGTCATTTATGCCAAAGTCGTTTTCCTTCTTCAAAAACGGGCGTTCCAACAATAATAAAAATCCTACAATACTATTTTCAGCTTTTATAAAATACGGAGTGATTCCGTCATTTCCCCAAAACATGTGCAAATCTTCGTATTCAAAAAATCCATTTGCCCCAATCTTTATATTAGGAGTGAATGTAGAGAGATCATGAAGATATAGTGCGTACAAATTACGTAATATTTCTTTTTCAGATTCTTGAACGGTTTGAAGTGCTACAAACATTTTTAATAATCCCCTTCCCTATATGTAACTGTTTCTCCCTCTTTATTATTCGCTAAAAAAGTTTACCTACCTTTGCAAAAAAAATAGCACTTAAAAAGTGCTATTCTGCTCTCCTTGCCGCTTGCTGAATTGGGTCCCAAACGCTGTTATATGGTGGTGCATAACTTAAATCGACATCTTCTAAATCATGAATGCTCATTTTATTGAAAAGTGCCATCGCGATCACATCAATACGTTTATCTACGCCTTCTTCTCCAATTACTTGCCCGCCCAACAATTGTTTCGTATCAGAGCGATATAGTAGTTTCAAGTAAAGTGGTTTTGCATTTGGATAATAGCCCGCCATATTTGTAGAATCTACTTTGACCGTTTTATACGGGATATGTAGCCCTTTTGCTTCTTTTTCATTTAAGCCTGTTCTTGCGAGCGTCAAATCCATAAATTTAATAATACCTGTGCCTAACGTACCTTTAAATGCTCTTCGTTTATCAAGCATATTCAGTCCAGCAAGTCGCCCTTGTTTATTAGCAGTCGTTCCGAGCGGGATATGATCATGAATTTCCTTTATAACGTGGTAATGTGTTGCGCAATCACCGGCTGCATATACGTCTTGCACATTCGTTTGCATATATGCATTTACTTCGATTGCCCCTTTATAATTTGTACGTATATTTGTTCCTTCAAGAAAATCAGTATTCGGCTTCACTCCAACCGATACTAAAACAAGATCTGCTTTATACGTACCTTTATCCGTTTCAATTTGTTCCACTCTTTCATTTCCTTTAAATGCTTTCACATTTTCATTCGTTAAAATTTCAATATTGTGTTTATCTGCTTCTTTATGTATATATTCAGCCATATCTGCATCATAAATCGTACCGATATGATCATTTCGCTCAATCATTCTTACTTTCTTACCAAGTTCGACGAATGTTTCTGCCATCTCCAGTCCAATCGCACCACCGCCAATAATGGTTACATCTTCAACTTTATTCGTTTCTAGCGTTTTTAATATACGCTCAGCATCTGGAATTGTTTTTAAAAGGTGAACACCTTGCAAATCTCGACCTTCCCATTCTGGCATAACAGGACGCACTCCAGTTGCAATTAATAAACGATCGTACGGAAATTCAAAAACTTCTTTCGTCTTCGTATGCTCTGCGTACACCATTTTCTTTTCTGTATCTACTTTCGTTACTTCATGACGCACTTTCGCATCAATTCCATATTTCTCACGAAACGTCTTTACGTTGCGCGCGATTAACTTTTCAGTTGAAGCGATAGCACCACTAATGACATACGGTAATCCACACTGAGCGTATGAATAAATTTCACCTTTTTCTAACGTTACAACATTTGCATTTTCATCGTTTCTAACAATTTGCATAGCTGCACTCATACCAGCTGCATCTCCGCCAATAATGACATAGTTCACTTTACCACTCCTTCTTTTTTACATACTCTTTACGTTTTCCATATTTTATAGAAATAACACCTACTTCCATTGTAAAGAAAGAGGATTTTATCTTCAAATTTGGTGCACAAACCTATGCTTTAATAGGTAGCCGTCGTGTCTTATAAACAACATGTTTAATATGCTATAACAGTTACTATTGAAAGTAGGTGAAATATATGTGCGCCGGCCTTCTCGCCCAGCTTCCAGATGAACCGCAAGAACCAAAAGAACCGAAACCCGCCCTCTCACTTGACCAAGAATTTTCCATTAATGCGACAATATACAGCGCTCGTGCCTGGTTATCTAACGATGATACGTTTGCGCAAGATATTTGGAAAGCTACCCAATTCGCTTCAGCATCACATGCTGGCAAGTCTATCTTTCCAGTCGGTTCAGTTAAAATTCTGAACTTCTCTGACGATACAATAACTGTTACTGCTTCACCAGAATCAGATCATGCGCTCAAAATAGTCGTACCCCCCCATTCCGAGGCAGCCCTAACATCTGGTCCTTTATCACATATACAAGCTAGTACATCAGGAGGATCAAGTAAAGTCACATTTCTCTTTCACATCTTTTTCTCAAGGGATCCTGGTTCAGATAAATAACCATAAAAAAGGTACAGTTATGCACTGTACCTTTTTCACATGTTTATTCTCTTGATTTGATGAGTTCAACATTATAAGTTTCAATATCTGTTAGCTTTCCTGTAAAATATGGATTTTCTCTATACCAAGATTGTTTTGAAAAATACGTTTGCATATCTTTCGTCTGAAAAATATGTCCATGCCTTGCATATATTTCATTTCTAGCAATTTTCAACTGTTCTTTCGATAAATATGCTAAATCTGTACTCGTTAATTTTCGAATATCACTATCTGGGAAAATGAAACCATTATATACATACGGAGTGGTAGATGGCGGAGTAACATTATAAACAACTGTTTTTTCTGTACTTTTCTTTTGAAATGGAAGATTATAAGACGGAAGTGCCGTTACCGTTTCTACCTTCGTCGTTTCCCTTCCATTTTCTCCATTTCGTTCTAAATAAATCGTCGTACTTCCATCAGTCGCTATAGGCCCCCATGTAATTTCTTCTCCTGCCAGTGCTGTAACTGGTTTTTGATTTACGTACAATGTTGCACCAGGCGCGTTCGTTTGAACTGTAATATATTGACCTTGCAACGTTAAATCTATCATTACGTTATTTTGGCTTTGTTTCATAAGTACAACCTTTTCCTCACGCGATAGTTTTACATAATCATTTTTATATTCTGATTGAAACACTTGATTGCCCGGAAGAAACGGCCCATATTGCTTCTCAAACTTTTTGTCATCTGTCTTATCAATTTCTTTTCCGTTCATTTTTAACGATACGCCTTTTTCATTTGTAAGCAAAGTGGTATAGTACGTCTTCACTTTCAATTTATACCGATCAAATATAAAGAAATACTTTCCGTCTTTCGTTAACGAAAAATCAGCTCTTTCTATTCCGTCCCGTTGTTTTTCACCTTGTCTCAAATATTCTTTTAATTCATTCACATACGATGGATTTTCTTTTATATATGAAAATAGAGGCGTTAAACTCTCTTTTGTTATCATAACCGATTGATCATCTGCCGTAATGATCTCAGCTAATTTCTCTCCGTCCCTCTCTTGTAAAATCGTAATCATCCGATCTACTTGTGCCACCTGCGTATAATACGATGATCCGTACAAATATAATCCAATAATCGCTATAACAAATAGTGCTAACAGTGTAATGCCAACCTTTGCACCACCGCTCATGTTCTTCTTTACTACAGGACTTCCCCTCTTCGTCCCGCAGTTTTGACAAAATTGCACACCATCTTCAAACTGAATTCCGCACTTTGTACATACATTCATCCAGTCAACCACCTTTTCATTAGAAGCCAGTTATTCCCTGTGTTAAGGCTTGAATTATCGTGCTAATGTAAGACCAAAGTACAATAAATGTTGCAATTCCAATTAAAACATTTGCAATAATAAGTGTGTACACGAGATCTAATCCGCCATTGTCTAGCTTTAATATGGCTACAGTTATACTAATCCCTATATAAGTTGCAGCTACCGATAATAATATCGGTAAGAAAAAGATTAATAAGAAACTAAAAAGAAAAGAAAGGACTAATATAGCAATAGCCGGCGTCGCTAGCGTTCCCCATATACCGAATACTTCAAGAAACGAAAAAGATGATTTCATCATCTTACCACTTACAAAAATAATAAATCCGACAAATAAAGTTAAAATTAATAAAAAGAAAAAGACCGTTATAGATTCTACAAAAAATGTGGGAGTAGATATATCTGGTGCAAATGTTCTCGTAACTGCTGATGCTGCACTCATCATTCTATAAAAAATACATGCTCCTAAAAAACAAATAAGAACAAGACTTACAATTCCATTTCTTACTTCAATCGTGCCGCTTTTCATAATCGCTGTCGGTGCTTGTAATGCATGTTTAAAAAATTGAAAATAGCCGCTCGCAAACCGCTTCGCTTGCTCTACCGTTTCATTTGGCCGAGTTTCCTTTACTTGTGCCGCGCGTGCTTGTTCCGGCCCTTCTTCTTGACCACTACTTGCCACTACTTCTTCCGTTAACGAATGTCCACAATTCCCGCAAAACTTTGCCTCTGCTGCATTTTCTGTATGACATGACGGACATTTCATTCTCTCATCCCTCCTTAAGCATATACCATATAGGGTGTTACAAATTCAATATATGACTTTGTACATAAAACATGACTACAAGAAAAAGATTCTGAAATCCTTCTTTCAAAAGAAATTATATATGCTAGCAATCTTGAAAAATAATGCTATTATGAAACAGAACAAATAACATTTTTAACAGATTGGATGAAAGACAATGGAATTGGTAAACTCAATTTTTCAAATACTCCTTACAAGCGTAATCCAATTATTTTCCTTAATTGGCGTTATCATTGTAATTGGATTTCTATTAGGTTATTTAGAATCACTAACACGAATGTATTGGTCGAGGGCTTTCGGAAGAAAAGGATTCCTTTTAACGGCGTGGATTGGTGTTCCGATCCACGAACTTGGACATGCCATTATGTGCGTACTGTTCCGTCATAAAATTGTAGCAACGCAGTTTTTCCCAACAGATACAAGTCAAGGAGCATTAGGTTACGTACAACATCAATACAATCAAAAAAGTGTGTATCAACGAATTGGGAATTTCTTCATCGGCATCGGGCCTATTATTTCTGGTATTACTGCATTAATCCTTTTAATGCGCTATTTCGTACCAGAATCATATTTTTTATTTAATACAACTCTCGAAAAAACGATCGCTTCTACTTCTATTAATGTAGAAATGATTCAAAACATGCTCTTGTCGACGTTTGTATTATTGAAAAGCTTATTTACAATCGGCAATTTATTGAATCCTTCCTTTTGGTTATTTTTATTTATCGCCATTTGTATTTCCGCACATATCGCTTTAAGTAAACCAGACATTAAAGGATCAATAGACGGAGTTATCGTCATGTTTATCGTTTTATTTTTATTCAACATCATAGCGGGACTGTTTCAATACGACAGTAACCAGCTAATTGGACAGGTTATGAAATATAATATGTATCTCATTGCGTTTTCTAGTGTAGCACTGCTTTTCTCTTGTCTTTCTACACTCGTTAGTTTTTCGTTTTATAAAATAAGAAGAGGGCGTTCTTTTTGAACGCCCTCTTCTTATTAATTATTCCCCTTATAATCACAATGCTCAACAGGCACACGAGCATGCCCTTCTTCATCGGTACACCATGACTGTGATTGGAATGCAAGAAAGATACCAATCCATTCTTCTTCCTTTTCAAAGTGAATGAGTATCCCTCCGTCTTGCCATATGCCATTATCACCTTTCCATTTCTCTACATTCCCTTGATTCATGTGAATATCATGTATACCGTTTCCTGGTTTGAAATGAAAATAGGAATCTGGTGTGTTTTCTTCTGGTCCCCATCTTTCACCAAACGCGTAAATAATCGCTTTTTCTTCTATCGCTCGCTTTATATAACGTTCTATTTTTTCGTTTAAATCATTATCTGCTCCTGCTTTTTCGGGAGGCAAAGGAATCATTTGTTTTGAATCAAATAGATTTCCTCTTACATAATCTAAAGCCACTTTCGGTTCATTGTTTTTTATTTCTGTAAAACCGAATGGTAATGTCGGTAAAATATGAATCGCTTCTGATTTAATATTGTTACTCGCAAAATATAAAACTTCTGACGGATAACTTTGCGATTTTACGTTAATTGCAATACGATAATCTACTCCTACTTCATCTTGTAAATGAACTTGATAATGAGGTGTTTTCCCTTTTCCAATCTTTGATTGTATAACTGTACCTTTTAACACACCGTAGTTTTTTAGGGGCATACATTTCATCTCCTATTCATCTAAAATCGGCAAGGATACCCCCTACTTCAATCGTGTGAAGGGCGATAGCCCAACGATAAGTGGGGGAGGAATTGCCGGCAGATACGGTATGGTACGTTAAAAATCCTAAGATTCTGTACCATATCAAGT
Source organism: Bacillus sp. CR71 (assembly GCF_003429245.1). Taxonomy (NCBI): domain Bacteria; kingdom Bacillati; phylum Bacillota; class Bacilli; order Caryophanales; family Bacillaceae; genus Bacillus; species Bacillus sp. CR71. Next base: position 1,259,396 of record NZ_CP031748.1, on the reverse strand, counting down.
ATCTGAAACTTCCACCTTGCCTCCTACTTTCTCTACTTAAGTTGTTTGCTTTCACTAAAAATCTGTTACAATTTAATTTGTGAAAGGCGGTGAAAATAATGCCTACAATTACTGCAAAAATACAAATCCATGTTTCCGATAATCAAGCTGAAAGTCTAAAGATAACAACGAACGCTTACCGCAAGGCTTGTAATTGGTTATCAAAACACATATTTGAAACAAAGAACCTTAATCAAGTAAATCTCAATAACTTATATTATTCTGATTTGCGAAATCAATTTAGGTTAAAAAGTCAAATGGCTCAATCTGTGATGAAAACTGTAATTGCTCGTTACAAGTCGGCTAAATCAAATGGACATGAATGGTCTTTGATTGACTTCAAACTTGCAGAATATGATTTAGTCTGGAATCGAGATTATTCACTAACCAAAAACCAATTTAGTGTAAACACGCTTGAAGGTCGCCTAAAACTAAATTATGAGCGTAAGGCTATGAAGAAATACTTCAACAGCACTTGGAAATTTGGTACTGCTAAATTAGTGCATAAGTACAAAAAGTGGTTCTTACATATCCCGATGACAAAAGAGTACCAAACATTAGATTTCGCAGATGTAAACAACATCGTTGGTGTTGATTTAGGAATCAACTTCCTTGCAACCACTTATGATAGTCAGGGCAAAACAACCTTCTACAACGGAAATATTGTTAAACATAAGCGTGGTAAATTTAAAGCTACTCGTAAGCAATTACAAACACGACAAACACCATCTTCTCGTAAGAAAATAAAACAAATTGGCTCAAGAGAAAACCGTTATGTAACTGATGTAAACCATCAAATTACAAAGGCACTCGTTGAGGCATACCCTAGAGGTACTATGTTTGTTTTAGAAGACTTAACAGGGGTTCGTTCTGCGACAGAGAAAGTACGAGTGAAAAACCGCTATGTTTCTGTATCTTGGGCTTTCTATCAGTTCCGTCAAATGCTTGAGTATAAAGCTGAATTGAATGGACAAAAGGTAATTGTGGTAGACCCCAAATATACTTCCCAAACTTGCCCTAAGTGCGGAAACATTGAAAAAGCGAATCGTAATAAAAAGCTACACACTTTTAAGTGTAAAAATTGCCAATACCAATCAAATGATGACCGTATTGGTGCGATGAATCTACACCGTAAGGGAATTAAGCATATCAGTGTAGTTACCACAGGAGTATAGCTCTTGTGGTAGGGGCGAAGTCAACCGTCCTTATGCTCCACCATACTAAGGTAGGAGAGCATTGCTCGTTCGTACTACTGGGTAGGAATAAGCGTAGTTGCTCTCTATGAGGGTAGAAGCACTGTCGAACTCCGACAGACGCAAGCCCCCACTTCAAACGACCCGTAAGGGTGTTAAGTGGCGGGTTGTTGACTTAGTAGAAGCTTTTCATATTTAAAACATTATCCATTCATAAAAAAAATCCTCCTATGTTAGGAGGATTTTTAATTTCTCAACATATACCAAACAATAACCTCTACCACTACAAGCAAAACCGCACCAAAGATCATTAACGTCGTCTTCTTTAATAGTTCATTTTCACGGTAAGGGATATTACATAAGTAAGCACCTAATGTAATCCGTGATGGACAAGCGATTGTCGCTACTGATGATGCGGTGTTTTGAAGTGTTGTGACATATTGCCACGGGAGTGCTACGTTTTGTGCGGTTTGCATTTGTAGTTTTATAAACATTGCATTTGATCCTGCGTTACTACCTGTTAAAAATCCACCAATAGCGCCAATAAACGGAGCAACAAAAACGAAAAAGGTTCCAAATGTTTCACCAGCTGTTTTTGCGAGTAATGAATGCATGCCTGATGCACCCATTAGTTCTGAAATGGCGATAAACATTGTCGTCGTAATAGCAAATGGAATCCATTGTTTGATCGTTTGTGAGAATGATTGTTTAATAATATTAGACGGGATGCGGAAGAAAATAATAGTAAATAAGCAAGTCATACCGAGCCAAAATCCTGGTGAATATAGTAACTCTAGTTTATAAGAGTATGATTTCAAATCAAGAACCGCATATGTTCTGAACAAATCATGTAATGCTGGAACGAGGCGAGAAAGTAAAATACAAACTGTTAGAAATATATAAGGGCTAATAATTTTTATAATGGATACTTCTCTCTCCGTTGCAGCGGCATGTTCTGTTATAAGATTTTGCCCACTTTTTCCTTTTAATTTAATGATAAGAAAGCCAAATGTAATCGTAACGATAGAACTTAATATCCCGGCTAGTTCAACACTTACGTACGCATTAGAAAGATATATTCCGAGAGAAAATAATAGAAAGAACCCTACTCCTTCTTTCCACTTTTCTATAACCGCTTGCCAGCCGCCAACAACGTGTAAAGAAAGAATAACGAAGTAAGCAAACATCGGAATACTTAATAGCGCTGTATTTGTACCAAGTGTTGTAAGAGGCATATTTATTAGCTGCGAACCGATAATCGTACCCGTTGCCATTGCGCCCCATGAACTAGCTAGTAAGCCGATGAATGAGAGCAGTACAGCTTGAAATGGTTTATAGCCTAGCGAAAGAAAAATAGGTGCTGCAACCATGAATCCAATACCAAATCCACTTACTGATTCAATAAGCGGACAAATGCCAAAACACATAAGCAGCATTTGTAATAAGCGATCATGTGTGATTTCTTCTAAAAAACGTGCTACTTGATCGATGTATCCCATTTTGTTCATGAGGTGAAATAAAAAAATACCGAAAAATAAAACGTACCCGACAATAAAACAAATTAACCATCCTTTAATCGTTGCGTGCACAGTTTCACTTATCCCTAATCGAAACGTTGGCGAGAGTAAAACGATTCCGACAGACACTGCATAAGAAATTAACGAGGATCTTAATGACGTTTGTTTAAATAAAAATAAACAAATGAAAATCATCATAATTGGGATAAGTGCCAACAATATGGCCATGTTATCATCTCATTTCGTTTAAAATACAATTTTTAACTATTATATAACAGATGACATAATTTTCAATTGTTTTTACAACAGATTCAAAAAAGGAGCCGTTTGGCCCCTTTTCATTCACCCCATTTTCTATTATTCTGAAAAACTGTCTGCTGCCCAATTATTTTTTCTAACACAACAAACACAATGTAAGTACATATTGCTTGCAATACAATATTCCCAAATTTCATTAATGTAAATGAATGAATCCGTAGAAATAATTCGTTTAATAATACAATCGAAACGATACTAAATAATTCTATACTAATCGAAAATAGACATATTTCTAAAATAGACTGTTCTTGAATGCGATTTAAGTTGGAAAAGATAAATACATATCCTAAAAATAGAGCCATCAACTCTATTTTCGCCATGCTAATGAGCCAAGCGTATAGTGGTATAGTTAAAAGAAGATACAGTAATTTGCGTCTTAGCATGCCTTCTCACCTCTGAATTAAATGTATTTTCTGTATATTTTAACATTTATTACGCAAAACAAAAAGAAGAGACTTACGCCTCTTCTTTTTGTTTTGTTGCATATATTAATTCACATATTTCTTCTCGTTTTTCATTTTCTAAAAGCTCAATGATCTTACTTCCAACAACAACTCCGTCACATATTGTAACCATTTCTTCTACATGTTCTTTTGTTGAAATACCGAATCCTGCGACTACTGGTAAGTTGACGTGTGATTTTACTTTTTCTAAGTAACTACGAATCTCCTCTTTAAAGTTTTGACGTACTCCCGTTACGCCCGCTACTGTAACAGCGTAGACGAATCCTTCTGATTCACTCGTAATTTTTTCGATTCGCTCAATTGGGCTCGTTACGGTAACGAGTGGAATTAGCGCAATGTTTGCCTCTCGAAGTAACGGCGCAATAATATTTTGTTCTTCATATGGTAAGTCTGGAATGATGATGCCGTCTACACCTGCTTCTATGCAGTTTTCGATGAATCGTTCTTTTCCAAATGCGAGTACTGGATTTAAATATGTCATGAGTACAAACGGAATTTGCACTTCTTCCCTTACCTCTATTAATGCTTGAAAAATTCCTTTTACTGTTATACCGCTATCTAGCGCTCGCTTCCCTGCTCTTTGAATCGTTGGGCCATCTGCAACTGGATCTGAAAACGGGATACCGATTTCAACGATGCTTGCTCCTGCTTCGTCTAGAAAACGAATTCTTTCTTTTAATTTCTCAAGTCCACCATCTCCGCCCATTACGTACGGAATAAATGCTTTCTTACCATTTTCAAACGCTGCTTTAATTTTTTCTACTCCCATTTTTCACACCTCTTCCATATAACGTTTTATACTCTCTACATCTTTATCACCGCGGCCTGATAAGCAAATGACAAGTCCTTCGTCTTTCTTCATTTGCGGCGCTAATTTTAATGCATATGCGACAGCATGTGAGCTTTCTAAAGCCGGAATAATTCCTTCTTTTTTCGTTAATAATTGAAATGCTTCTAACGCTTCATCATCAGTAATTGAATGATAAGAAACGCGGCCAATATCTTTTAGCAAGCTATGTTCTGGACCAACACCTGGATAATCGAGTCCTGCTGAAATAGAGTGCGCTTCTTGAATTTGCCCTTCTTCGTTTTGCAGAAGATACATCATTGATCCGTGTAAAACACCGACGCTTCCTTTCGTTAAAGTTGCTGCATGCTTTTCTGTATGAACGCCTTTCCCTGCTGCTTCTACGCCGTAAAGAGCGACCTCTTCATCGTGTACGAACGGATAAAACATGCCCATCGCATTACTACCACCGCCAATACAAGCAACGACTGCTTCTGGTAACTTTCCTTCTAACGCCTCATATTGTTTTTTCGTTTCATTTCCAATTACACTTTGGAAATCACGGACAATTTGCGGGAATGGATGTGGCCCGAGAACGGATCCCATAATGTAGTGTGTATCGTGCACGTGTGAAACCCAGTAGCGAAGCGCCTCGTTCACTGCATCTTTTAATGTGCCGCTACCTGCCGCTACACTTTCTACTTTCGCTCCGAGTAATTCCATTCGGAACACATTTAATTTTTGACGTCTCACATCTTCCTCTCCCATAAAGATGACGCATTCTAATCCGAGTAGGGCACATACAGTAGCAGTTGCCACTCCGTGTTGTCCTGCTCCTGTTTCAGCGACAACTTTTTTCTTGCCCATTCGTACTGCAAGTAGTGCCTGACCGATTGTATTGTTAATTTTATGAGCTCCTGTATGGTTCAAATCTTCACGTTTTAAATAAATCTTTGCACCACCGCAATACTTCGTCATATTTTCAGCGAAATAAAGCGGTGTTTCCCTTCCAACGTACGTTTTTAAATAATGATTTAATTCCTTTTGAAACGCTTCATCTTGCATCGCTTCTTTATATGCTTCTTCTAGTTCTAATACAGATTGCATTAACGTTTCTGGAACGTATCGTCCTCCGTATATACCGTAGTGACCTTTTTCATCTGGATATGCGTAGTTCATTTGGAACACTCCTTCGATTTTATAATAAATTGTTTTATTTTCTTTAGATCTTTCTTTCCTTCTGTCTCTACTCCGCTACTTACATCGACCATATATGGCCGAACAGTTCGAATTGCTTCTTCTATGTTAAGGATGTTTAATCCACCAGCTAATATCGTTTTCTTTCGCAACTCTTTTGGCATATGCTCAAGTAATTCCCATGAAAATGTCTTTCCATTTCCTCCATGAAACTTTTCTTTCGGGCTATCAAACAATATATAATCCGTTTCATATGCTTGAGCGCTTTTCATATCACTCTCTGAAGTTACTCCTAGCGATTTTATAGACGGAATATTCAATCTTCTAATTTGATGATTCTCTTCATCCCCATGTAGTTGCACATGCGTTAACCCGCACTCATCTGCAATCTTCTGAATCACTTCAACTGATTCATTTACGAAAACCCCGATTTTTAATACGTGTGCTGGAAGCTCCCCAATAATTTCTTTCGCTAGCCCCAGAGTAATTTTCCGCTTACTTTCTGCAAAAACAAATCCGATTGCATCTGCTCCGTATTCGCAAGCACATTTTGCTGTTTCAACATCAGTAATACCACAAATTTTCACTTTCATATATTCACCTTACAATCTTCAAAAAAGCTACTAATAGAAGATGATGTCATAAGTGCCTCTCCAACTAATACACCTTTTGCTCCAGCTCTTTTAACGCGGGTAATATCTTCTTTTGAATGAATGCCACTTTCACTAATCCAAAGTAATTTCTCCTCATTCAATCGTTTTCCTAACTTTTCAGTTTGGCTTAAATCTACTTCGAACGTTTTTAAATTACGATTATTAATGCCAATAACATGTGGATTTAGTTGGATCGCAGTTTCTAATTCCTGTTCATCATGAACTTCAACAATCGCTTCCAATCCTTTTTCTAACACGTAGCTATACAACTCTTTTAACTTTTCTTTCGTTAACGCTGCTACGATTAGTAAAATAATATCTGCTCCCGTTTCATACGCTCTATCGATTTGAATCTTATCGATTATGAAATCTTTACATAAAAGCGGAATGTTACTTTCTTCTCTTGCTGTTTGTAAATCGTGAAACGATCCTTTAAAAAATTGACCATCTGTTAAAACAGATACTGCTCCTGCCCCGCAGTCTTCATATGTTCCCACTTGTTTTCGTACGTCAACGTGTAAATTGATATCTCCTTTTGATGGTGATGCTCGCTTTACTTCTGCAATGACAGTAAACTGCTGTAACGCTTCTACAAGTGAATGTGTCTTTCTTTTTGTTTTGACTGGTGTATACGTTTCATATAACTCCGCAACTTCCTTTTTCTTCTGTTCTACAATTTTATCTAAAATCGTCCCCACTTTAGTTCACCCTTTCTAATTTTTCGTTGCTTGCTGCAATTAATAAGTTTAATTTGGTTAATGCTTTTCCAGAGTCAATGCTATGTGTTGCTAGTTTAATTCCTTCTTCAATCGTTTCTGTTTTTCCATTTGCAAAAAGGGCTAGACCTGCATTTAATAACACTGTATCGCGGTAAACACTCTTTTCTCCACTCAATACGCCGACTGTAATCTTTGCATTTTCTTGTGAATTCCCCCCTCTAATTTCTTCATTTTTCACTCTTGAAAAACCATAATTTTCTGGATCAATATTCATTTCTACCATTTCATTATCTTTTAAAAGGACTACTTGATTTTCCCCTTGTAATGACGCTTCATCTAAAAAACCACTTCCATTTACGACAAGCGCTTGTTTCCGGCCTAACTTTTGTAATACTTGTGCAACTGGTAATAACATATCTCGTTTATAAATACCGACAAATTGTGTTTCTAAATTCACTGGATTTGTTAAAGGACCAATTAAATTAAAGATTGTCGGCACGTTTAACTCTTTTCTTATTTTCATAATGCGCCTTAGTGCTGGATGCATTGCTGGTGCAAATAAGAAGGCAATGCCCACATGCTCTAGTAAATAATCAATCTCGTTTGGCGTACTACTAATATTTACACCTAGTTCTTCTAATAAGTCTGCACTTCCTGTTTTACTAGAAACGGCACGATTACCATGTTTTGCAACCTTTACACCTGCTCCTGCCAGTACGAATGCTGATGTTGTGCTAATATTAAACGTTTGAGCACCGTCACCACCCGTCCCGCAATTGTCCATTGCTCCTTGTATATGGTTCGAAAACGGCAATGCCTTTTCGCGAAGAGCTCGAACGAGACCGTATATTTCTTCTGCAGTTTCACCTTTCGCTTTCAGTAAGACTAAGAAAGCTGCAATTTCACTTTCTAATATGTTTTCACTTAATAAAAGTAGTCCTGCTTTATACATTTCCTCTTCTGTTAAATGTTGACCCTCCACTAATTTACGAAGATAGTTATTCATACTCTTTCCTCCTCTTTTACTTCTGTTAAAAAGGCACGTATTAACTTTCCGCCTTCTTCTGTTGCGATTGATTCCGGATGAAACTGTAATCCGAAGAGCGGATAATAATTGTGACAGACTGCCATTATTTCTCCGTCGTCCATCGCTGTCGCTAATATGTCAAAACAATCTGGCAAGCTCGTTTGCTCTGCAACAAGGGAATGATAGCGCATCGCCGTCAGCGGCTGTGTAACGTATGAAAAGATTGACGTTCCGTTATGTTTCACACGCGATGTTTTTCCGTGTTTAATACGTTCTGCTCTAACAATGTCTCCTCCAAATGCGGCTATGATCGCTTGGTGGCCAAGACAAATCCCTAATATGGGAACGTTCTTATAAAAATGACGAATCACTTCGATACAAATACCAGCATCCTCTGGTTTTCCTGGTCCTGGTGAAAGCACAATTCCTGTTGGATTCATCTCTTCTAGCTGTTCTATCGTTATTTGATCATTTCTTACGACTACAATATCTTCTTCGTATTCACCTAACAGTTGATACAAGTTATAAGTAAATGAATCATAATTATCAATTAGTACAATCATTTCATTACCTCCAATAGCGCTCTCGCTTTATTTAATGTTTCTTCATATTCAGCTACTGGATCTGAATCGTAAACGACTCCTGCTCCGGCCTGAACGTATGCTTTTTCATCCTTTACGACCATCGTTCGAATGGCAAGTGCCATATCAAGATTCCCTGAAAAACTAACGTATCCAACTGCTCCGGCGTATACGTTTCTTTTTTCATTCTCTAGCTCATTTATAATTTCCATCGCTCTAATTTTCGGAGCTCCAGAAACTGTCCCTGCTGGTAAGCAATACGCTAGCGCATCAAATCCGCTCGTTTGTTTTCGCAATGTTCCGTAAACTTCAGATACAATGTGCATAACGTGAGAATATTTTTCTACTTTCATATATTTATCTATCGTCACGGATCCAATTTCACTCACTCTGCCAATATCATTTCGCCCAAGATCTACAAGCATCATATGCTCCGCTCGTTCTTTCTCATCTTCCAACAGTTCTTTTTCGATTTCCTCATCTTCCCTCTTCGTTTTCCCCCTCGGCCTCGTACCAGCAATTGGATTCGTCATCACTTTATTCTCCCTTACTGATAGCAAACTTTCCGGTGAAGAACCGAGTACAACATAATCTTGAAAATCGATATAGAACATATATGGTGATGGATTTGCAATTCGAAGTTTTCGGTATAACGCGAATGGATCACCAATACATTCACTTTGCAAACGCTGTGACAGTACGACTTGGAATATGTCCCCAGCTCTTATATGTTCTTTCGCCATTTCTACCATCTCACAAAACTCTTTTTCCGTTATAGAAGAAGTGAATGATAATGTGGATTGTATTGCATTTACTTCAGCTTCTTCTCCTTGTAGCACTTCCTCTTTGTATACTCGTAGCCTTTCGTATACTTCCTCATAATCTGCTGAATCATCTTCCCTGCATACATATACAAACGACAACTTTTGGCGTAAATGATCGTAAACGATAAACTCACGATATAGTAAAAGGTGTACTTCCGGAATATTTAATGGGTCGTGTAAATCCGCTCCAATGTTTTCATACTGCCGAATGACATCATATCCAATATAACCAACTGCTCCTCCGCAAAATGGAAATGGGCTATCTACTTGTGATGATGCGATTACTTCTTCTAACACTTGTAGTACGTTACCTTTTAACTTTTCTGTTTGCCCATATATCATTCTTTCTACTTCCGTACCAACGCTTGTCACCTCTCCATAAGGATTACATCCTAAGTAAGAATAACGCCCTTTATCTTGATGAAGCTGTGAACTTTCTAATAAAAATTTCTTCTTCCCTTTCATACGTCTATATAAAGAAATTGGCGTAATGCTATCTCCTTCTTCTTCAGTGATTACTAAAAATGTCTTTCTCTCTCTTTTTTGTTTTATAAATTCTTCTTTCGTCATCATGTCCTTCACCTCACTCTGAAAAATAAAAAAGTCCCCTACATATCGAAAATATGTAGAGGACGATAAATATACCGCGGTACCACCTCGTGTTGGATGCAAAAGCATCCCGCTTTGTTCAGGTACAAAATTTATACCTTATCCTTGTAACGGCGGAACCCGGGTTGCCTACTGAAAATAATTGTTCAGCATACCTCTCGTAAGCCCATTCCGTATATGGCACCGTACCGGGCTCCCACCTATTCCCGGCTCTCTGTAACGTCTCCAATATACGTACTCTTCTTACTTAAACGATTTCATTTATTTAATTTTTTATACACAAAAAGGGAGTACTCATCCTATAGAAAGGACGGGTACTCCCGTGGTGCCACCTTAATTCGTTACAAATGTAACGCACTTTACCGTATCAAAAACAATACGTGTCTCTTGTATCGATGAGATCATGTCGCCAAAGCCTACTTCTTTCGTTTCGGTTTGGAAGCTCCGAAGCCCATTCCACATCAATTCCATACTGATTCGCACCAACCATCAGCTCTCTGACATGTTCATCATGTGTACTCTTCTTCATCAACGCTTGCATTTTTTTAAGTTGCACTCATTATAGACCTGACTTTTTTCACAAGTCAATACTTTTTTAAAAATTTTATTTTTCTTTCCTTTCAATATTATATTGACAAAACAACCTCTTTTTATGTAAATATAATAAATACTCTATTAAAAATAAGGTTTTTTGTATGAATATTATATATTAAAAAAGTAAAATCACATCAAAAAACGCTTACATTTCTGAAAATTCATATTTCTATATGGATTTTTCAGAATAATCATGATAGATTATAAAGTGAAACTTTAATAAGTGGGGGGTTTGTTCATCCCCCACTTATTATTAGTTGAACTAATCGGGCATTTACGGGCAGTTGATCTCCCACCTAACTTCCTTGCCCATCCAATTTTAAGGTGGGAGTTTTACTGCCCGTTCATGCGGGATAAATATGCATAACGCATCAAAAGACCTGACAAAAGAAAGGGGAACTACATGAGTACGCAGATGTTAATTTTAACTTCTATCTCTATTTACATGCTCGGGATGCTAATTATCGGCTATTTCGCTTATAAGCAAACATCCAACTTAACAGATTATATGCTTGGCGGGCGTACACTAGGCCCCGCAGTAACAGCATTAAGTGCTGGAGCAGCTGATATGAGTGGTTGGCTTTTAATGGGCTTACCCGGTGCAATGTTTAGCGTTGGATTAAGTAGTAGCTGGATTGCGATTGGCCTAACATTAGGCGCATATGCAAACTGGCTTTATGTCGCTCCTCGCTTACGTACCTACTCTGAAATTGCAAATAACTCTATTACTATCCCAGAATTTTTGGAACACCGTTTCCACGACAAATCCCATATGCTACGTTTAGTATCTGGACTTGTTATTATGATATTTTTCACGTTTTATGTAGCTTCAGGATTTGTCTCTGGTGCTGTATTATTCGAAAATTCATTTGGACTCAATTACCATGTTGGTCTTCTTATCGTTGGTGGAGTTGTCGTAGCTTACACATTATTTGGTGGATTTTTAGCTGTAAGTTGGACAGACTTCGTGCAAGGAATCATTATGGTAGTCGCTCTTATTCTTGTTCCAGTCGTAACAATTATGCACGTAAATGGACTTGGTCCAGCATTTGAAACAATTAAATCTATCGATCCGGCATTATTAGATATTTTTAAAGGTACTTCTGTATTAGGAATTATTTCATTATTCGCATGGGGCCTTGGTTATGTTGGACAACCACATATTATTGTACGCTTTATGGCGATTTCTTCTGTAAAAGAAATTAAAAGTGCACGACGTATTGGTATGAGCTGGATGATTTTCTCTGTTGCTGGAGCTATGTTTACTGGCCTTATCGGTATTGCATACTATTCAAAAGCAGGTTTAAAACTTTCTGATCCAGAAACGATTTTCGTTGAACTTGGCACTATTTTATTCCATCCACTTATTACTGGATTTTTATTAGCAGCTATTTTAGCAGCTATTATGAGTACAATTTCTTCTCAACTTCTCGTTACTTCGAGTGCAGTAACAGAAGACTTATATAGAACATTCTTTAAGCGTGATGCTTCTGATAAAGAACTTGTATTTGTCGGGCGTATGGCTGTTCTTGTTATTGCTTTAATTGGATGTGCATTAGCACTTAAACAAAATGATACGATTTTAGCTCTTGTTGGATATGCTTGGGCTGGGTTCGGTTCTTCATTCGGACCTGCTATTTTATTAAGCTTATATTGGAAACGTATGACGAAATGGGGCGCGCTTGCTGGTATGGTTTCTGGTGCCGCTACTGTTATTATATGGACTCAATTCAAATTCTTAAAAGATTTCTTATATGAAATGATTCCAGGTTTCGCTATTAGTTTACTAGCTATCGTAATTGTTAGTTTACTAACACAACCTTCAAAAGAAGTTGAAGAGCAATTTGAGAATTTCGAAAAACAACATAGTCATAATCTATAAAGGGAAAGCTCTGCTGTTATCGTATCAGCAGAGCTTTCTTTATATCAAAGTTCGACGATCTTCTGCTCGAATTTAACAATTTCTTTATGTTTCGTTAAATTAAACGTAACACTACTCCTTTATAGTATTACTATCAGCACTTATACAGAAAGGGGACTCCAATATGTTAGCAGCTTTCCAGCAACAACAAACACGAAAATTTTCACCTATCACCAATACTTCTGCGTCTTGTTTGAACATACAACCTAATCCACCTAAAATTACAATTGCTCCTTCTGTTATTTCAGTCATCGGTGTTCATATGGAAAAAAATAAGTTAAAAGTAAGAACTGGCCAAAGCACTGGGTTATCAGCTTCCGTTTTGCCAATGCAGGCAACAAATAAAGAACTTCTTTGGACGAATATGAATGCTGATGTTATCACACTGTATCCAAAGGGGGACACGGTAACGATTACTGGAAAAAGTGCAGGTAGAGCAGTCGTAATTGTCACAACTGCTGAAGGAAAGTTCCGTGACCTATGTATCATTCACGTACAACCTTATATGACAAATCCAAAGTAAAAGAGTGGCTACGAAGCCACTCTTTTACTTTATTTCAATGTGTGGATTTTTACTTTTAACAAGATTGATGAATTGCTCTTTATCTTTAGGAGAAATAATTTCTGTTTGATGTGCACCATAAACAATTTCAAGTCGATCAAATGACAATGCATGGGCTGCTATTGGATTTTTTGTATTTAAAACTTGTTTTATATCTCGTATAAATATGCGCTTTTTAACGAAACCTGATCTAATTGTAATTGTTTCTTCTCCGACGATGTATTTTGTCGAAAACCAACTCCAAATAAATAATATCGCTAATGAAATTGTAAAAAATAAAAGAAAATATTCTCTACCTGCAAATAGGGGAGCAAAACACGCTCCAATGACAACGAAAAAAATCGGATATAGCCATACATCTTTTTTTGATGGGAATTCCATTTCCTTCCCCCTTCCACACCCGTATTTATATAAAACAAAAAGAGAAGTATCACAACTTCTCTTTTCTCCTCTAACATTATAATTCCTGTGTATACGCCGGCTCGTTTATTACATTTTTTGCTGTTCGTTTTTGTTGCTGTAGTAAGAAAACAGATACACCAAATAATACGAGCATGCTACCGATAATTTGCATGGCATTTAGTCTTTCACCGAGTAAGAAGAACGCTAGTATAGATGCTCCAACGGGTTCTCCTAAAATACTCATTGAAATTGTTGTTGCATTTACGTAGTTTAATAACCAATTATTAATGACGTGTGACACTGTCGGGACAACCGCAAGTAAAAGAAAAACGGTCCAATCCCACTTCGTATAACCTGTAAAAGGCACTTGCAATACTATATTATAAATTCCCATAAAAATACCTGCGAATGCAAAAACTGTAAAGCTGTAAATCCAGTGTGATACTTTCTTTACTGTCGTTTGCCCGATAAATAAATAACCGACAACCGCTATTACACTTAAAAAGGATAATATATCTCCATAAATTGCTTGTTCACTTAGCCCTAAATCTCCCCAACCAATACACATTACGCCTAATATCGCAATTCCCATCGTTGCAATAGCTGAGTATGTTGTTCTTTCTTTAAATAAGAAAAAACCTCCAATTAAAGATACGATTGGTTGAAGCGCTAAAATAATCGTCGAACTCGCAACTGTCGTATGCTTTAAAGATTCAAACCATAATAGAAAATGAAGTGCTAAAAAGAAACCAGATCCAATTAAAAATCCCCAATCTTTTATTTGAATCTTACTAAAATCTTCCCGTTTTTTCCATACGATAGGCAGCATAATAAGTACGATAATCCATAAGCGGTACATACTTAAAATAGAAGATGGTGCTGAGGACATCTTTACAAAAACTGCTGCAAAAGAAATGGCAATTATAGAAATAGCTAATGGTAGTGCGATTGACTTTTCTTGTTTCAAATCCTGTCTCCCCTCTCACCTGTCAAAAATCCCACTTCATTATATCCGTTTTCTTTCGTGACTTAAATACTAATTTTTTAGATTCTTCGTACCATTATGGTAAAATAGAAATTAAGGCACCAATTAGTGAATATTTATTTCCTTTTTCACTACAAGCGTCGCTCTTACAATCGTTACAGTAAATTTTTATTTAGGGGGATCTACATGAGTCAAACAATAGGGAGAATTGAAGAAATTTCATTTTATAGCGCATCACTTCAAGAAGACGTTACACTTCTCGTTTATTTACCAGTAAATTACACACCACTGCACAAACATACAGTTGTAATTGCACAAGATGGTAGAGATTATTTTCAGCTCGGTAAAGCGCATCGTGTAATTGAGCGCCTTCGTGAAACTGAAGAAATTGACCGTACAATTATTGTCGGTATTCCATATAAAAATGTACATGATCGTAAAGAAAAATATTTCCCAAATGAAGTAAAAAATGCTGCATATATACGTTTCCTTGCTCATGAACTTGCACCATATATTGATGAAAATTATCCAACGTACCAAATGGGAAAAGGTCGTGTTTTAATTGGTGATTCTCTTGGCGGAACAGTTTCCTTTATGACTGCACTTATGTATCCGCATACATTCGGTAAAGTCGTTATGCAATCACCATTTGTGGATGAGACAGTAATGAACTTAGCAAAAGACTTCAAAGATCCACAAGCATTAGAACTGTATCACGTCATCGGTACAGAAGAAACGGCTGTAAAGCGTACTGATGGACAAGTATCTGATTTCGTAGAACCGAACCGTGAGTTAAATACACTTCTTACAGATAGAAATTTCATTACGCATTACGAAGAGTTTGAAGGTAATCATACTTGGAAATATTGGCAAACTGATTTACCAAAAGCCTTCTCTCATATTCTATCAATGAAATAATAGAGAGCAGTATTCAGAATAATTTGATATAATAGACGAAGAGATCTATTTATCTCAAAATCTAACTAGACTTACAAAGGGAGGAATTGGAACATGAAATTAGGCATTGTAATTTTTCCATCTAAAATGATTCAAGATAAAGCGAACGGATTGCGTAAGCGTTATGACCCACACTACGCATTAGTTCCGCCACATATTACATTGAAAACACCCTTTGAGACGCAAGATGAACAATTAGAATCGATTGTAAACGAGCTACATACAATCGCAGGTAAAACGAACCCTTTCACCCTTCATGTTGGGAAAGTCGGTTCATTCGCACCTGTTAATAACGTCCTTTATTTTAAAGTAGAAAAAACACCTGAACTTACTTTCTTAAATGAAGAAATGCATGGCGGGTTATTCACGCAAGAACGCGAATATGCTTTCGTACCTCACTTAACAATCGGACAAGGCTTATCAGATGCAGAGCATGCTGATGTATTGGGGCGATTACGTATGAAAGATTTCTATTATGAACAACCAATTGATCGTTTCCATCTTCTATATCAATTAGAAAATGGAACATGGACTGTACACGAAACATTCCATCTTGGAAAGGGGAACAACTAATTTGCACGCACAGATTGTACAAACGGACGAACAACTAAGAGATGCATTCTCTGTACGTAAACAAGTGTTTGTAAATGAACAACGTGTCTCTGCTGAAGAAGAGTACGATGAGTTTGAAGAAACTTCAACACACGTTGTTATATATGACAATGATGTTCCAGTTGGTGCTGGACGTTTTCGCACCCTTGATGGTATAGGAAAAGTGGAACGCATTTGCGTGCTAGGTTCCCATCGAAAAAAAGGCATCGGAAAAATTGTTATGGATGCGCTTGAAGCGTATGCAAAGGAAAATTCGCTACCAAAATTGAAACTTCATGCTCAAACACATGCTGAAGATTTCTATAAAAAACTTGGATATGTAACGAGTTCTGATGTATTTATGGAAGCAAATATCCCGCACGTCGTAATGATAAAAGAATTGTGATTTGAAAGCAGGAGGTGACCCCTCCTGTTTTTTTACATTGCTATTTTCTTTTTCTTCCGCTAAAGTTAAATGTTGATGCTATAGTTTTGAAGGTGAATATATGACACAAGAAAAATTTTCACAAAAATCGTTAACACACGCTGATATTCCGCGTGCGACATATCATACTCCGAAAACATCTACCCATTTAATTATGGAAGAAGATGTAGATGCGGCTTATTTCCGCGCTCTCGAACAACAAAATGTTTTTTTAAACGAAAAACAATTAGAAGCCGTGCGCACAACAGAAGGTCCTGTTCTTACACTAGCTGGTGCTGGAAGCGGGAAAACATCTGTTTTAACAACTCGCGTTGGTTATTTAGTAAATGTAAAACAAGTTCATCCAAGAAATATTTTATTACTTACATTTACACAAAAAGCAGCTGAAGAAATCCGAAGTCGTGTTGCAAAGTTACCAGGTATGAATCATGCAGCAAGTAGCTACGTTGTTGCTGGTACATTCCACTCTGTTTTCTTAAAATTGCTTCGTAGTCAAGGGTATAATCAGCAAATTTTAGCAAATGAAAAACATAAACAAATTATGATAAAGAAAATCTTAAAAGAATTGCGTTTAAAAGACGATTATGATTCGGAAACGATCCTCGCGATGATTTCACTTGAGAAAAACAAATTAAATCGTCCGAAAGATGTAAAGGCGAAAACGCCAGTCGAACAAGAATTTAAAGAAGTATATGAACGTTTTGAAGAGGTAAAACAACGATACAATTATATTGATTTCGATGACATCTTATTGGAAACATATTATATGTTAGAAAATAATGCTCCTTTACTAACTCAATTACAACAACGTTTTCACTACATTGAAGTAGATGAGTTTCAAGATACATCCTATGCACAATATGAAATTGTAAAATTGTTAGCCACGCCAAGAAATAATTTGTTCATCGCAGGTGATGATGATCAAGCAATTTATGGCTGGCGAGGGGCAAGTCACCAAATTATTTTATCTTTTCCAAAAGAATTTGATAACACAACAATCATTGCACTAAATACGAATTATCGATCCAATCCCTTTATCGTCGGGCTTGGAAATGAAGTTATAAAATTAAATCAAGAACGTTTTGATAAAGAGCTATACTCCGTTCGTGAGGAAGGTGTACAACCTTTTTATGCAAGACCTGCTACAACTCTTGATGAAGCAAATCAAATTTTGCAGCTCATTCAAGAAAAAGTAGATAGCGGTGACCGAAACTATAAAGATTTTTGTTTACTGTATCGCACACATTCTGTAAGCCGTTCGTTACTTGATCAGCTTACCATTCATAAAATTCCGTTTATTAAACACGGGGCGAGCCAATCATTTTATGAACATTCTTTAATTAAGCCTGTATTAGATCATTTAAGACTCGTGATTGAGCCGTTTCGACTAGAATCACTTTCAAACATATTGCCGACGATGTATATCGGACGTGATGATTGTATTTCATTTATTGAACGTGAACAATGGAAATATGGTGAAGGCCGTTTTCCTTCTCTTCTTCATTTCTTATTATTAAATCCGAGCTTAAAACCTTTTCAAGTGAAAAAGGTAAATGAGCGCATCGATTTTATTAAATTTATTAAAGAATTAGAACCGAAAAAAGCATTAAAAGAAATCATACATGGTAAAGGAAAATATTTAGAGTACTTACAAAGTAACGATCGTTCTTCCTTTACGATGCATAAAGACATACAAGAAGAAATGTTGGAAGAATTAATGGAGTCTGCAACTCGTTTCACCGATATTCCAGCTTATTTACAATTTATCGACGAGGCGATTCAAGGTCAAAAGGAAATGGAAGCATTAAAAACAATGCCGCAAAAAGATGCCGTTTCACTTATGTCAATTCATAACGCAAAAGGCCTTGAATTTCCATGTGTCTTTTTACTTGGAGCGAGTGATGGAATCCTGCCCCATACTTCTTCTTTAAAAGATGCAAATGATCGTATTACGGAAACTTCTGAAGCGTTAGAAGAAGAACGCCGATTACTGTATGTCGCCATTACACGTGCGAAAGAAGAGCTTTACATTTCTTCTCCGCAATTTTTCAGAGGAAAGAAATTAGATATATCTCGTTTTTTATATACTGTGCGAAAAGATTTACCTGAAAAGACATCCACTAAATAAGGATGTCTTTTTTTATATCACATTATGTACATCCCTCCTATATAAATTCCTTGTTTTTATCGTGAGAATTAACGTAATATCAGCCATATCCCACTCATATTGTAATAGTGTATGTCAGAACTCACGATAAGGAGTGAACATAATGAGCTGCAATTGTAACGAAGACCATCATGAACATGATTGTGATTTCAACTGTGTATCGAATGTCGTTCGCTTTATACATGAACTGCAAGACTGTGCAACAACAACATGTGGATCTGGTTGCGAAGTTCCATTTTTAGGTGCACATAACACTGCATCAGTAGCTAATACACGTCCTTTTATTTTATACACAAAAGCCGGAGCACCTTTTGAAGCATTTGCACCATCAGCAAGTCTTACTAGCTGCCGATCTCCAATTTTCCGCGTAGAAAGTATAGATGATGATGATTGTGCTGTATTACGTGTATTAACTGTAGTATTAGGTGATAACTCCCCTGTACCACCTACTGACGATCCCATCTGTACGTTTTTAGCTGTACCAAATGCAAGATTAGTATCAACCTCTACTTGCATTACTGTTGATTTAAGTTGCTTCTGTGCGATTCAATGCTTACGCGATGTTACAATTTAAAACTAAATAATGCGTTAAGTATGGATTGGGTGGCAGATAATTCTGCCACCCAATCCATGCTTAACGAGTATTATTATGTAAATTTCTTAAAATTGGGAACTTGTCTAGAACATAGAACCTGTCCTTTTCATTAACTGAAAGTAGAAACAGATAAAGGAGTGAAAAACATGTTCTCTTCTGATTGCGAATTTACTAAAATTGATTGCGAGGCAAAACCAGCTAGTACACTACCTGCCTTCGGTTTTGCTTTCAACGCGTCTGCACCTCAGTTCGCTTCACTATTTACACCACTACTATTACCTAGTGTAAGTCCAAACCCAAATATTACTGTTCCTGTAATAAATGATACAGTAAGTGTTGGAGATGGTATTCGAATTCTACGAGCTGGTATTTATCAAATCAGTTATACATTAACAATTAGTCTTGATAATGCACCTGTTGCACCAGAAGCTGGTCGTTTCTTCTTATCATTAGGTACGCCAGCTAACATTATTCCTGGATCAGGTACAGCGGTTCGTTCTAACGTTATTGGTACTGGTGAAGTAGACGTATCCAGCGGTGTTATTCTTATTAACTTAAATCCTGGTGACTTAATTCAAATTGTACCAGTTGAGTTAATTGGAACTGTAGACATCCGTGCAGCAGCATTAACAGTTGCACAAATTAGCTAGTAAAAAGCGGTATTTCTAATACAGAAATACCGCTTTTTATATGTATAATAAAAAACACTCACAGTAACATGAGTGTTTCATTCTTCATAGTGTTTTATTGTGTTCTTCTTTTTCCCACAATTGCATCCCTTTTTCTTCACAAATCCTTGTTGTTGTAATTGTTCTTGATATGCCTGTTGTTGTGCATGGTGCTGTTGCTGTATTTGATACCACTGCTGCAGGTCATATGAATTTTGCCTAGGATTATTGCTCACAGCAAACATCTCCTCTACTGTCAATTCTGTCTATTTACTATATGAACAACTCTTTATTTCCGTTCCCTCATTCTTTTAAACTCCGCTTTTTCTCTTATTATGAAAATATATTATTCTCCCATAAAATATCCTGTAATCGTTTCAATGATTGCTGCTGCTCCTGCAATAGCTAATAATGCAAGTAACGGCTCCGCAACGATAGGAATCCAATTATATAAAACTAATAAAAAAGCACTAACCCATACACCTGTACACCAATAACAGCTTAATAATTCGCCAATCCACTTTCTTAATCCTTTACCTTTCACTTTTGTAAACGTTGATACACTTCCATCTGGCTCCGTAATCTCTAATTCATCAATAAATGGTCTTCGCAAAAAGGCTGTAATTTTATCATAAACAATTAAACGAGTGAGCCTAAAGGCTGCTAACGCGAAAATAAAAAATAAAAGCCAGCTTGTAAACAGCATAATTCCACCTTCCCTTATCTTCTTTCGCCTATTTAAAAAAAAAGGTCTTGAGATTGTGACCAAATCTCCTCGACTCCAATATCTTATTAATGTAAATACAAACAAGAAGATAAGGAGTGACATTAATGAGTTGTAACGAAAATAAACACCATGGCTCTTCTCATTGTGTAGTTGACGTTGTAAAATTCATCAATGAATTACAAGATTGTTCTACAACAACGTGTGGATCTGGTTGTGAAATTCCATTTTTAGGTGCACACAATACTGCATCAGTAGCAAATACACGTCCTTTTATTTTATACACAAAAGCTGGAGCACCATTTGAAGCATTTGCACCATCTGCAAGCCTTACTAGCTGCCGTTCTCCAATTTTCCGTGTGGAAAGTGTAGATGATGATAGCTGTGCTGTACTACGTGTATTAAGTGTAGTATTAGGTGATAGTTCTCCTGTACCACCTACTGATGACCCAATTTGTACGTTTTTAGCTGTACCAAATGCAAGACTAGTATCGACATCTACTTGCATTACTGTTGATTTAAGCTGTTTCTGTGCGATTCAATGCTTACGCGACGTTACTATCTAATAAGTGAAGTAAACTAAAAAACTATTGGGGTGGTAGAAGCTTTCTACCACCTTTACATATTTAAAAGCCGGCCATACTAATTGATTGGATATCATCTATAGACAACCTAATATCTCTCATGCTATTTTGCGGCATAATAGATACAATGCCATTACGATACGATATGATCGATCCAACATAAGAAACTGTAGCTGTTTTTATTCTGCACCTTACTTTCGGAATGTAATGAGGGCGGTTTAATAAAAAATGAATTTTTTCATCATTATTCATATCCTTAAATGATTTATTATACGGAACAGTTCTTACTGGTTCTTTCTGTTCTTGTTGTTCTTGTTGTTCTTGTTGTTCTTGTTCTGCGTGTGCTTCTTTTTTCTCTTCTTCTATTTTTTCTTCCACTTGCTGCTCTTCTTGTTGTTCTTGTTCTGTTACCTCTTCCACAGCACTACTTACAATATTTTCATTTCTATTACTTTGCTCTTTTTGATCTTCATTTCCAAAGTTTGTCAGGATAATCCTTTTTATTTTCGGTGCAGTAAGTTCTAAACTTACTTGCGCAATATATAACAACGGTTTTCCAACTGTTGAACTTTTATTTTTATTCTTCACACTCGTCCCTCCCACTTCCATACGTAGCTGAATAAATTGTGTACTATTATAGTTATATTCATCACGTGGTAAGAACTTTCGTTAAAAATCGTTCTTTCTCAGAACAAATAAAAAGGACAATCTCAGCATTTAGAGATTGTCCTTTAAAAATTAATATTATATTTATCCTAGGATATGATACCCTGAATCAACATGAATGTTTTCTCCTGTTACACCGCGAGCTAAATCACTGAATAGGAATACTGCTGTATCGCCAACTTCTTCTGGAGTTGTTGTACGACGAAGTGGTGCGCGCTCCTCAATTTCTCTTAAGATTGAGTTGAAATCGCCTACACCTTTTGCAGATAACGTACGAATTGGTCCTGCAGAAATAGCGTTGACACGAATACCATGTTGACCTAAATCGTTTGCTAAATATTTCACGCTCGCTTCTAATGAAGCTTTCGCAACACCCATAACGTTATAATTTTTCACAACACGCTCGCCGCCAAGGTATGTTAACGTTAAAATATTTCCGCCTTCTGTCATAACTTTCTTCGCTTCTCTGGCTACAGCTGTTAAAGAGAATGCACTAATATTTTGTGCAAGTAAAAATCCATCGCGAGAAGTATCTACAAATTCGCCTTTTAAGTCATCGCGATTTGCAAAAGCAATACAATGTGCTACACCGTGAATAGTACCTACTTCTTGTTTAATTGTTTCAAAGCAAGCTGTAAGTTCCTCATCATTTGTTACATCACAAGGTAATACAAGTGATTCTTGTCCTTCTAATGTATCCGCTAATTCACGAACATTTCTTTCTAAACGTTCTCCTGCATATGTGAAGATTAATTTTGCACCTGCATTATGCAAAGAGCGAGCAATTCCCCACGCAATACTTCTTTGGTTCGCAACGCCCATAACAACAAATGTTTTCCCTTGTAATAGTTCCATGATATATCCTCCCAGAAATACTTATACTTGTTATTAGTACCTGATACTATAATTATAGTACCATAAAACCGCTTAAAGGCAAACAAAAAAGTCATTAACAGAAATTTGTTAATGACTTTTGGTTTCTATAAAAAAGCGCTCTAATCCTTCTTCCCAAGACGGCATTTGTAAAAAACCATTTAATCGTAGCATGTTATGTTGAAAGATAGAATATTTGGGCCTCGCAGCCGCAGCCCCGAATTCTTCCGTTGAAACAGGTAACACATTCACTTTCATATTTGTATACGAAAATATCTTTTTTGCAAATTCAAACCAAGAGCATGAGCCTCTGTTTGATACGTGGTATGTACCGTATAAAGAAGTATGAATGAGCTTATTAATAACTATATTTAAATCCGCCACATACGTAGGAGAGCCAACTTGATCCGCTACAACAGATATTTCATCTCTTTCTTTTCCTAATCGCATCATCGTTTTCACAAAATTATTTCCATATTTACCATATAGCCACGATGTGCGAACGATAAAATATTTATTATGTAACTCTTTGACGAACTGCTCCCCCGCATACTTAGAGGCTCCATATATATTTATCGGCGCTGGACTATGAAATTCATCGTATCCCTCTGGTCTGGCGCCTTGAAATACATAATCAGTACTAATATAAACTAGTTTCGCTCCTACTAATTGTGAAGCGACCGCTACATTTCGAGCTCCGATTGCATTTATTCTATATGCAAGATCCTGTTCTTTCTCCGCATGATCTACTTTCGTATAGGCAGCACAATGAATAATTATATGTGGTTTTATTTCTTGTACCACTTGTTGTATTCGGGATATATTTGTCACATCTAATAACTTTTTATCAAATGGATATATATCATATTCTTCAGAGTTTAACTCTTCAAATAGTTGCTTTCCTAATTGGCCGTTTGCTCCTGTTATGATAACCCTCTCTTTCATTTAACATGCCCCTTACTGGTCTTTTAGTAGTTTCCACCATTCCTTATTCTTTTCATACCATTTCACCGTCTCTTGTAATCCTTGTTCAAACGTATATTTCGGTTCCCAATCAAATTCATTCTTCATTTTCTCTGCATCAATCGCATAACGACGATCGTGCCCTAAACGATCTGTAACATATTCGATATCTTTTTTTGTTTTTCCTAAAAGAGTAATAATTTGTTCCACAACTTCTACATTTGTTTTTTCATTATTTCCACCTATATTATATACTTCTCCTACACGTCCCTTATGCAGAACAACGTCAATCGCACTACAATGATCCGTTACATGTAACCAATCTCTTACATTTAAACCATCACCATATAACGGTAGTTTTTTTCCTTCCAGTGCATTCGTAACCATTAACGGAATTAATTTCTCGGGATACTGGTACGGCCCATAATTGTTAGAACAACGCGTTACTATAACCGGTAAGTGATATGTTTTATAGTAAGATAGAGCTATCAGGTCCGCGCTCGCCTTACTTGAAGAATATGGACTATTTGGAGCTAACGGCGTTTTCTCTGTGAATTTCCCTATTTTCCCTAAAGAGCCATACACTTCATCCGTTGATACTTGCACAAGTTTTATATGCGAATATTTTTTAACTAGTTCTAATAAAGTGACCGTCCCAATTACATTTGTATCATAAAAAGGAATCGGATTTTCAATACTACGGTCCACATGTGATTCAGCTGCAAAATTTACAATCACTTGTACGTCTCGCTCTTTTATAATATGTTCTAATAGCTCTCCATTTTGAATTTCTCCTTTTACAAAAGAGTAATTCGGGTGATTCTGAAGAGATTTTACGTTATTTAAATTCCCGCTATATGTTAATGCATCGTAATTAATAATTTTATATGTTTCATAACTTTGTAGCATATAATGAACGAAATTACTTCCAATAAATCCAGCCCCACCTGTTACTAATATATTCATAAACAACGCTCCTACTTAAAAACTATCTTCATATTCCTCTAGTAATGGTAATATCTGATCCTTATCGGACAATATAGGATCGGTTACTGGCCAAGGAATTGCTAAATCTTTATCTTCCCAAAGTAATCCTGAGTCATGCTCTGCGCTATAATATTCATCTACTTTATACATAACGATAGTATGCGGAACAAGGGTGCAAAATCCATGCGCAAACCCTTTTGGCACTAGTAATTGTCGATGGTTATCTGCACTTAAAATATACCCTTTCCATTGTTTAAATGTTGGTGATTTTTTTCGTAAATCAACGATAACATCATAAATTGCCCCTTGCATAACTTGAATGAGTTTCGTTTGTGCTTTCGGTTTTTTTTGAAAGTGTAGTCCCCGAATCGTTCCTGCCTTAGCCGAATAAGATACGTTATCCTGTACAAATGAATACGTAATCCCTAATGTTTCTAGCACCTGCTTATTATAGCTTTCTGAAAAAAAGCCACGCTCGTCTCCAAACAACCTCGGTTCTAACAATTTTGCATCGATAAAATTTGTTTCTACGACTTTCATATTCTCACCTATTCTCCGTTAAACTGTTTCCCAAAATCAATATCCCGTGCTAACGTATTCGCCTTTTGAAGAGAAGCATGAGTTCCCGCATCAGTCCACCAGCCGCTCATTTCATTATAAGTAAGTACCCCTCGTTTTAAATACCAATTATTTATATCTGTAATTTCAAGTTCTCCCCGTGCAGAAGGTTTTAATTCTTTAATATAAGAAAAAACTTTCGAATCATACAAATAAATTCCCGTAACAGCATAAGAACTTTTCGGCTCTTTCGGCTTTTCTTCAATTTCAACTATTTTTCGGTTTTGAATATGTGCTACGCCAAATCTTTCGGGATCTTCTACAGATTGCAAGAGCACTTTCGCACCTTCTTTTTGATTTGCAAACTCTTCAACATACGGAAGAATATCATCTGAAAAAATATTATCCCCCAATATAACTACCATACGATCATTCCCGACGAAATCTTCACAAAGCCCTAACGCCTGTGCGATACCGCCCGCTTTATCTTGCACACGATACGTAAAGGACACGCCAAATTCATGACCACTCCCTAAGAAGCTAACAACATCCCCCATATGCTCTTTACCTGTAATAATCATAATGTCTGTAATATCGCATTGTTTTAGCTTATATACCGCATGATAAATCATCGGATACCGACCAACAGGAAGTAAATGTTTATTCGTTACTTTCGTTATTGGATATAATCTCGATCCAGTACCACCTGCTAAAATAATTCCTTTCACTCTGCATCTCTCCTTTATGATGGAGATAATATATCTTTGTAATGTTCTATAAACACTTGCCGGTACTTCTCATATGTATCCGCATCAAACTCATCCCCGTTGTAATGAATACACCATAAATTTGCTTGATTTGGGATACCGATTAAATAACCAGCCCTTTGAAACTCTAAAGACTGTGACACATCATAAAAGTGAAACCCTTGAAACAAATCTTCTCGCCACGGAATATCATACTGCGTTGCCATGAATAAACCATCAATTGCCTGAACTGACAAAAATGGTTGATTACCATAAAAAACCTGATCTAAATTTAATAATTGATAATTCTGTCTTCTGTATTCAATCACTTTCCCTACTAAATTTTTTCCTTCCCACCATATCCCGTTATTCGGTAAAAACTGAGCCCCAGCGACTCCTATTAAACCAAGCTTTTCATTTTCTTTAAAAAGAGATATAAGTGTAGAAAACATGTCTCGATTAATAAGATATGTATCTTGATGTATATACACTTTGTATTTCGCTGGATATGAAAGGGCTCGGTTGTATGCACTTGCCATACTTTGTGCATCTCGTATCGGAAAAATTTGTACGACATAGCCAGGGGGAACAAAAATGTTTCTGATTTGGCTCTCACATTGTTTGAAAAGCTCTTCATTATTTACACAAACAACAACTAATATTGTATGATCTTTCATTTTTGTCCCCCCTTTTATTCTTCCTTATTTACCTCTGACATATAGTGTTCCACAAATATTTCCCGATACTTCTCATAGTTCGTCATATTCACATCAAAATGATAATGGATACACCAAGCATCGCGCTGTACAGGTACACCGACTGTATATCCTGCTTTTTTAAATTCAAATGATTGAGATACATCATAAAAGTCAAATCCGTCAAATAAGTCTTCTCGCCACGGAACATCATATTGTGTCGCCATTAATAAACCGTCAATACATTCTACAGGAATAAATGTTTTTGATTCGTGATACGGTTGTTCTAAACTTGCCATATAAAACAAATCATTCATATAACCAATGACCTTTCCTACAATTCCACGCCCTTCGTTCCATACACCAGTTGGAGGAACATATTGCGCTCCAACCATCCCAATCATACCAAGGTGTTCATGTTCCTCAAATAATTGAAGTAATCCGTATAAAAAAGCTCTATTTATAATAAAAACATCTTGATGTAAATACACTTTATACTTCGCTGGATGCGAAATGGCTTGATTGTATCCACTCGTCATACTTTTCGCATTTCGAATCGGCATAAATTGGACAATATACCCTGGTGGTACTAACAATTGCAATATATGTCGCACGCAGTTTGCATACAATTTCCGATCATTTATACATGTAACAAATAATATTGTTTTGTCTGCAGCACTCATAATTGTGATTTTTCAGCTTCAATAATATACTGAAATACAACTGTCTCAGCCATGAAGCCACTTCCAAGACGATATTTTTTACAAATTCCATATAACTCCTCAATAAGTGGCTCATACATTTTATGATCAACATATACACGATCTACTTTACTAATAACATATCCTGCTTTTAAAAACATTCTTAGCATTTCATTAAATGTAAAGAAACGAATATGTGTTTTATCTAATAAACCATATTCTGTATACGTCCAATTTCCGGCAAGTAAGGGAGCTAATACTGAAATATGAGCAACGTTTGGTATACTTGCTAAAATCACACCATTTTGCTTTATATATGGCTTAACCTTTTCAATCACAGCCCATGGATCAAATAAATGCTCTAATACATCTCCAAATAGGATGCAATCAAATTGCCCCTCCTCATAAGGAAGATCTATTTTTTCTATATCCCCTAAAATAACATGATCTAGTCTTTCTTTCGCTTTTTCTGCAGCCTCTGGAAATGCCTCGATTCCTGATACACGTGTACCATTTTCTTTAATAGCTGCTCCCAATGTACCGCTCGAGCAACCAATATCAAGAACTTCTTTCCATTCCTTTTTTATATGCTTTAATAAATTCGGATTCGCTGCATTATAATAATGCTCGGATTTTTCTTCATATAAAGAACTTTTTTCGCGATTCATTTCACACACTCCTTATGCAAATTGAATTAGAAATATAAATCTCATATGAATTCTATAAAGTGCAGATTTTGTTCATCCCCCACTGATTATTAGCCCGCAAATAGCTTTATAAAATTTTTTATCTATATTGGTTTCGTTACTGATACTCTAATATATAACCAATCTATTAGAGTTAGAATAACGATAAATCATTTCTAAAAAACGAAACCTATTACGCTTTATATGGTTTATCAAAAACTCCCCGAAAATATTTACGGTTATATTCAATTGCAGCATTATTCGGAACATAAGAAGCTGCTAATTCATTGTAATAATACGCTTTATCCTGCTCCCCTAACCTGCTATAACAAATACACATTTGTAAATAGGGTAGCCATGTGTAGCTAGCTGGACTATGAAAA
Organism: Bacillus sp. CR71; assembly: GCF_003429245.1. Lineage (NCBI taxonomy): Bacteria > Bacillati > Bacillota > Bacilli > Caryophanales > Bacillaceae > Bacillus > Bacillus sp. CR71. Next base: position 1,231,015 of record NZ_CP031748.1, on the reverse strand, counting down.
GGACTTTCCGTTGCCATTGGTACTTCCGTTGCAAGTTTAAACCAAAATATCGCTTCATTATATTTTTCTTGTTCCATATATATATATCCTATTCTTGTACAATTCTCTCCTCTAGGGACGTCATACCGAAACGACTTCACACAAGATTCGATTGCCTTCTCCCACATTCCGAGCTTCGCATAGCAATCTCCTAACTTACCACATGCATAAATTTTCTCTTCATACCATCCTTCGTCTTGATTAAGAAATGTTTCATAAAGAAGAACTGCATCATCATATTTTTGGTTATCCATAGATTCATTTGCGTAATAAAATAAATCCCTCGAACTCAATTCTTCCCCTGCAGCTACAGTATTTTGAAAAATTTTCAAATTACGATTTGTTACTTTTTTTTCTTTTTTATGTGTAATAGCAACTTTACTACTAAAAGTCTCACCAGCAATAGCTAAATACTCATGAACCTTTCCAAACCATTGAAATTGTTTTTCACGCTTTACAAGTCGATTTCTTTTTGTACAATATAAAGGTTTCCCGTTAGAATCCATCGCAAGATGATAAGGCATCGAAACAGCATCAAATTTAGGATCTAATTCTATTTTTAAGAGTTTCAATGCTTCTTGAGCATCTTCTAATAATACGTCATCTGCATCTAGCCACAATATATACTCTTGCGTCGCTTTTGAAAAAGAAAAATTTCTTGCTGCCGCAAAATCATCAATCCACTGGAAATCATATATGTTAGAAGTGTATTTCTCTACGATTTCTTTCGTTCGATCGACGGAACCTGTATCCACTACTATAATTTCATCCACAATTTTCTCAACTGTCTCTAAACAACGGGCTATTGTCTCCTCCTCATCTCGAACAATCATACATAAACTAATTGTAATTCCTTGCTTGTTCAACATAATCACCCTCTTCCAAATCAATCATATGTTATACATATACTAAACTTTCCATTTTTTTAAATTGTTCAAGTAGTTTAAGATTTCTTTTCAATAATTCAAATGTCCGTGTCATTTTCTTTCGGTTTTGCATCTACTATATAATGAACGCTTTATGGAGGTGAATTTATGTCAAATAATAATTATTCAAATGGATTAAATCCCGATGAATCTTTATCAGCTAGTGCATTTGACCCTAATCTTGTAGGACCAACATTACCACCGATACCACCGTTTACCCTTCCAACTGGGCCTACCGGGCCTACTGGACCTACCGGACCTACCGGGCCTACTGTACCTACGGGGCCTACCGGACCTACTGGACCTACTGGACCTACTGGACCTACCGGGCCTACTGGACCTACTGGCGGAGGAACTGGAATAACTGGACCTACCGGGCCTACTGGTGACACTGGAGCTACTGGACCTACCGGGCCTACTGGTGACACTGGGGCTACTGGACTTACGGGGCCTACTGGTGACACTGGGGCTACTGGACCTACCGGGCCTACTGGTGACACTGGGGCTACCGGACCTACGGGAGCTACTGGACCTACGGGGGCTACTGGACCGACTGGACCATCCGGATTAGGACTTCCAGCAGGATTATATGCATTTAACTCCGGTGGGATTTCTTTAGATCTAGGAATTAATGATCCAGTACCATTTAATACTGTTGGATCTCAGTTTGGTACAGCAATTTCTCAATTAGATGCTGACACTTTCGTAATTAGTGAAACTGGATTCTATAAAATTACTGTTATCGCTAATACTGCAACAGTAAGCTTATTAGGAGGTCTTACAATCCAAGTGAATGGAGTACCTGTACCAGGTACTGGATCAAGTTTAATCTCACTTGGAGCACCTATCGTTATTCAAGCAATTACGCAAATTACGACAACTCCATCATTGGTTGAAGTAATTGTTACAGGACTTGGGCTATCATTAGCTCTTGGTACGAGTGCATCCATTATTATTGAAAAAGTTGCTTAATTTTTTACTTAGCAGTAAAACTGATATCAGTTTTACTGCTTTTTCAATTTCAAATTCAATCATGAAACATTCGTTAGCTACATAATCATATTGTTGTATGACATTTTGCAGGAGGCACAAATATGGAAAGTAAATCTGCTGTTCAGCTTTATCTCGAATTGCTAAAGAAAACAATTTTATTTGAAATATGGTTGGAATATGAGGCATACTTACCCGCATCTCTACATATTTCGAAAGAACTAGAATTCGAACCCGTTACAGTCCCCCTCCCTTTATTCATTAAGCAATATGCCGAAAACCATAACTTAAAAATTGTAAAACCAAATGTTTCAAAAAGTGAACGTCATGATGGAATGGATTGGCCAAGAGCAGCACATAGCATGATTGGTCGAGAACGTATGAACCAATTACAAGAGGCAATGGAAACCGTTGTTCGTGAAAATATAGAGGGAGATTTTATTGAAACAGGTGTATGGCGCGGAGGATCATGCATTTTTATGAATGGTTTTTTACAAGCAAACAACATTACGAATCGTACTGTGTGGGTCGCAGATTCATTTGAAGGTTTGCCAGCACCGAATCTAGAACAATATCCAAAAGATTACGGTGATTATTTACACACATTCGATTACTTACGCGTCTCTTTAGAACAAGTACAAGAGAATTTTAAAAAATATGATTTACTAAATGATCAAGTGAAATTTTTAAAAGGTTGGTTTAAAGATACTTTACCAACAGCACCAATTGAAAAAATAGCAATTGCACGGCTTGATGGTGATATGTACGAATCCACCATGGATGGTCTCATGAACTTATATGATAAAGTTTCTAAAGGTGGCTATATAATTATCGATGACTACGGGCTACCGCCATGCGCTGAGGCTGTGACAGACTTTAGAAAGCAACGAAATTTAAAAGCCCCTATTACTAAAATTGATGTATTTGGCGTTTATTGGAGAAAAGAATAAACAAGATTTAATCTATAGGAGATTCCATTTTCACTCATTCTTCTCTTACTTCTAATCCAATTAAGTATTTCTTTTGTGGAATCTCCTTACATATAACAATTGTTTTCCTTTGTTCTCTCACTACAAATTGAAAATTTTATTAATAGAGTGACTGCATATTCTCACACAAGAAAGGGGTATACTCATGAGCGAACTTAACAAAGAAATGACTTTACTCCCCCCTCCTGAACTCGTCCAATATGTAGGTGGCGACTTCAAAAAGGTGGGAAAAGAGTTCCTAAAGCATTTTATTCAAATTGGCGCTTTAAAATCAAATGAAAAAGTATTAGATGTAGGCTGCGGCGTCGGCCGAATGGCTGTACCATTAATGAATTACTTAAATGATGATGGAGCATATTATGGATTTGATTTGTTTAAAGATGGAATTACTTGGTGTCAAAATAACATTTCAACTATGCGTAATAATTTTCACTTTGAACATGTTGACATATACAATCAATTCTATAATCCAGAAGGAAAAGAAGATGCCTCTCAATATCGTTTTCCCTATGAAGACGGAACATTCGATTTTATCTTTTTAACTTCTGTATTTACACATCTTCTTCCAAAAGAATTAGAACATTACGTATCTGAAATTGTACGTGTATTAAAAAAAGACGGGAGATGTTTCATTACATTCTTTCTAATAAATCCTGAATCGTCCTATTATTTAAATGCAGGACAAAGTACATTAGGTTTTTATCATCGAATTGAAAATTGCTACGTTGTAAATAAAGATATTCCCAATTTTGCAGTTGCTTATCCTGAGACAGATATTTGCAATCTATTGAATAAGTATGGTCTAGAAATAATCAATAAGCCACATTATGGTTTATGGTGCGGCAGACCAGAATATACAAGTTACCAAGATATTGTTCTTACAAAAAAAAGCTTCTGAAAGGAAGTTATGTATGGCGAGTGAAAAAAATCTACCCCTCGTTTCTATCCTTATTCCCACTTATAATCGACCCCATTATTTCAAAATCGCTCTAGAAAGTGCATTGGCACAAACTTATTCAAATATTGAAATCATCATCGGAGATGATAGTACAAATGATGAAACAGCAACTCTAATCCATGAACAATACTTACCAAATTATAAAAATATAACATACATTCGAAATATCTCTACTCTAGGACAATTTCACAATGACCTTATGCTCATAGAAAAATCAAATGGTGAGTATATAAATTTTTTAATGGACGATGACGTGTTTTATAAGCATAAAATACAAAAAATGATGGCCTATTTTGAGCAAGATTCCAATAAAGATCTTGCTCTTGTTACTTCTTATCGAGTACGTATTGATGATCATGGAAATCTAATCGGCGATGCCCATCCAACACAAAAGTTATATAGCGAAGATACACCATTAAACGGAATATTTTTAGGCGACTGGATGCTAAAGGCCGGCCACAACATTATCGGCGAACCTACAACTACTTTGTTTCGAAAGAACTTGCTCACTGAACCTTTTGGCACCCTTAAAGAGCGACAATATTCTTGTAGTGTTGATATGGCCTCATGGATTTCTTTACTTTCTAAAGGAAATGCAATATACATTTCTGAGCCTTTAAGTCAATTTCGCTACCATGCTGGACAACAAATACACAATAAACTACTTCAAGGTTGCGAAGATTTCACACACCTCGTTATAACAGCAAAAGAATATGGATTTTTACAAAATACTATAGACTATAGAACAGCTCTACTTAGTGCTTACAAATGGTGTAAAAGTTCCTTAAAATACTACCTTCATCAACTAGATATTTTTCCTGACGCACATGTACGTCTTGCCCATTGTTTGGATATAATTATTAAAGAGTTAAACAATTAAACTACTCTGCAAAATCAAAAGTGTATGGACTATATGTGAATCATTCGTATAGTTCATACATTCTTTCTCATACTATAAAATCCATTACTATAAAGAGCAGTAGAAAGGAATACCTACATTGAAAGATTCAAATTCTCAATATCAAATAGACTACGTATTACTATTTATTTTATTTGCCATTGGGATTGTTAGTTGTTGTGCTATTGCAAGTGCGCAAGCCTCCTTACCGCCATTTTTACAAAACGTCAATTTTGTACTCAAGCAAATCCAATGGTACTTCATTGGATTTATAGCCATTGGTGTTATTATGATTATCGATTTCGATCGTTATCAAAAAATTGCTTGGTATTTGTATAGCTTTGCAATGGTACTACTTATTGGACTAGAACTTCAAGTACCGGGTGCCGTTACAATTAAAGGCGCTACCGCTTGGTACAGGCTCCCAGGCATCGGAAATTTTCAGCCTTCTGAAATTATGAAATTGTTTTTAATTATCGTCATTGGACGAATTATAGCAAATCATAATGAGAAATATTTTTCCCAAACAATGCGTGACGATTTTTTATTACTTGGAAAAATATTTGCGACAAGCTTGCCACCACTACTACTTATTGCAAAAGAACCAGATTTAGGAAACACAATGGTCATTTCAGCGATGCTTGCAGCAATGATACTAGTTTCTGGCATACGATGGCGTTTTATTTTCGGATTAGTTTCAGGTACTTTCGTGGCTGGATCTACATTAATATATATGTTTTTTACTCACACAGATTTCTTTAAAGCACACATTTTAAAAGAATATCAATTAAATCGCTTCTACGGATGGTTGGCACCTTACAAATATGATGCGCAAGGCTATCAATTAAGACAAGCATTCTTAGCGACTGGATCCGGAGAAATGCAAGGAAAGGGGTGGGAAAATGGACAAGTATATTTTCCAGAACCACATACAGATTTTATTTTCACTAATGTCGCTGAACAATTTGGATTTCTAGGTGCAAGTGTCATTATTTCACTTTTTTTCTTACTCATTTTTCGAATGATTCATATCGCTTTAGAAAGTAATGACCCTTTCGGTAGTTACATTTGCGCTGGTACAATCGGAATGTTTACTTTCCAAGTATTCCAAAATATCGGGATGACAATCGGATTACTTCCCATTACAGGGATAACATTACCTCTTATGAGCTACGGAGGAAGTTCACTGCTTACATACATGATTGCGATTGGATTCATTTTAAATATTCGCTCAAGAACGAAAAGCTTTATGTTTAAATGAACAACACAAAAACGCTATATTTTTATCTCTATCCTTTTTTAGATATACTAATGAAAAATACGATGGAGGTTTAAATATGAAATATGACATTATAGGAGATATTCATGGATGCTTCCAAGAGTTTCAAAATTTAACAGAGAAGCTAGGGTATAACTGGAGTAGCGGTCTACCGATCCACCCTGAACAACGTAAACTTGCATTCGTTGGTGATATTACAGACCGTGGTCCTCATTCATTACGTATGATCGAAATTGTATGGGAACTTGTCATACATAAAAAAGAAGCTTATTACGCTCCTGGAAATCACTGTAATAAACTATATCGATTTTTCCTTGGACGTAATGTAACAATCGCTCACGGACTTGAAACAACTGTCGCTGAATATGAGGCACTTCCTTCTCATAAGCAAAACATTATAAAAGAAAAGTTTATCACTCTTTATGAACAATCACCACTCTACCACATACTAGATGAAAAAAAAGTAATCGTATGTCACGCTGGGATTCGGCAAGATTACATAGGAAGACGAGATAAAAAAGTACAAACCTTTGTATTATATGGTGATATTACAGGAGAAAAGCATGCCGATGGCTCACCTGTCCGTCGCGATTGGGCGCAAGAATACAAGGGGCAAGCTTGGATTGTATATGGACATACACCAGTAAAAGAACCTCGATTCGTCAATCAGACAGTCAATATTGATACTGGTGCTGTATTTGGTGGCAAATTAACCGGATTACGTTATCCTGAAATGGAGACTATCTCTGTCCCTTCTTCTTTACCTTTTGTCGCTGAGAAGTTCCGTCCAATTTCATAACTACCTTACTTAGCGAGAGATTACCGTATTATTTAGGCAGATCTCATATAAAACTAGGTAAAGTAATTAAAAAAAGATGCAATAAAGTGCATCTTTTTTTAATTACTTTACATATAATGTCGCAGGAGGTGACAGAATGAAGAAAAAATCTTCTAAACAAAAAAGAAAATTTCCCCCTTTATATCTGCCCATGTACGGAATTAACAACTGGTGTAGCATTCGGGCTGCAGCCATAGAAGAACTAGAAGAACAAGAGTCATCAAAAAAAAGCAAAGTAAAACCAACATATGTCTCTTTAGAAAATGCTGTGATGAACCACATAATCGATCGCAGAAAAATAAAGATGCAACAAAAAAATAAACAGCTCTCAAATCAAGATGAACAGGTACTACGTTCTAACCAAACAGAAGAAACGGTGGAAGAAAATAATTCTGTAGCAATAAATAAAAAAGTGGAACCAGAAATTCCAGCTGCTATTATAAACAAAGTAAAAAAAATAAAAGAAGCATTAGCTTCATCGAATGATATACAAACTGAAAAACCACTCATAATTGAGACACCTACACCTGAAAATACAAAAGTTAAAAGGGGCGGCCGATATGCATATGCGGAGGGGCTTCACTCTCATGCGGAGGGCATGGCAGCACATGCGGAAGGCTTATTAACACACGCAAAAGGTTCTTTCTCTCATGCAGAAGGATCCAACTCAAAAGCAACTGGACATAGTTCGCATAGTGAGGGAAGTGAAACGACAGCAGGCGGTGCTTATTCTCATGCGGAGGGTAAACAGACGACTGCTTTAGGCGAAGCAGCACACGCAGAAGGAACCGCAACTATCGCTAACGGCTTCTCTTCTCATGCGGAAGGTCATCATACATCAACAGCTCATTTTGCAGGTAGCCATATTATGGGGCGCTTCGGCACTGCAGAAGAAGCTTATTCCTGGTTTATTGCAAATGGTGCAAACGACACCGACCATAATATCGGTGCTAAATGGCTTGCCCATAATGGAGAAATGTATATTGAGGGCGCGTCTTACAATGCAAGCGGAACGGATTTTGCACAAATGTTTGAAACAGAAGGTCATAAACCTATTGATGTCGGTTATTTCGTTACATTTAGTAGCGAAGAAAAAATTCGGATAGCTACTTCACACGATTCGTTCATTTTAGGAATATCTAGTGCAACCCCTGCACTTATAGGAAATAGCGGGGCTTTAAGTTGGCAAAAACGCTATAAAACAGACAACTTTGGAAAACGCCAATATGTATGGACGGAATCAGAAGAAATACAACCTCTTTTAAATACAGAATGGGATCCAGCTTGCAAATATGTAGCAAGAAAAGATCGCGCCGAGTGGCTTCCTGTCGGATTAATTGGGCAAATGTTAGTACGTGATGACGGCACTTGCGAAACGCATGGATATTGTCGTCCAAATGACAATGGCATTGCTACAAAAGCCGAAAGTGGATTTTTTGTTATAAAGCGTACGGGTGAGAACCAAATTTTAATATTATTCCGCTAAGAAAAAAGGGAACAAAATTCTTTATAATATAAGAATTTTGTTCCCTTTTTAAGCATTCCTAAGTAACTCTTGCATATCGCTTGGAATCTTTATAGTGAAAGACATTTCTTTCTCTAAAATAGGATGATAAAACGTCAAAGATTTACTATGAAGTGCTTGCCGTTTCATTTCATCCCTTCTTCCTCCATATAAGTTATCACCAAGTAATGGATGTCCTATATGAGCCATATGCACACGAATTTGATGCGTTCTTCCTGTCTCAAGCTCCAGCGCTACATGTGTCTTATGATATGTACTATCAATTACTTTAAAATGAGTAACTGCCCTTTGTCCATCCTCACAAACCGTTCGCTCAATAATGCTATCAGATTTCCGACCAATTGGTGCATCAATCATTCCTTCTCGTTCTACCATCTCACCGTGAACAATTGCTTCATACGTTCGTTTCACAGCTTTTTGTTGATGCTGCTTCGATAAAAGATGATGCACGAAACGATTTTTTGCAATAAGCATAAGCCCTGAAGTATCACGATCTAACCGTGTTACAATGTGTACTGTACTTGCAAGATGCTGCTTATCATAATGAGATAAAAGCGCATTGGCAACACTCCCTGTCGGATGTTCCCTAGATGGAATCGTTGACATGTTCGCCTCTTTATTAATGATAAGAACCGCATCATCTTCATATACAATGCATAAAGGGATATCTTCTGCAATCATCCCTTCACTTCTTTCCTCCACTGGAAAAAAGATGCGTAATTCTTCACTAGCGCGCAACTGATGACGAACACTCGCATGTTGACCATTTACTTCAATTGCCCCGCCGTGAAACTTTATATCCGTTAAAGCGGCTTTAGAAATACCTTTCGTTTTCAAAAATTCCCTAACTAAAGTACTCTCTTCAGCCAGTCCTATATCCCATTTCAATGTAAATCTGTTCAAATTTATAACCCTTTCTATTTATCTGCAACAAACGAGTCACGAACTCGTTTCCAGAACGGGAACGGGCGGAAACGAACAAATCGTACTTTCTCGTTTGCGACGCGATACTGGATTGATTTCACATCTTGATGAACCATCGTTAAATGATCCACTGTAATTTGTAAGTTCATTCCTGCAGCTGGCTTTAACACACATGTATGGTGCTTCGGCAATACGAGTGGCGATCCCACAGTACGAAACACACGATTGTTAATGGACGCCATTTCTGCAATTTGAATCGCTTCAATAGAAGGGTGAATAATTGCTCCGCCAAGCGCTTTATTATATGCAGTACTTCCTGAAGGAGTAGAAATACAAAGGCCGTCCCCGCGGAATGTTTCAAAATATTCTCCGCGTATTTCTACTTCTGTTACTAATGTACCTTCTGCACTTTTTACAGTCGCCTCATTCATCGCCAAATACTGTGACTCTTTACTTCCATTCACATAGCGAATAATCACTTCTAAAAGCGGATATTCCACCACTTGGAATGGTGTTTTCGCAATCGCAATTACTAATTTCTCTACTTCTGTCGGTAACCAATCTGCATAGAAACCTAAATGTCCTGTATGTACACCAACAAATGCTGTTTCATCCAATCGATTATAATAACGATGAAACGCATATAAAAGCGTTCCATCTCCCCCAACAGAAATTACAATATCGGGTTCCTTTTCATCCATTGTAAATCCAAAATCTAACAAGTACTCTTTCATCGTGCTTGCCAGTGTATCTGATGATTGATCTCCCTTTGACATAATTGTAAATTTCATCGCCCAACACCCTTTAGTTTATGATTCGGAATCTTTCGTTTCTTGCTTTCTTGAAAAAGCCTTCTGCGCTTCTTGAATCTCAAGACGAATAGAAGACATTTCTTCATCTAATAAAAACGCCGCTTCCGCTGCACGTTGCAAGCGTATTTTAATATCTTCAGGAAAACGTCCACTATATTTATAATTTAAAGAATGCTCAATTGTTGCCCAAAAGTTCATTGCTAACGTGCGTATTTGGATTTCTACCAATACTTTTTTTTCTCCCTGAATCGTTTGAACGGGGTAACTAATGACAACGTGATAAGAGCGATAGCCGCTATCTTTCTTTTGCGTGACATAATCACGTTCTTCCACGATTTCAAAGTCATTTCGTTTTCGAAGATATTCTACAACAGGCTTAATCTCATCAACAAATTGACACATCATTCGAAGGCCCGCGATGTCTTGCATATCTTCTCTCAGCCGATCTAGCGGTACATTTCTCTTCTCCGCTTTATCAATAATACTAGCAACCGACTTTACCCTTCCTGTTACAAACTCAATTGGAGAATGCTCTGTCAACATTGCAAATTGAGTACGCATTCCTTTTAGTTTCACTTTCAGCTCTGCCACCGCTTGATGGTAAGGTGCTAAAAATTCTTCCCAATTTCGATTCATTTCAACCACCACCAAAATCAATCCATTTGCTTATAGAAATACTTTTTCTACAGCAGTTACTAGTTCTTCTCCGTAATTTGCATTACCTTCAATATTTTCAACTAAATATTCTACTTCTTCTTTTAAATTTTCTAATTCCATTTCAACGTCATTCACACGAACGAACATTACTATATCGTTATTCATCGCTTCATGCATTGCTTCCCAGCATGTGTGCGGAATACTTACATAAATGAAAGATGATTCGTTTTCTAAAATATATAAAAATGATAAATTGTCTGAGTCTACAAGTACGTGATTACGCGCACTTAACTCCTTTACCTCTATTTCATTATTTTCTGCACAAAAAATAAGCGCATTCTCTCTCTTTTCTACGCTCTTAACTTGAATTTTATTTTGCATGCTCTAACTCCTCCATCTCAACTTCCTGTCTTACTTAACAGTATTATTGTATCATAACATGGACGCAAACAAATAAAACATTGAACCAAATTTATGAAAAAGCGATAATGTGTAAAGAATTATTTTTTAAAAGGAGCGCGCATACAATGACACAAGAAATTGAAATTGAATTTAAAAATATTGTTACAGAAGAAGAATTCGATACATTATGTAAATCATTCTCTATTGAAGCATTTACGAAACAGGTGAATCACTACTTTGAAACACCGGGCTTCTCGTTAAAAGAAGCCGGCTCTGCACTTCGTATTCGTCATAAAGGAGAAATTTATACATTAACATTGAAACAACCTGCAGAAGTCGGCTTGTTAGAAACGCATCAAGTCGTAACAGAAGACGAAGCAAGAATGATGATGGAAACAAACGTAATCATTCCAGGGGCTGTAATGGATCAACTACACAAATTACAAATTCCTGTTTCCACTTTAACTTATATGGGTAGTTTAACAACTGAAAGAGCCGAAGCATTATTTAAAGGCGGAACGCTTGTCTTTGATCATAGTTTCTATTACAATCACGATGATTATGAAATTGAATTTGAAGTGCAAGATGAAGAAACAGGAAAAGCTGCATTTATTCATTTATTAACGCAACATAACATACCTGTTCGTCATACAAATAACAAAGTAAAACGCTTTTTCCTTGCCAAACAAAACAAAGCACGCTAAAGTGAAAATTCCACTAGTGAATATGTTTCACTAGTGGATACATCTTACTAAAAAAGTTTACACCCGTAGAATAAGCAAAGAATGTTTGAGAAGGCTGTTTATTTGCCCTCTCGAACATTCCATTGCTACAATAGATATACATTTCATGGAAAAAGGAGTTTATAAAGGATGAGCAAGCAACCGATGACACCATTTGAAGCAATTGGCGGTGAACAATGCATTGCAATATTAGTAGATACATTTTATTCCTATGTCAGTAAACACCCTGACTTATCTCCCATCTTCCCGGAAGATTTAACAGAAACCGCTAGGAAGCAGAAGCAATTTTTAACACAATATTTAGGTGGTCCTAATTTGTACACTGAAGAACATGGTCATCCTATGTTAAGAGCACGCCATCTTCCGTTTGAGATTACTCCAAAACGAGCAGAGGCTTGGCTATCATGTATGGAGCAAGCAATGGATGATACTGGAGTGCATGGTCATATAAGAGAGTTTGTTTTTGAACGTTTAGCATTAACCGCTCAGCATATGGTTAATACTCCAAACGAAACAGGTGAAGTGTAATGGATAAGCAGGAAGCAAAGCATATAAATATGCCATCTCCTTCCGCATGCGAGCATAAGTCTGTAGAAGCATATTTATTTATTGATCCACTTTGTAAAGATTGCTGGGAAATTGAGCCTTTTATTATTAAACTATGGCTTGAATACGGGAAATACTTCTCTATTCGTCATATCGTAACAGGAAAAGTGGATGGAACGAACGCTTCCTCACACAAATGGAATAAACCTGCTAATATTCGATTTGTGTGGGAAAAGACAACAAGTTTACAAGGTTTTTCATGTGATGGAAAGGTACATATGCAAGAAGCATCGTCAACACCATATTTAGTTTCGATGGCGATTAAGGCAGCGGAGTTACAGGGCCGAAAAGCAGGTTCGAAGTTTTTGCGAAAACTCCAAGAATACATTTTCCTTGAAAATGTATCAACCCCTGACTGCGAACTATTACTTGCATGTGCGAAAGATAGCAATATTGATGTAGAAGAATTTAAAAAAGATCTACATTCTGCTAGTGCAAAAAAAGCTTTCCAATGTGACTTGAAATTCACGAATGAAATGCATATTACAGAAATACCCTCCCTCGTCTTTTTTCATGCGAACTCAGATGAAGAAGGTATTAAAATCGCTGGAAATTATTCCTACGATGTATACGTACAATTATTGAAAGAACTTGTAAAATGTGAAATTGAGCCAGAACCATTACCACCTTTAGAAGCATTACTAGAAGCAACACAATTTATATCTTCAAAAGAAGTAGCATTTATTTATGACTGTCCGCAGCAAGAAATTGAGCGCGAACTTAAAAAATTACAACTGAAACGAAAAGTACAAATGATTGAAGTAAAATGCGAACGTTATTGGAAATGGATAGCAAAAGAAAAAGACCTGGTGTAAACACCAGGTCTTTTTCTTTACGGCTTATAAAAATATTAAAGGGGATGGGAGAAATTTTCACGTTCAAACAAAGGGGTATATGTTTGTATGTGAATTCGTTCACGCTTATTATATTACAAGATTCGACGCCAGATGACAACCCCTTTTGTCGAAATTCACACTTTTGTCACATTCTAAACGTTTTCATTTTTGAATAAGCTATAAAAAAGGTCATTTAGGGGGGTTATTTATGAAAAAATCTTATATTGCTCTTCTCTTTCTAGCTGTCATCGTTTCTTTTTTCTTGTACATCCTCTCTCTACTACAAGCTTTTCCTAAAATTATTGCCTTACCTCTTTTATTTGGAATCATCGTTATCACTCTCTCTTATTTCAATCATAAAAAAAGATTCAAAGGGTTTTAATTTCAAAAATCAGCTGTAAAACTATCCTTTCAGTTAGAAAAACAAAGAAATTCACCTTATTTTTTCGACAAATATCGACATTGAATTTATTCAACAAAAAAGACGAGGATACAATCTCTCGTCTTTTTTCATTACTTTTCTTCAAATAATAATGCTTCTAATTCATTTAATTTCTCTTCAAATACTTGTAGTGCCTCTTTTACTGGTTCAGGAGATGCCATATCTACTCCTGCTTTTTTCAGCACTTCAATTGGATAATCAGAGCTTCCTGCTTTTAAGAATTCGTTAATATAACGTTCTACTGCTGGTTGTCCTTCTTCTAAAATCTGTTTAGATAGAGCTGTCGCTGCACTAAATCCTGTTGCGTATTGATATACGTAATAGTTGTAGTAGAAGTGCGGAATACGAGACCATTCTAAACCAATCTCTTCGTCGATTACTAAAGCGTCACCGAAATATTTCTTATTTAAATCGTAGTAGATTTCCGTTAGCATGTCTGGCGTAACAGCATGTCCTTCTTGTACTTTCTTATGAATAATATGTTCAAACTCTGCAAACATCGTTTGACGGAATACAGTACCACGGAACCCTTCTAAATAATGATTTAATAAATATAGACGCTCTTTCTTATCTTCTGTCGTTTTTAATAAATAATCATTTAGAAGCGCTTCATTACAAGTTGATGCCACTTCTGCTACGAAGATGGAATAATCACCATATACGTGCGGTTGTGTTTTTCTTGTATAGTAACTATGCACCGAATGACCAAATTCATGAGCAAGTGTAAATAAATTATTTACATTATCATGCCAGTTCATTAAAATATACGGATTTGTTCCATATGCACCAGATGAATATGCCCCGCTTCGTTTTCCTTTATTCTCATACACATCTACCCAGCGATTTTCATATGCTTCTTTCAAAATATCAACATATTCATCACCAAGTACGTTTAAAGATTTTAATAAAAGGTCTTGCGCTTCTTCGTATTTCACATTCATTTTCACTTCTGGTACAAGTGGTGTATATAAATCATACATGTGAAGCTCATCAAGTCCTAATGCACGCTTACGAATATCGATGTAACGGTGTAATAAATGTAAGTTGTCATTTACCGTTTCAACAAGTTGATCATATACTGCTTCCGGAATATTATTATTGCTTAGTGCAGCTTGGCGAGCAGAATCATATTTACGAACACGCGCATTGAAATTATTACGTTTTACTGCTCCGCTTAACGTACTTGCGAATGTATTTTTAAATTTCCCGTACGTTTCATATACAGCTTTAAATGCATCTTCGCGAACACGGCCATCATCACTTTCTAAAAACTGAATGTAACGACCATGTGTAATTTCTATTTCTTCTCCGTCTTCACCTTTAATAGATGGGAATTTTAAATCCGCGTTATTCAACATACCAAATGTATTGCTTGATGAACTCATTACTTCAGATGCTTCCGCTAATAAAGCCTCCTCAGCTTCTGATAATACGTGCGGGCGTTGACGTGTAATTTCTTCTAATGCATGTTCATATACACTTAAATCTCTATTTTCCTTCAAGAATGTTTGCAGTGTATCTTCTGAAACCGACAAAATTTCAGGTACAATATACGCTGTGCTACTAGATACTTGTGAATATAAATTTGTTGCGCGATCATTTAATGCTTGATATACAGAGTTTGTTGTATCTTGATCGTAACGCATATGAGCATATGTATATAGCTTACCTAATCGCATTGAAATTTCGTCTTCATATTGCAATGCCTCAAGTAAATTGTCCGCAGAGTCACCAAGTTTCCCTTTAAATTCAGTTAACTTCGGTAATAGCTCTTTAATAGCTTGGAATTCTTTTTCCCATTCTGCATCTGTTTGGAAAATATCTTCTAATCGCCACGTACTTGCTTCTTCAATCTCATTGCGATCTGGTAATGTTTTCGCTTTGTTTTGTTCAGACATTCTTTAAGCCCTCCTTTAATTATCTCTACTTAAGTACAATTCGTTTTTTTCTTATGTAATTCCTTCACAATCAGTCTTTATTATATCCCCTTTTCCTTCTCTCATGTTGTACTTTGCCTCAAATAAAGATAAGGCATACGCTAAACAAGTTTCATCATATTTCATAACTTCCTCCTCTGTTTTTAACATAACGATTCCCCTTATTTTCCGGTACTTATAAGTCTCCACTTTACGTAATACACCTGTATAACATAAGAATGTCATATATTCAGTAACTGCTACTTTCCATATATGCTTTGAAAAGTACGGGAGCATACGCCTTTTCGTATACTTTTTTACATAACTACACACATATTGAAGAGAAATACACTCTCCTACTGCAAGCTCCCCTATACACTTCATATATAGAAAAGCTTGCCATATAAATGGGTTTGTTTGAAAAGCAAATCCAGAAGGGAGTGGAACACCAATTTCAGAAGGAAAGCTCGCTGGGGTACATTTAAATTGATATAAGAGGCGTAATAGTGACTTATAATTATAATTCCAAATAGGCAAAGCATTTTTTCGAAAATAGTCCTTTCGTTGCTTCCATTCTCGGTCTAATATTTCTTTTTGGAAAGGAACAGGGGAAAAGAGTAATTCAAAAGTAGTAGTTTCAGTTGGTAAATATATAGTATGTGAGAAAGAGACGCTTGTAGAAAAAGAAGTGAGAAACGCGCATTTCATAAATGCTTTTTGTTTGGAACAGAAGAAAATAAGAAATGGTTGAGGATAAGATTGTAAGGAGAAAGCCATAAGTGAGGAAAATTTCATCCAATATGCAGATTGCTTTTTCAATTGATTTCCACCAATGATCCAAATGACCTGTATACCCGCTCGCCAATACGAATAGGTTCGTTTGTACAGCTGCTCTATAGAAAGATTTGCGCATTGGTATTCAATCGCAATTTTTCTCCCTGCTCTCTCTATAAAAATATCTGGTCGTTGCTGAATCTGGGGCAGATAATGCTCTATATCTACATGAAAGTTTTGACGTTCGAACCATCTATATAACAATTCTTTACCGTGCCTATGATACATAGATTCCGCTTCATAAAAGGCAAGACATGAATCCACTTTTTTATGAGCAAAATGCCAACTTTTTTGTTTCCCTAATTTCATTTGTACTTCCTTTCCACAAGCTACACAAAAGAATCGTTCCTGTTGACGCATACGGCGCAAAAGCTCTTCATTACAATTGTAGAGTAAATGAATTTTTTCTCCGTTTTCTCTTTTAGCTATAAATATCGTAATCACATCCTTTCAGCTCTTTACATTCTACAATTTATTACAAATTCCTTTAAAAAAAGAGATGTCCCAATTTCGGACATCTCTTTTTATAATAAAGGGGATAATAACCGGTACGTTGATTCAACAATTCGTCTATGAAGACGCCTTTTATGAAAATGATCGACATGAATTTCACTTGATTCTTCTAAATCATCTTTAAAGTCTTGAACAAGTCTTTTAATGCTATCTGTATCATATAAAAAGGCATTTACTTCAAAATTCAAATGAAAACTTCTCATATCCATATTAGCTGTCCCAATTGAAGCTAAATCAGAATCGACAATGACAACTTTACTATGGAGAAAACCTTTTTCATACTCATATATCTTTACCCCTGCATCTAAAAGCTCTGGGAAGTACGATCTCGATGCGTAAAAGACAGTACGCTTATCAGGCTTACTCGGCATTAACAAACGAACATCAATACCAGCAAGCGCAGCTACCTTTAATGCGGATAAAATATCATCATCCGGAATGAAATACGGCGTTGCAATCCAAATAGATTTCCGAGCAGAAGCGATCATTGCGAAATATAAATGCTTAATCGTTTCCCACTTATTATCAGGGCCGCCTGCAACGAGCTGCACGCCTCCCCAATGATCACCCTCAACTGCTTTTGCTTGTAAATATTCAGGAGCTAGCACAGCCTCTCCAGTCATATAAAACCAATCTTGAAGGAAAATAAGCTGTAAACTTTGAACCGCTTCACCACGTAAATACAAATGCGTGTCTCGCCAAAAGCCAAAATATTTACTTTTCCCTAAATACTCATCACCGATATTTAATCCGCCTACAAACCCTTCGTTCCCATCAATCACAACAATTTTCCTATGATTTCGATAATTAATCTTATCGTTTAAAATCGGAAAGCGCACAGGAAAAAACGGAATCATTTCAACACCTGCATCGTTTAATTCTTCAATATACGATTTTGATAACTTAAAACTTCCAACCGCATCATATAAAAAACGAACAACAACGCCTTCTTTTGATTTTTGTATTAAAATATCTTTAATTTCTGTTCCTAATTTATCATCACGCACAATGTAATATTCCATATGAATGTGATGTTTTGCTCGTTTTAATCCATCTAAAATGGCCTGAAACGTTTCATCTCCATTTGTTAATGTCCTCGTTTCAGTTTGAAATGAAATATTTAAAGCGCCTAAGCGATCCGCTAAACGAAATAACAGCTCTTGATGCTTATGATTGCGTAAAATTCTTTCTTCGTAATCTTCATGCCCTTTATATTGTAAAAACGCCTGTTCATCAAGTAACGCCTTCTTTTGAAACATTCTTTTTCTCCGAAAATTTTGTCCAAATAATAAATAAGCAAAGAAGCCAAATACCGGAAAAATCCCTAACACAATTAACCATGTAAGTGTTTTAGATGGATGGCGATTTTCTAAGAAAATAACGCAACCAATTAAAAACGCAGATACTGTAAATAAAATACTAATAATACCTAAAATCGAAACATCTTTTATCCCAATCACATCTGAATAAAATGCTACATCAATAAACATACGTAACGAAACAAATAATGCGAACAATAGCAGGATAAAGAAAATCAGCTTTAACGTATTTTTCATCTCTTACCTCCTAACTAAGAAAGCTTTCCTATTCTTCATATAAAAAGCCGATTTCATACTACAGAAATCGGCCTACGTTTTAGCAGGAAAATTATTGCGAATCGTTTCAAGCGCATGCTCTTTCACAATTTGTTTTCCATACTCACTTACACGATGAATTGTTAAAGTTGATTCTTCCCCATATTCTAAAATAATACTTAAAATACGATCGATTTCTTCTTCATCATGTAGCACTTCATCGAATTCCACATATACATAATAGCGGTTCTCAAATGAATACAGCTCATCTTTTATATCTTCAAAGATAAGACGATGACTTAATGAAATGACATCTTCAAAATCATTAAATTTAATTAAAAAGCCAAACGTACCATCTTCATTAAAGTTTGTTCCTGTTTGTTCTTCTACCTCTTCGACTAACTCTTGTTGGAATAATGATTCGATGCCTTCATCTAGAGGAATATCTATAATTTTGTCTACCCCTATCGGTAGTTCCAGCTTTTGTCCGTCCTTTGAAAGCTCTGCTTTCGTGACAAGTACTTCAATCCCTTTATCGACTGCTTGCACTTGAATCCATAACGGCCCATCAATAAAGAAATCGTCATGATCACGAGCTTCGTCCATCATCTCCCAAAAGAGCTCTTCACTTCGTTCGCGATCATACCAAATTTCTTCACGATTAAATCCTCTATCCTCTATATCAATGTACGTAATAAAAAATTTCATCGTATGATCATTAATTCTTTCAATATCCAAAATACAACTCTCCCTTCCTGCTTAGAATTGTTATGAAGGGATTCCCCACTCATATGACAAATCAATAGATTCTTGTACTCTCATTTTATGATAAGATTCTCCAGAATGGAAATAAAATCGATTTATTTTACAAAAATAGTTATATGCCTATCTTTACTCGATCAACTACATAAATATATTATTATAGCGATTTCTTACTTACAAAAAATTTGGACATACATTTCCACATTCCCCCGTACACTTTAATAAAGTGAAACTTCTATTGGAAGAGATTATTTAACAACAACTTTCTTCATCACATACATACAGTTCGCTTATTAAAACATCATAAATGGAGGCAGACGAATGGACTTAGAGTTTTTAACATCCGTACTAATGATTGTCGGTATCGATGTTGTATTAGGTGGTGACAATGCAATTGTCATCGCACTAGCTAGCCGAAATTTACCTGAATCGAAACGAAATAAAGCTATTTTGATTGGTACTCTTTTAGCAATCGTACTAAGAATTGCCCTTACTATATTAGCTGTCTATTTACTCGACATTCCATTTCTACAACTGATTGGCGGGGTTTTACTTACATTAATTGCAGTCAATTTATTAACTGATAATAACAACGATCTTTCTGCTATTCAAGGAAAAACAACTTTATTCCAAGCTGTGCGGACAATTGTTTTCGCGGATCTCGTTATGGGGTTTGATAATGTTATTGCCATTGCAGGTGCAGCTCACGGGAGATTTTTACTCGTCATAATTGGCTTACTCATTTCTATCCCTATTATTATTTGGGGCAGCAAACTTATTTTAATACTTATGGAACGATTTCCATTCCTCATTTATTGCGGTGCAGCGATTCTTGCCTATACTGCAGGAAAAATGGTTACACATGAAGACAGACTTGCCACCTTTTTTCATAACAACCCAAGTTTCACTGCAAGCATTCCTTATTTGTTCATTTTCACTATTTTATGCATCGGCTTTATCGTACAACAAGTTCGATTACGCAATGTGAAACATTAAAAAAAACCTTCTACTATATAATAGGTAGAAGGTTTTCATATTATTATAATTAATTTACAAGACGTTGTGCTTCACGTAATTGGAACGTTCTTACTGTACGTGGTAAGAAACGGCGAATTTCGTCTTCGTTGTAACCAACTTGAAGGCGTTTCTCGTCAATCATAATTGGACGACGTAAAATCCCTGGATAGTCACGAATCATCTTATATAAATCTTGAAGTGGTAAAGATTCTAAGTTTACATTCAATTCTTGGAAAACTTTCGAACGAGTAGAAATAATCTCATCCGTTCCGCTTTCTGTCATACGTAAAATCTCTTTAATTTCCTCAATTGTTAATGGATCTGAGAAAATATTACGTTCTGTATAGGGAATATGATTTTCCTCTAGCCATAATTTCGCCTTTCTACAAGACGTACAGCTTGGAGAACTATATAATGTTACCATACAAAGCTCACTCTCCTTAAAGAGTACAAATTCTGTACTAAATACAGTTTTAATTTCTAACTTCAGCAATTTTTCGCGATAACTTGTCTTATTGAAAAGTACAAAAATCGCATTTCATGTAAGCAACAACTTATAATAAACAACAATTACTTTTAATAAGTAACTTCTATAATCATTATACAATAGATTTTGCAAGAAATATACAGTAAATTTCCTGCTAGTTGAGAAAACTCTTCCGTGTATTCCACTGCTATGTAACATGATTACGCTCAATTTATCTGTACTTGAACAATAACTTTCAACCCTTTCAATACTCATTTCCCCTAGATTTTTCATATAATATATAGTTATTTATCTATAATCTTCCCTATGAAAAAGAGAACGTTTTCTTACTTTTTCCTGATAAATCAATTAAGAAATGTAAGACTATACAAATGAGAATGAAAAGGAACATTTGTTCTTATTTTAACAAATATTCTCCCTCCTGTCCACACGATTTCTAAAGTAAATTATTTTTTTCTGACATTTCTTTCTTTTTTATTTTTTATCTCATACAATAAACATACAGACAGGCAAAGGGGGAGTTTGCAAATGATTGCTTTTTTTGTTGATTTTATTACGGTTGCTGCCCTCATCATCGGAATAACAGCATTGATTGGTGTCATTACAAATAGCATTGGCGAAAAGCTCTTTGGCGGAAAAGAAAAAATGAAGTTTGTTAACAAAAGTTTGGATGTACAATCCGGCTGGAATCAAGTTGGCGGAAAAGGCATTTATAAGAAACGCACGTATTAAAAAAAGCAGGTGGTTAGCCTGCTTTTTTTATTTCCCTACGGATGCCCATTTGAAGCTCACATCAGGGCCATATTTATGGTTGTACATATCTTTAATTGTTTCTCTTTGTAAGTATGCTCTACCACGTTGGTATACTGGAACAATCGCAGCGTCATCAAGTAACATTTTTTCTGCCTCAAGTAAGTTTTTCCAGCGAGCATTTACATCGCTTCCATCTTTTTTCGCTTTCATAATGATTTCATCGTATTTCGGATTAGAGTACTTCATCTTATTTTGTGACCCATCTGTTACAAACATATCAAGATATGTGATCGGATCTGGGAAGTCTGCCCCCCATCCAGAGAATGACATGACATAATCACCCGCATCTTCTAATTTCAACTTTTGTGCGAATGGTTGTTGTTTAATTTTCACTGTTAAGCCTGGTAAATTCTTTTCCAGTTCACCTTTTAAATATTCACCAGTTTTCTTAGATAATTCAACATCTTCATTTAATAACTCTAATTCAATTTCATTTTTTCCAAGCTCTTTTGTACCAGCTTCCCAATATTTTTTTGCTTCTTTCACATTTGGTTTTACAATATCACCATTTTCAGCACGGAAATCCTTTTTATCCGGACCTTTAATGAAGTTATCAGGAATTAATCCTGTTGCTGGCTTAGAACCGTTATTTAATAATGTATCAACGAACGGCTTACGATCAAAAGCAAGGGAAATTGCTTTACGAATATTTTTATTTGCTAAAGCTGGATCTTTTTGATTTAAGCGTAGGAAAAATACAGATGTCTCTTCTACTGTTTTGAAATCTGGTTTTCCTTTATATTTATCGATGAACTCTGCTAATAACGTCGCTCGATCGATTGCATTTGTTTCATATAAGTTAATTGGCGTAGATGTATCTTTTACAATATTAAAGTTTACTTCTTCAAGCTTCACTTCTTTATTGTCCCAATATGATGAGCTCTTTGTCATTTTAAAACTGCGTTCATGTTGCCAATCACTTAATGTAAATGGTCCGTTGTAAAGCGTTGTGTTCGCTTCCAAACCAAACTTCGCACCTTGCTCTTTCACAAATTTCTCATTTACAGGATAAAAGATTGGATATACCATTAAATCTACAAGATATGGAATAGAATTGTCTAATTCTACTTCTAATGTGTAATCATCAATTGCTTTTACACCTAATTGATCAGGACTCATCTCTTTTTTATTAATTTTCTCTGCATTTTTTATATCATACATAATGTATGCTGATTTCGCAGCTGTGTCTGGGTTGATTGCTCTTTGCCATGCGTATACAAAATCTTTCGCCGTTAAAGGCTCACCGTTTGACCATTTCGCGTCTTCACGTAATTTAAATGTATATTTTTTACCGTCTTCTGACTTTTTAAATTCTTTTGCTACACCTGGAACTAACTTATCATCTTTTCCAAGGCGGTATAGACCTTCCATCGTGTTGTTCATTACTTTTGAAGAAACTGCGTCAGCTGATAATGCTGGGTCCATCGTTGGAATTTCTTGTGTTTCAATTAAATTAAGAACTTGCTTCGCACCGCTTTTCCCGCTATCCCCTTTTGCGTTTGCTTGCGGTTCATCTTTTTGGTAGCTACATGCCCCTAATATCATGCTCATTGCTACTGTTGATACTACAAAAACTGGTATCTTTTTTTTCATACTTCCACCCTCCAAAAAATGTTAGCCCTTTCATTTTCAAACAGAAAGAAATATATATATGTTCTAATAATTCATATTATACACACAAATATATTTTTTGTATATTTATATTTCTATTTCATTAAAATTTTCTGTTAAAAAATATATCTTTGTAAACGTTTTATATTGTCTATTTTCCTTACTAAAGTGCCAAAAATAATTATTTTTATATTTTTCTAAATTATCAGAGAAAAATAAATTTTATATTTTATAATATTTTATGTATAATTATCCCACCCTTTTCAACATAAAATAGCAGGCCCTTCATATTAAAAATATATAGGCTAAAATGAGTGCAAAGGATAAGAAAGTATGTTACGATACATTTTGCTAAAAATAGATATCGGTAAAGAGGGGACGGACATGACAGCAATTCAGGCAAAAAATGGGCCGACAGAGAAATTAAGTTTATTCTTATTAACATGGCCTATTTTTCTAGAAGTTTTTCTTTTTATGTTGATGGGGATCGCTGATACTTTCATGTTAAGTGCATTATCAGACGATGCTGTATCTGGGGTTGGTGCAGCGAATCAATATCTCCATATTGCGATTTTGGTATTAGAAGTCATCGGGAACGGCGCTGCTATCGTTGTATCTCAATACCTCGGTTCCAGACGCTTTATGGAAGCATCTAAAATATCAGCATTAGCCGTCACATTAAATTTAATAGTTGGGCTCGTTATAAGCGCTGGTTTTCTTTTATTTTCGGAACATATGATGCTCGCAATGAACTTACAAGGCGATGTACTAACGTATGCGCAAAACTACTTATCTATCGTCGGAGGGGCAATCTTCCTGCAAGCTATCATTAACTCATTAGCCGCAATTATCCGTGTACACGGTTTTACAAAGCAAGCGATGTTTATTTCACTCGGAATGAATATTATTCATATCGCTGGAAACTACGTACTCATTTTCGGGAAATTTGGTTTCCCTGAGCTCGGTGTACAAGGGGCTGCAATTTCTTCCGCTATCAGTCGATTGATCGCACTTATTGTTTTCTTCTGGTTACTATATCGCGTTATGGAATATCGTGTGAAATTACAATATTACTTCACTTTATCCAAAGAATACATTGGAAAAATTTTAAAAATCGGCATTCCATCTGCATTTGAACAAGTGATGTATCAAGCTTGTCAAATCGTCTTCCTTTATTACGCAACGTACTTAGGAACGGAATCATTAGCTGCTAGACAATACGCTACTAACATTTCCATGTTCACTTATTTATTTGCAATTGCGATTGGTATGGGAACAGCCATTATTATTGGCCGCCTTGTTGGTGGTGGCGAAAAGGATGAAGCATACGAACGTTTGTGGAAAAGTGTAAAATGGGCGATTGGTGTAACTTTATGTATGGTCGCTCTCGTTATTACATTCCGTACACAATTAATGGGACTGTTTACAGATAATCCGCACATTATCAGGTTAGGCGCAAGTGTTCTTTTACTAAGTGTACTACTTGAAACGGGACGTACGATGAACATCGTCATCATTAATTCGCTTCGTGCAGCTGGTGATGCAAAATATCCTGTTTTAATCGGTGCATTTTCTATGGTGTTAATGAGTTTACCACTAGGTTACTTTTTCGCCTTTCATTTAGATATGGGGCTCGTGGGTATTTGGCTAGCGATCGCCATCGACGAATGGACACGTGCCATTATTATGTTCTTCCGCTGGAAAAGTAGAGCTTGGGAACGTTACGCACTAGTTAAACCTGAAGAACAAGAAGAGAGTATTTCTGTTCAAGTTTAGTAATTTTATATAGTAGAAAAAAGAGCCCTCCTTCCGCAATGGAAGAATGGCTCTTTTTTATTGATAGATTTCTTTATATTTCTTATACTCTGCTTCAGAACATAGTACGAAATGTCCTGGACGAATTTCACGCATTGTTGGCACTTCGCTACCGTAATCATGCTGCGATGGATCGTATACGATACGTTTACGATTACGCTCATAATCTGGATCTGGTAGCGGAATTGCTGATAATAGTGATTTCGTATATGGATGAACTGGATTCGCATATAACTCTTCACTTGTTGTCAGTTCTACAATTTGACCACGGTACATTACGCCGATGCGGTCACTAATGTATTTTACCATCGATAAATCATGGGCAATGAATAAGTATGTTAACCCTTTTTCTTTTTGTAACTTTTTCAGTAAGTTTACAACTTGCGCCTGAATCGATACGTCAAGTGCTGAGATCGGCTCATCGGCAATGATAAATTCTGGTTCTACAGCAAGCGCTCGAGCGATACCGATACGCTGACGTTGTCCACCTGAGAATTCGTGTGGGAAACGGTTTGCGTGCTCTTTATTTAAACCAACTGTGTTTAGTAGTTCATGAACACGGTCCATGCGCTCTTTTTTACTTTTCGCTAATCCGTGAATATCAATACCTTCTGCGATAATATCCCCTACTGTCATACGAGGATTTAGTGATGCGTATGGATCTTGGAAAATCATTTGCATTTTACGGTTGAATTTCTTCAATTCTGTGCGTGATTTCTTACCATGTACGTTTTCACCATCGAATAATACTTCACCAGCAGTTGCATCATATAAACGAATAATCGTTCTTCCAGTTGTTGATTTACCACAACCTGATTCTCCTACAAGACCAAATGTTTCTCCGCGGTAAATATCAAATGAAATATCATTAACCGCTTTGACAACACCACCACTCACGTCGAAGTGCTGCTTTACATTTTTTACTTCAATTAATTTCTCACGTTGTTTAGTCATGTTGTTCACCTGCTTTCATTTGAAGAATACGTTTTTCAACAACTGCCGGCGGTTTTACTTCTGGAGCTTGCTCGTGAAGTAACCAAGTTGCCGCATAGTGTGTATCACTTACTTTAAATAAAGGCGGTTCCATTTCAAAATCAATTTTCAGCGCCTGTGGGTTACGTGGTGCAAAAGCATCACCCTTTGGCGGCTTCAATAAATCCGGAGGCGTTCCAGGAATTGCGTATAACTCTTCCTCTGAACCATCTAAACTTGGCATAGATGCGATTAAGCCCCAAGTATATGGATGTTTCGGATTATAGAAAATTTCATCTACAGTTCCAATTTCAACAACTTTACCAGCATACATAACTGCCACTCGGTCAGCAACGTTTGCTACTACACCTAAGTCATGCGTAATGAAAATAATTGCCGCTTCTGTTTTTTGCTGAATGTCTTTCATAAGTTCTAAAATTTGTGCCTGAATCGTAACGTCTAGCGCTGTTGTCGGCTCATCGGCAATTAATAATTTCGGGTTACAAGCTAACGCCATCGCAATAACTACACGCTGTCTCATACCACCTGAGAATTGGTGAGGATATTGTTTTAAACGTGCTTCTGGATTTGGAATACCTACAAGGTCGATTAATTCTAACGCAACTTTACGTGCGTCTCCTCTACTCATCCCTTGGTGTTTAATAAGACCTTCCATAATTTGATTCCCAATTGTCATCGTTGGATTTAATGATGTCATTGGATCTTGGAAAATCATCGCGATATCTTTACCACGAACTTGCTGCATTTCTTTTTCCGTTAATTTCGTTAAATCACGACCGTCAAATACAATCTCTCCATTTTTAATACGGCCTGGAGGATTTGGGATTAACCCCATTAGCGCTTTAGAAGTAACTGATTTCCCAGAACCAGACTCTCCTACAATCGCTAATGTTTCCCCTTTTTTCAAATCAAAAGTAACTCCGCGCACTGCTTGTACTTCACCTGCATGTGTATCAAAGGAGACTTGTAAATCTTTTACCTCTAACAATGTTTTCATTTTTACTTCTCCCTCCTCATTTACTTACGCATTTTTGGATCTAACGCATCGCGTAATCCATCTGCCATTAAGTTGAATGCTAGAATTAACATACTGATGACAACCGCAGGGATGAACATCATGTGTGGATACGTTTGAATAGATTTATAACCATCATTTACAAGAGAACCAAGTGACGCGAATGGTGGCTGAATTCCTAAACCAATGAAACTTAAGAACGCTTCACCAAACACCGCTGATGGAATTGTGAACATTGTCATTACGATAATAGGTCCCATTACGTTTGGAATTAAATGTTTCACAATTAATTGTGTATTTGTTGCACCTAATGTACGAGATGCTAATACATATTCTTGGTTTTTTAACTTTAGGATTTGTCCACGAACAATCCGCGACATCCCTATCCAACCCGTAATCGCCATCGCGAGTGTAATTGACCAAATACCAGATCCCATAATGATTACCATTAAAATAACGATGATTAAGTATGGAATACCGTTAATAATCTCCATAATACGTTGCATAATATTATCTACTCTACCGCCGTAGAATGCTGAAATACCTCCGTATGCAACCCCAATTACTAAGTCAATTGCTGCTGCTAAAAGAGCGATATATAATGATACGCGTGTACCTTCCCATGTTCTTGTCCATAAGTCACGGCCAAGATCATCTGTACCAAACCAGAAGTACTCTTTAATATCACGTTTTTCATATTGGTCAACACCATATTGATCTGTACCGTCAAATGGTAACCAATGAACATTTTCAATAACTGGAATTTTTGGTGGTAATTTCGCACGACCTAAATCTTGCTCTTTATACGAGTGTTTACTTACCATCGGTCCAAAAATCGCTAATAGCGCAATGATTACTAATAATACAAGGCCAAGCATCGCACCTTTATGTTGGAACAAACGTCTTCTTACATCTTGCCAAAACGTTAAGCTTGGACGGGCAATGACTTCATTATCAACATTATTTTGATTGGCTTGTTGAAATAAATCTGGAGATAATTTTTGTACATCTTTCATCATTTTTTCCCTCCCGCTAAACGAATACGAGGATCAATAATTCCGTATAAAATATCGACAATGAAAATAACTAAAATGAAGATTGCACTATAGAAAATCGTAGTTCCCATAATAACTGTATAGTCATTTAAAGTAATCGATTTAACGAATTGTTCCCCAAGTCCTGGTACAGCATAAATTTGCTCGATAACAAGTGTTCCTGTAATTAATGCCGCAACCATTGGTCCTAAAATTGTTACAACTGGAATTAACGCGTTACGAAGTGCGTGTTTTACAATGATAACGCCTTGACTAATTCCTTTTGCTTTCGCTGTTAAAATATAGTCTGACTGCATAACTTCAATTAATTCTGCACGAGAGAAACGTGCGATTGTTGCGATAACTCCCATCGATAATGCAATTGTAGGCATTACAGTAAACTCTGGTCCTTTCCAGAATGCTACCGGGAACCAACCAAGTTTTACCCCTACGAAATATTGTAGTAATGCGGCGAATACGAATGATGGTACCGACATTCCGAGTACCGAAATAACTGTTGCACTATAATCCACCCACGTATTATTACGAAGTGCGGCAACAATACCTAAAATTAAACCGATAAATGTCCCTAATATAATCGCTTGTAAACCTAATTGGGCTGATGGTCCAATACGATCCACAATCATGTCTGTTACTGGGCGGTTATCATATTGGAATGATACCCCTAAATCACCTTTTGCTAAGTTACCTAAGTAACGTGCGTATTGAACTGGTACCGGATCATTTAATCCGTATTTTTCAAGAATGATTTCTTTTTGTGCCGGTGATAGCTTCTCCTGGTTTTTAAGCGGAGAACCCGGAAGTAATTTCATCAAAAAGAAAGTCAGTGTAGTAATTAAAAATAATGTCAAAGCCATGTACACGAAACGTTTTAATACATAACGTCCCATAGTCAAGCACCTCCCCGTTTTTCTCAAAAGCAATAAGATAGTTTAAAATATTCTTACTTTTATTTTTTTAAAATAAGAGCATATGCCCATCATAGGCATATACCCTTGTAAACGATGGAAAAAAAAGATTATTTTTGTTCAACAGATGCCCATTTGTAAGTTAATTTACCACCATAGTTAATTGGGATAATATCTTTTACGGCACCTTTTACTACATACGCTGAACCTTTTTGGAAGATTGGAGTGATAACTGCATCTTCTTTAATTAACATCTTCTCTACTTCTAGAAGGTTGTTCCAGCGAGCTTGTAAATCTTTTGTATCTGTTTTAGCTTTTAGGATTAACTCATCATACTTCTGATTAGAATACCCTGTTTTATTTTGAGAACCATTCGTAACAAACATATCTAAATATGAGATTGGATCTGGGAAATCTGGTCCCCAAATACCAAACGCAATATCATATTGCTGAGAATCTTCTAATTTATTTTTTTGTGCGAATGGTTGCTGTTTAATTTTAATTGATAAACCTGGTAAGTTCTTTTCTATCTCACCTTTTAAGAATTCACCAACTTTTTTAGCATCTTCATTATCAAAGTTTAAGAATTCTAGTTCGATTTTATCAGTTCCAAGCTCTTTCTTCGCTGTTTCCCAAAGCTTTTTCGCTTCTTTTGGATTTGTTTCAACTAGCTTTCCATTTTCAGCTCGGAAATCTTTTTTATTCGGACCTTCAGCGAAATCTTTTCCAACAAATCCGTAAGCTCCAATTGCACCGTTATTTAAAATAACTTTCGCAATGTTATCACGGTCAAAGGACATTGAAATTGCTTTTCTTAAGTTTTTATTACTTAAGTACTGATTACTTTGATTAAATCTTAAGTAAGCAACCCCTGCTTCTTTTCTTGTTTGGAACTCTGGGCTTTGTCTAAACTTATCAACAAATTCAGACGTTAAAGCCGCACGATCAATCGCGTTTGTCTCATATAAATTTACATCAGTTGCTGTATTTTTTACAATATTAAAGTTGATTTCTTCGATTTTAACCGTTTTATTATCCCAATATGAAGGATTCTTCTTGAATTGGAAACTTTGTTCATGTTTCCAATCACTCATAACGAATGGACCGTTATATAATGTTGTATTTGCCTCTAAACCAAACTTATCACCTTGTGCTTTTACAAAGTTTTCATTTAGCGGGTAAAATACTGGATAAACTGTTAAATCGATAAAGTAAGGAACGGGATTGTCTAATTCCACTTCTAATGTATAATCATCAATCGCTTTTACACCTAATTGGTCAGCAGGTAATTCTTTTTTATGAATTTTCTCTGCATTTTTAATATCGAACATAATGTACGAATACGTTGCTTTTGTATCTGGATTTACGGCTCTTTTCCATGAATACACAAAGTCTTTAGCTGTTACAGGTTCCCCATTTGACCATTTCGCATCTTTTCTTAATTTAAATATGTATTTCTTCCCATCATCTAGCTTTTCGACATCTTCTGCAACGCCAGGCATTCTCTTTTGATCTTTGCCAATACGATATAAACCTTCCATCGTATTATTTAATGCTGTAGAAGATGAAGAGTCAGATGCTAATGATGCATTCATTGACGGAATTTCAGATAACTCTGTTAAATTAAGAATCTGTTTTCCGTTACTACTACTCGTAGCGTTCTCTTTCCCTTTTGCTTTTGCATCATCTTTTTGGTAGCTACACGCGCCAAGCAACATACTTGCAGTTAAAGTTGATGCAAGTAATAACGGTATCTTTTTCTTCATGTTGTGTTGCCTCCCCTAATTGCACTTCCTGTACCCTCACTTGTTAAAAAGTAGAATTGAAAGAATAATCTCCAAGTTTCTACAATTTTCATTATACATATAATACGACGATTGTGAATATAGTTTTTTGTTTTTTTGTTAAAATTTTTAATAAAATGTTTATATTTTTAATTTTTCGTAAAGGGATACGTTAACATTGCTACCATCATCTTAAAATCAGACCTTTAATTGTGTATAATTTTCAAAAAATTATTTCTAGTACTTATTATAGCTTTTATAGTATAATAATTCTAGTAATATTTTGACGGAGGGGAATATTTTGAATAAAGTTTTTTTTCATACTTGTATACTAATTTTTATAGCGATGATTGCTTCTAGTATTGGTGCATTCCTCATTTCATCTCAATTTTTGTTGAACTTTGTCAACATCTCGTTTTATATCGCGCTATTTTTTATTCTGATAGGTGGTTTTTTATTCATATTTCAAAATGGATTTTTCAATGTAACTCTTTACGCTTTCCAGAGAGTATTTGGCACGAACAAAAAGATTGACTCTTTAATTGAAGAAGTCGAGGAACCTACAGATAAGAAAGAACGTATTTATAAAACATATTCATTCAAATGGACATATCCAATTTGTATTACAGGTATCGTTCTTGGGTTGTTCTCGACCCTCATTAGCTTTACTATTTTGATGTAGTTTGCAAACACTATCCCATATGATATAATAATCAGCAAAACATTTTGTTATAAAACTTTAGTTCTTTCATATTAAAAGAGCTCAAGTAACAATAAATAAATTTATATGTATGCGATGATAAAGAAGAGTACATATTGATGCAATTTCAGAGAGCTTGTGGTCGGTGTGAACAAGTAATTGTACAGTATGGAATGGGCTTTTGAGCACCAAACCGAACCGAAAGTAGTAGGCCTTGGCGTTATATCCAGACGTTACTATGGATTAGAGAGATTTCACAGTAGTGAAATAATTAGGGTGGTACCGCGGTCCATTCGTCCCTATAGTTTTTTGGGATGAATGGGCTTTTTTGTTTGCCTTCTCTTCCCTATCACGCATTCAAATTTAGGAGGAAATAATTATGTCAGTTATCTTTTCTGGTATTCAGCCAAGCGGAACGATTACACTTGGAAACTATTTAGGGGCTATGAAGCAATTTACAGAGCTTCAAAACGAACACGATTGCTATTTCTGTATTGTAAACCAACATGCCATTACAGTACCTCAAGATCCTATACAACTTCGCAAAAACATTCGTAGTCTTGCTGCACTTTATGTAGCATGCGGCATCGATCCTGAAAAAGCTACTTTATTTGTACAATCAGAAGTACCTGCACACGCTCAACTAGGATGGATCATGCAATCTGTTGCTTACGTTGGAGAATTAGAGCGTATGACACAATATAAAGATAAAGCTTCAGGTAGAGATTCAGTTCCAGCTGGATTACTTACGTATCCACCATTAATGGCTGCTGATATTTTACTTTATAACACAGAAATCGTACCTGTTGGTGATGACCAAAAACAACATATGGAATTAACACGTGATCTAGCAGAGCGTTTCAACAAACGCTTCCGTGAAGTGTTCATAGTTCCTGAAATTCGTATTCCAAAAGTAGGAGCTCGCGTTATGTCATTAACCGAACCTACGAAAAAAATGAGTAAATCTGATCCGAATCCAAAATCAATGATCAGTATGCTTGATGAACCAAAAACAATTGAAAAGAAAATTAAAAGTGCTGTAACAGATTCAGAAGGTATCGTGAAATTCGATAAAGAAAATAAACCTGGAATCTCTAACCTATTAACAATTTACTCTTCATTCTCAGGAAAAACAGTTGAAGAGATAGAAGCAATGTACGAAGGAAAAGGATACGGCGACTTCAAAGGCGACTTAGCACAAGTAGTCGTAGAAGCAATTCGCCCAATCCAAGACAAATATAACGAACTAATCAGCTCCCCAGAACTAGACGAAATTCTAGACAAAGGTGCCGAAAAAGCAAACCGCGTTGCATTCAAACAACTACGCAAAGTAGAAAACGCAATGGGACTAAGCAGAAAACGTAGGTAACATAAAAAGCGGAGGCGACTGCTTAGCCCTGACGGCTAAAGTTCTTTCCCACAGAAGGTGCTTTTTACCTTCTCGTGGGGAAGGTTCTTAGACGCGAAGGGCTAGGAGCCGGAGCTAAATTACATATAAAGTGGAAGCGGCTCGTTTAGAATGTGAGGGGGATGGAGCTCCTGACGTAAAGGCGCTTTTTGCCTCGCAGGAAGGCGCGAAGCCACCGAACATTCTTGCCGCTGGAGCTGGATTTCACCAAATTAAAAAACCGCCAATTGGCGGTTTTTTAATTTACCTTTTGCTCATTTTCCATTTCCCATAACTTTTCAAAAAACGGCTGTCCTTTTACAAGGCGCTCGCATAATTGTTCGTGCTTCTCAGACCAGCCTGATTTCGCTTCATCATATAGTCTTGCCCAAATATCTTCAAATTCCATATGTTGGACCGTTCCATATGCTGACGGATCCCACTCTGTGTACCAATAGCGAATTTCCGCTGTATTTTTCGTTGTATGTAATTGATCTAACGCCATAAATAATAATTGTTTTAGTTGTCTTTCTTTACGAGTCAAGCCATTCATAATGAAAGGCGATGGTGATAAAATGTGGTGTTCTTTTTCTGTTTCTTCTACTTGGAACTCATACTTTTCTGCTTGTACGTTTTCTACCATCTCATATACCATCTGCTCTTGCCGTGGTATAAGTCTGCTTTTACGAATAGGTACATTGTAACCAATTGTATCAATCGCAATAATTCCTTTTCCATCTGTAACAACAAAGCAATACTCTTGCTGCAAACGTTCATGATTTTTACGAATATAAGCCTTATGATGTACGTCTTCCAACAATTTTTGCGGAAGCTCTAACAATTCGTCCTCGATGTAATGATATAATGTGGCATCTACTTTTAATAATGGCACTTGATCTAATAGCTCAATCGTATCATCTTTCCGCCATTCGTAAAAATGACAAACGTTATACCCATTCTCTTCACCTTCAAACCAATTTACCCATACATCATGTAGATATAACATTCACTACCCCTCACTTCACTACTGTTTGTATCAATCATTATGTTCAATTTTTCTTAACTTTATTCCACCTAAGGAAATATATTCTAATTATTATTTTTTCTTCTATTAATACTAAAAAAACAGGAAATAGAGCTCCTGTTTTTTTATATATGAAATGTATTTGCTTTATTCAATATTTCTTTTGCATCTATAGATAATAAAGAAAGTGTATCTTCTCCTTCCAATGTTACACAATCTTTGACAATATGAAATCCAAGCGCATAGCCAAGCATCTTCGGATAAGAGTGAAATCCATTTAATAAGATGTCGTGCTCCCTTGTTCCTCGTTTTATACTTATTCTTTCATGTACAACATTTTTCCAATAATAAATAGCCTCTTCTTTTGAAAGATACATCGTCCACGGTGCATTGTTTTTTTCTGAATATCTTTCCGTTACCGCTTGCTCAGCTAGCCCTTCCATAATCATCGTATCAAGTAATGTATATTCTGTTTCTTTCGTCTCAATTTGATGTAACCTGCATATGTGATGATATTCATGCGCCAATAACACCTTTAATTCTTCCACCGAATTCCGTCCACATACAAATAAGAAAATAACATGACGCATAGATAATCCAGCTCTACCGTTATACTCTTCTTGTACAGTTCGATTATAGGCATCTGATAATAAAATAA
Organism: Bacillus sp. CR71; assembly: GCF_003429245.1. Lineage (NCBI taxonomy): Bacteria > Bacillati > Bacillota > Bacilli > Caryophanales > Bacillaceae > Bacillus > Bacillus sp. CR71. The sequence continues at coordinate 1,196,285 of NZ_CP031748.1, read as the reverse complement.
AGACAGGGACATCCGGACCTTTCAACCAATTTTTCAATTTATCATACTCCAAGCTCAACTCTTTCCAAATTTCCTTTTCCTCTAATTCTTTAATTTCCTTTTCCCCATGCATGACCGGACGATACATCCCTTTTGAAATCAAAAAGCGATACAACCTTTCTTTTGGCAACGGAATATACTTCGTAAATTTCTCACAAAGTTTTTCTGGCCGTCCATAATATAAATGTAGCCATTCAGCTGTTTCAATAACCCCCATCTTTATCCCTCCTTTTTTCTTATGTATATGCTACAAGAGAAAAAGACGTAAAAATAAATAAGGAGTTTTTTCGTAATATGCTACGAAAAAACTCCTTATTTCATCTATTATTTATACGATTTAAATACTAATACTGCGTTATGACCACCGAATCCTAGTGAGTTACTTAATACTGCATTTACTTCTTGTTGTCTCGCTTGATTCGGTACGTAATCTAAGTCACATTCTGGATCTGGTGTTTCATAGTTAATTGTTGGAGGGATTACTCCGTCTGTAATTGATTTAATTGAGAAGATCGCTTCAACAGCACCAGCTGCTCCTAATAAGTGACCTGTCATTGATTTCGTTGAGCTAATTGCTACTTTGTACGCGTGCTCACCGAACGTTTCTTTAATTGCCATCGTTTCATACTTTTCATTCGCATCCGTACTTGTACCGTGCGCATTAATGTAATCAATATCTTCTGGCTGTAGACCTGCATCTGCTAAAGCTTGACGCATTGCACGCACGCCGCCTTCACCACCAGGAGCCGGCATTGTAATATGGAATGCATCACCAGTTGCACCGTAACCAGCGATTTCGGCATAAATGTGAGCACCACGAGCTAATGCGTGCTCTAATTCTTCAAGAATTAAAATACCTGAACCTTCACCCATTACGAAACCGCTACGGTTTTTATCAAATGGACGGCAAGCCGTTGCTGGGTCTTCATTAAATGTTAATGCTTTCGCTGAGCTAAATCCTGCGAATGCCATACTTGTTAACGGCGCTTCAGCTCCGCCTGTTATCATTGCATCAGCATCACCACGCTGAATTGCTTTAAATGCATCACCAATTGAGTTTGCACCAGATGCACAAGCCGTTACAGAGCAAGTGTTAATTCCTTTCGCTCCTGTTGCGATTGATACTTGACCTGCTGCCATATCTGGAATCATCATCGGCACGAAGAATGGGCTCACACGGCGCGGACCTTTCTCAGTAAAAATCTTAAATTGTTCTTCGTATGTCTCCATACCGCCAATACCAGATCCAATCCATACACCAATTCGAGGTCCGTTTTCTTCTGTAATCTCAAGCTTTGCATCTGCAACTGCCATTTTCGCTGCTGCTACTGCATATTGTGTAAAGCGATCCATACGGCGCGCTTCTTTTTTATCAATATATTTCTCGACTTCAAAGTCGTTAATTTCTGCTGCTACTTTTGCTGGAAATAGTTCCGGATCAATTCTTGTAAGTCGTCCGATTCCAGATACACCTTTTTTAATGTTTTCCCACGCTGTTTCAACATCTGTACCGATCGGTGTAACAGCTCCTAGTCCTGTAATTACGACCCTCTTTTTTTCCATACAAAATACACTCCTTTTTTTCTCTCAGTCCTTATTTACCCCAACGAAGAGCAACTGCTCCCCATGTTAATCCGCCGCCAAAACCAACAAGTATAATTAAATCACCATCTTGAATACGTCCATTTTGCAATTCCTCTACCATTGCAATTGGAATTGAAGAAGCTGATGTATTACCAAACTTTTCAATTGTCATACTCATTTTTTCTTGTGGTAAATTTAATCTCTCTCTTGCAGATTCCATAATACGAATGTTCGCTTGATGCGGTACTAAGAAATCCACATCCTCTTTCGTAAGACCAGCTTTATCCAGCACGCGAAGACAAGATTCACCAAGTTGACGAACGGCAAATTTAAACACTTCTCTGCCATTCATCATAACATACTCGTCTTGATAAAGATGCTTACCGCCACTTCCGTCTGCTCCTAATTCGAAAGATAGAACGCCTCTTCCTTCTGAAACAGCTCCCATTACGATAGCACCGGCTCCGTCTCCAAATAGTACCGCTGTATTTCGATCATTCCAGTCTACAATTTTAGATAGTTTATCACTACCAACTACTAATACATTTTTATAAGTTCCCGTTTGAATAAATTGCTGCGCTGTAATCATTCCGTACATAAAACCAGCACATGCTGCACCTACATCCATTGCAGCTGCATGTTTCGCTCCAATCGCTTCTTGAATGACACAAGCTACTGCTGGAAACGCACGATCTGGTGTTACTGTCGCCACCAAAATAAGATCGATATCTTCTCCGCTAACCCCTGCATCTTCAAGTGCTTTTTTAGCAGCCTCTACGGCCATATACGAAGTATCTATTGTATCATCGGCAATGCGTCTTTCGGCAATTCCCGTTCTCGTACGAATCCATTCATCGGATGTATCCATTATCTTCTCTAAATCGTGATTTGTGACTACTTTTTCCGGCACATATCTTCCGATCCCTAAAATGCCCACGTTCACATCGCAGCCCTCCGTTTTATATCAATTATTATGACTTGGTACTAATTTTAAAACATAAATGTATTTTTGTCTAGAATATATTTCAGCTAAAACATAAAGCTAGGCATTATTCACTTTATTGTTTATTAAAAGAAACAGAAACATACCTTCCCTGTTTCTTTTGAAATATAAAAAGGCTCGAACCGCTTCTCTCGACGGTTCGAGCCTCTTTCTCCTCAAAAAGAAAGGGTTTTATTGTTGATCTGCTTTCCCAAGCTCATATGCTTCGTTCATAACTTTCATCAATAACTCTAATACTGGTTGTGCTTTCTCCATATCAAGCGCAATTCCATTATCATCTAAAATGGCCTTTGCTTCTGGTAAATGCTTCATTGCGATTTGTAAAAACTGCATGCTTTTTTCGTTCATATTATACTCTTCCTCTCCATTAAAACTTTCACATACAATAGTGTAACACGCGTGCTACCCTTCGTATAACTCTTTATATTTTTTCATGTGTGCCAGTTGCTTATTTAAACCGTATTCTAACGGAGTATTTCTTTTTATCGAAATTACCTCGATAGCCTCATCTCTTACTTCGTTATTATTTTTATTTACTTTATCATCCGCGCGTAAAAGGTTCATACCTTTTTTCCATAATGACTTTTTACCACTAAGCAAATTGTATATACCGAGATGCTGCTCGTTCATTCCATTTTCCCATAAGTATTCACATACATCTTCCACGTACAGTAGATCACTTCCGTTTTCCTCACTCGCATAATAGCACTCTTTCTCATCCAGTTCTGATAAAATGAGCTGATGATACATCATAAAAGACGGTTGCCACGGTCCATATAATGTAGGAACTCGAAATACACTATATTGTAAATCCCCTTTTTTCAATCCTTCTTCTACTTTCAAAAATATGCGCTTATTTTCCGATTCATCTGTACTACCTACTTCAATAGAAGAAATTAAATTTAACTTCAATTTTTGTTCTTCACACATTCTTATAATTCGCTTTAAATATTGTAATATGACTCTTTCATTCCGAAATCCACATTGCTGATTTGGCTCATATAAGCAAAAGTAAACAGTATCGAATCTCTCTTCCTCTACTGATCTCCATCCATCTTCATCTCTTATCGAATAATACGTAAATAACGCATTTCGCCCAATTAACAATAACTTCTCTTCATTAATTTTGGTCATACTATTGAATTCATCAAAATCAAGACCATACACTTCTACTTCTTCTGCGATCATTTTATTCACAAGGTGATAACCTACAAACGTAAGTGCACCTATTATCAGCACGCGTTCCATACCACCAACCCTTTCTCCTTGAAACAAATAGCTCCTCATTTATGTATATGGGAGCTTCACAATTCTTCTTCATATTTTTTAAAGAAATCAGTCGTTTGCCTAACCATTTTATATTTCACATCTTGCAGATGGAACAAGACAGACGTATCGCATTGATTTAATTGCCTCATTTTCTCATATTTACGCAACTGTTGTTTTCTTCCTCTTTTTTCTTGTGTTGATACGAAAACTTTGACAGGTACACAAGATGGCAGAAGCGTAAATGATTTCTTATTTATTTTTAAATCTAACTCTTCTTCTTTGGCATCATACGCCAAACTTAATTCCTTCACTAATCTTTTGTAAAAAAACTTATGCTCTTTCTCAAATTCCACATATTCTGGTAAATCTAAACATGGATTCAACATAATGACAGAACGAATACATTCAGGGTATTTGTTCATCATTTCAAGTGCTACAAGCGCACCCATACCATCTGCCATTATGTGCATTTTCGCATTTAACGTCTCTTTTCTCAAAACAACATCATATAAACGTTTTGCTAGACGAACAGATTGGTCGTTTCCCCAGTGCCTTCCGTATAAATTAGAAGAAAAGACCGTGTAGCCTTCCTCAATAAGGCCATGTAAAAAATAAGATCTTCCCGCATGCTGTGTCCATAAACTTGTACCATTCTCAATAAAGTAGTTGTAATCACCGAGGAGCATAACCGAAAATCCATTTGGCTTCTCCGGTAAATAAATGACACATGGTTCTTTTTCTAAGTAAAAAAAACGTTCCGTAATACTCATTTTTCCCCCGCCTTATTTTCTAAACATATAAAACCACTCTTTTATAATGTATGAACGGAATGCAAATTTGCGTTGAAAAATCTACAAATATTTTTCTATATTCTTTTTTCAATTGTGTTACAATAAGGACAGATTGAACGAATAGAGGTGTAAAATATGCGTTTCATTTGGGCATTAATTTGGTCGTTCTTACTTGTACATATGATGAGCTATGTAATCGGCTCTATGACTGGCGGTACATACGACTTTAACCAAGCGTCTATTTTCTCAGTTGTTCTTGCTGTATTAGTACTAGCGATTTCAGCTGCAATTCCAAACGAGCCAGTAGAACAACACTAAAAAAAGAGTCCGGATTTTATCCGAACTCTTTTTTATTTTTATTTTTATTTCACATGAACAACTAATTCGTTATTTTCTACATCGACAACTACGTGACTATTGTCAGTAATTGTTCCTGCAATTAATTCTCGCGCTAATTTCGTTTCCACTTGACGTTGTACGTATCGTTTTAATGGACGAGCTCCATACATCGGATCAAAGCCAGCTTCTACAACAAATTCTTTTGCTGCGTCTGTTAATTCTACTGTAATGTGACGGTCAGCTAAACGCCCTTGTAATTCTTTTACAATTTTATCAACAATACCTTTAATTTCATTCGTTGTAAGAGGTTTAAATAAAATAATTTCATCAACACGGTTTAAAAATTCAGGGCGGAAATGTCCTCTTAATTGCCCCATTACAAGGTCTCTTGATTCCTCTTTAATCGAGCCATCTTCTTCTAATCCATCTAGTAAATGAGCAGATCCAATATTTGAAGTCATAATAATAACTGTGTTTTTAAAGTCCACTGTACGTCCTTGCGAATCTGTAATGCGTCCATCATCTAACATTTGTAATAAAATGTTGAATACTTCTGGATGTGCTTTTTCAATTTCATCTAATAAAATAACGGAATATGGTTTACGTCTTACCGCTTCTGTTAATTGACCGCCTTCTTCATATCCTACATATCCAGGAGGTGCACCAATTAAGCGTGACACTGCGTGTTTCTCCATATACTCAGACATATCAATACGAATCATTTGCTCTTCACTATCGAATAAAGACTGCGCTAACGTTTTTGCAAGTTCTGTTTTACCAACACCCGTAGGGCCTAAGAAAATGAAGGAACCAATCGGGCGGTTCGGATCTTTAATACCAGCGCGAGCACGAAGAACCGCGTCTGATACTAAGCTTACTGCTTCCTCTTGTCCGATGACACGCTCTGATAAGATTTGCTCTAAGCGTAGTAATTTCTCGCGTTCACCTTCAACGAGTTTAGCAACAGGAATACCAGTCCAGCGTGAAACAATATCTGCAATTTCTTCTTCACTTACTTCCTCACGTAATAAACGATTTTCTTGTTTATTATGCGCGCCCATTTCTTCCGCTTCTTTTAACTCTTTTTCAATTGCTGGAATTTTCCCGTGACGAAGTTCGGCTGCTTTATTTAAATCGTAATTACCTTCTGCTTCTTCTAATTCACGGCGCAGACGTTCTAAATGTTCACGTAAGTCACGAACTTTGTGAATGTCTTCTTTTTCTTTCTCCCATTTCGCTCTCATACCACTTGCAACTTCTTTTAAATCTGATAGTTCACGTTGCAACGTTTTAAGACGTTCTTGGCTACCACGATCTGTTTCTTTTCCAAGAGCTGCTTCCTCAATTTCTAACTGCATAATACGACGCGTTACTTCATCTAATTCTGTCGGCATAGAATCGATTTCTGTACGAATTGTTGCACACGCTTCATCGACAAGATCAATTGCTTTATCTGGTAAGAAACGGTCCGAAATATATCGATCTGATAAAACTGATGCTGCTACAATCGCGCGGTCATGAATATTTACACCATGATAAATTTCAAAACGCTCTTTTAAACCACGTAAAATGGAAATTGTATCTTCAACAGTTGGTTCTTCTGCTAATACTTGTTGGAAACGTCTTTCTAACGCCGGGTCTTTCTCAATATATTTACGATATTCATCTAATGTCGTCGCCCCAATACAGTGTAGTTCACCGCGAGCAAGCATCGGTTTTAACATATTCCCTGCATCCATCGCACCTTCTGTTTTACCGGCGCCAACGATTGTATGAAGTTCATCAATAAATAATAAAATACGCCCTTCACTCTTTTTAATTTCATTTAATACAGCTTGCAGACGCTCTTCGAACTCACCACGGAATTTCGCACCAGCTACGAGCGCACTCATATCTAACGCGAAGATCGTTCTATCTTTTAGCCCTTCAGGTACATCTTTTTTCACAATACGCTGCGCTAACCCTTCAACGATTGCTGTTTTACCAACACCTGGCTCACCAATTAAAACAGGGTTGTTTTTCGTTTTACGTGAAAGAATGCGAATGACACGTCGAATTTCACTATCCCGGCCAATAACAGGATCAATTTTCCCTGCTCTCACTTCTGCCACTAAATCACGGCCATATTTTTCTAACGCTTCATAAGTTGCTTCTGGATTTTGACTAGTCACTCTTTGATTCCCCCGAACTGTCATTAAAGACTGTAATAAGTTATCTTTCGTAATATGAAATCTTGTAAATAATTGATTGATATCGCCTTTTTCTTCAGAAAAAGCAAGCAATACATGTTCCACTGAAATGTAGTCATCTTGCAATTTCTCTGCTTCTTTTCCTGCTCTTACAAATAGTTGTTGCAGAGCACCTGTTATATATAATTTGCCTACTTCTGCACCGCTTCCCGTTACAGAAGGCTTTTTCTTAATTAAACTTTCGGCGCCTTGCTTTAACGCTTCTATATCGACATTCATTTTTTGAAAAATACGCACTGCTAACCCATCTTGCTCTTCTAATAATGTAAACAAGAGATGAACAGTATCTACTTCTTGATGATGATGAGATACCGCTAAAGATTGGGCACTCATAATCGCCTCTTGTGTTTTTGTTGTCATTTGATTTAAGTCCATCTTTACAGCCCTCCAAATGTTTGACTTTCTTTGACCTTTGATTTAATTATACGCCAACTGACTTTTTTATACAATAAATTCGCCTATGCATTTTCAAACTTATTATTGGAAAAAGAAAAAAGGAGCATTCATTATGCTATTAAAAAAAGTACGATAAATGAAACTACATTATGTAACAACAAAAAAGCCGCAATAAAGATTGCGGCTTCTGTTACGGTTTTCTTTTATATGTCCACTGGCGGTTATGATTCGTGTTATCTGGAAACTTTTCACCGGCAGTTAATTGTACCATTTGCGGATTTTTTACCATACTTCCCGTTTCACCAATTTCTACGTAAATGCCATCATTTGGCGCTTTTTGTCCAGAACGAAACCTGCGATTTTGTCCCATCTTCATTCTCCTTCCATGACGTCTTGCCTCATTAGTATATCCATTTTAAAAGAAAGGTTTTCTGTCATGTTTAGGAAACAAGTACTACATCTCATTCTTGTACATATACATGAATGACACAAGCTTAGGAAGGAATTCCTTTCCTATCTGTAGAAAAAAAGAAACCAACCTACTCTAGGCTAGTTTCAAAGGAGAGTCAAACATATACGAGAAGATTACATGTTCATTATATGCCTCATCATACGAGCAATGTAACCCTTTTCACATTTTGTACATAATGAAAGAAACATTATTTGAACTTTCTAAAAAGATGTTGACTTTTCTTAATTTCCAACGAGAAATAGTAGACACCATAGTACTTCGCGACGTAAGATGGATATATAGTGAAACCTCCATCTATGGTGGTCTCACCCAGTCTAACCTCTTATTTCTGCATATTAAAAACGGAAATACAGATAGAAACAAAAAAATTATTATAAGAGGTGAAATTATGAACAAACAACATTTAATCGCATTAGACTTAGACGGCACTTTATTAACAGACAACAAAATAATTTCCACTCGAACGAAACATACAATTGCAAAAGCAAAGGAACAAGGACACGTTGTCGTTATTTCAACAGGACGTCCATTCCGCGCTAGTTATGATTACTATAAAGAACTAGGTCTGAATACACCTATCGTAAACTTTAACGGTGCGTACGTGCACCATCCTCTTGATTCAAACTGGGGTATACATCACTCTCCTCTTGAGCTAGCAACAGCGCAAGAAATTGTACGAGCTTGTTTTGATTTCGGCGTAAAAAATATATACGCTGAAGTTATGGATGATGTGTATGTTCGTGAAATTGATGAAGATAAAAAACACATTTTCGAATTCGGTTCTCCTAAGATTTTTACAGGAGACTTATTAAATATTTTAAATGACCATCCAACTTGCTTATTAATTGACGCACATGACGAGCATTCTACTGCAATTCGTCAACATTTAACTGATATGCATGCGGAAGTAATCGACCATAGAAAATGGGGTGCACCTTGGCCGATTATTGAAATTGTAAAAAGCGGATTAAATAAAGCGGTCGGATTACAAAAAATTTCTAGTCATTACAACATTCCACAAGAGCGAATTATCGCTTTCGGTGACGAAGATAATGATTTTGAAATGATTGAATTTGCTGGTCACGGCATCGCAATGGGTAATGCCATCCCTGAATTAAAATCACTCGCAAACCATACTACGTTAACGAACGAAGAAGATGGTATTGCTTTATATTTAGAAGAGGTTCTTGGGTTGTAATCTAAAAATTCCCTACTTATAGTTTCCTGCCAAATGCCCATACTATAAGTAGGCGCATAAGACATCGCGTCGATTGTTTTCAGCTAAATAAAGGGGGTTTTTCGAATGGGTAAAAAGAACAAATCAAAACGTTTTATCCAACAAGGAGCCGATGCTGTTATGAAGCATGATGCAAGATTCCCGTACAGAGGTACATTAGCTGAGGCAGAAAAGGCAAGAAGTAACTCTTCTTTTGGAGGGGTTTAAATGGGGAACTTACTATTCCAACAAGCTAGAGATGCTGTTGAAAATGCCGTATCTTGTTCAAGCGGTACTGAGCAACAAGATCTCGTATATAGAGCAAAAAATGCTTTGCAATCCGCTTACGCAAACTCTTCAACTGCTGAAAAAGTTCAGCTCCGTGAAATGCAAGAGCAATTGCAAAACATTACGAATGTACATTAAAAAAGAGGACCAACTTTGGTCCTCTTTAATCTTTCCGAAACAATCCGAACACCCCAACTGTTTGCAGTATATTTGTAAATGCACCTGGGTCCACTTGTTTAATAATCCTCTCCAATTCGTATAACTCGTAACGGGTAATAACCATCATTAACATTTCTTTATTTTCATTCGTATAAGCACCTGTTGCTGGTATCGTTGTAATTCCTCTTACTAATCGCGAGTGAATCGCCTTTCTTACGTCCGCCCCATTCTTCGTAACAATTAATGCTGTAATCTTTACATGACGAGTATGAATTGCATCAATAATTCTCGTTGATACATATAAAGTCACTAACGTATATAACGCTTTTTCCCATCCATATACATAGCCAGCAGCGATAATGATAATTGCATTAAAAAAGAAAAAGTATGTACCGACAGGCTTATCTTTTATTTTTGATAAAATCATGGCGATAATATCTAATCCACCTGTAGAAGCACCCCACTTTAAAGCAATCCCTACTCCAATTGCCGAAATAATCCCGCCAAAAATCGCATTTAATATAATATCATTCGAAACCGCTCTAACAGGGATGATTTCTAGAAACAGAGTCATAAATATAACACAAAGAAAACTAAAAAAGGTGAAGGCCTTTCCAACCTTTTTCCACGCTAAAATAACGACAGGAATATTAAATAAGCTAAACAATACTCCCGTAGATATGTGAATCGATAAAAAATCACCTAATATTTGTGATAATAATTGAGACAATCCAGCAAAGCCGCTCGCATACACTTTTGCTGGTGTTAAAAATAAATTCATCCCAATCGCGTTTAATAAACCTGCGATGATTACAACGATTAACTTCTTTATAAGTTCAGTATAATTCAACTTCAAATCCATTTCGAATCCACCTTTACCCTTCATAAATGCACCGCTATACATAGTCTTTACGAAAAAGGAAATGATAAACGTACAACGTTTAGGAATGGAGTTGATACATATGCCACATACGAGTGATAACGACAAAAAAGCACGCGATAATAACGCAAAACGCACACAAAAAAATGAGCAAGAGCAAAAAAATATTCAGCAAGGTAAACGTGCATACTCTAAAAAGACCGATCACCTTTGATTCCATCGTACATCAACAATTATGTTGATGTACTTTTTTACATTTTAAAGGAAAAAAACATTAAAAATTCACTTCATGTTCACTTCTATATTCTACAATAGCGATAACATATTCGGATGAGGTGTTGGCATGAGAGGGAAACATATTTTCATTATTACTGCACTAATAAGTATATTGATGCTATCTGCTTGCGAACAAAAAAATGGCTCAGCTACAGTCGCTACAGCAACAGACTCGACCATTACAAAGGATAACTTCGAAAAACAATTGAAAGATCGTTACGGAAAAGACATGCTATACGAAATGATGGCACAAGACGTCATCACAAAAAAATATAAAGTATCTGATGAAGAGGTAAATAAAGAAGTAGAAAAAGTAAAAAAACAATATGGAGATCAATTCAAAAAAGTATTAGAAAATAATGGTTTAAAAGATGAAGAGGATTTCAAAAATCAAATTAAGTTCAAACTTGCTATGAATGAAGCGATTAAGAAAAGCATTACAGTGAAAGACGTAAAAGACCACTATAAGCCAGAAATTAAAGCGAGTCACATTTTAGTAAGTGACGAAAATGAAGCGAAAGAAATAAAGAGTAAACTAGATGCTGGTGCTTCATTTGAAGAATTAGCAAAACAAGAATCACAAGATCTACTATCAAAAGATAAAGGCGGAGACCTTGGATACTTCAATTCAGGTACAATGGCTCCTGAATTTGAAACGGCTGCCTACAAACTAAATGTTGGACAAATTAGCAACCCCGTAAAATCATCAAACGGTTATCACGTTATTAAATTAACTGATAAAAAAGATTTAAAACCTTACGATGAAGTAAAAAAATCTATTCGCAAAAACTTAGAAGAAGAACGTATCGCTGACCCTATATTCAGCAAAAAATTGTTACAAGAGGAATTAAAAAAGGCAAATATTAAAATAAACGATAGTGATTTGAAAGATACATTTACTCTTGTTTCTCCACAAGGAAATTAAAAAAAGCACACCCTTATCTTTTTAGATAAGGGTGTGCTTTTTAATCTTTCATCAATATTTTCAACTTTTTCTTCAAGCTTTTATAATGCCAATTGATGTGATTTAATTCTATCTCCACTTCAATTAGCGCATCTATTAAGTCTTCTTTAGATTGCTGAGAGTTTATAATATTTTCAAGCAATCGTTCGAATCTTTCAGTGCTCTCATATATATCATGTAAATCAACTGCTGCTATTTCACGTTCTTTTTCAGAGGATAATACTGAGAGACTCTTTATTAATTGTTCCAGTACATTATCTTGCATTATCATAACTCCCTTCTCCTCATGGATTGGTTCTATTACCGTCATAGAAGAATAAGTAATTTAAAATAAAAAAGTGTATCTCAAAATCAAACTATTTGTTTAGGGTTTGAAATACACCGAATAGACTTTACTTTTCTTTTTCAAAAATACCAGCCAAGATAAAACTACTCCCCAGAAAAATTACAATTATCACGTTAATTGTATAACCCAAGAACGACATATACGAAGTAAAACTTACTAGAATTGTATATATGAGACTTACTACTAACACCATTGTAGCTCGATAGTTTTTCCTTTTTAACATAATCACCAATAATGCTACAATAAAAACAACATTATATATACCAATCATTGTATGTGTCGTCTCCATTTTACTAATCTATCTTCTTCTTTTCTTAGAATTAGTTTTTTTCGGCTTATAATCTTTATATCCTTTTTTATATCCCTTATAATCTCCATCTATAAAAACCGCCGCGTCCGGAATCAGCCCTATCCCTCCAACAGCTTTACTACCAGTGAATAACGCTCCTTTAGTCGCTGACTTCACTGCATTTTTTAGTATTTGCTGCGTTTGAACGCGCTGTCCCGGCGATAAATTTGCGATTTGTTTTTTCGAGTTACTTCTAGATGATTTCCATCCATAAGTATACCCATTCTGCGTCACAGGATCATCTTCATCACCTGGATCAGGATCCACCGATAAGAACACACCATGATCTGGATTATAATAACGCGCAATCCCTATCTTCAAATTCTTCATTAAAACTAATTCACACTTTAAATCCAATGCTTGTAATCTGCCAATTACTTTTCCCTATTGTCTTGATCAGGAATTACAATAAAGAAATCCACTATGTGTGTTTTATTAAAGTCTATACCTTGTTTATATAACATATTTAATACTTGTCCATCTTCATATTTTAGGAATTTCATTATCATCCCCTCCTTGCTATCAATAAATACAAGCAGTCTTTAATAACTATACCCTTTTATTAGATTCATAGCCTTTGTAATAAATAACATAAGAAATCATTTTATCAAACCCTCCACCAAAAAAGTGATTATTTCGAAAAAAGGAGTTCATCCCCTGTAAATAGTAGGTGATGAACTCCTTTTTCTTTTTAAGTGGACTTTTTCAATGACCTCCTAATTAACTATATATTTTTTTTATTTTACAACACATCTCTTCTACAACTTTTACTTCCATCCCGAATGATGTTTCATACTCCCATTTTTCATTAATCAAATCATTTTTAACAAAAGTAAAGTATACTAAAAATCGATTTTTTTTTAGCTTCACTTTAAATTCTATTTCCTCTTCATCAGCACTTAATACAGCTTCCTTAATATCTTTTCGTAGTAATGCTTCTAGTTCTTCCCCAAATTTAATTATTTCACTCCTCAAAAACATTGGCCCTTTACACTCATAATGAATATTATTCGAGGATACAGCTAAGAAATTCAGTTGTAAATCACGTAAATACAGCTCATCATCATTTGGATACATAGACCCAAATGATACAATGGTTATCTTTTTTTCATCCCCTAAAAACACCAACTCAATTTCTTTTTTTATTTCCACCATTCCACCTTCTTCCAATTTTTATCCTTCTTCGAGCGATGCCCTAGACTAATAATGTTATTTTTTTTAGTTTTTGATACAACAATATGTTTTTTACCTAACGTTTGCACAAATCGGTCATGTGGATTTCTTTTATCTATATGCTTTCTACCAAAACTTCGAACTAATACTGTAGCAGATTTAGACATTTGACGCGCTGGGTTCGCTAAGTGCTCTGTCGCATGAATACTATATTTTAATTTTGCTGCGAAATAGCCAACTCTTCCAACTCCACCTAGTGCAACTCCTGCCACCGCTCCTCTTAGTGCTGATTTCCCTACTCCTTTCCAAGAATACCCTTTTTTTCGATTATTCCATAAGTAAGTACCAACATCCCAAGCAGCTCCACCTAACGCACCAGCTATCCACCAAGCGACATGCCCATCTGGATCAATCTTCATCACCGGATTATTATCACCATACGTATACCCATTCATGGTAATCGGATCATCTTCATCACCCGGATCTGGATCCACCGATAAGAACACACCATGCTCTGGATTATAATAACGCGCAATCAGATAATACATCCCAATTTCTTTATCATACATGTATCCCGCATATCCAAACGGATTATCTGCGGCGATACCTTTTGCGTCGCTTTTTAATACGTTACCCCATGAATCATATTCATACGTTGCTACAACTTCTCTATTTTGATCTGTCATCGCAATGACATCACCACGAGGGTTGTAGTGGTAGTATAACGTTTGTCCTTTTGATTTCATCGCTAGACGCGCGCCACTTGTCGAGTATACATATTGACGAAGAACATTTCCACTACCATCTGTCTCATATAATGGGTTAATGCTGTCT
>NZ_CP031748.1:1115282-1181608 GCF_003429245.1 Bacillus sp. CR71 | reverse complement strand
TCATAGAAATAACGTGTTACTTGACCATTTACACTCTTTTCAATACGACGATTATCCTCGTCATACTTATAAGTTGCGAATGCATTGCTTTCACCTTGTTTTGTAATCGCTACAAGTTGGTCATCTTCATTCCATGTATATTTGTACTTTCCATCAGATGTACGATTTCCATTTGCATCATACGTTAACGATTCGTTTCCGAATTTTACAAGCTGATTTCCTTCATTGAATGTTGCCGCTATAGATTTTGTTTCTTTTCCATTCTCTACAACTTTCACACTTGTACGGTTTCCAAATCCATCATATGTGTATGATTTAGTTGTTCCGTTTGGTAATATCTCATTTAAAATTGAATTCATTGGATTAAGATCCAAAAAGAAAGAAGAACCGATATCGGCCCTTCCTCCTACAAATTTATTATGCACCCGAACTATTAAGGAAGTAAATCCCCAAATACATCAATCAATTTCTCTAAATTCCTACCAAAATCATTAATATTATCCTGTTCATCAAAGCCTTTTTCAATTAATTCATCTGCTAATATATCTCTCAACTCATGTATTGTTTCAATTTCTGATAGACTAAAGTCCTTACAATTTGCAATCCACAATAACTCAGGCCAATTTTCCTTTAATATCCTTTGCAATAATACCCCTTTCACATCACTATTAAATTTACCCACGCTTATTTTTTTCCTTTCCGTGTATATTTCGTTCCTCTAGCAAATGTCGTTACGACTTTTCCCTTCTTATTTAAAACGACTACAGCTTGTTTACTAGTATATTTAATAGTTCCACGATCTTTTTGTATAGCCCTCTTTTACCTGACCTAACTGTATGTAAGATCGCCTTTGATTTGTCTCTAAATCTAAAAGCCCAGCTAAATCCTCAAAAATGATATATTCTTTTGAACTAAAATCCGGTATAAACATACGACTTTTCCCGACCTGTAACATATAATTTAATTTATTAAACAGTACTGATTTCATCTATTCTCCCCTATAACACCCTAACTGTTTTTCATTGAAACCATTTTCTTCTAATAATAAAACCCTCTCATTGATTCTACACATAAAGGTTGTAAAAAATGCACCCAAAAATTCAGGTGCATTTTCATTCTCAATATAGAAACTTCATGTTTTGCGGCTTCATTCTAATCCATAATACGTTCTTCCGCATAACAAACAAATACTTGCTTTTCCGAACGTAAAGATACTAAATAATACTCATCTTCAAAATGCCCTACTATATACCCCATCTCCCCCGCCAGTTCAATTGTTTCTTTATTAAAATATACTCTTGTCCGATCAAAATTTATATGTTTTATGATACTCTCTAACTCATTATCGTTTGCTTCTTTTTCAGAGAAAAGGAACATGAGGCTCCCTTCCATACATACAGGAGAGATCACATCGAAAATATCAGTTGCAGGATCATACTGGTTTATTAAAATTGTGCTCTTCACAATCGACTTTTTCCAGTTTAACTCTTTTAATTCTTTTTCCAAAATGTAATTTTGCACCTTTGTTAACTCCTCTTGAATCCCTTCACAATTCACTAAAATATATAAATGAAATTTCGACATCATTGTTTTCATAAATTGTTCCATGCTTGTATCAACATCAACTATATATCTATTAATTTTTGATAACAAATTCAAGATTTTATCATTTTCAAAATTATCATGTTCATCCAACACTAGAAAATATTCGTTTTTTTCTGTTGCAGGTTTGTGTATTTCAATATATTTGTCCATATTTTCTCCTTAAAAGCAATTTTTTATTTATTCCGTCTTGGATCCCAATTACTGCGGTAGAAAATATGTTTATTTACAACTACAGTTCCTTTCACTTTAACGTATACATTAAAATGTGGTTTAACAGTTCTGCCATCTGCAAATTTATGCCCCCATTTATCTTGAGCAACTCTTACACCAGATCCTCCCTTATTAGCAAAACTTCTGGTTTCCCAAGTAGGGCGAACCTGTCGACTTTGTTGTCCATATGGATGTCTTGATCCTGGGTTATAATAATACTGTTTTTTCGATTTGTAATTATTATAATTATTTTTCCCCCATCCTGCAGTCCTAATCGCTAACCTGAAGGCAGTATTACGAGCCTGTTGTTTAGCATTAGCCTCTATTCGACTTACTGATTTATAAGCTTTATATCCATAATAGGCAGCACCAGCTCCTGCGGCTGCTACACCTAGCCAAAGTAAAGGTGCAGCTGCAACTGCAAAAATAGGGATTTTTCCATCAGGATCTATTTTTAATACTGGATTGTTATCTACATAGGTATACCCATTCTGCGTCACAGGATCATCTGCATCACCCGGATCCGGATCAATCGATAAGAACACACCATGCTCCGGATTATAATAACGCGCAATTAGATAATACATACCAATCTCTTTATCATACATGTATCCCGCATATCCAAATGGATTATCTGCTGCGATACCTTTTGTATCACTTTTTAATACGTTACCCCACGAATCATATTCATACGTTGCTACAACTTCTCTATTTTGATCTGTCATCGCAATGACATCACCACGTGGGTTGTAGTGATAGTATAACGTTTGTCCTTTTGACTTCATTGCCAAACGTAAACCGTCTACAGAGTATACATATTGGCGAAGAACATTGCCATTTCCGTCTGTCTCATATAATGGACTAATACTATCTCCATTATAAAAGTAGCGTGTTACTTGACCATTTACACTCTTTTCAATACGCCGATTATCGTCATCATATTTATAAGTTGCGAATGCATTGCTTTCACCTTGTTTTGTGATAGCTACAAGTTGGTCATCTTCATTCCATGTATATTTGTACTTTCCATCAGATGTACGATTACCATTCGCATCATACGTTAACGATTCGTTCCCGAATTTGACAAGTTGATTTCCTTCATTAAATGTTGCCGCTATAGATTTTGTTTCTTTTTCATTCTCTACAACTTTCACACTTGTACGGTTTCCAAATCCATCATATGTGTATGATTTAGTTGTTCCGTTTGGTAGTGCTTCATTTAATAATTGGTTAATCGGGTCATAGACAAAGTTTGTTTCTGTTACTTTTCCGCCCGCACCTTCATGTTTAATCTTCGTACGGTTGCCTGCTTGGTCATATTCATATCGTTCAGAAAGTAGAATACTATTTGACGTACCTACTACTAAATCTTTAATTTTGTTCGCATGATCATAGTTGAAAGTAGAACCTGAACCATTTCCAGCTGTATACGTACGAACATTTCCTTGATCATCATAATCAAATCGATATGTTTGCGAACCATCTGTTACACGTATGTTTTGATCTAACGTGTTGTAGTCATACGATACTTTATTTGTGTATCCACCTTGCGTAATTGTTTGTTCTTTTAGTTTTTCTGTCTTACTGTTTGCTTTGTCATGGTATGCCCAGTCAACTTTTCCGCCTCGGCTATCCGTTGCACTTGTAACGCGGTCAGCCTTGTCGTATGTTTTCGTGCGTTCTACGCCATTGACAAGATCTTTCACTTTCGTAACTTGTCCATTTTGATCACGTTCGAATGTAAATGAATCTTTTCCGTTACGCTTTTCACCGACGACACGATCTGCTGTATCATATACAGATTCTAAAATAGAACCGTTTGGCATTTTTGTTTTAATCTTGTTTGCATTTTCATCATACGTATGTTCAATACGACGGTTTAACGCATCGATATACACTGTATTTTTATTATCTACATCATATTCATATTTGTGTGTTTGTGTTTTCCCACCAAACATGACAGATTTCTCTGTTGTATTTCCATTATGATCATAACGATAATTGACAGAGGTACCATTTTTCAATGTAACCTTTGTTAATAGATTATCTTTGTTGTAATCATATAGTTTTGTATTTCCTTTTTCATCTGTTTCGCTCTTTTTATTTCCTGATGCATCATATGTGAAAGTATTTTTCTGTCCTTCTTCATCATACGCAGCAACAACATTTCCATCGTTGTCGTACTCATTTTTTATAAGAGCGTTCCCTTCTAATAGACGTATATCATCAAACCAAACTTTCCCTTTGTTGTTATGTCTGAAAAGAAGATAGATTTCCATACGTTTAATTGGTTTCGTTGCTGGGATTACAACCGCACTACGATTCCAATCATTTGTACCGCTTGGGAATTTCGCTTGGTAATTGGTACCACTACCATCTTGATAATGCACATCCGCCCAAATCGCATAGTCTCGAGAAAGTTTATCTGGCGCATCATTCTCTACATTTTCAGATTTAGACATTCCTGTTAGTGTAATTGGCTCTGCTTTTTTCTGATTTACAGTTACATGCTTACCATAGCCTACATTTGAACCACCATATTGACTACGCTCTAATACAATAGATGAATGTCCCGTAAAGCTCTCTTGCTGAGAAACATCTTTCGGATCACAGCTTGTTCCATCTCCTCGAATCCAACCTGGCATACAGCCATTTCCCGCCATATTTTCTAAACTACTATTTTCAATTGGGTTAAAGCTGGAAGACACTTCTCCTCTTTCCAATTGAATCTTATCAAACCATGCGGAACCACTTGAATCTGCTCGATTATAATCAACTTGTAGATATATTCTAACTTTTTTTGTTTGATCTGTTGTCTTAAAGGTTACTTGACGATTCGTCCAATCTTTCTCGCCCTCTATCCTATTATGACGTGTATCAAACCAGTTATTCCCACTTCCAAGAGGGGTTCCATCTTCTTTTAATAACTGAACATTAAAAAATGCACCAGCGTGAGTTAATGATGTTTTCATCATCCCACTTAATGTGTATGTTGTATTTGGTTCTACTACCACATCTTGAATCGCACTATGGTATCCCCAACCAGCGTTTTGCGCCTTTACTATCATTTGTAAAGATGAAGATCCACCCAATCCACCTGGCGCGAATGTTGCATCTTTTTTCAATGATCCATGACTATTAGTCTTCTCTTCATTCCATCTCTCAGTGTTATTCATTTCAAAGCTTGGATTTTGAATCAGGTTTTCTCCTGTTCCTAGCTCTCTAGTTGTTGCAATTGGATTTCCAAACTGATCATACTGCATGAAAGATGATGTATTTGCTTCTTGGTCAGTTTCAGACACTTCTGTATTTGCTGCTTTATAAGCAACTGTTGTTTCACGATTTTCGTTATCTGTCGCTTTTATAAGCCCGTTGTCTTTATTGTACTCGAACTTTTCTGTTCCCATTTCATCAGTAACAGAAGTTACATTCCCATTACCATCATAGGTCGCTGTTTCTGTTTGATTTTTAGGAGTTGTTGTTTTTACTAGGTTATTTGCATTATATTCATATGTTGTTGTTAAATTTAGACGTCCGGAATCTTCAACTGTTTTGACTGGGTTTCCAGCATCGTTATACGTATAAACAGTTTTACGTCCTTTAGGATTCGTTAACGTAACTTCTTTCGCATCTGTATTATATGCTAATGTCGTAGCTTTTCCTAATGGGTCCGTTACTTTTACTAACCTATTATTCTCGTATGCATACGATGTTTTATATGGTTTGGCATCTGTATGTTGCGGATCATAAATAGATGTTAGTAATCCATTATCATATCCGTATTTATATACTTTTCCTTCTGGAGTTGTAGAAGAAACGAGTAAATCTCCATCATATTTAAATGTAATCGTCTTGCTATCTGGGCCGATTACTCTTGCTGCTTTTTTATTATTTCCATCATATTGTACGACTAACTCTTTACCAGAAGCGTTCTTTACTTTTGATAAACGTGATTCCCCATCATACTCATATGTCGTCGTATTTCCGTATTTATCTTTTGTATACTGGATACGACCTTGTGCATCTCCAGATTTATAGAAAGTAACCGTTTGGTCTTTATCTTTTATTTCATATCCGCCTGATACTTGTTTAATTTCTAAATATATACCAGTAGGGGCTTGATACGTATTATCTCCCGTTCTAGTAAAAGTAATATTTGCGCCATCGGCAGAAATTAATAGTAAGTTTCCATTTCCTTCAGCCAAAATTCTTTCTTCTAATCCACTAGACCAACCTGTACCAAATAAACCTACTTTTTTACTTTGGCTATTATACGTTCTTTCCACTGATACATCCGGTCCGCGCCCTGATAACGTAATATCTTTTTCACTCATGATAAAGTTACCATTTGTAGCATTCACTGTACCATTTAGTACCGGAACTGATGCCCAGTAATCAAACATCCCTATAAACCCAAAGTCTTGAGCAAATTTAGGTACAAACTCATGCGAAATTTCACTTTCAGCATGTCCGGCTTTACTATACGCTGTTACACGGAACCAATAATTTTTAAAGCCAGCATAGATTCCGCCAGAATTTTTATACACAGGTGATGGATCAACTGCTAATTCTGCACCTTTTTTATCATGATGAAGTAAATATTGGCCTTTTGCAATTTCATCTTTCGTTGGCCAAATTTTCTCATTTTGCGTTGTCCAATTTGTTTTATTTCCTACATCGAACGCTTCGTAATCTTTTCCGTTATAAATCCAAACTTTATAGCCTGCAGCCGCTGGAACTGCATCCCACTTTAATGTGACATATCCCGTTTCCTTATCTGTCGCATTAATATAGGCCGATCCGTCTGGCTTTTTCACTTGTTCTAATGGAATAAATGGAACTATTTCATCTGAAAGTGGACTATCCTCAAACGGATACTCTGCTACAATACGAATCCAGTAGCTACTTCTTCCGCTATAATCCCCGTACGGACCTCCTGACTCGTAAGCATTTTTATATATTTGTCCTGGGTTAGTAGGCGCTTCTGCACCTTTTCCATCATCATGTATCCAGTAACGCCCTTGTGCAATTTCTTCTGGCGTCGGGAATATTTTTTTATCTTTCGTCGTCCAGCTTGTCACATTCCCAACAGGAATATATTCATAGTCATATCCATTAAAAATGGCAACTTTATAACCTGTTGCTCCTGGAACTGCGTCCCATTGTACATTGAAGTGACCTGAACCACTCCCACTGCCATTTGAGTAAGCTTGTACTCTTGGCTTATTCGGTTTTGCGTAGGAATATTTCACTTCCAAGAATGGTGCATTCGTTCCATTTTCAGCTGCAATGAATTTCTTCCAATGGTTTTGACCATTACCATTTGCATGTAGCTTAAAGCCATTGTTTTGTCTCGCGCCTTCTACCCATGCTTTTACTGTGTTAGTTACATTAAACTTCGCCAATTGTCCTCTTGTTACATCAGCATGTGCAATATTATTTGAACCAGGTTTATTATTCCAATTTAAACTGCCTTCATTCCAGGCACTCGTTACTTCATCTAACCAAACACCATTTGGTTGATTCGCATAATAATGCCAAATGGTATGTACATTGAATGTTGCACTTTCAATATTTGCACCTTTAAAACTCGAAACGTCTGGTTTAATAAATGCAAAGTTTGTCCCAGATGATCCATCATAATATCCTACTTTTAACGTATAAGCATTTTGACCAGCATCCCAAAGCTTTCCTCCTGAATAATTGACAGTTGGATATGCACTTGAAGCATATGCATTATCAAAATCCTTCAACTGAACCGAAGGGTCTACATATACCGGATATTTTCGCTCTGGTGCTTGTAACCACTGCGGGTCTGCAGTAACAGTTAATGTATATGTTTTTTCATCTTTCTTCTCAATATTGTAGCGAACCGCATCTGACGTTACAGCCTCACCTGATTGTTGGTCCACATTGGAATCATTCATATATGGTTTCGGCAATGTGAATACTTTTTCTTTTTTCTCATCTTGGAAGTCGATTGAACCATCTTCCTGTAAGCTAGGTGTTAAATCTGTTTCTAATGCAAATGTAAAAATGTGGTGCCCTGTATACTCACGTAATACAAAATCTTCTTTTACATTTTCATTGAATGTCGTACTCTTTAAATCAATATTTGGGAAGACTCCTTTATACCATACTGTATTATTTTCATGTGTTGCGGTTACTGGTGATGGCTTTATTTCACCTTTTTCACCATTTGCACTTATTAGTTTATACTGAATAGTATGATCTTTTACTTTAAATTGAACGTACTTTCCATCTTGTGTCGCTTTCTCGAACTCTGGTTCTAATGTTGTATTTTCCGTTACAATTTTTTCATTTGGTGCTTCTACTAATTTTGGTGAAACCTCTTCTAGCTTTCCATCTTTCTCTGCATGAATCGGTTCCGTATATACCCTCTTTGTAAAAGTACCATCATTGTTATCAAAAACCTTTTCAGTTTCCGTTCTTTCTTCTACAATCTCAGTCGGACTCGCCTGCGCTTTAGCCTTATCCTTCTTTAATTGATCTGGATGTGGAGCTGGTAATTTCTGCTCCTCTTTCTTTTCCACTTCTGGAGTTTGTTCTGAATTTGGAGATGGTGTAAACGGTGGTGCCGTTTCTGCCAACCCATTCAGTGGTATAGAAGTAACAATTAATGCAACTACGATAAGTTGGATTAATTGCCTATACCATTTTTTCTTAACTTGCCTCTTTTCCATACATTCACCCCTAATTCGCATCGGTTTTATTCTTACAATTAACAATTTAAAGAATTTTCCGAGGGGCTTCAACATAAAAATGACAATATTGTGGCATTTTTTCTAAAAATGTATATTTTCCGACTATTTACCATTTTATATTCCTTTTTCCTTATAAATACAGTAAAATATTTGTAGATTAAACGTTTTATTACACCTTATTTACTTTTTATCTACTTTATAATAAAAAAGAACTATCCCTTCTCTTAAAAATTCAGAGAAAGAATAGTTCTTTTTTCATTTACTTTATTTCTTAAAGTAAGTCCAACCTTCTTCTTGGTAAACTTTTTCTTCTTTCATCAACTTACCAAGTGCGCGCTTAAATGCAGCTTTACTCATGTTAAAGCGTTCTTTAATATCTTCTGGATGGCTCTTATCCCAAAACGGCATTGCTCCGCCTCGTTCTTCCATATATGCATAAATTACTGCCGCATCGTCTTCCATTCCTTCTTCTTTACGAGGAAGAAGTGAAATGTTAATTGTACCATCATCTTTCACGTCAATAATACGGCCCGTTACACGCTCCCCGATGCGGACTTGTTCTTTTCTTTCTGTATGGTGTAAGAAAGCACGGAAATGCTCATCAGTTAGTACGAATGAACCAACTTGAAGAGAACGATATACACGTCCATTTACGTTTTTATTACGCATAGATGGCGTTGCATCTACGATAATTTCTTGCATATCACTGTCTCTTGCCGGAAGAGCAATTAAACGATCACGATTCGTTAATTTTAACGTACAATATAATTCGTCGCCTACTTCTGGCCATACCGGCATATAAATCGGGAACTCATCAGCTGGAATTAGTATATCTTTTGATACACCAATATCAACAAACACACCTAAACTAGGAATGACTTCTACAACCTTTACCCAGTTCCAATCATACGTTGTAATAATTGGCTCCTTCATTGTTGCTGAAATACGATTTTGGTGATCAAGGTATAAGAATACATCAATCGTATCGCCTTCTTCAATTTCTCCAGCTACTTCGTTTTTATGTAGGAAAATTTCTTCTTCTTCATTCCCAACCATATATCCAATTTCCGTTTCGCGTAAAACAGTTACCTGTTCAATCGATCCTATTTGCAAATACATATTTTTTAATTCCCTTCTATATATATAAAATTATCTTTTTTATCATTCCAAACAAAAGTTAATTATAACATGATTTTTCCTGTATTTGTCCAACTGCCCAAAATTCACTATAATAAAGTGAGGTTACATGAATATAAGTATGAAAACACTTAAGTCTAGACTCGTTTTCAGCTATACTTTAGTATGTACAGTACATAACAAGATTAGAAATTTATTTGGAGGTGCTAACTATGGCAAAAGATAGTTCTTTTGACATCGTTTCGAAAGTAGAATTACCTGAAGTAACAAACGCAATTAATATCGCATTAAAAGAAATCCAAAACCGATATGACTTTAAAGGAAGTAAAAGTGATATTAAATTAGAAAAAGAAGTACTAGTTTTAACTTCTGACGACGAGTTCAAATTAGACCAAGTAAAAGACGTTTTAATTTCTAAACTTGTAAAACGTAACGTTCCAATTAAGAACTTAGATTACGGAAAAGTTGAAGCTGCAACTGGCAACACTGTTCGCCAACGCGCAACACTTCAACAAGGTATCGATAAAGATAACGCTAAAAAAATTAACAACATCATTAAAGAAATGAAATTAAAAGTAAAAACACAAGTACAAGACGATCAAGTACGTGTTACAGCAAAAAGCCGTGATGACTTACAAGCAGTAATTGCAGCTGTTCGTAGCGCTGATTTACCAATCGACGTACAGTTCATTAACTACCGCTAAAAAGAAAACTCCTCTTAATTAGAGGAGTTTTCTTTTTAGTTTTGTAGAGACAATATTACAAGAACAAGCCATAGAAAAAAGGCATCTGCGGTGAAAATTGCTAAGTGAACAGAGTCTAACTATACGAATACTTCACAAGTGAATGCATGATTAAACTAGGCCTTATTGTAGAATTTGTTTCATACATGCATTTAGCAGACCTTATTGAAAATAAAAAAAAAGACAATTTAAGACGTTTCCCCTTCGATTTGAATTACTTTTCTTAGTAATTACATCCTAGGCCAAAGTCATCTTAAAAATCGCTGTAACTTATAATTTCTCTTCCTGCCAAAACGTAACAATTTATGAGTATAAGAATATTTCCCAACCTTTAATATAATGTAAAATTAATAAGGATCTTAAAAAATGTTAATTAAAAAAGAGTTAGAAGTGGTTATATGAAGAAATTAATATTATGGTTTTTATTGGCCACATTCTCCCTAAATACTGTAGGATGTTCTAATAATACGAATACACTAACGGATAAGTCTAACTGTATCAACAAAGCTTGGTACAAAAAAACTATGTCATGTAATCATTTAAAAAACATTAAATAGTTAATGATAAAAGTCATAAGAAAAGACCCATCAAAGTGCCTTCCTCCGACTTGAACCATCTTAATTTTAATCATATTTGGATGGAGTTAAAAAGAAGCATAAATTGTTAATAAAGATGCAGACTTCAAAATAAAAAAGTACGTTAAGGACACTCTTATATTAAACACTAATATTTTAGAAGCAAGTTTATAAGTATAAAACCTACAGGGATTTCCCCTGTAGGTTTTATTATATTTCAAGTGATTTCCAAATGAATTATGAGTGGCTTTTTTCAGTTTGATTTTCAAAATATTTTTCTTTAACCATTTTTATCAGAGTTTCTTTTTCTGTTAGTTCAAATATAAATAATGCTTTTTTCATGTTATTTGCAATATCTTCTTCATTCTGTTGTTTAAATCTTAATAAATTCCATCCTTTTAAATAGTACAGTTCACCTAATAAGTATAAAGTATTTAGATTAATAGCTAATTTGATGCCCTTATCAATGTATTTTACCGCTTCTTCATATTGATAGGTCATACCTAAACATTTCGCTAAATTAAAAATGATTTTTAATTTAATCGCTTTATCTCTCGGAAAATCTAACTTATTAAAATTAGTTAAACATCTTCCTAATATAGTAATACTTTTATCATATTCTTTATTTTCCGCATAAAATATAGACATTGTCTGCATAATATCTATTTCTCTTTCTGATAAAAAATCAACATTGGTTAAAGTTAGTTTTAATGCATTATTTAAAAGTTTTAAAGCAGTTTTTATGGATCTGTTCACCTCAAATACAGCAATTGCTTCATGCCATAGGAGAAATTGTTTATCTTCTTTTGCTTGGAAATTTTTTTCATCTTTCTCTTTTTTCACTATTTCATAAAGTTCTTTATATTGTTTTTGCTTTAAGCAATCTTTTATTACGTATTTTACATTTTCTACATATTTAAATTTTTTGTTTTGAGTTAATGCAAATATATTATTCGGGTCAATACCAAGTCTTTCTGATAATTGATATAACAATATACTAGATGGATAAATCATACCTTTTTCTATTTTGCTAATTTGACTTTGCGAACATATTCCATGACATAATTCGGATTGTGATATATTTTTTTTAATTCTAAGCTCTTTAATGGTAATACCCAAATCGTAAAATTCCATTTTCCCACCTACTATTTAGCACTATATTAGTATAAGAGTATTCTCTAATTTTTAATGTAATATAAAATTAATATAGTTGCAATTATCGTTCGTTCCAAAGATCTTTCTCTATCCGTATTGACACAAAAACAGGCTAGGAAGAAGACTTTCTCCATAACCTGGAACCCCCTCTCATTAGAGAAGTTTTCATTTTCGTATCGTTTCTCTTAAGAAATTTCATATCAACAGAATAAACACTATTGCCCCACCGAACAAACAAATACAATAAGAAGACGTGAACATAGAACGAGCAACTTCTCATCTACGTTTCCTTTTAACTGCAATTAAAAACGCAATAAATAATACATTCACACCAACGATTAAGGAGATAAATAACCAATTCACACCTGTTTCTCCGTTAAGTTTATACACGTTTGATTCTTCACGCTTTAAAACGAGATAAAATCCCCCATTTTCCTCTCTTATAATTTCATCCTCTAACAATCCTCTTAACTCTTGTTTTTCACCAATCGTACTTGCAGGTAAGGAGACTTTTTGTGTTTCTTTCGTATTATTAATTGCTACTAAAGTTACTTCATTTTTATATTTTCGTTTTAGTATGCTCATCCCGCTATTATCATACAATAGCTCAAACGTACCGCGTCGTAAAGACGGTCTCGCCTGTCTAAGTTCACCTAGTTTTGTTATGTGCTGCATAAATTTTTCGTCTGACTTAAAATCCATTAATCGTCTATTATCGGGTACACTTCCTCCATCTAATGCAATTTCAGTTCCGTAATAAAAATTCGGAATTCCAGGTGATGTTAACAGATATGTAAGCGCCAGTTTTAAACGTGATGGCGGATAATACATATTTTCTTTTGCAATACGCGCATATCTTTTTGTTTCTTGATCATCTAAGAACGTAACAAATTCTCCTTCTTTTTTACTCACATCGTATAACGATTTCACCGATACATCCGCTTTGGAAAACGATTCTACTATTTTTTCGTTGTATTCGCTATCCTCCTTTGTCATAATACGAAAATCTTTCTTTATCACTTGCATATCTTTTTGCGCGTTATCCCAAAAGGAACGCGGCTTTTTTTCACTATGTATAACATAACTTCCGTCTAAATCAACTTCTTTTATCCACCATTTCATTGCGTCAATTACCTGTTGTTCGTTTTCTCCAAGCGGAAATTGAAATACAACTTTCATTCCTTTTGCCTGAGCTTCTTTTACAAGTTCTTTCACATCATTTTCTGTCCCGAAATGTTCATTTACCTTTTTAAAATTTCGCACGTCTAATCCATCGTACTTTCCACTTTCAAAAAGTGGCGAAAGCATAACGGTAGTAAAACCCATTTCTTTTATGTAATCCAACCTTTTTATAATTCCTCTTATATCCCCGCCTTGATACCCTTCTAAATTACCAACTTCTAACTGTTTGTCATTTTTCGGTTCTCCATTATTGAAGCGATCAATCATAATGGAGTATATAACCTCATCTCGCCACTCTCTTTTTTCGTCTGCAAAAGTATGTATTGGTACAAACAAAACAACAGCTAAGCAAAAACAAATGAATAGTTTCCTAGTCCATATTTTTCCCACACGCATCCCCCAATTTTTTAATTGTAAGAATATTATACCAATTATCCAAGTGAAACGCATATGCCGATTTCAATCCTCACAAAATAATCTATGTTAGATTTTATGACATCACGTATATAATTTTCTGAATTTTTAGTTGATTTTTAGTTTTATTTCGAATATGATATGAAACATAACAAATAGATGTTATTTTTTCTAACATTCCAGGAGGAGAGATCATGAATATGGGAGATACGGTTTTTATGTTTGTGACGACAGTAATGGTCATGTTGATGACACCAGGATTGGCACTTTTTTATGGAGGTATGGTTCGTAGCAAAAACGTACTCAGTACAACGATGCATAGTTATAGTGCAATGGCTATCGTTTCGATTCAATGGATTGTTATCGGCTATTCTTTATCATTCGGGCCAGATTGGCACGGACTTATCGGTACACTTGATTGGTTCGGTCTAAACGGAGTTACCTACGCACCAAATCCAGACTACTCATCTACTATTCCTCACAATTTATTTATGATGTTTCAACTCATGTTCGCCATTTTAACTCCAGCTTTAATTTCAGGTGCATTCGCTGAAAGAATGCGATTTTCTGCCTTTCTTATTTTTATCCTTCTATGGACAACAATCGTTTACAATCCTGTCGCTCATTGGGTATGGGGCCTCGGTGGGTGGCTAAGGGAACTTGGTGCACTAGACTTCGCTGGCGGAAATGTCGTTCACATCACTTCCGGAGTTGCCGGTCTTGTATTAGCTATTTTCCTTGGAAAACGAAAAAACATAAATGGTTCTTCTCCTCACCATTTGCCATTTACAATGTTAGGCGCAGGCTTATTATGGTTTGGCTGGTTCGGTTTTAACGTTGGCAGCGCATTATCCTTAAACGACGTAGCTTTAACTGCATTTATTAATACAAATATAGCCGCTGCTGCCTCTGCTCTAACTTGGATGCTTTCTGAATGGTTCTTCCAATCAAAACCGACCGCGATGGGAGCTGCTTGCGGAGTTGTTTCTGGTCTAGTAGCTATTACACCAGCCTGCGGGTTCGTTACACCTTTCTCCGCCCTTCTTATCGGAGCAATTGGTGGTATAATATGCTTCGGCGCCGTTTTCTTCCTAAAAACAAAATTCGGGTATGACGATACACTTGATGCCTTTGGATGCCACGGCATCGGAGGAACTTGGGGCGGTATTGCAACAGGACTATTTGCAACTACTGCCGTAAACGGGGATGGCGCAAACGGATTATTTTACGGAAATGCCGCGTTACTGTTTAAACAACTTATAGCGATTGGCGCAACATATGCATTCACGATCATCATGACGTATGCCATTATTAAAGCGATCAACTTCTTCCTCCCCGTTCGCGTCGATGAACATGAAGAACACATGGGTCTTGATATTTCAATGCATGGCGAGAAGGCTTATGAACATGCAGAGCGAGTAAACTAAAAAAGAGATGCAATCTATTGATAGTAGATTGCATCTCTTTTTTGCGTACTAGGCAACATACCCCACCTAGTATAAATGTAAATATATCAACGGTTTTTTGGATATATCAACGATTTTTCAAATATATCGATTGTTTCTTTCAATATATCAACGGTCCGACACAACATATCGATTTACAAACAAATTCCGACATAATTTACAAGCAAAATACCCCACATAACGTTATACAAAAAAGACGACCGAAACCCGGTCGTCTTTTCCTATTTATTTTGGAGCATTTCCTACATATTGCGTAATATCAACATTTAACGCCTGCGCTAAACGCATACCGTATTCTTGATCTGCACGGAAGAAGTTACAAACAGCTAGTAATTTCGTGCGTTCATTTACGTCTTTCAAGTCATTTGTTAAGTTTGCAATTAAGTTATCTTGCTCTTCTTTAGAGAATGAACGGTAACGCTCACCTGCTTGTTTAAAGTCATTTGGTTTCTCGATTTTTTCACGAGATACATAGCCTTCTACTTTCATAGTCGAATCGCGGTAAGCTTTGTCTTCAACTGGATTCTCTGCATGACGGCTCGGTTCGTAGTTGATTGTAGATGGGTTTTGATTCATTTGCATCGCACCATCACGTTGTTGGTTATGAACAGCTGCATATGGGCAGTTTACAGGAATTTGCAAGTAATTTGCACCAAGACGATAACGCTGTGTATCTGGGTAAGAGAATAAACGACCTTGTAATAATTTATCTTCCGATGGTTCAATACCATTTACAGTTGCACTTGGAGAGAACGCTACTTGTTCTACTTCTGCAAAGAAGTTTTTCGGATTACGATTTAACGTCATTGTCCCTACTTCAATTAACGGGAAGCGATCTTCTGGCCATACTTTCGTTGGATCTAGTGGATCAAAGTCTAAAGAATCCATTTCATCTAGTTGCATAACTTGTACGTGTAAATCCCATTTTGGATGATTTCCTTTTTCGATTGCGTCGAACAAATCACGAGTTGCATGATTGAAGTCTTTCCCCTGCACTTCTTGCACTTCTTTCGCATTTAAGTTACGTACACTTTGCTGCGGTTTCCAGTGGTATTTAATATAAACAATTTTACCTTCTTCATTAATCCATTTAAATGAATGGACACCGAAACCTTCCATTTCACGATAGCTTGCTGGTGTACCATAATCAGAAAATACCCATGTCATCATATGTGTAGACTCTGGAGTTAACGTCATGAAATCCCAATAACGATCTGGCGTTTGAATATTTGTATCCGGTGCTGGTTTTAAAGAATGAACCATGTCAGGGAATTTAATTGCATCACGAATGAAGAAAACTGGTAAATGATTACCTACGATATCGTAGTTTCCTTCTTCTGTATAAAATTTAACTGCGAAACCGCGTGGGTCACGAGCTGTTTCTGGAGAACCTTGACCATGAATAACCGTTGAAAAACGAACAAATACAGGTGTTTCAGTTCCTTCATTTTGTAAAAATGCTGCTTTCGTATATGGCTTCATGCTATTTTTCGTTACGAATACACCGTGAGCACCTGCACCACGTGCATGCACAACACGCTCCGGAATACGTTCACGATCAAAGTGTGCAAGTTTTTCTACTAAATGATAGTCTTCTAATAATACTGGTCCACGACGACCAGCTGTACGAGAATTTTGGTTGTCTCCAACTGGAGCACCTTGGTTTGTTGTTAAGCGATTATTTGGATTCATCTAGGGGGATCCTCCTCTTTCTTTCATAGTAATTATTATTTATTTAAAATTATTATAAATTAATTATTATTTAAAACTAAATCTTTGTCAACTATTTCCTTCACTTTTTTGGAAACAATTTCAGCCAAACAGTCGATAAATGCAGATTGTGCATTCGGCATATTTGGTCTAAAATATTTAGCATTTAATTCATCAGTTACAACTTTACATTCATAATCATTGTCATATAAAACTTCTAAATGCTCTGCCACAAAGCCAACTGGGCAATATATGAAAGATTCGTACCCATGCTCTTCATATAAATCTTTCGTTAAATCTTGCACATCTGGACCAATCCACGGATCTGGAGTATTCCCAGCACTTTGCCAACCCGTTGTATAGTTTTGAATATTGGCAGTCCCCGCAATTAAATCTGCTGTATGCTGCAATTGCTCCACATAAGGGTCCCCTGCTGCAATAATTGTTTCTGGCAAACTATGCGCCGAAAAAATTACAACTGTTTTCTCTTTATCTTCAATCTTTGTAAATGTTTCTTTTATTTGATCTGTCCAATACGAAATAAACTTCGGTTCATCGTACCATTGTTCAATTGGTTCAATCACAGGACCACCGATTTCTTTTGAAAGACGAATAGCACGGTCATTATACGCTTTAATGCTAAATGTAGAATAGTGCGGTGCTAATACGATACTAATCGCCTGCTCAATTCCATCTCGCTTCATTTCTTCTACAGCATCTTCTATAAATGGCGCAGTATGTTTTAAACCTAAGTAACAAGTAAATTCATACTCTGTAAATATATTATTCATTGAATCTGTTAATTTATGCGCCTGCTCTTTCGTAATTTTTGCAAGCGGCGAAATTCCACCAATCGCTTTATAGCGCCCAATTAAATCTTCAAGCGCTTCTTCTGATGGCTTACGTCCGTGACGGATATGTGTATAATATGCCTCTACATCGTCTAATGATTCTGGTGTTCCATACGCCATTACGAGTAAACCTATTTTTTCCTTTGTCATCTATATAACACCTCAATTTTATAAATGAGAATACTTTTCAGAACGTTTGTTTCAAATTATAACAAGTAATAATAAGTACGTCAAAATAATAATTCTAATTAAGTATTATTTATAAGGTGATTTTGAATTTTATATGACAATTTCTTTAATAAAAGCGACTTACATAATTGCAAGCCGCTTTTCTCCTATTCTTTAATATTTACCCCATACTCTTTAAACCAAACATGAATTTGTGCTAAATGAGCTAAAAGCTGTGGCCCAGTCATCAATTGACCAAACCACGGTGTTTGAAATGCACTGCCACCAGACTGAATCAATCCGCTCAACTGCTCTTTATCAAATAGTTCGTGTAAAATTGAACCTTTATCTGTTAATAGATTTTGAAGCCATACCGTTACTGCCTTTGTATAGTGTGGATTGTGCGTTTTCGGATAAGGACTCTTCTTCCTATATAAGATGTCATGTGGGAGTACATCTTCTAACGCTTTACGTAATAGACCTTTTTCGCGGTTTTTATACATTTTCATTTCCCAAGGAATATTCCACGCATATTCGACAAGACGATGATCTGCAAATGGAACGCGTACTTCTAAACTTGCCCCCATACTCATACGGTCTTTTCTGTCTAATAATGTTGTCATAAACCATACCATATTTAAATAAAATAATTGGCGTCTTTTTGCTTCTAGTGGACTTTCCCCCTCTAAAATAGGAACTTCTTGAATCGATTCCTCATAGCGCCTTTGTACATATTGTTGTAAATTTAGTTTATTTCTCCATTCTTTTTTTAGAAGTTGTTCACGTGCCTCTGTAGAACGCATCCACGGAAATGCACTCGATTGTAAATCATCTTCTCTATAAAACCACGGATATCCACCAAATATTTCATCTGCACATTCTCCAGATAAGCCAACGACAAAATCTTGTTTAATTTCTCGGCAAAACCATAATAATGACGAATCGATATCTGCCATACCAGGCAAATCACGAACGAGTACCGCTTCAGTTAAATACTCTGCTAATTGTTCATTCGAAATGACGCAGCGATGATGGGTTGTTTGAAATGTCTCAGTCATTAAATTAATAAACGGAGCATCTGAATTTGGCTGAAACGCATTCGCTTTAAAGTATTTGTCATTATCTTCATAATCAACAGAATATGTGTGTAATTGCCCTTTTCCTGACCTTGCATATTCTTTCGCAGCAATTGCTGTTATAGCGCTCGAATCTACACCGCCTGATAGAAAAGTACATAGTGGTACATCAGAAACGAGCTGCCTTGTAATCGCATCTTGTAATAAAAAGCGTGTTTTCTCTACTGTTTCTTCAAAGGAGTCTTCATGTTTTTTACTTTCCACATTCCAATATCTCCATATACATAAACCGTTCTTTGAAAATGTCATCGCATGACCTGGACGTAATTCTTTTATACCAGCATAAATACCGTGGCCAGGTGTTCTTGACGGTCCGAGTCCGAATATTTCTGATAATCCTTCTAATGTTACTTCTGCCTTCACATCTGGATGCGACAATATCGCTTTTAACTCCGAACCAAATAATAAGCGTCCGCTATCATATTTATAAAAAAGTGGCTTTACACCTAATCGATCTCTCGCAATAAATACTTGTTCTTTCTGTTCGTCCCATACTGCAAACGCATATATACCGTTTAAATGATCGACACATTCTTCTTTCCATTCAATATAAGAAGCTAATAATACTTCTGTATCAGAATGACCTTTGAACGTATATCCTCTTCTTAATAATTCCTTTCGAATGTCTTCTGTGTTATAAAGTTCACCGTTATAACAAATGGCATAATTCGTTTCATCTTTTAAACAAGTCATCGGTTGTTTACCACCCTCAGGATCAACAACGATTAACCGTTTATGCCCAAATGCGACATTACCTTTAATCCAAACTTTATTATCATCTGGACCGCGTTTCGCTAATGTCTCAGCCATCTTCGTAACGACATCTCTTTCTCCTTCTAATGAGCGTTTATAATCCACCCATCCTGTAATCCCGCACATATAAATCATCCTTCCATCTTATTTCTTTTCTTGAACGTGCAGTAATCCCCACCCTGTGAGTGCGGATCAAAAAAATGACAAACTTGACGATAACCTACTATCCACATTTGGAATAGCATTCTCACTCAGTAAAACGTGTTTTATTGTATGCCCACCTATGTTTAGATGTGTCTAGTTATAAAGAATGCACGAACTGTCTATAACAGGAATAACTACTTTTCATAAAGGAGAAATCGTGTATGATACAACGTAAACATATTTTATATAACCAGCCCCGTGCTCATACAGTCGGTAATGTAGAATATATAAACAATGAATGGGTATTCTTTGATGATGAAAATGATGAAGCGTTTTTATTAGAAGATATTGCCGAAGATGGGTTTGAAGTTTTATATAATAACAATTGGCTACCAGCCCGTTTCTATGAACAAGATGTATTACAAATCGCCAACGAACAACACCATTTGCAAAATGGTGAAATGATACGTATTCGAAAAAAGTTACTTCTTAGTTATAATGAATGGCTCGAGGAATTACCTGACTCCGTCTTCACATTATTAACTGAATCATTGCAATCACTTCACTACTCTTTATATGATTGCATGTATTGTCATAATTATTTATCTTTCTTACCGAAAGAGGAGTCACGCGAAGGAGTAAATATTCTTTTGTTTGATAACGAAGAGATGATTTGTACACTGCAGCACCATTTCGTCCGTCACACTACATCCAATAAAAATATGTTCCGTTTTACGAAAGTAAATGGGGAAGAGTTGCATATCGATGCGACATAAAGTGAAACTTTAATCAGTGGGGCAGCCCCACTGATTATTAGCCTTCACCAATCGGGTGTTTACGAGCAGTTGATCTCCCGCCTAACTTCTTTGCTTAAGCTGAATTTTGAGGTGGGAGTTTTACTGCCAGTTAATACGGGATAACGTAAAAAACCACCTTATCTCCCAAGTCTTTGAGATTATAAGGTGGTTTTATTTTTTATTAGAATACTTTCCAGCCAATCGGTAATTTCAGTCCAAGGTAAAATACTGCTACTAGCGCAACAATAAATAAGCCCCAAACCGCCCCTGTTGGTTTGTTTTTGCTCATTTTCACAAGAACCATTTCCATTCCACCGATAACTAAAATACCAGTTAACATTTTTAAGCCATACCACATGTGCATGCTACCTGTTGCTGTCTTCACAATACTCATGTACAACATGAAGCCTGTCACAATAATGATGATATACATTAGGCGAAGCCCCATATGTACACCTTTACCTTTTCTTCCTGCTGAATAAAGTGAATACGCAACGAAGAATAAAATTAAACCTAACGCCCATGCTGTAATATGCATATGTACCATCGTATCCCTTACCTCCTCTTTTCACACTTTTTCACTCTATATGATAACATGTTCATTTATTTTCAGGAAATGTTTCGCTTTTTTACATTTAAATGATATAATATTTAGAGTATTTACAAACTTCTTGTAATAACAAAAGGGGGAACAATCATGATTCAAACTAAGGATATTATCGAACTTACAGACACATACGGAGCAAATAACTATCACCCACTTCCAATCGTTATTTCTAAAGCAGAAGGTGTTTGGGTAGAAGATCCTGAAGGAAACCGCTATATGGACTTATTAAGTGCATATTCTGCAGTAAACCAAGGTCATCGTCACCCGAAAATTATTAACGCTTTAATTGACCAAGCTAATCGTGTTACGTTAACTTCTCGTGCTTTCCATAGCGATCAATTAGGTCCTTGGTACGAAAAAGTTGCGAAACTAACTAATAAAGAAATGGTACTTCCAATGAACACAGGTGCTGAAGCTGTTGAAACTGCAATTAAAACAGTTCGCCGCTGGGCTTATGATGTGAAGAAAGTAGAAGCAAACCGTGCTGAAATCATCGTTTGTGAAGATAACTTCCACGGACGTACAATGGGTTCTGTTTCTATGTCTTCAAATGAAGAGTACAAGCGTGGATTCGGTCCAATGCTTCCTGGCATCGTTGTAATTCCTTACGGTGATTTAGAAGCATTAAAAGCCGCAATTACACCAAACACAGCAGCATTCATTTTAGAACCGATTCAAGGTGAAGCTGGAATTAACATCCCACCAGCTGGTTACTTAAAAGAAGCTCTTGAAGTATGTAAAAAAGAAAACGTTTTATTCGTAGCCGATGAAATCCAAACAGGCTTAGGCCGTACTGGTAAAGTATTCGCTTGTGACTGGGACGATGTAACTCCTGACATGTACATACTTGGTAAAGCACTTGGTGGCGGTGTGTTCCCGATCTCTTGCGTTGCAGCAAACCGCGACATTTTAGGTGTATTTGAGCCAGGTTCTCACGGTTCTACATTCGGCGGTAACCCACTTGCATGTGCTGTATCTATCGCAGCTCTTGAAGTGTTAGAAGAAGAAAAATTAACAGAGCGTTCTCTTCAATTAGGAGAAAAATTAGTTGGGCAATTAAAAGAAATTGATAACCCAATGATCACTGAAGTTCGCGGTAAAGGTTTATTCATTGGTATCGAATTAAACGAGCCAGCTCGTCCTTACTGTGAACAACTAAAAGCAGCTGGTCTACTATGTAAAGAAACACACGAAAACGTAATTCGTATCGCACCACCTCTAGTAATCTCTGAAGAAGATTTAGAGTGGGCATTCCAAAAAATTAAAGCTGTATTATCATAATAATAGAGAGGTTGTCCGGCATGTTGGGACAACCTCTTTCTTTTTATATTCATTTATATTAAGATAAAATCGTAATTTTCTGTATTTTAAAATCGTAAAGGAGGTGCGATATGCTATTAAGATACGGTAAACAGATTAACTATTTAGCTACATCTTTTATTTTAGTTACATTCTGTGGCTTCCTACTTTCCACAACATGGCTTACTCACTACTCAACTCCTACTACATTCACACTACTGAAAGCATCATTTTGGACTGCTGTTATTCTTACTATCATTGGTTTTGGACGAGAAAAAAGTGCACTTACGGTTATACTATTTGGCATTTGTACACTTGCATTCATTGGCCTTTACACTTTTTCCGTTATCGATTACCTCTATAACCCAAGGCCATAAAAAAGAGCTATCTTTTAACAAGATAGCTCTTTTCTTTATTTCACTACATTTCGCAAAGTACCAATTCCTTCTACTGTAATGACCACTTCATCACCAGCATGTAAAAACTTCGGTGGTGTAAAACCTTTTCCGACACCAGCCGGGGTTCCTGTTGCGATAATATCACCTGGTTCTAAAGTCATTCCTTTGCTTATCGTTGAAATAATTTCTTCTATCGAAAAAATCATTTTATTTGTGTTGGAAGTTTGCCTTACTTCTCCATTTACTACCGTTTCAATGTGTAATGCATTCGGCGCATTAACCACCGATTTATGAATTAAATACGGTCCCATCGGGCAAAATGTATCGAAGCTTTTCCCAAGGAAAAACTGTTTATGTTTTCTTTGAATGTCTCGAGCTGTTACATCATTTATAATCGTATAACCAAAAACATGCTCAAGCGCTTTTTCTTTTTTAATTTGCTTCCCTCGCTTACCTATAATGACAGCTAGTTCTCCTTCATAATCTAGTTCGTCCGTTGCGTGAGGGTGACCATTAATTTGCTCATTTATGCCAATAACTGTTGTTGGTGCTTTCGTAAAGATCATTATATTTTCTGGAATAGACTCTACTCCGCCCATTTCTACCGCATGCTCACGATAGTTTTTTCCAACGCACAAAATATTCTTTCTTGGCCTTGGAATCGGTGCTAATATTTTCACCTCTGTTAACGGATAATACGCCGCTTCCCCGTTCTCTTTTGCCCAATTTACAATTTCACATACTTTCTCAAAGCACTCAGTCCCTCTTTCAATACACTCTAACATTGTAATAGGGATTGTAACCTTTTCCCCTTTTTGTCTTTGCGCTTCTCTTAAGTGTAATACCTTTTCTTCTTCTTCATCCACAATACCTACAAATACCTTTTCTTCTTTCTTCGCCGTTACAAAACGCAATATTTCCACTCTCCATCCTAAAACTCATACCCTTTAATTGTATTCGCATCCGCAAGAAAAAAACCTTCTCATGCACGCTAATTTTTACAATATTCTTCTCACATCCTATTCGTTACCCCTCTACATTTGGCATAAAATGTAGAATTTTTACTTTTTTTAGCGAAGGTATTTCTTTTTTATGGAGTTTTTGTATAATATGTACTACATATATACTAAAAATTTCATTTAGAGATGGAGCCGATTTCAATGTTTGAGCAAGCGATTGAAAAAAAACGTGAAAAAATGATTTATTTTGCTGAACGCTATGGAATGACTTCTCAAAAAACAGTGGATTGTAGCCAAGAACTGGACAGGCTCTTAAATGTAATTTGGCATGTACATACGGATTTTCACTCAAATCAAACACTCAACACACACACGCAATAATGTGTGTGTTTCTTTTATTTCAAAAAAACACACATTTTATCGGAAACGCCCATACAATAGTAGAAAAGAAAATTTTAAAAACGAAGGGTGTTTTGTATGCCAGCTATGGTCGGACATATTCGTATCGTCAATATTGGATCAAGTGGTATTTTTCATATTGGAGATGTATTTGCGATTAGGCCTATTAGTTACTCACGTGCTTTCGCCGGGGCCGGCTCTTTTAATGTTGGAGATAATGTTTCTGTCTACAATTATCAAAGTGCAACGACTGTTAATGATTCAGATGTCGTTGATCAAGCGATAATTGGTTCAACTTAAAGGGGGCGATTGTATTGAATTTTTACGTAAACCAAAGCATTATCATTAACAGCATTAAAATTGATAGCATTACAACCTCTTCTGTATTCCAAATTGGCACTGCCGGAAGTATTAAAGCCCTATCCAAATTTTCAAATACGGGCGGATTTACGGAGCCGCTTCGCCCATTACAGGCAAACGGACAAATTATTTCTATCAAACCATCAACTAGTTCTTCTTAAGACATCCTTGTCATAAATATATAGCAGGAATATTTTTACCCTCCCTATTGAAAAGGAGGTTTCACAAATGAATCAAGATATATATACTTACTTACACCAACTTCAACAAGCTCTTCAAACACAACAAGCAGCCATCCTCAATTTAGAAGATCAAGTGCGTCAACTCCAAGAAGAGCTTAACGAATTAAAAAATCGCCCCTCCTCTTCTGTAGGAAAAGTGGAATACAAATTCGATCAATTAAAAGTCGAAAATTTAAATGGCACTTTAAATATTGGCTTAAACCCATTTTCAGCAAAAGGACAACAAATTGAAGATTTTCAAGTGGATACAGAAACATTGAAGGTAAATCCTGAAACCGAAACAAACCCAGACTTTTATCAAGGTATCCTCCAAGAAATGCATCGATACTTAGATGAAGAAGCATATAATCGTATTCTCCATTTTGAACAAGAAGAGAGAACACCGCTTGATGAAATGTATCGACAAATGATGGTGGATGACATAAAAAAACAGATGGAGCATCGACTCCCTTATTATTTATCACAAGTTCAATCATATGAAGGTATTTCAACAGATCCAGATTATTTACGAGATATCATTATCCAGGCAATGAAACAAGATATTGACAAAGCCTTTCTCTCATTTATTCAGCACATACCGGGAAATTTCCGAAAGGAGTAAGTATGTATGAACCTTAACGTTGTAAACCGTGAGTTAAAAGTCGGACAGATTAAAATGAACGGTGTATCGTCGTCCGCACTCTTTTTAATTGGAGATGCAAATCTCCTCATTCTATCTTCTATTCTCGATACACCATTTGAAACAGTTACAGAGGGTCCATTTGTACCATTAGTAACAGATGTCCCTCCTACTCCAGGTTAAGGAGACTGAGAAATTATGTTGCATCATGTGTCCATTGTCCAAAATGTTTCTATTATTTCTTTAGGGATTACTGCCGTATTTCAAGTTGGAGATGCAAACCAAATGGAATTAAAAAGTAGAGCTCTTGCCGTCCACCGTGAAATTCCTTGTTATATAAGGGGAGAAGGTCGCTTTGATGCTTTTGAAATCTTTACAGATGAACACATTACAATTCCAAAACGAACGACAGATGTAAAATTAAATATTGTAAATGAATGCCCTTTTATTGAAGTTAATAATGTTGAATTGCGGACACTTTTAAATTCTGGTTGCTTTCAAATTGGAAATGTTGATTATGGTTTTAATAACTCTCGTATTATGCAAATCCGCCAATATATTACGGATGAACCTTCCGCACAATAATTCATATAGTAAGTAAAAAGCTTAGTAAAGTAGGTGGATGGTATGCCTTCGGTTGTAGGAAATCTCGTCGTTCAAAATAGTAACGGCTCTTTCAACTTAGGAGATTTTTATAACGTATCTCCGAAAGAAAACACGAAAGCTTATAACGGATCTGGGGCTTCCAATGTTGGATTTGTCGTAAATACGTTTAACGGTGTTAGTGCAACAAATACGTTTGATTCTGATGTGGCGGATCAAGATCAGATTGGAACAGCGTAAAAAAAGTAGGAGATATTCTCCTACTTTTTTCTTTTATCTAATTCAAAATTATTAAAATGAAATTTTAATAAGAAAGAGCTTTACTGTCCACAAATAGCAGTATAAACAAGTAAGTAGTAAAGAGGCACTATTTCATTTTATTTAAATGATAACCCTCTCTCCTCCAAAGCCTTTCTAAGCTTCGGCATAGACGCAGGTCCCATACCATGCAGTTTTAAAATCTCTTTTTCACTATACTTGGATAGTTCTTCTATCGTGTGAATTCCATGGTGCTCTAGCGCATTTCGTGCTGGTGATGAAAGAAGTGAAAGAAATCCTGTTTTAGGTTTCTTTTCTTTCTCACAAGTCGGGCAAGTTGGGCAATCGCTACTTTTGTAGTATTCATGTCCTTTTTCACAAGTTCTTAACGTTTTTTCCGTTACCATTTTCAAGCCCCTCTATTCCTCAATATTTACAACATGATTCCCATCAAAGAAGTATAAACATTTCTCTTTCACAGGATGTTGTAAGCTTTTCTCCAGCGCTTTTGCATATAACGAAAGCTGTACTTTATATCGATCTTCTAAAATTGGTTTTGCTTGTTCGAATCCGCCTGGGAATTTCCCTTCAATCGTATCTGTTTTGAAGTCGATTAACGTAATGCCGTTTTCCTCTTCAATCATGCAGTCGATAACCCCTTGGACAAGAATCGTTTCTTCACTCTTCCCTTGCCAATCTTGATATGCTTCTTCTGCTGCAAGCATCATCGTAAATGGCACTTCACGCTCAACACTTTTCGCCGCTAGTACCCTTTTACCTAAATCACTGTCAAAGAATGAAATTACTTTTTCAATCGCTATTTCTTCCGCCTGCTCGAATGTTAATAATTCCTTATTTACCATTCCAGCAATTTGCTCTTGCAGAACTTCAACCGTAATCGGCTTCTTCAAATCAACATGCTGCATAACGGCATGGACTGCTGTTCCACGCTCTGCGTACGTTAATCCTTTTTTCTCCATAAAGCGCGGACGTGTTTTAATTGGCGTACGTAGTTTTTTAATAAAGGCATTATCGCTACCTTCTTCAGATTGATAATTTCTCTTTATTTCTGTAACAGATTGCTTCGCACGATAAGATGTTGCATCCTCATATCCGTACTTCCACATTAATCTGTCGTACACTTCTTCTTTCCGTTCACTTTGCAGGGGAACAGCCTTTTTCTCACGAAGCGCTTCTAACAATTCTTGTTTCTCTTCTTGAACTGGCTCTGGTGCAAGTAGCGTGTTACCGTCCACAACTTCTACTTTCCAGTTCGTGTCATACCCGTAAATTTCATCTGGAATACTTCCTTGTCCTAATTCAAGAAGCATTTCACTATCACGGTGTCTATATAATGAAGGTGCAATCCAGTCTAAATAACAAGACGCTCCGGCACGTATGTGATCCGGTAATAACCATTCACTATGTTCCCTCGCATCAAGCCATTTTTCCATCTCCTTATTTGCATCCTTAACTGTTCCGATTAAAATTAACTTCTCTTTCGCACGCGTCAACGCTACGTATAGTACGCGCATTTCTTCCGCAATTAATTCCATTTTCATTTTACGTTTAATCGCAAGCTGTGATAATGTCGTGTATTTAATTCGTTTACGCGGATCGATAAATTGCGAACCGAAACCGAAATCTTTATGGAGTAAGAAACGTTTCATTAAGTCTTGTGTATTAAAACGACGGCCGAGTCCAGCTACAAATACAACCGGGAACTCTAGCCCTTTACTTTTATGGATCGTCATGATGCGAACAACGTCTTCTTGTTCACCGAGGGCCCTCGCCGTCCCCATATCATCACCGCGTTCTAAAATACGTTCAATAAAACGTAAGAAGCGGAATAATCCTCTAAATGATGTTGCTTCATATTGTCTTGCACGGTCATATAGTACGCGTAAGTTTGCCTGCCTTTGCTTTCCAGCTGGTAAACCGCCAACGAAGTCGTAATAACCTGTCTCGCCGTACACTTTCCAAATTAAATCAGAAAGTGATTGTTGACGTGCAAATTCACGCCATCCTTGCAGTAAGTTATAAAACCACTCTAGTTTTTCATGAAGTTCTTGTTCCTCTTCAAGCGGTGCACCTTTTAAGAATGAGCTCATTACTTCATAAAACGAGCCTTTCTTTCCGTGAGCACGAAGCGTCGCAAGGTCTTCATCGTTTAATCCAACGATTGGGGAACGAAGTACAGCTGCAAGCGGGATATCTTGCATCGGATTATCAATAACGCGGAATACGTTCATCATAATATTTACTTCCGTTGCTTCAAAATAACCAGTCGCAAGGTCAGCATATACCGGAATTCCTTGCAATTTTAACTCTTCCATAATTTGCGGCGCCCACGGCATGGAGCGAAGTAAAATAACGAAGTCGCGGTATTGTACAGGACGCATACTATCCGTTTTACGGTCATACACTTCATAACCGGAATCAACCATCGCTTTAATGCGCTGCGCCATAAGGCGAGCTTCAAGCTGTGCTTTTTCGACTTCTGCACCTTCTTCACCGTCTATTACTTCTTCTTCCGTTTGCTGAATACAGAGTAATTCTGCCGCTACATCTTCACCTTCTGGATAGGTAGCACCTAGTTTTAATTCAGCGTCAGCGTCGTAGTCAATCTCTCCAACTTCTTCGCCCATAATTTGTTTGAAAATGAAGTTCGTACCTGCTAGTACTTCATGACGACTACGGAAGTTTTTCGCTAAGTCAATCTTCATTCCGCCGCCCAATCCTTCTTGTGTGAAGCGTTTATACTTTCCTAGGAATAGTCCTGGTTCAGCTAGTCGGAAACGATAAATCGACTGCTTTACGTCACCAACCATGAACAAGTTTCCTTCACTCTCAGAATCTTTCGTTACGAATTTAATAATGGATTCCTGTACAAAGTTCGTATCTTGATATTCATCGACTAATACTTCAGTAAATTTATTACGATATTGGAGCGCCACTGCTGACGGATTCATTTCACCATTT
The DNA here is from genome assembly GCF_003429245.1 of Bacillus sp. CR71. NCBI lineage: Bacteria > Bacillati > Bacillota > Bacilli > Caryophanales > Bacillaceae > Bacillus > Bacillus sp. CR71. The sequence continues at coordinate 1,152,111 of NZ_CP031748.1, read as the reverse complement.
TCACTTTGTTCACTTAAAATTTGTAAACAGAAATGCTCTAAATCTGTGAAATCGACCATTCCTTTATCTCGCTTCATCGCTTGGAAACGCTCTGTAAATACTTTTACAAGTTGAACAAGCTTTTCTAATACTGGGTGCATATCTTGAAAATCTCGTAAGAAACTTTCAGGTTTGCGGCTAAATAACTCTTCTTGTAATTTCTTTACTTCATCTTTCGCTTTATTACGAAGAGAGTCTACTTGTTTTACAACATCTTCATTGTAATCACTTTTCTTAATACGCTTTAACGTTTGCCACGATACGTTTTGCATCGCTTCATACACGCTTGTCCACGACTCACGAGCAGCTGATGATAACGTTCCAAGTAATGCTACATCTGCTTGCAGGGTTTCAACGCGAGGCGCTGGACCGTCAGGAAGCATTGCGAGTTCAGTTGCCTTACGAATATGCTGTTCCGCTGTTTCAAGCTGGAATTTCACATCTTCTAATAAATAAGAAGCATATACTAAATCTTCAATTGTCTTTCCTTCTACGTCATATGCTTCTACTAATTTATCAAGCCATTTTTCCGGATTTGGATGCGCTCTTGACTCTGTATGAAGCGCTAAAATCATACGTTGTAAGTCATCATCACTACGGTCACTCGTATAACGATCAACAAGTTCAAAGAAGATTGTATTATCTTCGATTCCGTACTCTTCTTCTAATATGTCATCTAGCACTTCTTCTTTTAACAATTCATTTTCTGTTTGATTCGCAATACGGAAACGAGGATCAACATCCAGCATGTAGTAATATCCTCTAATTACTTGTAAACAGAATGAGTGAATTGTTGAAATAGAAGCTTTATTTAATAGGCTCAGTTGCTTTCTTACATGCTGAGAGCCTGGTTCATCAATTAATACCTTTTCTAACGCTTCCCCAATTCGATTTTTCATCTCTTGCGCTGCTGCATTTGTAAATGTTACAACGAGCAGGCGGTCGACATCGACTGGATTCTCTTCATTAATAATCTTTTTAATAATACGTTCAACTAATACTGCTGTTTTACCTGATCCAGCTGCAGCCGCAACTAAAATATCACGTCCGTTCGCTACAACAGCTTTCCACTGGTCATCTGTCCATTGACTACCTTCTGGTTTTTTAGGCCAATTTTCTATCATTCTCCGCCAACCTCCTCTCTTATTTTCTCCATCGCTTCACTATCTTTCATATCTTTTAACGTACGGAATTGATTATCTTCAAGTGACTCATCAAATTGACAAACAGATTTGAAGTTACAGAACGTGCACGCTGCTTTATTTCCCATTTTATAAGGAGCAATATCGATAACACCTTCTGTAATATCTTTTCCGATATTTTCAAACGTATGGTGTACATATTTTTGCAGTACGTTAAACTCTTGCTCACTTGCAATACTTGAACGCGCACTAAAGCTACCGTCTTTTTTCAGGCCAGCAGAAATAATATCTGAACTTCCTGTTGAAAGTTTGTTATCCATTAAACGAACAACGTCCGCATCTCCTAATACGAGTCCTTTCATTTTAAATTTCTTTAAAATTTCTTTTTCAATTTCGGCTTCAGATGCGTCACCTTTCATTTCAACAATTGGATTATGGATATGAAAATACAATACACCCGCTGGTGATGCTGCTTGGCCTTTTTTCATCCACGTCTGTGCATTCGAAGTAACAACATCTAAATACGTTAACATTTGAAGTGCTAATCCGTAATACACTTCTGTTAAATCTAACGCTTTTGAACTTGATTTATAATCAATAATACGTAAGAACGTCCCGTTCTCATCTTCTGCCTTATCAACACGGTCAATACGGCCGACTACTTCCATCTTCACACCATTTGGTAGTGAGAATTCCATCGGCGGAAGTGATCCTGTACCGCCCATACCGAATGGCACTTCTAAATCAACTGGTACGAATCCGCTCGACTTCGCATGTTCACGAAGAATGATTGACGTACGGAAAATGATTTGTTGTAGTTTTTGTTTTAAATAGAAATGACGGTTTGAACTTAATAAAATTTGTCGTTGTAATAACGGTGCGATTTCTTCTATTACTAAGACAGAAAGATGCTCACACTCTTTTATAGATAAATCCGCCCAAGTGCGGTTTTCACGCAATAACTTATCCGCAATTTTCTTTAATGCCGCATGGAATAATTCACCGATGTCTGGTGCATCAAGCTTGAAAATATCACGCTCTCTAAGTGATAAACCGTGCTGTGCAAAATGAGCGTATGCACAACGGTTAAATAGTTCCATACGAGAGACGCTTCCTTTAATTATATCTCCATATAAATCTCTACTTACTGCTGTACTTAGCTTCTTCGCACGATTTCGATAGAATAAACTTGATAAGACGCGGCTACTTTTTTGTTTCCATTCATCTGAAGTTACGTAGAAGTTGTATACGTCCCACCAAAAGTCTAAATTCCCTTCAAATCCGTATCGCTTCCACGTTTGTAGTTGCTGCATAACGTAAGATAACGTTACTTCTGGCGTTGCTACGTATGAAATTTGTTCTGAACGTGATAAATCATTTACGTCATTCGTAATAAATGAATCTTTCACATTAGGGAACATTCTTTTTATTTTCTTAATAAAGCTAGACGCAAGTAACGTCTTTCCTTCTTCATCTGCAAGCGGGCATGAAATGTATAACCTCTCAGACGCTCTCGTTACCATTTGATACATAACGAACTGTTCTTCTAACAAAGTTTGTCTCGTCGTTGGCGCTAATTCAATCCCTGCCGCACCAAGAACTTCTCTTTCCTCATCAGAAAGCATACCTTCATCCATAGGTGCTGCTGGAATGACCCCCTCATTTACACCTATAATAAACGTTGCTTTCACGTCAGATAACCTGGAGTGATCAATATTAGCAATTAACACTTGGTCTAATGACGGCGGAATGTTAGCAAATTGAAGTGCCTCAAGACCTGTCGACATAACGTCCGTAAACATAGAAAGAGACATTTTCTCTTCACCAAGCATCTCTACAAATGTATCAAGAAGACTCATTACTTCTTCCCATACTTGTTCATGATCTGTCGCAAATAAGAAATCTCCACTTTCTTCTGCACGTATACGTAATTCTTCTAGCTTCTTCGGAACATCCAGTTCTTCTAAAAATAAGTAAACTGCTTCACACATTTGCATAACTGTTCCTGCACGCTTTAACCTTTTTTGCATGCGAATAACAGGTGTTCTTACAACGTCACGTAACCTATTTATTTTCTCTTCCATTTCACGTTCACTGTCTGTAATCATCCCGTTCGTATCATCAAGAGAACGATAACGGCGATACATCCATGGATCCTCTGAAGTCCACCTCTTTCCTTGTACACCGTACGCTAAACAGTAATTTTCAAATTCATCCATTTCTTCACGCATCGTTTCTTTTCTTACGTCTAATGGATATAAAAGCTCTGTTTTCACGCAGCGGAACACCGCATCATAACGCCAATTCCCACTAATAATCTCGAGTGCAGAACGAATACATTCTACTAATGGGTGGTGTGACATCGGACGCTTTTCATCGATGAAGTGCGGGATATTGTAATCTGTAAATAACGTGCGCATCACATCGTAATAACTTTCCCCATTACGAAGAAGCACTGCAATATCTCGGTAACGATATTTTTCATTCGCAACAAGTTTACGAATTTCACGAGCAACACCTTCTACCTCCGCTCGTAAATTCGCAGCTGTGCTAATCGTTACACTCGCTTCACCGTTAAATTTTTCATTTGGACGCGCTTCATAATGAGCTTCTAAATGCGCTAATGCTGGAGAATGAAAACGCGGCTGTTCCATAAGTGGAATTGTTTTTTCAATTTCTATTTTCTCTTCACGCGCTACTTGTTTGATTTTTTCATACGTTAACGTCGTTTCATAAAATAAATCGAGTTCATTTACTGGCTGTGCTAACGTTTTTTCATCTATCGTTAACGTGATCGTAACTCTCGCTCCGCAAATCATAAGCTGTCTTACAATCTCTAACTCTTGCGGGGAGAATGAATGAAATCCATCTATATAAATTTCCGCACCATTTACATATTCAGACTGCGGAAGCTTTTCCACTAGCAATTGCAGGTAGTCTTCTGAATCTAAATATTTTCCAATTAAAGCACGTTCAAAATCATCGTATAATAGCTGTAAATCATACACTTTATTCGCTAGTAACTTTTGTTCGGCACTGCTACTATGCGCATCCAATTGTTGCCACATTTCATATACGTTAGATGGCGTTACATTGTAACGTTTAAACTCTGCAATCATACTGCCAAGATGTTCAAAGAAACCGTTTTGCTCCGCTGCTTTTTGGAACACCGATAATCCATCTTTACGAGACTCTACAATTTTACGGAGTAACATATGTACACCCGCTTCATCAATATGAAGACGACTCGCTCCGCCAACTTCTTGTAGTACCTTCCACGCTAATCGTGAAAAACTAAAAACTTGTGCCCGAATAGAACCTCTTACATCCTCACTTCCAATTAACGCCTGCTGCGTCTGGAATGTCATCTGTTCTGGCACAAGATATAATATTGTTTTCCCTCTCGGGCGTTGTTTTAACTCTTCTTGCACTTCGCGTAAACAAAGTGTACTTTTTCCACTTCCCGCTCTACCAATCACAAATCGAAGTGACATGTAACCCCACCTTTCACTTACATAACGAACGTTAGTTTGCTACTATAATTGTATTATAGTACACGAAAAAAGACAAACTGAGTTGTTTGTCTTTTCTATACTTCTATCTATTATATCAACCTTTTGAAAAATTCGTTTGCACCTCTTGAATTGGCCAATATCGCAAATCAACTTTACCGACGACTGTATCAGCTTTTACAAAGCCAAAGTGTCTACTATCCCAGCTCCCGAGCCGGTTATCACCTACTACAAAAATAAACCCGGGTGGCACCAGCTTTTCTTTCGTTAACTCTTCTAATGTAAAGTCGCCTGTTAGTTGCCTTCCATTTATCTCTTTCTTATATTTCTCTAGATACGGCTCATCAATAAATTGTCCATTTATATATAACTTATCATGCTTATATTCAATATGATCTCCAGGTAAACCGATAATTCGCTTTACATAGTCCTCTTTTTTATTCGCATGAAACACCACAACGTCAAATCTGTTCAAGTCCCCAACTTGATAACTCACCTTATTTACAACGAGCATATTACCATCTTGCAATGTCGGCATCATTGACTTCCCCTCTACAACATACGTTGAGAAGAAAAACGTTCGAAAAAATACAGCTAATAATACACCAATTAAAATTGTTCGTATCCACTCTATGCCTTCTTTTTTCAAAGTTTTCTTCATCCGCTTCTCCCCTTATCCTTTAATACTGAAGCTTTCCTTTACAAAGAAGACTATTCTTAATGTAGTTCTAACTTTACTTCAATTTTCTTACCGACATACCATAAAATAAAAATACCAATCGCTACAATGACTGATTTCACCGGATTATGAATAAATGACATTAAATCATGACCGATATACGTTAAAATAAAAATCATCACAAGTTTTCCGAATGCTAACGCTAGCCCAAACTGTTTTACACTAATTCGTGATAAACCAGCGACAACATTTATTAGTGCTGACGGTGTAAACGGAAAACAAAATATAACAAAAATCGGTGCGAATCCTTTCCTTTCAATCCACCCCATTGCTTTTCTTACTCTCTCATGCTTATTTACAAACGAAAAGAAACGACTGCGACCAAAATGGCGGATGATGAAAAAGACAAGTAATGCACCCATTACTGATCCAAGCCATGAATAAAGAAAACCGAGCCAAAAGCCAAATGCAACAGCATTCGCCAGTACAAATACAATAAGCGGTAATGCTGGAATCAACGCCTCTATCATCGGTAAACCAATACCAAGAAGTGGTCCGAACGCTTTATAACTCTCAACAATATGATCCATATTTTCTGGTGAAAAATACTCTTTGATTGTCTGAAAATCCATTCTACACTTTACCCCTTTACTCTAAATACTATCCCTACTGTATCATTGCTTATATGAAAGAGGAAATGGTAGATACGACATATGGAGATGTATTTATTAAAGTTTCCATATCTTTCATAAGAATTCCTTCATTATTTAGCTATGATAATCTATCAATATTCGACAGGAAATGTCGTTCGTTTTGTTATTTAGGTGGTTTTCCGGTATTTTTATCGGTAAATGAAATTACAACTCGGTTTTTCTAACACATCTCTTTATCTATAAAGATTGATAAAATGAAACTTTAATCAACCCTCACCAATCCGGCTTTTACAGGCAGCAGGGCCCCTACCTAACTTCTTTGCTTTCGCTGAATTTTGATGTGTGCGTCTTACTGCCCGGTAAATAGCGGATAAACAAAAAAGAATGGGGATGATTCCCCCATCCTTTCACACTTCGCCTTCCTTCACAAAATACACTCTCTCATAAGCAGGTCTTAATGTTGATTCCTCTTTTTTATCAATCTCTTTAAAACAAGGGCTCCCTTGTTTTTTCCTACGATCTTCATATTCAGTACGCAATTTCGCTGTACGATTTTGTTGATTTTCAAAACTAGTTTTTGATATTTCTAATTTCACAGCAAAGCCATTTATAAACCTAATAATAAGATTTCCATCTTTTAATTCTTTATTACCTTCAATATAAAAATGAGACAACCAAGCGCACTCTTTTCTAGAGTAAGAATAGGTAGGGAAAAAATAAAGTTGATCTGTAGGACTAATCGCAATCGGTGCTTTATGTGTAATATGAGTTAATTCTTTCGTTCCTTCTTTTCTGCCTAAGAAACTAGAACCATGCTTTCGGCAACTTCTTTCTATAATATCTAGTGGTTTTTGAAATACGAAAAAAGAATCATTCATTTCAACGACTCGCGTAACAATTTTCTTTTCACTTAGAATAACAGGAAGTAAGGCCATCGTATTTTTCGTTACAACATAATTTTCGACATAGCGTTCCACTTTACTTTCCATACTCTATTATCTCCTTTTTTCCATTTATATTAGCAGCTGCATATATAATTTTAGCACCTATGAAAAGAAAACGGATTGCACATTCTACTATTTTACATTAATTTATTATTTATCAAACATTCTTCAAATTTCAAAATAAATATATAAAAATAACAAGATGGCATTGTGCACAAAAAAGCATTTATACTGCTATAAATATTTGAAATCACTTCCTCATTTCACATCATTACAACAATTAACTTTGTTATAATTAAAATGTAAATCCAATATATGGAGGGCCACTATGGAAGAAAAAGAGATCCAACCATCGATTCAAATGAAAAATAGTAGCGTCATTATCGTGAAAAATTAAGCTAGTATTATATTCGGTTTATTTTTTATTCTGCTATTCTTTGCCAAACCGTTTCGTAAATCAAAATGTACAGAATGTAAAAAACGTGAGAAGAAAAACGTAGCGAAAAAAGAGTAAAAGGCCTTCCTTTTTGGAAAGCCTTTTTACATTTGTATTATCATTTTATTTATTCTTCTTCACCCTTAGAAAAACAACTATATTTTCTTCCAAGGTTCTCTACATCTTTTTTGATTTGTAATATGATCCTTATATAAAACATGAGAAAGAGTATTTGTACTTGTTACCCGCTTTTAATTTTTACTAAAAAATTTAAATTTGTACATCTTTTTCCATCACTAACAATTCGTCAATTAATTAACTTTGTAATATAAGTTTTGTATATAATGTCATTCAAAAACACAATATATATAAGTAGCTATTTATAATTACATTGCTTTTTATCGAATTCTAAAAAGGAGTTGTATACTATGGATAAAGAAAATCTATTAAGTCAGCAGGTTAATAGCATCCCCTCAGATGCTCTGAATACTCCTAGCAAGGAACAAGAACAACTGTTAGAAACATCATCTCAAAACGTACAAAATTCCAATAACAATACTAACAAAAAAGATGAGACTCAAGGTCTATCTGGAAAAGATTCCCCTATTTCAATAAAGAATACAAACTTATAGTTATTTACTATCATACGCAGCAAATGCTCTTGCTGAACTAATTCTTATACAGAAACTAATACGCATTCCCGATAATTTTTTACCAGTTGTAACATAGAAAAAGAGATTTAGATATAAAAACAGGCTCTGAAAAAAATTTCTGCACAACCTAAAAAAAAAGGATGGCATTAGCCATCCTTTTTTCCATCATCAACTATAAAATTATAGTTTGATTACGTTTTTAGCTTGAGGTCCACGGTTACCGTCTTCGATTTCGAAGCTAACTTTTTGACCTTCTTCTAAAGATTTGAAACCGTCAGTTTCGATTGCTGAGAAGTGTACGAATACGTCGTTTTCGCCTGGAACTTCGATGAAACCGAAACCTTTTTCGTTGTTAAACCATTTTACTTGTCCTGTTACTGCCATAATTATTTCCTCCTAAGAAAATACAAATTTTAAATTTTTTAGTCTTCCTGTCTAAAAAAAGAATCCACACATTATCAAATACGAAACATAAACTAGTTCTCACATACTTTTTCTCGTTCGTTTTCAGCACTTGATAACATATGGATTGCTTAATTTAACTATTCAACTGACATCATCATAGCACATTAAAATAAAATGTACAATCTTTTTCTAAAATGGAATTTCTAATTTTTAGTATTTCTTATAAAATATAATTATCTCTATTCCAAATAAGGAGGAATTTATGAACAACAAAATTCCTAGAAAAACATTAAAAAGAATCGAAGAGGATATTGAAAATAATAATCTTGGAAAAGCAAGAGACAGATTGCATGGCCTCATCTTTACATACCCAAATGAATTACATCTTCGAAAACAACTCGGAGATATTTATTATAAATTACAATATCCAGAAATGGCTGGACGTTACTGGTATCTAGAGGAGCATAAAACAGATATTATGCATGAATCATGTTTATTATTTGAGAAATCAATGGGAAATAACCCTCATCATATTGCACGCGCTTTAAAGTTTAAAGGCGATTCTAACCATATAAAAGCTTTGTATAAAGATCAACCTTTATCTTCAGTGCAGAAGAAAGTAGCAGAGGAGTTAATTTATGAGTATAAAGAAACATGGCAAGATAAGCTAGTTCCTTTTGGCTGTCTAGCATTCCTTGCTTGCCTTCTCTTTTCTGCCATTGTTGGTCTATTCACTATTTGGAATTGGATTTTTTAATTATAGGGGGAATTTTTACATGTCAAACTACGATAACGAAGAAAAGCTAACAGGCGGAAACGTTTCGAACGTATATCGTTCTGAAAATACTGTTCGTCGAGAGTTAAAGCCAGATAGCGCAAAAATCCATAAGCTATTACAACACTTAGAAAACAAAGGATTTCATTATACTCCAAAGTTTTTAGGTGTAGATGAAGAAGATAGAGAGGTTTTATCCTTTATTGAAGGAGAAGCTGGGAATTATCCTTTAAAAGAATATATGCGATCTAATGATGTATTAAAAGGAATCGCAAAGATGCTCCGCCTTTACCATGATGCTGTAAGTGATTTTCCGTTATTAGATGATTGGAAACCGATGGATCACACGCCAAATAACATTGAGGTTTTATGCCACAATGATTTTGCCATATATAACATTATTTTTAATAATGAGAAGCCAGTAGGGATTATTGATTTCGATGTTGCTGCTCCTGGTCCAAGACTATGGGATATCGCTTATACACTTTATACTTGTGTGCCTTTAAGTAGAGTGTATTATACAGAATCTGGTGAAGCCATTCATTATGAATCATCGCAACATGCAGATCGTATTAAAGAGAGAGTGAAATTATTCGTTCAGTCCTATGGTAAAAATATGGATGAAGATTACTTAGGAATGGTGTTGCTACGATTAGAAGGGTTATGTACATATATGAAACGAAAAGCGCAAGAAGGCGACTTGAATTTCCAAAGAATGATTGATGAAGGACATCTAGAGCATTATGAGAAAGATATGAAGTTTATTCGTAATCATAGGGCTGAGTGGCGTTGATTTAGTAATAAAGAAAAGTTAGTATCGTTTTTTGCCGATAAATTGATATCTCTTTTCGAATCGTTCACAAAATAACAAGGGGCCCCCTTCAAACAGGTGCCCCTTCCTTTTATTTCGTAAACTGTGCTTCTTCTGTAGATCCTTTTAACGCTGTCGTTGATGAAGTTCCGCCTGTAATCACTTGTGCAACTTCATCAAAGTAACCTGTTCCTACTTCGCGTTGATGACGTGTTGCAGAGTAGCCGTGTTTTTCTGCTGCAAATTCAGCTTGTTGTAGTTCAGAGTATGCTGCCATGCCGCGCTCTTTATAGCCACGTGCTAGTTCAAACATACCGTAATTTAATGAATGGAATCCAGCAAGTGTTACGAATTGGAACTTATAACCGTAAGATGCGATTTCCTTTTGGAAGCTCGCAATTGTTTTTTCATCTAGTTTTTGTTTCCAGTTGAATGAAGGTGAACAGTTATATGCAAGTAACTTTCCTGGATGCTCCTTATGAATTGCGTCCGCAAATCGTTTTGCATCTTCTAAATTTGGTTCCGACGTTTCACACCAAACGAGGTCTGCATACGGTGCATACGCTAAACCGCGCGCAATCGCTTGATCAAGACCTGCATTCGTACGGTAAAATCCTTCTGGTGTTCTTTCTCCTGTAATAAATGCTTTATCAACAGGATCGATATCGCTCGTAATTAAATCAGCTGCATCTGCATCTGTTCTTGCAACGATAATTGTTGGCACTCCCATTACATCTGCTGCAAGACGTGCAGAAATTAAATTACGTACCGCTGTTTGCGTTGGTAGTAGTACTTTTCCACCTAAATGGCCACATTTTTTCTCTGAAGATAATTGATCTTCAAAATGCACACCTGATGCACCTGCTTCAATCATACCTTTCATCAGTTCGAATACGTTTAATTGTCCACCAAATCCAGCTTCTGCATCTGCTACAATCGGTACGAAATAGTCTGTATCATCGCTTCCTTCCATATGTTGAATTTGATCCGCACGTTGAAGTGTTTGATTAATTCGTTTCACTACAGCAGGTACGCTGTTCGCTGGATATAAACTTTGGTCTGGATACATATGTCCAGAAAGGTTTGCATCAGCTGCCACTTGCCAACCACTTAAGTAAATCGCTTTTAACCCAGCTTTTACTTGTTGCATCGCTTGATTTCCTGTTAATGCGCCAAGTGCGTTAATATAGTCTTCTGTATGAAGCGATGTCCAAAGCTTCTCAGCACCGCGGCGCGCTAATGTATGTTCAATATCAATTGATCCGCGCAGGCGAATTACATCTTCTGCCGAATATGGACGTGTGATCCCTTTCCAACGCTCATCTAATTCCCAGCTTTCTTGTAATTTCTCGATTCTTTCGTTTTTCATTTATTCCATCCCCTTTTCATTTTTTATAAAATTTCATAACCTGGTAATGTTAAAAATGGTACGAATTCATCATTTCGAACGAGATTTGTAAACAACATTGTCGCCTCTTGGAATCTCCCTTTCTTAAAGGCTTCCTTACCAATCTCTCTTTCTATTTTTGCTAATTCTTCTTCTTTTAGCTCTTCCATTAATTCAAGCGTAATATTACGACCATCATTTAGTTTTCCACCTTCATGACGAATCCATTGCCATACTTGTGCTCTTGAAATTTCAGCAGTTGCCGCATCTTCCATTAAGTTATAAATGGGTGCTGCTCCCCGTCCGCTTAACCAAGATGCAATATATTGAATACCTACGCTAATATTCATGCGAAGGCCCTCTTCTGTAATCGTTCCCACCGGTACCTCTAGTAAATCGTTTTCTGTTACACATATTTCTTCACGTTTTCTGAAAATTTGATTTGGTGTTTTCATAATGTGATTAAATACTTCCATTGCAACCGGTACAAGTCCAGGGTGAGCAACCCAAGTCCCGTCATGACCGTCTAAAGCTTCGCGCTCCTTATCAGCACGCACTTTTTCAAAAGCTGCTTCATTCGCTTCTGGATTATTTTTAATCGGAATTTGTGCCGCCATTCCTCCAATTGCTGGTGCATTACGGCGGTGACACGTTTGAATTACTTTCAAAGAATACGAACGCATAAATGGCGCTGTCATCGTGACTTGTGCTCTATCTGGTAGTAAGAATTTATTATGATTACGGAAACTCTTTAAAAAGCTAAAAATATAATCCCATCTTCCACAGTTTAAGCCAGCAGAATGATCTTTTAGCTCATACAAAATTTCATCCATTTCAAACGAAGCGTGAATCGTTTCCAGTAACACAGTTGCTTTAATCGTTCCATTTGGAATGCCGATATATTTTTGAGCAAATACGAATACATCATTCCATAATCTCGCTTCTAAATAACTTTCCATTTTCGGTAAGTAAAAGTATGGGCCGCTCCCTTTTGCTAAAAGAGCTTTCGCATTATGGAAAAAGTACAAGCCGAAATCTACTAAGCTACCTGACATATTTTCCCCATCAACTTGCATATGCTTTTCCTCTAAATGCCATCCTCTTGGACGTACAATGAGTACAGCTGTTTTCTCATTTAATCTATATTCTTTCCCTTTATCATTTTCATGTGAAATCGTTCCCTTTACTGCATCTCGTAAGTTGATTTGACCTTCCACTGCATTTTCCCAAGTTGGTGAATTCGAATCTTCAAAATCCGCCATAAAAAGATGCGCTCCTGAATTTAAAGCGTTAATGACCATCTTTCTATCTACCGGTCCAGTAATCTCTACGCGGCGATCCTCTAAGTCTTTTGGCAGCTTGGCAATTGTCCAATCCGCTTCACGTATGTGTTTTGTTTCTTCTAGAAACTTCGGAAACTCCCCTGCATCAATTCTCTTTTGTTTTTCTACACGTTTTTGTAAAAGTTCTATGCGGCGCTCATTAAAATTCTCATGTAGTTCCTTCAAAAAACTAAGCACCTCAGGTGTCAATATTTCGTTGTACGCTGGTAACATTTCTCCAACGAGTGTAACCCGTGAAGTTTGCGTCGACATATTAGCATCCCCTTCTTAAACTGTTTTATAACAGATTTGATTTCATGTTTTATATTATATAACAAATCTTCAGAAAAGGAAGTTTTTTTTGAAAATTCACTTCATTTTTTTCAAAACGCCATTCTTTCGCGCTTTATTTCATACAAAAAAAGGCCGCTGTTATACAACAACGACCTTTTTGTATTATTTTTAAATTTCACTTTGACTAGTTAAACTTTATTACTGCCCTTGTTCCATATCATGCAATATTGCTCTATGTAAAAACTGTGCGTATTGTTCTCTCGTTACCTTCATAGACGGACCGAATTTACCTTCTCCGATTCCCATTGTAATACCATTTGTTTGTACTGCACTAATTGCATTCGTTGCCCATGAATTTGCTGAAACATCATTAAAGTTATGAGATCCCTTTGCCTGTAAGTCAAAAGCATTCGTAAGAACTTGTGCCATTTCCGCACGCGTTAACGTCGCCTTCGGTCTAAAGTTTCCATTCTCGTCTCCCTGGAAAATTCCCATTTCCGTTAAAGCCAATATTTCCTCGATAAAGCTTGTTGAATTTTCATCGATATCTCCATATGGGTTTTCATATTCATCTTGTTCTTCCATATCAAACACACGGTAAATTAAAGCTGCAACTTGCTCACGTGTTACATTATCCCCAAAACCGAATATTCCATCGCCATATCCCAAAATAATTTCTTGTTCCGCTAAATCATGAATCGCCTCATATGCCCAATGCCCTTTTGGTACATCTTTAAATACAATTGTATTTGTTTTTTGCAACGGTGCACTTTCCGCTTTTACATTGTTACTCTCTGCTGAGAATAACACCCCACCCATAATTGTTAATGCTGTAGCTGTTTTTAATAATTTTTTGCTCATTACATTTCCTCCCCAATATGTATATGTTTTTTCAAATATACATAACAAATAGTATAGTAACAATATATTTTCCGACACATTTCGTGACGGTTTTGTGAATCATATTACACATCATGTCTTTTTTATGGGGTTGATTATAAAGCTTATGTATAACATTAAAAATACATAAAAACGAATAATAATTCTTTTTTAAACAAACAAAAAAGCACAAATATTTCTATTTGTGCTTTCATATTTCACTCTATCTCCAATCCTCTTTCAAATGATAATTAATAATCGCATTATTAATAAATTGAGCATATTGTTCTCTAGGTACAGGGCGATTTAATTCATACATGCCATTCCCAGTTCCTCTTACAACATTATTAGATTGTAGCGCACTAATTGCATCTTCTGCCCAGTGGCCTTTTGGAATATCTTTAAATGTATGTTTTTGCTTCGTTTCAAAAGTAAATGCTCGTTTTAAAATGACAGCCATTTCCGCTCTAGAGACTGGTGCTTTCGGCCTAAAGTTCCCTTGCCCATCCCCTGTAAAAACACCACGTTTTGTTAACGCCAAAATTTCCTTTTTAAAAGTTGTTGTACTATCAGAAATATCTTTATACGGATTCGCTACTGATCCTTCTTCTTTCATTTCAAGTGTTCTGTAAATAATACCAGCTACTTGTTCACGTGTTGTAAGATCACCAACACCATACTTCCCGTTTCCATACCCTAATATAATTTTATGATATGCTAAATCCATAATAGCGTCATATGCCCAAAACCCGTATGGAACATCTTCAAACACAATCATTTGTGGATACTCTTCCGCTTTTACAGGCGTCACATTCGTCCCTGCAAATATCCCTCCTGCCATTGTCGCAATCATCATTACACCCAATATTTTTTTCTTCATCGTCCTCTCTCCCTATTTCATTCAAATAAAATGAACTTCATTGTTTCAGGAGTACTATTTTTTGGTGAATGTAAGATAAAATGCAAATCTTCTAGAAGAAATATTTCCACTACCTTTCTGCTTTATGCCTCCTTCTTCCTTTTTCAAAAAGGAAGTTGTCACATCTAAGGTGTTATATACTAAAACATTCTACAATCTCTTTATAAACTCCTTTTCACTTTACAACTTCCCTTTATTGGCGCGTAAAGGAGATGCCTAATGAAGGTTACTATATTCATGATTTATATTTCAGAGGTAGCATTCCTCTCCACTGATAACTCGCCTTCTCTTCCCTTGCGAAAAGTTAGCGCCATCCCTACAAATATAAGGATAATCCCTACTACTTGCATACTAGTTGGTCTAAATCCGGTAAAAACAGTATCTAATAATATTGCAACAGCAGGATCTAAAAACACTAATACAGAAATAATTCTCGTCGATAAATGTCTTAAACTGTCAAAAAATAAGTAATATACAAATCTAGTATGTACAGATCATCACCTTGAAAATGCTCGAAATCTAAGAATAGTAGTAATAAAAAAAGCATCCTTTTTTCTTAAAAGAGGATGCTTTTTTATATTTATTAACACTCAAATATGCTACTACTTTTGAAGAGTAAATTGGCCAACTATTTGTTTTAATTTTCCTGCTGCGTTATGCATATGTTCAATTGAAACCGAAATCTCTTGAACAGATTTTTCTTGCTGTTGAATAGACTCTTTTACCCTATCAGTTCGGTCAGATGATCTTTGGGAAATTTGAGCCATGTCTTCTGCAGAAGCCGAGATTTCCTCACTACTCGCTGCAATTTCATCTGTAGACATAGATACCGTTTGAATTTGCTCAGATACTTGCTGTACTTTTTCTGTAATTGTTCCAAATACTTTTTCTGTGTGCATTACTACTTGTGTACCTGCCTGTACCTCATTATCTACTTTCCCCATCATATGTACCGTATGGTTCGTTGTTCCCATAACTTGAGTAATAAGATTCTCAATTTGTTTTGCAGAATCACTAGATTGTTCTGCTAATTTCCGCACTTCATCTGCCACAATTGCAAACCCTCTACCACTTTCACCAGCACGTGCAGCCTCAATTGCGGCGTTTAATGCTAATAAGTTAATCTGAGAGGTAATACCTTGCATAACATCAATGATTTTAACAATTTCTTCTGATTGTTCTTTCATAGTCTCTACTTGTTTCACACCGCTATGTACCGAATTTTGGATTGTATCCATCTGTTGAATCATTTGTTTCATTAATTTGTTACCATTCTCTGCATCTAATGCTGATTGAGCAGATAATTCATTTACAGAGGATGATGTATTGACTATACTCTGCATTCCTTGTGTCAACTCTTCCATCGCACCCGCAGTTTGTTCCATTGCTTGCATTTGACTTTCTGCACCATTTGCAACTTCTTCAATATCCATAGTGATTTTCTTCGCTGCACTACTAGATACTTCTGATGCAGATACTACTCCGTCTGCATGTTGGAATAAAAGCTGAATATTATTCTCTACTTCTTGCATATTTGTTCTTAGCCCTGCAATCATCTCGTTAAAATTACTTACTAATACACCTAATTCATCCTTAGCATTATAATCACCATGTACGGTTAAATCTCCTTCTTTCGCTCTTTCCATCATACGACTAACCGTTTGTAAAGGAGCAACTATAAGCTTGCTAATAATATAACTTACTATACATATAACGATTGTAGTAACTACTACAAGAATGATAAAGGTAATAACGGATCGATCAATCATTTTTTGAGAATCTTTAAACACTTGATCAGCTAAGTTTGAAACATACGATTCTAGATCCACTGCATAACCAGCTAACTCTATTCCCTTCGGTTTTAATTCCTTCTGAAATTCATTTACCATTTGTGGCTCGTTTGTTGCCTTCGCCTTTTCAAATAATTTTTTATATGTATCTTTATAACTTGGTAAAGATTTCTTCATCTTCTGAAACAGTTCATCCTCTTGCTTACTTAAATTAAAACCATCATCATATTCTTTTAATAAAGAATCATATTTTTTAAGATCCTTTTCAATATTATCAATTATTCCCTCTTTATTTGCTACTTCATTTTGTGATGCCGTAATTAACTCTAATAAGTTATATTCTAGTGAATTTTGTGTGCGAAGCATTCCTTCTAATAAAATTGCAGAATATTGATAATCATCTACTACAACCTCTGTATCGTGTTTAATCTTATTAATAGAATGAATTGCTACACTGCTTATAATTATCATACCTAAAACTGCTAATGAAATAAGCGCTAATAATTTATATTTCACTTTTAAATTTTGTAAAAAATACATTTTTTCACCTTTATTCCTTTATATATAGATTTTTAGAATTTTATAGCTTATTATTTACAAAATCGCAATAAAAAGCAATGATAAATATTCCCAATATGAAACTTATATCTCTATAAAAAAAAGTAGCATAATAGCTACTCCTTTTTTCTTTGTTTCTCATATTGTTCAAACGTGTGAATTCTTTCAAAAATTGGTGGGTGCGTGTATAAGAAAAATTTCACTAACGCAGGCGGATTGACTTGGCTTAAACTTGTTTTTGATAAATATTGAAAAGTTTTCACACCAGATTTCCCATCCTTCGTCATATTTAAAGCATATTGATCTGCCGCTCTTTCTTCTATACGTGAAACGTAGTTTGTTGCTGGTTGTGCTGCAAAAGAGAGTATAGAAGAAATTAAGAAAAATAAAGGTAAAATGGAGAAACATGCCACTTTTGAAATTTGCAATGTATCTCCCCATTTGCGAATACACATATTTATAATACGACTAATTAAAAACATACCTATAAACGATAGCAATACATAACTTGCAACGCCAAAGTATATATGCTTCATAACATAATGTCCCATTTCATGAGCCATGATAAATAATATCTCTTTATCTTTTAACTGCTTAAGCGTTGTATCCCACATTACAATACGGGCGTTAGGACCAATTCCTGTTACGTAAGCATTTAATGCATTCGTTTTCTCTGACATATTTACTTCATATACGTGTTTAGCAGGAATGTCAGCTTTGTCTGCTATCGCTAAAATTTTCGTTTCTAATTCTTTATTTTTCAGCGTTGAGAAGTCGTTATAAAGCGGATCAATAACGACAGGCTGTATGAATGTTAAAAAGATTGTAAATGGAACAGAGAGCGCCCACCCTGCTAGCCACCACCTCTTCGGAAATTTACGGATAAGCCATAATAGAACGGTAACTACAATTAACATAGTCGCATAACTTTCCCAAAAACCGATAACATGATCTTTTATCCAGCTTTGTGTACTTTGTGTTGAAATGCCGTAATCAACGGATACTTTCCGGCCAATCCATTGCATCGGTAAGGCAAGCACTGTTGTCAGTAATGATAAATAAAAGAGATAAATCGCAACTTGCAAGACACTTATTTTAGTCGTTTCCTTCGACCATTTCTCAAACTTTCTTGAAATACCTAGCACAAGTACAAATAATAAAATAATCCATTCAAGAGGCGTCGCTAAAAAGTATAGTAAATTTTTCACGCGCGAATAATCTTGGCTTAGCGTAAGCTCTCTAGCACTCATAAACGTTTCTGGATCTGCACTTGTTCCTTTATACATGTCCGGAATAAGTTCATGATTCCATCCAAATAAATACCAATATATAAGTAACGCAAATCCAACGTACAAAAAAAGCGACCAACCAATAACCTTCCTCACGCTATTCCCTCCTCTATGCTGCCTGTCTATTATTATTGTAAGTTCGTACACGCTAAATTAGAACAAGCTTATTATGTGAATTGCTCTGGATCTTTTTATTTACATAAAAAAACTCTTCTACATAAGAAGAGTTTTACCTATCTTTAAACACTTTCTTCGGTTCATAATCCGGAAGCACTTACAAACCAACGCCTTTTACATATCAAATATACTCATAGTCTTGAAAGAATAGCGTCGTTATAATAAAGCGAAACTTTAATCAGTGGGGTCTTACTGCCCGGCAAATAGCGGGATAATCTTAAAAAATCCGATTAAAACTAGTACGTACCCTACTTGCTTTTTAGATAACATAAAGAGCCTCTTTAAGGAAGTACATCTATTAATAAACTAAAATCTTGTAAAGAGAAGGAACTATATTTCATAATACCCTGTACAGCTAAAAGTAAAATAAGACCGATCACACACATATAGTTAACGCTTTCTTCACTCTTTTTTTCAGTAACGACTCCACCACTTATACATAAAATCCCCAACAAATGGAGCGCTAAATACATGAAAAAGTAAGCTTCCTCCCAGCGCAAAATAACATTCACTGTCGTTATTAACACTAGACTAAGTAAAATCAAATAAAAAAACTTATTTGATGATATCGTTTCATTCATATAATTTTATACATCCCTTTCAAATTTAGAATTAATGATGTTTCAAAGCTATAAAGTAAATGATTGTTTTCATACTATAAAACAAAAGGAAAGCCACTATTACTTTCTCGAATACTTTATGAACCCACATATACTTCTCTCCATTTTTTCTGAAGATGCGCTTCATCATTTCTTCTACAATTAGACCAAATATTAGTACAACTCCTAATACAATAAGAAGAGAAATAATATTTTCTTTTAAATGATTACTAGAAAACAAATACTACAGGTTGAATCCAATTACAAAAGCTTTTATCACACATATCTGCAATAGACGTAGCATCTATAATTTCTTTTAATATTTTTTCAACCGTCTTCTTCATCTTATTTACTCCCGACTACATCTGAAAAGCTCTTTTCCTGCTCTGCATATATAACTGGCACTTCTTTACTCCAATACTTCCGATTAACAAATAAAAAGATAAGTACTAAGTTTAATCCCGTTATAAATATAATAAGTCCAGGAAAGAATGTCGTATAATTTGAGAAGTCTGCAAAACTCATAATTTTTTCTCTACTTATTAAAAAAGACGCGCCCATTACAAATGCATTGTTTAACATATGTATTGCAATTGGCATGAGTAAACTTTCCGTACGAATATATACGATCGACAATACGATGCTGAATATGGCTGCACCAAGGAAATCAACATGTAACAATGCAAACAATATTGCTACAACGATGGTCGCTATGCTCGTTCCCCATTTTGTTGCAAAGCGTTGAAGTAAAAATCCGCGAAAAACAAACTCCCCGATAATTGGTGCGATGAATACAACCCTAATGACTTGATATACATATCCCCCAGTACTATCTATAATCGGTTCATGCAATGCATTCATAATAAAGTCTGGTGTGATCCATGCAAAACTATACATATACAAAATAAGATACCCGTAACTAAATATGCATAACATAACCGTAATGTATAAAACTTGCACCAAGTTAAATGTTTCATTTTTATTAACAAACAATGAAAATGAAATGCGATGCTTTTTATACTCATAAAAAATCCATACCATCGGAAGGATATAGAATATAAGGATATTTATAAAAGAAGAATTTTGTATATGAAATATACTTGTTAGCAACTCGCCACTACTTCTCGCTATTAAAATTAATAGTGCAAATACAATTAAAAAATATCTAGCTCGCATCACTTGAAACGGATTCACACTCATCTCCTCCCCTATGTTACTTTTATCATATCATTTGATTCTTAATTTTTTGCGAAAGAAAACCTTAAAATTTCCTTAAAAATTCCATAAGTTACAAAAGGATGATATGATATTCGAGAAAATTTGGAGGGATGTTTATGTACCAAGCAAATATTTTACTCGTTGATGATGAAACAGCAATTTTACAATTACTAACTACCATTCTTGAAAAAGAAGGTTTTTCTCATATTACAACTGCAACATCAGCTGAAATAGCTTTATCTCTAACTAAGGAAAACAATTACGATTTAATTATTTTAGATGTAATGCTTCCTGGACAATCTGGTTTTGATATTTGTCCAATCATTCGCCAACAAACAGATTGTCCCATTTTCTTCCTATCAGCAAAAGCATCTGATTTAGATAAAATATCTGGATTTTCATACGGTGCGGATGATTATATTACGAAGCCCTTTAATCCATTAGAAGTAGTAGCACGCATGAAAGCACAGCTTCGGAGACATATGAAACAAGCAGTACCGCACGAACAAAAATCACACTCGATTTCATTTGGAAGATTTGAAATTGATCAACACTCTGCAGAACTGACAGTGGATGGTCACATTGTCGAATGTTCCGCTCAACTCTTTCAACTACTACTCTTCTTTTGCGAGAATCCGAACTACGTATTTTCGAAAGAGGAAATATACGAAAAAGTTTGGGGAGCACCTGCCTATAATGGCGATGACAACACTGTTATGGTCCACATTCGAAAACTACGTGAAAAAATTGAACACGATCCAAGTAAACCAGAATATATAAAAACTGTTCGCGGCCTTGGTTATAAGTTCGTTACAAAGTAGGGTGACGATATGAATTTTAATAAACGACTTATTATTCAATTTATCATGCAACACGTTTTTGTTTTAGTTACATTACTTATCGCTGTAGTTGCTGCTTTTACTTATTTAATTTTTCTTCTTACTAGTACTTTATATGAACCTAACATTCCAGATTCTGATAGTTTTACGATTTCAAGATACATCTCTTCAGAAGATGGGCATATTTCATTACAATCTGAAGTGCAAGATTTAATAAAGGAGAAAAATGATTGGCTCCAAGTTGTAGATGAAAACGGAAAAATCCTCTACCACTTTAATACACCAAATGATGTTCCGAATGCTTATACGAAGACATCTTTAGTCGCATATATACAACATCATATCGAAAGTAATTATAAATTTACATATTGGGAAATTGAATTAGAAGAAAAGAAAGTACTTGTTATTTATGGTGGTATGTTAAAAAGCAATGCTTTACTAACAGCAATTCAAAAGGAGCATTCCTCTTTAACAATGGATTCGTTCACATTAACAGATCAAGAAAAACAGTTACTGTCTAAAGAAAAAGCAGCACTTCAAATATTTAATCAAAATGGCGAAGAGGTTTTTTCTTATACAACCGGAAAGAAAAAAACATTTTCAGCAATACAAATCGCCCTTAATGAAAAAGAACCTTGGAATCATAAAGAAAACACGTCTAGCTTTTACGATGCAAATAGTGGCAACCTTCTCGTTGTAACTGCAAAAAATGATCACTACTACCCAGATGACGAAATTGAAGATGTATTTACTAAGAAGTTTCTCATTGGATGCGGATTAATCCTTCTTATCGTATTTGTTTATTTAGTCATTCTTTCTATTTGGTATGGTAATAAATTCGGGAAACCGTTATTACATGCGATGCGCTGGCTTAAAAATATCGCTGGTGGAAAGTATGAAGAACCTATTAGTAAAAAAGGAAAGCCTGTCAGGTTCCGGCGATCTGGTAAAGAAAAATGGTCATTCCGTTTGTTTAGAGATGTGACAAGTTCACTAGAACACCTTTCTATTACACTCAAGAAAAATGATGCGATGAGGCAAGTACTTCAGCAAACACGAGAAGAATGGATTACCGGTCTAACGCATGATTTAAAAACACCACTTAGCTCTATATATGGCTACGCATTATTACTAGAATCGAATCAATACAACTGGACCGATCGTGATATTCAACAATTTGGTAGTGTTATGAAAGAGAAATCTCAATATATGACGACATTAATTGATGATTTAAGCTTAACGTATCAATTAAAAAATAATAGCCTTCCTGCACAGCACGTAAACGTTGAAATCAATCAGTTCGTCCAAAAAGTATTATTGCAATTTATTAATAATCCAACACTTCAAAATCAAAATATTGAATTCGTACCGAGCTCAAATAAAATTCAATATTTCATTGAAGAAAAATGGTTCCAGCGTATTATCGAAAACTTACTCGTAAATGCTGTAAAACATAATAACGAAACAACTACTGTCATCGTAAAACTATCACAAAACGCTAATTCCTTTATACTCTCCATTTCGGATGACGGAAAAGGAATGGATGAAAAAACGAAAGAACTTCTATTTGAACGATATTACCGCGGAACAAACACAGAAGAAAGCAACATCGGAACTGGACTTGGCCTAGCCATTACAAAACAGCTCGTTCATGCTCATAACGGGACAATTTCCGTTGATAGTGCACTCGGAAAAGGAACGACGATTATTCTTGTGTTTCCGTTTCGTTCGTAGGAAAGACGCTATGTGGCGTCTTTTTTCTTTTCTAGAAGAATTTTGCGGTAATTGAAATTATGTGGATCGTTTTTTTTGAGGTGTTTTAGCGGTATATGAAATTATATCAGCGATTTTTTGAATATATCAGCGATTTCCGAAATATATCGACTTACCGACAAAAATTGACAATACTAACCTACTTCCTCTACTACTATACAAAGTAAAAATGACCTTTCATAACTCACTATGAAAGGTCATCTCCATATTTTAGCTATTTCCCTACTAACACAAACACATTCTCATCAGGTGCTTCCATTACTGCAACATGTCCTGATTCCGTTGGAAATGGTTCGCGAATCCATTTTACATCTTTATTATCTTTTAAACTTTCATACGTTTGTTGTACATCTTCTACTAATACTTCCACTTCCGTAAAATTAATATCCGGATGATTGCTTATTACTAACTCCGAACTTTTCTCATCTGGAAATTTCAATCCTATTAACGTCCAAATAGCTCCTTCTTCTATTTCTCTTTCTATCATCCAGTTTTGCTTCATTCCCATTTCTTTATAGAAAGAAACTGATTTTTCTATATCTTTCGTATGTATAGATACACATTCTAGTTTTTTGAACATTTTCCTATTTCCCCCTTCATGAAAAAGCGAACCATCTCCCAATGATTCGCTCTTACCCTATTATTTTTTCTTCACCGGTATCCAAAGCTCTACTTGTGCAAACTCACTCTTATCTTCGTGGCAACGCTCATCGTACAGTTCAAACTCTGTAACTCCGCAATGTTCATATCCTGAATGCGGGAACCATTCTGAGAATACTGCATTCCAAGTTTGGTGAATAGACGATACCATTTCTTCATGAGGAACTTTCGGCGTTGTAAATACTGCATATGTTGCTGCCGGGAAAGTACGCTTTGCAATTTCATTTGGTACATTTTCAAAATCTGTAACTTCCATTCCGATAATATAAGTGAAGTCTCCTGTTTCTAAATTAAAATCAGTACATAATCCAAGCTCTACCCATTGACTCGTATCTTTACGATTCGGAATCGTCGTTCCAAGATCTTTTTGTAAATATTCTTGCCAAAATACTGGAATGTCTTGATGGTTTTTCCCTTCTTTACTTGTCGTCTTCAGTTCATAACCCGCCACTAAAAATTCTGGTTTATTTACAATACGATATTCCATTTGTATGCCTCCTAAATACGGATTTAATTTTCTTTGCTTTACATTCACTCGGTAATACATCGGTGTTTCGATTTCTTGTTTTCGATATTCACTCGGTGTCATTTGAAATAATTTTTTAAAGGCTCTCGTGAACGTTTCGTGAGATTGAAAGCCATGTTCAAACGCGATATCAATAACTTTTTCATCCGTATGAGAAAGTTGATAAGCTGCCCGGGCTAACCTCCTCTTTCGAACATACTCCATTACTGTATCACCTACTAATGCCTGAAATACACGATGAAAATGCGACTCAGAAAAACCTGCAATGCGAGCTAAATTACGCAGCGTTTGTTTTTCCATTACATCTTCCTCAATATAATCAATTGACCTTTGAATTTGTGTTTCATAGCTTTCCATCTCTGTTCACCCGCCTTATATGTATTATGATAAAAGAGAACGCAATCCAATTCTTGACGTTTTTTACTATAATTCCATAAAATATTGTAACTTTTTTATATGTATTTCGTTGTTATGTATGAAGGGAGGGAAATTAGTGAAACGCAAACAATCATTAGAAGACATTTATTCAGATCATATGCATGATTTATTTCGCTATCTTCTCTCCCTAACCGGAGATTCTCATTTTGCTGAAGATCTCATGCAGGAAACCTTTTACCGCATGCTCGTCCATATTGATTATTATAAAGGCGAAGAAATTAGGCCGTGGTTATTTACAATAGCCTACAACGCCTTTATCGATTGGTATCGAAAAGAAAAAAAATATAAAACAACTATAGTGGAAGAATTCCATTTACCAAACGTGCCAAGTACAGAACATGAATATTTCGTAAAATTTGAGATCGCTAGTTGGTTAGAAAGTTTATCTTCTCTTCCGCTCGAAAGACGAAATGTCCTACTACTACGAGATTACTACGGATTCTCGTATAAAGAAATAGCAGAAATGACCGGTCTCTCATTAGTGAAAGTGAAAATTGAATTACACAGGGGACGGAAAGAAATGAAAAGCATAAAGGAGTGATACGGATGGGGTGTACAGAATTTAAAAAACTATGGAAGAAGTATGAAAATGGAACGCTCACGCATGATGAACAAGAACTGTTAGAAAGTCATATTGAGTCATGTGAAGAGTGTGAAGCTTACTTAGATGAGCTGTTAACAAAAACAGAACCAATTAAGAAAAAGTTACCTCCAAAAGATCTTAAAGTTCCTTTTTGGAGGATTAAGTGGAAACATCGTTTACAAACGTTTGGTTTTATATTATCAATTTGCATCGTTATCTATATAATCGGCGGGGTATTATCAGCCTTTTATTTTCAAGCTAATAATGATAAAAGGCTAGAAGAAATTAGAGAGGTTCCTTCGCTTGCACTTGAAGCAACGATCCCAAATAGCCGTGTTATGGGGGGCGGAACAAGTGTAGAAGCTTTTTTCCGTACGAATAGCCAATTTGATTTAGTACGAACCGTCGGTAAAAAAGAAATGCCCCTCGGTACAATAGAAACAAAAAGCTTCTTATCATCTGTAGATGTTACGAAGCGAACTTGGATGAATCCGTTCTATCAACCAAAACTCTTCTTTGTTCACCCAAAAACAGAGCAGGGTGATTATTTAAAGGATTCATCAAAAAAAGTATGGGATACACTTGCAAAAGTACATGATGGAACCGTTGCAGAAGTAGCAATTTCTTTTGATAAAGCTTACACTTTAAAAGAATTAGAACCGCTTTTATATAGCATATTTGAAGCACAAGAACTCCCTCCAACTCCTGTATGGTACGCTTTAGATACAGGACAAGAAAGAAAAAATGTAGATGACTATATCCTACATGGCGGAGAAGCTATAGGATTTCCAGAACATGTAAGATTCCTCGATAATGAAACTGACGGGCAGAAAACGCAAGAAGACAAAGTAACCGAAATGATGCGCGTCCTTTCTATCCATAAAAAAACGGTAAGCAAAATAGCAGCACTTTCTGAGAAAGAACTAAATTTAGATAAACGTTATCAATATGTAAAAGATAACGGTGTAAAAGTATACGGAATTGTTATTACTGGCCCGTCGAAAGAGTTATTAAAATTACAAAACTCCCCGCACATACGTTATGCGACTCTTGGAGATATTGAGATTTGGAATTGGTTTGATAATTAATAAAAAAGTCGCTAAGAAATTAGTAACATCCTACTTTCTTAGCGACTCTTTCAACATAGTACAAACTGCATATATATTTTATATTTCACTAACCGAATCCGTAAATAAAGCATGGAATACGTTAACTTCTCCCATACGTAAACATTCCGTTTCAATATCAGATATTGCCGTTCTAGCAACCTCACGCTCTACTCTTACAAATCCTTTTGTATGCATTCGTTTTTCAAATTCACAAATGGTATCCATTTCTACATCGATTGTTTCAAAAGTCCCTTCCCTTACATCTTCATCATATTTTGTTTTTAATACGTAGTAATAATAATATTTATCAAGTAAGCTAACAAAAACTCCTAAGTCAAGACGCTCACCTCTTGATTTTCGTATCCAATCAATATCATCATTTAACATCGGTTCTCTTCCATTTAACAACACGTTATATTCTAAACAATTATATAGGTTTAAATCTGTACAATCTGATACATGGTAATCACAAAATGTTGACTCGATTAAAGACAAAACTTCCTTTTGAGAACTTTCGTTTTCTATAAATGTTTCTTTTAGCTCTACAAATCGTTTATGCTCTTTAGATTCTTCGTACAATTCTTCTTCTTTCATAATATTTTTTGGAAAGAATTTGTAAACTATTTCTTTTAATTCATTCATCATTTCAGACTTCGCCGTTTTAGCCATTTTGTAAATCCCCCTATAAAAAAAAGAATTCTCACTGCAATAAAGAATCATAACCCAAATATGTTATTAATTAACAAATATATTATATTAAAATAAATAATATGATTCAATTCTGTTTTTTAAAAATTTTTCTGTTATAATGTCTAATTCCGAACATTAAATGTATATCATTATAAGAATTACAACAAAAAACGACAAAATTCTTTAAATTAACTTAAAAAATATAAAAATCTATATATAAAGAACGAAAGATTCTAAAGCGTCTATTAAAAATATTTATTATTTTTTACACATTAAAAATTAGTACTTTTTTCACAAATTATTATCAATAGAAAACTTTACAATTTTATTTTTTTACCATAAAAGGTATTTTTATGATAAAATGAAATAGTATCGTAAAAATGTAACACATTTCTATACGAACAACCCTTTAAAAGAAAAAGGTGTCATCATAATTGATGACACCTTTTTCTTTTAAATCAATTTCACATACATCCCTCTCACCGCTTTTTCATAAGCAATATCACTCATCTGTCTTATTTTTTCTGATACAACAGATGACTGAACAATTTTCCCTTCACGAAGTAACGGCGGATCAATACGACGCACTTTATTTTTCTGATGTAAATCATAATCGTTTCTATCTTCTTTTACTTTTACATTTGGATGAACTTTGCTTAATAAAGCTTCTACTTCGGGGTCATTACATTGCTGCAATTTCGAAATAAGCTCCTCATCTTCAAGAAGAAAATCATCTGCATGAATAATCCTTTTATGAAGAGCTACCTTTAACGTTTTCGCTAACATATCATTTCCGTAAACATTCATTGGTTCCATAAAGAAATCGATTACTTCTTTGTAATACGTTTCTGTAAACCATTCCGCTATTTCGATATTTTGAAGAACCATTTTCCCCTCTACTTCGATGACATCCTCTAAAAAACTATGAACTTCTTCTAAAGAAATATATCCGTATGTATACATATCTCGTAACGTATAATCCACTCGATCTGCGCATAATTCGGGCGCTGACCTTTCCAGTAACGTCCACTTCAAATCATCTAATAAAATATCTTCATAGTTATAACCATGCCTCGCAAGGATCGCTGGAATTTCTGAGTTTTTCACGACAGAACTAAATATCTCTTCATGATAACTTTCATTTTCGTTATCAAAAACGTAATCAATCACGTGAGAAAAAGCAGTATGTGATACGTCATGCAGTAAACCTGCAATTTGTTCCTCTACTGAACCACCAAGTTTCTTAATTAACAACATAACACCAACTGAATGATCAAAGCGCGTTACATTCCATTTCTCGTTCATTAAGTAACTTGCGCCTGCTTGATGAATTCCCTTTAGTCTTTGCACAGGCTTACTTAAAATTAATTCTTCTAGCACTGCATCCACTTCAAATTTTCCGTATAGTACATCTGATATGATCACTTACAATCCTCCTTTTCAAGCAAAGTCTTTTTATACTATCTCTTTTTTGAAGAAGCGTAAATATACTATTCTGTAATTTGAATATAAATGTTTTGTTTTTATAAAAAAAGCAGGTTCTCCTATTCTTATCAAGTTCAATCATAAAAAGAAAATATTTTCACACCCCCTCTTTTTTGTTTTAATAGATTTATACATACATATTTATTAAAGAAAAAAGCAACGAATAGAGTCAATTAGAGACTGACTTACAATTATAATATGAAAGGTCGGATAACTATGGACAGTTATTTCCCAAAAGCGGGGAAGTTAATTGGCGGTATCATTATGCTTATTATTTTGCTTTCATCTCTTTGGCTTATATGGATCGGAGAAACGAACATTCGTTACAGCGGGGATCATAAGAGCACGATGCCTTTTTGGTACAAGTGGATCCCTGTTATTGTCGGTATACTCCTTGTCCGTTTCCTACCATTTCATCATAAAAACTATAATCCCCTTCAACAATTTGAACCAAGGCGCATCATAATTCAAACTGCTATCTTATTCTTAAGTGGCTCCCTCTTCACGATTTGTCTTCTCACCACGAACTTTGAAGGAATGGCATTACAATTGTGGTTTATGATATTTAAAATTATTTTATTATTATTAACTCCATTAATGCTGCTTTTGTTTTATAAAAATAACCCTGAAAAAGAACGACCAAAGTCAGTAAAATTAACAGGGGATAATAGATGGTATCGGTTTACACCACTTATTGTCATTATAATCTGGGGTTACTTCAACTTCTTTTCTATATTCTCTACACCATTTGTTTCAATGAAAATGGAACCGACGATTTTAATCTCTATTTTACTTGTAGGGTTTCTTATAAATAGTGTACTTGAAGAGATTTTTTATAGAGTTTGGTTGCAAACACGTTTGGAATTATTACTAGGTACTTGGCCGGCTATTCTTCTTACATCATTGTTATGGGCAAGCTGGCATATCGCATTACATGGCTCTGGTCATTGGGATATTGATACAGCTACGGTCATTGTGAACCTTGGTATCGTAGGTCTATTCCTTGGATATTTGTGGGCGCGTTATCGTAAGGTATGGGTAATTATTATTATTCATGGATTAATTAATGCACATCCACAACAACTAATTGAGATTATATTTAAGTAAAGAGCGCGATTGAGAAATAAAAAATAAAAGGGATTATACATGATTAATATGTATAATTCCTTTTATTTAACCTTATTCAAACGTAACTTCTACCTGCACAATCTCCGACCTACTACCAAGTCTAAGCGGTGGTCCCCAAAATCCAAATCCAGAAGAAACAATTGCGTGGAACGCGCCTTTTTGTGCGTATCCCCAGTCTAGCTCGTACATTCTTCTCGTTACAATATGATTGGGCGCCATTTGTCCGCGGTGCGTATGACCGGATAACAATAAGTCTACACCAGCATCCGCTGCCTGTTTCAACTCAAATGGCTGATGATCCATTGCGATAACTGGCATGGATTTAACCACTGTACTCATAAGTTTTTCAAAGCTTTGGCGATCTCGCTCTGTTTTATCTCTTCTTCCAACGAGATAGAAATCATCTTCAATGGTGATTACTTCATCTAAAAGAATACGAATATCAATCTTATCCATCTCTTGTAAAAACTCTGGAACCGCTCTGCCGTAGTATTCATGGTTTCCTAATACGCCATATACACCTAATGGTGCTTTCATTTGTTTCATGATTGGTCCCATATTCTTTTGAATGAACACACCTGGATGATCATCGATAATATCACCTGGCAGCAAAATAATATCAGGTTCCATCTCATTTACATGACGAACAAGTCTTTTTAAATGTGAAACGCCAGACAGTTTACCGAAATGCATATCAGAAGCCATCGCAATGCGTAAACTTTTACGCCCCTCTACTTTTTTCGGTATGTGCACTTCGTACTTTCTTACTACCGGACTATACGCATTAAATACTCCGTACGCAAAGATAAAGATAAATGCAGCTATCACAGCCGCCCCTGTCCAAATAATTGCTGCTTCTTTCTCTACTGAAAACTGTAAAAGAAAGACCATAATATCAGCTAATGGCAACAACATAAGTGCATATTGTATAACCGCAAACCAAATCGAACCTATCGTTCGCAGAAATGGCAGAAACTTAAACACTTGCACGAGAATGTACGCATATGAAATAAATGCGACTATGAAAGCATAATATCCCCAAGATTCCCAGCCAAATACCGCATGAAGCCAAACCCATCCGTTCCAGCCGATGTAAAACATAAGTAGTGTGTATATAATTAATATGGTAAATATATTGAGATAACGAAGATTCTTCACAGCCAGCCTCCTTATTGATTTCTTCTATTATAACTTGTTATGCACTTATAACGTAAATATTAAGCACTTCAATCTTCCCAATAAAAACATCGATAAACATATCGTCTTAAAATTTTTAGGAACGGCTGTAATCGGCATTTTAGAGTCTTACGTGTTGGATGAAATTCTATTATCTTTATCCTTCAAAACTCACCTATGCAATTATGCATATACATCTATTCCGTTTTATTTTTATGTTACGATATAAATGCAATACGACATATATCGACAAAGATAAAAGGAAGTGATTGTATGAAACGTTCTAAAACATACTTAAAATGTTTAGCATTATCCGCTGTTTTTGCTAGTAGCGCTGTAACTCTTTCAACACCTGCTGCTTATGCTCAAACAACATCACAAGTTGTAACAGATATCGGACAAAACGCAAAAACACATACGAGCTATAATACATTTAATAATGATCAAGCTGATAATATGACAATGTCTTTAAAGGTAACTTTTATCGATGATCCAAGCGCAGATAAACAGATTGCCGTTATTAATACGACTGGTAGTTTTCTAAAAGCAAATCCTACTATAAGTGATGCACCTATTGATAACTACCCAATCCCTGGTGCTAGTGCAACATTACGTTATCCTTCACAATATGATGTTGCATTTAACCTTCAAGATAACAGCGCTCGTTTCTTTAACGTAGCACCTACAAATGCTGTAGAAGAAACGACTGTAACATCTAGTGTATCTTATCAACTTGGTGGTTCTGTTAAAGCTTCTGTAACGCCCAATGGCCCTAGCGGTGAGGCTGGTGCAACTGGTCAAGTCACTTGGTCTGACTCTGTAAGCTATAAACAAACTAGTTATAAAACAAATTTAATTGACCAAACAAACAAAAACGTAAAGTGGAACGTATTCTTTAACGGATATAACAATCAAAACTGGGGTATTTACACACGTGATTCTTATCATTCTTTATATGGAAACCAACTGTTCATGTACTCTCGCACATACCTATATGAATCTGATGCAAAAGGTAATTTAATACCGATGGATCAACTTCCAGCATTAGCAAATAGCGGGTTCTCTCCTGGTATGATTGCTGTTGTTATCTCTGAAAAAAATACAGATCAATCTAACTTACAAGTCGCTTATACAAAACACGCCGACGACTACCAACTTCGTCCAGGCTTCACATTCGGAACTGCAAACTGGGTTGGAAACAACGTAAAAGACGTTGATCAAAAAACATTTAATAAATCGTTCACACTAGATTGGAAGAATAAAAAATTGGTAGAGAAAAAATAAGTAAAAAAAACGAAGGGACTATTTAGACTCTTCGTTTTTTACTTATTCATAATAAGATCCCGCGAGTAATACCGTCGCTATGAAATTCTATGATATATTTTTAGGCATCTCTTCACCTTTATTTTGAAAAGCACCATCACAATCATTTAGCCATGCTTCCAATGATTCTAACGTTATATTCTCCCACTCATCTTTATTTTCTTTAAAATCTTTTTGAAGATAAAACAGGAATTCTACTAGTTTTTCTTTTGAATCTACACCATTAGCTAACTCATAAATATCCATATTATTACTCCTTTCAAATACAAGTAAAATCCGCAATCTCTTCAACACAAAAACATTCTTTTTTATAAAATGCTATCTTGTTATTAAAGATAGATTTCTTTTTTCCAACTACTAGATTTAGATTGAACTACTATTAGATTTTCACTTTCCCATTTTAATGTACCCAAAAATCTTGCATACACCATTTCATTCCCTACCTCTTCCACCAATAGTTGATCTCGAATCTTTAATCCCTTTTCATCATACACTTCACATCGTAGCTGGAAACCTTTAACACGATGAATTCCTTTTAATATCGCTATCTTCTTACGGCTTGGGCTTTTCTTAGGTGTCTTCCCAACTAAAAATATCCCTTCATAGTTTTGCTTCACAATCTCTTCTAAAGTTTCCTCTATATACCCTTTAACAATAGATGATGAAAGAGTAGAGTTTTCTTCAAGTCCAGGGACAACATATTGGCGTACTAATTTGCAAAACTCTTTGTATTTCTCTTCAACTGAATTTAATGCTAAAAAGTCCATAAAATCATATGGAACATATATACGAATTTCACCCAAAGCTCTATTCACTTCATATGAAATATCAGTGTTTTCATTAGCTAAACAAAAGACAGTTACTTTTTCAATCTCTCTTAATCCCATCTCAAACTCGCTAACTTTCTTTGAGAAAATTAGCTCAAAAATTCTAATTTCATGTACAAGCAAATAATGTTTTTTAGGACGTTTTTTTTTCCAATCGTAAAACTTTACTTCAAGCAATATAATTCACTCCTTTAAATTTATCACCATGCATCGGGGACCTATGATACCTTTTATTAATTTATTAAACTGTACTCCTTTTTCATTCTACCTTATCTATATTTTTAATATGCTCTACTCACAACGCACACGGTGACATAACAGCCATAAATACATCACTTCTCTCACCTGGTGCCATATACATTCCTTCTGCATCTAAATATTCAATAGAAAAGGCTGCTAGCTCATACGCCATTTCTTGATCGCATTCAAAAAGTGGATTTATAAAAACCTCACTTCCTGTAATCTTTTGTAAATCTTTCAAACAGTTAGACTTACTTCTTGTATAATCAGCCACATTCTCATTAGCCCAAGACCACATCCAACTGTTACTCTTTCCAGACCAGGCCCCTATAAAAACAACACTAAATTCAAGTAACACTTGACCATTTTTTTTAAACTGTAATATACATTGATCTTGATCATACCAATACTCATCAAAGTTATCGATATTATAATCCGAAATGAATTTTTGCTGTTTACTTTCTAATTTGTCATAACACATATCAAGATAATTTTCGAATTGTTCATCCGTCATTGCCAATTATCACACGCTCCCTTCCTTCAAGATCTCCGCTACAAACAATATATCTTACTCTCTCAAAACCTATATAAAGTGAAACTTTAATTAACCCTTACCAATCGGGCTTTTACCAATAGCCCCCCGCCCACATATCATATACGTTTCTATCACTAAGATATCTTAATATATACAAAGAAAGAAGAACTTATATAAGCCCTTCTTTCCATAAATAGTTTCTTTACTCCGTCTAATTTATTTTATCACGATAAATAAATTAGACATTATACAAATGCACCCCAACCATCTGTATATCCACCAAACTCTTCACCCAGTTTATTCAATTCCTTTTGCATCTCTACAATATCCTCATAAATTAAGAACATTTCTTTAGAACAAGTACATGTCCAATCTTCAAATTCTTCATTATAATCTAATTCACAATTTAAGCCCAGCTCTTGTAGTCTGCCAATTATTTTTTCTCCATTACCTTGATCAGGAATTGCAATAAAGAAATCTACTATATGTTTTTCATTAAAATCTATACCTTGTTTATATAACATATTTAATACTTGTCCATCTTCATCTTTTGGGAATTTCATTATTTCTTCCCTTTTCTATAGCATATAATAAACCTTCATTTGGAACAAAAAATATTCCATTACTTAAAGTCCTCTTTACCCGTTATTTTTAAGTTTTTTCCATTCTGTATACCTAATATCGATCACTTCTTTTAATTTAAAGTAATTTTCCCAAGTATCTTGCACTTGATATAATGTATCACACTCTAAAAATACATCATCATAATCATCTAAATATAAACCTTTTTCAAAATCAAAATAATCTATTGCAAATTGATTCCCTTCATCATTTAACATGTCATCGCTTAAAACCCCATCCCAGAACATATAAACTTGAGTCCCAGTCATTTTTCTAAGCTTAAATTTATTAATTTCCTCTTCGGTCTCTTCTAAAAATTCATCACTAAATAAATTATTATCAATAATCCAACCTAAGAACATTCCAGTATGTACAAATGCTTGCTCCATCGGTAATTCTTGTGGGAAATCTCCTTCATAATGATATTTAGCTTTATCGTAAATTATTGTTTGGAACAAGATTCTCACTCCTATTTCACATAATATAATTGAGCTCAAATAAATAATTCTTTGATACACTTTTTAAAAAGGTAAGTTGACTAGACTCTGTGGGGTTTTTGCTTCCAAAGGCTAAGTCTATCGCTACTGCTCAAGGTTACAGTGCACCATCATCACTCGCAGGCACTATCTCAAACCGGCTAAAATTCGATATGGGCTTTCCAGTATTATAAAACCTGTAAATAAAAACCCCTATAAGTTACATTCGAAGTTTGTATCTAATCATAAAAACGTCAAATGTTTCCTTCTAGGGGCTACCAATATTTATGATTAATAGAAAATCTAGAGTTTAATGTTTTTCCAACCAGAAAAACCAGATATAAACAATTAACCCCACTATAATCACGAAAATGAATAACTAACCTTGTTTATCCTAGATTCATATTAGAAAGAAAGTTTTCAAATAACTCCAATTCAAATTTATCCCTCGTCTTTAAATACTCTCTCTTTTTCTCAATGATTTGTTCTAATATCTCTTCTTTATTTAATAACAAGGCTAATCCAATAACATTTTGTGCTCGCGTCCCATCAAATATTGTCCCTATTAATCCAGCCTCATCATCATCTCTTACACATAAATCAAATACATTTTCCATATCTACATACTTATCAATATATGGAATGAAGTATTCCTTAACTTCTTTTAAAATATCCATAGTAACAGGTAAAATATCTTCTTCCTTTTCAACACGCCACCTTTTTTGCTCTCTATAGACTAAATTCCCTAAATCAACTCCAATTGTATAGGTCTCCTTTTTCTCTCTAATTGTTAAACCGTCAGCCCATTGATTTTTCATATTTTCTAATTCATCAAAACGAATTCCCACATCCACCGTCACATCAAAATCTTCTAGGTGATTGATAAAGGCTAAATGTATACCGATTTTTCCTTTATCAAATTTTTTCACCAGGTCTTGTTGTGTAATTCTAGTCTTATAACCGTTTTCTTTTAATGCTTCACCTAGACCTTGCAATAACTTTAATTTTAGTTCTTTTCTATTCATAATAACTATCCTCCTTACTTAGGGGTGACAACAACGGTTCGTATTCTACGAACTTGGTCTTTCAATCTATAAGGGGCATTCTTCCCTATAATCTTTCCTCCCTGTTTCCTCATTAGCTTATCCTTTTTTAACTGCATCGCAGTTCTTCTAGCATTACCAGCTTTAACTTCTACCACCAGTAATTTGCCACGAGGTGTTCTAACTAAATGATCAACCCTTCTAATACCTTTAGAAGTACGAACACTAACTTGACTTCCTAATACATCATATCCCTTTTTCTTTAATGCCGATTTTGCAAGTTCCTCAGCCCTTGCTCCTGCTCTTTTATTAGCTGCTAATGTAGCTCTTTTTTTCGCTTTTCTTGCTGCTTGTTTTGCTGCTTGTTTTGCTGCATAACGTGCTACATGAGGGGCAGCCATCCTTGCACCCGCTATTACAAGTGGAGCAACAGGTATATTACCATCTGGATCTATCAACATTACTGGATTATTATCTACATACGTATACCCATTCATTGTAACCGGATCATCTTCATCACCTGGATCAGGATCCACCGATAAGAACACACCATGGTCTGGATTATAGTATCTCGCAATCAGATAATACATACCAATCTCTTTATCATACATGTATCCCGCATATCCAAATGGATTATCTGCTGCGATACCTTTTGTGTCGCTCTTTAATACGTTACCCCACGAATCATATTCATACGTTGCTACAACTTCTCTATTTTGATCTGTCATCGCAACGACATCACCACGTGGGTTGTAGTGGTAATATAATGTTTGTCCTTTTGATTTCATGGCTAGTCGTACGCCACTTGTCGAGTATACATATTGACGAAGAACATTTCCACTACCATCTGTCTCATATAATGGGTTAATGCTGTCT
>NZ_CP031748.1:967613-1115232 GCF_003429245.1 Bacillus sp. CR71 | reverse complement strand
TAGTTGAAAGTAGAACCTGAACCATTTCCAGCTGTATACGTACGAACATTTCCTTGATCATCATAATCAAATCGATACGTTTGAGAACCTTCTTTCTATATAAAGAAAGAAGGTGTCTCCAAAAGAGCATTTTTAATGACCTTTTGAGACACCTTCTTCAGCAATTTATTTCTCCTTAACCACTTGAATTACCTGTTCTATACTTTCTGCTACAAGTACGGGAGTCCAAATCCCCTCTCCATGTTCAGCTGTGTACACTGCACACTCTATATCTTTAGTGTCTACAAAAATAGGATCTCCTATATATGAATCTAAGCCAATTACAATCCAACCTTCTTGCCAAGATCCTTCTTCATCACTTATTAAACTTTCCCCACTATCGGTAATACGGAACCCAATCTGTCCTTCTTCTATTTCTTCACTATTAAATAACTCTATTGTAATTTCTTCTCCGTCGCAATCTAACTCAATTTCATTATCTTCTAAACCATTTACACACTCTAAAAGCTTTTTTAGTTTATTATGATACTCCAAGAAAAACATCCTTTCCTATTTAATCAATAAAATTCCAACGTGATAGAAATATCTCAATCATTCAATAAACCTATTAATAATTTATACGATCTGCTTCTTGTAATAATAAATCCAACCATTGTTCCTAAATCCCGTAAAACTTTCTTATTTCTTGAATGTAATTCTAATACTCTATTCTCCTCATTAATAGCATATATCGTACCTAAACTCATTGAATCTGCAAATACAAAATATGTATCCGGCATTTTCTTAGAGAAATATAATTGTTGAAAGCTAATTAAATCAAAAGGTTGATAGTACTGTTCCTGAATAGAGATTCCTTTTATCTTAGGAGTACCTGCTATTCGAACTAAACCGGCTAGTATGCTCCCATTCATTAGCGATAATAATTTTTTATAGGCTTTTGGAAATACAAGTTTCATCTCATTTTCGAATTGGTGAATTTCTTCCGAATTAAGAGGAGGATTTACTACATTCACCCAATTATTTTCATCTATATTTCCAAATAATCTGCTCCCAGTTCTTATAACTTTAGTATCGGTTCCATATATTGAACTTAGTCTTTCAATAATAATATTATTCACTTTTTACCTCCTTTATAAGTTCCTATCAGACAAATGTATTCTATTGTTATCTCATTCGCGATTGCCTATAGATAAATTTTCCTTTTGTAGGATTCCTCCAATTACCTCCATGAAGTCTTAAATGTTCTTTTCTTGTTACGAATCTTATATTATTGGGATTGGCTGCATAATGCGGATATGAATACTCGTTCATCTTTTGGAAATTTTATTATAATACGAAACGGATTAAGGCAAAATTAAAAATGAGCCCGGTACAATACCGGACTCATTTTTATCAAGCTGCCTAATGAAATAACCGTGTCTAATTTTTAGGGGTCACTTCATTATTAGGACGGCTTTTTTCTAACTTGTGCATATTAATTGAGTAACTATTATATCCCTTCGCCCCATCCTTACCTTTTTTCCCATGTACAATTGCTTTAGCTAAAATTTGTGTTGGGACATACCTTTCAGACTCTCCCATATGTTTAGCTGCTGAACTATCAAAATCCATTTTTCTAGCTATTCTATTCGATTGATAGTTTTGTACCTTCTGATATACTCGTTTTACAGCTTTAAATTTCCCTCCACCAATGGCACCCTTAGTGGCTGCCTTAACGACACCTTTCCATCCTTGACCTGATTTATAAGCCTTATAACCATCATAAGCCGCAAATCCAGCGTTAATTGCAAACCATACCCAATGCCCATCCGGATCAGGGGCCGCTGATAGGAACATTTCCCACGCTTTTCACCTTATAATACGTTTCAACAATTACTAGCTACGATTTAAATATTATGTCATATATATCTGTACTTTTTAGAGGAGTATTTATAAAAAAGCATTTTATAGTTCAAACTCTTTTTTATATAAACGGATTTTCTATTAAGCTTCCCTTTAACTCGTTATTCCACGACATCACTCAATGTTTTTAGTTGTTTTTCTAATGAACACTCAGTTGTTTTTTGATGTTGTTATACCAAACCGTGCCTTTTTTTAGCCATTTTTTCTGTATGTAACAAACGGATATCCTTGGTCACAATCATCAAAACCAAATTGAAAACGAAACTCTTCTTTCTAATTAAATATGTAAAGAAAGTGCCGTCTGATTTAATAATCAAACGGCACTTCAATTTCATTTTCCTATTCTAAGTACTTAACCTTCAAGATCTATTACTTATATAAAGAAAAAGAATACATTTTAAAACCTAATCCGTATATTCCTAATACTATTAATTAGCTTTATTCATCAATCTTTCTTTAATCGAAAAATTGGATCTTGATCATGAAAACCTATGCAAATAGGAATATTTAGCTCATAACTTTGAACACCTTTGATATATGCAATAATTGTTCGAGTAATTAAAAATATTATTGTCCCATGAGATGCGTTAGTAGTATCAAAGCCATCACTTTTATTATAAATATCACTGAACTCTCTCAAATTTGGTCCCTCTATGCTATGTTGCCAATCACATGCCCAGTCATCATCCTCTTCCTCTAGAGGGTAATAATCTTCACACAAATAAAACTGTCCATTCCAATTATTATCCATATCATATTCGAAATATAAACTCTTTATTTCATTTTCATTTAAATAATTTATACTGTCCGTAAAACTTTTTTTTAGTCCCTCTTCATATTCCCTCAAGTCTAAGTTTTTAATTTTTTGGGCAACCTCTATACCTGCTAATTGCTCACAAATCTTATAATATTTTTTTTCAATATCTTCGAGATTTAATAAAAAAATATCGCTTTGTAATTCATCTAAATATTCATAAATATCATTCATTATTTTTTATCTCCTTTTATTTTTCCAATATGGTGAATATAACATATCCGGATTTTTTGAACATGTTTTTTAAGACTTCTATAGGATTTTAAAAATTGTTTTTTATCACCATTGGCATGCTTATCAATCTTTTTCATATTCCTTAACATAAATTCGTGATACGCATTCGGGTGTCGACCTTGATGACGCATTTTCTTCTTATTCCAACCATGATCTAAATTCAAATCATATTTTTTTGTGATTTTTCCAAATTGTTTTGTGTACTTTTTACTCTTATTTGTTGCAAAGTGATGGACTTGAAAAGGTTTCTTTTTCATAGCCTGTAAAGTTGCCCTTTTCGCCGTTTGTTTTGCTACATAACGTGCGACATGCGGAGCAGCAAGTCTACCACCATGTATAGCTAATGGAATTACAAACTGAGCAAAATGACCATCTGGATCGGTCAGCATCACTGGATTATTATCACCATACGTATACCCATTCATGGTAATTGGGTCATCTTCATCACCCGGATCAGGATCCACCGATAAGAACACACCATGGTCTGGATTATAGTATCTCGCAATCAGATAATACATACCAATCTCTTTATCATACATGTATCCCGCATATCCAAATGGATTGTCTGCTGCAATACCTTTTGTATCACTCTTTAGTACGTTGCCCCACGAATCATATTCATACGTTGCTACAACTTCTCTATTTTGATCTGTCATCGCAATGACATCACCACGAGGGTTGTAGTGGTAGTATAACGTTTGTCCTTTTGATTTCATCGCTAGACGCGCGCCACTTGTTGAGTATACATATTGACGAAGTACAGTTCCACTACCATCCGTCTCGTATAACGGGTTAATACTGTCTCCATCATAGAAGTAACGTGTTACTTGGCCATTTACATTCTTTTCAATACGACGATTATCCTCATTGTACTTATATGTTGTGAAGGCATTGCTCTCACCTTGTTTTGTAATCGCTACAATTTGGTCGTCTTCATTCCATGTATACTTATACTTTCCATCAGACGTACGATTTCCATTCGCATCATACGTTAACGATTCGTTTCCGAATTTTACAAGTTGATTTCCTTCATTAAATGTTGCCGCTATAGATTTTGTTTCTTTTCCATTCTCTACAACTTTCACACTTGTACGGTTTCCAAATCCATCATATGTGTATGATTTAGTTGTTCCGTTTGGTAGTGCTTCATTTAATAATTGGTTAATGGGGTCATATACAAAGTTTGTTTCTGTTACTTTTCCGCCCGCACCTTCATGTTTAATCTTCGTATTGAAGTTTAAAGATAAATACATTTAACAATTGATAAAATAAAACAAGGGCTTTTTTGGAATCATCGGTTAAACTTGCAATTTAGTTGAAGAAGGCACAAACTGATGATGCGGAAAAACGTAGTATATAGAAGACTATGTAAGGAGTTTTTCATATGATTGATAACAGAATTTCGAAAGATTATGACCATGAAATAGATGATTCTTTAAAAGAAATTACAGATACAACCATCTTACTTAATTTTCAAAAAGCGATTGTAAGTTTATATCCTCATCTAATACCAATTCATGCTTTTGCCTATGACGCATGGGATGATATTGTAATGCCATTGTTTTATGAAATGGTATATAAAACCTTTGCTTTTAAATACGGGATAGATATTAACTTTAAAGAAACTCATACCTATATGTTTTCGCTTAATAGTTATAAAGGGATACATCACATCGAGTGTGTTCCAAAGTGCACGACATTTAAGATTTATATTAACGAAGAATGGATTGAAATGGATAATAAAAGTTTGAAAGAAAATGTATTTGTATTTAAGTCATTTGGGGATGGATTGCATTTTCTAACTGGTGGAATTGAAATTGCAGATGCTTATCGTGTAGGATTTGACCTTGTTGAGGTTGATATTGTTTCTACCATAACAGGTCTTCCATCTAAAACAAGTATTTTTATTGATAAAGAGCATGTAGACTTTGTGTTTGTTGCAGAAACATATGATACAAATATCCAAAATTAAAAATTTCATGTAAGAAAGTAGGAAGAATATCTTCATTACTACTAGTACCAAATAGTTATTTGAACACGCTCCGCTATTATATATACAAACTTCCTACTACATTTCATATGAGAAAAAGTTATTACGATAAACAAAGAAAAGGTCTCCTAAAATATATTTTAGGAGACCTTTTCTTCATTACACTTGCATCGCTTTCTCTCTCAATGCTCTTCTTAACAACTTACCAGTCGTATTCTTCGGTAATTCTATTAAAAACTCAATGCTTTTCGGCACTTTATATTTCGCTAAATGTAACGTGCAGTAATGCATTAGTTCTTCTTCTGTTACGTTCATTTTCTTCAAAACGACGTAAGCTCGTACGGCTTCTCCTAAGTTTTCGTCAGGAACACCGATTACGACAACTTCCGCTACAGATTCGTGCGTATATAATACTTCTTCTACTTCACGAGGATATACGTTATAACCGCCAACTAAGACGATATCTTTTTTACGATCAACGATATAGAAGTAACCTTCTTCATCCATTTTTGCTAAGTCACCTGTATATAGCCAGCCATTTTTCAACGTCGCAGCTGTATCTTCTGGTGCATTATAGTACCCTTTCATAACGTTAGGTCCGCGAACAATTAATTCACCGACTGCGCCGACAGGTACTTCTTCCCCTAGTTCATTCACAATTTTATTTTCTACATGCCAAATATTTGTACCAATTGATCCTGGTTTACGTGGACGATCTAGCGGGTTGAAACAAGTAACTGGTGATGCCTCTGATAAACCGTATCCTTCTGAAACAATAACGTTAAAACGTTTTTCAAAGTTTTGCAGAAGAGCAACAGGCATCGATGCACCACCGGAAATACAAAGACGAAGCGTCTTCACATCTTCTGCGCTTGCTTCTTCAAATAAATATAAATAATTGTACATCGTCGGTACGCCAGCAAAAATCGTTGGTTCGTACGTGCGACAAATACGGAATACTTCTTTCGGACTAAATTTCGGTAACATTAAAATTGTTGCCCCGTTCACAATCGGTGCATTTACCGCAACTGTTAAACAGAACACATGGAACATTGGCAGTGCCGCAACGACGCGATCGTCAGCAGTAAATTGTAAATAAGACGCAACATCATTCGCATTACTATATAAATTTTTATGTGTTAACATAGCGCCTTTTGGTTTTCCAGTTGTACCTGAAGTGTATAGGATAACCGCTACATCTTCTTCATCTAGTTCAGGGCCTTCGTATTGTAAGTCTCCAGCCCCCACAAAACTAGTAAACGTTTTCATTTTTTCGGTTTCTGTATGGTTAAAATCTGATGAGGTTTCGCATATGATGATATTTTCTAATGAAGGAAGTCTTGTTGTAAGAGATTGTATAACAGGTAGAAGGACGTCGAGTACGATGATTGTTTTTACATCTCCATTTTGTAAAATGTAATGCATTTCGTCTGCTGTATAAATTGGATTAACTGGAATAACAGTTGCTCCAGCTTTCATTGTTCCGTATAAACCGACCAAAAAATGTGGTGAGTTCCCAACAACTAATGCGACATTGTCCCCTTTTCCAATGCCCATTTCTGCTAAATTGCTAGAAAACCTTGTGACCATTTTGTTTAATTGGTCATATGAGACCGACTGATCCATAAATATATAAGCCGGTTTATCCCCCTTCTTTTTTGCCGTTTCAGCCAAAGATTGAACGAGATTCACAAAAACCCCACCTTTATAAAATTTAGAATATTTAAAAATTCTAAATTAATTATATTAAAAGAAAATTAAAGTAGCAAGTGATATTCTATTAACTGCATATAGACAGATCACCTTCTCTTAGTTTACTTTGGAAAAATAAGGGGATTTTATTTGCAAGTAATTTATAACACTAGACCAAAAATCATTTTAGGATAATATGCACTCATCTTTTCTTTAAGCTTTTCAAGTTCCTCTTTATTTAAGTTCGTATACTCTCCATACAAATTCAAAACGTCCGCTCCATTTTCATGAAAATACACGGTAACATATAACGTCGGTAACCCTTTATTGTTTTCATCTATTGATAAGACGACATCTGGCGTTTTATTAACAGTGCTGAATGTTTCATTTCTTTTCCATTCCTTATTTTGAAACCTGTCCTGTATATCCTGTATCTTTCGTTTGTTATCTGTATGCGTAAAATATATAACATTATCCCGCGCTGGCTTTCCGATAGATAAAAGGGTACGACTTGAGGAAGTTTCACTGTTACACGCTGCAATCCCAATGACGAATCCGAGCAATATTACAATGTGTATGACCCTTTTCATATCGATCCGCCTCCTTTTCATATATATATTCCTTTATAAGAGGCAG
Organism: Bacillus sp. CR71; assembly: GCF_003429245.1. Taxonomy (NCBI): domain Bacteria; kingdom Bacillati; phylum Bacillota; class Bacilli; order Caryophanales; family Bacillaceae; genus Bacillus; species Bacillus sp. CR71. Next base: position 1,107,964 of record NZ_CP031748.1, on the reverse strand, counting down.
ATGTCCTGTAAGTATACATTTTGTGGTAAATGGAATTATATCGACAAAACTACAAAAAGAAAGAGGCTGCCTTTATGGCAGCCTCCCTCATTTTTAGAAGAATAAATGTAAGAAATCTTCAGTTGTAATGTTACCGAAGTAGCGTGCGATATCTACGCCTTCTAAAGCTGCAGTGAATGTATCTTTATCGAACTGAACGCCTGTTAGACGCTCTTCGATATCATGAACATCTAGTGAACCGAAGAAGTCGCCGTAAATTTTGCATTCTGTTACTGTTCCTTTTTTCACTTCCAGACGAACGTCAACTTGTCCAACTGGGAAGCGGTGTGAATGTTGTAAGTTGAACTTCGGTGATTTTCCGTAGTTCCAGTCCCAATTGCGGTAGCGCTCTTCAGAAAGTTTATGGATTTCTTTCCAATCCTCTTCTGTTAATTCATACGTTGGGATTTCTGTTTCTCCTTCGAAAATTGTTTCTAGAAGAAGTTGTCTAAACTCTTCTGTCGTCATTTCTTCGTTTAGGAACTCTGTAATGTTCGCAACGCGGCTACGGATTGATTTAATTCCTTTTGATTGGATCTTATCCATTTTTACTTTCAGTGCTGATACGACGTGATCGATTTCAGAGTCAAATAGTAACGTACCGTGACTGAACATACGACCTTTCGTTGAGAACTGCGCGTTACCTGAAATTTTTCTTCCTTCAGCTAAAATGTCGTTACGACCACTTAGTTCTGCATTTACACCTAATTTACCAAGCGCTTTCGTTACAGGCTCTGTGAATTTTTTGAAGTTGCTGAAACTATCTCCATCATCTTTCGTGATAAAGCTGAAGTTTAAGTTTCCTAAATCATGATATACTGCGCCTCCGCCTGATAGACGACGAACGACATGAATACCTTTTTCTTTTACGTAATCTGCATTAATTTCTTCTACTGTGTTTTGGTTTTTACCAATGATAATCGAAGGTTCGTTAATGTAGAACAGTAAATATGTTTCGTTAATATCTAAATTTTTCACACAATATTCTTCAATCGCTAAATTTATTCTAGGATCTGTAATTCCTTTATTATCAATAAATAACATCGTATCACCTCATGAGTTCCATACGTAGCCACTATGCGCTAGCGTAATATGGCCACTGAAAATTTGTTTTGCTTCTGTTACTAAATTAGATGGGTTTCCTGTATGCGGTAAGTGCGTTAATAAAAGTTCTTTTACATTCGCATCTTTTGCAATACTTGCTACTTCTGTACTATTCATATGCCCTGCTTTTGCAGCCTCTTGATGTGCATACATATTACACTCACAAATGAAAAGATCAGCATCTTTCGTGAATGGAATGAATTCAGGAATATAACTTGAATCAGCGCTGTATACTACAGCATCATCTCCAGCTGTAATACGCATCGCAAAGCATGTAACAGGATGAACAGTTTTTAAGAACGAAATCGAGAACGGTCCAACTTGAAGTGTTTCTTCTGGATTGTACGCGATTCCTTTCGTATGTGGTTCATGTGTTAAAGAATGGAATCCATTCTCGTCAAACGTATGACCGTATATTGGTAATTCCGGTAGTTGCCTTGTTGTCGCACTCGTAATTAATCTCGCATATTGCAATACCCCAATGTCCGCAACATGATCGTGATGATAGTGTGACAGTACAACTGCATCTATATGAGATGGTGTTATATATTTTTGAAGCTGTGCTAGTACACCACTACCACAGTCTACAAGTAAACGAAAACCATCGTGTTCAAACAAATACCCCGACGTTGCTTCTCCCGCTTCTGGAAATCCGCCCCAAAAGCCGACAACAGTCATTTTCATATGTATCCATCCTTTCTAAAACCGAGTAGGAATGCATGTTTCACTTACATTCTACATTGTTAACTATAATCCATTTCCTAAACTTTTTCATTAATTTTCAATTTTGTTATAAAACAGTTGTTGACTTTTATTTTTTGTACTAATACAATAATAGTAAGAAATGGAAATGGAGGGATTGACATGATTGATCAACCAATGGAGTTTTTCAGAAATTTACCGACGAAAACTTGTGCGCACTGTGGGAAAGAAATTGATGAGCAACACGAAGCATACCATAACAAATGTGATGACTGCGTTCACGAAGAATAGTAGTTTATGAACATAAAAAAACCTAGCAGACATAGTCTACTAGGCTAATAACATCGTATCCTTCTTCATCGTTGAACCTTTCACCAAGAGCTCCAGTTCAAACTCATACAATTCTTTTTGTCGATAATTTTTCGTATGGATTTTATCCATCATCAGGTCGACAACTTTTCGGGCCATCTCATCGATTGGCTGTTCAATTGTCGTAATACCTGGCTCTGTAATCTGTGATAATATTTGATTATCAAAACCGATAACAGCGAGATCATCTGGAATGCTCCAGTTATGGTGCTTCGCCTCTGAGATAATTCCAGCTGCTACCTCATCGCCTCCTGCCAAAATCGCGGTAGGATTTTTTTTGTCCTTTAATACTTCATGGAATATTCGTTTTCCATCCTCCCAAGAGAAAGCGTTTTCAAGAAAATCAATCGCTTCTACTTGGCGGCTCTTCTCAGTTATTGCACGTAAAAAGCCCATTTTTCGCTGCTGGCTAACTAATTTGGTTTCGTTACCACGGCAAAAAATAAGATTGCGATATCCTTGATCTAACACATGCTTCGCAGCTATGTATGCTCCTTGCGCATGATCAAACTTCACTGTTGGAATATTTGCTTCCTCAATATATTCATTACATAACACGATTGGACCGTGCTGTAAGTATGGCTCTACATCTTCCCACGGATTTTCTAGTGAACATAGAATAATCCCATCTACTTGTTTCGTAGATAATAATTGTAAATACTCCATCTCTTTTTCAGGTAAATATCTTGTTTGACAAATAATCAGTTTATATTTATGTTCAGAAGCTGCAATCTCGATTGCTTCAATAAATCTACTGAAAAAAGGATTTGTAATCCTTGGAACTAGCACCGCAATTGTTTCCGTTTTTTGTTTACGAAGCCTTCTCGCCGCAGAATTAGGAACAAAGCCTAAATGCTTCATTGCTAATTGAACCCTTTTTTTCTTCTCATCTGAAACATATGGATGATTATTAATCACCCTAGAAACCGTTGTCCTTGATAACCCCGCTAATTTCGCCACGTCCTCTATAGTCGACACGAAATTCTCCCCCTTTGCATGAAAACGTTTTCTTAAATTGATTATATAGTATATTATTGGAAACTGCAATATCGGTTGTTATGATTTTACTATATTAATATTATACATAGGTAAAAGTCTGTTAATGGAGGGGCAATATACTGCTTTTAGACATTTACGGTAGGTACATTCCTTTTCTTAATACCATATATCCTTTATTCAATATAAAAGCCCATCAATACATCGTCTCCATATGATCCATCTTCATACTTTATTTGCTTTCGTTGTCTCCCTTCTTCTACAAAACCCATACGTTTGTACACTTTAATTGCCCGATCATTAACAGAAACTACACCTAAGCAAATTTTCTCTAAACCTTTCTGCCCTTTAGCCCAACTAATAAGAAATTCAATTAATTTCGTGCCGATGCCTTGATTACAATACGCCTCTTTAATCCCCATTCCCATTGTGCCTGCGTGTTGTAACCGTTCTAGTTCATATCGGTTGAAAAGTAAAAAGCCAACTACCTTCCTATCTACTTCATACACGATATAGAGATTACCTTTCTCATTGCTTTTCCGTATCTTTTCTCTTTCTGCATTACTATCATTCGGTAACTTCTTTGGGGATACTATGAAAAATTTTGTAGTAGTTTCCGATAATATAATTTCTTTTCTAATATTCATAATTGCTTCTGCATCAGTCTCTTTTACTAACCGTATCATTGAATCACCTCGTACTTTTTCTTTTTAAAAATAATATTAAAACTATAAAACGTCCAATATGCAATATTACATATCGAGAATCTTTTTACTCTTGATACAATATTCATAAATCAAAATAAAAGGAATATATGGAATGAACCCTATCTTAACAGATGCAAAACAACTATTACATAAAGAAGAAAAAATTTTATCTACTTTAAAATGTTCACTTACTGGCTATATGATTACGCATAAAGTCCCGTATCCTGGCATGTTACTTGCTACTAATCAAAGACTTCTCTTTTTTAGCCAATATAAAAACACATTCATTGCCGAATTTGATTATGAAAAAATTCTATCCATAGAAACGAAGAGAAGAATCTTTGACAAAAAAATAATATTTTACTATGAAGATGAATATATAACGCTTGGATACATTACAAGTTCGAATGTTGAAGCGTTCATAGACTTACTACAAAGAAACAGCAAGACTAGCACAGGCTTATAATCAGCGGGGATCCCCTCGCTGATTCATTATTTTAACTCCTCCCACTTCGTCCAAACTTCTCTCCCGTTTATACGGTACATACTATCCTCTCTATCCATAAACCTATGTACAATAAATTCACGTCTAATTGTACAAAAATCATCATGATATTGTTTTATAAATGTATTAATTTCTTTTTCTGTATATTGATTTTCAGCATTTAACTTGCTAATTAAATGCTCTAACAATACTAATTTTTTCTTCTTTTGACCTGGAATCGATTTTAAACGATTCTCTTTATCAAAAAAGTTACGAATGGTCGTATCACGGAATTTCATCTCACTTTCAGTCATTTTTTATCCTCCATCGGTTTTTATACAATAAAATTTATCGTTTATCTTTACTATCCTTCTTCATTCTTTCACTTACAACATCCATAAAGTAATATCCACTAATTAGCACATAGTAAAATAAAAGTATCCCTAGTATATCTTTCATACTCGTATATTCTTTTTTCTGAAACAAGATAGGTGAAAGAGAGAAAACGAGAAAGAAGATTAATGGATATAAGATAAAATAGTAAGTAGGATTGCCTTTCATCATATCAACTCCTCTACCCTATGTTTCTCTGTAAATTGTTGTAATTCCTTTTCTTTCGTTTCTATAGCTTTTAGAAAGATTTATAGATGAACCAAGGAAAAGATGCCCTCTATTAAAATAAAAAAGCACCAAAAAGGTGCTTTTTTTACGCTTCAACCGATTGATTTTCAGCAACATTTTTAAATTGTCGTTTGTGCATCAAAGTTAAGGAGGCGATTGTTCCAAGTGATAATACAACGATAAAGATCATGAGCATTCCTATGTTTTGCCACATGAAGTTAAAGTCTCCGCTTGATACAACTGCTTTCAATCCTGATACAGAGTATGTCATCGGTAACCAAGCATTAAATGGTTGTAAAAACTTCGGAATTAACTCTAACGGGAATGTTCCAGCACTTGTTGTAAGCTGAATAATTAATGTGATGATGGCGATGAAACGCCCTGCATCACCGAATGCTGTTACTAAACATTGAATTAATGCAATAAACGCTAAACTTGTAACGATGCTAAAGAGTATGAAGTACGGAATACTTTGTACTTCTACACCTAATCCGAACAGTAATATAACATCTGCTACTATCGCTTGAATAATACCGACCGATAGTAAAACACCGAACTTACTAATAAACCAGCTAAACCCTGATTTTGGAACACCAACTGTGTCACGTAATGGATATACGATAGATAATAATAATGCCCCAACAAATAAACCGAGTGATAAGAAATACGGCGTAAATCCAGTTCCGTAGTTTGGAACTTCCGCCATTTTCTCCGTCTTCACTTTTACAGGGCTTGCAAACATATCATACGTTTTATCCGTCCCTTTTACTTCACCAGTTTTTTCTGCTCCTTCGCCCAGTTTCTCAGCAAGTTCGCCTGAACCGTCGTTTACTTTCACGAGGCCATCTGTTACTTTTCCTGATCCATCTGCTAGTTTATTTACGCCGTCGATTAGCTGGGTTGAGCCTGTTGACATTTGATTTAGGCCACCATTTAGAGTACCTAAGCCAGTTGTTACTTGGCTTGAACCGTCTGTTAATTGCGTTATTCCTCCTGACATTTGATTTGCTCCCGCGGATAATGTACCTAAACCACCTGTTACTTTGCTTGAGCCGTCCGCTAATTGAGTTACTCCATCAATTAATTGATCTGACCCCTTATTTAATTTATTTACACCTACTTTGGCATTATTTAATCCTTCACCAAATCCGTGAAACTTACTTACAAATTGGTTTTGCGCATTCATTAATTTCGTAATACCATCCGTTAAAGTATTAATCCCACCTGAATTCGGTAGTTTGTTTTGCATTTCACTTGCCTTTTGATTTATTTCACCTTTTAGTTGATTTACTTCTTCGTTTAGTGTCTTTGTTCCACCCGATACTACAGCAACTTTTTGTTGAACTGTCGCTGTACTTTTTGCCGCATTTGTTATATACGGTTGTAACTGCTCTTGATATTCTTTTGGTAAACTCTCAATTTGCTTTTGTAAATTAGCTACATCTTGCGCTGCATTTTTGGCATCTCCTGCTGTTGATTGAGTAAATCCATTTAACTGATTTACGTTTTTTTCAGCTCCGTCTATTTTCTCATTTACTTTATTTAATATTGTAGGAACTTTCGCCTGCATTTCTTCTAAACCTGCAGCGGAACTTTTCACTTTACTATCTAATTCTTGCAAACCCTTTTCAATTTTTTGAGAAACCCCCTCTAATTGACTTTGTCCTCCAACAAGCTGTTCCATACCAGCTGCTAATTCATTCGTTCCTGTTTTTAATTCACCTGATTTATTTACTAACGTATTCAAACCCGCTGTTACTTTCTGAGATCCATCTTGCAATTTCCCTATACCCGTCTGCATCTCACCTGTTTTGCTATTTAACGTATTTAAACCATTTGTTACTTTGCCTGATCCATCTACTAATTTATTAGATCCATCTGCTAATTTCTGAGCTCCATCCTTCATCTCTCCAGACTTCCCTTGAAGTGTATGAAGGCCATCCGTCACTTTACTGGAACCATCATGCAGCTCACTTGATCCGTCGTGTAGTTTATTTGCTCCTTCCGCCCCATCTGCTAATCCTTTTGAGACGTCTTGAATAGAATCAAACATTTTCTCTGCATATGTTTTCGTTAACGTACTTGATACTTCACCTTTAATTTTTTCAATGGCTGTTCCGCCAATTTGTGAAGATAAGAAGTTTAAGCTTTCGTTTGGAATGTATTCTAAATTTAATGGTTTTGGATCATCTTTTAATAACGTTGTAGCGTTACTTGAGAAGTCATCTGGAATGCGTACTAACATGTAATACTTTCTACCTTCCATTCCTTTTTCCGCTTCTTTTTCACTTACAAATTCCCATTTGAAACTTGTATTATCTTTTAAGTTATCAACGAGCCCTTTTCCGACCTCAATTGGTTTCCCATCAAATACTGCACCTTTATCTAAATTGACTACCGCAACTGGTAAATCATCTAACTGTTTATACGGATCCCAAAAGGCCCATAAAAACATACCTGCATATAAAATTGGCACGAATAAAACCGCGATAATTGGAATTAATATTTTTTTACTTTTTATAATTTCAGTAAACTCTTTACGAAGTAACTGATTCCATTTCATCATTTCTCCCCCTTTTCTAAATGACCACATTGTTCATTTGGTCATTTTCACTCAAACAAAAAGGCTATACTTGTTCATACATATGCCTTATCCCCGAATTTATTACTATGCAACTTTTTCTCATTATAATTTTTCTATAACTCCTCCTCAAATTAAATATATGACCTCATTATTAATTTGGTCATTTTTTTATAAAATTAAAAGGATCATCTTAGTTTGACAATCCTTTTAGTAAATAAAGTTCAAATAACTCTGCAATTTTTTCTTTTTCTAGCGGTTCATGATTTTTTTCCCAATCAAAAATAAGCGATACATATAGACGAAGCATAATAAATGCTGTAATTTCTGGATCACATTTGCTAATTTCACCTTTTTCAATCGCAATCTTTAAATACGATTGAATAACAGAAACAATTTCCACATCAACTTGTTGCATGACTTCTTGTACTTCTTTCGTTCCCATATCGCGCTCTTCTTGAATTAATTTAATCATGAGCTGATGTTCTTTTCTAAATTCCAAGATGCTATATAATGCTCTATGTACATTTTCAAAAAATGAAACATCTGAACGAATTGCACTTTCTGCAACTTGCTTCATTTCTGTAATTAAATTAGAAATAATTTCACCAAATAGCTCTTCTTTATTTTTGAAAAAAGTATAAATCGTTCCTTTTCCTACATTCGCTAACTTCGCTACTTGATCCATCGTTGTTGCTTTATAACCGAACGCTGAAAAAGACTTTGTTGCAGCTTCAATAATAGAACGTTTTCGATCTATCGCCACATCTTCACCTCCAAAAATGACCAATTGGATAATATAGTCAATCAGTACACCTTTGATATTACCACACGCTTACATTCTAGACAAGTTCTCTTTTTTATTATTTCCAGTATAAAAAAATTCCAGTCAGTGTATATCATACTGTCCATAGTTTATCAGAAGAAAAGAGAAAAGGAAAAGGTGTTCTTAAGATATATGATTAAACCTTACTTCACAACAACAAAATTCCTCTTTTTCAAATAATCAAATAAAAAAACAAGAAAATCTTTACAATTAATAGTAATATAGAAAATAGACAAGTTTATCAAAATAGTGGAGGCTTTTTCAGTCATGATGCGTGCGCTTCGTTTAAATATAAAGCAAGCTTTTTGTAATCGTGTTTCTTTAATTATTATGTTTAGTGGACTAGCTCTTATTTTTATTTACCATTATTATTATGTAATTCGTTACATTGGGGATGGAACGGATGCGTTTGTAACAACAGCTTTTAAATGGATTGGATTTCGCGACAATGAAATGGATGTTTATTTATTATTAATGCCCGTTATTGCTAGTTTCCCCTTTAGTACAAGTTACAATTCGGATAAATCAGATGGTTTTAAACCGTTTGTAAGTAAAGGGATTTCTTTGTTCCCTTATTCAGTAACGAAATATATCGTTACATTCTTTTGTGGCGGACTTCTTTATACATTTCCATTCATCTTATCGTTATTATTTTGCAAATTAACCATTCCAGACGGAGAACCGACGGCTGGTTCAGGCATTATAAATGATAATGGGATGTTTGCAAACTTATATTACGAATCTCCCCTCACTTACATTACTGTATATATCGGAATTAATTTTTTATTTGCAGGTTTAATGGCCCTTTTAGGACTTGCAGCATCTGCGTGGTCACAAAAGGACTATATGGCGATTCTCTTCCCATTTGCAGTTGCCTCCATTCCATACGTCCTGCTAAATACGATATTCCCTACAATAGGTGGAGCGCCTTTTCATTTATATGACCCAAAACAACCGTTGCATGGCATGTCGCCGTATATTTTAACGATGCAATGCACTTTTTTCCTTCTCGTTAGTTTATTCATGTACATACAAGGAGTAAAGCGTGATAGAAAAAAATATAGAAGAAGGTTGCAAAGAAGAGAGCGGTGTAGAAAGGCTTTTCAAGTATAATAAAACCCTAATTTCCTTACTATATTGGAAATTAGGGTTTTATTTACTATTCATTTACGGTGTACCAGCCAATCCCCATAAAATAACAACCGCTACAAAATAAATTGCTTTAATCGCCACTACTAAACATAATGAAGCAATTGCATATTTACTTAATTCTCTTCTTGCACCTATTAAAGTGAAAATAACCGCCAAACTAAATGTTATATAAGAAGTTGCTGTATGTATTAAGTTATACGTAATGTCTAAATTACTTGTAAGTCCTGTTATATCAGCTACAAACTGAAGCATGACGATCGTACTAAAAAAAATTGCAAACTGATTCATTAATTTTCCATTTATTCGTGCTTGCATCGCTGCCCTCCTAACGACTGAATATTCAATTAATTTTATCATCAGATTACAAAAAAAGGAATCATCTCTTTATACTATTGATGCAGAAACAAAAAAGAACGCTCAGTCACCTAAGCGTTCCTTTCTTTAAGAAGCTTTCTTCAAATCAATTTGAGCAAGTACTGGGTCATGATCGCTTACACGTCCGTGCTCTTTCATTATGTTTGAGTTTAAGTGCACTGGATCTACAATTGTGTGCGGTGCGATGTTGTTTGTTACTAAAATATGATCTAACACTTGTGCATTTCCTTCGTGAATGTACGTGTAACGATTCTCTTTCGGCACTGTGTTTAACATATTCTTTAAGTTTGTTCCTTCTAGTGCTTTTAGTGGTTTAGCAAACTCAAAATCGTTCATATCTCCTAACACAACAACTGGTGCATTTGTGTTCTTTTTCTGAATTCCTTGTACAAATTGATTTACTTCTTGTGCTAACTGAATTCGTTTGTCTTCACTTTTTAATACGAGCGGTTGCACTTTTCCAAATGGCGTTGCATCCCCTATTTTTGAGTTTAAGTGATTTGCAACGACAACAACGTTTTGTCCTTGGAACGTAAATTCTGCCGCTAACGGTTTACGTGTACTTTCAAATAATGAACTTTCGTCTCCAATGCGAACCACATTTTTATCAAGTAACTTCGGTACTGCTGCTAATTTCACGCGTGATGGGTTGTAGAAGAAACCGACGCGAATATTCGCTCCTGGTGCTCCTCCGTCTAGATTATTGTTTGGAGCAATTTCTACATACTCATACTTCGGTCCACGAATTTCTAGAACTGCATCAATGATACGTTTTGCGCTCAATGACGCATCTGTTGTACCGTCATTAATTGATCCGTTATTATCTTGCATTTCCTCTACACCGATAATATCTGGCATTTTTAAATTGTATTTAATAGAATACGCTAACGCTTTTACCTTTTCATCTGTTGTTTCTTTTTTATTCGCCGAGAAGTTTTCAATGTTATATGTAGCAACTGTTAACTTATCAAGACGAGGCTGAATATTTGCCCCTACTTGCTTAAATCCACCATCCACTACAGCTGGCAATTCTGTTATTGGCGAAATACGGAAAGAACCGTAATCATATCCTACTACCCCTGTTATATCTCCAGTGAAAGTATCTCCTACTTTTGCTACATAATCGCGAGGCACTTTTACAGAAAGACGCTCTGGGTTTAATTGATTTTCATCTAATAGAGGTGTGCCATATTGTGTTACTATTTTATCTCCACCATTTTTTACTGTTACATATAAATTTCCGTTTTTCTGAGGTGCAATAATTTTTGGTGTTGGCATCGTAACACGCATACCTTCTATACTTTCATAGAAGTCGATTGCATCTTCATTTGGATCAAATAAACCAAATGCATCATTATCAATAATCTGATCCGGGATTTTCACACCGTTTTCCCCAAGTACAATCGGTGCTGGTAAAGATTGATCTTTTGCGATTACAACAACGCGACTCGCCTTAATTTCTGTCGTCGTTAAGTCTGTTTCAAATCGCTCTGCATATCCTGGTCCAACATATTCTTCTACTACTCCATCAACTTGAATAAGATCTCCTACTGCTACATTCGCATCTTTTTTGTATACGTACATACCTTCTGAAGTAGCTGGATCATTATCTAGCTGATTGTCTTCTATATAAAAGCCGTTTTTATCAAGCGCTGTGACAACGCCTTCCACATTGTATACTTTCTTCCCGTTGTAAGGAGACATATGTGATTTTCCTTGAATGTCATGAATACGAACCTGTTCATTATTTACGATAATAAACGAAAACGTCGAAATTGCTGAAGAAGTAAGCCCTTCTTTTTCTGCGATTGCTTTCACTACACTATTTTCATTCACTACAATTTGTCCATTATAACGAACGCTTTTATTAGTAGGATTAGAGCCATCTAACGTATAGTAGATTGTTGCCCCTTCTGTATTCGTCGTTAATGTTACCGCTGTTCCTTTAGCAACTTCTCCACCGTTCGGTGAAGCTACTACATCGCTAACACGGTTTTGGCCTTCACCTTGAAACTTATAAGCTGTTACTGATTTTAAACCTGGGTTACTAAAATATAATTCAAGAGTCCCAGTCAAACTAACTTTCTTCCCGATATTTTCAGGATGATCTTTTACATTCACTGCCGTTCTCACATCACCTTTTGGCAACTGAACAGGCATGATTTTGTCTGGATTCGTTTCGTTTGGCGAATCTGCAATTGCTACGTTTGTATCATCAAACTTAGCTGGATCCTTCGTATATTTAGAAGAACTTTGCGTATATCCAACAATGTACCCTTCCACTATCCCCTTCGTTTTCCCTTGCTGCTTAAATACTTGAATTGCTTTTTCTACTGACATAGAAGCAGTTTCTTCTGCTTGCGCTAAAGTTCCAGTAAATGAAAGCAATAGCAAGAATGATAAAAAGACACTTAACAATTTCTTCACAGCCATTTTCCTCTCCATATTTCATATTTTCTCAGCATTTCTATCATAACAAATGATTCGTTATATAGAACTATTTTTCGACAAATTTTACAAAAGATTTATTTAATTTACAAGCTTTCAACCTATAATACAAAATAATAATTTTACACCTTCTACAAATGCACTCTATAATGTTAGAGAGAGAAAACAGAAAATATCGACATTTGATTGGCATGTAAAATGGATTCATTTGAATAGGAGTGATTGGATGGAAGTGCAAACAGAAACATACCGCGCAGCTATGAATGGAACATTAGAACGTCATTTTTCAGATATGATTGCTGTTATACCAACTAGAATTACAATTGAGCAGTTAAAACAGCGGCTAGAGACTATCGCTACTAAAGTTGATGAGTTAAAAATTGTTTATAGTGATGAGACAAGCCTTATTTTTGAGTTACATATGGATGAAGCAATCATACCGTATGAACTGCATATTGATGAGGCGAATGACCCAGAAGAATACAAAATGTACAATAGACAAGATTCTACAATCGTAGATCGTAATTTTGAAGATGCGGCTTTCGGCACTGAAATTTTCACTCGTACGCTATTTGTAGGCGATGTACTGGACTGCTTTTTCCAGCAGTTACAGTTTTTATGGAATCTCGCCCCAGATTTGTTATTTGTAATCGATTCAAGTGCAGCAATGAAAGTGATATCTAGAAGCTATATTGAATATCACGTTGAAAATGAATTATTACCTGACATTCCTGACTTGTACGTTATTCATTCTGTTTATGAAGACGATAAAGATGATGAGCCTACGCAATATTGGTTTCATACACACGGTCTTTTAAGAGCAGGCGTAACTGAAATAGAGTTAATTATTCCAAATCGCATTTCTTCCTACTACGGCATTAGCGATCTCTTTCAAACATTTGCTAATAATGCGGTTGAAAATGGACAAGTCCCTATGAATGAGCCTATCGTTATCGCGCATAGTCAGCAAGGTTCTATACATACAGTCGCTGTTCCGTGGGAAAAAGGATTATCTTATATAGGGCATAAAACGAGTATGGACCAATTATCTTCAATCGAGGATGAAGAAGTGAAACTACAACCAATAGATGCACAAAATACATTCTTAGGCGGAATGGATGCCCGAGATGAATACCATCAATCTCCATCCGTTCTCTTATTCAAATTTAATACTTCAGAAGAATATATTGAAAGTTTTTTCAAAGAACACGAGGAAGCTACAGGGCTCATGTTCTATAAAACAAATAGTGAAACCAATCGTATGGCTTACAATGCGAAAAATACTTTCGGGTATTTCAGCAACATTTTTCACATTGAACAATCAAATGAAGATTTTCGTTTCCTTGCTAAGTTTGGTGTCTCCTACGAAGAAGGAAAAAGTGAACATATGTGGTTTGAAATGCAAAACATTACGGAAGATTTCATTCAAGGAATACTCATTAATGAACCATATTTTATAGAAGATATGAGTGAAGGAAATAGTTATCATTTAGATTTTGATAACTTAACAGAGTGGGTTATTTATGCAGGAGATGCCGTTATAAAGCCAAATAACTTATATATGTTTATTGGCGAATAAGTATTTTATACAATAAACGAAACGCCTTCAATATAATTGAAGGCGTTTCGTTTATTGTGCGATTAATTCAGCATCTATTACTTTCTCCAAATGAGATAATACACGCTTTGCAGCTTCCTCACCTTGATTAATACAATCTGGAAGTCCAGCACCAGCATAGGAGCTACCTGCCAAGTATATACCAGGCAACTCTTTCTGCATAAATGTTGTGAGCTTTTTCATTCGCTCATTATGGCCTACTGTATATTGAGGCATCGCTTCTTTCCAGCGGCTTACGATTGTAAATTCTGGATCCTCTGTAATATCCATCGTTTTTCTTAAATCTTCTAGTACGAGCTGAACGAGTTCTTCTTCAGTTTGTTCTACAACCGCTTCATCACCAGCACGTCCAACGTAACAGCGAAGGAGTGTTTTTCCTTCTGGCGTTGTATGTGGCCATTTTTTATGCGTCCACGTACATGCTGTAATCGTGTAATCGCTATTTCGTGATACGACAAATCCTGTACCATTAATATCGCGCCGGATTGCTGACTTTTGGAAAGCAAGTGCCACATTCGCAACGGATGTGGCCGGAATATTACGGAAGAAACGAAACTGCTTGTACTGAGCAAACATGGACGGCAATACTTTATGCGAAGTTGCCACTACGATGGCGTCCGCTTCTATTTCTTTTCCATTACTAAGAGTAATTGTATAACCATCACCCTGTTTTGCAACTTTTTCAATGCGAGTTCCCTTTATTATCGTACCTTCATGCATCTTCACTTCGAGAGATTCTACGATAGATTCTAAACCTGTTTTCACTGTTTGGAAGATTCCTTTTTTCGGTTTAGCTTTCTCTTCTTTCGGAGCGAGCGTACGCATACCGAGTGAAATACTGCGATGTTTCTGCTCAATCTGATACATTTGCGGGAATGTTGACATTAAGCTCATTTCATCAATATCCCCTGCATAAATACCCGATAGTAACGGTTCTATTAAGTTTTCAACCACTTCGTTTCCGAGGCGATGTCTGAAAAATTGTCCGAGTGATTGGTCAGATACTGGCTTTGACCTCGGCATTAATAGATCAAAACCAGCTCTTAGTTTACCAATTGGGGAGAACAGCCCGGAAAATAGAAACGGCGTAATTTGCGTTGGAATTCCCATCATTGATCCGCTCGGCATTTTATGTAACCGATTGTTTACGAGGATAAATGATTGACCGGCTTGATTATTTACAAGTTCATCGCCAAGACCTAATTCTTTCACTAATCTAGCTGCACTTTCTTTTCGTGCTAAGAAAGAATCCGGTCCGCGTTCAATTGTAAATCCATCTTTTCGAACGGTTTGAATTTTTCCGCCAAGTTTACCCGATGCTTCTATAAGTAATGTATCAATCGGCAAGTTTTTTTCATGAATATTTTTTTGTAAGTTATACATTGCTGTTAATCCCGTTATGCCTCCGCCGACGATCACAACTTTTTTCCTCAAGCAGGCTCCCCCTTTCTTCTTACAGTACAGATTCTTTTTTCTTTAATACAACATCTGTTAAACAATCAATAAATGCGTCCGATGCATTTGGCATTTCTGGACGATAATATTTCGCACCAATTTCATCCGTTACAACTTTACACTCAAAGTCGTTGTCATATAAAACTTCTAAATGTTCAGCAACAAATCCAACTGGTGCATATACGAATGAAGTATAACCGTGCCTTTCATTTAGTTCTCTCGTTAAATCTTGTACATCTGGACCAATCCAAGGATCTGGTGTGTTTCCTGCACTTTGCCAGCCTACTGCATAGTTTGCTACTTCAGCTCCGCGCGCGATATAATCAGCTGTTTCATTTAATTGATCTGGATATGGATCGCCCATTGCAATAATTTTCTCTGGTAAGCTATGTGCAGATACGATTAATACTGCTTTTTCACGCTCTGCATCTGACATACCGTTATATATACCTTTCACTGCATCAACCCAGTACTGGATGAATTTCGGCTCTTTATACCAGCTATCGATGCCGTGAATTATTAAGTTCCCAAGTTTCTCAGCTTCTTCTTGTGCTCGTCCAACGTATGATTTCACGCTAAACGTAGAATAGTGAGGTGCAAGAACAAGTGCGATTGCATCTTGTATTCCGTCGTTATGCATATCTTTCACCGCATCTTCAATAAACGGTTCAATATGTTTTAAACCAAGATACATATGGTACTCTACTTCATCTTGCACTTCATTTAAACGCTTCTCTAACTTCTTAGCTTGCTCTAATGTAATAGTAGCTAAAGGAGAAATACCACCAATTGCACGGTAACGCTCTGTTAAATCTTCCAGCATTTCAGGACTTGGCTTTCTTCCTCTGCGAATATGTGTATAGTAACGTTCAATATCTTCTTCTTTATATGGCGTTCCATATGCCATTACAAGCAAACCAATTTTCTTTTTCATACAGCAATTCTCCTTTACTTCGCTAACTGCCCTTTAGAGTATTCATGAATAAATGTAGTTAAACGTTTTAATGTATCTGGATTTACTTCTGGGAATACACCGTGTCCTAAGTTAAAGATATAACCAGGCTCTTTCATCCCTTGATCTAAAATACCTTTTACATGTTCTTCAATAACAGACCATGGCGCAAGTAAGAATGAAGGGTCCATATTTCCTTGTACCGCCTTATGAACGCCGCGTGCACGTGCTTCTTCAATTGGTAAACGCCAGTCTAAGCCGACTACATCAAGCGGTAAATCGTGCCACTCATTCACTAAGTGTGCAGCTCCTACGCCGTGCATAATCATCGGTACACCCATAGGGCGAACTTCTGCAAAAATACGCTCCATTGCTGGTTTAATAAATACGCGGTAATCTGCTACATTTACTGTTCCAACCCAAGAATCGAAAATTTGAACTGCTTTTGCTCCTGCGTTAATTTGCGCTTTTAAATATGTAATAACCATATCTGCTAGCTTATCCATTAAAGCAAACCAAGCTTTTGGCTCTGCATACATGAACGCTTTCGTATTATGGTAGTTACGAGATGGACCGCCTTCAATCATATAGCTCGCTAATGTAAATGGAGCTCCTGAAAAACCGATTAACGGTACGTCTAACATTTCTGTCGTTAATAAACGAATTGTATCTAGTATGTACGGTACATCATCTTCTGGATTGATTTCCCCTAGTTTTTCTACGTCTTGTAAAGAACGGATTGGGTTATCGATAACTGGGCCAATACCTGATTTAATTTCTACATCCACACCAATTGCAGGTAGTGGTGACATAATATCTTTATAAAGAATTGCTGCGTCTACGTTATATTGATCAACCGGCAATTTTGTAACGTAAGCACATAACTCTGGATTGTGTGTAATTTCAAATAAAGAATACTTTTCTTTAATCTTTCTATATTCCGGCTGTGAACGACCTGCTTGACGCATATACCATGCTGGTACATAATCGGTACGTTCCCCCCTACATGCTTTTAAAAATGTCTCATTTATAGTTCTTACCAAGACCCTTGCTCCCTTCCTTACCAATGCTTCGAATACGTTCGATATTTATCTTTTTTTACTATACAGCTTGTAAAAACAAAATGCATAATATTATGTACGTTGTTCATTAAATTGACACAAACATTCGTAAAAACGCTTACTATTTTCACAACATTCTTATTATAACACAGAGAAAAACTATGGTTTAGCTACTTTTGACTTTTCTCCTTCGCGATTCGTTTGTGAATTATATGGTACAACGTAAAAGCTCGGTTTTGAAAATATGTTAACGAACTTTTCCTCATATTCTCCAGCACCATTTACAGTGCTAACATGCGTATGAATTCCGTTCTCCACTCTATAGATTCGGTACATAATTCTGTTATCTGGAAGTGGCGTCCAACTTAATTTTGCTTTAAATAAACCGAAAGGGCTAAATGATAGTTTCATTTTTACATCTTCAATTTTGCGCAGCCGAATCGGAGCACCGATTGTTTCCACACCTTCAGGCTTCATAAACTTCTCTTTATGTTCTACATTAGCCTTCGTTAAAATTTTCTTAAACAATTTTGTCGCAGATGCACTTTCTCCTTGCAACTGATGTTCCTTATCCGTACGGTCATAACCAATCCAAACAGCGCCTACTAAGTTCGGTGTATAGCCGACGAACCACATATCTCTTGCTCCCTTATCGTCATTTGGCAATGAAGTTGTACCCGTTTTTCCAGCTAGCGCACCGTTATATACACCTGCTCTCGCTGTCCCCTCCTTCACAACTCCTTCTAACATTTTCGTCATATACCATGCCGTCTGTTTCGAAAAAATTTTCGTCTCTACTTTCGGTGATTCCCCAATGACTGCACCGTGTCTATTTAATACTTTATCAATAACGTGCGGCTCGATAATATTTCCATTTGCTAAAAATGAACGATACATTTTTACAAGATCAAATGTTGAAACGCCATTTTTCAATCCGCCAAGCGCTGTACTTAAACCAGCATCTGCAATATGGACATTTCCTTTTTCTAAATATTGCTTTCCTTCTTCTACCCCTAACTCATTTAATAAAGAAACTGCCGGTACGTTTGCCGACTCTAAAATCGCATCATACATCGTCATTTCTTTTGAATACTCATGATTATAATTTCGAGGTTCATACCCTTCAAAAGAATTTCTTTCATTCGTTAATAAAGAATACGGATTATACTTTTTCGTTTCTAGTGCTGGTGCATAAACGATAAGTGGTTTTAAAACAGATCCGGGCTGCCTTTTGGCAAAAACACGATTAAATCCTCTCGGGACGTACTTTCTTCCCCCAATCGCCGCTTTAATCCCTCCCGTATGATTATCCATTAATAAAAATGCACCTTGTGCCCCTTCTTCTTTCCCAGGAAAATTCCTTGCATCTTGAAACTGGTTATACGCTACCTTTTGAATTTTTTCATCCATAGGTACGACAAACGTATATCCTCCGCGAAGTACTTCTTGATGAGACAATCCGTATAAACGAGCTGCTTCATCTATGACCATATCAATATACGGCATATATGCGAGCTCATTTTCGTCTAAGTTTTTATATAAAGCAATCGTCTTTCCTTGATAACGTACGCTATCTTCGGCAGTCAAATAGCCTTGTTTATGCATAAGTGACAATACTAGATCGCGGCGTTCCTTACTCTTCTCTGCAGAATAGTACGGTGAATATCCGTTTGGTGACTTCGGAAGGCCTGCAAGCATTGCCCCTTCCTCTACTGTTAAATCCTCAACATTTTTATTAAAATACAGCTTTGCTGCTGCTTGAATACCGTAAGCCCCATGACCAAAATAAATATGATTCATATACATTTCAAGAATTTGTTGCTTCGTATATTTTTGCTCTAATTGAAGAGAAATTGCGACTTCCTTCAATTTGCGCGTAAATGTTTTTTCACGAGTTAAAAAGACATTTTTAGCGAGTTGCTGCGTAATGGTACTACCGCCCTCTAGCTTTTCTCCAGCTAACGTATCTTTATAAAGAGCACGGAATATAGACGGATAATCAATTCCTTGATGCTCATAAAAACGAGAATCTTCCACCGCAACAAACGCCTGCTGCACATACTTCGGAATTTGCTCGATCGGTACGAGCTCCCTATTTTCTACGTATAATTTCGTAATTTCTTTCCCTTTCTGGTCAACGATACGTGATGAAGAGTGGAAAACGAGCTGCTTTTCATCCATCATATAGCCACCAGCTAACACGATAAGTTTATAGAGTACAATCGCTACTATAAACGTTGCGACGCCACCTAATAAAGTCCACTTTACTTTCTTCATACATCGGCCTTCTTTCCAAATGATGGTACATTTATTATTTGAAAAAGAAGTATCTTTATGTATATAATCTTCGAAGTTTTTTAAGAGAGTTGATATAATAGAAACAAACTATTAAGGGGGCATTAAAATGAAGGCTATTATTTCATACGAAACACCTCTAGAACAAGCACATTTCACTGCAAAAAATGATGAGAAAAATATGTTTTATAAAGAAAATACAGAAGAATCTGTAGAAGGCTCACTTCAGTATGACGTACTAGATGCTGTCGGTGAATTTAAAGGACAACCTGGCTATATCGTTTGTAACAATATTTCTGTAACAGACGAAGGTCGCCCAGTATTTGAAAACCGTTTTAAAAACCGTGCAGGCCTTATTGAAAACGAACCAGGATTCCAAGCGATCCGTGTTCTACGCCCATTAAGTAACGATACATATGTCATCTTAACGATGTGGGAAACGGAGCAAAACTTTAAAGATTGGACAGAATCACGTTCATTCGAAAACGCTCATAAAAAACGTCCTGCACAAGCAGAAGGACAAGCACAGGCACAGGCGCATCCACATGCCGAACAGCAAAAGAGTATTTTCTCTCGTCCGTCGTTCGTGACTACTTTTGATGTGTTAGTTTAATTAAAAAGTAATACAACACTAGCAGTACGTGAAATTATATTAACGATTTTTCGAATATATCTATCATATCTTTGAATATATCAACGATTTTTTCAATTTATCTATCACATCTTGAAATATATCAACGATTTTTTCAATTTATCTATCACATCTTGAAATATATCAACGATTCGACTAAAGATATCGATTTAATGACAAAAAGGAAACACCACTACACATCGGTGTTTCCTTTTTCTTTGTACCAATTATATATACGAAGCGAATCTTTTTTTCTCATATGCTTTACTTCATAACCGCGCCCGGCTACCGCTACAAGAGTTGTACATAATTCATCTTTTCTTTGAAAATACGATTGATTATAACCTACTGCTTGAACATGTCTTCTTCGCATTATTCCTGTATATTTCGAAAAATTACGATATACAACCGTTAGTTGATTTTCTCTTAATTCATAACCACCACTTTTATATCTAGCATACGCAAGTAACGAAAACACGATAAATAACGGTAAAATAACAAACAACGCAATATATTGTTTAAAATATATACTCACGCTGGCAATTAGAACTGTGAGTATGATACTTATTAACCAGCCCATAATGAAATAACGACGCAACGCTGTTTTTGGTAAGTGAACGATCTCCGCTTCGATTTCATAAGGTAACTCTAAATATGTGAGCAGGTGCTGTACATCTTTTTTCTTCATAAATGGATGCAACATTACTTCGTTACTTGCTGCTCCAATACTTTGAATTGCTTCCACTTCAACAGCACAATAGCCAAACGGCTGGCGAAGCATACCTTCTTTTACAGTAATCGCTTGAATGCGGTGCAATTTTAAGACAAACTCTTTCTTTTCAAATAATCCTTGAACGATACGAATCTCTTCCCCTTTTCGCCCAATTTTAAAGTTTGCATATTTCAACACATATCCAGCCGTGGAAATAATCCATGAAATTGCCATTAAAATTAATGCAATTACAATTAGTTTATAAACACCGTTTCCCATCACATACGCTTCTACTTTACTTGTGAATCCTTCAGGAAGAACAAAATCAAACTTTGTGTAAAGAAGTACTAGTCCAGAGAACACTAGTCCGAACCGACCAGATGTAATCGCTGCGGCTAAAACCTCTTTCGCTGTTAACTGATAAACCGTCTTGCTTTCTTCCTCTTCTATTTCTTCTTTTACAGTAGTTTCTTTCTTATGTAATACAGAGATTAAATGTTTTGCCTCGTCTTCTTTAATACCAGCCAACATCACTTCTGGTTCATTACCACCACCGGCTACTTCTATATTTAACTTCATGAGTCCGAGCATTTGATAAATGAAGTTAGAAGACGTACTAATATTTTGTACACGCTCTTTATTTAAATAGCTTTCCTTCTTTACAAAAACACCGTGCTTTACATGTAACATATTATTCTCAATCCAGTACAATTTAAAATACCATTTAATTGCTGAAAAAATAGCCATGATGAATAAAACAACCAGAAGGAAAAGATAAAATAAATACCAAGGTTCCACTTGTTCATCAGGTTTAAATAAAACAAGAATAATAAGTGGCAACAAACTCGCAACCCTAATACCTAACAATATCGTGATCGGATGTTGCCTCTTATACATCCTCATCACTCACTTTCGCAAGTTCTCCAATTTGTCTTTTCAGCTGTTCTGCTTCTTCTTTCGTTAAACCTGGGATACTATGAGAAGTTGCGGCTGTTGAAATGTGTAATTCTGCTAAATTATACTTTCTCATAATCGGCCCTTGCTCAATCGTTACGTGCTGCACACGGATCATCGGAATAAGTACGCGTTCTACAACAAACATTCCCTTTTGAATCTCAATCTCTTCTTCATTTAATCTGTAACTATAATAGCGCTGACGTAAATTTGGAAACACAAAATAATCAAGTGGAATAAATGTAATGGCTCCTGTTACTAATAGTCCAAACAACCACCCCCACCAGTTAAAGTTAATCATGAAAAAGAAATATGCAATTACGACTGTTAGTATAACTGCCGCCCCAATTAAAGCGTGAATCCTCCACACTTTCAGCATATTAGAATGAATCTCCCTTTCTAACGGCTGCATCTCATCACTCCAATTCTATGAATTTATTACTTATATATTATCAA
Source organism: Bacillus sp. CR71 (assembly GCF_003429245.1). Classification (NCBI taxonomy): domain Bacteria; kingdom Bacillati; phylum Bacillota; class Bacilli; order Caryophanales; family Bacillaceae; genus Bacillus; species Bacillus sp. CR71. Next base: position 1,085,426 of record NZ_CP031748.1, on the reverse strand, counting down.
AAAATAAGGTTTTATATACATTTTTGTAAATTTATAGTCAAATAAATATAAGTGAATCAAAAGCATGTTAAAAAACATATATTATAAATATGAATTATATTAGACCAAATAAACCCTGCATGATTCATGCAAGGTTTATCGTTTTATACACAATATATTTCATCATTGTTGAGATATACTAGCATCGCTTTCAATTCGATTTTCTTTTTGACTCAGTTTTTTATCTTTAGATTTTTTTAATGTTAAAGTCATGCCAATAAAAATAAAAAGAATTCCTGTTATTTGCATTAAAGTTGGACGGAATCCAGTAAGTACAGTATCTAATAATATTGCCACTGCCGGATCTAAAAAAACTAATATTGAGATTGTTTTTGTAGATAAATGGCGTAAACTATCAAAAAACAGATAATACACTATCCCAGTGTGAATAAAACCAGTAGCTATAATATATGTCCAATTACTTTGAGTGAGGCCACTAAAAGCATCTAAATCTATAAATGGTATTAAAAGAAATATCCCCAAGAATGTTTGTAAAAATGTCATTGCATACGCACTCATTTTGTTAATCCCTTTACCAAATAAAGTTGTAAATGCATAAAAGAGAGCTGCAAGAAATCCCCATATCATACCTGAAGACATTAATGAGCCTACAGAGAAGCTTCCATCGATACCAGCAATTAATAAAGCTCCCACAAAACACACAATTATTGAAATGATAGATATTAATGTTAATTTTTCTTTAAAGACGATACTTCCAATTAACAGTACAATTACTGGTGCAAGATGATAAACTGAGATAGCAATTGTAACTGACATATTTTCAAAGGCTTTAAATAAGAAAACCCAATTAAATACTAAGAAAAAGCCACATATTAAAACTTGAATAACTTCTTTTCGTTCCCATTTATCTTGTTTATATTGCCCTGTAAGCAACCAGCATACACTTAAAAATATTGTCGCAAAAATACACCTTACAAACACTAATTCAAACGAAGGCAAGTTTGTTTGAACAGAAAAAAATCCAACTGATCCAAAGATAACCATTGATGCTATCATCTTTAAGGCCGGTACCGTTTTCTCTTGCTTAAAACTTTTTTGAAACAAATTAATCCCCCTCCAATAAAAAAATCTGTTTATAGTGAGAAAAACACCAGCCTAAAAAAGGACAGGTGCTTTTCCTCAAAAACACTCAACTACAAGTTTTTCCCAGCAGTCCAACCACCATCAATTACAAAATTAGAACCAGTAATAAAGCGGGCCTGATCAGAAATCAAGTACTCAATACATGAAACAATATCCTGCGGCAATCCCCAAGTATCTAAAGATTGATTACTTTTTATCATAGACATCAATGCTTTATTACTAAAGTATTCTTCTGTAAGTTCAGTTCTAATAACACCGGGAGAAATGCTATTTACCCTTATATTTTGCTTCCCAAATTCCATAGCCATCTGTTTAGTCAATCCGATTAAGGCATGCTTTGATGCCACATAAGCAGCTCGCTCTGGTTCAGCCATTAATCCAGAAACCGATGCTATATTCACAATACAACCTTTTATTTTCGATTCACACCATCGCTTCGCTACTTCCCTAGAAAGTATAAATGGGGCTACTAAATTTACATCAATTACTTTTTTAAACATGTCATCGGATAAATTTAAAACAGGTGTTATCTCTCGAATACCAGCAGCATTTATTAATATATCAGGAGAAAGCTTTTCTAAATCTAATTGAGTAAAAAGATTATGAATCGCTTCACTATTACTTAAATCAATTTGCACTACTTTCAAAGGCATATCTGTTTTCATATAATCTATTAAGTTATTATTATTAATATCAAGAGCTATTACATGAAAGGATTTTTCTAAAAAGTATTTTATACAAGCATGACCTATACCGCTATTGGCTCCAGAAATCATAATTATTTTATTCTCTCTCATTTTGTCTCCTTATAAGAAAATGTTACTAATAAAATATCACGAAAAGCTTCAGTACTACATTCTGTTCCAAGTGGCGTTACGGCATGGAAAACCTTTTGTCCAAATACTAAAGTTTCTAAAGGCTCCTTCAAACTTATAAACTGATTAATTTCCCTTGGAGAATTAGCTATTAAATTATCTCCGCCAATAGCTGTATTACTTAAATTCATAAGGTGTAAAAACACTACTGGTTCATCATCTTTATGTAACCAAATAGGTGAACTAAAAGATGGTCTTTCTTTAGTAGCTTTATATCTTACTTGATGTAAACCTATAATTAAATCTTTACTTGTATCTATTATATTTGTTTTAAATGCAAATTCAGTATCGAAACGCACGATATTTTGAATTAAAGGATTATATAAAAAACTATCATTTATGCTATGGAACTGTCTAACTTTACCGCCATCATCATAGTTATATTCTTTAGATTGGAAGTAATCATTACTATTATCTAAAATATAATCTGGTGAATCAACATACTTTATATACCTTGAATAAGATCTAGCACGGCATTCACCGTACGCATCATCTTCCAAATTATAATAATCTAACTGTGCTTGTGTTAATAAACGATGATTCTCTTCCTCTTGTAAAAAGATTTCATTTGAGATTTCAAGGAATCCCTTAGATTCAAATTCATGTACCTTTTCTTCTATGCTAAAGCCACTCATTTTACTAAGAACAAACGTCATTATAAAAACCTCCACACTATTGTATTTTTCTTTCTCACCCTATGTTAGAAATGCAATAAGTAACCGAGATTCTTGCTTAATAAAATTAAAAATTATGATATTCAATTAATACACCAAATGAAATATATGTAATCCATTAAAACTATTTCTTAAGCAATATTATATATCCTCTTGGTTATTTTTTCTAATTATCTGAAGATTTTTCAACATTAGTCTTAATATTCAAAATTAAAGAAATGTATTTTTCAGAAAGAGAAAACTGCGAGTATTGCAATTATTTATGTATATAACTTTTTTTAAAATTATATTTTAAATATAACTAGTTTTTTATAATTTTTTTGATATAATTACATACGGGAAACGGGAAGAATTTTGTCTTCCCAAGTGTTTTTATTTGCATCTAGTTCTTTTGCTAGATGCCTTTTTTTATGTTAAAAAAGGTATCCTCAAATACTTTGAGGATACCTTTTCACTTTTATTATCTCTGCTGTTTTCTACCTAATACGAGTAATCCAAAACTCATCATTACAAGAAGTGCTCCCATATATGGTTCCACAGGCATTTTCTGCCCTGTCTTTGGTAATTCTTTTTCCGGTTTTTCTGGACCCGGTGTTCCAGGCTTTTCTGGATCTGGTGTTCCAGGTTTTTCTGGATTCGGTGTTCCAGGTTTCTCTGGATCTGGTGTGCCAGGTTTTTCTGGATTCGGTGTTCCAGGTTTCTCTGGATCTGGTGTTCCAGGTTTCTCTGGATCTGGTGTGCCAGGCTTTTCTGGATCTGGTGTTTCTGGAACTGGTGGTGCTAAATGATTCAATTTGTTTAATACTTCTAATTGAACTGCATTTATCATTCCATTTGTAATTTCAAATGGAATTGGATTAGTTAATTTTTCATATCCTTTTGGTGCTTCTACTTCTACTAGTGTGTAGTTACCTACAGATAAATCTGCGATTTTTGCCTTTCCATCTTTATCTGTTGTTACTTTCACTACTACTTTTCCCGCTTCATCATGAACTTCAAACACAGCTCCTGATAAGACTTCCTTGCTTTCAGCAGCCATTTTTGTAATCTCCACTGAACCTTTGTCTAACTGTTCATTCTCTACTTTCAATGATAAGACTTTCGTCATACCTTTTTTAATTTCGAATGATACTGGTTCCGTTAACTTCTTATAACCTGGTAAGCTCTTCGTCTCTACTAATTTATATTTTCCTACTGATAGATCTGAAACGTTTGCTTTTCCTTCTTCATCTGTCGTTATTTCAGTTACTATTTTGCCTTGCTCATCTTGTACTTCGAAGACTACGGCTTCTAATGCTTTTTGGCTATCTTTATCTACTTTTGTTACTTCTACATTTCCCTTGTCTAACATTTCATTTTCTACTGTTAAAGCAAGAGATTTTGTCATACCCTTTTCAATTTGGAAAGTAATTGGATCTACTAATTGTTTATATCCTTTTGGTGCTTTTACTTCTACTAACTTGTATGTGCCAACGGATAAATTAGTGACTTGTGCTTGTCCTTTTTTATCTGTCGTTATTTTAGCGACTACTTGTCCTGCTGCATCTTGAATCTCAAATACTGCATCAGCTAAAGCATCTTTATTTTCTTTATCTACTTTTGTAATTTCTACATTTCCTACATCCACTAATTCATTTTCTACAGTCAATTGTAATGCTGTAACTCTACCTTTTTCAATTTCGAATGAAACTGGCTTTTCTAGTGGTTTGTATCCTACCGGTGTTTCTACTTCTACTAACTCATACTTTCCAATAGATAAATCTGAAACTGTTGCTGTTCCTTCTTTATCTGTCGTTACTTTCGCAACTACTTTTCCTTTTGAGTCACGTACTTCAAATACAACATTTTCTAATGGTGCTTTACTGTCTTTATCTATTTTTGTGATTTCTACATTCCCCGTATCTACCATTTCATTTTCTACAGTGAACGTTAAAGATTTTGTCATACCTTTTGTAATTTCAAATGGTACAGGCTTTTCTAATTTTTTATAGCCTGGTAAACTATCTACTTCTACTAGCTTGTACTTTCCTACTGATAAATCTGAAACTGTTGCTTTTCCAGCTTTATCTGTCGTTACTTTCGTTACTACCTTGCCTTTGTCGTCTTGAACTTCAAAGACTACCCCTGCTAACGGTGCCTTATTATCTTTATCTATTTTTGTAATTTCTACATTTCCCGTATCTACCATTTCATTTTCTATTTTTAATGATAGAACTTCTGTCATTCCTTTTTTGATTTCAAACGATACTGGTTCTGTTAATTGTTTGTAACCTGGTAAGCTTTCTTTCTCTACTAATTTGTACTTTCCTACAGATAAGTCTGAGATTTTTGCTTTACCATTTTTATCTGTTTTTACTTCCGTTACTACTTTGCCTTTTTCATCTTGCACTTCGAAGACTACATCTTCTAATACTTTTTTACTATCTTTATCTACTTTTGTAATTTCTACTGAACCTTTATCTACTAGTTCATTCTCTACTTTTAATGATAAGACTTCTGTCATACCCTTTTTAAATTCGAATGATACTGGCTCTGTTAGCTTTTTGTAGCCTGGTAAGCTTTCTACTTCTACTAGTTTGTAATTTCCTACAGATAGATTTGAAATTTTCGCTTTTCCTTCTTTATCTGTTGTTACTTTCGTTACTACTTTGCCTTTTTCATCTTGCACTTCGAATGTTACGCCTTCTAATAACGCGCCACTTTCTTTGTCCACTTTTGTAATTTCTACTGAGCCTTTATCTAACTGTTCATTCTCTACTTTTAATGATAAGACTTCTATCATACCTTTTTTGATTTCGAATGATACTGGCTTCGCTAGTTTTTTATATCCTGGTAAGCTTTCTACTTCTACTAGCTTATATTTTCCTACTGATAAATCTGAAATTGTTGCTTTTCCATCTTTATCTGTTTTTACTTTCGTTACTACTTTGCCTTTTTCATCTTGCACTTCGAATGTTACGCCTTCTAATAACGCGCCACTTTCTTTGTCTACTTTTGTAATCTCTACTGAACCTTTATCTAACAGTTCGTTCTCTACTTTCAATGATAAAACTTTCGTCATACCTTTTTTGATTTCGAATAATACTGGTTCTGTTAATTTTTTGTAACCTGGTAAGCTTTCTTTTTCTACTAATTTATACTTTCCTACTGATAAATCTGAAATTGTTGCTTTTCCTTCTTTATCTGTCGTTACTTCTGTTACTACTTTGCCTTTGTCGTCTTGAACTTCGAAGACTACGCCTTCTAATAATTTTTGACTATCTTTATCTACCTTTGTAATTTCTACATTTCCCTTGTCTAACATTTCGTTTTCTACTGTTAAAGCAAGAGATTTTGTCATGCCTTTTTCAATTTGGAAAATAATCGAATCTACTAATTGTTTATATCCTTTTGGTGCTTTTACTTCTACTAACTTGTATGTGCCGACTGATAAATTAGTAACTTGTGCTTGTCCTTTTTTATCTGTCGTTATTTTAGCGACTACTTGTCCTGCTTCATCTTGAATTTCAAAGACTGCATCAGCTAAAACATCTTTATTTTCTTTATCTACTTTTGTAATTTCTACATTTCCTGTATCTACTAATTCATTTTCTACTGTTAGCTTTAATGCTGTTACTCTACCCTTTTCAATGTCGAATGAAATTGGCTTTTCTAGTGGTTTGTATCCTGCCGGTGTTTCTACTTCCACCAACTCATACTTCCCAATAGGTAAATCTGAAACGTTTGCTTTTCCTTCTTTATCCGTCGTTACTTTCGTAACTACTTTTCCTTTTGAATCACGTACTTCAAATACAACATTTTCTAATGGAGCTTTACTATCTTTATCTATTTTTGTTATCTCTACATTCCCTGTATCCACCATTTCATTTTCTACTTTTAATGATAGAACCTCGGTCATGCCTTTTTTGATTTCAAATGATACTGGTTTTTCTAGCTTTTTATAACCAGGTAAACTTTCTACCTCTACTAATTCATACTTTCCTACAGGTAAATCTGAAACATTTGCTTTTCCATCTTTATCTGTCGTTACTTTTGTAACTTCATTCCCCTTTTCATCTTGGACGATGAATGTTACTCCCGCTAACGGTGCTTTATTATCTTTATCTATCTTTGTTATCTCTACATTTCCCGTATCTACCATTTCATTTTCTATTTTTAATGATAGAACTTCAGTCATGCCTTTTTTGATTTCAAATAATACTGGATCTGTTAGTTTCTTATAGCCTGGTAAACTTTCTTTCTCTACTAATTTGTACTTTCCTACTGATAGATCTGAGATTTTTGCTTTACCATCTTTATCTGTTTTTACTTCCTTTACTACTGTTCCAGCTTCATCTTGCACTTCAAAGACTACGCCTTTTAATGCTTTTTTGTTGTCTTTATCTACTTTTGTAATTTCTACTGAACCTTTATCTAACTGTTCATTTTCTACTTTCAATGATAGGACTGTTGTCATACCTTTTGTAATTTCGAATGATACTGGTTCTGTTAGCTTTTTGTAGCCAGGTAAACTTTTCGTCTCTACTAATTTGTACTTTCCTACTGATAAATCTGAGATTTTTGCTTTACCATCTTTATCTGTTTTTACTTCTGTTACTACTTTTCCTTGCTCATCTTGCACTTCGAAGACTACGCCTTCTAATACTTTTTGACTATCTTTATCTATTTTTGTAATTTCTACTGAGCCTTTGTCTAACTGCTCATTTTCTACTTTTATTGATAAAGCTTTTGTCATACCTTTTGTAATTTCAAATAGTACTGGTTCTGCTAGATTTTTGTAACCTGGTAAGCTTTTCGTCTCTACTAATTTGTACTTTCCTACTGATAGATCTGAAACGTTTGCTTTTCCATCTTTATCTGTTACTACTTTTCTTACTACGCCATCTTTCTCATCTTGGACTTCAAATTCGACACCGGCTAATACTGCCCCGTTTTCTTTGTCCACTTTTGTAATTTCTATATTCCCTTTGTCTACCATTGCATTTTCCACTTGTATTGGGAATATGCCGTCCCCTGTTACATTTACTTCCAACTCTGTTTCTTTTAATTGGTAGCCTTCAGGTGCTTTTGTTTCTTTTAAAATATATTTTCCTGGTGCTAACGGTTTAGAGATTGCCTTACCATCTTTATCTGTAACAATATGTTCGACTACTACACCGTCTTTTACTATATCAAACTCTGCATTTTCCAATGGTTTTTCACCATTTTCCGAATCAATTTTCTTTACTTCAATTTGACCCTTTTGCATAGTATTTTTAATTTCAATTGTTTTTGTTTCTCCAGCTTGAAGTGTAACCTCTACTGGGCTTGTTAATTTTTGATATCCTTCTGGTGCTACTGTTTCATAAACTTTATACGTCCCAGGAGCTAAAGTTTGAGGTACTGAAAAACCTTTTTCGTCCGTTTTTAGTTTTGCAACAACTTCATTTGCACTATTTCGAACTTCAAATTCGGCACCTTTTAACCCTTTATTCGGATTCTCAGAATCTGTTTTATGAATCAGTACTGTACCATCTTTTGGAGCTTCAGGCGGCGTAATAGTTACTTCTTTTGATGTTAATGTTTTATCATCAAAATGCAATTCCGCTTTATTAGGAATCTTCTTATCTACGTAAGAAGATAAGTCTGCATTATTTTTTATTTTCGCCTTGATACTGAGATTGATTATCTGGTCTTCATATGACTTATAGTCAAAACTCTCACCAAACGTAAATGTTACTTCACTTCTTTGTTTATCTATATTTAACGTTCCTTTAGAAGTAATATCTTGGCCATTTTGATCATACACTTTTGCCTCTAATACTTCTAAAACATCTTCTAAATCATCACTAATTACCATAGATGTGTATTTAGGAGGATCGTTCGGTATATGTGTACCAACTTGGTATTGAATAACTTGATCCATTTGTGTTAACTGCTCATTCTCTACAAGCTTGCCATTCTCATCAACTATATTTTTTTCAATGCTAGGTGGATTATTGTCACCTGAACCGGATCCTCCTCCACCACTTACAAATACTTGTCCTACTTTTTCTTCAGTTTTAATATTTTTACCTTCTAATTTCACAGTATTTTTATGAGGCTTTGCAGCAGGATTTGTAACCTTTGTTTTATATCTTAAAATATAACCTTTTGAACTGTCTGGAAACTCAATTGTAAATCCAGTCTTCGTTGCATTTATTTTAATGTTAGATAAATCTGCTGGCTTAATATTTGTTGGTGCATAACCATCTTCAAATACAGCCTCTTCTAATACTACGCTGTCTGTAATTAACTCATGCCCAGGTCCTAATGTATCTGTTAATTTAAGATCTTGCATTTCTGTTCCAGTTGCATTTACGTATACAAGCCAATCAGCAATTGAAGGATCTTCTTGATTATAAGAACCCCATTTCAATAAATTTTCCGTATTGGGCTGTGGCTTCGGTCTCTCTGTCGTATTATTTACACTTACTTCTTTATTGACGATTTGACCATCAACGTTAAATTCTAATGGAATTTCTTTAACACCATCATATGCTTCTAGACCAAAGTAGAATTCTACGAATAAAGAGCCTTTAATGTTATTCTTTCCTTCTACGTAATCACCCATAGTACACGTTAATAGACCCTTTTTCATCTCACATGTACCAACTGTTTTTCCTTCAGCATCTTTTAAAGGAAAACTCATATTCATAAGGTCTTTTCGAAACTCTTTTGGCATATCAATTGTGAATTGATCTCCACTTTTTATTTTTTCTTTAGCTGACCACTTCACTTCTACTTTCATACCATCTGAGGCTTGATACGGTTCAGATGTCGTGCCATCAGTACGGGAAATATTAATTTCGTCCACTGGACTTTTCATCACAGCAGCTTGAATAACTGGAGCCCACACATTCAGCACTGAAAATAATACTAGAAAAACTAATGAAACCATTGAAATATGCCTTTTAGTACTTTTCATTTGCATAGTTCCCTCCTATTTTTTTATATTTATATAACAAAAAAAGACCGTCCGGTTGCATCAAAAATGTGCAACCAGACGATCTTAGTAACCAATATGTATTACCGTAGACTCTAAGCTTTGCGGCCTATCCTTTCGAATAGTGTGCTAAAAATATCTTTTATTCTTTTTTTGTTTCATTTTCCTCTTAAACCAAATATTACTATACCGTCTGGACGGTTATAATTCAATACTCTATAAAATTGTTCTATTTTTCTAATAAAAAAAACAATTCACCACTACATTAAATAAGTAATGGTGAATTGTTTTCGTATTATATAGTTCGTATATTCTATTTATATGAATTATCAATAAGAGCTTGAATCACTTTTTCTCTTAACTCGGGGCTTAGTCTGCCAACCCCTAAATATTCCGAATACCATAATCCATCTGCTGCTAATCTAATAATTGTTGCACAAACTGAATCTATCTCATCGTTTTCTATATTCTTTTGCAGTTGCTGAAATGATTGTTGTAATGGCTCAAGTAATTCAGGTTTTAACATGAATGCTGCCATCATACTACTAGACAACTCTTCTGTTCTTCTCTCATTACTTAATCTTTCCTCTACAAAAGAGCGAACCCATCTCCCTTTCCTCTCTGAGTCTTCCGCTACTTTATTGTAAATAGCGCCCTCATAATCCTCTATCCCTCTGACTATCATACCTTCTATTAAAGCTTCTTTATTTGCAAAGTGATACAATAATCCACCTTTACTTACACCCGCCTCTTTTGCCACTGCTTCTAAGGTTAATTTAGCAACCCCTTTACATTGCACAATTTGAGAAGCGGCCGCCAAAATCTTTTGCCGCGTTATGCTGATACTCATTCCTTTTTAAAACCCCATTTCTACTAAATTTATATAAATACGAATCTTATTTTTAATATTGTTGATTACTACTAAGTATTTTCTTTATACAACAAAAGCTTCATTACCTTTGAATTTTTAGTTACTTATTCTATTAAAAATTTCCATATCATTCAATATGATAACATTAAATACACAAAGTCGACTATACATCTATACTTTTGTATTCATTCCTAATATATCCATCAATAAAATTTACCGATTAGTCCTTCTTATTACTTTATAAGACGGCAGTAATTCTTTCAGCATTAAATAAAAAATGTTATTACTCCCATCGAATCGAGTAATAACATTTTACTTAACAAATTCGCGGCCAACTAGCATCCTTCACATCTTCACTAGTCGGTTTTCTAACTGATCCAATAAAGTGAAACTTTATATCCGCAACATGGACAGGTGTATTTCATTTTGTCACTCCATTATTAACTTGTTTTCCCATATATTCCGACTCACAAAGAATGTAACAGCACAAATCATAGTTATCCCTATGAAAAATGTATTAGAATCTTCATATGTAGTTGGAATGCCTACCGTTACGAAAACAATACTAAAAGCTAAAAATAGATATAATAATAAAGATATAATATAGCTTAGTTTAAATCGTAAAATGATACCTCTAAACAATAGCTCACCAAGTAGACAGCCACCTAAAATAATAGGTACTCCGAAATACAATGTAAGGACTCCCATTTGCGCAGTAGATTGAATTATCTTTCCAATTATGTTCGGCGAAACCAGCTCACTATCGTTTCCCATCCTATCATATAAATCAAGTGCTGTTGCTGAAATAAAGAAACTTAATATAGAAAATGAATACGGTATTAAAAATTTGCTCACTCTCATTCACCTCGCTTTTTTCTTTACATATATTATTCATTATTTCCTATCATTTTTACATAAAAAAATAACCCTCTATGATAAAACATAGAGGGAAGCATTTCTATATAAAAATCTATACCTTATCCTGAAGTGAATCCCGAAAATAGGACAAATATCAAAACACCTAAACCATCTGCTATCTGCTCCCTACATTCTTTAGGGTAGATAGTTTATATGTTTTATTAGAAAGTAGTGCTCTCTTTTTTATAATATTCTTTTGAAATCTCTTCATAAAATGCTGCCGATGTCGAGTAGAAATAAGGTACTAACCATAAGAAACCGATTCCTATAGTAAGAATACTTAATATGAACCAGCCTAAGAAACTTAAGCATAGTAAAAAGTAATCCATTTTATGTCCATTCATCATATGACGACTCTCAGTAATCGCTTGATTCGCTGTATATTCTGGATGATCATTCAAAATAAAATATGTCATAGAATAAGAAAATGATTTAATAATACCTGGAATAATAAGAAGTAATGTCCATAGAGTCAAGTATACATACATTAGTAAATATGTTAAAAACGACTTCATCAACTTACTTCCATCGCTAAACCATCTAAATATATGACCAATGCGAGCATCAGTCCTACGAATTGCATTTAAAACAAGATAATAGGCACCTATTGTTAATGGACCAATAACAAGCATTACAATAATACTTACTGTGAGTGAATCACTTGCTTCTTCCCAACCCCAAAATATCGAAAAAATACCTGTGGTTAGCATTTCAACAGCTCCAATAAGGATTCCAATTAATAAAGTTGCCCCTACCGCTAATCCCCATCTTCCTTTTAATGCATCAAGTGCTTCTCTTTTCAACTGACTTATCATATATAACCTCCTAATACTATTTATATTTTAGTATACCATTTATATCAAAAATTCCACAGATTCCTCTAAAATAGAAGAATATTACCTTTTTTCATACATATTAATACATGTGTGCTGTAGTTGTACTGCTCTATCACTTAAACCACTCATTTCCTTATAACAAAAAAAGCCTGCCCTTCATAATAGGCAAGCTTTCTCAAATTATTCCTCCCTCATTCTCTTCTTATACCAATCCTGCATTCTCTCCGCGTCTTCTACTCTCGTATGCTCTATTTTATAACTAGATGATGCACTAGAAAACTTATACGTACATAAATCCGCGCGGCGCTGGAAATATGATTGTGTCTTCTCCATTGATTGGACGTGTCTTCTTCTAATAAGTCCTGTGTATTTTCCGACGCTACGATAGACAAGTGTAATTTGTTCTCCGTTAACACTGTAACCATTTGTTTTAAATGTTGCGTATCCAAGTGTAAAGATAAGGATTGCGAGCGGAATTAATGCCCACATGATGAAGTGCTTTTCAGAGTATATACTTATTCCAAGAAGCGGGATTGCTAGCATTGCGAAGAAGATAAAACTATCAATGAGATAGCGGCGCAATGCTGCTTTTGGTAATGCAATAATGTTTGCATTCAGTTCGTATGGTAATTGTAAATGGGCGAGTAACTGTTGCACTCGATTTTTTCGAATGATAGGATGCAGTGTAACTTTTTCTTCTTTTCCCTCACTTTGAATGACTTCTACTTGCACAGCACAATAACCGAATGGTTGGCGTAAAATACTTTCTTTTATCGTAATACCTTGAATACGATGCAATTTTAGTACGAGCTCTTTTTTCTCAAGTAATCCTTGTGAAATGCGAACTTCGTCATTTCTTCGATTCACTGTGAAATCGCCATGTTTTAACGCGTAACCGATTGTAGATATAATCCAAGAAAGAACGAGTAAAATGGCTACCATGAAAATCCAGCCATATATATCATGTTCCATTACATACGACTTTACGCCATTCTCTATCCATTTCGGAATGTACTCATCTACTTGGTGATAAACGAAAAAGATTAAAGAGAATAATAGTCCAAATTGACCAGATGTAACAGATGCTAATAAAATCTCTTTCCAAGTTAATTTATATTCTGTCGTTTGTTTTTCCTCTGTAACAATTGCTTTTTCTACTACATTTTCTGTTGCTTCGTCTAACGTTCCTTCTGCTTTCACTTCTGGAGTTGGCTCATTTAGCAAAGCAATAAGCTCCGCCGCTTCTTCTGCCGTAATACCAGCTAAGCTAACTTCTGCTTCATCGCCCCCACCAGCTGTTTCAATCTGAATTTTTTTCAAACCGAGCATTTGATATAGTACGTTAGAACTTGTATTAATCGTTTGAACACGTTCTTTATTTAAGTAGCTCTCCTTTTTCACGAAGAGACCTTTTTTCACATGTAATACGTTATTTTCAACCCAATATGTTGTGTAATACCATTTTTCAAATGCTGAAAAAACGGTGAGTAAACCAAATGCTGCGGGAATTAAATACCAAAACGGGAATTTTCCGTTTAAGCTAAACATGAAAATAATGAGTGGTATAAAATCTGTTATTTTCAATTCTAATAACATCGTGATTGGATGCTGCCTCTTATACATCCTCATCACTCACTTTCGCTAATTCTGCGATTTTCGTTTTCAACATTTCTGCTTCATACATCGTTAAGCCTGGAATGCTGTGAGAAGTTGCTGCTGTTGAAATGTGTAATTCTGCTAATCCGTATTTTCTCATAATTGGTCCTTGTTCAATCGTAACGTGCTGCACACGAATCATCGGTACTAATACGCGCTTTACGACGAAAAGACCATGCTGAATTTCAAGTTCTTCATCATTTAGTTGGTAGCTGTAATAACGTTGACGTAGTTTCGGGAATAAGAAGTACGAAAATGGCGCGAACACAACTGTTAGCCCAATCATCACATACAAAATCCACGCCCACCAATCAAACTTTATCATAAGGAAAAGGTAAGCTAAAATGACGAGTATACCGATCCCTTCTTCAATTACAGCACGAATTTTCCACACTTTGACCATGTCAGGGTTAATTTCATTTTTCAATGGATCCATGTAACCACTCCAAATCTAGTAATCTAATATACGAATACTCTTAATCTATATTTTACATAACTTTACAGAAAATTAAAATTTAATCTTCTTTCCTCTCTGGAATAAAATATCCGAACCAAAGTAGCCAAATAAAACCGATTAACTTCATCCAACTTCCATCTGCTTGAAAAGCCTCTATCATGCCTGGAATTTTATAAACTCCAATGAATCCAAGAAAACCGAGCCACCAGTTTTTTTGCATTTTCATTTTTACTCCTCCTTCATGACGCTTTTCACATTTCGAATCCAAATTTCTTTATATTTTAACTGAAATCCCATGAGCATATAATTGCTCATATTATCGATCACAAGCGCTAGCGTATGAGCGTTTTCTTCCGTTGCATGTTGTGACACAACGCCCAGTCTCGCGCCTTGCTTCAATAAATCGTGGAAACCATGTAAGAAATCCTCTTGTATTTCAAATAATCGTTTCTGATACTTTTCATTTCGCGATGCAGTTACGATAAATTCATTGATAACGCGTAGTATTCCTTCTTGCCCTTCATACTCAGAGAGCATATGTAAACCATCTGCGATTAGCTTTTCTGCAAAATTTTCTTTCGTATACTGCTCTTTATCGAAGTAATTTGCAAAATGATAATCAGAAAAAATCTCTTCAAATAAAAAATCGACTAACGCTTCTTTAGAAGAAAAATGATAATAAATAGCCGGTTTTGAAATACCTACCTCTTTCGCAATCATGGAAAGGCTCATCTTCTCAATGCCGTGCTCTGCCATGAGTTTAAATGATGCCTCTACAATGTTTTGCGATGTTTGTAAATTCTTTGTCATACTGTACCTCACTTATTTTTACTTACCGGTCGGTAAATAAATTATAAAATGAAACTGAATAATTTGCAAGTTAATAAGAGTTTACACAGGAAGTTCTTGATAAAGTGAAACTTTAATCAGCCTTCATAAACAGCGGGATAAAGGCGGCGATGAGGCTGGTCACGATAATAAAAGCGGATTTCCATCCATTATTGTGCTCTTTATCATATTGATTGTAGTCGGAGTTGGCTATAGCGAAATTAACTTCTAAAAAAAGCATCCTAAATCACACATTTAGGATGCTTTTTTTTACTTTCTATTTAGCAATCGCATACGATAACAATTCATTGTCACTTCTCCAAGTCTTTGCAGCAATTGATAGTTCGCATATGCGCCTACCGGGGCACCGATTACTGGTACGAGCTGAAGCATTTTCGCTAAATCGATATAGTCTCGGTATTCTGTTTGGAACTTTTCCCAGTCCATATGATTTTCTTTTTCTGTATCCCACGTTTCAATTGCTTTCCATATTTCTTTTCTGTGATTGTCACTTGAAAAGGCGAGTTGGAAAACGTGAAGAATAAAAAGACGCTCTTCTTGTTTACTTGTATCAAATCCATACAACGTTGCTGCATCGAATAAAAATTTAATTTTAATCGTAAGTAAAAGCGGAAAGTCAGCAAGACCGAGTAAAATACCACCAGCCCCCGTCCCTGCTCCTTCTGCCGCAGCTATTTTTTTGTACTCATCCATTTTTTTACGCACTTCGTCATCACGTCTTTGCAGTGACCATGTCGTCTCTTTTAGCTTCGGCTTTATAAAGTTTGATCCGGCGCTGATCGTTTGCACCATCATCCGAATCGTTTCTGTTAAGACTTTTTGCACTTTCGCCGGAATAAGCTGTTGTACTTTCGTCTGCACTTTCTTTGAGAACCGTGTCATCATAGAAGAATCTTTCATGAATGTAGCTTTCCACTGCTCCAGTTCTTTTATAACCTTTTCTTCATATGTAATCATAGGTTCATTCCCTTCAATTTAAACGTTCAATGCGCTTCGCACCGTATTGGTAAACGAAACCGATACTAAATAATATGCTTACGACAAGTAAAATTCCTGTCATCATGAAATCTTTCGTTGCTAGTGCAAATATAACTGTAAAGATTACGCTCCCGATGATTAGAATCACATTTAATAAAGTAAGAAAATCTTTCTTCTTTTCATCTACCTTTACTGGATACAAATCAAGCCAAATTTTCATGCGGTGATGTTTCCATAAAGTTAATAGCTGATAGCCAATTAAGTATAGGAAAATAAAACTTACGATAAATCGCCCGTATAAAAATGGAATGAAGTAAAGAATAACTCCTCCAAGAGCGAGCAGACGCACATATAATCCAAAATAGTTACCTGATCTTAAAAACGTTCTCGTATATAAGTATAAATATGTGCGCTTTTCGCCGATTATCGACAGAATGAAATCCAGCCATTTTCGGCGAGATACTCTTTCTTTTAATGCTGGTACATCAACGAACATATTCGCAATTCGGTACAGCAGCATCATTTTCTTACCTTCTTCAGAAATTAAATACTCCCAGTTTAGCGGCTTTCCTTTTACCATTTGATGCATGATAGCAAGATATAACACCATGAGCAGAACGATTCCGCCAATAACAAGAACTGAAGTACGTTCTACAAGGAAATATACAAATAAACCGTTTAAGATAAAACGAATAAACCAATCAGCCTTTTGTATATTTTGATCTGTTAAAAATGACTTTTCCCACGCTACAAATAAATTCCACGCTTTTACAATGACAAATGCGAGGACAATCCATATGTAGCCAGCACCGGTTTGCTTCATTTGTTGGAAGTATAACGGAGCAAGCGCAGCTGCTACGATTGCGATTATGTATAACTGAATCATAAATGTAAAAAGAAATGCCTTGGTGAAGTAAGGTTTTAACTTTTCTTCAACTGGCAGTAAGTAAACGAGATCCGCTTCTTTTAATAACGTTTGAATGGATCCAGCTGTTAACACGAGTCCAATTAATACTGCCATTACGAGCGCAGTTGGAAAGGAAGATGTTAACGTTTGTAACCATTGCTGGTAATAATACGCTCCCGCACCGATGATGAACACGAAAATAAATTTCAAATGATCATTAAATACGTATTTACTATATGTACGAACTTCTTTTAGAAAGTGACGAAATCGTTCTTTCCATAACGCTGTGCTATTCATAATCTTCTTCCTTTGTTAGCGCGATGTAAATATCATCTAACGTTGCACCTGGCATATTAAACTGTGATTGCAGTTCAGCTAATGTTCCCTTCGCTCTTACTTCACCTTGATGCAGAATAATGAACGAATCACAATAACGCTCTGCCGTCGCTAAAATATGTGTGCTCATTAAAATACCGGCTCCACTCTTTTTCATTTGATCCATCATTTGAAGAAGAGATTGAATTGCTAACGGATCTAATCCAACGAAAGGTTCGTCTACTATGTAAAGAGATGGCTCAACTAAAAACGCGCTCATAATCATTACTTTTTGTTTCATCCCTTTTGAGAAATGAGATGGAAACCATTTTAAACGATTTTTCATTCGAAATTCATGTAATAGTTGTCCTACACGTTCTTCATATTGTTTTTCATCGACGCCGTACGCCATCGCTGTTAATTTCAAATGCTCTTCTAACGTTAATTCATCATATAATACCGGCGTTTCTGGAATGAATGAAAAGCTAGAACGGTACGCTGTCATATCATCACGAATTGTTTTCCCATTAATTGTGACAGTTCCTTTTTTCGGTTCCATTAAACCGATAATATGTTTAATCGTCGTACTTTTACCAGCTCCATTTAAACCGATTAAGCCGACAAGTTCGCCTTTATTAACAGAGAACGAAACGTCTTTTAATACAGGTCGTTTCGTATATCCTCCTGTAACATTTTCTACACGCAATAACTCGCTCATACGACACCACTTTCTTCATTAGTATTCATTCTATATTCATCTTACCAAAAATTATGCTGTACTACATAGTATCCATGTACTCAAAAAAAAAATTTAAATTTATTAGCATATATTTTCCCGAAAGCGGACATCATAATTATTGAAGAAGGAACACATTGAAAAAGCAACCACCAATTGATGAGTACAACAACATAGTGAAGTCATCATGAAATGGGGTGTCCATGTTGGACAATGAAATTTACACATAACCAGATTATTTGTTTCATTTTCGAAACGGGGTGTCTCCGAAAGAGCATATACTGTTTTAAAAAATAAACAATTTCCTTTTATGAAAGATTGCAATTCATTTCACTTGAAAATGGGGTGTCTACGGCAGAAACTTTAGCCGATTTACCGTGCATTTCTTAAATAAATGAGGTGTCTGCGAAACGTAAATTACGATAATGCTTTTTCAATCCCTCTTCAGAAAACAGGAAGCTGAGTCAGCTTCCTGTTTTTCGTGTTTGTTCTCTTATGTAATTATGGTAAAATACGGCTAAGGATATTTGAAAGGATGAGATCAATGAATCATACAGCAGACAATTGTATTTTTTGTAAAATCATTGACGGGCAAATCCCTTGCTCAAAAGTATACGAAGATGAACATGTGCTTGCATTTTTAGATATTAGTCAAGTAACAAAAGGACATACTCTTGTTATTCCGAAAGTTCACAAACAAGACATTTTTGCGTTAACGCCAGAAATCGCATCACACATTTTTTCTGTCGTTCCAAAAATCGCAAATGCGATTAAAGCAGAGTTTAATCCAGTTGGCTTTAACCTACTTAACAATAACGGTGAAAAAGCTGGACAAACTGTGTTCCACTTCCACCTTCATTTAATTCCACGCTACGGTGAAAAAGATGGTTTCGGTGCTGTTTGGAAATCACACCAAAATGAATACACTATGGAAAATTTACAAAACATCGCAAGTACAATTGCAAATAGTGTGAAATAATGACACTATAAGAAGGCGTAATACATAACAAGCCACTTCCCTGAAGTTATCAAATTCCGCATGGCTTGTTTCTTCACTTAAAATGCTCAGGGATGATTGTTTGTGCATAGCACATATAAGAAAGATATGCATATTGTTTTACATCATGAATACGAACAAAAAATAAGGAGGTCTCCTTTTATGTCAAAAGCTAAATCCTTTATTACAGGTGTTATTTGCGGGGGAGCAGTTGCTGGACTAGCCGTTCTTTTCTCAACTCCTTCTTCTGGTAAAGACATGCGCGGCAAGTTAAAAGAAAAAGGAAATGATATTAAAAAGACTTTAGCTGATATTACAGCTGATACGAAATTATTAAAGCGTCAAATTGTTGAAACTGCTTCAGAAGGTAAAGAAGTGTTTCAAGAACTAAAAGATGACATGCAAGACACGCTTTCTAACTGGAAACAAGATATTTCTCAAAACAAGCGCCATATTGAGAAAGAAATTTTGGACATCCAAAAGTCAATTGAGAAACTACAAGAAGCTGTTCCAGAAAAAGCGTAAACAAATTCCTGCTTAGTTTTTTGCATATAACAAATATTTTTTATATAAATTGACCTTGACACGGCATATCGTATAGATATGCCGTGTTTTTATGCATTTACAATATATGTTATCAATTAACATGTAAGGACAACGCATGTATTCACGACTCATAAAACGCTTCCATAGTTATGCATGATTTGTATAGAATGTCATTTTGTTAAAAAATTTTCACAATTCTCACAAAAAGACTTTATTAATTTTTATTTTACTGGCATAATAGATAGTAATGAAAAAAGAATGTTAAAGTGGGTGAGTACATGAAAAGTGGAGAAAAAGATTACTCGGTAAAAGAAGCGATGATTTTCAGCCAACGCATTGCTCAATTATCGAAAGCGTTATGGAAATGTGTAGAGAAAGATTGGCAGCAGTGGATTAAACCTTACGATTTAAATATTAATGAACATCATATTTTAACAATCGCTTATCATTTAAAAGGGGCTTCTATTTCTGAGATTGCTAAGTTTGGAGTTATGCACGTATCAACGGCGTTTAACTTCTCGAAAAAGCTGGAAGAACGCGGCTATCTTGTATTCTCAAAAAAGGAAGATGATAAACGAAATACGTACATTGAAATTACAGACAAAGGGGAAGAATTACTACTTCGCTTAATGGAGGAGTATGATCCTGAAAATAATTCAGTGTTTAATGGGGCTCTTGCACTTCGTAATTTTTATGGGAAGTTCCCAGAAAATATCGAACTGATTGCAATCCTGCGTAATATTTACGGACAAGACTTTATCGATATTTTTGAGAAATCATTAGAAGATATTGAAGAGAACTTTACAGAATCCGATCAAAAGTTAGTTAAGAAATAATCTATTTATTTTTTCGCAATCATGCTTAAGAATTCATTCATAAGCGGCTTAAATAAACCTTGTTTTGCTAGCGCTTCCGCAGTTTCGTTTACTTCGAGCTGATGTGGAAGCGCTTTTTCAAATTGATTTAACAGCGCATCGAACAAAAGAAGCCCTTCAGCTTTCTCCACTACATATTGCTCGTTCAGTTTTTCACAAAGATTTAGTATACGTTCAATATCTTTTTTACGAGCTTTTTTCTTTATGATCAAAGAATAAAATGGACACTTCTCTTCATCAATCATTTTAAATAATAGGTCTACGTAGTATTCAGCTTGTTCTAATCTTCTAACAACGTCCATTTTCTCCCTCACTTTCTAACACAAAGTCTTCTATTTCTGAATTTTGTAACACGAACAAAATATCGTGTGATACAATATATGTATATGTATTTTAGCCAAAAGGAGGTCTCGCCTCATGACACTTATAACAGTTGTTTTTGTCGCATTCGCACTTCTTGTTATATTTTACACGAATTTCATGACACATACACTGTGTGAACGAAAACAAATAGCTGCGAGCCGCCAGCCCGGTGTCTTTCGGGTTATTAATGTATGTATAACAATTTTATTAATTTCTAGTTATATAGAAATTATATTTCATGGAAAGTGAGGAAGGAAAGCCCCTTCCTCACTTTTTTCCTCTATAAGCAAATTATACCTACAATAACCAATAAAATAAACAGTACAAGTAATAAAATAAGTTGAGAATTCATCCCCATCCCCTCCTCTATTCTGTATATGCGGCATACGCCCAATATGGCACACTTTCAAAATCTGACACGTACTGGTTAATTTTTCTTTATCAATATGAAAACGCGTCGAAATATGATATATTAAATTTTGTACATATTGCTTATACTATAGAACAAAACATTCATCAAAACTTTATCCTCAGCCACGGTAAGCCCTGTTAAGCGCGCTTTACCAATACAAAAAAGCAAAAGTATCAGTGAGACTTAATCGGGCTCTTATGAATTTAAAATTCATCGGTGTAGGATAAATTAAAAATACATAATAGTAGGAGTGTTTATCGAATGAAGAAAGCTATGCTTGCCTTAGCCGCAACAAGTGTAATCGCATTATCAGCATGTGGAACATCATCATCAGACAAAATCGTTACATCTAAAGCTGGTGACATTACAAAAGAAGAATTCTACGATCAAATGAAGACACAAGCTGGTAAACAAGTACTAAACAACATGGTTATGGAAAAAGTTCTTATTAAAAACTACAAAGTTGAAGACAAAGATGTAGACAAAAAGTTCGATGAAATGAAAAAACAATACGGTGATCAATTCGATACACTAATGAAACAACAAGGTATTAAAGAAGAAACTATCAAAAATAGTGTGCGTGCTCAATTAGCTCAAGAAAAAGCGGTTGAACAATCGATTACTGATAAAGATGTAAAAGCAAAATTCGAGGATTATAAAAAAGAAATTAAAGCAAGTCATATCCTTGTAAAAGATGAAGAAACTGCTAAAAAAGTGAAAGATGAACTTGCTCAAGGTAAATCTTTCGAAGAATTAGCAAAGCAATACTCTGAAGATACAGGTTCAAAAGAAAAAGGTGGCGACTTAGGATTCTTCGGACCAGGGAAAATGGTAAAAGAATTTGAAGAAGCAGCTCAAAAGTTGAAAAAAGATGAAGTAAGCGAACCTGTAAAAACACAATTCGGTTACCATATTATTAAAGTAACTGATAATCACGCAGATGCAACTTTCGATAAATCAAAAGCTGATATTAAAAAATCACTAGCTCAAGAAAAAACGCAAGATGCTCAATTCATGAACGATCTTATGATGAAAGAAATCAAAAAAGCTGACGTAAAAGTTGACGATAAAGATTTAAAAGATCTTTTCAAAGAGCAAAAAGCTGACGATAAAAAAGACGAAAAGAAATAATGAAAAGCTCGGGCTAAGCCCGAGCTTTTTTATATCCCCTCTTCCAGGGGGAAATTGTGTACAGATTGGGTAAATGAAATTACATGATTGACTCTTCGATTCTATAGAAAGGATAACGTCTTTTTCATTTTATGGATAGTGTACAATCTTAGCTAGTTTTACACTATCTTCGTTACCGAAAGTTTATTTTGTCATTCGTTTAACTAAAACCACCTTTTATGCATTTCACTTAAAAACATTTCTGTGATTCTAAATCCTGAACTTTCCCCTATAATAGAGTCAATCCCACAATACGGACAAACTGCTGTGTTATCATCATCCCACCACTCTGTAATTTTTTCTGGATGGAAAATTTCTAAACAATAGAAACAACCACATATAACATCCTTTTCTAAGTGCTTTCTATTACGAGAACAAAAACGATGTGCTTCCTCAAAATATTTTCCCATCAGTATCCCCCTATTCCTGATTGTTTCTATACTTTACTTAGATTATCCTCGGCAAAATTGCAATTATTTCTTACAGAAAAACAAAAAACCCTTGATTCACAACGCGTGGAACCAAGGGTTTATCTCATCATTATTGATTAAATTAAGAAACTATGTTAAATTAGTACAGAAACACGTTTTCTAAAGTACACAGAACGTATTTATCCGTATCTTAATTGTACAACAAAACCTTTCTTCAGTCAACCTCTATTTTTCACTTTTAAAGGAGTGCTTACGTATGAACAAAAAACTTGATCTAGAGCAAAAACGATTGGATACCGTAATCGAAACGATTACGCAGCAAATTGATAAGCTGGAAAACGAAACTGGCAGACGCCGGGCAGAAGTAATCAACATCCGTAAACACTTCTGGGATGACGTTAAAGTGAATACAGATACTTTTGATGATTACCTTGAAACAGTTATCAACTTAAGACAACAAGCTCAGTCACTAGCTGTTACACAAATCACCCATAAACACACCTTTAATCGACTTGCCGCGCTGCGACGCATGCAAAAAGCACCTTACTTCGGACGCATCGATTTTACTGAAGAAGGCGAACCTGCCGCAGAACAAATCTATATCGGTGTTTCTACCCTTACTGATGCAAGCGGAGAAAACTTTCTTATTTATGACTGGCGCGCCCCAATTTCAAGTGTTTATTACGACTATCCACCAGGACCGGCTGAATACAACACACCAGGCGGCGTAATTCGCGGTAATGTGGAGAAAAAATTACAATACATTATTCAAAATGGCGAGATTGATTCCATGTTCGATACGAGCCTCACAATCGGTGATGAAATTCTGCAACAAGCGCTCGGAAAAGGTACAAACAAACATATGCAGAGCATCGTCGCTACGATTCAGCGTGAGCAAAATGAAATTATCCGTCACGATGAAGGCCGACTCCTTATCGTTCAAGGAGCTGCTGGTAGTGGTAAAACATCAGCTGCCCTGCAGCGAATCGCCTACTTACTATATAAATATCGCGAATGGCTAAAAGCGGATCAAATTATTCTCTTTTCCCCTAACTCTATGTTCAATAGCTACGTTTCTAACGTACTACCTGAACTCGGTGAAGAAAATATGCAGCAAGTAACATTCCAAGAATATTTAAACCATAGACTAAGTAAGTCATTTGATGTGGAAGATCCTTACGAACAATTAGAATATATGCTAACTGAAACAAATAGCGCAAATTACAAAATTAGAAATGCCAGCATCCGATTTAAAGCATCCACTCAATTTTTCGAAATGATTAAAGCGTACAGACAATCTCTTGAAACTTCAGGCATGCTATTTAGAGGAATGAAATTTAGAGGGAAACTGATCGCCTCAGCTAAAGAAATTACAGAGCAATTTTACAATACTGACTCCTCCCTCCGCTTCCATAGTCGAATTGAGAAGTTAACGGATTGGCTAAATAAACAAATAGATGCACTTGAAAAAGCAGAACTGAAAAAGCCTTGGGTAGAAGAAGAAATTGAATTACTTAGTAAAGATGAATATCAAAAGGCTTATAAATACTTGCAGAAAAAAGGCGAGTTTGACGACAACTCTTTTAATGACTATGAGAAAGAAACGAAAGTCCTGGGACGTATGATTGTCCGCAAAAAATTGAAGCCGCTTCGTAAAGGCGTTCAAACACTGCGCTTCATCAATTTCACAGGAATCTATAAACAACTCTTCACAGACGCATCATGGGTTACTGGAGAAAAACCGAAAGAATGGGATGACATTTGCTCTCTAACGGTGAACATGCTTGATGAAGGAAAGCTATATTACGAGGATGCGACTCCATTTTTACTTTTAAAAGAATTAATTGAAGGCTTCCAAACGAACAGATCGATTAAACACGTACTCGTAGATGAAGCGCAAGATTATTCTCCGTTTCAGTTCGAGTTCTTAAAACGTCTCTTCCCTGCTGCAAGAATGACGGTACTCGGAGACTTTAACCAAGCGATATTTGCCCATGCGAGTGAGGCAGTGAATTTCAATACACTTACTAGCTTATACGGACCAGATGAAACGAACGGTATTAACTTAACTCGTAGCTACCGCTCAACAAAACCGATTATTGAATTTACACGTGCTCTCGTACCGGAAGGGAAGAACATTCACGCCTTTGAACGCGACGGCGAGAAACCTACAGTAACGAAAGTAGCTGATTACAGCGAACTGCACGAGCATATTACTACAAAAGTTACCGAACTACAAAAACAAAATCACAATACAATCGCAATTATATGTAAATCCGCAACTGAAAGCGCCGCTGCATACGAAGCACTCCGTCATATCGAGAATATTAAACTCGTGAAGAGTAACTCAGCCGAGTATGAGCAAGGTATTGTCGTGATCCCTGCTTATTTAGCGAAGGGTATTGAATTTGACGCTGTTATTATTTATGATGCTTCTGAAGATGTATACAGTGATGAGAGCGTACGTAGATTGTTCTACACTGCTTGTACGCGCGCGATGCATGAGTTGCAACTTTATAGTGTTGGCGAGGTTAGTCCTTTTGTGCTTGGGGCTGATTCGGATAGTTTTGAACTTATAACGAAAACACCTTGATAATCATCAAGGTGTTTTTCTCATTCTAAAAGGAATATCTTTACGTCGATATACACTTAACACAATTCCCATTATAAATGCATGAAACAGAGTTGGTATCAATCCGTAGCTAATAAAAGGTAATGATATAGAAACACGTGGTAATATCCCGAGGGTCATGCCAACGTTACAAATAAAATGGATTACAAAAAGAGTCACTCCGCCAACGAGAAGCAATTTACCATAACCATCATTTATTTTATAAGCTATGTTCATTATTCTTACTGCAAAAAGAGAAAGAATCACGACAAGAACTAGCGCAAGTACATATCCATAATAGTAAGTCAAACTTGCAAATACAAAATCAGTATGGGCAGCACGGATAGACTTTATATTTCCATATGTACCAAACCAACCTGCTGAAGACATTGCCTCTTGTAAACGTAAATCCCATTGATCATGCGCTGGATTTATAAATCCTAAAATTCTAGCTATCCGGTATTCTTTTACCGCAGACCAGGAAAATAGATCCCTAACAATAAAGGGTAAAATTGGTAAAATTGTAATGAGCCATGCCGTGTTCTTTCCTAACTTACTCCACCAAAGCATAACGAATACCATCGTAATATAGATGAAAATTGGTAAAAGAATTGATGTAGTTGAAAATAGATATAAAGAAAATACGTATAATATGAGAAGATGCATAAACTTTAACCTACTATTATTGAAAAAAGAAGCCCAAGCTAGAAAGAAGAATGGCATCGTCATTAAACAGTCAATTTTGATGGGGCCAATTTTTATTATTGCTTCCCCAATCACGTAATCAGTCGGAAAACATTTTATCATTAACAAGATAAGTACGCCAATTGTATAAAACATCCACCCAAGTTTCTCTAATCTCCGATAATCAAGTAGCATCATGCCCATAGCTGTTACAACACCGAGAATAACAAATATCACCTTATTCATGAATAAGTCAGCATGTCCAAAAGTTATAATCGGCAAAAACCCTAGCCCCATCGCAGCCACTAATAAACCAATTAAAAACCAATCAACCTTTGGCTTATACAGTTTGTTAAGTTCTTCGCCAAGTTTGACCGGACTTCCCATTTGTTCAACAGCCTTATCTTCAGCAACTTCCTCACTTAATCCTTTATCCATCCACATATTCTTCGCCTGTTTTAAGTGAAAGTCTAGTTCCATCGCCACCAAATCCTTCGCTTCTTTTGATTTAATATGGTTCGTAACTTCTTTTAAAAAACGCTCCCCTTTTTTGTTCAATTTTTTCTCACTCCTGTACTAATCCTTTTAATATAAATCGTGCCTTCGTAGCATTCTTCTCTGCCTTTCGCAGCATCTTGTTTCCTTTATCATTTAATTGATAATATTTAGCTCCCGCGTGATCCCAGCTAGATTGGATAAAGCGATTTTGTTCTAGACGATGTAATAAAGTGTATAGAGACCCTTCACCACCTTCGAATTTTTGAATCCCTCTCCCTCTTAGCAACTGCATCAATTCATAACCCGTTTTTTCATTCATAAGAAGTTGTAACACTGCTAAAAGGATATCTTCTTCCTTTTCGGACGATTGCTTAATTTTTTCGCGCACCTGCTTCTGGTGCTGATCAGAAAAACTCAAATGTTTAAACGTTGTGTTCTCCATTGATTTTCGCAAGCCTTTTAATCGATC
Organism: Bacillus sp. CR71; assembly: GCF_003429245.1. NCBI lineage: Bacteria > Bacillati > Bacillota > Bacilli > Caryophanales > Bacillaceae > Bacillus > Bacillus sp. CR71. The sequence goes on along the minus strand of NZ_CP031748.1, from coordinate 1,058,191 downwards.
TTCCATTTGATTATTCCTCCAATCCTTTCTTCAAAAGCTCCTTCGCTTTTTTCAGTCTCGTTTTTATCGTGTTTTCCTTTACTTCTATTACTGTAGCAATCTCTTTAATTGATAATTCTTCATAATAAAATAGATAAATGACTTCTCGATATTTTATCGGTAAACTCATTACCGCAGAAGCCAACCTACTATCCTCCGCATTTTGAATGACAGTTTGTTCGACACTATCATTTTGAATCCCAATATACGCAAATTCATCCTCTGTAACGATTACCTTTTTGTTATACCAACTTTTTATATAGTCCTTACATTGATTAATCGCAATTCTCCATAACCACGTTTTCACATTCGATTTCCCTTTATATGTATGAAGAGATTTATAACATTTTACAAATATATCTTGCGTTACATCCTCCGCAATCTCTTTATTATTCACATATGAATACACAAGCTGCAGGACTTCTTGCCCATACTTGTTCATTATTTCGTCGATAAGTTCCTCCTTATCTTCTATTTCAAACGCTTCTATCGTTAATTCATCCACATCATTTCCTCCTTCCCATATATTAGACGACGCACTGTATGGAAAAGTTTTATAAATACATAAAAAAATACGGATGGTAATGTCCATACCGTTTTTTTATGAATATTTATTTACTTCTTGTCCCCTGACACTAATGCTCTGCTTAAAAACTAGGAATTTTCATCCATATATCTTGTTCCCTATTTTAAAACATAATACAATGAATACGTAACTTAATAAGCTATAACTAGTAGGTGTGGTAATCATCTCTTCCATTTTGAAAAAAGGGGGAGGTGATAATATGATCGCGATGTTTGTAATGAAATTAATGTACGGTATCCTAACCGGAGCTGGCGTTGTCATCGGTAGAAGATACGTCGGTCCGTGGCTAATTTCTGTATACAAAAAAGCGAGAACCACCCTGCTTCGTGGAAAAGGTAAGGGCGGTTCTCGGCTAAAACGTTAATGTAATTGTCTTATAACCGCACCTACTACCACCACAATAGCAAGTTAGGTTACACAAGGCAGAAGTTTCTCAGGCTTCTGTCTTTTTTATTTTATGCAAAATTCATACTATATACTCTATCATCATTGTAACACATTTTATTTATTTTTAGTCAAGAGAAAAAACCACCTAAAGGCTCCCCTTCAGGTGGTTCTCTATTTTACGCTAACGCAGCTGCCTGTTCTTGTTGATCTACAGGAATTACAGCGTCTGTTAGTGCTTTTTCTAGTTCTGCTGTGTATTTCATTTCAACACTATTATCATTAATAACGCTATAAAGACATATACAGTGGTGAAAGCCTTCTTAGATCTGGAGAATTTTGAGTATGATAAATAATACCTTAATTCGTTCAAAACTTACAATAATGATGGCCTATTATTTATTATCTTGATTTAATTCTATAGAAACCTTTCTTTTCCCTATTCGATTTGCAAAAGGAACAAAAATAATAAACGCCATTCCTAACATAACTCCTACAATCGTATTCACAAAAATAAAATCAATATATACTTTCCCATGATCAATTAAACTAATAGCATATGTTAATAGAATCCCGGCAAAAGTACCAAGTATTAATCCTATAAGGATATATAGAATAACTTGTGTCATTATGACCCTTATAATCCCTCTTTTATCAATACATATCGTCCTTAAAACAGCAAATTCTTTTCTTTTTGAATTTATATTATTAATAAGAGTATTAAATACTCCTAACATAACACTAAACACCATTACTATCATCACTACAATAAATATGGACCATCTTTGATAAAACATTTGTTTTGCCTTTTTGACCGACTGTTCATAGCTATTGATTTGTAATTCTGGATACTGTTTTTTTAATTCTTCTAATTGTTTCAAGGTATATTGTTCATCGTTGGAGCTAATAAATAAACGACTAAATACAGTGAAATCTGTATTAAATTCTTTATTTCTCCAATCCATATACATTTCTACATTTGAGCCAGATAATTTTTGAACGATTTCCCCCACAACAACTCTTCCATTCTCTTCTATTTTTTGTGAGGATTCTGAGTACATACCAAGAACAATACTATCCCCTACATGAAGATCATGTTGTAGCGCAAAACCTTTAGTAATAACAACCTTATTTTCCACATTTGTAGAAAGAAGTGGAAGTAAATTTTGTTTCCCCATCTCCTTTAAATCAGCTAATGCATAATTAAAAGAAACATATTGATCGCCTTTCTTCAATTCTGCAGAAACAAAATTACTTAGCGTGCTTACTTCCTTAACACTTTTTATTTTTTTTATCTCCGCTTGCAATTCTGCATGCTTAATTGTTGAATTTTTACTTAAATGACTTTTCACAATAATATTTGTTGGATATTCTTGTTTTAAATATGCTTCTTCATTCTTTTGAATAGTTTTTAATAGTGCCGATCCAAAAACAGCAATAATCATCATTGTACTAATAGTCAAAACAACAAATGTATTCTTCTTTACTTGTGGTATAAGATTCTTAATTGCTACAAATGATGTATTACCAATAAGAAATTTAATGATAGGTAAAGTGCGCGTTAATAACGTTGGAAGATAAATAGGAAACAATATAAATATCCCTAATATTAATAACAGTGATCCAATTAATACAAACGCTACTCTTGTATCTTCTCCATAAGTTACAAACCTTCCTATAAGAATTAGAGCTACACTGATAAAAGTTATGAATTTCCCAAATTTCAAATACTTATTTTTATTAGAAAAATCGACTTTTTCATTGTCCTGCATAATTTTAAATGGCAACACTTTTGCACTCTTATAAGAGGGAAACAGCATGAATATTTCAATCAATATTGCGCCAAAAATCATGACCATTACTGCTATTTTATAATCAAATCCTAACGAACTAATTTGAAAAGAAAATAATTTTTCCAGCCATTTTTGCAAGAATTGATTACTTATTACAGCTAGCACAAAGCCCAAGATAGTACCAATAATATTAATCAAGCTACATTGAAATAACACAACTTTAAATATTTGTTTTGTTGTCGCTCCAATGGATCTCATAATAGAAATTTGATTTTTATATTTATATAAAAACAATTCAAAATTAGAAATAATCATCAATGAAGTAACAACAAGCATGAGTACCGACAAAATAATCATAAATATATTTAATGAGGCTAGATTACTCTTTAAAAATTCATCTTCTTCTGTTACATCAATTCGTAAGTCCGAATCAATTTCTCTAATTTGATTAGCTAATGTTAGTACATCTTCATTTTCTTTCATCTTAATTAAAACATAAGTGGCTTCAATATTTTTACTATTCTTTTCCTGCATAAGTCGTTGAACTGTATCTTTAGATAACATAATTATATCAGGAGGCATCCCCGTTGCATCTAAATCTGTCAATAACTCTTTTATCTTATATTGTTTATTTTCTATTAAAATACTATCCCCTATTCGAACCTTCAATACTTGAGCTAATTCTTTATTAATTATCACCTCATTGGATTCTATATTCTCATTAAAATGATACTTACTTTTTGTTAGTAAATCATTTTGAACCCCAACTGTATACATATTTGTGTTTAAACTATCAACTTTTAAACGTGTAACCAAGGCACTCGATGATTGTTTAATACTTTTTGAGGATGTAATTTTATCTAATAGGGACTTATCCATGACTTTTGTTTGATCACTACTGTAACCAACTGACAAATCCATATCTCCATATATCTGTTTAACTTTATTTTCTATTGAATGTCTAGCATTTACCGAGAAAGTTCCCATTGTGATAATTAACGAAATGGACAACATCACACTAACAATTGATGACAATGCAATAAATTTATTCGCTCTAAAAAAACGTAATGCTATTCCCCTAATAGATCTAATCATTGCACTTTCTCCATCAACGCTTTAAACTTCTCTAAAATATTTTCCATATCGACCGGTCCATTATCACATACATAATTGTCCACAATTTTTCCATCATGGAAAAAAATCACGCGATCTGCGTATGTTGCTACATTGGGATCATGTGTAACTAAAACCATACTTTGATTTAATTTTTTTTTCATCTCTACTAACATTTTTAAAAGTTCTGTAGTTCTATTAAAGTCTAAATTCCCAGTTGGTTCATCAGCTAATACGATAGGTGGTGATGTAATTAATGCTCTTCCGATAGCAACACGTTGCTGTTGCCCCCCTGAAAGTTGAACTGGTCGATGATTAGACCAATTTTCCAAACCAACTAGTTCTATCATCTGCTGCACCTCAGTGTCTATTTCCTCTTTTTTTATATCTTTTAAAATAAGCGGTAATGCAATATTTTCTTTAACTGATAAATCTTTCAATAAATTAAATGATTGAAACACAAACCCTATATTCTCACTCCGGTATTTTGTCGCATATGGTTCAGTAAACATATTATTTTTCACTTCCCCATTTAACAAAATAGTGCCTTCATCTGGACTATCTAAAGCACCTAATATGTTAAGTAATGTACTCTTTCCTGAACCACTTGTTCCCATAACTGCAAGTAACTCACCTCTATGTAAATCAAAGGATACATTTTTTAGCGCTTTAACTTCATAGCCAACACCCTTATAAGTTTTACACAAATTTTTCACAGATAATAAAAACTGACTCTTTTCCATAATACACCTCAATGTCTTAAATCGAATTTTGCGTTATTTGTTCCTCATACCATTTTGCTTGTGATAAATACATTTCATAATACACTCCACGTTTATTCATCAACTCATCGTAGTTTCCCTCTTCAACTATATTCCCATTGTCCATTACAATAATTCTATCTGAATACTTTGTAGGTCCTAATCTATGAGAAATAGTTATTGTCGTTTTATTTTCAGATAATTTGTTGAAAAGTTCAAAAATTTTCATCTCACTTAGTGGATCTAATGCTGCAGTAGGCTCATCTAAAATAATTAAATCTGAATCTTTCAAGAACCCTCTTGCAATAGCTAATTTTTGCCACTCTCCACCAGATAACTCTCTCCCAGCTGGTATTTCTCTAGTTAAATATGTATCCAGATTAAATTGATAATTTTTTACTTTCTCATATAACCCTACCTTTTGTAGTGCATTATATAATTCCTGATCATCGTTTAACTTCTTTAGATTCCCAAATCCTAAATTTTCTCTTACACTAAATTTATATTTATAAAAATCCTGGAAAATTGCTGCTACTCTTTCAAAATAAGTTATTTTATCAATATCTTTAATATTTTTTTCGTTTACTCTAATTTCACCATCACTTACATCATAAAGGCCTAAAATACATTTAACTAGTGTAGTCTTTCCAGAACCATTATGCCCTACAATTGAAATATTTTCTCCCTTATTAATCTTTAAGTTTATATTATCCAATACCTTAACATTAGTTTTTGGATAATAAAAACTTATGTTTTTTAAAGATATCTCTTCTACGCTTTGAATTTCTATGGGATCTACTTCTTTTTTATTTTTAACATCGTAATCCAATATTTGCATTAGAGCACTATTATAGATAGCTGTCTCAAAAATCGAACCTAGATGAGAACCAATTGAACCAAATATTGATTGCACAGAAGCTACTGCCCCAAGTAAAGCAACATAGTCACCAATGGATAACTTATTATCAAATATTTGGTATACAAGTATTAAAGATACAACTAAACTAGACACCTGTAACAGTAATGCGGCAATCGATTTAGTTTTGCACTCCCATAAAGCTAAGTTGAGTTTATATTTTTGTATAACTTTAAATAAGTTAGACCATTTATTTAATAAAAAATCTCCCGAATCATTAATCTTTATCTCTCTGATAGCACTTTTATCAACAAAAAGGTTATCAGTAAAGCCCAGTTCTCTATCTTTAGCCGCTGTTTCTTTAGTCATTCTATAATTTTTAGACTTTGCTATAAAAATCAAAATAATACCTGGCAATGTAGACAAAAATAGTGCAATGGGTAAAATCCAATGGATCGCAAGTAATATCCCACAAATCCCAATTAAAGAAATCAAACTTTGTAAAACCCCTATCAAACTACTAATTACCCTTACACCATTTCCGCTTATTGCTATATTCGCTAAATTTATAGTGTCAAAAAAACTACTATCTTCATATTCTTTTAATGGTATTTTAATCAATTTTGTTAACATTATTTTTTTTAGAACATAATTAACAGTCTGGGTAATACGAGTAAATATATATATTCCTATATTACTTAATACAGAAGAGAAGTACTGCAATAAAAAAGTTACTACCAACAAAATTATTACAACTTCTTGAGCATCAGGGTTATTATGTATATTAGTAATCGTGTCAATGGTTTGTTTATTTAAAATGATTAAAATTGGTGGAATAGTAGCGGTAATAAGTGATAATATACAAAATAAGATTAAACTCAAAGGATGCTCTCTATATATATAACCTAGAAAATATTTCTGAGTTTTTATAAATGCCCAAAATTGATTATGTCTTTTCTCCTTCACTATAATCCTCCTCTCAATTAGCTAGTTTAATTTTTCAAGTTATATAGTTAATCAAGTTTTCTTTAGTAATATGACTATTCTCTTCAACTTTACCACTTTCATCCACTCTCATTGCAAAAGGAAATACATCAATATTGAATTTATTAATAATAATATCTTCATCAATAAATAATGCTCTATCCTTATAAACACTATTGCTCATATATTTGAAATTTTTTTCTGTTTTTATTAAAACTAGTTTAATTTCACTTAGGTAGCTAATATTAAAAACATCTAACGAGCTAAAAACTTTATTACATTCTTTGCAATCTAGATCTAAAAAAACAAGTGTATTTTTATTTCCTAATACATTATCGTAAATCCCCTTTATGTCTCCATCAACATTGTTAAAATCAACGTTTGGAATCTTGTCTCCGATTTCTAGTCCCCCCTGAACTACTTGACCCCATTTTAATTTTAAAATTGTAATTATATGTAAGGCTGTTTGTATCGTTATAATAATAAGTAATGAAATTATTATTTGATGATTTATATCCATTATTGCTCCTCCAATTACAACTTAATTAGATAATTTATTAGGAAATATAATTTCAAATATTAATCGAATTAATATTAATGTTATTGTCCAAAATACAGAAATTATAATAATTTCTAGTCCATACATTAAATGCTCCTTATGAGTCAATACTGTGCTTAAATTTGTGCCATTAAATATTATATTTGGAATAATACTAAGCAATAATAGTAGACATTGAATTAATCCACCATAACCAAGTTTAGTCTCTATTATTTTTCCAAAACAAAAACATTTCTTTTGCTTTTTTTCAACAATTACTTTGAAGTTGATTAAAATAAACATGACTATCAAACCTATCGCTATAATATTAATAAACATATTATTATTAAAAATAATTAAGGATACACCTAAAAAAATCTCCAGAAAAGGGAATAACATTCCAAATATAGATGCTAATTTTTCAGGCATTAAATTCATTTCAACAATCGATTGAGATGCTTCTTTTATAGCAATCAATTTAAACAAACCCGAAATAAAAAAAAGTAATCCTACAGACACACTAAATATTAATGTTATAACATTCAAAAGCCTAATTCCTCCTAATCGATAACTAGTCTGCATAATATATCATGTTAAAATATGGTCTATTATAAAAGTCTAATCTCACAACCATATATCAGTACTATGGATAATAATAAAATAATATTAACAGCTAAATTTTTTGTTGTTACTTTCTTAGGCATATTTAAGGAAAAACAACCACAATTATTTATAAATTCTTTGTTTATGTTAATTATTATCAGTAATATATAAAACACTTGAATTATTAAACCTATAATTAGAACAATATTTGAATATATTGTAGTTATTAATAATAATGCTAAGAATAGCTCTAAAGCAATTAATAGAGAAGTAATAACATTTAGTGATTTTTCTTTTTTAACTATTTGATAATCTTTCATAGCCATATAATAAGCAAATGGCTTTTTCACTTTAGTTCTAACACTTTTTAGAAAAATCAAACCAAGAATAACATATGACATCTTAATCATAATTAGATAAACTGTATCCATAATTTAATCCTGCCCTAACCTTTTTTTGAGTTCTACCAGAAATTCTTGATTATTGAAGTTTTCCTCGAATTCACCAAAATGTATGATTTCTTTTAATTCCTTACCATTTTTCATATATATAATTGAAGGAATAAAACTAATGTCTAACATTTTAATAAGTTCCATATTTAGTTCAGATGAAGCATGTGTGTCATTAGATAAATCTACTAAAACACATCGTCTTTCTTTATTAATAATATTTAACAACTCTATAAACAAATTAAAATCATGTATAAAGCTTTCTCTATCTGAGCATATAGCATATCCTGTATAGTCATTAATCTTCTTCCTAAATTCCGATCCACTCATAATACTTGCGGTAAAATCTTGATTTTTTTTAATTTTGATATATATGTATGCGCATGTAATAATTGCTACTATTAAAATTATTATAAAAAGGTAAGTCACCATTACAATTCTCCTATGAATACTAATAAAATAAATTTAAAAACAATTAAACATTTTTTGTTTCATCAGTTTAGTAAATTAACATGTTTTATCAATGGATTAATATTCCCCTCATTAAAAACTATAAAATTAGGCAATCATACCAGCTACACAGCTGGTATGATTATCTTTCAATTTATTTAGCATTGGTTAGAGTCGGAACTACAACCATCTACAACCGCACATTTAAATACTTCTTTATATCCTGGAAGCCAACCAGCATGTACATATTTTCTTTTTTTCGTATAGTACGCTCCTGTTTCATCTAATGCGAAATTTTCTTTCCCCCAAGAGCAATCTCCTTTAATTACACTTTCACTTTTACCACAATTCACCATTGAAGGTTTTACAAATGTTTTCATTTAAATCAATCTCCCTTATTGTTTTTTGATAAATAACGCAATAGTTTTATACTAATTTTAATTAAATATATTCATTATAAATTCACAAAAAATTAGTTAACATTAATTTCATATATAAAAATATTGCGTTATTTATTTGATATATTTTCTACTAATTATTTTGATTTAATCTTTGTTGATACTTTATAAACCATATTTCAATACAAAATAATGTCCAAAAATCTTTTCTATTTTCAAGACCATTTCTCCATTTTGCGAGTTCCTCGTGCCACTCTTCATGCGAAAGCAGGTTAAGCTTCTCTACAATCATCGGATTTTCCATTAATCTGTATATTTTATCCCAATTCTTTCGAATGCTTTTATAAGTATAATCTAAGTGGGTTGTTTTATTAATTTTATTAACAATATTTGGAGTTAAGTATTTCTCCATTGATTTTCTTAATATATATTTAGTAGTTTCAGTTGAAAATCTAAATTCACCGGGGATTTTGTAAACGAATTCGATTAATCTTCTGTCTAAAAACGGATGACTAATATCTGCACCTACTGCAGCACCTATTACCCTATCTATATATAAGTGCGCTTTAGCATTAGTAATTTGGTAATATAATTCCTTTTGGTGAAAACGTTTAATATTTCTCATTTTTTTATTCATAAACTTATAATAATTACTATCTGTATTCCCAATAAATTCTTTGGCTAAATCAGGAGATAGTACACAGTTATAAAAATTTTTAAGGGCTGATGTATTTGTAGTTATAGAATAATCAGTAATCCAAGAAAATGTTTTTTTCAGTTGTCCTTTATTAAAAAAATCTCGAGTTGTATGTAAGGAACCTTTTAATAGATGATCACCCGCGAAGCCACTCAATATGTTAACTAAGTTATTCTCAACTGATTTTTTCACAGTATTATATGTGAAATTAAAAGATATTGAATTTACATTCGGTTCAAAAGTAAAAGGGTCATCATTAGGGAATTTTTCAAACATCAATGTATTATCTAAATTTAAATATATTCCTTCATCATTATATTTGTGAGTTAATTCATTAATATATTCTCTTTCATCACAATTCTTCAATTCATCAAAAACTGCACTAACTGATGAAATATGGAGTTTTTTTTCTTCCTTCGCAATAATTTTGGAAGCTGCGTACAACGAGGTAGAATCCATCCCTCCACTCAACATTATTGCGTTTCCTTCCTCTTTATCTAGCCTATCTTTTACAGCTTGAAATAATAAATCTGAAAATTTTCTGAAATAATCTTCCTCAGTCTTATATAATATTGTTCCAGAAACTTTAGATAAATCCCAATATGTTTGCACTTTAGATACGTCCTGATTTATGTTTAAATAACATCCACTAGGGATTCTAAAAATATTATTATAGGGTGTATCTGTTGTATCAATTATTCCGTTTCTCTCATGAAATTCTTTGAAATAGTTATAATTTATATCTTTAAAATCAAAGTAACTCTTTAATAAGAAAATATCACTTGCTAAAACGTATTCATCCTTATGCTTAACCCAAAATAAAGTTTTCACCCCTATATGATCTCTTACTGCAAATGTTTTTTGCTTCGCTTGATCATACAGTACAAATGAGAATTCGCCTACCAAATCTTTTATAAATTCAATCCCTTTTTCTTTGTATAAATAACTAATGATATATTCACTTTCTACGTCTTCATCTAACGATATTGAAAGATTATATTTCCTTATAAGCTCTCTTTTGTTATGTAATACAATATCCCCAATAATTAATATGTCACCAAATTCAAATTTAGTGTTTATATTCTTATGGCTATTGGCGGCAAAAAATTCAAAATGATTTTTCATTCCATAATTTTCTTCAACTTTTATTTTAAATTCATCAAAAATAGTATTCTTTATACTTAGATTTTTAAAATCTTTTTCCTTAGAAGAAACGGATACCAAAAACCATTTCATTTTAAATCCTCCTTCTTTAATTCCCTCGAATCCAATATAATGTTATATCGACTTGTTTCTTCTTGGTCATCAAAAAAATTATCACCATTGCACTGTAACCATGCGTGAGCCTCAAAAGGAAATTTTTTAATCCCTATAACCATCTCAACTGGTATTGCGAAATTTTTTCTAATAATTTTATACCCTAGTAAAGTTTTATGTATGCAATCGGCCTTTCTTGGATACCAAACACAAACAACATCTAATATATGGAATATTCTTTCGATTTCACTTTTAGTTTTTTCTATAGATTCCTTGTCCCATTTTATATCCCTTATATTAAGATGTTTATATGCATATCTTTTAAATGTATTATTAAATCCATTTCTTGATAATTCCATGTCGAATTTTACTAATAATACTAACAAGTATATGTATGTATTCAAATTCTTAAACTTACTTATCAATCTCAATTACCCCTGCCTTCTCTAAATTAAAAATAAAATCCATTATTTCATTCTTAATAACTTCTCTTTCGCCATCAAACTCTTGAAATATAGAGTCAATTATCTTTGTTACTTCTGATAGAAGTTCGATTTTCTTCCAAATCTCAGATCCTGTGTGATCTAATGCATAGAAATTATTTTTAATCATATTCACTAGAATAATTTCATTATTTTCTTCATATACAATTACATCTTTATTTACCGAAATATCCAATTAATCAACTCCATTTTCCTGCCATTTATATTTCACAACACAAAACATATTTTTACAAAAAATATGTTTTTTTACTTTTTCCATTAGCGACATCTTGATATTACAATACGAACCAAAATTTGTATATAAGTTCCACATAATTTCCAATATGCAATTTTATATATCTGGATAAATAAATTAAAATTCCTTTTAGAGATACATCTATCTAAAGATTCTGACAGAAGAGAATCCGAATACTCCCACTTAATTACAATTTTCAAATATAAAAATTCTTCTAATCATCTAGTACAAAATAGAAGAGTGTTCTTTGATGGAAATTTATTTAATTTTAACTGTCCCCGTTTGAAACATACGTTTCCTTCTTGTTCTTTGTTACTTCACATATCGTTTTAATGATTTCGTGCGGTACAAAAAGTGAAAAACACCCTGCTTGCGAAAAAGGTAAGGGCGGTTCTCAATTAAATTGTTGATTTGATTGTTCAATAACCACATCTACTACCACCATAGAAGTATGGTTGTACAAGACAGAAATTCATGAGTGTTCTGTCTTTTTTTATTTTATGCAAAAAAGCTTATAAACCCATTAGAAACCTTAATATTCAAAATAAAATTAATACACTCTATTTACTTATAATCACGGTTTTAGTGCGTGCATAATAAAACAAAAAACCACCTAAAGGCTCCCCTTCAGGTGGTTCTCTATTTTATGCTAACGCAGCTGCTTGCTCTTGTTGGTCTACAGGAATAACAGCGTCTGTTAATGCTTTTTCTAGTTCTGCTGTGTATTTCATTTGCTCTTCTTTGCTCCAGCCTAGTTTCGCAGCCATATAGTTGATTACTGCTTCTTTCCACTCGTATACCCAGTGGATGTTGAAGAATACAGCGCCTCTGCGGCGTACGAAGAAGTCAACTGGTTTTGCTGTCATTTCGTAATCCATTGCGTATACAAGTGGGATTAGAACGTCAAGCGGCATGTTGTATTCTTTCGCTTCGTCTTTATGTTTTTTCGCTAAGCCAAATAGTACATCAACGTTAGAACCATAGAATTTTGCGAATTCTTCTGCTTGTGCTTTCGTTAAACCAGATTTCGTACCTTCGTCTGCTTTTTTCGCAACGAATGCCGGGAATCCGTGTGAACCATCTACATGTCCACCAGAGATCGGCATATGTTTCGTATCACTCTTCGGATATGCACTATGACCTTCTTTTTGTAGTAAGTTCGTTACGTAATCTACTACCATTTCAGCCATTTTGCGGTATCCTGTTAATTTACCACCTGCGATTGTAATTAAACCAGATTCAGAAGTCCAAATTTCATCTTTACGAGAAATTTCAGATGCATTCTTACCTTCTTCATAAATTAACGGACGTACACCAGCCCAGCTTGATTCAATGTCTTTCTCTGTAATTTTCACGCTTGGGAACATGTAGTTAATTGCATTAATGATGTATGTGCGATCTTCTGTTGTCATTTGTGGTACAGCTGCGTCTTTATCATAGAACGTATCTGTTGTACCTACGTATGTTTTTCCTCCGCGAGGAATCGCGAACACCATACGTTTATCTGGTGTATCGAAGTAAATTGCTTGCCCGAGTGGGAAACGTTTTTGATCAATTACTAAGTGAACACCTTTTGATAACTGAAGTACTTTTCCTTTTTTCGAGTTATCTTTTTCACGAAGTGTATCTACCCAAGGACCAGCTGCGTTTACAATTTTCTTACCGTAAACTTCATATACTTCACCGTCTAGTAAATCGATTACACGTACACCGCATACTTTTCCATCTTTATATAAGAAACTGTCTACTTTTGCGTAGTTAACAGCTTTCGCACCATGCTCAATTGCTTCTTTCATTACTTCAATTGTAAGACGCGCATCGTCTGTACGATATTCTACGTAGTAACCGCCGCCTTTTAATCCTTCTTTTTTTACAAGAGGCTCTTTGTTTAGCGTTTCTTCACGGTTAAACATCTTTCTGCGCTCGCTTCGTTTTACACCTGCTAAGAAGTCGTATACACGAAGACCAATTGATGTACTAAATGATCCGAACGTACCGCCTGTATGGAACGGAAGTAACATCCACTCTGGTGTTGTTACATGGGGACCGTTCTCATATACGATCGCACGCTCTTTACCCACCTCTGCTACCATTTTCACTTCAAGTTGTTTTAAATAACGTAGACCACCGTGTACAAGCTTCGTTGAACGACTTGATGTACCTGCTGCAAAGTCCTGCATTTCAAACACAATTGTTGATAACCCGCGTGTTGCTCCATCTAATGCAATACCAGAACCAGTAATACCTCCACCAATTACGATCACATCTAACTCTTGTTTATTTACTCCGTTTAATACGTCTTTACGTTGTTTACTTGAAAATTTCATGGTAATTCCTCCCTTTGATAACGAAAAAAGAGACCACAAACTCCGCTATAGATTTCGCCTCTATAGCGCGTTGTGGTCTCTCCAAATCTCCTACCGAATTATTAACTTGTCACCATTATAACACTGTTTATGATTATTTGAAAGCTTTTGTTGCTTCAATTGCTTTTTTCCATCCAGCATATAGCTCTTCGCTTGTTTCCGCTTCCATCGTTGGTTCAAAGCGTTTGTCCATATGCCACTGTGATTTAATTTCATCTTGGTTTTTCCAATATCCAACCGCAAGACCAGCTAAGTATGCTGCACCTAGAGCCGTTGTTTCGTTAATCACTGGACGCTCTACAGGAACATCTAAAATATCACTTTGGAACTTCATTAAGAAGTTATTTTTAACTGCTCCGCCATCAACGCGTAATGTTTTCAGTTCAATACCTGAATCTGCTTCCATTGCGCATAATACATCTTTCGTTTGGTAAGCTAAAGATTCTAGCGTTGCACGAATGAAGTGCTCTTTCGTCGTACCGCGTGTTACACCAAACATAGCGCCGCGTACTTCACTATCCCAATAAGGTGTTCCTAGTCCAACGAATGCTGGTACAACGTATACACCATCAGTTGATTCAACGCGACTCGCATACACTTCACTCTCACTTGCATCTTTAAACATGCGCATTCCGTCACGTAACCACTGAATTGCAGAACCTGCTACGAAAATACTTCCTTCTAATGCGTAGTTTACTTTACCATCTATTCCCCATGCAATTGTTGTTAATAGACCGTGCTCAGAAGCTACTGCTTTTTCACCTGTGTTCATTAACATGAAGCAACCAGTTCCGTAAGTATTTTTCGCCATACCTTCACCGAAACAAGCTTGTCCAAATAATGCTGCTTGTTGGTCACCAGCTACACCTGCAATCGGTACATTTTGGCCGAAGAAGTGGTAATCAATTGTTTCTCCGTAAATTTCAGATGATGGACGTACTTCTGGAAGCATGCTCTTTGGTACTGTTAACATTTCTAGAAGCTCATCATCCCACTGTAAGTCGTGAATATTAAACATTAACGTACGTGATGCGTTTGAATAATCTGTTACGTGTGCTTTACCACCAGATAGTTTCCATACAAGCCACGAATCAATTGTTCCGAATAATAGATCACCGTTTTCTGCTTTCTCTCTTGCACCTTCAACGTTATCTAAAATCCATTTTACTTTCGTACCAGAGAAGTATGCATCAATTAAAAGACCTGTTTTTTCGCGAACCATTTCGCTATAACCTTTTTCTTTTAACTCATCACAAATTTCAGCTGTTTGGCGAGATTGCCATACAATTGCGTTGTAAATTGGTTTACTAGTTGTTTTATCCCAGACAACCGTTGTTTCACGTTGGTTCGTAATACCGATACCTGCGATTTGTTCTGGTTTTACATCTGCTTCGCTTAAGCAAGTTGCGATAACTGCTAAAATAGATCCCCAAATTTCTTGTGCATTATGCTCTACCCAGCCCGGCTTTGGAAAATGTTGTGTAAACTCTTTTTGAGCTGAATGAACAATTTCACCTTTTTTATTGAAAAGAATTGCGCGTGAGCTTGTTGTTCCTTGGTCTAATGAAAGAATATATTTTTTCATATCGGTTTCCCCCTTATGCTACTTTTCTACTATTTGTATTGCTTCCGCTTTTTTTACTTGTCATATAAGAGATTGCTAGTACAATCACAGTTGCGATAATCACATAAATAAGTGCTGAATTTTGCTTTCCTTCAAATACAACTTGATGGAATAAACCTGCAAGTGATCCACCTAAAATTGGACCTACTACTGGAATCCATGCATACTTCCAGTTTGAACCGCCTTTTCCTGCAATCGGAAGGAAGAAGTGTGCGATACGCGGACCTAAATCACGTGCTGGGTTAATTGCGTATCCTGTTGTCCCACCTAATGATAAACCAATACTTACAATTAAGAAACCTACGATAAATGGATTTAATCCATCTGCAAATTTATTTGCACCAATTGCTAATATACCAAATACTAAAACGAATGTTCCAATCATTTCACTTAAAAGGTTTGCAAATGTGTTCGGAATTGCTGGACCTGTTGCAAATACACCTAACTTTGTTCCTGGATCTTCTGTTTCTTTCCAGTGTGGTAAGTAATGTAAATATACGATAACTGCCCCGATAATTGCCCCAATCATTTGTGCTACGATATAACCTGGTACGTCACTCCATGGGAACGCTCCCTTAAATGCTAGTCCTATCGTTAAAGCTGGATTCAAATGTGCCCCACTAATTGATCCAACCGCATACGCTGCAACCGCTACTGCTAAGCCCCAGCCCATTGTAATAACAATCCAACCTGAATCTTTCGCAAACGATTTCTTTAAACTTACACCAGCACAAACGCCGCCACCAAGTACGATTAACAACGCAGTCCCTATTAACTCTCCTAAAAATGCTGACATAGTATCCCTCCACAATCAATTTAAACGCTTCCAAATGTGATAGAGGTAAAATGAATGGCCATTCGTTTTTGTCAAAAGAAAAAGACCCACAGCTTTGCACGCTTCTATATAAATTTATATAGAAACAATGAAATGTGGATCTCTTCTTTTCTCCGTCACGTTTATTAACTTGTCTATAATGTTAACCTCTTATGAAAGCGGTGTCAACAGAATTTTTTCACATTTTCGTCACTTTTTTTGGTAATGTTTCCATAGTTCGCGTTTTGACGTCGTAATCGCTGTCGCACCAGCGTTTAAAGCTCTTTCCACATCTTCTACAGTACGAATAAAACCACCTGCTAAAATCGGTACACCAGTACGCTCTTTCACTTCAGCGATAATATCCGTCATTGCTCCTGGAAGCACCTCAATATAATCCGGTTTCGTCTTATCTAAAAGATTGCAGCTCTTCTCCATCGCACTCGAATCGATTAAAAAGATGCGTTGTATTGCCACAACACCTTTTTGCTTCGCCTTCATAATAACGCTCGCCTTTGTCGAAAGTAACCCGTACGGTCTAAACTCCTGACATAAATATTCCGTCGCATGCCCATCACTCTGCAAGCCATGAATTAAATCCACATGTAAAAACACCTTTTTACAATATTGCTTCGCAAGTGATATAACACTCTTCAATTGGCCGACATGAATATCTAAAATAACGATGTATTCATACGAACTATGTAATAGCTTTTCCAAATCTTTAATTTGCCTCACTGCCGGCAAAATCTTCTGTTCATGAAATTCCATTCTCTATATCCCCTTCTTTATGTCATCCTATCCTTTATAGTACACAATTTAAGTGAAAAGAACAGCTAGTGTAGGGGATTTCTTTCAAATCTTTCCTCTATTTATATATTTTCTTCAACTTATCCGATCCCATACCACCTATAATCATGAATGCAAGGGGCAAAAGATTCATTACATATGGCGCATCTGCTACAATTGTAATACTTGCTCCTGCAAACTTATTTAGCATCCATACAACGATTTTTGCAATAAACAAAAATACTCCTATCATAAATAGACTATCAAAAAACACCTTCCATTTTGGATATGCCAATTTCTTACTATCTTCAATTACTTTCTGCGTCAATTCTTCATCACTCCTTAGCAGTTCATCAATCGTAATATCGAACAAATCACTTAAATGAATAATAATTTCAATGCTCGGATAGTTCTTTCCCGTCTCCCATTTCGAAACAGATTGCCTACTTACATGAATTTTTTCAGCCAAATCATTTTGCGACCAATTTCTTTTTTCCCTTTCTTCTTTTAAACGCTCACTAAAAATCATACTGTGTTTATCACCTCTCTATGCCCATTATGTTCAAATAAATGATGAAGAGTAAAGCTAGTTATCGTTGCATCGCCTGTGCAACTTATGCGTTACAGCTTATAATAGTGCTATTTTATATGTATCTTCCCTATACTATGCTCCAATAATAATTTCCCGAACAATAATACAAAGAGCGGATACTAATAAAGTGAAACTTTAATCAGCCCTCACCAATCGGGCTTTTACAGACAGCCCGGCAAATAGCGGGATAAAGACTAGATTAGGCATAAAAAATACGCCATCCCTTCTTATCAGTCTCCAGAAAGAATAACGCAAATTTTCATTTTTACTCATCATTTTTCGGACTATATGAAAACCCCGGATATTTCACAACAGGCCACTTCTCCTTACGCAGGGAATCCATTACTTGCGGGCCAACATGTATATTACTCTCCACTATTTCTTTAGGAGTCAGTGCCATCCATTGATTTAACGATACATCTTCAAAACGATTGCTTCTGAACATCTCTAAAAACCATAATGTTTCGGTACCTGTATTTTGAATATAATGCCCCGTCGCAAACGGTACATATCCGACATCACCAGCTCTATAATCAAATGTACGAGCGGTACCATTTCCAAGAAACACAGTCATTCTCGCTTCTCCTGTCAAATAATATTGCCATTCATCATTATTCGGGTGCCAATGAAGTTCTCTCATTCCACCAGGCTCAACCTCAACGAGCGCTGCTGCGATCGTTTTTGAAATAGGGAAATTTGTAGAATCTACAATTCGAACGCTACCACCAGGAGTCTTAATTGGCTTTTGTTTTAACAGTTCATGTTTAAATGTTAAAGGAACTTCCCCTTTCGGTGATTGAACTTCCTGACTTTCAAGCGAACCTGGCACCTCTCCTTGATAAATATAAACTTGACCTGAAGGGATAGAATGAAAAGCACTCTCAGGTACTCCAAAATTAGCCGACAACACTTCTTTTGGCGTATGCGCAAACCAATCAGAAATAGCTAAAGTAGATAAATCAGAAAAATGTCCATCATCGAAAACAAGTAGAAATTCACAATGTTCCAATCCTTGAATGGAATGCGGAATACCAGGCGGAAAATACCAAAGATCACCTGGTCCAACATCAGCAATAAAATTCCGTCCATTTTGATCAACAGCCGTTATGCGTGCCCGTCCTAAAAGCATATACGCCCATTCCGCTTCTTTATGCCAATGAAGTTCTCGTATTCCACCGGCCGTTAAGCTCATATTTACCCCAGCAATCGTCGTCGAAACTGGTAGTTCCCGAGCAGTAATCTCCCGAGACCACCCGCCGTGTTTCAAAATCATAGAAGTGTCCGAGAATGAAAACTTCAAGTTAGGAACTAATCCTGCATCCGTTATAGGTGGAACAAGCATATTCGGATTTTGAATATCTCGCATAACATTACGAGGTCCAGAATCAATCGCACCTGCTCCGTCGCTGCGGATTGGTTGCGGCACTTTCCCTCCCGCTTCATTAACAGTACGTTTCTTCATGATTACACCCCTTTTTCATCCGGTTATTAGGTGAAAATCCTCCACCATAGTGTATGAATTGGGCTTTAGATGGTTACAGTTACTATGGAGTTACATCAACTGCCTATCATTATCGTTTTGTTCATTTCTCAACTTATACTAGTATGGACAGCGTCTGGAAAGATAATGAAGAAATTAAATTAAAACTAATAAAAAACCCTGTAAAATTTATTACAGAGTTTTTCACCAATTATTTATTGTTTTACATATCGAATACGAACATTATCGTCCATATGATAAATTTGTAATGTGTTTCCATCATAGTTTTGCAATTTATACATGATACTATCATTTGTTAACTTTACTTCTTGACCGTCTTTAACTGCTTTTGTTACTTTTAAAGATAACTGGAATGATGGGACATCCACCGTATATGTTCCTGTTAAATAGTTATCTTTATTCGGATAAGAACCATTCGCATAAGACTCAAATGTTTTATCACCTTTTAGTACTAGCGTAGTTTTTACGCCACTGCCGTAATCAATACCCCAATTACCAATAATCTCAGTACCATCTTTAATGTTCTTCTGCATGTTGCTATAACTAATTCCTAACTCTTCACTTGTACCAACTGTATCTACAAATACCCCAGTTTTTGCTTGACTTTTATCTGTTTGAGCCTGACTGCCAGTAGTTGGGTTTGCCTGTGTAGAACTACTTGTTGTACTAGTAGATTTTTCCGTGGTTGTATCACCTTTTACTTCAGCCCTTAACTTATCAAATGTAGGTTTCCAAATACGTTTTGCTTCCTCTAATTTTATATTTGCTTTATTTAAGATTTCCTTATCAGTCTCTAAGCTAAAACCTTTATCGTTGAATAACTTCTCTATTTCACCGAATGTTTCTCTTAGTTTACCTGCAGCTCTTTCAATCTCTTTTTGGTCTTCTTTATGTTTTGGCGGTGCAGAAATCTTCTCTATCTTATCAAATACTTTATAGATGTCTTTAACACTATCTAATACCTCAGCTTTTGATTTACTTCCGTTTCTCAAATCCTTTACAGATGCATCATAGTAATCAAATCGTCTTAACATATCCTGTTCAATGTCTAATAAATATTGTGCATAATCTTCATCTAAAACTCGAACCTTTTGAACATCTTTACTTTCTTCTTTCGAATTAGTTGATTTTTCTTTTGTTCCAGAAGACTTAGCTTTACTTGTTTCTTCTGTCTTTGCTTCTTTACTTGCCGAATCTTTTACTGTAACACAACCACTTAATAATAATGTAACTGGAACTACAGCAGCCATTAGTTTCTTCACTTTCATACCTCATACTCCTTAAAGTAATTTACTCTTAGTTTGTTTTGCTACCGATACTCTTCGCTGCTTCTTCAAACAGTTTTGAACCTTCTTGTGCTTTACTTAATGATTGATGCATTTTACTCTCGTCTTCTTGGTCTAATGCATCAAAGAGAAGTTGGAAACAATCCGCATACAGTTCCATCGATTGCTTTATCTTCACTTGTTCTCCCTGTAATTCAGGAGGTGCTTGTAGATTCTTCAGTTTCGTTGCAGTTGCCTTTGCTCCACCTAAACTCAGTTGTACTTCACTTTTCTTTTGTTTGTATGATTTTACGTCTGAATCTGCTATTCCTTCAATTAATTTCATTGTATCTTCAATTTGAGTAGCACTATTTATGATATCTGCCTTGTACCTTTCAACATCTGAACCAGTTACCTTACCAGTTGAAGAACTAGAAGAAGTTGAATTATTTGAAGAAGAACTTGGTTGACTACTTGATGAACTACTGTTTGTACCTTCACCTTTCGCTACAGATAAGCTATCCTCTTTCTTGCTATCAGTTGACTTACTCTCTTTTTCAGAAGTCTTATTCTCTTTCTCTACCTTTTGCGTTTCTTCTTTCTTTGGCTCAGCTTTCTTACCATCAGTTTCAATTGTAATACAACCACTCAATAACATAACTGGTAACGCTAAACTTACTAATTTCTTTGCTTTCATGATTACTAATACCCCTTTATTTGTAAAATGTAGTGCAAACAAGTTAATATACTTAACTAATAAATTTCCCCCGAATAATTTATTAAAATCTACTATCCATAGATTTCCTGTATATTCATAATCTTTCCATATATATCATTTTACAAAGAATTACATATTTGGTCAAAGGGATTTATGTAGT
Source organism: Bacillus sp. CR71 (assembly GCF_003429245.1). Classification (NCBI taxonomy): domain Bacteria; kingdom Bacillati; phylum Bacillota; class Bacilli; order Caryophanales; family Bacillaceae; genus Bacillus; species Bacillus sp. CR71. The sequence continues at coordinate 1,036,716 of NZ_CP031748.1, read as the reverse complement.
CCTTAAAAGAAAATTTTAATCACAAAGAAAAGAAGCTAACAATAAATTGTTAACTTCTCGGCTTAAGGAAAAAATAGTATCTTTCCTTATCTTCTAATATCTAGGTTGTGATTGAATATTTGTAAGATGAACATCATACATATCAATGATTTCAAGAAATCTATCAGCTTCACGGAAAACATGGTCTGCTAATAATGGATGAATGATACTCTTTATTTTACATTGCTCAATTAAATCACGTGCTGTTTTCTTAAAATCCCGAAGAGATGTAACCGACACACGATTTTGATCTAAAAATTGATCTAAAAGTGGGACTGTTTGGGATTGTGGTTTCATAGATTCTAAGTCAATTGCTTGATACATCAATTCATCAAAATCATTGCTAAAATTCCGTGCTGTATCTACAAGCTTTCTTTCCGATGGATCAAGAAGATGGCCAATAAATTTAGCATGGTCTGCCATAATCCGTAAAAAGAAAACATTTTCTTTAATAATAGCATCAGGAAGGGCATCTAATTTCCCTTCATTTAATTGTATTAAACGTTTTCTAAAATAGTCAGCTTCCCTACTTGTATGGTCAACTAACAGTGGAAAGTTATTTTGTCCTGGCAATTTACATGTGAGAATTAATCCTAAAATTTTTCTTTTAAATCCCCAAATATTAGTTGCGGCTTGTTGTACTTCTGCATTAAATCTTTTTATTTGCTCAGGATCTGTTTCATTTGTATAGGAATGCGCTATTTGTTCGATATGTTCAAACAATCGATAAAATTGATTAGCCTCTTCAATTAGTTGAGTATCCTCGCATCTAAACCCTAAGCGAAGAAAAAAAGAATGCTCCTTCATGATTCTAGACCAAAAACGAATTTCATTTAATGAACGCTCAACAAACATTACAGATGTAACACCTGTATCAGGATGTAATGAAGTTTCATCCCTATGCATTGTTAATCCCCCCCAGTAAAATCCCCGCTAGTTCCATTCTTATGAGTAAAAATATATATAAATACCATCAATAAAAGTTTATGATGACTCTCTTATACATGTAAAATTAAACTAATATAACCTTAGCTTGATGAACATATACTGCTCCCCCAGAAGAAAAAAAGCTACCACCTAGTTGTAAAATTATACCAGGTGGTAGTCTTTCAAAATTTTTATTAAAGCAATACCGAATCTTTATCACTATCCTGATTACGTTTCTCACGCTCTTCTTCTAAGCGCTTCATATATACTTCGCCTTCTTTTTCAATAAACTCATTATCCATATCTTGCTCTTTTTTCGAAGTATATAAAACCATGTAGCCACTTAGTACAATCCCGACAATTACAAGATACACCCACCATGGTAAAGTTTCCAAATCACTTCATTCCTTTCCTTAGACAAGCCTTATTAGTTTCACTCTATGAGGAAAGAAGTGGATTTATGCTTAAAATTTTTATTGTGGATGCTTCGCGAAAAATGCTTGTACATATTCCATAAACTCAATTGGTTCTTGACGAAACGGTGCGTGGTATCCTTTTTCAATAATATGAAACGTACTATTCGCAAATAGCCCATGATACAGTTCACCATTTTTCCAAGAAACACTTTTATCATGTCGTCCCCATATAATTAAAGTCGGCACCTTAATTTTATCAGCTTCCATCGCAATGCGGCGCTCTCTCATTTTCGTAAGCTGATCATAATGCTCTTTATCATCCCGACTATTTTTCACTTCATTTTTATTATACTTCGTAATCTCAGTTACAGTTTGTAAGTCCGTCGATAGCGGTGGTACTTCATAACTTTCTTTTTGCTGGAAAGACTCTATCCCTGTGGAATCCGCCAAGATGAGATGCGTCACTGCATCCGGATATAAATACGCTAAATTAAGGGACATCTCTCCGCCCATTGAATGGCCGAGCACCGCAAACTGATCGTATCCGAGCTTCTTCATTAACTTATAATATAAATTCACTTGCGCAGGAAACGAATACTGAAAATCAATAGGTTTAGAAGAACGCCCAAACCCTAAAATATCAACCGCAATAATCGTATGGTCTCGCGCTAGTTCCGGATAAATATCACTAAACCCATCAGAAGAACCACCAAACCCGTGAAGCATAAGTAACGGAGGTTTCCCCTCACCAATTTGTTTAAAATAAATCGTCTGCCCATCAATTTGCGCCATACTCTCTTTCGTATTCAACTTCATCATAACAGTATCTTTCACTTCTCCAACCTTCGCAATCGGCTTCTCAACGAAGTTACAAACAATTAACAAAACGAGCACAATACCGCTAATCATATAAAACTTAAACCGTTTCAAAGTTCCCGTCTCCTTTCTCTTGTTTCTATTTAAAGTTTTTACATTTTTTGGTTATTTTATGTTATCCTTTTAATTGTAACTAAAACAGTTACAATTATACTAAAAAAATATAACTCACTTCTATTACTAATGGTTATTCTGTAACTATTATAGTTACATATTTAAAGTAAGTCAATTCTTTTCTCTACATGGCCTGAAAATAGAAAAAGGGACTCCATGTTGAAGTCCCTTTCTTTGTTATTATAGTTGGCTTACTCCGCCGTCGCCCCTATTATCTGCTGGTGCTCCTCCTGTGTCGCCAATGTTAACGTAGTCTGGTCTTGCTGGTGCTCCTCCGTCACCAATATTAACTGCTTGCTGTGTAGTAGAAGAAAAATTAAGTCCCAATGAAAGAATCCCTACAAAAATTAATCCTTTTGCTATTACGCCTACTTTTTTCATTATTTCAACGCCCCTTTTTCTAAATGTTTTTTCTGTGCTTGATTATTTATATAAAAATATTTACTTGCCTTTACATGGTTTTCTTCTTTATAAAATTGCATAGCTAAAATCTCAGTATATTCTTGAATACAATCCAACAAACCTTCTTTCTCAAAATATAAAATCCCATTTAAAATAGTAGATTCTAATAATACACTAGACGTCTTTTGATTCATTTCCTTTAAAATTACAAAACGGTGCTGAAATTCTTTATTTTGTATCTTATTACATATATCTAATCCTTTTTCAATTAATTCAGCGGCAGTATCGATTTTTCCAATTTTGTAATATTCACGTGCTAATACAAACATTGCTTTGAAATGTTTGGAATTACTTTTTATTACTTCTACTAAATGTCGAATTGCTAAACTCGAAAGGTTTTGACTTGCATATAACCATGCTAAATTATGACGAACCATTGTAATAAATCTTTCATTATCTATCTTTTGAAATACATCTAATGCCAAATTCAACTTCTCTTCGGCTTGTTCATATTGCTTTAAATCAATACAAGCCATTGCAAAAATATTCTCACACAAAGCAATACAAACTTCATAGCCAGGATGTTTTTCATATTCATCTTTTGCTAAACGTATTTGATCAATCGCCATCAATGGTTTATACGTTTGATAAGACAAATATGCAAATCTATAATTGAATTCAGCATGTTCCAACGAAGATGTTATATATTTAATTAATTTCCCAGCCTCTTCAAAGTGATTTTGTGACTCAATGTAATTTGATATATACATTGCATGAATACCTTTAAATAAGTGATAATAATGTGTTAAAAGTGCGTCATCAGGAATTATAAAGGTATTAATTTCATCAAAACTATTCTCTGTAATACTCAAACTATCAATTAGCACATGATAACGGAATTTTAATAATGCGTGATAAAATGCCGCATACTGATCTTCTTTAATATAAATAACCTTGGACTCTATTTCCTCATTTAGTACTTTCGCTTTAACCACATCTTGTTTTAACATTGAATGATACCAATCATCCAATAAGTGTCTCATTTGCTCCCGCGTTACTACATCTGCTCCCATAAACTCGCATCCCCTTTTCTCCAAAATTAGGATTTTTATACAATTATCAAAATTGTATATTACCACTCCTTTTCTATGTATTGAAAAATAATTATCAGAAAATTTAATGTTTTAATTAATTATACCAAACTTTTCCTTTTTGATAACTTGAGAAACAATTATCAGAAAACTCACTAGAATAAATAAAAAAGCAAGCAGTTCCAGCACTCCGCTAAAACTACTTGCTCTCCTACTTACTATCTCTATTTTTACTCTTTAATAAATTCCTTCGTACTTCTCACTGTATCAATTGGACGAACTAATTTTTCAATTTCTTCACGTTTTGGCTCTAGGAATGGAGGTAAAGATAATTTTTCACCAAGTGTTTCGTATGGCTCATCTCCCATAAATCCTGGGCCGTCTGTTGCAAATTCAAATAAGATTTGTGGTGCAACTCTTGCATATAATGATTCGAAGAAGTGACGGTTTACATATCCAGATGAAGGAAGTCCTACGCTACTGATTCTCTCAATCCATTCTTCTAATACAGCGCGATCTTCTACGCGGAATGCCGCATGGTGCACTGTACCAAAACCTTGTTGTGCTTCAGGAAGAACTGTATTATGTTCTACAATAACAGATGCACCGTTTCCGCCTTTGTTCACTTCAAATAAATAGAATTCCCCTTCTTGCGCAACCTCTTTAAATAATAGAACTTTTTCTAACACTTCTTTGAAGAAGCTAAAGTTTGCAATACGGATAAATACAGGTCCTAAACCAGTGATTGCATATTCTAATGGTACTGGCCCGTTTTGCCAAGGTGTACCTGATTCGATTCCTTTATCAAGTTCATCTGAGATTAATTGATAGTGTTGGTCATCAAAGTCAACGAAAGAAAGAGTTTTCTTACCAAATTGCTCTTTAATTCCTGTATGTTCTACTTCAAGACGGTCAAAGCGTTTCACCCAATACTCTAATGCTGCATCAGTCGGAACACGGAATGAAGTTTTTGAAATTTCATTTGTACCGTGTACTCCTTTCGGAACACCTGGGAAGTCAAAGAATGTCATATCTGTTCCTGCACTACCTTTATCATCTGCAAAGAATAAATGATACGTTTGAATGTCATCTTGGTTTACTGTTTTCTTAACTAAACGCATTCCTAAAACGTGAGTGAAAAACTCATAGTTTTTTTCTGCACTACTTGTAATCGCTGTAACGTGGTGAATTCCTTTTAATTGGTTCATTTTATATTCCTCCAATATTTTTTAATTTATATTTTCTCTCCTATTACTTCTCTTCAATAGGTGCTAAATTCGCTTCAATCTCTGCACGCTGATCTTCTAAGAACGGTGGTAAATCAAGTTTTTCTCCTAAATGTTCCACATCTCCATCAACTGTAAATCCTGGTCCATCTGTCGCAATTTCAAAAAGGATTCCGTTTGATTCACGGAAATATAAGCTTTTAAAGTAGAAACGGTCGATGATTCCTGAAGACTGGAAGCCTCTTTGTTTCACCTGTTCTTCCCAATAGGCAAGCTCTGCATCGTTTTTCACGCGAATTGCTAAATGGTGAATGCTCCCTCGGCCCGGCTTTTCAGTAGGTCCATCTAAATATTTCACAACGATTTCTCCAAAATCCTCTCCTTTAATGGATTGAAAAATTGCTTCCTCTTCGCTACGGCTAACCGCTGTATAACCGAACATCTCTGTAAGTGTACTCGACATTTTATCAAGTCTACGAACTGTCATTTCCACAGAACCCATTCCTTGAATTTGATGCTTTGCAGGAACTTCTGATTTCTCCCAAGTTTCCCAGTGCTCTACTTTTTCTCCGTTTGAAACGAGTAGTACTAAGCGAAGACCTTCAGCATCCTCAAATTGTAAAGCAGGACGATTTGCATATGTTGTCATTTCACTATGTTTCACATCAAAATTCTCAAATCGTTCTTTCCAGTAATGTAAGCTTTCCTCTGAAGGAACGAGTAATCCAATTCGAGTAATCGCATTCGTACCGCGATATGTTCTTCCTACTAATGGAATTTCAAAAAATGATAATTCCGTACCTGGACTTCCTGTTTTATCTCCATAAAATAAGTGGTACATTGACGGATCATCTTGATTTACTGTCATTTTCACACGACGTAAGCCAAGCACGTTTTTATAAAAGTGATTATTTTCATTTGCATTTTTCGTAACCATTGAAATGTGATGATGCCCTTTAATTTTATACATTGGTTATTCCTCCGTTTCGTTTTACTAGTCAAGTGATAACTAAAAAAATAATATTTCCCACAACTAATATGGTTTTTAGCTTTTCAATTTATTCTTAATTATGTTTTTGTAAATTCATCTTAGTTTTTACTGTATAAGTTACTTTGTTTTTTAATCGAAAACAACTGAGTGTATGTTTTTCATATGACTCAATCGCTTTCGTTACTATCACTTTACACCTCAAGTGATTGAAAAGCAAGTGAAAAATCTCGAATTCAAGATTTTTTTGTTAAATAACATTTAGGGTGTAAAATCTGATTATTTACGTAATTAACATTCTATTAAAACGCTCATTTACAGAAGAACATTATTCAAGTGAAGCCCTCTATAATTCAATTACAACTCCTTGAAAGCTTATGATACTATCCTGATCACACTTTTTATATTTAATGTTTTAAGGAAAAAAGCTATACTATAAGCGAAACTAAAAATCAGAAAGGAAATACCAGAACATGGAAAATTATATGCTATTTATCCTTACAGCACTCCTTATTATAATGATGCCTGGTCCCGGTTTTGCTTTAGTTACAAAAAACACTATCTCTCATGGTAGAAATGGTGGAATAAAGACCGTCTTAGGAACAGTATCTGGAATGATGATTCATACAATAATGGCTACACTAGGACTCTCTGCTATCTTAATGAAATTTGCTATGCTATTTACATTAATAAAATATGCTGGGGCATTTTATTTAATTTATTTAGCTGTAAAGTCAATTAAAAGTGCCTTTTCTAAAAAAGAAGATATGTCAAGTTCAGTGGAAATAAACTCTAAGGATATTGGAACGGTTAAAAGTTTTAGACAAGGATTTACCACGGCAATCTTAAACCCAAAAACGGCTGTATTTTTCCTTAGTTTTCTACCCCAATTTATTGTGAGTAATCAAAGTCATTTCTTCCAATTTCTTTTGTTGGGATTCACATTTACGACTTTGACAGCAATATGGTATTTACTTTATATCTCTCTAATACGTCAATTAAGAACTTTTTTAAGAAAAGAAAAGGTGAACCGTACAATAGAGGGTATTACTGGCACAGTATTATTAGTATTTGGAGTTAGGCTATTTTTCCAAAAATAAATATGTAATAGAGAGAGTTTAAAACTTTCTGTTTTTCCAATAAATGAATCAATATAAAAAGTATGGCTTTCAAACAGTAAAAAAGTGAACAAACGGGTGTGTTTGTGGAATAAGCTTCAATAAAATAACCAAACTTTTTATAAAGAAGTGAATCGATTATATTAAAATTGATATAAAGGCGTTATCCTTTCCTATGATTTCTCAGAAAGAATAACGCCTTTCTCTTTTTAGAGGATATTTTGTCTAGTTAGCTTGATAGCGATGTGGTTCTATCCCTTATAAAGTGAAACTTTAATCAGTGGGGGTTTTGTTCATCCCCCACTGATTATTAGTTGAACCAATCGGGCTTTTACGGACAGTTGATCCCCCACCTAACTTCTTTGCTTCCGCTGAATTTTGAGGTGGGGGTCTTACTGCCCGTTAATGCGGGATAAATGTTACAAAAACATTTATAATATCTCTAACTTGCACAATGCTTCCCGTTAATATAATACGCTGATTCTGTGAAAACCGTAAATACAACCTCTACTTCTGGAAGTCCAAAATCCATTACATATGTAGTAATGGCCTTGGCAAATCGATCACGAATTTCCTGTCCACGCTCGAACCATTTCACTTCAATAAGAGGAAACGCTTCTATTTCTTCTCCATTGAATATAAACGTAGAACTTGGTAGTTCCAACGTAAAATTATCCGTACCACACTCACAAATCTCTGCGAGCTCTTCTACTAATGGCTTGCTTATGTGTTTTAATTGTTCAGTAGTAATTCCACGAAACACAATATGCGGCATGTAAATCCCTCCTTTAGATAGTTTTATATTTGCCCACATCATAGCACAATTCTCCCACCTTTTAACAAAAATAGATGCTAAACAAGTTTCAACTCTTATTTTTAGGCCTGTTATACAGGCTGAAGCGATTCTAAGTATCTGCCATATTAAAGTTGATATGCTCCCATTCTAGTGGTGAGATATGTTTTAATCGTTCTTCGTTAATCCCATGCGTACTTCTTAACTATTTCATTTAATTTTTAATAAAGAAAACAGCCTCACTAAGCTTTTAAAACTTAATGAGGCCACTTTATTCACACTTTTAATTATGGAACGTCGGTTTATAGAACGAACGATTATCAAGTGCGAAGACACGCTCTGTGTATTCGCCTGGTTTTGTGCGTCCTAATGCGCGGTCCATCATGTTCATTTTTGCATCTAAGTTGTCGATGTAGTGCAGAATTTCTGCTTCTTTTACTAACGGTGGTTTTGGGCTACCCCATTCTGCTTTTCCGTGGTGAGAAAGGACGATGTGTTGAAGAATTAATACTTCTTCTGCATCGATGTTCAGCTCATCTGCTGCTTTACCAATTTCGTTCACCATGATAGAAATGTGGCCTAGTAAATTTCCTTCTAACGTATACGTTGTAGAAATTGGACCAGATAGTTCAATTACTTTACCAAGGTCATGTAAAATAACGCCTGCATATAGTAAGTCTTTATCTAATGATGGGTATAGATTTGAAATAGCTTTCGCTAAATCTAGCATTGATACAACGTGATAAGCTAGTCCAGATACGAACTCATGATGATTCTTTGTCGCTGCTGGATATTCTAAAAATTCATTTTGATGCTTATTTAATAAATGTCTTGTTAGACGCTGAATGTTCGGGTTTCTCATTTCAAATATGTATTGCGTAATTTTCTCAACCATATCTTCTTTTTTCACTGGTGCTTTTTCTACGAAATCCGAGATATCTGTTACTTCATTTTCATTCGCAACACGGATTTGTTTCACACGTAATTGAATACGTCCTTTGTAGTTTAAAATATCACCAGCTACTTTAACGATTGTTTCTGCTACATATTGTTTCTCAACTTCTGGTGATACGTCCCATAGCTTCGCTTCAATATCTCCACTTGGATCTTGTAAGATTACTGTTAAAAATGGCTTTCCATTACTTGCTAGACCTTTTGTCGCTGTTTTAATTAACAAGAAAACATCGACTTGTTCACCAACTTCATATTCTGCAATTTTCTTTTTCATTCGAATTCCTCCACCAAATCAGTTACTTTTAGTATAGCATATTACAACTCATTTTCTTTACGCTTATGTGTTAATTTTATAATCTGTTTTTCTGTAAAATACGCGAGTAAATGCGCATGACATGTAAAGAAGATGACTTGTCTATCTTTTGCGATTTCCTTTATTAGTTCAATCGTTCGATCCGTCCTTACCGCATCAAAGTGCACGAAACTATCATCAATAATAAATGGGTAATCATGTTCAAATGTTTTCGCAAGTGCAAATCTCAGCGATAAATATAACTGCTCCGCTGTCGCTTGGCTTAGTTCATGACTGTAAAAACGTATACCGTCGTTACGTTCAACAACGAACGGCTCCGCCTCTGACGGTGAAAAGATTTTACTATAGCGTCCGCCCGTTAAATAGACGAAATACTCTTCTGATTTTTGTAAAATACGAGGCAGATGCACTTCATGATAATATTGCTTCGTTTTCGTTAATACTGTCTTTGCGGCCGCATAAGCAGCCCACTTCTTCACTTGTTCACGTACTTGCGCTTTTTTCATTTCCCACTCATGCATTAAATCGCCGTACGTACTACCTTCTTCTAAATTCGCAATTTCCATACGATGTTTCGCGATGCGCTCTGTCAATTCTTTCTCTTGCGCCAGACAGTTTTGTACGACTGTAATTTCTCTCTTTAATTTCTCTTCATAACCGTCAGCTTCGTAATGTTCAGCTAATGATAAACTCTTTAAACGCTGTTCTAACAGATCAATTTGCGGTAATAAACGCACTACTTGTTTCTCAGCATCTTCACGTTTTTCCGCCAGTTTACCCGCTTCTAAAAACATCTCTTCATCTGTAGTCTCTGCAATATTCCATAATGCATTTCGTTCTACTAACAGTTGTTTCAATTGTTCTTGCATAAACTCATATTCTTCTTGCCATTCCGCCAGTTTTTCTTTTAACTGCTTACAAGTTTGGCGCTTCTCTTTCTCATTTTGCATACGACTTTGTGCCCCGTGTAGCTTACTATACTCCGCACTACCGATAACAGCTTCTAGTTTCTGTTCAAAATGCGAAATCATTTCATATAATGAAGATTTTCGCGTGCCTTGTTTTTCTAACTCCCGATATAATTGCTGCATTTTTTCAATACGCTCAAACGCTGGCAATATGTGTGCATACGTATAAAATTCTGGGAACATATAGCGCGTTTTATATGCATCTACTTGTTCTCCCGCCTGGAACGTTTCTCTCTCCCATTCCTCATACGATGAAACGACTTTATCATAAGCTCGCTCCATTTGCTGCAATTTATAAGACTCACGCTCAAATAGCTTCCGAATCTCTTCATCTTTTTCTAACTCATAGCGCACAGACATCGCTTCTTCACTTTGTCTCCCGCCAGCACTTTGCTGAAGAGTAAGAAGCTCTTCTTGTAATCCACTTGACGGATCTTTATATAAAACAAGGGCAAGAACAATCCCTACAAAAACAATAACACTAATAAATAAGAGCGGGCGGTTATCAATAAATAAACTCGTGAATAAAACAAGCGTGTTAATAAGAAGTAACAGAAGACAAACTCTTTGCCACTGCTTTTTCTTTTGCATAGCTGCTCCTGCTTTTTCCTCATACTTGCGCTTCATTCTCTCTGCGCCCATACCGATAAACGCCGCATCTTGGAACGATTTCTCTTTCTCAACTAACGTATCTCGCTCTTCATCAACTAACATTTGTTTCTGAATCTGTCTTATATTTTCTTCTTGTTCTTCTAATTGCTCTTGCGCTACTTTAAAACGATCATCAAGCTGTGCTTTTTGCGTTTCTAATTCACGCGCTTTTTGTACGGTTTGCGTAATTAATTCTTTCGTTGCCAAACTCATGTCAAACGCAAGAACCGCTTCCTTTTCAAAAGTAGCACCAATTTGTTGTTCTAGTTCTGCAATTTCTTCTTTTATATTCGCAATACTTCCTGTCATATCACGCATTTCTTGGCGTGCATTTTCGTAAGACATATGTTGCATACGAAGTTCTTCTACATAACTTTCTTTTTGTAAAAACTCTTCATCTATTTGAATCGAGGCAATTTCCGATTGCACCGTCTCTATTTTTTTATGGAGCGAGTCAACTTGTAATTGGAGCGGCTCCATCTTCGCCTTAATCGCTTCATAGCGCGCCATTCCGTTTACAGGAAACTGCCCGCTCTCATTTTCTAACACTTTCTCATGCGCACGCTTTTCAATAACGAGTGGCTCAAGCGCTGCTAATATTTCATAATCTTGCTTTCGTTTTTCTGCACTCTCTTTCTCCATACGAACAGAAGCAAGTTTCTCTTCACTTTCTTTTAATTGCTCGACTTGTTTTTCATACGTGCCAATTTTCCCTTGCCACTCTTTCATCTTCTCTTCAAGTTTCTTCATCTCTTGCAGTGACACGTTAATTTCCGGTTTACGCCCACTCGGTTTAAAGCGTTGATCCATTTCTTTTTCTAGCTTTTTATCTAACTGTAATAGCGCATCGCTTCCGACTGCACTTGCCGAAAATAAATAATTGCCAATATCCGCTTCGCCGAGCTGATGAATATTTTGAAGACCATGCATATCAAATGAAAAGATCGATTCAAATAAACTTTCATTCATCCCGCTTAATATATCGTTTAAAATTTCCTCGCCGCCCGTTTTCCCGTCTTCAAAATAAACGGTCACCTCGCCAGATGCCGTCTTTGGCAATCGTTCAATTTTCAAACGACCGTACTTCTCTGTTTGTACAGTCATCGCTCCGCCATACTTCCCACCTTCTTTTGGCTCATAACGGCGCTGTCCTCTCGTCGGAAAACCGAACAAAATACTTTTCATAAACGAGCGAATTGTCGATTTCCCCGCTTCATTTTCACCGTATAACACCGTCAGTAAGGAAAGATCCATTTCCACATTTTCTAATTTTCCGTACCCATAAATATGGAGTTTTTCAATTCTCATTTTTTATCCCTCTCTTGCTGGAATAATTGCTCTAAAATAATATTTTCTGCTTCCTTTTGAATCTCTTTCTTCTCTTCTTCTGTAAAAGATTCAATACTATTACGCGCTACAGGAGACGTCCAAATGGTGCGCAACACGCCGTCCATATTGGTGAAAGCTTCTAACTCTTTTAGCACACTACCGACGAAATGATTTTCCGCTTTCAAACGTTCGATTTCCGCAAAAGAAACCGTCTCATTTTTCCACTTCATCACATATACGAAATCTTTTCGCTCTTCGCCAGATGCTAAAATGTGAAAAATCTCTTCCACACGCTTTTCGTCACGCAAATAAGGAGAAAGTGGGCCCTGCCCTATGAATACGACAGTTAAAAGCGTCCCTTCCTCTTCTCTTCGGCAATCATTCATCGCAGTTGACATGCTCGTCATAAGTTCATCAACAGTTTCAAGTCCATCAATACAAACCTCGATTTCATCCCATACAACATCTGCCGTATGGAAAAATGAACAGTGCGTTCCTTGTTTCGTAAGTTCAATAAGGTACGCACCCTTCTCACCTGTTTCCTTACGATGACGACCTTGTATGTTCCCTGGATAAATAATGTATGGCTCTTCTGATAAAATTTCACGTTTATGTATATGGCCAAGAGCCCAATAATCAAACTGTTTTTCTTTCAACTCACGAATTTGAAACGGTGCATAGCGATTATGCTCTGCATCTCCTTCCACACTTCCGTGAAGCATGCCAATATGAAAAGGCGCATCACTCATTTTCGTATACTGCGCTGTCATATTATCCGTTACCGCTTGCTGCAAATAACTAAACCCATAAATAGAAGCTAATAGCTCACCATTTTTATAAAATGATTTCTCTTCTACGTAAGGCTCCGTAAACACATGAACATTTTCCGGAAACTCAATCGCTGCCCAGCTTCCTCCTAAATGATCATGGTTACCGTGAATAATAAAAACAGGGATATCGTACTGCGAAAGTCTCTTCATTTGCTCACGCACAAACACTTGCGCCCTCAAACTTCTCGTCTCCGCATCATACAAATCCCCAGCTAGTAATACGAAATCAACGCGCTCTTGAATCGCTTTATCAACAATACGCTCAAATGATTCAAACGTACTTTGCTTCATTCTCTCCCAAACAGACTGCGCAACATTCATCTCCATTCCTTTAAACGGACTATCCAAATGCAAATCAGCCGCATGTATAAACTTTACTTGTTTCACAAATAACGATCCTTTCTATCTTTCAAAAGTTTCATTTTATTAAAATTAACATCGCTGAAAACTAATCATCATCGAGAATGAAAATATTCTCGATGATTAAAGTTTCATTCTATTTTACCACGCAATGTCATATATTTCTTTGCATATTGTAGCGTTTTATGTCAAAATAATTATAAGATTCTGATTTTAATTATTGGAGGGAATTTTCATGGGAGTATACGTTCTAACAGTCTTTGAAAAAGATGGTTCAAAAGCATTAGACGAATCATTCGAGGCGACAACTGAAAAAGAAGCAAAAGCAAAAGGTGAATCTATTTTACAAGAAAAAGGATTGTATGAAAAAACACATCGCTGTACATCTACTGCAGGTAAGCTCGTTTTATTCCAGCGCTAAAAAAAAGAAGCGTCATCCGCTTCTTTTTCACTCTACTATATCTTCGTCACACCACGTAAACACCACATCTAGAATGCGATTACCAATACGTACGCGTTTATTCCATTTACCTGTTTGGATCTGATGTTGCAATTCAGCTTTCATCTTTTCCGTCCAGTCGTGAATCGTTTCACTACCGTCGTACGGATATACGCCTGGAAACTCTTCCTGCAGTAGATGCAAGCTCTCTGCATCAAAATGAAAATGGAAGAAGTAGTTTGCTGTAAGCGATGGTTCTTGCAATCGTAAAAAATGATCATCAATTTGCTTTCTATTTCTATAGAAAGTAAAGATATTCACTTTACCGCTAGTAATTTGGTCAATTTGAATTTCGTGCTTCTCTATAATCACGTCTTGTCCACCTCGTTGTATACTATCTTTAGTATATATGTCTTTTGCAACAAAGTTAACCATTTTCGCGCGAAATTCATTTCCTTCATTATATTACCTGTACCTCCATATGCAATCAGAACAAATAAAAACAAAGTTGAAGGGGAGCGATCACATGTATTTCGGAAGCAAAGGTTGGTATGTAAAAGAACTTAAAAAATTAGGTATCCGTACTTATGAAGGTAAAAAACTAGAATCGTATCGTACGCATGTGTTATCTAGTTTACTTGAGAGAATGAAGAAGGCTTCGGCTTAATAGAAAAACACCTCCCGAATTCGCATACTAAGTATGCAAATTCAATGGAGGTGTTTTTATCAGTTTTCATAAAAGATTTTTTGCTTCCGCTGGAACGGATACGTTTTAATCTCAACTGTATCTAAATTTTCATTGAATAAATGAATGGCTATAATTTGTCTACAATCGTAAGTATGGTAATAATATGTTCCAGACTCCATACACATTGCACTTGTATAGATAGTATTATCTAATATACCGTCTTCTGTTATTACTGCCCCCTTAGGAACCTCACAATTTGATAAGATATGAAAAATAGCCGATATCCCGTCTTCTTCGTTCTCTATACCTTGAATGTTTTGTTTGCCATATGCTGCCCGCACGAATCTTGATGGCGGGGTGAAATCTCCAGGAAGTCCCATCGATCCGGAACCTTGGCCAAAAGCACTTAATGGTACGTCTCCCCACTCGGTTGGTGCAAATGGCTGCGATTTAAGTCCAATATATTGTCTTAAATTTTGTAAATGCCAATTAAACTCCGGGCTATTAGTCATCACTCCTATTGGATTGTCATACATTTTTATTCCATCAGTTGTCGGCTCAAGTACAATACACTCTCCCCATTTATCTGCTAAAATCCAATGTAGTGGCGGAGTAATCCCTAAAACTGGTAATGGTACATCTATAAGGGAAATGTTATCAACAGATTTTTTTAACTCTTCAACAGAATTAAACTGCGTCAAGCTCCAAGCCACAAAATCAAATGGTGCTAAATTCGTTTTATGGTCATCTATGCTGTTACTATAAGTAGCGAATCCCGGGAAATAGAGAGTGGCACATGTCATACCAGCTTCATTTACTCCGTCCGCCATAATAACCCTTCCTTCATGATTAATTCCCATTCCGACAACAGCCTTTTTCGCTCGGATCGTTTCACCAGTTATATTTTTCCACTGATAACGCCGAGGAATGATTATTACTTCCTGATTCATATCTAATGTGAAATCCATTGTTCTCGCAAAAAGATGCTGGAAATTTTTTGTTTGTAACGTCAAACTAGTACACATGAAGAAATCCCCCCATTTTATAGTTATATACACATTTTATAAAATTCTGATAAATACGCAAATTAAAAAACCTATTTATCACTAACAAAATAACCACCTAAACCAAAAATGCTATAATAAACCCAATCAAACTAAGGGGGCAAATTACTTTGCTTGGAACATGCATTCAATTTCATAAGTTTGGCAATCCAAAAGACGTATTACAAGTTGAATATAAAAATATAGAACCACTGAAAGATAATGAAGTTTTCGTTCGTATGCTAGTTAGACCGATTAATCCATCTGACTTAATTCCCATCACTGGAGCATACGCACATAGAATCCCTTTGCCTAACATACCTGGTTATGAAGGTGTTGGTATTGTAGAAGATGTTGGCGCAGGCGTTACTCGAGACCTTATCGGTAAACGTGTGTTACCTTTACGCGGGGAAGGTACTTGGCAAGAGTATGTGAAGACGTCAGCTGATTTTGTAGTCCCTATCCCTGATTCCATCGATGATTTTACAGCAGCGCAAATGTATATTAACCCTCTTACGGCGTGGGTTACTTGTACAGAAACGTTAAACTTACAACGTAATGACGTTTTATTAGTGAATGCTTGTGGATCTGCTATTGGACATCTATTTGCGCAGTTATCACAAATTTTAAACTTCCAATTCATTGCCGTTACAAGAAATAATAAGCATACAGAAGAATTACTACGCCTTGGTGCTGCATATGTAATTGATACTTCCACTGCCCCGCTTTATGAAACAGTTATGACATTAACAAACGGCAGAGGTGCAGATGCTGCGATTGATTCTATCGGGGGGCCGGCTGGAAATGAATTAGCTTTCTCCTTACGTCCAAACGGGCATTTTTTAACGATCGGTCTTCTATCAGGAATACAAGTGAACTGGGCCGAGATTGTCACGAAAGCAAAAGTACACGCAAACATATTTCATTTACGACATTGGAATAAAGAGGTATCACCATATAAATGGCAAGAAACGTTTCGTCACTTAATTTGTTTAGTAGAAAATAAGCAATTACGTTTTATGAAAGTCCATTCTACATATGACTTAGCGGATGTGAAAGCGGCAGTTGATGTTGTGCAGTCCGCTGAGAAAACGAAAGGGTAACTAACTGTTACGATTTATTTAACCAATTATAACGAAAGTTAATTAAATATATCAGTAAGCCCTGCTAGTCAAGTGATTGGCTAGTAGTGAGGGTTAACTGCGGGCAATCCCTAAAGCTGATTGAACTACAACGTGGCTAGAAATGGCGAGCGTGAATGTTGCGAAAGCAGAAAAAATCAATCAGATGGTGCAAGGTTAAATCCTAAACACTAGAACAATGGGTCTTCCGCCTCGAATCATCTAAGTCAAAAGCGATAAGATGAACGTTCAACGACTATCTCGTATAACTGACGAGAGTACATCACAAGCCTATGGTGGTGGAAAAATCCTCTATCTCTAAAGAGATAAACATATAGTCTGCGCTCATGTGAAAACATGAGAAGTTCATAAGAGAACTGGCTAAGGAATTGCGCCCTTAGTTGAACAAGATAAATTTTATTGAATCTATCAAACTTTATTGATTTTATCGAACGTATGTTCTATGTTTAGTTCGATGAGGTGAGAATAATAATGAAATTTTCACGAGTTAGTCAAGTATCGGAATTAACAGGTTTGCATCCGAGTAGTCTTACGAGAATGCTGGTGGAACACGCTACGATTCAGAAGAACAAATCTTTCATTAAAGGAGTTACATTCTGATGATATTGGCGAAGAAAGTCAGACTAATTCCAACGCTTGAACAAGAAAAAGTGCTTAGAAACCATGCTGGAGCTGCAAGATTCGCTTATAACTATTGTAAAAGAATGAGTGATAGATACTATAAGCTATTTGGAAAATCTGTTTCACAGTTAGCTTTACAGAAACGATTTACAAAGATCAAGAAGCGAAAGAAATATGAGTGGTTAAAAGACATTAATGCACAAGTTCCTAAACAGGCTTCAAGAGATTTTGATGCGGCGAGAAAAAATTCGTTCAAAAAGTACAAAAATGGTTCTCACACTTCTTATAAATCCAAAAAAGATGTAATCCAAGGATTTTATGCTAATTATGAAAGACTGATTATAGGAAAGAAAGTAGTTCACATTCAGTCTATTGGAGAAGTGAAAACAAGCCAACAACTACCAAAAAATAAAAAACCATCCAATCCAAGAGTTACCTTTGATGGTCGTCACTGGTGGATTAGTGTAGGGTTCCAAGAAGACTTTGAATTACAAGAACTAACGAATGAGTCGATTGGTGTGGATGTTGGTTTAAAAGAGCTTTTTGTAGCTTCTAATGGTATGAAAGAACGAAATATAAACAAAGATGCCAAGGTTAAAAAACTTTTGAAAAGGAAAAAGTCAGCACAAAGAGATATGTCTAGGAGATTTAAAAAAGGTGCAAAAATTCAATCTGCCGGATATGAAAAAGCGAAAGCTGAGCACCTGCGATTATCTAGGAAAATTACGAATATCCGAACTAACCATATCCATCAAGCAACAGCTAAATTGGTGAAAACCAAACCAATGAGGATTGTTGTGGAAGACTTATCTATCTCAAACCTGTTAAAAAACAAAAAACTATCGAAATCATTTTCATTTCAAAAATTAAACTTCTTCTTTCAATGTTTATCATACAAGTGCGAGAAGTACGGCATTGCGTATGTAAAAGCTGATAAATGGTTCGCTTCAAGCAAGATTTGCTCATGTTGCGGCGTAAAATACGACCATTCAGTTCAACCAGAAGGACAGTGGAGTTTAAAAATACGTGAGTGGTGTTGTGTTTCATGTAATAGCCATCACGATAGGGATGTAAATGCTGCGATAAATTTATCAAGATGGGTAAAATAAATGCTTGATAATAGGAGGTAACAATACTGCCTCGTGTGGAGTGTTCTCGCAGCCCCTCGTCCCTTTGGGGCTGCGAGAACACTTTGAAGCACTAACTTGTGTAAATTTGATTGAATTGTATAGATTTAGTTAAGTTTATCGTATCGGAAAGTGTTTTTGACGAGTTATTAAATGCAAAAGAAGAAGTCTTTTGCATTTACCTTTTAAATAGACTAGATAGTACATTTAGCAGTCTATAATTGTAATTTTTTGGTACAATTATATTGAAAGGTGAAAGGAGCTTCTAACATGTGGCTAATTTCGGCAATTTGGCCTGTTATACTAGTTGGTGGAATTGTAGTATTTGTAATAAAAAGACTGGAACATAAATATAAGCATGGCAAATTGGGTAAGAAAAAATCAAAAGAGGCTCAACTGTTATTAGATAGTTTCATACCTGTAGGAATGCTTTTTGGCTGTATAATCGGTTTGGTTTTCGGCATGTTTTTCCCAGATTTCTCACTGCTTTCCATTAGTTTAGGATCCGGAATAGGCTATTTATTTGGTTTTTTTGCCTATGAAATTTATAGCAAGACAGGAAACAATTTTTGTTAATCCAAAAGGAATAAGCGGGACAGTACATAGTAATCATATAAAATATGTAACTGTCCTTTATTTTTGCATCAATGTTATCAATTTTTCTTCCACATCCTATACGCCTTTTTTATTGATTTTTCTCCCCTCTTTCTTTCGCATATTCGCTTTTTTGTTTTTCTCGGCTCTATACCCAAAGTAAAGTATCGCACATGTAGTAATAGAACCTACAATGTATCCTAAAAAGCCTCCTAACCAAAACATAATATAAATTGCCCCCAATCCATTATAAATTTTATGTAACAGACATCTGTAAAACGTTCTCGGTACCTCCGTTTTTTATTACAGATTGGAAAATCCCCTTAACCATTCCATCTATGAACACTCTGTCTTCTCTATTTTGATTATTATCTATAAAGTTATTTATACCACTAATTCTTCCATTATCTCAAATAACAATTTTATTATAAAATTCGCACTTACGTTACATATATGTAGCATTACTGTTTCTTTTTCATTTAGCCCTTAAAACTGTTCTATAATTTGAACGAGTTCGCTCTTTTGTACGAAATACCATTTATGCTACTGGCACTTCTATTTTTCTAAGAAATACAATCCCATTCTTTTTACTTTTACAACTTAAAAACAAAAAACCCCCTCAAAGCATGAACTTCAAGGGGTGAGCCTGTTTTTTATTTACTTATATACGTACAGCTGTACCACTGACAGCTACCATTAACATTCCATCACGAACAACCTCGTAATCTACGTCAATACCAACGATAGCGTTCGCACCTTTTTGTTTTGCAAGTTCTTTCATTTCGCCCATTGCGATATCACGAGCTTCTTTAAGCTTACTTTCATAAGAACCAGCACGACCACCGACAACATCACGAACAGAAGCGAATAAATCGCGGACAATGTTTGCACCCATAATAGCTTCACCATTTACAATATCAATATACTCAATAATCTCTTTACCTTGAATTCCAGAAGTTGTTGTTACAATCATGACTGACACTCTCCTAATAAGTTGTAGTTTTGATAAGCTTTCTTATGACTTTATTATGACATGGAAAAAGTATCTAATCTATTGAATTACCTTACAGGAATGTGACAGTTTTGTAATAATAAAACGCGCATTATGTTCCATTTTAATAAAGCGCTTTAATATTGGGATACATAAACGATTCTCTATTTTCTTTCCAATCTTTTTCTACTTCTTTAAAAGTTGGTCGTCCTAATTCTTTATTATTTTCATGTTTACTAAACCACTTTTTCACATACTGGTCTCCATTTTTATTTTGAACTGTACAAAGGAAGCTATTACTGCTATCCTTTAATATTTTTACAATCACGAAAAGGCACCTCTTCCCTTTTAAATAACATGATAGAACTTGATCTTTTACTATAAGCCCTTCCTCTCTTATAGTCATACGACTCCTCGGCCGCGCCAAAGTTGTAAGATCAAAAAAACGATATTCACTATGTTTATATTTTGCATAATTGATATGTGAAGTAAATATTATTTAAAGAAATCAGAGTTATAAGCATTATGCTTATCAAATATTTTATAAATTTCTAACTTATCATCTAATGTTGCATCTACTAAAATTAATATATTTCCATCGTAAATATATTCTTCATACTTTTTAGCATGTTCTTCTGGAATTCCTAATCCTATAAATGCTCCTATTAAACTTCCAGCTCCTCCGCCAATACCAGCTCCACCAATAGCTGCTGCGATTGGTCCTGCTGCTACAATTGGACCCATTCCAGAAATGGCAAGTATACCAAGGCCAGTTAATAAACCACCTAGTCCCCCTGCTACTCCTCCTGCTACAAGCCCTGTCGCTGAAAAGATATCTGCTTTATGTGCAGTTTCATTCTTAACTTTTTCACCCGATTTTTCTTCCAGGTGTTCAATTTCCTTTTGATCCTTCGCAATAGCTGAAATGTTATCTGCTGGGTATCCTTTATCATTTAATTCATTAATAACGAGTGCCGCATCATCAATTGTTCTAAAAACACCTACTATTTTTCTATATACATTCATAACTATTAACCTCCTAAAGTTTTATATAATGTATCTTTATTTTTCTTCATTTCTGTATACACTAACCTTCTTATTAACATAACCATTTACGAAAAATGCGAATAGTAAAAGCACTACAAGTGAACTACTTAACAAGTAAATTAAATCAAATGTAATATCAATCATCATTTCATTCATGTATACCAGGCTCCTTTTTATTTAAAGTAAAAGTATATTTTGATAGACTAATCTACTAAACATAGACATCTTACAATTCATCTTCAGTCAATCTCTTTATAGTATATGTATACCCTTCCTAACTCTTTCTAAACGTAAAAAACTTTAATTATATTTTTCTTATTTATACGTTTAACATCTTCTAAAACGGGTATGTTTATATTGTTATGCTCACTATATGGAAAGGAATATTACGATGAACGCCATTCACTCTACTACTATTTCTTATAATGAAACACCTACAATAACTCAGATTCATCATTTTTATGCTTTAATGACAACATTTCAAGCTAATTTGTTTATAAGTAAACATGGAACAATGACATCAATCAAAAATTTAAGCACTCTAGTATCCTTTTTCCTTACTGTAAAAAAGAAAGATCTTGTATTATTTATTTTTGAAGGAATAGATGCAAAAAAAGCTTTAAGAACACTCTTTCCTTCTTAGAATGTTTGTTATCCTCTATTCCCCCGTTTACTACCTTTCATATATGTTTTTATATTTCAAAATGATTTCCTCTATGAAAAAAGAACCCCCTAATACAGTAGGGGGATTTCTAGTTTGGCCTTATGAAAACTGATATAATATATATTACGTTTTTTATTCTTTAAAATAGAAAACTTTTAATAATCTTGAAGGTAGGAATTTTTGATGAAATCGAAAGCAAAATTTAGTATTCGTTACAAAATTATGGCTGGTTATTTAGTTATCATTTTGTTCTTGCTTATTTCTTTCATTATGTTAAACAATGGGATTTCCAGTTTACAAAAATCTCGTAATTTTATTATTGATCACGATTTTAAAGTTCTTAATTTAACGAATCAAGTGGAGAAAGATTTACTAACAATTGAAAATAAAGCAAAAGGATTTATCACTTCTAATGATGCAAATTACGTTCAATCCCTTAACGCTGCAGAAAAGGATTACGAAAAACATTATCAAGATCTTTTTTCTTTATTAGAGGATAACCCCTCTCAGCAAGAAAAATTAAAACAGATTAACGAAAACATTACTAGTTGGATTAATAAAGAGATTCACCCACTCATTACAAATAATAATAGTAATAATGTACAAACAATCGACACGACTCAAATTCAGTCATTACAGTCGCAGCTAACTAACTTCCGTAGCACTGAGGAGCAACTAACGAAAAAAAGAGCTGCACAATTAGATATTGAAAATAATAAATTAGAGATTTGGTTATACAGTTTATTGTTCTTACTTTCTTGTATTTCCATTATCGTTTCACTCTATATTTCGAATTCCATTACAAAAACGATTAAAAATGTAATTCAAGCTATTAAATCCATTTCTTCCAAAGAAAAAATTACGGAAAGAATTCATGTAAATACACATGATGAAATAAAAGATCTTGCTCATACAACAAATCACCTACTAGACGAAATATCGAAAAGAGAGTGGTTACAAACTGAGCTTGCAGAATTAATTTTAATGTATCAAGGTGTATCTTCTATTGAGATGTTAGGTAAAAAAATTCTGAGTGGAATTATACAAAAAACGCAAACTTCTTGCGGTGCATTTTATGTTCGTGAAGAAATTGAAGACACTGTCTACTATGTGAAGAAAGCTTCTTTCGCCGGTCAAGGTCCTGATGTTGGAAAACAGTCTATTAAAATGGGTGAAGGTTTCATTGGACAGTCTGCTTTAGAAAAGAAAAGTTTTATTCTCAGGGACATACCTGAAGAATTCCGTTACGTTACTACTGGATTATTAGAAATACGCCCTAAAAACCTACTAGTCATCCCTATCTTATTTGAGGATGAAGTGATCGCAGTAATGGAGTTAGTAAGTGTAACTGAGATTTCAGACTTACATCAAGATTTAATTCAACAAACCGTTGATAATCTAGGTTTAACAATCCATAGCATTATGGGACGTATGCGAATTCAAACTCTTTTACATGAATCACAAGCAATGACAGAAGAGTTACAAGTTCAATCAGAAGAATTGCAAACGCAAGCGGAAGAACTACAAATGCAAGCAGAAGAATTACGAACAACGAATGAACAATTAGAGTCTAGAACGGAAGAAGCTGAACAAAAGACAGCCGACTTACAAATTACTAAATTAGAATTAGAAGAAAAAGCAAGCGAGTTGTTACGCAGCTCAAAATACAAATCAGAGTTCCTAGCAAATATGTCACATGAATTACGCACACCGTTAAATAGTATTTTACTATTATCTGAAATGTTAAGAGAAAATCATGATAACAATTTATCCGACGATGAAATTGAATTAGCAACCGTCATTCATTCATCAGGGAAAGACTTACTTACTTTAATTAATGACATACTAGATTTATCTAAAGTAGAAGCAGGCAAACTAGACATCATTTTTGAAGCAACGAACATAAGTGACATGGCAGCCAATATGCATCAAAACTTTTTACATATAGCTGCACAAAAAAATGTCGAATTTACTATTGAAGACAGTGATACGATTCCTGATTTGTTTTATACAGATGCAAAACGGATTGAGCAAATTATTAAAAACTTATTATCCAATGCATTTAAATTCACGGAAAAAGGATCCGTTTCTTTACATTTCGATTCAATAGAAACAACCAATTTAAGTCATGATATGCAGTCTATAAGTAAAGATTGGATTACAATTTCAGTAAAAGATACTGGTATTGGTATCGCTAAAGAACAGCATCAACTTATCTTCGAAGCCTTTCAACAGGCAGATGGAGCAACGATTCGAAAGTATGGTGGTACAGGATTAGGTTTATCTATTTGTAAAGAGTTTGCTAGATTGTTAGGTGGTTGGATTACGTTAGAGAGTAATGTAGGAGAAGGTAGTACTTTCACGGTATATATTCCTAACCTTCCAAATGGATTACATGATATACAGTTCTCCAATTTAGAAGTCGCAGCAACGATAGAAGATGTTATTCCTGCTGAAGTTGTTGAAGAAACTATCGTTACTACCGAAACAAATAACGTCTTCCAAGAGAAAACCATTTTAATTGTCGATGATGATCATCGAAATATATTTGCGTTACAAAATGCATTAAAAAAACAAAACGCCAACATTATTACTGCCCAAAACGGCATAGAGTGTTTAGAAATACTAAAAAGCAATACAAATATTGACCTTATTTTAATGGATATTATGATGCCTAATATGGACGGTTATGAAACGATGGAAAATATCCGAATGAACTTAGGGTTACATGAAATACCTATTATCGCATTAACTGCTAAAGCAATGCCAAATGATAAGGAAAAATGTTTATCTGCTGGCGCTTCAGATTATATAAGTAAACCATTAAACCTACATCAACTCTATTCGGTAATGAGTGTATGGTTAATAAAATAAGTGAGGTTTAGTTGGAGTGGAAAATAAGTATTATAATTTTGATCCATCAGTAGATACGGATGAGCGCACGAACTTAGAAATTGAATTACTATTGGAAGCGGTATTTAAACTATCAGGATTTGATTTTCGCCAATATGCTCGCACATCTATTTATAGAAGGATTTGTAATCGAATGCAGCTCTCTAATATCCCAACCATTTCAAAATTAATTGAAAAAGTAATTCACGAGGAAGGGGTTTTAGAACAGTTATTAAATGATTTCTCGATTAATGTAACTGAGATGTTCCGTAACCCTGCCTTTTTTAAAGCGCTAAGAGAGCATGTTATTCCTGAATTGAAAAAGCAACCTGAAATTAGAATTTGGCATGCTGGATGCGCAACTGGTGAAGAAGTATTATCGATGTCCATCTTACTTCACGAAGAAGGATTAAGTGAAAAGTCGGTTATTTACGCAACAGATATGAATACAAATGTGTTAGAAAAAGCAAAACAAGCTATCCTCCCGTTAAATAAAATGCAAACTTACACGAAAAACTATTTACAAGCTGGCGGTACACAAGCATTTTCTAACTATTATTCAACAGATAATCGTTTTGCTTATTTTAATCCTTCACTGTTACAAAACATTATTTTTGCACAGCATAATTTAGTAACCGATCAATCTTTTAACGAGTTTCATATTATACTTTGTCGTAACGTTTTAATTTACTTTACAAGTAAACTTCAAAATCAAGTGCAGCAACTATTTTATGAAAGCTTAAGTCACAATGGATTTCTATGTTTAGGAAATAAAGAAACTCTTCGTTTTTCAAATATAATGCCGCATTATACCCAATTTAATCCTAGTGAACAAATTTATCAAAAAATACAATAAAGTGAAACTTTAATCAGTGGGGGTATCCCCCACTGATTATTAGTTGAACCAATCGGGCATTTACGGGCAGTTGATCTCCCACCTACCTTCTTTGCTTCAGACTAATTTTTTGGTAGGAGTCTTACTGCCCGTTAATGCGGGATAAAAAGCGTATGAAATCCTCTGTTTGGATTTCATACGCTTTTTATTTTGCATTCGTTTGTATCATAATTAGGCACATATCATCTGATTGTGCTTTCTTCTGTTCTCCCTTATAAAACCCTTCTATCTCGCCTTCTAAATCTCCCCATTTTCTTTCTGTAAAAGTACGTAATTTCTCTTCAGCCTCAAATTCATCATTTGCAATTGCTTCAAGAACACCATCTGTAAACAATACGATTTGAGCGTTCTTCTCAAAAGGTATAACTGTCTTTTCAACTTTTATTTCATCAAAAAATCCTACCGCACAACTCCCGCGATTTAGTTCAACCATATTTGTTTCATCAACTAAAACGTATCCAGAAGGATGCCCTGCATTTACATATTCAATCGTTCTCTTTTCTGTATCTACTACTAAATATATCGCTGTAAAATAATATGGAATATCGTCATTCTCATTATGTAAAAGAGTCATATATTTATTTAAGTCTTTAATGACAAGTTCTGGATCGATTAAAGATTTAATCGTTTCACGTAATACAGACGAAATAAACATACAAACTAATGAAGCAGATATACCATGTCCCATCACATCTAATAATATAATACCGTAGCGGTTTCCATCGATTTTATACCAATAATACATATCTCCAGCTAATTTAAATGAAGGTAAGTAACTTGCTTCAATTTCTATATAATCTTCTCTTAATGGGCTACTTAATAAGTTTCTTTGTACTTGCGTAGCTAAATCTAGTTCATTCCGAAGATTTTCTTCTTGTTCTTTATGCCAATTTAATTCCGATTTCAAGCGTAACGCTACACGCATACGTGCTAATAGTTCAACTTTATTTATAGGTTTCGTAATATAATCCATTGCCCCCATATCAAGAGCTTCGGCCAACTTATTTGCATCCTCTAAAGCTGTAACAAAAATAATAGGAATATCTTTAAACTTCTCCTCTTTTTGTAATCGCCTACAAACTTCAAGTCCATCAATTTCAGGCATCATAATATCTAATAGTATTAAGTCAATTTCATTATGCCTGGAAGAATCTTTTCCAAACTGTATGTATTCGAAGAGCTCTTGTGCAGAATTGAGCGATACAAGATCATGATATCCGGCTTGTTTTAAAATTTTCTCAATTACAAATATGTTAACCGGATTATCATCAACAATTAAAATGGACACAAGTTATTTCCCCTTTTCTTATTTAAAATGTAAATCTAATATCATTTTCTATTTTTCTAGTATTACATACTCAGTTACAAAATGAAAATTTCGTACTCAAACATATTTATACAACAAAAGAACAAACCCCTAGAAATAGGAATTTGTTCTTTCACTGTATAAATTTCTACTTTTAATTTAACACCATTGCTTTATCATTTAAAAGACGATCTAATTCTTCCATATGATTTGTTTCATCTGCAATCATATCTTCTAGTTTTACAACTAACTCTGTCATATTTAATTTCGCTGCCTGTTCTTTTCTCGTTTCATAACGCTTAATTGTTTCATATTCTGATTGTCTAGCGGATTCTAACATTTCTCTAACATCTTCTACTTGTTTCACTGGTAAAGGGATCGTAGTAGGTGTACCACCTAACGTCTTAATTTTCTCCGCTAAATATAGGGCATGTCCTTGTTCATCACTAATTTCAGATTCAAAGAAAGGTTTCAATACTTGTCTATATATACCAGAAACTGTAGCAGCATTATGGTTATACATAATAATTGCTGAGTATTCTCCTGCTAAATCTTCATTCAATCCTTCGATTAGTTCTTTCACATCGTGTGACATTTTTATATCTCCTCCTATACTTAATAAGTACCCCTTTCCTCATGTTTTAAACATAATTATTTAAAATTTTTATGTATCTAAAAATGCAGCTTGCTTCAATTTACTTATCGCTTGTCTTTTAATACGAGAAACGTGCATTTGCGAAATACCTAACCGTTCTCCTGTATCTTTTTGATTTAAATTTTCTCCAAATATATAATGAATAACACTCTTTTCCGTATCATTTAATACGTTAAAAATATCCTCTAAAACGAGACGTCTTTCTGTCTGTTCATATCCTTGCTCTACTTCACCTACAGATTCAATTCTCGCTACCGAACTTCCATCAGATGAATTTTCAACTACATCATCTAAGGAAGATACTCGATAATTATTTTTCGCATCCATAATCTCTAGAACTTCCTCTTCCGATAGTCCTAAATGATTTGCAATTTCTATTATCTTCGGTGAACGTTGCAGGTGATCTGTTAACTCCTCTATCGCAATTTTAATTTTCCCGCCTAAATCTTTAATTCGCCTTGGAACATGAATACCCCAAGTTTTATCACGTAAATACTTCTTTATTTCGCCTACTATTGTAGGTATTGCAAACGGCTCAAAAGCATTCCCTATCGAATAATCATACCTTCTTATTGCGCCTAAGAGCCCTAACATCCCTACTTGTATAATATCCTCATGCATCGGCCCACCTTTTGAATAGCGATATGCAATGGAATATACGAGATTTTTATAATGATCAACTAACCTTTCCTGCGCTTCATTACATTGGTTTTGTTGGAAGTCTGCAATTAGCTTAATAACGTCTTCTTTAGTAAGAGTTGTAGGTTGAGATTGGATTTCCATCATTCTCCACCTGCTCTCTTTGTATATATTTTGTCATTAAAACTGTCATGCCCTCATCATGCATGATTTGTATATCATCCATTAACGTATTGATTAAATATAAACCTAAACCATTTTCCGGCAAATGTTCTACTGGTTTATTAATATCATACGGACCGACTTTACTTTTTAAGCTACTGAAATCAAAGCTAACTCCATTATCCGCAGCCATAATTTCTAATCGATCTTCATATAGACCAAAGACAATTGTAATTTCTCCAACGTCTTCTTTATATGCATGTTGTACAATGTTTGTACATGCTTCACTAATAGCAATTTTCATATCTTCTATATCGTCATAAGCAAAGCCCATTCGATTCGCAACACCAGCCATTGTTAAACGAATAATAGCCACATATTCTGCTTTTGCAGGAATTTTCATTTCTATCTTTTCAAATCTCTCCATCATCCCTAGTCACCTTCTTTCTACTTTTTCAAAATCGGAATTCAAATTTAATATTTCTGTTAGCCCTGTAATATCAAATAATCTTTTTAGCCTTTTAGATACACCAATAAACTCTAGCTTCCCATCATTTTTCTTAACTGCTTTTAATAAAGCTATAAAAACTCCTAAGCCTGTACTATCCATATAATCTACGTTATGAAAATCTACTACAATATGAACCTCTTTTTCATTTGCAATAGGCATAATCTTACTTTTTAAATCTGATGCCGTATACGCATCAATCTCACCAGTAAGTTGTACCGTATAACCTAATTCATTTTGCAAGATGTTAATTTTCAAATTCATCATTTCCGCCCCCTCATCTCAAACTTTTACTATTTAATTACCCATAAAAATTAGTTTTAAACATATTTTTTAATTTTCATTATAAATAAATTTTCTACACCTTTCTCAGCTTAACACTAAAAAAAATACTACCGAATGTTTAAACCTTATAAATTTGTGTATGTATAATGTATAAACATTATTTTTAGGGGGATCTATCTATGGAAGAGCACAACTTTAAAAAGGGAGATTTCGTTCAATTTTCTTATCGACACGATCATGCTACAAAGTTAGTTGGTTCCATTATTAATATACTAACGAATACAATTGTAGTTGATATAGGTAATAACGAGGACTTATCTCATATAGAACCAAGGCAGGTCGTAAGGATAAATAATTGTAAAAGAGTAACGATGGTTTAATATGTAATATAAAGTGTAATCTCAATCAGTGGGGCCATCCTCACTGATTATTTATTGAATAAACATGATGATTGCGAGCAACCTTCATACAGATTACATTAAAAAAGCATCCAAATTATTTTAATTGGATGCTTTTTTATGTATATTTATCAGTTCATTAACCCTATCGCTATATATAACAAACTTAAAATTACTATTCATTATCATACTTACGCTTTCCGTAGCATTCTAGAGAAGAATGTGACGATTAAAATAAAGACGATTGCGCCTAATAAAGCTGGAAGAATAAAGATGCCTCCCCATTCAGGACCCCAGTGACCAAATAATGCACTACCAACCCAAGATCCGATTAATCCAGCAATTACATTACCAACTATACCTAAAGGAAAGTCTTTCCCTGTAATCATTCCAGCTAACGCACCAATAAGTCCACCTACAATACATGTAATAATAAGTCCCACAATTAAACCTCCTATATTATTTTTATATTGGATTCATCAAGCTTTGGTATGTAACCAAAGCTTGATGAAAATGTATTATTCTTTATTATCCAACTCATCGCTTATCTTTTGTTTCACTTTTCCGACTTTTTCTTTTATAGTTCCCTTCGTCTTCTCCCACTTCCCTTCAGTTTTCAACTCTCTATCTTCTGTAACTTCACCAATTCCTTCTTTTATTTGTCCTTTTTTCTTTTCAACTTTACCCGTAATTTGTTCTTTTAGCCCGCTCTCACTCATATTTCCCATCTCCTTTTCGTAATAGATTTATAGATGTAAAGGATACAAATTTAAATAGAATACATGCATCTTCTTTCTTGTAACCATTCACCGACTCTTTCTAAATCCTTAACGAATAACAAGATTTTCCCTTCATCCAGCTTTTCTTCATAAAAGTTCGCTTCTTCCTCATTAAGCCCTAACTCCTGCATCTTATTTCTTAACTGATCTCCTGTTTTTTGAAAGACGTTAATAATGCTTGTCCCAAGTCCCTCCTCTTTTATCCCAATTGTATTCACGTCTGCATTGTCTGCAATTCTATCTGTCCTATCTTTCTCATGTGTTAATACGTAAATATCTTTTTGTTCTATTCCTTTCTTCACTAGATCATTCGCTGCATTCATGACCTCTTTCTCCGTAATAAATTCATATACAAAAGGTTTACTATACTTCGTTTCCATCTTTAACTTCCTCCTTTAAAATGAATTATTTGTTATATTATATGTAGTACACCTATTTTCGAAATGTTAAACATAAAATTCAAAAAAAGTTATGTGAATTTTGATTTTAATAGAAAATAAACAACATCATTTACCACTTTAAAACATCTTCTACTTACAATAACCTCCTAAATTAACGGAAAATTGTTATAATTGAACGTAAGGAGGGATAATATGAAAAAAATCATATCTATATGCGCTCTAACCGCTCTATCTTTCACTTTAATAGGTTGTACAAGTACCTCGGTTACAGATAAAGCTTCACAAGTTAAGCAAGAACATACACAAAATACCTTTCAATTAAACTCCGCAAATATTACCGACATTGAAATACTGAAAACAACAAATCATACTACGTCCAAATCTCAAACAGATAATGAAGAAATGATAAAATCTATCGTTTCAGCAGTTCAAAATGGAACACCTAAAACTATCACTTTAGATCAAAAAAAGAAACAATCTGTGCATTCTACTATAACCGTTACATATAAAGATGACGAAAAAGAAGAGTTTCTTGTTTGGGTTGATAATAAGGAACAAATTACAATTGCCAAAGATGAGAAGAAAGATAAGGTAGAAAGTGTGATAGTGAATATTAAAGATACTAAAATGATGAAGGATTTCTTTTAAAATTCTAGTTAACATTAAAAAAAGAGTAGGATTACATCCTACTCTTTTGTTTAATCATACCCAATAAATAGACTTTTATAAGATCTATTTAAGGTCTAATTTTGCTAAATCATGTTGTAAAACATTATTTCCTTCTTGTGGGTTAAATACGATTGCACTAAGACCAAAAACATTCGTAACAACATCTCTATCTTTCGGACGAATGATTCTTACTTCATAAGCAAAAAGTGCTGGAGGAAGAGCTGCTGAACGAAAAGTAACATATCGATTAGGTGGCAATGTTTGCGTTGAAGGATCTATTAATGGTAACAATACCGGAGAACCAGATGACCAATCAAACATTTCAACAGTTACTCTACGAGTATCGTCGGGATCAACATTCATAGCATCCACAGTAAGAAATAACGTAGCGGAATGTCTACGTAATATACCCGTTGATAAAGTTTCATTATGATGTTCACAGCATTTTTTTGGAGGGTGACCATAGCCATAACTCATACCAATTCCCCCCTTTCATTTACAATTAAGGACAAGTATTCCTTATAATATATAATGCTAGTATTCTTTTATTGAAAGGTATAAAAGCGGATTTCTATCTATATTTTTGGATATTTTGTTTTTTATTTATTCGCTCTTAAAGAATAAAGTGAAACTTTAAATCAGCCCTCGCCAATAGAGGTCTTACTCCCCGACAAATAGCGGGATAAATCTATTTTGAAAAGGACCTGCTCCATTCATTCGTAAAAGCATAAAGTAAATGGAATCCGTTAAAACACATGAGTGACCCCTTGGTTTTCCCTTCCTATTAAAAGGAGGAACTGTTATGGGCTTTGGTGGTAGTTGTGGTGGCTGTGGCTTCGCTGGAGGATTTGCTTTGTTAGTTGTATTGTTTATTTTATTAATCATCGTTGGAGCTGCTTGCTTCTGCTAAAAAACTATCGGAAAAGACACCTTTATATGAGTGTCTTTTCTTCATAAAAAATACGCAATGTGCAGTTTAAGTGTAAGATGTAGTATTACATCCCCCTCCAAAATGAACTTCGATACTATAAATTTCGTTTAGGTGCAATCTTAAAATTTTAGTTTAATAGCAATATGGTGAAACTCTATTCCATATAATATTGCTATTGCAGAAAAGTAAAACAAGCTGGACAACCTAGATTTCAAACTGTAAGATTAGATGTTGGTGAAATTGGGCGGCAAAGCATATATAGAAAATAGGTGTTAATTTTGAAAATCAATAAAAAATTCGAACCAATAATTTTTAATATCTTTATGATTTTAGGTATATCTAGTATTATCTCTTTCGTCATGGTTTCAATGAATGTTGGATATACAGCTTTATTTCTCAAATCATGGATGAAAACATGGGGAATTGCTTTCGTACTTGCATTTTTAGCTTCTAAATTATTACCCTTTGTAGTTAAAAAGATAATGAAAATCTTCACTTTTGTTGAGAATGATGCTTAAGAATAAAGTGATGTACTACTCCGGTTCATTCCAATTAAAAGAGTTTATTATCACAAATACTTAACCTAGTAAAATGTTTCAAATCGGAGGAAGACACCTTACAGGTTGTCTTTTCTTTATAAGTAAAAAAAGCCCACCTATTTCCGTAGGCGGGCTTTATCTTTATTACACAATACGAAAGTATACTCTCTTTTTCACTGAAATTTTATGTAATTTTACATATTCATGAACATACATGTCTTGATGGACTTTATCTATATACTCATGGCAGTAATCCATTGAAAATGTATCTTCTTGAAAGCAAAACTCTCTTTTAGAAAAAAAAGACACCCTAAAGTTCATTCCTCCGACTTGAACCTCTTTAATTTTAATAATATGTATTGGACTCTTATCTAAAAAATAATCTAATGTATTCCAATAAGAGAAAGATAATGATAAAATAAAAGTGCAACAAGATGTTGCTTAGTTTTTAAATTTTATGGGAATAACACAAAAGCTAGGTTTGGTCGCCAAGTTTTTTCATTCCTATCGGTCATGAAATACCCCGGTTGGTCGCTGGGGTATTTCTTTTTTATTAACGTATATATAGGTCTATTATGGACAAAATAAAATATAATCTTAGTAGAAGATAGAACACTGACATCTTTGCCGCTTCTAAATCACTTTGGTCTTGTGCGAAGAAAGTATGGTCAGTACTTTCAGCTCAGTGTTCGATCTACTTTAGTTTTTGAGTTGAGTGTTGCTAATCATAGCAGCACTTTTTTACATTCCAATTTGTTCTTTGATGAATTGAATTATATGTTTTACAAACTGGCTTTGCGTGAAGAAGTAATGAATATTTCTCAGTACTGTCGTCCACGATGCTAGATTACTTACGAAAGACTGGGATTCTGTCTTTTTGGTCGCCTTTTTTTTACGTTTTTTCATTCCTGTCCCTCCCTTCATAAGGGAAGGGCAAAGATGGCACATTTTATATTTTAAAGAGTTATATAGAAGAGGACAAGCTATTCATTAGCAAAATAAAGAAAAGACACCCTAAGGTGCCTTCCTCCGACTTGAACCACTTTAATTTTAATAATATGTATTAGACTCCTATCCAACTATTATTTTACTATGTTAAGTTATTTTTTTTATTGAGAAATACAATAATTTATTTATGTTGGTCGTCTGTATGGTCCATGCAGCGATTAACAAGAGGACAATAGCAGTGATGACACCTAAAAGTCATTGCTTGAGCCAATGGCTAGAAACATAAGCATTACTGTGTATTTATGAAATCTCATTATAAGCAACCTCCTAGTGGAACTACACATTGGTAGAAAAATATATATACTTCTACTTGATAAGTTCTTATTTTAATCATATATAAAAGGAAATGAAACCGGCTATAACAATCAATGGAAGGATTACTGCGAGTTTATTTTTTAGAGGGACACGCTTGTCTGGGACGCCGGGGATGGATAACAAAAGCTAGTAAAACAATTACCCCAATAATACCTAAAAGTGTATGAATGATGATCATCCTCCTAAGTAATATTATTATTAAAATTATATCACATTCAAATGTTTATAAAGTAAATATTTTACAATATAACCCAGATGTTGCATTTTTAAATTCAAAAAATCCCCTCAAAGCATCAGCTTTAAGAGACCCCATCCTATCATCTTCTCTCTTCATACAATCGATTTGCTTTATACGAGCAAACGAAATACATACATGTCACAACGGGGATAAATGTCAAAAAAAGTCCTCTCATTAATGCAAATGGCGTTTCAAATAACAATGACCATAGAAATGATACACCTTGCTTATCCCATAATCCTGGCGTCAAGTATAGTTCTTTCGGATTTACAAAGGCTCCTAAATTCATTGTATTACTATACATAAATAAAAATAATATCGGCAAATAACAGATCGCTAATTCTAAAAATGTTTTAGATAGACGCTTATACTTCCCTGCTCGTGACATTGGATCTGAAAAAATGTCATCTTCACTTTCTTCATCTACCTTTTTAAAATATTGCGTACCTGACCACCTATTACCAGCTATATGCTCCCAGCCACTATCTTCAAATAATGTGCAGTAATTAATAAAATCACTTTTTCTACTAAATACTCTATGGTCTATTTTAATCGTCGCATCTTCCGGTTCTGTATATCTAAATGTATAACCAAATGTATTGCTTTCTAGTTGATAGCCTTTCCAAGCCATCTCCTCTAACCATTTTTCCTCTTTCTCAAAGTCTAAAAAGAATTTCAATCTCCACATCATCGTTTCCCCCTAACTATACGTGTAATAAACTTTTTGTAACCGCAATAATGTGCTGCATTCTCATAAAGTCTAAATGCAATACTTCTTTCCCTCGTTCCGTAATGACATACACTTTTCTGCGTTTATCTTCACTTTTTACCGATTCTATTAATCCTTGTTTTAATAAATTTTCAATCGCACCATACAGTGTACCCGCTGCAATTTTCACTTGATGATTACTAAGTTCCTCTACCTTTTGCATAATTAAATAACCATGGGCTGGTTCTAATAAAGCTAAAAGTACGTAATACGTTGTTTCCGTTAATGGTAAATTTTTATCTCTATTCATAAAGACCTCCAATGTAACGATAACTATATAGCCAAACTATATAGTTCGACTGTATATGTCAAATGTAGGAATAACTTTATAATCCATAAAAAAAACGCTACCTTTTTAAAAGATAGCGTTTTTGTATTACCCTTGCTTATTCTTCGCCTTCATTTGCTCTTCATAAACAAACTTCGTGGTCATAAAGTCGTTAGAAAAATCTTTCAATGCATTCTTCATTACATTTAATTCTTCTTGTGATTTAATTTCAATACTGTTTAAGAAATCAAATGCTTTTGATTGTTCCTCCGCAACAAAGTTTTGTGTCATATAGTCATCTTGGAAGTCTTGCTTCGCCTTTTCCTTTACTTTATTCATTGCCTCTGTTTTGTTTATGCTTTTCATAGGGTTTTCGAATGATCCAGTAGGTTGTTCCGGTTTTGGCTCTTCTTTCTTTTCCGGCTGTTGCGCTGGTGCTGGTTGTTGTGGCTCTTGCTTTGGTTGTTCTTGTTGAACCGGCTGCTGAGCTACTTGTTGCTCTTTTTTCGCTAACTCATCTTTTAACTTCTTCACTTGCTCATCAAGAGATTTTTTTTCAGTTTCTAACACACTCATATCACTTTTCAACTTTTGCGTTTCTTCAAAATGTTCATCTACTAATTTATTATATTCTTTCTCAGAGTACATTTTTTCACTGGTTGATGTCGTTTTCTCTTTCATAACAACTACATTAATAATTATAAATAAGGCTACAATTCCTATTAACGCAGCGGAAATCTTCTTTTTGTTCATGATTAATCCTCCAAAATGTAAAATTTAAAAAATTATCATAACAGACCAATTCGCTTTCAACTGTCATATTTTGTCGAATCAATATAATAAAAAAAAGCATCTGAAACAGATGCTTTTTCTCATTCTTAATACGTAAACGTAATCGTCACTAAAGAATACCCTTCTTTCGCATTGTAAGGCTCCGCTTTATAAGAAACTCGGTTTGCCCCTTGCGGATAATCGATTTCGCCAATTACCTTTTTCACATCTTGCAGTGCACCATTCATTGATTGCTTGTACAGCACTTCAATTTTCTCTGGTTTTGCACTATAACGCTGCTGCATTTTATTTTTTAATTCGGTATAGTTATTTGCAATATATTCATTTCCTAAATAGTTTAACTTTGTATCTTTTAATATTTGCTGATATGCAGGCGTTTTCTTACTACCTGCCGCAATTTTATTTGTCAGTGTACTATAATAGTTTGTTGTAGCTTGCGGGTAATCTCCGCGGTTCCATTCATGATTTCTTGTTATTTGCTCATCTGATAAGTTAAAATACGAATACGTTACGCGGCCCTGCTCATCTGGCACCGGATCATCGAATGTTGTATCAAGGTGATACCATTTGTTTTCGATTTTCACTAAATTCCAAGCATGAGGTTGTCCGTCCCCAGTTCCTGTCACGAAATGATTTTCAATTCCTGCTTCTTTTAACAATTGATAAGTTAATAGTGCGTAACCTTGGCAAACCGCAGAACGATTTACAAGTGCTTCATATGCTGTGTAAGCTTTATAAGACGTATCATAAGAAACATGTTTTACTACGTAATCATGAATCGCCTTCACTTTTTCGTGATCATCCATTCCAACTTGAGTAATAGAAGAAACGATTGCTTTCGCTTGTTTCATGACATATTCCGTCTGTTCTTTCGTTTCACGATATGTAATCTTAAGCGTAAATGTATAATTTCCAGGTGATCCAGAAAGTCCATATGAAACATTCGATCTATTATTATTTGTATACTCATTTT
The DNA here is from genome assembly GCF_003429245.1 of Bacillus sp. CR71. Classification (NCBI taxonomy): domain Bacteria; kingdom Bacillati; phylum Bacillota; class Bacilli; order Caryophanales; family Bacillaceae; genus Bacillus; species Bacillus sp. CR71. The sequence continues at coordinate 999,543 of NZ_CP031748.1, read as the reverse complement.
TACTTGCAACTTCTTTATATGCGTTAAAAAGTGTATTCATCACTTCGTTTGTATTATTGTTTTTCGTTTTATATGGAAGTGTAATATTTGTCTCGTATGTATTAATACGCTTTTGTACTTCCCCTTTAAACGCTGTTAATAATGCCGCATCTCCTGTATCTTTCACATCAGCATTTTTATACTTCAAAGTTTTATATAAAAACTGCGCATACTGTTCACGTGTTACTGTGCCATACGGTTCAAAATTCCCGTTCCCTGTGCCATCTGCGATTCCATTTGACTGCACCGCACTAATTGCGTTTTCTGCCCAAAATGGATTTGGAACATCCTTAAAGGTATGTTTTTGTTTTGCCGCAAGATGGAAAGCATTTGTAAGAATTTGTGCCATTTCCGCACGACTCACAGAAGCTTTCGGTCTAAATTGACCATTTTCATCACCTTTAAAAACTCCTAAATTCGTTAAAGTTAATACCTCTTCTGGGAACATTGTAGAACTTTGATTAATATCACCGTAAGGATTTTTAAACGTAGATCCATCCTTTAATACGTAACGAGTTCCATCATTACTAAACGAACCGCCTTGTTTATTCGGTACTAACACTCGATAAATTAAAGCCGCAACTTGCTCCCTTGTCGCAACATCTCCAAAACCAAATATCCCATTTCCATAACCGGAAATAATATTTTTACTCGCTAAATCTTTAATCGCAGGATATGACCAATGTGATGTCGGCACATCAGAAAAAACACCCACTTCAGCAGCTTTTACATCGCTACCATTTGTATATAACAACGCACCACCAATAAGTGATAATGATGTAATTGATTTTAATAGTTTTGTATACATAATGTCTTCTCCCAATACATTCTCTATTTTTGTTGGTTTATGTCGAAAAATCTAAAAATATGACAAAATATATTATACAATTAAAAGTTTTTGATGGATATATTGAATTTTAAAATATGCAAAAATTCATATTGTTATAAGGATTCATAGTAATATTATGTTATTTTACTTGCGAATATATAAATAAAAAAACGCTCATTTGAGCGTTTCATCTATATACCTAATAATTACTTTTTCTTCACTTAGAACTCTTCTTCGGTAATAATCCTTTGATATAACAACTCTTTATACTTCAATATTTCATCAGCCCGATGGCCCTCCATGCGTATATTGTATAACACTTGTTGTATTAACCTTTGATTGGTCTGTTGAAACATTTCATCCATTTAGAAATAGTTCTATTAAATTTTTCACCACTAGCCATAAAAATATCTTATAATCTTTATATAATAAATTATTGTATTAGGAGTAGATAAAATGCCAGTTACACTCGAACTTATTCTTTTCATTCTTATAGCAATTAGTGCTGTTGGCTATTTAATAAAAGAATTTCAAAAAACTAGGAAACGAACACTTGGAATTTCACTAGAATTTTTAATTCTTTTCTGGTCAATATGGAGAATATCAACTATCATAATCTAATTTATAAAACATGAATTCCTTTGAATAAAACTCAATATTATGTCCATAATGTTGATAGGCTGTATGCCAGAATCCATTTAGTCTTCTCTGTATCTCCTTGTATTAAGCAGTTAGCCTTTGCTAGCTGCTTAATACAAGGAAATATTTTTTATTTAAATTAACTATTTTGTTCACTTTTTTGATACATTTACGAAACATTCATATGTTACGTTATATAAGTCCTTTTTTAAATCATATTCATTCTAGAAAAAAGTCCTAGTCCCCCTAGGGCTTTTTTCATTCAAATAAAGAGTTTTATTGTTTCTCAATAACCGCAACTATTTAATGTGGTAAAATAATAATTGGATTGGCATCCAATACCATATTACGATGGATCAAATCGCAAGAAGGCACCTTAGGGTGTCTTTTTTATAGAAAATCAGTTTAAAAACTAAAAATAAAAGAACCTCAATAAATGAGGTTCAAAAAATCTACTATTTTAAATTACCTTCGTAAAAAGCAACTCCATTTTGAACATGTTTTAAATACCACGTAATCGTCCCGCCACAAACATTTTCATTAAAACTATTAGCATATACTCCATTTGAGTAATAAAGAGTTCTTTTGAACTTACCGTTAGAATACTCATAAGGAATTGAGCATGTTGCTTGTTTCGGAGAGCTCACAGCTTTTTGCGTATCAGCTGAAGCTGCCCCAATTCCTCCTGTTAATGCAATACCTGTTGCCAATAGCCCTACTACTAATTTCTTGAACATAATAAATCCCCCTTTAATAGTTTTTATAACTTACAACTTAAATGTATCACTTTTGTAATTTATGTAAATATCTTGAATATGTAGAAATATTTATTTAATTATTGGTAATATTAGGATTTTATTTTATCAAATGGAAAATAGAGGGGTTAGGAAGGTTTGTAAAAATCCATACTAAATAAACTAAATATCAAGATATACCATTAATGGGCTGATCCAAAATTTTTTCTGATTGGAAAACTATAGTCTCATATATCAATTGCGAGGATACCTTAAGGTATCTTTTTTGTACATATAAAAGTCTCAGCATCTTATTCCTTTAAAACAATAATTGCAACTATATTAATTTTACATTACATTAAGGTTAGGGAATATTCTTATATTAATAAAGTGAAAGTGCTAAATAGTAGGTGGAAGAATGGAATTTAACGATTTGGGTATTACCATTAAAGAACTTAGAATCAAAAAAAATATATCACAATCCGAATTATGTCATGGAATATGTTCACAAAGTCAAATTAGCAAGATTGAAAAAGGTATGATTTATCCATCTAGTATATTGCTATATCAATTATCAGAAAGACTTGGTATTGATCCAAATAATATATTTGCACTAACTCAAAATAAAAGATTAAAATATGTAGAAAATGTAAAATACGTAATAAAAGATTGCTTAAAGCAAAAACAATATAAAGAACTTTATGAAATAGTGAAAAAAGAGAAAAACTTAAATAATTTTCAAACAAAAGAAGAGAAACAATTTCTAATATGGCATGAAGCAATTGCTATATTTATAGTGGATAAATCATTAAAAAATGCTTTAGATTTTTTAAATAATGCATTAAAACTGACTTTAACTAATTCTGATTTTTTATCAGAAAGAGAAATAGATATTATGCAAACAATGGCTATATTTTATGCGGAAAATAAAGAATATGAAAAAAGTATTAATATATTAAAAAGATGTTTAAGTAATTTTAATAAGTTAGATTTTCCTAGAGATAAAGAAATTAAGTTGAAAATCATGTTAAATTTAGCAAAATCTTTGGACTTCACATATCAACATGAAGAGGCAATAAAATACATTGATAAGGGCATCAAATTAGCAATTAATCTAAATACGTTATACCTATTAGGTGAACTCTTCTATTTAAAAGGTCAGTTTTTATTAAAAATTAAACAACATAATGTAGAAGATGTTATTTATAACTGGAAAAAAGCATTATTTATATTTGAACTAACAGAAAAAGAATATTATACAAAAATGCTACCAGATGAACTTATTGAATTACAAAATAAAAAACACTCATAATTTCGTAAAAACTACTTACAAATCCCACAGAAAAAATCCCTATAGCTTTTAAACTTAGAACGATAATATTAAAATAATTTAAGTCGGCAGAATGCTCCTTTTGGTATCTTTTCTTTATTTTTACAAGTACCTACTCAATTAATTCTTAAAAACATAATAGGAAACATTGTTTTATTTATCCCATTTTCATTCATGCTATATAAAATTCTTTAAAAAATCCACCTCAAACATATTTATATGCATAGGAGTATGTTTGAGGTGGAACTCCTTCAAATACTAGTTCCTTTTATAAGTCGTTTTTTTGATGTAGCTGATATTATTCTCAATACAATAGAATTAATTATTGGAACATATTTAGCAATATATATCAAAAAACAATATTAAGAAAACCCCTCCACCTTAAGGTAGAAGGGATCTTTTAATTTCTATTTCAAACTACTCGCAATCTCCGTAAAGATAACCCCAAGTGCGTCAACAAGCGTTTTTTCACCAACTACCGCTCGATAGATTGTATGCCTTGTAGTGCTGCTTGCTACATTTCAGCGAACTCTTTCACTGTTAGCTCACGTTTTTCGCCTGCTGCATTTACGGGCAGCCCGTTAATACGGAATAAATGTTAAATCAACTCCTATTTAACATTTCAATTCAGATATACGACCGTAAAGAATGCATCATCACGGTGTCAGCAAGCAAAAGTGTATTCTGCATTTCTGAAAACAGTAGATGGCAGATTATGCCCTACTGAATCTGCTAAGAAAGAATATACAAGAACATCCTTAACATCATCTTTATTTCCACTAATGATGACATCAAGGAAATCTTCTATTTGGAATTCTGGAGTAAACAACACAATCTTAGTTGTTCTGTTTGGTTCTAAAGAAACAAAAGTACGAGAGATTTCAACTAATTCATTTTGAGTTGGGAAAAAAGTGTTTCGGCTTCTCTTAACAGTTACCGTTACATTACTAGTATGGCAGCGTGAATCATTGTTTAACATAATGTTGAGAGCAGTTGGAATAATCCCATTTTCAGAAACTGGAACTCGAAACACCCCAGTAGATTTATGAGCCATATAATCACATCCTTTCAAAATAAAATATATTTACAATATATTAGATGCAAAAAACGTTCATTTTGATATGGACAAATTATATGATTAATATATCTATAATAACCCTCGGTATTACTAAGCTAATGTTTTAAAAGATTAACAAATATCGCGAGAACCAATCGAATGTATATTAAAATTAAAAAGAATAAGATGTCTAACCCACCCCTATTTTGTGCCAATAATGAGACATTATGTTAATCTTATATGTATAGCTGCACAAAATTGAGAAACTTAAGGAGACAGATAAATTTTATGAGAAAATTATCTATATTACTTACTTTCATTCTAGTATTAGTCAGTGTTACGGCTGCTTGCACACAAGATAAAACAGATAGTGCCGTTGAAAATGCTCCAATAGAAGAACCAAGCGCAAAAAATGTAAATGAAGAATTAATAAACTTTGAAGAAAAGGAAGATATGAGCCGCTTGGAACAAGGTATTTTATTAGTTGGCGAGAGTGTTAAGGGAGGCTATTACTTGGCCGCTGTTCAAAGTGCATATTTAAATGCTAGCAACGATTCCGTCATGGTTAATGTCTCTGTAAAAAATGTACGAGGTCAAACGATTGGACTATCAGAATTAAAATATAACTTAAAAGATGAAAAAGACGGAAAGATCTATAAAGGAAAGGTGCTTGATCAAAACCCTTCTGATATACAAGTTAAACCAAATGAAACGGTAGAATTGAAAATAGCTTTTGAAGCACCAGGTACCGTAGATGAATATATGTTTTATATTGAAAGCTCTTTAGACCCTCTACAAACATACTGGAAAATTGATAAGCTGCAATCACAAAAAAACTAAGTCTAAAATACAATTTGATTGAAGAAATCTCTCAAATAAGCAAAAAGTACCGGAAAATTTGATATAGATACAAATGAATAATATATAAAGTGAAACTTTAATCAGTGGGGCGTTTACGGGCAGGTGATCCTCCACCTAACTTCTTTGCTTCCGCTGAATTTTGAGGTGTGGGTCTTACTGCCCGTTAATGCGGGATAAACATAAAACCATCGATTTAATGAATCGTTGGTTTTTTTCAAAAAATGCTCCATTAAAAATTAAGAGACAAAAAAGAACTAATCCCTAGAAGAGATTAGCTCAATACATCAAAAGCTATTATAGTACATAGTTTTATGAGCAAACGTTATATAATGTTGTATGGGATACATAACCTGTCATCCTTTTATATGTAACTTTTAACCACTGTTTAGAATTACTGTAATGACCTTGAACATATTCACCGGTTACCCATGTTCCAGTAATTTTCGTACCATCATTAAATGTATGTAAGACAGGTGATCCAACAGTGTAACCACTGCGCATCTTTGCACCATATACACCTACCGTACCTCCCTTTGCACAAGCTGCTACTACTGTTTCATTTTCAGTAGCATTCGTAGCCGCGAAAGCAGAGCCGTTAAATGTAAACAAAGTAAACATAAAAGCTGTTAGTACTGTACAAATAGATAAACGACGTAACAAAATAAATTCCCCCTTTTTTTATAATATATTTCTTCATAAATGATCACCTTGAATATTCTAACTATTTTCAATATATTAATGTTGAGAAATATTAGTTGTAGTTTTGAAATAAGATTTTATCAAAAATAGTAACAAACTCATATTTTACAGAGAGAGCACCGAAAGAAGTCTTCTACATATCAACTATATAAAAATCCCTCCACCTTAAGGCAGAGGGACTTGCTAATTCCTATTTCAAACTACCCGCAATCTCCGTAAAGATAACTCCAAGCGTTTTATCACCAACTATCGCTCCTCTACCGAAAGATCTTTCACCGATAGATTGTATGCCTTGCAGTGCTACTTGCAGTATTTCAGTGAACTCTTTCACTGTTAGCTCACGTTTTTCGCTTACTACAAGATAATCAAATGAATAGAATGCTTTTCATTAAAAATCCCCTTATATTCTACAAACTATAGTTAATAATAAACTTATTTAAATTACAGCCGTTATACGGATTAAGGATTTTTAACATACCAAAAGGTACAGGAAATCAATTGAAATATGTCAAAAACTTGCCTAAATTGTGACACAAGGTACAATTTTATACTTTTGATGACGTGAACCCTATTTACTTTATATCGTTATTTCTATATATTCTAATAGAGCTCTTATAAGTCGTATCAAAATAATAACATCCAAATTTGGTTTGTATTTTTTATGAGGAGGAAAAAAATGAAAAACAAAAAAAGATTTGCATTAGGAAGTAGTGTATTCGTGGCATGTCTACTAGCAGGAAGTCTTGTAGCTTCAGCTAGCTCATATTCTTCAAGTTTAGATATAAGCTCAAACTCAACGGTAACCGGAGCAAAAAGAAGTTTTTCTGCAGGAACTCATAATATAAAAATGACACCAACTAGTTATAAAGAAGGTGGAAATCATACTAGTGTAAGCACTAGTGTTCGCACTGGTGGTTCATGGTCACATACTACACACGCTAGCGGCATAGTAAATCTAACTGGATATTACACTAATAATAAAAATTTAGGATATGTAAAAAGCGGCAAATACTTCTACCACTTTAGTACATCCGATAGAGAAGGATTGACAGCTGATCCTGTAGTAATGTCTTCAAGATAAAATAAACCAAAAACCAAGTATTTGTGTTTTAAATACAAATACTTGGTTTTTAATCTATACTAAGGAGTATTTTATGAGTAATACATTAATTTATGCAAATAACATCTATAAAGAGTATAAAGATAATTTAGTCATACTAGATAATGTGAATTTAGAAATTAAAAAAAATAATTTTTATTCTATAGTTGGGAAATCTGGCGCTGGAAAAAGTACATTGTTGCACTTATTAGGATTACTCGATATCCCAGACAAAGGAGAAATATATATAAATGGGAAACAAACTTCTAACTTAAAACCTAAAGAAGCAGCATTTTTAAGAATGTCTACTATAGGGTTTGTTTTTCAATCATATCACCTAAATAATTTATTGAAAGCTAATGAAAATGTAATGTTACCAATGTATGTTAATCCAAAATACAATTATCATGATATGGAAATAAGAGCTGATGAGTTATTAAAATTAGTTGGTTTAGAGCATAGAAAACATCATTTCCCAAATGAATTATCTGGAGGAGAACAGCAACGTATAGCAATCGCAAGAGCATTAGCTAACGATCCAGATTGTATTTTAGCAGATGAACCAACAGGTAATCTAGATAAAGAAAATGAATCAAATATATTTAATATATTCAAAGAATTAGTGAATATAGGAAAATCAGTTGTTGTTATATCTCATAATGAAAGCGTGAAAAATTATACCGATACAATTTACGAGTTAAAAAATGGGGAATTGGAGGAAAAGCATTGAAAATAAAGCTTTATATAAAATTAGCTACAGTTAACTTATTAAGAAGAAGAAAAAAAAATACAATCAATATATTAATTACAACAATTGCTTTAATATTATTAACATTAACCACTTGTATATCAAACGGACTCAACAACTTCATACAAACAAAATTACTTAATACTGTTGATTTCAAAACTTTAATTGTAGAAACAGGAACACGCGATGATAACAAAGAGAAAATTTATGAAAAATTCAATAACCATAAAGATATTATTAAAATTTATCCTTGGATTAGTAATAATGGCGGAGAAGTTCAGATTGAAAAAAATCAAAATCTAACCAAGGGAGAGATATTCCTTAAACCCGCATTAGATAAAATTTCACCCAATATAGTAAAAGGAAATGGAATATATGAAAACTCCAAGAACGTTGCCCTTATACCAACTGAATTTTCCTTAGATCCTCTAGGTTATGAAATAGGATTAACTAAAGAAAAAAACAATTTTTTAAATGGTGCAGATTTTATAGGGGAATATATTACATTAAAATATAAAATATACAATCAAACTGGTCATACATATGGGGAATATAAATTCAAAGTAGTAGGTGTATATGATCCAACAACTACATTTGATACACCTGACACATTCTATATTCCTTATTCTGATTTACTAAATCTAAATACTAGTTTCCAAAAAGAAACTAATGTACAAAATATGGCTGTAGTAGTTAACAAATATGAAAATTTGAACAACATAAAAAGCATAATTGAAAAAGAAAAATTTAACGTTATTTTAAAATCAGAGCTTGGAGACATAAAAGATATTCATTCTTATATAAAGATGATAGGTTTCTTGCTTTTGTCACTAACATTAATAATTTCTATATTTAATATAATTTCAAATACTTTAGAATCAATACGAGAAAGAATGAATGAAATTGGTATCTTAAAGACCGTAGGATATTTAAATTTAGATATTTTAAAATGTTTCTCGATAGAAACTCTATTTATTAGTGGTTTAAGTGTATTGTTAAATCTAATTATTTCTGGGTCACTACTACTAATAATAAAATTTCTCTCAAATAAATTTCTTACTATATATTTTGCTGATTTTAAAATTGATATAAACGATTTTATATTATCTAATATCATCTGTCTTATATTAGGTATAACAATACCAATTTTAAGCAGTCTGATTTCCTTGTTTAAAATCGCGAAAATTCAACCGACTAAATTAACTAAGACGTAAGATTATGACATACAAAAAAATGTTTACGCTTATCAATAAACAAATCAAAAATTCATTTATAATCTCTAACGAATACATTTGGATTATTATATATAATACAATTGGAACGATTGGATTATATTTCAATTTTAAATTTATTCTATTTATACAAAATTATTTTTATCGAATACGCCATGAAGAAATAACAAATTTATTCTTAATAATTTTTATTATAGTTAAACTTTCAATAATCATAAGCTTATACTTTTTTATCCAAAGAAATATGCAAAAAAGAGTTAAAGAAATGATAATTTATTATATATCCGGGTTTATTTGGAAGGAAATATTTTTGACATTCTTAATTCAATATACCTTATTTGCAACTATCGGATTTCTTCTAGGAATTATTTTTTCAAACTTAATTATGAAATTAACAACAGTCTTTATCCCTATCACTTTGAAAATTATGAACTTAGGAACAATACCAACTTTTAATTTACCTCTATGGTTTAGTTTAACTTTAATACTAACAATCAATATTTTAGTACTGTTTATAATGGTATTCAGTAAAAAAAGAACAAAAATAATTGATCTATTAAAAAATTAATTAGCGAATGATCATTTTGGAGATGAAAATAATGGAATTAAAAAACACAGGTTTTATAACATTGTTTCTCATAATTTACTTTTTATTTATTAGTTATAAAATAATAAATAAAACTAAAATTGAACATAAAAAAGAGATTCTTAATTTCACTTTCTATAGTTCAATTATATTTATAATAAGTTTAACTATATTCCCAATAAAACTAGATCCAGAACTATATACTATAAATAGAATACATAACTATATACCTTTTTATAGTATGTTTGATTTTGTTGAAAACAAATCAATATTTATCTCTTTCAAAAATATAATAGGGAATATTGTTTTATTTATCCCATTTTCATTCATGCTATATATAAAATTCGTTAATAAATTAACCATAAACATACTTATATGCATGGGAGTAAGTTGTTCAATTGAACTTCTCCAAATACTAGTTCCTTTTATAGGTCGTTCTTTTGATGTAGATGATATTATTCTTAATACAATAGGATCAATTATTGGAACATATTTAGCAATATACATATCAAAAAACAATATTAAGAAGATCCCTTCTACCTTAAGGTAGAAGGGATCTTCTTAATCCTATTTCAAACTACCAGCAATCTCCGTAAAGATAACTCCAAGTGCATGTGCACCTGCATCTGGATAGCCTAAGCTTCTTTCACCAACTGTACCGGCGCGGCCCATGCGAGCTACGATTTCTTTCGTATACTCTGCTCCTTTAACTGCTGCTTCTGCTCCTTTTTCAAAAGCAGTTTTCATGTCTTCTTCGTTTGAAGCGCTATTTAACCAAGAATCTACACATGGAGCAAGCGCGTCAACAAGTGTTTTGTCACCAACTACCGCTCCTCTACCAAATGATCTTTCTCCGATAGATTGTATACCTTGAAGTGCTGCTTGCAACATTTCAGCGAATTCTTTCACTGTTAGCTCACGTTTTTCTCCTGCTGCTTTGCTAGCTGCGCGGAATGCACCACCCCAAATTGGACCAGATGCGCCGCCGCAATGTTCCATAATAATCATTGAACAACCGTCAAGGAATGACCCAATCGTTACGTTCTCTTGATTTACAATAGAATGCCACTCACGTTTTAATTGCTTAAATCCTTTTGCCACACTCATTCCGAAGTCGCCGTCACCTGCGTGTGTATCTAACTCACAGAACGGTACTTCGTTTTTAATAATAACGTCGCTCATTTTATCAACGAGATAAATCATGTTGTTTAATGTAATAACATTATCCTTAATCACAGCATGCTCTTCCGCTGTTTCTATTTCAAAGGAAACTTCCTTCTCTTCTTTCTCTTCAAGTACATTCACGTACTCTACACTTTCAACTGACCCATCTACTTTAAACGCTGGTGTATTACACTCTTTTGATAGTAATGTTTTTAACTCATCATCTAACTTCATCACTGTTAAAGACATGCCAGCCATATCGATACTTGTCATATAGTTACCGACGAATACTCTATTGATTTTAATGTTTCTAGCAGCTAATTCTCTCGTCACTGCGTTGTTAAATAAGTAAAGTTCTTGCAGTGGTGTTCCGCCAAAACCGTTAACTAGAAGTGCGATTTCCTCGCCATCTTTTACTCCTAAATCTTTTACAAGATCATTTGTCATACGGTTAGCTAGTTCATCTGCTGACAGCATTTTTTCACGCTTAATTCCTGGTTCGCCGTGAATACCTACGCCGTATTCCATTTCATCTTCCGCAAGTGTGAAAGTAGGTGATCCGCTCGCTGGAACTGTACAAGAAGTTAACGCTAAACCGATTGTGCGCACGTTAGCCGCTGCTTTTTCCGCTACAGCTTTCACCGCTCCTAAATCCATACCTTCTTCCGCTGCTGCGCCGGCAATTTTATGAACTAAAATAACTCCCGCAACGCCGCGGCGTCCTACTGTATATAGGCTATCTTCTACCGCAATATCATCATCCACTTTTACGTAGTCGACTTCAATTCCATCTTCCGTCGCTAAATGAGCTCCGTTTTTGAAATTCATAATATCGCCGCTGTAATTTTTAATAATTAATAACGTTCCTTTTTTACTAGCTGTCTCTTTAATCGCTTGATACACCTGAATTTGTGAAGGTGACGCAAACACATCTCCGCACACCGCCGCATCTAACATTCCTTTTCCGACTAATCCTGCATGTGCCGGCTCATGGCCACTACCGCCGCCACTAATTAATGTTACTTTGTTTTCGTTCATTTCTTTCTTCTTAATAACTTTATATTTTTTCAAAAGTTCAAGCTCTGGGTGAGCCATAACCATTCCGTTACACATTTCCATTACTAATGTTTCTGGTTTGTTTATAATCTTTTTCATTGTGATTATCCCTCAATTCCTTTAATATATTGTGATATATTTGAAATCTTCTTCTTACTACTCATGTTAAAATGAAAGCGTTTTATAGTAAACGGACAAAATGGACAATCTGTCTAAAGACACCGCTCTCATTTATAGATAGGATTTTTATATTACTAACATTCTAGGGATGATTCAGATGACCTCTTCTATAATTTCTAAAAAATTAATCGCGAACTCATTGAAATATTTAATGGAAACAGAGTCGTTTCATAAAATATCAGTGAGCGATATTATGTTACACTGTCAAATGCGTAGGCAAACTTTTTATTATCATTTTAAAGATAAATTTGAACTATTAAGCTGGATTTATAGAGAAGAAACGAAGGAAAACATTATCGACTTTCTCGACTATGAAACATGGGAAAATATTTTCGATTTATTATTTGATTACTTTTACGAAAATCAAAAATTTTACCGAAATGCTTTTAAAGTCATTGAACAAAACTCGTTTAATCACTATTTATTTGAGCACACGAAAAACTTATATATGAAGATTATTGATGAACTATCCGTGAACTGTGGCTTAACTCTTTCTATTGAAACGAAAAATACGATTGCCTCCTTTTATAGTCACGGCTTCGTTGGAACGATAAAAGATTGGATTGAAAGCAAGTGCGAAGTAAATCCATCCATTATGTCTTCTCTCATGAAAAATATGATAAACAATCAATTACTACTATTACTGGAGCAGTCAGCAAAGTAATTAAAGGGTGGCAAAAGCAATGAAAAAGATTATGAATGATGTACAAAATATTGTTCAAGATATGATGCATGGCTTTTATTTTGAACATAACGACAAAGTAAATTACGACGAAACAAATAACATCATTTATGTAAAAGATATTGAAAAACTGAAGCAAAACGTTGCTATAATAAGCGGCGGTGGTAGCGGGCATGAACCCGCTGATATTGGCTATGTAGGAAAAGGAATGCTTACGGCAGCAGTAAACGGAAGCATCTTCACTCCGCCTACAGTGGAACAAATTGTGGCGGCAACTCGCCTCATGCCGAAAGATAAAAATATTTTATTCATCATTAAAAACTTTAAAGATGACGTTGAAAACTTTCTAACGGCAAAGCAAATTGCTAAAGAAGAAGGAAGAAAAATTGACCACATCATCGTAAATGACGACGTTTCAATTGAAGATGATGCTTCTTTTAATAAAAGAAGACGCGGCGTAGCTGGCACTGTTTTCGTTCAAAAAATAATTGGTGCGGCCGCTCTTGAAGGACATTCTTTAGAAGAACTAACAGCACTCGGCCGTTCTATTACTGAAAACTTACACACATTAGGAGTTGCCCTTTCCCCTGCCAACGATCCAGTAAAAGGAAAAGCTTCATTCACATTAAACAATGATGAAGTGTTTTACGGCGTCGGCATCCATGGCGAAAAAGGTTACCGTAAAGAAGCGCTATCCTCTTCTGAAATATTAGCGATCGAACTGATGAACAAACTAAAAAGCATTTATCGCTGGAGAAAAGGAGACAATTTCGCTATCCTCATTAATGGACTCGGCGCGACACCATTAATGGAACAATATATTTTCGCGAATGACATTCGCCGTTTGTGTGAGCTGGAAGGATTACATGTGGAGTTCGTAAAGGTTGGTACGCTGTTGACTTCTTTAGATATGAAGGGTGTTTCGCTCAGTTTGCTTAAGGTAGAGGATTTGGATTGGGTGAAGTGGTTGAAGGCGGATGTTAGAGTGGGTAATTGGTAAGTAAAAATTATGATGATAAAAGCCTTTAACTATAACAAGTTAAAGGCTTTTTACAAATTGAAATATCGCTCGAGCGTTCAAAAGAAATTCATACTCACCTCACTGAATGATTACAGGTCTTCCAAATAAAGCTGGATAATAAATGAACATCGCACCTACAAATGAACACACTAAACAAAAAACAGCCTCGTATTTTATGACTAGAGACGAGTTTGTATCAAGCTTTTTTTCCTCTCTTTTCAATATCAATTTAAATAACGCTGTATATAATACTTTATATAAGACATACCCAATAATTGCCCCAAGGGTATTCGTAAATAAATCATCAATATCTGTAATTCTATTATTTAGTAATTGATTTAACTCAATTGCCAATGAAAAAAAGAATCCCGCGCATACGGTGTTTTTTATCTTTCTAAACTGCGGCCAAATAGTCGGTAATAAAAAACCTAACGGCATAAACAGTACAATGTTCAAAAGATACGTAGTACTACCTAGCGTATCAAATAGAGTCAAGTTGATTTGACTTACACGAATCCACGTTTCATATCTACTTATATCCCATACAGTCGCGATTTGCGTCACCTTATACACTAGCGAAAGGTAGAATAGAAAAACATACACCCATAAAAAATGCCGAATAGATATATTGTTTTTCGCTTTAAAATAAAATCCAATTTGAAACACAATACAAAAAATTATAGTAAAAAAATACGTATACAAATAACTAATCAAAACTCCTGTATGCATGTAGAATCCCCTAACTTTACATTTTCATCTATGACTTTGTCTTTTTTAGTCTCCTTCATGATGTAAGTCATTTATAGGATAGGAAAAACTTTTAAAATAAAGAGTGGGATAAACATAAAATTTTTCTTAAATCTTCAGTTGGGTTTTATTATTACTCTTCTTAGGAATCCGCCATTGATAGCTAGGCAACAACATGCTTAAACCTAACAATACTATCATTTTTGCCTGTAATACTTTAACCGATGCAGCATATATAAACTCATGTGAATCGTTTGTTCAGTTAACACATGAAATTAAGAAATATATGACGTACTATAATCACTCTTGCTATCAATAGAATTTAAAGAAAATGACTCCTGTTTGCATACAGAAATCATCTTTTTTAGGTTGCCTAACTTTTTTTAGAATGTCCTTTACAAAAGGTACAGATCAAGAGCACCCTGTTCCTATTCGAGGGGATCAACTATACCTTCTTCCCTTAAAATCACACAAACCCATTTACAAATCTATAAAAGTAGATATAATATCCTTATGGAACCTTTATTAATTTATAAAGCATTGTCAAATGAAACAAGATGTCAAATTTTATCATGGTTGAAAAATCCAGAAAACCATTTCGATGAAAAAGCTTATCTAGAGCAAGGCCTTAGTTTTCAAGTTGGAGTGTGCGTAGGAGATATCCAGCTTAAAACTGGCTTAGCCCAATCGGTTATTTCTAGTTATTTATTAACTATGAAAAAAGCAGGTTTACTACAATCTGACCGAATTGGAAAATGGACCTACTATCGCCGAAATGAAAAAACAATACGAGAGTTTTCTGAATACGTTCAAAACGAATTATAAAATGAAAGCAAATAATCAACCTACCAATCGATTATTTGCTTTCACACATTCTACTTTTATATAGCTGTCCAATACATTCTTTTTAAAACTTCGCTACCTATAAAAGTAAGAAACATAGAAAGGAGCATTTTTTTAACATATCATATCTAGTTATTTAGATATCTGTCTTTGTATTTAACATTACATAATTCTAATACTATTGACATCCAATCATGCTCATTTCTTTTTTAATAAATCGATTTTACTTTCAAAATAATAATAAGAATGGAGAGTTTTACAAATGAAAAAAGTAAGTCCTTTACTTATTCTTACACTAGCAATAGGGGTGTTTGGAATTATTACTACCGAGATGGGTATTGTCGGCGTATTACCACAAATCACTCAGAAATTTGGCATTTCAACTGCACAAGCAGGATTTTTAGTAAGTATATTCGCACTAGTCGTTGCTATTTCTGGTCCGTTTTTAATTCTGCTCATTTCTAGTATTAATCGCAAAATAATTTTATTAACAGTCATCTTTGTTTTTGTTATTTCAAATATAATCTACGCTTATACAACACAATTTGAAATCATGCTTGTTTTTCGTATTTTACCAGCAGCACTTCACCCACTCTTCTTTTCAATCGCTCTTGTAACAGCTGCTAAACTTGCCCCTCCTGAAAAGAGTGGTCAAGCGGTTACAAAAGTTTTCATGGGAATTACGGTTGGCTTTGCACTAGGTGTACCATTAACCTCTTACCTTGCAGATCAATTTTCATTAGAAATTGCTTTCTTATTCGGAGCGCTTATTAACGCCCTTGCATTCATTGGAATGCTAATCTCACTTCCTTCTATGCCCGTTAAAGAAAAAATGTCTTTCGGCAAACAAATTCGTATACTCGGCAAACCAGGATTATGGTTAAATATTTTAACCATCACATTCCTTTTTGCAGCTATGTTTTCCGTATACAGCTACTTCGCCGAGTACCTTGCAAAAGTAACTTCCATGAATGGATCTCTCATCAGTGTCATGCTATTCATATTTGGTATAGTTATGATTTTAGGCAATCATTTATTTGGTAGTCTCTTGCAAAGAAGCATAGTAAATACAGTAATATCGTTCCCTATTTTATATTCTATTGTTTACATATTGGTTTATTATTTAGGTTCTTATCTTGTTCCAATGATTTTTATGGTATTCATTTGGGGAATCGTGCATGCTGGTGGATTAATTGTTGGTCAAACATGGTTAATAAGTGAAGCAAGAGAAGCACCCGAATTTGGTAATAGCCTATTCGTTTCATTCTCAAATCTCGGAATTACTCTAGGAACAACTATTGGAGGCTGGTTCATTTCAAACTTAGGTATTCATCAACTTATTTGGAGTGGATTTATATTTACACTACTTTCATTTCTATTAATTATAATAAAACTAAAATTTTTCACTTCTAATAACCTAGCTTCATTATCAAGCTAGTACATTTTCAATTCCAAATTGGATAAAAAACATTATAAAGTGAAACTTTAATCAGCTCTCACCACTTGGGCGTTTACAGGCAGCCCGGCAAATAGCGGGATAAATTCTATATAAAATACTGGTTATTCTTCTTATAAGATTTTATAAACTATAAAGTATGACACTTAGAGCCTTTAGCTATAATTACAAGTTAAAGGCTTTTTATATAAAAACAGCTTTAAAAGGTGCTAATCTTATGGAACATCATCAAAATAGAATACTAAAAAAAGGCTCCATTGCTGGAGCACTCAAAAAATAATATAACTAAACGAATTAAAACAAGGAACAGACAATTAAAATATACAAATAAAATATAAATAAATCTATATATATGTAATATTACATATAAAAACCCTATTTATCGCTGCTATAATAAACTTACTCGATGATTGTTATATTATTCATAGGTTATACCTTCTTAACACCAATTTTACAAAGAAAAAAGGACATCTTAATTGATGTCTTTTTTCTTATATGATAACGACGCAATACAATTAAGATGATTCCAATCGAAAGAAGGCACCTTAAAGTGTTTTTTCTTCATTACACAATACGAAAGCATACTCTCTTTCGCCTTCAACTTTATGTAATTATACATATTAACAAAAAATACACTTAATGAATATTAAATATAGTAAAATATAAACTGTGGACACGTTCTATAAAGCAGATTCTTTTGATAGGCGTAACATATCAATCATTTTAGGGGATGTGGCGTTACTCCGATACTAATCTCAAATTTCTTGTATTTTATGAACTAACAATCTGGTGTATATAGATGATTCTGTTTTATAGGGTGTGTTTACATTTATAACAAAGGGGTAATACGGATAGATTCGTATTAAATGAAAATGGTTCAAGTCGAAGGAAGGCACCTTAGGGTGTCTTTTCTTTATTCCTCCGCATCCCTCATACTGTAATACCCCAAATTAATAATAACCAAGAAATATCCCCCCATGATTCCAGCAGCAAATGTCCACATGAATTCATGGTGTTCTATTTCATACATAATAATCGCACCTAGTATTGCGGCTGCGAACCGATTCATCATTCCGAGCATCGGTGCTTTTTCTTTTTTTACAATGCTATCTCCGAACTTTTCAATACGCCTTCCTAAAATCCAGGCGCAGTACATACTCACCAAAAGGCCAATACTTATCCCTACAAACTGGGCTGAAAAAGGTGTCATCAACCATCCCAATAACATTACGCCTAGCAAACAATACATTTGTATGTTGAACGATCTTAGTGCCATACGAATCATGTTATTCTCCTTTATCTTTCTCATTGTAGTTCCGTATCATCAATCCAATCTTTCAGGCTTCAAGCTTTCAGCTATATCTTTTTTAAAATGAGGAAATTTGATTTTGCTCACCATTAAATAAGCGAGTACGCATGTACCAAATGCCACGGAAACTGGATTATTTAGGCGGCATAAAATGAGGATACACATCGCCGCAAATGGAATGGGCATTCCGATGAATGTTGGGAGTTTGCTTTGCCGTGTGTTAAACCTCGCAAGCCGAAGCATTCCACAAATACTATACGCGAGGGCACATATCATCCCGATAGACTGTAAATCTTTTAACGAAGCACTATATGCAAGAATAGACGGTGCCACACCAAAAGTAACTAAATCCGCAAATGAGTCTAGCTCTCCGCCTATTTCCGAAACAGAATCCAATTTCCGAGCGACCATGCCATCAAACAGATCAAAGACCATACCTGTAATAATGAACATAACTGCACCATACATATCGTGAACGAAAACAGCGTGAATAGCCAAAAGTCCACACACAAAATTTGCTATCGTAATCATATTCGGTATGTAACTCATCACATGCTTCCCCTCCTTTCTACTAATTGCTCCATCTCGGGTCTTACTCATTACAATCAATATCCTTCTGCTTTTCTTCCAATATCACTTTATTTATTTTCGTTAACGTATCGGTCATTTGCTCTAGGGCATTTATATCGATTTTGGAAAAGTATTTCTCAATTAATACATCATCTAACTCAGACAACCGCTCTATATACTTACTACCTTTTGGACCAAGTGTAAGAAAATACTCCCTTTTATTATTAGGGTTTACTTGTTTTGAAATCATCTGTTGTTTTTCCAATTTCGATAAAACTTGGCTCACAGCACTTTTCGTTATATTAAACGTACTCGCAATGTTATTTGCTGTCGTGTTTTCATTTAAATGAATATGAAATAACATGCTCTCTTGCTGCCCAGTAAGACCGAACTCATCCTTTAAATCTTGAAATAGTAAAATATAGAGTTCCGTATAGGCTCGATTCATTTCATTAATTACTTCTTTATACGTTCTAGTCATAGCATCCTCCATGCTTTTATTTCATTTCACTTAATAGTTAAGTTTACTTAACTTAACTATATTATACCGTTATGTTCGTGTAAAGGGAAATATAACTCTACACTTTATCAGCTGTGCTTTAAATGTATGTAAAACTTTCTTTCTCTCTTCATAATCTTCTACATCAGCTTCTTCCCAAAGCCCACGATTTGCCCCTCGCTCGATTAATGCAAACCTCCCCTTTCTCCAGTTGTATTGCCGCAAGACCAATGTATAAGACATAGCATCTATATCCAGCTCATCTAAATACTCTTCTAAAACAAGCTTAGTTCCTTCATCTAAATACTTAACAAATAGTTATGAATCATCAAAATTAAAATCAACTAAATTCCATATAGACCCATTACTGGTTAAAATGTTATAATGGAGTTACCCTACATAGTTACTCATAGCCAGACTGAGGAACTAGCGTCTTATTAAGTAATGCGCATAACTAAAATAAAAAAGACACTTTTTAAAGTGTCTTTTTTATTTATATTCTATTCCTAGGAATTATCTCTTTTATAAACAGAATCTATCAAACAATAAAGGAGACTAACAGATGGAACATCCTGTTGCAAGAGAATTACGTTTTATACGTGTATGTCTTATCATTTTGATTGTTGTCATTGCATTCTGGGATCGTGAGAAAACTGTGGAAATCACTGATCACGGTAGTGAACCTATCGTAAACACGAGCAATATGACCCAAGTTGGCGATAATACATTTGCATACAAAGACGAATCTAATCAAATTAAAATATTTAAATTTAACCCAGATACAAATGAAATAAAGCTAATAAAAGAATTTTATGCTAACGAATATTAATGAAATGACATTGGACAAAAGGCACCTCAAGGTGTCTTTTTTATTTTCAAAAGGACCCGCTCATGTTTATACTTCAAAACATAAAGTAAATGGAATCCGTTAAAAAACACGAGTGACCCTTTGTTTTCCCCTCTTATTAAAGGAGGAACTATTATGGGATTTGGTGGTAGTTGCGGCGAAGGCTGCGGTTTTGCTGGAGGATTTGCACTATTAGTTGTATTGTTTATTTTATTAATCATCGTTGGAGCTTCTTGCTTCTGCTAAAAAACTATCGGAAAAGACACTCTTATATGGGTGTCTTTTCTTTGTAAACTAAAATGTATGTGAAATGAAAACATAGTAAGAATAGAATACTCACTTAAATTATTTTTCACTTCACAAACTACACCCAAAAAGTTGGATAGCTTCTTTTACTACTCATATTATTAAGGAATAAAGCAATAACTACAATAACAACGGAGCCAATTAAAACTGGTGTTACTAAATAACTCCAACTATTTGCCCCTAAAATAACGATAATCGGATCGGCGCCTGCTGGAGGGTGCGTCGTTCTCGTTAACATCATAACGGCTATTGCCATCCCCACCGCTAAAGCAATTGTCCAATATTCATTCCCAAACAAATGATATATTGATAGACCGATGAAAGTTGAAATCAAATGTCCTCCAATAATATTACGCGGCTGAGATAATGGCGCATTCCAAACTCCAAACGCCAATACACAACTCGCCCCAAATGGAGCCATTAATAATTCTGTAGAGGTTATGCTCGTTAAATATGTTAAGGTAAGAATTGTTAAAAATCCCCCTAGTAGTCCCGTTAAAGAGTCCTTTACATTTACTTGTAATGGGCTTCTTCCTTTCCCTTTCATTTTTGTAAAATATCGTACACTTATTGGTTGAGGATCTTTCTGCTTAGTTGCTGTTATATTATCCATCGTTCTCCTCCTTTATTTACCAACAATTATAACTCGACATAACTAACCTGTAAATATTAATTTAAGGGGTTAGTTTTAAAATACAAAAAAAGAATCAACTATTATAAGTTGATTCTCTAAACTTCTTCAAATTTTCGATCCTGAAATTTTGCTACCTTTTTCCGGTTCCCACATATTTTCATAGAACACCATTTTCGTTTTCCACTCTTATCTATAAATAATAAAACACAGTCAGGATTTGAACACCTTTTAAGGGAAATAAGCTTATTTTCTGCTATTAACGTTAAAGCGTCAAATGCAATTAACGATGCGAGTACATCCTCGATTTCTCCAACTGGGATAGATACTAGCTGCTGTTCAATGATTTTATATGTAAATGGTGCCTTCTCAATTTGTTTTTCTAAATACGTAATAAAATCATTAGAAATTTCTTGCTGATCAGCAATTGCCTCAAACTGTTTTCTCAATACTTCTCTTACCTCTAATATGCTAGATGTAACTTGATCCATTCGCTTCTGAATTCCTATAAGTGTTTTCTCATTCCAAAAAGGAAGATTAACCTTTATTACATGTAGCCATTCTAATACATCTTCCTCTGTTATTAATAAATCATAACGTTGTCCACGCCTAACTAGCTCTGTATTTACTAAATCTAATGAGGGATTTCCAGATATAAGCGGGAATTGTTTTGTTTCCTGCATGTACTCATCACCTTCTCTTTAAACAATCATATTCCAGATTAATACAGAAGTGCAACTTTTTTATAAACTACAAAGTATGAAGATTAAGGCCTTTAGCCATAATTACGACTAAAGGCTTTTTGTATGTAAGTAAATGAAAAAGGAGCTTATTTTATGGAACATAATAAAAATGGAATTCTTGCTTTAATTGTTTTATTTTTAGGATTAGTGTTTTTTGTTAGTGGAATGGTTTATCATTTATGGGGTTCATTTTAATTTCAACTTTTAGACAGATAAATAATTCGAATCAGAGAAATGTACAACACTTTCCCTTTTCCTTCCAAAATTAATATAATAAGATATAAAATGTAATACATATAAAGGCAAATATATATAGCACTCATTAAAAGTGCTTCTATTTTGGAAGGAAGAAACAAACGATGAACAAAAAGTTATTAGCATCATTATTATGTAGCACATTCTTGTTTGGAGTATCAGCTTGCAGCTCACATGATGCGCCTGCGAAAAATGAGCAGGCGACTTCTAAAAAAACAGAGAATGACAAACTTAGCAGCAAGGATCCGCAAAAAGAACTTCCTACCAATGTAGATTCCTCTGATGTATACATGTCAATGGGATCTGCCGAGTCATTAGATGTTCTAGGGACTGGAGAAGTTAAAGCACAAGGTGTCTTTAAAGTATTAGATATCGCAGTTTATAATCACAAAGAAGAACCCATTACACTAGATATCAACAACTTTAAATTAATTGATGGATTTGGAAGAGAATATCACATTTCCAATGAATATCAGTCAGTACTTAAAGCTGCAAATATCTCCACATTCAAATTTAATATTGTTAATCCTAATGAAAGTTCGGAAGGAAACATTGTATTTGATGTACCGAAAAACACGCAAGGATTAACTTTAAAAATTAATAATGATAAGTTAGATAAAGAACTCCAATTAAAAGTGGAATAGGCCAAATAAATACGTCTACCTTAACATTCTCTACTGACATAAAAAAGTACAGTCTTTTCTACAGCAGACTGTACTTTTTTACTTATCATTTCACATAACATTCCCTAATTTTTTTGACTAGATGCTCTCCAATCACGAAAAGATGTTGGGCGTCCAGAAAAAGCTCTTTGCTTTGTAACAGATGGTTTTTCTTCAGGAGTCATTGTTTTTTCTTTAAGAGTCGCTGGTTTTTCTTTAAGCGTCACTGATTTTTCTTCAAGAATAGTCACAGCTGTTTGCATTTTTTCTAACTGTTCTTTCAACAATTGTTGTTCAATCTTTAAATCCGTAAGTAAACGTAAAATCATCTCAGAATTAGCCATAAGATCCTCCTTCCCCCAATACACAGAATAAAATACAATATGTAGAAGACAAAATACCGGTGACAAAAATAAGGTCGTCAACTCTTTTTAACTTCCAAAATCCTTTTATTTTTTTAAGGACCTGCTCCATTCATCCTTAAAAACATAAATTAAATTAAATCCATTAATAAATGGTCTTTATGGAAGGAGGAGTTAATATGGGCTATGGCGGTAGTTGTGGTGGAGGCTGTGGTTTCGGCGGCGGATTTGCCTTACTTGTTGTGCTCTTCATCTTATTAATCATCGTTGGCGCTAGCTGTTGGGGCGGCGGATTCGGCTGCTAAGGAGAGGCACTCTTGAGAGTGTCTTTTTTTTGATATGCGGCTCGTATACATATTGTTCAAATCTATATATTTTTTAAAAATATAGATTTAAAACATATTTCTCAATGAATAAAATAACTTAACATGGTAAAATAATATTTGGATGGGAGTCCAATATATTATTAAAATTAAGATGGTTCAAGTCGAAGGAAGGCACCTTAGGGTGTCTTTTCTTTTTTATAAATAATTATAAATTAAAATCGCAAAAGATACTTACTACTTATAAGGAACATTTTGTTTAGTCCAACTATCCCCATATTTATTTGAAACTAATTACTATCATAAATATAAAGAAGTTATGGATAAAATAGTGAGGTAAATAAAACAAAATATAGATTTGATTCATATTTCTCAACGAGGTACCACCAGCGTTTTTTTTAAAATAAGCTAAGCAAAAAAATAATCAGCTGCCCATATGGACAGCTGATTTACATCATTACATTTCTATTATTTATCTTACCACCTGAACAGATGCTGGTTTCCACCCCTGATTTTCTACCCAATCAATATTAACCTTATATTTTTTATTATTTTGCTTATCTCGTACATTACCGTAGGCTTTATTATTACCATTATTCCCAATAAAATCGAAAATCAATTGGCTCTCTGGAACATCAACAGCATAAGAAATTGCTTTTTTCATCTCACTCCAATCTACTGTTCCTTCTTTAAATTTCATTTCAGGTTTTGCTCCTTGCTCGGTACCAATTGGCTTCCAAGAAGGATTAGTTTGAGAACCCTTTTCTTGAGATGCCGCTTTTTCTTCCTCATTATTTTCATTTCCGTTTGTTTTTACCGATTTTTCTGCTTTTGATTTCTCTTCTAGCTGTGCTGCTTCTTTATCTTCAGTTTTCTTCTCTTCTATCTTTGCTGTTTCTTTATCTTCAGTTTTCTTCTCTTCTATCTTTGCTGTTTCTTTATCTTCAGTTTTCTTCTCTTCTATCTTTGTTGCTTTCTTTTCTTGAGCAATTGCTTTCTTTGATGTATTAGAAGCGGTAAATAACTGGTATGTCACTATACCAACTGTCACTAATATTAAAGTAAATGCAATATTAAAAATTGCCTTTTGACGACGATTCTGTTGTTTTTCTTGAAATCTACTTACTTGTCCCATTCTTCAAACCTCCGCGTTTACTTTCTCCTCTACTCTTTATGTATTATCTCTATAATTTTCTTAATATTTTATTAAATAATAGAAATAAACTACACTTTCCTACAGGATCTCATATCATAATAAAATTTATTTTTTTCAAGCATCTGACATATGTCATTCAAAATAGTTTAATACATTAAAAATTGATAAGCTTCCGCACTTAAGAAACCTTCAATTTTATTCAAAGGTGATTCCGATTATGTCCACATTAGATCTCCTGTAGAAAGCTTTTTAACAATTAAACCTCTTCTTCCCTTATTTATAATTTTTAAATTAAATTTCCCTCTATAGTATAATAAAGATGTTTCGTTTTCTAATGGGGTATGTCGTAAAATCAAAAGGGATTTTATCTCTTTTACCTTCTTTTCAGAGTAAATTTCACCACTAGGAAATTCTATTATTCCTAATGTAATCTTTAATTCGCTCTCATCGAAAGGCCACTCCTTATTAAGTTCCCTTATCTTTTGTATAAAGCTTCTTTTGGTTTGTCCTATATATAGCAATGTTACATTCTTAGCACATACTCTAGAGATTGCAAATATCCCCTTCTTAGAAGCTTCTTCCCTATTATAAAAATCATTTATACTATACATTCCATACCATTTAATATTTACTGTTTCTATGAATCTCACCTCATTTTTAGACAATATTATAATTTCTGAATGTTCGAATTATAATAGACGCATAGTCCTGATTACTTGAATTATAAATTGTGCTTTTCAATAATACATTTTATTATTACTAATTTCAATAATACAAAAAAAATACAATATTATAGTTTAATTACAAAACTTTATAAAAAAACAAAGTGATGTCGTACCAAATATTATATTTTTTCAATATCAGACTATCGTGAACAAAAGTTAGAGAGTTATGGAATAAAATATAATTTGTATGTACATACATTTCTTTAAAAAGAAGTTTTGTAGTTTGCAACTGAATTAAAAAAACATAGATTTTTATGACTCTTTTTGGGGATATAGCAAAGTGGGATCTTTTATATGCACGTTACTATACCGAACTAAATTTCGGTATAGTATTTTTTTGCAGCTCCTTGATTTTTCACCAAATACGCATAAAAATCAATAGTATGAAAATAAACTACTGGCTAAAAGTTTACTTTCGATAAAATAAAAAAGAACCTGCTCCATTCATTCTTAAAAACATAAGGTAAAGTGAACCCGTTAAAATACACGAATGAACCTTAGTTTTATCCTCTTACCTAAAGGAGAAACTATTATGGGCTATGGTGGTAGTTGCGGAGAAGGCTGTGGTTTTGCTGGCGGATTTGCTTTACTTGTTGTACTCTTTATACTATTAATCATTATCGGATGCAGTTGCTTCTGCTAAAAAACTATTAGAAAGGACACTCTGATATGGGTGTCTTTTCTTTATGGAAAATATCTACTATCAACCTAATTAATTTTGCCTTATAACTTCTATCATCAACAAAGGGTGATACAAACTATTACATATGTTTGTACCACCCTTTGTTGATGCGTTTAGACTTCACAAGTGTTGAAGTTTTAGACTTCTCCCTTAGTGCACCCATATTATTAGAACATCCTGTAATCTGTAGACAAAATGTAGCTAATAAAAACAATATTAATAATTTCTTCAATAAATCCTCCTACATACATAAAACACCATATGTTACAAAACAAACATAACATCAACTCTTTATAAAAACAATATAATCCTCGGTCCTTAAGCTATCTCTTAACATAGGAGTACCGTCACATATCCATCAAGCTAAGATTTTAAAATATCCCCTGCTTAAGGAATTTGTAAGTATCAAGTAAGAAAAACGAGAGCTTTGTTTCCTATAATCAAAATAGAAAGTGAAGGAGAAAAGATTATTTCTGCGATTAATATGCATGTAACAAGAGAAGAAATCTACATTTTTTTAGAATAATAATATTAGTATGTCCAAGTTTTGGAGATTGCTTGCAAATATTTTGAAGTTTTCGCACCAGAATTCTAATTACCATACTTGTTTTTTGCCATCACATATTGGAGGTTAAAACATGATTAAAAAAAAGAAAATACAAAGATTAGCACTTACCTTTATCCTACTCTTTTCTTTAGGCATTTCATCTTTCTCGCTTACAACAACTATTCACGCAGATACAAGCGAGGAACAATCTGCTGAAAAGAAACTAGTCTCTTTAACGGAGCGTACATCATTATTTTTTGAATATCTCCAGCAAGGTAAGTATGCAGAGGCACTACAGTTGACGTCTACTACTTTTCAATCCAAGTTTACAGCAACCACATTACAAAACTGGTGGACACAAAGTGGTTGGAGCGGGATAAAAAGCATGGGAATCCCCGTGATAAAAAAACGAAACTTGGTCCATCAGACGGTGGAAATTCCAACAGATACCGAAGGAACTACCATACCGCTACTCCTTAAATTCACACCTGGCGGGAAAGTAGATGAAATTGGAGAAAGGCCACCCGAGGAATCTTATACCATCCCGCATCCTAGCTATGATCAACCTGACTCCTATCAAGAACGTGAAATCGTCATTGGAAATTCTACCTATCCGTTACCAGCGACATTAACAGTTCCGAAACATAAGCGTGGTGAAAAACTGCCCGTAGTTGTTCTTGTTCATGGTGCTGGCATCCATGATCGCGATAGCACATATATGGGAACAAAAATCTTACGAGACATTGCGGTGGGCCTTTCATCCAACGGAATTGCAGTGTTGCGCTATGAAAAACGCACCTTAGAACACGCATTAAAGATGAGTACAGAACCTGTTACGTTAGACCGTGATACTACAGATGATGCTATATTTGCAGCAAAATCAGCAGCGCAGCAGGAAGGCATTGATCCAAATAATATTTTCATTCTTGGACATAGTCTAGGAGCTGGTACAATGCCACGTATACTGAGCAAAGCGCCTTCCTCACTTGTCCGAGGAAGTATCTTACTCGCACCACCTGCACGCCCTTTGACTGACATTGCCATTGATCAGTATGAATACCTTGGGGCGTCAAAGGAAGAAATCACTGAACTAAAAAGACAGGTTGCTTTTATTCAGGATCCTACTTTCAATCCTGACCATCCTCCAGCTGACTACAATTTTGGGTCACCTCATTTTATGTATGATGTTTCTAGGTGGCGTCCAGTTGAAGAGGCAAAATTACGAAAAGAGCCTTTACTCATTCTGCAAGGAGCACGCGATTACCAAGTAACAGTAAAAGATGAATATACAAAATGGCAAGAAGGACTTTCAAACCGCGGAAATGTTCAGTTCAAAAAATACCCGAAATTGAATCATTTCTTCATGGAAGGTGGCGGTGAATTAAGTCTTCCTAGTGAATACGAAATCCCTGCTAATGTTCCCGAGTACGTCATCCAGGACATTATTACATGGATCAACGAGACAAAAAAATAAGAAAACATCAAAATCCTTCATGCAATCATCATTGCGTGAAGGATTTTTGAAACTAGTGATTCAGACATATCTATTATAATTATATTTTTCTACGCACTAAATAAAACGCTAAGGACCCCATAATGACAGGTGCAGCGAAGTCAAAGAAATGTGAAAAAGTAAAAGTAAAAAGAAAAAGAAATGGTATAAGTGTATAGATAAATGCTAGTCCTATAAATAAAGGAATTCCAAATTGAAACTCTCGACATCGTTTAATTTTCCTATATAAAACTTCCCCAAGTAAACAAGCTATGAGAGCTGGTATACTACCATAAGTGACGATAGTTTTTATGAATCCATGTAAAACGTCCGGGTGAATAAAGCTAGGATTAAAAATATATGAAATTAAGAACCACCCAAAAATAAAAGCAAACAGACTTGCAGCATAACTAACTACAAATTTTATCAAAGTAAGCAACGTAATCATCCCCATAATTTCCTAATATTATCTTCATTGTATCATTTTCTCTTAAAAAGACTCCAAAAGGATATACTTGCCCTTCAGCTTTCTTTTTTAATACTTGTTCAAGACGTATTTTTTGATGTTATTTTGTATAAAAAACTTTTGGGAGCAACCTGTTCGAAAAATTGATAAAGAATAAGCGATTGAAGGATGAAAACAGAAGACTACAAGGAAAACTGTATGAACAAATATAATGAAACAAGGCTCTTACTTTGTAGCGGTATCCACGAAGTAAGAGCCTTGTTTTTTCTACTCATTTTTTATATCAGTCTTGATTTTCCAATGGAAAGGCACAGAAAATCTACTACAGAAGTTGTGATACCTCTAGGATTAACAAATTCTTTAAATTTCTGTGTACTACGTACAAGCCCTCTACTTTTGGCATGTGCCTCTAATTCAGCTCGAACTTGTATTGTATCCGGAGCCATGCTTTCTAAAGCATGCGCAGAATATTTACGATCATTAATTTCGAGTTTTTAAAACTCATTTATTGTAACTGTAAAATGTGGTTTGAATTTTACTTCGATTGTTTTGTTTTCTACGCCACCTTGGACATATAATGAGTCATTACGGGTATAGATTCGTTTCGCCGAATGCATCTTGGTTTCAAAGATGCGTTTATTTTTATAATACAAATTTAATTCAACAGTTTCCTCGTAATAACACATAATCATTACTAATTCAAAGCCTAATTTATCTATTTTATTATATCTATATGCACCTGCACCTGGAATAAAATAATCTTCTGGTTCACTCTCGAATATTTCTAATAATTCATATTCATCATATTGTATATTCAATTTAACAACTCCTTACGTGAATGGGCTCAATCCACTTTATTTATAATATTCACGATTTATTAGGTACAACGGATACAACATCGCCATTATCATTCAATACGACTCTAACATCTTTCCCATCGTATTGCCATAGACCAGGTTTATTTCCAGGTTGTTTAGTAGCATGCTTAATTGTTTCTTCTACTACACTTGGTGTTACACCACGTGGATCAACTTTTTTTAATTCCTCCATGTATTCTTTTGATCCGAATGTGTAACCATTCCTTTCAGCTCTTTCACGTGCACGCTTTGTAAGTTCTGCTCGAACCTGAATTGTATCAGGCGCCATTCTTTCAAGCGCATGTTCAGTATACTTACGCCCATCAATGACGCCGCCACCTCTTGGCATACTCCATCCAATTTCTTCTGTTACCTTTGATACTTTCCCTAAATCCTTCGCTTTTTGTTCTAGTTCTCCATATTTACCAAACACACGGCCAACAACTTTAGGAGACCCACCTACTAGTGTAGAAACAGTTCCCCAAACATAATCATCTGGACCATATTCTCTCTCTGTGAAAAATTCTCTTCCGTTAATGAGTTGTAACCCTTGTTTGATTTGTCCTACAATTGGAAAGAAATCAAGTGACATGGATCCAAGCTCATTAGTACGTTTCTGCTCTTCCAGATATTCTTTCATTTTTTCAGGTGGTACACCAAAATCCTTAAGACGGGTTGTTAAACCATCCATATTACCAACATTTTTAACAACATTAGACGTATCTATTTTGTAGCTTGAAATTTTATTAGCAGAATCCATCATATTATTAGCAGCATCTAATCCAGACATAATATCTGTATGTAGTGTTGGAAATGCTTGTTGAGCTTCTGCAACATGCGTTGAAACACTATTAATTAGTCCATTTTTGGTCATATGATAGATAAATTAGATTACAAAGATTGTCAAACCTTTGAATCCCTTGAGCTCAACATAAAGGATTATATAGAAGAGTATAATTATAATCGTTATCAGTGGACATTAAAAAAGATGGCCCCCGATCGAATATCGGAACCATCTTTTAAGTGCTTGATTTTTTAGAGCTTTTTTATTAAACTGCCCATTTTATAGGGTACAGTTCACAAAATACCGTAGCTATTTTAAAAGCAACATAAGAATATCGACAGTTCTAAAAACACTGATAGTTAGCTGCCTCATTAACCCGTACTTATAAATGGGAGAAATGATCATTATTATAGATAGGGTTGAAAACCTTATTAAAGTTCACATAAAAAAAGTAGGGGAAGCCCCTACTTTTTTCATTCACTCCTTATTCTAAAATCTCTTTCTTATTACCAATACGTACTTCACCTTCATGATAAAACTCTATTGCATATCCTAGATTTGGAGAATAGAGCCAAGTATCAAAACTTACTGCTGTAACATCATCAATTACCTGTAGTATTTGATGTAAATTCGTTTTTATGATTGGTAAGGATGCTTCATCCCAAATAATATAAATGATATAAGAGTCTAAACCGTATTGTTTATTTAGATATGCTTCTATATCATCCAAATAAACGATATTTTGGAAATCACTGAATTTATCCCAATCAATTCTGGCCCAACTTGTAATTGGAAATGAGTTTTCAAAGCTATCTAAGATTTTTTCTCTCTCTTCACCTTCAAAAACTACTATATTTTCTCCTAATGCCTCGATACATTCGTCTAACAAAGTTGCCATTATATTTATCACCTTACTTGTTTAAATGTTTTAATAGTGATTTAAATAACTCTTCATCACCTTCTATTGGAATTGCATATTTAGTAGATTTACTTCCTTTACCGTTTCTAAAATCGTCTACATTCATATGTAGACCTTTTTCAGGATCATAATCTAATCGCCATCTTGCTTTTTTATCAGCAGTTTGTCTTCCAATTACTTTACCATATCCTGCACTTTTTTTCATTGTTCCAACCATTGGAATAGAGTCGCTACCTAAATTCCCTAAAAGATCCATTGCTTGATTTCTAGCTTGTTCATAGGTTTTGACTTTATCAAGAACAATTTCACCCGATTGAGCACCTTTTGAAACCTTGCCTAGTTTCTGTGCATTTTTCTCAAGATCGCCAAGTTTACCAAATGTACGGCCAATTATTTTTGTTGTACCGCCAGTAACTGCAGCAAGCGTTCCTGTTACAAATTCACTTGGACCATATTTTTCATGAGTAAACATATCCTCGCCCGTAAAGAGCTGGATACCTTGTTTTAGTTCTCCAAATCCAGGAGTAATATCAAGCAGGAATGAAGTTTGTTGAGCAGAACGTTTTTCTTCTTCCAAATACTCCTTCATTTTTTCAGGTGGCACACCAAAATCACGTAACGTGTTTCTTAGTCCATCCATATTCCCTATGTTTTTGGATGCCGCAGGCACATCAATTTTATAACTCGCAATTTTATTAGCAGAATCCATCATATTATTAGCAGCATCTAATCCAGACATAATATCTGTATGTAGTGTTGGAAATGCTTGTTGAGCTTCTGCAACATGCGTTGA
>NZ_CP031748.1:902142-967563 GCF_003429245.1 Bacillus sp. CR71 | reverse complement strand
TTAGCAGCATCTAATCCAGACATAATATCTGTATGTAGTGTTGGAAATGCTTGTTGAGCTTCTGCAACATGCGTTGAGACACTATTAATTAGTCCATCAGCCATTACTGCTTGTTTATGAAGTGATGCACCAGCTTTTTGTACAGAATCTCCAAACTTATGGAAACTTTGATTTACTACGCGTAAATCACTGGCCATTTGTTTATATTCAGGCAATCTGCTTTTAAAACCTTCATGCATAGCTGTAACTTGTTGTCCGTAGTCCCGAACCCCATCAGCAAATTTACTGATTTCATCTTTTGGTAATGTACCAACCCATTTTTCTGCTGGCTCAACAAATGTGTCATTGATTGTTAGCCAGTAAAGACTTGTTTGGTCAATAAGCGATACCGTTAGATCCGTTACTGCAGTCAAAGTATCAGCATACCATTCGACCAATTGTTTTTTATACGCCGTCATATCGTTAGCATAGTTTTGAAGCTTAATTTTATCTTGTTGTGCTAGGTTTTTACCATTCTGAATTTGTTGAATAATATTACCTGAATCCTGATTCGCTTTATCTAAAACCATTATGCTATCTTTTAGTAGCATTAATTTGTGGATCTTGCCAAAATCCTCATTCATCATCTCTAAAGTAGCGATGGTAGAATTGTATTTTTCTTTTATAGCTGGATCAGCTTCTTTTTCGTAGATTTTATTCACTAAATTCGTCATATCAGAATTTTTTATGGTAGTTAGAAATCCTGATAAGCTTGCTGCAAGTTCACTTGAATCTACTAGAGCCATATCATAATTTTTAGTTTCTTTTGCTTTTTTAAAGCGTTCGGAATATATTTTTACCAAATTTGCAGTAGTTTTTAAATCTGCAATGTCCTGACGAATTGTATCTATTTTATTAGATAGAGATTGATCAAACACGACTGCAAATAATTTTTGCACAACGTATGTTTGACCATTGTAGTTCACCTTAAACCATAGAGGACCGTCTTCCCCTACTACTTCAAGAATTTCATCCTTTCTAACTTTTATTGGGTCAAATCCCCTTACAACTGTTCTGGATTTGTAGATATTTTGGTCGAGGGATTGGATTGTTATCCACCCTTTTACCATTTTACCTGTTCTATCAAATTGGAATTGTTTTCCTTTGTAGGTTACATTGCCTTTTTGAATCACACCGTTATCGTCTGCATAATACCAATGGGTAGTTTGAGAGAACCATCCTTTTTGTGCAGCTCCACTTACCGTATCAAAATAGTAGTCCTTTCCGTCTACGGTATTCCATCCTGAAGCTAGATTACCATTTTTATCGAAGAAATAGGTATCCTCCCCTGAACGTAATAATCCAGTATGTTTCACGCCTGGTTTGTCATAATAGTATTTCTTTTCTCCATCTACAACCCAGCCAACCGATTCATTGTTTTTTATACCTGATGTTGCCATGATTGTCCTATATAAGAACACAGAAAATTGCTCTCTTGTGACAAGTCCATTTGGATTAAAATTGCCATCACCAGTACCATTTGTGATTTTATTCCCAGCTAATATTTTGACATATTCGTTAGCCCAATGACCTTTCATATCCGTAAAGTCAAAATTCCCTTTCGGTTTTAAATCGAATGTTCTGACCAGTACTGCAGCCATTTCAGCACGCGTCATATTATTTTTCGGATTGAATTGTTTCTCTACATTTACGCTAAATATGCCCCGTGCAGTAAGTGCCAAAATTTCCTTTTTAAAATTGCTATCACCAATATCAACAAATGGATTATTGGTACTATCTTGCGGTTTTAAATATCGATACAAGAATGCAGCAAGATGTTCGCGAATAATAGGATCCGTAGCACCGAAATATCCATTTCCGTATCCTGTTATAATCTTATTTTCAGCCATATACATCATTTCTTTATATGCCCAGTGGGTTTTAGGAACGTCAATAAAAGATGATGAATTCACTTGACCATTTTGTTCTGCATACGCTGTTCCTACTGTACTGAATAATAAAATACATATCACAGAACTTAAAAATAATTTCTTAATTGTATTCATAATAGATCTCCTATTCAATTTTTAAAAATATAATTGCAAAATCAGCACTTATTTTATCCTTCATTTACGGCGTTTTATATAATTATCAAATTTCTATTCATACTAATATTTCGCATAAGGACAACCTAAGTCATTCTGTCTAAACAATAATTAGTTCATAAGATGTTTCATGTTTTAAATGTAGTAGCCCGTTTATGGAACCTTCTTAATAAACAGTAAAACCAAGTTTTTTAATTTGAAAATCCCTTAGTCTAAAATTCGCATTATGTTGAAGAGATCCATAATAATACTAATCTCCTTTCTCTTTGACGCGGCCTATTTGATTTAAAACTTCGACTTCCTCTGTAAACATTGGTGCATAGGTAGAAAGTAATTAAAATAATGATAATATAAGTCCTATGGTTTTCTTCATACTCGCATCTCCTTATCAATTCGTAAAAAACTTTTTAATTATATATTAGGTTTAATTACTATTAAAATAAAAAAATATAAATATACATAATTACATATTTACCTTCTCAATAGAGTGTACTCTATTGAGAAGCTTACAAGTTATTGATTTTAAAGGATTTAGAGTTTCTCAAATACACTTATCAAAATCGAAGCGTGGTATTTAATTTCAGAGTGGCCCTTGAAACCCATAATCGTTTCCGTACCCCTATAATGCTATTCATTTTTTTATACATTCCTATCCTGGCGTGGGTTGCAGAGTTTCCGTTTTTTACTGAATTAGCCGAAAAAATCACGCTAAGCAAAAAATATAATAAGCTGTCGATATAGACAGCCCTTTACATAATTATCTTTATTGGAATCAAAATAAGCTTACACATCCAAGCTGTTGATGATAGCTAATATTTGATGATCTGTCCATTTGCCATTAATCCTTATATTTTCTTTCGCTATACCTTCTTTTTTAAATCCCACTTTTTCTAATACACGAATAGATGCTAAATTATCAAGCATCGCTCCTGCTTCAATTCTATGTAACTTTAATTCCCTAAAAGCAAAATCTACAACAAGTTGAAGAGCCTCTGTTGTATAGCCCTTTGCATTATGCTCCTTATCTAAAGTAAATCCCGTATAACAGCTTTGGAGGTCTCCCCTAACAATTTGAGTTAATGAAATGTCTCCAATCAGTTTATCATTTTCTCTTAAAAAGATTCCGAAAGGGTATACTTGCCCTTCAGCTGTCTTTTTTAGAGCTTGTTCAAGACGTATTTTTTGATGTTCTTCTGTATAAAAAACTTCTGGGAGCAACGGGCAAACCCGTTGAAAAAATTCGCGATTTCTAATATGTAAGTTAGCTAACTCGTTAGCATCAGCAGTTTTATAAAGCCGAATATAAATGTGCTTCCCTACTAGTTTCATAACATCCCTCCAACATTTTTATATGTCTAATGAGGAAAAAATATACCGTATACTATATACAGTTGGATATTATCAGGAATCATTTTGCACGAAAGAAAAGACACTCCATATGAGTGTCTTTTCCAATAGTTTTTAGCAGAAGCAAGAAGCTCCAACGATGATTAATAAAATGAATAACACAACTAATAAAGCAAAGCCTCCCGAGAAGCCACAACCGCCACAACTACCACCATAACCCATAATAGTTCCTCCTTTAGATAAGAGGGGAAAACTAAGGTTCACTCATGTATTTTAATGGATTCGTTTCATCTTATGTTTTTTCGTATTGATTGAGCAGGTCCTTTCGAAAACTATTCACATATTAACTATATTTTTAAAAATGAATAATTCAACTATAACAATAAATAGATAAATTAATATAATGTATTAATTCTAAAAGAAGGGAGGAATAGCCATGCAATTAGTTTGTTTTAAAATAGTAAGTGGTCAGTATTTCTTATTTGTAGAAGGTATTCAAATTCCTGTACCAATTCCAGCAGTTGCTGCAGCTTTATTAATTGGTTTAGGAGTAATTCCACTTTGTTCTTAATGTAAGGAATTCGGATCATTCCTATCTTTCCATTGGAAAAGCCTCAAGTATATGAATACTTGAGGCTTTTCTTATAATTGAGAAAGACACTTTAACGTGGCTGAAGATCTCCTGATTTAACTAATGCGGCCGTTACATCATCACCGAAAGTATTAAAACAGAATACTTTCTCGTCTATCTTATCCATTACTGTAGCTTCACCTATCTTGCCACCTTGAAGTTTAATAAAATAGTTATGTTCTTCTAAAATTTTACTAAAATCTCTGTTTGCCCATCTTTCAGTAATTGCTAATAGCTCTTCTTTATTCTTGAAATTGTTTCCGTTTAGAATGTTTCTTACTTTCTCTGCATTCTTTTTGGACATAGGGGTTGCTCCCTTTCCTTCACACGCTTTTACTTTTTGATGAGTCATGCTATGCATAGCTGAAATCACTTCTTCTTCAGTAGAAGTTACTGTAATGTGAAGTTGTGCATTTGAACCTTTCACTTCTGCTTCATTCGATAGTGTGTCTTCTTTATTAACCTCTGCAAAAACATGGTCCTCACTCTCAAGCGGGACTTCAGCAAACTGTAACATTCCATAAGTCATACCAGTTGCAAGTACTACTACCCCTATAATAGATGCTAGCCAATACGTTAGCTTCTTGTCCATCTTCATTTCCCCTGTCTTCGTTTAAATATCTTAACTAAAGAGTACCATATTTGATTCCTTTTTATTGAAGTGTCTCTAATTTTTACTATAAAAAACGTATAAATCATTTAATACCAATATAACAACTTCACAATCATGACTATGCCTATTCTCATAACAGGATCTATATACGATGTCACTAAATCATCTGGTGAACTATTAGTTATTAGTACGGCTTTGCATCCTTATTCTCAAAAAGGATAATTATTGTACATACCAATTCTTATGTATAAAGACACCCAAAACAAGTGTTACGAAACAAATATAAAAAAGACATCTTTTCTAGGGAAAGATGTCTTTTTTATATAAACCTTAATGTTCGTTCTGTAAAATCCTCGCTGCCTTTACTCCTTCTTTCTCTTCTTTTAAGAATAACGATACGATAAATGCAACAATAATAAAGATTAACCCAAGTGCAAATGCACCTTGGAACCCTGACGTTAAACCGTTTAACTTCTCTACTGGATCCAGTGGATTTGCGGAGCTTTCCATATACTTAGTTGCTCCTGAAGACATTTTCGAAATAAAGATAGCTGTACCAATTGCACCAGCTACTTGCTGCAACGTACTAAACAGTGCTGTTCCGTGCGGATATAAATCTGGTGTTAACTGATTTAAACCGTATGTTTGTGCCGTCATGACAAACATGAGTCCAACCATTAATACGCTATGCATAACAATAATTTGTACCATTGATGTATCAGGAGTAATACCTTTAAATAAGAACATTGCTATCCCCACTAACACAATACCGGGAACGATAATAACTTTCGGACTAAATTTATCAAATAGTTTACCTGCGATTGGTCCCATTATGGCGCTAATAACACTTCCCGGAAGCATGATGATTCCTGATTTAAAAGCTGTAACGAGTAAAACTGTTTGCAGGAACATCGGTAATAAAGTCATCGTTGAAAATAGCGACATCATCACAATGACAATTAATCCAACTGATAATGTAAACATCGGAACTTTAAATGCTCGTAATTCTAAAATTGGATTCTCAATTTTCAATTGTCGAACGGCAAAAATACATAATGAGATAAGCCCAACAATTAAAGTGCCATACACTTTTGCATCGGACCATCCTAAATCACCCGATGCACTAAAGCTATACACAAGCCCGCCAAATCCTAATGTCGATAAAAGGATAGATGGGTAATCTACTTTTGGCCTTGTTAACTCTGAAACATTTTGAATGTACTTCATCCCAATCATAATGGAAATGATCACGATAGGAATAACAATATAGAATAACCAGCGCCAATTTAATGAATCCACAATTACTCCAGATAATGTAGGGCCAATTGCCGGAGCTGCCATCATCACGAGTGCGATTAATCCCATTGTCGCACCACGTTTTTCAGGTGGACAAATGATTAAAATCGTATTCATTAATAACGGTGTAATTAACCCCGTCGCTACAGCTTGGACGATACGGCCAATTAATAAAACGGAAAATGTCGGTGCGAATCCTGCAATTAATGTACCGACTAAAAACGTTACCATAGCGATCAAAAACATTTGTCTCGTTGTGAGCCATTGCTGAAGTAATGCTGTAATTGGAACTAAAACCCCAACTACTAACATGTATGCTGTAGAAAGCCATTGAATCGTTGAAGCCGTTACGTCAAATTCTTTCATTAATACCGTTAACGCATTTCCAAGTAATGTTTCATTTAATAATGCAACCATTGCACCTAAAAGTAATGCAATTAAAATGGGGGTATGTTTCAAATTAGAAGTATCAACTTTGCCACTTGTAGGGCTCTTAGTTGTCATATTCATTTACAGATTCTCCTCCTGTTTCTTACTTAAAAAACTTTAAATACACCAGAACACATGTAATATAATATACATATGTAGATTAAAAAGGGAGAATCAATTTTCAGCCACTGTATATTTAATCTACAAAAAAGGAGAAGTGTAGATGAATGATAATGAAAAACAACTTGATTTACGTATTAGACGTACACATAAATTACTGTGGGATTCCTTATTTGAATTAATGACGCAATCAAAACAGAAATATAGTACGATCACGATTAACCAAATATGTGACCGCGCGATGGTACACCGAACAACCTTTTATAAACACTTTGAAGATAAAGATGCTTTATTAGCATTTGGATTTAAACGATACAGCAAGATGATTGCTGAAATACCAGTTTCAGATCGATTAAGTAAACCATTTCAAGTAATGGAACAATTTCTACACCATGAAGAAATCGGTAAAATATTAGAAACGCAAATGTCTGATGAACAATTTATTAACCGAACACAGCATTTAAGTCACGAAACGAGAAAACAAGAAATAGACGCGTTAAATCAACTGCACAAAAATCATACGATGCCCAATGATTTAATCATTGAATTTTATTCAGGGGCAATCACCTCATTAAGCGCGTGGTGGTTTAAAAGTGAAAGAAAAGTTTCTGCTGCTGAAATGGATAGGTATCTCCATCAACTTATTAATCGGGATATTTTTCAGTTTGAAGAGGAATAAGACTACAACTTTTCAATCATGCAATAAAGTGAAACTTTAATCAGCCCTCACCAATCGGACTTTTACGGACAGCCCGACCCCCACCTAACTTCTTTGCTTCCACTGAATTTTGAGGTGGGGGTCTTACTGCCCGTTAAAGCGGGATCAAATTGACCACAAAATAGGAATATGATATATTTTCCGTAGAATACTATATAAGTATGACATCAAATAAAATGGCATATAATAAAAAGAAGAGATGGGCTAACATCTCTTCCTTAACTGCTACCGTATGGGTGGTGGTTATTATACGTTATTATTTTTTACGAAACCCACCCTTTTGCTTCCTACGGCGCGGAGTGGGTTTTTTGTTGTCCTTACTCAGAAGTTGCTTCCGCAAAAAATACGCTGAAACTTCACGTACAGTCGCTTTTACAAATTCTTTTACAAGGTCAAACAAAAACTCCATATTATTACCCCCTTTCCTTCCAAATGGAAAGAAGGGATAACCACCCACCCTCACAATATGCAGTTACATATATTTTAGCAAATGATTGTAAAGATATTATGTAAACAAAACAAATGAAATTTTATATAGAAAATATGAGTTTATATTATTTTTATTCTCTTCACTTAAATTTTCTTTTTTAATGAAAAATGTTAAAAGGAATTTCCCCTAGTGTCTTCTTATATTTTATGTAATCTACATATTTGACCTTTTCTACGCTCTTTAATTACTTACTGAATATAGTCATACAGATTTTTCGCTAACAATAAACAAGTTACTGTAATGAAAAGAGCACGAACATACCCACTTCCTTTTTTTATAGCGAATTTGGAGCCGACAATTCCTCCAGCAATTTGAGCAATCCCCATTATGAAGCCATACACATAGTTTACTTGCCCTACGTACATAAACATCAACAATGCACCAACATTACTTCCTAAATTAAGAAACTTCGCAGTACCTGCTGCTTTTAAAAAATCATACCCAATAAATAAAAGAGAAAACATTAAAAACGAACCTGTGCCAGGCCCTAGAAATCCATCATAAAAACCAATAGCAAAAATAAAAAAGGTAAAAATAATGACGTGTCGACCAGACAATTTCTTATGAGTGGAAATACTTCCCCAATCCTTCTTGAATATCGTATAAATAGCGACCACACCAAGCATGATCAGCATTAATGGCTTCAGTACTTCTGGATTCATTAAATGAACGGTCCATGCCCCTATTATGGAACCTATGAAAGTGATTGGAAATAATTTAAACGCCGATTTCAAATCAAGATTACCAGAACGATAAAACACAATATTACTAGTTGCACTTCCCATTGTCGATGCTAGTTTATTCGTAGCTACTGCACTTGCTGGATTCAGTCCTGTAAATAATAAAGCTGGTAAAGCAATGAGTCCACCACCACCTACAACTGAATCAATAAATGCAGCTACAAATCCAAAAACAATCAAAATCATTAATACGGATGGGTCTAAATAAAAATCCATATTGTTAACCTCCCCTTTAGTCACTATTGTAATAGTAACTACCAATTTGCTAAATGTAAAGAGTTATTGTAACGTTGAACCAATCGGGCTTTTACGGGCAGTTGATTCCCACCTAACTTCTTTGCTTCCGCTGAATTTTGAGGTGGGGGTCTTACTGCCCGTTAAAGCGGGATAAAAGCAAACATCGGAGGACGAAAAAAGTGGACTACATAGTGCAACAGCTTAAAAAAATTGGTTTCAATGAATATGAAGCTAAATCTTATGTATCTCTTGTTAAACAAGGGCCTGTCACAGCCTACCAAGTGAGTAAGGATTCGGGTGTCCCAAGAGCGCGAATTTATGAGATTTTAGGTAACCTTGTAGAAAAAGGAATTGTCATGAAGGAAGAAATAAATGACACCACTCGCTATTCACCTCTACCTGTTGAAATCTTTTTACAGAAGGCGCAAACAGAATGGCAATCTACTTACGAAGGAATAAGTGATTCATTAAAAAAACTAGAAACTTCCGAGGAAAAAACGAATAATCGAGTAATTACTTTAAAAGACAATCAAACAATCATTAGCTACTGTCAGACATTAATAAAAAAAGCAGAACGACGTATTGTCATTTCAATGTGGGATGAGATGTATGAAGCGTTAAAAGAAGATCTATCTGAAGTAGCTGATAAAGTTACAATACAAGGTATTACCCTACATGTTGAAAATCCCATTAAAAATCTAGAAGCCCATCGCATAACACCTTATACAGAAACCTTGTCTACAGAACATTGGTTTATTTTATCGATAGATTCTAAAGAGATGATTTATGGACCATCACTTGAAGAGCGTAATATTGCTTTTTATACAGATGACCCCGTTCATATATACTTATTAGAGGATTATGTATGGCATGATGTTTTAGTAAATCGACTTGTCCGACGTAGCCAAGATGACTTGCAGCAATGGATTACTGCAGAGAGAAGATCTTTCTTTATGGGGAAATGAGGAATATATTCAAGAGCAAACCAAAAGATTTGCGTATTAAACCTAACAACTTCTCCGTACAAAAATAGCCGACTATTATATAATAAATATTCGGCTATTTTTGTATAAATTTATACAGACGCTGCCGTTACCCCAGCGATTAATGAGATAAACGCTTCTCCCACTCTTTCACCTTTTCAATTGTTACATCTAATTTTTTAGCTATTTCTTCTACACTCATTCCTTTAAAGAGCATTCCAGCTGCCGAAAGTGCTTTATCAATTTCTTCTTGCTTCTCTTGTTCATATAAACGACCCACTTTTGTCATCCGTAACCACTCCTTTACCTTTTTCGCGTAGTCTTCATCAATAAATTTATCTGTAGCTACAAGAATCCCAGCAATAACTTGAATTTGTTCTTGCTCATCGGAGATACACTTTGCTACTTCTATCGTTTTTTCAATTAAAATTTGTCTTTTCTCTCTACTATGCATAAGTGGTACAAGTATTAATTTCATGGTTTCTTCATCCGTCAAAGATTTTCCTTCTTCCATTTTTCTAATAATCTTTTGAAGAATGGCATCACCATTGTATTCATTTAGTAAGACCGCTTTAGAATTTAAACGTATACTACATACATCTATTTCTTCTATAGGATTCATTACCTCACTTGTATAAATAACTACGATTCGAATATCCGGTAACTCTTTCCTCTTATTATAGTAACGATACATAATTTGATTCGCATAATCCATATACTTCAAATGGTTTTCGAGGAAACGGGTATTACTTTCATACTCTAACATTAAAATTGAACCATCTTCCATTTCAAATAAAGTATCTGAGCGCCTTTGATCTGCACGAACTCTCGAAAATTCATTTAGCAACAATTCTTTTATTCTTGGATAACCTTTTAACCCATATGCTTCAAGCCCTTTATCCCTATAACATTCACTTAAAAACTTCATCAGAATATCTTTATTATGATAAGAAATATCATTCCCTGCCAATAGCTAATCCCCCTTAACTATTAGTTACCATTTTCTTTATTATATAACTTATAAAATTAGCGTTACAACTTTCGTTCACATGCAGATACTATTTTCAAAACAACTTGCCCTTTCACTACTTTACCCCCTCCACAAACTGCCCAAACTCCTTCAAAAATCTCAGCTTAAAACTACCAACAGGTCCGTTTCGATGCTTCGCCACATGAATCTCCGTCATCTCCTTCTGCTTCGTTTCCTTATCGTAATAATCCTCACGATACATAAGCATAATGACATCCGCATCTTGCTCAATTTGTCCCGTCTCTCTTAAATCAGATAAAAGAGGTCGCTTATCTTGTCGTGCTTCTACCGAACGAGATAATTGCGATAACGCTACTACACAAACATTTAATTCCCGTGCTAATACTTTAAGCTTACGAGAAATTTCACTAATCTCTTGAAATCGATTACCCTTATGCTTTGGATCACCCGTAATAAGCTGCAAATAATCTACAATGACTAAAAGCTTTTTATCACCGTGCTTCCTCTTTAACTTACGAGTTTGCATCCAAATATCTTGTACCGTAACGCCTGCATTGTCGTAAATCTCAAATGGCAACTCACCAATCTCCGCAAACGCCTTACTTACCTTCTCCCAATCTTCCATCGCAAAACGATGCTTCGGATTTTTCAGCCTACCCCCTGACACTTCACCTATGCAAGAAGCCATCCTTTTTAACAATTGCTTACTACTCATCTCTAACGAAAACAATCCAACCGCCACTCCAGACTTCGCCGCATGCAATCCAACATTAAGCGCAAACGCAGTCTTCCCCATAGAAGGACGCGCACCAAGAACGACAAAATCACCTTCCTGCAATCCGCACGTCATTTTATTTAACGATGTATAACCAGTCTCAATACCAGTAATCTCTTTCACATCTTGATGAAGCTCCTCATACAAATCAACTAACGCATCCTTCAAATCAAACTCACATACAGAGTCTTTCTCCTCTAATTCACAAAGTGCCGTAATCGTCTCACCGATAACTTTCTCACTCTTCTCCGCAATAAGACGCTCTCCCATCTTGTGCCCGAGAACACCAGCCTGATACATTTTCCACGCACCTCGAACAAGCCCCTCATAATAAGAGAAGTTGGCAGTAGTAGGCACACCATCCATTAACCCTATAAAATACGCCATTCCCCCGATCCCCTCTAAAAACTTCGGATCTACCCGAGAAATGAACGTCACAAGATCAATCGGTTGCCCCTCTGATTCCATCTTTCGCATTAACTGAAATATAGACTTATGTACTGGCATAGAAAAATACTGCTCCGTCAAACGGCACTCCTTAATAAGCTCTCCATCAATTAATAGAGAACCTAACACCGTCTTCTCCGCCTCCACATTTTGAATACTCATGGCCGCCACCCGCGCTCCGCTAAAAAGCGCTGCAACTCTTCCTCAGATGGCGCATTCTTCTCCCACTCCTCACACCTCGCCAAAAACTCCTCCGTCTCCCCCGTACTAACAGACGACTCCTTCTTCCTAAAGCACGCCGTATCCGCCTCAACCTCAGAAACTTTCGTAAAACCTTTCCCATGCCAACCTCTCAAAATGCCCTTCACATAAGCAATCGTTCGCTTATTATTCTCAAACGCAATTTGAAGAGCCTTCAGCACAAGCTCCTCCGACAAATCATCCATCCACGCACTCAGTTCCTCCACCGCAAAAGGAGACAAACTACCGAAATGTTGCTCATAAAAAGAAAACACACGACTTCCCGTCTCTTCCTCTATAACCTCTTCTTCCGCCTCTATCTCCTCACAAACTGGCTCAACATCATCCACAGCCAAATCACTCGGCATACCGAAATGCGCTAAAAGCATCGGAACATTCAGCTCTTCCTCAGCGCACTTCTGAAGAAACATATGTACAAACTCCTTATTCTTCACACCCTTAAGCTCACGAAGCACGCACTTCTCCACATTCGTATTCGTCACCGGATTATAACGAAGCCAATTCAAAACGAATAACTCCCGCGTATCCGCATCATAAAGAATCTTCCCATAATCAATGAAGCGCTGCACAAGCTTATCAACAGTCTCCCGATTATAACCAGTCTCCATCTCAGCTAACCGCTTTGGAAAAGGAAAAATCCCACACTGCGTCGTCTT
Organism: Bacillus sp. CR71; assembly: GCF_003429245.1. Classification (NCBI taxonomy): domain Bacteria; kingdom Bacillati; phylum Bacillota; class Bacilli; order Caryophanales; family Bacillaceae; genus Bacillus; species Bacillus sp. CR71. The sequence goes on along the minus strand of NZ_CP031748.1, from coordinate 954,745 downwards.
CGAACAAGTTAACAAATACACATAAAAATACCGCTCCTCCGGCGTCAAATCCAAAACAAAATCATCCTGCCAAAAATTCACCTGCACCGTACGATACACCGCCATCCCAATTCCTCCCGTCTCCGTTCAAAAGTGAAAACCTCTTCATAATATATATGGGAGGATGGCCGGGTTTTTGGCGTGTTATTTCAAAAATTTTTTCGACTCCTACTACGGTGTTTGTTGGTGTTTTTGTTTTGTTGTGCTTTTTCTTAGTGATTTATTACTTGGTAGGGGCTTGTAAGGGGCTTAGGAGGGGCTAGTTATCGGTTACTTCGATTAGGAAGACTCGATCTGAGAAGCCGCCTCTTTCTCCTGCTTTCTTTTTACGGATGTTGTTTATTTCTTCTAGTACTCTCTGCCAAGTAGCTATTTTCGATTTCCTTAGATTTAAACCTCATAAATAAAAAAGAAGACTTTGACAAAATCACGTCTTCATGTCTTAGTCTTCTTAATTTTTTATTGAATTGGCGGTACTTTAATCATCTTTATAGTTTGTTTTGATAATTCTCCTGTTGGTAATAAGAATTTCCCTCGAACGAAGCATTCTCCTTTTCCTAAACCGTGGAGCAATACTTGATCTCGCCTTTCTAAATACAGCTTCTCCGAAACACCTTTAATATCACTATCAATTGGATGAAAATAAATCGAAGTCGTAGCGTTTTCAAGAGCACTCATTTCTGTTGGTTTGAAATTAACAAATGATTGTGTTGCAAACCAAGCTGTAATACCAAATTTGCGTCCTTCACGAAGGATTTTATCCGAAGGTGAACCTGATTTAAAACTTAAATTTTGTGCCTCATCTAGAACCACAGGCATTGGTTGCTCTTCGTTTCCACGCTGTGCGTAATACCAAATTTCCCAAAGTAATAACTCTGTCATTAACTTTTTAATATTATCCTGATCGAATCCATCAAACTGGATAATAGAGATTTGTCCTGCTTTTTTATAATAATTATCCCATGTAAATTGCTCATTATAGTCGAATGGATCAATATCAACAAATTGCTGGAGCTTGTTTACGATAGAAGCTAACGTTGAGCCAGAAACGTCTTCTATTTCTTTTAACTCCAACATGAGTTTCTTCATTGTAAAAGCCTCTTCGTATTTATCGATTCCTTCTTTGATAGCCGTATAAATTGCATTCGCTTGCTGTGGACCAAAGTTAAATACCGATTCAAAAATAGCAGCTATTCGCCCCGCTACCTCATACGATTTTTCAACACGAAAACCATGGTTTGTGTAAAATTCACGTCGTAGAAACGGATTAATTGGTAACTTGTCATCATACACAATTCTTTCGTGAATACGATCACCCAAAACCTTAATAAACTTCTCATCAAGCTTTGATTTGGTATAGCTCGCTGAATAGTCAATAATTACCGAAGATTGTCCTACTTTAGCTAATTGAAGCAGCATAGATTGAATAAAATACGTCTTCCCTTCTCCTGAACGCCCACCAATGATTAAATGACGATTATTTAATTGTGGATGACCAAACTCCCAATAAATAGGGTCTTCAGTAGATTGCAGATAACCAAATAAAGGTCTAATCTCTTGAACCTGATCTTTTATTACAACGGAGTGATTTACATTCTCATTTTTTATTTCTATTTTATTAACTGCATCCTTTTCTTCTATTTCATCTATACTGACAGCAATTTCAGTTGCAGTAGTCCCCCCAATCGTTTCAATTCCAATATTATTTTTTGCTACGTCACCAGAATCAATTGCTATTTTTTCTTTTTGAGTTTCATAGCAACCACCAATCACGTTAGATGAATGTATGAAATCTTTCTTTAGCTCATTTGTCCCCTCTGAATTAGGCATATTTCCAACTAGCAACTCTGGTGTCGGTAAATATTCTGGTAAATCCACAGTTTGTTTCTTTCCATCTTGAATTTGATCAATTAAGATTATATTACTGTAATCGTCCCTTTTCAGCTCTTCAATCGTCATCCCTATTGCTTTATAGGCAATTCTTTCTGGAATATCATAGACCATTACGTCATTATACTTTTCCTTACATTTAACGTGCGCATCCTTCCTAAACGAAACAACGGCTCCAATGTTGAATGTTGTCTGATGATCTTCCGTGACAACAAATTTATCATTTAGTAATAGTTCAATTGTTTTTTCATCTAACTTATAACTCTTTTCTGGCCAAAATGCATTCACTTCCATTTTACGTGCATTAACAATGAATAATTTAGCAAAGAAATTACGTAGGAATTTCGCTTCAAATCCTGTATTTATTATTAGTTCTTGGCTTAAAATTTTCGTTAAATTCGTTACTTGTTGTGTTCCCTTCCTAATTATTTCATTTGAGTTATTACCAATTTTCACTTCTATCGGATAAAAATACATATAAAGCTGATCCTCATATCGCTTGACACCAATCATTAATAAATCATCACTTAGTGATCCTTTTTGACCTATTAATTTGCTTGAAAAGATTCCTTCTTTTTTGTTTAATCGTATATTCCCAGCCACTCGGACAATTTCTTCCATTGAAATAGGGACCCATATAATCTCTTGCTGTTCGTCTAATTCAATCATCATAAACTTAATTGCTGCTACAATACTCATTTTTTCACGTTGATCATGTCCTACATCCTGTACTGCTCGTAATAGCCATTCCCCATTGAATGTGTTAAATGCCTTTATAACTTGATTTATGTTCTTTTTCGGGAAAGCAATTCCATGTCTCATAAAAAATTCTTCGATTACGTTATAGTATTGTATTGACTTATTTGTCACTGTAATGGCATCATAATGATTCGATGAAGATAATTGATCAGAATAATGTACAATCACTAAGTCTTCTGATGTTTCTTGAAAATATTCTAAATCAACCGCTGGATCAATAAAAACGAGCCAAATCGATTGATCATATAGATTCCTCAAAAAATTCTCATCATCTCGGTCAATATGAAGACAAAGCATTTCATCTTTATGATAAGCATTTGCCCCTTTGTTTCTACGATTTGCACTCAGTTCATTAACTTTTGTAGCAAATCTAGTAAGTTGTGAACGTTTCTCATTTGATCCACCTATACCAAATCCACTACGATATCCCCCCTGTTCTGTACGCTTGGATGTTGGCGTGACATACAGCCCATCTAAATTCAGTGAGTTCGGAGCTTGCCTTACATTTTGTGTTGAAATGGATTCTTTACTCAACATTTTATAAAATTTCAAATGACTATATTCAATTGGCTCGCTAACTAATTTTTTTATAAAAATTAATTTCCTTTGAATAACTTGAAATACATCAATTCTATCAAAATTCGCCGTTTTACAATCAATATCAAACTCTGTTTTAAGTTTTTCTGCGTCATTCATGATATTAAATGCTTCAAACGCTGTTAAATTATTCTCATCACCATAGTAACCAACGACCTTAATATATGGTAATCCCTGAAATGATTTTCGACGCTTTATTTCATGCTTAAACCACTGTATAATACCCCGTAAAATTTCAACATCATTTTCTATATTAATAATATCAATTACAATTTCCGGCTCATTTGTTAACGAGAATAAATAGTCATAATATTTGAAGAACTGCTTCAATTTTTCTTCTACCACTTGTGCAAGATATTTATTCGTCTCGCCAATGGACACTTGAGTTTTCGGACGAAATTCATGCCATTCTGCTTGTAAACCGTTGTTACTTGGCTTATACACCTCGTCTAATTCATTTATTAAATAAGGGATTAGATATGCTGCATTTAGTTTTGACAATATATGACGATCCACTTCACTACCTGCAAGTTCATTAGCTAACATTAATTGATAAACCACATTTAACGGAGAAAACGGTGTCATATATAACACATCAGAATCTTGTAACGTGCCTAGATATAAAATGTCTCGCACTTCTTGGGACATATTCTCAGCTTCTTGAATTGAATCAATTGCTTCTACAAACGCTTCCACATACTCATTTGCTAGTACTACAAGTTCTTCATTATAAAAAGAGAAAGACGGGATTGTGTTGTTAATTTTAAAGTATTCTAAAAATTTATAGTAACTTGCCGCTAAACGTTCAGGCATTGCAATTTCTTTTGCATGTAGTCCTAATAAGTTCTTCTCTATTGTATGCAACCCCTCCTTTACCCACTTCTCTTCTATTTCATACAAATAGCGGAATTCTTTTTTTATTACTAATGGCTGACCACCAATCATAATTCGCTGATCGAAAGTTGTATATTCCACATTTGTTTTTTTTGACATCTTTCGCTGCCAAATTTGGAAGGCAGTCGCAGGAAAAGAACTTAAACCTTCATCTTCAATTTCAACGATAAATTCTGCTGCCTCAATTCTGACTTTAAAAGCTAACTTAGATGTTTCTATATCTAATATGTCTGGTGCAAATCGTAGCTTAAGACCTTCTTCAGGAATCTCGACTATCTCGTCTTTATTTTGCAACTCAAATTCAACTTCAGGTTCTTCACCAAATACTAAAAATTCGTTTTTCAGCTCCAATATAAGATGCCCTTTTGTATTTAATGAAAAACTATTTTCATGTACCATTAAACTTCTCATAGTAGTTGGTAGTACTAGGAACCTAAAACTATAATCACCCTTTGTCAAATTCTCATGCTTATAGTCCGCTTTTACAAATGTTGAACCATCTTTCAGCTCAAGTAATACTTCAAGTGAATGTCCCATTTCCTTAGTGAACTTTTTAGATTTATCTTTTATATATTCTTGCCTTGTATTTGCAGTAAATGGCAACTTAACTTTAAGTTTTTGTCCAGCCTCCGCCTCTGGGATAAAAATAACAAAATCATGCGTGCGGATACGGCTTTCAATTTTCCAATATTCCTTTACTAAAACTTCCTTGCCGGCTTCTTCTACTCGCCAAACCTTTACCTCTTCCGGCTTATATGCAATCATTTTTAGCGACTCAACTTTTTCCTTTGCTTTGATAATCTCTTCAAAGGTAAGTGAATCGTCATCTTTGAAAAGCTTTCTCCCAATTGAAGAATCAAATTTCTCCTTCAATAAATCCTCACCATTTCCTAATTCACGTATGCGTGTAACGTCCTCGAATAGTATTTGATTATCATTTAAACGCTTCTGGATTATTCGTTCTTCAGCATTATAGTCCCTAGAATTTTCTTCATATATATCACGTTTATTAATTAATATTTCTAACTTTGGATCTTGAAAATAATTAATCATTTTAATATCTTCAGTAGTCATTTCTTCCTGATTCACCCAAGTTAATAATTCCTCAAAATCTAAAAATGAAACATTTTGAATATATTGTATATCCTCTCTTTGCTTTAAATAGTTGTACAGCATTTCTTTATTATGTTTAGGTAATTTACTATTAGTTATCATTGTTCGTATATTACCAACCATACTAGAACTATGTAGTGGGAATCCTTCTGCAGTTAAATTAACACTACCTCCGCGAATAGAATCTAACTTCTTATTTGAAATCATTATAATTGAGGCATTCTCCCAATCCCCTTGCTGTTCACTCATCTTATTTCTTAATGTTACAATAAAATCCACATGTGTATTATCTAGTGTAGAAGCAATTACAAATTTGGCATTGCCATAACGTAATGCAATCGTTTTGTATTCACTTTTACCATCAGGACTTTCATACGAATAAGCTGACGCCTCTTCCAATACTTGTAACGCATCCACAACTCTCTTTATATACTCTTCAGAAGGTAACTCTAAATAATAACGACCGACCTCTTTATTTAAAGCTTTATGTTTAAAAAATATTTGTAATTGTTCCGCAACTATTTTATAAAATGGACTTAACATATTGTGCATCCCCACTATCACTTTTTTTATCTAAATAATTCAATCTATCTAATAATTCCATTATTTCCTGCTTCGTATCATCATCAACTTTGACACCTCGCTTATCAAACTCAATCCACAATTGATTTAGCTCAATACGAGGCTTATTTCCAACAGCAACAGCTGTTAATAATAATAATTGCTTCAAATTAAGCGCTAAAATTGTCCCTAAGGACCCGCCATTTTTCCTATAAAACTTTGAAATAAAGGCTGTATAGGCCAATGCATAACGCGAGAAAATTTCCGCACTAATTTTACTACGGATTTTCTCAAACATATAGCGATATGCTGTATCTATATCCTGACCATTGTACGCTTCTAACTCACCTAATCCATGGTAGCGATTAAAAACTTCATTAATCCATTTATATAACGATTCTATATATTCAATTTCTGCATCTCTACCCACTTTAGATAAGATTTTTTTGTAATCATGATAGTAAAGGTTTTCATCTGTTGTAAATGTATTTAAAGCTAAAATATTTAGTAAATGTTCATGTGTATAAAAATTCAAAATCTGATCTCTCACACGTAAAAAACCTTCCTTATAACCAAGTCTCCACTTCGAAGCTTTTTCTTGATTCATTAAAAATGGTAAACTATGTAGTTTTATTTCATCGAAATTACTAAACTTGTTCAATTGAAAAATAATTTGTGTCATCGCTATAAAAGTATAATGAATAAATAAATCATCAATATGCTCAACCATAAAACCTGGATTTTTGACTAAAGCTTTTATATCCTCTAAAAATGTTTCTTGATACTGTTTAAATATTACAGGGAATTTCTGTTTTAAAGAATTTTGCACCTTAGGAATTTCAACATTCAAAATATCATACATTAATCCCTCCGGTTGTAATTCACTCAAAATATTTTGAATTTCATCTTGTTGATCACGAATATAAATATCATAGAAAAATTGAATAATTTGCATTTGTCCTTTATATTCTGCCTTTTCCTCAGGTAATGCAATATACTTCAAATTTTGAAAAGAGCTCACATTATTCGTATCTTCATTCCTCAATTCATACATTAAAAACTCTTCAAATACCGCTTTCGATTCAGCGGAGTCATATTCTCCTCCATCCAAAATGCTATTTAAAACATTCTCAGCTGTTGTAAATTCTAATGTTTCGTTATCTATTAAGCGTAATAATGCTGCAGTTATCGCTGAGAATCCGCCTTTATAGCCTGCTCTGTCACCTGTTCGTGAAGGCAGTGGTAAAACTCTAACATATTTTTTCCGTTCAAAACTATATTTATCATTTTTATCTGTCACAAAATTCTGTATACTATTAAAATCTAATGTGTATGTCATTATCTTACCTTCTCCACCTCAAATTTTACTGAACCAAAGCTGGGCTTCGTAATTAAATACTTTGATTTATCAGCACTTCTTACAATCATAACTTCCTCACTATCTCGCTCCGCAGTACTTAATAACTGCTTATAGAAATCTTCAAATTGAATTGCTATATTCATTTCATTTTTATTAGGGCGATAGCCACCTTTTACTTTTAACAACAGCTCATACAGCCTTAAATCTAAGTTGAATTCTGATTTACAAAAGCCCAAGGTTATATAGTTATCAAATTGGAAAATTACTTTATTTGATGCCTGTGCACCAAACGTTTTCCCCACATACTCCCTTAATTTCAATTGAAACGCTAAGCGATGTGATCGACTTAAATCATTCGATACAAAATAATAATTCGGTTGCGGTGATCCCTTCCATTTAATAAACGCTTCTTTTACAACAGTAAATAACTTCACCATTAACTTATTATCACCTGTATGGAAGCAGTATAGATACTTAACGAAATCATGGAATGTTTCATATACGGTAGATTCTGTTAAATCCTTCATTCTAATAATGAATTTAGATAGCTCTTGTAATTGATTTTTTTCAATTGCCTGCTGGTACATATTCCGGTAAATATCAGACTGCCAATCTATTTCACATTCATTAAAAATATTTTGAATAAACACTTGTTTTTCCGATAATATATATAAATTAGAAATTAACTCATCATTTTCTTTTACACGTATGTGTAATGGGTCTATTGTATAAATTTTTTCAAGTAAGGGTGAACGATCCGGATGATTAAATAAAAGATTTGGCAATGTATTCTCAATGCTAAAACCGGTCTTTTTTTGATTCAATTCTAACTCTGCTGGCACAATTATCGTGAAAATAAAGTTATAGAACGCTCGAGTAGATAGCATAATCTTATCCCGCAAAATTACATGGTAAATCTTCTCCAGTACACGAACACGAATTGTTTCATTTTGTAAAAGTTGATAGTTCGCATGTGCAATTGTCAAAATACCCTCCTCAACATCTTGTTTCCATGCCTTATAAATTGGATTCCCACTATTTCCCTGTACAATTTTTGTAAAAATTGATTCTAAAAAAGGAGACCTTGCTCCCTCAGATGTTAATGTAAAAACTCGTTCGGTCGCAAAATTGTACAATTGAAATCTTTTGTCGTAGTTCCTTCCAGTGAGTAATGCATTTTCATCAAACACACCATTATCATCAATAAACTTCCTTAATTGTACAAATTGACCTTTTTCCATTTGAGAAATATAAAAATTATGCATTACCCCAAGATTAATCGCTACTATTGTATGCTGAGTTGGAATATGTCCATCATTAAATCCTTTTAAAATTCTCTCTAATGTTTCAATAGAAGATTCATTTGGATTGTATGATTCCGTCGCATCATTATGTACAAAAACATTCGAAAATAGCGAAGGATATGCTGAATTTAAATATGAAAGCAAATGTGACTTTCCATCGCCAACAGACCCACACAGTAAAATTAACTGTTTTTCATCCTGCTTCTCCAGACTCTTTAATGCCTCAATGATTTTATCTTCAATCGTGCGCTTTGTATGCATATATTTTGCAAAAGATGAAAATGTATTCGTATGGATAACTGTCTCTTTTGATGAACTTTGTAACATTTTTATTTGATTTAAAAATTTCGATTCTGAACTCGGAACTATATTATTCATTACATCCTCCTTAATTTCATTTATGAATATTTTACCATTATTTGTTCGTTAAATAGCAACATAAAAACAATTCAATTCTGAATTTATTTGTCCAAAAGGATTTTCTATAAACTAATTCATTTTTATATTTAACCTTATTGATAATATGTTCAGATTGTAAACCCACATTATTAATAGATTAAATATGTGGCAATTAATTAACTATCCCCCTTTAAAGAGATTCGCCCTATAAAACTTATTTACAAAAAAACAACGCCTATTTCAGCGTTGCTGTCCTTCTTTCAAAATATGTATGAAGACGATATTCACATATCTCCTTCGTCCATTCGAATAAGATCTCTTCATCTTCTTTTCTAACATCCATATTTAGAGAAAAGAAGTTTTCATCAAATGATAATAAACCTTTCGAACTACCACTCCATTTTGTCATTGGCATTGTAGCGATTAGTTTACTAACTTTTTCTTCATCATATTCCCACATACGTTGTGCTTGCTTGTCACTAAAATCTATTTTCTTGCGGTATTCTTTTTCCATTAAAAACTGATAGAAGAATGGTGCAACTTCTTCTGATGAGATAGGATGGTACCATCTTTCTTTTCCACGTTGCAACATCGCCAACAATAATAGCATTTTATAACTTTTTGCCATTCCTGTTTTTTCAACTTCTTGCAACCACGCTTCACAATGTAAAAACACTGTTTTTTCAAGTTCTGTTAATTCATCATTCCATGCTAAAAAGCCAACATATGATTTAAACTCTTGGCGATATTCTTTACTCTCTTCTATACCAAGTTTATGTAATTCTAAATATGTAGGTCGACGTCCAAGATCCATTTTTACAGTTTGATAGCTATGCTGCAATTTTTCTTTTCTCGGCATTTTCTTTTTCAGTAATTCATCTAATAACTGCTTTGCTTCTAATTCAAATTCTACTGTACATCCATCTGGCAATATATTTTGTGTACCATTTCCTTTCGTCTTTCCATCATCCACTCGAAGCATTTGCATTTTTATATCTGCATTTCGATAATTTGCAATTAAATCAATTACAACACAATACTCCTTATGCTCATGCAATCGTAAACCACGACCAATTTGTTGCGTGAAAATTGTTAATGATTCTGTTGGGCGAACAAATAAAAGTGTATCGACAGATGGAATATCAACACCTTCGTTAAATAAATCTACTGTAAAAATAGCATCTAGTTCATTATTATCCAGCTGTTTAATCGCATCTTCTCTGGAAATATGTTTTGTTTCCGAATGAAGTGAAATTGTACTATAACCGCTCTCATTAAAATATATAGATAAAAAGACTGCTTGCCTAATACTAGAGCAAAAGACAATTGTTCTAGTTTTTTTATATTTCTTCCAAGCTTCTAAAATATTTAAGGCGAGTTCCTCTCTCAACTGCACTTGCGCAAGTTCCTCACGATCATACTTATTGCCTATCCAACGTATTTGTGAGTAGTCAGTATCATCATGTACTCCATAATAGTGAAATGGAGATAACCATCCACGCTGAATCGCTTCCATAAAATCAATTCGATATGCAACGTTCCCATCACAAATCGAATAAATATCACGAAAATCATTTCGATCTGGTGTTGCCGTTATTCCCAATAAGAAGTTAGGATCAAAATAATCTAGTACTCTTTGATAACTGTTAGCTGCAGCATGATGGAACTCGTCTACAATAATAAGGTCAAAATCATTAGGTGAGAAGTTTTCTAAGTGACGCTTTCTACTCAACGTTTGAATAGATGCAAAAACAACATCCTTCTCGCCTTCCTTTTTCTTTCCATTATAAATCCCCGTAGTCTTATTATCGATTACACGTAGAAAAGATTTTTCTGCTTGATTTAATATTTCTTCTAAATGCGCAATAAATAAAACTCGCTTAAAACGTTTTGCAAAAAAAGCAGCTAAATAAGTCTTACCAAGTCCAGTTGCCATAACAACCATCGCTTTGTTGTATCCTTCTTCCAATACATTCTCTAATTGTTCCAATGCAGGTAATTGTGCAAAGCGTGGTACAATCTTTGTTTCATATACAGCTGATTCCTCTAATTCAATTTCTACTCCTGATCTCGCAGTATAATCCTCTTGTCCCGAGGGAATCATCATTTCAATCTCTTCTTGCTTTGTCCAAGTTCGGACTAAACTTGAATGAGTTGTATGAAATTCTTCATACTCTTTACGATATTGTTTAATTGTTTCTATATTAATAGGCTGAGTTGCTTCATTCATATGAATATGTAAAAATTGATCAATCGCCTCCGAAAAAGCTCCCTCTCCAACACTCTCTTTCACAAGCAAGCTCCATTCCACACCACTTGTTAGCGCGGAACGAGACATATTAGAAGAACCAACAATCATAACTCCTTCGCTCTCATGCTCAAATAAATAAGCCTTCGGATGAAATGATTTTCCTGCACTCCTCCACAGTCGAATATCAATATCAGGATGAATTTCATACAATTTCTCTAAAGCATCTGGTTGCGTAATATACAAATAATCTCCTGTACAAATCTTAATATCTACATTCTTTTCTGCTGCTTTCCGCAAAAAAGAGGCTAAGATATCTACGCCTGATTTCATAACAAACGAAGTTAAAATATATATCGATTTTGCATCATCCATATAGCGCTCTAGCTTATGGATCAAATTATTCGTAACGAGCTGTACATTAGTCATCATGTACCTCAACTAAAAAAATTCTCTCCTGAAAACCACCACGTTTTTCAGCCTTCTGTTTACGTACCTGCTCAACAGCCTCTAACGTTACACCTTCATATTGTGCTAACGCATTCACTAGCTCTAATAAATCAGCTAATTCTTCTACTTTATGTTCTTTACTTTCAGCCTCTAAATACTCAGCTAACTCCTCTTGTGTTTTCTTACTCACTTCTTCTATATATTCTTTTTCATCTAGTATTCTAGTTGTGAATGTTTTTCCATTATTCTCGATAATTTCTGGTATGCGATCTCTTACTAATTTGTTGTAGGTTGGCATTTGAATTCCTCCATGGCTAATATTGTAACTTTTTGATTATATTATACAAGATTTAGTACTTTTCTTTCTATTTGCATACAATAAATATTTAAACAATATATTATAATTCAATAAATAAGGCCATATCAAAAACATACTCTGATGTTAGTTTGATACAGCCTTATCTTGCATATAGATATTACTTTAAAAACTCAAACTTCTTTTTATTATTTTAAAGTAATAATATTATTGAACTTTTAATCTACCTACAAAACATTACTATCCTTTAAATAATCATAGAGCTTATTATCCACCGATTTCTCCATAATCATATTCATCGTAACAACCGGCAGTTCTTTTCCATTTTTATCTTGCATTTCAGTTTGTTCTACACTTGTTTTATCAGGTCTCGCTTTTCCTAAATAGTAAAAGTCGCTTCCCTCGTCATCATCTTTTTTCACAAAAATATGGACGTCAATATTATTTTCTTTAGCATCAATAATTGTTTGAACTTCCTTCGATTTTAATGTTCTATTACTTCTTGTATACCATTTAAGAACATCTTGATTAAGGAATTCATCACCATAGTTCACACTCGATTCTACCTCATCGTTTTTATGATATGTGACAAATATTGGGCAAGTACCGTATTTGGTTTTATAGCCATACATAGTTGAAGTCTCATCAATGTGCCAATTTAAAAGTTTACATGCATCTTTTCTTGAATATTTTTTATATATAGTAAGGTTACTATCACACTCATAGTTTTTGTTTTTTTCTTTCGCACTTTTAATGATGTCCATTACCATGTACTTGAAGTATTCATTCTGTTCTAAACTTTCTCGGATTAGATCATTAAACATGTACTTATTATCTTCTTGTAACGCGAGAATTGGCTTTTCACCATATTTTTTCTGGTTATTCTGTGTGAAAAACGATAACTCAAAAACCCGCTGCACAGAAGTAATCGTAGCATCATCTGTTAAGCAATTAGATTCTTCAAGTTGTTTTATATACTCATCCTTATCAACTTTTTCTTGCTTTAATAATAAGTCTAACAAAACGATTTCGTTTTTACGTTTTCCATTTAATACTTCCAATGAAAACATCGTTAAAACTTTATTTTCGTACTCTGTTAATGCAGGGAGATCCTCTTTCATTTTCAATAAAAACTGATAATAGTTCGAATACCCTTCTACAAGTACAACTGGATCAATAGAATGGTTTACGATAAAGTCATATAGATACGGAATTCTTCCTATTCTATTTTTCAACTCACCAAAAGCTTCCTTTAATACTTTCATAGCTGTTAAATTGCTTTCGTTAATTGCTTTAAAGATCTGCTTTTTCGCTATCTCTTCAAAGTTAACTGTTGAAATACCTTTAATATAACTCGTGTCATTTGTATATCTACGTATATTATCTTTATTTTGTGATTTATCTCCGGAAAGGGCAATCGGAATTAAATAGTTGTTTTTATAGTTTCCAATAAAATCAATGATCGTAACAAAATCTTTTGAATCGTGTTTTCGAAGTCCACGCCCCAATTGCTGTATAAAGATAATACTCGATTGAGTTTGTCGTAACATAACAACTTGATTCACACTCGGAATATCAATTCCTTCATTAAATATATCCACCGTTAAAATATAATCAAGTACGCCATTTTCTAATTGATTCACGCGCAATTCTCTTTCCTCTTGGGAATGATCTCCTGTTAATGCAAATGTGCGAAAACCTCTATTATTTAAGGCATGTGATAATTGTTCTGCCTCATCTTTTCGGCTGCAAAACATTAGTCCTGTTACTTTCTTACCAGAAAAACCGTAATATTTTACTTTTTCAACTATATGATCCACTCGTTCTTCCGTAACAAGCTTAGATAAAACAGTAGTGTCATCTATCTTTTCACCATTATATTCAAAATCAGTAACTCCAAAATAATGAAAAGGACAAAGCATATCTTCTTCAAGTGCTTCTTGCAATCGAATTTCATAAGCAATGTTGTAATCAAATAGCTCATAAATATTAAAATTGTCTGTACGTTCAGGTGTAGCGGTCATTCCCATTAAAAATTTCGGTTTAAAATAATCAATGACTCTATGATAAGAACTAGCACCAGCTTTATGAACTTCATCTATTAAAATATAATCAAATAACCCAGGATCAAATTGATGTAAATTTTCTTCCTTTGAAATAGTCTGGATTGTCGCAAATAAATATTTAGCATTTATTTGCTTATTTGATCCTGATAAAACTCCAAAGTCCTCATCGGCTCCACCAAGAACCTTTTGAAAATCTGATTTTGCTTTATTTAATATTTGCTCCCGATGAACAATAAATAGCATCCGTTTAGGTGCAAAATTTCTAACATCAAATGCCGAAAGATATGTCTTACCCGTTCCTGTTGCGGAAATAACTAATCCTTTTGCTTCTCCAGCGTCTCGAATAGCTTGTATTTCTTGTAGCGCAGCTTGTTGCATTTTATTTGGCGTAATTTTCAACGCTTCTTCAATTGCATTATGATATTGACCAGGTAATTCTATAACTCGATCTAGCAACTTATTCTCTGCAACTTGTTCATATATTGTTTCGTAATTTGCAATCAACTCTTCAGTTAATACTTGAGAATGCTCCCAGACTTCTTCAAATTGATTTTTAAAATGCTGTACTATCTCTCCATCTTCATGCGATGTTAACTTAACATTCCATTCATAGTTTACCTTTAAAGCATGTGCAGTCAGGTTTGAACTACCAACAATTAATGAACAATTTGTTTTGTTATCAAATATGTATCCCTTTGAATGAAAACCAGATAAATTTGTTAATCTTACTTCTACATTTTCAAGTTTCATTAACTCTCTAAACACTTTTGGTGTATTAAAATTTAAGAATGTAGATGTTAATATACGTCCTTTAACTCCTTTTTGTTTAAGATCAAGGAAATGCGATTTTAAAGTCGCCAGCCCACTTTCCGTAATAAAAGCTACTGAGAAAATAAAGGATGTACTATTTTCTAGCTCCTCCAACAATGAACTTAAAACATTTTCATTTTTTTTCGTATTGTTTACTAGTAATTTAGGCTTATATATTCCAGGATGATTATGTTTTTGATCAATAAACCCTTTATATAAAGACCCTTCTAACTTTTGAATAAAATTCTCCATATGATCACCATTTATGACAAATTTTTATACTAATTGTATTACTCACTGATTTAAAGTGCAAATTTATTACAATAAAAAAACTATCCGCCTAAAACGGATAGTTTTATCAAATTACTTTATCAGCGATTCTTTTGATAACTTCTCAATAGTTGGGATATCCGCAGGTGCCCACTCTAAAGCTGCTAGTTCATTCGGATGTAACCATTTAATTGCTACGTGCTCAGTTAGAACCGGACTTCCTTCAACAAGTTTACAATAGAAAGTTTTCAAATGAACAATACCAAAATCATACTCATAGGCTGTATAATCAATTTGCTCACCAATCTGCACGCTACAATGCATTTCTTCATCAATTTCACGCTTTAACGCCTCTTGAGGTGTTTCTCCCTCTTCTATTTTCCCACCTGGAAATTCCCACATAAGGGGTAGCGATTTAGATGGTCCTCTTTGTGCACATAAAATTTTCTCATCTTGAACAATTACTGCTCCAACAACATAAATATTTTTCTTCATTATGTCCTCCTTAAATCTCACAGAAACTCTATACTTTATGTTTCCACACTTTATAGACTGAAAAATGCCTTTTATATCTTTTAACGACTAATATATTTTTAATCAGTAAGCTAGATTTTATCTATCCCTATCTAGCCCTTTTAATACAATTAGCCTAACACTCTCATCTCTTTTATATTATATAGAAGTAACTACAAAAATAAAGCCTGATTGAATACTTCCCTCTTAAGCCTCTTTTTTCACCATTTCCTCATACCTAAAATGACACTCCTCCAAAAACCCCATACTCTCCCCACTATCCTTATAAAAACTCTCCCAACCCCGCTCCCTCAAAATCCCCTTCCAACTATCACTCTCCACCATCCTCTTAATAACACTATCCCAATAAGCAACCTCTTCCTCCGTCATATCTTTCGGGCCCATAATTCCTTTCCAGTGCTGGAAGATGACGTTGATTCCTTGTTCTTTCCAGGTTGGGATTTCTGGTAGTCGGTCTAGGCGTTTTGGTGCGGATACGGCTAGTATTTTTATTTTGCCGGCTTTGTATTGTTTTTCGGCTTCGGATAGGGTCATGGTTGCGGCGCCTATTTGTTTGTTCGTTAGGGCGTTTATGATTTTTTCTTTGTTTTCGTAGACGAAGAATTGTAGTTCGGCTGGGTTTATGCCGAAGGCTTTGCTTACTTGTACGAATGATAGGTGATCGTCGTTTCCTAGGCCGGGGGCAACACCGATTTTGAAGTTTTTCTTGTCTTGTTTTAGTTGTTCCATTAGTTGTTTTGCGTTTTCTATGTTTGATTCTTTTGATACGACAACGACTTCCCAGTCCGATGCGAGTGTTGCGAGCGGTGTGAAGTCTTTATATGTTAGTTTACTGTGGCCTAGTAGGTTGTTCGTTATGAGTAAGCTTGAGTTAATTGCCAGTACGTGACCGCCTTTTTGTTTCGTATATTTCCATCCGACATCACCGCTGCCACCTACTTTGTTTGTGACTGTGATTGGTTTTGTGAAGATTTTTTCTTCTGTTAGCGTTTTTTGCATCGCTCGTGCCGTTAAGTCCCATCCTGCTCCTTGGACGTTCGGCGCAACGATTTCTACTTTGTCGATGTTCATTTTATTCGTATGGGATTTTTCTGAGGCACAACCAGCTATTACTCCTGTCATGATCCATATACATAGTAATAATCGTTTTTTCATAGTCCTCGTCCTATTCGATACTTTCGTTCTGGTCGTCCGATAATGCCGTATGTGTATTCTACTGTGCATTCGTTTGTTGCTACTAAGTATTCTAAATATCTTCTTGCGGTTGTTCGGGAAGCCCCCATTTGTTCTCCCATTTCTTCTATTGTAATTCCCTCTTCGAACCCTTTTATAATTCCTTTCACCTTTTGCAGTGTTAACGGATCAACACCTGTCGGTAAGTTTTTCATATGTTGTATTTGCGAAGTGCCGAAAAAGTTATCGATGAGTGCTTGATTCACTTCATTGTTACTATGTAATAATTGCTTCTTTCTCTTATAGTCTTCAATGGTACGAACAAATTTTTCTAACGTGACCGGTTTTATAAGGTAGTTGCTTACGCCGTTTCGAATTGCTTTTTCTAACATATGGTTTTCATTCGCCGCTGTAACCATAATTACGTCAACGTTTGGAAAGTCGGCATGGATTTGTGGTAATAAGTCGGTTCCAATTCCGTCTGGTAAGTAATTATCTAATAGAAGCAAATCGATTTCTTCCCTTTGTAGTAGTTCCATCGTTTCTTTTGCGTTCAACGCTTTTCCGATTACTTTTACGTCCTTTATTTTTGATAAAAACTCCTCTTGAATTTGCGCGACGCGGAAATCATCTTCTGCAATTGCAACCTTCAACATATGCCCATCCCCCTGTTTGTCATGTACTTTCTCTCAATGTTTTCGGAAGGTAAATTGTAAAAATAGCTCCCCCATTTTTCTCATTTTGAATTTCAATTGTTCCCTCTAGTAGATCTACCATTTCTTTCACATTCGCTAATCCGTAACCACGATCATTTCCTTTCGTTGAAAATCCTTTTTGAAAAATAGTCGTGATTTTTTCTGCCGGTATCCCTGCTCCACTATCTATTACTTCAAATACAATGTCATGTCCAATATCCGTAACGAAGAAGGAAACATTCTTCTCCTCTCGTTCACTAACCGCATCAAACGCATTGTCGATTATATTTCCAAGAATCGTAATAAGGTGCGAAACTTTTATATGGTCTGGTAACGGATGAAGCGCACTATCTCCTTCAATATGAAAATCGATTTTCTTCTCAGATGCTGTTCCGATTTTCCCTAATAAAATAGCTTGTACTTTCGCATCATGAATTTGATGGAATAAAATATGATTTTGGCTTTGATGAATGTTAGATTCTTGCTGGATAAATTCAATCGCTTCTTTGTAATGTCCTAACTGAAGTAATCCCGATAAGACGAACAGCTTATTTGTAAATTCATGTGTTTGAGCGCGTAAGTCCTCCGAATACTTTCTTACCTCAGATATTGTGTTCACTAAGTTTTGCAGTTCTGTTTTATCTCTAAAACTACATACAACGCCTACCGTACTGTTATTTTCAAGTATCGGTGTCCTATTTAAAATAAACACTTTATCTTGAAACGCGATTTCTTGATCGTTTTCTAGCACTCTCTCCATATTAAATTCTGGTAAAACTTTTGAAATGTGCTGCTGCATATAATCACCATTTACATGTAGCATCTCTTCTGCAGAGGTGTTCATCATCGTAATCAAACCATTTTGATCAATGGCGATAATCCCTTCTTTTATAGATAGTAGTATCGCGCTTCGTTCCCGGTATAACGCTGCGATTTCATTCGGCTCTAAACCGAGTGTATCTTTACGAATGCTACGCGCTAAAAGAATGCCACCAACAATTCCGGCTAATAATACCGCTACGGAGAAGAGTATAATTTCTTTCGTTCTGCTCAATATGTTAGATTCAATGCCTTTTATTAGAAACTCTACTGTCACAACGCCTACTACTTGATCGTAATCTCCGTTATGAACAATAATAGGTGCCTTCGCCATTAAAGCTGGACCATTTGTACCATTTCCTTCGATTGTATAATAGCCACCAAAAGTAAGTGCCTCATAGTTATACGGGTTGTTACTCTTTGTTCCAATCAACTCAGAATTAGAATGGGAATACATAACCCCATAGCGATCTTCTACAATGACGTAATCTGCACCAGCTTGCTCACGAACTTGTTCCGCAATGGATTGGATAGTACTTTTATGCTCGTTATATTGAAAAGCCTCTTTTATCGCTGGCATAAAAGAAAGAGATTTAGCCGTTTGCAGTGCTAACTGTTCTACTTGGCTCTTCGTATCAACGGACTGAATGTAAACAAATATTCCCGCTAATAGGAGAACGACAAATAAAATTAACGTAATAATTAAGCTTACTATTTTCGTTTGCAATGACACTTTGCGTGATTTCTTCATGCTTCATATCCTTTGATAAAATATTCAAAACTATCAATCTCCTTTTTCTATTATTATGACAAAACTAATAATGAAGCAACTATTAAAACTCTCCATGTACATAAAGTACAAAAAGAATAAAATTGTCATAATATTGAGATTTCATTCTATAAACAGTACAATTCAACTACAATGAACACGCTTTCATATATACCTTTTATTACTAAGCAAGAGGAGGAATGATTATGGCTCAAGCAAAATCTAATCGAGTCGCCGGCAATATTTTCAAAGGTTCTGTCGGCAATTTAATTGAATGGTACGACTGGTACGTTTACTCTGCTTTTGCTGTTTATTTTTCAGCAGAGTTCTTTCCTAAAGGTGATCCAACGAGTCAATTACTGAACACAGCAGCTATTTTCGCAGTTGGATTTTTAATGCGCCCTATCGGCAGTTTGCTAATGGGACGATATGCAGATCGGCACGGACGCCGGGCAGCATTAACTCTTTCCATTACGGTTATGGCCAGTGGTTCTTTAATTATCGCCTGTACACCTAGTTACGAAAGCATTGGGATTATGGCGCCGATCATCTTAGTTCTTGCCCGTTTATTACAAGGATTATCACTTGGCGGAGAGTATGGGACTTCCGCAACATATTTATCTGAAATGGCTAGTAGTGGCCGCCGTGGTTTTTATTCAAGTTTTCAATATGTAACGCTCGTTGCTGGACAAATGGTTGCGTTAGGCGTTCAAATTGTTCTTCAACAATTACTAAGCGAACCAGATATGAAAGCTTGGGGATGGCGTATTCCGTTCATTATTGGAGCAATGGGCGCAGTAGCTGTATTATGGCTTCGCCGCACGATGGATGAGTCGGAGCAATTCTCAAACATAAAATCACAAAAACGCGAAAGCGCAGGAACCATTAGCGCTCTTATGAAACATCCGAAAGCTGTATTAACAGTAGTCGGCCTAACATTAGGCGGCACTGTCGCATTTTATACGTACACAACATATTTACAAAAGTTCATGGTAAACACAGTCGGCCTTCCGAAAGAAGTTGTAAGCTGGATTAACTTTGTCGCACTACTTATATTCGTCGTACTTCAACCGATTGCAGGACTACTATCCGATAAAATCGGACGCCGTCCACTATTAATGGCTTTCGGTATTCTCGGAACGTTACTAACAGCACCGATCTTCTTCTTCATGGAAAAAACGACAGAACCAATCGTAGCATTTTTACTCATGATGGTCGGCCTCATTATCGTTACTGGTTACACATCAATTAACGCAATTGTAAAAGCCGAACTCTTCCCAACTGAAATTCGCGCACTTGGCGTAGGTTTACCATATGCACTAACAGTTGCGATATTCGGTGGAACAGCTGAGTTCATCGCATTATGGCTAAAGAGTATCGGAATGGAATCACTATTCTACTTCTACGTAGCTGGATGTATTGCAATCAGCTTTATTACGTATTGGCGTATGGATGAGTCATCGAAGACTTCGCAGATTGAGGCGGAGCTTGGTGGTGGGGATACACTAGCTAGTAATAAATCTAGTTAAAATTATGTATTCTATGTTCTTCGTTTATCTGAACTCGATTTGCTTTATATAAAAAGCATAATTCATTCATATATAATTTAAAAACCTCTACTTATATGTAGAGGTTTTTGTATGACGAAAAAACACGTAGTTCCATTGTTATTTTACAAACCCAAAATTCTCCCTCCTCATTAAAGTGGACAAATTTATTACTTAGAGTGTCTAATAAGTGTATTCCTAATTTGAAAGTAAAAGTTGACTTCCCACCAATTCCCCTAATATCCTCAAAATACACAACAAAAGTATACATTCAAGATATTGAAAATAAAGAGATAAAAGATATGAAGTAAACCCTCAAACGTCATTGTTCCGAACGGGACTATATTCTGTTCCTATCTACTCCTCTCATAATTAAGTATGAGAATTATTCATTTTAACTATTGAATTTAATAAAAAATCCTCTATGAATGATAATTCATAGAGGATAACATAACACACAATTATCAATATTTTTATTTATCTTCTATATTTTTAAGATAATTATCTAAAAACTTTTTATCAATTTCATTATCGGGAGTAATACCAAGATATTTGTATTTCCATATTATCTCCCTTTCTGTAGGATTATGTTCAGGGGATAACACATCTGTATAATCATATTCTATTTTGAATTTTCCTGAATCATGTAGAATTAATGTTAAGTTTGTCCATAATTCTTGTTCATTTTCCTTAAATTCTTCACGTAATTTCTCTAATGCGTCATATAGTTCGAATAATAAGTCATCATAAATCTCCTCATCTACATCATATACTTTTGGAATATTATTCGAATAAATAAAACCATCTTTTTTAGGAGTAGTAAAGAAGAAGTACGCTTCTGTTGAATCCTCTAATAATTCAGCATATAGATAAATTTCGTTCCATTCCCCTGGTATAATTTCATCTATTTTTGTACCTATTTCTTGATAAACTATTTCCATTTTTTCAGTTTCCATACTTATCCTCCAGATTGATTTTTTATCCTAATTTTTTTAATTTCTCCATTAATCTCATAAGCTATTTTAAATTGAGAAGGTCTTATACTATCATCCGAATATATAGGCTCTATTTTTACTTTCACCGTTTTTCCATCCGCTAAAGCTTGCGACCACTTTTGTTCAAGACTATACCATTTACCTCCAGAACGATTTATTTGTGAATTCATTGCCACCAAATTATCAATATCACCAGATCCCTCAAACATACTTGCGATTAAATGACCTCCATCATCATCTTTTAATCTATCATTTCTTCCATTCGGTCCATTTTGTCCAGCTTTTCGTTGTGCATAAGGATTTCTTTTAGCATCTCCTATTTTTAATTCTCCTTCTACACTAGTAATTCGCCTCTCACTATCAGTTTTATATGTATGACCTGATGGTGATTTATACTCTACATCTGGTGCAAGTACTTTTCTGCGTTTAACTCTTTCATAATGAGCTCCATATTATACTTTAGCGGATAAAAGCGTATCCTTTGCTTGATTAAACTCAGGTATATTAAACCTGGATTGTCCACCACTTCCGCCAGCAAAAGCAAATTGGTCTTTCAATGGTATTTGATTCGAAACGGAAGAGATACCTTCTAGACTTTTGCTAGATTCGCGCCTTCACCGAGTGTAGTTATTTTCCCTACTCAGCCTATCCCTTTATCCCCAATCCATCCTATCTCAACTTCCATAAAAATACTTGTTCCCGATTTTGCACGACTTTCTGCATCACCATGCCAAAAATCATTCACAAATGAATTAGAAAAAGTATTATACGCAGTAGATGCTGTCTCTAGGGGATGACCTATAGCATACTTAATATTTTCTTTTGTTACTGTATCATCTAGTGAATTGAATCCTTCTACAATCCCTCCGATAACTTGCCCAGAACCAACGTATATACCGTCCCAAACTTTTCGAAGCATAGATTTTTCAGGGGGGGTATCATACATTGTACCTTCTTCGATATTATCATCTGATAAATTGCTATTTACAAAATTGTCCGCTTCGTGTGCCTTAGCTTCTGTCATTTTTTGAATGGAAGTCGTCCAGTCCATATTCAACCCCTGTGTACTAAATGTACCACTTACGGGACTAAACCCTTTCCCACTTTGAACTTCCGCAAGACCTGCAGCAATGCTAGTTGCTAATTGAATTGCTGTACTATAATTATTACTAGAGGTCTGATTGAATTGATACAAATGATCCGGCTTTTCTTGCAGTTTTTGCCTCATAACAATAAAAAGATTTACCATGGCATCCATACCCGGGATTGGCATAGCTTGATTAACAGCTTCCATACTTGTTTTCATTCGGTCAATTTCTCGAATTTGTTCTAATATCTCGTGTTCAATTACATCTCCCTGAGCTACCTGTGATTGAAATTGACTTGGAAAGGCATTGTTTTGTCGGATTAGCTCTTCACATAAGTAAATGATTCCTTGCGCTAAAGGACGAAAGGTTTATACAAAAAATGCTTTTGCACTGCTATATGTTTGCCCTTGTAAAACAACCACTAAGAACTACTAAACATAAAACAAATAAAATTGTATTTTTAAAAATTTTCAACATCATTCTCCTTTCTATTCACAATAAAAAATTCACCACTAAACTTATAAAACAACTATAATAAGGGGTAGCATCAACATAGACTTATATTCTCTATAAAACCTGCTATAATAGGTTTTTACACCCTTAGCATACAATTTTTCACTTTCGGTAATGTGCCCCCTATTTGAAGGGTAATTGAAATATTAAGACCAACTGATAGAGGTGTTTATGTGGAATTATTTGAGTATTATAAAAAGAAAGGGAAGTTTAAATTTTTTATTGGAATTGGTGTTTTTATTTTGGCACTATGTGCTGTATATGAAAAGTGGGGACATATTAATTGGGGACAGGTTATTTTTATTGTTATAGTTTCGTTTGTTTTTTTAGGAATTGGTTTTTTGCAATTAAGAAAAGGGAAGTTATTAGAAAAAAATATTGTTAAAAATAGTATAACACTTTGGGATACTAATACTTTTGTATTATTAGAATTACCAGAAGGTAATAAACATTTTGGATTATATACTCCTGATGGAGCTTATGTAGCAGGAACAAAGCTAATTTCAACTGATATGATGACAGTATCTTCTTTAAAAAATAAACACGTTGTTGGATTGGAAGCAAGTGATGGAGAAATTCTTGCATACTTTCATAGTGAAGTTGAAAATTATGATTGGGCTATTTATGATTCGAATTATAATTGTGTAGGTATGTTTAAAGAAAATATGATACAAGGATTTGGAATGGTACGTGGTTCTTTGATGAATGAAAAAGAGATAAAAATTTCTGAGATAGAAGTGGAATTTGATTTTTTCGAAACGTCTTTTCGTACAATGGATGATCGTATATTAATAAACTGCAAGAGGGGATATATGCCTTTAGAATGGAGTGAAAGATTTGGCTTAAATGTACCTATTATTAAATTAGGTAATAATATTTCTAATACTGAAAAAATATTTGGTTTAGGTATTCTTCTTTATATTTTAGAAACAATTAAAGTAAGAAAAAGTAGGATTTTTAATGATTAGAATTAAATATTTACATTATAAAATTTATTGAATCTTTTATTAGGGATTACATCGCTGAAAGTAAAATATTGTATACTTCTGAATTACTTTACGTTCACTTCTTGAAATTGATGAGCATTTGTTATGCCAGAACCAACTGGAAATGGAAACGGCAAGCGAGTATACTCCGCTTGCCGTTTTTTCATAGCTTCGTATGTATTTGAATTCCTTTCGCTTTCTCTTCTTCACCCTTCACACGTACAATTAAATCATATGATCCGGATTTTGGCGCTTCAAAAGAAAGCAAACCTTCTTTTTGAGAAGTGACTTCTTCTTCATAAATGACCTTATCGTCTTTTGTGACTTGCAATAAAATCGTACCTTCTTCAACTGCTGCCTCATAAGGAATTTCCACATTTCCTTTTTCAGCTTTAAGCGTTTGTACATCGTAATACCCCTGCAAAGAACCAATTGTTAAAGTCGTTTCGCCATTTTTTTGAACCTTTGTGACTTTTGTTGCTGTATTACATGCGCTTAACAATACAACAAGAGTGAAAATGAGAAATGAGCGAAGTAATTTCATAGAGAGTCCCCTTCCTTTAAATATATATGTATTAACATTCATCCATTAACTATTTCAAAAACACTAACAGCTTAAAAGAATCACCGTTTTTCTTCAACTTCTTTTTTAAATAATTTTTGAAACTCTAATTCTGTTTCATTAATAAAACCAAGATGTAAAACACTAGAAATATCTTCATGATTCAAAAAGAAATTATACTCCGAAGAAATATTACCATGAGGAAAATAACAACATACATAATCCCATGTTCTTTTCGTTTCAGAATCCATCTGTTTTCTTCCATAAACCATTAATGGATGTTCCCAATCTTTAAACATTACAACAGAACCTATTGGAAGTAATTCTAACTCTAAATTTTGTACCATCTTAGTTTCCCCTTCTTAAAATAGCCTTTTTTATAATGAAATAAGTGACAGAAAACAACAAACAAGTACCAATTGTACCAAAAACTGCAACCGAAATGTTACCTGCTAATGTTTCATTTGGATCCAATGCATTAGGTAAAATTGTACCAAAAATTGCAATACAAGCTAATATAATCATAAGATATTTAAAATTTTTCACTTTTTTATTCATACTAATTATCTCCTTTATTCCTTAACACTAACTTCTAAACCAAATCCCCATAAACCTACACCAGGACCAAATGGTGCATGGAATTTGAATCCACTTTTTCCAGCTTCAAAAGATCCCCCGAGTGTTCCAAGCGATGCAGATCCCCCAATTTGTAACTTTTTATCCATAAATGGAATAGGAATTTTTATAGCACTCTCATATTTTACTAGAGTAGCTTCAGCTCCTATATGTAAATTTCCATTTTCCACATGAGCACCTAACTCTGCAGAAGCAAGCGCTACTTTAGCTTCAGCTCCAGCTCCAAAAACAATATCCTCTTGTTCTATTCCAGCTTGAGCTACTGTAAACCCAACTTTAGGTCCATAAGTTTGTTCCCTCTTTTCTTTATCTTTTACATTAAATTGATCATAAGTACGAGAACTTACAAATGGCTCTGCTTCAAGTGTAAGACCTTTAATAAATATACCACCATATCCCTTTTCCTCAGTAAATGATTTTTCATACTTTTTACCATTTATTATACTACCAATTCCTTTTACAACTACTCCAGTAACTGTTGCTACTCCATTAGCTGTTTCCTTTACCTCTTTTGAATCCATCAAAAACCAATCATTTTTAACAGCTTCTTTTTCAATTTGAACAGCATGAACTTTATCTTCTGATTTTTTTTGAATAGCTACTGTCCATTCCATATTTAATTCTTTCACACTAAATATCCCTGTTAAAGCATTAAAACCTTTTCCACTTTGGACTTCCGCAAGACCTGCAGCAATACTCGCTGCTAATTGAATTGCTGTACTATAATTATTACTAGAGGTCTGATTGAATTGATACAAATGATCCAGCTTTTCTTGCAGTTTTTTCCTCATAACAATAAAAAGATTTACCATGGCATCCATACCCGGAATTGGCATAGCTTGATTGACAGCTTCCATACTTGTTTTCATTCGGTCAATTTCTCGAATTTGTTCTAACACTTCTTGTTCAATAACATCAGTTGAAGCTACCTGTGATTGAAATTGACTTGGAAAGGCATTATTCTGACGGATTAGTTCTTCACATAAGTAAATAATTCCTTGTGCTAGAGGACGAAAAGTTTGTACAAAAAATGATTTTGCACTGCTATACGTTTGCCCTTGTAACACAGTATCAATTGCAAAAGCATCAATCGACTGAATCGCTTGTTCCATACCTTGAATGGTGGCCGTACATACAGCATTCATACTTTGAGTTTGGTTCTGTACTTCTCCCAAATACATATTTAAACTCATGAATTAGCCTCCTTTACTAATTGTTGTTGCTGATATGAAAGGGCGTTTTCTAAATCACTAAGATCTCGTTTCTCTTTAAACAATGTTTCTTTTTTGTTTTCCAATTCAAATGTGACTTTTCGTTCAATATGTTGTGCATCTTGATACGTATTCATAAAAAACTGGGACATTTCTCTATCACCATGCCAAGTTCCTAAAATTCGTTCAAACAAACGACGATTTCGACTCCTACATTCATAAAAATCTGCTTCCGCTTGTTCCTGAGCTTGAATCGCGAATTGATTTCGGTCCTGTTCTTCAAATACATTTCGTAACTTTAGATTTAACTCTTTAATTTTATTTTCAATATCTCGACCCATCTTTTTCCTCCTACTATTTTACTTTACGTAGGTTGTCACATCAGCGAAAAGTATTGTGAAGTTCGTTATCCATTCTCTCAAATTCTTTAGCTACCGAATGAATATTATCAACCGCTTGCTGGAAGGCAGCGGAAAATTGTTTCGTCAAGTCTAAAACTTGCTGATTCGCTTCTTGTGATTTGAAATTAACAGACAACGTTGTACGCGCCGCCTTTGTTATAGAACGACTGGTTGCACTTTGAATCCTATCAGAGGCTGATCCCATTTTCGTAGCAATTTGCGTTGCTGTTTGTAAATTACTTTGAAATTGTCCCATTCTTTCAAACCCTTTCTATAAGTTTTCCAAACGCATCAAAGAAATCTCATTAAATATATATCCCTATCAATCGCTCGCTAGGCATGCAATCAAATGAGCCATACAATATAAGCTGTATGGCTCATTTGAAATGCTTGTTATATAGAATAAAGCGTTTTTAATTCAAACCGAAATTACGTGATAATTCTTCATCATGAGAAGCAACAGCCTCTGCAGTTTTATTAAGCTGCATATTAATTTCTTGTAATAGCTGTGCAAAGTTTTGTACCTTTGGCTTTAATTGATTGAACTGTTGGTCAAAACCTTCAAAAGCACGTCCTTCCCATTCTCCTCTTAATTCATTTTGTAAGTTTTGTAGTTGACTTAAAATGTCCTCAATTTGATTTGCACCTTGTCCATATCGAGCCGCTTTCGATTTAAGCTCCTCTGGTGACATACGAATTTGTCCAGCCATTTTCATTTCCCCTTTAATACATAATGAGCAAAATATATATTGGTTAATTTTACTAAACATATTATAATCTATTATTCTGAACTTTTAAACGTTTTATCTTTCTATTGAATATTAGAATATGAATATTCAATTCTAATCATTAAATATCCTACTTTTTCTTGCTTTACAAGATTTTATAAAAAAATACCATCAAAAGGCAGTCTCTCAAAACTCAATCCCATCCCGCGCTCCACTACTTTCTCATACAAATAATTCGCAACGATAATATCTACTACAGCCAAACCAATTGATTTGAAAATAGTAATCTCTTCATCATTTTCGTGACCAGCTTTTCCCTCCTTATAATTCAACCAATTTCGGCGTGGAGATTGCTAGTTTTATCAAAATTTGAAAATCACCTGTTTCTAGATCCTATTCAATTAAGCTATCCTATAAATGCCTCTTCTTCCTCATCTATAAAACCTACAAATATAATTCCTTCAATATCCTCATGATTAAATACACATGTATAATCAGGATCAATATATCCTTCTGGATAAAAACAGCCAATTTAGTCATACATAACAGGTTCTTCAACCATAAGTAGTTGGTTTCTCCCGTAAATTACAACCTTTTTTGTCCCTCCTATTTTTTCTATCCTTTAACCAACTATAAGAAGAATGCGATTATATACTTGAAATGCAACAAATCCTCTTTAAAAGCCTATACGTATTTTCCCTCCATCTTCTATATGCTTACGTAAATAATAATACTTATGGAGTTCTATAATCATATAAAACAAAGCAAACGAAAACACTGTGCATGCAGACATAAATACAATTGCCCCCATCTGTTGTGTTGCAATGCTAAGAATTATATTAGCAATTAACTGCCCCAATCCCGCTGCAATAGCTGCTACTTTTACACCACCAGTTCCTTTCGATGATTTTGATTTTTTTCTTGGTTCCTGAAGCTTTTCAATATGATTTTTATAAAAATGATACAAAGCGAAACTATACAAACCAAATGAAAGAATAAAATAGATGGGAGTTTGTAATTGTAATACTTCATAAGCATATTTTTGAGTTATAACTAATAATCCGACTGAACATATGGCGCCATATACTCCTCGAAATAGAGTGTATTGTAACTGTCGTTTCCGAGGATTGATAGCAATCCATATCGCCCACAAATTTAAAAAAATAACTGGAGGAGTTACTATATATACATAGAGTAATCGAAAAGGATTCGCAAAAGCAGGCAAAAGAACAAACACATCTGCCCCCAAAAGGACAAGACCAATTACGTGGACTCTTATTTCATTTACAGGATAAAGAGCCATATAATGTGCAAAAGCTTTCTTATTAAAATCTAGACTTTTTTTCATGTTAATTAAACCACCCCGCTACTGTTCCAATCAGTAAAAGTTTCATAACTATTCATTCTCTCCCCCTAAATTTATCCATAATATTATGAGCAACTATATTCCATAGTAAAGAAAGTACGGTAACAAAAAGTACAGCTAAAGAAAAATAAATCCTATCCTTCCATGTATCATGTACAATCATGCCTAGTATAATCATTATTAACGCACCAACACATATAACTATTTTTGAAAATTTTCGCATTCTATTATCTCGCTTCCTTCTCAAACTTAAATGAAACTCCTGCGGAATCTATAACCATACCCACCTATTACAATCTCACCTTTGGAACTTATATCATAATCACCTAATACAGGTATATAATTAGGTATCTTAATTTTAGTAATTTCCGCTTCATATGTTTGCAACACTATCAACGTTTCAAATGTCCTTTATACATTCCTTATTTAACCCCAAAACATTAAAATATGAATATTATAAAAATTAACTATCTACTTCCCATCAAAATTACGGTAATCCTATTAAGCCTGGGATTACTCCTTCTACCTTCGCCCATTCAAACGAGCACTCAACTAACATTTGATTCTTACACTTAATTCTTAATAAACCTTCTTCTATCGTATTTATTTCAAAATAATCAATTATATTTTCTGTCCCTAAACCTTTTATTGTTAAATTATGAATAGTAAAGAAAGATATCTCTACATAAATTACATCCCACTTATCCCATCTTTTTGGCTTGTTTTCAACATTTTCCTTTGTCATCAATTGAATAACTAAAGTAGGACCATCTCTTTTAAGACGCACATCTAATAACTCTGATTCTTCAAACTTTGGTATTTTCCCAAAAATACTAATTAACGCTTGTGGATTTAAAAATTTAAATTGATCAATCATTTTTATACTTCCTATTTTCTATTTCTCTTCTCAAAATAATAATGATCCTCCATACGATCTACCTGTCCTGTTCGTGTATTGTATTCAGGTCTTACATTATGATGCGGTGACTGATCTCCAATTCCACCTTCTCCAAACTTATGACCCTCTGAATGATCTTGATTGACCTTTTACTTCATATGTAAATTCTCGAGTTATAATAGGCTGTTTATTATCATTTAATATCCTTTTACCATTACTATCTGTTAATGGTACCATTTTTTTACTAATCGGGTGTTGAAATCTAGGTATATTTAATTGTCTTTTAATTTCTTTTAAACTAGCCCCCCTAGATTCATGAGAATTTCCCCCCTCAATCTTTTTAACTTTGAGATAATATTAAAAAGACTTATGCGTAATTCACATAAGTCTTACTTTTGTTACTCATAATTAATTATTCGTCCTCGTCTTCAAACTCATATAAGCTATCAAGTAATTCTGCAAAAGATGAACAAACAGGATAGATTGATTCTTCCATTTCTTCTTCCTCATGGTCCCAAAATACGACTGTTGGTGACTGAGGATTATTTCGGTAATCAAAGCATAGAAGGTTACCAAACGGGTCTCTAGCAAAAGGATATACTTTATCTACCAATCTATCTTTTATACTATTATATGTTTGCAGCATAGAAATTTTTCTCTCAGAGTCTAAGGATAAAAGGTTATTAAGTGAATCTTCATCCCGATTAGGAATATTGAATGTATCTGGAGTAGGATAGCCACCATCATATTTCTTTACACACTCAATAAAATCATTAGGAAATTTAATACCAAAGTACTCTTCTAATTGTTCAATTTGTTCATCTGTAACTTTTTTCTCACTTACATTAATCCATGTAATGTTGTTCATAATTATAAACCGCCCTATCTTTTCCTCAAATTTTATATCCACCTGTATGACCAGTATCGTGATGTATCTGATAATCTACAAGTTGTATTCGACCAGGTTCCTGATTATGAAAGATTTAAAATTAATTCTGCTAAACTATCACAGATTACTTCGAAGCTTCGGCTTTCATAATCTTCTAATTTTACTTGTCCATTTTCATTATCTACAACTACCAAGAGACCATTGAATTCCATACCAATAGGAATATTATTCAGTTGATTATCATGTGCGCCTTGGTACCCTTGTAAAGATACATAAAAATCATGCAGTTCAATTCCTGGTATAACAGAATTTAATTCAAAATCATAACCTAAATAATTACCTCCTAAGTCTAAAAACCAATAAGAATTATAATATTCTTTAATTGAATTATATAATTGTATCCCCAAATCTTTTTCTATATTAGAAAAATCATGAATTATATTTTTTTCTAACGGTTTCCAGAATACGTATCCCTCTATATCTGGTTCTCCTTCATAGATAAAAGCCTCTGCTTCTTCTATCCATAAAGATTTTGGCAATGAATTATTACAATCTTGCCACTCTCTAATTATTTTATCAAAACAATTTTTCATTTCATTTTTCATTTTTTTATTTACCGCCTAATGTATGATGTTCAATAAATTTCTGAAGCATTTCTACATATCCTGCATCTTTTCCCCCATGCTCCAATCGATTTTTCTGCGTTATGAATCCCTCCAAAACCAGGATGTAGTGGCAGCGGAACACCAACAGCTTGACCACCACCAATATGGTGATGGACTAATTTAGTTCCACGTAATCCAGTAAAATCATCTTGTAGAAATTCCCCTCTAAATCATTAAGGATTTAGAGGGGAATTTCTTTATCACATAAGTAATATCATTTCTTATTAAATTTACTGTGTATCAGTTCAAAGAATTTATTTGTACCAAGTGAAATTGCGCCAATAATAAGAACACCAATAATAAAATAAATCTTTTTAAATAAGTTGTAAGGAGATAAAATAGCAACTACAAGAAGTATTATAATTGCAACGAATGTGACTAATTTCCCAACTTTAAATGCTTGCATATCAGCTTTCCTCCTTCTGGATAAAAACAGCCAATATAGTCATACATCACAGGTTCTTTAACCATAAGTTTTGTTTCCTTCCATAAATCACAATACTTAAAATTCAATAAACCTCTTTAAAAGGTTTCATGTGTTCTACCCCCATCTTCTATATGCTTCCTTAAATAATAATACCTATGGAGTTCCATAATGAAATGAAACAACATAAACGAAAGCATGGAATATACACACATTAATACAATTGCTACCATCTTTTGTGTTGCAAAACCAAGACTGATATTAGCAATGAGTTGACCCAATCCTACAAAAACCACTACTCCAAAACTAGAGTTTTTTTTCGATGATTTTGATTTTTTGATTGATTCCTGAAGTTTTTTAATATGATTTTTATAATAATAATGCAAAGCAAAAATATACAAACCAACCGAAAAAATAAAATAGATAGGAGTTTGTAATCCTAACATTCCATATGCAAACTTTTGGGTTATAATTAATAATCCTACTGAACATACGATGCCAAATACCCCACGAAATAGAGTGTATTGTAATTGCCGCTTCCTAGGATTTATAACAATCCATATTGCCCATACATTTAAAAAAGCAACTGGTGGAACTATTATGTACATATATATCGGTTGAACAGGATTCGCAAAAGCAGGTAAAAGCACAAATATATCTGCTATCCCAATCACAAGAGTAATTATAGTCGATCTTATATCATTTACAGCATAAAGAGCCATATAATATTCAAAAGCTTTCTTATTAAAATCTATACTTTTTTTCATGTTAATTAAACCACCCTGCTACTGTTGACCAAGTTTTTTTCATTTCCCCTTTAATACATAATGAGTAAAATATGAATCGGTTAATTTTACTAAACATATTATGAGATTTTGTCGCGAATTTTCAAACATCAAATCTTTCTATTGAATATTAGCATATAATCAATTCTAGTCATGAAACATTCTACCTTTTATAATGATTTTGGATAAGTTATAAATAGTCTCTACCTATTAATATTGTATAATTCAATAAATTTGTTAAGACTATCTTCTAATCTCTTAATTGTGTTTGGATACTTTTTTGAATAATCCTCACACATTTTTTTAAAATAATGATAAAATGTTTGATAATCAATTATTACCTCATCACCACTGTATAATACAAATTCTACCCCTTCAAATGAATCTCCATTGGCAATATCATACTCATCCAAATCTCCTGGAAAAGTACATGCGCCATATTCCTCTCCAAATCCTACTCCTTCACAAACTGAATTGATTACCTTTAAAAATCTTTCATCATCTACCATATTAAACACTGCTTGTATAGGAAAATGGGTTAAATCTAGTAAATCCTCATCTTTTAATCTAAATTCTCTTTGCATACATATCTCTCCTCGTATATCTTTAATTTATTCTGGAAAAAAAGAAGAGATTTCTCCACCTTTATGGTATCCTCTCCAAGTTATTTCTTTACCGTCAACACCCGCCCCTTCTCTCGAAAGAACTCCATCACTGGTTTTTAATTTAGCGTCATTAGCTGCTTCAATTCCACGGTTAATAAATTCCTTATCACTTATAATTTTAGGATCATAAATGTTGTTTGTGAATACTTTATTTCCATACTCTCCTGTAGGGGTGCCATCCATATTTAACTTAGGCATATTGTATTCTACTGTTTTTACACCTAGAATTTTTGAAGGTGATTCACTGACTATTTTTAATATTGTTTTTAAAGAACTCTTCACTGTTGTGTGCTCCATCAATACCTCTCCCTCTCCCTCTCCTTCTTGGAACAGAGGGATCTATATTTTTAATATGATTTTCTAATTTAGGAGTCGCTTTAAACTTTCAAGTGATTTAATGGTGAATGTTTTTGATACTTTTTACCTATTATGGACATTAAAAAAGCTTATGCAGGTTATACATAAGCTTTTTTACTCATGATTAGATATTTTTCAAATGCTACACCTTAATGCAAGTCTTAAAAAGATTAAATATAATAGTCAGGATTTTCATCCATTTTAATTAAAAATTCTTCTAAAGAATCCGCTATTTTCTCATCTTCAGAGTAAGTAGGACATTGACCTAATTCATTTTCCTCTTTAAATTTAATTGTTAAAAAGTTAAGTTCTGTTACTTCAAAAAACACTAATGAATCATCATCTAGGTTTGGATTATATTCATAAATATCTTGCCTTAAACGGAAATCTGCAACTGAAATCGGGTCCATAAATCTGTTGAAAAACGTTCTTGTATCAGACTTAAAAAAACCACAACCTATTTCTTGATAAAAGCGTTTCAGTTCTTTTGGAAGTTCCATTTGTAATAAGCTTTCTGCCTCATCTATCTCATCTTGATATATAGGATAGAAAATAGGTTTTTGTTTAGAACGGACACTTCTGTCTGCTACAACATATTCTTTTAAAAAATTAAACATAATTTTTAATACCCCCTATTAAAGAAGGGTTATTTTTAACGCTTCCTCAAGCATTGTATTAAAATCATTATATGTGTTCATTACCGTACCAGATGGTTTATCAAGTTCTAAATAAGTACCGTCTGATAAGCTCTTACAAAACCACGCAATATTTGAATCGCCAAAGAAAAGATACTCTTTTTGAAATTCATTTTCATACCAAATCTCATTGGTTTCTATAAGCCCGCAAATTGATTCGTCCCTTTCTGTATCTAACAAATAAGAGTCAACTCCATAAAGTACTAGCCCGTTAAAATCTAATCCATCTACAGTTTTAAGAAACTCCTCATATTCACTCGGTAGGTCAACATTATAACTCTCTTTCATGCGTTCTCTTAATTTCTGAACTTCACTATCTGTTGCTGGTGTATTCAGTTTATCATTAAAACTTTTCTCTATTTTTTCAATTTCTAAAACCATATTTTTCCACATATAAATTTCACCATTGCTTCAGCTTGAATCAGTTCAAAAATTTCTTTTTCATTTCCCTCATAATTGTTTAACATTCTTAGAATTTTTAAATCCTTTACATCCATGTCACTAACTCCTATCAATTATTTTAGGACTTTCTTTTACATGTTTGCTTCTGAATCCCATACCTCGATAAATTCAAAACCTTTTAAATCACTTTCTAACACTGTATTTCTAAATTCATCTGATACAAAAACGGAAGGAATATGTAATATTTCATTTAAGTAAACTTTAAATATTGTTTGGTTCTTAACCATATTAGGTAAGAATGCGTATTTTTTGAAATCTATTACTAAGCCAGAACGTAGTTTCTTTAGTATAGCTTTCTCATAGTTAATAGCATCTAGTGCATTTAAAACGTTAATTATATAATACACTTCTCCCGTCACATCATGAATTAGGGGAAGAAATTCTACATTATCACCAAGTATAGACTCTAAAAATTTTTTAGCTTTCCCACTAACCATTGGCGTACCAACTTCTCCCCAAAAATGAGGCAAATCACTTTGATTTCCTTCTTCTACACATTTAATACGTATTTCTCCCCATGAATCAGATGCTTTTACTGCCGAGTCAATTTTCCCTTCAAAATACTTTTTAGAATCTTCTTCTAAGTTCAATAGTTGAAAGGATTCATAGTCATCAAATGAACTCTTTAATTCCCAAATTTTCATTTTTACTCTCCTTTGTTATAGAACGACTGGTTGCACTTTGAATCCTATCAGAGGCTGATCCCATTTTCGTAGCAATTTTCGTTGCTGTTTGTAAATTACTTTGAAATTGTCTCATTCTTTCAAAAAGTTAAACATAATTTTTACTACCTCCTTACTAAAGAAGAGTTGGTTTCAATGCTTCCTCAAGCATTGTATTGAAATCATTATATGTTTCCATCACTGTACCAGATGGTTTATCAAGTTCTAAGTAAGTACCTTCAGATATGTTTTTACAAAACCATGCTATATCTGAATCTCCAAGGAAAAGGTACTCTTGTTGCCACTCATTCTCATACCAAATCTTATTATTTTCTAAAAGTCCATAAACTGTTTCATCTCTTTCTGTTTCTAGTAAAGAAGGGTCAACTCCATAAATTATCAGACCATCAAATTCGAAGCCATTTACAATTCTAAGAAATTCCTCATACTCATTAGGCAAATCAATATTAAAGCTTTCTTTAACACGTTCTCTTAATCTTTGAACTTCAGTATCTTTTGCTGGTTTATTCAGTTTGAGGTTAAAACTTTTCATTGTTTTTTCAACTTCTAAAAGCGTATCTTTCCACATATAAAAACCTTCTTTCTCAATTTATTCCCCTTTAGGATAAATATTATATTTTGGTATAGGCCAATCTATATCAATACTATCTCCATGAGTCAAGTCTTTAGTTAGTGTTTTTTGTGTATTAGTAATAGCCTTATGATATGGATGATTTTGTATTAAAGTTAAATTTTCAAAGTCATTTGTCCCCCCATCATCTAAGGGGAGGTTATGATGTACTTGCCACCCTGATGGATTTTTTCCTTTTTTCATATTTTCTATTTCAAAATCTGGTATACCCGCTTTCTTAAGTTCAAGAATCTTCTCAGGATTAGTTGCCAAACTGTAAAGGAATTCCTTTTTTACAGTATTTTGAAAAACCCTTCTAAGTTTTGCAGCTTCTTCTCGAGTTCTCTTAGAGTAAGTAATTTCATCAACTTTAACATCTTTAAGAATTACATCTTCTCCATATAATTTACCAACAAAAATGTCACCATCCGTAGTCCTTTTAGTATATTGATAAGGTGATAGCTTATCCTTAGCTGTTTGATAAGCATCAATAAAGCTAGATTTTAAAGAACTTCCCCCAATACCAGCATAAGCAAAACGGTTTCCAATGTTTAAATTAAAATTATTTAATACGTTTATTGCATTTCTATATGTAGCAGAATTAGTTACTCTGGACATACCTTTTGTTAGATTTGCAGTAGTTGCTACCTTCGATACTTTACTTAATCCTTTATCACCAATAAGTCCTAATCCAACTTGTGTTAAAGCATAACTTCCCCACTTTGCCCGACTTTCTGCATCTCCATTTATTACATCATTAATAAATGAATCTGACAATGCATTATACATGGTACTAAGGGTATCAATAGGGTGCAAAGCAGCGTTCCCCATGTTTTCCCACGTTTCCCAATCCCCTAAAGCTTTTATTCCGTCTATTGTATCGCTAACTGCTTGTCCCGTGCCATCTACAATACCGTCCCAAATTTTTTCACCAGTAGATTTTTCAGGTAGCTTACCACATATTTCACCTTCTTCAATTGAATTGGTAGCTTGTCGTGCCCTCTCTTCTGTAATCGCTTGAATTGAAGTTGTCCATTCCATATTCAACCCTTGCATACTAAATGTACCACTTGCAGGACTAAACCCTTTCCCACTTTGGACTTCCGCAAGACCTGCAGCAATACTCGCTGCTAATTGAATTGCTGTACTATAATTATTACTAGAGGTCTGATTGAATTGATACAAATGATCCAGCTTTTCTTGCAGTTTTTTCCTCATAACAATAAAAAGATTTACCATGGCATCCATACCCGGCATTGGCATAGCTTGATTGACAGCTTCCATACTTGTTTTCATTCGGTCAATTTCCCGAATTTGTTCTAATATCTCGTGTTCAATTACATCTGCCTGAGCTACCTGTGATTGAAAGTCACTTGGAAAAGCATCATTTTGACGGATTAATTCTTCACACAAATAAATGATTCCTTGTGCCAAAGGTCGAAAGGTTTGTACAAAAAATGCTTTTGCACTACTATATGTTTGCCCTTGTAAAACAGTATCAACTGCAAAAGCGTCAATCGACTGAATGGCTTGTTCCATACCTTGAATAGTAGCGGTACATACAGCATTCATGCTTTGAGTTTGGCTTCGTACCTCTCCCAAATACATATTTAAACTCATGCATTGACCTCCCTTGTTAATTGTTGTTGTTGATAGGAAAGGGCGTTTTCTAAATCATTAAGGTCTCGTCTTTCTTTAAGCAACGTTTCTTTTTTGTTTTCCAATTCAAATGTGACTTTTCGTTCAATATGTTGTGCATCTTGATACGTATTCATAAAAAACTGGGACATTTCTCTATCACCATGCCAAGTTCCTAAAATTCGATCAAACAAACGACGATTTCGACTTCTACATTCATAAAAATCTGCTTCCGCTTGTTCTTGAGCTTGAATCGCAGATTGATTTCGGTCTTGTTCTTCAAATACACTTCGTAACTTTTGATTTACTTGATTAATTTGTTTTTCAATATCTTGACTCATCTTTTTCCTCCTACTATTTTACTTTACGTAGGTTGTCACATTAGCGAAAAGTATTGTGAAGTTCGTTATCCATTCTCTCAAATTCATTAGATACCGAATGAATATTATCAACCGCTTGTTGAAAGGCAGCGGAAAATTGTTTCGTCAAGTCTAATATTTGTTGATTCGCTTCTTGTGCTTTGAAGTTAACAGATAATGTTGTACGCGTCGCCTTTGTTATAGAACGAGTTGTTACACTTTGAATCCTATCAGAGGCTGATTCCATTTTCGTAGCAATTTGCGTTGCTGTTTGTAAATTACTTTGAAATTGTCCCATTCTTTCAAACCCTTTCTATAAGTTTTCCAAACGCATCAAAGAAATCTCATAAAATATATATCCCTATCAATATCACTCGCTCTAGGCATGCAATCAAATGAGCCATACAATATAAGCTGTATGGCTCATTTGAAATGCTTGTTATATAGAGTATGACAATTTTTATTTCAAACCGAAATTACGTGATAATTCTTCATCATGAGAAGCAACAGCTTCTGCAGTTTTATTCAGCTGCATATTAATTTCTTGTAATAGCTGTGCAAAGTTTTGTACTTTTGGCTTTAATTCATTGAACTGTTGATCAAAACCTTCGAAAGCACGACCTTCCCATTCTCCTCTTAATTCATTTTGCAAGTTTTGTAGTTGACTTAAAATGTCCTCAATTTGATTTGCACCTTGTCCATATTGAGCCGCTTTTGATTTAAGCTCCTCTGGTGACATACGAATTTGTCCAGCCATTTTCATTTCCCCTTTAATACATAATAAGCAAAATATATTTTGGTTAATTTTACTAAATAGATTATAATGTATTATTTTGAACTTTTAAACACTTTATCTTTCTATTGAATATTAGAATATTAATATTCTACTTTTTCTTGCTTTACAAGATTTTATGCAAAAAAGACCACCAAAAGGCAGTCCCTCAAAACTCAATCCCATCCCTGAACTGACCCCATAAAGTTAGACAGGTCGTTTCATTAGGCAGCCTTTAGGGCATGAGTTCGATATTGTACCGGACTCATGCCTTTTAGTTTTGCCTTAATTCTTTTGTGATTATAATAATCGATATATTTTTCAAATTCTTGTTTAAAGTGTTCTATGCTTTCAAAATCTTTTAGATAAAGAAATTCAGTTTTCATAATACCAAAGAAACTTTCAATA
Organism: Bacillus sp. CR71; assembly: GCF_003429245.1. Taxonomy (NCBI): domain Bacteria; kingdom Bacillati; phylum Bacillota; class Bacilli; order Caryophanales; family Bacillaceae; genus Bacillus; species Bacillus sp. CR71. The sequence goes on along the minus strand of NZ_CP031748.1, from coordinate 915,336 downwards.
ACCGCATTATCGTAACAGTTCCCTTTACGAGATATACTTTGCGTAATCTTGCGTTCCTTTAGGGCGTGACGATACTTCTTCATTTGATAATGCCAGCCTTGATCAGAGTGAATAAGGAGTTCGTCTTCTTCTGTCAATTGTTGAAAAGACTTCTCCAACATCTTCGATACAAGTGAATAGGTTGGTCTTGAATCAATTGTATAAGCGATTATCTCTCCATTAAATAGATCTAACATCGGTGATAAGTAGAGCTTCTCGCCACATAATTTAAATTCTGTTATGTCTGTAACCCATTTTTCGTTCGGCTTTTCAGCTTTAAAATTACGTTCTAAAATATTTGGCGCAATCTTACCTACTTGTCCTTTATACGAGCGATATTTTTTCATACGAACTAGACTCTTTAAACCTAACTCTTTCATAATTCGTTGAACTTTTTTATGGTTGATTTTGTGTCCTTGGTTCATTAACTCATCGCGAATACGGCGATATCCATAACGACCTTGGTGTTCATCGTAAATGTTTTGAATTAAGGATCTTTAGCTCTTTATCTTTATCTGGTCGATTAGAATTCTGTATCCAGTAATAATATGTACTTCGTGGGAGTTCTGCTAATTTTAAAAGTGCCTGCACCGGAAATGCTTTCCTTAGTTCATAGATTACTTGCGCCTTATCTTGTTTGGTGATTTTTCCTTGTTTTGAACTAAGGCATTCAACTTTTTTAAATAAGCATTCTCCATACGCAAACGCTCCAATTCAGCTTGTAATGTTTCTACTGACTCTTCTGTTTGTGTTTGTTTCTTAATTGATTTTTGATTGTCCTTAGTCATAGATTGACGCCCCTTTTTCTTCGATTTAAGGGCGTCTACTCCTTTTTGATGTAGCTGAATACGCCATTTTCTAATAAGTCCAGGTGAAGAAATATTAAAAATGACTGCCGTTTCGTTTGGAGACGTCCCATTTTCGAACATATAATTTAGTACGTCTAGTTTATACTGTGCAGAATACGTTGTATAGCCTTTTTCAAAGGCCAGGATTCCATGATATTCAAATTGTTTTATCCACATGCGAACCACTTCGTGATTCGCTCCCAATGATTTCGCAATATCTTTTATACTCTCACTTCCATCTTGATAATGTATTACTGCATTCATTTTGTCTTCTGAAGTAAATTTAGTCATAAAAAAACTACACCTCCAATTGTTAGACTGTGTCTAACAATTGGGGTGCAGTTTTTTTATTGTTTCTTGCAAGTAAATTATTTATATTCCTGTCTATATAATTTAAACGAATAAATAGCTCCAATAAAAAATACAAAAGCTTCAAATAATATAAAGATTTGACGGAAATTCTCAATATCTTTACCAACTAAAGAAATAAATATAGCATTCATTAGAATTTGAGTAGTAAACATACGAGAAGTAATTTTTAAATAAATAGCATTTGTGCTTTCATCTGGTTTACCAATTTTTTTGTAAATAATAATAAGTGCAATTACTGAACCCAAAAATAGAAGTGCTGTAATTCCTACAACGATATTGAAATTGCCTGTACTTTCTAACATCCATTTATTTAATAGATCAATCATTATTATCTTCCTTTCCTACATAAGAGAATATTTCGTCCTTCTTTTTCACTATAATAAAAAAAGAAAAAGGAAAACATCGAACTTTCTTACAAACATTCGTGTATTCTTACAGTTTTGTCATTTTGTAAATGTATTCATCGCCTTGCCTTTCACTATTTTCTTTGGAAAACATAGTGAATTACGAGAAAGAGCGCTACAAGATCAACTTCCAAGGAGTAGTGCACTAAAACTCTTAATTAATGCAATTAGTTTGTTTTAAAGTAGTAAGTGGACACAATACTTCTTAGTTGTAGAAAGTATCGAGATCCCTGTGCCAATTCCAGCGTTTGCTGCAGCTCTATTAATTGGTTTAGGAATAATCCCGCTTTGTTCTTAATTTAAGGAACTCCAAACAGCCCTACCTTTCAATTGATAAACCCTCAAGTGTATGAATGCTTGGAGGTTTCTTATAAAAAAAAGACGCCATAAGGCGCCCCCACAATTGGGTAGATAAGACTTTAGTTTTCCAATCTAAAGAAGTTTTGTATCAGCTCTTTGAGAGTATATCATAATATTCGGTTCATTTATTATGTATTTTTACATACCTATAAAAATCCCTCTATTTTCCACTTAATAAAATGAATTACCAATATTAATAAGATTCAAATAAACATTTCTACAAATTCAAAACATTTACAAAATAAGAAAAGTGATATATTTAAGGTGCAAGTTATAAAAAATATTAAGGGGGATTTATTATGTTCAAGAAATTAGTAGTTGGAGCATTAGCAACTGGTATTAGCTTAATTGTTAGTGCATTTGGAACACCGTTTAATAATAGGATGCAGGTGTTAGCCATGTTACATAGTAAATTCGTTGAAGATTCGGTTCTGGTGCAAAAATGTTAGTTGGAAACATAGAATAGCAATTTTCTCTTCATTTCTATCTTATGAAGCTAAGCCAAACCATTTAGGAATAAATTCTTTCTGATTTTGGACAGACTTGTCCGGTAAAACAAGTTGCCCGTTTTTTATCATATGCATAGATTCGACACCACTCAATATAGAGATTGCTGTTTTAAATGACTTGAATCTCTACAGGATAGGCAGGGTTCTTATCTACTGTTATCACACGAGGTTTAGAAACATGCGAAAAAGCCAAGGCTTTCTTGAAAAAGCGCTTGACTGCTGGTTTATCTCTTGATTTACTTAGATAAAAATCAATTGTATTACCCTCTGAATCAACTGCACAATATAACTATATCCATTGACCTTTTACTTTTCTTTCAACTTAGGTCTTATATCTTTCTGTAACGTTTGTGAGGGATTTAAGTGTCAATTCTTTGTACGATAAATTTCAATGTTAAAATCCGCTTTTTTCTTTTTTCTTTTCTTCAGACCCTCTTATTGATTCTTCTAAACACTTCAATAATACGTCTTCACTTTTGCATCGAATAGCTTCATAAATTTTAGGTCCAATGTTCTCAGGCAATTGCCTAACTGCAACATAGAATCCACTAAACAACATTTCTAATTCACTTGCTGTAAACTCATACTTCTTTAACTCGCCTTCCGATTTGCGTACAGATTCATTCACCAGAGCATTCTGTGTTATATCTAACAAACATATTAAATAATCGTATAAACTTGCATTTTCTTATATATATTCAATAACTTGCAAACGTTCATTAGGAAATCTTCTCAACGCTTCCATTTTTATCTGTCTATAACTCGGAGTGTGCTCATGAATATCTGTTAAAAACTCTTCAGTGCTCATAACTCTTCCCCCTACATACTCATGTTATATATTTTAACATGTATAACTCGTCAGAAATAGAAACATTTATTTAGAATGCTAACGGATAACCATTTTTAATTTAATCCCATAGATGAGGTCTTTTTAAACCTAAAGCCCTCATATCTCTTAATAATTGCCCTGTATGTACGGCTTCATGATACGCCATTCTCATTAACATATCTCCAAGGTTTCTAGTATATCCTACATCTGAGCGATCTATTTTTATATTTTCAAGATCTTCCTCATTTAATCCCATTATAAAATCTAAGAAATTTTTTCGATAAGGTTTTGCAAAATCAACCTCATCTTGAATGGTTGTAAAATCGCGTGTATTGAAAGGATTTGGTTCATCATCGCTATAGGGCAAACTTTTTCTAGTCTTTAAAATTTCAAGATATAAATATTCAGCTTCTAAAACATGCCGTACTTGTTCTAATATAGTCATTGAAGATGAATCAACCCTATGAAATAAAACCTCACTGGGAATAGAACTCCATAAATTTAAACTTCTCCGGCGTACTTCATTAGAATTCATAATTATTAGTTCAATTTTGTTCATAAAATAACTCCCTTTACACTTAACTAATTACAATGCTGTATCATTTTGAATCTTATCTAATCTTTTTCTATCAAATAAACCAAGACTTACACCTACGATTGATGATACTATCGCGAAAGCACCTGCAACTAAGAAGATTGACAAAACATTTATTGACTCAGCCAAAAAGCCAGCTATCATAGCACTAAAAGGTAAAGCTAAAAATGCTACCATTCTAGTAGAACTGATAACTCTTCCGAGCAACTTGCTAGGTACAGTCTCTTGTCGCAATGTAAACCAATTAATAGCTAATAAAGTAACTGATCCTTTAATAAAAATTTGACAGAATACTAAAATTACTAAGCTGAATTGAGAGAAGTACAGGAGCATCTGGGCAAGTCCTATAACAATCCCTGAATAAATAATAACATTTCCTCTTGGAATATGTTTAAATTTACTTGCAAAATAAACAGCCAAAATTGGTCCAATTGCCTGTAATGAAAAAATTAATCCAATATTTATAGGACTCAAGCCTAGATAATCTTTCAAGTAATACATAAAAAGAGATTCTACAGCTCCAAATCCTATATTAATACCAAAAATAACTAGAGAACCAACTAAGATAATTTTCGTTCCAAAGACATATCTTAGTCCTTCAACAATAGGTTTTACTAATTCAGGGCGTTTCTTCTCTTCTTCAGCAAAATCTCTAAATTTTAAAAATAAAAATATTGTTCCTGATAAAAAGAAGGCCACACTTGTTATTAATAAAACATTCGAATTCCCAAAAAGCGCTATTGCAATCCCCGCTACGGCGGGTCCCAAGAATGTGATAATCGTTTCGCTTAGTCTAAAGAATGAGTTACCTTGAATAAGATCCTCTTTAGATAAGATTTCAGGAACTGCAGATTCAAAACTAGGATGATGAAAAGCTGCTAAAGCAGATAAGGTAAAAGCGGCAATATATATAACTATTATGCTGTTATAACCACTTAAAAAAAGTATAGGAACTACGAGTACAAAAAGCGCTGAAGCATAGTCTCCTATTATCATTATCTTCTTTTTAGACATTTGGTCTGCTAATGCCCCACCTATTAAACTAAAAATAACTTGGGCTCCAAGCTCTAATGCTAGTACGAAGGCCATTTTACTTGGAGAATGGGTTAAATCATAAACAATTAATGGAATTGCTATAGTGAAGAACCACATTCCTAATTTACTTATTGTCATCCCAGAAAAAAGTATTACATAATTCTTATTAAAAAAAACTTTAGGTAGCATATCAAATCACTTCACTTCACTTTTAACTACTTGACCACAGAGAGGACAATCTAACATTTTTTCCCACGAAGAAACAGTATTAGTTTCTAGGGTTAAAAAGTCCACTTCCATAACTTTCCCTAAAGAAATAGGTTGTGCAATCTGCGTTAAAATTTTTAATGCTTCATTAACAATTGTTCCAGCTACAATAGCTACGTTTGGACTTATAGCAGCATTGTTTCTAGTAAACTCCATGTTATTCATAGCTTCTAATTGCTCGTCTTGTTTATCGTTTAATTGTCTTGCATAATTAATGTGACATTGTACACAACCTGTCTTAGAAGGAATCATAGAAAAGAATCTACCACGAGTATTTAATACTCCACCATAAACCATTGGCAGATTACATTTAACCACACCTTCGTTTACCCAGTTTGCAATATGTAATGTTGGCTTATCTGCAACACATATCACAAGCTCAGTTCCTTCAATATGTTCAATCACATCTTGAGGTGACTCTATTTTCTTATTTATAATTTGAAGATCCACATTAGGGTTGAATTGGGATATTCGCTTTTTAGCCATTTCAACCTTACTATTCCCTATATCTGATTCCGAATAAAGCAACTGTCTATTAAAATTACTTAATTCAATATTATCAAAGTCCAGAGCTTTTATATTATGAAATCCTAATGCTGCCAAATGATACAGTACTTGTGTTCCAAGTCCTCCTACACCAAGAAGTGCAATAGGCGTTTCTAAAATCTTTTCTTGAATTTTATATTTATCTTCTCCGAATTTCGTGAATAGTGAAAAATAATTTATATTCGCTTTATATCTTTCTAAGGTGTAATCATTGAGTTCTGGTACAATTGAATTATCTTCTAAATAACCTTCATTTCCTAAAACTTTTATAGCCTCAATAATTTCATTTGAACTAATATCAGGAAATTCTTTTTGTACTTCTTGAACGATGTTTGGAATGTTTCTCTGGCCATCTAATTTATTTATTAGAAATGAGATGCTACCAGTAGGGTCTGGAATTATACCTGCTAAACCTTCTTCTTCACCAATTTGAATTTCTTTATTTAGGAAAAAATAAGGGATAGTTTCTTTAAATTTTGGTTTCATTTTATAACATCTCCTTAATTAATTGATTAATTAAAAAATTAAGAAGAACCGGAAATCCGGTTCTTCTTAATGACTTAACCTGGTACATTAGTAAGTGCATTAGCAGCAACTACTTTTTTAGAAGCTTTTTTTACTTTAACGATCATATGTAATCACCTCCTACATTTGATAAATCTAGCATAACACACAAAAAAGAGAAATTACATAATAGTCTGATAGTTTCAGGTTGAGAAACTTTTTTTTGAAAATTATAGAAATAACTATTTTTAGTAGTTTATTCACCTGTAAAAAATCAATCCATAAGCAAGTTTAAGTCTTGATAGGTTAAGTTTCCATTTGAATGTAATAATTTCCCCTGTTTAAAGGTGCTGCTTATCTTATCAAGGTTTGTTAGAATATTCCTAAAAGCTGAAGATCCAAGACTCACTCTCTCAATTTTTAGTGTCTTTATGTTTTGCATGGAATTTAAGTTTTCACTTTGAAGCAAATTTATAGGTAACTCTATATTTTCTCTAAGTACTTTTATTGTCTCAATATCCTTAACTCCAGGAATAAAAATACAATCTGCTCCGGATTTTTTATATTCTTCTGCACGAACGATTACATCCTTAATACGATCTTTTAAATCGCCAATATCTAGCCAAAAACTATCAATTCTTGCATTTATGAAAAGATGAGGCGAATAAGCTTTAATAAAGTCTAAAATGACCTTTTGCTCATTAATTTCTCTTAAATACGTACCTCTCCCATCCTCTATATTTATACCTACCACTTCAAATTTTTCTAACTCATTTAATATTTTTCGTAAATCAAAAATATTAGCGGCATATCCTCCTTCAATATCAGCTGAAACAGGAAGTTTGGTATTTTTCGAGATATTACTAATGGAATTTAACATTAACTCTAAAGGAATCTTCTCGCCATCTGGATAACCTAAGGTTGCTGCGATACCAGCACTAGTAGTCCCAATCGCTTGAAAATCGTTTCTCTCAAAAATCTTAGCACTTGATGCATCCCATGCATTTGGAAGCATTAATGGATTGTTTTGATCATGTAACGTTCGAAATAACTTAATTTTCTCTTTAAATTCCAATTTAAACACCCTTTAGTAAATTATTTTTTTAGTTTTACACTTGACTTTTTTTGCACCTACTAGTTATGTTGTTTTACATAACGGATTAAATTAGATCTTGCAGAAAGGATAGGTGTGAGTATATGAAAATTGCGATAGTAGGTTTAGGACCAAGAGGTATATCAGTATTTGAAAGAATAGTCTCTAATATTTTATCTGAATTAAAATCAGAATCTTATGAAATTTCCTTGGTTGATCCACATCCTCCAGGTGGAGCTGTATGGAGAACAGACCAGTCACCTCAACTTTTAATGAATACAGTGGCTTCGCAAATAACTTTATTTACTGATGATAGCGTCCAGTGTCGGGGTCCTATCGTTAATGGGCCTAGTCTATTAGAATGGGCAAATGAATTAAGGGATAAAATTGACACTTTGGATATGCCCACCGTTATTACAGAAGAAATTTATTCCTTAGAACCTAACTCTTACCCTACAAGAGCTCTATACGGCTATTATCTTAAAGATTCATTTAATACTATTCTTGAAGAATTACCCTCAAATATTAAGATTAACTTAATTCAAGACACATTAATTAATCTCTATCCGAACAATGAAGATTATACTTTATTTCTTAATAAGTCTTTAACACCAATTAAAGCTGAAAAGGTTATCTTTACAACTGGGCACTCAGATCAGAAATTAACTTCAGCTGAAGAACATTTCTTTGAGTTTGCTAATAGTAACAACCTAAATTACTTCCCACCATCCAATCCAGCAGATGTTAATTTAGATTCAATAGAACCTAAAACTCCCGTAATAATAAGGGGATTAGGCCTTAATTTTTTTGATTACATGTCACTTTTAACAAGTGGGAGAGATGGAAAGTTTGAAGAAATTAATGACAAATTAAATTACATTCCCTCTGGTAAAGAACCTTTATTAATTGCAGGTTCTAGGCGAGGCTTACCTTATCACTCTAGGGGACAAAATCAAAAAGGTTCTTCAGAAAGACATATCCCACTATTTCTAAAAAATGAAGTTATCGAGCAGTTAAAACATAAAAATAACCTAAGCTTTAAAAAAGAGATATGGCCTTTCGTAAAATTGGAAGTTGAAAGTATCTATTATACAACTTTAATTCGCAATCTCTATGGAATAGAAAAATCTTGTCAGTTCCTTTACGAGTTTGTTAATTGTGCCATAGAATACCATAAGGATCTTTTAATCAACTTTGGAGTAAAATCAGAACTATTTTTTGATTGGCACAAAATTAGTTGTCCTTATGGTGATAAAAAATTTAATTCAATAACAGACTTTCATAATTGGTTAGATACTTACTTACATAATGATATTAACGAAGCAAACCTGGGTAATAAAAACAGTCCACTAAAAGCCGCATTAGATGTTTTAAGGGATATCCGAAACGAAATAAGAATACTTGTTGATCATGGAGGAATAAATGCTGAATCTTATAAAGAAGAGTTACGCAATTGGTATACACCTTTAAACGCATTTCTTTCAATTGGCCCTCCTGTTCAAAGAATCAAAGAATTGAGGGCATTAATAAGAGCCGGAATTTTAGTTTTAGTTGGACCTGAAGCAACTGTAGCTACTTCACCTATAAATAAAGATTTTAAAATTAGCTCTAACCGTGTTAAGGATTCGATATTTCATGCAAAGAACCTAATTGATGCTAGACTACCCTCAGTTAATATAAATCAAAGTAAAAATATTTTAATCTCAAATATGTTAAAAGCAGGTCTAGCCTCAGAATTTAAGATTGCAACGAACAATAATTATATTTTTGAAAGTGGAGGTTTAGCAGTGACTCCCCCCCCAAATAGATTAATAGATAAAAACGGTAAAGTTAATCCTAATTTATACTCCTTTGGAATTCCAACAGAAGGCGTTCATTGGGTAACTGCTGCGGGAGCGCGACCAGGGGTTAATTCTGTAACACTCCTTGAATCCGATTCAATTGCAAGAGATGTTCTAGGCTGCAATATTACAATTAATAATGTGTATAAGCAGACCATTAGCTGAGGAATTATTCCTCAGCTAATGGTCTTAAATTGGTTTTATGTATAACTCAACCACTTGTTATAAACATCATCAACAAACTTTTCACTCAACCCTGTGTATGATTCTGGATTAGTAAGGGAATTTATCTCTTCATCGCTAAAATACTTCTTAATTTCATTGTCTTCTAATAAAATATCTTTTAAATCTTTGTCTTCTTCAAAAGCTCTCATTGTTAATTCGTACAATAAATCATGGGCAGTAGTTCTACCAATTATCTTCCCCAATTCTAACATTACGTTCTCAGATACTATTAAACCTTTGGTAAGAAAAAGATTCTTTTTCATTTGTTCTTCATTTACTATTAAGTTTGTTAAGACATTTTTAAGTTGTTCTAATGCGCCGCTTAAAGTTATGCAAATTTCCGAAATATAAGACCATTCAGATTGCCAAAATGTAACATCTCTTTCGTGTTTCTGAATCATACTGTCAATAGCTAAAGTTGATTTTCTATTGACTATTTTAGTTAATCCCACAATATAAGAGCAAGTCATAGGATTTCTTTTATGCGGCATAGTGCTACTTCCTACTTTACCAGAATGGTACCCCTCTTCTACTTCTCTAATCTCTGTTCCTTGAAGGCTTATTATTTCTTCTGCAACTTTAGCTGTAGTTGCTCCAATCATATTTAAAATCATGCTAAATTCTGCAAATCGGTCTCTAGACGTGTGCCAAGATACTAAGGGTTCAATTAGGTTTAAATTTTTTACATACTCTTTTCTAACAGATAACCCTTGCGCTCCTAATGAAGCTAAAGTACCAACTGCACCTCCCAGTTGCCCCACTAAATATCGGTCTGCACCTTGTTGTAACCTTTCTAAGTGACGACCAAGTTCATCTGACCATATAGATATCTTATATCCAAAAGTAATCGGTAAGGCATGCTGACCTAACGTTCTGCCTGGCATTACTGTTGACTTATATTGCTGGCTTAATCTCAAACATATCTTTAATATTTCTTGAGTTTGATTATAAATAAGTTCATGAGCACCTTTAATTTGCAGGGTAAGTCCCGTGTCAATTATATCTTGTGTTGTTGCTCCCCAATGAATGTACTTACGTGATTCTTCATCACATAAACTCTCGAACTCATGTAGGAATGCTACAAAGGGGTGTCCAGTTTTTTTCATTCCTTCTCTAATCTTATTAAAATCAAGTTTATTTTGGTCAGCTGCATTTGCAATATTAGTCGCTGCATTTTGAGGTATAATACCTAATTTAGCTTCAGCTTTTGCTAAGGCAACTTCTGAATTAAGCCACAATTGTATTAAATTCTCGTCTGAAAAATTTGTTCTCATTTGTTTTGTACCAAACTGGTCCTTAAAGATTTCAGAATCAATTGGTGTCGAATTCATTAGTATCACCTTTCTTTTTCATTAATTTAAGATAAAATATCTACTATTGATATTAGCATATTAATGTAAGTAATTTGTCTTAAAATTGATTTTATATATTTTTGAAACCTAAAATGAAAAGGAATACGGGAACAAAAGAACAAAAAAACACAACAGATAAAAGATTCTTTTCGTAACAAACGAAGGGATCTTTTATCTGTTGTAAGAACCATGGGTTCCCAAGAATACTTCACCTATCATTTATTCATTTCCTGTTCCCAATTATCAACTTAAATATCCGCTACTCCCTGTTCCAATGGCTACACATCTCCTTTTGTTACTGTAGCTTGTTCATATAACGTGTTTAACGATGTTATTCCCCATAAAGAAAAAGATAATCCACTTAAAATTGTAATCTCGATGACAGTTTTCCCCTTACCTTATATAACGTAGAAAGCTGAAAAAGTACTTGTTATATTGTTATTATTCCTTCATACTCGTCTCTACATAGTCTAAATTCAATTCATTAAATTCTTCTAATGTATCTAACGCTCTAACGTATTCTATGGGGGTATTTCTTTCTTTGTTGGATAATAGCTTGTTGTATTTTCCCATCTGTTTGCAATTTTTCGACAGCAATGTCTCATACGATATGAAAAACTCTACTAGGGTGTCTTTTACCCAATATTCAAAAGGTTACATGTGTTTGCTGATTAAAAATTATTTCCTTATAAAGGATAGAATCACAATAATTATGCATATAATTCCGCCTAAAAGCTTGTCCTATTTCAGTGATTTTGTCTAAAAAATTTTGCGTATTTTTTTAACTGTGTTCCTTTAAAATTTCTCATTTCTCATGAGTCTGTTCAGTTTTTTAAAGTGTAACTTTGTTTAAAAAGCTTTGCAACAGAATTACTACCAGTAACACTCGTCATATAATTAATAATTTGTTGTATATATTCACTATTAATAATAGGCCATTGAATACCTAATAATTTTAGTGTTTTTTGAGTTTCAGTCGAATCAAGATTTATTGGTTTATAACAATTATCTTTTGGTTCTTCAAATGTCATGAGGTTTTGAATATCTTCCTGTTTCTTTTTATCTTTAGAAAGTTCTAAAATAAATTGTTGATACTCTGTTTCAGAAATTACTTTAATTGGATATCCCATTGAATTTAGTAATTTTACAAGTACATTTAAATTTAACGTAAGATGATTGTATATATGATTTACGCAATTTTTGCTATTTTCATGTATTTCATTTGAAGTTACAAACCCTGTGATAATTTTGCTGCAATAATCTACAGGTGTAAACTCAACTTCACTTGATAATAATACATCTGTCACGATACCATATTGTAATATAAATTTTAATTTGCTCATAAATGCATTTTCGGTGAAGTTATATTGATGTTGTCCATCGATATATCTATTTGTAAGATTTCCTACTCTATAAATAGTAGCATCTGTTTCCGTTAATATTGCCTTGAATATTTCATATTCCGCCAAAAATTTACTTTTCACATATACATTATCTTTGTAATTTTGTTTTACATAAAAATCGCTTTCTTTAAATATTGTTTCCGTTTCATTTAATGCAAATTGTCCGGCTACACCAGTTGTAGATATATGATGTAAATCCTTAGTATCACCAACAAATGCAAGAAGTTCTTTTACCGCCTGGACATTTGCTCTTTCAAATTCACTATACTCGCCAAAATGTTTTGTTAAAGCTGCAGCATGAATAACAGTTGATATTTGTTGATGAAGCTCCTTATATAATTCGTTTTCTAATCCCATATTTTGTTTAGCTAAATCACCTTGTACAATAAAGATACGTTGATTTACTAAAGATTGATAGCTTACAAATTTATTTTTAAAATAAAATTTTAACATGTGTAATAAACGATTATTTGCCTCTTGTTTATTTTCCCCACGAACTAAACAATATATCTTACATTCTGTAGTATCCAATAGTTGTTCTAGTAGGTGAATACCTAAGAATCCTGTAGCACCTGTTAAAAGTATTTTGCTATTATTACTAAATTCGTGTCTTTTTGTTTTCTTTAGCTTCTTTGGAGGAGTTGTCAATTTAATATCTAATGTATCTGAATGTGAATTTACTTTATATCCATATTGAATTTTTTTAGCTATATTATTAATTGTTTTTAATTCAAAGTAATCTTTAATAGTTACATTCCAACCTTCAGAAAATGTTTTTACTAAAGTACTCATAATTTTTAAAGAGTGCCCACCTAGATCAAAAAAATTATCATTTATCCCAATGACAGAGGAGTCAATCCCTAATACCTCTGACCAAATTTCTACCATTTTTTGCTCTACTCTATTCCGAGGTGCTATATATCCCTCGTTCGTTTGTATAATAGAGGCCCATGCAGGTAAAGCATCTTTATC
>NZ_CP031748.1:770485-902092 GCF_003429245.1 Bacillus sp. CR71 | reverse complement strand
ATATAAAGTTCACCTACTGTCCCAATAGGGACAAGTTTTTTAGCTTCATTTAATACATATACCTCTACATTGGGAATGGACCGACCAATAGGAGGTGCTCCATCTCCTTTGTATATTCCCGCAACGGTATAAACTGTAGTTTCTGTTGGACCATACGCATTAATAAAAAGGTGATTTTGCATCCATCGTTTTGCCACTTGTTCACTACAGGCTGATCCCGCAGAAATAACAACCTGTAAATCTTTAAATACAGATTCATCTAACAAATTAAGTACCGTAGGGGGTAAAAGTGCATGTGTAATTTTATTTTTTTGCAAGAACTGAGTAAGTGGTTCAACTGGCATAATATCGTGTTGACTACATACATATAAAGTTCCACCTGAAACTAGGCTAGTAAATATCTCAAATACTGAAGCATCAAATGATAATGAGGCAAATTGAATATTTCTACTGTCTGAATTCATTTTTGTTAAATTAATACTAGAAATAATAAAGTTACATAAGCTTTTTTGTTCAATTAATACCCCTTTGGGTTTTCCTGTAGATCCAGATGTATAGATTACATATGCCAAATTATCTGGTTTAACTTCAATTGTAGGATTTATATTTTTTTCTCTCGAAATATTCATTTCATGTTCTTTTATATTAATACAGTCTATTTCTTTAGGTATCCACTGTGTTGGATGGTTTTGGGTTAGCAATACTTGTATGTTGGCATCTTTCAAGATATATTCAAGCCTCTTTGTTGGATATGCGGGATCTAGTGGGACATATGCGCCACCAGCTTTTATTATTCCTAATATACTTACAATCATCTCTAAAGAACGTTCTATATAAACCCCTACCATACTTTCAGGGCCTATGTTTCGTTTTTGTAGATAAAAAGCTAATTGATTTACTTTTTCATTTAATTCCTTATAAGTTAACTGTTGATCTTTATATACCAACGCAACAGAATCTGGATTCTGAATTACTTGCTGTTCAAATAATTTTTGAACAGTGTGTTCTGGTCTGTTTGATAATTTAAGATTAGTATTCATTATATCACTCCTTGAATATTATATTTAACAGTACTCATAGCGGTCCCAACAACAAAGCGCGAATTTCATACGCTCAGGAATTATAAAGATTATAGCCTTAGCGTACAGAATCTATGAAATGTTGGTGCTACCCCATAAGGAAAACGTAAACAATCTCATTAGGCATATTAACTTTTAGGGGCAATGCCTTAATAAGTCAATTATATAACAAGTATTAACATTTGAAGGTTTAAATTTTAAAAATTTAGTCAATTAAGAAAACAGAATGATTCATTGTATTTGCATCCCTAAAAAAATCCCATCTGTTCATTTTGTACAAAAAACTTTAAATCAACATTGATATTATAATGAATTAGTTAAATTATAAATATAAGTAAATAGCGAAGAATATTGCATTCTTACTGAAAGATATATATATTTATCTAAAAATAATATATGCATTAAATATATACATATAGTTATACGCATCTATTAATAAATCCATCATCATCTTTTCTTTTTAAAGTGTTCCAAATATAAATTAATGTATAATTTATATATAACAAAGAAAAAAGTACCTACTCTTATAGGTACTTTTTTCTATTTTGATTAATTGTGCATCTAGTTACAATTGCGACTTCATTTATATTTGAACAAAGGTTAACTAAAATGAGTGGGTCTATAAAAGATTACTATTTAAATAATATAAAAATAGATTGTTCAAATTAAGAATTCTAAAGATCCTAGATTATGCCTAAACAGATAAGTAGCTAACCATCTCTACACTCGATACCACAGAAAGACTGCCAGTAATGGTGGTCTTTTTAAATTGGTGAGATTGTACTAGGTTGAGCAAAAAAATGGAACCGAAAAAGTTATTTCTAATGAGGATAGCCTTCTTATGATGAAGTTTAATTCAGTGGATCTGCAAGCAAACATAAAAGAAGGAAAAAATTACAATTTTACTTTACGTGGATATAGAGTACCTATACTTTCATGGTTTCCAAATTTAGATGGTGCCGAACCACAAAATTAGCACTATTCTTTAATAAAAAATCCTACTCATTTTTTACTGAGTAGGATTTTTTATTAAAGAGCTATTTCGTATTAATTTGTGCCATCATTTAATATGCTATTTTTAAATGATTTCCAAATTTAATAACTAATTATCTAAATTTCTAAATTCTATACAGCACTATCAATTAAAAAATTATTAAATATATCTTCTATCTAAAACATCGTATTATCATTAGCTGCTTCACTTGGAATCTCTTGAATTACATCCCAGTGTTCGACAATCTTTCCATCCTTGATACGAAATATATCCACTATAGCAACTCCCTTATCTTGAGAATTAGTACGAGAATGTACATGAAGAGCAACCGTATCCCCTTCAGCTACTACACGTTTAATCTCTGCAGAGGAATTAGGATTTTTAACAAAATCCTCCTTAAAGAAATCCATGAAGGCTTTTCGTCCATCAGCAACAAAAGGATTATGTTGCTTATACTCTTCACCTACATATTTAGGGATAATATCGATATTATGTTTGTTAAAAACTTCATTATAGAAATCAACTACCATCTTTTTATTCTTTTCATTTTCTTTTACTTTTACTTCTTTTGATACAGAAGCAACATTTTCGCTCTTAATTGAGTTCCCTTTGTTATTACCGGTGGAAGCTTGATATACCAAAGTCGAAACTACTCCTAAAATAAATACAGAAATAATTGTTATGATTAAACTTTTCTCTAATTTCATATATACCTACCTCTTCTACTTAAATAAGTTTTCTTCTATAAAAAGTTTGAAGAAGGAGAAACCTTCCCAAAAATGTAATGTCAGGGGTAATGTTAGGAATTTCATTTATCCTCCCCCTATACAAGGCATATTAGAAACGATTAACTCTAACTTAATACCTCATTAACAGTTGCACTGTCCACAATTTGTATAAACTTCTTAACCTTATCGTTCTCATCAAACTTATAAAGATGACAAAAATCTGCTACAAATGGCTTCCCTGTAGCTTTATATGTTCCACTATATTTTCCATACACAATAACAGTATTGTTATTAAAAGCATAAATTTCATCTTTTGCACTATAGTTATCCCATTCCGTACCAAGACGTTCATGTACGTTCTTCACTACTTCATCTGGACCAATATAAGTACCCGCATATGGAAACCCAGCAGCTTCTGTCCAAGATACATTTTCACTTAAATACGTTTTGAACGCATCCAATTTCCCTTCGCCAGTTAACACATACGTTTCATGTAATAGCTTTTGATATTTATTCATATCATTAACCCCAAGGCATTTCTTTTGTTACAACTTTTGCACTTAATTCTAATACACCTTTATTTGCATAGCCTGGATATGCTGCATCAAGTCTTGCTACAAAATCTTTTGAAGTTTTACTTTCCTCAGAAGCTTGAATCGCAGTTCTTAGATAATCCATTGTCGCAGTAAGTGCTTGATTATTTAAGGATTTTTCAATTGATCCATGGCTAGGTACAATGATGTCAGCATGTAATGCTTGTAACACTTTCAAGTTTTCAATCCAAGCCTCCATTGCCGCTTTTGAGCTAGTATCAGCTAAGAATACATGGATTTCGTTAAATACATCAATACCACCAATTAATACTTTCAGCTCTTTATTAAATAAGCTAGTTCTGTAATGATCTAAGCCTACTAGTTCAAATGTTAACCCCTGAAAATCAATTGTTTTTTCTTTAAACACTTGAGGTAATACCACGTTATTCGGTGCATTTTCTCCAAGGGCGTCTTTCCAAACTTTTAATTTCCCTAAGACAGAATGAACGATATGTTCAACAGTAGACTCTGTTGCATACGCTATAGCTTCTGGGTAAACGGCTTTAATGCTCTCTAATCCAAAGTAGTAGTCTGGATCCCCATGAATAATAAAGATTTTATCTAGAGATAAGTTGTTTTTTTTCAGATACTCAACAATTTCTTTCGAATCAGATTGAGTAAATTTTGAGTTTATTAAAAATGCATGTCCTGCTTTCTCAACTAATGTTGCCGTGACCATAAAGCTTTTTTCGTCCGAACTAAACACCGTTAATTTCACATCTTTTTGATTTGTATCGATTGTTTTAAACATAGTATGTTATTCTCCTTTTGTTAAAGTTATTAACTAATCATCATATTTTTATCTTGTTCCGATAAAGTGAAACTTTAATCAGTGGGGGTTTTGTTCATCCCCCACTGATTATTAGTTGAACCAATCGGACTTTTACGGACAGTTGATCCCCCACCTAACTTCTTTGCTTCCACTGAATTTTGAGGTGGGGTTCTTACTGCCCGTTAAAGCGGGATAAAATCTCCCACTCCCATTTATCTGAAAGTGTAATAGTACTGGCGAATATTCCGGAGATGAATGTCAGGTGGCCTAAGATAACATGTTTGCTACTATATCCTAAATTTTCTTAATATAAATTTTTAAAACGCGCTTCAATTTTACCTGGCGTCATTACGCCACCACCAATAGGAATAATTTGATTATCCTTTTGTAAAAGTAATGAAGGATAGCTATTAACACCAAGCTGTCGAACTTTATTGAAATCATTTTGGACATCTAATATTGTTTCTTGAGCGTTTAAACGTTCTAATACTTGTTCAGGGTCCAAACCATGCTCGATTGCAATTTTGCGATATGTTTCAGGATCACTCAGACTTTGGCCCTCATAATAAAACGCTTTTTGCATAGCCGAAGTGAATTCTAATAAACGGTCTGGCGCTAATGAGCGTAAAGCTGAAAAACCAATTGCAGCATCTTTCGAATTCATTTTAAAAGTCCCTTCCTCCACCAATTTTTGATAGGAAGGACCAAATTCAGCACCTGTAAGTTGATTAATTCTTTTATTTCCCTCTTCTATATATGAGAAGTTTTTCATTGGTAAATTATCTAAAAATAACCCTCCACATAAAACTGTTAATGGCACTTCAGTGTGGTTTTTGTAAAATCCTTTAATACTTTCTGAAAAACCATAGCACCATCCACAATATGCATCCCATACGTAAATAAGGTTATCTTGTTTCGTCTCCATTTAAATCTCCTACCTTTTTTTTATTATCCAGCTCAACTAAATTTTTGGTTTATATAAGTACATCTTTTTATACCTTGTTCTTTTTTAGATACCTTACTATATTTCCCCAAAACTAATATTTCCAAAGAAAGATCCACCAAGGTTTTTAACAAAAGATAACGTTGCACCTTATTGCCCCGTAACAGAAAATACTAAAGCTTGGAATATGCATTGATTTGAATGTGTTAGTAACTTTCTACACCGGGTGGCAACGTATGGACCACCATCCTTAATTAAATATATAAATCATATTTTTAGCAGATATTAGTTGTAACTAAATTGATTACATCTTTATGTAACTATTTTAGTTACAACTAATATAGAAGTCAATTCTTTTTTTCAAAAACATTAAATTTCTACATTAAGTTACAACCAATCCCACTCTTTACAAAAATATATCAACGTTTCGACACAACATATCGATTTACCGACAAATTTCGAGCGCGCTATCTCCTAAACTAACAACCAATCCCACACCACGTCCACCTACAAAGAAAAAAAGCACCAGGTCCCCCCTAGTGCTCTCCCCCTAAAACAAATGACAAGCCACCTCATGCCCCTTCGCAATCTCACCCATCTTCGGTACTTCCTGTGCGCATTTTTCAGTGGCGAATTTGCAGCGCGTTCTGAATTTGCAGCCGGATGGTGAGTTTAGTGGGCTTGGTACTTCTCCCTCTAGGATGATCCGTTCTTTGCCTGTGTTTGTTGGATCTGGTTCTGGCATGGATGAGAGTAGTGCTTGTGTGTATGGATGTGCCGGTTTTGTGTATAGGTCTTCACTGTCGGCAATTTCTACTATGTTTCCTAAGTACATGACTCCGATTCGGTCTGATATGTGCCTTACCATAGATAGGTCATGTGCGATGAATAAGTATGTGACGCCTGTTTCTTCTTGAATGTCTTGCAGCATGTTTACGACTTGTGCTTGGACTGAGACATCGAGTGCTGAGATTGGTTCGTCACATAAGATAAAGTCTGGTTTTACAGATAGTGCCCGCGCGATGCTAATGCGCTGGCGCTGGCCTCCGCTAAATTCGTGCGGATAGCGATATAAATGTTCTTCTTTTAAACCTACCTTTTTCAGAAGGTCTAAAATGATTTCTTTTTGTTCTTCTTTTTCGTAGGAACCGTGAATGTTCATCGGTTCGCTAATAATTTGGAATACATTCATTGCCGGGTTTAATGATGCGTATGGATCTTGGAAAATGATTTGCATTCTTTTTCGATATTCTTTTAGTTCACTTTCCTTTAAACTTGCGATATCTTTTCCGTCAAACAAAACGTTACCTGAAGTGACATCATGTAAGCGAATGATACTTCTTCCTGTCGTTGATTTTCCACAGCCAGATTCCCCTACTAACCCGAATGTTTCACCCTTTTTAATAGTGAAGCTTAAGTCATCGACTGCTTTTAATTGCTCTGTTTTTCTGCCGAATAGTCCTTTTTTAATAGGAAAATACTTTTTTAAGTTCCGAACTTCAATTAAGTTTTCTTCATGCATGTGAATCACCTACTGTCTTATCGTTTAACCAGCACATGGAACGTCTTTCGTTTCCGATTTCAAAATATGGCGGACGTTCTTTTTCACAAATGTCCATCGCATGCGGGCAACGCTCTGCGAATGGGCAACCTTGTGGCGGGTTTAATAAGTTTGGCGTTACACCTTGAATAGGAGCGAGTCTTTCTTTTACGCCGTTCGCTATTTTTGGCAAAGAGTTTAATAGCCCTTTCGTATATGGATGATTCGGCGATTGGAAAATATCAAGTACAGGTCCTTCTTCCATAATAAGCCCGCCGTACATAACGATAACGCGCGTACAGTTTTGCGCGACGATTCCTAAGTCATGCGTAATAAGAAGTAACGCCATATTCGTTTCGTTCTTTAAGTTTTTCATTAAATCTAGTATTTGCGCCTGTATCGTTACATCAAGTGCAGTCGTCGGTTCGTCAGCAATAAGAAGGTCCGGATTACAAGACATCGCCATTGCGATCATAATCCGCTGCTTCATACCACCGCTTAGTTCATGCGGATATTGTTTTACCCTTTCTTCTGGTGACGAAAGGCCGACTTGTTTTAACAAGTTGATCGCAATCTGCTCTGCTTCTTTCTTTTTCACTTTTTGATGACGTATAATTACTTCCGTCATTTGTTTCCCAATTTTCACGACTGGATTTAGCGCTGACATTGGGTCTTGAGAGATAAGTGAAATTTGATTTCCTCTAATAGAACGTAATTCTTTTTCAGATTTAGAAAGTATGTTTTCATTATGAAAAAGGATTTCCCCTTCTTTCACTTTTCCTGGTGACGTAACGAGAGACATAACAGACTTCGCCATTACACTCTTCCCGCTTCCAGATTCCCCAACGATACCAACTACTTCTCCTTTATGTAAACGAAATGTAACGCCGCGAACCGCTTCTACTTCTCCGCTTTCTATGAAAAAAGAAGTCTTTAAATTATTCACTTCTAATAGTTTTTCAGACACGTTTCTCACTCCTTTCACGTAACACTTTAGTTTTCATTTCCAGCTCCTTTTGGCGCGAAAGCTTTCTTCAATGCTTCACCAATTACGTTAAAACTAAGTACCGTTAAAAGGATAAGGAATCCTGGGAAGAGCGTTAAATACCAAGCTTCGCCAATATACCCTTGCGCATTGTTTAGCATGCTGCCCCAAGAAGAATCTGGTTCTCTAATACCTAATCCTAAGAAGCTAAGTGATGATTCCATTAAAATCGATGTCGCAATTGTTAATGTCGCAGCGATAATAATGGTTGATAAAATGTTTGGAATGATATGTCTTACAATAATTGCAAGTGATTTCTGTCCAGATACTTTTGCATACAAAACGTACTCACGCTCTTTTACAGATAGCGTTTCTGCCCTTACAATACGAGCGGTGTCCATCCATGTTAGTAATCCAATAATAAGAACTAACGTCGTAATCCCTGGTTTTAAATAAGCATTTAATAACAGCATTAAGAAGAATGATGGAATTGACATAAGTACTTCTACAATTCGCATTAAGAAGTTGTCTAACTTTCCGCCATAATATCCACTAATTGTTCCAACTGCGGTTCCGATTGTAATAGATACAACCATTGCAAGAAAACCAACCGCAAGCGAAACGCGTCCGCCATATAATGCCCTCGTTAAGTAATCCCTTCCGTAATCATCCGTGCCGAAAGGATGACTCATACTCGGTTCTTGTAAACGATCTGGAATCGACATTTTGCTAGGATCGTATGGCGATACGAATGCAAAAATGGATGCGATCGTTAAAACCGCAAGTATAATAACTCCCATTAGTACAAACTTATTTTTCGTAAAACTACTTTTTATCGTTTGAAATCTCCTATTATTCATTCCAAATCACCCCCTCATTCGAATGCGCGGATCTACTACGCCATATAAAATATCAGCAATTAAGTTACCGAGAATTAACATGAATGATGATAATAATGTAATTGCCATGATAATCGGATAATCAAATCTAAAAATAGCATTTACCCCGAGCGAACCAAGTCCTGGCCATGAGAATACTGTTTCCGTAATAAACGCCCCGCCTACTAAACTTGGAATAGATAACCCGAAAATTGTAATGATCGGTATTAATACATTTCGAAGTACGTGATTAAATAAAACGGTCTTCTTTGAAGCACCGTACGCATATTGAATTTGTACGTAGTCTTCTTCTAATTGCTGAATCGTACTTGAACGAATATATCTCATATAAACAGAGACGTTTTGGAACGCAAGCACCATACAAGGTAAAATGCCGTGTTGGACAATATCCCAGACGGAATCTTGACCGACTGTGCGCATACCCATGCTCGGAAGAAGGTTCAACTTTAAAGAGAATAAGTAAATTAATAGTAAAGCGAACCAAAAGACTGGCATTGAAATTCCCACATAAGAGATAAAGTTCACAATGCGATCAAAGATAGAATTCTTTTTCACACCTGTAAGTAGTCCAAGCGGGATTGCGATTACAAATGAGACGAGTAAAGACGATCCCATTAAGCCGATTGTCGCAGGTAACCTTTCTACAATAAGATCTAGAACAGGACGATGGTTTTGAAGTGAATAACCAAAGTTCCCTGTTAAAATATTTTTTAACCATAAAATATACTGCATATAAATTGGTTGATCTAGCCCTAAACTTGTGCGAATACGCTCAACATCAATTGGACTCATATTCGGCGTGACAAAGTTTCGAACCGGATCGCCCGGTGCTAGTTTTATTAATAGAAAAGAAATAATAGAAATAACAAATAAAAGCGGAATTGCATTTAAAAGCCTCTTCCCAATTACTTTATACACAAACTTCCCCCCTCAAGGTAAAGTGAAACTTTCATTAGCCTACATCAATTAGGCTTTAACTTGATAAAGAAGCTGATTTCCACCAGCTTCTTTATTGTTTCTTATTTCACTTCATAAATCTTAGATAGATCTTCAAACATTGTGACAGGAATTGCTTTCGCTTCTTTTAATCCATCAAACTTTTTATCTACTGCAATAACTGCTTTCGGATACGCGATTGGTAGATAAGGTACGTCTTCTCTAGCTGTCTCTTGAATTTTATGGTATAGCTCTGCGCGTTTTGTTTTATCTGTCTCAACTGCAGCTTCTTCCCATAACTTATCGAAATCAGCGTTTTTATATCGTGCATAATTGTATTCAGCATTGCTTAAGAATAAGCTCTTATATGAATCTGGCTCAGGTCCCATTATGTAACCACCAAATGTAATGTCATATTCTTTATTCTCTTTATCTAAGCCTTTTTCACTTGCCGCACTAGCATCTAATGCATTTAGTTCAACTTCTAAGCCAACTTCTTTTAATTTTTGTTGTGTATAAAGCGCTAAGCTTTCCATAATTTTATTATTCGTTACATACATCACACGTACTTTTTCCTTATCTTTCACGCCAGCTTTTGCTAATAAATCTTTCGCTTCTTTTTTATCATACTTATAGTCTTTAATATCTTTCGCATAATACATAGCGTCTGGCGTTAAGATTGAATTTGCTGGTTCTGCAAATTCACCCGAAACGAATGCTGAGTTAATCATTTCTTTCTTATCTAACGCATGTGCAATTGCTTGGCGCACTTCTTTTTTCTTCATAAGATCAGTATTCATGTTATAAGATAAGTAGAATAATCTACCTTCAGGGAATGTCACCATTGAGAAGTTCCCAGTGCTATCTAGTTTCTTAAAGTCTTGCGGCTCAATCATCTTCATGTTGATTTGACCATTTTGCAGTGAAACATTTGCTGTATTACGGTCTTTTACAACGCGGTATACGATAGAGTCTAATTTAGCTTTCCCACCTACATAATCATCAAATCGATCTAATGCAACGTACTCATCTGATTTATACTCTTTAAACTTAAACGGCCCTGATCCTACAGGCTGTAAGTTTTTCTTACTCTTCGCTAAATCTGCTTCCCCTTCAAATACATGTTTCGGAATTGGGAAGAAATCATTCATCACACCTTCGAAAGATGCGCTTACTTGTGGTAAAACGAATTGAGTTGTTAACTCATCTACCTTTTTCACCTCAAGCGGCTTTCCTTTAAAAATAAAGTTTTCACGACTTGAGCTATTTTGCTTCTCATCCAAAATAGATTGGAATGTAAATGCTATATCGTCTGATGTAATTTTCTTACCATCATGCCATTTCAAATTATCTTTTAATTTCAATGTCCACGTTAATTGATCTTCTGAAGGCGTAAAGCTCTCAGCAAGGACAAACTTTTTCTTACCGTCTTCCATATGATATAGCGGCGCATATAAAGCTTGCTGCACAGTTAATGACACACGATCATTCGCATAAAGCGGATTCATCGTATCTGGGTTATCGCTAACACCAATCGTTAACGTTCCTCCATCTTTCGGAGTCCCTGATTTACTAGTGCCCGCTTGCTTCGAAGAATCTTTTTCCCCAGAACAAGCCGCTAATGCAATAAGTAGTATTAGAACAAATGGTAATGCAAATAACTTCTGTTTCATCTTTCGGCCCCCTCGAACTGTTTATACCCATAAGAAAACTCGGAATTAATCCCGAGTTTTCTTATAAGTTTTAAATTACCACTACCTGTATGTAAAGTCAAACTTTTTTGTAAATGTGGAAAGTTTGCAATCTACTAATACATTCTTGCCATAAAATATATTTATAAGGATGATAAAATAAAAAGACCACCAAAAGGCAGTCTCAAAACTCAATCTTACTCCCTACTCCTTGCTCCACCGCTCTCTCATACAAATACTTCGCAACGATAATATCCACTACTGCCAAACCAACTGATTTGAAAATAGTAATCTCTTCATCGCTTTCGCGGCCTGCTTTTTCCTCGCTTATAATTTGACCAAGTTCAGCGTGAATGGCGTTCGCTTTGAATAGACCTTCTTTTATCGGAACTTGGAGATCGCCTGTTTCGTCTAGTGCTGCTTCTTTTGATTCGACTACTACTTTGTTTGCGCTTGTGATGGCGTGAGATGGTAGTTCTTGCATGCTCGGTCTGAATGAGCCGACGGCGTTTACGTGGACGCCTTTTTGTAGTGTTTCTGAGAAGACTGGTGTGGATGCGTTCGTAGTTGTGACGATGATGTCTGCTTCGCTTATTGCTTCATTTGGATCTCTATAAACGTATGCTGGTTTACCTAATTTCTCTTGTATATATTGCGCAAATGCATACGCTTTTTCTTCTGTTCGATTGTATAAAATGACCTTTTCGATATCTCTAACTGCAAATATTGCTTCGGCAATCCCCTTTGCTTGTTCACCCGTGCCGATAATGCATAAAGTTTTTGCGTTATGACGAGCTAAATATTTTGTCGCTACTCCTGATAAGGCACCTGTTCGAATCATCGTTAAGTACGATCCTTCTAAAAGTGCGAGTGGTTCTCCCGTTTGAAAGTCTGATAGCATCACAATCCCATTGATTGTTTTCTTTCCTATCTGTTTATTTTGCGGGACTACCGTTACTATTTTTACTCCAAGTGCCTCAAGCCCTTCCGCTACTGAAGGCATAATTAATGCCGTATTTTGCTCATTCGCAAATGGTAATGAGCCTCTTATTGGTGTAATCGTTCTTTCTGCGGAAAATTCTTTTAAAGCAAGCGCCGCGTATTCAATAACTTCATTCATATTTACTAAGTTTCTTTGTTCGTTCGCGCTTATAACTAGCATATCTTTCCACCCCCTTCTTCTATCCCGTATTAACGGGCAGTAAGACTCCCATCTAAAAATTCAGTTGGACAAAGAAGTTACACGGGAGATCAACTGCCCGTAAAAACCCGATTGGTTCAACTAATAATCAGTGGGGAACCCCTCCACTGATTAAAGTTTCACTTTATCCTAACAAAAATCCCCGTTTCAAATCATCTCTCGGATCTACAACGAACTGATGAAACCCTGTAATAAATGCATGCCCCGTTACTTTCGGAACGACAGCTTCATATGTACCTACCGCTGTTACGGATAATACTTCTCCCTGGAATTTCCCATCAGTAATGCATTCATGGACGAAGATTTCTCCTTTTTGTAAGGCATCTTTTTCAAAAAGAGTTGCGATTCTCGCTGAAGTTCCTGTACCGCAAGGAGAACGGTCTACTTGCCCATCAGCAAAAATCGTTACATTTCGTAGCGTAGCACCTTTGTCTTTCGGTTCATCTGAAAAGATAACGCCGTATATTCCTTTCAATCCTTCTTCAAGTGGATGTTTCACTTCTATTTTGCTCTCTATATAATGTTTAATTTTACCGCCCCACGTTTGAATAGCGGGCAAGTCTTTAAAATCAACTTTCAAACCAAATTCTTTACAGTCTACAACAGCGTAAAATGCTCCTCCAAACGCGATATCTACTTGAAATTCATAGTTATCTATTTTAATAGGAACGTCTTTTTTGTATACAAATGAAGGAACATTTTCAAATGATACAGATTCTACTTCACTCCCGTTATATTTTGCATACGCAACAACTTCTCCGGCCGGGCTATCAATAATGAACTTTTGTTTTTCACCCTTTACTTCAAACATGCCTGTTTCAATTCCAACTGTAATGACAGCAATAATGCCATGACCACACATCGTACTCCATCCTTCATTGTGCATAAATAACACGCCAAAATCAGCATGAGCACTTGCTGGCGGTGTAATGATACAACCGTACATTCCGTGATGCCCTCTCGGTTCATACATCAGAACTTCACGAAGGTAATCCAAATGTTTCATACAGTATGCGCGTCTTTCCAACTGCGTTTCCCCTTTTATTTCTGGCACTCCGCCCGTAATAATTCGAAGCGGTTCCCCAGCTACGTGTGCATCAATCGTTGTATATATTTTACTAACCTTCATTTCTATCTCTCCCCTATACGTTGATACTATTTCCAACGCAAGTATCATGCCAAATCGTATAGCATTCCTTTTTTCAAATCCCCTGGACAATGTGTATTCTTTTTTCAACAAATTCATATACAACTGTCTACTTTTTTATACACGGCTTGGACGTTACGCTATAAAACACCTCGATAACTTTGCAATTTCACTGGTACACACATGTAGGATTCCTTTTATCATTATTATTTTCAATGTAAAGTTACTTCGCTCCCAAACATATACTGTTCAAAAGCAAAAAGGAAGTGATCCAATGTACTACGGAACAAAAGGCTGGTACGTAGCTGAACTAAAAAAATTAGGCGTACGCTATCATGAAGGACGAAAACTAGAAAGTTACCGCGGGCACATATTACGCAATTTATTAATTGCACAACAAGAGAAATTAAAAGAACAGTAATAGATTCTCCTATCACAATATCAACTTATCGCCGCCTACAAACTGCCAATCAATCACACATTAAACTACACTAAAAAGGTCACCCAAACGGGTGACCTTCCTTTCTTATTCACAAACAAGAATTTGTCTAGTAAATGACCCTTTTCTTGTAATACAGCGATCTGTAATTTCAAATCCTGCTTCATGGATCATGTCATCCATTGTCTCCATCGTTACAACGACTACCTTTTTAGCAATGCGGCGCGCACTTGAAAGAATGGAGAGCTGGTCTTCTGGTGTGGCATGCGTAAATAAGTCATACGGCATATCGATAATTGCAACGTCGTAGTTCTCAGTAATTTCTTCAATTGGTCCTTTTGTTACTGTTCCTTCAAATCCAAAATGTGCGATGTTTTTTCTCGTTCCAAGAACTACAAGTGGATTAATATCTCTACCAACGATATTAATCCCCATAGAAAGTGCTTCTACTACTACTGTTCCAATACCGCAGCACGGGTCAATTGCTCGTACTCCCTCTGGATTTGGTACAGCGATATTTGCAACTGATCTCGCAACACGTGTGCTAAGTGATGTCGAATAGCTATGCGGTTTTTTTATGTGATGATACCAAACTGGTTCGCTTTCTACATAGTGCCCGAAGTACCAGCGTCCTCCAAGAGGAACAATCCCGAATACACGCTCTGGATTACGAACATCCGCTTCTCCTTCGATATGCATGCCAAGGTCTCGTTCAATAAGACGTCTTTCTCCATATTCAATTTTATTCTCCCCAACGAGGTCATTGATTTTAACGAAAATAACTTTAAATGTCGCTCCCGCCAAATCAATTTGTTCCACTTGTTTTAAAATGCTTTCTAAGTCGTCCCCTTCATACATAACCTCAACGCGCTCTTTCATAAACGCACTTCTACTCGGGTCAATTTTGACATCACTTTTTAAAATATTAACGTGGGACTCCATTCCAAAGAACGAGCGCATTTCCAAGTAACATAAAGCACGCTCCTCCTCACGAAATGCATACGTATATATACAGGCAGGTGTTTTACTATGATTATTCAATCTATTATCATCCTCTATCGTTTAAAATTGTTATGATTACAATTACTCAATACTTTTCTTTTGTATATAAAATTAAATGATATCATATGCCGGAAATAAAGAGAAACGTTAATAAATAAAAGAGACTGCCAATGGCAATCTCTTATTATTTATTAACGGAAAGAAGACACGTTGTTACCCATTTCTTCATAGTAATCTAAAATACCTTGATAAATAGCTTCCGCTGCATTTTGTCTTTGCGCTGGTGTAGCTATTTTATCTGCATCACTTTTATTATCTACAAATGCTAATTCTGCTAATACAGCTGGCATTGTATTTTCTCTAATTACGTATAAATCGCCTTTTTTCACACCACGATCTTTTGTTCCCAGTGCATCTACAAGACGCTCTTGAATTTTTTCTGCTAGTAAACGACTTTCTGATACGTTAGGATTTGTTCCTCTTGCTGTCGCTGATTCATAGTAGAACGTTTCTGTACCTTGTCCATTTTTCTCTTCCGTGCCATTACCATGAATGCTTACAAAAATATCCCCATTATTTTTTTGAGCAAATTCTACACGTTTCTTTAAAGAATCAGAAGCACTTGTTCCTGGACGTGTATCATCTGTACGAGTGAATAACACAGTAAATGGTGTCTTTTTCTCAAATATCTTCTGTAATCGCAATGATACATCTAATACAGTTTCACTTTCTTTCTCATAATAACCTGGATTACCTGAATCAACTCCGCCATGACCTGGGTCAATGATAATCGCTTTTCCTTCTAAGAAGTTACCCTGCTTCACTGGATTTAATTGATTTTTATTAACCCATTGGAAACCAGCGCCCATGCGGATACGAATCCAGCTGCCGTTCTCTTCAATAACAGTTACTTGTTGTGCGCTATGTGTTCCCATTACTTTTGAAGAAGAAGAAGCTTCTGCATAAGTAGTGAATCCTTCATTAATAACTTCTGTTTTCTCTACTAAAGGTGTCCATTTATCACCTTTACTTGTTGCAATTTTGATCCATCCATCTCGTTCTTCTTTAATTTCAACCATTTGTGGATTATGCTGATTTGCACTAATCCCAGAACTTAATGATGGTGCGTGATATGTAATGAATTTTCTATCTATGTACATTTTCTTTGTTTCTACTGGACGATCACTATTCTTGCTAAATTTATCTGTTTGCGCAGTAAGCTGAGCTGCTTGTTCACGCGTAATAGAATCATTCGGTTTCCAGCCATTCTCTGTACCTAAAGAAAGTTTTAATTCTACTAAAATATTAACTTCTTCTTTACCCCAATGATTCTCTAAATCAGCGAATTTTGTAGGAACTGGTCCTGTTACTTTGCTCTTCAGATTATATGCTCTTACAAGCATAGCTGCCATTTCAGCACGAGTTACTTTTCCTTCAGGATCAAATACTCCTGGTTCTCGCCCTTTAATAATATTCTCTTTTTCCATGGCTGCAATAAATGAAGCTGCCCAACTATTTTTTGCATCATTATAAGACGGCTTTGCATTTGGATCTACTTTAGCCCCAATTGCTGTTGCGATAATCTTTGCTGCCTGGGCACGTGTTAAATTTCCGTATGGCATAAAGTTACCATCTGGCATACCGTTAATTACATTTCTCTCTACTAAATAATAAATTGCGTCTTTCGACCACGCACTATCTGAAACATCAGGAAATTTCTTCGTTTCTGCTAAACTACTAATTGGATGTGCTAGTAAATTTGCTGCTAATAAACCTGCGGCTATTGCTTTGTACTTCATGAAAAATAAATCTCCTCTCAAAACTTCATATTCATACATTTTTTTTAATCAAGCTAACTAAAACATATTAACTATTAATTAATTCCTTTCATAGTGTATAACATTATATATCTATAGTAAACACGTTTCCGGCCGTATAACAAAAATCGCATATATATAACTTATAATGAATGTATATAAAATAAAACTTTAATCAGCCCACAAATAGCGGGCTAAAAAAGCGATTAGAACATGTCTCCTAATCGCTTCGCCAAATAAAAAGCTGATTAAAAATAATATTTTTAATCAGCTCTCTATTATCTATGAAATTATTCTTCAATTAAATTAGACATTACATATGCATACACTAATGATTCTGTATGCGCAATAGAACTTTCATGTGTACGTTCAAATGCGTGAGAAGAATCAATACCCGCTCCAATTAACGCATGTTTCACGTCAAATCCCGCACGAATCGCAGCTGATGCATCAGATCCGTAGTACGGATAAATATCTACTTTATATTCAATATGATTCGTTTTCGCAAGCTCTACTAAATGTTTACGTAAAGCGTAATGGTACGGGCCGCTAGAGTCTTTTGCACAAATAGATACTGTATATTCATCAGATGTTTGTCCATCACCTAACGCTCCCATATCAACTGCTAAGTATTCAACAGTTTCTTCTGGAATATTAGAATTACCACCGTATCCAATCTCTTCATTATTAGAAATTAAGAAATGCGTCGTATATGGTAATGTTACGTTTTCATCTTGTAATCTTTTAATTAATTTTAATAAAATCGCAACACTTACTTTGTCATCTAAATGACGTGATTTTATGTATCCACTCTCTGTAATTTGAACGCGCGGATCAAATGAAACGAAGTCTCCTACTTCAATTCCTAATTCGCGTACTTCATCAGCTGAAAATACGCGCTCATCAATACGAACTTCAATATTTTTCTCATCGCGTTTTGCTTCACCTGCATCTTTATATACATGTACAGATGTTTGATGCATTAAAATCGTTCCTGTATACGTCTTGCCACTTGATGTTTCAATTTCGCAATATTCTCCTTCTACAGAGTTCCAGCGAAATCCACCAATCATAGAAAGACTCAGGCGACCATCAGGCTTAATTTCTTTTACCATCGCACCTAACGTATCAACGTGTGCCGTTAATAAGCGGTGCTGCGCATCATTCTTCCCTTTTACCGTTAAAATAAGAGCGCCTTTATTATTACGTTTCGTTTCTACGTTCCACTCACTGACATAGTTTTCAATGAAATTAATAATTTTTGCTGTATTTCCAGACGGACTCGGAATAGAGACAAGCTCCTTAATAAGTTCCATCGTTTCTCTCGCATGATGTGCCATTGTCGTTTCCTCCTCATTTTCTCTACTATTCAGTATACAAAATTCACCAGAAAACCTCTACTTATATAGCTTAATTTTCTAAATTGTAGTAAAATTCTTTTTAGTATACAAAAGGAGTCCTGAAATATGAATATATCAAAAAAATATATACACATTGCACTCATTTGGTTTTTAGCATCATTATTTTGTTTACAAGTTTCTTATGCCGTTCATACTACTACTTCTATTACAATCGGCTGGATATTAACAGCTATTTTCTTCATTATTAGCTTCATTGCAACAAAAAAGCATAGCGTTACTCATTAACGCTATGCTTTTCCTATTAAACTATTCTTCCGAGACATCTAATAAATAAATCCCTCTTTCAAATCCACCGCGCTCTACTTCTTTTTTCTTACGAAGGCGTTCCACATCTTCAATTGATGCACCTTCCGCACGTGCTAATGAAATGATTACTTCTAGTGCATCCGCAAGAGAATCTAGCGCATGTTCGCGTTCTTTCATAGAAGCAAATTCACGAATTTCTTCCGTTCCAATTTTCGCTAAAGCTTGTATGTATGCTTGACCTGTTAATTTTTGTGCGGTATACGTTTTTCCAGACATTAAAATCTTCTCTGGAACACGATCTCTTACTAACTTGTTATATGCTGACATCATTCATCCTCCTATATTTAATAACACCCGAGCTCTGCTTTATAGAAAAACCATTTTTTCTTCACGCATGCACTTAACATATCAATTCCTGATTCATGTGCTCTTACATGCGGAAAGAAATAGTGCTCTGAGTTTTCTTCCTTACCATATAGAGTTTGGTACTCATCTGGAATCGCTTCTTTTTTCACATCTTTTTCTTTCGTCACCCCACCAGAAAACGCAACACTTGGATGTCCCTCAAAAAATAACGCAGTCCGAACTGCCAAAGATGGTGTACTATGCAAAGCAGAATATGTAAGCAAAATAATAGTGATAACACCGATCATTCTCTTCATGTATTACTCCTTAAAAAAAAGTGCTAACACAATTATACTAAAATGTGTTAGCACTTTCTCCCCTTTATCCCGAATTAACGAGCTACTCATGAGGAATGGACAAACTTTATTCCCCTTTAAATGCTGGTAAACGTTTCTCTAAAAACGCAGCAATTCCTTCTTTATGATCCGCTGTTTGTCTCATTGCATATTGACCACGCTTTTCTAATTGCAATGTTTGCTCTAAATTAGAGCGATTTACTTCACATAAAATTTGCTTCGTTTGAATCATTGCTTTAATCGGTTTTTTTGACCATTCATTAATTTTTTGCTTCACAGCCGTTTGGAAATCTTCGCCGATTACTTCATCAATTAAGCCGATATCAAGCGCTTCTGTCGCTGATAATTTCTTACCTTCCCAAATAATTTGCTTCGTCATATTTTCACCGACGCGCTTTTGAAGGAAGAAATGACCGCCTCCATCTGGAATTAAAGCGATTCCAATAAAGTTCATCGCAATAACAGATGATATATCCGCCATTACATAATCAGCTGTTAACGCAATACTTAACCCAAGACCTGCAGTTGGTCCATGAATTGCACTAATAACAAGCTTCGGCATCGTATATAATGTCACGACAACTTCAGAAATGGTATTCATAATACCATCGAACTTACTTTCATCATTACTTGAAAGCATCGATTTAATATCCCCACCCGCAGAAAAACCACGGCCGTTCCCGCATAACACAACGATATGCACAGAACTTTCCGCTACTTCTTTCAACTTTTGTAATAACTCTTTTAATGTCGGCTCATCTAACGCATTTAACACCTCTGGACGATTGACCATAACCGTTGCAACGTGGCCTTCATATTTCACAACGACAGATTCTGTTTTACTTGTTATTTCCATTATATATACCCCTCTTTTCTCCATAAAGATTATACTTATATAATTATAGAAAACCATTGAAAAATCCTTCTTTTTTCTCAATTTTCTGTCTAATAATCTCGCAATTTGTACATATATCGTATAAAACATACAATTCCGTTGAAAAATATAGAAATTAAAGTCGGTTTATCCATGCTTTTCATCTATTTACCATTACAATGAAATGGTGTATTCTTAAGTTTGATAAAAAACAAATATTGAAATTCATTCGCCTTACTATGTAAAAAAGGCTTTATACCCATCTTTTGGGTGTTGTAATAAAGGAATGAAGAACTGGAGGAACATATGGTTACTAAGTTGAAACAAACGGATAACTACTTCCCACATTTCCTATTGCTATTCATTGTGTTTCAACCAATTTTAGATTTATTAACATCTTTTTCAATCTATATATTACACATGAACGCAACAGTTGGAGTTGTAGTCCGTTTCGCCT
Source organism: Bacillus sp. CR71 (assembly GCF_003429245.1). Taxonomy (NCBI): domain Bacteria; kingdom Bacillati; phylum Bacillota; class Bacilli; order Caryophanales; family Bacillaceae; genus Bacillus; species Bacillus sp. CR71. The sequence continues at coordinate 881,627 of NZ_CP031748.1, read as the reverse complement.
TTATGCTTCTTGCATTAGGATACCTACTTCTTCATCACAAACAACAAGATGCGAAAAAGTACATCCTCTATTTATGTTTACTCGGAATCGCACTCGCAATCGGTCTTGTAAATAATATGATGGTTAAATCTCCAGTTTCATTTGGAGAAGAAGTTAAATTCATCTTAAAGAGCATATATCCAATTGTGCTACTGTTTGGATATATTATCGCCTTTAAAGAGCTAAAAAATAAAGAGTATGTATTTCATAAAATCATTACATATTTCTTATATGCAACTTTAATTTTAAGCATTACAATGATTGTCGCAATGCAAACTGGAACAGATTTCCCAAGCTATCCTCACTCAAAAATCGGTTCAAGAGGTTGGTTCTTCGCTGGAAATGATTTAAGTTCTCTTTTCGCCATTATGTTCCCAATCATTGTCTTATATTCGATACATAAAACAACTTCTTTCTCGAAAATATATTACTGGATTCCAACAATACTTGCGATGTATGCAAGTATTATGGTCGGAACGAAAGTCGGATATGGCGCAATTATTATTACATTAGGCGTAGCACTTTTCTTCTCATTCATTGAATACATGATAAATCGTAAAAAAGAAGGAAAGGGATTTACACATATTGTAAATACCATTATTGCCGCAGTTATACTAGGAGGTTTAATTGCTCTTACACCGCATACTCCTATCGCAAAAAATATGGGCATTCACATGCAAATATACGAATACAAAAAATCAGTACAAGAAGAGAAAGATCGAAAAGAAGGAAAAGTAATTAAAGAAGATCCAGAAGATGCAAAAAAACATGCAAAAGGTGAACTTACAGATTCTGAAGTGAAAAGTTTAATTTATAGTGATCGCGACAAATTCTTAAAAACATACAAACAATACTATAAAGACGCACCGCTTTCACAAAAACTATTCGGAATGGGTTACGCTGGTAACTACACAGATAAAATTAAATTAATTGAAATGGACTTCCATGACCTATTTTTCGCCTTTGGCATTGTCGGTTTCCTTATTTACTTACTACCACTTCTATACTTTGGTATTAAATTATTCATCAGCATGATCACAAACTTTAAGAAAATCATGAAAGTAAAGTATATGCTATTAGCGAGCACACTCGTTCTATCACTTGGCATTGGTTTTATGTCTGGCCACGTATTAACAGCGCCAGCCGTTAGTATTTTCTTCGTTGTTATACTCGCTTATATCATTGTTGATTTTGAAATTGAATAGAAAGAAGGTGCTACGAAATGTCAGTAGCACCTTCTTTTTTATTTAATTAATGTTTTACGTACTCTAAGCTTTCTTTTGCGATATAGGCTTCAGTTACAGTAGGATTATCTGAAATAACTTTAATCCACGCTTTTCCATTTATTATTTCTTCACCAGTAACTGTGACAACTACATTTGTATTTAAACGATACAGTCGCTCATTTGATATACTAGGATTCTTTTTCACTTCTACGTTATTCATCACACGTGCAAGTTTATACTTGTTGTATTCTTTTTTACCTAAATAAGAATCAAAACGGTTCATATGCCCCGCTACTTTTTTACCCCAGTTCGCATCAGATGCATATTTCGCATTTAAACCAGCAGCTTTATCACCTGTATATGTTGCTGTATAACGCCAATGTCCTGGATTTAAATATCCTTCATTCATGTATAATTTTGCTGCATGTTCAATACAATCTTCTTTTGAATTAAATGCTTCCCCGTTACCATATGGACTATCGTCTGTTGCTTTTAAACCAAATAAATTATTTTTATCTTTTGCAAGAGCGCTTGTTCCATAATAACTTTCATGGATTGCTAATGAATATAAGAATAATGCATTTACATTATACTTGCTTTCTACTTCTTTAAATTTCTTTCCTAAACCAATTAATGGAGAGTCTGGCTTAATCGATTTCACATAACTATCTAGTTGTTCAGCTGTATAATTTGTTTTCGAACGTAATGATAAATAATTGAAATATTGATAGAAAGTTTCATCTCCAAATGTTTTTCCATCTACACTATACATTTGCTGTCCTTGCTTCATGAAAGAAGGTGCCACACCATATCTAAATTCTGTATATCCAGGTGAACTTGTATTATATGTATAATATTTATGGTATAAATATCCATCTGATTTCACATAATAAGACGACTGTTTCATTTCATTTGTAGGAATTAAAGTGATTTCATTCTTCTTCACATAACCTGTCAAACCAGAAAGTTGAACTTTCACACGATCTTCGCCAACTTCTAACACTTTCAATTCTGTTCCATACTGAATATACGTATATACTGTTGACAAATTCTCATCATAAATATTAATGATGTTTTGCCCAGTTATTCTTTTCGCACTTGCAAAACCATCTTTAATCCATAAGAATTCGTTCTCGTATTTTACCGCATTCATACCTTTATTTTGAGCAGCCGTAACTGCCTCTTTATACGTATTATAGCGCTCTACTTCTTGCTCTGTTCCGTTTTCTCTTACATTTGTCACAACATATTTCTTAGTTTCTACAGGATTGCTATTTCCGTTTTTTTCAATCGTCTGAAGCATACGATCCAACATAGCTGAAGCCATCCCTCTTGTAGCTGATAAATGTGGTCTAAATGTATTATCTTCTGGATACCCTTTAATAATTTGAGTAGCCACCATAACTTGTACATGCTCTTTATAGTTAATACTATCTTTATCAGTAAAGGTAAGCGGACTTACAGCTACTTTAATATTTTTATAGTCTAATGCTCGCTTTACCATTATCGACATTTCTTCACGTGTAATCACATCATTTGGTGAGAACGTCTCGTTCGTACGACCATTAATAATTTTCGCTCCATATGCTCTACTTACACCATCATATAAACCGTAAGTCTTCGGCACATCCTCGAAATTCGAATCAGCTTTCGGTAAATTTAAAGACCTTGCTATGAATGTAGCAAACTCTGCTCTTGTTACTAATTTATCAGGCGCATATACATTCTCACCATACCCCATTAAAACTCCTTTAGTAATAAGTGAGCGCATATGCGTCTCAAACATATGTCCTGTAATATCATCATTTGCCGCATAACTTGAAATAGGAGTTAAAAGTAATGATCCCGTTAATGCCACTGCTGTTATACCTTTTGAAAAAGTCTTCAAGGTTATCCTCCTCGTAATCTACGAATTTATTATCACAAATTTGATTATATAATAATCGCAATCATTTTAGCATAATAAATAGGAATTAAAATAAAACGTTTTTATAATTATAATTTTCATTAAATTCAAAACAAAAGACACTTTACTTTTTTAATAAAGTGTCTTTTTCCATATGATCAATGAGTTTCTTTGTTGCCTGTTTGCCTTGCAACCGAAGCTCATCTATTATTAATTGTAACTCTTGCTCCACAGTTCCTTGTTGCATTAATTGCTTTTTCGCAATTTCATATAAATACTCCGCACTCCATTCGCCATCCACACTTCCTATAACTGGCTGATTCACTTGACTTAAAAACGAATCAATTTTCGGATCGTACGAAATCCCGACCATTGGAGTTTTGGCTACAGCAGAAAAAACAAGTGCATGAAGACGCATACCAATTAGTAATGAACATTGTGATAAAATGAATATTTTCTCGTCGATATCCATTTTATATGGAAGCATATACGTCTCTTCTCCCATTAAGTCTACTACTTCACGCGAAGCTTTTTGATCAAATGGCTCATGCATTGGAACAAATAGAATTTGGTATCCTTCTTGCTTTAATTTTTTTAATGCCGTAGCTAATTTTTTTACATAATCTTCTTTTGAATTCCAATAACGCACACTAACCGCGATTACTTTTCCATGTATCGAATGCTTTTGCAACCAATCCGATTGTTTTGTCCGTTTCCATGTTAAAACAGGGTCTGGAACAATTTCAATATCGTTTTTTATGCCAAGTTCTTTTAAATATAAAAACGAATCTTCATCTCGAACTGATACATAGGAAGCTTTTGACAAGTTCCATTTTACTAATAGACGATTATATCCTTTTGTAATTGGACCTATTCCTTGTGAATAAATATAATACGGCTTTTTTAATAATCGAGCGAGTCCCATAATACCCGTATAATATAGAATACTCTTCGTACTTGTCTGATCTTGAAGAAGGCTCCCGCCACCGCTAATAACTCCATCACTGTTTTTGATTGCATGATAAACAGCTTTTATATTCCAGCGATCTACCGATTCTACACCATACCTTTCCTTTGTATATTTAGAATCATTTGATAGTACTACTAGTTCTATATCCGGGTTCTCTTTACTTAACGATTCAATAATTGATTGTAGAATCGCCTCGTCTCCAACATTATAAAAACCATAATATCCTGATAAGACTAAACGCACCCTAAATCTCCTCCAAAACTAGGTAACCGTTTATTTCATCTAACATAAACTGGTACCCATTCCTTACCTAAACACTTAATACCCTACATAGTTTCCTCTTTATCAGCTCATATGAATTTTAATAAAAAATTAAATTTTTATATTTATCTTTTCAAAAATGGTATTTTTTTTATTGATATCCATTTTAATTTCAAAGCACATACACCATACAAAATGGTTGTAATACTTAATGCTATACCACTGAATAATAACGTCATAATTCTTGAAGATGTAACATCTATCACATTACATAGTTCATACAATCCTAGTCCGAAAATACATGCTATTGCTAGCACACCGAAAAAGTTTTTGAAATGAATAGAATAGGCAATATAGCTTCGAATATACAAATGATTTACAATACAAATCAATACGTAAGTAATTAATGTACTATACGCCGCTCCATCTATGCCAAACTTCTGCACTAACATAATGTTTAACACGACTTTCACACAACTCGCGCCAATAACAATCCACGCAGCTTGTGCAGAACGATTAATCCCCTGTAAAACACCTATTGATAATACCATAACCGCAGTAAAATACGAACTGCCAATCATAACTGTTAACATACTACTGCCTTTTACGTCTGTGAACAATCCGACATTTAACGGTACTGTTAATGCCATCAACCATACTGTTAATGGTGCTGTCAAAACATGCGCTAGTCGATTTGTATTTTGAATTGTTATTTTCGCCAAATTTATATCTCTTTTGGCCAATGCGGAAGTTAAGAGTGGTATTAACGGAAATACAATTGCACTTGCAAAAATAACAATTATTTGCGTGAATGCAAAACCGCGACTGTATATTCCAAATTGTTCTTGAATTTCTGTTGATGATCCTTGTAATACATGCGGTATTGTAAGCGAGTCTACTAAATTTAAAAGCGGCATTGATAAAGCTCCGATAGCGATTGGGATCGATACCCGCAATATCTTTTTGCCGTTTTCTCTTAAATCTCGGAGCGAATAGGAATTGCTTTTATTGTAGTATGGACTTCTATTATATTTTATACGCAAATATATAAGCGAACTAATGACTCCAAGAAAAGAGCCAACCATCGCACCACTAGTAATAACAGTATTACTCTTATCCCACGATACTAGTATGTAAGCAATTATTAACATAAAAAACACACGGACAAATTGCTCAATGACTTGTGATACTCCTGTTGGTTTCATATCACCGAAACCTTGGAAATACCCTCTATACACCGCCATGTATGGCGCAATGAGTAATGCTAATGAAGTAATAAGCAACGGCATTCTAGTTTCTTGTCCACCGAGCATATTTGCAATTTCAATAGAAAATAATACAATGACTAAACAGCCGAAAACGCCAAATGCTATCCCTATAATTGACGCTGATTTAAATAATTTCGCAATTTCCTTTTGCTTATTTTTTTCGTTCAACTCTGCAATTAGTTTCGAAATTGCAAGTGGAACTCCGGCTACCGATAATGTAAGAGCAATCATATATACAGGAAAAACAAGGCGGAAAATACCTAGCACTTCATCTCCTGCAATATTTTGTAATGGAATTTGAAAAAAACTACCAAGCAATTTCGACAAAAAAGTTGTAATGGTTAAAATTGCTGCTCCTTTTACAAATGTTTTATTCATATTTTTTCTCTTTTCTTTTATACATATACTCTCAAACATATTGTTTTAAACGATAGGGATTCACTTTATCCCATTGGTTATCATAACAAATTTATTATAGGTTGAATACTTGGTTTTTTTTTCAAAATAGAAAACAGAACCAATTCAAACCTATCTCTTCACAATTTTTTCTAATTCCTTCCATTATATATGTACACATTATAACCGTTTCTGTTACGCAAAAAGAGCTCTTCCTCTCTATCACTGCGATACATATTACTAAAAACATTATAAGAATATCCCACAACTCTACATTATAATTTATGTAAAGTTGTGAGATATTCTAATTGCCATCTAAACACTTAAGATTTTCAATTGCTCTTTCTGTTCATCGCTTGCCATTACTACAATTGTTTTTTCAATACTTGGATGTACTTGCTCAAGCTTTACACTTGCCCCTACTTTATTTGATTGCTCAACAAAATTTAATAATGCCATAGCTCCTGATACATCCATATAACGCACATCTTTCATACGTAATACAACTGGTGACTTCACATCTTGTAAAGTAGAGAAAATACGATCTACTGATAGGAAAGAGAGCGGTCCTTGAATTGTATACGTTTCTTCTCTTTCTTTTACGATAGAAGTTTTACGTTCTTTACATTTCACCATATATATGATGAACGAAAGAATAATACCGAATGCAACGGCAATCATTAAATCGAACTTCACCGTTACAATCATCGTTACGAGCATAACAACGACATCACCTTTAGGAGCGACATGCATCTTTTTCATGCTTTCCCAATCGAACATTCCAATACCAGTTAAAATTAAAATACCTGATAATACAGCAAGTGGAATATATTGTACGACCGAACCAAGACCCATAATAAAAATAAATAAGATAACACTATGCATACATGCCGAAAGTGCCGTTTTACCACCACTTCTTATATTCACGATAGATCTTACAGTCGCACCTGCACCTGCTAATCCGCCAAACAATCCGCTCATCATATTACCGATACCTTGTCCAACAAGCTCTTTATTACTTTTATGACGCGTACCTGTCACATTATCCATTACGACCGATGTTAACAACGAGTCAATCGATCCTAATAAAGCAATACTAAGCGCTGGTAAAATAAGTGCTGCTATTCCTGTTCCACTTAAAGATGGAATATGAAGCGTAGGCATCGCTTCTGGAATGGTTCCAATCTTTTCAATTACTTTATTTAGTGAAAGATTTCCGATAATCGGTAACTTTACTGCAAGTCCTTCGAGTAGAGAAGAAAATAAAGGAAGCAAAGCTGTCACACCGACTAGTGCTACTAAACTAGACGGAATCGCCTTAATCCATTTGCCAGAAACAATCATTACAATAATCGTTAACACAACAAGTAGAAAACTATTTTGTACATGCTTTATTTCACCTAAAATAATGATTAATGCAATACCATTCATAAATCCTGAAACGACAGGATACGGAATATATCGAACGTAAGAACCGAGCTTACATACACCGAATAAAATTTGAAATAATCCTGCCATCATAAAGGCAATAAAACTTGCCTCTAACCCGTGCGTCGCAATAACTCCAGTTGCGATAACGGTAATTGGTCCAGTTGGCCCCGTTACTTGCCCAGGTGTCCCGCCAAATAACGCTGCGAATAAACCTGCAAAAATCGCACCATATAATCCAACAAGCGCTCCCTCAGACGTTCCTGTCGCAGCAATACCAAATGCAATCGCAAGTGGTAACGCAACAATCGCAACAGTAAATCCTGCTAAACATTCCTTTGCTATTTTTTGAAACATAAAAAAACCACCTTTGTATAAAGTCCATGTTCCATTGTACACCTAAAAAGATACATTCGTTAGCTCACTTTTTACATTCTCGTGACGTAAACGGATTTAATGAAAAGTTTCCCCCTTATCTTTGGAAACAATTGCAACTATGCTATAATGAACAAATTAAATCTTTTACTATATACTTGGAGGCACTATGCTAACTTTTGAAGAAAAATTATCGATTATTGAATCTTTCCCAGAACTAGAAAGAAAGAACGTATCATTAAAACGTGTAAACTTCCACTTTGAAGAAAGTCGTTTAGATAAAAAGAACGTTGTATTTCATTTACACCCAAATGGAAATGGATTTGTGTATGCAAGCGGTATTAAAGGTTACAAAACGGATGATAAAGGTATGGTTAACATCCGCGAGTTTTCAGCAGAAGAGTTACGTTCAGTAATTGAGAAATCAATTGACCTTCTATCACAAGAAGAAGTAGTAGCACCTGTAGAACCTGCGAAAGAAGAAGAATGGCAGAACGAAGATGGTCATATTCTTACTCTTATTTCAGAGGATGACATGTGGAACGTGTACGCTGGTGTAAACTTAGACGGTACATTCAACTCTTATCCAGAAGCTGCGGAATACCTTGATGAAGAAGGTTTTTCACGCAAATAAAAATAGAAAGTGGGTATCCCCCACTTTCTATTTTTTTGTCCCTTTCAATGACTCCCTCAGCACAAACTTCTGCAACTTCCCGCTCGCATTACGCGGAAGTTCATCTACAAATAAATAATGACGCGGACGCTTATAATCTGCTAATTCGTCACTTTCTTTGCAATACGTTTCTAAATCAGCTTCTGTTATTGTTTCATCTTTCTTCACAATAACTGCCACCACACGCTCTCCCCATAATTCATCTGGCTCACCAAGTACCGCCACATCTAATATACCGTGATGACTATGAAGGAAATCTTCAATTTCACGAGGGTAAATATTTACACCACCGCTAATTACCATATCATCAACGCGATCTGCAACGAATAAATAACCATCTTTATCGAAGTATCCTAAATCACCAGAATGATACCATCCTTTATACATCGATTTTTTATTTGCCTCTTCGCGATTATGATAGCCAGCCATCATAGTTGGGCCACGTAAAATAATTTCTCCCACCTCATAAGGAGGTAATACATCATCTGGTTCTGCCGGTGCCTCCTCGTTCGGTTTCACAATACGAACTTCGTGGCTAAAGCATGGCGTGCCTGCTGAACCAGCTTTCGTAATTTGATCCTCCTCTACGAGAAACGCAACAACTGGTCCCATTTCTGTCATTCCGTATATTTGAACAAGGTCAATATAAAGACGTTCTTTACATTCCTTCACTAACGCCGGCGCCATTGCCGCTCCGCCATATATACCAATTTTCATTGAAGTTAAATCATACTGAGTTAAATCTTTTTGCAACAACATATTCCACATCGTCGGTGCTGCAAAGAACGTCGTAATCTTTTCTTCTTGAATCGTATGTAATACTGTTTCTGTATCAAAATGATGCAAAATAACATTCTTCCCGCCAACTTGAATGCGTGGTATGATTCCGGCATTTAATTCACCACAGTGATATAAAGGCGCAACAACAAGCCCCACACTATCTCTATTATATTTTAAGAAATACGTACAAATCATACTATGCTCAGCCATTTCACGATGACGATGTAACACACCTTTCGGATGACCTGTCGTACCGCTCGTATACAGCATAGAACAAAAGTCCATTTCATCAATTTCGATATTTACTTTCTCAGAAGATGCTGCATTCACTTTTTCATGGTAGGAACTTGCATAGGAAGGTTTATCGTTTTCTATAGACCAAAAAGATGTATTTGGAAAATCTCGTTCAATGATAGCAACAGTTGACTCAACTGCTTTTTCAAAGACAACGACTTTCGAGGATGCGTCCTGAAGAATATAAGATACTTCTTTCGCCTTTAAACGAAAGTTAATTGGGTTAAAAATCGCACCAATTTTCGCACAAGCTAAGTAAACGTTTACAAATTCATGGCAGTTATATAAGTAAACAGATACCGTATCTCCCTTTCTTACTCCGTCTTCTAATAAAGCGTGTGCCGTTTTATTTATTTGTTCGTCCCACTGTTTATATGTCCAGCGAATATTTTTTTCAGGTTCCACTAACGCCTCTTTATTCGGATACTTACCAACAGATAAATCAAAAATTCTCCCTATCGTCATGTACATGCCAACAATTTCCCCCTTTTCTCTTTCATAAATCTATCATTTCGTCCATAAGTAGACATTGTCCTTCAATGTTTTGACTAATTTTTCTGATTATTATCGACATAGTTTTACAACACGTGCAAACCTTTGATACATGAAATTATATTGGCGATTTTTCAAATATATCGACCGCAATTCAATTTATAGCAGCGATTTTTCGAATATATCGCCTTACTGACAAAAGCTTACAATATAAAAAAGAGAGTGTTCCGATTTGGAACACTCTCCCTCTTATACAAATAGCTCTTCTAAAATTTTCAGTTTATCTTCTGTATATTTTACAAAGCCATCGTTATATGATTTTGGATCTTTCGGATTTGCGAAGTGCGTAATTGCCCCCGTCTTCGGATGAACAAATTTACTTGATGCACCGCAACCAAGTCCGATAATTGATTGTACTTCTTCCATAATGACAATGTTGTAAATACTCTCTTGCGTCGGCATTGCATAACCAACGTTCTCTAAGTTACCTAAAATATTCTTTTGACGATATAGGTAATATGGTACGTAATTATGCTTTTGCGTCCACTCTTCTGCTTCGTGCATCATCGCTGTAATCTCTTCGCGACCTGCTACTTTATATTTACGTTTGTTTTGCGTCATTTCAGAAGCACGTTTAAATGATAACGTATGAACTGTTAATGATTCTGGCATTAACTTTTCTGTTTCATCTAACGTATGCTTGAAGATATCTAACCCTTCACCAGGAAGACCAATAATTAAGTCCATATTAATATTGTTCATTCCCATTTCACGAGCTAAATGGTATTTCTCAATTGTTTCTTCTACAGTATGGTGACGTCCAATTGCTTTTAGTGTCTCTTGATGATATGACTGCGGATTAATACTAATACGGTCAATGTTCCATTTATTTAACACTTCTAGCTTTGCTGGCGTGATCGTATCTGGACGACCTGCCTCAACTGTTACTTCACGTACATTTTTCACGTCTGGGAACGCTTCGTACATTTCTTCATACAGCATATCCATCTCTTCTGCTGTAATACTTGTAGGTGTACCGCCGCCATAATAAATCGTCGTAACTTTCACACCTTTTTCTTTTAAAAACTTACCAATTTCACGAACTTCATAATGTAAACCACCTAAGAACGAATCAACAGACCCTTGGCGTCCATTAATCGCATAAGCCGGGAATGTACAGTATGCACATTTCGTTGGGCAGAACGGAATACCGATATAAATACTTACTTCTTCTTTCAAACGGTATAAATCCGGAACAACTGCTAATTGGCAATCAACAATGCGCTGAAGAAGTTCAATTTTCTCTTCATGAATTAAATAACTTTCACGAAGTTCTTGATGCGCTTCTTCCTTTGACATACCATTTTGAAGCATTTTATGAAGAAGTTTCGTCGGACGTACTCCCGTTAAAATACCCCAGCTTTGTTCAAGTCCAGTTAACTGCTGAAGAACAGAAAGATATACATAAGAAACAACGTGCTTCACTTGCTTCATACGCTCTTTTTCATCTGTGAAAGCAGATAAATCTTTCGAGAATGTTTCTTCATACACATTTCCTGTGCTAACATCCGTTAATCGAGCGGATGCTTTCACATTATCCTCAATGTGTATATCAACGATCAGATTCGCTTCCTCTTGTTCAAATCCAATCGTACTATCTTCAAAAAATAAGCCGCCAATATTTTGTAGCGGACGTAAAAAACGATCATCTTGTAACGTTTTAATTGAAATTAACACATTATCACCTTTTCATTTGCAAACTCTCTTTAGTTTACTTGAAGGGCGTTTACAGGTCAATACAGAAGGTTTTACCTGTTTCTCTTACATTTTTTCAAATAATTCTTTTTATGAATATCGCTCATGTATATAGACATCCTGATTTTCTCTTGTTAAAATTTATTAGTACAAAAAATCGTTACATAGCGAAAATACAATATATAAAGGAGGAATGTTAACACTAGATTCCATAATCTAATGTGTTAAAAAAAATATGAAAAAGAAATTTTATAGTGTATTAACTCTCTCTCTTGCATTACAAACTGTTCTTGCACCTACTTATTCATTTGCAGAGAGTGCTGAAAAATCCGCCGAAGTATATACGGAGGATCAAGTTTTTAAAAGTATTAAAGAGCATGTTAATGAGCATAGTACTCATGAAGAAGATATCGAGGTTACTGGTCAATTCCTACTATACACTTCAAAAAAACATTCATTATATACCGCGAATGATTTAAAAAACAAATCGAATATGGAGATTACAGAACAAGTCGTAACGGCGACAAAGAAAAAAGGAAATGCTTACTACATAACGACGTCAACTGGCGCTGGATGGATAGATAACAATGATAATAGCTTAGAAGTTCAAGAGATTCATAAACTATCTAACCAAAAATTAATCGTAAAAGAAGAAGCTTCCATACATGCACTTCCGTTCCAATCGTTTAACGAAGAAGGGAAACTACAGCCACAAGTCATTACTCCTACTGAACAAGCTGGAAATTGGTTTAAAGTCCAAATAAATGAAACAGCAAAATGGATTTATGCACCTTCTGCTACATTTGAAGGTACAAAAGCTTCATTACTAAAAAACGTTCGTTCTGCTAAAAATAGTTTATTAAGAGCTCCAGATGCTCTACAAACAAACAATATTTATGGCGTTACATTTAAAGAAATGATTGTCCCTAAAGGAAATGACGATATTCGCCCTGGCTACCCGATGGTACCTAAATATATTACGATTCACGAAACGGCTAATACAGCGAAAGGTGCTAATGCTCTAAATCATGCAAAATTCTTAGATAATCAAGCACGCGGAACAGCTGATCGCGCCGCATCTTGGCATTTCACAGTAGATGATAAAGAAATTTATCAACATCTTCCAGTAAATGAAGTTGGATGGCATGCTGGAAATAAAACTGGAAACTATGAATCTATCGGAATTGAAATTGCCGTTAATCAAGATGGAAACTATGAAAAAGCGGTAGAAAATGCCCGTAAATTGGCAGCTTATTTAATGAACGACTTAAATATTTCTCTAGATAAGGTCCAAAAACATCAATTTTGGTCAGGGAAAAACTGCCCTGCGTTTATGATTCAACGCGGACAATGGAATGCTTTCTTAAAAGGAACTGAAACATACTATAAGGAAAACCAAAAAGATCCAGTAACTGATGACATTACAGGTGGATGGTATGAACAAGACATTCGTCAATTAGCAGCTAGAGGCATTATGCAAGGAGAAGGGAACGGCAAGTACTTCCCAGAACGTCTTGTAACGCGTGCTGAATTCGCTACACTAATTACTCGTGCTTTACAATTACCAAGTGGAAATGCTAAGTTCACAGACTTAGAACAAGTACACCCATCTTTAAGAGACGGTATTAATCGTGCAGCAAGCGCAGGCATAATCCGCGGACGTGGTGATAATACATTTGATCCAAATACCACAATTACACGTGAAGAAGCTGTTATTATGATTGATCGTTCTCTAAAACACGCTGGTATTTTTGCAAAACAAGTTGAACTACCATTTGTAGACCAAAACTTAATTTACGCTAAACAAGAAGTACAAAGAGTGTATGGATTTGGAATTGTAAAAGGTAATGAATTTAATCAATTCGTACCAAAAGGACCATCACAACGCGCTCACGCAGCTGCATTTATAAACAGAATGCTTAGCGTAATTGAAGCTTAAAATATTTATCATTCCATATAGATATTTACATTTTATCTGTATTCACTTAAAAGGCATCAGAGACTATATATCTCTGATGCCTTTTATACATCTGTTAGCTATTTTTAGCCATGAATCTTAATCGTATTCCTAATAACAGAAGCATAAAACCGATGAATGGAACGTAATTCTTATCATGTCCTTTTTCTGGTACATAAAGATTTTTTTGTTCCTTCACCTGTTTTTTACGAGCCATTAACCACCCACCTAACTTTCACGCATGTGCCGAATTTTGAGATGGGGTCTTATGCCAGTCAATACGGGACAAAATTAGCCTGAGGAATATTGTATGTGATGTGAATTTTCCAGAAACCTCACCCTCTTTACATTAGTTTTCTAAAGGATTCAAGTGAATTGTATAGATTTCATACACAATTCATATTTTAAAACGCTTTCACTGTTTTTAATAAGATAAACAAAAAAACGTAGCCAAAAAGCTACGTTTTTCTGTCATCGTTTCGGTGTATTTTTATGATTCTTCAAAAACGGAAGCGGGAATTGCTTACGGAAATGCTCTTTAATCATATACTCTACACCGTTTTCACTATTTGAACGTGTGATCCAATCTGCTGCTTGCTTTAATTCTACAGGCGCGTTCCCCATCGCTACCCCAAGTCCCACGTTTTCAATAACCTCTAAATCTTCCATACTATCTCCAATCGCAACCATTTCATTTAGCGAAATATTTAAATGCTCTCCAAGCAATTGTAATCCGCGTAACTTTGATACATTTTGCGGCAAGATTTCTATTCGTTTTGAATCACATTCAACATACTCTACATCTTGGAATGCTTTTCTTAATGTGTTTAGCCCGCGTTCTTTTTCACCTTTAGTTTGGAAAAGAACATCAATTTTTGGCGCCGCCACCGGATGATCACGAAGCGCGTCACCTAACGAATCTACAAATTGAACTGGATAAAATAACGGATCTGCGCTTGATAATACAGTGCGCGCAATTAAGTTTGGTGTAGTTCTCTCACGATTTCCTATCGAAAACCGTTCATGAGAAATACGTACGTTACAATCAAAGTGCTCTAACACTTGCACAATGTTAAAAGTCTTCTCTTCGGACAATCTTCTTTGAACGTACGGCTTATCTAACGTTGCTGAAACGAAAGCACCACCATGTGTCACTAATATAGAATCTAATTTTAAAGCCTTTGCTACTTTATGAGCGGATTGAAAATTACGGCTCGTAAATAACGTAACGTATACATCTTTTCTTTTCACAAATTCAATTGTTTCTCTTAATCCTTTTGCAATTTTTCCATTGTTGTATAGTAGTGTCCCATCTATATTAAGAGCTAGTAAGCGATAAATCATGTCGCACTCCCCCTCTTCGCTGTTGTACTCTATCCATAATTTATGAAATAAATGTAGCAAATAGAACGAGTTAGAATTACTACTGAAAATTTGGTTTACTATATACATATACACTTAGTAAAGGAGATAGTACAATGCAGGCACCTCCTTCTTTTTATGAAGGCGATACGTTAGAAGTCGCAAAAAAATTACTCGGGCAAAAACTTGTTCATATTGTAGACGGAATAAAGCGAAGCGGAATCATTGTAGAAGTAGAAGCATATAAAGGCCCAGATGATAAGGCCGCACATAGTTACGGCGGCAGACGGACAGATCGCACAGAAGTTATGTTTGGCGCACCAGGGCATGCTTACGTATATTTAATTTACGGTATGTACCATTGTTTTAACGTTATTACAGCACCAGTTGGCACCCCGCAAGGTGTTCTCATTCGAGCCCTTGAGCCGGTAAATGGGATAGAAGAAATAAAACTAGCGCGCTACAATAAGACCGAAATTACAAAAGCACAGTATAAAAATTTAACGAACGGTCCTGGCAAACTATGCCGTGCCCTCGGAATTACTTTAGAAGAACGTGGCGTATCATTACAAAGTGACACATTGCATATTGAACTCGTCCCAGAAGATGAACACATATCATCACAATATAAAATAACAGCAGGACCTCGTATTAATATCGACTATGCAGAAGAAGCTGTACATTATCCGTGGCGTTTTTATTATAAGGGGCATCCGTTTGTTTCAAAGAAATAAACGATATCAATGATCTTTCAAATATATCTATCGTAACTTACAATATATCAACGATTTTTCAAATATATCTATCATAACTTACAATATATCAACGGTTCGACAAGAAATATCGATTTATCGACAAATAATAACATTACGAATAAAAGAAGACTGTTCCAAAATGGAACAGTCTTTCCCTCTTACTCTGCACCTTCCGCAGTTGCAATATTATCCTCTAAGTTTTCTCTTGATAATTCAGCCGCCATAAAATCTGCTGTTTCTGGAAGTGCTAAATGCATATGAGCTTTTTGACAAATTTGGATCGTACAGTTTTCTATAACATAGTCGAAAACATGTCCACCCCCGCTTCTTTCATCATCAATATAATGTAAGTGGAATCCAGCTACACCAATACCTTGCGCATAATCTGGTGTCCAAAATCCAGCAAGCGTACCTTCTGTATTTTCAAATGAAAAGATTGGTTGTGATTTCGTCACTTCAACGAGCGGTGTATACGGTTTTTCTTGTCTTGGAACAGTTCTCGTTCTTACTTCACGGAACGTACCGTCCATTCGAATAGCGTAAAATAAGTTTTTACTTGGCATTAATTCATGTAATAACGCTTCAACTTCTTCACGATTCATCGGATGCTCTACCGTATAACTCATTTCTTTTTCAAAAAACGTTACAGTAGCAAATGGTGTTGTTTCTTCTGGTTCTACTTTTTCTGCTGAACCGTCTGAACGTAAATGATAAAATTCATTATCAAATGCAATCATTTCACCATCTAATTGATCAAATGTGCCGATGCCAAAATCACCATGTTTTTTCAAATCTTCAAAGCTAATCACACCATCATATATACCATCTAATAGCGCAAGCATTGTAGATGTTTGATATACTTCATTACTCGTTTTCGTTTTTTTTGCATCAATATCAATTAATTGCGCAACAGTCATCTCAAATCTGCCTCCATTAGTTTAATTGGTTTGGTAATAATTTTTCGCTTAATTTAATATTGTCACGATAGTCAATTGGAATATCAATAATGACAGGACCATCTGCTTCTAATGCTTCTTTTAATACCCCTTCTAATTCATCAGGCGTGTTAACACGAAGACCTAACGCTCCGAAACTTTCCGCATATTTCACAAGATCAACATCACCAAACTCTGTAGCTGATGTTCTACCGTATTTCATCATTTGTTGGAATGCAACCATATCATATGTGCCGTCTCTCCAAACAAGATGGACGATTGGAGAATTTAAACGTACCGCCGTTTCTAACTCCATCGCTGAGAATAAGAAACCACCGTCACCTGATACGGAAACTACTTTTTTACCTGGTTCTACTAAAGTAGCTGCGATTGCCCAAGGAAGTGCAACACCTAACGTTTGCATGCCGTTACTAAATAATAATCTACGTGGTTCATAAGAACGGAAACATCTCGCCATCCAAATAGAATGGGAACCGATGTCACATGTAACAGTTGTATCGTCACTAATTAAAGAACGAAGTGTACGAATCACTTGAAGTGGATGCGTAACACCCTCCGAAGCACGGTTCGGAACTTCTGCTTGTTCTGATAATTTCGCGCGTAATCGTTCTAATACCGCTTCTGATTTCGTACTTAATACAAGTTTCGGTAATTTCTCCGCGATGCTATTTACCGTTAAGGCAATATCACCAATTAATTCACGCTCTGGTTGGTAATCATGGTCGATATCTGCTTGATGGTCGTCAAGATGAATAATCGTTCTGTCGCCAAGTTTATTCCAGAATTTTGGATCATACTCGATTGGATCATAACCGATAGAAATAACAAGGTCTGCTTCTTCTAGTAAAATATCACCTGGTTGGTTACGGAATAATCCAACGCGGCCGAAGAAATGATCTTCTAACTCACGTGAAATCGCACCAGCTGCTTGATATGTTTCAACGACAGGAAGTTCTGTATCCGCAATTAATTTACGAACAGCTTTCGTCACTTCATTTGTGCTCGCTCTCATACCGAGTAAAATAACTGGTAATTTCGCTGATTTTATTTTTTCTACTACATATGTAATATCATTTGTGGGAGCGATTCCAAGCTGTGGCTTAGAAAGCGCACCGATAGACTCTACAGTTGTTTCCGCAGTCATAACGTCTTGCGGAAGACTTACTAAAGTAGCTCCCGGATTTGTGGAAGTCGCACTTCGAAATGCATTACTAAGTGCTTCTGGCACATTATCAGGATGCTCTACTTCTACGCTATATTTTGTGATTGGTTCGAATAGTGCAGCATTATCCATAGATTGATGCGTACGTTTTAATCGATCCGTACGCGGTACTGCACCAGCTAAAGCAACAACGGGATCACTCTCCGCATTCGCAGTAACAAGACCTGTCGCTAAATTTGATGTCCCTGGTCCTGAAGTTACAAGACATACGCCCGGTTTCCCTGTTAATCTACCAATAGCAGCTGCCATAAATGCTGCATTTTGTTCATGACGACAAACGATTAACTCTGGTCCTCTTTCTTGCAATACATCAAATACAGAGTCAATCTTTGCTCCTGGAATACCGAAAACATGTGTAACACCTTGTTTAATTAAACAATCAACAACAAGATCTGCTCCTTTTGTTTTTGTCTTCACGTCGTTTGCTTTTACACCTGTACTCAAACTAATCATCCCTTTATTTCATAATGTGTGTAATAAAGATTTTAATTTCACCTAGTTAATTAAGCTGGTGAAGTATCTTTATCATTATATTACAAATGCATTATTTTTCCAACAATATGAATTTGAAATTATTTTGACAAGTTTTAAAGAATGCGCTTACAACCTTTTGTTTATCTTAAAATAACATTTTTATATCTCTTCTAAAAATACGCAAAAATATTTTCACCCATTTATAATATTAACAATCTTATAGTACCTTGCAAAGAACAATAGTAAGTGATATATTTGTAAATAATGGAATAACCATTATTTGGAATGTTATTCGCAATTAGTATATCTCCTTTCAAAAAGTAGATATAGATTGTGTGTGCTGTTTAGAAAAAAGATAGGATTTTCAGCCATAATTCATCATTTTATAAAGGAAAGTGATCGTTATGAACAAAAGTGAATTTTTAGAACAACTTAGTTCTTCCCTACGGAATATGCCTAATTCAGAAAAGGAGGATATTATCTCGGAGTACGAAACTCATTTTATTAGTGGTAAACAAGATGGAATATCTGAAGAGGAAATTTCTAAAAAGCTAGGAAATCCTAAAACTATCGCTAAAGAACTTAATATTTCATATGTAATAAGTAAAGCTGACAAGAAACGCAGCCTAAAAAATATTATGACAGCACTGTTTTCTGTTATGAGCTTAAGTGTTTTAAACTTTATATTTATCATTATCGCCTTTTTCGTATTACTCTTTCTATTACCGCTTCTTCTAGCACTTATAATTGCTACACCATTATTAATTATTTCACCTATCTTATTAATAGGATTAGGATTCTTTAAAGGGTTTCATCAAATCAGTTATTCCGATGTTTATAATGTATTTATAGCTTTTTGCATCGGCTTACTAATATCCGTCATATCTTATCAATTAATAAAACATATATACTCACTTTTAGTTAAGTATTTAAAATGGAATTTAGCTATTTTACAAAGATACTAATGAATATAAAAGGAGATTAATATGAAAAAGTATATTTTATATCCACTCATGTTACTTACAATGTTATTTCTATCAGCTTGTTCAAACAGTGTACAACCTAAGGAAGAAAACGATGTCCAATCTATTAAAGATGTTGCTATTAAAGTTCCAGAAAATATATTTAGTTCCTCAAAGAAAAATGAAAATATTAGTGAAGACGAAATGAAACAAAATATAAAAAGTTATTTAAATTATAGCGGAGAGTTAGACGAAAATATCGTTCCACTTTCATCCACTACATCCGATGAAAATATCACTGAATCTGACCGAGAAAAATTACAAAAACTAATAGAATTAGCGAAACAAAATGATACAAACTTCCATAATTTTATTAGTAACAATACAATCCCTGATGATTACAAAAAGCCTTCAAAAGAAATATATGAATTTATTTCATCATCTACAGCACTTTCAGTAGAACTAGATCAAGAATTAGACAAACTCGCTCAAGATCGTAACTTATTCAAAACTGATTTCTCTTTTACAAAGCGCTTTGAGAAAGCTAATGGTAGGAAGCAAAAAGAAATTGAAAAGTTTTTGAAGGAAAAGAACATTAAAACTTCAATTAACAGCAATAAAAAAAATTAGATGTATTACATACCCCTTTCAAAATAACCAATAAGAAATGGCTATTTTGAAAGGGAGTTTTTGTGGTATAACTATTAAATTCCCTAAACAAAAAAGACGCTCCTAAACTAGGAGCGTCTTCCACTATTACGCTTGTTGTTGCGCGCTATATAATTCTTCAAGTGGCTTCATGATAATTTTGTTAACGTCACCGATTACAACGTTTAGGCGTTGCTCAGTTTCCATTAATTTTGTAATTTTAGCATCTTGTTGAATGCGAGCTACAACTTCTTGTGCTTGTTGGTTGTCTTCTTCAGTGATTTCTTGGCCTTGCATCATTTTTTGTTGTAGGCTAAGTTGCATTGTACGGAACTCATCAAATAAGTTCTTTGAAGCCGCATCGGCTTGAACTGCTGCGTAGCTCTCTTTTAAAGTTTTGAAGTCTTCGTTTTCAGCGATTGCTTTTTGTAATTCATATGCAACATCATGAATGTTCTTTGTCATTTTATTTTTCCTCCTTAGAAGGCTAGCGCTTTTCATACGCACTGCCTTTTCAGTGCATTTACATACGCACCTCTTCTTACCATATCAAACTATGCAAGAGATGTGAAGAAATTTCACTTTTATTTCTATGTACTCACCTTATTATCTAAGAAACAATAGTAACAATCCTTGTACGAGTCCGATTATTCCACCTAATAATGCTCCTAAATACGTAATCATTTTCAATTCATTTTTCGTAATAGACAGAACTAAGTCTTCTAATCTTTCTGTTGAGAATGTAGACACTTCTTGCTGGACAATTTCCGCAAGATGTAGATTGTTTAGTATACTCTCTACGTTTTCTGTTCCCCACTTCAAGCCTTTCGTTACTGTGCTTGGAACCACTTTTTCAATAATTGTTTCTCGAACTGGCTCACATACTTGCTGAACAGATTGATTTAAAAACTTACTCACTGTTTCCTCTACTTTAACTGCTGACAACACGGAGCTTACAATCATTTCTTTCTCTACAAACGATTCTAATTCTTTTACATCTCTTCCTTTTAACTTTTCCCACTCTTTTTGCAGTACGTCAGTTAAAAGCTGCTTTGTACCATCTTGCCCTAAAAACTTAATAACTTCTGGCTGCACACGATCCACTACACTTACATTTCCTAAAAACATTCCGACTAAGTTAAGTAGCGTTCCGCGAGAAGCAAAGAAATCATCAATCATTTTTGAAAGACGGCCTTTCCCTTCTTCACTTTCAAAAAAGCTAATTCCTCGCTCTAAAATAAACGCCGAGACATTCGGAATCGCATTCTCTACTTTTTCATTTACAGAATGAGGTAAAGCCTGTTCCCATGTATATGTATAATACTCAGCTAAAAATGCCTGTATTTTTTCTGTAATCACATGTTCAATTTTTTGAGTCACTTCTTCTTCTACATGCGCTACATTCCATTTTTCTAACATATGTCGCAGTGATTGTTCATTCTTAATTACTTTATCCACTTCCACTTGCGCCCAGTGGATTAAACCTTTTTGAAACTCTTCATTTGTTAGCTTTTTTCCGATTCCTTCCGGTGTTAACAAATGTTCTACGACCATTTTCCCTAATTGAACAGCAAGTTCATCACGACGTTTCGGAATTAATCCTGGTGTAAATGGAACTTGAAACTTTCCGATATAAATAGGGCGATGAGGACGAAATAACATTTTTATCGCTAAATGATTCGTGTATCCCCCAATAATTGCTCCGAGTCCTGTCGTCGTTAACATATTTAACCATATATTCATTACAATCAACCTTTCACTTCTCCAAAACTATAGCATATCATCATACGGACAAAAGTATAATGGTATAAAAACGTATTTGCAATATATAGCTTCGCCTATTATGCAAATAGTAGTAAAGGAGTGATTTCGTTGGTTCTCGGTCTTTTAGCTTCTAAACTTCATTATGAGCAAACATATTACACCGAAATCGCTAAACGCGCTCGGCTTTATCATAATGTCGTTGCCCAGTTTACGCCATTTTGTATTGATCCTAAAACAGACCTTGTTTCTGGTCTTATTTACGATACAGATACAGGAAAATGGAAAGAGCAAACATTCCCTATTCCTTCTTATATATATGATCGTTATTCTTTTCACGAGGAAACAGACTTTGAAAAAGCAAAATCAATTATTCACTCTTTGCACAATCGTCCTTCCACTACCTTTTTAAATAACACACTTATTAACTTAAGTGAACTACATGATTTATTTCTCACTAATAAGAAACTGTCTCCTTATATACCAAAATTTGAAATAGCAACGATACAAAACATTTTCAAACTGTTGTTAAAAACTAAAGATATTATTATACGCCCCACTAATATACATTCTAAGGATAACTTATATCGAATTGCTTACAAAAATAAAACGTTTCATATCGATACAGTAAATGAAAAATACCATACTTCTATTACAATCAAACGGACAGACGAATTTATATCTTGGTGTAAATCTAACATACGTTCATCCCGTTACATAGCGCACACTATGCTACAACCACCAAATCAATTAACATATCCACTCCACATTCGAACCATTTTGCAAAAAAACAAAGAACAAACTTGGAATGTTATCGGTCAATTTATACAAAAAAGCTCATTTCCTAATCAGCTTTTACCCTTAGCAACGGCCGATGATTCATTACATTCATTTTCAAAAATTAAATACGTACTATCTAGTACGGGTGTGCAACTATTGCAAGATGCTTTACACGACATTGTAAATGAAGTATTCCAAACACTAGATCAGTCTTATTCTTCGTTATTTGAACTAGAACTTTCCACCATTATGGATCAAAAAGGCGCAATTTGGCTTATGTATGTCAACACGATTCCCCCTTACGAACAATACATTCGTCATAGTGATTCATTAGCTGAAAAGATATTTCACGGACCACTTAAATTCAGTCGCTTTACACCATAATGAAAGGAGGTAAACCTATTTTGAAAGAACATATATATACATTAAACATTTCAGATGAACATCCAAATAGTATTACTTTACCTTACGTTTTTTCTATTACGCCACCTATTACATCCCTCTCCTTCGGTATACGTCACATTGCAAGTGAAGAGGTGAAAATTCATTATTCCTTTACTCGCGAAATTATTATCGGAAAACATATTGCTGAAAAACTTTTACTACCTCAATCAACCACTATTCATGCATTCACACAAAACCAAACAATTATTTTCGGACCATTAATCGGCATTTTCACAACTGGCTTTAAAGATGATTCTTCTATCCCTTTAGGAAACCGTTCAATTGCCCTCAGTGAGTTGTTAACACCACCATTCTCATTACGACCGTTCGTATTCGTCTTTGGCGTTCAACATATAAACTGGGAAGAAGAAACGATTGAAGGATATTTCTTTCAAGAGAAACAATGGATAAAGAAAAAGGTTCCTTTACCAAATGTCATTTACGATCGATTACCAAATCGACAAGCAGAAAATTACAAACCAATCGTCAGAGCAAAAAGAAAGTTAGAACAAGACTACTCCATTCCATGGTTTAACCCAGGTTTTTTCAATAAATGGGAAGTTCATCAACTTCTTATGAAAGACGAATCAATTAGACCCTTATTACCAAACACAGAAGCATTTCAGCATTTTGAACAAGTAGAACGGTTTCTTGGCACGTATAAATCAGTGTACATGAAACCAATACACGGGAGCTTTGGTAGAAATATTCATCAAATATTTTATTCTCAAACAGAGAATTGCTACTACTGTCGTTATCGCGAAAATGAAGAAAATAAACTGAGAAAGTATCAATCATTAGAAACTCTTCTAAACCACGTATTAAAGGGACATGATTTAAAAAAGTTTATCGTACAGCAAGGTATTTCGTTACTTCGCTTCGATGGGCAACCTGTTGATTTCCGCATTCATACAAATAAAAATCATTTCGGTAATTGGATAGTTAGTGCAATCGTCGCCAAAATCGCCGGCAAAGGCAGTTTAACAACGCACGTAAATAGCGGCGGTGATACAAAATTGCTACAAGAGCTTTTTCCAGATTCAACGAAACAAGTTCAAATTGAAAACAAATTAAAACATACTGCCTTACAAATAAGTTACGCGCTCGATGAACAAGTAACTGGAAATATTGGAGAAATCGGTTTTGATATCGGTTTAGACACAAAGGAAAATCCGTGGCTCTTTGAAGCCAACTCTAAACCTGGGCGAACTGTATTCCAAGATGAAAAATTAAAAGAGCAAAGTGAAATGACGCGCCAGTTATTTTACGAATATGCCGTCTACTTAACTGAACATTCTTTACGTGATACAAAAGAAAAAATGTCTCAAATAAAATCAGGGGCTTCATCAAATACCGAACATATCCCTTCCCCTATGATTCACTCACAAATACAAAAACAAAAACTTCCACCTAGATAATAAGGTGGAAGTTTTCTATTTACACAAGTTTTACTACAACCTCTGTTTCCACGTTACATACTCCGCAATAAAAAATATGATTGCAATATTCATTTGAATTATTATGCGTTAAACCATCTACTGCATTTAATAATTCTTGATCCATATAGGCACTATAATCGTCTATGTAATCTACAGACTTCCCATAATCTTGGAGTATACTTTGGCAATTTTGACAAGAATATGTTTGTGATTCTAATGCGTTGCAAAGCGGGCAAATCCCCATCATGATTCCTCCATACGTTATCGTTTAAAGCCTCTCTTTTTTAGATTGAAGAGAGCACCTACCCATGCATAGGAGCGGTCACTCCATCCCTACTTAAAAATAGAACTATGAAGTTGCTACCGATTTCATTTCAATAAATCATAAATAAGAAGCTAATGATTAGCCTACAAGTAGCAGGCTACAATGAGAAAATTATATTTAATATCCTCCTTAGTTTGGCCTGTT
Organism: Bacillus sp. CR71; assembly: GCF_003429245.1. Lineage (NCBI taxonomy): Bacteria > Bacillati > Bacillota > Bacilli > Caryophanales > Bacillaceae > Bacillus > Bacillus sp. CR71. The sequence goes on along the minus strand of NZ_CP031748.1, from coordinate 856,535 downwards.
TTCTTAAAAATACAACGATTACTCTTATTTCATAATTTACGAAATCAATAAGTTTTTTTGACAAAATTTACAAATTATTATTTTGTATATCTTTCTAGGTAACATCCATACTATGAGTACAAACTTAATTACCGATGGATTAGCGCCAACCGGGGCGATAATCTGGTTCAACTCCAGCTAGTCCAACCAAAAAAACTTTTATAACTCTAAGGAGGATATATTCCTATGGCAAACCAAAATTCTTCAAATCAATTAGTAGTACCAGGTGCAACAGCTGCAATCGATCAAATGAAGTACGAAATCGCTCAAGAATTTGGTGTACAATTAGGAGCAGATTCTACGGCTCGTGCTAACGGTTCAGTTGGTGGAGAAATTACAAAACGTCTAGTTGCAATGGCTGAGCAAAGCCTTGGCGGATTCCACAAATAAATATATATGGCAAAAAGGTCTCAAGGCATATGCCTTGAGACCTTCCTTAATTTATTGCAACATTTGTAAAAACTTCTTCGTACGTTCTTCTTTTGGATTTGTAAATACATCTTCTGGTGTACCTTGTTCAACAACGACACCGCCATCCATGAAAATAACACGGTTCGCAATTTGATGTGCAAAACGCATTTCGTGCGTTACAATGACCATCGTCATACCTTCTTTAGCAAGTTCTTTCATTACTTTCAGAACTTCTTGAACAAGTTCAGGATCAAGTGCTGACGTCGGCTCATCAAATAGTAACACTTCCGGCTCCATCGCAAGCGCGCGCGCAATTCCAACACGCTGTTGTTGTCCGCCTGATAATTGAAATGGATATAAATCCACTTTATCTGCTAAACCAACTTTTTCAAGGAAGTAGTTTGCTTTTTTCTTCGCTTCTTCTTTCCCTACTTTTTTCACTGTAATGAGTCCTTCCATTACGTTTTGAAGTGCTGTCAAATGAGGGAATAAGTTATGGTGCTGGAATACCATACCTGTTTGCGTACGAAGATTTACAATATCTTTCTTCGATACTTTTTGAGCAAAATTAAGCTCTTTATTGCCGATGCGAATGCTACCGGCGTTTGGTGTTTCTAGTACGTTAAGACAACGTAAGAATGTCGTTTTACCAGATCCAGACGGTCCAATAATAACAACAACCTCGCCTTTCTCAACTGTTAAATCTATATGCTTTAGTACGGTATTATCTCCGAAACTTTTTTGTAAGTGCTGAATTGAAATCATAAAAACAAAAACTCCTTTTGTAAAAGGATTATTTTAATGTGTAGCGTTCTGAACGCTTCTCTAACATCTGTTGTACGATTGATAATAAGAAACAAATAACCCAATAAATAAGACCTGCTTCAAAATAAACAATTAAAAACTCGTAGTTCATCGCCGCAATCTCCTGCGCTTTTCGGAACATTTCTGTTACTAAAATTAATGATGCTAATGAAGTATCCTTCACTAAGCTAATAAATGTATTCGAAAGCGGTGGAATTGATACGCGCGTTGCTTGTGGTAAAATAACACGTTTTAATGCTTGTGGATATGTCATCCCAATTGTGTAAGCTGCTTCCCACTGCCCTTTCGGAATGGAAAGGATAGAAGCACGAATAATTTCAGATGCATATGCACCGACATTTAATGAAAATCCAACAACTGCTGCTGTATATGGCTCAACTTCAATATTAAGAGTTGGAAGACCATAGAAAATAATAAATAACTGTACAAGAAGTGGCGTTCCGCGAATGATAGATACATAGATACGAGCAATCCATTGTAAAATACGACTACCAGAAATACGTGCGAGCGCTGTTAACGTTGCCAGTATAATCCCGATAATAAATGTAATAAGCGTTAATGGAATTGTCGTAAAAACAGCTTCCTTCAGCATAGGCATGAAGGAAGACTGCATAATATCTATCCAAGTAGACAATCGATCTGAAACCAATGCACTACTTAGATACATTTTCACCGAACCATTTTTTCGTTATTTTGTCATACGTACCGTCTTTTTTCATATCTTCTAACGCTTTATCTACTTCTTGTACAAGCTTAGTGCTACCTTTACGGAATAAGAATCCACTTTCTGAAGCTTCTTTTTCAGTATCTACAATTTTAATTTTCGCATCTTTTTTCGTTTCTAAGTAGTTTAGTACTGATAACTTATCATTGATTGTGAAGTCAACGCGTCCTGAAGCTAATAATTCTGCTGCTTGGCTAAATCCTTCTACACCAATAATTTCCGCACCATTTTTCTTAGCGATATCTGCATAGTTACTCGTTAAAGATTGTGCTCCTTTTAGTCCTTTTACATCAGCAAATGTAGCAGGCTTATCTTTATCTTTTGCAATAACTAATGCCGCTGAAGATGAAACGTATGGCTTAGAGAAATCGTATTTCTTTTGACGATCTTCACGAATACCAACTTCGTTTGCAACCATATCGAAACGTTTTGCATCTAGGCCAGCCAGTAAGCTATCCCATTGTGTTTCTTTAAATACAGGTTTTACACCTAAACGTTTTGCAACTTCTTCTGCTAATTCAACATCAAATCCAGTTAATTTATTGCTTGAATCGTGGAACGTAAATGGTGGGTATGTACCTTCTGTACCAATTACAAGTTCACCGCTTTGTTTAATCTTTTGTAACGCGTCTTGACTAGCTGTATCTTTTTTCTCTTCTTTACCGCAGCCGGCTACAATCCCGATCGCTAATGTAGTTACTGCAAGCACTGAAAATAATTTCTTCATGATTGTAATCCTCCAAGTATTCTGATAGGAATTTAAAAACTATATTGATTGTATGCAATCTTGAACAATTTTTCAATGAAAATGTTCTTATTTAGTTTATCCTTTTTCTTCATAATCAAACAAAAGGGAAAAATAACGCCACATACAAAAAATAAGTAACATTTTTTAATATAGCATTTATAAAGAAAAAGGTAAAACAATACTTCTTATTTAACTGTCGTAATTCGCTAAAGAGTCGACATGTTCGTCAATAAAAAAGAACTTGTGAAAATCACAAGTTCTCCTCCATACCTATTAAGCACTCTGATTGCCTTCCATTTGCGTTTTATACATATCATAATAACGCCCACGCTTTTTCATGAGTTCATCATGAGACCCTTTTTCCAAAATCGTCCCTCTATCGAGCACAATAATTTGATCTGCGCTTTTAATTGTTGAAAGGCGGTGAGCAATAATAAACGTCGTTCTTCCTTTTTTCACAACTTCCAGCGCTTGTTGAATCATCGCCTCTGTTTCTGTATCAATACTAGATGTTGCTTCATCTAAAATTAAGATAGCTGGATCAAAAGCAAGCGCCCTAGCAAACGAAATAAGCTGACGTTCTCCAGTGGAAAGCGTACTTCCCTTTTCTGTAATTTCTTCATTTATATTGTTTGCAAATCTTTCAGCACCAACATCACGTAGCGCCTTTACAATGCGCTCTTTTGAAATTTTTTCGTTTTCTAAGCTTACGTTGGAAGCGACCGTCCCGCTAAAAAGAAACGGGTCTTGCAGTACGATTCCCATATGCTCACGAGTTGCTTGTTTCGGCATTTCTCTTACATCATGACCATCAATCGTAAGCTTTCCTTTTTCAAACTCATAAAATTGAAAGAGTACATTCATGATAGAACTTTTTCCTGATCCAGTATGACCGACAAGTGCCACTGTCTCGCCTTGTTTCGCTTCAAAAGAAATATTTTTTAACACTTCATCTTTTCCATTATAAGAAAATGATACATTATCAAATTTTACATTTCCTTTTAAACGAGGCATACGTTCTTCTTCTACCGCTTCTCCTTTTTCCTCTAACAATTCAAAGACACGTTCTGATGCAACGCGCGCTTGCTCTAAGTTTGCAAGCTGGTTCACCATATTCGTAATTGGCGAGAATAATCGTGTTAAATAATCGACGAACGCATACAGTACCCCAAGTGAAATAATACCTGTAGCACTTAATGACGCACCGCCGAAATACCAAATCACTCCTGTGAAAGCGATATTTCTTAATACAGCTACTAAGTTATGCGAAGTTGCTGCATTTAAATTTAAAATTTTATTTTGATACTTAAAATAATCGCCGTTTAATTCTTCAAATTCTTTTTTCGTTTCACGCTCTTGACGGAACGCTTGAATAATTGGCATCCCTTGAATGGATTCATTCACTGTTCCGTTAATATCGGATAAACGTGAACGCATTTTATGATTATATACAGACGCATATTTTCTATAAAGAATCGCCCAAACAATTAAAATTGGGATAATTAATAAACATAATGAAGCGAGCTTCACATCTAATAAAAATAGCGCAGCGAATATCCCAATAATATAAATGATACTAGAAACGAATGTTGCAAGTACAGTTACATATAAATCACGAATGGCCTCTGTATCATTCGTCACACGCGAAACAATTTTCCCCGCCGGTAAATGATCGAAATAACGAATCGGCAACGTTTGAATATGAGAAAACACATCTTCCCTCATAATTTGAATAATTTTGTTCGCTGCCTTCTGCAAGAAGAACTGCTTTCCGTATGCAAATAATGATACGACTACTAATAAAGCGAAATAGCCACCACCAAGTAATAATAGACGGTTTATTTCTGGTTTATAAAATGCAAACACTTCTTCTTTCGTTAATGCCTTCGCTTTATACACTTGCACCGCCTTACCATTTTGAACGGTAATCATATCACCTTTTACAGTACGTGACCCTTCAATATTCACTTTATTCGGTACAAAATAATATTGAAAACCGACTTGCATCACACGTACTTCTTTACCTTTTGTCTCGCCTTGTTCAAAGCGATCACTTCGCTTATAAAAAGCGCCATTATATGAAACAGCTTCTTCACTCTTTTCTGTTTCATACCAAGGTTTCTCTATCCCGACGATATGATCATCAATCATCGTTTTAGCGACGAAAGGACCAGCAAGCTCTGCAATGACGAAAATAAATAACATTAGCATCGCTGCAAAAATCGTCCCCTTCACTTTCATCGCATATTGAAACAATCGTTTTGAAACGCTCATATTTTCACCCCACTATCCGCACTTTCACTTTCACCTTGTTGTCTTTCAAACTGCTCAGCATACCAGCCTCCGCTCTGGATAAGCTGAGCATGTGTACCTTCTTCCATTACTTGCCCCTCATCCATAACGAGAATCCAATCCGCATGTTGCACTGCAGATAAACGGTGCGTCGTAATAATCGTCGTCTTTCCGCTTCTTTCTGTTCTTATATTTTCAATGATCGCTGCTTCCGTACGAGCATCTACAGCTGATAAAGAATCGTCCAAAATTAAAATTTCTGGATTTTGAATAACAGCTCGCGCAATCGAGATCCTTTGTTTTTGCCCTCCTGATAAAGAAACACCTTTCTCTCCAACGAGCGTTTCTAATCCTTCTGGTAAAAACTCTAAGTCTTTTTTAAACGCAGCAATTTCAATTGCTTTCTCAAGTTCTTCTTCCGTCGCTTCCCTATTTCCGAATAAAATATTTTCTCTCGCTGTTTTTGAGAACAAAATATGTTCCTGAGGTACATACCCAATCCATCCGAGTACATTTTCATTTGTTATTTTATCTAATGTCACATCAGAGACCGCAATATCTCCATCTCCAAGCGGATATTGACGAAGAAGCTGACGTACAAGCGTCGTTTTCCCGCTTCCTGTTTTTCCGACAACCCCTAGCGTTTCTCCTTGCTTTAATGTGAAAGAAACCTTCTTTAAATTTTCTTCAGTTGATGAAGGGTATGAGAAAGACACATCATCAAACTGAATATAATCCGGATCTTGCACAAGCTTTGGATGTTTTGGATTCTTTACATCTGGCTCATACGCTAACGTTTCATTCACACGGTCAAGCGAAGCATTTCCTCTTTGCATAACATTGATTAATTCACCAATTGCAAACATCGGCCAAATCATCATCCCTAAATACACGTTAAAAGAAACGAGTTCACCAAGCGTCACCTTTGACTGGAACACAAGGTATGCACCGTACACTAAGCCGATTAAATAACTAAGACCGACAAGCATTTTCACAGTTGGTTGGAATAATGCATCAATCCTTGCTACCTTCATATTTTTTTCGTAGACGTCATCTCCTAAATGATGAAATCTTTCCTCGTCTGCATTCTCTTGTACGTATGCACGAATAACACGCACACCAGCAATCGATTCAAGTACTTTATCATTCATATCTCCGAACGCATCTTGCGCGACTGTAAATCTCTCATGCAATTTCTTTCCATATATGTTCATCGCATACGCCATAATCGGAAGCGGTATAAGCGCCGCAAATGTAAGCTCCCAACTAATTGTAAATCCCATCATAAAGACAATCGTAAGCATATATAAACTCGAATCCACGAGCGTTAATATACCGAAACCAGCTGTCATAGCAATTGCTTTTAAATCATTTGTCGCTCTCGCCATTAAATCACCCGTACGATTTTTATGATAAAACGTCGGTGTCATTTTAAGTAAGTGCCCCATAAATTTAGAGCGCATCGTTTTCTCCAGTACGAATGCTCCCCCAAACAGCTGGTGTTGCCAAACGAAAGTAAGACCATATCCAATTACCGTAACCCCTATTAAAATGAGAATAAATTGCATAATCTCCGCATTCGTTAACGTTCCTGTTTTTATATTATCTATCGTAACCCCTAACACTTTCGGGGGAATGACTTCAACTATATTTACAATTAAAAGAGCTCCAATAGCGATACTATATCTCTTCCAATGCTCTTTAAAAAACCATTTTAGCTTTAGTAATACTGATAACAATGTAACCTCTCCCTTCTCGTTCTCGTTTAACTCTCACTTCTTTATCCACTATCCAGACCCATCACATTTACATTTCGTAACCCATACAATCTCATCACATTTTTCCACCTTCCAAAATTTTCATCGTAACCATACAAGGAAAAATAAACAAAAAAAAGCATACCGCCGCTTGACGATATGCACAAAAATGCATAAAAAGCGTACGTTACGATATACGCAACGTACGCTTCTTATAAGACAGAGAATGCCTTATATATCCGCACGGGTTGCGTAATGATATGAATGTTTTCTGCCATTTAACAGAGCTAAGCCCATTACATTTACGATTACAATCATTACGCACACCCCTTTCATTTATTTTCCATTTATAATCTTACAACTTTATTGAGTATTCTGTCAATTATTTTTTTACAAACTGAATAAAAATATACGCTACATCATTTTGAAATAAGAGAATATTCCGTAAGAAAGGGCATACAAAATAAAAAAAGAATAAGAAATCGTTTTCACAAACATTTCATTTGAAAAATGTTATCAAACCCCCTACAATCACCTTATACTCACTCTTACAAGTTGCTATTTTAGGAGGACTAATCATGACAACTAGCAATACGTACAAATTTTATTTAAACGGAGAATGGAGAGAAAGCTCTTCAGGAGAAACAATCGAAATTCCATCTCCATATTTACACGAAGTAATTGGACAAGTACAAGCAATTACTCGCGGAGAAGTAGATGAAGCAATTGCATCTGCAAAAGAAGCTCAAAAATCATGGGCTGAAGCTTCCCTACAAGATCGCGCAAAATACTTATATAAATGGGCTGATGAGCTCGTAAATATGCAGGATGAAATTGCCGATATCATTATGAAAGAAGTCGGTAAAGGCTATAAAGATGCGAAGAAAGAAGTTGTTCGTACAGCTGACTTCATTCGTTACACGATCGAAGAAGCTTTACATATGCACGGAGAAAGCATGATGGGCGATAGCTTCCCGGGCGGAACGAAATCGAAACTTGCGATTATCCAACGTGCACCACTTGGTGTTGTATTAGCAATCGCACCATTTAACTACCCAGTAAACTTATCTGCTGCAAAACTTGCACCAGCATTAATTATGGGTAACGCTGTTATTTTCAAACCAGCAACTCAAGGTGCAATTAGTGGTATTAAAATGGTGGAAGCACTTCACAAAGCTGGCCTTCCAAAAGGTCTTGTAAACGTAGCTACAGGACGCGGTTCTGTAATTGGTGACTACTTAGTAGAACACGAAGGTATCAATATGGTATCGTTCACAGGTGGTACAAACACAGGTAAACATTTAGCGAAAAAAGCTTCAATGATTCCACTTGTATTAGAACTTGGTGGTAAAGATCCTGGTATCGTTCGTGAAGATGCTGACTTACAAGATGCTGCAAACCATATCGTAAGCGGTGCATTCTCTTACTCTGGTCAACGTTGTACAGCTATTAAACGTGTACTTGTACACGAAAACGTAGCGGACGAGCTTGTTAGCTTATTAAAAGCGCAAGTAGCTGAACTATCAGTTGGATCTCCAGAACAAGACAGCACAATCGTTCCATTAATTGACGACAAGTCTGCTGACTTCGTTCAAGGTTTAGTTGACGACGCTGTAGAAAAAGGTGCTACAATCGTTATCGGTAACAAACGTGAGCGTAACTTAATTTACCCAACATTAATCGATCACGTAACAGAAGAGATGAAAGTTGCTTGGGAAGAGCCATTCGGCCCAATCCTTCCAATCATCCGTGTTTCTTCAGATGAACAAGCAATTGAAATTGCTAACAAATCAGAGTTCGGTCTGCAAGCAAGTGTCTTCACTAAAGACATTAACAAAGCATTTGCAATTGCTAACAAAATCGAAACTGGTTCTGTACAAATTAACGGACGCACAGAGCGCGGCCCTGACCACTTCCCATTCATTGGTGTAAAAGGTTCAGGTATGGGCGCACAAGGTATTCGTAAGAGCCTTGAGTCTATGACACGTGAAAAAGTAACTGTATTAAACTTAGTTTAATTTTATATGTAGAAGCTGATCTAGTTTAGATCGGCTTCTTTTTATATCAAATAATTATTCATTCCTAATCACAAACTCTTCTCTATAATCTGATTATTACTATATCCATTGACGTATAAAAATTCATTTGTTACTCTTAAAGACGTTAATTTAATATTTAAATCCTCATTCGTATCTCGGTGAGGTAGAGGTTGCAATCATTAAGAGTATCATTTCAGGAGATGTAGTGGCATTGATGAAGGAATGAGAAAGGAATGGTTGCCGAAGTAAGTCGTGTCCACCATGCACGCTTGCTGGGTCTGCATTTAATAAGTGCAGAACTGTCACAAACGTTTCGTTTGTGGAGAGCTATCGAGAGATATGTCGTGGGTTTCTTATAAGATAGAAAGCATGTAGCGGCAGATTACGTGCTTTTTTTGTTTTGTTTGGGACTTCTCTTCTCTACTAAGAAGACATACATATCTCCTCGCTTGACTTGGTTATACTAACTTTGGAGGTATTTTCTATGCAACAAAAAAAATGGGGCTTTTGGGTACTAACAGCTTTCGTTGTCGGTAACATGGTTGGCGCTGGTATTTTCATGGTGCCAAGTACGTTGGCACAAACAGCAAGCCCACTCGGTGTCACTTTAGCTTGGTTAACTACAGGATTTGGTGTTTTAATGCTAGCTCTTGTTTTCGGTAATTTAGCAATTCGTCGTCCTGATTTAACGACAGGGCCACAAAGTCATGCATATGCTTTATTCTCAACACCAAAAAAGAAAAAAATGGCTGGCTTCAGTATGGTATGGGGATATTGGGTTGCAAACTGGGCAAGTAACGTTGCCATCATTACATCATTTGCGGGATATTTATCGCTCTTCTTCCCAATTATGAAAGATACGCGACTACTATTTTCAATCGGTTCTTTTAACGTAGAAGTCGGAAAACTAATTACATTTACGATTTGTTCCATCTTACTTTGGGGAACTCATATTATATTAACAAATGGTGTAAGCGGAGCTGGAAAGCTAAACTTCTTAGCAACAACAACGAAAGTAACTGGATTCCTTTTATTCATCGTCGTTACGTTATTTGCATTCGAAGCTTCTAAGTTTGGACAATGGTACACGCCGATGATTGATAAATCAGGTGTATCACACGGTCTTCTTTCACAAGTAAATTTAGCTGCTCTTACAACGCTTTGGGCGTTTATCGGAATTGAATCAGCCGTTCTTTTATCAAACCGTGCTGTTTCTCCAAAAACGGTAAAACGTGCAACAGTTGCGGGATTACTTATTACAGTTGCGATTTACTTAGGAATTACAATTTTAACAATGGGTGTACTTCATGTTGATAAATTACAAGCTTCGGAACGTCCATTAGCAGATGCACTAAACGCTGCAATGGGTCATGGCGGCGGGAAACTTATGGCATTACTTGCTCTTACTTCCCTGTTCGGTTCTATCTTAGGCTGGATTTTATTAAGCTCAGAAGTACCTTATCAAGCAGCAAAAGAAGGTTTCTTCCCTTCCTTCTTCACGAAAACAAATAAAAAAGGAAGTCCAATTTACTCATTACGATTAACAAACATTATGTCGCAAGTATTCCTATTCTCAACATTATCAGGAACTATTGCGGAAGCTTATACATTCGTTATTACCGTATCAACACTGGCCTACCTCATTCCATATCTCGTTTCACCAATCTTCCAGTTAAAACTAGTCGCAACTGGTGAAACATATAAAAATGAAATGCGGGCAAGAATTACAGATGGTATAGTCGCAGTGATCGCACTTTGCTACGCACTATGGGTTATTAAAACCGGCGCATCCGATATAAAAACGTTCCTTCTCGGAATTGGTTTATTCGTAATTGGATTTGCTTTCTATCCATTAATGAATCGTGATCAGAAAAAAAATAACGAAAAGAAAAACGGGCAAGTTGCATAACGCAATTTGCTCGTTTTTTCTTTTGTAAAACATATATAATAGAACAAAGAGGTGAAAAACATGTCAATCGAATCGCTATGGAGCAGTCGCTTCCAACAACATATTCAAAATATCATTACATACTTTGCACGTATGATTAACGGTTTACTATATAGCTTTATCTTTATTTCATGCGTTGGCGCATACTACTATGCTCAGTTTCTAAAAACATCTCCTTCTAAAGGAATATCTTTACTACTCATCACGATTGTACTTACATTCATTATAACGAGATCCCCTATCCGTACATTTATTCAAAAACCTGATGCTGTCTATTTGCTTGCATTAGAAGAGAAATTAACATCCTATTTCAAAAAATCTCTTCTATACAATTACATCATTCAGCTTTTTCCATTATTATTTACGTTCCTTATTCTCGTACCACTTGCTATGCAATCATTGCAATTAACTGTACCTTTTTTATGTACAATCTTTATCGCGTTAATGATTACGAAAGCTTGGAACATGTACATACATTGGATGTGGCGTGATAGTCACGAAAAAAATATATGGCTGATCATTCGTATTACTTGTAACGCCCTAATCATTTACATGCTGTTTTATTCCGCAAATGTTCTCATATTGGGCGGACTACTCTTACTACTTGCTTTCCTAATTCTATATACGAAAAAACAGCCTACAAAGCGAATACCGTGGGATTACATAATCGAGCAAGAAGAAAAAATGAACGTTCGTTTTTATCAATTTGCTAGCATCTTCACCGATGTTCCGCAACTAAATAAGCAAGTAAATAAAAGAAAATGGCTTACAACTTGGATTGAACCTTTATTACATAAAAAACGAGCAACTTTCTTCTACTTACATACACTAGCATTTTTACGTGGAAATGATTATTTCGGTATATATATTCGCTTAGGATTGATCGGTGCTTTCGCCTTATATTTTATACCAAACATATACGTAAAAGGTGCTATCGCTTATATCGTTCTATATATGATCTCTATGCAGCTTCGTTCACTGTGGAAATATTTTTCGGGAAATATTATTGCAGCATTATATCCAATCCATACTGAAGAAAGAATGAAACAATTTCTTAGCTTAATCTTTATATTGCTAAGTATTCAACTCATTGTATTTTCGAGTGTTATACTCATTGCTACAGGACAAATTTTACATAGCCTTATCATTATGATTATCGGGTTACTCTGGATCAAATTTATTATTGTACCAAAAACGAAGCAACGCGTTTCTTCGTTTTAACGAAAAGAAATATCTTAAAAGCCAAGGAGAAAATAAATTATCCTTGGCTTTTTTATTTTGCTTCCTCAAACAAGAATCACTGAAACAACCGATATTTTATGATTTTTACATACAAAAACGATAATACATGTTTACATACTAATAAAAAGGGTATCTATTAAATTAACAGAGTAAAGGAGGGGCCTATATTGTGAATAAAAAAACGGAACAATTGAAGCATCACGTTACTGACAATCAATGCAAACATGCTTTAACAACAAATCAAGGGTTAAAAATAGCTGAAGATGAATTTTCTTTAAAGATGGGCTTAAGAGGCCCAACCTTAATGGAGGATTTCCACTTTCGCGAGAAAATGACTCATTTTGATCACGAACGAATTCCCGAAAGGATTGTTCATGCACGCGGGGTTGGCGCTCATGGTTATTTTCAGCTTTATGAATCTTTAGAAACATATACGAAAGCAGATTTTCTTACTAATCCTTCAAAGAAAACACCTGTATTTGTACGATTCTCAACCGTTCAAGGTTCTAAAGGATCCAACGACACAGTAAGAGATGTACGCGGATTCGCCACAAAATTTTATACAGATGAAGGAAACTATGATTTAGTGGGTAATAATATGCCAGTATTCTTTATCCAAGATGCTATTAAATTTCCTGATTTTGTCCATGCAGTTAAACCAGAACCACATAATGATATTCCTCAAGGAGCTAGCGCTCATGATACCTTTTGGGACTTTGTTGCGCATAATCCTGAGTCCACTCATATGGTCATGTGGCAAATGAGCGACCGAGCTATTCCGCGTAGTTTACGAATGATGGAAGGTTTTGGAGTTCACACATTTCGACTCATTAACGCAGAAGGAAAAGCCCATTTCGTAAAGTTTCACTGGAAACCTACCCTCGGGGTTCATTCATTAGTATGGGATGAAGCTCAAAAGATTGCTGGGAAAAATCCTGATTTTCATCGTCAAGATTTATACGAAGCAATTGAAAAAGGAGATTATCCTGAATGGGAACTTGGATTACAGTTAATTCCAGAAGAAGATGAACATAAATTTGATTTTGATATTTTAGATCCAACGAAATTATGGCCAGAAGAAAAAGTTCCCGTAAAATTAGTTGGTAAAATGGCATTGAACAAAAATGTTGATAACTTCTTTGCTGAAACAGAGCAGGTAGCTTTTCACCCTGGTCATGTCGTACCAGGTATTGATTTTTCAAATGACCCTCTTCTGCAAGGAAGATTATTCTCCTATACAGATACACAATTATCTCGTTTAGGGGGCCCTAATTTCCATCAAATTCCTATCAATCAGCCCGTATGTCCTTTTCATAATAATCAACGTGATGGTATGCATCAAATGCAGATTCATCGCGGTCAAACAAGCTATCATCCTAATGGATTAAATAACAATCAACCTGCAACCGTCCAAGCCGAACAAGGAGGATATGAACATTATCAAGAAAAGATTGATGGGCATAAAATTAGAGGTCGCAGTAAAAGCTTTCTTAACTTTTATTCTCAGGCTAAACTTTTCTACAATAGTATGAGCCCTATTGAAAAGCAGCACATAAAAGAAGCTTTTTGCTTTGAAGTTGGGAAGTGTAAATCAGACATGGTGAAGGCAAATGTAATTGCTCTCTTAAACCACGTCGATCGTCAATTAGCACAAGAAGTCGCTAACATTATTGGAGCTCCTTTACCTAAGGAAAATCACGAAGTAAATTCAGATGCAAAATCACCTGCACTAAGTATGTCCAATACTATTTTTAAATCTGATTCCAAAAATGTTGCAATTCTATTAAATGGTGACCCAAGCGTCTCACTTCTGTCCGAATGGATTCAAGCTTTTGTACAACACCGAATTAACTATAGCATCATAGATAATAAAATTTATCAGTTCAATGATTCCATTAAAGTAACTGATACTTATACAACAACAGACTCCTCCCTTTTTGATGCAGTATTAGTGTTTAGTAGTGAGTCTGTCATTCACCCCCCTGTTTTAGAATTTGCAGAAACTACTTTTAAACATTTTAAACCGATAGCTCATGTTCTTAGTAATCCTCATGCTTTGGACCATAGTAAGATTAAACTGGATGGAGCAGGAGTTTACAACTTAACAAACACTTCAATTGAGTCATTTATAGAAGGCATTGCCCAAGGACGATTCTGGAACCGATAATATAATGTAAGGAGCGGATTAGAATGAGTAAAAAAATTGCTATTTTAATAACGGATTATTTCGAGGACACAGAATACACAGAGCCAGTAGAAGCTTTTAAACAGAAGGGATATGAATTAACAACTATTGAAATGGAAAAAGGTAAAACGGTACACGGTAAACAAGAAAAAAGCGAAGTCGTAATTGATAAAAATATTGATGGTGTTTCTCCAGAAAACTTTGATGCACTCTTCATACCCGGTGGATTTTCTCCAGATATACTTCGTGCAGATGAGCGTTTCGTTCGCTTTAGTAAAGCATTTATGGATGCAAAAAAACCTGTTTTCGCTATTTGTCACGGACCTCAGCTACTCATCACTGCACAAACACTTGAAGGACGTGATGTCACTGGATATAAATCTATTGAAGTCGATTTAAAAAACGCCGGCGGAAACTTTCATGACACAGAGGTTGTCGTATGCCAAAACCAGCTAGTCACAAGTAGACAACCAGAAGATATACCGGCGTTTATTAAAGAATCATTGCGTATATTAGGATAACTACTTTGGTTAACTAACCTCCTTTTATTTACATGAAAATAATGAATCAGTGGGGTTTTATTCATCCCCCCACTGATTCATTAGCCCTCACCAACTGGTCGTTTACAGGAAATCCGACCACCACAAATAGCAAGATAAATAAAAAGAGGGGAATCCAAAAGTTCAGTTTTAATAATCTTTTGGATTCCCCTCTTTTCTCGCCCAAAAATTCCTTATCACTTTTCATAGGCAGTTCTCATATAGTGAAAATGACTATATAATTCCTATCCATAAGTTAAATAATGATTTCGCACATATATAAATACAAAAGATGGGAGCCCTATTTATGAATAACAATCCACCTTCAACGCCCCAAGACAACTCCGAAAACAATAGCCGTGATATCACACTGCAAACATTAAGGGTCATCGGACTCGTCGTCCTTATTAGTGGTTATATCCTCGTTGCGCTCTCTGAAGTAGGTGAGCTGAAAGTCTTATTAACAAACCCAAATAGCAATCCTGATTTAGCTGAAGTTGATCCGTTTTAAAAAGAATAACATATCACCCTTCCTAAAAAAACGTAACAACTGATTCATTCGGCTGGGCAAATTTTGCGAAGTTATGGATAGAGTCATCCCCGCATTAAATACGGGGATGACTCTAATTATTGAATGACTTCTTCTAAATGATTCTTCAAGTTCCCTAAATACTTCTCTATATCCGGATTCTTCACCACATCATAACAAGCAAAACTCTTTAACGGACTCATACCGAGAAACTTCTGCACGCGGTGTAAATGACTAAGCGCTGATTCTAAACTTTCTCCTTCAAAGAACTTCGTCTTATCTCCAAATGCTTTTTCAGGTGCATTCCAAGTTGTAGAGAACATATACTCTTTCTCTTTTAATAAACCACCTGTTCCATATTCATCAGCACCTTTAAAGAACAAACCGTATTCATATACTTCATCCATATACGTTTTAAATAAGCCCGGTACACTAAACCAGTAAATCGGCGTTTGATAAATCACAACATCAGCCCATAAAAACTTATCTTGTTCTTCTTTAATATTGTAACCATCTTGAATCGTTGTTGTTTTCACATGATGATTCTCGCCTAATACAGTAACCATATAATCTACTAACGTTTTATTTAATCGTCCTTCCTTTGTACCGTATTTTTCATGTCCATTTATAATAAATATATTTTTCATCGCTTTCCTCTCCCCTATATGATCTACTCTTCAGCTATTAAGCCGAGTTGCTGCTGTAGTGTAAGATTATCTTCTAAATGCCAATCTTCCGTTATCTTTCCGTCTTTCACATGTAAAATATCAATTGCAAAAAAATTAATTTTCTTACCATTATGTGTTCCTGTAAAAGAAAGACGGGCTGTTACTTTATCACCAACAACTAATAAGTCTTCAATCTCGCAATGTATATCAGGCACAACTTTACGAAAATTTTGCGCTGCAAACTTTAATCCTTCAATGCCTTGTGGTCGCCCTTTCGGCAATGTATTATCGAAGAAATCTTTAGTAACAGTCTGCGGAATAAGTTCCTCCTTACCTGTATCCCAAAATGCATAAAAACGCTGCGCCGCATGAACCATTTCTGTCGCTTCTTTTTTACTTAGTGAGGGATCAATTGTCATTGCTTTTGGCTTTGGCATTTCTTTTAATAATTGAACTTCAGTTTTTTGTTCCACACCACATGCTACAAGCACAATACAAATAACAAACAAACTAAGAAATCCAAATAACTTTTTTATCCCCATGGAAATCACCACCTCCTTATATAAATCCTTTTTGCTTCGTATTACTATTGTATATACACTAACTTCCTTTATGGAAGTATTGATATTTTTTTCATATAGTTACCAAAAGTATAGTTTTGTGATACTATAAAGCAAATTCATCCAAAAAAATTTTATGGAGGCTAGTTCCATGAACAATATAGATCCAGTTGAATTAACGAAAGGTTTACCTGGCATACCTTGTCCTATCGCTAAAACGCTTGATGTAATTAGTACAAAATGGACATTTTTAATCATTCGTGATCTTCTTATCGAAGGAACATTACGCTTTAGTGATTTACAAAAATCAATGGATGGGATTAGTCCAAAAACATTATCGCTTCGACTAAAAGAATTAGAATCCCAAGGCATTATAACGAGAAAAGTATATCCAGAAGTTCCGCCTCGTGTAGAGTACACATTAACGGATAAAGGAAAGCAATTAGAGGGGATTTTTATTGAATTAAAACGGTTTGGGTTAAGTTTATAAAATGAAACTTTAATCAGGATAAAACAAAAACCCCTTACCGTCGTAAGGGGTTTTATTACTTCGCAAAACTTTCAGCCAACTGTTTCTCTCTCCACATAAATGTAATGCCGAGACCAACTATTAAAACAACGCCTGAAAATGCATATGGATAATGAATATTCATATCAAATAATATTCCACCCATCGCCGGTCCTGCGATATTTCCTAAACTCGTATAAGTCGAGTTCATACCAGCAACGAATCCTTGCTCTTTTCCAGCTGCTTTTGATAAAAACGTCGTTAAAGCTGGACGAAGTAAATCAAATGCTAAGAAAATGAAGCAAGTAACGAGAAGTACAATCCAATAATTAAAGACTACAGTCGAGACGAATGCTAATACTGCCCCTACAATTAAACATATTTGGATTAATACTTTCTCACCGAACATGTCTACCAATTTGCCAAACATAAATACCTGTACAACTACCCCAAAGATTGAACTAATTGTAATAATCGCTGCAATATCTTTCGGCGAGAAACCAAATTTATGATCAGAGAACAAGCTAAACACTGTTTCATACGCTGATAATCCGAATGCGAGTACAAATACAATAATAAATGCAATTGCATACATTGGATGTAATGATTTCTTTAAATCACCAATAAAACTTGATTCTTTCGTATTAGAAGAAATCTCTGCAAGTTCTTCTTTCGTTAACGGTTCTTTTAAAATAAAGATCGAAATCACACATGCTATAAAAGCAATTACTGCTGCAACGAAAAACGGCACACGTATACCGTATTCTGCAATAAATCCGCCGATTCCAGGCCCTATAATGAATCCAGTACTAATAGCCGCAGATAAGTATCCCATCGCCTTTGGACGTTCCTGAATAGATGTAATATCCGCAACATATGCCGTAACACCAGGCATAATAAACGCAGCACTAATTCCGCCTAATACCCTTGCTACATAAAGCATCCATACATCTTTTCCTAATCCAAAAAGAAGTTCTGAAACACCAAAAATAAATAATCCAATGATGATCATTTTCTTCCTACCGTAAAGGTCAACCCATCGGCCTGTAATAGGTGAAGTAATGAGCTGGGCCATTGCAAACACTGCAACGAGATATCCCATCGTCTTCCCTGTTAAACCCATATCATTCATAAAGGACGGCATAACCGGAATGATTAATCCAATCCCTAAAAAAGCGATAAATATATTACTCAAAAGAATGACCAATACCATCTTTTGTTCTTTTATCGGTTTCTTCACTTTTTAACACCTCTTCCCGTAAGCTCCTCTCAAAAAATAATGCCCAAGAAGCTTTTTCTTTATCCTGCTATTTGTGGGCTAATCATGAGTAGAGATGCCTCCACTCATTAGAATTTCACTCTATCCTTCCACACATACATAAATATTAGGTGAATGACTATCATTCATTTCCCCTCAAAAATAAACCTACCTTTTCAGACAGGTTCATCTCACTATTTCTTTATATGTAGTGCATGTGTTAAAAAATCTAGTACTTCTGCCTTTTGTAGCTCGACCTGCTCATCATCTTTATGATCATATAAATAAACTTGTTCCGCTGCTGATTCAACAAGAGCAATAAATAACTTCGCTGTTCGCTCTGCGTGAACTGAATCACGAATTTCACCGGCTTCTTTCGCCCCACTTAAAAATTCACTTAGCCACATATAAAGAGGCTCATACACAGCTTCCCATTCTTTTATATGTTCCGTAGATGCAAGACCTGCATACATTAAAGCTTGTATTTCACGATATTCCTCTATAAAGTGAAACACCGCATCGATTACTTGTGCCACTTTATTTGAAAAAGGTACATCTTTTTGTACTTTTTCTTTCACTGCAAGTATCATCTTTTCAACCATCACTTCTGCTATTGCAGGCATAACAGATAGCTTAGAAGGAAAATATAAATAGAAAGTTCCTTGCGCAATGCCAGCTAATTTCACGATATCAGAAATCTTCGTTTTTTCGACGCCCTTTTCCTGAAACACTTCAATAGCTGCATAGACAATTTTCTCTTTTTTATTCATCATCTAAACCCTTTCACACGCGTATTGAATGACTGTCACTCATTTTATAAAATAACTAGCTGTACTGTCAATTATCGTGCACTTTTTATAATAAAAATCTCCTAACGACTTGTTAGGAGATACAGTATATCTTTAAGAAAGTGCCTTTAATCCTGTCACTCCACATACAATAAGAAACACACTAATGATACGCGCTTTACTTTTCGACTCACCAAACAAGAACATGTTTAACAAAACTGCACCTGCTGTTCCGATACCAATCCAAACCGCATATGCGACACTTACTTGTAAAAATAAGAAGGAAGTATACAAAAATGCGAAGGATGTAGCAAACCCACCTATATAAATCGCACCATTGGCTAATGTCTTATCTTTACTATACATTTTAAGTCCTATCACACCGACTATTTCACTAATTGCAGCACAAAATACGAAAAACCAACCCATTTTTAAGCAACTCCTTCCACAGTTTCTTCTTTATTGTCAGCTAACTTTAAACCGATAACGCCGGCTACTACCATAAGAATGAAGAATAGTTTGCCTGCGCTGAAACTTCCACCGAAAAGAAATACATCCATTAAGAAAGTACCTACCGTACCAGCTCCAGCGAAAATAGCATATACAGTTCCTGTTGCAAGATGTTCACACGCTTTAGAAAGGAAGTGAAAATCAACAGCGATAACTCCTAAAATAATAATCCAATGCCACCAAGTATTAGCCGTATTAAAACCAAACACCCAAAAAATTTCAAAGATACATGTTAATATGACATATAACCAAGCTCTATTTTTCATACCTCTCACCTCTTATGACTGACTATCAGTCATTTTTGTTTTAAAAAAATATACTCTTTCATCAATACTATATAAAAACAACTATCATCCTCATTTACCATTGTATTTGTTCCATTTCTAAGCTAAATGCATCCTGTCACATAAAAATGACTGAATGTCATTCATATGTATTGTACATGAACATTTTAAAAATTGTCAATGCCGAAAGTTTATTTAAAATTTCTATCATCAGATTTGTATATTTCCTAATAATCTGTCAATAATGCTAGTAACATAATATTTTCTCCACTCCCCCTTGGAGAGATCCCTTGAATGGAGCAGTTAGCTTTTGCTAGCTGCTCTTTTTTATTTATCCGCACACTATGATGAAATACTCATAGATCAAATCCATTTTTCATCACATAATAACATCTATTTATTTTCCAATGAGCCTTTGTATGCACTAATTTTATTCTCGAGCATCTTCTCTGTAACTTCTAAGTTTTCTCTTTGAATCTGAATAGATTTCCTATGATCTTCTAGAAGCTGTAAACGAGCTTCTGTTGTATGCTCCCCTTCTGTATATAGTCTAGCGTATTCTCTTATTTTCGCTATTGGCATTTGCGTTTGTTTTAATTTCATTACAAACTGCAACCACTTTATATGTGACTCTTCGTAAAGTCGATTTCCATTTGTATCACGATTTGCAATTAATATACTTTCCTTTTCATAATAGCGTAGTGTATGTGTGCTCACTCCTAATAATTTTGCTACCTCGCTAATTGTGTACATACTCAAACTCCCTCCATATGCTTACCCTCATATATCTTATGACCGAATCAAATTTATAAAAAACATTTGACTTAGAGTATACTCTAACAAATACAATCTAACCATAAATGAATTTGAATTTAGGGGGATTTTATATGAAATACACGGTTATTACTGGCGCAAGTTCCGGAATTGGTTATGAAGCAGCTTTAGCATTTGCATCTCGCGGAAAAAATTTAGTACTTGTAGCTCGAAGACAAGAAGAATTAAACGGATTAAAATTGAAAATTAACGAAATGCATCCTGAGTTGGATGTTGTCATTCGAAAAACTGATTTATCTGTGACTGAAGATGTTTATAAACTTTATGAAAGCCTACAAGCTTTTCAAATTGAAACGTGGATTAACAACGCAGGTTTTGGTAATTTCGCCTCAATTGCTGAACAAAATTTAAATAAAATAGAGACGATGTTGCATGTCAATATAGAAGCACTAACAATACTCTCTTCTCTTTTCGTTCGAGATTATTCAATGGTTGATGGAACACAGCTTATTAACGTTTCATCTGGCGGCGGATACACGATTGTTGCTGATGCTGTTACGTATTGCGCTACGAAATTTTATGTAAGTGCCTTTACAGAAGGGCTGTCTCACGAACTGAAAGAACAAGGCGCAAAACTGCAAGCAAAAGTTTTAGCTCCTGCTGCAACTGAAACAGAATTTGCGAAACGTTCATTTGATATTGATGAATTCCAATACGATAATGTTGTACCAAAATTCCACACTGCAAAACAAATGGCACAATTTATGCTCGATCTTTATGATAATGATAAAGTTGTAGGGCTTGTCGATGGTTCTACTTATAACTATGAGCTTAAAAATCCCATTTTTAATTTTGCAGTACGAAAAACGAATTCAAGTTCTTAATTCCCCTAAAATATAGATGCCCACTATTACATAAATAATAGTGGGACTTTTCTCTCTCTGAAACTTTCACCCAACATACCGAACCATCGCCACTTCATCACAATAATCAACCTTTGGACAATGTCTACAATCAATCCATACTTTCTCTGGTAACGCCTCTCTATTCACAAAATCAAACCCGCACTTTTGAAAAAATTCCGTTTCATATGTTAAAGAAATGACTCTATTCACTTTTATTTTCGCTGCTTCATTTATTACATGGTTCACTAACATACGCCCTATCCCTTTTCCTGCATATGTATGCGAAACTACTAACGATCGTATTTCTGCAAGATCTTCCCCCAATACATGCAATCCAGCAACTCCAACAATTTTCTCGTCCTCTTTCATAACATATAAACATTGCAAATATTGATAAAGAGACAAAAGAGATCGCGGTAAAACAACTCCCTCTTTTGCATAAACCTCAATAAGACTATAAATTTCTTTCACATCACTCGTCACCGCATTACAGATTTTCATATTACATCCCCTTGCCCTCGATATTAATATTTATAACTTCAAATGAATTTTAATTCATAATTTTATATAATAATACATCTCTCTTTTCTCCTCGTCAATCAATTTATACAAACAAAAAACCAAGCAATCTAATCGATGCTCGGTTCCTCATTTCGTATCGGCAATACTGTCGAATATTTAATTTCACGAAGTGCTAAACTTGTCTGTATCCTTGTAATACCAAGCTTATTCAGCTTTCTAATAAACTGCTCTAGTTCTTTACGATCACGATTTGCAACCTTTAATAAATAATCGTACTCTCCTGTTAAACAGTGACATTCTAACACTTCCGGCATCGATTCTAATTCTTTCTCCAACACTTCCAACTTGTCAAATTGATGAATATTCGTACTCATAAAAATAAAACATAATAAATCAAACCCAAGCTTTTCTTGATTTAAAATCGCGACTTGCTTATCGATGAAACCTTCCCCATCCAATCTTTTTATTCTTGCATGCATCGCAGCCGGTGATAAATTAACGCGACGTGCCAGCTCTGCATTACTTACTTGTGACTCCTTCTGCAATATATCTAAAATTTGTACATCCAAATCATCCAACACTTTAATAACAGACGACTCCATTACAATTCCCCCTTTTTTCTTACCGATGATTATTCGAAAAAACACCTTATACCTTACACGAAACTGAATATCATTCCGTAAATATCACTCATCACTAAAGATTTTATCGAGTTTTCACCATTATACAAAAGAATATATTACACAATAAAGAAAAATGCTAAAATTATTTACAATAAGTATTGATTACAAAAAAGGGGATTTTATCATGCCTTATTTTTACGTCTTTTTACTATTACTAACGAGCTTATTATGGGGAGGAAATTTCGTCGTTGGAAAATCACTCGTCGATCATGCATCGCCGATGACACTGACAAATTTAAGATGGATGATTGCGATTGTTTGTTTATTACCAATGGTATGGTTTAAAGAAAAGAAAATCCTTCCACCACGTACCGCAATACTTCCGTTAATATTGATGGGAATTTCAGGGGTCGCTCTTTTTAACATCTTTCAATTTTTAGCATTAGAAAAAACATCCGCTACGAATGTAGGTCTTATCTCTACTTTGAATGCAATTTCAATTGCATTATTTTCAGTATTATTTCTAAAAGAAAAAGTAAATACACTTCAAATCCTATCCATGATTCTTTCATTCTTCGGGGTTATCCTCGTCCTATTAAAAGGTGATTTCTCGCTTTTATTTTCACTACATTTTAATAGTGGTGATTTATGGATGATTGCAGCAGTTTGTATTTGGGGAATCTATTCTGTTTGTAGTAAATGGGCAACAAAAACAACTACACCACTTATGGCAACGTTGTACTCTGGTATTTTCGGCGTTATTTTATTACTACCGTTTAACATAGGTAGCTTCACTGTTTCAAATATAAATACTTCTTTCATCACATCACTTTTATATACTGGGCTTATTTCGACAGTTCTTTGTATGGTATTTTGGAATATTGGCGTACAAAAATTAGGCGCAACTACATCAGGTATTTTTCTAAACTTCAATCCAATTTTCACAGCCATTTTAGCATTCATATTCCTCGGAGAAGAATTAACGTGGATACAAATTTTAGGAACAATTGTCGTTGTAACAGGATGTTATTTATTTTCTCATTTCAAAACTGTCGCTGTTCAGCCTGTTAGACCTTTAATGCGAAAACATCCTTAATGAAAAAACATCGTCATCTGGGTTGGCGATGTTTTTATTTACTCTTCATTTCTTTTATATACTGCTTTTCCTCTTCTGGCGATAAACGTTCCGTCGCCTTGCCAGTATCTCCACCTTGAAGGCTCCATAAAAAGTTATGCTCCTCAACAGTTTGAGAAAAATCTCCTTTTTCCCATCTATTTATAATAGAAAATAACTTCATTTTATATTGAAAACCTGTACTATTTTCAATATCTCTTTTTACATTAGAAATTTCCTTTTTTGTCATCTCTACAAATCCCCATTTTTCAGAGGATTTTACCTTTTGGTGCACCATTTTATGCATGGTAGAAATAATTTCACCTTCACTAATTTGCGGGGCTTCTTCTGCAGCTTTTTTCTCTTTTTCGTTTGCCGCTCGCTCGGTTTGAATATTTGTATTTTCTTTTTCCACATATGCAAGCAATTTCTTTCCGCCAACTATAGAAGAGATGATTACCATAATGGTAATACATATACCTACAATCCATTTAAAAAGCATTAGCTCTTCATCGCTTCCCTAACAATATGACTATCTACATATTGCTTAAACTTCACGATTTTTCCATCTTCAAGCTGCCATACATGAACAAATTCTGCTTCAAATGATTTTCCTGTTTCTTTATAAACTCCAGAATACATACCTTCTGCAATAATTACATCTTTTCCGTCTACCTCATGATATGTATTTACACTTGCTTTATAATCATCCCAGTCTGATCCTAAACGGCTAAATACATTTTCCATTATAGCTTCTACGCCTTTATATGTTCCGCCGTATGGGAAACCTTCTGCCTCTGTCCATTCCACTTTTTCAGAGAAGGCTTCTGCTAAATGCTTTGCATTCGAAGAAGCTGATCCTTCATACGTGCTTTGAATAATTTCTAAATTTGATTTAGGCATATTACTTCCTCCCGTTTATTTATTTTTACACAAGACGTAACCAATGTAGTTACACCTTGTGTAAAAAAATATTTAAATTGTTTCATTCGTAATTCATTAGTTGTAATCATTATAGTTACAATAATTCTTCAAGTCAACAATTTATAAATAAAATTTACTTCGTTTTCATTACTTTCTCTTTTAAGAAACGATCTACATATCCTTCTGCTTTTACTACGAATAAATACGCACCCATTGATAATAATGCAAGATCTAATTCATATCCTGGATTCTTTCCATCTCCTAATAAACCTGCTGCTCCATTTACCTTTACGATAGCTCCAGCTAAAATAAGAGCGAATAACAATCCTACATATCGTACACCTAAACCGATAATTAATAATATACCACCAACTAATTCTACAGTTGCTACGCCGTATGCAAGGCCACCTGGTAAACCGATGCTTGTAAACCATCCTGCTACATTATCGATACCTGATTGAAACTTTGCTAAACCGTGTGCAAAGAACGTAACTCCTAACACGATACGAATAATTAAATTCCCAATATATTGATTCATTTTGAACTCTCCTTTTTGTTTTGTTATGGTGAACTTTTATTTACAAGTCAAAACAATACGGTATTTTATTTCATTCGTCAAATACTTTTTTAAAGAAAATAAAAAACATTATCCGTTTTACGGATAATGTTTTCCTACAAAATAGCGCTAATTCAAGCTTTTATTCTATCGCATAGAAAAAGTTGAAACATTTTTCCAGCGCCAATATAAGGCAGTAAAGACACGTCCTCTTCCACAACCATTCCCACAACATTCACTTTCTCATCTACAGGTAAATCATGTGTAGCAACTTGCATCTCCCCTGCATATCTACCGTACAATTCATTATCAATTGTAATGCTGCCTTTCTTTCTTACAATTGTATGCATCGGCTGTAAAACCACTCTATTTCCTTCCCTTGATTCTACAGATCGAATAACATCACGAGCCGGATCTAGTCTATTTGTATGCACTTGCTCCACCACTTTTAATACTTCTTTATCAGTTATAAATGATTTGTAACGCAATGGAATAATCCCCCTACTCGCACTAGCTACTTCTTGCATACTTTCCAAACTTGCGCTTATATCTCCAATCAATACTTTATCAACACCACAATCTTGAACAAGTTCTAAGTACGCTTCAAGCGGGCGCATATTGCGATGTTTTTCTAACGTTGGTAACCCTTCATATAACGGACCACGTTTTTCCGCGTCTCCTGGAATAAATGCCATCGTTTTTATTCCGCACTCCTGTAAATATTGATTTTGTTTTTGTAAGAAGGACTTTGCTAGTCCTGTCTCTGGACGTGGGTAAAAATTATGCAACGCTTCTACATTCTCTACTCGTATATGTTCTGTAAGTAACTCTTTCCAAAATGGCTTTGTAATCGTACTCGCATTTAAAGCTACTTTCATCTTATGAGATACGCTTGCAATTTCTTTTGGCGCAATGCCGTAATCCATTCTTAAACCGGTAATGCCCCACTCCAATAGTTCTTCCACATTTTCATATGTTAGCCCTAAATGATGTAACGATTTTGGAGAAACATCAACCATTAACTCCATTTCATTTTCAAGAGCCTGCTTCCCAAGTATCTGAATTAACTCTTTATACGTACCAGGATCATCCTCTGGTATATGAAGTGATGTAAAAATAGACAAAAATCCATTTTCCTTCGCCACTTTTAGCCACTCTTCTTGTTTCTCTACTCGTTCTTTTGAAAGATAAATGGAAACTCCGATCATATAAATCTCCCTTTCTATTAATAGAAAAAGAGAAAGGAATCCCTTTCTCTATATGTTTTCTGCCATTTCTTCTTTAAATCCGAAGAAGTACGTAAAGATAAATCCGAAAGTATATGCAATTACTAAACCTAAGAAATATAGTAAATATTTATTGTCAGCAATTAACGGAATTAAAGATAGCCCTGATACGCCAATTCCAAGTGAAGCCGTTTGCATAACTGCTTGGAATGCACCACCGACAGCCGCTCCTAAACAAGCAGTAATAAACGGTTTCCCAAGTGGTAATGTAACCCCGTATAATAACGGCTCACCAATTCCTAAAAAGCCAACTGGCAATCCACCTTTAATTACATTTCGAAGTCGTTTGTTTTTTGTTTTCACATAAATCGCAATTGCTGCGCCCACTTGGCCAGCACCAGCCATTGCGAGCACTGGTAATAAAGGTGTTACGTGTGTTTGATTAATAAATTCCATATGAATTGGTGTTAAACCGTGATGCAATCCGACCATAACGAGAGGTAAAAATGTTCCCGCAAGTACTGCACCAGCAAATGCTCCGCCAATATTTAAAATAGCATTAATTCCGCTCGTAATACCATCTGATAAGAAACCTGCTAATGGCTGAATGGCTAACATCGTTACGATACTTACAACTAATACAGTAATGAGTGGTGTCACGATAATATCAACTGCATTTGGCACTGCTTTTCGAACTTGTCTTTCCACTACAACCATAAGCCATGCTGCAAAAATAACTGCAAACAATCCGCCCCGTCCGGGCACTAATGCTTCACCAAACAATTTTACGTTTGCCATCGCCGGGTTGAAAATTAAAATACCAGCAATTGCCCCAAGAACCGGTGTCCCGCCAAATTCTTTCGCTGTATTCCAGCCGACTAAAATTCCTAAGAATGTAAAGATACCGCCGCCAATGAGTAGTAACATTTGTAACCACGTTGCATTTGGATCAGCACCAGCATTTTTCGCAAAGTTAGCAACCCCGTTTATAATTCCTGACGCAACAAGCCCCGGAATTAATGGGATGAAAATACTTCCTATTTTTCGTAAAAAGTTTTTCACCGGTGTATTATTTTTCTTCTTAATCTCTGATTTCATCTCTTGCCCAATATCTTCAAGGTGATGATCTGCTACCTCACCAATTCGTAGTCCTGTCAAACCTTCCATTTCAGCTGCTACTTTATTTACTGTTCCTGGACCAACGACAACTTGAAGCGTCTCATCTTCTATAACACCCATAACGCCTTCAACTTTTTTCAAAAGGTCCATATTTACTTTACTTTCATCATGAAGCGTTAAACGTAGTCTCGTCATACAATGAGCAATACTACGAATATTTTTTATTCCCCCAAGTTGCTCCGAAATTTCCTTGGCCATTCTCTCTTCTTTCTTCATAATAGAATCCCCCTTCCTATTACTTTATAGTGCTTTCTTCACAAACCCTTTTGCGTATTTTAGTTTCTCCAGTGCTTCCCCATACTCACACTGCAACAACACCATAACAATGGCAGCTTTTACGTTACGTTCTGCCTTTTCATAATACTCTGCCGCTACTTCATAACTAGCGCCTGTTGCTTCCATAATAATTCGTTTTGACCGTTCTACTAACTTTTCATTTGTGGATTGAACATCTACCATTAAGTTTTTATATACTTTTCCTACACCAATCATCGAAGCTGTTGAAATCATATTCAGCACTAATTTTTGTGCTGTACCAGCTTTTAAACGCGTTGATCCTGTTAATATTTCTGCACCTGTCTCTACTTCTACATTTAACTTTGCATATTTACTTATTTCAGCATTTTTATTACAAGAAATACTCGCTGTACTCGCTCCTACGCTCTGTGCGTATTTCAAGCCGCCAATTACGTAAGGAGTTCTGCCACTTGCAGCAATTCCAATCACTGTATCTTTCTCATTTAATCCAATACTTTTTAAATCTTCTTCTGCTAACTCTTCGCGATCTTCGGCACCTTCCACCGCTTTAGTAAACGCTTTCAACCCACCTGCTATAAATCCTTGCACCATTTTATCATCCGTGCCAAATGTCGGCGGACATTCCACTGCATCTAGAATACCTAAACGACCACTCGTACCAGCACCAATGTAAATTAAACGTCCCTCTTCTTCAAAAGATTTAATAACAGTCTGTACAACCTTTTCAATTTGTTCTATCTCTTTTTCAACTGCTAACGCAACAGTTCGATCTTCTTCATTCATACTTTGCAATACTTCTTTTATGCTCATTTCATCCAGATTCATTGTTTTCTCATTACGATGTTCTGTCGATAAATTTTCTAACATATTGTCACCCTCTTTGAAATTATATTTCACACTTTTATTATAACTTTAAGAAACTAAAAATCAATATCCCTTTCTTATTTTATGAAATAAAATTTCACAACATGACATATTTGTGTCAAAGATAATAAAAAAGATGAGTCTCCTCATCTTTTCTTCTACTTTAACTTCCGTAACCGCAACGCTTCTTCTCGCGTCTCCATAAATTGATCCAATACTTTATTACCAATTCGGTTGAAAGTAATCACATATAAAGCATCAATCATATTCAGTTGCGTCATTCTCGACGCAATACTTGCAATACGATGATCTTGTTCTACATCTGGCATACAAAGACGAATGTCCGCTTCTTTATATAAGGGGGATGATTGATCTAGCTTCGTAATTCCAATAACAGTTGCACCTTGTCTCTTTGCATACTGCGCCATTTCAAGCACATCTCTCGTTCGACCAGATGTTGAAATCGCAACAAATATATCGCCTTCTTTTAAATTCGTCACAAGCGGCAACATCATATGAAAATCAGATAGCATCATCGCTGTAAATCCAAGCCGTGTAAATTTATACGCCCCATCCATTGCTGGCGTAGCTGATCCACCTACGCCGTAAAATATAATTTTGCCCGCATTGACAATACGATCTGCAGCTTTCTCAAGTTCCTTCTTATCTATCGCAGTAACGCTCGCCTCAATTGCAGCTTTATTCACATAAGTGACTTTATTAAACAAATCGTACGGTCCATCTTCCGTATTCATCACTGAAAAATCGTTAATATTATAATCAGCAATCGTTAATTCACGAACGAGTGCTATCTTAAATGCTTTAAAACTTCCGATCCCAATCGACTTACAAAAACGAACGACACTCGCCTCACTTGCGCCTGCATTCGTTGACACTTCTTTCGTCGTTAAGTTCGGAACAATCTCTGCATTCTCCATTATGTACATGGCAACCTTCTTTTCAGCTGGTGAAAATTGATCCATATTACTTTCAATTTTAAATAGTAATGTTGAAGCTTTCACTATTTAACCTCCACTTCTTACGGTTGCGTTCACTTATTTTCTCTTGCTTCAAGAAGGTAAAAACCATCATCGCCAGGAGGATGAAACACATTTACAATGCGATTCCCTTTTTGATAAACAGTTCTTTCTCCTTCTGTCCACTTCTCTTTCCAACCGTTCATCCAAATCGCAACATCAGGTAAAAAAGCAGTATATTTCAGCTTCTGACCGTACTCACCATCTGCTTCTTCCGAAAAAATAGAAACCGGAAAATCTTTCACTTTTGATTCTTTCCATGCAGTAAATGGTATACATACTGCAATAAGTACGATTACACCGATAACCTTCTCCTTCGTAATCTTCACACTTCCCTCTCCTTGTCATATCACATACATAGATTTTACCATAATTACAAACCCTTCATGCTATATGACCATTGCTTTTTGGAATAAAAAAAGAGCTTACCTACATCAGATAAGCCCTTCCTCTCTATACAAAATATTTCTTCAAAAGTGGCGGTGTAATAATCGTCGTCAATATAACAACAATAACAATCGCTGTGAAATTTTCTTTCGCTAATAAATTCGCCGTAAGTCCATTTGCTGCGATGATAAGTGCTACTTCACCACGTGATACCATCCCCGCGCCAATACTAATAGAAGATTGGAGATTAAAACCTGTCAATCTCGCTCCTAAACCTGATCCAATTAACTTTGTGAAAATCGCAATGAGGGTCATAATAATAATGAACCAAAGCTGGCTTCCAATGCCTTGAAATGTAATTTCCATTCCGATACTTACGAAGAATACTGGAACAAATATTGCATAAGCAATCGGTTCAATTTTATGTTCCACTTCATGCTTATACTCTGTTTGAGAAATAGCAATTCCTGCTGCAAATGCTCCAATAATGCCTGCAATTCCCATCATTTCACTGTAATAAGAAAAAGAGAAGCAAATAATAAGAGCCGCGCTAATTAACGCTTCTGTTACACGAAGCGGGACAAGCATTTTCATAATCCAAGGAACGACTTTCCAAGCAATAAAAACAATACTTACAAAGAAAATAATTTTCTTTGCAATGACAAGTGTTATATTTACATCTTGTGTTCCTAAAAAACTCATTACAAATGCCAATAAAATAACGACAATGACATCATCAAATACGGCAGCACCTAAAATTGTTGTACTTTCTCTCGTATTCATTTTTCCTAAATCACGTAGCGTCTGCACCGTAATACTAACCGATGTTGCGCAAAGTAATAATCCTAAAAAAATGGCATGGGACTGCATTAATCCAAACAGCAATCCTGTTACATAACCACCGATGAAAGGAAAAATAATTCCACCAGCCGCTACTGCAAATGACGATTTCAAATTCCGATTTAACTCTTCTAAATCTGTTTCAAGTCCCGCCATAAACATAAGTAACAAAACACCAATCTCACTCAGTTCATCAATTAGTTCAGAACTATTAATAATACCGAGTACAGCTGGACCGATAATAATACCGACAATTAACTTACCAAGTACAGAAGGCTGACCAAGTCTCACGCTAATGTCACCAGCTAATTTCGTACAAAGTAAAATGACGACAAGTTCAAAATAAAATAACATAGCATCTGCTCCTACTTTAACTTTAATCAGTGGGTCGTTAACCCCCGTTCATTTCTGCAAGTAGTTTCCCCTATTGATCCGAATTTTATTTTTCATATTTTTATTTGACAAAATATTCTGAATTATATTAAGATTAATCCAGCAATTTTAAAAAACTACATACCATAACTGTACCTCCATTTCCTTACATACTCTTTTTTAATGGGCTCATACTATAGTCGCAGTTATGGAAATGAAAAAACGGGGGGAGAGTCCAAAGTGAAGTCATTATTACGAAAAAAAGCGCTTAGTACTGAATCACCAAAGCAGCTAGATAGAACATTAACTGCACTCGATTTAACGTTTTTAGGGATCGGCGCCGTAATTGGGACAGGGATCTTTGTATTAACAGGTATTGTTGCAGCAAAACATTCTGGTCCTGGTATTATGCTATCATTCCTTATTGCTGCATTTACTTGTGCTTGTGTAGCCTTTTGTTATGCTGAATTTGCTTCTTCTATTCCTGTCTCAGGAAGTGTGTATACTTACGCATACATGACAGTCGGAGAAGTCGTCGCCTTCATCGTCGGATGGTGTTTAATGCTCGAATATTTACTTGCCGTTGCAGCAGTAGCTGTCGGTTGGTCTGGTTATTTGCAATCATTACTACAAGGGTTCAATATACACCTACCCGCCATAATCGCCTCGGCCCCCGGCGTAGGAAAAGGTGGTCTCATCGATTTACCAGCTGTCTGCATTTTACTTCTTATTACTGGTCTTTTAAGTTTTGGTATACGTGAAAGTGCACGCATTAATAATATTATGGTTCTTATTAAACTAGCTGTTATCATTGCCTTTATCGTAGCAGGCGCAAAATATGTAAAACCTGAAAACTGGACACCGTTCATTCCATTCGGATACGACGGTATTATTACCGGAGCTGCCACTGTATTCTTCGCCTTTTTAGGTTTTGATGCAATCGCAACCGCTGCAGAAGAAACGAAAAAACCGCAGCGTGACTTACCAATTGGTATTATCGGTTCTCTTCTTATTTGTACTGTTTTATATATGATCGTATCTTTCGTTTTAACAGGTATGGTTCCTTATACGCAATTAGACGTTTCTGATCCAGTTGCATTTGCATTGCATTTCGTTGGTGAGGATGCAATTGCAGGACTACTCGCTGTTGGAGCGATGACTGGAATGACAACCGTTCTCTTAGTCGTTATGTATGGACAAGTTCGAGTTTCGTATGCGATGAGCCGTGACGGTCTACTTCCAAAAGCGTTAGCACGTGTAAATAAAAGAGTAAAAATCCCTTTATTAAATACGTGGATTACTGGCGTTATTGCCGCTTTATTAGCAGGACTTTTAGATTTACATTTGCTAGCAAATTTAGTAAACATCGGTACGTTAACAGCCTTTACATTCGTTTGCTGCGCGGTACTTATTTTACGAAAAACACATCCTGATTTAAAACGTGGATTCCGTACACCTTTCGTACCTGTATTACCAGTTGTCGCGATTCTTTGCTGTTTATATTTGATGGCTAATTTATCTAAAACGACATGGATTAGCTTTATAGCTTGGCTTATAGTCGGTTTATGCTTCTATTTCTTCTACTCTAGAAAGCATAGCCATTTAGCTACCGAAAAAACGAATGATGAACAGAAAAAAGCATAACAAAATAGCTCGCCGTTTTAGCGGCGAGCTATCTTTCTGTACAATTATATTTTTTCGTTAACGATTGTAAAATGAAAAATATGCCGATGCAAGCTGTAAACCACGCCCAATTTCCTATTGGTGTAGAATATTTAAAAACGCCAATACCTACAAGCACTATGAAAATGATTACTTGATATATGAGCTTCCACTTTTGCATATATTCCCTCCTTTACTTCGTTCCCTTCTTTTTATTCTTCCAGGCATTCAAACTATCAAAGAAAAAGTTAATAAATAACGTTCCTAGTCCTGCTAATAAGAAAGTCATTAAAAATAAAACCCAAATACTTTTCTCTTTTAAGAAATAATATCCTACAAGGAGCACAACCGCGATCCATACATATTCAAGAATTCTTTTTAGCTTTTTCTGTTCCAAATTATTCGCTCCTTCTTTCTATGCTACTTTTAGTATAACAAAAAAGAAGCCTATCATGATAAGCTTCTTTTCTTCTCTCTTATTTGTTCATACTTTTTTCAACGAGTGAAATCGCATATTCTAATGTACGATTCATCGTTTCTACCTGTGCATCTTTTACCTTCGCATCTTTTAATACAGCTTCTGCAACTGTAATTTTTTGTTGCAATGATTTCACTGAACCATCTGTTACATTTACAGCTTGCGCTTTCTTCACTACTGCTTTTGCAGATTCAATATTGATCTGTAATTTTTCTTTCGGTGTTTTTGGTTGTTCTTCTGCCACTTTTGATTGTACGAATGTTACATTAGCTGTTTTTAATTCGTTATATGTTTGAATAATTTGTTCCCCAGTACTTCCTACATTTTCAAATGCTTGCTTAGCAGTGTTATAGCTTTTTTCTAGTTCTTGAAATGCTTCCTTTGAATATTGACCTGGCTTACCACCAAACTCATACGTACCATCTAACACTTCCTTTACTTTTCCTAGCTCCTCATATAATGCGTTGACTTGCTCTAATTTCGTACGGTTAGAAAATTCATTGTACGCTGCTAATACTTCTGAAGAACTTAACGCTTTACTATATAATTTTGCAAGCACGATTTGACCGTTTAATGGAATGCCGCCATTTCCATTGCTATCAGGATCCGCTCCAAATGCAAATGGTACGTTCGGGTTATAAACTTTTCCTTGAGCTAACTGACTATTTACTTTTTTACCATCTACGTAAATTGCCACTTCGCTTCCGTTATATGTTCCTGTTAAATGATACGTTTTGTTCGCTTCCAATTGAACGCCAACACGTTTGTAGCTACCGCCAATGTGAGCCCATAATTCAACATATCCACTTCCTGTAGACTCAAAACCAATTCCGCCGCTCTCTGTATTTTGCAAAATACCTTGTCCGCGAATTTCATTCATTGAAAACACAGTTTCTAACGTAAACGTATTTGCTATTTTCTCTTTTTGTGCTGCTGAAAATGGAATATATCCAAATGTATTAGCTTTTCCATTTAACTTCATAACATTCTTTTTCAATGCTTTATCATATTCAATAGTCACATTACCCTTCAATTCACCTTTTGTACCAAATGGTGAATTGTCTTTAAATGTACCATCTGAGAAATTCACATCAAAAATATCAGCCTTTGGTACTTTCACATTCGGATCAATGTTATCTTTTTTCGTAGTAATTTCTGCCGTTAACGGTTGCACACTTTCATTACCAAATGAATCAATCGCGACTACTTCAAACGTATATGTTCTCCCGCCATCTAATCCTGCAAGTGTAAATGTCAGTTCTTTCGGCACTGGGTCACGATAAAACTCTGAAAATGCTAGTAATTTATTTTTTATTTCTCCAGTTTGCTTATCTCTAGCTTGTACGCGATAAGAATGAACAAGAAGGTTGTCCAATGCTTGCATGAATGTTACTGTTGCTGCATTTTCTGTTACATTCGATACTGATAACTTTGCATCTTTTGCAAAAGATGGCTTTTCTTTATCACGATCTTCTACATGTGTAAAAGTTTCTTTCTTTGATGGCAACTGAATTTTCCATGGCTCGCCTGTCCAAGAATTCGTATGGAAATCGCGTCGATTAATCGTTACTTCTTTATCGTCTACTTCTACTAATAAACCTTGGCTTAATGCACGCGATTCTGAAGGAATATTCCCTTGCACTTTGCCACCCTCTACCTCCATATAGCTTACAGAAGAGGTACCAACAGATGTAAAGTCCTTTTGATGAATCGATCTTGGATCATCTAATGGATAATGCGAATGACCTGAAAACGTAATGACTTGTGGATATTCTTTTAATACTGCATTAATTTTTGCACTATCCTTCGTTCCCCATTCTTGGCTACCGTACACTGTATCTTTAATATGTTGATGTAAAAATACAAAAATCGGTTTTTCTGGATCATCTTTTTGCGCCTTTGCCATTTCTTCTTTTAACCAATTAATTTGTTTGTCCGAATAATACCCATGTGTCGTTTCATTTTCTGGAGACATTACGATAAAATGATACCCTTTTACCACTTTATGATAATAAATTGATTCCATTCCTGTTTTTTCTAAGAAACGCTTCTGTGCTCCCTCTACTGATAAACCGTTCCAATAATCATGATTACCTAGAGAATTCATTCGTACCGCATCTTTATTTGCATTGTCATTATACACTTGCATGAAACGATCATATTGCTGCACAGACCCTGAATCAGTAAAATCTCCTACAATTACGAACGCATCTTGCTTTGGTGCAAGCGTATTGAACTGTTCAATCGCTCTTTTCCAGCGAAACATATCATCTGTTCCACTATTTTTAATATGAACATCACTTACAACGGGGAAAACTATTTTCTTCTCACTTGGTGCCTTTTCTTGCTTTTTCTCTTCCGCTTTGACTGATGTACTCCACGGAAATGATACAAATGCTAATACAAAAACCATCAATAATCCAATAAGACCTTTTACTTTTCGTAAAGCAATTCTTTCCACGTGAATCCTCCTCATAATAATTGATTCATTACAAGGGCTATTTTATCTAATACATGTTAATGTCGTTTAAATAAAAAATGAAGTTTATTAGATTTTTGTAAATATACAGTTAATTAGAAATTAAGTCCAACATTCCTCGTACTATTGTATACAACCACCTTTTGTCTAAAAGAGTCTGATCATTCTTTTCCTATGACTATTCACATATAATCTTTTCTATAACACTAATGATAAGTTAAGGTTTAAGCCTATTAGACAATCTTAATTTTTAATATTTCCTTCTTTTTTTAACACATCGGCCATGCTTTTACATTTAATAGTAGTAAAAGACCACTTAAAAGGAGGGGTTGTATTGAAGAATAAAAAAAATATCGGCTGTTTCGCTCCTTTATCTATTATTTGTCCAGCCCCTTGTCCACCGCCCCCTCCTCCAAATCCAAATTGCGAGCGAGTAACAAATGAATTTGCAGGGAATTTCCTTATAACTAATAACACCATTCCTTCTACCAAAGATGCATCACAATCAATGATACTGTGGCAAAGTGATGGGATACTACTTATATCAGGTACTGTTTCGGTTTACAATAGTACTAGCAGCACAGAATCAATTACAATTCAAATCGTTGGAGCCACAACCAATATTTTCACTGTGTTTCCTGGTAATACAATATCGTACACAGGAAAAAACTTACAGTCAGTCAGTATTATCAATATAACAAGTAATCCTTCACTATATTTAGAAGGCAAGTACTGTTGCGAATTTACATGTTGCTTATAGAATACCAATTTCATTACTTTCTCAAAAAAAGCATACCGTTCACGGTATGCTTTTTATGAGATTGGATAACGTACTGTAATACAAAACTCACCTTGATTAACAGTCGTTCCTGTCGTAGTAATTCGGACAGTAGTAAAATATCGGACAGTGAAAGTACCACTACTTTGTGGTTGTACAGTAATTGTATCAACTACTGTTGCCCCTACTAAAAAATCAACTGTAATCGGGTTGGCTCCCACATCGTATTTCACGTAACCTGAACCATATACTTCTTGCGTGATATTATTTGTATATACAATTTGAGTACCAGCACCTGTAATAGACCAGTCTGTACATACTTGGTCTTGCACAAGTGTTTTATTAGAACAACAAGACAAACTGGAACTTCTCATTCCCATTTTGAACCTCTCCTATTCTGCTATGAAAGTGGATAACGTGTTGTAATACAAAATTCTCCCTGATACGTTCCAGCAGGTGTTGCAGGTAACACAACTTGTATACTATCAAAGCGGCGATACGTAAAAGCAATACTCGTTCCTGGGTTTAATGTTTGTGTATCAATTGTACCCCCAGCAGAATCAAGTACCTCTACAGTAATTGGGCCTGGTCCAACATCATATTTAACAAAACCAGTACCAACTACGTTTTGGTTAATATTATTTGTATAGAGAACATTATCAATTGCTGTTGCAACTACAGTAGCAGACCACGGACTACACACTTTATCTTGCACATAATTTTTATCTGGACAACAAGTTAATGCTGACCCTGAGCACTCACAAGACATAGTTGTTTCCCCTCTCTCTTTTATATTCCCTATATGTGTATGTCCCTCAGAGTCTTTTGCCTGTACTATTCATCTATTTTCAAAAAATATTCAAATGACTAGATAGATTCCGTTTTATTTCTTTTCTTCATATATTTATAGACAAAGATACTAGCAACGATAAGAATAACGCCTCCTAATATCGGTAGCATATATTGCCCAACAACGTCCGCTGCTTTTTCCCAATGAGGACCTAATTTCATTCCAAAATAAACATATAAAGTCGTTAATGGGAACATTGCTACAAATGTATATATACTAAATTTCCATATGTTCATTTTCGCCATACCACACGGAACAGAAATAAGCGTTCGAACTCCTGGCACAAAGCGTCCAACAAATGCTACAACCGGTCCATATTTCTCAAAGAAATCATCTGCTTTTTGAATTTGTTCTTCTTTAATGAAGAAGTATTTCCCGTATTTTATTAATAGAGGACGACCGCCGTAATAACCGAGTGCATATAACGTTAAAGGTCCTGTCGTTCCGCCAAGGGTTCCGGCTAGTACAGCAAGCCAAAAATTCATATCTCCCTCGTACACCCAATAACCAACCATGGGCAAAACTACTTCTGCTGGAATAAATTCAAACGTTAATGCTAACACAACTCCAAAATAAGAAAACTGCTTTAAAAACTCGATTATATCTAAAATAATTTGCTCCATATTTTTAACTCCTATCCTACGTTTACGTTATGCTTTTCTTGTAATTGAACTGGCGCCATTTTTACAATTCGGTTCAAAATAAATAACACAATTCCAATATCATCTAAAATACCGATAAACGGTAAGAAGTCTGGAATTAAATCGAGCGGCATCGCAACATAACCAACTAAAAACGCAATAGATAAAATTTTCTTCTTTATTGAAACCTCTTTTGAAGTGAAAAAGTCAAATAGAAATGGAACAAATCGGCGAACATGAAATACAACTCTTAATCTACTAATAAGTTTTTTCATTTTTATATCTCCTCTCTTTGTATACAAAAAGGACCCTACCAAACATGGTAAGGGTCCTAAAAAAGACAATAAGGGGCCTTTACCATTGCTGGTAAAGGTCTCACTAACAACGGAACGTTGCCAATAAAGCCGAGGGTTTCTCCCTGTAATGACGACTTTACTGTAATAAGTTACTCCCCTTTATAGACAATTTTATACACTCACATTAAAATATTTCGAAGGGCTTGTCAATATATTTTATATCTCAGGCTCTCCCGCTTACTCTTCACTAAAAAAGCAAATAAACGTATAGGAAATTTCTTACTATCTCATAATATACATAATCATTTGTAAGGAAAGGAGAGGCTTCATTTGCATACCGTATGGAAAGGTGCACTCTCACTTGGATTATTAAATATAGGAATTAAACTATATAGTGCTGTAGAAGAAAACGATATAAAATTTTTAAGTCTCCATAAAGAATGCTTAACACCTATTAAATATAAAAAATTTGCTCCCGATTGCACGGATGAAGAAATCGATGATACAGATATTGTAAAAGCCTATGAATACGCACCTCATAAATACATTATTATAGATGAAAAAGAATTGGCTGAATTACAAAAAGCTCACGAACCACGCTCCATTCGTATTATATCTTTTGTCCAAAATAACGAAATCGATTCTGTTCTTTATGACCGTTCTTATTTTATAGGCCCTACCCCAGGACATGAAAAATCATATTTATTATTAAAAGAGGCTCTTGAACGTACAAATAAACTTGGGCTTATTCATATTTCTATTAGAAAAAAACAACATTTAGCTATTATCCGTAACTTTGAAGATGGGCTTATGTTACAAACTATTCACTATCCTAATGAAATTCGCGATATAACAAATACACCTAACTTACCAAGTAATGAAAATTATCCTATTCAAAAACAAGAACTCACAGCAGCAATTAATTTAATCCACCACCTTACAAATCCTTTTGAACAAGAAATGTATACAGATGAGTATAAAGAAGCACTTACCGAACTAATCGAAAACAAAATTGAACAACAGGAAAAAACCGAAACAATCTCTCCAACTCCAAACATCATCAATATTATGGAGACATTACAGGCAAGTATTGAACAAGCGAAAATAAAAAGAGAAAATAAAACAGAAAAAGAGGCCAAATAAAATTGGCCTCTTTTTTCTTTAAAGCGGATTACATTTTGGTATCTCAAGTCCAGATGATTGCGCTAATTTTAATAAGTAATAACATTCTTCTCTTGCCATATGATCCGCCATTCTAGCAGATAATGTACTTAATATTTCATTCGATAACTCTAGCTCTTCAACTTCATGGAGAAAATGTGAAAATAATTTTAACTCAAGTGAAACATCTTTTGTAAACTTCTTTAATGCAGGAAAATGATGAAGCTCTGTCCGTAAATACCCTGTCATCTCAACTGCCTTTAAGTAAAATTTTTCAAAGTGCTTCGTGAATTCTTCACTTTTCTCTTTTAATCTTTTTTCAACAAGATCTAGTCCACCAGAAATAGATCCTGCATGACCAGCCGCATCTGTTAACCAAACAAGGTGATAATGTAATTCATGAAAAACAGGCGGAACTTCTCCTTTCTTTAAAAATTCTAACACTGTTATATACTCTTCTACTTCGTTTACCATATGATTGATGAAAGTTGGCGTAAAATGAATAGTGATTTTTCCCTCGAGTTGTTTCTGTATAATACTTAATTTAAACATTCTTATTTCCTTTGCGGCTCGTTCTGCCTCTTTTGAAAATGTAATGAGATTCACATTATGTACTTTATTTAAAAGATTCGTAAATGTTTCAAGAAAATAAGCGGCCTTCTTTATATCCTCTTTTTCCTTCGGAGCTAATGCATCAAGTAAAAATTGCGAATGATCAGTAAGCACCTTTAGCCAAAATTGATGCTCAAACAACGCACTTTCTTCATAATTTCTCTCCACTAAATCCCCTCCTTTTATTCGGCCTTCTCTATCACTTGAAGTTTGTATCCATCTGGGTCTTGTACTACAATACTCTTCTCACTTTTGTTTTCCATATATAAAATTTCATAAAACGCTAGCTTCTTTTTTAACTTCTCTATGTTAGAAATCGAAAATGTTAAACCATCGCATGAATTCGTAACACTCTTCTCTCTTCCTCCTAACATGCGATTCATAACAAAACTAATTCTCGTTGAATCGGCATCATACCAAACACCTGTAATATCTAATTGTGGTCTTTCTGAACTAGGTGTTATTCCTAAAATTCCTTCGTAAAAATACAGAGTTTCCTTTAAGTTCTTTACTTCTAACACAATTAAATTTTTTACATTCTCCACATTCATTCCCCCTGCACTTATTACTTTTTTATATGTGTCATAAAGGCCTATTATGTCTGAATATAATACGTAGTAATGAACATTTAAGGAGGTTTATTCGTGAATAAATATATGAGATCATTCGTGCCCTATCATAGTCCTCTCGATCCTTGTCCTCCTATCGGAAAAAAATATTATTCTACTCCTCCTAATTTATTTTTAGGCTTTCAACCGCCAAACTTACCGCAATTCACGCCAAAAGAAGCACTACAAAAAGGGACTTTATGGCCTGTTTTTTATGACTATTATGAAAATCCTTATAAAAAAGGGCGGTGACTACTGACGTGACTCAATCGCTACCAGAAGAATACTATCAGCTTTTACTGGAGCTTCAAGAACTGGACTTTGTACTAGTTGAACTCACTCTTTATTTAGATACACATCCAGATGACACCGCTGCGATTAATCAATTTAATGATTTTTCCTATAAACGGAGAGTATTAAAACAAAAGATGGAAGAAAAATACGGACCACTCCAACAGTTTGGAAACAGCTATTCTAATGCCCCTTGGGAATGGAGCAAAGGTCCTTGGCCATGGCAAATATAAAGGAGAGAAACTATGTGGATTTATGAAAAGAAATTACAATACCCAGTTAAAGTGGGAACTTGCAATCCAGCACTTGCAAAATTATTAATTGAGCAATACGGCGGTGCAGATGGCGAGTTAGCTGCTGCACTACGTTACTTAAATCAACGTTATACAATTCCTGATAAAGTCATTGGCCTTCTTACTGATATTGGCACAGAAGAATTTGCTCACCTTGAAATGATTGCTACGATGGTTTATAAGCTGACGAAAGATGCGACTCCTGAACAGATGAAGGCAGCTGGTCTTGACCCTCATTACGTCGACCATGACAGCGCTCTTCATTACCATAACGCTGCTGGTGTTCCATTTACTGCAACCTATATACAGGCTAAAGGTGATCCAATTGCCGATCTATACGAGGATATTGCAGCTGAAGAAAAAGCACGCGCAACATATCAATGGCTCATTAACTTATCAGATGATCCAGATATAAATGACAGCCTACGCTTTTTACGTGAACGAGAAATTGTCCATTCACAACGTTTCCGAGAAGCAGTTGAAATTTTAAAAGAAGAACGTGATAAAAAAATATTTTTTTAAAACATGTATCCTAGCGGTATGTGTTTTTTTATGTTAAAAGTTAAATCCTTCCTATTAAACATATAAATAGTATATTTATTCGATTTAATGCATTATTTTTTAATATTTTCAAAATTCCCTATTGCTTTCTAATCATCAGACCTTTAAAATAATAACAGTTACTCGACAAATTATTTGAATTTTCGACAAAAAATACTCATTAGGAGGATTTTCTTTATATGCGTACAACTTTAAAACCAGCGCAAATACTTTCGATTAGTTTATTACTATTCGCAGTTTTCTTCGGTGCTGGTAATATGATTTTCCCGCCCCTTCTTGGTCTTTCTTCCGGAGAAAATATGTGGGTTTCCATTACAGGGTTTATTATTACAGACGTCGGTTTATCTTTACTTGCTATCGTTGCTGTTGCCCTTGCTGGTGGTAGTTTTAACACTTTAGCGAGCCGTGTTCATCCAAAATTCGCAGCAGTATTCGCTATCATTATTTATCTTTCAATCGGCCCACTATTTGTTATTCCACGAACTGGATCTGTATCTTATGAAATCGGGATTGCACCACTTTTCCCAGATCAATGGTATTCTATGTTAGTTTTTAGTGCGATTTTCTTCACAGTCGTTTACTTCTTATCATTAAATCCATCCAAGCTAGTAGATCATATCGGTAAAATATTAACGCCAATTTTACTTGTAATTATTGCAATTATGGCAACAAAAGCGATTCTTTCACCAGGGACGTTTGCAGAACCTATCGGTGACTATAAAGACATCCCGTTTTTCAAAGGATTTCTTGAAGGATTTTTAACGTTAGATGCAATTGGGGCTCTCGTACTATCAACAATTGTTGTAAATGCAATTCGTCAAAATGGTATACAAGAGAAGAAATCTATCGCAAAATATACAATCATTTGCGGAAGTATCGCTGCTCTATTCTTAACAATTGTTTACTTCTTACTCGGTTATATTGGAGCTTCAAACGGAAACTTAGGACAATTCGAAAACGGTGGGCAGCTATTAGCTACTGTTATGTATCAATTCTTTGGGACAAGCGGTAATATTTTATTAAGTATCGCCATTATCTTCGCTTGTTTAACAACGGCAATTGGTGTTGTGAGTGCATTTGCAAATTACTTCACAACAGTGCTAACAAATGTTTCATACAAAAAGCTTGTACTATACGTTTGTATCTTTAGTTTCGTTATTTCAAACTTAGGATTAAGCTTATTAATTAAAATCACATTACCTGTATTAATTATTTTGTACCCAATTACGATCATTTTAGTTTTCGTATCATTTATCGATAAATAT
This sequence comes from Bacillus sp. CR71, assembly GCF_003429245.1. Lineage (NCBI taxonomy): Bacteria > Bacillati > Bacillota > Bacilli > Caryophanales > Bacillaceae > Bacillus > Bacillus sp. CR71. The sequence continues at coordinate 813,125 of NZ_CP031748.1, read as the reverse complement.
ACGAAACGTAAACCTTCTGTCTACATTGGAGCGATGATCGCAGCGTTTATTATTAGCTGTATTCATGCACTTGATAATGTGGAAATGATACCAGATTTTATCGCTAATATCGTACACACCATTCCTTTTTATAACTTAGGAATTGGCTGGATCATTCCAGCAATAATCGGTGGTATAATTGGATACTTTATTCCGCAAACAGAAGCTGCAGGTGAAGTTTCTACAAAATAAAAAAAAGAAGCAAGCATGAAATCCATGCTTGCTTCTTTTTCTCTTCACATCGTATGTTTAAAAGTAAATAAATCTTCTTTTGACTGCACAACAGATTGTTCCGCTTCTACTACGTCCTTCTTTATCTCTCCTCCTAATCTTACTTTCAACATCGCCTCTTCTATACTTTTTACAATCATATTTCCTGAAAAAATAGTAAGTCCAAAAAATGTAATCGGAACGAGAGGGATCCACGGATTCACTGTTAATGATCTAAAATAGACTCCAATTAAGCCTGACCATTCATGTGTGTATGATTCTATTTCTTCTATCGGTCCTAAAAACTGAACTGTTCCGCCAAAGAATATTTCTAGTAACCCTAAGTGCAGTAAAATAGTAAGAGTTTGCGTAAACTGCTGAAAAAATACAAGTATAAACGTCATATAGAGATGCGGGAAAATATGCTTTATAACAATATGCCTTCTCGATCCACCTAATATGCACGCAGCTTCAATAAATTCTTCGGTTCTCAACTTACGGACTTCCTTCGCAACATACAGTGCAATAACTGGCATCACAAGCATTACAAGTAATAAAACTTGAAACGAAGCCCTTTCAAAAAAGGTTGTTGTTTCCTCTCCACTCCCAAATGCATTTGCAAAGTGAAGAAAAAAGTACGCAATCATAACTGTTGGAATAACTGTAAAACTATCAAAGAAAGCCTCAATTTTTGAAAAACCTCTTTTTACATATGTTCCAAGCACAACACCAAAAAACACACCTATCACCATTCTAAGTGCCGCAATTAAAATAGATATACCAATCGTCCACTTCGCACCTTCAATGACTAAATGTAACAGGTCGTATCCTTTCCGGTCTGTCCCGAGTAAAAATTGTAATGAAGGTGAAAACGGTGGCACTTGTGGATTTTCATCTGCATCATATTGCAATGTAACTTGCCTAATGTGTCCATCATTCCATAACGTATTTCCGATGCTCAAAAGAACTAATATGAGAAGAAACCCAATACTTATCCAAAATCTTTTATCGCGTTTTATATACATCCACATATTATAATCTCTCCTTCATCGCAGTTGGAATGAAATAATGAAACAGCTTGAATAAAATAAATATCGGGATATATATAAGCAGCATACTAACGATGAAAACCTCAACTCTAATACCCTCATACGATTTCAAAAACATAAAAATACCACCCGTATTAAAAATCCATTCTATAATATATAAATTAGATAACATAAAAAAGATATTCGTTTTCGCAAAGAATAATGTACTAAGCAACACATTTCGTAAAATATGACGATTTAAAATATGAAAACGCCCCAGCCCTTTCGCCTTAGCAAATAGTACATAATCTTTTTCTAGTTCATTTTCAAAACGAATCACTACCATTTTTACAAACATAATCGTAGTCGGGATGCTCAAACACAATATTGGCAACCCTCTAATCGACTCGCCTCCAATTGACGCAATTTGAAAAGGTAAAAAACCTGTTTGTTTAAAAAACCATACAACTAAGATTTGTGATACTAAAATAAGAAGAATATCTGGAATGGATTCTAGGAAGATAAGAAATGATTTAATTCGATGTTGTATACGCGGTGAACTACTCATAATTACATAAACAATGCAAAATGCTACAAATAATGAAATGAAAAAAGCAGCCAAAAAAATAAGAATCGTTTCTTTATAATGGACGAACAACTGTGGAAATAAAAATTTACCTCTCACATATTGCAAATTGGAAATATCCATTAAGTTCACAAACACTTCTTTTAAAGTCTGTATGTACTTTGATACATCCATCTTAAATCCATAAAATAATTTCGGCAAAGCCCCTAAAATAATAATCCCCAAAATCGAAATAAGAAATTGAATCGTCACTTCCATTCCATTTAGAAAAACTTTTTTGACCACGTTTTCCCTTCTCTCTATATATAATTTACCCCCTAATTTTATTCTTAATTTCCAGAATTGTAAATATTTTAAAGATAAAAAATCACTAGGCTATGATCCTAGTGATTCTTTATGCGCATGCCTCTCTCTTTTCGCAAACGGCATATACAAAGTGTAACATCCAATAAGCGCAGCTATTTCTAATGAAATAATATAGTAAGGATGCGGCCCTAACATATCGAGTAATGAAGCAGTTTCTGGCTTATGAGCTAAAAACATATAATTACCGCCTGTTTTGTAATTTACAAACGAAACAATCGGAATCAATATGTTTAAAAATATCATCGTACGTTTAATAGATTGTAATGTAGGACGATACCCTTCTACCCAAGTCATAAAGAGCGGTGCCCAAATGAGCAATACATGTGCGATGAAATATTCAATGAAACGAAAATGTGGAAAAGTATACTGCAAGTTCGGCGTTAAAATGGCTTGTGATGCACCAATAATTCCTGTAAAAAATACAATCTCATATATGCGATAACTTTTCGTTACAATCATAATCGACGCTAATAATAAACTAATCGTACATAACTCAAACGGTAATGAAGTAGCTAGCTCAAAAATCCCCGCTTTCCACTCCCACATATAGAGCCCAATTTCACTACCTATAAATAAAAATGCAATCGCATATCGAACCGTTATATTCCACTCACTTTGACGCAATAAATCTTGGTATTGATACAGAAAAAATATCCCCACCAACATAATAAATAATATAAGGACGTGTTGTCTTGAGTATGGAATAAACGATTTTAATGGATGCGCACTAAAATAAGCTTCCATCTTCCTTCCTCCTCTCCTTCATACAATATTATTGTAAGAAAGAAACAACGAGTCAATTCATTTGCTTATACTAGGACAACCTCTACCTTACATTTACATATTCATACCTTACAAAACTGTAAGGTTATTGTAAGCTAAAACGATTTGTCAGATTCTTCACCTCTTCTATACTTAATGTAGATACTAAAACGAACGAAAAGGTGATAAATAGATGAAAAAGAAAAATAAAGTGTTAATTACTAGTGTAGTAGCAATTGGAATTGCAGCTGGATCATACTTTGCATTTGCTGGTGGTGGCGGTTCAGAAGTAGCAATGGCATATAGCGGATATAAAGTAACTGAAAAACAAATCCAAAACGCGCAAAAATTTGGTGGCGAAGTTATTCCAAACGGAATTGAAACTATTTCATTCGATCCAACAAAAGGAACATATGAATTAGCTGTAAAAAAAGGCGATGAAGTGAAAAAAGGTCAGCTTCTGTTTAAATACAATGACCCTACTGCTAAACAAGGTGTAACAGAAGCAGAAATGCAAAAGAAAATCGCACAAAAAGAAGTAACGTTGTTTCAAAAACAAATTGATGCAGCGAAACAAAAATTACAAAAAGATAAAAATGCAGGCCTTCCTTCTGAAGCATTAAAAGCATCAGAAGTTGAAGTTGGGCAATTAGAATCACAACTTGAAATGAAAAAGTTTGAAGTTGAAAAAGCTGATGAAATGATTAAAGCAGCAAAAGAAAAAGTAAACACACTTTCTGTAACAAGTCCTGCTGATGGCGTAATTGATGATATCGTGAAAACTGCTGACGAAAAAACAGGTATGAGCGGAATTACTCTTCGTCACGCTGGTCAATTCAAGGTAAAAGGTCAACTTTCTGAATATGAGCTTGCTAGTATGAAAGTTGGGCAAGAAGTAACTGTTTCCTCAAAAACTGTCGCTGGTAAGACTTGGACAGGAAAAGTAACAGAAATCGGTTCTACACCATTAAAGAGCATGGATGAAAATAAAACTGTTTCTAACTATCAATTCACTGTCACATTAGATAATAGTGACGAACTACAAAACGGCTTCCACGTATACGTAACAAGTAAATCTGGCGAAGCAACTGGTACAATTGTTCCGAAAAGCAGTATCGTGAAAAAAGGTGACAAAAATGTTGTCTTCGTTGTAAAAGACGGTAAAGCGAAAGAACAAGCAGTTACTGTTGAATTCGAGACTGATAGCGAATCAAAAGTTTCTGGAGTGAAAAAAGGAGAGGAAGTTATCTCTAAACCTGAAAAAGACTTAAAAGATGGTATGGAGGTTGTCGCCCAGTGATTAACTTAAAAGGCATCACGAAATCCTTCCAAAATGGTGCAGAATCCGTTCAAATATTACACGGAATTGACGTAACACTGAATCAAGGAGAATTCACTTCTATTATGGGACCTTCTGGTTCTGGTAAATCAACATTAATGAACATTATTGGTTGCTTAGATAAACCGACGACGGGTACGTACGAACTAGCTGGACAAAACATTTCAAACATGTCTGAAACAGAACTTGCACATGTTCGTAATAAAGAAATCGGATTCGTATTCCAAAACTTCATGTTATTACCGAGACTTACAGCACTTCAAAATGTAGAGCTACCTCTTATTTACGCTGGAGTTGATAAAAAAGAAAGACGCGAACGCTCATTAGCCGCTTTAACAAAAGTCGGTTTAGCTGATCGCGCTACTCACTTACCAAACGAATTATCCGGTGGTCAAAAGCAACGTGTCGCCGTTGCCCGCGCAATCGTAAATAACCCAAAATTCATTTTAGCCGATGAACCGACGGGAGCACTTGATACGAAAACAAGTACACAAATTATGGACCTCTTTTACGAATTAAATAAACAAGGCTCAACAATCATTATGATTACCCATGACCGTGAAATTGGGGAAGCTGCAGCACGTCAAATTGTAATTCGTGACGGAAATGTCGTCCAAGATTGGAGAGGTTAATTTTGAATACGAGTGAAAATATACGCATGGCCCTTTCCTCTATCTTTGCTCATAAAATGCGTTCCATCTTAACGATGCTAGGTATTATTATCGGTATTAGTGCCATTATTACTATCATTTCAATGGGTGATGGTACAAACGCAAAGTTTAAAAAAGAATTAGGCCAAGGAAAAGATAACGAAGTAACGATTTACTACAACAATCCTGATTACGGAACAGATAGTGCCAAAATCACACCTGATATGCTAAACCGTCTGCAAACTGTACCAGGCGTTAAAGATGTATATCCAGACGTAAGTATGAAAGTAAAAGCATCTGCTGGTTCAAAAGATGTAAATCTTGATTTAAAAGGTGGAACAGGCGCCTTTATGAAAGATTCGAAAATAAAATTAGTTCACGGTCGTGAATTAAATGACAGTGAACTAAACCAAGCAATCCCTGCTGTTATATTAAATGAAGAAGCTTTCAACAAATTATTTAGTGGTTGGGAATCAAACCAATACACAGATATAAAAGGAAAGCCTTATAAAATAGTCGGTGTATACGAAACGAAAAACGACTTTGGAATGCCTATGCCTGAAGGTTATACATCACTTGAAAATGCACCTGTAATTTCAGGAGTAAATGAGTATGACTCCGTAAGATTAACAATGACCTCTCCGACAGAACGTAAAAGTGTAGAAAAACAAGCCGTTTCTGTCTTAAACGAACTGAAAGCTCCTAAATTTGAGCACAAATTCGAAGCACAAGACTTAGGTGAATTTACGAAACAACTAGACGAATCAATCGGTATGATGAAAATGGTATTCGGTGGTATTGCTGCTATCTCCTTACTTGTTGGTGGTATCGGTGTAATGAACATCATGCTCGTATCTGTAACAGAACGTACACGTGAGATTGGTATTCGTAAAGCTCTTGGTGCAACACGTGGTAAAGTATTAACACAATTCTTAATCGAATCTTGTATTTTAACAGGACTTGGTGGTTTCATCGGATTCATGCTCGGTATTTTCTTCGCTTGGATCGTCTCAATCTTTGCTGGATGGCCACTCGTTGTCTCAAAAGAACTTGGACTTCTTGCAGTAGGTATTTCAATGCTGATCGGTATTGCATTCGGACTACTACCAGCTAACAAAGCTGCAAAACTTGATCCAATTGAATGTTTACGATATGAATAAACAAAAACGTAGGAGTTTACACTCCTGCGTTTTTTATTTACCTATTAAATCGAGTTTCTTCTATTATATATGTTTCACGTTACAACTATCATTCTATTACTCTTCATTATTTATAGGTACTAAGGCTATTATCTAATCCTATTATTGCAAAAATACTATGTAACAGACGAAAATCAAGGCGTAATTTTTTCCATACATCGACTGATTTTGTAACAATTATATCGATATTTTATTAAATTTCACCTCGTTTATATGTTTTCACACCTAAAAACATTATCATTTCATAACTAATTTTTCATTCAAACAGTAAAATACATCATTCTTGTAACACTACAGACATTCAAGAGAAACATTACTGTAATATTATTAATGTTATAGTAATTGAAATGCTACTCATTTTGTGTTTTATATGCCCTGATACGCCAAAAAACAACAAGGAAGCGCTATCAGGATATTTATGGAATTGTTACAGAATATTAATGCTCCGTTACGAAAGCTTTGTAATTATATGTTTTTCGCAAATAAGAAAATAATGGTTGCTATAATGAGGTCAACGAAAACAAATGCAATGGAGGCTATTATGAAAAAATTTATGGGTATAGCAACAGCAGCGGTTTTTGGTCTTGGGATTTTCACAACATCTGCTAAAGCAGAAACAATCGTAACGACTGACGTACTAAACGTACGAGAAAACCCAACTACTGAATCAAAAGTTGTAGGAAAATTATTAGATGGATATAAAGTAAATGTTTTACATACAGAAAATGGTTGGTCAAAAGTTCAATTGAATAGCGGTAAAGAAGCTTTCATAAGCGCTGACTATACAAAAGACACTTACTACGTAACAGCAAACGTATTAAACGTACGTGCTGGTGCAAACACAGATTCAGAGATTCTTGGTAAGTTGAAAAAAGATGATATAATCGAAACAACACACCAAGTACAAAATGATTGGATTCAATTTGAATATAACGGAAAAACAGCTTATGTTCATGTTCCTTACTTAACAGGTAAAGCTCCAATTAAAGTTCAGCCAGTAGTTAAAGTTGAAAAAACAACTACAGTTCAAGATACAGCTAAAGTTCGTGAAGCAGTTAAAGCTCAAGAAGTAGCTGAAGCTCAAGCAAAAGCTAAGGCCGCGGAAGCAACTAAAGCTCGCGAAGCAGCTGAAGCTCAAGCAGAAGTTAAGGCTCAAGAAGCGGCTAAAGCTCGTGAAGCAGCTAAGGCTCAAGAAGCAGCTAAAGCTCAGGCAGATGCTGAAGCTCAAGCAGAAGCTAAAGCTCAAGAGGCGGCTAAAGCTCGTGAAGCAGCTAAAGCTCAAGCAGATGCTGAAGCTCAAGCAGCGGCTAAGGCTCAAGAAGCAGCTAAAGCTCGTGAAGCGGCTAAAGCTCAAGAAGCAGCTGAAGCTCGTGAAGCAGCTAAGGCTCAAGAAGCAGCTGAAGCTCGTGAAGCGGCTAAGGCTCAAGAAGCAGCTAAAGCTCGTGAAGCGGCTAAAGCTCAAAAACCAGCTACACAACAACCTGCTGCAAAAGAAACTGAAACAAGTACACCATCATCTTCTCGTGAGTTACGTGTTGTAGCAACAGCTTACACAGCAGATCCACTTGAAAATGGCTATAAAGCAGGCGACCAAGTAAAATCAGCTATGGGTCATAACTTAACAGCTAATCCAAACATGAAACTAATTGCAGTTGATCCAAGTGTCATTCCATTAGGTTCAAAAGTATGGGTTGAAGGTTACGGAGTAGCAATCGCTGGTGATACTGGTGGGGCTATTAAAGGTAATAAAATCGACGTTTTAATGCCAGATAAAGGCACATCAAGTAGCTGGGGACGTAAAACAGTTACAGTTAAAGTATTAAACTAGTTATAAAAAAGAGTCAGTCTCATCGTTGAGGCTGGCTCTTTTTTATGATTCTTACATGCTTTCTTTCTCTTGAAAGTAAGTAATATTATGTCGAAGCCACTCCCTCTCCGACATAAACAAGTTTCCACGTTTTTTGTACACTTTATCAAATATCTTTAAAACTTCTTCATGATTAGCAAACTTATGTAAGAAACGAAGAGCAATGATAATCTCTGCTTCATCCGTAGGCTCTACTTCATTTTTACGTCTTCTAGCAACAATTTTATTCACACGTTCGCAAATTGCTCTCATTGCCATTTCGTCGCCATACGTATAAATAGCTCGAACAGCTTCATATTTCACCATCACATTTCTATCATGTAAAGCTTCAATATAAACTATTTGTAAGTCCGATCCCCCTATTTTTGCTAAAACCTCAATAACGGTTGAACGAACATAGACACTATTACCATATAAAAGCTTTGTTAACGGCAGAATCGATTGCTTCGTTCCAATCTCAAGCAATGTATAACAAATATGTGTAATCTCATCTTTATTTTCTTCAGTATCCAGCAACTTTAGCAACGCACTTTCCGCTTCTAACGATTTATATAACTTTAAGGAAGCAACTGCCCAATAACGAACACTATCGTTTTTATGATAAATATACGGAATGATTTTATTTGTACTACTTACTTCTGGCAATGTATAAATATTACTAAGCAGTTCACTTAACAAAGTCGGGATTTGTTCACATTCCAAACGATCTATAAGATAATCAGCAATATAGATTTCCTTCGTATTGATGGCGAGTTTCGTCATTAAATAATAAATATCTTTCTTCATAGATACCTTTTTTGCTTTGATTACCTTCTGCTGTAAATAAGGAAAAGTTAATAAGTCATTTAACGCTTTTGCTTCATCATACGCACGATGCCAAATCTCTGTTTCTTCATCAGCCATCCGCCTTAATAAATCATCTATATACTCTTCCATCTCCTTCTCTCCCGTCCAAATGAAATCTATCTCTTTGCATTCTATATACGATAGACTACTATATCAATAGAAAAAAGAGGATGCCACAGCATCCTCTCCTTCTCTTCTCTATTCCACACAAGTAAACTGCGTCCAAGCTCCTACATAATTTAGTAAGAATAACTCCTCTTCCGCAATTGTACCGACGATATTTTTCCGTTCATCTATCGGCATTTCTTTTAAAATGATTTGCAGTTCACCTTTATACTTTCCGAATGAGTTATTACCAATTACAACTTGCCCTCTTTCCTGTAGCACACTTTCGCGCACTGGAAAGTCATAGTCTTTATATTTTTTACGCACTTCTGTAGAACGTATCATATACTCTGTTATGTCGCCGCGTCTTACATGTAATTCTTGCAGCGTAGCTCTCTTCTCTACTTCAGTCGCTTCGTCTACAAAGTGCACTTTTAGCTGTAACATGTAGCGATTTAAATTTCCTAGTTTTTCTAACTCCTCTTCACTTGCATAAGCATTTCCGATAATGACATCATCAATTAGCCCTGTTGCCCATAAATGCTTCGCTTGTACTTCAATTGGTAAATTACGATGCTCTTCTAACGTACATAATCCGTCGTTAATATCCCATGGACCGATGTTTGCGGCATGTGATGTAATAAAGGCTGCACTGCGAATACCATGCTTTTTAAAGCGTTCACTACAGCGAATGAAATAATCGTACGGAAGACCAGTGAATTTTTGCGGATAAAAATTATGGCAACCAATTAAAGCTGATTTATTCGCTTGATGCGAAAGAATATTTTCTAAGTACGCAATATCGTTACTTACATTTAACTCGATTTTTAAACCGTACGGATTATTCGTCATTTTCGCTTCCGTCAATCCGTCAAAGCCTACATCTAATCGAATACCATCTGCACCTAACTCTGCGAAAAATGATAGATCACTATAACTAATACCAAGCTGATCAAACACAGCTGGAGCTACATCTAAAATAACTTCCATATTGTTATCTTTCGCATGATTAATAATCTCTTTAAATTCAGCTATAATTTCTTCTTTCGGACGATTCACAGATAACAAACAAGTAAATATTCTTGAAAAACCGTGTCGTGCCGCTGACGAAATATAAGCCATATCTTTTTCTTTCGTTGAATGTTCTGGATAAAGTGAAATCCCTAATTTACGCTCCATGCTTTTGCATCTCCTTCACACGTTGTATTAATGCCATGCTCGTAAATCTATATTTTGCAGATAAACATGTTGCACATAAAATTGTCGGTACAATAATTACGTACGGTGAGTGTAGACCTAACATTACATATGCACCCATTGAACAACCGATAAATAAAACTGATACTAGTAGTAACACTAATAAGGATTTACTTTGTACCCATTTCGAATAATGGGCAATACACTGTCCGATCACAAATGTAATTAAGATGATAATTGCTCCGAGCATTCTGTTTTCTCCTCTCCTGCTAATTGTTGTTTCTCATACATTTTGAAGAATGGATAGTAAATAACGAATGAGATTACAAAGTTAACAAGTACAAGTACACCAGCCATAATTGTCCAGTCCGTACTAATCACCGCTGCAATTGGTGCTAACATCGTAAATGGCAATTTCGCCATCATGAGTGGAATCATACCTGAAACAACTGCGAAATATGATACTGTCGTTGTCACTAACGGTGTAATAACGAACGGAATAATTAAGATTGGGTTCATTACAATTGGTGCCCCGAAAATAATTGGCTCGTTAATATTGAATAAACCTGGTACGAATGATAATCTACCTAACTCTTTTAGGAACTTAGATTTAGAGAACATAAACATAATTACTAAAGCTAACGTTGAGCCAGATCCGCCAATCCATACGAACCATTGAATGAACTGCTCTGTAAATAAGTTTGGTAACTGATGTGCATTTCCTGTAGCCGTGAACACTTCCATATTTTCAAGAATTGCGGAATCCCACATCGGACGAATGATTGGTCCTAAAATTGCCGGTCCATGTATACCAAATGACCAGAAGAACACGATTAAGAATACTGTTAATAAACCACCGAATAAGTTATTTCCTACTAGTACTGATTTTAATGGTGCGATTAAGTATGTAATTGTTGTATTTACATCGAATTTCAAACCGTAGCGAATGCCCCAGAATAAAAGAATAACTACTAATGTTGGAATTAATGCTGCAAACGAATTTGAAACTGCTGGTGGTACACTGTCTGGTAATTTTATTGAGATATTATGCTTAATCATAAAATGATAAATTTCCACTGCAATTAATGCTGTCACAATTGCGCCGAATAAAGACGTTGCACTTAGTGTTCCTACTGAAATATATCGACCTGCATCAATAACACCTGGTACAGCTTTCGTAATTTGAATTGGTTCAACTGATGCTAGTAAAAAGGCGAGTACAGATAGTAGCCCTGCACTTAATTGATTGAGCTGATAAAAGTTCGCGAGCGAAGCCCCTACTCCAAACGCTGCGTATAAGGCCATTAGTCCTACTGTAAATCGGAATGGAATATCTAAAATATGGCGAAACGGTGCAATCCATTCCATATATGCATCAATTGGTAAATTTAAAAAGATAACGAAAAATGACCCGACGATCGTTAACGGTAATGTAGAAATAACCCCATTTCGAATTGCCAATAAATGTCGTTGTCCTGCAATCTTTTGCGTTGTTGGCATAATCTTTTGTTCCATAAAACTCATAAACCCATTCATCAATAGCCCTCCTCTTTCTCTCTACTATAAAAGAATGAAATAAACTTTATAACATTATAATGTTTATATTTAAAAAGATATAATTATGCTAAAACTAATTGTTCTGCTTGCCTAAGCACTTTCAAACCATCACACATGCCATAATCTCGTTGGTCTATAATTGCAACTGGTATGTTGTATGAGTTTGCAAGAAACTCTACAGCTGGAAATAAATATTTCACTTGTGGACCGATTAAAACGACATCGGCTTCTTTTATTTCAAGTTTCACAAGTTCTGAATCAACCGCCTTAATTTTATAATTCTTCTCCTGTTTCTTTGCCTCTTCTTGCATTTTTCTTACGACCATACTCGTTGACATGCCTGCTGCACAACATAATAAAATATACATCTTATACTGTCACTTTCTCTTCTACTCGTTTATGAAGAGTAATAAATTCTTCAGCTAGTTCTTTCACTGTAATTGCATTCATTAAATGGTCTTGTGCGTGCACTAACAGTAAACTGATTTCTGTATGATTTCCTCTTGCCTCTTCTTGAATTAAATCCGTTTGAATACGATGTGCTGCTGAAATTTCCTCACTAGCAAGTTTCATCTTTTCACCCGCATTCTCAAAATCTCCTTGTCTTGCAAAAGCGATTGCTTCAAGCGCTGCACTTCTCGCATTGCCACCATGTAAAATTAATGCAAATGGAGTTTGCATATCAGCCATTTTAAATTCCCCCAAGCTATATGTTTTCTATATTTTTATCTTATTATGAAAACGCATACAATTAAACATAAAAAACTTCCGTTATGTAACGGAAGTTTTTATATACTTTTTCAAAATGATAATAAAATCTCTTGAAAATCTTCAATTACCTCGGTCTGAGTAAGTTTCTCTATCGTAGTTTGACTAGACATAATATCATATAAAAAATCATAAAGCCTTTGCAAATCTTCATTATTATTGCGCTTTACACTAAATAAAATAATTACTTGTACTTTTTTATCTCCCCAATCAACAGCCTTTTCAAGTGTGCAAAACATCAAAAAAGTTTCCTCACTTAATAACTGCATCGGATGCGGGATTGCAACTGAATTCCCAACCGCTGTCGGAGACGTATTTTCTCTTTCCATAACAGAAGCATAAAAGTTTTCTTGTACATAATGTTTCTCAGCAGCTTTCTCACATAAAAACTGAATAACATCCTCTTTCGTAGAAGCACTATGATTTAAAAAAATTAAATCTTCCTTAATATAAGGCTGCACACTATTATTCACATGCGTAAACAACCGCTGACCAATCGATTTAATCTCTTTATCATCAAATATTGAATTCACTTTTATAACTGGAACAGGCAAGCCACTCGGTATATGAATCGTACTAATAATACAATCTATTTTTTCTTTATAAAGATCTTCTACTTTCAATTGATAATAGCCTGTAATACCTACAATCTCTAATTTATCTCGGAACTGTGATAAAATTTTATATTTTAATAGTTGTGCACTTCCTTGACCAGTCGCACAAACTAATAAGCATCTTTTCTTTTGATTTTGCTCCTGCAAACGGCTCATCGCTCCGCCGAAGTGAATTGCAATATAGCCAATTTCACTTTCAGGGATCGATTCACCCGTATATTCACCAATGATATCTCCAACAAGAACCGCAATTTCAAAAGCATACGGATAATTCTTTTTCACTTCTGCCAAAAGAGGATTTCTCGTATTTAACTTATACTTCAAACGATTTAATAACGTTTTTAAATGAATACCAAATCCAAATAATAATTCTTCATCATAATAAAAAATAAGATTCCGTTCTTCCGCTACTTTAAAAAGAATATGTTGCATAAATGCATATATATCTTTTCCTAATAGCTCTTCTACATTTTCATAGCGATCTCTCGTTGTAACAGCAGTACTTAATAAATGCATCGTCACATATAATACTTCTTCTTCTGGAAATGAAAATTTCAACTCTTTCTCTAAATCTCCTAAAATCTGCTTCGCAATTGTATATTCTTTCTTTATTATAAGTTCTGATTGCTCCGTATGCAGTTCTTTCATATAATGTTGACTTTGACAACGCTTTAATGCGATTGCAATATGAATGACTAAATTATCAATTTCTATATCAGATAAATATATTGTTCCACCTTCAATATACTTTAATATAATTGAACGGATGTGTGATATATAAGGTAGCGATAAATATGTCTCCGTCTGCTCAAATTGCTCATGAAACGGAGTATGGTCATAACGCGGTAAACCATATTGTGATAAACAAGAACGAATATTAAATTCCTCTCCAACAATACGTATACCATAATACGGTCTCTTCTCAATTTGTAATTTATAGCGACCACATATATCTGTAACTTCTTTCATAATTAAATTAACCGTTGATTTGCTCACATAAATCTCTTCCGCTAATTCTGAAAGCTTCACATATCCCTCTGTCGTTAAAACACGCTGCAGAATGTACGCTATTCTTTCTTCATAAGAAGTTGGGATCTTTTCCGTCTGTTTTTGAAATAGACTCACACAAAAGTCTTCAAATTTCTTCGTTTGTATAATTTCTAATTCGTACCCAGTCCCTCTTTGCGATTCGATTTTTGCTCCGTTTTCTTCCAATATATCATTTAATAATTTTATATCCTTTTGAATCGTCTTCGTTGATACATGTAAACGGCCCGCTAAAAAAGCTCGATTTAACATCGATTTCTCTTCTAAAAACTCCTCTAAAATAGAAATTAATCGCTGCTGCACCTTTGTCATAGCTCTTCCTCTCGCTCTTTATATATAAAGGGGGAAAAGCTGCTGAAATCAGTAGTTTTTCCCCTTTATATTCTCTCTATTTCTTTAATATGAATCCGAATTTATCCCATGCTTGTAAATAATCTAATAAGAAAATTTCTTCTTCTATAATTCGACCAACTACATTTGTTTTTCCTGTATTCACCATATCTTTTAATGCAATTTGTAATTCGCCCTTATACTGGCCATATTGTTCATTATCAATTAATAAATCTCCACGCTTAATTTCGCGCGTATTATGAGGTTTAAACTCTTCTTTTTTATATTTCACACGACTTTGTGTAGAACGAATCATATATTCAGATACATCTCCGCGATAAAAATGTGGTTCGTCTAATACGATAATTCTTTCTAGTTCTGTCGTTGTATCATATAGTTCTATATCAAATGTTTGTTTCTCTTTATTTAATGCACCTAGTGCTTGTAATTCTTCTTCTGACGCATATGCGTTTGCAATAATAACATCATCAATTAATTCTGTCGCAAATAAATGCTTCACCTGTGTTGTCATCGATAATTCACGATGCTGCTCTAATGTACATAACCCTTCTGTTACTGGCCAAGGTCCGTATGTTGCATCAAATGATGAAATAAAAGCAGCCGTTCTCATACCGTAATCTTTAAATTGTTTCGAGCATTTAATGAAATGATCGTATGATAACCCTGAATAACGATGCGGATAAAAATTATGACAACCAATTAAATTTTCACGATTTGGTCTATGACTCATAATGTTATCTACATACTTCGTACCATTGCTCATATTAATCTCAATTTTCAAACCATACGGATTATAAGTCATAATTGATTCTTCTAATCCTGAGAAACCAACATCTAAACGAATACCGTACGCACCCAATTCATGGAAGAATGATAAATCATTATACGAAATACCTAATTGTTCAAAAACAGATGGACTAATATCAACTAATACTTGGAACCCTAATGCATTCGCATGTGAGATCGTTTCTTTAAATTCTTCAATAATTTTCTCTTTTTCTCCATCCACAGATAATAAACATGTGAACACACGTGTAAATCCATATTTACTTGCTAATGTTAAATACTCCTTATCTTTCTCTACTGTTGAATGTTCTGGATAAATAGAAATACCTAATCGTCTCATATGTACACGCCTCTTTCTTCATCATATTGTAAACCTTTTCAAATATATGTAGTGAAAAAGTATATCTCCCCTTCTTGTTCACTACTCTTTTGAATCCGCTTTCTTTAAAGAAAAAACAATTTCTATCATTCTTAACACCTACAAGTCTATACATCTATACTTTACATCTTTTTTTCATAGTTGTGTAGCTTTTACACAACTTTGTCAGTTTTTCGCCTTAAAAATTGTTATCCGTTTTCAAGACACCTTCCTTGACTGTTGCATTGGCCAATACATATACTCGAAAGAAAAGAGATAAAGTGAAACTTTAATCAGTGAGGGGGGTGTTCATCCCCCACTGATTATTAGTTGAACCAATCGGGCATTTACGGGCAGTTGATCTCCCACCTAACTTCTTTGCTCCAGTCCGATTTTGAGGTGGGAGTTTTACTGCCCGTGAATAGCGGGAAAATTTTATATAGGGGATGAATATATGGGAGAAGCAATACTCGTAAAACGAGAACCGTTATGGACAAAAGAGTTTGTTGCTTTAATTTTTGCAAACTTATGTATGTTTTTAGGGTTTCAAATGTTAATTCCAACCTTACCTGTTTATGTGAAAGAAATTGGTGGCACAAGTTCCAATATCGGATTTGTTGTCGGTATGTTTACCGTTGCGGCACTTTTTGTTAGACCGCTAACTGGGAACGCCTTGCAAAAATTTAATAAAAAAATCATTTTAATGATCGGTACTGCTATCTGTTTACTCGCTATGGGCAGTTACCTTTTCGCCTCAACTATCTTTCTCTTGCTTGCTGTTCGTATTTTACACGGAGCTGGTTTCGGTATTACAACGACTACATATGGAACTGTCGTTTCTGATTTAATTCCCTCAGCTCGCCGCGGAGAAGGCATGGGATATTTTGGCCTTTCTGGAACAATTGCAATGGCCCTCGGTCCACTTATAGGACTATGGCTCATGCAAACATATAACTTCACAATTCTTTTTTTATGTGCACTATCGTGCACAATTGTTTCATTAATATTAACGAAACTACTTCAAATCCAAAAAACGAAACAGCCGCCACAACAATCATCTAGTACTTTTCTCGATGGATTTA
Source organism: Bacillus sp. CR71 (assembly GCF_003429245.1). Classification (NCBI taxonomy): domain Bacteria; kingdom Bacillati; phylum Bacillota; class Bacilli; order Caryophanales; family Bacillaceae; genus Bacillus; species Bacillus sp. CR71. Next base: position 796,368 of record NZ_CP031748.1, on the reverse strand, counting down.
TTGAGCGTAAAGCTTTACTTCCTTCATTATTAATATTATGTATTACATTAATGTACGGAGGAATCGGAAGTTTTATCACACTATTTGCTACAGAAGTCGGCATAGCTGATATTAGCCTCTTCTTTTTATGTAATGCACTAGCAATTGCTGTAACTCGTCCATTCTCTGGAAGGCTATATGATGCGAAAGGCCATACATTCGTCATCATTCCGGGAGTTATTATAACGTTTACAGGCATTATTTTATTGTCGTATACGACGACAATTCCGAGCTTAATTATTGCTGCAGCATGTTACGGAAGTGGTTTTGGAGCGATCCAACCTGCACTACAAGCATGGATGATTGACCGCGTAGCACCGCATCGACGCGGCGTAGCAACAGCTACATTCTTCTCCGCATTTGACCTTGGAATCGGCGCTGGAGCGATTATATTTGGATTTATTGCTCATTTTACAAACTATGCAACTGTATATCGTTACTCCTCTCTATTACTTATTGCTTTTCTCTTCATTTACATTACAAGCATAAGAAAACAAAAGTATGGCGATAAAAACACGGAAAAAGCTGCTGGATAATTCAGTGGCTTTTTTATCGTGTTAAAAAAATTGTTTTCTCTCGTTTTGCTGTTATAAAACTACATGCATTTTCCTACATATTTTTTTAACTTTCATCAAAAAATATACGATGAACTCGCAGACGCTTTCCTTGATATTCAACTGAACAATACTATTCTAAAAAGTATGATTTCTTTACAAAATTAAGATTTATACAAGATGAAAACCAATAAAATACAGCTGTTTCTTTAAGGTATTGTAAACTTTTCTACCCTTTGTAAATTTAGTGTAAATTTTACTAGCAAACCGTTTACAGTGACTCAAGGTTCAGTTAATAATTACATCGTACATGAAATTTAAGGAGTGGAATGCGTGGAATATAATGTTCAAGATATGATCTTCCAGTTCATTGGTGGATTAGGTATTTTCTTATTCGGGATTAAATACATGGGCGATGGACTGCAACAAGCAGCTGGAGATCGTCTTCGTGATATTCTAGATCGTTTTACAACAAACCCACTCATGGGTGTACTAGCAGGTATGTTAGTTACGGTATTAATCCAATCAAGCTCAGGAACAACCGCTTTAACAGTCGGACTTGTAAGCGCAGGATTTATGACATTAAGACAAGCAATCGGTGTTATTATGGGTGCAAACATCGGTACGACAGTTACTGCATTTATTATCGGAATTAAAATCGGAGAATACGCTCTCCCAATTATGGCAGTTGGAGCTATCTTATTATTCTTCTTTAAAAATAAAAAAGTACATTCTTTAGGTCAAGTTATATTCGGCTTTGGTATGTTATTCTTCGGTTTGGAATTAATGAGCGCAGGTATGAAACCTCTTCGCTCTTTAGAATCATTCCAAGAATTAACGGTTAGTATGAGTGATAACCCAATTTTAGGAGTTGTTGTCGGTACAGTCTTCACTTTAATTGTACAAAGCTCAAGCGCAACAATCGGTATTTTGCAAGAATTATTCGGTCAAGGTGCAATCGATTTACAAGCTGCCCTTCCTGTATTATTCGGTGATAACATCGGTACAACAATTACAGCTGTATTAGCAGCAATCGGTACTTCTATTGCCGCAAGACGTGCAGCATTAGTTCACGTTATCTTTAATATCGTCGGTACAATTATATTTACGATTTTATTAGTACCATTTACAAGCTTAATTCAATATTTCCAAACATCATTAAACTTAAATCCAGAAATGACAATTGCATTTGCACACGGAACATTTAACGTAACAAATGCAGTTATTCAATTCCCATTCATCGCTGTATTAGCATGGATTGTAACAAAACTTATTCGCGGCGAAGACTCTGCTATTGATTTCAAACCGCAACATTTAAACCCAATCTTTATTGAGCAATCTCCAGCTATCGCTTTAACAGAAGCTCAAAAAGAAATTATCCGTATGGCTGAGTTTTCATTACATGGATTAAAAGAAGCAAACCAATTTTTAAATACACAAGACAAAAAACACGCTGACATGGCTACTCAATTAGAAGGAGCTATTAACAATTTAGATAAAAAAATTACCGAGTATTTAGTTCTACTATCTGAAAAGCCGCTTTCACCTACGGATTCTGAAAAACATTCCGTTTTAGCAGGTGTTGTTGGAGATATTGAACGTGTTGGTGATCATGTAGAAAACCTTGTAGAACTTGTAGATTTCCAAATTTCAAATCGTGTTTCACTATCAGACGAAGCATTAGGTGAATTAAACGAAATGCTGGAATTAACGATTTCAACACTGCAAGACTCAGTTGAAGCTTTAACAAACTTCGATACCGAACTAGCTCAAACTGTTATTGCAAAAGAACGCAAAATCGACCAAATGGAACGTGTTCTTCGTAAACGTCACGTATTACGTCTAAACGAGCGTAGCTGTTCAGGTGATGCAAGTATCATCTTCGTCGATATGGTAAGTAACTTAGAACGCATTGGCGATCACGCTGTAAATATCGCTGACGGTGTTTTAGGTGAACAAGGAAAAATCAATTTAAAACAATCATTATAATGAAGAAAAGAGACGCTACATTAAGCGTCTCTTTTTTCACTTTATTTTAACAACTGTTCTTCCTTTTAACTTTCCTTGCAATATAAGTGCAAACTTCTCATCTAATTCTTCTAATGTACATTCTTCTGTATAAGACGCTAACTTTGAATTTTCCCATTCATCCGCTAACAATGTCCACACATCTCTTCTCACATCCACCGGGCATTGCACGGAATCTATCCCTAAAAGGCTTATGCCTCGTAAAATAAACGGATATACCGTTGTATGTAATTCCTGTCCTGCCACATTACCGCATGTCGTTACACAACCACCATACTTTACTGTTTTTAAAGCTGTTTCTAACATATGTCCACCTACAGTATCGATAACTCCGGCGTATATCCCTTTTAACATTGGTCTTCCTGATTCATCATTCAATTCCGCGCGATGAATCACTTTTTTCGCTCCTAGACGTAGTAGCATCTGTTCCTCTTCCATTTTCCCTGTCGCTCCTACTACATTAAACCCTAACTTACTTAAAATACTAACAGCTACACTCCCTACGCCGCCTGTAGCACCAGTTACTAGAACGTCTCCCATACCAGGATTAATTCCTGCTCCAATAAGCTTATATACCGACAAAGCAGCAGTAAAACCTGCTGTCCCATACATCATACTTTCCTTTAATGACATTCCTTCTGGTAAAGGCACGACCCAAGATGATGGGACGCGAATATATTCTCCGAAACCACCAGAGGTATTCATACCTAAGTCATATCCCGTTACAATAACTTGATCTCCTACATTAAAGGAGTTATCTTCACTTCTCACAACTTCTCCTGCGGCATCAATTCCTGGCGTATGAGGATACGTTCTCGTAACACCTTTATTACCAGTAGCTGAAAGGGCATCTTTGTAATTTAATGAAGAATAATGAACTTGTATGAATACGTCTCCCTCAGGTAAACTACTTACTTCTCTCTCAACAACTTTTCTTACAAACTGATGATTTTCCGTTTCGTTCACAACGATTGCTCGGAATGATGTATGATTCATTATGCTCTCTCCTTTATCCGTCAAATTCTTCTTTATTATATAGAAGAAATAAGTAAGCTTACTCATTTCTTCTTGGCTATATTTCAACAAATCTTACTTCCCTATCACTTTCTCATAATATATATTTTCATTTCTACCAAAAGCCCTTATACTTATTCTACATCTAAAAAAGAATATATAGAAAATCTGACTTTTTATAAATAAATTGAATTTTTACGAAATGTAAATGATTTGTAATGTTTTTTTTCGCTAAATTTCATTATAATAAGTGGATATGAGTGTCGTATTTCAATCCAAATGAAGGAGTACAGGAAATGGAGCAAAACCCATCTTTGCAAGAAAATACACGCAGTAAACCGAACAAAAATAAGAAAAAAATAAAAATTATTATAAGCGCTATACTATTCGTTTTATTAATAGGTGGCGGTTATACTTGGTTTTTAGTAAATAAAGCATCTTCTGCTGTTCGAAATGCCGCACACGATTTAGCACGCGGTGATAAATCAGATTTACGAGATAAAGCTGTTAAACCTATTACAAATAACGTCTCTGTTTTAATAATGGGTGTTGATGAAAGCGATGTCCGAGGAAAAGAATATGGTGAAGCTATAAGAACAGACGCGCTTTTACTTGCAACATTTAATAAAGATAGCAAAACTGTTAAACTATTAAGTATCCCACGTGACACATATACTTATATTCCAATAGAAAAGAAAAAAGATAAAATTACACATGCTCATGCATTCGGTTCTGCTAAAAACGGAAAAAATGGTGGACCACAAGCAAGCATTGATGCAGTTGAAAAATTAATGAATGTTCCTGTCGATTATTTTGTGAAATTTAACTTTAAATCATTTATAAAAATCGTCGATGACTTGGGCGGTGTTGAAGTTGATGTACCAGTTGAATTTACTGAGCAAGATAGCAATGATAATGCTGAGGCAATTCACCTAGAAAAAGGTGTTCAAAAGTTAAATGGCGAAGAAGCTCTTGCTCTTGCTAGAACAAGACACATCGATAGTGATGCAATGCGTGGACAACGTCAACAACTCGTTATCGAAGCTATTTTAAAGAAACTAACAAATGCTGGTTCTGTAACAAAAGTTGGCAACATCATTGATGATATTAACGGACAATTCGTTACAAACTTAACATTTGATGATATGCTTTCATTCTATAAGTACGGATCGGATTCGGAAATTGAGAAATTACAAATCCAAGGTGATGATTGCTATATGGCAAAAGGTGACGATACATGTAGCAAATCTGCTGGTGGTGGTCGAACTTACTACTACAATCCAGATAAAAAAGAATTAGCTAATGTTACAAATGAACTTCGTACTCATCTTGGGCTACCTGCATATACAAAGTCTGACTCAGACTCTGATTCGAAAAAGACAAAAGAATCTAAGTCTGAAAATTCAAGTGAACGCGAATCAAGTAACAATGAAGTGAAAAATAAGAACAAAAATAGCAGTGAAGATACAGAAACATCGTCTAACGACAATGAATAGTAAAGAAGCAGTACTCTATGGAGGTAGAGTACTGCTTCTTTTTATTTCGTCAGAATCAAAAATCAGAACTTTCTAACTATCTTTTTTAATATTTTTAAATTATAATAAATAGTAGCAATCTATTCCAATTATCAGGGGGCTCATACATATGAAAGCTGCAGTAAAACATAACATCTCAGATTTTAAAGACTACTTAAAATCCAACGATATATACATGGAAGAAAATATAGATGAAAATGATGGCTCTGTTCATTTTTCAGTAGGATTAGAGACAGAAGCTGGCGCAAAAATTCAACTTATCGCTGCTTTCCAAAACGAACATCCTACGGTGGATATATACTGCTTCAATGTTGCTCACGTGCCTGATGCAACATCAACAAATGATATTTTACATGTCATTAATGAATTAAACACATCTTATCGCTTTGCAAAATTCACATTAAACAAGCAAAATGCAATTGATATTTCAGCATCTCTTGCATTCTCAGAACCAAACTTTAATCCAGCACTTGTCTTTGAACATACGAGAATGCTATATAAATTAGCAAATGACGAATATAAAAACTTAATGAAAGTTATTTGGGCATAAATAAAAGGATGGGCTACAAGCAGCCCATCCTTTTATTTCGATATCATATCAATCCACATTTTAACAGCAGTGCCTACAATCAAAATCGATAACATATATTGCAGTGCTTTTTGATTGGTCCCCTTCCCGACTCGCACTCCAAGCGGCGCAGCAAAGATACTTGCAACCGCAATAATAAGAGCTGGAATTACAACTACTTGACCAGTTATCACTTTTCCAGTCGTAATCCCTACTGAGGAAATAAACGTAATAGCGATAGATGTTGCTATTGTTGTACGTATCGGCAATTTTAAAATAACTAACATAATCGGTACTAATAAGAAAGAACCGCCAGCACCTATAATGCCTGATGCTCCTCCTACAATAAACGCTAACAAGCTTGCTAACCATTTATTATATGTCACTTCACCACTGTTATTTCGTTTCGGTACGAACATCATAATAGCAGCAATTGTTGCTAACGCTGCATAAACAACATTGACCGTATGTTCCTCTAATACGTTAGCACCAAAGCTCCCTATGAAACTTCCTATTAAAATACTAGCTCCCATATACACAACTAACGTTTTATCCATATCATTACTTTTCCGATAAGCCCATGCGCCTGCAAAAGTTGCAAAGAATACTTGTACCGCTGTAATACTACTCACTTCATGTGACGTATAACCAGTAAATCCTAACAATACTGGAATGTATAAGATCATCGGATAATTAATAATCGCACCGCCAATTCCAACCATTCCTGATATAAACGATCCTATAAACCCAATTATAAAAAGTAATAATACTAAACTCACCTTACATCCCCCTCCTTCTAAAAAGAAGGTGATTTAAATGAATAAGTTTACATTCCCATCCGAAGCATCTGCTAAATATGCCCCTACGCCTGCAAACTCTATCCCTTCCATAATCTCTTCCTCTTTTAACCCTAATAAATCTACTGTCATTTGACAAGCTACAAGTTTAATTCCTTGTTCTTTCGCCAAATCAATTAAATCTGGCAAAGGCATTGCGTTATGTTTTTTCATAATGCCTTTAATCATCTTTGGCCCCATGCCAGCAAAATTCATTTTGGATAATCCCATCTTATCGGCACCGCGTGGCATCATTTTTCCAAATACTTTTTCTATAAATGTTTTCTTTACATTCACATGTTCATCTTTCCTTAAAGCATTTAATCCCCAGAAAGTATGAAAAATAGTTACCTCTTGGTCATACGCCGCTGCACCATTTGCAATAATATAAGCAGCCATTGCTTTATCGTAATCTCCGCTAAATAACACGATTGTCGTTTTCTTCTGTTGTTCCATATTGTTCCTCCTTCGAATTACCTATAGGGGTATTTAATTATTTATAAAAAGGCTCAAACCTTTTATCTCTATGCTATATGACTTTACCTTCCCAAGCTAACATACCACCTACCATATTGATTGCTCGAAAACCGTAACCTTCTAAAAATTGAACGGCTCTTGCACTTCTCGCGCCAGAGCGACAAACGATAATATATTCTTTCTTTTTATTCAACTCATGCATACGAAACTCTAATATCCTTAGCGGAATATTACATGCTTCTGGAATTTTTCCTTCAGCTACTTCTTCTACTTCACGGACATCCACAATATTTACTGCTTCTTTACGTAATAATTTTTCTTCTAATTCTTTTGCTGTCATTTCTTTCATTTTAAAGTCCTCCTCACAAACCATTCATACCACCTGAAACATTGATAAGGTGCTGGAATCCTAATTTCTTTAATACCTTTGCCGCTTGCTTACTTCTCATCCCGCTCTGACAAATAACGATTACTTCCGCATTTTTATCTAATTGATTTGCTTTACTAGCTAACTCATTTAACGGGATATTTCGAAATCCCTTCATATGATTCCCTCTATATTCACCTACTGTACGAACATCGATAAATTGCTTCCCCTTTTTCCCCACTATACTCTTTAATTCTTTTCCACTTATATTTCGAACACCTTTTACCGGTAAAAAACGTGAAATAACAAATCCTGCAGCAAGTACAATGAAAAGCGTACTTAATATTGTGTTCATATAACTCCCCCTCTATATTTATAAAATTATTTCTTTACTACGCCTTCTTAATCCAAAACTTTAGTACATCGCCTTCTTCTTCATGCTTTACAATGTCATGACCACTTTTATTTGCCCACGCTGGAATATCCTTAACTGACCCTTTATCCGTTACATGTATTTCTAACACTTCTCCAGTGTCTAAAGCATCCATTGCTCTCTTTGTTCTTACAATCGGCATTGGACATGCTAAACCTTTCGCATCTAATACTTGTTTTATATTCATAATCAATTCCTCCAATTTGTTATTTTTATAATGACTCATGCACTGCACAACGATTTGGGCCAATCTCCATTTCTCGCTCTTCTTCCACACTCGGATGAATTTTCCCCATATTCGTTTGACGAATTTCTTCATATGCATTTGGTTGTGGCGGTAAGTTCTCTGTCACAGCTTTACGAAACTCTATTTCATCAGCAATATTTAACCCTACATTCTCTTTAAATAAATCTTGTAAGCTCGCACTCACAACGCCTCTTTCATCCATTTCACTTATTTTTGAATAATGGGCTGGTAAAACAATTAAATCTTGAGACAGTTCCTTATAAAGTGTATATAACGTATTTCTTAAATCACTCACCCAATCTTCAGCCTTACCAGCAAGATCAGGACGCCCGATTGAATCTACAAATAAAATATCGCCTGATAATAAATAAGAATCATCAACAATGAATGACGTACTTCCAATCGTATGCCCTGGTGAGTATAATGCGTCAATTACAATTTTAGTACCCCCCACCGTAATAACAGATCCTTCAACAAGCGGTTCGTATGAGAAAACAACTTCCTCGGCATCTTTTGGCGGTAACCAATACGTACCACCTACCTTTTCAGCTAACTTACGTCCACCAGAAATATGGTCTGCATGTAAATGTGTATCCATTACATTCGTAATCGTAACGCCATGCTCTTTCGCAAACTCTTCATATGCCTCGGCTGTCCTTACCGCATCAATAACTGCTGCTTCACCGTTAGAAACAACCATATAAGATAAACAGCCTTTTCCAAGACGATTAAATTGATATATACTCCCTCCGCCCTGTACATCCCCTACTTTTAACGGCTTCACATATTCACTCCAAGCTTTCATTCCACCAGCTAAATAATAAATATTTTGTAATCCCGCTTCTGTTAATTGCTCTGCCACAAATATAGAAGACCCTTCTTTTGCACATACTACTAAAACATCTTTATCTTTAGGTAATTCACTTACAATATGATCTACACCATCTAACAAGTCAAAGTAAGGTTTATTAATAGAAGAAACTTGTTTCCCTTCAATTTTCCAATCTTCATAATCCGTCTCATTACGAACATCTAAAATGAATAACTCTCCGAATAAAACTTTCTCTGCAACATCTTTTGCTTGTAACGGTTTAACATTCATCTTATTACCCCCATAGGTATATTTTCGTTCAAAAAAATTTACTTCTCTATATTCCCTTGCCACTCTACCATACCTGGAATGACATTTTTCACATTTAAATAACCTTTCTCATTCAACATTTGGCAAGCTATATCACTGCGATTACCAGTTCGGCAAATAACATAAATTTGCTTCGTCTGATCTAACACTGCGCTGTCTAATTCACCTAATGGCACCGAAATGGCAGATGGAATATGGCCAAAAGTAAATTCCGCTGCTTCGCGAACATCTAATACAATGCTCTCTTCCCCATGAGACAATATAGACTGTAATTCTGCATTCGTAATTGTATGTGGATATTTCACAGCTTCATTCACTTCATGCTCGTTTGCTTTCCTAACATAATGCACCAATACATCCCCCTCGTGTTTCGTCCCGATATATTGATGTCCTACTTTACTCGCCCAACTTTTTATATCTACCGTAGATCCTTTATCTGTTGCCTTAACTTCAATCACCTGCCCTGGTGTTAACCCTTCTATCGCCTTCTTCGTTTTCACAATAGGCATCGGACAAGCCAAACCTTTACAATCTAAACTCATATCCACTTTTATACTCATAATCGATTCCTCCACAATTCACATACATATACCTGTAGGGGTATATTAAAATGTTTTTGAAAATCTGTCAACACTTACGTTTGACAGATTATCGGCTTTTTACAAGTAATTGAACAGCTTCTTTAATTAACTCTTCATTTGAACCATTACCACTTTCAAACTGTTCACGCAAACATTGCTCTAAATTCGTTCCAACAACGAGTCCAATTGTACGATCAAGTGCAGAACGAGATGCCGTTAACTGTGTAATAACCTCTCGGCAATCTTTTCCTTCTTCCATCATACGAAGCACACCACGAACTTGACCTTCAATACGTTTCAATCTATTTTTCATATCTTGATTGTATTCCACTATAGACCACCTCCGTAATTGTAACTATATTATACATTACTTTATAACTTTGTATAATATCATATACCCTTCAGGGTATATTGTAAAGTTTTTAATCTTTAGACTGAAATTTATACTTACTTCACAATTTTTCTAAATTATATAAAAATAGGCCGAATCAACCATATGATTGGTTTCGGCCTATTTTTATTAATTTACGTTAATCATTATTAATTTAGCTACATTTCTATCATTAATCAAAATCTCTTTTTTCTCATTATTCGGCAATAAAATTATATACTTTCCTTTTCTAGGAATCTTCCAAATCAATTTTCCTTCTTAATTAGTTTTCCCTATCGAAATCACGATTTCTTTACTAGGCTGAGGTAATTCATCTTTTATAAGCATAATTTCAAAGTCTTTTATCTGTTGTTTCTCTTTATTTTGAACATAGAAAGTTATAGGATTAACAACTTTACTAACATTCTCTTCGTTATTTACTATATAACTAGACATCATGATTATGACCAATATACAATACAAAATCCAAATAGAATTACTATATTTATTCAGGCCATTTTTTAATATTATTAAACACATCGTCTGTTATCCGATTTCCAAAATTCATATTTTTATTTCCTCTTGTATGTTAACATTCTAGGAGAAACTCCCTCAATTGGACCATAGTCTCTCCACATTGTGTAACGTTCATTTCCTATTTTATCAGCGGGATATCCAGGAATCGCCGCAAGTAAACCTTTTGGTGATTCTACATAGGTAGTTCTATATCCCAACCAGCCAATATAATCTCCTGGAGACCCATTTAATTTAATCGTTCCATAATCATAATCTGAATTTTCATTATCAGTCCATCCACTTACTGAATAGAGTTTTGTCCAACTATAAGGTAAATACGGTGCTTGGTTTCCATTTCTACCAGGGGTCACAATAACATTTGTCGCCCATCCACCAATTTCTTTATTGTAAATACAATGTCCAGCTGTAAGCACTGTATCTTTACTAACTAGTGCTCCTGTACACCCATAAACTTCTCCACTATTTTACTGAGTCGCAACATGGACTATAGCGCTATACGGATATGAATTTGTATCATTAACCCGTATTCGATCATCGCTTCCTATAACAGAATAGGTAAGAATATTAGGTGAATAATTTAACGTACTATTTTCCAAATATGCTCCCCAATCTTCCCCACCATGTTTTCGCCCTTCAAATGAGGGCGAAACAAGATCTTCTCCCCTTCGATCATTACTATACAATGATTGTTCTTGAAACAGTTCACGTTCTCCCTCATTTGAGACCGATGTCCACGGTACATCTTCTGCATACACCTTCTGATGCACCAAAAATACTATGCAAAAAAATATAAAAAGAACACCAAAACGATAAAGAGCCAACCTGCATCTTATAGAAATAAAGCTATCCAACATAACTTACCTCCTATACAAGTGATAGCAAACAATTGAGGATCCCTTTATAAATTCTAGTTTTTCTTTTTTTAGAAGTCAATGTAATTAACAATGATAATCATTGTTAATTACATTAACTTAATAAACTCAAACAATTATTTATATTCTTTACTCTGCTTTCAAAAATCTGTCTTATTAAAGCTTCACTTTATTACATAAGCCCGTAACCTTCTTCACAATCAGCTCCGCAGTATTTTTCTCCGGTGGCATCAATAAATTCGTAACAGGCCCATATACAACAGGATTTAATTCTACTTCATATCCACCATATGTAAACTCTTCCCTTGTCGGTAAATAACCAATATATCCATTCGTATATCCACCAAGAAAGGCTATTTCATTTTGAAGACTCTCTTTCACTTCTAACGCGGTTTCTGAAAAAGGTTCCATCGGTATACCAAAGAACATTCCATCATTAACTTGAAACAGTTGAACTTCTAAATCAATACGTAACTGCCGAATACCTTGCTTATATTTCTCTAAAACGATAGTAAGCCACTCGTCCGTGTTCACACCCCACTGCTTCTCCGCCAATTGAGCCATGCTTCGTATCTCATTCATTTCAGGAATATCTTTCAACTTCATTTGCATCATACTCGAAACTGTTCTTAAATTTACAATTGGGCTATATGTAACTATTGGCAATATTGTTAATACATGTCCACTAAGTGTGTAAGCCATTTGCTTTACTGCTTCCCTTGAACCGCGATACTTCGCATTTACATTACCAGCAGCTCCTTGCACAATAATAACAGGGCAATTTACGATTTTCTCAAGAATCTCCCTCGTCATTCCAGGATAATCCGCTGATAATACATCGCTATCACCTTTTAAAACATTCGGATGCGCAGTACAAAATACAATAATCCCAGATAGCTCCTTCGTTTCAGCATTTCTTATTGCTAACATGCCAATTCGCTTATCTACAACACCCTCTATATTTGTTCCCATCTTTGCTCTTCCATCAGATGTTCTCTCTCTTCGGTTTATCCCAATATCACCTGTCGTAACACTCCAGCCAACTTCACATAGCCCCAAGTTATTATTTGCAGTAACAGCACCGTGCACTACATTATTTACTAAACTCGTTTTATACGACTTTACTAAAGCTTGCTCACCAACAGTTTCCGGACCAGAATGTGTATGTGTATAAACAACTGTTATTCGCTCAAATGGCACATGAAGCCTGCTAGCTACGCGCTCACGAATAATATTCGTATCTTCTACTAACATCCCAATATTATCAATGCTTATAAACACAGTTTTCATTTCATCTTTTTCAAATACAAAAACTGTCCCATAAATATGCTCTTCAATATTATTTATTCCTGTCTCTCTATGGTATCCAACAAAATCAATACCGACAGGCGGCGTAATATCTACCTTGCATACCCCTATTTTGCTCATTTGAATCGCTCCATTTCTCTATATAACTCCCTTTCTTCAAGAATAGCATATTTAACTTTGCCCCAAATAAAAAAGAACGGACATAGCATTCTATGTCCATTCTTTTCATCACACATACTTCCGATGCACCATCTTCCCATCATAAGAAAACACAACGCCCTTACTTTCCACAATCGACTCCATATGCACCGTTCTTCCCCATAACTGATGAATGTATGGCAGTACTTTTTCTAAGTATTTTAAATCGAGCTCAATTCCTTCGTAACTATGTTTAATGTACAACTCTCCGTTCTTTAAGTAGTCACCATCTTCTACTACTAAGTACGGGAAGCCACCATTTGTACGCATATTTACGAGCTGATCACGTACATGTTCCCACTCTTTATCTATTACTTTATATTCTTTTCCTTGGCGTTGGAATAAGTACATATCTTCTCTCATTACGAGATCTTTGTTTAAGTAGTTCCTTAAGAATGATACATCCCATTCGATTTCGCGTACTTCAAAGATTTTGTCACGGCCAGATCCTGGTTTTACACCGCGTCGTTTCATTTCTTCTGTCGGGTTATTGTAGCGCTCCTCTATATCTTCAAACATTTTAATACCTAGGTAGTATGGGTTAATACTTGTTTTTGATGGTTGAACTACACCTGCATTAAGCTTTGCGAATTCAATCGCTTCAGAAGATGTTAAGTCCATTTCACGGAGTATGCGTTGATGCCAGTATGATGCCCAGCCTTCATTCATAATTTTTGTTTCAAGCTGCGGCCAGAAATATAGCATTTCCTCACGCATCATCGTTAATATATCTCGCTGCCAATCTTCTAGCTCACGGCTATATTCTTCAATGAAGAGGAGTAAATCTTTCTCTGGTTGCGGCGGAATTTTCTTCTTTTTATGCATATTAGGTCGTTCTCTCTTTTTGTTTCGATCATCTAAATTCCATAAGTCATCGTACTGTGATATCTTTTTCTTTTCTACATCCTCTTCTAAATCTTCAATACTCCACGCAAGTTTTGGACGCATAATCGATGGGTCAATATGCTCTTGAATGGCAAGTACGGCATCTAAAAATGTTTCTACCTCTGCTTTTCCGTACTTATGCTCATACGCTTTCACACGGTCCGCTGTTGCCGCCATACTTTCTACCATATCTCGCTTCGTATTTGAAAAACGAATATTATTTTTGAAGAAGTCACAGTGTGCTAAAACGTGCGCTACAATTAATTTGTTTTGAATTAACGAGTTCGTATCTAATAAAAAGGCGTAACATGGATCAGAGTTAATAACGAGTTCGTATATTTTACTAAGACCTAAATCGTATTGTAATTTCATTCTAAAAAACTGTTTTCCAAAACTCCAATGTGAAAACCGCGTCGGCATCCCATATGCACCAAATGTATAAATAATTTCCGCTGGACATATTTCATAACGCATCGGATAAAAATCAAGCCCAAATCCAGTCGCAATTTCCGTAATTTCCGCAATCGCATATTGCAGTGCTTTATCGTCACTTGCTCTCATTATTTTCCCTCCTTACACTTTCCCTTAAGAAAGTGTATGATGGAGAACAAGCTTTCATGAGGATTGATTGCATAATAAAAAGACACCCCCGCAAAAACGAGAATGTCTTATCTATTAACCTTCAATAATCTCCATCTTCTCCGTAATCGGAGTACGAGCTTTTCCTTCTGGTGCTTTATCGAAATAGCCAAGGTGAAGAATTCCAACGATACGTTGACCTCTTGTTAAACCAAGTCCTTCTATAAATAATGGATTATAGTTTAATCCGCCTGATTTCCAAACACAACCTAATCCACGTTCCCAAGCAAGCAGTTGGAAGTTTTGCATAAATGCACATGTTGCAGCGTAATCTTCGTCACGTTGAATTTGACGTGGATCTTCATTAATATAAACAACGATTTGTGCGGGCGTGCTTAAGAAACGATCTGATAAAATTTTGCCGCGTTTCGCTCTTTCTTCTTCTGTGAAAGAGTTTAATACTGCGTCTACTAATTTTTTGCGACCTTCTCCAATGTATAATTTACAATTCCATGGTTCACGGTGTTTATGATTCGGTGCCCACGTTGCGTCGTTTAATAGTTCAATTAATAACTCTTTATCTACAGCTTTATCTGTGAATGTACGTACAGAGCGTCTTTCTTTAATCAAATTTGCGATGGAAGTATATGTAGTCATATTTTTCTCTCCCTTATTTTTATCTATATGTATACATTTGTTATTGATATTGATTTTCAATTTCGATTATACCTTAGTTTTTTACTATTAATCAATGTTTTATGTTGGAAAACTTCTAAAAATGTCATTTAATACTGTGAATAAAAAAACTTAACTTGTTCACAAGTATTTCACATTTTATGGAAATGATATGTGTACAGTTTTCTACATTATCCATCTAGGAGGAGTTTATATGTACAAAAAAATCGCAGTAAGTATGACCATGGCAACATTATTATTCGGGGCAACCGTCTTCCCTACTTTCGCTGCCACGCCAAAAGAAGTAACATTGCACCATCATAAGCCTATTTCAGAAGAAGAAATGCAGTCGCTAGAAAAACTCGGCTACAACAAACATGAAATTTGGAGAGCTGCTCACATTGCAAGAATCAGTAAAAAAGAAATAAAAGACGTTTTAGCTTACTATAAGCAAAATAAATCTTGGGAGAAAACAGCCGAGCATTTCGGTGTAGATCCAAGTAAGCTGAAAAAGCATCATATGAATAAAGAAACAAAGCAAGCACTGCTACAACAGTTAGCAACTATGCAAAAATCCACACCGGATCAGCTAAAGCAAAAAATGAAAGAATATAACATCAAATTGCGTCATCTTACTGTGTTAACAATCATCTCTCAAAAAAGCAATACCCCTCTTGATGATGTATTAAAAATGAAAAAAGATGGAATGGACATTAAACAAATTGCCGAAAAATTAAATGTAAAAAGAGAAGATATACGAGCGGAAATGATGAAATTAGTGAAGTCTATTAAAGAACAAAAAACAAATTAAAATGCTAAAAAGGAAGAGCCATTCACCACTCTTCCTTTTCTTTATGAACTTTCAATTTTTAAGTATAAATTCCCGTCTTTCCCAAAAACTAACACAAGTAAATGATGTAAGTTAGGGGTGAGAAAATGTTCGGTTTATCATCTAAGAAATCAAAAAAGACTAATACAAAAACACTTTGTTCTATCCCAGAATTTATACAAACCATGAAAGAATCAAGCGATTTTGTTTCTTATAACGTACTTGAAGATGAAACGTTATGCTTGTTTTATTATAAATCTGTCGTGGAAGCACTTATTATTAAACAATTTATTTTAACTCCTCTAAAAAAAGAATCGGAACAAATTCAAAATATCTCTGATTTATGTAATATCGTCTCTATTGAAGATATTATTACCTCCCCTTCTATTGATGATATTCGTGAGAAATTATTAGGTGGATATATTTTAATACGCTTAAAAAACAATTCGAATCCCGATCAATATGCTTTAATTCGTGCTGAAAGTACTGTTTTAGGAACACGATTATATAACGATACAGAAAATGAGTATAGCGTAATCGGGCCTAAAATCGGTTTTGTTGAAAACCTTGATACAAATATACACTTATTACGCCGAAATATTGTAACGGAGCAACTCATTTTTAAAGAAGTTACCGTCGGATCTATATCAAAAACGAAAGTAGCAGTTGCTTATATAGAAGGAGTTACAAATGAACAATTTATCAACACCGCAATACAACGGCTAGAAGACATTGACTTTGATGTCCCATTTGATTCAACTATGATTGAGCAATTTATTAGTGATAATAGCAATTCACCTTTTCCTGTTCTATTACCTACAGAACGATTAGATCGAGCTGTATTTGCGTTAATTAACGGGGAAGTTTTGATTTTAACAGATGGCTCTCCATATGCTTTATCAGGACCAACAACGTTACTGGATTTTTTCATTTCACCAGAAGATTATTATTTACCGTGGATGATTGGATCGTTCTTTCGTATTATTCGTTTTTTTGGGGCTATATTTTCTCTTTTTTCCTCCGCTATTTATACAGCGGCTTTAACATATCATTATCAAATGATTCCTGCCGATTTACTAGGTCCTATTATTTTCTCGAGAGCTAACGTACCTTTCCCTCCTATTCTAGAAGCACTCTTTTTAGAAATTACAATCGAATTGCTTCGTGAAGCAGGAGCACGTTTACCAACGAAAGTCGGACAAACGATTGGGATTGTTGGGGGGATTGTAATTGGCCAAGCATCCGTGGAGGCGGCTTTGACAAGTACAATTTTATTAATTGCAGTCGCTTTATCCGCTCTTGCATCTTTCACAACACCAACCGTAAAGATGTCTTCTACTATCCGGTTATTACGCTTTCCACTTATTCTTTTAGCCGGTGCATTCGGAGGATTAGGCCTTATTGTCGGATTTGTATTCATTTTAGCTCATTTAATTAAATTAAAATCACTTGGATCACCTTATTTATTACCTTTATATCCATTTCGTGGTTTAGGTACAGCAGAAGGTTTTCTTCGATTACCATTTAGTCAAACGGCTCAAAGACCTTCTTTTCTTAGACCAAAATCAAAATGGCGCTATAATCCAAACAAAGCGAAGCAAAAACGTGATGGTGAGAATGAATGAAAAAAATTTTATTGCACCTTATCATTATCTTCTTCATTTTACAAACTGGCTGTACACAAACCTATATAGTGGATACACAGCGTATTATTCATATTGCTGGATTTGACATCACAAAAAACAAAAGATTCCAAGGAACTATCTTATTCCCTGAATACACACATGGTGTAAAGTCTAAGCCAGAGACGCAATCAACATCTGCTCGTTCCCTTGAAACAATCGCTTCACGATTAAATGCGAAATCTCCTCACAATGTCGTTGTAGGTCAAATGCGTGTCGTCCTATTTGGAAAAACGCTAGGAGAACGCGGAATGGGAGAAATTATTACTAACTTACAACGTGACCCAAATATCGGGCGTGATGTACAACTAGCAATTGTAGATGGATCGGCTGAAGAGCTTTTAAATTACGGAAAAAAAAATGGGTCTTTATATATTGCCGATTTACTCGAGCAAAATATACGAAATGAGAACATTCCACAAACCACATTAAACATTTTTTTATATAATTATTACTCTTCTGTATGTGATGCCTATGTTCCTTATATTAAAATGGACGATAATCATTCTATCGCTGTCAAAGGACTTGCCTTTTTAAAAGGCGATAAAGTAGTCATGTATACAGATAAAAGACATTCTGTTTTAGCAAAATTACTTATTAATCCTACGAAAAATGGACGTTACGAAGCAGCAATAAAAAAAGATAAGCATAAAGGTATGGTTGTTATACAAAACTTAGCTGGAGAAAACAAGTATGATATAGATCAAACTGGCGACATACCAAAAGTAAAAATCCATTTAAAATTAAATGGATTAATTAAAAACTCCCCCAATTGGATTGATTTAAGAAAAAAAACAAATATCAACTATATAAGAAAACAAATTGAACGAAATGTTGAAAAAGACTGCGAAGATTTAATAAAACAATTTCAAGAAAAGGAAATTGATCCTTTAGGAATACGAGATGAAATTAGAAGCCATACGAGAAAATGGAATATAAAACAAATTCGAAATATGTATAAAAATGTAGCAGTAGATATAAATTTAGATCTTAATATTGTACAATCTGGAATCGGTGAATAGTGAGGTGAAATGAGCAATGAATACAATGAATACATCAAAAACTGTCTCTCCATATTTTGCATTTATTTTATTGCATTCTCTCCAGATTGGTATAGGAATTCTCGGATATCAACGTGTAATTTTAAAAAACGCTGGTTATGATGCCTGGATTTCTCTTATTATTGCGGGAATTGCAACTCATATTGTACTGGTTTGTATGTTAAAAATGCTTGAAAAAGACGGAGATTTAATTAGCATTCATACAACAACCTTTGGAAAATGGATTGGCTCTATATTTTCTGTAATTTTCACTCTTTATTGCTTATTATTTTGCCTTACTGTTCTTCGTACATATATGGAAGTGATACAAGTTTGGATTTTCCCTACCATTAAGTTATGGAAACTTACCCTTATGTTTTTATTAGTCACTTACTACATTATAAAAGGCGGCTTCCGCTCTGTGACAGGGATATGCTTTTGGGGTATTGTGCTTCCTATTTTCGTGATATTTTTTTTAATTTATCCAATGAAGTATGCACATTTCCGTAATATTTTACCTATTTTTACGCATTCACCTTTTGACATGCTTATATCTGCAAAGCACTCCGCATTGGAATTTCTGGGGTTTGAAACAATTCTTATCTTTTATCCCTTTATTGAAAAAGGAAAATCTTTAAAACGATGGGCCCATGCTGGAATTGCTTTTAGCACCTTAATTTATGTAGTTTTAGCTATCGTATCCTTTATGTATTATAGTGAGGGTCAATTAAACCGTACTATTTGGCCTACTTTAACAATGTTAAAAATAATTAAAGTTCCTTTTATTCAGCGTTTTGAATATATTATTATTTTCGTTTGGTTTTTAATTATTTTACCAAACCTTTGCTTAACCATTTGGTCATCATGTCAAACGATGAAGCGTTCCTTTCATATTTCATTTAAATTTACATTACCGTTTTTTATTTTCATCATATTTTCAGCTTCTCTGCTTTTCACAAACCGTGAAAGTATCAATACATTAAATACCGTACTATCTCAAGCGGGTTTATATATTGTATACGCTTATATCCCAATTTTATTTCTATTTCATTCGCTAAGATGGCGTTTCAAAAATCAGTCGAAAAAATCTTCACCCGACACTCCATAATCTCTGATACAATTTGATTAATACATTTGTAAAGGGGACAAGCGAATGAAAAAGTATGTATTTTCTTTACTTGCAGTACTAAGCTTAATTCTTGCTGGATGCGGAAGTACTGGTACAAATGACCAAAAATCTTCTGAATCAAAAAAAGAAGAACATGACCATGCATCCCACACTCAACAAGCTGACATTCAAGAGAAAACAAAAGGAGTCGACACACTTCCGACCTTCCTAGATAAGCTTGATCCACAAATGAAAGATATTTACACCGTCGCTGGGCAAAATGCAGAGCTATTAGATTGGATTCCATGCTATTGTGGTTGCGGTGAAAGTGTAGGACATAAAAATAATAAAAACTGCTTTATTCGTGAAATTAAAAAGAATGGTGAAGTTGTTTGGGATTCCCACGCAACGACTTGCGTCAATTGCCTAGAAATCGCAGTTGAATCTGCTTCCATGAAACAAAAAGGAAAATCAACGCTTGAAATTCGTAACTATATCGATAATAAATACAAAGAAGGCTATGGCAAACCAACACCTACGCCAATGCCAAAAGCTTAAAAAACGAGGGAATTCCTCGTTTTTTCTTTTCATTCTCTTTTTTTCTTAACAAATTCTTTCAAGTGTATTTCTCCTTACTTATCACACACTATATATAACTCTCGGTAAGGAGGGTACACAGTGCAAACATATAACGACTATGATAAAGCTCTCTATTACACGTATTGCTGTAATTGGGATAAATTACTCGTTCTCATGGTTCAAACGAACGATCAATTATTTTCTAAGCGTATTGAGCATTTTTTACACGCTTATCAATACAGCAAAGAACTACCAGAAGTTGATAAACAACTGCAGCTCCTATTTCAATATATTGACCATGCATCCCAAAAGTCGCATGTAGAAGAAGTAGAGCAAATTCAAATGTAAAATATAGCGCTATTCTCTTTAGGAGAATGGCGCTTTTTTAAAATATTAATACCAATAAAAGTTTCCTCTTATAAAACTTTTATTGATAAACATATTTTTTCTTTCTTTTCTATACCACTTCATACTATAATTTAGTATGTAACTATTATAAGAGAGGTATAAAATATGGGACGAAAAAAAAAGCAAGAATATGCTTTACTTACCGCATGGGGAGCTTCTTTTATCGCTACACTAGGAAGTCTGTACTTTTCCGAAATCATGAAATTTGAGCCTTGTGTCCTTTGTTGGTATCAACGCATTTTTATGTATCCATTCGTTTTATGGCTTGGTATTGCTGTAGCAAAGAAAGACTATCGCATCGCAAGTTATTCTTTACCAATCGCAACTATTGGCGCTTGTATTTCTTTATATCACTATGCAATTCAAAAAGTCGCAGCATTTTCAGCAGCTGGGGCAGCTTGTGGACGTGTACCATGTACGGGAGAATACATAAACTGGTTCGGCTTTGTGACAATCCCGTTTTTAGCACTTATCGGCTTTATTACAATCGCTGTTTGTAGCTTTATTGTCATCAAAAACAAATAAGGAGATGAAAGAATGAAAAAAATGCTTATATTTGGTGGTATTATTATCGCCTTGTTCGTGGCAATTTTTGCAGTAACACAAATGGAAGAAAAAAATGCTACTA
The DNA here is from genome assembly GCF_003429245.1 of Bacillus sp. CR71. Taxonomy (NCBI): domain Bacteria; kingdom Bacillati; phylum Bacillota; class Bacilli; order Caryophanales; family Bacillaceae; genus Bacillus; species Bacillus sp. CR71. Next base: position 774,850 of record NZ_CP031748.1, on the reverse strand, counting down.
GCCAAAAAATTGATAATCCTACTGAAAGTAAGACAAACGGTTCTGACTACTACACAAATAAAATCTCTCTTTCAGATCTTCAAAAGAACTTAAAAGAGAAAAAAGAAGAAACAGTATACTTTTATCAAACATCTTGCGTTCATTGCCAAAAATTATCTCCTGTCGTAGTGCCGATGGCTAAAGACTTGAACGTTGATATGAAAGTTATGGATATTGAAAAATTAGATGCTCCTTGGGATGAATATAAAATTCAAGGTACACCAACAATCATTCATTTTAAAGATGGCAAAGAAGTAAGCCGTATTAGCGGTGAACAGCCAAAAGACAAATTAAAAGAATGGCTTGAGCAAACGAAAAAGTAACGAGAAAAGGAAACTCCTTCTACACATGAAATGGGCGTAAAATCCCACACTAATGTATAAGGAGGGGGTTTTATGCCAGAAGTAAGATGTTCTGTTTCCAACTGTTCTTTTTGGGGACAAGGTAACTTTTGTCAAGCAAGTGCGATCGTCGTTCAGCCTGATGCAGATGAAACTGGTCAAACTGAAAATGATTCATATACAGCTGCTGTTTTAACAAACGAGACGCTAGAAAGTTCTGTAGCAACGAGTGTAGAGACTTGTTGTCATACATTTAAGCCTAAATATTAAACATAAAAAGCATACGATTCATCGTATGCTTTTTTACATCCCTCTCCAAAAATCATGCATAATAAAAAAATATAAAATAACGAGAACGGCCGTCCCGCATAGGGTAATGCGCCGATATATACTCTTCTCTCCTTCCCTCGCTTTCACAAACGCCCAAATAAATCCGAAGAATAATATTAAATCAACATATGGAACATAAAAAGAAAAGACGAGAAACGCATATAAATACACGATAAATAAACAGGTCGTTACTAAGAAAACTTTAAACGCAAATTCACTTTTCATAATATAACCGCCCCCTATCTGTACTGTATTATATTCAGCAAAATACAATAGTTGCAGTTAAACTCCAAGTATAAATAAGCTACCGTCTGTAATACGGTAGCCATTACGGAACATTGTATTTCCGTTTATATATATTACTTAAGATCGAAGAAGGAATTTGCTCGTAACGAATTTTCTCTCCTGTTTCATCTATAATATACGAATTGTTTCCTATATAATATATCCCATCTTTTCGCTTTGAGTACACTGGATATCTTTCGTTCGGCAATACCGTTTTCACTTTCGTTAACTGTCCATTTGGTTCTTGCCAATATATATCTGCGCGGTCTACTAACGTAAGTACTCCAATTTGTTCTTCTTCTATTTTTCGTCCATTCCAGCTCACAACGCGATAACCAAGCTTATTCGCTTCATATTCGGGGCTCGTATGAAAACGAGAAATGATTACTTTTGTTTGTAATTGTACTCGGTCATATAACCATTGTATATCCCTGTCATGCATGCGAATACAGCCATTTGATTCCCTACTTCCAATCGTCCATTCCCGATTTGTCCCGTGAATCGCATATTCATTCTTATCTAGCCCAAGCCATCTCGTACCAAGAGGGTTATTCGGTGCACCCCCAGCTATTTTTTTTCGATGGTATTCTTTATTTTTAAATTTAGTTATAATACAAAAATTACCTTCAGGCGTAGGTGTACGATCTCTTCCAGTCGTTACTGGAAATGTTTTTGTGTAATTTCCATTCTCAAAAAAAGACAACTGGTTTGTGGTAAGATTCACTAATATTAAATGATCTGTATCAGCAAAAGCACTAACCGGTAGGAAGAAAAATAATAGTAAAACGAAACATACCCTTTTCACCTATATCCCCCCTAGCGCTCACCATAATAATTGTAATTAGCTTTACTTTGCTCTTATAAATGAAAACTATCCATTTACAATAACGCCCCCATTTACATGTATCATTTGTCCCGTAACATAAGAAGAATCACCAGACGCTAAATATACATATGCCGGCGCTAACTCATATGGTTGACCAGGCCTTTGCATCGGGACATTGCTCCCAAACTGAGAGACTTTCTTCTCATCAAAGCTCGATGGAATAAGCGGTGTCCAAATCGGTCCCGGCGCAACACCATTTACACGAATTCCTTTTTGTACTAATGATTGAGAAAGTGATCTTGTAAACGCTACGATTGCTCCTTTCGTTGCGGAATAATCAATTAACGTTTCATTCCCTTCATATGCAACGATAGATGCCGTATTTATAATGACATCTCCTTTCTTCAAATGAGAAAGTGCGGCTTTCGCAACGTGAAAATAAGAAAAAATATTAATACGAAAAGTCTTTTCTAGCTGTTCTGCTGTAATATACTCTAGTCCTTGCTGCGGATATTGCTGCGCGACATTATTTACTAAAACCTGTAAACTACCTAGCTGCTGGACGGTCTCTTCTACAATATCTTTACAATGCTGTTCATCACTTAAATCACCCGGCAACAATACACACTTTACTCCTTCTTTTTCAACACGTTGTTTCGTCTCATTTGCATCTTCTTCCTCATCTAAATAAGCAATCGCAATATTTGCTCCCTCTTTCGCAAAAGCGATGGAAACAGCTCGTCCAATCCCACTATCTCCCCCTGTAATTAATACATTCTTTCCTTTTAACTTTTCGCTACCTTTATAATTCGAATCTTCAAACTGCGGAAGTGGATTCATTAATGATTCAATACCAGGCTGTTTATTTTGATGTTGCGCTGGCATTGTTACAAAGTTTTTTTGCTGTGGCATAGCTTCTTTCAACTCCTTTTTCTTATAATGTGCATAATAAAAACTGAAATTCAAACATCAAGTTACGATTAATATTCGAATTTAAGACACAAAATATGAATTGTTGTAAAATTTTTATACAAAACTATTGCAAAATAGTTAAAAAACGAATATTATATATAACTGTTGTGAAAATTATTCGTAAACAGAAAGGATGTTTATATGTTTAACCTTTCAAAACATAAAACTTCTATTAAAACTGAAATTATGGCAGGTATTATTACCTTCTTAACAATGGCATATATCATTGTCGTAAACCCAGTCATCCTTGGGGATGCAGGTGTTCCATTTGAACAAGCATTTACAGCAACAATTATCGCTGCTGTTGTCGGAACATTATTTATGGCGATCTTTACAAACTTACCAATCGCAATCGCGCCAGGTATGGGATTAAATGCTTACTTCTCTTACTCTGTTGTAAAAGCTCATGAAGGCATGACTTTCGCAATTGCATTCTCTGCTGTATTCGTAGCAGGTATGATTTTAATTTTGCTATCATTTACATCTTTCCGTACAAAATTAATGGAAGCAATTCCTGAAAACTTAAAACATGCAATTACTGCTGGTATCGGGCTATTTATCGCCTTTATCGGTTTACGTTTAACAGGTATCGTTACAAAAAATGATGCAAACTTAGTTGGACTTGGTGATCTTCACTCTGCTCCAGTTCTACTAGCATTAGCTGGACTTGGAATTACTATTATCCTTATGTCTTTAAATGTAAATGGCGCACTATTTATCGGTATGCTATTAACTGGTATTATCGCTTTCTTCACAGGACAATTAACATTCTCAAACGGTGTTACATCAATGCCTGGATTACCAGAAGGAATTATCGTTTCAAATCCAATTACTGCTGTATCTGACGTAATTAACTACGGATTATACGGCGTTGTATTCTCATTCTTCCTTGTTACATTATTCGATACAACAGGTACATTACTTGGCGTTGCTCAACAAGGTGGATTTATGAAAGATGGAAAGCTTCCAAAAGCTGGACGAGCTCTTCTATCTGACTCATTCTCAGCAACAATCGGTTCTATGTTCGGAACAACACCATCAACAGCTTACATTGAATCTTCTGCTGGCGTTGCAGCTGGTGGTCGTACTGGTTTAACAACTGTTACAGTAGCTGTTCTATTCGCACTAGCAGCATTCTTTGGACCATTAGTAAGTGCCGTTTCTGGTGTATCAGCTATTACTGCCCCATCATTAATTATCGTTGGTAGTCTTATGATGGGTTCAGTTCGTCACATCGATTGGGACGCATTTGATGAAGCATTCCCAGCATTCTTAGTAATATTAAGCATGCCACTTACATCAAGTATCGCAACAGGTATCGCACTTGGATTTATTTCATACCCACTTATGAAAGTAGCAAAAGGTAAATTCCGTGCTGTTCACCCACTTGTGTATGTATTTGGAATCTTGTTCGCTTATCAATTAATTTTCTTACCACATTAAAATCCCTCATAAAGAGGGATTTTTTTATACATAAAAAATAGAGCATCGAATTTGAACTGCACCCCAATTGTTAGACACAGTCTAACAATTGGAGGTGCAGTTTTTCTATGGCTAAATTTACAGCTGATG
>NZ_CP031748.1:742772-770435 GCF_003429245.1 Bacillus sp. CR71 | reverse complement strand
ACAGATTGATTTACGGGACCAGTCTGTTCAAAATCAGAAAGCATTCATCCATCAATTATTTGGACTTGCAGGATAAGGTACGATTCCATTCCATGAGGAATATATGCGCTTTATGCCCTTGTATTTTATTTTTGCACCAGAACCGAAAAAACTTTTCCCTTCATTAACAATCACCTCTTAAATGAATAATGTAGTAGTGCTACATCGTCATAGTATCCTTCAATTGAATGCTCCTCAATAAGAAAACTATATGTTTTACAAACTCTTAAAAAACTTAAACATTTATACATTTTTTTAAAACCAATATAAAAAGGCCGCAGAGAAATTCTTCTCCGCAGCCTAATACTTATTTTTGTAAAAACGACTGTAAATCTGCAAACTGTCTCTTTGCATCTTCATAGCCTTGCTCATATAAATTTTGTAGTTTTGCTGTATCTTTTTCCATACGATCTACTTGAAGCGGCACTTCTGGGCGAATAACAAATAAATTACCTGCTTGTTCTTCTTTTTCGATGTAGTGAAGTGTTTCATTATACACTTCATAACGATTTAGCATCGTGTTAACAAGGTTCGGATATTTTTTATAAGCTTTCGCTGCAACCCATCCAAACTTTGATTTTTTCTTCGCGTAACCATGATTTCTCGTTAAAATAACGACTGATTTTTTAAAACCATCTTCCTGTGCTTTACGAACTGGAATTGGATCCGAAATCCCGCCATCTAATAATTGCTTACCACGGTAATTTACTACAGGTGCAATGAAAGGCAATGAACTAGATGCTTGTAATAAATTTAGTGCATCATCATTCGTTCCTTCTTTTTCAAAATAAATAGACTGTCCTGTTTCACAATCTGTCGTTCCTACAAGGAAACGCTCTTGGCTATTAAAGTATGTTTCAAAATCAAACGGAACATGCTTTTCTGGAATCTCATGAAAAATGAACTCCATATCGAATAACTGGCGTTTTCTCCATAAATTTTTATACGATAAGTATTTTGGGTGTGATGCATAATCAATATTTACTGTTTTATTTCTATTTCTTTGTCTGGAAAGATACGACGCTGCATGACAAGCACCAGCTGATACACCGATTACATATGGAAAATATAAATCTTGTTCCATAAAGTATTCTAATATCCCGCCCGTGTACACACCACGCATACCGCCGCCTTCTAATACTAACCCCGTATTTTCAAGCATGTTACTCTCTCCTCTATATATATTGACTCTTTAATTATTCACCATGTTAAGTATCTTTTTCTATTATATATGAGTTCTTTCAGAAATTATATTCAAAAGACTTGAGAAAAAGGAGTTTTTTCTTCCAATTATATTTCCAAATGGTTGGAGACATCCTTTATAAATCTTTGAATAAAATCTTGCTCTTCTTTCGTATATCTATCTAAAAATAACAGCCACTTTTCTTCAGCTTGTTTATGTAATTTATCATGAGCTTTATATATTTCATTTCCGCTTTCCGTTAAACGGAAGAAGATTTCTTTTTGATTATCTAACATTTGCATCTTCTCAACGAATTTCTTTTGAAACAACTTTGTACAAATTTTAGAGATTGCACCCTTCGTCATTCCCATTTCTGTCGTAATAGCAGTTACATTCATCAAACCATTTTTCCCGATACACTCGATCACATGTAACTCAGATAAAGACATACCACTTATACCTGTCTCACGAAGAAATTTCTCATTTTGCCCTTTCAAATGTTCTTCTTTTTTATGCAAAAGTGTACGAATGTCCGAAAGTATTTCCATTTGTTTCGTTGCATAATCCAATCCGTTCGCCTCCTGAGTTTCTAAAGAAACAAATTAACTATATACCATTTTAAAATCATTTTTTCATATTTACAAGTGAGAAAATCATGTTAAAATAAATTTAGTTTCCAAGGAAACTAAATGACAAGGAGGTTAACATAATGAAAAAACCCAAAATACATTTCATTTTATATGTCGTCTGTATGAGTGCCTTACTCGGTTCCTTCGCTCAAAATATTTACACGCCTATCTTGCCCATGATTCAAGGTTCTTTTCACACTTCTCTTTATCTTGTAAATGTAACAGTTTCCCTTTTCACATTCGTTCTTGCGACTATGCAGCTCATATATGGACCTTTCATTGATACAAAAGGGAGAAAATCTGTCCTTATCCCTAGTTTGATCATTAGTACAATTGGTTCAATCGGATGTGCTTTTTCAGCGAACATATATGTATTTCTATTTTTCAGAGCTGTTCAAGCTATAGGAATAGCAGCTATACCTGTAGTAGCAGCAACGATTATCGGCGATTTATTTGAAGGAAAAGAACGAGGAGAAGCAATGAGCCTGTATCAAATGTTACTTGCTCTTGCACCTGCGATCGGCCCTCTCATTGGTGGTTATCTAGGCAGTATAAATGGCCACGTATCCGTATTTCTCTTTTTATCTATACTTGGCATTCTCTTATTAACGATAAATATTTCACTACTTCCAGAAACAAAACCAACTGTAAGTAAACAACCGCAAGCAAAAAAGAATTACTGGCGTATCTTAAAAAATAAAACTGGATTTTCTATTACTCTTATTGGCTTCATTCAATTTTGTATTTACTTTTGCTTCCTCGTTTTTTTACCGAGCATTTTAACAAATTCATTTCACTTAACTGCAAGTGAAATTGGTCTTATGTTTGTACCGATGTCTCTTTCTATTATGCTAGGAAGTTATTGCTACAAGTTTTTGCAAAAACGCCTCACAACAAAGCAAGCTTTATTCATTACAAGTTTCTTCAATATTATATGTGTCACTTTATTCTCTTTCACATATAACATCAATATCACGTTCATCATTATCGTTACATCTTTGTACGGTTTTAGTATGGGACTTTCTATGCCAACTCATACTACTTTATTAACAGAAGAATTTGTACAAGAACGCGCAACAGCTATCGGTATGTACAACTTCATCCGCTATCTTGGTATGGGTACAGGGCCACTTATAGGTGGATTTCTTTTATTTAACCAAAAATACTTTTGGATTTTCTTCCTAGGCGCAATTATGTTTTTACTTGTAATCTTATATGCAATGAAAATGCTACGCTTTCATGCTGTACAAAAAGTAAAATAGGGCCCCAAAAAGGTCAGCTCTATTTTACCCTCTTTGATCCGCAACAATATGAATATCAATAAATTTTGTTTGTCTCATAATTTCATTTACAATAGAGCCTTTTCGTATTTCTTCCCACCTTGTTCTTGCCGATTGTCCAAGTAAAATTTGCGTCACCTGTAATCTTTTTGCCACTTCAATAATAACATCTGCTGGCTTTCTTCCTTTTGCTTCTTCTAATACAAAGCTTGCATCAAATTGATTCGTTAGCAACTTCCACTCTTCAATCGTCTGCTTTTTTCCAGCTGAAATAGAATCTATATTTTCCCTCTCAACGTTTAATACGTACAATTCAGCATTTAACCGATCAGCCATGCGCCATCCCCGTCGTATTAATTTCTCCGCTGTCGAACTGTATTGTACACAAACAAGAATTTTTTCTTTTACACCAATCGGTTCTATTACTGTTTGGCTAATTTTCTCGTCCATATCATCTGCCACTTCCCGAAGTGATAATTCTCTTAGTGCCCCTAAATTATTAAGCGTAAAGAAATTTTGTAAGCTTTGCTGAATTTTTTCTTCTTTATATATCTTTCCGTCTATTAGTCTCTTCCTTAATACCTCAGGCGTTGCATCAACGAGCTGAATTTCATTTGCTTTTTGTAAAATAAAATCTGGAATTCGTTCTCTTACTTTTACATTCGTAATTTGAGCTACAATATCATGAACACTTTCTAAATGTTGAATATTAAAAGCTGATAATACCGATATACCAGCCTCTAACAATTCCTGCACATCCATATAACGTTTCTTATGTTTAGAACCAGGAACATTACTATGCGCAAGTTCATCCACAACAACGACTTGCGGTGCCCGTTTTATAATTCCTTCCACATCGAGTTCATAAAACACTTTCCCTTTATAATCTATTTCTTTTAAAGAAACTTGTTCTAAATCAGCAATTGCGTCTTCTGTCTCTTTTCTCCCGTGCGTTTCAATTAAACCAATTACAATATCCGTACCATCCTTTTTCATCTCTCTAGCATCATAGAGCATTTTATAACTTTTTCCTACGCCTGGAGCTGCTCCTACATATAGCTTTAACTTTCCGCGATTTTGCTGACGAATATATTCTAAATATTCCTCTGGCGTTCGCCTTTGAAACTTCGGTTCATAATCATCTGCATACAAAATAAACACTACCTTTCATTCGAAACAACGCTACCTCAATCCATTAGATTGAGGTAGCACTGTTACTATTTCATTAATTTCTGTAATGCCAAATTTAGCTTTAAGACGTTCACTCGATCTTCTCCAAATAAACCAAGTGCTGCACCTTCTGTTTGATCTTTAATCAACTGATCCAGCGTTTCTTTCGGGATTCTCGTTAATTTCGAGATGCGCTCTACCTGTACGGACGCCCCCTTCGGACTAATATCAGGATCTAGCCCTGAACCTGAATTTGTCACTAGATCAATCGGCACTTCTGTTACCGGAACAGCCCGATTTTGTTTCTTCCACTCTTCAATACTTTTCTCTACTCGTTTCTCTAAATCTGGATTAGATGGTGCATAGTTATTTGAACCAGATGCTTCAGCCTTATATTCAATACTAGAAACACGCCCTTGAAAATAACGTGGATCCGTGAAGTTTTGACCAATTAATTTAGAACCAATCACTTCATTTTTATCATTATATATTAGACTTCCATCCGCATTATCCTTCATCACTGCTTGTGCAATACCAGTAACAATAAGTGGGTATACAAGTCCACACAACACTAGAAATGTAAAAGTAATACGGATAATTGGTGATAGTATACTTTGTTTCTTCTCCATCTTTTTCCCCTCTTCCTTATATAAACAAGCCGACAATCATATCAATTACCTTAATTCCAATGAACGGAACGATAACTCCGCCAAGCCCATAAATAAGTAAGTTTCGGCTAAGCAATGCATTAGAACTCATCGGTTTATATGCAATACCTTTCATCGCTAACGGAATGAGTAATGGAATAATAACAGCGTTAAATAGTAATGCTGATAAAATCGCTGACAGTGGTGATGTTAATTTCATAATGTTCAATGCCTCCATTTGCGGAATCGCAAGTGTAAACATTGCTGGAATGATTGCAAAATATTTCGCTATATCATTCGCAATACTAAACGTCGTTAACGCACCTCGCGTCATTAACAATTGCTTACCGATTCCTACAACCTCAATAATTTTCGTCGGATTCGAGTCTAGATCAATCATGTTCGCCGCTTCTTTCGCTGCTGTCGTACCACTATTCATCGCTAATCCAACGTCCGCCTGTGCTAATGCCGGCGCATCATTTGTACCATCACCTGTCATCGCTACAAGCTTCCCTTTATCTTGCTCTGCTTTAATAACAGCAATCTTATCTTCTGGTTTACACTCGGCAACGAATTCATCTACTCCTGCTTCTTTTGCAATCGTTGCTGCTGTTAACGGATTATCACCTGTACACATAACCGTTTTAATCCCCATTTGGCGCAACTGTTCAAAACGATCACGCATACCCGGTTTTACTGTATCCTTTAAATAAATTAAACCATAAATACGATTATCTACTGCAACTACAAGTGGTGTTCCACCCTCTTTTGAAATTAAGTCTGCTTTTTGATTTACATCTTTCGGAATTATTCCGCCTTGTGACTCAACCCATTCAATAACGGCACCTACAGCACCTTTTCTCACTTTTGTTCCGTCTTGTAAATCAACACCACTCATTCTCGTTTCTGCTTTAAACGGAACAAACTCACCTTGTTCTGCAAGTTCCCTATTGTATGATATAGATTTTCCCTGCACATACTCGATAACAGATCGACCTTCTGGTGTTTCATCTAAAATAGAACTAATAGCGGCCCACTTTCCAACTTGCTCAATCGTTTCATTTCCTACAGGCAATAATGTATGAGCCATCCGGTTCCCAAAAGTAATTGTACCTGTTTTATCTAAAATAATTGTATTAATATCGCCAGCAGCTTCTACTGCTTTCCCCGACATCGCTAACACGTTAAATTTTGTTACCCGGTCCATCCCAGCAATACCAATTGCCGATAATAGCCCACCAATTGTCGTTGGAATTAAACAAACTAATAATGCAACTAGCACAGCAGTATCAATTTGAAAACCTAAATAATTTGTAAAAATCGGCAACGTCATAACGACGATCAAGAAAATAAGAGTTAAGCTCGTTAATACTGTATTTAAAGCAATCTCATTCGGCGTTTTTTGACGAGCAGCTCCTTCTACTAAAGAAATCATTTTGTCGATAAATGATTCACCAGGATTACTCGTAATGACAATTTTAATTTCATCACTTACGACCATCGTTCCACCTGTTACGGAACAAAAATCACCGCCCGCTTCTTTTATAACAGGAGCTGATTCCCCTGTAATTGCAGATTCATCTACAGATGCTAACCCTTTGATTACTTCACCATCACTTGGAATCATTTCTCCTTGTTTTACGATAACAACGTCACCTTTTGTAAGATCAGTTGCTGAAACTTGGACAATGTCTCCATTTTCTTTTACAACATTTGCAAACACATCTTTCTTCGACTGCTTTAAAGTATCGGCTTGCGCTTTACCACGACCTTCTGCTAATGCTTCTGCAAAATTCGCAAATAAAACTGTAAATAATAGAATGAGAGAAACTGTTATATTAAACCAACCTGGTATACTACTAGAACTACTTGGAAGAAAAGATAAAATGAACGTAATGATAAATCCAATTTCCACAACGAACATAATCGGATTCTTTATCATGACTTTCGGATTCAATTTCGCAATGGATTGCTTCATCGCATGTGTTACGATATCACGATCCATCGTTTTCGCTTGTCTAACTTCATCTTCTACAGCATGTATTTGTGACTCATTTAATTGTTTTTCTTTTACTACTACCGGTCTCATCATTTACCCTCCATTACTTCAATGTAAGAAATTCTGCAATTGGTCCGAGTACTAACATCGGGAAGAATGTTAATGCACCGACAATTACAATTGTTCCGATGAAGATGCCACCAAATAAACTATTATCTGTACGGAACGTTCCGACTGTTTCTGGCACTACCGTTTTTTCTTTCAACGAAGCTGCCACAGCTAGCATCGTAATTAAACTGAAGTAACGTCCTAAAAACATAACTAAACCAGTCGTAATATTCCAAAACGGTGTATTATCTCCTAATCCTTCAAATCCAGATCCGTTATTCGCAGCTGACGATGTATATTCATATACAACTTGCGTTAAACCGTGGAAACCGGAATGAGAAATAGCATCCGTCCCTAAATTTGTTGAAAGAGCTAATGCCGAAAATCCTAAAATGAGCAATGGATGAAATAAAATCGTGACCGCAATTAATTTCATTTCCTTACCTTCAATCTTTTTACCTAAAAACTCTGGTGTCCGTCCAACCATTAACCCAGATATAAACACTGCAATAATTGCATACATAATAATATTTACAAAACCTGCTCCAACGCCGCCATATACTGTGTTTAACATCATATTTACAAGTGGAACTAAACCGCCAATTGGTGTTAACGTATCATGCATCGTATTAACGGCGCCTGTTTCAGCAGCTGTCGTTACCGTTGCGTATAGTGAAGAAAATACCGTTCCAAATCGTACTTCTTTCCCTTCTGTACTTCCTTGTACATGTTCGATACCCATTCCATTTAATGCCGGATTCCCGTTTAGTTCAGATGTCGTAATTGTTATAAATCCTAGTAAAAACACCATAAAAAGTGAAACGAAAAGGATGCGACCTTGTTTTTTATTTCCTACCATTCGTCCGTACGTAAATGGAAGTGCTGTTGGTAATAACATCATAAGCATCATTTGCAAAATATTACTCATTTGTCCTGGATTTTCAAAAGGATGCGTAGAGTTTGCTCCGAAAAATCCACCGCCGTTATTTCCAAGTTCCTTAATGGAAACGAATGATGCAACTGGCCCACGTAATATACTTTGTTTCGCGCCATCAATCGTTTGTGCTGTAACGGCCCCGTCTAACGTTTGTGGTACACCAAGTGCGACAAAGACTAGCGCCGCAATAAATGCGATAGGAAGAAAAACTCTCGTTAACGCTCTCGTAAAATCAACGAAAAAGTTACCAAGTTCTTTTCCAGCGAGCCCTCTTATAAATGCCATAACGAGTGCTAATGTCGTTGCTGGTGCCGCAAACATTAAAAATGTAATTCCGATTAATTGTGATAAATAAGATAAACCATTTTCACCGCTATAATGCTGTAAGTTTGTATCAGCCATAAAACTAATTGCTGTATTAAAAGCGAGCGTAGGCTCCATTCCTTCAATATGTGCTGGATTTAGCGGCAACACACCTTGTAATCTGAAAATGAAATATACGACAACAATCATAAATCCATTGAGTAAAACTAATGATAATGCGTACTGTTTCCACGTTTGATTGTATGCTTTTACACCTGTAATTTTAAAAATAAGTTTTTCAAAAGGCCCGAATACTTTATCTAGCGTTTTGCTACCTTGAAAAGCTTTCTCTAAATAAATCCCCGTTGGCTTTGCTACTAAAATAAACAAGAGCATTGTAATAATGACTGCAACCCAAATCATAATGAATGATTCCCCCTAATTAAAACTTCTCTGGATTTAATAATGCATACACTAAATACACTGTAATTGCTGCGACTATAACCGATAAGACAATCATCATGATTGCTTTCCTTCTTTCACAACTTTATCTGACCAACTTGCAAGACTTGCCATCGATGCAACTAATAAAATAAAAATCCCGACCATTACAACATCTAACATAACTATCCCTCTCTTCATTTTGTTAAAATTTACCATTTAAATATTAAAAAAGAACACTGAGCTCTACTCAGTGTTCAAAAAATGAACAACAAAAAGTAAACCTCCTCTCTAAACGCTTACGAGGTTAGCTGTCGGATTCGGGCCTAAAGAGTAGCCCTACTTTCAAAACTGAAAGATTCACCCCAAGTGACGATGCACAAAATTGGTTCCCCCGCTCCATTTCTGGAACTCAGCGATTTTAGGTTTTTTTGGAAATTTTATGAATGATTTATGAGAGTAAATATACTCCTCTATATTTCACTTGTAAAGGGGTAAATTACTGAAAATAAGAAAATATCCATCTATTTAAACGCTTACATTGAGTATTATTAATATTCTTTCATCTATTTACTCGTCTTTTCTTTCATTTTCACAGAAATGATCTTTTCGATACGAAATAAAAAGAGCGAATGACATAAAGTGCATAGCTTGTTGCACTTAGCATTCGCTCTTTTTATTTCACTATTTATTCTCCTCGTAAAAAAGCACGTAAATTTCTCCCGCGAATATAAACTTGTGACAATTCTGCATGTAGCTGCTCATATTCGATAACATCTGTTTTTAAATATAAAGCGTCTTTCGATGGCAATATGATATAGGGCCTTGGAAAAATAGGATCCAGCACCACCAATTCTTGAACTCGCTCTACTGATACCGCCCAACGATTCGCTATATCTCCTAGTAACAACACTTTCATCTTCTTTTCCTCCACCCTATTCAAAAAATAAAAAAGAAATATTATCACAATTCGTAAACACGACAAATTTAGCTCCAATTGTTTCATAGAGCCTCGCTGGATATCGTTTATTCCTTGTAACAACAGTAATAGGTGCTTGAAAAGAAAAGCGAATGTGTTCTGTGAAGAAACTAACGATTGGAAGCTCATCTCCTAGTAAAATCACCTTCTTAATACACTCACAAATACTAGTAAAGTCCTGCTCCTTACTGCAACTATAAGTCCAATCAAACCCACAATTCCTAACTTCAGCCGCTATCTCTTCATTTGCCGTAAAAATAATTAACTCATGTTGAAATGATACTAGATCTCTTAAACTATCTACCTTACTTTCTTCTCCAACACAAATAAGTGTTAGTTCCATGTACCTCATCCTCCTTAGTATAAAAGAAATCAAACATAGATTGATATTCCCCTATACTAATCAGATCGATGAAGTGATGTATCCATCATGGCACCGTCCTCTCTCAAGACGCTTACGAAGTTAGCTGTCGGATTCGGACTTTGAGAGTAGCCCTACTTTCAAACTTGAAAGATTCACCCCGAGTGACACTGCACAAATTGGTTCCTCCGCTCCATTTTTGGAATTCAGCGATTTTAGGATTTTTTGAAAATTTTCAAGAATGATTTATGAAAGTAAATATACGCCTCTATATTTCACTTGTAAATAGGTAAATTACCTAGAATAAGAAAACATCTCATTATTTAAACGCTTATAATATGTATTTTTAATACCCTTTCATCTGTTTTCTTATCATTTCTTTTTTCACAGAAATGATATTTTACATACAAAAAAGCAAATGTATATAAGCACCTATCTTAGGTGTACTTAACATTTACTCTCTCTTTCTTTCAAAATTTATCCCGCGAATGCAACTTACAAAAATTCTGCACGTAAGGTAATATCCGCCTCTAAATATATCGTATTTTATTATAACGATATAATATATAACTTCAAGAATATTATATACTCACAATCTAAACTACACTTGCAAAAAAACTCAAAAATATTCTTCCTTTAATTTTTTTGCAAGTGTAGCAAGAGAATTACAATAGGTAAACAAACTGATTTTATTTATTTTCTTAATCCTACGATAGCCGTTAGCCTATAATGTAACTTATCATCCAATTCATTAACCCATGTTTTTTATTTAACAATTTTCATCTCATTCAAAGGCCAATAAACAACATTTGCTTTTCCAATAATATTATTTGCCGGTATAAAACCAATATCGCGACTATCTTTACTACCACGGCGATTGTCTCCTAATACAAAATAATGCCCCTCTGGAACTATAGGACTAAGAGTTGATGGCAATGTTTTTATATTAAAGTCATCAGTAAGTAACTCCTCCCTTTCCAAATCTTTCTTTTGACTCTCCAAATAAGCCTCACTATATTTTTTACCATTTATATATAGCTGGTCATTTTTATATTCAATATAATCCCCTGGAAGGCCTATAATACGCTTTATATAATTCGTTCCATCTTTATGCTTGAATACAGAAATATCAAATCGTTCTAGACCATTTAATTTGTATCCAATTTTATTCGCTACCATTCTATCTCCGTCCTGAAGAGTTGACATCATTGAGCTTCCCTCAACTACTACAGGAGTAAACATAAAGTGGCGTAACAAGAGAATCAATATAACTATTATTAAGGGTAGAATCCAACTTCCTTGTATTCTTTTTTTAGATTCATATGGCTCATTTTTCCTCATTATCTACCATCCCTTCCACCTTTGAAAAACCTATAAAAAATTTTCAAGTCAATATTTTTTAGTAAACCTTTCCATCTACTATATTTATTATTCCATCACACTGTTTCGCAACCCTATCATCATGGGTTACAATTAAAATAGTTTTTTTCTGTTCTTGATGTATACTTTTAAAAATGTCTAAAACTTGCTGACCTGTTCTTTGATCCAATGCTCCAGTTGGTTCATCAGCTAGAATAATATCTGGATTGTTAATCAATGCTCGGGCAATTGCCACACGTTGCCGTTGTCCACCTGATAAATTATATGCATATTCAGATGCCTTTTCCTTCATACCAAGCCTTTCAAGTATTGATAGCACTCTTTCTTTTTTATTAGTTTTGTCCTTACTATATAGAATTGGAATTTCAACATTTTTCATAACAGTGTAGTCCTCAATAAGTGCAAAATCTTGTACAACAAAACCAAAGTGCTCATTTCGTATAGTAGCTAATTTCCTTCGATTTAAAGATTGCAATTCTTGATTATACAACTTATAAGTACCCATACTCGGGATATCTAAGCAACCAAGTATATTCAACAATGTAGATTTCCCTGAACCTGATGGACCCATGATCGCTAACATACTACTTTTTTCTATTTTCAATTCAATATTTTGAAGAACTTTCACTTCATTGGCCTTCGATTTATTATAAACTTTTGAAATATTATTCAGCTCAATCATTTATTCTTTTCTCCTTAATATGTCACTTATCTGTAAACTAAAAAGTTTAATAAAGCTAGGAATACATGTTATTAAACAAAGAAATAAAATCGCTCCTGAAACCCCTAATACTATGAAAGGTTGATTGGATACTAGCACAGAAATAATAGAAGCAAGGATCCAAACAATAAATATTTGTAAAAAAATCCTTAATGCAATATCCGATCTGTTTCCACCACAAAAAATATGAATACTAAATTCTCTTAAATTTTTTCTAACAAATTCTAATGTATTAATAATAACTAATGAAAAGGCAAAAATAATTACCCATATTGATATAAACAAAAATACACCTACAGATTTTTTGGTAGACATCTCCATATACTTTGAGACGCCACCTACATTATTGAAGTTATAATTATATAGTCGTGATTTTTCTGTAATATTTCTAAGTTCTGTTATATCATTTTTATTCTTTGTTATAATTGTTGCATTTTCAAGATAGGTTTCATATGCATAATTTCCATTCACATACATATCATCAAATTTTGTAACATCCATTGGTATTAATACCGTGTCATCCAGCTCTATAACACCTTTGCCGGATGATATATCAACGAAACTTTGTCCTTCTTGTAAAAAACCAACCACCTTATACTTTAAATTATCTATATTAACAAACTCATCATTGATATTCATAAACTTTTGATAAGAATGCCCCAGTACAACTGGTATACTCTCGTTACTTGTATACTCCCAATCGGAATCAAAAAATTCTCCCTTTGATAAAGCTAAATCAAAAACATCTATAAAACTATGTGAAATAGCTAAACTTTTATAGGCTTGAACCTTAGTTTGTCCTTGCTCTATTTCAACGGAAAGAGAATTTTGTGGAATACCCTTTATTTCTATATAATCTTCAATATCAGAAAAAATTGTATACTTCTCATTTTCATTGACATATGTATATAAATCTTTCATAATACTTTCTTCATATTCGCCACCTACATACTTTTCTTTTTCTGCAAGTGATACATAATAAACATTAGAAATATCAAATGTCTTAGATAAATAGTTAAACGCATCTTGCTTTTTATACATTAAAGAGAAACATTCCGTAATTAACAATGTGATAATCATAATCTGAGTAAAAAACAAAATAAAATAAAGCTTTTTCCTCCAAATATCTTCAAGAGCATATTTTAATTGAGTTGACATCTTCCTACCTCATTATCTTGATTAATTGTTTCCTTTGATTGATAAACAACATCGGGAACGTGTAAAATATATCCATAAGAAAGAATAGTATGATACCTACAACGATTGATTCCAAACGAAATACAGTATTATACGGTAATAGGTTTAAAACATCAGTAATCAGAAATGTTATCGAGCTTCCAATTATGATCCCTATTACTCGAATAACTAGCATATTAGTATAAACTCTTAATAATAAACTTGTTTCTCCCGCACCTGATAATCGCCTAACAAACATCTCACGCTTATATTTTTCTACCCATGAAAGCACGATAGTAAATCCTGATACAAATAGCATCGCACTAGTTCCAAGAAATATAAAAAGCGCATATTTTTGGTTTAATAGATTATTTATCCATGTTTGCTTAACCTTTTCATAAGAGATTGTAATTGTATTATCTGTTTCTTGTATAGTAGTTAATAAATCCTGTATAAGGGACTCACTATTTCCTCCTGCATCCAAGAAATACTCTCCCTTTATTGATTCTTTTGGGGTTGCTTCTAACGACGACTCAAGATTCGCTACTACATTAGTAAAAGTATCAATATAGCCAATTACTTCATACTCCCTACCATCAAAGTAAAAGTACTTTTTACCATTTTTAACAACTTGATCATCTTTGTTCCAAACATTAATATAAGCTTTTCCCTTCTCCACGCTATACATAAAAGTATTTTCATTTGAAAAGCTTAATCGACTAGCTTCTTGCGGTATATTCTTATAAAATGTAAAATTGGCACGTTGTTTATTTAACCATGATAGTAAGTCTTGGTTTGTAAAATTTGTTTCTACTTCATTTTGGTTAATAGAAATCCGATACGTATTTTTATTAATATTATTTGACATCTGTTCTTCTACAGATAAAATCATCGAAATTCCGCCAGCAATAGTCCCAAATACAATGAATGTAAAAAAAAGAGGTAACCATGATTTTTTTATTATTTTAGACATTATACTCATTATCCTTCACGTCTTTATCATGTTTAATAATAAAGTTATTCTTTATAAATGAAACTATTTCTAACAGTAATGTACATACTGTTAGAAATAGTTTTGTAAAAGACTAAACTAGTATCTCCAACTATAGTTTGTATAAGCCGTGTTGAATGGATTATTGACTTTTGATAATTTCTTTGTCCATCCTCCTCTCTTGGCATAATTGTTAGCTGACTCATTAAAACTGCCTTCTTTTAAAGTTACTTTAACACCCGTCACTACTTTATTTTTGTTTGTACCATAAGCACCAGTACCTTTGTGACCAACTTCGTTAAACCCTTGAATGTAAACAGTGGCACCAGAACCCATAGAAATATGCTGTAGTCCCATGGCTTGTGCTGAAACAGCACCAGTACCTATAATCCCTAACGTCGCCGCACCAACAATAAATGTCTTCATTTTTTTCATTTTCATGATAAACCCCCATTCAATAATTTTATCATTACGTTTTATTAGTATTATATATAGATTATTAGTTATAAATTATACTTCACCAATAATCCCAGAGAAAATACTAGTCAAATATAATCATTTGTTCTAAATAATCTAAATTAATAATAAAATTCGCAACAACTTAATAATAAATTAACATCTTTTAAAAGTAAAGAAATAAATTACATTTTTTACTATTATTTTAAATATCATCCTTTTTTACCTATATTAGTTTTTTAGATTATCGAACAAAGCAGGCAGTTGATATGAAATATATAAAATAGTTTCCGAGGGGGAACTGTGGAGTAACTATCAGATAGTAATATGAAGGAGTACGTACAAATTATTAGTGTTTATAAAAGACTTTTCAATCTTATAAATGTAGCAGTGAAAATATTCGTCTCATCTATTTGCTTCGTTCAAGAATAATCTATGTTCTATGAATTCAGCCTTGCTTAAAACAATATATTCTTTCACTATTTTTTTATTAAACTGTTATATTTTACTGCTATTTCTATTTTCTCCTCGAAAAAAACAAGCCCTCCATCCTCTTAGAAAATATAAGGGATAGAGGATTTAATTGTCTTCAAAATTCATTTCTTTATGCTTTTGTTATACTCAACTTATATGCAAAATGATTCGTCGGCCCATGGCCACTACCAATATTCAATGGCTCTTCAATTGCTATACTAATAAATCGTTTTGCTTCTTGAACAGCATCTTTAATTGAGTATCCTTTCGCAAGTCCTGCTGTAACCGCTGAAGCAAATGTACACCCACTTCCATGCGTTTGCTTTGAAGGAATTCGCTCGCTTCTAAACTCAATAAATTTTTCTCCATCAAAGAGGAAATCAATTACTTCATTACCTTGATATTCTGCATGTCCGCCCTTCATAAGCACATATTTAGCACCTAATTCGTGCAATACTTTTGCAGCTTCCTTACTATCTTCAATATTATGAATCTCCATCCCAGTTAACACTTCTGCTTCTGGGACATTCGGTGTTATAACAGTTGCTACTGGTAATAAATATTCTTTTAATGCTTGAACTGCTTCTTGCTGTAATAATGATGCACCGCCTTTTGCAATCATAACGGGATCTAGCACAATATTATTCCAGCCAAACTTTTTAATTTGTTCTGCAACAATTTGAATTATTTCACTACTAAATAACATTCCTAGTTTCACTGCATCTGGTGTTAAATCCGTACCAATTGAATTCAGCTGTTCTATAATACCTTCTAACGGAACAGGATATACCCCTTGAACGCCAAGCGTGTTTTGAGCAGTAATTGCCGTAATAGCCGTCATTCCGTATACACCAAGCTCTTGGAATGTTTTTAAATCTGCCTGAATTCCAGCACCGCCGCCGCTATCAGACCCTGCAATTGTTAAAGCTTTATTCACTTTCATCCCACTCATCCTTTTCTATCCAAAATAGCGATGATAAATCGTTTTTGCTTCGCTTATATCTTTCGTTCCATGTACGAGTACACGACCATCTTTAAAAGCAACTAATCTCTTTTCTTCCACAGAAAATGATAATAAATATGGATTTACATTTAAATCATTTACACGATCATCCAGCAGCTTTTTGTACCTCTCAAAATCCATTTCCTCTTTATGAGGTGGTCTAATTTGAACTGTATTTCGCCCGCATAAAACTGCTGTTTTCGATGTGTTTTCTTTATTTAAATACGGGTATATCGCATTCTCTCCGCACGAAGGACAATTGTGTTTACGAAGCTTTTGCACATTCATACATGAATATTCATTCTTCCATACATCAAATGACACAAGTCCATCTCGCAGTGATTCGTAATCTTCTACTAACAGTTTAAGAGCTTCTGTTACTTGATGAGAAACGACGAGAGATACAGCAGGTGATATAATACCCGCTGTATCACATGTTGCCCCGCCAAGCGGAATCGACTGTAATAAACATGATAAACATGGTGTTTTACTAGGAAGGATTGTGTAAGAAAGACCGTAACTACCTACACATGCACCGTAAATCCATGGAATAGAATATTTTTGTGCTATATCATTCACAATAAAGCGTGTTTCAAAATTATCAGTCGCATCAATCATTACATCAACATTTGTAACAAGTTCTTCTAGCTCTTCAGCTGTTACATCTTGAACGAGAGCTTCTATTGTTACATCACTATTAATCTCTTCTAAACGTTTTTTAGCCGCTATAGCTTTTGGAAGATTATTCTTTACGTCGCTCTCTGCATACAATTGTTGTCTTTGTAAATTACTCCAATCTACATAATCACGATCAACAATTGTTATCTTGCCAACACCTGCTCTTACAAACATCTCTGCATTTGCACTACCTAATGCACCTGCACCGATAATAAGCACATGCTTTTCTCTTATCTTTTGCTGTCCTTCTTCTCCAATTGGAGAAAATAGTTCTTGGCGAGAATATCGATTATTCAACTACACTCATTCCTTCTAAAGGACTACTTGCAGTTGCACAACGCTTACGTGCAATACGACCTGCTTCAAATCCTAAACGTCCTGCCTCAATACTTAATTTCATTGCTTGTGCCATTTTAATAGGATCTTTTGCTCCTGACACAGCCGTATTTAATAACACACCATCCGCTCCTAATTCCATTGCAAATGCCGCATCAGCTGGACTACCAATACCGGCATCAACGATAACTGGTACTGTCGCTTGTTCAATAATGAAGCTCAAATTTAATGGATTTACAATACCAAGCCCTGAACCGATTGGTGATGCTCCTGGCATAATCGCATGCACGCCAAGCTCTTGTAATTTACGTGCTAATACAACATCATCAGATGTATACGGAAGTACGATAAATCCTTCTTCTAGTAACATTTCAGATGCCTTTAACGTTTCTACCGGATCAGGTAATAACGTTCTATCATCACCAATAACTTCTACCTTTATCATGTCACAAAGCCCAGAGGCTTTTGCTAATTTTGCAATACGAACAGCCTCTTCAGCGTTTTTTGCCCCTGCTGTATTTGGTAATAACGTATATTTTTTCACATCAAGTTTCTCTAATAAATTAGGTTGCTTTGCATCAAAGATATCCATACGACGTACTGCAAACGTTAAAATTTCAGCTTCAGAAACGTCAATTGCCTTTTGCTGCACGTCAAAATCAGGGAATTTACCTGTTCCTAATAAAAGTCTAGAATGAAATGAAAATGGTCCAATGTTTAACATAATCAACCGCCTCCTACGAAAGTTACAATCTCAATTTGGTCTCCATCAAAAACAGATGTATCTGTATGATCATCTTTTTGTAAAATATCTTTATTACGCTCTACTACAACAATTCTGTTATCTAGCTCTAAATGTGTAAGTAGCTCGGCTACTGTTTTTACACTCTCTGGCACTTCAATTTGATTACCATTAATTTTCAAATTCAAACTTCCATCCCCTTTCTAAACCGTTTTAGAAAGCAATGAATCTAGCAAATGATTCTCTTGCTTTCCTTCTATTAAATCAGCCATATATTGGCCAGAAACAGGACTTAATAAAATACCGTTTCGATAATGGCCCGTGCAGGCATATAAACCTTTTATTTCTTCATGCTCTCCCATATAAGGAGCTTCATGATTCGATTGTGGTCTTAATCCTGCCCACGTGCTTTCCCATTCTGCTTCTTTTAAAGCTGGCAATATTGTATAAGCACGCTCTAATATAGAAGTTATACTTTCTGGCTGCACAGTTTTATTGAACGTATGTGGCTTCATTGTTGCCCCAATTACGTAACGTCCACCGCGCTTTGGAGTAATGTAAAATCTTTCTTGAAAAATAGGTGCTTTTAAAAGTTGTTTTCTACTTCTTACCGCAACCACTTCTCCTTTAACTGGATATGTACCCCAATCGCGGTGAAAATAACTGAGTAACTTCGTGCTCCATGAACCTCCTGCAATAACGACTTTCTCACATGTGACAATACCTTCACTTGTAATAACTCCAGTCACTTTATTATTTTCAATACGGATATCAAATACTTCTGTCTGTTCATATATATCAGCACCGGAAATCGCTGCAGAATGTGCGAATGCTTTCGTAAGCTCTGGTGCAATAACATGACCGTCTTTCGGATAATATACTGCTCCTATAATAGATTCGGATAGATATGGCTCTTTTTCCCGCACATGGTCTCCCGTTAGAAAATAAGAATCTTCACCTATTTTCTGCTGCCAATCCATAATGTGAAGAATTCTTTCCTTCTCATCTTCATTTTGAGCAATACGATAAATTCCTTTTTCTTCATATCCAATATCAATACCCGTCTTTTCACGTAAAACTGCTGCAAGTTGTGGAAATATAGCTCGGCTTTCTCTAGCAAGTTCAAATAGCGGATCATACGCATCCCATTCTGCTTGAACACCAAGTAAACCAGCAGCTGCTTTCGAAGCTTCCGATGCAATTTTTTGCTTCTCTACAATCGCTACTTTATGTCCTCTTTCTGCTAGAAAATGTGCAACTGAACTACCAATTACACCACCACCAATAATCGCTACATCATACTTCTCACACATGTTTTTCCGCCCACTTTCTTATTGATTCCTTATAAGACTTCGCTTTGCTATACGGGTTACTACTACTTAAAATTCCAGACATAACAGCAATTCCACTTACTTCACTTGCCAGAATATCCTTTGTATTCTCAGGAGTAATTCCTCCAATTGCTGTAATCGGTATAGATAAACACCTTGCAATGTCTGAAATTTCTTCAAGCCCTCTCGCTGGCACACCTTTTTTACAATCTGTCGGAAATACATGGCCATAAACGAGTGAATCCGCTCCATTTTTAAAAGCTACTATTGCTTCATCTAGCGAATGCACAGAATAACCGACATGCAAATACGAAAACTTTTCTTTCACTGACTTTACATCTGTACTTCGATATCCTAGTTGAACACGAGGAATATTTAATAAAATGGCGATATCAATTCGATCGTTTATGACAATTTTAGAAGCCGGAAAGCCCTCCATTAATAGACTTTCCACACCTTCATATAATTCCTTCGTACTCTTCTCACGCTCACGAATATGCAAATAATCAATCTCACTCTCAATTTGCATCGCTACATTCACTAACTCTTCGAATGGCATATGGCCATTTGAGATTACGTGGAGCTCATTTTTCATATTCATTCGCCTACTTTAAAATATTTTCGAATAGTTCATCGGCTGGGACGGTTTCTTTCGTCATTCCTTTGTCTTTCAGCCATTTATTTTGTTTTTCCCATGATTCTTTTGAATCTGATAAAAATGGCTCATCTTTCGTTTCCATCTTCTCTAATAAAATTTTCATACTTTCTTTTTCAACTTCTGGCACAAGCGGGAAGTTTTCTTTTTCTTGATGATTTAATAAAATATTTAATGCTTCATCTGGATTTTTCTTCATGAAATCATAGCCTTTTTTCGTACCACGTAAGAAGGCTTGCAACGCTTCTTTATCTTTTTTCAACGTTTTATCACCTGTTACAAATACAAGCTCATGATAATTCGGTACACCATAATCTGCTGGATTAAAGTACGCTGGTTCATGACCTTCATGACGCATAACAGGTACTTCATGGTTAATGTATGCCCCTGTTACCGCATCCACTTTTTTCGTAATTAATGCTGGTACTAAATCAAAGCCAACATCGACTACTTTCACTGTATCTGGATTACCACCAGCTTCTTTTACCATCGTTTTTAAATACATCTCACTTAAAGGTGTTCCAGAATATCCAACTGTTTTCCCCTCTAAATCTTTTGGCGATTGAATGCCTGCTGACTTCAGTGATACAACATGATTTAATGGGGAACGTACGACAGCTCCAATTGATTTCACTGGAATTTGTTCGTTTGCTTTTGCCATAACAACATCTGCTTGATAATATAAGCCAACCGTTACTTTTCCTGCAGCTGCTAAAGTTAATGGATCAGTCGGATTAGAAGGGAATTTAATATTCACCTTTACTCCTTCTTCTTTAAAATAGCCTTTTTCAATTGCTGCATAAATAAAGCTATGTACCGCATTTGGGTACCAATCAAGCATGACCGTTATTTCTTTTTCTTTTTTACTCTTATCTGATGCTGAATTACTAGAACATCCAGCAATCATTGCAACTAATAATGTAAACACAAAGATGCGTTTTAATAATTTCATGAATGCTTCCTCCAACTAATGAATTTCTTTTCTAATATCGAAATAAGGATGACGAAGAAAATAGCTAGTAATGATAACAATACAATGGGTGCAAATACACCTGCTCCGTCTAACTGTGTCATCATTCTTTTACTGAAATATCCTAACCCAGCTTGCGCACCGAGCCATTCGCCAATTGCTGCTCCGATAACACTAAGCGGAACTGCGATTTTTAAAGCTGAGAAAAAATAAGGAAGAGCAGACGGCAATTTTAATTTAAGAAAAACATCTTTTTTCGTTGCCCCGTATGTAACTAAAAGCTCTTCCCATTCTTTTTTCGTACTGCGTAGTCCATCATACGTATTGACCGCAATCGGGAAAAACGTAATTAAAACCGTAACAACGACTTTACTCCAAATCGTATATCCAAACCATAAAACGAAGAGCGGAGCAAGCGCTGTAATAGGAATCGTTTGTGAAGCGACTAATAATGGATAAAATGCTCTCTCCATCCAATTACTCGCGTTCATTAACATCGCTAGCCCTACCCCAAGTACGATAGAAATTGCCACACCTATTAAAACGACATATAATGTTGCCGGCAAATGAACCGTAAATAATATATCTTTTAGTTTCCATATCTTCATTACAATCGCAGACGGTGACGGTAAAATGTACATTTCATCTACGATCCTTGCGCCTACTTCCCAAAAGGCAAGTAAAATACTAGAAAGTGTAAGGGCAGGTAATAGCTCCTTCAACCGGTTCATCATACGAGTACCTGCCTTTGTAACATACTAAGAAGCTCATCTTTAAGCGCTAACACTTCAGGTTTATATAAATCTTTTCTTGTTCGATTACAATCAAGCGGTACAACCCTCTCGGTTAAAGTAGTTATCGGTTGCTGCTCTACTACTAAAATTCGATTAGAAAGAAACAACGCTTCTTCCACATCATGAGTGATAAATAAAATTGTTTTTTCCCACTCTTTCCATTGTTCAAACAGCCATTCTTGCAAAGATGCCTTCGTTAAAGCGTCCAACGCGCTAAACGGTTCATCTAACAACAATACCTCCCCACCTGTTAATAAAGTCCGAATAAAAGATACGCGTTGTCTCATACCACCAGATAAATCTTTCGGATATTTTGTCTCATACCCTTGTAAGCCAAATTTATGTAGCAGTTCCTTGGCCTTTATTTGTGCTTCTTTCTTCTGTACACCTTGACACTCTAGCGGCAGAGCAGCATTCTCAATAATCGTTCGCCACGGCAGGAGCATATCTTTTTGGGGCATATACCCTACAGGATGGCTCTTCGTTTCTGTCAGCTCTATCTGCCCAGTACTTACTTCTTCTAAACCTGTAATAAGGCGAAATAGAGTACTTTTCCCGCATCCACTCGGTCCGATAATACTTACAAACTCTTTATCTTGTATAGAAGCATTTAATTCATTGATGATTGGTTTCTCATCATAATGAAAAGAAACATTATGAAACTGTAGTATGTTCTTGCTCCTCAAATCCCCACATCTCCTTACGATAGGACATATCCCAGAATAAATATTCAAATCGACTGGAATATAGGAAAATCTCCTCTAATTGATCTAGCTCTTTTTCAGACTTTCCAACTGCCATTTCATTTAATAAATCGATTAACCAAATACAAAGGTTACCGTATTCTTCAGAACTATATCCTTGAATCCACTCACCAAAGAACTCATGATCTCTTGCTCCAGAAATATCATTTAAACGCTTTCCAATTTCCCAGTAGCTCCACATACATGGAAGAAGTGCTGCTATTAATTCCGCAAGTGTGCCATTTTGAGATACAGACATCATGTAATTTGTATAAGCCAAATTTTTAGCAGATGGCTTTGCAGACTCTATCTCCTCTATAGAAATTCCCAGTCTTTTTGCATATTGTTTATGGATTGTCATTTCTCCATTTAATATGCCATCAATTTGTTCAGCAAATTTCCCCATTACTTGTGGATTTGTTGCTTTTACAACACCAATCGCATATAGCTTTGCATAATCTAACAAATATAAATAATCTTGAATAATGTAATACTGAAACTTATCTTTTTCTAACGTGCCATCCCCCATACCTACTACAAATGGATGATTATGACTCATCTCCCAAACTGGTTGTACAGTTTCTAATAATCTATCGCAAAATTTCATTTCGCTATCCCCTTCCGGTATGTGTATTTAAATAAAAAACCACTTCTAAATAAGAAGTGGTTACAGCAAATAAAATTATAATTTATTCGTTGCTCCACTTCCCTTCGCTAGTATTACCTAGATCAGGTCTGTAAGGGTTAAGGATTATTCCTCTCTCAGCACAACAAGCACCCCTAGTGGTTTCAATATGAAATTTTTAAACAAAAAAGCCCCGTTTCTATACGCAAAGAAACGGGGACTTATTATTAGTGTCCGAATTGCTTCCCTACGCTAGCATAATCTAGATCAGGTAATGAAAAGGATCAAAGGCTTACGGCCTACTCTCAGCTGGCAACACCAGCTCTCCTAGCAAACTATGAAATTATCACTGTCAGTATAACATCGTAATAAGACATCATCAACTGTTTTAATTTTCTCAATTGTCAACAAAATAACAAAACTATATAATACTTATATTCTATCTTAGAAATTATTATCCTAATTAATTGGATAATAAGGAATCATTATCCTCAAAAAATTTATTTTTATATTGATTTCATATTACATTTATGTGAATACACCCACTATATTATATCTTTATACTATAATAAAATTACAACTATACAACTAGAGGAGGTCTCTATTATATGAATATGAAAGCTACTGCTTTAACAGCAACTACTGTAGCGATTGCTTCTTTACTTCCTTCTATGGGTGAAACAAATGTACAAAAAGCAAACGCTGAACAATTATCTAATATTAAAACTGGGTATGTCAAAGTCGATCAAGTAGCATTACATACAGAAGATAGCGTAAAAAGCACATCAATTGATACAATTCGCTTTAATACAAAAGTGAACATCCTTGAAATAACTAATGGTTGGTATAAAGTATCTGTTCATAATAAAGTAGGTTATGTACAAAAAGATGCTATTTTACTAAAAAACAAACTTCGATCTAATGATCAATACATCGTCAATGCTAATGCATTGAACGTTCGCTCCGAACCTAATTTAGAATCTTCCATTTTAGATGTATTACCAAATGGCAAGTTCATTACCGTTCAAGAAGATCAAGGCGAATGGTATAAAATATCACATAATGGCCAAACAGGTTACGTACAAAAAGCATTCATCTCTAATGGTTCACAGCCCTTAGTAAAAGGAATCACCGTTCAAAATAATACAAAATATACTGTTGCAACACCTAATCTGAATGTACGTAGCAACACTAGTACAAGTAGCGCTCTACTCGGTTCATTACAAAAAGGTACACAAGTACAAGTAGTAGAAACTGCAGGAACTTGGTATAAAATTCGTTTTGGCACAGGATACGGATATGTAGCAAAACACTATGTAGTACAAAATCAACCACAAGCCAAAACAGATCAGCCTTCATCTATTCCAGCTGCTTTCAAATTCCCTGCTCAAGGAAGAATTAGCTCAACCTTTGATATACGCTGGGAACAAATGCATTATGGTATAGATATTGCCGCTCCAGGGAACGTCTCTATCCAAGCTGCTGCTGCAGGTAAAGTTGTGAAATCTTATTATTCAGCTAGCTATGGCAATGTTGTTTTCATTGCGCATCAAATCAATGGGAAATTATATACAACTGTTTATGCTCATATGAAGGATCGCACTGTACAAGCTGGTGATCAAGTACAAACTGGACAATTAGTAGGTCATATGGGAAACACAGGTCATTCATACGGGCAACATCTTCATTTTGAATTACATAATGGAGAATGGAATTTTGAAAAAACAAATGCAGTAAATCCACTGCCATATTTAGTTAGGTAAGTTGTATGCCACGCAATATACCTCTTATAATTGAATACGTAGCCTTTTTAGGTTTAATCTGTTGTTTAATCATTTACAATACAAACATTGTATTTTTATCTATTATTATTGCTTTTGTTGCATTAGAAATTATGATGGAATCATTTCAAGTGCAACTAAAACAAAAAATTGCCCATATTTATAACGCTATATTTCTTTTGAGTGCTCTCATAACAAATATAATTAGTAATGGCTTTTATTTATCTACTGTATTTCCAATATTCTTTATGGCTGTTTTATTATTTGTAGCTAGATATATTAATGTCCCTTATAACCAAAAACAAGAACAAGAAGCTTAGAAAGAGGAGACACTGTGTACCAATCTTTCAAAGATACTCCAATAAAATACATATTGAATTTGTATAAGAAAGCCAATACTTTTTTTGGTATACAAGGAAGTTATACTGCACAACTTCTCCTATATGGAATGTTGTTTCTTGTCTTAATCACTTTCTCCTTGTTTTACTAACAAAAAAGGATCTCACATAAACTGGAGATCCTTTTTAATTTATATTAATTTTTCATATCGAAAATATTGTTTATCCACAAGCATATTTTTCATAAATAAAGCTCAGATTATATTTTTTCTCTAAGCTCATTCGTTGTTCGTCATCGCACCAATAGAAAAGAATATCATGAATCGTTGCGTAACGCTTATTTTTAAGAAATAGCCTAAAGAATGATGGTAAACAATCATGTAATTGTATAAATATATAATTGCGTAGTGTTTCTTCTTTATATTCAATGCCCTTACAAATATACAGTAATTCTTCACAATAATATGCATGCTGTGGAACTTGTATCATTTCGAAAAATGGCACATAAGATAGTAGCTTTCCAATAAAATGACCGTATCGATCCATTACTCCTAGCGTCATATGCTCCATCATTTCTTTCATCACATATAAATAATCATCTACATGAGTTGTCTTTAACGGGTCTAAGCGATCGGAAATTTGAGATAATACAGCTCTTTGACATGCTAAAACTGCCTGACTAGGTCCATAATATGATAGGAAATCTGTACACTTACGATATTTACGTAATAAATCATGTGTATATAAATCATATACGAAAGTATTACAATACATTGCTAAACTCATCATATCACTATTTAATTGCTCTTTTGATAATGATTTCGCTCTCTTGCACATATAAAAGAATGTAAACTCCAATACTTCTTTATGAGATAATAAATGTTTACAATCGGTTATACATTTCTCATTAAATTTAACTCTATCCCAAATTTCAATATCCCTATCTGTCAGTTCACCTATACGATATTTAATAATTAAATAGTTTAAAGCAACTGATTGCGTCAAAAGATCCCATGTTTCATATTCCAATGAAGTATGAACAAACTCAGCTAATCCTTGCGCTATCATAAAAGCATTTGCCTCTTCATACCAACCAATCTCTTGGCATAAGCGAAGAATACGCACTAAAGTTGGAATTTCATCTTTATGAAACTGCGGTAAATTCTTTACTTTATTCATGCCATATACGATAAATGCCGCTAAATTTTCTTCTTTATAAAATTCTTTCTCTTTCCATACTAATATAGTTCGTTCTTTCCCCTCACCTTTTGGGTGACAAGGTACAAGCAAAGAAAATAATTCAGCGAAATTATTTGGTTCTATATATGTATCTGTAACCAAATTCCAATTTGGATCGCCCTGTACAGCCTTCATATAATTCCCCTTCCCTTTTCATCTATGTAGGAAATATTAATTTAATATCGAACCATTAAAAATTAATATTGTTATATTCAAAATCTCTCATAATACTTATATCTATCAGTATATCATCTTTTCTCTTATTAAAAATTAAGAATAACAAATTTTAAAAAACTGTCGAAATTATTCACCATATACTTATTATATAATGCTTCAGATACATCACGCTAATATATTAGTTTAATCCATATATACTAGAATAATGCATCTGAACTTTATATATAATTTAGCTCTTTATGAGTGACCATTAAAATCTCGGTTAATTAAAGTTTCAATTTATTCTGTATGCTCTGAGATTTCGCTCAAGGCAAATCCAGCTTGATCATCTGCCGATTCCCTTATAGCTAAATCTCCTAGTGCTAACATGCCAATAAGCTGACCACTATCAACTACTGGTAACCGTCTAATTTGATACTGTGCCATTAGCTCTGTAGCCTTTTCAATAGAATCATTTGGAGAAACTGAGATAATATTTGTTGTCATTACATTTGTAATTTTATTAGATCCAGGATGTTTTTCAGCAATCCCTCGAACAACTAAATCTCGATCAGTAACAAGCCCAACAACTTGCTCATTTTCAACAACAGGAATTAATCCAACCGATTCTTCCTTCATTTTTACAGCTGCCTCATATACATTGTCTAGTGGTGTACAATGTACAATATGGGTACTCATTAAGTCTCTAACTTGTGTCATTATTTATTTCCTCCTTTTTATACATACCATAGCTTTTCCAAAATTCCTTTATTTATTTCTGGAAAGTAACATTATAAAAAGGATTAACAAAATAAAAAAGAGCCAGCATAATGCTGACTCTTTTTTGTATGACCCGTACGGGATTCGAACCCGTGTTACCGCCGTGAAAGGGCGGTGTCTTAACCACTTGACCAACGGGCCATGGCTCCGCAGGTAGGACTCGAACCTACGACCGATCGGTTAACAGCCGATAGCTCTACCACTGAGCTACTGCGGAA
>NZ_CP031748.1:742406-742722 GCF_003429245.1 Bacillus sp. CR71 | reverse complement strand
TGGGCCTAAATGGACTCGAACCATCGACCTCACGCTTATCAGGCGTGCGCTCTAACCAGCTGAGCTATAGGCCCATATACTTACAGGGGCAGTAGGAATCGAACCCACACTGGAGGTTTTGGAGACCTCAGTTCTACCTTTAAACTATGCCCCTAAATGATGCCGGCTAGAGGACTTGAACCCCCAACCTACTGATTACAAGTCAGTTGCTCTACCAATTGAGCTAAGCCGGCATAAAAAAAATGGTGGCTCGGGACGGAATCGAACCGCCGACACGAGGATTTTCAGTCCTCTGCTCTACCGACTGAGCTACCGA
>NZ_CP031748.1:742038-742356 GCF_003429245.1 Bacillus sp. CR71 | reverse complement strand
ATTCGAACCCCCGCGCGACTCTCGCCGCCTGTCGGTTTTCAAGACCGATCCCTTCAGCCGAACTTGGGTATACCTCCATGAAGGAAAAATAAATATTTTATTATTATATGTCTAAACCATTTAAAAGAAAATGGAGGAGGTAGAGGGATTCGAACCCCCGCGCGATTCTCACCGCCTGTCGGTTTTCAAGACCGATCCCTTCAGCCGAACTTGGGTATACCTCCGAGACATATATTAAATAAAGTGGAGCCTAGCGGGATCGAACCGCTGACCTCCTGCGTGCAAGGCAGGCGCTCTCCCAGCTGAGCTAAGGCCCCA
>NZ_CP031748.1:741746-741988 GCF_003429245.1 Bacillus sp. CR71 | reverse complement strand
GTGGAGCCTAGCGGGATCGAACCGCTGACCTCCTGCGTGCAAGGCAGGCGCTCTCCCAGCTGAGCTAAGGCCCCAAACAAGTATCGGGAAGACAGGATTTGAACCTGCGACCCCCTGGTCCCAAACCAGGTGCTCTACCAAGCTGAGCCACTTCCCGAAAGAAAACGCGCCCGAGAGGAGTCGAACCCCTAACCTCTTGATCCGTAGTCAAACGCTCTATCCAATTGAGCTACGGGCGCATA
>NZ_CP031748.1:741439-741696 GCF_003429245.1 Bacillus sp. CR71 | reverse complement strand
AATGGCTGGGCTAGCTGGATTCGAACCAGCGCATGACGGAGTCAAAGTCCGTTGCCTTACCGCTTGGCTATAGCCCAATAATTAAGAATGGTGGAGGGGGGCAGATTCGAACTGCCGAACCCGAAGGAGCGGATTTACAGTCCGCCGCGTTTAGCCACTTCGCTACCCCTCCGACATATATGGTGGAGGATGACGGGATCGAACCGCCGACCCCCTGCTTGTAAGGCAGGTGCTCTCCCAGCTGAGCTAATCCTCCA
>NZ_CP031748.1:554832-741389 GCF_003429245.1 Bacillus sp. CR71 | reverse complement strand
AGCCCCGGTTTCCCGGAGTTATCCCAGTCTTATGGGCAGGTTACCCACGTGTTACTCACCCGTCCGCCGCTAACTTCTTGAGAGCAAGCTCTCAATCCATTCGCTCGACTTGCATGTATTAGGCACGCCGCCAGCGTTCATCCTGAGCCAGGATCAAACTCTCCAATAAAGTTAGTTTGTCTAGCATCTAAAAATAAAAATTGACGTTTCACGTTGTTTGTTTCGTTCAGTTTTCAAAGAACTTGTCCACCGCTTCAGAAGCGACTTCATCATATTAACATCTTCATTTTTCGATGTCAACTAAGTTTTAAAATTTATTTTTTGTCGTTTTTCTGCGTTTCCGCATCAGCGACGTTTATTAATATACCATCATGTTTTTTAAATAACAAGTGTTTTTTATAAAAAACACAAAAAAATTATCTATCCTACTTTTTCTATAAAAAGAACTGTTATCCTTTCTACTAAAAATAGTTATTCTGATTGTATACTACTACACTTCATTCAACCAAATTGCATTTCACAATACCTTCCCAGATTTTCATTCTCTTCTATATAAAAATTTATAATAATTATCCTTCTATAGAATAGCGATATAAATTAGTCGTAAGAAAAAATTACATCCCAATTAAATAGCCAACCACACGCATTAATCCCTTCCTTCCCATTCAAAAATTTAATTCCCTACAAATAACAACATTCCAACGCAAATATAAACTTAAGAATATTATTAGAATTTTTTTACATTTAATTAATGAAAGATATCCATTTTTTGTTATATAGTAAGAAAGGACGTATTCAACTATAAATAAAGCAATGGAGGAATTATTTTATGGATAGGTTAACAAAGTTTTCATTAAAAAACCGCTCCGCCATTATCATCATGGTTTTTCTCATTTCCATACTCGGTGTTTATTCCGGCTCTAAATTACCTATGGAATTTTTGCCAAGTATCGATAATCCAGCAATCACCGTCACAACCTTATCTCAGGGACTTGACGCTGAAACGATGACAAAAGACGTAACTGACCCTCTCGAAAAACAATTTCGTAATTTGGAACATATCGATACCATCACTTCTTCTACGCACGAGGGATTATCACGTATCGACATTGCATATACATCAAAAGCAAACATGAAAGATGCAGCACGCGAAGTCGAAAAAGCCGTCAATACAATTAAATTACCTAAAGATGTAACCAAGCCCGTAGTTAGTCAATTAAACACTTCTATGATTCCACTCGCCCAAATTACTATCCAGAAACAAAACGGTTTTTCAAAAGCAGATGAAAAACAAATTGAAAAAGAAATCGTACCACAACTCGAAAACATTGATGGTGTTGCCAACGTTATGTTTTTCGGAAAATCAACCTCTGAATTATCTATCGTACTTGATCCGAACCAATTAAAAAACAAAAACGTAACATCACAGCAGGTACTAACTGTTTTACAAGGAAAAGAAACTTCTACTCCAGCCGGGGCAATTACTGTTAATCAGGAAGAATACAACCTCCGCGTCATCGGGGACATAAAAAATGTAAATGACATTAAAAACATCACTGTGGCACCCCAAGTGAAATTACAAGACATTGCTCAAATCGAAATCAAACAACACTACGATACAATCTCACATATAAACGGCGAAGAAGGCACAGGGTTAATCATCATGAAAGAACCGAGTAAAAATGCAGTTGCCATCGGAAAAGAGATTGATAAAAAAGTTAAAGAGATAAATAAGGAATATAAAGATCAATTTTCTATTAAACTTTTGGCTTCAACCCATGAACAAGTTGAAAATGCTGTTACTAGCATGGGAAAAGAAGTAATACTTGGAGCAATCGCTGCAACTCTAATTATCTTAATCTTTTTACGTAACTTCCGAACAACACTCATCGCTGTTGTCAGTATTCCATTATCTATTTTATTAACACTCTTTTTACTACATCAATCTAACATCACACTTAACATTTTAACCCTTGGTGGTTTAGCTGTTGCGGTTGGACGTCTCGTCGATGATAGTATCGTTGTCATCGAGAATATTTTCCGCCGTTTACAAAAAGATTCTTTCTCTAAAAATATTATTCTTGATGCAACGAAAGAGGTCGCCGTCGCAATTACTTCTTCTACTTTAACAACGGTCGCTGTTTTTTTACCTATCGGCCTCGTATCAGGAGCAATCGGAAAATTAATGTTACCTATGGTATTAGCAGTTGTATATTCTATTCTATCATCCTTAATCGTTGCACTAACAGTTGTTCCACTTATGGCTTTTTTACTACTCAAAAAAACAAAGCATCGAAAGCCAAGTTCTTCATCACGATATGTTGCTACCTTAAAGTGGTCTCTTTCTCATAAATTCATTATTCTACTTACTGCATTTTTATTATTTGCAGGATCAATTGCAGCCTATATATTACTACCGAAAGCAAACATAAAATCGGAGGACGACACAATGTTATCTATTAACATGACATTTCCAGCCGATTATAATGCTGAAGCTCAAAAACAAAAAGCATTCGATTTCGAAAAGAAATTACTTTCTAATTCAGATGTAACAGACGTTATTTTACGAATGGGATCTAGCGCAGAAGATGCACAATGGGGGCAAACAACTAAAAATAACCTTGCTAGTATATTTGTAGTCTTTAAAAAAGGTTCTGATATTGATCAATATATTAAAGAGTTAAAAAAGGAAAATAAAACTTTTGAACCTGCTGAACTTGATTATATAAAAACAAGTTATTCAAGCTCTGGTGGCGGCAACAACTTACAATTTAACGTAACAGCTACTAACGAAGCAGATTTAAAAGAGGCGGCTACTATCGTTGAAACAAAACTAAAAAGCATGGATGATCTTTCTAAAGTAAAAACGAATTTAGAAGACTCTAAGAAAGAATGGCAAATTCATATTGATCAAACAAAGGCTGAACAACTAGGTTTAACACCAGAAATAGCTGCGCAACAAGTAGCATTCCTTATGAAGAAGTCACCTATTGGCGAAATTACAATTAATAATGAAAAAACTACTATTATGATAGAACATAAAAAGGAAAACATTACTAAACAAGAAGATATTTTAAATACAAACATACTATCACCTATTAATGGACCAATTCCTTTAAAAGACATCGCAACTATTTCAGAAAAACAAACGCAAACAGAAATTTTCCATAAAGACGGAAAAGAAACAATTCAAATTACCGCCGAAGCTTCAAATGAAGATTTGAGTAAAGTAAACAAAGCAGTAAATAAAGCGATAACTGACTTAGATTTACCTAGCGGTTCAAAAGTAAATATCGCAGGAGCTACTGAATCTATGCAAGAGAATTTTACAGATTTATTCAAAATTATAGGGATCGCAATCGGGATTGTATATTTAATTATGGTTATCACCTTCGGGCAAGCACGTGCTCCTTTTGCAATCCTATTCTCCTTGCCGTTAGCTGCTGTCGGTGGTATTTTAGGATTAATCATTTCACGAACACCTGTTGATGTAAATTCCTTGATCGGTGCATTAATGTTAATTGGGATTGTCGTTACAAACGCTATTGTATTAATAGAAAGAGTCCAACAAAACCGAGAAAACGGACTGGAAACGAGAGAAGCTTTACTAGAAGCTGGATCCACAAGACTTCGCCCAATTATTATGACGGCTATAACAACAATCGTTGCTATGCTCCCACTCCTATT
Organism: Bacillus sp. CR71; assembly: GCF_003429245.1. Classification (NCBI taxonomy): domain Bacteria; kingdom Bacillati; phylum Bacillota; class Bacilli; order Caryophanales; family Bacillaceae; genus Bacillus; species Bacillus sp. CR71. The sequence goes on along the minus strand of NZ_CP031748.1, from coordinate 737,702 downwards.
TGGCCAATCTCAAGCAGGAAGTATGGTATCAAAAAGTTTAGCAGTCGTTGTCATCGGCGGTTTGGCAGTCTCAACTGTTCTTACATTAGTAGTCGTTCCAGTTATGTATGAACTATTAGATAAAATCGGGAGAAAAAGACGCTCTCGTAGGAAAATAAACACTTCTACAGAAACACCTGATTTTTAAAAAGAAAAGGCGTTATCTTCACAAATGAAGATAACGCCTTTTCTCTATTTAGTCATATAATCCATCATTTTTTCCACATATTGCTCTATAGGTTTACTAGAATCCACAATAAGGTATTCATTATTTGAAGGTCTTTTACTACCATTTAACCACTTTTTAAAACCTACTTCCGACTCCACCTTTTCAATTTGACTTATCATACGCTTACGTGTTTGCAGTCTCCTATTAATCTCCTCCATATCATTAAGATAACACTCAATATATTTATATTTCACACCATGTTTATTTGATAATTCAATCCCTTTTTCAACCATTCCCTCATATAAACACGGACTATCCAAACACTATGCCCTTGTTCTAAATAAGAATCAATCAATACCCATTCGGCATCATACACAAGCCCACCAACAATCGTCGATTCAATTCCTTTTACTTTTAATGATTTTAACAACGCGGATTTCAAAACATCATGATCTATAATTACAGCACCTGTTAATTTCGCTATATACTTAGAAACTGTCGATTTTCCTGACCCAGGAAAACCTGACATTTGCAGAAAAAACAAATTAAATCCACTCCCTCATTTTCACCTCTTTATCTATATAACGAATTACAAATTCAACAATCGCTACACCTTTTCCTTCTATATTAAAATGCAAAAAGAACCCTCTACTTATAAATAGAGAGTTCTCCTTTGTAACTTATGCCGCTTTTATCTTCTTCGTCGTTTTACTTTTTCTTTTCGTTCCTGTAAAGCGCTTATGCAATACAGATGCTATCAAGCGTGAAATGACATTGAATAGTAATACCATAATAATTAATACAGCTGCAGATTTTGTCGCAATCAACTTCGCATCTGGAATAAACCCTTCAGAATTTAACTTCCAAATATGAACTGCTAACGTTTCAGCTGGTCTAAACGGATTTAAAGGATGCGCAGGACTCGAGAAGTCCGCTGCTGAATTTAAAATCGGAGATGTTAAACCCGCTGTGTAAATTAATGCTGCCGCTTCCCCAAATATACGACCCGCCGCTAAAATAATCCCTGTAATAATTTGCGGTAATGACGATGGGATAATAATACGAACGATTGTTTGCCACTTTGTTGCACCTAATCCAAGACTTGCCTCTTTTACATTATGAGGCACTTCTGAAATAGCATTTTCACAAACACGTGTTAAACCTGGTAAGTTTAAAATAGTTAAAGCAAGAGCACCACCCATTACTGTGTATCCCCAGCCTGTCATTGTAACGAACACTAACAAACCAAATAAACCAACAACAATAGATGGTAAAGACGCCATTGTCTCAATGCATAAACGAACAAAATTTAAAAAGCGCCCTTGTTTTGCATACTCTGCTAAATATATTCCAGCACCTAGTCCAAGAGGAATAGATATAATAAGCGTTATAACAAGCATGTAGAATGAATTGAATAACTGCGGACCAATCCCACCACCAGCTCTTGTATTACTTGGTTCTCCAAACAAGAAATTAGGATCCCAAAAACCCCATCCCTTTTGTAAAATTTCAAACACTAAGAACACTAGCATAGCTACGACCAAAGCCGCAACCGCATAAAAGATACCCGTCCAAACTTTATTTACCGTTCTTGCATTCATTATTATCGCTCACCTCTTTGCCCAATCGCTCGAATTACTAAAATAAACAGGAATGAAATAACAAGTAAAATCATTGCTAAAGTCCATAGCGCATTATTCCAAGCAGTTCCGTTCAATGTATTTGTCATGTCCATTGTCAAAATACCAGTTAACGTTGCTGTCGGACTATATATTCCTTCTGGTAATTTAATCGTATTCCCGATTACCATTTGAACGGCTAGCGCTTCACCAAAAGCTCGCGCTAAACCTAAAACAACACCTGTTAAAATTCCTTTTTTCGCAGCAGGAACAATCACTCGGCTAATTGCTTGCCATTTCGTTGATCCTAGGCCATAAGAAGCTTCTAAATAATCAAATGGAACAGAGCGTATTGCATCAGAAGCGATACTAGCAATAGTAGGTAAAATCATAATACTTAATACAACGATACCCGCAATTAAACTAAAGCCCACTCCCCCGAACGAATCACGTAATAACGGAACTAAAATCGTAACCCCTAATAATCCGTATACTACTGACGGAATACCGACTAATAATTCTAAAACAGGCTTCAATACTTTATTTCCAAACTTCGGCGAAATTAAATTCATGAATATAGCCAGAGCTATAGCAATTGGTGCACTAATAATAACCGCACCTAACGAAACCACTGTTGAACCTACAATAAAAATTAAAGCCCCAAAAGATCCTTGATCAGCATTTGGATTCCATTTTGTCGATGTTAACATCTCAGTAAACGAGATACCACTTTGTGTAAAAGATTGAATTCCTTTGCCACAAATAAACGCAATAATAGCTAATGTAATTAAAACAATAAAAATACCACAAAACGTAACAAGTGATCTTCCTATATATTCACTTTTCACGTAATTAATTTGTTTTTTCCCCTTCATCACAGGACAGACCCCACTTCACAGATTGAAATGAACAGGACTGGCCTTGCAGCCAGCCCCATAAATTTGATTACTTATTTAATTTAGACATTGGAATGTAGCCCATATCTTCTACTTGCTTTTCAAAGTCTTTACCTTTTACATAATCGATGTAAGCTTTTGTTGCTTCTTTCGCTTCACCTTTTGTTACCATATACTCGTAAGACCAGAATGGATATTTACCAGACGCAATGTTTTCAACTTTTGGATCAGCACCATCAATTTTCACTGTTTGCAGTGCACCTTTTTTATCACCCACCATGTAAGACATTGCTAAATAGCTTACTGAACCTGGAGTAGAATTGATAGCTTGCTCTACTGCACCGTTAGAATCTTGTGTTGTTCCAGTTCCATCATTGATTTTTGCGTCTTTCATAATTGTTTTTTCGAATGTAGCACGTGTACCAGATGAAGCTGGACGATTAATTACGTTGATTTTTTCATCTTTTCCGCCTACTTCTTTCCAGTTTGTTACTTTTCCAGTGAAGATATCTTGTACTTGTTGCACTGTTAAGTTATCAACTTTTACATCTTTATTTACAACAAGAGCGAATGCAATACCCGCTACCTTGTTATCTACTAATTCTTTCGCCTTTTCAGCATCTTTTATTTTATCTCCGGACGGAACATCTGAATTACCAATTTGCACTGCACCAGATGCTACTTGGTTAATCCCAGTTCCACTACCGCCACCTTGAACTTGAATAGAAACTTTTGAATTTTTCTCCATGAATTTCTTTCCAGCTTCCTCCGCAAGAGGTAGAAGAGCTGTAGAACCAGCTGCTGCAATCGTACCCGATAATTCTTGTTTTGTATTATCGCTTCCTTTAGCAGTTTCTTTACTAGTTGTATCTTCTGCTTTTCCACACCCAACTAATGCTCCTGCTACCACTAAAGCTGCTAAAGAGAATTTAATACCTTTTTTCATAACCATGTCTTGTACCCCCATTTGGATTATCACTTTTCGAATTCATTTTCTTTCGAACACAAATTCATTGTAGGACAACAATATTATGTGAGTGTTAAGCAATTTTTAATTTTAAGTAAATGACGATAATAACCCTTAAAATCTATGAATCCCAACATTTACAGTTAAAGAATCCAACAAAAACCACACTAACTATGCTGTAATGTAAATTTATTCTTAACAATGTAAATTCAATGTAAATGTTTTTCTCTCTTTTTCCCTTTTAGTTAAAGTTATATTTACAATTCCGCTGTATTTTGTAACTTTTACACGCCTAATTTATGCACATTAAAAAGAATTTCAGTAATATTTTTTAGTACAACTAAATAAATTGGAACAATTCTAAAATTAAATGAATATTTTTAAAGTACTAATTGACAGCATCATCCAATGTAGTCTACTATATTACTAACAAAAAGTTTACCCAAGGAAACTTTTTAAACTAACACTAACAATATAGAGAAGAGGTAACTTTTATGGTATCGGCTAATACTAAACCCCTTTCCGATTTTAAAACAGGGGAATTTGTACAAATTGAGAAGATACAATTAGAAGGAACTATGAAACGACGTTTATTAGATTTGGGATTTATCCCTGGGGCAACGATTAAAGTATTGCAACGCAGTCCACTTGGAGATCCGGTCGCCTATCAAGTGAGCAACACAACTATTGCACTGCGAAAAGAAGAAAGTTCCCTTATTTTCGGGGTATTAATAGGAGATGATTTCAGATGAGCAAACATCGTATTGCTTTAGCTGGCAACCCGAATACCGGGAAAAGTACATTATTTAATACTTTGACAGGTTTAAAACAACATACTGGAAATTGGACAGGAAAAACTGTTTTAAAAGCTGAAGGAGAATATGAACATAACGGAAGTACTTATACATTAATAGATTTACCTGGAACTTACTCATTATACTCAAATTCCGCGGACGAAGAAGTGGCGAGGGATTATATTATATTTGAAAAACCAGAAGTAACTGTAGTTGTCCTAGACGCAACTGCTATGGAAAGAAATTTAAATTTAGCACTCCAAGTGATGGAAATGACAAACAACGTAGTCATTTGCATTAACTTAATTGATGAAGCCGAGAAAAAAGGTATTGTTATTGATGAAAAAAAATTAGCAAAATCACTTGGTGTACCTGTAGTTAAAATTTCAGCACGTAACCGAGTAGGCATTGGTCATTTACTAAATGTTATTGCAAAAGTATCAAATAAAAAACTAATTCCAACACCAATTAAAATTACTTACAGCGAAAAAGTCGAAAATATGATTCAAGAATTAGAACCACAAATTTATAAGGTGTTCGGTGATACGTATCCAGCACGTTGGATTGCGTTACGTATATTGGATGGAGATAAAAATTTCTTAACTACACTTCAAAAGCACCATAATGAACCACTTGTAAGGGAGGTCATAATTAATGGAATCTCACTCAGCCAGTAAAGCTCTTCCATTAGACTATATTATTCAACATGCACAAACACTTTCAAATGAAGATATACGAGATGATATAGTCGGAGATATTTACCGAACATCTGCAAGCATATGTAAAGAATCCGTCCAATATACAAATACTGATAAATTATATCGTTCCGAAAAACTAGATAAAATTTTCACATCTCCAATCTGGGGATTCCCAATTATGCTCGGTATTTTATCTATTATTTTTTATCTTACAATCGCAGGCGCTAACGTACCATCTGATATGATTGCCGAATTCTTCGGATGGGCCGAAGGATATTTAACATCTTGGTTCCAAGCAGCGCATGCACCTGAATGGTTACATGGCATTTTAATACTTGGTTTATTCCGTGGTATCGGAGCTGTTATTAGCGTTATGTTACCACCTATGGCAATCTTTTTCCCTATGTTCGCGCTACTAGAAAACTACGGATACTTACCACGTGTCGCGTTTAATATGGACCGCTTATTCAAACGATCCGGCGCACACGGGAAACAATCTTTAACAATGGCAATGGGATTTGGTTGTAATGCAGCAGCCATTATGTCAACACGTATCATTGAATCACCACGTGAACGTATGCTAGCAATTTTAACGAACAACTTCGTTCCTTGTAACGGTCGCTGGCCTATGTTAATTTTAATGGCTTCACTATTTATGGCTGCTGGTTATACAGGCAGTATGCAAACATTGGTTACTGCTGGCGTTGTAGTTGGAATGGTTGTAATTGGTGTTATTATGACATTAACTGTTTCTTGGGTACTATCAAAAACAGCCTTAAAAGGGGTTCCAACTCACTACACACTTGAGTTACCTCCGTACCGCAAGCCAAAAGTTTGGAATACAATTGTTCGCGCAACACTCGATAAATCAATCTATGTTTTAAAACGAGCTATAGTTGTTGCTGCCCCTGCGGCTGCATTAACTTGGTTACTTGCTAACATTTTTATCGGTGACACAAGCTTACTTATGTATTTTGTAAACTTCCTAGATCCATTTGCTAAAATGTTAGGACTTGACGGGTTTATTCTAGCTGCATTCATTCTTGGACTACCCGCTAATGAAATTGTAATCCCAATTTTATTAATGTCTTACTTATCAACTGGGGCTTTAACTGAAATAGATGATTTTAATCAAATTAAAAATCTATTCCTAGAAAATGGTTGGACTTGGTTAACAGCGTTAAACACAATGTTGTTCTCACTTCTTCATTTCCCGTGTGGAACAACATTGGTTAACATATATAAAGAAACAAAAAGTGCAAAATGGACATTCTTATCGTTTGCAATCCCTACCGTTATCGCCATTGTTGTTACATTCCTCTCTACACAATTGGTACATTGGTTAGGGCTTGTATAAAGCAAAGCATACATAGAAGGTATCCCCCTTCACGTTTGCTTTGCACGAAAGAAACCTGAAAATCATTCAGGTTTCTTTTTTTGTACATCAGTATTCCACGGCTGTGCTCCATACGTTGTGAGTTTTTTATGAATAAAATATATAGCTCCTGGAAGAACTGCCATTAATATCGTGCAACTAATCCCTAAACCCGTAAACAACTTACATCACCTTATTTCACTCTTTTAGGTAAAGCCGAGCCTGAATGCTCAATCGTCGGGTGAACATAAACAGTAATTTCAGCTTTACTAAAGTAATTTTCGCCTTGATCCCAATTCTTACTTACCTTTTTCCACTCTTTATAATTATGTCGCTTATACACTTCCCCTAACTCTAATACATCTACCTTATATTTTTTTTGAACAAGTTTAATTGATTTTTGAATACGCTTCTCCATTTCTTCCGATATATCCTTCTCTAAACGCTTTTCATTCAAAACCTTTTTATGATCACTAAAATGCAACTCAGCTATTGTACCTTCCAGAGATAAATGAATATTAAACTTTGGTTTTGTAGCATTCGTTGTAGATACTTTAATTTTTCGACGCAACTTATGAATTTCATATGTAATAAGTTGATCCTTTTTACGAATGGTAAAAAAACCTCCAATTTTTTTACCTATTATATAATTCATCCCTAATGTTTCTTCCCCACTCAAGTTGCCTACACACTTATTATCCTTTCCACGAAACAATGCTGCACCGTCCATTTGCACCCCTTGTTTTGTTAGTTCAAGAATAGGTAATACAAAACTCCGGTTAGAGATCATCTTTTCCTGTACCTCACCAATTCTTGCAGCCTCAATCATTTGGGCATTTTTCGGAGGGTGTTCAGCTAACATATCAATATACTGCGCCGGTAAATTTTCAGGTTTTGCACTCTGTTTTAAAATAGATTCTGCATTTTTCTTTGAAACAAACAAACGAATATTTCTTCTCATTTCATGATCGCGAATATATACATCTAACGTATTTTGTAAAATGTATGGATGTGAAAGTAATTCTTCAGAGAAAATAATCACTTGTATATGAGGGAAAAATAATGTACGACTAATTTTTTTAGCGATTATTCTTATTTGTTCAAACACACTATCTGCTTTCGCACTAACATTAATATAATTTTCGCCATCTCCATCACCTTGTCCACCTTGCTGCGCTAACTTACTAGGAAGTACCATTTGATACGTCCCTTTCATAATTGGATTCGCTTTCTTCTCCTTCACGATATCATAAGCCGCTCCTACTACAAATCCTCTTTCTTCTATCTCTTCTAACTCAGAACACCCACTCATAAATCCAGTTAAAGTCATAACCATTATAATTTTAAGAAGGTGTTTCATTTCCACCATTCCTTCTTTTTATTTTATATACAATTAAAACGAGCAAAGGCGCTAACACAACAAACCCCATATCTATCCAAGCTAAATAAGTCCCATAACTTGATAAAGCATTCAAACTACTAGGTATCATATTCGCCATAAAAATAATAGGGGCACTTACGAAAATAAAAATATGTTTCTTCACTTTCGGAAACATAGCACAAAACAATAAAGATGCGACGTCATAATACATTGCTGTAGTGTTATAAATAGTAATAATCCAAGTCGTAAAAAAAATCGCATCGAACCTTTCTAAAAACCCTCCGCCAATTTCAATTTCTTTCCCTAATTCAATTGTTGGATATGTCAATCCACGTGTGGTCATATACGTAAAAACACTAATACAAGTTACATAAATTAAAATGTATGACAACACGTTTACCATCACCGCTTTCGCGACTGCCATTGGCGCTTTTTTCGCTGACTTATCATTCAGCAACACCGCATAAAATAAAGCTACTTCAAATCCAATAAACGTAAAAATAGAATTTTTAACTCCAACAGCATATTGACTTACTTTCGTTTGAAAAGCTGGTAGTAAATTATTTATTTCCATTAAATTTATATTCAATAAAGAAAGAAGTACTATCGCAATTAAAACAATAGGTAAGAATAAAACATTTAACCTTAATAAGGCTGCTCTTGATCCTGCTATTCCATAAATAACAACTAGCAAGAAGAAGAAAGACAGTAGTTGTATCGGTGTATCACTAAATAAATACGTTTGAGAAATAATTGAAATCATTCGCGATTCATATGCTGTCAAAGCAGCAAACGTTAATACTAAAATACTACTAATTGTGTATGCAACAGGCTTCGTCAAATGCGCACTCGTATATTGAACAAAATTTTGTTTCGGAAATAAGATCGCCACCCTCGTCACAAACCAACCTAAAACTGTACAGATCAATCCACCCAAAAGTAAAATAATCCAACCGTCCGAAAATAAAGTTTGGTTAGCGATATCTCTTGGCATAGACAATGCTCCTATACCAATAATGGTCGATGATACCGCAAACCCAATTTCCCGAGATCCAATCTCTTCATCGCCATACTCAAATGGTTTCAATTATTTTCGCTCCTTTGGACGTATTGTAGAATCTTTTGTTTGTAAGTACTCTGGTCTATCTTTCAACATCGATTTTGGCATGCGAATAAATTCTTCTTTCCAATCTTTATAAAATGCAGGAGCAATTGGAGTTGTATACGGTATACCAACGCTTGTTAAATTTGTAATATGAATAGCAAGTGCGATCAGAGCTAGAATAATCCCATACAAACCAAAAGCCGTTGCAGCTAATACAAAGACGAAAAGTAAAATTCGGAACGTAATTGTAATGCTATATACAGGAAGCGAAAATGTAGCAATCGCAGTAACTGCAATAATAATAACTAAAAATGGATTTACAATCCCTGCATTTACCGCAGCTTCTCCAATTACAAGACCTCCTACAATCCCTATCGTTTGTCCCATCGGTTTCGGCAATCGGATTCCAGCTTCTCGTATTAATTCCATAGTCAAGGCCATCATTAACGTTTCAATATACGCTGGAAACGGAACACCTTCCCTAGCACCTGCAATTGAATAAGCCAGTTTAGAAGGAATAAGTCCTTGATGGTAAGATACAAGTGCTACATACATAGCTGGTAACAAAACCGCAATTATACCTGAACCCATACGTAAAAATCGTAATAACGTTCCAATCACCCAGCGCTCGTAATGATCTTCTACAGATTGAAAAATATCAACAAATACGAGTGGCGCAATAAGAGCAAATGGGGATCCGTCTACCAAAATGGCTGCCTTTCCTTTCGCTAATGAGGCTATAATATTATCAGGCCTCTCTGTATTCAAAAACTGTGGAAATGGGGATAAATTATTATCCTGAATTAATTGTTCAATCGTACCTGTTTCCAAAACGACATCTGTCACTATTGATTGAAGACGGCGATCCAACTCTTTTACAATGTGAGGATTAATAATATCTTCTATATATACTAGGGTTACTTCTTTCTGCGATCGCTTCCCCATAATATAAGATTGGAACCTCAACTTTGGATCACGTAAACTACGTCGGATTAACATTTTATTCACATTAATATCTTCATTTAATCCGATCCTCGGTCCACGTATTAAATCTTCAGTTACTGGTGGTTCTAAACTTCTTTTTTCCCAAGCTCTACTATTAATCACGATAGCCGTTTGAATATTATCAATTAATATAACCGTATCTCCCGCTAAAATCGCATTCATAATGTCTGGAAACTTCGTCTTTACACCCACTTCTGCGATAGAAATAAAACGATCCAATAACGTTTGAACAACGGCTTCCTCACTTGGAATTTCTTCGTATTGCAGCGTACGAACGACATATTTATAAACATTATCCTTGTCTGTTAATCCACATAAAAACACAACCGCACAACGTGTAAAACTCCCAGCAAGAGCAACTTCTCTAATTGTTAAATCATTAGGTGAACCTAACTCATCCCTAATTTCTTTCATAACTTCAAATAAGTTACCTTCAAGCTCTAACAATTTCCCCACCTAACTTCCTTTTCAACAAGTTTTTAGTTAGATTCCGCTAATAGAAGAAAATATATACAAAAAAGAGCTATCTCTTTTCAAAGATAGCTCTAATAAACGAATTACTTTTCTACTATTATGCTGTTTTTCTTTATAGATACACTTTTTGTAAATCCACTAACTACAAACATCACAATCATATTAATTAACAATGCGACTATACCTACATTTAAATCTTTTATAGACTGCGGAAAACTCGGAAACATCGTAGCTATATTAGAGCCCGATAAAGTGATATATGCAACAACTAATAACCCCATTCCCATTCCTGCAATCGCTCCTTGCTTTGTAATAACCTGACGTGGAAACAAGCTACATACAAGTGCAGGGAAAAGTTGTGTAACAATACTGTACCCCATTAATAGAAGGGCTCCTATTGTTTCTCCTCCTTTAAATGTAAATAAAACTGCTACGAGCGTTACTACAGGTACAAATAACTTTGCAGCTTTAGCAACTTGTCTATCTGAAGCAGATGGAACCATCGTTCGATAAATATTTTTCGCTAACAGTGTAGAAGCCGCCATAACAAGCATAGAGCCTGGAACTAACGCCGTTAATACTCCCGCACTACCAATAATTCCAATAAACCAAGGATCAAAAGTTTGTAAAGCAAGACGGAATAACGAAAGATCCACATCCGCTCCCTTTAACCCAGGAACTTGCAATATAGCAGCAAACCCTGCAAAAAATACGAAAAGTAACACTAAAGAATACAATGGCATAATTGCTGCATTTTTACGAAATACTTTTTCATTTTTTGCAGAAAAAGCAGAAGCAAATGTATGAGGCCACATATAAAAACCTAGGGCCGTTAATATAATAGTAGAAACAAACCAAGAAATACTCATTCCTTCTTCAGGTAAAGATAAAAATCCCGGCTTTGCTGCTTCTACAGCCTCAAACATAGGCTGAAATCCTCCATAATAATGATACGGTAAATATATACCTAAAAACATAACGATAAACAGTATCATAATATCCTTCAAAGCAGCCGTCCAAGCCGAACCGTGTATACCTGAAACCATTACATATATAGTTATAACAATAGCACCAATCCATACTGCAACAACAGGTGACACCCTTCCGTAAGAAGCTTCTGAAACGATAATCCCCAGTCCCTTTAACTGTAAAACAAGATATGGGATGATGGAAACAACACCAACAACTGAAACAATAAGTCCAAGCGCTTTACTTCTATATTTCTTCGCAAAAAAATCCGACTGCGAAACAAGGTTATGCTCTTTCGCATACTTCCAAATTGGTGGTAATAAAAAATACGATAAAAGATAAGCTAAAGCACCATATCCCAAAATATAAAAGGTAGGTGCTCCTTTACTATACGCCCAGCCGCTTCCCCCTAAAAATGTAAACGTCGTATAAATCTCACCTGCCATCAGGAGAAAAACAAAAATAGTGCCAAATCCTCTTCCCCCAACTGACCATTGCTCTAAATTCATATCTTTTCCATGTTGTGCCCGAATCCCTAAAAATAGTGCGAGAAACAAAAATAAAATAATGATAAGTAATGCAGTCATTTTACATCCTCCTTATTAGCGGGATCAAACACGTACACAAGCCCCATACAAAGAGATGTAATAAACACTGATAATAATACCCAAAATAATAAAAATGGCATCCCTAATACGTAAGGAGTAACTGAATTCGCAAATATTGGCCCAACTACTAAACAAAGAACTGGAATAAGCGCTAGGATGTATATTTTCTTCATCTCATTCTCCTTTACTTATAAAATTCATAATGGCTGATACAAAGACTTCCACTCCAATCGGTAATGCATCTTCATCAATTGTAAAACGAGGATGATGATGAGGATATATAATACCTTTCTCTTTATTTCCCGCTCCGATAAAAAAGAATGTCCCTGGTACCTTTTGTAAAAACGCCGAAAAATCTTCTCCAGCCATCGTCGGCTGCAAACGAACAACTCTATCTCTTCCATAAAGTTGTAATGCCGTTTGTTCAATAAGCTCTGTAACTTCATAATTATTTACAACTGGTCGATATCCATATTCATAAGAAAACGTATATTTCGCTCCGTAAGATTCCGTAATATGCTTCACAATCCGCTCAATCTTCTTCTCTGTTTCACCTCGTAACTCATGTCTTAAACTTCGCACTGTCCCTTCAATCTCCGCTTGCTCTGGTATTACATTATGAGTTGTCCCCGCATGAAATTGAGTAACGGATATTACGAGAGAATCTAATGGATTCGTGAGGCGAGATACAATTTGCTGAAGTTGCGAAACGACTTGTGTACCGATTGCGATACTATCCACCGTTTCATGAGGGATTCCAGCATGTCCACCTTTTCCCTCTATCCTAATTTTAAAAACATCCGGTGCAGCCATTGCAGGACCATAAATAACGCCTATTTTCCCAACCTCTAACGACGCCCAAAGGTGAGCACCAATGATATAATCCACACCTTCCATTACACCTGCCGCAATCATCTCCTCTGCACCACCAGGAAAATTTTCTTCAGCATGTTGGAATAGAAAACGAATCTCCCCTTTAATCTTCTCTCTTGCTTCTACTAACTTATATACAACCCCAAGTAATATCGCTATATGTCCATCATGACCACACGCATGCATCACACCTTTATATGTAGAAATAAAATCAAACTCATTTTCTTCATGAATAGGAAGAGCATCCATATCGGCTCGAACCGCAACTGTTTTGCCCGGCTGTTTACCTACTAACTTTGCCATCACACTATATTTAGTCGGCCGTGACACTTCTAAATATGGGCATTTCCGAAGTATATCGAACACAAACTGCGATGTTTTTTCTTCTTGAAAAGATAACTCTGGATACTTATGAAAATGCCTTCTCCACTCAACTAACTGATTTTTTGACAAAACAAGTTCCTTTGCAACATCCATACCCCTTCACTCCTTCTTCACCAAGTTAAATGTTATTATAACGCGAATTGTTAACTTTTAAAAGAATCTTCTGAATTTTCAATTATGATAAACCAAAAAGAAAAAGCCATCCAAAAGATGACTTTTTCTTTATTATAAAATAGTAATCGCTTGTTTTCCCATTTGCTCCCAAGCTTTCTCAAATTCTGCTCGTGGAACAGCCAAACGTGGATTATTTTTCAGAGGATCATTTACATATACAAAGTTTTGATCATATCCAATTACTACTGCACTATGCTCATAATATGTAATTTTCACTTCGCCTGAACTCGTATTCCATGTTTCAAAACTACTTTCAGCTAGCGGCTTAAACGTCGTATTAATAATGACCCATACCGGGGAGCCAGAACTAATTACTTTATATATATCTTGCATGTCTCTACCTGTTAAATTAATTACTTTTTCAGGAACATATTTTTCTGCTAAATCAAAGATTGGTTTATTGTATACACCATATCCAGGCTTTGCCTTTGTATAAATATTTCCTACAAACCCCTCGTAAGGATTTCCACGCAAACCATTTTGTTCAAATGGAACACGATAAATTTCGCTAGCAAGTTGCATCTTATCTACTTGTACACCTTTATATTGCAGCAACATAGCTAAACTTGTCACTTCACATCCTCGAGGTAATTCTGGTAATTGTTTAATAAACGGAACATCTTCAATCATAGCTGCTTCTTTCATTTCAGATAGAAACTCTAAGCGTAAAACTTGCGCCTTTTGCATGATTTTATCTTTCCCTATAAAAAATGCAGCAGCAAGTATAATACCAAAAACAAAAAGATATTTTAACTTTTTCATTATAAACAAAACTCCATTAATTATTATTTTACAGACACAACTCTTATCATTGTACCCTTCTTCTTACTAGTTTGCTAGAAAGATCATGTGAATTATCGCTCATAGAATTAATTATAAAAATTCTAATTATTTTTAATAAAAAGAAAAATAAATATACATTTCCAGAATATTTTGCTAAAATCAAAATTGTTAACATGGTGAAGATATCACCATGTTAACAAACATTCTTAGAGTATTTAGTCATAGTTCATTTTTTACATACTCCATTCATTTCATAGCAAATAAACCGAGTGTGTGTTGCATCCCCCACTAATGATTAAAAACTCAGAATAAAATGAAGTTCACACATTCAAGAAAATACGGGGTGAGGGGCATATGAATCAACAAATTGAACAAACAAATTTAAAACGAACAATGAAAAGTAGACACCTATTTATGATTGCACTCGGTGGTGTTATCGGAACCGGGCTATTTATGGGATCTGGTCAAATCGTCCATAATGCCGGACCTGGTGGCGCTATTCTTGCATTTTTAGTCGGTGGATTTGTTATGTATTTAACGATGTTATGTCTTGGTGAATTATCTGTTGCTATGCCAGAAGCAGGTTCATTCCAAAGCTATGCAAGCAAATTCATTTCACCTGGTTTTGGATTTGTTGTCGGTTGGATGTATTGGTTAAATTGGGCTGTTACAGTTGGCGTAGAGTTAACAACTGTAAGTATTTTAATGAAACGCTGGTTTCCAGACGTTTCTTCATGGATTTGGTGCGTTACATTTGCAGCAGCGCTCTTCCTCGTAAACGCTTTATCAGCAAAAGCATATGCAGAAGCAGAGTTTTGGTTCGCAAGTGTAAAAGTTGCAACAATCGTTATTTTCATCGTACTTGGTGGCGCTGTTATGTTCGGTTTACTAGACTTTAATGGAAAGCCAGCTCCGATGCTTCATAATTTCACTGAAAATGGCGGGCTATTTCCAAACGGTGCATTAGCTGTTCTTCTTACGATGATTACAGTAAATTACTCCTTCCAAGGAACAGAATTAATCGGAATCGCTTCAGGAGAAAGTGAAAATCCTGAAAAAACAATTCCAAAAGCGATCAAAAATACAATTTGGCGAACTCTCTTCTTCTTCGTCTTAGCGATATCAGTTGTTGTAGGTTTACTCCCATGGCAAGAGGCTAATCTAGTCGAAAGTCCGTTTGTACTTGTTTTTGATGTAGCCGGGGTCCCATATGCAGCAGACATTATGAACTTTGTTATTATTACAGCTGTATTATCCGTTGCTAACTCTGGTCTATACGCAAATTCTCGTATGCTGTGGGCGATGGCAAAACAAGGAATGGCAAGCCCAGCATTTACGAAATTAACTAAAAAAGGTGTACCGCTAAATGCATTAATTTTCAGTCTGATTTTTGCTAGCCTTTCCTTATTAACAAGTGTATTTGCGGCAGATACTGTCTTTCTAGTTTTAACATCTATTGCAGCAATGGCTGCCGTTGTCGTTTGGATGTCAATTGCCGCTTCACAGTTTTTCTTCCGTAGAAATTTCGTGAAAAATGGTGGCGACATAAATGATTTAAAATATCGTACACCGCTCTATCCGCTAGTTCCAATCGTGGCGTTCTTACTCAATTTCATTACATTTGTTAGTTTGGCTTTCATTCCAGATCAAAGAATTGCTCTTTATTGTGGCATTCCATTTATGATTATTTGTTACATTTTATACCAAGTTAAATATAAAAAAATTGTCACACTTGAACAGCCACGAACTATCACACAAAAAATAAACTAAATATACAAAATATTCAGCTATCTTTCTTATGATAAGATAGCTTTTTTCTATTTCTTGGATATCCTGGTATAACTTTATTTATCTTAAAATTTTCACAATCACGTTTTTCTCTGGAAAATAGTTTACAATGTAATCAAGTTACAAATGATATTCACCTTAAAAAGTGTGCATTTGTGTCTATTTTTTAACAATATATCAAAAACTATTGCCTTCTATAAATTAATAGGTTTATATTGTTTTATTGGCATAGTTTCAATCCAAGGAGAAAGGAGATTTTCAATCGTGCAACTAAAGAAAGCGTTTTGGAAGTTGGCTTCGCTTCTTCCGTTATCATTACTTCTGTTCCTCGGTGGCTGTGATAAAAAACTCGCAGTATTAAATCCGCAAGGACCTGTTGCAAAAGCACAGTATGATTTAATTGTTTGGTCATTCTTGCTTATGTCATTAATTATCGCAATTGTATTCATTCTGTTTACAGTCATCTTGATTCGTTATCGTGAAAAACCAGAGAATATGGACTATGAGCCACCTGAACAACACGGTAACACATTACTAGAAATTATTTGGACGCTTGTTCCTGTTATTATCGTTATCGCATTATCGATTCCAACAGTAAAAGCAACTTATGCTTCGGAAGAGGTTCCGAAAGAGTCCAAACATATTAAACCAGTTGAAATTTATGTTACATCTGCAAACTGGAAATGGTTATTCAGTTACCCAGAGGAAAAAATTGAAACCGTTAACTATTTAAATATCCCAGCTGGTGTACCAATTCAATTCAAACTGACTTCTGTCGGCCCAATGAATGCTTTCTGGGTACCAGAACTTGGTGGTATGAAGTACACAATGGATGGCATGATTATGGATCTTTATTTACAAGCTGATAAGCCAGGTTCTTACCTAGGCCGTAGTGCGAACTTCTCTGGTGAAGGATTCACACACATGGAGTTCGAAGTTGAAGCAAAAACTAAAGAGAAATATGACAAGTGGGTTAAAGAAGTACAAGAAAAGGCTGATAAGTTAACCGAAGAGAAGTACAACGAAATTATTAAACCTGGTGTAGTTGGACGCATGACGTTCTCTAGTCACCACTTAAGTTATGTAGATCCAAAATCACTTGAATATTGTGATTACAACTACTACAAAAACAAAAAATAATAGCTATTATTCCAACAGATTGGAGTGAACACAGTGAAGCTTGATGAATTCTTTGTCACAGGTGACCCGATTATTTACGGTGCAGACGCTTCTATCGTTCTTGTGACATTAGCAATCATTTTCGTACTAACAAAGTATAAAAAATGGAAATGGCTTTGGGACGAATGGTTGACAACTGTTGACCATAAAAAAATCGGAGCCATGTATATTATTTCTGCGGTTATCATGTTATTCCGTGGTGGTATGGATGGTTTAATGATCCGTGCACAGTTAACATTCCCAGAAACAACTTATTTAAACGCTGAACACTATAACGGAATCTTTACAACGCATGGTACAGTAATGATTCTTTTCATGGCAATGCCATTCGTTATGGGATTAATGAACCTTGTAGTACCATTACAAATTGGTGCTCGTGACGTTGCATATCCGTTCTTAAATGCTTTAAGTTTCTGGTTATTCTTTGTCGGAGCAATGTTATTCAACATCGCTTTCGTAATCGGTGGTTCTCCAGACGCTGGGTGGACTTCTTACTTCCCAATGGCAGGTACAGAGTTTACTTCAGGCGTAGGAAATAACTACTACGCAATTGCATTACAGATTTCAGGTCTCGGTACGCTAATGACCGGTATTAACTTCCTTGTTACTATCTTAAAAATGCGTACACCTGGTATGACTTTAATGAGAATGCCAATGTTTACTTGGTCAATCTTAATTACAACAATTATCATTATTTTCGCTTTCCCAGTATTAACAGTTGCTCTTGCATTAATGACATTTGACCGTCTATTCGATGCTCACTTCTTTACGATGGCGAGCGGCGGTATGCCGATGTTATGGGCCAACCTGTTCTGGGTATGGGGTCACCCTGAAGTATATATCGTTATTTTACCGGCATTCGGTATTTTCTCTGAAATCATTAGTACATTCTCACGTAAGCGTCTATTCGGTTACAGTGCGATGGTATACTCAATGGTTGCAATTTCTTTACTAAGTTTCGTCGTATGGCTTCACCACTTCTTCACGATGGGTGCAGGTCCAGCGGTTAACTCATTCTTCTCGATTTCGACAATGGCGATTTCGATTCCAACCGGGGTTAAGATCTTTAACTGGTTGTTTACACTGTATAAAGGACGTATTCGTTTTACAGTTCCAATGCTTTGGTCATTGGCATTTATTCCAAACTTCGTAGTCGGTGGGGTTACAGGGGTTATGCTTGGAATGGCAGCAGCTGATTATCAATACCATAACAGCTACTTCCTAATTGCTCACTTCCACTACGTATTAATCGCAGGTACAGTATTCGCTATGCTTGCTGGATTCACATTCTGGTATCCAAAAATGACTGGTCATATGTTAAATGAACGCCTAGGTAAATGGACATTCTGGATCTTTATGAGCGGATTTAACATCTGTTTCTTCCCAATGTACTTCTTAGGTTTAGACGGTATGACTCGTCGTATGTACACTTACTCTGAAAGTCTTGGATGGGGATGGCTAAACCAAATCGCATCTGTTGGTGCGGTAATGATGGGTATTGGCTTCCTACTTCTTTGCTACAACGTAATTTGGAGTGCACGTCACGGTGAACGTGACACAACTGGAGATCCATGGGATGGTCGTACACTTGAATGGGCAACTCAATCTCCTGTACAACATTACAACTTCGCAAAGCTTCCTGAAATTAAAGAAGCTGATGCTTTCTGGTACATGAAAAAACGCGGAGAAACAGTTACACCAGCAGCAGAAGATATCAAACCAATTCACATGCCAAGTAACTCTGGTGTGCCTATTATTGCGTCTTTATTCTTCGGTCTTGCAGGTTTCGCATTAGTATTTAGCTGGTTCTGGCTTGCAGCAATCGGTGGTATTGGTATTTTAGCTTGCTTAATCTATCGTTCATTCGATTATGACGATGGTTACTACGTAAGTGTTGATGAAATTAAAGAAACAGAACATATAGCATGAGAGGTGAAATGACATGGCGGCTTTAGATAAAAGCTTACCTTTGGAATATCAATCCGAACAAAGCAGATTGAATATCCTAGGATTCTGGATTTTTCTTGGGGCTGAAATTATGCTGTTCGCAACACTTTTCGCCTCTTATCTAGTCCTTGCTGGTCGTACGGCAGATGGCCCAACTCCAGCGCAACTGTTTGAACTTAAAACGCTTTTAATTCAAACATTACTACTTTTAACAAGTAGTTTCACATGTGGTATCGTAATTCACGAAATGCGTAAGCACAACCAAAAAGCGATGCTTGGATGGTTCGTCCTTACATTACTTTTAGGTGCAGGTTTCCTATTCTTCGAGATTGAAGAGTTCATTATGTATATTGGTGAAGGCGCAACAATTCAAACAAGTGCTTTCCTATCTGCATTCTTCGTTCTTCTTGGAACGCATGGAGCCCACGTAACAGGCGGTATCATTTGGGCAATTTGTGTTATTATCCAAATTTTAAAACGAGGTCTAACACCAGTTACAGCTCGTAAAGTATTCATTATCAGCTTATACTGGCATTTCCTTGACCTTGTTTGGGTCTTCATTTACACACTAGTTTACTTGAACGGGATGGTGGCGTAAATGGCTCAAAACAACAATCAAGCAAATGGGCATGCGCATAGCGGATTCCCTTGGTCACACGTTTTCGGATTTATTTTATCGCTTGCATTAACGTTTCTAGCGTTATACGTGGCACTTTACACAACATTGCCACTTTCAACAGTCTTAACAACTATTATCATCATGGCTGTTGCGCAAGCATTGTTACAATTAATTATGTTCATGCATTTAAAAGAAGGAGAAGGAAGAGTTCAAATTCTTACAATGATATACAGTTTCTTCGTTGCAACTGCAACAGTTGGTTTAACTGTATGGATCTTCTTCTCAATGTAATGTACATGAAAAAGACTGCTGAGATTCCTCAGCAGTCTTTTTTTATCCCCTCCCCTATTACATCCACATTACGGAATTAACAACAGAATCATGAAAAATATACTTATTATGACAAATGTTAAGAAAAGTCTTTCTTTATGAAATCGAATCCATATGCGTTGCTTTTCTACCTATTATATGGCTAAATAGGTACTATATTTATTTGAAGGGAGAGAACGCAATGGAACATCATACTTCTGTTCTATCACTTATGGTTATCGTTGCAATCGCGTTTTTCGTTCCCCTTTTGTTACAACGCTTTAAATTAAAAGCACTTCCTGTTGTCGTTGCAGAAATTATTGCAGGAATCTTTGTAGGTAAAAGTGGGTTTAATATTATTGAGCCAGATATATGGCTTCAAGTTTTATCAACATTAGGATTTATCTTCCTCATGTTCTTAAGCGGTTTAGAAATTGATTTTTCTATCTTTAAACAAAAAGGGAAAAAAAATACGACAAACGAGCCAAATACATTTCAAGCAGCAAGCATTATCTTCTTATTTATTTTCATCTTATCTTATGCCCTATCATTACTATTCGTATGGCTAGGATTCGTAGATAATGCAATGTTCATGACTTTAATTATTTCAACTATTTCTTTAGGTGTTGTTGTACCAACATTAAAAGAGAACAACCTAGGAAAAACTGCAATCGGACAAATCATTTTATTAGTTGCTGTTATTGCAGACTTAGTTACAATGATTTTACTCGCTGTTTTCGTCGGATTAAATTCCGAAAGCGGCCAAAGTATGTGGCTCTTACTTCTTCTATTCGGTGCCGGTATTGTCATTTACTTTATTGCAAAACGCTTTAAAAACATTCCATACTTAGATAGTTTAAAAGCTGGTAGTGTACAAATTGATACACGGGCTGTTTTTGCACTCATTTTAATCTTAGTTGGTTTATCAGAATCTGTTGGAGCAGAAAATATTTTAGGTGCCTTCTTAGCAGGCGTACTTGTATCGTTATTATCACCAAATGAAGATATGGTTGAAAAACTTGATTCCATCGGCTATGGTTTCTTCATCCCTATTTTCTTCGTAATGGTTGGTGTAAATCTAGAGGTATGGTCTATTTTCAAAGAACCTTCTAGCATGCTAATGATCCCAATCTTAATTGTAGGACTCTTTATTTCAAAACTCTTACCATCACTCGTCTTACGAAAATGGTATCCACGTAATATCGTACTTGGAAGTGCAATTTTATTAACATCGACACTTTCTTTAGTTATTGCGGCTGCACAAATTGGTGAAAAACTGGGGATTATCAGTCCAAGTTTATCTGCCTCTCTTATTTTAAGCGCAGTTATTACTTGTATTTTTGCACCTATATTATTTAAAAAAATGTTCCCAAAAGTAGAAACACCAAAACCAAAAGTAGCTATTATTGGCGCGAGCAGAATTACCCTTCCGTTATCACTAGATTTAAAACGAGAAGATTATGACGTAACGCTATATATGATGCGTCAAAACAAAATAAATGATGAAGAAGCGAAATCACATGACTTTCCTATCGTGAAATTAGATGACATCACAATTGCATCATTAACTGAACAAACAGCATTTGATGCAGATCGCGTCGTTGTTGCAACAAGCGATGATGAACAAAACTTATTATTGGCAGAACATGCAAAAGAGCTAGGTGTTGAACATGTTATTGCAAGTGTAGAAGATCCACTTCTACAAGAAAAAGCAACGCAAGAACATATCGCTGTATTCTCAACAATTAACTCTACACGTATTTTATTACGTGCACTTATTGATAAACCTAGTCTCGTTCGCTTAATTACAACAGCAAACGAAACAGTACGCGAAGTTGAACTGCGCAGCAATAAATATAACGGCATTGCGCTTCGCCGCCTCCCGTTTTTAGGTGATGTACTTGTCATTCAAATCTACCGCGGTAATAAAGCATTAATACCACATGGTGATACAAGACTACAACACGGTGATACATTACTTGTAACAGGTTCGAAAGAGCATATCGATACACTAAAAAACATATTAGAGTAAAAAAAATGCCCCCCACATAATTGAGGGGCATTTTTTAATTTTCATATGGTAAAATGTTACTATCACATATTATGAGGATGGATTACATTATGTCTATTGTAACTTTAGCTCTCTTATTATTAGCAGAAGTACTCGTCGCCATTATTCTCATCGGTGTTAGCATTGAAATTTGCAGCTATGGTTGGAAAAAATCAAATGGAGTTAAATACTCATGCCTTTTTCTTTCACTCCTTCTAGGAACCGCTAGTATACTCGGCCTTCTCGCTGCACCTGCATACTTCTTTATACAACTTATAGAAAAAGGTTTATAAGAAAGGATGATAATATGATTACTGTGCAGTATATTGATGCATCCGAGACACACTTATTACGCCAAGCGGTGTTGCGTCCCAATCAGTCCCTAGCAGACTGTAAATACTCTTCTGACTACGAAAAAGACACATTCCACTTAGGTGCCTTTATAAACGATGAGTTAATTAGCATCGCTTCCTTCTCAAAAGAAATATATCCTGATTTGCAAAATGGTATCCATTATAGACTACGAGGAATGGCAACATTACCTAACTTTCGGAACAAAAGAGCTGGAAGCTCCTTAATTCAGAAGGCAGAACAAATTTTAAAAGAACGGAAAGCAAACATTCTATGGTGTAATGGCCGTATTACTGTAACTGACTATTACAAGCGATTAGACTTTCAGGAGCATGGTGAAATCTTTGAAATTGAACCGATTGGCCTTCATAAAGTTTTGTATAAAAAGATATAAGAAAAGCTTTCCTCAATACGGGAAAGCTTTTCTTATATTTCAATCTTCACTTTTTATCTTTTTCATATATATGTAGATAAATAAACTAGGAACTAAAAAACAAGCAAACATAATAAGTGCTGTTATACTTATTTCTTTTATCGAGATATCTGGTGTTACAATGATACAAACAACTAATATCCCAATAATAATACCTACTGGAATTAATAATAATTTCATGAAATAGCTACGTGACACTCCGCCTGTGTGCTCATATACCTCTACAGAATGTTTTAAATTTAAGAAGTTAATAACTACGATCCCGCCAATAAATATCATTAATAAATCCGAAACACTTTCATATCCTGCCTCTTGCAAGACATAGCGGTAAAAGATGATAGCTAGTATGACGATATTTTGTAAGATGAAAGCCAATCTAATATGTTTTAACCCTTCAATCATTAAACGTTCATCTTTCACGATTTTCATCCTATCACTCCTTTTCCTCCCAAAACAACTCATTCAACGTTTTATCTACTGCATAACAAATTTTCAAACATAAATCTAAAGATGGATTGTATTTCCCCTTCTCAATTAAACTAATCGTTTGCCTTGTAACGCCTACTTTTTCTGCTAATTGTTGCTGTGTTAAATCTAACTGAACACGCGCGACTTTTATTTTACTTACAGCCATTCATGTTCCTCCTCCACCTTTATTGTAACATATATATTCCTTTAAGTAATTTATATTTTACAAAACCAATTAAGTTTTCACCTTATTCCAATTAGTGCGGGCTAATACACAGTGGGGATCCTCCCTACTGCCTATAGTCTCACTTTATTATACACAAAAAAGGAGCCTCTCATAAGAAGCTCCCTCTCCTATATCTATATTATAAGAATAAATGACATCCAAATAAAATTGTAAATAAGTATAGTAATGGATGTACTTCCTTTCCTTTACCCTTCACAATTTTCAAAACTGGATATACTAAAAATCCAATTGCGATTCCATTTGCAATACTAGATGTTAACGGAATACCTATAAAAATCAAAAATGCTGGTAACGCATCTTCAAATTCATTCCAATTAATATCTCGAATGCTTTGTGCCATTAAACTACCTACTATAATTAATGAAGGAGCTGTAATAGCGGCCACACTTGATAAAGAAGCAATAACAGGACTGAAAAATGCCGTTATAATTGTTAGACCAACAACTACAATCCCTGTTAATCCAGTTTTCCCACCTGCAGCAATACCTGCTGACGATTCAATCGTCGCTGCTGTTGGGCTTGTTCCAAAGATAGAACCTGTAGTCCCTCCAATTGCATCTGCAATAAACGCTTTACCAAAACGCTTCTCTGTATTGTCTGTAATTAAACCTGCTTGTTTAATTAAACCAAGTAATGCACCTGTTGTATCGAATAAAAGTACAAGTAAAAATGAAAATACAACACCATATAATCCGTATTCAATTACATCTGAAAATGCATTGGTTGGGTTTGAAACGATAATACCCTCTGGCAAATGAGGCATCGCCACAATTTTATCAGCAAACTTCAATTGCCCTGTAAAGAAAGCGATAATTCCTGTCACAATCATACTAATAAATAATGCACCACTCACACGTAATGCCATTAATACCGCCGCTAATATTAAACCAATTAAAGTTAAAATAACAGCTGGAGAATGAAAATCACCAATCGTAACTAAATTAGACGGATGATCTACGATAATTCCAGAAAGGCGCAATCCAATAAAAGCAATAAATAGTCCAATTCCACCTGCAATTGCATGCTTTAAACTATCAGGAATTGCTAAAATTAACTTTTGCCTAAACGAAGTAAAAGATAATAAAAGAAAAATAATCCCCGTTACAAATACAGCTGAAAAGGCAACTACATATGTAATCCCTTCTGCCTTCTGTACAACAGAATAAGCAAAATATGCATTCATTCCCATAGCTGGAGCAATAACAATCGGGTAATTCGCGAAAATTGCCATACCTACTGTTCCAACAACGGTGGCAATAATTGTTGCTGTAAACGCTTGGTCAAATGGTACACCTGCATCAGATAATATTTTTGGATTGATGACAAGAATATACGCAAATGTAAAAAAAGTTGTGATGCCAGCTAAAAACTCTTGCTTCACAGAAGTGTTATATTTTTGTAATTGAAACATGCTTATGTACCCTTCCTACACCTGAATTATTATCACACATTCTTTTCTTACTAGTATGTGAGAAAATATAATACTTAATCTTAACAATCAATAAAAAGAAGAGTCAATATATTCCCTAATAGTTCGAATTTTAAGTTTAAGTCTGACAAGTACAGATGTAGTACAGTTCATTATGATTATTTTTGTAGCATAACAGATAGAAATGTTTTATAATTTGAAATAGTTAAATATTTAGCAAACGCATTCAAATATCGTTCACTCTACAAGGGGGATTCTTCTTATGCAGCACACAAACAAATCTGGAACTTTAAATCGTGGTTTAAAAGAACGACATATTACTTTAATGTCACTTGGCTCAGCTATTGGTGTTGGGCTATTTTTAGGATCCGCTTCCGCTATTAAACTAGCCGGTCCTTCTATTTTACTAGGCTATATGATTGCCGGACTCGTTATTTTTTTCATTATGCGAGCTCTCGGGGAAATGGCAATTGAACAACCTGTTGCCGGTTCTTTTAGTAAATATGCATATGATTATATCAGCCCACTCGCTGGTTATATTACTGGTTGGAATTACTGGTTCTTATGGGTTGTTACTTGTATGGCTGAAATTACAGCAGCTGGTATTTACATGCAGTACTGGTTCCCAGATATCCCGCGCTGGACTTGGGCATTACTTGCTCTATTGTTAATGAGCGCTTTTAACTTCTTATCGGTAAAAGTATTTGGAGAACTTGAGTTTTGGTTTGCTCTCATTAAAATTGTCACAATTATCTGTATGATAGTAGTCGGAGCTGGTATTATTTTATTCGGATTCGGAAACGGTGGTATCGCTACTGGTATTTCAAACCTTTGGTCACATGGCGGCTGGTTCCCAAATGGTTTTTCTGGGTTACTACTCTCCATGCAGATGGTACTATTCGCTTATTTAGGCGTTGAATTAATCGGTGTTACAGCTGGTGAAGCTCAAAATCCGAAGAAAACACTCGCAAAAGCAATTGATAACGTGTTTTGGAGAATATTACTGTTCTACGTAGGAGCTCTATTCGTTATGATGGCAATTTATCCATGGAACGAACTTGGTGAGAAAGGAAGCCCATTCGTATTAACATTCCAGCAAATTGGTATCGCAAAAGCAGCAGGTATTATTAATTTTGTCGTATTAACAGCAGCTCTTTCTTCTTGTAACGGTGGTTTATTTAGTACAGGCCGTATGCTATTTACATTAGCTCAGCAGAAAAAAGCTCCTGAAAGATTTGGTCGTTTAAATAAAAACGGCATTCCAAGCCAAGGAATTGTAGCAACTGCTATCGTTTTACTCATTGGTGTTATATTAAACTATCTCGTACCTGCAAAGGTATTTACATGGCTTACTAGCATTTCAACTTTCGGCGCAATTTGGACTTGGGGAATTATATTAGTTGCTCAAATTAAATTCCGTAAAAGCTTACCTACTCAAAATAAACAAAAGTTATCATATAAAATGCCTTTATACCCATTAAGCTCATATTTCTCACTCGTTTTCCTTGTATTAGTACTAGGTATAATGGCGTATTCAGAAGATACACGAATTGCATTGATTGTCGGCCCAATTTGGCTTATCGGCTTAGCAATCGTATATTACATGAAAGGGTTTCATAAGATTGATGAAACACCTAACTCAAAAATTAGTTAAGCAAAACACCCCTTCCTTATTACTTGGAAGGGGTGTTTTTATATCTATATAAATATTTCTCAACAAAATTCACGGTATTTTTACAATCTTTTAATATTTTTTATGTTTTCCGTCTTTATTTTTACAGAAAAATAAATTACATTATTAAAGCACATATATTTATTATTAGGGGGATTCTTCTATGAAGAATAAAAAATGGATTACATTTTCTTTAGCAACAGCAATTACACTAAGTATAGGGACCTCGTTCATACCGTCTACTTATGCCGAAAGCTCTGTAGACCCAGCTCCTGAAATTGCTGCAAAAGTTGTAAATCAAAACAATGGGAAGAAAGTATTATTCGATAATACACACGGTCAAACTGCTGGGACAGCTGACTGGGTTATTGACGGCGGCTTTTCTGACTTCGGAAACGGCATTGCAAAAAACGGATATCACGTAAAAGAACTTCGTAAATCAACACCTATTACGTACGAAGACTTAAATGGTTACAATGTATTTATCGTTCCAGAAGCTAATATTCCTTACAAAAAATCTGAGCAGGACGCTATGTTACAATATGTAAAAAATGGTGGTAGTATCTTCTTTATTGCCGATCATTACAATGCGGATCGTAATAAAAATCGCTGGGACTCTTCTGAAGTATTTAATGGATATAGACGCGGTGCTTGGGATAATCCAGCAAAAGGAATGTCTAATGAAGAAGCAAATTCACAAGCTATGCAAGGAGTAGAAAGCTCTGATTGGCTATCTGACAACTTCGGTATTCGCTTCCGCTACAATGCACTTGGTGATGTTTCAGCGAAAACAATTGTATCGCCTGAACAATCTTTCGGAATTACAAAAGGTGTTTCTTCTGTAGCAATGCATGCTGGTTCTACTCTAGCAATTACAAACCCAAAACTAGCAAAAGGACTTGTTTACCTTCCAGAAAATCCATCAAAATGGAATAACGCTGTTGATAGTGGCGTTTATAATGGCGGTGGTATTGCAGAAGGCCCATATGCTGCAATTGCAAAAATAGGACTTGGAAAAGCTGCCTTTATTGGTGACTCTTCTCCTGTTGAAGATGCAACGCCAAAGTACGTTCGTGAAGATTCTGGCCAAACAAAGAAAACTTACGATGGTTATAAAGAAGAAAACGATGCGATTTTATTAGAAAACATCGTAAATTGGTTATCGAATAAAGAGACATTTACAAGTTTAGATCAAGTAAATGGTTTACAACTTGATTCACCTACAGCTCTACAAACATTTGAACAGCCAAGCTTATCAACAGAACCACAACCTGAACCTTGGAGTGCACCAAATGCAGGTTATCAATGGTTTAATACAAATACTTTTAAACCAGGTTCATACGGTTATAACGGTGCGGTAACAACAAGCGACTACGTCGTTACACACCCTAGCATTCTACCAAACAATGAAATTTTCCAAATGAAGATTCAAGTAAACAACTTACTACCTAATACAACTTATAACAACTATTCTTTAGGTATATTCACTACTGGTGGAACACAAGTAGCAAAAGTTCAAAATACAAACGGCACTTGGCCATCTGCTTTCGGATATAGTAGTGCATTCTCTTTCACAACAAACAGCTTAGGCTCTGCTGAAAAAGTTGTAAATGTACAGATTGATTCAAATACAACTGGACAAGCAACGCTTCGTCTACGTCAAAATACAACAGCGAAATATAATGAAACTGTAACGATTAATAAAAAATAATGAAAAAGGCAATCCATACATGGATTGCCTTCTTTTCACTTCTCTTCTTTTGAGAAAAACATTCTTGAAATAACGATACCTATACTACCGACGATTAGGAATAACACTGCCCTAATCATCATCGAAACCTCCGGTAAGTCAAGTAGGAATAACTTCCCTACCGTTACTACTAATACGATTAATCCAGCATATAATATTTCATTCATCTGTCTATAACGGCCAAACCAAACTGCAAATAACGCATATATCATCCATAATAACGATACAGATACGCTAATTATACTTCCATCTGTAGAAAGAACTTCACCAATTCTAGTAATTGTAATAAATACAATGACCATTAACCAGTAGAGCGCTATAGAGTACACATACTTACCAAAACTCGCTAACACTTCTTTCGCTTGTCTCATGCAATAATAGAATGTTCCTATTAAAATAATATGAGCAACAAAGCCTGCCGAAATAAATTGATCAAACGGACTAAAAATCGTTTGTATCATTCCAATCGCGTAAATCGTTGCACTAACATACAATTTTATCTGTTGTTTTCCTTTAATAGAAGTAACCATTCCAAGGAAACCTTGTAATAATAGTACGATCGCTGCATTTACTAAACTATACTCGTATAAAATCGCTAAACTAAATGCTCCCATTGTGAAACCAAATAAAAGATTTGTAAATGTAGAATGTCTATTCTTCCTATACTCAAGCACAAACATAGCAGCGTGCACAATTGCACTAATAATTAATCCCCATGTTGTAAAATCAGGTATTTTTGAAATAGCTAGTATAAAGAACACTGCATTCGCACTAAATATCGCCAAACGCGGTTCTGGTATAAAACTTCTCTCCGTAAACATATGCCAAAATAATAGTAAATGAATCAAACCATATACAATCGTTAACTGTATTTGCAAGTTCTCTACTAATATTGACATAACAGCAAAGAAGACAAAAAGAACAATGGCCGCAACAGCGTAAGAAATCATATATAAATATTTATAACGATTTTTCAATCCATACCATAATAAACTAAGTGTTAACACTGTCTCATATCCAAAGAAAATATAAGGATTAGGAGTCGTACTATTTAACAAGAATGGCACGAAGAACGCTCCTACCGCTACGAAGATAGTAAGGTATTCCGAGTTATATCTTTTCGCTAAATAAATCCCTAAAATAACCCATGTAATATTAAAGAGAAACGCGATACTTGCCGGAATAAATGCATACAAATAATGTGCCGCAAACGTCGTTAAAACAATCCCCGAAATACTTCCTCCAACCAATACTAATCCTAACGCCTGCCGCTCTCTTTTAATTTGAATATCTCCTATATAATACAAACCGATAGATAATGCGATACCAAACACAATTCGTATTGCTGGTGTTAATAAACCAGCATCTACCCCTGCTTTAAATAACCAGATCACTCCAAGCAACATAATACCGACAAATACACGCGGTAACCACGTTTGACAAAACTTAATAATATTAAATGGCTCTGGTTTAAAAGCAGATATATCTACTTGTTTTACCTCACATTCTTGCAAAGGCTCTTTTATCTTAACTATTTCTTCTTTTGGCTTTTCCTCCATTACCGTTTCAATATATTCTTTCTTATCCTTACTAACATGTTGCTGAGCGTTTTCTACTTCTATTTCCCTTTGCTTCACCTTTAATTCAGCAAGTGCTTCTTGAATCGTTTCAATTGCCGTTTCGAGTGCTTCTATTTTCTTATCCAAATCCTTCTTCATATGCTACCCCCTTATTCGTAACTCTCATTAAACCTATATATTACCAATTACCTTTATCATACTCTTAGTCTATTCATTTTCAATAGTATTTTTCCAAAAAAAGAAAGGTGTCTTCCCAAAATAGGAAAACACCTTTTTACTCATTTATTCTTATTTAAAGCAATGCTAACGATGAAACCAAGACACATGCCTACAATAGCTGGAACAATCCATCCAACACCTTCTGTATAAAACGGAATGTATTTTAATACTGACGTCCACTGATTCATCATTACATTTTTATTTAAAATATCAATTGCACTAAATATTGCTACAATCCAAACAGTTACTGTATATACGTATGCATACTTCCCAATATACTTATGGAATAACCCTAGAATAATAAGCGTTAATGCAATTGGATAAATAAATCCAAGAATTGGTACTGATACTTTTAAAATTTGCGTTAATCCTAAATTAGCTAAGATCATACTAACAACGCTTACTATAAATGCCCACACTTTATAAGATACTTTCGGAAATGCACTCGAAAAAAATTGACTACAAGACGTAACAAGTCCAATTGAAACACATAAACATGAGATAGTAAAAATAAGACCTAATAAAACGACTCCGCCCTGTCCAAATAATGTAGTCATAACTTGTGCTAACACTTTGGCACCGTTATCAAATGTTCCTAATGAGCCACTAATTGCCCCCACATATCCAAGGATGACATAAATAATCGATAATAATAGTCCTGCCCCGATTCCAGCAATACTCATATATTTCGCTAAACCTTTATCATCTTCAATACCCTTTGCACGTAATGCATTTGCAATAACAATTCCAAAGATTAAAGCAGCTAACGCATCCATTGTTAAATATCCATCTAAAAACCCTTGAAACATAGGAGCTTGGCCATAGTTCCCTATTGGTTCTTTCATATCTCCTACTGTTGTAAACATACTCTTTATAAAAATAAGTGCAATCATACATAATAATAACGGCGTCAAGACTTTTCCAAACAACCCCATTAGTTTAGATGGTGATAAACTTAACCAGTAAACAATACTAAAGAAAATAACTGTGTAAAACAATAATACTCCGCTTCCTGCTTCAGGGAATAACTGACCTGGCCCCATTTCAAAGGCTAAACTTCCCGCACGTGGTATACCAAGCCCAGGTCCAATAAATATATACACGATACATGGAAAAATAATTGCAAATGAAGAATGAACTCTACCCGCTAACGTTTGAAAACTTCCTGCTTTTGCAATAGAAATAACACCTAATATAGGAAGACCTGTTGCTGATATAATAAATCCTACTAACGAAATCCACACATGTTCTCCTGCTTCATATCCAAGAAAAGGTGGGAATATAAGATTCCCTGCTCCAAAGAACATCGAGAATAACATAAGACTAATAAGTAAAATTTCTTTTTTCTGTAACAATTTCATTTCTTTCTCCTTCTTTAATTTCATCTTTTATGAAATCAATTCCACATATAAAAAAAGTACAATAACCCGCTTCCTTACAAAGAAAACATAGTCCATAGTCTATCACAAAAGAAACACCCCTTCTATAGCTATTCCCTTTTTCCAATCTCTTCTGAAAAATCAACCTTTATTGACTTATAATAGTTAATAAAGTAAAATATTAAATGTACAAAATTATTAACTTTGTTTTTGTTTGTGTCAGGAGGAAAATAACATGGAATCAGCGATACAACTAGAAAGAGAACAACAAAGAAAAAAGAAACATCCTCCAGGTTTATACTTACTCTTCTTTACAGAAATGTGGGAAAGATTTAGTTACTATGGATTACGAGGATTATTAACATTATATTTAACGACAGCTTTAGTAAGCGGTGGTCTTGGGTTTAGTCCCGCATGGGCACTCTCTATTTACGGATTTTATACTGGAGCCTGTTATTTCACACCAATGATTGGTGGATACTTAACAGACCGTTTTCTAGGTAGACGAAAAGCAATCACAATTGGTGGTATAACAATGGCAATCGGTAACCTTACACTATTTGCCTTGCAAAACCAATTAGGCCTATACCTCGGATTAGCGCTTATTATTATCGGTAACGGATTCTTCAAACCGAACATCTCTACACTGGTTGGAGAATTATACGAAGAGAACGATCCAAAACGTGATAGTGCATTTACCATTTTCTATATGGGTATTAACGTCGGGTCATTTTTAGCTCCACTCGTTTGCGGGTTTTTATCAGAAAATTTATTCAAAACAACAGTTGATGGCGTTGTACATTACGGATTCCGTTACGGTTTCTTAGCCGCTTCAATCGGAATGATTATTGGACAAATTTTATTTACAACATTATCAAATCGCTTCCTTGGTGATATCGGTAAAAAACCAACTCGCGATTTACAAACAACAGATGGACAACCATCAGTAGGAGATACACCGTTAACAAAAAAAGAAAAACAACGTACCGCAGTTATCGTCATTTTAACATGCTTCGTTGTCTTCTTCTGGGCTGGCTTTGAACAAGCTGGTAGCTCGTTAACATTATATACAAACAAATTTGTAGACCGCTCTGTGTTCGGATGGGAAGTTCCAACATCTTGGTTCCAATCGGTCAATCCATTATTTATTATTTTACTTGCTCCAGTCATTTCTGCATTATGGGCAAAACTTGCAACTCGCAAGCGCGGTGATTTAAAAATCCCAACTAAAATGGGACTTGGTATGATCTTGCTTGGTATCGGTTATATCATTCTCGTTATCGCTACATTAAAAACAGGTAGTGATGAACATAACATTACAGAAAAAGCAAACTTACTATTTATCGTCTTTACGTATCTTTTCCATACGTTAGGTGAGCTATTCTTATCACCTGTCGGACTATCAATGGTTAGTGCGCTTGCTCCGGTAAAATTAGCATCTTTACTAATGGGTGTATGGCTAGCAAGTTCAGGTATCGCCAACATTTTAGGCGGACAACTTGCAAGCTTCACAACCTCACTTGGATACGCTGAAGTATTCACGGTTATTGGCGCTGTGGCAATTGTATTAGGTTGTGTTTTATTATTAATTTCTAAGAAATTAGTGAAATGGATGGATTAAAAAAGATGAGGAATTTCTCCTCATCTTTTTTTATGCCGTTTTACCTTTTTCTATTGCTTGTTCGTACAGCTCTTTATGTTCTTTATATTCACTTGGTACGAAACTCTTATAGAAGAATGAGAACCAGCTGTCTCCCTTTTTATACCCTTCTTCTCGAATTTCTGCTGCTTTTTTATTCAATTTAAACCCTTCAGTAAACCATTTCTTTAACAATTCATTTCTTTCATACTTAGCAGGAACTTTTAAATTATAGTTTTCAAATGCATACTTATAGCCAGCCTTTTCTACTGCCTTTTTTGTAGACTTATAGCCTTTTTCATACGCTGTTTCATATGCCTTCACGTATACTTCTTTCTCTCTATTTCCAGGATTCTTTTCAGCTAGTTCTTTCCCTGTCTTTTCTCCTAATTCAGCTTGTTCTTTTTCAATTTTTTCTGTTCTTTCTTTATTCCCTACTTTGAACCCGTCTACAAAGTTTACCTTAAACTCTGGAGCAACTTGACTATCGTCCATCGTCTCTTGTGCTAAACCTTGTTCTTTTCCTTTTTCAAAATGCGTTTTCTTCTGCTCTTCTAAAGACCATGCGGCTGCATAAGTCGCTTTAAACGCTTGTTTATATGCATCAGATTTTCCAGCTACATGCACTTCTGCATCATTTTTTCCTGCTTTAAAATCAGTTTCTCCATTCTTTTGACCTTCAAGTTGACCTTTTTCCATATCAGCTTGGCGCTGCGCTTCCTCTTGCTTACGTGCCTCTTCAGCTTTTCTTTGTTCTTCGGCTACACGTTGTCTCTCTTCTTCAGCTTTACGCTGTGCTTCTGCTTGTCTCTCAGCTTCTACAGCACTATTATTATTCTGGCTAGGAGCTGGGCTCGTTGCACCACTACTAGAAGCTGGTTTATTGTGATAATGATATTCCCCGTACTGTAATCCCCATTTCTCACAATTTGTACGACACGTATGTCCGCCATTAGCATCTGTACGCCCTGGATGCGCATAAGCTGAAATTGGAGCTACCAATAACGCTATACTCGTTGTTAAAAGAAGTTTCTTCACCTGTTGTCTCACTCTTGTTCCTCCCAAAATATAGAATTATAACTTTATTATACATAAATAGAAGAATACTTAAATACAAACCAAAACATTCTATTTTTTCTCAACATTAGTAAAAAAGAAGGTGAACTCTTTAAAGAGTTCACCTTCTTTTTTACTTCTTCGCCTTCGTTCCTACTAAATCACCAGCAACAACATAACGCTTAGAATTATCCTTTACAGATACACATGTAATAAGCGTTATCTCATCTTTCCCATGATCCTCCACAACTTCCCACTTATCAGGAGTTACTTCAGATACACCAGTAACCGCATACTCATATTCATTTTCATTGTCATACAAATAAATTTTATCGCCTTTTTTCAAAGAAGCTATATCACTAAATAAAACACCTTTTTTAGACATGTTATGTCCTGCTAGTGCGTAATTTCCTTTTCCCATAACTTGATTCTCTTTTACTGTCGCTGCACCTGTTAATAAGTTTTTTTCAGTAGAAGCTTTCAAAACAGGCAGTTCTACTGAAACACTTGGAATCGAAATACGACCAATTACTTGTTTCTTATCTAATGATGCATTCGCTACTTCCGCCAAGTCTGGTTGATTAATTTTGGAAGCATCTACAAATTCCGTCTCATGCTTTTCATAATCCATCTTTTGAACAGCCTGCACATTTTCAGTCTGTTTCTTTTCAGCCTGATATCCATCATAAAATGGCTTTCCAATTAACACCCCACCTACAACAAATAGCAGGATTGCTACTATACTATAAATTCTTTGCTTATTCATATACAATTCCTTTCCCTTACAAAATCTTACTCTATATAAAATGATAAAATAATATCGCCATATGTACAAGTATTAGCTGAAAAGAAACCTTCTTGCCGGTGCAAGAAGGTTTCTTTTTAAGCTAATTTATTTCTGTATAATGATACGTGAAATACTGTCATTTGAATAAAGAAAATAGAAAATAGAATATATAATGGGTATCCAGGAAGATATTCATTAATAATAGGCGAAAAAGTTAAAAATCCAACTGCACAAGGTAACACAAACCATAACGATACAAATGTTGTTCGACAAGCTTTATCCGTAATCGCTTTTTCACGTTCATCTTCTAGTGGAAATAATAATGGATACATCCAAAAAGATAAATTCTTATATTTTTTCTTTTGAATTCTATAAAAAATTGTAACTATAATAGCTCCAATAAATAATAAAATAAATGGTACTCCATTAACCGCTACTTCAAACGGGAATTTCTCGTTTTTAAATATGTCTGCTAACTCTGTAATAACACTATAAAATTCAACAAATGTCCAGCATGCTAGTGCAGTATAGAGTACATTTATAATATAAGAAAAACCAATTCTACTCATCCTCTTCCCCCTCCTTATTTAAAACAAACACGTCTTCCATCTTTAACTGGAATACATCACAAATCATCAATGCTAGTAACAATGAAGGAACGTAATCCCCTTTTTCAATTGCAGCAACTGTTTGTCTCGTCACTCCAACCTTTTCTGCTAATACACTTTGTGAAAAATTAAAACGAGCTCTTAATTCTTTTACTCTGTTTAAAATGGTCAAATTTACCACCTCTCACCATTATTGTATGCTATCCTTAACAAAATGTAAACTTAACTTAACATTAATATTGTAAAAAATCCAACTCTACGTATTGTAAAGTTGGATTACGTTTTAGTTTAAAATTGTAACTTTAACGATTTTTCTTCCCCATTGACTAGAAGACCCTTTATCAGGCATTAACACATCAATTCTGTTACCTTTAATCGCTCCACCAGTATCTGCTGCAATTGCGACTCCATAACCTTCAACATTTACAGTTTTGCCTAATGGAATAACACTTGGATCTACAGCAATTAATTTCATTCCTGGGTTTGCAGTTAGATTATAACCTTTACCACCTGGTCCCCATGCAGAAAATACTTGTTGACCTGACGCATAACCATTTTCCGCTGGATCAGCTGTATAAGCTGTAGCTTCTACATAAATTTCTTTCCCACCAGCAGTTGGCTTAGAAGGTTGTGCAGGTTCTACCTTCGAATTATTATTAGCAACTGGTTCTGCCGGTTTACTAGCTTTTTCTTGCTTTTGCTTTTCAGCAATTTCTGCTTGTGCTTTCGCTAAAGCTTCTTGCTCAGCCTTTGCAGCCGCTTCTGCTTTTGCACGCTCTTCCGCTGCGATTCTTGCTGCTTCTTGTTCACGAGCAATTGTTTCTTGTACTGCCTTCATATTTGATTCAATTTTAGCTTTCTCTTCCGCTGCTAAATTAAGCTGACTTGCAACCTCATTATATTTAGCTTGAACTGTTTGTAAGTTATCTTGACGTTTTTTCAAGTTATCTTGCAGTTCAGCTTGCGCTTTTGCTAATTTTTGTTTGTCTACTACTAAAGATGCTTCTTTTTCGTCAATTGTTTTCTTATCTTCTTCAATTTGACGAAGATCTTGTTCTTGTAGACGTAAAATTTCTTTATCAGCTTCTAGAATAGTAGAAACTGCGTTCATACGTTGTAAGAAGTCTGCAAAGTTTTTTGACTCTACTACAACTTCTACTACTAAACTTGTATTTGAACTGTTTTGAACAGAAACCATACGTTTTCTCATAATGTCTTTACGAGCAAGGACTTTATCCTCTAAAACGACAATTTCTTCCTTTTTTTGTTCAATCTGCTTATGTGTTTCATCGATTTTACGTTGAATAGCAGCTTGATCCTCTTTATTTTTTGCAATTGTATTATTTAAATTATGTAGTTCGTTTTCAATACCTTTAATTTCTTTACTAACAGCTTGCTTCTCTTGCTCTTTCTTTTGCATTTCTGCATCGTTTTGTTGCAATTGCTGTTGCATGTTGTTAAGTTTCTCGTCGTTTGACTCTGCTTTAACAGCGACTGTACTAGAAAGACCGATAATTCCTGCTAATACTAGACAGCTGATTCGCTTAAAATAGTTCATAATCCGACTCCCTTCTTATACAGTTATACATGATTTATTTTACAGTTTGTTTACAAAACGATTAAATACAGTTTATTTTTCGTGACAAAAAAAAGAGAATTATGAATAAAATGTAATAGATTCTTAAATATTTAACAATTCCTATATTTAAAAAATACAAAAGATGCTAAAATCCAAATATAGAGAAAATATAACTTTCGAAGGCGGTTGAAATAAATACATGTTTACTCAAAAGAAATCACTCCAACATACAATTGCTCAATTAGAAGAGCGTATACAAGAATTAGAAGCAGAATTGAAACAAAAAGATATTGAAAAACAAGAGACTATTTCGACTATCCACGATCGTGTACAAAGCGTTGTACACGAGCATCAACTTGTAAATAACCAACACAATACACTCCAAAATTTAGTTCAACAATTAAGTTCATGTTTCGAAAATGTTTCAACACGCACGACACATTCCAATGAGTTAAATAATGAAATGTTGCAAAAGGAACAAAGCTTAATTCAGTCTATTGCAGAAATTATTGACTGCTCTAATGAAGGAAAAGAATCCGTTCACCGCTTACTTATTGTAATTAATAAATTAGGTGAACAATCTCAACGCACGTCTAATAGTATGAATCATCTAAGCGAACGCTCAAAGGAAATCGAGCAAATTGTAGAAGTCATTCAAAACATTGCAGCACAAACAAATTTACTTGCCTTAAATGCGAGTATTGAAGCCGCACGTGCTGGAGAGCACGGTAAAGGATTCGCTGTCGTTGCCAATGAAGTAAGAAAACTAGCGGAAAGTACAGCAGAAAGCACAAAAAACATCGGCAACTTAACGAAAAAAATTCAAGAAGAAATTGAAAAAGCATACGATAATACAAAAGATAATTTACATTTAGTCGATGAAGGTGTAGAAATGAGCGCCGATACAAACGCTAGAATTGAAAATATTTTAGTTATGATTCAAACGTTACAAAATGGCGCTACAAATGTTATTAAGGCTATTGAAAACCAAAAGTCTTGTAATGATGACATATTACGAGAATTCGCTAATACACAACAAATGTTCCAAAAATTAAATACTACTATTATGAATCATATTCATGATGCTGAAAAAGTCGATGTTCAATTGTCTAAAAGTCTTCAAGGAACAGTAACTTCTTAATTAAAAATAAAAATCCCTTATACTGCTATAAGGGATTTTTATTTTATTTCGAATATTTATTTCTTTTCAATATTCATCCATATCTTTGTTATAATGGAAAAGTTGTTTCTTTCAACTAATAAACAAGGAGGTTATTATGGAACAATTTTACTACGTTTTAAAATATTTAATTCTCGGTCTGTTCCAAGGACTAACAGAACCAATTCCGATTTCTTCAAGTGGTCACCTCGTTTTAGCACAACATTTGCTAGGACTAAAAATAGAAGGATTTAGCTTCGAACTACTTGTTAATTCAGCTTCATTATTAGCTGTATTACTTATTTATAGAAATGATTTAATTCGTCTGACGAAGAATGGTCTCTCTTATATATTTACAAGAGCAGAAGACGCGAAATCAGATTTCTTCTTTATTATTTATCTTGTTATTGCAACCATTCCAGCAGGTGTTATTGGTGTTTTATTTAAAGATTACATCGATCAGTACTTAAAAGGTGTGAAGATGGTTGGGATTTCCCTTCTTATTACTGCTGTCGGCCTTTGGATTATTAGAAATTTACGCGGTCGTAAAAATGATGGCGACCTTTCTATGAAAGATGCAATCATCGTCGGATTAGCACAAGCTTGCGCACTGATTCCTGGAATAAGCCGATCTGGTGCCACAATCGTAGCAGCAATGTTACTTGGTATGAAGCAAGAAACAGCTCTTCGCTTCTCATTCTTACTATACATTCCTGTTAGCTTAGGTGGCTTATTGTTAAGCATTACAGACATTGCAAATGATCCAAATCTAGACACATTATTCGTACCATATGTCGTTGCATTCATCGCAACATTTATCATGACGTATATTTCACTAAAATGGTTTATGAACATTATGGCAAAAGGAAATTTAAAGTATTTCTCTTTCTATTGTATTATCGTAGGTGTACTTACTCTTATTTTCTTATAAAGTGAAACTTACAAATCGAAAGCGAGTCATTCTATTACACTAGATGACTCGCTTTTTTATACCTTTATTAAGTTAAAACCTATCATTCACTTCGAATTTTCAGAATATTATAATAATTATTAAGTTCACTATTATAGTAAAGCTATCTTTCCTACTATTATCGTAAAAGAGGTGTTTATATACTTATAGTTACTAAACTCATTCACATTAAGTACGGATATGAAAGTGAGCTACTTTGTGAGCTTAAACAATATTATCCTTCCCCTGGAACGAACGGTTTTATTAACATAGAGTTTTCACATGTTCATCGTACAAATGATAAGACAGAATATATGTTTCGTATGTTATGGAAAACACAACAAGATTACCATACATGGCTTTCTCAAAGAAAAGGCCATGAAACTTTGAAGTACAAAATACAAGGCTATATCCTTTCTTCCAAATCAAATGCTACCTATGTGCATTAACTCTTCTCTTTTTATTCCTTGCGAGGAGAAAAATGATAAAGTGAAACTTTAATCCTCACCAATCGTGCTTCCCACAAATAGCGGGATAAAGAGCCCTCTTACTTTTCATACTGTAAGAGGGCTTCTCTTATGCATACACTTTCTTTTCTTGACAATACAAACGAATAACATGTTTATTTTGTTGAAATACATCATGCGTCAGACGAATAATAATAAAGTTTCGTTTTGTTTGATCATCATGAACAAAAATCTGTTCTCCCTCCTGAAAACGCCATGCACTTTCAAAAGTCGTAATATGATCCCCACTTACAGAAAAAAGTTCATATCGCATCTCTTGTACCCTCTCTCAACTTATATAATCATAATATCCTCATATTAAATTTATTATAACTTAATTCCTATAAAATTAGTAATTATTTCTATTTCGAAATATTTTAACTTTGTATTTAAATATTTTTAGCGCTATAATGATAAACGAATTTTTATTGAAAGGAGTTTCACTTTGACTGCATATTTATTTCCAGTAAAAACAGCATTTATTTTATTTCCTTTTTTAGCAATGTTTCTTTTAATCCCTTTTCTAATATTTAATTATCGAAAATACGGTTATTTAAATAAATGGCGCTCATTTATTTTATACTCATTATTACTTTACTTATTAAATGCCTATTTTCTTGTTATTTTGCCGTTGCCACAAACGTTTGATACTTGTAGCCTACAATCGGCTAATACACAACACATGCAACTCTCACCATTTTATTTCATACAAGAGATTAGTAGTCATACATCGGCAGTTTTAACGAAACCGGCTACTTATTTCTACTTATTAAAAGAGTCTGCTTTTTTACAAGTTGCATTTAATGTTCTATTAACTGTTCCATTCGGTATTTACTTACGTTATTATTTCCGACGTAGTTTCCTACAAACAATTTACATTTCCTTTTTCCTTTCACTATTTTTCGAGCTAACACAAGTGACTGGATTATACGGTATATACAATTGTGCATACCGATTATTTGATATCGATGATTTGTTTTTAAATACATTAGGTGGCGTAATTGGTTTTATCATTGCACCAATATTTACGTACTTCCTTCCAAAAACAAACGAGTTAGATAGTCATATTAATTTAGAAACGAAACCAGTCGGATTCATTCGTCGCCTTATCGCGATGCAAATTGATTGGATTTTCTTATCTATCGTTGTACCTGTCATTAAAAACAAAGGAAATTCTTTCTTCGTTTCTAATATGCAATCTTACACCAATATGTATGAACTCATTTTCATTACGTGTTCAATCCTTATTTACTTTATTATTATTCCATACTTTACGAATGGAAAAACAATTGGGAAAGCATTGCTTCGCATTCACCTGAAAGGAAAATCAGATCGTATTACATTAAAAGAACTATTTATTCGATACGGTATATTTTATTTTGCGTTAGGCGGAATCAATTATATTCTTTCTAGTAGTTCTATGTTAAATCATACAGAACCTTTAGTATTACTCGTTACATTGTTATTCCTATTCATCATTAACGGCCTGTTTATTATTCATGTTTTACTGCATGTATTTAGCCGTGATAAACTACTATTTTATGAGCATATTAGTCATACAAGAAATGCAATTACACTAAAAAAAGCTGACAAATAATTATTTGTCAGCTTTTTCATATACATAATGTGAAACTTTAATCAACCCTCCCAAAACGAGCGGTTATCTCCCACCGAATTTTGAGATGGGAGTATTACTGCCCGTTAATGCGGGATAAATAACTTTTCTGCATAAGGATTAAAAAACATTCCAAGTTCATCTAGAGACTTCCTCGCCTGTAAAAACGAATGAAACTCTGGATATATATCTTGTAATTGCTCATACGATAATGTATGCATTTTCCCCCAATGCGGACGCCCTTCATACTTCAGAAAAATTTTTTCCACTTCGCCAAAGTAAGCAGCATATTTCATACCTTTATACATATGAACAGCGATATACGCTGAATCTCTTCCATAGGCTGGACTAAGCCATATATCATCACCTTTCACATAGCGGCATTCGATCGGGAAGTGCACCTTATACTTTTTCTTTTCAATAAGATTTGAGATTTCTTCTACCACAGTCCTCATATACTTTGAAGGAATGCTATACTCCATTTCATAAAATGGTACCGTACGTGATGTAGCAAATACTTCATAGCTCGGGCCAATTATTTTTGTGTTTGGTACAGCCTTAGCTGATAATCGACTCACTCCTTTACTTATAGAAGGAAACCATTTACACCCTTTAGATAGTAAAGAGAACATCCTATTTTCAAGTAACTCCACCTTTAGTTTATGCCATTTCAAATCACTGCCTGTATTCGTTGTTTCGTTCGTAAGTTTTACTTGTACTTCATCAGAATAAGGAAAAACGAAAAATTCAAAGTGACGA
Source organism: Bacillus sp. CR71 (assembly GCF_003429245.1). Lineage (NCBI taxonomy): Bacteria > Bacillati > Bacillota > Bacilli > Caryophanales > Bacillaceae > Bacillus > Bacillus sp. CR71. The sequence continues at coordinate 695,312 of NZ_CP031748.1, read as the reverse complement.
TGCTTCTTATACTCTTCTAGTTTGTTCATTACAGTAGATAATGACTGTTTTTCACTTTCATAAACGAGTGAATACGCTGGAATAACCTTCAATTTTATCTTTACAATGATACCTAACATTCCAAGTGACAACTGAAACGCTCTCCAATATTCTACGTTCTCAGCTTCCGAACAAACTATACTCTCACCATTAGATAAAACTGCCGTAATCTCTATAACTTGTGTTGATAAGCTCCCAAAGGTAATACCCGTTCCATGAGTCCCCGTACTAATCGCTCCTGCAATAGATTGCGAATCAATATCTCCTAAATTTTCTTGCGCATAACCTTTTTCCTCAAGTAACTTCCCTAAATCATATAACTTTGTTCCTGCCCACACTTCAGCGACCATCTTCTCTTCATCAATATTCACAATGCCCTTCAATTCATCTAAAGAAACTAAAACTTCTTCCGTTTGCACAAGGGGTGTAAACGAGTGTCCTGAACCAACAACACGAATTTTCTGCCCCTTTTTTCGTGCAACCCCCACTACTTCTACTACATCTTGTATACTTTCTGGATACATCGTATAATGCGGCGTCCCTTCTACATTCCCTGTCCAATTCCTCCACCTTTGTCCCTTTATAGAAAGCATTGGCCATCCCCCCGATATGTTGAATACTCCCCAACAATCTCTCCTTGTTTAACACGATACAAAAAAGGAAAGCGTTCACATAATTCACCAGCCTTACTATGACGAAACAAAATGGACTCTCCTATGTCCACTCTTTCCTCGCCGTTATAAAATATTGGCGTTTGTACCTCGCCAGCACCTTCTAAAGCTAATAGTTTTGCACCCTTTGGTCTCCAAACTTCAGGCTCTTTATCTTTTCCAACTGCTCCTGAAGCAATATATCCACCACCTAGGCAAGTGTAAATAAACGGGACTGGTTTACGCACAACTGGTAAGGCAAATCCGACCGCTGGATGAAATTTCACCTCTTTATAATAATCAAACAGCTTCGGAGAATAAAAAGCAGAACCTATTGTAATCTCTGAAACTGAATTATCTTTCTCAGTTGTTTTTATGCTTCCTGTTCCGCCTCCATTTACAAACCTTAGCTCAATACCAAGTTTTTGTATTGCTTTTACAATATATTCTCTTCTTTCTTTAACTTCTAGCACTGATTTCTGCTTTAAATACGAAATCACTTTACTTTTCAGCCATTGATTCGGTATATGGTCTCCCACCCCAGCAATTTGAGCTTCATAACCCATCACACCATCTAACATTAAATATGATGACCTTCTCACCTTTTCTACTACTTTCAACGCATCCTGCACATTTTTTACTGGGGATCTTTGTACACCAAAATGAAATTGAAAGAAACGACTACTCATATCAATATCCAAACAAACACGAAAACATCCTTTAGATTCCTCAGCAATTTTTTCTAAATACACAATATGCTCTTCACAATCCACCATACAAGTTATAATGAAACCTTTCTTTGTTAGCAAACTAATTTCATACAAAGCTCTTTCATCATAAGCAGGATATCCAAGCAATAAATCATTAAATCCTTGTTCTATTAAAAATAAAGTCTCTCTAGGTGAAAAGCACATAATACCTTGAAATCGATCATTTGCAGCTAAAATCTTTTGCATAATCGGAACAGAACGTAACGATTTACTCGCTATACGAATCTTCTTATTTCCACTTAACTCTATAATTGATTGAATATTTCTATCTAAAGCCACTTCATCCAAAAATGCACACGGTAATGGAACTTCTTTAAAAATTCCTCGATCCACATTTTTCTCTCCTCTTCTCAATATGTCTTATACATATTGGAAAGAAAGTGTGATTTTCCTGTTTGCAAATAAAAAAAGTTTCTTCTTTACGAAGAAACTTTTTGAAACTACTTCATAGAAATAGTCGCCTCTACTGGATAATGATCAGAGTAATCATTATACGTATATTTTTGGAACCATGATGTAACAGTCCATTGTGGAGATTTCGGCTGTAACACCTTATTCTCTATATACGATGGGTTCGCATGGTCTTTGCTTGCAATAATATAATCTAAATACTCGGCAGGACTATCAGGGAAATTATATTTTGCAATACTGTTTGTCGTTGCATCCCAAGTCGCTGTATGTCCAGTATAAGATGGTACAGAAGCGTTCAATGTTTTAAACATAGATGTATACTCTGAATCATTCTTGTTCTCTGCATTTATTTTATTTACGTTCATATCACCACCAATTAACACATACTCATTATTTGGTATATTTTTATTTTTAATAAAATCTTGAATTTCTTTTAATTGGTTCGTACGTACAGATGCAGGTGAAGTTTTTCCGCACATACTATCTTCAGCCTGCAAATGCGTCCCAATTACGTGAATGAAACGATCATTTTTCTTAATTTTCGTATATACAAATCCTTTATTCGATAAATTATCTGGCCCGCATCCTTTTGCAAATACATATTGAATCTTTTCAGCGATTGGCCATTTGCTGACAATCGCAACGCCACCATCTTCAGGAGTTGAAGATGAATAGTTCCCTAACGTTTTATCCCATTCGCTTCCACTACTACGACCTAATACTGCTGTTTGATTTGGATATTCTTTCTTCAAATTACCTAATAAACGATCTGATGCGCTATTATCAAACACTTCATTTAATATAACAACATCTTGATTCTTTATATAATCTGCCGCCCCAATTAAATCAGCACGCTCAGTTTGTCCCCAGTTTGGATATAAGTTTGTTGATAGCATATATACATTATGCGTCATCACTTTTAATGTATCATTTTGATTTGTAGATGCTTCTGCTTGAGCTGACGTTCCGCTATATAAAGCTCCTAAACCAACACCTAAGCTAAGTACACCTTTTAGCAATTTACCTTTCACGTTTCATACCTCCATGTATTGTATAGTGATAAAAAGGCCAAATACTCTATTCTGAGATTTGACCTTCTTCAAATACTTAACGATTTCCGTACGTATCAAACCAAAGCTGAATATATCCAGCAGTAACACGTTGTGCATCCATTAAACGCTTACCTGTCATTGGTGTAACTTCAGCGCGCCATTTATCTGCATATTCTTGTGATACAGCTGCTCTTACGAACCAATCTTTCGTATTATCATTTACAATGCCAGCATAATCTTGCTTCGCAACTACTGCCGCTCCATGAATCCAATCTTCTGGATTCGTACCTTTCCAGTTCCAATACCCATTTCCATCCGTTACTTTATAATTATCTTTTATCGTATCTACAAAGTTTTCATATTTAGAATGGAATCCTTGTGGATACGAAAGATTCGTAAAGTTTGCCGCATGCATCGGTTGGTTTACATCACCTAAATAATGAAGAGATAATCCTAAATAGAAGAATGCTTGTTTCATATCTTTATTTTTGTAAGACTCACCAGCTAATTTAAAATATTTAGCTCCAGTTTCCTTTGCCTGCTTTGCATACGGAATATAAGTTTTCCCATTGTCAGGGTCATAGAAATGTGAAGCAAATGTGCTATTATCATAATAAGGATTTTCATAGTCAGCAGCATAAATACCGTTCTCTAACTCAGTACGCCATTCATTTAATAGTGCAACTCGATCTTGTTTTACAAGTGTTGTATTACGAGACATAATATCAATTGCACGATTTACAATCCATAAATGAGAATTCACGCCTTCTTTATGTTTATCTTCAGCAGACCAGCGCGGAATAACTCCAAATCTCTGTCCCCCATCATTTTCATGAGCAAATGCAACACTTTGTAATGGAGCAACTAATGTAATAGCTGCCGCTAAAGCAAGTACTTTCTTTTTCATATAAAATCCTCCATTTTATAATTGAATTATTGTAAACATTTTGTTAGGATCCTATGATGTCATCCGGTTAACCTATGACTAGAATATCCCACCTTTCATGAAAATTCTATCACTAAATCAAAATATGCAAATGTTCATATCATTATAACTTTATACACAGTGAATATAATGAATGAATACACTTTCATTTTAATAAACTATTATTAAGGCTTGTCTAAACTAATGTAAAAAAAGAGTAAAGCACCCACATGCTTTACTCTTTTTTTCTATTCGATAATATACTTGGCAATTGTACATTAACTGCCAACTTATGTATAAATCCAAACACTAATCCGATCCCTATAAATATGTATAATATCGTAAATATCTTTCCGAAGTCAGTTTGGGGACTAAATTGCCCATCACCGACAGTAGTCAGCGTCACAACGCTAAAATATAAAGCATCCAGAGGACGTAACCCCTCCACTGTACTATAAAAGATTGTACCAGATATTAATGTCAAAATTGTTAATACGAATAACACTTGAAATTCTTTATCTTTCCATGCTCGCAAACAAGCTTTTAGCATCCGTTTCAATGTCAATATAAATGAAAGCATTAGACTTCCCCTTCCAAACAAAATACCTTTAGTTACAGGAAAGTCTATCACCTTTCAGTATAGAAAAAAAGTAGCCCTCTTCTATTTCTAGAAAAGGGCTACTCTTTTCGATTCTATCTTATTTAGGTGAAACAAGAATTTTCACTTGTGTTTTATCTTTTACAAGTGCTTCAAATCCTTCTTCAACAACTTGATCCACTGTAATTTTTTTCGTAATTAATTTCTCTGCTTGAATTTGACCAGAGCTAATTAATTTAATAACAGCTGGGAAGATGTGACGGTATCCTAAAATACCAATAACTTCTTTTTCTTTTAATACTAAATTATTCGGAGTAATTGTTGCGTCTTTTTCCCATACACTAACAATTACAGTTTGTCCTTCGAAGCTTGTACTTTCAATCGCTTGGCGTAATACAACTTCAACACCTGTTACTTCAAAGCTAACATTTACACCTAAACCATTTGTTAAGTTACGAATTTCAGCTAGCACATCTTGAGTTGCTGGATTTAATACATAATCTGCACCTGCTAATTTCGCTAACTCTTGACGTTCTTTAGAAAGCTCAACTGCAATAACAGGAGTTGCTCCTGCTGCTTTAGCTGCTTGGATAACAAGAAGTCCAATTGGACCGCAACCAAATACTGCTACAGCTTCCCCTTCTTTTAATTTACTTTGACGTACTGCATGAACTGCTACTGCTGCTGGTTCTACAAGCGCACCTTGTTCATACGTCATTTCATCTGGAATGTGATGAACCATATCTTCTGGTACTACTGTATATTCAGAGAAACCGCCGCCTTCTCCGCCAAGACCGTGGAAAACAAGTTGTTCACAAACATTGTAATGTCCATGTTTACAAGCTTCACATTTACCACAAGAATAAATTGGTTCTACAACAACACGGTCTCCCACTTTATGAGATGTAACTCCTTCACCAATCTCTATTACCTCACCACTAAACTCATGACCTAAAATAACAGGTGCTTTCACATGTGTTAATGGATGTTCTTCTGTTGGAATAAAAATAGGCCCTGCTAAATATTCATGCAAGTCTGTCCCACAAATACCACACCATTTAACTTTGATTTTCACTGTTCCTGGTTTTACTGTTGGTTCTGGTACTTCTTCTACTCGTACATCACGTTGATTATGCCAAAGTAGTGCTTTCATTTTATACATCCCTCTCTATGTATATACTTAACCTGGTGAAGTTTACAAATCTATTATAATACTTCTATCCATATATTTCAAAAAAACAATCACATCCCTACTAATTTTTTACAAATAACGTTCAATATTTTGTCACTTTGTACTTTTTTCCACATCTGTTAATTCAATTTCATTGCAGGTGAAATTAGCATTGTGCCATAATAGCATTGGAGAGGTGAATATCGCTTGAAATATTTTATTTACTTTATCGTTATCGTGGCATTTTTAGATACATTTTCACAATTACCTATTATGAGTACTTTCGCTCAAAGCCTTGGAGGAACTCCTCTTATTATCGGGCTAGTTGTCGGTATGTACTCATTCGCTAATATGATTGGTAATATTATTGCTGGAGCCGCTGTCGATAAATTTGGTGCAAAAAAAATCCTTTATATAAGCATGGGAATTACGAGTTTCATAGTCTTGTTATACACCGTTGTTCAAAGTGGTGAACAACTATTAGTTGTGCGCTTTATGCATGGATTTAGTGATGGCTTTTTAATTCCTGCTGCCTTTACATTTTTATCAAAACAAACAAATGCAAAAAGACAAGGAAAAGCAATGGCTCTATCTGGTGCTGCTGTTGGAACAGCGGCAATCGTAGGACCTGCTTTCAGCGGTATTATGAAAGCAACAGCTGGCGTAGAATGGGTCTTCATTACTATTTCTATTTTAATGGCTCTTGGTACAATCGTATCTCTATTCTTCTTACCAAATAACGTATCAAGAAAAGATACATCAAGAACGCAAATGATGAACAAAGAAGATATGATTGAACTGTTAAAATCAGAACCGTTATTACAAGCATATATTGGTGCTTTCACATTAATGTTTTCACAAGGAATTGTCACTTATATGTTACCAGTAAAAGTTGAGGCATTAGCGCTTAAAGCATCTACAACAGGCATGATGTTAAGTGTATTTGGTATTACTGCTATCCTCTTCTTCTTGCTTCCAACAAATCGTATTTACGATCGATTTAATCGTTCGAAACTAATGCTAATCGGAATTGCAGTTATGGCATTCGCATTATCTTTACTCGGATTATTTGCTACAAAAGGTATGCTCTTTATTGTAATGATGATTTATGGAATTGGATTCGCAATCCTCTTTCCGTCTATTAACGCTTTACTCGTTGAAAATACTACAGACGATAATCGCGGAAAGGCATTCGGATTATTTTATGCCTTCTTCTCATTAGGAGTTGTTGCTGGCTCCTTTACAGTCGGCGCAATCGGAGCATCACCTAGCATCAGCTTCATTATCGGGACAGCATTTTTATTAACATTTGCTGGGATGATTTATGTAAGAAGCAAAGTAAAAAAGACAATGATGGGATAATCCATCGTTGTCTTTTTTAAAATGCATATTGATATAATCCGTAATATAATGGAAGCGTTGGAATAATTCCAATTAATTTAAATATAAAAGGTAATGGCTCATCTCGCTCTTCATATAAACGAAAAACAAAAACTGCAGTTAAAGTCCAAATGACGCTAAACAAGAAGATACATTTCCAAACAATCGAGGTTAATATTTGTATATCAAATACAAAACCAAAGAGCCCTATCCACGTAATAATAGATACTACAAAGTCAAACTTTTGAATTGGTGTTTGAAACATACCCCTTACTAACGAAATAATAGCTAACATTGCTACAATAACTAAATATATTTTCCAAAGCATAATGATAATCTCCTATTCAATTCAACTTTTAACTTTCAGCAAACCATATTTAATAAACAATATAGCATTATATTTTTCATAGAAATAATACAATGGATAACAAAATAAAAAGAAAATAAGTACAGTTGGTACATTGTCTACAATAGAAAAATATTTTACTAGTAATTCCTTAATACTCTCTCCAATAATAATAAACAATGGAATTATACAAATCATCGCTAATATTAAACATGACGTTACCCTTATTTCTTTCAACTTCACCTTACAATGTGGACACCTTAATGAAAAAGGATGTGGGAGATCAATAATATGTTGTACAGTAATATCCCCTTCACACTGTGGACATCCAATAACTTCTTTCATTTATCGCTTACTCCTTTCTATCTATAAAAAGAGCCATATTGAATAGAACTCTTTTTTGCCCAATATATTACTTTTGTGTATAACCAAATAACAATGTAAATAAATTGAGCCGTAAAGGCAATAATACATTACTTCTTTTAAAAAGAAAGTTTATAAATAACGACGATACTTCGACAATTTCCTCGGAAATATTTCCTTTCTCCACATAATTTGATACACTACACATGAATAAACATTTGTATTACATAAACTAAAATAATAACTTACTGTACAAATTAAAAAGCACACTCTTCATATGAAGAATGTGCTTTTATGTTATTAACGTTTAATCCAAACAGCGCCTGCCGATTTATCTTCTGCCTGTCCAACAACTTGGAATTTAAGTCCAAGGTTTGGAACTTTTCTTCCTGCATCTACAATTTGCTTGTTACTATATACTTTTGAATCATCAAAAGTTGTAACACCTTGTAATCCAGAATAGTTAAACTGGCCACGTGTTAATGAATTTACACTCCATGCTGGTGTTTTATCAAATGAAAATGCAGCGTCTGCAATTTGCATGCCCGTATTACCGTACGCTGGTTTCCCGTTCAGATTACCAACAAGTGCTTCTGGATGAGAATCTACAACCCCAAGGAATCCTTCACCTGGATGCACCCCAACCCAGTTATCTTTAAAGCTATCATCTGCATACCAAACGACAAGACCTGTATTATACACTGGACCTTTTCCTGCTTTTAATCCATTATCTGATCCCGCATAGTTTCTCCATTCTAAGTAGTAATAATGAGCTTTCTTCTCTGTCCCATCAGAAACAACAAAACCATTTAAATTCATTTTAGACTGTCCTTCTGCATCATCAGAAAATACAACTTGTCCATCAACAGTTACATTTACATCGTCCATCGCAAAACCTTTATATGTTACAGCCGGATCTGTAATATAGTCGAATTGTAGTTTCACTTTTTTGCCTTTAAATTGACTTAAATCATATGATTTATCAATCCATTTCCCATCTGTTGTATCTTTATCTCCTTGGACTACTTTTTCTCCAAGTCTATCAATTAACGTCTTCGTTCCATCTTCTGTTACTGCATGTACTTCGACGAAATCGCACTCTGCTTCTAACTCATAATTTGCTTTATAATCGAATTTTGCATTTGTTCCTTTTGTTAAATCAAAGAAAGGTGTCTCTAACGTTGTATGCATATCATCGCCTCTTGTACTATAATATGCATGCTTTCCAAACTCCGGTTTAATCGTTTCAACACTTTTACCTGGTAAGTTAACACGTACAACGCCTGGACGATTTGATTTCGTAACACTTTGATCAATATAGGTAGGAACTCCCACACCACTCTTAATTTTATCGTAATCTACTTCTAATATTTTTGCCCAGTTGCCACCCATATTCTTTTGTAAGAAGTCTTTATTTTGTGGTGAAAAACTTGTCGGCTCCGTTCCTGCGATTTTTCCTGTCCAACTACCTCCACTCATTAATGACCAAGCTTCGACAGGTGAACCATTTCCAGTATATTTCGTGTCATATTCATCTGGTAATCCAAGATCATGTCCAAATTCATGCGCAAACACACCTACAGCTCCATCTTCTGGTTCAATTGTGTAATCATGTGCTGCTACTTTTCCACCAAAGTAATCTACCTTTGATTTTGTACCTTCAATCGCTACTGGATCTACTGCTAATTTTGAACGATGTGACCAGATCGCATCATCACCTAATTTACCGCCACCAGCTTCTTGACCAACACCAGCATGGATTACCATTAAATGATCAATTACACCGTCAGGTTCGTTTTCATTCCCATCCCCGTTTGTATCATATCTATCAAACTGATCAAACTGAGATAAATCTAGTCCTTTCTCAGCAGCTGCATGCAAAGCTTCTTTCACTAAATCACGTGCACCTTTCGGACCTTTATTATCGTGACCACTGCTACCATCAGCTCCATAATCAGATGCTTTTCCTGGAACTGTTAGCCACTCCGTTACATATCCGTCTGTCGTATAACTACCACCAGACTGCTCTTCATAGTATTGTTTAAATGTTTTTACTTTTGAACCATCAAATAATGTATAAGGCTCCTTACCAAACAACATCTTTTGATAATGTTCTCTACTGAAGTCTTTCGAATACATATAACCTGGTGTTTGATCAATATTATTATGTTTATAATCACTAAATTCAACGAGTAGCACTAATACTTTATCAGATCGAACAGATCCTTTATATGGAGCTTGCTTTGCTTTTGAAGTTGGAACTTGCCCATTCAATTGCTTTTTATTTGGTTCTGGCTTTTGCTCAAGATTAATATTTTTTTCAGTCTTTTTTACATTTTCCTTTTCTTCCATCTTTTTCTCTTTTACTTTTTTTGTGAAATCAGACGTTTCTTGTGAGTGAGCATCTGGAAGAATTTCTTTGTTCGCCTGATCTCCTTGTTTCTTTTCAATATATTGCTCGACAGCCTTTTTCGTCTCTTCTTTAGAAGATGCTGGATTAATTGTTCCTCTTTCTTTCAAAGCTTCCGCTAAACGATCTTCTTGAATTAAATTGTAATCAATTGGCGTTGTAGACACATTCTCTTTCTCTTTTTCTGGCGTTTCTGCATATGCTAACGGCGCACTCATTACAGATGTGCATCCGATAATTGCTGCAATTGCTAATGATGACAACACTTTAAATGGGGCTTTTCTTCTCATTCCATTTCTCTCCTTTTATAAAACTTAAAATTCAGATAAATCGGTGCATTTTTGTCGAAATCTCTGTTTACTACCCTCCCTATATAAAAAGACATAATTCTATAAACATTAAACTTTCTGTTATAGAATCATGCCCTCCAGTTTTCTGGTCAGACCCTCTATCTGTTTATCCCTTGGTTTAACTAATAATCAGTGTGGTGATGAACAAAGCCCCCACTGATTAAAGTTCCACTTTATATCGAAATATGAAAAATAAAGAGTTATGTGATATATATTAAATATCTTATATAACAAATTTAAAAGACAATATGCAAAATTGCATGAAAATTCTTTTAAATAAAAAAGAATCCTAGTCAATTAAACTAGGATTCTTGATTTTCTATTATTTCTCTTGTGTTTTTTCCCAATCAGCTAAGAATTTCTCAATTCCTTGATCTGTTAATGGGTGCTTCACTAATGAAGCAATTACGTTTGCTGGGATTGTTGCAATATGTGCACCGTTTAATGCTGCGTCAGTTACGTGAACGCTGTGACGTACAGATGCTGCAATGATTTCTGTTTCGATGCCATGAATTGCAAAGATTTCTGCGATTTGACGAATTAAATCCATACCGTTATGACCAATATCATCTAAACGACCTAAGAATGGTGAAACATATGTTGCACCAGCGCGAGCTGCAAGTAATGCTTGAACTGCTGAGAATACTAATGTAACGTTTGTACGAATTCCTAAATCTGAGAATGCTTTTACTGCTTTTAAACCTTCTGTTGTCATTGGAACTTTTACAACAACGTTTGGAGCAATCTTCGCTAATTCTTTTCCTTCTTCAATCATTTTATCAGCTTCTAAGCTAATTACTTCTGCACTTACAGGCCCTTCTATAAAGCTGCAAATTTCACGAATACGCTCATGGAAATCTACGCCTTCTTTTGCTACAAGTGATGGGTTTGTCGTTACTCCAGCTACTACGCCTAATGCATTTGCCTCTTTAATTTCGTTAATGTTTGCTGTATCAATAAAAAATTTCATTTGTTATTCTTCCTTCCTAATTTTCATTTTATATTTATTTATTTTTCTTAATAAGCTCTAATTCAATCGGAATAGATTTGTCCACTTTTTTACCTTGCGTGATCTCTTTTGCTGTTTGCATCGCCTTCTCTCCGATTAATTCCGGTTTTTGAGCGACTGTTGCAGCCATACGCCCATCATTAACCGCTTTCACAGCATCTTCTGTTGCATCAAATCCAACAACGACTACATCTGTTTTTCCAGCAGACTTCAATGCTTCAAGTGCACCTAATGCCATCTCGTCGTTATGCGCAAACACGGCTTTAATATCGCTATTTGCTTGCAAAATGTTTTCCATAACAGATAATCCTTTCGCTCTATCAAAATCAGCCGCTTGTTTGGCAACTACTTTTAAAGACTTATCGGCTACGTTATGGAATCCTTTCCCACGTTCACGAGCAGCAGACGATCCAGGGATTCCTTCTAACTCAGCAACGTTTGCTCCTTCGCCGACTAATTCACGAATGTAATCACTAGCCATTTGACCACCTTCGATATTATTAGATGCAATGTGAGAAACAACCTTACCTGAATTCGCAACGCGGTCTACTGTAATAACAGGAACATTTGCTGCATTTGCCGCACTTACCGCTGAAGCAACAGCATCTGAATCGGTCGGATTAATAACAACTACATCGACACCCTTTTGAATTAAATCTTCAACATCGTTCGTTTGCTTCGCTGCATCATTTTGCGCATCAACAGCAATCAATTCGATGCCGCTATCTTTCGCTTTCTTTTCTGCACCCTTTTTCAAAGTTACAAAGAAGGGATTATTTAAAGTTGAAACAGAGAATCCAACTTTAATAGTTTTATTTCGACCTTTATCGCTAGAATCCTTTGCCCATTCTGGTGGTTCCATTGAACAACCAGCAGTAATGACCATAATACATGCAACGAGTATAAGTAACCATTTCTTCATGAACTGTCCCTCCATTACGCTTCTTTTCGGCGATCAATTAATACAGCTAGTAAGATTACAAGTCCTTTTACAACTTGTTGGAAGAAAGAAGATACACCTAATAAATTTAAACCGTTATTTAGTACACCGATAATTAGTACACCGATGAATGTACCAACAATCCATCCTCTTCCCCCAGAAAGACTTGTTCCACCTAATACAACTGCTGCAATTGCATCTAATTCGTAAGAAGTACCTGCAGTCGGCTGTGCAGAATCTAGTCGTGATGTTAAGACAATACCTGCAAGCGCTGCCAAAATTCCGGAAAGACCGTAAATCATTACTTTAATTCTCGTAACATTAATACCTGATAGTGCTGCTGCTTCTTCATTTCCACCAATTGCAAATGTACGACGGCCAAATGTCGTTTTCTTCAAAATGAAGTACAGTACTGCGAAAGCGATCATCATTGTAACAGCTGGTACCGGAATACCAAGAAAATAACCGCGGCCAAACATTTGGAACATTAAATGATCACCAAGACCAGTGATCGGACGTCCGTCCATATAAACAAGCGTCAACCCACGAAAAATAGTCATTGTTGCTAAAGTTGCAATAAATGGAGCTACTTTTCCTTTCGCAATGATGATACCGTTTACAACCCCCATTACAAGACCTGCTAATAGTCCAACTGCCATTGCAAGGAACGGATCCATGCCACTTGCCATCATTCCAGCAACAAGTGCACTTGATAATGCTAAAATAGAACCTACCGATAAGTCAATACCCCCTGTTAAAATTACGAAGGTCATTCCGAATGCAATAAGCGCATTAATCGATACTTGACGCAGTATATTAAATAAATTTGGAATTTCAATGAACGCTGGATTTAAAACTGTAATTACGACGATAATTAATACTAAACCGATTAAAGAACCGAGTTGTTGTAATACATTCCCCTTCTTAGCCATCCTTACTCTCCCCCTGTAGCTAGTGCCATAATAGACTCTTGTGATGCCTCATCTTTCCCTAAAATGCCGCCGACTTTTCCTTCATGAATAACAAGAACTCGATCACTCATTCCTAAAACTTCCGGAAGCTCAGATGATACCATAATAACGGCATCGCCTTGCTCAGTAAGCTTATTCATGATAGAGTAAATTTCTTTTTTCGCTCCAACATCGACACCTCTTGTTGGCTCATCTAAAATGAGTAATTGCGGATGAATGCCTAGCCATTTTGCGATTACAATCTTTTGCTGATTTCCACCAGAAAGAGATTTCACTGCCTGCTCTCCGCTAGATGCTTTCACATTAAGAAGCTTCATCATATCCTCTGTAAACTGTTGTTCTAGCTCGTTGCTTAGAACACTTCCCTTTGAAAGACTTTCTAAATTCGGTAAAGCTAAATTTTCTCGAATTGAAAAATCTAACACTAATCCTTCAGACTTTCTATCTTCTGTAATGAAAGCAATTCTTTGTCTAATTGCATCTATCGGACTATCAATCTTTACTTCTTGTCCATTTATAAAAATTTGTCCAGAATCTAAAGGTTCATAACCAAATATCGCTTTCATAATATCAGTGCGACCAGCTCCCATTAAACCAGCTACACCAAGGATTTCACCTTTCCTTACTTGAAACGAAACATTTTCAAATTTCCCTTTCTTCGTTCCGTTACGCATTTCAAAAATGACATCACCAATTTGACTATTTCGCTCTGGGTAACGTTCACCAATGCTGCGCCCCACCATCATACTCACTACTTCATCAAATGATGTTTCTGGAATTAATCTCTTTCCAACGTATTCTCCATCACGCAAAATCGTAATGGCATCACATATCGAGAAAATCTCTTCCATACGATGCGAAATGTACACGAATGAAACACCTTCTTTACGTAACTTATTGATTACTATAAAGAGCGTTTCGATTTCACGATCCGTCAGTGCCGCAGTAGGTTCATCCATAATAATAACGCTCGCGTTTGTCATTAACGCTTTCGCAATTTCGATAATTTGCTGTTGTCCAACCGATAGTTCCTCTGCTAACATAGCACCTCTTACATGCAATCCTAGCTCTGCTAGTTGCTGCTGCGCAATCGCGTTCATTTGTCGAGTGCGTAAAATACCTGTTTTCCCATACATTAACTCTTTACCAAGAAACATATTTTCAGCTACTGTTAAATTCGGCAATATGTTTAGTTCTTGATGTATAAATGCGATGCCGTACTCTTCAGCTTCTTTCGCATTTTTAAAGGTGCGCTCTTGCCCATCAATCGTGATTGTCCCATCATCTTTTTTGTATACACCTGTTAAAATCTTCATGAGCGTTGATTTACCCGCTCCATTTTCCCCCATCAATGCATGGACTTCTCCTGTTTCAATCATAAACTGTGCATTCTTCAAAACAGGATTGCCATTGAACGCCTTTGAAATGTTTTTCATTTCAATATGCATTCCCATCACTTCCCTTTATTAAAAAATCACGCCTGCATGTAAAATTACATTTGCATAAGGCGTAGCCTCGCCTGTACGAATAATCGCCTTCGCTTTCTTTGTATGCTCTTTAAATTGTTCATGAGATACATACTCAAATGCTGGCTCTATTAATTTTTGCTCGATCTCTTTATTTACTTCCGCATTATTTATAATGACTTCTTCTGCTAACGTCACTTTTTCGATTGCCATATCATCAGCTACAACTTGTAACACCTCTAAAAAACTCGGTTTTCCAATCTCAACAGCTAAATCAATTCGTTTTACTCCATCCGGAATCGGTAACCCGCAATCAGCAATTACAACCGTATCTGTATGCCCAAGTGAAGCAAGGACTGCCGCGATTTCACTGTTTAATACACCATGCTTTTTCATCCAACAATCACCTGCACTTCACGTACTCGATCTCTCGTTGGCATACCGCCCTGTGCTCCAAGTTTCGTTACAGAAA
Source organism: Bacillus sp. CR71 (assembly GCF_003429245.1). Classification (NCBI taxonomy): domain Bacteria; kingdom Bacillati; phylum Bacillota; class Bacilli; order Caryophanales; family Bacillaceae; genus Bacillus; species Bacillus sp. CR71. The sequence goes on along the minus strand of NZ_CP031748.1, from coordinate 679,989 downwards.
GACCACCGGCAATATTCGCGAAACGAATTGCTTTTTGAAGTGTCTCTCCTTCAGAAAGTGCAACTGCTAACGCACCATTAAATGTATCACCAGCTCCAGTTGTATCCACTACATCAACAGCAATGCTAGGAACATGTACAATCTCTGTGCCATTATGGAAACGAACACCGTTAGAACCTTCTGTCATCAATAATTTATTTGGATACTTCGCCAATAAATCTTCAATTGGTGATGTAAAATCATCTAATACAATGCGGCACTCATGTTCATTTGGCGTAATATAAGTTGCTTTTTCTAAAATTTCTTCTGATAAAACTTGTGCTGGCGCTGGATTCAACATAACAGGAATATTATGTTCCTCACAAATAGCCAATACATATTTTACTGTTTCAAGTGGAATTTCTAGTTGAAGAACAACCATATCCGCTTTTACAAGAAGGTCTTTGGAGCGATCTACAACTGACTTATTTACAAGAGCATTTGCCCCTTGTACGACAACAATACTGTTATCTTCTTCTGCTAAAACGATATGAGCAATTCCTGTCGTTCTATCTGTAACCGGTACCACATAATCGATAAAAATGCGTTCGTTCTCTAAATTTTTTCTAACTACTGTTCCATAATCATCATTTCCTACCGCTCCAACCATCGCTACATTTGCTCCTAACCTAGCTGCAGCAACTGCTTGGTTTGCCCCTTTCCCTCCTGGGATTGTATGAAACGCTTCACCAATTACTGTTTCTCCTGCTTTCGGCCGTTTTTTTGAAACAGCCACTAAGTCCATTGAAATGCTTCCTACTACTGCAATATTTGGCATCTGTTTCATCTCCTTACTTCGTTGTATTTCGTTCTATAATTTCAATCGGCAAACGATAGTGTTTCTCTTCTAATGTATTTCCTTCCATTTGCTCTAACAACAACTCTGTTGCAATTTTCCCCATTTCATATATCGGTTGTGCAACTGTTGTAATAGATGGATACATCATTTCTGTTAAAGAAATTCCATCAAATCCAATAATTTGTAAATCATCTGGAATGGCAATCCCCTTTTGAAGTGCAGCCTTTACAATACCAATCGCAATTAAATCATTCCCAGCAACAATACCATCAATATGCGGGTATTCTTCTAATAATTCCATCGCTACACGCTCACTATTTGCTGGATCAAACGTACTCTCTGCAATCATATACGAAAGATTATTTTGCGTAATAACGTCTACAAAACCTTCAAAACGTTCATTTGCAGTACTCACATCACGTGGACCGCGAATATGTGCAATATGTTTACATCCTTTATCTAGTAACAACTTTGTCGCAGCCTGACTTCCTGCATAGTTATCTGCATATACAGTAGGAATACGCTCATTAAACATACGGTCAATCGCAACAACCGGGACAGATAAATTCATGTAATTAACACTATTTTGTGGATTCGTTGCTACAATAAATCCATCTACATTATTTTGTCTAAGTACATCAATGTATTGTTTCTCTTTTTCTAAACTTTCATCAGAGTTACAAAGGACAACTGTGTAACCTTGTTTATGTGCTACATCTTCTACGGCACGTGCAACTTCTGGAAAGAACGGATTCACGATATTTGGAACAACTAAGCCAATTAAACGAGACTTTTTATTATACAGTGAACGCGCTACTGTACTAGGCTTATAATCTAACATCTCAATTGCACGCTCTACCTTTTTTAATGTATCTTCGTGAACATATCCATTTTTATTTAAAACTCTGGAAACGGTCGCAACAGATACTCCCGCTAATTTCGCAACGTCTTTAATCGTACTCATTCTCTTTTCTCCTCATTTCATGTAACCGTTTACAGAAAATAATATAACGTATTTCTAAAAATACGTCAATCATTTCTCACTAAAAAGCTTTTAAGGTTATACTCAAAAAAGCACCGCCATAAGGCGATGCTTCTTCATTACGAGTATGATACAGTTTTTTCTTTTTCTTCTACAGCAGGCTCTTTAGCATCTTTTTTACGATCTGATAATTTAATTTTTTGTAAGAAAATCGTAAAGATGGCACCTACTACGATAAATACTAATCCTGTTAAGAATACAGTATGAAGCGAGTCTACTAAAGAGTTTTTCAAAATAGGTACAATGCTGTTAGCGAACGCTTCTGGCATTTGTTTTAATGCCTCTGGGCTAAATAGCATCGAATATAAACCTTGTGGATCTGTGTGAATCATATCTTTAAATTTCGTTACCATTTGTCCCGCTTCTTTCGGGAATGTATCTAATACAGGTACTAATTTATTTGTTAACGTTGTACCTGAAGTGTTATTCATAATTGATCCTAAAATTGTAATACCAAATGTTCCACCAATTTGACGGAAGAACTGACTTGATGACGTTACGACACCAAGGTCTTTTTTCGGGAAGCTTTCTTGTAACGCTAATGTTAATGTCGGCATTACAAGACCCATTCCTAAACCGATAACCATCATATAAGAAGTAGCTGTAAGCTTCGTTGTGTGCATATCCATCGTTGTTAATAACCAGAAACCACCCGCCATAATAAGCATACCTGCGATAATTTGTGGTTTTACACCAACTTTTAATACAAGTTGCCCACCGATAATACTCATTACAATCATTGTAATCATCATTGGAGTCATAATTGTTCCTGATTCAGCAGCACTTACTCCTACAATACCTTGCATGAAGAATGGTACGAACATAATCGCGCCGAACATTCCAATACTCATAAAGAATCCAATCGCATTCAGTATTGTAAATGTGCGATTTTTAAAGAAATGCATTGGTAAAATCGGCTCTTCAGCTTTCGTTTCAACAATAACAAAGCTAACGATACCAATTACAGCTAGTGCAAATAAACCGATAATTTGCCAAGAGTCCCATGCATAATCTTTTCCGCCAAACGTTAGCGCAAGTAATAAACTTACAACACCTAGAATCATCGTAAAGATTCCAGCGATATCAATTTTAATTGGTCCTGTTTGTTTATGTGATTTTAATCCCATTGCAATAAAGATTGTTGCTAAAATACCAACCGGTAAGTTAATGTAGAATACCCATCTCCAGTTCACTGCATCTACAATCCACCCACCAACTTGTGGTCCAATTACAGAAGCAAGACCGTATAACGCACCAAAAATACCTTGCCATTTCGCACGTTCTTTTCCCGTGAACATATCTCCAATAATAATCATAGCCATTGGCATCATAATACCGCCACCAAGACCTTGAATACCACGGAAAATAATTAATTCTGTCATACCATTTGCCATACCACATAACGCCGAACCAATCATGAAAATAACTAGCCCTGTTATATATACGTTACGACGACCAAGTAAATCCGCTAACTTACCTGCAATTGGTACAACTGTCGTTGATGTTAACATATATGCTGTTGTTAACCATGTCATTAAACTTAATCCGCCTAGGTCACCGACGATACGTGGCATTGCTGTACCAACAATTGTTCCATCTAATGCAGCAAATAGCATCGCGATTACTAAACCGATTAACAACAACTTTCTATTTTGATTTTCTTGTTGTTCCATGTAATCTCCTCAATTCCTCTTAGTTATTCTCTTTTTTCTCTTGTGTCCCGCAAATAATGGTTTCTAACTTCTCAAAGAGACGTAATAAATCTTCTCTTTCTTGCAACTCTAAATGTGAAAAGTATTTTGCAATATGCTCGTTGCGAGCTGTCATTGCCTCTTCTACTCTAGATTTCCCCTTTTTCGTTAACTCGATGATGACAACACGACGGTCATCTTTGTCGTGATAGCGTTCTACAAGTTCTTGATCGATTAGACGATCAATCATCACTGTAATTGCGCTAGGCTTCACGTACATCTTTTTTGCTAATGTTGTCGCTCTTGAAGCCCCATAATGATCTAGAATCTTTAAAATATAAAACTGCGGTGGTGTAAGTCCTGTTGCTTGCATTTGTTCTAATAACTCCGTCTGCATTTTCTTTCCAATCGAAAAGGCTAGAGCTTGAATTTTATCGATATGCGTCATATCATTTGGCATGTTATCCACCTCTTATTTAAACAATAAAATATTTAACGTATTTAAATATTAATCCCACGAACAAAATCCGTCAATACTTTTATTCATAAAAACGTTTACATTTTTGTCACAAAGTTGTATAATTTTCGACGAAGTTAATATTGACAGTCACGGAGAAACGGAGTACACGGCTATGAATCATAAAAAAGGAAACTTTTTTATATTTCATGGCCTTTTTATATTCTCTGTCTTAAAACGCTTCGAATTAATTAGGGGAGGATTTTCATTTTATGTTTTTCACACAATTATTTAAACCTGCGCCCCACGCGGAACGCTTACCAGCTGATCGCGTTGATAGCGAATACCGTAAATTACGTTTACAAGTATTCTTAGGTATCTTCATTGGTTATGCAGGTTACTACTTTGTTCGAAAAAACTTTTCACTAGCAATGCCATACTTAATCGAGCAAGGATTTAGTAAAGGGGAACTTGGGGTTATCCTTTCAGCAGTATCTATCGCTTACGGATTAAGTAAATTTCTTATGGGTATCGTATCCGACCGTTGTAATCCTCGCTACTTTTTAGCAGCTGGGCTATTTTTATCAGGTATCATTAATATTATTTTCGGCTCATTTTCTTTCATTACAACGAGCATTATACTTATGTTTGTACTTCAGTTTTTAAATGGATGGGTACAAGGCATGGGATGGCCTCCTTGTGGTCGTACGATGGTTCACTGGTTCTCTATTAGCGAACGTGGTACAAAAATGTCTATTTGGAACGTCGCTCATAATGTCGGCGGCGCGCTGATGCCTTCTCTTGTAACATTAGGCTTATACTTCTTTGCAAATGACTGGCATAGTATTTTTTACTTCCCAGGTATTCTTTCAATTTTAGTTGGTATTTATGTACTAATTACAATGAAAGATACACCTCAATCTTGTGGACTACCTTCTATTGAAGAGCATACTGGAGAATATCCACCAGATGAGAAAATAAAAGATCGCGAACGCGAACTTTCGGCAAAGGAAATTTTATTTAAATACGTACTAAACAATAAATTTTTATGGTACATCGCTATTGCGAACGTTTTCGTGTATTTCGTACGTTACGGCGTTGTAGACTGGGCTCCTACTTATTTAGTAGAAGAAAAAAGCTTTACTCATAGTAGCTCACGTACTGCTTACGCTCTATATGAATGGGCTGGTATTCCAGGTACACTTCTTTGCGGATGGATGAGTGATAAACTATTTAAAGGACGTCGTGCACCTGCTGGTATTTTATTTATGATTGGTGTATTTATCGCAGTTCTTGTTTACTGGTTAAATCCTCCTGGTAATCCAATGGTTGATAGTATCGCTCTTGTCGCAATTGGATTTTTAATTTACGGACCGGTTATGTTAATTGGTCTACACGCTCTTGACTTAGCACCAAAGAAAGCTGCTGGAACTGCAGCAGGCTTAACTGGATTCTTCGGTTACTTAGGCGGAGCTGCTTTCGCTAGTGCCGCTATGGGCTTTATCGTAGATGCATTCGGGTGGGATGGCGGATTCATCTTATTACTTGCATCTTGCATACTTGCAATGTTCTTCCTTGCCCTTACTTTAAATACAGGGTCAGTAAAATCAAAACAAGCTTAAATAACATATAAAAATCATAAAAATAGCTCTTAGCATCTACATACATGCTAAGAGCTATTTTTTATTTTCATTGCTGTTCCTACTAATGATAACAACCAATTCCTTCCCTACTCTAATATTAAAAAATTTGATGAAACACCTTTATTAAAACAGCTAACGTAACAGATGCAGCAAATCCCCCTAGACAAATTAAGCTTACCCCTTGACTATATGACAAATTTTGAAATGATTTCATTGCTTCCATCCTCCCTATCTCCCCTGTGATACTTTTATTTTACCAATGGGAAAAATTTCATAACATCGATTTCTCTAACAACTAACTTACAAATTTGTAAGTTAACATCTTTTCAACTTATATATCTAGTATTTCCACAAATAAGAGTTATTTATACATAAAAAAGACCTCAGTTATACTAAGGTCTTCATTACATTCTATTTTATTTTATAATCATCACCGGACATTTCACTCGTTTTGCTATTTTATGACTGACACTACCAAGCACCATTTCTTGCAGTGTATTTAGCCCTCTGCTTCCAGCGATAACAAGATCTATATCTCCTGTATTTACATATTGAACAATTGTATCTCCAGGATCACCATGTAATATCGTAATTGTATAAGAAATGTTCTCTTTCTTTAATAGACCTTCAATCTCTTTTAATTTATCTTTTCGACTAGCTGATATTGTTTCTAAGTCTGTTTGACCTTGTATAATATCTGATTTTGCCGTTCTATTATCTACTACGTACACAACTTCAACATTTGTTTCTTCGCTACATTTCGCAATATATGTTGCATGTTCCGCTGCTCGAAGTGCATGTTCAGAACCGTCACATGCTAATATAATTTGTTTGTACATATGCTGAATCCCCTTTTCGTTATCCTACTCGTATTATATAATAAAGCCCCCTAAAAAGGAGGCTTTTAACTAGCAATTCTTTTATTATAAGTAGCCAAATTTGCAACAAGTTTTGAGCTACGTTCATTTAATCCTGTTATACTTACTTTCACACCACTTTGCTCATACTTCATGATAACTTTATCAATTGATGCCACTGCTGAATCATCCCATACGTGCGCATGAGTAAAATTCATTTCAATTTCTTTTACATCTTCATTAAATGAAAAATTATTTATGAAATCGGCTGTAGATGCAAAGAAAAGTTGACCGTGAATTTCGTATATTTTCTTATTTTCAATATATAAATGTTTCACGTGAATCTTTGCCATATTGAATGCAAATAACACCGCACTAATTACTGTTCCGATAATTACACCTAATGCTAAATTATGTGTAATTAAGACAATCACGACTGTTACAATCATAACAAATGCGTTTCCTTTTGGTACTTTATGAATCGTTGTTACAGAGTTCCAATCAAACGTTCCGATTGAAACCATAATCATAACCGCAACTAAAGCTGCCATCGGAATATGAACGACATAATTCCCTAAAACGAATAGTAATACGATTAAAAATCCGCCCGCTACAAATGTTGATAGGCGACCTCGTCCACCTGATTTAATATTAATAACAGATTGACCGATCATTGCACATCCTGCCATTCCTCCGAAAAATCCAGCAACGATGTTTGCGATCCCTTGTCCGCGTGCCTCTTTATGCTTATTACTTTCTGTATGCGTCATATCATCTAAAACTGAAGCTGTTAATAAAGACTCTAGTAAACCAATGATTGCAAGCATAACTGCATAAGGTAAAATAATCCCTAATGTTTCTAATGTAAATGGCACATCAGGAATACTAAAGAACGGTAATTCTTTCGGTAGGCTTCCCATATCCCCTACTGTTTTCAACTGTAATCCGCTCATAAGTGCAATACTCGTCACAATAATAATTGAAATAAGCGTAGAAGGTACAGCCGTTGTAATACGTGGAAATAAATATATAATTGCAAGTCCTAATACAACGAGTGCATACATTTGCCAAGTTGCATTTTTAAAATGCGGTAATTGCGCTGTAAAAACTAAAATTCCAAGTGAATTTAAAAAACCACTCATAACAGATTTCGGAACAAACTTCATAAATGAGCTCAGTTTGAACACGCCAAAAATAATTTGGACGATACCTGTTAATATTGTTGTAGCAAATAAATATTGCAAACCATGATCTTTAACAAGCGTTACCATTAATAATGCCATTGCACCTGTTGCAGCTGAAATCATTCCAGTTCTTCCGCCAACAAATGAAATGGTAACCGCAATACAAAAGGCTGCGTATAGTCCAACTGTCGGATCCACGCCTGCAATAACAGAGAAGGCTATCGCTTCAGGGATTAATGCTAAAGCAACGACAATTCCTGATAACACGTCCCCTCTCACATTAGAAAACCAGTCATTTTTTATCGTTTGAAACAAAATACCACTCCTCTACTCCTTTATAATTTGATTTTCTCCATAAGAAAATCTAGCCGACTGCACGAAAGCTATTATATAACGAGTAGAAGATTTTTTGCTATGTAAAAGTTTCCTAAAGAAAAAGACGCTACCTTAGCAGCGCCGCCTTTACTCACTTTATTAATGTCCACCGTGTCCTTGACCACTTTCCTGAACAATTTCTAACCTCTCATCTAGTATTCCTTGTGTTTCAAATGAAATATCACTCGTACTTCCTAATAAGAAGCCATGATTATATGGTCCAAGTGTTGGATCATCTTTAAACTTCGGCTGAATAGTAGCAAGGAAGTCATACACTGGTTGTGAAGCTTTCCCTTCTTCTAACAAGACAACAGGTGCGTGTTTACCCATATGTGAAAAAGGTGCTCCAGCAACTGCTAAATCTGGTGTTTTGCTTGAAACAAATGATAAACCGTGACCAGGTTTTGTGAATCCCCAGCCAAATTTTGTTTTTTCATCTTTAAATTTAGCGAACGCAATCGAGTTTTCTGTAGGGGTCTCTCCACTAATACGCGTTACTTTCCCGTATTTGCTTAACTCTTTTTCTACTTCTTTTGAAACAATTTTTTCTGGCCCTAATACATATATATTTGCTTTATCTTTTCTCATTTTTAATGCCTCTATTGTCGCTTCTGGCACTTTATTCTTTTCTGTATAGAGTAGTGGTTCCGGCATATGAGAAATCCAATTTACAGCGGGTGTTGTATATAAACGTCCTTCTTCTGCAGACGAACCGATAATAACACTATTTGGGTAGCTTCCTGTTATATCGGCATACTCCTTATCAACATCCTTCGCAAATATAGCTGGGTCCGTTTCTTTTATTTGTTTTACTTTATAACCTTTCAATTGTTCAAGCGCGCTAGTACCTACATCTCCCATCACCATAATTTGTGTTCCATCTTTCGTTCCGATTGGATTTAATCGTTTTATTTCTTTTAACGTCATTTCCGGTATCTTTTCTTTTTCTATAAATAAAATCGGCCCGTTATTCGGATGATGAATAAGGTCTGCACTCGCAATACCTAATTGCCACTCGCTTGCTGGTACTAAAATAACAGCACCTGGCTGGTTCTCTTTATGGGTTGCTGGCCATATCGTTTGCGAAGTTAACACTGCCATTTTTAGGGGGTCATTTGTATTTAACCTCGTTACATTTTTTAGACTTGTCGTTAATAAATCATTCGATGCCCCTTCGTTCATTTCTTTTGGCGCGGTTACTTCCTGATTCATTTTCATTTCCTTTTGCTCTGTTTTCTTCTCTTTTGTAGATTCATGATTTTTATGGTCTGTATTCGTTTGCCCACATGCAGCAAGACCAACTGCTGTAATTATTGTTATCCCAAAAATTCGGGTCATTTTTTTCACTATACCGCCTCCGTATTAATCATTTTTGAGCCAATATGATTACCTAAAATGTAATTTCAACTCCACAATAACAAGCAATTCTGAAGAAATTATGCAGACACATCATAATCTGCACCATTTCTTCATGATTTTGCATTACACTTTAAGTAACGATTATAAATATGGAGGGCTCTCTATGATTGATATACTGCTCGTAGACGATGAACCGAGAATGCTTGAATTATTAACGCTTTATCTTACTCCAATTGGATATAACTGCGTATGTGCGACTTCCGGAGAAGAAGCTATTTTACATATAGAAAATCGAAACTTTAAATTTGTTTTACTCGATATTATGATGCCAAAGATGGACGGATGGGAAACGTGCAAAAGAATCCGTTCATTTAGTAACGTTCCTATTATTATGGTTACCGCTCGTGATCAAACAGTAGATGTCATCCAAGGATTAAAACTCGGAGCGGATGATTACGTAACGAAACCTTTCCATGAAGAAGAACTTTTCGCAAGAATTGAAGCCGTTTTAAGACGTACAAATGAACATAAACAAATCCAATATCACGGTATTGTATGGGATGAAACAAAACACTTCGCTTCTGTACATAATGAAGAACTTCTTCTCACACCGATCGAATTCTCTTTACTCGGGTTATTTTTACGCCATGTGAATTATGTATTAAGCCGTGATCAGCTCATTGAACGAATTTGGGGATTAAACACAAATACAGAAGATCGCACAGTCGATTCACATATTCGTAATTTGCGTGATAAATTGCGAAAAGCAAATTTCCCTATTGATCATCATTTAAAAACCGTGTATGGAGTAGGTTATCGATGGATTGATACCGAACATTAAGGAGCAAAGTGATGAAACGAATCTCTATTCAATTCGGATTTTATTTTTTAATTGTCACACTTTTAATTGAAAGTGTTCTATTTGTATTGCTCTATTATAGTCTCGTAAACACTAGAGTAAATGAAGAAATGACTGCTTTATTAAAACGTGGAAACAGTCATCGTGATGTACTTGAAAAATATTATGATAAGCAAACAATCTCTCACGTAGCACTAATGGAATCTGAAGCTGAAACAACTGTCGTTATTACAAATACAAATAAAGAAATACTAGCTAAATCTAACGAAATAAACACGACTATAAACAATCATATTAGTAAAATGCAAACTCGAACAGACCATAATGGAGCGATTATAGAAAATCATTGGAAAACATCTAATTATATATGTACAGTTAGCCCTATTGTAGTCGATGGAAAACATGAAGGCTATGTGTACATGTTTCTTGGAACAGAATCAATTGAAAAGTTGGTTAATGGATTAACGAAACAATTCATTATTGCTGGTGCCATCACGTTTCTACTCACAGTCATCACAATTTTCCTATTATCACGTTTATTAACAAAGCCATTGTTACACATGAAACATGCAACTGAAAAAATGAGTAAAGGCGATTTGTCCGTTTCATTAACGACTACTCGAAATGATGAAATTGGTGAACTAGCATCATCTATTCAAACGCTCGCAAATGATTTACATTATATGAAAACAGAGCGAAGTGAATTTCTAGCAAGTGTTGCTCACGAATTACGAACACCGTTAACATACGTACGAGGTTATGCTGACATTGCTTTAAAAGAAAGCACCCCTCCTGAACAACGTTTGCGATATTTATCAATTATAAAAGACGAGTCTGATTACATTACAAACTTAGTTCAAGATTTATTTTCACTTGCACAAATAGAACAACATAGCTTTTCTATTCAAGTAAAGGAAGTGCATTTACACACCTTCCTTACTCGCATAGCTAAAAAAGTAAACGCCATGTATAAAGAAAGATACATTAAAGTTTCTTTCTCTTGTTCTCCTACATTGCTAGTAAACTTAGATGAACAGCGATTCGAACAAGTGATAGTGAACATTTTAAATAACGCTTATAGACATTCAAAAGAACATTCTCATATAAACATTTCTATTACAGACGAACATAAACGTATCTCCATTACAATTGAAGATGAAGGCGAAGGTATTCCACCTGAAGACCTCCCTCACATTTTTGACCGCTTTTACCGTGTCGATAAAGCAAGATCACGATCTACAGGCGGAACTGGTTTAGGACTCTCTATCGTGAAGGAAATTGTAGAACTACACGGCGGAAATATTACTGTAACGAGCGAAGTCGATTACGGGTCTTGCTTTATAGTTTCATTACCATCCATAAAGAAACACAACTATCATCAATAGTCGTGTTTTTTTATCCCGCATTAACGGGCAGTAAGACCCCTACATCAAAATTCAGCGGAAGCAAAGAAGTTAGGTGGGGGATCAACTGCCCGTAAAAGCCCGATTGGTTCAACTAATAATCAGTGGGAGATGAACAAAACCCCCACTGATTAAAGTTTCACTTTATCATTTTACTTTATAATATAAATTTACAAATTGCCCAAAACGTTTCGTATCCGTTAAAGTTAAATTAATTTCTGGATTCTTGTCTTGAAATAACGGAACTCCAGAACCTAATATATGCGGTGTAATTGTAACAACATATTCATCAATTAAATTATTCTTAAAGAACTCTCTCAGTAGACTCCCTCCACCGACCATCCATATTTTAGATCCTTCTTGCTCTTTCAACCTTTTCGTAAACTCCACTACCTCTTCATTTACAAAATCCACGTGTTCATTTGAACCTTTTTGTGAGTTAGAAAAAACATAACATTTTTTATCTAAATACGGGAATGTTTCCATATGCTCTACTACATAATCGTACGTTCTTTTTCCCATAATTATTGTATCAATCGTTTCGTACATTTCTGTATAACCGTTATCTCCCTCTCCTTCGGTTTCCATTAACCACTGTAAATCATCATCTTCTTTCGCAATATATCCATCCAAGCTAGCGGCTATAAATAAAACTATTTCACGTGACATATTTTTTCCTCCTTACATCTCATCTTGATAACATTATGCTGTAAACAATATACTAACAATAAAACACGACAATTTATGTCATGTTTAAAAAGAAAAAAGGTGATACATTTGTCAAAAGCTAAACGCTTATTAGATATTCTTATATTTGCTTCTGCAAAAAAAGCATTTACAGCTCAAGAAATAGCTGATGAATTTAATATTTCCGTTCGTACTGTCCACAGATACATTTTAGATTTAAGTGATATGGGATTACCTATTTATGCAGAACAAGGTCGTAATGGAGGATATAAAGTATTAACGAATAAAGTCATTCCCCCTATTTTATTTACTGAAGAAGAAGCGGTATCCATCTTTTTTGCTTTTCAATCTTTAAGTTACTATCGAGACTTACCTTTTAACACAGAAATCAATTCCGTTACGCATAAACTGTATAGCTCTCTACAACATGATGCGAAAGTGAAAGTTAATAAAATACGTTCTTATATCGCTTTTTGGAATCCGAAGAGAACAATTGATACACCTCTATTAAACGCAGTGTTAAGTGCGGCTATTGAAAATAAAAATTTACACTTTCAATACGAATCTAAATCGGGGATAAAAACAAAACATGTTCATCCTATCGGTGTATACGCTCATGATGGGCTATGGTACTTACCATCCTATGACTTCAGGAGAAAAAAAGTATTACTGTATCGTGTTGATCGTATTCTTTCTATATTATCAACAGAAAAAAATGAAAGTACGTTCATGAATTTAGAAGAATGGTTTACCTCTAGCTCTAACGTAGTGCACATTCCTACCCAATTACATGTTTTACTAACGACAGAAGGCGTGCGCCAATGTAAAAGTGTTCCTTACCTTGAAGAATTCGTGGTAATAAACGAAGACGGGACAGGATATATACATTCAACAATTGATAAAGGCGAAATCAACTTTATTACCCCTTTATTTTATAGACTTGGAAAAGATGCACGAATTTTAGAACCGAAAGAATTGATAGATGGTTTACTTATGCGTGCGAAAGAAGTTTTACATATGTATGAAGACGAAAAAAGCTGCTAAATATAAGCAGCTTTTTTCGTCCCGTTGTTCCTATTGTTTTATTATTGACGAATGTCAAACCACCAACGATTTTTCGAATTCATATTCTCAGTTCCACTAAAACCACTGTAACGGAAAGCATCAAGGAAAATTGAATCTAGTTTATCCTCATCCACAAAATAACCTAAATTAACTTTCATCGTTTGGCCAGGTAGGATACTGCCAATATTGTAGAAGCTTTTCCCATCTCCGTGAGGCTCTAAATAATCAACTTCTCCCGTCATAATACGCGTTGCATCCATTCCCTCTTCTTTAGCGTATTTCCATGCATTCCCTTCAAATTTAAGCTGCTTTATGGATGGATGCATATAGATTTCTTCTGTCGCCTGTTTACCAATATTTCTCACTGTTGTTGTCAAGTAGACAAATTTAACATTAACTAATTGCGAATCTACTAATGTATCAATTGAATCTTTACCATTCCCTAATTTATATATATCCCGTCTGTACGATAGCAGTTTTCCCGTCTGATCTAAAGCCTTCTTCTTGCTTAATATCCCTAGGCCAAGTTCATTAAAGTTCTCTTGTTTAAAATCTTTAATCGAATCAAAAACTTCAACTTTTTCTATCACATATTCAATTTGGCTGTTATCCATAGATATCGTTACTGGAACCTTTTGCCCTATATGAAATAGTCGTTTGCTATCTTTTTTCAAAGGAATCACTTTAGATTTTTTAGGTTCATCTGCTTGGCTAAAATACTTTTTATCATAATTTGATATATGTGATGCCTTTTCTTTTGACGTGGGCTCAAGTGAAATATTCCCTAAGACATCTATCATTTGTTCTTCATTTATATCTGATCCAATAAAACTTTCTAACATAATCCCTTCTTTCTCAAAAAAGAGAAAGACCTTCCTATCAAACATTACATTGTTGTTTCCAGTTTCTTTATGAACAATTACTGCTTTCTTGCCACCTATCTCTTTTTCTTCGTAGCTTTTTGAATATAAAGTTTGAAAGTCCGCATTTTCCCCTACTCTCCAAAGACTAAATGAAAAGCCTCCATTTGCGTCGTTATCTTTAAATGAATATTTCATAGCAGAGTCATCAATTGCTTCCATATTTTCTGGTAATTTATCAATTTTCAGCTTATACCACTTATCAGCCTTTTTCGTGTCCTTATTTGTTACCGACACATTTACTTCATAATTTTGTTTTTGAACAATCATATTATAGACTTTTACTGCACCAAAAACGGTTGTCGGCATACCAATCAATAAGCAGGCAGCAGCGATTAACATACGATGTCTTTTACTCTTTTTCTGTGGTCGCTCGTCCTTCAGCTTCATTTCCTCCATAAACAGTTTCTTTTTGCGCGTATATGTATGTGAAAATTCATGTTGTTCTTCGGATTTATCAAAATCATCTAAAGCAATTTTTTCAGCAAGTTCATATATTTCTTTGGAGTTCTTTGAATTCGTCATGTTGTATACCTCCTATCATATTTGGGACTCGTTTTCGAGCGCGTTCAAACTGCTTGCGGACATTAGCCTCCGTAATCCCCATTACACTTAAAATTTCTTGATACGTTAAGTTATAGAAGACTTTGTACTTAAACACCTGTCTGTTAGATTCATTTAACTCTTTTAGCAATGTATCAATTTGAACCTCAGACATTTTACGTTTTTCCCACTCTTCAATATTTTCATCTACTGCTTCTATTGATTCTCTTTCATATTCTTCTAAAAATGTTTCATGTCGTTTATTTTTCCGGTAACTATCAATCGCCTTGTTTTTCGCGATCCTCAAAATATAGCGTTTAAGCTCTTCAGTGCTCAAGCTATGGAGCTTTTCCAAGTTCTTATAAAGAGTAATAAACGTCTCTTGAACCGCATCTTCAGCCTGTTGAATATTATTTAAAATAGAATAAGCTACATAATAAATTTTTTGTTCATACAACTCATATAGCTCTTCCATCTTTTCATAATCGTTGTTTGTAACTTTCATATAATTCCTCCTCTCACTCTATATAACGAATGAGCACTGTACTTTGTGACACTGCAAAATCTTTTTATAGATAAAATTTAATAATAGAATAAACAAAAGCCCAATTTCTCTATTGTAACTGAGAAATTGGGCTTTTTAATATTAGAATTTTCCTGACTGTATCTCTAAGAAAAATTCTTTTACACCTTTTCAATATGCAGTATTTGCTCTATCGCTTCTTTTAACAAATTCTTTGTCTCTTCAAAGTTATGATTCTTCTTTTCCTCCGGTTGCACCGTATAAAACTCAGCAAACGAACGCTCTTTATATCTTGGTACGACATGCATATGGTAATGTGTTAACTCGTTAAATACTCCACCATTTTGACAAACTGTAATTCCATCTGGTTTATATAATGACTTAATCGCTTTTGCAATAATCTTAGAAGCATCCGTAATTGATTTTGCCACAACATCATCTAATTCATCTACTTCTACAACATGTTGCTTTGGCACAATTAAAGTATGTCCTGGGTAGAAAGGCGCATGATCTAAAAAGCAAGTTACATAATCATCTTCATATACTTTATATATTTTTCCCTCTTCGTTTGCTAATTTACAACCTAAACAGTCCATTACACTTTCCCCTCTTTCTAAAAACATAAAAACGTGAGAATACGGCTCTCACGTTTTTATGTTTCATCTTATTAGTTCGATTGTTTCCGTAACTTTTATGCTATCTTTTACAGATTGAACAATCGTGCAATTTTTCACTGCAAGTTGCAAAGCCTTGTCCAACTGTTCTTCTGTAATGTTTTCCGCTTTAATTTTATAGTGCAAATGAACACTTTCAACTGGTTTTGATAAAGCTTCACTTCTACCAATTTCAGTTTCAATTGTAAACGTATCGTATGTAATACGTTTCTTTTCTAAAATTGTTCGAAAGACAATTGCACTACATCCTGCGATAGAAGAAACGAGTAATTGTAGCGGTGAATACCCGTTTTCTTTTCCAATCGCTAATTGAGCGTACGATAAATCTGCCTTTATATCATCGTGTTTGATTGTTAGTTTCATTTGTTTTGTCCATCTCCACTTTCATCGGTTTCTGCTGTTTCTTACTCATATAATAATAATATATATAGCAGAAAATGATAAATGGAATACCGCAGTATAACGCCATTCTTTGTTCAGGAATAAACGCTAAACTAATAACAACGATGCTATTTGTAATTAAAGCTAAAATTGGAACAATCGGATATAGTGGTGTTCTATACTTTAAGTCCTCTAACTTTCCTCCGCCTTTTATATACTGACTTCTAAAGCGAAGTTGCGATAGAGCAATAATGATCCAACTTGAAACAGCCGATAAACCAGCTATCGATAATAAGTACATGTATACTGTATCTTCTGCAAGGAAACTTGTGAATAGGGATAATCCAGCTACCGCAATCGTTACGACTAGCGCTGTAATTGGAATACCACGTTTATTTACTTTCTTGAAAGAAGTTGGTGCCATTCCTTCATTTGCAAGTGACCATAATATACGTGTCGCTGCATATAATCCAGAGTTCGCTACAGATAATAACGCAGTAATAATAACAAAGTTCATAATATCAGCTGCATATGGAATACCGATTTTATCAAATACAACTACGAATGGACTTTCAATTACGCCTGCTTCCTTCCAAGAAATTAATCCTACTAAAATTGTCATTGTTAAAATGAAGAATAACATAATGCGCCATACTGTATTACGGATCGCACGTGGAATTGTTTTTTCTGGATTTTCACTTTCTCCCGCTGCAATCCCGATTAACTCTGTTCCTTGGAACGAGAAGTTAACTGTAATCATTGTAAGTAATACGGCAGCTAGTCCATTCGGGAAAAGTCCACCATCGCTTACAAAGTTAGAGAAAAGAGGTGCTGCTTCTTTTCCGTCATATGATATAAATCCTAATAATGCACTACCACCAAGAACAACAAATGCAAGGATTGTAATTACTTTAATACTAGAAAACCAAAATTCTAATTCAGCGTAGCTTTTCGCTGAGATAGCATTTGACGCATATAGAATAACGCCGAATACAAGGCACCATACCCAAACATCAACATTTGGAAACCATCTTTTCATCATTAAACCTATTGACGTTAATTCTAGACCCACTGTTACTGCCCAGCCGAGCCAGTATAACCAACCAATCATAAAGCCTGTTCCTGGTCCAATAAACTTCGTTGCATACTTTTGGAAAGATCCCGAAACCGGCATTGCTACCGTTAACTCTCCAAGACAAAGCATTGTTAAATACATAATAAATCCGCCTACTAAATATGAAAGGATGGCCCCCCCTGGTCCAGCCTGATTAATGGTGTAACCCGAACCTAAGAAAAAACCAGTTCCAATTACACCACCAAGTGCGATCATAAATAAATGTCTACTCTTCATCGTACGATGTAATTTCTCATTCGTTGGTTGCTGCATCTAAATCCTCCCCCTACAAATACCCCTATATCTTGTTAAAATTTTCTGATAATAAAAATATACACGAAAGCGATTACATTTTCTATATAAAATTAAAACTTTTCTGATAAAATAATATAAAAAATCTAATTATAGCTAGATTTAGATTCTATTTAGAGGAAAATAAGGAGAAACAAGGAAAAACCCTTACATATATTGTAAGGGTTAACGAAGTTCTAATCTTCTGGATAAAATTGATAAACTATAATTTACGATAAAGTACATACAAGCTACTACCATAAACGTTGGAATCATATAATTCACATTTTGTCCGCTAATAATTTGAGCATTATGCATAAGCTCTGGCAGTGATATAACAACTGCTAATGCTGTATCTTTCAGTAATGAAATAAATTGACTGACAAGCGGTGGAACCATTCTCCTTAATGCTTGTGGTAAAATGATATGCCAAAGCGCTTGCACATACGTTAATCCTGAAGATCTTGCGGCCTCAATTTGTCCTTTTTCAATCGATAATAGACCACTTCGAACAATTTCAGATATCATTGCTGCTTCAAATATTGTTAAAGCAACAATTACAGCTGTTATAATTTCTAATTTCAAGCCTGCTTCTGGTAGTGCAAAATACGTGAAAAATATAATCAAAAGTAGTGGTAAATTTCGAATTACTTCAACGATAATTCCTAATACTTGTGAGACGACAGGTATTTTCATGTAGCGCAATATCCCTATTACACTACCAATAATAAAGCTAAGTACAATTGCTACGAGCGCTACCTCTAACGTTATAAGTAATCCTTTTAATAAAAATAGAATATGATCCCCTGTAATTGCTCCCTTAAAATCCATTTACACCGCCTCCTTTGCTAAGCGTTTTTCTAAATAACGCACTAGCATACTGAGCGGAATTGTTAATATTAAATAAAACATCCCGACAAATATATATACATCAAACGTAACAAACGTCTTCGTTGAAATTAAATCTCCTTGATACATTAAATCAGCACCAGCAATAATTCCAAGTATTGAGGAGTTTTTAACTAAATTGAGAAACTGGTTTCCTAAAGGGGGAATTACAATTTTCATAGCTTGAGGTAAAACGACATGGTACATTGCTTGCGTATAAGTCAATCCTGAGGAACGTGCTGCTTCCATCTGACCTTTCTCGACTGATAGAATACCAGCGCGAATAACTTCCGCAATAAACGCTGCTGTATATACGGTAAGCGTAACTGTTCCTGCTACAAAACCATTTAAAGTAATTCCTATTACAGGTAACGCGAAATAAAATATAAATGCAATTAATACGAGTGGAATATTTCTTACAAACTCTACAAAAGCTGAACCTACCCAATTTAAAATACGAATCGGTGCGATGCGCATTACTGCCAAAATTACTCCTAAAATAAAACTGCCTATCAATGCAATTACACTAGACATAACTGTATATTTAAATCCTTCTAAATACATATCAATGTTATTCGTTAATATAGAAAAATCAGGCACATATTCTCCCCTCTTTCTTTACAAGAAGAGGATGAGCACTCTCATCCTCTCACTTTTACTATTTATCAAGAAAAATAAAGTTTCACTTTACTTCTCTTGTTTTTGACCGATCCATTTTTCATACAATTTATCGTATTCCCCGCTCGCCTTCATATCTTTTAGTAAGTTATTAATCTCTTTCGTTAAATCGTCTGCACCTTTTTGCACTGCAATTCCGTACGGTTCATCTGTAAAAATTTTTCCTACTACTTCATAATTAGAATCTTGTTTTGCCATTCCGTAAAGGATTGCATTATCTGTCGTTAACACATCACCTTTACCTGCCTTTAACGCTGTAAATGCCTCACTATAATTTTCAAATTCTAATACAGTCGCTTCTGGTGACTTTTGACGAATGTTATTTGTAGATGTTGATCCTTTTACAGCTAATACTTTAACGCCTTGTTTTATATCATCGATGCTCTTAATATTGCTTCCTTTTTTCACAAGTAACGATTGTCCGGCTTTAAAATATACATCTGAGAAATCCACTTCTTTTTTGCGCTCTTCCGTAATTGTCATTGTCGCAATAATTGCATCAATATCACCATTTTTCAGCATTGGAATACGTGTTTTAGACGTTACTTCTTTCAGCTCTAGCTTCTTTTCATCTCCAAGAATTTTTTTCGCAAGTGCCTTCGCAACATCAACATCGAATCCTTCTACTTGCCCTGTTGAAGGATTTTTTAATCCAAATAAATTCGTATCATTCTTCACCCCGACTACTAATTTTCCTCGTTTCTTAATTTGCTCAACAGCCCCGCCTTGCTTCGTATTTGTTTCCTTTGCCTCATCTTTCTTACTTCCGCATCCAGCAACAACAAGCACGAATAAACATGAAAATACGATTAAAGTAAATAACTTTTTCATTTTAAGCATGGAATTCCTCCTCTAATGATTTAGCACCCGACTTAAAAATAAACGAGCTCTTTCTTGTTCAGGATTTGCAAAAAATTGCGCCGGTGTCGTATCTTCAATAATTTGACCATCATCCATAAATAAAATCCGATCTGCTACTTCTCGCGCAAATCCCATTTCATGCGTGACAACGACCATTGTCATCCCTTCTTTAGCTAGCGTTTTCATAACATCAAGTACTTCCCCGATCATCTCCGGATCAAGAGCAGACGTAGGCTCATCGAACAGCATAATTTCCGGCTGCATCGCAAGTCCTCTAGCAATTGCTACTCTTTGCTGTTGTCCTCCGGATAATTGATGTGGATATACATTAGCCTTCTCCGGGATTCCTACTTTCTCTAAATAAAACATTGCTGTTTTCTCTGCTTCTTCTTTGGAAACTTTATTTACTTTAATCGGTGCTAGTGTAATATTTTGCAGAACTGTTTTATGTGGGTATAAATAAAAATGTTGAAAGACCATCCCAATATTTCGCCGTAATTCATTCATGTCCGTCTTTTTATTGTGTACCTCTGTATTTTGTACAATTAATTCTCCATCTGTAATTGCCTCTAATTGATTTATACATCGAAGCAATGTACTTTTTCCTGATCCTGAAGGCCCGACAACTACTACCACTTCTCCTTTTTTCACTTGCACATTAATATTTTTCAAAACTTGAAAATTACCATAATATTTATTTACATTACGAAATTCTATCAACATACTCCCCCTTCCCCTAACAACGCATGTACATTCTTTTTATATTCAAAAATAGTCCCAAAAATAACTTTCAGCTTCAATTTGTCCATAAAAAAAGCAAAGGGTTTCCCCTTTGCTTCTTCATTTCTATTCTATTAAGATACTTCTTCTTTCTTATCTTTCCCGTATTCATGCTCCCAAAAATCAGCATTTTTAATTCCTAATGGCTGCGGATCGAATACTGGATCTTTTCCTTCTTTTTTCTGTTTTTCATAATCCTTTAATGCGACTAATGCAGGTTTTTGTAATAATAAAATCGCAATGATATTTACCCATGCCATAATTCCTACACCGATATCACCTAAAGCCCACGCCGTTGCTGCTGTTTTAATACAGCCGTAGAATACAGCTCCTAAAAAAACAAATTTTAGTACAATAGACAACCAAGGACGGTCTTTATCACGATTTAAGTACGCGATATTCGTTTCTGCAATGTAGTAATACGCCATAATTGTTGTAAACGCGAAGAATAATAACGAGATTGCAACGAAACCGTTTCCAAATCCAGGGAAAACAGATTCTACCGCCGCCTGTGTATATCCTGGTCCTGGCTGAGCGCCATTTAATTTATTAACGATAAAGTTTTTTCCGCTTGCATCAAATACGTTATACATGCCTGTAATAATCATCATAAATGCTGTTGCTGAACAAACAAATAATGTATCAATGTAAACGGAAAATGCTTGCACTAAACCTTGCTTAGCTGGATGTGATACTTCAGCTGCTGCTGCTGCATGTGGTCCAGTTCCTTGCCCTGCTTCATTGGAATAAATACCTCGTTTTACTCCCCAAGAAATTGCTAAACCGATAATACCACCGAAAGCCGCTTCTAATGCAAAAGCACTTCTTATAATTAGCATAAATGCTTCTGGCAACTTTTCAATATTCATAGCAACAATAACGCAAGCTACTAAAATATAACCAACTGCCATAAACGGTACGACAACTTGTGCAACGTTAACAATTCGCTTTACTCCACCGAAGATGATAATAGCTAGTACAACAACTAATAAAGCCCCTGATACGGTAGTGTTAATTCCAAAAGCTGTTTCTAAACTTACAGCAATACTATTTGCCTGCACACCTGGCAGTAAAAGCCCCGTTGCAAGAATTGTCGCTGCAACGAATACTAATGCATACCATTTCACACCTAAACCTTTTTCAATGTAATAAGCAGGTCCACCACGAAACTGTCCTTGATGTTTCGTCTTATATATTTGCGCTAATGTAGATTCTATATAAGCTGATCCTGCTCCTAAAAAGGCCACTGCCCACATCCAAAATACAGCTCCTGGTCCACCGAAGGCAACCGCTGTTGCTACCCCAGCTATATTCCCCGTCCCAACGCGTCCTGATAACGAAAGTGCTAACGCTTGAAATGAAGAAACACCAGCCTCTGATTTTTCACCTTGAAATGTCAGCTTCACCATTTCTCCTACATGCCTTACTTGTAAAAACCTCGTTCGAATGGAAAAATATAAACCTACTCCTAAACATAAATAAACAAGTGCTGGACTCCAAACAATATTATTTAACCAATTCACGAAAGCTTCCAACATTCCCCCTCCTTCTTTATAAAGAATATTCAGAATATATATAAAATTATAAGTGTATACTGAATCTAGGACAATATTATTTTAATAAAGTAAACATATTTTTGTATAAAAAAACAAAGTATATATTTGTTTTATATACTTTGTTTCGAACTAAATGTATTATATATTCACAATTGCTTCTCTTTTTATAATTCTTTCATATAGCTCTTCTGATAATTCTCGGAAGTTATCTGGCATACCTTTCCCCTTAAACTTCTTTTGAAGTGTACCGTATAAACCAACATCACGTAGACGTAAAAACAACGGTAACGATTCATACCAACTATCCGCCAGTCTGTGCTCATGCTCATAGCCTTTTCGTAACACTTGTAGCTGTTTACGAGCAAAGTCTGTCTTCTCTTCCGCTGTCCATGGTGTAAATAGAATAGAGTAATAGAGAACCATCGCTAAATCATGTATAAAGTAATTATAAGCCGCATCATCAAAATCAAAGATTGTTAGCTCTTTACCATCATAATGAAAATTACCGGGATGGATATCACCGTGCATAAGACCGAACGTTTCTCTTTCAACTGGAAGAGCCTTAATCTCATCCATTAATACCGCTGCAATCTTTTTCACTTGATCATCTTCTAATTCATTAACAATTCCACTTTCGTCTTCTTCCCACGTATCACGATAGTCTGTTTTGGGATAGCTCATTGTTAGGCGATGCAGTTGTCCAATCGCTTTTCCCCATGCTTCAAAGTAAGCCTCTCCCCAATAAGGTGATTCCTCTCCTTTTACTTGCTCACCTTTTGCATATGTAAATAAAGAAGCAAAAAAGCAAGTGCTATCTTCCGCTCCAATTTCTTCTACAAGATTTTGAGAAGTTGAGTTAAGAGGTCCTGCTACCTTTGCCCCATGCTCCGCAACATATCGTAAAAAATCTAGTTCAGCTTCAACTTCTTTTTTAGAGCGATGCGAAGAATGCGTTAAACGTAATACATAGTCCTCATCATTATCTCCCTTCGCCTTAAAAATATAATTTTCAAAATCTCCAAGCGGCTTCTCTTCCACTGTTACATGAAATGCCTTTGCCGCTCTTCTTAAGATCTCTTTCGTAAAAACACGTTCTACAGCTATTTCCATATGTATCCCTCCTATATATCTTCTTAATTCGACACAAATGTGAGAAGTACTGCTATGAAATTGAATAATGCACAAAAGACAATATAACGTAACTTTCAATTCTCTTTTAAAAAAATAATTCAAGCATAAATTTCTCACAAACGACAAAAATTAACAGAAACAGTTGCACTTTAAAAGAGGTGGAAATTATGACAGAGAGAAAAGAACAACAAGAGAGTAAAAAACAAAAACATATGTTTCCATCACTTCCTGAGAACATTAATTACATTGAAAATAAACTTTCTCATTCTGATGATATAAAAAAATTAGATATCCCTTTTCAAAACGGAAAAGGGATAATCTTATATATCGAATCTTTAGCAGATCCAAATTTAATTCATCAATTAGTTCTTGAACCATTATTAACGCGGTCGGATTTATCTTTAGATAAAGCTTTTTCTACATTAAATATGAAAAAAGAAACGAATTTAAATTATGGTGTGCAGCTTTTATTACAAGGTAAATCTTTATATTTTCATGAACATGTCGAAAGCTTTTGCATTTTTGAAACGGCTCTATCTTTAAAGAGAGATATAACAGAGCCTGATAATGAAGGTATTGTACGTGGACCGCATACTGGTTTTGTAGAAGATTTAGCAACGAATTTAGCCTCTATTCGTAAACTCATTAAGAGTCCAAATGTAGTTGTTAAATATTTTACACTCGGTGAAGAAATGCACACGAAAGTAGCTATTGCTTATATGCAAAACATAGCTAATGACGATTTAGTTACAGAAGTAAAAAGAAGGTTAGAAACGATTAAGACAGATGCACTTATGCCTCCAGGATATATACAAGAATTTATAGAGGATACGTCTTTCTCACCATTTCCACAGCAGTTAAATACAGAGCGTCCAGATAGAGTCGCAGCAAATTTAATGGAAGGACGAGTTGCTATTTTATCTGATGGAGATCCAACAGCACTTATCGTTCCTGTTACGTTATTTGCTTTCTATCAATCACCAGACGATTATAATAACCGCTGGATCGTCGGTTCTTTCGTCCGAATGATTCGCTTAGTTAGTTTCTTGATTGCCTTTCTCTTACCAGCTATATATATCGCAACCGTCGCTTTTCATCCTGATGTGTTGCCACTTGAACTCGTTTACACAATTAAAGCTTCTTTAGAAAAAGTGCCTCTTCCTCCTATTTTTGAAGCTCTCTTAATGGAATTAATCTTTGAATTATTACGGGAAGCTGGTATTCGCTTGCCAAGCCGAGTTGGACAAACAATCGGTATTGTAGGTGGTTTAGTAATTGGTGATGCGATTGTAAAAGCCGGGCTCGTTTCTTACACAATGATTATCGTTGTAGCTTTAACTGCAATCTCATCTTTTCTCGTTCCATCAAATGATATGAGTTCAGCAGTTCGGATTCTTCGTTTTCCGTTAATGCTCCTTGCTGCTATATTCGGATATGTAGGCATCTCATTTGGTCTAATTATAACTTTCGTTCACTTATGCCAACTACATTCATTTCATACACCATATCTTTCTCCTGTTGCCCCGATGCGGATAAAAGATATGAAAGATTCTTTTGTAAGACTTCCAATTTGGTCGTTTTGGGAACGACCACATGATCCAAAACCGAAAAAAATGCAACGACAACATGTAACGAGAGAGGATGAGGACGGTGACAAACACGCAAAGTAAAATTTCACTTGTTCAATTTACCTTTTTCGTTATTCAATGCCAAATTGGGGTCGGTATACTCTCTCTACCTAACCGTCTTCATCCGATAGCGAAAGGCGGCGGATGGATTTCTGCTCTCATAGCTGGTCTTGCAATTCAACTTATCATTTTACTTATGTGGCTTTTCTTAAAACGATTTCCTGATGCAGATATGTATGAAAGTGTTTGTATGCTATTTGGTAATAAGTTTGGAAAACTATTAGGTTTTGCTTATGTTTTTTATTTTACCCTTATTGGTATGACCGTTATGTTAAACGCTTGTAATGTCATTAAAGTATGGGTTTTGCAAGCAACCCCTTGGTCTGCAATTCTCATACTATTTACAATAGCTTGCTGCTATGTAGCCTATAATACATTTAAAGTAATTGTAAGGTTTTATGTGATGGCCTCTATTCTCATTTTGCCCATGGCTCTTTTAATTGCACTAGGGTTTTCACGAGCTGATTTTTCTTATATTTTTCCAATCACAGAAGCCGGATGGTGGAATATTATTCAAGCATCTAGGGAAACCATTACAGCTATGTATGGTTTTGAAATTATTCTTATCGCTTTCCCAAAAGTAAACGGGAGTTCTGTGGCAAAACTAAAGGCAATTTCTATCGCTAATGGATTTGTAACCCTTTTTTATACTTTCACTGTTTGGATTTGCTTTATCGTATTTAGTCCAAAGCAAGTTGAGCTTATTCCAGAGCCAGTTGCTTACTTATTGCGCTCCTTACATATCGGGATTATAGACCGTACTGATTTACTATTCATACCAATATGGATGATAACAGTTGTGGCTTCTATTGCTAGTTATTATTGTGCTGCTTCAATCGGAATTGGACATATATTCAATCTTGCTAATCATAAAAAAGCTGTTCCAATAGTTGGTATTATTGCCTTTAGTGTAGCCGTATTTATCGATACACCCGAAGAATTAAAAGTAATTGCAACTTTCACTGATAAGTTCACCTATATTTTCATCGTTGTCCTTCCTCTTTTATTTCTACTTTATTCAGTGATAAGAAATAAGAAAGGAGAGCAGTATGTTCAAAAAAAGAGTTAAATTACTTTTTTTATTATGTACTAGTGCATTCCTTTCTGGCTGTTGGGATCAAGAACCATTAAGAGAAGCGAGATTAGCTTATAGCATTGGATATGATATTACGGAAGAAAATAAACTTCAACAAACGCTTGAACTTGTAAAAAGTTCAAGCGGAGAACAATCTTCATTCGAGAATGAAGTACATTCAGCAACTGGATATAACATAAGGGATACAAGTGATGCCCTAAAAAAAAATGTAACTGGGAATATCCGCTATTTCAAATATGGCGTTCAATTACTTGGAACCAAAATTCTAAAGAAAGGTATACTACCCTATTTAGATGTCAGCTTTCGGGACCCAACAAACCCAACTGCTTTAGTAAAACTTATTGCAGTAGATGGTGAAACATCCGAGATACTCAAAAAAAAGAAAGTAGGAAATTTATTAATTGGAGATTTTTTAAAGAAAAAAGTAAAAAGCTTAGAAGATATGAGTGTGTTTCCGAAAGAAACTTTAGAAACAGCTGCTACAAAAATGTTAGATCCAGGTAAAGATTTTACCCTCCCCTCTATAAAAATAAAAGAAAAAGAAGTTATTACAGACGGATTATCTTTATTTAATAAAGACAAATTAACTGGGCATTTACCTTTGAAACAATCTGTTTTATTCGTGTTATTAACTGGAAAAATGGGAACAAGTGCCCGTATCACCCAAAAACTTACTAGCGATGAATCAGAGACGACATCTGATTATTTAACGATGGAAATTAGCAATCGGAAATTAAAACGAGACTTAAAAATAACAACAGATAAAAAAGGAAATGTTTATGCTCACATTAAGCTCCAACTAAAAGTTATAGCAATTGAATCTCCAAGAGATAATCTGTATACAATGGACGACAGAGAAAAACTAAATAAAGAACTGTCTAAACAGCTCACGAAAGAGGCGAAAAAAATAATAAACAAACTCCAAAAAGCAAACTGTGATGCTTTCGGTATCGGCAGACATCTTATCGCTTATCACCCTGAGTTATGGAGGAAAAAAAATTGGGATAAAGATTATGCAAAAGTAAAGTTTAAACCTGAAGTAGAAGTAAGCATTTTGTATAGTGGTGTCTTAAAATAAAAGGTTGTATGCCCATGCGGCATACAACCTTTTTATTTCGTATATCGATACACAATTGATTCATATGGTCTTAAGTTAAGTTTTGCAATATCCTTGCTGGCATCTTTATAATTCGACAGTAGTACTTCTTGTTTCATTCCATCTAATTGAACGTGCGCTGGTACAGAGTACGTTATTTCTTCTCCATAGAAGTTATTTATAACAAGTAGTACTTCACTTTCTGTAGTACGAGTATATGCCCAAATTTTAGGATCATTTTTATCCAAAATAGCATATTCTCCTTCTGTAATTACATCATACGTTTTTCTAAGTTCTATTAACTTTTTATAATGATAAAATACAGACTCTTTATCTTCTAATGCCTTCTCTACGTTTATTTCTGTAAAGTTTTCAGCCACTGAAATCCAAGGTGTACTTGTTGTAAAACCACTGTTCATCTCTTCATTCCACTGCATCGGAGTACGAGAGTTGTCACGAGATTTTTGTTTTAAAATCCCGATAATCTCTTCTTTTGATAATCCTTCTTCTCGCTTGATATCGTATATATTTAACGATTCCACATCGCGATATTGCTCGATGGACTCGAATTTAGGATTCGTCATACCGATTTCTTCGCCTTGATAAATGTAAGGTGTTCCTTGCAACATATGCATAGCTGTCGCTAACATTTTCGCAGATTCATTTCGGTACTTTCTATCATCACCGAAGCGTGACACTATGCGAGGTTGGTCATGATTACACCAAAATAACGCATTCCATCCTCCGCCCTTTTGCATTTCAATTTGCCAGTTAGACATAATCTCTTTTAATTTAATAAAATCAAACTCTGCTTTCGTCCACTTATCACCATTCGGATAATCTACTTTTAAATGATGGAAACTAAACGTCATGCTCAGTTCATTACGCTCAGGATTAGAATATTTAATACAATTATCAATTGTCGTAGATGACATTTCTCCAACTGTAATTACATCTTTTCCTGCAAAAACTTTTCGGTTCATCTCTTGTAAATATTCATGAACACGCGGACCATCTGTATAATACTTGCGTCCATCACTTGTCGCAGTATTACCTTCATCGTTTAAGAAACATTGGTCTTTTGAAATTAAGTTAATGACATCTAATCGGAATCCTGTTACCCCTTTATCCAGCCAAAAACGCATCATATCATATACTTCTTCGCGAAGTTGTTCATTTTCCCAATTTAAATCAGCTTGTGTTTCATCAAATAAATGTAAATAATATTGCTCCGTCTTCTCATCATATTTCCAAGCAGATCCACCAAACTTAGACTGCCAATTATTTTTTTCATCACGCCAAATATAGTAATTACGATATGGACTATTTTTATCTTCCTTCGCTTCTTTAAACCACTTATGTTCAGTCGAACTATGATTTACAACAATATCAAGCATAATTTCAATGTTACGTACTTTCGCTTCTGCTAAAAGTTCCTCAAACTCTTCCATCGTTCCGTAAGATGGATCAATGCTGTAGTAATCACTTACATCATATCCATTATCATTTTGTGGTGATTGGTATATCGGTGTTAACCAAATATAATCCACTCCGAGTTCTTTTAAATAATCTAGTTTCTCTGTAACCCCTTTTATATCACCGGTTTCTTTATTGTAATAGCTATTAAAGCTCTTCGGATAAATTTGATAGACTACACTTTTATGCCAATCCTTCATGTTTAACTTCCTCCTACTTCTGTTTGACTCTTTTTGCAAATAACCATGTTAAAGTAAATGGGATTACAACTGCAATAATCATTCCTACAATAAACATTGGAATCGATTTCGGAATGATAGAAATAAATGCTGGCAATCCGCCAATTCCGATAGCAGGTGCTAATACACCATTTAATGTAATGAATATCGCTGCCACAGCAGACCCTATAATCGCTGCATAGAACGGGAACTTATTTCGTAAATTCACACCAAACATCGCTGGTTCTGTAATACCGAAGTATGCTGAAATGGCTGATGTTGATGCCATACTTTTATCATTTTGATTTTTAGAAATCCAGAACATTGCAAGTGCCGCACTACCTTGCGCAATGTTAGAAAGAGCAATCATTGGCCAAATGAATGTGCCACCGTG
Source organism: Bacillus sp. CR71 (assembly GCF_003429245.1). Lineage (NCBI taxonomy): Bacteria > Bacillati > Bacillota > Bacilli > Caryophanales > Bacillaceae > Bacillus > Bacillus sp. CR71. The sequence continues at coordinate 650,221 of NZ_CP031748.1, read as the reverse complement.
CTGTGCAATCAATTGTAAATCAATTGCAATAAACATATGATGCATACCTGTAATTACAAGCGGTGCATATAATGCTCCAAACAATACTGCTCCAACTACTGGTACTGTTTCATATACACCTACTAATCCTACTGTTAATAAATCTCCAATATGACGTGTAACCGGACCGATAATTCCTAATGCTAACACACCTGTCACAACGATTGTTGTAATTGGTACAACTAATAATTGAATTGCATTTGGTACATGTTTCTTTAAGAAAATTTCCACTTTACTTAATACAAAAGCTGCTACTAAAACAGGTAAAATTTGTCCTTGATATCCTACCTTCTCAATTTGGAACAGTCCTAAAATATTGAAGTACTCAATCTTTTGACCCTCTAAACCAGTCGCTGCTTTTCCATAGTCCCAAGCGTTTAATAAGGCCGGGTGCACAAGCATTAATCCCATAACAATCCCTAGTATTGGACTACCACCAAAACGCTTCGTTGCTGACCACCCGACAAGTGCTGGTAAGAATACGAATGCTGTATTGGCCATCATATTAATTAAATCCCAAAGCCCGCCTAAGTTCGGATAAACATCTAATAAATTTTTCCCATCAAAAAATAAGTCCTTTGCCCCTAATAGATTGTTAATACCCATTAGTAAACCAGCTGTTACGATCGCTGGTAATATCGGCATAAATACATCCGAAAATATTTTCACAAACTTTTGAGCTGGATTTAACTTCTGATTTCCAGAATCTTTTACGTCAGCTACAGTCGATTCTTCCATACCTGCAAGCGTTATTAATTCAGCGTAAACACGATCTACATCCCCTGGACCAATTACAACTTGAAATATACCAGCGTTATGAAACGCTCCTTTCACTAATGAAACAGACTGTAATTTATCATTATCTATTTTACTTTCATCTTTTAAAGCGATACGGAGCCTCGTCACACAATGTGCAGCTTGTTCAATATTGTCTTTCCCACCAATATACTGCAACACTTCCTCTGCTGTTTTACGATAGTCTTTCCCCATATTCCCGTCCCTCTTTTCTTTTTTTGATACCGTTTACAATTACATATTAACTCGTATATATAAGTTAGTCAACACTCGTATATACGAGTTTGTGTTTTTTTTTATAAAAAAAGAGATGAAACAATATTTTGTTCCACCTCTTTACTTCCTGCGTGCCACATCCGAAAAGTGAAAAATATCTAAACGGTGGCGTGATTCTGTGTATTCAAACTGACTTCCATCATACAAATGTGTAAAGTTTTTCACAACGACAACATAGTCTGTTCCATTTAAATCTAAATACTTTCTGTCATCCTCTGTACACGGCTGTACTTCAATTACCCTCTGCGAATAACTAATATGTAGCCCAAGCTCTTTCTCAATGTATTTATAAATCGATGCAGTTGCAATTTCTTTCGTTAATCCTGGAATAAACTCAGATACAAAATGATTTATATCTAAAATTACTTTTTCTCCATCAATATTTCGTACACGTTTAATATGATCAATCTCTGTTTTTTCTTTTACATTTAATAATTTCGCAATTTCTTTTGTGGCTTTTTCTTTGTCCATTTCCACAACTTCCGTAATACAATGACGTCCTAAACGTTCATTTTCTTCTTGGAAACTTACAATACCGCCAAAATTAAATTCAATATTTTTTCGCTTTAAAACAAAAACACCTTTTCCATGAATTTTTTGCACATATCCACGCTCTTGCAGTAAATCTACAGCTTTTCTTACCGTGCCTCGGCTTGCCTCATACTGCTTCATTAATTCTGTTTCTGATGGGATTTTGCATCCCTCTTTTAATTGTTTATTATCAATAGATTTACTGATTTCTGTATAAATTTGTTCATACTTACTCATCATCTACAATAGCCCCTTGTCACCTTCTAATTCTATATGTATTATAACATGCTTCACTCTTCTGCCAATCTCTCACTTATTTTCCAGTACAAGAAAAATATAGGTAAATATTTAATCTTTAAAACGTATTTTTATAAAAATTTTTATATTTTTCTTTTCATTCAAAAAAACATGTAGTATACTAACTTCAAAATCAGAGGAGAAAGGGAGCAAAGAACTATGCTTACTTATACAACAACTGTAGTTTCATTTGCACAAAAACATCATCATCATACGTAACCCTTGAAACCTAGCGGAAAAATTACGCGTAGGTACAAGGGTTATTCCCGTTGTACCTACGCTTTGGCGAAAGAGCCATGTAGGTATTTTTTTATCTACATGGCTCTTTTTTTATTGTCAAAAAGCTAGTAAAAAATGATGTTTAAGCAAAACTTACTACAAAGGAGTTAACAAAAATGGAAACGAAAAAATGGGGATTATGGGTTTTAACAGCATTTGTTATCGGGAATATGGTTGGCGGTGGCGTATTTATGCTTCCAGCAAATTTAGCACAAGTATCAGGGCCAATGGGTTCTACACTCGCATGGAGTATTACAGGCCTTGGCGTATTTATGATTGCACTTGTATTTGGAAATTTAGCGATTCGGAAACCAGAATTAAAAGCTGGACCACAAAGCTACGCTCAAGCGATGTTTCCTTCAAAAAAAGCTGGTAAAGTTGCGGGATATAGTATGGCATGGGGATATTGGGCTGCTAACTGGGCTGCAACAGCATCTGTTATTATTTCCTTTGCTGGATATTTATCAACATTCTTTCCAGTTTTACAAAGTAAGCAAATTCTTTTTTCAATAAACGGATTTTCACTAGAACTCGGAAAAGGATTAACTTTCCTCGTATGTAGCCTTATGCTGTGGGGAATTCAATATATTCTTTCTCAAAATATTGATCGAGCTGGAAATATGAATCTACTTGCTACCATTGCAAAAATTATCGGATTTACAATGTTTATTGTAATTACATTATTCATTTTCAATGCCTCTAATTTCGGAGACGGTCAAACCTTTATGAATGAAGCAGGACAATCCATCTCGTTAGGTGGACAAATCAATTCAGCTGCTATTGCAACACTCTGGGCATTTATCGGTATTGAATCAGCAGTTATGCTTTCTAATCGTGCAAAATCACAGCGCGATGTAAAAAAAGCTACGATTTTCGGATTAATTATCGCTCTTCTTATTTACATGTCAATTACTTTACTTACAATGGGAGCTCTTCCGCAAGATGCTTTAAAAGAGTCTCAAAAACCATTAGTAGACGCATTAAATTTAGCAATTGGAAATAAAGGCGCATATATCATGGCTTTACTCGCTCTTATATCTTTATTTGGATCTACAGTTGGTTGGATTGTTGTTAGTTCAGAAGTACCTTACCAGGCAGCAAAGAATGGACTTTTCCCTAAGTTTTTCGGGAAAACAAATAAAAAAGGTAGTCCTTCAAAATCATTATTGATTACAAATGTAATGACGCAAATTTTCTTATTTTCAACGATTTCTGGTACTGTTTCAGAAGCGTATAGTTTCGCTATTGTCGTAGCAACATTAGCCTATTTAATTCCATACCTAGTTTCTACTCTGTACCAATTCAAACTGGTTATTACAGGAGAAACGTATGATATAATGCCTGGTTCTCGAATAAAGGACGGGATCATCACTACATTAGCATTTGTATACTCAATTTGGGTTATCAAAACGGGAACTGCTGATTTAAAAACGTTCTTCTTAGGAATTGGATTGTTCGTATTAGGTCTTATTCTTTATCCAGTACTAATGAAAGACTCACAAAAAACGGATTAAATAAAGAGAAGCTGCTGGCTTCTCTTTTTTATTAAAAATCTGTAATTAACTTTTCTTTTAACTCTCCTACAGATAAAGGTTTCGCATAATAAAATCCCTGTACATAATCACAGCTCATTGATTGTAACAAACTCTCTTGCTCTACTGTTTCTACCCCTTCAGCAACTACTGCTAAATTTAAACTATGAGCAATTTCAATAACAGATTTTACAATTGTTCGTTCTGGTTGCGCGTGATCATAATGAAATTCACGAATAAAATTACGATCAATTTTCACAATATCCAGTGGTAGTTGTTTTAAATAATATAAGGAAGAATAGCCAGTTCCGAAATCATCCAAAGCAATTAAAACACCCATATTTCTTAATTCTTGTAATGTAGCAATAATATAATCAAAATGGCGGACTGCAATGCTTTCCGTTATTTCTAATATTAAACGGTTCGGAGGAAAACCAGTTCTCTTTAAAATGCTACGTACAGACAAAATAAAACGTTTCTGCATTAATTGTTGTATAGATAAATTCACAGATAACTTTAGTCCTTCTTGATAATTTGGCAATGTTTTAAACAATCGGCACGATTTTTCTAATACCCAGTCTCCTAGCTTTATAATAAGTCCAGACTCTTCAGCTACCGGGATAAATTCGCTTGGTGCAATGGGGCCGTCTTCTGTCATACAGCGCACTAAAGCTTCTATACCAGAATATCTCTTCGTTTTCAAATCAATAATAGGCTGCAATGCTACATCTAACTCTTCATCACGAATTGCCTTTTGCAAAGCAAACTCAACTTTCATTCTACGATTTATTTTCGCCCGTAGCTCATCTGTAAAGAAACATGCAGCGTTTCTACCTTGTTCTTTTGCACTATACATAGCTAAGTCAGAGTTTTTCAATAACGTTTCCACGTCTAGTCCGTCTTGTGGATAAGAACAAAGTCCTAGACTAGCTGAAATGTATACTTCATGGCCTTCCAACATAAATGGTGCCTGAAAACATGACAACACAGATGTCGCTAACTGACTCATATCATCTTGCCTATGATTTTTTGTTAACAGCACAAATTCGTCGCCACCTAGCCTAGCCAGAACATCTTTCTCTCCTAGTACATAATGCAACCGTGAAGCGACTTCGCTTAAAAGTAAGTCCCCTATCATATGACCTAACGTATCATTTACTAATTTAAAACGGTCCAAATCAAAGTAAATCATACCAAATTCTTTTTTATCTGCAATCAATTTATTAACGGTTGTTATTAATTGCAAACGGTTCGGCAAACTGGTTAAAGCATCATGATAGGCAAGTTCCCTATAACGACTTTCACTTAGCCGCAATCTATGTTCTGCTTCTTTTCTACTACTAATATCATTTCGAATTGCGATAAACTGGTATGGCTCTCCTTTTTCATTTAAAAATGGAACAATTGTTGTTTTGACCCAATAATATGTACCATCTTTTGCTCGATTCCGAATCTCACCTGTCCATACTTTCCCATTCAAAATACGTTTCCATAAGTTTTGAAAAAAGGTTTTCGGATGATGTCCTGAATTTAAAATACGGTGATCTTTTCCAATTAATTCTTCTCTTTTGTATTTAGAGATTTCACAAAATTTATCATTTACATATGTAATAAGACCTTTTCGATCTGTAATTGCAACAATTGAAGACTCATCTAATGCTAACTTTAAATCTCGCAATGAAGAGTCATATAATGCATGACCTCTCTGTTCTAGCATGCGCATCTCTCCTTGCTTCCTATCTGACTAAAACACAACCTGTTTCTCTTCATAGAAATAGAGATATTTCATTTTCTAATACTAGCCCATTACATAAATTATCTTTTTAAATAGACCGATTAAAATAACATAATATTATTTGTAATAAAAAGCAATATTATACCGTTTCAATTATAACTAGTAGCTTCTCATCTCCCTAATTATTTCGCACCTTATTATACTGCAATCCTTTTAAGTGGCTCTATCCAAGCCCTGTTTCTAACTAATACCATTCACATCTGATCTCTTTACTCTTTAATAACAAAATAGAAATTAGACCATACTACATAACTATTCACGAATAATAATATGAAAATCTACATTAATGTATATGTTTTTGAATTACAATAACAAAATATTAACATATTTTCACCTTAATTTTGGAAGTATTTTATAAATAAATACCGTATTAAACTAAAAAAGAGGGTAGCCTCTTTTTTAGTTTAATACAAATATGGTATTTGCTGATAACCTGGGTATGGCATTGGATACGTTACAGGGTATGGTGATGGATAAGTTACTGGATATGGCGCTGGATAATACCCTCCACTTGCTGCACCCGTTAATGCGCCAGCTGTCAGTCCACCTAACACTCCTCCTGCAAAGCTTCCAGGGAAAAATCCGCCTCCCCATGAACTACCCCCCCAGCCCCATCCGCCTCCGTGATGATGATGGTGATCATGGTGATTGTGTCCTCCATGGTGATGATGTCCGCCGTTATGATTGTGCCCACCATGATTGTGTCCTCCATGATGATGATTCCGATAATACAATCCATTATTTTCTATATAATTCATGTTTCTCCGCTCCTTTTCGATTTTTTCATTTTCATATGCATTAAGAGTGGGATAAAAATGTGATAGTACACTGTATGTAGGACAAATGCGGAAAGTATAGGTGAAATGTCTATATTTTGTAAAAAAAGCAAAACACCTTATAATAAAGATGTCATATTACATCTTCTATTTAAGAAATCTATATTGAAAAAAGATTAGGGGAATTATATAGAAATGAAGAAGCCTATCGTTCAGTTACTATTAATATTTACAATTGTATCTATCGTTCTGTTCCTATTAAATACATCGTATATTTCGTTATATACATTTGTCGGTGCTCTATGGTCCATCACAATCGTAGGAATTTCATTCGTTATCTTTATAGAAAATAGATCTCCACAAAGCACATTAGCATGGTTTTTAGTATTAGCACTTCTTCCTATTATAGGTGTGCTTTTATACGCTATTTTCGGGCGCAGCCGCTGGAGAAGAAAAAAACATCTCCATCGTTCAGAAGAACAAAGAAAATTATTCCGTGAAATATTAGAAGGAAGAAGACTAGAGTTATTACTCACAGTCCCACTAAATGAACGTTCCATACATTTAACAGAAGTCATACAAAAATTTGGAGGCGGTCCTGCCGCAGATAAAACAACTACAAAACTTTTAACAAACGGAGATCAAACATTTTCAGAAATTTTGCGAGCTATAGAGCAGGCAAAACATCATATACATATTCAATACTACATTTATAAATCTGATGAAATTGGTACAAAAGTTCGAGATGCTTTAATACAAAAAGCAAAAGATGGTGTTATTGTACGCTTCCTTTATGATGGTCTTGGAAGTAACACGTTAAGAAGACGATTTTTGCAACCTATGAAAGAAGCTGGGATTGAAATTGTAGAATTTGACCCTATTTTTTCAGCTTGGTTACTTGAAACTGTCAATTATCGTAACCATCGAAAAATTGTTATTGTAGATGGAGAAATTGGTTTTACCGGAGGACTCAATGTCGGTGATGAATATCTTGGCCGTTCAAAGAAATTTCCTGTTTGGCGTGATAGTCATCTAAAAATAGAAGGAAAAGCATTATATAAATTACAAGCAATCTTTCTAGAAGACTGGCTCTATGCCTCTAGTGGTTTAAATACTTATTCCTGGGATCAATTCATGAATAGACAATACTTCCCAGGTAAAGAGATTTCACATGCAGAAGGTGCTGTTCAAATCGTAGCAAGCGGACCAAGCTCCGATGATAAAAGTATTCGTAATACATTATTAGCTGTTATGGGCTCTGCAAAAAAATCCATTTGGATCGCTACACCCTACTTTATTCCAGATCAAGAAACTTTAACATTATTACGCTTAAGTGCAATTGCCGGAATAGATGTACGGATTTTATATCCAGGTAAAAGTGATAGCATCATTAGTGATCAAGCATCTCAATCCTATTTCACTCCACTTTTAAAAGCTGGTGCTTCTATTTACAGTTATAAAGATGGTTTTATGCATGCAAAAATTGTACTCGTTGATGATACAATTGCAACTATCGGAACAGCGAACATGGATGTACGTAGCTTTGAATTGAATTACGAAATTATTAGCGTACTTTATGAATCAAAAACAGTTCACGATATTAAACGTGATTTTGAAAAAGATTTTAAACATTCAACTGAAATTAAATGGAACTCTTTCCAAAAAAGAAGTATAAAAAAACGCATATTGGAGTCTTTCATGAGGCTCATTTCTCCTTTACTGTAAGCAATCAACTTCATCTTGATTGCTTTTTCTTTTCCCTTTATCCTCCTTCCTTTTCTTTGCATACCATATTAAAACAAGTTATCATAAGATGTATTACTTTATGAAAATAATGTTAGGTGGGAAATACATGTTAGAACAATTTCATATACATTCTGATTTAAAACAGCAGCTTTCTACGATTCATGAAAAGAATAAACAAGAAGCTGGTGAAAATGCTCATTTAATCGGTACTAAAATATATAAAGCATCTGATAACAGCATTATCGAAGATGCGATTACAGCACTTCTTCTTGGCAAGAACATTCTATTAAAAGGACCGACTGGTAGTGGTAAAACAGTACTAGCGGAAACTCTTTCTTCTTTATTTCAAAAACCAATGCATAGCATTAACTGCTCTGTCGACTTAGATGTAGAAGGTATTTTAGGATACAACACACTACAAACGAAAGATGGTGCATCTGAAGTTTCATTCGTTAACGGTCCTCTTATGAAAGCAATGAAGAACGGTCACTTCCTATATATTGACGAAATCAATATGGCAAAACCTGAAACTTTACCGCTACTTCACGGCGCATTAGATTACCGTAAAATGATCACAAACCCATTTACACAAGAGGTTGTATACGGTGATGAAGAATACCGTGTAATTGCTGCGATTAACGAAGGTTACGTTGGAACAAGTGAACTAAATGAAGCATTAAAAAACCGTTTCGTTATTATTGAAGTTCCTTACATTCAAGGTGACACATTAAAAGAACTATTATTAGCAGAATCAAAATTAAATGATGTTGCAACAATTGAAAAGTTTGTTGCATTTGCAAGCGACCTTATGCCTTTAGCTCGCGATGGACGTGTAAGTGAAGAAGCAGCAAGTATTCGTGGTATTATCGACGCATGTGATTTAGGTGTATATATTCCTGTTATGCGCGCTATTGAACGAAGCATAATTGCAAAACTTAATGATGAAACAGAACAAATGACTGTCCGTGAATTAGCAGAAAGTTATTTCTTTGAGGGATAATTTATGAGACAAATTTTTAGTGACAAAAAAATTGATGCGTCGCTGTTTCTACAAATGGAAAACTTAATGTATGCCCTTCTCAAAGAAGACGATGCCTATCTTGAATATGGCTATAAAGCATACTACGACGAAATTGAAAAGAAAGTTGTCATTAGTCACTTTTGGGATGATCGAAAAGAAGAAGATACAGTAATCGGATTAAAAAGCGAAGTGTTCTTAAAAGCACTTGGTAATAAACATTACTCGGACATGACTTTAATTCGTTCTTATGCGATTGAATTGCAAGAATCGCCCCTAAAAAAGTTTTTAACACAATTATTTGTTCTATTAGAAGATTTACGCGTTGAGGAAATCGTAAAGAACTTACGTCCTGGCACGAAGCATATTTTTAAACGCCGAAAAGAAATGTACCGCAATTATTTCGGCTCTCAAAATGAAATAAACCGCGTTCGTAATTATCACGGTGATCGTTTGTTTTGCCTATGCTATCTTTCATTAACGAGCGATAAATATGAAATGTTTAATAATGAATATTTTGAGCAAATTGAAGCGATTTTACATGAAACATTCCAAGCACGTAATACAGAAGATATTATGTATGTCGTTGAGAAAATTCGCTATCGCTTAGAGGCGCTTCTTGAAAGTGATATGCTTAACAACTATTTCGGACATGCTCCACTTTACTTATCTGTTCTTGCAGACGAAAAGAACTGTCGCGTCGAAGATTTAGCAAATGATGATACACAGCTTATAGATGACGATGAAAATAAAAACAAAATGGATGAAAGTTTCTCCACATGGCATCGTGAAAATAAAAATAACGAAAACGAGAACTTTTTACGCTTTGAATTAGAAAGCGGAACAAAAACAAACATGATGGGCGATACTGCTCGTGAATCAGAAGATGGCGACCAAGCACTTGGTTCTGTACAAGGTACTTCTCAAAAAAGTACACAATCCAACTTTGATGGCGCTGATACAGAAGAAGCAAGAGCTTCACACGCTTCTAGCCAGCACGACGGTGCATACGGTAAGTATAATGTAGGTGCTTCTCATACATTTAAAGAAGCTCGCAAAGCAAATATCGATGAGAAAAAAGATTACCAAGCTATCAAATCAGTCGTCAATAAAGATGTAAAAGAATTAAAGAAAATTATCGAAAAAACGATTGAAAATAAAACGAATGCGAATAGTGATAAATATTACGGAAGGCTTCGCAAAAAATTCCTTCGTATTTATACCGAAAAACAACCGCGTATGTTTTATAAAAAAGGACAAGAGTCACAAGAACTCGATGTTGCATTCCAACTGTTAGTTGACTGTTCTGGTTCTATGTATAACAAAATGGAAGAGACGAAGAAGAGTGTTGTACTATTCCATGAAGCTTTAAAATCTTTAAAAATCCCGCACGCTATTAGCGGATTTTGGGAAGATGCCTCTAGCGCTAAACCTGAAGATAAGCCGAACGTTATCCATGAAGTTGTAAATTATAAAAACTCAACGTTACCAAACGTTGGTCCGGAAATTATGCAACTTCGTGAAGAAGAAGATAACCGCGACGGATATATTATTCGTATCGTTTCTGAAAAGCTTGCAAAAAGACCTGAGAAACATAAATTCTTACTAGTCTTCACAGATGGTGAGCCTTCTGCGCTAGACTATCAACAAGATGGAATTTTAGATACGCATGAAGCTGTTAAACTCGCGCGTAAAAGTGGCATGGAAGTAATCGGTATCTTCATCGAAGAAGGCGAGGCAAAAGAAGCAACTTATCAATTGATGAAGAACATTTATAACCATCACTTCTTAGTTGCAAATCATGCTGAAGATTTACGATTGAAGATTAAACCATTACTGAAAAAATTATTACTGAAGACGATTGAATAGAAGATAGGAGCCTTGTGGCTCCTGTTTTTTCATTCAATTACTTTGTTTCTGGTTGAAACTTATATGGAATGGCTACTTCTAATAAGGATTCAAATCCTCCGTCATAGTATGGGAAGCGCTCATTCGCAATTGTTCGATCCACCCACTCTATTGCAGAAATTTCACCTTCATCTTCCGCAATAAGTTCACCTTTTACTACATTCGCTCGGAATGTAAAAAATAGTGCATGATTCCCTGATTCCTCAAAGAATTTTTCATTGATCGCAACAAGTCCACCTAACGTAGCAATTAAACCTGTCTCTTCTTTCACTTCTCTTATTAGTGCTTCCTCTAATATTTCACCTTTTTCCACAGCCCCACCTGGCAATGACCAAACGTTTTGTTCTGCATTATGTACCATTAATATTTTATCTGTTTCCTCGTCATGTATTAGTGCGTATACGACATCTACTCTTTGCATAAGACTTCTGTCCTCCCAAAAATAATGAAGAGCCGATTCCTAAGAATCGACTCTTCCTATTAATTCATCACTAACTCAGCTGTGAGCTTTTTTTTTAACTTAGCCAACATGTCCGTTGTCATTTTGTCTAAATCGTATTCTGCTTTAAAGCCCCACTCTTTCATTGCTGCAGTTGCGTCAATAGAGTTTGGCCAACTATCAGCGATTGTTTGACGAGCTGAATCTACTGCATAATCCATTGTAAACGTCGGAATGTGTTTACGAATTGATGCTGCAATTTGCTCTGGCTCAAAACTCATTGCCGTAATGTTAAATGCATTTCTATGCACTAGCTTACTTGGATCAGCTTCCATTAAGGAAATGATCGCTTGTAAAGCATCAGGCATATACATCATGTCCATGTACGTTCCTTCAGCAATGTATGAGGTGTATGCACCTTTTTTAATCGCCTCATAATAAATTTCAACTGCATAATCAGTCGTTCCGCCTCCTGGAGGAGCTACGTAAGAAATTAAACCTGGGAAACGGACACCGCGCGTATCTACGCCAAACTTTTGATGATAATAATCACATAGTAATTCTCCTGCTACTTTGTTTACCCCATACATCGTAGTAGGACGCTGAATTGTATCTTGCGGTGTATTATCTTTTGGCGTCGATGGACCGAATGCACCGATCGAACTTGGCGTGAAGAACTTACAGTTTAATTCACGAGCTGCTTCTAATGCATTTACAAGTCCGCCCATATTTAAGTTCCATGCGAATAACGGATTTTTTTCTGCTGTTGCTGAAAGTAAAGCTGCTAAATGAATAATTGTATCTACTTCATTATGCTTTGCAATATCATGTAATTTTTGTCCATCTGTTACATCTAACGTTTCAAACGGACCAGACTTTACTACTTCACTATCTGTTTCACGAATATCTGTTGCAATAACATTTGATGCGCCGTATACATCACGAAGTTTCATTACTAGTTCAGAACCAATTTGCCCTAAAGAACCGGTTACTAGAATTTTTTTCATTTTCCCCACTCCTCATTTGCAAGCTATTCAAAAGATGCCCTTACTTAAATGATGCCCATTTCTTTTCCTACTTTTTCATACTTACGAATTGCTTCATCTAACATTTCTTTCGTATGAGCTGCTGTAGGCATATTACGAACACGACCTTTTCCTTTTGCTACAGTTGGGAACACAATAGATTTTGCGTATACACCTTCTTCATTTAGACGCTTACTAAATTCTTGTGTTAACACTTCGTCCCCAATAATACAAGGTGTAATTGGCGTTTCACTTTCCCCAATGTTAAAGCCAAGTTCTTTTAATCCTTGTTTTAAGTAGCGGCCATTTTCCCATAAACGATCATGTAACTCTGTGCTTTCCATTAAGATTTCAATTGATCTCATGCAAGCTGCTGCATCAGCTGGTGTTAATGCTGTAGAGAATAAGAATGGACGTGAACGAACTTTTAACCAGTCAATTAAGTTTTGTTTCCCTGCTACATATCCACCAATTACCCCAATTGCTTTTGATAATGTACCAATTTGGAAATCAACTTTATCAGATAGACCGAAGTGCTTTACAGTTCCTGCACCTTTTCCAAGTACACCTGAACCGTGTGCATCGTCTACATATGTCATTAAATCTAATTCTTCTGCAATCTCAACAATTTCTGGTAGTTTTGCAACATCTCCATCCATTGAGAAGACACCATCTGTAATTACCATTAATTTATTGTAAAGACCCGATTCTTTCGCCGCGATTGCTTTTTGGCGTAAATCTTCCATATCAGAATGTTTATAAACAATAATTTTTGCCTTTGATAGACGACTACCATCAATAATAGAAGCATGGTTTAATTCGTCTGAAAGAATTGCATCATTTTTATCCATAACAGCTGAAATCGCTGCCATATTACAGTTAAATCCTGATTGGTAAGCAATTGCCGCTTCTGTATGTTTAAACTTTGCAATTGTCTCTTCTAATTTAATATGCAAATCTAAAGTACCGTTAATTGTACGAACAGCTCCTGCCCCAACACCGTACTTATGAATTGCACCAATTGCTGCTTCTTGCAAACGGCTATCTGTTGCTAATCCAAGATAGTTGTTTGAAGATAAGTTAATATATTCTTTTCCGCCAATTGTAATGATTGGTCCATTTGAACTCTCAAGCGGATCAATTACGTTATAAAGCCCCTTTGATTTTAAATCCTCTAAATTTTCTTCTAAAAATTTTGCAAGTGTTTTACTAGACATCGTGAAGCCTCCCATCGTTCATGTAAGCGGATTATTGTCTTAATAGTTCTAATAATCCCTCTACTAGCTTAACACGTTTTCAGAATTTATTATAGAAAAATAGTTTAAAGTAACCGCTTACAATTTTAGATTATATATGATTCATTATAATAAATCTATCATTTACTTTTCATATTTGATAGAATTAAAAAAATATTTTGGGAGGTTCAAACATGGCATTTACAGAATCTGATGTATACAATAACACAGCATTTTTCGAACAATATATGAAACGAAGATACCGAGAAAATAGCCCAAATGAATCCATTGAAAAACCAGTATTCTTTCAGCTCATTGGTCATGTGCAAGGAAAACAAATTCTCGATTTAGGCTGTGGTGACGCTAAGTTTGGTGCGGAATTATTAGAAAAGGGATGCTACTCTTACACTGGCATTGAAGGCTCCGAACTTATGTATGAAAAAGCTAAAAATCAACTAGAAAATAAAAATGGATCTGTTCATTTTTTAAACCTCAAAGATTATACCTATCCCTCTTCCACTTTTGATTTAGTAACATCTAGACTCGCCTTACATTATATTGAACATCTTGATACCATTTTTCAAAATGTGTTTCAAACTTTAAAAACAAATGGCACCTTTACCTTTAGCGTTCAACATCCCGTTATTACTTCTTCATTTGAAAGCTTACAAACAAGTGGTAAAAGAACGAGTTGGCTCGTCGATGATTATTTTAAACTAGGCAAACGGGTTGAACCATGGATTGACCAAGAAGTTATTAAATATCATCGTACAACGGAAGAGTATTTCACATTATTACAGCAAGCTGGATTTACCATTACATCATTAAAAGAAGCTACACCAAATCCAATCTATTTTCAAAATGAAGAAGAGTATAAACGTCGCTTACGAATTCCTCTCTTCCTCTTATTTTCTTGTACCAAATAAAAAAAAACGATGAATCACTCATCGTTTTTTTATCTTATCGCCTGAGCAACTTCTTTAACTACACGTCTTCCTCTTCCATGCGGGATACAAAGCGGTGTTCCAAACAACGGATCCGTACTAATTTGACACTCCATTCGGAATACATCACGTACTAGTTTCTCATCTACCACTTCTTCAGGTTTACCTTGTGCATATATTTGTTTATCTTGAATTGCTACAATGTTATCTGCATAGCGGCATGCTAAATTTAGATCATGTAATACCATAACAATTGTTCTTTGTTCTGTTTCATTTAATTCGAATAATAAATCCAGCACTTCAATTTGGTGAGTCATATCTAAGTATGTAGTGGGCTCATCCAGTAAAATGATATCTGTATCTTGTGCAAGTGTCATTGCGATCCAAGCACGTTGACGTTGCCCACCTGAAAGAGCATGCACATCACGCTCAGCAAATTCTGTCATACCTGTCGCTGCAAGTGCTTTCTGTACCATTTCCTCGTCTTTTTCTGACCATTGCTTCAGCCATGTTTGGTATGGATAACGCCCTTGCTTTACAAGTTGTAATACTGTAAGTCCTTCTGGTGCTTGTGGTCCTTGCGGTAAAATCGCCATTTGACGAGCGATTTGCTTCGTTTGCATACTTTGAATGGCTTGATTATCTAACAAAATATCACCAGTTGTTGGTTTTAATAATCTAGCTAGTGAACGTAATAAAGTTGATTTCCCGCAACCGTTAGAGCCGATAAAGATTGTAATTTCGCCTTTTGGAATTTCTAAATTCAACTCATCAATAATACTTGTTTCACCATAAGACAACGTCAAGCGTTTCGTCTCCAATGCTTTTTGCATATTCATCTCCCTTTATGAATTCCGACTTTTATAAAGTAAATAAATAAAATAAGGTGCACCAATTGCTGATGTAAATACCCCTGCTGGAATTTCAAGTGGCATGAAAATTGTACGCCCTATTAAATCTGCAGCAAGTACTAGAATTGCACCGACAATAGCTGCAACTGGGAGTAATGCACCGTATAAAGAACCAACCAATCTTCGTGAAATATGAGGTGCCATTAAACCGACAAATCCAATCCCTCCGGCAAAAGCTACCGCACCACCAATTAAAGCTGTACTAAGTAATAGCATAAATACACGCGACTTCGTTAAAGGAACCCCAAGTCCTACCGCTATATCATCCCCTAGCTCTTGTGCATTTAAATGCCTAGCTGCGATAAATGATATTACTGTTAAAATGAGAACCCAAGGCGCAAGTACCATAACATTTTGCCAAGAAGAGCCATAAACGGTACCCGTAATCCATACATTTGCTTGGCTCGCTTGATAAATTGGTGCTAGCAACATAAATAATGTTGTCGCAGCCTTCGTTAATGCCCAGAATCCAACACCAATTAAAACGAGACTAATTGGTGATAATCCATCATTTTGCCATGCAAATAAGTATACAAAAACCGCTACAATCGTTGCTCCTGCAAAAGCTGCGAGCGGCATATAATGAATACTTACCGTTAGTGCATTATTTTTATCACTAAATAGCGCTAAAAATAATACAACTGCAACACTTGCCCCGCCCGTAATCCCGATGATATCAGGAGAAGCAAGTGGATTTCGAACAAGCCCTTGTAAAATACAGCCCGCTACCGCGAGCGCAATTCCTACGAGGATAGCAATTAAAATACGCGGCATACGAAACTTATTTACAACCATGTTTGACATCGCATCGCCATTTCCGGTAATTGCTTGCCATACGTCATAAGGAGCAATTTTCATGTCTCCCATACCTGCGCTCGCAAAGAATAATCCTATTAAAACAAGTAGTAAACTTAACAAGACGAGACAAGCTCGTTTATACATTAAAAACGAGAGCTCGCCTTTTCCTATACGAAACGGAATATATTTCTTCATTTGCTAAGCCCTCTCTTACGTGCAATATAAATAAAGAACGGTGCTCCAATAAATGCTGTCATAACTCCTACTGGTACTTCTTGTGGCATAATGACATATCTTGCTGCTATATCAGCCAATATTAGTAGTATTGCACCTAACAATCCGCTATAAGGCACTCTCCATCTGTGGTCAACTCCAACAAGAAATCTAGCAAAATGCGGAGTAATAATCCCAATAAATCCAATTGGGCCAGCAACCGCAACTGAACCACCAGACAACAGTACAATAATAAGTAACACGAATGATTTCATTAAAATTGTTCGTTGTCCAAGTCCTTTCGCGACGTCTTCTCCCATCATCAATGTATTTACTTTTCCTGCCATAATAAGAGATGCAATCCATCCTATTAATAAATATGGGAATACAGATTGTAAAATTTCTAACTTTCGCCCTTGCACAGATCCAGCAAGCCAAAATAATACCTCTTCAAGTGCTTTTTCATTTAACACAAGTAATCCTTGTGTTAATGATGAAAATAACGCACTAATTGCGACCCCTGCTAACGTTAACTTAAGAGGAGTAGTCCCTTCTTTTCCTAAAGAACTAGAAGCAAATACAAGCACAGCTGCAACCGCCGCTCCTAAAAAGGCGATCCATGTGAAAGCTGATAATGATGTTACTGAAAAGATTACAATTGCTACAACTATGAAGAACGCAGCACCTGAATTTAATCCAATAAAATCTGGAGAAGCAAGTGGATTCTTAGTTAAAGTTTGCATAAGACAACCAGCAATGGCTAAACTAGCACCAACACTAGCTGCAATTAACGCCCTAGGCAGACGTACATTTTGAATAATAATATGTTCATTGGAACCGTTAAAATGGAAAAAAGCATCCAATGCTAGTTTCCAACTCGTATTTGTATATCCGAAAATAATACTTCCCCAAATACAAATAACGACTGCAATGATTCCAACAAATAATCCAATCCCTTTTGCTCGATTTGTTTTTAATAACATGCAGCGTTTCCCCTTCAATGTATAATGATACGTTGTTAGTGTATTTCAACTTAATTCTTATTGTCAACGGAAATGAGAATTATTTTCACCCATATATATTGACAATTAAAAGATAAAGGCTTAATATCATGCTTGCTATTGAAAAATATTCTCAACATGTAGGGGGTACATAATGAATTTCATGCGGAAGAAATCGTTTACAGTATTTGTATTTTTACTAGCATTTTCAATGCTTTTAAGCGCTTGTGGAAAATCAAGTAACAAAGAAGAATCTACAAAAGAAGATAATAAAAAAGAAGTGGTTACTGTAGAACATGCAATGGGTAAAACAGAAGTTCCTGCTAATCCAAAACGTGTAGTTATCTTAACAAATGAAGGAACTGAAGCTTTACTTGAATTAGGTGTGAAACCAGTTGGTGCTGTAAAGTCTTGGACTGGTGACCCATGGTATCCACATATTAAGGATAAAATGAAAGATGTAAAAGTTGTTGGTGATGAAGGACAAGTTAACGTTGAAACAATTGCTTCTTTAAAACCAGACTTAATTATCGGTAACAAAATGCGTCACGAAAAAGTGTACGAACAACTAAAAGCAATTGCACCTACTGTGTTCTCAGAAACATTACGTGGTGAATGGAAAGATAACTTCAAATTTTATGCAAAAGCATTAAATAAAGAAAAAGAAGGTCAAAAAGTTGTAGCTGATTACGAATCACGTATGAAAGATTTAAAAGGCAAACTTGGCGATAAAGTAAATCAAGAAATCTCTATGGTTCGTTTCATGCCTGGTGATGTTCGTATTTATCATGGTGATACATTCTCTGGTGTTATTTTAAAAGAACTTGGATTTAAACGTCCTGGAGATCAAAACAAAGATGATTTTGCAGAGCGTAACGTATCTAAAGAGCGTATTTCTGCAATGGATGGTGACGTATTATTCTACTTCACATTCGATAAAGGAAATGAGAAAAAAGGATCTGAATTAGAAAAAGAATATATTAATGATCCGCTATTTAAAAATTTAAATGCAGTAAAAAATGGTAAAGCATACAAAGTTGATGACGTTATTTGGAATACAGCTGGTGGCGTAATGGCCGCTAACCTACTATTAGATGACATCGAAAAACGCTTTGTTAAATAATATTTCCTTAACCAGCTCCCTTCTATGGAGCTGGTTATTTTTCAATTCACTTAAATGTCACATTATTTCGTTTTGTATTTTTATTCCCAATATGTTATATTGAGAAAGTAAATAGAATATATTTTCTTTATATCAGAATAAATATTTTAATCTAAATTTTCTGATTAATCACTATTTTATTTTCTTTTAGAATTCAATTATTACATTTGAAAACGCTTACCATCTTGTTTTCAGGGCAAAATACAGTAACGGTCGAAGAAAAATAGAACTTTTTCAGAAATTTTCTTTCTATTTCCATATAATTCTATTGACTTCTAAATATTTTGTAAATTAAAATGATTACATAAATATCCGTTATACAGGATTAGGGGGAAACAAACATGGATGCAGCTTTAAAATTAGACAAAGCTGGAGAGCAACAATCACCAAAAAAACATCCACCAGGGTTATACTTGTTGTTCTTTACAGAGGCATGGGAAAGATTTAGTTATTACGGAATGCGTGGCTTATTAGTTCTTTATTTAACAACGAGCTTAGTAAGCGGCGGTTTAGGATTTGATAAAGCAGTTGCAGTTCAAATTTACGGTATTTTCACAATGCTTGTATATTTCACACCTATTATTGGTGGTTGGTTAACTGACCATTTCATTACGAAGCGACATGCCATTACTATTGGTGGTATCATCATGGCAATTGGTAACTTCGTACTATTTTCAATGAATACGAAAACTGGACTATTTTTAGGATTAGGATTATTAGTTATCGGTAACGGATTCTTCAAACCGAATATTTCGACTTTATTAGGTCAATTATATAGTGACAACGATTCTCGTCGTGATAGTGCCTTCACTATCTTCTACATGGGGATTAACTTAGGAGCTCTTATCGCTCCATTCATTTGCGGTTACTTCGCAGATTATAGATACGGTTTCTTAACAGCTTGTATCGGTATGATTATTGGACAAATTGCATTTAACTTATTAGCACCTCGTTACTTAGGATCAGCTGGAACAACAGTTGTGGGTAAAAAATCTAAAGAACAAAATGCAAAAGCTGTTGAGAAAAAACCTTTAACACCACAAGAGAAAAAACGTACTGTTGCAATTTTAATTTTAACTTGTTTCGTTGTATTCTTCTGGGCAGGATTTGAACAAGCTGGTAGCTCTTTAACACTTTACACAGATAAGTTCGTAGATCGTACAATTGGTGGATTTACAATTCCAACACCTTGGTTCCAATCTGTAAACCCACTATTCATTATCTTACTAGCATTACCTGTTTCTGCGTTATGGATTAAGCTTTCAAAAACAAAAAATGGTGATTTGAAAATCCCAACAAAAATGGCATTAGGTATGATTTTACTAGGGATTGGATATTTAGTTCTAACTTTAGCTGTTTTAAAAACTGGTAGCGATGAAGGTAACATTACAATGAAAGCAAACTTACTATTCATTGTATTCACTTACATGTTCCACACAATCGGTGAGTTATTCTTATCACCAATCGGATTATCTATGGTAAGTGCAATCGCTCCTGTTAAACTAGCATCATTATTAATGGGTGTATGGTTAGCTGGTACTGGCTTCGCAAACTTATTAGCAGGACAATTAGCCGCTTTCACTCAATCTTTAGGATATTTAGAAGTATTCGCAAGCATCGGTATTATCGTAATTGTACTGGGCTTAGTACTTCTTATGTTCTCTAAGAAAATTGCACATATGATGGAATAACAAAAAGACGCTTCTAAAATTAGAAGCGTCTTTTTTATTATTTCTCCTCTAAAGCTGTCACGTCCACATGAACGCTCTCACCAGGATTAGATACATCATACACTTGAGCACTCCCCTTCTGCTCATCACAGCTCTCAATCCATACTGGTACGCCCTCATATGTAACGTCAATTCTACTTGAAGAAGATAAGATTTGTTTCACACGTTTCACATCCATACTACTATCCCTCCTTTTGCTTACTACACTCCTTTCTATTTTTTCTTTTCCTTTTAGAATATATTCGGTAAGGCAGCATATTGATTAATAGTCATTTCTACCTCACATGCTAATATTTACTCTCTCGCTACCTTTCTGACAAATAAAAAAAGACGTATATTCTACACGTCTTTTTCCATAATATTCAAATTTTAAGAAAATAATGTTTTTACTACCGCACTTACTTTATCATTATGGATTTGATAATACACTTCTAATCCTCGTCTTTCAAAGCGCACTACTTTATTTTGCTTTAACTTCGTTAAATGTTGTGAAACCGTTGATTGCGGAATTTCTAATACTTCCTGTAGTTGTGTTACATTACATGTTCCTCTTTGCATAAGTTCCATTACTAGACGTAGACGAAGTGGGTGAGCTAACGCTCTTAACATTTGTACATCTTCTTCTGAAATACGACATTCGAATTGATTTTGGTTCATAAAGTTCCCCTCATTTTCGTTTTTATTTGCGTTTTTATGTTCTTTTTATTTATTTATATATCTGTTCTTATATTTCCTGTTACGACATAACTTTATCAACCTATAAAGCCGAAAATTTTTTCCATCTTCATCAGCAAAAATTCAGGAAAAAATCCTTGCTGATTTTGAATATTATACTATATGATATAACGAAAAAGCAAAATAATGGCCTACGAATACTTTGCTTACAAACGTTGTTTTATCAGGCTTTTTGTTATATTTTCACCTCATTGAAATGCACAGTAACGGTATTGTAAAATATCGTCTATAATTGATAACCTATCGTAATGTAGTTGAACTATACTTAACCTCTTTGTTACGCTAAAAGGAATTTTCAGTAAAAAGAGATGATATGGTATTAAAAATTTGTTTCTTATTTTTTATTCGTATTGCAAGCGGTTGAATTGTTGTGAAAAACTTCCTATTAAATCCACTGACCGTTCCTCTCTCACTAAATCAAACAGGACAGATAAGTGCATATATCAAACTTTAATCAGTAGGGTTTTTGTTCATCCCCACTGATTATCAGCCCTCACCAACCGGGCGTTTACTGGCAGCCCGATCCCCACCTAACTTCTTTGCTTCCGCTGAATTTTGAGGTGTGGGTCTTACTGCCCGTTAATGCGGGATAAGAGACGGCATCTAATATACACCTATAGGGAACATGCCATCTGAATAAGCAAAATAATATGCAAATAATTTATACAGCACACTTAAATTCATTTGAGTGTGTTTTTTTGTCTACTTTATGAACAAAGCTTTTCTTTTAACACTATTATGGAATAATTATACTTTTTTACGTTGACAATAGTGTTGAAGGAGAATATACTAAGCATGTAAGTTGATTGTGAATAGTTTCACAAATAATGTGAATTTCTTCACATATAATAGATAGGAGTTGTCATTATTATGAGTACTTGGACACAAATTTATGATCCATTAAACAATATTTGGTTATCTGCACTAATCGCAGCACTTCCAATTTTCTGCTTCATCATTTGTTTAATGGGACTGAAAATGAAAAGTTATATCGCTGGTCTTTACAGTGTGATTGTCGCTATTATTCTTGCAATATTTGTTTATAAAATGCCAGCAACAGTAGCTGTAGCATCTGCTGGATTCGGTGTTTTATCTGGATTTTATCCAATTTGTACTATCGTTATTGCCGCAATTTTCCTTTACAAATTAACTGTTAAAACAGAGCAGTTCAATATTATTCGCGATAGTATTTCAAGCATTACAAATGATCAACGTTTACAAGTATTATTAATTGCTTATTCTTTCGGTGCTTTCTTAGAAGGCGCAGCTGGTCTAGGGGTTCCAGTTGCTATTACAGCTGCACTACTTGTGGGTATGGGCTTTAATCCATTAAAAGCAGCAGGTATTTGTTTAGTAGCTAATATTGCTGGTGGTGCTATGGGTGCTATGGGTATTCCAGTTACAGTACCGGCACAATTAACTGAACTTGACGCATTAACTATTGGTCGTCAAACTGTTCTTATTTTACCTTTCATTAGTATTATCTTACCTTTCTTACTTGTTTCAATGGTCGATGGAGTTAAAGGTATTAAAGAAACTTGGCAAGGTATTCTTGTAAGTGGTGTTTCTTTCGCTATTACTCAATTCGCTGTAACTTACTTCTTAGGTGCAGAACTTACTAATATTTTCGCAGCCGTTGTAAGTATGATTGCTCTTGCATTATTCTTACGTGTTTGGCAACCAAAATCTTCTACTAAAGAAGAAAAACAAGAAACTAAAGTATCACATACATTCAATCAAATTTTATATGCTTGGTCTCCATTCGTATTCTTAACTGCATTTGTAACAATCTTTAATTTAAAACCAATTAAAGCTTTATTTGCTCCAGATGGTGCGTTAGCAAACTTAGTATTTAACATTCAGTTCCCTGGTCTTCATAATGCTGTTATGAAAACTACACCAATTACAAAAGCTGATACACCTTTCGCAGCTGTTTTCAAATTTGATGTATTTTCTTCTACAACTACTGCGATTGTACTAGCAATTATCGTTTCACTTATCGTTTACCGCGTAAAAGGTAAAATGGTTAAAGAATTAATGATTGAAACAATGAAAGAATTAAAAGCTCCAGTATATACAATTTGTAGCGTTATCGCTTTAGCTTACGTAGAGAACTACTCTGGTATGTCATCTACACTTGGACTTGCATTCTCATCTACTGGTAATGCATTCCCAATTCTTTCTCCAATCTTAGGATGGATTGGCGTATTCATTACAGGTTCAGTAGTTTCAAGTGGTTCTTTATTCGCACCACTGCAAGCAGTAACAGCAGACCAATTAAACATCGTTCCTTCTACACTCGTTGCCTTAAACGTGGTAGGTGGTACAATGGCAAAAATGGTTTCACCACAATCTGTAGCAGTTGCTTGTGCCGCAGTTGGACTAGTTGGTAAAGAATCTGCTCTATTTAAAACAGCAATGAAATACAGTTTAATCTTCTTAGCTGTTATTAGCTTACTTCAATTAAACGCTGTGTTTAATATCTTTTAAAAATAAAACACCGATCCAAATGGATCGGTGTTTTTCACATTATATTTTTTTATTTTTTAATAAAGAAGCTCCAGCAATTTCAGGATGAGTCATTTCGAATGGATCTAAAATAATATCCAATTCCTCTTCTGTCAGTACACCATGTTCTAAACATAACTCCCTAACAGATTTTCCTGTTTCAATTGCTTCACGTGCAATACGAGATGCTGCTTCATAACCAATATGAGGATTAACTGCTGTAATAATTCCAACACTTTTCTCAACATATTGCTTCAGCAATTCTTCATTTGCTGTAATTCCTTCAATACAATATTCACGGAATACACGGAATCCATTATTCATAATGCTTATAGATTGAATTAAATTAAATACAAGCACAGGCTCCATTACGTTTAACTCTAATTGTCCTGCTTCTGATGCTAAGCAAATTGTATGATCGTTTCCGATTACTTGGAATGCGACTTGGTTAATTACTTCTGCCATAACTGGATTTACTTTTCCTGGCATAATGGATGAACCTGGCTGACGTGCTGGCAATTGAATTTCAGCTAACCCAACACGTGGACCAGACGCCATAATACGAAGATCGTTTGCAATTTTAGACATGTTCATCATACATACTTTAAGCGCTGCAGATACTTCTGTGTATGCATCTGTATTTTGCGTTGCATCAACTAAATGCTCTGCACCAACAAGTGGGAATCCACTAAACGTTCTTAAATGTTTTACCACTTGTTCAATATACGTAGGATTTGCATTTAATCCTGTACCAACAGCTGTCGCCCCCATATTCACTTCATATAAATGTTGACGAGACTGTTTAATTCTTTTTATATCACGCTCAAGCACTCGGCTATACGCTTCAAATTCTTGTCCAAGGCGAATTGGAACTGCATCTTGTAAATGTGTGCGTCCCATTTTAATAACGTGATCAAACTCTTTTGCTTTTTTACGAAAAGCAGAATGAAGTTCTTCCATTGTAATAAGAAGCTCTTCTAACATCATAAGAGTTGCAATATGAATCCCTGTTGGAAACGCATCGTTCGTTGATTGGGCCATGTTCACATGAGTGTTTGGGCTAATTTTCGCATATTCCCCTTTTTCATATCCCATACGCTCTAACGCTCTATTCGCAATTACTTCATTTGTATTCATATTAATAGAAGTTCCGGCTCCGCCTTGAATAGGATCCACGATAAATTGATCATGAAACTTTCCATCAACAATTTCTTGCGCTGCTTCTGCAATTTCATGTCCAATGTCTTTAGCTAAGTAACCAGTATCTATATTCGCAAGTGCCGCTGCTTTTTTCACAATTGCCATTGCTGTAATGAGTGATGGATGAATGCGGTATCCTGTAATTGGGAAGTTTTCTACGGCACGTAATGTTTGTACACCATAATAAGCTGCACTTGGTACTTCTTTTTCACCTAAAAAATCTTTTTCTATACGTATATCCTTCGTTGCTATCATTTTTATCACCTATACTTTTTCATTCTAAATCCTTATCCAAAAAATCCGCCCTCTAAAAACACGAGTATCATTCAGAAGAATTTTTCAGTATCCACCTTCACTATATAGCACCTTTTTTGAAAGCGCAAACATTTATTTTTCTGTATATCCTTTTTATTAAAGTTTATAGAAAATCATTCTTCTACTTTCCTTATTTCCACTCGTTTAATTTGATGCATATCCTTTTCAAGGACTTTAAAATAAAAACCGTGTTTCTCAATAACATCTCCTTCAGCAACGATTTGTTTTTGTACCATAATCCAGCCACCAATTGTATCTACATCATCAGCAATTAAATGTATGCCAAGCAAATCATTTACTTCACTAATAAGCACTTTTCCCTCTACGATTTTATATCCTTCACTTACATGCTCTATAGGTGGATTCTCATCTTCATCGTATTCATCTCGAATTTCTCCAACAATTTCTTCTAAAATATCTTCTAGTGTAACAATCCCTGCTGTACCACCATATTCATCATATAATACAGCTAATGGAATGTGTTTTCTTTGCATTTGTAACAGTAAATCATGAATTGGAATATTTTCTAGCACTTCAATAACTGGCCTTGTATATGGCATAATTGAGCACTCCTCGTCCCGATTACCATCCATATAACGAATAAATAAATCTTTTACATTTACCATCCCAATAATTTCATCTTTATCTTCACCAAATACAGGATATCTCGTGTACTTTTCTTGTGCGATGACTTTAATATGTGTTTCAAATGGTTCGTCCTCATATAAGCCTACAACTTCCGTACGAGGTACCATAATTTCTTTTGCTACTCTATTATCAAATTCAAAAATATTATTTACATATTTAAATTCCCTTTGGTTAATCTCTCCGCTCTCATAGCTCTCAGATAAGATTAACCTTAATTCTTCTTCTGAATGAGCTACTTCATGTTCAGAAGCTGGATGTAATCCGAATAAACCAGTTACAACCCTCGCTGAACCATTTAAAGCCCAAATAAACGGGTACATAACTCGGTAAAAATAAATAAGTGGTTTCGATAACAATAAGCTAACTTGTTCTGCTTTTTGTATAGCAAATGTCTTTGGAGCAAGTTCCCCAATGACAACATGTAAAAATGTAATTACTGCAAAGGCAATAATAAATGAAACTGTACTGGAAATTGCAGGTGAGAATTGTAATTTTAAAAACAACGGCTCGAGTAAATGTTTAATAGTTGGTTCCCCTAACCACCCGAGCCCTAAAGCAGTAATTGTAATACCTAGCTGACAGGCCGATAAATACTCGTCTAAATTTGAAGTTACCTTTTTAGCTGCCAGTGCACCTCGTCTTTTTTCACTAACGAGTTGATCAATACGACTGCTACGTACCTTAATAATTGCAAATTCAACAGCCACAAAAAATGCTGTTAACCCAATAAGAATGACTACCATCAATAATTTTAAAATATCCACATATGCTCTTTAGCTCTCTTAGCTAAAGTTACACCTCCTTTTAAAAAGAAGTTTCACTTTAGTTTCTTCAATTATTGGAAAGCAACTCTATATAAAATCCACCAATTTTCAAACCTCATACAATTCTAAAGGTAAACCATCAGGGTCTTGGAAAAAGACGAATTTCTTCCCCGTTATTTCATCAATACGGATTGGTTCTGTCTTAACACCACATTGGTTTAAATGCTTCACAGCTTCTTCTATATTTGTAACAGCAAATGCTAAATGTCTAAGACCGGCTGCTTCTGGAAAACTTTTGCGCTCAGGCGGATTTGGAAATGAAAATAATTCGATTTGATACTCTTCTCCTACACATAAATCTAATTTATAAGAATCTCGTTCCTTTCTATATACTTCATTTATCTCTTCAAACCCTAATATTCTAGTATAAAAATTCTTTGACCTCTCATAATTCGAACAAATAATTGCAACGTGATGCACTCTACATATATTCATACTCTCTCTATTCCTTTCTTTACCAAAGATGCATATTCTCCCTTGAAATGAAAAACATATATAGCAGAATATCTCTTTTAGGGGGCTTATCATGAAATTCATTACTTTTTTCGTCGGACTAATTGTTGTTTTCTTACTCGCTTATATTGCTAGCAACAATAAGAAACATATTAAGTTTAAACCAATTTTCATCATGCTTATTATACAGTTAATTTTAACCTACCTATTATTAAATACAGAAATCGGTCTCATACTTATTCGTGTCATTTCCAGTCTGTTTACAAAGCTACTCGAGTATGCTGCTGATGGAATAAATTTCGTATTTGGTGGTATTGCAAATAAAGGTGAAATGCCATTTTTCCTTACTGTATTATTACCAATCGTCTTTATTTCTGTTTTAATTGGTATATTACAACATTTCAAAATACTACCATTTTTTATTCATTGGATCGGGTACTTTCTTAGTAAAATAAATGGTCTTGGGAAATTAGAATCTTACAATGCTATTGCCTCTGCCATTGTCGGTCAATCAGAAGTTTTTATTACAGTGAAAAAGCAATTAGCTCAAATTCCAAAACACCGTCTTTATACACTTTGTGCCTCTGCTATGTCAACCGTATCTATGTCTATCGTAGGTGCCTATATGACAATGATTGAACCTAAATATGTAGTAACTGCACTCGTTCTCAATTTATTTAGCGGTTTTATTATCGTACTCATCATTAACCCTTACGACGTTAAAGATGACGAAGATATTTTAGAAATCAAAGGTGAAAAACAAAGCTTTTTTGAAATGCTTGGAGAATACATTCTTGATGGTTTTCGTGTAGCCATTGTTGTCGGCGCTATGCTCATCGGATTTGTCGCATTAATTAGTTGTATTAATGACCTGTTCCTCATTATATTCGGTATTACGTTCCAACAATTAATCGGCTATGTATTTGCACCTATCGCATTCCTTATCGGTGTACCAAGTTCTGAAATTGTCGCAGCTGGCAGCATTATGGCAACGAAGCTTGTAACGAATGAATTTGTCGCAATGATAGACCTTAGTAAAATTTCTAATAGCCTTTCTCCCCGTACAGTTGGGATTATTTCTGTTTTCCTTGTGTCTTTTGCCAATTTTTCTTCCATTGGTATTATTTCAGGTGCGGTAAAAGGACTAAACGAAGAACAAGGAAACGTTGTTGCGAGGTTTGGCCTTAAATTACTATATGGAGCTACTCTCGTTAGCATTTTATCCGCAATTATCGTAAGCATTATGTTGTAATTAGGTAAAATTTTATCATTTTCTTATCCCTATCTTTTGTATACAATAACGAATAGATGTCTTATAAAGTGAAACTTTACTCAGAGGGGCTATCCCCCTCTGAGTATTAGCCTTCACCAATCGGGCTTTTACGGGCAGTTAACTCCCACCTAACTTCCTTGCGTTCGCTGGACTTTGAGGTGGGAGTTTTACTGCCCGTTAATGCGGGATAAATAATCAAGACATCTATTTTTTATACATGTACAATCGCTTTTATTTAGCGTAAAATATTTTTTATGTGTTTGAATACACTTCTAAATGTATATACTTCGATAGTTTTAAAGGAGAAAAAATGATGAAATCCGACCCGAACAACAATACGCGAGCCAGAAAAGGACGCTCAAAGAAAAAACGCCTACTTTGGTTCCTTCTTATTCCATTACTAATTGTAGCACTTGGAGCAGGAGGCTACTCCTTCCATATATACAGTAAAGCAAAGTCCGTCTTAAATAATGCTTATGCTGAACTAGGTCGAGGAGATAAGTCCAGTAAACGTGAAAAAGCTGTTAAACCTATGACCGACAACATTTCTGTACTAATTATGGGTGTTGATGAAAGTGATATTAGGGAAAAAGGTTATGGAAAAGCAACTCGAACAGATGCGTTATTACTTGCAACAATTAATAAAAACGATAAATCCGTTAAACTTGTAAGCATTCCACGTGACTCACGCGTCTACATTAAATCACGTGATAAATACGATAAAATCACACATGCGCACGTATTCGGTGGTGTAGACAGCACAATTGATACGGTAGAGAACTTTTTAGATGTTCCAGTTGACTACTATGTAAAATTCAACTTTAAATCATTTATTAAAATTGTTGATTCCCTTGGTGGTATTACTGTAGACGTTCCAGTTGAGTTCACAGAGCAAAATAGTAAAGATGAAGCAGATGCAATTCATCTAAAAAAAGGACGTCAACATTTAAATGGAGAAGAGGCACTGGCACTGGCTAGAACTCGTCATATCGATAGTGATTATATGCGTGGTCAACGCCAACAGCTTGTATTAGAGGCCATTGCTGAAAAGGCACTATCTCTTAATTCCATTAATAAAATCGGAGGCCTACTAGACGCTGTCGATAAAGACTTAAAAACCAATTTAACTTTTGATGATATGATGACAATTACAAAAAATTCAATGGATTCAAATTTAAAGATGGAAAAAATGCAAGTAGAAGGTACAGATAAATATATAGGCGGTATTTATTATTACGTTCCAAATGAAAAAAGCGTCAATAATATTTCGACAAAACTACAAGAACATCTCGGTGTTACGAATAAAAATGAGCATAAAAAATTATAATAAAAAGGCTGCTAGATTTCTCTAGACAGCCTTTTTATTATATTTTTCAACATATTTTTCATACACATTGTGACAAGAAGTGACAATTATTACAGCGGTGTAACATTTTTTATGAAAACATTACACACACAGTGAAAATAATAGTATACTAGTACGTACATAATGTTATTTTCATCATTTTTATACAAAAAATGTAATACATATATTTATACATAAATTTCTGGGGGGAAATAAATGAAGCTAAGTAAAATACTGATCGGTTCTGCAATTGCTGGGGGCATATTACTTTGTGTAGGCGGTGTTGGGGGATATCAATATGTCTCCAAATTAAATAATCAATTAGATACTACTGCATTACCGAATACTACATTTGAAGGTATTTCTCTCGATGGAAAAAATAAGAAAGATATTCAAGCAATTATTAATCAAAAGGTAACTGAATTAGATCAAAAATCCCTTACCTACATATTCCAAAACGATAAACAAACTTACACATGGAAAGATTTAGGGATAAATTATAAAGAGAAAGATATTATTGACAAAATCTTTAAAGAACAAGAAGGAAACGTAATGAATCGTTACAAAATGCGTAAGCAAGCTGAAAACGGTGAATTAAAACGTGACTATAAATTAACACCACAATTAAATGCAACAGCTTATGAAACCTTTATAAAAGATAAATATAATGAAACATTAAAAAATCCTATTAATGCAGAATTCAGTATTGAAGGCTCAACAGTAAATGTTAGTCAAAGCCAAAACGGAGAAAAAATTGATAAAGGGAAACTAAACGGTTTAACAAACGAAGCTATTACTACCGGTAAATCAGATGTCACATTGCCAGTCACATTCATAAAACCAGAACGCTCTACAGAAGACATACAGAAAATGGGGATTAAAGAAGTCATCGCTGAATATTCTACTCCAATGGCCGGCCGTAACGGAAATCAATCATTTAACGTAAATAAGTCAGCCAATACTTTAAGTGGGGTTATTGTCGCACCTGATGAAACGTTTAGTTTTAACGGCCGCGTTGGCGTAACTGATGCTGCACATGGTTACAAATCTGCAGCAGTATATTCACAAGGTAAAGTAATACAAAGTGCAGGCGGAGGAGTTTGCCAAGTCAGTAGTACATTATACAGCGCAGCTTTAAGGGCAGATTTAGGCATTGTTTCTCGAAGCAATCATTCTATGCCGGTAAATTATTTACCACTTGGGCAAGATGCAGCAGTAGCAGATTATGGTCCAGATTTAAAATTTAAAAATAATACGGGCAATCATATTTATATTCAAGCATTTTCAAATGGAGGTAGTATTACTACACGCATTTTCGGTACAAATACTGGTAAAAATGTTGAAGTTTCTTCTCAAGTAATTAGTAGGACTAGTGATAAAATCACAGCGGTTACGTATAAAAAAGTAACACAAAACGGGGAAGTAATATCAAATGGACAAATTTCAAAAAGCGTATATAAAAGCGCTCCAAAAGAATAGCTAATATCCACCGAATAGCATAAAGAAAAAGGCGTGATTATATCACGCCTTTTTCTTTTGCAGTAATAGTAAAAAAGTTTCAAGATGGTCTTTCGTTTCTTCTAAAGACCACATACGATTGCCTTGCTTCGCAGCTAATACACACGCCTCTTCCCACGCGTTCTTTTTCTTCATATTTATTAATTCATCACGTAATTTCAAAACAATTTCTTCGTCTTCTTGTTCAATAAACTCTTCCATCACGCTTACTATTTCATCCTCATGAATACTTAACGTACAGTACGATTTAAGAAAGTATTGTAATGTCGTATACATAATGTACTCCCCCTTCTTATTTATCAGATGGATAAGAAGTAATAATCTTAAACCCTAATTCTCCTGACTTATCTCTTGCTAAAACAGTAACAGTTTTTACCAACTTGTCTTTTACACTCATATTTTTCTTTATTACCGTTTTTCCAACCGGGAATGAATGTGTTGTATTTAATACGAGACGAGCCTCTTTAGAATTTTTTAACCAGTCTTGAATTTCCTTATCATGCTGCTTCAAACTATCTTTTACAGCTTTCGTTGCTGTTTCCTTGTCATAGTATGTACTTGCTGCTGATACTTTATCTGTCTTCAAGCGATTCTTCAAATCTTCTTCTGATTTGCCTACATGTCTTTCAATCGTATGACCATTTTTAGGTGGCCCTTCCATTTCATCTAAAATATTATCATTAATTTTTTCTACTGATGTCGATTGATTCCCTGTTTGTTTCTCTGTTTTTTGTTCTTTTCCTGCACATCCACTTAAGATCAGCATTAGTGCCAATAAACCACTCAAGAAAAGACTACTTATTCGTTTCATCATATCACCTCTTTCATGATTATTATCGCAACTTCACTAAAAGTCAATTTCACAACGAAAAAATCTATCAGTTTTCATTTTTTTCATCTATTTTTCCATATTTACCCGCGCAATTTCATCAACCCTCTATTTTTCGACTTTTTATAATATATACCCCCTATATTTTATGATTATTTCCCAGATGAAAACACTGATGACATAACTATAAAACTCTTTTATAAAAAGGTTTTTATAGTGTTTTTTAAAATATTTTAAAATACCCCCATTTTTATATACCTAATACCCATATAAGGTATAAAGACCCCTTCTTATCAACGTTTTTCTACATTATGTAAATTTACCCTTGCCTATACAAACGAAATATGGTGTAATGCAAAAAAAGATAAAGGATTTTAAACAATGGCTGAAACGATTCAAAATTTCTTAACAGAATACTATTCAATCGCAATTCCACTTAGTATCTTAATTAACATCATCATTAGTCTTTTAGGTGTTATTCCTAGCATCTTTTTAACCGCCATTAATATACAGCTCTTCGGTGTAACAAATGGCACAATCATTTCGATCGCAGGTGAGGCCTTAGGGGCTATTATCTCGTTTTATATTTATCGCATAGGCCTTCAAAAGTTCACTCACGATAAAGTAAATAAGTACCCAAAGGTAGAGCGTCTTCTTTATGTAGAAGGTATAGAGGCCTTTCTACTCGTTCTATCGTTTCGATTGATACCTTTCATCCCATCAAGTATCGTGACTTTATTTGCAGCTCTAGGGAAAATGTCATTACTCTCCTTCAGTATTGCCAGTACAATAGGTAAAATACCGGCCTTATTGATTGAAGTATATTCGGCATATCATGTTATGAACGGAACAAATGAAGCGAAGTGGATTGTAACAATCGCAGGCGCTATTGGATTGTTTTATTTGTGGAAAAAATGGAGAAAAAAATAAAGAAGGAGCCTATGCTCCTTCTTTATTTTTGAAGTATTTTATTAATATCTGTCCCTTAAATCCTTAATTTACACCAACAGCACTAAATGATTGCTTCACTGCATTTACTTCTGCAGAGCTAGCACCATATAAATCCGCAGCAGCTTGTACTGCACCAGCACGAGCTTGACTAAATGTAGTAGATTGCGTGAAATACTGTGTATTTGCACGGTAGTAAATCGCACCTAATTTATCTTTACCAATACCAGTTACAGTTACACCAGAATGCGTACCACCATTTGCTAATAAATAAGCTTGTTTGTTAATAATACCACTGTTTGTATGAACGCCACCGTTATCACTTGAACCTGTGTAACGCTTAGAATAGTGGTCTGGGTCACCATATTTCGCTGGATCACTCATAGAGCGAAGCGCGTCTCCTGCTTTACCAGGCGTGTAAATATCTTCACCAATTTCCCAATCTGGGTTACGGTTATCATAGAATTCTACTAAAGTACCAAAGATATCAGAAATCGCTTCATTTAACGCCCCTGATTCATTTTGATAAATTAAGTCCGAGCTATTTTCCGTAACAGCATGCGTTAATTCGTGACCAATTACGTCAATTCCACCAGATAATGAAGTGAATGTTACACCATCACCATCCCCGTATACCATTTGTGAACCGTTCCAGAATGCATTATTATACTTACTTCCGTAATGAACTGTTGATTTTAATGGTGCTCCTGCATCATTAATAGAGTTTCTGTTAAATGTAGCTTTATAATAATCATATGTTCTACCTGCATAGTAATGAGCATCTACTGCCGCTGCATCATACGCTGCATTGAAAACATTATCTGCATCTGCCCATAATGTTCCTGGTAATGTTGAGCGGTTTTTCGCATCGTATGTGAAAATCGTTGCTCCGCGCGTATTATCTTGTAAGTAGTAAGATGAACCAGATAATGTTGTATTAAGTGATTTCGTATCTCCTAATACACCTTTACCAGTTCCTACTTTATTTGTTCCTGTTACAGGTTTTACTACTGCTTTCGCATCCTGTTTAGGAGCCTCTTGCTTAACTGGTGACTTATCTTCATTTGCTACATGATCCAATTTATTATATTTATTTAATACTTTACCGCTGTCTGCTTCAATGAAATAGTAGTAGTTTCCTGGACTAGGATCTAAGAAGTTTAGATTTACAACGTATGCATATGTTGTTTCTTCACCATTTTGATATACATATAAGTCCGCTTTTGGTTCTACCTCATATTTCGGTGTTACCCCTAAGTCTTGCTGCGCGATTTCAATCGCTTTTGCGCCTTCAATCTTATTTTTATTTTTCAACTTTTCCTTCTTGTCTAAATCAGGTGCAACTGTTCCAGACAATACTTTTAAAGAACCGTCTTTACTTACGTGAGCTACTTGAGTAGAACCCCATACAGGTACTCCTTCGTAAACTTGTTGCATACGTACTACTGTTGAATCAGTTACAGCATCTTTCTTCACTTGTTTCACTTTGAAAGAATCTTGCGCACTCTTTTCCCCTAGCTTGTAATCACCTTTTGCTGCGTTTAAGTAATCAAACACAACAGATTCTGCTTTCTTACCAGTCGCTCCAGTTAAATCACCAGAAATAAACTCAGGTGACTGTACTGTCTCATTGTACTTCTTCGTAGAGAGTACATTTTTAGAATCCGCAAATGCAGAGCCTGTCCCTCCAAACGTTGTAACTGCCATTCCTGTCGCTAACACTAACGCTAAACTTTTCTTTTTCATGAACCTTCCCCCTAATAAAATTTTTTTGAAAAAGAGTAGTTTCATATTAGCATTATGTTTTCACTATTAATATACTAAAAATTCAATTAATTTATTTCTCAAGTTTTGTAGAATTTTGAGGAACAAATATTGAAAAACCCCCTTCCGATTGGAAAGGGGTTTCTGTTAAGAATTTATTAATTCTACTACTTTTTCTCCTTGACCATAAATATCCGATGTCCAAGCATATTGCGGTTCCAATACCACTAATACAGCTACCAAAGCCAAAGCACCAATAATTATTTTTTTCATATTATTTTCCTCCCTTTTCTTCTAATAAATTAATTGCTAATTTATAGTAGTTATTACTTTCCTTAAATTCTAGTAATTCCTCGTGATATCCTGCTAGTTCTAAATACACCATTTTTAATTCCTTTTTATTTTCTTCGCCTCTAAAAAATGGGATTGCCTCAACTTCTAAAAATCTTTTATAAACATCTTTCGTTTCAAAGTATTTATTCTTAAGCATTGAAAGTATATATAGCATACTTTTATACTTTTCATCCCTCTTGGCAACATCTATTCCTTTATTAATCCAATCTTTCGCTTCTTCAAATTCTTTTAATTCAATACACTGCAAAGCGATCTCATACACTGCATCAATATAATTTAAATCCTCTTCCTTTTTGTACTTTAGGCATTGTAAATAATAATCTTTTGCTTTTGAATAATCTTTTAAGTTATAGTACAAGAAGCCTAAATTATTTAAAGCAATAGCTGTTATACTTTCTTTATCAGCAAAAGAATTTGCTTCCCTCAAAATATTATTATAAATAGATAGTGCTTCATTATATTGCTTTTTTTGTATATAACTCAACGCAATAAGTAACTGGCAATTTATCACATAACGGAATTTATATTCATTCTTAAATCCTTCCATTGCTACATTAGCAAAATGTAAAGTCATATGTTCAACTTCTAATTCATTATAAACAAGAGCCAAATTGAAATATATTCCATTCTCATGATAACCTTGTTCCTTTGCCATTACTTCTGTTCGAGTCAAATACTCCAATGCCTTCTTATATCTATGTTGTAAAAAATAATATAACCCTTTGCTATACGTATATAATAATTTTTGGAATGGTGAATACTTTTTGTACATCTTCTTTAAGCTCTCTAACTCTTTTTCGACAGCAGGAAAATCCCTTTTCATAATTAAATAACGTGTATACAGCAGTTTATAATAATTTATAATTTCAAAATCCAACACATGCTTCATTTCACCTTGTAACTCTTCATATATACGTTCTACTTGTGGCTTGTCCAAATGAACTAGTGCATTCAGCCATTCATCCAACTTCCCCTTCACATCTTCTTCTACATCCCTCAAATCCGTCACGGCAATTTCTAACCTTGTGCAGAGCAATTGTAGAATTTCTTCTGATGCTTCGATCTTTCCATTTTCGATTTTACTTAAGTATGAGACAGAACAAATGCCCTGACATAATTCTTCTTGTGTCATTTTTTGCTGAAGCCGTTTGTAAAAGACTTGTTTGCCTATTTTTTCTAATGTTTGTTGCATTGTCCTCCTCCATTCTCATTACCCCATTACTCTAATAATACATAAAATCTGGAGAAATATAAATTGATAAATATAAATTTTCTAAAAAATATGCATAATTTCATTTTTTTCTCTCTTGACTTCACTTCAATATCTCTTCTTTGCTACGAATGGTGAAAAATTGGTATACTATAACCAAATTATGGAGGTGTTCTCGCGATGACTCATTATAAAGACGATAGTTATGCCTTACATACAGACCTATATCAAATCAACATGGCTTATACATATTGGAAAGATGGTATTCATAATCGCCGTTCCGTGTTTGATTTATACTTTCGAAAGCTTCCATTCGAGAACGGTTATGCTGTTTTTGCTGGCCTTGAGAAAATTGTAGAGTACATAGAAAATTTCAGCTTTACTGAAAGCGATATCGCTTATTTAGCAGAATTACAATTTGAAGAAGAATTCCTTCATTATTTACAAAATATGAAATTCACTGGGACGATTCGTAGTATGCAAGAAGGTGAAGTTGTATTTAATAACGAGCCTTTATTACGCGTTGATGCACCACTTGGTGAAGCACAAATTATTGAAACCGCCCTCTTAAATATTGTGAATTACCAAACATTAATTGCAACAAAAGCTGCTCGTATGAAACATGCTGCAAGTAATGATGAGCTTTTAGAGTTCGGCACAAGACGTGCCCATGAGTTCGATGCCGCCCTTTGGGGGACACGCGCTGCCTTTATTGGTGGTTTCTCCTCTACAAGCAACGTTCGTGCTGGGAAACGCTTCGGGATCCCTGTAGCTGGCACACACGCTCACTCTTTCGTTCAAGCATATCGCGATGAATACGTCGCGTTTAAGAAATACGCTGAAACTCATAAGAAGTGCGTCTTTCTCGTTGATACATATGACACATTGAAATCTGGTGTTCCAAATGCAATTCGTGTTGCAAAAGAATTTGGGGATCGTATTGATTTCTATGGTATACGTCTTGATAGTGGTGATATGGCTTATTTATCGAAAAAGGCACGAAAACTACTAGATGAATCAGGGTTTACAAATACAAAAATTATCGCTTCTAGCGATTTAGATGAATACACAATTATGCACCTTAAATCTCAAGGGGCAAAAATTGACGTATGGGGTGTTGGGACAAAATTAATTACGTCCTTTGAGCAACCTGCATTAGGGGCTGTTTACAAACTAGTTGCGATTGAAGATACTGCCGGAAAATTAAATGATACGATTAAAATTTCATCTAATCCTGAAAAAATTACCACTCCAGGACTGAAACGAATTTATCGTATTATCAATCGGGTTAACGATCATGCAGAAGGCGATTATATTGCGTTAGATTCTGAAGAACCTGGAAAAGAAGAGCGCTTAAAAATGTTCCATCCAGTTCACACATATATAAGTAAATTCGTAACAAACTTTGAAGCCCGTGAACTCCATAAAGACATTTTCGTTAACGGTGAAAGAACATATGAACTACCAAGTATATTAGATATTCAACAATATAATGAACAGAGTCTCGCTCTATTTTGGGAAGAATACATGCGAACTTTAAATCCCGAAGAGTATCCTGTCGATTTAAGCCAAGAATGTTGGGATCATAAAATGAATTACATTCAAACTGTTCGAGAACAAGTTGAAAAAAACATACAAAAGTAAACAGAGAAGTTTCTCCTTCTCTGTTTTTTCAATACTATATGGATATTTGTAAAAAATATATTAAAATAATACGACGAATGTTTTTTATTTGTAAATTTTAATATCATATTATTCAAAAGTAAAATAATATTTGATATTATTTTATTAAATCAATTTCAACAAAATAACCAATAAAAAAGAGGACGCAGGTTGCGTCCTCTTTTTTATAAATCTTTCACTCGTAATACACGCATTGCATTTAACACTGCAAGTAGTGTCACACCAACATCTGAGAAAACAGCTTCCCACATTGTTGCAATACCAAAGGCACCAAGTAATAGAACGATCCCTTTTACACCTAAAGCAAAGATGATATTTTGCCACACTATACTTCTTGTGCGTTTTGCAATTTTTACAGCTGTCGCAATTTTTGAAGGCTCATCAGTCATAATAACGATGTCTGCCGCTTCAATTGCTGCATCTGATCCTAAACCACCCATCGCAATACCAACGTCTGCACGGGCTAATACTGGTGTATCGTTAATACCGTCACCAACGAAGGCAATTTTTTCTTTTCCATGCTTCGCTGCATCAATTTTTTCAATCTCTTCTACTTTTTGTTGCGGTAGTAATTCCGCATGAACTTCATCTAAGCCTAATTCTTTACCGACAGCTTCACCAACTGTTTTTGCATCACCAGTTAACATTACTGTCTTTTTAATACCTAGTTCTTTTAACTTTTGAATCGCTTGTTTCGAATCCTCTTTTACCTCATCAGAAATAACAATATAACCTGCATATTTTCCATCTATAGCAACGTGAACTAATGTACCTACTGTTTCTGGTTGTTTAAATTCAATATTTTCTTTTCTCATTAATTTTGCATTACCTGCAAAAATTTCTTTTCCTTGTACTTTTACGACTGTACCGTGACCAGAAATTTCGTTATAATCATCGATTATTTTTTCATCAATTGATTTTCCATATGCCTTTCGAATAGATTGGGCAATTGGATGGTTAGAATACACTTCAGCAAATGCCGCATACTCTAATAACTCTTCGCTTGTAGTACCTTCGCTCGGTTCCATTTTTGTAACTTTGAAAACACCTTTTGTTAATGTTCCTGTTTTGTCAAAAACAATATATTTTACATCATTTAAAGCTTCTAAATAGTTACTACCTTTTACTAACACACCACTTTTAGATGCACCACCGATACCTCCAAAGAATCCAAGAGGAATGGATACAACTAACGCACATGGACAAGAGATTACTAAGAACACTAAAGCTCTATAAATCCACTCAGAGAATGTAGCCCCTTCTAAAATAAGCGGTGGAATAAACGCCATGATCGCCGCTGTAATAACTACAACTGGAGTGTAGTAACGCGCAAACTTCGTAATAAAGTTTTCTGTTGGTGCTTTTTTACTGCTTGCATTTTGAACTAAATCTAAAATTTTCGATACAGTTGATTCACCAAACTCTTTTGTAACTTCAATTGTTAATACACCGTTTTGGTTCACAAAGCCACTTAATACATCATTTCCAACTTCAACTTCACGTGGTACAGATTCACCAGTTAATGCTGAAGTATCTACCATTGATGTTCCTTCAATTACTTTTCCGTCTAATGGTACTTTCTCACCTGGCTTAACGATAATATAATCGCCAATTTGTACATCTTCTGGTGATACTTGTTTCGTTTCATTTCCAACCTTTACATTCGCATAATCAGGACGAATATCCATTAATGAAGTAATTGATTTTCGAGAGCGGTTTACCGCAATGCTTTGGAATAGTTCTCCTACTTGATAAAATAGCATTACTGCTACAGCTTCTGAATATTGCTGAATTGCAAAAGCTCCTACAGTTGCAATTGCCATTAAGAAGTTTTCATCAAATACTTGGCCACGAGTTATGTTTTTTACCGCTCTCCAAACGATATCTCCACCTATTAATAAATAAGCAAGGACGAATAACGGAATTGTTACCATTTGTGGTAAGCCCGCTAATGCAGCAATTGCCGTCAAAATTCCGCCAACCACTAATCTCCCTACCATCTTTTTCACATTTGCTTCACCATGATCGTGACTATGTCCGTGGTCATGACCGTTCTTCTCTTCACGAACAACTTTCACATCTGGCTCTAACTTTTGAACGACATTTGTTATATTTGCTACAGTCGCTTCTAGTTCTCTTTTATTCGCAACTTCTACTCGTAGTTTCTTCGATACGAAATCAACAGTTGCTTCTGAGACAGCTGGCATTTCCTTAACTTTATTTTCAATTTTCATTGCACAGTTCGCGCAATCTAAACCTTCTAATATAAATACTTCTTTAGCAATTTTATTTTTTTGTTCTTCTTGCACTTTAATATGCGGTTCTAATTTTGTAACGAGTTGTTTTGCTTCCGTAACAACTTCGTTTTCTTTATTTTGTGCTGTTTCTAAGATCATTGTCTTTGTTGCGAAGTTTACAGAGCAAGAATTTACTCCTTCTATATTCCCAACACCTTTTTCAATTTTCATTGCACAGTTCGCACAATCTAAACCTTCTAACATCAATTTCTTTTTCACTAATGCTTCAGCCATCGTTCTCCCTCCTCGCGTTCTTTTTATTCTTCTTCGTTTACGTGCTCAAACGCTTGCTCGAAGATATGAATTACGTGCTGATCAGCTAACGAATAATAAACAACCTTTCCTTCTTTACGATTCTTTACAAGTTTCGCTTGCTTTAACACACGAAGCTGATGCGAAATAGATGATTGTGTCATTCCTAATAAATAAGCTAAATCACAAACGCACATCTCAGCTTCAAATAGCGCATGTAATATTCTCGTACGTGTACGGTCACCTAATACTTTAAATAGTTCTGCTACTTTACTTAAACTTTCATCAGTTGGAATTGTTTGTTTTACTTGCTCAACAACTTCTTCATGAATTATCGTTTGAGAACATGTCTCTTGTGGTGTTTCTACTTTATTTCCAGCCATTATAGCTCACCTCTTTAATTGAACATATGAACAATCATTCATATATTTTATACTCTTATTATATGAGCACCTGCTCATATGTGTCAATGAAATCTGAATTTTTTTATGAACATTTTAATAAGGCATATACATATTTTCCGCATCCTCTATATTCTCATACAAAAAAGGATGCACAAGTCGCACACCCCTTTTTTTCATATTCCGACATAAAAATTCAACAAAGTAATATATGTTCCCTTTATTTCAACAAAAGAAAAAGCCTTGCGCGCTCCCTAGACGCACAAGGCTTACTGTGTTATATCCCTTTAATTAGCTTGATCTAAATTATCCTGCGAACTGCTATCGTCTTTTAAATGACTATGTTTTTTCGAATAAACAAAGTATACAACTACTCCAATTGCTAACCAAATACCAAAGTATATCCATGTTGTTAACGGTAAATTTACCATTAAGAATAGACAACATGCAATTGAAATAATCGGTAAGATCGGTACAAGTGGTACCATAAATCCACGTTGTAATTTCGGATGCGTTTTACGAAGAATGATAACAGTTACACCAACCATGGCGAATGTTAATAACGCTCCAATATTCGCTAAATTCGACAATTCTTTTAAATCGATAAATCCAGCAATTAAAGCACTACCAATTCCTGTTAACCAAACTGAAAATGTTGGCGCTTCAGTCTTCTTGTTAATTTTCGCAAAAGATTTTGGTAATAAACCATCACGGCTCATTGCGAAGAATACACGTGTTGTCGCATAAATGTAAGCGAAAATTACAGCCATAATACCAATTACAGCTCCAATTGCAATTACACCAGCCACTTTATCTTGTCCTACAACTTCTAACACATACGCCATAGCTTCAGGTACATCTAATTCCTTATAAGAAACCATACCTGTCATAACGAGACAAACTACAACATAAATAATTGTACAAATAACTAACGAAGCAATAATACCAATTGGTAGATCACGTTGCGGATTTTTTACTTCTTCAGCAGAAGTTGCTAATGCATCAAATCCTAAGAAAGCAAAGAATACTGCTGCTCCCCCTGCGAACACTCCACTTAAACCGTAAGGTGCAAATGGTATCCAGTTTTCTGGTTTCACGTAGAATACACCAACTGCAATGAATAAAACAACAATACCAATTTTAATTAATACCATTATGTTATTCACACGCTTACTTTCTTTCGTACCTCGTGATAATAACCAAGTTATCACTAACGTAACAATAACTGCTGGTAAGTTTACCATACCACCTTGCGCTGGAATCGTTAGCAACGCTTTCGGAATTTCAAGTCCCAGCCCACTCACTAAATTATTGAAATAACCCGTCCATCCGCCAGCTACTGCGGCAGTCGTTACGACATATACGGATAACAATGTCCATCCCATTAAATGAGCAACAAACTCACCAATTGTTGCATACGAATATGTGTACACACTACCTGAAACAGGAAGTGTAGATGCAACTTCTGCATAACATAATGCTGCAAATCCACAAACAATTGCTGCAATCATAAATGAAAAAATAACTGCTGGACCAGCATCTCTTGCTGCTACTAATCCAGTTAATACTAGAACTCCTGTACCAATTATCGCACCAATCCCTAGCATTGTTAGGTCAAATGCCCCTAGCGTTTTCGTCAAAGTTTTACTTTTACTTTCCCCTAACAATTGCGTAACGGATTTCTTTTTAAATAGGTTGGCCACGATGTATGCCCCCTTTTGCCAAGAAGAGCTAAGAGATCTTCACTCTTAGCTCTTATCATGTTGTTTTATATATTGTTCGATTTTGTTTTGTATAATGCTTCTATTAGCAAGATACTGTCTTTGCTTCTAATAATTCTTTAGCACCTTTGTACTCTACACCGTGAGCTTCTGCAACTGCTTCGAATGTTACATAGCCATCTAATGTGTTAATACCTTTTAGTAATGCAGAGTTACCTAGGCAAGCTTCTTTGTAGCCTTTGTTAGCAATTTGTACTGCATATGGTACTGTTACGTTTGTTAATGCAAGAGTTGATGTACGTGGAACCGCACCTGGCATGTTTGCAACTGCATAATGAACAACGCCGTGTTTTTCGTAAGTTGGGTTATCATGAGTTGTAATACGGTCAGTTGTTTCGAAAATACCACCTTGGTCAATCGCGATATCTACAACAACAGAACCTGGTTCCATTGATTTAATCATTTCTTCTGTTACAAGTTTTGGAGC
The DNA here is from genome assembly GCF_003429245.1 of Bacillus sp. CR71. Lineage (NCBI taxonomy): Bacteria > Bacillati > Bacillota > Bacilli > Caryophanales > Bacillaceae > Bacillus > Bacillus sp. CR71. The sequence goes on along the minus strand of NZ_CP031748.1, from coordinate 607,006 downwards.
TTTTGCACCTGGGATTAATACTGCACCGATTACAAGATCAGACTCTTTAACAGCTTCTGCAATATTGTAAGGATTAGACATTAAAGTTTTTACTTGGTTTCCGAAAATGTCATCTAATTGACGAAGACGTTCTGCGCTTAAGTCGATGATTGTTACATCCGCACCTAGTCCAACTGCAATTTTAGCAGCATTTGTACCAGCTTGTCCACCACCGATGATTGTTACTTTACCACGTTTAACCCCTGGAACACCTGCAAGTAAGATACCTTTACCGCCTTTGTTTTTCTCAAGGAATTGTGCACCAATTTGTGCAGCCATACGACCAGCTACTTCACTCATAGGTGCAAGTAATGGTAATGAACGGTTTTCTAATTGTACTGTTTCATATGCGATAGAAACAACTTTTTTCTCGATTAAAGCTTTTGTTAATTCTGGCTCTGGAGCTAAGTGTAAGTATGTGAACAAGATTAAGCCTTCACTGAAGTGTTTGTATTCGCTTTCAATTGGTTCCTTAACTTTCATAACCATTTCCATGTTCCAAGCTTCTTCAGCTGTATCAACAATTTTTGCTCCCGCTTCAACATACTGAGCGTCTGTGAAACCAGATCCTAAACCTGCACCCTTTTGAATGAATACTTCGTGATTGTTACGAATTAAATGTACAACACCTGCTGGTGTCATTGCCACACGGTTTTCGTTGTTTTTAATTTCTGCTGGTACCCCAATACGCATAATGAAATGCCCCCTTATAATTAACAGAAAAAAGAGATTCTTTTTTCTTTTTGTAATAATTAATAACTTATGTCCTTATTCTAGCATAACTTAAAAGTTATGAAAACGCTAACATACCATTTTCCTAAAGTTTTTATATTTAGAATAGTGTAAATATATAAAACATTGATTCTATTAGGGGTTTTGTGTCATTCCATTATCTTTCACTCTATTTTTATTATACTATTTCAAAATAAACAGCAATCATTTATTATTTGACAATAATTTAACAATGTAAGAAACCTAAGCGATAACGTATACATATACAGTTATTACTTTACTCAATACTTTAGAGATATATTCTTTTCACAAAAAAACAGCTGCTAGCATTTAGCTAGCAGCTGGGTAACTTATAAATAACTTAGAAAATAAATCATCTGTCGTTTCAGTAATTTTATCAAACAGATCACTTTCTTCCGCTTCTTGCTCTTTTAACATCTTAATTGTTTCACGTGCATCTTCAGGATAATCGGTTATGATACCATCTACGTTTAACTTATAATATGCCTTTAAATTTTCCATATCATTTACTGTCCATACGTAAATTGGTTTGTTTAACTTCCTTGCTTCTTTTACTAATTTCTTATTTAACATATATTCTTCTGCTACGTAAAAGTCAGCCTTCACATTCTTTAAGTTAGCTCTACTTGCATACAATATATACCCTACTTTTATATCTGGATTTGCACGTTTAAACTCTTTAATAAGTGGATAGTGTAACGTTTGAATTACACATTGCTTCTCAAATTCATTATCTTTAATCGTTTTTAAGACTTTGTTTACAAAATCTTTTTCGCCCCCATGAAGCTTCACTTCTATATTAAGTTTGATTTTGCCATTTGCTAGCTTAATGATTTCATCAAGTGTACTTATTTGTCCTGAAAGTCCATCTTGACTAAGGGTAAGCTGCCTTAACTCAGCCATCGTTAAATCTGACACATGCACATTGGCATTGGCAAGACGCTTCAGCTTCAAATCATGTATAACCGCTAGTTCACCGTCTTTCGTTTGTAATACATCTATTTCAGCGTAGTCTGCTTTTGCATCAATAGCACCTTGCACAGCTTCTTTCGTATTTTCTACGCCTTTTGATATATACCCGCGGTGCGCCATAATAATTGGTTCTTTATACGAATTTGAAATAAACGTTACAATGAAGGCAACAACCATTCCAGCAGTAATAATCCCCACAATATATACGCCAATAAATTTCCAACGATGTTTTTGGAAGAAACATTTATCTGCTTTCGTTTTCGAATAATCTAATCCTTCTTCTAATAAAACATCTTCAACCGGTACCTTTTGTAAGTATAATCGCGTAATCGCCATAATATAAAATGGCGTCACGATAAAACTAAATAAATACAATGTACTCGTTAAAAATACAGAAATCGTTGATTCTGCTAATAATGCAAATGTTCCTTTCGGATTTGTAAATTCATAAACACCCCATAGGCACAATAAATATATTCCCAAAAATACGACATATACAATTCCAATTGAAATAAAAAATCCTACTAAAAAGAGCAGTACTTTAAAAAAGCTTTCCTTTACTAAAGTTGCACTTTTACGTGCTGCCACGCGAAATGATTTTTGCTCTAAAACAACAATAGGTAGAACGAAAATCCATCGAAGATTTATATACGCGACTACAGCAAAGAACGTGTAATAACCAACTTGTCCCATCGTTGTCTTAAACAGTTCTCCTGTAATGAAGTTAGGAATTTGAATTTGCGGGATTAATGCCGTTTCATATCCCATATTTAAAAGAGGCAACAATACGACAGCATATAAAATAAATCCTGGTAAGCAATATGTGAAAAGAGTAGGTAAATACGTTACCGTTTTATATAAAATCGGACGTAATTTCACCTTCTGTCTTTTATGAGCGAAATACGAAATAATAATAAGCACCGCAAATTCTGTAAAGATAAGAAACAGTGCTAACAATGACAAAATTACGATTGCTAAGATGCCATAAGGCGTCTTTAAAAACGCTAATAATTCATCATTTGTCGCATTTGCATAACCACCAAAATACAATAATTTATTAAAAATGATTCCAAATAGTGGAACAAACACAATCGCTGCTAATAATTTATAAGCAAGTTGAAAAGTTAATACATTCCAAAAAGCAAATTTAACTGTTTGAAAGGAATGTCTCATTACTCCTGGTATAGATAGTTTTTTACGGTGTTGCATATACTCCTCCAAATTCTAAAACGGTATTTGAGATGGATTCCATATTTCCAGTTCTAATCCATCTTTTTAATAATAATATATTCCGCTTAACATGAACACTCTTATACATATAATGAAAAAAGTGATGGCTACTTCCCATCACTTTTTCATTTATTCTATTTTTTCTCTAGCCCTTGTCCAAATGCTTTCAAGAAGCTAAAACCGAATGTAATAGCTCTATTGATATCTGGATCTTTTAATACTTTAAAGAAATCCATCACTTTTGTTTTTTTACCACAATTTAATTCATCTGTTGCAAATTGCAATCCTGTAACTAAACTTGACGTAATTTGCTTCGTTATTTCTGGGTCAACTGAAGATAACGCTTCTCCTGCCCCCATCATATTATTTAACGCATTTTTAACGGGTTCACGATTTAATTGCTCCACAGCGATTTTTGAAACATCTTCCTTCGCAGCAAGTAAACTAATTGCCGCATCTAATATACCAGCCTTCTGCAACTGTGCTAAAAGCTGCATCGTTTCTTCTACTGCTTCACGATTATTAGATAGCTCATTTAGAAGTTCATCTGCTACTTGCTGTTTCTGTTCTTCCTCTGTTACAACTTTCTTTTTAATTACAGTAATTTCTTTCGCCACTATCTCCGCCCCCTAGTCCACAAGTGATACGTATTGTTTTCTTTGCCATTTTTGCTCGATTTCAACACCGTTTTGCGGATTACGCTTTTTATCTCTCGGGTTTGAAGATGGTAACGGACGATTCCCTTTTTCACGTAGTACACGCATCTTTACCATCGTTTGTTTGTACGCTGGTGTACATGTATAAAGATCTGTCGCCGTTCCAGTTAAAATATTGATTGCCTCTTCATTTACCGTTGCATGCATCGGTAAATATAGCTCTTTCCCCGTTACACGATCTGTAACAAGTGCCTGTACTTTAATTTTCCCAAATGGTGATGCTAATTCTACAAGACCACCATCTTTCACATTGCGCTCTAGGGCAAGTTCAGGCGAGATTTCAACGAACACTTCAGATACTTTAGATAAAATACCAGCCGATTTATTCGTCATATTCCCTTCATGGAAATGTTCTAACATACGACCATTATTTAAAAGTAAATCATACTCATCTGGTGCTACAACTGGTGGTACCCATTCATCTAATGATAGACGAGCTAGTTTATCCGGGAAGTTAAATCCGTCCACATATAATAGCGGTGTATCACTGCCATCATGGCTACCCCAACATAAACTATTCCATCCTTCTAAACGATCGTATGTTGCCTGAGAATATAAAGGTGCAAGCGATGCGATTTCATCCATGATTTCACTTGGACTTTCATAATTCCAGTCCCCGCCAAGTGCACGAGCTACTTTTTGTAAAATCCACCAGTCTGGCTTTGAATCACCAAGCGGCTTCAATACTTCATATAATCTTTGAATACGGCGCTCTGTATTCGTAAATGTTCCCTCTTTTTCTAAGCTTGGTGCTGCCGGTAAAATAACATCAGCAAAACGAGCTGTTTTCGATAAGAACATATCTTGAACAACAAGGAAATCTAAATTCGCTAAAATATGTTGTACATGGTTGGCATTCGAATCTACTAAAGCCATTTCTTCACCCATAACATACATACCACGCAGTTTCCCTTCATCTGCCGCCAGTAACATTGCAATATTATTTAAGCCTGGTGCTTTCGGAATTGTAGTACCGTATGCTTTTTCAAATTTCGCACGGAGCGCATCATCTGAAACTGCTTGGTAACCTGGAAGCCAGTTTGGTAATGTTGCCATATCACAAGCGCCTTGTACGTTATTATGTCCGCGTAATGGATATGCTCCTGCACCAGGACGACGATAGTTACCCGTAACAAGCAATAGATTTGAAATTGCTGCTGAAGTTGTACTTCCTCCAGTATTTTGAGTTACACCCATTCCCCAAAGTACACAAGTACCATCTGCTTCATATACCATACGAGCCATTTCTTTCAGATTTTCTTTCGAAATCCCCGTAATTTCTTCTGTATAATCAAGCGTATACTTTTCTACCATTTTGCTATATTCATCAAAATTCTTCACATTTTCAGCTATGAACTTTTTATCGTGCCAATCTTGATCAATAATATATTTCGTAATACCAGCGAGCCATACGTAATCAGTTCCTTGGCGCGGATGAATGAATAAATCCGCACGCTCTGCCATTTCATGTTTACGAAGGTCTGCCACAATTAATTTTTGGTCATGTAATTTATGAGCACGTTTTACACGCGTTGCAAGTACAGGATGTCCTTCTGTTGGATTTGCTCCAACGATAATGACAAGGCCTGCTTCCGCAATATCTTTCACTGTTCCAGCGTCCCCGCCCATACCGACAGTTTTAAATAAACCGTCTGTTGCTGGAGATTGACAATAACGGGAACAGTTGTCTACATTATTCGTTCCATATATTTGACGGGCTAGTTTTTGCATAAGATAATTTTCTTCATTCGTTACTTTCGAAGAAGAAATAAACCCAAATGCATCACTTCCATATTCTGATTTAATATGCTGCATATTGGATGCAACAACTTCCAGAGCCTCTTCCCATGAAGCTTCAACAAACATATCTCCTTGGCGAATTAATGGCTTTGTAATACGATCTTCACTGTTTACAAAATCCCATCCAAATTTGCCTTTTACACATGTGGAAATACCGTTAACCGGCGCATCTGAAACAGGCTGCACTTTCAAAATGTGGCGGTCTTTCGTCCATACTTCAAATGAACAACCTACACCACAAAATGTACAAACTGTTTTTGTTTTATTCACTTTCGTCTTACGCATCGCAGCCTCTACTTCTGAAACTGCTAAAATACTACTATATCCCGGCTCTACATCCTTTACAAAATCAATCATCGGATCTAACACATCCGGTTTCAATCCTGTCATGAATCCAGCTTCACCCAGCATTGTTTTTTCCATTAACGCATTACATGGACATACTGTTACACACTGCCCACAACTTACACAAGATGAGTCATTTATACTTACACCATTGTCCCATATAACACGTGGACGGTCTAAGCTCCAATCAATTGATATAGTTTCATTCACTTGTAAGTTTTGACATACTTCTACACACTGCCCACAAGCAATACATTGATTTGGATCATATCGATAAAATGGATGTGACATATCCACTTCACACGCACTTACTTTTGGCTCATACGGATATTTCTGTTCCTCAATTCCCATCATATGTACTGTATTATGGACTTTACAGTTACCATTATTGTTATCACAAACGGTACAATACAATAGATGATTCTCTAATATTCGATCCATTGCCTCAGTCTGTGCCTCTTTTGCACGCTGGGACTGTCTTTCGATATGCATACCGTTCTCTAATTTCGTTGAACAAGCACGCAATAACTTTCCATTTACTTCTACAATACACGTATCACAAGTTTGAATTGGATCTACTTCTGGTACATGACAAATTTGAGGATGTTCCAAATTACTCTCGTTAAATAATTGTAGTATCGTCTTTTCACCTGATGCAGAAAATTCTTTACCATCGACGGTTACACGGACTGTCTGTTCTGCCATAGTTTCCCCTCTCCTTACAACCAACTGTACAACACAATTATGAATCCGTTTTCAAAATCGCATTACTGTACATATTTTTGAAACGCTCTACCCAAATACTTTCTTATGAAGTCGATTCTAGATGTTATAAGGTATAACTACGAAAGCTTGAAAATATCACTATTCTACAGTTCTATTATATCGTACATATACAATAATAACCAAAATAATCTGTGATCTTCTTGTTAATAGGTGTTTTTATTTTTTCCATTGTTTTATGATAAATGTGGGAGAGAAATACATATAAAAGGGGAATTAAATATGGGGCCTACGCAAGAGACTTATACAATTGTACGTTATCAATCTGGTACATTTTCAAAACAACTTGATGAGATTGTCACAGAATCTCCTATTACTATTAAATTGAATGGTGAAGAATATGTAACAGTCGTATGCACACCAAATTATATTGAAGATATGGTAATTGGTTTTTTAATTTCTGAGGGGATTATTTCTTCCTATAAAGATGTTGAAGAACTATGGGTTCAAAAAGATAACGGAATTGTCCATGTAAAATCATCAAAAGTGAATCCGCTCTATCAAACTTTATATAATAAACGATACATCACTTCTTGCTGCGGAAAAGGTAGACAAGGTTTTATTTTCGTAAACGACGCAGCAAAAGCAAAAGACTTACATGATATACATGTAAAAATTACTCCTGAAGAATGCTTTCATTTAATGAATACCTTGCAACAATCTTCTACTACATTTCGCCAAACTGGCGGTGTTCACAATACCGCGCTATGTGATCGAAACAATATCCTCCTATCAAGAATGGATATTGGAAGACATAATGCATTAGATAAAATATATGGTCATTGTTTGCGTAACGATATATCCATTAAAGGAAAAATCATCGCATTTAGCGGACGTATTTCATCCGAAATTTTACTCAAAGTTTCAAAAATCGGATGTGAAATTGTTCTATCTAAATCCGCTCCAACAAAACTGGCATTGCAACTTGCCCATGATTTAGGCATTACAGTCGTAGGGTTTATTAGAAATGAATCTTGTAATATTTACACACATCCAAAACGAATTGATGGCTATCAATCCAATGTTTAAAAAATAAATCCTCAATCGAGGATTTATTTTAGTTATAAAAATGTAACATATTAAACACTTGAATAGTTAACAAAGTTAATATATAATTTCATTACATAATTAAAACAAAACATTGTAGCATATATCTTTTCATTCTTTTACAAATTAAAAGAGAATACTAACAAAACATATACTCAATCTTATAAAAGTAATGGATTTATTTGAAATCCACCAGGGAGGTTACAACTATGGAAATTCGCTTATTAACAACAGAGGACGCAGAAATATATTTAAAAGTTTGTATGGAAGGTTTAACGAAAAATCCGGAAGCTTTTAGCTCTTCTTATGAAGATGTTTTGAAACATGAGGATCCTGTAGCTGCTATGGCTAAACGATTAAGCAATCCGGATAAGTATACTCTAGGTGTCTTCAAAGATAATGATTTAATTGGTATCGCTACTTTAGAAACAAAACCATTTATTAAACAAGAACATAAAGCAAAAATTGGCTCCGTTTTTGTTTCTCCAAAAGCACGTGGTCTCGGAGCAGGACGAGCTCTCATTAAAGCCATTATTGAAAACGCCGATAAATTACATGTAGAACAACTTATGCTCGATGTTGTAGTTGGTAACGCTGGTGCCAAAAAATTATATGAATCATTAGGTTTCCAAACTTACGGCGTACAAGAACGTTCATTAAAACATAACGGTCAATATTGGGACGAGGAACATATGGTTCTGTTCTTAAATGATTAATACTTCAATATAAAGTGAAACTTTACTCAGTGGGGGATTTTTCCATCCCCCACTGAGTATTAGCTGAACCAATCGGGCTTTTACGGGGTAGTTTTCCAAAAACATCTTTCTTAATAAGAAAGATGTTTTTTTGCATTACAACAATGTAATCTTCATGTCACCTTTATCGATCGTACCAATCCTTACCATTCATTATACTAAAAATATAAAGTGAAACTTTAATTAGTAAAGCACCAATCACAAAATGAACGTATAGCATTCAATTGATATGTAGAGGAGAATGTGACATGAAACAAAACAAACGAGCTGTTCTTTTAATATTTACTACAGCAATTGTAACTTCTGGTTTAGCAATTTTACCTTGGTTTATCATATAGGAATACTCCCCTAATAATGAAAAAAGCTGATTGCTTCTTAAGAAGCAATCAGCTTTTTTATTTTATAAAATCCCTAAAATTTTATTTACGCAACTTATAATAATAACCATAGATACGGCAACACACATGACAACCGTATTACGATCTTGCTTTTCTTTTTTTGAAATTTCTTCTTTTGGATTCATGTGTATGATCTCCTTTTAAAAAAAGTGTGAGATAGGAAATTTTTCTTATCCGATGCGAGGTGAATACGAAAACCCTCTCTATCTCACATACACAATAGAATGGAATTGTCATTTTATAAATAAAATGACATGACGTTATGTCGCAACATAGGGTATTTTGTGTCGCTACGTTTTCTATTATAAAAAATAGTTGTGCAAAACTAGTGCATTTTTTATGTCAATTACTCTGAGCGAAAAAATCAGCCCTCCATTCAATCACATAAAAAGAGTTTTTATCCTTTTCGGCAAGAAGACTCCATCTGATTTGTGTTACGGGTGAAACCCAACAATTCAGGTGGAGATGAATTGCCGTCAGTCAATAAGGCTGAACTTTTTTGTTTCTTTTTGTCTTACGATACAATCTACTCTTAGATAAGGAGGGTATAGATCGTAAAACAACGAAATTGAATAATGATAATCATTCGGTTACTTGAGCCAAAAGGAATTACGATGAAGACTATATTCACATTTTGTTCCGTTTCATTTCAAATATTATCTTAGGGAAGAAATAATTTTAATGAACTCTCTGAGAAAGGTGGTGAAAACAATGGTGAAAAAGAAAGCAGTGAAAGTATTACGCAAACAAAAGAAAAGAGAAAACATGCAACGATTCACGCAGAAACAAAATATCGGACGAGCTAGTCTGACTGCAAAAGAATTCCGCTTACTGCAACGCATGTCACATAGTTCAAAAGCATTGCGAAATGTTGGATTGTACACGATGAAACAAAGTTATTTGAACCATAATAAAATGGCTACTGTAAAAGAAGTAGATACCGCCATGCAAGCCGATATGAACTACTGGGGCGTGCAATCAAACTCTGTGCAGGCTATTCGTAGAGCCTTATATGCAGAAGTGAAGAGCTTTTTTAAGGCATTGGAAACGTGGAAGAAAAATCCTGAAGCATTCACAGGGCGTCCTAATTTTCCGAATTATTCTCATTCAACTGACAAACGAATCATTGAAATCTATCAAGTGCCAAAAGTGGATGATAACGGGTATTGGCTGATTCCGATGAGTGTTGCATTCAGAAAAAAATTCGGTTCCATTAAAATACGTATGCCGAAAAACTTAAGACATAAAAAAATCTCCTACATTGAGCTTGTACCGAAGCAAAAAGGTCGGTTCTTTGAGGTGCATTACACATATGAGATGCACGTTTCTCAAATGAAGAAAACATCCACGACTACGAATAACGCTTTGAGTTGCGATTTAGGTGTAGACAGATTAGTAAGTTGTGTAACCAATACAGGTGATACATTTTTAATTGATGGTAAAAAACTAAAAGCCACTAACCAATACTTCAATAAAATGATACGTAGTCTGCAACAGAAAAATGTTGAAAACGGAATTTCAAAACGAGTTGTAACGAACAAAATGGCTGCACTTTGGCATAAACGGGAAAGGCAAATAAATGGTTACATTTCACAAACTGTAGGCTTGTTGTTTAAAAAAGTGAAAGAATGTAGTGTAGATACGGTTGTAGTAGGTTATAACGCTGGTTGGAAACAAAAATCAGATATGGGAAAAAAGAATAATCAACAATTTGTTCAAATCCCGTTTCATAAACTGATTGCGGCAATTGAGAATAAATGTATAAAAGAAGGCATCCGGTTTTTCAAACAAGAAGAAAGCTATACTTCAAAAGCTAGTTTTCTTGATAAAGATCCGGTTCCAGTTTGGACTAAGGATGATAGGACACACTATCACTTTAGTGGCAAACGAATGACTCGTGGTCTGTACCAAAGTAAAGCAGGAACATGTATCCACGCTGATATTAATGGTGCGCTGAATACATTGCATAAATCAAAAGTGGTAGAATTGAAAGAGAATCTTAAAGTGAAAACGCCGATTCTATTAGAAGTGCAAAAACGTAAGGCTGTTGCTTCGCGCATAGCTTAGTGGGTGCGTCAACCATCCATATGTACTCGACTTGTCGGGGCTTGTAGCACACGCCAGATTCATCTGAGTGGTGGCTTCTTCCACAAGGGAGAATTGCTCTTTTTCGAAAGGGTGGTGCAAGTGGGAAAACAATCATTCGTTGCCAGTACCAACCAAAAACATACTTGGGGTGTTACCATAAGGTGGCATGAATGCTAGAGCGTCAAACTGTCTAGCGATGGACGAAAAGACCTAGCGTTCAAACTCAAGCCCCCACTGAAACGATTCATTTCAGTGGGGGTAGTTGACTATTTTCATGTAAACTATACAAGTAGAATGAACAGTTTGGGGTGCACAAGATTATGGTAAAAATTTTATTAGTAGACGATGAAGAACGTATGTTACGATTATTAGATCTGTTCTTAAGCCCTCGCGGCTATTTTTGTATGAAAGCTACCTCTGGCCTTGAAGCACTAAAATTAATCGAACAAAAAGAATTCGATATTATTTTATTAGATGTTATGATGCCAAGTATGGATGGATGGGATACTTGCTATCAAATTCGTCAAATTTCCAACGTTCCTATCATTATGTTAACAGCTCGCAACCAAAACTACGATATGGTGAAAGGCCTCACGATGGGCGCAGATGATTATATTACAAAACCATTTGATGAGCATGTATTAGTCGCACGAATCGAGGCTATATTACGCCGTACAAAGAAAGATGGCTTTGTTAGTTTCAATGGTATTGAGTGGGATAAAACGAAACATACTGTCACAGTTTATGATGAAAAAATCTCATTAACTCCTATCGAATTTTCGTTACTCGGATTATTTTTGCAAAATACAAACCGTGCTTATAGCCGAGATGATTTAATCGAAAAAATTTGGGGCTATGAAACAGATATCGAATATAGAACAATTGATTCACACATTCGTAATATCCGTGATAAACTACGCAAAAAAGGATTTCCAATTGAAGATTACCTAGAAACGGTCTATAAAGTCGGATATAAATGGAAAAGTGAATAATTACTTCGGTCAGTGGGAAATCGTATACTACTGACTCTTTATTATGAATAAGGTATGGTGAAAAAATGAGTAAACTTTCCCTTAAAATTGGGACATACTTTTTAATATTAGCTTTATGTATTGAAACAATTGCTTTCGTATCTTTTTATAAAAGCCTTTCAAAAATGCGTATTGTAGAGGAAACAGATGCTCTTTTAGAGAAAGGTAATCGCTATAGTAAAAAAATTAAAAGCCGCGAGAGACGGGATGAATATTATAAAGAAATGAAACACGCTGAACATAATAAAAATCCTAAACGTCCTGTGTATCCTGAGTTCGATATTACGAATGAGGCTGCACACTTAGTTGAATCGGAATCAATTTCTAACTCCGATATAGCTATCATTATTACTGACCATAACGGCAAAATTATTTCCACCTCAGAACCCGTAACAAAAGATATGCAAAAACAACTTACTTGTAAAACAGAAACTGTCCCAGACGGCGGATTGGTCGTTGAAAGAAACTGGAAAAAATCAAAGTTCATCACAACAGTAAGCCCACTTAACACAACAAAGTTTCAAGGAAAGCTATATATGCTATTAAAAACATCTTTCCTAGAAAATATGTTACTTAAACTCATGAACCAATTTCTTATCATTAGCGTTTTAACAATTATTTTAACAACAATTTCTGTCTTTGTTTTTTCACGCGTTATTACAGAACCACTTGTAAAAATGAAGAGAGCGACAGAAAAAATGTCAAAATTAAATAAACCAATTCAATTAGGTATTAAACGGAATGATGAACTCGGAAGTTTAGCAAAAACAATTGAAGATTTATCGAGTGAACTTACGTATATGAAAAAAGAGCGCAATGAATTTCTCGCTAGTGTCGCTCATGAACTATTAACTCCATTGACCTATATGAAGGGTTATGCAAAGGTAGCAAAGAGAGACTCTTTAACAAAAGAGGAGCGAGAAGAATACTTACAAATCATTGAGGATGAAACGGATAGTGTAACCGATCTCGTCCAAGATTTATTTATGCTTGTACAATTAGAACAACACCAATTTGTTATAAAAAAACAAAAAGTGCTTCTTCAGCCATTTTTAGAACGAATGGTTGAAAAAACAAAAACAACATTAACGAATAAGCAAATGCAACTTCATGTATATTGCAAAGATGATTTAGAAGTTTGTATAGACGAAAGACGTATGGAACAAGTTATGTTAAATTTATTACACAACGCTTATCAACATTCGCCAGAAAACACATCTATTACGATACGTGTACTCATGGAAACAGATTCTTTTACAATAAGTGTACAAGATGAAGGTGAAGGTATTCCTGAAGAAGATATCCCGCATATTTTTGACCGCTTTTATCGTGTCGATAAATCTAGAACACGAGCTACAGGCGGAAAAGGTATCGGGCTAGCTGTTGCAAAGGAAATTGTAGAATTGCATAACGGTTCTATTCTAGTAACAAGCCAATTAGGAGCGGGAACAAACTTTATAATCGAGCTACCTTTTGAATAATATGCGTGTGAAAACACCAGTAGTAGTAAACACTACTGGTGTTATTTTGTTCATAAAAACAGCTCATATAAGCTAAGCTTTTGAAATTATTCTTATTTCAATATAAAATAAAGGTACATTTGCAAAGATTTGGAGGGTGATATAATTGGATATCCATGTATTAACAAAAGACGAAGCAGAAATTTACTTAGAACTTCGCGTAGAAGGATTAAAGCAAAACCCTGAAGCATTCAGCTCTTCTTATGAAGATATTATTAATAAAGAGTGTGCGATTGAATATAAAGCACAAAAATTAGCACAAGATGAAAACTATACGCTAGGTGCATTTAAAGATGGAAAATTAATCGGGGTTGCAACACTGGAAACGAAACCATATGTAAAACAAGAACATAAAGCTAAAATCGGTTCTGTATATGTATCTCCAAAAGCACGTGGACTTGGAGCAGGAAAAGCACTTATTAAAGAATGTCTTGAGCTTGCTAAATCTTTAGAAGTAGAACAAGTTATGCTTGATGTTGTTGTTGGCAACGATGGAGCGAAAAAACTTTATGAATCATTAGGTTTTAAAACATTCGGTGTACAAGAACGTTCATTAAAATATAACGGACAATATTGGGACGAAGAGCATATGGTCTTATTCTTAGATGAAAATAAATAATAAAAAACATCCTCATGTTTGGAGGATGTTTTTTACTTTCTGGTAAACCATGCCGTGTGTAATAATTGAATCGCTTTCGCAATTTCTTCCTCTGATAATATCGCAAACCCAAGTAAAACTACACTCTCAGGCGCCGTACCGTCTTTATAGTACGTAGACACAGGATATATTTTGATACTATGTTTCGCAGCTTCTTGAATTAATTCTTCTTCCCGCATTCCGTTATGCACTTTTAATAAAATGTGTAATCCCGAATCTTCTCCTATCACTTCAACACGATTAGAGAAATACTTCTCTATTTCAAAAACAAGTCGATCTCTCTTCTTTCGGTAGACGACACGCATTTTATGAATATGTTTTTCCCAATAGCCTTCATTTAAAAATCTTCTAATCACTTCTTGGTCCATTCTTGAAACACTTTGTGTATAAAATAAATATTGCTGTTGATACTTTTTAATTAATTTCTTCGGCAACACCATATAGCTCATCCGTAGCGATGGCAATAATGCTTTAGATAGCGTCCCCATATAAATAACTTTCCCCTCTGTATCTAACCCTTGTAGCGCCGGTATAGGCTTTCCAGAATAGCGAAATTCACTATCATAATCATCTTCAATCATATACCTGCCCTCTTCTTTCTTTGCCCATTGTAAGAGCTGCATCCTTCTCGTAATAGGCATAATCATTCCATATGGAAACTGATGGGAAGGTGTAACAAATACAACATTCGCATTGCTATTTTCTAAATCTGCAATACAAATTCCATCTCTATCTAAAGATAACATTTGGACTCTTGCTTCTCCCTGTTCAAAAACAACCATCTTCCTATGATACCCTGGGTTTTCAACTGCATAATTGCTTCCCTTTAACAATTGAAACAATAGTTTCACTAATATTTGTGTTCCCGCTCCTAATACAATTTGACTAGCTGAACAACGCACACCTCTAGATTCATACAAATAATTCGTAATCTCTTCTCTTAAGCTCGCTTCCCCTTGAGGGTGTCCTAGAAAGAGAAGTTCGTTATTATGCGGCTGCCATACTTCATTTACAATTTTCCGATACATATTGAATGGAAAAGCATTTGTATCAATTCCTGTTTGTGTAAAGTCAAATTTATAACTCTTCTCCTGAAACGGTACTTCTTCTATTCTCTCTCCGCAATCCTCTACATGAACCATTTGCTCAATCTTGCATACAAAATAACCTTTTCTCGATATCGACTCAATATAACCTTCTGCAAGTAATTGTTCGTACGCTGCCTCTACTGTATTTTTACTTACTTGTAAATGTATCGCTAACTTTCGCTTAGCTGGTAATTTCGTAAAAGGTACAATCGATCCATCTTTAATTTCTTTTTTTATATACTCATACAATTGCACATATAATGCCTTTTTACTATTCACATTTAAATTAGGCGTTAATTCTAACATAATATCTGACCCCTTAATAAAACTAAAATCTGATACTTTTTACAGT
Source organism: Bacillus sp. CR71 (assembly GCF_003429245.1). NCBI lineage: Bacteria > Bacillati > Bacillota > Bacilli > Caryophanales > Bacillaceae > Bacillus > Bacillus sp. CR71. Next base: position 591,431 of record NZ_CP031748.1, on the reverse strand, counting down.
ACCAGAAGTTATATATAATTCCTTTTATCATGTCACACATAAAAAATCAAATACCGGAGAGGAGAAACATGATAATGAACAATGGTAGACGTATCGGACTTATTATGATTATTACAGGGGCTACATTATGGGGATTATCTGGTCCAATGATTCAGTGGCTATTTCAGCATACTAATGTATCCTCAATTGATTTTTTAACAATTCGCTTGTTGCTTGCAGGAATATTTATTTTGTCTTTCTTACTTACAAAGAAACAAAACATATTTCAAATTTGGAAACACCCTAGATATTCTATACAACTTATTATTTTCTCTATTCTCGGCATGCTCGGTGCACAATACGCCTTTATCAAAACGGTTCATATTAGTAACGCGGTCACAGCAACGCTATTTCAATTTCTAGGTCCTGTTCTTATTACCATGTATGTTGCATTTGAACAAAGAAAATTCCCTGCTTCTATGCAACTATTCGCAATTATAACTGCGCTAACAGGGACATACTTCATTATTACAAATGGCTCAATTGAAAATGTTGTTTTATCTAAAGAAGCTATTATTTTTGGACTATTAACAGCAATCGGATTTGCATTTTATACCCTCCATCCAGCTTCGCTTATTAAAGCATGCGGAACAACCATAGTAATTGGCTGGGGGATGTTAATCGGCGGCATCGCCCTGCTTATTTGTAATAGTTCGTTTGGATGGACTCAGCTTTCACAAACCTTTACACCAAAAACTTTTTCTATGCTTATTCTTATCATTATAAGCGGTACTCTTTCTTTCCTTCTTTATATCGGTAGTCTGAAATATTTAGCCGCAACAGAAACAAGCATTTTATCTAGCATTGAACCCCTTGTAGCTGCCATCGTTTCAATCACTTGGCTAAATGAATCTTTTGGAACATATCAATTATTAGGCGGCGTATGTATCGTTCTGTCCGTTATTTTTTTGACGATGCCTCAAAAAGAAACCGAACCAACCTATACAACGGAACAAATATAAGGTGAAACTTTAATCAGTGTGGGTTTGTTCATCCCCCCCACAGATTATTAACCTACACCAATCGGGCTTTTACGGGATAAAAAATGTCAAAAGAGGTCGTACAAAACTTACGACTTCTTTTTATAATTTAAAGGAATTGTCCCGCCTTCTAGCAAATACAATTACACTAACAATAAAAACTAGGAGTGTGGCACCATGAAAAAAATCGGAACTATGCTACTTCTCTCCTTCCTCATCACTGGATGCACACAAGCACAACCTGATTCAAAAGTACCTAAAACAGAAGCTGTCACAACATCATCCACTCAAGTGAACGCACCTTCCTTCTTTCACCTTAGTGTTTTAAAAGATGTAAATTGGGAAGAAGCACCCTCATTCATAGACGGAAAAATACCTTTAAAAGGCATCGAAAAAAAAATCGCAATGGCTGATAGTCCTATTATCGCAAATGAACAAAATGAAATAATGTGGTACTTTCTAGATTCTGAAATACCAACTGGAAAATTGTCTATTATTGCGCTAAAACAAGGATCTGTAACTCCAACACCAGTACTCTTTCAAAAAGAAACTTCCAAACAAACTTGGACTACTTCAAATACAATCGATTCTACTACAAGCGAACTCCCTCTCGCTATGTCACTACCTTCATCTGGATTATGGTTATTAAATATATATGTGAATGAAAAATATTATGATCAGTTTGTAATCACCGCTGAGTAAAGTGACAAAAATAAACCACTTTCTTACAACAATGTAATTTCTACGTCATGTACTTCGATAGTTGAATTATCTCTCTTCTCTTATACTTAAAGTAAGAAATGAAACGAGGAGAGATGAGAGATGAAAAAAATGATAGAAGTGATCGTAGCAGTAACTGAGGTTTTAGTAAATGGTAAACAAGTTGCAATGGAATTAAATAAATAGTGAAGAAACATAAATAATTCTACACTTCTTCATTATTTTGATTTCTTATCTCAAAAAAGCAGTGCCTTTTTAGGCACTGCTTTTAGCTATTAATAACTTGTTATTTTCGTAATTTGCGCCACGCCTGAATCAATAGCTGCTTTCGCTACTGCTTCTGCAACACTTGGAACAACTCTTTTATCTAATGGATTCGGGATTACATAATTCGCATTACGTTCTTCGTCCGTAATGATGTTAGCGATCCCATATGCTGCCGCTAATTTCATCTCTTCTGTAATATCAGTCGCGCGCACATCTAACGCACCGCGGAATATTCCGGGAAACGCCAATACATTATTTACTTGATTCGCATAATCCGAGCGCCCAGTTCCTACTACAGCTGCCCCAGCCTCTAATGCATCCTCAGGGAAGATTTCTGGAATTGGATTCGCCATTGCAAACACAATTGCTTTCTCATTCATCGTCTGTACAAGTTCTTTCGTTAATACGTTAGGAGCAGATACGCCAATAAAAATATCAGCTTGGTGAATCGCTTCTTTTAACGTTCCACGCACATGTTCACGATTTGTCTTTTTTGAAACTTCAATTTGCGCTTCGTTCATCCATGTTTCACCTTCACAAACAATACCTTCTAAGCTAACTAATGTAATGTACTTTGCACCAGCCTTTAATAATAATTTTCCAATTGCAATTCCTGCCGAACCCGCACCGTTAATAACGATTTTTACATTATCCATTTGTTTGCTAACAACTTTTAATGCATTAATAACAGCTGCTAAAACGACAATAGCTGTTCCATGTTGATCATCATGGAATATAGGAATATTCGTTTCTTCTTTTAATCGTTTTTCAATTTCAAAACAACGTGGTGCTGCAATATCTTCTAAATTAATCCCTGCAAATGTAGGCTCTAAATTTTTTACAAGGGTAACGATTTCATCTACATCCGTTGTGCCTAAACATAATGGGAAAGCATCTACATTCGCAAACTTCTTAAACAAAATACTTTTTCCTTCCATAACAGGCATAGCCGCTTTTGGTCCAATGTTTCCTAAACCAAGTACCGCTGTTCCATCTGAGACAACCGCCACCATATTACCACGTGCTGTATAGTCATACACCGTTTCTTCATCTGCCGCAATTGCTTTACAAGACTCAGCTACACCTGGTGTATACGTCAGGCTTAAATCATCCGCTGAATTTACCTCCACTTTACTTGTAATTTCAATTTTCCCTACTAACTCTTTATGCAATAACAATGATCTTTCATTAATTTGATTTGCTAACATACTTATAATCTCCCCTTAATTTGACAAGCTAGCTATATGAATATAGCTAGCTTGTTTAATCATGAAAACATCTTTAATAATATTGTCGCTGTTACAACCATTGCTGCCCCGCCTAAACGAGTAGAAATTTGCGCGAACGGCATTAATTCCATACGATTTGAAGCCGATAAAATAGCGACATCTCCAGTTCCACCTAAACCGCTATGACATCCAGTTACAATCGCTGATTCAACTGGATACATTTTCATCACTTTCCCTACAAGAAAACCTGATGCTACCATTGTAAGAACAACCGATGCACACACAACAACATATCCTACTGAAAGAACTGCTGCTACGTCTTTTAACGGAATATATAGCAATCCTAATCCAACCATTAAAGGCCAAGTTAAATTTTTTGAAATAAATTTATATAAATGGAATGCTCCTTGCTCCATTTTCGCTGGCATTAATTTAAAGTATTTCACAAGTGCTGCTGAGAAAATCATAATGATTGCCCCAGGAATACCGATGAACTTAGAAGCAAATCCTCCGAAGATGAAGAACGTGCACGCAATTAATAAACCTGCTCCCATTAATGAGAAGTCAATTGGCTTCTCTGTATTTTGTTCTTTTAATAATTCTGCTTGATTGTCCGTTTTCACTAATACACCGTTACCACTAAGCTCCGGTTTCTTCTCACCTAAACGCTTCATATACCCTGCACTTACAATTGCGAACATATTTCCAATAATAGCTGCTGGAATAAGCTGTGATACAAACGTTGCTGATGATTCATTTAAAATATCACTATAAGCTAGCGACAATGGTAAAATTCCTTCCCCGATACCACCACTCACAATTGGTACGATGATAAAGAAGAATGTCTGCTTCATTTCAAATCCAAATAGTGAACCGACCAATAATCCTACTGCTACAGAAGCTAACGTCCCTACTACTAAAGGAATAAACATACGAACGAAACCTTGTACTAACACTTTACGGTTCATTCCTAAAATACTTCCGACTACTAAACAAGAAATATATAGATATAAAAAGTTCGATTTTTTCATTAACATTGTCGCAGCTTCCATTGAAGCTGGATTCATCCAGTTAAAAAATACAAGTAATGATGGAATAAATAACGAAAGTATTGCTGGACCGCCGATATTTTTTAAAATTGGAATTCTCATCCCAATATCGCCTAAGAAAATCCCCATGATCATAATAACTGCAAATCCACCAATCATATCTGCTGGCAATTTATTATATACAGATGCCCCATAAATAATAGCAGCCAATACTACATATAACGGTAAAGGTATAACACCGATTTTTACATTCATAATTTTAGAAGCGAAAGATTCTCTTTGTACTTCATTTCCTTCAGAAAATGATACCGCTTCCACATTCTTTTGAATTCCCATATGGCACCCCCTCGTTTTCTTAATAACAATATTAAAACGCTTTCAATAGTAAAAATAGTTTTTGTAAGTTTTGTAATTGATTTTGTAATTAAAAAAAGTATAAGCGACTTATACTAAGTCGCTTATACGTAAAACTCTATTTTCTTTTGATCAACACATCTTAATTTACTTACAGGTCTTCCCACATGTTGGTACATCATTTCGTTTTCTAACACCCCAATGTCAGTCAAAAACATTACATATTTTCGAATAGAAACTCTTGAAATTCCAACTAATTGTGCCATTTCATCTGTTGTAAACACTCTTCCATTCAGCGACTCGATCTTCTGCCAAATTAATTGCAACGTTTGCTTCGTTAACCCTTTCGGAAGCTCTTTAGTGACAGTAGGCTCTCTTTTTTCTTTTTGTAAAATTAACGAATCTAATTCCGATTGACTAATTTTTTGTTGTTCTTTCATGAAAGTAAATTTTTCTCGATATATAGTTAATGCCTCTTTAAATCGTTCAAATGTAAATGGTTTAATTAAATAATCTACAACTCCATATTGTAATGCTTTTTTAATACTCCCCATATCATGTACAGCTGAAATCATCATTATATCGATTTCTTTTTCTTGGTTCCGGATATACATTAAAAGCTCAAACCCAGTCTCTTCAGGCATAAAAATATCAAGTAATACTAAATCCACTCGTGATGTCTCTAATACTTCTATCGCCGACTTTACTGAGTTAACTGCTTGAACAAGTTCAAACCCTCCTACTTGCTCTAAATAGTGCGTATTTAACATTGCTACCATCGGGTCATCTTCTACAATTAAAACTTTAATCATATTTGCCTCTCATCCCTACCTTTAGGTATTTCAATTGTTATCGTTGTTCCCTTTCCTACTAATGAATGCATATGAATTTCCCCATTTATTCGCTGTATACTTTCTTTTACAAGATACAAACCATAACCCCGGTTATCTCCCTTTGTGGAATAACCTTTCGTAAATAATTCCTCTATTTCTTTTTCTTGTATACCTTTTCCCGTATCTTGTACTGTAATAGTTAATATATCCCCATGTTGTATCTCAATTTCAACTTGCTTCTTTTCACAATTCGTCACTGCTTCTAATGCATTATCAATTAAATTTCCGACAATCGTAATAAGTTCATGAGTAATACTTTCATCATCTATTTCCGGCATATAAGAATCTTCACTTATAATTAATTTTATATTTTTCTCTCTAGCATAGCTGAGCTTACCTAGTAAAAAACCAGCAAATACTGGACTTTTTATTCTTTTCATAACTCCACCAAATTCATATTGATGCTCTGATACCATACCGCTTATATACTTCTGTAATTCTTCATACTGTTTCATATGTGTAAGCCCTAATACGACATGCATCTTATTCATAAACTCATGAGATTGTGCCCGTAATGCTTCTGCATATAGTCTAATACCAGTTAGTTCCTCTGCTAGTTTTCTAATCTCTGTTTTATCACGAAATGTTGCAATTGCACCCACTATTTCTCCTTTTACATATAAAGGAACTCGATTCGTCACAATCGTAATTCCATAAATATTTTGTTCTTCGTTTAATTGTACTTCTCCCGTTTGCAATACTTCTTTTATACGTGAATTTGGCATATACAACTCAACATCTTTACCGATAAAATTTTCTTCAAGTCCACTTTTTTTAAATAGACGTTTTGCTTCATTATTAATTAACGTTACTCTAGCCTCTTTATCTACAGCAATGATCCCCTCCTTTACAGATTGTAGCATCGTATTTCTTTCTTCAAGAATTTTTGCTATCCTGTGCGGCTCAAGACCGAATAAACTTTTCTTGATATGTCTAGCTAGCAATATTGCTCCTATAATTCCGACTAATACTCCAACTCCGACACCAATATAAATGATATGTCTACTTTCCTTAACTCTCTCTTTTACATTATCTGCTGAAATACCAACGGCCACTGCTCCAAGTTGTTCACCTGTTTCAGAAAATATTGGTACAAACACTCGCATGGAAATACCTAAAGTTCCTTCTGCTAACGATACATGTTCTTTTCCTTTCAATGCAGGCCCTTCGTCCCCACCAATGAAATGACGACCTATTTTTTGAGGATCTGGATGAGATTTTCTTATTCCATCCATGTCCATAACTACAATAAATTGAACACCTGTGTTTTTTAATATCCTATTTGTATACGTTTGGATTGCAGGAGTATCCGCTTTCCCAACCAAGCCATTGATTACAATTGAATCATTCGCCACAATGTGTGCAATTGTTTTTGCTTTCTCTGCTTGGCTATCCTCCGTCGCCCGTTCTACATTATGACTAATTAATATATCTGTCACAAGTAAAGAAAAAATTACAACTGTACAAACTAACAATGTAATCGTTTTCCACAAATTCCATAGTCTTTTTCTTTTTTTCATCCCGTTAATGACTCCCCTAATTGCTGAATAGAAAAATAAGTAAGGTGATATTATTTTCACCTTACTTATCTGCTGTTATTATACTTTAAATTTACTAGTCATCGCTTGTAGTTCTTCGGCCATCCCAGCTAAGTTTTGCGAAGCTGAACTAATTTCCTCCATTGAATTAACCTGTTCTTCTGTTGAAGCCGCAACACTTTGCATACTAGCTGTATTTTCTTCTGCAGCCGCTGCAATTTCATCAATAGCATTTGTCACTTCATTTGCATCTCCAGCAATTCTCTTCGTTGTTTCTACCATTTGATTAACTTGAGAAACAATATGTGTAGTAGAACTTAAAATTTCCGTAAAACTTACTTTCGTTTTTGTTACAACATCAAGGCCTTGTTGAACTTCTCCATTCACATTATCCATTGCCTTAACAGTATGTTCAATATCCGCCTTAATTTCTGCAATTAAATTTGCAATCTCTCCAGATGACTCTCCTGATTGCTCTGCTAATTTTCTAACCTCATCTGCTACAATAGCAAATCCTCGACCCTGTTCACCTGCTCTTGCTGCTTCAATAGCCGCATTTAAAGCTAATAAGTTCGTTTGAGTAGCTATGTTTTGAATTGCTTCAGAAATAGCTCCTACTTGCTTTGATTTCTCATCAAGAAGTTTAATAATAGCATCTGACTCGGATACCGACCTAGAAATAGACTGCATTTGTTTTGCAGTTTGTTCAACTAAATCTTCTCCCTCTTCAGCTCTTTCTCTCGCATGTAATGAGGAAATAGAAATTGACTCTGCGCTTCCGGTTACATCTTGAATTGCTGTATTTACTTGTTGTAATGTAGCCGCACCTTCTTCAACACCTTGACTTTGTGATTCAGCCCCACCTGATACTTGTTCCATTGCAATTGTAATTTGATCTGTCGCATCATTTGCTTGCTGTACGCTCGCTGTTAACTCCTCAGCCGATGCCGCGACATGTTCTGCTGAAAAGCTAATTTGGGTAATAACATCTTGTAAAGACGTAGACATTTCATTAAATGAAGTCCCTAATTTCCCTATGTCATCCTTAGAATGGATTGTAATTTTCTCTGTTAAATCTCCCTTACTAATTTTATATGCTGATTCAGCTATTTTTCGTAATGGCCCTGTAATAGACCTTGTAATGAAATAAATTAATACACTACCAAATGCAATAGCGATAGCAATAACAATTAAAGTCTTATAAAACACTGGACTGGCAGCTTGGGTAATTTCTTCATCGAACATAACTCCAACTACTTTCCAGCCGGTTTTTTCATTTGTTGCAAAGATTAAATTCTTTTTATCATCTTGTTCTGTATAAGACACATTTCCTTGTTTATCTTCATAAATTGGTTTAACCCAAGGATCAGTAACTTTCGCACCTGGTTTTCTAGATGGATGACTAACAATTTGCTTATTTTGATCTAAAATAACTGCATAACCTTTTTCACCAATGTTAATCATTTTGGAAATTTTTAAGATGTTATCTAAATTTAAGTTAATTCCTATAACACCTTTACCATCTTTTACTTCTTTCGCAATGGTCACTACCATATTTTTTGTAGATGCTGATTGATATGGTGCAGTAACAATTACTTTCCCTTTATTTTCATGTGCTTCTTTATACCAAGATCTATCTGTTGGATTATACCCATCAGCCATTTGGATAAATGGTTCTCTTATAAACTTTCCCGTCTGCGTTCCAATATAAATACCTTCTACTTCTGGATGAAGCTTTATATATTGTGCTAACTTCGTTCTCACTATCTCTTCTTGTCCATTTGGATATGTATCCTCTGTTAAGATGTCTGCAAAATACGTCGCATCAACAAATTTCTCTTCTATATTTTGAGAAATAACAGTATTTAAAACTGAAATATTCTCCTTTGCTTTATCTGTCATTTGATGTTCAAAATTTGTTTTGGCAGTTTGATATGAAACACCACCGATAATAATTCCTGGTATAGTTAAAATAATAAAAAATGAAATGATTAATTTTTTCTTGATACTCATACATTTAACCCAGTTAAATATTTTTTGCATAATAAGCCTCCTTTATGTAATGTGGATACTTGTGTCATTTTATACAATTAACATACATAAAACAATATATAATGATAACATGTAAATTTTTCGTCAATTATGCATTTTTCCATATTCACTCCTTAATAAGGATTTTAATCATAAAATAAGAGAACTTTAGCATTATATATACTAAAGTTCTCTTATTTCTCAACAGCTTCTACTCTAAAAAATTTCTCTTATAATCTTCAATCTCTATCCTTCGCCTTATAGTCATCTTACTAAAACTCTTCATCCTAATTTATTTGGAGCTCTTTACATAACTAATTGCCTGACTCCCCATTTGCACCCATGCCTGTTCAAAGCTTTCTCTCGGTACTTTTACATCTAAGCTATCCTCAAGTGGATCTCGAATATATATAGATTCCTGATCATACCCAATAAGTACAATACAATGTTCATTATACGTAATAGAAACATCTCCACTATTTGTTTCCCATGTAGTAAATTCATCTTCATCTAATGGTGCAAATGTTGCATTCGTAATCATGACTACCGGTTTCCCTGCTTTTACACTCTTATAAATCTCTTCTATATTCTTCCCAGTTAAGTCTACAGCTTTATTAGGTAAATATTTTTCTGCTAACTGAAAAAGTGGCCCATGATATACACCATATCCTGATTCAGAGAATGTATAAATATTACCTACAAATCCTTCATTTGGATTCCCGCGCACACCATCGTCTATAAAATCAACTTTTTTTATTTCATTTGCTAATGTCATCTTATCCACTGAAACACCAGCGTATTGTAACATCATTGCTAAACTTGTCACTTCACAGCCTCTATCCAATTCTGGTAACTGCTGAATTAATGGAACATTTGATAAGATGACTTTTTCATCGTTATTACTAAACTCCGTTTCTTTTCCTCTTTGTATATTTGAGAATGTAAACTTCTCTACATACTTTGGAATTCCATTTGTATATACACTCCATATTGCTGCACCTAGTAAAGCTGTACATATATACCACTTCAATTTTCTTATCACTTTCACGCCCTTATTAATTCGTTAAATAAGAATAAAATGCGTCAGCATCCGTTCTAATCATCGGTACAAAATTTAGTTCTTTTCCTTTTTCAGGCTGATCTTTTTTTATCTTTTCCGCTAACTCTTGAATATTCATATTCATTTTATCCATATTAAGCTCATCTGCCATTTGTAGCACCTTTTGTTCATTAATTTCTTTTAATATTTGATATATATCTTTACCGTACAAATCAATATGATATTTTTTTGCTTCTTCCTGTACTTTTTGTTCGTACACTTCTTGTGCTAACTCTTCAATTTCTTTTCCTTTTTGAGAAATGTCTAACTTTCCTGCTTCTTCTCTTACTTTCGTTCCGTAGATTTCTTCCGCGATGTCTTCAATTTCTTTTCCATCTGTAGAAATGCCTAATTTATCTGCTTCATCTTTAATTTTAATCGTATTAATTTGAGTAATTAAATCTACAATTGATGTATTCTCTATAGATATACCTAGCTTTAACGCTTCTTGCTTTACTTTTGTTTCATAGATTTCTTCTGACAGCATCCCAACATCTTTTCCTTCAATCGAAATACCTAACTGCTCTGCTTCCCTTCCTACTTCTGTTTCATGAATTTCTTTTTCTAATGTAATTTGTTCTTTTCCTTCCGTTTCAATACCTAGTTCCTCTGCTTTTTCTTCTGTATGCACTGCATGTATCTTACCATTGTTCAATTGTTCTTTACTGCGCTGCGTGTAATCTGTCTTTCCTTTTTGTGTTTCAGAAGGAGAGGCACCCCCTAATATGCTTAAACTCATTACTCCAATAGTGAATACCGTCATCATTTTCTTTTTCAAAATTAATTCCTCCCTCTTACACTTTCTTTTTCAGCATTCCCATAATTTTTTTAATACTATACATACATCTCATCGCTGCTTGAGATAACATTATGATTGATAAAATCCACTCACATACACCTAGTCTCTTCTTCATGTAACGAACGTTCTTTATGCCATACATAATATAAATAGTTTCTTAACTTTCCCTTAAAAAAAGACGACCTTGTAAAAACAAGATCGTCTTCTTACTTATATTTTTTGATTTTTAGGAAAAATCACTTCAAAACAAGTGCCATTTCCCCATCTGCTCTCTACTGATATTTTTCCATAATGCTTTTCTACAATCCAATTTGCGATTGAAAGACCTAATCCAGCTCCTTCTGACGTACTTCTTGCTTTATCCCCTTGATAAAAACGATCAAATAATTTCGGAATATCTTCTTCTTTCACTCCTATCCCGTCATCCTTCACCTGTATACGAATTGAACTACTCGTTTGCGTACAATCTATTTGAATATGCCCACCTTCGTTTGTATACTTCATCGCATTATCTAACAGTATGACCATCATTTGATGAATCCGCTCTCTATCCCCCATAAAAGATACACCACGTTCTACTTTTAGTATCATTTCTTTTTCCTGATAAGAAGCAATCTCTTTATATGGAGCTACTATTTCTTCTAACAATTTATCAAGTTCAAATGTTTTCTTATCCATCTCAATTTGATTAGAATCAGAACGTGCTAGCAATAATAAATTACTAACGAGTTTCGATAACCGCCTACATTCTTTTGAAATTGTAGAAATATCCATCGCTTTTTCTTCTATCGTAGCGGATGGTGATTGGAATAACACATCCGTTTTTGATTGAATAACTGCAAGTGGTGTCCTTAGTTCATGTGATGCATCAGAAACGAATTGCTGCTGTTTCTCCCATGAATTTTGAATAGGTACAAGTGCTCTGCCAGCTAGGAAAAAGCCGATACCTATCGCACAGAGGCTTCCTATGCTACAACCTATAACGAGGATTAAAAATAAAGTATTTAACATTCTTTCTTCCGCTGTTATATCTCGCACGATTTGAACTATTTCTCCATCTTTTTGAAGCGAAAATGCTCTAAAATATCGTCCTTGTACTTCAATATCTTGTAACTCCCCTAATTTTTTTGGAGAAAACTTTTCCAAATTCTCTTCAAAAATAGAACGGAATTTACGGTTATCGCCCTCTATTTTCACTATTTTCCCATTCCAAGTTATTCTAGTTACTCGCGGATCTCCAATCTGGATATTCTCTATGCGTTTTCTTGGTGGTATTTTAACATCTAATTTTTCTCTATACTGAGCCATCATTTTTATAGATTGATCCACTTCATTATAAATACGCTTATATGTGTATGAATAAATAATACTGCCTAATATACCTATTAATAGGATAAATACTAATGAATTCACTATAGTCAAACGAATGCGTGTCTTTTGAAACATACTTCCTTTTTTCATTGTTCTTTTAATATATATCCAATACCTCGAACGGTTTGAATATCTTTCTGATAACCGAATGGCTCTAATTTTTTACGTAAATGATGCACATACACTTCTACAATTGCTACTGTCGTATCTGAATCAAATCCCCAAACACGATCAAAAATTTGTTCACGCATTAAAATCTTCCCGCTATTTTGAATGAGATACTCTAGTAGCTCATATTGTTTCAATGTCAACTTAATACCTTGTCCATCTACTTGAACGTCTTTATCTTTTCCGAACAATTCAATCCCTTTATAGCGAATCGTTTGCTGCGTTGTTAAACTACCACTTCTGCGTAGTAAAGCGCGAATTCTCGCTTTTAATTCAGGGGCCTGAAATGGCTTAACGATATAGTCATCTCCACCAAAGTCCAATCCCTTCACCCGATCTTCTAAAGAATCTCTCGCTGTCAAAAACAGGACTGGTGTTTCAATCTTTTCATCACGTATTTTTTGAATCACTTCAAATCCGTCCATCCCTGGCATCATCACATCCAACAAAATTGCATCATATATATTTTGAAGCGCTAAAAACAATCCATCTTCTCCATTTATTGCCGTATCTACTTCAAATTCATCACGCAAAATTTGTACGATAGACTCTAATAACGAAGTATTATCTTCTACTACAAGTAAGCGCATGCTCTCACCTTCCATCAAATAGTTCAATTCTATTTATTATTACATTTCTTCTCTTCATAACAAAAGAATGTAGTTATATTACGTAATTTCATTTTCAACTATTTCCTTCTAAAATTTTGAAATTTTATTATAAAAACTTTGTCTTAAATTTACCTTAATAAAAAATTGAAAGAAATAAGATTCCTCTTATCTCTTTCAATTTTTTATTACATATACCTTTTTACTTGGCAACTCCAAACAATTTAGCTGACCACCATACACAGCCCCGCCATCAATTCCAATAATACGATTACTACCAAAATACACTCCGCAATCCTCACTACTATGAAGCGTTTTTGTTTCCGTATGCCCAAATACAACAACCTTTTCACCGCTATATCCATTATGAAATTCATTACGGATCCACATTAACGTATATGGTTCAGATTCAGAAACTCGTTTCATCGGCTCAACCCCAGCATGTACAAATATATACTCTTCTGTTTCAATGTAATGATCTAATTCTTGAATAAACTTTATATGTTCCTCTAATACAGAAGATTGTAAAATCGGTTTTTGGAAGTCTTTCTCATTAACCACAATATCTTCTTCTAGAAATCCATAACTATATAATGTCTTATCTCCACCATTTCTTTTTACCCAATGGTTCCATGAACGTTCCTCATTTGTCGTTAACGCCTTAATCATCATATCTTCATGATTTCCTTTTAAAATGAGAGCTCCCTCTTCTTTCAATTCTTTTACCTTTTCAATTACAGCACGCGCATTTGGACCACGATCTACATAATCTCCCAGTAAGATTAATTGATCCTGTTTCGCATCATATTGAGCTTCTTTCAACAACTGTTCGAACTTTTCTATTTCTCCATGAATATCACTAATAACAAGAATTCTTTTCATATTATCCCCCCTCTTTCTAATTATAGTTCAAAACAACGGAAAATTCCGAATCTTAACCTTGAATTAAATTTATCTCGCATTAACGGGCAGTAAGACCCCCACCTCAAAATTCAGCAGAAGCAAAGAAGTTAGGTGGGGGTAGGGCTGCCCGTAAAAGCCCGATTGGTGAGGGCTAATAATCATTGGGGGATGAAGAAAAGCCCCATTGATTAAAGTTTCACTTTATTACAAACTAAACTATTATCCTTACAACAATGTAAGTCTCTTGTCATCCAATTCGATAGTTGTAATTACTGTATCTCCTTATACTGAGAGTAAGAAATGAAACAAAAAACAAGGAGAGATGAGAGATGAAAAAAGTAATGGAAGTTGTAGTAGCGATAGTAGAGGTTTTCGTAAATGGTAAACAAGTCGCAATGGAGTTGAATAAATAATGAAAAGGACAACATTCACTCTAGACCCTTTACTCATATAAAAGAGATAAGACTTCATCATTTCTTTGATCCCTTATCTCCCTATAAAGAAAGCCGTATCCCTTTTAAGGATACGGCTTTCTCTTATTTTTGACTCGTACGAGCTGAAATGCTAATTGCTCTATCTGTTGCTTTGGCAGCTTCATCTAACGCCTCTTTACTATTCTTTCCGTCATACATTGCTTCCAATGCTTTTACAACTGCATCTCGTGATTCTGGGAATACACTAATTAAAGCACCTTGTGTTGCTGGAGATTGCTTGGTCGCTTGCAGTTGATCTACCGTTACTTTCAACTGTGGATATTTTTCATATTGCTCTTTTACTAACGGCTCATTATATGCATCTGGATTAATTGAGAAATAGCCTGTTGCCGTATGCCATTTCGCTTGTACGTCTGGCTTCGTTAAATATTTCATAAAGTCCCAAGCACCTTGTTGCGTTTCTTCTGAAACCATATTCGTCATCCATAATGATGCGCCTCCAATGACAACACCATTTTGTTTCGAATCCTCTGGATATGGAATATATGAAACACCTACATTAAACTTAGATGCATCAATTAAATCACGAACACCTGCTGAAGAATCTAAATACATAGCAACTTGTCCAGACTGGAACGCAGCACGAATATCATCCCAACTTGCTCCATACTTTCCAAGTGCGCCAGCTTTATTTAAATCATCTAACATTCCAAATACTTTCTGTCCTTCTTTACCGTTAAATACCGCCTTCTTTGCAGCATCTTTACGGCCGTTTTCGTTATTTACATATAAAGCACCTTGTGTCGCTAACAACTCTTCAAAGAACCAACCATAGTTAAGCATGGAGAATCCATATTGTTTTACATTTCCGCCTTCTTTAATCGTTAACTTTTTCGCTGCTTCTTGTAATTCCGCATATGTTTTTGGAGCTTTCTCTGGATCTAAGCCCGCCTTTGCGAAAGCATCTTTATTATAAATTAATACTGGTGTAGATGAATTAAATGGCATAGAATACATTTTTCCATCAACTGAATAATAATTTGTAATTGCTTTTTCTAATTTTGACGTATCGTACTTATCTTTTTTTATCCAGCTATCAATTGGTGTGATTTTTTTGCTATCAATCATATATTTCGTTGTAATTTCACTCGATTGAACAAGAGCTGGCGCTTCTTTCGTTGCAGACATCGTTCTAAATTTCGTTAAAGACTCTTCATATGTCCCTTGGAACTCTGCCTTTATCTCGTATTTATTTTGCGACTTATTATAGTCTGCAACAAGACCCTCTAGTACTCCTTGTGTTTTTCCACCCATCGCATGCCAGAAGCGAATTACTGTTTTATCACCATTTTTTTCAACTGGTGCTACTTTTGCCTGTGCTTCAGGTTTTCCCTCTGTTTTACTATTTGAACAAGCGACACTAGATAATGCCATTGTTGCTACCATTAATAGAGCAGCACCTTTTTTTACTAGATTCATTTAAATCTCACCTTCTCTTAATTATTTAATTGCACCTTTTGTTAATCCTTGTTGTAATTGCTTTTGCCCTAAAAATAGTAAAATCAATGTTGGAATAACGATAACCGTAACACCGGCCATTACGCTTCCCCAATCAGTTGCAACTTCTTGAGACTGAAGCTGCTTCACACCGATTTGCACTGTTCTTACTTTTTCATCAGTGGTCACTAAAAGTGGCCATAAATACATATTCCATGTTGTTAAAAAGCTATATACTCCAAGCGTAATAAAACTCGTTTTACAATACGGAATTACAACGCTGAATAAAAACCTTACATTTCCAATCCCTTCAATAAACGCAGCTTCTTTTAGTTCATTCGGAAGTGTCATAAAATGTTGACGTAACAAGAAAATACCGAAAGCTGTTGCAAAAAACGGCACTGTCATCCCGGCGAAACTATTGATCCAGCCAAAGTTTTGAATCGTTAAAAAGTTAGGCACCATCGTTGCTTCCCACGGAATCAGCATCGTTGAAATAAACAGGAAGAAAATTAAGTTTCTCCCTTTAAACTGAAGAAAAACAAAAGCATAAGCTGCTAAACTTGATACGATAAGTTGTCCAATCATAACGACTGTCGATACAATTAAACTGTTATATAAGTATGTAAAAAGTGGTACTTTTTGAAAAATATTAATGAAATTATCAAAAGTAAACTGGGTCGGAAATAACCTTCTCATTTGAATATCGTCTGGTGTCATAAAACTTATTAAAAATGCATACAGTACAGGAAAAAATACCATTACTGCACTAATAATGAGCAGCATGTATAATAGGAAATTTTGTTTCCACTGTTTAACAATCATTTATAATGCACCTTTCTCTCAGCAAACTTAAATTGAAGTAATGTAGCAACGAAAATGAAAACAAATAATACCATCGCTTGTGCACTTGCTGTTCCAAATTGATGATTCACAAACGCCTCTTTGTAAATCGAGTACACAATCAAATTCGTTGCATCATTCGGTCCACCGTGCGTTAAAATATCAATTTGTCCAAAACTTTGGAACGCACTAATTAACGTTACGGTTACAATAAAGAATAAAGTTGGCGATAGCATCGGTAATGTAACACGGCGAAGCTTATATAAATAACTAGCACCATCTATAGATGCACTCTCATATAAAGACGTATCGATATTTTGTAAACCACCTAATATAACTAAAAATGCAAACCCTGTATTCACCCAAACTGTTGTAACTGATACAGAGAATAGTGCCCAGTCCGGACTCGTTAACCATGCGATTGCAGGAAGATTCATAGCGGCTAATATATTATTAAATAATCCTACACTTGGATGAAATAAAAATAGCCAAATCACTGCACTAGCAGCTACTGATATTCCCATCGTCGAAGAAAACAGAACTCGGAATAACCCAATACCTCTTACCTTTCCATTTGCAATCAATGCAAGAAACAAAGCAAATATAATACTCGTAGGCACTGTATATAAAACAAATAGTAAAGTTGATTTTATACTTTTGTAGAAGGCTGGATCAGAGAATAAATATTGATAATTTTCTAAGCCAACGAAAAGATTAGCTTCTCCATGTATATCGGTTAAATAAAAACTATAGTAAATCGTCCTAAACAATGGATAGAACAGAAAAATCGAAAATAGCAAAATAGATGGCGCCAAAAACAATAATCCTATTCTTAAATCTTTCGTTCTCTCCCATAATTTTTTCTTTTTTGACACCTTTGTTTGAACTGGTAACTTACTTACTTCGATCATTATTTCGCCACCACTTTCAACTCTTCTTCAGCTACCACTTTTAAGCGTTCATTCGTGTTTTCGTTAAAGAAGCATAACTTTTCTTGCGAGAATAATAATTTTACTTTGTCACCTTTGTTCAAGAGTAACTGTCCGATGACTTTCGCACTCCAAATTGTTCCATTTACCGCAAAGTTTAATATAGATTCATTCCCTAATACTTCTACAGATTGCAGCGTCACTTCTTGTCCTTCCTCAGACAGTGCAATATGCTCAGGACGCATGCCTATACGAATTATTCCTTCTGGTAATTGCTTTAACTGTCCAATAGATAATGGAATTTGCAATTTCCCTATATGTAATACACCTTTTTCTTTATCCACTTCTCCATCATTTATATTCATAGAAGGAGAACCTATAAAGCTTGCAACAAATTCGTTTGCTGGTTCGTTATATATGTCAAGTGGTGTTCCAACTTGCTGTATACTTCCTTTATTTAAAACCATAATACGATCTCCCATAGTCATCGCTTCTATTTGATCGTGGGTAACGTAAATCATCGTAATTCCTAATCGCTGCTGAATTTCTCTAATTTCAATTCTCATTTGCGCACGTAATTTCGCATCTAAATTCGAAAGTGGTTCATCCATTAAACAGATTGGTGCTTGACTCACGATCGCCCTAGCAAGCGCAACACGCTGTCTTTGTCCGCCTGATAATTGGCCTGGTTTCATTTTCACATACTCTTTCAGTCCTACTATTTCAATAGCTTCCATTAATCGCTTTTGTCGCTCTTCTTTTTGTACTTTTCTTACCTTAAGTCCAAATAAAATATTTTCTTCTACAGATAAGTGTGGATATAATGCATAATTTTGAAATACCATTGATAGATTACGGTCTTTCGGCTCTAGATCATTTGCAACACGTTCATTAATAATTAAATCTCCCGAAGAAATCTCTTCTAAGCCAGCGATCATTCGTAATAATGTGCTTTTCCCGCATCCCGAAGGTCCAACTAAAACAAAAAATTCGCCCTTCTTAATATGAACCGATACGCCTTTAACCGCTGTCTCTTCTGCATTTTTATATACCTTTGAAACATTTTTCAATTCAATCACAAGGTTGCACTCCTTTTTTCTTCATGTATCCATACTTCATAATGACTTGTTGAAATCGCACTTGCTCCTGCACGAATTGCAATTTCCGCATCTTCTCGCGTTTGAATCAGCCCGCCTGCAATAATAGGAAACTCTATTTCCTCTGCTAGCTGTTTAATTATAGAAGGCATAATCCCCGGCATAATCTCTACTGCATTTGGTTTAGTCGTTTTACAATTTTCAATTGATTTAGTAAGGGATAAAGTATCTACAATAAAAATACGTTGAATTGTTTTCAATCCAATTTTATTAGCATTTCGAATTGTCGAACCCTTTGTTGAAATAATACCTTGTGCCCCGATAACATCTTCAATATACAAAAGTGCTTCCTCTGTATTCGTATTTAAGCCTTGTATAAAATCACAATGAAGAAATACATCATGTCCATGTTTCTGCAATTCATATACACGCTCTGGTAATTCCAGCATTGAACCAGTCATAAGAAAAACTGTTTTCGGCAATTTTTTGTATGCTTTGTATCCTTTCCAATCCTTTATCATCGCAATATAAGATTCTTTAAACATTCATTCCACCTAACTGTTCTATTTTTATCCAAACTAAAAACACCTACTTACATAGAACGCCTTTCTCCTTATTTGAACTCTAGAGAATAGAGCACACCTAAGAAAGTGGCACATTATATGTAAGTGGGTGTTCTCAAATGTTCTCTACCCTAGTTATTTTGTTACCTTTACTATATTACGCATTTATTAAGTCAGTTTTGATAGATTGTTAATTAGGTGTTAACCGAATGTTAATATTCACTATATCACTATTTACATTAATCTAGATATTAAAATATAAACAAATAGAACGAAACAATACTTAAAATTCAATCAATATGTAAATTCATTCCATAGTTAATTAGTTTTAGTTTTCTCGCAACTGCTTGTGAAGCATAATTATCCCAAGAAGTACTATAAAGTGGAATGCGTTTTTCTTCTTGTAATGATATCGCCCAGGCTGTAACAACATCAGTACCATATCCGTTCCCTTGAAACTCCGCTAAAGTTTCCACACTTGCCTCAGCAGCTACGGGCGTACTTCTGGCACTGCAACAAACAGAAACTACCTTTTCATTTTTTACAATTGCAAAATAAGGTTTCCTCCATTCCATCTGTTCTATTAGATTAGGAAAATTTTCTCGCAAAAGCTCTCTATTCTTCTCAGTTATTTGTATTGTTCTAGTCGGCTTATGTAAATTACTATGAAACATGAAAGCAGGACCCATCCAAATATTTTTCACTGTTCTTTCTTCATTTAATACATTAATAATCTTTGCTATCTCTATATGCTTTGAAGGTTCTTGAATTAACTTCTCAATCTTACTTACCGTTTCATCATCCACATTACAATGATATCTCGTTATACTCCCTTCACGAGTTCTGCCAAGAAAAAAACGTGGTGCTTTCGGATTTCCTTGTTCATTTACATATTTCATTTTTCCGACTTGATTATGAACAAACAAAACCTCTACCTGAATTACTATTAAATCAAGTTCTGAGAGCCTCATTTTTATCCTCCTTATTTACTCCATATACCATCCATTCATAATCTATTTTTCATGTTCAAAACAAAAATCCCATTCAAATACACATTACTGAATCCATCATACTAACTGATTTCTTCATTCTGTCTATCTAAATGGGATTATTTTTCGTTTTTTACTCTACTGGTTGTTGTGGCTGTACTACTTCATTTGCTCCAGCTACCCTCAACATATTTACAATATCTTTAAAACCTCTTTTTTCAGCGTATTGCAGTGGCGTCAGATGTTCCTTGTTAGCCATATTTACATCTGCACCGTGATCAATAAGCAATTGAATTACTTTCTTATGGTTTTCACTACCATTTCCTAATACAATTGCTTCTAATAGCGCTGTTCCACCACGTTCATTTTTATAATTCACATCAATATCTGTATGCTCTAATAATTCTTTAACAACCTCTACATGGCCACGCTCAGATGCAGAAATAAGTGCTGTTCCACCTGACTTAGTCGTTTCTTTCGTATTAACTCCTGCATTAATTAATACTTTTACAATATCCGTATATCCTTCTCTACTTGCATAAAGAAGTGGATTACTTTTTTTCTCATCTTTAATTTCAATATTAGCACCTGCACCAATTAATGCTTTAACTGTCTCTACATGATTTTGGTACGTCGCTGCAAGGACAGGCGTTTCTCCGTTGTCACCTTCTACGTTTATATTCGCTCCATCCTGAATCAACTTCATAGCTGTCTCTGTGTCTCCAAGAGTAGCTGAAAGTAACAACTGTTTGTCCATTAAATTTATACTTTTCTCTTCTTTAGATTCTTCCTGTTCTTTATGCTTCTCTTTTTTCTTTTCATTTTTCACATGAACCGGTTTCGATTCTGGTTCTTCTTGCTTATCGCAAGCCACTACCGTCATTAAAAGTCCTAATAAAATACATAATAAAATTTTTTGTTTTCTCACAACTACAGCTCCTATGAAAGATAATGTTTTCTTAACCATTCCTCCATCACATACAATAACTCTTCTTGAGTACATTTATCCATAAGCCCTTTAGATTCCTTCTTTAATCAGATTATCTTAAGCTTATACTATGTTTCTCAACCTATTGAAATGATACGCCTGATGGCCCCATCATTAACATTATGAAGCAATTAGTTTAGCACGTTTTTACCGCATTTGTATACATTTCTAAAAAGTACATAAAGTGAAACTTTAATTAGTGGGGGTTTTGTTCATCCACCACTAATTATTAGCCCACACCAATCGGGCTTTTACGGGCAGTTGATCTCCACCTAAATTCTTTGCTTTCACTAAATTTTGAGGTGGGGATCTTACTGCCCGTTAATGCGGGATAAATGATTGCTTTAGGTTACTATATTCCATTGTAACCGTTCTTCTAAAAATTTTACACCTTTTCTATATTTGCACCTGAGTAATAATAGAAAAAGACAACTATATAGTTGTCTTTTTCTATTATTAATGATGTCCACCATGATTTCCTGCTTTCGGTTTCCCCATCATCTCTTTATTCATTTCCCATTTATGCTCTGCTAGCTCTTTATACGAAAGAACTTTCCCCTTATAGTTAGATACAAAGCTCTCTGCATCTTTTTTATTTTTAAATGAAATGACATTATAAGCCATCGGTGTCGTTATTGTTTTATCATATACGTAAGTAGCGTCTTCTAACGAAATCCAATCTTTCGAATCATAATCTCGAACAAATTTCTCTTTCGTCTTTTCATCTGAGTTGATCTCCATCCATTTATACATACAACCGATATCATCAAACTTTAACGCTTTTCCATTTTCTAAAATAATTTCTGTTGCAAATTGATTATCTGTTACCCCAATTTGACAAATATCACATTTATCATGTTTCTCATCAATGGCAACAGCTGCTGTTTCCTTTTTCCCACACCCGACTACTGTAAATATGAAACATAAACATATAGCAAGTACAACATATTTTACTTTCATCAATATTCCTCCCTAGAAACCGTATACTTCACGAAAAGAATACCAAAAGGTTGTGTGAGATTTGTGAAAAAACAATGTGCTTTTTGTAATATAGGAAACAAAAAAAGATGTGTAGTTATTTCTACACATCTCTCATCACTCGCAGCCTGTAATTAACAAATCATCTTCTAACTTAACTAATAATGTATCCGCACTAATTTCCTGTCCAACTTCTACATTTACCAATCTTATATTTCCACTAATCCCGACTGCAATTTTTTTTAGCTCACCGTCATTTTTTCGGATCATCAGTAATTTTTCCCATTCATATACGTAAGAAGATTCATTAATAAAAATCTCCTCTACTTTTCCTTCATAAGAGCTATAAATCTCTTCAATTCTCGTTTTCATATAACATCTACTCCCTATTTCACACTTCACTATTTTCATCTTATTCTACCATTCTTACGAGGAGCAGCTTACTTTTTAAAAATTCAAATTAACTACCGTGAACAAAATGAACAAAATAAAAATTATGCTTCTAATGATGTTATTTTTCAAATTATTTACCATTTGAATAGATGCTTTTATTATAAATAAAAAACCTTTTTCTGAATTTTTATTCTATTTTGAAAGCGCAATCATTCTTTTGAGGGGGAAATTACATGTTAGCACTACTTGGATTTGCGATGGTATTTGTCTTTATGTTTTTAATTATGACGAAACGTATGTCAGCGCTAGTAGCATTAATATTAATTCCGAGTGTTTTTGCATTAATTGGCGGATTCTATGCCAATATGGGGCCTATGATGTTAGAGGGAATTCAAAAATTAGCACCTACTGGTATTATGCTTATGTTCGCTATTTTATATTTTGGGATTATGATTGATAGCGGTTTATTCGATCCTGTCATTAGTAAGATTTTAAAATTTGTAAAAGGAGATCCTTTAAAAATCGTTGTCGGAACGGCTATATTGACTATTATCGTTTCTCTAGATGGTGACGGTACAACAACATACATGATTACAGTTTCCGCAATGTATCCACTATATAAGCGCCTTGGAATGAACCCCCTCATATTAGCTGGAGTTGTTATGTTAGGGGCGGGGGTAACAAATCTTACACCTTGGGGTGGACCCACAGCTCGTGTTATGAGCGCACTTGGGCTTGATGCTTCCGAATTATTTACACCTCTTATTCCAGGAATGATTACTGGTGCAATTTGGGTTGTTTTCGTTGCCTACTATCTTGGAAAAAAAGAAAGAAAACGTTTAGGAATTATGGATGTACAGTATTTAAAACAAATGCAAACAATGGATGAGCAAGCTGCAACTGTCGAAGCCGCAGTACATAAACGTCCTAAACTTCTATGGATTAACTTTTTATTAACCGCTACATTACTTGTCTGTCTCATACTAGAAGTTATGCCGTTACCTGTTTTATTTACAGTCGCTTTTGCTATTGCTGTTATGATTAACTATCCAAACTTAGAACAACAGAAAGAACGTATTGCTTCTCATGCAGGGAATGTATTAGCAGTTGTTTCTCTCGTATTTGCTGCCGGTATTTTCACTGGTATTTTATCCGGAACAAAAATGGTAGATGCGATGGCTAACAGTGTAGTAACTCTTATACCAGATGTACTTGGACCACAATTGCCAATTATTACAGCTCTTCTTAGTATGCCATTCACATTTTTCATGTCTAATGATGCATTTTACTTCGGGGTATTACCTATTTTGACGAAAGCTGCTGCTACTTACGGAATTAGTGCAGCTGAAATGGGACGCGCTTCCTTACTTGGGCAACCCGTTCACTTATTAAGTCCTCTTGTCGCTTCCACTTATTTATTGGTCGGAATGGCCAAAGTTGATTTCGGTGAACATCAACGCTTCACTTTATTGTGGGCCGTTGGAACGACAATGGTTATGTTAATTACCGGAATTGTAATTGGGATTATTCCAATATAAGATGCAAAAAAACAGTAGAAGAAATAAAATCCTCTACTGTTTTTTATTATGAAGAAGCAAGAAAATAACGTCTCTCCGGTCTCCCAACACTTCCATATATTAGCTCTGCGTGGACTTTCTTCCCAGATATCAAATACTCTAAATAGCGCCTTGCCGTTGATCGGCTTACTCCAACCATTGAGCTTAACATTTCTGCTGTAATCCCTTCTTCATTAACTGTTAACATATGCTTTTTTACTTTCGCTAAAGTATAAGGATCTATCCCTTTCGGGGCATATTCTATTTGATCTCCCTTCACACCTCTTTGAGACCATAAATATTCAATTTGTTCCGTAGATAATTGATTGTTCTTCTTTAACTGTATAATCTTTTTTTGATAGCCTTCTAGACTTGCTTTAAATCGATCAAACATTAGTGGCTTTACGATATAATCTGTTACTCCGCCCCGCAGGGCGTGCCTCACTACATCTGTTTCCGATGCCGCTGTAATCATAATGATATCTGTATCGTGCAAATGATTCCTAATATATGTGACAAGTTCCGTTCCCTGCATATCAGGTAAGTACACATCTAATAACACGAGCTGTGGCTTCACAAGCTCTAGCCATTCTTTCGCTTGTTCTCCAGTCGTTGCCGTTCCAATTACTTTAAATCCCTCAATTTTTTCAGTAAAACGACGATGAATGTCAGCAATCCGAATATCATCTTCTACAATTAATACTTCAATCTCCTCACCCATTACTATTCGCCTCTCTCTTTCGGTAGTGCAATAATAAATAACGCACCACCTAAATCCCCTTTTTCAATTGCAATACTTCCATTTAAATCTTCTACTAACTCTTTCACTTTTGCTAATCCATATCCTCGCTCTCCTCCTTCTTTCGTCGAAAAGCCTTTATAGAATATGCTAGTAATTATTTCATCATGAATCCCTTGCCCTGAATCTTCCACTTCAATTAATATTTCTTCTCCAATATCAGTTACAAACATCCTTACTTTCCTATCATTCTCTTCATTTTTTTCAATTGCTTCAAATGCATTCGTAATTAAATTCCCTAAAATAGAAACGACATAATTACTCTCAATATGTGGACTTAATTTGTCTAAACCACTTTCTCTATCTAGCATAAAATCAATCTTCAACTCTCGTGCTCTATTATAAAATCCAATTAAAATTCCACCTAGCCATGGATTTTGAATCCGCTTCATAATAAATTGAACAAAATCTTGATATACCGCTGTTTCCTTATGAATAAGCTCTAAAGCATCTTCATATGATTCTAATTGGATAAGACCCGAAAGCGTATACAATAAATTATTATATTCATGCGTTTGCGCCCGCAATGCCTCTGTATATTGCTTCGTCTGGGACAATTCTGCTGTTAACTGATCCATTTCAGATTTCAAACGTAAGCTCGATACAACGCCAGTTACTTTATTCTTTACTTTAATAGGTAGACGGTTCGCAATAACAGCCTGTCCTTTTATATTTAATTGGCGGTCAAACTGTTCTTCACCAGTTTGAAGTACATCTAGTATCGTTGAATTAGGAATTACATTTAAAATAAATTCCCCAATAATATTTTGTTGTTTATTTAGCGAAAGAATATCATAAGCTGCTTGATTGACTAAACTAATCATGCCATTTTTATCGATTACAATAATCCCTTCACGTACAGATTGAATCACTGTACTATGCTCTTCATATAAAGATGAAATTTCTTCTGGCTCCATCCCGAACATCATTCTTTTTATACTTCCCGCTAAATATATAGAGCCGATTACCCCAATTAAAAGACCTATTACTGTAATCCAAAATACACGCTTTCCATACACTTCTACTGCTCCATGAATATCAGCCATTGAAAACCCAACAGACACCACACCGATAATTTCATTTTCCTGGTTACGGATTGGGACTTTCCCACGCAATGAAGGGCCTAACGATCCATTAGCTTTCGAAACATAAGATTTCCCTTCTAATAAAACGCCTTTATTATCTCCGCCAACCATTTTTTCTCCTATTTTATCTCGCTCAGGATGCGCATAACGAATCCCCTCTTTGTTTCCAACTACAATAAAGTCAGCTTCTGTATCAATTCGAATTTTTTCTGCGATTGGCTGAATAATAGAAGCTGGATTTTCTTTTTGAAAAGCTTCCTGAATTTCTGGTATCGCAGCAACTGTTTTCGCAACATGCAAGGCCCTTTTACCAATTTGCTCTTCTACTGTTTCAGATAATATGTAAAAAAATAAATAACTTGTTAGCAAAAGTACAACAAGAATAAGTGTACTAATAGTTAATGTAATTCTCGGTTGTAGTTTTAATTTTTTCAATGTCAAAACCATTCCCCTAACATAATTAAAGATAGAATTTAAAGAAAATACAGTTTTTTATTATCATAACACGCTTACTATATATTTCTTTCTTTTTTATCTTCATAAAAAAAGAAACGAAGCATAAGCACTACTTCGTTTCTTAACAGTTTATTATTATATTTTAAACTTACCAATCATCTCTTGTAATTCTTCTGCCATTTGTGATAAATGAACTGCTGCTGCATTTATTTCATCTACTGAAGCTAATTGTTCCTCAGAGGAACCAGCAATATTTTGAACGCTTGCCGCATTTTCTTCAATCGTAGCTGCAATTTCATTAATAGATGCACTTACTTGCTTTGCATCTACCGTCATTTGTTTTGCTACATCTACCATGCTATCAATTTGTACAACTGTATCATTTGTAGACTTCAATATTTCGGCAAAGCTTTGCTTCGTTTCATTTGCAACTACAAGTCCTGATTGTACTTCTGTTCCAACTTGATTCATAGAGCTTACTGTTTCTTTTATATCAAATTGAATCTCTTTCACTAGTTTTCCAATTTCCGTAGAAGACTTTCCTGATTGTTCTGCTAGCTTTCGCACTTCATCTGCTACAATTGCAAATCCTCTTCCTTGCTCTCCAGCTCTCGCAGCCTCAATTGCCGCATTTAACGCTAATAAATTTGTCTGTTCTGCAATATGTTGAATCACTTCAAGAATTGCTCCAATTTGTTTCGACTTATCGTCTAACAAACCAATGATTTTGTCTGACTGTGAAACAGAATCATGAATTAATTGCATTTGATTCACAGTTTTTTCAACTAACGTCCCACCATTTTCAGCTTTTTTCTTCGTATACATAGAGGCTGTAGATACTAATGAAGAACTATCTGCAACACGCTGAATTCCTTCTGTAACTTCTTCTAACAATGTTGCTCCTTCTTCAACTTCTTTCGTTTGTATTTCTGCACCACTCGATACTTGCTCTATCGCCTGTGTAATTTGTTCCGTTGCTTCGCTTGTCTGCTTCATACTAGCTGTTAATTCTTCTGAAGATGCTGCTACATGACTTGCTGAAATGTTTATATTGGAAATGACACTATGTAACGATGTAGCCATCTCGTTAAAGCTTTCTCCTAGCTGTCCAATTTCATCTTTAGAATGAACTGTAATTGATTCTGTTAAATCGCCTTCACTAATCTTCTTCGATGATATAACAAGTTGTTTTAACGGTTTAATAATAGACGCAATAATGAAGTAAATTACAATCCCACCGATTAGTAGCGAAATTCCAAGAACAGTTATTGTTTTATAGAAAATAGGTTCAGCCGCTTCGATAATTTCTTTGGAAGGCATAATTCCTGCTATTTTCCATCCAGTTTTCTTATTCGTTTTAAAAGTGATATTACGATCTTCACCATCTAACGAATAATGAACATCCCCAGCTTCCTGTTTATACAATTCTTTACTAAGTTTCTCTTCTAATTTCTCTCCTGGCTTCAGTGTCGGGTGCGCTACTACATTTTTATCTTGATCAAATATTGCTACATACCCTTCCTTACCGATATTAACCATCTTGGAAGTAGTAACAATATCATTAATGATTAAGTCAATCCCAAGAACGCCACTTTTATCCTCATTTTGTTTTGCTAGTGTAATAACAATATTACCTGTCGTTTTTGACTTATATGGAGCAGTTACAATTACTTCTCCGCTTTTCTTCACTGCCTCTTTATACCAATCTCTTTCTGTAGGATTATATCCATCTGGCATCTGAATAGCTGGTGATTGAATAAACTGTCCATTACTAGATCCTGTATAGATTGCTTCCATTTCTGGATGCAGTTTATTGTATTCTTCTAGTTTATTTTGTATGTTTTGAATTTGATCTGCTTGGTAACTTGATTGTGTGAATAATTTTGTAAAATAAGTTGCATCTATTTTTTTACTATCCAATTCTTTATTAATTACATTATCCAAAATTTTTATATTATCTTTCGCCGAGTTCAAAATCGTTTCATTAAAATTCGTCTTCGCCTGTTGATAAGACGTCCAACCAATTACAATACTTGGAAGAATTAAAATAATAATAAATGATACAAGTAACTTTGTTTTTAAACTACTACTCCTTAATTTCCCTTGAAACATACTTCTACCCCTCCATACCGTTTTAAATGTAATTAATTAACATTTAATCTTTCTATAAAAATAATACAATTTAAATGTATCGATGAGACTCTCTATCTTTTTCTACATCATAAAGAATTGATACATACCTTTTTCATTCTATATAAATTAAATAATTAAAACAATATATAAAAATGTATATTATTCGAAATATTATAATTCACTGAAGAACCTCTAGTATCTCACTTACTAGAGGTTCCTCCCGCTTTACTATTCTTTATCTTTTTCTACTTCTTTTTTCGCATCTTCTACTACAGATACAACAGATTTATCGTTTGATAATTGTTGTACTGCTCCTTTTCCAGCAAATCCTTCTAATAACTCTTTTAAATCAATGCCAGAAGAAGCTTTTAATGTTTCTTGCATCGTTGCCATTAAATCAGTCGCATAACCTGCAACTTTTCCGGCGCCGCTATTTTTACCACCGCCACCTGTATCGACAACTGTAATTTTATCAATGTTGCTAAGTGGGCTTGCAACTTCCTTCGCATAACTTGGAAGCATGTTAAGAACCATATCCATAATCGCAGCTTGGCCATATAACTCAAATGCCTCTGCAATTTTTTGTTTCGCTTCCGCTTCTGCTAAACCTTTTAATCTGATAACATCTGCTTCCGCTGTACCTTGTGCTTTTTGTACTTCTGCTTTTGCTTGACCTTGCGCTTTTTCGATTTCCGCCTTCGCTAAACCTTCTACACGAACTTCTTCTGCACGTGCTCTTGCTTCCGCTTCAATTTTATATTGATCTGCATCTGCTTTTTTCATTTGTTTTACTTTTTCCGCTTCTGCTGATTGTTCAACAGCATAGCGATCTGCATCTGCCTTTTTCTTTACTTCTGCATCATATTGCTTTTCACGACGCGCAATCTCTTTTTCTTCTAATTCAATTTGCTTTTCACGTTCAATGATTTTAACGCGCATTTGCTCTTCTGTAACACCTTGTTGCGCTTTTGCTTGTTGTAATTCATAGGAAAGATCTGCATCTGCGCGAGCTTGTTCTTGATCTCTCTTATAAGATTGTACTTTTAACTCTTTATGTTTTTCAGCTTCAGCGATTTGTGCATCACGTTGATACTCAGCTTCTTTTGCTTCTTTCTCAGCACGAGCTTTTTCAATTCGTGCCTCTTTTTCACGCTCTGCATTTGCAACTGTTGCATCACGCTTAACCATCGCAATTTGTGGCTGACCAAGTGCATCTAAGTAACCGTTCTTATCCATGATTTCTTTAATTGTAAAGGAAACGATGCGAAGTCCCATCTTCTTTAAATCTGTAGAAGCTACTTCATGTACCTTTTGAGCGAATTGCTCTCTATTACTATAGGCATCTTCTACTGTCATAGAAGATAAAATAGCACGTAGATGACCTTCTAAAACTTCTTTTGCTTCTATTTTCAACTCTTCTGTTTCTTTTCCTAAATATTGTTCAGCTGCTGTAGAAACTTCTTCAATGGTAGATCCTACTTTAATAATAGAAACACCATTTACTGTAATCGGTACACCTTGTTTCGTATACGTATCACGTGTTCCCACTTCTAATTTGTAGTTTAATAGACTTAAAGGCTCTGCTCTTTGCATAATCGGAACTACGAAAGTACCGCCACCACGAATAATCTTAATCTTCTTTCCATCATCAGTGGTAACTACATTTTTCCCGCCACCAAGCCAGTTTCCAGTAACAATTAATGCTTCATCTGGTCCAACTGTTCGATACTTTGTAATGAATACTAAAATGAGTAGAATTAAAATTGCGAGTAATACTCCACCGATAATTAATGGAATCGTCATGTAAATTCCCCCTTATAATTTTGGTTTCTTTAAAGAATAAGCGATGTTCTGTACAAGTAAAACACCATCTTGGACTCCCTCGATAATAACCTCTGTTCCTTGCGAAATATCTTTCTTTCCAACTGTTTTAGCTAGGATTGCATTGTTTCCAAATTGGGAGGAAATTAATACTTCACCAAACCCTTCTGTAGGAATAGTCGTAATGACCTCTCCTTTGCAACCGATGAATTCATCCATACGTTGCACCGTGTTTTGTTCTGCTTCTGCAATCGGTTTTAAAATTAGTATTTTCATGATGAATACACCGATAAAAGATATAGCAAATGCAGCCCCAAAAATAAGAATACTATTAAAGGAAAATAAATATTCTCCTATATAACTAAGTCCACATAACATGGCGAAAAAACTAAGTAATAAAGTAACAACGGATACAGATCCGCCTCCAAAACTAAATATGGATTCAAATATATCTCCAAAAAAGATATAAATTACAGTGAGTATAGTAGCAATAATAAATCCATATAAATAAATTGTTTCAAGTGGATAACCAAACAAAGCCATTTCTTATCCCCCTCTCTTAAACAATCCCTTTTTTGTTATGTGTATGCCCCACCTCTTTCAAAGATTATCGTTCTAAATTTTCAGTTATTTACCCTTTAAAGAAAAGCCTGTAAGACAGGCCTCTAAAAAAGAACAGGAGAAACCTATTGTGACAGGCTCCTCCTAGAAAATAACCGATATATTATATATCTATATAATATACTATTTTCCACAAAAAGTAAAGTTAAACATACATTGGAAAAGTACTTATTTTACTGACAATTCGTATGTTCCATCACCATTATTATATTTATATACATACAAGTAATACTTACCTGGTTTTGCATTAAATTTTGCTTCTATATGATTCCCATTAGCTTGACCGTAAGCCGCATAATTTTGCATATCTGATTCATGGTGAAGTACCCATGTCATCCCAATTCCATACTCATTTAAAACAGAAATGTCGATATCTTTCGCTGATGCTACATTAAATGTATAAACATCAGTGTGGTCCCCGCCAATAAGATTACCTTTTATCGTACTATTTAGCCCGATACGATTTGCTTCCTCTGGACGATTATTTGGTTCTGATTCTGTTAAACTTCCATCTTTAATCGTAACAGTTGTTTCGCTTCTGCTCTCTTTTCCTTTATCATCTTTTACTCTTAACGATACTTTATAAGAACCTTCTCTTTCATATACATGTACTGGATTCACTTCTGCACTTGTGCTTCCATCTCCAAATTCCCATAAATAAGAAACAATTTTTCCATCTTCATCGTTTGAGCCATCACTTTTAAATTGAATTCCCTCTTTTACAACTCCATTATAAGGCCCGTTTACATTAACCGTCGGAGCTTTATTTTCTCCATCATCTTTTGCGATTCCATGGAAGACTACATCATATTCAAATTCATTTGAGCTATTCACACGATAATTGACGAAGTATGCTGTAACAGTTTTGTAGCCACTCCATTCTTTTTGCGCCAATTGTTCTAAAGATTCATTTACTCTTTTACTCATTGCTTTCCAATCTTCTGATTCACCTTTTGTGACACTACCTGTATACGTACCTTCTAATGTAAATGTATTAAAGAATTGAGAATTATGTTTTGTCATTTTTGTATCTTTCATAGGCAACGTATCACTAATTTCTTTCTTCACCGCTGTTAACGACTTCGTTGCATGTTCAGCTAAATAATCATCAGCTACTTCTGGTACAGTGTATGTATCTTGATTATTAATTAACTGCTGCATATACTCTTGATACTCTTTATTTAACTTAGGATCTTTACTTAGATTTTCACGATATGCATCATAATTTTTCACGTCATTCGCACGAATTAAATCTTGAATTTTATCAAATGTTTCAAACTGATGCGTATATAAGTAAGACTGCAATGCGAACGAGTAATTATAGAAATCCCAAGAACCGTATTTAGCAAATAGTGTGCGCTCTGCAGTATAACGGCTTGCAGGATCAGATGATAATCCGCTAATTATACTCTTTCTTGGTACAACGTTATTCGTACGAGTAGAGCCTGCGAAAAACTCTGCATTTCCTTCTTGGAACCAAGTTAACCTTTCATTTTGATACATATCTCCTCTTCCAAATAAACCAGGAACTTCATATCTCCCTTGCAGATAATGAGTAAATTCATGACGGAATAACTCTTCTAAACTATAAATACTTTGCTCTGGTGTACGCTCATATGTAAAGAATGTTCCTGTTTCTTCGATATAAATTCCACCGTTGTTTGTTTCATACCCATACAATTGTCTATTTAACTGATATTCATCTGGACTATTATAAATTACGATTGTTAACACATCATCCGCATTTCCTGGCTCTAATGCTTTGTCATTTCCAATTACACGGTGATACTGTGCCTTTACTTCCTTCGCAGCCCAATATAATCTCTTAATTTTTTCTTCTGATACTTTATCTCCTGTTTTGAACACAATTGATCCATCATCGAATGTATACGTTTTTGGTAAGTACTGCTCTTTTCCTTCTTTACGTATTTTCTCTAAATCTACTGTATTCCCGCTATAATCTTTACCATTATAATTTGTTGTAATTTGTTCTATCGCAACAAAATATGGTTCACTTAAGTGTGGGTACATATGCATTGCTTGTGTAACAACCTCTAATCCTTTATTCGGATTGCTATGAAATTTCCCTAAACGGCTTGCAAAATAAATACCATTATTAACGAGCCATTTATTTTCTGACGTTACTTCATTTAAAAGAGCAATACGATTTATTTCATTAATAAACCCATCTACTTTTCCATACCACATCGTTTCATTCGCTTCTTTACGGGCCTCAACTAAATACGACTGTATATCATAGTCAATCCCTTGCATAATATCGTATATTGCTTGTCCCTTCATTCGATCATTTACATAAGTAGTAAAATTATCATTGTATTGCTTTAAAATATTTGATGCGTATTGAACTGTTTCAACATCACTTGATGCATTACTAATTAATTTTCCGTATGCAGATACGACTGTATCTTGTTCATCTGTACCAAGCTTAAAGTTTGGATTTTTTGCGATTGCTTTTAAAGCAGGTAAACATTTATCCTGGAAGCTTCTTTCATTTAATTCACTTAATTCGTTATTATAAAATGCCAGATAAAAAGCGGAACGCAACACTTCAGTAAACGTTTGAATTCCTTTTGAATCATCTTTCGTAAATGTACTACCTCTATGAGCTAATTCATCTATAATGACTTGCATTTTTCCTTTATCTTTATAAAAGGCCTTTGTGTCTTCATTAAACTGGAATAAATCTGTAATTTGGTGCCACTTAATACTGCCTAATGTTTCAACTAATTCTTGATTATTCATTTTGTTTAAATCAGCCATTGAATAGCTTTCTTTAACTTGCTTTACTGCCGTTTTCTTCGTAATAGATGCTGGTCGCTGTGAAAAATCGCCTACTTTTAAACGTTCTTGAAATGATAAGGTTTCATCAACTTTTGAAACATGCCCAACTTCATCTACTGGCTTTTCAATTCCAACCGGTTTCGTTTTTAGCACATTATACGGTACTTTTTCTTCCGCTACTGCATGAGTTTGAAGTGCCCCTAACGATAAAGCCATTGTACTAATGCTAAGCATCACTTTATTGATCTTTGATTTCTTGTTCATATCCTTGCCCCCTATTTTAATATTCCATTCAAGAATTTAACATAAAATCTGGATGTAACAATATAAAATGCAATATTTCATATTATTTCTTCCTATAATTTGTACATATCGTGAACACCCTTTCCTTTATCTAACCTCCGCTGATTATGAACTTATAACAATCAAAATTCCCTTTTACAAATATTAAAAAGAGAATTTTTTGACATTTCACCCTTTAATTGTTATGGTTAATATAATTGTTAACTTTATTAAATAAAGGTGGGATTCTATGATAAAAAAAGAGAACAGTGTATTTTATATCTCCATCTTGCTTACAACCTTATTTATTATATGGGGTGTCATACCAGCAAGCTGGATACAAGGCCATGATTTACAAAGTATCACATCTTCTTTAAACTCATTTATCCTCAATAAATTTGGATGGTTTTACTCTCTACTTATGACCACAATGCTTGTTTTAGCTACTTATTTAGCCTTTTCAAAATACGGTTCTATTCGTCTTGGTAAAGATGGAGAAAGACCAAAATACAGCTATTCATCTTGGTTATCCATGTTGTTTGGAGCAGGAATGGGGATTGGACTCCTCTTCTATGGAATCGCTGAACCGATTTCACATTTTACAGATCCATTAACAGGAAAAGCAGGTACAGAGGAAAGCGCCAAACTCGCTATGCAATATTCATTTTTCCACTGGGGACTCTTTCCGTGGTCACTATACGCGATGGTTGCTTTAACAATTGCATATTTCACATTCCGCAAACAAAAAGGTAGCACAATTGGGGCTACAGTTACTCCATTATTTAATCGATCGAAAAATTCTCCTATCGGAAAAACAGTCGATATTTTGGCTGTTTTAGCCACAGTATTTGGCATTGTGCCATCTGTTGGGATTGGTGCTCAACAAATTGCCGGAGGATTAAGCTATTTATTCCCTTCTATTCATAACACTTTACTTACTCAGCTCGTACTTATAGCTATCTTCGCTGTTTTATATTTAACAAGTGCGCAAACTGGCTTAGATCGTGGGATTAAATATTTGAGTAACTTGAATTTCTCTCTCGCAGGTATTTTACTCGTCTCCTTTTTAATTTTAGGACCAACTGTATTTATTATGAAATATTTCACATCTACACTCGGTTCTTATATCGGCGCTTTACCTAGTATGGGATTAAATTTAGGAGCATTTAGTGAAAAATCTTCTTCTTGGATTGAAAACTGGACTATTTTCTATTGGGGATGGTGGATCTCTTGGTCTCCATTCGTCGGTACATTCATTGCTCGTATTTCTAAAGGGCGCACAATAAAAGAATTTATTATTGGAGTTGTATTAGTCCCAACTCTTATCTGTACATTTTGGTTTGCAGTATTTGGCGGTACCGCTATCCATATGGAAATGTTCCAATCGCTTGGGATAGCTGATGAAATCGCAAAAAATGGTACAGAGATTGGATTATTTGCTGTTATTTCGCACCTACCATTCTCTACATTTTTAACGGTTATCGGGTTAATTTTAGTAGCCACATTTTTCGTTACTTCTGCCGACTCGGCAACATTTGTTGTTTCAATGCAAACGAGTAACGGAAGCTTATCACCGAAAAATAGTTTAAAACTTATATGGGGATTAACAATCGCGATCATTGCAGCACTTTTATTACAAGCTGGAGGATTAAATGCACTACAAATTGCAGCTATAATCGCAGCACTACCATTTTCTATCGTAGTCGTTCTTATGGTTGCTTCGCTATTTAAAGAGCTGCGAAAGGAAGATGTTAATTCGCAAACGAAAGAAGTTCCGCAAAAAATAAAAAAGATTATGTAACAATTGGCACCTCAAATTACTTCTGAATCCGTGATGACTGAGAGAAAAAAGAAAATTAACAAACCCCATTCGTATGAAATATAATTTTCATACGAATGGGGTTTTACTCTATCTATTACACAAAAGACAAACATTAATTATATACAATAATAAGATTAAACGTTATTTATTTCTTAAATAACCTCTTTCTAAATACGAACATACTTAGTGCGGAAAGAACAAGTGTTATTCCAGAAAGTAAAGTCGATGTGCTAGCTTCACCGCCTGTTGATGGTAAAGATTTCTTTCCTTCCTCCGTCTTATTAACATGTTGTGTATTTAAAGTATCTGCTGTTCTGCCTTCGTTTTCAACAACCTGATTATTTCCTTTTGGCTCTTTTACTTCCTCTTTCGCTTCTTCAACTTCTTTTGTTGGTTCTTTCACTTCTTCTTTTGACTCTTCCACTTCCTTTGTTGGTTCTTTCACTTCTTCTTTTGACTCTTC
>NZ_CP031748.1:537101-554782 GCF_003429245.1 Bacillus sp. CR71 | reverse complement strand
TTTGTTGGTTCTTTCACTTCTTCTTTTGACTCTTCCACTTCCTTTGTTGGTTCTTTCACTTCTTCTTTTGACTCTTCCACTTCCTTTGTTGGTTCTTTCACTTCTTCTTTTGGTATTAATTTTTCTACTATATTCTGCATTACAATGCCACTATATAATATGCCAGTCTCATAATGATCTGCATCTAAATCAAATTCATATATTTTTTCTCCTAAAGTACGCCAAATGATTCCCTCATCAGTAAGAGTTCCACCTTCACTCTTTAGTGTAATCTTTTCAATTGGCTCTCCCTCTAAATCATATACAGGTATTTTCACTTCTTTATTTATTTCTGCATCATCCAAAATGACCTTTTGCCTTCTAACATCAATTGTTACCCACTGACCTAATTGTATTAATGGCCTTACATCACGAATCTCATTTTCAGCTAATTTTAAACTAAGTAAGTCTAACATTGAGCCAAGAACCGTTACATCTGTAATACGATTCTCAGTAAGATTTAACCACTGTAAATTTTTCAATGAAGATAGCGGTGTTATATCTTCAATTTGATTATGAGATACATTCACATTATTCAATCGTTTCAAGTTTGAGATGAAATCAATATTTTTCAGGCCTACTCCTTCTAAAGTAAGGTTTTCTAAGTTCGTCATGTACTCTAAACCTGTTATATCTTTTATCTCATTTCCTTTTTCTTTAAGTATCTCTAATTTTTTAACCTGTAATAAATCTTCTTTTGTGATAGGAGCGTTTAAGTTCTCTCTACCTAAATTCTCTTTATTAATATGTTGTTGTAAAGTTTTATCGAGAATTACATTTGCACGTTCTTTTTGTTTTTCAACTATATTCTGTATAACCGTACCATTAAATCTTATTTTACTTTCAGTAGAATTAGTATCTAGTTTAAATTCATATATTTTTTCTCCAGGACTATTCCATTTTATAAATCCGTTATTCAGAGTAGCCCCCTCACTTTTTACATTAATATTTTGAAGTGGTTCTCCCTTAAGGTTGTATACTGGGATTTTTAATTCCTCATCTACGCTTGCTTCATTTAAAAAGATTTTT
The DNA here is from genome assembly GCF_003429245.1 of Bacillus sp. CR71. Taxonomy (NCBI): domain Bacteria; kingdom Bacillati; phylum Bacillota; class Bacilli; order Caryophanales; family Bacillaceae; genus Bacillus; species Bacillus sp. CR71. Next base: position 553,714 of record NZ_CP031748.1, on the reverse strand, counting down.
TGTCTTTGAATGTCAATTGAAATTCGCTTACCTAATTCCTCAACAGGCCTTACGTCAGAAATTTCATTTGCTCCAAGATTTATCTCATGTAAATTTGTTAAAGTGCTCAACGGCGATATATCAGAGATATAATTCTCTTCTAAATTCAGCACTTGTAAATTTCCTAATTGAGATAATGGTGATATATCTTTTATTTCACTATCAGCAATTTCTAGTTCAATAAGATTACTCATTTTACTAATAGATTCAACATTATTAATTTTATTGTTCCCTATCCATAATAGTTCCACATTATTTAATCGATCAATTCCATTAAGATCACTGATTTGATTATTTGCTAAGTATAATTGTTTCATAGTTGATAATGTAAATAATGGCTGGATATCTTTAATGTTATTACCGATTAAATCTAATGTTTTGATTTTTTTCATTTTACTTAATGGTGTAAGATCAGAAATTTTATTATCTCTTAAAAAAAGCATATTAATATTCTCTAATTGCCCAATTGGATGAATACTTTCAATTGAATTAGAAGTTAAATCAACGTACTTCAAACTTCTCAATTTCGAGATAGCTGATATATCTGTTACATTAGACTCTCGTAACGTCAACTTCTCTAAATTTGTCATATACTCTAAACCAGCTATTTCATTTATCCCTTTACCTGAATAAATGGATAATGTTTTAATTTGTAATAAATCTTTCTTTGTGATTGGCGCATCTACATTATCTCTATCTAAGTTATATTTATTAATATATTTTTGTAATTGCTTATCTAATATTACATTTCCGTTTTCATCTTGTTGCTCCTCTTTATTTTCCTTTTGTTTTTCTGAAACATTGTTTTCTAAATTTATAGCATTTACTTCAAACTGCACTTGATATTTATTATCATAGGCCATCGTTGGAATATAAATATGCATTTGCATATTGTATGTTTTTCCTAATTCTCCAACTTCAAATTGAATAACCTTCGTCCCATTTTTCTTTTTGTCTTCTGATAGGACCTTTACATCATGAAACACACCTGGCGTATGAATATCCTCTGTTTTCAAGTATTGGAAGAAATCACTATCACTTAACGTTGCTGTTACAATTTTCTTTCCATTCTCAATTGTTAATTTCGGATCCTTTATATAAACAGCTGCCATAGACTCTTCATTCGTTTTATCTTTATACGCTTTAATAACAGCATCATATGTACCATCTTCTAAACCTTGTCCCGTTTTATTCGCCTCAATTGCCACTGCCGCTAAAGCAGGTGTTGAATAAACAGCAAACGGAAGTGATAACGCCGCCGCTATAATCATTGCATTTATACGTTTTCTTTTATTTTGTTTCAACTTTACATCTCCTCCAAAATATATAATTCGAAATGTAATCATTTCTCGAATAAATGATAATGATTTTCATTATCATTGTCAACTAAAAAAATAAAAAGTTTACAAAAAAAGAACCTCTTTAAAAGAGGTTATGCCATTTTCTCACCTGATTCTTCTCTAAAAAAGCTTTTCATCGCATGAAATACGTCTGCTTTTTGCTTTAAAATATAGTATCTAAAGTTTTCATCTTTAATATTTTTATAGGCTGACATGAGTGTACTATGGCGATTATACTGATTCACTTCCCCATATCCAAACATATTACATTTCTTCATTAATTCTTCCACAAGCTTTACACACCTAGCGTTATCTGATGTTAAATTATCACCATCTGAAAAATGGAATGGATAAATATTATAGCGGTCTGGTGAATATTTATTATCAATCAGTTCTAATGCCTTTTTATATACGGAAGAACATATTGTTCCGCCACTTTCTCCTTTTGAGAAAAATTCTTCTTCTGTGACGACTTTCGCTTCTGTATGGTGAGCAATAAATTCAATATCAACTGTTTCATACTTTGTTCGTAAAAATCTTGTCATCCAGAAAAAGAAGCTACGTGCCATATACTTCTCCCACATTCCCATCGATCCACTCGTATCCATCATCGCTAACACAACAGCCTTTGAATCTGGCTTTAATACTTCATTCCAAGTGCGGAACTTTAAGTCTTCTTGATGAATTGGATGGAAAGATGCTTTACCACGCATCGCATTTCGTTTATATGCAGATATCATTGTTCGTTTCTTATCGATATTTCCCCATAATCCTGTTTTTCTAATGTCATTAAATTCAACATGTTCAATCCGATTTTCATCTATTTCTTTTCTCTTTAAATTAGGCAGCTCTAACTCTCTGAAAAACGCCTGCTCTAATTCTAAAATAGAGACTTCAGCTTCATAGTAATCTTCCCCAGCTGCATCTCCTGCTCCTTGCCCTTTTCCTGGCCCTTTTTGTTTTTGACCACCTGATCCATCTCTCGCAACGACATCACCAACTTTACTGTCACCGTTTCCTTGCCCAACATGTTTATTTTTATCATAATTGTATCTAATCTTATATTCATCTAGAGAACGAATTGGTATTTTTACAACATCTTTGCCATTAGACATAACTATACTTTCTTCTGTTACAAGATCGGGTAAATTATTCTTAATTGCCTCTTGTACTTTTTCTTGATGGCGTTGTTGGTCGTCATATCCTTTGCGATGGAGGGACCAGTTTTCCTGTGAAATCGTATAATTTGGTTGATTTTCTTCGCCCATTCCTTTCCCTCCTTACTGTAATTGTCTTCCTTTATGAACAGCAATCTATAAATTTTGTTCTGTACTGTGCAAGCTAGAATATTTGAAAGGTAACTGCCCACAGAAAATCATCCCATAAACATTTATAACGTTTTTCATACAATACCCGAGCATCCTAAACAAAATTTTGCCACTCACATAATAGAAAGAAATATTCAGCCACTGATAAGAAAGAAACACAATGCATTGTTGCACACATTTTTACTTTGCAACATATTGTATTGTGTTGGCTTTTTTCGTATGAATGGTTGGTTACTCTATCATATGCATATTGTAAAAATAATTGACAATAAATTCATGAAATTGCATCTTAATTTATTACATTTGGACAAGGTATGACACTTTATACACATATGAACGGATAATAAAACGCTGTCCCGCAAAATACAAGAGACAGCGTTTTGTTATCAAACTATCGGTTTAACAAGCTACCTACATAGCGTAATAATTCATTTGCTGAAGAAGAATTATAGCCATGCTCATCAATTAAACGCGCAACAACATCATTGATTTTCTTAAGCTGATTTTCGTCTGGCGTTTTCGTTGATGTTGTAATTTTCACTATATCTTTTAAATCAGCAAATAGTTTTTTCTGAATCGCTTCACGAAGACGTTCATGTGAATTATAATCAAAGCGTTTTCCTTTACGGGCATAAGCAGAAATGCGAATTAAAATCTCTTCACGGAACGCTTTCTTAGCATTTTCTGAAATCCCAATTTGCTCTTCAATTGAGCGCATTAATTTTTCATCTGGACTCATTTCTTCTCCTGTTAACGGATCACGTAATTTCGATTTATTGCAGTACGCCTCGACGTTATCTAAATAATTATCCATAAGTGTCTTAGCCGATTCTTCATATGAATAAACAAACGCCTTTTGTACTTCTTTCTTTGCGATTTCATCGTATTCTTTTCTCGCTAATGAGATGAAATTCATATAACGTTCACGGTCTTCATTACTAATCGATGGATGCTGATCCAGCCCATCTTTTAAAGATCTAAGTACATCTAACGCGTTAATAGATGGTACCTCTTTTCGAATGATTGTAGACGAAATTCGGTTAATGACATAACGAGGATCAATACCCTTCATACCTTCATCTTGATATTCTCGTTGTAGCTCCTCTACATCAATCGCATTATAACCTTCTACCGTTTCTCCATCATACAAACGCATCTTTTTAATTAAATCAATATCCGGACGCTTCGGATCTTTTAAACGAGTTAAAATAGTGAACATTGCTGCAACGCGAAGTGTGTGTGGTGCAATGTGAACATTCGACACATCACTTTCACGAATCATTTTTTCATAAATATGTTCTTCTTCACTTACTCGTAAATTATAAGGAACTGGCATTACAATAATTCTTGAGTGCAATGCCTCATTTTTCTTATTTGCTATAAATGAGCGATACTCTGTTTCATTCGTATGCGCTACAATTAATTCATCTGCTGAAATAAGCGCAAATCTTCCCGCTTTGAAATTCCCTTCTTGCGTAAGCGATAATAAGTGCCATAAAAACTTCTCATCACATTTTAACATCTCTTGGAACTCCATCATTCCTCGGTTCGCCTTATTTAATTCTCCATCAAATCGATACGCACGCGGGTCTGATTCTGAACCATATTCTGCAATCGTAGAAAAGTCCAGACTACCTGTTAAATCTGCAATATCCTGTGATTTTGGATCAGACGGGCTAAATGTACCAATCCCTGTACGGCGATCTTCAGAGAAGAAAATACGCTCTACAACTACATCCTCAATTCTTGATCCGTATTCTTGCTCTAAACGCATGACATTTAGTGGTGATAAATTCCCTTCAATTCTAACCCCATACTCATCAAAGAAATCATCTCGTAAATGATGTGGAATTAAATGCAGTGGATCCTCATGCATTGGGCATCCTTTAATTGCAAAAATTGCTCCACGATCTGTTCGTGAATATGTTTCTAATCCTCGTTTCAACATCGTAACTAACGTTGATTTCCCTCCACTAACAGGACCCATTAATAATAAAATTCTTTTTCTAACATCTAATCGTTTTGCGGATGGATGAAAATATTCCTCTACAAGACGTTCTAGAGCATCCTCTAATCCAAAGAGCTGATTACTAAAGAAGTTATACTTTCTTCTACCATCAACTTCTTCAATTCCAGCATCTTTTATCATATTGTAAATGCGAGAGTGTGCTGTTTGAGCCACCCATGGTCTTTCTTTCACAAGCTCCAAATACTCCGCAAACGTACCTTCCCATTGTAACCGTTCTTCTGCTGCTCGATGCTGTTCAATCTTTTTTAGAATATCCATTATAGCTCCTCCCCCATCTCCTTGTTCAATCGGATTATTATAAAAGGTATGCTAGGATGTCCTTAAACATTCTTTAAATCAAAACGAAATATATAATAGCACGCTAAAATTCTCTCCAAAATTCAAAGAAAATTCTGTATAATATAGGTATTAACGTTTTCACACTGCTATTCATTATAAATAAATTCTTTTCTTCTAAGAACCTTACATACATTTTGGGTAATAAATAGAACTCGTGAACCGAAAAAAGTAAGGAGGATATTAGTATGAAATTATTATTAATTTTAGGTGTATCACTCACATTTCTTACAGCTATTTTTACATCTGGTTACAATGACAAACCAGGTACACATAAAAAATGATGTGCTTTTAGCACATCATTTTTTTATACATTATTTATAATACATATTTTCCATATCATATTTGGATAATGGTCGACTATAATAATAACCTTGTACAAGCTTCACATTCTTTTCTTTCAAAAACTGTATTTGCTCCTTTTTTTCTACTCCCTCTGCAATTACATTCAGTTCTAAAGTATGAGCTAAATGAATAATTGCAGCTGTAATATTCGTATCACGTTCATCTATATGTATACCTTCCATAAAAGAACGATCAATTTTTAAAGTATCAATTGGATATGTTTTCAAGTAACTTAAAGATGAATAGCCTGTTCCAAAATCATCTAAATGAATCTTTAAATTTTGTTCTTTTAATTGTAGTAACACTCTCTTCGATATATCTTTATGTATAAGAGCTCCTTCTGTAACCTCTATCGCTAATAAATAAGCTGGTACATTGTACTTATTTAAAGCCCGTGTAATCATCTCTATTAATGTAATAGAGCGAAAGTGTCTAGCTGAAATATTAACTGCAATTGGGACCACTTCATATCCTTTATTTAACCATTCGCGCAGTTGCTGACACACTTGATTTACTACCCATTCATCGAGCTTAATAATAAATCCTGTTCTTTCTGCCAACGGAATAAATTGATTTGGAGAAACAAATCCTAATTCCTTATTCTCCCACCTTATTAAAGCTTCCATACTAGCTATTTTTTTCGTTTCAATATTAATTTGTGGCTGATAATATAAGAAAAACTCATTTTTTTCTATAGCACGATGTAACTGGTTTTCTATTATAAACCTTTGTTCACGCTCACAGTCTAATCCACTACAATAAAAATGATAATGTCCTTTTCCTTTTTCTTTTGCTTTTTCTAAAGCAGCATCGACCCTCTGAAATAGTATTTTTTCATCTTCTCCATCTGCTGGAGCCATTACAATTCCAATTGACGCACTTAAATATACATCTTCTTCCTCGATTACAAAATATTCACTAATATTTTTCAGTATGCCTTTTGCAATTTCCTCTACACATTCTTTCGTTATATTTTCTATTAACATAACAAATTGATCATCGTGTTCTCTAAATAAGTGCATACCTTCTATTTTTAGATTGCTTAAACATTCTGTAACTTTTTGTAATACTTTATCTCCCTCTTTATGACCAAATGTATCATTAATACGATGAAACTCATCTAAATCTATAAATACAAGCGCAAAATTTATACTCTCTTTTAAAAAAGTATTTAACTTATTTGTACATGAAATTCTATTCATTAATCCCGTTAACTGGTCATAGTAGGCTAAATATTCTGTTCGCATTTCGTTTAATACTTGCCTTGTAACATCTCTCGTAACAATATAAACTCCAACAATTTCACCGTTCACAATAATCGGGATAGTTCTCAAAGAAATATATAGCTCGTACCCTTCTTTATGAACATATTTCTTTGAAACAATTTGTTTTGCTCTTCCCTGCAGAGCTCCTTTAAATAGAATTTGAAAGTCTTTTTCATATTCTTTATTAATGAATTCAAAAATAAATTTATTATTTAACTCTTCATACCGGTATCCAAATATTTCATACGTTGCCGGGTTTGCATATGTAACTCTCCCTATAGAATCTATAGATATAATTGAGTCATTATTATATTCTAGTAACGACTTAAATAACATTTGTTTTTCCTCTATCTCTGTCTTCTCCTCAATTTGAGCTGTAATATCTCTTGTAATACAAATAACAAATTGACATATTCCTTCTTCATCGCAGACAGGATTAAGTGAAGATTCATAATGTATCTCACCTTTTTGTAATTTGACTACATCACAAAATGTGTGTGCTTTCGCTTCTCTCACTACTTTTTCATATTGCCTTTGCAATATCCCCGCTATATCTTTTGGTAATACTTCTGCAAAAGTTTTTCCATAGCACTCTTCGCTTAACCTAGCATAATCCATTCCTATTCTATTCACATACATATATTTAAACGTTTCATCATCAATAACTTTCAAAATAAATACTAAATCTTGAATAGCATGTAATAATCCTTGTCTAATTAAATCCATATCTATCATACTTAAAAAGGTATTTTGATTACTATATTCTTCCTTCATATTTATCTCAACCCGTCTTATCTATTTTTAATCATATATCCCATTCTATATGATTATGTCCTCTCTTTTAAATGTATGATTACATATTATTTTTATTTTATAAAAAAAAGTCGCCATATGGCGACTTTTAATAAACGATTTCTAAATCTAATCCAGGGTAATTTTGTTGACGGAACGCTTCATAAATTAAAATTGCTGCTGTATTAGATAAATTTAATGAACGTACTTTATCTGTCATTGGAATACGTAAACAATGATCAAAGTTTTCTTCGATTACATTAGCTGGTAAGCCGTTTGTTTCTCTTCCAAATACAAAATAGTAATCCTTCTCGCGCTTGCTATAGTCAAACGCTGTATGAGCTTTTTCGCCATACTTCGTTAAATAGAAGAATTCACCATCTTTATTTTTTTCATAAAATTCTTCAATTGAATCATAATACGTAATTTTCACGTGCTGCCAATAATCTAATCCGGCACGCTTTAACATTTTATCATCCGTTGAAAATCCAAGCGGTCTAATCAAATGTAATTCTGTTCCAGTTGCTGCACAAGTACGAGCAATATTCCCTGTATTTGCTGGAATTTCTGGCTGATATAAAACAACATGTACTCCCACGCGATATTCACCTCTGTTTTTTGTCTACTACGTATTATACCACTTGAGCGAAAAATCTCTACCCATTAATAATATGAAAGAATTTATATTTCATTTGTGGTGTATATTTACTAGAGTCTTCATAGTTCCAATAACGTCGACGGCTATTCGCTGAATGTGCATTTACAAGCGGCATACCATCTGCATCTTTTGCTACTACAATCGTCGTATGATTCCATCTTCCGTCATCCTCGAAATCATAAGCAATAACATCTCCAAGAATAAGTTCTTCTGGCCTCTCTACCGCCTCTGCTCGAAGTCCTGTTGTAGCACCTGACAAATACCAATAAAAAGAATGTGCAACAGCCCAGCTCCAACTCCACTGATTCTCCCTTTGCCACCATCCTTTACGAATATTAGGATATCCGTTCATAGGTACTTCTCCAGTATGAAGACATTGAGAAATAAAATTCGTACAATTATCAGGGAAATTACGATACATAGGATTTCGGTCATCCCACCAACGCTCTGCATATTTCACTGCCTCTAAACGATTATACTGATAAGAACCGTACTTCTCTTTCGTAATTTCCCTTTCTAATGTCTCACCCATTCTAATTTCTTCTGACACTTCAATATCATAATCGCCTATAATCCGACTATTATTTAAACAAACTCTTCGTTTTAATTGTTCCTCTTCAATATAAAATAATTCTTTATGCTTAATTAAATATTTAAAATGTATTTGATAATCAATTTCTTGATGGTCATTACTATTTAATTGTCTAATGAAAGAAACATCCGCAGTTGCTTTCACTATATGTGCACTACGCCTTTGAAACAATTGTTTCTTTCTCTGTGCCATTTGTAGTAAATCCTCAGCAATACCATCCACGTCTGTTCGTTTCTCTGTGATATATGCTAAAAACTGTTGTACTTGCTTTTCAATATTCATTTTTACAGCCATTTCGTTTCCCTCCCATATTACAATATGAAAAAGGGAAATATTATCTACTCTTTTTTCTGTGCTAACAATTCAAGCCCGCGCTTCATTTCATGAAGTACTTCTTCATCTTTCTCACGTTCCATCGCTTTCTCAATCGCTTCGCCTACTCCATCTCCCCCAATTTTCCCAAGTGCCCATGCTGCCGTTCCGCGCAATACCGGTCTTGGGTCATCTTTCATAACACCAATTAAATCAGGAATTGCCGATGCTTCTTTAAAATGTGCTAATGCTAAAATCGCATTTCTTTGCAGTGGCTTTTTCCCTCTCCATGACCCTGACATAATCCCATATTTCTCTTTAAAATCACGATTACTAATTGTTAAAAGTGGCGTTAATAATGGTTTAACTAGCTCAGGGTCCGGCTCCATCTCAGGATGATTATGAAAATCCATTCCTTTGTTTTTCGGGCAAACAGTCTGACACGTATCACATCCATATATACGATTTCCTATTTTATCGCGATATTCTTCAGGTAGGAATCCTTTCGTCTGTGTTAAAAACGCAATACACTTCTTCGAATCTAACTGTCCCCCCTGTATTAAAGCACCTGTAGGACAAATATCGATACATTTCGTACAGCCCCCGCATTGATCTTCTATCGGCTTATCTGGCGGGAATGGAACATTTGTAATCATTTCCCCTAAGTATACGTACGAACCGAATTCAGGTGTAATAATAGCACAGTTTTTCCCACTCCAGCCAATGCCTGCACGCTCTGATACAGCTCGATCACTTAATTCACCTGTATCAACCATGGACTTCACTTCTATATCCGGAAGTTTTTCAATTAAATATGCTTCTAATTTTTGCAAACGATCTCGTAAAACAAGATGATAATCTTGTCCCCAAGAAGCACGGCAAAAAATTCCACGGCGTTCTCCACGCTTACTTAATGGTGCATTTTTTAATTTTGAAGGATATGCTAAAGCAATCGCAATAATTGATTTAGCACCCGGTAATAAAAGTTGCGGATTCGTTCTCTTCTCTATATCAGGCTCTTCAAATCCAGATTGATAATTTAATTGTTGTTGCTGGATTAAGCGCTGCTTTAATTCCTCAAAAGGAGAAGCACTCGCAAAGCCTATTTTATCTATGCCAATTGTTTTACTATACGCAATTACATCTTGCTTTAATTGTTCAAAATCCACTCTTAATCGCCTCCTCAGATGAATCCATCATCCCTTATGTAACGACTTTATTGGTTAGTAATTCACTTTTGGAATACTATTATTTACTTCTATTTTCGCATGTAATTATATTTTTCAAACATTAAAAAACGCAATGCCTCGTTTATCTCGGAAACGAAACACTGCGTTGATCACAATTTATAGAAAAACATTTAATAAAATTTGGAGCGGGTGAAGAGAATCGAACTCTCGACCAGAGCTTGGAAGGCTCTTGTTTTACCACTAAACTACACCCGCAAATATAAATTACATATAAGATATTAGAATAACTTATGTAAAATAGTATAGCATGTTAAAAAAATAGAGGCAAGAATTTTATCGAAAAAAGTCGAAAAAGTGATGAGAGACCTCATCACTTTTTCAATTCTTTATCAATGGCCTTCTTCATACTATCGAAATCAGGGTTTGCAAGATTTCCGTTTACATATACTGAAGGAGCACCTTGAACTTTTAATTTTTGAGCACGATCTGAATCTTTACGTACTTTTTCTGTAATTTCTTTACTGTGTAAATCTTTCTTAAATTGCTCTACATCAACTTTTGGAAGTTTCTCTTTCACAATGCTAAGAAGCAAATCTTCTGTAATCCATTCTTCCGTATCTTTCTTTTGATTTTGATAAATCTCATCATAGAAAATCCAGAATGAATCTTTATCTTGTTTATAAATTGCTTCACCAGCTGCTGCACCTAAATCCGAGTCTTTTCCGATAAATGGGAAGTTAATAAAATATAACTGCACTTTGCCTTTATCAATATACTCTTCTTTTAATCGAGGTAATACTGTTACATCCCAAGTACGACAAGCAGGACATTTGAAGTCTCCAAATTCAACTACCTTAACTGGAGCATCATCTTTCCCTAAAGATTGTTGCGTGGAATAAGCAAACATCTCATTCCCTTTATCTTTTTTGTCATTTATGATGCTATACGCAATTGTTCCAATTACAATCAATACTGCGATAGAAAAAACTATACCAAGAGCCATGAGTTTATTTGATTTCATATACATTCCTCTTTAAATTCATATTCTGTATACAGCATTGTACACAATACACATAATATCAACACTTATATACGTCACGCAATGAACACGCTCACATAAATTACAAAAACACAATAATTGTGACGATATTGTGTCACAATTTGTCACAATTTATTCAAAAAAAGAAGCTCCTCTGTAGGAACTTCTCTTAACTTACTGCTTTTTTACGCGCGCTATTTAACATCGACTGCTCTATTTTTATATCATGACGAATTACCAATTTCTCACTAACTGCTTGAACATACTCATCATGGCTTATATAGCCTTCTTTCTCCATTAGTCTCAAAACGACATTTCGTCTCTCTACTGCTTTATCATAATTTTGGGCAGGTGAGTAATAAGCAGGTGCTTTTACTACAGCAGCCATCATTGCACTTTCAGCCAACGTTAATTGGTTCACCTTTTTACCGAAGTAAAGGTTTGCTGCTTTTTCAATTCCCCATGCTCCTTCTCCATAATAAATGTTACTTACATATAATTTTAAAATTTCATCCTTCGTAAATGTACGTTCAATTTTTTTCGTATAAAAAATCTCTTTCCACTTACGAGAAAATGTACGTTCATTCGTTAAAAAAGCATTTTTAGATAGCTGCTGTGTAATCGTGCTTCCTCCTTGTACGACACCACCAGCTTTTATATTCTCAACAGAGGCCCTAATAATTGCTATATAATCTAAACCGTTATGATGATAAAATCTTTTATCTTCTGTCGCAATAAATGCATGTGTTAATGATTCTGGTACCTCTAACTTAGCCGGCACATGTAATTTACTAATATCACTTTGCTCAATCATTACATTTCCAATGAATAATAACGTACAACTTAACAATAATAATAATATAATGGCTTTATAAAAAAGTTTAGTCATTGGATTTAATGCAACTTTTTGATGATAGTTCACCCTAGATAATACTCGTTCTTTCATCTTGAACACCTCTTTTCCACACAGCATATAACTCTTACTTTAAGAATACATTGTTGTAAAAAAATATCCCATCGATTTCTCTTACACGTACCTTACATCATTGTAAGGTATAAAGTGAAACTTTAATAAGCCCTCATCAATCAGGCTTACTGCCCAGCAAATAGTCGGATAAAAAAGTATTGTATCACAGTCTTTTTTTATCTACTATTCATCTGAAATATTGAATATAGGTATGTTAAAGTACGAATAACCAATAAGAGAGTAACCCTTAAGACTATTATATTTTCACTTTACACTTTAATTATATCATCTACAAATATATGTACTTTTAACTATCTAGTAATCTAAATGTATATAACATATAAAGTGAAACTTTAATCAGTGGAGGTTTTGTTCATCCCCACTGATTATTAGCCCTCACCAATTGAGCTGCCCGGCAAATAGCGGGATAAATCCATTATACAGAACAAACGTTCTACAAATCAATACTAGCGCTATTATTATTTTGACCTTTTTCTTAAACAGTATACAAAAAAAGAGTAGTGATTTGAATGTATCTCAAATCAGTCACTCTTTTCTTTACAATCTTCCTATTAAACTATACGGCTGTACTTCCCACGTTTCGTACGGAATATAATGTGTTGCTCTCATCGCATCAAGCGTTCTGGATTTCATATGAGGACGCGTTATATACTCATCTATATTCTCTTCATTTAAAGCAACAAATTTAGCCTCTTGTATTTCTTCAGGTTGAATTTTTATTTCACCGCTCACATATGCCACTTTAAAAACAACAGCTAAAATATGCATAGAAGCATTATAGTAAACACCTGTAACTCCAACCGGCTTCACAGTTAAACCGGTTTCCTCAAACATTTCCCTACAAACTGCTTGATCGAGCGCTTCTCCTTCTTCCACCTGTCCTCCTGGCAACTCCCACGTATCCGATCGCCAATGTACTTTAGCTAATAACACTTCATCTTTTTCATTTGTTAAATAACCTGCTACAGCAACGATATGCTTTGGTGTTTTATGTTCCATATTAAACCTCCTAGAAATAATGATTATTTCATATATCCCTATAAGCATATTCCCTGTCTACAACAAAATACCTTTACTAATTCATCAACTTAATTAACTTCATAAAAAAAGCCTCTATCCGTTAAACGGACAGGGCTTCTATCGTATTATTCTCCTAAGTCTACGTTGTGGTAAACTTGTTGCACATCTTCTAAATCTTCTAATGCATCAACCATTTTCTCAAATTGTACTTGAGCATCTTCGGGAAGTGTAACATCACTTTGTGCAAGCATTGTTAATTCTGCAACTGTAAATTCTTCAACACCAGCACCTTTAAGTGCAGATTGTACTGAATGGAATTGATCAGGTTCAGCATACACGATAACAGAATCTTCTTCTTCTAGAATGTCACGTGCATCAACATCTGCTTCCATTAAAATTTCAAGAACTTCATCTGATGTTTTACCTTCAAGGCCGATAACAGCTGTCGCATCAAACATGTAAGCTACAGAACCGTTTACACCCATGTTACCACTGTTTTTGCTAAATGCAGCTCGTACATCTGCTGCAGTACGGTTTACGTTATTTGTAAGTGTATCTACAATAACCATAGCTCCATTTGGTCCAAATCCTTCATAACGAAGCTCGTCATAATTTTCCTCTGAACCGCCTTTTGCCTTTTCAACTGCACGATCAATAATTGTTCTTGGTACATTGTATGTTTTCGCACGTTCTAATACGACTCTAAGCGCTTGGTTTGATTCTGGATCTGGCTCTCCTTGTTTTGCCGCCACATAAATTTCACGTCCAAATTTCGCGTATATACGGCTTGTATTTGCATCTTTCGATGCTTTTTTATCTTTAATATTGTTCCATTTACGGCCCATACTTTCCACTCTCTTTCTCGTTTTAAATCTACATAAAAATATTAATATGAAATATAATGTGTGTTCAACACATTTTTAAAAGAAATATAAAAAGTTCATTTTTGATTCATATTACAGACATAATATAAATCACTATCATTTTGTTCTTTCGACAAGTTATATTATACATGAATTCCTAAGTTTATTACGAATTTTAGCATCACATAATATAATTTAACAAAAAAGACTCTAACATTTCTGTTAGAGTCTTTTTATATTGCCGATACCGATTTCCATAATATTCCCATAATTACTTTCTATTGCTGTACAATAAAAATAGGGAAAAATTTGAAGAAAAGGTGGAGGGAGAATTATGACACATTCAAATGAGAAAAAATCACATGCTTTTAAAGGAATAGGAGAGAAGTTAAACCCAACTATCTATCAAGTAAGATTCATGAAATTAGATGAACCAATCCAATTTGAGGCGTTTCCTGAATTGAAGGAATTAGGGGACTGGTTGAGTACTTCAACGCACATGTGGTCGTGCCACTCAACTATGTACAAATACAACAGAGAAAAGTTTGAAAAGAAGTTTTTAGAAATTACGAAATTAACAGCTGATCATGTACTAATATCTACTGGTGGTGTCGGATTTAACTTCATGTCACCGGGGTGGAGAAATTCTCTCTAGAGTGCTCGAAGGGAATATTATAGAATACCGCAATTAAAAGGATAAAATTGAATGTTTGTTTTTATCCTTTTAATGTTTCGCAGTTTACTCACCGTACACTTTTTGTGCTTATTTTGTCATGTAATGAAAAGAAAACAAAAAAAACTCTATACTAATTGTATAGAGTTTTTTTACGACGTTCATGATACCGATGGTCGGGGTCGAACCGACACTCCCGAAGGAACACGATTTTGAGTCGTGCGCGTCTGCCAATTCCGCCACATCGGCACAAAAGAAAAGGCGGCAACCGGATTTGAACCGGTGATAAAGGTTTTGCAGACCTCTGCCTTACCACTTGGCTATGCCGCCATATTAAATTTCATTGGAGCGGAAGACGGGATTCGAACCCGCGACCCCAACCTTGGCAAGGTTGTATTCTACCACTGAACTACTTCCGCAAAAATGGCTGGGCTAGCTGGATTCGAACCAGCGCATGACGGAGTCAAAGTCCGTTGCCTTACCGCTTGGCTATAGCCCATCGAATTCTTACTTAATTATATGTAAGTATCAATTAAATTATTTGTAATTTTAAAAATAAAAATGGGGCGACTGATGGGAATCGAACCCACGAATGCCGGAGCCACAATCCGGTGCGTTAACCACTTCGCCACAACCGCCATGTTGTGTAAATATATTTGGCAGGGGCAGTAGGAATCGAACCCACACTGGAGGTTTTGGAGACCTCAGTTCTACCTTTAAACTATGCCCCTATGTAAATGGTGGAGGGGGGCAGATTCGAACTGCCGAACCCGAAGGAGCGGATTTACAGTCCGCCGCGTTTAGCCACTTCGCTACCCCTCCGAAACTTACATGGTGCCGGCTAGAGGACTTGAACCCCCAACCTACTGATTACAAGTCAGTTGCTCTACCAATTGAGCTAAGCCGGCGTATTTTATTAAAATAAATGGTGGCTCGGGACGGAATCGAACCGCCGACACGAGGATTTTCAGTCCTCTGCTCTACCGACTGAGCTACCGAGCCTTATTAAAATGGCGGTCCCGACCGGGGTCGAACCGGCGATCTCCTGCGTGACAGGCAGGCATGTTAACCACTACACCACGGGACCATTTGGTTGCGGGGACAGGATTTGAACCTGCGACCTTCGGGTTATGAGCCCGACGAGCTACCGTGCTGCTCCACCCCGCGATAATACTATTTATATAAAATTCATATGGTGGAGGATGACGGGATCGAACCGCCGACCCCCTGCTTGTAAGGCAGGTGCTCTCCCAGCTGAGCTAATCCTCCAAAGTGGTGACCCGTACGGGATTCGAACCCGTGTTACCGCCGTGAAAGGGCGGTGTCTTAACCACTTGACCAACGGGCCAAAAATTTAAAAACTTTTCCAAGCTTCCAACCGGGCTTGAACCGGTGACCTCTTCCTTACCATGGAAGTACTCTACCAGCTGAGCTATGGAAGCATAATGGCTCCGCAGGTAGGAATCGAACCTACGACCGATCGGTTAACAGCCGATAGCTCTACCGCTGAGCTACTGCGGAACAATAAAGCCTGGCAACGTCCTACTCTCACAGGGACAAGGTCCCAACTACCATCGGCGCTAGAGAGCTTAACTTCCGTGTTCGGTATGGGAACGGGTGTGACCTCTCTGCCATCATTACCAGACTTTTATCATTATACACATTCTTTTCAGAATGTCAAAAGGAATTTTAAATATATATTCCTTCAAAACTAGATAACATTGCTACATATTATATGGTTAAGTCCTCGATCTATTAGTATTCGTCAGCTCCACATGTCACCATGCTTCCACCTCGAACCTAT
>NZ_CP031748.1:456113-537051 GCF_003429245.1 Bacillus sp. CR71 | reverse complement strand
AGCCCCGGTTTCCCGGAGTTATCCCAGTCTTATGGGCAGGTTACCCACGTGTTACTCACCCGTCCGCCGCTAACTTCTTGAGAGCAAGCTCTCAATCCATTCGCTCGACTTGCATGTATTAGGCACGCCGCCAGCGTTCATCCTGAGCCAGGATCAAACTCTCCAATAAAGTTAGTTTGTCTAGCATCTAAAAATAAAAATTGACGTTTCACGTTGTTTGTTTCGTTCAGTTTTCAAAGAACTACTTGGTCGCTCATTTGCGACTTCCTTATGTTAACATCTTCATTTTTCAATGTCAACTAAGTTTTTCAATTTCTTTTTTGTCGTTTTCTGCGTTTCCGCATCAGCGACGGTTATTAATATATCATGCAGTATATACAGGGTCAATACTTTTTACAAAAAAATTTCACATCCCGTTAAAAACTTAAAAATCGCTGTAAAAATCATTATAGCACCCATTCATTCTTCATGGCTCCCCTCCTATCCATTTCATATCTTATCCCTTTATCAATTTACACGAGAGTGAAAATTCTAAATTTTATGTTATATTATTATTATAGGAGTGTGGTGAGAATGAGCATTAAGTATTCAAACAAAATCAATAAAATCCGGACCTTTGCATTAAGTTTAGTATTTATCGGCCTCTTCATTGCATACTTAGGTGTCTTTTTCCGCGAAAACATTATTGTTATGACAACGTTTATGATGGTTGGCTTTTTAGCTGTTATCGCTAGCACTGTCGTTTACTTTTGGATTGGTATGTTATCTACTAAGACTATCCAAATTATTTGTCCAAGCTGTGATAAGCCAACAAAAATGCTCGGCCGTGTCGATGCATGTATGCACTGCAATCAACCTTTAACACTAGATCGAGATCTAGAAGGAAAAGAATTTGATGAAAAGTATAATAAGAAGAGTTATAAATCATAAGTATCAAGGGAAATACGAGTTTGCAACACTACAAACGTTTCAACTCATTAAAAAGTTGATTTCTTAAGAAATCAACTTTTTAATTGTTTTATTAAATTTATTACACCTATTTTTTCGAAATAACAGTAAACATCCCTGTCATGTTAGGCGAATAATCTTTAAAATCATATTTTTCGTAGAATGACGTTTTACCTTGCGACGCAAACAAACCAATGAATGCTTTATCTGGAGCATTCTGATTTAAGTATTCTACTAAAGTATTCATTATTTTCTTTCCAATACCATTCTTTTGATACTCTGGATGAACCACTATATCTTGAATATAGAAATAGATAGCCCCATCACCAACAATTCTCCCCATGCCGATGATTTGATTATTATCCTTGACTGTTATACAGTAAATCGAATTTTGAAGTGATATTTCCGCCACCTCAAAGTTCATATAATTAGTCCATCCCACAGAATCACATAAATATTTATATTCTTCCAATGTTGGAATGTCACTTTTAATCTCATATTTCTTCAAAATGTCCCCTCCAAGAATTCATTTCCACCAATACAAAGTAAATTCGACAAACTTTTATCTAACCCTTCTTACTAACTTAGCACTGTAAATCCCGATTAACCTCACGCTAATCCTTATATAATAAAGAAAGAGGCTGACGTATAGCCGTCAGCCTCTTTCTTTATTATATATTACGCCTTATGACACTCTGGACAAACGCCATAAATTTCTAAGCGATGACTATTAATAACGAAGCCTGTCGTTTTTGCAGCTTCCTCTTCAAGTTGTTCCAAACCTCCATAAGGAAAATCAACAATCTTACCACATTTTTCACAAATCACATGATAATGTTGACTTGTAACATAATCAAATCTACTTGAAGCGTCTCCATAAGTTAATTCCTTTACAAGTCCAACCTCTTTAAATACACGTAAGTTATTATAGACAGTTGCAACACTCATATTTGGAAACTTACCTTCTAATGCTTTATAAATGTCATCCGCTGTTGGGTGCGTCATTGATTCCACAAGGTACTCTAAAATAGCATGACGCTGTGGAGTAATGCGTACACCCGTATTTTTCAGCATTTCTAGCGCTTCTTTTAATTCTTCTTTGACCACCGTCATGCACCCCGATTCTATACGGATTATTATTTTATAATTCTTATAAAGAGTGTACTCCTTTTCTTATAAATCGTCAATATTTCTACTATAAGTATGTGGTTTATTTTTATATTCAGGGCTTGTTTTTATGTATCTTTCCCTTTTTCTTCATATATTACATAGAAAAAAGTGCGACATAATCGCACTTGGAATACTATCATCTGAGGAGGTATGCCCTACACTTCCACTTTATGTAAGGCAGTAAAATATGTATAGACACTTGCCTTGTTTCTGCATATTTTATCTCCACTATAGATTTATTTTATATAAGAAAGAACATCCTCAATATGTCCTTTCACTTTCACTTTACGCCACTCTTTCACAAGTTCACCATCTTTATTAATAAGGAATGTAGAACGCTCGATTCCCATATACTCTTTCCCAAAGTTCTTTTTCAGCTTCCAAACATCATATAACTCTGCTACTTTATGATCTTCATCTACTAAAAGTGTAAATGGCAATTCATGTTTCTCAATGAATTTCAAATGTCTATTCGCTGAATCAGGACTTACTCCAAGAATAACCGTATCCTTCTCTTGAAATACTCCATACGCATCACGAAAATCACATGCTTCAGTTGTACATCCTGGCGTCATATCTTTCGGGTAAAAATAGAGAACTACATTTTTACCGCGGAAATCAGCTAGGCTAACTTCTTCTCCGTTACTTCCCTCTAATGTGAATTCTGGTGCCATTTCTCCTACTGTAATCATAGTTATCACTCCTACTCTTTTCCTTTACTATAACAAATGCTTCCTTATTTTTCATTGTCTATTACAGACCTCATCACAAAAGCAAAAGGGAGTGTATATCCAATTAGCGCTTCTGCAATTGCAATCCATCGCCCAATTCCAATCGGAGATATGTCACCATATCCAACAGACAATAAAGTAACTGCGCTAAAATATAAACAAACTTCAACGAGTTGAAAAGAATGAGCGTTCAAACTTTCTCCGTCCTCTTTCAAAACTGCGAAACCCATTTCCTCTAATACAACGTAACTTAATCCAAACGCGATCAGTACTGTTGTATAGATTAAAAATAATGTGGCCAAATTATACAGCGAAAAAAAACGCGTTGAATCTGAATAGGAACTCCATAATAATTGGACACTTTTCAAAATAGCGATTGCTGCAAGTAATAGAATAAATCCCCATAACATGTCCTCCACCTCATTTTATATGTATGAGACGACCATTGGATTTATCCCTTAGAAACAAACAAGCTTCTATAATTAATTCCCAGCACCACGGTACCTTTTTACCCCTTGATTCCAAAGAGTGATTGCAATCGTAAAACAGATAACACCAACAATTGGCGTCGCGAATGCATAACTATTCCATTCTGTTTTTCTTAAAAAGTATGCTGCTGGATATACTCCAACAAACGCAAACGGTAAAACAAACGTTAAAATGAAACGAATTACACGATTATAAATATTAACAGGATAGCGCCCGTAATTACCTATGTTATACATAAGGGGCATAATTGAACTTTTCGCATCTGACCAAAAACCAAGGCTCGCAAGCGTAACAAATATCCCTCCATATACAAGTGCGCCTCCTCCTACCATCAATATAAATAAGAAGAAATCATACCAGTAAAAAGATAATTGTAACTCTACAGCTGCATATCCCATTACAATCATTCCTGTAATGGCCCCAATTAAAGACTCAAGTTCCATTCTTTCTAATATAATTTGAAACAAGCTATGAATCGGTCTCGTTAATATACGATCCATCTCCCCTTTAATAATGTAACGATCATTAAAGTCCCATATGTTAAAGAAAGCTGAGAAAATGGCAAACGGCACTAAAAAGAAACCATAAATAAAGATTACTTCTTCTCTACTCCAGCCTTTTAATGCTTGTGTATGCCCAAACACAACGAGAATAAAGATTAAATTAACAGCCTGTAGTGATAAATCAGAAAGTAATCCAACGATAAAATCGCCCCGATACTCCAATTTTGTTTTTATATATTGGCTTGCATATTGCAAAAATAGTTTTATATATATCATCTCATCATCCCCCTTGTACAATTAGACGTTTTCTCGCCGTTCTCCACATAAGTACAATTGGAATAATAAGGACAATCGCCCAAATTACTTGGAATAATAATGCCTCATACAATTTATTTCCTTGTATACCTTCTGAAAAAATCATACTCGGAATATAACTAATGGCTTGAAACGGTAAAAACATCATTGCCTTTTGGGCCCATAACGGATAAAAACTAATCGGTAATAATAGACCAGAAAATAAATCAATAACAACGCGTTTTGCATACATAATTCCACTATTATTAAATAGGAAGAACGTGAGCATTCCCGTCATTAAATTAATTTGTGTATTAATAATAAAACTAAATATTAGAGACAAGAAGAAATATAACCACGTTTGAAAATTCGTTGTAATTTGCAATGAAAATAATAACGTAACGATAACCATACCTGGAATTGAAAAAAATGCAAAACGAAATATCCCTTCCCCAAGACCTTGCATCACTTTCATCCCTAAATAATTATATGGACGAATCAGTTCTACCGCTACACGTCCTTCTTGAATCTCCATCGCAATTTCCCTATCTATATTATTAAAATAAAAGGCACGTGCCATCCACGCAATTGCGATATACGTAGTCATTTGCGAAATAGATAAACTTTCAATGTTCTCTTTTCCGCTATAAATTGCTTGCCATAAAAAATAATACGCACCGATATTAATCGTATAAATTAAAATCCCGCTATAATAATTTGTGCGATACGCAAGCATCATTAAAAAGCGAATTCGAATCATTTCAATATACTTACCCATGTTTAATACCTTCTTCATAAATGTTACGAATAATTTCCTCTGTAGACACTTCATTAATTTTTAAATCTTTAATTTGAAAGGCTTGTACTACTTTAGAAATAAGCATTGAAATAATAACTTCTTCATTCGGTATTTTTGCAACCCACGCGTTTTCCTCTTTCGCTTTCGACCAAACGACATGACTATCTGGCATAACCATTGATAAAGCCTGATAGGAAACTGGTGCAATAAACTGAAAATGTATTTCCTTCTCTGCTCCCCACTGCGTACGAAGATTATTTAAAGAACCGTCATACATAATATTTCCTTCATCCAGCATGATAACACGCTCACATAATGCTTCAATATCAGTAATATCATGGGTTGTTAATAAAATTGTTGTTTTATAACGTTCATTCATTTCTTTTAAAAATTCACGTATTTTCAATTTCACAAGTACATCTAGCCCAATTGTTGGTTCATCTAAAAATAATAACGGTGGGTTATGAATTAATGCTGCCGCTAATTCACAACGCATTCTTTGACCTAGAGATAACTTTCGAACTGGTTTATCTAATAAAGGACCAATATCTAACGTTTCAATCACGTGTTCCATATGCTCTTTATACTGAGCGTCTGATACACCGTACACTTTTTTTAATAAACGAAAAGATTCTTGTACAGCAATATCCCACCAAAGTTGTGAACGTTGACCGAAAACAACACCAATGGTTCTTACAAATTCTTCTCTCTGCTTATGTGGGTTCATCCCATTTACTAAAATCTCTCCTGATGTCGGAGTCAAAATCCCCGTAAGCATTTTAATTGTTGTTGATTTACCAGCACCGTTCTCACCGATATAACCAACCATCTCACCTTGTTTTACAGTAAAAGATACATCATTTACTGCTGGTACTATTTTATAATTACGATTTAATAAATCGCGAAATGCACCCTTTAAACCCGGACGACTTGAATAGGCTGTAAATTCTTTACGTAACCCTTGTACCTCAATTACCGATTTCATAATCGGACCCCCCTCCTAAATGTCACAACGAATAGTTTACCCAACTGCCTTCTCTATCACAAACAATACGTCTTTTCGAAAAACATGTTAGAATAATACATAGATTTTTGTAAGGAGATGAATGGTAGTGAAATTCACAAAATCAGAAGCATTACATAAAGAAGCTTTAGAACATATCGTTGGCGGCGTTAATAGTCCTTCTCGTTCTTTTAAAGCAGTTGGCGGTGGCGCTCCTGTTGCTATGGAACGTGGAAAAGGTGCTTATTTCTGGGATGTAGACGGAAATAAATATATCGATTATTTAGCAGCATACGGTCCTATTATTACTGGACATGCTCACCCGCACATCACAAAAGCAATTACAACAGCTGCTGAAAATGGTGTACTTTACGGAACACCAACAGCGCTAGAAGTAAAATTTGCAAAAATGTTAAAAGAGGCAATGCCTGCTTTAGATAAAGTACGCTTTGTAAACTCTGGTACTGAAGCAGTAATGACGACAATTCGTGTTGCTCGTGCTTACACAGGCCGCACAAAAATCATGAAATTTGCTGGTTGTTACCACGGTCATTCTGATTTAGTACTTGTAGCAGCTGGATCTGGTCCTTCTACACTAGGAACACCTGACTCAGCCGGCGTACCACAAAGTATCGCTCAAGAAGTTATTACTGTTCCATTTAATAATGTAGAAACTTTAAAAGAAGCGTTAGATAAATGGGGACATGAAGTAGCGGCTATTCTTGTAGAACCGATTGTTGGAAACTTCGGTATTGTAGAGCCAAAACCTGGATTCCTTGAGAAAGTGAATGAACTTGTTCATGAAGCTGGCGCACTAGTAATTTATGATGAAGTTATTACCGCTTTCCGCTTCATGTACGGTGGTGCTCAAGATTTACTTGGCGTAACACCAGACTTAACAGCTCTTGGTAAAGTTATTGGCGGCGGACTTCCAATCGGTGCTTACGGTGGTAAGAAAGAAATTATGGAACAAGTTGCTCCGCTTGGCCCTGCATATCAAGCAGGTACAATGGCAGGAAATCCTGCTTCTATGGCATCTGGTATTGCTTGTCTAGAAGTTCTTCAACAAGAAGGACTTTATGAGAAATTAGATGAACTTGGTGCCATGCTTGAAAAAGGAATTTTAGAGCAAGCTGCAAAACATAATATCGATATTACATTAAACCGCCTAAAAGGCGCTTTAACTGTATACTTCACAACAAATACAATTGAAGATTACGATGCAGCACAAGATACAGACGGTGAAATGTTCGGTAAATTCTTCAAGCTAATGCTTCAAGAAGGAGTTAACTTAGCACCTTCAAAATACGAGGCATGGTTCTTAACGACAGAACATACAAAAGAAGATATTGAATATACAATTGAAGCTGTAGGCAGAGCATTTGCTGCTTTAGCAGATAGCAAATAATCTCGTCATTAAAAGGAAAAAAGAAAGCACATCTTTCTTTTTTCCTTTTTTCTATTTCATAAATCCCACATTAATAGTATAATTATTCATAATTATCTGTTTTATATTCTTTTACATCATTACTATCTCTGTGTACAAGGTGATTCACACCTTAAATAGTAAGATTATTCTAACTTTTACAAGAGGGGGGATTGACGGATGCTCAATAAAACAAATACATGGACACCGTCTTTATTTCGAGATTATAGAAATGCAGAACATGATGCGTGTGGAATCGTTTCCGTTATGGAGAAACGAAAAATTCCTACAAAAGAAAACATTGACCTTTGCATACAATCACTCGTCAAAATGAATCATAGAGCTGGTTTCATTAATGGCGAGGGCGATGGCATCGGCATTCACATTGATGTACCAAAAACGCTTTGGAATGAAAAACTAAAAAGTAGTGGATATAATCCAACGATTGTGGATCATCCCCACTTTATCGTTGGACATTTTTTTCTAAATAAAAAAGAAAACATTACTGCCTTAAAAGATTATATTCGTACGCAATTAAACAACAAAAACTTTACTATCATTTTCGAAAGTGATGATGCAACAAACTCAGATGCGCTCGGTCCACTCGGTAAACAAGAAGAACCTTTATTTTGGCAAGTTGCCCTTATCGCAGAAAATGAAATTACAAATATTGAGCAAACATTATTTTCTGTCACAATAAAAATAGAGGAAAACGAAGCAATTCATGTTGCTTCATTAAGTCGTGATCATGTTGTATATAAAGTTCTAGGTGCTGGTGATACACTTGTTGCCTACTATAATGATTTACAACATCCACTTATCGCTTCAACTATGACATTAGGACATAACCGCTACTCTACTAATACATTATCTAATTTTTTTCGTGTACAACCATTTAGTATTCTCGGACATAATGGTGAAATTAACACAATCGCAAAATTACGCGATCAAGCTGAAATGATTGATGTACCACTTACTGCTGGAGGCAGTGACTCTCAAGATTTAAACCGCACCTTAGAAACCCTACTTGTTCAATACGACTACAGTTTATTTGAAGCAATGGAAATACTATTTCCACCAATTATTAATGAAATTAAACTTTATGAAACACCTTTACAAGATTTATATACGTATATACGTGAAGCATGGGGACATTTTGCACAAGGACCAGCTGGCATCATTTCCCGTTTTAAAGATGAAGCTGTTTTCAGCGTTGATTCCCTTGGATTACGCCCAGTATGGAAAGTAGAGACAGAAAGCTCTTATATTTTCTCTTCTGAACCTGGAGTTGTATCACCAACTAAATATGTAGCAGAACCAAAGCCACTCGCCCCTGGAGAAAAGGTCGGATTAAAATGGAATGAACAAGATGAACTTGTTCTTTATGAATATGACAAATATCAAATCCAAGTATATAACCGTTTTAAAAAGCGAATTGATACTACCAATTATCATTTAAATTTATCTATCCCTGAAACGCAAAAAATCCAAGGGCTATGTGATTTTGTTCAAGTTGAAACGAAACAATACGTCGCTTTCGGATGGGACCGAGAACATATTCAGCTTCTTGAACAGATGGCAACAAAAGGTGTTGAACCAATACGCTCACTTGGGCATGACTCACCACTTGCCGCACTTGATACTGATAGACGAAATATCGCTGACTTTATTAAAGAAAGTGTAGCTGTTGTTACAAACCCAGCAATTGACCGTGACCGTGAAATTGAACACTTCTCTACACGTACTGTACTTGGAGAGCGTCCAAGTTTATTAAGCGGCGCAAAACGGCCATTTGTAGTTGAAATGCTTTCACCAATTATTTTAGAAGGCAGCGTGGCACAACCTATTGCAGAGGAATTACACACAATTACGTACGAACAACTCACAGCGTTATTTAGGACTCATAACTCTATTGCCACAATCTCTGCTACATTCAGCTCGTCAGAAACCCTGCAATGTGCATTAAGCCGCATTAGTTCTGAAGCGATAGCTGCTGTTAACAATGGTGCTTCCCTACTAGTATTAGATGACGCAAAAGCCCATCTAAATGAACGCTTGTGGATTGATCCACATTTAGTTACCGCGAAAGTACATCAAGAATTAAGTGAAAATAAATTACGCCGCAATTGTTCTCTCGTTATACGTTCTGGTGCCCTTCGCTCCTTACATGACATTGTCACGCTATATGGATTAGGAGCAGATAGTATTAATCCATATTTATTATTCGCGACTGTAAGTGATGGAACAAAAATACCAATTA
Source organism: Bacillus sp. CR71 (assembly GCF_003429245.1). Classification (NCBI taxonomy): domain Bacteria; kingdom Bacillati; phylum Bacillota; class Bacilli; order Caryophanales; family Bacillaceae; genus Bacillus; species Bacillus sp. CR71. The sequence goes on along the minus strand of NZ_CP031748.1, from coordinate 527,428 downwards.
CGAATCTGTATAATGCACTTAATAAAGGATTAGAAAAAGTCATTTCAACAATTGGAATTCATGAGTTACGTGGTTACGGACGTCTCTATTCATCTATTGGGTTACATGAGGAAATTGCAAATATATTACAAATCACAAATTTCTTCGGTTCAAATGATTTAGCTTTTTCACTTGAATCACTTGCTGAAGATGCAAAAATACGAGCAGAGGATTATAACAATCCTAAAATTAGAATGCGAAAATCATTTCATATATTCCCGCGAATTTGGAAAGCAATCGGCGATGTTGCAAAAGGAAATCCTTATGATGACTACCGTGACAAGTTAAGTGAACTAGAAGAGAATAATCCAATCGCAATCAGACACCTTGTTCAAACGAAACAAACAAAACATGTCGTTCCAACTGAAGAAGTATCTATCGGCATTCAAAATCATAATTTACCATTTATTATTAGTTCTATGTCATTTGGTTCTCAAAACGAAATTGCCTTTCGCGCATATGCAGAAGCGGCCGATCAGCTAAATATGATTAGCTTGAACGGTGAAGGCGGCGAAATTAAAGATATGATCGGGAAATACCCACATACACGCGGACAACAAGTGGCATCTGGGCGATTTGGAGTAAATGCCGAACTACTAAACTCATCGAATTTAATTGAAATCAAAATCGGTCAAGGCGCAAAGCCTGGTGAAGGTGGGCATTTACCTGGTTCAAAAGTGACAGCCAAAATCGCTGAAGCACGTAATGCGACAATCGGCTCAGATTTAATTTCACCTTCTAACAACCATGATATTTATTCAATTGAAGATTTAGCTCAAATGATTACCGAAATTAAAACAGCTAATCAACTTGCCAAAGTAGCCGTGAAAGTCCCTGTTGTTCCTAATATCGGAACAATTGCTGTCGGTATCGCCAAAGCTGGTGCTGATTTTATTAACATTAGCGGATTCGATGGTGGAACAGGTGCTGCACGTATTCACGCCTTGCAACATGTAGGTCTTCCTGTAGAAATTGGTGTTAAAGCCGCTCACAACGCTTTATTAGAAGCGAGCATGAGACATAAAGTAGAGATTTGGGCAGATGGTGGTATTCGAAGTGTAAATGATGCCTTGAAAATCATGCTCCTCGGAGCAAACCGTATTGGATTTGGCACACTGTCAATGATTGCAATCGGCTGTACTACTTGCCGTGGGTGCCATCTAGATACTTGCCATGTTGGAATTGCGACACAAATTGAGTCTGAAGCACAGGCAAAAGAACATGGATTACGCCGCTTCGTCCCACGCGAATTAGAAAGCGCAGTTGCTGGCCTGCTAAATTTATTCACCTCTTTCGGTGTAGAACTAAAACGATTAACAGGACAGCTTGGGTATACAAATTTACAAGCAATTGTCGGGCGGTCTGATTTATTAGAGCAAGTTCGGGGCGAAAATTTATTAAACTTATGTAATTTACTACAAATAATAGAACATCCATCTGTTACAACAACAAAAGACGTACCAGAAAAACAATTTAAAACAGTTCATTCCGCTGACTCAAAAGAATTAGTAGGCGTTGGTGTAGAGCAACGCGTTATGGGCGGTCTAGAATCATGTTATCGCGTTCGCAGTAAACTATATGAAGCTACTCAACTTGAACCACTTACATTAAAGTATACGAATGGTTCTATCCCTGGAAATGGGTTAGGTGCTTACAATAGTGAAAATTTATTTATACACGTAAATGGCGGCGCACAAGATGGCATTGGTAAAACTTCCTTTGGTGGTGGTATTTATATAACGAAATCAAAAGGAAAAGACGGAGTATATTATAACGGTTCTGTCGGAAAAGGATTTGGATATGGGGCACAAAAAGGGGCACTATACGTGCAAGGGAACGCTGATGCTCGTGCTGGCATTCGCCTTTCTGGGGCAGACATGATCATTGGAGGTAGAATAACAAAACCACTCCGTGAAAAAGAGCAAGGAAATATAGGTGCATACTCCAATATTAAAGGTTTTGCTTTTGAATATATGACAAATGGGCGAGCGCTTGTTTTAGGTGACCCTGGTCCATGGATTTGCGCTGGCATGACTGGCGGTGTTGTTTATTTGCGTCATGATTCAAACTTAGGCTTAACAGAACAGGCCTTAAAAAGAAGAATTGCAAAAGGGGCAAATGTTACATTACAATCAATTAGTAAAAATGGTTTGAAAGATGTAACTGAATTATTGCTAGACTATATTCGTGTACTAAACGAGCATGAGCAATATGAGGAAGTTGCTTTGTTAACCCCATTATTAGATGATATACAGAACCAGTTTTTTGAAATTATCCCGAAAAAAGAACAGGCAGATCCATCTATCTCAACAGAGTAACATGAGTAATTTTCATTATTAAGAAAAAATTGACGAAGTACACTTCTCATAGTAATCTATAGTAACAATTTGAGACCTGCTGAAATTCAGCAGGTCTTTTTACTAAAAACTGATGTTTAAAAGAAATTAGGAAAAATTATAAAGTGAAACTTTAATTAGCCTACAGCAATTGAGCGTTTACCGGCATCCAGCTACTGAATTTAGAGGCGGGAATCTTACTGTTCACAATTAGCCGGATAAAATGAATACTAATTTCTTTTAACGTCACTAAAATATCACTTGCTAACATATTGTAATGAATGTATAGTATCATGTTGTACATTCATTATGACAAGAGAAAGGATCTTATTAAGGGTATGAAACTTGGTGCTCGCATTTTAAAAACGGGTATTGCCATCACGTTAGCTTTATTTGCTTGTATTTTACTTCAATTACCGAGTCCGGTATTTGCGGGAATTTCAGCTATCTTTGCTGTTCAACCGTCTGTATACCGTTCTTATTTAACCGCACTTGAACAGATTCAAGCAAATGTAATCGGTGCGATATTTGCTATCGCATTTGCTACTGCTTTTGGACATAATCCTTTTATTATTGGATTAACATGTATATTAGTAATTGCTCTTACACTGCAATTACGATTAGAAAACACAATATCAATTGCTTTAGTAACAGTTATCGCCATTATGGAGTATCAAGGCGAAGACTTCTTTAGTTTTGCCTTACTTCGATTTGCGACAATTATGATTGGTATTATTGCGGCTTCACTTGTAAATTTAGTATTTATGCCGCCGAAATATGAAACAAAACTTTATCATCGTATCGTTGATAATACAGAAGAAATTGTAAAATGGATTCGAATGAATAGCAGGCAGGCTTCTGATTTTACAACGCTAAAAACTGATATTGATCGTATGAAAGAAAAAATGATCAAACTAAATCATTACTATTTGCTGTATAAAGAAGAAAGAAGCTACACGAAAAAAGTAAAGTTCGCAAAAATTCGTAAGCTCGTTTTATTCAGACAAATGTTAGCGACAACAAGCCGTGCTTTAAGTACGTTAAAATCATTACACCGTACTGAAAATGAACTACGCTACATGCCGGAAGAATTTCAGGAATCTATCCAAAACGAACTTGATTCATTAACGCATTATCATGAACAAGTTTTATTAAAATTCATTGGTAAAGCAAAAAAACAACAATCAGTTGAAATGCTTGATGAAGTTGAAACAGGTAAACAAGAATTAATTGATATCTTTATGGAATATCAAAACAAGGACGATGAAGAAGCATATAAAACATGGTTACATCTCTTCCCTCTTATTTCTTCCATCATTAACTATAGTGAAGAAGTAGAGCATTTAGATTTACTTGTAGATAGCTTCTACACATACCATAAACCAGAAAAAGAACTCCAAATCGATGATAAAAAAGAAGACGAATAAAAAAGCAGCTCCTTTTATGCTAAAGGAGCTGTTTCTGTTATATGTTGAAGTTGATATAAATTATAATAAAATCCTCTTTTTCGCATTAACTCTTCATGAGAACCGGTTTCTTTAATCTGACCGTCTTCAATGTAAATGATCGTATCAACATGCGTAATTGTCGCTAATCGATGTGCAATTATAATCGTTGTCCGGTCAGCAGCTAACGTCTGAAGCGCCTCTTGAATATACCTTTCATTTTCTAAATCTAAAGCCGAAGTTGCTTCATCCAATATAAGTACCGACGGATTCTTTAGAAATACGCGTGCAATTGCCACGCGTTGCCTTTGCCCACCCGATAGCTTCACACCACGTTCTCCAACGACAGTATTATAACCATCTGGTAAATCTATAATAAAATCATGAATTTGCGCAGCTTTGGCAGCTGCAATCACTTCTTTCTCTGTAGCTTTCGGATTTCCATATAAAATATTAGCTTCAATTGTATCGCTAAACAATAAATTATCTTGCAGTACAATTCCAATATTACTACGTAAATTTCTCATATTATACTTCCTTACATCTATGCCATCTACATAAACCGTGCCTTCAGAAACATCATAGAAACGCGGGATCAAACTAGCAAGAGATGACTTCCCTCCTCCACTCGCTCCTACAAGCGCTACTTTCTCTCCAGACTGCATAGTTAATGACAAGTTGTGTAATATCTCTTTTTCATCTGCATTATAACGAAAAGAAACATTATCAAATACAATTTCTCCATTTAATTTTTTCGTTTGTATCGCATTTGGCACATTAACAATATCGTATTTTTCATCTAACAGTTCAAACACACGATCCATCGATGCAAAAGATTGTGTCAATGTTGTAGATGAATTAACAAGGCGGCGAAGCGGACTATATAAACTATCCATATATCCAACAAAGGCTACCATCGTCCCTAGCGTTAACTGCCCCTGAATTACTTCATATGCTGCAAAACCAATCACAAGTAACGGACCTAAATCGGTTAACGTATTTACTGCCGAAAATGTTCTCGCCGTCCAACTTGTATGGTTTAATGCTTTCGTTAAAAATTCATTATTTCTTTTTTCAAACTGCTTCCCCTCATACTCTTCTAACGCAAAGCTACGTGTCACTTGCATTCCTTGAATACGTTCATGCAAATACCCTTGCATCGTCGCTAACGCTTGTGAACGCTCTTTCGTCAATTTCCGAAGACGTCCGAAAAAATATTTCACTGCTATTACATAAATAGGTAAAATCAATAACGCAACAAATGTTAATTTTATATTCATAGAAAACATAACAATGATAGCGATAGCAATTGTTGCAGTATCTAACCAGACGTTCATCAAACCTGTAATTACAAAATCTTTCGTTTGTTCTACATCATGGATGACCCGTGAAATAATCTCCCCTGTTTTCGTATTCGAATAATAACGTAAGCTTAACTTTTGTAAGTGACCGAAAATATGCTTCCGCAAATCATACAGTATTGTATTTGCGATACGTTGCGCGAAATATTGACGATAATATTCAATCGGTGGTCTTAATACCGCAAAAATAAAAAAAGCAATTCCAATCGCTGTTATTAATTGAGATGTTTTATCTTGAAGTGAACCCGCCCCTTGAATTACATCATCGATAATATACTTTAATAACCACGGCATAATAAGTGGAATACCGAACTTAACTAGTCCAATAATAATTGTAATAGCAATAAGCCATCGATATGGTTTAACAAATTGTAAATATCTTTTTATGCCCTGCACATAATCCCCCCTCTAATAGGACAAACCTGCCGGGAAATTCCCTGCAGGTTTGTTTTAATTTCTGTACATTAAATATCGTTCATACCACATATCTACGAAATCTGGTGCGAATGGACCTTTTCTTTGATGAATCCACTGTGTTAAATGTGCTACATTTCGTTTTAAAATTGTATCTATAACAGGTGGATACTGCATAATTTGACTATGTTTTTCATACTCATCTTCATCTAGAAGCGTATATGTCATATCTGGATACACTTTAATATCTAAATCATAATCAATATACTTTAATGCTTCAGAATCATACGCAAAAGGTGAGCTTAAATTGCAATAATAATATACGCCATCCTCCCTAAGCATCCCAATCACATTAAACCAATAGTTAGCATGAAAATAACAAATTGCTGGTTCGCGCGTAATCCATGTTCGACCATCTGATTCTGTAACTACTGTACGATCATTCGCTCCGATCACAAGACTCTGTGTCCCTTTTAAAATTGTTGTTTCTTCCCACATTCTATGAATGGAGCCATTATGTTTATAACTATGTATTTGTACTTTTTCTCCTTCTTTGGGAAATCCCATATATGCTCCCTTCTTTCAACTGCAAATGCCCTTTGAACGGCATTCACTTTTTTTCTATTATAACTTTTTTGTCAAAATTTTAAAACTAAAGGGATAAGACTCTATTTTCCACACTGAATATGCAGGAGGTTTATCGTTGAATACAATAATCCCCAATCTTCTCAGGAAACAAGGTTTGTATTGTATTATTTATAAAGTGAAACTTTAATCAGCCCTCACCAATCGGGCTTTTACGGGCAGCCCGCCCCCCACCTAACTTCTTTGCTTTCGCTGAATTTTGAGGTGGGGGTCTTACTGCCCGGCAAATAGCGGGATAAACGAGGACATGTAATAAAAAAAGCCCTTCTCTATTTGAAGGACTTTTCACCTGAGACAATGATATATCTTATCCTAAATTTGAAATCATTTTTTCAGTTGCAAAAGATTGGATTACACTATTTGTTTGTTCTTCAAATTTCTCATGTAACATCTTCAACGCTACTTCTGTTCTATATATTTCCTGACGGATAAAATGCAGTTCCTTTTTATCGCACATATCTTTTTCATTCATTTCAATTTGTTGATACTTCTCTAGATGTGCTTGTAACTTTAACAACTCATCCATCGTTTCTAATTGCTCCCCTACCAACTTATCAAAATCGTTCATTACTTACCCCCTTTGGACTTATTCATCAGTTATTATTCCTAATTACATATTTCTAATTGTTAACTTCCTTTTCCTTTGACTACATTTGTTGACTTATTAGAAGTTATGTCGTTCATTTTCTTTTCATTACAAAGATCCACACACAAAGAAAACACTTCTCTCGAATTGGAGAAGTGTTTTTCTTTCATTACTCGTTTGAACTAGAAGATTGTGATTGTTTTGCAGCTGACTTAGCATTTTGTTTTTTCACAGCATGCACGTCTGTTTCAGTTGCAAATTCTGTACCATAGCTAGCGTTTGCACTTTGTGCACCAGAAGCTTGTGCTTTCTTTGCTTCTGATTGTGCGTTTGCTTGTTTTACTGCTTGTACATTTGTTTCAGTCGCAAACTCTGTACCATAACTAGCATTTGTACTTTGAATGCTAGCACCAGAAGTTGCCTTGTTATAACCTTGTTGTTTTTTACTCATCTTTCTCACCTCCACAACCAATAATGTAACCAATTCACTTAGAGGCTATCCGTAATTTTATTTTGAATAATTTCCGCATATATCTTTTGTTACTTATTCAAACTATAAGAAATGGAGGTGGAAATATGTATATAGGACGCGATATGACTGAACTAACAATGGTTTCAAAACATGAATGGAAAGAAGATGAATTAGCTTATTTTCATCACTCACTACAACAGATTCTGCCTTATTTAAATGCAGAAGGTCAAAGTATTTACAAAGAAATTGTAGTAGAAATTGAATCAAGAGGCGGCTTACAAGAAGGTGAAGCTAGTTGGACTCATGGGACAAAAATTTCTTACGACTAAAAAAGTGTTCCCTAGATTGGGAACACTTTTTTATTTATTGTATTGTAATTTTCTCCACGCAATTTTCGTAAATAGTACGATGCGATTTCGAAAAAGGTAATTGCTCAAATGCTTCTTTCGATACAAATTTCAATGTATCTGTATCAACAATATTGCCAGTTACCTTTCCATAAAATACAAATATATCCCAAGTACGATGTGTAAACGTATGTTGTACATTCATTGCATATTCATCAATAGAAACCGCGAGTTCAAATTTTTCTTTCATATAATCTATAAGCTGTTCCTTCTGATTTCGAATACCTTCTCCAAGTTCAGCATTAGGAAACTCCCACATATTAGCTAACAAACCTGTACTTGGACGTTTATTAATAACGTAACGACCGTCTTCAGTTTGAAGTACTCCTGCAACAATAGGTACCATTTTAGGAGCTTTCGCTTTACTTTTTACTGGTAATTCTTTTTGAACACCTTCAGCATATCCTCTGCAATGCTCACGTACAGGACAAAGTAAGCACGATGGATTTTTAGGAATACAAATCAGTGCACCTAATTCCATCAATCCCTGATTAAAATAAGATGGGTTTTCTACTGAAATAATTTCACGCACAATCTCTTCAAAAACTTTTCGAGTCTTCGGTTTTGCAATATCATCCCATACTGATAAAATGCGAGATAATACACGCATAACATTTCCATCAACTGCCGGCTCTGGTATACCATATGCAATACTTAAAATAGCACCTTTTGTATATGGTCCGACTCCTTTTAACTTTTCAATTTTCTTTACATCACTTGGTACAACCCCGCCGTATACTTCTTTTACCTCTTTTACTGCCGCATGTAAATTACGTGCTCTAGAATAATATCCTAAACCTTCCCATGCTTTTAATACTTCTTCATCATCTGCGTTCGCTAACGCTTCAAGTGTAGGAAACTTCCCCATAAAATTTGCGTAATATGGTTTTACGGCTTCTACTCTTGTTTGCTGTAACATAATCTCAGAAACCCAAACGCGGTATGGATCTTTATTTTTTCTCCATGGTAAGTCGCGCTGCTCCTCTTCAAACCAACCAATTAAATCATTTTGAAACTGCTCTATATTAAATTTTTTTAGTATTTCAAGTGTCAAACTTGATCCCCCTCATTTTTTTGCATATAAGTACTATTATAAAGATTTTAGGAAAAAATTTAAGTAAGATGACATAGGAAATTGAAGGCAAAGGACTTGAGGTATCGAATAAAAAGAGTTACATTAATAAAAAACGGAGGTGGATTTTTATGGACACAGCCACTCACCTTGTTATGGGTATCACTTTAGGTAGCTTAGCAACATTAGATCCAGCCATAGCACAAAGTGATATTGGCCCACAAGCTGTTATGCTTGCTACAATTGCTGGTTCCAACATTCCTGACATTGACACAGTTTTAAAATTGCGTAATAACGCTAAATATATAAGAAATCATCGCGGAGTTACTCATTCCATTCCCGCGGTAATTCTTTGGTCATTTCTTATAAGTGGCATCTCTTTCGCCTTCTTTTCAGACGCTCCATATCTTCATCTACTACTTTGGTCATTTATTGCAGTCTTCCTTCACGTCTTTGTCGATATTTTTAACGCCTATGGTACACAAGCATTACGGCCTTTCACAAAAAAATGGGTCGCACTCGGCGTGATTAATACATTTGATACCGTAATTTTCTTTATCCATATACTTGCAATTGCTTGCATGCTCGTCGGTTCTCATAAAGGATACACAGCCTTAGCAGCATATATATTAATGATTATTTACTATATCGGACGGGTTATGATGCACCGAAATATAAGAAGCGTTGTACACAAACGTTTCAAAAATGTCGAAAAGATTATCATTTCTCCTTCTTACCGATTTTATCATTATCATTTAGCAGTCGTTACAGCTGATTATTACTACGTTGCGAGATGGCACCGTGGTAACATCATGATATATGACAAATTCGATCGGGTACCGTTCCCAGAAAATGATATTATGCGAGCAGCTAAACAAGATGAAAACATCTCGGCCTTCCTATCTTTCTCTCCTGTATATCGCTGGGATATTTTTGATCATGATCATTATTATGAAGTACGATTCATTGATTTACGGTATCGCAGTAAAGATTATTATCCATTTGTCGCGATTGTTCAGCTCGACCATAATTTAAATATTATTAGTTCCTATACAGGATGGATTTTTAGTGAAGAAAAACTTCGAAAAAAGCTGGAATTACTTCCACATTAAAAAAAGCGACTTAAGTCGCTTTTTTTAATGTTTCAAATGATCTTCTTGATTAATTAAATGGCTATACTTCGGATTATTTGTACGCATTTCATGAAGGCGTACACCATGATTATTAATCCATGATCGTACCACTTGCTCAGTCATTTCCTCACCTTGATAACGCCCTGATTTTGCATAAGTTGTTTGAAAATCTTCCCAAAGTAATTCAACCCACGCACGTGCTTGTCCGTAAGAAAGCTTGTCATTCTTATCTAATAATTCTTTCGTTAATGCTTCATAAATATCATTCATGTTCTAATCTCCTTTTCCCTATTTATCCCTTCATTTCTAAAGGATAGTTTCTTCTGTTTTGCACATTCTATAAGTGATACTTCTTAAAGAGGTATCAACTGATGATGAGGAGGGCGTTCGCAATGGGTAAACAAGCCGAATTTTGGTCTGAGTCAAAAAATAACAGCAAAATCGACGGTCAGCCGAAAGCGAAATCACGCTTCGCTTCGAAGCGACCTAACGGCACAATTAACACGCACCCACAAGAACGTATGCGTGCTGCAAATCAGCAGGAAGAGTAATACAGTTACAACCTAAAAAATTAACTTCCTACACGAGGTGATAAAGATGAGCTACCGTGATCGTTTAGATAGTCGTTCTGAATTATTTAACCATACGTGGACTCGTCCGAAACATGCGAAAGCGCAAGTTAACGGACAGACGCAGCAAACCCAGTCTCTCATTATATTGGCCAACGAATGTAAAAAACGCCAATTTTAGAATCTCCTATCTCCTTTAACGCCTACCAAAGATGAAAACCAGAGAGATATTTGCTCTCTGGTTTTTATTTTTCTTGCAATAAGGAAATTGGTATTCCAATCTCTTCATTATCATTTTGTTTATAACCCCAAGCGAATACCCCATTGAAGTAAGTAATTTTAAATAATATACCAGGTTCTTCTATTAATTCATATGTTTCACCAATATGGAATTTGTTTATATCAGTCATATAAGCGCGAGCCATTGCCATCTTTCTCATTAATACATCGAACTCATTTACAATTCCAAGCTGTTCAGCCTTTATTGCTTGCTCCTTCAAATCCCCAATTTCTTCTCTAAGCTCATGTGGTGTCATTTCACTGTAGCGTTTTGGCATATTCATCTCATTATTCCCCTCATCCCTCTTCACGTTTCATTTGTAAAAATATCTCTATCTCATCAATAGAGAATCCTTTTCGATATAACGCTTGTTTCATCTTGTTTTCAAATGTCCATCCATCATACTTCTTATATTTCTCATAATACTTATTCCCATGATAGTGTAACGCTTCTTGTTGCTTTTCGTCATCTCTTTCGTCTTTCAATTCTTCCAAACAAATTTGAATTACTTCTCTAGAATACCCTTTTCGAACAAGCATCTCATCCAACTTTAGCTTCATTTGTAAAAAAGAATGCTTTTGATAAGATTTTTTTTTCTTTTCTATGAGAAACAAGGCATTCTCAATTTGCTTTTCCTTCGGATATTCTTGTAAACTATGCATAATAATTAAATCCTGAACACCTTTATTTAACAACTCTCTTTTAATAACAGTTGGACCTTTTCGATTCACATTACTTTGCGTTCGCGTATATAAAACCGCGTACTCTTTATCATTAATATATCGGTCATGTAATAATTTCGAAACGACTTCAGAGATGATGGCCTGTCCCACTTCTTTTTTTCGTAAAAAATCTTCTATTTCTTGTTTTGTTCTCATTTGATAGGATAAATAGGAGATTGCTTGTAAATATGCTTTTTGTACCTCTTCATTGTACAAAATATTTCCTAACTCTATTTCATCAATTTCTAAGCCTTTTTGTAATCCATGTTTCATTAAGATTACTTGATCCACACTAAACCCGTACTCTTCACCTTGGCCTTTATCAATATAAATATTAAATCGTTCTTTCGATCGCTTTTGTACTTCTATTTTTGTAATGACAGCCATACTCTCACCTCCCTATTATTTTAACATAGTCGAGGAACATTTTTTCTTTTCAAGAATATATATAATGAGGAGGAAATGATTATGAAAATCGCAATTTCTGGTGGCACTGGTTTTATTGGTAAATACCTCTCTACTTTTTTTATTCAAAAAGGATATATGGTCTACATTCTTACTCGAAAGAAAACTACTAGAACCTCAAACCATAACCTTCAATACGTACACTGGACACCAGATTTATCTACCTTTCCACTCTCCTCTATCGATGTAGTCATTAATCTAGCTGGAGAATCTATCAATAGTAGATGGACAAAAAAACAAAAAGAAACAATATTAAACAGTAGAATTCAAACAACAAAAGGACTTATTCAACAACTACAAGTAATGGAAACAAAACCACATACATTTATTAATGCAAGTGCTATTGGATACTACGGAACATCTGAAATAGAGTCTTTTACTGAGCAACAAGAAACTCCCGGAAATGATTTTTTAGCAGAAACAGTATTTTTATGGGAGCAAGAAGCAGCTAAAGCATGTTCTCTCGGAATAAGAACAATTTACACAAGATTTGGCGTTGTATTAGGTGCAGATGGCGGAGCCTTGCCAAAGATGTTACTTCCCTATCAATTCTATATCGGCGGCACCATTGGTTCTGGGAAGCAATGGTTATCATGGATTCATATAGACGATGTCGTTCGTATGATGGATTTCATCATACACAAAAAAGAAATTGATGGCCCTCTTAATATGACAGCACCAACACCTATAAGAATGAAGGAATTTGGAAAAACCATCGCTGTCGCAACGAGAAAACCACATTGGCTGCCTGTCCCTTCATTTATGCTTCACGCCTTATTAGGTGAGATGAGCATACTTGTACTAGAAGGGCAACATGTATTACCTAGTAAAGCAATTAAACATGGATACCAATACACATTTCCGGCAATAGACCATGCATTACAAAATATACTTTCGCATACAATGTAGTACTTCTAAAACAAAATTTTACATGGGCCCTTTTAAAACTTTCATTTTCTAGGATCCGAAGCATTACCATACAAATAACCTTTCAGTTACTTTCCCTTAACTTCCATTAGCATTATAAAGTAACAGAAATGAGGTACCTATGAAAATATTGCTCAAACAAGCCATTGTATACCCTATTACATCTCCAAAGTTTCAAGGCGATGTACTCGTTACAGAAGAGCGAATTACCGAGGTCAAACCTTTTATTCAACCTACTCAAGATATGACCGTTATAGATGCACGGGCACTCCATCTCTTACCTGGCTTTATTGATGTCCATACTCACCTTGGTCTCTATGATGAAGGTACTGGTTGGGCTGGAAATGATGCCAATGAAACATCTGAAGTTTCAACACCACATATTCGTTCTTTAGATGGTATCCACCCTTTCGATATTGCCTTTCAAGACGCTGTGCAAAATGGAATTACAACCGTTCACGTTATGCCTGGTAGTCAAAATATTATCGGGGGTACTACTTGTGTAATAAAAACAGCTGGAACTTGTATTGATCATATGATTATTCAAGAACCTGCTGGTTTAAAGATTGCCTTTGGAGAAAATCCTAAAAAGGTCCATAGTAATGGAACGAAAGAATCCATAACACGTATGGGGATTATGGGGTTACTACGGGAATCATTCTATGAAGCACAACACTACGGGCACGAAGCTGATTTTCGAATGCTTCCTATTTTAAAAGCATTACGTCGTGAAATACCCGTACGTATCCACGCTCACCGAGCAGATGATATTAGTTCTGCGCTACGCTTTGCAACGGAATTCAACCTCGATCTACGTATTGAACATTGTACAGAAGGACACTTTCTTGTTGAAGAGCTTTCGAAACACAATTTGAAGGTTTCAGTTGGTCCCACTCTGACACGCCGTTCTAAAATCGAACTAAAAAACAAGACATGGGATACTTACCATATATTATCCAAAAATGGTGTGGAAGTTTCTATAACGACAGACCATCCTTATACACCCATTCAATATTTAAATATTTGTGCTGCTGTTGCAGTAAGAGAAGGGTTAGATGAGAAAACAGCACTAGAAGGAATCACCATATTCCCAGCGCGAAATTTGCGTTTAGAGGATAGAATTGGAAGTATCGAGGTTGGAAAAGACGCCGATCTCGTGTTATGGACTCATCATCCTTTTCATTATTTAGCCAAGCCTGTACTAACTATGATTGATGGAAAAATAATTTACAAAAAAAATAAAAAAAACTAGTTTATTTTTTTGACTAGATAAAGTATTATACGATTATAAACTGAATGAAACCATAATCAATTTGTGTCGTGATTATCATTTTCAAATTGATGAATGGGGAAGGCAAATGGTGCGCCACCAGCGTTAGAAACTGGTTCTAGTGGGTTCGATTCCCACCCCGAAATTTTTTAAAGATTGATATAAAAATTTCGAGGGTGGGGTGTTTTTTCGTCATGCTACCCTCGTGTGAGGAGGAGTTAGTATGTTGAAAAAACGCGACTTACACGACAGCCACGTTCTATACGAGTTAATGGTGGATCCAGCTGTCTTCCCTTTTGTGCGTCAAAAGGCTTATTCTTATGAAGAATATTTATTCTTAACGAAACAAACAATTGAAGCTGAAGAGCGTGGTGAATTAATTTCACGCACAATTTTAGATGAATGGGGTAACCCCATCGGAACAATTACTTTATTTGATGTGCAAGAAAAAGCTGGGTTTCTCGGGACATGGCTCGGCAAACCATATCATGGAAAAGGCTATAATAAATTAGCAAAAGATTCATTTTTTAGTGAACTTTTCTATGAATTAGATATTGAAACAATCTTCATGCGTATTCGTAAAATAAATATTCGTTCTATTAAAGCTGCAGAAAAACTGCAATATGTAAATCTAGCAAACGAAACAAGAAAAGCCGTATATGATGAAATTAACGCAAACGAAGAAGTATATAACTTATATGAAATTCCAAAAGATCAATACACACTTGCTACAATGCGAGATACAACCTTCCAAGATGCTCATCAATTAAAAGAAGCATAATCTAAATTTTCTGAAATGATAATCAATCATTAACATTTTCCATATGCGTATATCCCCTCATGTCTTTGGAAACGATAAATAGTAACTTTAAGACACGAGGTGATTTGTAATGGATAAAAAGAAACGTGATAAAGCAAAAAATACATTATCTAGTACACAAGAAGTTCTCTATCAACGAGAATTTCAAAAAGCAGATCGTGCAGCAGGATATCGCTCGAAAAGCATTTAAAGTGAAAATGAATAATTAGAAGTTTCCCCCCTAATTATTCATTTTCATTACATAATTTTCTCGACTGATAGAAGTAAGCAAAAAGGACCCTTATACATAAGGGTCCTTTTTGCTGTGGACAACTTTATCCACAAAACCAACGAAATTGTTAGTAATTTTCAAAAACATTTAATATTTTTCTATATTAAAGTATATATCAGCTGTTTTAATTGTGGATATTTTTCTAAAAATTGTGGACAATGTGGATATAGTTGTTAATATTCCGACTTTACTGTTTAATGAAAGCGCAATCCTTTTGTGGATAACTAGCTGAATTTTCTTTGAAAATAATAAAGAACCCTCTTTACATATACAAAGAGGGTTTCATATTAAGTAAAAGATTGTGCAAGAGCAGGTGATTTAATAGGTATATGCCGCGGTTCTGCATGATTTTCTGCCAAAATTGCATCTACAATATGACCAGCTGGCTCTGGAAGATAGATGCTTTTCATTGCTTCTTTCATTTGAAGAAGCTTCACATCATCTTGTAATAATGCCTCTGTTTTTGCAAAAACCTCACTATCATCGCGAATGACAACTGCTGCTCCTTTTTTTTCAAAGTACATCGCATTTTCATTTTCTTGTCCTGGAACAGGTTTATATAAAATGACAGGTACTTGCAACGCTGCTGCTTCACTTAATGTTATTCCGCCTGGCTTCGTAATCATACACGAAGTAACTCGGAATAATTCATCAATATTTTCAACATACCCAAACACTTTTAATGCATCGGAATTTTGATTCTGTAAACTTAATAAATCCTGTTTTAAAGCTTCATTTTTCCCACAAACGACAACTACTTGTAAATTAGGCACTGACATAAATGATTGGCATAGTTCTTTTACATTTCCTAATACCCCATGAGCACCTGCTACAATTAGTAAAATCTTTTTATTCTTACATAACTGATATTTATTATATATGATGTCTGGATTTACCTTTAACTCAAAACTACTCCGAATTGGAATTCCTGTTTCAACAATTTGTTCCGCAGGTACACCGATATCAACCATCAATTCTTTCACGTGATCCGTTGCAACAAAATAACGATCTACTTCTCGATGAATCCATATTTTGTGCACGCAAAAATCAGTTAATACGTTATAGACAGGAATTGAAATCCCTGTTTGTTTCTTCAATTCTGGTACAGCGATAATTGGAAATGTATTAATTACAATATCTGGTTTCTCCACCTGTAACAGTGTTTTCAAACGTTTTCTTCCAAAGTTCGCATACCAAGATGCTATTTTCTTATCATAAATTTTTTCTACCCCGTAATAAAACAAACGATATAATTCTTTTCCTATTGTATAACTTTTTAAATATAAATATTTTGTAATGTCAGTTATAAATGGATGTGATTCTCCAAACAAGTCGCATACAATAACATCTTCAATTCCTTTTTGGCGAAATGTTTGTTCTAATGTTTTTGCTACTTGCACATGACCATTACCGTAATGTGCAGTTAATATTAAAACCTTGGGGTTTTTTATCAAACAAATCCACTCCTAGCTTTTTGTTTCTCCATATTGCATATACGACAATAGGAAAAACATTTTCCTTAAAAATTACATAAACAGATTCTAATAATTCCCTTTTCAGCTATGTACCTGTCGTGGATATGCAAAGCATATAAGATTGACCCCTTAATCCTATCTGTGCTCATATCTTTACATTATACTTTCCTATAAGAGCTTTCGCAATAACTTACAAATGTTCTCTATTCCATGATACTCACTCTTTTACTTCTTAATTCTTTTTACTATTTTGATTTCCCTTTACAATTATGTAAATTTCTCCACTTATTCCGTACAAAATTATGGATATTCTACTTTCAGTATACTCTTTTATCAATATATACTCTAGATTTTATTGTAAAGAAAGCAAAAAGCCTAATCCAATATTTGGATTAGACCGCTTGTAAAATATGTTTAGCATGTTCTACATTTTTCTCAGTAGGTGGTTCTACATTTGCGAGTGGATACTTATGTCCAAGCGCCTCCCATTTATATACACCAAGCTTGTGATATGGTAACACTTCAACTTTTTGAACATTAGACAGACTTTGAATAAAGCTAGATAGTTTTTGTAGATCCTCTTCATTATCCGTAACACCAGGAACTAATACGTGTCGTACCCAAATCGGTTTATCCTTATTCGATAAATAACGAGCGAATTGTAAAATATGTTCATTTGGTTTCCCTGTTAATTTACGATGCTTTTTGGAATCGATATGTTTCAAATCCAATAAAACTAAATCTGTATAATCCATTAAAATATCTAGCTTACTTTGGAATTCTGGTTCCTCAGAATAACAACCACCCGAAGAGTCGATTGTTGTATGGATACCAGCCTCTTTACACTTTTTAAACAACTCAATTAAAAAGTCTAGCTGTAATAATGGCTCTCCACCGCTAACTGTTATACCGCCTCCGGAGGCTTCAATAAATGGAAGGTAACATGTCACATCCTGCATCACTTCTTCAACTGTTATTTCTTTACCTTTACCGATTTCCCAAGTATCAGCATTATGACAATATTGACAACGTAATAAACACCCTTGTGTAAATATGACATAACGAATCCCTGGGCCATCAACAGTACCACAAGACTCTACAGAATGTATTCTTCCTTTTACCATGTTACTTCCTCCTTTATTGAAACAGCCTCCCTTCGCTATATATTAAGAGCGAAGGGACACTTTTTTCATTTACATGCTTTCATGCATTGTACGGTTAATTACATCAATTTGTTGTTCACGAGTTAATTTAATAAAGTTTACAGCGTAACCAGATACGCGAATTGTTAATTGTGGATATTTCTCAGGATGTTCCATTGCATCCATTAATGTTTCACGATTAAATACGTTAATATTTAAGTGATGGCCTTCTTTTACTGCATAGCCATCAAGCATAGATACTAAGTTACGTACTTGTACATCATCTTCTTTACCAAGTGCTTTTGGAATAATAGAGAATGTATTAGAAATACCATCTTGTGCATCTTCATATGGTAATTTAGCTACAGATA
Organism: Bacillus sp. CR71; assembly: GCF_003429245.1. Classification (NCBI taxonomy): domain Bacteria; kingdom Bacillati; phylum Bacillota; class Bacilli; order Caryophanales; family Bacillaceae; genus Bacillus; species Bacillus sp. CR71. The sequence continues at coordinate 509,206 of NZ_CP031748.1, read as the reverse complement.
ATAATGAAGCTAATGCACCTTTTGTATCACGTCCGTGCATTGGATTTGCACCTGGTGCAAATGGTTCTCCAGTACGGCGTCCATCTGGAGTGTTACCAGTTTTCTTACCGTATACAACGTTAGATGTAATAGTTAAAATTGACATTGTATGAACGGAATTACGATATGTTTTATGTTTACGAAGTTTATTCATAAATGTTTTCACGAGATTTACAGCGATTTCATCTACACGATCATCATTGTTACCGTATTTAGGGAAGTCTCCTTCAATTTCGAAGTCCACTGCAATACCGTTTTCATCACGGATTGGTTTTACTTGTGCGTATTTAATTGCACTTAATGAGTCTGCTACTACAGATAGACCCGCGATACCTGTTGCCATTGTACGAAGAACATTCGTATCATGAAGTGCCATTTCAATACGTTCATAGCTATATTTATCATGCATGTAATGGATAACATTTAGTGTGTTTAAATATAGACCCGCTAACCATTCCATTGTCATATCAAACTTATGCATAACTTCTTCGTAATTTAATACTTCAGAAGTAATTGGTGCGTACTCAGGACCAACTTGTGCTTTTGATTTTTCATCTTTACCACCGTTAATCGCATATAATAATGCTTTCGCTAAGTTTGCACGAGCTCCGAAGAACTGCATTTGCTTACCGATTCTCATTGCAGATACACAACAAGCAATTCCGTAATCATCGCCGTAATCAGCACGCATAATGTCATCATTTTCATATTGAATTGCTGATGTTTTGATGGACATTTTCGCACAGTAGTTTTTAAAGTTCTCTGGTAATTGTTTAGACCAAAGAACTGTTAAATTCGGTTCTGGAGCTGGTCCTAAATTATCTAATGTATGCAAGAAACGGAATGAGTTCTTTGTTACTAATGGACGACCATCTAATGCAATACCACCGATAGATTCAGTTACCCAAGTTGGGTCACCAGAGAATAATTCATTATAATCAGGTGTTCTTGCGAATTTCACAAGACGTAATTTCATAATGAAGTGATCTACAATTTCTTGTACTTCTTCTTCTGTTAAAGTACCATTTGCTAAATCTCTTTCAATGTAAATATCTAAGAATGTAGAAGTACGTCCAAGACTCATTGCAGCTCCGTTTTGCTCTTTAATCGCCGCAAGATATGCGAAGTATAACCATTGGAACGCTTCTTGTGCATTTGTTGCTGGTTTAGAAATATCGAAACCATGAGAAGCAGCCATTTGTTTTAGTTCTTGAAGTGCACGCATTTGCTCAGATAATTCTTCGCGTAAACGCATTGTATCTTCGCTCATTACACCGCCAGTTAAATTTAAATCAGCTTTTTTCGCTTCAATTAAATGATCAATACCATATAATGCTACGCGTCGATAGTCACCGATAATGCGTCCACGACCGTATGCATCTGGAAGACCAGTAATAACGCCTGATTTACGTGCATTTCTCATTTCTGGTGTATAGGCATCGAATACACCTTGGTTATGAGTTTTTCTCCAATCTCTAAAAATACGACTAAGTTCTTTGTCCATTTCGTATCCATAAGATTCACAAGCTTGCTCCGCCATACGAATACCACCATATGGTTGTAAAGAACGTTTAAATGGTTTATCAGTTTGGAAACCGACTACCTTTTCAATATCTTTATTTAAGTATCCTGGGTCATGTGATGTAATAGAAGAAACAATTTTTGTATCCATATCAAGAACGCCACCGTTTTCACGTTCTTTTGTTGTTAAATCCATTACTTGATCCCAAAGTTGTTTCGTTGCTTCAGTTGCTTCTGCTAAGAAAGATTCGTCTCCTTCGAAAACGTTTACATTATTTAAAATGAAATCGCGAACATCAATCTCTGCTTTCCATTTTTCACCTTTAAAGTTTTCCCATGCGTTTTTAACATTTTCTAATACTTGAGTCATCCTAATCTCCTCCATTTTTGATTAGTACAGGACTAAGATTTTTTATATAACAGCTTACACACTTAGAATACTACTTTTTTAAGAAAGTGAACGAAATAGTTGTGACATGTTTGTGAAAAGTTGAGCAAACCACTATATATATAGTGGTAACTTCATTTAAAAGTCTTTAAAATTAACCCTTTCCTTAATTGTATTTTTTTGGTATTCTTATATACGAGTCCTATTTTGTAATATAAGAACAATACCCATTGTAGAGCTGTAATACTCTTATCTCCTAATCTGTTATAGTTTTTATAACAGAACAAAAAAGTGTACACATGTTGTACACTTTTTTGTTACTTCTATAAAACATCTCTTTTTCTATTGCCATCATAGAATCCGCCACGATTGTCTGTTAATGCAATTATTTGCTCTAGTCCCTCTATATGATCACCTATAATTCGAAGTACAGCTGGAGGATGACCTATTTTTGCAAAATGTTCACTGGGACGAATACGGTTCATCTTATCAACCTCAACACGATATACACACGCAATTTCAAATCCAGAAAGAAGAGCCTTCACTTGTGCTACACAAGGTGACAATAAAGATTTATACCCAATTGCTTTCAAACACTTGTGGCTAAATGCATTAGGTACCGCAATAAGTGATCCTACCCCTAAATCCTTTCTATCACAAGCTAAATTTAGTGCATACTTAAACGCAGTTACAAGATGAAGTGGTACTCTTAGATCTAAATAATGATTTAAATCATTTAATGCGACGTCCTTTCCATCTGCAATAGCTTTTGCAAAAGGATATAGCTCCCTAGCTGGAATAACAAAATCACCATCTATAAATAACACAATTTCTCCTTTTGCAAAATAAGTTCCAAGTGAACGCCCTACATCGTTTCCAAGGGCTTCTTTATATACAATTGTCGTTGCGCCCTTGTCTTTTGCAATCGTTGCTGTTTTATCTGACGAACCATTTACGACGACGATGATTTCAAAAGGTTCAATTTTACGAAGCTCTTCTATAACGTTTCCAATTGTTTTCTCTTCATCTTGTACAGGAATAACAACCGATAGTTGCTTTCCTTTATACAAATTGGATGTAACGCCCCCTCCTTGATAAAAATCTTCGAAATTTAAAGTATGATAGACGCTATTCCTTTTCCTATTTCCATCATAATATCCCCCGCGTGTATCACTGCTTACTATCCGTTCCGCAACAGCTTCTATATGATCACCTATCATTCTTCTTTCAGATTGAGAAAGGCTCGTGCCATATGCAGCATGTTCAACCGGTCGAAATTTATTCGGCGTAATAACATCAATAGCACAATGACGGCTAATTCTCCATTTACTTTGTGCTATACGTAAATGAGCTACAATAGGATTAACTAAACATTCGTATCCAATACTCTGGACGACTTCTTTCGTCAACGCATGAGGTACAGATAATAAAGAATCTATTTTTAATTCTTCACGCTCTAACATTGCATTTAATATTTGACGCCACACTGTAACAGAATGGGGTTTTTGTTTCTTTAAAAACAATGCGTCCAAATTATTTAAAACGATGTCAGTCTGATCATGTAAAATCGGATTAAGAAACAATTGTAATTTTGAAGTTGGAATAGCAAAGTCCCCATCTATAAATAGTAATACATCACCTATCGCATATTTTGCGCCAACTGCACGTCCAACATCGTTTCCTAATAGTTCTGTATGCCTGATTACTTTACATCCTAACCGATTAGCAACCTCTTCTGTACCATCATTACAACCATTTGCTATTACAATAATCTCTACTGGATTTAACGGTTTTACCGATTGAATAACGTCTGAAATTGTATCCACTTCATTACTTGCAGGAATAATAACTGATAGCGACTTAGCCATTGTTTTCTTCATGAAACCACTTAATAGTTTCTTTCAATCCTTGTTCCCACGTTACTGTCGCTTGAAATTGAACAAGCTCTCTTAACTTCGTTACGTTCGGCCTTCTATTTGGAATTTCTTCAAAGCCATGTGGATATACTTCCTCAAAAGGAACTTGTATAATTTTTGAAGAAGATTTCGTTAGTTTTTTAATTGTTTCTGCTACTTCTTTTATACTCTTTTCGTTCTCGGAACCTATATTAATAATCTCACCATTTACCTTCTCATCCATTGCTCGAATCGTTGCCTCTACCGCATCACTTACATACGTAAAGCAACGTGTCTGCTTTCCATCTCCATATACGAGAATATCTTCTCCTTGCAGGGCCGCACTGATAAATCGCGGGATTACCCCTGCATACGGACCATCTTTCGCTCTTGGACCATAAATATTAAAATAACGAACAATTGTTACCGGTAAACCTTCTAATGCGTAGCCTAAACATAATGTTTCTTCTAATGTTTTACACACTGCATAACTCCAACGTATTTTAGAAGTTGCCCCGTACAATCGGTCCCCTTCTTCTGAGAAAGGCGGTTTGCCCTTGCCATATACTTCGGAAGTAGATGCAAAAACTACTTTCTTCTTTCCTTTTAATGCTGCTTGTAAAATGTTTCTCGTTCCATCAAAATTCGTTTCAATGAGCTCTATACTTTTTTCCATTGTCGTTTTAACACCTAAAATTGCTGCTAAATGAAACACTACATCATGTTGATTTACTAACTCATAAATAGAATTTTTGTCTAAAACACTTATTAGAATAACCCGCATCTCTCTCATTAGCTCATTATGATACTTATTTTTCCCTTTATAGAAGTTATCCACAATCGTGACTTCATAACCCCTTCTCACCAACTCTTCAGCTAAATGAGATCCAATAAATCCGGCCCCACCTGTAATTAAACATTTCTTACTCATACACTCACCTTCTTTATAATTCCCCTTGTATCTATTACTCGGTTCATTCCTTTAAAAAGCTTCCAATCGATATTAGAATGATCAGTTAAAATTAAAATACAACCTGCCTCTTTAACTGTTTGTTCATCCAAGGCAACGGATTGATACACCTTATCTCCAATTTCTGCAGAAGAAATATATGAATCATGGTATTTTATCTTGTATCCTTCTTTTATTAGTAATTGAATAATTGGCAAAGCCGGTGATTCCCTCAAATCATTTACATCTTTCTTATACGCGATTCCTACAATTAAAACTAGTCCGGGTGATTGCACCATGCCCTTTACTTTCCGGACAATTTTCTCTGGCATTTCTTCATTAATTACATGTGCCGCCTCAATTAATTGACTAATTGCCCCATTCTTTTTTATTCTCCATTGAAAATATAAAGGATCTACGGGAATACAGTGCCCCCCTATCCCTGGTCCTGGCCAATACGGAGTAAATCCAAACGGTTTTGTAGATGCCGCTTCAATAACCTCATAAAAATCAATCCCTAAACTTTCACATAGTGTGTTTAACTCATTTACTAAAGAAATGTTAACTAAGCGCTGAATATTTTCAAATAGCTTACACATCTCTGCTACTTTCGGAGAGCTAACAGGTACAACTAAGTCAAAAATGCTACTATATAAATCCTGTACTTTTTGTTTGCACTTTTCTGTTTGTCCACTAATAACTTTTGGAATAGCTTGAACTGAATATTGACTATTTGCTGGATCAATTCTCTCAGGAGAATATCCAATATAGAAATCTTCTCCTACCTTTTTGCCGGCTTGAGAAATAATAGGAATAATAACTTCCTCAAGTGTGCCTGGGTATGTGGAACTTTCAAAAATGAAGGTTTGTCCTTTTTGGAGATTTTGTTGTATATAATGCGAAGCTGAAATGAGGGCACTTAAATCTGGTTCTCTTCGTTCATTAATTGGAGTTGGAACAGTAACAATAACATAATCACTATTTTGGAAATCAGTAATACCTTTATCTGGTGTATTTACTATTAATTTATTTTTAGTCAATAAACTTTGTAACACTTTAGAAGAAACATCTGGAATATAACTTTCTCCTTTTATAATCGATTCTATTTTTCTAGTATCTTTATCTAATCCTAGTACGGTATATCCTCTTTCTGCAAAATGGACTGCTAAAGGAAGACCAACATACCCTAATCCAATAATAGCTACTTTACTACTAGCATTCATCTGTATTCTTTTCTTCCTTTCTCAATTGTTGAATAATGTCTCTATCGCGATCTCCATCCGTAAAACTCCCACGTTCGTCTGTATATTGTAATAGATAAGCAATCGCCTCAAGTTGATCACCGAAAATACGGTCAAATGCCGGAATACGTCCATTTACAAACCCATGTTGCTCCGGGCGTACCCGATTGGTTTTTATAACATCTACAAATTCTACTGCTGTAATAGAAAAAACCTCCAAAATAGCTTTCATTTGGGCTAATGGCGGAATAACAAGCGAGTCATATCCTATTTTCTCTATTACCCTTTTATGCATAGCATGTGGTACTGCCGTTAATGAGTTATTCCATAAATCCGGTCTTTTCGCTACTAAATTCACAAAATATTTCCCCATACTAATTGGATCTGCAGGATGAAACATATCTAATAAGCATTGTAAATCATTTAAAACCACGTCACTTCCATCTTCAACAGCTTGCAAAAATGGAGTGAGTTTTTTTGCTGGAATAACAAAATCACCATCAACGAATAAACAAATATCTGCCGTAGCATGCATGGCACCTATCGCTCGTGCTACATTATGTCCAAGCGCCTTCGTAAATTCAACAACAATAACATTTTCTAGCTTTGCGTGTTTAACAGTCTCAAAATCTGCGCCATTCGCGACAACAATAATTTCATCTACCCCTGCTTTTTTCACTTCTTGTATAACAGATCTTATCGTCATTTTTTCTTCTGACACTGGTATAATCGCACTATATTTCGCTTTTTCCTTCTTTAATACAACGGGTTTATAGTTCCCTATAAACTCTCTATCCCTGTTTCCCTCCGAAAAACCGCCGCGTTTACCATATGTTTCGATTACGTATTGTAAAGCACGTAAATGATCACCCATAATACGGCTAGTCGCTTTCGGATAAGGAGAACCAGGTGATGTTCCCGTATGCACAGGACGAACCTTATTTGTGTGAATTACATCGACCGAAGCCGTATCAACAATATCTACTCCTCTAGACATCGCCATCGCTTGAAATAGTGCTGGATCTGCTAAATTCCACCACCCAAGTTTCTCGATAACTTTCCTGTTCATCGCATGTGGAATTGCGATTAAAGATCCAACAACAAGCTCCTTTTTATTCAAATAACGATTCAACATGAACTTTCCAACTGTCGTATAATGTGGTCTCATCTTTAAATAAACCGACCATGTTAAATTATTCACAACAATTTGATGCCCTTGTTGAATCCCTTTCACGAAACGTTGTAACTCTTTACTATCAATAACAATATCACCATCTAAAAACAAGACAATTTCACCTTTTGCTTCTCTAGCTCCAATAGCCCGTCCAACATCATTGCCAAGAGAATGTTTATAATAAATCATGTGACAATGATGTTGTAACGCTATTTCTTTCGTCCCATCTGTTGACCCATTATCTACCACGATAATTTCGTAAGGCTCGAGCTTCTCCACTTCTACTAAAACTTGCGATAAAGTACTCGCTTCATTGTGCGCTGGAATAACAACTGATACTCTCATACTTGTATCACGCTTACCCTTCCAATCGAACATAAGCAATAATAGGAGTACGCACAATTACATCTTCCGGTGGTCCATAAGAAGGAGAAGTACGCACAATTATCGCCCCATCTGTCACAGATAAAAGAATGCCTGTAACAATTTCTACAGCTGTCACAACTTGCACTAGCTCACCAACATGGTTACGTAATTCATCAGTAAATAACATATATAACTCTCCTTTCTTACACTTCTTTAATTGATATAATGCTTGTAAATGGTAATAAAACTTCAGTTCCTATTCCTTCTTGCAATGTTAAGAAATCATCACCAACTGCTACAATAACGCCTGTTAATTGTCCAACCGTCACCGTAATTTCTACGTTTTTACCTAAATACTGCTTTGCAATTTCTTTAAAAGGTGATGTATTGCATTCTTTTAAAATATTACAAATAATAGATTGAAATTGACTTGATTTTATAAATTCTTCCGTAGCTTGCTTAGAGTTTCTTTGAATAAACCTTGCAAAGTTTTGCGAAAATAAAAGTCGTTCCACAGCAGGCAATAATTTGTCATCTAAAAAATAGCCTAATTGTCTATTAAATAATCTTGATAACTTATGCCAATATTTTCCGAACAGACACATACACTTCTCCTCCTATTATTTTTAGATTACAAAATTTTACATCCATACATCTTAATGTATACAAAACAGATATTTTTGTGATAGGTAAGACATACATTTTCTAAAAGAAATATTTGTTTAAGGGCATAAAAAAAACTATCCAAAAGGATAGTTTCTTACACTTCAATATTCCGCAACATTGTATAAATGTCGTTATTCACTTTACCAAACGATTTAATGTTGTTTTGGATGTTAGATAATAAAACGACATACACACTTCCGCTTTTACTAAATCCATTTAAGCAATTCCATCCTGGCATTACACCGTGATTCGAATAACTTCCTGGGTCTACGTACCATCCAAATCCGTAATCTTTTTTTCCGCCTGTAAACATTTGATCATAGCTCTCTTTTGAAATTAACTTTCCAGAGAAGAGTGCTTCGTTAAATAAATATAAATCATGTGCACTCGTATATATATCACCACAACCATATAGTTGTGACATGCTCGGAATATTAGGTGTTGTCATATTGTTATTTACTATTTTATAACCCGTTGATGGGAATCTTGTTTGTTCTAATTCTGTGCCAAAACCAGAATGTTTCATACCCACAGTAGCAAAAATATGTTGTTTAATATATTCTTCGAGCGGCTGTCCACTTACCTTCTCGGCAATGTATGCAAGTATAGAGTAGTTCGAATCGGAATACTTCCACTTCTCTCCTGGACCACCAATACGCTTTTGATTTCCTATTCGCTTTATCAGTTCTTCATGAGAAATATCTTCTTTTCCCTGCTCATATTCTGGAATCCCTGATGTATGTGTTAATAGATGTTTTAGCTGAATACTATTACCTTGTGGAAAATCTGGAATATACTTCGCAACAGTATCTTCTACTTGTAATTTTTTTTGATCTTTCAACTGCATAATAGCGGTTGCTACAAACGCCTTTGAAATAGAACCAATATAAAAAGTCGTCTCTGAATTATTGGGTACTTGCTGCTCTTTATTTGCCATACCGTACCCTTTATTCAGAAGAACTTTTCCGTTCTTCACAATAACAGCTGTCCCGCTAAATCCTGCGTTTTGTAAATACTGGTCCAATTGAGCGTTTTCATTAATTTCTTGAGGTGGTCCTTCAGTAGGCTGTTCCGCAGCTTGCGCTTGCTTCACTTGTTCTTCCTGCTCTTTTTGTTTTTGTTCTTCTTGCTTCTTTTTTTCTTCTTCTTTCTTTTTTAGCTCTTCTTGTTTCTTCATTTCTGCTGCCGCTTTTAAAGTTTCTTCTTTCTTATTATGCTCAACAATTTTTGTATACATGAAATATACAAGTGATAATAGTAAGACGAGAATGATTGTCCTTTTTATGTATACAATCGGCCGATGTGCTTTCCCATTCGCATTATTTTTTTCCTGATCCATAATTGCTTTTTTCCCCTTACTCACCAATAATTTAATTCCTCTACTAAAGATTTATTTTAGTAGATTATGGATAATCCATTCTATATCATCCCTACTTTATCACGCACTGCAGATATTACCAACCCATATGTACAAAAAAGAAAAAGAAAATTTACAAAAGTAAGATTCCCTTTAAATTATAAAAAAAAAAAGAAGATATCCTGTAAAAAATTGATGTTATCAATCTTTTTGGACATCCTCTTATCTCATTATTTATACGTGTTTTTTCATATCATCGGCAACAGATTCAACATTTGTACCTACGATAACTTGTACACTTGTGTCACTTAATTTCATAACGCCTTTTGCACCGGCACGTTTTAATGCTGCTTCGTTTACTTGACTAGCATCTTTTACTTGTAAGCGTAGACGTGTTGCACAGTTATCAATAACTGTTAAGTTTTCTTTTCCACCTAGAGCTGCTACGTAAGTTTCACCAATTGAACCTGCAACTGGTGCATCCACATCTTCAACTAACTCATCGTCATCTTCACGACCTGGAGTTTTTAAGTTGAACTTCTTAATTAAGAAGTAGAATACTGCAAAGTAAATTGCTGCATAAATTAAACCGATACCTGCTAATAATACAGGTTTTGTTGCAATACCAAAGTTAATAACATAATCAATAGCACCTGCGCTAAATGTGAAACCATCACGAATGCCAAGTGATGTTGTTATGAATAAAGAAAGACCTGTTAATACTGCATGCACACCATATAATACTGGTGATAAGAACATGAATGAGAATTCGATTGGCTCTGTAATACCAGTTAAGAATGAAGTTAATGCTAAACCAGCTAACATACCAGTAACTGCTTTGCGTTTTTCTGGTTTAGCAGCCGCAATCATTGCGAAACACGCTGCTGGTAAACCAAACATCATAACTGGGAAGAAACCAGTCATAAACATACCTGCTGATGGATCTTTTGCAAAGAAACGAGCAATATCACCATGAACAAGATCACCAGCTGCATTTGTAAAGTCACCAAGTACAAACCAGAAATAAGTGTTCATTACGTGATGTAAACCGATTGGAATTAATAAACGGTTTAATAATCCGAATAACCCTGCACCGATTGAACCTAGGTTTACAATACCGTGTGACACTGCATCAATACCAGTTTGGATTGTTGGCCAAATTTGACCAAATAATAATCCTAAAAGAAGCATTACAATAGACGTAATGATCGGTACGAAACGTTTTCCAGCGAAGAATCCTAACCATTCTGGTAGTTTAATCTTATGGAATTTGTTGTATAGTAATCCAGCGATAACCCCGGCAATAATACCACCGAGTATAGCCATATTTATTTTTGGTGTCAAAGCTGCTGCTTTAGAAACTTTATTCATCGTATCTGCTAATTTAGTTGGATCTACTGAACCGACTAAATCTTGAACACTTTTTAATTTATCATTTAATTCTGCTGTTGAGTAAGTAACACTTAAAGCATTAGTTGTATTCTTCATAACTAAATAACCAATTGCACCTGCAAGACCAGCTGCACCACTACCGTCAACAGATAAGCCGATTGCAACACCAATTGCAAAAATAAGTGCTAAATTATCAAAAATTGCTGCACCGGCCTGTGCCATAACAGGAATGTTTAATACGTCTTCTTGTCCTAGACGAAGCAATAATCCTGCTGCTGGTAGTACTGCGATCGGAAGCATTAAAGCTTTACCAATACGTTGTAAAAACTGCAACATTTTAATTCCCCCTAATTCAATTTATGAAATCGTTATCATTATAAGTACGCCTTAGAAAACGCTTTCTATTTACATAACCATAATAACATATAGTTGTATAGATGTGTAGTTTTTATTTTTGGATTTTTTATGGATAAATCTCCTATTTCCAAACTGTTATATAAAAGGGAAATTCTCCTTTTTTAATACAGAGGACCCGAAACGAACGACCTGCTATAGAACATGTAACTTTCGTTTTATCATTCCACTTTTTCATGTTATTATTTATTTCCGAGCATATCGGGAAAAGTAAACTTAGTTAATTCGAAATAGGAGCGTTGGTACTATGCAGTGCATTGAAACAAACAACTTACAACAGTTGTTAGAACAAGTAAAACCATATACAAAAAAAGGAAAACTTGCTACTTATATCCCCGAACTAGGAAATGCAAATCCAGACGATTTAGGGATTGCCATTTTCCATAAAGAATCAGAATATATCCATGCAGGCAACTCACAAACACTATTTACTCTTCAAAGTATTTCCAAAGTAATTACACTTGCCCTTGCCCTTTTAGACCGTGGCGAAGAATATGTATTTTCTAAAGTTGGAATGGAACCAACGGGTGACCCATTTAATTCTATTATTAAGTTAGAAACGACAAGTCCGTCCAAACCCCTTAATCCAATGATTAATGCAGGAGCATTAGCTATTACAAGCATGTTAGCAGGAAAAGATAACGAGGAAAAAACGGAGCGTATCCTTCATTTTGTACGTGAAATAACAGATAATCCTACTATTAATTATTCTTCTAAAGTTGCCAATTCAGAATTAGAGACAGCTTACTTAAATCGTTCACTTTGTTACTATATGAAACAAAACGGAATTATCGATTGTGACATCGAAGAACTTATGGATTTATACACTCGTCAATGTGCAGTTGAAGTAAACTGTATTGATTTAGCACGTATTGGCTTAATTTTTGCAATGGATGGATATGATCCATATAAAAAGAAACAGATTATCCCTAAACATATTACAAAAATTTGCAAAACATTTATGGTCACATGTGGTATGTATAACGAATCTGGTGAATTTGCAATCCGTGTTGGTATCCCTGCAAAAAGTGGTGTAGCCGGTGGCATTTTCGGCTGCGTAAAAGGTGAAATGGGAATCGGTATTTTCGGGCCAGCTTTAGATGCAAACGGAAATAGTATCGCTGGTTTTAAAATTCTTGAACTTCTTTCTGCTCAAGAAGGCTGGAGTATTTTTTAATGGAAAGTTATCCTGCTAGTATAGCGGGATTTTTTTATTTGATCTGTTATCAATATCCATACAAAAACGGTATTGAAAGTTTCTCTTTATTATGCATATTTGCTCCCCCCTCCCGAATAATATAGTACAACCTAGCGCTATATGTGGAGGTGTGAAAGATGAAACTAATATTTCAAATGGGAAAACAACCTGTTCTTGAAAAAACAATTCTTCTTTTTATATTGAGTATTGTAGAAAGCTTAAAGCTAAAAGTTGTTTCACTCGACGAAGCTCACCGATACATATTCAATTTAGAAGTACTTGAACTATTAATGGACCGGAACATCGATGATCAAGTACTTGAACTTATTCATTTCGGAATGGGACTTGAAGACATTCACCATGTGCTTCCTGAAGAACTTGAGCATACGATCGAAGAATTAAAGTGGCTTTGCATTCAAGTATTAAGTGAGTACAGTATGCATGAAGAATCCGAACAATTAATTGAAGATATACGGTAAAAAAAGCACCTATGTAGGTGCTTTTAATGTTTTTTTAAACTATTTTTATACGCCTCAATATTTACTGGTAGCTCTTCCTCTTCCAAAGTATGTTCATTTACATCTTTATGAATGAACGCACCTTTAGGTGGTTGATGATCATGCCCTTTTTTCTTATGATCAAATGCTTTCCCGCGTCCCATACAAATCCCCCTTTCTTAAAAGAAATCCGTATTAGTATGGAGAAAAGTACGTCGATATATGCAATCCCTTGCTGTATTTCCAAGGAAATACTCGAACCTTGTTTTCTACTCTCCTTACAACAACTGATCAATCCCAATAAGAATTAATAACACTCCTGCAATAACCGTCGCCCATTTCCCTAAGTATTCTGCTAAATATCGTTTTCCTACATACCCAAAACCACTTATGCAAATAAAACTAAACACCCCAGAAATAGTCGCTGTAAGCCAAAGGTTTAAATTTGTTACTCCAGCATCGAACCCACCTGCGATATTATTAATAGACAATGCAACCCCTAAAACAAGTGCTTCAGAAAAACTAATTGTTTTAGATCCATCGAAATCTGCTTTTTCTGGATCACGTAAAATTCCCATAAGTACATTATCATCTTTAGAACCTGCTGTATTTTTTTGACTCAAGAAAGGCTGGCATAAAATAAACACCCCGATTATCCCTAAAACGATTGCTCCAATCAAGTTTGCTGTAAACTCTGAAATAAATAACGCAATCCAGTTCCCAAAAAATCCCGCTAATAAAGTAAATAAAAATCCAAAGAATGCGATGATAAAATTGTTAAACCACGAAATACGAATTTTACGAATGCCATACGCAATTCCAACACCTGCATTATCTAAATTAGAAGCGATCCCGATTAAAAAAATTGAAAATAAGCCTGCCGTACTCATAAATAGTCACCCCTTTTTCTCACTTTTCAATGCATATTATGAAAATGTTGAGCAACTGTGCCTGTCTGTTTCATATACTTGTAATAAATGCTCAACATTTTTTCAACACTAAAAAAGGAGTGCCTACACTATGGCTAATGAAAACCCGAATGATCGGCTTGGTAAATTAATAAAAAAACTTTTAAAAGAACGCGCCCTATCTATGCGCCAACTAGGAATACTTACAAATATTGATCCTGCAACGGTCTCAAGAATTATTAATGGCAAACAACCGCCGAAACAAAAACATCTACAAAAATTTGCAGAATGTCTTCAAGTTCCACCCCAATTGTTATTTGATGAAATGTACCCTGATTCTCCTCACATAAATAAAGAAAAAACGGATATGTACACATCTCTTGATACCATTCAGCAAACTTTACAATCCTCTAACTTATTCGATTTCGATTACACTACAACTCGCGTAAAACAAGAACTCGAAAATTACGAACGCTATGCCCAGACAACAGAAGGCGAAAATCGTATTCGTGACAGTTTCGCAAGCAAATTAGAGCAAATTGATAGTGCTGGTCCTTTTATTGAACAATTAACAGATATGTATCAACAATTTTGCAATGAAACCATTTCAAAAGAAGAACGTGCAGTTCTTGGGAGCGCATTACTTTATTTCATTTTATCGACAGATATTATTCCCGACTATCTCTTTCCAATTGGCTATTTAGATGATGCGATTGCCGTTGAATTAGCAAAAGAGAAATTACTTGAAATGAAACGAAAGACATAGCAAAATAAAGAACTATTTCAGTTGTTTCTATTTAACTCTGAAATAGTTCACTAAAAAATAGTACAAGTATACATACCTGTACTATTTCAACATACTAATCTATTTTTTCATATGACACCATTCATATATAAATGCTGTTATTACTTTTGTAAATTCAATTAACTGCTCTACTTCTACTTTCTCATTTATTGAATGAGCTTCCTCTAATGTGCCTGGTCCGTAAATAACAGCCGGAATATGAAATTCACTAAACCAACCACCATCCGTTACCGTTGCAGACATATCTAAAATTGCGTTTTTAGAAAGAATTGATTCATGTACTGAGCTAAGCGTTTTTACAGCTGTATGTTCACTATCTATTTCTAAAGAAGGAAAAATTTCACCACGATCTACAATCATTGATTCTCCGCCCCACTTAAATTGTGGCGGATTTTCACTTAACCATGGATCGGCAGCTGCCACCTTTCCAATATACTCTTCAATTTCGTTTATTATTTGTTCATGTGTTTCATTCGGATAGAAGTGCACTGTTATCCACAATCGGCACTCATCCGCAATGAACGCCGCATGCCTTCCTCCCTCAATAACAGCTGGATTAATTGTTGTTGTTCCAGATGGATAGCCTTCATATGTTTTCATGACTGCCCAGTGGCGCTCTAATTCTTGTAAGCTTTGCACAATTTTCAGCATTTTTTCAATCGCACTCGCTCCAAATAAACGTCCTCCAGCATGGATCATTTGTCTACGCGTTGCATCATGAAACGTTTGCGGACTTTTCACTGTAATCCATCCAGTAATGACACCGCCTTGCCCTTGCATATGTAAATCACTCGTATCCACTACGACTGCAAAATCAGCATCGTAACCCCTTTTGCAGCATTGAAGTGTACCTGCTTCTCCAACTTCTTCTCCAATTACTGATTGAAAAGTTAAATCTCCAGGTAATTCAATACCAGCTTCTTGTAAAAGTTGAATGGCAAATAGCGCTCCAGCCAACCCACCTTTCATATCTGCTGCGCCACGTCCAACTAACCAGCCATCTTTTATAAATGGATTAAATGGATTTGTTTCCCACGCCTCATCTGCTGAAACTTCAGCTACATCCATATGCCCATTAATAATAAGACTTTTATATGAGTCACTTTTTATTCCTTTTTTTACTCCAACAACGTTCGGATCATTCCGATATACATCCCATTTATCAATACTAAAATTTCGTTTTCTTAAAAACTCTGCAATAAATTCTTGCGCTTCATTTGTATTTCTCGCTGGTGGTGCTGGTGTTTCAAAACGAATTAAAGTTTTTGTAAGTTCTAGTAATTCCTCTTTCCTTGAATCTATTTGTTTTAACAACTGCGAAACTTCTGGATTCATCGCTAATTCCCCTTTGCATACATAGTATGTTTCCAGCTTTATTTTCACAAAAAAAGAGACTGTTTACAATTTTACAGTCTCCTAATTAATCACTATTATAAATTCTCTACTTCCGTTGTATTTGTCTTTTCAATATGCTCCACATTACTTCCCTTATTTCTTGTAGCACGATAAAACAGTAAACAAACAATCATAAATGGAATACCACAATACAATGCCATTCTTTGTTCTGGAATAAAGGCCATGCCAACGATTACTGTTAAATTTAATACTAACGCAAGAAGTGGTACAAATGGATACAATGGTGTTTTAAATTTCAAGTCCTTAACATCCCCGCCCCGCTTCATGTATGACCTTCTAGCTAATAAATTTGATAAAGCAATAGATGCCCAAACTAGTATCGCTCCGAACCCAGCGATAGAAAGCAGCCATAAATAAACTGTATCTTCCGCATAAATACCTGATAGTAGTGAGAGACACCCTACAATTGTGCTTACGATTAATGCATAAATAGGAACACCGTTTTTAGATAACTTGCCAAAAATTGGACTAATCATTCCTTGATTAGACATAGACCATAGCATACGCGAAGTTGCATATAATCCTGAATTCGCAACGGATAGTACTGCTGTAATAATAACGAAATTTATAATATCTGCTGCATAAGGAATACCAATTTTATCAAATACAACTACGAATGGACTTTCTATTACTCCTGCTTGCTGCCAAGGGAATAGTCCAGCAAGAATAAAAATAGATAGTACAAAGAAAACAAGTATACGCCAAACTGTATTGTTAATTGCCTTCGGGATCGTTTTCTCTGGATTTTCACTCTCACCTGCTGCAATACCAACTAATTCTGTTCCTTGGAAAGAAAAATTAACTGCAATCATTGTAATTAAAATGGCTGATAATCCATTTGGAAACAATCCACCATAATCAGTAAAGCTAGAGAACATTGGCGCTGGTTCATTTCCTTTCATATCTAGAAAACCAAACATTGCTGCCCCGCCCAAAATAATAAATGCAATAATTGTAATTACTTTAATACTTGCAAACCAAAATTCCACTTCCGCAAAACTTCTTGAAGATAACGCATTAATAGCAAAGAGCAGTACTGCGAACACTACACACCAAATCCATGACGGTACATCGGGAAACCAGCGTTTCATCAAAATACTAACTGCAATTAATTCAATGCCTATCGTAGCAGACCAGTTTAACCACGACATCCATCCCACTACATAACCCGCTGCAGGGGAAATGTGCTTTGTCGCATACGTTTGATAAGACCCTGCGTCAGGCATCGCAACAGCTAATTCTCCTAAACAGAGCATCGTTAAATACATTACAAATCCACCGACAAGATACGCTACAATTGCTCCTCCAGGTCCAGCTTCATGAATCGTATAACCTGACCCTAAAAAAAGTCCTGTACCAATAACTCCACCGAGTGCAATCATAAATATGTGCCTGCTTTTCAATTCTCTTTTTAATCCTTGGTTTTGATCCATCATATAAATCCCCCTTTTCACTTTGCCAACCCATTTAATGTAAGCGTTTTTAAAATTATTCACCGTAAAAATAATGAGTTAAAAGAGCAAAATTACACGTCACTTACATTAATCACTGCCTGTTACTAAAAGGTCATCCCTTACTGTTATTAATAACTTTTGATCAGCAATAGCTTGTCCTTCTACTACTTCTAATGATTCAATATAACCACTGATCCCTATCTTAATTTCTACTTTCTGTTTATCTATTGTTTCAATTAACGCTAATTTCTCCCACTCGTATACGTAAGAACTTTCCGTAACAAATAACTTCTCTACTTTTCCATAACAAGGACTATACACACCTTCTATAACTGTCTTCACTTTATAAATTCCCCCTCTTATTAATTGACACCGCAACGTTGTATATCCTATAAAAATTCATATTCTCCCCTCTAGAGATTTCGAATATTATTTATGCAAAATACGTACCAAGTCTCTGATTCATATATTAAATGAGAGTTTCACACAAAAAAGCGTGCACAACCGCAAAATTTTTCTATCATTTGAGAAGTTTTAAAAGGAAAATAGCAAAAAAATTTTGCGGTTTTATAAGAATTTTAATAAAATTATAAAAAGTCAGTCTTCATAGGGTGAAATGAGGAGAAGATAATCTATGCGTACAGAAGACATTAATTTTAAACAGATCATTGAAATGAATATGCTATATGAAACTTTACTCAATGAACTCGATATCGGGATTCATATTATTAATGAGGAAAGTAAAACGATTGTCTATAACCGCAAAATGATGGAAATTGAATCAATGGATCGCTTAGATGTGCTATATAAAAGTCCTTTAGAGGTATTTGCATTTGAAGAAAATAAAAATAGTACTCTTATAGAGGCATTAAAATTTGGAAAAACAAAGAAAAATATAAAACAAACGTATTTTAACAATAAAGGACAAGAAATTACAACGATTAACGATACTTTCCCTATAATAGAAAATGGAAAAATTAAAGGTGCCATTGAAATATCAAAAGAGATCAGTCACTTAAAGCAAACAATAAGAATAGGCCCTTCTCGAAAACAAAGCACTAAATTTACCTTTGATCACATAATTGGTGATTCTGAAGCAATTCAATCCATCATTACAGAAGGAAAAAGAGTAATTCGTACATCTTCCTCCATACTTCTCGTAGGAGAAACAGGTACTGGTAAGGAACTATTTGCACAAAGCATCCATAATGAAAGTCAGCGTTCAACAAAACCTTTTATTTCACAAAACTGTGCCGCTATACCTGATACCTTAATGGAAAGCCTATTATTTGGTACAAATCGAGGTGCCTTTACAGGAGCAATAGATAAACCAGGTTTATTCGAAGAATCAAACGGAGGAACTTTGTTATTAGATGAAATCAATTCATTAAGCCCAATTCTTCAAGCTAAGTTGCTACGGGCTATACAAGAAAAAACAATAAGAAGAATCGGAGGTACACACGAAAAAGAAATTGATGTTCGTATTATAGCAACTATTAATGAAGATCCCTTCGAAGCCATCGCACATGATCGATTAAGAGAAGACTTATATTACCGATTAAGCGTCGTTACTTTATGTCTTCCGCCTTTACGGGAAAGAAAAGAAGATATTCCAGCTCTTGTTCAGCACTTTATTAAAAAATATAATACTCAATTCGTGCTCAACGTAACCGATGTAGATGTAAATGTAAGTGAATTTTTCTATGCATACGATTGGCCTGGAAACGTACGGGAATTGGAACATATAATTGAAGGTTCCATGAACTTGATAGAAGATGAAACCATCATTACAGCTTTTCATCTTCCTACTCGCTTTCGCGAACAAATAAAAAAAGAATTCAACATGCAGCATACACTAACTAATCACAATACTGATGCACCTAAAACTTTAAAACACACAATAGAAAAAATGGAAAAAAACTACATCAATCAAATTCTTAAAGAGAATCACGGTAACATCTCACAAGCTGCAAAATTTTTAGGATTAAGTAGACAAAATTTACAATATCGAATTAAAAAACTGCATTTACACATATGAAATGAACATTTCTCCAAATGCAAAAAATAATTTGGTAAAACATGTTACAATGAACATATAACATGCTAGAAAGGGGTTATATATATGAGTAATGATAAAAAATTAAAGTTATTACAATACTTATACTTTTTCCCTGCCATGCTCTGTATGATGTTATTCATTAATTCCGATGTAAGCAGCTCTCCTTATGCAAAGCTATTAGGAACAATTTCGGGCTCCTTTGCAGCTATTATGCTTGCTGCTTTTTGGAATTTGAAGCTACATATAAAAAACGAGAAATCTTCGTAATACTAAAAAAATCGAGCTACTTAGCCCGATTTTTTTATTTGCCATTAAAACTCAACATTCTCTAAATACAACCCACTTGCCTCAGCAAGACAATTAATTTGATTGCGCTGCTTTTCTTCTAAAATGTTTGGAATTGCTTCAGCATCTAATTGTCCTAATCCAACTTCAATTAATGCCCCAACAATTTTTCTTACCATGTTATGAAGGAATCCGTTCCCACTTACTCTAATTTGTACAAATCCTGCCTCTTCCATCACATCAAGTGTATATACTTCTCGAACCATAGATTTTTTCTTTGATTTCGCATTTGAAAAAGCAGTAAAGTCATGTGAACCAACTAAATGTTTTGCAGCTGCTTTCATGCTTTTCACATTTAATTTTTTATTCACATGCATGCTGTATTTACGCATAAATGGATTTGTATGCTCTTCATTCCAAATTTTATACAGATATGTTTTTGCTTTAGAATTGTAACGAGCATGGAAACGATCATGTACTTCTTCCACATTCGTAATGCTAATATCATTAGGTAAATATTGATTTAAATATTTTTTCACTTTATGTTCCACTAACTTCTCATCACTTTGAAAGTTAGCAACTTGATTCAAAGCATGTACACCAGCGTCTGTTCTACTACAACCGATAATTTCAATTTCTTTTCCGATCATTTCAGATATGACACTTTCGATTTTTCCTTGAATCGTATTATCGTTATTACCAAGACGTTGCCATCCTTTAAAACGTGCACCATCGTACTGAATCGTTAATTTATAATTATTCATCGTATTCTCCTTGTCTTAATGGGCTAAAAATATAATCCCTCATACAGCTTTTCCATATGAGGGAACTATAACATATTGTTACTTCATTCTAAAAGGAATAAAGTAATCTATTTACTAATTACGATTCGTTCGAATCCAGGAATCTCCTAAGTATGTTCTAATTTTTAACCAACCAAATGATGTTGTAGATTCTTCAACTACAAATACAGTTTGTGGTGCAAAAGTACCGATTGCTCTACCGAAAGGTTGATCAAATGCCGTAAATACATTTGGGACATGGTAATAAGATCCTTGTGGTGCAATCCATTTTTCTCCAACCTCAACCTTAATTTTCTTCCAACCATTTTCTCCTTGTTGAAGTACTCTTACAGATTGGGCTGAGAATTTCACACCGTGATGCATGTACTTAGGTTCATTGTATGCATAAAAATCACGATTAATATGTTCCACGTGTGGATAACGAACAATCCACTTTGGCCCTAAATACGTGTTAATTAAAGACCAACCGTTTTCTTTTGTCTGCAAAATATTAACCGTTTGTGGAGCGAACCAAGCATCTGGATTTTTAGCTTCAGGGCTACTGTATGCTGCAAAATTCTGCTTCATTATTTGTGGCATTCCATTTACACTTGTCCACTTCTGCCCCAAATATGTATCAATCAAAATTTCACCTCTTAGTGTACCATCACGTGCAATAACAGTTTGAGGACCAAATACGTACTTCGCACTGTCCATATTAATCCAATCAAAAGCTTCAAAAGTTCGATTAATTTCTACTTTAGCGCCCTCTGGTGCGATAAATCCACCACTTATCTTCCACCATCCACTAGGATGTTGATTTGTAACATAAACCCTTTCTCCTGGCTGCAGTTCTTTTTTCACAGGCGAATTAAAACTACGACTTTCATATACTTTTAATGTTTTTGTTGTTTCATATGATTCCGCATGTGCAGAAGTTGCAAATAAAGAAACCATCCCAAAAACAAACAATGCCAACCATTTTTTCATAAATCTTCTCCCTTTCAGCTTATTTTCTATAGCAAAATTGCTATGTTACATCCATATTGTAATTTATTAATACAAAGTGGTCTATACAATCTGAATACTGTATATTTTTACAAATTCTTTTCAAATGCAGAAAATAATTTCATATACTTCATACAGAAAGTATGTATATTGATTACGTAACGTGATTTAGCTGCCAGCATAACAAAAAATGTTGATGTAGTTAACTACATCAACATTTTTAATCCTTCTTATTTCAACTTTAATCTAACTACATTTTCTACATGCGCAGTATGCGGGAACATATCAACTGGTTGCACATACTCCACTTCATAACTCTTCATTAATGCTTGTACATCACGTGCTAATGAAGAAGGATTACAAGACACGTACACAACTTGTTTCGGTTTCACCTTTAAAATTGTTTCCAGTAATTTATCATCGCAACCTGTACGTGGTGGATCGACAACAATTACATCTGGACGCCATCCTTCTTTTACCCATTTCGGTAACCATTGTTCAGCTTTACCTGCTTCATATTTCGTATTTGTAAATCCGTGACGCTTCGCATTTTTTCTTGCATCTGCAATCGCTTCTGGAATTACATCCATACCACGTACTTCCGCTGCATCGTTCGCAAGCCAAAGTCCGATTGTACCAACACCACAATACGCATCTACAATTTTCTCATCGCCTGTTAACGCAGCTGCTTTTTTCGCTTCATCATATAAAACAATTGTTTGTTCTGGATTTAACTGGAAGAATGCACGTGCTGATAATTCAAATGATAAATCGCCAAGTGTTTCTTGAATTACTTCTTTTCCAGCTAATTTAAATGTTTTATCTCCAAAAATAACAGATGTTTTACGCCAGTTTACATTTTGCATAATTGATTTAACCGCTGGCATCTGTTTTTGTACTTCTGCAACAAATTGTTCTTTATTTGGTAATTCTTCTTTTGTTGTAATAAGTGTAACTTGTACTTCCCCTGTTTGAACTGCAGTACGTGTTACAATTGTGCGTACTAAACCTTTTTGTTTTTTCTCATTGTAAATAGAAACATTTAATTTTTCTAAAATACGTCTTACAACTTTTGTCGCTTCATTCGTTGCTTTATGTTGAATCATACAGTGAGCAATATCAATTAACTGATGTGAGTTTTGTTTATATAGCCCTGTAATAACCTTTTCGTCTTTACGCCCCACTTGTAATTGACTCTTATTACGGTAATGCCATGGATTTTCCATGCCAAGCGTTGGACGAATTTTCTCTTCCATACTGTTTTTCATGTACTTCTCAAATGCTTGTACAACGATATCACGCTTTTGATTCAATTGTTCTTTATAATCTAAATGTTGCAGCTGACAACCGCCACACTCCTCATATACTGGACACGGTGCTTTCACACGATGCGGTGAAGCTTTACGAACTTTTTTCACTTTCGCTTCAGCGAAGCCACGCTGAATTTTCGTTGTTTCTGCAACAACTTCTTCTCCTGGTAATGCCCCTGGAATGAAAACAACTTGTCTCTTAAAATAACCAACGCCTTCTCCGTTAATCCCAAGACGTTTAATTGTCACAGGAAACGTTTGACCAACTTCCAACTTACTCTCATGTTGCTTTTGTATCATTATTACACCTCTACTCTATACTTTTCCATAAATATAACGCTGCATAACTGCAGTATGGTTCACACTCTTGTTTCACTTTTTCTAAAAATGCATCATCAGGTTTATCATCTAATTGAAATATACCTTGCACTGCACGCTGAATCCCAATGTCCGCTTTCGGAAACATATTTTTCCGTCCAATCCCAAACATTAAAAAGTTTTGCACTGTCCATGCACCAATTCCCCTAATTGGCAACAATTGTGCTGAAACTTCTTCTTCCGTCCCAGTTTCTATACTCGCTAAATTTAATGTACCACTGACAATACTTCGACCTAATCCTACTATATATTCAGCCTTTCGCTGACTAAATTTCTGCTCTCTCAATTCTTCTATTGAAATATTTGCTACTATTTCCGGAGTGGGGAAAAAGAATACACCGTTCTTCTCTGTTCCATACCGTTTCACAAATTGTTCTGTTAACACAGTAGCAAATTTCAAATTTATTTGTTGGTGAATGATACAGCGAAGAAGACAAGCAAAATAATCAAATTCTAAAATAATTGGAGTATAAGCATATGTTTCAAATAGTGGACGTAATGATGTGTTTAAAAAATGATTTTGTATATCTTGAAACGGTTCATTCCAATGAAAAATGGCCCTCATTCGTTTCATGACTTTCTCCGGATCTCCTGTCTGACTAGAAATCCAAAACTGTGGATTTTGAACAGTACCAATCCCTTGTAAGCGAACAACAACCTGTTCCTCTTCTATGCAAAGCGGGATATAAATGACTTTCTCATCTAATTGAATGACGTTAAGAGGATCAAAAGATAAACGTTTTAATACTTCTTCAAAATGATACGGATACTCTAACGTAACATGTTCGCTCCACATACGTTTCCCCATCCTTTTTACACATCATTATAGCATGAGAAAACCGTAAGCATACATGCTTACGGTTGATTGCTTTTTACTAAGTCATCTAGACTTTTAAAATGATACCCTTTCTCGCGCAAATCATCAATGATTTTCGCAAGTGCTTCTGCATTATCTTTTGATATTGCATGAAGTAATAAAATAGATCCTGGGTGAATCATCGTCATAACATTATTATGCGCATATTGCCATCCTCTTTGCTGATCCACTTTCCAATCCAAAAATGCAAGTGACCAAAATACATTATAGTAGCCCATTTCTTTCGTAAGAGCTAACGTTCTTTCACTAAATACGCCGCGCGGAGGACGTACATATTTCACTTCTTTTTGCCCAGTTACTTTTTTAATTTCTTCCGTTACACTCGTTAATTCTTCACGAAGCTTCTCATCATTTACCGCTGTAAAATCAGGATGACTCCAAGAATGATTTCCAATAATGTGTCCTTCATCCTTCATTCTTAACAATAAATCTTTTTGTGTTTTAATGTAATGCCCCGTTACAAAGAAAGTTGCTGGTACTTTTTTCTCTTTTAATACATCTAAGATTTTCCCTGTGTATCCATTCTCATATCCATTATCAAATGTTAAATAAATATCTTTTTTCTTCGTATCTCCTAAATAAAACCCGCCATTTTTTTGCAGTAAATCCGTATATAACTTTCCTGCATCTGGTACTGTTTCATTTTTAGGACGCGGGATTCCCCAGTTATGTGGAGTATTTGTATAAGCCAATGTTGAAACTGGAACAAGTGCCATCATAATTGAAAAAATGAGACCGATATATAACCATTTATATTTCATAAATAGTCTCCTTTCCATATATAATCGTACCTGTAGTTTCTGTTTCCTTACTTACTTTCATGCTGTGCATGTTTTTCTATATATACCAAAAAATGCATCTCGAAAGATTCGAGATGCATTTTTGTTTATTTAAATACCGGCTCTTTAAAGCTCGCTAATTTTTCAAGTGATGTTTTATCAACATCTGCATGTAAACTATTACCATGAGAGTCCATCGTTACAACTGCTTTAAAACCTTCAATGCGTAAATGCCACATTGCTTCTGGAATACCAAATTGTAAGAAATCAACATCTTCCACTTCTTTAATACATTCAGCATAATATTGCGCGGCACCGCCGATTGCGTTTAAGTACACGCCACCGTGTTCTTCTAAAGCCGCTAATGTTTTCGCACCCATACCGCCTTTTCCAATAACAGCGCGAATACCAAATTTCTTCATAATATCGCCTTGGTACGGTTCTTCACGAATACTTGTCGTTGGACCTGCCGCTTTAATTTGCCAATTGTCATTGTCATCTTTCACAACAACTGGACCACAGTGGTAAATAATTTGTCCGTTTAAATCTACTGGACAATCATTATCCATTAAATGCTTATGGATTGCGTCACGACCTGTATACATCATGCCATTAATTGTTACAACATCACCAACGCGAAGTCCACGAATTTGCTCTTCTGTAATTGGTGCTTGTAATACAATCTCACGTTGCTCTGTTTTTTCTTGTGCTTCATGCTGAAGTGTATCTTCACCTTCTTGATATAACCAATCCATAATTTCACCTGTTTCAGGATGGATTGTTACACCTAGGCGGCGATATGCCCAGCAATTATACGCCACAGATACGTAGAAGCTAGCTGGCAGGCGGTTATACACGCCAATTTTACAGCCCAGTAAAGTTGTTTCTCCACCAAATCCCATCGTACCAATGCCAAGCTTATTCGCATTTTCTAATACGTACTCTTCAAGTTGTTGTAACTCTGGTACTGGATTGACATCATCTAATGTACGGAATAATTGATTTTTTGCTAATTCATAACCTGATGTGCGGTCTCCCCCGATACCAACACCAATTACACCAGCACTACATCCTTGACCTTGTGCTTGGTATACTGCATGAAGAAGGCATTTACGAATTCCTTCTAAATCACGGCCAGCTCGTCCAAGTCCTTCTAGTTCACACGGTAAGCTATATTGAATATTTTTATTCTCACAGCCACCACCTTTTAGGATTAAACGTGCATCAATATAATCTTTTTCCCATTGTTCAAACTTAATAACCGGTGTACCTGGTCCTAAATTATTTCCACTATTGTCTCCAAAAAGAGAGTCAACAGAATTTGGACGAAGTTTACCATCTTTTGTCGCCCGCTCAAGCGCATTATAGATAGCTTCCTTCAACTTTAATTGATTCACACCAACTGGTGTATAAATTTTAAACGTTGGCATCCCTGTATCTTGGCAAATCGGTGAGATGTTATCATCAGCCATTTTAATATTATTTGTAATTGTGCCAAGTGCCATCGCAGAACGAGTCCCTACATTTTCTCGCTCTTTCGCTTGTTGAATCGCACGACGAACATCTTTCGGTAAGTTCGTTGACGTTTCAACAATTAGTTGATACATGCTTTCTTGAAGCTTTTCCATTGTTACTTCCCCCTCAATTGTGAACGCTACCAAAACGTTATGAGCTGAAAATTCCATTGTTATGCTCTTTAGCTTTTTATTTGTTTCACGCTATTAAAGAATAAATGAAATTTTTCACAACTTGATTATACCTCTTTTTCTATCGTCCTTCTATTATCCGCACAGAAAAAGGCTACCAAATTGGAATTGGCAGCCTTTTTAATATATTATTCGTCTTTTTTAAATTGCTCACATTTTAATTCTAATTCATCTAACATTGCAAGAAGACGATCTACATCTTCTAATTCTACTTCTTCAGGTTCAATTGTATCAATTACTTCAATGAACATATTTAAACGCTCTTTTAAATATACTAATTGTGTATCTTTATCTTGAATTGCTTTTCCCATGAAGGCACTCTCCTTTTAATTCGAGTTGCTTTTATTATACCGCAAAAATGATTGCTATGGGCATGAAATTTCACCAATTTTGTCACAGTCATCCACTATAATGTAAGCCCTCTCTCTTTTCATGCTAAAAAGTTTCACTTTATAAAAAGCACATATTCTTCTATTATAGAGAATGGACAAATTGTTATTTCAATAGTCAAAGGAGTATTTCATATGACGATATCACAAAAAATGAAGCCGATTACTCCTTCTTACGATCCATGGGAAGCGTATATGGACCTTGAAGAGTACGGCAAACTACTATTAACAAATGTTGAATTTACAACGACGACGTTATGCAATATGCGCTGTGAGCATTGCGCTGTTGGTTACACGTTACAGCCGAAAGACCCAAATCCGCTTCCGATGGATCTTTTATTAAAACGATTAGATGAGATTCCTCATTTACGTTCTTTAAGTATTACTGGCGGAGAACCTATGCTTTCAAAAAAATCCGTCGACAACTATGTAACACCACTCTTAAAATACGCCCATGAACGAGGCGTTCGCACTCAAATCAACTCTAACTTAACTATAGATTTAGCACGTTACGAACAAATTATTCCTTATTTAGACGTGTTGCATATCTCTCATAACTGGGGAACAATTGATGACTTCGTTGAAGGCGGATTTGCAATGATGGAGCGTAAACCTACTTACGAACAACGTGCAAAATTATTCGAAAAAATGATTACAAATAGTAAGGCTCTATCAGATGCAGGTGTACTTGTATCTGCCGAAACAATGTTAAACAAAAGAACTCTACCACATATTGAACATATTCACCGCCAAATCGTCGAAGAGATGGGCTGTAAACGTCATGAAGTTCACCCAATGTATCCAAGTGACTTCGCGAGTAATCTAGAGATTTTAACAAAAGCTGAAATTCGTGATGCGATTGAGCATTTACTAGAAATTCGCGATGAAAATGTATGGATGTTATTTGGAACTTTACCTTTCTATGCTTGTAGCGATGACGAGCGAGACATTGCCACATTTAAAAAATTACAAGAGAGCAAAAATGTAACCGTTCGTAACGATCCAGATGGCCGTTCTCGTTTAAATGTAAATATTTTCGATGGAAATATTATTGTGACGGACTTTGGTGATGTTCCACTTCTAGGAAACATACAAACAAACACATTACAAGAAGCATATGACAAATGGAGTGCTTCAAAAACAGCAAAATCATTAAGCTGTCACTGTCCTGCAGTAAAATGTCTTGGACCAAATGTTCTTGTAAAAAACAGCTACTATCCGACAGAAGATTTCTTATCAAAAACAGCAAACATTACATTATAAAAAAACGTCAGCTTATAAGCTGACGTTTTTTTATGTTATTGCGAGTGGGAAGAAGAAATGAATTTAAAAAATAAATGATCATGAATTGGAATCGCCGCTCCAATTCCTTGAGAAGTAATATTTTTCACAACAAGTCTTTTTTGATTTCCCTTTAATACAAGATACACTTCTCCAAATGTTACTTTTCCCTTTTCATTTACTGCTGGTGTATAAGCGTATAAATATCCGAGTTGACTCGGACTAATATTATACACACGCTCATGTCCAGTACCATAACCAATAGTTGTTTTAAACGAAAGGGGCAATTGTACTTTTTCAAGCGCTTTGAGAAGCATCATTTTTTTCACATCTGCAGCATCTTTCATATCTGCTGTTAAATCGCCTTCAACCGTCTTTTGTGTTTCTTGCTTATAGCGAAGTGGATATAAACGGTCTCCTCCGCGATTATCATACACATTTCGATTCACTTGTTTATATTCCCAATTAATCGATGTGTCTACTGATTCATAATGTAAAGCCCATTGACCTAAATAAATTTTTGCCCGGTACCCTACTGCAAGCGGCGCATTTGAAATTGTCGTTTCATTAAACATCCGAATTAAGTCTGGATTTTCAATTTTAATATTAGCTGTTTTCAATAGTTCTTGAGCAAACTTACTTGGCTGTAAACGTGGCAAATCTTGCGCATCATTTGGAAATGTATTGTCTTTTGAAATATTTAAAACAGATGAAGGCATTTTTGTTCCTACTGTTGTCTTTGCAAAACTCATGTTAGGAAATAATAAAATAAACGAGACCATAGTTGAAAGACATATGCTGTATACTCGTTTCACCTGTCTGGCTCCTTCCTATGTAAAGGTATATATACTACTTTGTTTATTGTTTTCTCTGAGCACAATTGTTATGCCTATTTTTCATAATAAATAAAAACCAATTCCCATAATGACATACGCCGCTAGTAAAGTGCCGCCTTCAAACCAGTTTGTATCTCCATCATTTGAAATCGCAATCGTTAAGAAAACGGCTGTAATCATAGATACAAGTTCTGGTATGGTAAATACTAAAGGCATCCTCTGCGCGAAGAACATAGATAGCAATACTAGTACAGGAGCAACAAACATGGCGATTTGTAATGTAGAACCTATTGCAATTTCGACTGCAATATTTACTTTATTTTTATAAGCCATAATAATTGCAGATGCATGTTCCGCTGCATTTCCAACAATTGCAACGATAATAACCCCTATAAATAATTCTGACCAACCAAATGATTTTGCAACAGTTTCAAAAGTATGCACGAGCGCCTCTGATACATAAGCTACCGCCAGTGTTGCTATCGCTAAAATAAGGAGTGCCTTCCCTTTCGACCACTCTGGCTCTTCTTCATGCGCTACTTCGTCACTTTTATGTTGATATACACCACGGTGCGTAACTAACTTAAATAGTAATGCAGCAATGTACATGATAATCATAATAATAGAAACACCTATACTTAATTGATACGTCTTGCCAGCGTCCATCTTCATTGAAAAAATCTCTGGAATAACAAAGGCCACGACAACAGCAAATATTAATAAAGCTGAATTATGCCTTGCATCGTAAACGTTAAAGCTTTGCCTTTTATATTTAAGTCCACCTACAAAGAAGGATAGTCCTCCTACTAATAATAAATTTCCAAGTACAGAACCCGTTAAAGAAGCTAACACCACTTCAATTAACCCTGCTTGAAGTGCAAAAATTGAAATGATAAGTTCAACAGCATTACCGAAAGTAGCATTTAATAATCCGCCTATTCTAGGACCAGATACAATTGCTAAACTCTCTGTTGCTCTCCCCATAAAACCAGCTAACGCGATAATCGTAATACAATACACAGCGAACATAATTGTTTCTGGCCAATGAAGTGTTTTTCCAAGTACAGATAGTGGTACACCTATAAGTGCTACTATAAGAAATATTTTATTAAACATGCTTTTCACCCTTCCATCGTATGTATTTCTCCTCAATATTATTATTATTCTTCTCCTAACTTGTCCGATTTCATCACAATTACGTTTAAAAAATCGACTTGAAGAAAACAGTATGAAAGATATTTAAATTATCTTGTTTAAACAGAGAAAATATAAATTAGGAAAAGAGGTAAAGAATATGCACTTAAAAGAGAAAATTGCAACTATTATCCAAGGACAACGTACCGGTGTATTATCCACAGTACGTAACGAGAAACCGCATAGTGCCTTTATGATGTTTTTCCATGAAGATTTTGTACTATATGTTGCAACAGATCGACAATCAAAAAAGATAACAGATATTGAACAAAATCCTAATGTCCATGTACTACTCGGACGAGAAGGAAAAAAATTAGATGAAGATTATATTGAAGTTGAAGGATTAGCTTCAATCGAGGAAGACTCAACATTAAAAAACAAGTTTTGGAATAATAGCTTAAAACGTTGGTTACTCGGTCCTGAAGACCCTAATTACGTATTGATAAAAATCAATCCCGACACAATTTATTACATCGATGGTGCCGGTACGACGGAGCCTGAGTTTTTACGACTATAAAATAAAACAAGCCCCCTTTAGGTGGGCTTGTTTTGTCGAAAAGTTCTTTTGAAAAAAACAATAAAATAGGTGGAACTTTCTAAAGATTCTGTTATATAATAGCAGTAACTTAAATAAACTGTATTAAAACAGATTGAGAGGAGAAATAAAATTGATGAAGAGAGAAGAACGCAAAAATATGATTGAGTTTATTGAAAAGAAGAAAGGGATTGAGCGTGACGAATTACTGTTTATGACAGACGATGAAGTAGAGCATATTTATAATGTAACGTACTTTTTATATGAGGAAATTGCAGAGTAGCATAATAATCCCCACCTTATTAAAAATATAAGGTGGGGATTATTTCGTTATTTAGCCCACTATTTGCGGGCAGTAAAACTCCCACCTTAAAATTCAAGTGGAGCAAGAAGTTAAGTTGGAGTCATGCTTCCTATAAACCTTAATTACTTCAACTTTATACATGAGAATCATTTTCATGTATAATACTGTAAGATTGGAGGGATTTTACTATGAGTTCGTGGCTCTTATTTGCACTATTATCAGCAATTGCTGCTGCCCTTGTATCGATTTTTGGAAAGTTTGGTTTAGACGGAATCGATGCAAACGTTGCAACAACAATTCGATCTATTATTATGGCATTATTTATGATAGGCGTTATTATCATACAAGGTAAATTTCAAAATATCGGCGACGTACTGCTAAATAAAAAAGCACTGCTATTTATCATATTAAGTGGGATTGCAGGTGCTTCTTCATGGCTATTTTATTTTCTTGCCCTCAAAACAGGAAAGGTTTCACAAGTAGCTCCTGTCGATAAATTAAGCGTCGTATTTTCTATCATTCTCGCTATGATTATCCTCGGTGAAAAGTTAAACTTTATGACCGGTGTTGGTGTAGTCTTTATTACAGCTGGTGTATTATTTATTGCTTTCAGCTAAAAAAACCGCTATTAGCGGTTTTTCTTTTTCTTTATGTAAAACCATACAACACATGTAACAACTGCTGAAATTAATAAAATCCATATTCCATAATGATGTAAACTATACTCAACGAAGCGCCACTTCTCGCCTAACTTCCAGCCAAGCCCAATAAAAACACTTATCCAAATGAGCGCACCACCGTAAGCGTACAAACAAAAACGCCAAAGTGTCAAATTTGATACCCCAGCAAAATATGCCGTTAAATGACGTACTCCCGGTATAAAATAACCAATCATTAAAAGAAATGGCCCATATTTTTCAAATAAAATATGTGTTTTTTCAATGTGATGTTCTTTAATTCTAATTTTCGGCCCATATTTCTTTAAAACAGGGAGCCCAAGTTTTAAACCTAATATGTAGCTTAACGTAATCCCTAACATCGCACCAGCCATCCCACTTAAAAAAGCAGCAGTTCCTGACATAACTCCTTTTGAAACATTATAACCAATAAAGGTCAATAAAAACTCGTCTGGTATCGGTAATCCGACAATCCCACCAGCCAAAGCTATAACAATTCCAAAATAGCCATAATGCGCGATTAACTCGCCAATATGTTGTTCCATTCGGAAGACACATCCTATGCACGATCGTTATTCCACATTGTACCCTTTCTATCTTTAAGGCAAAC
This sequence comes from Bacillus sp. CR71, assembly GCF_003429245.1. Lineage (NCBI taxonomy): Bacteria > Bacillati > Bacillota > Bacilli > Caryophanales > Bacillaceae > Bacillus > Bacillus sp. CR71. Next base: position 476,516 of record NZ_CP031748.1, on the reverse strand, counting down.
ATGGTATACATATTCACTATACATTGTTTTTATAATGAACTCTACTTCTATTCTTTCCTTTAACAGAGATAAAGTGAAACTTTAATCAGTGGGGCTTTTCTTCATCCTCTACTAATTATTAATCTACGCCAATCTTGCTTCTACAGACATCCCGACTCCCACATAACTCACTTACATTCACCAATTTTGAGAGTAGATTCTTACTGCCCGCAAATGACCCGATAAAAAATAAAAATTCATATGCGTGTTTTTTTGTTACAATAAAGGAAAGTTACTTTTCGCAACGGTTTAACTCTCAAGAAAAATGATATATCTAGCAAAAACATAGTTTGGTCTATATAATGCAACTTCTACCTATTAAAAGAACATGAACCCTTTTACATACAACATCATTTTTCTAAATTATACAGGGGGGAACGAACATGACCATTGAAAATCAATTTATTCAAAAAGTTTACTATAAAACATTTTTAACAGAAGAAACTTCTACTCCTGCATCGGAAGTACTCGGTGAAGCATATATAAATGAATCTAAAAATGAATTCTCCAACATTTCTAATATTCGATTTGCTCAAGGTGAATTTTATTATCAAAATAAAGATTTTGAAGCAGCTATATTTAAATGGGAAAAAGTAAATAATGCTCTTGCACTTTGGGCAACAAAAAATATTGCAGATGCTTATTTTGAACTAGGATTTTTACCAAAGGCAGAAGAAATTTATCAATCCATTCAAACAGAAGATACAACTCTTACGATGGAGGTTTCCTTACAACTTCTTTCTCTTTATATCGAACAAGATCGTTTAGGACTTGCTTTTAAGACGATTAGTGAAGCTGTTGCATTCCAACCGGATTACCCAAATATTACTGCAATTGCACGTTCTTTCTATGAAAAACAAGAAGATTGGAACAACGCTATCGAACTAGCTGTTCAAGAAGGTATTCGAACACAATCTTTACACTGGTTTGATACGTTAATAAATTACATAAATAAAGGATTTACAAAAAATATTAAGCCTGAATATTTCTATGAGTCTTTAAAAGCTCTATATGCTGTTGATCAAGCTCAATTTAAAGAACTTGTTATTGCTCTTTGGAATAGCTATCAACATGAATCCTTATACCTTCCTTGGATTCAAAGTATTAATCATTTATTCTTGCATATTGAAACAGACAATAATGACGATTGGAATGAAATTTCTACTCGCTATCAAGAAACATACTTTGCATTAATTACCGGAAATCATTTTATGCATGAATTAAACGGACTTGTACCAAATTTATTAACAAATTGGTTCAGTTTAACGAAAGCAAAAGATTCTCTAGTTGTCTCTGCAGCAGTGTTAGCATGGAATGAAGTCTCACCTACAACTTTAGAATCATTACTCGTAAAAAGTGCTGGATCCTTACTTTCTAATACATCTGCTGAAGCAGATGTAAATATGGAAACAGTTTCTCATTTATTCGAAACAATCGCTGTGTGGGCTGAGAAAAATGATGTAGATTTAAGTCATCAATTTACGCTACTCGTCCATGAACTATGCGATTTAAATGTCACGCCACTACTAATAGCTGGAACTAGTGACCATGATAAAACATCATTTGTTAATTCAATATTAGGAGAGAACATCTTAAATGAAACTTTAACAACTCCTATTCTATTTAAAGACGCTAGTCAAACTGAAATAACAGAATTTACCGCGTTAGATATACGAAGTATCCCTAACCTTAATGAATTCCATCAAATAACGGCTACATCTGCTCAGTCGGAACTTGAGAAAAGATGTATAGAAATTAAGCTACCAAGTAGGTTTTTAAGAAAAAATAAGTTTACATTTCTTATTACACCATCCATTCAAGGACAATTGGATAAAAACAATGCATACTTTGAATACTTACAAGCAGCAGATAGTCTTGTTTACGTATTAAATTCTTCTTCACCATTGCATAGTGAAGAAATTGATACGTTAATTTATTTACGTGAACAAGTATCAAACTTACAAATTCACTTCGTATTACACACAAATAATACGACTACTAATGAAAAACTAATTAGTAAACTTAAAGTGCATTTTCCAGATGCACAATTCTTCCCATACTCTCCTTCGCAAGAGAGTAGCCAGCAACTTGGAGATGTAACAGAATCTATTCTCTCTAATCTTGCAAAACGCGATATAGAAAAAGAACGTATAGAAAAGCTAATATGGTTTACGCAAAAGACGATTGCTTATCTCATAAACGAACGTGTGGAATTAGAAAATACATTAGTAAAATCCGTACGCTGGAATAAACACATCTCAGTGAAACTTACTGGATTTATTAATAACCTTACTGCTCTTGAAAAAGATAAAATTCGCTCTATTACCGAATCCTATCTTTTAACGAAAGAAGAAATTACACGAGATATACATTCTCAAATTCCTGAATTATTACAGAGCTGCTCTGATCTTGTTCAAGAAGATAGTGATTTCAAACTAGTTCATGAAGAATTAAATGCTGCAATGAATGAACGAGTTCAAAAGCATGTACAACAGGTACTTCTTCCTAAATTTACTGGGTCTATTCAAGAATGGATTGAAACAGCACATAATGAATTTATTCAAGCTCAAGCTTATTTAGATGAAATGAGTGAAACATTTAATAAATTATATAAAGAAGAACGTATGAAACTTCCTTGCGATTTCAAATTATTAGATGATTGGAATCGAGATGTTGTACGAATGACAAATCGAATTACAGTAACAAACATCAATATTTTATTACGCTTTACACCGACACAGTTTTTCTTAAAAAGTGCCGGAAAATTATTTGGTAATATGCAAAAAAACCAATCTATGCTCGCCAACAAATATAAACAATATATTGAAACAGAAGACTATACAGAAATTGCTCACACAATTTCAAAACAATTCTTCCTACAATTTGAAGTATTTGAAGGGGCATTAGAACGCGATATCATGATGTTCTTTAAAGATCCACTTAGCATATTGAAACAAAATGTGGATGCAGCTCAACTTGAGATACAGGAAGATGAACAAACATTAGCAACGCTAAGAAGCAATCCAGAAACATATCATGATCCTTTAGCGTTATTTAAACTACAATTGCTACAACATAAATTCGTTTTAAGTACTACAAAGAAACATGAAGATATCTTTGTATCTAACGAATCTCCTACTGTTTAACAGAAAAACCAAGCAAACTAAAATTTGCTTGGTTTTTTTACTTTATTATTTTCATATGTTCAAACGGATAATAAATGCCTGCTAACTTTCCTAACACATCTTCTCTATCAATAAAACCTAAACCATTTCTACTATCTTTACTTATTAGGCGATTATCTCCCATAACAAAAATCTTATTTTTAGGAATTGTAATCGGTCCAAAGTCCTCTGTTAAATTCATAAGTTTTTTTTCTGCTTGTTTTTTATTACTATCCAAATACTCTTCATCTTTCACTTCAGAATTTACATATAATTGATCATTTCTCATCTCAATAATATCTCCTGGCAATCCAATCACTCTTTTGACATAAAAATTATCTGTTTTCACAACAATAATGTCTTCTCTCCCATAGCTTTCAAATTGTTTTGCTAACTTATTAACAATCACCTTATCTCCATCTTGCAACGTCGGCCTCATGGATGCTCCTTTTACAGTCGTAGGGAAAAACACAAAAATTTTCGCCAAAAACACCAATAAACATGCAATTGCAATCGTTCCAAAAAATTCACGCCAACATTTTTTCCTTTGCATCATTTCACCATCTCATCATCTTTTTACTTTTATTATAAATAATACGACTGATATTTTTCTATAAAATTCTGAATTATTAAATTATAATATTAGAAATTTCAAAATAACAATACTGATCAAATTAAACAAGCAAAAAAGATACTCTCAAAATAGTCTATCCACTATTTTTGAGAGTATCTTTTTATAATCCCACATATACAATACACATTTGAGCAGCTACATATGTAAACCAAATCCAAAGTGGCTCATACTTCAATTTGCGCCCTCCGATATCTGTCACGCCAATAATAAAATCAGAAATCACAAACAGTAAACCACCAAACGCTGGTATCCACCATATTCCTGTATTTTCATAATATAAGGCGAATGCAAAGCACGCCATTCCCCCAACCCACAATCCATAAATTAGAGCTCCTATCGTAAACAATTTATCCTGTTTATCATTTCGGATAAAGGAGAACCATCCTACAATTAGAAAGAGCCCATATACAAGTAAGCCAATCCAAAAACCATTCCATGAAATTCCTGTTTGCAAAAATGCTTTTACATAAAAACAATGAGCAAGGGCGAAAGTAACCATCCCACCAATTAATCGATGACCAATTGGAATCAACCCAGCCATAAACAAATCTCCCACAGTCGATAAAGTCATACCAAGTGCAACCCACGTACTATACTCTACAGATGGATCTTGTAACCATATCCAAATTGCACTACCTGTTAAAGAAAAACTAAGAATAAGACGGATTGCTAAAGGTAACGGCATATTAACTTTCGTTCTTTTTGTCTGCCCTATTGCATAAATTGCACCAATAAAAAAAAGAAGTATTTGCCCAATTAACACCACGTAAAGTAGATTCATAATATGTTCTCCTCAATAAATGCTTTTTGTATCTTTTTTCGTTACACTTAGTCTATTATCCTTTTTCTAAAAAAGAAGAACAGCACTGTTCTTCCATTGTAATCGCTTTTCTGCTCTCTATGCCACTTGTTTTTCTTGCTCTATTTTTTGCTTAGCTGGCGTCCGATTTACCACAATAATTCCCGCGGCTACACATGCTAAACCAAGTAGCACAAATGAATGAATTGCTTCACCTAAAATCATGCTCGATAATAACACACCAAATACGGGTATAAAGAACATATACATAGATACTTTTCCAACCTTGTTGTATTTCATAATTGTATTCCAAATGCAAAAACCAGCTGCAGATAAGAAAGATAAATAAATCAGCATAAGTAGTGCGTGTAGACTAAATGTAAATGGCATTACTCCAACTTGTAAAGCCCCTATACATAATAATCCTATAGAACCAAAAATCATTTGGTATGCTGTCATATAGCCAACATCTAATGTTTTACTACCTTCTTTTGCTAATATGTTTCCATATGAATACAGCATTGCTGCACTAAGAAGTAATAAGCTTCCGATTCCAAAATGAAATGATAAGCTACCATCACTCGGCACATTCACTAAAATGACGCCACAAAAACCAATCGATACCCCAATTAATTTTCTCATATTGAGAGCATCATCTTTATATACAAAATGGGCGAGTAAAATTTGAAAGAATGATGATGTCCCTGAAATGATAGCTCCTTCAATCCCCGAACTATAACTCATTCCAATATAAAAACAGATATATTGAAGAAACGTTTGGAATAAACCAATTTGTATTAACTGTTTCCCCGTTCCTTTTTTGAAGCTCATATTTTTCCCTAACACTTTAAAAAAGAATAAAAGCATTACCCCAGATAACAAGAAACGATAACCAGCAAATAATATTTGCTCTCCAACTTCTTGTGGTTGAATTCCAAGTTCAACATAACTTAATTTAATAAAAGGAAATGCGCTTCCCCATAAAAAAGTTGCTACTATTGCAGCAATAAATACGCCAATCGGATGGGTAAAAAATTTCTCTGTCTTCACTTGTTGTCTTCCTTTCCGATCTTTTATGAACAATATTCATATATACCAGAGGAATTGCGAAAACACAAGTTTTCCGTTTATACTTGAAACAAAACCGTACCATCTCATAAAAACATATGATATACTATAGAATAATTACAATATAATAACGATTAAAAACAGATTCAACAGAAATGCTGCTATCCATTATGGATGGCAGCTTTCGTCGTTTTATAGGGGTTTCGATTTTGATTATTTTTCTCAATAAGAATTCGGAAGGAGCGAGTAGTAATGAACTCAGAAGTAAAAACGTTACAGGCAAAAGAAGCAATTTCCCATCCCTCTTTATGGGACACATTAAAAAAACATTATGAACTTGTATTTGCAGTAGCATCTGGTATTTTTATTTTAGTTGGCTGGTTATTCACAAAGAACGATGCAATGAATGTAGGTATTACTTGCTATATCCTTGCTTATATAGTTGGTGGATATGCAAAAGCGAAAGAAGGCATTGAAGATACGATTGAAGAAAAAGAGCTAAATGTTGAAATGCTAATGCTCTTTGCAGCTATTGGTGCTGCAATTATTGGCTACTGGGCAGAAGGGGCTATCTTAATCTTTATCTTTGCGCTCAGCGGTGCTATGGAATCTTATACGTTAAGTAAAAGCCAAAAAGAAATTTCCGCTCTTCTTGACTTACAACCTGAAGAAGCATTACGTATTTCCAACGGAACTGAAGAACGTGTTCCTGTTGGAGAGTTACAAATTAACGACATTATTTTAATTAAACCTGGTGAACGTGTTCCTGCTGACGGTACGATTCATAACGGTGAAACAAATATCGATGAGGCAGCAATCACAGGAGAACCTATTCCAAATGAGAAAAGACATGGCGATGAAGTATTTGCCGGTACTGTAAATTTACGTGGTGCTATCGAAGTTAAAATTACGAAGCCGAGCGATCAAACATTATTCCAAAAAATTATCCGTCTCGTCCAAAGTGCACAAAGTGAAAAATCACCATCACAACTATTCATCGAAAAGTTTGAAGGAACATACGTAAAAGGTGTACTACTCGTTGTTGCGCTTATGATGTTCGTTCCTCATTTCTTACTTGACTGGAGTTGGAATGAAACGTTTTATCGCGCTATGATCTTACTTGTAGTCGCATCTCCTTGTGCGCTCGTAGCTGCCATTACACCAGCTACGTTATCAGCCATTTCTAACGGAGCGAGAAACGGTATTCTCTTTAAAGGCGGTATACATTTAGAACGCCTTGCTTCTGTGAAAGCAATCGCGTTTGATAAAACAGGAACATTAACAGAAGGTAAACCTACCGTAACAGATGTATATGTTCGAGAAAATATAACAGAAAAAGAAGTACTTTCTATTACAGCATCAATTGAAAGTCACTCTACACATCCTTTAGCTGAATCCATTGTTAAATATGCACAACATGCGTACGACATTACATTAAAAAAACCAGAAAAGGTTGAAGATGTAACTGGTTTTGGTCTAAAAGGAAGATTGGAAAACATCGCTTATAAAATAGGTAAAGCTGACTTTATCGGTGAAGAAACAAAGACATTTCATAATGGTATTTCTGCCTCACTTGAAAAAGAAGGTAAAACTGTCGTTTATATTAGTGATGAGGGAGGCATTCTTGGACTTATCGCTTTAAAAGATACGCTTCGCCAAGAAACAATAGCTGCTATTCGTGATTTACAAAGCATTGGTGTCGAAGCAATTATGATTACTGGAGATAATGAAGAAACGGCAAAAGCAATTGCCTCTGAAAGTAATATAAAGGAATATTACGCATCATGCTTACCAGAAACAAAAGTTGAAACGATTAAAAAGTTAAAAGAAAAATACGGTACAGTAGCAATGGTCGGAGACGGTATAAATGATGCCCCTGCACTAGCTACTGCTAGCATTGGTGTCGCAATGGGAGAAGGAACAGATGTAGCTTTAGAAACTGCAGATGTTGTACTGATGAAGAACGAACTATCTCGCCTTTCCCAAGCAATTCGTTTATCAAAACGAATGAACCGTATTGTGAAGCAAAACGTAATCTTTTCGCTAGCCGTTATTGCCATGCTAATTTGTTCAAACTTCTTGCAATTTTTAGCTCTTCCATTCGGTGTTATTGGCCATGAAGGAAGTACGATTCTTGTCATTTTGAATGGCTTACGATTACTAAAAGGAAGCAAATAAAACGGGTCCCTCATAGAGGACCCGTTTTTTTTTAATGATAGCTATTATGACCGTTCGCACTGCTACTCGTTTTATGCTTTGGATGCGAACTGCTCTTTTGTTTATTATTACTTTTATTATTATGGTTCTTTTTATTATTACTCATGAAATATCCCCCCTGTTCCTTTTTATTATGGAACAAGAGCTCATTATTCATTACGGGAATTATTGTCACCGGTTCTATAATGGTGGAGTAAACCATTAATTTCACCGCCAAGTAAAATTACCCATCCAGTTAAATAAAACCATAACATTAAAATAATGATACCACCGAGACCACCATATGTATTGGCGTAATTCGCAAACTTATCTACATAATAAGCAAATGAGTAAGACACCACAATCCATCCTACAGTAGCAAATAACGCCCCTGAAATAACTTCTCTTCTTTTTAACTTTCGATCTGGTGCAAATGTATATAAGAAACTAAACAAAGCAAATAGTACGAAGAAACTCGCTACTAATCGTGTAATGCTCCATACGAAAGAAAAACTATCTGATAAACCGAGTGCTTTAAACACTGCTGCTCCAATAACTTGTCCGAATACCGGAACAATTAACGCAAAGACAATCATAAAAATAATAGCTAATGTAAACACAATTGATAACGCTCTTGTTGTAATAAAAGAACGTGTTTCCTTCACGTCATAAGCTCGGTTAAAAGCATTCATAACCGCATTAACACCATTTGAGGCAAACCATAACATGGATAATAAACCAAATGATAATAAACCACCATTTTGCTGGTTTACAACTTTATCTACATTTACCTCAATTAAGTTCATTGCATCATCTGGTACATAAACCTCTAATAAACTAAGCACATCCTCTGTTTGAATGGGAATAAATCCAAGAAGCGTAATTAAGAAAACGAGCCCAGGAAAAATTGCAAGCAAGAAGAAATAAGCGAGCTGTGCTGCCAAGCCCGCTACATCATCGCGCATCGTCCGGTCATATAAATCTTTACCAAACGAATAAGTACGATTTCTTCTCACCTTTTCTAAAATTTTTCTCATATATGTTTAAACGCTTTTCTTCTCTTCTTTATCTTGCTTTAACTCAATGTACGCTTCAGTTTTTTTTTCCACTGCATTTGAGTCTTTTATAAATAATTCACGCGCTTCTTTCATACCACCATCTTCAGCAACTACTGGCTCTTCTTCTGCTTTCAGCTCATCTACCTTTGGAGATACAGCTTGAATTTCAATCGTTTCTGGCTTTTCTTCTGGCTCAACTTTTTTCTTACTAAAAATTTCTTTCGTTTCTTTTAACGTCTCTACAACAGATGGCGTTAATTTTTTAATTTCTGCTACTTTCGCTTTTACCACATTGAAATCAGCAAGTTCGCGTCCTTTATCTGTAACAGTTTGCACTTTTTCTTTGATCTTTGCATTTTCACCAATTTCAATCATCTTTGTTTTTGCTTTTTCTGCTGTATTTTTTACTTTTTCACGGTTTTCTTTCTTTAACATGGATACAGCTACACCTGCCGCTACACCAATCGCAATGTTTCGAGCAATATTATTTTTCTTTGCCATATTCCTTCACCCTTTCATTTCTTATGTTAGAAAGTATTTCTTTCTAAGCTTCCTCATATTCCTTGTTCATTTCGAATGAAAGCTAATAGCTTTGCACACCCTTCTGTTACAAGGTCATATACTTCTTGGAAATTCCCTGTATAGTAAGGGTCAGGAACGTCTGTCCAGCCACCGTCTGGAACAAAGTCGGACAGTCTACCAATATAGCCTCCAGTTTTACCTAAACTTTTTAAATCTGCTATATTCTTGTTGTCCATGGCAATAATATAATCAAACTTTGTTAAGTCTTCTTTTTCTACTTGCCTTGCTTTAATTCCTTCAAAAGTGACTGCATTTTCTTTTAAAATTTTTTGTGTTCCTTTATGTGGCGGATGGCCAACATGCCAATCTCCAGTTCCTGCAGAATCAATGACAATTTTCTCTTCGAGTCCCTCTTTTACGACAAGATCTCGAAAAATCGCTTCTGCCATTGGAGAACGGCAAATGTTCCCAAGACAAACAAACAATACTTGAACCATGTTTTTGTTTCTTCCCTTCTTGGTGCATTTCTTCATATATACTTATAGTATAAACAACCAATTATTAAATATAAAGGAAATCCCTACTAATTTAATAGGATTGAAAAGATTCATTAACGAAAATGATAAAAAATGTTAAGATAGCCTTATGTTATTTTAAAGGGGGACACTTCGGTGGATTTATCCGTAAAGTCAGAAGAAAACGTTGAATATATGGTCGAAGCTATTAAAGAAAAATTACGTATGGTTAATGCTGGAGCGATGAGAGCTGCTAGTTTTAACGAAGAAATGTACGAAGATTTACGTGACATTTATGATCATGTTATGAAACGTGAAACTTTCAGCATTAGTGAAATGCAAGCTATTACAGAAGAATTAGGTACATTAATTAAAAAGTAAAAAAGCCTCTCTTATATGAGGCTCTTTTTTATTTCCAACAAATTCATGACAACTCTTCTCTTTCCCTCAACCAACTGTAAAATATTGTACAATAGAAGTAGAACCTCATCTTAGATTTTTTCTCCATACATACTACTCACAAATAATAGCAACACTACCATTGCTAACTGTTTTTACTGGAGGTGCTTACTTATGAGCAATTGGTACAGTAAGACGAAAGATCAAACATTAATTGACCTAGAAACAAACGAACAACACGGTTTAACAGATGAGATTGTAAGTGACCGTTTAAAGCAATACGGTTCTAATGAATTAGCTACAAAACAAAAACGCACTTTATGGCAGCGTATTTTCGCCCAAATTAATGACGTCCTCGTATATGTCCTTATTATTGCTGCCCTTATTTCTGCCTTTGTAGGTGAATGGGCGGATGCCAGTATTATCGCGCTCGTTGTAGTTTTAAATGCTGTTATCGGTGTTGTCCAAGAATCGAAAGCAGAACAAGCTTTAGAGGCATTGAAAAAGATGGCGACGCCTAAAGCTATCGTCAAGAGAAATGGTGAACTAAAAGAAATTCCATCTGAGCACGTCGTTCCAGGGGATATCGTTATGCTCGACGCCGGACGATATATCCCATGCGATTTACGCCTTATCGAAACCGCAAATTTAAAAGTTGAAGAATCTGCTCTAACTGGTGAATCTGTCCCTGTTGATAAAGATGCAATCTACCACCCTTCCATGCAAAGTGATGAGCAAGTACCACTCGGCGACCAAAAAAACATGGCCTTTATGTCTACTCTTGTAACATACGGAAGAGGCGTCGGTGTTGCTGTTGAAACTGGAATGAACTCACAAATTGGTAAGATTGCTACCCTGTTACATGAAGCAGACGATGATATGACACCACTTCAAAAAAGCTTAGCACAAGTCGGAAAATATTTAGGCTTTGTTGCTGTAGCTATTTGTATCGTGATGTTTCTCATCGGCTTTTTACAAGGACGAGATACACTAGAAATGTTTATGACTGCTATTAGTTTAGCCGTTGCAGCTATTCCAGAAGGCTTGCCAGCTATCGTTTCCATCGTTCTTGCAATTGGTGTGCAGCGTATGATTAAACAAAACGTCATCATCCGTAAACTTCCTGCTGTTGAAGCTCTCGGGTCTGTCACAATTATTTGTTCAGATAAAACAGGCACATTAACGCAAAACAAAATGACTGTTACTCACTTTTATAGTGATAACACATACGATCACTTAGAACATTTGAATGTAAATAATGATACGCAACGTCTATTGTTAGAGAATATGGTGCTATGTAATGATGCGTCTTACAATAACGAATCACAAACCGGGGACCCGACTGAAATTGCTCTTCTGGTGGCCGGAAGCACTTTTAACATGCAAAAAGATCATTTAGAAAAAATACATGAACGTGTTAACGAGCTACCTTTCGACTCAGATCGTAAAATGATGTCAACCGTGCATACATACGATGAAAACTGCTATAGCATGACGAAAGGTGCTATCGATAAGCTCTTACCTCGATGTAACCATATTTTTAAAAACGGGAAAATCGAGATTTTAACTGATTCTGATAAAAATCAAATATTAGAATCTGCCGGAGCAATGTCTCAAGAAGCTTTAAGAGTACTTTCATTCGCATTTAAAAAATACAATTCAAACGATGTGGATATAAATCATCTTGAAGAAAATCTTATCTTTATCGGTCTTGTCGGTATGATTGATCCACCGCGAACTGAAGTGAAAGATTCAATTACAGAATGTAAAAAAGCCGGTATTCGCACAGTTATGATTACCGGTGACCATAAAGATACCGCCTTTGCAATTGCCAAAGAACTTGGCATTGCTGAAGAAATATCTGAAATTATGATTGGAACTGAATTAGATAACATTTCAGATACAGAACTAGCTAGCAAAATTAATCATTTAAATGTATTCGCTAGAGTCTCTCCAGAGCATAAAGTGAAAATTGTAAAGGCATTACGCGCAAAAGGAAATATCGTTTCTATGACTGGTGATGGTGTCAATGATGCACCATCTTTAAAGCAAGCTGATGTTGGCGTAGCGATGGGCATTACAGGAACAGATGTCGCAAAAGGAGCAGCTGATGTCGTGTTAACAGATGATAATTTCTCATCTATCGTGAAAGCTGTTGAGGAAGGTAGAAATATTTATCGTAACATAAAAAAATCAATTCTCTTCCTACTCTCTTGTAACTTTGGAGAAATTATCGCTTTATTTTTAGCGATTTTACTTGGCTGGGCAACACCCCTACGACCTATTCATATTTTGTGGGTAAATTTAATTACAGATACACTGCCTGCATTATCACTTGGGGTTGATCCTGAAGATCCAGATGTGATGAAGGAAAAACCACGACATGCGAAAGAAAGCCTATTTAGTGGTAGCGTTCCTTTTCTTATTTTCAATGGGGCTGTCATTGGGATTTTAACGTTAATAGCCTTTATCGCCGGAGCAAAATTCTATACTGGAGATACAAATTTATTCCCTCTTTTCCCAGAGCGAATTGATGAGGATGCTCTATTACATGCCCAAACGATGGCATTTGTCGTTCTTAGTTTTTCTCAGCTTGTTCATTCATTTAACTTGCGTTCAAGAACGAAATCGATTTTTTCAATTGGGATCTTTACAAATAAATATTTAGTCTTCTCCCTTCTTATCGGTGTTCTTATGCAAGTTTGTATCATCTCCATCCCGCCCCTTGCAAATATATTCGGTGTACATGCATTAACGATGCGAGATTGGGGATTTGTTCTCTTATTAAGTATCATTCCACTTGTTGTGAATGAAATTATTAAATTAGTGAAGAGAAACTAAAAGGCAATGAGGACTATTCCTCATTGCCTTTTCATTTATCCTTGTAATTCTTTTTTGATATTCTCTGTTAATGTAGCCATACGCTTGCGACTTTCTTCACGCTCACGTTTATTTTGTTCTTCAATTTGTTGTGTTTCTTGCATACCTCTTGAAATAATGTTCCAAGTTTCCTCAAGTGTTTCCATTTTAATACTAGAAGAACCTGATAATCTCGCTACTTCTACACTTTGCGTTGCGATATTTTGTGCATTTTTCTTAAGTAATTCATTTGTACGGCGATCAAGTTCAGCCATAGAATCTGCAACAAGCTTTTGACGTTTCGCATTTACTGCTTGAATGATACCATTTTTAAAGATAGGAATCGTCGTAATAAATGCTGTATTGATTTTACCAATTAATTTATTATTACCACGTTGAATCATGCGAATTTGTGGTGCTGTAAGTAGCGCAACCATACGAGCTTTTTCTAAATCATCAATACGTTGCTCTAAAATTTCAACCGAGTTTTTAAGCGACTCTAATTCAATACCTGCTAATTGATCATTATTACGCACGCGCTCTTCATACATCGGAACTAATTCTGTATTTAAACGCTCTAATAACATTTCTCCTGCTACTACATACTTCTCTAAGTCTAAATAATATTTTAAGTTTTGCTCATACAAGCCATCTAACGTACCAATTGATTTTTTCATCTCATCTTGGTACTTCGTAATTTCCACATAAACTTTATCAATTTCGCGGCCCATCGTTTGATATTTACTAAAGATTTGTTCTATCATTTTATCCGCTTTTTTGAACATGCGCGAGAAGAAACCACTTTTTTCTTCCGCAAAGTCTTTACTATCAAATCTGTCCATAATTTTACCAAGTTGCTTTAACAATTCACCAGAATCTTCTATCTTTGATAGAGACATTGTATGTAAAATTTGATCAGCGAAACGTGAAATTTCCATAGAAGGTTCTTTTCCAAGTTCAATTAATTCCAGTTGATCTTTAATATCTACTGCGTTATAAATACGTTGCACATCTGTATCTTGTCTAAGTTGCAAGCGAACATCTTGTGCGGTTTGCTCATTCAATTCAGTTTTCGAATCTAGTACGACTGGGTTATTCATATGGTATTCTCCCTTTCCTTATAAAAATGGACGAAATAGTCCTTTTATTGTTTGTGATAAATTTTTATAGGCTGATGAGCCATGAAACTCAAGATCGAAATTAACTTCTTCAAGCCAATGGGAATCGAATGCTCCTGCTTCAACATACGGTTCAATATCGTTTCTGCCCGTGGGATTGAAATGGAATACATCTACTCCAATTTGATTCAAAAATAGTAATAAAACAGCGTCAGAACGAGTTAATTCTCCACTCTTCTCATTATTAAATATAACAATTTTCGGTACATCTTGTGAATAATCAAATTTCTCAAGCTGTTCTAAAATATTAGGTGGTATTTGAGAAAGTTGTGCGAAAACATACAGTGCTACATCTTGTTTCGTTTCTTTCGCAATTGGTTTGCATATTTCACTTTCGCACGTATGGATAATCGCCTCTGCAATCCCATGTTGTAAACCTTCCGGTAAACGCTTATGCGGCCACCAATGGCTATTCATAATTAGATCAGGATGTAATTTCCCAGCTCGGTCCAATGCATCTCGATAATGATATTGGAAATTTGCTTTTTGCTCTTTCGTAAATGGGAATGTATTAATTAATAAACTGTTATCAAATGATGTAACAACCTTTAATCGTTGAAAATATTCTTTATCATTCTTTGAAACGCCTGATATTTTCGCAAATAAAGAAGGAATATAAATATGTTTATTTTCAACAAAGAATGTTGGACGTACAAATGCCTTTTCTTTCGTAATCAAAAAGAGTTCATCATATGTCGTTTTTAACGTACGTGCTACAGGTGTATACGAACGAAATTGCCACGGTTTATATAATAGTGAATTATCGTGGTGAAGTACTTGTTCAATTTCTTTCGAAGCTTGATACGCTACTGTTGCAACACGCTCACGTCGACGATCAGGGAATGGTTCAAGCGAAATGCGACCCGGATGAGATACAACAAAAGTTCTTCCCTCTTCATCAATATTTTCAAATCCATCTTTTCCTTCGGGGTGATAATAAAGCACATCACAACCGAGCATAATAAGAAAATATAAGAAATATATACGGCTTTCCTGTGCATCACCATACCAAACGATACGCGGCATTTGTTTCTTATAATTAATCGTAGAGAACCACTTCGCTACGTAATTTTCGCTTAGTTTAATTATGTCGATTAAGAAACGACGGAAACCTTCTGTCTTTAACGACTGATTATGTTGTTTCTCATATAATTTCAATACTGAAATGAACGTCGCATGTATGTAATGCTGTAAATCAGGATTGTCTACTTTCGGTAAAAGTTGTTTCCCAGATAAATGTGCAACTAGCCTATTTACTGTCAGACCATTTGGTGCTTCTTGATGTAATCCGAACACTTCTTGAATATGACGAAGCTTTTCCGAATCAATCACTTTGTTTAAATTTTGTTCGTGTAAAACTTCGATTCCTTTCGCTTCACTATAATCAAACAGTTCATTAAAATATTCATCTACATCATTAGGAACGCCAAGGATTCGACATGCTATATAACTAAATTTCATTTCATTCTCTGTCAGCTCATATTGTGGGCGTTTTTCTAAAAGTGTTTCAAATTGCTTTAAATCTGATTCATCTTTTAATGCATATGGTTGAAGTGTAAAACGTGAAAACACAACAGTTCACCTCCAAAAACATTTACGTTT
This sequence comes from Bacillus sp. CR71, assembly GCF_003429245.1. Taxonomy (NCBI): domain Bacteria; kingdom Bacillati; phylum Bacillota; class Bacilli; order Caryophanales; family Bacillaceae; genus Bacillus; species Bacillus sp. CR71. The sequence continues at coordinate 460,483 of NZ_CP031748.1, read as the reverse complement.
TTTCTAAATCTTTCTTCTATTATAAACTATTTTTGGTTATAAAAAATGGGCGCTCGTAAAACGAGCAAACCCATTTCAATTATTTATTGTCTTCTTTAGTAGCTGCAACTTCTTCTTTAGCTTGTCCAGAATTCTTCATGTAGTGAATTATAAATGTTGCTCCAAATGCTACAACTAAAATAATGAAGAACAGTGTATGACTAATATGAATATCAATTAGAGACAATAGCATCTTCGATGCGATAATTAAGATTAAAATATATGCTGTCGTTTCAAGCTCTGGAATACGCTCTAACAATTTTAAGAATACACCAGCGATACCACGCATCATTAAAATACCTAGCATTCCGCCTAATAATAAAATCCAAACTTCATTAGATACACCAAATGCAGCAAGTACGCTATCTACAGAGAACGCGATATCCATTAATTCAACCATCGCAACTGTTCCCCAGAAGACACCGAACATTCTAAAGAAAATACTGTTTTGATTCATACCGTGAGCTTCGTCTTCTTCACTTGCACCTTTACGCTTATCAATAAAGTATTTTACTGATAACCAAGCAAGGTAAAGTGCACCAAGAAGTTTTACCCACCATAATTTAATTAAGAACATTCCAATTCCAATCGCAATAAAGCGGAACACATAAGCTCCAATAAGTCCATAGAATAATGCTTTTTTACGTTTTTCTTCCGGAAGGTGTTTTACCATTACTGCTAACACAAGTGCGTTATCGGCAGATAACAAACCTTCAAGTACAACAAGTGTACCTATTAATCCCCAAGATACTGGATCTTGCAACACTTTAATCCACATGTCCAAGTCGAAAAACTGAGCATACGTATCAAGGATTCCTTGCAAAATACTCATCTTACCTTTATCCCCTATTCTTTGCTAGATTTATAGAAAGGTCAAAAAAAGGAAACGAATATCGTTTCCTTTCTATGCATCCAAGCCATACGCTCTTACAAGCGCACCTAAACCACCTTGGAATCCACTTCCTACTGCATTAAACTTCCACTGTCCATTATGACGGTATAATTCACAAAAGACAACTGCTGTTTCAATGGAGAAATCTTCCCCTAAATCAAAACGAAGAACTTCTTCATTCGTCTCTTCATTTGCTAAACGAACAAACGCATTTCCTACTTGTCCAAAGTTTTGACTACGGCCTTCTGCATCATAAATCGTAACTGTAATAGCAATTCTGTGCACATCTGCTGGAACTTTCTTTAAGTCCACAACAAGTTGCTCATCGTCACCTTCACCTTCACCTGTACGGTTATCTCCTGTATGTAAAACAGATCCACAAGGAGACTGTAAATTATTATAGAAGATAAAATCAGTTTCCTTCGTACATTTTCCGTTTGCATCTAATAAAAAGGCAGATGCATCTAAATCGAAATCTGATCCACCGTCATAAGATTTAATATCCCATCCAAGACCAATTACTGCTTTTGTTAAACCAGGGCTTGTCTTACCCAAATCAATTTTCTGTCCTTTTTGTAATTGAATAACCATCTATATTCACCTCTATATTTTTATCTTTAAAAATATATCCATCGGTAAACATACATTTCACCGATGGATATATAAATTAAATCTATTACTCTACGTCTAAACCAAAGTTATTACATAGAGACGCTAATCCACCTTGGAATCCACTTCCGATTGCATTGAATTTCCAGTCACCTGCATGACGGTATAATTCACCTACTACTACGGCTGTTTCAATAGAGAAATCTTCTCCTAAATCGTAACGAATTAATTCTGCATTCTTTTCTTCATCTAAAATACGTACGAAAGAGTTAGAAACTTGTCCGAAGTTTTGGCTACGACCTTCTCCATCATAGATTGTAATTGTGAAACAAATACGTTCGATATGTGCAGGTACATTTTTCAAATCTACTTTGATCGATTCGTCATCGCCTTCACCTTCGCCAGTTCGGTTATCTCCTAAATGCTCGACAGCACCATTCGCACCTTTTGGGTTATTATAGAAGACGAAATCCTCTGCACCTGAAACTTTACCGTTAGCGCCTACTAAGAAAATACTAACATCTAAATCGAAATCGTTTTGTCCGTCATAACGATTCGTATCCCAACCTAGTCCTACAAGAACTTTTGAAAGACCCGGATTCGTTTTTGTTAAGTCTACCTTTTGTCCTTTTTTCAATGAAATTGATGCCATATTCAATTCCTCCTCGGTTTATTTTATTGATAACGTGATACAATCTCACTTAAGTTTTTATCTTGTGTGCCTTCTCCAACAGCTGAAAACTTCCATTCACTTCCGTGACGATACATTTCACCTGCAATTAGAGTCGTTTTGCCAGCATAATTATCCGATAAATTATAGCGTGCTAATTCTTCACCAGTTTGCGGGTTTTGAATACGAATATATGCATTACGAATCATCCCGAAATCTTGACGACGATTTACACAGTCATAAATATTTACAACGAATACTAAACGATTAATACGGCTCGGAACTTTATGTAATTCTACGAAAATTGTTTCGTCATCACCAGCGCCTTCACCTGTTAAATTATCTCCTGAATGAATAATACTACCACAAGTAGAAAGTTTATTTCCGAAGTAAACTAAATCATTTTTGTTTAAAAAACGATCTCCTTCTAACATAACAACAGATGCATCACAATCTACATTTGGTTTACTTCCAAATAATGAAGACAGAAATCCACCTGATTGCCCAATTGGATCCCAGCCTAAGCCAACCTGTAGTTTTGCTACTTTTGGTTGTCCTTTCGTTAAATCGATCTTTTGACCTTTTTCTAAAATAATAGGCATGAAGTTTCTCCCTTTCTACAAAGCATTTTCCAAATCGGAAAATATTGTATTCTTCTCTTATATTGTAGCATTATTTACCTAGCGATAAAAAGGATAAATTCTCAGTTATATGAAAACATTCATATAATTTACTTATGATGATGTAAGAAGTGGTAAATAGCACCAATCATTCCTGCACAATTACCGTTTTGTGCAAGTTCAATCTCACAATTATTATAAATCTCTTGATTTAAGTATTTACTGACCTCTTCTTTTACTTCTTTTAAAAACTCATTTCCTCTATCGGTAATTCCTCCACCAATAATAATCTTTTCTGGATTGAAAATATAAGCAAGATTACTAATTCCGATTGCCAAATGTTTAAAGAAGATCCTAACTGCTTGAGCAACTTCCCGATCTCCTTTATCATACAACTCGAAAATTAATCTCCCATTCCACTCACCTTTGCCTTTATATTTTCTGACAAGACGAATTAATCCTGAAATCGAGGCAACCTCTTCAAACGGTTTTCCTTCTATTAACATATTCCCCCATTCACCAGCACTAAATGAATGCCCTCGGTACAATTCTCCGTCTATAAAAATCGCTCCCCCAATCCCTGTTCCAAGGGTGAGCATAATAAAGTTCTCTTTCTCTCTTCCACTACCATTCCATTTTTCTCCAAACGCTGCACAATTCACATCATTGTCAATCGATACTGGAACTTTTAATATCTCTTGCAATCTATCAATAATAGGAATAGTACGATATCCCGGAATATGATCCGCACCTCCCGTCACAATTCCTTTATTAATATCAACAATCCCCGTGGTGCTAATACCAATTCCTGCAATAGTATGTTCATTCATTATTTTTTTTGATACATATATAAGTTTTTGAATAGTTTGTTCTCCGCCTAAATGAATTTCTGTTGCAACTGTTTTACGCTTTAATACTCTCCCTATTTCTGAAACAATGCCATACTTAATTTCCGTACCGCCAATATCAAACGCTATATACTCTTTCATCTACTGCCACTTCCTCTACCGTTCTGAATGTAAATTCTCCGCCTCTACTATTTGTAGGAAATCTACATTAACTCTTTTCTGCTTTGAGAAATACACCACCTTTTTCTATATATAGTTTTTTTTGCATAAAACTCTTTTTCCTAAGAAATATTACAAAGGGATGTATTTTAGATGGAATATTAATTTCTTAGGAGGAAAACCATGACGAAAATCTTCATTTTAGCATCAACACTCTCTTTATCTTTTTTTAGCGGTTTAAATATTGGTAATGCTGCAACTGAAAACTTCCGCCCATTAACAAACGCTATTGTACAAAATAGTGATCATTTTGCAGAAGGAAACTCAAAGGATAATAATAAACCTCCAGGAAATAACGGTTCTCAGAACGATAGTGGTTCTGGTGACAACGGTTCTGGCGGCAATGGTTCTGGCGGCAGTGGCTCTGGCGACAATGGTTCCGGCGGTAACGGCTCTGGCGGCAATGGTTCCGGCGGTAACGGTTCTGGTGGCAGTGGCTCTGGTGGCAATGGTTCCGGCGGTAACGGCTCTGG
>NZ_CP031748.1:455707-456063 GCF_003429245.1 Bacillus sp. CR71 | reverse complement strand
GGCGGCAATGGTTCCGGCGGTAACGGTTCTGGTGGCAGTGGCTCTGGTGGCAATGGTTCCGGCGGTAACGGCTCTGGTGGTAACGGTTCTGGCGGCAATGGTTCCGGCGGTAACGGTTCTGGTGGCAGTAGCTCTGGTGACAACGGTTCTGGCGGCAACGGCTCTGGTGGTAACGGTTCTGGTGGCAGTAGCTCTGGTGACAACGGTTCTGGCGGCAACGGTTCTGGTGGCAGTAGCTCTGGTGACAACGGTTCTGGCGGCAACGGCTCTGGTGGCAACGGCTCTGGTGGCAATGGTTCTGGTGGCAATGGCTCTGGTGGCAATGGCTCTGGTGGCAATGGCTCTGGTGGCAATGG
>NZ_CP031748.1:325273-455657 GCF_003429245.1 Bacillus sp. CR71 | reverse complement strand
GGCTCTGGTGGCAATGGTTCTGGTGGCAATGGCTCTGGTGGCAATGGCTCTGGTGGCAATGGCTCTGGTGGCAATGGCTCTAAAGGCGGTAATCGTGTTAAAGGCGATAGCAGTTCTCAAGGTGGTAATGGCTCTCAGGGCGGTAACCGTGTTAAAGGCGATAGCAGTGGAAACGGCTCTCAAGGTGGCAATGTAAAAGATAATGCGAAAAAACAAGGCGATAAGTTACCGAATACGGCAACACATTATCCTGCATCTATTTTAATGGGGCTTTCAACATTCCTAATTGGTATGTTACTATTTATTCGCCGTAAAAACGCAAAATAAAACACATCCTTCCATCTAAAAAATACATGAAATAAATTGTAAAAACTAAAAGGACTTTAGGTTGCATTTTATTATGCAGCCTAAAGTCCTTTTTATCACCTATCAGAAGGATTATTAATACGCTTTTCCCCAATACACCATTTGTTTAGCTTCTTTACCACAACAAATACATTCGTCAGCTAAATGCTCTTGCTCAAAAGGCATACAACGTGAAGATACTCCAACTTCTTCTTTTAGTTTCTCTTCACAAGCTAATTCTCCGCACCACATTGCCTTAATAAATCCTTGCTTTTCATCAGCTACTTGTTTCATCTCTTCAAAATTCGTCGCACTATACGTATTCTCATCGCGAAATACTTTTGCCTTATTAAATAAAGAGTCATGAATTTCCTCAAGTAGTGCTGGAATACGTTCTTCTAATTGATCCATTGATATAAATTCTTTTTCTTTCGTATCTCTTCTTACAAGTACAACTTGATTCTTTTCAATATCTTTAGGCCCAACTTCTAATCGAATTGGAATGCCCTTCATTTCATACTCATTAAATTTCCAGCCCGGTGTTTTATTACTAGCATCTATTTTCACGCGTGCAACTTTTTGAATATGTCCTTGTAACTCTGTTGCTTTCGCTAAAACTCCTTCTTTATGCTGAGCAATTGGTACGATAACAACTTGCACTGGAGCAACTTTTGGTGGCATTACAAGTCCATTATTATCGCTATGAACCATAATTAGCCCACCTATCATTCTTGTTGATACACCCCAAGATGTTTGGTGTACATATTGCCACTTACCGTTACGATCTAAAAATTTAATATCAAATGCTTCAGAGAAATTCGTTCCAAAGTTATGGGATGTTCCTGTTTGAAGTGCTTTCCCATCATGCATTAAGCTTTCAATTGTATAAGTTGCCTTTGCTCCAGCAAACTTCTCTTTTTCTGTTTTTTGTCCTTTAATAACTGGTATCGCTAAATAATCCTCACAGAAAGAAGCATATAAGTTTAAAATATTTAATGTTTCAGCCTGCGATTCTTCTGCTGTTTCATGGATTGTATGACCCTCTTGCCATAAAAATTCTGTCGTACGAAGGAATGGCCTAGTTGTCTTCTCCCAACGAACTACTGAACACCACTGGTTGTATAATTTTGGCAAATCATTATAGGATTGCACAATTTTTGAAAAATGCTCACAGAATAAAGTTTCAGATGTAGGACGTACACAAAGTCTTTCCGCTAACTTTTCATCTCCGCCATGCGTAACCCATGCTACTTCAGGAGCAAACCCTTCAACATGATCCTTCTCTTTTTGCAATAAACTCTCTGGGATAAACATTGGCATATATACATTTTCATGGCCAGTTTCTTTTAGCTTCTCATCCATCACCTTCTGCATATTCTCCCATAAGGCATAACCATATGGACGTAAAATCATGCACCCTTTTACACTTGAATAATCAACCAGTTCGGCTTTTTTTACAATATCGGTATACCACTGCGCAAAGTCCTCTTCCATCTTCGTAATGGCTTGCACTTGTTCTTTTGCCATAGTCAGTCTTCCTCCTTCTTCCAGAAAATACAAAAAAGCCCGCGTCCCTAAATAGGGACCGAGCTTTGCCGGCGTTACCACCCTGATTCATACACAAAAATTGTATATGCTCTCTTCTTGATAACGGGAAATTCCCGCTGCATATGCAGAACTCAAAGGCAGGTTCCATATTGCCTTTTTAAGAATCTTTCAGCCTGGCGGATTCTCTCTCTGCTAAAAAGGTTGAACATGTACTAGTCCTTTTTCATCGTTATAATGAAATAAATTTGTTGATTATCATAATACAAATTCTTTTTTAAAACAATAGCTAATTTTCTTATTATTATATATTCTTTTCGTTTTTTACAGTTTTATACGTAGCTTTTTCGAGAGATTTTTACAAGTTGATGTGCAATCATACCAATAAGTGTACCTAGTAGAACGAAGAAACCAATAAATCCATATCCCATTCCTTCCCACCCACCAATAACCATCATGGTAACAGGAAATGATGCTAAGCAAAGAAGTATTACAATCAGTGCAAATATAATATCAAACTGTTTGTCTGGAAAACGTTTCTTTAGTAAATATGAAATAGCAAATACAAGGAGAATTGTGATGCCACCAATGATGTAAAATATACCGAATCCATCTAACCAGTCCATACTATTCCCTCCGTCCGTAGATTCCCTTATACTTATTATATGTTTAATTTTTCTGAAAATAAACAATGAATTTTATTCGAAAACATATTTTTATTACTAGGTATTAATAGTAATATATAAGAATAGGTTTTATATAATTAGGAGGATTACTTTATGGATAAAGCATTAACTAATCGTGTCATTATTTTATCATTCGACTGTTTATCAGCTTTAGATTTTCCTATACTACAAAAACTACCTCATTTCCAATCTCTAATAAAAAAGGGCACGGTTGTCGAAAAAGTAGAACCAATTTATCCTTCTGTAACATATCCAAGCCACTCAACAATCGTAACCGGTAATTATCCTAACAAGCACGGTGTTGTTAGTAATACGTTACTTCAACCAGGACGTGAATCACCTGATTGGCATTGGTACCGAAAATCGATAAAAGGAACAACATTGTATGATGAAGCGCGTAAAGCAAATTTAACGACAGCTGCCCTTCTATGGCCTGTTACTGGGAGAGCAAACATTGATTACAATTTACCAGAAATTTTCCCCAATAGACCGTGGCAAAATCAAGTGTTAGTTTCCTTATTTAGCGGTAGCCCACTATACCAATTAGATTTAAATCGTCGTTTCGGCCATATAAGAAATGGTTTATCACAACCAGAGCTGGATGATTTCGTCCTCGCCTCTGCTGTACACACCATTCAGACGAAAAAGCCTAATGTTATGTTCGTACATTTCACTGATTTAGACACGCAAAGACATTATCATGGCTTTGAATCTAACGAAACAATAGCTGCAATTCATAGACATGATGAGCGGCTAGGGAAAATTATTCAAACTTTAAAAGACAGTGATCTATACGAAGAAAGTACAATTATTGCCCTTGGTGATCATAGCGCTTTAAGTGAAAACAAATCCATCCAATTAAATGTGCTATTCCATCAAAGAGGACTTATATCTCTTAATAAAAAAGGCAAATTAGTAGACTGGAAAGCCTATTGCCAAAGTTGTGATGGCTCTGCCTATGTATATGTGAAAGACAAAAATGATACGGATACAATTCGAGAAGTACAACTACTCCTTGAAGAACTGCTGCAAAATAAACAGAATGGAATTGAATTTATACTTCATGATGAAGCTGCGAAAGACTGCGGTGCAGATGGTAATTGTTTATTTATGTTAGAAGCGCAAGAGGGGTATTATTTCACTGAAAACTATACAGGAGATTTTATAAAAGAAATTACTGAAAAAGATGTTACGCCTAGTAAAAAATATACATTTGGTACGCATGGATACTCTCCAACAAAACCTAACTATGAAACAATTTTTATCGCTGCTGGAAAAGGAATAAAAACCGGCGTTACCGTCCCGTATATGAGACTTATTGATGAAGGTCCAACTATCGCTAGACTACTCGGTTTACACTTAGGCGAAACAGACGGAGCAATTGTAGAGGATTTACTCCAATTGTAAAGAACTGTGTATATATGTAAAAGTTATGTAAAATTCATCACTGTTTCTCTTTTTATAATTTTTATTTTTGTACACTGTTAGTAAAACAAATTTAAGGGGGAACATTATATGAAAAAAATGTCCAGACAAGAAAAAAGCTGGATATTATACGATTGGGCGAACTCGGTATATTCGCTCGTCATTACAACTGCATTATTTCCAATTTACTTTAAAGCAGCTGCAAAAGAAGCTGGACTATCCGGGGCAACTTCAACAGCATATTGGGGATATGCAAACTCGTTCGCTACACTTTTAATTTCTATACTTGCTCCTATCCTCGGCACAGTTGCTGATTATAAAGGATTTAAAAAACGATTTTTCACATTCTTCTTTGGACTCGGTATCGTATTTACAAGTATGTTAGCAGTCGTTCCAACATCTCAGTGGTACTTATTATTAGGATGCTATATGCTCGCCTTAGTCGGTTTTGCTGGAGCAAACATTTTTTATGATGCATTTTTAGTAGATGTCACTTCTGAAGATAGAATGGATCGAATTTCTACGCGAGGTTTCGCATTAGGCTATATTGGGAGTACTATTCCTTTCATCGGTTGTATCGCTCTTATTATTCTTTCTCAAAAAGGAACTATCCCTTTATCTGTTGGTATTGCTAGTCAAATTTCATTTGCGATAACAGCTCTTTGGTGGGGGTTATTTACGATTCCAATGCTAAAAAACGTAGAGCAAAAGCACTATATTGAACGTCACCCTAGACCAATTACAATGAGCTTCAAACGCCTTGCTGCTACTTTTAAAAATATTAAAGAATATAAAACTGTATTCATGTTCCTAATCGCTTACTTTTTCTATATTGATGGGGTCGATACAATTATTACCATGTCCACCGCTTACGGAACAGATCTCGGTATCAGTGCAACGAATCTATTAATCATATTATTTGTAACACAAATTGTCGCTTGTCCATTTGCTTTATTATATGGAAAATTATCAGCAACATTTACAGGTAAAAAAATGCTATATGTCGGTATCATTATTTATATCATCATTTGCATATATGCTTATTTCTTAAAAACGACACTTGATTTTTGGATTTTAGCAATGTTAGTTGCTACATCTCAAGGTGGTATTCAAGCACTAAGTCGTTCATACTTTGCAAAACTAGTACCAAAAGAATCTGCTAATGAATTCTTCGGATTTTATAATATCTTTGGTAAGTTCGCCGCAATTATGGGCCCGGTATTAGTCGGTGTTACAACGCAATTAACAGGAAAAACAAACGCTGGTGTTCTTAGTATTATTGTTCTGTTTATTATCGGTGGATTCTTATTAACTAGAGTTCCAGAAAATAATACATCCGTTACACCAACTAGTCCAAAGACTAAAACACTATAAGAAAAGATCCTCTTCTCATGAGAAGAGGATCTTTTTTATTTTTAACGGTGCGCCTTATAATAAACGACTCTACTGCTTGTACAAAAATAATTTATCAACAGTTGTTCCTAATACTTCAGCTAAACGGAATGCTAACGCTAAGCTTGGATCATATTTATTATTCTCAATTGCATTTATCGTCTGTCTAGAAACCTTGCATTTATCAGCTAATGCGCCTTGTGAAATATTATTTTCAGTGCGTAATTCATAGATTTGATTTTTCACACCATTGCTCCTAACCTGTAAAATCGTTTTTACAACATCAGTATATAATTGGCTCATATAGTTGTCAAAAGTTCCTCAAAGAAAAAGGGAGCAATTTTGCTCCCTTAAAATAGTTATTTCGAAGCTAACGAATTTGTTAGTTTCTCTTTATTAACGACATCTTCTTTCTTTATTTGCATACGTAGAACTGGCCCTATCGCTAATAAAACAAGTGCCATTGCTATACAAAACACAATAACTAGTGAAGTTAGTTCCTTTAATCCTCCAGCTAGTGAAGTTCCAATTAGCATTGCCCCCATAAACAGTGGTAAAATCGTCCCGTTTACTCTTCCAACCATATTTTCTGGTACAAGTTGAATCATAAGCGTACCGACAACGATATTAACACAAGCTAAACAAATACCTGTTCCAAATCTCATGAAACTAGTAATCCAAAATGATGTAGATAGCCCTTCTACTAAAAATGACATCGCTAATATGCTCATACCGAATACGAACATCTTTTTCGGATTCACTTTTGAAGCGAAAACTGCAGCAACAATACCACCGATTAACATACCTATTCCATCAGCTGCTGCTAAATATTGAACAGCTTCTTTTTCCATGCCTAAACGTTCAATTACAAGGAATACTTCTAATGGATTCGTTAATCCAACAGCTAAACCCATAATAGTAAAAGTGATCGTAATCATACGTAAATTTTTCGTGTGAAGAACGTATTTCCATCCTTCTTTTATATCATTTTTTAATGAATCTCTTGCCACTTTCTCTTTTTCAACCCATTTTGGTAAAAATGAAAGGGCGATAGCAGATAACAAAAATAAAATGATTAAGCTATATAGTGACGTAAATAAACCAAGTTGTGTATACACAAGCGATCCTACCACTGGCCCAAAAATTAGAAATAATGACTGTAATGTTTGGTTAAATGCAATCGCATTTGCTACCTCTTCTTCTTTTACATAGCGCTTAAATATACGCGAAGATGAGGGCTGAGAAAACTGACCTACAATCGCGGAAATGAGTGTTGCAAAAAATATAGCCTGCCAATAATCCAGCTTTAACAACAGGACAATTCCTATAATAGACAGTACACTCAACACATCTCCAGCGACCATTGTTCTTTTCGGATTCCAGCGATCTGCTAATGCACCACCAATGAACGAGAAAATAAAGATAGGTGCATACTCCATGACAGATAATAGAGACACTGAAACTGGATCATTATTTGTCCGCTCCATTATGAAATATAAAAGAGCCATATTTCTGATCCAAATTGCAAATTGTTGTAAAATATCAGATGCCATAACGAGCATAAATGCTCGGTTTTTAAATAAAGCTTTCACTTTCATTCCCCTTCCATAAACCGACCGTTCGGTCTAATTTGTTTTGTAAGAAAAGCAACTGACTTATTATTCAGCTGCCATTCCTTTTAACAATACATCTATTGCCTTTTTATAAATACGTTTCAGCTCTTTATAATCTAACTCGTAGTAAAGTACTCCAAGCCCTGATAATAATCCGTTCACAATATACATAAGATCACGAGTATTATCTTCACGGAACTCTCCAGACTGTATACCTGCTTCAATTAATTTCTCAAACATAACATATGATTCTCTAGTTAAAGCTAACAGTTCATCCAGAATCTCTTTACTTACAACTTGGCTCATAGAGAATTCCTCTATTGCATTTGAAATTGGTTGCTGTATGTCCTCTACATGATATTCCGCGAGACCATATAGTTTTTCAGTACTAGTACTATACAACTTCTCTTTTTCATTCCATTTTTCAACCCAATCATACGTATGCTGTTTCACTACAAATAAAAATAATTCTTCTTTACTTTTAAAGTGATAATAAATACTTCCTTTACTTCGCTCTGTAATTTCACAAATCTCTTCCATAGATGTAGCTGCGTAGCCCTTCTGTGAAAATAGACTTTCTGCTTTATATGCAATTTCTTTCTTTATCTCTTCTGCGCTTCTTCTCATATTCACACCTCTTTAAACCGACCGTTCAGTCTAATAATAACAAATCAAAAACCTCTATCGCAAGAGGCTATATTCCTTATTTAAGAAAATGTACTTTCAAACCAAGTTCGAATCATATGTATTGTTCCAAATTTAAATGTTAATTTAACAAGAAATACGCCTCCCGCAGCTAATAAAAATAACACTACTTTCCCCTTATTTTTCACTCTCGGTTCCCTTTTCATTTCCATTCCCCTTAGTATGTTAAAAATATTAATCAAACGTTTGTTTAACTGTGTTTATGCATATGTAAGCCAACTAATCAAACGTTTGTTTAAAAAGAAATACGCCTATATAAGGCGCATTTTCATCAATCACCACCACCGCAGCTTCCCCCGCTATCTCCCCCAAAAGACCCTCCACAATCATGTGAACCGCCATCATGCGAGCTATCATTATCAGATCCAGCAAAGAAAAATAATGGTGATGAGCTGTTAGATGAATTATGGATGTTATTTTGTTTTGTAAGATTTACCTTCTTTTTGTTCGATCGAACTGCTGTTACGATTATTCCAACTACAACAAATAATAGTATGACGATAATAAATTCCATATAAAAGCCTCCCTTATTCCTCGAATAATTGAATGGTTCTCTCTAGATTTTCAAGTGAAATGAAGCGCGATTCTCGAAGGATCTCTTTTCCATTATAAAATAATAAAATTGTCGGTCCTGTAAATACGGCATATCGCCCCGCAATCTCTTGCATGTCTTGTAGTAATATCTCTATTTTCTCTACGTAATCATAATTCTCTAATACGCAATTTACTTTTCTTAGCATAACATCACAAACACCACAATTTTCCGTTTTAATAAACAGAAGTACCAATTGTTGTTCTTCGATATAGGTCGCTATTTCTTCTATCGTTTTAAATGTAGTCATCTTATCCCTCTTAGCGTAATTTACGAAATACTTTGTCTTGATACATACGAAAAGCTGAACTATCTTTAATCTTTCTCTTTTCCATTACCTGCTGAAAACGTAACGTTTTTATTGTTAACTCTTCTCGTAATTTCTTTCTCTCTTCTTCATCATAACAGCAGGCAATTAGATCCTCTATTTTTAATATATCTTTTTGTAGTTCCATCTCTGGTGGAATCATTCCCGCATTTTTTAAAATTTTATAACTCATTCTAAGTTCTGGAGGTACCATTGAAAAATCTTCTAATTGTAGTGGTTTTCCTTTTCCCGGAAGATAATCAAGATCACCATTCCGTATTGCTTGGCGAATTTTTTCTTCAGCAATGTTCAAAAACACATCCACACTATTCCCTCCTTTACATATTTTTACTATTATTTTACATGATATTTCCTTATCTTTCTACGTCTTTAATAATTGGCTCCATACAATTTTTTCTCAAATTTATTTATAATGAGCTATTTCCTCCCATACCGACCTTTCGTTTTCATATATAGTTTGTATTCAAGCCTTTTTGTATTGAGAAAGTCTTTTTCAACTTAATAAAGCGTTTACACTAAATCTTACATTTGTTACGATTTAATCACCCCCAGCTCCCTTGTATAGACTTCGTGATGTCTGATCATTTTATCTAGACGTTTCATACGTCTAGATTCATTTTGATTTATTGGCGTATGCCTTTAAATATATCTTTTATTTTGAAAGGAGAAATGGCTATGAGGTCTCAAAAATTCACACTGCTATTACTATCTCTACTACTTTTCTTACCTCTTTTTCTCACAAATTTTATTACTCCAAATCTCGCATTAGCAGATTCACCAAAGCAAAGTCAAAAAATTGTTGGGTACTTTCCTTCGTGGGGCGTTTACGGACGTAATTATCAAGTTGCTGACATTGATGCATCAAAACTTACTCACCTTAACTATGCTTTCGCGGATATTTGTTGGAATGGAAAACATGGAAATCCTTCTACCCATCCGGATAATCCAAATAAACAAACGTGGAACTGTAAAGAATCTGGTGTACCATTGCAAAATAAAGAGGTTCCTAATGGTACTCTCGTACTCGGTGAACCATGGGCTGATGTTACCAAATCGTATCCTGGCTCAGGTACAACTTGGGAAGATTGCGATAAATATGCCCGTTGCGGAAATTTCGGAGAACTAAAACGATTAAAAGCTAAATATCCTCATTTAAAAACAATAATTTCCGTTGGTGGCTGGACTTGGTCTAACCGCTTTTCTGATATGGCCGCTGATGAAAAGACAAGAAAAGTATTTGCCGAATCTACAGTAGCTTTTCTTCGCGCATATGGATTTGATGGCGTAGATTTAGACTGGGAATATCCGGGCGTTGAAACAATTCCTGGTGGTAGTTATCGTCCTGAAGATAAACAAAATTTCACTCTTCTTCTTCAAGACGTCCGAAATGCTTTGAATAAAGCAGGTGCTGAAGATGGCAAACAATATTTACTAACAATCGCGTCAGGTGCAAGTCAACGCTACGCTGATCATACAGAGCTAAAGAAAATTTCTCAAATACTCGATTGGATTAATATTATGACATATGATTTCCACGGTGGATGGGAAGCTACTTCTAATCATAATGCAGCTCTATACAAGGATCCAAATGACCCAGCAGCAAATACGAATTTTTACGTAGATGGTGCTATAGACGTTTATACCAATGAAGGTGTTCCAGTGGATAAACTAGTATTAGGCGTACCTTTTTACGGACGTGGCTGGAAAAGTTGTGGAAAAGAAAATAACGGACAATATCAACCTTGCAAACCAGGTAGTGATGGGAAACTTGCTTCTAAAGGTACTTGGGATGATTATTCTACCGGTGACACAGGTGTGTATGATTACGGTGATTTAGCAGCCAATTACGTTAATAAAAATGGTTTTGTACGCTACTGGAATGACACAGCTAAAGTACCTTACTTATATAATGCGACTACAGGCACATTTATTAGCTACGATGACAATGAATCTATGGAATATAAAACAGACTATATAAAGACGAAGGGTTTAAGTGGAGCAATGTTTTGGGAACTAAGCGGGGATTGCCGTACAAGTCCAAAATATAGTTGTAGTGGTCCAAAATTACTTGATACGCTAGTAAAAGAATTACTTGGTGGACCTATTAGTCAAAAAGATACTGAGCCACCAACAAATGTTAAAAATATTGTAGTTACGAATAAAAATTCAAGCTCAGTTCAATTAAGTTGGACTGCATCCACTGATAACGTAGGCGTTACTGAATACGAAATTACTGCCGGAGAAGAAAAATGGAGTGCAACAACAAATAGCATTACAATTAAAAACTTAAAACCTAATACGGAATACACATTTTCAGTAATTGCCAAAGATGCTACTGGAAATAAATCACAACCTACCGCTCTTACTGTCAAAACAGATGAAGCTAATACGACACCTCCTGATGGAAATGGCACTGCTACATTTTCAGTCACTTCGAATTGGGGCAGCGGTTATAACTTCTCGATTATAATCAAAAATAATGGAACGACCCCTATTAAAAATTGGAAATTAGAATTTGATTATAGCGGCAATTTAACACAAGTTTGGGATTCTAAAATTAATAGTAAAACAAATAATCATTATGTAATTACGAACGCAGGATGGAATGGCGAAATTCCTCCTGGCGGATCTATTACAATTGGTGGTGCAGGAACAGGTAATCCTGCCGAACTTTTAAATGCCGTCATTAGCGAAAACTAGACGTAATATCCATTAATTATTTCACTAAAGTTTGAATTTAGGTTTGAGCAATACCTCCTAAATTCAAACTTTTAATTTTATGAAAAATAAAAAGCATCACAATAACCTATTATAATTAATTTCTAATATGAAGTTGATATGAAGTTAATTTGAATTTTACATGAATTTCCTTTAATTTCTATTGTCTTCCTATAATATCCACATTATTCTTTACATATAGGAATTATTTTCATTCCACTTTGAACTATCTATATATATAAAGAAAGATAGTCACCTGTTAGGGAAAGGCTTTCGTATTATTATAAATATAACAAAAGAAAAAGCACGCTTATAAGCGCACCATAAGAGTGCTTCTTCATACAATTCTCATGTAAGAGTTCTCGAAAATCATGTTAATCACAAAGAAAAGACATTAGCTCATAAAAGCTAATGTCTTTTCTTTATTCATATTGTTCAGCATTCCACTCTTCTATATTCCATACTTTTGTTATCCACGATTCATAGAAAGAAGGTTCATGTGAGACAATTAAAACCGTTCCTTTATATTGTTGTAACGCTTCTTTTAAAGCCATCTTAGTTTCTACATCCAAATGATTAGTCGGTTCGTCTAAAATTAAAACATTGCTTTTCGTTGCGATGAGTTCACATAAACGCACTTTCGTTTGCTCTCCACCGCTTAATAAATGAATAGGTTTTAATACATGTTCTTCTTTCAATCCACACTTCGCTAATGCTTGGCGCACTTCTTTCTTTGTCATATCTGGTCGCTCTGCCCAAACTTTCTCTAATGGTGTTATTTCTGAAGCAAACTCTTCCTGTGCAAAATAAGCAGGATTTACTCGTTCCCCAACAAAAATTGAACCGCTTAGCGGCTTTATTTGACCTAATAACGTCTTTAACATTGTCGTTTTTCCAATACCGTTATGACCAACAACAGCTATCTTTTCTCCTTTTTTCACTTGTAAATTCAAGCCTGGAAATAACGGCTCACTATAACCCACTCTTAGTTTCTCAGCCTGTAATATACGACTTACTGGTTCATTATAAACAGTAAAAGCAAAACGGGACCGAGGTATATTATTAACCTTTTCAACCCTTTGCATTTTCTCCAATACTTTCTCTCGACTTTTTGCCTGTTTTGCTTTTCGAATCTTATTTTTTTGAATAAATGTTTCTAACTGAGCAATTTCTTTTTGTTGTTTCACATACGCCGATTGTAATTGTTTCCTTTGTACTTGGTAACTTTGTAAAAACTTTTCATAATCCCCTACATATCGCTTAACTTTTCGTTCTTCTAGATGGTAAATGACATTCGTAATATTGTTCAAAAATACTTCATCATGCGAAATGATAATATAAGCTTTTTCGTACAGTTTCAAGTACGATTGCAACCATTCTATATGTGCTGTATCTAAATAGTTCGTTGGTTCATCTAGCAATAAAACATCAGCTTTTTCTAGAAGAAGCTTTCCTAGTAATAACTTTGTCCGCTGTCCTCCACTTAACTTTGAAAAATCCTTTTCCAATCCTATTTCAAACAGCCCTAAACCAATTGCCACTTCTTCAATTTCTGTATGAATTTGATAGAAATTAGAGTTTTCCAATATAGTTTGTAACTCTCCATACCTTACTAACAATTTTTCTACTTCTACTGCTTCAGCCATCTCTTCTGCAATTTTTAACATTTCATATTCAATCGCATACAAGTTAGAAAATGCACTTTGCAAGTATCCTGCAATTGTTATTCCTTCTTGTAAATCTATATGCTGCTGCAAAAATCCAACCTTTACATGTGGAAACCATTCAATGTTCCCATCATCATGTATAAGTTCTCCTGTTAAAATTCTTAGCAGTGTTGATTTTCCAATCCCATTTTTCCCTACTAACCCAACATGCTCCCCCTTTAATAATCGAAAGCATGCATTATATAAGATGGTTTTCTCACCATACGAATGACTTAAATTTTCTACTGTTAATATACTCATTTTTTTCTCTCCTTTACTTATCGTCCATAAGCTAAATAGAGAGACCAACAGTATGAATCCTTATTTAATTATGCATATAAAAATGGGTAAGGTGAATACACCTTACCCATTACATATTATCGTAAAAAAGGATTAAGGTTCTTTACCTGCTGTCTTCAATTTAGCTTAATCTTAAAAAATGGGCAGACTTCTCCCATATCAAGCTAAAACCATTTGAAGAACAGTTGATAAAGTCATTTTATCCTTTCACTCCTTTAACATTTGTTATATTAAGAGTATAAACTACTCTGTTATATTCTATTCTCTATTTTCCCTTTTGTTCCTTCTCCATCTTTTCATATTCTAAAAAAAGCCTCTTAACAGTAATTATACTAACAACTGTTAAAAGGCTTTTTCTATTTTTTCATATAAGGAGCTAACACACTTAAAATCTCTTCTTTATCCTTTTTTAATTCGAGTGATGTTAACATATCCATCGTTCTCGGTCTAGGTAATTTCACTTGTACCTCGCCAACAATTGACGCTGGTCTTTGAGATAAAATAAATACGCGATCTGAAAGCAAGATTGCCTCATCTAAGTCATGTGTAACCATAACGATTGTTTGCTTCTCTTGATGCCAAGAGTTTAAAAGCCAGCTATGTACTTCCATTTTTGTAAATGCATCTAACTTTCCAAAAGGCTCATCAAGCAGCATAATTGGCTTTTCACATAAATATGTGCGCAGAAAACTAATTCTTTGACGCATACCACCAGACAATTCATCTGGATAATGGTCTGCATATTCATCTAGTTCGAACTGCTTTAATGCTTCCATTCCTTCTGTCAGCCTTTGTTTTTTCGGCTTTCCTTCAATTTCTAACGGAAGAACGATATTTTGCAAAGCTGATCGCCACGGTAGTAATAAATCTTGTTGTGGCATATAACTAACAACATCTTGCTCTTGTACTTGCTTATCTTTATACATTACGTTCCCGCTTGTTGGTTTTTCAACATTTGCAATCATGTTTAATAATGTGCTTTTCCCGCAACCACTCGGTCCTACAAAGGAAACAAACTCTCCCTCTTGTATAGAGGCACTAATATTCTCTAATACATTCTTTCCGTCGAAAGATTTCACTATATTTTTTATTTGTAATCCGCTCATTTTTCACTTGGAAGGAATTCATTTGTAAAAGCATCTTTTACATCGATTTTCTTTTTAATAACTTTGTTGTCATATAAGAAATTCATGTAATTCGTCCAAATTTCTTCCTTCTGTACTCCCCATGCTTTCGCATCATCTTGATACTTCGTACTTAACCATTTCTGGCTTTCTTGAACTAAATCTTTATTTACATCTGGAACAGCTTTAATTAGAATATCAGCAGCTTCTTTCGGTTCCTTAATTGCAAAATTATAACCTTCTGTTGTTGCACTCATAAACTTTTTCACAAAGTCTTTATCTTGCTTCGTATGTTTTTCACTCGTAATAATAACAGGACTATAGAAATCAAGCGCTGGATCTAAGTCCTTCACCATAATCGTATTTAACTCTTTTCCTTGGCGCTTCGCTTCAATACCATCCCAACCGTAATAAATCCATTCGAAATCTGCATCACGACCGATTGATTTAAAGAAATCTGTTTGTCCTAAGATGATTTTTTCAACTTTATTAAAATCAGCTTGATGCTTATCCATAATCGTCTTTAATGTCGCTTCTTCCGCTGGTCCTCCCCAGCCGCCATAACGTTTACCTTCAAAATCTTTCGGTGACGTCATATTATCTTTCTTAAGCGATGCAAACGCTGAAGTGTTATGCTGAATAATCGCTCCTACAGATACAACAGGAATTCCTTCCACACGAGCTAATGTTACATTTTCTTGTGCGCTTATTGCGAAGTCTGCTTTTCCTGATGCTATCATTTGCTCTGCTGTTACATTGTCACCCGGTTGAATAATTTCTACATCTAATCCTTGCTTTTTGTAATAATCTTTCGTTTGTGCTACATATAAGCCAGTATGATTCGTATTTGGAAACCAATCTAATACTACTTTTACTTTTTGATCTTTACTTGCACTTTCTTCTTTCTTCGCCGGATTACATCCAGCCACACCTACCGCTAATAAGGCAGCTAACATAACTTTCAAACCTTTTTTCATTTTCTGCCGTCCTTTCTATATATCCATGGTGCTGTTATTCTTGCCATAAACTCTACGATAAAATACAGGCACAATGTCACCATAACGATGATTGCTGCAACACCAAATACTCGAGCAGTCAAAAATGATTTTGTAGCCCTCGTAAGCATAACGCCTAATCCTTCACTTGCACCGAGCCATTCTCCGATAATTGCCCCCATTACGCTATATGTAACTGCAATTTTTAAGCCTGAGAAAAAGTATGGAAGCACTGCTGGAAATTTTACTTTCTGGTAAACTTGCCATTTCGTCGCCTTCATTGTTTGTAACAGCTTCAACATGTTTTTATCTACTGTTTGAAAACCTTCTAAAATACTAAGCGCAATTGGGAAGAAACAAACGAGTATTACGACCATTACTTTCGGCAACATCCCATATCCAAACCAAATAATAAATAGTGGTGCAAGTACAACAATTGGAATTGTTTGCGAAATAACGAGCAATGGATTTATTAAAATACGAAATAACGGTATAACGTCCATAATAATTGCGATGCTCGTCCCCAATAAAATTGCAAAGAATAGTCCAATTATAACTTCCTGCAGTGTTTGCATCGTATTTGGTAATAGTAAATCTTTCATCCCAATTAATTCTTGAACAATGGCAGAAGGCTTTGGTAAAATCCACGGTTCGATTTTAAATAATGAAACAGATCCTTCCCATATCGCAATGAGAAGGATAAGCCAAATAGTTGTAATAAGTTTAGATTGCTTCTGGTTTTGCATATTCATCACGGTACTTCCAAACCTTTTCATCTATCGTTACACCAGTGCTTGGACGATAATGGATTTTAATAGAAGTAATCACTTCTTCTGCTCCAGCATCGACGCAAGCTTGTTGTGCACGTTTAACGACATCAAGAAGTACATCTAATTCTCCTTCCAAAGTTGTTTCCATTGCCCCTACTTCATAACGAACTCCCGATTGTTGCACAACTTCAATTGCTTTATCGACAACAGAATATACATCTTTCGTTTTCGCTTGTGGTACTACTGAAAATGACATTGTAACTTGTTGTGACATAATAAAATCCCCCTTATAAAATTAAATTTCAAAAATAAGAAAAGGCTTTCCTACTGCGTAGGAAAGCCTTGTATGCAAGTTATTATAGAATAACATATGCTACATCACTTTAAGTAACTCCCTACGCTGGCATTATCCAGATCAGGTTGAGGGTCGATGTTTACTTACATCCTCTCAGCCAATTGGCTCCCCGGTCCTTAATTCGTTTTCATTGTAGCATGATTTATTTTATTGAACAAACAAAAGCATGCATAATCATTTCATTATTTTTGGAAAATAACCAACTTTTTCACCATGAGCTAATAACTGCTGTATAAATTCTTTATTAATTGCTGGTACTTTCAATTCTTTTTTCTTAATCCATTCATTCGTTCTACGCGTACCCATTACAATTTCAGATTGCTGCGCTCCATCTCCTGCAACTTGAGAAGCAATTAACTCTGCTATTACTTCATTTCCCTTTGCTAATTCAAGTCCGGCATTTTCATATTCTGAAAGTGTAACCAGTTCAAGATTGTATCCACACTCTCCAATTAGCTGTATAAATTGTTCAAACTCAATTTGATGTGGATGACAGATGTGCAATGTTTCTCCATCTATTTGTGAATCTTGTACATACGTTACAATTGATTTACTAGCAAAATCAATTGGTGTGAAATCAACTTTCCACTTCACATTTGGTGCTTTTCCAATTAATAGCATTGTTTTAATAAGACGATAAAATGCGTTTCCTTCAATATTTTGTTGGAACGAACCTGTTTCTGAATGACATGCTAAATTACCTGCACGATAAATATTTCCACGCAAACCATTTTTCATTGCTTCACGAACAATGTTTTCCGCTTGTAGTTTACTATTTGAATATACATTCTCTAAGTCTACACTGTAATTAAAATCACCAGTTTTCATGTATGTATCCCATTGATCTACTGCTAATTCTAACGGGATACCAATCGTAGAAATAAAATGGAATGTAGCATCTTTTTCCACTAATGCTAGCATACGGCTAGTTCCTTGGACATTTATATTTTCAAATTGTTTTACATCTCCAAAATGTCTTACATCTGCACCGCAATGAATTATCGTATCCATCTTAGAACTGATGAACATAAATTCTTCTTCGCTCATCCCAAGATACTCTTCTCCCAGATCACCAGCTACGGCCTGTATACGCTGTAACCATTCTTCACATATATCATTAAAGTAAGCTGTTAATGTATCTATAATTCTTTGCTGCACATCTTTGGTTGGTCTTACTAAACAATAAATAGTAGCAGATGTATCTCTCAGCAATTCATATAATATGTGTGATCCTAAATAACCAGTAGCTCCTGTTAAAAAGACATTTGAAATCTGGGTTTCTTCCAAAACGTTTGCATACGTAATAGTATCCGGTTCGTGAATCACTTTATATTCACGAAATACTTCTTCTTTCTCTACTTTTACTTCTCGCTCAATTCGAGCTAATCCATATATCGTTCTTTCTTTAAAGAAATCTTGAATTGTTAAATGTGAGAAATCTTCTTTTAACAATGTTAAGACTCGTAATACTTTCAATGAATGTCCACCAATTGTAAAGAAATCATCATGCACTCCAACTTTTGAAATTCCTAATACTTCCGCCCAAGCGCGCGCTATTTGTTTTTCTGCTTTATTAGAAGGTGCAACATATTCTTGTAGACGAACCGGTTCATACTTTTCTTCTAACTGAGCTAACTTCTTAACATCAATCTTTTTATTAGGTGTAAGTGGTAATTCATTAATATAAATTAGTTTAGATGGCACCATATAATCTGGTAATTGCTCTTGTAACTGATAAACTAATTCTGGTATTTCTTTTTTATTTAAAGTTGTATAGAACGCGATTAAATATTGGCTACCTTCCTTACTCTTCTTAGCAAAAACAGCATTTTCTTTTATATTATGATTTTGAGAAATTTTACTTTGGATTTCTCCTAGTTCAATACGATGTCCTCTAATTTTTACTTGATCATCTTTCCGATGTAAAAACTCTATATTTCCATCCTCTAGCAACTTAACAATATCACCTGTTTTATATATATTAACTATAGGATTAAAAGGGTTCGGAATAAAAGCTTCAATTGTTTTATTAGGTTTATTAAAATACCCTTTTGCTAATCCTACTGAATCTATATATAATTCACCAGGTACACCAATTGGACAAAGATTCATATTCTCATCCAAAATCATAACTTGATAATTAGAACATGGTTTACCAATGGGAATACTCGCAACATCCTCATTTAACTGACTAGGTATTTTATAAGTTGTCGTCACTACTGTACATTCTGTCGGTCCGTATACATTATGAATTTCAACATTTGTACCTATTCTTTCTCTCCACAATTTAATAACCTCTACAGGCAACATTTCACCGCCAATCGCAATTCTTTTTAGGGAAGCTAGCTTATATATATCTTCTTCTGCTAAATAAGTTGCTACTTGTCGAACAAAAATTGTTGCTAATGCCAAGATCGAAGTTGCTTTCACTTTATAGATTGCATGTGCAAATGCTTCTACAGACAATCGCTCTTCCTCTAATAATACATACAAGTTTCCTCCACAGAATAAAGAAGCAAATGACTCCCATACAGAAGCATCGAAACTAAAGGAAGGAAATTGGGCAAATACATCCTCTTCTGTCAATTCATATTGCTTTTGCATCCAAATGTACAGATTAACAACGCCTCTATGTGCTAACATCGTTCCCTTTGGATTCCCTGTTGAACCAGATGTATAAATCATATAAGCTACATCATCACAATGAATAGACAACTTTACATCTATATCTTCACAAGTTTCACTATCATACATTGAAACTGTTTGAACCCCATCACATGTTATAGGCGTCTCTTTCATCAATATAACTTTCGCTTGGCTATCTTGAATAATGTACTGTATTCTACTTTCCGGATAATCTGGATCAATCGGAACATACGCTGCACCAGCTTTTAATATAGCTACCATACTTACTACTGTGTCTATGCTACGTTTCATAAATATTCCAACATAGTCTCCTAATTGGACGCCGTTTTTAATTAACATATGAGCTATTTGATTACTTTTTTTATTTAGCTCCTCATAAGTTAAAGTACCTTCCCTTGAAGATAAAGCTATACGATTTGGAAATTGAGTAACAGTATTATAGAACATATCGACGATACTTTTCTCAGGATATACTGCTGTCGTATCATTCACTTGACTATAAAGTGCCATCTCGGCCTCTGTAATAACATTAAAATCATTTATATAATTATTATTATTTTGTAATGTATTGATTAAAACACCTTTTATTTGTTGTGCATAACGAGTAATCGTTGTCTCTTTCCAATTAACACTATTAAATATTATTTCTACGCTTTGCATATTTTTACTGAATACAAATTGTAATGTATTCGTGTCTTGTAGCTCATAATATGTTTCACCAATAATAATAGGTGACATTTCATATAATGTATTACCGTTTTGAAACTCTTCTATTTCTTCCTCATTCATTTCTTTAATTTGTTCCAGTTGCTCTTCAATCTGTAAATTCAAACTTTCATAGGAGAGAAAATTAGAAATTTCAATAGTAATCGGAAATAAACTTCCTCTTACATGATAAAGCACGACAATATGTTTTTCTTTAGAAATATGATATAACCACGTTGCAGTCGCTCCTATTAAATCTACAATGTGAGTCAAATTTGGAAATAGTTCAGTTTTTCTTTTTACCCCAAATTCTGTTCCTTGAACATCTTTAGGTATTTTAATACTTCCTTCTACTTTTCCTAAAAATTCTTTTACCATCTCATTATAAGAAATTGCTAATTTCATATTTATGTAAATTCCTCTCTCAAATATAATAAAGGTGTGAAAATTCACACCTTTTTCATCCCTTATTAACGGGCAAATTAGTTCAATTCATAATCAAAGGGGGATCCCCCTTCGATTAGAATTGATCTTTCTTCTTATTCACTTTTAAACTCACCAATTAGCTCTTGTAATTCCTGAGAAAGCCAACTTAAAGAAGTCGCTAATTCTGCAATATCTTGTACTGATATTTCTTGCTCTTTCATGCTTTCTTCAACATTACTACTGCTGTTGGCATAAGTATTTGCAATATGTGATAATTCATTTACGACTTGAACAATATTCTGGCTATTTTGTAAAATGTCACTCGAATTACCAGAGACAGCTTTTACTTGATCTGTAACAGATTGCGCTGATTTTGAAATTTTTTCAAAGAAATCTCCACTACTTTGAACAAGTGAAATTCCAGTTTCTACTTCTTTTGAACCTTTTTGCATTGAAACTACAGCATCTTCTGTCTCAGCTTGTGTTTCACCAATTAATTTCGCTATATCTTTTGCAGACGCTTCAGTTTGTTCTGCTAATTTTCGTACTTCATCAGCAACAACTGCAAACCCTCTTCCAGCTGCTCCAGCACGTGAAGCCTCAATAGAAGCATTTAAAGCTAATAAATTTGTTTGATTTGAAATACCTGTAATTACAGTTACGATATCACTAATTTCTTTTGACCTTGTTTCTAACGAATAAATGATGGAAGATAAATCCTGTACTGCATTTTGGATTAAACTCATTTGATTAATAATTTGTCCAATCACTTCATTACCTTCAATTGAATGTTGCTCCATACCTTCAGAAGCAACCGCAACTTGTTTTGCAGCCCCAGTTATCTCTTCTACCTTATCTTCCATTCCATGTACAATTCCTAAACATTGTTGTACTGAAGTTTTTTGAGACTGTGCCCCTACTCTTAAACCTTCAATAGAACTTGCAATCTCTTGAACTGCCATACTGTTTTCCTCTGTACTCGCCGACAATTCTTGTGAAGAAGAAGAAACTTGCTCAGCAGTTTGCCTTACTTTATCTATAATCCCTTTAAATTTTTCAATCGTGTTATTGAAATAAACATTAATAATTCCAATATCATCTGGTCTTTCTTTTAATTTAATACTTAAATCACCTTCACCAATTTTACGTAATCCTTCTCGTAAATCTTTTAATGGAGCTAGCGAGTGACGCACGATAAAGAATTGAGTAATAGTCGCAATTGCTAATGAAATAATGATAAAGAGTAAGCCCTGTATCATAAACTTCTCTTTTGTAATAGGAACAATGGAAGCATCTAAGTCAGCCGCAATAATTGCAACAATATTGTTTTCTCCATCTGTAATTGGTTCTAATATTGTCACCCACGAACCTATTTCATCTTCATATACTTCTGTCATTTGGGCCTTTTTCGTATCAATGACCTTATCGTACGCCTTCATCCAATGAGCGGGTTGTTCATAATAATCTCCCGGCTTTATAGGGAATGCATTTGTTAACTCTGTAGTCAAACCAACGAGTTGTAATTCCCGCTTTTCATTCGGCTTTGCTCCTGTAACATACGTTTGTCCAACACTTTTCAATTCTTTTGACACTTCATCTAATTTCTCTGTTAACTTTTCTTTTTTCACTTTTTCGGCTGTAGGATCTTTCGCCATGTCTCTAACTAATTCTACATCCAATTTTTTCAACACTATTTCTCCTGTTTCAATAGACTGTCTTTCAAATAAAGACATCATACTATTTTGAAACATGTTGAAACTTAACGCACCCATACTTCCAACAAGTGTCAAAATAACTAATACGGTTAATAAGACGTTCTTTTGAAGGAACGATAACTTATGCCAATATTTTTTCATTAATATCCACCTTCCTTAATGATTCTAAACAAAAAAACAAAATATATGAATATTTTGTTTAAAGATGTTTCTCAATATGTTCGAGAATAAAAAAAAGCCAATGTAAAAGCATTGGCCAAGACCAACCCTATCCGTCCGGTAACTGGCTAGCATAGCCTTTCGACCTTAGCTCCTGTAGTTTTGCGTCCTCATGTTTCCATCAGTTTGCCTTTCTCGCTGAACGAGTTGAACGATATGGGAGTTCTATGAGAATCATATATTCTCTATCAAAGGTTACAACATATAAATCAAAATGTCTACTTATTTAGAGATATAAATACAAATTTTTAACGAATTGCTTTTTCGAAATAATTTCAAAAAGTACGTGAATGTTACTTTTTTTGTGTTATATAATAAAAAATGTATAAATAACAAGGATTTCTTCGGGTATTTATTTAATTTTCATTCAAATTAAACTATTCGAATATATCTTAACTAATGAATTTCGGAGGTAGTTTATCATGTTTTGGCTACAATTTCTTACCTTGTTACTCTGTATTTTTATTGGTGCACGCCTAGGCGGAGTTGGTTTAGGAGTAATGGGTGGAGTTGGTATGGCAATACTCGTTTTTGTCTTCCACTTACAACCAACCGCGCCTCCTATCGATGTAATGCTTATGATTTTGGCAGTAATTACAGCCGCTGGTGCTTTGCAAGCTGCTGGAGGAATGGACTATCTTGTTCATCTAGCTGAAAAAGCATTGCGAAAAAATCCAAAGCGTATTACTTTTTTTGCTCCAATTGTTACTTATTTATTCACACTATGTGCAGGTACTGGTCACGTTGCCTATTCTGTACTTCCTGTTATTGCAGAAGTCTCTCGTGAATCAGGGATTAGACCGGAACGCCCAATGTCGATTGCCGTAATCGCTTCTCAGCAAGCAATTACAGCTAGTCCAATTTCAGCTGCCACAGTTGCTCTTTTAGCAATGTTAGCTGACTATAAAATCACTTTATTAGATATTTTAAAAGTGAGTATTCCTTCTACTTTCATTGCTTGTATGTTAGCAGCATTCGTTGCTAGTAAGATGGGAAAAGAATTAAATGAAGACCCTGAATACTTGAAACGATTAAAAGAAGGAATGATTCCTAAGCTTGAAGAGAAAAAAGAATTTGTAGGTATAAAGGGCGCTAAATTATCAGTTATCCTTTTCCTAGTAGGAACCTTCCTTGTTGTACTTCTTGGTTCATTTGAAACACTTCGCCCAGGATGGATAGTTGATGGAAAGTTAGCTCGTCTTTCCATGCCGAACACAATTGAGATGGTTATGTTAACTATCGCGGCTCTTATTATTATTTTCTGTAAACCAAATGTAGAAAGCATTGTGTCTGGTAACGTCTTTAAAGCAGGAGCAACAGCAGTTGTTGCTATTTTCGGTATCGCTTGGATGGGAGATACTTTCTTTAATGGAAACTTAAATATGATTCAAGGATCTATTCAGCATTTAGTAACAAGTGCACCTTGGCTATTTGCCATCGCACTATTCATTCTATCTATTTTACTGTACAGCCAAGCAGCAACAGTACGTGCCTTAATGCCACTTGGACTATCCCTTGGTATTCCACCAGCGCTACTGATTGCGATGTTCCCTGCAGTAAATGGATATTTCTTCATTCCGAACTATGGAACAATCGTTGCTGCCATTAACTTTGACCGTACTGGTACAACAGGTATCGGTAAATACGTATTAAATCATAGCTTTATGATTCCAGGCTTAATTGCAACATTTACTTCTATCGGCATTGGAATGCTTTTAATTTCTATTATGTTTTAAAGAAAAAGCACAAACCCTTATTTAAAAAGGTTTGTGCTTTTTTAATCAAATGTTTGTTTAAATTTTTTGGGCAGTCTACTTCTCGATGTAGCACTTAAAATACTACATGTCCTTTTCTACAAACTTCTCTTTACTTCTTCAGCTAATTTTCTCGTACTTTCATACGCAGATTCAGCTAAACTAATTGCTGAAATAACTGAAACACCGTCCGCACCCGCTTCTATAACTGCCGCTGTATTTTCAATTGTAATCCCACCAATACCAACGATTGGCACTGTAATTCCTTGTTCTCTAAAATAAGCTAATCCTTTCGTTCCTTGAACCGCTTTCGTATCTTTTTTCGTACTCGTTGGAAAAATAGGTCCAACGCCTAAATAATCTGCTCCATTTTCGATTGCAAAGCGTGCTTCTTCAATTGTATGAGCAGATACGCCGATAATTTTATCTCCCATTTTTTCACGAACAGATGTAATCCCTTCATCATCTTGTCCTACATGAACACCATCTGCATCTAATTCAATGGCTAATTCTACATCATCATTTACAATGAAAGGAACACTATATTCCTTACAAAGCGTCTGCAATTCTTTTGCAAAGCGCACTCTATCTCCTCCGATTAAAGAACCTTCCCCCTTCTCGCGA
Organism: Bacillus sp. CR71; assembly: GCF_003429245.1. Lineage (NCBI taxonomy): Bacteria > Bacillati > Bacillota > Bacilli > Caryophanales > Bacillaceae > Bacillus > Bacillus sp. CR71. The sequence continues at coordinate 430,969 of NZ_CP031748.1, read as the reverse complement.
AACTGAAAAAGTGTCACTCCACCATCTAACGCTTCTTTCAATACAGCTAAAGGATCCTTCGTGCAGTTATTACTTCCCATAATAAAATACACTTGCAATAACTTAGACATTTTCTTTGTTTCAATGCGCATCGTATGTTTCATCCCCCTTACTCTAACTCCTCAATCTTCCCATACTTCTCAATATCAGCTGAAGTTGTATTCGCTAATTGATTTAAAAATTCAATTTGGAAACTACCTGGCCCTTTTTCTACTGTTTTAACAGCTGCCAGTTCCGCAGCTACACCATAAAACGTTAATGCGGCTACTACTGCTTTTACATAATCTTTTTCTACTGCTACAAATGCTCCTATTACCGAAGTTAGTAAACACCCTGTTCCCGTAACCTTTGTTAAAATAGGATGACCATTTCGAATAAGAACAGTTCGCTCTCCATCTGTAACAACATCTTCTTTTCCAGTAATGACAGCAACTGTATTTAGTTCATCTGCTGCCTGCCTTGCAATACTTACAACATTGCCATTTCCAGTACCAGCGTCTACCCCTTTAATTTCCCATTTCTCATTAATAACGTTTGCTATTTCAGCCGCATTGCCGCGGATAATTGCTAAATCTATTTCGGCTGGAATATGTCTCGCAACTTCTGTTCGATACGAAGTTGCTCCTGCACCAACTGGATCAAATAGTACTGGCACATTGTTCACATTTGCTGATTTACCAGCAAGTAACATCGCTTCTACTTCCTCAGGACGAAGTGTTCCCATATTTAATACTAACGCTCCAGCAATGCTAGCCATTTCTGCTACTTCTTCTTTTGCATACGCCATTACAGGCGATGCCCCAAGTGCCAACAAACCGTTAGCAGTAAAATTTGTTACAACAACATTTGTAATATTATGAACGAGCGGATTAGATTCTCTCACCAAATCCACTACTTTACTAATTTCTTTCATATTCATCCTTTTCATCTCCTAACTATAATGATGGGAGATACACAAAAAGGCACTTCGCGCGTACGCAAAGTGCCTGAACATGTGCTTTTACACTCTCCCTACGCTGGCATTATCCAACAGGTTCAAATGGTCAATGACGGACTAGTAGCCATACTCTCAGTTTGTATCCACAAACTCCCATGTGTTTCTTATTCATCTACTTCAAAGTCTACTCTTATTCTAGTAAAATAACAAGTTCTTTACTTTTCTATATAAAGTGAAACTTTAATCAGTGAGGATTTTGTTCATTCCACTAAAAACAGCTCAAATATGAAGCGAAACTGAATCTCAAGAAGATGTATGCTATATTTAACTTATGGAAATTTGAAAGGATGTTTTTAATATGTCAAAAAGCGTTGTAATCGCTGAAAAGCCTTCCGTTGCACGAGATATTGCTCGTGTACTGAAGTGTGATAAAAAAGGAAACGGCTATCTTGAGGGTAGTAAATATATTGTAACTTGGGCTTTAGGTCATCTCGTTACATTAGCAGATCCAGAAAGCTATGATGTGAAATATAAACAGTGGAATTTAGAAGATTTACCGATGCTACCAGAGCGTTTGAAATTAACGGTTATTAAACAAACTGGTAAACAGTTTAATGCTGTAAAGAGTCAGCTACTTAGAAAAGATGTAAATGAAATTATTGTAGCAACAGACGCTGGACGTGAAGGGGAATTAGTCGCACGCTGGATCATCGATAAAGTTAAGCTAAACAAACCAATCAAACGTTTATGGATTTCTTCTGTAACCGATAAAGCAATTAAAGATGGTTTTGCAAATTTAAAACCAGGTAAAGCCTATGACAATTTATACGCTTCAGCAGTTGCACGTTCAGAAGCTGACTGGTATATCGGTCTTAATGCAACTCGCGCTTTAACGACTCGCTTTAATGCTCAGTTAAATTGCGGTCGTGTACAAACGCCTACTGTCGCTATGATTGCTAGTCGTGAAGATGAAATCAAGAACTTCAAAGCACAAACTTACTACGGCATCGAAGCTCAAACGATGGAGAAACTCAAACTTACTTGGCAAGATGCAAATGGCAATAGCCGTAGTTTTAATAAAGAAAAAATTGATGGTATTGTAAAAGGTTTAGATAAACAACATGCTACTGTTGTGGAAATTGATAAAAAACAGAAGAAGTCATTCTCTCCTGGTCTTTACGATTTAACTGAATTACAACGTGATGCAAATAAAAAGTTCGGTTACTCTGCGAAAGAAACATTAAACATTATGCAGAAGTTATATGAACAACATAAAGTGCTAACGTACCCTCGTACAGATTCACGCTACATTTCATCTGATATCGTTGAAACACTTCCAGAACGTTTAAAAGCATGTGGCGTTGGAGAGTACCGTCCTTTAGCACATAAAGTATTACAAAAGCCTATCAAGGCTAATAAATCATTTGTTGATGATAGTAAAGTAAGCGATCATCATGCGATTATTCCAACAGAAGGATACGTTAACTTCTCAGCATTCACAGATAAAGAACGTAAAATTTATGATTTAGTTGTAAAACGTTTCTTAGCTGTTTTATTCCCAGCATTCGAATACGAGCAACTAACATTACATACTAAAGTTGGTAGTGAAACGTTCATTGCACGCGGAAAAACAATTTTACATGCTGGGTGGAAGGAAGTATACGAAAATCGATTTGAAGACGATGATGTAACTGATGACGTAAAAGAGCAGCTTCTACCCCACATCGAAAAGGGCGATACATTAACTGTAAAGTTAATTATGCAAACATCAGGTCAAACGAAAGCACCTGCACGCTTTAATGAAGCAACTTTACTTTCAGCAATGGAGAATCCTACAAAATATATGGATACGCAAAATAAACAACTTGCTGATACGTTAAAATCGACTGGTGGATTAGGTACTGTAGCGACACGTGCAGATATTATCGACAAACTTTTCAACTCTTTCTTAATTGAAAAACGTGGTAAAGATATTCACATTACATCAAAAGGTCGTCAATTACTTGATTTAGTACCAGAAGAGTTAAAATCCCCTACACTAACTGGTGAATGGGAACAAAAACTTGAGGCTATCGCAAAAGGTAAGCTGAAAAAAGAAGTATTCATTTCTGAAATGAAGAACTATACGAAAGAAATTGTTTCTGAAATTAAATCGAGTGATAAAAAATATAAACATGACAACATTTCAACGAAGTCTTGTCCAGACTGCGGTAAACCAATGCTAGAAGTAAACGGCAAAAAGGGAAAAATGCTCGTATGCCAAGATCGTGAATGTGGTCATCGTAAAAATGTATCCCGTACAACAAACGCTCGCTGTCCGCAATGTAAGAAGAAACTAGAATTACGTGGTGAAGGTGCAGGTCAAATCTTTGCATGTAAATGTGGCTATCGCGAGAAATTATCAACATTCCAAGAGCGACGTAAAAAAGAATCTGGAAACAAAGCTGATAAACGTGACGTTCAAAAATATATGAAACAACAGAAAAAAGAAGAAGAACCATTAAACAACCCGTTCGCAGACGCATTAAAAAAACTAAAGTTCGATTAAACAAAAAGGTTCCTACCGCTCTCGGTAGGAACCTTTTCTTAATGAATGATTTTACTTCCTTTTGCATTCTCAACAAATTTTTCACTTGATTTGTTAATTGGTGTTTTCAGTAATAACGCAGCAACAATCATAACTACTACGAAAACACTTAACACAAGTAAATCTCGTGTTACGATATCCCAAAGCATTCCGCCAACTGTTTCACGAATTGCACTAATTGCATACGTGAACGGTAAGAACGGATAAATTGCTTGGAAGAACGCTGGTGTCATTTGAATTGGGAATGTTCCGCCCGATCCTGCTACTTGCAGTACAAGTAAAATGATCGCCATCGATTTCCCAACGTTTCCGAAAATAGAAACGAGTGAGTATACGATACAAACGAAGACTCCACCAATAAATAAACTAAATAACACAAACCAGAACTTATCGACTACGTACGTACCGAGTAAGAATATATCTCCCATCGATACGATAAACGCTTGTGAAAGACCTATCGTTAAGAATGTTAATAAACGTCCGAAGTAAATTTCATGGCTCTTATAATTCGCGCCCTCTTCGTGTACTTCTACTGTTAATAATGAAACCATTAATAATGCGCCTACCCATAATGCAAGCACTGTATAGAATGGTGACATTGCTGAACCGTAGTTCGGCATCGCAAATAATTTATTCTCTTTTAAATTTACCGGATTCGCAAAGTAATCACTTTGCTTCTCAACATCATTTTTCAATAAGCGTATGATGTCTTTTAAATCCTCTTCAGATTCAAAATCACGAATTTTATCTGCTAATTCTTTAATCTTTTTCTCAGTAGCTGGCATTTCAGCTTTAATGTCTGCTAATTTCTTTTTACCATCTACTAAACCTTTTGATGAATCTTCTAGTAATTTTTTAACATCTGGAAGCTTTTTGTCTGCCTCTTTTAAAATTTGAGATGTGTTTTTAGACATCTCTTTTGTGCGAGCAATTGCTGCATTGAAATTTGGAGTGATTTCTGAGTCATATTTAGCTAAAATGTCACCAATTTGGCCCGAAACACTTTTAGACACTTGATTAATACTTTCAATAACATCTGCTGCTGGTTTTTGACCTTTATTAATAGCGTCAATTCCTTTATCAGTTAAATCCATTCCTTTTTGCAAACCATCTTTTGCTTTATTTAACTTAGAAATTGTACCATTAAGGTTTTTATCACTATTCACATCAGCTAACACTTTATTTGTACTTTCCAGAACTGGAATCATGTCATTAACTAAATTCCAACTTGCTTTGAACTGCCCATTTAATTCATTTAAGGCTACTTTTGTAGAATCTAAGCCGTTAACACCTTTATTACTTAAATCTTCTTTTGCCTTTTCAAGACTGGTTTTTAGTTTTGCATAATCCGCTACAGCCTGATCATAGTTCTCTCTACCATTGTTTAATATCTCATTAGCCTTATTTATATCTTGATTTAAATTGCCTCTAAGCTGCTGAGCATCTTCTTTTACATTGTCAGCCTTATTTTTCAATTGCTCAGCTGTGCTTACTGCTTTTTCAAAATCTGCTACAAACGTCGCATTATAATCTGCTTCTGCTTGATTTACCAAGTTATTTATTGCATCTAACTTTTTATTAGCAGCATCTCTGACATCTTGTTTCACTTCTTGCCCTGTACCAATAATATTAGCGATATCTTTAACGCCGCCATTTGCATTTTCTATAGCTGATTTAAGATTCGTTAATTTATCTATTCGTTTTTGGAAGAAGTCTTTTCCAGAATCAGTTGGTGCAAATTCCTTAAATTTAGTAAAGACATCAATTAAATATGAAACACTATCTGCACGACCTTGAAGATTTTCAGAAACCTTATTAAGGTCTTGCTTTGCTTTTTCTGGATCAAAATTACCATTTTGCAATCCGTTTATAACGCCTTGTGCATAAGTTGTTCCGACACGTATTGAACTAAAAACATTATTTACAGTTTGATTAATATTTTTAGCAATATTTTTATATCCCTCGCCATTCACTTGCGGTAACTCTGGAAGTGTTGGTATTTGCGGGATGGTTATATTCGGTAAGTCTGGGAACTTGGATGGATCTGGAAGTGCCAGATTGAAATCCAATGATGGATTCTTTAAGAAATCCGTAATTGCCGCGGCACCATCTAAACCTTTTTGCATTACCATTAAATTATTCTTAATAGTTCCTGGAGCACGTTGCAATGTTTCATCATTTCTCGCAAAGAATTTATCTAAATTCCCTAACGCTTCTTGCCCATCATTCATAACACTCTCTACAACCGGCAACTCTTTTTGCGCCACTTTCACAATATCTTCTGCTCGAGTCGCATCATCTAACGCCTTATCCATGAGTGTATTCATTTCTGGGAACTGCGCTTCTAACTTAAATACAAGATCTTTTACTTTTTCGATACTTGGTAAGTTTGTTTCTAAATCGATTCCAAGGTCATTGAAAATTTTAAAAATCTCACCGTTTGCTGTTTTTACAAAGTTTTTACTAATTTCTTCTGTAATACCTGATGCACCTTTTGCTGTAATCTTCGGTGCAATCGCGTTTACTTTTTCATTCACATAATAATCCAGTTCTGGTTTTTTCGGATTTTCATCCAGAACAGTTGCAATTTTTTCAGAGAAGTCTTTTGGAATCGTAATACTTGCATAATAATCCCCACGCTCAACTCCGTAAATTGCTTGTTTTTCATCTACAAATTTCCAGCCAAGATTTTTGTTTTTCTTAAGGGAGTCTACAATCTCTTTCCCGATATTAATGTCTTTCCCTCTTAAATTAGAACCTGCATCTTGGTTAGAAACTGCAATGGGAACCTCTTTTGTATTTCCATACGGATCCCAAGAAGCTTTAATGTTAAACCATGCATATAACGATGGTAAAATCATTAATCCTAAAACAATAACAATTGCAGCCCAATGTTTGGCTACATTCCGTAAATCTGTCTTATAAATACGCCAAATCTGTTTCATAGAAGTTATCACCTAATTATATATTTTTCCTTCTTTAGAAAATGATACATACATTTTGCAATTATATCACTTTCTACATCGTGTATTAACCAAAAACGTACTATTTTTTCCCATTAACTTTCACTTACTTCATTATATAACGAAGTGAGTGAAAGTATGAATACAAAATGACCAAATCGGTTTTACATTCAATAATAACAAATATATATGAAATGTCATAAAAAATACAAGTATTTTCTCTTGGAAATACTTGTATTCCTAAAAAAAATCCTCACAGCTTTTATTCTCTGTGAGGATTTCTTCTATTATATATCCAATTGAACCTCTACACCGAAATGATCTGAAATTACATTTCTTTTTGTACCATTAAAAATAACTTTTGAAGAATGAACCTTTTTACTTTGGTTACACAATATTAGATCGATTCGCAAACTATGTTTATTTTCATCCCAACCAGCAATCTCGCCTTGGACAGTCGTTCCTTCATCCTTCTCTATTGCTAATTCATATGTGTCATACAACCCTTTTTGCATCATATACTCATAACCTTCGCCTTTCAATCGAGCATTGTTATTAAAATCTCCCATTAAGAAGGCGAGCTTATTGCTATCTACACGCTCCATCAAACGATCGACTTGACCTTTGAATGACTCTTCTTCATCATTCCACCAACCGAGATGGCAAGAGTAAAACGTTACATCCTTACCATTATAAGCAAGTGTTGTACTTACAATTTTACGCGTTTTCCAATACGTTGTATCCTCGTTTTCTGAAATAAAGAACGTATCTTCTTTTATAATATTATGCTTCGTTATAATCGCTAATCCTTCTTCATACACGTCATAACCAATATGAGAGAAATCCCAAGTAATATTGTAATCTTTTACATGTAGCGCTTTTAACTCTTCTAATAGTAAAAGTCCAAAATTATCTTCTTTCTTGTTACCGCATACATTTTCAGCTTGTATGGACTGACTTACTTCTTGCAATGCGATGACATCGTACTCTTCTTCTTGAATTACTTTAGCAAGGTATTGTATCTTTTCTATTTGATTCTCTTCTTGCCAAGAATGACAGTTTAAAGTTAGCAATTTCATATTATTACGCACCTAACATATCTTGAATGTCTGACTTTAATACGTCAGCTTTCGGACCATATACCGCTTGTACACCTTTATCTTTTACAATAAGCCCTAAAGCACCATTTTGTTTCCACTGTGCTTCTGGTGCAACAACATCTAAGTCTTTTACTGTTACACGTAAGCGTGTCATACAAGCATCTACGTCAGCAATATTTTCTTTTCCACCTAATAAATCGATAACTTTTGTTGCTAATGAACCGTCTTGTACATTTCCTGTTCCTTCTGATGCCTCATCTTCATTATCAATATAGTTACCTGCACGCCCTGGTGTTGGTAAATTGAATTTTTTAATTAAGAAATTAAATAGTGTAAAGTTAAGACCGAAGAACACTAATGAAACAATAACAAAGTTGATTAAGTCTCTTGTTAAACCTGCATTAACCATCATTGGTGTACGAGTAATTAACTCAATAAATCCAAATGCATGAACACGTAAGTTAATTAAATCAGCTAGCGCGAATGCAAGTCCTGTTGTAATAGCATATACAACATATAATACTGGAGCAATAAACATGAACATGAATTCAATTGGTTCTGTTACACCTGTTAAGAATACTGCTAATGCTGCTGATAAAAACATTGGTTTATATTTTGCACGCTTTTCTTTATCAACGTTACGGAACATCGCAAATGCAATCCCCATTAACGCTGCTGTTGAGCCGATAACTTGTCCAGCTTTGAAACGAGCTGGTACAACGTTATTTAATAAATCGTTATATGCCTTCGTATCTCCATTTGCTAATAAATTATTTAAATCTGTAATCCATGCAAGCCATAATGGATCTTGTCCTGCTACAACTTGTCCAACTTTTGAACCAGTTAGCATCGTATATGTTCCGCCTAGCTCTGTATAGTTCATCGGAATCGTTAACATATGGTGTAAACCAAATGGTAATAATAAACGCTCTAACGTTCCATATACAAACGGTGCAACAACTGGTGCACTATCTTTTGAAGCTGCAATCCAGCGACCAAATTCATTTAACCCACTTTGGATGAATGGCCATAGAAGTGATAATACAATCGCAGTAACTGTAGACCAAAGAATTACAACGAATGGCACAAATCGTTTTCCATTAAAGAATGCTAATGCCTGTGGCAGTTTATTATAGTTATAATATTTGTTATATAGATTAGCTCCTAAGAAACCTGTGATAATCCCCACGAAAACTCCCATGTTTAATGCTGGTGCACCAAGTACAGAAGTAAAATAATCTTTTACAAGTAAATCTCCTGCTATTACTGAAGAAACTGTCGCTTTTGAATCCGCTAACATTTGAGCGTTTACGCCAAATATAGCTCCTGTAATTCGGTTTGTTAAGACGAATGCTAATAGTGCTGCAAATGCACCGCCTGCACGATCCTTCGCCCAAGATCCCCCAATTGCTACTGCGAATAAAATGTGTAGATTTGTAATGATTGCCCAACCGATGTCTTCCATTACGCGAGCAATTGTATGAACTGCGTTAACATCCCCAGCAGACATCCCAATTAACTTACCGATGGAAATCATTAAACCGGCTGCTGGCATTACAGCTACAACAACTAATAACGCTTTCCCGAACTTTTGCCAAAAATCAAAAGACGTAATTTTCATCTGTTCTTCCTCCCCTTTATTTATAACAACATAATGATTTAAATTATAATTTCTGTTCCCTTTATGAAAACGATTCCTTATATTACTTTATTTTTATCTTTACGCAACCGTTTTCATAAATCTATTTTAATAAAAGCGTTTTCACTTTGCAATAGAAATTTATTTTTTTTCATAAAAAAAGATGCTCAAAGAGCATCCTTTTTTATTATGAAATGCGATAAACCCTTGTTTCATAAGGTTTTAAAGCAATTGTTGTTACTTCTTCATGTTCCGCAACTTCATAGTTATTTAAAAGCAAACGTTTGCGTTCTAGTGCAAATGAACCCTCATTATACACAGCTTCCTCTTTTGAGATATTACTAATTACAATGACTTTTTCATCCTGTAACGTACGTGTATATGCATAAATTTGTGGATCGTCTTCTAAAAGTAAATCGTACGTACCATAGTTCAGTACATCGTGCTCTTTTTTCAGGGCAATCATTTTCTTATAGAAATTGAAAATAGACTTTTCTTCATTTTTTTGCTTTTCAACATTAATTTCTTTGTAATTTGGATTCATGCTAAACCAAGGTGTACTTGTTGTGAAACCAGCATTCATCTCATCATTCCACTGCATAGGTGTACGTGAATTATCGCGGCAAGAAGCCCATATAATCTCCATCATATCTTGATGTGGTACGCCCTCTGCAATTTTCTCGCGATATAAATTTTTAATTGCTACATCATCGTAATCTTCAATATTTGGTAACTGAACATTTGTCATACCAATTTCTTGGCCTTGATAAATAAACGGTGTACCGTGCATAAAGAAATACATCGCCCCTAGAGCTGTTGCACTTTCACGCCAATATTGTTTGTCATCTCCCCATGTTGAAACGATACGTGGTTTATCGTGATTCTCAATATATAAAGCGTTCCATCCTTTATTTTCTAATCCTTTTTGCCATTTCGTTAATACTTTTTTCAATCCTACAACATCAAGGTCTTTCTTCTTCTCTGCATCCCATAAACTTAAATGTTCAAACTGGAATACCATATTGAACTTACCTTGCTCTTCTCCAACCCAAAGCTCAGCATCTTCAATCTTAACGCCATTTGCTTCACCAACAGTCATAATATCGTACTTAGAGAATGTATTTTCTTTTAGCTCTTCTAATAAAGGTTGAATACCTTTCACATTCATATGTTTATCAAAAGATGGCACATATTTTAACTCTTTTGGATTTGGCATATCCTTAAAGCCTTCTTCTTTTTTAATATGACTGATTGCATCAACGCGGAAACCATCAATACCTTTATCAAGCCACCAATTAACCGTATCATATAGTACTTCGCGAACTTCTTTATTCTCCCAGTTCAAATCTGGTTGTTTACGTGAGAATAGATGTAAATAATATTGTTCTGTTTCTTCATCATATTCCCATGCCGAACCATTAAAAATACTTTCCCAGTTGTTTGGCTCCGCACCATCTTTACCATCATGCCAAATATACCAATCACGCTTCGGATTATCTTTAGATGAACGTGATTCAATAAACCATGGATGTTCATCACTCGTATGATTAATAACTAAATCAATAATAAGCTTCATATCACGCTTATGAACTTCATCTAGTAAAGCATCAAAGTCTGCCATTGTACCAAACTCATCCATAATATCTTGATAATCACTAATATCATAACCATTATCATCATTAGGCGACTTATACATTGGACAAATCCAAATTACATCTATACCTAAGTCTTTTAAATAATCCAGTTTTGCAATAATACCTTGTAAATCTCCAATACCATCACCATTTGAATCCATAAAGCTTCGTGGATAAATTTGATAAGCAACTGCTTCTTTCCACCATGTCTTATTCATAGTCCTTCTCTCCTTTTGCATCCCATCAGAATTTTTATGCAAACGTTTTCGTAACACTATCATAACAAAATATGAACAGTTTGCAACTGTTTTCATTGAACTCTATGTAGATTCTTTATTCTTATGCTTTATTTATTTCTCACAAAGGTAAATCTCATTCTCCACCTCTCCTTGTCCACGCGTATTACAGACATTTTTCATATATTAATAAAAAGCTCTGATTATTTTGGAAAGGAGTAAGAAATTGAAGCAAACAAAATTAACAGGTCGTATCGTTGTTCCCACAGATCCTGACTACAATGTAGCCCGAATGAATTTAAATTTAAGTATTCCAAAACTCCCTTGTATTATTGTTTTTTGTCAAAATAACAAGGATATCTGTAACGCCTTAAAATGGGCACGTGAACGTCATATACCATTTCGGTTAAGAAGTGGACGTCATAGCTATGAAAATTTTTCTCTTTTAAATAGAGGACTTATTATTGATGTGAGTGAAATGCATCGCATTACTGTTAATACAGAGAAATTAACAGCAACAATTGAGGCTGGTGCAAATCTTGGCACTGTTTATAAAGAACTTTGGAATTACGGTGTTACAATTCCTGCTGGTACAAGTGCAAGCGTTGGAATTGTTGGATTAGCACTTGGCGGTGGTATTGGTATGCTTTCACGCTTATTTGGATTAACATGTGATCAATTAATGGAAGTGGAAATGGTACAAGCGTGTGGAAAATTTGGTGCAAAACCCATTCGTGCAAATGAACAAGAAAACTCTAACCTTTTTTGGGCATGCCGTGGTGGCGGTGGTGGAAACTTCGGAATTATCACTTCCTTAACTTTTCGAGTCCACCCCGTAAAAAATGTATCAATTTTCTCAATTACATGGGAATGGGAAGACTTTATTGCTGCATTTCAAGCGTGGCAAAACTGGGCACCTTATATAGATGAACGTCTCACTTCATCGATCGAATTATTCGCCAAGCAACGAAATAAAATCGAAGCACAAGGCGAGTTTGTCGGTTCTCCCTCTGAACTCCATTCCCTATTATCCCCTCTTCTTGAAACTGGCAGCCCCTCTCTCTTTATAGAAGAAGTTCCTTATATAAAGGCTGTCGAATTTTTTAATGGCGGTAACATCCCTGAAAATTTCAAGCGCTCTGGTTCCTATGTCTATAAACCTATTCCCCTTAAAGGCATTCAACTCATGCAATACTTTCTTTCTCATGCCCCAAATAAAGATGCTAGTATTTGGCATCAATCGCTCATAGGTGCTGTTGAAAATATTTCGCCGAATGAAACGGCTTATTTTCATCGTAAAGCAATTATTGCCCAAGAATACATTACCTCTTGGAAATGCGATGATGAAGAAAATCGAAATATACGCTGGGTTAAAGATTTACGAGAAAGCTTAGATCCTTATACACTAGGTGACTATGTGAACTGGCCCGATATCGACATTAAAAATTGGCAAACTAGTTATTATGGCTCTAACTTTCACAGATTGCGTAAAGTAAAAACTATGTATGATCCTTGTGATGTTTTTCATTTCCAACAAAGTATTCCTCCTTTTCATACGTGAAAAAGAGGATAACATAAAAAAATCATCCAATATACCGTTACCTCACAGTATGTTGGATGATTCAAGTTGATTTTCTATATCGTTTCAAATTCTTGCTCCTACTCATAAACTTTTACTTACAGATTAATTGTATTTCGTATCATTTTCATGCAATGAATGTAATTTAATATTTGGTACTTTATCTTTTTCCATACCTCTATTATAAGAAACAGGAACTTGAAATTCGAATTGCTTTGTCTCATGTTTTTGTAAATAGACTGGTTTCGGTACTGGATAGCTTTTTGAATTCTCGTTTGCATTATCATATAAAACAACTTTTAATGCTTGTGAATGATTACGATAATTTTTTAAAGTAACAATGCACTTCGGTTGGATATTATCTCCATTTTTCTCCATTCTACACTGGCTATCTTCTTTTTTATATTCTATTGCTTCTACCCCTGTTTTTCCTGCATAGTACCATGTTTTATTCAATGTCTGGAGGATTGTATTTAAAATAAACGGCATCATTACAATAAAAATACTAATGCCTACTACTTTTATCTTATTCATTTTTCTAAATGTACTAGACTCCTTTTTTCCTAGCCATTTTAAAAATAATATAAATGCAATTACATGTAGTATGAAAGAAACAATCAATATATTTGAGACTTTATAATCCATATAAACATACGTATGTATCGGAACCTTATAGACATTGAATAGTTTTTCCCCAATTAATTCATTATCATTTGGAATTTTTAATAATAACAAAACCCCTATACTGTAACAAATAGCTACTAATCGATCATACTCAATACGAATCATTCTTTCTCCCCTTCACTTTGTTTTTTATTATCGATTTTAGCTATTATTACCATACTATACAATCTTTTTATAGAGGATAACGTAAAAAAGTTCCTTATAAATATATAAAGAACCTTATTAATATACATTATGAATTAAAAAATCAATATACAATTTTCACATTGAGATTTCTTCAAAATATGTTGGATTGTGTATTGTAATTTTTTTATCTAAAATTGTAACAATGCTATCATTTTTTAATTGTTTTAATACGCTGCTAACTGTCTCTCGAGATGTTCCAGATATTTTGGATATTTCAATTGTTGTAAGTGGACATGAAATTACAATCTTTTCCCCACTCTGTTCTCCTAAATCCTGCATTAAATAATTTAACGTTTGGATAACACGATCTTGTGCATTAGGAATTGTAATATTTTGCACTCGATTTTCATTCAATTTTAATATAGATGATAATTGCTGAACAACGTACATCAATTGCGTTCTGCTGGATTTTACCATATCTTCAAAGATTACCGTTGGAATATAATATACCTCCACATCCGTCATTGCTTCTGCTGTATAGTTATATCCTCTGTCTGTAAACATACCACCATAAGGAAAAATAGAATACCGCTTTACATAGTCATCGTATAATAAGTTCCCATTTTGATTAACCCGCTCTAACTTTACAAAACCATCTAACATGAAGTAAATTCTTTCCCTTGAATCCCCTTCTAAAAATAAAAATTGACCTTTTTTATAAGTTCGCCAATAAACAAACTCTGTTAAGCCTTTCAATTTTTTTTCTGTTAAATGAGCAAATAATTCGAACTGCTTTAAGTCTTTCACTACGTTCCGTCTATTCATAAAATTCCCTCTCTCTTGCTGTATGTTGGAGCGAAAAATCAAGAAAGCGTATTCAATTTGAATTTTATCATAATTAACTTATATATTCAGATTTCATCATGAAAACTTTATGAACAATGAGTACAAAAAATATTAATAAATAAAAAGAATGAAGTTATTAACCTCATTCTTTTTTTTACTACTAAGTAGCGTACATAATAATTTAAACATACATGCATACATTCTGTTTTGAAATAATAGTACCAGCTTTTTCTTCTAGTGCTTCATATACTTTTTCTAAAGACGTAATAATTGTTTTTCTTTTTGGATTTGTATTAACAAAATTAATAGCAGCTTCAATTTTTGGAAGCATGCTTCCCGCAGTAAATTGTTGTTCTTCAATATATTCTTCTAATTGATTCACTGTGACATGCTCTAATTTTTTTTGATTCGATTGATTATAATTTACATACACATGATCAACTGCAGTTAAAATAACGAGCGTATCGGCATCTACTAATTCTGCTAATTTCTGCGCAGCGAAATCTTTATCGATAACCGCTTCAGTTCCTTTTAACCCTTCTTCGGAATCAATTACTGGAATTCCACCCCCGCCAACAGCTATCACTATGTTTCCATCTTCCACCAAAGAATTAATCACTTTATGTTCATGAATACTTACAGGCTTCGGTGATGGAACAACACGTCTCCATCCTCTACCAGCATCTTCTTTAAACACTGCTTTTGTTTCATCCATTAATCTTCTGGCCTCTTCTTCTGTATAAAAAGGACCAATTGGTTTAGTTGGATTTTTAAATGCCTCATCTTTTTTGTCCACAACAACGCGCGTTATAACCGTTGCTACATCTTTTTGTATATTCCGTTTTTTTAATGCCTTTTCAATCGCATTTTCCATCCAATATCCAATCATCCCTTGGCTCATTGCCCCACAAGTATCTAATGGCATTGCAGGTGTCTTTTCCGTTTCTGCAGCTTTTTGCTGTAATAAAATATTCCCCACTTGTGGGCCATTTCCATGCGCAATTACTATATCCACATCATTTTCCATTATTTTCACAAGTTGTTCCGCCGTTTTTTCCAACGCTTCTTGCTGCGCTCCCGCAGTAGCTTCTCCAGACTGTATCGCATTTCCCCCTAGTGCAACTACAATTTTTCTTCGTGCCATATTTCAGCCCTCCAGTTCATTTCGCTTTCACAGCGCTTTATAAAGTAATACTGCCTGTAATTAATCCATAAATCGCAAAGAATGCTAAAGCACCAATTGCTACGGATGATGCTAATTCCACTCGAGTAAATATTTGCTTCGAACTCTTTTGCTTTTGAACATTGTAAAAAATAAAAATACCTGGCGCATATAAAGTCATTGTTAATAATAAATACTCTAAACCAGCTGCATAAACTAACCACACACCATAAATACTTGCTATCAAACCAATTATTATATTTTTATTTCGATCTACTTCTTCAGATTTTAAGCTATGCTTCAGTTGATAAAATGCTGAAAAAGCATATGGAATTAAAATGGCTGAAGATGCTAAAGAGAATGCAAAGTTATACGCCTGATCAGAAACGACGAATGTTAACAAGAATATTTGAATTAAACCATTTGTTATCCATAATGAATTTACTGGAGCCTTATTTTTATTTTCTTTTGCGAACCATTTTGGAAATACTCCATCTTTAGCCGCTAAATATGGAATTTCAGAAGCGAGCAAAGTCCAACCTAACCAAGCACCTAATACAGAGATGACCAAACCTAAATTTATAAAGATAGCACCCCATTTTCCAACAACACTTTCAAATAAATAAGCCATAGCTGGATTTTTCAAACCAGCAATATCTGCTTGCTGCATAAGTCCAATAGACAATAATGTGATTAAAATGTAAATGATGAGTGTACCAATTAAGCCAATAACCGTTGCTTTCCCTACATCACTTCTATTTTTTGCTCGACTGGATAAAACAACCGCCCCTTCTACCCCAATAAATACCCATAGAGTTACAAGCATTGTACTTTTAACTTGGCTGCCAACTGCTCCCCATGAAAAAGAACCAGTTTGCCCCCAAAATCCATCTAAGAATGTATCAATATGAAACGCGAAGATTCCTATGACAATAAATACAAATACAGGTACTAATTTTGCGATTGTAGTTACTAAATTCACAAGTGCTGCTGATTGAACTCCACGTAAAATTAACATGTGAACACACCACAATAATACGCTTGCACCAATAATGGATTCTACATTTTGACCGCCTTCAAAGATCGGGAAGAAATATCCTAATGAAGAAAATAATAATGTACCGTAAGCTACATTCCCAAGCCAAGCAGATAGCCAGTATCCCCACGCACTATTAAATCCCATAAAATTACCAAATCCTGCTTTTGCATAGCTAAAAATACCACCATCTAAATCTGGCCGTTTTACAGTTAGATTTTGAAAAGATAATCCAAGTGCAATCATCCCAATTCCTGTTATAACCCAGCCAATAATAATGGCTCCAGCACCAGCACCTTTTGCCATATCACTCGCTAAATTAAAGGCTCCACCGCCAATCATAGACCCAACTACAAGAGCCGTTAGTGTAAACAACCCTAATTTCTTATCTTCACCCATTCCACTCACCTCTCTTTAATTGCAATAACAATACAAAAGCAATAGTGAATGATAGTGTCTAAAGGAGGAGAAAGAAGAAAGGAAGACTCCCTTTCTTCTTTACTCCATGTTTCCTAAAGTAGCTGCCATAACCGCTTTAATTGTATGCATTCTATTTTCAGCTTGATCAAATACTTTTGAATGTTTACTGCGGAATACTTCGTCAGTTACCTCCATTTCTTTCAACCCATATTTCTCGTAAACTTCTTCGCCATACATCGTTTCAACATCATGAAATGCAGGTAAACAATGTAAGAAAATCACGTTTTCATTCCCTGTTTCTTTAATCATTTTCATATTTACTTGATAAGGTCTCAATAACTCGACACGTTCAGCAAATTTTTCTTCTTCCCCCATAGACACCCATACATCTGTATAAATTACATCTGCATTCGCAACAGCTTCTTCCACATTACTTGTTATCATTACCTGTTCATTATATTTTTTTGCTAAATCAATTACTTCTTGTGCAGGCCATAAAGATTCTGGTGTGCAAATACGTACATCCATTCCAACGATTGCTCCACCAACTAGTAAGCTATTAGCAACATTATTTCGTCCATCTCCAACGTAAACGAGCTTCACATTTTTCAACTTCCCTACATGTTCTCTAATTGTTAATAAATCTGCTAGTGTTTGTGTTGGATGCCACATGTCTGTTAATCCATTCCAAACTGGCACACCAGAATTTTGTGCTAAAGATTCTACAGTCTCATGATTAAATCCACGAAACTCAATTCCGTCAAACATACGCCCTAACACTTTTGCTGTATCCTCTACGGATTCTTTTTTCCCAAGCTGAATATCACCTTTCCCTAAATATTCAGGATTCGCCCCTAAATCTGTACTTGCTACTGTAAATGCACAGCGCGTACGAGTGGAGGTTTTTTCAAATAAGAGCGCTACATTCTTATCTTCTAAATAATGATGCGGGATACCATTTTTCTTTTTCTCTTTTAATTCTGCTGCCAAATCTAGAAAATATAACAATTCTTCTTGTGTAAAATCTTTTTCTGCTAGAAAGCTTCTTCCTTTTAAATTTGGTCTAGTCATTAACATACTTCATCCCTACTTTCTCCGTTATTTATACTAAATATCTTTACGAACAATTGGCATACTCATGCAACGTGGACCCCCACGACCACGAGATAATTCCGAACTTAGCACTTCAATTACTTCTATACCGTGCTCCCGTAATAACGTATTGGATACATAGTTGCGATCATATGTAACAACTACACCTGGTGCGATTGCTAATGTGTTCGAGCCATCATTCCATTGTTCACGAGCAGAAGCAATTACATCTCCTCCTCCACATGGAATAAGAACTAATTCACTTAAGCCTAATACCTCTTTTAATGCTTCCATTAAAGAAGTACGATGTGTAATTTTAAGAGTTTCCTCATCTGATCCTTTTTCTAAAATATAAATATTCATATTCCCTTTTGGCCCTTGAATGGCTGGATGAATTGTAAACTTGTCATAATCAACCATTGTAAATACTGTATCTAAATGCATAAATGCTCGGCATTTTGGAATTTCTATTGCTAACACTTTCTTAATTTTATTTTGTCGGCTAAAGAGATTTTTAGCTAAACGTTCAATTGCTTTAGCTGAAGTACGAGCAGACACTCCAATCGCAATTGTTTCTTCATTTAAAATTAGCTCGTCGCCACCTTCAATTGGAAATTTATAATCACGATCTAACCAGATTGGTACATTATGTTTTGCAAATCTTGGGTGATATTTAATGATGTACTCCATGAATAATGATTCACGTCTACGCGCTGGTTCTCTCATCTTATTTATCGTTAAGCCATCGCCCACGCTAGCTGCTGGATCACGAGTAAAATATAAATTAGGCATTGGATCTAAGTAAAACGGATAATGATCTTCCATTAATTCATATAAATGTGTCTTCTTACTTGTTTCAATTTCGTTTTTCCGTACACCGCCCATAATTTTTTGAATTAATTCTTCATTTGAAAAGGAAAGTAAATATTCTTTTAAAGTTTGATGTGCAACATTTACGTCAGCCTGTCCTTCTTTTAAAATACGATCAACAAATTCTTCTCGAAGTTTTTTATCTACTAACGCCTCAGCGGCTAGTTTTTCTAAATAAAGAACTTCAACACCCCGATTGCGTAACGTTTGTGCAAAATAATCATGCTCTTTTTGAATAATTGGTAAGTATGGAATATCATCAAATAATAATTGCTGCAAATAATCTGGCGTCAAGTTTTCCACTTCTTTACCCGGTCGTTTTAATAAAACCGTTTGTAATTCCCCAATTTCTGAAGTAACATGTATCGGATGTTTCATTTGTTGTACCTCCTTTTAAATATGTTTGATGTCTTACAAGTACATAATAAATGCTCTGCACTTTCATCTTTGTGAAAGCATCCACATTATCATTGTGAAATATTAAACAAGTTATTTTTTTAAAATCATACGAATTTGTATTTTTATAACAAACTCTCTCGCTTTTTCAATAAAAAACACATATATTACGCATATATGTTGAATATTCAACTTCCGTATTTAAACAAAAATCCTGTTTTTAATTTTATTAAAAACAGGATTTTTACATCTAAATAATTAAATTTAATCTTTCTTCTATAATCTCCCTATCTGATTTCGACTGTGAAATTATAAGGCATGTATCATTTCCACATATACATCCTATTTTTTCTTTCCAATCTAACTCATCAAATAAAACACCAATAACATGTGCATTACCAGGTAATGTTTTAATAACCATTAATTGATCTACACAATCAATTTTCACAACAACTTCTCGTAATTTTTTCTTTAACTTTATATCAGTTTGTAAATGCTCTTCTGAGAAAACTTTATATATCATTAATCCTTCTTGAGAAGGTACCTTCGTTAAGTTTAACTCACGAATATCGCGAGAAACCGTAGCTTGTGTTACTAATACATCTTTTTTTGCTAACAATTCTACTAATCTTTCTTGCTTATCTATTTCATACTCCTTTACAAATTGTTTAATTAACCGTTGTCTTTTTTCTTTTTTCATAAAAGACACCCCTTTTAATATTATAGCTCGCTATAATTTTCATCCGAAAGGGAGAGAAAAGAATGTTGCGGAAACGTTCATAGTTTAACTGTAAATATTAAATCAAACTAAATAAAAAAGAGAAGAACAGCATTCTGTTCTTCCTTTTACATTGAAAATCGTTCAATTGTTTGTTTCAAATCAGTTGCTTGCTTCTCTAAATCTTTTAATAATTGATCGATTACTATCATATTTTTAGACTGTTGTAGCGTCACACGCGCCACTTCTTGCGAACCAGCTGACGTTTCTTCAGCAATTGCTGCTACAGCTTTTGTTTGTGCTCCTGTTTGATGAATGTGGCTCACTTGTTCATTCATATAACTACTAATTTGCTGAGTTGCATCGGCTACTTCCATAACACTTGATGACATTTCTTTTAAAATTAATTCCGTAGCTTCCCCACGTTTCGCCTCTTCTTTAGCTATTTTCACTTGTTCTGTCATTTTCATTGCAACTTGTTGTACTTCATCTTGCATATTCCGTAATAACTGAGATATGTTTCTTGCAGAATGATCACTTTCATCAGCAAGTTTACGTACTTCTTCCGCAACAACCGCAAAACCTCTTCCATGCTCTCCTGCGCGAGCTGCCTCAATAGAAGCATTTAGTGCTAATAAATTCGTTTGGCTAGCAATCGCACTCACAACAGACACAATATGTTCTACTTGTTTCATTCGTTCTTCTAACTTCTGTACATTTTGCATTGAATCTTCATTTTCTTTTGCCAATGTTTGAATACCTTGAATTAAAGACGTAAAGACACGAGTACTATGCCCTAAAGCTTGAACCATTTCTGAAGACAACGTATCAGACTGCTTCGCTTTTTCTTCTACTTCACTTGCAATAGACGTCGTTGTATCAACAGCAGAAACAATTGCTTGAATTGATGCTGCTGATTGCTCAGCGCCTGAAGAAATCTCTGCAAGAGTCTCAGATACACCTTGCGCTTGTCTCGTTGCTTCTCCTGTTTGTTTTCTAATCTGCTGTACTTGATTGTTTGTATAAGAAAATGTTGTATCAATATTTTTTACCATGCCCCTTAAGTTTCCTAACATCATATTAAATGCAACACTTAAAGATTTAATTTCATCATCTGTCTTCGGTAATGGAACATCTTCACGAATATCACCCTCAGCTGCTTTTCTTGCCGCTTCCTCTAACTTGCGAAGTGGTTTAATTAAAAATACGGCTGCTCCATATGCTAAAATTCCAGACCATACTACCCCTAATAACATAACGATAATATTATATACAGTTTGACTTACATAACTTTGAAAATAATCGTATATCACGTAAATAAAAAATATACTTGTTGAATATGTAATAAAAGCTAAAACTGTAGTGAATAGCATAAGTTGTGTACGTAATCCAAAAGAAAATGTTTTTCTTTCTTTTTCCATCTTCCCTTTCCCCCTTTTTATAAGCAATATAAATACTACCTATATATTATTATCCATATTTTCATTATAGAAGGATATAGAGATTTTAAAAATCATTATTTCTTTGAATATCAAATTGCACGAAAAAAATAAAGGATTCTGACAATTTATGACTAATAACAGAAATACGGGGCAACATTTGTAAAATATATTTTTAACTGGGGGTTTTGTATGATTCAAGTTCGAAATCTAGTAAAATCATTCGGTTCACTTGATGTGTTAAAAGGAATTGATTTAGAAGTAAAAGAAAAAGAAGTTGTTGTTTTAATTGGTGCCAGTGGTTCTGGTAAAAGTACATTACTTCGCTGTCTTAACTTTTTAGAAATGTACGATGAAGGCGAAATTCACTTACAAGGTGAGCGAATTGATCCAAAGCATTCAAATTTAAATAAAGTCCGTGAAAATGTCGGTATGGTTTTTCAGCACTTTAACCTCTTTCCTCATATGACCTCACTAGAAAACATCATAGAAGCACCTATTCATGTAAAAAAATTAGAGAAAGCAAATGCACAGGATATTGGAAATCAACTTCTCCAAAAAGTCGGCCTTCAAGATAAAGCGGATGTAACTCCTCATCTTCTTTCAGGTGGTCAAAAACAGCGCATTGCCATTGCACGAGCTCTTGCAATGAGCCCTAAGATTATGCTATTTGATGAGCCTACCTCAGCTTTAGACCCTGAACTTGTTGGAGAAGTATTGCAAGTTATGAAAGAACTTGCTGAAGAAGGGATGACAATGGTTATTGTTACTCATGAAATGAATTTCGCAAAAGATGTAGCTGATCGCGTCATCTTTATGGACGATGGAAAGATTGTAGAAGATGCTCCGCCAGCACAATTCTTTTCAGCTCCATCACATGAACGAGCAAAACAATTTTTACGTAACGTTTTATAATGTAACTTCTGTTTCAAACGAAAAGGAATACATTCATACGGTGCACAACTAATCATCCAAATAAAATATTTCAATAACATACTGAAAAACATCCGTATGATCAATATATAGGAGGGGTTTTATGAAAAGAAAACTATTAACCATTGTTGCGAGCATTACACTATGTACATCCTTCATACTAGGAGCTTGTAGCAAAGAAAGTTCTACTACTTCATCAAATGGTGAAAAAGAATTTCGCTATGCGATGAGTGGATTATACAAACCTTTTAACTATAAAGAAAATGACGGCAAACTTGTCGGTTTTGATGTAGAAATCGGTGAAGCTCTTGCTAAAAAGATGAACATGAAGGCTACGCCAGTTACAAACCCATGGGAAACGCTAATTCAAGGTCTTCAAGCGAAGAAATATGATGTAATACTGGGTAGTATGGCAATTACAGAGGAGCGCTTAAAAGCTGTTAGTTTCTCAAATCCGTACTATCGCTCTGGCGCCCAAATTTTTGTAGCTAAAAAGAATACCGCTATCTCTTCTCCAGAAGATTTAAAAGGTAAGAAAATTGGTGTTGTAAAAGCTAGTACCTTTAAAAATCTTGTTGCAAAATATACAGATCAAATCACAGAATATGACAGTGATATTACTGCTCTTATGGATTTAGAGCCTGGGCGTGTTGACGCAGTAATTACGGATCAAATGGTTGGTCTACGTATGATAAAAGAAGGAAAATCGAATATAAAAGAAGCCGGAAAACCATTAAATCTTGATGAAATGGGAATTGCTATTCGCAAAGATAATAAAGAAATGGTTGAGAAAGTAAATAAAGCGTTAGATGAAATCATTAAAGATGGTACGTATGATAAGATCAGTAAAAAATGGTTCGGACGTAATATTCTTGGTGAAGAGGAAAAAACGAAGTAAGTAAGTTAGCCATTCAAAAGATTCATAAACAGTGCCCCACTGATTAAGTGTTCATTTTATGTGGGGCATTTCATTCTCTACTAAAATCTATACAATATGAGGTGAAACGCATGTTTGAAATTTTTATCTCTTCCTATCCCACACTCTTAAAAGCTACTATTGTCACATTACAATTAACATTAACTTCCCTAGTACTCGGTTCATTAATTGGATTATTATTCGCTTTCTTTCGAATCTCTAACAATAAAGTTTTAAATAGTATCGCTCATGTCTACATTGCTATTATTCGTGGTACACCTTTAATTGTTCAAATTGCCATTCTCTATTTTGGAATTACATCTGTTGTTGTTTTCACCCCTTTTTGGGCAGGAGCAATCGCTTTAGCAATTCATAACGGTGCATATATTACGGAAATTTTCCGTGGATCTATTCAATCCGTTGACCGAGGACAATTAGAAGCAGCTCGCTCTTTAGGCATGCCTTATCCTTTAGCTATGCGACGAATTATATTACCACAAGCATTTCGTCTGTCTCTTCCTCCTCTAGGAAACCAATTTATTATCGGATTAAAAGATTCTTCACTTGTTGCTTATGTAGGAATGTCCGAATTATGGGGATCGGGTTTATCAATTGCAGCAGGTAACTTCCAACAATTAGATACTTACATAATCGTTGGTGCATACTATCTCGTACTTGTTCTTCTATTTACTTATTTTGTTAATCTTTTAGAAAAACGATTACAACGAAAAGAAACTAACTCCTTCCAAGTCAATAAAAAGAACAAAAAGGAAGTTTCTTTATAAGAAAAAGCAAGCCTGAGATGGCTTGCTTTTTCACTGCAAAAATATATTAATTTTTACTGATTTATTTTTTTAATACTCTCTTTTTCTTCTATATGTTCCTCACGATATGAAATATTATGAGGGTCTAAGCCATTTCCTAAAGAACCGTAGAAATGCTCTCTATGCGGATCAACTAATTCACTTCCGTGATAATACACACGTGGTGTATTCCAAAGTGCTGCCAATGCTTTTGTCATCGGCATTTCGTGATAACGTTCCGGCCACATTTCTTTAATCTTCTCTTTTACTAACGGATAGTATTTAGAGCTCATAGCAGGGAACAGATGATGTTCTGTATGATATGAGAAATTGAAATGCAAAACGTCTACCCAGCGCGGCACTGTTACTGATAAGCAGTTTGCTAACGGATCATTTACTGGAACAATTGGATTTAAGCGGTGATTTGTTGCGATATATGCCATTACAATAAAGTTAGCAATTAACAACGGAATGACATATGCAAATAACCATTTTCCAGGTCCCATAATAAACAATAAACTAATCCAAACTGTCCAAGGCAAAAGAAGTTGAAGCCATACAGATTTTTGATTGGATGACTTGAACTCTTTTATAAAATGAAAGAACATTCGAGTCGAATGCAATGTAAATTGAATTGTTAGTGACAGAAAACTAAAGAATGAACGTACATGTAGAGGCATACGATATACCCAACTCAAAAACTTACTCTTCTTAAGTTTCTCAAGTGTCGGCCATGCATCCGGATCATTCTCTTCATGCTGTGTATGAACATGATGCGTTGCATTATGCCACTTTCTCCAAAGCTTTGGCCCTGTTGATAATGGCATAAATGCAATCGCTCCTAAGAAGTCACGAAGCCATGCCTTTCTTACAACAGTTCCATGTAAAATTTCATGCCCTAAAAATCCTAGTGAAGCAAAACATAATCCAAGAACAATCGCAATTCCTAGATTCGCCCACACATTCAATTCAAATACACCAATCGATATTAATCCCGACAATGCCACAAGCAAATAAGCCAATCCACCAAATAAACGAGTAGGCACTGGTTTAAATGCTTTTTTCGGCAAATGTGGTGATACACGTGCTGCATACCACCCAAATGTATGAAGCTCCTTCATCCTTTTGCCCCTTTCTTATGCCGCGCCTTGCGCAACTTACATATATCAATTCTTGCTTCCAGATTGATTTTACTAAATGATCCAAAAAGCATGTATTATAAGGAAAATATACTCACTCTATCGTCACTTATTTTTCGCTTTTATTATCAATGAAAAACATTTCTCTTTTTACTCTCTATCAACCTTTCCACATGATGAATCATAACAATAGAATTTCTATATTGTCAACAACTTTTATGACCTAGTAATAAAAGTTGGTTATATTTTTATAATCATACTTTATTTCACTAAAGAAAATGTATATATTACATAAGGATTTATCCACTATCTATAGACATTTTCTTAAACGCCATAGACCCTATCTCATTCAATAAATCTCTATGTAATCAACAAACAGAATCACTTGAATTTAGTTTTATATAAATCCTACTTCTTCATAATGCCCCACCTAATTAATTATATCAAAATAATTTATAACCTCTTTTAATAAAAATAGACTTCTTCTAAAACAACACACATGAATTTCATATAATATGGAAATATTAAAAGGAAAATTGTTCTAAAATCAGGAGGTTTCAGCAATGACAAGTGATACATTTCCACAACTGCCGCTATCTTATTGGATTGAATCTACTCAGTTTCCTACTTTCCCTCGTTTATCCGAAAATATAAAGGCGAAAGTTGCTATTATCGGTGCTGGTATTACAGGTATTACTACTGCCTATTTACTTGCAAAAGAAGGCATCGATGTTGTTTTAATTGATTCTGGTCGTATTTTAAACGGGACGACTGGGCATACAACAGCGAAAGTAACAGCACAACATGATCTTATTTATGATGAATTAATAAATCACTTCGGTGTAGAAAAGGCCGGGCTTTACTATGAATCAAATAATCAGGCTCTACAATTCATAAACGAAACTGTTCAAACATATAAAATCGACTGTAATTTCTCAAATGAAGATTCATATTTATATACAACTACTGATAACGGATTAAGAAATTTATCGAAAGAATATGAAGCTTATCAAAAATTAAATATACCTTGTGATTATGTTCAATCTCTATCGATTCCTATTCCAGTACAATCTGCACTTGTCATGAAAAATCAAGCACAATTCCATCCCCTTCTTTATTTAAAAACACTTTTAGAAAAGTTTGTGGAGATGGGTGGAAAGGTCTACGAACAAACAACAGCTATGGATGTGGAAAAGGGAGATTATCCACAAATAATTACAAAAGAGGGCCATCATATCACTTGTGAATATGTTGTCTCTTGTTCACATTTTCCTTTTTATGATGCGAATAGCTTTTTCTTTACGCGAATGTACGCAGAACGCTCCTACGCTCTTGCAATAAAAGCCAAAACAGATTATCCAGGTGGCATGTATTTAAGTATTGATGATCCAAAGCGCTCCTTACGCTATATAACAAACAATGGAGAGAAATTAATTTTAATTGGCGGAGAAAGTCATAAAACAGGACAAGGAATAAATACGATGCTTCATTATGAAGCACTCTATTCTTTTGCTGAAGCAACTTTTGGAATAGACGAGGTTCCTTATAGATGGTCAGCACAAGATTTAATCACTCTAGATAAGCTTCCTTATATCGGACATATTAACGAAAGAAATCCAAATATATTTGTTGCAACTGGATATCGCAAATGGGGAATGACAACTGGAACTGCTGCCGCTCAGCTACTGAAGGACTCCATCCTAAAAGTCCACAGTCCCTATAAAGAACTGTATGCACCATCACGCTTCCATGCAAATCCAGATATAAAAACGTTCCTCTCCCAGAACATTGATGTTGCGAAACATTTAATTGAAGGAAAGATCGAAACCGCATTACGTAAGCCAGAAGATCTCGAAGTTGGTGAAGGATCTGTCGTACATGTTAACGGTAAACGAGCAGGTGCTTATAAGGACAAAGAAGGAAAATTACATATCGTCGATACAACTTGTACACATCTCGGCTGTGAAGTTGAATGGAATAATGGTGATTGTACCTGGGATTGTCCTTGCCATGGTTCTCGTTTTTCAATTGAAGGAGACGTTCTTGAAGGTCCAGCAGATCAACCGTTAAAACGAGTTGATAATGAGTGAACAAATAAAGAAGTTCAACATAATTACTGTTGAACTTCTTTATTTGTTATAAAACCTTTTCAGATAAATTTCAACACAGGGAGGAAAATATTAACATTAAATGAAATAATATATTCATCTACAAATTAAAAAGGGGGGGAATATTATGCAACCTTCAGCTCCACCTCATCTAGAATCTACAGAAACTATCTTTTCAAGCTCTATTACAAAACTTGTTGTTTTTATTTGTTGGCTAGCCATTTTAGCTGATGGATATGATTTAGGTATTTACGGTGCCGTTCTACCAAAGCTCCTAGAAGACAAAAGCTGGGCGCTATCACCATCGCACGCTGGCACAATTGCAAGCTATGCTTTATTTGGGATGTTTATTGGGGCTATTCTAGTTGGAACGATTACAGATCTAATTGGACGTAAATGGACGCTTATATGCTGTTTAGCACTTTTTTCTATCACAATGGGTTTAGCGGCTATCGCTCCTTCTCCTGAGTTATTTGGATTATCTCGATTTATAGGAGGAATCGGATTAGGCGGTGTTATCCCAACAGCTTCAGCACTTACTGTTGAATATTCACCCAAAAAAAGGCAATCTTTTATTTAGGCTCTTATGTTTACTGGCTATCCTTTAGGTATCGTGTTAGGTGCTATTTTGTCTATATTTATGTTAGAAGATTTCGGATGGAGAATTATGTTTGGTATCGGAATGATTCCACTACTCCTCATTCCTTTCATTATTCGCTATTTACCTGAGTCCATTCAATTTTTATTATCACGTAATCGCCAAGAAGAAGTGAACCAAATTCTTAATCGTTTTCCAATTGAATTTCATGTGAAAAATAAAACTCATCAAGCTCCATCTACTATACAAAAGAAAAATGGATTTACTACGTTATTCTCAAAAGAATACATAAAAGCAACGCTACTTTTTTGGATCACTTATATAATGGGAATGTTTTTAATATACGGTTTAAACACTTGGTTACCACAGATGATGCGCCAGGCAGGATATCCTCTTGGGTCTAGTCTGTCATTTCTACTTATGCTAAATATTACCGCAGCTATCGGCGCATTATTCGCTGGAGCAATTGCTGATCGTATAGGAGCAAAAATTGTTATTAGCATCTCTTATCTTATGGCAGCTATATGTATCGGACTATTAACAATCAAACCATCTGTTACAATCATTTATCTTTTAATTGGCCTTGCTGGTATTGGATCAGTCGGTATTACTCAAATATTAAATGCATATGTAACACAATACTTCCCATCACATATCCGAGCTACCTCCTTAGGCTGGGGACTGGGGCTTGGCCGAGTTGGTGCAATTGCTGGCCCAATTCTTGTCGGTATTATTATGACAATGCAATATGACTTAGCATGGAATTTTTACTTATTCTCCTTTGCAGGTCTTATCGCAGCTATATCTGTTTTCTTCATTCCTACAAAATAAAAAGGGCACAAACTTACTTGTGCTCTTTTTCATATGCTTCAAACAACATATCTCGAAACAATGTATTTAAACTCTCAATATCGATTCCTGATCCCTTTTCAATTCCTTTTACATATTCCTGATAGTAATGAATTTGTTCTTCTAAAAATTGATTTAGCACCTTAATTTTCAATCCAACATCTAATTCAGTACCTGCTTTTTTCTTTATTAACAACTTTTCAATTTCATCTAATACGCTACGTTCTAATGATAATTCTGTAATCAATCGGTCAAATTCTACAGGAGGTAAAGTCGTTTTCTCTTCTAGCCACTTACAAGCTAAAATGGGACGTAATACATAAAAGTGCTTTTTCAGCTTTACATTCTCACCTTGCAAAAATTCACGATAATTTTTCGACGCCATATGTAAATAATGATATATCGTTGCTTTTGGATCAAAATTCTTCTCACTCATCTGTTGAAGTAGTTCTGGAAAATTAGAGTTTTTCGAATAAAAAATTGGTGATCGAATCCACTCAAGTAAAGCAGGATTCGACTTCGCGAATAGTTGCAATGCCTTTTTAATATCCCAACCACTTATATCTAAATCATCGCTAATTGGATATTCAATTACATCTCGTTTATCATGAATTGATAAATACCATTCTACTGGATGTATATAAATAAACCTAACATCATAATCGCTATCTTTCGATGGAAACCCCCAAGCACGACTCCCTGATTCCACCGCAAATAAAATTTTCACATCATTCTCTTTTTCAATTCTTTCTAACTCCAACTCGATTTTCTCTCTCATTTCATAACAACTCCATTTTTTGATTATTTCCTTGGAAATTCGACAATACACTATTAATTTTACTACATACTAAAAAAACTGTCAGAAATTACTGACAGCCTAATGAAACGTCTATTGTTGCTTTTCAATTACAGTAGCAGCAATTCGTTCAAACTCTTTTTGAATCTCCTCTTTATATGCATCTACTATTGAAAAATCCATAGCAGCAATATAAATTCGTTCTAATTTATCACGAACCGATTTTGCTTTCGCTAAGAAAGACATCGCCTCATTCATTTTTGCTTTATATTGAATGGAGACATCACGAATTTCCTTCGCATATTTCTCATCCGTCCCTGGCGTAACAATAAGGGCATACATATCAATAATTTCATCACCCTCGCGACTTGGAAAATATTCATGTGGTGCGGTGCTATCAAAAATTGCAAATCCTAATTCTCTTACGATAACCATATCAAGACTATTCGGGTCAAATCCGCAATGATATACTTCAACTTCAAACCCTTTTTCCTCAGCTGCCTTAGCTAACTTTTTGAGCATCGTTGATTTTCCAGAGCCTGGGCGCCCTTTTATAAAATAACGATGTGGTAACCCTTCTGTTAAATTAGGAACAAAATCAACTGCTCCTTTCGGTGTAGCAGCTCCTAAAAAACGATGTTTTACAAGCGATTGTCTCCCGCTTTTATCTGCAAATAATTTCTGGATTAGCTGATTGGTTAGTTCATTTGCTTTATTAAAATCTATATTATCAATATATATCTTCTCCCACTCATCATGTATAACCAATGCCTCTTTAAAACGTGCGTAAGCAGACTGAAAAGCTTTGCTTGCTTCTGAAACAAATCTTTCAATTTCTAACTTCTGCTTTCTTAGTTTATCTGAGTCCCAAGCAATTCCTAAATTTATATACTCTTCAACAACTCCTGGCATTTTTGGCTCAATAACATGCGGCGATGTCCCATCAACAATTCCTACTTTTAATTTTGGGATAATTACACCATCAACCGATTTATTATCAGAAGAACAATGTAACAATTCAATATCATATCCTTTTTCAATCCATTCACGACCTATTGCCTTTATTAAAGAAGATTTTCCCGTTCCTGGGCCACCCTTTAAGATAAATAATCTGTCTAATCCTTTTAAATTCTCTTCGTATAAATTGTGAAATCCCCTAGCTGTATTACCACCAGCATAATAATTTAATACATTTCCTGTCACTGCACTCACTCCTTCGCAGCATTCTATTTACATAACCTACAATATGCGAGCAGCTTTATTTGGGTGAATACCTATTTTGTATTGCACGAAAAAAGGAAATGAATTACAATTTAACTATCGGAAAATTCCGTTTTCAAAAAAACTGAATACTTCTTTATCAAGAGAGGCAGAGGGACCGGCCCTTTGAAGCCCAGCAACCTCAGTTTATACAAACTGAATAGGTGCTAATTCCTGCAAAATGCATTGCATTTTGGAAGATAAAACTCAACTAGCATGTAAAGCTCACCTTTCTTGATATTGAAGGGTGAGCTTTTTATTATTTGAAAAATATATATTGGAGGTATGTAAAATGAAAGTAATTGATTTATCGCAAACATTTGAAAATAATATGTCTCAATTTCCTGGAACACCTAAAATACAACTAGAAGCTGTTACAAGTGTTGAAGAATCAGGCTATCAAGTTACAGATTTTCATTCTGTCGTTCATGTTGGCACGCATTGTGATGCTCCTGCGCATTTTATTTCAGGCGCAACGACCATCGATCAATTACCGCTGGATCAATTTGTAGGTGAAGCTGTTCTTATAGATGTAACACATATTCAAGAGCGAAAATTACCTAAGGCAGTATTGCATAATACTGACATAAAAGAAGGTGATATTGTTATTTTTCATTCTAATCTATCCACCAAATGGAATACAGAAGCTTATGAGAAAGAAGCATTTTATCTTTCTGAAGAATTAGCTGAAGAATTAGTTCAATTAAAAGTAAAATCTATCGGTTTAGATTTCATTTCTCCTGATGAAGTCACAACAGAAACATCACCGATTCATCACATATTACTAGGAAATAATATTTACTTAATTGAAAACTTAACAAATCTAGATGCTATCGAAACAAAACGTTTCTTTTTCTCAGCCGCACCTTTAAAAATTAAAAATAGTGACGGTGCTTTCGCAAGAGCATTTGCTGTTATATTTTAAACACAACCTATAAAGTGAACCTTTAATCAGTGGGGGTTTTGTTCATCCCACACCTAACTTCTTTGCTTCCGCTGAATTTTGAGGTGGGGGTCTTACTGCCCGGCAAATAGCGGGATTAAAAAAAGCAAAGGCCACTACTGGTCTTTGCTTCTATATTTTCTATTTAAATTAAGAAAGAATTGTTCCACACGGGGACGCACCCAAGCTAAACAATCTATCTCTTTCTTCTTTGTGCAAGCTATCTCTTCTCCATCTACCATTTCAACAAGTTCTAGTTCTAACAGTTGCCTCGTGAATGCTAACATATTCACTTCTTCAGATGGATACTCTTCTTTTAATTTCTCCTCAATTTCTCCCAATAAAAAACCGTCACGCATCATTGCCAATGCATCAATCCAAAGTGGCGGCATTTCATATTTTTCTCCTGTAATTGTATCTTTTACAATATAATTCTTTTGCTCTTTTCGAAATTGAATCGTGTGTAAACATACAGTCGAATTTAATGTTAATTCCATCATACCACCTCTTTCATAATATCTGCATAGAAAAAAGGATGCGCGTGCACCCCTTCTTATCTTTTCATAACACTACTGAACCGTTACATGAGTAATCAATCTCATGTCGATATTTTCCTCCATTATAAACGAAGTATTTTATAAAAAAAACCCTTCTTGAAACATTTTATAAAATGTTTATATTTACACAACAAGAACACTTTTCTGAAAAATCTTTTCTCCCAATACATTAAACGGTCGGCAGAAAAATTTCTACTTTCGTTCCTACTCCTAGACTACTTTGGATTGTGATACTCCCTTGATGTTCCTTAATAATTTTATATGTAATCATTAATCCAAGTCCTGTACCAGTCTCCTTTGTTGTGTAAAATGCCTTGCCGATTTTTTCCAACTTTTCATTCTCTATACCAAATCCTTGGTCTTCAACAGAAATACACAAATGTCCTTGCGTTTTTTGATATGCACGGATATGAATTTCTCCGCCCTCTGGCATTGATTCTATTCCATTTTTAATGATATTTAATAACACTTGTTTTAATTGCTTATCATCACCGTTTATAGCCGGTAAATTCCCATCTACTTGTAAATGACATTTAACTCTATATTGCATTGCATAACTTTCCATTAGATGCACAACATATAGAAGGATGTCTCGTATATTACACCTTTCATAATTTGTTGGCTTTGGTTTTCCTAACAACATCAATTCACTAACAAATCCATTAACCCTTTCAATTTCTTGTAACATAATGTCGTAGCTCATCGTATCAGCTGGATTTCTTTCTTTTTGCATTTGCGTAAACCCTTTTAACGCTGTTAACGGATTTCGAATTTCATGGGCAATTGTTGTAGACATAGTTCCAATCACAGCTAAATTTTCCGTCTCTTTCATATTGTTCATCATTTCAACCACTGTTCTTACATAAGATTGAAATCGTTTTAATAAAGAATGTGAAATAATGAAATAGAATACACATAAAACAAGTGGAATTACCACTTTTAAATCTTGTAATAGCAATGTGAAAAATACGTACTTTCCAATTACACTAAAGGAAACTAAATAAAAGTATTTTCTATTCACGAAAACTGGGGCAAATAAAATTAATAACATTTCTACCATACTACCATGTTCAAAAGGTCTATCCGTTCGCAAATAAATCATTAAATTATTAACAAGATTGATAAACATGTACCCAAATAAAAATAAATATTTTACAGAATATACATACCCTCTTTTTTGAAGGTATATAGAAATAGGAAATATTGCTATTACAAATATAGGCACACCTATCCCAAGACTACCTTCTGGCCAACCTACCGCTGTTCCACTAATATTCATAGCAGGATACACAAAATAATATATAGCGTCATATAAAAAGAATATAATATAGAATAATAATATAAATACCTTTAAGGCTCTTCTTTCTTCATAAATCAAGCTCTTGTATTTGTTCATATAAAAACTCCCCTTGATCGATACAAAAAACTTTCATTGTTATCTCCTTAAAGTATAAGTATGAAATTGCTTTCAGGGCAATATTTAACCTTATAATACTAAAAGGAAGGAGATCTCTCCTTCCTTTTGGTAACAAATTACACCCATCTTACCCTGTCATGTAACAATCCATCAGTAAAATTATTATGCCCCATTACAAAATCCTTCATATATAAATTTAAATACTCACCGTACTTACTTTCTGTATTTAATAACAACTCCTCGACGTAATAAGCACCTTGTTCAAATCGATCTAAAAGTAAACTGGACAAGCCCGCATAAATCCCGCACCCTACCTGAAAATACGTTGCATTCGTTTTATATTTACGAAAAACTTGGCTACTATTCATCACATTATACATATATGTCTCACTATTTTCATAAACGAGTAACACACCGACCAAGTCCTCTCCAGCAACCTCTTCTTCCGCTGGATTAAACACTTTACGATTCCAGTTCCATAAATCTTCTACTTGGTCTAAATTCTGTCTAATTATATTTGTTGTATACTCATTAATTCGGTAAAGAAAACCAACTTCCATATTAAAGTTTTTCCCTAAAATTAATACTTCCTCATGTGGCATTAAACAACCATAGAATTCTTTTTCTCCCAACTTCACTTTATACTCTGAAGCATATACATCTTCATAAAAGTAAAGAGGACGATGTTGACTCATATACATCGGATAACTCCAGATTGCTTCATCTAAAAATCGCTCTACTGCCCATGAAGCATAAAGTGTATGTGGCTTTATAAGCGCTATATCATTCAAAAACGACGTGTCATGTTCTACAATATAACATGCTCTTGGCCTTTCATTTGGTCGTTCCTTCATAAGTTCAACAACCATCCATTGAACAACACCTGGATTCATACCTGAACCTATAATCGCTTTTGTATTTGTAAATTTCTCTTTCTCCTTCTCAAACCTTGTATATCTTTCCGTAAGCTGAAAGCCGATTAAGCTATCGTCCTGATCTACGGCCTCATTTTCCAAGGCTGAATTAATATAACAAATTCCTAGTTCATTACAGCAGCTTAATACTCTAATTGTATCTGCTCCTGAAACATCAATCACAACACTCGTTCTTTTTTCTTTTAAATGTTGTTTAAATTCCACTACATTTTGAAGGTTTATTTCATATAAATATAAGCGACCTTTCAAATTCGAAAACAACTCATCATAATAAGTCCTATCTTTTTGTTTTATATCCACCAAATGAAATTTGGCATTCTTTAATACTTCATAAATTGGATCTTTTTCATTTGCTATCGCTTGATTTAAAATTGCTAAAACTGCTTTTGCTGCTCCACCAGCACTACCAAGCAATGTAATTGATAACGAATTCGGAAACTGCTCCACAAACAAAACCCCTTTAATAAATTAGTTGAGCAGCTCCTCCTCAAAAAATAAATTGAATACATAAAAAGATAGCTCGTACATATTTCTTTATAAAGTAGTGCAAAATTATTTTTAAAAGATCACACTATAATATATTTATATTCAATTCATTTTTCCCCTCATATCCAAATTAAACTAAATAAATAGGCTCGACCTTTTCTTCTGCATATAAAAGAAAAAGCCAGCCCTTCCAACTAATCTACGGACAATGGACGGATTTTACATGTTGAATATTCACATACATTTTTGCATCACGTGCTTTTGATATTTCAATATGACCTTCATCAATTTTCGCCATTTTTCCAATTTTATTGGACTCCTCACCTAAATCGAACACCATAATTTTCCCTGTCATTTTAATAAGCTGTTCTTCAAACGTTCTAGCTAACGTAATATTTAACGGATTTACGGGGAGTTCATTTTTATTGAGGGCATACGGTACTTGGTTTTCTTTATACGGAATTAACCATTTTAAATGCTTTAAAGATATATATACCGTTTTATAAACCGGACTATAAAAAACAATATAATCGTTCATCACACTTGTAACATAACCATGTATTGGAGCATTTCCTGCTACATAAACTTCTGTAAAAATACCTTTAGAAGTACTTAATACTTTTCTCAAAGAAATTGAAGGGGATTCCCTCTTAATTACAGAATCAACATCTGGTTTTGATATTTCTTCGTCATATGGTCTTAAAAATTTATAGTATTGTACATGATATAAAGATATATATACGTAATCTTGTCCATTGTAAAGAACAACGATATCATTTCCTACATCAATTAATACACCTTTAAATCTTTTTTCACCGATTAATTTAACATATATATTTTCTCCAATACTTTTATTCAACTCATTCATCTATATCCTCCTTCCTATGAATATCAGCTTTCCTATCTTCCGTTTCAAAAAAAATAATCAGGGCAATGTTTTGTCTTAATAGTAAGTAATTCCTTTTCATACTATCGAAATAAGAAATTGTTCTTCTCTTTCCCTCATAATGCCCCTCTTATTTATTAAACATTATTCATCTTCATTCTTTTTACATTTCACTACTTGACTCACACTCTTAATATGATAATTAATGATATAAATGACTTCATCGCAGTTTACTAGTGTAATACATTCTTCATGCACTTCACTTAATAATCCTTCCACACATTCTGGACCGCCACGATTAATCTTTACCCACTTATACTTCAAGTCACGTAATACATCGACAAAAGTATCATCATCAGAGTAGAAACATGAAACATAGGAATCGCCACATTTACTTTCTTTCACTTTCTTAGCTAGACTCTTCACATGTTTCAATTGGTAATATACTAATTCACCAAGAGGAAGTTGTAATGTAAGGTAATCTCTCCCTAACGATACAAGTACCCCCACTCGACTCTCTGGTCCACGAAGATTTACTTTTACAGTCTCACCGACTAAGCATTTAATTTGCTCACAGCATAATATACTTTCCAAATTTGTATCCTCCTTTCTTATTATCTTCCTCTACTTGACTGTCTTTGTGCGCGAGCTCGACCTGAATTATCGCTACTACTTTCCTTACTATTACTATCTTCGCTCTCATCGCTCTCTCCGCATGCTAATGCATTATAGTTAACACTTTTAATATGCTTTATTGCAATTAATATAACTTCTTCTTTTACAATTAATGTAACGAAGTCACAAGAAACATCTTGTAAAATGCCTTCCACTTTCTCTGGACCACCGCGATTAATTTTCACCCAACAATATTTGAAGCTTAGAAGTAGTGCTTCAAAGTCGTCTGCACATTCGCAATCTTCCCAATCACAATCACTTGATCCACAGTCTTTTGCATTTTTCGTAATACTTTTCAGATGGCTAAGTTGATAGTAATAAAGCTCACCTTTTTCATTCTTCAATACGAAGTAGTCCGGACATACTGATATTATTGTTCCTTTTTGAGATTCTGGACCACCCCTGTTTACTCTCACAAAAGATCCAATTAAGTCTTTCAGAAAATCACAATGAAATAAACTCACGAGAAAACCCCTTCCATTAATTTATAAGCTTTTGCACTGATAGTATATGTATCTGTACAGGTTACGTTCTCTATGTTTGTCCTAGCTAGAAAAAAATATGCTTTTAACATGGTAGACTACTACCTATCAAAAATATAAGAAATTCTGCGTGCCCATTAGGATTTTGATACATTTAAACAAAAATCCCGTATGAAGATACATTTCTGCATATCTTCATACGGGATTTCCCAAAGTTTAGTCTTCGTCTTTAACATCCATATCTTCTGGAATTGGTTCATTTAATATTTCTTCCACTAACTGCTTATATTTCTCCATTTGTTCTAAATGTGTATTGAATTGTTCTTTATTTACTAAATATTGCTCTCCATCGAATAGCGCACGAATTTTCTTTTGCTGAATTAACTCTTCAATATACGATTTCGGTAAATTCAAATACTCCGCAGTCTCTTCTACTGTTATATACAATGCGTTCATTCCTTTATTATTTTTTCATCTATACTGTATCTTACTTTACTTTATTTTTGTAAACAAATAAAAAAGATTTTGTAAATGCAGTTCAAAAAGCAGGTAGATGCATTCCATATATTGTATAGTATTATATAGTAAGAATTTTTTAAATATAGAATGGTATTACCCATTTACACAAAGGAGAGTTAACATATGGCTACTCGTCACATCATTACAATGTTAGAAAAAACACTACAAGTTGAAACAGAAAACACAATTTCTCATTTGAATGTATCTTTATCTGATCGTTTTCTTTCTCAAAGCACAGCAATACATGAAAACAATTGTTATCATACAATTGGTGAATGGTACAAAAATCATTTCTTATTCCAACAAGATGATTTCCTTTGGGCTAAATATGCTTTCTATGACGCATATTGTGAAGCCATCAAAAAACAAGGCCATCTTACAAAACGCGTCCGTCAAATATTAGAATCATTGGCTCGAAAACATGGAAAACAATATATTGCTTCTATACTAAATATGCCATTTCCTAATGAACGCGCTAAAGGGACAGCGTAATTTAGCCATGTTCTGCGTAAGCAAAACATAGCTAAATTGTTTTCTAGGATGCTTTACCAATAAAATGTTCATATCATATGAACTGATGAAACCGGTGTCATTATAATGATTGAAAATATAGTAAACAGGAAAACCCCCACGTACATCTCTCATCCATTTGAATAGAGAAGTATGTGGGGGTATACTTGTTCCTTATTATTTCATCATCTGTTTAATCAGTTCTCGATTTCTCTTCTTAAATACTTCATTATGAGAAGAAACCATTCCGTACTCACTTGCATCTGGTTGGATAAATTGCTTTGCTTTATTCACAGCATTTCCAGCATCTTGGAATGCACCTGCAATTAAGTGTAGTTTCCCTTCGTGCTTTAAAATATCTCCAGCAGCATATAATCCATCTACTGAAGACTCACTATTTGCATTACCTGCAATATAATAATTATCTATAATCGCAACGTCTAACTCACTATTTTCTAATAATGTAATGTCACGTTCATATCCATGATTAATAATAACTTCATCAATAGGTAAATGAGAAACCTCACCTGTTTCATGATTTGTCAATTCTACATATTCGATCGCTTCATGATTATCACCAGCAATGAGTTTTGTAATCGATGTATTAAAGAAACACTCCGCCGAGCTGTTCAGCAGTTGTTTTACTTGTGCTTCATGACCAGATAATTCTTCTTTTCTATATGTTACATACACTTTTTTCGCAATTGGTTCTAATTCATTTGCCCAATCAACCGCAGAATTTCCTCCGCCGGAAATAATGACCGTCTTACCTTTGAAACGCTTTAAAGATTTCACTGTATAATTTAAATTAGATACTTCAAATCGCTCAGCACCTTCAATTGATAGCTTTTGAGGTTTCAATATACCACTTCCAGTTGCGACGATAACTGTTTTTGAAAAATGTTCTTCGCCATTGCTTGCTTTTAACGTAAAAGTGCCATCTTCGTTACGAATAATCGATTCTACTTTTGTATTTAATACCACTTCTGGCTTAAATGTTAGCCCTTGCTGTACAAGTTGTTCAATTAATTTATCACCTGTAACTGGCAGCAGCCCTCCTACATCCCAAATCATCTTCTCTGGATAAACATGTATTTTTCCACCTAACTGTGGTTGAAATTCTATTATTTTCGTTTTCATCTCTCTGAGTCCACTATAAAAAGCTGAATAAAGCCCTGCAGGTCCTCCGCCTATCACAGTTACATCAAACAATTCTTCTTGATTCATTCGTGTCACTCCTCAGCTACTAGTCATTGATTATCATTCTCAATAAAATATAACCTGTTTCCGCAAAATTTACAATCAAAATTACTATTGACAATACACCTATATAAAATTATATTATTTAAAGAATCAATAGTGATAATCATTATCAATTTGTTAATAATTAGCAAATTGAGATTACATCTTCTTTCATTAATATGGTTAATACTATATTATAAAATCTCATATTCAAGATTTTTAATAAATTATTTTGCATTACCACTACTCTTTCAAAAAGATTACAGTTAAACAAATTATTGTATACACATATCATCTATGTTAAAGGAGAAAGACGATGAAAAAGTTATTTATTTCACTAACAGTTCTTTTCGTTCTTGTTATGAGTGCTTGTAGCAATGGCTCTACAGACAAAAAGAACGATGCAAAAGGTAGTAAATCAGAAACAATTACATACCAATCTGAAAATGGTAAAGTAGAAGTTCCTGCAAATCCAAAACGCGTTGTTGTATTATCATCATTCGCTGGTAACGTAATGTCATTAGATGTAAATCTTGTTGGGGTAGATTCATGGTCTAAACAAAACCCACGTTTTGATAGCAAACTTAAAGATGTTGCTGAAGTATCAGATGAAAATGTTGAAAAAATCGCTGAACTAAATCCAGATTTAATCATCGGTTTATCAAATATTAAAAATGTCGATAAGTTAAAGAAAATCGCTCCTACTGTAACATACACTTACGGAAAAGTTGATTACTTAACACAGCATTTAGAAATTGGTAAGTTATTAAACAAAGAAAAAGAAGCAAAAACTTGGGTTGATGACTTCAAGAAACGTGCACAAGAAGCTGGTAAAGAAATTAAAGCAAAAATCGGTGAAGATGCAACAGTTTCTGTTGTAGAAAACTTCAACAAACAGCTTTATGTATACGGCGAGAACTGGGGCCGCGGAACAGAAATCCTGTACCAAGAAATGAAATTAAAAATGCCTGAAAAAGTAAAAGAAAAAGCATTAAAAGAAGGTTACTACGCATTATCTACTGAGGTATTACCGGAATTTGCTGGTGATTACTTAATCGTAAGTAAAAATAAAGAGACTGATAACTCATTCCAAGAGACAGAATCATATAAAAACATCCCAGCAGTAAAAAATAATCGCGTATATGAAGCAAACATGATGGAATTCTATTTCAATGATCCACTTACATTAGATTTCCAACTAGACTTCTTCAAGAAGAACTTTCTTGGTAAATAATACAAACATGAGGAATTCTTAATTTAAGAATTCCTCTTCCTTTATTCTATGAACAGAAAAGATGTGAAACGAATGACAAAAGATCATGAAAATCCACGTTCTATAGCTTTTACATACAAACTAATTTTAAGCTTAATTGCATTCTTTCTTATTTTTATGGTTGCAATGGTATTAGGTGCTGCAGATACTTCGATAAAAGATGTATGGTTAGCACTCACTTCCTCCGCTAAAGGAGACAAAATATCTATTATTCGAGAAATACGTTTACCACGTGAAGTTGCTGCTATTTTTGTAGGAGCTGGATTAGCCGTTTCTGGAGCGATTATGCAAGGATTAACACGAAATCCACTTGCAGATCCTGGTTTATTAGGGCTATCTGGTGGAGCAAATGCTGCGCTTGCACTGACACTTGCTTTCAATCCTTCCATCAGCTATCTTTACTTAACATTAGCTTGCTTTATCGGTGCGGCAATTGGCGCAATCATGGTATTTGGAATTGGTATGGTGAAAAAAGGCGGCCTTTCTCCTCTTCGAATTGTATTAGCGGGCGCTGCAGTTTCCGCATTTCTACTCGCAATTTCAGAAGGAATCGGCATTTATTTTAAAATTTCACAAGATGTATCACTTTGGACTGCTGGGGGCGTAATTGGAACAACTTGGAGCCAATTAAAAATTATTATTCCAGTCATTTCAATTAGTATCTTTATCGCTATCTTACTAGCAAAAAAATTAACAGTTCTTAGTTTCAGTGAGGAAGTGGCTATTGGACTTGGTCAAAAAATTATTGTTATTAAAACTATTTTATTTATCATTATTATCTTACTTGCAGGTGCATCTGTAGCGCTTGTTGGAAATATGGCATTTATCGGTTTAATGGTACCTCACATGGTACGCCCAATTGTCGGTCCAGATTACCGATTTGTTATACCGATGTCAGCAATTGCTGGAGCTTCCTTTATGCTACTTGCAGATACAATCGGACGTACTATTAACGCTCCGTACGAAACACCAGTTGCGGCAATTGTCGCGATTGTAGGGTTACCATTCTTCCTATTCATTGTACGTAAAGGAGGAAAAACATTCTCATGATGCAATCTATTCTAAGAAAACAACGTCTTATTATACTCGCTTTACTAATACTGACCATCACCACCATTGTAGTTGGAATGGGACTTGGTTCAGCATCTTTATCTTATGATCGACTACTCCCAACATTAATGGGACAAGGGACTTTTAAAGAGGAGTTTGTTTTATACTCTTTAAGACTACCTAGAATTGTGATTACATTATTAGCTGGTATGGCTCTCGCTTTATCAGGGGCTATATTCCAAGGAATTACTCGAAATGATTTAGCTGAACCTGGTATTCTCGGGATCAACTCTGGGGCCGGTGTTGCTGTTGCTATTTTCTTTTTATACTTTCCAATAGATGTAGGTTCATTTCTTTACTTACTACCAGTCGTTGGATTTATCGGGGCTTTTCTGACAGCTGTTCTAATTTACGTATTTTCATATAGTAAATCAACTGGGCTTCAGCCAATCCGACTAACATTAACCGGTATTGGTTTTTCATTTGCACTATCTGGAATGATGATTGTCCTTATTTCATCCGCTGATCGTATGAAAGTGGACTTTATCGCCAAGTGGATTGCCGGAAACATTTGGGGAGATGACTGGGTCTTCGTTTTAGCAATGCTCCCATGGTTAATCGTATTAATTCCGTTCGTTTTCTATAAAGCAAATCGATTAAACATTCTAGCATTAAACGAGCCAGTCGCAATCGGTGTTGGAATTGAAATTGAAAAAGAACGCAGATACTTATTAGTTGCAGCCGTTGCGCTTGCAGCTGCAGCTGTTTCCGTAACAGGAGGAATTAGCTTTATCGGACTAATGGCTCCTCATATCGCGAAATCTTTAGTAGGTCCAAGACATCAAATTTTCATGCCTATTGCCGTTTTAATCGGCGGATGGCTATTGCTATTAGCAGATACAATTGGCCGAAACATCGTTGAACCTAACGGCATCCCAGCAGGTATTGTCGTTGCTTTAATTGGGGCTCCTTACTTTATGTATTTGTTGCTTAAGAAAGCGTAAAAAACACCCTCAAGATCTTTTCTTGAGGGTGTTTTTGTTTCATTCTACTGCTGCCCATACCCTTCAAACTTCTTCGCCAAATTCTCCATCTCATCTTCTGGCAAAAGCTTCGGTTCTCCGACGCTTTTCGTTTGATAATAAATTTGAGCACAAAACTCAATCTCTTCTGCAACAGTAAACGCCATTTTTATATTATTTGCACCAGCAATTAAACCGTGATTTGCAAGTAGCACAGCACGACGATCAATCATGCCTTCAAAAGCAGCATCCGCTAATTGCTTCGTACCAAATGTTTCATACGGTGCACAGCGAACATTCGGGCCTGCGAAAGCAATTAAATATGAAACAGCAGGAAGCTCCCATCCTAATGACGCAATCGTCTTTGCGTAAGGAGAATGTGTATGCACAAGCGCATTTATATCTTCACGATTTCTATAATAAATAAGATGCATATCTAGTTCGCTTGATGGCTTTCTCTCTCCCTCTACCACTTCACCATCTAAGTTTAATATAACTACATCTTCAGGTTTTGTTTCATAATACTCTAAACCACTTGGACTAATCGCAACAAGACCTTGTTCGCGATTGAAAATACTAATATTACCCCCAGTCCCCTTTGTTAAACCACTAGAGATCATTTTCTTTCCATACGCTACAATTTCTTCTCTTTCTTTTTGTAATAACATATACATCCCCCTAAGTATGAAGCTTATGATGACTGACTTTTAT
The DNA here is from genome assembly GCF_003429245.1 of Bacillus sp. CR71. NCBI lineage: Bacteria > Bacillati > Bacillota > Bacilli > Caryophanales > Bacillaceae > Bacillus > Bacillus sp. CR71. The sequence continues at coordinate 387,356 of NZ_CP031748.1, read as the reverse complement.
ATTTATCTATTTATTGAAATAGCTTTTTTAAATTCTCCGTAAACGGTGCCTTTACAATCCCTTTTTCTGTAATAATCGCTGTTACATTTTCATATGGAGTAACATCAAATGCTGGATTATATACTTTACTTTCTTTCGGAGCTGAATATTGTCCGAAACGATTAATCACTTCAGAAGCATCCCTTTCTTCAATCGGAATTTCTTTTCCTGTCGGTGTTTTTAAGTCGATTGTTGGTGTTGGCGCTGCTACATAAAACGGAATGTTGTAGTATTTAGCTAAAATAGATACGCCTAATGTGCCAATTTTATTTGCTACATCACCGTTTGCTGCCACGCGGTCACATCCAACGATTACAGCATCGATTTTTCCTTGTGACATGACCATAGCTGCCATATTATCCGTAATGACAGTAACATCAATTCCCGCTCGCTGTAGTTCTAATGCTGTTAACGTTGAACCTTGTAACCTAGGACGAGTTTCATCTGAATAGATTTTTAAGTCCCATCCTTTTTCTTTCGCTAAGTACATTGGTGCTGTCGCAGTACCATACTTAGTCGTCGCTAACGCACCAGCATTGCAATGTGTTAATACTCCCATTTCATCATGGAATAATGTTAATGCATGCTCTCCAATTTGACGATTAATTTCTTCATCTTCTCTATGAATCTCTTTTGCCTCTTCTAGTAATCTGTCTTTCAACTGGACGATTGATAAGTGCGCGTTCTCTGTCGCTACCGCTTCCATTCTTTCAAGTGCCCAGAATAAGTTTACTGCCGTTGGCCTTGATGTTGCCAAATATGCACATACCTTTTTGACTTCCTCTATAAAGTCTTCCATCTTACTTTGAATAACTTCCTTTGTTCCTAAATACACACCGTACGCTGCCGAAACACCAATTGCTGGTGCTCCTCGTACTTTCATTACTTGAATGGCATCCCACACACTTTCAGCTGTCTTGAAAGATTCATAGACAACCTCATTCGGTAATAATGTTTGATCTAATAAAACTAAAGCATCATCTTTCCACTGAATGGGTATTAATTGCTCTTCCATCATATTCTCCCCTTACTTCGCGTAGTGCATTGACTGTTCTTTTAACGTTTCTACAAAACGTGTACCCGTTCTATATTGATTCGCTCGTAAAATAAAACTCTTCGCTACTTGAAGACAAATTCGCTCCGCTCTAGCACGTGCTTCCTCATTCTCAATACAAGTAATATCTTTTACTTTCGCTAATCCAACAATACGGCGAATTAATTCCAGACCTGTCACTGCAGCCGTATCCTCTAATACAGATTGTAAATATACTTCGCTAAAGCCTTCTTCCTTCGCCATAATCTCGGTCACATGAATATCCCAAGCATCTAAAAACTTCTTCTTAAATAAATCAATTACCTCTACCATCGTAGTTTGTAACCAATCCATATACGTATCTTTCTCCGCTCCAGGTGGCATCGTTGCATCTGCATTCACCCAAGCAAACATTAAATTCGCCATTACATTCCCAACGTCATATCCCATAGGTCCATAAAAAGCAAACTCAGGATCAATAACCTTTGTAGAATCATCTCTTACAAAAACAGAACCAGTATGTAAATCACCATGAAGTAATGCCTGTGCATTCGTCATAAAAGAAAATTTACGTTTCGCTACTTCCATACGAAGCTCTTTATCACTATAAATATGTTCCCTAATCCATCCCTCATTTAACGGAAATAACTCATTACGCTTATTATGATTGGTAAATGGTTCTGAATATACGAGGTCCTCTGTAATCTCACATAATTCAGGATTTATATAATTCTTCACAAGTTCCTTCTTCTCTTTATGATTCATTACAACATCCGATGTTAATAAAAGTGTATTTACCATAAAAGTAGTTAAATCATCCGCAAGCCTCGGAAATATTTGATGATTTATAAGTGCTGTACGTAATATTGTGTGATCCGATAAATCTTCCATTACGCAACAATTCATCACACTATCAAATAAATACACCTTAGGAACAAGTCCGGGTGCTAACTCATCCTCTAACTGCAAAACATCTGATTCTATACGAATACGGTTTGTCGACAACTTAAACTCATCTGAAATGCGAGCTGTATCCCCAGCTTGCTTTACGATGACTGACATGTTCTCTTTTTCATCCCAAACGCGGAACACATAATTTAAATTGCCATCACCTATTTCTTTACACTGTAACTCCTTTGCATGTTCAAACTTAGACAATTTCTCTTTCACATATGCAATCACATCTTTAGCTTCCATTAAAAAATACTTCGTGAACTTAGACATGGTTTCCCCTCCACACTAATTGTAAGCGTTTTCTAAAAGCTATAAAAAATAATAGGTTGAATTTTTTCATCCTATAAATATGTATTCTTCTTTTTGAAAGATATATCTAGGTTTTATTATATCTTGTTAGCACTTTGAGTCAATGTTTCTAACTATCATCTTAATATACTTCCTAATTATATATTTGAGATGACAAAAATTGTTCAAAAAATTTCCGATTCATTTTATTTTATTTATCACAAAATTCTTTGTAAAATAGAAGTAAGCAGTTCCTTTTCAAAACCACAACTTCTAAGAAATATTTCCTTCCTAAAAAATTAAACTTACACACTATCTCTAACATACACACTAAACTTTTCAAACACTCATCTAAAATTTATAGACTTAAAATTACCTTTCTATTCCCTGATAGCCTTAATTGAGAATAAATATTAATTAAATTGGAATAAAGTTGGTTTATTCGCTTGACAAAATAACCAATTCTATATGATAATTAATATCGAATTAGAATTATTATAGTTAATTAAAAAATATATTTTATGAGCACACTATTTTTTGATGCTCAAACCAACATTTAGGAGGAATTTTAACATGTTATTAATCGGCACAGAAGTAAAACCGTTTAAAGCTAATGCTTACCATAATGGAGAATTTATCCAAGTTACTGACGAAAGTTTAAAAGGAAAATGGAGTGTAGTTTGTTTCTACCCAGCTGACTTCACATTCGTTTGCCCAACTGAACTTGAAGACTTACAAAACCAATATGCAACTCTAAAAGACTTAGGCGTTGAAGTATACTCTGTATCTACAGACACTCACTTCACTCACAAAGCATGGCATGATAGCTCAGAAACTATCGGCAAAATCGAGTACATCATGATCGGTGACCCAACTCGAACAATCACTACAAACTTCAACGTTTTAATGGAAGAAGAAGGTCTTGCTGCTCGTGGTACATTCATCATCGATCCAGACGGCGTTATCCAATCTATGGAAATCAATGCTGACGGTATCGGCCGTGACGCAAGCATTCTTGTTAACAAAATTAAAGCTGCTCAATACGTACGTAACAACCCAGGTGAAGTTTGCCCAGCTAAATGGCAAGAGGGTTCTGCAACACTTAAACCAAGCCTTGACCTTGTAGGCAAAATCTAAGGAGTTCGATCAAAATGATACTAGATGCAGATATAAAAACACAACTATCCCAATACCTTCAGTTAATGGAGAACGATATTTTACTTAAAGTAAGCGCAGGAGACGATAACGTATCTAAAGATATGTTAGCTCTAGTAGACGAATTAGCTACTATGTCATCTAAGATTACAGTAGAAAAAGTTGAATTAGAGAGAACACCAAGCTTTACCGTAAACCGCCCTGGTGAAGACACTGGTGTCGTATTCGCTGGTATTCCATTAGGACACGAATTTACATCATTAGTGTTAGCTTTACTACAAGTAAGTGGACGCGCTCCAAAAGTTGAACAGAAATTAATCGATCAAATTAAAAACATTCAAGGCGAATATCATTTTGAATCTTATATCAGCCTAAGTTGTCATAACTGTCCTGATGTTGTACAAGCTCTTAACGTAATGAGCGTTCTTAACTCTAGTATTACACATACTATGATTGATGGCGCTGCATTCAAAGAGGAAGTAGAAAGCAAAGACATCATGGCAGTACCAACTGTTTACCTAAACGGCGAATCTTTCGGAAGCGGTCGTATGACACTTGAAGAAATTTTAGCTAAAATGGGTAACGGTCCAGATGCATCAGAGCTTTCTGATAAAGATCCATACGATGTTCTTGTTGTTGGTGGCGGCCCTGCTGGTGCAAGTGCAGCAATTTACGCAGCACGTAAAGGCATCCGCACTGGTATCGTTGCTGAGCGCTTCGGTGGTCAAGTAATGGATACTATGGGCATTGAGAACTTCATCAGCGTAAAAAAGACTGAAGGTCCTAAGCTAGTAGCAAGTCTTGAAGAGCACGTAAAAGAATACGATATCGATGTAATGAATCTACAACGTGCGAAACGTTTAGAGAAAAAAGAACTTATTGAAGTGGAACTTGAAAACGGCGCTATTCTGAAAAGTAAGAGCGTAATCGTTTCAACAGGTGCTCGCTGGCGTAACGTTGGCGTACCGGGTGAAGCTGAGTTCAAAAATAAAGGTGTAGCATACTGCCCACACTGTGACGGTCCATTATTCACTGGAAAAGACGTAGCAGTTATCGGCGGAGGTAACTCTGGTATTGAAGCAGCTATCGACTTAGCAGGTATTGTTAAGCACGTAACTGTTCTTGAATTCATGCCAGAATTAAAAGCTGATGCTGTATTACAAGAGCGTCTTAACAGCTTACCAAACGTAACTGTTCTGAAAAACGTTCAAACGAAAGAAATTACTGGTACTGATAAAGTAAACGGTATTTCTTACATCGATCGTGAAACTGAAGAAGTTCATCACGTTGAATTACAAGGTGTATTCGTACAAATCGGTCTTGTGCCAAACACAGACTGGTTAGGCGAAACAGTTGAACGCGCTCGCGGTGAAATCGTAACAGACAAGCACGGCGCTACAAACGTACCAGGAGTGTTTGCTGCAGGTGACTGTACAAATAATCCGTACAAACAAATCATCATCTCTATGGGTTCAGGTGCAAACGCAGCTTTAGGTGCATTTGATTACTTAATTCGTAACTAATAAAAAAACAGGTGCCTTAGCACCTGTTTTTTTTACCTTAATGTATAAACTAAAAACCTCTCATTCCCATTCTTCTCATAAGCACCTGGCAATCTAACTTCTTTCTTCAGCTCAAACGCAGTCTGATTTTCTAAGAAGAAAATATAGTCCTCAGAAGGATAATATAAAATAATATCCACTTCTCTCCCCGTTTCTTCTACCGAAAGCAAAATGTTATTTACTACATTCATAAACACTTGTACAGAAAATGGATTAAAAAAATAAAACCTATTATCATGCGGATCAATCTCATATTCCTGCGCTAAACAACATTGGAACTGGATTTTCCCCTTACTGTTTCGTGTCTTTCGTGCATAACGATCTCGATTATCCATCGCTTCTTTATAAAACTCTTCATTCATTTCAATTCCAACTGCTGATGCACCACATTTATGATGCATATAAAAGTTTAATCTTCCTTTTCCGCACCCAAAGTCTACAATTCGGTCGCTACTTCGTATTTCATATTGATTCAGTAACTCATCTAATCCGCTATAGGGCGTCGGTTCATAGCGGTGATAATGCATAGACTTGTTAAACCCCTTTTGCTCACCGACTGTTTTTATATGTAAAACTGCATCGTAATATTGTTCGTTCATTCGTTTTCTCCTATTAAAAAATGGTACTTATTATTATACACCATGTACTGGAGATTCATTTTTAATCAAATTAATAGGTACGTGAAATTATATTAACGATTTTCTTAATATATCTATCGTAACTTCAAATATATCAACGATTTTTCAAATATATCGATTTACCGACAATCCACGACAAAAAAACAGGAGCTCTCTAGCCCCTGTCTTCTAACACTTTCAATACAGTTTGTTTCAATATTTCTACTCCATCCATAATACAACTATGATCAAACCTCATATACGGATGGTGTAATCCAGGTTGTAGGTCTGCTCCTAGTCCAAGCATGACAGCTTTTAAATGTGGTCTTTTCACTGTGTAATAATGGAAATCATCGCTTCCTGTCGTATAGAGAGGTCCCGTACATCTCTCTTCCCCATACACTTCGATAATACCTTTACGCATAAAGCGCTCTGCTTCTTCGGAAACCTCTGCTCCTGGTGCAAGATCCATCCATTCATATGAAGTTTTCGACCCCATCGATGCAGCTGATTCTATTACATGCTCAATCTTTTCCTTTAATTCTTCTAATAGTATATTACTCTCTGCTCTTACATCTAAACTGAAATGACCATTTCCCGGAATGATATTTAAATTATCGCCACCAGCTTGGCATCTCGTCATTTTTACTGAATAGGAACTTTGCGGTGGCAACCAAATATTTTTCAAACCGATATTAATCATGGAAATGACATCAATTGCATTCACACCTTGGTGTGGTCTCGCCCCGTGTGCATCCTCCCCATGAATCATCCCCTCTAAAAATCCAGCTGCTCCATGGCGAATAGATGAGGCTCCTTGTTTCAAAGATAGTTCTTCAATCGGTCTTAGATGGACACCAAATAAGAAATCAGCATCATCTACAGCACCTTTCTCCACCATCTTCAAAGCACCATTACCCTTCTCTTCTGCCGGCTGAAAAATAAACCTAACCGTACCACTTTTCCATCTCATATTTTTCAATTGTAAAATAACTCCCATTACAATGGTCATATGAGCATCATGACCACATGAATGGTTCGCTTTAAATTCTCCATCTACTTCTTGCCAAAGTGCATCCATATCAGCACGAATCGCAATAACTGGATTCCCGCCTCCAATCTCAGCAATTACACCTGGACAATCATCAAATGTTCTATATGAAATTCCTTCTTCTTTTAAAAAGTCAGTAATATACGCTGTCGTTTCATATTCTTTCCAACTTACTTCAGGGTTTTCGTGTAAATGCTGAAAAATCTCCGTTAAGCGCTCTTGTAGTTCTAATGTTTTCAACGTTCCAGTCTCCTTCCCAAATTATAAACCATCAGGTTAATTATACTTATGAAAAACAGATGTTTTTATGAACATATTGAATTTTAAGAAAAAAGTCAATTGTTTATTTTTAAATACGATCGACAACTCACTTCATAACGATAGAACATTCCTTATTTTCTGTTTTTATGTTGACGCTTACATAAACTTTTAGTTATCATAACCTAATAAACGTCTATTTTACGACAATTCTAAAAATACAAACAAACATACGTAACAAGGAGGAACTTTATGAAAAAAGAAATACCTTTTGGAATAGCGATTATCCCTATTATCATTACCGTTGCAGTTATGATGGTTACAATTGTTGTATTAAAACAAAGCCCTCACGTTCCACTTATTATCGGTACAACCGTTGCTTCTATTGTCGCTTGGCGTTACGGTTACAAATGGAATGATCTTGAAGAAGCAATGTATAAAGGGATTCGTCTTGCATTACCCGCTATCGTCATTATTATTCTTGTTGGCTTAACAATTGGTGCTTGGATTGGCGGTGGAATTGTCGCAACGATGATTTATTACGGTTTAAAACTTTTAACTCCATCACTATTTTTAGTTTCCATTACTGTCATTTGTTCTATCGTTGCATTAGCGATTGGTAGCTCTTGGTCTACAATGGGTACAATTGGTGTTGCTGGAATGGGAATTGGCCTAAGTATGGGAATTCCAGCTCCAATGGTTGCTGGTGCCATTATTTCAGGCTCTTATTTTGGCGATAAAATGTCACCGCTTTCAGATACAACTAACTTAGCCGCAGGATTAACAAATACAGATTTATTCGCACACATTCGTCATATGTTATTTACTACAGTTCCCGGTTTAATTATTACTCTTATCGTATACGCGGTCTTAGGAAGAAGCTTCGGCGCTAACAATATTGATGCGAAGAGCATCGATCAAACGTTACAAGTATTGCAACAAAACTTTGTTATCTCACCTTTCCTACTCATTATACCCGTAGCCGTTATGGTATTGGTCGCTAAAAAGGTTCCTGCCATACCAGCCATTCTCGTCGGTATTATTTTAGGATTCTTATCACAAGTCTTTATTCAAGGTGGTTCTGTCTCAGCATCTGTCGGTGCACTCCAAGCTGGATTTGTTATAGACACTGGAAACAAGCTAGTAGACGAACTATTTAACCGCGGTGGCTTAGATTCGATGATGAATACAGTCTCTATGACAATTGTCGCTATGACTTTCGGAGGAGTATTAGAACATACAGGTATTCTTCGCTCAATTGTAAATCAAATTTTAAAGTTAGCGAAATCAGCAAAAGGGCTTATCGCTTCTACTATCGCATCTTGTTTTGCAACAAACCTTACTTGCTCTGAACAATATATTTCAATTGTTGTCCCTTCAAGAATGTACGCAAATGCATACACAGAAAAAGGACTACATTCAAAAAACTTATCCAGAGCATTAGAAGATGGCGGAACATTAACTTCTGTCTTCGTTCCTTGGAATACGTGCGGTGTATTTATTCTCGCTACACTTGGCGTAGGTGCATTTGAATATGCTCCTTATGCTATTTTGAATTTCATCGTACCTATTATCTCAATCATTTATGGTATAACAGGTTTCACAATTGTAAAACTATCAGACATTGAAAAAGCAGAACTGCTAAAGAAACAAAAAGCTCAACTAGAAGCTTAAAAATAGCGGTAAATTCAGTTCATATAGTGCGCGAGGTCGCCCTTGTTGATAGGGCATTTCCTCGCCGCAAATATGAGCATACCCGTAATCAACTAATTTCTTTAACAACCTTTCTGTCGATCTTCGAGTCACTTGTAAGTACTCAGAAAGGTCAGCTGCTGTAAATTTCAATGACGGATGCGATTGACTAAATTGAATAATTTTTGACAAGTTGGCCGGACTAAGCTTCGTTTCCTTCGCTATTTTCATTAGTTCCGGATTATCATTTTTCAAACTTTGTACTCTCTGTTCTCTCGGGAATGGACCAAACAAATCTTTATCACTTGTTAGTATATAAAAACAACGATCTATTGGATTATTCTTTGCAAAACTTTGAGCAATTTTTGCATTTTGCTCCGCTTCTTTCACGGTTTTTCCATAACCAAATCCAATAGCTATCGTTCCTTCTACACTCGCAAACAAGTTATCTATCGCATTTGTTTTAATAATTGATTCGATATCACCACGAGTTGTATACAAAATGCATGTCATTTCATCCACTTGTTTAAATGAACCACGTAGTTCTTTTGAAATGACATCTAGTTTTTCAAGCAAACTCGTTCGTAATTCTAAGGACGAAATAATACAAGTACCAACAGTAGCTGAATAGCTTTTTGCTAACTCAGCTTTTATTTTTGCATCTTTTAGCCCATGTATAATGGATTGTGTTGGATCAATCATACGCTCTGAAGGAACACCCATTTTTTGAAGCTCGTCGTAAACAGCGTGAATACTAGTTAAAGCTAAATGAGCTTCTCCAGATTGATATTTAGCTACATGAAAATCGATAACTCTATTTATTTCATCTTTACTCCACAGCATATTTTCATAATCCAACACTTGCGGACTTTCTTTTATACCGATATCATGGAACACATTTGTAATAAACGAGCGGTCTACTAAATCGATGGAAATGTTATGTGGTTGAATACTTTGATGATACATGATAGAAAGAATGGAAGATGCGACAGTTGTCTCGTCTTGCTGTAAGTATGTACTTGGAATTCGTAATTGTTCTCTTACTTCTTTTGCCATATAATAAGGTAAAGCACCTGAGAAAAAGATGACATCACAAGGCTTTAGACACTTTAATAGTTCAGAAGATTCTGCCGGATGAAGGTAAATATAGGAATCAATTTCTATTCCTTCTAATTTTTGAGCAATAGGAAAAAGGTTATCCATAAACTCCTTTGAACCGACAACTGCAATTTTTATCATCATTTTCTCTAACTCCTTATCATTAATTAACGACTATTTAACGTCAACTATATCAAATGTATAAAACTATTGTAAAACAGGAAGGAGTTTCTATTCAATGAAAATTACAGCTATTCATCTTTACGCAATTCGTTTACCGCTTCGCAGTCCGTTTGTTATTAGTTATGGCTCTTATTCTGATATGCCCTCTATTATCGTCAAAATGGAAACAGATGAAGGTATTATCGGTTACGGTGAAGGCGTTGCTGATGATCACGTCACAGGTGAATCATGGGAAAGTACTTTCCATACTTTAAAACATACGCTAACCCCTGCTCTAATCGGGAAAAATCCAATGAATATCGAAAAAATACACGACATGATGGACAATACAATTTACGGTGTTCCAACAGCGAAAGCCGCAATTGATATTGCTTGTTTTGATATAATGGGCAAAAAACTAAATCAACCTGTATATCAATTAATTGGTGGGCGCTATCATGAAGAATTCCCTGTCACTCACGTTTTAAGTATTGCCGATCCTGAAGATATGGCTGAAGAAGCTGCTTCTATGATTCAAAAAGGTTACCAATCTTTCAAAATGAAAGTTGGTACGAATGTAAAAGAAGATGTGAAACGTATTGAAGCTGTACGAGAACGTGTAGGAAATGACATCGCTATTCGCATTGATGTAAACCAAGGCTGGAAAAATAGCGCGAACACATTAACAGCACTGCGTTCATTAGGACATTTAAACATTGACTGGATTGAACAACCTGTTATCGCGGACGATATTGATGCCATGGCTCATATTCGTTCTAAAACAGATCTCCCGCTTATGATTGATGAAGGACTAAAAAGTTCTCGTGAAATGCGCCAAATTATTAAATTAGAAGCTGCCGATAAAGTGAATATAAAACTAATGAAATGCGGCGGCATATATCCAGCTGTAAAGCTCGCTCATCAAGCTGAAATGGCCGGCATTGAATGCCAAGTGGGATCAATGGTCGAATCCTCTGTTGCCTCTTCCGCAGGATTCCATGTCGCTTTCTCAAAGAAAATCATTACGAGCGTAGAGCTAACAGGACCATTAAAATTCACGAAAGACATTGGAAACTTACATTACGATGTACCATTCATTCGCTTAAACGAAAAGCCGGGACTCGGCATTGAAATAAACGAAGATACACTACAAGAACTAACCGTCTTTCAAGACGTTGTACGCTAAAGGAGGACTATCATATGACGGTTCTATACGAAGGAACATTAAAACAAAATAACGAATCATTTCACGTTACATTACTATCACTAGAGCACATCGAACAAATTTTATCACTACAAAACATTGTAGTTGAAGCACTAGAAGATAAAAATCGTTTACAACCACTCTCACAAGAAGAATTTCAATACATTCTAAAAGGAAACGGCATGATGATCGGTGCTTTTATCGAAAACGAACTCATCGCATTTCGCGCTCTACTCGTCCCGCCTATCGATGATGAACATTTAGGGCTTGATATTGGTTTGCCAGAAAGTGAACTACACCGCGTCATCTATCAAGAAATCTCAAACGTTCATCCGAACTGCCGAGGAAATGGTATGCAAAAAATATTAGCAAACGTCATCATGGACGAATTGCAAAAAGAAGATAGCAAATATGATTATGTATGCTGCACCGTTGCTCCTTTTAACATCCCGAGTTTGAAGGATAAATTTGCGCAAGGGATGGAGATTGCTGTGTTGAAGGAAAAGTATGGTGGTAGTCTGCGGTATGTTTTTGTGAAGAAATTGCGCGGAGATAATGAAAGAGATTGGACGGATATTCAAAGTATTCTAATGAGTGATGCTAGTGGACAGCAGGCTTTGCTTTTGGAGGGGTATCGTGGGTATGAGATGGAGAAAACAGCAGATACTTTCATTGTGAAGTTTGGGCGATAATCTATATACTCGAAAAAAGGAGATGTCTGCTGTGACCTCTTCTCTTTTCGATTTGTTGAACAATCCTGTAGTAAATGAAATTATATCAACGATTTTTCGAATATATCTATCATAACTTACAATATATCAACGATTTTTCGAATATATCTATCAAAACTCACAATATATCAACGATTTTTAAAATATATCTATCAAAACTCACAATATATCAACGATTCAACAAGAAATATCGATTTACAGACAAAAATCGATATCCCTTCCTAAACCGTCATCTTCCAACTAGATAACGCTAACCAATTCTCCATTTCTTTATAATCAGGCATTATCTTCCCGACAAGACGCCAGAAAGATCGATCATGATTTAAATGAACCATATGACACATTTCATGAACAACTACATAGTCAATTACTCGCTGTGGTGCCATTGCTAGCTTCCAATTGAATGTTAGTTGTAAATTCGAATCGCAAGTACCCCAAGTACGACTACTATCTGTAATACGAATAGAACGTGGTTTTGTTTTGAAATTACTTTGATGCGCTTTAATACTCTTCTCTACTAAAGATTTACACTGCTTATAGTAAAATCGTTTTAAAGCTTGCTGTATTTTCTCATCCTTTAGCTCTTTTACATAAATATGTAACTTATCCCCTTCAAAAATCGCATTGTCTTGCTCAATGCTTGCATCTTGGGAAATCTGTATCGGATACGTATTCCCTAAATACAAAAAGCCCTCTCCTTGATCATAATCCTTTTCCTGTGGTCCATGCGCTCGCTCCGCCATTTCCTTACGAGTTGTCTGAATCCAATCCCACTTCTCCTCTAGCAACTGGACTAAGTATTCAACAGGTGTCCCTTTCGGAGCCTGCACTTCCACATTTCCATACGAATCTACAAAAAGACGCACGGACTTTTTCTTCTTATAAGTTATATGAAAATTAATTGTCTCACCTAAATATGTATGTACCATTTCATCACCTAGCGTATTATTTTACAAATAAAAAAGAGTAGGATACAAACGTCCTACTCTACCTATTATATCATTTACTGCTTTAACGAACTCATTATCCTCTATACTTTACACCTAATCCCTTAATGAAATTCCTTGCGTATCTATCGCCGCACTCTTTGTAATTTTTATGACCTTTTTTTCTTAATAGAGCGCCTAACTCTCCTTTTGTTACCGTAACGCCTACGCTATCTAATATATCAAGTACATCCTCACTCGTTAAAGATAGTGCGATTTTCATTTTCTTTAGAAGAAGGTTATTGGCACTCTCCTTACTCTGTACAGGTGCAGGCTGCCCTGGTTTCGGATCTTGCTTTCCTCTTTTTAAAGTAATAAATCCATTGAAAAATGCCTCTAACATCATCATATCGCATGTTTTTACGTACTCATCTTCGATTACATCCGCATCTTCAGCTTCATGCTGAGGAGCTCTCTTTATTTTTGTAAGCATATCAACTACGTCTTCTTTCGTTACTTCCATCCCGCCGAGTTTAAAGATTTCCACCATATCTATATCTCTTATATCTAAAGCGTATCGTACTCTTTTTAATATATCGTTGTTGCTCATTGCCATTGGGTTTCCTCCTGAAATGTTGATTATTTATTCAGCAGTTAAAGTTTATCCTATAACGTGCTTTAAATTATCATGTTTAAATCTAACCTTTTAGTTATTGTCCGCTAAATTAATACTTTAACATTTTAAAGATATGTTTTATAGTCTTACCCGAACTTTTCTCTATCATTGTATCTACAGAGCTCTTACGTGTTTTTTATATGCCTTTAAAAAGATTTCTCTCTTAACATTAACTAAAAGAAAAAAACAGTGCTTTGATTTCTCAAATACACTGTTCTTTTCCAGCTCTACGCTTATTTTCAACTCACTCATGTCATACACTACATATGAAATGATTTAACTGCTTAAAAGTTAAACCGTCTCACTATCCTGAGCAACACCAACACTATCCTCAAACTTATCCAACAAAGCACGCACCTCATTGGTCGATTTCGTACTCATCAATTGATTTCTCAATTCCGCAGCTCCTGGGAAGCCCTTCACATAAATTTTGAAGAAGCGGTGAAGTCCTGTGATTGAGCGTGGCAGTACTTCTGCATATTGATCTTGAAGATCAAGTTGTAGTCTTAAAAGATCTAGATGTTCTTTACTGCTATGCTCTCTTGGCTCTTTTTCAAAAGCAAATGGATTTTTGAAGATTCCTCGTCCGATCATTACGCCATCAATGCCGTATTTTTCAGCAAGTTCCAGTCCCATTTTACGATCAAGGATGTCTCCATTGATTGTTATTAACGTATTTGGTGCGATACGGTCACGTAATTTTTTAATTTCCGGAATTAGTTCCCAATGCGCATCTACTTGGCTCATTTCTTCTCTTGTGCGTAAATGAATAGAAAGGTTCGCAATATCTTGTTTGAAAATGTGCGTTAACCAATCTTCCCACTCGCTTAACTCTTTAAAGCCAAGTCTTGTTTTTACGCTGACAGGTAGTCCGCCCGCTTTTGCTGCTTGGATAAGTTCTGCTGCAACGTCTGGACGTAGAATAAGACCACTACCTTTTCCTCTTGATGCTACATTCGGTACAGGGCAGCCCATATTAATATCAATGCCTTTAAATCCTAACTCTGCCATACCAATACTCATTTGACGGAAATATTCAGGATTATCTCCCCAAATATGTGCCACCATTGGCTGTTCATCTTCTGTAAAAATTAAACGACCACGTACACTTTTCATACCTTCTGGATGACAATAGCTATCTGAGTTTGTGAACTCTGTAAAGAATACATCTGGACGACCAGCCTCACTTACTACGTGACGGAAAACAACGTCTGTCACATCTTCCATTGGTGCAAGTACGAAAAATGGTCGTGGTAATTCACGCCAAAAATTATCTATCATTTCAAATTCAAATCCTCTCACTATGAATACAATTTCAAAATCTCAATTTATAATTTGTGAAAATCAGCAATATTTATTTTAACTAAAATCGCTTATGAATGGTATTTTTGTAAACCAAAAAGCAGATGGTATAGATTTTCCTATATCAACTGCTTTCCTATTATACTAACTTAAGCCAAGTCACACACTCCACATGAGTCGTATGCGGGAACATATCAACAGGCTGTACTTCCTGTGTTTTATATCCGCCTTCTTCTAGTACTTTTAAGTCACGTGCTAATGTTGCTGGGTTACACGATACGTATACGACGCGGTTTGGCTTCATGTCGATGATTGTGTTTAGTAATGCTTCGTCACAGCCTTTACGCGGTGGATCTACGACCATTGTGTCGGCGATTACGCCTTCTTTGTACCATTTTGGAATGACTACTTCTGCTTCTCCTACGCCAAATTCAGCGTTTGTCATGTTGTTTAGTGCTGCGTTTCGGTTTGCGTCTTCGATTGCTTCTGGGACGATTTCAACGCCGTACACTTTTTTCGCTTTTTGCGCTAGGAATAACGAGATTGATCCGATTCCGCAATAGGCATCGATTACTGTTTCGTTACCATTTAATTTTGCGTATTCTAACGTTTTATCGTATAGCACTTTCGTTTGTTCTGGGTTTACTTGATAGAATGAACGTGCTGAAATCGCAAATTTAATGTCACCGATAAAGTCATAAATATATTCTGATCCGTACAGTACTGTCGTTTTATCTCCGAAAATTACGTTTGTACGCTTCGTATTTACGTTTTGAACGATTGATTTTACTTCTGGGAATTTCGCTGCAATTTCTTCAATGATTGCTTTTTTGTTCGGCAATTCTGCTGTACGTGTAATGAAGACAAGCATAATTTCCCCTGTTACTTGTCCGTAACGAGCCATTACGTGACGAAGTGTTCCTTTGTTACGCTCTTCGTTGTACGCAGTGATACCGTGCTTTTCACAAATACGTTTTACTTCTTGAATTAATGTATCGTTTTCTTCTGCCTGAATTAAGCATGATTCCATATTAATGATGTCATGCGTTCCTTGGCGATAAAAACCAGCTACAAGCCCACCTTCACGTTCTCCGATTGGTACTTGTGCTTTATTGCGGTATACCCACGGGTTCTTCATGCCAAGTACAGGATGAACAGGAACATCACCTAGTCCTCCGATACGCTGCATAACGTCACGTACTTGTTTTTCTTTCGCTTGTAATTGTCCTTCATAAGTTAAGTGCTGAAGCTGACAACCGCCGCACTGATTATATACTGGGCATTCAGCATCTTTACGATATGGACTTTCTGTATGAAGCTTCATTAAACGACCAAATGCAAAGTTTTTCTTCACTTTAATAATTTTAATTTGCGCTTCTTCACCTGGTAATCCGTTTTTAACGAAAATAGGATAGCCCTTTACTTTCGCAACACCGGCACCATCATGTGTTAAATCTTCAAATACTACATCTATAAACTCGTTTTTCTCAACTGGTGGCGTCATTTTAGTACTCATTTTCCGACCTCTCTTTTTCATAACACTGCGTTACATTTTATCATACTTATATGGTCTTTTTCTATTGGAAGAAAAAAAGCTATTGACGATACTTCTCTGTTAATGTTACGCTACTACTAATTTAATACGGACGATGTTACCTCATATATACTTGATAATATGGATCGAGAGTTTCTACCCGGCAACCTTAAATCGCTGGACTATGGGGAAAACTAATGAATATTAGCCTATGCGTAAAAAAGGACTCATATTGATTAGCTTTCTCTCATAGATGAAAGTGAATCCATATGGGTCTTTTTTTATTTTTATTTTTCTAAAAGGTCAGACATCTTACGTATGACATAAAACCTCGTTCTTTTATTTTTAGTAATATAACGAACGTTTTATGTACAAACTTTATACGAACTTCTGAAAGGGGCAACTACATGCAATATGTAATGAGCATTATCGGTATTCTTGCCGTGTTAGGTTTATGTTTTGCTTTGTCAAACAACAAAAGTAAAATCAACTTCCGTGCAATTGCAATTATGATTGGTTTCCAAATTTTAATCGGTTGGTTTATGTTTGCTACAAAGATTGGTCAACAAATCATTATTTTCATTAGTAAAGTTTTCAACAAACTAATTAAACTTGGTACGACAGGTGTCGATTTTCTCTTTAATGGAATTCACAGAGATTTTGTCTTTTTCTTAAACGTATTATTAATTATCGTATTTTTCTCAGCACTACTTTCAATCTTTAGTTATTTAGGTGTTTTACCATTCATCGTTCGTGTTGTCGGCGGTGCAATTTCAAAAATTACTGGTTTGCCGCGCGTTGAGTCATTCCACGCAGTAAACTCTGTATTCTTCGGTTCAAGTGAAGCGTTAATCGTCATTAAAAACGATTTACAGCATTTCAATAAAAATCGTATGTTTATCATTTGTTGTTCTGCGATGAGCTCCGTTTCTGCTTCTGTTACAGCATCATACGTAATGATGTTAGATGCAAAATACGTACTAGCAGCTCTTCCGCTAAACTTATTCTCAAGCTTAATCGTTTGTTCGTTATTAACACCAGTTGATACGAAAAAAGAAGATGAAGTGATTCAAAAATTTGATAGAACTCTATTCGGAGACAGCTTTATCGGCGCAATGATTAACGGTGCGCTTGATGGTTTAAAAGTAGCTGGTATCGTTGCCGCATTAATGATCGCCTTTATCGGTGTGATGGAAGTTGTAAACTACGTAATTAGTGCAGCTTCAGGCGCAATGGGACATGCTGTTACTTTACAACAAATCTTCGGTTACGTACTTTCTCCATTCGCATTCTTAATGGGTATTCCAACTCAAGATATTATCCCAGCTGGTGGTATTATGGGTACGAAGATTGTTTTAAACGAGTTTGTAGCAATCCTTGATTTAAAAGACACAGCTACAACATTAGCTCCACGTACAGTTGGAATCGTTACAGTATTCTTAATTAGCTTCGCAAGTATTAGCCAAATTGGTGCAATCGTTGGTACAATCCGTGCCCTTTCTGAAAAACAAGGAAGCGTTGTTTCTAAATTTGGTTGGAAAATGCTATTTGCATCAACACTTGCTTCTATTTTATCTGCAACAATCGCTGGATTGTTTATTTAATAAAAAATCACCTTACTTTAACGAGTAAGGTGATTTTTTTGATTCTTTATGAAATCGAGTGAAATTCAACTGCTTCTTCTGTATTGATAATCCTATCTTTATATATACCTTTTATTGAAATGTAAATGATAGATTTGTTTATGTTTTTTAACTTTCCTAATGAAAAATGATAAAGTAATCCATCGCTTTTTAAAGTCCACATCTTCCCACTCCATGGACCAGTAGCTTTTTGTTCATTCGACGCCTTTATTTCACCTTCATATTCGCATTCTCCTAAAGGAGTTTTAATTATATTCTTCTCTGTATCAATTCGAATATTTTTAATTAGCTTCAAATTTTCATCAGAGAGAATTTGAATTTCATGATCTTTCTGTTTAAAAAAGAGTTTTCCGTCTTTGGTATTTACATATTCTGCATTATTCATTTTATCTATCATAAAATCATATTCTTCTTTTGTAATACCTAAGTTTTGATGATAAGGAAACGTTTTTTTCGGTATAATTTCTTCTTCGGCATACTTCAAATACCAATCTAAATTATTTGTAATACTATCGCTCATTTTATTTCCTATTTTCTCTAATTTCTCTTTTATCTCATAAGGAAATTCTAGTGTCATAATATCCGCCGTCACTTCCGCATTCATAAGATGCGATGGAATATACTCTTCCACACTATTCGCTTTACTCACTTCACTTTGGCAACCAACTATAAATAGTGATATGAAAAAGATATATATTATTTTTTTATATTTCATTTCTATTCTCCACTCCATACATTATTCTTACTTAGTTTTATAGCGGTTTTTATTATAGTATAAAATCTTTATATTTTAATAAAATCCATATCTGTATGCAAAATTGCATATCAATAAGTCTTCTTCTTACTTTAAAATTAGCTTAAATTACTTTCCAAATTATACAAATAACAAGCTTAAAATGTTATAATTTTCAAAAAACATTGGAGGATATTATGAAAGCCCACGCAATTTTCGATTTCTTACATTTACTAGTCTTAACGCTGAAAAGCTATTATGTATGGGGAATGCCTATCTATGTCTTCATTATTCCTCTTATCTTTGTAGTTGGTTATATCATTATTAATTCTAATAAGAAACAAAAAAATACATCTATTCAAAGTCACTAATCTATTACCTTAATAGCCTCCTAAAAATCATATTCCCCTCATTTTCTTCAAATGATATGATGAACAAGGGTATATCCCCACCACTCTTATAGCGGTGGGGATTTTAATGTCAATATGCAACATACTACACAATAGAAGGTGATTTTCATGAAAAAATACGCAGCAATTGCTTTATGTACGTCTGCCATTCTAGCAGGCTGCAATACTAGCAATGTAAGCCAAGAACCTAAAAAAGAGAAAAAGGTTCAAGAAGTAGCTAAACAAAAAGAGACTGTACAAGAACAAGGTAAAATTTCTTATACTCCCATCACATACGAATCTACAGACACTACTATTCATATGACAGATATAAAAGATAATTTAACTGAAGTACAATATAAAATTTGGCGCACAGCTGATGGCAAGGAAAGTGCTAAATCTTTTTCTTCTAAAGAAAAAGAGAAGCAATTCACAATTCCTTTTGATATAAAGGAATTTGAAGGAAAACGCGGTGAGTTC
This sequence comes from Bacillus sp. CR71, assembly GCF_003429245.1. Classification (NCBI taxonomy): domain Bacteria; kingdom Bacillati; phylum Bacillota; class Bacilli; order Caryophanales; family Bacillaceae; genus Bacillus; species Bacillus sp. CR71. Next base: position 367,829 of record NZ_CP031748.1, on the reverse strand, counting down.
CAAATTGAAGCAACAGGAATGAAAGAAGATGGGAAAACAATCCCGCTTACGAAATCTACTATTACTTTCGAACAAAAGGTTCCTGTTCTTATGTATCACGCAATTGATGATTATCATGGTCAAGGTATTAAAGACTTATTCGTACCACCAGCTAACTTTGAAGCACAAATGAAACATTTAAAGGACAATGGTTATACGCTGTTAACGTTTGAACGCTGGGGCGATATAAATAAAGTAAATAAGCCGATTTTCGTTACATTTGATGACGGTATGAAAAATAATATGAATGCATTTCGCGTTTTACAAAAGCTAAAAGATGATACTTTTAAACCGGCAGCAACAGAATATATGATTGTTGATAACGTTGATGTAGAAGGAGCATTGTCTACTTCTGAAATAAAAGAAATGGTTGATTCCGGCATTTTCTCGGTGCAATCTCATACTGCAACACATGCAGACTTACCGAAAATTACAAACTATGAGGAAGAGTTAAAAGGTTCAAAAGAAAAACTAGAAAAAATAACAGGTAAGCCTGTTATCGCGATTGCTTATCCATTCGGTCATGTAGATGATAAGGTTGTTACAGAAACGAAGAAGTATTATCAATTTGCGACGACGACAAAGCCTGGGCAATTCATTACGAAGGGTGAACCTGATGAATTGTTAAAGATGAAGCGCGTTCGTATACACCATACAACGACTATAGAGCAGTTTGCTTCTTCAATTAAGTAAATATAAGGGCTCAATACATTTTGAGCTCTCTTTTTACTTTATATTTATATATATTTTTAGAATTTTCTTGTATTATATATAGTAAGAAATCTTTCAAATTAAAGGAGATTATACATATGTCATTTGAACAAACGTTAGAGAAATATGCTGCTCTTGCAGTTAATGTTGGTGTTAATATTCAACCTGGACAAACTTTATCAATTAGTGCACCTCTTGAAGCTGTACAATTTGTACGCCTCGTTACAGAAAAAGCATATAAATCTGGTGCAAAACACGTATATGTAGATTGGAATGATGAGACGTTAACACGCTTAAAGTTCGATCTAGCTCCTGAAGAAGCTTTCGCTGAATTTCCATCTTGGAAAGCACATGCTCGTGAAGAATTAGCAAAAGAAGGCGCTGCATTTATGTCTATCTATGCAGAAAACCCTGATTTATTAAAAGGTGTAGAAGCATCGCGTATTGCAACAGCTCATAAAGTAGCTGGAGAAGCAATGAAAGTATACCGTGATTACGTACAAGCAGATAAAGTAAGTTGGTGTGTCATTTCTGTTCCTACGAAAGAATGGGCTGCGAAAGTATTCCCTGACGTAGCGCCAGAAGAACAAGAAGCAAAGTTATGGGATGCTATTTTCAAAGCTACTCGTGCTGATTTAGAAAATCCTGTAGAAGCATGGAAAGAACATGATGAAACATTACATACAAAAGTGGATTACTTAAACGAAAAGCATTATAAAGCTCTTCACTATACAGGTCCTGGAACAGATTTAACAATCGAACTTCCAGAAAAACATGTATGGGCTGGTGCTGGTAGCTTAAATGAAAAGAACGTACCATTTATGGCTAATATTCCAACTGAAGAAGTATTTACAATGCCACTTAAAACAGGTGTAAACGGCCAAGTTTCTAGTACAAAACCGTTAGTATTTGCAGGTAATATTATCGATAATTTCACGTTAACATTTGAAAACGGGCGTATCGTAGACTATAAAGCTGAAGCTGGTGAAGAAGCTTTAAAACATTTAGTAGAAACAGATGAAGGTTCTCACTTCTTAGGAGAAGTAGCTTTAGTACCTCATGACTCACCAATTTCAAACACAAATGTTTTATTCTACAATACACTATTTGACGAAAATGCATCTTGCCACCTTGCAATCGGAAATGCTTATGCATTTAACTTAGTTGGCGGAAAAACAATGTCTAAAGAAGAACTTGCTGAAAACGGCGCAAACGCTAGTATCACACACAACGACTTCATGATTGGATCAGCTGAGCTTGATATTGACGGTATTACTGCTGATGGCAGACATGAGCCTATCTTCCGTAAAGGTAACTGGGCGTTTTAAATTTATTACCATAAAGAAACACATTGGATAATCCAATGTGTTTCTTTATTTATTTGGTTTCAATTCAAATTTTATCGTTCTATTTTCATGCGTAAACTCCGGTCTATATGTAGCGATATACGTATTTTCTTTCGCTACGTCAAATAGCATGATATCTTGAATTTTTTCATCTGGTGCTAACTTTTTACTAATAAAGCTATCAGGGTTATTATATTCTTTAAATCTTGTACCTTTCTTATCGGTAATCTCAAATTCATAAAATGCAAAAGGTATTTCCTTTTTACTATTATTTTCCACTTTGAAAATAACCCCCAAAATCTCTTCTTTCTTTTTATCCTCATCATAATCCGGATATCCTAATTCAACTGAATCGATAGTTACTTGCAAACCATCTACGTCTACTGTCTCCCCTATTTTATACACTTTATCTTGAACATCTTCTTGTTTACTTTCATTACTATCTTTAGTCTCAGTGCAAGCACTTAAACTAAAAGCTATGCCAAAAATTAAAACAATTTGACTCACCTTTTTTAACATACTCTTTCCTCCACATAAGACAATATTTCATATGTATCATAACAAAACGCTTTACTCTTTCTTGTCATATTTTGTCGTATTAATTGCTAACTGCACAAATAGAAAAAAGCTATCTTCTACAAAAGATAGCTTTCATGATGCCGATGAAACCTTAAGCCCAATGACACCCAAAACAATAAAGAGAATACAAAATGCTTGGAATAAGCTAATATGCTCTTTAAAAAAGTACACACTAATGATTGTAATAAGTAACGTTCCAACGCCAGACCAAATGGCATAAGCAATACTTAAATGAATCTTTTTAACGACGATAGCAAACACGCTGAAACAAATTCCATAAAATACGAAAATAAGTACACTTGGAACGAGCTTTGTTAAACCATTTGATAGTTTCATCGCAATTGTTCCAGCCACTTCAAAAATAATTGTAACAAGTAATAATAGCCAATATACCATACTAGAATCTCCTTCTCTGTTACCTTATAGAGATTCTAGTATACTACTTATAGTCCTAATGAAATATATTTAATTTCTAAATATTCCTCGATGCCGAAATGGCCTCCTTCACGGCCGATACCACTTTCTTTAAATCCACCGAATGGTGCTTGTGCAACTGATGGAAGACCATCGTTTAGACCAATAATACCGTACTCTAGCGCTTCACTAATTTGGAATGCTTGGCTAATGTCTTTCGTGAAAATATACGCAGCTAAACCGTATGGTGTATTATTTGCACGTTCAATTACTTCATCAACTGTTTTAAATTTCGCAACTGGTGCCACTGGCCCAAATGTTTCTTCATTCATACAAAGCATCGTATCATTTGCCAACCCAATTACAGTCGGTTGAATGAAATGTCCCTCTAACTCTGCGACCTTTTGACCACCATATAAAACTGTTCCACCTTTTTGAATAGCATCTTCAATATGTTCTTGTACTTTTGAAACTGCATTCTCATCAATAAGTGGCCCGACAGTCGTTCCGTCACCGAAACCGTCTCCTACTTTCAACTGCCCTACTGCCTTTTGGAACTTCTCTACAAATACTTCGTATACTTCTTCTTGAACGAATACTCGGTTTGTACATATACACGTTTGTCCTGCATTACGGAATTTCGAACCAATCACCGCTTCTACTGCTTTATCTAAATCTGCATCATTCATTACGATAAACGGAGCGTGTCCCCCTAACTCAAGCGAAACTTTTTTCATCGTTTGCGCCGCACTAGCCATTAACTCTTTCCCGATTTCCGTTGACCCTGTAAAGGACACTTTTCGAACGCGACCATCTTCCATCCATGTATCAGCAATTGCTTTTGCACTACCTGTTACGATATTGATTACGCCCTTTGGAATATCTGCTTCATGGGCTAATTCAGCTAATTTCAATGCAGTTAATGGCGTTTGACTTGCTGGTTTCACAACGGCTGTACAGCCTGCTGCAAGCGCTGGGGCTACCTTTCTCGTAATCATAGCAGCTGGGAAGTTCCAAGGTGTAATAGCTGCCATAACGCCAACTGGTTGCTTCATAACTAAAATGCGCTTATTCGGATGAGAAGCAGGAATCATTTCACCGTATACGCGTTTCCCCTCTTCTGCATACCATTCAACAAAACTGTTTGCATAATTTACTTCACCAAGCGCTTCTGCAAACGGCTTTCCTTGTTCCTTCGTCATAATCGCTGCGATCTCTTCTTTATTTTCATCAATAAGCGTAAACCACTTTTTTAACTTCGTGGCACGATCTGCTGCCGTTAACTTAGACCACGTTTTAAAAGCTTCATGTGCAGCATCAACAGCTTGCTTTGCCTCTGTTACTCCGCCTTTTGGTACAGTTGCAAATATTTCCTTCGTCGCAGGATTATTTACTTCAATTTGTTCTTGTAGTGTAATCCACTCACCATTTATATACATCGCCTTTTTATCTATACTTACGAAAGTCGCCTTTTTATCCAATGTTTTCTTCCCCCTCTATGAACTTCTTAATTTTCCTAGTAGCAGCAGATTGACTAATTTGCAAAAACTCAGCCACTTTATAACTTGATCCATACGTTTTATACGCTTTAAGAATAATATTTCTCTCTACCTCTTCCAGCATTTTATAAAGGCTTTGCCCCGATTGTTCAACTGCAGCCTCTTGCATAGAGAGTGGCAAATCCTCTACCGTTACAACATCATCGACAGTAATAACAATTCTCTCAATTACATTCTCTATCTCTCTATTGTTTCCTTCCCACGGATATCCGACAAACATTTGTAATGTACCCGGTGCTAGTTTCACATCACGTCCGTACTTTTTATTAAAGTGCTGCAAGTAATGATAAATAAGCGGTAAAATATCTTCTGTTCTTTCCCTAAGCGGGGGAATTGCAATTGGAATGACATTCAGACGATAGTATAAATCTTTCCGAAATGTTCCTTGTTTCACCATCTCGCTTAAATCTCTATTTGTTGCCGCCACAATTCGAACATCTACTTTTTTTAATTCTCTTCCGCCTATAGGACGAAATGTTTTTTCTTGCAATACTTGCAAAAGCTTCGCTTGAATTTCAAGCGGCATTTCACCGATTTCATCTAAAAAAAGAGTTCCTTTATGCGCGGATTCTAATAGTCCCTTTTTCCCTTCACGATTCGCACCTGTAAAAGATCCACCTGAATATCCAAAAAGCTCCGATTCAATTAAATTAGTTGGTAATGCCGCACAATTAATTTCATAGAAACTTTCATGCTTACGGTGACTCACTTCATGTAAATAGCGTACTAATCGACTTTTTCCTACTCCAGTCTCGCCTAAAACGAGAACAGTACTATCCACTACAGATACTTTTTTGATTGTATCGACTATTTTTTGCATAGCTAGACTTTTAAAAATAAGTCCTTCATGCTCATATGTTTCTCTTAATTCTTTTTTATATGTTTTTAGCTGATTATCCATTTCCTCTACCTTTTGACGTAATTGATAGAGTTCAGTAAGGTCGCGAGAATAACTAATCACTCTTCTTAAATTTCCCTCATCATCAAAAACAGGCCTTGTACGAACGTGTAAATACTCTCCTGATTTTGTAGTTTGAACGAGTTCAATTGGCCTCTTTTTTCCAATCACTTCTAATGTCGCTGATGGATAAAAGATTCCATCCTTTTGTAGTTCTTTTACATGCTTACCAACTAACTCTTCTGCAGCTAGTTGGTAGTGCCTTTCACATGTACTATTTACACGTACAACGATCCCTTGCTCATCTGTAACAAAAATTTCGTCAAACGCATATTCAAATACATCTTTTAAATCCATTAACACTCGTTCCTTTTCTGCAACCATCCTAGCCACCCCTAACTTCAAATCCATCGATCCACTTCACTATCTTTATTATAAAGTGAATTTTCTGCATTTAATATAGAGTCAGCTAGAATGTTTGCTATTTATACTTCAGTTTTTAAACGCGAGCGATGTTCGTTTGCTCATAACAAGCTTGCAATGATTCTTCAATTATTGTTAAACCTTCTTCAAGTTGCTCATCTGTAATAACTAAAGGCATTAACACACGGATAACATTTCCATACGTTCCTGCTGATAATAAAAGTAACCCACGCTTATTTGCTTCTGCACATAGATTAGCCGTTAACGTTTTGTCAGGTGCTTTCGTCTTACGATCTTGAACGACCTCAAATGCACACATTGCTCCTAACCCACGCACATCACCGATGCAATGATATTTATTTTTCATCTCTTCGAATCGGTTCATTACGACTTTTCCTAATTCTATCGCTCTATCATTTAATTTCTCATTTTCTATTACATCGAGAACAGCTAATGCAGCTGCACATCCTAATGGACTTCCTGCATACGTTCCACCAAGTTCACCTGGTGCAGATTCATTCATAATTTCTTTACGTCCAATGACACCACTTATCGGTACACCAGCCCCTAATGATTTAGACACTGTAATTAAATCTGGAACGACATCATAGTGATCAATTGCAAAATATTTTCCTGTACGACTAAAGCCTGTTTGTATTTCATCCGCTACAAATAAGATGCCGTTCTCTGAACAAATGCGGCGTACTTCTTGAACAAATTTCTTACTTGGGACGATAAATCCACCTTCCCCTTGAACAGGTTCCATTACAACAGCTGCAATTGTTTCTGGTGCTACTTCCGATATGAAGAAGTTCTTAAACTCTTCAATAATAAAATCATCATACTGCTCTTCCGTTAATCCCTCTGGGCGACGATATTCGTATGGAAATGGCGCTTTATATACTTCTGGAGCAAAGGGACCAAACCCAAATTTATATGGCTTCACTTTACTTGTCATCGTCATTGTCATTAATGTACGACCGTGGAAACCTTTAGAAAATGCGATAATACCAGGTCTCTTCGTATATTTACGAGCGATTTTCACCGCGTTCTCAACTGCTTCTGCACCACTATTTAAAAATAGGACTTGCTTATCGAAACTTCCTGGTGCCAATGCCGCAAGCTTTTCTGCTAATTCAATATATGGCTCATACATCATGACATTAAATCCAGTATGAATGTATTGATCGACTTGTTTATGGAGCGCTTCTTTAACCGTTGGATGACAATGCCCTACGTTAATTGTCCCGATTGCTCCTGCAAAATCAATGTACTGATTGTCATCAACATCTGTTACAAGAGCACCATTTGCAGATTGTACAAACGTTGGGATGCCATTACTTACTCCTTTTGGTACTATATTTTGACGGCGTTCTAATAAAGATGCCGCTTTCGGTCCTGGAATTTGTTCATTTACTTTAGCAAATTTTTTTGTGTTCATTGCGTACCCCATCCTTTTCTTTACATTGTTTTCTCTTCTTATTGCAAAATATATGCCAACTTTCCTTTCTAGCATTTATCCTATATTCTTTGTATCCAGGCATAAAAAATAAGTCTATAAAGACTCATTAAGAGTCTTTATAGACTTATTTTCCTTACACATTAGACTTTTCTTTCTCCCAGAAAAACTCACCCGATTGAGAAATAAACTCTCCAACAGAATCTAACACTAAATCAGCAAGTGGTTCTAATGTTGGACGGTCTCCCGTACCAGATAGCACCCCAATTGCATAGCAATCACCACCATTTTTAGCTAAATGTAAATCAGTTGGCGTATCTCCAACAACCGCAACCTCACATGATTCTAAATTAAATTTCTCACAAAACACTTCTATAATCTTTTTATCTGGTTTTTGCGCAAGGAATGTATCCGAGGCTATAATATAATCAAAAAAGTTCTCCAACTTATATTGTTTTAAAAATAATTCTGTTGGTGCGAAATCATCCGCCGTGACAACCCCTAATATAAATCCTTTATCTTTTAATGCCTGTAACACTTTCGGTAAATCTGCTGTCATTTTCATATGCGAACGATGCTCATACATAAGGGAAAATAACTTCTCACTTACCCAATGATGCATCTCTTCTTCTCTAGCAGACTCAATATAATTACAAAGCCCCTTCGCTACATCAAGGCTTGTTCCAGCAGCTATTGCACTCCTCGGATTAACAAATGCTCCCTCTACACCAATCTCTTCTAATAAGGTCTGCCCTATTGTACTTGGTAAATGATATAAACTTATACATTCAGCTACAAGTTCTTCAGCTACTTTTATCCAAATTGAATGAAAATCCATTAATGTCCCATCTTTATCAAATAGTATTGCTTTTACCTTCTCCATAGCATCCTACCTCTCGTTTCTTATCTCCTCCAGTGTATCAATAAAATATGGATGTAAAATAAAAGAATTGTAAAAATACCATAAAAATCAAACTAACTCCCAATTTACAATTCATTTTAACAAAGTAAAAAAGGATGCCTTTACAAGGCATCCTCTTGATGTTCAGGAACAAATAGTTCTAAACAATGATATATATTTTCAAATTCCATCGGTGCATCTCCACCATACTCACCATCTAAATTAATCATTAGTTTATCTGGTGAATGTACTTTAATTCGGTTCGCTTGTGTATATAACACTTTTGGATTATTAATATGTTCACCACGTTGTGCTTGTGTTGCTGCTTTAATTAAATCAGCGATAGAACCTTTTTTCAGTACTAATAGGTCAAATAACCCATCGTTAATAGATGCATACGGTGCTACCTTTTCAAATCCACCTACTGAACGAGTATTCGTAATTAAAAACATCGTAATTTCTTCTTGTAGTAACTTTCCATCATACTCAATTTCAACATATGTCGGATGCAATGATGGTAACATCTCGATACCTTTTAGGTAATAAGCAAGTTGTCCTAATACTGTCTTTAACTTACTCGGTACTTCGTATGTTAATTCTGTAATACGACCGCCACCAGCGATGTTAATAAAATATGTATCGTTCGCTCTACCGAGGTCTAATGGCACTGTTTTTCCTTCGCAAATAATATCTGCTGCCTCTTCAATAGAACGAGGTACACCAATCGCACGTGCAAAGTCATTTGTCGTTCCAACTGGAATAATTCCAAATTTCGGGCGGAATTCATGTCCAACTAAACCGTTTACTACTTCATTTAATGTACCGTCGCCACCAGCGGCAATAACAACATCAAACTTACGATCCGCAGCTTGCCTCGCCGCCACAGTAGCGTCTCCAGGACCCGTTGTCGCATGACAAGATGTCTCATAGCCAGCTTGTTCTAATTTTTGTAATACTTCTGGTAAGCTCTTCTTAAATAGCTCACGCCCAGAAGTAGGATTATAAATAATTCTTGCTCGCTTCATCATTTATTAGCATAGGAAATTTCTTTATGCATCGAAAAAGAACATACCGAACTTCTATTCAGTATTCCCATGCCTACCTCCTCTCATCTTGCTATCCTTCTTTTATCCCGCTCAAACAGGCAGTAAGAACCCGATTCGTGTAGTCCATCAAAAGTAAATATTCATTTCAATGGTTTTGTTTTATTTGACCAAAAAATTTATCCCGCTATTTGTGGGCAGTAAATGCCCGATTGGTGTGGGCTAATAATCAGCTTTGGATGAACCTCCCACTGATTAAAGTTTCACTTTATTTCTATCCATTCTTCCATAAAAATTTACATATAACGAATAATAACTATCTATTATTTCATGAGATGAAAAAAAACCTCTATGTTTAGATTTATCATTATTCCCACCTTTTTGCAACTATCATACCATAGTTGCTATACAAACATTTTTCCACTTTTGACAGTTAATCAAACGTTTGTTTAAACGATTTTGTCTCATTTAAACAAACGTTTGATTAACCTAGAAAAACACCCATGTACGGGTGTTTTTCTGCTTAATCTTTAAAAGTCACTACTATTATCGCTTATTAATCTCTTCAAGTAAGATTTTGTTAACAAGCGGTGGATTTGCTTGTCCTTTTGTAGCTTTCATAATTTGACCAACTAAGAACCCAATTGCACGGTCTTTACCGTTTTTAAAGTCTTCGATAGATTGCCCATTATTATCAAGAATTTCTGTTACAACTTTACGAAGTGTACCCTCGTCAGAAATTTGAACAAGACCTTTCGCTTTAACGATTTCTTCTGGGTCTCCACCTTTTTCGATTAATTCATTAAATACTTTCTTCGCAATTTTAGAAGAAATTGTACCTTTTTCAATTAATTGAACCATTTTAGATAAACCAGCAGGCGTTAATGCAACGTCTTTTAATTCTTTTTGTTGTTTGTTTAAGTATGCAAGTACTTCACCCATTAACCAGTTCGATGTTAATTTCGCATCAGCACCGTCTGCAACAGTCGCTTCAAAGAAATCAGACATTTCTTTCGTTAATGTTAATACGTGTGCATCATAAGCTGGTAAGCCAATTTCTGCAACGTAGCGAGCTTTACGCGCATCTGGAAGTTCTGGAATAGAAGCTCGAACTGCTTCTTTCCACTCATCGTCGATGTAAAGTTCAACTAAGTCTGGCTCCGGGAAGTAACGGTAATCGTCAGATCCTTCTTTCACACGCATTAAGATTGTTTTCTTCGTTGCTTCATCATAACGACGTGTTTCTTGTTGGATGATACCACCAGATAACAGTTCTTTTTCTTGGCGCACTTGCTCGTGCTCAAGACCTTTTTGTACGTAAGTGAATGAGTTTAAGTTTTTCAGTTCCGCTTTTGTACCAAACTTCTCTTGTCCAACTGGACGAAGAGAAATGTTCGCATCACAACGCAGAGAACCTTCTTCCATCTTACAATCAGATACACCAGTATATTGAATGATTGATTTTAACTTCTCTAAGTATGCATATGCTTCTTCTGGCGTACGCATATCTGGCTCAGATACGATCTCGATTAAAGGCATACCTTGACGGTTGTAGTCTACTAATGAACCATCAGCTGTATGCGTTGATTTACCAGCATCTTCTTCTAAATGAAGACGTGTAATACCGATACGTTTCTTTTTACCGTCTACTTCGATTTCAATCCAACCATTTTCACCAATTGGCTTATCAAATTGAGAAATTTGGTAAGCTTTCGGATTATCTGGATAGAAATAGTTTTTACGGTCGAACTTCGTTTCCGTTGCGATCTCACAGTTTAATGCCATTGCAGCTTTCATTGCAAAGTTAACTGCTTCTTTATTTAAAGTAGGAAGTACCCCTGGGTATCCTAAGTCAATTACACTTGTTTGTGTATTTGGCTCCGCTCCGAATTCTGTTGGACTCGCAGAGAAAATTTTCGAATTTGTTTTTAACTCAACGTGAACCTCTAAACCAATAATTGTTTCTAAATTCATCTATGCTCGCCTCCTTACAGACTTGCTTTTTTTGTATGATAGTCTGTTGCTTGCTCAAACGCATGTGCAACGCGGTAAATTGTCGCTTCATCGAAGTGTTTACCAATGATTTGTAGACCAAGTGGCATGTTGTTAGCACCGAATCCACATGGAACTGAAATCGCTGGAACACCCGCTAAGTTTACTGGGATTGTTAAAATGTCATTTGCATACATTGTCATTGGGTCGTCAACTTTTTCTCCAACTTTAAATGCCGGAGTTGGTGTTGTTGGTCCAATAATAACATCATAGTTAGCAAATACATTTTCAAAGTCATTTTTAATTAATGTACGTACTTGTTGTGCTTTTTTGTAATATGCATCATAGTAACCAGAGCTAAGGGCAAATGTACCAAGCATAATACGACGTTTAACTTCATCACCGAAACCTTCACTACGTGTGTTTTTGTAAAGATCTAATAAGTTATTTACATTATCAGAACGAACACCGTAACGCACGCCATCAAAGCGTGAAAGGTTAGCAGATGCTTCAGAAGAAGATAATAAGTAATACGTTGCTAGAGCGTATTTAGAGTGCGGAAGAGATACTTCCTCCCAAGTTGCGCCCATACCTTCTAATACTTTTAAAGCAGCTAGTACTGACTCACGAGCTTCTTCGCCAACACCTTCGCCTAAGTATTCTTTCGGTACAGCAATGCGTAAACCTTTAACATCGCCTGTTAAACCAGCTAAATAGTTTCCAACTTCAACATTTGCAGAAGTTGCATCCATGCGGTCAATACCTGAAATAGCTTGTAATAAGTATGCATTGTCTTCTACTGTACGTGTAATCGGTCCGATTTGGTCAAGTGAAGATGCGAATGCTACTAATCCGTAACGAGATACGCGTCCGTAAGTTGGTTTTAAACCTACAACACCGCAATATGCAGCCGGCTGACGGATAGAACCACCCGTATCAGAACCTAGAGAGAATAGTACTTCTCCCGCTGCTACAGCTGCTGCAGAACCACCACTAGATCCGCCCGGAACGTAATCTAAGTTCCATGGGTTTTTCGTAGCGTAGAATCCTGAGTTTTCATTTGAAGAACCCATTGCAAACTCGTCCATGTTTAATTTACCGATTGTAATCGTGTCAGCAGCTTTTAGCTTTTGCACAACTGTCGCATCATAAATTGGATCGAAGTTTGCTAACATTTTACTCGCACAAGTTGTACGAAGACCGTTAGTTACAATGTTATCTTTTACACCAATTGGCATACCGAATAATAAACCATTATCTTCAGCGCCGATTTTTGCATCTAATTCTTTCGCTTTTGCGCGTGCATTTTCTTCATCTAATGTAAGAAAAGCTTTTACGTTATCTTCAACATCCGCAATACGTTTGTAAGATTCTTCTACTAAATCCGTAACGGAAATTTCTTTGTTGTTTAATTTCTTATGTAACTCTGATACTGAATGATCAAATAATGACATCGAAATTCCCCTCCTCTATTCTAATACTGCTGGAACACGGATTTGATTATCTTTGTGATCCGGTGCATTTTTTAATACTTCTTCGACTGGTAAACCTTTTTCTGGTACATCTTCACGCATAACATTTTTCATAGTTAATACATGAGTTGTTGGTTTTACATCTGTTGTATCTAATTCATTTAACTGTTCTGCAAATGTAACAATTGCATCTAGTTGTTTTTGAAATTTTTCAGCTTCTTGATCAGTAATTGCAAGACGTGCTAAATGTGCTACGTGCTTTACATTCTCAACGGAAATTCTTGACACGGCTAGGCCACCTCCATAATATATCGTTCAATCTACAATACTATTGATGATACCAAATTTTCAGTACTTCAAGCAAGTCAACACACGGCACTTACGCCATTTTTACATAAAAAAAGAAAGGCAAATGCCTTTCTTTACAATTTACTCTTTATCTAACGGTTTATTTTTCGGAAATCTCTCGTTATCTTCTTCATTATCACGAATTGTTTTTTGTAACACAAAACAAGACATCGTTAAAAATAGTGTTCCAATTAAATAGTATCCTTTTACACTAAGCGTTTCATCTAACGTATAAATCCCAATTAGCATACCTGAAAGCGCACAAACAAATGAAGTCCATGCTAAAAATGTGAACGCTTGCGTATTACGTCTTCTCATCGTTCTCCCCCTCGTTAGCTGTATACCCATTATAGATAAGTATATTTACCATTATGGATTTTTATGTAAATTCTAGTTTTATATTTATAAATCTATCATAAAAGAATACTATTTTAAAGGAAGTTTTCTGTCTAATCTGAAAAAAACAATCTAAACAATTGGTTTTTCAGATTACCTTACTGTTCGCTATCTACTTTCATTCATAAAAAAAGACCAGGAAAACTCCTGGTCCATTACTCTACTTAACAAACATTGGATTCTACGTTATACAAAATTGGAAGGTACAGAATTAGGGTTCGTTTGTTAAGTAGATTATATGTTGAACGAACTAACAGCGGAGGGGTTCCTTCTGTTAGTCCATTAAACCCAATCATTATTTTACGATTTTTTCAAGCTCCTCAAGTGAAAGGTCAACTGAAATTGAACCATCATTTGTTTCTTTCTTAATTGCATCTGTTACTTCTTTTGAATGATATAATTCAATTACTTTTTTCAGTGTTGGATCATCTTTATCTTTCGTACGAGCTGCGAAAATATTAATATAAGGCTTCGCATTTTCATTCTTTGGATCTTCTAAGAAAATAGGATCCTTCGCTGGATCTAATCCAGCTTGACCAGCAACACCGTTATTAATAACTGAAGCTGCTACATCTTTTAATACACGAGGTGTTTGCTGTGCGATAACCGGCGTGATTTTTAATTTCTTCGGATTTTCAGCAATGCCGCTTGGATCTCCAAATAAGCCAAAATCTTTTTTAAGCTTTAATAATCCAGCTGCATCAAGAAGTTTTAATGCACGTGCTTGGTTCGTTGGATCGTTTGGAATTGCAATTTCTGAACCATCTGGGATTTCATTTGCTTTCTTATATTTTTCAGAGTATAAACCCATTGGTGCAATTTGCGTTGTACCAACAGCTGTAATATCTAACTTATGCTCTTTTTTAAATTGCTCTAAGAAAGCAATATGCTGGAATGAGTTTAATTCAATATCTCCATCAGCTAACGCTTTATTTGGCGTTGTGTAATCAGAGAACTCAATCAGTTTAACTTTAATCCCTTCTTTTTCAGCTTTTTTCTTCAAAATTTCCCAAGCGTCTCCATCCGTTCCAGTTACACCGACGCGAACTACTTTTTCTTTCGCTCCTGCACCCGTGTCTCCACTTGAGCAGCCGCTTAATGCTGAGATTCCTACAATCGCTGATAATGCAAATGCTAAAATTTTCTTCATTTTCTTTTCCTCTCTTCCTTTTTATGATCTGCGTAACAAGACTTTCGCAAAGTAGTTTCCTAAATTTTGAGCTATCTGTACGAGAATAATAAGTAAAACAACCGTTACGAACATAACCGATGTATCAAAACGTTGATAACCATATGTCATTGCCAAGTCACCAAGACCGCCACCACCGACAAGCCCAGCAACTGCAGAAAATTCAATTAAACCAACTGTCATAAACGTGACACCTAAGATTAATGGTGCTAACGCTTCTGGTACAAGGATTTCAAAAACGATTCTAATTGGCGAGGCGCCCATTGCTTGCGCTGCTTCAATTACTCCTTTCGGAACGGAAACAAGATTTGTTTCAACCATTCTAGCAATACCAATTGATGCGACTAACGTCATCGGGAAAATTGCCGCTGCTGTTCCAATCGTCGTTCCAATAACGCTTCTTGTTAGTGGGCTTAAAGCTACTAAAAAGATAATGAATGGTACCGGACGAATTGTATTAATTATGATGTTAAGAATAGAAAAGACCCATTTATTTTCTAAAAAGTTTCCTTTTCTCGTTACATATAAAAGTAAACCTAGAGGTATACCCAGAATTGTAGCGAATATAAGTGTTACAATTACCATTAAGAGGGTATCTCCCGTCGCATCTAGTATGCGCGGCCAAAATATACTCCAATCAACTCGCATGAGCTTCTACCTCCTTCAGCTGCACTTGCAGTCTTAGATGTTGTAATGCTTTTTGAATTTCCCTCTGCTCACCTTGCAATTCTACAAGCAGATTTCCAAATAGCACATTTTGAAGTTCAATAATATTTCCGTACAGTACATTTACATCAACGTTATAGTTTTTTGCAATATATGATAGTACCGGCTGTCCTGTCTCCTCACCAGTAAATGTTAGACGATAAATTTGACCACCATTTTGAATTTTCGCTAGAACACTTTCTGGTAAATGATCATTAATAACAGAACGTACAAAGTTTTGAGTCGTCTTTGTTTTTGGTTGCGTGAAAACATCAAACAGTTTTCCTTCTTCAATAACTTTTCCCTTCTCCATTACAGCTACACGGTGACAAATTTCTTTCACAACATGCATTTCATGTGTAATAAGAAGAATTGTTAAATTGTATTCTCGATTTACTTTCTTTAATAAGTTTAGAATTTCTGTCGTCGTTTCTGGATCTAAGGCTGATGTTGCCTCATCACATATAAGAATATCTGGCGATGTCGCAAGTGCTCTAGCAATACCAACACGCTGCTTTTGTCCCCCTGATAGCTGTTCTGGATAATAGTTTGCTTTATCTTCTAACCCTACAAACCTCAGCAGTTCATTCACTCGTTCCTTTATCTCGTTCTTTGGCAATTTCGCTAACTTTAATGGATAAGCAATATTCCCAAACACTGTTCTTGAATTAAATAAATTAAAGCTTTGAAAAATCATTCCGATTCTTTGTCTTAGTTTGCGTAATTCTTTCGTCGATAATGATGTAATATCTTTATCATCTATTGAAATCGTTCCTGCCGTCGGTCTCTCTAACATATTTACTAAGCGTAATAATGTACTCTTTCCAGCTCCACTAAAACCGATAATGCCAAAAATTTCGCCTTTCTCAACTGATAATGTTACATCCTCCACCGCATGAACAAATTGCCCAGCTGATTCATACACTTTACTTACATTGTTAAAAGAAATCATTTTTCCCCCTCCTATATGCTGTAAAAACTTAAAGTAGAGCTTTCGAGGTAAAATAAAAAGTGCCCTCCTTCTTATCAACCATAAAGATAAGAAGGAGAGCACTTATATGTACTCGTTCACATCTTCTCATCTTCCAAGCCTTTATATGGCTTGCTGGAGTTAGCACGGTATTAAAAAACCCGTTGCTGAGGTATCGTAGGGCCAGTCCCTCCACCTCTCTGGATAAGAATGTATCGATTTAATTGTCGTTTAATTAATTCTCATTATAGAACTCAGAATAATAAGAGTCAATACATTTTTTAGAAAAATATTAATTATTCCTTTATTAAAATTTTCAGATGAATATTCATCTGAAAAATAGTAACTTTCAAGGTTATTTAAAATTCTTCTTCCTCATATTTTTAAACAGGAGAATCCTCTCTACAAATTGAATAAATTTATTTGAATATGAAACTCGGAGGAAGATAAATATATGAAAACAGCTCTTTTACTCGTCGATATTCAAAACGATTATTTTCCAAATGGAAAGA
This sequence comes from Bacillus sp. CR71, assembly GCF_003429245.1. Lineage (NCBI taxonomy): Bacteria > Bacillati > Bacillota > Bacilli > Caryophanales > Bacillaceae > Bacillus > Bacillus sp. CR71. The sequence goes on along the minus strand of NZ_CP031748.1, from coordinate 350,873 downwards.
TGGAATTGCGTAATCCAGTAGAAGCAAGCGAATATACTAATCAGTTATTACAACACTTTAGAACAAACAGCGAACCTATTTTTCATATCCAACACGTAGCTATAAAAGATGACGCTACTTTTTTCCTACCTAATACAGAAGGTGTACATATTCATGAAAGCGTACGTCCACTTAGAGAAGAAACAGTTATAGTCAAACATTATCCAAATAGCTTCCGAGAAACTAATCTTCTAGAGCAATTAAAACGTTTAAATATTGAACATGTCGTTGTATGCGGGATGATGACTCATATGTGTATCGATGCAACAGTAAGGGCTGCATTCGATTTTGGCTTTCAATGTACCGTTATACATGACGCTTGTGCTACAAAAGACCTTTCTTTTAAGAACGCTACTATACCAGCTGTTTATATTCACAATACAATTTTAGCTAGTTTAAATGGCGTATATGCAAATGTAATAAGCACGCAAGAATTTTTAGCTACATAAAAAAACACTCCTTTCAGTGAGCAAAACTGAAAGGAGTGTTCCTTGTCGAACCATAGATTTTCTTTCAAATTGTATTATACAGGAAATTCTCAAAATGAATACTAAAAAATATGACTAATAAGTCAACTTTTCTCATCATTTTATTTCTGTTCACATGTTTATCACGCTATTAATAGGTTTTAGCTCATTCCCTTCGAACGATGGTAATATATAGGATTTCAATTTTAAAAGGAGCTCTTCACATTCTGTGAAGAGCTCCTCTACTATTTCTTATAAAGTTTCAGAAGTAGTTTTTGCTTGCATGTGAAGTGCTAAGTAATCAGGTCCACCAGCTTTAGAGTCTGTACCAGACATGTTAAAGCCACCGAATGGTTGGTAACCTACGATTGCACCAGTACATCCACGGTTGAAGTATAAGTTACCAACGTGGAAGTCTTCGCGTGCTTTTTCAATATGGTCACGGTTGTTAGTAATAACAGCACCTGTTAAACCGTATTCCGTATTGTTTGCAATTGCAAGTGCATGATCGAAGTCTTTCGCTTTACAGAATGCTACTACTGGTCCGAAGATTTCTTCTTTCATTAAGCGAGCATCTTCTGCAACGTCAGCAACGATTGTTGGTTGGATGAACCAGCCTTTAGAATCGTCTCCTTCGCCACCTGCTAAGATTCTACCTTCTTCTTTACCAATTGCAACATAGCTCATTACTTTATCAAATGCAGCTTGGTCATTAACAGGACCCATGTTTGTACCTAATACTGCTGGGTTAGCAACTGTTAATTCTTTCGTTAATTCAACAGCACGATTTAATACGTGATCGTATACATCTTCATGGATTACTGCACGAGAACATGCAGAACATTTTTGTCCTGAGAATCCGAATGCTGATGCAACGATAGACTTAGCTGCTAATTCAAGATCTGCTTCTTTATCAACAACGATTGTATCTTTACCGCCCATTTCAGCGATAACACGTTTTAACCAAATTTGTCCTGGGTTTACTTTCGCTGCACGCTCATAGATACGGATACCTACATCACGAGATCCCGTGAAGCTTACGAAACGTGTACGAGGATGATCTACTAAGTAGTCACCAACTTCAGAACCGTTACCTGGAACGAAGTTTACTACGCCAGCTGGTAAGCCAGCTTCTTCTAATACTTCCATAAATTTCGCTGCTACTACAGGAGTTGTACTAGCTGGTTTTAGTAATACTGTGTTACCAGAAACTAAAGCAGCTGTTGTCATACCTGCCATAATTGCGAATGGGAAGTTCCAAGGAGAAATGATAACACCTACTCCTAATGGAATGTAAGAGAAACGATTATATTCAATTGGACGGCTTTCTACTGGAATACCGTCTTTTAATTTTAACATTTGACGACCATAATATTCCATAAAGTCGATTGCTTCTGCTGTATCAGCATCTGCCTCATTCCATGGCTTACCTGCTTCTTTTACAAGAATAGCAGAGAATTCATGTTTTCTGCGACGAACGATTGCTGCAGCACGGAATAAAATGTCTGCACGCATTTCTGGCTTTGATTTTCTCCAAGTTTGGAATGTTTCATCCGCTACTTGCATTGCTTTTTCAGCTAACTCACGGCTTGCTTTTGAAACACGACCAACAAGTTCCTCTTTATTTGCAGGGTTTACAGAAACAATTTTGTCTTCTGTAGTGATTTTTTCTCCCCCAATAATTAATGGATAGTCTTGTCCAAGATAAGATTCTACTTTCTTTAAACCTTCTTCAAACGCTAATTTGTTAGCCTCCACTGAAAAATCTGTAAATGGCTCATGTTTGTATGCTACTACCATTTTTTTTAGCCTCCCCTTAGAAAAACGTTTACATTTTACAACATTATTCTACACGATAATTTAGATTTATTCAAATATTCCTAGACTTATATTTTAAAAATTAATAAATTTTTAAAATATAATAAAAAAAAGAGATTCATACATGCGTATGAATCTACAAAATATGAGTATATTCCAAAACATTTTTCCCGATCAATAATATAGTAACTAATAAAAATAAAGTTCTTACATATCCAACACCTTTTTGAACCGCAAACTTCGATCCAAAATAAGCACCTAAGATCATTGATAATCCCATGATAATACCGTATTCAAAATGAATTATGTCTAAAAATAAAAAAGTAATTAAAGATACAATATTACTAACAAAGTTCAAAAGTTTTCCAGATGCTGCCGCTTGAATAAAATCCAAGCCAATTAATAAAAATGCAAAAATTAAAAACGACCCTGTCCCTGGTCCAAAAAATCCATCATAAAATCCTATCATTAAAATAGCAAAGAAAAATATTAATGTTTTTCTTTGCGTCATCTTCTTATAGGTAGACACACTTCCCCAATTCTTTTTTGCAATAATATAAATAGCAATAAATACCAACATTACAAGTACTAATGGGCGTAAAATATCCGATGGAATAAATTTTACTACTAAAGCGCCTGCAACAGCTCCAACAATAGTTAACGGGATTAACTTTCCTACAATTTTAAAATCAACTTTTCCTGATCGAATGAAATACATCGCACTCGTAAACGTCCCCATCGTTGCCGCTAATTTATTCGTTGCAATTGCCGAAGCTGGCGATAAGCCAACAAACATAAGCGCCGGAAGCGAAATTAACCCTCCTCCTCCAACAACCGAATCAATAAAAGCTGCTAAAAAACCGAATGCAATTAATAAAATAATGACTTGAAAACTTAATTCTTCCATGAGCTTTACCCCTTACCCCTATTATTTACAACATTTTAAATTATAACAAAATTGCATAAGAAAAAAAGCTGTTCCTTAGAGGAACAGCCTTCATATTTAATCTAAAATTTTCACAAGTGGTTCATCTTGTTTTGCTTCACGTATAATAATGGCTTCTGGGCGTTCTACAGATTTAATTGTTACTTGTACTTTCATATAATTCGGGAAGTATTCCATAACAAGCCCTGCCACATATTGTGTAAAACCAACTATTTCAGCTTTTCCATTAAATTGGACAGGAATATCAAGCTTCATTTCTCTTAATTCATCATCTCTATACATACCCGTACCAATAACAGCTGTATAGTCGCCTTGGAAATAATCGCTTAGTTTTGCCTTAAAGTTGGATACTCTTGCAAGATCTTCACGTTTATTATCTGTTTTCGCTTGCTCTGATGGGAACAAATAATATTTTTCATTAATTTGTTTCCAATCTTCAACCGTTTCACTACCTTTTTCAACATTTGCATAAGAAACAAAATTACCTGGCACAAGTGACGCCTTCGGAGCCTGACGATAAATTGCAAATGTGATCGGAAGGTTTTTTGTTTCAGGATCTTTTTGATGCATAAACTTCAAGACTTCTTGCGCCATTTTTTTCCCTTCAGCTAACATTTTTTCATTCGAGATTGTAGCTTCACGCGGGTAACCATGTTCTTCATTATAATAATGCACTGAATTCATTGCTAATCCAACTACAATGCCGCTACGCTCATCTTTGTCGCCGTTTTTCACATAATAATCATGCTCTAAAATATTGGAAATATATATTGGATTTTTTTTGTTTTTTTCTTCTAGTATTTCGGATCCTTCACCTAAAGCTGGATTTAATCCTATGTTTGGAAATTTAACTGCATCTTTTTTTAATGTATCTTCTAGTTCTTTCTGTTCAGCATTTGTACGCTTTCTTTTAACAAGCATTTGTACATATTGAGCCTCTAGAGTATCTCCGCCTTTAAAGAAATGATCTTTCGTACTAAATGATTCCTTCGCAATACGCATTAATCCTGTTTCAAATTCATCTATATCAAGACGATTATTTACTCCTTGCACGACTAAACCACGTGCCTTTCCACCATAAAATGGAATAGTCGTCTTATAATATTCATCCGACATAGCGTATTTTGGGACAACTGATTGTTCTTTTGCTTTCCCCGATTTCTCAGACACTTTTTCATCTTTGTCGGCACCTGCACTACACCCACTTACAAGTAGGCCAAGGCTTAATACCGCTAATGCTATTTTTTTCATGGTAAGTTTGCACCTCTTACTTATTTAGCTCTTGTAAGAACCTCTCTTCATTCCAAACCTCAACATTATGTTTCTCCGCTTGTGCTAATTTCGAACCAGCCGATTCACCTGCAACAACCAAATCTGTACTCTTACTAACACTTCCTGTTACTTTTCCACCTAATGCCTCAATCTTCTTCTTCGCTTCACTTCGTCCCATAACTTCTAGCTTACCTGTTAAAACAACCGTTTTTCCTGCGAAGTAAGATTCAACATTTTGTAAATCTGCAATTTTTATACCTTTGTATGTCATATTCACGCCATACTCTTTAAACTGCTGTAATAACTCTAATACATCTTCATTATCAAAATATGTCACAACAGATTGAGCCATTTTTTCGCCAATTTCATTAATTGCTTTTAGTTCTTCTTCTGTTGCTTTTACAAGCTCATCCATCGTTTCAAAGTGCTCTGCAAATGTACGTGCTGCTTTCGCTCCAACGTGTCGAATTCCAAGACCAAATAATAATCGCTCTAACGAGTTTTCTTTAGAATTTTCAATTGCTTGTATTAAGTTTGTTGCTGATTTTTCACCAAAACGTTCTAACTGTAATAACTGCTCTTTCGTTAATGCATATAAATCAGCAAATGTACGAATATAATCTGCATCAAAAAGTTGTGTAATGACACGTTCTCCAAGCCCATCAATATTCATTGCATTTCTTGAAACGAAATGAATTAATCCTTCGCGAATTTGAGCTGGACAAGTTGGATTTATACATCGAAGTGCTACTTCTTCTTCTAAACGAACAAGTTCACTCTCACATGCTGGGCAATGCGTTGGCATGCGGTATTCTTCTTCTTCACCAGTACGCTTATCAAAAATAACGTTCACAACTTCAGGAATAATATCTCCAGCCTTCTTCACAACAACGTAGTCACCAATTCGAATGTCTTTTTCACGAATTAAATCTTCGTTATGTAAAGAAGCACGACGAACGATCGTACCAGCAACTCTCACTGGCTCTAGCTCTGCAGTCGGTGTTACAACCCCTGTTCGGCCAACACTTAATTCAATGCCTGTTAATCTCGTTACAACTTCTTCAGCCGGGAATTTATAAGCAATCGCCCATCTTGGACTCTTCGCTGTAGTTCCTAGACTTTCTTGAAGAGCAACATCATCTACTTTTATAACGATTCCATCAATCTCATAATCAAGATGCGGACGTTTTTCTTGCCATTCTTCTACATAAGCTATAACCTCTTCGATTGTTTCACATGTACGGCGATTTGGATTTGTCTTAAATCCGAGTTCACCTAGGAAATCAAGCGATTCACTGTGCGATGGAATTGTTTTTTCTTCTACATTCGCAAGACCGTACACAAACATAGATAAGTTACGCTTCGCTGCAATTTTCGGATCAAGTTGACGTATTGAGCCTGCTGCCGCATTACGCGGATTCGCAAATACATCTTCTCCATTTTGCTCTTTTTCTTCATTTAGTTTAACAAATGAACGCTTCGGCATATAAGCTTCGCCTCGTGCTTCTAACGTTACTTCTTCATTTAAACGAAGTGGGATAGCTTTAATCGTTTTTAAATTTTGAGTAATATCTTCACCCGTTACACCATCACCACGTGTCGCCCCTTGAATGAAGCGTCCTTTTTCATAATGAAGCGAAACGGCAAGCCCGTCAATTTTTAATTCACATATATATCTTACATTCGCATCATCAATTCCTTGACGTACTCTTCTGTCGAAATCACGTAAATCTCCTTCGTTAAATGCATTTCCTAAACTTAACATTGGTGACTTATGTGTTACTTTTTCGAATATATCAAGAATAGTTCCCCCAACGCGAACGGAGGGAGAATCCTCACTCATAAACTCTGGGTTCTCTGCTTCTAATTTTATAAGCTCCTGCATATTACGGTCATATTCCGCATCAGAAACAGAAGGATTGTCTAATACGTGATATTGATAATTAAATGTATTTAACAAATCACGCAGTTCTTCTATACGTTTTTTTGCTATCTCTTTTGACATATCCTCATTCCTTTCTATTGTTTCGTCACAGGTGCAAATTTTGCTAACAAACGTTTAACACCAATCGGGCTTGGGAAGGCAATATCTAATTCTTTTGCATCACCTTCACCTTTTACACTTACAACTGTACCGATTCCCCATTTTTGGTGGGAAGCTTTATCGCCTACTGCCCAGCCAATTTGCTCACCGCCTGTCGTCTTAGCTGCAGGACGCGCGAAAGCTGAACGAGAGCGTGTTGTGGTTGTCATTTTACTGCTACTTGCTGTTCTGCCTTTTGCACCAAACGAATTTTCACGCTTCGGCGCTGTTTCATTTAATGATTCCACTAGTTCTGTCGGGATTTCTGTAATGAAGCGAGACGCAGCGTTCATACTTGTTCTACCAAATAAAGTACGCATTTGCGCATTAGATAAATATAGCTCTTCTTCTGCACGAGTAATACCTACATAAGCAAGACGACGTTCTTCTTGCATTTCATCCTCTTCCATAAGAGAACGAGTATGAGGGAATATCCCTTCCTCTAAACCAACAATAAAGACAACCGGGAACTCTAATCCTTTCGCTGAGTGCATCGTCATTAAGATAACTTCTTCACCAGCAGTTGGGTCTTCATCTACACGATCAATATCAGCAACAAGTGCTAAATCTGTTAAGAATGCAACAAGACTCTTATCTTCGCTTTGAGATTCAAATGTTTGCGTAACAGATAAGAACTCGTCTAAGTTTTCTAAACGACCTTCCGCTTCTAAAGAACGCTCATTTTTCAACATATCGCGATAGCCTGTTTTTTCAATAACTTCTTCTACTAATTCTGTAACAGATAAATACTCTTGCATATTTACCCAGTTGTGTAATAAACTTGCGAATTCTTTTACTGCCTTTGTAATTTTTGCACTTACTCCAACATGCTCAATCTCATCAAATACAGCAGTTAATGAAATTCCGTTTTGCACACCATAATTAATAATTTTATCAATAGAAGTCGCACCAATACCACGCTTTGGCATGTTAATAATACGTGCAAAACTAATTTCATCATCTGGATTACCGATTAAACGTAAGTACGCCAAAATATCTTTAATCTCTTTACGGTCGTAGAACTTCGTACCCCCGACAATTTTGTACGGGATGTTAGATTTAAGGAAAATCTCCTCGACCATACGAGACTGAGCATTCGTACGATATAGTACTGCAAAATCAGTGTATTTTCGTTTCCCCATTTGAAGATCGTCACGAATTTTTTTCGCAACAAAATATGCTTCGTCCTTTTCAGTTGCAGCACGATAATACGAAATTTTGCTCCCAACTTGATTGTCCGTCCATAATTTCTTCGGTTTACGATTCGTATTTTTTTCAATAACAGCATTCGCTGCATTTAAAATATTTTGTGACGAACGATAGTTTTGTTCTAACAAAATTACTTGTGCATTCTCATAATCTTTTTCGAATGACAAAATGTTAGAAATATCTGCACCACGCCAGCGATAAATAGACTGGTCAGAGTCACCTACAACGCAAAGATTTTTAAAACGCGCTGCCAAATGTTTAACAAGAAGATATTGCGCTTTATTCGTATCTTGATACTCATCAACGTGAATATATTGGAACTTACGCTGATAAAACTCCAATACTTCTGGAACACGTTCAAATAGCTGAATCGTCGTCATAATTAAATCATCAAAGTCTAATGAATTATTTTTCAAAAGACGTTTTTGATACTCTGTGTATACATCGCTCGTTAATTTTTCATATGGATCAGCCATTGTAATTTTTTTTGCATATTTATCCGCAGATAACAGTTCATTTTTCGCATTACTAATACCCGCTAAAATAGAGCGCGGCTCAAATTTCTTCGGATCAATATTGCGCTCTTTCATAATTTTTTTGACTACCGTTAACTGATCACCTGAATCTAAGATTGTAAAGTTACGATTAATGCCAATACGATCGATATCACGTCGTAAAATACGTACACACATAGAGTGGAACGTCGAAATCCAAATATCTTCTGCTTCTGGTCCCACAAGTGTATCAATACGCTCGCGCATTTCACGAGCTGCTTTATTTGTGAAGGTAATAGCTAATACATTCCATGGTGCTACACCTTTTTCACCAAGCAAATACGCAATACGGTGTGTTAACACACGTGTTTTACCACTACCTGCACCTGCCATTAATAGAAGTGGTCCATTCGTTGTTTGTACTGCTTTTTGTTGCTGTGGATTTAAACCGTTTAATAACTTATCTGTCATACTCATATACGCCTGCACCTACTCTCCTTTTACTGCTTTAACTGTTTTTAACGCCGATTTTATATCATCATAAATAATATTTCCAACAACTACTGTATCAGCATATTGTGCCATTTCTTTCGCCTGTTCTGCATTAGAAATACCGCCGCCATAGTATAACTTAGCTTGTTTCAATTCTGCTTTTACATTTTTAACAAGTTCAACTTCTCCATACGTACCGCTATATTCTAAATAAAATATCGGTAAATGTAATAACTTGTCTGCTAAACGAGCATATGCAATAACGTCATCTTCTGTTAAATCACATTTCGCATCTGTAAGCTGGGCTACTTTCGCTTCTGGATTTAAAACACAATACCCTTCCATAAAAATTTCGTCCCAGTCCATAATATCCCCAAATTCTTTCAATGCCTCATGATGAACACCTGTTACCCATTCTACTTTTCGGCTATTTAACACACTTGGGATGTAATAAAAATCAAATCCTGGTGTAATTGCTTCTACATCAGAGACCTCTAATACACAAGGAACAGCATATCTACGAATGCTAACTAGCATGTGTAATACGTTATCAATTGTAACCCCATCACTTCCGCCTACAATAACCGCATCAGTTCCAGACTCACAAATCATTTCTAAATGTTCATCGCTTAACTCCTTATTTGGATCAAGCTTAAATACATGTTTCCATCCGGAAATATCGTACATGAAAACACCCTTCCTTTTCTCTAGTTATATCTATAGTTCTGTTTAAAATAACAGTTAGTTTTCATCTTGTTTTTTAAATATTTTTCAAAAAGAATGATTTAATTTCATCTTCTTTTTATGCATTCTTTCATTATAACAAAAAAAGCTACTGACACACACGCCCATTCCAACATCTTTTTCAACGTCAAATGTTGGATTACATATCCCCAAAATCACACGGGATACTAATAAGAGAAGTAGTATTCACTATTTCAATTTTCATAAAAAGGAGTGTTTTTCTAATGAAGCAAAACATCGGGACAATAAACGCTCTAATTCGAATTACACTTGGGCTTGTCCTCTTCGGATGTAGTGCAACTAAACTTGTACGCAAGCCATGGTGCACTTGGTCTAACATTTTTCTATGGATTGGTGCAATGAAAGTTGCAGAGGGAATTGTTCGCTTCTGCCCTATTGTTGAAGCGTGGAAGTTTGGAAAATACATGAATATGGGTGCATTTAAAATGCCTAGCATGAATTTTACTGAAAAAGGACATGCTAAAGAAGAAGTGAATCAAACTTCCTCTCATGACAAGCCAAAGTCAAAAGGAAGTTATGACGCTTCTGACAAAGAGATTGAGTCAGCGATTGAAGAAATAATCCTGGCAAAACCGCTTTGAATCATTTGTCACGATGCAAGATGCTCTCAAAGGGACTTAGCTGCTGCAGTGAGCGGTTAAGTCTTCTTTATTTTACTATAAAAACAGAACGTATATTCCCTTTTTAAGCTTAAAATGTATATAAAAGATATCAATCAATAAAATTCAGAAAATTAGGTGCATACCTCTTGCTTAAAATGATATAAAAGTGATATCATTTTTATATCAGGAGGCGATCATATGAAAGAAAAACAAGTATTTTATGTAAATGGTTTTCTCGGTATTATTGGAATTTTGATTTTAGCGGCTATCGGTGTATTTTTCCTTGCACAAGAAATTTTTATAGGAGCAGCACTAACTATTGTATTAGCCGCAATTCTCGCTACGGGTATCGGGATTGTTCAACCAAATCAAGCGAAAGTTATTACGTTCTTTGGTAATTATTTAGGAACAATTCGTCAAAACGGTTTATTTTTAACGATTCCGTTCGCATTCCGTCAAACTGTATCTTTACGTGTTGAAAACTTTAATAGTAAGAAATTAAAAGTAAACGATGTTGAGGGAAATCCGATTGAAATTGCAGCTGTTATCGTATATAAAGTAGTTGATTCTGCAAAAGCAATGTTCGGTGTTGAACATTACGATCGATTTGTAGAAATTCAAAGCGAAACGGCAATCCGCCACGTCGCAACAAAATATCCATATGACAATTTCCAAGATGAAACTTGCATTACGTTACGCGGAAATACTGAAGAAATCTCTGAAGAATTAAAACGTGAGTTAGAGGCACGTCTTGAAATTGCTGGTGTAGAAGTATTGGAAACTCGTTTAACGCATTTAGCTTACGCAACAGAAATTGCCCATGCAATGCTACAACGTCAACAAGCAAAAGCAGTATTAGCTGCTAGAAAAGAAATTGTTGAAGGTGCTGTGAAGATGGCCAAAGATTCAATCCATATGTTAGATGAAGAAGGCGTACTGGAACTCGATGACGAGCGTAAAGCAAATATGGTAAACAACTTATTAGTTGCCATCGTTTCAGATAAAGGTGCGCAACCGGTTATTAATACAGGAAGCCTATACTAAAGGGTTGTAAATCATTATGGCTAAAAAGAAAAGCTTTCCATTACGTATTGATCCTGAATTACACGCAGTCATCGAAAAATGGGCGAATGATGAGTTTCGTAGCGTCAATGCACACATCGAGTATTTACTTCGAGAAATGGCAAAGCAAAAAGGAAAATTGAAAAAAGATAAAGATGCATAAAAAATCCCGCTGAGAAATCAGCGGGATTTTTACATATTAGCTTCTCGTCATCTCATGCCCAATTGCACGATATCCTATATCACTTCGGTAAAATAGACCATCACTCTCAATTTTGCCGATTTCTTTATACACCTTATCTTTCGCTGCTTGTAAACTGTCCGCCTTACAAGCAACAAATAGTACACGGCCGCCATTTGTTACAAAGTCACCATGCTTCATGGCTGTACCTGAATGGAAAACAATTACATCTTCCAGTGCATCTAATCCTTTAATAATGTCACCTTTTTTATATGCTTCCGGATATCCTTTCGAAGCAAGTACAACACCAATTACCGCTTCCTCTGACCACTGTAACGTTAATTCACTTTCATCTAATACCGCGTTACATACATCAACTAAATCATTTTCTAAGCGAGGTAATACTACTTCCGTTTCAGGATCACCAAAGCGTGCATTAAATTCAATTACCTTCGGGCCATCATTTGTTAAAATAAGTCCCGCATATAAAATTCCTGTAAACGAACGGTTTTCTGCAATCATTGCCTTGGCAGTTGGATGTAATACCATTTTTATTGCCTCTTGAACTGCTGATTCTGGAATTTGTGGTACTGGAGAATACGCACCCATTCCGCCTGTATTTGGACCTTTATCACCATCAAAAGCTCGTTTATGATCTTGCGCAATTCCCATCGGATGCACAGTTGTTCCATTTACAAATGCCATTAATGAAAATTCTTGTCCATCTAAAAACTCTTCAATAACGACCTTCTTGCTCGCTTCGCCAAACTTCACATATTGTAGCATCTCTTTCACAGCTTGTAATGCCTCTTCAAGCGTCATTGCTACCGTTACACCTTTACCAGCAGCTAGGCCGTCAGCTTTAATAACGATTGGCGCACCAACTTTTTGAATATACTGTACTGCTTCTTCATAGTCTGTAAAAGTTTCATATGCCGCAGTTGGAATATCATATTTTTTCATCAATTCTTTTGTGAAAGCCTTACTACCTTCAATAACAGCAGCCGCTTTATTTGGGCCAAACACACGAAGTCCCTCTTCTTTAAAGCGATCAACAATTCCATTCATAAGTGGAATTTCTGGTCCAACGAAAGTTAATTCAACCTTATTCTCTTTAGCAAATAAAACTAATGCATCAAAATCATTTTCATCAATATCAACTGGTGTTGCAACATCGCGCATACCTTCATTACCTGGTGCTACATACACCTTTTCTACTTTTTCAGATTGTGCAAACTTCCAAGCTAAAGCATGCTCACGCCCACCGCGGCCAATTACTAAAACATTCATATTTCATCCCCCAATAATTAAATAAGTACAAACTAGAAGCTATGCTCCTAGTTTGCTTTCTCATATCAATAAAAGTTTAAAAGGAGGATCAAGAGAACCGAGCTGGTCTAGGCGCATTTGCCAGGAGGACACGGAGTGTAGCTTTCCTACATGAGTACCGCACTGGCATTGCAACGACGACTTGCGAAGGTTATCTCGACCGGACCTTTTAAACATCCATATCAATAGAAGTTTAAAAAGGAGGATCAAGAGAACCGAGCAGGTCGAGGCGCATTTGACTGGAGGACACGGAATGTAGCTTTCCTACATGAGTACCGCACTGGCAATGCAACGACGACATGCGACAGTTATCTTGACCGGACCTTTTAAACATCCTCTACTAGTGTTTGAAATGACGTACGCCAGTGAACACCATCGTAATCCCATACTTATCCGCCACTTTAATAGAATCTTCGTCACGGATTGATCCGCCTGGTTGAATGATTGCTGTAATCCCTGCTCTTGCTGCTTCTTCTACTGTATCTGGCATTGGGAAGAAAGCATCAGATGCAAGTGCGCTACCTTGTGCTTTTTCACCAGCTTGTGTAATTGCGATTTTTGCAGAACCTACACGGTTCATCTGTCCCGCGCCTACACCAACTGTCATGTTATCATTCGCTAAAACAATTGCGTTTGATTTCACATGTTTTACAACTTTCCAAGCTAGTTTTAAATCTTTCCACTCTTGCTCTGATGGTTCACGTTTTGTCGGAATTGAAATTGTACTTTCATCTAATGATAACGTATCTTCCTCTTGAACGAGAAGACCACCTTGTACAGAAGTTAGTTTTTTGCTTGCACTTGTCGCTTTTTCAATATTTACAGTTAGTAGACGTAAGTTTTTCTTACTTTGCAATACTTCTAAAGCTTCTTTTGAGAAAGAAGGTGCAATAATGATTTCTAAGAAAATTTCGTGTAACTTTTCTGCTGTAGCTTTATCAATTTCACGATTTGCTGCAATAATTCCACCAAAGATTGATACTGGGTCTGCTTCATAAGCGCGTGTGTATGCTTCATGAATATCAGTACCCACTCCAACACCACATGGATTCATATGTTTTACTGCTACTACTGCTGGCTCTGTAAATTCTTTTACAATACTAAGTGCTGCATCTGCATCGTTAATATTGTTGTAAGATAATTCTTTACCGTGTAATTGTTCTGCGTATGCAACAGAAGAAGTTACAGCGAATGGTGCTTTATAGAAGGTTGCTTTTTGATGTGGATTTTCTCCATAGCGTAAATCTTGTTTTTTCTCAAATGTCACTGTTAATGTTTCTGGGCTTTCTTCACCCATTTGCTCTGTTAAGTAGTTAGAGATTAACGCATCATATGCCGCTGTATGACGGAATACTTTCGCTGCTAATTTACGTTTTGTTTCTTCTTTTACTTCACCGTTCTCATTCAGTTCTGCTAATACAACATCGTAATCTACTGGATCTACAATTACCGATACAAATTTATGATTTTTCGCAGCAGAGCGAATCATTGTTGGACCACCGATATCAATATTTTCAATTGCATCAGCAAATGTTACATCAGGCTTAGCGATTGTTTCTTTGAATGGGTATAAGTTCACAACAACAAAATCAATTGGCTGCATACCTAATTCATTCATTTGCGCTACATGCGTTTCATTATCGCGAACTGCTAATAGACCACCATGAATGTTTGGATGTAATGTTTTTACGCGGCCATCCATAATTTCTGGGAACCCAGTTACTTCAGAAATACCGATTACTTGTAAGCCATTTTCTTCTAGTAATTTTTTCGTACCACCTGTTGAGATAACTTCGATCCCTTGTTCTAGTAAACCTTTAACAAATTCTACTACTCCTGTTTTATCTGAAACACTTACTAATGCACGCTTTTTCATTTATCCTTCACCCCTGGTTGTATGTTAGTTAACAGTTGGTTCTTTCACAGATTGAACAATTTGATTCACTGTATTTACGTATAATTTATGTTCAACTTGTTGAATTTTCTTTTGTAAGCTTTCCCTCGTATCCCCTTCAGAAACAACCACTGCTTCTTGCGCAATAATTGGCCCTGTATCCATACCTGCATCTACATAATGAATCGTTACTCCAGTTACTTTCACACCTGCTTCTAACGCTTGACCAACAGCATCTTTCCCTGGAAAACTCGGTAATAGCGATGGATGAATATTAATAATCCTCCCGCCGTAAGCTTCTAGTAGAGTCGGTCCAATTAAACGCATATATCCAGCTAAAATAACATAATCAATTTCATACTCTTCTAGCTTCTTTAATATTTCTTTTTCAAATGCTTCTTTTGACTCATATGCTTTCGCTGAAAAAGCGAAACATGGAATATGATGATAATGTGCCCGTCCAACAGCACGTGCTTCTGGTTTATCACATACTAATAAACTAATATCTGCGTCTAATCTATTTTCTTCCACCGCATTGATGAGAGATTGAAAGTTAGAGCCGCTTCCAGAAGCAAAAACTGCTAATCTACTCATAGTGCTGTGCCCCCATTGAAGGTAACGCCAGTCCCTTGTACAGTACGTCCAATAATACGAGCTGTTTCTCCTTGCTCTTCAAGAAGACGAACAATATCTTTTGCCTCTTCTTCCTTCACTGCTACTACCATACCAATACCCATGTTAAAAATATTGAACATTTCTTTCTCTTCTAGTTTTCCCACTTCTTGAAGTAAACTGAAGATCGGTTGAATTTTCCAAGATCCTAATTCAATTTCTGCACCGATTCCTTCTGGTAACATACGTGGAATATTTTCAATGAATCCGCCACCTGTAATATGCGCCATACCGTATACTTCATATTTCTTCAATAGTTCTAAAATAGGTTTGACATAAATTTTCGTTGGTTTTAATAATTCTTCACCAAGAGGTAGTTCTAAGCGTCCGTAAATGCGATCTAAAGATAGTTCTCCATCTTCTAGTAATACTTTTCGTACTAAAGAATAACCATTACTATGAATACCGCTAGATGCTAAGCCAATTAATACTTGACCAGCTTCAATTTTTTCACCTGTTACAATTTTCTTTTTATCAACAATTCCAACTGTAAAACCAGCTAAATCATATTCTTCCGTAGAATACATTCCTGGCATTTCAGCTGTTTCTCCACCGATTAATGCACAACCAGCTTGGCGACAGCCCTCTGATATACCTTTGACGATGTTTTCAATTTTACTAGGTTCAGCTTTACCACAAGCAATATAATCAAGGAAGAAAAGCGGCTCTGCTCCTTGGACAACAATATCATTTACACACATTGCTACTGCATCAATACCAATTGTGTCATGTTTATCTGCCATAAAAGCGAGCATCAATTTCGTTCCCACGCCATCTGTTCCAGATACTAATACAGGTTCTTCTAATGCAAATTTTGATAGATCAAACATACCTCCAAAACCGCCTAAACCGCCTAGTACTTCTTTTCTCATAGTTGTTTGTACGTGTTTTTTCATGCGAGATACCGCTTCATATCCAGCTTCAATATCTACTCCTGCTTGCTTATATGCATTCGCCATCGTTATTTACACCTCGTCTTTTAATTTCTCCCCATCCAGGGCGGGCTATTTTAAGAAAGGAGCTAGCTTCTACATCAAAAGAAGTAGAAGCTTTTTTCACTTTTCTTATTTCATACTTTCTAAAAGCTCTTGCTCATAATCATAAAGAGCTGTTGGATAGTCCCCATTAAAATAAGCCATACATAGACCGCCATATTTCCCTTCATATGGACGCCCAATTGCATCTACTAATCCATCTTCGCTTAAAAATGTTAAAGAATCTGCTCCGATCATTTCACGGATTTCTTCTACTGTATTATTTGCTGCAATTAATTCTTTTCTCGTTTGAATATCAATGCCATAAAAACATGGATACTTAAGAGGTGGTGAAGCGATTCTTACGTGAACTTCTGTCGCTCCAGCTTCACGAAGCATACGAACAATTCGTTTACTTGTCGTTCCTCTTACGATAGAATCGTCAATCATAACAACTCGTTTCCCTTCCACTACACCTCTTACTGCTGAAAGCTTCATCTTAACCCCTTGCTCACGCAGTTCTTGAGAAGGCTGAATAAAAGTACGTCCAACGTAACGATTTTTAATTAATCCTAATTCATACGGAATGCCTGTTGCCTCCGCATAGCCAATCGCTGCTGAAATACTAGAGTCTGGTACACCAGTAACAACATCCGCTTCAATAGGAGCTTCCGCTGCTAAACGTTTTCCCATATTTTTACGCGCTGCATGAACGTTAACACCAGCAATATTAGAATCTGGTCGTGCAAAGTAAATGTATTCCATACTACAAATCGCATGTTCTACATCGTTTGTAAAACGATCTACGTGAATTCCTTCATCATTAATGATAAGTAATTCACCAGGTTCTACATCGCGAATGTATGTTGCACCTACTACATCAAAAGCACATGTTTCAGATGCTACAACGTAAGCATCCCCCATCTTTCCAATTGAAAGCGGACGGAATCCATTTGGATCTAACGCAACGATCATTTCATTTCCAGTTAGTAAAAGATACGCAAACGCACCTTTCACTTTATTCAGAGCCTCTTTTACACTTTCAATTAAAGAGTCTTTCGTACTACGTTTAATAAGATGTAAAAGTACTTCTGTGTCTGAACTTGTTTGAAAAATACTTCCCTCTGCCTCTAATTCACGGCGAAGCATTTTTGCATTAATTAAATTCCCGTTATGAGCTAGCGCCATACTATGATCAGAAAAACGGAACAACAATGGTTGAACGTTAGCAACTTCACTTCCACCAGCTGTTGCATATCGTACATGTCCGATTGCTGATTTTCCATTTAATCCTTCTAGCTCGCCTCTTGAAAACACTTCTGATATTAAACCTAACCCCTTGTGACCGACAATTTTCTCACCATTATTTACGACAATGCCTGCGCCTTCTTGTCCACGGTGCTGTAAACTGTGCAATCCGTAGTATGAAACTTGTGCTGCATTTTCATGCCCCCAAATTCCGAAAACGCCACATTCTTCGTTTAACCCCTTTATTTCAGCAAGCATGGGATTGCCCCTTTCCAAGCCTTTCTCATTTCATCTACATTTGCTGTAAGTAATACTTCATTTTCTTCATTATGAATTGTTACTTCATTTGTACTTGTTACTTCTCCAACTTGGATTGCTTCTACCGCTTTCTCAAACGCCTCTTTATTTTCACGTTTTACAGTAATCACGAAGCGAGACTGTGATTCAGCGAATAATGCTGCTGTTGCTTCTCCATCTAATTTCACAGTAGCACCTAAGCCTTTAGCACCAATTGCACTTTCTGAAATCGCAACTGCTAAACCACCCTCAGCAACATCATGTGCAGATTGAACAAGACCAGCTTGAATTGCTTCTAATACTTGTTTTTGGCGTTTTAATTCTACATCTAAATCGATACTTGGTGATTGCCCGAAGATTTTACCGTGAATCATTTTCTGTAATTCACTTCCGCCAAACTCAGCTTTCGTCTCACCGATTACATAAACTAAATCGCCAGCTTGCTTAAACTCTTGTGTTGTTACATGTTTTAAGTCATGTACAAGTCCGACCATCCCAACAGTTGGTGTTGGATATACAGCTTCGCCACTACGCTCGTTATACATCGATACGTTTCCGCCGATAACTGGTGTTTGTAATGTGCGACAAGCTTCACTCATACCGTCTACTGATTTCTCAATCTGCCAGAAAATCTCTGGTTTTTCTGGGTTACCGAAGTTTAAGCAATCTGTAATTGCAAGTGGCTCCCCGCCAGAACATACGATATTTCGCGCTGCCTCTGCTACTGCAATTTTACCGCCCATTTCTGGATCTAGATAAATGTAGCGAGAGTTACAATCTGTCGTCATTGCTAATCCTTTTTCTGTACCGCGTACACGTACAACTGCAGCATCTGAACCTGGTGTCACAACTGTACTTGTGCGAACTTGGTAATCGTATTGATCGTATACCCACTCTTTACTTGCAATTGTTGGTTGCTGTAATAGAGCGAATAACGCTTCTTTATAATTTTCTACTTTTGGCGTTTCCATTTTCATTGCTTGGAATTCAGCAAAGTATGCTGCTTCTTTTGATGGCTTATGATAAATTGGTGCTTCTTCTGCTAAAGCATCTGCTGGAACTTCAGCTACCTTTTCACCTTTATGGAATAAACGAAGCATTTTATCTTCTGTTACTTTCCCCATCGTAACTGCTGCAAGACCATACTTCTCAAATAAATCTACTATTTCTTGTTCTCTACCTTTTTTCACAACAATTAACATACGCTCTTGTGATTCAGATAGCATCATTTCATATGGTGTCATTCCTGTTTCACGCTGTGGTACATCATCTAAGTACATTTCAATACCCATTCCTGCTTTACTTGCCATTTCTGCAGAAGATGATGTTAAACCAGCCGCACCCATATCTTGAATTCCAACAAGTGCATCAGATTGAATTAATTCTAAACACGCTTCAATAAGAAGTTTCTCCATAAATGGATCCCCTACTTGAACCGCTGGACGTTTCGCTTCTGAACTTTCAGATAGTTCTTCCGACGCGAATGTTGCACCGTGAATACCGTCACGACCAGTTGATGCTCCTACGTACATTACTGTGTTACCAGCACCGTGCGCTTGCCCTTTTTTAATGTCTTCGTGGTTAATCAAACCTACGCACATTGCATTTACAAGTGGATTTCCTTCGTAACATGGATCAAATTGTACTTCGCCACCAACAGTCGGAATACCGATGCAGTTACCGTATCCTGCAATTCCTGCTACTACTTCTTCGAATAAATATTTCACACGTGGTGACTGTAATTCACCGAAACGAAGTGAGTTTAATAGAGCTACCGGACGTGCTCCCATAGAGAATACGTCACGAATAATACCACCAACACCTGTTGCAGCTCCTTGATATGGTTCAATAGCTGAAGGATGGTTATGACTTTCCATTTTAAATACAACTGCTTGATTATCACCTATATCTACAATTCCAGCACCTTCTCCAGGTCCTTGCAGAACACGCTCACCTGTCGTTGGAAACTTACGAAGAACTGGTTTTGAATTTTTATAACTACAATGTTCAGACCACATTACAGAGAATAATCCTGTTTCTGTATAATTTGGCAGACGACCTAAAATCCTTTCAACCATGGCAAACTCTTCGTCTGTTAGCCCCATTTCCGCATATATACGCTCTTCTTTAATTTGTGTTGGATTTGGTTCAAGCATTAACGACATATGTTTCCCTCCACTGTTTTAAGATAGATTGAAAGACTTTTAACCCTTCAGCACCGCCAAGTAATTCATCTACAGCACGCTCTGGATGTGGCATCATACCAAGTACATTTCCTTTTTCGTTTACAATACCAGCAATATCTGAAACGCTACCGTTAGGATTTTCTACGTAACGGAATGCGATTTGATTATTCTCTTCTAATTGTTTAAGAGTCTCTTCGTCACAATAGTAATTCCCCTCACCATGAGCGATTGGAATATTGATTATTTCATTTTTTTCATATTGTGATGTAAACATCGTTTCATTATTTTCAACACGCAACTGAACAGTGCGACACATAAATTTTAAGTTTTCGTTTCTCATTAACGCTCCTGGTAGTAATCCTGATTCAACAAGAATCTGGAATCCATTACATACACCTAAAATCGGCTTTCCTTGCTCAGCAGCTTTTTGCACTGCTTTCATTGCATTAGCAAAGCGAGAAATAGCACCGCAGCGTAAGTAGTCACCATAAGAAAATCCACCTGGTAGTAGAATTGCATCATATTCATCTAAATTCTCTGTATCGTGCCAAACGTAATCTACTTCTTCGCCAAGCTCATCTTTAATTGCATGGAACATATCGACATCACAGTTCGAACCCGGAAATACTATTACGGCAAATTTCACTGTGCGACAACCTCCTCAACTTCATAACGGAAGTCTTCCATTACAACGTTCGCTAATAGTTTTTCACACATTTCTTTTACCTTGCTATCTAAATCAGATACAGATTTATCAATTGTTAGTTCCATGTACTTTCCGATTCGAACGTCTTGTACTTCTGTAAATGAAAGACTATGAAGTGCTCCTTTTACTGCTGTTCCTTGTGGATCTAATACGCTTTCTCTTAATGTTACATATACCTTAACTTTATACATGTGAAATTCCCCCTAAACGTTTTAAAATCTCTTCATAAGCTTCTGTTAAATTTCCAAGATCACGACGGAATACGTCTTTATCAAACTTTTCATTGCTCGTTTCATCCCATAAACGGCAAGTATCTGGTGAAATTTCATCCGCTAAAATGATTTCTCCTTCTTCCGTTACACCAAACTCTAATTTGAAATCTACTAATCTTACACGACAGCTTGCGAAATGATCAATCAACACTTGATTGATTTGTAGAGCCATATCTCGTAATACACTTACTTGCTCTGGCGATGCAACGTTTAATACACGAATATGATCTTCCGTTACAAGCGGATCTCCTAAATCATCATCTTTGAAGTAAAATTCTACGATTGGTTCTGCAAGTACAGTTCCCTCTTCCATTCCTAATCGTTTTGAAAGACTTCCTGCAATTACATTTCTTGTGACAACTTCTAAAGGAATAATACTCACTTTTTTAACAAGTTGTTCTGTTTCAGATAACTTCTCAACAAAATGTGTTTTAATTCCCACTTCTTGTAACTTTCTGAACAATAAAGTTGTAATTTCATTGTTCAAACGACCTTTTCCTGTAATCGTCTCTTTTTTCTCCCCATTGAAAGCAGTCGCACTATCTTTGTACTCTACCCAAACCATATCTGCTGATTCTGTACGATAAATTCTTTTTGCCTTACCTTCATACAGCAATTCTAGCTTTTGCATTTCGCAAGCCCCCTGTAGTTTGAAAAATGTGAATAATGTTTTTATAAATAATGGCACAGAATGACTCTATTCTGTGCCATATGAAATTTTACGCTTCGTTTAATCCAAGGCGTTCAAAGATTGTATCAACGTGTTGCATGTGATGCTCATAGTTGAAGCATTCATTAATTTCTTCTTGTGTTAACTTGCTTGTAATACGCTCATCAGCTTCTACAAGCTCTTTAAATTGTACTTGTGTTTCCCAAGCTTCCATCGCTTTAGGCTGTACGATATCATAAGCTTCTTCACGTACCATACCTTTGTCGATTAGTGTAAGCATTACGCGCTGAGAATAAATTAAGCCGTATGTTCTTGTCATATTGCGTTTCATATTCTCTGGGTATACAGTTAAGTTTTTAACGATATTACCAAAGCGATTTAACATGTAATTTAACGCGATTGTAGCATCTGGTAAAATTACGCGTTCTGCTGAAGAGTGAGAAATATCACGCTCATGCCATAATGGAACATTCTCATAAGCTGTCATCATATAACCGCGGATAACACGAGCTAAACCAGTCATATTTTCAGATCCAATTGGATTACGCTTATGCGGCATTGCAGAAGAACCTTTTTGACCTTTTGCGAAAGCTTCTTCAACTTCACGTGTTTCACTCTTTTGTAAACCACGAATCTCAACTGCCATCTTTTCGATAGATGTTGCGATTAGTGCAAGTGTTGACATGTAATGAGCATGGCGATCACGTTGCAATGTTTGTGTTGAAATTGGTGCTGCTTCTAATCCTAAGTTTTCACAAACATACTTTTCTACGAATGGATCGATATTTGCATATGTACCAACCGCACCAGATAATTTACCAACGCGAACTGTATCAGCTGCTTGCTTGAAACGCTCTACGTTACGTTTCATTTCTTCATACCAAAGACCAAGTTTTAAACCAAATGTTGTTGGTTCTGCATGAACACCGTGTGTTCTTCCCATCATGATTGTGTATTTATGCTCTTTCGCTTTGTTAGCTAAAATGCTTACAAAGTTCTCTAAGTCTTTTAATATGATTTCATTCGCTTGTTTTAAGATGTAAGATAATGCTGTATCTACTACGTCTGTAGATGTTAAACCGTAATGAACCCATTTACGTTCTTCGCCTAATGTCGGCGTTTCTGATACAGCACGAGTGAATGCAACTACGTCATGACGTGTTTCTTTTTCAATTTCATAAATACGATCAATATCAAATGATGCATGTTCACGAATTTTTTTAACATCTTCTTTTGGAATGTCGCCAAGCTCAGCCCATGCTTCACAAGCTAAAATCTCAACTTCTAACCACGCTTTAAATTTGTTCTCTTCCGTCCAAATCGCACCCATTTCAGGGCGTGTATAACGACTAATCATCTTTTTCCCTCCAACAGTTGTTCTTGATGGTCCCAAATATGCAAACTCTTCGCTTTTTCTAGAGCAACTTCAATATTATCATTTAAAATATTAACATGCCCCATTTTTCGCTGTGCTTTTGCTTCTTCTTTTCCATACAAGTGTAAATAGCACCCGGTTAGTCTATTCACTTGTCTTAGGACCCCTTCTATATGTTCGCCTAAAATGTTTACCATGACAACTGGTTTTAACAAATTTGTTTCTCCTAGAGGTAAATTACAGATTGCTCGAATATGTTGACCAAATTGGCTCGTTTCACATGCATCCTGTGTGTAGTGTCCTGAATTGTGAGGTCTTGGTGCTAATTCATTAATGTAAATCTCACCATTAGCTGTAGCAAACATCTCTACAGCTAGTGTTCCCACAAGTTTTAATTCATCCGCAAGTACCTTTGCATAAGCAATTGCTTTTTGAGAAAGCTCTTCTGTAATACGAGCTGGAACGATAGATTCATGCAAAATGTTATTTACATGAATATTTTCCGCTACTGGAAACACTTTCGTTTCACCACTTACACTACGAATCACAATAACAGATACTTCTTTTTCAAAAGGCACCCATTTCTCTAAAATACACTCTGCTTTATCCACAAGATTTCTTGCTGTCTCAACATCAGCCTCACTTCTTAAAACAACTTGCCCTTTCCCATCATATCCACCTGTCGTCGTTTTTAAGACGGAAGGGAATGATAACTCAGCAATTGCTTCTGTAAGCTGATCTTGATTTTGAACTAATCTATACGTTGCTACTGGTAACCCAGCCTTCTCAATTCCATTCTTTTCTGTAAAACGATTTTGCGTTTTATTTAACAACTGACTACCTTGTGGCAAGTAAGCATGTTTTTCAAGCCATTGTAAACATCTATAATCAATATTCTCAAATTCATATGTGACAACATCACTTATCTCTGCTAAATGCTGAATTGCCTTTAAATCGTCATACGGTGCAACGATTTCAATATCAGCAACTTGTGCACATGGTGAATGCTTTGTAGGATCTAAAACAGCAATTTTATATCCCATCTCCTTGGCTGCCAATGCCATCATTCTTCCTAGCTGGCCGCCTCCAATAATGCCGATTGTTTTTCCAGGTAAAATGATTCTCGTCATACTAGCTCACTACCTTCGCGCACATCTTTTTCAATCGATTCTCGTCTCAATTCTAATGCATCATGTATATCATCATGGAATGATCCAAGTATTTGTGCAGCAAGTAATCCAGCATTCGTTGAACCGGCTTTACCAATTGCAACAGTTGCAACTGGAACCCCCCCTGGCATTTGGACGATGGATAATAATGAATCTAAGCCGTTTAATGCTTTTGATTGAACTGGAACTCCAATTACAGGAAGATTTGTCTTCGCTGCAACCATTCCTGGTAAATGTGCTGCTCCACCAGCTCCAGCAATAATAACCTTCAATCCACGTTCACGAGCCGTCTCTGCATATTCAAACATATAATCCGGAGTCCGATGAGCGGATACAACCTTTTTCTCATACGGTATATTTAATTCATCTAAAATGTCACAAGCATATTTCATTGTTTCCCAGTCTGACGTACTTCCCATTATGACTCCAACTAGTGATTTCATATTAGAATCCCCCCGATTCAAATAAAAAAAGCCTGAAATAGAACAGTTTCTCTTTTACTATGAGAGAAAGCGCTCTACTCAGGCATACGTATCCCTTGTGAATAGAAAAATACCGAGTGACTTTCCCTCATAGTCTAACGAATAACGGTCGTTAGGTAGAGACTTGCAGGCCATATCCCCGCGATTATATGAGGTCTTATATTATTGTTTCTATGGCTATATTAACAATATTTCATAAACGATGTCAATAAATAATCGAATGTTTTTTTATTAGTAGTCAATAACGTTCGTGTTTTAGTTATATTCAAAAGAAGAATTGCAACTATATGCAAGAAGAAAAGGGAATTAGAATATATATTTCTAGAGATCTATTTACTTATAATCGTTTATATAGTACTTCAGTATGTTTTAAATCAAAATATGTACACTCTTGTATTCTACACATCAATAGAACTTTTATTATAACGATTTAATTTCTAAGGAGGATAAACATGAAAGAAAGAACTACGCTATTATCCTATTTATTTTTTCTATCGCAGTAATTGTTGTAATTATTGAATACTTATTTATAGCATCTCATTATTTAAAATATATACTTATGATAGAAATAATGTGTCCTATTTTAAAAGTCTCTATTTCATTCTTTTTTCGTCTTTAGCGTTATTAAATTTATGGATTATAACATTCGGTAAATAAAAATAAACACAAAAAAACCTAAGTCGAAACGACTTAGGTTTTTGCTTGGCGACGTCCTACTCTCACAGGGACAAGGTCCCAACTACCATCGGCGCTAGAGAGCTTAACTTCCGTGTTCGGTATGGGAACGGGTGTGACCTCTCTGCCATCATCACCAAACTATGAAGGCATATTCCTTCAAAACTAGATAACATTTGCTACATATTATATGGTTAAGTCCTCGATCTATTAGTATTCGT
>NZ_CP031748.1:322532-325223 GCF_003429245.1 Bacillus sp. CR71 | reverse complement strand
AGCCCCGGTTTCCCGGAGTTATCCCAGTCTTATGGGCAGGTTACCCACGTGTTACTCACCCGTCCGCCGCTAACTTCATAAGAGCAAGCTCTTAATCCATTCGCTCGACTTGCATGTATTAGGCACGCCGCCAGCGTTCATCCTGAGCCAGGATCAAACTCTCCAATAAAGTTAGTTTGTCTAGCATCTAAAAATAAAAATTGACGTTTCACGTTGTTTGTTTCGTTCAGTTTTCAAAGAACTACTTGGTCGCTCATTTGCGACTTCCTTATGTTAACATCTTCGTTAGTTAATGTCAACTAAGTTTTTTATTTCGTTTGTCGCTTTCGACGTTATTGTCATCGGCGACTTGTTCTATATTACACCTCTATATACTAATAGTCAATATTAATCTTTCATTTTTTTAAAAAAGATGAAAAAGACTCTCATACCACCTCTTTATTCCTCATACATATCAGTAAAACAAGTGAAAGGAGTGTAGAACTTGTTCAATCCTTATTTATTAAACACCATAAGCGCCCATTCAAGAAGCCCACACTATCATAGGAAGTTTCCCATCATTCTATTTTGGAGTCAAAAAAGCGGTTGCACTTCTCTTGCCAATTGGTTCTTTTACCAGATTGATTTATTGCAAACAGCTCTAAGTTATAGTCCTTTCATTCATAATTTTGAATACGATATATACAAAAGTACACCTGCCTATAGTGTACGACTAGGTGTAGCGTTACGAGAAAAACAAAAAGAAACGTTTAAACTTGTTCGTAACCCTTATAGGAGAGCAGTCAGTTCTTTCGTGTCCTTAATTGGACCTCCTTATATGGAAAATCCGGAATGGAAACCCATCCGAAAGTTTTTATATCAAGATGAAAATTCCCCCAAAGGGATCTCATTCAAACAATTTTTATACTATCTATTTATGAAAGGGGCTCACGCAAGTGATATTAACCCACATTTCACACAACAATATATAGCTGGTGAAGAAGAATATGTGACCAATTATATATACTTAGAAAACTTCGATCAGGAAATGAAAGAATTAGAAAAGCGTTTCGAATTAAAAACCGCACCAATAAATGAGTTCTCAACATCATGGCATCATCAAACTCCCGCCATGATTTATAAAGGGAATTTTAGCGAAGCTGATATTACTGATCCTTTATTTCCCCGTCATCCAACTTTTGAAAGCTTTTATGATACTGAATGTATACAACTTGTTCAAACAATATTTCAAAATGATTTCGACACATATAAATACAGCAAAGAATATCCATACTAATTTTAGTCTATTATCTTTGCTAAATAAAAAAGATACCTCATATATAAGGTATCTTTTTAACATTTCAATTATATAAATCATACTGTTTAACAGTCTCTATTCTCCACCTTATTACCTTTTAATAGATTACATAACTTTTGCTTATCCGCCCATCCTACTCCGATTAAAACTAAACTCGCTCCCATTATTACCCTCCATGTCAGAGACTCATTTAATAGAATAATTGAAGTAGCGATACTTATTAATGGTAATGCATTTAAATATAATCCGCTTACTGATGCTGAAACTCTCTCTAGCGCTTTATTCCAAAACCAATATGCTAAAATTGTTGCTCCAATAACAAGGTATATTACACTAAGTCCCGTTTTCCAAGTTTCAATCTTTGGTAAACCGTAATAAAGAATTTCTACCAGTGCAAACGGTAATAGAATAACAGCTCCGATAATTAAAGTTAATGTTGTAAAAACCTCGTTTGATAAATACTGTTCTTGTTTTGGTTGTTTTAGCAAAACCGTGTAGAAAGCAAATAGAAAAGTACTTAATAATATCAGTATATCTCCTATTAAAGACACTTCTTGATCAGCACTTTTAGATGGAATCGTAATAAAGAGTACTCCTATAGTACCCAATATAATCCCTATCCAATAATTCAATCGAATTTTCTCTTTCAAGAAGAATGCTGAAAAAAGAATTGTAACTAATGGTAATGCAGCATCTATGATACTAACATGTAATCCACTTGTTAAAGAAATACCATACGATGTGAACATGAAATACCCAGCTACACCGGTAAAGGCTAACAAACTCATTCTTTGCCATGGAACTTTTTTATGTACAACTGATTTTTGTAGTTGCTTAAATGAAAATAGCATACAAATTCCACCTGCAAAGAAAAGACGAATAAACAACAAAGTAAACGGCTGAATAGATTCTAACACCCATTTTGTTGGTGCAATAGCTGTCCCCCATAATATAACAGCCACTAATAACATGCATATTTCTTTCATAATCCCCCACACCCATCAAAAATATATGTTAACTACCTTAATTATAGATTTTTTCTTATGTAAAATCCTTTAAAAACACAAAAGGTTATGTAAGATTACAAATATTCTTTTTACATCTCGATTATATTTTCACAAAAGGTAATTCTTACCTTTATATTTCAAGCAATAAAAATAAACACAAAAAAACCTAAGTCGAAACGACTTAGGTTTTTGCTTGGCGACGTCCTACTCTCACAGGGACAAGGTCCCAACTACCATCGGCGCTAGAGAGCTTAACTTCCGTGTTCGGTATGGGAACGGGTGTGACCTCTCTGCCATCATCACCAAACTATGAAGGCATATTCCTTCAAAACTAGATAACATTTGCTACATATTATATGGTTAAGTCCTCGATCTATTAGTATTCGT
>NZ_CP031748.1:316487-322482 GCF_003429245.1 Bacillus sp. CR71 | reverse complement strand
AGCCCCGGTTTCCCGGAGTTATCCCAGTCTTATGGGCAGGTTACCCACGTGTTACTCACCCGTCCGCCGCTAACTTCTTGAGAGCAAGCTCTCAATCCATTCGCTCGACTTGCATGTATTAGGCACGCCGCCAGCGTTCATCCTGAGCCAGGATCAAACTCTCCAATAAAGTTAGTTTGTCTAGCATCTAAAAATAAAAATTGACGTTTCACGTTGTTTGTTTCGTTCAGTTTTCAAAGAACTACTTGGTCGCTCATTTGCGACTTCCTTATGTTAACATCTTCGTTAGTTAATGTCAACTAAGTTTTTTATTTCGTTTGTCGCTTGCGACGTTAATGTCATCGGCGACTTGTTCTATATTACACTTCATTTGTATAATCGTCAACATCTTTTTATAAAGATATTCAAGTTAATATTTTTATGCTCTTTTAACTAGACACGTCTCTATAGGATTTCATTATCGGAGCACGCTTTCTGCTTCTCTTTAATTTATTCTTCCAAACATATTCGAGTTAATTTGAGCTCTAGACTTAACTCGTGCGGACGTTTCCCTCCAACAAAACTAGCAACCTTATTTTAACAAATACTAGTATATAATTAGAGAGTTGTTGTACTATCAATAAAACTCTATTAGAAGCAGGTGAAAATATGAAAGATATACGTATCCTTTTAGCAGACGACGATAAAGAAATCCGAAATTTATTAAAAATATATTTAGAACGAGAATTATATATGGTAGACACTGCAATCAACGGCGAAGAAGCCTTACATTTATTTAATCAAAATAACTATAACCTCGTTATATTAGATCTTATGATGCCCAAAATAGATGGAATCGAGGTATGTAAAAAGCTTAGATATAAAACTAACGTACCTATATTAATGCTCACCGCTAAAGATCACGAAATTGATAAAATTTTAGGCTTAAGCATTGGTGCTGATGATTACATTATAAAACCTTTCAGCATTCACGAAGTAATTGCACGAGTAAAAGCTCTTATGCGGCGTTTTTTAGTTCTTGGAAGTAGCAATACTGCTCAAGAAAAAACAACTTTATCTTTTAAAGGACTAACTTTCAATCTAAATACATACACAGTTCATACAAATAAAGAAGAAATTAACTTAACCGGAAAAGAACTGGAACTATTAAAATTCTTTACTTCAAACCCAGGACAAGTATTTACAAAAACACAGCTCTTCCAAAATGTGTGGGACGATAATTATATAGAAGATGACAATACCGTTATGGTACATATTCGAAAACTTAGAAAGAAAATAGAAATCGACCCTTCCAATCCAAAATTCATTCAGACTATATGGGGAATTGGTTATAAGTTTGTAGGTGAAAAGCTTGAAGACTGATAAAACCCTCTCCCTTATTACATTACAACTTATCATTTGTGGGATTTTAAACATACAAATGGAACCAAGATTAAAAATGTCTTTATTTATAATCCTTATCTTAATTACAATTTATCTCTTCTTTTCAAGAATACAATTCATTCAACATCGCAAGGCAATGGATACTAAATTAAGTCGTGTACTAAAAGGAAACTTACAAACGAGATTATTCACAAGCAATGACCACTCATTACATAATATCGTTTTTTCAATAAACGAGCTAATAGCTAAATTAGAGCAAGTTCAGATTGAAGCCAAAAGATCCGAGGAATCCAGAAAACAACTTTTGTCTAGTATCTCCCACGATATACGAACACCACTCACCTCCATCATCGGATATATAGATGCTTTAAAAGATGGGGTTGCTGTTTCTGAAATAGAAAAACAAGAATACCTTAAAATACTTTATATGAAATCAAATAACTTAAAGCACCTAGTTGATGAAATATTCAATATGGCGAAGCTAGACGCTAATGAATTTCCACTAAAAGAAGAAGAACTCGACTTTTCTGAAGTTACTAGAGAAGTTTTGATTGAATTTTTACCTGAGCTCTCAAAACATAACATCGAACTGCAAGTTCTCATACCAGAATCTACTTGCCCTATTATCGCAGACCATCTGAGCCTTATGCGGATTATGAGTAATTTAATGAAAAATGCCATTTATTACGGAAAGGATGGAAAAATAGTAGGAGTCGAACTACTAGAAACCGATAGAAAATATGAACTTCATATTTGGGACAAAGGCCCTGGTATTCCAAAGCATGATTTACAAAATGTGTTTGAGCGAATGTACCGAAGCGAACAATCAAGAAACTCCTCGTTTGGTGGTAGTGGTCTCGGGCTCTCTATTTCTAAAGCGCTCGTTGAGAGAAATGGTGGGCATATATGGGTTGAAAGCACTCCATGGAAACGAACTATTTTTGGCTTTTCTATTCCAAAACACAATACTTTTAAGAAATAGTTAAGAAATGATTAATATGCAGTTAAGCCTTCCTTTTTATGATGTAAGTAAGAACTTATAGAAAGCAGGTGTCTCCTATAAATACAATTATAAAAACGACTAACCTTACTAAAGTATATGGCAATCAAAAATCAGTAGATAATTTAAATATTAATGTTCAACAAGGGGAGATTTATGGCTTCATAGGCCGCAACGGTGCTGGTAAAACAACAACCATTCGTATGCTGCTTAGTCTTATAAAGCCTACAAGTGGAACGATTGAAATATTTGGAGAGAACTTATTCCAAAATCAAAAAGATATTTTAAGCAGAATTGGTTCTATAGTTGAAGTTCCAGGATTTTATGAAAACTTAACTGCAAAAGAAAACCTATTAATTAATGCAAAGATAATTGGGGTTCACAAAAAGAATGCTATCGAAGAAGCATTAGAAATAGTAGGCTTGCAGCATGAGACAAAAAAGTTAGTAGGAAAGTATTCTTTAGGAATGAGGCAACGCTTAGGAATTGCACGCGCTCTTCTCCATTATCCCGAGCTACTCATATTAGATGAACCAACTAACGGACTAGACCCTATTGGTATTAAAGAAATGCGAAAACTTATTCATTCTTTAGCTCAAGAAAGAAATATAACCATACTCATTTCTAGTCACATATTAGCCGAGGTAGAACAGTTAGTCGATCGTATCGGAATTATTCATGAAGGAAAGTTACTAGAAGAAGTTTCTCTTGATACGCTACGTAAAGCAAATCGTAAGTACATAGAGTTTCAAGTGAATAATGACAATAAAGCTGTGATGTTATTAGAAAATCATCTTCAAATTTTTGATTATGAAGTACACGATGAAGGGAATATTCGTATTTACTCTCATTTTGGACAACAAGGATACATAAATAGAACATTAGTTCTTAATGGTATTGAAGTATTAAAAATGATGATAAGTGAAGATAGACTAGAAGATTATTTCACCAAGCTAGTTGGAGGTGGAACAATTGGTTAATCTACTCTATACAGAACTCTTAAAATTAAAACGCTCTAATATGTTTTTAATTAGCATTATTGGTGCTGGTGTCGCACCTTTCTTAGTTGTAGTAGCCTCTTATATACATATAAAAACAAAAGAGCCAACTCCGACTATTTGGTTCCATCAATTATTCACTGATGTTAACTTATATACTACTTTAGTTATAGGATTCCCCTTATATGGAGTAGTGGTTGCATATTTGCTTACCCGCGAATATGCAGAAGATACACTAAAAAATTTACTAACTATCCCCGTGTCGCGCATTAGCTTTATTATAAGTAAATTCATCATTCTCTTTCTTTGGATCATGATGCTAACTTTAGTCGCTTGGACACTTACTTTAATATTAGGGCTATTGGGGAATTTCCCTGGTTTTAACATTGCTTTACTTTTAAGTTCTTTCCTAGAATTTTTAATATGTGGTGGACTTCTCTTTCTATTGTCTTCACCTATTGTACTACTAACTCTTGTCATGAAGAGCTATGTACCGCCCATTATATTAACAGTCATTATTACAATGACCAATCTTATGCTCGTAAACTCCAAGCATAAAGATTTATTTCCGTGGACCGCTACTCTAGATATCGCAAATAATGAATTACAACCGACATATCCACCAGAGTATTCTTATATCATCATTGCAGTAACAACAATTTCCGGATTTATTGCAACACTATTCTATTTTAAAAAAGTAGACATTCATTAATTTATAGGAGTGAAACTATGAGCGATATCATTATTGCCTTCATACTCGGTATTGTAGAAGGATTAGCTGAATTTTTACCTATATCTTCTACTGGCCACCTTATATTAGTCGGGCATTTATTAGACTTTGAAGGAGAAAGAGCAAAAACGTTTGAAATTGTTATTCAGCTAGGCGCAATTTTAGCTATTGCAATTTTATATCATAAACGTCTCGTTTCTCTATGTAATATTAAGCCTCTTCTACGGAAAGAGAAAAA
This sequence comes from Bacillus sp. CR71, assembly GCF_003429245.1. Taxonomy (NCBI): domain Bacteria; kingdom Bacillati; phylum Bacillota; class Bacilli; order Caryophanales; family Bacillaceae; genus Bacillus; species Bacillus sp. CR71. The sequence continues at coordinate 318,133 of NZ_CP031748.1, read as the reverse complement.
ATTCAACGCGTTTCATGTATTTCTTGGCGTATTTCCGGCAGTAGTGGCTGGTTTGCTACTACATGATATTATTAAAACATACTTATTTCAGCCATACACTGTTGTGATTGGACTTGTAGCAGGGGCAATTCTTATGATCTTTGCAGAAGTAAAAAAGAAAGAGGCAACCGCCTATTCACTGGACGATTTAACATACCGTCAAGCTTTAACAATTGGATTATTTCAGTGCTTAGCAGTATACCCTGGCTTCTCTAGAGCTGGCTCTACTATCTCTGGAGGTCTATTAGCAAAAGTAAATTATAAAACCGCATCCGAGTTCTCTTTTCTAATAGCTCTTCCTGTAATGGTTGGAGCTACAGGCTTAGACTTACTAAAAAGCTGGGAGTATTTAAGTGTCGATGACATCCCTATGTTTGCGGTAGGATTCATTACCTCTTTTACCGTAGCGATGCTAGCGGTAGTAACTTTTCTAAAGCTTTTAGAGAAGATAGGTTTAAAACCTTTTGCATACTATCGTATTTTGTTGGCTATCTTATTTACGCTTTTCGTATTACTATAGATTCATATAAGTCACATATCATTAAACTGATATTCAATTTTAGAATATCGGTTTTTTATCTATTTCAACTCTAGTACTACTCACTTCAATATGGCATAGTGATAATAAGCTACCATTAATAGTCTGAACGTTCTTTAAGTAACTATATCCTTTATCATAAAATGCAATTGGAAAATTAAAGATTCCATATATATACAGAACATATTTACAAACCATATTCATTCCACATAGTATCTTTTTAATTTGCAACACACTGATACAAATTTCAAATGAGCACAAAGACAGAATAAGTAAATAAATAAATTTCCTAGGAATTATAAAGCGACTAAATTTAATTAGAGTGAGGTGACGATAAAATGAATCAATTAGCACAGACATATTGGAATACTTATTGGGGAAACAACAAAAAACCAGAATCTGTTATAGCTTGGCAATTTGGAGATTCCCCTAATTATCTTGCACAACTAGTAATTGACGGTATTAAAACTGCTACATGCTCCGGTCACATTTTTTATGAATTAGAAAATGAACCGCTACCGACCACTAATGATTATAGTATTATACTTAATAGTAATGATGAACCTGTAGCTATTATTAAGATAATAGAAGTAACTGTAACACCAATGAATGAAGTAAGCGAAGAATTCGCTATCGCTGAAGGCGAAGGAGATCGTACTTATAATTACTGGAGAGACACCCATGTTCGTTTTTTTACAAAGGAACTAAATGAGCTTGGTCTTAATTTCTCTGAAGATATGTTACTCGTCTGTGAGCGTTTTGAACTTGTTGATGTGAACAATAAAGTGAAATTATAAAAAACTGAGATTTACCACCCATTCTTATTTTTATAAAACACAAAAAAGACAAGTCATTCTGACTTGTCTTAAAGTTGCTTGGCGACGTCCTACTCTCACAGGGACAAGGTCCCAACTACCATCGGCGCTAGAGAGCTTAACTTCCGTGTTCGGTATGGGAACGGGTGTGACCTCTCTGCCATCATCACCAAACTATGAAGGCATATTCCTTCAAAACTAGATAACATTTGCTACATATTATATGGTTAAGTCCTCGATCTATTAGTATTCGT
>NZ_CP031748.1:313964-316437 GCF_003429245.1 Bacillus sp. CR71 | reverse complement strand
TTCAATGTCAACTAAGTTTTTCATTTCATTTGTCGCTTGCGACGTTATTGTCATCGGCGACTTGTTCTATATTACACTTCATTTATATAATCGTCAATACATTATTTTAAAAAACTTTATATTTTATAGAATTCATTTACGTAATCAAATTATCTATTTACGTATTTCTTCTATAGTTATATACAAGCACCCCACAGAACTATCTATAGGGTGCTATTCCATCATAAAAGCTATTGTTCTTTTGACGGCACTGAACAACTTCCATCAGTACAAGAAAGGTCGCTTCCACCATCTACTGAAAGTTCCTGTAACTTCGGTGCAGGATTCTCTTCTTCCCAAACTTGCTGGAGTGCACCAACAAAAGTTTCAAGTGGTTGTGCACCTGAAATAGCATACTTTTGATTAATAATAAAATAAGGCACTCCCGAAATTTGATATTGCTGAGCAATCGCTTCTTCAATTCTAACATCATTTGCGTACGCATTTTTATCATTAATAACATTTAAAGCTTCTTGCTTATCTAAACCTGAAGCTTCAGCAATAGTAGCAAGTGTATCCACATCACTTAAATTTTTCGATTCAGTGAAATATGCAAAAAGTAGATTTTCCGTAATCTCCTTTTCTTTTCCATGATTCTTTGCAAACTTCGCAAGACGATGCGCATCAAACGTATTCGTCGGCTTCATCTCATCAAAATTAAAACTTAAACCCATACTAGCTGCATGATTTCCTAGCTGTACGTTATTACGCTTAGCTTCTTCAATACTAATCCCATACTTTGATGCAAGCACTTCATTAATACTTGTTCCAGAGTAAACGGGAGTATTCGGATCCAACTCAAAACTTTTAAACTCAACTTCAACATCCTTCTTATGTGGAAATTGCTCTAAAGCCATCTCTAATCTACGTTTCCCAATATAGCAAAATGGGCATACAAAATCCGACCAAACCTCAATTTTCATATAAACACCTCATTAACATTTAGTTTTCAATCATTGTAGCACTGAGATTAAGGAATTCAAAAGTTTTTGCTCTATCTCCTTCATATAGTACATACAAAAATACACTTATAGCAGACTACCTAATTAACAAAAAAACGATAATCAAAAGGATTAACTATTATCCCTCCGATTATCGTCTATATAAATGCAACAACTTTAATTATGCCGGAATATACTTCCCTACGAACTTCCATACGGTATTCCAATATTTATTCGAATCTACTTTCTCCGCTTCTCCATGCCCAGCACCTGGAACAATTAATTTCTCTTTTTCTACTTTTGCAGCATTATATACTTCATCTAACATTTCAAAAGGAACGAATGTATCAGCATCCCCATGAATGAATAGCATAGGTGTTTTACTTTTCGCTACTTGTTTTACAGCTGAAGCTTCTTCTAAATCATATCCAGCTCTTAATTTTGTAACTGTATTTGCCGCATTCATAACAGGAAACTTCGGCAAGTGGAATAAATCTTTTAGCTGATAAGTAAATTCATCAATAACGGTTGAGTATCCACAATCTTCAATAATAACTTTAACATTAGAAGGTAAATCTTCTCCTGAAGTCATCATTACAGTTGCCCCGCCCATTGAAACACCAAATAGAGCTATTTCAGCATTAGGATCTTTCTTTAAGATTTGTTGAATCCAAATCAAAACATCTTTACGATCATGCCAGCCCATACCAACATAATCCCCTTCACTATTTCCGTGCCCACGAAGGTCTGGTGCTATGACATTATAGCCTTGTTCATAAAAGTTACGAATATATTTCGTCATTTCTGATGCTCTACCATTGTATCCATGAACCACAATTGCCCATTTATGACTAGATTGTTCATTCATATATTCATAGCCTTTTAAATTCATTTTATCGAAAGAACGTATAGTTAATGTGTTAGGTTTATACTTCGATACGAAGTTCGCATTCTTTTCTTCATTTGTAGCCAATACATCTCCCGATGCATTTACCGTTTCTACTAAATGAGGATTATCTTGTAAAAACTCTTTTTCTTGTTTCGCATTCAACGCGTAGTTATAAAAATAATTCCCAACTAACATATACACGATTACTAGAAGGACTAAGACTACTATAGTAATTATACCTATCCTTTTCATATTATCTCCTTTTCTAACTTAAATCTTCTTATATTAAAGTACATCAAAAAAACAACTGTACTATTTTAACACACTGGTGAATTTTATCTTTAAGAAATAAAATAGAAAATCTTAAATTACATATCAAAAATCACGAAAGAAATCGAATAAAACTTATATAGATATGTAATTAGCTTTGAAAAAAAGTTACAAAACACAAAAAAGACGAGTCATTCTGACTCGTCTTAAGCTTGCTTGGCGACGTCCTACTCTCACAGGGACAAGGTCCCAACTACCATCGGCGCTAGAGAGCTTAACTTCCGTGTTCGGTATGGGAACGGGTGTGACCTCTCTGCCATCATCACCAAACTAT
>NZ_CP031748.1:297708-313914 GCF_003429245.1 Bacillus sp. CR71 | reverse complement strand
AGCCCCGGTTTCCCGGAGTTATCCCAGTCTTATGGGCAGGTTACCCACGTGTTACTCACCCGTCCGCCGCTAACTTCATAAGAGCAAGCTCTCAATCCATTCGCTCGACTTGCATGTATTAGGCACGCCGCCAGCGTTCATCCTGAGCCAGGATCAAACTCTCCAATAAAGTTAGTTTGTCTAGCATCTAAAAATAAAAATTGACGTTTCACGTTGTTTGTTTCGTTCAGTTTTCAAAGAACTACTTAGTCGCTCATTTGCGACTTCCTTATGTTAACATCTTCATCTTTCAATGTCAACTAAGTTTTTCATTTCATTTGTCGCTTGCGACGTTATTGTCATCGGCGACTTGTTCTATATTACACCTCTAATCTCTAATCGTCAATATGTTTTTATAAAAAATATAAAAAGGCTTATTTCTTTTAAAATAAGCCTTTTTATCACATATCATTCTATTCATTTATTATTTTTCTATAATTGGTAAAGAGACGATAAATTGAATAATACCATCCCTATATTCCGCTCGAATACTACCACCTTGCAACTCAACAATACTTTTCGCAATCGCTAAGCCAAGTCCCGATCCTTCCGTTACTCTACTTCGAGATTGATCCTTCTTATAGAAACGTTCAAACAAATTCACTAACTCTTCTCTCGTAAACTCTTCACTATGATTCGCAATTACAATTTGTATATCCCTACGCTGCCTTTGAAGAGAAACTTTTATCTCTCCATCATCTTTACTGTACTTAATCGCATTCATTAGTAAATTATCAAATACACGAACCATCTTTTCCGAATCAATCGATGCATAAGTACGTTCCTCAGGAAACTTCTTAACAAACGTAAGTCCATGTTCTTCCGCCTGCGGTACTAACTCTTCTATTAATTGCTCAAGCAACTCATTTACACATACTTCTTGTTTTTCTAATACAACTTGTTCATTTGTTAACTTCGTATACTCAAATAAATCTTCTATTAAATTCTTTAACTGCTCCGACTTTACAAAAGCAATTCTTGTATACTCATCATGTTGTTCTTTATTTTCATATTTAGAATCTCGAAGTAATCGTAAGTAACCCATAATAGAAGTAAGTGGTGTACGCAAATCATGAGATACATTTGTGATAAGCTCATTTTTCTGCTTTTCTAATTTACGTTCCTTTTCTATATTATTCATAAGCTCTTCCGCCATATTATTAATATTCTCAGTTAAAGACGCAATCTCATCTTCACCTTTTTTCTCAATGCGGTACGCTAAGTTACCTCTTTCTATTTCCTTTACACCTTGTGCCATTGCTTCAATCTGCTTCATCTTTCTCTTTGTTATATAGAAGAAAGAGAAAATGAATACAAGAACACCCATTAAAAACGGGAATGGTCCTTCTACTTTATAGTACACTACCTCCCCTTGAGGAATCCCACTTACAAACATATATAAGTTCTTACCTTCAATTGTAATAGGCGAGAATGTAATAAACTCTTTTCTTGATCTTTCAATATCATTATTATTTGAATAATTGATAGCAAATGAAGTCGCATTACGAATTGTATTATGCAAATTAATTTGTTCTTCTTGCGCTTGCTTCGTTTTATACAAAACTTTACCATTTTCGTCAGTAACTAATATTTTAAAGGCATCATGCCCTTGCTCTAAATTCTCATTTTCTAGCTCTATCATGTTTTGTACAGCATCTAATTTATTTTCAACAACCATCATTTCCGCTGTACTTTGAGCTTTACGATTAATTTGCTCCATACCATCTCTGTAATTAATCTCGGCATGTTGGCTAGCATCTTCAAAAATAGGTGCTACTATCTTCGTTGATACAAAGAGACCTAATAACGCACAAGCAGTAAACGCCGTAATAAGTTGAATCCTTATACTCCGTTTCACGCTCTTTATTATCTTTTCAATTAATTCTCGAATTTTCCGAACGTAAGTAAACGGATTAAATATCTTTTTCAATCTTATATCCCACTCCCCATACCGTTTTTATATATCTAGGTTTCCTTGGATTCTCCTCAATCTTTTCACGCACTTTTCGAATATGCACCATTACAGTATTATCAGACTGGAAAGATCGTTCGTTCCACACCTTTTCATAAATTTGCTCCGCACTAAACACCATACCTGGATTTCTAGTTAGCAATTCTAAAATTGAAAATTCCCTCGGAGTTAGTTTCACTTCTTCTCCCTCTACAATAACTTTATGGGTCGAGATGTTGATTTTCATCTCTCCAATTTCTAACTCGTCCTCATTTTGGACAGCGAAACCATTCATTTTCATATAACGGCGTAACTGAGATTTAATTCGTGCAATTAACTCTAATGGATTAAAGGGCTTCGTTACGTAATCATCTGCTCCTGTTGTTAATCCTAAAATCTTATCCATATCTTGCGTTTTCGCAGAAAGCATAATAATAGGCATCTCTTTCGCTTCCCTTACTTTCATACACATATGAATACCATCCACTTTCGGCATCATAATATCTAATACGACTAGATGTACTTCATTTTCTTCTAGTAAACGTAATCCTTCTTCCCCGTCTCCTGCTTGCAATACTTTATATCCTTCATTCTTTAAATAGATTGTAATTAAATTTCGAATTTCTTTTTCATCATCTACGACAAGTATTGTTTCGTGTGCCACAATATCTCCCCCATCACTTTTTTAATCCCTAACTTCTATTATAGAAAAACTTCTGAAGAAAAACGCTCGGAAATCCTTAAGTTTTTCTGAAGACGCAAAAAAGGTCTAGACTCCCCTTAAGTCTAGACCTTTGAAAAAACCCCTTTTATTTACGAACGTAGATGAAATATAGTACGAATAAAACTCCCATAACATACATAATCGGATGAACCTCTTTACGACGACCACTCACAACCATTGTAATTGGATAGAAGATAAATCCAATCGCAATCCCAGTTGCGATACTATACGTAAGTGGCATAGAGATAATTGTAAAGAATGCTGGCACTGCAATCTCGAATTTCTTCCAATCAATTTCCCCTAAGGAAGAAACCATCAAGATTCCTACAATAATTAAAGCTGGTGCCGTTACAGCTGGCGTTACAACACTTAGTAATGGCGAGAAGAATAATGCCAGTAAGAAGAATCCTGCTGTTACAACTGCTGTAAATCCAGAACGTCCTCCTGCTGCTACCCCTGCAGAAGACTCAATGTAAGACGTTGTTGTTGATGTACCCAAGATTGCACCAATTACAGTTGCAATCGCATCTGCAAATAATGCTTTTCCTGCACGTGGTAATTTATTGTTCTTCATTAATCCAGCTTGATTCGCAACCGCTACAAGCGTACCTGCTGTATCAAAGAAATCGATAAAGAAGAACGTTATAATAACAATACCCATTTGAACAGTGAAAATATCTCCAAAGTGCGTTAACGCAGCACCGAACGTTGGTTCTAGACTCGGTATTGCTCCCACTACAGCTTTCGGAGTATCAATTAATCCTGTTGCCACTCCTAAGATCGCCGTAAGAATCATACCGTAAAATACTGCACCATTAACTTTCTTAATCATAAAGATGATTGTCGTAACAACCCCGAAGATTGCTAGTAACGTTGTGCCCTTTGTTAAGTCCCCCAACCCAACAAGAACAGCATCATTTTTCACGATAATTCCGGCATTTTGGAATCCAAGAAATGCAATGAACAATCCGATACCTGCTGCTACTGCAAACTTTAACTCCGATGGAATTGCATTGATGATTTTTTCACGAATACCTGAAGCAGTAAGAATAATAAAGATAATACCTGACATTAATGTTCCGGCAATGGCCGTTTGCCATGGAATCCCCATCGTTAACACTGCTGTATAAGCAAAGAACGCGTTAATTCCCATACCTGGCGCTAAAGCAATTGGATACTTCGCGAAAATACCCATAATTAACGAACCGATCGCTGCCGCTAATGCCGTAGCAACGAATACTGCACCTGGATCCATCCCTGTACCTGCTGGTAACCCTTTAACATTTCCAAGCGACAGCGTAGCAGGATTGACAAATAGTACGTAAGCCATAGATAGAAATGTCGTTAACCCTGCTATGAACTCAGTCTTATAATTCGTACCGAGCTCATCAAACTGAAAATAGCGTTTCATCCTACGTTTCCCCCGTTATATGATTACTCGCCGTATTTCCCCTAGCCCTCTTTTATCCCGAGAAATAAAAAAGGCTTCCATTGCATATATACATGGAAGCGTTCTATAAACAAAGACAAGTTTCCCCTCATCTTTATACAAACGCCTCGTAGTCAAGCCATTTACGGTAGCTAGGTAGAAACTTTCGGGCCATATCCCCGATATTATACGACGGCATAATATTCACTTTTCGTTTGAATTACATACTCATATTAACTCGAGGTAGTGTTTTTGTCAATTTAAAAACGAACAATTTTATAAATTTTTATATTTTCGTTCGTATTAATAACGAAAACAAAAAGATCCATCTATTCATGAATGATAGATGGATCTTTTTTATTACAATACTATTCCCACTCAATAGTTGCTGGTGGCTTACTCGTTACATCATACACGATACGGTTAACGTGTTTCACTTCGTTTACGATACGAACAGAGATTTTCTCTAGTACGTCCCAAGGGATACGTGCCCAGTCAGCTGTCATACCGTCAATAGATGTTACTGCACGGATACCTACTGTGTAATCGTAAGTACGCTCGTCACCCATAACACCTACGCTACGCATACCAGGAAGTGCAGTGAAGTATTGCCAAATTTCACGGTCTAATCCCGCTTTAATAATTTCTTCACGTAAAATCGCATCAGATTCACGAACGATTTCTAATTTCTCTTCTGTGATTTCACCTAATACACGAATACCAAGACCAGGACCTGGGAATGGTTGACGCCATACGATTTCATCAGGAATTCCTAGTTCAGATCCTAATACACGTACTTCATCTTTAAATAATGTATTTAAAGGCTCAATTAATTTGAACTGCATGTCTTCTGGAAGTCCACCCACGTTATGGTGAGATTTAATTGTTTGTGCCGTTGCTGTACCACTTTCAACGATATCTGTGTAAAGTGTACCTTGTGCTAAGAAGTCCATACCTTGTAATTTAGATGCTTCATCATCAAATACGTAAATGAATTCGTTACCGATGATTTTACGTTTTTGTTCTGGATCTTCTACACCTTTTAACTTATTCATGAAGCGTTCTTGTGCATCCACTTTAATAACGTTCATATGGAAGCCTTCGCTAAATGTTTTCATAACGCCTTCTGCTTCACCTTTACGAAGTAAACCGTGGTCAACGAAAATACATGTTAACTGATCGCCGATTGCTTTATGAATTAATACTGCTACAACAGAAGAGTCTACGCCGCCACTAAGTGCACATAGTACTTTTTTGTCTCCAACAGTTTCACGAATCTTTTCTAATTCTACTTCGATAAAGTTCTCCATGTTCCATCCTTCAGAACAACCACATACGCCGAATACGAAGTTTTTAATTAAATCGTTACCGTGCTCAGAGTGACGTACTTCTGGGTGGAATTGTACACCGTATAAGTTTTTCGCTTCATTGCTCATACCAGCAATTGGGCAAGACTCACTTGTTGCGTCTACTACGAATCCTTCAGGTAAACCAGTTACTAAGTCGCCATGGCTCATCCATACAACTTGCTCTTCTGGAAGGTTCGCATATAATTTTGATTCGTTCTCTACTTTAAGAACAGCTTTTCCGTACTCACGGTGGTTGGCACGCTCTACTTTACCACCGAAGTGTTGTGTCATAAGCTGCATACCGTAACAGATACCGAAGATCGGTAAACCTAGTTCGAAGATTTTTTCATCACAATGTAATGCACCTTCACCGTATACGCTATTTGGTCCACCAGAGAAAATAATCCCTTTTGGATTCATTGCTTTAATTTCTTCTGCAGTAATTGTATGTGGATGAAGTTCACTGTATACACCGAACTCACGAATTCGACGTGCTATTAACTGATTGTATTGACTTCCAAAATCTAAAACGATAATTGTATCGTGTTGCTTCTTCAAAATAATCACCCCAACGTTAGTTCTCGTATATAAATATTTTCACCAATTTGGCGAAAAGCATTACTAATATAATAAAAAAAGCCAGTCCTCCGCCTCTAGTCTCATAACAAAGAAAAGGCAGGGGTCTGGCTTTATAAAGAAAGATAGTCTCCGCTCTTTATAAATATAAGACACACTGCCTTCATAGTCAGGTTGTTTACGGTAACCCGGTAGAGACTCTCAAACCATATCATTGAGGATATATGAAGGATCGTTTTATATTATCTTCCTAGATTCTAACAATGAAGTATCTATATGGTCAAGAGAGAAAGCGACAAAATTCTACAGAAATTCATTTCCTTTTCTAAAAAACATAAAAAAACATCCATTTCTATATAGAAATGGATGTTTTTTAGGGCAAACGGAATTACATCATTCCGCCCATACCGCCCATGCCCATGCCGCCCATGTCAGGCATTGCTGGTGCATTTGGTTCTGGCTTGTCAGCTACTACAGCTTCAGTTGTTAAGAACATAGCTGCAACAGATGCTGCGTTTTGAAGTGCAGAACGAGTTACTTTAGCTGGATCTACGATACCAGACTCAAGCATGTTAACCCATTCGCCAGTAGCTGCATTGAAACCAACGCCTACTTTTTCGCCTTTTAGACGCTCTACAACTACAGATCCTTCTAGACCAGCGTTGATTGCGATTTGACGAACTGGCTCTTCTAGTGCGCGAAGTACGATGTTGATACCTGTTGCTTCGTCGCCTTCAGCTACGATAGAAGCTACTTTCGTGTATACGTTCATAAGTGAAGTACCACCACCTGCAACGATACCTTCTTCTACTGCTGCACGAGTTGAGTTAAGTGCATCTTCAATGCGAAGTTTGCGCTCTTTTAACTCAGTTTCAGTTGCTGCACCTACTTTAATTACCGCTACGCCACCTGCTAGTTTAGCAAGACGCTCTTGTAATTTTTCACGATCGAATTCAGAAGTTGTTTCTTCTAATTGCGCACGGATTTGACCGATACGAGCTGCGATTTGCTCTGTATTTCCAATACCTTCAACTACAGTTGTGTTTTCTTTTGTAACAACAACTTTACCAGCGCGTCCTAAAGATTCAACTGTAGCAGATTTTAAGTCACGACCTAATTCTTCAGTGATTACTTCGCCACCAGTTAAGATTGCGATATCTTCTAGCATTGCTTTACGACGGTCACCAAATCCAGGAGCTTTAACAGCTACTACGTTGAATGTACCACGAAGTTTGTTCACTACTAATGTAGCTAAAGCTTCGCCTTCTACATCTTCAGCAATGATAAGAAGTGGTTTACCTTGTTGTACCACTTGCTCTAATACTGGTAAGATTTCTTGGATGTTAGAAATCTTTTTGTCAGTAATTAAGATGTATGGGTTATCAAGAACTGCTTCCATTTTGTCAGAATCAGTAATCATGTAAGGAGATGCATATCCACGATCAAATTGCATACCTTCTACTACGTCTAATTCTGTTGTGAATCCTTTAGACTCTTCTAAAGTAATAACGCCATCGTTACCAACGCGCTCCATTGCTTCAGCGATTAATTGACCTACTTCTTCGTCAGCTGCAGAAATAGCAGCTACTTGCGCGATAGAAGATTTGCCTTCGATTGGTTTAGAAATCGTTTTTAATTCTTCAATTGCAGCAGTAACAGCTTTTTCGATACCTTTACGAAGACCCATTGGGTTAGCACCAGCTGTTACGTTTTTAAGACCTTCACGAATCATAGCTTGCGCTAATACAGTTGCAGTTGTTGTTCCGTCACCAGCTACATCATTTGTTTTGCTAGCAACTTCTGCTACTAATTTCGCACCCATGTTTTCGAATGCATCTTCTAATTCGATTTCTTTTGCGATTGTTACACCATCATTTGTAATAAGTGGTGAACCGAATTTTTTCTCAAGTACAACGTTACGACCTTTTGGTCCAAGCGTTACTTTTACTGCGTTTGCAAGAGTGTCGACACCGCGAAGCATCGAACGACGTGCTTCTTCACTAAATTTAATATCTTTTGCCATAATAATTGACCCCCTTGGATTTTTTTAAGATTTATATAATTAACCGATAACTGCTAAAATGTCACTTTCACGTAAAATCAAGTAGTCTGTACCTTCATATTTCACTTCAGTACCTGCATATTTTGAGAAGATGATAAGATCACCTGCTGCTACCTCTAAAGCAACACGCTCACCATTTTCAAGCACTCGACCAGTACCTACTGCAACAACTTTACCCTCTTGTGGTTTTTCTTTTGCAGTGTCTGGTAATACAATACCACTTGCTGTTTTTTCTTCTGCTTGAACAAGCTCAATTACAACGCGATCACCTAATGGCTTTAGCATGAACAATAACCTCCTCATTTTGTTATGTAAATTTTATTTATTAGCACTCAAGTCACCCGAGTGCTAACACACTTATAATAATAAATAATCTCAATTTCTTTTGCAAGTAAAAAAATCATAATTTTTTCGCAAATTACTATATAAACTTTCTATATAGAATACTGCCTCTACTATATGAATCGTTGTTTCCCCTACTCGTATGTTACAATATGAAAGACACCCTAAGTTGTTTTCGCTAAACGTACAACTTTTTCCTGTCTCCTACTTTAATTTAAAATACGTATTTACAAAAAAATCATAATTCGAATGAAAGTTTATATCGTAGATAACATATTTACATGTTATCCTACCTCATCTCATACACTAGAGTTAGAAAGGATGGTTAAACCATTTGAAGAAACAATACTGGTGGATTATCGTTACATACATTTTAATGCAATTATCTGGCGCTGTTGGATTACCACTTCTCCTAAAAACAGGACTCTATGATAATAGAGGATTTACCATTGAGGAAAAAGGACAAATCATAATGGGACACTGGGCAATTATTAGCTTCTTTGTTGCATTATGTATCGTACTTTGGTTACTTAGAACAGATATTCGCGACAGACATTTAGATGCAACGCGCTCTTCTGTTCCAGCTACAATTGGGTGGATTTTCATCGGATTATTCTTAGCTTTCTTTTCACAAATAGTTGCCGGTATGATCGAGATGCAGCTACTAGGAATTAAACAAGGTTCAGAAAATACAATGAAACTGATGGAAATTGCACGAACTACTCCTTGGTTCCTTATTGTTGTATCTATAATCGGACCTATCTTAGAAGAAATCGTATTTAGAAAAATTCTATTCGGTGCACTTTATAAGAAGTTCAACTTCTTTATTGCAGCTATCATTAGTTCACTTGTATTCGCAGCAATTCATTTTGATTTTACTCACTTATTGGTATACACTGCTATGGGGCTCGTATTCGCCTTCTTATATGTGAAGACGAAGCGCATTATCGTTCCTATTGCAGCTCATGTTGCGATGAATACATTAGTCGCTATTGGGCAAATTTTTATGAGCAATGAGCAAATTCAAGAAATGATTAAAGAAGCTGAAAAAATGCAAGGATTTATCGGAGGATTTTTTGTATGAGAAACTCACCATTGTTCATGGCCGCATTATACTTCCTTCTTGGATGTATCTTTACACGCTTCGCCATTACGAACGTGACAGATACAATCTGGAATGTGTGGACAATACTATTTGCAGTTATGGCAACAATTGATTTTAATTTGGCACTTCGCCTTATATTAGTTAAATTCACAAAGAAGAAACAATAATAAAACGCAGAGGTCGCTTCCTCTGCGTTTTATTGTGGATAGTTTTTCAAAAAGTAAACTAATGTTTGTAACTCTACAGCTAAATCAATATGATGAATTCTAATATTCTCTGATACGTTTAATCGTGCTGGTGTGAAATTCAAAATACCGTGCACGCTCGTTTCAGCTAATCTATCTGCTACAGCTTGTGCTACTGTAGCCGGTACTGTTAATATTGCCACTTGTATATCATTTGATAATCTCTCTTCTAATTCATCTAAATGATATACAGGAATGCCCCCGATTTCTGTTCCAACTTTCTCTTCACTAACATCAAATGCCATTTCAATTTTTGTATTATTGTTTTTCGTGAAATTATAATGTAAGAAAGCGGTCCCTAAATTACCTACTCCAATAAGTGCTACACGCGTTATATCATCTTGATCAAGTGTTTCGCGGAAAAATGATAATAAATAATTTACGTTATATCCATATCCCTTTTTCCCTAATGCTCCAAAATACGAAAAATCTCTTCGTATTGTTGCGGAATCTACTTTTACCGCTTCACTCAATTCGGCCGATGAAACACGCTGCTTACCAGAAAGAGATAAGTTTTGGATAAATCGATAGTATAGAGGCAATCTTTTAGCAGTGGCTTGTGGAATCTTTTGCTGATCCATATGACCTCTCCTCTCTTCCTATCTTTATTCATATACTTTAATCAAATACAGAAGTTTAGCACTCATTAAATTCCTTGTATAATAAAGAGAAGAAGTATTCTCTCTTTATTTTAAACTATACACTATTTTTAGTATGATTGAGAAATATAAACATGGCAAAGTTAAGAAATTATTTGAGGTGAGAACATTGATTTTATTACAAGTAAATGGACTTTCGAAATTATACGGTGCAGAAACAATTCTTGCAAACATAAAATTGGAAGTACAAACAAAAGATCGTATCGCATTAGTTGGAAGGAATGGAGCTGGAAAATCTACATTATTAAAAATTATCGCTGGTGAGTTATCACATGATGGTGGCGAAATTATAAAACCGAAAGATGTCTCAATCGGGTATTTAGCTCAAAATACTGGCCTAGAAACGTCTTTAACAATTTGGGATGAAATGCTAACCGTCTTTACCCACTTACGGCAAATGGAGACAAAACTTCGAAAGCTTGAGCAAGAAATGGGAAAAGAAGAAAACTTTTCAAACGAAGCTATATATGAAAGATTGTTAGCTGATTATGACCAATTGCAACTCAATTATAAAGATCAAGGTGGATATCAATACGAAGCGGATATTCGCTCCATTTTAAGCGGCCTTGGCTTCCCAGTTGAAACACACCAGACGACGATCTCTACTTTAAGTGGCGGGCAAAAAACAAGATTAGCTCTCGGGAAATTATTATTAACAAAACCAGACTTACTTATTTTGGACGAGCCTACAAACCATTTAGACATTGAAACATTAACATGGCTTGAGCAATATTTACAAGGTTATCCTGGCGCAATATTAATCGTTTCCCATGACCGTTATTTCTTAGACAAACTCGTTACACAAGTATATGAAATTTCGAATAAAGAAAGCAGACGATTTGTTGGTAACTACAGTAAATATTTAGACTTAAAATCAGCATTATATGATCAAGAAATGAAACGTTACGAAAAACAACAAGATGAAATCGCAAAACTTGAGGACTTCGTTCAAAAGAATATAGCTCGCGCTTCTACAACGAAACGTGCTCAAAGTCGCCGTAAACAACTAGACAGAATGGAATTATTAACGAGACCATTAGGGGATTCTAAGTCAGCATCATTCCACTTCGATATTGAAAAGCAAAGTGGAAATGATGTTTTACAAGTAAAAGATGCAACCATCGGCTATGAGGAGGACCCTATAATTGAACACGTAACTATGCGCTTAACTCGCGGAGATAGTGTTGCCTTAGTTGGTCCAAACGGAATTGGGAAATCCACATTATTAAAATCTATTGTGAATAAGTTACCACTATTAAATGGTAATGTTTCTTTCGGATCAAATGTATCTGTTGGCTATTATGACCAAGAACAAGCAAATTTAACATCTTCTAAACGGGTTTTAAATGAACTATGGGATGAATATCCACTGCAACCTGAAAAAGAAATCCGTACTATACTCGGGAATTTTTTATTCACAGGAGATGATGTACTGAAACCAGTATCTTCCCTTAGTGGTGGACAAAAAGCTCGATTAGCTCTTGCGAAACTTATGATGCAAAAGTCAAATTTATTAATTCTGGATGAGCCTACGAACCACCTTGATTTAAATAGTAAAGAGATTTTAGAGAATGCTTTAATTGATTATCCAGGGACTCTTCTATTTGTCTCACATGACCGCTACTTTATTAACCGTGTAACAACGACTGTGGTTGAGTTATCAACAGAAGGCGCACAGGAATATTTAGGGGATTACGATTACTATGTGGAGAAGAAAAATGAAATGATTGAACGTGCAGCATTTGAACAACAAGAACAGCAAGAAAATCAGGCACCTGTTCAAAAAACTGTAGCTCAAGAAAAATTAAATTATCTCGAAGAAAAAGAGCGTAAACAATTAGAACGTCAACGCACTCGAAAAATTGAAGAGCTAGAACAAAATATCGTAAACTTAGAAGAAGAAATTGCTACGTTAGAAGATCAACTTTGCTTACCAGAAATATATGCAGATTATGAAAAAGCTAGTGAAATTACAACTAAAAAACAAACGCTACAAGAACAGCTTGAAACTTGTATGGCAGAGTGGGAAGAGCTGCATGTATAAGAGTATTTAAATAAGGAAGATGTCTCATCAGTCATGATTTTTGACTATGCGACATCTTTTTTCTTTAAGTACATAAATAATTTTTTGGATATATCAATGGTAACTGGGAATATATCAACGATTTTTCAAATACATCTATCGTAACCCTATATACATAAACGATTCGACACGAAATATCGATTTACCGACAAGGATTGACAATATCAGCACCCTCTATAATGGAGGGATATTAAAAAATGTTTTTCGGGGATATCTTCTTGCTTTTTATTTCCCGAAAAACAATACACTCAAAGGTCAGACTTCATCTAGTTTATCCACAAGTTTATACACATATCCACCTTTATAAAATAACTATTAAACCAACTTTTCCACATTACCCACAGCCAACGAAAAAGTTATCAACACTTTATATACACAATAAAACCCACATTATCAACAGATAACATGGGTTTTATCCACAAGCTGTGGTTAATTATGTGCATAACTATGCTTCAATATCTAATCCTGGATTCGCATTTAAGGCTAATGTTGCACGCTTGCCTTGTTCATACGCAATTGTCCCTGCCGCTGCAATCATTGCTGCATTATCTGTGCATAAAGATAGCGGTGGAATAATTAGTTCAATGTTTTCTTTTTGTGCAAATTCTTCTTCTAATCGGGCACGAAGTCCTTTATTAGCAGCTACTCCACCAGCAAGAAGTAATTGCTTTACATTATAAGCTGCTGCTGCACGAGCTGCTTTCGTTACAAGTACATCTATTACACTTTCTTGGAAACTTGCCGCTAAATCTTCTGGTTTAATTTCTATACCACGTTGTTTCGCGTTATGCACAGTGTTGATAACTGCTGATTTCAATCCACTAAAGCTAAAATCATATGAATCCGGTTCTAGCCATGCACGAGGCAAATCAATTGTTGGTTCTCCTTCATGTGCAAGGCGATCAATATGAGGACCACCTGGATATGGCATAGATAACGTACGAGCTACTTTATCATATGCTTCTCCAGCTGCATCATCTCGCGTTTCACCAATTACTTCAAATGAACCATGTTCTTTCATATAAACAAGTTCTGTATGCCCACCAGATACAACAAGTGATAATAGCGGGAATTGCACTTCTTTTACTAAACGGTTCGCATAAATATGACCAGCAATATGATGAACACCGACTAGCGGAATATCATGTGCAAAAGCTACTGCCTTCGCTGCATTTACCCCAATTAGAAGTGCTCCTACTAAACCAGGCCCTTCTGTTACAGCGATTGCATCAATATCATCAAATGTTATGTTTGCTTCTTTTAAAGCTTCTTCTAACACAACTGTAATTTCTTCTACATGATGACGGGATGCAATCTCTGGTACAACGCCGCCAAAACGTTTATGACTTTCAATTTGTGATGCAACGACATTCGCAATAATTTCCGTCCCATTTTTAACAACCGCTACCGCTGTTTCATCACAGCTCGTTTCAATCCCAAGTATAATCGTATTTTTTTCCATTATATATTCACCCACATTACAAGACCATCTTCCTGATTGTCTGCATAGTATCGTTTACGAATTCCACCATTTTGAAATCCATATTTTTTGTATAACTGCTTTGCTACTTCATTTGATACACGTACTTCAAGCGTCATTGTTTTTACCCCTAGTTCTTTCGCTTCTGAAATAACTGCTTTCAATAAGGCATCTCCTAACTTTTGACCTCGGTATTCTGGCAAAATAGCTATATTTGTTATATGTGATTCATCAATAATTATCCACAATCCACAATACCCGATTACACGACCATCTTTTTCTAACACAATATAATGTGCATGTTCATTCATCGTTAATTCACGGTGAAAAGCATCTGCAGTCCAAGGAGTTGAAAAAGATACTTCTTCAATAGCTACAATTTGAGCAATATCATCAAGTTCCATCTTTCTAAATATCATATCCATCTTCTGCAAGGCCCCTACTTGTTTTGACTTTCTAACCACTTTGTTTCAGCTTCAGCTAAACGAAGATAGCTCGGAACAAACGTATGCACATCATGTTCTTCTTTTTGTAATCCTAAAAATGCTAGCTCACTTGGTCTTGGATTATTTTTAGTAAAAGGAGCGAATACAGCTTGATCACCTAAATATTCTATAATTGTTTCTTTATGCAATTTAACATCATTACCGATAAATAAAACAGGCTGTCCTTTATCTTTTAACATTTGCAACCAGTCTACAATAAGAATAATTCGGTCTTCTTCTATTGAAGTTAACTGCTCTCCTTCGTATGTATATAATCCAGTATAGATTTGCCCACGCCTTCCATCAAATAAAGGACAAATTAATCCATTAAAGTTAGCACCGTTTGCAGCTACTACCTCTAAACTTGATACACCTACAATTGGTATTTGAAGTGACCAAGCTAATGTTTTTGCCGCTGTCACGCCTATGCGAACACCTGTATATGATCCAGGTCCAGCAGCTACAACGATTTTAGTTAATTCCTTCGGTTTTACACCACATTCTTTTAACAGTTGCTCTACAGCTGGCATAAGACGTACAGAATGGTTTTTCGTCAAATTTGTAATGATTTCCCCAATCACGTTTCCTTCCTCAATAAGGGATACACCCATTACGTAATTTGAAGTATCAATTGCTAGTACTTTCATCTTGTAATAGCTCCTCACATAATCTAATATAGCGATCTCCAATTGGCTCGAGTATAATTTTTCTTGTGTCATCTCCCGCATGGAATAAACTAATTTGTAACTTTTCATTCGGTAAATATGCTTCTATTAAATGAGCCCATTCCACTACCGTAATTCCTTCACCGTAGAAATACTCATCAAAGCCTAAGTCCTCTTCGCTTTCTGCTAAGCGATACACGTCCATATGATATAGCGGTAATCTTCCTTTATATTCTTTAATAATATTAAAGGTAGGACTATTTACAACTCTTTTCACTCCAAGACCTTTTGCTAGTCCCTTTGTAAAAGTCGTCTTACCAGCTCCAAGATCTCCTTCTAAAATAATTACATCTTGTGCCTCTACGAGTTCACCTAGTTTTTCTGATAATCTTTGTGTTTCCTCAGAAGATTTTGTTGTTACTTCATATTTACTCACAGACTTCACCTACTTTACTCACAATGTTCTCTGCTCTTTATTATACAGGTTTTGAATATATAAAAAAGTCCTTAGGAGTTGTCCTAAGGATAGTTTGACTGTCTTTATTAGTTTTTTGTTAAAACAAATAAAAAAATACGAAACAACTTGTTTCGTTCTTTTCTTTATATAAAATGGCGGTCCCGACCGGGGTCGAACCGGCGATCTCCTGCGTGACAGGCAGGCATGTTAACCACTACACCACGGGACCATTTGGTTGCGGGGACAGGATTTGAACCTGCGACCTTCGGGTTATGAGCCCGACGAGCTACCGTACTGCTCCACCCCGCGATGATATAAATAGCTTGGCGACGTCCTACTCTCACAGGGACAAGGTCCCAACTACCATCGGCGCTAGAGAGCTTAACTTCCGTGTTCGGTATGGGAACGGGTGTGACCTCTCTGCCATCATCACCAAACTATTGAAGGCATATTCCTTCAAAACTAGATAACATTGCTACATATTATATGGTTAAGTCCTCGATCTATTAGTATTCGTCAGCTCCACATGTCACCATGCTTCCACCTCGAACCTAT
>NZ_CP031748.1:211668-297658 GCF_003429245.1 Bacillus sp. CR71 | reverse complement strand
AGCCCCGGTTTCCCGGAGTTATCCCAGTCTTATGGGCAGGTTACCCACGTGTTACTCACCCGTCCGCCGCTAACTTCTTGAGAGCAAGCTCTCAATCCATTCGCTCGACTTGCATGTATTAGGCACGCCGCCAGCGTTCATCCTGAGCCAGGATCAAACTCTCCAATAAAGTTAGTTTGTCTAGCATCTAAAAATAAAAATTGACGTTTCACGTTGTTTGTTTCGTTCAGTTTTCAAAGAACTAAAAGCGGGTGAAGAGAATCGAACTCTCGACCAGAGCTTGGAAGGCTCTTGTTTTACCACTAAACTACACCCGCGTGGTCGGGAAGACAGGATTTGAACCTGCGACCCCCTGGTCCCAAACCAGGTGCTCTACCAAGCTGAGCCACTTCCCGTAATTGGCGCGCCCGAGAGGAGTCGAACCCCTAACCTCTTGATCCGTAGTCAAACGCTCTATCCAATTGAGCTACGGGCGCTTATTCATGATGTTTTTTCGTCGTTGTATTTTGGCGACTCAATTATCTTATCATACTACATTTTCAAATGCAAGTACTTTTTTAAGATTTTTTTGATGCGGCCGAGAGGACTTGAACCTCCACGGGGTTTCCCCCACTAGGCCCTCAACCTAGCGCGTCTGCCGTTCCGCCACGACCGCGCGGAAAAAACAAAAAAGTGAGCCATGAAGGATTCGAACCTTCGACCCTCTGATTAAAAGTCAGATGCTCTACCAACTGAGCTAATGGCTCGTAAATGGCTGGGCTAGCTGGATTCGAACCAGCGCATGACGGAGTCAAAGTCCGTTGCCTTACCGCTTGGCTATAGCCCACTGAAAAAATATCTTATTTTCAAAGACAAATGTTATCGTACCATAATGTCCAATAAAAAACAACTGCCAATTAGCAGAAGTTAAAATGGCGGTCCCGACCGGGGTCGAACCGGCGATCTCCTGCGTGACAGGCAGGCATGTTAACCACTACACCACGGGACCATTTGGTTGCGGGGACAGGATTTGAACCTGCGACCTTCGGGTTATGAGCCCGACGAGCTACCGTACTGCTCCACCCCGCGATGATACTATTCATATAAAATTCATATGGTGGAGGATGACGGGATCGAACCGCCGACCCCCTGCTTGTAAGGCAGGTGCTCTCCCAGCTGAGCTAATCCTCCGAAGTGGTGACCCGTACGGGATTCGAACCCGTGTTACCGCCGTGAAAGGGCGGTGTCTTAACCACTTGACCAACGGGCCAATATGTATGGCAGAGAAGAAGGGATTCGAACCCTCGCACCGCGTTAGCGATCTACTCCCTTAGCAGGGGAGCCCCTTGAGCCACTTGGGTACTTCTCTGTATGGCTCCGCAGGTAGGACTCGAACCTACGACCGATCGGTTAACAGCCGATAGCTCTACCACTGAGCTACTGCGGAATAATGAAGACAATTTGTATCTTATAAAATTTCTTTCTGTAAGTCAAGAAGTTTTTAACAACATCTTGTTCAAACGTGACATGTTTATAATATACTGGATTGCGTTTTTACTGTCAAGATGTTTTCGATATCGGTTTGAGTTTCCCTTTACACTTTCCGCAGACATATCTTTTTGTATTTATTTGACGCCTTCTTACATATTGAAGTAAACACTCCATACATTCATACTTATAAATCTTTTTTTCCTTCTCTTCATTAATCATTCGTTTACAAAAACGAGGTGCATCAACTTTCTTTAACAACTCACGAAAATCTCTGTCCCTGTGCTTATACCCTCTTCCTGTAATATGCAAGTGATAATGACACAGTTCATGTTTGATGATTCCGATTAATTCCTCCTTACCATACATTTCGTAATATCGATAATTCAGTTCAACATTGTGACTCTTCAACAGATAACGCCCGCCAGTTGTACGCAACCTACTATTGAACTTTACTTTATGTAAAAATGGCATTCCGAAGTATTGTAGCGATACTTCTTCCACTAGCCGTTGAATTTCTTTCTCGTCCATTCTCATTCCTCCTAAACAAAAAAATATTTTTACACTTTTCACGCTTCTTATACATATATTAAATAGTACATATACCCATCCTCATTCAAGACGCGTGGTTTCTAAAAACACAACATGAATAGAAATCCACTCACCAACCTCTCATTAATAGTACTTTAGATTTTTGAGAGTAGGATTAAACAAGGAGGGATTCCTATGCCTACGTGGCTAAAAAAACAGATGCAACGTGCATATTTCGAAAAAAACCGGTATCAAATTAAATTGCTAAATGAATGCTGGTTTTATTATAGCAAAATACATCAAAACTCATGATCCATTACACTTTTTATTCTATAAAAAAAGAGCAGTTTTATCTGCTCTCTTCTCTTACTATTCAATCGGCAACATAGATAGTGCAACGCGTCCTTTTTTTGTATCAATATCATCTACCCATACTTTTACAATTTGTCCTACTGATACAACATCTAACGGATGCTTTACAAACTGTTTGCTAAGCTTAGAAATATGCACTAAACCATCTTGCTTTACGCCAACATCAACAAAAGCACCAAAATCAACAACGTTACGCACTGTTCCTTCTAGTTCCATACCACGTTTTAAATCTTCTAATTTCAAAATCCCTTTTTTCAGAAGTGGTTTAGGCAACTCATCCCTCATATCTCGTTCTGGACTAATGAGTGCATCTATAATATCAACTAACGTCGGCTCCCCAACTCCCGTTTCTTGAGACAACTTAGAAATCTCTACTTCTTCCAATCTCTTTTGTAATTGCGGTTGTCCTACGTCATCTATCGATAACCCTAAACTCTTCAATAACAATTCAACATTTTTATATTGTTCAGGATGAATACCTGTCCGATCTAATGGATTCGCTCCTTCTAATATACGCAAGAAACCTATACATTGTTCGTACGTCTTTGCACCTAAACGTGGGATTTTCTTTAATTCCGTGCGCTTTGTGAATTTCCCATCCTCTTCTCTCTTTGCCACAATATTTTTCGCAACAGTTTTCGATAAACCTGAAACATATTGTAACAATGCAACCGAAGCCGTATTTACATTAACCCCAACTTGGTTAACAGCTGTCTCTACTACAAATGTTAATGACTCATTCAATCTCTTTTGAGATACATCATGTTGGTATTGTCCAACTCCAACTGATTTAGGATCAATTTTCACAAGTTCAGCCAGTGGATCTTGCAGACGTCTTCCAATAGAAACAGCACTTCTCTCTTCAACTTGTAAATTTGGGAATTCTTCACGAGCTAAATCAGAAGCTGAATATACACTAGCACCCGCTTCATTTACAATAATATAAAAGACTTCCTGTTTCACACTTTGCAATACATCTACTATAAATTCCTCTGTTTCTCTAGATGCTGTCCCATTACCAATTGCAATCATTTCAACTTGATATTTATCTATAATAGAAAGAACTTTCGTTTTTGCGTCATCATATTTACGAACAGGCGGATGCGGATAAATAACATCAATATGTAGTACTTTCCCCGTATCATCTACTACAGATAATTTACAACCAGTTCTATATGCCGGGTCTACCGCTAGCACGACTTTCCCTTTCATCGGAGGTTGTAATAATAAGTTACGTAAGTTCTCAGAGAAAATATGTATCGCTTGTTCTTCAGCTGTTTCTGTTAATTCTTTACGAATTTCTCTTTCAATTGAAGATTGAATTAATCGTTTATAACCATCTTCAATCGCTAATTGTACATAATGCGCACTTTTAGAATCGTTATCACGAATTACTTTCTTATTTAAGAAATTTAATATCTCATCTACTGGTGGGACAACAGAAACTCTCAATATATCTTCTTTCTCACCGCGATTCATTGCTAATACACGATGTGGTACTACTTTTTGCAATGGTTCTTCATAACTGTAATACATTTCATATATATTCTTTTCATCTTTTTCTTCACCTTTTACAGACGAAGACATAATACCTTTTCTAAAAGTAATATTTCGAATCCAACTACGATACGTAGCTTCATCTGAAATCATTTCTGCAATAATGTCTTGTGCACCTTGTAAAGCTTCTTCTGCAGATTGCACTTCTTTCTCTGCATTAATAAATTCCACTGCCTTTTTAGCCGGATCTTCTTTCTTATATAACAATAACCATTCAGCTAACGGTTCTAACCCTTTTTCTTTTGCAATCGTTGCTTTCGTTCTTCTTTTCTCTTTATATGGACGATATAAATCTTCTACTTCCTGCAACTTTGTAGCTTTAACAATTTGCAGCCTTAGCTCTCCTGTCAGTTTTCCCTTCTCACCAATAAGACGAATAACTTCTTCCTTCCTATCTTCAAGTTGCATCATATATTGCCATCTCTCTAAAATCGCACGAATTTGCACCTCATCTAAAGAGCCTGTCCATTCTTTTCGGTAACGAGCAATAAATGGAACTGTGTTACCTTCTTCTGTTAATTGAATAACATGACGAACTTGCTTTTCGCTAAAGCCTAATTCTTTCACTAACATTTTCATTAACGCTTGTCGATTATCTACCATTTCCATATACAACCGTAACCTCCTCTATAATAAAAAAAGTTGCCCTTCAAAGAGAGCAACTTAAACTGCCGATTTAAAAATCTATTAGTCCTAAACTAATTTGTAACGCTTCATCTACACGACTCATCATCACTTCATCTAAATGAGTGATTTTGTCCGTTAAGCGTTGCTTATCGATTGTTCGAATCTGCTCAAGTAAAATAACAGAATCTCTCTCAAAACCATACTTTTTCGCATCAATTTCCACATGAGTGGGTAATTTCGCTTTTTGAATCTGTGCAGTAATAGCCGCTACAATCACCGTTGGACTAAAACGATTTCCGATGTCATTTTGAATGACAAGAACCGGACGAACGCCTCCTTGCTCAGAACCAACAACTGGGGAAAGGTCTGCAAAATACACGTCGCCGCGTTTTACAATCAAAATATTACCCCCCGCTAACTAAGCGTTCTACTGTATGAGCTGCTTCATACTCCGCTAAGAAAGCTTCAGATGCAATACCAAGATTAATTTTTCCCATTTCAATATACCCACGTCGCATTGATTCATGTTGGTAGCGTTTCTTCGTCTTATGTTGACGCAATAACAATTGTGTTGCCTGGCAAATTAGTTCATGGCGATTCTTATTCTCTTGTTTTCCAATTCCGTCCAATTCCGTTACCATTTGCTTTGGCAACCGAACCACGATTTCAGTAGTTACACTTGATTCGGACACAAAAATACACCTCCACCGTCAACTACACACCCAAATATATATATATGACACCTATTGTAATAATACCATTGTATGGAGCCTGTTGCAAAGACTTCCTTATTCCTTGCTTATGTTTTCCAATTCACAAACAAAACATTCATCTTCTTAAATTTTTTATCTCATAACTAACTAAAAACAATAGAACTCCTCTTCAAAACTTACGTGTAACTTATATAAAAAATGATTATAAGTAAAAAGCTTCTCATCAAAAAGAGCTTATTATCCAGCAATGAACAGTCACTCCAATGACAAGAAGCAATCATGCTACCTTCTATATATTGTTCAAGTAATTAATTATCTCTACAACCTTACCATTCCGTATAAATATTCTTGGCACACGGAAACTGATCGTTGCAATAATTTCATAATTAATAGTCCCTGAATATTCCGCAACCTCTGTAGCGCTAATATACTCATCTCCCTGCCTTCCAATAAGCGTAACTTTCGTACCAAGCGGCACTTCACAAGGAAGATGAATCATGAACTGATCCATTGTTACTCGCCCTACAATCGGTACCCTTTTACCATTTATAAGCACTTCAAATCCTTGTAATCTTCTAAGCCATCCATCTGCATAACCAATCGCTACAGTCGCGATCCATTCTTCAGTTTTCGTTCGATAAGTGACGTTATAACTAATTCCATCACCTTTAATCACCTGTTTAATATGAGCTACTTTCGTATGCAGTGATAGCGCCGGTTCTAATTCAAATGGTAAAAAAGGACGTATTTCTACAGAAGGAGATAATCCATACATTGCAATCCCAATTCGCACTGCATTAAATGTAATCCCTTGAAAACGTAACGTGGCAGCACTATTAGCTGTATGGACAAACTTAGGATCCACTCCGAATTCTTTCAACCAACTTAACTGCTCTAAGAACGTGTTATATTGCTTATCAAAATACGAAGTCTCAACCTCATCTGCCGTTGCAAAATGCGTGTATACTCCTTCTAACTCTAAAAACGGTGCACCTTCTAAACTCCTTAAAAATTCTTTCAGCTCTTTTCTTTCACGTATTCCAATTCTCCCCATACCACTATCAAAATTAATATGAAATTTCATTACAGATGAACCATCCCAAAGTTTAATTGCTTCGTCCACCCATTCTTTTTGAAAAACAGTTAGCGCTACATCATTTTCAGCAGCTACATTTACATCACGCAGCGGCGAGGGACCTAACACTAAAATCGGCACAGTAATACCAGCCCTCCGAAGCACTAGAGCTTCATCTAAAAAAGCAACAGCTAACCTTGTTGCACCCGCTTCTAATGCCGTTTTAGCAACCGGTACATAATCGTGCCCATATGCGTTCGCTTTAACTACAGCAAAAATCTCTACATCACTTGGGATGAACTCTTTAATATGTGTAACGTTGTTATAAATGGCATCTAAATCCACTTCCACCCACGTGTCACGATAAAATGGTGCTTCTTCCATAAATACACTTCCTTATACACGATATGCGAAGCTTATTCTTTTATATGCTTCTTTTATGAAATCCACCTTCAAACTAAGAAAAGACGTGGTGCACATATATCACCACGTCTAAGAAGTTTACTTCACCTGCTTCGCTGTAACTGAACGAGCAACCATTAACAGCTCCTTCGGCTCTAAACCTTTAGACACGAGCATATATTCTACTCCGTTATGCGACCACGTTACAGAGTCTTTCGTCAACGCACCAATCGTAAACCCAAGATCAACCGGTTCTCCACTTACACTTACCGCTGATGAAGCCTCTGCAACTTTTGCCTTTTCTTGTATTAAAGTAAAGGATTTCTTATTTCCAGTGTATGTGAGTATCGCACGCTTGCCACTGTCTGTCTTCAACTCTTTTTCATCTTGCAGAGTCATACCTTGTGGTGTATCAAGCGGATACAAAGTAGCAAACGGTTTGTCTTCTTTCGCTGTTGTTTGAACATCTACCTGCGCTCTAGACATATTTTGTTTCGTATCAAATGCACCTTTATCAAATTTCGCATCGAATTTTACCTTAGAGAAATCTACTTTTACAAGAACATTTTGATCATTATCCATTAACTTCACTGAAACTGGAGTCAAATCGCTCTTCTTCAGTGTAATCTCTTGTTTCGGCAACATATTTTGATGTTGATAGTTTGTTTTTGTTTTAAAAATATAATACTTATCTGTTTTCTCGAAAGTAAGGTTTTTCTTATCCTGCAAAATATCTCTTACAAGTGATTCATATAAATAAGCCTGGCTGCTATTTTGCGGCCAATCACTTTGAAAACGGAAGCTCTTATTAAGTGCTGGCGTTAATACAAATACACCTTCTTCATTTCTTAAAATAATTTGGCTCTGATCTTTTTTTGCATTCTTTAAATTCACACGATAAAAAGACGGTTCCTTATGCCAAATTTCTACGTTATACTCCTGAGGCTCATTTCCTGTTTTAATCGATAATTTCGCTTCAGCTTGATAACTTTTCATCCCTTTTACTTTCGCTTCTAAATCTTTCACGACATCATCTTGTTTCTTTTCCACACAACCCGCCAATACAAAAACGGTCAACAAACCGACAAGAACTAAAAACAGACGCCTTTTCATCACTTCAGCCCCTTTGCCCCTATAAATGAATGGAAGATGTACCTTCCTTATCGCTACCTCAAATATATGAGACAAAGATATAAAATATGCAGACTAGCGTGACGAGCTTTCTAAAACAACTTGAGCAACAGCAAATTCCTTACTATGACTAATTGATAAATGAACAACATACTCTGTACTTGTAATCAGAATCGGCTTACCTCTTTCATCATTTTTCACTTCAATATCTAAAAAGCTCACTTCTTTCCCGATACCAGTACCTACAGCTTTTGAATATGCCTCTTTCGCTGCAAATCTTCCAGCTACAAACTCTGTAAGGCGACTTCCTTTCAGCTCCATAGCAACATTACGTTCATTTTTCGTTAAAATACGTTCCATAAATTTAAGCTTTCCATCTAGCATTTTTTCAATACGATTTAATTCAATAATATCGATTCCAATCCCTATAATCATTTCAAAATCCCCTTCTTCTATTTAACTTTCTTCTTTCATATTGATAAGAATAACAGAGAATCTTTCTGATGCAAAAGGGGTGATAGTAACCGTATGCTAATAAGATCCACTCAGATTTCTTTACAATCGACTATTCTCACCTTACTTCTTATTCACTTAGTCCTGATGATATTAGGCGACTTTTTCCTCTTCCCACTGGCAGCCTCTAATGAATATATCGCTAAAGGAGAATGGTGGCGTGTCATAACTTCCCTTCTGGTACACGTAGACTTACAACATTTTCTTTCTAATAGTATTTTTTTGTTTGCACTTGGTTCTTCTATCGAAAAGCAACTCGGACACTTTTCTTTTTTTATTCTATTTTTTATTTCTGGAATTTCTGGAAATATTTCTTCTTATATTATTATGCCACCTGAATATATTCACGCAGGTGCATCAGGTGGGATTTTCGGACTATTAGGCGCACAATTATTTTTATTGTACAATCGTTACCGCTCTTCACAACCAAAAGAAATTGCCATTTTCTCAATTATGATACTTCTATTACTGCTATTTACTTTCTTTAACCCTTCCGCCAATCCGATCAGTCATTTAACAGGTTTAATAACCGGCGGCATTTTAACTCCTTTTTTAACCAAAAAAAACGATGGTGCAAAGCTTATTTAATATAAAAGCTTGCACCATCGATAATTTCTACATCTACCTGTTCGCTTAAATCCCTCATTAATTGAAATAAAGACTCATCCTTCATCTTCGCCTCAATCATACAATCAATTTGCGGAACACTTCCCTTTATCCTTCTTAAAAAAGATAAAAATGCGTCTACATTAATATAATCTGCATGAGCTCTTGGATCTTTTCCCTCTCTAGGGCTAGAGATATGCATTTTAACTGGCAACAAAGATGTTTCCCACGTATGAACAACACGTGCCCAATCTTCATACCAATCTTCTTGCTCATTATTCATCATATGGTGATGCAAATCAAACACGACGGGAATATCTAATTTTTCTCCTAAATATAATGTTTCCTCTAACGTAAAAGTTGTATCATCATTTTCTAATATAATCATTTCTTGAATACCCCTTGGGACATTAGACCAATTCTCTATAAAACGCTCTAATGCAAGTTCTTTATCTTTATACCCTCCTCCAACATGTAGTACACATCGTTGCTTATGTTCAATCCCCATGCCTTTTAATAATTTTTTGTGCATCTGCAATGTCTTTACAGATTGTTTGAAAACACTCTCCTCAGGTGAATTTAGTACAACAAAATGATCTGGATGAAAATCAATTCGCATATTCATATGAATTGCATATTCACCTAATTCTTTCAATTTTTCTTTTAAAGGACGAATATAGTTCCACTCTAACAATTCCTCATGATTCGCTAAAGGAATGAGCTTAGAACTAAGCCGAAAGAAAGATATGTCATGTCCCTTATTATGCTTTAATAAACGCAAACAATTTTCCAAATTGGAATTAGCAATTCTTTCAAGTTTACGAATTGCAGCATCACGATCATCTATTTTCTGAAACTGTGCGTACGTCATCGTTTGAGATGGGGATGCATTCTTCAAATGCACACTCATCGCAACGTAACCAAGCCTTACAAGCATATAACAGCCCCTTTTCTATCATAACTACTATGTAGTATGCACAATTACAGAAATAAAAAAAGAGAATGCCCGCAAAGGGCATTCTCTTTTTTTATTAAGCTTGTGGACGGCTATGATGTTTTCTTTCGCCGCGTCCATTTGAAGATCCTGGGCGACCTTGACCTTCACCTCTACGACCACGACTACCACCATCACGATTACGATCACGGTTTCCATCACGATTGCGATCACGGTTTCCGTCACGATTACGTCCATCACGGTTACGACCATCGCCACCACCGCGTCCATCACGACTACGATTACGGTTACCATCACGGTATCCGCCTCCGTTACCGCCACGTTTTTTAGAACCGCCACCTCTTGAAACAACTGGTGGTTCTGATGTTAAAGCAATCGGAGTTGTATCCGGCTCTTTAGTCATCATTTTTAAAGCAGCAGCTACTACTGTTACAGAGTCATTCTCTTCTAACATTTCTTCTGCAATACGCTTGTAGTATGATAAGTTCTCATTTTGAATCGTGCTTTGAAGTTTTTCAGCGATTAAACGTTGTTGACCTTCTAATGCCTCATCAAGTGTCGGTGCTTCCATGCGATCAACTTTACGTTTTGTTGTACGCTCGATATTTTTTAATTGTCCTGATTCACGTGGTGTTACAAATAACATTGCAATACCTTTTTTACCTGCACGGCCAGTACGACCGATACGGTGAACGTATGATTCTGGATCTTGTGGGATATCGAAGTTGTATACGTGTGTTACGCCTGAAATATCAAGACCACGTGCAGCAACGTCTGTTGCAACAAGAACTTCAATAGCACCTTCTTTAAATTTACGTAATACAGACATACGTTTCGCCTGTGTTAAGTCACCATGAATACCTTCTGCTGCATAACCACGTAAGTTTAATGCTTCTGATAATTCATCAACACGACGCTTTGTACGACCGAATACGATCGCAAGCTCTGGAGATTGAATATCTAGTAAGCGTGTTAACACGTCAAACTTTTTCTTTTCTTGCACTTCTAAATAGAACTGCTGAATGTTTGGCATTGTTACTTCTTTTGCTTTTACTTTAATGTGTTGAGGCTCAGTCATGAAACGCTCAGCAATACGACGGATTGGATCTGGCATTGTCGCTGAGAATAATAATGTTTGATGTGTTTCTGGCACATCTGTTAAAATCGCTTCAATATCTTCAATGAAGCCCATGTTTAACATTTCATCCGCTTCATCAAGAACAACAGTCTCTACGTTTTGTAAGCGAAGTGTTTTACGGTTAATATGATCTAAAATACGACCCGGCGTACCAACAATAATGTGTGGGTGTTTTTTTAGAGCACGAATTTGGCGGTTAATATCTTGACCACCATAAATTGGTAGAATACGAACACGTTTATGTTTACCAATTTTGTATAGCTCTTCTCCAACTTGAATTGCTAATTCACGCGTTGGCGCGATAACAATACCTTGAACTGCTTCTTTATTTGTATCCACTTTATCTAATAGTGGTAATCCGAATGCTGCTGTTTTCCCTGTACCTGTTTGCGCTTGCCCAATAATATCCTTACCTTGCAATGCATGTGGAATTGTTTCAGCTTGAATCGGCGTAGCCTCTTCAAAGCCCATACTTTCAACCGATTGCAGTAAAGACTCACTTAATCCTAATTCTCGAAATGTTGTCAATGTTACTTCTCCTTTTCTATCCTATACTTATCATTTAAAAAAAGGCGTTTTCCGAATTTGCGGAAAAGCCCTTTTCCTGAATGCTCACGTATATAACCGGGCGTATATTCTTCACGAAAATACTTCTAAACGTTATTACACTTTATCAATTATAAGTTTTGTATGTGTAAAAAGCAAACCCAACTGTTACCTTATTTTATATTAAGGGCCTTTTTCTTTACTTTTATTTTTTTATCATTTACTGTAAGCGCTTATTATAAGTTTCTTCTATTTTCGTGACTATCATCCCTATTTATATACACCAATTATTTCAACATCGTAATTACTTCTTCTAATTTCATACCGCGAGATGCTTTAATTAATACAACATCTTTGGCATCGACTACCGCTTGTAAATCTCTTACTAACTCTTCTTTATTATCATACGCCTTTACACGTTCATTAGGGAAATTAATTTTCGCTCCTTCAGCAATTTGAGCTCCTAATCTACCGTATGTGAATACATGTGCGATTTTTGCTGGATCGATTAATTTACCTACCTCATAATGGAACTGCACTTCTTGATTTCCAAGTTCTAACATATCACCGAGCACAACGATTTTTTTAGTAAATCCATCTAAACCATTCATTAAATGGAATGCTGCCTCCATAGCCGTCGGACTTGCATTATAAGCATCGTTGATAATTGTTAATCCACTATCCGTTTTTACAATCTCCATACGCATGCCCGTCATTTGAAGTGTTACTAAACCTTGTTTCATTTCTTCCCACGTCACCCCAAAATGTGTCGCAATTGCCATTGAAGCAAGTGTATTGTACACATTATGTTTTCCTAACACCGGTAGGTAGAATGAAATATTTTCATCTCTATTCATTTTAAAATGTGTCCCAGTTGCCTGTAATGTTACAGTTGTTGGATAGTAATCGTTGGCTCTTGCATCACCAAACGTAACTGTTTCTGCTGCTAAATTCATTTCAGGAACACGATTCGTTAATAACGGCTCATCTCCATTATATACGAACACGCCACCTTCTTGTAACCCTGTAACAATTTCTAATTTCGCTTCAGCAATTGCCTCACGAGATCCTAAATCCATTAAATGTGCCTCACCAATATTCGTAATGATAGCTGCATTAGGACGAGCTAACTTAGATAAAAATTCAATCTCTCCTCGGCTTGACATACCCATTTCTAATACAGCTACTTCTGTATTTTCTTCTAAGTTTAAAATAGTGAGAGGTAACCCAATATGGTTATTGAAATTTCCTTCTGTTTTTTGAACTTTGAACTTAGTCGCGAGAATACTTGTCACAATATCTTTCGTGGATGTTTTACCGTTACTACCTGTCACACCAACAACTTTAACATCCAATTGATCGCGATAGTTTTTCGCTAACATTTGCAGTGCAGATAGCGTATCTTCTACAAAAATAACCGGAAGATTCTCGGGTGGATTTGCTACATCTTTCATCCATAATGTAGCTACAGCTCCATTTTCAACTGCTTTATCTACAAAAGCATGTCCATCGAAACGCTCCCCTTGAATCGGAACATATAAGTTTCCTTTTTCAATTTTTCTCGTATCAATAGACACGCCTTGAATAATAGTTCCCTCATATTGCTCTGCTAATCCAGTACCATTTACCATCTGTTCTACTTGCTTTAACATTCGCTTTATCATATAGAAACGCTCCTTACATAGAGGAAGCACTATTCCTACGAATAGTGCTTCCTCCTTTTTTTGTTAGATTGTATATTTAATTTTTTGTTTTTCTTCGTGACGTTCAATCGCTAAACGAATTAGCTCTTCGATTAACTCTGGATACGGTAACCCAGTATGTTGCCATAATAGAGGGAACATACTAAACGGTGTAAATCCTGGCATAGTGTTTACTTCGTTAATATACACTTCTCCGTCTTTCGTTAAGAAGAAATCAGCTCGCGTTAAGCCTGCACCATCTAATGATTGGAACGCAATAATTGCATCACGCTTAATCACATCAGATTCTTCTTCTGTCATTTCAGCTGGAATAATTAACGCCGTATCACCATCGATATATTTCGACTTATAATCATAGAAGTCCTTTTTCGGAACGATTTCACCTACAACTGAACATTTCGGCTCATCATTACCTAGTACCCCCACTTCTACTTCACGACCTACAATATTTTCTTCTACAATAATTTTGCGATCAAATTGGAATGCCTCTACAAATGCATTCTCAAGTTCTTCACGATTTTTACACTTATTAATACCAACACTTGAACCAAGGTTTGCTGGTTTTACGAAACAAGGATATCCTAACTTATCTTCTACTTTAGAATAAGCTTCCTCACGATCTTTTTCCCATGCACTGCGAATGAAAGACGCATATTTTGCTTGTTTTAAACCAGCCTCTGCAAAGATGTTTTTCATAACAACTTTATCCATACCAGCAGATGATGCTAGAACACCATTTCCTACATAAGGAATATTCATCAATTCTAATAGTCCTTGAACCGTTCCATCTTCACCGTTTGGTCCATGTAGTAATGGGAAAATAACGTCAATAGCGTTTTCCTCAGAAGCTGCAGATGGAATAATCTCTGTACTTAATGATAACGGAGAAATCGCATTTTCTGCACTACTCATTTTTAAAGCTTCAACATCTGTTACTTCGCCTTCAATACGCTCACCACGTACCCATTGACCTTGTTCTGTAATATAAATTGGATGAATCTCGAATTTATCTTGATTTAACGCTTTAATAGCAGCAAGAGCCGTCTGTAACGAAACTTGATGCTCAGCTGATTTTCCACCATATAATAAACCTAATTTAATTTTTGTCACTGAAATCACCCTAACCAATTGTTTTCATTTTTCTATTTTAGCACTTTTTATAAAAATAGGTAGTTCCTATTTGAAATAAAATGTAACTTCCACAAATAATTAAATGACACCACTTATTGGTTTTCTACACTTTTTCTATTCCACTACTATACAAAGGTGAATTTTAAAATGAAATGGTAATCCTATCTAGTTATGTACCTAAAATATGTAGAAATCCCCTTTTTTGTGTATGTCACCTATTTACTAAGAAGATTGTTTGGTTAGTGTATCTTTTTGCCTTTGCTCAACAAGGCGATCTAAAGAAATATATACAATACCTGCAACTACACATCCTACAGCTAAAATTGTAAATAGAAAGTGGCCAAGTAATCGATCTAATAAAAAGCCTCCCAAAAGTGGACCAAATGCGCTTCCTGTAATCCACTGCAAACTTGCAGCGCCCATATAAGTCCCTCTCAAATGCTCAGGTGCCAAGTTTGCTACAAATGTCATTTGTACAGGCGACATAATCATCTCACCTAACGTATATATAGCATAAACGAACAGTAGTGTTATTAAAATAACTGTAGCATTTGTATTAAACTCTCCAAACCACTTCGGTAACCACCCTATAAAAAATAATCCAATCCCGAACAAACATGCACCATATAACATCGTCTTCCCGACTGGTTTATCCGTAGCCCATTTTGAAATTTGAAATTGGAATAAAACAACTAATAGTCCGTTTAACGCCATTAAATATGGATATGGATTATTCGTTCCAAAAATACGCTTCATTTCGTTATCAAAATGTAGTGGCAACATGCCTTCTGTTTGAGAAAACCCCATCGAAATGATAATACCTGCTAATAAGTAAATCATTAATACCTTATCTCGCATTACAATTTTCCAAACTGCCCCAGATTCCTTTTCTTTATGTTCTTCCTTATCTGTCCTCTTTGGCATCGTCTCTTGAATAAGAAGTAATACAAGTAACGCATAAAATAGCATTGTAGAAGAGGCAATAATAAACACAAGATTCTTTGACAACACAACTACTGATGCTCCCATTATCGGACCAATCGCAGCACCTATATTGTGTCCCATTCGTAATAAACCATATGCCTCTGTTCTTTTTTCTGGTGCCGTTACATCTGCGACCATAGCTGATGCAGCTGGATGAAATAAAGAATTACTCAATCCTAAAAAAATAGATAAAATTGCATATGGAATAAATCCTTCTATAAATAGAAAACCGAGCATTAATAATGCATTACTTGCCATAGAAAATATCATAATCGGTTTTCTTCCATATATGTCAGCAATTCTTCCTCCTATAAGTGATCCAAAGCTTGCAGCAATTGGAGAAAGCGCCATAATAACCCCAACTTCCAACAACGAATCTACCTTATCTTTTAAATATAATGCAAAAAAAGGCATTAACATCATCATTGCAATTCCATTTAACGTCTCTCCAATAAATCGAATCCATACGTTACGGTCCATCTCCCTTAACTCACGCCACGTATTTTTCATCATTTCACCCCTTTAGTTAGCCAACAATTATCTTATAATAAGTTCAGAAAAATGTAAATTTTCAAATAAAAAAATCCATTCTAACAGAATTAGAATGGATTTTTTTCACTTATAAATTCGCAACATCTTCTTCTTTTTTACTATTATTTAAAGCACTATGTTTTCGGCTATATAAGAAGTAAACCGCTATACCAATAACCATCCATATCCCAAAACTAATCCATGCTGTCCCCGATAATTGAAGCATTAAGTATAAACAGAAAATCACTGTTAACGCTGGTAAAAACGGTACAAGCGGAGCCTTAAATGCCCTTGGTAAGTCTGGATGGGTTCTTCTCATTACAATTACCGCAACAGCTACGAGTGCAAATGCTGACAATGTCCCCATGTTTACAAGATGTGCTAAAACATTTAAATCTATTAATCCTGAAATCAGTGCCGCAATAATTCCCGTTGTCCATGTATTTAAAAATGGCGTTTTAAATTTCGGATGAACTTTAGCAAGACGCTTCGGCAGTAAACCATCTCGGCTCATCGCATAAGAAACACGAACTTGCCCATACATCATAACTAGCATTACTGTTGTAATTCCTGTAATTGCTCCTACTGAAATTACTCCAGCTAAGCCATCTTGTCCAATAAATTGAAGTGCAAAAGCAACTGGATCTGATATATTTAACTGTCCGTATGGAACAATTCCTGTCAAAATAAGCGAAACAACGATATAAAGAACTGTACAAATTAATAACGATGCAATAATACCAATTGGTAAATCACGTTGCGGACGTTTCACTTCTTCTGCCGCTGTTGAAACTGCATCAAATCCTATAAATGCGAAGAATACTGTAGCCGCTCCAGCCATTACACCATCTAAACCAAACGGCATAAAAGGCGTCCAGTTTTCAGGTTTCACATAATTAAAACCAGCAAAGATAAAAATAAGAACAACTGCTATTTTAATAAATACCATAATGTTATTTACTCGTGCACTTTCACGAACACCCCTAGATAAAAGAACTGTCATCACTAAAATAATTAGAACTGCAGGTAGATCAATTATTCCACCCTTCCCTGTACCAGGAGCCGAGGAGAGAATAGTCGGAATGTGAATTCCAAACCCCTTTAATAAAGATTGAAAATATGCAGACCAACCGTTTGCTACAGCAGATGTAGCAAGTAAATATTCAAGCATTAGATCCCAGCCAATTAAAAATGCGAATACTTCTCCCATCGTCGCGTATGTATACGTATACACACTGCCCGATACAGGAACTGAAGAAGCAAATTCAGCATAACAAAATGCAGCAAAGGCACAAGCTAGCGCGGCAATCGCAAATGATAATATAATAGCTGGCCCAGAATGTTTCGCTGCCACAACACCCGTTAGAACAAAAATACCAGTTCCAACAATTGCTCCGATTCCAAGCATAGTTAAATCTAGCGCGCCCAATGTTCTTGCTAACGTTTTTTGCTTACTTTCTTGCATTAACTTTGCAATTGGCTTCTTTTGAAAAATTTGCTTCATCTTTCACTCCTCCAAGTTTTAAATTTTCTGAAAATTTTTAATTCGCTTTTTTATTTTACTCATTACGCTTTTCCTAGTCAATACTTTTGTCGAAACAAGTAGAAATTCTTCTGAATATGCACTATCCTTATCATTCTTTCTATATATCTTTCGACAACTCTTTTTGGTATTATTATACATGTCGATTCCACAAAAAAAGGCATGCTCCCTTATTGAGAGCATGCTTTTTTTACTTATTTCACAGTATATGAACCTTGTTCAATCCAGCTATACATATACTTTTCATCTTCTGTTTCATGTGCTTGTTTTACAATACGAAGCGGACGGAATGTGTCTATCATAACAGCTAATTCAAGTGTCTCTTTCTTCCCTATACTTGCCTCTGTTTTCCCCGGATGCGGCCCATGGGGAATCCCGCTCGGATGAAGTGTAATAGAACCTTCTTCCACACCTTTGCGACTCATAAAGTTTCCTTCTACATAGTAAAGAACTTCATCACTATTAACATTACTATGATAATATGGTGCCGGAATTGACTCTGGATGATAATCGTATAAACGTGGTACGAAAGAGCAAATAACAAAATTATGCCCTTCAAATGTTTGATGTACTGGCGGCGGCTGATGAATGCGCCCTGTAATTGGTTCAAAATCCTCTACATTAAATACCCACGGATACAAATAGCCATCCCATCCAACAACATCTAACGGGTGGTGTCCTAAAACATGTTTGTGCATATAACCTCTTGATTTTGTCATTACGACAAAATCGCCTTTTTCATCATAGGTCTCTAATTTTTCTGGACCACGAAGATCTCTTTCACAAAACGGACTATGCTCTAACAATTGTCCGTATTCATTTCGATAACGACGCGGCGTTGTAATTTGGCTATTCGCCTCTACAACAAGAAACTTAGTCTCTCCTTCATCTGGAATAACACGATAAATCGTTCCAATTGGGATCGTTACATAGTCGCCTTTTCTATAGTGAATCGTTCCAAACATCGTTTCAATTTTCCCTGTTCCATAATGAACAAATAACATTTCGTCGCCATCACCATTACGATAGAAATAATCCATTTTTTCTGTTGGGCTCACTACTCCAATTAACAAATCTTCATTTCCAAGTATGAAATTTCGTCCACTTATTGCATCACCACTTTTTTTATTTTCTTTCGTTCGGAAGTGGCGATGAGAAAGAGCAACATCCTCTTCATACTGCAACTGACAAGAATGCGATAATGCAGAATGACCTACTTCTGTTGGCATATAGTGATGATACAAAATAGACTGCGTACCAGAAAAACCTTTTGTTCCCATTACCTGTTCACGATAAAGCGATCCATCTTTTTTACGAAATTGTACATGTCGTTTATGAGGTAGTTCTCCCATGTGACGATAAAACATGCCCATCACTCGCTTCCTTTTCTTTTTTGATCGTATTACGTAGTGTACCTAAACCAGTAATCGACAGCTCTACAACATCTCCATCTTGTAGCCACTCTTCTGTACCAAGTTCTAAAATACAGCCTGTTCCTACTGTCCCAGAACCAATCACATCTCCTGGATATAACGTAACGTCCTCTGAAGCACGTTCAATCATTTCAGCAAATGTATAGTAAATATCTTGGAAGTTTCCCTTTGATAATAGTTTTCCATTTACATGAGCAGTCATTTCTAAATCATATCGATCTCCATTACGATAAACATCTAATTCCTCTTTCGTAACAAGATGTGCTCCTAACGAAGTTGCAAAGTCCTTTCCTTTCGCTGGACCGAGACCTACTTTCATTTCTGTTGCTTGTAAGTCTCTCGCACTCCAGTCGTTCATAATACAATAACCAAAAATATATTCCTCTGCTTGCTCACGAGAAATATTTCGCCCTTCTTTTCCTATTACGCAAGCGATCTCCAACTCGTAATCAAGCTTTTTAGACTTTTTCGGACCAATTACAAAATCACCGGAACCAATTACAGCACGATGATTAGTAAAATAAAAAACCGGAATATCGTACCATTCAGGCACAACATCTAGTCCTCTTCGTCCGCGAGCTGTTTTTACATGTTGTTCAAATGCGTAAAAATCTCGAATACTACTCGGATTAGGAAGAGCAGCTGTCAATTGTACTTCTTCTAAAGCATATATACCCTTATTTGGATTCTTAACATTCCTCACTACTTCTACATACTCATCAGCTTTCTCTAAAAAAGCCATCATAGAAGAAGGGATTCTCCCTTCACTAGCAAGATTCATATCTATTACTTTGTCACCTTCAAGCCATCCAGCCCGTATTTCTTTTGAAGGAAGACGAAATGTAACAAATTTCATCCTGATTCCTCCTTATAAAAATGAAATTTCCACCAGCAAAGGGACTTTTGCTGGTGGATATAAATCTTATAAGTTTCCGCGACGCTCTTGTTCTCTTTCAATTGATTCGAATAACGCTTTAAAGTTTCCTTCACCAAATCCACGAGAACCTTTACGTTGAATGATTTCAATAAATAAAGTCGGGCGATCTACAATTGGTTTCGTAAAGATTTGTAGTAAGTAACCTTCATCATCACGATCTACTAAGATCTTTAATTCTTTTAGCTTATCAATTTCTTCATCGATTTTTCCAACTCGTGCAGTTAACTCATCATAATAAGTATCAGGTGTATCTAAAAACTCCACCCCATTTGCACGAAGCGCTTCAACTGTTTTAACAATATCACTTGTTAATAAAGCAAGATGCTGTACACCAGCTCCATTATAGAATTCTAGATACTCTTGAATTTGTGACTTTCTCTTTCCGTCTGCTGGTTCGTTAATCGGAAACTTAATACGGCTTCCATTCGTCATAACTTTCGACATTAACGCCGAATACTCTGTACTAATATCGTCATCATCAAAATGAATCATTTGTTTAAAGCCCATGACATTCTCGTAATAACTAACCCACTCTTCCATTTTTTCAACATTACCAACTACATGATCGACAGCAATTAAACCAGACTCTTCAAATGGAATATTAAACTCTACCTTTTGGAATCCTGGCATAAATGCCCCTTTATAATTTTTACGCTCTACAAGCGTATGAATTGTATCACCATACGTACCAATAACTGCTTTTTTCAATGTACCGTCCTCATCTGTTAATTCCTCTGGTGGAGCAATTGCGACGGCACCACGTTTCACTGCTTCTGAGTATGCTTTATCAACATCATCAACAAGTAGTGCCACATCCTTCACGCCATCACCATGAGTCTTTACAAACTCTGCAATACGATTTTCACTACTTAAAGCTCCAGACACAACGAAACGCATATTTTTTTGCACAAGAACATAAGATACCTTTTCACGGTTTCCAGTTTCTAATCCAGAGTAAGCCACAATTTTGAATCCGAATGCTCTCGCAAGATAATAACTCGATTGCTTTGCATTCCCTACGTAAAATTCCAAATGATCTACATCACGTACTGGAAAAAAGTCCTCCATTTGTGCAGCTAGCGTATCCATAGATTTTTGTTTCATAATATCTTCATCCCCCTGTAAATAGATTAAATGGTCCATACTTAAAACCAACCGAAAACGCTTCCAACATTAATTAATAGAAATTAGTTAGCAAGCTAACAAATTCTGACCTTTAAAATTTTCTATCTTTTCTGTCAAATTCCTCTTTTTTTCTTACATATAAAATTCGACTTTTTTCTCTTTGAAATAAAGTGAAACTTTAATCAGTGGATTTTTGACTATTCGTTGAATCAAGTTGCAACCGCAGCGTCTAATTAGCCATGGATACTAAATAATGAGGTAACTTTAATACTTGAAGGTATATAAGAAGAAAATAAAAAAGACTCCAACATATTAACTACTTACTAATACGTTAGAGTCTTTATTTTTTTTGAATGATTGTATTTATATATATCATACTAATACACTTGCAAGGAATAGAATAAATGATGTTAATATTACCGCTCCACCTAAGGATCCTAATAAATCTGTTTTTGTTACTTGAAACACTTGTTCACTGTTCATATCCCTCATTCTCCCTTCTTTTTCTTTTGTTACAAAGTTTCTATTATACTAATACACTTGATAGAAATACGATTAATGCTGTTAATACTACCGCTCCACTTGCTGATCCTACGAAGTCACCTTTTGTTACTTGTAATACTTGCTCTTTCATATCTTTCATTCTCCCTTCTTTTTCTTTTGTTACAAAATTTCTATTATACTAATACGCTTGATAGAAATACGATTAATGCTGTTAATACTACCGCTCCACTTGCTGATCCTACGAAGTCACCTTTTGTTACTTGTAATACTTGCTCTTTCATATCTTTCATTCTCCCTTCTTTTTCTTTTGTTACAAAGTTTCTATTATACTAATACGCTTGATAGAAATACGATTAATGCTGTTAATACTACCGCTCCACTTGCTGATCCTACGAAGTCACCTTTTGTTACTTGTAATACTTGCTCTTTCATATCATTTATCCTCCCTTTTCATAAGTTATCTATATGTAATTTCTAAGAAATGTTTATTTCATAGTTTTTATGTTAACGTTACATTAAATTTGATAACGTAATGTTTGTAACATTAATGTAACATAACTATTGTTACGTTGCAATATAATAACGTGAAATTTATTACACTTTTTTTACGTTTTTTTATAATAATCCCCAAAAACCTTTATTTAATGCACTTTTCACTAAGCTCACGTTTGTAACATTCATGTAATATTACAGTCATAAAGTGAAATATAGTCATACTCCTCTCTATTTTTGTTACAAACAGTTTATTTAGTGACACTAAACCTATCTAATCTTTACTTACTTTTAATATGAGATAAAATACCTTCTTTCCAAGATAAGTTTATATGTTTCCTCTATATAACTATGTATAATAAAAACAAAGAGGTGGTCATTTTGAAATTAATCGCATTAGATATGGATGGTACACTACTATCATCTAATCTTGAAATCTCCAAAGAAAACCTACAAGCAATCCAAACTGCACAAGAAGCTGGTCATATTGTAATGATTTGTTCTGGTCGTGCGAAAGAGGATGCTTTAAAGCTATTGGAAGAATATAAATTATCTCTTCCAGTCGGAGCAAGCAATGGGGCTATTGTTTATGTGGATGGAAAAGTAATTAACTCGCGTTGTATACAAAACGACAAAGTGTACAAACTTGCAAAATTACTAGAATCTGAAAGTTTCCCATATAAGTTATATACAAATAAAGGAGTTTATTCTCCATATACATGGCAAGATCAAGTGATGCAAGCATTCGAAGAAAATAAGCAGGCGCTCGATGTTACATTAGAGGAACTTGAACGAATTACAGAAAAGCAAAAGAAATCGAACTTAATTACTGATTTCAAAAAAATAGAAGATGTTGTAAATAACCAAGAACTAGAAATATCTAAATTCTTCATTTCAACATTTAATGCAGCGCATCGCGCACAGCTATTAAGCGTGTTACAAGAAGACGCTGATATTATGGTTACAGCATCAGCTCCTACTAACTTAGAAATTATGGATAAGAATGGACATAAAGGAAACGGACTACAGCAGATGGCAGCTCATTTTAATATTCCTATTGAAGATACAGTTGCTATTGGTGATAATTTTAATGATGTACCAATGTTAGAAGTAGCAGGCTTATCTGTTGCAATGGGCAACGCTGAAGAAGATGTAAAAAAACTATGTGATGTTGTAACATTAACAAACAATGAACATGGTGTTGCTCACGCAATCGAGCAATTTGTATTGAAACAAACTTCATCTAGTAAATAA
Source organism: Bacillus sp. CR71 (assembly GCF_003429245.1). NCBI lineage: Bacteria > Bacillati > Bacillota > Bacilli > Caryophanales > Bacillaceae > Bacillus > Bacillus sp. CR71. The sequence continues at coordinate 274,388 of NZ_CP031748.1, read as the reverse complement.
AAAAAGGACTCTTTCCATTTGAAAGAGTCCTTTTTTTATACATGATGACAAGAAACAAAATGATCATCACCAACATTACGAAATTCTGGTATTGTTTTTTTACAAACATCTGTTGCAAACGGGCAACGTGTATGAAAACGACAACCTGAAGGTGGATTTGCTGGACTTGGAATATCCCCTTCTAGTATAATTCGCTCTCGCTTCACTGTTGGATCTGGTATTGGAACGGCTGATAACAATGCTTTTGTATACGGATGTAGCGGATTGGTAAATAACTCATCACGCGGCGCCGTCTCCACAATCGTACCTAAATACATAATTCCGATTTTCGTACATAAATGTTCTACTACACTCAAATCATGTGAAATGAATAAATAAGATAATCCCTTTTTCTCCTGTAACTCACTAAATAAATTAATAATTTGTGCTTGGATAGATACATCTAGTGCCGCCACAGGTTCATCAGCTACAATGAATTCTGGATTTAACACCATAGCCCTTGCGATTACGATACGCTGACGTTGTCCACCAGAAAACTCATGGGGATACCGGTCAATATGATAAGGAGCTAAGCCACATAACTCCAATACTTCAATTACCTTTTCACGAACATTTTCTTTCGTCGCTAATCCGTGGGCCAACATCGGCTCTCCAAGCGCTTCTCCAATTCTCATTCTCGGATTTAATGAGCTAAATGGATCTTGAAAAACAAGCTGCATATTAGGACGATGTTTTCTCAATTCATCCTTCGATAAAGAATGAACATCTTTCCCTTTAAACTTCACTTCCCCCTCCGTTTTTTGAATGAGACGTAAAATTGTTTTTCCTATCGTTGTTTTTCCGCTCCCTGATTCGCCAACGAGACCAAACACTTCGCCTTTATTAATAGTAAAACTTACTCCATCAACTGCTTTTACATGTCCGATCGTTCTACTAAATATGCCACCTTTAATTGGAAAATATGTCTTTAGGTTTTTTACCTCTAATAATGGTTCACTCATTGCTCCGCACGCTCCTCATATAACCAGCAAGCTACTTTATGATTTTCATCATTTACATTTAGATTTGGGACTTCTTTTTCACATATTTCCATACAATGCTCACAACGCCCGCTAAAGTAGCAAAACTCATCCAAACCAACTAAATTAGGAACTTGCCCTGGAATAGAATATAGTTTATCTATTCGTTTTCCCATCACTGGTTTTGATTTCAACAAGCCTTTCGTATACGGGTGTTTCGGATTTTGGAATATCTCTAGTACTGGGGCTTCTTCAATAACTTTCCCGCCATACATAACAACAACGTAATCAGCCATTTCTGCTACAACGCCTAAATCATGTGTAATTAGTAAAATAGATGTTTTAAACTCTTCTTTTACTTGTCTTAATAAGTCTAATATTTGAGCTTGGATCGTAACATCAAGAGCCGTTGTCGGTTCATCAGCAATTAATAACTTAGGATTACAACTAAGCGCAACAGCAATCATAATACGTTGTAACATCCCGCCGCTCAATTCATGCGGATAAGAATGAACAATTTCATTAGCACGGGCTATGCCAACTTTACGAATTAACTCAATTGCTTTCTTATACGCTTCATTTTTACTAAGTAATTCATGCTCCCTTAGCGTTTCTACAATTTGCTCACCTACAGTGAAGACCGGATTTAGCGATGTCATCGGTTCTTGGAAAATCATCGCAATATCATTGCCTCGTAAACTACGAAGTTCTTTCTCTTTCATTCCTAAAAGACTTTTTCCTTCATATAAAATATCTCCACCCACTACACTGCCAGATTCAGCAATAAGCCCCATAATAGATAAAGCCGTTACACTCTTCCCGCAACCTGATTCTCCTACTACACAAACCGTTTCACCTTCTCGAACAGCAAAGCTAACATGGTTTACAGCCTTCACTGTCCCTTCCTCTGTTTGAAAGTGTGTTTGTAAGTCTTTTAGCTCTACTACCGCTCTACTCATACCTTCTCACCTACCTTCTCATCTTTGGATCTAACGCATCACGAAGTGCATCACCAAGTAAATTAATTGATACAACTGTTATAAAGATTGCAAAACCAGGCGGAATCCATAACCACGGACGCTTTTGGAAATCAATTAATGAGTTAGCTGCGCTAATCATGTTCCCCCATGATGGTGTAGGTGGGACGACGCCGAGACCTAAGTAGCTTAGCGCGGACTCACTTAAAATAGATCCAGCCACACCCAAAGTTGCTACAACAATAAGTAACGGAAAGACGTTAGGAATTAGATGATGAATGATTTTTCGAGAATCTTTTAATCCTAATACATCTGCCGCTTGCATAAAGGCTTGCTCCCGCAATGTTAAAATTTGTCCTCTCACAAGACGGGCAAGTCCTGGCCATCCTACTAAACTTAAAATAATCATTACAACATATAAACGGTACTCCGATGGTAATTTCCATTCTGATAAAATTGCTCCCATTATAATAAGTAGCGGTAATCCTGGAATGGACATTAAGACATCTGCAACACGCATAATTAAATGATCTACAACTCCTCGATAAAAACCAGCAATGGCTCCTAATAGAGCACCTAGTATAACGGATAGTAGCATCGACGCTAAACCAATTGTTAATGAAATACGCCCTGCTTGCATAAGTCTAGTTAAAATATCCCGTCCCAACTGGTCTGTTCCAAGCCAATGTGACAGGCTGGGTGGTTTATTAATTTGTGTTACTTGTACTTTCCCATCAGCATACGGTGAAAAGATTGGACCGATAAAACTAAATAAAAACATAAATATTAAAACGTATAAGCCACACAGTGCCATCTTATTTTTCTTGATTTTTTTATACGCTTGGCGCCATGGTGATGATTCATTTCTCTTTTTCCGTTCTTTCTTTTTCTCTATTATGGGTGTAATAGTCTCCATATCTTTCCCCCCTTACTTCAATCGAATTCTTGGATCAACAAACGCATATACAATATCAGCTAAGAAATTAGCCATAATCGTTAAACAAGAAAGAAACATTGTAAAGGCCATTAATACCGTATAATCACGGAAGTTTAATGCTTCTAATTGAATACTCCCAATCCCTGGCCAATTAAAAATCTGTTCAATAATAATAGCTCCTGAAAATAAACCCGGTAATTCAAAAGCGAGTAATGTAATTGCTGGCAAAATTGCATTTTTCAATGCATGTTTATAAATAACGGTTCTTTCTTTTAAACCTTTTGCACGAGCAGTACGAATATAATCTTGCCTAATAACATCCAACATGCCCGTTCTAAAATAGCGTGTTAACGATCCTACACCAAGAAGAGTTAAAATAAATACAGGTAGAATCATATGACGTAATACTTCTAATATGTATGCTATCCCTGTTGAGTTACTCCCAATATCAATCATGCCACCAATAGGTAATAACTTTAAATCAACTGCTAATAATTTAATTAAAAATAGTCCGATAAAGAATGATGGAAATGACATTGCTGCAAAGACACCGATTGTTACCAATCTATCAAACCAAGAATGCTGCTTTGTTGCAGAAATAACCCCAATAATAAGAGCAATAATCCAAGTGAAAAATAAAGCTGCAGCAGCAACAATAAATGTATTCCAAATGAATTTATTAAGTAATGAAGTTACCGGTTCTTGATACTGTAAAGAAAATCCAAAATCACCATGCAAAGCATTCACTAACCAATGAAAATACCTTTCAATAATCGGTTTATTTAAACCGTACAACTCTCTTAATTCTTGAGCCCTCTCTGGTGTTAATTTTGGATTTGAATCGATATAATCACCCGGTAAGAGTGCAAATAAGAAAAAGATAATAATAGACGTACCAAACAATGTAGGAATCATTTGTAGAAACCTACGAATGATATATGTTTTCACCTTTTGTCTCCCCAATCCTATTTACTTAAAAATAGAAGAACATTTTTTCAAAACAGCTACCATTCCATTGCTGTGTGAAAAAACGTCTTCTATTATTTAGGTCAACCCTTATTGTTCAATAGATAACACTGGTAAGTTGGAACTGATGCTATCGTACTTTTCTGGATCAATTCCTTTTATACGTGCATTATGAGCATAAAGTAGTTTACGATAGTTTAATAAAATAACTGGTGGATCATCACTTAACTCTTTATACAGCTCTTTATAAATCGCTTTACGTTTTTCAATATCTGTCGTTCCTATACCTTTTACAATCAAATCATCTACTTTCGGATTATTATAACCCGTATCACTTTTTGGATTAGTTGATAAGTACTCACTTACAACTTCACTTGGATCACTAATTCCTGGTGTTGAAACTGCCGCTAAATCGTAGTCACCTTTTCCTACTTTTGAAAGCATCGTATTAAAGTCCATCAACTCTGGATTTAATTCAACACCAATTTCTTTGTAACTTTCTTTTGCAATCGGAATAAAGATATCATTTGTTTTACCTGTATTTGATGCGTAGTATGTTAATTTTAATTTTTGACCATCTTTTTCACGAACCCCGTCAGAACCTACTTTCCAACCAGCCTCATCCAATAATTTTTTAGCCTTTTCTACGTCATGCGGATATTTATTAATACCTTCTTCTGTATATGCCCATGAAACTGGAGCAATTGGTACGTTAGCGACAGAGCCATAGCCTTGTAAAGCTGTATCCACATACTTCTTACGGTCTAATCCATAAGTAAGTGCTTGGCGTACCTTTTTATCTTTCAAATACGACTTCTTATTATTTACATAGATATAAGCAATATCACTTGATGATTCAAGATTAATATTTGCAAACTCTAATCCTTTTAATTGGTCTATATTTTCAGGGTTCGCTCTAAACCCACTATAGTCCAGTTCACCTGTTTGGAATAATTGGAATCCAGTATCACCTGATGTGATTTTGTAAATAAAGTTTTTAATTTTTGGTTTACCTGCATAATAATTTTCGTTAGCAACAAAGCGGACTTCTTGACCTGGAACATATTTTTCAAATTTATATGGACCCGCTGCAATTGGTTGCCCATATAATGCTTTTAAATAGTCTAAACTTGTATTTTGTTTATAATCTTTTCCATAATAAGCTTTTGATAGCACTGGGCCACCTAAATTCGTTAGCGCCTGTGAATTAACTTTTTCAGTTGTAATTTTAATTGTCTGTGGATCAACAACTTGGATTCCTTCAATAGAAGTTGCTTTTCCTTCTTTATATTCTTTCCCACCTTTAACAGCATACTGAGCAATATCCAATCCACCTTCATACGCTTTATCATGAAGTAGTGTTAATGTAAATGCTACGTCATCCGCTGTTAAAGGCGACCCGTCACTAAATTTTAAGTTTTTACGTAAGTGGAATGTATATGTTAACTGGTCAGCAGAAATATCCCATTTTTCTGCAAGATCCGGAACAGGTTTACTTTGTTTGTCTGTTGTTACTAATGAAGCAAAAATAACCGACGTTACATTTCCATCCCAACCATTATCTTGGAAATACGGAAGGAAAACTCCCCCTGGCTTAGAAATGGCTGTAATGAAAGTATCTTTTCGTTGATTTGCTTTCTCTGGACTTTTCTTTTTATCTGTAGCTGGAATTGATTCAATCTTAGAATCTTTTAAATCCTGCTTTTTTACTGGTTCTGTAGAAGCCGTATCCTCCTGTCCCCCACAAGCAGATAACACAAGCGAACTACTAAGTAATACTGAAAATACACCAGCCCATTTTTTTGTCTTTTTCTTCATTGTCCCCACCCTAACTGTTTAATAGTTATACCCTTTGAACTTATTAGCTTATGTATGCCTCCCACAGCACATTTATAGCCAATCGGAAAAGTCGGTTTTAATCAAAAAAAATAGATGTTTTTGAGGGGTAACAATCTTATTCCGACCTTTCCGGTAGACTTTATGGTTATTAGCTTATATCGTTCAGTATATTTTGTCAATTCTTTCTAAATAAATATTTTGAGAATTTTTCCAAAATTATCACTCTATCCTTATACTTTAAGAAAACTCAGCTATAATTCGTATTAAAAACTTAAAAATCTACTTCTATTTCTTCAGCATGAAACATAGAATACTAATAACCAATTACCAAAAAGGGGGCGAAAATATGGACAACCTATTCCAATACGTCCTGCACTACGTATTATTAACAATTATGATAGTCGGGGCGCTATTACTATTCCCGTTCTTCCCAAAGTTCGTCCTCTTTTTAGCTTTTTTTATCATGCTCGGGATCGCTATTATAATTTCAACGAGAGAAGATACCACGCAAAAAGAGAGCAGAGTTCAGCGCGTAAAGCTGTAACTTTGCTCTCTTTTCGTTTTCATTCACTAGTCTCTTTTACACATATTTATCCCACTATTTTCCGGTCAGTAAGACCCTCACCTCAAAATTCAGCGAAAGCAAAGAAGTTAGGTGGGGGGCGTGCTGCCCGTAAAAGCCCGATTCGTGAGGACTGATTAAAGTCTCACTTTATCTCTCGGGAAATAATTAGCCTTTGTTTTTGTAATTACTCCTATCGAAAAACCACTAATGACATTTATTTTTCACCTTATCATTTCATATGTTTCACAAGCTATGCAAATTGAGGAACACGAATTTATCTAAGTTACTGTTTCACGTGAAACACATCGCTTTATTTAACCTTTAAAGCCAAATATCATTATGAAAAAAGCCACTTCCTCCAGCAAAACTGAAAGGAAGTGGCTTTCTACTCATTACTCCACAATATTCTCTAATTCATTATATAACTCTGCTCGTAACAACTCTTTCTTCGTTTTTTCCTCATATAATTTTTCAAGTCTTTCAACATCAGCTACATGTTCCATTTCACATTCTATTGCATATACATCTTCTTCTACATGCATTAACTCGTTTTCAATCTCTTCAAGATTCCTAGCTTCTTTCTCTTTTACAGGAACCGTTTCAACACTTTTTTTTCCTTGGCGTTTCTGCTTTATTACTTGCTTCTCAAGCTTTTCTTCCCACTTTTGACGAGCCCATGCATAGTTTCCTGCAAACTCAAATAATTTACATTCATCAATCCAGTACGTCTTTTCAAATAACTTATTTAAAAAATATCGATCGTGTGAAACAGCTAAAATCGTCCCGTTATATTGCTCAAGGGCTTCCTCTAAAACTTCTCTTGATTCAATATCAAGATGGTTTGTCGGCTCATCTAAAATTAGAAAATTGATGTCTTGATACATAAGTTGCGCAAGTCTTAACCTCATTTTTTCTCCACCACTAAGTTGCGTTACTTTCTTAAATACTGCTGGACCATAAAATAAAAACTTAGCTAATATATGTCTTGCTTCTCCCTCTGTTACAGCCACATTCTCCCTGAATGCTTCCAATACATTACTCTTCATATTTTCATACATATGCTGTGATAAATAACCGATTTTCACACTACTACCAACCCTAATTGCGCCAGCTTCTGGTTCCATTTCTTTTAATAGTAATTTTAGTAAAGTGGTCTTCCCTGTGCCGTTGCGACCAACGATAGCAGCACGCTCTTGAAAACGAACATGTAAATTCGCTTGTTCAAATAAAGGTCGGCCAGCAAAACCTTTACTCACTTCTTTCATTACAACAACATCTTTCCCGCTTCTCTCTTGCCCTTCAAACTGAAGACCCATCTGTTTTCGTTCTAAAATCGGCCTCTTTAATTTCTCTATACGTTCTAACGCACGTTCCATATTTCTCGCTCTTTTATGCAATCCTTCATTCGGAGGGTTCGCTTGATTTGCCCATTCACGTAGACGCTTAATTGCTTCTTTCATTTTCTTTATTTTCTTTTGTTGCTCCTGATAAGCTTGAAACTCTTGAAGTAATCTTTCTTCCTTCTCCTCAACGAACTGAGAATAATTCGTATGGTACACGTGAATCTCTCCATCTTCCAAATCAAAAATTTTCGTTACAACTTCATCAAGGAAATAGCGATCATGTGAAATAACCATAACTGTTCCATTATATTCTTTTAAAAATTGCTCTAACCATTCAACTGCAAACAAATCTAAATGATTTGTTGGTTCATCTAATAGAAGTAAATCTGGTTTCTGCAATAGCATATATGCAAGGCTTACTTTCGTCTGTTCTCCTCCACTTAATTCCGTAAATACTCTTGAAAATAAGTTTGTCACTTGTAAGCCATTTGCTACCTTCATTATATTTGCCTCTATTTCATAACCACCGAGAAATGCAAATTTTTCTTGAATTACTCCGTACCTCTCCATTAGCTTTTGCAAAGAAGATTGTTCCTGCTCTTCTGCCATATTTTTTTCTAGAGTATGCATTTCTTTTTCTAATTCCTTTTCTACTTTAAAAGCGGAACTCAATACATCATATACAGTCATGGCCTCATCAAACTTCGGAATTTGTGCGACATGACCAATACGTGTACCTTTCTTCATATGGATGGCTCCTGCATCCAAACTCTCCATTCCCGTTAGAAGCCCAAAGATTGTTGTCTTCCCACTACCGTTACGCCCAACTAACCCAACACGTTCACCATTCTTTATTTCAAGCGATATATTTTCAAATATGATGTTTCCACCAAAAGATTTCGTTACATTATTTACACTACAAATAGTCATTTTCCGTACTCCTTTCAATATAAAAAACCATGAGAAAGAAACATTCCCCATGGTTTTTCGGCATAGAAAAAGGAAGCCAAATAGCTCCCTTTTCACACGTTTATTAAAAATGGGTGAAGAGATTTCTATCGTTCAATAGTCACTATGCAATTGTTAAAAAAGGGCATACGTATCCCGTTAACAACTACATCATGAAAAATCGCACGACAAAAATAGATAAAATCTAAAAATTTGGCACGTGCAGCTAAAGAACGTTTCATCTCATTCACCCCTTTCGTACGGAATTTAATACTTACTTCTTTATTATACTTTCCAATTTCATGTTTGAATAGTCATTTTTCTGAAAATAATGAAGATAGACTAAACATTTCAATAAGTGACATCAAATCTTACAAAACTGTTATGTTCACGTAATGGAAAGCGATAGTACGAAAAGATGCCTCCCTATACAATAAAGATGTAAACAAGAGAGACAAACAAAAGGAGGAAACAAACATGATGAAAGAAATCGTAAAAGCAATCTTTGAGGTATTAGTGAACGGACAAGCAGTTGTAAAAGAACTAAATGAACTATAAAAAGGAGTGAAGAAATATGATGAACATGGTGAAAATGATTTTACACGCTTTAGTCGATGCAAAAGCAGTTAGCCAAGAATTAAACGAACAATAAAAAGGGGTATATGAATATGAAGAAAGCCATTATTATCATTGCAAGCACAGCAATTACTTTATACACAATAAAAAATAGAAAAAAGAAAAATAATGAAAATGTTCTATATTATCCATACACACTATTAGAGAAAAAATAAAAGACAAGGTACCCTATCGTAATGAGGATATCTTGTCTTTTATTTTTTCCATATTTCCTTTAGAGGATTTCCTTCTCCTTTCCCCGAATGTATTAAGCGGGATTTTTACACATATTTTAAAGGGGCATATATACAAATGGATACACAACAACTATATTTTTTAAACGATATCGGTAAACAAAAACCAGAAAGTATTCGGAATAGAAGCGCTGCATGTCCATTTTGCGATAAAGAACATTTAACGGATATTTTAGCAACTGATGGTTCTATTATTTGGTTGAAAAATAAATTTCCTACATTACAAGATACATTTCAAACAGTGTTAATCGAAACCGATAATTGCGAAGATCATATCGCAACATATACAGAAGAACATATGCGGAAATTAATGCAATTTTCTATTCAACATTGGTTACACTTACAGAAGAACAAGGAGTTCGCATCTGTGATTTTATATAAAAATCACGGTCCATTTTCAGGTGGAAGTTTGCATCATGCACACATGCAAATTATCGGAATGAAATATGTAGATTATCTTGAAAATATTGAAGAGGAAAATTTCCAAGGAGTAATTGTTCAAAAAAATGAACGCATTGAGCTTAATATTTCAGAGCGTCCCATTATCGGCTTCACTGAATTCAATATAATCATTGATAATATTTCATATATAGATGAAATGGCAAATTACATTCAGCAAACTGTACGTTACATACTGACAGATTTTCATAAAGGATGCAGTAGTTATAACTTATTCTTCTATTACTTAAATGGAAAAATTATTTGTAAAGTTGTTCCTAGGTTTGTCGTTTCACCGCTGTATGTAGGATATAAAATACCTCAAGTTTCTACAAAACTAGAAGACGTAAAAATACAACTAGCGGAGTATTTCACAAAATGACACGATTATCAAAAAAAATAGAGTAGGTATCAAAACCTACTCTTTTATTACACCTTTATTTCGATAGTACACATCTTCTAATCCGATGTTATACTTCATGTTATTATCCGTCCACTCCGGCCCTAAATTCCCTGGCCATCCAGATGTATTCGCTATATATTTCAGTAATGCAAAATCAGTCAAACCTTTTTGCACCCCGCGCTTATATCCTTTCATCAAATGCGGCATTGCAATTTGTGCATTTGTACGTGGATCTTTTAGCTCATCATCAGTTAAATGTTCTGGTGCAAGCCCGCCGCCGCGGTGTAGTTGAAACAATCCGAATGAAGTTCCATTATCTCCAACACTCCTTGGATTTAATCGACTTTCATGCTCAGCAATTGCAAGAGGTATCCATTCTGGAAGATTTACTTTCTTCGCTTCCTCTATAATGATTTGTTTCACCTGTTTTGCTTCTTCTGAATCAACATAGCTTGTTCCATTCACTAGCTTATCCATTCCTTCAGACTTTCCTTGGAAATATAAATATACTCCAAGAACAACTAAAAATCCTACAAAGAATTTCTTCACTACCTCTACCTCTTTCTCCGCTGAAATTTGTCCCCTTTCAGCCTTCCCTTTACAATTACCTACATTCTACTACTCTTTTATCATAGCAAATAACTATACATATTATCATCATGCTTTAGACCGATTTTGTGAAAAAAAATCTGGTAAATACGTGCAAAAATGTAACTTTCATAGACTATAACGCATTTATTGTATATAATTGTAAATTGAATTCTAAATATAAACTAGGAGAATAATAATATGAAAAAATGGCTGTTACTCTTATTTAGTTTACTACTATTAATTCCTGTCCCTATTTCCGCACAAAAAACCGAACAACCAAAAACCCTTATTTTATACAGTTCAAACGATGATCAAATTACAAGTGATATCCAAATACTTAATACACAAGTAGGACATTTCACTAATAATATAACAATTAAAAACATAAAACAGTTAGCTGAAATAACTGATAAATCTTCGTATACACATGTTATTTACATGAGTGAAAAACAAGAAGAACTTTCTACTGAAGCAAAGAAATTTCTAGAAGGATTCCCAGGACCATTACTAGTTTTAGGTCAAAATATAGAACAGTTATCTAATCGTTTTTCATTTATCACACTTAAAAATGAAGATATAAACTCTGATACAATTGAATATCCAACACGTAAACTAAAGAATATATTAGAAGAAGAAAGAACAATTAAACAACTTGACACAAATGGAACAATTCTCGCCCATGCTTTAAGAGGAAATAATACTTATCCATTAATTGTACAGCAAAACAATTCTTATTATGTAGCAACTTCTAACCTCTTTGATTGGATATCTTATTATATTGGCGAAAGCCTATTTTCTTATTTTCAGCAAAAACCCGAAACTAATAAAAAATTAGCTTATTTACGTCTTGAGGATGTTCACCCAGCCGCAGATACATATCAATTAAAAGAAATTGCTGAATTACTAAAAGAGAAAAAGATTCCTTACATGATCACTGTTATTCCTGTATATACAGATCCAGATACAGGTAAAACACTACATTTAAAAGATAAACCCGAACTAGTCGATCTTTTACGCTCTATGCAAGATGATGGTGCAGCGATTATTATGCATGGTTACACTCATCAATTTTATGATAGTGAAACTGGGGAAGGTTTTGAATTTTGGGACGTAAAGACAGATCAACCAATTCGCCAACCGAAACATGAAAAACCGAAGACAAAAGATGACTTTCCAAATATAGAGGCATATAACCAATATGTAAAAAAAGGGGAAGAGTTTGAGGAAAAATATACGACAGATCATATCGAAAAGGGGATTCAAGAACTTGTAGATGCTAAACTATATCCTGTCGCCTTTGAAGCACCTCATTACACAATGTCTCAAAAAGGGTATGAAATATTATCAAGATACTTTTCAACTTATGTAGGACAACTACAGTTAAGTGATACAACTTGGAAATCCATGCACTCTCCAGCATATAGAAGTACACCATCATTTCTACATGGAATGAAATTAATGCCTGAAACAGTCGGTTTTATTGAAGAAGATAAGCCACAAGCTATTGCTAAAATGAAAGCAAATGCTTTATCTGTTGCTAAATTATCCGATGGGGTTATTGGAGCATTCTATCATCCTTACTTAGGTGTGAAACCATTAAAAGAAGTGTTAAAGGATCTAGAGAGTATTCCAAATATAGAATGGATTGATTTACAAAAGGAAAAGAATGAAGTAAAAATGAAAGATATTCATATTACGACGAATAAAGATGGCATTCACGTTGAAAAACCAACCAGTGCGAATGACATAATTGATTATATAAAGCAATATGGCTTCTTCCTTATACTAGGGTTCGTTATCATTGTCTTTCTTTTATTATTAAAACGTGCGAAAAAATTAGAATCCTAATACAAAACCACCGAGCGGAACGCTTGGTGGTTTTTTGTCATATATCAAACCGTGGTATTTTACTAAATAAATTCAACTTTTACTTTTTCCGTTACATGATTAAAACTATAATTCTCCTATCCTTTCAAATAAAATCGACTTGTATTTTCATATATTGTTTCCGCGGCCTTATCAATGGATATGTTTTTTATAGAACTAATTTCCTTTAATACCTCTCGAATCATTCTTGGGTGCGTTATAACATCCTCTTGAAATTCCCACGGTCCATCTGTTTCTACCATCATATATTCAAGCGGATAATACGAAACGATTTCTCTAATCTTCTCCTTATGTAAAACATCCGGTGTAATCGAAATATAATAACCATTTCTCATCATCCGTTTCATTGTTTCATCGCTTCCTTTAAACCAATGGAAGTGTGCACGTGAAACTTTATATTTCTCTAGCAAATCACATACAATGTCAGCATCTTCATAAACTGCGTGTAATACAATCGGCAAATTATACTTACTAGCTAGTTCTATAAATTTTTTCAATACAGCTATGTATGGATCTGCAGCAATCCTTTCATCTTCTTTTCTCAAATAATAGGGCAAACCTACTTCACCAATCGCAACAATTCCCTCTGCGTTCTGTTCAATAAGTTGATAAATCTGTTCACACTCCTCTTTATGAATCTGTTGCTCTGGATGAAACCCTATCGCTGGATATATAAAAGGATACTTCTTCGCTAAAGATAACGTTTCCTTACAAGAGTGATAATTTATAGATACTGCAATAAGCCCCTTTATTTCATTACTATTTTCCACCTCTTTTAGTAATCTGCTCTTCTCTTCATCCTTATATTGATCAACATGTATATGACTATCAATCCATTTCATCTTTATGCCCCCATAAAAAAAACAAGAAAGGACTTCCTTTCTTGTTTTAGCATCTATATTATTTAACAATTAAGTTTGTTATGATATCAAATAATCCAATACACACTACGGCAACAGTAAAGTAGCTACAGAAATCTTTAATTGGTAACTTCACTACTTCTTCTTTACGCATCCCATTTTTCTCCCTTCTTACTAGATCCCTAATTATTTTTCTATCTGTATCTATTATGCAAAAAATATGACAAATTTACTATCGAATTAACTTACGTAAACCTTACAATGTTGTAAGGTTTTAAAAAAGATCCCCATCTTTATTCAGATGAGGATTATTAAAAATTAGTTGGTTTTTCATTCTTCATTACAAACAGAAAGTAATACATTGAGACTTTCTAGTTATACTATATGAAAATTACTATCTTTTAACTATCGAATTACATTACAGAAGGCTTACATGTTTGTAAGTTATGTGTAATGTAATTCGATAGTTCCCCTTACTTATATTTCGTACAATAACGTTAGAAAGTAAGCCAAATAAGAAGAACACTCACATAACCAAATTACATTGCTAGTAGCTACTCTTCTTATACCTTTCACCTATGCTACTACAATGTACCCCCTTCCCCTTTATATAATAAAAAAGCCTTAGTCTATATGTACTAAGGCTTTTTTGTTAATCTCAAAAATACCCTTACCCAGTATTTTTATTTTCGACAAAAAATAGCTGGGGGTATATTTTACTATCTCATCGTTAAAAGTTTGCTCTTCGCATTTATAGGAATATTTGCAACCTCAATCTCTTCAATCGATTCACCGTAACGTCCTTTTGCAAAAACCTTTAATGCTTCATCTCTCTTTAACATATGCTTAACCGTTTTCTTTATTTTCTGCTCTCTACCACGTTCATCGAATGCAATAAATTCATATTCATACCACTCATCACCAATATGCTGACCAATTGTATTCACAACCGTATAGTATTCTTTCGTCTTATAAAATGGATTATATTTATCGATAACCGGTCCAAGTTTCGTAGGCAGTAACATTACTACTATTACTATCATCGCTATTATAGTAGTGATCATTTTTTTCTTCATAATAAACATTCCTCCTCTGCAGGATATATATACATCCATTTTAAAAAGGGGGAATAAAATCTACTATTGAATCTCATTACATTACACTTACATTTTTGTAAGAATTAAAAAAGGTGAACGAATTTACTCGTTCACCTTTTAGCTTGCTTTAAAGCCACCGCCAAGTACATCACGTACATCATGTATAACAACGAAAGCATCTTCATCTACCCGGCTAATAACTTGTTTTAACTTAACAAGCTCTTGTTTATTAATAACAACATATAAAACTTCTTTATTTTTACCAGTATATCCGCCGCGCCCTTCTAATACAGTAACACCGCGTGTCATATTTTTCGTAATAGCCTCACGAATTAAATCTGGTTGATTCGAAATAATCGTAACAGCCGTTTTTGTATCCATTCCTTCTACAATGAAATCAATCACCTTCGCTCCGATGAACACAGCTACAAGTGTATACATTGCCTTTTCTTGCCCTATTATAAATACAGAACCAGCAATTACAACAATATCAATAATTAGTACGCCTTTACCTACGCTCCAACCTAAATATTGATTTGCTAACTGAGCTAAGATTGCTGATCCTCCCGATGTACCTCCGGCTTTGAACATACAGCCTAATCCAATACCCACAAATAAACCAGCAAATAAAGCTGCTAATAATGTATCACTATTTACATGATACTCAATATGTTCTGTAACGTATAAAAACAAAGATGTTTCTACAATCCCTAAAATTGTATAAATCATTGTTTTCTTATCAAAAAATTTATAACCAACAGCTAGTAAAATTGCATTTATAGCAAAGTTCACAATTCCTGGTGACCAATCAAATAAGTAGTACGTAACAACCGTTAAACCAATAATTCCACCTTCCGATAAACGGTTTGGAATTGCAAAGTAATTAATACCAATTGCGAATAATAATGAACCAATTGTAATTAGTGTTATTTCCTTTATACGTTGATTAACCATAGTTCATACCCTCCCCCCATTTGACATTGTATCACTATCTCCTAGAGGTTTAGAAGTGGTTTTTATTCCGCTTTTTCCCTGTTAAAAATTGAAATATTATGTTTAAACATAGGGGTGATTAATTATTCATATTTACTCTAACTGCACGGACAAATTGCTCCACATTCCCTTTCTGAATATACTTAGCGCGAATGGTTTCATGATTACAAGTAAATTCAAAATACGGATGAAAATCTATGCTATCTATATGCAAATATGAATACTCTTTAAATGTTGAAGAATAGTACGGAAATTTCCCGTAAAAAAGGAGACGTCTAGTAGTGGCAACAAAAACCCCATGTTGATACGATAATATAAAATTATCCTTCTCAAATATCCCTACCACAAAAGCCAGAATCTTTTCATCATCATCTACATACTTTTTCATACTCGATAAAAGTTCATTCATGCATATTCCTCCAAATTCTATTCATTGCATTAACACTTGAAAAGAATCCATGGATTATTACAAACCGGTTTAACTCCTTTATAAAGTATGAAACGCGTTTCCTGTCAAAGATATTTCAAAAAAAATAATCCGTTATGCGATTATACACATAACGGATTAAAATTAAACTGTAGAGCGTTCCACAAGTTCGTATGGAATTTCCAGCTTTTCTTGTTCAGAACTCTCGTCATTCACTTTTCTATGCAACATTTCAAAAGCAGTTTTCCCTATCTCCTTTAAATTTTGATCAATAGTTGTCAGTTGTAACACTTGTGAGATAGGTTGATTATCAAAGCCAATAATTGCTAAATCCTCAGGAACTTGAATGCCTAATTTTTCAACCTCTGTCATAACACCAATCGCAACCTCATCACCTGCTACTATTAATGCTTCAGGAAGATCCTGCATCTCTTTTAACTTATGAGCTACTTTCACACCATCTTCTAGTGTAAAACATTCTGTAAAAATCCATTCTTCATTAACATCTTCGTCTATAGATTGCAATTGCTGTTTATAAACATCAAAACGCTTTTGACTACTCGGCCCTAATTTTCTTCCCGTACAATAACCAATTTTTTTATAACCTTTCTCAATCAAATAATCCATTCCTAATTGAAAGGCCGCTGAATGATTCGTATATACACTTGAGATGTTTGAAATATCATTGTCTTCACAAGCAATTATTGCGCCGTAAGAAGCATACGGTTCTATCGTTTCCCAATCATTTGCACGTGAACAAATAATAAGACCATCCAATTGTTTTGTTTTTAACATATGTAAACTTTTCATTTCTTCTTTTTTATTATAATTCGTTTGGCAAAGTAGCACCCTGTAATTATGCGCTAACGCAGTCTCCATCATTCCGCTCACCATCGCATCAAAACACGGATGATTAATATACGGTAAAATCACACCAACAATATTCGTTTTTCCTTTTGATAAATGAACAGCATTTGCGTTTTGCGAGTAATTCAATTTCTCAACTATCTCTATAACCGCTTTTCTTTTTTCTTCACTTACATATGGGTGATCATTCAACACTCTCGAAACAGTCGTAACTGAAACTCCCGCCATCTTTGCAATATCTTTAATATTAGCCATACACTCACCTCTACCTTTAACTTAATGAATCTCATGAACATATGTCAAATCTTCTTATCATTACACCTTCATTCGTTTCTCTTACAAAAGTGTAATTTTTCTGTAAGCTAATTCGATAGTGACTTTCCGCAACATTTCATACAATTGAGTCAGAAACAGGGTAACAACTATTCGAAAAGGAGCGGATTAATATGATGAACAAAATGAAAACAAACAATTTCTTAAATACAATGGGCATGGTATTTTCCGCTCTTATCGACGCAAAAGCTGTTGCTTCTACATTAAACAAGTAAGGAGAATGTATTATGAATAACATCACTTTTAACAAATTAGATTTTTTAGGACTAGCTAGTGGCTCGCTTCTTCTTACTGCTTTTATTTACGCCGCTACGCTTGTATAACTTTGTGTCCCCTTTCCCCTTTATTATAAATAGTAATAGAAAAGACGACCGTCTATGCCCGGTCGTCTTTTCTTATTTTTGATTTGATTGCAAAGCTTCTTTTAACTCCTCAAACTTCTCATTTAATTGATCTGTCATCATTTTCATAGCGGTTTTTCGATCTATTTGTTCTCCAGCCTCAATTTGAATTGGATCTCCAAAAATCAATTGTGCCTTTTTCCCCTTTATTAATTCTTTTACACTTGATGGACCAACATAAGCTGCTGGTACTAACGGAACATTAGAACGCATCGCAATTGTCACAGCACCCGCTTTTAATGAAACATCTTCCGCTGATCTCGTTCCACTCGGAAAAATCCCTACTACCTTTCCTTCTTTTAATAAACGTGATGGAATTTTAAGTGTACTTGGTCCTGGGTTCGCACGATCTACAGGGAATGCATTTACATTTTTAAAGAACCATTTTTTGAATTTCCCTTCAAATAATTCTTTTTTGGCCATGTAATGAATTTGAGTTGGATACATCCCTGTAGCTAACATTAATACATCCATAAAACTTGTATGTGTACATGCAACAACATACGGTCCACCTTCTGGTAGCTTTTCTCTCCCTTGTACTTCTACTTTTCCAGCTGTTTTAAATATATATTTCAACAAAAATGTAATTGGTTTATACATTTGTTTCGTTCCTTTCTAAACATCCGAAGTATAATCATATTCTTATAACAATTATAACACTAAGTTTTAGGAGTTGGTAATAAAATTAAGTATGAATTGTTAAATTTCAATTCTTACAAAAGTGTAATTTTCTTGTAAGCTAATTCGATAGTTACTTCTTACTATATTTCATACAATTAAGTCAGAAACAGGGCAACAATTATTCGAAAAGAAGTGGATTAATATGATGAACAAAATGAAAACGAACAATTTCTTAAATACAATGGGCATGGTATTATCAGCTCTTTTCGATGCAAAAGCTGTTTCTTCTACATTAAACAAGTAAGGAGAATGTATTATGAATAACAGTACTTTTAACAAATTAGATTTTTTAGGATTAGCTAGCGGCTCTCTTCTTCTTACTGCTTTCATTTACGCTGCTACGCTTGTATAATTTTGTGTCCCCTTTCCCCTTTATATAGAAAAAGACGACCGTCTATGCCCGGTCGTCTTTTAAATTTTTTCTTTCTTTCAACTCTTTTAAAAGCTGTATCAGCTCAGCTTGTTGTTTTATCTTTTTACGACCATTTCGATTAATTGCTGCAAGCTCACAGGCAACTCCGACGGCGAAGAAAAACAATAAACTTTCTAACATGTGAAATCCTCCATTTGCCTATTAAACAGCTTGACGTAATTGTTCTTCTTGTAAAACTCTCTTATTTATATTTTCTTCTTTTCTCTGGCAAACGTTATTGCGAATAAGTGCTGCAATAACAAGTACAGTCCCTATAATATCAAACATTGTGATCTGATACCCTTGCATCATCATAATAACTAAAGTCGTAATTGGTACAAAATTAATAAATAAAATCCCATTAATGGATGATAAAATTTTCACACCGTAGTTCCAAGCAAGTAGCGCTACAATACCTGGCAATGTCATCATAAATAACAAATCATACTTCACAATAGAAATCGTTCCCATACTAGGAACTGAAACATATCCAAGCGACGTAATAATTACCGTTATAATTCCTGTAACAGTCGTACCGAATACACACGTCAACGTAGAATAACGTAATGTTGACCAATCACTACACGTTTGACCACCCATCGTATAAATAACCCAGCCTACAACACCAATAAATATAAATGCTAATGGGAACATATTATCTTTCAATGTTACAAAGAAACTTATGTCACCTTTTGTAATAACAAACACAGCTCCTACAAAAGCAATAACCATACTCGTTATCATATACTTCTTCGGTTTTATATGCTTATATCCCCATAAAATACAAATAGAAATCATCGGCATAAGTGATTCCATAATGGAAGCTACCATTACACCCGACTTACCCATTAACATTTGCCCTAAAAATATGAGGACATTATATACTGTAAATGCCATCGTTCCAAAAAAGACGAGTAACTTTCCTCTTCCCTCTAAACGAAATGCCTGTTTTCCTTCTTTCATTAACAACAATACAATCAGCATTATCGCCACTGCTCCATAACGAATAAGCGAAAAATAAAATGGATCTATGTATTCTAGCGCATGATCAGCAACTGGAAACATCGCTCCCCATGACATACTCGCAATTAAACACGCTAAAGCCCCTATTATCATTTGACCTCTTCTCACCGCAATCCCCCGTTTCTTTCTATTTGCACAAAGAGAATTGTAAAAGAAAAAATATATCACGTAAAATGATTCAAAATGATGTTAACTATCATTTATAATGATAGTTAACATCAAGGGGGATTACAAAATGGAATTAAGAGACTTACAAATCTTTAAAAGCGTTGCCGACCAGGGTAGTGTAAGTAACGCAGCAAAGGAATTAAATTATGTACAATCAAATGTAACTGCACGTATTAAACAACTAGAAAACGAATTAAAAACCCCGCTCTTTTACCGCCATAAACGAGGGATGACTTTAACAGCTGAAGGAAGAAAAATGCTCGTTTATGTTAATAAAATTTTGCAAGATGTCGACGAACTAAAACAAGTATTTTTAGATAGTGAAACACCCTCCGGTATATTAAAAATCGGTACAGTAGAAACAGTAAGTACATTACCTACCATTTTATCTTCTTACTATAAAAGCTATCCGAATGTCGATTTATCATTACAAGCGGGTCTAACAGAAGAATTAATTAGAGAAGTACTTGATCATCAATTAGATGGCGCCTTTATATCAGGTCCTATTAAACATCCACTCATCGAACAATACGATGTTAGTACAGAGAAATTAATGCTTGTAACACAAAATAAAGCTTTTCATATAGAAGAATTTACAACAACGCCTCTACTCGTTTTTAACCAAGGATGTGGATACCGTTCCAAATTAGAACGATGGCTGAAAGACGAAGGTTTGCTACCAAAAAGAATTATGGAATTCAATATATTAGAGACAATATTAAACAGCGTTGCACTTGGCCTCGGAATTACACTCGTACCACAGTCTGCTGTCCATCATCTTTCTAAAGCAGGTAAGGTACATTGTCATGCAATCCCTGAAAAATACGGCAGTATTTCAACGGTTTTCATACGCCGTAAAGATAGCTATATGACGAATTCAATGCGTAGTTTTTTAAAAACAATTGAAGAACATCATCATATCAATATGCTGTGAAAGACATTCTTACATGAATGTCTTTTTTTCTTACAAAAGTGTAAGTCTTTCGTAAGCTAATTCGATAGTTGCAAGTGGACATATTTCCTATAATTAAGACATAAGCAGGGCAACAACAATTCGAAAAGGAGCGGATACGCATGATGAACAATATGAAATCAAATAAATTTTTAAATACAATGGGCATGGTGCTATCCGCACTTGTCGATGCAAAAGCTGTTGCAACTACATTAAACAAATAAGGAGAGATTATAATGAACAACATTACTTTCAACAAATCAGACTTTACCCCGCATTAACGGGCAGTAAGACTCCCACTTCAAAATTCAGCGAAATCAAAGAAGTTAGGTTTAGGATCAACTGCCCGTAAAAGCCCGATTGGTTCAACTAATAATCAGCGAGGGATACCCCGCCCTCACTGATTAAAGTTTCACTTTATCGGACTTGCAAGTGGAGCTACTCTTCTTACAGCTTTCATTTACACACTTGCTCAAGGTCTTATTTAATACTTTGTTTCCCCAAACCCCTTTATATATAGAAAAAGCTGTTCGTCTTATAGACAAGCAGCTTTTTAGTTTGTTTCATATATAATTTGACCTGTTTTCTTAATATCATATCCGCCAATTGCATTTAATTCATTATGAAATTCTTCCGATTGCAGAATGTCTTTCACGACTTCAATCAGCTCTTCATTTTCTTTATTCTTCAAAATTACTAAATCATACTGTTCTTTCATGATTGGAATAAACTCCACATTTACAATTTGCGAAAACTTTTCTGAACCTACTCCTACATCAGCTTTTCCATTTGCAACTTGCGTGGCAACACCCAGATGATTCGATTCTTCCCATTCATATCCACTAATATCAGCTTTATTTAATTTTTGGATTCGTAATTGTTCATCCACTAACACTCTAATACCAGAACCCTTTTCTCGATTTACAAACTTTATAGTGGATCCGGATATGTCAGCCCATGTCTTTATTTTCTTCGGATTTCCTTTTTGGACATAAAACCCTACATTTCTGGACAATAAATTAATCATAATACATGGTTGACCTACTAAAATGCGTTTTACGTAAGGAACATTATATGTACCCGTTTCACCATCAAACAAATGCAAACTAACGATACTTCCTTCTCCTTGATACATTTTCACTAAACTTGTTAAGCTACCTTGATACGCTCTTAAAACATTAGAACTTGGCAAACGATTTTCTATACGTTTAGCTAACATATCTAACGTTAGTTCTTGACCACTAATAATACACGTGTTCAAGATACTACTACCATCGTTTTTCACAGGAGTAACTTGTACCTTTCCTGTTTTCATTTGTTTTATATATTGATCTAAATCCACTGCATCAATGCGCATCTGTCTACCAACTCTATAAGAAGGAAGTTCTCCTTTTTTAATTAAGTCGTATACAGTTAATTTTGATACCTTTAATCGCTTTGCTACTTCTTCCGTTGTGTAGGAATGATGATCCATAGACGATTCCTCACTTTCTC
Organism: Bacillus sp. CR71; assembly: GCF_003429245.1. NCBI lineage: Bacteria > Bacillati > Bacillota > Bacilli > Caryophanales > Bacillaceae > Bacillus > Bacillus sp. CR71. The sequence continues at coordinate 251,898 of NZ_CP031748.1, read as the reverse complement.
CTTTCATTGTAACAAAGAAAAGAATATTTCTCCTATTTTTTAAAAATAGATATATGTTCAAATTATATTCAATTATAACTAGTTATATTTAGTTATACTTAGTTATAATTAGTTATATCAAAACGAAAGGGGATTTTTTTATGAATAAATTTACATTACGTTCTATTGGGGCACTTATACTTTCTTTCCTTCTTATATTTAGTGCTGCTTGTACAAGTGGGGAAAAGAATACAAAGTCAGCTGCTAAAGAAGATAAAACAGTTGAACTGACTATCTCAGCTGCTGCAAGCTTACAAGATGCATTAAAAGAAATTGAAAAACAATATAAAGAAAAAGAGCCAAATATCAAACTTTCTTTTAACTTCGGTGCTTCTGGAGCACTTCAACAACAAATTGAACAAGGTGCACCGGCTGATTTATTCTTCTCTGCAGCAGAAGATAAATTCCAAACCCTTGTAAAGAAAGGATTCATTAATGAAAAAGAAGGGAAAAATCTTCTTGGAAATGAACTAGTTCTAGTCATCCCTAAAGATAGTTCTCTTACAAAATTTCAAGATTTAAAAGATGAGAAAATCAAAAAAATTGCACTTGGTACACCTGAATCTGTACCTGCTGGAAAATATGCAAAGGCTTCTCTAACACACGAAAACCTTTGGAATGATGTTCAAAATAAAGTCGTATTTACAAAAGATGTTCGCCAAGTGTTAACATATGTAGAAACAGGGAATATCGATGCTGGTATCGTATACAAAACAGATGCTCTCATTTCAGATAAAGTAAAGATTGGTGAAACAGCAGCAGCTACTTCTCATGAGCCAATCCACTATCCTTTAGGTGTTATAAAGGAATCTAAACATAAGAAAGAGGCGACTTCATTTTATGAGTATTTGCAGTCAAAAGATGCACAATCTATCTTTAAGAAATATGGATTTACAGTCCTGTCGTAATTACTATGAGCATTGATGCTATTATATCGCCTGTCTTTCTATCTTTAAGAGTAGCTGCGTGTGCCACTATTCTCGTTACAATTTTAGGGACGATTGTCGGGCGAGCACTAGCTCGCTCCTCATGGCGATATAAAGTACTATTAGAAACCATATTTTTATTACCAATGGTACTTCCACCAACTGTTATCGGCTTCTTTCTCATTATCATCTTTGGAAACAACAGCCCGATTGGAAGGTGGGTTGAATCATTATTTCAGCAGTCTATTATGTTCACATCTACCGCTGCGATCATCGCTTCTACAGTTGTTGCATTTCCGCTTATGTACCAATCAGCGAAAACGGGATTTTCTATCGCAAATGTACAAATTGAAGAAAGTGCTCGTGACCTTGGCGCAAGTGAATATCAAGTTTTTCTGCACGTTACACTTCCGCTCGCATTTCCTGCATTACTAAGCGGGATGATTTTGAGCTTTGTCCGCGCGCTCGGTGAGTTTGGTGCTACACTCATGTTTGCCGGGAACATTCCTGGTAAAACACAGACAATCCCAACTGCAATTTACATGGCCATTGACGCAAGTAATATGCAACTCGCCTGGACACTTGTGGTTATCACTATTAGTATGTCACTCCTATTTCTGCTATGTATTCAGCTTATTAACAAAAGAATTACTAACCTTTAAAGCAGCTTTTTTGGAAGCTGCTTATTTATTTCTTAGGAAATAAATAAGTCGTTGGGAAATAACTGAATTTTACCTCTTATTGAAATATACATTTTATTTGAATTCACTTTCTAAAATAGGCAATTTCCTGTTATTATATGGAGGTGTTTCAAAAAATGAAGAAATGAAAACGCATTTATATCGTGAATTCTTCATCCTGTTTTAGCGATCGGTAATCTTCTACTCTATTAGTGGGGCATTACCGATCGTTAGAACGATATGTAATTATATTGGTATAGGAAACCGAAGGGAGTCTTGTAATGGACATTTTATTAGCGCTTCTTCCTGCAATTGCATGGGGAAACATCTTATTAGTAAGCGTAAAAATGGGCGGTGGTGCATATAGCCAAACGGTAGGTATGACAATCGGTGCTCTATTCTTCGCAACAATTATGTATGTATTTACTCAACCAGCTTTAACAATGACAGTCTTAATTGTTGGTTTTATTTCAGGTTTATTCTGGGCTTTAGGACAAGTAAACCAATTAAAAACAGTTGAAAAACTAGGTGTTTCAACTACCGTAACAATTTCTACTGGTATGCAACTTGTTGCAACTTCTATCTTTGGGGTTATCGCTTTCCGTGAATGGACTACTACGACAACAATTGTTCTGGGAACGATTGCAATCCTATTAATCGTAGTTGGTGTTGTATTCACATCACTAGATGATAAAGAAAATGCTCAGCCACCAGGACAATTGAAAAAAGGACTTCTTACTTTAATTGTTTCTACTTTCGGCTATCTTGTATATGTAATTATTATTCGTTGGTATAATATCGATGGTTGGTCTGCTATTTTACCACAAGCAGTTGGTATGTTTGTTGGTGCGGTTGTACTGACGTCTAAACATAAACCATTTAACAAATATGCAATTCGTAATGCTTTATCCGGTTTACTATGGGGAACGGGAAACTTATTCTTACTTCTTTCATTACCACGTGTCGGAGTAGCAACAAGCTTCCCATTATCTCAAACTGGAATCGTTATCTCAACATTCGGTGCAATTGTCTTCTTAGGTGAAAAGAAAACAAAACGTCAATTGATCTTTATTGCACTAGGCAGTGTTTTAATTATCGGCGGTGCTGTATTACTTGGTATGACAAAAGCATAATCTTATATTCTATTAGTAAACCCCTGAAGCATATATGCTTCAGGGGTTTTTCAATTCTAATTATTTTCTAGATATAATTATTTGTATGTTCTTGCCCCTTATAATTGCTCTTCCACTCTAGCAAACCAGCTACACATATAAAGAGATTAATAACAGCTAATATTAGTATGACGTAGAAACCAGTATAAGTAATAGCCCTTTCCTTTACCATGAATTTCCGCCTTCCCATTATCCATTCCATCTACGGTAAGTCTTTTCTTTTTACAAAATTCTCTTAAAGATGATATCGTTTTTATAACATATCTCTACTAGAAAGGAATAAAGGATATGCTAACTAAACATCGAATTTTATTTATTGGTGCCGGTCGTATGGCCGAAGCTATATTTTCCGGATTACTTAAAACAAGCAAAGAGTACATCGAAGAAATTATCGTCTCTAACCGAAGCAACGCAGAAAAACTAAAACAGTTACAACATCGATATAATGTGTCTACTGCAACAGATTGGAAGCAGCATGTTACATCTGTCGATACAGTTGTTTTAGCAATGCCACCTTCTGCTCATGAAGAGTTATTAGCTGAGCTATCTCCGTTAATATCAAATCAACTTGTCGTAACAGTAGCAGCTGGCATTGGACCATCTTATTTAGAAGCTAGACTCCCAAAAGGCACGCCTGTTGCTTGGATTATGCCTAATACAGCTGCTGAAATTGGAAAGTCTATCTCCTTATATACAATGGGACAATCAATAAAAGAGATGCATCAAGAAACCCTGCAACTGCTTTTAAGAGGTATTGGTACTTCGCAACTTTGTACTGAGGAAGAAGTTCATCAGCTTACTGCAGTTACTGGAAGTGCACCAGCCTTCCTTTATTACTTTGCTGAAAGCTTAATTGAAGCAACAAAAAGTTATGGAGTCGATGAAGAAACCGCAAAACATCTTGTCATTCAAATGATTTCTGGCTCTGCTTCTATGCTCGAACAAACGCAAGATCCAGCTAACCTCCGCGAACAAGTAACAACGCCAGGTGGTTCCACAGCTGAGGGTCTCAAAACTTTATATGAATATAATTTTTCAGAGGCAATTCAAAAAGCAGTAGAAGCAACAAACAAAAAAGCTAGGGGGAAATAATATGACTTTAACAAGTTTAAAGGACTATACAACATTACATAACGGTGTAAAAATGCCTTGGTTTGGTTTAGGTGTTTTTAAAGTAGAAGATGGTTCAGAAGTAATTGATTCTGTAAAAGCAGCAATTAAAAATGGCTACCGCAGCATCGATACTGCAGCAATCTATCAAAATGAAGAAGGCGTTGGACAAGCGATTCGTGAATCCGGTGTTTCACGTGAAGAATTATTTATTACCTCAAAAGTATGGAATAGCGATCAAGGATATGAAACAACACTTCAAGCATTTGAAACTACATTAGAGAAATTAGGTCTAGAATATTTAGATTTATATTTAGTACATTGGCCTGTAAAAGGGAAATATACCGAATCATGGAAAGCATTAGAAAAGCTTTATAAAGATGGCCGTGTTCGCGCTATCGGTGTGAGTAATTTCCACATTCACCACTTACAAGACGTATTTGAAATTGCTGAAATTAAGCCAATGGTCAACCAAGTGGAATACCACCCACGTTTAGCACAAGAAGAGTTACACGCTTTCTGTAAAGAACATAATATCCAGCTTGAAGCTTGGTCACCATTAATGCAAGGACAACTACTAGATAATCCAACGTTACAAGAAATTGCGACAAAATATAATAAATCAACTGCGCAAATTATTTTACGCTGGGATTTACAAAACGAAGTTGTAACAATCCCTAAATCAATTAAAGAACATCGCATTATTGAAAATGCAAACATCTTCGACTTTGAATTAAGTGCTGATGATATGAAAGCAATTCAAGCTTTAAATGAAGATCGTCGCGTTGGTCCAGATCCAGATAACTTTAACTTCTAAGCGAAAAACCACTGCCATATGCAGTGGTTTTTTTATTTGAGATAACTGAAAATTTAAACTATATTCCATTTGGTTGACACTTCATTGTTCAAGGTGTAAGATTTTGAATTATCAAAGAAACACAAAAATTAATAAAATTTATTCGTTTACTCATTGTATCAAGAGAGGTGGAGGGACTGGCCCTTTGAAACCTCGGCAGCAGGTTCATTTTGAATACTGTGCCACTTCCTGCAAGCTTTATGCTTGAAAGATAGAATGAGGGACTTCGTTTATATACGGGTGCATAACTTGTACGTAAAAATCCCTCTTTCTCAATATGAAAAGAGGGATTTTTTATTTTTCATTTCCCTCATCATCATCCAAACTTAATTATTTAGGAGGAAAATCAAATGAAAAAGAAGTTTGTACCCGGTATTGCATCAGTTGTAGGAGTAAGTATTTTATTAACTGGTTGCGGTAGTTATAAAAACGAAGCAAGCGGAGCAAATGCAAAAGACGAGGCACCTAGCAAACAGGTTTTAAATTTATCTTCACCTACTGAAATACGAACAATGGATACGGCCCGTGCTACAGATACTGATTCTGGTCAAGTAATGAGAAACGTATTTGAAGGTTTGTATAATCTTGGTGAAGGTAACAAACCTTTCCCTGGCGTTGCAAAATCTCATGAAGTAAGTGGCGATAAAACAAAATACACATTCCACCTGCGAGATTCAAAATGGTCAAACGGCACTCCTGTTACAGCGAAAGATTTTGTGTTCGCTTGGCAGAGAGCCGTAGATCCAGCAACAGCCTCTGAATATGCATTTCTATTCTTTGATATTAAAAATGCAACAAAAATTAACAACAAAGAACTTCCAGCCGACCAACTTGGTGTAAAAGCAGTTGATGACCATACGTTTGAGGTAGAATTGGAGCGTCCTGTTCCGTATTTTATTAGCTTAACAGCGTTCCCAACATTTCTACCAATTAACGAGGAATTCTTTAAAGCACAAGGTGATAAGTACGCTTTAGAAGATCATACAATCTTGTACAATGGAGCTTTTACACTAAGCGATTGGAAGCACGAACAAAGCTTTAAATTCAAGAAAAACCCTACCTATTGGGATAAAGATACTGTCAAACTAGAAGAAATCAATTTTAACGTCGTAAAAGAAAAATCAACAGAAGTAAATTTATTCGAGTCAAAACAATTAGATCGTATAAAACTAACATCTGACTTTGTCGATAAATATAAAAAGGATGCTAACTTTAAAGAACGTCCAAACGTAGGCGTACAATTTTTACGTATGAATCAACAAAACAAAGTACTTCAAAATGTTTCTGCACGCCAAGCAATTAATCAAACAATTGATAGAAAATCCTTTGTAAATACGTTATTAAATGATGGCTCTACATCAACACTTGGTCTCGTTCCAAAAAACTTTGCAAAAGGACCTGAAGGAAAAGACTTCCGTACTGCAAACGGCGATTTAACAAAAGTTGATACAAAATCTGCACAAGAGTTATGGAAAAAAGCTAAACAAGAGCTTGGTTCTGAAAAGATAACATTAGAATTATTAACGAGTGATGCTGACCTTGATAAGAAAACTGGTGAATTCTTAAAAGGGCAACTAGAAAAGAATTTAGATGGATTAACAGTAAATATAAAACCGCAACCGCGTAAGCAACAAGTTTCGCTTTTATTAAAAGGTGACTACGAAATCGGAATTGACGGCTGGAGCCCTGACTTTGCGGATCCAATTACATTCCTTGAGCTATTTACAACGAATAACCCTTATAACTTAGATCATTACTCTAATAAGGAATTCGATGAAACAATAGCAAAAGTGAAAACAACTTTAGCTGGTGATGAAAAAGCTCGCTGGGAAGCATTACTAGCATCCGAGAAAATATTATTTAAAGACTTTGTTATCGCTCCTCTTTACCAAAAAGGCGAATCTTATTTAGAACGTTCTTATGTGAAAGGAATTGTGCAAGTAGACTTTGCGGGTCAATTAAATTTCAAGTGGGCAAAAATTGAAAAATAAAGTAAAACCGTAATAAGTGAGGGTTCTTCATCCCCACTTATTATTAGCCCACACCAATTGTTTTTTTAGCAAAATATATTAAAAGCAGGTTCTCTCACACAAGAGAATCTACTTTTTTAATATATTATTCTAAGAAATTAACATTCTATTTTTATTATTGACATATAGTTCTTTCCAGTGTTAATATTCTAAATAATCAAAGAAACAAAATATTTCACCATCAAAATATAATGTCTACTACGTTGAAACATATAACGATAGATTATAGCTCAACATGTATATACATATAGAACACCTGATTACCTATAAACAAATATTTATAATAGGTTTTATCTCCTTCTATAGCTACTTCAAGACATGGACATTATGACGTTACGAACAACACATTTAGGGAGGAACGAACAATGAAGAAAAAAGTTGTACCTGTTGTTGCATCTGTTTTAGGGGCAAGTCTATTACTAACTGCTTGCGGGGGAAATAAAGATAATGCAGGCGGAGCGAAAGCAAACGATAAAGTACCTGATAAACAAGCAATTAACTTATCATTCGCTTCAGAAATTCCAACAATGGATGTTGCAAAAGCAACGGATGGGGAATCCATGAATGTAATGCGCAATGTTTTTGAAGGTTTATATGCAATGGGAGAAGATAATAAACCGATTCCTGGTGTTGCTGAGTCGGTTGACATTAGTCCCGATAAAACAAAATATACATTCCATCTGCGTGATTCAAAATGGTCAAACGGTACTCCTGTTACAGCAAAGGACTTCGTCTTTGCTTGGCAACGTGCCGTAAATCCTGATACAGCAGCTGAATACGCATTCTTATTCTTCGATGTACAGAATGCGAAACAAATAAACCAAAAACAATTACCAATTGATCAACTAGGGGTCAAAGCTGTTGATGACAAAACGTTAGAAGTACAACTAGACCGCCCTGTTCCTTACTTCTTAAGCTTAACGACATTCTCAACATTCTTGCCAATTAATGAAGAGTACTTAAAGTCTCAGGGCGATAAATACGGTTTAGAAACAAATCATTTAATTTACAACGGTGCTTTCACATTAGATAACTGGAAACACGAACAAAGTTTCCAATTGAAGAAAAACCCTAACTATTGGGATGCTAAAACGGTAAAATTAGAAGAAATCAACTTCAATGTCGTTAAAGATAAGTCTACAGAAGTGAATTTATATGATTCAGGACAAATTGATCGCGTTGCTTTAACTGCAGAGTTTGTTGATAAATATAAGAGCGATCCAAACTTCAAGGAACGCGCTGAAGTCGGCATTCAATTCTTACGACTAAATCAGAAAAATGAAACATTAAAAAATCAACATGCACGCCTTGCTATTAACGGCGCAATGAATAAAAAAGCATACGTAGAAACAATTTTAAATAACGGTGCTGTTCCAGCTGAAGGAATGGTTCCTGCGAAATTTGCAAAAAGTCCAGAAGGCAATGACTTCCGTAAAGAAAATGGAAATCTAGTCAAGGATGATGTGAAAACAGCGAAAGAAAACTGGAAAAAAGCAAAACAAGAACTTGGTACTGACAAAGTAACAATCGAACTATTAACAAGTGACAATGCTTTAGCTAAAAAGACTGGTGAATATTTAAAAGGTGAGTTAGAAAAGAACTTAGATGGATTAACAGTGAATTTAAAACCGCAACCACGTAAACAACAGTTGAAACTACTATTAAGTGGTGACTATGAAATTGGTATTGACGGCTGGGGCCCTGACTTCGCTGATCCAATTACATTCTTAGATTTATTTACAACAGATAGTGCTTATAACTTCGATAAGTACTCTAACAAAGAGTACGATGAGCTCATTCATAAAGTGAAAACAGATTTAGCTGGCGATGAAAAAGCACGCTTTGAAGCAATGAAGCAAGCTGAAAAAATTCTATTACAAGACGGCGCTGTCGCTCCTTTATACCAACAAGGTCGTTCTTACTTACAACGCTCTTTCATTAAAGGACTTGTAACAACTGACTTCGGCGGTGAATTTAACTATAAGTGGACAGAAGTTGCAAAATAACAAAAGTAAAAAGGTATCCTACGAAGGATACCTTTTACTTTTATACAACTTTAACTACAGAGCTTCCTCTTCCCTTTACCATTCCTTTTATAGCTAAAGTCGTCACTGCTACTAATTGTGTAACCAATACAATAACTAATAATGAAATAATATTTCTCTCTAAACTAACTCCTCCGAATATTATTGTATAATAGCCATTTGCTGCATATGTTGCTTGAAATAATTCACCGATCGTTTGATACGTTTTAGAAAGCATTTCAGTACCTCCTCACAACTTCAATTTACCATATACATACAAATCATTTTTGATTTAAATTGCGGATGAGCCCTTGTGACTGCAGGATAATAATTTATTTTCAACACATACATAATTACATGTTTTTGGGAAAAACTTGTATAGAACGAATTTACATAAGGAGGAATTTATAATGAGAATTCTACTATCAGTTTTATTAGCTCTTATGCTAGTACCTGCATTAACAGGATGTAAAGCCCCTGCAAAAGAAGACACAACTTCTAATAAAAAGACGACTGAAGAAGCAAAAAATGAGGCTCCTGCAGATTTAAAACTAAACTTTAATGAATTTAGTTTAGATGCAGACTATCAAGATACGAAGAAAGACTACGAAGCTGATTATAAGAATGTAGCCGCTGATAAGAAAATGGAAGCAAAGCTTGAAGACCATAAAACAAATGCAAAGTTTACAGGTGACGAGGCTATTACAAAATTAAGCCCACTTCTACAAGAATTAAAATTTGATAAAGATACTCCTGACCAAGAAGTAATCGATCAAGTAGTGAACGTGTTCAAACTTGATAAAGACTACCAAAAATTCGATTTAGAAGTTGTCTTCTCTGATGGAACGAAAAAAGAATATAAAAGAGAAATAAAATAAAGAAGTAGGCGATTGCCTACTTCTTTATTTTTGCATATCTTAAATCTGGTTTAGATCCAACATAATATTGAAGTCCAGATACCGTTTGTTTTTGTAAATAGGAATCCGACGGGAATATAATTGGAATTAATGGTGAATCTGTAAACATAATATCTTCCGCTTTATGCAATAAGTCAAAACGCTTATCTTCATTTTGTTCAACTTCTGCTTCCTTCACTAAAGCATCAAATTCTTTATTATGCCATTTTGCATAATTGTTTGGACCATCACCTGCATATAAATCTAATTTAGTAATTGGATCTAATAAAGAACCGCCCCATCCCATATAAGCCAATTGGAAATCACTTTGCTTATATGTGTCGATGTAACTCTTCCACTCTTTATTTTCTAATTTAATATCTACGCCAAGATTTTTCTTAAACATTTCTTGCATTGCTTCTGCTACTTTTTTATGTTGTGTATCTGTAGTGAATTTTAATGTTACTTCAGGTAATGTAGACCAGCCTTGTTCTTTCATGCCTTCTTCTAATAATTTTTTCGCTTCTGCTGGATCAAATTTAACGTAACCACCTTTTTCTTTACGGAAATCACGCCCACTTTGTGTTTTTGCTCCTTCTGGAACGAATGCATTTGCTTCTTGTGCATTGTTTTTATACAGTTTTTCAACAATAAACTTACGATCAACTGCTAATGAGAATGCTTTACGTACTTTCGCATTTGTGAATGGCTCTTTTTCTACGTTAAACGAATAAATATAAGATGAAAATCCTGCAACACGTTTATATTCTTTATTTCCTTTTTCTTTTTCAATCATTTCTTGCGGTAAACCGCTTAGTAAATCTAATTCTTTTGATTTATATAATTGGTACGCTGTTTTAGAATCTGGAATAATACGAAACTCAATTTCTTTTAATGTTACCTTTTTATCATAGTATTCTTTATTTTTTTGTACTGTAATAGCCTGATTATGCTTCCATTCTTTTAATGTGAATGGCCCGTTCGTAATTAACTCTTTTGGATCTGTTTTTAATTTATTATTATCATCAATCGACTTTTTAGCTAATGGAATAAATAATGAGCTTGCTAATTTCTGTTTAATAGAAGCAACTGGATGTTCAAGAGTTACCTTTAATGTTTGAAGATCAACGACTTGAATACCAACTTGTCCTTCTTCACCTTTTCCAGTATTGTATGCCTCTGCCCCTTTAATAAAATACATTTCTGTTGCATTCATAGAACCCGTTTTCGGATTCAATAATCGCTTCCATGCAAATTCAAAATCATTTGCTGTAATAGCAGAACCATCTGACCATTTAATATCTTTCTTTAAATGAATTGTATACTCAGTTCCATCAGCATTTACTTCTTCTTTCTCTGCTAATTCATTTTGATATTTCCCATCACTATCTTGCGTATATAAGCTTGAGAATAAATGTCCAATTACATAACCTGACGTGCTATCTGTCGCAATAGCGGAATCAAGTGTATATGGATCGCTACCAATATTCGTTACTAATCGATCGCCTTCTCCCTTACCAGCACTCGCCTTTTGCGTCTCTTTCTTACCGCAAGCGACAGAAGTAATTGCTAAAACAGTCATAATGACAAACAGTAAAAACTTCTTCATCCTACATTCTCCTTTAACCTGAAATTTTTGGTGTTGATGCCAATAGTGTTTTTGTATAAGAATGTTGTGGATTATAGAACACTTCGTCCGTATTTCCAAATTCAACAAGTTCTCCTTTATATAAGACAGCCACTTTTTCACATAAATAGTGAACCATCGGCAAATCATGTGCGATAAATAAATATGTATAGCCTTGTTCCTTTTGAATCTTTTGCAGCAGATGTACAATTTGAATTTGCAATGAAACATCTAATGCTGAAATTGGTTCATCAAGAATCAATACTTCTGGCTCACACAATAACGCTCTTGCAATAGCAATTCGTTGACGTTGTCCTCCGCTAAATTCGTGCGGATAGCGATCGATATATCGTCTATCTAATCCCACACGTTCTAGCGCATCACCTGCTACTTTATCCTTTAATCCTTTATCACCTAAACCGAATGAAATATAACCCTCCGTTACGCTATCGCGTACTTTCCAGCGCGGATTTAATGCTGCTGTGGAATCTTGAAAAATGAACTGTACTTTCTGTAAAAAATCTCGCCTATGAGCTGATTTCAGCTTGTGAACGACTTGACCGTTATAATCAATTTCACCAGACGTTGGACTCTCAATCCCTGCTATGAGCTTTCCAAGTGTTGTTTTTCCTGAACCACTTTCACCAATAATGCCAAGTGTTGTTCCTTTCGGAATAGAAAGTGATATGTCTTTTAACGCTGTGATTTCTTTACTTTTACTTCCATACGTTTTCGTTACTTGCTTTATAGTAATTAAATCTGTCGTCATGAGGCATTCACCTTCTCTTTTGATTTCGCTTTATTATGCTCTAGAACATGTTGCCAACAATGTGAACTATGCTCCTTAGAATATGTGGTTCTCTCTGGAAAACGATGAATACATTCTTTTATCGCTACTGGACAACGATTTACAAAAGGACAACCAAAGCTATTTAATGTTTCAATGGAAGGTGTCGTTCCTTCTATAGCACGTAATACCTTTTCGGAATCATCCATATTCGGAATTGCTTGTAATAAACTTTTCGTATATGGATGTTTAGGAGAACCTATTACCTCCTGTATCGTTCCTTTTTCAACAACACGTCCCCCGTACATAACAACTACTCGATCAGCTACTTCACGTACAAGTGCCAAATCATGTGTAATTAATAAAATACTCGTATTTTGTTTTTCTTTTCTTTCTTTTAATAGCCCCATAATTTGTTTCTGAATCGTTACATCTAACGCTGTTGTCGGCTCGTCTGCAATTACAAGCTTTGGGTGACAAGCAAACGCAATTGCTAAACAAATACGCTGCCTCATACCTCCGCTTAATTGATGTGGGTACTGTTCAAAGCGTTTCTCTGCTTCATGTATCCCTAAACCCGTTAACAAGTTAATCGCAATTTCCTTTGCTTCTCTTTTCGATTTTTTCCCATGTTGCAAAACTACTTCTGTAATTTGTTTGCCTACCTTCATCGTTGGGTTTAAAGATGAAAGCGGATCTTGAAATATAAAGGAAATATCTTTTCCGCGAATTTGATTCCATTCTGACTCTTGTAAATTCGTTAATTCATTTGCTTGGAAAGCTATATTCCCATCATCGATATGAATAGATTCTTGATTTAATCCGACAATAGATTGTGCTGTAACACTTTTTCCTGAACCACTTTCTCCTACAAGTGCAACGATTTCACCTTCATTAATAGAAAAGGAAACATGCTTCACAATTGCTTGCTTACTATTCTCTTTTTCAACGGTCAATGTTACGTTTTCTAAAGATAAGAGCTGTGCCATGTTTTTTCTCCTTTCGATTCCGTTTGACGATTTTTGGATCAATCGCATCTTGCAAACCATCACCAATTGCATTAAATGCGAACATAATGAGTGCAATCATGATTGCCGGGAAAAATAGCTGCCACCATTCTCCGCTCAATAATGTCCCGAGTGCATCATTCGTCATCGTCCCCCAACTTGCCGCTGGTGATTGTACTCCAAGTCCTATAAAGCTTAAAAATGATTCTGAAAAAATAGCTGCTGGAATTGTAAATGATAAATTCACGATAATAATCCCTGTTAAATTCGGAATTAAATGCCCATATATAATTTTCATATGTGATGTACCTAATCGCTCTGCTGCAATAACAAATTCTCTTTGTTTTAAAGACAAGACCTGCGCTCTAACGAGACGTGCCATGCCAATCCATCCTGTTAACGCAAGAGCGATTATAATTGTAAAAAGTCCTGGTTTCATCACGATCAATAGTAAAATAACAATTAATAAATATGGGATACCATATAACACTTCAATCCCTCGTATAATCCATTCATCTATTAACGTTCCAAGACGATTACGCCCTCTCACATATCCACTAAATCCACCAATCAGTACACCAAGCCCTATATCGAGGGCAGCTGCTACTAATCCAACTGTTAGTGAAATCTTCCCACCAGCCCAAGTACGTGCCCAAATATCTCTCCCTAGATCATCTGTTCCAAACCAATGTTCACTACTCGGCGGTAAATTTGTTGCCTCTTTTACTTGTTCACTCGCAGTAAATGAAGTTAAACTTTCGCCAATAAGCGAGAAAACAATAATTAGCAATAACGTCACTGTTCCTAAAACTGCGATTGGATTCGATATAAACTTACGAAACACTTCTTTCTTTCTGCTAATTGTTTGCTGATTTTTATTTATCGTTAATTCTTTTTTCTCTTCTTTCGTTAATAACTGTTCATTAATCTCATAAGCTCCCATTTAAATATCCCCCCTCCTTATGTAATAGAACGAATACGCGGATCAACAATGCGATGAATAATATCTGTAATGAAAATACAAGCAATTAATAATGCACTATAGAAAATCGTTGTTCCCATAATCACCGGATAGTCTCGGTTAAAAATACTATCTACAAAATATTTTCCTAGGCCAGGAATTGAAAAGATTTTTTCAATAACGAAAGTCCCTGTTAAGAGTCCAGCCATTAACGGTCCAACAAATGTAAGTACTGGAACAATCGCATTTCGAAGAGCGTGTCTTATAATAATCTTCTTAATTGGTATACCTTTTGCTCTTGCTAGCTTAATATAATCACTCTGCAGTACTTCGATCATATTAGAACGAACAAACCTTGTAATAACTGCGATTGGCCCTAACGCTAATGCAAAGGATGGCAATACCGTCTGTTCGAATGTTCCCCAAGAGGCTACTGGTAAAAACTCAAATTGGATAGCGAATACTTGTATAAATAGTGGCGCTAAAATAAAACTTGGAATAGAAATACCTAAAATTGCGAGCAAACTCACACTATAGTCAATTACTCTCCCATGATATAGAGCAGCAAATGTCCCTGCCGCAATTCCTACTAACAATGAAATAACAAGTGCTTGTAGACCAATAATTGCTGATGGACCAAAGCCAGTTGTTATAATTTCTGATACACCTTGCCCGGTTGATTGAACCGATTCACCAAAATCAAAATGAACTACACCGTCTAAATAAGCAACATATTGATTCCATAACGGTTCATCAAGGTGATACTTCGCTCTCATGTTTTGGATCACTTCTTCAGGAAAGATTTTTGCATCTGATGAAAATGGATCTCCCGGAATAATATGCATAATTAGAAATGTCACTGTCGTAATAACCCATAGTGTGAACACCATAACCGATAATTTTTTAATTACATACACTTCAATAACCCCCTAAACACATGAATTTACTTTGTTTTATGAATGTACTTTTTCCATTACTCCCTTTTCTCTTTTTAGAATACAAAAAGCCTTGATCTTAAAAAATAAGATCAAGGCTTAACAAACAAAGGCCCATCACTTATCTTTCAAGACTTGCTTGCTGGAATTAGCACGGTGTTCCTATTACAGAACCCGCTGCTGAGGTGTCATAGGGCCAGTCCCTCTACCTCTCTGGATAAGTAAATTGCTATATTATTATTTGGTTCAAATTGTATATTTCGAATTATAATTCTGAAAAATTGAAAAGTCAATCGAATTGGATAAATTTAGAAAAATCAGTTTTTAATTCATTTATCGAAATTACAGTTTTCGGCTTATCATAAAAAGAAATGATGTTAAAGGAGTTATAAGATGGACCCCTTACTTCTTGCTACTATAGGATTACCCTTAACAATCGTTATACTTGTCATCATCGGCTCCTATAAACTCTTTATTAAAAAGAAACGTATTACTTCTTTTTATACTCCTTTCGATAATATTACCGGGCAAACTATTTCCGAATTTCACGAAGAACAGAAAATATTAGTATCTGAGGATGAAGACGGAGATGGCAAGAAGAAAAAATAACCTTGCACAGGCAAGGTTATTTTTTCGTTTCTGCTTGAAAACGTTTATAGTATGTCGATGCTGTTGCAAAGTTAATTTCTATATCACGAATCAACGATGAATCTTCTTCTTTAGCTAACTTCTGTAATTTTTTCATCGCTTGTTCTGATTCATTCAAGAAACCAACATATACCTCATGTTCTTGCTCTTTCGACTTCGGAACACGAATTTCTTTACGTATATGATCAATATCTTCTAACATGCTCGTTGTTACCTTTTGCACGTCTTCTTTATATGTTGCATTCGTTATTTCCTTACCGCCCTTTTCTTTTGCCACTTCAAATAACTGCAGTGCTTTATTAATTTCTTTATTCATTTTTATATCGTATTTTTCATGTACTGCAAGGTATTCTTTCATCTCTTCTGTTTGTTCAGTAGATTGCTCTACCTTTTCTTTCGGTTCTTTCGTATCTTTATTTCCATTACATCCTGCTAGAAGGATCATACTTCCCATTACAGCAATACCCAAAACCTTCTTCATCTCTTCTTCTCCTTTTATCTACAGCTATTACTCATTATAGTTTCTTTTATCTCCACTTGTTATTATACCGAGAACGCCCTACTTTTTACACTTAAGACGACATCGTAATATATATACCAACATGTTTGTCACAGTATCGTCACTTTATACAAATAACTTTTGCAATGCTTTACTACATCACCTTACAAAACTGTAAGCACACATAAAGAACAAACCATGCTAGACTTACATATGCATAACGCAAACATATGTAAGGTTTTAAGGAGAATCATCTATGTACAACACAATGCCTTTTATGGGAGAAGATATTCGTGTCCTTATTCGCGAAAAATCACTTCATATCGAAAATACAGAGAGCCTTCGCCGCGTATTAAAGAAGAAGCATGCTCCATTTAAGTTAGCTCAATATTTAAAACAACAACATACAAATCAATTTCATACCGTGCTAAATATATCGGATAAATCATTAACAATCGAAATCATCGGTCATGTCTACATTGGAAACTTTGCAGATACCTTAAAGGAAATCCCACGTATACCGAAGATTGCTCCTATTATCGTTAAAAAAGCGTATAAAATTACTGACCATACCGATATTATCGACTGTGGGGAAAAAGAAGTCGATAGTAATCGCTGGGTGTGGGATAAACTTGCTGTTTTATATGATACGATCATGAATAATATGTATGAGGTATTTCAAAGAAATGAAAAAAAGAACTGATTCAAACATTCCCTTTGAATCAGTTCTTTTTTGTTAAGCCTCTAAATTTTGTCTTTGTTGCAGTTCAAACTGCTTCTCACTTCTTCTGGCCATAAATAGATAACATAATACTGCCCCTACTTCACAAAGCGCAATAACAACACCCATCGGTAACGCTGTATTACTCCCACCAATACCTACTAGCGGAGCGACAAGCGCTCCTGAAATGAACTGTAATAAGCCTAATAAAGCTGACGCTGTTCCTGCAGCTTGCTTCTGATTTCTCATCGCTAATGAGAACCCAGTTGTTGATACAACCCCGACACTTGATACAACAAGGAATAACGAACATAAAACACCGATTAAACCTATTCCTAGTACGATTGTCAGTAGTAAAGATAGGCCACCAACAGCTGCGATAATAATACCAGCAACAAATAATGTCTTCTCATTCACTTTCCCCGCTAAACGACCCGTTACCTGACTAGCAATAATAATACCGATGCCGTTAATCGCAAAGAATAAACTAAATTGCTGTGGTGATGCTCCGTATATGTTCTGCAACACAAATGGTGAGCCCGAAATGTATGCAAACATTGCCGCTGTTACTAATCCTTGTGACAATGCATATCCCATAAACAGACGGTCCTTTAACAATTTTCCGTACGTCGCCAAAGTCCCTGACAAACCACCCGTTTCTCTTTCTTCAGGAGGTAATGTTTCACGCAATACAAAAGTAGCTGAGATTAACATGAATACGCTAATTGCTCCAAGAACGATGAAAACACCGCGCCACGTTGTAAACTGTAATAATTGCCCCCCAATAATCGGTGCCAAAATAGGTGCTGCTCCGTTTACTAACATAAGCAGTGAGAAAAACTTCGTCATTTCAGAACCTGAGTACATATCACGTACCATCGCACGTGATATAACAATCCCGGCTGATCCTGAAGCTCCTTGTAGGAAGCGCAATAACACTAATGTCCAAATAGATGGCGCAACAGCACAAAGTAAAGAAGAAGCAACATAAATAATAAGAGCAATAATAAGTGGTTTGCGTCTTCCGTAAATATCACTAATTGAGCCAACAAATAATTGTCCTACTGACAGCCCAAGCAGACAAGCTGTTAATGTAAGCTGCGCTAGGGATGCACCTGTTTGCAAGTCATCCGTTAACTTCGGTAATGAAGGCAAATACATATCAATAGATAATGGCCCAATCGCCGTAAGTGTTCCTAATACAAGAATCATCCATAACCTGTTTGCCTTTACAGGTTTATATATTTCGTGATTAACTTCATTCACTTTTTCAATTCACCCTTTCCTATACACACTGAATCGTAACAATTATAGTTACATCATAAACATACGTCAAGTACAGCGCATTTTCCTCTTTCATAATGTAAAAAAAGCGATAGAAATTCTATCGCTTTACTTTTTCACATTGCTATTCGTAAATTTAGATACTGAGGCCATCGTCTCTCCTGTATCTAAATATGTAATTTGAATTGGGTCTCCTACTTCTGTAAACATAGCATACGGGAATTTCTTCACCGGTATCATAAATACCTTTTGTTCATTCTCTAAAAGTACGTACACGATTGTATTTTCACCTGATTTCTCTTTATATACACGTTGTACAATACCTTCTTTTTGCGCTTCTTTTCCTGTTGAGGTTGGTCTAAAGGTATCACCATTACCACTCATTACGTTTTTATAATTCTCAAGCGCTTCTTTCTGCGAAGAACCTGTCGCAAATATTTTTGCATTAGCAGCATATACAACTGTATGTGCACGTACTAGGCCTCCATCATCAACAACCGGAATAATCCAAGCTGGTTTACCGTATACGTTATAAATGACAGGCATTGTCCCATGCCATTTCTCTCTCTTAAAGGAATTATCCACTACTTCTGTAGCTGCTGAACCATCCATAATCCCCTTCACTTCTTTTCCATTATAGTAATATAGCTTGCCTGTGCGTGCATCTACTAATGAATAGCCTAGGGCTGAATCTACTCCTTCTTTTGGAGAAGTAAAGTCTGTAAAATAATATAGTGTTCCATCTTTACCAAAGATCGGGGTCACGCCTTCTTTCGTTCCCCACTCAGTCGGAATCTTCATATCAGTTTGCGAGAATTTCGTATTCCAAAATCCGTGAATATATTTACCAAAGTACGTATTTAACGTAGATGCAGTCTCATGATTTAATACACCATCAACAAATTTAGGTGCCTTTCCTTTATCATACCTTTTCACTTCACCTGTTTGTGCGTCTACTACGACAACACCCTCTACCTCAAATCCAGATCTTCCTGAAATAAATTCACCATACGTCATTGTATAATATGGTTTCCCTTTATCATCAACCTCAAATTTAGGTTTTCCTTTAAAGATTAAATCTGGTTCTGCTTGCCTTACCACACGCTCTAAATTATTACCAAAAAACATGCTTGGCACATATTTCATTTTATAACCGAGGTGCAGTTTCGCTTCCGCATCAGGATTTGTACCTGACATCGTTACATACCCTGGAATTGTCTCAGCTTTACGCGCTTTAAAAAATCCTGAAACTTCAATCGGCGCTACA
Source organism: Bacillus sp. CR71 (assembly GCF_003429245.1). Taxonomy (NCBI): domain Bacteria; kingdom Bacillati; phylum Bacillota; class Bacilli; order Caryophanales; family Bacillaceae; genus Bacillus; species Bacillus sp. CR71. The sequence goes on along the minus strand of NZ_CP031748.1, from coordinate 232,429 downwards.
TATAAAGCTTCGCCGTTTACCATTTGTGGCGTTAATTCTCCTAGCTCAAAATAAGCTACTTTCGGAATATCACCAAATACTTTTTTCATCTTATTCTCCGCTGTCTTTGGCGGCACTGTAAACGGCTGGTCATTTTCAGTAAATGGCTCTGAAATATCTTTCTCTACCTTAACAACAGAATCATATTTCTTTTGCGAGATTACTATATCGTGCAAATAACCAAAGTAACCGTAACTTGCGAGTAAAATAAACATTAGAAGTCCTTTTAACGTACCTTCTAATTTACCTATTTGATCTTGTGAAAATAAAACAAGCCCAATTAAAATTGCTACTGCAACAGAATAATGAGTAAGAATCGAATCTACTCGATCATCAATTAGCCAAAAGTATTCATAGATTGCAATACCTATCCAAAATAAAACAGGAATAACTAAAATAGATGATTTCTTACCCTTTACAACCTTCTTATCTCCCTTCTTATCCACTGCTCGAAGCTTACTACTACTTCTTGTCCATGGAATCAAAAACAAAGTAAGAATAGCTAAAACTACAAATTTCATCAAAGGCACTGTCCCCTTTTCTTTTGTATTCCCTTTTAGTATAACAAATAAAGGGTATTAAGGTGAAAATAGGAATAGTTATATTTTTTTACTACTTAATACAATCCCGCTTACTACATATAGAATAGATGCAATATAAAAAATTGTACCAATCGTAAAGAAATCTACTAAATATCCCGTGGCAATAACCGCTACTGCTCCGCCAATGGATGTCCACACATGGTATTTTCCAATCTCATAACCAGCCTTTTCCTGCGCAACCTTTCGTGCTAACGAAGTCTTCTCAGTATTACGCTGCACAGCACCTAAAACTCCCATTACAATTTGAAGAAGATACACATGCCATACTTCCGTGGCAATCGGAAAACAAAGCATTAAGATTGCCATGGACCAAGCGTATATTATTAATAATTTTTTATCACCTACTTGATCAGATACCTTTCCCACTAGTGGATATACAAGTGCTGATGTTAAAGCAAATAAGCCATACGCCCAGCCAAATTGCGAGAAGCTATTTCCAACGTTTCGAAGCAATAATATATAAAAAGGAAATACCATACTTCCTGCCATCATGATGATACTTTGCGAAGCTACAAATCTTCTATATGTCATTTCGTATACTCCCTATAAAATAAATTCACAAATCTCTCTTCTGAATCTACTTCCTTCTTTTTCTTGAGAAATTCTTCAATACGAGGATATGCCTTCTTTAACTGCTCTTTCGTTGGATAAGAATAATACGGCAAATAGTAACTACCGTTATGCTTTAAAGTAACATCAATCATCTTCCGAATGACATCCTCTGTTTTCTTTATCTCACTATCTGAGCGTCCCTGGTTAATTAAAAGAACCAGCGCAAACATATCATCTTTCGCATAGGACAAAACTGCATTTTCATTCTTTTCCACGTAACGAATCGTAATGTTGAGCAAATTAAACTCTTCTTCATTTAATACGTTACGTAAATCATCTATATACTCCGTGAAAGCATCTATAGGCACAAAGTATTCTTGTAACACTTCGGTCCTATTTGGATTTTCATATTCCATAAAAGCACTATCTGATCTCATAACATTATTACGCGTCTCATACTTTCCATCTGTACGTTCAAAATAACCTCTTTGTATATTCCAAAATGTATTCTTTCCCCAATCACTATAACGTGATAACCCAAGTAAAAATTTCGGTGCAGCTATAATATTTTCTTCCTTTAATTCACTGTACTCTTCTCTCATATTTTGATTTTGTGCCAAAGTATAATCTGTCACATACATCTCTTTTAAAAATGAATTTGGAGCAACAGAAATACGTGCTAAGTGCATACGAACATTCTCATCTCTTTTCACTTTCTCTTTGAAATAAGATGCGTATTCTTTATAATCTATCATTCTCGTGTGCATTTCATATAATTCATCATCTGTTAACTTCAGCGTCACATCTAAAATAACTCCAAATAAACCGTAACCACCAATGACATATGGAAATAACGCTGCATTTTCTTCTCTACTTACATTACGTACCGTGCCATCTGCCATTAACAATCTAAATGACTCTATTGTATCAATCAGTGCCTCATGACGAATATCACGCCCGTGTACATTTACACTTAATGAACCACCAACAGTAAAAATATTTTGAGACTGCATGACCTGTACCGCAAGGCCATATGGATTTATTTTCTTCTGAATATCATTCCACGTGACACCACTTTGAACTGTAATCCGCTTCTTCTCTGGATCAAATTCTAATATTTTATTATATCCTTTCATATCGAGCATCGTACCATTCGGATAATATGTCTGTCCTCCTTGGCTATGTTGCATACCTGCAATGGAAATTTTCTCTCCTGAAACTTTTGCATCTCGCACTAATTTTATTAACGAGTGCTCTTCCGTAGCACTTTCAACTCGTTTTATTTTTGTCGGAAGCAATTTACCTACATCACTCATAATAGGATGATCAATTTGTTTTTTATACGTATGTACAGACGTTGCAAGCAAAACCGTATATGCCGCAATGACCACTGCTATCTTTCTTTTTTTCAAAGGACACTCTCCTTATTAGCAACAAAAAGAGATACCCGTTCTTTCAGGTACCTCTCTTGACAGTGATTACTTTGCTGCTGGCAATTGTATTGGATCAAATTTATCATACGATGTAAACTTTGCATCCGTAATAATGTGCGCTTTATCTTCACCATTGCTACTCATAACCATATCTATCTTTGCTGATTCATATTTAAAATCTTTTGTAATAATATATTCCCCATCTATTTCTTCTATCTTTGCATTTTGGCCTTGTAGCATTTGTTTCTGCTTTTCATCCATACTAGCTAGCATACTCTCTGTCTCTTTCCCTTTTAATGCAAACTTCAGCTTATAATTATCTCCACTTTTCTCCATCTTCACTTTATTTAAAATTTCCGATGGAATCTCTAAATTATCTACCATTCCTTGAGTCGCATTCATTCCGTTAGCATTTAATTGTTCCTCTGGTACAGACATAACTTCACCCGAATTAGGATTTTTCACCTGACCAGCAATTTTTCCACCCACATCATAAACAATAACCTCTGTACCAGAAACATTCATTTCAGAACGAGAGTTTTTTTTCTTCGGCTCTAGTTGCATTTTAGCCTTCATTACATTCATCTCTGTTCCTTCAGCCTTTATTCCCACATCATATGTCATCGTTACATTTTCTTCGTTTTTAAAAGCTTCATTCGCTTTATTGAAAACATCCTTCGCTGTTAATTCCTTTTCTTTCTGCACAGCTTCTTTTTTCGGTTCATCAGTCTTTTTTGTTTCCTCATTACTACACCCTACTCCTAGACCAACTGCAAGTACTAAACTTGAAATTAAAATAAGTTTTTTCATAACGTCCCCTCCTTCCCAAAAATAATATCATCTCTTTTCCTATGAAATCTATATAATTCGTAATATTCTTCTTTAATTTTTTTCCTATATAGCAACATGTTTGAGAAAAAGTTTAAATATGATGTAAATAATAACAACTCATTTCAGGAGGTCATTATGAAAGCAATTATTTGCACAAAGTATGGACCACCTAATGTTCTCCAGATTCAAAATGTAGAAAAGCCTAAACCTAAAAAAAATGAAGTATTAGTTAAAATTCACGCAACAAGTGTATCGACTGGAGATTGTAGAATACGTGGCTTTAATAGCCCCCTCTTATTTTGGATTCCTATGCGGATCATATTAGGTTTCAGAAAACCGAGGAAACCTATACTTGGCGTAGAGTTATCCGGTGAAATCGAAGACATTGGAACAGATGTAACACAATTTAAAAAAGGAGATCCAGTTTTTGCATTAACAGAACTAAACCTTGGTGGTTATGCCGAATACACATGCGTGCATGAAAGTGGATTAATAGCATTAAAACCTACCAATGTGACATATGAAGAAGCTGCCGTTATTCCTTTTGGCGGAACTTCAGCATTGCACTTCCTTAGAAAAGGACAGATAAAAAAAGGGCAACGAGTACTTATATACGGCGCCTCTGGTTCAGTAGGGACAGCTGCCGTACAACTTGCTAAATACTTCGGGGCGACTGTCACAGCTATTTGTAGTAGTTCGAATTTCGATTTAGTTACAGCCTTAGGGGCAGACAACGTAATTGATTATATGAAAGAAGATTTTACTAAGCGGGGCGAGCACTATGATATTATATTTGATGCAGTTGGAAAATATAATAAGTCTCTTTGTACAGATGCATTAATGCCTAATGGAAAATATGTATCTGTGAACGGAATGATGGCAAAAGTCAGTAAAGAAGATATGAACCTACTAAAACAACTAGCTGAAACAGAAAAGCTAAAGCCTGTTATTGATAGAACTTACCGATTAGAAGAAGTTGTAGAAGCCCATACGTATGTAGAAATGGGCCATAAGAAAGGAAATGTTTCGATTACCTTAAAATAAAATATATTCTGAAAATATCATTGACAATTCTTTTTGTACGATTTACTATTAGTACCATATTCAAAACTACATACACATACTCTTATCAAGAGTGGCGGAGGGACTGGCCCGATGATGCCCGGCAACCGAGCTTATAACATATAAGCTAAGGTGCTAATTCCTGCAAAACGAGTTTTCGTTTTGGAAGATAAGAGAGGAATCTATTTCGTCTATTCGGCACCTCTCTTATTTTTGGGAGGTGCTTTTTATTTTGGAACGTATATGAAGGGGGATTTATAGATGAAAAAGGTATTATTAAGCATTGTAAGCGGAGCAGTATTATTATTAGGCGCCTGTAGCGTGAGTTCAGATAAAGAGGTAAAAGCATTAGACGAGAAAAAGATTACTGTCGGTGTAACAGGTGGACCACATGAACAAATTTTTGAAAAGGTAAAAGAAGTTGCAGCAAAAGATGGTCTCGAAATTGATATAAAAGTATTTAATGATTATGTAGCGCCGAACGTATCTTTAGATGAAAAAAGCCTTGATGTAAATAGCTACCAAACAAAATCGTATTTAGATGTATTTAAAGCTGAACGCAATATGAAATTAGCTGAAGTATTTTCAACAGTAACATTCCCTATGGGCATATATTCTAAAAACATAAAAGATGTAAAAGACTTAAAAGAGGGCGATGCAATTGCTGTACCAAATGACCCAACGAATGAACTGCGAGCTTTAAAATTATTTGAAAAAGCAGGGGTTTTAAAAGTTGATCCGAAGGCTACAGAAAAAGCGACTGCGAAAGATGTAATTGAAAACCCGAAAAATTTAAAGATTGTTGAATTAGAAGCTTCTCAATTACCAACGCAACTAAGTGAAGTGAAAGCAGCTGCAATTAACACAAACTTTGCATTAGGTGCAAAATTAAGTCCAGCGAAAGATTCTATTTTCCGCGAAGGAAAAGATTCACCATATGTGAACTGGGTCGTTGTTCGTACTGAAAATAAAGATGATGCCGTTGTAAACAAATTAAAGAAAGCTTATCAATCTAAAGAAGTAAAAGAGTTTATCGAGAAAAAATTTGATGGTTCAGTTTTACCATCTTGGTAGGAGCTGACGATAATGATTGAATTAAAAAACATATCCAAAGTATTTACAACAAAAAAAGGGAATGTTGAGGCTCTTAAGTCTACTTCCCTTAAAGTAGAAAAAGGCGATGTATTTGGAATCATTGGGTATAGTGGCGCTGGTAAAAGCACATTGATTCGATGTGTAAATCTATTAGAAAAACCAACGACAGGAAATATCATTGTAAACGAACAAGACCTAACAACATTATCAACAAAAGAACTAGCAAAAGCGAGACAAAAAATCGGAATGATCTTTCAAGGATTCAATTTACTTAAAACTGTTACCGTCTATGAAAATATTGCATTACCGTTACGGCTTGCTGGCATTCCAAAAGCGGAAATTGAAAAAAGAGTAGAAAAATATTTACGCATCGTGGATCTTTTTAACCGTAAAGATGCTTATCCAAGCGAACTTTCTGGCGGTCAAAAACAGCGCGTTGCAATTGCACGTGCACTATCACATGAGCCTGAAGTGTTATTAAGTGACGAAGCAACGAGCGCTTTAGATCCAGAAACAACTGATTCTATTCTTGATTTGTTATTAAAGATTAACGAAGAAATTGGAATTACGATTTTACTCATTACACATGAAATGAATGTCATCCAACGTATATGCGACCGCGTTGCCGTTATGGAACATGGATCTGTAGTCGAAAGCGGGACTGTGAAAGATATTTTCACAAACCCACAACATGTAACAACGAAGAAATTTGTAAATAGCGCATTTGCAGCGAAAATTCCAGAAGAGGTACAGAAAGAACTACAAAGTACTGGAGAAATTGTAACACTTTCTTTTATAGGAAGTTCTTCAGGGGAACCAGCACTAGCTGTCGCCACAAAACGTTTCCAAGTATATCCAAATATTTTATCTGGTAATATTACACAGTTAAAACATGAGGCATATGGGAAACTTGTCGTTCATATGCAAGGTGAAAAAAATGAAGTAAACCGTGCTTTAGCATTCTTACAAGAGAAAGGTATCATCGTAGAGGGAGGGAAAACAGACTATGGAAAACAAGTCCTTTTTGGATGAATGGAGTAAAGTCATATGGGAAGCCACAATCCAAACCTTTCAAATGACATCTATTTCATTACTCATCTCGATCCTTATTGCACTGCCACTTAGTGTAACACTTGTTTTAACAAGACCTGGTGGACAGCACGAAAATAAAATCATTTATCCTATTCTTAATACAATTATTAATATAATTCGCTCTCTTCCATTTATCATTCTATTATTCTTCATCTTACCTTTTACAAAGTTTCTAATGGGAACATCCATTGGCGTGCAAGGTGTGATCGTACCGCTTGTCGTCTTCACAGCTCCTTATATCGCACGTTTAATGGAGACAGCCTTACTAGAAGTAGATCGCGGTGTTATTGAGGCCTATCAAGCAATGGGTATCTCTACTATTAAAATCATTTGGCACGTCATGGTGAAAGAAGCTCGTCCCTCCCTTGTACTTGGATTAACAATTGCAACAATTGGCTTAATTGGCGCAACAGCAATGGCTGGACTCGTAGGTGCTGGAGGGCTAGGGGACTTGGCATACCGCTTCGGACATTTACGCTATGAACCTGAAGTAATGTATGCAACAGTCTTTATTTTAATTATCCTCGTTCAAGGATTACAGTCTTTAGGGAATGGTGTTGCACGAAGATTGAAGAAAGATTAAAAAAAGAAGGCATCTCACCAGGGTGAGATGCCTTCTTTTTTTATCTTTTAAATCCACCTTCTGAATGAATAACTTGCCCAGTAATCCACTCAGCTTCTTCACTTACTAAAAATTTAATGAGTCTAGCTGCATCCTTTGGCTCACCAATTCTGCCAAAAGGAAACATCGGCTTTAACCCTTGTGTTATCTCTTCAGTCATCCATCCTGTATCGGTTGGTCCTGGATTAATTGCATTCACTGTTATTCCTAAATGAGCTACCTCTGCTGACAATGTACTAGTAAGAGCATCAATAGCTCCCTTCGTTGTCGCATAAGCTAGTTCTCCTGCCATAGGACCTTGAAATTGCCCCGAAGTAATATTAACAATTCTACCACCAGATTTCTTATCAAATCTCCGGGCAAATTGACTACTTAACAATGTAGTCGCACGGATATTTACCATGTAATGCTTATCTAGTTCTTCAGCAGTCAACGTAGAGAAATCATTATTCGTAGAATATGCTGCATTATTAATTAATATATAAGGGTACCCTAATTGTTCAGTAACTTTATTTATAAGCTCTTTCGGTGCATCATTCCGAGTTAAATCTAACTCCATGCTCGATACTCTAACACCGTTTTGCAATAGCTCTTCTTTTAATTGTATTTGTTCATTTTTATCGACGCCCCAAGGCATCTCTTTATCGTAAGCTGTCCAATACGTAAAAAACATATTGTATCCTGCTTCAGCTAATTCTTTACAAATCGCTGCCCCAATACCATCTAGACGACTTACCCCTGTAACAACTGCTACTTTATTTTTTAATTGATTCATCATATACTCCTCCAAGTTTAAAGGGCGCATACTTTATATAAGAGATATAAAATTTCCCACAAAAAAAGACAGATACATAAAATAGGCATCTATCCTTACAAAAGGGATGTACAAGCCAAATATGCAGTCCTTGGATGATTTACAGATAGCTAAATAAACCCTCACTTATGAGAGAAAAATTCATCTATCTAATTTCTAATCATTACAAGTTCATCCACATATTAAGTCTTTGTCCCCTTTACATATATCTCTATTCTTAGTTTACCAAAACAGATAAAATGTTACAAAAAATAAAACAATTACTCACAACCTATCCTTGTTCACATTCTCTTCATTGTGAATCTTTTCACATTGAATATATAATAAACTTGTAAATACAATATTGGAGGGATTTCAATGATTATCAATTTTTTAAGAACTGATAAACGTGCTACTTTCATATTATTACTTTTACGTCTTTACATAGGATATACATGGCTCGCTGCTGGGATAGGCAAAGTCTTCGGACAATCTTTTGACGCAAGTGGTTTTCTAAAGGGTACTATTGCTCAAGCATCAGGTGACCACCCTGCAGTACAAAGTTGGTGGGCAGATTTTCTTCAACATTTTGTCCTTCCAAACGCAGACCTATTTAGCTTTTTAGTTCAATGGGGAGAAATTTTAGTAGGTCTAGGTTTAATTTTAGGCGGATTAACAAAAACAGCTGCATTTTTCGGAATCATAATGAATCTTTCATTTTTATTAAGTGGAACTGTTAGTGTAAACCCAAACCTGCTTATTTTGACTATATTCATTTTAGTTGCAGGGCAGAACGCTGGACGTATTGGATTAGATGGCTATATTTTCCCTAAACTTTTCCATAAAAACAACCACGGAACATATAAATTAAGTAAAACTGCGTAGTAACAGTTTACTTTTAAAATATAAATAAGAAAAAGAGCCTGAGTATAGACTCTTTTTCTTATTTATCCTAATTTAAACTTTTAACGAGCCACGAAAACCTCTGGCAGCATAGTAAGAGTCTGCTCCATTGTGGTACACGAAAACATGTCCGAAGCGATAATCGCAAAATAGAGCACCACCGAGTTCTCGAATATCTGAAGGTGTTTGTACCCAGCTTGATGATTTCATGTCGAAATCCCCAAGTTTTTGCAATTCCCGATATTGTTCTTCAGTTAATAGTTCAATGCCCATAGCATTTGCAACATCAATAACGTTATTTTCTGGTTTATGTTTTTTTCTTGATTCTAACGCTTCAAGATCATAACAAAGACTCCTGCGGCCTTTAGGACTCTCCTTTGAACAATCATAGAAAGTATACTCGTCCTTTTCTTCATCATAACCAACAACATCCGGCTCACCGCCAGTTACTTCCATTTCATTAAGTGACCACAATTTTTCATTATTAGTAGTCAGCTTCGCTTCAACTTTAGCCCATTCAAGACCTTCATGGCGGTTCATGTTTTTCTCAAAACGAGCTTTCAATACTTTCAATAACTCTTCACGTTTTTCTACTAGTAAGTCATTTTTATTTCCTGTCATATTAATCCTCCCTGATATGTGTACGGATAGTAGTTTAAGTATATATTTTATAATAAATCATCTCAATATGAAGAGCGTTTCAACCTTATGTCTTTTACAAACATCCATTATAAAGTCCTAAAACCCTCTACACTCTCTCCAAGAATATAGTGTGAAAACCACATCAAATTCTGCTTCATAATAGCTACATTCATTCCCGGCTGATTAGGACTATATGCCATTCCTTTAAATATAATTAATTCTGTATCAACTTCCATATCCTTTAATCCTTGATATAGATCATATGCATTTGTAATTGGAATTCTTGCATCCTTTTCCCCATGTTGAATTAAGGTAGGCGTACAAGCTGATTTAATATACGTCATAGGTGATGTCTTCGTATATATCTCTCGATCATTCCATGGGGTATTTCCTAAATACATTCTAATAAAATAAGGGATATCTGTATTTACATAATGAGTACTCCAGTTCGTGATTCCGCCTCCAACTGAAATAGCTTTAAACCTGCTACTAAATGTAGAACAGAAAGCTGATATATATCCTCCGTTACTCCATCCCATAACTCCTACTTTATCATTATCTACAATCCCTTGATCAACTAGTTTATCCACCCCTGATATAACATCATCATAGTCAGCGATTCCCTGTTTTCTATAGTTTGCTTTTAAAAATTCATTACCATAACCAGAACTTCCTCTGTAGTTTGGCTCTAAAACGATAAAGCCTTTTTCGATAAACTGTTCAATCGGATATTTCTCATTGAAGCAGTCTGAAAATATCGGAAAGGATGCCCAAGCCGGACCGCCGTGAATTACTACTAATAAAGGATATTTTTTATTTACGTCACACTCTACTGGCGTTGATAAAACACCTTCTATTTCAAGACCATCACTACTTTTCCATGAGATGATTTCCCTGTTACTTTTAAGTTTCCCTTTGAAAAAGTTATTTTCATCCGTTATTTTTTTATCGTCTAAATAGATTTCAAAGGTTTCATTTGTTATAGCCTTATTATAGGATATATGTTTTCCATCCTTTGTTATAGAAGCATCCATTATAAAGCCATCTACTTTTTCGCTTAATGCTTCTACAGTACCATCTTCAGCTAGTAATCCAATACGATAATTCGTTTTATCCTGCCATCTAATTAAAATTCCTTTAGCTGTCCACTGTAATGGCATAACAGTACTATCAAAATCTGTTACAGGTTGAATTACCTCTCCTGTATTTATATCATATACCTCTAACGTACTGTCTTGTATATGGTTTCTATAGTAATCCTTCTCTCTTATACTTGCTGTGTAACATATTTTACTGCCTTCAGGAGAAAAGCAGACGCTACCGCCCAACAACTTATCCACATTCAGCTTTTGTAGCTCTCCAGCTTTAGTATGGAGTATGTATAAATCTCCATTTATATAATCCGCCATATTTGAGCTTGGTGTCGCCATAAACACAATCTTCTTCCCATCATTTGAAATATCAAATTCATGGATATGAAAATCCTTACCATCAGTTAATTGATAAACAACTCTTTTCTCGTGTTCATATGTATCACTTTGTATCACCTTTTCTATTTCAATGTAATATAAACAATTATTCTGGTGTTCCTTACCTATATGTTGAAACTCTCCATATAGATCCCTACGCTTCTTTATCTCCACACATTCTTTTGACTGCGTAACATAATAAAGACCCTTGCCAGTAGGACCCCATTTGAATGTACTGACTCCTTCTTTCTCATCAGTAATTTGAACCCCTTCATAACCATCTAGTGACTTAACAAAGATCTGATTTTTCCCATTACCAACGGGGCTAAGATATGCTATATCCCTAGAATTTGGAGACCATAATGGGCATGTACTTTCTATATCTCCATTTATCAATAAACAACTCTGTCCCTTTTCTTTTCCATATATCCATACATGATTCCTATATGTATTGTCTTTCCAGTTAGCCGTCTTCTTAACAAACGCTACGTTTTTACCATCATCACTTATGTTTGTACTTGATAAGGTTGGTAATGAAATAATCTCTTCTATACTTAGATATGTTTTTTTATTCACTTTCATCAATATCCCCCCTTGAAATGTCCATAAATCTCTCGTCTCTTTTTGTCGTAATAAAGGAGATTTTTCACAGATACTTAAAATGATAACGGAAAATTCAGATAAATAAAAGTAAAACATTAATCTATAGGGTTCTATCCACTTACCAATTCTAGATGTTCTTTTTCGGCACAAAAACACCCCTTTAGATAAAATATCTAAAGGGGTGCAAATTTGTAAATTTATTTTAAAGCTATAACTATATTTATTAACCTACCAATCTCCTACTCAACAGTAACAGATTTAGCTAAGTTACGTGGCTTATCAACGTCACACTCGCGGTGAAGTGCTGCGTAGTATGAGATAAGTTGTAATGGAATAACTGCTACTAGCGGTGCTAGTGCTTCATGGACAGCTGGTAATACGAAGCTGTCACCTTCCATTTCTAAGCCTTTCATTGAGATGATACATGGGTTAGCACCGCGTGCTACTACTTCTTTCACGTTACCACGAATTCCAAGGTTTACGTGCTCTTGTGTAGCAAGTGCGATAACTGGTGTACCATTTTCGATTAAAGCGATTGTACCGTGTTTTAACTCTCCTCCAGCGAATCCTTCTGCTTGGATGTAAGAGATTTCTTTTAGTTTTAACGCACCTTCTAATCCTACGTAGAAGTCTACGCTACGTCCGATGAAGAAACAGTTACGCGTTGTTGCTAAAAATTGTTTTGCTAATGCGTCCATTTCTTCTTTTTGATCACAAAGTTCTATCATTGCATTTGCTACAAGTCCTAGTTCGTGTGTTAAATCGAAATCAAGAACTTCACCTTTTGCTTTAGCAATATCAGCTGCTAAAATTGAAAGTACTGCAAGCTGTGCTGTGTAAGCTTTCGTTGATGCAACTGCAATTTCTGGTCCAGCGTATAATGGAAGTGTATAATCAGCTTCACGAGAAAGAGTAGAACCAGGCACGTTTGTAATTGTTAATGCTTTATGACCCATTTCATTTGTTTGTACAAGTACTGCACGGCTATCAGCTGTTTCACCACTTTGTGAAATGTAAATGAAGAATGGTCTTTCTGTTAATAATGGCATGTTGTAAGAGAATTCACTTGCTACATGTACTTCAACTGGCATTTTTGCAAACTTCTCGATAAATTGTTTTCCAACAAGACCTGCATGATAACTCGTTCCACATGCAATGATGTAAATACGATCGCTATCTAAAATCGCATTGCGGATGTCTTGATTTAATTCAATTTCGCCATTTTCATCTTGATACTTTTGAATTATATTACGGATTACAAGTGGTTGCTCATCGATTTCTTTAAGCATGAAGTGAGGATATGTTCCCTTTTCAATATCACTTGCGTCTAATTCCGCTGTAAAAGGTGCACGTTCAATCGTTTCACCTTGTAAGTTTTTAATTGTAATACTTTCTTTCGTTACGATTACGATTTCTTTATCCATTAACTCAATAAATTGATCTGTAACTTGTAACATCGCCATAGCGTCGCTTGCCACAACATTAAAGTTGTCACCAACACCTACTAATAGCGGGCTTTTGTTTTTAGCAACATAAATCATGTTTGGATTTTCAGCATCAAGTAATCCGATTGCATAAGAGCCATGTAAAAGAGATAGCGTATTACGGAACGCTTCTTCTACACTTAATCCTGTGCTCACTTGTTGTTCCATAAGCTGTACGATAATCTCTGTATCTGTTTCACTTACGAACGTTACATCTTGTAAATATTCCTTTTTCACTAATTCATAGTTTTCAATTACACCGTTATGAACTAGTGTAAAGCGTTTTGATGTACTTTGATGCGGATGCGCGTTTACTTTACTTGGAACACCGTGTGTAGCCCAGCGTGTATGTCCGATACCTACGCTTGCTGCTACGTTCTCATCTACGATTTCACGAAGTTTTGCGATACGGCCTTTTTCTTTGTATACAACAACACCGTTCTCTGCTTGTACTGCAATACCTGCTGAATCATATCCACGATATTCTAGCTTTTCTAAACCTTTTAATAAAATTTCCTTTGCATCTTGCTCTCCAATAAATCCTACGATTCCACACATGTTTAGTCGCCGTTACAAATGCTTACACTGCTCTGCGAACATGTAACGACATAGTCCGATACCATTTTTATTTATACTAAAAAACGGATTACATATTGCTAGCCCTGTAAGCTTGTAACGGCTTTCACCTTCCTCTCGATTGGGTTTAAGTCCGTATATACTTATACAGCTAGTTTTCATCCGTTCCTCTTCTCTCATCACACTTTCACCTTTGTCCACTAAGTCACCTTAATGATTTAAGTAAAAGTTTGCGGTTGTGATGAACAACCGGGAGTCATCCGCCGAAATCTCGATAAACCCCACCTCGTCAACTACACTATTTGTAGTTCTGGCGCTTTTATAATTTACAATATTTCCTTTGAGAAAAAGAACAAGACCATCTTATAACAAACATGGATAAACCGTCAATGAAATTTTTTTCATCGTCTATAAAACATATGAAAAAGGAGCACTTATTGTGCTCCTTTTTCATATAAATTCAGCTAATTATTCAGCGCCAACTTCAGCTTTCACAACTTCTACAATGCGATGTACAAATGCATCACAAACTTCTTGTGTTGGTGCTTCTGCCATTACACGAATAAGTGGCTCTGTTCCAGATGGACGAACAAGAATACGGCCATCACCGTTCATTTCTTCCTCTACAACACGAATAATTTCTTTAATTTTTTCATTTTCTAATGCTAATTTTTTATCTGTTACACGAACGTTTACTAGCAATTGTGGGAATTTCGTCATTTCTCCTGCAAGCTCAGATAATGGTTTTTTCGTCATTTTCATGATGTTTACAAGTTGAAGTGCACTTAACATTCCGTCACCAGTTGTAATGTAATCAAGTAAGATAATATGGCCTGATTGTTCTCCACCTAAGTTGTAACCACCGCGTTTCATCTCTTCCATTACGTAGCGGTCACCAACTGCTGTTTTATCGCTTGTAATATTGTTTGCTTCAAGTGCTTTGTAGAAACCTAAATTACTCATAACAGTTGAAACAACTGTATTATGTTTTAATTGACCAGTTTCTTTCATGTATTTCGCACAAATAAACATAATTTGATCACCGTCAACGATGTTTCCTTTTTCGTCTACAGCAATTAAACGGTCGCCATCGCCATCAAAAGCAAGTCCGATGTCAGCACCTTTTTCTTTTACTAATTCAGCCAATACTTCTGGATGTGTAGATCCTACACCTTCGTTAATATTCATACCGTTCGGTGAAGTCCCCATTGTTGAAATATCAGCTTCTAAATCTGCAAATAAGTATGGAGCTAAAGAAGATGTGGCACCATGTGCACAATCTAAAGCGATATGTAGGCCAGAGAAGTCTTCTTCAACAGTTTGTTTAATGTATTGTAAATATTTTTGTCCACCTTCAAAGTAATCGCTCACTTGTCCAAGGTTAGTACCTGTTGGACGTGGTAGTTCATCAACTTCTTTGTCTAATAAAGCTTCAATTTCAGCTTCTTGCTCATCTGTTAATTTAAAGCCGTCTGAACCAAAGAATTTAATACCGTTATCTTGTACTGGATTATGAGATGCAGAAATCATAACACCCGCTTGTGCGTCTAGTGCTTTTGTTAAATAAGCAACACCCGGTGTAGAAATAACGCCAAGGCGCATTACTTCTGCTCCAGTTGATAATAGACCTGCTACTAAAGCTCCTTCTAACATATGGCCAGATACACGTGTATCACGACCGATAATTACTTTTGGACGATCTGTATCTTTTGTTAATACATAACCACCAAAACGCCCAATTTTGAAAGCTAATTCAGGTGTTAACTCCTTATTTGCAACTCCGCGTACTCCATCTGTACCAAAATATTTACCCATTATGATTCGCTCCTTTTTCTTGCTCTTTTTGATTATGGTTATCTACTGTTGGTTCTTGACTAGTTTCTTTATCTTTATCTTGATTTTGGTTTTGATTATTTTCCTGTTCCGTTTCCTTTTCTGGATCGGGTTCAGGATTTTTTGGCTTCTCATTTTGATTTTCTTGATTGGTGTTTGAATCCGGTTGTTGACCGTTACCCTGTACTTCTTTATCTGGTTTTTCTTTCTTTACAATAGTAACTTTAGCACTTTTTTGTTTTGGCTCTATTGAAATATTACCAGGACCACTCACTTGAATAGAAATATCTTTCGTCCCTGAAGATACATTTTGCAGATTAATTACCGCTGTTATTTGAGCAGCTGTTATTTTATCTACTATACTTGCTTCTCCTGAAATATCAACACTTATCTTTTCATCTTGCGGCGAAATTAGCTGAGCCGTAACATCTTTAGAAAGTCCATTTTTTTGGATTGGGATACCATCAATCGTTTTTGTTTTCGTTTGTTTTGTTTTTTGTACTCCCACCGAAACCTTCACTTGATTCGGTTTTGCACTTGTTACACCCTTGGGTAATAAAACAGAGGCATCGAATGTTGTAGACTCTGTCAATTGACTAAAATCTACTTCGACCCCCTCTAGCGATTGTATATTATCCAAAATATCTTTTGGACCAGCTATCGTTACTTCTCTCGGCTCGACACTGATATTTGTAACTGCCAACCCTTCTGCTAAACTCCCCTTCTTCGTATACGTTACAGGAACAGTTTTTTCAGTATTATTGGCTGTAGTTTGCGTTGCCACATTCAACGTTACACTAATCTTAGATGGACTTGTTCTTACATTTAAACGTTTTCCTTCTTTATTGTATAATGTAACTTCGGGCGTTTTTGTAACAGTTTTATTAACACCTTTTAAATCAACATACGCTTTGGCAGATGAAATGCTTTCAATTTCTTCTTTCGTCCCAACTACCTCAACAGTATCCGGTTTAAGGCTTGATTTTTCGAGAGTAGCCCCCGCTGGCATCTGATCCTCATTTGATAATTTCAAATCTACATGAACATATTTTCTCGCCTTTTCATGAAGAGTAACTTTAATTGTTGATGGCTGAACTGTTCCTTTCACATCATCTGGAAGCCCGTTCGTTTTTAAAGAAATCTCATAAGTTCCTTTTGGACTATCTCGCAAATCAATTGGTATGTCAAATTGTTTTTTTGCTTTTACTGTAGCAACTGATGCTTTTGGGCCTTCTAACTTCACCTTAACGCCCTCTGCTGGAATACCACTTACAATATATTTCTCCTCATCATACTTAAGGTTAATCGCATAATTAGTTAATGTTTCTTTCGTATCATTTGCAAAAGGTAATATACCTGATGTCGTATTTTTTTCAGTTAACGTCGCTGACATAAAAAGCATACACGCCAATAGTAATGAGATCCCTTTTAAAAACCAATGATTCTCCATTAACTTATCCATGACGCTTTCTCCTCCAATTCCATAAAGACGAAGAAGTCGTTTTTTCGTTCCCACTAAATTCAGCTAATAACATATCCTTCAGCTGTTCTGTCTTCAAATCACGATGCAACTTACCATTTTTCGTTAAAGAAATTTGACCAGTTTCTTCAGACACAACTACTGTAATACTATCAGTAACTTCACTAACTCCCATTGCAGCACGATGTCTAGTTCCTAATTCTTTAGAAATAAACGGACTTTCTGATAATGGAAGATAGCATGCTGCTGCTTTAATTGTACTTCCTTGCATAATTACCGCTCCGTCATGAAGAGGTGTATTTGGAATGAAAATATTAATAAGTAATTCCGATGATACGTTTGCATTCAGCGGAATACCCGTTTCCACATAATCACCCATACCGGTCTCTTTTGACAAAGTAATTAATGCACCAATTCTACGTTTCCCCATATATTCGGTTGCTTTTGCTATCGCTGTTGCAACCATTTCAGGTTCATCATCCTCATGCGGTCCACCACGCGAAAATAAACTCCCGCGCCCTAGCTGCTCAAGTGCTCTTCGCAATTCTGGCTGAAAGATAATAATAACGGCTAAAAATCCCCATGTTAATACTTGTTCAGTTAGCCAAGATAACGTATGCAATTCAAGGAAAATACTAATCATCTTAACGACAATGATAACTGTAATCCCTTTTAAAAGTTGAACAGCTTTCGTCCCTCGGATTATGAGAATCAGCTTATATATAATAAACCATACAATGGCAATATCTAATGCCGTACTAAGATATTTCAAAATGGTCGTATCTTCAAAAGGCATGCTATCCCTTCCTCCTACTTACGAGCAATTCTATCCATATATTGAAATATTGTTTTATGCTCTATCTGTATGTATTTCCAACAACTAGTTAATTATACCATACATGAAACAAACGACAATTACAAACAACCCCCTTTAGCTCAAATTGGTAAGATGTCAAACATTTTTATCTTACAGTATAATATAAATCATTATTATACGCCTATTTTCAAATAAAAAAAGCAACTTCTCAGTTGCTTTTCTTACATTTATTTTAGTTTTTCACCGAATAAAGAACCCATTAAAGCAACTGCTGTTGTTGCCGTTCTATTTCTCTCATCTAAAATCGTATTTACCTCAACAAATTCAGCAGATGTGATAATATCAGCTTCCGCTAACATTTCCATCGCCAAGTGGCTTTCACGATAAGATAGACCACCAATTACAGGCGTTCCAACACCTGGTGCATCATGAGGATCAAGACCATCTAAATCTAATGATAAGTGTACACCATCAGTATGAGATAAATATGCGATTGTTTCTTCCATAACAGCCGTCATCCCCATACGATCAATTTCATGCATCGAGAACACTTTAATACCTTCATTGCGAATGAAGTCTTTTTCTCCTTCATCTAATGCACGCGCACCGATAATTACAACATTCTCTTTTTTCACCTTTGGATATGCTCCGTATAAATCTACAAGTGAAGAATGTCCATAACCTAAACTTGCTGCAAGTGACATACCGTGAATATTTCCAGATGGTGAAGTTTCCTCTGTATTTAAATCACCGTGTGCATCATACCAAATAACACCTAAGTTTTTATAATGTTTGGCTACACCAGCTAATGTACCGATAGCAATACTATGGTCACCACCTAATACAAGTGGAAAACGACCTTCTTCTATAATATGATCCACCTTACTTGCTAATTCATTACATACAGTTGCAACTTGTGTAAGGTTTCTTAATTTTGTATTTTCATCTACCTCTTTTTCTCTCTCTATACATATATCTCCCATATCCTTAACGTCATATCCAATTTCTTCAATTCTTTCAATTACCCCTGCATAACGGATCGCGCTCGGTCCCATATCAACTCCACGACGCATCTGTCCTAAATCCATTGGAACTCCAATAACTGAAATTTCTTTTTTCATAGATAGTATCCCCCTTTTATGCCTTCACTAAATATTTTAAATCTTTTATATAGTCTGACTCAACTCGACATTTTTTTGTATGGATATACAATTTATTCACTTATATTCACGTTGAAAATCAAATTTCAAGACTATCCTATGTATAAAGTTAACTTAATGAAACAATCGCAATCACTATTATCAAATAATAATAATAAAACACTCCTACATTTAGAAGTGTTTTTCTGACGCTATTTTCCATACTGCTGCAATATTCTTCGTTGTCATTTCAATATTTTCTTCTGCTACTCTATATGCTTCTTCTAGTGTCATCGGTCTTGTTGTAATACTAAATACCGCATCTATTCCTTTCTCGTAAACAGCTGGATAATCAGATGATACAGACCCTCCAATAGCAATTACAGGCACAGAAAAACGTTTCGCACGCCCCGCAACACCAACAGGAGCCTTCCCATATGCAGTTTGTTCATCTATTCTACCTTCACCAGTTATAATGAGATCTGCATCTTCTATATGTTTATCGAAATTTGTATAATTCAATACAATTTCAATGCCCCTTCGCAAGTCTCCCTTTAACACTGAAATAACAGCCGCTCCCATTCCTCCTGCTGCCCCTGCACCAGGTATTTCAGATACATCAAAAGATACATATCGTTTAAGGATATTCGCGTAATGTTTTAAATTCTCATCTAGCTCTTTCATCATCTCTACATTCGCACCCTTTTGTCTCCCAAATACGAAAGATGCCCCCTGCATTCCGACTAATGGATTATCCACATCACAGGCCGCTTCTATCTTTACTCCCTTTAAGCGTGGGTCCAGTTGTGAAAAATCAATAGCATCAATTGAATGTAATGCGCCTCCAGATGGATCTATTACTTCACCCTTGTCATTTATAAATCTTACTCCTAAAGCTGCTAACATACCTGCCCCACCATCATTTGTAGCACTTCCTCCAAGTCCTAAAATTATGTACCCCACTCCTTGATCTAGCGCATGTAATATAAGTTCTCCTGTTCCTTTTGTCGTTGTAATAAGTGGGTTGCGCTTTTCAACTGGAACGTGCTGTAATCCTGATGCTGCTGCCATTTCAATAAACGCTGTCTTTTTATCTTTAGAAATGCCATAAAAAGCTTGTACACCTTCTCTAAGCGGTCCTGTCACACTAATTGATATAATTCTCCCCCCTGTAGCATCAACAAGTGATTCAACCGTCCCTTCTCCTCCATCTCCAATTGGTATTTTCACATACTCTGCATTAGGAAAAATCGCTCTAAAACCTCTTTCAATAGCTCCACATACTTCTATAGCTTTTAGGCTTTCTTTATATGAATCAGATGCAATAACAACTTTCACAATTATCCCCCCATCCCTTATTTTTACGTTTTCTTCATTTTAAACGATAAATATAAAAGTTGTCTTTTTAAACACAAAAAAGCTTACATCGTATGATGTAAGCTTTTTCTATTTAGATGGAGCCTAGCGGGATCGAACCGCTGACCTCCTGCGTGCAAGGCAGGCGCTCTCCCAGCTGAGCTAAGGCCCCTTAGTAATAAAGCGGAAGACGGGATTCGAACCCGCGACCCCAACCTTGGCAAGGTTGTATTCTACCACTGAACTACTTCCGCGAAAATGGTGAGCCATGAAGGATTCGAACCTTCGACCCTCTGATTAAAAGTCAGATGCTCTACCAACTGAGCTAATGGCTCGTA
>NZ_CP031748.1:195317-211618 GCF_003429245.1 Bacillus sp. CR71 | reverse complement strand
ATTCATCTCCCACCTACCGTTGGGCTACGCCCTTCACACGCTTGAGGAAGGAGAATTCTTTCGGGAAATTCGTTAAAAACTTTTAAAAATTGAAATTGTATTGTAAAGTAATGATTTTACAAATAGAAGCAGTTTTATATAATTAAAGACAAGTAAAGAGAATTTAAATGATCCACAATAGAACGAGTAAAAATCAACAATCGTGCGGATTATTCTGATAATGTTTCAACTTAAAGGTTATATAGCCATCATATAGCTATGACGTTTCACATTTTTAAGATTCAAATTATATTTGTAATTAACATTGTTAGGAGGTATTTAATTATGGAGAAAGTGTTAGCATTGTTTAGTGATGCCCTCCTACTTGCTGCTCCAATTTATGAAGAAAACAAGCAGTTATGGGCCAAATGGAATAAATATTATAAAGAAGTACAAGAGAATCATGATAAATTAGTAACATCAGCTAATATGTCCCCTTCCTTTTCGACACTTGTTTCTTGGTTAGGTCAGAAACAAGAGCAAGGAATATCGTTGTTAAACATTTATGCCAATCTGAATAAATATAAAGTTGAGATTCAAAATGTACTAGATAAGATCATTGAACAAGAATTCGGAGAAAAAGTTGAAGCAGTTGAACCAACTCAAATTTCAATTTTTGAAGATAGTCAGGTAACAGAACATATAGAAGATATATCGGATGATTACTATCCTGTAACCAATGACGCAATGTACTATCAATTACGTGATGGAATAGCAAAAAATCATTTTGAGGAAGATGAAGCAGTAGCAAAACCGGTACTGCCATTAGAAACAAAAAATTCAAGCGGAGTTGCACAACTATCTTCACATAAGGATGAGGATTTGAGATTAGTGAATACAAACGAAGCAGAAAGATGGTCTATATTGGTTGATGGAGTAATTAGTAATATGGATGATCTTACAGCAGACTGTTTGGATACCATTACAATACAATGGTTAAATCAAGCTAAATCTCCAGATGAATTCATAGATTTTAGTTATGAAAATGTGTTGGAATTATGTAATATGCCAAAAGCATCAGCAAACGGTGTAGAGTATTATCGTGCAGAAGATAAGATAAAAGTAGCGCAACGTATTGCAGCGTTAGCAAGCATATTTATTTATTTGAATGATGATAATGAAGTTGTAGTATTGAACGATCAAGCTGAAACAGGGGAAAAATTTGAAGTAAAACGTGAAGTAATCAAAAGGCTATTCGTACTGGACTCTGTAGTGTTATGGAGAGATAAGAATACTAATGAATATATGGGGATAGAATCCTGTAAGATTAAACCAGGTAGTTTTTTATCGGGCTATTTGTATGGATCTAATAGCACAACTGCTTTATTATCGAAAAAAGCATTAGAGTATAATAGCTATAGACACAAGTTTCATAAACGTTTAATACGTTATTTATCCTGGCAGTGGCGAATCCGTCAACAATACAGTACTTTAAAAAGACCATACTCCATTGGTGGAGAAAAAGGTTTACTGTCTGTAATGGGTATTACAACTACAAAGGGGCGTCCAACTCGAATTCGTGAACAACTAGAAAATGTTTTAAATGATTTAGAAAAAGAAAATGTCATTTCACATTGGGCATATGCAGAAGAATTGGATGAAACAAAGATAGGAGAACGCAATTGGTTTAAGAATTACTTTGAAAAGTTGGGAATCATTATTTTACCTCCAAAAGAATTGATGAATAATATAGATAGTATGGTGAAGAAAAAATCAATAGATACGCAAGAGAAGCAAGAGGAGCGTTATATTGTAGATACAGTAAAACAACCTACTGTAGGATCAGAGGATATGGTTCGAGAGAAAATTATGCATCAGCATATGCATCAAAATAAAACAATGCGTGAGATAGCAGATGAAATAGGTCTATCCCCTGCTACACTCTCAAGATTTTGTAATAAAAAAATGAAACGCATTTCAAAAAGTGTTAATGAAAAACTTAACAAGTGGTATGAAAGACAAATGATTATAGAATCTATGTAAAAAGAAGCAGATACCTTTACAGAGGTACCTGCTTCTTTTTAGTCTTTTCATTTTCTATATGTATGGCTCCATAATCGCACTTGACATTGGAATAATTTCTATTTGCTATTCCTAAAAACAGAAACCACGTATTTAATTTCCTCTCCTCTCCTTTACTTTACGTGAAATTCGTTCAACTACCCGGGGTATACCGAGTGTACTTTTGTACAAAATAAGATTGTTAAACGTTAAATTGAGGAGGGTTTGTATGCAAAATTATAAAAAAGCTATAGAGAAGTCTGGTTCTATTATAAAACCAAATTTTGCAGAAACTGATGCGCAAAAAGTAAAACAAGAAATTCAAAATGATGTGAGAGCAGGACAAGGAGCAATGACTTCCCGGGAAGCTGGGGCAATGCGAGATTAAGAAACCCCTCCTTACTGAGTTTTAATTTTCTTCTTTAAAATCTTATTCAGTAATGAGTTATTCCGTAATCTGGCCCGATTGCTTAATAGGAAAAAATCCTGCACATTAACACAGGATTATAATCAAGTTTTGCTATAAGGCCATAAGTCTGGTTTTGTTTCATAAAAAGTCTTTTTTTCGGAAATATCATCTTAAAAAGTAAGAAGGTATGAGCTTACAGCCCACACCTTCTTACTGGTAGAAAAATTCGTTATATGCATAGCTTATCACTCATGATCAATGTCACCTTCGATATATTGATTGAGTTTAGCCTTAATTGCGGCACTTTCTGGAGTTACTTCTGCTACTTTACGATTGTGAAGACGAGAGCCGCCTTGCATTTCATCTATAGGTAATGTGTTTTTATCATCTTGAGAAACAGTAGCAGCCATTTGTTGCTGTAACCATTGCATTGTTAAGTTAGATGTTGTATTTTTACCATTGATTTTTGCAGTTCCTTGAATTTCCTGTTCTTGCTGATTATGAGTTACAGTCGATGTGTAAGCAGGCTCTCTATATTGTGGTGTATGCTTCGCCCTTGGCACTTCTATTGGGGTTTCAGTAATAACTGATGCTTTTTTGTTAATTTCAATAGGTTCTCTATGTTTACTTGTGTCTGGTACATTTTCTTTTTGAACATTGATTCCTTCATTAATTTTTGCGGGTTCTGTTGAAGTAGAAGTAGCAATTGATGCTGTAGCGTCCCCCTTTTTTAGCTTAGGAGCAGAATTTCTTGAGTAATCTTGCACAGACTGATTATTTGTTAACTCACCTTCACTGTCAGTATAATCGTCATTATTATAAAAATCGTAAGTATCAGGGTTTACCGTTTGTAACCAACCTTCTATTGCAGTAGGCGCTGTTTTAGGCATACTCAATTCCTCAATTACAGTTTCTTCGCTATCAACATCTGTATCTGTGACATAATCATCATATTTAATTTCTGCATTCAATGATTCTTCACGAATTTTTAGCCAATAAACAGCTGCTTCTGCATCAACTTGAATCTTAGCTGTTTTAAACTCAGTGGCAGGAACAAAGTTTGCATTTACTTGTATTCCTCCTTGAGGCGCATTATCTTTTACAATTTTAGCAGCACACTGGAATGCTTTTTGAATCAATATATCATTTTCAGAAAGAATGGGTACCTCTGTTTTCGAATAAGAGTAGGATGTTCTACGTGTACTTTGAGTTTTCGTTTCAGCTGTTACCATATCAATTTCTTGATCACCTTCACGTGCTTCATAAATTGTTTTCGTACCCATAAGCTTACTAAACAATTTAGCATCTTCATTAGTAACATCACCATAAACAAGTTTATTACGAAATGTACCTAACAGGATATCCATGAATCTTGGGCCATGTTCAATTGCTAGTTGACTAATTGTTTGTGCAATAACAATTAAAGGAGCTTTATATTTACGTGATTGAGCAGGAAAACTTTTAAATGCTTTATAAATGTAATCAGCAAACTCATCAACTAAAACGGGATGGTATGGAGATACGTTAGGTTTACGACGGAAAACTGCATTCTGCACGGCATACAAACATAATTTACCGAATACATCAGATAGATCAGAAAGTTCTCCTTTCGCTGTATTGATTAAAAGGATGCCTCCAAATTCCAAATGCTTTTCAAAGTCAAAATCTGATGGACCACATAATACACGACGGAGCAGAGGTTGAGCTGAAATATCATTTAATGTGTTTCGTAAACCACGAACGAAGGTTTCTTGTTTATCGATAATCTTTGGCTGTCCATAGTATTTCCCTTCAGTATGATAAACAACTTCCCCTCCCGCACGACCGCCAGAAATTTCAGGCACATAATTTAAATCAAACCATTCATCAACTTGCTTCATTATGCGCCAATGATTTCTCTCATCTCTATCAGGTATAGATTCAATATCATTTGGAAGTCGCCCTTTTAACTTGAGATGCATCTCAAAAACGAGATTAGCATCATTATACATATCAATTAAATGTTCAAATCTAGCTTCAAATTTTGAATCATGGAGTTTTAACAAGTAAATATGTTGTTTAAGATGGGAACGCTCAGATTGAACGAAGAAAGGATTTCCTGCTCCATTATCAGAGAGCCCCGTTAATACTGAACATAACATCTCAGCAACTTTATCAACTGGACCACGTACGAAATTTATTGAAGGGGTATCAGGATTTGTTGGATCTAAATAGAAAATAACACTATCGGGAATCTTGTGTGCCAATACCAAGTTATATACCTTTTCGCAGAAGTCATTAGATGGCTCGATAACTGTAAGACCATTTACCTGCGTTCCTTTTACATCCTCTGAATGATAATCTTTTCTTGCATATAAGGTTTTAAAGTTATTAATCATGGAAGCCATATAGTCAAGAATTTGATTAGCAATTGGTAAACCTAGTGCAGCTGATTTACCTGTACCAATGTTACCGATGATCATTATATTAAGTGTTAAAGACTTGCCTTGTATTACTGCCATTTCCCGTGTAGCACTGTTAGGACCAAGAAAGATATCGGGTTCTGGCAATTTTGATGGATTTTTTTCAGTGAAAAATTTGTGTAATGAAGTAGCAAGTTTTCGTTGTCGATCATCATTCAAAAAGGAAAGCATCCAACCAGGTATTTTAAATACGTATTCCCATTTTCCGAATGCATCTAAAAGCTCTTTTTTATGTTCAAAAAAAATCTTAAAGAGCCATAAGAGTACGAGAATAATAATAATTACAGGTATAGCAAATACAAGGTGCATGATATTACTGAAATTTGAAAGGATAGTATCTTCTAATCCTTTGTCATTTAGTGAAACCTCTCCAGCTTTCGAGTTTAAGAATGGAATAAATATCTTAGCTAATGGAACACTAAACGCCCATAAGTACTGGGCAACTATACCAATTAACATCATCGAGAATATAAACCATCTACGCTTTATCTCCTGGTAGGTCTTAACCTTGGTTGATAGTTGCCAAGTATAAATTAAAATCCAAAAGCTAAAAAAGGTTTCAATGTAATAATTAGTTTCAAATGGATTACCGAAGATACTTAAAGTAGGTAATGAAGCCCCCATTTGTATCGACCAGAAAGAAGCGTATTTATAAATTCCTCTAAAAGCAAAATACCAAGCTAGCAGAAGTAGTAATGTCACAACATAGTAAGATGAGCGGGCTGCTAAACGACATTTCCAGCTTTTCGAAATATCGATTGTAACTGTATAGGAATTTTTTTTGCTCTTTCCGGCTTTTGGGTCCTCCCCATTACCTGGTGCATTATTGAGTTCAGTATTCTTTTGAACTGCATTCTCCAAATTCTTGTTTCACCCTCTCTTTTAACGAATAAAAAGCAGCGGTGAAATTAAGCAATTCAGCAGAAGTAGCCAATAATATATTCTCTGGTGCTATGGAATTGTGAAACAAATCAGTAAAAATGGCTTGCTGCCCACGCTCTAATTCATCCGCTTCATATATCCCCAAAATCTTAATTGGGTTTAGTGTTCGGTATTGATTTTGCATGGCCAACAATCCTGATAATTGATGTAATTTAAAGTGTGCGTTAACCCCCCCTACCTTAAGTATTGTTGATATACATAATATTTCTAAGTAATCTAAAGAATCTTTTTCTTCATCAGATGATTTTTTTCGTAATACCAAAATGTCATCTGTTAGCTCAAGTAGTTTAGAATGCTGCATTCCTTTCGTTTGCATTTCATTTTTATTAGATATCCACTCTACCGAATAAGGGAAAGAAGAATTTATGTTTAAACGTTCAGTGATTTTTTTGAGTAGGTGATTTTTACTTACACTATTAGTTTTGCGAATTTCTTGAAGAATATTATTTACTACAAGTGCCGCCCCACCCATATTGCATACGTAAACATTGAGGTTATCCACTACACATAAACGTGGTATATTGCTAAAGGCTTTTTTTAAATTTGTTACACGTGTTGTCCGTTTTTTGTAAGTAGAAATGGTATGGTAGGAGTCATCGATAACAGAAAATAACACGTAATACTGCTTAGATGGGCTAGCGGCAGCGATATCGAGATATTTTTTTAACTTATTTTCTAAAAACGGAATGTTTTCCGATCCTGTATCAACTTCAATGTTGATAATAGAATTGTTACAAGTAATAACCCAATCAGGAATGATTAATGGGTTTCCCTTTGAGTCAGGATAAAATTCTTTAGATGGACGAAAAGAATATACAAGTTGAGGTAAATCTGGTAGGAAAGAAACGGGTTGAAGTTCTGGTTGAAACATTTCGCGATACTCTTCATCTTCGTATAAAAAGTAAGCATCATTTGAATTGGAGTACATTAGGTTTGGTAAATGTAAGTTTTGCTTCACAATCGAGTTTAGCGGAAAAAGATAATCTCCCTTACCACCTACAATAGCACCAGTATGTTCATTTTGGGATTCTGCTTCAAGTAAATTTAATACAAATTGTGTAATAGCTATATTGTGTTCATACTGCCTTTTGGTAACAAATGAGGTACTACAATCAGAAATTAATTTCAATCGGTATAATATTTCAACCCCTTTTGAAGAGATAGAAACAAAATCCAATGTAAATCCGCGCTTTTTTCTCACACTTATGTTTTCTTTTTTTATTAATTTCATTTTAGCCCACTTGGTTAGCTTTGATGAAAATGTAGTTCGACTTATAGGTTCCCCACTTATCAATTCATAAAATTTGCGTAATTGAATTTGAGATACTGTTCGTTGTTCATATAAAAATAAAACTGTAAAAATGTCAGAACGATTAAAATAAACTCCACGATCATTTTCCCCGACGATATATTTAACGGTATAATCAAATGATTTTTTCAATTTTAAACACTCCCTTGATATGAAAATAATATACGGAAACTTGCATAAAATTGAGTGCAATTGTCAACAAATGAAAGTAATTAATATTGGATAAATTCAGCAGTTCAGTACATAAAAATGATTAAAGTATATTTTAACTGAAATTTACAAAAAAGTAACCCATTATCCCCTGTAAACTCTCGGTTTAAAAACATATATCATTTCGTCAGGTGTGGGTAATTAAATCTAATGATATCAAGTAGAAAATTTCTATTAGAGTTGGTCATATGTACTTCGACATAGATAAGAGAACATATGACGAACTCTAATGATAAAAAAAGGATTCGTCATATGTACTTCGTCATGTAGGTGTAGAGTATCAAAAATAGTTAAAATGTACAGTGAATATACTTTTGCATGGATAAAATTAAGTATTAAACAGAATTGTATTTAATTCTGTAGAGGTATCCGTTTGTCAGAAGGAAAAATTACATCATAAAAGAAATAAGTAAATAAACATAATAAAGTAAATGAAAATTGTGTATATTTCATATTTTGCATGTTACAATCTGATTTAAGGGGTGAAAAAATGCGGAATTGGAACACAGAATATGGGTTAATAACAAGGATAATACAAAGTGAATTTGAAACAGACTTTCTTTATACTAAAGTAATCAACACATTAAATAATGAGTATGAGATAATTCCATTACAGTTTGCAGCACTAGATCCTTATAAAACGTATAATACCTCACAGGTTAGTAGAATTTTGAGGATAAAATCAAATCAGTTAAGATATTTAATTAACAAATACGGTGAATACATCCAATTAATAAAAAAAAGAGCTAAATATGTTATTTCATTTAAAGCTTTATACAGGATTTATTTAGTAAACCTATGTCTAACAAAGAAATTATTTAATTTAGCTGAGTTTAACAGCATTATGACTTCACATGTTAGTTATAGAGATTATATTGATATGAAATTGACAAGTTATACTGACAAGTTTGTAGAACTTAACTATAAAACTAGCCAATTGAATGAAAATGAATCACAATTTTATGTATTATTCCTGCAAATCTCTGAAATTACTACAGAATTAATAAAAGAAATAACTAAATATAATATGACATTAACATCCCCTTTCCTTTCTGTTGACAACAAAGGGAGAAATGAGTTGGTAAATAAGAAGCAAGATCATGAAGTTCTTTTCAATAAACTAAGTGTTTTATATAAAACTATATAGTTAAAAGAGTAATACTTAAAAAGTATTACTCTTTTTTTATAGGGTTATATACAAGTTTTATTTATAAGTCTTTCATATAAGACCTTTAAATGAGTCGTGTAATAATCCGTGGTAATATTCTATTGATATGAAATTAATATAAAATCATATAAAACCTTTAATAATAAGTGTTTATATATACGTCTTATATGTAGTTTGTATATATAAGGTGTATAAATCAAATGACCATGATAATAGTACGTTATTTTAGGAGTATTATATATTGGAATTATAATTCTAGATTAAAATATACATAAATACTGCACTCATATTTATTATTTAATGGTTATTGTTAGTTATATGAAACCTGATGTTAACATGTTTTATTTACTGCTTATATGAACGACTTTCATATACGTCTTATATATTTGACGTTGATATATAGGACATTGTTTCAATTTTACATTTTGTAAATATTATATAAGTCTTATATATAACAACTTAATATAAGTCTTATATATAATGACTTGATATACGTCTTACAATGATGTAATATATTTTTAGGAATAATTAACCAACGTTTTAAGGGGGGGACAACTTGAACGAGGTATTAAGTGAAAAATATAAACAAAACAAATTCACTGAAGAAGTTGTGGAAATGTTTGCAGACATTATTGAAGGAGACGAAATACTCTACAATGTATTTCATTACATAGGATCTCAAGTAAACAAACAATACCAAGAGACAAAGTATATGAGAGGAATCTCAATAAATGAAATAGTAGAAAGTGTTGTTATTGATAGGAGAGTAAAGAAACCTAAGGGTAAATCCTATTCATTAGAACTTGAAAGAACTAACATTTCAAGAAGATCGGCAGAAGGTAGTGTTGCTACTTTAGCTTCAATGTCATTAATAACAGAAAAAATTATGCATCCGTATAAGTTTTTAATTTCAACTATTAGGGGACAACAAGTATTAGTTGAATTAGGGAAACGTAAAAAAAGTAATGAGAATAAGGGAGAGATAAAATAATGGCAAAAAACTTTCTGAAAAACGAAGTAGCTGTGAAAATGACTATGGTTGGTTTTGGTCAAGCTGGAACTAGAATGGTAGATAAGTTTGCTGAGTATAAGCATACAGACGGTACAGCAGTTTATAATTGCCTAGCCTTGAATAGTAATGATGGGGATTTAGCTGAACTGAAAAATGTGCCGAAAAGTAACCAAGTTTCACTAAAATTAGGTGGTTTGGGTAAGAATCCTGAGCGTGCTGTAAAGGTTTTAGAATCTAATGAAGAAGCTAAAGATAAATTAAAAGAATTTATAACGGAACGTGTTAGACCAACTGATGAATTAGTACTATTTTTTGCAGGTTTAGGCGGTGGTACAGGTACATCTACAATTATTCAAGCAATTGAAGAATTCTCCGCTTTTCATAATAAACCTGTAATTGCTGAAGAACTTAAAAGTATGGCAATGAAAATTCCTAGAGAAGAATTAATAAAAAATCAACAAAAGTATGCAAGAATTGCTTTCAATAATGCTATTGAGCGTAAAGATTTCATTAAAATGGGTATTGTAGTTACACTTCCAGTTAGGGCGGATGGGCCTGATGTACTAAGACAGGTGAATAAATTTTCACAAGAAATTTGGAAGTTAGCTAATGATCCAGCGAAAGGCGTTGCATTTGTTGTATTTGCAGATAACCAACACTTCTATGATGAGTTTAAGGGATTAAACGAAAATGAGAAAAAAGGCATTGGAAACTCACGCGACTATGCAAATCAACGCATTGGAGATATTATTCATGAGTTAAATACAGCTGCAAATGGTTCAGGAACATCAGTAATTCTAGATTCTCAGGACTTTAAACGAATTTTACTAGAAAGAACAGGCTGTTTAGTAATTAATAAGATTTCACGTAATATGAATCAAATTGAAAACAGTGAAGAAATTGTAGATATGTTCTCAGAATCATTGAAAGGAAGCTCATTCCATCACCCTATTGACCTGATGAAGACAAATGAAAATGGAGATTTAGAGGCATCGAAGGTACATCATTTTGGTATGTTAGCAATTTTAGATGAACAGAAGAACATTGATGACTCATTTATGGATGATGCAAAAGTAGAAGTGACAAATAAACTACCAATCAATGGAACTGTTTTTAATGGTTATTTAGTGAGTAAAAATGACTTTATGGGCAGCGTGTATACTTTCTATAAGACAGATGCACTACCATCACGTTTATCTAAAGGATTAGTTGAAGAATATAATGAATTTAAAGAAAAACAAAGTCAAATTCAATATACAAAGTCTCAAATTAATACTATTGAAGCGCAAGACTCGGATGATGATTTCAATATTAACTTTGGTGATTACTTTGAATTAGAACCAGTTAAAGATGAAGAGCCACAAGCGCAAAATGATGAAGAATTAGCGGCATTTATGGATCCAGATAAGATGTTCGGAACTAAATAAAAAATAAGCCTGGAATCTTCCAGGCTTATTTTTCTATTTTCATTACATTTTTCATGTATTCAATCATGTTCTCATCAATATAGTTTTCTATGAAAAGTTGTTTTCTCGCAAGATCTTCCTCTTTTTTAAACCAACCAACTTTTTTTATACGAGTTTCTTCCGGCTGTGTATTCCACTCGTTTTCAGCTTGTTTTCTTAACTCTGTACGCGCTCTATGTTGAATAATTATATTATCTAGTCTTTCTTGTCTTTGGCGCTCTTTTAACTTTTCAGGGTCTTCTGGTTCAGGTAGCACTGCACGTATAGCCTCTTCAAACTTTCCTTGATACTCTAATTCAATGTTTTGTAAATGCATTTGAATCTTTTGCTCTACTATTTTTTCAATAGTCGCTGCAGCTTCCTGCATGTTTAATTGGGTTGAGACTTCACTGGTTTGATTTTCTGGAGAAACTGGTCTTAGTTCAAATTGATGTGGTAAAAGCTCAATAATTGCATCTAGCGACCACTTTTCATCCCTTTTTAGCTTGATAAATAAAGCTATGTCTAAATCCAGTGTGTTATATAGCTTTTCATTTGTATTATTGGTTCTTAATGTTCCGTGTAACCCCTTTTCCTCTAGGATATTGAACCAATTGTATACAGTGTTATGATGTCGGCCTACTAGTTTTGAAAACTCTGTTATTCGCCAAGCTTTTTCAAAAGTATCTTCATGACTAGAGTTTGTATTATTTGACTCCATATGTTCAGTTGTATTTTTGTTATCTTGTTCAATCATCGTTGTACCTCCTTGAAATATAATGGCCATAGCAAAATGGAATTAACATATAAAGTGAGATTGACATGTTAAGTGTCTTTCGACGATATAAACCTCAATACCTTTGTCGATTGACATTCACATGAAATGTGTCATTGATATATAAAGTACCACTTGTTGACATGAAGTTGATAAATAAGGGTTTGGAATTAACTATTGCTAATGCCCAGTTAATAATCCGTTAGTTATTAATGATTATTGTTGCTATGAAATTAACAAATTAGTCTACAATATATTAATGATAAGAAAATATTAGTGATTTGTAAATAAATTATAAGGATATAGCATTAAACTTAAAGACTTAAAAACTAAAAAGTATGTATAAATCTAAAGTGAAAAGCCCATACTAATAGTAAATAAGGGCCTATATTTATTGTAATTTATGATACTCGGTATTAGAAAACCAAGAACGGTATAGTTAATTGGTTTCAGTAGGTCTTTAGAATGCACGTGAAGGCTATTATAGGTTGTTGAAGTACTTTTATGTGGTTTAATATAAACTCACTTTTTCTAGGGGGTATCATCCCTTACAAGTGATCTCTATATAATCAAAATTGATTCATACAATTGCCACTTTTAAATCGGAAGTAATAAAAAGTGATTTATTGTTTTTGGTTACTATCAAAATACTTTCAAGAATGATATCTTCTCCGATTTATCCAGTGAATTTTGCTATAGAAAAAAGCCTTTTAATAGATGCAGAATCTAAAACTCTATTTGTATGTATATTTTCAACTTTAGAATCGATAATTGTTAATGTTATGTCAATATGTAGGGATGATAGTTGATGTGACACTACTGTTAATAGATAATTAGCCCTATTAACATGTTAATCTCAGGTTACATGTCAATTACAAATAAAGAGAAAACTGTTAATTTTGTTATGTTACTAATAAGAAACTATCAATTGTATGGAATTCTTATTAGCTTCTAGCCATAATTAGTGTTCTTTTAGGATGTTTTCTTTTTTTTATTTTTCAATAGAAACCTGTTGTGGTAGATAAATTTTTAACTAGTGCAAATTTCGAAGACCCAAGATCTGCATCTATTCGTATTACAACTACATAATTGTTAATGTTATATCAATGTTTAACTAAAATTGTTGATATGACATTAACAATATAGACAGTATTTCTCTCTACGTATCGCCTTTAGATCATATATCAATGATAAACAAAGGCTGAAAAGCATTGAATTACTGTCGTCATTTGTTATTGTGATTAAATTTTAACTATTTTTTGATAGTGTGAAAACAACTTCTAGGATAGATCATCACTAGATTCGCTTCAAGCAAACCGTCACAGAAGAAAAAATTCACCAATATAGTTTTTGAAATCTTGAAAGCTATAAACACTTCTCCTTTTTGACACCTTAATGTTAATGTTATATCAATATCAATCAGAATAATATCGATAACAAATAAAAACAATCGCTTAACATGTTAATTTCAGGTTATATATCAATGATAGACAAAGGAAAAACTGTTAATTTTTCGGTGTCACTAATAAGAAACTATCAATTGTATGGAGTTCTTTTTAGTTTCTAAGTGCAATTATAGTTCTTTTAGAGTATTTTTTTGATTTTTCACTAGAAAACTGTTGTAGTAAATAAATTTATAATAAATACAGATCTCGAAGACCCAAGATCTGTATTTATGCGTATTTGAACTACTTAATCGTTAATGTCATATTAATGTTAAATGAAAAATATTGATATGACATTAACAATATAGACAGCATTCCTTTTTATGTGTTGTTTTTAGACTATATGTCAATGGATAAATAAAGGGTAAAATGCTGTCATTATTTATTATCTCGATTAAATTTTTAACTATGTTTTGATGGTGTCGAGACATTTTCTAGGATAGATCGTCACTAGATCCACTTCGAGAAAACTGCCGCAGAAGAAAAATTTCAACCGATATAGATTTTGAAATCTTGAAAGTTATAAACGATTCTTCTTTTTTAACACCTTATTGTTAATGTTATGTCGATCTTATTCGGAACGATATCGATAACAAAAGAAAACAATCAGTTAACATGTTAATCTCAGTTGATATGTTAATAACAAATGAGATTAAAAACCAGTTATCTTTCCTTCGGTATTAACATGAGATTGATAGTTTCAGGGTGTTTCTTTTTTATGTCTTACTAGCATTGAAACATTTTTATAGGTAGTTTATTAATTAACTTATTTCCGCGCAATCTGTTGCAATGGACTAATGTTCAACTAATAAAGATCTTGAAGTTTAGATAGGTGCAAACGTTTTTGATAAGTAATCGCTTGTTAATGTTATGTTGATGTTAACTGGTGGATACTAGTGATAAAGTTGGTGCGCTTCATTTGATATGTTAATCTTAGTTAATATATCAATGTCAAATATAGGTGAGATGTATTGATTTTCTGTTGGTATCAACATGAGATTGATAATTATATGACTGTTTTATAGTCCTTATTCTAAAGTGGTTTTGGGTAGAATTAATTAATTTCAAACAAAATATAATGTTATGATGATTATTTACAAGAAACTGATTATGGTTAACAAGATTGTGCTTAATAGCGCAATTAATTGGTTAGTAGAGATTATACTGTACCAAAAAAAGTATGCAGAAAACCATTAGTGAACGGTTAATAAGGAGGTCCCTTATAGTTTAGTAAATATAGATTGCTAAAATAGTATCTAATTCCGAAGAAGTTCTCGCTTCAAAAGGTCCAAAGGGGGTTAAGCAGTGAGATGCCCATGTATAATTATAGTGTGGAGTTTAATAATATTATAATTAACCTCTAGATTAAATAAAGAATTTTTAGTATATTCTTATTATAACTTGTTAATTTTTTAAATTTCTAGTGATTACATGAAGCCCTTCGGGTTACGGATTAAATTACACGTTTGTGTGGTATTTAATCTCCGTATTCCAAAGGGCTTTTTTATTTGCTCAAGGGGAAAGGAGATATGTGATGTCAATTGAAAAGTTAGCAGCAAGTAGAATATTAAGGCCAGTAAGAAGCATGAATAAGGGGAGTAATGAGAGATGGTTTGAATATTATAGAACAACGTGCCCTATATGTGGTAAGCAAGGATGGTGCATGGTTAATGATTCTGAAACTAAAATAATATGTGGACGAATTTCATCTGAAACAGTATTCGGGGAAGCAGGCTATTTACATATAATAGCTGAAGATCAAAAAAGGGGATATGACTTTTCTCAAAATCAGATGATTAAGGAACATAAGAAGAAAAATGATTACAACCTTGATATTATTTACACTTTATTCCTAGAATTTTTAGACGTGCGAGATGAACATATTAAAATGTTAATGGGATCAAAACGTAGGATTACAAGAGAAGTAATAAATGTTAGAAATTACAAAAGTTTTCCTATTAAACCTTGGGATACTACGAAAGAGCTAATAAAAAAAGTAGGGGGGAAAACAAGCTATATTGTTGGAATTCCAGGATTTTATGCAAAAGAAACAAAGGATGGAAGATATTTTACGTTTGCAGGAAGGAGAGATTCTTTATTAATACCGCAGAGAAATATATATAATCAGATATGCGGTTTTCAATGTAGAATTGATAATCCTGAATATATGACAGTTGTAAAAAATCATAAACCAAGCTTTAAGGCAGAAGTTATTGAGCAACCCAATGTTATAGAGGTGACCTATAAAATCAATGGGAAGATAGAGTCTATATTTAAAGGTAAAATCGATGTTAAAGAATGGTATGAAATTAATTATGAAGGTGAAAAATTAGGTGAAGTACAATTAAAGTTAGAAAGTAAATATATTTGGATCAGCTCAGGTGGGAAATTCCATGGAACAGGAGCTGGGAACCCATTGCCAATACATGTAGCAGTACCTAGTCGAGAGTTGAAAAGTTTGGAACGTGGAGAACTAATAAAAAAGGATAATGTATGGATTTCAGAAGGGAGTCTAAAATCTGATATTTCTGCTGAAAACTTAGAGGAGCTTCTAACAAATGAGGAAAAAGTAATGTATGGTACCACAGTTGTATCAATACCAGGGGTTAAAGTATGGAGAATATTAATTGAACCATTAAAAAAAATGGGAGTTAAACAGGCGACGTTCGCTTTAGATATGGATATGATTACAAATTCAGATGTTCAACGGTCGTTTTTAGAATGTGCGCAAGCGCTTTATCAAGAAGGGATAAGTATTAATTATGCAAGTTGGGATATTAATCTTGGAAAGGGGCTAGATGATTTACTATTAAACGATTATATTCCAGCAATAGAGAAAGTGAGATAAACGCTATTTTAACGAATTTCCCGAAAGAATTCTCCTTCCTCAAGCGTGTGAAGGGCGTAGCCCAACGGTAGGTGGGAGATGGATTTCGGTTTGGCGTAGCCCAAAGGTTTTCCTTTTTATTTTGCCTCTGATATAAGCAGTCTTATAAATTATAAAGGCTGGTATATAAATGAAATTAGATAGTAATAACCATTCAGTATTCTTGTTGTATTATCACCTTGTGTTGGTCGTGAAAT
>NZ_CP031748.1:195048-195267 GCF_003429245.1 Bacillus sp. CR71 | reverse complement strand
GCCCAACGGTAGGTGGGAGATGAATTTCGGTTTGGCGTAGCCAAAAGGTTTTCCTTTTTATTTTGCCTCTGATATAATCAGTCTTATAAATTATAAAGGCTGGTATATAAATGAGATTAGATAGTAATAACCATTCAGTATTCTTGTTATATTATCACCTTGTGTTGGTCGTGAAATACAGAAGAAATGTGTTTGATGATGATATGTCAGACTATGCAA
>NZ_CP031748.1:194222-194998 GCF_003429245.1 Bacillus sp. CR71 | reverse complement strand
ACTTGCAAGTAATCTCTTATTCTTGGATATACTGATACCATTACTCTGAAAAAGGTGTGTGATCGGTATGGAAAAGGAAAATGCATTCAAGTGGAGACATTATCAACCAGACATCATTTTATTAACAGTCCGTTGGTACCTGCGGTACAACTTAAGCTTTCGTGATTTAGTGGAAATGATGGAGGAACGTGGATTATCTTTAGCACATACAACAATTATGCGCTGGGTTCATCAATATGGACCTGAGTTTGATAAAAGGATCCGCCGTTATCTCAAACAAACGAATGATTCATGGAGAGTTGACGAAACATACGTAAAAGTAAAAGGACAATGGATGTATTTATATCGTGCTGTTGATTCCGAAGGAAACACCATTGATTTTTATCTGAGTAAAATGAGAGATCATAAGGCTGCAAAGCGATTCTTTAAGAAAGATTTGCGGTTTTCTCATGTTTCGAAGCCTCGTGTGATTACAGTTGATAAGAACCCAGCTTATCCAATTGCTATTAAAAAACTAAAAAATGAAAAGAAGATACCTGAAGACACCCTAACAAGACAGCTCAAGTATTTAAATAACATAGTGGAACAAGATCATCGATTTATTAAGAAACGTGTGCGTTCTATGCTGGGGTTCAAATCATTTAAAACAGCAATCTCTATATTGAGTGGTGTCGAAGCCATGCATATGATTAAAAAAGAACAGATTGATTTACGGGACCAGTCTGTTCAAAATCAGAAAGCATTCATCCATCAATTATTTGGACTTGCAGGATAAG
>NZ_CP031748.1:193957-194172 GCF_003429245.1 Bacillus sp. CR71 | reverse complement strand
ATGGCTGGGCTAGCTGGATTCGAACCAGCGCATGACGGAGTCAAAGTCCGTTGCCTTACCGCTTGGCTATAGCCCATTAATATTTACTAGTATGGTTATCTTCTCAAAAAAATAAACCCTTTCAGGTTATTTTAAAGAAAATGGTGGAGGGGGGCAGATTCGAACTGCCGAACCCGAAGGAGCGGATTTACAGTCCGCCGCGTTTAGCCACTTCG
>NZ_CP031748.1:150881-193907 GCF_003429245.1 Bacillus sp. CR71 | reverse complement strand
CAAAAATGAAGCAATACGCCTATTGGCGTTAGCATAGATAGCAATAAAATAACCCTTGGAACAAGGGAGTTAGCTCGGCTGTCTTAGGATGAATTCGTTAGCTACCAAAAGTAACGACTAACCGAGAAGCCCCCACTTCAAACAGTCCGCTAGGACGTTAAGTGGCCGGTAGTTCACTGCTCAAATTCAGTTACTGTTACATTTTTACATCTATATTTTTGACTCAAAAAGTTGTAAACCTGAGTGGTAAATATGTTGATGTAAATCCTTGAATATCATATTCTTCAGTTTTCCATTCCCTAAATCTTCTTCATCAACAATAATAGTTTTTGGGGCGACTCGATTTGTTAGCTTGATAATTATGGGACTTTCCTCTAAAAGAACCAAAGCAAACAATAAAAGCGCTTGCATAATTAAAAATCCGAGTTATAATACTTGTATACAAGTATACTTGATTAACATGAGGTGAATTTATGGCGAAATCAATGGAATTTCTTTATCCTGAAAAATGGCTTTCAAAAGCTTCTACAGGGGATCGTGTTGCGAGCGAACTGAGAATGCGCATTATTGCAGGGGAAGTTGAAAGCGGTACCATCCTGTCGGAAAATAAATTAGCTGCCGATTTTTCTGTAAGTCGGTCACCCGTTCGTGAAGCATTAAAAGTACTAGCTTCTGAAAATATTATTCGCTTAGAAAGAATGGGCGCAGTTGTCATTGGTTTAACAGAGAAAGAAATCGAAGAAATATATGATGTTCGTTTACTTATAGAAAAGTTTATCTTTGAGCGACTTGGAAAGATGGACACAAATGATTTAGTAAGAGAACTAAATAAAATAATGGAAATGATGAAAATCGCCATTAAATATCATGATTCTGATGAGTTTTCTTATCAAGATCTTTTATTCCATGAAACGATTATTCGAACCATTGAGCATTCCTACATCCTGATGATTTGGAATAATTTAAAGCCTGTTATGGAAAGCTTAATCCTTTTATCAATGCGTACTCGTTTCAAGGAAAAGTACGAAGACTTTGAACGGGTTATTAAAAATCATGAACTTTATATAAAAGCAATCGAATCAAAAGATCGAGCCCTCATGATTGAGGCCTTACATCTAAACTTTGATGATGTTCAAGGGAAAGTTGAAGATTTCTGGATGTCACAACAAATGTTATCTAAAGGAGTAGAGCAAGGACATGAGTAGCTATATGTTAGGTATAGATATCGGTACAACAAGTACGAAAGCAGTTTTATTTACTGAAAAAGGCGAAGTCATCCAAACCGAGAATATTGGTTATCCACTTCGCACACCGGATATATCCACAGCGGAACAAGATCCAGAAGAGATTTTTCAAGCTGTTTTACAAGCAATATCAAATATAACGAAACAGCATTCAGATAAAAAACCATCGTTTATCTCATTTAGCAGTGCTATGCATAGTGTCATTGCTATGGATGAAAATGATCATCCGCTGACACCTTGTATCACTTGGGCAGATAATCGTAGTGAGGCATGGGCACATAAAATCAAAGATGAACTGAATGGCCATGAAGTTTATAGACGAACAGGAACACCTATTCACCCAATGTCACCATTAAGTAAAATTACATGGATTGTGAATGATCATCCGGAAATTGCTATTAGAACGAAAAAATATATTGGAATCAAAGAATATATCTTCAAACAATTCTTTAATCAATATGTTGTTGATCATTCCATCGCTTCGTGCATGGGTATGATGAACTTAAAAACACTAGATTGGGATGAGGAAGCTTTAAAAGTTGCTGGTATAACACCAGCTCAATTATCTGAACTCGTACCAACCACCCAAATATTTAGTAACTGCAATCCAGATTTAGCCCAAAAGATTGGTATCGATTCACAAACACCGTTTGTCATTGGTGCCAGTGATGGGGTGCTTTCTAATCTAGGTGTGAATGCAATTCGAAAAGGTGAGATTGCTGTCACAATTGGGACAAGTGGTGCTATTCGGACCATCATTGACAAGCCACAAACAGATAAAAAAGGAAGAATATTTTGTTATGCCTTAACTGAAAAGCATTGGGTAATTGGTGGACCGGTAAACAATGGCGGAATGGTCCTTCGTTGGATTCGTGATGAACTTGCTTCATCAGAAGTAGAAACTGCGAAAAGACTAGGAATTGATCCATACGATGTATTAACTAAAATAGCTGAACGCGTGAGACCTGGTGCAGACGGATTATTATTCCATCCATACCTCGCAGGTGAACGTGCACCATTATGGAATCCAGATGTACGTGGCTCCTTCTTCGGTTTAACGATGTCACATAAGAAGGAACATATGATTCGTGCAGCTTTAGAAGGCGTTATATATAATTTATACACTGTATTCTTAGCGTTAACCGAATGCATGGATGGTCCTGTAACCCGTATTCAAGCAACAGGCGGCTTCGCAAGGTCTGACGTTTGGCGACAGATGATGTCCGATATTTTCGCATCTGAAGTCGTTGTTCCAAAGAGCTACGAAAGCTCTTGTCTAGGTGCATGTATATTAGGTCTCTATGCCACAGGAAAAATTGATTCTTTTGAAATCGTTTCCGAAATGGTTGGCAGTACCTACAAACATACACCGAAAGAAGAAGCAACAAAAGAATACAGACAATTACTGCCTATATTTATTAACCTATCAAGGGCGCTAGAAGACGATTATACACGAATTGCAAATTATCAAAGAAATTTAATAAAGTAAAACTTTCATGAGTAATCCCCCACGCCTCGCTTCTATCTAAATCTCGAGGTGGGGGGCCTTACTGCCCACGAATAGTGGGATAAATATAAATACAAATACAGCTAAGATTAGGGGGGAGCTACGATGCCATTAGTCATTGTAGCAATTGGGATTTTAGCATTACTTTTACTGATTATGCGCTTTAAATTAAATACCTTCATTTCATTAATCATTGTATCGGTCGGGGTTGCTTTAGCACTTGGAATGCCACCAGAAAAAATTTTTAAAACCATTGAAGCGGGATTAGGCGGAACACTTGGTCATTTAGCACTCGTTTTTGGACTTGGTGCGATGTTAGGTAAGTTGCTTTCAGATTCTGGGAGCGCACAACGCATTGCCATGACCCTTGTGAAAAAATTCGGTGAAAAGAACATTCAATGGGCTGTTGTGACTGCCTCATTTATTATTGGGATTGCATTATTTTTTGAAGTAGGATTAGTATTATTAATTCCGATT
Organism: Bacillus sp. CR71; assembly: GCF_003429245.1. Classification (NCBI taxonomy): domain Bacteria; kingdom Bacillati; phylum Bacillota; class Bacilli; order Caryophanales; family Bacillaceae; genus Bacillus; species Bacillus sp. CR71. Next base: position 190,679 of record NZ_CP031748.1, on the reverse strand, counting down.
GTATTTGCGATTTCAAGAGAATTAAAAGTTTCTATCTTATATCTCGGTATTTCGATGGCAGCAGCTTTATCTGTAACACACGGATTTTTACCGCCACACCCGGGACCAACTGCTATTGCTGGTGAATTGCATGCAAACATCGGTGAAGTATTACTTTACGGCTTTATGATAGCGGTTCCAACAGTTGTGTTAGCTGGACCTGTATTTACTAAACTTGCAAAAAAACTAGTACCTGAGGCGTTCACAAAAACTGGTAATATCAAATCTTTAGGTGAGCAGAAAGTATTTAAACTTGAAGAAACTCCTGGCTTTGGAATCAGTGTTTTTACCGCTTTACTGCCTGTTCTTTTAATGGCAGTCGCTACAATTATTACTTTGCTGCAAAAAACAATGGGATTCAAAGATAATAGTTTACTAGCAACGATCGAGTTTATTGGGAATGCGGATACTGCCATGTTGATATCCTTACTAGTTGCGATCTATACAATGGGATTGGCAAGAAGTATTCCAATCAAAAACGTGATGGAATCTTGTACAACAGCGATCTCGAATATTGGGATGATGCTCTTAATTATTGGTGGAGGCGGAGCTTTCAAACAAGTATTAATTGATGGAGGCGTTGGTAACTATGTAGCCGAATTATTCAAAGGAACTTCATTATCACCGATCTTGCTCGCATGGATTATCGCTGCCATTTTACGTATTTCATTGGGTTCTGCTACGGTTGCTGCATTAACAACTGTCGGTTTAGTGATTCCGATGTTAGGTCAATCTGATGTTAACCTTGCTTTAGTTGTCCTTGCAACAGGGGCTGGTAGTTTAATTGCTTCACATGTGAACGATGCTGGTTTCTGGATGTTCAAAGAGTACTTTGGTTTAAGCATGAAAGAAACATTTGCAACATGGACTTTACTTGAGACTATCGTTTCTGTAGCCGGATTAGGGTTTACTTTATTATTAAGTTTATTTGTATAGATCTTTCTAAACAGTAAAAGGGATACGGAAGCTGTTTAATGTGATTTTTCATAATTAACCGGTTATTTTTCATGATTGATTAATAAGGATGACAATTTCTCTTTATTTTTTAACTTGATAATGATGTGCCGTGTCCCTATAACCTTTTGCACGAATACTGGCAGAGCCTATTGAAATGAAAAAGATTGATTATTTGATTAAAGTGTTATTTTAGGTATATATACTATAATACAGAGTAACATACATGGAAAGGAACGATGGAATATGGAAAAGTTACAAATTGGAGTTGTTGGTGTGGGCGTTATGGGAAAAAGCCTCGCACTTAACTTTGAGAGCAAAGGGTATTCTGTTGCCCTATATGATATTTCAAAGGAAAAAGTTGATGAAATCATTGAGGAAAACCGTGGTAAAAACTTAGTTGGTACTCATATAGTTGAAGAGTTTGTTAACTCACTTGAATCACCTAGAAAGATTTTATTAATGGTTAATGCAGGGGAAATTACAGATAAGGCGATTGATTCTCTAGTCCCTCACCTTGATAAAGGTGATATTTTAATTGACGGTGGTAATACATACTTTGTCGATACAATTCGCCGAAACAAACGTCTTGCCGAAGAAGGAATCAATTTCATCGGGGCAGGTGTGTCAGGCGGCGAAGAGGGTGCATTGAAAGGACCATCTATTATGCCAGGCGGACAGAAGGATGCATACGAAAAAGTAAAGGATATGCTTGAAAACATCTCTGCAAAAGTGAATAACGAGCCTTGCTGTTCTTATATCGGACCTAATGGGGCAGGCCACTATGTAAAGATGGTTCACAACGGTATTGAGTATGGAGATATGCAATTAATTTGTGAAGCATATTTCTTCTTGAAACAAACACTTGATTTGACTGCAGAAGAGTTCCATGAAATATTTGCTGAATGGAATAAAGGTGAACTGAACAGCTATCTAATTGAGATTACAGCCGATATCTTCAAGAAGAAAGATGAAGAAACTGGTAAGCCATTAGTTGATGTTATTCTTGATACTGCAGGACAAAAGGGTACAGGGAAATGGACAAGTCAAAGCGCACTTGATTTAGGTATCTCTCTTCCTATTATCACGGAATCTGTATTTGCCCGTTGCATTTCTGCTTTAAAAGAAGAGCGCGTGAACGCAAGCAAAGTTTTATCTGGCCCTAAAGATAAAACAGCGATTGGAGTTGAAAAAGCTGAATTAATTGAAGCAGTGCGCCAAGCTTTATATATGAGTAAAATTTGTTCTTATGCACAAGGATTCACGCAATTGAAGGCAGCTTCTGAGGAATATGATTGGAACCTTGATTTTGGCAGCATTTCTATGCTTTGGAGAGGCGGATGCATTATCCGTGCTGCCTTTTTACAGAACATTAAAGAGGCTTATGAGACAAACACTGACCTACCGAACCTTTTACTTGATCCATACTTTAAAGAAATTGTAGAGTCATATCAAGGCGGATTACGCCAAATTATCTCAATGGCGGTACAACAGGGTATTCCGATACCTGCATTTTCAGCAGCAATTTCTTATTATGACAGCTATCGTACTGCCAAACTACCTGCAAACTTGTTACAAGCGCAGCGCGATTATTTTGGAGCGCATACGTATAAACGAGTAGATAAAGAAGGTACATTCCACACAAAATGGATATAAAATAAGAAATGGACTAAGATTAAATTCTTAGTCCATTTTTCATCCCACAATTCGCAGGCTATAAGACTCCCACTGATGGAATTTCACTTTAAACGAATGACTGAGTCAAAATGCGTTTATTTTTCCCATTTAGATGAAAAACTACATAACCTTTAAGGTGAAATGTTATCTGAATAATCCGCACAATTGTTGATTTTTACTCCTTTTATTTTGGATCATTTAAATCCTCTTTACTTGCCTTTAATTATATAAAACTGCTTCTTATTTAAAACTATATAGCCTTATCTTGGCTATAAACTCTTATTTGAAACTATATAGCCTTATCGCGGCTATTACTTCTTACTTGAAACTATATAGCCTTATCGGGGCTATAAGCTCTTATTTGAAACTATATAGCTTTATCGCGGCTATAAGCTCTTATTTGAAACTATATAGCTTTATCGCGGCTATAAACTCTTATTTGAAACTATATAGCCTTATCGCGGCTATTACTTCTTACTTGAAACTATGTAGCCTTATCGCGGCTATTACTTCTTACTTGAAACTATGTAGCCTTATCGCGGCTATTACTTCTTATTTAAAACTACATAGCCTTATCTTGGCTATAAACTCTTATTTGAAACTATATAGCTTTATCGGGGCTATTACTTCTTATTTGAAACTACATAGCCTTATCATGGCTATAAACTCTTATTTGAAACTATATAGCCTTATCACGGCTATTACTTCTTACTTGAAACTATGTAGCCTTATCATGGCTATAAGCTCTTATTTGAAACTATATAGCCTTATCTTGGCTATTACTTCTTACTTATAATAATGAATAGCTATATTGTGGTTATAATTTCGTAATTTATGAAACGTTATAGCTATATGATGGCTACAACTTTAAAAAAATGAAACGAGAATATCCTGAAAATCATTCGACTAAAAAAATTTTTATTCTATGTAATTTACTAATAAACGTTGATATAAAGCCATTTCATTAAATATGAAAGAAAAAACAATAAAATCATTATAGCTATATGATGGCTACAACTTTCACTTTAAAACTTCAAAAAACCTATATATACCAAGGGTTACAGCAGCTTTCAATGAAATATAACTTGTTTTAAAAACATGAAACGTTATAGCTATATGACGGCAGGAAACATGAAACGAAATGAAACGTTTATAGCGGTATGATGGCCACAACTTTTCATTTAAAAACAGTTATAACTCCCTATATATCAGTGTTTATACGAAATCTATAGAAATTTCTTAGTCAATCCAAAACATGAAACGTTATAGCTATATGATGGCCACAACTTTAAAACGAAATTAGCGTAAAACCCTATAAAATCAATGGTTTAGTAAGATTTTCCCCACAACATACTACGTTTCATATTCAAAAAACTTCATAGCCCTATGGTGGCAACAAACTTTTTTTTATGAAACGTCAAATCCCTTGTCCCCCAAGGGATTTGGGCACGTTTCATTTTTTTATTTTTCCTCTTAAAGGGACAGATTTCACCAGCATTCGATTTGATATAATCAAAAATGAAATTCTATATCTAATTGTGGAGAAAACTGCAACTTAACATAAAAGGAGGTGAAAAAGATGGCAAAACCTTTCGTTATAAAGAACAAACGTAGTTTAAATGGTGAAACAACAACACCGGTAATAGTAACAATTAAATCATGGCAAAAGTTAGTAGAAGCTTTGGAAGGTAAGTATTACAGTTTTAAAGATACCTATCTAGAAGACATTGTGAATTCAATGTCCTATGAAGAACGAATTGCAGATGAAGAGGGATTTGTTGCTAAAGCAAAGCCATCTTTTTCACTGAAAATGAAAAAGATTGTAGATAAAGTAAGTGAATTTGATAAAAACGAAGGCAGAAAACATAAGCTATATGGTATTACAAATGCTGATTTAGAAGTATTTCTATTTCTTCATAAAAAATGTAATACATATGGTGAACTTTCGCATGTATCGATCCACATGCTTTGGGAAGATTATAAAAATTATAAAGAAGCATTTTCACATATTCACCACTCACAATTTTATGTGGCTTTGAAGAAGTTAAGTTTCCATAACATCATTACAATCGAAAATGAGTACAGTGGTAAATATAAAATCACCTTAACTGATTTCATGAATAAAGAAACGAATAAAGCAAATGCATATACATTTATTAGCCCGATAGTATTTACCAAAGAATTCTTTGAGTTATCCATTGCAGCTAAGAAACTATTCATGGATGTAGCAATGCAGCAGAAACGCGAAACTACCCTGAAACGTTCTTTATTCAAAGTTGATGAACAAGGAAACTCAACACACTTTGGTGGTATGTATCGTTACTTACATAAGAAATACCCACATCAGATTCGTGCTGTACTTGAGGAATTAGAAACAAAACTTTCTGCTACTGGATCTCCTTTATTTAAAATTTGCAAGTTAGAAAAAGGGAAGAAGAATAAAAAGCAATATACAACATTGCATTTATCTGTACATCCTGATTTCTTATGCGCGAAAGAAGAAGGAGCAGAATACCGTGACCCATTTACACCACGAGATACATATAAGCGTAAAGCTAAATTCATAGAAAACTTGTTAGTTGAAATGAACATTGCTGAATTTGCAAAGGATATGAACCAATTCATTAATGTTTTAAAACACTCCTGTCATCGTCAAATTCGCCAAGTAGTTCGTGGCTTACGGGAAATGATTGATCGACAAGAAGGATATCCGAAAAAGCTTGTTTATACACTAAGTAAATTATTAAAGCAATCTTCTCAATATCGTGTATTAGACACAGCTGCTAAAACTGGAATTTATCCTTTAATTACACATAATGTACCTAAACATGATCAAGAAGAGGCCATTTTTAAATTTGGTACTCATTTTGCTATATACTCTTTACGCAATGTTCAAAAGCTATTCCGTAAAGCGCATGACCTGCTTCATGCGAAATATGCTGTACCTGTAACTATAGATGCATATCATCGTAATTACATGCAGTATCAAGAGGAATCACTATTTAGAAAATATGCTTATGAGCAAGGAGTAAATATTAACGCATATACAGCATTAGAAATTGAAATTCGTGAACTATTAAAGTCTAGCGGGCATCAAGGAACTAACATGCCTAGTGATATTCGTGAACTGTTCATTGAAAAAGTTGATAAATTGCCGAAGGAAAAGATTCGTGTAATTGAGGTCCCTGAAGACTTTGATTTAATTCAGTTTCTACAGTCCTTAGAAGCATACTACCGTTCAAAAAGTGAAACACCACATTCGGTTGATCAGCTACTTCCTGCAATGTAAAGATACAGCTCTCTATTTTTGAAAAAAACAAAAGTGGAGGGCTATTCGTGTTGAAGATCCCCTGTGAAATGCATTACTTCTAACAAAACAGAGAGAAAGTTTTCAATGTTAATGATTACGCCTCTCTATTTTTTATGCAATTACATACATTGAACATAAATCAAAATGAGATATTCACAATTTTCGAACTGTTAAATCTGAATTTTCAGTCCTTTTATGTCATTTCATCTACAAAAAATCAGAAATATTTTTTATAATTCTGTTGATATCTTAATAATTTTGACCTGATGTGTATAACATAAAGCCTTAAGCGCTGTTCTTATCATGTTCTATCTCTAAATCTACTTAAAATCAGCAAAACTTCTGTTAGTTATGTTTAAAAAGTGGATTCTGTTCCTAACTTTGACCAATTTGTTAATAAATTGTGTGTAGTTTTTAAGAAATGTGGAAAGTTTGTTCATAAATCAGCAAAATTTGTATTTATTATTTATGCATTCACTCGCATCAAATTAACGATGATAAAATGTAGTTTTTAAATACCTAATTTACGATATTTTGTAGTTTTTAATCATCATCCAGCTCATTAAGTACATTCCCAGTATTTACTTTTTATGATTTTTTACGGCTAGAGTAATAATGAACCCTTAGCATAGCAATGTTTTAAGACGATTTTTCCTCTGTATAAAAGTTTTATCTTTTTTCTTTATATATATTAAAGATATATATTATATTAGGTTTTTATATTGTGTAATACTTACTATAGAGAATAGACCCTGTGTAAAACCAATTTCATTTCTTAATGGAATTGGTTTTTTTATGTATTTTAATAAACATTATATTTAGTTTTAATCTTCCTAAAAAATTTTTGATGTAAAACATAATTTTTTTTATTTCTCTTAGATTTCCGAAAAAAGTAAATCATACTTAAAGTAGATAGTTGATTAGTGGAGATTACAATGAACTTTGTAATCTCCTAAACATTTAAAAAGAGAGGTGAAGACATGGTAAAAAAGAAATCCCAGAAAAACGCCGAAAAAAAGAAATTTACATTCTTTAAAAAAGCAAAGAATAAAACAACTGAAATATTAGATATGCAACTAGAAAATTCAGAAGCACTTAAAGAAAAGAAGAAACGTAAAACAAGGGAGAAAGTTCCGGCGATAACAGGAAGAAAAGTAGGTAAGGTTACATTTTGGTGTGTGATGGGATTCGTGTTTGTAGGAAGCTCTCTTTCATTTATCCAACTTGCCGGTCCTCCTAGAGCAGTAGCTGTTCAAGAAAAGAAGGAGAAACCCGTAAAAATTAAAATGTCAGAAGCAGAATTAATTGCATATGCGAATAGTTTTGCTGCAAATTATTTTAACTGGAAAGTTGATATGAATGTAGCTGAAGAGCGAAAAAAACGATTAGAGAAATTTCTAGTTGAAGGATCCGATGCGCAAGGTGGATTAAATAGAGACACTTTAAAAAACGCCTCTAGTACTTTAGTTAAGTCGGAAGCTGTAGAGGTCCGGCAAAAAGGAAATGAAGCAGAAGTAACATTGAAAATCATTCAGAAACTAGAACCTGTAAATAATCCTGCTCCAGGAATGACTCAAGCCCCAGATACACCAAAAGAGCCTAAAGAAGTTACAAGGTACTTCTCTATTCCAATTTTAATGGAGAAAGGAAAAATGGTCGTTCCTAACAATCCTACAATCGTTCATGGAGAGAGAGAAAAGGCATCTTATAAAGTGGCTACCTTCAAATCAGAAGGACGAGAAATTAATACAGATGCAGAAGTGAAAAAAGTAGAACAATTTTTACAATCTGTATTTAAAGTTTATACAGAAGGAACACCAGAAGAAATTGCTTACTACTTTGAAAAAAGCAATATAACAAATGGACTAAAAGGCATTATGACATTTAGCAAATTAGAAAACCTACGAATTTATGAAGATAAGGATAAAGGGTACAGAGTCTTAGTTGATGCCAAATTAAAAGACAATGATAGCAGCTTAGAGTACACATACACATATGATTTAAGTCTAGTAAATAAAGATAACAAGTTTTCAATTAGCTCTATGAAGAAATTTGAAAACACATTAGAGAAAGTGGAGGGTAAATAATTATGGAGCTTTTGGGATTAGATATGGTTGCTCAGCAATTACCTGCTATTACAGATGCAGCGGTTCTAGGTAACATTAATTTTGGGGTGAATATTAAAAACTGGTTAGTAGCTCAGTTAGGTCCAATCTTTTTAGTTTGTGCAATCATCGGTGTAATAGTGCTACTTGTAAAACGACAAATGGCAGGTTTAATTGGTTGGCTGGTACTTTGTGCAATTGTTTCAGTATTTGTATTCTCACCAGACGTATTTAAAGACCTTGGAACAAAATTATATAACTTAGTTTTCAAATGATAACTATTAAAACTCATAAATTTTTAAGGAGTTGGTATAAGTGACTCAGAAACCGACTCGCAAGGAAGTAAGGACTTACAACTCTATTTGGGATATTCCAAAGAGTTTATATGGGATAAGGGACATAACACTCCCTTTCCCAGTCCCTTACAGACAACTGGGAATCTTTGTTGGGACACTTTTAGTAATTATATTTCTAGATCAGTTTTTACCCTTAGGAGAGAATGTCTTTTTCAAATATTTAATATTACCTGGTGGTATAGCGTACTTCTTTGGAAATGTTGAATTAGATGGAAAGAGCCCACACAAATTTATATATCGATTCTTTGCATTCATATTTGAAAGAAAGAAGTTGAGTCGTTATAAGGATACAACTGGTAATATTGGAAGCTATCAATATAAGACGGTAGTCCGGTTTAAGGATGATTCAATTAAGAAAAAGTAATTAATTAGTCTATACAGAAGAATTATTTTAGTCTCATATTCTTCTCTAAGGAGGCACAAATGAATCAGGTTGAATTTCCAGTCAAATATTTTCATGAGAATTTGATTTTTAACCAAGATGGTTCTTGCTGGGCGTATTATGAGGCATACGGGATTCCTTATGAATTTAAAGGAGACGATGATAAAAATACGTTGTTTATGCGACAACTCGGTTTATTTTGGAATTATGAAGAAGAGAAACATCTACTAATGATTCCTGTTTATCAGAATTTCAAAGAAAAAGCCGATGAGTTTAAAGAAACAGTAAGTGGTGAACTAAAAGAGCTGGCAATCGATCATACTGATGACGTTGTCCATGAGTTAGAAAGAAAATTTGGTAAAAACGCTGTAGAATATCGTTATTTTATAGGTGTGAAATTAAAAGTAAGACACATACAAGAAGGACTTAAGGAAATGCTTTACACTGCATTTCATACCTTTAAAAACACTGCAGAACAGTTTGGATTACTTGGTGATACCAAAATACTAAAAACTGATTTGGAGATGTTTAAACGGGAATCTAGCGCTTTTAAAAACAAAATAAGAAAACATTTAGCAGTAAGAAGTCTAGAAACAAATGAAACTCAATGGATTGTGTTACGAAACTTCTATCGTACATTAGAGGCACCTGTTACAGCAGGATGGACGCCGCCAGTAGTTGATGACGATTCTGCAATCTTTCCAAACCAAGAGAGTTTATTGCGCTTAACAGAATCAGAAATAGACGTTAAAGGAAGACATATAGAAATGTCTCAAATCGGTTCTGATGGTTTAGAGTATCCAGCATATATGAGCTTTTTATCAGCATCGAAGATTCCATATACAATGGAATTTCCAGACCAAGAGTGGATGTATATGATCCAAAATATAGATTTCCCAATTGAACTGAGTGTTCGCACTGAAAATATTAACCATCGTAAAGCCCTATCCAAACTAAATAAAAAGAAAAAAGATTTAGAAGACCAAGAAGCACATGCAAGAGAAAATGCACAAACTGTTGGGCTAAACGTGTATGAAGGCGTTCAAGAAGCTACTGAATTACAAGCCCTTATACAAAAGACACGTATGCCATTAGTTAAAACTTCGGTATCTTTCTGTATATGTGCTGAAGATTTAGATACAATGCGTCGAAATACCAATTCACTCATTTCTATTTATAGAGAGATGATGATTGAACTAGTAAGGCCGTATGGAGATCAGTTCCTACTGTTTAATGAATTTATCCCTGGTTCAAGAAGGTATGTAAATGATTATATACACTTTATGGAGCCTGGAGTGCTTGCAGCCGGTATGTTTGGTGCAACACAAGATTTAGGTGATAATATCGGATTTTATATAGGTACAACTGGTATTTTAAACAAAGCAGTTTATATGACACCTTCTCTCGCAGCGACAAATACCGTTGCAAATCAAAAAACGAGCGCACTTTCAGTTGCAGTAACAGGAAGTACTGGTTCTGGTAAATCATTTGGAACAAACTTAATTGTTTACCTAGCGGTACTAGGAGGAGCCCAAACACTGATAGTCGATCCAAAAGGTGAGAGGGGGAACTGGACAGAAGATTTACACGGCTTAGAAGGTAAGGTAAATGTAATTACACTAGGGACTGATAGACGAGATGAAGGGAAACTAGACCCATTTATCATTCATAAACATAGCCGAAAAGATGCAATTGAGTTGGCAATGACAATTCTTACTTTCATTACAGGTATTAAACCAGATAACTCGGAAAAATTCCCGCGCTTAGCTTCAGCTGTAGAATTCGTAGCAGGAATGGAAGAACCGTGCTTAACAGCTGTATCTCAATACCTTGAAGATAGTGAGGATAAAGTGGATCAACAATTAGCTGCTCATATTCAAGCATTTGAAAATTTATCATTTGCACACTTAATCTTTGGTGATGGAACAAATAGAGATATTGAACTTGATACAGCAGTAAATATCATACAAATTCAGCATCTTGATATGCCTGATATTCAAAAAGATCCGAAAGATTATACCTTACAAGAAAATTTATCAGTTAGTATGCTGATGTCTCTATCTTCTTTTGCAAGAAAATTCTTTCAAAAGGACCCTACTAAATTCAAAATTGTTCTATTAGATGAAGCATGGGCAATCATGGGAACTTCTCAAGGGCGAGAGTTAGCTCGTAAGCTAGTTCGTGAAGGTCGTGCCTTAAACTCTGCAGTATACTTTGCAACTCAAAGCGCAAGTGACCTTGGAGATGAGACATTTAAGAATAATATCGGTATGAAGTTCTCATTCCGTAATACCGACAGTAAAGAGATTTCTTCAATCTTAGATTTCTTTGGTTTACCTGATAATGAAGAAAATCATGCGATTATTACTAATTTAGAAACAGGACAATGTTTATTCCAAGATATCCAAGGAAGAACAGGTGTTGTCACAATGGATGTAGTGTTTAAGGATTTATACGATGCATTCGATACAAGACCAAATGCAAGAAAGAATTATAGAAAGTCAAATGATGATGAAAAGCAGGAAGTTAATGCAACCTTTGTCGAAGAAGGGGGAGAAAAAATAAACGTAGGAGTGAGTTAACATGGTAAAAACTAAACTAAAAAAATTAATGCTATCTAGTCTATGTGCTGGCGCTCTAATTCTGAGTGCTGCATGTGGAAATAGCGAAACAAATGTAGGGGAAGAAAAAGATAAACAGGGGCACACTCCTAGAGAAATAATGCTAGATTTTGTAAAAGCAGATTTACAACGGGATCATAAAACAATACTTAAGCTTGTAGTAGATGGAGAAAAAGATACTATATTAGATAAAAATCAAGGTCCTAAAAATAATTTGTCTTACAAAGATTATAAAGTAAAAGAGTATATAGTCGATAAGGATACGATTATGTATAACTTTATATCAAAAAAACCCCCTAAAAATATTGATAAAGAAATAAAGTGGATAAGGGTGGTTCGAACAGATAAAGGTTTTAAAGTACGTAGTTATGCTGCCCCTTATCGAAATGAAATCGATGAAGTAGCAAATACTAAACCTACAAATGAGTTTAGTTCGAAAGATTAATAGGTTTCCCATTAAAGGGGGAGTAACATGTAATGAAAAAGTTTATTACCCTATTGTTATTAATTTGTACTTTGCTTTTAGCATTTAATTTAATTTTTAAAGCTGCTCCAGTATATGCAGAGGAAGAACCCAGACCTTCTCTTATAGACGATATTATTCCAAAGAATAAGGAAAAATTAAAATATGAAGAATACCCTCCAAGTAGCTATGGGATTGATATTTATACACCAGAAGGTGGATTTGGTGAATCCCTTAAGTTTTGGAAATGGGGGGATAAAGTTAAAGAACAAATGGTTGCTGTATTATTTAGTCTTATAAGTATTGGATGGACCATTAATCTTGGAATTAGTACTTTTGTTACAAGTATGGTCGGCCAATCTATGAGTCTCAATATTGTAGCTGATGTAGGAGATAAATTAGGCGATGTAATATCTAAAGCAGCAGGGTTCAATGGTTCTTGGGGTAATGGAATATATAGTGAATTAATTGGACTTATGTTAGCTTTATTAGCCTGCTGGGTTATCTGGGTAGGTTTTGTACAACGACGCCAGTCAGAGATGCTAGGAGGATTGTTAAAAGCATTAGGGATCTTAGTTTTTACTTTAGGTTTTTTCGCAAACTCAAGTTATATTATCAAAGGACTAAACACTTTCTCCGAACAAGTAAATAAAACTGTTCTTGATTCAACTCAAAGTATTAGTGGAGCAAGTGAAGGATATTCAAGCGGTGTAGATTCCATTACTGATTTAACACACACTCTATTAATAAAACAACCTTATACATTACTGCAGTTTGGTACAACAGATATGAAAAAAATCGGTGATGAGAGAATTAAGAAAATGTTAACAACAACTAATGCGGATGAAAGGCAAAAACTCCTAGAACATGAGGTAAAAGATGAAAATAATAAAATTCTGGTGTTAGATGCTACTTTTGAGCGTGGCGCTTTAGTATTACTACTTTTCTTAATCAATGGACCTTTATGGGGTGTCTTAGGATTATGTAGTATGGCGATGTTGTTCTACCAATTAATGTTTATTATCGTAGCATTAATGTCACCTGTAATGTTATTGATGGCACTAGTACCTGCATGGACTGGGACAGCAAAGAGATTTTTATCTGAATTGTTCCGAACGTTGCTTATGAAAGTTGCAATTGGCTTTCTTATAACTTTAATGTTTTGGGTTTCTTCAATCTTATTTAGCGCAACTGATAAGTATGGTTATTTAGTAGTTGCTGCATTACAAGTACTTTCGTTCTTAGGTGTTTGGTTATATCGTAAAACGATTTTTGATGCTATTACTACGGTACCAGCAAGTGCAGGAGCTGCACGCGCATCAGATGCTATGAGTAATATTAGGCAGAAATATCGTGATGTTAGACGTGGATCTAAGACAGTTGGAAGAGGTGTTGCAGTAGCTGGAGCCGCGGGTGTTGCAAGTGCGGCAATGGCCGGAAAAGTGGGTAAATCAGGCTATAGTAAGTTTAAACAGTTGAAAGAAAACTATGCTGATAGAAAAGAGAAGGTAGCAGATGGTAAACGCAAGGAAAAAGAACAAATGCAAGCAGAAAAAGAAAAAAATATTAGTCAAATGAAAAAAGAAGAAAATTTAGGTGTTCGTGATAGAAAAGGACATCAGGAGCAAGAAATGGTTCAGGAAGAAGTAGCCGCAACTAAAGAAAATCCAGAATTAGCAGTACGAGAGAAACCTCAAGATAATAATATTGAAGTACAACAAGCAGAATTAAAAGATAAAGAAGAAGATGTAAAGGCGAATGTTAAACCAGTAGCACCATTAAATGAGGAACTAGGTAATAAAGAAGAAGATGTAAAAGCTCAAATCAGACCAGCTGCGCCTCAAAATAATGGTGGTCTTGATAATAAGCAAGAAGATGTAAAAGCGGAAGTAAAACCATTAGCGGCAATCGAAACACCAACAGGTCAAACAAAGCCAGTTACAACACCACAGTCAGGAACGACACCATTACAATCGAATCCGATTGAGAGTAAACCAATTACAACACCACAGTCAGGAACACCACCGTTACAATCGAATCCGATTGAGAGTAAACCAATTACAACACCACAGTCAGGAACACCACCAATACCAGTGAATCCGGTTGAGAGCAAACCAATTACAGCACCACAGTCAGGAACACCACCGATATCAGCGAATCCGATGGAAAGCAAACCAATCACAACACCACAGTCGGGGACGACACCATCACAACCGAACCCGATAGAGAGTAAGTCAGTCACTACTTCCCAGGTGAGTACACCACAAAAACAAGTAGAGGTAAAACAAATTAATCAACAACAAACTAAAAATGTTCCTAAAGTGAATAATCAACAACATGTAAAAGAAGGAGCAGATATTAAGAAAGTTAACGAAAAAGCACAAACACAACAAGAAGCTGTAAAAAATGTAAAAGCAAAAGAAACGATAAAACCAAAATAATTCAGCTCGTGAGGGAGGGTTTATACATTGAGTGCGGAACCAAATCGCGACTTTGAAAATGAACATCATCCTGAAGCTGAGCTAGGGAATGCTAAGCCTGCCTTGAAAAAGGCAGGCCATTCTTTAGGGAAGACGGCTGGTAAAGGAACAAAAGTAGCGGGTAAAGCAGTTGCACAAGTAGGGAAGAAAGTAGCAGTTAAAGTAGCTCAAAAGGCAGCTACAGTTGCTGTTGCAAAGCCATTATTAATAATAGCCGGTGTTATTCTGGCTGTTGTTGCAGGTTTAGGTATAGTGATATTTTTATTAACTGCTAGTATGAGTGAAGATGAAGTCAGTCCTGGAGGAATTGGTGGTCCTTTTGCCCCAGGTACAGCAAGTGTTAGTCCTGAAGTAATGAGATGGGAGCCATTGGTAAGGAAATATGCGGCACAGCATGGTATTGAAGCAATGACTCCTTTAATTCTTGCTCTTATCCAACAAGAAAGTTCTGGAACACAATTAGATGTAATGCAAAGCTCGGAATCACAGGGGCATCCTCCAGGGTATTTTACTGATCCAGAGGAAAGTATAAAATATGGTTTAATGCATTTTGCTGATTGTCATAAAAAATCCAATGGTGATCAAAATATTACATTACAATGTTATAACTATGGAACTGGCTACGCTAACTATGCAGTTTCGAAAGGTGGATATACTCACGAGAATGCAAGGGCATTTTCTGCAGAGCAATCAGCTAAAAATGGTTATAAATGTGGTTCGTGGAGAAGTGCTGAGGCTGTAGCTAATAATTGGTGCTATGGTGATCCCGATTATGTCCCACATATTATGAGATACTATCAACCTGGTCAAACCCCTGGTGGTTCTGGAGGAATTGCTGGTAGTAGTGTTTTAGGTGATGATGTATTCCAAGCAATTATGGCAGAAGCACTAAAGTATCAAGGATGGCCATATGTTTTTGGAGGGCGAACACCAAATACATCATTTGACTGTAGTGGAATTGTTGAGTATACCTATTCAAGGGTTGGTATTAATTTATTTGGTACTGCACAAACCCAATGGGATAAAACCCAACGTGTAACAGATCCTAAGCCAGGAGATTTAGTATTTTTCCATAGCACTTATGCTACAAGTAACTACATTACACATGTTGGTATTTATGTAGGAAATAATACAATGTATCATGCTGGCGATCCGATTGGCTATGCTGATTTAAGTAAACCATATTTTCAACAGCATTTTGCAGGGTATGGTCGTGTAGTTAGATAATAATGCATGTAACACCTAACAACTTATGAAACTGCGAAAAGGAGGTAAATCATGAAGAAAATTACCATTATAATAGCAATTTTATTAATAGCTAGTGTAGGATTTTTAATAAAATATCAATTTGATAATGAAAAACTTAAAACAGATAATATAAAATTAACGAAAAAAGTGGAAAAGGTGGAGGCACAATACACCGATACGAAAAAAGAATTGTCAGCTCTAAAGAGTAACAATCAACAACAAGTAAAAGAAGCTGCAGAACGATTTCTTAAAGCTTTCCGTACTTATGATACAGGTAAAGGCGAATCTTACCTTGCTAATATCGATGCATATATAACACCAAATGCAAAGAAAGAATTAACACCACCAGGTGGACCAACGCAATCTGCTCCTGGAACTGGAGATGAGAAAGAAAAGAAGAAAGTTTCATTTCAATCTGAATACACAGGTGGCGAGTTGTATTATGCATTTTTGGATACTACAAAAGCAAATGTATTGGCAAAAGTGAAAAGTAAAATTACAGTTAATGGTGTTTCATCTGATAATATGTCATTAATGCAAATAAATCTTATCTATGATGGAAATAAGAAATTATGGCTTGTCGACAAGCTTATACCTTTAGCAGATTTAAAAGATCGTATGCCTTAGGATTTGTACACACTTAACATGTAGATTAATAAAAAAATCCCCCTCTTTTTATTTTTTATAAGAGGGGGATTTTTGGGATTTTGTAAACTTAAAATAGGGACGTGAAGTAATTACTAATATAGGGATGTTTTATCTCTTCAATTATGTAGATAACACCTGATGTTAAGGGGGGATAAGTTGAAGAAAGGCCATTTAGGGTGTCTTTTTTTACATACATCGCATTTTTTAATAAAATGATATGGTTCATTTTATATAAAAATATTATAATATTAAATGATTTCATTATAGTCATACAATCAGGGAGGATACACCATGTTGGAACATAAGATTTTTACGAAGTTTAAAAACAGTATTTCGCTGCATATAGTCTATTGCTAGCTATGATTATGATGACTGGCTGCGAAGAAAAAGAAGATGCAGCGAATCATCGACATTTAAATTATTTATCCTTATATAAGGAAAATACATATAAAAGGGCGGGAGAAATTTGAAAAAATTCTTGATGAGTTTTTCTATTTTATTAATCGCAACCTTATTATTCGGTTGCAGTAACGAAACATTCGATAAAGCGGTAGAACAGGGGAAATTAGCACTGGCAAATAAGGAATATACAAATGCAAATGCTTCATTTGAAATTGCATTAAAAGAAAAAAAGGACGAGGAAGTTCAAACTTTGCAAAAGCAAGCATCCAAAATGGAAAAAGCGCTGATCGCAAAAGAAAAACTCGACATCGACAATGCAATTAAGTTATTCGACCAAGTTTTAACCATGAAAGACGGTTTAGAGACGGTGAAAAATGAGGCGAAGAAGGAGAAAGAAACACTTACTCAATATAAAGATAAACGTGAGAATTACAATAAAGAATTACAAACAGCACAAGACCTCCTAAGCGAAAAGAAATTTGATGAATCAAAGGTAATATTGACAAAAGTACAACAAGAAACAACTTCAGATAAGATGTTCACGGAACAAAATCAAAAGGTAACGGAACAGTTAGAGAAGCTGGAAAAAGAGAAAAATGCAGCAGTGGAAGAAGAAAAACGACAAGAAGAGCAGAAAAAAGCAGCGGAGCAAAAGAAGCAACAACAAGCAAAAGAGCAACAAATAAAAGAGCAACAAGCAAAAGAACAGCAAAAGCAAACCGCTCAAAGCAGCAAACAAAAGCTCTCTCCTACAGATGCAGAAAACAAAGTTAGAAAAACTTTAAACATTACCAACAATCCTAAAGTTTACTGCCAATACGAAGGCGTTGAAGGTGAAGAGTATGTCATACATGTATATCAAATTGTGTCAGACGAAGAAGGCGGACATACAGCAACTTATGGTTGGTTCAATGTGAATTCTAATACTGGTGAAGTTCATAAAATGTAATTTTAAATCAAAATGATTACATTTTTTATGGTGAAGTGGAAATCAGATGGGAGTCCAATACATATTATTAAAGTGGTTCAAGTCGGAGGAAGGCACCTTAGGGTGTCTTTTTTATTATTTTCCGAAAAGATATAGCTCAAAAACCCCTCATTTCTGAGGGGGAAATATAAAAAATAATTTAAATCAAAATACAAAATTAATTATATATAATTGCATTTGCATTAAATTCACTTAGTAATTACTTTTTAATTGACTAGTATGTGTTCCAAATAATATCTGCATATTTTCAAACATTAATTCATTTTTGTTAGTATACCAATAGTAACACTCTTTACCCTTATACACATAAAATATACGATTTACATCTTCTCTTGTAGTAGTGTCCCCAGTAAGTGACGAAGTTGTTGAATTGAATACTCCAGTCCCAATACCATCCATTCCATAACGAGATATTTCGTCTAAATTAATAGACCAGATACCCCCTTTTTTAGGAACAAAGAACAGCGCTTGCTTTGTTAAAACAAGAAATCCCCATTCTAAATTTGGATGGTATACCTCCATCTCTGCGAATCTTTCTTGATTATATTGATTGCATACTAATTCAACACACTTATTTTTTTCTTTCTTACACTTAAATATAAAGTACACAGGTGAACAAAATAATATGATGTAAGGTACAAACACTAGAAAGTGTAAGCCGCAGTTTAAAATTAATGCCTGGGTAAAAGCAAATATACAAACTACAGCAATACAGCGAAACTTACGTCTCGAGTAGAATGGATTTTTCATATAAGCCTCCTCAATTTTTAGACATTACGATTTTAATTCATATATATAAAAATATCAATATTTATTATTAAATTTAATATGGTTCAAGCCGGAGGAAGGCACCTTAGGGTGTCTTTTTTTATTTACCTTCGACATAATATGACAACATGCGAATAAATAGTTTGCTATTATCATATAGAAATCTTACATTTATCTACATAATATTATTATATTTTAAAGTTTTTAAATGTGAAAATTTCCGATGTAAATACATACCATTTAGGGAGATGGGGAAAATCATGAAAAAATTATTAGTTTCAGCAACAGCGGTAACACTATTAACAGTGGGGTACAGTTCTGCTGCATTTGCAGAAAAAAATCCAAACGACAAGGATTGCGGTCACTTTAAAAACAAACAAGAGGTTATGGAATTCTGGCACAGCAATGGATACAGTGCAACTAACGATCCTCATGACTTAGATCGTGACAATGATGGCTTACCTTGTGAAGTGAAAAAAGGGGACTACGATCAATTTGTAGCTAGCAAACAAACTACTAAAAAGGATGAAACAAAACCACAAGAACCAGTTAAACAGGAAGATACTAAAAAAGAACCTGTAAAACAAGAAAATACACAACAAAACAACCAAGCAACTAACAATAAACAAGAGCAAACTAAACAAACAGCTGTAAAGAATGAAACAAAAAAACAAGGTGAAAAATTACCTAATACAGCATCCAACGGTGTTACGATGATGCTAGCAAGCGCTGCTCTAGTATTAGCAGGTTCAGTTCTTGTATTCCGTCGTAAAAAAACGAATGCCTAAACTAATATCTAAAAACGGCAGGAATATTCCTGTCGTTTTTAATGTGGAGTGATAAGTTTGAACAAACTTGTTTGGTTAGGAGCTTTATTAATTACTATCGGCTCTTTTACTTTTGTTTATTACTTTATAGATTGGTATGACGCAAGAAAAACTGTTGAAGCCTTAACAAGTACTGAAATTCAACAATATAAAAATATACAACCTGTTACTAATGATAAAAAAGATGTCAAAAATGAATCAAACAAAGAACAATCCCAACATAGTCTACCAAATCAAGAACCTAATTTTACAAATACTAGTGAACCATTACCAGAATCACCAAAACAGATTCCAGCTTCTCAAGTTCAACATCAAAAGGGAGAACAAATTGCCTACATGGTGATACCGAAAACTAAACAGAAATATCAAGTTTACTGGGGTGCTGATGCTAAAACTTTAAAAAAAGGGGTAGGAATGTTTGTTAGTGACATTACAACCACTCCTTCTGGAAATGGACATACTGTTTTAAGTGGACATCGTGATACGGTATTTACTAATTTAGGAGATTTACAAGAAAATGACTATATTTTAGTTGAGTATGATAAAAAAATATATATCTATCAAATTCAAAAACACTGGATTACAGATGCGAATGATCGTACCGTAATTATCGCAAGAGATACACCAACATTAACACTAACTACATGTTATCCATTTAACTATATTGGAGATGCACCTGAGCGATACATCATTGAAGCATCTTTGGTTGCTATTAATTGAGAGTGAGAGCTATTGCTCTCTTTTTTTATTTTCTTCGACATGATACAACAAAACAGTTATTACTGGATTTGTTATGCTTGGAGGAGAAATTCTACATTCCCTATAATCGGAGGAAACGAATTATGCAAAACTCATTTTATACAAAGTGGTGGTTTTGGTTTATCATTGCCATTGTCGTAATTGTTGTTGTTGGCGGAAAAAACACCAAAGAAGAAGCTACAACAACTCCAACCGAACCAAAAAAAGAAATAAAACAAAAACAACCCAAACAAGATGTTCAAGTTCAACCAGAAAAGAAGGAACAGCCTAAACAAGATATTCAAGCTCAACCAGAAAAGAAAGAACAACCTAAACAAGATGTTCAACAATCTGCATCGGGATTTACAAATCCTATAAAAAATATCGATAAAACAGCTGCTATGAATGCCGTCAAAGAAAAAGCAAAGAAAGACTTCCCAGATGATTACATGACACAGAATTATGTAGCAGATGAACAATCTAAGGCGTTTGATTATCTAAATGGTATTGACCTCAAATCTCAGGAAGAACTAAACGTTATGAAGAAAGTGATCAACGACTTCCCTAATGACTTCATGACTACTAAATATGTTTATGAAGAACAGATAAAGGCTATGAACAAACAGTAATAAGATACTATACTGTTCTTTTTTTCTAATTGAAGATATGGATAAATACGGTGAAATAATATTCGGATGGGGATCCAATACATATTATTAAAATTAAGATGGTTCAAGTCGGAGGAAGGCACCTTAGGGTGTCTTTTTTTCATTTCGACATAATATGACAAAATAGTTGTGATTATATTTGTTATGATAGTTCAGGTAAATCTTACATTTTAAACGCTGGGGGATACATACTATGAACAAAAAACTATTAACAACACTTACTTGTTTCGCTTTATTTATGGGATTAGCAGCATGTTCATCTAACGAGACAGCAAGTACTTCCAAAGAATCTAAAGCTGAGCAAGAAGCACAAAAGGAAGCTGAGAAAGCGAAGAAAGCTGAAGAAAAAGGGACTGTGAAAAAGGAGAAAGCTGAACAAGAGACGGCTGAAAAGCAACGCAAACAGCAAGAAGAGGCTACAAAAAAGGAACAACCAACAACTAATTCTGGTAACACTATTAAAGGCTTAAAAGACGAACTATCCATTGGTATGCCATTTAAAGATTATCTTGCTAAAAAGAAATCATTAAATGTAGAGAATCCCTTCAGTATTTCACTCGGAAAAGGTAATGTAGGTAGTGTTCTTCAAGCTCAAGATGGAGTATTAGTTGTATGTATTGATGGAGAAAAGATATTCGATTTAAAAACATTTAAAAATGTTGAAGAAGCTAAAGAATACGAAAAGAGCTTAAAAGTAAAATAATAGATTCAATTCATATTTCTCAATCACCAATATAACTTAATATGGTAAAATATTATTTGGATGAAAGTCCAAATGCATATTATTAAAATTAAAGTGGTTCAAGTCGGAGGAAGGCACCTTAGGGTGTCTTTTTTTCTACCTATAAATGCTTAATTGATATATAATAATATTATTGTATTTTAGGAGGAACATAAATGAATAAAAAACTAATCATTGGAATTATCGCTGTACTAGTAGCTATCATTGCTTCCGTAGCTATTTTTAAAGATTCCAAATCAGAAGATATGAAACCTAAGTATTCACAAAAAGATATGGATAAACTTATCGATCAACACTTTAATGAACAGCAAGAATTAAAAACACAAATCAAAGAGTTGAAATCTAAAGTAGACTCCTATGAAAAAGAGCAAACTAGGTCACTTCAAAAAACTACACAGCCAAGTCAAGAAACACCTAAACCGCAAGAACAAGAACAGCCTAAAAAAGAAGACGTAAAGCCGGAGTCTCAACCGGAAAAGAAAGAAGTACCTAAACCAGAACAAACTACTGGAACATTAGCGAACCCAGTAAAGAACATCGACAAAACAGAAGCTATGAATAAGGTTAAAGAAAAAGCTAAGAAAGACTTCCCAGATGATTATTCTACTCAAAATTATGTTGCAAATAAACAATCCAAAGCATTTGACTATTTAAATAACATTGAAATTAAATCGCAAGAAGAATTAAATATTATAAATAAGGCACTACGTGATTTTCCTACTGATTTTTCAACAGCAAAATATGTATATGAAAAACAAATGAAAGCTAAAGGTGAGCAAGAGGCCCAGTAATAATTTAATAAAATAGATAATAAATATGGTAAAATAATATTTGGATGGGAGTCCAATACATATTATTAAAATTAAAGTGGTTCAAGTCGGAAGGCACCTTTGGGTGTCTTTTTTTATAAAAAAGGACTCATAAAACGCCTTGAATTATTTAATTCAAATATTTATATTATATTAATACATTATAAATAAATATATTAATATAAATACTAAAAATTTGTTATAATTAGTAAAGAATTCTATTAATTAGATAGAGAGGATACAATATTATGGGTTATAAATTTCGTAGAATTATCCAGTTTTCCCCGGGTGTGAAAATTAACTTTACATACACAGGTATGGGAGGGAACTCTATTTCACCTGAATCAAGAACAACAACTTATGTACCTGGAACTGGAATCTCGTATACACCACGAATAGCTGAGTCAAACAACTATTATATACAACGAGGGTATCAAGGACCAAACACTTCCTATCCCACTATGGATGAACAAGATTACAATACGGTAAATGTATTTGAGCCAATAAAAGAAACCCAAACTTACCTTGTTACTGCTTTTCGTAAAAAGGATAATCAAGTAAACTCCGTAGGTAGAAAACTAATGAAACCACTTTCCATAATTACAGGCTTGTTTGCGGGCCTATTCTTAATTATGATGCTTATTATACCTGCTCTAATCATGGCATTCTTTTCTTTCCTATGCTATAAAAATATAAAAACACCATTTGCAGTTGTATGCCCAGAATGTGATGCTGAAAATCTATTCATTTTTGAAGAAGAGAAGATTGCTTGTCGTAAATGTGAGAGTACTCTTATAATCCAAAAATAAATGGTTCTCAAATTAACGTCTCTTTATTAGTCAAAACAATATAAATCTAATTATAAAAATAAATAGATAAAAAAGAGGGATAAGTGAATATCATTATTAACTTTGAAGCGTTTAATCCAACTATAAACGACTTAGCTATCAAACTTGCTATGGTACTGTTTATACCGTTATTCTTAGCATTGATTGTCAAAGTGATACTTATGAAATTTATGAAAGAATCAATTGCTGGCAGATTAGCAAGTCTATCTTTGTTATTCTTTATGTACTATGTATTTAAATTTATTACAGCGTAAAAGGCACCTTTGGGTGTCTTTTCTTTATGATTAGCAA
Organism: Bacillus sp. CR71; assembly: GCF_003429245.1. Lineage (NCBI taxonomy): Bacteria > Bacillati > Bacillota > Bacilli > Caryophanales > Bacillaceae > Bacillus > Bacillus sp. CR71. The sequence continues at coordinate 167,315 of NZ_CP031748.1, read as the reverse complement.
TAATTTTTAAATTTTGCAACGACATCCAAAGAGCTTATGAGAAGCTAGACGGACGTTAGCAATGCCGTTTTGCAAAACAAGTTTCATTGTACGTGAAAATGTTGCAAAACAAAGAGGATATACTGTGATTTAATTTCATCATAAAAGAAATCATTTCCAAAGGGAAGAGGTGATATTTTACATAATTTTACCAATTATACCAACAGGACTAATTGGTCCTGTTTTTTATTTTTCTCCGACAAAATATGACAATATAGTTGTAACTGTTTTTGTTATGCTTGCTGTAAATCTTACATTTTGAAGGGGAGTAAAGTCATGGGGAAAAAGAAAAAAGAAAAACAGCCAAGTGAATTAGAACTTGCTAAACAAACTATAGCTGCTAAGTATCAAAAAGAATATGGAATTACCCCTATTATCGTAACTGTTGCTCTTGGGGGAATTAAAACAGGGTACGCTGCGGTTTCAAAAGAACACATTCAAACATTCACTTACGATAGAGATGCAAAGGATGTAGTTAGTATCTCTACACATCATTTCAATGACTATACTGATGTGTTTATTGATCACTACGCTATTAAATCTAACTTTGAGTTCAAGGGGATAAAAGATACTTTCGCCTTTATTCCAAATGGATCTGGAAAAGAAATAGAAAGCTTGATCAAAAGCTATACAGATATTGAAATACATAAAACTGAGCGTAAATGGTATCAAAAGATACTTGGATTCCGCTCTGGTAATAAAGCGAAAATGGTGCTTGCTTCTTTAATTTACCTGGTCATTTTTGTTTCTATCTTTAATACGGTTACTGGAAAGAAAGAAGAACCAAAACAAGAAGTGAAACCTGCTGTCACTACAAAAACAGCCCCTGTAAAGGAAGAAAAACAAGTTGAACCGAAGCCGGTAGAACAACCAGTTGATAAGAAACAAGATAAAATTAATAAATTTAAAGATGATACTCAAAAGAAATTAACAGAAACCTATAAGAAGATTGATGGTGTTAATCCTATGGTAGCTATTAGTGATGATGGGAAATTAATTACTTTGGCTTTCGATTTGGATGCATATGCAAAACACGATAAGGTAGACAAAGAGTTGTCTGTGTCCACTTTTAAAACATCTGCTGGACCATACGAAAGGTATAGAGGTACAGCATTCAGAGCTTATGGAAAAGAAGCCAATATTGCTAGCAAAGATGACATTGTGGTTAAAATTGTAGATTCATCTAATAATCAAGTGGTAATTGATGATGTAAGGAATTATAAGGAAGAACAAAAACAGACTACGACTCCAGCAAGTCAGCCTGAGGAACAACAAAAACAATCAGAGCAAAATAATGTGGTGTACGAAAATTGTACGCAAGTGAAAAAAGCCGGTAAAGCTCCAATTAAACAAGGAGAACCTGGATATAGCAAGAAATTAGACAAAGATGGCGATGGGATCGCTTGCGATAAGTAATGGGCACTCCAAAAAAGTGCTTTTCTTTATTTATCAATGAATAAAGCAATTTAACATGGTAAAATAATAATTGAATGGGATTCCAATACATATTATTAAAATTAAGATGATTCAAGTCGGAGGAAGGCACCTTAGGGTGTCTTTTCTTTATTTTCAAAAGGACCTGCTCAATTCATTCTTAAATACATAAGGTAATGTAAACCCATTAAATCACATGGAATGAACCCTAGTTTTTCCCTCTGAGCTAAAGGAGGCACTATTGTTATGGGATATGGTGGTAGTTGCGGCGAAGGCTGCGGTTTCGCTGGAGGATTTGCTTTATTAGTTGTATTGTTTATTTTATTAATCATTATCGGATGCAGTTGCTTCTGCTAAAAAAACTATTGGAAAAGGCACCCTTATATGGGCGCCTTTTTGTATATTAAAAACCTACCTATTTTCATAGGCGGGCTAAATATAATTTTGCACATTTGAATTATAGCAAAATTATTTATATTGAAAGTAATTAAATTTAACTTAGTAATCCTAATACCCTAATAATCTCAATTGTTTTATTATCTTTTATTTTAAAATGAAGTCTTTTCCCTATACGTTCACTAATTACAATATTTCCAGAGGCTAATTTACGTAAATGTTGTACAATCAAATTTTCTGTAATTTTTGTTTGCTTACTTAAATCAGAAACTGACAACGATCCATATGTAATCAATTTACAAACAATTGATAATCGAGTAGAATTCCCTAATAACCCTAAAACTTTTATATTTTCTGTATAGAAACTAAAATCCATATGAAAAGCACGTAACAGATCTTCCAACCTCCTAAAATAAGATGAGTATCAACTAAAATATCTTAACATAAAAATAGTAAACAACACCCTAAAATATACCAATTATTCATTGAGAAAAATGATACTTGAATGGGGTTCCAATACATATTCTTAGAATTAAAGTGATTCAAATCGGAGGAAGGCACCTTTGGCGTGCTTTTTTATTTATGGATTTTTTTAGAAAATATTTGAAATATAATACAGTATATTATATTATTGTGCGTATGATTTCTGGTTTTAAAAATTACAAAAATTAATAGGGGGAAACAATAATGAAGTTAGGAAAATTAGCATTAATTGGGGCGTTAACTTTTAGCGGTTTTACTGCAATAGAAATGAGTAAGCCTACCTCACAAGCAGCTGCAGCTTACTCAGATCCACTTAATGATGATTGGGGATTTAAAACCATTGTGGATTTACAAAATTCAGAGGAAAGTACATATCAACCAGATTGGAAGATTGGGAATTTAATAACTGGTGATACATTTTATTTAACACAGCACTTTGGTAGAGAACATTTTGGTGCGCAAATGAAAATTTTTAAAATCCACACAAATGGTACCCTAGAACGATTCCAAACAATAGCACCAGAATTTATTCCTGGAACAGAAATTTGGCAAACCCCTATCACAGATAGCTATACAAGCGGTACTTATGTCGCTGCAATTAAATATCGTGGTGAATTCACGTATTCAAACCAATTTACAATCAATTAGGGATGTAATAAATTGAAAAAAGGCACCCTTGGGTTTCTTTTCTTCTGTACATTATATCTATTACGTGCTCATTGATTTTTTATGTACGTTTGAATTACTGTAGTAGTATTACAGTAATAGCTTGTGTATATAATAAAAGAAGAGATGCGCTAACATCTCTTCTAATAACTGCTTCCGTCAGGGTGGTGGTTATATCATTAATTTTTTACGAAACCCACCCTTTTGCTTTGGACGGCGACGAGGAGTGGGTCTTTGTTATCTTTTTCTAAAATTTGTTTCCTAAAAACTTACCCAGAAACTTCACGTACAATGGCTTTTACAAATTCTTTTAGAAGCTCCAACAAAAACTCCATAGGTATATCACCCGCTTTCCTATCAAATGGAAAGAAGGGATAACTAATCACCTCACAATATACAGTTAAATCTACCCTATCATACTAGTACAATCTTACCAATATAAAAAAGACCACCAATACTGGCAGTCCTTTTTAGGTAGTTTTAGAAATTAAATTATAACATATCGATATACGGATTATAAATATATTTTTCCAAAAGATACTATAAGTTTTTGATAATTCTTGATTTCTCAATCTTCATTGCATGATAAATTTTCCTATAAGGATTAACAAATAACATTAAAATTATCAATCCACTAGATTATTAGAAAAAACTGGTTATCTATATAATTATTTGGTAAAATATTGATATAATTTAAGAGAGTAAAGTTAATATAGCTCAACTAAGTAATGGAAAGAAAATGTTTTATTGCATAGAAAAAGGCTCCATTGCTGGAGCACTCAAAATAAATAAACGAATTAAAACAAGAAACAGACAATTTAATTATATAGATAAAATATAAATAAATCTATATATATGCAAAATTACATATAAAAACTCTATTTATTAATGCTATAATAAACTTACTCGATGAATGTTATATTTTTTTATGGTTTTTAAGCAATACAATACCTTCTTCAACCAAGTGTACAAGTAAAAGAAGACATCTAAATCAATGTCTTCTTTTCTTATATAATAACAACACAATAAAATTAAGATGGTTCAAGTCGGAGGAAGGCACTTTTGGGTGTCTTTTTTTATTTTCATTCGACACTATATGACAATATACGGATATCAATTTTGATAAGATTGTGCAGAAATAGTACATTTTATATATCTTGGAGGAATTAAATTATGAGCAAAAAATTATTAATGGCTTTAGCATGCAGCGTGTTACTTATGGGGTTGGCTGCTTGTGGTTCAAATGATAAAGCGAGTACATCAGAAGAACCAAAACAAGAGACTAAAAAAGAAGATGAACAAAAGAAATTAGATGAGCAAAAACAGGAAGAGGAACAAAAGAAAATAGAAGAACAGAAAAAAGCCGAAGAACAAAAGAAGTTAGAAGAACAGAAAAAAGCCGAGGAGCAAAAGCAATTAGAAGAACAGAAAAAGGCTGAAGAGCAAAAGCGATTAGATGAACAACGCAAACAAGAAGAGACTCAAAGACAACAGGAAGAACAAAAGAAACAACAAGAAGCAGCTCGAGCAAAAGAACAGGAACAACAAAAAGCTGCAGCTAATACAGTACCACAGCAACAAGCTGCACCTAAGCAAGAGAAAGTTCACTTTGCAAACTGTACAGATGCAAATAATGCTGGTTACTATGATATAACTCCAGATAGCCCAGCTTATGCTTCGCATCTAGATCGTGATGGCGATAGCGTGGCTTGTGAACGAAATAAAGGACATAAAAAATCTAGTAAAAAACATTAGATTTATGGAAAAGCACTCTTATGAGTGCTTTTTTCTTTTCGTTCGACAGAATATGACAATATTCAGATTGATTGTTTGCTATGATAGGCTCGGAAATCTTACATTTCATTCAAAAAATACCAAAAAAGGCGGATTGCATATGGAAACACTAGCGGTATTAATTTTTCTAGCTTCAATAGTGCTGTTTGTATTATTTATCATTGCTCTGTTCAAAAGAAAACCTAAGGCGAAACTTTTTATTAGTTCGATTGTATGCCTTGTGTTAGCTATGATATTAATACCAACAAAAGATAAAGAAGAGAAACCTAAAGCTAAAGAAACAACTCAACAAGCTTCTACAGAGGTAAAAAAAGAGCCTAAAAAAGAAGAACCTAAAAAGAAGGATGAGCCAAAGGAAGAGGAACCTAAAAAAGAAGAGCCTAAAAAGGAACTTTCTAAAGAGGGAGAATCCTCTAAAGTGAAAATTACTGTAGGATCTGTTGAATCAGTAGACTCTGTTGGTGGAGAATATTTAAATGAAAAGGCAAAAGGTATATATAAAGTAGTTGAAATTTCAATTACTAATAACCAAAAAGATGCTATCACTGTAGACGCAAATAGCTTTAAATTAATGGATAATCAGGACCGTGAATTTAAGTATTCTACACAAGCTCAAACAGCTTATGATATTGGAAATAGTGGTAAATCAGATTTCTTCTTAAAACAACTTAACCCCGGTTTAACTCAAACAGGTAAAATTATTTTCGATGTTCCTGCTGACGCACAAGGCTTAGTTTTAAAAGCTCGCGGCGGAATGATGGGTAAAGAAATTAAATTAAAAGTAGAATAGTTGAAGGCACTCGAAAGAGTGCTTTTATTTTACTCTCTGACATAAATAAAATTAGAGGTGATGTGGTTGAAAAAACTATTACTTATTATTTCTGTTCTTGGAATACTAACGGTGGGTTGCGAAAATAAAACTGTTGAAAAAAAAGAAAAACCAAGTTCAAGTGAAACAACCTCTAGTAATACAAACGATAAGAAAGAAACCTTAACCGATTCTGAATATAGAGCCAAAATGGATCAATCGTTTAACGATATTGATCCATATACAACAGCATACTTAAAAAGTGTAAACTCAGGATCTATACAGATGGATAATGAAGACTGGAGAAAAGAAGTAATTACTATTTTAAGAGGATTTGAAACAGTATCAAATGATATGCTATCAATTAGCGCATCTAATAAGTACAGCAAGCTACATAGTACGATGGTAGAAGCAATGCAAGGATTCTCAGATGCATCTTTTATTATGAAAAACGCATTAACAGCTAAAGATGTAAATGAATTTCAAAAAGGTCATGATTTGATGCAAAAATCAGCTAGAAAATATACAGAAATTTTCCCTTTGTTACGCGAAATCGACGGAAAACAAACTACTACACCAAATATCCCTAATCCAACACCAAAAACAACACCAGTACCTAAAACAGAAGAGCCTGCTGTTCCTAAAGAACAAGTTCCACCATCTACTTATGACCCTAAGAAAGATTCGGCCAACTATGATAAACACGGAAATTATAAACCAGTTGACCAACTGACTCCAGAAGAGATAAAAAAAGAAGCCGAAGAATTCATGACAGATTATTTAAATCGATAAAATATAGATTTTGTTCACTTTTACGATACATTTATGAAATATTCGTATGTTATGTTATATAAGTCCTTTTTTAAAATCATTTTCATTCTGTCAAAAAGTCCTAGCCCCTCTAGGACTTTTTACATTTAGATAAAGAGGTATAACAAATTTCTCAATGTACAACATTACTTAATGTGGTAAAATAATAATTGGATTGGCGTCCAATACATATTATTAAAATTAAGATGGTTCAAGTCGGAGGAAGGCACCTTAGGGTGTCTTTTTTTATGAAAAAATCCCCACACATTGTGAAGGGATTATCATGCTACGAATATATATAACTAATTATTTAATATATAACGAAGTGCGCCACGTATCTCTTGGATAGTTTATTGAAGTCTTTTGATATTCAAAAGTCCCTTCTTGATGATTTGATGCGTCCCATTTATATTCCCAACCTACAATAGGATTACCACCAATTATTTGTGAACCAATACTTTTTACATCAAATCCATTCATTTTGGCAAAAGGAAACTGTCCATACCCTATTTCTTTTGTGTAAACATATAAGTAACTTCCCCCATGATCTTTAGTTGTACTAAAACTATTAGGGGTAATGTATTCAACTCCACCCAATTGTGATTCTACTTTTACTACACTTAAAGAAGTTAGAGGTGCTGCTGGCCCTGCTGATGCCTCCGATGCCATTCCTAACCCAACTACTGTTGCCACCGCTAATGATGATATCCCCAATGTAACTTTTTTAAACATATAAACATCCCCTTGTTTTATAATAAGTACAAGTTTGATATCAACAGAAAATTATAAGAATATTCCTTATTTTGAAAACGTTAACAAATTCTACTTTTTTAGATATGCAATTTAGCATATTGATTGACATGCAGGATAATTAATCCTCTACTTTCGATATACAAACTATTTTCAAAAGGACCTGCTCAATTAATCCATAAAAACATAAAGTAATTTGAATCCATTAAAATACATGAGTGACTCCTTATTTTTCTCCTACTATTTAAAGGAGGAATTATTATGGGCTTTGGTGGTAGCTGCGGTGGCGGCTGTGGCTTTGCAGGAGGGTTTGCTTTATTAGTTGTATTATTTATTTTATTAATTATTGTTGGAGCTTCTTGCTTCTGCTAAAAACTATGGGAAAAGACACTCTTATTTGGGTGTCTTTTCTTTTTTCTCAATATAAGAGCTATAAAAATATGCTATGGTTTTAATAGAAATTCCCTTTTGTGCAATGAGATAGAAATACCCAACAAAAAACCCACCTATTTCCGTAGGTGGGCCTTATCTTTATTACACAATACCAAATTATACTCTCATTTTTTCATAAACTTTATGCAATTATACATATTCATAAAAATTACACCAAATAAATATTACATATAGTAAAATATAAAATGTGGATACATTCTATAAAGCAGATTCTTTTGAAAGGCGTAACATGTCGATCGTTATAGAAGTTGTGGCGTCACTCTAATACTGATCTCAAATCTCTTGTACTTTATGAACTAACAATCTGGTGTATATAGACGATTCTGTTTTATAGGATGTGTTTACACGTATAACAAAGGGGTAATACGTGTATATTTATATAAAATTAAAGTGGTTCAAGTCGGAGGAAGGCACCTTAGGGTGTCTTTTCTTTATGCATACAAAAGCCTTATCTTCCTATAAAAAAGATAAGTCCTTTATATACTACCTATTATCCGATTCATCAGTTTTATTATAAACACATTTAGCTTCTCCAAAAAGACCATCTGTGTCCCATCCTCTACCATAATGAGCACATCCTAAAGGATTACGATCGTCTCGCATACTTGGATGTGTATTTGGTTCATAGCCAGTATTCACAATACTACCAACAATAAATACGCCTCCAATTACAAATACCACAGCAACGATTAATAGTGTCTTCCCATTAAGACCAGTAACAATGTCGTTTATAACTTCTTTTGCTTCTTGCTGAGTTCCGATTTTTGAAAATAATGGAAAAATAATAGAAGGTTATAAATATGAAAAATAGCACAATTATAAATTTCAGAAAATATTTCTAAAAAGCTTAGTTTCTTAGCTAAAAGTAACAATAATTCAAGTAGAAGTATTATTTTTGAACTTTATAAATATTGAACGAGGGAGAGGAGATATTTTTATGGATTCAAAAACGTATAAAAAGCTACAGGGACTACGTAGATATAAAGAGCCAATTCAAGCCGTATTGAGAACGGTTAAAAGACACGATAAAGACGATCCAGATACTGAATATGCTGAGTTCGCCCTTGAAAACGGAAAGATTATAGGTATTTGTAAAAAAGAGGACTTCTCAGATTATTCTTTTAGAAGTATTACACAATTCACAGGTAATATTTTTAACGTAGTAATTACTCAAATGTCTGATGAACTGGATGGAAATAAAGTTCAGGTTTCAGTAAAAGAAGCAAGTAGACGATCTGCAGATGCTTTAATGCGTGAGTTAATAGAATTGGAACAAGATGAAAGACTGCAAGAGCCAACCTACGAAGCAGCAGTAACTGGATACAACATGAATGCTCAGGTTCCTACTATATTCTTACGCATTAATGGTGCGGAATGCTTCATGAAATTACATGAATTAAACTATGGAAGAGTGTATAAAAACGCTGTGGATCGTTATGCACCTATTGGTGAACGCATCCCAGTTAAGGTTCTACAATTTAATCCAGAACAGCGACTAATCCACGTTTCTAGAAAAGCAGCCGTGGAAAATCCTTATCAGTTATTATCGGAATTAGCTGAAGGGGATACAATTGTAGGAAGGGTTGTAAATGTTGACCCGCGTTTTGGAGTTTTTGTTGAATTGGACCAAGGCTGCACAATTAAAGGAATTGTCCCTAAAACAATCGAACAGCCAGTATTGGATGACGTAGTAAGTATGAGAATTGTAAGTGTGGATGTAGAAAAAGAGAGAGGGTCGGGGGTTATCTTTAAGTTTCCATTTGGACGCAAAAAAGTTAACGATCCAACGGCGTTTTTATATAACTAATGAGCGCGCCGCAGGTTTCCGTACAAGAGAATGGAAAGGCGGTTCAATATTGGCTTAATAGGGACGAATCGTTATCACTTTGGGATGATCCCTCTTTACAGGGGGGACCAATTCTTCCAGATAAATTTAAACCACTCACAGATTTACGTAGTATATATGACAGAATTAATTCAGGTTTTATAAATGAAAAAGACAATTTAATACTAAAGCTTATTTGGGATTCATTAGCGATTACTGAAGCTCAAATTAAGAATTTTGTGGAATCTAAAATTAGTAGGTCACAGGTTTCAGAATCGCTGAAAAAACTGGTACTGTATGGATTTGTTAGTAGATGGGAGATAAAATCGGAGCTATTTCCGGATCAGCCCAAAACCTCTGCTCCAATCACTTTAAATACTGCTGGTCATTTGATGATGTGGGCTTATCATAACCGTAATACAAACTATTCTTTAAAGCCAGAACAGTGGTTAAGGCTTGGAGTAGCAGGGGTACAAAGATTTGTCACTATGAATCAAATAAAATATGAGTTTGCAGTAGGCCAACAGCTATTAAAAAACTGGTGCTGGTATCCAAGGCTAAAAGGTACTGGTAATGGATATAATCCAATTGCTGTTGGGGAAATTAAAACTCCGATTGGAAATCAAAACTTCATATTTGAAAGGGTACAACAAGGTCAGCGATATGCACAACATTTAAAATCGCGATTGAAAATTTGGGAAGATCAGATTCAAAATGGACCAAATAATTTATTGAACTTCGAAAATACGAAGAGTTTACCAGGTATTTTTATTTTATCTATATCAAATCTCGCTTTAGCAGAACATGTTAGAAAGGAGCTAATGTTAGACTTACGAAAGATTCCTATAATGCTCGTAATAGACGAATGTATTCACAGTGAGGGATTCGCAAAATCTTTTTATATTTCAACTCAAAACGGAATTCAGCAAGCACCATTACCATTTTTGAGATAACAAGAGCTGCTTCAGGTAAATATGCTGAAGCAGCTTTTTGTTGTTCTAACGATGAATCGATATGCACAACTCAACTTTTGTTTGAAATATATCTAATTAAAGCTCCAACAGATGTACCTGAAACAGCACAAATATTGTCACTAATACCGTATTCATTGAATGCTTTCCATACACCTATGTGATAGGCTTCTTTACCACCACCAGCTAGAACAAGATCAACTTCTGTCATCAAATACACTTCTTTCTATACTATAATTTCCTAATAGTATTATAATAAAAAAACATAATATGAAAAAATAACTTGGTAGTTATAGTTACAAAGTAAATATGTTTATAAATCATAAAAACATTTCTTTTATTACGATTTATTGTTTTTATCGATTAGGAGAACTAACTATTATATATTGAAAATTAAGAAAACTAAGGGTATTATATAGATAAGACTTTTTTTTACTTTTCATAATCAATTACTAATATAACCCTTTCGGGGCTATGATTTTGTAGAGCAAAACTGCTTACAATTATTCATATACCTGAAAGGTTTTTTTATTTTTAAAAACAATTAAGCTGGTCCCATTATTTAGAGATTTTCTATAAAGAGAGTGCGATGAGTTGTTAATTTGTAATGTGAAAACACTACGAGTTATTAAAATTAAAACATTAAGGGAGGAAATTATAATGATAGGTGAAACTTTTAAAAATTTGCTAATAAGTCTGGCTGGTTTAATAGTGGGGTTAAGTACTATATATTTAATAATTAAATATAGCTTCAAATTAACAGTAGAAAAAGCTATACCTAACTTAATAGCCTATGCCAGCTTATATTTACCAGGAGTTATAACGTTTGGCTTAGTTGGATATTTTTCGAATTCATGGGTTTTTGGAATTGTAATGGGCGTCATAGTTGAAGCAATTCGTTTCTATGGGTTAGGAAGAATACTAAATCAAATATCCTCTTCTTTAAGAGCGATGAAAGTTAAAAATGCTATAGCAAAAGCAAATAAAAAAGTAAATGTTAAAAATAAACCTTTAGAGGTCATTGAAGCTTCTGAAGTTAACATAGAAAAAGAGAAAATTATAAAAACAGAAAAGCTAGAAATAATTGATGATGCAGATGAAGTTAAAGAGTCAGAAGGAATGGAAGGATTAGAACGTATTGCGGTACTTGAACACCTGGAAATGGTCGCAGAAACTAAAGATGATGTAATAGTGGAAAATGGTATGACGATAAAACGTAAGCGTAAACAAGCTGAAAGTACACCAGATACACAGAAAATCTATGAACAACTAAAACTAGTTATATTAAGTAGGAATTCAGAAAGGAAAAATGATGAAATGAGTTTTTAATTTCTCTTTAATGGGTTTCCTAAATGCAATTTTAGAGGAATCTTTAGATGCACCTATTACTTCGCTACAATTAGATGATCCACATCTCCATAAATCTTATGAAGATGATAAGTTATCGATTTTAGACCTATTAGCAACACTGGATAATGGGACGCAAGTAAATATTGAAATTCAGCTTCGAAATACACATGATATGGTGAAGCGCTCCTTATATTACTGGAGTAAACTTTATACTTCCCAAATGCAAGAAGGGATGCCATATCGTTCACTGCGGAAAACAATTACAGCTCTTCCCGAACGAGAAAGTCCTCGCCTTTAGGCATGGGATGAAAGTGAGGTTGGATAAGGAGTGCTACTAAAAACCGCAAGGTTTGTGGCACTCTAAGTATCCAAAATGTTGGTATCTTTTATTTTTTTATCTTGCGTGTTGCAGTTTTATAATCCAACTGATACAATGCAAACATGATGAATGATTATAGAAGAACCAAAACAACCGTGTCATTAATTAACTATCATTTTGTGTTTTGCCCACGATACAGAAGAAAGATTTTTCTTAATACAAAAGTAGAAGAACGTTTCAAAGAGTTGGTTCAAGAAATATGCGGAGAATTGGATGTTTCTATTGTTGCAATGGAATGCGACAAAGACCACGTTCACTTGTTCTTAAATACACCACCAACACTTAGTCCTGCTGATACAATGGCAAAAATTAAAGGAGTGACATCAAAACGTTTGAGAGAAGAGTTTCCTCATCTTCAACACTTGCCGAGCCTATGGACGCGTTCTTATTTTGTTTCTACTGCTGGAAATGTATCAAGTGAGACAATAAAACATTATGTTGAAAATCAAAAAACGAGGGGGTGAAACTTGTGCCACAAACCATCACAGTTAAAGTTAAATTGCTTCCAACAAAAGAACAAATCATGCTATTGGAACAAAGTAGCCACGAGTATATAAAAGTCATTAATGCCCTTGTATCTGAAATGGTTGAATTAAAGAAAAGCACGAAGAAAAGTACAAAGGATATTGAAGCCAATATCCCAAGTGCGGTGAAAAATCAAGCAATTAAAGATGCGAAAAGTGTGTTTTCTACAAAGGTGAAAAAGAGTAAATACAAAATCGTTCCGATTCTAAAAAGACCTGTTTGTGTATGGAATAACCAAAACTATTCATTTGACTTCACGCACATTTCAATTCCGTTTATGGTAAACGGAAAGTCAACTCGTTTAAAGGTTCGCGCTTTATTAATAGACAAATATAATCGCAATTTCGAATTGTTGAAGCACAAGTTAGGTACACTCCGTATCACGAAGAAATCTGCTAAATGGATTGCTCAAATATCTGTCACGATTCCTACAAACGAAAAAACGGGGACAAAGATTTTAGGAGTAGACTTAGGTCTTAAAGTTCCTGCGGTAGCCATCACAGATGATGATAAAGTTCGTTTCTTCGGGAACGGTAGGCAAAACAAATTTATGAAACGTAAGTTTCGCAGTGTTCGCAAGAAGTTAGGAGAAGCTAAGAAACTGAATGCCCTTCGTCAACTTGATGATAAAGAACAAAGATGGATGCAAGACCAAGACCACAAAGTAAGTCGTGTAATCGTTGATTTTGCAACGGATAATAATATTTCTGTCATTCGATTAGAGCAACTAACGAACATTCGACAGACGGCACGAACAAGCCGTAAAAAAGAAAAAAATCTACACACTTGGTCATTCCATCGTTTAGCACAATTCATCGAGTACAAAGCGACATTAGTTGGCATAAAGGTCGAATATGTGAACCCTTCTTATACAAGTCAAAAATGTCCGAAATGTTCTGAAAAGAACAAGGTGCAAGACAGAAAATATAAGTGCCAATGTGGATTTGAGAAACATCGTGATATCGTTGGGGCGATGAATATTCGCTACGCAACTGTGGTTGGCGGTAATAGTCAATCAGCCTAAGAACCTATATGGTCTGTCTTAGGAGGGGTGATGGCACACCCTCATCTTGAAGGCTGTTCAAAACAGAAATGGACTGCGAATGCTTAGTCATTCAAGAATCCCATCCGTTACACCGTAAGGTGTAGGGACTTGCGGCTTTAGCCGTGGGAGTGTCAAAAAAGGCAATAAATAAATGGGAAAATATGAGCCATGATTCTTCTTTTAGAACAGCGTACGAAGCTCGAGAGAAATTGCTTTTAGATGAACAAGCTAAGTTAGCGCATGCAGAACAAGAGGGCATGGAAAAAGGGATTGAGCAAGGTAAGATGCAGATGATCCGAGGAATGCATGAAATTGGTGTACCACTTGAAACTATTGCAAAAGCAAGTAAGTTGAGTGTGAAGGAAATAGAACGTATCTTAAATCTAAAATAAATATATGTGAGTATATAGAACTCATGAGTAGAAAGATTAGACGTTCATTAGCATAGTACGTTTAATGGGAAAGCATTGCTGAAGATTTTGGCAGTGCTTTTTCTTAATCAATTTTTTGATGTTTTTCATGCTGTTCACAATTATATAGAAAAGTTGAAAGAAGAACGTGAAATGTATTCACGATTAATAAGGTTGTTAAAAAATAATAAAGGTACATAAAACTATATGTTAATTAGTTCAGCCCCTTGAAGGGCGCTCCAAGGGGCTAAGATTCGAGAATTTTTAAACTCTTGCTAATTTAGATGAGAACTCCCTAAAGAGAACATATGCTATTTTAACACTTAACTATTTATTTTTACAACTATATATATAGATATAAATGTTTTATAGGTTATCATGTTGTGTAACCATAATCGGTTAGCGAAGGCGATGGGACAACAGAAGTACTGACTGGACTTATGGAGTATAAATGAGAAGATTCTTAGTCTTCTCTCAACCACTAAATGTAAAGCGAATAGCTCTAAAGAAAGATAGAAAGTTATATGATGCGGTTGCTTTTTTCTTAGTTATATAGAAATTACACATTAAACATATTTAAGGAGTCATTTAGGTATAAAGATAATTGAACCATACATGGAAGGGTCTATTCGAACATGCTAGTTACCTCAAATTATATGTATCATTTGGCACCTGTGCGAGGTTGCTTTTTAAATGCACATTATAATAGGGACAAGCATATTATGTAATAGGACGAGTTCTTCATGTCCTATTCAATGCTCAGGATAACCCCAATTCACACTGATAGCACCAGTAGCGAGGTTGCTATCTTTTTATTGAAAAATATTTTTAAATGTATATAATATGATTATTGAATTAACATTTCAATATAAGGGGTACAAATTCGATGCGACGTAAAGAGGATTTGCTGAAACAATGGAAGGTGGATCTGCAAACTGTTCAAGAAGAAAAGAGGATGAAGAAGAAAGCTAAAAATAAG
Source organism: Bacillus sp. CR71 (assembly GCF_003429245.1). Lineage (NCBI taxonomy): Bacteria > Bacillati > Bacillota > Bacilli > Caryophanales > Bacillaceae > Bacillus > Bacillus sp. CR71. The sequence continues at coordinate 152,198 of NZ_CP031748.1, read as the reverse complement.
AAATATAAAATTCCTGGTAATACAGCGGGATTCATGAATGGAAAGAATACTTATCGTAAAGAAAATGGGGTATGGAAACAAAGAAATAAATGACGTGAAGGTAAATAAGTTTGGTTAAGTTTATAGCAAGTATTGTAGGCGCTTCCGTGATCTGGGTGGCGTCTTGTTTGTTGTTAAGGAAATATAACAAAATAAACGAATATAAGCACGAAATTAGAAGAAAAAAATAATAGTCTTGTCGTTTGCTATAACCTACTAGGAAAAAGCTCATTTATAGAAAAAGAGAATGAGGAAAGTGAAGTGGATTATTAGCGAAACCCAACCATAATCATTTCTTCATTTTTTATTTCAATTATAAATTTATTTTCTTTATCCAATAACCAAAAATAAAAACTGACTGCATCAATATCAACTAGTGATTGGAATACTTTATCAAGATTTGTGCTTATTACAGGGATTTCATAGTTATCCCATAGTATAAAAATTTGTTCATCAAAACCTGGTTTGTTTTCTTTAATAAGGGAAATTAGTTGCTCTTTATTTAAAGTTATTAATTGATTGTCTATCTGTTCCCAATCTATTCTTCCAGAGACAGTTATAGGAAATGAATTTATGAAAGTATTTGCAATTTGTTGGCTTTTATTTTGAGAGAAAATGAGAGTTTCCTCTCCGAGAGATTCAATACATTCATTAAACAAAGGGTTTGTATCATTGCTCTTTTTTGTTTTCAGTGCCCGTAACTTTTGTTGCATTTTCCATCGTCTTGAGGATCTGTCACTCATTTTTATCATTCCTTCTACAATTAATTAGAAGTCAGTATAGCATATAGCAACAGTTCTTAGTAAAGAAACTATTAGGCAATTGAAATAAGCCTCTACTTTCACCATATTTAGTTTAAGAATTAGATTGTCCGATTCTTTTGAAACATAACTATAATAATTTAATTTCAATATCATAAGCAACCCAATTATTATATAGAAATACAAATTCAATGACTTGAATTCAATGTTTTGTTACGCTATAAATAGCTTGATTTGTTTTTAACGAATTTCCCGAAAGAATTCTCCTTCCTCAAGCGTGTGAAGGGCGTAGCCCAACGGTAGGTGGGAGATGAATTTCGGTTTGGCGTAGCCAAAAGGTTTTCCTTTTTATTTTGCCTCTGATATAAGCAGTCTTATAAATTATAAAGGCTGGTATATAAATGAAATTAGATAGTAATAACCATTCAGTATCCTTGTTATATTATCACCTTGTGTTGGTCGTGAAATACAGAAGAAATGTGTTTGATGATGATATGTCAGACTATGCAAAAGATAT
>NZ_CP031748.1:150190-150831 GCF_003429245.1 Bacillus sp. CR71 | reverse complement strand
CGAGCTAACTCCCTTGTTCCAAGGGTTATTTTATTGCTATCTATGCTAACGCCAATAGGCGTATTGCTTCATTTTTGATATTGATAGCTGCGTTATAATCTCTATCGAGATTTACACCGCATATACAAGAATAGACTCGCTCAGACAATGACATATTTTTCACATTTCCACAACTGCTACATGTTTTTGTGGAAGGAAACCATTTGTCTATTTTCACAAGCTGTTTGCCTTGTTCATTTAGTTTATAAGCTACGAAAGAAGTGAACATACCCCAAGCATTATCAGCGACGCTTTTTCCAAAATGAAGTGCTTGCGATATTCCCTTCATATTTAGGTCTTCAATAGCTACAACATCAAAATGAGTAGCTAACTCTTTAGACTTATGATGAAGGAAATTCTTACGTTGGTTTGCTACTTTTTCATGCAGCTTAGCTACACGGATACGTTGTTTATTCCAACGCCCTGAACCTTTTGTACGTCTTGATAATACTCGTTGCGCCTTTGCTAATCGGTCTAACATTTCACGATAGAACTTAGGATAATTGGCTCTCTCATCCTCAGAACTGACGTATAATTGATCCATCGCAAAGTCTAATCCAACAACTGTTTCTACTTCTTTTTGTACGATCTCTTTTTCGTAT
>NZ_CP031748.1:91343-150140 GCF_003429245.1 Bacillus sp. CR71 | reverse complement strand
AGCCCCGGTTTCCCGGAGTTATCCCAGTCTTATGGGCAGGTTACCCACGTGTTACTCACCCGTCCGCCGCTAACTTCTTGAGAGCAAGCTCTCAATCCATTCGCTCGACTTGCATGTATTAGGCACGCCGCCAGCGTTCATCCTGAGCCAGGATCAAACTCTCCAATAAAGTTAGTTTGTCTAGCATCTAAAAATAAAAATTGACGTTTCACGTTGTTTGTTTCGTTCAGTTTTCAAAGAACTACTTGGTCGCTCATTTGCGACTTCCTTATGTTAACATCTTCGTTTTTCGATGTCAACTAAGTTTTTCAATTTCTTTTTTGTCGTTTTCTGCGTTTCCGCATCAGCGACGTTTATTAATTTACCATATACAAACTATTAACGTCAATACTTTTTAATAAAAAGTTCTTCTTCTTACATAACGAATACATTCCTCTGCGTTAGCAACTCTCCGAAACAAACAAAAAATGATTTTATATCTTTCTTCCATCGCCTTTTTTACAACTTCATGAATACGCTCATCTTCAAAATCAAATAAAAGTTCCTCTAACTCTCTCTTTAATATGTATTCCATCTCTTTTCTCTCTTCTTTTGTCAACATCAGCCCAAGCAAATGATCACCTCAATAATTCCTTACGTAACAATAAACGTTCCGCTCATTTTCACTTATTACAATCCTATCATTCATTATATCCACTACTTACGATATTAATCCTTTGTTCTCTTTTTTATATTTCCAGCATATATGTAACTGAAAAGGATTGGACAAAGGGGCGTAATATTATGTTTTTCTTTTTTATTACGAGTAAAAGAACTTTTAAACACATTAGCTTAATAGTGATACTTTCCTTATTTACAGCATGGCTACTCTTTTTAAAAACATATTCACATGAATCTGCTTTTTCAACTGCTACAGGCCCTAAAGTAATTTACAAAGGAGATACCGCTAAAAAGCAAGTTGCATTTACGTTTGATATTAGTTGGGGAGACAAAAAAGCAATTCCAATCCTTGATACTCTTAAAGAAAGAGAAATTAAGAATGCAACCTTCTTCCTTTCTGCTGCATGGGCCGAAAGACACCCCGATATTGTAGAGCGCATCATGAAAGATGGACACGAAATCGGTAGTATGGGTTACAATTACACATCTTATACTTCTCTAGAGACGAATGAAATAAGACGAGACCTTTTACGAGCACAAGATGTTTTTACAAAACTTGGTGTAAAACAAGTCAAACTGTTACGTCCACCTAGTGGCGAATTTAACAAGGCAACCCTTAAAATTGCAGAATCACTTGGATACACCGTCGTGCATTGGAGTAATAATTCAAACGATTGGAAAAACCCAGGTGTAAACCACATCGTTTCCACCGTCTCTAATAATTTGAAAGGTGGAGATATTGTCTTATTACACGCATCCGATTCTGCCCTTCAAACAAATAGAGCTTTACCGCTGCTCCTGCAAAAATTAAAAAGTGATGGATATGAGCAAATATCCGTATCACAACTTATTTCCAACACAAGTACGAAAAGTGAAGATGTGAAATAGCTTCGTCCCTACTACTCTTCACGTATAAAAAGCTCTACTACCTTTCAAGAAGGTGGTAGAGCTTTTTTAATCACACCATTTCCAGTAATATAACTGCCGGTGTATAAAACCTCTCTCTATTAAGCAGGTTTACTCGTTTTTCCGATTAAACGATGTAATACAAGTAATTGATATGCATTACATAACAATAGCGGTATAACCATTAAATATAACCAATCTGTATCATTAATCCGAAGCGCCGGTACCCATTCAAGAATTGTTACAACAACCATAAAGAACAGAGCTGGCACAAATGCTTTTTTATTTGTTTCTTTACTTTTTACATAAGCAACAATTGCTCCAAACACAAATAAAATTCCAGCAACAAGTATGTTATTCCCCAATGAGACTTCCCCATTTGCAATAAGTACAGACCTTAAATACACAAAATCAAATAATACGAATGCAATAAAGAAGAGCTGGACTGCATTCCATAAAGACGATGAGCGAAACATCCCTAGTCCAAAACGATGGATTGTTAAATATGCAAAGAATCCCATTTGACTTATAACGCTAAAAATAAATCCTACCCCCATCAACCAGAAAGATACCGCTAAAATCTCCTTAACGTCGAAATTTTGAAAAAATTCATTGTACCTGTCCCACTCCAAAACAAAACCAATAATAACTGTGCTAATCCCACCAAGAAACAACGTCGTTAAAAATAGTCGTACCCACTTGCGGCTATTCACAACACATCCCCCATTATCCTTATATTTCTAATTAAATTGTATCAATGACAATTTCAAAAAGCTAGCCATGTTCATGTATAAATTCCTTAAAGATATTTATATTAAAAAGAGAGAACTGTGCTGAAAGGAGTTCCAACTTATGAAACGGATACTATTCATTTTCGTTTCTTCTTTTCTACTTATCGCACTTGTAGCATGCGCACAAGGAAAAGAAACGAAATCCGAACTAGATTACGATCAAACAAAGAAAATGATTGTTGATATTTTAAAAACAGATCAAGGTAAGAAAGCTATTCAAGATGTATTAACTGATGAAAAAATGAAACAAGCACTCATACTAGATGAAACAGTAGTAAAGAAAACGATTGAAGATGCAATGGTATCCGATAAAGGGCAACAATTCTGGGAAAAGCTCTTTAAAGATCCTGAGTTCTCATCGAAGTTCGCTAAAAGTATGGGGAAAGAACAAACCCAATTAATGAAAACCTTATTAAAAGACCCTGAATACCAAGCAGGCGTTATAGAAATCATGAAAAATCCTGAAGTAGAAAAAATGATGTTACAAACAATGAAGAGTAAAGAATACCGTCAATATCTACAACAAGTACTAACAGAAACTGCTGAAAGTCCACTCTTCCAATCCAAGATGATTGATATCATTAGTAAAGGTGTACAAAAGGCTGAAAAAGGTGGATCTGATAAGAAAGAAGCAGGCGGTGACGGTGGTTCTCAAGGCGAGAAGAAGGAAGAACAGTGAAAATAATAACTATAATAACGAGTGGACAATGTATAAATTGTCCACTCGTTATTACTTTATCTTGCTATTAACAGACAAAATGGCCCTCTAGTTAAGCGAAAAGTTTACTAGTAACAAAACCCTTATTGTTGCCAGTAACAGATGAACTCCACTGATTAAAGTTTCACTTTATTTTTGTGTAACAGCTGTTTTATCAATTACCACTTCGGCTATTTTACTATAAATAATGCCGGTTGTATGTGTATCTTCATATACTGAAGGAGCAAAGTCTTCTTTATTCCAATCAGGTTGTTGCAGCGGAATACGACCAAGAACATTTGTTTGTAGTTCGGTAGCCAACTTATCTCCCCCGCCTCTTCCAAATACATATTCTTTCTCACCAGTTACCTTACTTTCAAAATATGCCATGTTCTCAACAACACCGAGAATACTATGTTCAGTGCGTAATGCCATCGCTCCAGCACGCGCTGCTACAAACGCAGCTGTTGGATGAGGCGTCGTTACAATAATCTCTTTGCAAGATGGCAACATTGAGTGCACATCTAACGCAACATCACCTGTTCCTGGTGGTAAATCTAGTACTAAATAATCTAAATCGCCCCATTCCACTTCTGTGAAGAAGTGGTTTAACATTTTCCCAAGCATAGGTCCTCTCCAAATAACTGGTGCATTATCCTCTACAAAGAAGCCCATTGAGATTACCTTTACACCTAAACGTTCCACCGGAATTATCTTGTCACCTCTTACGATGGGACGTTTTTCTATCCCCATCATGTCTGGCACACTAAAACCGTAAATGTCCGCATCAATAATACCAACTTTTTTTCCTAAACGAGCTAAAGCAACTGCAAGGTTAACGGAAACGGTTGATTTTCCCACGCCACCTTTTCCACTCGCTACTGCTAAGAATGTCGTTTTTGAATTTGGTGACAATAAAGATTCACTTTGCTCTGCTTCTTGTTCTGGTGCAAACTGAGCTAATTCCTCTTCTGTAAATTCTGCAAAACGAAGTCCAACTGTTGCTGCTCCAAGTTCTTTTACTAACTTTACAATTCCAGACTGCAACTGCATTTGTTCCGCTGTACCAGTTTTTACGATTGCAATTTTGACACTCACATGTTCCTTCTCAGGCTTGACTGTTACCTCTTTAATTGCACTTGTTTCTTTTAATGTTTTATGTAAAAACGGATCTACAATCCCTTCTAACGCTTCAACCACTTGTTCTTTCGTTACCATAATTAACCCAGCCCCCTGTATGAAAAATAACGTAATGTTAATTGAATTCATCTTTGTTTATTCTTCAAATTAATGCGTTTACATTTCCAGTATAACATATTTTCCGAAAACTTCGTTAACGAGAGAAACTCAAAAAAATCCTCCTTATTCTGGAGGATTTCCTTTTTCCGTGAAATAACGCAATATACCACGGTATATTGCAGCTGCTACCTTCTGTTGATATTTCTCCGAATTTAACATATACCTTTCGTTCACATTCGATAAAAAGCCGGCTTCAATTAAAGCACCTGGTGTTTTCGCATACTTCAATAAGTATACGTGAGAGATTGTTTTAGCAGAACGATTCGTATTTTCTAAACTCGTTCTCAATTCAGCCTGTATAAATTTAGCAGCACGTTCATTTTCAATTGAAGAGCGATAGTAGAATGTTTGTGCGCCTTTCGATCCACTACTAGTTAAAGCATTTAAATGAATGCTTGCAAAAAAGTCTATATCTGGTTTATTGATGATTTCTACACGTTTTTTTAAATCCTCCGCTTTACGTCTACTATATGACTTTGTATCTTTGTTAGCTAAATCATAATCTCCCTCACGCGTTAAAATAACTAGTGCACCTTGTTCTTGTAAATAGTCTTGTACCTTTTTTGTAATTTCAAGCGTAATATCCTTTTCTATAATATCCTTTCCACCAACAGCCCCTCCATCTGGTCCACCATGCCCAGCATCTAATACGATTACTTTCCCTGATAAGGGTAAATTCCAAGCTCGCCACGATTTTGTGATTTGAAATTCTTGTTTGACTAAAAAAAACAAAACAACCGCAGCGAGTGCAAAAGAGATAATTCGAATTCTCTTCATACCTTTCCTCCTCCAGCTAGTCCCTCTAATTACTTATATGGGACAAGAGGAAAGTTTATGCTTGTCTTAATGAAGCTTTAATCGATATCTTCTTTCACCTTTTTCATACCCTTCTTGCCACCACAATCCTATAAACTGCTGACAAGATTCAAAAAGTAATTCCTCATCTTTCAACTTTATTTCTCGCATAGTCATACTCGTTAAAAATTGAAATAGCGTTTCAGTTAATTGTTGTTCTTCTTCTAAAGCTCTATATTTCACATCAAAAAACGATTCACCATAATAACCAAATTTACTATATCTCGCTCCTAATAAATAAGATTCTATCCCTAATTCAATACAGTAATCTTCATACTGACGATGAAGCTCTTGCATTTGAAAGGCATCACGAATATTTGAGCGCAATGTTTTTAATGATAATTCTCGCAGCATCTTCCGCTCGTATTTTAACTGCTTTTCTTTTTGTTTTTCTTGTAAGCTGACAATGACATTCATAGTACTTATAAACCTCCCTAATACGTATAGTCTAAACTTCTAAAGAAGAAGCATACGCGAGGCCGTAGCACTAAAATATTCCAAGCTAAAAAAATTGTAAAAGAGGAATGAAACACAAAAAAACCCCAACCAAAATGGTTGGGGTTTGTAGTTCGCAAAAATTAACGTTTTGAGAACTGAGGTGCACGACGTGCGCCTTTAAGACCGTATTTTTTACGCTCTTTCATACGTGCGTCACGAGTTAATAGACCTGCACGTTTTAGTGTTAGACGGTATTCTGGATCAGCTTTTAATAAAGCGCGAGAAATACCGTGACGAATAGCACCAGCTTGACCAGTGTATCCACCACCATTTACGTTTACAAGTACATCGTAGTTACCTAAAGTTTCTGTTGCAACTAGAGGTTGTTTCACTACTTCACGTAATGCAGCAAATGGGATATAGTTTTCAAAATCACGACCGTTAATGATAACGCGTCCTTCGCCTGGAACTAGGCGTACGCGCGCTACTGAACTCTTACGACGTCCAGTGCCATAGTATTGAACCTGTGCCAAAGTAAGCCCTCCTTTAATTAATTATCCGCGAAGTTCGTAAACTTCTGGTTTTTGTGCTTGGTGTGGATGCTCTGCTCCAGCATACACGTTAAGTTTCTTAGAAACTTGACGGCCTAAGCGTCCTTTTGGAAGCATGCCTTTAATTGCAAGCTCTAACATTTGTACAGGGTAGTTTGTACGCATTTCAAGAGCTGTTCTTTGCTTAAGTCCACCTGGGTGGTTAGTGTGACGGTAGTAAATTTTATCGTTTAATTTATTACCTGTTAAATGAATTTTCTCAGCGTTAATAATAATTACATGATCACCCGTGTCAACGTGTGGTGTAAATGTAGGTTTGTTTTTACCACGTAAAATGGATGCTACTTCAGTAGATAGGCGACCTAAAGTTTGACCTTCAGCATCAACCACATACCATTTACGCTCAACTTCGTTAGCTTTTGCCATAAAAGTCGTACGCATGTGTTTCCCTCCTCGTTATCTTTTCCATAGAAAAAATCTATTGTTTATCTTAAACACGATTTCCTTCCGGGGCTAATCGTGGTTTTAGAAACAATACCATATGTTATGATATACTTTTGAGTTTCTAATGTCAAGCAAATGTTACACCAGGATTAGTTGTTATAGTTTACCTCCCATAGGTAAAGCCCATGACCTGGAGCCATCTTTCCAGCAAACTGACGATTTTGTTTCGCTAAAATCTCTGGAATGCTATCAGGATCAAGCTTTCCTTGCCCTACGTTAAGTAACGTACCAACAATAATTCTGACCATATTATATAAAAATCCATTACCTACAAAACGAAAAATTAATTCATCATCTTGCTCAATTAACTCGATTTCATAAATTGTTCGCACTTTATCTTTTTTGTCAGTTTTTGCCGAGCAAAAAGAAGTGAAATCATGCGTTCCAATAAAATAAGGAATTGCTTTTCTTATAGAATTGATTTCGAGCGGATATGGATATTGATATACGTAATTTCTACGGAATACATCCGCAGTCTTTGATAATAATACACGATAACGATATTCTTTTTTCTCAACACCGTAACGTGCATGAAATTCTTCTGTTTTTTTCTCTACTCGCCTAATAACAATATCATCTGGCAACATTGTATTTAAAGCGTTATTCCATTGCCACTCCTCAAGAGACAAAGGAGTATCAAAGTGTATTACTTGCCCTTTTGCATGAACCGTAGAATCTGTTCTACCAGACGCCTGAACACGAACAAGTTCTCCCTTATGCAATTTCTGTAATGCTTTTTCTATCTCCTGTTGAACAGTACGATGCTTCGGCTGAATTTGATAACCACAAAAATGCATACCATCATATGCAACCGTACATTTTATTCTATCCATTTCTCTATTCTCCATTACGATCGCACCCATGCCAAAATACAAGCTAAACAAAATAAGCTTACAATCGTTACTGTATCGCTTGTTTTCCAGCGTAGTTGCCTAAATTTAGTACGTCCTTCACCACTTTGATATCCACGAGCTTCCATCGCAATAGCTAAGTCCTCTGCACGCTTAAAAGCACTGATAAACAGAGGAACGAGCAGTGAGATAATAGCTTTCATTCTATCTTTTATCGGTCCACCAGCGAAATCAATACCACGTGATGCTTGTGCTTTCATTATTTTACTCGTTTCATCCATTAATGTCGGGATAAAACGAAGAGAAATTGACATCATTAATGCGATTTCATGAACAGGAACCTTTATACGCTTCAATGGCTTTAATAACGTCTCCAAACCATCTGTAATTTCAATAGGTGTCGTCGTTAACGTTAATAATGTCGTCATTAAAATAATAACGAAGAACCGTACAGAAATGTATATCCCTTGCTCTAATCCTTTTTCATGTATCGAAAACCAACCAAGCTGGAGTAGTACATCCCCCTCTTTATTTGTAAAAATATGCAGGAAAAATGTAAAAAGAAAAATCCATAAAATTGGTTTTAAGCCCGAAAGTACATAACGAATCGGCACTTTTGCAAAAAATAAAGCAATGAGTGCATATAAAAATAAAAATCCATATGAAATCGCATTATTTGCTAAGAAAACAACAAATACATATAAAAAGACAATCAGCAGCTTCGTACGTGGATCAAGTTGATGAATAAGTGAATTCCCCGGGATATATCTCCCAATAATCAACTGCTGCATGATTCATGACCACCTTTTCGTAACACCTGCACAACTTCATGAGTAAGATCCTCTAAAGATAAGGTAGCCTTTGGAATTGAAATACCAAACTTCTCTTCAATTGCACGTTTATACTTTAATGACATAGGAAGATCCACACCAATTTTCTCTAGTTCATCAGCATGTGAAAATACTTCCTCTGCACTTCCTTGCAAAAAGACCGTTCCTTTATGCATAACTACAATTTGTTCCGCATACTGAGCAGCATCTTCCATATTATGCGTTACAAGGATAACTGTAAGCCCTTTCTCCTTATGCAACTTATAAAACATCTGCATAAGTTCGTTCTGCCCTTTTGGATCTAGACCTGCTGTAGGTTCATCTAATACAAGCACTTCAGGTTCCATTGCCAGTACACCCGCTATAGCAACACGTCTCATTTGTCCACCACTTAATTCGAACGGAGAACGTGTTAACAGTTCCGGTTCTAGCCCTACAAGTTCTATTGCCTCTCTAGCCTTTTGCTTCGCTTCGTCTCCAGATACCCCGAAATTAGTAGGTCCGAAGCAAATATCTTTCTCCACAGTTTCTTCAAACAACTGATGTTCCGGGAATTGAAAGACAACCCCTACTTTTTTACGTAGTGGCTTTAGCTTTTTTTCTTTCTTTCCTGCCGAAATCAAATGTTCACCAATTTGAACTGTACCATTTGTCGGCTGCAATAAACCATTTAAATGTTGAATCATCGTCGACTTACCTGAACCAGTATGACCGATAATGGCATAATAGCCCCCACTTGGAAACGACACGTCTACATCATAAAGTGCGCGTCTTTCAAATGGAGTTTTATATTGATAACGATGTTCTACTTTTTGGAATGTAATCTCCAAAGTTCGTTCACCAAGCTTTCCATTGTAAGATGCGTATTTTGCAAAAGAATTTCATTTCTTTTTAATAATTCTGCTATTTTCACCGAAAACGGTACATCTAAGCCAATTTCTTGGAGCATATGAGAGGACTTGAAAATTTTCTCTGGAGTCCCTTCCTCTAATATTTCTCCCTTATTTAAAATAATGACACGATCTGACTGCGCCGCTTCTTCTAAATCGTGCGTAATTGATAACACGGTAATACCTTTTTGATTAACAAGTTGTCTAACCGTTTCTACTACTTCACGTCTTCCTTGAGGATCTAACATTGACGTTGCTTCATCTAATATTAAAATAGATGGCTGAAGTGCTAAAACGCCCGCTATTGCCACTCGCTGTTTTTGCCCACCAGATAAGGAATGAGGCTCATCATTAAGAAAATCTTCCATACGGACAAGTCGTAAGGCCTGTTCTAATCTTTCAATCATTTGTTCTCTTGGCATTCCGATATTCTCTAAACCAAATACAACATCATCTTGCACTGTTGTTCCAACAAATTGATTATCTGGATTTTGAAATACCATTCCAATTTGTTTTCGAACATCCCATACCGTTTCCTCTGATAAAACCATTGAATCATTTACTGTAATAGTCCCTGCTTCCGGCAAAAACAAACCATTCAATAATTTTGCAAGTGTAGACTTTCCTGAACCGTTTTGTCCAATAATAGATACCCATTCTCCCTCATATAAGGAAAATGAAACATCTTTTAATGCATACGTGGCTGCCCCAGGATATTGAAATGATATATTTCCTATCCGAAGTTTCTCTTTTTTCAATAGAAGGCACCCTTTCCTTCGCCAAGCTCGCCTATTTTTATATTTAAAAAAAAGGGCCATGACCAGTTTCTTGAAAAGAACTGTCCTGCCCTTTTAATTATCATTATACTAACTCGATAATTACCATTGGTGCTGCGTCTCCGCGACGTGGACCAATTTTTGCAATACGAGTGTATCCGCCTTGGCGCTCAGCATAGCGTGGAGCTACATCAGCGAATAATTTTTGAAGTGCATCTTGACCAGTCTCAGCGTTAGCTACTTCATTGCGAATGAAAGCTGCTGCTTGACGACGAGCATGAAGATCTCCGCGTTTACCTAAAGTGATCATTTTTTCCACTACAGAACGAAGTTCTTTTGCACGAGTTTCTGTCGTTTGGATGCGCTCGTTGATAATTAAATCAGTAGCTAAGTCACGTAACATAGCTTTACGTTGCGCACTTGTACGGCCTAATTTTCTGTATGCCATTCGTAGTTCCCTCCTTTGTTCATGGGTTTAAATCCTCAGTCGTCTTTACGTAAACCTAAACCTAATTCCTCAAGTTTATGTTTAACTTCTTCTAAGGATTTACGTCCTAAGTTACGAACTTTCATCATATCTTCTTCTGTTTTGTTCGCAAGCTCTTGTACAGTATTAATTCCTGCACGTTTTAGGCAATTATAAGAACGAACAGAAAGGTCTAGTTCTTCGATAGTCATCTCAAGAACTTTCTCTTTTTGATCTTCTTCCTTCTCGACCATAATCTCAGCATTTTGTGCTTCATCAGTTAAACCAACAAAGATATTTAAATGCTCAGTTAAGATTTTGGCACCTAAAGAGATAGCTTCTTTTGGCCCGATGCTTCCATCCGTCCATACATCAAGCGTAAGCTTATCATAATTAGCCACTTGTCCGACACGTGTCTTTTCCACTTGGTAAGTCACACGTGATACTGGAGTATAAATAGAATCAATAGGAATTACTCCTATTGGTTGATCTTCGCTTTTATTTGCATCAGCTGGCGTATACCCACGGCCACGCTTTGCAGTTAAACGCACGCGGAAATGCGCATCTTTTGCTAACGTTGCAATGTGTAAATCTGGATTTAAGATTTCTACATCACTATCGTGAGTAATATCAGCAGCTGTGACAATACCTTCGCCCTGCACATCAATTTCCAACGTCTTCTCTTCTTCAGAGTAGATTTTAAGAGCTAACTTTTTCAAGTTTAAGATGATCGTCGTAACGTCTTCTACTACGCCCTCAACTGTTGAAAATTCATGTAATACGCCATCGATTTGGATAGCAGTAACAGCGGCACCAGGGAGTGAGGATAAAAGAATACGACGTAAGGAGTTACCCAAAGTAGTACCATATCCACGCTCAAGCGGTTCAATTACGAATTTACCATATTTAGCATCTTCGTTAAGTTCAACCGTTTCGATTTTCGGCTTTTCGATTTCAATCATTAACTAAACCCTCCTTCAAAACGTCGAAACCCCGGTTAAACAAAGGTATAACCCCTGTCTAACCGAAAGTCCCCCTTAGGCAGTTCCCGATTGTGCACAACAAGCGATGTTTCTGTACGAAATTTCTCGATAATGCATCATATCCATTATAGACAAAAGGGAAAATTCTATACAGAAAAATTACACACGACGACGTTTTGGCGGACGACATCCATTATGAGGAACTGGAGTAACATCTCTAATTGCTGTTACTTCTAGACCTGCAGCTTGAAGAGCACGAATTGCAGCTTCACGACCAGCACCAGGACCTTTAACAGTAACCTCTAAAGTTTTTAAACCGTGCTCCATTGCAACTTTAGCAGCAGCTTCAGCAGCCATTTGCGCAGCGAATGGAGTAGATTTACGAGATCCACGGAAACCAAGTGCACCAGCACTAGACCAAGAAAGTGCGTTACCGTGAGTATCTGTAAGTGTTACGATTGTGTTGTTGAAAGTAGAACGAATATGAGCTATACCAGCTTCGATATTCTTTTTCACACGTTTTTTACGAGTGTTTGTTTTACGTGCCATTGTTAGTTCAACCTCCTTTACTTATTATTTCTTTTTATTTGCTACTGTACGACGTGGACCTTTACGTGTACGAGCATTGTTTTTAGAATTTTGACCACGAACTGGTAAACCACGACGGTGACGAAGACCACGGTAAGAACCGATCTCCATTAGACGTTTAATGTTAAGAGATACTTCACGACGAAGGTCTCCCTCAACTTTAATACGATCGATAACATCACGGATACGTCCTAATTCGTCTTCCGTTAAATCACGAACTCGTGTTTCTGAAGAAATACCAGCTTCAGTAAGAATTTTTTCAGCAGTTGTGCGACCAATGCCGAATACGTAAGTTAAAGAAATAACAACGCGTTTGTCTCGAGGAATATCTACACCTGCGATACGTGCCATTCTGAATGCACCTCCTTCTGATTAACCTTGTTTTTGTTTATGTTTAGGGTTTTCACAAATAACCATTACTTTTCCACGTCTACGAATAACTTTACATTTTTCGCAGATTGGTTTAACTGACGGTCTTACTTTCATGTCTCGAACCTCCTTAAAGATTACGGAGTGCTATATTATTTAAAACGGTACGTAATACGACCACGATTTAAATCGTACGGAGATAATTCTACCGTAACTTTGTCTCCTGGTAAAATACGAATGAAGTTCATACGGATTTTACCAGAAACGTGAGCCAATACGACATGCCCATTCTCTAATTCTACTTTGAACATAGCATTTGGCAACGTTTCAAGAACGGTACCTTCGACTTCAATTACATCATCTTTAGCCATTCAATAGTTCTCCCTTCTTCAAATCAGTAACATTTTACACTGCTCTGAAATCCCGGAGAGCCAGCTACTTATAAAGTGGTAAGGATTTCGTATCCTGCTTCTGTAAGAGCAATCGTGTGCTCAAAATGGGCACACCATTTACCATCTACCGTTACCACTGTCCAGTCATCAGATAGTGTTTTTACATATCGTCTTCCTTGATTCACCATCGGCTCAACACAGATGACCATTCCCGGCTTTAATCTAGGGCCTCTATTTGGTGGACCATAGTGCGGGATTTGAGGGTCCTCATGTAAGTCTTGCCCGATTCCGTGACCAACATACTCCCTAACGATCGAGAATCCATTCTCTTCAGCATGGGTTTGAACCGCATGTGAGATATTTGATAATCTCTCGCCTGGTTTTACTTGTTCTAGACCAAGATACAACGATTTTTCTGTGACATCAAGTAGCTTTTGAACAGATTCAGAAATGTTTCCAACTGGATACGTCCATGCAGAATCTCCATGGTACCCATTGTATTTCGCACCAATATCGATACTGATGATATCGCCCTCTTTGAGCTTGCGCTTTCCTGGAATTCCGTGTACAAGCTCTTCATTTACAGAAGCACATATGCTCCCCGGAAATCCGTTGTATCCTTTAAAAGATGGCGTAGCACCATATTTTTGAATCGTCTTTTCCGCTATTTGATCGAGCTCTTTCGTTGTAATTCCTGGAGTAATGTGCTGTTTCAACTCTTGATGAGTTAAAGCAACGATTCTGCCAGCTTCTCGCATGATTTCTATCTCGCGAGGAGTTTTGCAGATGATCATTACGCTAAGCCTCCGATGAGAACATCGATATCAGCAAATACTTTATTGATATCTTGCTCACCATTAATGCTTTTTAAGTAACCAAGCTCGTCGTAGAAATCAAGCAAAGGTTTTGTTTGCTTAATATTTACATCTAAACGATTTGCTACAGTTTCTTCATTGTCATCAGAACGTTGGTATAATTCGCCACCACATTTATCGCACACATCAGCTTTTGCTGGTGGATTGAATTCTAAGTGGTAAGTCGCACCGCACTCTTTACAAATGCGACGGCCTGTAAGGCGTTTTAATAACAACCCTGAATCCACATTAATGTTTAAAACATAGTCGATTTTTTTGCCAAGATCTTTCATAATCTCTTCAAGAGCTGATGCTTGTGCAACAGTTCGTGGGAAACCGTCTAGTAAGAAACCTCTTACGCAGTCTTCTTGACTTAAACGTTCACGAACAATTCCGATTGTAACTTCATCTGGAACAAGTGCACCTTTATCAATAAAAGATTTTGCTTGTAGACCCATTTCAGTTTCAGCCTTCATAGCTGCACGGAACATATCTCCTGTTGAAATGTGAGGGATGTTATACTTGGCTACAATCTGTTCGGCTTGTGTACCTTTACCAGCACCAGGAAGCCCCATTAAAATTAAGTTCATCCTTGTTCCCCCTCAGTACATGAGCATGTAGGGAAGATAGTTCTTCCCACTTACTCACTGCTTGATAAACCCTTTGTAATGGCGTTTTACCAGTTGGCTTTCTAGCTGCTTCATTGTTTCTAAAGCAACGCCGACAACGATTAACATACTCGTTCCACCAATCTGTGCAGATGGAGGAAGATTTCCCAATTTCGTAAAAATAACTGGTAAGATTGCAATCGCTGCTAGGAAAATTGATCCTACAAAGGTCAAACGATACAAGATTTTTGTTAGATATTGTTCTGTATTCTTACCCGGACGAATACCTGGAACATATCCACCTTGCTTGTTTAGATTCTCTGACATTTGCTCTGGATTAACCTGAACAAATGCATAGAAATATGTGAAGGCTACAATGAGCGCAACATATATGATCATTCCCACTGGGTGAGAATAGTTAAAGTTTGCAATAATCCACTGCGATACATCATGTTTCGGGAAGAACTGTGCAATAGTTGGAGGCGTAATTAAGAATGAAACAGCAAAAATGACTGGAATAACACCCGCACTATTTACCTTAAGCGGTAAATGTGTGTTTTGTGCTCCAGCATGATTCCCATTCCCTCCTGTTACACGCTTCGCGTATTGAATTGGGATCTTTCTAACAGCTTGTTGAATGAAAATAACACCAACAATAACTGCTAGCACAGCTAGTAAAATCAATGCAACTTTAACGATACTCATGAACAATTGATCTCCGATATTTTGAAACTGTTGTTGATACACTTGAGATATAACACTTGGGATCGCTGCAGCAATACCGCCAAAGATAAGGATGGAAATACCATTACCTACACCTTTAGCTGTAATCTGTTCGCCTAACCACATTAAAAATGCAGTACCAGCAGTCAGTACCGTAGCAATGTATAAATAAGTGCTCCAACCAGGATTCAAAATTAATTGCCCACCTACCATACCGTTAAAACCGATTGACATACCAAACCCCTGAATAAACGCAAGAACAATTGTAAAGTAACGCGTGAATTGCGTTAGTTTACGACGGCCCATTTCACCTTGCTTCGACCATTCCGAAAATTTAGGAACAACATCCATCTGCAATAATTGCACGATGATGGATGCTGTAATATACGGCATGATTCCCATCGCGAAGATGGAGAAGTTTTTCAAGGCGCCACCGCCAAATGTATTTAGGATGCCTAAAGCATTTAATTGGTCTTGTGCTTTCAGTACGTCTCCATTTGTAAATGGCACTGGGATAAACGTGCCAATCCTGAATACGATTAACATCGCTAAAGTGAATAATATTTTACGTCTTATCTCAGCAACGCGCATAAAGTTGGAGATTGTACGAAACATTAGATCACCTCAACTGATCCGCCAGCTGCTTCAATTGCTTCTTTAGCACTTGAAGAGAACTTGTGCGCTTTAACAGTTAGTTTTTTCTCTACTGCTCCGCTTGCAAGAATTTTAACACCGTCGTTTAACTTGCTGATAACGCCAGTTTCCAGCAATAATTCAGGTGTTACTTCTGTACCATCTTCAAAACGATTTAACGTTGATAAGTTTACAATAGTAAACTCTTTACGGTTAATGTTTGTGAAGCCGCGTTTTGGTAAACGACGGAATAATGGAGTTTGACCACCTTCGAAGCCAAGACGAACACCGCCACCAGAACGTGCGTTTTGTCCTTTATGACCTTTACCAGCAGTTTTACCGTTACCAGAACCGATACCACGACCGACACGGTTACGTACTTTACGAGAACCTTCTGCAGGTTTTAATTCATGAAGTTTCATTCCCAGGCACCTCCTTATATTAATGAGTTATCCTTAAGCTTCTTTTACAGTTAAAAGGTGAGAAACTTTGTTGATCATACCAAGAATAGCAGGAGTTTCTTCCTTAACTACAGTTGAATTCAACTTTTTAAGACCTAAAGCTTCTACCGTCGCACGTTGATCTTGTGGACGACCAATTACACTACGAGTGAGGGTAATTTCTAACTTTTTCGCCATTTGTTTTCCCTCCTTAACCTAGTAGCTCTTCTACAGATTTACCGCGTAATTTTGCAACATCTTCAGCGCGCTTAAGTTCGCTTAATCCGTTCACAGTAGCGCGAATCATGTTGATTGGTGTGTTAGAACCAAGAGATTTCGAAAGAATATCTTGTACACCAGCTAATTCAAGAACCGCACGAACAGGTCCACCAGCAATAACACCAGTACCCTCAGCAGCAGGTTTTAAGAATACTTCACCAGCTCCAAAGTGACCGTTGATTGTGTGTGGAATTGTTGTACCAACTAATGGTACAGCGATTAAATTTTTCTTAGCGTCTTCGATAGCTTTGCGAATTGCGTCTGGTACCTCTTGTGCTTTACCAGTACCGAATCCAACATGACCGTTTTTATCGCCAACTACAACTAGTGCAGCAAAGCGGAAACGACGACCACCCTTAACAACTTTCGCGACACGATTTATCGTAACTACACGTTCTTCAAGTTCTAATTTACTTGGGTCAATGCGATGCATCAATTTTCCCTCCTTTGACCATTAAAATTGTAATCCAGCCTCACGAGCAGCTTCAGCTAGAGCTTTAACACGGCCATGGTATAAGTAACCACCGCGATCGAATACTACTTCTTTAACGCCTTTCTCTACAGCACGCTTAGCAACTGATTCTCCAACTTTCGTAGCAGCTTCAGTATTGCTAGTACCGTTAAGAGCAAGGTCTTTATCAAGAGTAGATGCACTTACTAACGTTACACCATTCACATCATCAATAACTTGAGCGTAAATATGTTGGTTAGAACGGAACACGTTTAAACGTGGACGCTCTGCAGTACCAGTAAGTTTAGCACGTACACGTGCATGTCTTTTCTTACGAGTCGCATTTTTATCAGCTTTAGTGATCATTTTCTTGTCACTCCTTTCTCTCACCTAACGGGTTTACTTAGCAGTTTTACCTTCTTTACGACGAACAACTTCGCCTTCGTAACGAATACCTTTACCTTTGTAAGGCTCAGGAGCACGTACAGCACGGATGTTAGCAGCAAATTCGCCAACACGTTGCTTGTCGATACCTTTAATTACGATTTTAGTTGGTGCAGGTACTTCAACTTCAAGACCTGCTTCCGGAGTCATTTCTACTGGATGAGAATAACCTACGCTTAAAACAAGTTTATCTCCTTGTTTTTGAGCACGGTAACCAACACCGACTAATTCAAGTCCGCGTGCGAAACCTGCAGTTACACCTTCAACCATGTTTCCGATTAAAGCACGAGTTGTACCGTGTAATGCACGGTGTTCCTTCTGTTCAGATGGACGCTCAACTGTTAGTGTATTTTCTTCAATTTTGATAGACATATCAGCATTGAATTTACGAGTTAATTCACCTTTAGGGCCTTTTACTGTTACAGTATTGTCTTCTGCAATTGTAATAGTAACACCTGCAGGGATTTCAAGAATCTTTTTACCAATACGAGACATGTGGTCACACCTCCGTTCGTTTTAAATATATATTACCAAACGTATGCTACTACTTCTCCACCAGTTTGTAATTGACGAGCGTCTTTGTCTGTCATTACTCCCTTAGATGTAGAAACAAGAGCGATACCTAATCCGTTAAGTACACGTGGTACTTCGTCAGCTTTAGCGTAAACGCGTAAGCCAGGTTTACTGATACGTTTTAATCCAGTGATTACACGTTCATTGTTTGCACCATATTTCAGGAAAATACGAAGGATACCTTGTTTGTTATCCTCGATGTATTCTACATCACGAATGAAACCTTCACGTTTTAAAAGTTCAGCGATCTCTTTTTTGATTTTAGAAGCAGGAACCTCTAATTTCTCATGACGTACCATGTTCGCATTACGGATGCGAGTAAGCATGTCTGCAATTGGATCTGTCATCACCATGTGTTTTACCTCCTTCCCATTTGTGGGTTTTACCAACTAGCTTTTTTAACACCAGGAATTTGACCTTTATATGCAAGTTCACGGAAACAAATACGGCAAAGTTTAAATTTGCGGTATACAGAATGCGGACGACCGCAGCGTTCGCAACGTGTATACTCTTGTACTTTAAACTTAGGAGTACGCTTTTGTTTCGCTATCATAGATTTTTTAGCCACGTTTTCGCCTCCTCTACTTAGCGTTGGCTTCCATTATTTTTGGAATGGCATACCGAATTGTGTTAAAAGTTCACGAGCTTCTTCATCAGTTTTCGCTGTAGTAACGATTACGATGTCCATACCGCGTACTTTGCTTACTTTATCATAATCAATCTCAGGGAAGATAAGTTGCTCTTTAACACCTAATGTGTAGTTCCCACGACCATCGAATGATTTCTTAGAAACACCACGGAAATCACGTACACGTGGTAAAGAAACCGATACTAATTTGTCGAAGAACTCATACATTTGCTCGCCGCGTAAAGTTACTTTCGCACCGATTGGCATACCTTCACGAAGACGGAAACCAGCGATTGATTTTTTAGCACGAGTTACAACAGGTTTTTGACCTGCGATTTGTGTTAATTCTTCTACTGCATTGTCTAAAGCTTTTGAGTTAGATACCGCGTCACCAACACCAGTGTTGATTACGATCTTTTCGATTTTCGGTACTTCCATCACAGATTTATAGTTAAACTTGCTCACTAGAGCAGGAGTAATTTCCTTTTGGAACTTCTCTTTAAGGCGATTCAATGAAGTGACCTCCTTTCTTAAGAAAATTATTTATCTAATAATTCACCAGATTTTTTTGCAATACGAACTTTTTTACCATCTTCTACTTTGAAGCCTACGCGAGTAGGTTCACCTGTTTTCGGATCTAAAATCATAACGTTAGAAACGTGAATAGGTGCTTCTTTAGTAATAATTCCACCTTGTGGATTTAATTGAGATGGCTTAGAGTGTTTTTTAACGATGTTAACACCCTCAACGATAACACGGTTTTGCTTTGGGAAAGCCACAAGGATAACGCCTTGTTTTCCTTTGTCTTTACCAGTGATTACCTGTACTTTATCACCTTTTTTTACATGCATCTTAATTCTGCACCTCCTTAGCAAGGCAATACCTTAAATTATAGAACTTCTGGAGCTAAAGAAACGATCTTCATGAAGTTGCTATCACGTAATTCACGAGCTACTGGTCCGAAGATACGAGTACCACGTGGGCTCTTATCGTCTTTAATGATAACCGCTGCGTTTTCATCAAATTTGATGTAAGAACCGTCCGGACGACGAGCTCCGCTCTTCGTACGTACTACTACTGCTTTAACAACGTCACCTTTTTTAACAACGCCACCTGGTGTTGCTTGTTTTACCGTAGCAACGATAATGTCACCAATGTTAGCATATTTACGACCAGAGCCGCCTAATACTTTAATTGTTAAAAGTTCACGTGCACCAGAGTTGTCAGCAACTTTCAAACGAGATTCTTGTTGGATCATGTTATGAAACCTCCCTTCGGACTAAAAATTCCGATTCGTCTATTTAGATAATAACCGCTTCTTCAACGATTTCAACTAAACGGAAACGCTTAGTAGCAGAAAGCGGGCGAGTTTCCATGATTTTAACGATATCGCCAAGTTTCGCTTGGTTTTGCTCATCATGGGCTTTGTACTTCTTAGAATACTTAACACGTTTTCCGTACAAGGAATGAGTTTTGTAAGTTTCAACTAAAACTGTAATCGTTTTGTCCATTTTGTCAGACACTACACGACCAGTATAAACTTTGCGTTGGTTACGTTCGCTCACTATGCAAACCTCCCCTCAATTTATCGATTAATTCCGATCTCTCTTTCACGAACTACAGTTTTCATACGAGCAATTGCTTTACGCACTTCACGAATGCGAGTTGGATTCTCTAATTGTCCTGTAGCAAGTTGGAAGCGAAGATTAAACAACTCTTCCTTTAAAGCTTTAACTTTTGTTTCGATTTCGGCAGTGGTTAATTCACGAATATCATTAGTTTTCATTAGATTCACCACCATTTTCTTCACGTTTTACGAATTTACATTTCACAGGTAACTTGTGAGCTGCAAGACGTAATGCTTCGCGTGCTACCTCTTCAGATACACCCGCGATTTCGAACATAATTTTCCCAGGTTTTACTACTGCTACCCAGCCTTCTGGTGCCCCTTTACCGGAACCCATACGTACTTCTAGAGGTTTTGCAGTGTAAGGTTTAGAAGGGAAAATTTTAATCCATACTTTACCGCCACGTTTCATGTAACGAGTCATTGCACGACGAGCAGCTTCGATTTGACGGTTTGTAATCCATGAAGCAGCTTGTGCTTGTAAACCGAATTCACCGAAAGCAATTTCAGTTCCACCTTTAGCACGACCACGCATTTTACCACGATGCTCTCTACGATATTTTACGCGTTTTGGCATTAACATATTATTTTCCTCCTTCCTCAGAAGCTTTCTTTTTTGTAGGAAGGACTTCTCCACGGTAGATCCATACTTTTACGCCTAATTTACCGTATGTTGTATCAGCTTCAACTGCTGCATAGTCAATATCAGCGCGAAGTGTATGAAGTGGAACAGTTCCTTCACTGTAAGATTCTGCACGAGCGATATCAGCTCCGCCAAGACGACCAGAAACCTGTGTTTTAATACCTTTAGCACCTGCACGCATAGCACGTTGAATAACTTGCTTTTGTGCACGACGGAATGATACACGGTTTTCTAATTGACGAGCGATGTTTTCGCCTACTAATTTAGCGTTAAGATCAGCTCTCTTAACTTCTAAAATGTTGATGTGTACACGCTTGCCTGTTAATTGGTTAAGAGCTTTACGAAGTGCTTCAACTTCAGTACCACCTTTACCAATTACCATACCAGGTTTTGCAGTGTGAATTGTAACATTTACACGATTTGCTGCACGTTCGATTTCTACTTTAGCAACAGCAGAATCTTTTAAGCGTACATTAATGTACTCACGGATTTTGATGTCTTCATGTAATAATGTAGCGTAATCTTTCTCAGCGAACCAACGAGATTCCCAGTCACGGATAACACCGACACGAAGACCAATTGGATTAACCTTTTGACCCATCGATTATCCCTCCTTCTTTTCTGATACCACAACTGTGATGTGGCTTGTGCGTTTGTTAATTTGGCTTGCACGACCCATTGCACGTGGACGGAAACGTTTCAACGTTGGACCTTCGTCAACGAAGACTTTTTCAACAACTAGGTTGTTAATATCCATCTCATAATTGTGCTCTGCATTTGCGATTGCAGATTTTAAAACTTTTTCTACAACTGGAGAAGCAGTTTTTGGTGTGTGGTTAAGGATAGCAATCGCTTCACCCACTTGCTTACCTCGGATTAAGTCTACTACTAAACGAACTTTACGAGGAGCAATACGAACTGTTCTCGCTACTGCTTTAGCTTGCATTGAAGTGCCTCCTCTCATTATCTTCTAGTTTTCTTATCGTCAGCAAGGTGACCTTTATACGTACGAGTTGGTGCGAATTCACCTAACTTATGGCCAACCATATCCTCAGTGATGTACACAGGTACGTGTTTACGACCATCATATACAGCGATTGTGTGTCCGATGAACTGAGGGAAGATTGTTGAACGGCGAGACCAAGTTTTAACAACTTGTTTTTGCTCAGATGCAACTAATTTTTCCATTTTGCTCATTAAGTGATCATCGACAAATGGTCCTTTTTTTAAGCTACGAGCCATTTTGGTGCCTCCCTTCGTGATTGGCGTACGGTTCTAGAAATGAACCGTACTACAATCCCATTATTTTTTACGACGACGAACGATAAATTTGTCAGACGCTTTGTTTTTCTTACGAGTCTTGAATCCAAGAGTTGGTTTACCCCATGGAGACATTGGAGACTTACGTCCGATTGGAGAACGACCTTCACCACCACCGTGTGGGTGATCAACCGGGTTCATTACAGAACCACGAACTGTTGGGCGTTTACCTAACCAGCGAGAGCGACCTGCTTTACCGATTTTGATAAGTTCATGTTGTTCGTTACCTACTTGACCGATTGAAGCGCGACAAGCAGATAATACAAGACGTACTTCACCAGAAGTTAAACGTACAAGTACGTATTTACCTTCTTTACCAAGTACCTGAGCAGATGTACCAGCAGAACGAACTAATTGTCCGCCACGACCAGGCTTAAGCTCGATGTTATGAACAACAGTACCTACTGGAATGTTGATTAATGGTAATGCGTTACCGATTTTGATGTCAGCTTCTGGGCCAGACATAACTTCCATACCTACTTCTAATGATTTAGGAGCAAGAATGTAACGTTTTTCACCGTCAACGTAGTTAATTAATGCGATATTCGCAGAGCGGTTTGGATCGTATTCGATCGTAGCAACGCGTCCTGGAATTCCATCTTTGTTACGCTTAAAGTCGATGATACGGTATTGACGCTTATGTCCGCCACCTTGATGACGTACAGTAATTTTACCTTGGTTATTACGACCAGCCTTCTTGCTTAAAGGAGCAAGTAAAGACTTTTCGGGTCTGTCAGTCGTGATTTCAGCGAAATCATTCGTAGTCATATTACGACGACCGTTAGTAGTTGGATTATACTTTTTAATTCCCATCTCAATTTCCCTCCTTCTTTAGTAAGAATTAAACGCCTTGGAAGATTTCGATTTCTTTGCTGTCAGCAGTTAGCTTAACGATTGCTTTACGACGACGGCTAGTAAAACCAGCGTGACGACCAACGCGTTTTGCTTTCGGCTTGTAGTTCATGATGTTCACTTTTTCTACTTTAACACCAAAGATCGCTTCAAGAGCATCTTTAACTTCTGTTTTATTAGATTTAACGTCCACATCGAACGTGTATTTTTTTTCAGCCATCATTTCCATAGAACGTTCAGTGATAACTGGGCGCTTAATGATATCACGAGGATCTCTCATTATGCAAGCACCTCCTCTACTTTTTCCACTGCCGCTTTTGTCATGATTAGCTTATCATGATGAAGCACGTCTAAAACGTTTACGCCATCAGCAGTGATTACTGTTACTCCAGGGATATTGCGAGCAGATAACTCTACAGATTCGTTTGCATCAGCAGTTACGATAAGAGCTTTCTTCTCAACAGTTAATCCTTTAAGTACTGCTAGCATGTCTTTTGTTTTTGGTGCATTTAATACTAGGTCTTCAAGAACTACAATGTTGTTCTCAACTACTTTAGTAGCTAATGCAGATTTAATTGCTAAACGACGAACCTTCTTAGGAAGTTTGTACGCATAGCTTCTTGGTGTAGGTCCGAATACCGTACCACCACCACGCCATTGAGGAGAACGGATAGACCCTTGACGAGCACGTCCAGTTCCTTTTTGACGCCATGGTTTACGACCACCACCGCGAACTTCAGAACGAGTTTTTACTTTGTGTGTACCTTGACGTAAAGATGCACGTTGCATCATTACAGCTTCGAAAAGTACAGCTTCATTTGGTTCGATACCGAAAATAGCTTCAGCTAATTCGATTTCACCAACCTGTGAACCAGTTTGGTTATATACAGTAACTTTTGGCATTGGAATTCCTCCTTCCTATTGTGAATTATTTGCTAACCTTCACAGCGCCTTGAACAACTACAAGAGATTTCTTAGCACCTGGAACGTTACCTTTTACTAGTAATAAGTTGCGCTCAGTGTCAACTTGAACGATTTCTAAGTTTTGGATAGTAACTTGGTCTCCACCCATACGTCCAGCAAGTTTTTTGCCTTTGAATACACGGTTCGGAGCAACTGGGCCCATTGAACCTGGACGACGGTGATAGCGAGAACCATGAGACATAGGTCCGCGAGATTGTCCGTGGCGTTTGATAACACCTTGGAAACCTTTACCTTTAGAAATTCCTGTTACGTCAACGATTTCACCTGCAGCGAAAACTTCAACTTTTACCTCTTGACCAACCTCTAATCCGTCCACGTCTGCATCGCGGATTTCGCGAATGAAGCGCTTAGGAGTTGTAGATGCTTTAGCAGTGTGGCCTTGTTCAGGTTTGTTAGTTAACTTTTCACGTTTATCTTCAAATCCTAACTGGATTGCATTGTAGCCATCAGTTTCAGTTGTTTTCTTTTGAAGAACAACGTTTGGATTAGCAGCGATAACTGTTACTGGGATTAACTCACCGTTCTCAGCAAATACTTGAGTCATACCGATCTTTCTTCCTAAGATTCCTTTGGTCATGAGTTACACCTCCTACATTTTTAAGTTATATAATTTATAGTTTAATTTCGATATCTACACCAGACGGTAAGTCTAAACGCATTAATGAATCTACTGTTTGTGGAGTAGGACTCACGATATCGATTAAACGTTTGTGTGTGCGCATTTCGAATTGCTCACGAGAATCTTTGTACTTATGAACAGCACGAAGAATTGTGTAAATAGTCTTCTCAGTTGGTAATGGGATCGGACCAGAAACTGTTGCCCCAGAACGCTTAGCTGTTTCTACAATTTTCTCAGCTGATTGATCAAGAATACGGTGATCATAAGCTTTTAAACGGATACGAATTTTTTCTTTTGCCATTATTTTCCCTCCTTCGTTCGCCTATTTCTAAAATAGACCTTCTCCATGGAAATTTCCCCACACCATGCCATGGCAAAGCGGCCGGGTGTGTCAGCAACCTTCCACTTCATCGCAGTCAAAGACCAACATTGTCTATTATACAATGTTATTAGTCTAGATGCAAGCATCTTTTTGTTTGCATCTGCTTTTCTCTACTTTTGCTATTATACATGGCACTTTAAAGAATTTCAAGTTTTCATCTACTAGAATTCATTTTACAGTTTTTGGGTTTCGTTTTAATGTTTTTATATACTATAGAAGAAACTCGTCAAAACATAAAGATATCATCCAATTCATTATATAAACACAAACAAAACCCCCCAAGGGGAAATCCCTTGGGGGGTTTTTATATCAGTTAAGATTACTCAACGATAGTAGCAACTACACCGTAACCTACTGTACGTCCACCTTCACGAATAGAGAATTTAGTTCCCTCTTCGATAGCGATTGGAGCGATAAGTTCGATAGTCATTTCGATGTTGTCACCAGGCATTACCATTTCAGTACCTTCTGGTAATTGGATGATACCAGTTACGTCAGTTGTACGGAAGTAGAACTGAGGACGGTAGTTAGCGAAGAATGGAGTGTGACGTCCACCTTCTTCTTTAGATAATACGAAAACTTCAGCTTTGAATTTAGCGTGTGCTTTTACAGAGCCAGTTTTAGCAAGAACTTGTCCACGTTGGATGTCTTCACGAGCAACCCCACGAAGAAGAGCACCGATGTTGTCTCCAGCTTGAGCTTGGTCAAGAAGTTTACGGAACATTTCTACACCAGTTACAGTTGTAGAAGCATTCTCTTCAGCAAGACCGATGATTTCTACTACGTCACCAACTTTAACGATTCCGCGCTCTACACGACCAGTTGCAACTGTACCACGACCTGTGATAGAGAATACATCCTCGATAGGCATTAAGAATGGTTTGTCAGTTTCACGTTCTGGAGTTGGGATGTAAGCATCAACTTCAGTCATTAATTCAATGATTTTTGCTTCCCAATCAGCTTCTCCTTGAAGAGCTTTAAGAGCAGAACCTTTGATTACAGGAATGTCGTCGCCTGGGAATCCGTATTCAGATAATAGGTCACGAACTTCCATTTCTACTAATTCTAATAATTCTTCGTCGTCAACCATGTCGCATTTGTTTAAGAATACAACGATGTAAGGAACACCTACTTGACGAGAAAGAAGGATGTGCTCACGTGTTTGAGGCATTGGGCCATCAGCAGCAGATACTACTAAGATACCGCCGTCCATTTGAGCAGCACCAGTGATCATGTTTTTAACATAGTCAGCGTGACCTGGGCAGTCAACGTGTGCATAATGACGAGTTTCAGTTTCGTACTCAACGTGTGCAGTTGAGATTGTGATTCCGCGCTCTCTTTCTTCTGGAGCAGCGTCGATTTGATCGTATCCGCGTGCTTCAGCACCACCAGCTTTTGCAAGAACTGTAGTGATCGCAGCAGTTAATGTAGTTTTACCATGGTCAACGTGGCCGATTGTACCGATGTTAACATGGGGTTTAGAACGTTCGAATTTAGCTTTAGCCATTCTAAATTCCTCCTTAGTTTATATAGGTTATTTTATATTTAGACTAGAAAGCGAAACTTACGTCCCACTTTCTAAGCTTACATAAGTAGTTATACTCGAACAATTGATAAAAATCAATTATTCGCCTTTATTTTTTTTAATAATTTCTTCTGAAACAGACTTCGGTACTTCTTCATAATGATCAAATGTCATTGAGAATGTTCCGCGTCCTTGAGTGTTAGAACGTAATGCTGTCGCATAACCGAACATTTCAGAAAGCGGAACCATAGCGCGAACAACTTGTGCGTTACCGCGAGCTTCCATACCTTCTACACGTCCACGACGAGATGTTACGTCACCCATGATGTCTCCCATGTATTCTTCAGGGATTACAACTTCAACTTTCATCATTGGCTCAAGAATTACTGGGTTACATTTAGAAACCGCAGCTTTAAGTGCCATAGATGCAGCGATTTTGAACGCCATCTCAGATGAATCGACATCATGGTAAGAACCGTCAACTAATGCTGCTTTAATGTCAACTAGTGGGTAACCAGCTAGTACACCATTTTTAAGTGAGTCTTCAAGACCCGCTCCAACAGCTGGGATGTATTCACGTGGAACTACACCGCCGACGATTTTGTTTTCGAATTCAAATCCTTTACCTTCTTCGTTAGGTGCAAACTCAATCCAAACGTGACCGAATTGTCCACGTCCACCAGATTGACGAGCAAACTTACCTTCAACTTTCGCAGCAGCGCGGAAAGTTTCACGGTATGCTACCTGAGGAGCACCAACGTTTGCTTCGACTTTGAATTCACGGCGCATACGGTCAACGATGATATCAAGGTGAAGTTCACCCATACCAGCGATGATAGTTTGGCCAGTTTCTTGGTCAGTGTGAGCACGGAATGTTGGATCTTCTTCAGAAAGCTTAGATAATGCTGTACCCATTTTATCTTGGTCAGCTTTAGATTTTGGTTCGATAGCTACAGAGATAACTGGCTCTGGGAATTCCATAGACTCAAGGATAACAAGACTCTTCTCGTCACAAAGAGTATCACCAGTAGTAGTATCTTTTAAACCTACAGCAGCAGCGATATCACCAGCGTAAACTGTTGAAATCTCTTCACGGCTGTTAGCGTGCATTTGTAGGATACGTCCTACACGCTCACGCTTACCTTTAGTTGAGTTTTTCACGTATGATCCAGAGTTTAACACACCAGAGTACACACGGAAGAACGTTAACTTACCAACATAAGGGTCAGTCATGATTTTGAATGCTAGAGCTGCGAATGGTTCTTCATCGCTAGACTTACGTTCTACTTCTTCATCTGTATCCGGAAGAGTACCTTTAATAGCAGGTACATCTAATGGAGATGGTAGGTAGTCGATAACTGCGTCTAACAGGATTTGAACACCTTTGTTTTTGAATGCAGAACCACAGATTACTGGGAAGAATTCTACAGAAGTTGTAGCCTTACGGATACCAGCTTTAAGCTCTTCTACAGTGATTTCTTCACCTTCTAGGTACTTCATCATCATTTCTTCATCAAGCTCAGCTACCGCTTCAATAAGCTTTCCACGGTATTCTTCAGCTAGTTCTTTGTGCTCTTCAGGAATTTCGACACGCTCGATGTCTGTTCCTAAATCGTTACCGTACATGTAAGCACACTCTTCAACAAGATCAATGATACCATTGAACTCATCTTCAGCACCGATTGGTAACTGAATTGGATGTGCGTTTGCTTGTAAACGATCGTGGATTGTTCCTACAGAGTATAAGAAATCTGCACCGATCTTATCCATTTTGTTAACGAATACGATACGAGGTACACCGTAAGTAGTAGCCTGACGCCAAACAGTTTCTGTTTGTGGTTCTACACCAGATTGTGCATCAAGTACTGCTACCGCACCATCAAGTACGCGTAAAGAACGTTCTACTTCTACTGTGAAGTCTACGTGTCCTGGAGTATCAATGATGTTTACACGGTGACCTTTCCATTGAGCTGTAGTTGCAGCAGAAGTAATTGTGATACCACGCTCTTGCTCTTGCTCCATCCAGTCCATCTGAGATGCACCTTCATGAGTTTCACCGATTTTATGAATACGTCCTGTGTAATACAGAATACGCTCAGTTGCTGTTGTTTTACCAGCATCGATGTGAGCCATGATACCAATATTACGAGTGTTTTCTAAAGAGAACTCTCTTGTCATTTGGTGTCTTGCTCCTTCCATATATGGATTGGATTTTTTATTTTAAGTAGCAAAAAAGCCACTTTATATTGTTACATATGCCAGTGTCCAGTACCCTCATTATGTAAAACGAGCGCCCAACGAAAGGGAGAGGCATTCTCCCTCTCCACACTTCCATAAGCGACAAATAAAGCGGTTTATGCTTACATTTATTTTACGTTGAATCCTACCAACGGTAATGAGCAAATGCTTTGTTAGCTTCTGCCATTTTATGAGTGTCTTCACGTTTCTTAACAGATGCACCAGCGTTGTTAGCTGCATCTAAGATTTCGTAAGCTAGACGCTCTTCCATAGTTTTTTCACCACGAAGACGAGCATAGTTTACTAACCAGCGAAGACCTAAAGTTGTACGGCGTTCTGGACGAACCTCAACTGGAACTTGGTAGTTAGCACCACCAACACGACGAGCGCGTACTTCAAGAACAGGCATGATGTTCTTAAGAGCTTGCTCGAATACTTCCATTGGTTCTTTATCTGAACGTTCGCGAACGATATCGAAAGCGTTATAAAGAATTGTTTGAGATTTACCTTTTTTACCGTCAACCATCATTTTGTTGATAAGGCGTGTTACTAGCTTAGAATTGTACATTGGATCTGGTAACACGTCACGTTTCGCAACAGGTCCTTTACGAGGCATATTGAGTTCCTCCTTTCATTATAAGTTTATTATTTTTTAGCAGGTTTTGGTCGCTTAGTACCATATTTAGAACGTCCTTGCATACGTTTGTCAACACCAGCTGTATCAAGCGCTCCACGAACGATGTGGTAACGTACCCCTGGTAAATCCTTTACTCGACCACCGCGAATTAATACTACGCTATGCTCTTGTAAGTTATGACCGATACCTGGGATGTAAGCTGTAACTTCAATCCCGTTTGTTAAACGTACACGAGCGTATTTACGTAACGCTGAGTTAGGTTTCTTTGGAGTCATTGTACCAACACGAGTACATACACCACGTTTTTGAGGTGCAGAGATATCAGTTGATTTTTTCTTTAAAGAGTTAAAACCTTTGTTTAACGCAGGTGATTTAGATTTCCATACTTTATCAGTACGACCATTTCTCACTAATTGGTTAATAGTAGGCATTTGATTATCCTCCCTTCGCATGTTTGTATGACCACATATCCAGGTGGTTCATTATTAGTTGAAAACAAAGTTTTTGCAAGGAAGAGCAAATGCTCTCTCCTCACAAAAACAGTTTTAACTTATTATTCCTATTGCTGAAGCTCCCACTTGAATCCCCGAAACTTTTCCAAGCTTACGAACTGATTCAACTTTTGTTATGGGTATGTTATGTTGCAAAGCAGTGCGAATGATAACATGGGTTAACCGCACATCAGCATCTTCTGCAATAACAACTTCTTTAACTATACCATTTTTGATTGCTTCCAATGTTCGTTTATGACCAACGACTACATTTTCAGCATTTGACACTTTTTGATAAGACATATAAATATCCTCCAAAGCATCGTTCAGGAGCAACCTTGATTATAGTAACATTTTGACTCATACAATGTCAACTAGGATTAGCTGTTTTTATACAAAATTTACGACGGAAAATTTTACTGTTCCACATAAACTTCATCGTTTTCTACATTCATGTTATCTTG
This sequence comes from Bacillus sp. CR71, assembly GCF_003429245.1. Taxonomy (NCBI): domain Bacteria; kingdom Bacillati; phylum Bacillota; class Bacilli; order Caryophanales; family Bacillaceae; genus Bacillus; species Bacillus sp. CR71. Next base: position 119,879 of record NZ_CP031748.1, on the reverse strand, counting down.
TGTTGTTTTTACAAGATCCACTTTACGATAACGATTCATACCTGTTCCAGCAGGAACAAGCTTACCGATAATAACATTCTCTTTCAATCCTAGAAGCTCATCGCGTTTACCTTTAATTGCTGCATCCGTTAAAACACGAGTTGTTTCTTGGAACGAAGCTGCAGATAAGAACGAATCTGTTTCAAGTGAAGCTTTTGTAATACCAAGTAGAACAGGTCTAGCTGTCGCTGGTTGTTTACCTTTCAGTAACACCTTCGCATTCGCATCAGTAAACTGATGGATATCTAGTAATGTTCCTGGTAATACATCTGTTTCACCTGCATCACTTACACGAACTTTACGTAGCATTTGGCGTACCATTACTTCTACGTGTTTGTCACCAATTTCTACCCCTTGCATACGGTATACTTTTTGAACTTCACGTAATAAGTATTCTTGCACTGCTGTAATGTCCGTTACTTTTAGTAATTCTTTCGGATCAATAGAACCTTCTGTTAACTCTTTACCGTGGCTAATTGGCTGTCCTGGAGTTACTTTCAGACGAGCACCGTAAGGAATAGCATACGTACGAGCTTCAACTTCACCCTGTACAACTACTTCTTGGCGATCTTTAACATCGTTGATCGCTGCGATAACACCGTCGATTTCACTGATAACTGCCTGACCTTTCGGATTACGAGCTTCGAAGATCTCTTGGATACGAGGTAAACCTTGAGTGATATCATCTCCGGCAACCCCACCTGTATGGAATGTACGCATCGTTAACTGTGTACCTGGCTCACCGATAGATTGAGCTGCGATAATACCTACCGCTTCTCCTACTTCTACGTCTGTACCAGTTGCTAAGTTACGACCGTAACACTTCTTACATACACCGTGGCGAGTGTTACACGTGAACGCTGAACGAATGTTTACAGTTTCAACACCCGAATTTTCAACGATATGAGCGATATCTTCAGTAATTAATTGGTTTTCACTAACTAATACTTCACCTGTTTCAGGATGTTTTACAGTTTTTCTTGCAAAACGTCCAACAAGACGATCATATAATGACTCAATTACTTCATTACCCTCTTTAATCGCACCAATTAATAGACCACGATCTGTTCCACAATCATCTTCACGGACAATTACATCTTGTGCAACGTCTACAAGACGACGCGTTAAGTAACCAGAATCGGCAGTTTTAAGTGCTGTATCGGCAAGACCTTTACGCGCACCATGCGTAGAGATGAAGTACTCAAGTACTGTTAAACCTTCACGGAAACTTGATTTAATTGGAAGTTCGATAATACGACCAGATGGATTGGCCATCAGACCACGCATACCAGCAAGCTGAGTAAAGTTCGATGCGTTACCACGGGCACCGGAATCACTCATCATGAAGATTGGGTTGCGTTTATTCAAGGATTTCATCAGTTTTCCTTGGATAACATCTTTTGCATTACTCCAAATAGAGATAACGCGATCGTAACGTTCTTCTTCCGTGATTAAACCGCGACGGAATTGTTTAATTACATTATCTACTTTTGCTTGTGCTTCATGGAGAATTTCATCTTTTTCACCTAATACAAGAATGTCAGATACCCCAACTGTAATACCAGCCTTTGTAGAGTACTTAAATCCTAAGTTTTTCATACGGTCAAGCATGCGAGATGTTTCCGTAATTTGGAAACGTTTGAATACTTCCGCAATGATGTTACCAAGGATCTTCTTGCTAAATGGTGCCACTTCTTCGCGACTAGCAATAATTTCTTTAATGTTCGCACCTTTTTCAACGAAATATTCCGCTGGTGTTTCTTTTTCAAGGTTTGAGTTTGTCGGTTCATTAATATAAGGGAACGACTCTGGTAAGATTTCGTTAAATATTAATTTACCAACTGTTGTTAATAGAAGCTTACCCTTTTGCTCTTCAGTAAACGTTACGTTATTTACTGAACTTGCAGCAACTGCAACACGTGTGTGCAGATGTACATATCCATTTTGGTATGCAAGTATTGCTTCGTTTGCATCTTTGAAGACCATACCTTCACCGATTGCGCCTTCACGCTCAAGTGTTAAGTAGTAGTTACCTAATACCATATCCTGAGATGGAGTAACAACTGGTTTTCCGTCTTTTGGATTCAAGATGTTTTGTGCCGCTAACATAAGAATACGAGCTTCTGCTTGTGCCTCTGATGATAACGGAACGTGAACCGCCATTTGGTCACCGTCAAAGTCCGCGTTGTATGCAGTACATACAAGTGGATGAAGACGAATTGCGCGACCTTCTACTAATGTAGGTTCAAACGCCTGGATACCAAGACGGTGAAGTGTTGGTGCGCGGTTTAGAAGTACTGGATGCTCTTTAATCACAGATTCTAAAACGTCCCAAACTTCAGGGTGTACACGCTCAATTTTACGTTTTGCACTCTTAATATTGTGTGCTAAGCCTTTTCCAACTAACTCTTTCATAACGAAAGGTTTGAACAGTTCAAGCGCCATTTCTTTCGGCAATCCACACTGGTACATCTTTAAGTTCGGTCCTACAACGATTACAGAACGGCCAGAGTAGTCAACACGTTTACCTAATAAGTTTTGACGGAAACGTCCTTGTTTACCTTTAAGCATGTGAGATAGTGATTTTAATGGGCGGTTACCTGGTCCAGTAACCGGACGGCCACGACGGCCATTATCGATTAATGCGTCTACAGCTTCTTGTAACATACGTTTTTCGTTTTGAACGATGATGCTTGGAGCACCTAGGTCCAATAGACGTTTTAAACGGTTGTTACGGTTAATTACACGACGATATAAGTCGTTTAAGTCAGAAGTAGCAAAACGTCCACCATCTAACTGTACCATTGGGCGTAGTTCTGGTGGGATTACTGGTAGAACATCTAAGATCATCCAAGATGGTTCATTTCCAGAGTTGCGGAATGCTTCTAATACTTCTAGACGTTTAATAGCACGAGTACGGCGTTGTCCTTGTGCTGTTTTTAATTCTTCTTTTAAGAAGTCTACTTCTTTATCTAAATCGATGTCTTGTAGTAGCTTTTTAATCGCTTCTGCACCCATAGCAGCTTGGAATGTGCTACCATATCGATCACGATATGCACGGTATTCTTTTTCAGAAAGTAATTGCTTCTTATCAAGTGGTGTATCTCCACTTTCTGTTACAACATAAGAAGCGAAATAAATTACTTCTTCAAGCGCGCGAGGGGACATGTCTAAGACAAGTCCCATGCGGCTCGGGATACCTTTGAAATACCAAATATGAGATACAGGAGCAGCTAATTCAATATGACCCATACGTTCACGACGTACTTTTGCACGCGTTACTTCAACGCCACATCGATCACAAACTACACCTTTATAACGTACACGTTTGTATTTTCCGCAATGACATTCCCAGTCCTTTTGTGGTCCGAAAATACGCTCACAGAACAAGCCATCTTTTTCAGGCTTTAACGTACGATAGTTAATAGTTTCTGGTTTCTTAACTTCACCGTATGACCAAGAACGAATCTTGTCAGGTGAAGCAAGTCCAATCTTCATATATTCAAAGTTATTTACATCTATCAAGGGGCCTACCTCCCTTTTAGTCTACAGGTTATCCCAATTATTCCTTAGTTGTCTCAACTTCAACATTCAATTTATCTGCTGATTGATGATCATCATCATCTTCTGTATCACGCATTTCAATTTCTGTATCGTCGCTAGACATCATTTTAACGTCCATACCTAAACTTTGCAGCTCTTTAATCAATACTTTGAATGATTCAGGAACGCCTGGTTCTGGAACATTTTCGCCTTTAACAATTGCTTCATAAGTCTTAACACGTCCAACAACATCATCAGACTTCACTGTTAAGATTTCTTGAAGAGTATAAGCAGCACCGTAAGCTTCAAGTGCCCAAACCTCCATCTCACCGAAACGCTGTCCACCGAACTGAGCTTTACCTCCAAGAGGTTGCTGCGTTACAAGTGAGTATGGTCCAGTAGAACGAGCATGAAGTTTATCGTCAACCATGTGCGCAAGTTTGATCATATACATGACACCAACAGATACGCGGTTATCGAATGGTTCACCAGTACGTCCGTCATACAGGATTGTTTTCGCGTCATTTGCCATACCAGCTTCTTCAATTGTGCCCCAAACATCTTCCTCACGAGCACCATCGAATACTGGTGTTGCAATGTGAATGCCCAGGTATCTTGCTGCCATACCAAGATGAAGCTCTAATACCTGACCGATATTCATACGAGATGGTACCCCTAATGGGTTTAACATAATATCGATTGGCGTACCGTCTGGTAAGTAAGGCATATCTTCTTCTGGTAAAATACGAGAAATAACACCTTTGTTACCGTGACGTCCGGCCATCTTGTCACCTTCAGAAATTTTACGTTTTTGAACGATATATGCACGTACAAGTTGATTCACACCTGGTGGCAATTCATCGCCATCTTCACGGTTGAATACTTTTACGTCTAAGATAATACCGCCACCACCGTGTGGTACACGTAGTGATGTATCACGTACTTCACGCGCTTTTTCTCCAAAGATAGCATGTAATAGACGTTCTTCAGCTGTTAATTCTGTTACACCTTTAGGTGTTACTTTACCAACAAGTAAATCTCCATCTTTTACTTCAGCACCAACGCGAATAATACCGCGCTCGTCAAGGTTACGTAATGCGTCTTCCCCAACGTTTGGAATGTCACGTGTAATTTCTTCTGGTCCAAGCTTCGTATCACGAGCTTCTGATTCATATTCTTCAATATGAATAGAAGTGTACACATCATCTTTTACAAGGCGCTCACTCATGATAATCGCATCCTCGTAGTTATAACCGTCCCAAGTCATGAAGCCAACAAGCACGTTACGTCCAAGTGCTAGTTCACCTAATTCCATAGAAGGACCATCCGCAAGGATTTCACCTTTTACAACTTCATTTCCAACACTTACGATTGGACGTTGGTTGTAACAAGTTCCTTGGTTAGAACGAATGAATTTTTGCATTTTGTAGCGATCTAAGTCGCCTTTTACTGTTTGACCGTCAACTTCTACATAGCGACGTACCCAAACTTCACGTGCTTCTACGCGCTCAACAACACCAGGATGTTTACAGATTACTGCAGCACCCGAGTCTTTTGCTGATACGTACTCCATACCTGTACCTACAATCGGAGATTCCGGATTCATTAACGGAACCGCCTGACGTTGCATGTTCGCTCCCATAAGTGCGCGGTTAGAGTCATCGTTTTCTAAGAACGGAATACAAGCTGTCGCTGCCGACACTACTTGTTTTGGAGATACATCCATGTAGTCGATGCGTTCTCTATTTGTGACAATATTTTCGCCACGGAAACGAGCTACGATATCTTCACTTAGGAATTCACCTTCATCAGATAATTTCATATTCGCTTGGGCTACAACATAGTTATCTTCTTCATCTGCTGTTAAATAATCAACATGCCCTGTTACAAGACCAGTTTCTGGGTCAACACGACGGTATGGTGTTTCAATGAAACCAAACTCATTTACTTTCGCGAACGAAGATAATGAGTTAATCAAACCAATGTTTGGTCCCTCTGGTGTTTCAATCGGACACATACGACCATAGTGGGAGTAATGAACGTCACGTACTTCAAAGCCTGCGCGCTCACGCGTTAAACCACCAGGTCCTAATGCAGATAGTCTTCGTTTGTGAGTTAACTCTGCTAATGGATTTGTTTGGTCCATGAACTGAGATAACTGAGAACTTCCGAAGAACTCTTTAATAGATGCAATAACAGGACGAATATTAATTAGTGCCTGTGGTGTAATTGCATTTGTATCTTGGATCGACATTCTCTCACGAACAACACGTTCCATACGAGAAAGGCCGATACGGAATTGGTTTTGTAATAGTTCTCCAACAGAACGCAGACGACGGTTTCCTAAATGGTCAATATCATCTGTATCTCCTACTTTGTATAGTAGGTTGAAGAAGTAACTGATAGAAGCAAGGATATCACCTGGTGTGATGTGTTTCACATCACGAGTAATGTTTGCATTACCAATTACATTAATTACGCGTTCGCCTTCCGACTCAGGAGCATAAATCTTAATAGATTGCAGCTCAACATCGCCTTCTACCACTCCACCCATTGGTTTCGCTGTTTTGAATCCAATGTTTTTCTCTAAGTAAGGTAAAATGCGATCAAGTGTACGACGATCTAAGATTGTTCCTTCTGCCGCTAAAATTTCACCAGTTTCTGGATCCACTAATGTTTCAGCTAAACGTTGATTAAACAATCTGTTTTTAATGTGTAACTTCTTGTTGATCTTATAGCGACCTACATTTGCTAAATCGTAGCGCTTTGGATCGAAGAAACGAGACACAAGTAAGCTCTTAGCATTTTCTACTGTTGGTGGTTCACCAGGACGTAGACGCTCATAAATTTCAAGCAATGCTTTTTCTGTGCTATCTGTGTTGTCTTTTTCTAATGTGTTGCTTAAGTATTCGTTATCACCTAAAAGCTCGGTGATTTCTTGATCAGAGCCAAACCCTAATGCGCGTAACAAAACAGTTACAGGAAGTTTACGCGTACGGTCAATACGCACATATACAACATCCTTAGCATCTGTCTCATACTCTAACCAAGCTCCGCGGTTTGGAATTACAGTAGCAGTAAAACCACGTTTTCCGTTTTTATCCACTTTGCCACTATAGTATACGCTTGGAGAGCGAACTAACTGGGAAACGATAACACGTTCTGCACCGTTAATTACGAATGTTCCAGTCTCTGTCATGAGTGGGAAATCTCCCATGAACACATCTTGTTCTTTTACTTCACCAGTTTCCTTGTTGATTAGACGCACTTTTACACGAAGTGGTGCTGCATACGTCACATCACGCTCTTTGCATTCGTCTACAGAGTATTTAGGTTCACCTAAGCTGTAGTCGATAAATTCAAGCGATAGATTTCCCGTAAAGTCTTCAATCGGAGAAATGTCTTGGAACATTTCTCGCAAACCCTCATCAAGAAACCACTGATAAGAAGAGGTTTGAATTTCGATAAGATTTGGTAACTCTAATACTTCACTAATACGGGCATAACTTCTTCGTTGGCGGTGGCGTCCGTATTGAACTAGTTGACCTGTCAACTGCTTCACCCCTCAAATCATGAGTATTATAAATGCACAAAAAAATTTGTGCAAAATCACAAATAAATACAACTACTGCTATTAGCGTAGTCTTTTTCTCTTAAAGATAAATACGTTGAGTCTTTCTACCTGCTCAAAAAAGAAAAATGGCTTCTATAAGAAAACCATCATTCTGTTTCATAATCTGCTGATTTTACTATCTTTTCCAAGAGAAACAAAAATATACATCTTTCTCAACGCAGAAAATCATATATTGGCATTGTATAATGTTAACATAGCCAAAAATAACCGTCAACGTTTTTTTGATTTTATGATATAATATCCTTTTTTCTTTTCTACAACCTCAACTTCAGAAAATACTTCCTCTAGTTTTTTCAGCGCAGATGGTGCACCTTGCTTCTTTTGAATAACAATCCAAAGTTCTCCACCTGGAACTAAATACTCCACAGCTTTTTCTAAAATTTCATGTACGACATCTTTACCCGCACGAATTGGAGGGTTAGATAGAATAGCAGCATACTTGCCATCTACATTTTCATAGACGCTACTTTGAAAAATACGTATATTCTCGATTTTGTTATTAGCGGCGTTTTCTTTCGCAAGTCCAAGCGCCCTTTCATTCACATCCACCATGTGAACTTCACGACCTTGAAACTCTTTCGCTAGCGACAAACCAATAGGACCGTATCCGCAACCTACATCTAATATATTACCTTTAATATCTGGCATTTGAAAAGCTTCAATTAAAAGACGGGAACCAAAGTCCACTTCGTTTTTCGAGAACACCCCATGGTCGGATAAGAAAGTAAATTGAGATCCACGAAGTGCAAATTCCCATCGCTTACGATCACTTTTACTAGAAGGGTCGTTAGAAAAATAATGGTCTGCCATATGGCCACCTCTCTTCTTTACAGTTAAAAAAAAAGCTCGCATGAGAGCGAGCTTTTTTTAAAGCATCAAAAGTTAATTACTTAACTTCTACAGCAGCGCCAACTTCTTCAAGTTTAGCTTTGATTTCTTCAGCTTCTTCTTTAGCAGCAGCTTCTTTGATTACTTTTGGAGTGTTGTCAACTAATTCTTTAGCTTCTTTTAAGCCAAGACCAGTGATTTCACGAACAACTTTGATAACTTTGATTTTTTGTGCACCAGCGCTAGTTAGTTCCACATCAAATTCAGTTTTCTCAGCAGCAGCTTCTCCAGCGCCACCAGCAACAGCTACAGGAGCAGCAGCAGTTACGCCGAATTCTTCCTCGATAGCTTTTACTAAGTCGTTAAGTTCTAATACAGTCATAGATTTAACTGCTTCAATGATTTGTTCTTTAGTCATTGTAAATATCCTCCCTTAAATAGGTTTGTATTGTTTTATCGATAATACGTAATTATCTTTTAAAAAATTAAGCGCCTTGCTCTTCCTTTTGTTCTGCAACTGCTTTAGTAGCAAGTGCAAGGTTACGGATTGGAGCTTGAAGAACGCTAAGAAGCATAGAAAGTAAGCCTTCACGTGATGGAAGAGTAGCGATTGCTTTAACCTCATCAAGTGTTACAAGTTTACCTTCGATTACGCCCGCTTTAATTTCTAAAGCTTCATGATTTTTAGCGAAGTCGTTTAATACTTTCGCAGGAGCAACTACATCCTCGTTACTGAACGCGATTGCGTTTGGTCCTGTTAAGAATTCGTTTAACTCAGCCATTTCAGCAGATTCTGCAGCACGACGAGTTAGAGAGTTTTTGTAAACTTTGAACTCAACGCCAGCTTCACGTAATTGCTTACGTAATTCTGTTGCTTCAGAAACTGTTAAACCACGGTAGTCAACAACGATCGTAGATTTACTAGCACGAAGTTTGTCCGCGATTTCAGTTACAACTTGTTGTTTAGTTTCGATTACTTTGCTCATGTTATTACACCTCCTGTAGATTATATAGAAGATGTACCGAAAGTGCACTAAAAACCTCCATGCCCAACTTGTAGACATGGAGGCATATAGTCACAGAAAAAAAATTCCGTTTCGTATATTAACACCTAGGTAGGAAATTAAGTCTATTGACACCTACTGTCTACGGTACACTATTTAAATTCACAACATAAATGATTATATTAAATCTTCTTTATGAAGTCAACTTCCAATTTTTACGCTAATGTAGAAACGTCTACACGTACGCCAGGTCCCATTGTAGAAGCAACTGTTACGTTCTTCATGTAAGTACCTTTTGCAGCAGATGGCTTAACTTTTAATAAAGTATCAGCGATTGTTTTGAAGTTTTCTACTAATTTAGCATCTTCGAAAGATACTTTACCGATTGGAACGTGGATGTTACCAGCTTTATCAACGCGGTATTCAACTTTACCAGCTTTGATTTCGTTAACAGCTTTAGTTACATCGAAAGTAACTGTTCCAGTTTTAGGGTTTGGCATTAAACCTTTAGGTCCTAATACGCGACCAAGTTTACCAACTTCACCCATCATGTCAGGAGTTGCTACTACTACATCGAAATCGAACCAACCTTGTTGGATTTTACCGATGTAATCAGTATCGCCTACGAAGTCAGCTCCAGCAGCTTCAGCTTCTTTAGCTTTTTCACCTTTAGCGAACACTAATACACGTTGTACTTTACCAGTACCGTGCGGAAGAACAACTGCACCACGGATTTGTTGGTCAGCTTTCTTAGGGTCAACACCTAAACGGAATGCAGCTTCTACAGTTGCATCAAATTTAGCTGTGTTTGTTTTCTTTACTAATTCTACTGCTTCTGTTGCAGAGTAAGCAGCTGCACGGTCAACAAGCTTTGCAGCTTCTACGTACTTTTTACCTCTTTTAGCCATTTTTATTTCCTCCTCGAATGTGGTTTTAGCGGAATAACCTCCCACGTTTACGCCTGTTTTCAGGTATAACCTGAGGATGAGCGCCATCCATTTATTTAAAAACGATAATCATTTACGATAATAAAGGTTGCGAATTGGAATTCCAGACCCGCAACCTTTTTTTAAAAACAAATCGAATTAGTCTTCGATAACGATGCCCATACTGCGTGCAGTACCTTCAACCATACGCATTGCAGCTTCTACGCTAGCAGCATTTAGGTCAGGCATTTTAGTTTCAGCGATTTCGCGTACTTTATCACGCTTAACAGTTGCCACTTTATTACGATTTGGTTCACCAGAACCAGACTCAATACCAGCTACTTTCTTAAGAAGAACAGCAGCAGGAGGAGTTTTAGTAATGAAAGTGAATGAACGGTCCTCAAATACCGTAATTTCAACAGGGATGATAAGACCAGCTTGATCTGCTGTACGAGCGTTAAACTCTTTACAGAAGCCCATGATGTTAACACCTGCTTGTCCTAATGCTGGACCAACTGGTGGAGCTGGGTTAGCTTTACCTGCAGGAATTTGAAGCTTTACCATTTTAATTACCTTTTTAGCCACGAGACACACCTCCTTAAGTCCGTGATGTGGTCAATTGGACAGTGATTTGCCCTCCCACGTCATATTTTATCTGTAAGGATAAAATCTTTCAAAAAACGCCTCCGATAATGAAGACGTACTGACTTAAAAGATATTATCACTTTTTACAATTCATTTCAAGTTTCATTTTATAATTTTTCAATTTGATGGAAGTCAAGTTCAACTGGAGTCTCGCGACCAAACATGTCCACAAGTACACTAACCTTTTTCTTCTCCACATCAATTTCTTCAATAGCACCTGTATAATCTGCGAATGGCCCCTCATTTACACGTACTGTCTCATGAAGTTCAAAGTCGAAATCAACCACTTCGTTGTCCATTCCCATATGTTTCATAATGGTAACAACTTCCTCTTCTAATAGAGGCGATGGCTTAGATCCAGAACCAGAAGAACCAACGAACCCAGTTACACCCGGCGTGTTACGTACAACATACCAAGAATCATCAGTCATGATTAATTCTACTAATACATAACCTGGGAACACTTTTCTTTTCATTAATTTTTCTTTTCCGTTTTTCATTTCTACTTCTACTTCTTCCGGGACAACAACACGGAAAATTTTATCTTGCATACCCATTGATTCTACACGCTTCTCTAGGTTTGCTTTTACTTTATTTTCATATCCAGAATAAGTATGGACAACATACCAACTTTTTTCCATTCATTTAGGACGAGCGTCCTTCCCTCCCTGACGTACATTTTTTTGCGCAAATGAAAAAACCCGTTCACCGGGCTTTTACACAGTTCTTATAAATAACATTATATCATGGATAAGTGCTTCTTATTCAAGAATTAACCAAGAATTAACCAAGAATTAACCGAATTAAAGAAGAAATGCCCATATCAACTACTGCGAAGAAAATCGCAAAGAACACAACTGTAGCAACAACAGTCGCTGTTGAGCGGAGTAATTCATCTTTTTTAGGCCAACTTACTTTTTTCATTTCGCGACCTACATCGCCGAAAAAGTTCGTTAAACGCATCTGCGGGACCTCCAGTGTATTATTTCAATTATTTATTTTGTTTCCTTGTGAACTGTATGCTGATTGCATGTTTTACAAAACTTTTTTATTTCAAGTCGCTCTATTGAGCTCGTATCTTTCATAGTAGAGTAGTTTCGATTTTTACACTCTTCACATGAGAGTACAACTTTTTTCCTCATTAGTTACACCAACCTTGTAACATTATGTCCCTAAAAATGTATCATACAATAAAAGACAATGTCAATGACATGCATTTTGTACGCTCTACAAAAGAAAACAGGTGATTTATTTTACACCTGTTGTACTTGTTATTTGTTATGAATTTAAAGTTGTACTTTCTCGCATTTCCATATATCGTTCCAATTTCCTCTTCACCCGCTGTAAAGCGTTATCAATAGATTTCACATGTCTGTTTAACTGTTCTGAAATCTCTTGATAAGAACGCCCATCTAGATATAAAGAAAGTACTTTTCTTTCTAAATCGCTTAATAATTCTGATATTTTTGATTCTATGTCTGTATATTCTTCTTGGCTAATAATCATCTCTTCAGGATCAGTTACCTTCGCTTCAGAAATAACATCCAATAATGTTCGATCAGATTCCTCATCGTAAATCGGCTTATCTAAAGACACATATGAATTTAAGGGAATATGTTTTTGTCTTGTTGCCGTTTTAATAGCGGTAATAATTTGTCGAGTGATACACAGTTCAGCAAATGCTTTGAATGAAGACAGCTTGTCCTCTTTATAATCACGAATTGCTTTAAACAACCCTATCATACCTTCTTGAACAATGTCTTCTCGATCGGCACCCACTAAAAAGTAAGATCTTGATTTCGCGCGAACAAAGTTCTTATACTTGTGAATTAAATATTCTAGAGCGTCAGTATTACCTTTTCGAACTAACTCAACGATTGCCTCATCCTCTAAATCACGAAATGTAACGTCGCCTACACTTACGAAGCCTGCTTCCACCTTGATCCCTCCGACCGCTATTTATTTAGCAATATTATACAGTAAAAAGACAAAGAGCGTCAATGCTTCAACGCTCTCCTCTTCTTAATTTTTCTAATTTTTCTGTAATATCTTTACTAAATATCTTTCGCATGGCGGGTTGCTGTTCTTTCGTGTCTTTTGTACGCCTTCTTACTTGTTGCTCCATTGCCTGTACTTCCAACTCTAATTCACGCGCAGATTTCCGAAGGGCACCTTGCGCAAATATAACCCATTGTTCCGTGTAATCAGAAGTCGCAACATATATTCGTGTATTTATATTTCTAAGCTCTATCGCAAGTTGCTCTATCTTTTCATCTGCAGTTTGATTCTTTCGTGTGAATATTACTTCCACACGAGATTGTTTCATCTTTTTTTCAATACCATGTACTGTATAGGCATCAAAGACTATCATCACTTTTGTGCCTGTATAACCTTGATAATCCGCCATCTTATCAATAAGTGCATCTCTTGATGATTGTAAATCTACATCCCGCAGTTTCTTCAAATCTCCCCAAGCTCCGATAATGTTGTAACCGTCAACGATTAAAATATCGTTCATCTTTTATTTACCAATTTCGTGACGTTTACGATATACCTCATACATTAACAAACTTGCGGCTACGGAAGCATTTAAGGATGTAACTTTACCAACCATCGGTAGAGTGATTAGGAAATCACACTTTTCACCAATAATACGGCTCATACCTTTTCCTTCACTACCAATTACTAACCCAATCGGCATTTTACCATCTAAATTACGATAATCCGTTTTTCCTTTGGCATCTGTACCAGCAATCCAAAGTCCACGTTCTTTTAATTCATCAATTGTACGGGATAAGTTCGTTACGCGTGCAACAGGAATGTATTCAATTGCTCCTGTTGATGCTTTCGCAACTGACGCTGTAAGCCCCACAGCCCTTCTCTTTGGAATAATAATCCCATGAGCTCCTGTCGCATCAGCAGTACGCATAATAGAACCTAAGTTATGCGGATCTTCAATCTCATCTAAAATTAAGAAGAATGGATCTTCATTACGTTTTTCTGCCACTTTGAATAAATCTTCTAACTCCGCATACTGATATGCAGCTACTTGAGCGATTACACCTTGATGATTACCCTCAACTAATTGATCTAACTTTTTCTTTGGTGCATGTTGTAAAATAACCTTATTTTCTTTCGCTAACGCTAGTACAATCTGCACTTGTCCTTTGGCAGCACCTTCTGCGATCCAAATTTTATTAATATCTCTCCCTGATCGTAACGCTTCAATTACAGGGTTACGTCCGATAATATATTCACTACTCATGATGATGTGCCCCCTTCCTTTTCTTCTAAAACTGCAATTGCCTTATATACAATTTCGTCTAATCTTTCACGGTTATTTAATAAATGATGATAACCAATTAGCGCTTCAAAGGCTGTACTATGTCGATATGTTTGTACATCCGTATTTTTCGGAACCGTACCTGAATTTGCATTACGTCCTCTTCTTAATACCGCCTCTTCTTCCTCTGTCAAAAACGACGTCTCTAATAAATGATAAACAACTTTCGCCTGTGCTTTTGCTGAAACAAAGCTCGTCCCTAAGCGATGTAATTGATTAGGGCGAACCTTTCCTTTTTGAAGGAGGTGATAGCGGATATATTGTTCATATACCGCATCACCCATATACGCTAACGCCAAGCTGTTTAATTGCTTTGCATCAATCATCCTTATCCTCTTTTCCATCTTGTACCTTGAGCGGTATCTTCTAAAATAATATTACGTCCTTTTAAATCGTCACGAATTTGATCAGACAATGCGAAATCGCGATTTTTACGAGCCTCAATGCGCTTTTGGATAAGTTCTTCAATTTCTTCATCCAGCAATTCTTCTTGCGTTAATTCTAATCCTAAAATATCAAATAACGTTTCCAATTGTTTTACGTATGCTTCGATCACAACTTTAGATGTATGCTCTTCAAGTAAATATTGATTTGCATGATTGGCTACATTGTATAATTCGGTAATTGCATTCGCAGTGTTAAAGTCATCATTCATTGCCTCTTCAAATGCAGTCTGGAATTTCTCTATTTCAACTAACCATTTCTCATTATGGTCTGTTAAATCCGTACTGCTTTCCATACGATGCTTTAAGTTTCCATAAGCTGTTTTAATTCTTTCCAGCCCATTATTCGTACTTTGTAATAACTCTTCACTAAAGTTAATCGGATGACGATAGTGTACTGATAACATAAAGAATCTAATTAACTGTGGGTCGTATTGCTTAATAATATCGTGAACTAAAATAAAGTTACCAAGCGATTTAGACATCTTCTCATTGTTAATATTAATATATCCATTATGCATCCAGTAACGTGCAAACGTTTTTCCAGTCAATGCTTCCGACTGCGCAATTTCATTTTCATGATGCGGGAACGCCAAGTCTTGACCACCAGCATGAATGTCAATTGTATCCCCTAAGTACTTACGTGCCATTGCTGAGCATTCAATATGCCACCCTGGACGCCCTTGCCCCCAAGGGCTTTCCCAGAAGATTTCTCCTTCTTTCGCAGCTTTCCATAAAGCAAAATCAAGAGGGTCTTGTTTCTTTTCCCCTACCTCAATACGAGCACCGTGACGTAAATCTGCGATTGGTTGATGTGATAATTTACCGTAACCTTCGAATTCCTTCGTTTTAAAGTACACATCACCCTCTGATTCGTATGCATACCCTTTATTCACAAGTTCTTGAATAAATTCAATAATGATATCCATATTTTCTGTTACACGAGGATGGACTGTTGCGTGTTTGCAACCTAGCGCTGTTACATCTTCAAAGTACGCTTCAACAAAACGATTAGCAATTGTCGGTACATCTTCACCTAATTCATTTGCCGCTTTAATTAATTTATCATCTACGTCCGTAAAGTTCGATACGTATTGCACATCGTACCCTTTATATTCTAGATAGCGACGTACTGTATCGAATACCATAGGAGGTCTTGCATTGCCAATATGAATGTAGTTATAGACTGTAGGTCCGCATACATACATCTTTACCTTATTTTCTTCTAATGGAACAAACTCTTCTTTTTGACGTGTTAACGTATTATAAATGTGAATAGTCATTTTTATCCTTCCTTTCTACCTTTACTTCCAGTTGTTTCTTCAATTTATCAAGTTCTACTTCCATAGCCTTTAATTTATCAAAAATTGGATCCGGAAGGTCAGAGTGATTTAATTCTTGACCAATCTTTACTCCATTTTGAATAACGACTCGGCCAGGTATACCTACAACTGTAGAATGTGCAGGAACTTCTTTTAATACGACAGACCCTGCCCCGATTTTAGAATTCTCTCCCACAGTAATAGAACCAAGGACTTTAGCACCCGTCGCAATTAATACATTATCCTGAATTGTTGGATGCCTCTTGCCTTTTTCTTTTCCTGTACCACCTAATGTAACCCCTTGATAAATTGTTACATTATCACCAATTTCACAAGTTTCTCCAATTACAACTCCCATTCCATGGTCTATGAAAAAGCGTCGACCAATAGTTGCTCCTGGATGAATCTCAATGCCAGTAAAAAAACGACTAACTTGTGAAACAAAACGTGCAAGAAAGAAAAAATCCCTTTTATAAAAAGCATGTGCAATTCGATGAGCCCAAACTGCATGTAATCCAGAGTAAGTTAAAATGACTTCGAAATAACCTCTTGCCGCTGGATCCTGTTCAAAAACGACTTCAATATCTTCCCGAAGCCTCTTAAACATCGATGTTCCCTCCCCTTTATGGGCTGCTTTTTCGAGTGAACTAACTCCCTACTTATCTCCCTAAATCTTTATACACGTAGATAAAATTTATACTCATACCCAGTTTTACGGTATAAAAAAAGACGCCTCTGTCATATTGACAGAGACGCCTTTTAAGCGCGGTTCCACTCTGTTTAGGCTAAAAAAGCCTCAAACTCATCTCTGATAACGGTGTACACCGCTTCTGCTTACTTTAACGCCTTAAGATGTTTCACAAAACATTTTGCTGTTCAGCAGAAGACTCGAAGGGGCATTTCAAAAACCCGCTTATAAACCACTTCCAGCCTAAAGGTGGTTCTCTCTGTAAAAAGCCTGATTTTCTACTTCTCCTTCTCGTCGCTTTTCCTTATTAGGTTTTAAGTATACTTATTATATTTCTAAACCTAGAAAATGTTAACCAATTACTTTATGAAGACGATTTAAAACTTTTTCTTTTCCAAGAAGTGCAATAGCATTAGGAAGCTCTGGGCCATGTGTTTGACCAGTAGTTGCAACACGGATTGGCATAAATAAGTTTTTACCTTTATGACCTGTTTCCTTTTGAACTGCTTTAATAGCCGCCTTAATTGCTGCTGGTTCCATCGCCTCTAGTGCTTCTACTTGACCAGCAAATGCACGAAGTACTTCTGGTACTTGTTCACCTTTTAATACTTCTTGTCCTTCTTCTTCATGATCAACATGATCTTTGAAGAACATTTCAGAAAGCTCTACAATTTCAGCTCCAAAACTCATTTGTTCATGATATAACGCAATTACATCACGAATCCAAGCTTGCTCTTGTTCACTTAAAGTTTCACCTATACGTCCAGCTTTCACTAGATGCGGTAAGCTTAATTCTACCACCGTATCTAAATCTTGCTTTTTCATATATTGGTTGTTCATCCATTTTAATTTTTGAGAATCAAATAATGCAGGTGATTTTGATAAACGAGCTGCATCGAACATTTTGATAAACTCTTCTTGAGAGAAGATTTCTTCTTCTCCTACCGGCGACCAACCTAGTAGTGCAATAAAGTTAAAGATTGCTTCTGGAAGATATCCAAGCTCTTTATATTGCTCAATAAATTGAATAATAGATTCATCACGCTTACTTAATTTTTTACGGCTTTCATTTACAATTAAAGTCATATGGCCAAATTGCGGGATATCCCAACCGAAAGCTTCATAAATCATCATTTGTTTTGGCGTATTTGAAATATGGTCATCACCACGAAGTACATGTGTAATTTCCATTAAGTGATCATCTACTGCTACCGCAAAGTTATAAGTTGGAATTCCATCTTTTTTCACGATAACGAAATCACCGAAATCATTTGAATGGAATGCTACTTCATCTTTTACGATATCTTTAAATGTGTAATCACGATCAGCTGGTACACGGAAACGAATACTTGGAATACGTCCCTCAGCTTCAAATTCTTTCATTTGTTCTTCAGTTAAATCACGGTGGTTACCTGCATAACGAGGTGTTTCACCACGAGAAATTTGTCCTTCACGCTCTGCTTCTAGCTCTTCTTCTGTCATATAACATTTGTAAGCTAAACCACGCTCTAATAAATCTAGATATAATTTTTTATAAATATCTAAACGCTCTGTTTGACGATATGGTCCAAATTCACCGCCAACATCAACACCTTCATCCCAGTCCATACCGAGCCATTTCAAGTATTTTAATTGGCTTTCTTCTCCACCAGCCACGTTACGTTTTACATCAGTATCTTCAATACGAATAATAAACTTGCCATCTAAATGACGAGCAAATAAATAATTAAATAATGCCGTACGCGCATTTCCGATATGTAAGTGTCCTGTTGGACTTGGCGCATAGCGCACTCTCACTTGCTTTTCCATAATTGGTACACCTTCCATTCTTAATGTCTACACATTCTATAATTGTACAACAAAAAAATGTGATTATCCATCTTACGAATTAAAAACCATTATTTTTTCTGTAATAATACCACTGCTTGAGAAGCAATTCCTTCTTCTCTACCTGTAAATCCTAATTTCTCTGTTGTTGTTGCCTTTACATTAATGTTATCTATAGACGTTTCTAACAGTTCACTAATACGTTTACGCATACTTTCAATATGCGGTGCCATTTTTGGCTTTTGAGCAATAATTGTACAATCTAAGTTCCCTAACTCGTAACCTTGTTCACGCACAAATTCCCAAACTTTTTGTAACAATACAGCTGAATCTGCATCTTTAAAAGCTGGGTCTGTATCAGGAAAATGCTTTCCAATATCTCCTGCTGCAATGGCACCTAAACATGCATCAGCAATCGTATGTAACAATACATCTGCATCTGAATGACCGATTAATCCTTTCTCGTGTGGAATTGTAATTCCGCCAATAATTAACGGTCTACCTTCCGCAAATTCATGCACATCAAAACCTTGTCCAATTCGAAACATTCTTTACATCCTCCTTGAGCTAAACCACTGAGCTTTATGACTCTATATTATATTGATATCCCTACAAAGAAAAGCCCGGCCATTGCCGAGCTTTCCTTTGTTATACACCATCACGGCTATTTTTTCTGAACATGAAGGAAACTTTCAGCAATTAGTAAATCCTCTGGAGTCGTCACTTTAATATTATAGTAACTCCCCTCTACTACACCTACTTGCTTACCAATACGTTCCACGAGACTTGCATCATCTGTACCAAGAAAACAACTCTGTTTTGCACTTCTATGAGCTTCTAACAAAAGAGAAACAGAGAACCCTTGCGGTGTTTGTACAGCCTTAAGCTGAGATCGTTCTACCGTTTCGACAACAACACCTTGCTCTACTTTCTTAACTGTATCCTTTACTGGCACTGCACAAATGGAAGCTCCATATTTTTCTGCTGCTGTTAATACGTCTTGAATCACTTTATTCGTTACGAATGGGCGCGCTCCGTCATGTACAAGAACGTATTCAACATCACTCGCATGCTGAATCGCGTTATATACACTATCTTGTCTTTCGGCTCCACCCTGAATAAATTGTACCTGTTTTTCAATCGGATACTTCTGCATTAATTCCTCAAAATACGGGCGTTCCTCTTCGTTAATTGCCATAACAATACTTTTGCACTCTTTATCTCTTTCAAAAGCACGTAATGTATGAACGATAATCGGTACTTCGTTTATAAGTAAGAACAACTTATTTTTGCCAGCACCCATCCGCTTTCCTTGGCCGGCTGCCGGAATAATTAATGTATACATATTAATAATCCTCTACCTATAATGCTTTTTCTAATAATTTACGTTTTGCGAAAATCATACGACCAGCCGATGTTTGTAATACGCTAGTAACCAGTACATTAAGTTGCGAACCTACATACTCTCTACCATCTTCTACTACAATCATCGTACCATCATCTAAGTACGCAACACCTTGGTTTTGCTCTTTACCATCTTTCACAACATAAACATTTAATTCTTCGCCAGGGAGTACAACTGGTTTAATTGCATTAGCTAAATCATTAATGTTTAACACCGTTACTCCTTGTAATTCAGAAACTTTATTTAAGTTGAAATCATTCGTTACTACAGTTCCACCGGTGATTTTTGCTAACTTTACAAGTTTGCTATCCACCTCTTGGATATCCTCGAAATCGCCTTCATAAATTTCTACCGGAATCGGCATCTCTTTTTGAATACGATTTAAAATGTCTAGTCCTCTGCGACCACGATTACGCTTTAAAGCATCGGAAGAATCGGCAATATGCTGAAGCTCTTCTAATACGAATTGTGGAATCACAATTGTTCCTTCCAAAAACTTCGTTTGGCAAATATCAGCAATACGTCCATCGATAATTACACTCGTATCGAGAATTTTCCAATGAGTCGTAGATTTTTCTGCTTCTACCTCTTCGTTCTCGCTATTATTTTTCTTCTTACCTCCGCGTTGGGGTAATGTAAATAATCCTAGCAATTCATTCCTCTTTTTAAATCCTACTTGGAATCCTAAATATCCAAGTAAAAGAGTGAAGAACACTTGCAACACCGTACTAATAACCGGAATTGTAAATTCACGAATCGGTATTAAAATTAAATATGCAACAATAAGACCAGAGATCAATCCTAATGTACCAAATAAAACATCTGCTACAGGCGCCTTTACAAGAGCCTCTTCAATATGCTTAATAAGTTGAACAATATAATCTACAAGCCAAAATGTTGTTAAAAATAAAATAATTGCACCAATAATCGCACGAACATACGATCCTTCCAATAAAGGAACAGCACCGATGTCTAATACATTAATAACTTTTGGGATTAAGTAAATCCCTAACGCTCCCCCGATTACTAGAAAGAAGAGCTGTACGATCCGTTTTAACATCCAACCACCTCCTACTCATTATTAACCATTGTTTCGCTAATCAAAACGCCGAATGCAAAAGCGGACGTGTTTTTTTTTATAAATAGTTTTATTTACCAATATATCATATCATATACCAAAAATGTTCTAGTGTCGTTATATTATGGAATCAATGTAATATTCTTAATTGTGTCTACTCATATAGAGATGCTCTTGAATTCTTTTTAGGCCTTCTCGTATTTTCTTCGCCCTTACTTCCCCAATTCCTTCCACATCATCCAATTCATGAATCGTCGCGCGACAAACTCCTTGCAACGTTTTGAATCGATTAATTAAATTTTCAATGATAAGTGGCGGAACACGAGAGATTTTGCTTGTAATTCGATATCCCCTTGGCGTCACACTTTCTTCTAAACTAGTTTGCCCTGGATAGCCAAGTAATTTAACTAAATCACTATCCTCTAAAAGTTGTGTATTTGCAAGGTCCTGTAACTTTTTCAAAATTTGATGATGGTCTTGTGTTTTCTCCTGGTGATAATCTTTAATTAACAATGCTGCCTCTGCTTCTAAATCAGCTAGCAATTCTGTAAGCTGTAAACGAATTAACCTACCTTCTGTTCCGAGCTCATGAATATAGCTCAATATTTCATTTTTAATACGCAGTACCATTTCAACACTATGTAAAACGTGAACTACCTCAGACATTGTAACGACCTCTTCAAATTCTAGAATGCCCAAATTCGTAATACCATCATTCCATACAGCCTTATATTTTTCTAACGTTTGAATAGCTTGATTTGCTTTTGTTAAAATAACCCCTATATCTTTTAGTGTATAACGTAAGTTCCCTTGATATAGCGTAATTACGTTACGTCTTTGTGAAATGGCCACAACAAGGCTGCCCGTCTGCTTCGCTACACGTTCTGCTGTTCGGTGACGCATACCTGTTTCAATAGAATCAATAGATGCCTCTGGAACTAACTGTGCATTCGCTATTAAAATTTTACTTCCCGTTTCATTTAAAATAAGTGCCCCGTCCATTTTTGCTAATTCATATAAACTAGCAGGAGAGAATGCACAATTAATGTGAAAACCACCATCCACAATACTTTTAATCTGCTCATTATATCCAAGAACAATTAGCCCCCCTGTTTGTGCGCGAAGTACATTATCTATCCCTTCACGCAGTGGTGTTCCTGGGGCCACGAGCTGTAAAATATTAATCATACTTTTGACACGTTGCTTATTTTCTTCCATAGCCTAGCCTCCTAATGTCAAACGAAGCGCTTCTCCTAAATTAGAAACACCTACAACCTCAATCCCATCCGGAATTGTCCATCCTCCTAAGTTTTTTCTAGGAATAATAACACGTTGAAATCCTAATTTAGCCGCTTCTTGTACACGTTGTTCGATTCTTGATACTCTTCTTATTTCTCCAGTTAATCCTACTTCTCCTATTACTGCATCAGTTGGTGCCGTAGATTTATCCCTAAAACTTGAGGCTATACTTAAAGCCACTGCTAAATCAATTGCCGGTTCGTCTAATTTCAAACCACCAGCTACTTTTAAATATGCATCTTGATTTTGCAATAGTAAACCTGTTCTTTTTTCTAATACTGCCATAATAAGCGAAACACGGTTATGATCAATTCCCGTCGCCATTCTTCGAGGATTTCCAAAACTAGTAGGGGAGATTAATGCTTGTATTTCTACTAAAACCGGTCTTGTTCCTTCCATTGAAGCAACTACTGTTGATCCTGCAACACCAACCGGCCTTTCCTCAAGGAAGATTTCAGAAGGATTTAAAACTTCCGCAAGACCAAGCTCTTTCATTTCAAAGATACCCATTTCATTCGTGGAACCAAAACGGTTCTTCACAGCCCGTAAAATACGATACGTATGGTGTCGATCTCCTTCAAAGTAAAGAACTGCATCGACCATATGTTCTAACATACGAGGTCCTGCAATTGCTCCTTCTTTTGTCACATGCCCGACAATGAAAATAGGGATTCCTTTTGTTTTTGCAAGTTTCATTAATTCCGCTGTACATTCACGTACTTGTGCCACACTTCCTGGTGCTGACGTCACTTCAGGTAAATGTATCGTTTGAATAGAATCAATAACAACAAAAGCTGGATTCATCTCTTCAATATGTGCTGCAATACGCTGCAGGTCTGTCTCTGCTACAACAAATAGATTGCTACCCTTTACATGCAAACGATCTGCACGAAGTTTAATCTGCTTTGCCGACTCCTCACCCGATATGTATAATACATCATATGAAGAATCTGCTAATTGTGATGAAATCTGTAATAGTAATGTTGATTTTCCAATCCCAGGGTCTCCACCAATAAGCACTAAGGACCCATCTACAATTCCACCACCAAGCACACGATTAAACTCTTGAAATTCCGTTTCAATACGTGCCTCAGACTTTGTTTCTACTTCGGTAAGACGTCTTGGTTTTGTTACTTCCGTTTGAATTGCATTCGCGTAATTAAGGCGCCTAGATGATACAACTGGCTCCATTTCTTCAACAAGTGTATTCCATTGACCACATCCAGGACATTTACCCATATATTTTGGTGACTGATAACCACATTCTTG
Source organism: Bacillus sp. CR71 (assembly GCF_003429245.1). Lineage (NCBI taxonomy): Bacteria > Bacillati > Bacillota > Bacilli > Caryophanales > Bacillaceae > Bacillus > Bacillus sp. CR71. The sequence continues at coordinate 96,586 of NZ_CP031748.1, read as the reverse complement.
ACATATAAATTTCGTTTTCTTTTTAGCCATACCTTTTTATAGTTCACTTCACTTTCGTCTATAAACGTTTATCCTTCTCGTACAAGAAAGAGGGCTATCGCGTAGCCCTCTTTGTTTGTCTATACTTATTTTACCTTTTCCGCACTATGAATGACAAATGATTCTCCTTCTACATCAAAGATAACTTTTTGTCCTTTCTCAATAGCACCTTTTAAAAGTTCTTCTGATAGTCTATCTTCTACATGTTTCTGAATTGCTCTGCGAAGTGGACGAGCGCCATACTCACGATCAAATCCTTTATCTGCAATAGCTGAAATTGCCCCTTCCGTTAAGTGCAATTCGATTTCTTGTTCTTTTAAGCGATTTACTAACTGATTTACCATAAGAGTTACAATCTCTTGAATATGTTTTTTCTCAAGCATATGGAATACGATAATTTCATCAATACGGTTTAAGAATTCTGGACGAAATGCCTTTTTCAACTCATCCATTACTTTACCTTTCATATCCGAATAATCACGGCTTTCATCTTGGACATTAAATCCAAGATGTTTGTTACGTTTTAACGCCTCGGCACCAACGTTAGACGTCATAATAACAATTGTATTACGGAAATCAACTGTACGTCCTTTAGAATCTGTTAAACGACCATCTTCTAATACTTGTAGTAGAATATTAAATACATCCGGATGAGCTTTCTCTACCTCATCTAATAATACAACTGAATATGGCTTGCGACGAACTTTCTCTGTTAATTGTCCACCTTCTTCATATCCAACATATCCTGGAGGAGAACCAACTAAACGGGAAGTAGAATGCTTCTCCATATACTCTGACATATCGATGCGAATCATTGCATCTTCATCACCGAACATAGATTCTGCTAGTGCTCTTGCAAGTTCTGTTTTACCTACACCTGTTGGTCCTAAGAAAATAAATGAACCAATCGGGCGCTTCGGATCTTTTAATCCTGCTCTTGCACGACGAACAGCTTTTGCTACTGCTACTACTGCTTCATCTTGACCAATCAAACGATCATGAAGAATGGATTCTAAATTTAATAATTTATCAGTCTCTGTTTGTGCAAGTTTAGAAACTGGGATACGCGTCCATGTAGAAACGACATTTGCAATATCTTCTACCGTAACCTCTGAATTTTCTTTTCCTTGTTGCTCTTTCCATTGACGTTTTGTATCTTCTAACTTCTCACGTAAGCGTTGCTCCATATCACGTAAGGATGCAGCCTTTTCAAATTCTTGACTTTGTACAGCTGCATCTTTTTCTTTTCGAATCTCCTCAAGCTTCACTTCAAGCTCTTTTAAGTTTGGTGGTGTTGTATAAGAACGTAAGCGAACTTTTGAAGCAGCTTCATCAATTAAATCAATTGCTTTATCCGGTAAAAAGCGATCTGTAATATAACGATCTGAAAGTTTTACAGCTGCATCAATAGCGTCATCTGTAATAGATACACGGTGATGCGCCTCATAACGATCACGTAAACCTTTCAAGATTTGAATCGATTCTTCTAAACTTGGCTCATCAACATGAATTGGTTGAAAACGTCTTTCTAAAGCCGCGTCTTTTTCAATATATTTACGATACTCATCTAAAGTTGTTGCCCCAATACATTGTAGCTCTCCTCGTGCTAAAGATGGTTTTAAAATATTCGATGCATCGATTGCACCTTCTGCTCCACCTGCACCAATTAATGTATGAAGCTCATCAATAAATAGAATAATATTGCCTGCTTGGCGAATTTCATCCATCACTTTCTTTAAACGATCTTCAAATTCACCGCGATATTTTGTTCCAGCTACCACTGTACCCATATCTAGTGTCATAACACGCTTATCTCTTAAAGTTTCAGGAACTTCATTATTTACAATTTGCTGTGCTAATCCTTCTGCAATTGCCGTTTTACCTACACCAGGCTCACCAATTAATACTGGGTTATTTTTCGTTCTACGGCTTAATACCTCAATTACACGTTGAATTTCTTTACCGCGTCCAATAACAGGGTCTAAGCGATTTTCACGTGCAACAACTGTTAAGTCCCTTGCTAAACTGTCCAGTGTCGGTGTATTTGCATTTGTTGCTGAACCACCTTGATGACCTGAACTAGCTTCATTACTTCCAAGAAGTTGTAACACTTGTTGTCTTGCTTTATTTAGACTTACACCTAAATTATTTAAAACACGTGCGGCTACACCTTCACCTTCACGGATTAAACCGAGTAAAATGTGTTCTGTTCCAACGTAAGAATGGCCTAGCTTACGCGCTTCATCCATAGATAATTCAATAACCTTTTTAGCACGAGGTGTATAATGTACAGTTTGAGAAGCTTCTGTTCCTCGCCCAATTAACGCTTCTACTTCTTTTTGAACTTTCTCTGGACTTAATCCAAGAGCAATTAATGCTTTTGCTGCAATTCCTTCACCTTCGCGTACAAGCCCAAGTAAAATATGTTCTGTTCCAATATTATTATGCCCAATACGAATTGCTTCCTCTTGAGATAAAGCTAACACTTTCTGTGCTCTTTCTGTAAATCTTCCAAACATCATAGAAATCGCCTCCTACTTGCGCTTAGTTTTTTTCAATACGTAATCGCTCACGGATTAAGGTTGCTCTTCGATAATCTCTTTCTTCTGGCCCTAAAGGTCCACCTGCGTATTGTTGTAAAATACCTGGTTGCGTAAGAACCATTAGCTCAGTCAAAATATTTCTCGATATACCTTTTATATATCCTAGATCAATACCAAGTCGTACATCTGATAAGCAATTGGCTGCTTCTGCAGATTGAATTAAACGACTGTTTGCTAGTATGCCGTAAGAACGATAAACCTTATCTTCAAGTTCAATACTTGAATTTTGTACAATTAATTCTCTAGCCATTTTTTCTTGCTGTATAATTTGTTGAATGACACTCTTTAAATCTGCAATAATATCTTCTTCAGACTTTCCTAGCGTCATTTGATTTGAAACTTGAAATATATTACCTAACGCTTCGCTACCTTCACCGTATATTCCTCTTACTACTAACCCTAATTTTTGAATTACTTGTATAATACGGCTAATTCTTTTTGTTAAAACCAGTCCCGGTAAATGTATCATCACAGAAGCTCTTAACCCTGTGCCAACATTAGTAGGACAACTCGTAATATATCCAAGTGATTCATCAAAAGCGTATTCAACTTCTTTCTCAATCCAATTATCTATTTGATTGGCACTTTGAAGTGCCTCTGATAACTGTAATCCTGAAAATAGGCACTGAATCCGAATATGGTCTTCTTCATTAAGCATAACACTAATATGTTCACTTTCTGATAGTAGACATGCTCCATATTCTGTCCCTGCAAGATTTGGACTAATTAAATGCTTTTCGACTAAAACTCTCCTTTGAAGAGGGGTTAATTCATTCATCTTTAATAGTCCAAACTCCCCAAAAGACCCTACTGCTTTATTTATGAATTTCTTTTTGAATAATTCATGAATCTGTTTAGCTTCTTCTTCGTTTTGCATAGTGGAAAATTGATATTGTTTAAAGTTACGAGCCAAACGAATTCGACTACTTAAAACAATATCAGAATCAGGGCCATCCCCCTTCATCCATGGACTAATTGCTTCGTTCATAATTTTGTCCAGTGACATAGAACTATTCCCCCTCTCTATGCTCACTAAGCTGTATTTCAAGACCTCGGATCTTATCTCTTACTTCTGCAGCTTTCTCAAATTCCTCTTTCTGTACGTATTGTTTCAGAATAAGTTTTAGTTCATCTAATTCTTTCTTTAAGTGGATATTTCCTTCTATACGTTCCGGAATTTTCCCACAATGTTCTGTATGCCCACCGTGAAGGCGTTTTAATAATGGCTTTAAATGCTCCTTAAATGTATCGTAACAAGAATAACAGCCAAAACGTCCGACTTTTGTAAATTGTTCATATGTCATCTTACAATCTGGACATCTTACTATATCTGCATTTGAAAATCCATTTTTTCCTTCTTCAAACATTGTTGATTCACCGTGTAATAAACCAGCAAATAAATCATGAAATGAAAAGTTAGACTGCGATGATGGAAAGAAAGACGTATAGCCACTTTGCTCTGCACATTGCTCACAAAGATGAACTTCCGCCTTCTTCTCGTTAATTACTTTTGTATAATGTAAAGTTGCTGGTCTTATATTACAGTTTTGACAAGTCATCACTATCCCCACCTTTACAACAGGAACGCTCTATCTCATGGTACTTTTCATACATTACTAGATTGTTCGCTTTCCTGAATCCGTTTAAATAAAAGTGCATGTTCTTTTTCAAAACTTCTACAATATTTAACTGCTTTATCTTAGTTATCAATCTTTTACAAAAGTTATATTTATTTATATTTCAGTGTTCTTAACATTGCGCATAATATTCGAGCCCTAAGTTCATCTCGAGAAGGAACATCCATTGATAATACAGAACGATCTATTACGCTTAACATCAGTTTCGCTTCACGATTTGTTATAATTCCCTCTTCTATTAAACGTATAATCATACTTTCTGCATTCCCTTGCGCAACGCTATGATCAATCATATGAAGCATTTGATCAATAATATCTATATCGTCATGCAGTTTGACTTTTATAATGCGAATGTAACCTCCTCCACCACGTTTACTTTCTACTACAAATCCTCTTTCTAACGTAAAACGGGTATTGATTACATAATTGATTTGAGATGGTACGCACTCGAATCGATCCGCAATCTCATTTCTCTTGATTTCAATCACATTATTATTACTTAAGTCAATAACTTGCTTTAGATATTGCTCAATGATATCAGATATATTTCTCATTTATCCGCCACCTTTATTGACTTTGACTATCTTTGACTTTAATTATATACGTATTAATAAAATTTGCAACTCTTTTGCTTATTCACTATCCTAGCCACATTCCCCTGTATTTAAACAAAATATGAATACTTTAAACACATTTTTTATTACTATGGATTATAAAATAAAACACGAAAAAACACGAGTCATTTGACTCGTGTTTTAGTTGCTTGGCGACGTCCTACTCTCACAGGGACAAGGTCCCAACTACCATCGGCGCTAGAGAGCTTAACTTCCGTGTTCGGTATGGGAACGGGTGTGACCTCTCTGCCATCATCACCAAACTATTGAAGGTATATTCCTTCAAAACTAGATAACATTGCTACATATTATATGGTTAAGTCCTCGATCTATTAGTATTCGTCAGCTCC
>NZ_CP031748.1:88199-91293 GCF_003429245.1 Bacillus sp. CR71 | reverse complement strand
AGCCCCGGTTTCCCGGAGTTATCCCAGTCTTATGGGCAGGTTACCCACGTGTTACTCACCCGTCCGCCGCTAACTTCTTGAGAGCAAGCTCTCAATCCATTCGCTCGACTTGCATGTATTAGGCACGCCGCCAGCGTTCATCCTGAGCCAGGATCAAACTCTCCAATAAAGTTAGTTTGTCTAGCATCTAAAAATAAAAATTGACGTTTCACGTTGTTTGTTTCGTTCAGTTTTCAAAGAACTACTTGGTCGCTCATTTGCGACTTCCTTATGTTAACATCTTCGTTAGTTAATGTCAACTAAGTTTTTCATTTCATTTGTCGCTTTCGACGTTATTGTCATCGGCGACTTGTTCTATATTACACTTCATTTGTATAATCGTCAACACCTTTTTATAAAGATATTCAAGTTAATATTTTTATGCTCTTTTAACTAGATACGCCTCTCCAAGGATTCATTACCGAAAAGCTACCTTCTGCTTCTATTTAACCTATTCTTCCAAAATATATTCAAGTTAATTTAAACCCTAGACTTAATTTGTACAGAAGTTTTTACCTAGCGAAACTAACAATCTTATTTTAATAAATATTAATACCTCTTTGTTTATCACACCCTCTATTAGAAACGATTGAAGATATACGTATTCTTATAACAGACAACGATACAAAAATCCATAATACACTCATATACTACTCTAGTTATAGAGTCCCAAGTTCTACTTATATGAAGTAATAGTTGCTTATCTGTTTACTCGTAAATATATAGAAGCACACTAATATATTTATTAACTATCCCTTTTTCACTGAAATATCAGCCTTATATCTCCTTCATCTTTAGTATCATCTATTTCCATACAGCTATATTCTCTTAATAAACATTTAAGATATGCTCAAGGTTTGAATTGATTAATAGCATTTCCTTTTTAAACACATATACTGGATTAAAAATACATACCTCAATTGATCAAGTGCACCGAACAAACATATGCAGAATACTCGTTCCTTTCATTACTTCACTTTTTATATAACATTAATAGATATTTATCCCATACCTATATTTACGTTTTACCGCTAAAAGAGCGAATCCTTTCACTAACAAAGCATTTAGTTTCATTTCTAGTATATATCCCCCTTTTAAAATACATATAGAATCATAATTTCCTTTGTTTCTATCTCCCCCTAAGAATACAATACACAACCATACAAAAACAATTCTACAACAAGGTATACGACGGCTGCACAATTATAAATCATAATCCCCTCAATACCTACAGAGGTGCTGTCCGCCTTTAACGCAAATATATACTAAAAAAATTTCAATATGAAATGGGCCGGAATTTCTATTCTAAGAAAAATCCGGCTTTTATTTTTAAGCAACAACCAACATCATTTTTACATTTAGTATTAAATGTCTATTCAATATTCTCTACTCTGGTAAAGGTGAATGTATCATATCTGTCACTGCATAATATAGATTTTCTGGATGTTCGGCTATCCGATGACATAAATATAAATACCGTTATTTTCCACGAGTCAAATATACTCTAGTGTTATGTCCTTTGTTTTTCAAATCTCTTAACATATCCGGACGAATTCCATATAACATTTCTATTTCTACATTAGGGTGACTAAAATATTGACGTTGCTCCATCTCTTTAATAAGAATTTCATCATGTGTAGCTATAGATACAGGGTGATGGTTTTCAGCTAGTTTTTCTACAATTTGAAGATACTGTTGATTTAAATCAGTTGATCTAGGCATAGCAATATCCGGAACTTCTTGATAGGCACCTTTTACAACTCTTATTTTTCCTGGATAATGAAGGAGTTCTTGAATATCATTGTTTGAGCGGTATAAATGTGCCTGTATTGTTATCCCTACATTATGATATTGCTCAGTTACCTTTTTATAAATGGAAAGAATGTCCGCTGCTTTAGATGATTCTTCCATACTTATCATAAGGGTAGTTCCATGTACTTTCGCCTTCTCTGCCAACTCCATTAAATGAATATAAGATATTTCTGGATCTATAGACAATCCAATATGAGATAAATCAAGTGATACTGTTTGTTTCATAGATAGAGTACCTATGTCCCCAATAAGATTCAAAAACTCATTTTTTTGCTTTATAACATCCCTCTATATCAAGAGTATTTTCCCCTATGTATTCTAGTGAAGTATGATAACCTTTTGTAATTAGTTCTTTTGCCGTCCCAATCCCCTCATGTCTCGTTTCTCCGGTGACAAAGCGTTTCGCAGCTTGTAACAATAACGTATAGAGTTCATTGGATTGTTGAACATATGCTTTTATATGTTCATTCCGTTTTACATACACCTTCTTTAAATCAGCTTATCCTTTCTAAATTTATTGCTGAAGATTATTTGGAACGGCATATTATGAAGATGAAAAAAATCTATAAAAATCGAAGAGACTTCCTTATCCAGCAATTAAAATCAACATTCTCAAATACAATCAATATTTTCGGTTATTTTACAGTATTACATCTGATTGTTGAATTCAATCAAGTTCAATTCACAAAAGAATTACTTGAGAAAATCCAACAACTCGGAGTGAAAGTATATCCTGTGGAAGATCACGCCATTGAAAAAGGAAAACATTACAATCGAATTATTATAGGGTATGGACATTTAACAACTGCAGAAATAAAAGAGGGTGTGAGTAGGCTCCAGAGGGTAATACTTCGTATATATATTCTTGTTAGCAAATAGACTTTAAAGCTTAGTCATATTTTTCTGAAGGTATGCTACTTAAATGTGAAATTCTAATAAAATAAAGTTGTTTCTTGCTAGATAAACTTACTCATAGAGCCCACATTAATTACAAGTTTATTTTACAAAACACAAAAAAGACAAGTCATTCTGACTTGTCTTAAAGTTGCTTGGCGACGTCCTACTCTCACAGGGACAAGGTCCCAACTACCATCGGCGCTAGAGAGCTTAACTTCCGTGTTCGGTATGGGAACGGGTGTGACCTCTCTGCCATCATCACCAAACTATGAAGGCATATTCCTTCAAAACTAGATAACATTTGCTACATATTATATGGTTAAGTCCTCGATCTATTAGTATTCGT
>NZ_CP031748.1:87517-88149 GCF_003429245.1 Bacillus sp. CR71 | reverse complement strand
CATATTATATGGTTAAGTCCTCGATCTATTAGTATTCGTCAGCTCCACATGTCACCATGCTTCCACCTCGAACCTATCAACCTGATCATCTTTCAGGGATCTTACTAGCTTACGCTATGGGAAATCTCATCTTGAGGGGGGCTTCATGCTTAGATGCTTTCAGCACTTATCCCTTCCGCACATAGCTACCCAGCTATGCCCTTGGCAGAACAACTGGTACACCAGCGGTGCGTCCATCCCGGTCCTCTCGTACTAAGGACAGCTCCTCTCAAATTTCCTACGCCCACGACGGATAGGGACCGAACTGTCTCACGACGTTCTGAACCCAGCTCGCGTACCGCTTTAATGGGCGAACAGCCCAACCCTTGGGACCGACTACAGCCCCAGGATGCGATGAGCCGACATCGAGGTGCCAAACCTCCCCGTCGATGTGGACTCTTGGGGGAGATAAGCCTGTTATCCCCGGGGTAGCTTTTATCCGTTGAGCGATGGCCCTTCCATGCGGAACCACCGGATCACTAAGCCCGACTTTCGTCCCTGCTCGACTTGTAGGTCTCGCAGTCAAGCTCCCTTATGCCTTTGCACTCTACGAATGATTTCCAACCATTCTGAGGGAACCTTTGGGCGCCTCC
>NZ_CP031748.1:86573-87467 GCF_003429245.1 Bacillus sp. CR71 | reverse complement strand
TCGCAGTCAAGCTCCCTTATGCCTTTGCACTCTACGAATGATTTCCAACCATTCTGAGGGAACCTTTGGGCGCCTCCGTTACACTTTAGGAGGCGACCGCCCCAGTCAAACTGCCCACCTGACACTGTCTCCCGGGTCGATAAGACCCGTAGGTTAGAATTTCAATACAGTCAGGGCGGTATCCCACCAGCGCCTCCACCGAAGCTAGCGCTCCGGTTTCAATGGCTCCCGCCTATCCTGTACAAACTGTACCAAAATTCAATATCAGGCTACAGTAAAGCTCCACGGGGTCTTTCCGTCCTGTCGCGGGTAACCTGCATCTTCACAGGTACTATAATTTCACCGAGTCTCTGGTTGAGACAGTGCCCAAATCGTTACACCTTTCGTGCGGGTCGGAACTTACCCGACAAGGAATTTCGCTACCTTAGGACCGTTATAGTTACGGCCGCCGTTTACTGGGGCTTCAGTTCAGAGCTTCGCTTACGCTAACCCCTCTCCTTAACCTTCCAGCACCGGGCAGGTGTCACCCCCTATACTTCGCCTTACGGCTTCGCAGAGAGCTGTGTTTTTGCTAAACAGTCGCTTGGGCCTATTCACTGCGGCTTTCCGTTAAGAAAGCACCCCTTCTCCCGAAGTTACGGGGTCATTTTGCCGAGTTCCTTAACCAGAGTTCTCTCGCACACCTTAGGATTCTCTCCTCGCCTACCTGTGTCGGTTTGCGGTACAGGCACCTTTTATCTCGCTAGAAGCTTTTCTTGGCAGCGGGGAATCAAAGACTTCGCTCCATAAGGAGCTTCCCCATCACAGCTCAGCCTTCACGATAAGCGGATTTGCCTACTTATCAGCCTAACTGCTTGGACGTGCACAACCAATCGCACGCTTCTTCTATCCTTC
>NZ_CP031748.1:85869-86523 GCF_003429245.1 Bacillus sp. CR71 | reverse complement strand
GCACGGGATCGTAACTCGCCGGTTCATTCTACAAAAGGCACGCCATCACCCATTAACGGGCTCTGACTATTTGTAGGCACACGGTTTCAGGATCTCTTTCACTCCCCTTCCGGGGTGCTTTTCACCTTTCCCTCACGGTACTGGTTCACTATCGATCACTAGGGAGTATTTAGCCTTGGGAGATGGTCCTCCCAGATTCCGACGGAATTTCACGTGTTCCGCCGTACTCAGGATACATTCAAGAGAGAACGAAGTTTCGACTACGGGGTTGTTACCCTCTACGACGGACCTTTCCAGGTCGCTTCGTCTACCTCGTTCCTTTGTAACTCCGTATAGAATGTCCTACAACCCCAAGAGGCAAGCCTCTTGGTTTGGGCTATGTTCCGTTTCGCTCGCCGCTACTCAGGAAATCGCATTTGCTTTCTCTTCCTCCAGGTACTTAGATGTTTCAGTTCCCTGGGTCTGTCTTCCATACCCTATGTATTCAGGTAAGGATACCATACCATTACGTATAGTGGGTTTCCCCATTCGGAAATCTTCGGATCAAAGCTTACTTACAGCTCCCCGAAGCATATCGGCGTTAGTCCCGTCCTTCATCGACTCCTAGTGTCAAGGCATCCACCGTGCGCCCTTTCTAACTTAACCAAACTAAAA
>NZ_CP031748.1:85259-85819 GCF_003429245.1 Bacillus sp. CR71 | reverse complement strand
GCCCGGTACAATACCGGACTCACTTTTATCAAGCTGCCTAATCAAATAACCGTGTCTAACTTTTAGGGGTCACTTCATTTCGATGCTCTATTTTCCTTTTGCAACAATCACACGAACTACTTTCAATGCAAGAAGTAAAAGACCGTTCACTATCGCTGCAATTCCTAAAGAGACCGCTATCATCAGCTCTCCCATTCCATTATTCAATACAAACATAACAGAAGAAATAACAGCCAAAATAAACAATATTAACGTTGGTATATATTTAATAACAGGCTTCTTATATGATTTTTTTGAAAGAAGAAAGGTAATTACTAATGTCATAATGATCACAAAATATACTACAAATAAGAAAATCATATGAAAGCCTCCACTATTCCTAAACTATGAAAAAGATAAAAGAAGTTAAAAATTATGGTTCTGGTGCAAAAATAAAATACAAGGGCATAAAGCGCATATATTCCTCATGGAATGGAATCGTATCTTATCCTGCAAGTCCAAATAATTGATGGATGAATGCTTTCTGATTTTGAACAGACTGGTCCCGTAAATCAATCTGT
>NZ_CP031748.1:36540-85209 GCF_003429245.1 Bacillus sp. CR71 | reverse complement strand
AGCCCCGGTTTCCCGGAGTTATCCCAGTCTTATGGGCAGGTTACCCACGTGTTACTCACCCGTCCGCCGCTAACTTCATAAGAGCAAGCTCTCAATCCATTCGCTCGACTTGCATGTATTAGGCACGCCGCCAGCGTTCATCCTGAGCCAGGATCAAACTCTCCAATAAAGTTAGTTTGTCTAGCATCTAAAAATAAAAATTGACGTTTCACGTTGTTTGTTTCGTTCAGTTTTCAAAGAACTACTTGGTCGCTCAGAAGCGACTTTATCAATATAACATTTCGTTACATTCTCGTCAACAACTTTTTTCAATAAGTTGTTTTTCGTTTGTTTTGCTTGTTACCTTTCGTGGCAACGAATATAAATATACCAGTTTGATTATTAAAATGCAATAGTTTTTCTAATAAAATTTTTAACTTAGTAAAAAAGTATAAAAACAGCACATTTCTTCTATATAAGTATAATTTCTCGCACCATCAAGATCTATTATACCCACGCAACTCATACTCAAATAAAAAAAGCTTTGGAGAAATCTCCAAAGCTTAGTCTTGTTTATGGCGCATAGCAGGGAATAATAATACATCACGAATAGATGGTGCATTTGTTAATAACATAACTAGACGATCAATACCAATTCCTAATCCACCCGTAGGAGGCATACCGTACTCAAGAGCTTCAATATAATCGTCATCCATCATATGTGCTTCGTCATTACCTTGTTCACGCTCTTTTAACTGCGCTTCAAAACGTTCTTTTTGATCGATCGGATCATTTAACTCAGTAAATGCATTTGCATGTTCACGTGCAACGATAAATAATTCGAAACGATCTGTGAATCGTGGATCTTCATCATTCTTTTTCGCAAGTGGCGAAATTTCTACCGGATGACCGTAAATAAATGTTGGTTGGATTAATTTATCTTCTACTTTTTGCTCGAAGAACTCATTAATAATATGACCAACTTCCATTGTATCCTTAATTTCTACATTATGTTCTTTCGCAAGCTCACGCGCTTCTTCTACACTCATCGGATTCCAGAAATCCGCTCCAGAGTGTTGCTTAATTGCATCTACCATATGAAGACGTGTCCATTCTGGTTCTAGATTAATTTCATAATCACCATATTGGATTGTTGTTGTACCCAATACTTTTTTCGCAATATGAGCAACCATATTTTCTGTTAGTTTCATAATATCATTATAATCAGCGTACGCTTCATATAATTCAATCATCGTAAACTCAGGGTTATGACGAGTTGATACACCCTCATTACGGAATACACGGCCAATCTCATAAACTTTTTCTAATCCGCCCACAATAAGACGTTTTAAATGAAGTTCAATTGCGATGCGCATATATAATTCCATATCTAACGCATTATGATGCGTAGTGAAAGGACGAGCAGATGCTCCACCTGCAATCGCGTGCATCATAGGCGTTTCTACTTCAAGATAACCGTTGTCATCTAAATATCTTCTCATTTCACGAATAATTTTACTGCGAGTAACAAATGTTTCACGACTTTCCATACTTGTAATTAAGTCTAAGTAACGTTGACGGTATCGTTGTTCAACATCTTTTAATCCATGATATTTATCCGGTAACGGACGGAGAGATTTCGTTAAAAGCGTAAATCCCGTTGCTTTTACTGAAAGTTCTCCAACGTTTGTTTTGAACACTTTACCTTCAATACCTACTAAGTCACCTAAATCTGCTGTCGTAAATAACTCGTACTCTTCATCTCCAACAGTATCTTTACGAACGTAAATTTGAACTTGTCCGTGTAAATCTTGAATGTGCGCGAATCCAGCTTTTCCTTTACCGCGTTTTGTCATAATACGACCAGCGATAGAAACAGTGATTTCTTTCTCTTCTAATTCTTCTTTAGAGAATTCTCCATATAAACTTACTAAGTCGGTCGTTGAATTTGTGCGTTCAAATCGTTTACCGAACGGATCGATTCCTTGCTCACGTAAATTATGTAGCTTTTCACGACGAACAAGCAATTGGTCGTTTAATTCTTCGTGGTTCATGTTATCCATGATATTGATATCACTCCAGCTCTATTAATTTTTACAATATATACAGTATAGCATTTTCTACTCAACTAGAAAAACTGCCAGCAACTAACTGGCAGTTCTTCTTTCTTTCACGTAATTATAGGAAGTGTATAGAAGAATGTCAATCTCCTATGTTCCTTATTAACCAACGTAAATTGTTTGTTGTTTCGCTTCTACTTCTTCTACAAATGCACCTAACACATTCGCAAGGTCTTCACGTGTGTTACAAGCATTAATACCATTACGTACACTCGCATTACCACGAACACCTTTTAAATACCAAGCTGCATGTTTTCTCATCTCTCTTACAGCGACACTTTCGTTCTTTAAGTCGATAAGACGATCTAGATGCAACATACATACATCAATTTTCTCGCGCACTGTTGGTTCCGGCATTAATTCACCTGTCTCTAAATACTTTACTGTACGATAAATCATCCATGGATCCCCAAGAGCCGCACGGCCAATCATAACACCATCTACACCAATCTCATCAAGCATTCGCTTCGCATCTTGCGGTGTTTCGACATCACCATTTCCGATAACCGGGATATTCACAGCTTGCTTTACTTGTTTAATGATATCCCAATCCGCTTTACCTTCATACATTTGCACTCGCGTACGTCCGTGAACCGCCACAGCTTGTCCACCAGCACGCTCAATAGCTCTAGCATTTTCTATTGCGAAAATATGTTCTTCATCCCAACCGATACGCATTTTAACTGTAACCGGCTTTTCAACAGCATCTACAACCGCTGCTACCATTTCATATATTTTATTGGGATCTAAAAGCCACCTTGCCCCCGCATCACATTTTACGATTTTCGGTACTGGGCAACCCATATTGATATCAATAATATCTGCTGTCGTATATTTATCTACGTATTTCGCAGCATCTACAAGAGTTTCTTTCTCTCCACCAAAAATTTGTAAACTTAATGGTTTTTCTCTCTCATCGATATATAACATATCTAATGTTCTTTTGTTATTCAGTAATATTGCCTTATCACTTACCATTTCAGCACAAACTAGACCTGCACCAAATTCTTTCACTGTTAAACGGAATGCAGAATTACACACTCCCGCCATCGGTGCTAATACAACCGGATTTTTCATCTCAATATTTGCAATCTTTAACAATCAACCTACTCCTTCCTGCACAGTCACTTTGGCATTAATTCATCTATCGAAACATTTAATGCCTTAGCAACTTCTACTACAAAATCTTGAGAAGGTGATCGATTCCCTCTCTCAACTTCACCTAAAACAGATACAGATACCCCTAATTCTTTAGCAAAACCTTCTTGCGTGTAGCCTTTTAGCTTTCGAAAAGCACGAATGCGTCTTCCCCATTTTTCTGCTTCCATACCGTTACTCCCTCTCGCCTTTTCATTTCTTCTACTTGTGAACGTGAAATGTTTTGTTTTATGTCTTGATTAATCTCTAACAACGGAACGATAACAAAAGCTCTTTCAAACATCCGCGGATGCGGAACAATAAGATTCTCTGCTTCAATATTCTCTTGATTATAAAGTAAAATGTCAAGGTCGATAGTCCTCGGCCCCCACCTAATTTCCCTTTTTCTTCCTAGGTCATTTTCTACTTTTTGTGTTACTTTCAATAATTCTTGTGGTGATAAATTGGTAGAAATTTTTATAACTAAATTTAAAAAGCAACTTTGGTCAGTATAGCCAACTGGCTCAGTTTCATATACAGATGAAATATCATCAACCTGAATATAAGGATTTTTATTTAAGAACTGAATCGCTTCGGTTAGATACGTATAACGCTCTCCAATATTTGACCCTAATGCAATGTATGCTATATTATTCATGGACGTTCTCTCGTAATTTCTACTGCTACAGCACGATAATGACCTGGTATCGGTGGATCCGGCTTAATTACCTTAATTGTACATCGTGAAATACTTTCATATTGTTTTAATATATCTGCAGCAATATTTTCAGCGATACTCTCCACAAGCTTATACTTTCTATCTTCAACAACTTTTCTACATAATTCGAAAAGCTCTCCATAATTGACCGAATGCTCTAATTCATCACTTTCCCCTGCACGCTTTAAATCCAACTCCACCGTTAAGTCAACTTTAAATCTCTGACCTAATTTATTTTCCTCCGGGAACACACCATGATAACCGTAAAACTCCATATCATGGATATAAATTTTATCCAATTACTTTACCCCCTTACCAATCATTGCATCCATCATTTTAGCCATACGCGCCATTTCTTGCACATCATGGACACGAACAAACTCACAACCCTTTTCAATACCAAGACAAACAGTAGCTCCCGTTCCCTCAAGGCGTTCCTCTACTGGCAAATCTAATACGTGCCCAATAAAGGACTTTCTCGATGTACCTAAGAGAACCGGATAACCTAGCACATTTAACTGTTCTAAATTACGCATCACCTCTAAGTTTTGCTTAGGTGTTTTAGCAAAACCGATACCTGGATCTAAAATAATATTCTCATCTCGCACACCAGCATTTTTAGCAATTTTGATACTATCATACAAATCAGCAATCATATCCGCCATTAAATTACGATAATTCATATTATCGCGGTTATGCATTAAAATGATAGGTACATCATAATGAGCTGCGACTTCAGCAATTATTGGCTCCGCCTTCGCTCCCCAAATATCATTAATAATATGAGCACCAGCCTCAATTGCTTGCTTTGCAACTTCAGCTTTATATGTATCGATAGATATAGGCAATTTCACTTCTTTTGAAACCGCTTGAATCATCGGGACAACTCGCTTTATTTCTTCTTCTACTGATACTTTAGCAAAACCCGGGCGAGTAGATTCGCCACCAATATCAATAATATGAGCACCTTCACCTTGCATTTCTTTTGCATGACGTACCGCAGCATCTACCTCGTTGTAACTCCCACCATCAGAAAACGAATCTGGTGTTACATTTAAAATCCCCATAATTAATGTCTTTTCATTTAAATTCAATGTATATTCGCCGCAGCGTAAATCATAATCCCACTTCAAACTACACATCTCCTCTTCGTAATTCATTTCTGCTCCATAATTTCTCTCTCTGCATTCCATAAAGGTACATTAAACTTTTTGTAACTACTCCTACTTTACCCGGGAAATCCTGCGCTTCTATACGATAAAGCGGAACAATTTCTTGAATTGAGTTTGTTACAAAGACTTCATCTGCTGAAAGTAATTCATCTTTTGTAAAGAAACCTTCCTTTACTTCTATATTCAATTCTTCAGCACTTTTTATAATAAACGCACGAGTGATACCATTTAAAATCCCTGTTTTTAACGAAGGTGTATATAAAACATCACCTTTCACAAAAAAGAGATTCGAAACAATCCCCTCTGCAACATAACCTGCTTCAGTAAGGAAAATACCTTCCTTGCTCACTACATTTCCAATTTCACGCTTCCCTAAAATATTATTTAGATAATGATGAGACTTCAGACGAAATGCTCCTTCTGGTGTATTTCGCACTTGTTTTAAAATAACCCCTTCTTTTTCTACTACATCTCCTGGAGCTGTTAAAGGTTTTATAAAAACAATAACCGAAGGGTCTTCATACATTTCCGTTTGTAATCCTATTTCATCTACACCTGCTGATACATTAAAACGTACATACGCATGTTCCAATTCATTCTTAGCGAGTAGATTTTTCAAAATAAGCATCACGTCATCTTTTGTCATTGTCCATTTAATTTGCAATGCATCTAGCGCACCTATTAAACGGTTATAATGATCATCTAACAAAAAAGGATGACCATTATAAATACGAAATGTCTCAAAAACTCCCAGCCCATATAAATAACCATGGTCATAAGGGGAGATTTTCGCTTCATTCGCTTCTACATACTCGCCATTTACGTAAATTAACATGATGTCACACTTGGACTATATTTACGAATGAAGTTCTGTAGTAACTCTTTCCCATGAGAAGTCATAATAGATTCTGGGTGGAATTGCACACCCTCTATCGGCAGTGTCTTATGACGAATCGCCATAATTTCCCCTTCCTCTGTCCAAGATGTTACCTCTAAACAATCTGGCAATGACTCTTTCTTAACAATCAGGGAATGATAACGCGTTGCAGTAAATGGATTAGGAATATCTAAGAAAATCGTTTTCCCATCATGATGCATAAGTGACGTTTTTCCATGCATTAATCGCTCTGCACGAACAACTTCTCCACCAAATACTTGTGCAATCGATTGATGCCCAAGACAAACTCCAAAAATCGGAATCTTCCCAGCAAAGTATTTAATAACTTCCATACTAATCCCCGCTTCATTAGGACTACATGGACCTGGCGAAATCATTAAGAAATCTGGTTTCATATTCTCAATATCTGCAATACTCACTTCATCATTACGCTTAACAACAAGCTCTTGTCCAAGTTCTCCAAGAAACTGTACTAAATTAAATGTAAAAGAATCATAATTATCAATCATTAATATCATTTCTCTCACCTAACCGTTTCTTCGCTACTTTCTTTTGCACGCCATAAAGCAATTGCCTTTTTTAACGACTCTTTATATTCATTTTTCGGATTTGAATCAATTACAATTCCCGCTCCAGCTTGCACATGTGCTTGCCCATCTTTCGCAAGAAGCGTTCTAATGACAATATTTAATTCCGTATCTCCAGAATAACCAATCCAACCAATTGAACCTGTATAAATCCCTCGACGAACAGGCTCTAATTCTTCTATAATCTCCATCGTACGTATTTTCGGTGCACCAGTAATTGTTCCACCAGGAAATACAGCTTTCACTAAATCGAAAGCATCCTTATCTTCTTCCACCTCACCACGCACATTGGAAACGATATGCATAACATGTGAGTACTTTTCAATTACCATAAATTCATCGACTTCTACAGTACCATATTTACAAACACGTCCTAAATCATTTCGCTCTAAATCTACAAGCATCACATGCTCTGCTCGTTCCTTTTCGTTCTCAATTAATTCCCTTGCTAAGTCTTGATCCTCTTGTTCATTTGCACCTCGGGATCTTGTACCTGCAATTGGTCGTGTACTTACTTCTTGCCCTTGTTTTTTAATCAGCAATTCAGGCGAAGCACTAACAATTTGAAAATCCCCAAGCTCTAAGTAACCCATATATGGAGATGGATTAATTTTACGAAGACTTGTATAAATTTCTAGTGGATGCGTTTGTAAAGTTCTTTCCTGTCTTGTCGACAAGTTTACTTGAAACACATCACCATTTCCAATATACTCTTGAATACATTCAACAGCCTTCATAAAGCCTGCTTCTGTAAAGGCAACCGCTTCATTTTTCTTTTTAGGACGTTCAAACGGCATAGTCACTTCAGGCACTTCTGCCGTCCAAAGATCCTTCCATTCATTTAAACGTTCTTCCGCTTCTGCATGCTTATCTACATAATGTGTAATAATCCACAATACCTTTTCTTTTTGATCATAGACAAACACATCATCAAATAATAAAAAGTATATATCGGGTATATTCAGATCATCCTCTGCAAGAGAAGGGAGTTTTTCAATATAACGGATACAATCATAACTAAAGTAGCCCATTGCACCACCTTGAAAAGGTGGGTACTCTGGATTGTAGTCTGTTTTCCATTTCTCCATATATTCTTGCATTAAATCTAATGGATTCCCTTTTTTTATTGTTTCCTTACCACTTTCACTTATATGTAACTTTACACCCTTTCCTTGGATTACCGCTACCGGGTTTAAACCCACTATGTTATAACGACCGCCACGTCCACTTTCCAGCAAAATATGTTGCGGCTTATCCTGAGAAAGAAATTTATATTGCTTAAAGAAATCTAACTGATATGGAATAGAAAGCGCTAAAGATTTTCTTCGTTGCATATCAACACCCCGTCTTCTTTTATCCCACCCTCTTAGATGAACCACCTCAAACTACATAAGTTATTTATATAGAGATTGATTATACTCGAAGGCTAGTGAAAATAATTTAATTATACTACCTCTTATTTTACATGAAGTTTTCTAGTCATTCACTCTTTTCCTATTTCCAATCCAAAAAGAAAAAGCATCCTTTTTCAAGGATGCTTTTTCAATCGCATTTAATTATGATTCAAATTGATAAAGTGGTGTACTTAAATAACGTTCACCGTTACTTGGAATAATAACGAGTACCTTTTTCCCTTTACCTAACTTTTTCGCAACTTCTGTTGCTGCATAAATAACTGCTCCTGAAGAGATACCAACTAAAATACCTTCTTCTTTAGCCACTCTTCTCGCATATTCAAATGCTTGCTCTGTTTTCACTTGAATAATTTCATCATATACTTCTACATCCAATGTCTCTGGGACAAATCCCGCCCCAATTCCTTGGATTTTATGTGGACCTGGTTTCCCACCAGATAACACTGGTGAATCCGCAGGTTCTACTGCATAAATTTTAATACCTTCATATGCTTCCTTCAGCACTTCACCAGCACCAGTAATTGTTCCACCTGTACCAATACCTGCAATAAACGCATCTAATTGATCACCCATTTGCTCAACAATTTCTGGACCTGTTGTTAAACGGTGAATTTGTGGATTCGATTGATTTTGGAACTGTTGCGGTATAAAGTAACCATGCTCTTTTGCTAATTCAGTTGCTTTACGAATTGCTCCACCCATCCCTTCAGGACCTGGAGTCAATACTAATTCAGCACCGTAAGCACGTAATAAATTACGACGCTCAATACTCATTGTTTCTGGCATTACTAAAATTGCATTATATCCTTTAGCAGCCGCTACCATCGCTAAACCAATACCTGTGTTACCACTTGTTGGTTCAATGATTGTATCGCCCTCTTTTAACAATCCCTTTTTTTCAGCATCTTCAATCATAGCTAGTGCAATACGATCTTTAACGCTACTCCCCGGATTCATAAATTCTAGTTTTAAGTATATATCTGCGCTGTCTGATTCTACGATGCGGTTCAACTTAACGATCGGCGTTTTCCCGATTAATTCTGAAACTGATTGTGCCACTCGCATTCCTGTCACTCCTAACACCGAGTATTTTTATTGGTTTTATCTATATTTAGATTTTGTCAGAAAATTCCCTGTTTGTCAATCTATTCGGAGGGTTAATCCCCTTATTACAAATTCTCAATTAAATTTGTAATATCTTCTTTAGAGAACTTGTAACGTTCATTACAGAAATGGCAATGAACTTCTGTCTCTTCTTCTTCTTCACGAATTTGCTCTAACTCTGTTTTACCTAAACTAATTAACACACTCTCAATACGCTCACGTGAACACGTACAATTAAATTGAACATCCATTGTTTCTAATACTTTTATTTTATCTTCTCCAAGGACTGCATATAGTAGCTCTTCTGGAGAAAGGCCTCGTTCAATCAATGTTGATACAGGCGGGATTTTTTGCAAACGATCTTCAATGAATGAAATTGTTTCTTCCTGTGCGCCCGGCATAATTTGAAGGATAAATCCACCCGCCGCTAATACGCTGTCATCTCCATTTACAAGGACACCGACACCAACAGAAGAAGGCGTCTGCTCAGAAACTGCGAAATAATACGTGAAATCTTCCCCTAGTTCTCCCGAAACGATTGGGGATTGACCGATAAACGGCTCACGCATACCAATATCTTTAATTACTGTTACAAAACCTTCTGTACCTACCGCTTGATATACACGTAATTTCCCTTGTTCCGTTCCTTCAAAATCAACATGTGGATTCGTTACGTAGCCACGTACATCTCCATTTGCATGAGCATCCACTAAGATAGGGCCAATCGGACCATTACCTTCTACCTTAATCGTTAACTTTTGATCACCTTTTAACATCGCACCCATCATTGTACCTGCAGTTAAAGAACGACCAAGTGCCGCCGAAGCTGTCCTCCATGTATCATGACGTCTTTGTGCCTCACTTACTGTATTTGTTGTACGTACACTATACGCACGTACTTCTCCATCAAACGCTAACGCTTTTACTAAATAATCTTTCATACTTATTTATTCACCTTTCTCCTGCTGTAAATTTGCATTACGCTCATATAACATATACAAGCCTTTTAACGTTAAAAATGGATCTACAATATCAATTACATTCGATTCCTCTGAAATTAATTTCGCCAATCCACCTGTTGCAATAACTTTCGGTTCTTGTTTAGCTTCCTCTTTCATACGCTTAACAATACCTTCCACTTGTCCTACATAACCATAAAGAATACCTGATTGCATCGCACTTACTGTATTCTTCCCAACAACACTGCTCGGTTTTGTAATTTCAATACGAGGAAGTTTTGCCGCCCTACTATATAAAGCCTCTGCTGAAATCATAATTCCTGGCGTAATAACTCCACCCATATAATGCTTTTCTTCATTAATATAACAATATGTAGTAGCCGTACCAAAATCAACAATAATAAGTGGACTTCCATACAATTGGATTCCTGCTACTGCATTTACAATTCGATCTGCGCCTACTTCACGTGGATTTTCATATTTAATATTTAGCCCCGTTTTTATTCCAGGTCCTACTACAAGCGGTTTAATTTTAAAATACTTTTCACACATACGTTCTAAAGCGAACATAATTGGTGGTACGACTGAAGACACAATAATACCTTTCACATCTTCAAACGAGAGACCCTCATGATCAAGTAACTGTTTTACAAGCATTCCATATTCATCTTCTGTCTTATGACGATCTGTTTCCATGCGCCAATGCTGACGAAGTTCCCCCTCTTCAAACACGCCTAGTACAGCATTTGTGTTCCCTACATCCAATACAAAAATCATATTCTCACCACTTATCTTATTTAATCTATATTTGTGTAGTATGTATAAAACTTATAAAAACATCATATCACACATACTTATATAATCAGCTTTCCTATCCTCATCATTTTACAAAAAGATTGCTCTCTATTTCAATTTTTAATACTAGTTTTACTTAAATTACTTTATCCACTAAGCCCTCAATAGTAATTAGCAAAAATCTTAACAAATAAAAAAGGAGTGACGATAGTCACTCCTTCATTTCTTACTTATCTTCTTTATCTTCATCGTCTTTCTTCATATTGATGTTTACTTTCACATCATCTGAAGATGTTGGACGCTCAGGTAATCTGCCATAATCATATAAATGATTAATTTGCTCTGCATCTAATGTTTCTACTTCAAGTAACGTTTTTGCGATAATATCAAGCTTATCTCGTTTTTCAGTAAGAATTTGTTTCGCACGAGCATAACAGTCTTTAATAATCGTTTGCATTTCCACATCAATTTCATGCGCAATTGCATCACTGTAGTTTTGTTCTGAATGGAAGTCTCTTCCTAAGAATACCTGACCACCTTGTGAGCTACCAAATTGCATCGGTCCAAGCTTATCACTCATACCGAATTCCGTAACCATACGTCTTGCAATACCAGTCGCACGTTGGAAGTCGTTGTGAGCACCTGTACTTGCTTCACCAAATACAATCTCCTCAGCTACTCGACCACCAAGTAAACCAGTGATTTTATCAAGTAACTCTGGCTTTGTCATGAAGTAACGATCTTCCTTCGGAAGCATTACCGCATATCCACCAGCTTGACCACGAGGGACAATTGTTACTTTATGAACGACATCAGCCTCATCAAGAACAACACCAATTACAGTGTGGCCTGCTTCATGGAAAGCAACGATATTACGTTCTTTTTCAGAGATAACACGACTTTTCTTAGCTGGACCTGCAATAACACGATCCGTTGCTTCATCGATATCACTCATATCAATTTTCTTCTTATCTCGACGTGCAGCTACTAAAGCAGCTTCGTTTAATAAGTTTTCAAGATCCGCACCAGAGAATCCTGGTGTACGAGTCGCAATTGCTCTTAAATTAATATGCTCATCAAGCGGTTTATTACGCGCATGTACTTTCAGTACAGCTTCACGGCCATTTACATCTGGACGATCTACTGTAATTTGACGGTCAAAACGACCTGGACGTAATAACGCTGGGTCAAGAATGTCTGGACGGTTTGTCGCAGCAATGATAATAATACCTTCGTTTGCACCGAATCCATCCATTTCAACAAGTAACTGATTCAATGTTTGCTCACGCTCATCATGACCACCACCAAGACCTGCGCCACGTTGACGACCTACTGCATCAATTTCATCAATGAAAATGATACAAGGAGCATTTTTCTTTGCATTTTCAAATAAATCACGTACACGTGATGCACCGACACCGACAAACATCTCTACAAAGTCAGAACCACTGATAGAGAAGAATGGAACGCCAGCCTCACCTGCAACAGCACGTGCTAATAAAGTTTTACCTGTACCTGGAGGTCCAACTAATAGGACACCCTTTGGAATACGGGCACCAACTTCAGAAAACTTACGAGGGTCTTTTAAGAATTCAACTACCTCAACAAGTTCTTGTTTCTCTTCATCCGCCCCAGCAACATCTCTGAAACGAACTTTTTTCTTTTCATCATTATATAACTTCGCCTTACTTTTCCCGAAGTTCATAACACGGCTACCGCCGCCTTGAGCTTGGTTTAATAAGAAGAAGAATAAAATGAAGATGATGACAAACGGAATGATTGAAGTAAAGAATGTTACCCAAGCACTTGTTTCTTCTGCTGGTTGATACTTAACTTCGGCACCTTTCGCTTTATCATTGATTTTCTTTTGTAATTCCTCAGTATTTGGTGCATAAGTAACAAATTGTTCTCCTTGGCTAGAGTTATTGAATTGTCCTTTTACCTCAAATACACCATTTTTCGGTTGAAGTTGCACATTACGCACTTCACCGCTTTCTAGTTTAGTAATGAATTTGTCGTAGCTAACTGATGTCGTTTTTTGTGTCGAACCATTAAAATAGCTCACGATTCCAATTACTACTAAGAATATCAGTAAATAAAAGATGGTATTACGGAAGATACGATTCATTCCTAACCTCCTCTCACGGCATAAACACTATAGTAAATCGTAACATAGAAAAACTTTCCTATACAATTGTAAAGCCTGTATTTAATTAATTTGAGTAAACGCTTGGTTTTAATACGCCTACATAAGGAAGATTACGGTACTGCTCTTTATAATCTAATCCATATCCTACTACAAATTCATGTGGAACAGTAAATCCAACATAATCCGCTTTCAGATCAACCTTACGGCCTGTTGGCTTATCTAATAATGTAACAATTTTTACAGACTTCGCTTTACGATATTTGAATAAGTCTACTAAGTAGCTTAGTGTAAGACCACTATCAATAATATCTTCGACGATTAAAATATCACGACCTTCTACAGAAGTATCAAGATCTTTTAAAATTTTCACTTCGCCTGTTGAAACTGTAGAGTGACCATAACTAGATACAGCCATAAAATCCATTTCAAGATATGTATCTGTTCTCTTTAATAAATCTGCCATAAATGGCATTGCGCCTTTTAATACACCAATTGCAAGGGGTACTGTGTTTTTATAATCCTCTGCAATAACTGCACCTAGTTCGCGCACCTTTTCTTGTATTTGTTCTTCAGAAATTAATACTTTTTCGATATCTTGATTCATCATTTCATTATCCTCCCGGAAGACTCCTTGCTTTTGTAGTGAATAATCATATATTTACCCTTCTTTGCCATCTCTTTCGAAATTGCAAATGCAGATCGCTTCAACAAGGGTACCCAAATAATGTTCCCACTTGCATCACAAACGACCGGCCATTCTTCCCTTTTTTCTTTTGGTACTTTCGCTTCGATAAAAATAGCTTTTATCTTTTTCGTGCCATCCATACCTTGTATTGACATGCGATCTCCATTTTCCCTAGAACGAATACGAAGTGGATATGATATATCATTATACTTAGCAACAAATACTGTTTCATTCATGTTACTTGGTATATCTTCGCTCACCTCTGTTACAAATTCATCCCCGTTCAATAGCGTAATGATCCCGGGTACTGATAAATCTTGCAAAAAAGGAGAGACAATTTCTTGTTTAAATCTAAAGCTACACTCCTCGTATGTACGAACAATTTTCAAATCACCTGGAAAATCAAGTGAACCTGAAGGTTGTGTCCGCTTAAAAAACTCAATCACCTTGTCAATATGTATAGAAGAAAGAGAAGATGGAATCTTATATTCATAAAGATAGTTTAATATTAGTTGAATCCCTCTTCTTTGTAAAGGCATAGACATGGATTCAAAGGCAGGAATTGATAAGCTAATTTGTTTATCACTTTTTTTTGTAATTACTTTATTCATTTTCTCAAAAGCTAATTCCTGCAAATAAGCCTCATCCTCTTGCATCTGCACGCTAAATTTTTGGAATTTCTCATGCATTTGTGGATTTTCTTCTTTTAAGTGAGGAAGGACATATTTACGTAATCGATTCCTTGTATATACTTCCTTTTTATTACTCGGATCTATACGTGGAATTAAATTTAGCTTATTACAGTAATCAACAATTTCTTCCTTCGTTACCCCAAGTAACGGCCTAATTAAATATCCATTATGAAAAGGACGCTTCACTGCAATTCCTGCATATCCTTTCGGAGTACTCCCTCTTACAAGACGCATTAAAATCGTCTCTACTTGATCATCTCCATGATGTCCAAGAGCAACATATCTTGCATCATATTTCTTCATTATTCTTTCCAAAAATGCATATCTGCATTCCCTAGCAGCAACCTGTGCATTCATCCCGTATTGCTGTTGATATTGTGATACATTAATTCTTATCGTTTCACAAATAATTCCCAGTTCTTCACAAAGGTCCTGCACAAACTGTAAATCCTCATGAGATTCATCACCTCTAAACATATGATCCACATGAGCTACTACAATTTCCAACTGTTTTTCCGCTCTTTTTTCTAATAAATAATATAAAAGGGCTAACGAGTCAGGACCACCAGAAACTCCCACAACAATTGTTGAATCATTCTTTAATACATCATGCTGCTTTACAAAGTCATCTACTTTTTCAACAAATGTATCTTTCAACTTCGCAATCACCTTTCATTAAACAAGAACAGCAACATTAGTCGCCTTGTCTATAATGGTACAACTTTTACAAACATTGTGCAAAAAAAAGATATACAAAAATTACATTTTTATCTTACATCCTCCGTCTGTATTCACAAAATCAATAGCATTACCTTTTCCCACAAAAAAACCTAGGTATTCGCCTAGGTTTTTAAAATCAAATTTTAGATAAACATTCCACTTACATTTTACTGCGCCTGCATGCCTACAATCGGAATCGTAGCCCACTTCGGCATATTTTTCTTCACTTTTGCCACTACAATAGTCATATCATCATTTATATAACCATCACAAGAGCGAATCACTTCTTCCATAATGATATCAGCAATTTCTTGCGGGTCTTCGGTTTGCAATTCTTTAATTTTTCGTTTCATCCACAATTCATGATTCTCTACATGCTGCGCTCCCTCAAAAATCCCATCGCTCATCATAATAAGGATATCGCCCGTTTTTAATTGTTCACCCACCACATCAACTTCAACATCTTCGATGATTCCCATCGGCAAATTACTTGCTTCAATTTTCAAAATATTATTCGCGCGTTTAACAAAACTCGGCGTTGATCCGATCTTTAAAAACCTTGCACTCGCATCTCGCAAATCTACCATAGCTAAGTCTAATGTCGTAAACATCTCTTCCGTCGTTCTCAAAGAAAGAATTGAATTAATAGACTTAATCGCTATTTCTTCGTCAATACCGGATTGGAGTATTTTTTGTAATAATTTCACCGTTTCCTTACTTTCCATATGAGCTCTTTGCCCATTCCCCATACCATCACTAATCGCAAGTGCATATTTGCCAACACTTAAATCCATCATCGCATAAGAGTCACCCGAAACAAATCCACCGCCCTTTGCGGCTGTGGCCAATCCCGTATCAAGAGAATACGTCTTCGCCGAACCGAATGATATTAAACTGTGGCCATTCGGATAAGAAGACTTTTCTTCATGTTTAACGACAATATTTTCTTTAAGGATATCCGAAAGCATCGGTGCAACTAACTTTTCACATTCACCATGTTCATTAGATGCAACGGGAATCAACATTTCAATATCAATACTTCCTCTATCTAAACAATAAATATCAACATGCTCTACTTCGACACCAAAATCACGGAACGCTTGCATAATCTGTTCTTCCTGCACCTGATGATTTTCACGCTCTCGTTGTATCTCCTTAGCAAAATCCTCCATAACCTTTGATACACCTAATAGTTGCTCCGCAACTATTCTACGATTTTCCTTCATTTGTTTTCGTAATTTTTGTCCCTCATAGAAATGATCTAATTCACCCGCTACTAAATCCGTCACTTTTTTCCCTCTCACACAATGCTTGTCCCACTCACGAACTAATTTACGATTATGTTGCAGGGTTCCTTCTTCCGTTTCACTCATTATTTGTTTCATATAATCGTACGTTTTATCGAAATTCACTACCCAGCATTGATCCTTTTTAAAGCATGTTTGACATGTTTTCGCAGTAATTGTACTCAAAAACAAATCTGCTTCTGTCTCTTTATCTTCTTCCTCTACATACCCATATACAGAAAAGCTATTAGATAAAGCAGCAAATACATTTGCAAATTGGTTGATTTTGTTCGCTGTAACATCGCGCATCCTTCTTAAATATTGTTGTTGATCTTGCGAATGCTCTTGTGTACCTGGCATAAATTTAGCAATACGATCTAAAACAAGCTTTGGCGTTAATAAGAAGATAGCAATCGCTACGCCTGACTCAATTAAAGTCGTTACAATATTTGTCTGTTTGTCTACATATAATGTAATTAAGCTTGTCCCAATTAATAAACCTAAACTAACACCTAAACGCTTCCCTTCTTTTAACAACCCACCAAGCAATCCAGAAAAAGCAAGAAGGCTAAGCTGGGACAAGCTAGATACATTTGCTAAACTTAATATCAAACCTGTTACGACCCCCACTGTAGATCCTGTAGCAGCACCCGCAATAAATGCAAATACTAGTACTAAATACCGTGTAAAAATATGTTGAATAGAAGCATCATATACAAACCAATCTGTTGTACCCGTTAAAACAGATGCTAGTAATATAATCAAACAAACAATTTCTTCCGTCTCTAACGCCTGTTGTTTTCCTTTCCTTTCTACTAAAAGCGGAACACTTTGTAAAAATATCATAGTTAATACAAAACTAAGCCCAGCCTCAATGGTACTAACGAGTAAATCGTACATGGTGACAGTTTGTTGTGCAAAATATACAACAACTAAGTGTGCGGTTAATGCGGAGATAAATACTTGAAATGGAACAAGTCCAACGGTTTTACGTGTGAATCTACTAAAGAAGATATTATAAATGAAGAAAGTAAAGATAGATGCAAAAGTAAAAAACAAATTATCTATCGAGACTGAAAGAGCTCCTCCCATTAGAGCTAAAAATGCTAGCGGCATCTTATCCCGCTTCATAACATAAACAGCAGCAAAAAATGGTAGTGCAAACGGTAAGATATTTGTTAATATATATGCTCTTCCCAAAAGAAAACCAATAACAACAATAATAAATCCCCATCTAAAGAAAACTTGTTCAAATTTCATTCGCAACTTACTCGTCCACTTTATTCCTCCAAGCTGACTCTCATTCATTGCCAATGCACTTGTATTCATAGTATTCCTTCCTGCTTTAGGCATACTTTTAACACCACCTGCATAGTTTAATTACTGTCATTATAAAAGATGATTGTTGGGATTTTTGTCAAAACAACAGTTTTCACTTTTATAATCGTTCGACTTTTTATTCGAAATAACTCTACAGATATACACGGTATGTAAGTTATTTCGGTTTTTTAATTAAATATTCAGAAAATATAGGGTGATTTTGTAGAAGTGTTGTATATCTTAATCCATTTAACAAAAAAAGATCATGCAAATTTGCATGATCTTTTTAGATGACCCGTACGGGATTCGAACCCGTGTTACCGCCGTGAAAGGGCGGTGTCTTAACCACTTGACCAACGGGCCGTTAAATTAAATATAGCGGCGGAGGGGATCGAACCCCCGACCTCACGGGTATGAACCGTACGCTCTAGCCAGCTGAGCTACACCGCCATGTCGTCGTATTTAACGGACAATTAGTATCTTACATCAGATATTATTTAAAGTCAACATATCTTGAAAACTTTTTTAAAATATATTTTCACATATAAAAAAGTACCCTGAGCCATCACTCTGGGTACCTCTCTATATGTTAAAAACTAAACGGTCTTATTATCCGCGACGTGCGCCACGGCCACCACGTTTAGACTCTGTGTTACGCTTTAAAGAAGTTAAACGATCTTCGCTATCCTTTAAGAAGCGTGCCATCTTTTGCTCAAATGTTTCTTTTGGAGCTCGGTCGTTACCGCCACCGCGATTATCTCTGTTGAAAGAGCGATTATTACGTTGTGGACGTCCAGAACGTTGTTGATCACCACCGCGTTGGTATTCACCGCGTGGACGATCTCCTTCTGTTTTTTCACGTTCTTTCGCTTTTTTGATAGATAAACCAATCTTTCCATCTTTTTCAACATTAATAACTTTTACTTCTACTTGGTCGCCCACTTTTAAGTGATCGTTAATATCTTTTACATAGTTATCAGCAACTTCACTAATATGAACAAGACCAGTTAAGCCTTCTGGCAGCTCCACAAAAGCCCCAAAATTTGTAATACCTGTTACTTTACCCTGTAACTTGCTGCCTACCTCGATTGACATAAAAAAAATGCTCCTCCTTAGTGGTTAAAAAGTCAAATTTTACTTTATTATATATAATCCTAAAATATAGTGTCAATAAGACATACTCTACTTCGAAACAGGAAAAATTATCTCCCCTTTACCAGAGAAGAAATAATCCCTTCTAGCAATCTTTAATACGTACTCTTCATCATTTAACTTTTGAACTTCGTCTTTTAGACTTTTTTCTTTATTCGTTAATGAATCCAGTTCTTTTTTCATGTCCTTAACTTTTGCTTCTTTTGCTTTAATGGAACTGTTTTGTTGATAAAACGTTACACTAATACTCGCAATAATTGTAAAAGTAAAGACAAGAAAAACCGCTAAACGGCGATAAAGTCGCTTCCTGTTCTCATCCGTTTGTATTATATGCTCTTTAACAGGATTTGGACTCTGTTTTTCGATTGTTCTTTGTCTCAGTTCCCTCATTTCCGAGGTCCCCCTAACTTCTTTTTTATACGCTCCCATATTTGGAAGATATGTCCCTTCAATTTTGCTATATATTGCAGGAACCCTATATGTTTCACTATAAAAAGTTTAACACGATTAGGGAGAAGTTTCCATATGAGCGAAGCAATAAATCGAACAGGCCAGAAAAAAACTTTCCATATGAAAAGTAATATCCAAATCACCATTTTCCATAACACATGTCCAATTGAAAGCAGTATACGAAATAAGAATAATATAAATGCAATAAATAGCTGCGCTATAATAATAACAGGTTTTATCATGAGTAGCTGTATAATTCGAACAAAAAAATATGTTGTTTGCATAAAAATATAGATGAGAAAATTTAACAGCTTCATGTATAGTGCTTTCAGTAAGCTTTGATATGCCGCAAAACCACATAATAATGCCAAAAACACATATATACGTAACTCAGCTTCATTTACGAGAAGCAATACATAAAAGACAAATAATGCTTGGACAATCCAAAATAGTATATCATGTATAAATACAAGCCAACGTTTACGTTCTTGACGCTTTAAAAAACGTTGATATGTATCTAAAGATGCTCCAATCCAAGCACCCATTCCAATCATTGAAAGCATTGTATACAACTGAATTGTTAAGCTCATTTAAACAACTTACTAAAGAAACCTTTAGTTTTTTCTCCTTGATTTTCATCAATATACAGCATCTCATGAACTTTCCCTTTAATCGACACAATACCTTTTTCTACATCTAAATTTTTCATTTGTAAATTTTGACCACGAATCGTTAAAAAACCCATTACGGTTTCGAGTAAAAACTCTTCGCTATCAAAACTCTCTACCTGCTTCACACCAGTAATATCAATTACACGCCTTCCACGCATAATAATATCATGCTCCACAGAAACATTTTGTTGATTAGAAGACGTAGGTGAGTAACCATTATTCACGTAAATCCCCCCATAGGTTTTTACTAGCTAATAGTAATGTATGAGGGGATAAATGATTTTAGAACAAGCCTTCTTCCGCTTTTACTTTTTCTTCGCGAACTAAGCTATACATATTTGCTGCATCTTCTTTTTTAGTTGTTTCTTTCAATTCATTTATTTTTACAGTCACTATTTTTTGACCAAAACGAATTGTTAATTCATCAGCTACTTTCACATCCGAACTTGCTTTTGCCACTTGACCATTAATAGATATTCTTCCTTGATCAGCTACTTCTTTCGCTAATGTTCTTCTTTTAATTAAACGTGACACTTTTAAAAACTTATCTAGACGCATCTCAAATCCCCCTATTAACGCTCTGTTTGTTTCGCTTCTTCCCATAAAACATCTAACTGTTCTAATGATAAATCTTCCATCTCTTTATTCATTTCAGCTACTTTTGCCTCCATGTATAAAAAACGACCAGTAAATTTCTCATTAGTTGAACGTAACGCCTCTTCTGGATCTATTTTATAATGACGAGCTATATTAACAAATGCAAATAGTAAATCACCAAACTCACCTAGCATCTTTTCCTCATCCATGTTTGTAACTTCTTGTTGGAACTCTTGCCATTCTTCCAAAGCTTTCTCTATCATAGGCTGCACATCAACCCAATCAAATCCAACCTTACCGGCTTTCTTCTGAATTTCATAGGCGCGTAGTAACTGCGGCAAACTTTTTGGAACGCCATTTAAAACAGATTCTTTCACGAATCCTTTTTCTTGTTTTTTAATTTCTTCCCAATTGGCAATCACTTCATCAGCATTGTTTACATCCGTATTTCCAAATACATGTGGATGGCGACGAACCATTTTCTCAGATAGAGTTCGAATGATTTCATCTATAGAAAACCAACCTTCATCTTCTCCAATTTGAGCATGAAGCATAACTTGTAATAATATATCACCTAATTCTTCTACTAAGTGATCATCATCCTCTTCATCAATTGCTTCCAATACTTCATAAGCTTCCTCAATTAAATATTTCTTTAATGATTGATGTGTTTGCTTTTTATCCCACGGACAACCATTTGGGCCTCGAAGTTCTGCAATAATTTCTCTAAGTACATCGAACTGTTGATACAAGGATGCACGCTCCTGAACTGGCGGCACATACACACTCGTTAAATTATTCAATTCCGTTTCATGATCTAACATATACAACGGTACCTTCTTTACTTGTTCAAATGAAGTTCCTGCAGCTGTTACGATATACACTTCATAATCATCCGGCAACATCTCCATTAATGTTAATTTCACATCAGATGCAACGAATGCATCATATACTTGGCAAAAGATTAGATGTTGACGTAATTCTAATTGTCCTCTTTTAAATGATGTAGCGTCAAGTAATTGAAATCCTTCAATTGGATCAATCTTTAGGCTTGCAAACATAGGATCAAGGAAACTTTGTCCACCCTCAATTCGCAATTCAACATTTGAATCTTCACCTTTTTCCAACAGTAGCTGAACTGTTCTTTCTGCTACAAGCGGATGCCCTGGAACAGCATAGATAATTTCTGTACCTTCAGCTTGTTCTAGCAATTTATTCGCAATTGTTTCATATACAATTTCAAACGTATCATGCGCTTCATATACATCATCAAAAGCCGTATATTGTACGCCTTCTTTCTCCAATTCTTCGATAACTGGATGTTCCTTCGTCCTAACAAACAGATGATCTGCTTCTTTTATCTTTCGATATACACCCATCGTTAGCTGATCTAATTCACCAGCACCTAAACCTAAAATAGTAATGATTCCACTCACAATCTGTCACCTCTATCCACTCTTCTTCAATGAACCTTCTTTTTTCTCTTGTTTCATAACGGTTCCTAATTCTTTTTTTGTAAATACACGTAATTTCAAAATTAAAAACATATATGTCAATCCGCCGACAACTACACCTAGCAACGCTTCAAGCGTCGCGATTCCTCTATGTTCCGTATCAATTACTAATCCAGACACCTGCAACACACGTGTGAACATCATTAATACAAATCCCATACAGATACCACTAATCACTACACCTAACATATTTCGCTTATTGATAAGCGATCCTGATACAGCTCTCATAAGCAACAAACTATTTAGCCCAGAAATTATAATTAACGCACACAAAGTCGCAAAGGCTGCCCCTTTCACACCAAAATAAGGCATAAATATATAATTTAACGCTAACTTTAAGCAACCTCCAAATACAACAAATAATGCTGGCTTAAATGTTTGTCCCAACCCTTGTAAAATAGAAGCCGTCGTAATTGACAACGAGCTAAATAAAATAGATAAAGATAAAATAGATAAAACATCTGATCCATCACTATTTTCAAACAACATAATATTCGTAGGTTGAATAATACAAGTTAGTCCAATAGCTGCTGCAAGTCCAATAACAAGTGTTATTTTCATTGCTAACTTTACCTTTTCTTGAATAAAGGAAAGATCTCCTCTTTCCTTCGCCGCTGTAATAATTGGAATAAGTGACAACGAGAAAGAAGTCGTCACAACAGTACCTAATTGCATTAGCGGAATACTTCTATCATAAACACCCTTTAATACCTTTGCACTTTCAACCTGTTCTCCCGCACCAATAAGTAAGGTGTACAAGGATATTGAATCTGCCATCTGTATAAAAATAAGCACTAAATTACTAACACAAATCGCTAACCCCTGCCAAAAAAGGATTTTAATTATCCTCCTTTTGCCCTTAATTCTCGCTACACTTTTGAAAAATATAGAACGAAAATCTCGACGCATATACAACATAAGTACAATAATCCCAATAAGTCCACCCGCAATTGAGCCTAACATAGCCCCTGCACCAACTGTATATAAATCAAATCCGTGAGCAATTAGGAATAGCGATAAAAATACAATAATAGAAACTCGAATTGTTTGTTCTATTACTTGCGAAACAGCTGTTGGCATCATATTATTGAAGCCTTGAAAATACCCTCTTGCTACAGACAAAAACGGCATCAATAAGAATGAAAATGAAATAACACGTAGTAACTTCTCTAAGTATATATCGCCCATAGCTATCGCAATTGTTTTGGCCCCAAAAAACAATGTAAAGAAGCCTATAAAACCAATTCCCAATAAAAACCAAAAAGATACACAAATAATTTCTTCTGCTTCTTTTTGTTTTCCCCGCTCTAGTCGTTCTGCAACCATTTTCGAAATGATAATAGGAAACCCATAAGTAGCTAAAATTAAACAAAATCCATAAAACGGGTAAATTTGTTGATAAATATAAAAACCAATATCACCCGCTATATTTTGATATGGAATACGGTAAAAAGCGCTTAATACTTTTGTAACAAAACTTGCAATCGTTAATATAATAGCCCCACGCCAAAAGGCTTGATACTTCTTCGCTTCCATACAAGAAAACTCCTTTTTCTATTCTCACCTCTCGTATTATATCATAAAGAAATGAACAAGCTGCCTTACCACCACGGGTAATAATAGGTTCCTGCACCGTTAAAAATACTCAACGAAAAAAGGTAGCAAAGCGCTACCTTCATTCAATATACATATATCTCCAAATAATTGATTTCTCAAAAAGAAAGATCATAATTAGGAAAAATTGCTACTTCTAAAATTATACACCCTTACTGTTCCATTTGTTTCGCTAAGAAACTGGCAGCAGTATTAACCGCTTTATGCTCGATTTCGCTTATAATAGCTTCTTTCGAAAAAATAATGACAGCTCCAATCGGGTCTCCGTTTGCAACAATCGGTCCAACTGTATAAGAATGAACCTTTTCTGTTACACCATCGATAATGGAAATATCACTTTCGTCCGTCATAATAACAGACTTTCGTTCTTCCATCGTTTTTTCGATTAAATCGCCAACACTTTTATTTAAGTATTCTTTTTTCGATACGCCTGATACTGCGATGATAGAATCTCGATCACAGACAAGCACATTATGTCCTAAGCTGTCATATAAAGCCTCAGCATATTCTTTTGCAAAATCACCTAGTTCACTAATTGGAGAATACTTCTTTAAAATTACCTCTCCATCGCGATCAACAAATATTTCTAGTGGGTCTCCTTCTCGAATACGTAAAGTTCTACGAATTTCCTTCGGGATTACTACCCTGCCTAAATCATCAATTCGACGTACGATTCCAGTTGCTTTCATTCTAATGCTGCCTCACTTTCTACTGATGATCAAAGTGGTGAATTTACCTGTTCATGTAAAAATCACCAACTGTTAGACATAGTATTTTACACATTAGTTCTTCTATGCACGTCGAATTGTATTTTTTTATCTTATTTTAGGCATTTATTACTTCTTTTTTTACATCTGGTAAGCCTTTTAATAAATTTTCAGCAATTGTTAACCACTTCGATGTCTCTAAACCATTTGTTTTCATAACAATTTTCAATTGTGATCCTTCCATTCCTAAACCGATCATACGTCCAAAACTATTTCCAAGCATGAATAATTTTCCACCATCAATATTTTGACTTGCTTGTTCAGAAAACAGGAATGTTACTTCAAATTTATTCTGTTTAATTAACTCAATTTGTTCTTTCATTGCCAACACTTTAATATTTGCAATTTGTAATAAATAACCGACTTCTTGTGGATAATCACCGAATCTATCGATCATTTCTTCCTGCAATTCTTCAATATCCTCAATTGCAGAAACACCTCTAAATTGTTTATACATCATAATTTTTTGCTTACTATCTGAAATATAAGCATCTGGTAAGTATGCATCTACCTCTAAGTCAATTTCAACATTAACTGTATTTTCAGCCCCATCTGTTCCTCTACGCTGTTCAATTGCATCTTTTAACATTTGAGAATATAGATCAAATCCGACAGAATCAATAAATCCATGCTGCTCTGCCCCTAACAAATTACCTGCTCCACGAATAGATAAATCTCTCATCGCAATTTTGAAACCAGATCCAAGTTCCGTGAACTCTTTAATTGCTTGCAGACGCTTCTCTGCAACCTCTGACAGCACTTTGTCACGTTTATAGGCAAAGTATGCATATGCAACACGATTAGAACGTCCAACACGCCCACGAAGCTGATACAACTGTGATAATCCCATACGATCTGCATCAAATACAATTAACGTATTTACATTCGGAATATCTACACCCGTCTCAATAATTGTTGTACTTACAAGAACATCATGCTGTCCTTCTAAAAATGATAGCATAACAGACTCTAATTCACTTTCGTTCATTTTCCCATGTGCGTATGTTACACGGGCATCTGGAACTAACATCGAAATTTCATCTGCTTTTCTTTCAATATCCTCTACACGGTTATATAGGAAGTAAATTTGACCGCCTCTTGCAAGCTCTCGCTCTATCGCCTCTCGCATTAATGCTGGATTATACTCTACTACATACGTTTGGACTGGGAAACGATTTTCTGGCGGTGTCTCAATAACAGATAAGTCGCGCACACCAAGCATAGACATATGAAGCGTCCGTGGAATCGGAGTTGCCGTTAATGTTAATACGTCAACATTCGCCTTCAATTGTTTAATTTTCTCTTTATGCGTCACACCAAATCTTTGTTCTTCATCAATAATAAGAAGCCCTAAATCTTTATAAGTAACATCTTTAGATAAAATACGATGTGTTCCGATTACAATATCTATTGTGCCATCCTTTAAACCCTTAATCGTTTCATTTTGTTGTTTTCTCGTACGGAATCTACTTAATAATCCTATATTGATTGGATAATCTTGAAAACGCTCTCGAATTGTTTCATAGTGTTGCTGCGCAAGAATCGTTGTCGGTACTAAAATTGCAACTTGTTTTTCATCCATAATTGCTTTAAATGCCGCACGAATAGCCACTTCAGTCTTTCCATACCCTACATCACCACAAAGGAGCCTATCCATCGGGCGTCCGCGTTCCATATCTTTTTTAATCTCGTCAATAGAACGTAACTGATCCTCTGTCTCTTGATATGGGAAAGATGATTCGAACTCTTGTTGTTCTGCTGTATCTGGCGTATATGCATAGCCTTTTGAAGCTTCGCGTTCAGCATATAGTTTAATTAGGTCATCCGCAATGTCTTGTACAGATTTTTCAACTTTCGTTTTAACCTTCTTCCAATCATTACCACCTAATTTGTAAACTTTTGGATCCTTACCTTCAGACCCTACATATTTTTGGACTTGATCAATTTGTTCAATTGGAACGTATAACTTATCATTACCTTGATATTTAATATTTAAATAATCTTTATGAACACCATTAATCTCTAATGTCTCAATACCTAAAAATTTACCTATACCATGATTTACATGAACTACATAATCTCCAACTTTTAATTCCGAATAACTTTTAATACGTTCAGCATTCGATAACTTTTGTTTACGTTGTGATTTTTTAACTTTCTTATGAAAAAGCTCCTTTTCAGTAATGACAACAAGCTTTTGCATCGGCATTTCAAATCCTGCATGTAAATCACCTACAGCAATTTGTAACCTTCCAGACAATAAGATATCTGTACCTTCCACAATATCTGCCTCAATATCATAATCACTTAAAATATGTTGTAATTTTTTCACACGTTCATCATCTGTTCCAAGTACAACAGTCGTAAAATGCCCTTCATTCCATCTATCAATTTCTGTTTTTAACAAATTCATCTGTCCATGGAAATCTTGCATTGTTTTACATGTTACATTCACAATATTTTGCGGATGTGTGTGTGCAATATGACGCAAGAATAACGTTAAATATACAAAATTTCTTTTTTTATGATGAAGAAATCCCTCGAATGCGTGAGAGAAAGATAAATCTTGAATAATTGTTCCTTCACCAAGAAGTGATATATACCATTCCGCCTCTTCTGTTTCCAGATGTGATGCTGTTTCTTGAATACGGGAAATCTCATCTAAAATTACAACACCGTCTTCTGGTAAATAATCTATCAGACTAGCAGGTTCTTTATAGAAAATAGATAAGTATTTAAACATCTGTTCTATACTTTGCCCGTTTTTCAACATCTCAATTTCATGACTTACCGTCTCAAGTACTGTAGTCTTTAGTTTATCATCAGAAAGTTTTTGCATCGTCTTAGTCAAACCTTCTTCAAGATGCTGAATTCCTGATTTTAATTCTTCCTGTGAAAATAAAAACTCTGTTGCCGGACCAAACTTAACGCTTTCTTTTTTTCCTTGAGAACGCTGTTCATCCACATCAAATAATCGAATAGAATCGACTTCTGTATCGAAGAATTCAATACGAAATGGTAGTTCTTCAGTTAAAGGATAAATATCTAATATTCCCCCGCGCAAACTGAACTCCCCTGGAGCTTCTACCATCGACTTACGTTCATAGCCAATATGATGTAAAGTATGCAAGAGCGCATCTAAATCAATCTCTTGCCCTAGATTGATTTCAACTTGCTTTTGCTTCCACAATTCTTTTATTGGTAAAAATCTACGCAATCCTGCCACTGGAGCTACAATGATTCCATTCTCTCCAGCAGCCAAGCGATTTAACACTTCTATACGTTGCGCCTTCAATTCTGGACTTGCAACCCCAATTTCCGATGCTATAAGTTCATTCACTGGATATAGCCACACATCTTTTTCACCAAGTAACGCCACTAAATCTTCATGTACTTTTTGCGCTTGGTATAAGTTATGTGTCACGATTAATTGTGATTTTTTTGTTTTTTTATATAAAGCCGCCATTAATAATGAACGAGAAGACGTTGCCATCCCTGATATAAGTTGTTCCTTTAACCCATCTTCTAATCCATTAATAACTGATTGTATCTCTTTATTTTTATAAAATTGCTCTAATAAACCTATCATTTTTAAAACTCCTCTCAACATAAAGAGCAAGCCATTCTATTTTATGCAAATATTTCGGAAAAGGAAAACAGAAAAATGCTTTGGACATGCCAAAGCGACAACATTTTATTGCAGAAATTTTTCATATTCATAATACTCAGGATAAGATGCGAGCGTTTCTTGACACGATTCACAAATCGTTTTTATATATATATTTCCATTCTCATGAAAATGAATCATCTCTACTACTTCTTGCTCTGTTAGTTGAAATAAAACGTCGCTATATACTTTTTCTGCGTTAATGGAGCCTACATTACCTCCGCAGTGTCTGCAATAATAATACCCTTCCATACTAGCCTCCTAAAAATTAAATTACTACTAGTATGGGTAAAACAAAAAAGAAATATTCCTAATCTCATTTTTAACTATTGAAAGTATTCATGATTTGGAGAAAAGGCTTATTTAGCCACTCTTCACATGCATCCGCTGCTTTTTCAATAGAATGGTTAACATCCGGAATCTCTTCAGATGTAAAGCGTCCTAATACATAATCGACTACCTTCATTCCATTTTTCGGGCGATCAATTCCCATACGGATACGTTGAAATTCTTGTGTTCCTAGGTGTGAAATCATTGACTTTACACCATTATGTCCACCAGCACTACCTTTCATGCGAAGACGCAATTTAC
Organism: Bacillus sp. CR71; assembly: GCF_003429245.1. Lineage (NCBI taxonomy): Bacteria > Bacillati > Bacillota > Bacilli > Caryophanales > Bacillaceae > Bacillus > Bacillus sp. CR71. The sequence goes on along the minus strand of NZ_CP031748.1, from coordinate 56,450 downwards.
CTACAGGAATGTCTAAATCGTCGTACATAACAACGAAGTCCTCAACATCAATTTTATAATAATCCATGAGTGGACGAATACTTTCTCCAGATAAATTCATATATGTTAGCGGCTTTAATAAGATTACCTTTTCTCCATTAACAAAACCTGCACCAAATACACCTTTAAATTTTTGTTCATTCAAAGAAATGTTCCAACGCTTCGCAAGTTCATCAATGGCCATAAATCCAATATTATGCCTTGTTAATTCATATTCTCTACCTGGGTTCCCAAGTCCTACTATCAATTTCATTCTTGTACCACTACTTTCTTTTTTCGATACGAAAAGACGTAACCAATTTTGGTTACGTCTCATTCTATCCAATTAATTGAATAATACACTCACAGATTCTTCTTCGTATACACGAATGATTGCTTCTCCGATTAATGGAGCAACTGAAAGTTCATGTACTTTGTCGATTTTCTTCTCTTCCGGTAATACGATAGAGTTCGTTACAACTAACTCTTTAATATTTGAATTTTGAATACGTTCAATTGCTGGACCAGATAATACTGGGTGTGTACAGCAAGCATATACTTCAGAAGCACCGTTCTCAACAAGAGCGTTTGCTGCTAATGTAATTGTACCAGCTGTATCAATGATGTCATCAATTAAAATCGCTGTTTTGCCTTCAATATTACCGATAATGTTCATTACCTCTGATACGTTCGGGCGAGGGCGACGCTTATCAATAATAGCGATTGGCGCTTTTAGACGATCTGCCATTTTTCTTGCACGAGTTACACCACCATGATCAGGAGACACGATTACGATATCTTTAAGACCTTTTGTTTCAAAGTAATCAGAAAGAATCGGTACACCCATTAAGTGGTCGATTGGGATATCAAAGAACCCTTGAATTTGTGGAGCATGTAAATCTAGAGTGATTACACGAGTTGCACCTGCTGTTTCAAGCAAGTTTGCTACAAGTTTCGATGTAATTGGTTCACGAGAACGCGCTTTACGGTCTTGACGCGCATAACCATAATAAGGAATAACAATATTAATTGTTTTCGCAGATGCACGTTTTAATGCATCGATCATAATAAGTAATTCCATGATATGTTCGTTTACTGGGAAGCTTGTAGATTGAATAATGAATACATCGCAACCACGGATACTTTCTTCAATGTTAATTTGAACTTCTCCATCACTAAAACGATCAACAGAACATTTTCCTAGTCCTACTCCAATATGCTTTGCAATCTGCTCAGCAAGTTCCTTATTAGAGTTTAAAGAGAATACTTTCAAATTAGAATTTAGATATTGAGTCGACATCTAGATTAACCCTCCACATTATGATTTTTTCTTATTCAGCAATTGATCAACATAGTCTTCTTTGTTAACTTGACGTGCACGTGCTACCGATAATGCTTTTGATGGAACATTCTCTGTAATTGTAGAGCCTGCTGCCACATAAGCACCATCTTCAACTGTTACTGGAGCAACAAGGTTTGAATTACATCCAATAAATACCCCATTACCAATCACAGTTTTGAATTTATTCTTACCGTCATAGTTCACCGTAATTGAACCACAACCAAGATTCACGTCTTCTCCAACTTGTGCATCCCCGATATAACTCAAGTGTGAAGCTTTACTTCTATTACCAAAGACAGTTTTTTTGATTTCCACGAAGTTTCCAACGCGTACTTCGTCTCCAATAACTGAATCTGGGCGAATATGTGCAAATGGACCAACCGATACTTCTGTACCAAGTTTACTATCATGTACAGTAGATTGACGAATTGTCGTACGATCTCCAATTTCACTATCACGAATTACTGTATGCGGTCCAATTTCACAATCAGAACCAATTACAGTGTTCCCCTCAATAATTGTTCCTGGATGAAGAACTGTATCACTACCGATAATTGCATCAGCAGAAATATAAGTGTTACTTGGATCAATAATTGTAACACCATTTACCATGTTCTTTCGGTTGATACGGTTTTTCATAATAATTTCCGCTTGCGATAGAGCGACTCTGTCGTTAACACCTAACGTTTCATCGAACTGCTCTGTTTGATAAGCTGATACGATATGACCTTCATTTTTTAAAATCTCAATAACATCTGGAAGGTAATATTCACCTTGTACGTTATCATTTGAAACTTTAGAAAGTGAAGCAAATAAAGCCTTATTATCAAAACAATACGTACCTGTATTGATTTCTTTAATAGCTAATTCTTTCTCATTTGCATCTTTATGCTCAACAATCTTTTCAACATGACCATTCTCATTACGAACAATACGGCCATATCCAGCAGGTTCTTCTATGTACGCTGTTAGCACCGTCGCCATTGCTCCTGCTTCTTTATGTTGCTGAAGTAATGCTTCCATCGTTTCAGCAGTTATTAGCGGCGTATCACCACAAATAACTAAAGTTGTTCCTTCTTCATTTGCAAGTACACTTGCAGCTTGATCTACAGCATGTGCTGTACCAAGTTGTTCTGCTTGTAATGCAAACTCACTTACGTTTCCTAGCTGTTCTTGTACCATTTCAGCACCATGTCCAACAACCGTTACAAGTTTCTGCAATCCTAATTGAGATACTTGATCGACTACGTGTTGTACCATGGGTTTTCCACATACAGGATGCAGCACTTTGTATAGCTTAGACTTCATACGTGTGCCTTTACCTGCAGCTAGAATCACTGCAAATCTGTTTGACATATAGACCCTCCATCGCAACCTATTTATCCATTAAAGATATTATCCTAAATCATCATATATTTCAAGAAACACATTTTAACTATTAAATTTTACCATAATTCTTATAAGATGTTTTACTCTTTAGTATCTTTTTTAAGAAATAAGCTATACTATTTAAAATGATTTTGAAAAAATTAGTAGTTTCTTCTTTTTATATTAATGAATTATGAAATTTACAAATATAAAGTAAAAAAAACAAACTCCTGTAAATGCTTACAGGAGTTTGCTACAAAATTATAAGGCTTTTCGTCAAAGCCCTTTTCATTCGAATTTTACGAAGCACCTGCTTCTTCAAACTCAACCTCTTCTAACTCGCCTAAACGATGATACTCTGTTAAAACCGCATCTTGAATTTTAGAGCGTGTACCAGAATTAATCGGATGTGCAATGTCACGGAACTCTCCATCTGGAGTACGTTTACTTGGCATTGCTACAAATAATCCATTATTACCATCAATTACACGAATATCATGAACAACAAATTCATGGTCCAAAGTAATAGAGGCAATTGCTCTCATGCGGCCTTCTGTGTTTACGCGGCGTAATCTTACGTCAGTCACTTCCATCTTGTGTTCACCACCCTTTTCTAAATAAGCGATATATTTGTATAAATTCCACAAATTTTCTATTTTCCCTTTAATTTTTTAAAAATTTTTAAGATAAAAATTTTTAATGTAGTTGAATATAGAGATTAGTGGAGGTTATCGCTTACAAAAGGTTACTTAACTAGGGCGATTACTTCAATTTCAACGGAAACATCTTTCGGTAATTTTGCTACTTGCACACAAGATCGAGCTGGTTTATGAGTAGAGAAATAAGAGCTATATACTTCATTCACTGCATTAAAATCATCCATGTCCTTTAAAAATACTGTTGTTTTTACGACTGTATCAAATGAAGCACCTGCTTCCTCTAATACCGCTTGTAAATTTTGAAATACTTGTTCTGTTTGTACTGTTACATCTCCTGTTACAAGCTCCCCATTTTCCGTTAATGGAATTTGTCCTGAGCTATAAAACATATTATTTACAATAATCCCTTGTGAGTAAGGTCCAATCGCTTGTGGTGCCTTGCTTGTTTGAACAACTTTCATACTTTTCACCCTTTTATTATTTATTTTACTCTTTAAAAATAGTGTACGAAAGGCAGTTTGTCCATCTATTTTATAATCTATAAATAAAATAAAAAAAGATAGAGCTATCTGCTCTACCTTTTATTCAGCCTCTACAAGCCCTTCATCAAATGGTGCAAGAGAATAATTCCCTTTTTCCACTTGAATCGTTTTTTCTTTCACATCAACTTCCGATAGACGAATTAATGATACAAAATTATTAATTAGTCGTTCTTCAATATCTGTGGATTCTACTAATACACCAATACCAACAACATTAGCCTTGAACTCTTCTAACATACTCATCATACCTTGAATCGTTCCACCAGCTTTCATGAAGTCATCAATAATTAAAACATTCGATCCTTCTGGAAGGCTGCGTTTTGCTAATGTCATTGTTTGAATTCGTTTAGAAGAACCCGACACATAGTTAATACTAACAGTCGGACCTTCTGTTACCTTATTATCTTTCCTTGCAATTACAACTGGTACATCTAAGTAATTTGCCACTGCATAAGCAAGTGGAATCCCTTTCGTTGCCACCGTCATAACCGCATCAATTGATTGCCTAGCAAAAACAGAAGCAAACAAACGACCTGCGCCATTAATATGGCGAGGATTACTCAATAAATCTGTCATGTATAAGTAACCGCCAGGCAAAATACGATCTGGATTTTCAAATAAGCCACAAAGCTCATCAATAATTAGATCTGCCTCTTCTTCACTTATATACGGTATATATTTCACTCCTCCTGCTGCTCCTGGTATCGTTTGCAATGTGCCGACCCCTTGTTGTTCAAACGTTTGCTTAATAATAACTAAATCTTCACTAATGGAAGACTTAGCCGATTGATACCTTTCAGCAAAAAAAGTGAGAGATACTAGCTGACGAGGGTTTTGTAGCAAGTAATAAGTCATATCGACTAATCTTGTACTTCTTCTAATTTTCATACTCTCACCTCAAATCACGAATATTCTAAACAAATCATAACGTATTATACGTCTTTATTCAAGCGTTTCTCGCTCTCCTAATAAACGTACCGCATAGACCTGTTCACAAAATCCTTTTAACCCGTTATAAATGCGATGCATTCGAGAATCATGGTGTACAAGTCCAAATACAGTTGGACCACTTCCACTCATCAATACAGCATCCGCTCCGAATCGCTTCATCTGTGATTTAATACGTGCAACTTCAGGATGCATTCCAAATGTTACATCTTCTAAAACGTTACCAACAGTATCACAAATCCCTTTATAATCTCCAGAATTTATGACATCAACCATTTTATCTACATTTGGATGTGTAACTCGATTTAACTTTAAATTTCCATACACATCAGCAGTAGATACACCTATATGTGGTTTCGCTAAAATAACCCAACAAGAAGGCGGAGTCTTTATATGCTCAATTTTCTCTCCTCTTCCAGTGGCAATTGCTGTGCCGCCGTATACACAGAACGATACATCTGATCCAATTTCTGCGCCAAGCTCTGCTAACTCATCAATTGTAAGCCCTAAATTCCATAATTTATTAAGACCACGTAATGTCGCTGCTGCATCACTACTTCCACCTGCTAATCCAGCTGCTACTGGAATCGTTTTTTCAATAGTAATAGATACACCTTTTTTTACATTAAACTTCTCTTTTAATAATTTCGCTGCCTGATAAGCTAAATTTCGTTGGTCGTCTGGGACATACCGATTATGGGATAAAATTTCAATACGGTCTTCTGCTAATTCCGTTAGTTCTAGACGATCTGCTAAATCAATGGTTGTCATAATCATTTTCACTTCATGATATCCGTCTTGTCTTTTTCCCAGTACATCTAACGACAGATTAATCTTTGCTGGTGCTTTCACTAGTAGCTTCAATCTATTCACCCACTCTATGTACTCAATCTTTTATCGTTTATTTTACCATAAATTTATAGTAAGACGATGACACTTCCCTAATTATAACGAAAAGCATTCAGAATGAAACTACTTATGTAAAATGATGGCACCTTTTAGAGTACAAAAAGCCGAGGAATGTCTCCTCGGCTACCGTAGCATAGAAAGTATCTTACAACTACTGGTTTCGTTTCATTAATTGCTGTTCTGCAATTTCTATAGCACGTTTCACCATGTTACCAGCATCTTTCGCACGAATTCCGCCCCATCCTTCTTTCTGAACAACATCATAAAAGCCAAGCTCTTTTGCTAGCTCTTCTTTAAATTGGTTTGACATGACACCTCTTCGTCTACTCAATGCAGAGTCCCTCCTTATTTTGCTACGGTATAGTTAGTATGCAAAATAATATAGCTTTTCATTTATGGGAATATATGTAATGATATATGGATTATAAAATGACCTCATTATGAGGGTCTCCATAAAATGTTAACTCTACTGTCTCTGTTAAAACATCTGCATAACTATAAGATACACGTTGCAACGCATCTTCTTGTTGATCCAATTGTACAACAAAAACAGAACGGTATGTTTCTGCTAGTACACCTGATTGCTCCACAGTTTTTCTTCTTCCACTATTTGCTTTTAACATAAGTCGCTGTCCAAGATGGTGATCTAATTCGCTTTTAATTTCATCTAAACGTTTTGACATATACTTCGCTACACCTCGCTGTAATTTAGATTGAACACTTAAAGCACTATATATCTATCCTAATTATTAACCGCGATTCACAGCTAATATCATCTTGCGTTTGAATAGATAGAAGAAATACTATATTGTAAAAGTATCATTACGTAGTCTGTACGTTCTTGCCTCTTTTTATCCAAATTCATTTAAATCCTTCCATACAAAAAAGCAAGATACATATGTACCCTGCTTACTCTTCGTAATGTTGAAAAGGTAATCCCGTTCGTAAAATCCCTCTCGTTTCAATTCCACCTAGTCCCTTTTCACCAGTAATTGTATTACGTACGACATCCCATACATTGACTCTCTCCATAAATGAAGTAAAACTAATTTTACCAACTACATATACGGGATCTAGTGCATGAATATTAATTCTAGATGGTGAACTAGCGAAATTGGCCCCTGCACGAATTAGTGCCTCAAAGTGCGATTGACATGCCCCAGCAAAAATAACAAGTTGATCCAATGATGGATATTTTTTTCGCACTTCTCGAACAGCCTGTACAAAATGCCTTGAATGCCTATATGCCGCTAAATCTCCCTTCACTCCTTTCGATTTTGTATATGCATCATGCCCCGTAATAACGAGAATGTCTGGGCGAAAGTGATCTATTAAGTCTACTACTTTTTCATGCATCTCCGTTTCTTTACAATGAATACCTTGTACAGGAACGCCAATTTTGTTATATAAGTCTAAGCACTTGCGCAAATATAAAGGGTCTCCATCTATATGCAATACACGTCCCGGCATTTGAAAATAATTCACCTCACTTGTGTATCCACCAGTTGAAGTATGTTCATGCCTTTGTTTCATTAACACATAATCTTGTTGAAACAAACGATACGTGCGCTCCATTGTTTCTTTCTCACGCTTCACCCTTTTTTTATGTTCTCGTTGATCTATACTAATTAAATCTTCAAGTGGCGCATCCGCCACCAGTCTAATTTCCTCTCCAAACAATATAGCTATCTCGCCTTTTATTTCTATAATACGAAAAAGAATATCCCTCTTATGAGAATATCGTTCCACTAATTCTCCAACATGTAAAGCCATTCTCCTACCTCCAAACTCATTAGGCCATCTTACCTGTTTTTAAAATATGAATTTAGAGGGAGAAAGGTGACAAAAGGGACAGTTCAAGTTGAACTGTCCCTTTCATATTCTTATGATAATTTATGAAGAACCAATGCATTACTTAATGTTGCAAACTCTTCAATAGATAGCGTTTCGCCTCTTCGCTTTGGATCAATTCCTACTTCTGTTAAAATTCGATCCAATAATTCCTTATCTTTCGGGAAACCATTTAAATTATTTGATAAATTATTCATTAAAGTTTTACGGCGCTGTGCGAAACTTGCTCGTACTACTTCAAAGAAGAATGTTTCATCTGTCACCTCTACAACCGGTTTCGGACGCTTTAGAAGGCGAATAATTGCAGAATCAACATTTGGCTGTGGTACAAACACTGTACGCGGTACAGTCATAACTGTTTCAACTTCTGTATAATACTGAATGGCAATCGATAAAGAACCATACTCTTTCGTTCCAGGTTTAGCAGCTAAACGATCTCCAACTTCTTTTTGCATCATAACAACAAATCCACGAACTGGTAACTTTTCTTCAAGCAATTTAAATAAAATTGGCGTTGTAATATAGTATGGCAAGTTAGCTACTACCATTACATCTTGCCCTTCTTCAAATTGCTCATTAAATACTTCATGTACATCCGCTTTTAGTACGTCTTTATTAATAACTGTAACGTTACCATATGGTGCTAACGTCTCATCTAAAATTGGTAATAGTCTTTGATCAATTTCAAAAGCCACTACTTTTTTAGCACGCTTCGCTAATTGCTCTGTTAATGCACCGATACCTGGTCCAATTTCAATTGCACCACTTTCTGAACCAATTTCAGCATGATCGACAATACGATTTAATACATTTGTATCAATTAAAAAGTTTTGTCCTAAACTTTTTTTGAATGAAAATCCATACTTTTCAACAATGTCTTTTGTACGATTTGGCGTTGCGATATCCTTCATTTTTTTTCCTCCTGTATTACTTGCTTATAAGCTTCTCCAAATGATTCCTTTGAAACTTGAAACATCTGTAATCGTTTATGTAACTGTTTTGCATTTGTATAACCAATCTTTAATAGCTTACCCATTCTTTCTCTGCGGCTCTTTGCCATTTCTCCGCCCACTAAGCCTGCATCGACTAAATCACTCCAACTAATTTCACTTGTATAAACTTCCATTTCTTCATGTATATTCTCTAGAGCACGGCGGATCGACTCATTAGAAGCATGTTCGATCCCAACTCCCTTTTTCCTTTTAGCAAGCGCTTCTTCCTTCGGTAAAAAGGCATGCTTACAGCCGGGAACCTTGTCAGAAATAATTTTTCGAATACGCTCTCCAGGATAATCCGGATCTGTGAAAATAATAACGCCCCTTTTTTGTTGCGCTAATTTAACTTGCTCAATAACATGATCACCGATTGCTGAACCGTTCGTTTCAATTGTATCCGCATCAACAGCACGCTTAATCGCAACTGTATCATCTTTACCTTCTACAACGATAATCTCTTTTATTTTCATGCTTGCCTCCACACTCGTTTCGTCTCTACTTAGTAAAACAAAAAAATGACGACTTTTCCATTATTATTTTCCCCATTCTTATATTTTAAAAAATAGAATAGAAAAATCTTTGTTCTCTGTCCTTATTGTAACACTTCATCATTCACATTTATTTTCTTCATCACTTCTACTAGTGTTTTTTCAAAATAAAAAAGAACAGGTTTCCCCATTCTTTTTTATTCAACACCAAATAAAAATTTTGCATTTTTGGTTGTCATTTCTGCTACTTCCTCATAAGAAATTCCTTTTAAATTCGCAATTTCTTCTGCTACGAGTTTTACATAACTCGGTTCATTTCGTTTCCCTCGAAATGGATGCGGCGTTAGATACGGACAATCCGTCTCTATTAACAATTTCTCTAATGGAATCTCCGTAGCAACCTCTTTCGGCTTCTTAGCATTTTTAAATGTAACTGGTCCGCCTAACGAAATTAAAAAGTTCATATCAACACATCGCTCTGCTACTTCTACGCTGCCGCTAAAGCAATGCATAATGCCTCCTACTTCAGCTGCATTCTCTTCTTCTAGAATATCAACAATATCTTGAGTTGCATCGCGGTTATGTATAATAATCGGCAATTTCACTTTTTTAGCTAATGTAATTTGTTTACGGAATACTTCTTTCTGTATTTCTTTTGGAGACTTATCCCAGTGATAATCTAAACCCATTTCTCCAAGTGCAACGACTTTAGGATGAGAAGCAAGTTCTTCTAACCAAGCTAAATGTTCTTCTGTCATGTCAATTGCATCAACTGGATGCCATCCAACCGCAGCGTAAATAAAATCATAGGCTTCAGCTAATTCCATCGCCTTTTTTATCGTTACTTCATCAAAACCAACAACAACTGTATAAGTAACTCCCGCTTCTTTCATTCGGGCAATAACTTCTTGCAAATCTTCTTCGAATTGCTCTGCATTCAAATGTGAATGTGTATCAAACAACATAATACATAACTCCTTTTATATTGAAATCAAGTTTATTCTACAAAAATAAGTTCTTTAATAACTTAACGATAACAATACTACAATCTTAATGCAAAAATAGAGAGTGTAAAAAGAAAAAAGACGCTTCACACATGTTACACGTGAAACATCTCTTTTCTTGTCTTAATTACTTGATTTTTGTACCATTTGGTAGATTTTGATCAATTGATGCTAATGACAATACGCCATTCTCTTCACCCGCTAAAATCATACCTTGCGATAATTCACCGCGTAATTTTACAGGTTTTAAGTTTGTTACACAAATAACCTTTTTACCTTTTAGGTCCTCTGGCGAATAGAATTTCGCAATTCCAGAAACAACTTGACGCTTTTCTGTGCCTAAGTCTAGTTGAATTTTTAACAACTTGTCTGCTTTTTTCACAGGTTCAGCAGATAGTACTTCAGCTACGCGTAATTCTACTTTCAAGAAATCATCAATTGTAATTTCTTCTGCCTTCGGTTCTTCTTCTTTTTTCTCTTCTACTTTAGGAGCAGAGCTTTTCATTTGTTCCTTAATGTACTCTACTTCCACTTCCATTTCTAAGCGAGGGAAAATTGGGTTTCCTTTTTCTACTTTTGTTCCAGCTGGAATACAGCCAATTGTAGATAGACTTTCCCAAGATTTATGAGCCTCATCAGTAAGGCCAAGCTGAGCGAACATCTTGCTTGGTGCTACTGTTAAGAATGGCATAAGCATAATACCTGTTTGACGAAGTACTTCTGCTAAATGAGCCATTACAGAAGCTAACTTTTCACGATCATTCTCATCTTTCGCTAATACCCATGGTTGTGTTTCATCAATATATTTGTTCGTACGACTAACCAATTGCCAAATAGATCCTAACGCTACAGAGAACTCCATATTCTCCATTGCCTCTTCTACTTTTTTCAATGTATCTTTTGCAAACGTTACTAACGTTTCATCAAATTCCGTTACATTCGCTTTAAATGCAGGGATTTCTCCGTTAAAGTACTTATCAATCATAGCTACTGTACGATTTAATAAGTTACCTAAGTCATTTGCTAGATCGAAATTAATACGCTCCACAAATCCTTCTGGTGTGAATACACCGTCAGATCCGAATGGAACTTCACGAAGTAAGTAATAACGTAATGCATCTAATCCGTAACGATCGATCAATGTAACTGGATCTACTACGTTTCCTTTTGACTTACTCATCTTTCCATCCTTCATTAAAATCCAGCCATGAGCAAAGACTTTTTTCGGAAGAGGTAAATCTAATGCCATTAAAATGATTGGCCAATAAATTGTATGGAAACGAACGATTTCTTTTCCAACTAAATGCACATCTGCCGGCCAGAATTTCTTATACATCTCTTCATTTTCTGTTCCATAACCTAATGCTGTAATGTAGTTAGATAATGCGTCAACCCATACGTAAATAACGTGTTTCGGATTACCTGGAACACGAACTCCCCAGTCAAATGAAGTACGAGAAACTGCTAAATCTTCTAAGCCTGGTTTAATGAAGTTATTAATCATTTCATTCTTACGAGACTCTGGCTGAATGAAATGTGGATTATCTTCATAGAATTTTAATAGTCTGTCGACATATTTACCCATTCTAAAGAAATATGATTCTTCACGAACAAGTTCTACATCATGACCACTATCTGGACTTTTTCCTCCAACTACTTTGTCACCTTCCATAATTGGATCTACTAATTGATGCTCCGTATAGAATGTCTCATCTTGTACAGAATACCAACCTTCATATTCATCAAGATAAATATCACCTTGATCTACTAGTTGCTTAAAGATTTTTTCAACAACATCTTTATGACGATCTTCAGTTGTACGAATAAAATCATCATAAGAGATATCCATCTTCTCCCAAAGTTCTTTAATTCCTGCAACAATATTATCCACATATGCTTGTGGTGTAATATTTAATTCTTCTGCTTTTTTTTGGATTTTCTGTCCATGCTCATCAGTTCCTGTTAAATAATGAACATTGTATCCTTGCATACGCTTATATCGTGCCATTGCATCTCCTGCTACTGTCGTATAAGCATGTCCAATGTGTAATTTTCCACTTGGATAATAAATTGGGGTAGTAATATAAAAGGACTTATTTTCCTCTGTCATTGTTTTGGACCTCCCGAATAACCTCATATGTATTTATAAACAGTATATCAAAAACTCATATATAAAGTGAAACTTTAATCAGCGGGGTTTTTGTTCATCCCCACTGATTATTAGCCCACATCAATCGGGCTTTTACGAGCAGCCCGAATCTCACTTATCTTCTTTACCCCAACCTAATTTTGAATTTGGGTTCTTAATGCTCGATATCTTTATCATCTATTGCTCATATTCCAAAAAAATATACAATCTCCACTTAAAATTTGTTAATTTTTCAGAAAACAATGTAAATAATTGTGGAATTTCCTCTCAATCTATTATATATAAGAAATAAGAAATCTATAAATCTTTTTAAAAAATATAGAATTTAAGAATTGACGGAAATGTAAATGATTGGTATCATATGTCCATAGGGTATTTTGTCGAAAAATGACGAATCTAAAAATAGACTCGAAACTTATAAACTATTTATTTAGGAGGAAAAAAATTATGAAATCTACTGGTATTGTTCGTAAAGTTGATGAATTAGGTCGTGTAGTAATTCCAATCGAATTACGCCGTACTTTAGGTATTGCAGAAAAGGATGCTCTTGAAATCTATGTTGATGACGAGAAAATCATCTTAAAAAAATATAAACCAAACATGACTTGCCAAGTAACTGGTGAAGTATCTGACGGTAACCTTTCTTTAGCTGAAGGTAAAATCATCTTAAGCAAAGAAGGCGCTGAGCAAATCTTAAACGAACTTCAAGATTATATCGAAACAGCAAAATAAGCTTCTCAATTATGAGAAGCTTATTTTTTATCGACATGATAGATTTGATATACATCTCTTTTCGACAAATCTCGATCTTTAGCGACTGTTTTAATCGCTTCTTTTGAATTCATACCTTTTTCATTTATATAGTGTTCAATATGATCATATACTGAAAGAGATTCCCACCATTGTTCTTCTGGAGCAGGTTCTTCTGTCGAACCAGCTACTAAAATACAAAACTCACCACGTACCTCATTTTGCTTCGTCCACTCAATTGCTTCTTCGACTGTTCCTCGAATAAATTCCTCAAATTTTTTCGTTAACTCCCGACATAATACAATCTCTCTATTTCCCAACACTTCCTGCATCGAAATTAAAGTATCATCTAAACGATGAGGCGCTTCATAAAACATCATTGTAGTTTGTACATAACGAAGCTTTTCTAACTCCATCTTTCGTTCCTTTTTATTTCTCTGCAAGAAACCATAGAAATAAAACTGCTTTGTTTCAAGACCAGATGCAATTAATGCTGTAAGGGCTGCATTTGCTCCAGGAAGCGGAATTACATGATATTGCTCAGCTAATGCCTCAACAACAATATCGTAACCTGGATCAGAAATACACGGCATACCAGCGTCACTAACAAGTGCTACATTCTTTCCATCCTCTAATTTCTCTAATATTTTCTTCCCACTTACTTCTTTATTGTGCTCATGATAACTCGTGACAGGTGTTTCAATTTCAAAATAATTACAAAGTTTTTTCGTTTGTCTCGTATCTTCAGCAGCAATTAAATCAACTTCTTTTAAAATTCGGATTGCACGAAATGTCATATCTTCTAAATTTCCAATAGGAGTTGGTACTAAATATAAAACTCCCTTTTCATTTTGTTGAAAGCTTTTTTGTTGCCACATAGCGTTCTCCTTTTTGCATATATGCCTCTTTTTGTTTTCTCGTTAATTGCTTAAAGTAATACTCCGCTTGCATAGCTGTACGTTTATCATCATGGGTCTCTACATATTTTAAAACGACAGGAAGCCTGACGCGTGTATACTTAGCTCCTTTGCCGCTATTATGAGTCTGAATTCGTTTTTCGATATGGTTTGTATATCCAGCATAATAACTTCCATCAGAGCACTCTACCACATAAAAAAAATGCTTATTCTTCTCCATATAAAATTGAACGTATCTCCTTTGTATATTCGTTATTGTTCTCATATACAACGAGAGGTGGTAAAATTTTTAAATCTGCATTTCCATCCTTAATTCCTTCAATTAACAATGTATTTGCTTCTTTTCCAACCTTAGGATAAACAAATCGCACACGCTTTGGTTCAATTCTATATTTACGCATTAATGTGACAATGTCGAGTAATCGCCCTGGACGATGTACAAACGCCACTTTCCCACCTTGTTTTACTAACTGACTACTTGCAGATACAACATCTTCTAATGTACACATAATTTCATGACGAGCTATCGCTAAATGTTCATTCATATTTTTCTCTGAAGTTTGAGGTGTTTGAAAATATGGTGGATTACATGTAACAACATCATATTGATGACGTCCGAGTTTCTCTGGCATATCTTTCAAATCTCCATGTATGAGGTGAATTCTTTCTTCCAGCCCATTATATTGAACACTTCTTACTCCCATATCATATAAGCGTTCTTGAATTTCCACACCAGTAATCTTTCCTTTTGTTCTTGTACTTAATAGAAGGGGGACAACTGCGTTACCTGTACACAAATCAAGTAAATTCCCCTTTTGAATTGGTACCCATGCAAAATCTGCCAGTAAAACAGCATCTAAAGAAAAATTAAATACTGATGGGCTTTGTATAATCTTCATGTCTTGCGCTAATAAGTAATCTAAACGTTCATCTTCATATAAATTCATATACTGCTCCTTTTCTTACCCTTAACCTACCCTATTTCATGTATAAAAAATTACCTTTCCAATTATAATTGGAAAGGTAATTTCACTTTTTATTTAAGAATGACAGACAGAACAAACAATCTCCCTCTTTACGTACACTTCCATAATGTAGATTGCAAATATGAAAACCTTCTTGATACAGTCTCGCTAAATTGTCATAGCCTTCACCAATATCTGTCTTCGGCTTCACTTCTTTACGCTTTTGAGTTTTTTGTTTTTCTTTATTCTGCACTTCTTCAAAACGGTGTCGCAAATTGTTATTTTCCATTTTTATATGCTGGTTTTCTTCCAACAACTCTGCAAGATGCTGTTTTAACTCTCCCAACTGTTTGTATAAATGTCCAATTTGCTCTTCCATACTAGAAACCGATTCAAAAATATCTTTTTTCTCCACAAGCACCCACCTCATTAATCTGTGGTTTGACTCGAAACGACCCCTTTATTCACTAACTCATCTAACGTATATTCTACTATCCGTTCCTTGTCTACTAGTTCCACTTGAATTAATCTTTCTAAAATATTTAATCCGATAACACGGCCAGTACCATGCGGGGTTTGTATACGTTGATCTAAATCAGGAAGTTGTTCCTTTGCTGCCTCATATTCATCATTCTCATATTTTAAGCAACACATTAAGCGACCACATAAACCAGAGATTTTTGCAGGATTTAATGATAAATTTTGATCCTTTGCCATTTTGATGGATACAGGTTCAAAATCTCCTAAAAAAGTAGAACAACAAAGCATACGACCACATGGACCAATACCACCTAGCATCTTCGCTTCATCACGAACACCAATTTGTCTTAGTTCAATTCTTGTTCTAAAAATTGCCGCTAAGTCCTTCACTAGTTCGCGGAAATCGATCCGACCATCCGCAGTAAAATAGAAAATAATCTTATTACGATCGAATGTATACTCTACATCTACAAGTTTCATATCAAGATTATGCTCTACTACCTTTTGTTGACAGACTTGATATGCTTCTTTTGCAGCATGTTTGTTCTCTTCAACAATGGTACGATCATTTTCATTTGCAATACGAATAACCTTTTTTAGCGGTAATACAACGTCGTTTTCATCAACTTGCTTTTTGGTAATAACTACTTTTCCGTATTCAATACCTCTTACCGTTTCTACAATGACAAACTCATTTTCAGAGATATCGAACTGATTTGGATCAAAGTAATATACCTTTCCGGCCTTCTTAAAGCGAACACCTACTACATCATACAAAACGGTCATCCCTCCTGCAACCGCAACACTAACTGTTCGAACACAAGCTGCGCATTTACATTAGCGTTGATTCTATTTTTTGCCTCTAATATATTAAAGAGAGCTGATACAATGCGCTTCTGAGCATAGGAAAACGATTCAAACATCTCTTTCTGCTCATGAAAAACAAGACGATCTTCTTCTCCAAGTTGAACATATAGTAAATCCTTATAAATAAGGAGTAACATATCTAAACCTTGTTGTAATTGTTCTTTCTCTCCAAAGTGTTTTCCCCATTTTTCTTGTACAAAAAAAATAGAGGTTTTATCTTTTTCGAGCGCTTCACATAATTTTATCACTAAAGCTCGTGCTTGTGCAAACCATTCATCACTACATAAAGCTAAAGCTTCATCAAAACTATTTGTGAGTTGAGCAGCAAGTGTCGATAAAGATGCTGTAATACCTTCTTCCTGTAATCTTCTAATTAAAGATTCCGTAGGTAACGGTCTAAACGTAACAACTTGGCAGCGAGATAAAATCGTATTTAAAATTTGATGACTTTGTTCAGTAAGTAAAATAGCGGTTGTATCACTACTTGGTTCTTCTAAAAATTTCAAAAGTGTATTTGCCGCATTTGCTGTCATACGATCTGCGTGCTCAATAATATATAATTTTTTATTTGCCTCTAATCCTGTTTTTGAAAACTCTTCTTGTAAATCATGAATTTGCTGCTTCTTAATAGATAATCCGTCTGGTTTTACAATATGTAAGTTAGGGTGGTTACCTGAATCAATTCGCTTACAATTTGTGCATACATGGCAGGGCTCTACTCCATTCCGCTGAGAACAGAGGAAACTCTTTGCCATTTGAATTGCTGTCGCAAACTTTCCCGTACCTTTCCCTCCCTCTAACAAGTAAGCGTGGGATATACGCTCTTTTGCAATGCTATTCATCAACATTTTTACACCGATGGGTTGTATAGCAGAAAGCTGCTCCCACGTCTTCATCATAATGCATACCTCACTTATTTCATTCTTTCCTTCTATTATAACAATTTATCTTCTATAATCTGAACAACTTCTTCTATAAGTTTTTCCATCGGCTGATCAGCATTTACCAATACAATACGATCCGAGAAACGTTCTACAACTTGTAAATACCCTTCGCGCACACGTTTATGGAAAGAGATATCTTCCATATCTAGTCGATTTACTTCACGTCCTGCATCTTTTTCAATTCGAGCCAAACCAACCTCAGGCTCAATGTCTAGATAAATTGTTAAACTAGGCATACAGTCCTCTGTTGCGAAACGATTTATTTCAAATACCTTATCCATACCCAACCCTCTTGCATAGCCTTGATATGCTAAAGAACTATCTATAAAACGATCACATAGCACGAGATAGTTCTCATTAAGTGCTGGCATAACTTTTTCTACTAAATGCTGTCTGCGCGCAGCAGCATAAAGAAGCGCTTCTGTACGTGCTTCCATCATCGTATATTCTTGTTTATGTAAAATCGTCCTAATGTCCTCAGAAATTGCAATACCACCTGGTTCCCTTGTCGCCATTACCTTTTGTGCTTTTTGTTCAAAATATGGTAATAAGCTTTTAATTAACGTTGTTTTACCTGAACCTTCTGGACCCTCAATTGTTACAAATAATCCCTTCATCCTAAAACCTACTTTCTATATCATACACTTTCATATATTTCGTATTACCTTGAAAACGAGCTCCTGCTCTCTCTAAATACATAATTTGCTCTTTATGCTCTGAAGTAATTCTCTCTCCATACATAACCAATGGAATTCCAGGTGGATACGGAATTACCATTTCCGCCGCTATCATTCCAACAGCCTCTTCTATAGATACTATCTTTGTTCCATATCCTTCTAGTTGTTTATACGTATACGGCAAAGGAGAGAATTCACCTTTATAAGTATAACGAATAGATTCCCTCTTGTCTTTCACGTCATAATGTTGCAATGCTACTCGGATCATCTCTATAACCTTCATATACTCCTCATTTACTTGCAGGGGTAAAATAAATAGGACATTGTACGGATCAGCCATCTCTGTATATATACCGACATTTTCAAATACGGACTGTAATTCGTACCCTGATAACTGACAACGAGTTTGTACGGTAACCTTTAGCTCGTCTTGCAACGGATATTCTAAAATGGCGATTTGTGGAATAGAACGTAACTGTTCCTTAAATCTCCGTAAAAACTCAACAATTTCACCATGTCCTTCTTCTTTTATACGCGCCATTGTAAAGCGTGCTATATCCAAGGAAGCCATAATTGGATACGATGGACTACTAGATTGTAGCATACTTAAATAAGTAGTAACCTTCTCTTCGTCTACTAAGTGACCATTTATATGTAAATAGGAACCCATTGTCATTGCGGGTAATGTTTTATGTGCAGAATGAACTACAATATCTGCACCATATGTTAACGCTGATTTTGGGAATGGTTCTCCCAAACAAAGATGTGCCCCATGTGCCTCATCTACCAAAACAGGGATTTTATGTGCATGTGCAAAAGCGATGCTTGCCTCTAAATCCATCCCCATACCATAATAATTAGGATGCGTTAAAATGAGTGCTTTCGCATTTGGATATTTTCCAATTGCTTTCTTAAGAATTTCATTACGAACCCCCACTGGTACGTTATAAGCTTCATCAATCCATGGATCTAAAAAAATGGGATTTGCTCCCGCTAGTTTTAAACCATTAATAATTGATTTATGACAATTTCTTTGTACAAGAACAATATCATGTTCCCTGCAACAAGACAAAATCATTGCTAAGTTCCCGACTGTTGAACCATTAATTAAAAAATAACTTCTCTTTGTATCATACACTTCAGTCAATAATTGTTGTGCCTCATCTATACATTCAAACGGACTATGCAAATCATCCAGTCCTGCTAACTCAGTTACATCAATAGATAGAATATCTTTAAACTCTCTTATTGCCTTCTGAGGGAAGTTTAAACCATTCTTATGACCTGGAACATGAAAAGATAACGCCCCTCTTTCTTTAAACTCTATTAACGCCTCATATAAAGGCATATGATTTTGATTCATCTACATCTCTTCCTTATAATTCATTCTCCATCTATTATACAGAACAAAAAAAATAATAGGCATATGCCTATTTAAAAATATGATACTTCTAATTTTCGAAGTTGCTTTAAATAATGTATATATTTTGGATCATCTGTCTCTGTGTTCACCATATCCTTTTCACATTCATAACATATTAAATTATTATAAACATATATACCTTCTTTTCTTTTTGTCTCACAAACAATACAAACTTCACTTTGTAATTTCATAACCTTCCCTCCCTATTTAAGTGAACCTATTTTATACTTCTAATCCTTAACAATTTCCAGAAAAATATACACCCATCTCTTATATAATATGATTAACTCTTGGGCAACGTGTTTGTATTACCATTACTTCTTTCCCATTCTTTTTAACAATACAAAAAAACACGAGTCAAATGACTCGTGTTTTAGTTGCTTGGCGACGTCCTACTCTCACAGGGACAAGGTCCCAACTACCATCGGCGCTAGAGAGCTTAACTTCCGTGTTCGGTATGGGAACGGGTGTGACCTCTCTGCCATCATCACCAAACTATTGAAGGCATATTCCTTCAAAACTAGATAACATTTGCTACATATTATATGGTTAAGTCCTCGATCTATTAGTATTCGTCAGCTCCACATGTCACCATGCTTCCACCTCGAACCTAT
>NZ_CP031748.1:28816-35528 GCF_003429245.1 Bacillus sp. CR71 | reverse complement strand
CAAAAATGAAGCAATACGCCTATTGGCGTTAGCATAGATAGCAATAAAATAACCCTTGGAACAAGGGAGTTAGCTCGACTGTCTTAGGACGAATTCGTTAGCTACCAAAAGTAACGACTAACCGAGAAGCCCCCACTTCAAACAGTCCGTTAGGATCTTAAGTGGCGGGTAGTTCACCTTAAACATATTAAGAGTACTTAATAATTTTTAGGAGGCTTTTTTGAATGAAGTTATGTAAGGCGAAAACCTGGTTACCATTATCTGCTGCAATGATTACAGTAGTATTAAATCCAGTAGGGACTGCGGCTTCAACGGTTTATACGGTTCAAAAGAATGATACCCTAGAAGCAATAAGTAAACAATATGAGGTGTCCGTACAATCACTTAAACAAGAAAACAATAAAGAAAATGATCAAATTAATATTGGAGAACGTTTAACAATTCCGGTATCGTCAACTGCAAACAAATATGTTCAAAAAACTAATTCAACAGTTTCAACTAATACATATCAAGCAATTTACCAAGTGAAAAGCGGGGATACACTAAGTTCTATATCACAACAATATAAAGTTTCAATACAGTCCATAAAACAAAACAATAACGTAGACGAAAACCATATTTTTGTCGGTCAGCACTTAAAGATTGATACTGGTATTTCATTACAAGAAGTGGATTTAATGGCTCGATTAGTAAATGCAGAAGCAGGGGGAGAACCGCATGCAGGAAAGGTTGCAGTTGCAAAGGTAGTATTAAATCGTACTAACGCAAATGGTTTTCCAAATACAATTACAGACGTAATTTATGAACCCATTAAAAATGGTTATGCATTTACTCCTGTTACAGACGGTAGAATTAATCAGCCTGCTACACAGGAAGCAAAAATGGCAGTAGAAGAGGCTCTCACTTCAAAAGGAACAAATTCTGATTGGCTTTATTTCTACAATCCAAAAACCTCAACTGATAAATGGATTACAACACGTCAAACCGGTGTACAAATTGGAAACCATCTGTTTGCTAAATAAAATAACAGTACATTAATAGGTTTCCAATGAGATAAGGAGAGGTTATTTTTGCGTGTAGTTCATTCACTATTAGCAATATTAGCAGTTATATTTTTAATTTGTGGTGTTATTATTCACGAGTATGTATTGGTGTTTTTGGTAGGGATTTGTTGCATGGTGATAGTAAGTTTTATAATTTCCAGTATACGTAATTGGAAAGAGAATAGAAAGCGTATTTCTATCGTGTATTTTACTTGTGTATTAATATTATTGCTATTGACAATATATCTTTTGTTTGTCACTTTTTATACACGTTCTTTGGAATTTTAGCACTTTTATATAAGCTAACGCGGCACATAAATCAAAAAGAATGATGAATTCTTCAAAAAATAATCAGCTCGGTTTAACGAGCTGATTATTACATCCAGAAATCCTCAAAGTCTACGCTGTAACCTTTTCTTTTTAAGGCCCTAATTAATTTTTGGCCATTCCCTAATGAAGGTTTGTATGTATTTGAACGAGAAATACGACTAATTGTATTTTGATTTACTCCGCTCCATTCCTTTAATTCGGTTTGAGTAATACTATTTCTTTTTAAAAATTTACCAAACCTTGATAATGGTTTCCCCAAGCCAAACATTGTGAACACTCCTATTCATAAATTCTCTATTAATCACATCTTTACCAAAGCATGATTTTTTTAAACAAAAGTGTTAATAATGTACAAGCCCCACGCAATATGATGTATCAAGGTAGCCACTCTGGTATTTAGCAAACTTATTACCAAATTAGATACCCAATCAACCAGCCTATGTACTAGAAAGGTATCTACCAAGTTAACAGTCAAGATAGTGTTATCAAGGTAATAGGCACATAAACCCTATATTTTATCTAGTTTGTTCATTTTGTTTATAGAGGAGGGCAATTAAATGCGTGGTAGGAAGGAAACAATTTCTTTTCGTGAGTGTATGAATCGATCTTACGAAGAGAAAGAAAAGAAAATACGTAAATACAATTCAGTTAGTCCTTTCGCATTTCTTCATATGTCGGATCAGGTACTACATACTTACATTGCATTAGGAGTAATGGGAACGGTTTTAATAGGGGCAGTCATATTAGAAAAATATTTAGTGCGACATGACCATATATCAGCAGCTAAATTTATAAGTGAAGGTATTTATTACGGCATGCGAATAGGTGGAGTTTGTTTGATTGGGTATGTATTTATTCGCATCCTAATCATGTTTTAGGGGGAAGTATATGAGAATGATAAAGAATTGGCTTCATGCAAAAAGGTTAAGGAATCAACTTATAGAGGTATTTGGAAAAGCAGGTCTATATACGGAACATCAAACACGCGGGGGAAAAGTGCCTATTTATCCAAAGATATATAATATATCTTCTTCAGCGGAAAGCGTGAGGTATGTATTTACCATACCAAACGGATTAGATCCACAGAAGATTGAAAAGAAGTGGTTTTGTTTTCAGCAAATATTAGGACGGAATATTACGATTGAAGGGGATGTGAAAAAGTTTGTCCTACATGTATTTCATTCGAATGCTGGGCTAAAGCCGTATACTTATTGTTATAGAGAATGGCAGCCTCAATTAAAAGGTTACGGTTTACCTGTTGTGGTAGGCAGGGACCAATACGGAAAAATAATTGCGTACGATATGATTGGTTCCAATTCACCCCACTTATTAATCGCAGGAGAAACGGGAAGTGGGAAAAGTAGTATGGTACGTGTTGTACTATCCACACTCATTCAATATATGTCTCCTGAAAAGTTGCATTTGTATCTTGGTGACTTAAAAAACTCTGAATTTCATTTTTTACGTAGAGTGAAGCATGTAAAAGAAGTTTGTATGGAAGAAATCGAAATGAAAATAATGCTCCAAAAGTTATGGAAGGAAATCAGGGAACGAAGAAAATTTATGGAAGAATATGAAGTTGATCATATTGATACGTACAACAAATTAAATCCAAATCATCAAAAGCCATATATCCTACTTGCTATTGATGAAGTGGCTATGCTTAAAGATGAAAAAGAGTGTATGGCTACGATTGAAAAGATTTCAGCAGTCGGGCGATCACTTGGGGTTTTTCTTTTGCTTAGTATGCAGAGGCCAGATGCCAAGGTGTTAGATGGTAAGTTAAAACTTAATATGACTGTAAGAATGGGCTTTAAATGTGATAGTGTGATTAATAGTAATATTATGGGTACTCCTGGTTCAGAGTATTTAGAGCAAACTGGACAAATGATTTTTAAACGCAATGGATTAAAGAAAGTGCAAGCTCCTTATTTGGAATTAAGTAAGGCGAAACAAATTGTTGAACCATATCTCATGTCTAAAGGGGAGAAGATACTCAAAAATTCATCGCAAGTAGAAATGCCGTTATTTGGGGTGTTAGATGATGAAGAGTAGAGATAAAGGAATTCTGAATGATTTGAAGCAATTTAGATGCATGTCTCGAGATGATATTATTGACTTGCATTTTCAAGGCTTAAAGAATGCGATAACCTGCTGTAATACGGTTATGAAACGATTAAGAAGAGACGGCCATGTTGATGCTAACGTATTGCAACACCCATACATTTATTTTCCACAACCTAGTTCTATCAGAAAAACCAGTCAAAAAATCCCTCATTTCCTTGGTATTGTGGACGTATACAAACAACTTGTTCATTATGAAAATCCTAAGTTATTCAAAGTGGAACCAAAGTATGGGAAGGAATATATGGAGCCGGATGCTTTTACTATATGGCGTAGGTCGCCATTCTTTATTGAAGTTCAAAAGTCAGTGTACAGTAAAAAGATAATGCAAGATAAGATAAATAGATATGAGTTATACTACCATAGCCAAGAATGGCATAATGAACCTTGGCAACCGAGAACTTCTAAATTCTTTCCTTCAATTCTTATCATTACCGATAAATATTACGACGTTCAATCTCCTTATTTCCTTATATTTCAGGCGAATTCTATAGAGAGTTTTATGAATAATTTAATAGTGAAATCATAAAGAAAGCCTGCATAGTGCAGAGCTTTTTTCCTTTCAATAATGTATTAAGTCATGTGTGATGATCGTTAGACGGCAATAAATGCGAAGAGTGAATTTGAAGCAAGTTATGAAATAGTAAAAAAATGAAGAAAGTAATCGTTTAAATAATTTTTAATGGTTACGCGAATATCTCATTTATAAACATTGATATAGGTAGCTTTATTATCTTTCGAAAATGTAATGTTGACGTAAGGTTTTTGAATTTCTCTTCAACCGAAAACAGATTAAGATTACAGTAGCATAGAAAATCAATGAGGTGAACAATATGAAAAAATATATAGCAATTTTTAGCCTTTTAGTTGTATTTGCAAGTCTACTAGTTGGATGTGATATTAATCGTATTGGTAAAGGTGAATATTACGTTTAAATTGCCATGGATGGAAAAGGAGGAGTTTCAAAATCTATGGATGGTAAAGTGACGCGAAAGGAGTATGAATAT
The DNA here is from genome assembly GCF_003429245.1 of Bacillus sp. CR71. Taxonomy (NCBI): domain Bacteria; kingdom Bacillati; phylum Bacillota; class Bacilli; order Caryophanales; family Bacillaceae; genus Bacillus; species Bacillus sp. CR71. The sequence continues at coordinate 31,024 of NZ_CP031748.1, read as the reverse complement.
ACATTATCGGGTTTTGATAAGGAAGGTAAAGAAAAAGAGTTAGAATTTATTGCACAAAAGAATCTTCGTAAAGAAGCATTCCTACGTGTATATTATTCAGATAAAAAGGTGTAACAGCTTGGGAGGAAGTGCAGGAAGACGAGCTCCCGAAGAAAGCAAAAGAAAAACTAGGTGTGAAATAATCATTTATTTGTGATGGTGGATTCTCCTACGTGGAGGGTTCACCGTTTTTTATTATATGTTATTTTGTAGTTTTTTATATAAAGCATATTGAAAAAATAAGGTAAATCTTCCGGAATGAGATCTCCATAATTAATAATTTGTACGTTAACCTTTCCGTTATTACTAAATCCATTTATATCAACAATTTGTCCCACATATCCCGTTGTACCAATATCTTTTAAAGTACGTATAAAAAATGCCCTTTATCTTATCTTTATCTTATCTTTACCCTATCTTTAAACTTTTATATTAAACTTAAAACCTTAAAGTATTGATGTTTGAGTCTAAAGAGGGCGGGAGATAGATGTCCATTACATAGTTTGTAAATAACAAATTACCTTTGAAAAATTGAATTTTTTATACGAGGAGGAATATATGAAGGATACAAGTAAAAAACAAATTATAAAAGTGTTCCTTATTAGTATTTTGGGCTTAGGAATTATACTTGGAATGCTATATTTTAATCATAAAACCAATATTCAACAAAATAAAGCGCTAGCCACCGAAAAACGTGTATTGCAATATGAATCTACCTTGAAAAAAGAATTAGAAAAATATAATTTAGGAGAGAAAACAGCAGTTTTATTAGGAATTATGTACCAAGAGAGTAGAGGTGAGGGAAACGATCCTATGCAGTCATCCGAATCACTTGGATTAAAGCCAAATGAAATTCAAGAGACAAGCTTGAGCATTGAACAAGGAGTAAAACACTTTGCTAAAATGTACAAATATGGCACGGACAAGGATGTTAGCATGGATACAATTATTCAAAGCTATAATATGGGGCCAGGGTATATTGATTTTGTTGCTAGTCAAGAAGTTAAACAACACTCGGAGGATTCAGCCAAAAAGTTTTCTAAGATGAAAGTTGATCAAAATCCAGCGATGTATACTTGTGGTGGAAATAAAAATAATTTTAGGTATCCATATTGTTATGGTGATTTCACATATGCCACAAAGGTAAATGAAAAAACAAAATTTATTGAAGAACTTCTTCGAAATGTACATGCCTCTTCTAAATAAGCTGTAAAATGATACTGTCAGTTATCAACAATAAAATATTAGAATGTAACTTATACTTTAAATAATTCTTTTTTGCTTATATTTTTGTTATGCTCTGATGCAGGATTCTTATAATAGGGGTCACGCAATATAGCTATCAGGCTAACAATACAAAATATTCCCTAAAATAAAAAAAGACGTTATTCTTTCTGAGAAATCATTGGAAAAAATAACGTCTTTTTATCGATGTGAAGGTATCCTATATAAAAAATTTCAATCTTATTTCAATAAGGTGAAATAAGATTGAGACTCTTTTGTTATTTACTTTATGGATAATGGAATGGTAATTAAAAATTGTACGCCTTGTTTTGTATTACTCATAGAATACGTGATAAAAAGGGATTCTAAAATTTGTTTTACAATATATAACCCTAAGCCACTCCCTCCTGTATTTCGATTTCTTGACTTTTCGATTCGATAAAATGGTTTGAAAATATGTTGTATTTCTTCTTCTTTTATTTTGACACCTGTATTGATAACTCGTATTTGGATGTTGTTTTGTTTAGAATCCTTTGTTAACTTTATATAGACTTTTTCGTTATAAGGTGAATACATAATCGCATTATGAATGATGTTTTTACAAGCTTTTTCTAAAAGAACATAATCCGTATAAACAAAACTGTCAGAATCGACTTCTTTTATTATTTGAATGCCTTTTTGAGAAGCAAAAAATTCGAGTTTTTTTGTGATTGTATCTATTGATTTCGAAAGATTTACTTCTTCCACTTGAAGTTTAAAGGTATGTTGTTCTAATCTTGACATGCTTAAAATTTCGCGAACTAGCTGTTCCAGATTTTCGATTATTTGGAAATTTTTATTTAAATATTGGTCACGATTTTGATAAGGACCGATATTATATATCATCCCTTCTAAGTATCCTTTCATAACAGTAAGAGGAGTTTTTAATTCATGTGCTACAATAGC
>NZ_CP031748.1:28265-28766 GCF_003429245.1 Bacillus sp. CR71 | reverse complement strand
GCGTTAGTCCCGTCCTTCATCGACTCCTAGTGTCAAGGCATCCACCGTGCGCCCTTTCTAACTTAACCAAACTAAAAATTAAAAAATATGAGCTACACTGTTATCTAGTTTTCAAAGAACATACCATTTGCTATTTAAAATAGCTTTTTGGTGGAGCCTAGCGGGATCGAACCGCTGACCTCCTGCGTGCAAGGCAGGCGCTCTCCCAGCTGAGCTAAGGCCCCAAAATGTATGGTGGGCCTAAATGGACTCGAACCATCGACCTCACGCTTATCAGGCGTGCGCTCTAACCAGCTGAGCTATAGGCCCATACAAATTGCAGGATTTATTTATATCATATCCTCATTTAAGAGTCAATATTGAATTGAACTCTCAAAACTAAACGAAAACGAAACACGGAAACTTATATTGATAAGCAGCGCTTATCAATTCTCCATAGAAAGGAGGTGATCCAGCCGCACCTTCCGATACGGCTACCTTGTTACGACTTCACCCCAATCA
>NZ_CP031748.1:13081-28215 GCF_003429245.1 Bacillus sp. CR71 | reverse complement strand
AGCCCCGGTTTCCCGGAGTTATCCCAGTCTTATGGGCAGGTTACCCACGTGTTACTCACCCGTCCGCCGCTAACTTCATAAGAGCAAGCTCTTAATCCATTCGCTCGACTTGCATGTATTAGGCACGCCGCCAGCGTTCATCCTGAGCCAGGATCAAACTCTCCAATAAAGTTAGTTTGTCTAGCATCTAAAAATAAAAATTGACGTTTCACGTTGTTTGTTTCGTTTAGTTTTCAAAGTTCAATATCGCGTTTCAGCGACTTTTATAATTTAACATTTCTCGTTAAATCTGTCAACAACTTTTTTCTTTCGTTCCTGACGACGCTTATTAATTTACCATACTAATCATTTAATAGTCAACACTTTTAAAAAAAACGCCAAAATAATTTTATCTTGGCATAATATAAAGCTTAATAATCACTAATGCTGCCACACCCGGTAGGCCTAATAAACTCGTTATTGCTGCTGTACCCATGTTAATCGGGATATGAAAATCAAAATATGTCCCTACAACATTTACGATAAAAAGCAACGCTATGCCTAAAGTAACATGAAAAATCACCTTACCTATAAAACGCAATGGCTTAGAGGCAACACCAAAAACAAGAAAAATAAACACTAAAGTAAGAATGCCAACAATAATAATTGTAGAATTCATCTTTTCCTCCTTATGAATGACCTATACATCTATTTGTATGGGACAAGGCAATAAAAAAGAACAGTTATCATAAGCGACATCTCTTTCATATAAACAAAATGAAACAACACCTCAGCATTTTAACAAATAAAATAAAAAGGCCTGCTTAGAAAGCAGAACCCTTTACCATTGTTCCATTTTTACAGGACGACGCTTTGCTTCTTTCAACAAGAAGAAATATTTCGCCTCTGCTATCTTCAAAGAACAAATGACATCTTGAGATGGTTCTACACTTTGTTCAACCATTCTCTTCTGACGTAACCACTCATTCTTCACTTTTTCCAAAAGTACAATTAACTTATCATCATACTCTTTACGCAATTTACCCTTTTTTTGAAAGAACATTTTTGTTTCTCCTCTTATACTTCTCTGCGACCTTCTAACGCTTTCGATAGTGTCACTTCATCTGCATATTCTAAATCTCCACCAACTGGCAGACCATGTGCAATACGAGTTACTTTAATGCCTGTAGGTTTTAAGAGGCGGGAGATATACATCGCTGTAGCTTCCCCTTCAATATTAGGGTTTGTTGCTAATATTACTTCTTGTACCGTTTCATCATGTAGTCGCTTTAAGAGTTGCGGGATATTAATGTCTTCCGGTCCAATTCCCTCCATAGGAGAAATCGCACCACGTAACACATGATATACACCTTGATACTCTTTCATTTTTTCCATCGCGATTACATCTTTCGGTTCTTGCACGACACAAACAACTGATTGATCTCGATGCGAATCATTACAAATATAACAAGGATCACGATCAGTAATATGTCCACATACAGAACAATACGCTAAATCTCGCTTCGCATTTACAAGTGCTTTCGCAAAACCTAACACATCATCTTCTTTCATATCTAATACGAAAAATGCCAATCGAACCGCTGTTTTCGGTCCGATACCTGGCAACTTCATAAAACTATCGATTAGTTTTGATATTGGCTCTGGATAATGCATGTATCAATATCCCCCTAGAACATTCCACCTGGTAAGTTTAAGCCTTTTGTAAATTTACCCATTGTAGAGTTTGATAGCTCATCGGCCTTTTTAAGTGCATCATTTGTTGCAGCTAACACTAAGTCTTGTAACATTTCGATATCTTCTGGATCTACAACTTCCTCTTTAATCTTCACTTCAAGAATTTGCTTGTGACCATTTGCAATAACTGTAATCATTCCGCCGCCAGCTGTACCTTCAACTGTTTTTTCACCAAGCTCTTCTTGTGCTTTCGCCATGTCTTTTTGCATCTTTTGCATTTGTTTCATCATGTTATTCATATTTCCCATTCCGCCACGCATCATAATTAATTCCTCCTAATTATTATTACTCTTTTATTTCAATGAGTTCTTGTCCTACTAATTTCACTGCCTCTTCTATAAGAGGGTCTTCCTTTTTCTCCGGGCTTTCTTCAGACTCTCCACCTTCACGTTGTAAAAAGTCTTCACGGATTTTACCCCATTCACTTTTTGGAATGGCAATCATATTTAACCTTTTACTTAGCAATTCAAATAAAGCTTGTTCTACTGTATCCATAGCTTCTCGATTTTCGCTCGCCATCTTACAGTGAATCTCATATTGAAATGCTAAAACGTAAGTGTCATCTGAAGCTGCCACTGGTTCACTATTTTCTAGTAAAACAGCAAACGCTACTTTGTTATATGATTTGAGTCTTCCTAACAACTCACCCCATACAGCTTTTAATTGTTCTAAATCTTGACGCTTCGCTTGTTTTAATACTTCATTTACACGCCCGATAGGAATCTTCATACTTCCTGTTCGTACGGGTTTTGGTGTTGCACGTGTCTCTCTTACTTCCTGTTGTACACCAGCTGGCACACCGTTCTTTTTGACTTGCTCTAACTCTTTCTCCAATTGCTGCATCCTGTTCATAATTGCTTGCAAACGATCCGTACCGTTTGCTTGCATCATAAACTGTTGACACAACTGCACCATAACAACTTCTAAGAAAATACGCGGATGATTTGTCCACTTCATTTCCTGTTGTCCCTTACTAAGGGTATGAATAATCTCATAGATCACTTCCGGTTGCATTTCTTCACTCAACTTACGGAATTGATCATCTACAATTACTCGTTCCAACATATGTTCTAGTTGCGGTGAAGTTTGATATAAAAGCATATCACGATAATAGTAAATGAAATCCTCCATAAAACGAACTGGATCCTTCCCTTTACTCATCATTTCATCTATGATCTGTAATGCTCTTGATACATCATTTTCACGTATGCATTCTACTAAATTGCCTAAGTATTGCTGAGAAACAGATCCTGTTACCGCCAATACATCTTCTGTCGTAACAATCTCATCACTATAAGATATAGCCTGATCAATAAGACTAAGCGCGTCACGCATACCACCTTCAGCAGCACGTGCAACAATTTGTAATGCTTCATCTTCCACTTGCGTACCTTCATTCGTCACGACTGTTGATAATCTCTCAACAATATCATTCACTGATATTTTTCGGAATTCAAAACGCTGACAACGCGAAATAATTGTAGGCGGGATCTTATGAGGTTCTGTTGTCGCCAAAATAAAGATAACATGTCCTGGCGGCTCTTCTAAGGTTTTTAAAAGCGCATTGAATGCACCCATAGAAAGCATGTGAACTTCATCAATAATGTATACTTTATATTCTACAGCACTTGGAGCATATTTTACTTTATCTCTAATATCTCGAATTTCATCTACACCGTTATTTGAAGCCGCATCAATTTCTAATACATCTGAAATGGATCCTTGTGTAATTCCTAAACAAGAAGGACATTCATTACAAGGTTCAGCTACCGGAGCATGTTCACAGTTAATTGCTTTTGCAAATACTTTTGCAATTGTCGTTTTTCCTGTTCCCCTCGGACCAGAAAATAAATAAGCATGTGAAACTTTCTCTTGAAGAAGGGCATTTTGCAACGTTTTTGTCACGTGCTTTTGACCGACTACATCTTCGAACTTTTGCGGTCTCCATGTTCGGTATAACGCTTGGTATGACACGAAAATACGGCCTCCCTCAAAGGTTATTATCTCATTTATTATAACCCATTCTGTTTATAGATTCCAAAAGTTATTTTCTATACAAAAAACTCACCTTTGTATTAAGGTGAGTTTTGTATACATATATAACTGCCGTGCACCCTCCGTCGATTACGTACCATAAGCGTTACTCAAGCAGTTAGCTCGGTTCAGGCACTCCTGCGGCACACGAGAAGACCCGCTTATTGCTGCTTCCTTCCGGACCTGACAAGGTTCACGGGGTCCCGTTGCGCAGGACCCAAACGTCAACACCACTTACTTAAGGCAGACCTTACAGCAACATAACCTCGAGAGGGGATTCGGCCTCGCTAGAGCGGATTGCGAGTATAGGGCACCGCTACCTCCCCGCTTAGCACGGCAAAGTTAAAACCAATATTCGGTTGCCTTCATTAAAGGCATTATCAGTATAACTTGTTTCTTTATAAAATGCAAATACGTTAGTTCCCATTGCTTTTCTCTAATTTTTTTATCGCTTTTCTTTTTTTACGAAGCTCTCTAAAAAAGTTTGTTAACAACGTACCGCATTCTTCCTCAAGTACACCAGTTACTACTTCACATTGATGATTGAATCGTTCATCCGTTAAAAGATTCATCAATGTCCCTGCACATCCGCCCTTCGGATCACTTGCACCATATACAACTCGCTTCACTCGCGATAAAACAATTCCACCCGCACACATTGGACAAGGTTCTAATGTTACATACAATGTTGCATCTTCTAAACGCCATGTCCCTAATTTTTTACACGCCTCATCTATCGCTAGCAACTCAGCATGAGCTATTGATCTTTGCTCAGTTTCCCTTAAATTATGAGCAACACTAATTACCTCACCATCTAACACTATAACTGCTCCAATTGGTACTTCCTGTATTTCCTCCGCCTTTTTAGCTTCTTCTATCGCTAATTGCATAAAATAAATATCTCGATCTTGTTCCATAACATAGTCCTTTCATTACAAATAAAGTACACTTATTTCCATTTACTGCACAGGGGATAACTTTTACAAATTCAATCCACCCTAAAAGAAAAAGAGAGGGATTACATATGAAAAATACCGCCTTGCTCATTATCGATATGATTAATGATTTTCAATTTTCCCACGGACCCATTCTAGCTCAAAAATGCGAAACTATAACAAACCCTATTTTACAATTAAAGAAAAAAATGAAATCCTTCGGCTATCCTATAATTTACGTTAATGACCATTATCAACTTTGGAGATCTGATATCGACCAACTTATTACTCATTGTACAAATAAATATAGTGAAAATATAATTCATAAGATTGCTCCAAGTTCTGATGATTACATTTTTATTAAACCACATTATTCCGCTTTTTATGAAACACCTTTAAATTCATTACTAGGTTATTTAAAAATAGAAAATCTAATATTAACAGGAGTTGCCGGGAATATATGCATCCTATTTACAGCTAATGATGCTCATATGAGAAATTATAAATTGTATGTACCACAGGATTGTATCGCCTCTAACAACGACCAAGATAATATACATGCTTTAAAAATAATGGAAACTACATTGAAAGCAAATATAACATCGTCATCCAAAATAAAATTTAATTAATACATATATCTATTTTCTAACTTTTTATATCAAATTAACCCACTCGCTTCCCTCTTGTGCTACAATAATTCTGTTTTGTGTTTTTAGTAGTCACGGTAAATCACTGATTGAAAGGAGGAAACAGCGTGACCGGAGTACCATTTATCACGGTTGAAGGACCAATTGGTGTTGGAAAAACTTCACTTGCGAAGGAAATTTCAACTCACATGCAACTCCACTTACTAAAAGAGATTGTTGATGAAAATCCCTTTTTAGGAAAGTTTTATGAAGACATCGACGAATGGAGTTTTCAAACAGAGATGTTCTTTCTTTGTAATAGATACAAACAATTAGAAGATATTAACATAAAGTATTTGAATCAAAGGAAACCAGTAGTAGCAGATTACCATATCTTTAAAAATTTAATTTTTGCATCCCGCACATTAAAAGACTCTCAATATGACAAGTACATGCAAATTTATCGTATCCTTACACAAGATATGCCTGTGCCAAATGTCATTGTTTATTTAACAGCTAGCCTAGAAACATTGCAAAAACGAATCGCCTTGCGCGGAAGAGAATTTGAAAAAAACATGGATCCAAATTACTTACTACAGCTCACAAAAGATTATGAAACAGCAATGGATACTTTTAGAAAAGATCATCCGGAGATACCAGTATTGAAATTTAATGGAGACGATATGGATTTTGTAAAAAATCCTGATGATTTAAACGTCATCCTATCTGCCCTTCAAAATACTCTCTTAAAGGAGTCGAAATAATAATGAATTTAAGGCAAAAATATGATATACCCAATGATGCAGTAATCACTATCGCCGGAACGGTAGGTGTGGGTAAATCAACTATGACAACTGCATTAGCTAATGCTTTAGGTTATCGCACATCATTTGAAAAAGTAGATTCCAATCCATATTTGGACAAATTCTATGCGGACTTCACTCGCTGGAGCTTCCACCTACAAGTGTACTTTTTAGCAGAACGATTTAAGGAACAAAAAAGAATTTTTGAATATGGTGGCGGTTTTGTTCAAGATCGTTCCATTTACGAAGACACTGGAATTTTCGCAAAGATGCATCATGAAAAAGGTACAATGACGGAAACTGATTATGAAACATACAAAGGTTTATTTGACGCTATGGTCATGACTCCTTACTTCCCTCATCCAGACTTATTAATTTACTTAGAAGGTTCTTTCGATGATATTGTCGATCGCATTCAAGAACGTGGGCGCCCAATGGAACAGCAAACACCAATTGAGTACTGGAAAGAAATGCATGGACGTTATGAAAACTGGATTAACAACTTTAATTCATGTCCTGTATTACGCTTAAATATTAATGAGTACGATATTTTAAAAGATGGTGATTCAATCGAACCAATCATTAAAAAAATTGGCCATTTTTTAAAACAAACACGTAAACTTGTAAAATAAAAAACCCGTGCATATGCACGGGTTTTCCTATTAAATTACTTCTTCTTTGTTGGAGCAATAATTTCACTCTCAGGTTTTCCTGCGTTAATACGCTGACGAACAGTACTTGTACTAATATCGTATGCTTCAGCAATCTCTTTAACAGTCATTTCTTTCCCGTTAATTACTGCCGTTAATACTTTACCTGTACGTTTTGGAGCTGCCTCTTTCTTTACAGCTGGTTTTTCAACCTTTTTTGGTGCCTCTACTTTTGTCTCAGCTTGCTTTACATCACAAGTGCAACCACAAAGTTTACGGAATGTATCATCGCTTATAATGCGTGACACATTTGCACCACTGTTTAAAATTCTATTGTTCTTACAGACAGGACATTGTACATAATATAAAGTTTTTCCATCTAAAGGAAACGTTTGTATAATAAGATCCATGTTGACTCCTTTCATATCTATGAAGATAATCATCGGAATATGAGTGTGTAATAAGGACAAAATTACCTTACACCATACTTTATGATTGGTTTTAAAATAAAAACTCGTTACGTGTTGGTAACGAGTTCTCCAATCTCCACTTATATGCGCTGTTGTCAATTATATCTGGAGGAGGTAGAGGGATTCGAACCCCCGCGCGACTCTCGCCGCCTGTCGGTTTTCAAGACCGATCCCTTCAGCCAGACTTGGGTATACCTCCATATTGACATCAAATATAATATCAAAAGAAAAACAGTTAGTCAACCCTACTAAAATAAATTATGAGGAAAGGAAAATTTTACTTTCCCCTTCCTACATTACAGTACTGACAACGCTCATAATTACCAATCACTCATACCGATGAATGTTTAAATTTACTTAATAACTGTTTTTCCTCCCATATAAGGGCGAAGAACTTCTGGAATTATAATTGTACCATCTTCTTGTTGGTAGTTTTCTAAAATAGCTGCAACCGTACGTCCAATTGCAAGACCAGATCCATTTAATGTATGGACATGTTCTGGTTTTCCATTTGGCTCACGGCGGAAACGGATATTTGCACGTCTCGCTTGGAAAGCTTCAAAATTACTACAAGAAGAAATTTCACGATATGTGCCATAGCTTGGAATCCATACTTCAATATCGTATTTCTTCGCTGCTGTAAATCCTAAATCGCCTGTGCACATGCTCATAACGCGATATGGCAACTCTAATAATTGTAACACGCGTTCTGCATCATTTGTTAATTTTTCTAACTCTTCATAAGAATCTTCTGGTTTTACGAACTTCACAAGCTCTACTTTATTGAACTGATGCTGGCGAATTAAACCGCGTGTATCGCGACCAGCTGAACCTGCTTCAGAGCGGAAGCAAGAGCTAAATGCAGCATATCTTATAGGCAATTGCTCTTTATTTAAAATCTCATCCCGATGCATATTCGTTACAGGTACTTCAGCTGTTGGAATTAAGAAATAATCTTCACTTTCAATACGGAATGCATCTTCTTCAAACTTTGGAAGTTGTCCTGTTCCTGTCATACTTGCACGGTTTACCATATATGGAGGTAATACTTCTTCATATCCATGCTCATCAGTATGAAGATCAAGCATAAAGCTAATTAAAGCACGCTCTAATCTTGCACCAGCACCTTTGTAAAATACGAAGCGGCTTCCTGTTACTTTCCCAGCGCGTTCAAAATCTAAAATTCCTAAATCAGTAGCAAGATCCCAATGTGGTTTTGGTTCAAAAGTAAATTCTTTCACTTCTCCCCAAGTACGCGCTACTACATTATCATCCTCTGTTTCACCGACTGGAGCAGACTCATGAGGGATATTTGGAATAGATAACATTAATCTTTCTAAGTCTTCTTCAACTGTGCGAAGTTCGTTATCAAAATCCTTTACTTTTTCTCCAACCTCACGCATTTCTAAAATTAGAGCTTCTGCATCTTTCTTTTCGCGCTTTAATACAGAGATTTGTTGAGACACTTCATTACGTTTACTTTTTAATTCTTCTGTCTGAACAAGTAGTTCTCTTCTTCTCGTATCAAGTTCTTCAAAACGTCCGAAATCAGTTAGATCTTCACCTCTATGCTGTAATTTCGCTTTTACTTCTTCAAAGTTTGTACGTAAAAATTTAATATCAAGCATTATATACTCCTCCTTTTATTTTATAAAACACAAAAAACTCCCGTCCCTATATAAAGGGACGGGAGTTAACCCGCGTTGCCACCCTAGTTGAAAGCATTACCGCTTTCCTCTCAAGTAGAAATAACGGCTCTTCACCGGGAATGCTTACTAATCCAAAAGATGTTCCACATTCCATTCCAGGATGGATTCACAAACTGTTTCTATCGATTTCCACCAACCATCGACTCTCTATAAGAAACAACATTTGTTACTATTTCCTATCAACACGCTTATTTTATAAAATTGTTACCATCAATTTACTATAATCTTATACAAGTTGCAAGTTACTTATACAACTTTTTTCATTTTCGCTTCTTTTACCATTTCAACAAAGTATGCTGTGACACGATGATCATCTGTTAATTCCGGATGGAATGAAGCAGCTAAAAACTGATCTTGTCTTACCGCTACCATTCGGTCACCATGCTTAGAAAGCACTTCAACATTATCAGCTACTTCTACAACATACGGCGCACGGATAAATACACCAACGAAGTCTTCACCCACGCCTTCAATTGAAAGCGCAGCTTCAAAACTATCCTTTTGGCGTCCGAACGCATTGCGCTCAACTGTAATATCCATAGCACCAATATGTGCTTCTTCATAGCCAATAAGTGTTTTCGCAAGAAGAATCATCCCTGCACATGTACCAAACATTGGTTTACCAGACTTTGCAAATGTGCGAAGTGGTTCCATGAAAGCATACTTATCAATAAGACGGCGCATTGTTGTACTTTCACCGCCTGGTAAAATAAGACCATCAATCTCTTCAAGTTGCTCTATACGCTTTACAACAACAGCTTCGGCACCACTTGCTTCAACTGATTTTACATGTTCACGAACTGCACCTTGAAGACCTAGTACACCGATTTTCACCATTTTAAAGTTCTCCTTTAATTACCATCCACGCTCTTGCATGCGTTGTTCTGGTAATAACGTTGAAATTTCGATACCTTTCATTGCATTACCTAACCCTTTAGAAAGGCTTGCAATTAGTTCGTAATCTTCATAATGAGTCGTTGCTTCAACGATTGCACGTGCAAATCTCTCTGGGTTTTCTGATTTGAAGATACCAGATCCAACAAATACCCCATCAGCACCAAGTTGCATCATTAATGCAGCATCTGCTGGTGTTGCTACACCACCTGCCGCAAAGTTTACAACTGGTAAGCGACCAAGACGTTTAATTTCAAGTAATACTTCGTAAGGAGCACCAGTATTTTTTGCATATGTCATTAACTCATCTTCACGTAGACTCGCAACTTGACGGATTTCTGCATTGACTTGGCGCATATGACGCACTGCCTCTACAATGTTTCCTGTTCCTGGTTCACCTTTTGTACGAAGCATAGATGCACCTTCTGCAATACGACGTGCAGCTTCTCCGATATCACGGCAACCACATACAAATGGAACTGTGTAATCACGTTTATTTAAATGGTATACTTCATCAGCAGGAGTTAATACTTCACTCTCATCGATATAGTCTACCCCTAATGATTCTAATACACGTGCTTCTACAAGGTGACCGATACGGCATTTTGCCATAACCGGAATTGACACTGCACCCATAACTTCTTCAACGATTGTTGGGTCTGCCATACGAGAAACGCCACCTGCTGCACGAATGTCTGCTGGTACACGCTCTAATGCCATAACGGCAACTGCGCCTGCCTCTTCTGCAATTTTTGCTTGTTCAGCGTTAATTACGTCCATAATAACGCCGCCTTTTTGCATTTCTGCCATTCCACGTTTTACACGCTCTGTCCCTGTTACATTTGTCATGTACAAAAACCCCCCTAGGTGAATTGCTTTCCCCCGTTAAAGGCGAAAATTAAGAATACTCTTACATTCTACCACTAACTATCAGATGCTTGTCTACTACTTTTTCATAAAGTCGGTATGAAAAATAGGAATAAAAAAAAAGCCCCTACCATGAGGAGCTTTTAAAACCAACCTTTTACTGTATCAACAGCACTATTCCACATACCACTAAAGAATGAACCAATTCCGCGCATAGCACGAGTAAACCAGTTTGCTTCTTCTACTTCAGATGTTGTTACAAGATCCACTTGCAACGACTTACCAGTTAAAAATCCAGGGTCGTTTGTATCTTTTGGCGTAATTACCATTTGACCAAGCGCAGCTCCCTTTTTAATAGGTGCTTCTTGTCCCTTACTTGATTCTTTTAATTCTGTTTTATAAACATCTTTACTTCCTTTTGGCACTGGAAGTGAAATAGCTTGTTTCGTTTGAACTGCTACATCTTTATCTTTCGCATTTTCTACTCTTACTGTTTCTTGTCCTTTTACTGAAGAACCTTTTTTATACATTTGTTTCACTTCAAAGTTAGCAAATCCATAATCATATAGCTTCTTTGTTTCATCAAAACGTGCTGTATGAGAACTTGTTTTAATAACTACAGAAATAAAACGCATACCGTTTCTTTCAACCGTACCAGTGAAGCAATCTCCTGCTTCTGGAGTTGAGCCTGTTTTCAGACCATCTACGCCATCATATTCTTTAACTAAGCCCTTTAACATCCAGTTCCAGTTTGACATTGCAAACTTCTCTTTTTCTGGACGGAATTCTTTTTTAGGAATTTTTGCTGTATCTAACACTTTTGGATAATCTTTAATTAAATGTTGTGCTAAAGTTGCAACATCCTTTGCAGACATTTTATTTTCTTCATCCGCTGTTGTTCCTTCAGGATGCATTCCCTTTAAATCTTTATTCGTTAAACCTGTAGAATTGACAAATTTATAATTTTTCAATCCTAGTTCTTTCGATTTATCATTCATCATTTTTACGAAATCTACTTCTTTACCTGCAATTGCTTCTGCTAATGCAATTGTTGCACCATTTGCAGAAAAGATTGCCATTGCCTCATATAACTCTTTTACTGTATAAGAGCCACCATTTTCTAACGCAACATTTGATAATGAAGCATCTTGTGAAACCTTATATGCATATTCAGAAACCTTAATTTTCTGGTCCCACTTAAGTTTTCCTTTATCCACTGCTTCATGAACTAAATATTCACTCATCATCTTTGTCATACTAGCAATGGATAATAATTCATCTGCATTCTTTTGATATACAATTTTCCCAGAATTCGCTTCTACTAAAATTGCCGCACCTGCTTCAATGTTTAAAGCGGCTCCTGTTTCAGCTGATGCATTGCTATATGGCATAAAAATGCTACAAGCTAGTGTAATCACTGTTACCAAAGCAATGAATCTTTTGCAAAACATACCTTTCACTTTTGTTACCCCCAATATCTATGTACTCACATAACCGTTATTCTAACATAATCAAAAAAAAATAGACAGAGATATCAAATCTCTGTCTATTTGTATATAAGACATTATAATGAGTAGTTTGGAGCCTCTTTTGTAATTTGTACGTGATGAGGATGGCTTTCACGTAAGCCAGCACCTGACATACGAATGAATTGTGCATTCTCGCGTAAGAATTCTAAATCCTGTGCCCCGCAATATCCCATACCCGCACGTAAGCCACCAACTAATTGGTGAACTGTATCTGCTAAAGGTCCTTTATATGGCACTCGTCCTTCGATACCTTCTGGGACAAGTTTTTTATTTCCTTCTTGGAAGTAACGATCTTTACTTCCTTTTTCCATCGCACCGACAGAACCCATACCACGATACACTTTAAATTGACGACCTTGGTAAATTTCAGTTTCTCCAGGACTTTCGGCAACACCAGCAAACATACTACCTAGCATAACAACATGTGCTCCTGCTGCTAAAGCTTTCACCATATCACCAGAGTACTTAACACCGCCATCAGCGATAACTGGAATACCGTGTTTACGAGCTTCGGTTGCACAATCATAAACTGCTGTTAATTGTGGTACACCAACACCAGCTACAACGCGTGTTGTACAAATAGAACCTGGTCCAATACCAACTTTAACTACGTTTGCACCAGCTTCAATTAATGCTTTCGTTGCTTCAGCTGTAGCAACATTTCCAGCGATGATATTTAATGATGGATATTTAGCACGAACTTCTTTTACCTTATCAATAACACCTTTAGAATGCCCATGGGCTGTATCAAGTACAATTGCATCTACACTAGCTTTTACTAATGCATCTATACGAAGCATAGCATCAGCTGTTACACCAACTGCTGCTCCAACTAATAAGCGTCCTTGCTTATCCTTAGCAGAGTTTGGAAATTCAATTACTTTTTCAATATCTTTTATTGTAATAAGCCCTTGTAATACACCGTTATTATCAACAAGAGGGAGTTTTTCAATTTTATACTTTTGTAGGATCTTTTCAGCTTCTTCCAGTGTAGTACCAACTGGAGCTGTAATTAACTGTTCTTTTGTCATTACGTCAGAAATTTTGATTGAGTAGTCTTGGATGAAACGCATATCACGGTTTGTAATAATACCAACTAATTTTCGCTCATCTAAATTATTTACAACCGGTACACCTGAGATACGATATTTTCCCATAAGATGTTCTGCATCATATACTTGATGTTCTGGAGTTAAGAAGAAAGGATCTGAAATAACGCCGCTTTCAGAGCGCTTTACTTTATCAACTTGCTCTGCTTGTTGCTCAATAGACATATTCTTATGAATAATTCCTAAACCACCTTGGCGAGCCATTGCAATAGCCATGTCAGCTTCTGTTACTGTATCCATTCCTGCACTAATTAACGGGATGTTTAGCTGTAAGCTTTCAGATAAAACTGTTTTAACACTTACTTCTCTTGGTAATATATCTGACCTAGCTGGTACAAGTAATACATCATCAAAAGTCAAACCTTCTTTAACAAATTTAGATTCCCACATAATTGTTCCCCCTATGATACCAGAAATTATTATTAGTAGCTTATCAATTGGTTAAAATACTGTCAAGGACGTATATATATGTTAGAATTTTTAGACAATAAAAGGAGCGTAATATATGCATCAAACATCTTATACTTGGCAGCAGTTAAGTTTCTTTTTTTCATCTCAAAATGTACAACGTTATCTTGCCCGTTGTTATGAAAAATCCTCTATTCAGGATGCCGAAAAAAAAAGTTTTGAAAATTGTTATCCCTTTATTTATTACCTAGAACACGGGAAAAATTATTATGAATTATATAAGAAAGCTCCATTTTCTATTCAACCAATGTTGTTATTTTATGGAATTAGTCAACTTTTTAAAGCATGTCTACTAACCATTGATCCTAACTATCCTGAATCCACTACTGTTTTAGCTCATGGCGTTACAACTCGCAAACGAAAAAAACAAGGGTATCAATTTTTAGAAGATGAGGTGAAGATACAAAAAAACGGATTGTTTACTCATGTTGCAGAACAACTGTTTCACATGAAACACTTAGAAGCAGAAAAATTTAACATGCTAGAACTAATGGGAAATATTCCAGAATTACAAAATTTGTTTCGCTATAGTCAAAAAGGATCAACTTTATATAAAATCGATTCAACAATTAAAAATGAGCTCTCCTTTTCAGTCAACCTACTAGATCGATTACATATGACTAAAGAGAGATTTTCTCGCTACATTGAAACATCTTGTAAGCATTTATCAATGCGATACGTACCTGAGAAAACTAATGAATCGAATTTACTTTTTACGGCGCCCATTCAATCATGGAATCCTATGTACAGTACTCCTTTATACTATGAACATCTTACTAATACTTATTATTTACCACTTACGACTGATCCTAGAAATCCTAAGCCAGTATTACCTGAACTCCTTGTTCATTATTTATTGCTCTATAATTTAAGCATGATTTCTAGGTATGAAACAGATTGGTGGTATGACTTACTTGGAAGCTATGGCTCTGAAGATTATCCATTTATTTATCAATTTCTTAATATTTCTGCTCAAAAAATCCCTTACTATATTTCATCATTTTTACTAACAGAACCTAACCTATTTCATGGGAAATAAAAAAACACAAGTCAAAAGACTTGTGTTTTTAGTTGCTTGGCGACGTCCTACTCTCACAGGGACAAGGTCCCAACTACCATCGGCGCTAGAGAGCTTAACTTCCGTGTTCGGTATGGGAACGGGTGTGACCTCTCTGCCATCATCACCAAACTATGAAGGCATATTCCTTCAAAACTAGATAACATTGCTACATATTATATGGTTAAGTCCTCGATCTATTAGTATTCGTCAGCTCCACATGTCACCATGCTTCCACCTCGAACCTAT
>NZ_CP031748.1:0-11506 GCF_003429245.1 Bacillus sp. CR71 | reverse complement strand
GCTACGCCGAACCATGCCTAGCATGGATAAAAGACCTCGGACTTTGTCCGAACCTACAAGGGGAACTTTTCCCCTTGACCCCATCAATCGAACTCCCCAACCCCTCAATCCTTGAGGGGCTCCCTCGCCGGTTGGCATCCCCAAAACGGTTCGTTTTGAGGAAATGCCAAGAGGGTGATAAATCGGCTGCACGTGTCAATTCCTTAATGCTCCTTTCATGGATCAGCATACACCGCTGATCCATTCCAGTCCGCTTACCATTGACTCTTACTGTTTATCTTTCTTCTCCCATTCTATAAAATGATGAGTATCTATGATATAATACATATCCATCACTTAATCTACCTAAAAGGGTTGTATCCTTTAAAAGAGTTCTTTATATATTTTATATAAAGAACTCTTTTACGTTTATTTATTTAAATTTATGATAAAATTAATAAGACTACATTTGAAAATGTGGGTTCAAGTTGCTGTATTGACTGAATTGCATACAAAAAAAACCAATTCTATTACACGAGAATTGGTTTTTTTGCGTATAATGAATAGAAATATATCTAGGCGCTTAAGGAATTCGGTCTTACATAAGCTAGTTTACCATAAATAAAAATAAAAAGAAAATTCAAAATTAAACGTAATTTCATCACTTTTAGTAGGAATGAAATATGAAATTTTGCATATTTTCTGATTAATTACCAAAAATGGGGATGGATAAGTTATAATAATATAAATGAAATTCCCTTTCAGTTTCCGATGAACTGTATTTTAATCTATTATTGGTGCGAAGTCTTTTAAAAGACTTCGTACTTTTTTGTTTACTTTCAAATCATTAAAACATAGAAGATATGATATAGAGCTTTAGAGAAAGAGAATTTTATAAAAGTATAAAATTCTCTTTCTAATTGATTAAATATAAAAAGACCAATTCTGGTGTGAAGAATTGGTCTTTTTGAAACAAGGAAATATTAACTTGTACACCATTTTACATGTACATAATTATTATACCAAATTAACATTCCAATTATTATAAAATCCTAAAAATTAGATTTTATTATGATAAAATTATGTTGTTAGTACGAATTCCTTTAATAGAATTCATACTTTTTTAATTTCTAAAGTAAACTTTTGAATATTTGTTTACATTCATTTCCTCTTAAACATTAACTTCTCAAGAAATCCTTTGATATCCTCAATTTATATAACATACGAAATAATCCTTAAAATGAATGTCCGCTAATACTTATTGCCTGATTTGGTTCCATTGCTACACATACCCCTACACCATAAATCATACTGAAATATATTAGTATCAGTAAAAAAGAAAAAAAAACAATATGCTCGATAATTTCAAAATCTAAAAACAGAAATTGCTAATAATTAAAAAAAGCCCTTTAAAGGGCTTTTTTTAATTATTAGCAATAGAAACCATACCAGAACAACCAGTTGAACCACCAGAAGGACCACCACAATATAATCTCACCGAATAATCACCTTTTGGCAAAGACATAGTGCTATTATAATTTTTTCCACCTTTTAGATTACCAGTCGCATAAGCAGATCCACTTTTAAAAATAGTATATCCTATATCTTTTGTTCCCCAATTTTGAACAACTAGTTTCATAGAACCATTTACAGTAATCCTAGAAGTTGATGAAGATGTTTGACTAGATTGTAAAACTGCATTTGATGCACTTGCTGCAGAAGCTTCACTAAACCCCACTAACGGAGCTGATAAAGCGGTTGCAGCAACGAATAAACCAGCAATAAACTTTCTCATATATACCCATCCCTTCAAAATATTTCTAACAATTATTTATTCTAACATAAAAATAAATTAAAATCTTCAGAAAAAATAAAATAATAAAGAAGTAACTTCATATTATGAAGTTACTTCTTTATTTCCTACTACATTAAAAGTAAGGTAAATTAAACAAATCAGAAAATAACATACTTATATAAGTCATTTTATTTGTATATAAAAGTACAGCTATTATAACCATCAAAACACCACCAATTTTCATAAAAATTGCGGAATGTTTAGTAATAAATCTAGTTTTACCAATGAAAAAGGCCATTAATAAAAAAGGAATTGAAAAACCTAAAGAATATGCGGTCACATTAACAAATGTTTTAGTAGGATCCATAACACTTGCATACATAATAGAACCAAATATAGGTCCAATACAAGGAGTCCAACCTGCTGAAAAAATAACTCCTACCAAAAAGGAATTTAATGCACTTACACCTCTATTTTTAAAACCAAAACGATGTTCTTGTAATAAAAATGTAGGTTTTACAACCCCTAATAAAAACAACCCCATAAAACCAATAAATATAGCACCTAACATTCTAATTAAATCTTTATAATCAATAAAAACTTTACCAATCCAACTTGCTGAAAATCCAAGTACATAAAAAATACAAGAAAAACCTAATAAAAATAAACTAGCATGGAAAAATATTTGTTTATTTTTAGAAATAGAATTTTTATCATTTAAATCTTTTATTGATATACCTGTAATATAAGAAATAAAAGAAGGATATAAAGGCAAACAACACGGTGAAATAAAAGATAAAAATCCAGCACTTAAAGCTAACCACCAGGTAACATTATCCATAAAACTAATCCCCTTTATATAAAAATTTTAATACTAAATAAAATAACAATCATATAAACATTTTTAATTCTAGTATAATTCAAAGTATAGGAGGGGAAAAAATGAAAAATAAAAAAAGATTTATAATAAGAACCTTAACTTTAATAATACTATTTTCAACTGTCGCTTATGCTATATATATAGGGGCAATAAAGAAAGAAAACAACAATGTTTCAGAAGGTGATTTATCACCTAATTTTGTTTTAAATTCAATTAACAATGAAAAAATAGAATTAAACAAAATAAAGAAGAAAGGGGTAATACTTAATTTTTGGGGAACATGGTGCGAACCATGTCAAAGAGAAATGCCAGCATTTGAAAGTTTTTATCAAAAAAATAAAAATAATGGTATTGAAATAATATCTATTAATTCTCAAGAATCAAATATAGCGGTTAAAAATTTCATAAAAGAAAAGAATCTATCATTTCCTGTTGTTATAGATACTGATGGACAAGTAGGAAATACTTATAACGTAACAACATTACCAGCAACATTCCTAATAAACTCAAAAGGAAAAATCATAAAAAAACATGCCGGAGAAATGAATGAAGAAATGTTACAACAATGGATCAAAAATTTAAATTAAAGATTAAAAGCTGATTTTATAATAAAATCAGCTTTTAAAGTTAAATAAAATTAATTAATTTTAGCTGTAACAACTCTATACGTTCCACTACCATACAATTCAATAACAACCTTAGTAGTATACTCAACTGGTGCATACTTTAATGCTTTAAATGTTCCACTACTAGTAATACGAACTACACTGTCATCAAGTCTATTTGCTTTAGTAGAATTGCTCTTAGAATACAATGGACCTGTTAAATCTGGATCATAATCATAGTTACCTACTTTACCTGAACCATATAAAAACCATCCAGAAACAGTATGTTTAAAACCAGCTCCCGGAAATGTATTAGCCACATAACCAGAGAAATTTTTCTTTTGTTGTGCCGCAAGTGCAAAACCATTACCATTAAAATTATCAACACTATTAAAAGCCATAATTAAAGGCTCATCGGAAAAAGATACTTTTCTACTAGAAAAAACATCTTCTTTACCTTCAGAAAGTTGTAAATTAATATCATTCTTCATCTCTTCTAATTTCTCATTAATTTCTTTTAACTGTTCTGAAGTTAAAACTTGATAATTAACCTCTTTAGAATCTGCAGACACCTTAGACGTATTAAAACCAGCAATTCCTGAAAAAATTAAACCAAAAACAAATAACAATTTTACAACACGTTTAAACAAAGACACAAAAATCCCCCTTTTATTGAAATATTTTCCACTCTCAAACACTATGTTACATCTGTTTTCAGAAAAGTCAAGATTTTACAAAAAAGGAGGTTTTATTATGTTAAATATTTTATTATCTACACTTCCACTTTTTTTTATATTTTTATTGCTTAATTATATTGGTCAAAAATTAAGTTATAAAAACGTAAAAGTAAATTATAAAATAATTTTTATAATATCTTTAATTGAAGCTTTAATAACCCTATTAATATTTATTTATGGTCCTATATATAAATAATACTTTACTAAACACATAACATATCAATAGCAAGGGAATGCTTGTAGACTGATCTATACTGCATTCCCTTATTGTATGTATGCTATATTCTTATTCGCCTTTTTCCGACATTAGAACCCTACATAAAATACAAGCCAAATTTACTTTTTAAACAAACCGAAAAAACCTTTCCGTTTTTGTTTCTGATTTTGTGCCTGCATATCTCTAATGTTTTCAAGCAATAACTGATCTCGTTTCTCTAGCTTCTTCTCTATAAAAACTTCTAATTCACTGTTTTTACCTTCTACTTCAGTTAACTTTTTCTCCGTATTCGCTAAATGTTCTTTTGTCGTAACCAATTCATTCGTAATTTCTTGCAATTTTTGAACGAGTACTTGATTAAATTGATTTTGTAACTGTTGATTTTCTAATACTTCATTCAATTTCTTTTCTAATTCTGATTTTTCTTCTTTTGAAACAAACGAATCAAGTTCTCCGTTTCGCCATGACCGAACTTGATCGTAAGACCATTTTTGAGTCTGTATTTTTTCTTTTATTGCTTTTAATTCTTCTATATTTTCCTTCGAATATCTGCGATGCCCTCCCTGACTACGCTCCGTTTGTATGTTAAATTCGTTTGACCATACCTTTAACAAATCGGGTGTGATCCCTAAAAGATCCGCAACAATTTTCGGTGTGTGCATTTCCGATTTTAGTTCCAATTTTTATTCCTCCCCCAAAAACGGAATACGTTTTTTACTTAAAAAACACGATTAAATCAACATTCCAATCAAAATCGGAATGTACTTGCAACCGATATGAAAACCGATTTTAAAAACAATTTAATTTCCGAAATACATTCCGATTTTAATACCGATATGTACTACTTCTCGATAATAACATCAAAATCTTTTTTCTATATACAAAATTTTATGCAAAAAAAGAATAGCGGGGATCCCTAGAATCCTCTCTATATCAACGATGTATAAAATCATGCATATCGATTTTACTAGAAAATAAGAAAGAACCCTATAAAAATAAGGGTTCTTTCTTTACTGTTGCTACCGATAATAGGACGTTATGTTAACCGCGCATGAATCTGATATACAGCCTTATAAAGTGATATAATGAGCTTATAGTTCTCAACAGAAAGGATACATCTTATTTGAATCACTTTTCCGTAAATTTAATACCAGGTCATTTTAGAGATTATAATGAACATTCTAGTTTACCAGCACATGATCTAATTTTGCGACCATTACTTTTATTTGCTACGGATTGCTATGTTTATGGGATCCAAAAGAATTCGGAGTTATTACAACAATGTTCTCATATACTCATTTCTACTCGTAACAAATACAAAGTTGATTTGAATCAAGAATCTATAAAGGGATACGAACAATTATGGAATGTGACGGGATGGGGAAGAGGTTCTATTGTAATTGTGATGGAATTAGAACAATTTGAAAATCTAGATATTCTTTCTTACTGTTATGATCCTGATATTTTAGATAATCCTAATACAGGGGAAAGTATTGCAGCCGTTAGATATTCTAAGGATATGGCTAAGCAAGGTAAAATTGCACTTTGTTTGTCGGCTTCCAACGGTATAGAGTGGATGAATATTTATGCTTCTGATGATGTTTTAGAAAAATTGTATGTCCGTGCTACAAAGGAATGTTTAGATTCGTATTCCGATACGATATATAAACCACAAAAAAGCAAAGGGAATTTTCTAAATAATAACTTCCGATATCGATAATTATGTAAATAAGCTGTCCACTTGGACAGCTTATTGTTTTTTTTTGCTTAGCGTACAAAATTCGCGTTTTGTTGGCGGTACCCCATCGCCATCAAGCTAAGCTTATATAAGTTTAATTTCACGTGAAATTTTTTCGTTTTTCTAAAGACCAATGTAAGTTCTTTAAAGATTTGCATGCCAAATAAACCCTATCAGGTTTCAGTTTTTTGGATTACGCTACATGACTGTGAGACATAGAAAAGTTGTATACGACGCCTAAGATATCAAAGACTGTTTTCTTCTCATACCTATGGGATTTTCGTCCGTTTTTCTGTAAGAGATTAAACAGACGAAAGAGAATCTTTGTTAATTCCTGGGTGTCTTTTTGTAAAGATTGATAAATAAGTGGAAAATAATCTTTGATGATATAAATTGCTTTATATTCACTTAATTCTCGTTTCTTCTTGATGAGGAGTAATTGGCGCATTTGAAACATGGTGGAGGAACAAAGAAGGATACTTATTAATTGTCCGTATAAGTGACATTCTAGTCGTTCTAATTTTACAGAATTACAGTGATGAATACGAAAAAATGATTTCCATGTTTTAAAAATAAGTTCAATTTGCCAGCGTAAGGAGTAAAAATTGTATACTTGTTCCTTTGGTAGATATTCTAAAGGAATATTTGTAATGTAAAAGTTAATTGCACTAAGCCTCTTACTACGTTCTTTATAGGTAATTTGCTTCTTATGTTCTTTAGATGCTAAATCCTTTTGCCTACGTTTCATTTGTGTTTCAGTTAATTTGTACAGAATGAGTCTTGCAGGAAGTTTTTGATACATTCCAATATAAATTTCAGGAATTTCATATGTTTCACCTGACTGTAATTGGTCAATGAATTGCTCCATATCTAATTGGATGTACTCAGAGTGCTTTTTTATTGTTCCATTTTGAAAGTATTCAGGCTCATTATTCTTTTGATATATACGTGTATTGAGCTTTAATCTTGAAATAAAATAAGCATTACACTCTTCTATAGTATGTAAGTCTTTTAGGTCGAAGTATCCTAAATCACGTATACATACATCGTTCGGTTGAAGGGACGCTAAACAAGTAGAACCATACGTTTTATCATTGTGCCTTCCCGATCCTACATGAACATGAAGAAATTGACCACTTAGTAAATCATACTCTAGTTGAATTTTCACACCAGCATTTTGACCACTACCACCTGAACCTTGATATATAGAAGTGAATTTATCCGGAATCTGAAAATGTGTAGAATCCAATACACGAATACGTCGAAAATAGTTTGTATACAAAGTTGGAATCTTGTTAGAAGAACAAAATTGTTGGTGAAGTAAATGTGCTAAGAGTTGTTGTAAAAACTGAACAGCCTGAGAATTAAAACGTTGATTGAGTCCTTCTGGACTCATAGAAATGCCTGTGTTAGCTTCTAATCGACTACATAATTGTACCAATGAAGTATGGGCTATATTTTGACTTAACCAAATACATAGAGCCACTAAATCTTGTGCGCGGTATTTACTTTTTCGTTTAACAAATCCTACATTTTTAGCTAATTGCTCTAAAGCATCAGGTGACATATATCGTTGCAATTCTTTAGAAAACAATTCTAATTCATCAGAAATCGATAAATTCATACTAAAACGCCATCCTTTCCTATGATTCTATAGAAAGAATAGCGTATTTTTTCATTTTAGGGGGAATTTTGTTTTATTAGCTTGATAGCGATGTGGCGGTACCCCATAATGCTAAAATTATGATTTCTAACGTCTTCTTTTTCATTAAAAGTTAAGCACCCCAAATCCCATTAAAAAATTTGTATTCGGAATATTGTAAAAAAAATCAAAAAAAGACCCTACAAGAGGGTCTTTCATCAGCTAATATTAAGCTATTTGAACATTAGTAGCTTGTGCGCCACGTTGTCCTTGTTCTACTCCAAACGTTACACGTTGTCCTTCGTCTAAAGATTTGAAACCGTCGATTTGGATAGCTGAGAAATGTACGAATACGTCTTCTCCACCTTCACGCTCGATGAATCCAAAACCTTTGTCTGCATTAAACCATTTTACTTTACCTTGTTCCATAATTGTTGCCTCCTAGTATGGATACCCATACATGTGTTACTACCCTTGCTCAAATACCTTAGACGAAAAACAAAATTTATTCTTAATCTCAAACCGAACAAAAATAGGTCATTCTTAGATTAACATATTTTCTAAAAAATAGCAAATTTCAAAAATAAGTCCTTATGGTAACTAGCCACTAATAGTGATTGCTGGAGAACAAGTCACTATGATAGTCATCACAGCAAGAAGTTACCAAAGGATCTCAACAATATCATTGGTTAGATTTTTTTCAGACATTCAACAACTGATAAAATTAGATATTTTCGAGTTATTTTTTACTTAATGTGATTTTGTTCTGGTTTTTTTGTTTGAAATTTGCTTTTTGGCTAGAGTGCTGGCTCGTCGTGTGGGGACGAAACCCCACGTATTACGTATCTATTTTTAGAATAAGAATTATCTTGGGACGAATGATCTAAGCGGTTCGGCTCGTATACTTGCTAGTCCAAGTCTAGAACCATTGCATTGCTTTTTGTCTGTCGGCTTGGCGAGAAAAGCACACGAGCCGAAAAAAGTTCCGCAAGGACATGAGAAAAAAGAAAAGGCGATAGCCTTTAGGTGAGGATTAACGAACCGACTTTTTTTCTCATGAAGGTGGAGATTTTTGAGCGTTGTTTGCTCAAAAATACTACCTGTTCCTTACGGAACTTTTAGCCTTTAATAATAGTGATAATAGAGAGCATCTATAAAAAACGTGTAAATCCCTTGATATGACTGAGTTTAATACACTTTTCAGGGTGTGACGAAAACGTCACACTTTTAATCCTTTTTGTGACGTTTTCGTCACACCTAAAAAAATACAAATAAGTAATAAAATAGATAGTGCGCTTTAAAATAAATATAAAAAAGACTATATCAAATTGATACAGTCTAAAAAAATCTAGCTGGTAATTTTACTTTTTTGCCATTTTTATCTTTAAGATTTTTCAAAGAATATTGAAACAATCTCATCGTTAATTTATCAAGTTTGACTTCATTTTTTCGAGGTGCACAAATCATTATGTAAGGATTTACAACCCATGTTCTAGGACTTACAGTGCGACCGTTTTCAATAATTTGTCCAGCACCTTCTGGATTAAGTAAAATTTCTTTTTTCTTTAATGAATTCATAACCAAAGAAGTTTTTTCTCTTGATTTCCCTATCATTTCAGCAATTTCAGAAACAGTTGCTGCTTTTGGTAACTCAAAATCTTCCTCAACGCTCTTTCGTTTCCTTTTAAATTTATCATCTCTACAAATAATAACATTACTTCTAAATTCCAAATAAGCTTGAATTCTAAATAAAAAACTTTCTTCTGCTTGAGTTAAATAACCAATACTATTCAACAAATCTAAATTTCTATGCATTACTTGATTAAATGGTTCTCCAGCAAATGGATCTTTATTAGTTCCAACATAATGGTCTTCTCCAGTTAATTCTTTTAACTGTTGTAAAAGAGATTTTTTTAGTTCTTCAGCTTGATCTCTTTGTTTTCCATCTTTCTCAAAATCTCTTTTTCTAGCATTTCTATCAGCTTGATTTAAAGCTTGTCCCAATTCTTCATTCATTGTTAATTCCTCCTCTAAAATTGAGGGAATCAACAAAAACACCTATTTTTTGCTATTTGATTATAAAACAAATTATGATAATCTATAATCAGATAAATGAAGTCTAGGTATTTTCGTAGAATACCCTATAAAAAGAGTCATGTTCCAGCATGGCTCTTTTTTTCATTCTATCACGTTTTTAATAACCTTAAAGATAAAAACAAAGTTTCCTAACTATTTTATCGCTCCATGTCCAATCCACGATGTCTATTCATTTCTTTTTTATGCTCACGTTCAAATTGATTATCTATTCCCTTACTATCCAATTCATTTTTAATAATCCCTCTAAACGCCTGAAATTGCTCTTTAAAAACTTTTTTCGTTTGTACATACAAAACTCTTATATTCGTCTGTAAACCTTTTATATGAGCTTTTAATGAGCTAATTTCTCTATTTAATATGCCAACCTCTTTTTGCAACTGACCTTTTTCTTGTTTCAACGTTCGATTTTCTTTCATCCATCCCTCTGCATGGACTTTTAAACTTTCATTCTCTTTCACAAAATCCGTTTCTCTCAAACGCTCATAATCTTTTTTAATAATGACGGCTGCATTCACTTGCTTTGTTACTTCTTGATATTGTTCTGGTGATAACACATAATTTCTTGTCTGTTTCTTTCTAATTTCAGCTTTTCCAAACATTTTATCCTCTACTTCTACTACTACTTCTTTACGTAAAAATGGAATTTTAACAGGTTCATTTGGCACTTGATCACTAGCACTATCTAATTCTTTTTTCATTTGTTCTACTCTTTTTTCTAACTCTATATGACGCTGGCCAATTAACTTCAGCTTTTCACTTTCGCTCTCTACTTGTTGTTTCACTACCTCTAATTCTTTGTACGTATTAACGACATCACTTTCCAAACTCTTTTTCACTACATATAATTCGTTTGTTTTTTCTGCAACACTTTTTAAATCATAATCAATCATTTGCAATTCTGTTTCTTTTTCTTGTACTTGATTTTCAATAGCTGACTTCGCTTCTGCATATTCCTTGTATTGACGGACTTTCATGTACTTATGAGAACCTACATTAGCGCGTTCAAAATTCGGAATGTATTCTTTCACTAATTGCTCAATATAGGCTGTTTCTAATTCCCTCCAATGTGCAATTAACTTTCTTCCCGTTCCTTCTACACCTTGTTGCTGCAAAGCTCTATCCATTCCGACACGCCTCGTTAATCCTCGACTACTTTCGAAATTCGGTACATAGTTAATATGTAAATGCGGATTCGCTTCATCATCATGTAAAACCATGTTATAAACTGCTAGATTAGGATTTCGCTCTTGAAACGCCTCAGCATACTGTTTTAACGCTTCCTTTTTGGCTTCCCTATATTTCGAGTCATCTTTCCCTTCCCCGATCGCTACGACTAATTCTCGTTGCTCATGCGTCTTATCGTCTTTATGTATTTTGTCATAGTAATCATTAATTTTACGGTCATTCCGTTTTTGTTTCTCGTTATATTTGTCCACCGCTTCTTGAAAGATATCCTTGTATACACTTCGGATATCCTTTTGAACAAAATAAATATTCTCATGTAACCTGGATGGATCAATACCAGGATTCCCATGAATATTTTCTCTGTTATTATGACTTAATGAACTTTGGTGGGATTGATTAAATGAGATAGAACCCAACATAAAGTGCCACCACTTTCCCTAGATTAATTGATACCATCAGTCTAGCAAAGCGACGAAATGATGTCAATTAACGTAACCCTATACGTATTTTGACGCTTTCGCATCAAAATCGATAGGGGTCTGCGACGCTTGTCGGCTACGCCGAACCATGCCTAGCATGGATAAAAGACCTCGGACTTTGTCCGAACCTACAAGGGGAACTTTTCCCCTTG